>CAVOHG010000009.1:0-1514725 GCA_963695655.1 uncultured Acidobacteriota bacterium | reverse complement strand
TTCAACAGGTCCGCAATCTGCCGCGTCCGATCGCGCACGTCGGTATGCGCCTCGTAGGTGTCGAGGAAGAGCTCCATCTCGAGCGTCTGCAGGTTGCCGTGCACGAACTGCAGCACTGGGGAGTTGAGCCCGGGTACGCCGATCCGCGCGTAGTTGATGTCCTTGCTGAGGGTGTATTCCTCGGGATTGAACATCACCGCGATCTTCTCCGACACCGGAGGCTGCACTCTTGTAATGACCGCCTTTTCGAGACCCATCGCTCAGCCTCCCAGCCGTTCGCGCGCCGAGATCATCCGGCGATCGATCGCCGCGACGACGCGTTCTGTCAGTCGCGTGACATCGGCGTTCGACAGGCCCGCACCCGTCTCGGTGGTCGTCGCCGCATGTGGCCGGCGCGGTACGGTCGTCTCGGGCGGCCACGCCTCGCCGAGTGCCCTCGACGCCGTCGTCGAGATCGCCGGCGCTGCCGTTGCGGCGGCCTTGGCGAGCACCATCGACACGGGACGAGCCACAGGCGGATCGACCATCGCCACCCGTCGCGCTGATTCTGGCGCGCGTCCCCGATCGTCGGACGCGGGTGGACGGTGAACCGGCCGTGACGACTCGTCGCGCCGCGCACGTTCGACGAGCCGCGTGTACACCGGCTGGGCCTTAGGTTCGAGACGCTCCCGGCTCAACACGCCGCTGAGCGACTGATGGAAGACACGGAGCGTCCGCGCGTCCACGTGCACGCGGTTGTCGATCCGCACGAGCTGCGGCGGCGTGCGCAGAACCGAAACCACCGGCGGCACCCACGTCAGCGAGGTGCGGCGGTACCGCGCGTCGGCGGCCTCACGGAACGCGACGGCGCGCGGCGCCGTCACGCCTCGCCGTTCATCCGCCGGTTGATGTCCGAAACCTCTTCGACCCATCGTCTTCGCTCTCCATGCTCGAGCGTCATCACCTCGCCGCGCGGCCAGTGCAGGTGATACGCGATGAAGGCTACCTCCCGGTGGAGCTGCTCCAGGGGGTAGCCAAGGACCCCCCCGCACCCACCGCTGCCTCCGTGTGGAACTCGTGCTGACAGTTCGGGCAGACCGCATCCTCGTGGCTGTCCTCCAGCCGGTTGGTGTCGTTGTAGAGATCCTGCAAGAAGGCGAGGTCCTTCGCGAACAGGTCCTCAATCACCTTCGGCGTGATCGGAGACACACTCCCCAGCCTCGTCACGACGCGTGACAGCAGGATCACGATCAGATAGGCCGGGTTCTTGACGACGCGCGGATCCTTGAGCGGAAGGATCTCGTCCGCCGCCGTCGCCAGTCGCATGACGCCGTCGCGATGGAGCGTGCCGTCGGAATCGAGGTAGCCGATCGGCAGCGTGAACTCGTGCTCGGTGTGCAGCATGTCACTTCACCCTTTCCAGCCCCTCGTGCGCGAGCTCGAGGGTCTCGATCGCGACGTCGTTTCCTTCGCCGTTGAAATCGGGCGCGTCGTACTTGCTGGGCCAGGCATTGAAGAAGTTCCAGCGCAGGACCTCCGTGCCCCGGCGGTCGAGGCCGACGATCGACCCGTTCTTGCGCTGGACGTTGCCCTGCACCGCGTCACGATGCCAGTCGTACAGCTGGCGGTCGTCCGTGATGCCCCATTTCAGAGTGATGTTCGAGTACTTCGTCATACCTGGGAGCTTGCGCGTCGTCGTGTTCTCTCCCCCTTCGCGGTGCTCGATCACGTCGATCGCAGAGTCGAAGCCGGTCACGTCGTGAAACGCCGCGCGGGTGATGCCGTCGATCTCCACGAGGAAGTTGAAATTGCCGTACGGGTCGACTCGCTGGCCGGTTGCCATGCGCTGCTCCTTCCTACACTTCAGACACGGCGCTGCCGCCCTGCCAGATGCCGATGCGGACGATGATGAATTCCGCGGGGTACGACGGCTTGACGCCGATCTCGATCGTCAGGCGCCCCAGCGAGCGATCGCTCGGCGGATTGAGGGCCTCGTCGATGCGCACGTAGAACGCTTCCTTTGGTGTCGCGCCGAAGAGGGCGCCGTCCTTCCAGACGCGGGTGAGAAACTCGGTGATCGTGCGATTGAGCTTTTGCCAGAGCTGCAGGTTGTTCGGCTCGAACAGGCCCCAGCGGATGCCCTCCTGGATGGACTCCTCGAGAAAGAGGAAGAGCCGGCGGATGTTGACGTATTGCCAGTTCCGATCGGTGGCCGTCGTGCGGGCACCCCACACCATCGGCTGCGACTCGGCGGGGAACACGCGCAGCACGTTGATGCCGAGCAGGTTGAGCGGCCCCTGCTGAACGTCGGTCAGCTTGTGCTCGAGCCCGATCGCGCCACGGATGTTCGTGTTCGCGGGCGCCTTGTGCACGCCGCGCTGCGCGTCCGTTCGCGCATACACGCCGGCGAGGTGCCCCGAGGGCGGCAGCAGCTCGGTGGCGCCGGTCAGCGGGTTCCGCGTCGTGATCCACGGGTAGTAGAGCGCGACGTACCCGCGGGCGGACCGGACTTGCGCGAACTGCAGCTTCAGGCTGGCGATGGTGGAGGTGGCGCCGGTGACGCCGTCCAGAATCCCGAATCGATCGGCGGTGCTCTCGCAGTGGTCGCGCACCGCCTGCTGGACGAACGGATCCACGCTGCCGGGCACGGCGACGATTGCGACTTCGTCGACGGGCCGCAGCAGATCGAGCGTCTTGACCGGCGACGCTTCGAAGGCCGTCCACGCGGCCTTCCGATCGTCCGCGGTACCGCCGGCCAGCGTGTAGATGCCGGCTTTCGGCCGGAGATCGTCCACCACTGGTGGCGGCTCGATGGGCTTCAGCTTCACCGACGTGGACGGCAGAATCGACGACCAGAACCGCGGATGATTGGGGTTGACCGCCAGCTCCTCGTACTTCTCCACGATGCCGCCGTCGTCCACGATCAAGGTGAACTCGAGGGAGCTGATCTCCGGCAGCGTCGCGGCTGCCGACGTGTCGTAGTTCTGTGTCAGGCCGCTCTTCAGGGTGATGGTGTCGCCGCCGGACGACTCCACGACCGCGATCTCCTCGGCGACGGGCGTCGTCTGCTTGATTCGAATCGTAGCCCCCGGCGGAAGCGCCTGGCTCGCCACGAAGTTCGGTGGCTGCTCGACGCGGAACCGCCTGCGGGTCTTCACCATGTTCTCGATGAACACGGTCGTGCCAGACGCGGCGAGCGCCGCCGGGGAGAGCGGCGCCATGAACGTCAGGGATTTCCCCGTCGTGTCGATCGACTTGATGATGGCGCTCGCGACGTTGGCGCCGTTTTTGAGGTTCACCCGATCGCCAACGGCGAACTTCGCGACCGTGGCGACGACCAGTGTGTCCGGCGCCGGCGAGCTGGCGCTGGTTGTCGTCTGAAACACGGGCTTGATGGTGGTGCCGGCCGCGCCCGCGTCGGCGAGCTGGCGCGCGACGATGCTATCGTCGATGACTTGGATCGTGAGGAGGCCGGCAGGGCCTTCGGCCACGGCGGTGCCGTCCAGCAGATCGCTGCCGACCTTGCGGCTCGCGATCTTGGCGGTTGCGGGCTTGCCGGTGGCGACGCGGACGACGTAGCAGGTGGTACCGCCGTTGACGAAGAAGCCGTTCACCGCGGTGGCGAGATGCCCGGTGAATCCGTCGTCGACGAGACCACCGAACACCTCGACGAAGGCATCCCAGCTCTGGACGAGGGTCGGCTCATCGATCGGTCCCTTCTTCGCCACGCCGATGAAGCCGGCAGTGCTGGTGCCGACCCCTTCAATCGGCGCACCGGGGGCGAACTCTTCGATGTAAACGCCGGGATAGGAGACCTGGACGCCCATGTCTGTTCCTTTCGTTGCCAATCACGGGAGATGCACGTCGTATGTGCCCGCGGGGTGCGGCACGTCGAACGGCGGAAACGTCTTGTCGGCGAGCCCCGGCGCGACGGCGCGGATTTCGTAGGAGCCCTTGGGAAGCCTGGAGAAGATGAAGCGTCCGTCGGCGTCGGTGATCACCCGGTGCCGCACTGCCGTGATCGCCGGCGGGGTCTTGCCGACGACCTGCACCCACGCGCCGCCGATGGGGGACTCGTCCGCGGTTCTCAGCACGCGTCCGCCGATCGCGAGCACCACGTCCGTGCCGCCGAACGTGCCGAGCTGCGCGTAGCGGCTCGTGAGCGTCGTCACCATCGGATACTCGGCGTCGGGCTCGTCGAGGACGACCGGGATCGTGACCGTCAGGCGAATCGACGGACGCGAATCGACTTTCATCGTCGTCCAGAACTCGGTGGGCTCCTTGACGGCGGTCGGGAGGGCGACCTGACAGGGCAGTGGCTGATCGGTGAGCGCGGGAGCGGTTGCCTGGAAGGTGAGCAGATCCATGCCGGACGGCACCGCGACCGCGTACACGTCGGCGACCGCCAGCGGCCGGAAGTGCATGAACACGGCAAGCGCCTTGTAGAGGAGGTCGTGTTCTTCGCGCGCCGGGTCGAAGAGCGGTGTGACGGCGACCGGACTCCATGCGGTCACGAGATAGGTGCAGTCGAGCCGAGGCGACGGCAGGTTCACCGTCACCTGTCCCTGCGCGATCGTCGTCTGCAACTCGTTCGATCGGAGCGTGGTGTTCTCGCGCAGGTCGTAGAGGTAGACGTTGAACCGCTCCTCGCCCGCGGCGACGACGGCCGCCTTCCAGTCGGCGTTCGGCGGCGCGAAGCCAACCTGCGTCGGGCCGATGAACCCGGCGACGCGGGACTGGATCAAGTCGCGAATCAGGACGTCGAGAGGGTCAATCACCGTGTGGGCCCCGTGCGCTCATGGCCTGCTCGCGCGCATGCGACGCTGCGCCTCTTCGGTCGCGACTTCGACCTCGGCGGACGCCGCGGCAGAATCCGCCGCGGCGTTCACGGCCACCCGTGTGTTGGGCGGCACGTCGACGCGCACGTTCGTGCCTGGTGTCACCCCTGCAGGAAGTGCGTGGCCGCCCTGCACCGCCGCCGTGTGTTCGATGGCCCGGGCGGTGGTTCCCTCGGGGACGGCCCCGAGCCGCTCCCATTGCTTGAGCGACTCGAGTTCCACCGCGACGGGCTTCAATCCGTCGGCGAGTGTGACCAGCACCTTCTCCTTCATGCTGAACGCCCCTTTGCTCTCGATCGTGGCGCCGCTCGAGATGTTCATGTCCGCGTCTTCGAGGGCGACCTTCTGCTCCCCTCCCGCCGCGTAGGCTTCCTCGTGCCCCGCCTGTACGATCGGGTCTGTCTCGCTGCCAGGGTACCGCCCTTGTTGGACCTTGCCCGACCGTGTCGTTCGCGTAGTCGTTTTCCAGCGATACGTGCCCGGCTGGGCCCCCGGCTCGACGAGGTGGTGAAGGGGATGTTGTCGAATCACTGACCTTCGCGAGCGAATCCTCCATGAAGGCGTGTGGTGACGCTCGCGGAGCTCTCGCTTCGAGGCCCTCCAGTTGCTCCGCCCGGGTGACGCTTCCAGATATCGGCTGGGGTGCGCGACGGTGCCGCGTCCCCTCCAGGCCTTCGAGTGTTCCGGGCTTGATGTTGCGGCCCGGCGTCGCTGCAATCGGTCGAGAAGCCTGACGGCTTTCGTGCGGCCATCGGTCTCGGCGCGGCGGCGGCTTGCGGAGCTGCCGGCGCCGCCACCGGCGCGGTCGGTTTTGGCGCGGTGCTCCCTTGCGGAGTGGCCGGGGACGCCGCCGGCGTGGTCGGCTTCGGAGCCGTCTTGGCTTCGGCAAGGGGGTTGGCGGCCGCGGTGGGTTTGGCCGACGCGGCCGGAGTCTGGGCGCGACCGCTTGCGACGGAGTGTGCGAAGCCGCGCTGCTGGCGCCGGACCCGCCTTCGCTCACCATCGCCGCGGCAGGCTCGCCAAAGTGGGTCGTCGATCCGCCCCTTCCAGCACGGGAATGGCGTCGCCCAGCGCGACCGAGACCCTGGTGAAACCGGCGGCCGCGGTGTTTTTCAGCCGCTGCAGCGTCTTGGAACCTGAGAGAAAGCCCCCTTTGGCGCCAAACAGTCCAGGCTTCGGTGACGTCCCCGCAAGGCCTGTCCCGCCCTCCGCGGTCTTCGCCAGTTCGGCGGTCTTTCCGAGCTCACCCGTCTTTCCGAGCTCACCCGTCTTTCCGAACGTGGCCGCCTTCGATGCCTCGCCGGCCACCTGTGTTCCCCTGGCAACCTGTCCGGTGGTCTTCGCGATCTCCGCGCCCTTAGCGACCTCGGCCACCTTGGCGACTTCCGCGACCTTCGCCAGCTTGCCGGCCTTCCCGGCTCCACCGCCAATGAAGAAGGACCCGACGTCGACGATGGCGCGACCCGGAATCTCGCGTCCTTCCCCTTCTTGCCGGCCTCGATGTACTCGTTGACGAACGGTTGAGCGGCCTCGACTTTGTTGATGACGCCCTGTCCCGCCGCCATGCCCACCCGATCGACCGCGTTCGCGGCGGACCCCAGCGTCGGCATCTTTCCACTGAGCGCTGCCTTTCCGACATCTTTGACTTCAGTCGCGGCCTGGCCCGACGCGAGCTCGAGAGGGCCGGCCTTCGAGTTGACGGCCATGTCCTTGATCGTGCCCACCGGATTGAGGGCGACCTGCGCGACGCCGCCAATCATTCCCACGGTGGCCTTCACGGCGCCGACGGAGACCTCGGTGCTGAACTTGTTGATCGCGGCACCACTCGGGCGACCTTGTTCATCACCGGAGAGTCCTTCGTCTCTTCGATCCACTTCTGGTTACCCTTGTTCGCCTTCTCTTCAAGCTTGTCCAGGTCCTTGTTGACTCCTTCTTCGCCCATCTTGAAGATGCTGGCCGCTTCCTTGTCGCCCTGGAGCTTCGAGTCGACCACGGAAGCCGCCGCGTTGCCGGCGGCTTTCGCGGTACCTTCGCGGCTCCCCACAGGCGCCCGAGCGTGGAGCGCTTCTCATCCTCTGGCGCGCACTGGATCGACCCGGGCGCGGCAGCCGCGGCGACAGTCGCCTGGCGGCCGGCTGAGACATCTGCCGATGCCACCCGTGCGTCCGCTTCGGTCCGCGTGGCCGAGTGCCCGCGTGTGTGTCCCCGGCTCTGCTGCACCACATGCGCGAGCTCGTGGGCGAGGAGGTGTTTCCCCCGCGTGGCTCTCCGGCGCGAAGCGGCCTTCACTGAACACGATGTCGTGGCCGACGGTATAGGCCTTTGCCGACAAGGCACTCGCTGCACCCGCGGCACGCAATCCGGTGTGCACGCGCACGTCGGCGAAGTCGCCGTCGAACCGGCGCTCCATGTCCTCGCGGAGGTCGTCGCCAAGCGGGGCACCGGCGCCCTCCGGCACGACACCTTCCTGCGGCGGTTGCAATCGGATGGCTCGCGACGTCGCGCAATTGCCCGCCATGCGTTGGAGCGCGAGCACCGACTCGGGTCCGGTCCTCGGCTCGGCCGGATGGGCATGGCCGGTGGCCACCCGGGCTGGCGTGAGCGGGGCGGACGTCCTCGCAGGCAGCACGTCCTGTTTGGCGACCTCGCCGCTCACGCGCGCACCCTCGCCAGATCGGCCGGCTGGCCGCTGTTTGCCAGTTCGGCCTCGTCGATGTTCTTCCCGAGCTTCTGGTATTCACGCCGGATCGCATGGATCACATCGGTCATCTCCACCGACGTGTTCGCTCGGCCGCCGAGAAGGCGGCGGCGAGTGCCACGTTCTTGACGTGGCCGCCGGTGAGCGTGAACGTTCGCGCCAGCCGCGCGAAGTCGATCGTCGTCGAGACCGGCGTCTGCTGCCGGCCAGATGCGCTCCCAGATCGCTGGCGCTGCGCCGCGTCCGGGAACGGGAACTGCACGACGAACGAGAGGCGGCGGAGGAACGCCTCGTCCATGTGCTGCCGCAGGTTCGTGGCCAGGATGGCGACACCGTCGTACGTCTCCATTGCTGGAGCAGGTAGGAGATCTCGACGTTCGCATAGCGGTCGTGCGCGTCGCGCACCTCGGAACGCTTGCCGAACAGCGCGTCCGCCTCGTCGAAGAAGAGAATCGCGTTCTCGGCCGTCGGAAGACCTTTCGAGGTTCTTCTCCGTCTCGCCGATCCACTTGCTCACCACGCGGGAGATCATCCACGCGTACAGGTCGAGCCCGAGCTCGTTCGCGATGACCTCCGCGGCCATCGTCTTGCCCGTGCCGGACGGACCCGAGAACAGCGCGCTCACGCCCTTGCCGTGCGACAGGCGGCGATCGAATCCCCACTCGTCGAGCACGCGATGCGACAGCACGACGCGATCGCAGACTTCTCTGAGCTGTGCGACGGCGTCGGGGGGCAGGACGATGTCGCGCCAGGTGGCGACGGGGGCGACACGTGTCGCGACCGACGCGAGCTCGTGGCCGGATTGTGCCCGCGCCGCTGCAAAGAAATCGGCCGCACCGGGGACGGCCGCGGTATCCGGGCCTGACGGCCCTGAGCGAACGCCGTGCCGTGAGCGTCGCATCCCAGATCTGATCCCCGCTCAGGCGGAATCGGCTCCCGAGCGTGCGTGCGAGCTCGAAATCGTCCCGTCCCGTCGTGAGCGCAAGGCCGGCCGCCCAGCACTCCGCGCGCGTGCCGACCGCCGGCACGTCGAAGTGCTGCACGACCACACCCCTTGGTCCGAGCGGCGCCGACAGCCAGGCCCGCTGCCCCGACAGCACCACGATGCCGCCCTGCGTCGTCAGGTGCGCCTGCAGCCGACGGAACGCTGCGGAGTCCTGCGGGATGGCGTCCCATCGTTCGAGCAGGAGAACCGCATCGTGAAGGTCGGCTTCGCGAAACACGACCGGCAGCAGCCGCTCGACGTCGGAGTCGAGCGTCAAATCGATCTTGAGCAAGGGACGCCGAACGGTTCCGGCAATCCCGTGCGCCGCGGCAATCCGCGCGTCTTCGTCGCGCCCGTAGAACGAGAGCGTGAGCGGCTCGCCCGCCGCCGCGCTCGCGACGACGCCGCGCAGCCGTTCGCGCGCGACCGGGTCCAGGCGGACGGTGTCGAGCGACGCGACCGGATCCACGAGCTGGCCGTGGCCCGCGAGCCGGCCGTCGAGGCCAGCTTCGCCGAGCAGGGTGCGAAGAATCTGCGGGTCCGCTCTGAAGCTCGACGCCAACAGCGAGGGGTGAGGCCGATGGGGATCGTCGACCCACTCGATGAGCGGATGGCGCAGCAACGCACCGCTGGCGGAGAAGTCCGCGCGCCGCTCGAGCTTTTCCGCGGGCGAGGCGCACAGGAGGTCGAGTGCCAGGCTCACGCTCGGCCGTCGGCGCGTCACGTCGTCCTGGAGGTACGAGTAGATGCGCTCGTAGCGGAGATCGAGCTCCGGGCCGACCGCGAGGATCAGCACATCGACATCGAACGCGGACAAGCCGAACGCCGCCGCCAGCCAGGCGAGTTGGGAGTCCGGCGGAGCGCCATCGGGCAGCGAGTCGTCAGCGGCGGCCCCACCAGCCAGCGGCGCGACAGGAGGTTGGTCGAGCGTTCGCGCGATCGTCTCGGCGTCCACGTGCAGACCGCGGAAGGGATCGTCCTCAGGACGTCCGTTGCGCGCTTCTGCGACGGGGAGCGCACGTCGAACGATTGCCTCGAGACGGGCGACCATTGCAGTCACACCATCGAAGGTGCTCACCCGAGCGTCGGCGCGTTCACTGCTGGTTGTGATCATGATCCCGTCATCCACGCTTGCGCCTGTAGCGGCGCTCGTCGCCCGAGCCAATCACCTCGAGCACGCCGCTAGCCACGAGACGGTCGAGCGCTCTGCCGACCGCCTCGACCTGGGCGCGCACCTGGTTTCGCATCACCCACCATTCCGTGACGCCGAGTCTCGTATCCGTGGCATTCGGGCACTCGGCCAGATAGGCCATCAGCGCATCCATGAGCGACTGATCTTCTTCGTCGCGTGTCACTGGTGGCTCGCGGACGCTCTACTTTTCAAGGACTGGGCCACGGCGCACGTGACGGAATACGGCGAGTTTTTCGCGAGCGCGGGGTCAGCGACGGAGGAGACTGCGGAGCATTCCACCCGCGCGGCGGTGCGCGCGGCCTGAAATGCTGAGTGGAGATCGACGAATTCCTGCGGTGGCGGGCGGCGGGTGTCTTTTCACCCGCAGTGGCGGGAAGAGTGCCCCGTCAGCCCGTACCTCTTCAGCAGCTTCCCGAAATCGCGGCGATCCTTTCCTGCGATCTTTGCTGCCTGGGTGACGTTGCCGCCGACCTCGCGCATCAGCTGCGAGAGATAGTCGTGCTCGAAGCTCCGAATCATCTCGCTCTTGAGCATGCGCAACTTGCGGGGGCCGATCGGCTGCGTTGTCGGGGGGCAGGCGGAGGCGGCCGGCATGTGCAGGTGCTCGACCTCGATCGCGTTCGATTCGCAGAGGCGCGCGGCGCGAATCATCGCGTTCTCGAGCTCGCGGACGTTGCCCGGCCAGGCGAAGGCGAGCAGCGCCGCGGCCGCGGCCGGCAACAGCGCCGGCACTGATGCGGGGTGGCTGTGTTTGTTCAGGAAGTGCGTCGCGAGCGGCAGGATGTCTTCCTTCCGATGTCGCAGCGGCGGCAGCGCAATCGTGAAGACGCCGATGCGATAGTAGAGGTCAGCGCGAAACGCGCCCGCTTCGACCGCAGCGGCGAGGGGCGCGTTGGTGGCCGCCACGAAGCGGACCTCGGCCCGGTCACTCGCGTTCGGCGCCGAGCGGACGATAGACTTTGTCCTGGAGCACGCGCAGCAGCGCGACCTGGCCGCGCGGCGTGAGCGTGTCGATTTCGTCGAGGAAGAGCGTGCCACGTTCGGCTTGCGCGAGCAGGCCGCAGCGGCGGGAACGCGCGTCGGTGAACGCGCCGCGCTCGTGACCGAAGAGCTCGTCCTCGAGCAGCGTATCGGTCAGCGAGCCGCAGTTGACCGCAACAAACGGCTGACCGGCGCGATCGCTCAGATAGTGGACCGCCCGGGCAACGAGCTCCTTGCCGGTCCCGGTTTCGCCCGCGATGAGGATGGCCGCGTCGCTGCGCGCGGCCGCCGGCACCGTGGCGATCGCGCGCTTGAAGATCGCCGAGTCGCCCACAAGTTTGCCTAACGCTTGTGCGTCGCGCTGGCTACGGACCAGCCTCTCGTCGCCTTCGTTCATGACATGACCTACGGACGCCGACATCGTACTGCGGGGCATCTTCACTCGAAGAGGAACGCTTCGACGTAGCATAACGCCCCGGCCGTCTTGCGGTGACGCTTTTGCGCTGGACCTTTACGAGAAGCGCCGCATACAGCCGAGACGCGCCGATCTGGCAACGCACGTGATGCTCGCCTTTTTCTGACAGCTGTTGACTCGCGCACGCTGCTCACCGTACCGCCGGTTCGCGGTGACACTGCACGCCCAGTTTTCAGGAGCGGTTCGCGCACGATGTATTCCTCACCCCGGCGATATCTCCGGGCGATTCGCCCCCGGCGCCGCAGCTGGCGGCGGTCCAACGGTCGGCGGTAGTCCCCGGTGCGAGTCCGTCAATGTCAGTGAACTCCTTGTCCGTTTAGTCCTGACATTCGACGGTGCATATCGCGTTGACGCGCGGTCACGATGATCGCTGTGGCCGCATCCGGCTTGGTGTATTCAACGAGGACATCGCAAGGTTGGGGTCAGAGCTTCGGCAGCGGTCGTGTAGTCGGGACGGCTCCCAGCAACAGGAGCGGCCATCTCGCGGCGTCGGAAACCGCGACTATCGCAACCTCTCCGATCGTGCACGCCAGCTGTCTGTTCCCGCGGAGCAGCGCCATGGAATCGAGACGTTGGAGGCCCGGACGTATCCATCAACCGCCCTCGCAGACGGCAACGACGCACAACGCGCGCCATCAGCACACCGCTGTGTTTTGTCGACGCCTCTTGCGGTGTGCCCAAGAGTTCGAGGGCTGTCGTCGCGAAAATTGGCCGTTTCTCGGCCGGATTTGTCGAAGGCGACGGACTAAAAATCCGTCGCCTCCGCCAATGTAAAATGTCGATCAGTGAAGTGCTGATTCCAGTTATACTTAGCTTTCTCGCCGCGGTGAGGTGGCTGAGTGGCCGAAAGCGGCGGTTTGCTAAACCGTTGTACGGGCTTAAACCTGTACCCAGGGTTCGAATCCCTGCCTCACCGCCATTCAAATTGATCGACCGACCGACCCCGACGAGCCTACGTACTCATAAATCTTCGAATGCCGCCGTGCACCAGCAACTTCACCGTGCACGGCAAGGGAATGGGCTCGGAACTGTGCCATATTCTTGGCATCAGTGATCGGCCTGCTGCCCCGCGCCTCCGCCTACTACTCAGATTCAGTCGAACGCTTTCTCACGACCGAGCCGCACCAGGTCCTCGGCGCCCTCGCTGCTGCGCACACCCACGCCCTCGAGGTTGAGCAGCGCCAGGCCTGGGAAGAGGAGCTCGATCTCCTTAGGACTGCCCTCGACGGGCTTGCGGGCACGCTGTACCTGGAGTTTGAAGTGCCGCGGCTCGGCAGCCGAATCGATGCGGTGCTGATTACCGGACCAGCCGTCTTTCCGATTGAGTTCAAGTGTGGCGAAAGCCAGTTTCGCCTCGGGGATTACAACCAAGCGTGGGACTACGCGCTGGACCTGAAGAACTTCCACGCGGCGAGTCACCACGCGCCGATTCTTCCCATCCTCGTTGCCACCCAGGCAGAAATCGCGGATGAGCGCATGGCAGGCGGCGTACAAGGACGCCGTGAGGCCGCCGTTTCGCTGCGGCTCACCCCACCTCCGAAATGTCCTTCAAGACGGTCTGGCACAGAGCAGCGGACCACCGATCGATGGAGAGGCATGGGGCGCCGCCCCGTATCAACCGACGCCGACTATCATCGAAGCAGCCCGCGCACTCTATGCAAGACACTCGGTAGAGGCAATCTCGCGTCACGATGCCGGAGCCAGGAATCTGCGCCTGACCTCGGTCGGTGTCGAGGAGATCATCGAACGCTCGTGCCAGGCTCACGAGAAAGCCATAGTGTTCGTCACGGGCGTACCTGGTGCCGGGAAGACGCTCGTCGGCTTGAACGTGGCGACGCGCAGACGGACGTTGGGCGAGGCGCGAGCGGTATACCTCTCTGGAAACGGTCCACTGGTAGCCGTGCTCCAAGAGGCGCTGACCCGCGACGAACTTGCACGGACCGGCAACACTGAACGGAAAGGTGCGATCCGGCAACGGGTGAAGCCTTTTATTCAAAACGTCCATCATTTCAGAGATGAGGGCGTTCGCACCGAAACCGCACCCTACGATCACGTCGTCATTTTCGACGAAGCGCAGCGCGCGTGGACGCAGGCGAAGACAACTGACTTCATGCGTCGTCGGAAGAAGATTGCGAACTTCGATCGGTCGGAACCTGAGTTCCTCATCTCCTATCTCGATCGGCACGAAGCCTGGGCCGTCGTGGTATGCCTCGTCGGCGGAGGTCAGGAGATTCATACAGGCGAGGCGGGCATAGGGGAATGGCTCGAAGCCGTGCAACTACAGTTCCCGCATTGGCGCGTCTATGTATCGCCAAACCTGACGGATTCCGAGTACGCGGCGCGACTTCCTCTCGAGCGCCTTGGGTCGGTGGCGTCGGTCCAGTGGGACGAACGCCTCCACCTCGGCACGTCCATGCGATCGTTTCGATCGGAGAAGGTGTCTGCCTTCGTGAAGGCTGTTCTCGACAGCGACACGTCCACAGCCGAGGCACTACTCAGCGAAGTCGCGCAGCGGTATCCGATCGCAGTGACGCGCGACTTGGCGCGCGCAAAGGCGTGGATCAGAACCCACGCCCGCGGGTCAGAGCGATACGGCCTGATCGCCTCGTCGCAGGCACAGCGTCTCAAGCCGCACGCAATCGACGTTCGCGTCGACGTTGATCCGGTCCAATGGTTCCTTAACGATAGACAAGATACGCGATCGAGCTATTACCTGGAGGATGCCGCAACGGAATTCCAGGTTCAGGGGCTTGAACTCGATTGGGTCTGCGTAACGTGGGACGCCGACCTGCGGCGACACTCGCAGAGCTGGCGTTACCAGTCCTTCCGTGGCGACAGGTGGACGACGATTCACAAGGAGGACAGGAAGCGGTATCTGTTGAACTCATACCGGGTTCTGTTGACGCGCGCTCGGCAGGGAATGGTGATCTTCATCCCGCCCGGAGAAGAGTCCGACCCGACACGTGCGCCCGCGTTCTACGACGAGACGTACGCATACCTGACAAGTCTAGGCGTTAGCGAGGTTTGAACGCAGTAGGGCTGCTAAGGAAACGTCCGTGTGGCGCTGGCCGGAGATGCACGGACCAGCCATGCCGATACCCGACGCCCCCGGTCACGATGACGTTGGCGTCCCAAGACTGAGATAGGCGTTAGATGCGCGTCAGATGACGACCACACGGCGACTTCCACCGCATCGGAGAGTACATCCGTGCGCTGGCAGGGCTTACTTTCCTTCGCCGGGCCCAGTCGGAACAATCACTTCGAAATCGGATCCCTTCACACGGGCCAGCGACTCGAGTCCCGTGAAACGGCGATCCGGCGCGATCGAGAGGAGCCAGTTGCTGCCATTGTCGGCGACGAACATGCCGTACCGTTTGAGGGCGGCGAGCACCGCCCGCGCGTGCGGCGGAAAGCCGCTGATGTCGAAATCGCGCCGCAGCCGCAGGCGCTCGCCCATGCGCGGCAACGCAGGGTCGGTCAGCCGGCTCGCAAAGTGGCGCGCGGGATAGACGTACTCGCGCCGCGTCCGCTGCACGGTGACGCGAAGGGCGTGGCGGATGTCGCCGCGCGCTACTTCGTCGTAGCGGACGACCGCCGGCAGGATCGGTAGGCCTGCGGCATCCGCGGATGTCCAGCCCTCGGGTCGGAGGCGATTCGTGTGCAGATCGAACGTCGATGCCTGCGAGGCCTGCCAGCCTGTGTCGGTGAGACGCGCCTGCCAGAACTCATGAAAGCGGCCGCGCGTCGGATCGATCACGATCAGGTGACGATCGCCCGAACCCTCGCGCTGGAACTCGGCCAGCGTGATCCCGGGCCGAGGCAGCGCCTTCGCGTCTTCATTGCGCGCGAGCGGCCAGTTTTCGATCGGCGCATTCGCCGGAATCGGGAACGGCCCTGGATCCGACTCGGCCGGATACTCAGTGACGCGCACCGCGACCATCGGCTGCGTGGCCGGCACGATCACGTAGTTCATGTCGAGGTTGTAGCCGAGCGGCGCATCCGCTCCAATGGAACGGACTATGTCTGTCGACATCGGGTGCACGGGCCGGTTGCTGATGTCCTCGTGCCACGGGTTGTCGGGCGGGAGTATCTGCAGCGCCGACAGGACGCGATCGGCCTCCGGCGTGTCGAATAGCACGGGTGCCGTGATCCGCGGTGCGACCGCGTTCCGCTGAGAGCTGAACGCCGCGAGCCCGCACACCAGCAAACACACGACCGCAGAGCGCGTCAGCACACCAAGATGTCCTCGATGTTGCGGGGTCGCAGGCCGCTCACGAGCGCCGGATCCTCTGCGCATCGTCATCACACGCCATACTCTACCTGCAATGTGCAGCGGGTCAGTCTCGCGGCAGGCCCAGAGCGGTCTCGCACGAAGGTATGGTCGCGGTCTTCCGCCTGAAGGCGGAAGCTACGTTTTGGAAGCCGGAAGGCCTGCTGCTTGCCGCACTCGGACGTGCGGACGAAGCGAAGGCGAGTTTCCGTGCCGCGCTGCTGACCCCCGACCGTGCGCTATCGCACCACCTCGCGCGCGGGAAGGGATGGGGCAATGATCTCTTGCCCCTTCACCTGTTCCGCGGTGGCTCCACCACATCTTCGGACGCGTCGGGATCGCCCGCCGCAGGTCCGTGCCACACGCTGCCGCCGTACGTCGTGATGTAGATGCGATCCGGGCTCGCGGGATCGGGAATCACGCGATGTCCCCACTTGAAGTTGAAGCCGCGGATGCGCGTCCACGTCGCGCCGCGATCGACAGATCGCCAGGCGCCCTGGTCGAAGCCGCTCGCGTAGAGCGCTCCGGTGCGGGAATCCAGCGTCACGTCGTAAACGTGCTGACCCTCGGCGAAGATCGACCGCCACGTCCTGCCTGCATCGGTGCTGAGAAAAATGCCGCCGCCGGTGTCGCCGTCGGCGTGGTGCACGCCCCACGCTGACAGGTACAGCCGCTGCGGGTCCGCCGGATCGATCAGCAGGCCCGTCGGGCCGTTCGTGCCCGCCGGGAGGTCCACGCGTGTCCAGTGATCGGCGCCGTCATCAGAGACGTAGAGCGCGCCATCGCCCTCGTCCCCGATGCGGCCATTCTCGCTGCGTCTCGAGACCACCAGATACAGCCTGCCGCTCGGCGAGAGTGTGACGCGCCACGCAAACGGCTGCGGCCCCGCGAGCCCCTCGTTCTTCGCGCTCCACGTGCACCCCGTCGTCGCTGCTCTTGAATACGCCGCGCCCGAACAGGCACGCGTACAGCGTGCGCGATTGCACCGGACTTCGCGGGTCCACCAGCACGTGTGTGACGGCGGCAGCAGGCAGCCCTTTCGCGGGTGACCACGACCGCCCGCCGTCGCGTGACACCCCGACGCCGCCGCGGTAGGTGGCCGGATCGCGCGTGCGCCACATCTTCGGCCGCGGCAGATCGTGGGTGCCGCTGAACGCACCCCACATGATCCCGGACCGATCCGGATCGAACGCGACCCAGTAGGTGGTGTTGCGCCAGTCCTGCGGCATCCCCTGGCTCGACATCGTCCATGACCGGCCGCCGTCCTCGCTGCGGAACAACCCGATGTCGGTGTAGCTGATGAACACGCGTGCGGGATCGCGCGGATCGACATGGACACCGTACGTGGTGGTCACATCGAGACCCCGCGTAGTCCACTGTCCGGGGGCGACGCGCTCCGAATGTACCTGTGCCCAATGGCCGCCGCCGTCGGCCGTGCGGTATGTGCGGAACAGGTCTGTCACGTAGACGAGGTCAGGGTCGCGCGGGCTGACGCCGAGATCGTACGGCGCATCGAACCAGATGTCGGGCCCGGGCATCACCGCACGGTCCTCGAGCCACGATCCGGTCATTACCGGCGACGGCGTGTTGCTTTCGCGGTGGACGATGCGCCAGGTGCGGCCGCCGTCGCTGGTGCGCGCGACGCCATTGTACAAACCTGCTGCGCCAGCCCCGAGCCGCAGGCCTTCGAAGCCGACGTACGCATTCGCGCTGTGGCCGAGAGACGCTGACACGGCGCGAAAATGAGGCGGTGGCCCTGAGCCGGCCTCTGTGATCCCATCCGTGAATCCGCGCAGGGCTTGCCGCCACACGGCACCGCCGTCTTCGGAGACGAACACGCCGCCAGAAACGCCCGTTCCGCTCCAGGCCGTCTCGGTCAGTGCATAGACGGTGGTCGTGCCACCGGCGCCGGGCACGATGCTGGCTGCCTGCATCTGTAGACCAGGACCGTTCTGCTCGGTCCATATCGAACCGTTGCGCCGGATCACCTGCCGCTCAGTGACGACCGCCAGGTCCCTGGCCGCGCCGGCGGTCATCGACAGCACGCGATCCGCGGAGAACTCGCGCTGGATGGTCCAGTGCTGCGCGTCGTCGGAGGAGAGCAGCCGGACCCTGTTGCCGGCGGATCCCTTGACCACGCCGCGGCCGCTCAGGGCAATCGTCACGGCGCCGTCAGGCGCGACGGCAACGGCCTGCACCTCTGTGCGGTCGCTGGCCGGCGGATACAGCGGGTCTTCCGTGCGGACGACGTACTCGGCGTGGTCACCGATCATCAATTCGCGGGTGTGGCGATTCGGATCGGGGAAGACCATGCGCCAGGACCGCCCGCGATCGCTGCTGCGCCAGAGCGCGGGGTTGGCCGCGTAGATGACGTCCGGGTGCACCGGGTCGAAGGCAAAGCTCGACACGACGGAGCCGAAGTTGATCATGCGCCACGATTCGCCGCCGTCGTAGGTGATGTAGGCGCCGGTCATGTCGCATCCCACCAACACCAGCTTCGGATCGTGCGGACTTATGGTTGGATGTGTCATCGTCCCGCCACCGCCAGGGCCGATGACCTCCCATCGGTCCAGGCGTGCACCCGCACTGTCCGCAGTCCTTGCCGGTCCGGCCGGCGCTGCTGCATCCAGGGGCACGAGGAGGGCCAGCCAAAAGAGAGCCGCGCACGATTGTCTGGTCATGTTCGAGCCATGGAGAGAGATGAGCTTACCTGAAGGCAGCTCGGGAGTGTTTTGCTCAGAAGAGAGTAAGCTGGACCAATCTCAGCCGGTGTCATACGAACGTCGTCGCCACTCAGATCTCAAAGAATCATGAGGCGCAGAAACTTTGGACAGAATCAATTGCTTCGCGCTGATCGTGGCGGCCACTCTCGCGTTCACCGTCAGCAATGGCGCTGCGGCGGCGAAGAATCCGACTGCCGCGAACGTTGCGACACCGCCCCCACCTACCGTGGCTGCTCTGATGACGCTCGAGAAGAGCGCATACCAGGCGTGGAAGTCCAAAGACGCGCGCTTCTGGGACACGTTTCTTTGGGACAACTTTGTCGGCTACGGTTCATCGGGCAAGCTCGATAAGGCATCCGCGAAGCGGGAGTACACCGGCGCTGATTGCGAGATCAAGAGTTACGTTCTCTCTGAAGAGCAGCTGAGGGCCCTTGGCAATGATGCGGCGCTGCTCACTTACAAAGTGACTGTCGACGGCGCATGTGGCGGGCAGAAAGTTCCTGCGACCAGTTGGGCGGCGGGCGTATACGTCCGCGGCGGCGACACCTGGAAAGGAGCTTTCCACGCCGAAGCTCCGGTCGTCGACCCAAAGATTTCTCCCGCGACACCTGTTGCCAAGAGGGGCGCGCGTAAACAGATCGAGCCTGAACCGGCCGCTCGCGATGCCCGCACTGATGCCATGCTCGCGGCCGAGCGAACCCTCTGGGAAGCGTGGAGGGCACATGACGGCGGCAAGATCGACAGCCTGACCGCCAGGAACGTTTCCTTCATCAATATTTTCGGCACCTACCTGGCCACCAAGGCCGATGCACTGAAAAACTGGACCGGGACGGGCTGTGATGTCAAAAGCGTCAGCGTGACAGACGCGGTGGGGACGATGCTTTCGCCGACGGCGGGCATCCTGACGTTCAACGGAGCCGCCGACGGCACGTGCTACGGCCAGAACGTGGGACCTATCTGGGGCACGTCCATCTATGTGAAGGACGGCGATGCCTGGAAGTGGACGTTCGGCATAAATTTACCCGCACGCCCGTAACAGAATCATCGCGCTGAATAGGGGAAGGAAACCTGTCGCGCGCGAAAACAATCAGGAACTCCCTCCCCTCCCAACGTCGAATCGCAGCCGCTACTTGAGCGTCAGCTCCCGGGCGTACCTGGTGCCGACCACTTCCCGGAACTTGCTCCGATCCTGGTAGCCCTGCATCTGAGCGTCGTCTCCGCCCTGGACCTGCTGCGCCAGCGCGTCAGATTTCTCCTCATTGGCTTCCACGGCCGCGAGGTTGGCGTATTCCCTCAAGATCAACATGTTCCACGCCCCGCCGTCGTCCAGGGTCCGAAGGATCTTGTACGACTTCTCGAAACCGGCCTTCACCTGGGCGTCCTCACCCTTCTTGAACTGGGTGTCGAGGTATTGCAGGTACATCTGATCCATGCCGGTGGTGGTGCGAATCATCGTCACCGTCCACACCGTTCCGGGCGTGAAGTACTTGTGCACCTGGGCGATGACTGGCGTCGCCGCGGCGGTGACAACCGCTGTCACCAACAGCGCCTTGAACAATTTTTTCATGTGAGCACTCTTTGCCTGCGGAGGACGACTGTTTACGCCCGCGGGACGCGCCTCCGCGCTTCAAGCCCCCGGGAAACGTGACGATTGTCGGATGAGCTGTGACACTACTCCGATTTGCGATGGCGGGAACGACTTAGTTTGCGGAGGGCGTGCGGTGGGTTCGCGGGTCTCGCGTCTATTTGCGGGCAATCCGCGCTAGATCGATCCCGCCTCCACCATGTAGTTGTTCGCGGTGCACATCGCAGAGTCGTCCGAGGCGAGGAAGAGCGCCATTCGGGCGACGTAGACCGGTTCGATAGGGTCCGGGAGGCACTGCGCCGCGAGCTGCGCGGACAGGCTGGTCGGCGTGACCCACAGGCGCCTCTGCCGCTCGGTCATCGTCCAGCCGGGAACGAGCGTGTTGACGCGAATCCGGTGCGGCCCGAGGTCGCGCGCCATGCCTCGTGTGAGGCCATGGACGGCGGCCTTGGCCGTGGTGTAGACGGGAAACCCGCCGCCGGCGCGCCACCACGAGTCCGATCCCAGGTTGATGATCGAGCCGCCGCCGGCCGCGATCATGCCGGGCGCGACCGCCTGGATCGCGAAGAACATGTGACGCAGGTTCGTCGCGATGCGCTCGTCGTAGAACTCGGGCGTGACGTCTTGCCACCGGTGGCGGTCGTCACGCGCGGCGTTGTTCACCAGGACCCGTGCCGGACCATGAGCCTCCGCTAACGTCGTGACCGCGCGCCTGAGCGCGTCGATGTCCCGGAGATCGCAGCGCTCGAACAGCACCTGCGCGCCATTGCCCTGCAGTTCGGCCGCAAGCCGATCGCCGTGCTCGATGTCGAAGTCGAGGAATCCGACACGAGAGCCCTGGGCGGCAAAGGCGCGCACGATCTCCATGCCAATGCCCGACGCTCCGCCGGTCACGATGACGCTCGCGTCCCGAAGACTGGGATACGTCGCAAACAGGGGCTCTGAGGAACCAGCCATCTTGTCGGTCAAGGCTCACGCTTCCGGGGTATCAGCATCGGCAGCGATTCTGCCACACCGGACGGGGAACGTACGGCCAACATGGCATAACAGTCACTGGGTGACGGACGTGGGTATCTAAAATGCAGGTCGGTGCCAGCGGCTACCTGAGCGCCTCCGCCGAGATCAGTCCCGACGGCCGGTACCGTTACTCGCTGTCACGTCAAATGAAGCGCGGGACTCGTGCAGTGCTGTTTATCGGCCTGAATCCATCAATGGCTGATGGAGTGAGTGACGATCCTACGCTGCGGCGCTGCGTAGGCTTCGCTCGCAGCTGGGATTTCGATTGGCTGCTGATGGGGAACCTCCATGCCCTGCGATCGACCGACCCAAGGCAGCTGTTGATTGATGAAGATCCGACGGGACCTGAGAATGACGCTGCGCTGAGGGCTCTCACTGTTCGCGCGGAGCTGGTCGTTGCGGCGTGGGGAGCAAACTGGTTGCATCCGACCGCGGAGACATTGGCGCGCTGGGTGCTGTCGCTCGAGCACACTCGATGTTTGGGCCAGAATCGTGACGGTTCCCCGAAGCACCCTCTTTATTTGGGTAGACAGATCACGTTGAGTAAGGTGACTCGCGGACATTCGAAGCGCTGAGCGTCGGCGGCGAGGCGGGCAAGGCCCGCCAGCCCCTGCACCTTCGCTCATCCGTTCGGCCAATTACCGACGGCACATCGACCTGCCTCACCGCTTTGCGACCCTCACCTGCACCGAATCTGTTCCTCACTGCGGCATCTGCAGCATGGATCGCATCGGCATTACCACCACGATGCGCGTCGTTGTCTGAATTGCCACACTTCCTCCACAACTCGTCACCGATTTGTAACCGCGGCGCCCGAACTGCTGCAGACAGGATCACGTCACACCATACAGATGCTCACTGCCTCAGGGCAGCGCGCGGCACCGGCTTCCGGCGTCGCCGATTCAAAGGAGTCTGTATGAAGACGTACCCACGACTGGTCGCCACGATCGCCACCTGCCTGTTCCTCGCGTCAGTCTCTCGAGCGAGCGCGCAGGATGAACGAGTGAGCGCCCATGTTCCGTTTGCATTCACCGTCGGCCAGACCACGCTGCCGAGCGGCACCTACGAGGTCACACGCGTGCACGCGCAGACGAACGTCATCATGGTGCGCGATGCTCTGCACAGCGTGATTCTCATGGCCGACACGGGTGACCGCGGCGAGCTCGACCCCGCCACCCGGCTCGAGTTCCATCGCTATGCGGATAGTTACTTCCTGCGCGGAGTGGTGTTCGAGGGAACGCTCGATCTGGCTCTGCCGGAAACCGCGGTCGAGCGCCTGGCCGCCGAGCAGCGTCGTGCCCAGTCCGCGACGGGACCGGAGACAGTGGCGATTGTCGCGCAGCGGCAATGAAGGCAAGCGGGATGCCTCGGATTCGGCGCTCGTCTTCCTCTTCAGCCGTTAGCACTGCGAGGCTGGGCGGTCGATGGAGGGCGGCGTCGAACCCGATCTGCGCCGCGCGGCTATCACTCGCACCTGTGTGATCCGAGTGTAGGAACGCTTACTCAGTCTTCAGCGCGACTACGGGGTCGACGAGCGTGGCCCGCCACGCGGGGATGAGGCTCGCGACCATCGCGACGAGCGCCAGGCCGATCGCGACGGCAGCAAACGTCGCCGGATCGCCGGGTGTGACGCCGTGGAGCAGGCTCGTCATCAGTCGCGTTGCCGTGGCCGCGCCGACGAGGCCGACCGCGATGCCGCAGAGCGACAGCATCAGCCCGCTCCGCAGCACCATGCGCAGCACCTGCGTTCGGCCGGCCCCGATCGCGAGGCGAATCCCGATCTCGCGCGTGCGCCGGCTGACGACGTACGAAAGCACGCCGTAGATCCCGATCGCGGAGGGCTCCAGATCATCACTGTGCGATCCGGCTCGCTCCACGGGAGCGGTCGCAGCAGCACGGCGCTGACGACACCGAAAATCGCCGCGTTCGCGCCGATGCCGAGCGCCAGCGTGAGCACCGCAATGACCGCAAATCCCGGGTTGCGCACGAGCGTTCGCGCGCCGAAGCGGACATCCTGCCAGAGGGTCTCAATACCTTGGACGAAGGTCGATGCGAAGCCATCGGTGGGCATCGCACCAGCTTAGCTCGAACGATTGAAGGGAAATTAACCTGTCGAGGCGGGACGGTCTGGGCGTAACATCCTCGCCGTCGTTCCCTTTCCTACGGTCAAACCGGACAGGAGGCTCGAGATGAGCGCATGCAGGCGGGCGGTCTTTATGGCCGCGATTCTCGCCACGGCAGTCGCGGGGCTTTCAGCACAAACCACCAACCCGCGAACGGGCACCTGGAAGATCAATCTCGCGAAGTCCAAGTACAATCCTGGTCCCCCGCCGAAAGCTCAGACCCTGACAATCGAACCGTCAGGCGAGGGCGAAAAGGTCACGAGTGAAATGACAAATGCGGACGGCACCCAGGCGAAGGTGCAGTACACCGCCGCGTTCGATGGCAAGGACTATCCAATCACCGGATCCAACGTTGCCGACACCGTCGCACTGACACGCATTGACGCCCGAACCTCAGAGCGTACGGACAAGAAGGGCGGCAAAGTCATCCAGGTGTTCAGACGCGTTGTGTCCGCGGACGGCAAGACAATGACGGTGACGATCAAAGGCACATCGGCAACCGGTGAGCCGATGAACAACGTCGTCCAGTTCGACAAGCAATAGCGCCAGCTGCTGGAGCCCTCAAGCGAATCCCCCCGACCGCGCGCTCCGCGCGGTCGGGCCCACTCTCTTACGCCCACGCCCACCACCAGGGCATTAGCTCAACAGATTTGAGGGACAGGCTATATTCGTCAGCCGGAAGAGGACCCCGGTCGTCATATCGACAGCTTCACAGGAGACATTCATGCGTGCATCGCTCGCGGGTGTGTTGACGATGGTGGTTCTTCCCCTGACCCTCATCGCCGACCAGGCCGCACCGGCACGGGCACAGACCCGGGCGCCACGCAACCTGTCGTTCGCGGTCGAACAGGAGATCCCGACAAAGATCGAAGCCCTGCTCGCGACGCCGAACGCGGTCCTGGTGACTGACTTCTATCGCATCGACATGCGCTTCGGGCCGAGCGTGCGGATCGATGCGGTCGTGGTCGAGGCCGCCGAGCTGAAGTCGCGTCTGCGCGGCCTGCGCGTGCAGGTGCGCGACAACGAGAACCGCAGCCGGCAGGAAGGCACCAGCTACCTCGACTTCGAGGAACTTTCGAAGCTCTCGAACGCACTGACCGCGATGGAGCGGCTGGCGGAAAGATGGGGCGGCGACGACGACCGCCAGGCGACGGAGCTGTCCTTTACGAGCACCGGTGGGTTCCGTCTCGCCATCCGCCAGTCAGCGCGCATTCCTCGGGCCTTTCTCTCGACTGGGCTGCTCGACCCCGTAGTCACCTCGATTGAACTGAGCGAGCTCGGCACGCTGAAACAGGCGTTCGATCAGGCGCTGGCAATCCTCCAGACCAAATAGAATTCAGCTTGCAGATCAGCTCGAGAAGATCGCGTACAGCTGACAGTGGGAGCTGCGAGCTGAATGGTAAGCGCTGAAGTCAAGGGCGCTGATAGCTGATAGCTGATAGCTGATAGCTGGTTGGCTGATAGCTGACAGCTGAGAGCTGAGAGCTGTCCAAGGAGCTCTGGCGTGAAACGGTTTGTTATCCTTGCCCTCTCCGTCGCTTCTTTGTGTGCTCTGGGCGCACAGGCGCCGGCCAGCAACGTCGTCGATTGGACAAAGCTCCGGAGTGAAATCCTCGAACGTTACCGTGCGCTGGTGCAGATGGACACGACGGCTGGACACGAGATTCTCGCAGTCGACTATCTGAAGAAAGTCCTGGAAGCCGAAGGCATTCCGACCAGGACCTTCGCGCTCGATCCGAATCGCCCCAATCTCGTCGCGCGCCTCAAAGGCAACGGGACGAAGCGGCCGCTGCTGATCCTCGCGCATACCGATGTCGTCGGTGTGCAACGCGAGAAGTGGCCGGTCGATCCTTTCGGCGCCGTGATCAAGGACGGCTACATCTGGGGGCGCGGCTCGAAGGACGACAAGCCGGTGCTCGCGGCGAACCTGATTGCCATGCTGCTGCTGAAGCGCCTGAACGTTCAGCTCGATCGTGACGTCATCTTTCTTGCCGAGTCTGGCGAGGAGGCCGACCCGACCGGCGTCGGCATCAACTTCATGATGCGCGAGCACTTCGACGAGATCGATGCGGAATTTGCCCTGACCGAGGGCGGTGGCGCCACGATTGACAACGGTGACGTGACAGTCGTCGAGATCGGCACGGCCGAGAAATTACCCGCGCGCGTGCGCCTCGTTGCCAGCGGCACGGCTGGTCATGGCTCCGTTCCCAGGATGGACAACGCATTGATTCACCTGGCCGCCGCGATTGAAAAAGTAGCCGGTTGGGAGACGCCGATGCGGCTGAATGAAACGACACGCGCCTACTTCGAGACGCTCAGCCGGACCAGTACGGGGGAGCGCGCCGCGATGTTCAAGGCATTGCTCGATCCCCAAACTGCCCCAGGCGCACAGAGCTTCCTGCGCGAACACTCGCCCTACGAATATTCCATGCTGCGCACGTCGGTGGTGCCGACGATGCTGAAGGCGGGCGTGGCGGCGAACGTCATACCGTCAGAGGCAGAGGCAACGCTGGACATCCGCGCGCTGCCCGACGAGAACGTTCCGCAGTTCTATGCGGAAATGGCGAAGGTGATCGGCGACCCGGCAGTCAAGATCGTGCCGCTGCCGCAGACCCGGCCGCCCTCCCCGGCATCACGCCTCGATACCGAGATGTATCGCGTATTGGAACGTGTGGCCAGAACGACGAATCCCCACGGGCGACGGTGCTGCCATCCATGTCCACCGGCGCCAGCGATCAGGCGCAACTTCGCGCCAAAGGCATCCAGTCCTATGGGATTGGCCCGGCCTCGACCGAGTCCGACGACATGAACTATCCCGCCCACGGCGATGTCGAGCGGCTCGCCGAGTCTTCCCTCTACCCGTTTGTCCAGTACGTGTGGAGCGCTGTGAACGAGATCGCCGCACACAGGTAGAAAGCTGCCGTGTGTCCCGGCCTCATTTTCTAACGCGTCCTCGCGCGTATCCGCCTCCCCAGGTGCGTGAACCGTTGCAGCCGTAATCTCGAGTCCAACTCCAGATGAGGTCGCGGCGGCGTTTTGCGATACGCTCTGCCGATGGACGATCTCGAAGCCTTCAAGGCGGCGCAGCGTGCCGGATGGGCGCACTTCGCTCCACTCCAGGCGATCACGACTGAACCTGCCGTCCATCTCGTGCGGCACGCCGGCATCAAGCCAGGTCAGCGCGTGCTCGATGTTGCGTGTGGAACCGGGGTCGTGGCGATCACGTCAGCGCGCCGGGGCGCGCAGGTCACCGGGCTGGACCTGACGCCGGAGCTGCTGACAGCGGCGCGGGAAAATGCGCGACTCGCGGAAGTCGAAGTTGATTGGCGTGAAGGTGATGTCGAACAGCTGCCATTCGAGGCCGCCGCCTTCGACGTCGTCGTCAGCCAGTTCGGTCACATGTTCGCACCGCGCCCGGAGGTGGCCGTCAGCGAGATGCTGCGCGTGCTGAAGCCGGGCGGCGTGATCGCGTTTTCAACCTGGCCGCCAGAGCTCCTGGTCGGCAGCATGTTTGCGCTGACCGGCCGATACATGCCGTCGCCGCCGCAGGGGGTGGCGCCGCCGCCGTTATGGGGCGATCCCAACGTCGTCCGCGAGCGGCTCGGGACTGCGGTGCGCGATCTGCGGTTCAATCGCGGCACGATGGTCGTTCCCACACTGAGCATCCGGCACCAGCGTGACATCATGGAGCGGACGTCGGGTCCAGTGCGGAAGCTGGTCGAAGCGTTGAGCGCTGCGGACCCGGAGAAGCTCGCGGCCTATCGCGCCGAGTGCGATGCGCTTGCTGCCGAGTACTTCGACGACAATGTCCTCCGGCAAGGTTACCTGATGACCCGCGCGATCAAGGCATGAACGCCCGGCCGCGGTGCAACTCGTGGGAGGTTGGCGCATGACGCCTGACGAAGATCAGCTGCGATTGCTCTCGATCTTCCACTACGTGGTCGCGGGCATCGCCGCGCTGTTCTCGCTCTTCCCCGTCATCCACATCGTCATGGGCGCGATGATCGTGTCAGGGCGATTCGACAACGCAGCCGGCCCGCCGGGAAACGACATGGTCGGATGGTTGTTCATCGGACTGGGACTGATGTTTCTCGTCGCCGGGCTCGCGTTCTCGGCCTGTATCGGGCTGGCAGGGCGGTTCATTTCGCAGCGACGCTCCTACATGTTCTGCCTCGTCATGGCCGCCGTTCAATGCGCGTTCGTTCCGTTCGGCACGGTCCTCGGCGTGTTCACAATCGTCGCGCTGCAGAAGCCAGGCGTACAGGCAGCTGTTTGGCCGGGCATAGCTGCTCGCCAGGCTAGCGTCCGCGTCACCAATGCGTCAGCGAGCCATCGGGCCGCTTGTACACGTTGCGCCGCCCGGGTTCGCGTCACCTCGCCGATCATCGTCAACAGCTTCATCTCGAGCGTGACGCCAAGGCCAGGCCGCTCGTTGGTGAATGCTTTGCCGTTCTTGAAGTCGAGGCACTCGGGCAGGTAGTCGATCGGCCGGCCGCCGTAGTTGTATTCCATCAGCACGGGGCCCGAGAACGTGGAGAGGCAGTTCACTAGTCCCGCCGTCGCAATCGGTCCGGTGAAGTGCGGCACGATGCCCACGGCGTGCGTTTCGCACAAGGCCGCAACCTTCATCATCTCGGTGATGCCACCGACGTTCGGCAGTGTCGAACGCACGAAGTCGACGTCGTGGCTTTCGACCAGCCGGTTGAAGTCCCACTTGAGACCCCATTCCTCGCCATGCGTGAGCGGCACCGTCGTCATCTGCCGCAGCTTCGGGATGTCCTGAAGAGCGTTTTCGTCACGGACCGGATCCTCGACGAAGAACGGCTCGTACTCCTCGATCGCCCGGCAGGTGCGAAGCGCATCGTTGAAGTCGAAGCGCTGATGGAAATCGATGCACCAGTTCCCGTCAGGTCCGACAGCTTCCCTGTACGTCCTTGCAGTCCTGCGCGACCTGCCGGACGATTGACCGCGTGTCGTACACGTCGCCAATCGCAGGTTCCGCCGCGCCCATGCGGAAGGCGCGGTAGCCGGCTTCCATCGTTGCCCTGGCGCGGTCTTTCAGGCTTGGCCTGGTGCCTGCCTGCGTGCCGGGCGGCGTGACGCCGCCGGTTGCATAACACTCGCAGTAATCGCGCGCGCTGCCGCCGAGGAGTTCGTGCACCGGGACGCCGAGCGCCTTGCCCTTGATATCCCAGAGGGCGAGGTCGAGGGCGCCGAGCGCGTGGACCTTTTCGCGCCCGGGCGGGTAGAACCAGGCGATGTAGGCTTCCTGCCAGATTGCATCGATTCGGAAAGGATTTTTGCCAATCAGCGTGCCGGCGCACTGCTCCAGCGTGTCCTTCGCGCCGCCTTCGCCGACGCCGGTGATGCCGATGTCGGTCTCGACCGTCACCACCATGTTGCTCTGGTTGAAGAGCGGATTGAGTGTGGGAGGCCGGTAGATCCGCACCCGCGTGATCTTCGCCTTTGGCAGCGCCGCCGCGGCCTCGAACGGGTTGATCACGCCGACGACGGGCGCCGCCGCCAGCGCCTTGAGAAAGGTCCTTCGGTTCACGTTTCGGCCTCCAGTGCGGGGAGTCTAGAGTCGCCCGCCGCGATCGTCAACCGCAAACAGACCCGTGCGGAACTGAATTTGCAGCAAGAGCGCGAATGGCGAAGTCTCCAGTCCGTCGCGCCCTGTTCATCCTGTTCATTGCCGCGGCGATCATCACGATGCTCATGATGTTCGCGCAGGATCAGGTCACGCTGAAGGTCCGGAGCGCCGCCGGCGCCGAGGAACCCCGGCACGCGGCGTACATCGCGGGGCTGGTCGGAGGGGACCTCACCTACGGGAACGACTACGACGTGCTGACCAATGGCGATCAGATCTTCGCTCCGATGCTCGAGGCCATAGGCGCGGCGAAGCGTCGAATCAGCATCGAAACCTACATTTACGAGTCCGGCATCGTTGCCGACCAGTTCACCGCGGCGCTGGAAGAGGCGGCGCATCGCGGTGTTCGCGTCAACATGGTGGTCGATTCGGTCGGCGGCAGCGGGATGAAGGACGAAGACGTCCAGCGGCTGAAGAACGCCGGATGCCGCATCGCCCAGTTCAATTCGCCGACGTGGTATTCGCTCGAAGAGTTCAATTACCGCACCCACCGCAAGATCCTGGTCGTCGACGGTGAGATTGGGTTCACGGGTGGCGTCGGGTTCGCCGACCACTGGCTCGGGCACGCGCAGGACAAGCAGCACTGGCGCGACACCCAGGTCCGGATGCGCGGGCCGATCGTGCGGCTGCTCGAGGCTGGCTTCTACGAGAACTTCATCGAAACTGCCGGCGAGGTCACGCCGGAGCTCGACGACGTCTCGCGCGAGCTGCACAACGGCGGCGCATCGATGGTGATACGGAGCTCGCCGACCGGCGGCAGCAACGATCTCAAGCGGCTCTACCTGCTCGCGATCGCGTCCGCGCGCCGTTCCATCGACATCACGACGCCGTACTTCGTCATCGACGAATCGAGCGAGTGGGCATTTCGCGACGCCGTTTCGCGCGGAATCAAGATCCGCATCATCGTCGAAGGCGACATCACCGACGCGATGGCCGTGAAGTACGCGTCGCGCCAGGCCTACGACCACCTGCTCGAACTCGGGATCGAGATCTACGAGTATCAGCCGACGATGATGCACACCAAGACATTTGTCGTCGACGGCACCTGGAGCATGTTCGGATCGGCGAATTTCGACAACCGCTCGCTGGAGTTGAACGACGAGCTGAACGTCGCGGTAACCTCCCGCGCCCTCGCCGCACGCTTCCTCGAGGACTTCGACAACGATCTCCGGTCGTCGTCACGCCTCGAGCTGCAGCAGTGGCGCCGTCGGTCGATACTCGAGAAGTCGCGCGAGCTGTTCTGGTCGTATTTCGGGGAGATATTCTGACAGTTATCAGCAATCAGCTATCAGCAATCAGCTCCCCACAACGAGTCAGAGAGCGCGAACAGACTCTCGAGAGCACGGCCTGGTAACGGTCGCGGTTACGAGCAGCGGAACAAGCCGGAGCTCGGCCAGCTGGCTACCGAGTGAACTGGCAGACTGATAACTGATAGCTCGATAGCTATTGGCGACAGCTGAGAGCTGAAGCTCGACAATAGCCGCATGGTTCGTGTCCGCTTTGCTCCGTCGCCCACCGGCTACCTCCATATCGGTGGCGCGCGGACGGCCCTGTTCAACTGGCTCTATGCCAGGCGTCAGGGGGGCACGTTCGTGCTCCGCATCGAGGATACGGACGCCGAGCGGTCGTCGTGGGAGATGGTGACGGGCATCGTCGATGGCCTGCGCTGGCTGGGTCTGGACTGGGACGAGGGGCCTGACATCGGCGGCCCGCATGCGCCCTATTTCCAGTCGCAGCGGATCGAGGGCTATCGCGCCCGCGCCGAGAGGCTGGTTCAGGAAGGGCGTGCGTACTACTGCTATTGCTCTCAAGAACTGTTGCAGCAGAAGCGGCAGGCAGCAGAAGCCGCTGGTGGCGGGTGGGTGTACGACCGCACCTGCTGCGGGCTGTCGCAGGAACAGGTGCGCCGCGAACGAAGCGGCGGGTGCGTCGCGAGCGGTGCGCTTCAAGGTTCCGTCCGGACAGACGGTGTTCGTCGATGCCGTGCACGGCTCGATCAGCTTCGAGAATGCGAACATCGAAGACTTCGTGATTCTTCGATCGGATCGTCAGCCGACGTATCACCTGTCAGTCGTCGCGGACGACATCGACATGGCGATCAGCCACGTCGTCCGAGGGGACGATCACATCTCGAACACGCCGAAGCAGGTGTTGCTGTACGAAGCGTTCGGGGCGGCGCCTCCGACCTTCGCGCATGTGCCTCTCATCCTCGGACCCGATCGCAAGCGACTGAGCAAACGGCACGGCGCCACATCGGTGATGGAGTATCACCGCCTTGGTTACATACCCGAGGCAATGGTCAATTTTCTATCGCTGCTTGGCTGGTCGCCGGGAGACAACCGCGAGCTCTTCAGCCGCGAGGAGCTGATTGCGGCGTTCACGCTCGAGGGGATCAGCGGCGGCAACGCGGTTTTCAATCCCGACAAACTCGACTGGTTCAATCAGCAGCACATCATGCGGCTGTCGCTGGACGATCTGAGCAGGCGCGTCGAGCCGCTGCTCCTCGATGCTGGTCTGTGGAATCCTGAGCTGGCCGGCACACGCCGGGACTGGTTTCTGAAGCTGCTCGAGCTCGTTCGACCGCGCGTGAAGCGGATGGGACAATTCGTCGACGAACTGCGGCCGTTCCTGGTCGAGTCGGTCGACTACGATCCGGCCGCCGTGACGAAGCACCTGCAGCGCCCGGGTATCGCGCCGGCGCTCGCCTCTCTGATAGAGGCACTCACCTCCAGAACGCGTTCGATCAACAGGCGCTCGAGGCAGTAGTTCGCCAAACGGCTGAGGCCTCGAGTCTCAAGGGAGCGGCCCTGATCCACGCAACTCGCGTCGCGATTGTGGGGAAGGCCATAAGCCCGGGTCTCTTCGAAGTCATGGAACTGCTGGGCCAGCAACGGACCGTCAGCCGGTTGCGCGCCGCGCAAAATATTCTCCCGGGCTAACACACGCTACACAAGACGGTCGCGAGATGCCCAATGGGTTTTCCGGCCGGGCTGGGCAAGAATTTTCCCAAGAAAGACAGTTGCCCGGCGTTCCGCGTCGATGTCCCTCCTGAGGCGCCGCCTCTTCGGCAGAAATGTGCCGCCGTACGGCACTTGCTTCCCAGATATTCCTCAACTCGTTCACGGCTGTAACTCACGTGCCATCAATAATTTCCAGACACATCGCTCTGCCGTGTGGCACTTCGGTTGCACTTGTCGGGCTCGAGTTCAGAAGACTGGAACAACGCGAGCGGGACCGAACCGGGGACGAGGAGGACAACGTGGCTAAGGAAGATCGTGGATTTGCGTCGATGGATCGCGCCAAGCAGCGTGAGATAGCCAGCAAAGGCGGCAAGGCCGCCCATCAGAAGGGGACCGCGCACGAGTGGACGAGCGAAGAGGCGCGGGACGCCGGCCGCAAGGGGGGCATCGCGAGTCACCAGCGGCGCCGGGAACAGTCCGGCCCTGGGTCAGACGAGGGGCGCAGCGAGTCGTCAGGCTCGACGGCCGCGCAGGACAACGAGTAACACCGGCGAGGGCACGGTCAGCGGATTTCGCGTCGGAACAAGACCGGCCCGAGACCGCCCTTGCCGTGCCCATCGTCACACCTCTGAATCGGATTCCCTTTACTTCCTGCTCCACTGCCGTCGCCGCTAATCCGGCCTAAGCGGACACGCCGCGACCGCTCAAGTCAGCGTCGGTCCCACCGCTCACGTACAACTAGCAGTCGATAAAGTCTCTCGGCTGTATGATCGGGTTTCCGTGAAACCCGATGACTACGCTCGTGCGCGCCGGCTCCTGCTGCGTCGCGATCCCATTCTTGCCGAACTGATCAGAAAGCACGGGCCGTGCGGCCTCGCGGCTGCGCAGCGATCCGACCACTTCTCCGCCCTCGTTCGGGCCATCACCGGTCAGCAACTCTCGACCAAAGCTGCCGCAACGATCTATGCGCGGCTGGCCGCCCTGATGCCGGACGGCGTCACGCCGGAGTCGCTGTCGGCGCTCTCCGACGAGCAGTTCCGCGCTGTCGGCATGAGCCGCCAGAAGAGCGCGTACTTCCGCGATCTAGCCGGAAAAGGTTCTGAGCGGCGCGCTGCCGCTCGACTCGCTCGAGTCGATGTCCGACGACGAGGTGATTGCCGCGTTGACGCAGGTCAAGGGCATCGGCCGGTGGTCGGCCGAAATGTTCCTCATGTTCCGCCTGCACCGCCCCGACGTGTTGCCGGTTGGCGACCTCGGCATCGTGAACGCGGTCAAGAACGTCTACCGACTGCGCAAGAAACCTGACGCGGATCGCATCCGCAAGATCGGCGAAGCGTGGCGCCCGTACCGATCGGTAGCTTCCTGGTACCTCTGGCGAAGCCTCGACAACGAGCCCTGAAAACTCCAACGTATGAATCGATTGCATCTCTGCGTCCTCTTCCTCCTCCCACTCGTACTCACATCGACCGACGCGCAGCAGCCGCCCACGGCGCCGAAGTGGGACGTCACGGACGATCTTGGACCGACGACGCACCTTGCGTTCGACACGTCCGAAGGCACGTGGATGAACGTCGACGTCAGCCCGGACGGCCAGCGCATCGTCTTCGACCTGCTCGGGGATCTCTACACGATGCCGATAGGAGGCAGTGGTGCCGCCGCGGCGGAGCGGATTACGAGCGGCGCGGCCTTCGACATGCAGCCGCGGTTCAGCCCTGATGGAACGCGAATCGCGTTCTCGTCAGACCGTGACGGGCTGTGGAATATCTGGACCATCGGCATCGACGGCAAGGACGCGCGCCAGGTGTCGAAAGAGAAGCGCTGGTTCGTGAACAGTCCGACCTGGGGCGCCGATGGCAACTACATCTTTGCGCGGCGCCATTTCGTCAAGGAGCGCTCTCTGGGCGCGGGCGAGATCTGGATGTTCCACGCCAACGGGTCGGAGGGCCTGCAGGTCACCGAGCGGAGCGGCTTCCAGAAGGATGCAGGGGAGCCGGCCGCTTCCGCAGACGGTCGGTATCTGTATTACAGCAAGGACGTCACGCCGGGTCAGACGTTCGAATACAACAAGGACCCGAACGGCGAGATCTACGCCATCGTCCAGCGCGATCTCGCCACCGGGCACGAGCGGCGGATCGTCAGCATCCAGGGCGGATCGATTACGCCGCGTCCGTCCCCCGACGGCAAGCTGCTCGCCTACATCAGGCGCGTGCGGCTGCAGAGCAAGCTCTACGTGCGGGATCTCGAGAGCGGCCGCGACCGCGTCGTGTTCGAGCATCTCGACAAGGATCTCCAGGAGACGTGGGCCGTCCACGGTGTCTATCCGCAGTACGCGTGGATGCCTGACGGCAAGGCGCTGATCGTCTGGGGCGAGGGCAAGATCTGGCGCGCCGAACTGGAAGGGGCGAAGGCGAGCATCATCCCGTTCACCGCGAAGGTGGAGCAGACGATCAACGACGCGTTGCGATTTCCGCAGAAGGTCTACACGCCGGAATTCGCGGTCAAGATGCTGCGCGACGTCGCCACGTCGCCCGACGGGAAGCAGGTCGCCTATGGTGCACTGGGGCGGATCTATGTCCGTCCGCTTCCAACGGGTGATCCCAAGCCGGTCACTGCCACCGATGGATTCGCATTCGACCCGTCATGGTCGCCAGACGGTCAGTCGATCGTCTACACGACGTGGAGTGACGCGGCTTACGGACGCGTGCGGGTCATGAAGCCGGACGGCACCGGTGGCCGCGATGTCGTGACCAGGCCCGGGCACTACATCGAGCCGTCATTCTCGCCCGACGGGAAAATGATCGTCTTCCGCAACGCCGGTGCCGACGTCGTCCGGGGCTCGATGTACGGCGTCGACGCGGGCAACTACGTAGTCCCGGCGGACGGCTCCGCGCCGCCGCGCCTCGTGCTCGAGAGCGGAACGCAGCCGATGTTCGATCACACCGGCAAACGCATCTACCTGTTCGATAAGCGAGACGACAAGTTCGTCCTGTTCAGCGTCGGCCTTGGCGACGACCGGTCCGGTCTGCCGTCAAGGGACGAGGTCGTCCACTTTCAGTCCGAGAACGCCGTGCAGATCGTGCCGTCGCCAGATGGCAAGTGGGTCGCGTTCGAAGAGCGGTTCCACACCTACGTTGCGCCGTTTCCGCATACGGGACGCCCGGTCGAACTTGGATCAGGCGTCAGCAGCTATCCGACGGCAAAGATCTCGCGCGACGCCGGCAACTACCTGCACTGGTCGGGGAACAGCCAGCGGGTCTTCTGGACTCTGGGCCCTGAGCTCTTCGAACGGGATCTCGCGCGCACCTTCACCTTCCTCGATCGCAACCTCGAGAAACCCGACGAGCCCGAGGTCAAGGGGGTGCAGATTGGGTTCACCGCCAAGTCCGACGTGCCGGACGGCGCGATTGCCTTCGTGGGTGCGCGGATTCTCACGATGGCGGACGGCTCCGGCACCAGAAATCCTGCCTCCGCGGCCGTGATCGAAAACGGCACGGTTGTCATCGAAGGCAATCGGATCACGGCGATCGGGCGGACGGGGTCTGTGACAATCCCCGCGGGGGCGAAGCGGATCGACGCGGCCGACAAGACGATCATGCCGGGGATCATCGATGTCCACGCGCATGTCGGTGGCGAGGGGGACGGCATCCTGGCGCAATCGAGCTGGCCGCTGCTGGCCAACCTGGCATTTGGCGTCACGACCTCGCACGATCCGTCGAACGACACCGAGACAGTGTTCGCGAACGCGGAGCTCATTCGCACCGGCCAGAAGATTGGCCCGCGCCTGTTTTCGACCGGCACGATCCTCTACGGCGCCGAAACGCCGTTCAAGGTGACGATTGAATCGTACGACGACGCGCTCTCGCATCTGCGGCGGCAGAAGGCGGCGGGCGCGTTCTCGGTCAAGAGTTACAACCAGCAGCGCCGCGACGTACGGCAGATGATCATCAAGGCGGCGCGCGAGCTGCAGATGATGGTCGTCCCCGAGGGCGGGTCGCTGCTGTATATGAACGAGACGATGATCCTTGACGGTCACACCGGCATCGAGCACTCGCTACCGGTCCCCAAACTCTACAAGGATGTCGTCACGCTCTTCAGTAAGAGCAAGACCGGTTACACGCCCACGCTGATCGTCGGCTACGGCGGGCTCTTCGGCGAGAACTACTGGTATCAGCACACGAACGTGTGGGAGAACGAGCGGCTGCTGGCATTTACGCCGCGCACGATCGTCGATGCCCGCTCGCGGCGCCGGCTGATGACGTCGGACGACGACTTCAACCACGTCTTCATTGCCAGGGGAGTGAAGCAGATCCTGGATGCCGGCGGTTCCGTCCAGCTTGGCGCGCACGGGCAGCTCCAGGGCATGGGCGCGCACTGGGAGTTGTGGATGCTGCAGGAGAGCGGGATGACCAATCTCGAGGCGATCCGGTGCGCCACCCTCAACGGTGCGAAATACCTGGGACTCGACCGGGAGCTTGGGTCGCTCGAAAAAGGTAAGCTTGCTGATCTGATCGTGCTCGACCGCAATCCGCTGGAGAACATCCGCAACACGGAGAGCGTCGGGATGGTCATGGTCAATGGTCGGCTCTACGAGTCGAGGACGCTGAACGAGATCGGCAATCACCCGAAGCCGCACCAGGCGCTCTGGTTCGACAGCCAGTAACGTGCATGTAGCGCGGGCCGGGAATGGCGATCGTCATCGAGAGAGGATGGGATGTCGGATCCGAAGCACGAGAAGGTCATCGCCGTCGTCAACAGCAATGAAGACACCGTGGAGATGCTGAGAAGTTGTCTTCAACAGCACGGATTCTCGTCCATCGTCACCGGGCACATCCACGACTTCAAGACCGGGTTGAGCGACTTCCCGGACTTCGTCTCGCAGCACGACCCGAAGGTCATCGTCTACGACGTCAGCATCCCCTACGACAAGAACTGGACGTTCCTGCGGCTGCTGCTCGATACCGAGGCGATGCGGGGGCGGAAGGTCGTAGTGACGACGACCAACAAGGTTCGGCTCGAGGAGCTCGTCGGCCCGACGGAGGCGATCGAAATCGTCGGAAAACCTTACGATCTGGAGCGGATTGTCGGGGCGGTGAAGTCCGCGATCAACGCGTCGTAGTCGGAGCGCCTGCCGCTTTTGATCAGGGGCGGGATCACAGCGCGTCGATACGCAGGCCAGTGTCCGCGTCCTTCCACGCGGCGTCGAACTCGCGGTTCACCCACTCGGCGTCGCCCGCTTTGTTCTGCTTCACGAGACTGTCCCGAAGGCCGAAGAGCGACCGCGGATTTCGTGGATGCTTCACCAGGTCTTCACGGAACACGCGCTCGGCCTCCTGCGCCTTGCCGCTGAGGAGCAGCGCGGCACCGAGCGATTCCCGGACAGGATAGAAGAACACCGGCGGTTCGTCGTACGGCAGCGCGTCCGCCGCGGCCACCGCACGGGTCCACAGACGAATCGACTCTTCGTGAGATGCCCGCGCCCAGGCGATGCGTGCGTCCAGCACAGTCTCCGCCAGGGTCAGAACTGTCTTCGCGGATGCGAGGCCGGTGCCGCCGAACAGCGCGCTTTCCGGCACCATCGTCGATGCATTCGCGAGTTCGACGCGCTCTTTTGCCGCCGCGTCCGCCTTGCCCGTGCGAGCAAGCGCCACACCCCGGGCGAAGTGCCACCACGCCAGTTCCACCGGGCGGTCCGCTGCCGGTTGTGCGAGGGCGAGAATCTCCTCGTGGCGGCCGAAGCGCAGCAGCACCGATGTCTTCATCGTGATCATCGATTCCACCATCGGCATCATCTGCGCGTGCGGTGCCAGCTTCTCCGCCACTTCGGTGGCGGCACGGCGGGCCGGGTCCAGCCGGCCGCGCATCATCTCGGAGTCCGCCAGGAAGTGCAGGTTGTGGATGTAGTACGCCAGACCGTAGTAGGTATCCGACGATGCGGTCTTGAAGTATTCGCGGTCAGCTCTGGCGCCTGCTTCGTTGGCGCGGGCGGCGGCGGCGTGATCGCCGATTCGCGCATACACGTGCGCTGGCATGTGGGCGAGGTGGCCGGCGGCCGGCGCGAGCGTGTCGAGCCGCAGCGCACTCGGGAGCGCGCGGACAGGTGTCGGCGACGCTTCCACGGTGTGGATGTAATAGTGATTCGCGCCGAGGTGATTCGGATCCCGTGCGATCACGGACTCCAGCACGGCGACGATCTCCTCCGTGCCTTCGGCGGGCTTGCCGTCGAGCGACCAGAGCTTCCACGCGCGGAGGTTCATCAGGCTCTCGGCGTACAGCGTGGCGGCGTCGAGATCGTCGGGATACCGGCGCGACAGGTCGCGCATCGCGTTCGAGTACCGGAGCGCCAGCGCCGCACGATCGGGCGCGGCGGCGTTCGGGAAGCGAATCGCCATGGCTTCGATGTACGCGCGCTCGGCCTCGGATCCTCCCTTCGACAGGTCCAGCGCCCTGGCGATCGCGCCATTCGCCTGCTTCGCCCTCTCGTCATCGACATCGAGGTTGTAGTTCGGGCCGAGCGCCCATGCGATCCCCCAGTGCGGCATTGGCGCGTTCGGGTCGAGCTCTGCCGCCCGCGTAAAGGCACGCGCCGCTTCCTCGTGGTTGAAGCCGAAGACCAGGTTGAAGCCCTGGTCGAAGTAGCGCTGCGCCTCGGCGTTCTCGGTTGCGATTGGATGATGGTGGTTCCCCATCCCGGACAGGAGCGGGGTGATCTTGTCAGTCCGGGGCTGCTCGGCCGCTGCCGGAGGAGTTGGGGCCTGTTCGTGCGATCGGCTGCATCCGGCCGCCGAGATCAAGGCAACGAGGATGACCGTGGTCATGCGCATCGCCGCGAATATTAGCAAACGCGGCGCATGGCATCACCGGGGACTCGGCCGGGCTCGACTGCTCGCTGGCTTCTCGTGGACTCTCGACGGCACTGACGGGCAGGCGCTGGCCGGCTCGCACGCGCCGCCTGGCGCGGGTGCTTGCCGCTTTCCGCGATTGGCCGGTATAATCGTGGTTTCCCCCTCTTGGTGGGAGGTCGTCCAACGGTAGGACACATGGCTCTGAACCATGGTATCGGGGTTCGAATCCCTGCCTCCCAGCCAGCTCATCCAGAGATCCTGCAGCGCGGTCCGTGCGCAACACGCCGCACTCCGACCCGATCTGACGGGGACTGCGCGGCACTTCCTCAAAGTGACCCTGTTCAGGCGCGTCGATTGACGAGGATCTGATGTTCGCGAACTCCAGCGACAATTTCGTTGACGAACAGCACGAGACTCAACTGCCGGTGCTTGGTTGGTGGAGTGCCGATCGAGAGAGGCTGCGCCTTCGGGGCCCAGTCGGGCAACAGGTGAATCAGCGTTCCTGCCCGGATTTCTGGCGCCGCCAGCCACTCCGGAAGCAGTGTGAATCCCGCGCCAGCCCGCGCGGCGCCTCTCGCGGCGACGATGTTGCTGGTGAAGAACCGCGGGACGCCTTTCGCTTTGCCCATGGTGCCGGATGTGTTTCGAATCGGGATGCTGTCACCAAAGAACGGGTGGACGCTGATCATCGGCCAGTCTTTCAGATCGCCGGGTCTACCTGGCATCCCGCGCTCGTCGACCAGGATCCGAGAGGCGACCAGTACGCCGCGGACCTCACCTACCGTTCTGCTCAACACGGATCGTTCGGTGATCGGGCCGACCTTGAGCAGACAATCAATCCCCGATTCGAGTATCGACACCGGGCCGTCGTCGACATTCCACTCCAGTGTGACCTCGGCGTATTTGCGGCAATAACGCGCCGCAATCTCCACGAGAAGCAGCTGCCCGAGCGCGATCGACGCCACGACCCTGAGTCGTCCGCGCGGCTGCACGGCGTCCTGACGAAAGCGTTCTTCGATCCCGTTCCAGTCGCGCACCATCCGCTGGCAATCCGCAAGGAAGAGTCGGCCCGCATCCGTTAACGACAGTTGGTGCGTCGTCCGCGTAATCAGCGACACGTTGAGTGACTCCTCGAGCTGACGCAGCTGGCGGCTCACTGACGATTGCGCCAGGCGCAGCTGTCGCGCGGCGGCGTTGATGCTCCCCGAGTCGACGATCTGGATAAACGTCGCCATCAGCTGCAGTCGATCGGTGGTTATGCTCATGCATGACATGCATAGCAGATATCTCTGTTATCCGTCTACCATCGAAGCGGACTGTCGCCGACAATGCCCCGTGGCCAGGGTAGGGAAGGAAGTTGAGGGCATGACGTCTGAAATGCGACGACGTCTCTCGCCGCGAGCGATCATGGTTCTGGCGTGACTTCGCGGGTGATTTCGGCCGGGACCTGCTGTCGGCTCACTACCAGGCAAATCACCCGGCTGCGCGTCGGTAGCGCTGCCCACGGAGACGGTCTTATAGGAGACACACGCATGCGACGACCCATTCTCAGCTTGTTGACTCTGGTCCTGGTGGCTGTCCTCGGCCAGCGAACCGCAGCGCAAGTGCCACCTGCGCCTCAGCCTGCTCAGGCCGGAGGCGGTCGCGGAGGCGGCCTGCCCGCAATGATCGATGTGGCAACAGCCAAACGAATCGTCGCGGCCGCCGAGGCAGCCGCCACAGCGGCCGATGCACGAGTAGCGATTGCCGTTGTGGACGCCAATGGCGACCTGGTGTTTTTCCAGCGGATGGATGGCGCTGCTGGCCGGGCCGTGACCAGCGCACAGGGAAAGGCGCGCGCCGCCATCGTGTTTGGTATGGCGACTCGAGAAGTGGCGGACGCCGCCGCGGCCGGTAAACCAGTCTCGATAACCGTCACGCCCGCCGGCGCGGGCGCAGGCGAGGTCACCGTTCAACAGGGCGGCATTCCCATCATGAGGGCTGGCAAGGTCGTCGGCGGCGTGGGAGTTGGCGGTTCGGCACCAGCCAGCGACGAGAAGTTCGCGCAGGCGGGCGTCGAGGCCGCGAAGTAAGCGGCGCGAGTGCACGGCGTCTCGGACACTCTCGGCCGAACCGCTCGGCCAGGTGCGAGTTCCAGGCAGAGACCCATCGGCGCTAGCCATTTTGGCGAGAGCGTGGCCCGCACGTGTCGGTCAACATATAAACGACTCCGGATTGCTGTCCGAAACTTGTCTACATATTTCGGACAGTGTTGGGACGCTGTGCGGCAGCGCGCGGATTCCATTCCCAGAAACCTTCGGAGATTCGCGATCGCGTTCCGAAGAGCCGTTAGGCGGCCGCGAGCAACCAGTTGCGAATTCCGTCCCTGCGCTTCCGCTGGTCCACCCGTTGAGCAGGGTATACGTGTGTCGCAGCACCGTTGGAGCGGTCACGATAGCCCTTCCGACCTGCTTCAACCCGTTCTGTCAGAAGCGGTCCTGGGCGCTTCAGACAATCGACTGGGAGTTGCAGGCTTCGAGTGCGCGCGGGGGCTGGCTAGACTTTGACGAAAATCCTGCGCTGATACATCCAGTAGCACAGCGACCACAACACGGCCAGCACGGTCACCGACTGCGCGACGGGGGCGAGCGCGCCTATTCCACGATAGTGGAACGTGAACACGCCGACGGCGTTGTCCAGCCACTCGCGCAGCACCATGTTGAACGAGTAGATGAAGATGGAGTTCGCGCCGAAGACGACGAGGGGGAACGTCCACCTGCGATAGCCAAGGACCTCGATGACGACATAGAACCCGATCAGCATGAGCAGCACCCAGCCCAGGCTGTACAGCACGAAGGACGGCGTGCACAGCTGCTTGATCATCGGGATCCAGATGCCCAACAGCAGTCCCGCGGCGAACGCCAGCGCCATCCCCGCGGCGAGCCGCTTCAGCTTCACGTCGCTCGGCAGCGGTCCCATGAGGAGTTGACCGGTCCACACGCCGGTAAGAGTCCAGACCGTGCTCGCGATGAAGTTCAACGTCGAATATGCAGGGTCGTAGTCGTAGTGAAAGATCCAGCGGTCCACGACCAGACCGACGTGGCCGGTCTTCGAATACGGCCCGTCAGGGCCCGGAAATGCGAACAGCAGCGCCATCCAGAAGGCGAGCAGCCCGACCGCGGTCACGGCCTGCCACCGCCACTTCCACTGCATGATCAGGTAGCTGAGGAAATACGTGAAGGCGATCTGCGAGAGGACGATGATCATCTGCAGCTTGATCCGGCCGGAGCCGACCGAGATCAGGATCTGGCTGAGAAGGGTGAGTCGGAGGGAGCGCGCGAGGACGTGCCGGAAGTTGTCGCGTTCGCTCGCGCCGCGCGCCGTCCGCGCCGCGAGAGCGAAGGGCATGGCGACGCCGACCATGAACATGAATGCCGGCTGGATCAGGTCCCAGAAGACCAGCCCCTCCCAGGGGACGTGGTCGAACCAGCCGGCGACGCGGCCCCAGGTCGGATCCCCCTTCAGCATCGAGAAGCCAAATCCTTCCGACGCGAGCAACAGCATGATGAAGCCGCGATACGCGTCGAGCGCGAGGTAGCGCCTGGATCCCGTTGTCGTCTGAGTGCCTGTCGGGGCCGCGGCTAAAACCGCACTGCTGGCTATCATCGGATTGCCCCCCGCTCAGTCGCAGGCACACTTGGTGGCCCGCCGCGCCGATGTTACATCGACGAAGGGGCATCCGGTGCCTTCGTGCGCTGCCAGCCCTCGGCGGCACCCACGCCACGGGCGGATGGTGGGGGCGCCGGATTGATGAATTCCGGGGCGCCGCGTAGAGAGTGCCTCGTGACTGTCAGCCGGGTCAGCCGCGTCAGCGCGGTGTCAGCCCAACAGAACGGTGCGCGCCTCTCGGTCGGGGTCGTCGACGATGTGGCACTGGTTGTCGAAGACCATCGTCGGACATCGGTCCGGCGTGAACGCCGGCCACGGCAGGCCGGGTTGGCTCGGGTTGCCCGTGCGGGCGAAGTTGGCCCACGCCGTCGCCATCTTCCTCGCCAGCGCCTGCGCCTCCGGTCCGTTCCCGGTGCCCTGCGCGCAGCGCGCGGTGTTGTCAAAGCAGAACGCGAGTTCCGCGGTATGCCAGGCGCCGGCATCTTCCAGCATCGGCGACTGCCACCGGAAGTACCACGCGAAGGCCGGCGCACCCTGCTGCTCGTGCTTCATTGTCGCCATCCGCGTGACGTTGTTGCGCATGCCCAGGCCGTTCAGCCCCGGGCCGCTGCACATGTAAGACAGGGTCCGGATGCTCTTGCTCGGATAGGCACGCTTCAGCGCCGCCACGATCGCCGCCGCCTTGGCGTCACCGTAACTCCTCGCCAGCGTCGCGGTCCATTCGGCCTCGCTGGGGCGCGACGACATGCGATTGCCCTCCTCGCTGACCGAGCCGATCAGCATCGGCACGCTCTTCGAGATCTCGGGGGCGCCCTCGAAGAAGGCACGCATGGTCACGATCCGGCCGTCGACGCTCGGCCCCCAGCCGACGCGCGGCGTCGAGCCCGGAAGTGGTATCGGGCCGGCCGCCGAGTCCGGCGGCGGGTTCATGGCTGCAACCACGGCGTTGCCAGCGGCGTTCAGCCGGGCCCAGTCCATCTTCTGCAACGCGGCTACGTCCTTGACGCCGAGCTCCGCGAGCAGCCGCTTCGTGAGCTCGCGCGACTGCTCCGCGGAGGGCGGATTACCCCCGCCGCCCGACTGCGCCGAGGCGCGATGGATCAACCCTCGGGCCGAGGGCATGCCGAGCAGCGTCGTGACCTTCGACCCGCCGCCGGACTGGCCGTAGATCATCACGCGGTCCGGGTCGCCGCCGAAGTTCGCGATGTTGTCGCGGACCCACTGCAGCGCGGCGATCAGGTCCGTCATTCCGACGTTGGCTGAGTCGGCATACGCCGGTCCGCCGAACTCGGAGAGGTCGAGGAAGCCGAGGATGTTCAGCCGGTGGTTGACGGTCACGGAGACGACGTCGTGGTGCCGGGCCATCTGCGCCCCGTCCTGCGACGCCAGCTCGTAGGCCGACCCGAAGGTAAAGCCGCCGCCGTGAATGTAGAACATCACGGGCCGCAAGCCGGTCAGGCTCGGCGTCCAGATGTTCACCTTAAGCATGTCCTCGCTCTGCCAGCCATCCGTCCACTGGTACAGGAAGCTCTGCTCTGTTGCCCAGTCGTGCAGCCGCTGCGGACAGTTGGCGCCGTATATCAGCGTCGGCAGTTCCCCGTCCCAGGGAGCGGGCGGCCTCGCCGGCAGCCACCGGTTTTCGCCGCCGGTGGTGGCGCCATACGGCACTCCTTTGAACGCCAGCACACCGTCCTCGACGTAGCCGCGGACCTTCCCGTACAGTGTCTTGGCGACCGCGGTCCGCGGTGTGCTGCAGGTGGCCGAGGCGGCAGCGTTCCCGGCGGTCGGACGGGGCGGTGCCGCGGCCGCCGATCCCGGCAGGGCGACCCCGATGCCCGCCGCCGTCGAAAGCCGAAGCAGCTGTCGGCGGTTCATCGTCGAACGTTCTCCACGTGTCGCGTCGGACATGCCTCTCTCCGCGATGAAACGGTTACAACGCTACCGTCCCTGACCAAATCACGACCCACAGCGCAGATCCGCGGCCAGTGACGTAAGCGTCGTGCAGGATTATACGGGTCGCACCCCGAAGCGCAGCATGCCGCTGGCGCTGCGCGAGGAGCGGCTCGGGTCGGTGGCATGCGAGGGTTGCACGCCGTGCGCGTGAACGATCAATATCGAATCGTGTTCCGTTTCGAAGGCGGTGACGCGTTCGATGTACGCTGCACTGATTACCACTGAGGCAATGTCAATGCTGCCGACCCATCGTCCACCGACCCATCCTGGCGAAATGCTTCTGAAGGAGTTCCTTGAGCCTCTTGGCGTGTCGCAGGTCGAGGCGGCGACGCGCATGAGCATTCCTTTCCAAAGGCTGAATGGCATCGTGAACGGCCGCCGTGCCGTCAGCGCCGGCACTGCGCTCCTCCTCGAGGCGCTGACAGGCTGGGACGCTCAGATCTGGCTAACGCTGCAGGCGAAGTGGGATCTGTGGCATGCGTTGAGGGCCCGCGGCAGTCGGCCGAAGGTCCGACCGCTGCGCCAGACCGCATTAGGGCATCCGATCAGGCCGCACGGATCAGCCAGTTGCGGAAATCGTCCCGAACAGCCAGCCACGCAATTTTGCCCGTGTGGACGCACGCGGGTGTCGATCTCCGGCGCTAGCACGGCCTGGTGAATCGCCCGGGGGATCTTGTCCACATCGCCGTCGCTCCAGTCGTGCAAGAGGTGCCACGAGACAGCAGTCGCAGGGCGGCAGCGGATCCGCCCAACCATTTTCTTCGCGTTCTGTGGATCGCCACGAACGGTGCACTTACCCTGATGATGCCGCCGGTTCTGCGACCATTCTGGCGCCAGACGAATCGTAGGCGGGCCGCCGACGCCGGCACCCGCACCCGCGAAATGAATCCACCCTCTCCAGCCATCGCTCTATAATCGCCGCGCAGTGAGCCGGTCCGCGCATTTCACGAATGGAGCCCGCCTTGGCGGCTACGAGATCGTGTCGATGCTGGGCGCCGGAGGCATGGGAGAGGTCTACCGCGCGCGCGATGAGAAGCTCGGTCGCGAAGTCGCGCTCAAGATTCTTTCCGATCCTCTAACGACCGACGCCGCATACCTCGCGCGCTTCGAGCGCGAGGCACGGATTCTGGCCTCCCTCAATCATCCGCACATTGGGGCAATCTACGGTTCGATCGAGTCGGATGGTGTGTGGGCCCTGGTGCTCGAAATTGTTGAAGGTCAGACGCTCGCCGAGCGGCTGCCGCCAGTGTTGCCGCGCGCTTCGTTGCCAGGGACCAAGAGTTTGGCGGTCGAGGAGTCGCTGCGGATGGCGCGCCAGATCGCCGACGCGCTCGAGGCAGCGCATGAGCGCGGGATTGTTCATCGCGACCTGAAGCCGGCCAACATCAAGGTCACCCCTGCCGGCGTGGTCAAAGTCCTCGATTTTGGTATCGCCAAAATCACGGGCCCGATCGATCACGACGCAACCGACGCACCGACGCTGCCCGCCGGGCCGACGTGGGAAGGGACCGCCATCGGCACCGCGCCCTACATGAGTCCTGAGCAGGCTCGCGGGCTGGCCGTCGACACACGCTGCGATATCTGGGCCTTCGGCTGCGTCCTGTATGAGTTGCTCGCCGGCCGGCCGGCCTTCGGCGGTGAGACGGCGTCGGATACCATCGCCGCCGTTCTGACGCGCGACCCGGACTGGACGGCGCTGCCGCCAGAACTGCCCGCGCGGATTCGGGAGCTACTCCGGCGCTGCCTGAAAAAAGAGGTCCGCTCCCGGCTCCAACACATCGGCGACGCGAGGATTGAGATCGACGACACTCTCGCGGCGGTACCTGTCGACGCGTCGTCCGGCACTCTTGCACCCGCACCATCGCCGACTCGCCGCTTCGCGCCCGCCTTGCTCGCGGCGGTCATCGTGGCCGCCGTCGCGTTGCCAGTGGGATGGATGCTAGGCACGTCTCGCACGGCCAACGCTGATCCGGCGTTCGGACGAGTCATTCGGTTGGTCTCCACTGCGGCGCACGAGTTCGGTCCGGCGATCTCCCCAGATGCGAAATGGGTCGCCTACCTGTCAAATGCTCGTGGCCCGACTGACGTCTGGGTGAAGTTCATCGCCGGCGGTGACGCGATCAACCTGACTGCCACCGCCAAGGTGAGTGTGCAGTCGCAAGCCGGTATCAGCGGACTGGAGATCTCCCCCGATGGATCGGAGATCGCGTTTGCCGAGTCGACCACTCAAACGACGTGGGTGATTCCGGCTCCGACCGGCGGTGTGCCTCGGCCAATTCTTGGCCCGGGCAATCAGGGACTCCGGTGGTCGCCAGACGGCAAGCGGATGGTCTACATCTTCGGCGGCGGACCGCTCGGCGACAACATCATCCTGGCCGATGGAGACGGGCAGAACCCACGGGAAATCGTCAAACGCGCTGGCGCTCGTCACATCCACTGGCTCCGCTGGGCGCCCGATGGACGGTTCGTCTATTTCAATTACGGTGCGATGAGCGGCAACACCGAGGGGACCGAAATCTTTCGTGCGTCGATTCCGGATGGCCAACTCGAACCGGTCGTTCGAACGGCGCGCCGGGCGGCTTTTCCAGTGCCGAGTCCTGATGGTCGCGGATTGTTTTATGCAGCCAATCCGGACAGCCTCGATCTGGCTCTCTGGTGGCGCGATCTGGACAGCGGTCGGGACGTTCGCGTGACGACCGGGGTCGGAGAATATGCCGAGGCGACGATTTCGGCCGATCGCCGGCTCATGGTCGGTACCGTGCTCGACGTCCGGCAGTCGCTCGAACGAGTCGCCGTACGGTTCGATCAAAAGGTCACGCTCGAACCGGTCACCGACGGTTATACGGGTGACTTCGATCCGGCATGGTTCCCGGACGGCAGCCGGATGGTGCTCAGTTCATCGCGCACGGGGCAGCGAAACATCTGGACCACGTCGGCGGGTTCTGCGGCGGCGCCGATCACGACCGGATCGGCGATCGATGAGCGGCCGGTCGTTTCACCAGACGGGACACAAATCGCCTTTGTCTCCGACCGCGGCGGGCATCGAGGGATCTGGACCGTGGGAGCGAGCGGCGGCACACCCAAGCTCGCGAGCACTGTCGACGTGATTGACACCATCAGCTGGTCGCCCGACGGTCAGCGTCTCGTGTACTCGACTCCGCGAGGCGACGCGCCGGGACTGGCGATTCTTTCTTTGGCGGATGGTCGTTCCACGCCGTTGTCCACGCCGGGCGCCGCGACGGCGCCGGCCTGGTCGCCTCAAGGAGATGTCATCGCGTACGTCGAGCCGCGCGGTGGTGCGGCCGGTGCGATGCTGAAATTCGTCGCCGCCGACGGTCGTTCTCGCGCCCTCGGACCTGCCGAGGACGTCCGAATCAACAATGGCATTGCCGCATGGTCTCCGGACGGGCGCCGTCTGGCCATCGCGACAATCATCGGCAGCTTCGGCAACTCGCTGTCGATTGTCGAGCTCGAAGGCATTGGAAGCGTCCGGAAACTTGCCGAATTGCCCGGCGATATCAGACCACGTGGCCTGACCTGGAATCGCGATGGGGCCTCTCTGACGGTTGGTATCGTGCGGGCTTCAGGAGACATCTTTCTCGCGGAGCGAACGCGATAGGCATTCATCATCTCGCAGGCCGCCGATGCTGAAGTGGATGTCCGACGACCAGATAGCTGTCCGATCTTTGTATACAAGTTTCGGACAAGGCCAGGCGTCCTGCCGGCGTCAACCTGCGGATGCACATCGACTTGTGACGAGGTCAACGTCACGCTGCAGTCAGCAGCCAGTTGCGAATTCCGTCCCTAATACCCAGCCAGCCTTCGCTCGCCCTTCGGGCGAGCTTCGGCTGGGTCGGCCGCTTCGCGGCCGACGTACCGATAGTGAGCTCACTGAAACGCGAAGGCTGTCTCGACGTAGCTCGTTCGCGATCCAGCGAGCGAAGTCGGACCTCAGTTTTCGCGTACTCGGACAGAATCGAAATGCGCAGCATCCGCGTACTTCGTGAACGATTCCAAACGACCGCGACAGAATTCTTCACAGTTCTCGCTGGCCCGAAGAATGCCACTGCGATCCACATGCGAGGCTTTGGTGCGCGGTTTGTCTACGTCCTCCGAAGCGAGAGCGACCCTTCGCGCCACTACGTAGGCCGGACGGCGAATGTCGACGAACGACTCGCGTGGCACAACGTCGGACCGTGTGGCTACACCCTCCAACACCGTCCTTGGTCGGTCGTCGTGTCGGCGGAGTTCCCAAATGAACGTGCTGCCGCGCACTTCGAGAAGTACCTCAAATCGGGCTCCGGCCGGGCGTTCGCGAAACGCCACTTCGCGGTCGAATAGGCCGAAGCTGTTGCTTCTTCTGAATCGTCGTTCTTAGCGCCTCAGAAAAGCGACACGCCGGTCATTTCAGCGAGCCTGGCGGAGAGCTGGTCTTGAAAGACTGGGTCTTCCACTTCCTTGGCCGGGGACAGCGGTCGGCGGTGATGCCAGTATCGGCCGCTGACAGTTGCCGCGCGATCTTCGCTCACGGCAAGCCATGTTTGAGTGAGATACCCCTCTTCGAAATCGTCCGGCGCACTCGCCCCGCCCATCTTCGTCGCAACCCACCCGGGATCGACGGCATTGCTCAGCACGTCGGGCCAGCGTCGTGCGACGGCGAACGCAAGTGCAGTCAGATAGAGCTTGCTGTCTGAGTACGCCTGACTGGAGTTCCAGCGCCGCTCGCTCCAATCGATGTCTCGCAGGGAGCCGGAGCCGCCACGGTGCATCCCGCTACTGAGGTACACCAATCGGCGGGGCCGTTCCATCAGCGCCGTGAGCACATAGGGCGCGAGTGCGTTGACGGCAATGATGGTCGGGTGGCCCTCTGGCGTCGGTGATCGACCTTTCGTCGAATACGCGCCGGCGTTGTGAATAACGGCATCCATCCGTCCGAGCGCGTTCACCTGGTTCGCGACATTTCGCGTGTCAGTCGCGCTACTCAGGTCGCCTATCACCACGCCAGCGGACCGGGGAGCGAGGTCGCCGAGCGCTGTCGCGCGCTCAGGAGATCGCGCGTGCAGAACGACCTGGTGACTCTTTTGGATCAGAGCCTGTGCTGCTGCTCGGCCCAGGCCGTCTGTGCTACCGGTGATGAAGATCATCGCCATGCTGCGATCACAGGCTAGCTGCCGCCGGACCGTCCTTCGTACTGCTCTGGGGTGACATGTTCCAGCCAGTCCACCGGCTTGCCATCGAGCTTCTCCTGGATTGCGATGTGGGTCATCGCCGTCGTTGGCGCCGCTCCGTGCCAGTGCTTTTCGCCTGGCGAGAACCAGACGACGTCACCGGGCCGAATCTCCTCGATCGGACCACCCCAACGTTGGGCGCGGCCAACGCCGGAGGTCACGATCAGCGTCTGGCCGAGCGGGTGGGTGTGCCACGCCGTCCGCGCCCCGGGCTCGAACGTCACACTCGCTCCGGCAGCGCGAGCCGGAACAGGCGCGTCAAACAACGGATCGATGCGGACTGTTCCGCTGAACCACTCGGCGGGTCCCTTCGCCGACGGTTGTGAACCACTGCGCTTGATTTCCATGACACCTCCTGGCGTTGTCGTCGAAACGCGGACGAACGAGAACGTCAGGGTCGCAAGTACAGGGCCGCTAAACGCCTGAACATCTCCACCTCAGGGCTGAGTCATGCGATTCGGCGGCTGGAGGAGCAGATAAGGGTCCGGCTGTTGACCCGCACAACCCGTAGTGTGTCGCCCACCGATGCCGGCGGGCAGCTGCTGGCACAGCTTCGGCCCGCACTCTCCGACATCCGGGGGGTGTTGACCACGCTGTCCGGACTGCAGTCGACGCCTGTCGGACGCATCCGGCTCTTGTGTCCGAGGCTCGCCGCGAAGACGGTCGTGGGCCCGGCTCGAGATCAGGCAGCACGGATGAGCCAGTTGCGGAATCGTCCAGGAAGCCTGCAAGTAAAGGCCGGAGACCGAGTCCGCCGAGGGCAAGTGCTGGCCCGGATCGGCAATTCAGGAGATAGCCGCGAACCGCATCTGCATTTCGAGGTCACCACCTCTTCTACGCTGCTCGCAGGCGAGGGAGTGCCTTACGTCATCGATCATTTTCAACTCAGAACGGCCGGGAATTCGTGGCAAGCGCGCACCCGCGAACTTCCATTGGCAGACATGGTGATCGACTTCGGACAGCGACACAACTGACCTTGTGAAATTGCACGTGTCCGAAACATGTATACAACTTTGGGTCAGCCTTTCGCGCCGAGGCGTCCTGCCTATTGGCCTGCCAAAGCTTAAATGACCGCCGCCTTCAGGCAGCGGTGACCAGCCAGTTGCGAATTCCGTCCCCGCCTCCCAGCCAAGCTCATCCATTATCGTCGCCACGAAAACAGGTGCCACACGCGCCTGTTTCCGCGCGCCCTTATCTAATCATGGGTATCGATCGCGTCCGAGTTTTCGGCCGTCAGGTGCTGCCGTAGGAACCGCAGTGTCTGGCGCACGATGTCGCGCGACGCTCGACTGTCGTCAAAGAGATCAAAGGCGTGCGGGGCCTCGGCGTGGTTTACGAAGGTAATCGGGAGATTCTCAATCAATGCCTGACCGATGAAGCGATCGATGGAGGCATTCATCGCCGGAAACTGGTCGCGCCCGGCCCTCGTGATGAGCAGCGGCACCTCCCGTCGAAGATCCGCGAACGTGCGGCCGACGCCTGGGTTTGCGAAGCCAAACTGCCTTGCCGCGTCTGCCACGTCGGTCGCACCGTCGAGATCAAGGAGACATCCGTAGCCGAACACCGCGCAAGCCGGCGTTCGACTGGCGTCCTGCATGATGGTCGTAAGCGCCGTCGGGACGCTCCCAGACACTGCGACAACCCCGACTCGTGCTGGATCGATCCTCAACGATCCAGCACATTCCTGAATATGCTCGAAGAGGGCCCGAAGATCTGTGACGGGGTCACGGTTCGTGTAAGCGATTGCCACCATGCCCGACAGAGCGATCAACTGGCACATCGAGACCGTCCACCCGATCTCCTTGTAGGTCAACGGGGTCGCACGCGGTTCCATCGCCTCCGGGTAGCCTGCCACGATGATCACCGCGGGCCAGGCACCCTCGTCCGTTTGGCCTGGTGGGTAGTAGAGGTCGAAGCGATGAAGGTCTGTCGGGCCGTAGGCGACGTCGCGCCGTACTGGCACGGCGTCCATCCCGTTCAACTGCAGGCACAGTCGGCGCGTGAAAATGTCACTCGGCGGCACTTGAGCCATCGACCCTCCAAAAGCTAGTCACGGTTTCGCGATCCGCTCCCAGGGTGGCAAGTGTGATTCATCTTGTGGGCCTTGCGTCCAGTGGGGATAATTGAAATCTACTTGCCGGCAAGCCGATGGATTGCCCCCATCCCGAATCCCTTTAAAGTCTCATTTCACTGGTTCGGCACTCCGCCAACGCGCCGCCTCGGTCGCGTCTGACTTTCACCACGGGCAGTTAACATAGAGATGAATCGGCACGGCTTGCCGATGCGACGGCCCCGATCGAAGTGATTAGTGAGTGATCCTCTCATGACGCTGGGCGTGACGCGACCGCCACGAGGCGGCCAATGATCGCGCGGTACATAGCCAGGCAATTTAGCCGGCCCACTGGCTTGCTCGGCCGTTTGATCGGCCGTGGAATGGCGCGGCATAACGAGCGAGAAGCGCGATGGACCGTCGATCTGCTGGCCATCGAGCCGGACGCGCGCGTTCTGGAAATTGGCTTCGGGCCGGGCGTCGCAATTCAATATGCCGCCGAGCGCACAACGCGTGGTCATGTGTCGGGAATCGACTGCTCCGAGGCCATGTTGCAAATGGCTCGGAAACGGAATGCGTCTCGGCTCGCGAATGGTTTGGTAGACCTCACCAAGGCTGACGTCGAGTCACTGCCTTACCCGGATGATTCGTTTGATCGCGCATTCGCGATTCACTGCATCTACTTTTGGCGGGACCCGGCGGCGTGCCTCCGCGAAGTCAGACGCGTGTTGCGGGCGGACGGCCTCGTCGCAATTACGATTCGTCCGGTGCATCAATGGCAAGGGCGTAAACCGCCGGCTGACGTGTTTCACCTGTACCGCGGGGATGAGGTTGCGAAGTTGCTCGCCGATTGCGGTTTCCGGGGCTCGCGCGTTGAACCCTACCCAGAACGTGAGAAGCCTGGTGAGTGCATTCTCGCTCTGAAATGAGTGAGCGCGGGCAGTTCAGTCGCCTGCGAGCCGGGTCGCGTGCTGGCATGTTCGCTGACCGCCGGAGTCAGGCGGCGTTTGCCACCATCCAGTTGCGGAAATCGTCCCTAACACCCAGCCAATCAGGATAGATTCCGAAATTCGTTCACAAGTCTCTCCTCGACAACGTGTTGCGAGTTCTAAGTTCATGTCCCGTCTTTCGCAGCACTGAAAACTTCAAACGCTCGTCGTCAGGCGGAAACCAGCGGTATCAATGCAATAGGGAGGATGCCATCGGAGGTCGACCAGTCGCCGACGTCCTCATGCCGCGCCGTCGTCCCGCAGCATCACGAGAAACATGCGTGTCGGCTGCCGAGCCTCGACGGCATGTGGCACGCGAGCGGGGAGCCGGACAATCGTACCGGGCGTCGCCTCCACGGGCGTCCCACCCAGGGTGACGTCGAGCGTGCCGGCGAGTACCACGACCAGCGCGTCGAACGGGGACGTGTGCTCGGTGAGACCCTGGCCGGCGTCGAACGCAAACAGAGTGACCGAGCCACCCGCCGCTTTGGCCAGCACCCGGCTGGCGATGCCGCCAGGGGTCGGCGCGATGAGCGCCTCGAGACGGCACGCCTCGCCAGCGGGTAATGCAGTGAGATTCGACGACATCCGGGATCCCTTCCTGCGCTGAGCCTTGTCAGCGCGCGCCGAGTGGATTAAAGTTGCATATTACATGCAACTTACGTCCTTCACCGACTACGCTCTCCGCGTGCTCATCTTTGCGGCCGTGCGTTCTGAATCGCGATGCCTCACGACCGACGCCGCCACGGCGTTTGGCATCTCACGTCATCACGTGGTGAAGGTCGTCAACGAGCTCCGGCATCTCGGCTACCTCGACACAACCCGCGGACGCGATGGCGGGTTTGCGCTCGCCAGACCGCCGGACCGCATCCGGATCGGCGAGGTCGTCCGACGGACCGAAGGTACCATGACGTTGGTGGAGTGCTTCGACCGAGACACGAACACGTGTCCCTTGTCGCGCGCATGCGGCCTGAAAGGTTTGCTCAGGGAGGCCTTCGACGCGTTCCTCGCCGTGCTCGACCGCGCTACGCTGGCTGATCTGATCGCCGAACCACGGTGGATTACGCAAGTGGTCGCGCTCCATCCGCGCTCGACACGAGACGACATGCGCAAGGCGGTGTCATGACTTCAGCGATGACAGACATTGCCTCCCGCGCTGACATCGAGCGCCTCGTCAACGATTTCTACGAGCGCGTGCGTGGCGACGACCTCCTGGGTCCGATCTTCGATGAGGTCGCCCACACCGACTGGGTGCGGCATCTGCCGAAGATGTACGACTTCTGGGAAGGTGTGCTGTTCGGCGTCGCCGGATTCCGTGGCAATCCGCTGGCCGTCCATCGTGAGCTCGCCAGCCGAGTTGCACTCGGCGACCGGGAGTTTGGGCGGTGGCTCGACTTGTTTCACACCAGCGTCGACACCCTCTTCAGCGGTCCGTGCGCTGAAGACGCCAAGGCGCGTGCGTGGCGGATTGCCGCGGTGATGCGGCACCACATTTCGAGCCTCGGTGATAGTGTCCGATCGACGGTTTAGAGGGGGCGATACCAGTGTCTTCAACGACAGCGCCCTTCCGGACATCCAGGCTTCGCCAGGTGATCGGGCCAGCCAGCTGGGGCCTTGGCGCCACGCTGGGGCTCTCGGTCCTCATCCTCGTCGGCTCACGGAACCTCGCCCATTTTGACGCCGCCCTCGTCGGCTACACGTTCTCCGTCTTGTTCGCCACATTCGGCCTGACCTATCGCTATGCGATGTGGCTGCAACGCCCGCCCACGGCCCTGTACTGGCGGCGTGGCTGGCAGGCGTTCTTCCGACGAGGCTGGCGACGACGGAACGCCGGGACGTGGATTCGCCGCTTCGTGACCGATCTGCTTGCCAATCGCTTCATCTTTGCGCGCGGCCGGCTGCGCGGGCTCACGCACATGCTCATCATGTGGGGATGCCTGATCGCCGTGGCGATCACCTTTCCTCTCGTCTTCGGATGGCTGCACTTCCGGCCGGTGCCTGGCGACCTTTCACTCTACGAGGCGGTCGCCTTCGGTTTCCCGGCCTTCCGCTTTCCGCACGACTCGGTGATGGCGTTTGTCCTGTTCCACGGCCTGGTGTGGTCGTCGTTCCTGGTGATGGCCGGCGTGATGCTGGCCATGCGACGGCGCATGCGCGAAGAGGGCGCGGCCGCGGTCCAACGGTTTGCGGAAGACTTCATGCCGCTGATCCTGCTGTTCGCCGTGAGTCTCACGGGATTGATGCTCACCGCGAGCTACACGTGGATGAAAGGGTACGCCTACACGTTCATCGCGATTCTGCATGCGATCACGGTGATCGGCACGTTCCTCTGGCTGCCGTTCGGAAAGTTCTTTCACATCTTTCAGCGGCCGGCGCAGCTTGGTGTCGGCTTTTACAAGGACATCGGCCGGAGCCAGGAACTGGCGCACTGCCGCCGTTGCGGCCATGCCTTCAGCTCGCGCATGCATATCGAGGATCTGATCGAGGTGGAACGTCAGCTCGGGTTCCAGTACGACATCCCTGGCGGCGACGGCCACTATCAGTGGATCTGCCCGCGCTGCCGGCGGGCCTCGCTGGCCATGGCACAGGGACACTTGTGGCGTGGTCGACGCGGCGGGGCGCCGCTGTCAGACGGTCGTCCGTTGCCGATGCCGGTCCACGCCAATCCCGCGGTTGGCCAGGGGCCGCTCGGGGCTGAAGACGCCGACAACTTCTTTCCGTAGCTGGCCCTCGCTGCAGATTCCACAGGAGCACGCTGACCATGAATGGCCCGGCTCGAACCACAGAGACAACCCCGCCACTCGATCGGGAGACCATCGCCGAGTTCGGGCCGCATCGTGCCTACGCCAAGGATGAGCGGCTCGACAGCGGCGTCGAGCCCGACAAGTACGTCAAGACCCACTGCTGCTTCTGCGGCCAGCAGTGCGGGATGCAGCTCAAGGTCAAGGACAACCTGGTGGTGGGCATCGAGCCATGGTACGAGTTCCCGTTCAACAAGGGAATGATGTGTCCGAAAGGCATCAAGCGCTATCTGCAGCAGGCGCACCCCGATCGCCTTCTCCATGCGTACGAGAAGGACGCCGCCTCGCCCGGCGGCTTCAAGACGATGGCCTATGACGCGGCCATTTGGAAGACCGCCGGGGAGATCGATCGCATACAAACCACCTACGGGAAGGATGCGTTCGGGCTGCTGTCAGGCGCAAGCCTGACCACCGAGAAGACCTACCTGATGGGCAAGTTTGCCCGCATGTGCCTGCGCACCGCGAACATCGACTACAACGGCCGGCTGTGCATGGTGAGCGCCGCGGCGGGCAACAAGAAGGCGTTCGGCATCGATCGCGCCGCCAATCCCTGGGACGACATCCTCGGCGCCGACGTGATCTGGTCAGCGGCGCCAACATCGCCGAGTGCGCGCCGATCACGACCAACTACGTCTGGCAGGCACGAGAACAGGGTGCCAAGGTGATCGTCGTCGATCCGCGCATCACGCCGATCGCGCGGACCTGCGATCTGTTTCTGCCGGTGAAGCCGGGCCGCGACACGGCGCTCTTCAACGGCATCCTGCATCTGATGATCGAGCACGATTGGCTCGATCACGCAGTTCATCGCGAACCACACGGTCGGCTTCGATGCGGTCGCGGCAGCACGTCCGCGAATGGACGCCGCAGCGCACCGCCGAAGTGACCGGCATCGCGGTGAAGTCGATCGAGCAGGCCGCCGAATGGTGGGGCACGGCCAAGACCAGCTTTCTCTGCCACGCGCGCGGCATCGAGCATCACAGCCACGGCGTGCAGAACGTGCTGAGCGCCATCAACATCGTGCTCGCCTCCGGACGAATCGGCCGACCGAATTGCGGCTATGCGACGATCACCGGACAGGCCAACGGCCAGGGCGGACGCGAACACGGTCAGAAGTGCGATCAACTTCCCGGCGGCCGCGACCTGGCCAACCCCGAGCATCGCGCCTACGTCGCCGGCGTGTGGGGCATGGATCCGGCGGACCTCCCGCAGCCGGGCGTGGATGCCTACGAAATCATCCGCAAGATCGACCGACGGCGAAATCAGGGGCCTGCTGAGCCTCTGTTTCAACCCGGTGGTCTCACTGCCCGACAACAACTTCGTCCGGCAGGCGCTCGAGAAGCTGGACTTACTACGTGGTCATCGACTTCTTCATGAGCGATAGCGCGCGCTATGCGGACATCGTCCTGCCGGGTTCGCTGCAGGAAGAAGATGAAGGCACGGTCACCCAGACCGAAGGACGGGTCATCAAGATCAACAAGGCGGTCGAGTGCCCGGGCGAGGCCCGGCCGGACTGGCAGATCATCCAGGACATCGCCAAGGCCCTGGGCCGCGAGCACGGGCCTGACCTTCGCGAGTCCGCGCGAGATCTTCGACGAGCTGCGCCTCGCGTCCAAGGGTGGGATCGCCGACTACTCCGGGATTACCTACGAACGCATCGAGAAGAACTTCGGCGTGTTCTGGCCGTGTCCGAGCGAGGTGCCGGAGGGCGTGCCGATGCCCGGCCCCAAGGCACGCCGCGGCTGTTCGAACCTGGGTCCTGGAACCCGGTCGCGAAAGGCGCTGGGCCGTTCTATTTCCCGGACGGCAAGGCCCGCCTGAACGTAACCCCGCACGTGGGACCGGCCGAGGACGTCGATGAGGAATTCCCGATCATCCTCACCACGCGGTCGCGTCGTCAGCCAGTTCCTCTCGGGGAATCAGACCAGGCGCATCGGTCCGCTCGTCGATCAGTGTCCGGAGCCGCGGATCGAAATGCACCCGCGACTGGCGACGCGACTGGGCATTGTCGACGGTGACTGGGCCACGGCCGAGAGTCGCCGTGGCAACTGCACCTTGCGCGCGTCGGTGGTGACGACGATTCGGCCGGACACGGTGTTCATTCCGTACCACTGGGCGGGCCGCAAGAGCGCCAACCAGCTGACGATCTCCGCGCAGGATCCGATCTCGAAAATCCCCGAGTACAAAGTGTGCGCCGTGCGAGTACGAAAGGCGGATGCGCCGCCGGCGTACGCCGATGCCCTCGAGCCTCAACAATAGTCAGGTCGCAACCCATGCCTGTTCCAGACGCTCTCGAGTTCTTCATCGACCCCGGCCGATGTATCGGCTGCCAGGCGTGCATCCAGGCCTGCACGGAATGCGACACCCACAAGGGCCAGTCGATGATTCAACTCGACTACGTGGATCGCGCGCATTCGACGCAAACGGTGCCGGTCGTGTGTCTGCACTGCGACTCGCCGACGTGCGCCGAGGTCTGTCCGGCCGACGCCATCAAGCGAACCGAGGACGGCATCGTGCAGACGGCCCGGAAGCCGCGCTGCATCGCCTGCAACAACTGCGTCCTGGCCTGCCCCTTCGGCGTCCCGAAGATGCAGACCGAGATGAACCTGATGATGAAGTGCGACATGTGCTACGACCGGACGTCGGTCGGGCTGAAGCCGTGGTGCGCGTCGGCCTGTCCGAGCCAGGCGCTGGCGTTTGGCACTCGCGAGGAGATGGCGCGGCTGCGGCCACACGCCAAGCCGGTCAACACGTTTCAATTCGGCATGCAGACGATTCGCACCAAGGTCAACATCATGGTCCCGCGCGACTCCGCCGTGGAGATCGTGGACGTGACGGCGTCGATGCACGAGCCGACGATTGGCCACGAGATGCTGGACGATGTCTTCGAGCCGGAGCCGGAGAGGGGTGACGCATGATTCAGCATCAGCGCGGCTTGGAGGGCCCTCGAGATCTCGATCACGGCACCACGCCTCCCGACGGCCGCCCGATCGGCGAGCAGCCGAAGTGGCGCCGTGACTTTCCCATCGACTGGGCACAAGACGAGTACGTGTCGCGCCGAGAGCTCGTCAAGTTCATGGTGCTCACCAGTGCGGCGATGGTCGTCGGACAGTTCTGGATCGTGCTGAAGAGCGCATTCAGGCGGCCGGCGCCGCTCTCGCCGGGCGTGCCCATCGCCCACGTGGACGAGTTGTCGATCGGCGGCGCCAAGACGTTCACCTACCCGGAAGGCAGCACGCCGCGCTTGCTAGTGCGGACCGGTGCGGCCACGTTCGTGGCCTACGACCAGCAGTGCACGCACTTGTTGTGCCCGGTGGTTCCTGCTTTCGAAGAGGGGCGTCTTCACTGCCCGTGCCATAACGGCTGGTTCGACCTCGAGACGGGCCGCCCCGTGGCGGGCCCACCCCAGCGGGCGCTGCCGCGGATCTTCGTCGAGGTCCGTGATGGTTCCGTGTATGCGACCGGCGTGGAGGAGTCGACGACATGATCCGGCGGCTGCGTATGGTCCGCGCCCAGCGGATGACGATCGTCAACGCCATGCTCGCCTTCGTGGTGTTGATCGTCATCCTGCAGTTGTGGCTGCTGACGGCCACTATGAACGCGTATCTCGGTGGTGACACCGCCACGGTCGTGCCGGCCGCGGTCGGCAGCCTCGTTTGTCTTGGCCTCAACGCAGGCCTGCTCTGGTACCTGTTCGGCCTGGAACAGTGACGCGTTCTCCGGCCGACACCATCGGACGCAGGCTGGCTGGAGCGGTCGCGGACCTCTTCCCCGGCTATTTCGCGGTCGTCATGGCCACGGGGATTGTGTCGATTGCCGCACACACCCTGCAGATGCGGTTTATCGCGTGGGCGCTGCTCGTCATCAATATCTGCGCCTATGCGGTGTTGACGGTCATGTTCGTAGTCCGCCTCCTGATGTATTTCCCGCGCGTGCTCGACGACTTGAACAGCCACGCGCGCGGCCCGGGGTTCTTCACCGTGGTCGCCGGGACGTGCGTGCTCGGAAGCGAGATCGCGATTCTGACGGGCCGTACTGGCGCGGCCCACGCGCTGTGGATCGCCGGCATCGTGCTGTGGGTGGTCGTCATGTACGCGTTCTTCACGGCGACGGTGATCCGCGAGTCGAAGCCGACGCTCGAGACGGGCATCAACGGCGCGTGGCTGCTCGGCATCGTGGCAACCCAGGCCGTGTCGGTGCTCGGAACGCTGCTCGCGCCAGGCATCGAGGATGGGCGGGAGGTCGTGCTGTTCGTCGCGCTGTGCATGTACCTGCTGGGCGCCATGCTCTACCTGACGATCATCACGCTGATCTTCTACCGCTTCACCTTCGTGGCGTTGACAGCGGACCAGCTGACGCCGCCCTACTGGATCAACATGGGTGCCGTGGCCATCACCACGCTGGCGGGGGCGTCGCTTCTTATCCAGTCGGAACTCTGGCCGTTCCTAGTGATGCTCCGGCCGTTCATCGCTGGTTTCACGCTGTTCTTCTGGGCCACTGCGACCTGGTGGATCCCGCTGCTGCTCATCCTCGGCGTGTGGCGGCATGTGGTCCGCCGTATTCCCCTGCGGTACGACCCGCAGTATTGGGGCATGGTGTTTCCGATGGGCATGTACACGGTCTGCACCGTGAGGCTGGTCCAGGCCACAGGCCTCGAATTCCTCTTGGTGATTCCGCACGTGACCGTCTACGCCGCCCTGGCGGCGTGGGCTGTCCTGTTCATGGCAATGCTCCAGCACCTTTGGCTCTCGGTTCGCGCGATTCCCGATCCAACCTCAACCCGAGGCGTCTGATCGCCTTGATCGCCAGAGATGCTGTCCGAGACTTGTCTACATATTTCGGACAGCCGACCGGAAGCCTGCGCCTGAAACTACAGTCCAATCAATCGGTTGGGGGGATCGAGGGATCACGCTGCCGTAGTGAGGTAGTTGCGAATCCCGTCCCTGACACCCAGCCAGATCATCCACAGCCCCCCAATTGCGTCGCGCGTTTTCTCGAAGTGCTTGAATGGCGTCAGCCGGTCTGCACGCTCGGGTGGCGCGTATGCCATTCTGTCGCCTGCTCGTACGCATGGGCGATGCGGCACAGCATCGACTCGCCGAGCCGCCGGCCAGCTGTCTCGCCGTAGCGACTCTGCGTAGCGCGCGCACGCGCGACTTTGGTAACGGTCAACCTTCCATCCTGCCCTTTGGACCGGCGGTTCTTCCGCGCGGCAGCAAAACCGAGTAATGCTCCAAGGATCGTCCGCGGAACAAAACCGAAAAGTTGAGCGACGGGGGGTGCTTTCGATCTATACGGCCGTCCAAACCAGGGAAGATTCTCGGGTCGTAACAGGTGTCTCCCGCCCTTGAGTTGCTCGCGTACGCGAACTAGTACGGCCCCGTATTGCTGACGAATGCGACCATTCGGCCGTCGGGCGACCACGACGGCACGTTGATCGTGCCCTGACCACCGTAGACGTACGCGACAACCCTCGGTGTGCCGCCGCCGACGGCCATGACGCGCAGGTACACGCGCTTGTAGTAGGGATGATCGGCCGGATCGATCTCCTTCGGGAAGGAAATCATCATGATCGATTGGCCATCGGGCGAAACGTGCGGAAACCAGTTGTTGAAGCTGTCGTTGGTGACCTGCTCCTGATTCGAACCGTCAGGCGCCATGCGCCAGATCTGCATGAGACCGCTGCGCGATGAGTTGAAATAGATGTACTTGCCGTCGCGCGTGTACTCCGGCCCGTCATCCACGCCAGGAGCGGTCGTCAGGCGCTTCTCCGAACCGCTGCCGTCGGACGCGATCAGATAGATGTCGAGATTCTGCGGCTGGCCCTGGCCTGGCGTGCGGCCGCCGGTGTAGACGAGCGACTTGGCGTCGGGCGACCAGCTGTGCATGTACGACGGGGCGAGCGTCGTGATCCGCTTCGGCTCGCCTCCTGTCACTGGCAGCGTATAGATCGTCGAACCGACACCTGCCAGGCTTTGATCGCTGATCGCGAGCGTCTTGCCGTCGGGCGAGAGCACGTGGTCGTTGTTGTTGCGAATACGTTCAGCGGTGTCGATCACCGTTGACTGGCGGGTCGCGAGATCGAAGCGGCGCAGCCTTCCGCGCCAGTCGACATCCGTGCCGCTGGTGTTGACGATCAGCGCCCCATCGCGCGTCCAGTTCGGGGCTTCAAACGGCTGCTGTGACGTCCACAGCGCCTGGCGCTGGCCGGTCGTGACGTCCAGCACCTCGAGCACGCTGCCGATGTAGTCGCGATACGGCCGAAAATTGTCCGCCGCCGGGCGGATGACGCGGACATTCGAGAAGATCGCGCGCTCGACGACGGCAGGATTGTGCGAGCACAGCGCCAGCCCGACGAATACATCGTCGCCGAGTTTCAGATCGGCAACCTGTGACGTCGTGAAAGGCTGGCCGAACTTCGCGACCGACATGACGTAGGTCGAGCCGCTGCGTTCGATTTGGACGACGTCGGCACCCTTGACGGGTGACTCGATCTGTTCGGTGACGGCGCCCTTGGTCTTGCGGAATTGCAACGAGGTCAGCCCGTCGCCATGGATCACCGCGTCCGCGTACGGCGAGTCCGCCTCGATCGTCGATCGGATGATGAGGCCGGCTTTGCGATGGGGATCGACGCCCGCGCCGACGAAGGCGATCTGGGCCTGGAGGATGAAGTCGCCCGAGAGCTTCCGCCATGCGAATTGGAACTCGTCCCGATTCGCCCACATGTTGGTGCCGCCGGCGCTCAAGGCGTAACTTTGTGTGACGGGGTTGTAGGCCGTCGTCCCAGCGAGGACTGGCGAGCCAACGTCGCCGCTATCCTGAAATTGGCCGATTTGCCCCTGCCCGTGTCCAGTCAAGCCGGCCAGCGACAAGATCACCGTCACGACGGCGGTAGGGAGACGTGCCGACCTCGCGGCGCCCTTGGTTGCTTGAATTGGCGGCATAGGGCGCGGATTGTAGCCTGTTGGACAGGCGCCGCCAACTGTGGCGGCAAGTGAGCGGCAGGTGAGCAGTAGAACATCACTCGACACGATGATGGTCGCCGACGTATCGCTGAGGCCTCGCGATCAAACGCTGCCCCTGGCTGACGTTCTGCATCGGTATTGCACGGCACCGCCCGTGGCGCAGCTTACGTTTGACGATGACGTTGAACGGCTGCCCGGATCGCATGCGCTCAGAGCGCTCGCGGTCGACACACGCGCCTGGTGAAATCGCGGTGGGTGTCCGGCCGAGATGCGGCGGATCTTCGTCATGATGCTCGGCTTGGTGGACCCTCGCCGCGACGGAGGAGCTTCAATGAGCACGGAGCGCGCGAATAGTACGGATCTGCGAACGGTCACACTTCCCGGCGGCGAAGAGATTCCGGTCCTTGGCGTCGGCACGTGGGGCCTGGCGGAGCGCCCCGGTCACCGCCTGGACGAAATCGCTGCGCTGCAGATGGCGGCAGACCTCGGCATGACCGTCATCGACACCGCGGAGATGTATGCCGAAGGTGCAGCCGAGGAGCCCGTCGCCGAGGCGCTTGGTGATCGGCGCCGCGAGATCTTCCTGGTCAGCAAGGTTCTGCCGCAACATGCGACGCGACGTGGCACGGTTTCGGCCTGCGAGGCGAGCCTGCGCCGGCTGAACACGGATCATCTCGACCTGTATCTTCTGCACTGGCGCGGCACGGTGCCCCTGGACGAGACGGTGACGGCATTCGAGCGGCTCGAGCGCGAGGGAAAAATACGGCACTGGGGCGTCAGCAACTTCGACGTCGACGACATGGAGGAGCTCATCTCCCTGACCCCGAACGCCGACTCGAACGTCGCGAGCAACCAGGTGCTCTACAACCTGACGCGTCGGGGCATCGAATACGACCTGCTTCCCTGGTGCCGGAAGCGGCATATTCCGATCATGGCCTACTCGCCCATCGAACGGCGGCGCCTTGCGAAACACGCAACGGTGAAGACGATTGCCAGGCGGCTGGATGCGACGTCCGCGCAGGTGGCGCTCGCGTGGGTCCTGCGGCAGCAAGGGGTTGTGGCCATCCCCAAGGCGGCGCATATCGAGCACGTGCGCGACAATCGGGGCGCACTCGAGATCGAGCTGTCGAGCGAGGATATCAACGAGCTCGACGAGGCTTTTCCGCCGCCGACTCGCAAGACGCCGCTCGAGTCCGCTGCCGCGTGCGTCTCACCTCTCGGACGCGTCGTGATTGCGTGTCAGCTACGATCTGCGCGATGAGCGTTCGCGCGTGCGATTGACGAGCGACACTCGATCCTCCCTGCGATCTTTGCGCAGCCTTCGCCACCTACAAAGGGTACAGGCTCGCGAACTTCGTCGTGTAGATTCGATCGTTCGCCATGATATGTGCTGCCGCTGTCGCGCGCCGGGTTCAGTACAGCACGATCAAGTGGCCGCAGATGTCGTGGCGAGCTGCCAGAGTCCCGACTCGATTCCGTCCTGAATCAGAATGGCGCATGTGCGCGCGGATCACACGTCATCCGGTTTGAAGTTCCACGCGCCGAGAATTGATGCCTCGTCCGCGGGACTGGTGGCTTTCTTGAACCGTGCGCCGGAACGCCCTTTCACCCGCTGCTCGCATTCCTTCCAGGTGAAGTGGCGCATCGGCTTGCCATCGACGACGCTGAGGTATGAGTAGGCAGCGGCCTTTGCGTCGCTCCCGCGCGACGAGGGTTTGCTGCGCGGCGGCACACTCGTCTCGTCCGGCAGATCGAAGACGGGCACGGAGTACCCGCACAGCGGGCCGTTGTACAAGGCGACCGGCTTCTGAATCGCAAGCGAGTCGGCGATTTCGTCGACCCGCTCGTTGCCTGGAATGCCGTGGTGGCCGCGGACATAGTGCCAGGAGATCGCGCGCGCGCCACGGGCCGAGACGAGGTCGTCGAGCCGCTCCCACAGATCCCGGTTCATCACGTCTCCGCCGGTCGCGGTCTTCCAGCCGCGCCGCTTCCAGTTGTACATCCACTCGCGGATGCCCTGAATGACGTAGGTCGAGTCGGTGTAGATCGAGACGCGGCCGGTGGTGCCCTCGAGCGACGTGAGCGCGGCGATCGCACCGGTGAGCTCCATCTTGTTGTTGGTCGTGTTGGCGGCGCCGCCGCCACGTTCGGTCACGTGTCCATCCGGCGTGACAATGATGACGCCCCAGCCGCCCGGACCGGGGTTGCCCTTCGATGCGCCGTCGGTGAACACGACAATTTGTGCTTCGCTCATGGCTCGTGATTAGTGTCGCGCTTTCGCAGCCTCGTGTCACCCCGATGTACCATCGGCTCCGGTGCTCCGTATTCATCGCTACATCTGGGCGGCGCCTCCAAGCCTTCTCGGCTTGACCGTCGCGAGTCTGGCGCTCTGGCGTGGCCGCATCGCGGTCGTGGACGGGGTGGCAGAGGCTCATGGCCCGGCGCTCGCGTGGGTGCTCACGCGCCTCGTGCCGTTGGCGGGGGGTGCAGCGGCCATGACGTTCGGGCACGTGGTGGTCGGCCGCGACCAATTGACCCTGGCGAGCTGCCGCGCGCACGAACGCGTGCACGTGCGTCAGTACGAACGCTGGGGCCCGTTCTTCATACCGGCGTACGTGGCCGCCAGCGTGTGGGCGATCCTGCGGAGAAGAGATCCGTACTTCGACAATCCCTTCGAAGTGGAAGCGGCGGGCTCCGGCAGATCGTGATCGCGCGCGTTGCGCCCCGTTACAATGTGGTTCGAGCGCGACCGTGGCTCCGTAAGAACGCGCTCTTTCGAAAAACGGGCTCGCGCTGCTGACGTTTCCTCGTCGCCTCCCATTCGCGAACGTCCAGCATCAGGACGCCTGGGCGTCGAAGCGCGCCAGCGAACGCGGCAAACACCGATTGGCGTGTGTCGTCATTCAGGAAGTCGTTGAGAACGCCGCGGCAAAGAATGCCGTCGTATCGCGCAACAGGGAGCGCGAGGAGGTCCCCGACGCGAAATGAGACGGAACTACCGTGACCGCCGACGGAGTGTCTCGCGGTCGCGATCAGTGCTGACGACCGGTCTACGCCGTCGCTCGGCATGTCCCCACCGCCGCGCGCGCAGTGGCGGTTCACCTCGACTGCGGTATCCTTTTGGCCTCCGGAAACATCTCGTAGGGTCAGCGCTGGTGATGAACTCATGAGGATCCGTGTCTCGATCGGCCTTGTTCTTCTCGTGTGCGTCGCGGCAGCCGCGCAGGCGCCGCCGCAGCAGATCTTCTTCTCACGGGTGTTTCCCGTCCCGAAAGAGATCGGACTCTTCATCGCCAACGCCGACGGCAGCGACGAGCATCCGCTCCCGGGCACGACCGACGTCGACTACGACCCGGCCTGGTCGCCGGATGGCGGCTGGATCGCATTCACGTCCGAGCGCAACGGCTCGGCAGACCTGTATCGCATGAAGCCGGACGGCGCCGGCGTTGAACGGCTCACCGACAGTCCGGCGTACGACGATCAGGCCGCCTTCTCTGGGGACGGGCAGCAGATCGTGTTTGTCACGACGCGCGCGAACGGCACGGCCGATCTCTGGACGCTCGACGTTCGCACCCATCGCGCGAAGGCGCTCACCTCGGGACCCGGCGGTGACTATCGACCCTCGTGGTCGCCTGATGGCTCGTGGATCGCGTTTACGTCGGATCGAGGCACGGGCCTTCCGTTCTCGCGCGGACGCTGGGAGGCGCTGCAGCGCACCGAGATCTATCTCGTGCACCCGGACGGCTCCGGCTTGCGACAGCTGACGAAGCGCGGCGAATTCTGCGGCAGCCCGAAGTGGTCAGCCGACAGCCGCCGTGTCGTCGCCTACTGCACCACCGCGCAGGAGACGATGGACTTTCGACAGGGGGTGCCAGAGGGCGGCTCGACCTCACTCGTGTCGATCGACGTGGTCAGCGGTGCCGTGTCGGATCTCGCGAGCGGTCCCGGCGTGAAAATGGCGCCGGCATTCGTCGGCAACGACGTCGGCTACATCAGGAAAGACAAGCCGTCGGGTATCGCGTACGCCAGCGGCACATCGGGACCGCAGGGGAATGTCCTCGGCGCGACCTGGTCGCCGGACGGCCGGCGCGTCGCGTATCACAAGGCAATCGGCCCGCGGACGCCCGAAACCACGACCGGTCCAAAGATGTGGAGTCGACTGCCCTCATACGACCTGCGACTGGGCGGCATGCAGCCGTCGTTCGATCCGAGCGGGTTGCGGTATGCGTCGGCCGACTACACGCCCACGCCCGAGGGCAATCACCTGTTCGTGGTCGATGCCGAAACGCAGAAGGCCACGACCATCTTTCACGAGGCGACGCGAAGCGCGCTGGGACCGCAGTGGTCGGCGAAAGGTGACGCGATCGTGTTCGGCATCGGTCCGTTCGGCGCCTTTTTCAACGGGTTCCACAACCTGTTCCTCGGCAAGGCAGATCGCGTCGATGGCGGTGCGCAAATCGCGATGATCAAGCCAGACGGTACCGGCCTGCGCGATCTGACGAAAGGCCCGAACAACAACGGATTCCCATCGCTGGCGCCTGACGGCACGCGCGTCGTCTATCGCACATTTGGTCCGGATGGCGACGGCCTGCGGATCATGAACCTGTCGACCAGTGCGGTCACGACCCTGACGACCGGCTACGACAACTTTCCACTCTGGTCGCCGCGCGGCGATCTGATCATGTTCTCGCGCCTGGTAGGGGGCGACTACGAAGTGTTCACGATTCGGCCCGACGGCACTGACGTCCGACGCCTGACGTCGACCCCCGGCAACGATGCGCACATGGCCTGGTCGGCGGATGGCGAGCACATCGTGTTCGCGAGCTCGCGCATGGGCTTCAAAGACGAGGTGATGTACACCGATGCTCCCCAGCCCTACGGCGAGCTGTTCGTCATGCGGTACGACGGCAGCGACGTGCAGCAGCTGACCGACAACCAATGGGAGGACGGCACGCCGGCATGGCGGCCGATGCAGGGTCGCCGGCTGGAAGCGGCGCGGCGTTGATTTTGCATTCGCCTGGATGCCGCGCACAGTTGCACTCGCTACGGCCGCACGCGACTACACCTCCACGTTCACCAGTCCTGCAACGAAGAAGGCGGGCCCGGAGACGGGTGATTGAGATCGAACGATCGTGTGATCCTTGTGACTGATGCGATGAAGCGTCTCTTGCGCGTATTGCGCAACGCCTTCTTTTCTCCGGGCCGTCGTCTGTTTGGTTTCGGCTTCTCGCGCGACTACCTTCGCTTTGCATGGCGGGCGTCGCGGAATTGGGGCTCCGTTGATCCCGGTTCTTTGCAGGTTGGCGGATTTCGGGTGGACTACGCGAATCAGAGCCATGCCCTTTTTTTGCTCCACGAGATCTTCGTCAACGCTGAGTACCAGTTCGAGACCCGTGCAACCCAACCGCACATCCTCGACTGCGGCGCGAACATCGGAATGGCGGTCCTATTCTTCAAGGCACTCCATCCCGCGGCGGAAGTGGTCGCTTTCGAGGCTGATCCTCTTACTTTCGCCCACCTCACTCGCACCATCGAATCCAATCGCCTGACTTCGGTTGTCGCCGAGCAGGTGGCGGTGACCGGAGACGGTGCTCCGGTCACACTGTTCCGGAGCCGATCCGATCCTGCCAGCATGACCGCCAGTGTCCATCAATCCTGGGGTGGAGACGAAGGTGAACAGGTTCCGGCCATCCGATTGTCCGATCGCATTGCGAAGACGGTTGATTTTCTGAAGCTCGACATCGAGGGCGCAGAATACGGAGTCGTCGACGACCTGGTGGAGACGGGCGCAATTCGTTGGGTTCGTGAGGCCGTGATTGAGTATCACCATCTCGCCGGCATGCCGGACGCCTGCAGCCGGATGACTAACGCGCTCCGGGTTGCCGGATTCGATGTCCGCATCCAATCGACCGACGCAGCCAAGCCTGCCGGTCTCATTCGCGCACGCCGTACCAGCCAAGATCGATCGTGTGAACGACGTTAACGCACGCCGCACGCGCGCCTGAGCGCTAGTGCGGCCATTGAGGATCTCCAGCTCGCCGGTGCGAGCTTCGTTTGGACAGGCAAGAGGGCCGTCAATCGGCTCTCAGGCTTCAGCTTCCGGTTTTAACTGATAGCTGCTGGCTGATAGCTCTACTCGTGGCGAAGCGCGAGAAGGGGATTGACCCGGGCCGCGGCGCGGGCCGGCATGAGCGATGCGACGACCGCAACGAGCGCAAGGATCGCCGCCGCGCCGCCCATCACCACCGGATCGTACCGTCCCAGCCCGAAAAGCATCTGATCGAGCACGGTGCCGGCGAGGCGTCCGGCGCCGACAGTCAGCGGCACCCCAATCGCGACACCGATCGCAGCCACCACTAGCGTCTGTCGCACGACCATACCGATCACGGCCGCACGTCTGGCGCCAAGCGCCATGCGCAGGCCGATCTCCGCCGTGCGCTGCGCCACCGTGTACGCCATCGTGCCGTAGAGGCCAACGGCCGCGAGAACCATCGCAATCACTGCGAGCAGCGTCGAGAACCTGGCGAACATCGTCTCCCGGGCAATCGACTCTGCGACCTGCTCGGCCTGCGACCGGACGTCGAACAACGGCAGCGTCGCGTCGAGCTCACGCACGGCGCTGCGGACTGCAGGCGCCAGCCCCATGGCCTCACCGGCCGTTCGCACCGCGACATTGACCTGCCCCGGAATGTCTTGCTGGAACGGAACGTACACCGTCGGTTTGGTGGCGCTGCGCAGGTCCGTGTACTTCGCGTCGCGTGTCATGCCGACGATTTCGATCGGAGTACCGCTGCCCGCGTCGCCGAACCACAGGCGGCGTCCGATCGGGCTGGTGCCGGCGAGGTAGTTGGCCGCGAAACGCTCGTTCACCACGGCCACGCTCGTCGAGCCCGTGCGATCGCGCTCATCGAAATCTCGTCCGAGGAGCAGCGGAATCTCCATCGTGTCGAAAAAGTTTCCCGCCACGACGTTCACTTCGGCGCTTGCGCCGGCAGTTGTCGCGACGCCTTCGATACTCACGCTGTCGGCGCGGCGGCTGAGTGCGAGGAGTGGATGGCGTGACACCGTCGCGCCCCGTACGCCCGGAATGGTCTCGAGACGCTCGATTATGCGCGCGTACAGTGCGGCACTCTCGGTTGGCGCATAACCGTTCAGCTGTGGCTGGACGCGGAAGATCAACAAGTGGTCGGCGTTGAAGCCCTTGTCCACGGCGTATAAATTCCTGAGCGTGCCGGCGAAGAGGCCCGCGGTCACCAGCAGCATGAGCGAGAGGGCGACCTGCCCCACCACCAAGGCACGCGCAAGAAGCGACGATGCCATGCCGGTCGTGCGCTTCGTCGCTTCGTTCAGCTTGGTACGCGCGGCACGCATCGCCGGTGTCAGGCCGAACAGCACGCCAGTGCACAAGGCCATCGCGCCGCAGAAGCCAAACACGCGCCAGTCGAGCCCACCGTCGAGCACGGCAGATCCGCCCCATGGCCGCCAAACGACCAGGACACCCGCCGCCCAGCGCGCCAGCACGAGGCCCACCGCCGCGCCGAGGCCGGCAATGAGCAGGCTCTCCGCGCCCAACTGACGTACGATCCGCCCGCCGGCGGCGCCGAGGGCCAGACGCGTGGCGATCTCCTTCTGCCGGGCCGCGCCGCGTGAGAGCAGCAGGCCGGCGATGTTGACGCATGCGATCAGCAGCACCAGCGCCGCACAGCCCATCAAGACGAGCAAGGGTTGCGCATACCGTCGCCGCGAGTCCATCAGTCCCTGTCCGCCGGCTTCGGCGCGCAGCATGTACGCATCGTCAAGCGTTCGACCGGTCTCGGTGCTCGTGGCGCGTGTCCCTGTCGTCAGCGACTGCTGCCATTCCTCCAGCATGGCCTGCTGCATCGCAGGAGTCAGGTCGGCGATGACCTGTTCGCGAGACACGCCCGGTCGCAGGCGGCCCATCATGTTCACCCACAGGAACGCAGGGCGCGCGAGATCGGAGCGCTCGCCACCGAGCAGTGGCTCGACGGCGAACGGCAGTGTGAAATCCGGCGACCGCGTCACATCGAGCGTGCCGGCAAACCCTTCGGGGGTGACCCCGACGATAGTGAACGGCTTCTTGTTGATGAGGATGGCCTTGCCGACGATGTTCGGATTGCGGTCGAAGCGCCGGGTCCAATGCTGGTGCGTGATGGTCGCCACCGGCGGCGCGCCGGGCCTGTCATCCTCGTCGGTCAGTGTCCTGCCGAGTGCGGCGCCCACGCCGAGGCCACGAAAGTAGTTGCCCGAGACGAACTGTCCGGAGGATACGTCGGCGCTCCCGTCGACGACGACGTTCAGCTGCTCGAGCGGATAGAACGCGAAGAGCTCAGTCAGCGTGCGGTTGGCCTCCTGCAGCCGGCGAAACGTCGGATACGAGAACGACGTGCTGGTGGAGCGGCCCGTCGCCTCGTCGGTGGTCCTGACGCCGTCCATACCCGTGCGCATGTTCTGACGGCCTTCGAGCCAATTGAACAGCACGAGGTCGCGCGGCGATGGAACCGGCAGCGGCTTGAGCAGCAGTTCGTCCACGACTCCGAACAGGGCGGTGTTCGCCGCGATGCCGATGGCGAGCGTCAGGATGGCGGTGGCGGCGAAGCCCGGATTGCGACGTAGCTGTCTTGCCGCGTAGCGTAGATCCTGCACGGCGTCGGCCAGCCACCGGAAGCGCCGTTCATCGCGGGCGTGGTCCCGGATGCTGGCAAGGTTGCCGAAGCGGCGCAACGCCTGCTGGCGGGCCTCAGCGGGCGACATGCCAGCTGCCTGATTGGCGGCGGTCAGTCGATCCAGGTGCGCGCCCATCTCTTCGGCCATCTCGGCCTCACGAGCGTCACCGCGCCACAGGCCTGACAGTTTGAACCATACCTGCCTCAGCCAGTCCATCGCGCCTCCTGATTGTCTACGCCCGCCGAAGGACATCCGCGACCACCGTGGTGAGTCGATCCCACGTCTGCTGCTGTGTGGCCAGCTGCTTCCGACCGATCTTCGTCAGCCGGTAGTATTTCGCGCGGCGGTTGTTGTCGGAGATTGCCCAATCGGAGGCGACCCAGCCCTTCGCCTCCATGCGATACAGCGCGGGGTAGATCGTGCCTTCCTGCAGCTGCAGCGCAGAGTCCGACAGGATGCTCAACCGCTGGGCGATGCCCCACCCATGCATCTCGCCAGCGCTCAGCACGCGCAGGACGAGCAGATCCAACGTTCCCTGTGGCAATTCGAGTGACGGCATGAGCGCGGGCTGTCCTCCCTTAGAAGTGCTAAGGAAAGACTACCTCAGAAGCGCTAAGGGAGCAACCGGAAGCTCCCACGACGTTAACGCCCAGCGCTGATTAAGGAGGGCCTTGACGCATTTCTCGAGCTCCGCGAATGCAGCCGCAGAAGGCAGGTGTGAACGTTGCCGAGATCTTGCGCGATCCGACGGTTATTAGGCGAGCGCCAAATTCAGGTTCTCGATCGCTTCGTCGATTTCGGCAGGGCTCTTGTAGCCCACCGTGACGCAATCCACACCCGCGTCGCGAAAAGCAAACCTCATCGCCTTCCGACGGTCCTCGCGATCGAAAGTCCCTTCGCCCGCAAGCTTCATGGAAATCACGCCCATGCCTTGCTGACGGACCTCCTTCACGTGGGTGATGACTTCCGGGACGTTCCCCGGACCCTGCGTCGCGTAATCCTCGGCGTCCATGCTCTTGCCTGTGTGGTTGACGCGAATCATCGCGACGTCGAGCCACTTGTTGCCGGGAACCCGGCGCAGGGCCGGCAGTCCGTGTACCGAGGCACCATGGCTGAGCACGACCTTCTTTGACTGCACCTCGAGAATCGCATCCTGCCAGCGCCCCGTGTCGGCTGGCCATGTCGCCGTGTGCTGCCAGTGGAGCAGCATGATGTCGAAGTATTCCGTGTTGGCAAGGCGGCGGAGCTCGTCGAACTTCTGCTGCGGGTCGACACCGTCGCGCGTCGTCACCTTCGACATGAGCTGGTAGCTGTCGCGCGGGATCCCCTTCAGGGCGACGCCGAGCATCCGATGCATCTCGCCGTACGATTCGGATGTCTCGAAGAAACGGATGCCGCGATCGTAGGCATGGCGAACCAGCCGCGTAAAACCGTCCTGCCCGAGCTCGCGCTGCACCTGGCCGCTCATGGTGCCGGTGCCGAACGCAAGCCGGGTGACTTTCAGTCCGGACCGACCGAGCGTCACGAGGTCGGTCGCACTCCGGCGCTGGGCGTTGAGCGGGACTGCTCCGGAGACGGCAAGCGTCCCTGCAGCAAGTCCGGTTTTCAGGAATTCGCGTCGTGTGAAATGCGCCACTGTTCCTCCTCACGTGCGGAATTGTCGGAATCGTATCTCAGAACCCGCCAGCGCGCTTCCGGACGAAGCCCAGCCTCACAGCCAGCTCAGCCCGGCACAGCCCACGTTCCCAACGATCAAGACCAGGGCATTTATGAACCGGCTTATTTCGTCACGCATCCAGCCGGCCCGCACATTCGCAGTGCCCGAGGCCACTATTTCGGAAACACCGTGGGAGCGCGGTCCATGAAGCCCTCGCCATTCAGTGCGCCCAGGAAATCAACGAGAGCGTCGACGTCGCCAGCAGAAATGTCAAGCGGGCGAATCTGCGTATCGAGGTGCGGATTGCGGACGCCTCCCCGTTTATAGAACAGAACGACGTCGCGCAACGTCTGCAACGACCCGTCGTGCATGTACGGCGGGTGCCGCGCGACGTCGCGCAGCGTCGGCGTCTTGAAGGCGGCTCGATCGTCGGGTCGCCCCGTGATCGTCGCGCGCCCTTCGTCCGCGTAGCGGTTCGACCCGCATCCCAGCCAAGTCCGAGATTGTGAAACGCGCTGTCGGTCAAGTTCGGACCGTAGTGGCAGCGGCTGCAGCGTGCATCGCCGTTGAAAAGCTCCCATCCGCGACGAGCGGACGGCGAGAGCGCACCGGCGTCACCTCGTTCCCAGCGATCCCACGCCGAGTTGCCGCTAATGCGGGTCCGCTGGTAATCCGCAAGCGCTGACGCAACGCGGTCCGGCGTGATCGCCCGATCGCCGAACGCCCGCTGGAAGTACGGCGCGTAGCCAGCGATGCGACTCAGGGTGCCGACCATTCGGGACGCCGTGCTGCCCATTTCGGCGGGGTTCGCGACCGGCAGCAGGGACTGCTCCTCCAGCGAGGCGGCGCGGCCGTCCCAGCCGAACCGGTTCGGCACGAACGTGTGCGCCGCGTTGACGAACGATGGCGTTTTGCGAAGTCCCGAGTGTCCGCCCGTACCGAGTGCGAAGCGTCTGCCGTTCGAGAACGCGCGGTCAGGTACGTGGCACGTCGCGCATGAGACGGTGCCATCGGCCGAAAGCCGCGTGTCATAGAAGAGCCAACGTCCGAGCCGAACTCGCTCAGGGACAGGGGGACTGGGCAGATCGTCGAGACCGTTCAACCCGACCGGCGGCGCCGGCAATGGCCGGACTGGGTTCGCCGCTTCCAGATCTCGGTCGTTGGGAACACCGCGTGTGGCGGCTGTAACCAGGCCGACTGCCGCGAGCACCGCGATCGCAAGGCGTCCGTGCATGCCACGCGGTTACATGCACCCGACATTCCCAAGTCTCGTCCACCGTCGAGATAATTGGCGTCCAAGTGCATGTGTAAGCCGAGTTAGGACTCCTTACGGCGGTCTATTGCGGTCGCGACACAAGCCTCGATCTGCGACTTCGTCAGTGAGACTTCGGAGATGAAAAGCCGACGTAACGCCCTACCTGATCTGGTGGCGGGTCGCAGCGGCTCGCGGCCATCCGGCTCGTCGAGATTGTCTTGCGCGCCAACGACTCCCCTGGTGGCTGCGTCGCCAAATAGTCCATTCATAAACTCGTCCCTCTGCGCACGACGGAATCGTTCGGGCCAAGTCACGCGACGCCTCCATTCCGGATCGCAGCCGGTATGACGACGCCACACTTAACAGCCTGATCTGGCGCTCTTCCGGAGCGCTGTTTCGACATGACGTCGCACTTAGCGCACCGAGGGATGTGTCGTGCTGTACACTTCAGGCTCGGCTGTTCTCGCAACGGATCGACAACGGTCCTGGCCCGGTTCGACACTTCTCCTGGTGCACCTATGAACACTCGCGCATTGTTCGACCTGACGGGTCGAGTCGCCATCGTCACGGGAGGGAACGGCGGCATCGGCCGCGGCATCGCGATCGGACTGGCCGACGCAGGTGCGGCCGTGGCCGTGTTCGGGCGAAACCAGGATAAGAACGGACGGATCGAGGACGAACTGAAGGCCATCGGCCGTCCCTCGCTGGTCCTGAACGTCGACGTCACGGATCGCGATGGATTGCAACCCGCCTTTCTGCGCGTCGAGCGTGAACTTGGCGAGGTCGACATCCTCGTCAACAATGCCGGCCATGCCAATCTCAGTGGCGGTGTGTTGCTGGAGCACGCGGCGGATTGGGACGGTGTCATCGAGTCACAGTTGAACGCCGTGTTCCTGCTGTCGAAACTGGTTGCTGCGGCCATGGTCACGCGCCGCCGCGGGAAGATCATCAACGTCGGCAGCATGTATTCGTTCTTCGGGTCCGGCTTGATACCCTCCTACAGCGCCGCGAAGGGGGCAGTCATCCAGCTGACCAAATCGATGGCCATAGAACTGGCGCCGCACAACATTCAGGTCAATGCCATCGCGCCCGGTTGGATCGAGACCGAGATGACCGCGCCCGTGCGGACGCCTCCGATGATCGCGATGAACGACGAGATTCTGGCGAGGACGCCCGCTGGTCGGTGGGGCCAACCTGACGAAATCGCCGGTACCGCGGTCTACTTGTCTTCGCACGCCTCCGATTTCGTGACCGGCGCGACCATTCGCGTCGATGGAGGCTACTCGATCAGGTGAACGCAAACGTTCCGAGAATTGTCACGGTTCGCTTGGGCCGCGCTGGCGATCGCTCGGCGTAAAATCCGCGCTATCCGTAGATAGCCTTCACGATCAGGAACAAGACGGACGGTCCCATCAGGCAACCAAGTCCGGTGTGGAATGTAGCAACAAGGGCTCCGTAAGGCACCAGTCGGCGATCGGTGGCGGCCAGACCAGCGCTGACACCGCTGACCGTACCAGCCAACCCACCGAAGACCATCGCGGATTGTGGATTGTCGAGTCGCATGAACTTGGCCAGGAAAGGCGTAAAAATCATGACGAGTATCGCCTTGATCACCCCGGTGGCGATGCTCAAGGCCATGACATCGGACGACGCCCCGATCGCCGCCCCAGTGACGGGTCCGACGATGTACGTCACCGCCCCAGCGCCAATGGTCGTGAGGGCAACCGGGTCTGTATAGCCGTAAGCCCGAGCGACGGCGACGCCGACGACGAAAGGCAGGACTGTCCCGAGCAACAACGCCAGGAGCCCGAGCCCCCCGGCCTTCTTCGCCTCTGACAGCCGGACCTCGCTGGCGGTCGCGACGATGCAAAAATCCCGCATCATCGTCCCACCCATGAAAGCCAGCCCGGCAAAGCCGGTCACATCGCTGAGTCCCTTGGTTTTTCCTGTCAGGGCACCGCCCCAATACGCGAGGGCCAAACCTCCGAGAATGGCGATCGCCGATCCCTGGATCCGTCCGCGGAAGACGTGGCGTGAGAGGTAACCGGAAATCCACAGCAGGATCCCGACCGTGGCGAAGGCGGCAACCAGCTGATTTTCAGCGATGGCTTTGTATAGCAATCCCACGGCGGCCGGCCTTACTTGGTTTCAGCCGAGGACATCGTGTTCTGCCATGCCGGATCGACACCGCGCCGCTCGATGACCCGGTTGAACGCCGAAATCACGCACGCGCAGACGATGACTGATCCGGCAGCGCCCAGGACGGCCACCATTCCGCTCTTGAAGGCGACCAGCACATTTTGAGTCGCAGCCATGGCGACGACGACGGGAATATACATGGCCGCCCAGAAGGTGATCCCGCGTTCAGTCGCAACCGTCATCAGGCCGCGTTGGTGCAGATAGTGGAGGCTGGCGATGAGCAGCATCATGGCAAAGCCGACGCCGCCGACATTGGCCTTGACACCAATCAGGGAACCCAGCGCATCACCGACGATGATTCCAACGAGATAGCAGAGGGCGAGCAGCGTTGTGCCAAAGATCACCATGATGGCACCGCGAACAACCCTTGATGCTGTTCGCGCAACAGCTTCTTCTGCACCTTGCCCATCGAGTTGCGCGGCAGTTCCGGCACGACGAAGACCCGCTTCGGCACCTTGAAGTTTGCGATCTTCGACTTCAAGCTCACTATCAGCGCTGCGATGTCTATGCACTGCCCCGGTCGGGCGACCACGACTGCGACAACGCCCTCGCCGAAATCCGAATGGGGCACGCCGATGACGGCGCTCTCGGCCACGCCGGGCATTTCGTTGATCACCGCCTCGACCTCCGCCGGGTAGACGTTGTAGCCGCCGGTGATGATCAGGTCCTTGCTGCGACCGACGATGCTGACGTAGCCGCGTGAATCGACTTTCCCGAGGTCGCCAGTCTTGAACCAGCCGTCGGCGGTAAATTCCTCACGCGTCTTTTCGGGCATGCGCCAATACCCCTTGAACACATTCGGGCCGCGCACCTCGATCCCGCCGACGTCGCCCGCGGGCAATTCGGCACCGGCATCGTCGCGGACCCTCACGTCCACGCCTGGCAGTGCAACGCCCACCGTGCCGCCCAAGCGCTCGCCGTCGGCCGGATCGCAAGGATTGGACGTCAGCATGAGCGTCTCGCTCATGCCGTAGCGCTCGAGGATCGTGTGGCCGGTGCGCTCGCGGAACTCGTTGAAGGTGTCGATCGAGAGCGGGGCCGAGCCGCTGATGAACAGGCGCATTCCGCGGCAGGCTTCGCGGGTCAGGCCGGCCTCGGCCGAGCAGCCGCACATACATCGTCGGCACACCCATGAACATCGTCGCGTCAGGTAAGCGCGCGATCACCGCCCGCGGATCGAACCTGGCGAACCAGATCATCTTGCTGCCGTTGAGCAGCGCGCCATGGGATGCGACAAAGAGTCCGTGGACGTGAAAAACAGGCAGCGCGTGGATCAGCACGTCGCCGCCTGCCTCAGGTGACCTCCAGCGCCAGTAGTCCTTCAACGTGCGCGCGTTGCTCAGCAGATTGCCGTGCGTCAGCATCGCGCCCTTGCTGGATCCGGTCGTGCCGCTGGTGTAGACGATAGCCGCGAGGTCGTCGGTCTGCTTGACGGCGACCTCATGCCGGTCGCTGTGGGCGGCGGCCTGCTCCAGCAGGCTTCCGCTACGGTCAGCGTCAAGGGTGAGCACATGCGGCACCCCGCGACCGTGCGCCTTGCGAGTGATCGCGCTGACCCCGTCGAAGTTCCGGCTCGAACAGACGACGAGCGCCGGCTCGGCATCGCCGATGAAGTGCTCCATCTCGCCGCTCTGGTAGGCGGTGTTGAGCGGCAGGTAGACCAGGCCCGTGCGCAGCACCGCCAGGTACAGCATCAGGGCCTCGACAGACTTCTCGGTCTGCGCGGCGACTCGCGCCGCCCGCGGGCAGGTCGAGCGACGCGAGCAGGTTCGCGATCCTCGCGGTGCCTCGCTCGAGATCGCGCCAGGTGTAGACGAGGGGCTCGCCGTCGCCGCATTCGATCGCCACCGCGTCGAGATCGGCGGGAAAGGCCTCGCGCAGCGCAACGAACAGGTTGTGGTTGTCGTTCAAGGGCAGATGCTCACGCAGGTTACAGCAGGGCGGTCACCCCACGCCAGTGCGTGACGCCCATCACTCCTGCTCACTTCCTCAGGATTTTGTCCATCGCCTTTCCCTTGGCCAGTTCATCCACCAGCTTGTCCAGGTAACGGATCTGTTGCATGACCTTGTCTTCGATCTCCTCCACCCGATAGCCGCAGATCACGCCGGTGATCTTTGACACGTTCGGGTTGATCCGTGGTGCGCGGACGAAGAAAGTCTCGAAGTCGACCTTCTTGTCGATCTGCTGGTGCAGCGTCCGTTCATCGTAGCCCGTCAGCCAGTGGATGATGGCATGCACCTCCTCCTTCGTACGACCCTTCTTCTCCGCCTTGGTGATGTAATGCGGGTAGACGCTGGCGAAGGTCATCCTGAATATCCTGGTGTTGTCCATGGACTTGTACCTCCTCGAAGTCTAGCGCTTTCGTTCGAACGCGAGACGGATCTCGACCCGAGAAGAGATCACCAATGACGTACACGCGCGTGGCAGAGGATCTCGCCGTGGAGGACAGCGTACCAGGCGTCCGGGTGCGCCGCCCAGCGGCGCCATCCTTCGGCGATCTCGCGCAACTCCTTCTCGGTCGCGAGGGCGGTCGCCGACCGAGAACTCGACGTTCGGACCGCCGCCAGCGTCGCGTCGCGCCTGCGTAGCTCGGTTTCGAAGACAGCGGTCCCAGGCTCACGAAAACACTGGTTTGTAAGGCAAGGTGATTGAATAGAGGAATGTTCAACGGTATCTGGCGCGATCTCCTCTATGCCGGCCGGTCGCTGGCGAAGGCGCGGGCATTCACGCTCGTGTGTGTCGTCTCGCTGGGCGTCGGGATGGTGCCGGTCATCGCGATTCCGTATTGGGCGCGCACACTCAGGATGCCGCCCGCCGGCGTGAAGACGGACGGCCTCGTCGAACTCGTGACGACGCCGAATGGGTCGCGCGGGGCGGGCGAGACCTGGTCGTATCCGGATTTCGAGACCCTGCGGGAGGCCAATACCGGGATTGCGCTGATCGGCTGGAAAAGCGGCGAGAGCAAGATTGCCGTCGACACGACCCCAGGAGGGCCCACGGAGTCTGTGGCGAGCATGTTCGTCTCCGCGAACTACTTCAGGACGATCGGCGTGGCGCTGGTTCGAGGCGCGGGATTCGACGCGACAGGTGACAACCCGCTGACAGCTGAACCCGTCGTGATTCTGGGATACAGCTACTGGCAGAACCAGAAGGGTTCCGATCCGGACATCATCGGAAAGACGCTCACGCTGGACGGGGCCCCTCATGTCGTGGTCGGCGTCGCGCCGGAGCATTTTTCCGGTCACATGGGTTTCCAGGAACGACAGCTCTTTCTCCCGCTCGGACGGTATCCGCCGCTGCGCGTCGACACGACTCTTCGCTTCGACCGAAGCCGTGAGTGGCTGTCGGTCCACGGTCGTCTGGCGTCAGGCGTCAGCATTGGTCAGGCCAGCGCGGCAGTGGCGGCCGTCACCTCGCGGTTGGCCGCCGAGTATCCGGCGACGAATCAGTTCAAGGCCGGCATCGCCGTGCCGTACGATCCGCTCGGCCACTTGAATGAATTCCGGATCGTCGAGACCCTTGCGTTCACCCTCACTGGAGCGGTGCTCGTGGTCGTGTGCCTGAACATTTCCGGCATGATGCTGGTTCGGAGCGCGATGCGTGAGCGGGAACTCTCGATCCGTCACGCGATCGGTGCGAGCCGGGGACGGCTGGCGCGCTATCTCTTGTCCGAAGCGGTCGTGCTGGCAGGTCTCGGGGCCGTTCTCGGCTCGGTCGTGCTGTTCAACGCTCCCCGCCTGTTGGCCTGGGCCGGGCGCCCCGTTCCGTTCGAAGTCGAGCAGGCGTTGCAATTCGATCCGTTCATCTTCTCGATCTGTATCGCACTGTGCCTGGTGACCAGCATGGTATTCGGACTCTTGCCGGCGACCCGTTTCAGTCAGCCGGTGATCATCTCTTCGCTGAAGGACGATGCCGGCGTCGGCGGATTCCAGGCGGGGCGCATTCATCGCCTGACGGCGGCGCTGCAGGTGGCGATCGCGGTGCCGTTGATCGTCTTGAGCGCCATCGCACTCGATAGAGTGCGCGTCACCGCAACAGGGAACCTCGGATTCGAGTCCGACTTGTTGTACGCGGCGCCGTTGACGTTCCACGGTGTCGCGGATGAGAGTATCGAGCTGCGACTCAGAAGCGCCCGTGACAGCCTCGAAAAGACGAGCGGTGTGGCGTCCGCCACCGTGGCCGATGGCCTGCCGCTGGATCTCCAGTCCCGCAGCGCGAGGGTCTCGCTGCAGGCGGACAAGAACAGTGCTTCAAGCGTGGTCATCGTCCAGACGACACGTATCGGTGACGGTTATCTGGACACCATGGGTATCCGGCTGTTGGTCGGCCGCGGCTTCACCCATGACGACAGTGCCGACGGCGAGATGGTGACCGTCATCTCCAACATGCTCGCCGACCAACTTGCACCGAACGACCCCGCCGCAGTCATTGGCCGGCGTTTGACGTTCGGGCCTGAAGGGAAGACGCAACAAGCCCTCACTATCGTTGGCGTGACGCGTGACTTTCCTACTGCGCAAATGGGTACGGAGCGAGCCCAGTTGCTGTTACCACTGGCCCAGCACCCGTCGCCGAACGTGTTTTTAGTTGCGCGTGGCGTCCCTGGCGAACAACCAATTAAGGTGACTGCGGCGCTCGACAACGCGGTCCGGGATCTCGGCCCTGATGTCGACCGTACACGCACTTACGAGGGCGGCACCGTCTATTCCAGGATCGTCACCGGCGTGGGGCTCCGGCAGAACAGCGTGCGCGACTTCCTGGGGCGGGCGGCCGTCACCGGCGGCGCTGGCGGCGTGATCCTGACCCTCGCTGCGCTCGGAATATACGGAGTCGTCGGATTGATGGTCGCCACCCGCACCCGCGAGATCGCCGTGCGGATCGCGCTCGGCGCGTCACGTCGAGGCGTGGTGGGACTGATCCTGTTCGACGTCGTGAAGCTCGTCATCCCGGGCGTGCTCTTCGGACTCGTCATCACGGTCGGCATCGTTCGCCTCCAGGGCGACAACCTCGGCATCCGGCTAAGCAACGCGGAGCCCCTGGCCTACGTCGTCGGCGCGGCGATCGCAGTGCTCGTTGCCGTCCTTGCCAGCCTCGCCCATGCACGGCGCGCCGCGTCGGTCCAGCCGATGGTGGCGATGCGCTCGACATAGGAGTTCTGAAGGGCCGTTCTCCCGTCCAGGTGGACGTTACGGAGTGTTCCGTTGATCAGCGGCGTCTCAGGACCTTCTGTCCTGGCTGCACACTCGCTCTTTCGACCAGCGCCTGCCAGGCAGTGAGACCGACCAGGGGAATGGAAGCCGCCTCCTCCATGGTGAGGGATTTGGGCTTGATCGCCAGGTCCGCTTCGTTGATGGCAATGAATTCCGCGAATGCGCCAATTCGCCCGTCAGGCGGCCGCGCATAGACCTCGTCGCCGGCGCTGAATCGACGCACGCGAGATCCGACCCGGACGACGACCCCGGCAACGTCGTGGCCCAGGATGACCGGCAGGCGATATCGCAGAATCCGCTTGAACTCGCCATTTCTGAGTTTGGCATCCAGAGCGTTGACACCAGCGGCGTGCACCTGGACGAGGACGTCATCCTCACGCACCTCCGGGTCCGGCACTTCGCCAGCCCGGACACAGTCGGCACCTCCGTAACGATCGAGGATGAAGGCCTTCATTGATGTGGTCTCTCGATGACTGAGTCTCAGGCCGCGGCCGGAGTCTCCCCGACCTGGCGCTCGAGTCCCTTGGGATCCGCGAAGAAGGCCGGCCCGACGCCCTGGCTCGCCTTGTCGGGAAAGATCTCCTCGTTGCCCGCAATGATGCCCGTGACAATCGCCCGGGCGGCATCTGCCGGCGACGCCTTCTCGAGCGTCAGTGCCTCGCCCATCCTGGTGTCAATCGGGCCCGGATAGACGCCAAACACCTGCGTGTTCTGTCCCCGTAACATCGCGCGCGTGACCTGAGTCAGCGAATGCGTCGCGGCCTTGGACGCGCTGTACGCGGCGAGAATCGGGAAGCTTACGAACGAGGCGACCGAGTTGAGATTGGCGATGGCACCGCCGCCGTTCTTCGCGAGTACCGGGCGCGAAGGCCTGCGTCACCGCGAAAGTGCCGAGGAAGTTCACTTCCATCTCCTGTCGCCCGCCCTCGATCCACTTCGGATCGGTGAAGTCGCCACCGAAGAAGCCGACGATGCCCGCGTTGTTGACCAGGAGATCGACGTCGGTCGCAGTGGCAGCGGCGGTCGCGATCTGCGCCGCGCTGGTCACATCGAGCTGGAGCGGCACGACGCGTGAGCCGTGGCGGTCGACCAGCGGGTCGAGCGTGGAGATGTTACGGGCGGCGGCATACACCTTTTTAACGCCGGCCGCGACGAGCGCGTCCACGATAGCTTCGCCGATGCCACGGTTGGCGCCGGTGACGAGTGCGGTCTTGCCCGAGAGTGCGTAGCCCATGATGAGACTCCTGACGGCCTCGCGATGCGCGAGACTGAAGCTGACTATGTCCGCGGTCGAGAATAGACCGTTCTGTCTATCCATGCGGTTGACAGTAGACCGATCTGTCTACTATTGTCAAGGCGTGCCACGGACAGCCAGGAAACGGCCGAAAGCCTCCGACATCGCCGTCCGCGATCGCCTCCTCGATGCCGCCGATCGCCTGTTCTACCGCGAGGGCGTGCGTGCGGTGGGGATCGACCGCGTCCTGGCTGAGGCCGACGCAGCGAAGGCGTCGCTCTATCAGCACTTCGGCTGCAAGGACCAGCTCGTGGCGTCGTACCTCGAGCGCCGAACGGTGGCGGCCCGCACGAGCATCGAGGCGTACCTCGCCGACACCCCGCCGTCGCAGCGCGCGCTCAAGTTTTTCGACTGGGTGGTCGAGTGGGCGGAGTCGCAGGACTTCCGCGGTTGCCCGCTGCAGCATACGGTGAGCGAACTGACCGATGCAGCGCACCCGGCGCGCGCCATTGCTCACGGTCAACGAGAGTGGTTCTCAGAGCGTTTCCGCGAATGGACAACGGCGGCGGGAGTGAAAGAACCGCAAGCGACGGCGCGCGCTCTTATGGTGCTGTTCGACGGCGCTGTCGCCGGGTCCGAGGTGGACGGGCCCCAGCGGGCGAGCGACGCTCGATGGATGGCGCGGAAGTTGATGGCCGGCTGAACGCGCCTGCACAAAGTTCCGGGCCGGGTTCGCGTCAGATGCTGCGCCAGTCTCCGTGGCAGTTCCTCGATGCTGCCCGCAGCGCGTAGACCGGACAATAGCCAGGCAGCCCCGCGCAACGATCTTCCAACCTCATTGACAGTCCGGCCGAGGAGGACGGCGGTAGAGATGTACTACGACAGCATCGGCGAATTGAGCAGACGAATCCACGAACAGACAGTATCGCCTGTGGAAGTGGTCGCGGTCTGCTTGCGACGAATCGAGACGTTGAATCCCATACTGAACGCGTTCATCACCGTGATGGCCGATGATGCACGGGATCACGCCAAAACAGCCGAGGCAGAGATCAAAGCCGGGAAGTGGCGAGGCCCGCTGCACGGGTTGCCCGTGGCCGTGAAGGACTTTTATGACACGGCTGGCGTGACAACGACTGCCGGGTTCGAGCAGTTCAAAAACCGGGTGCCGGATACCGATGCCGAAGTGGTCAAGAGATTGAGACAGGCCGGCGCGATTGTCATCGGCAAAACAAACATGGATGCCCTCGGTATGGCGACAACCGGGTTGACCAGTTACTTTGGTCCGGTGCGCAATCCATGGAATGGCGACTATGTAACTGGTGGCTCGTCGGCTGGTTCGGCCGCGGCGGTGGCTGCCGGGCTGTGTTTCGCGACGGTCGATACCGATGCTGTTGGTTCAGTCCGTCTACCGGCCGCGTGTTGTGGCGTAGTGGGATTCAAGGGCAGCTCGGACTTGATCAGTATGAGAGGGATTTTGGGTGATCAGCCGGTCGACGACTTTATCCGCTGGATGGCGCACGCCGGGGTGACGACTCGCAGCGTCGCGGATACGGCGCTCGTGCTCAATGTGCTGACGGACCGGGATGCCGATTTTGGTGCGCACGTTGCGAAGGCCGACACAACGGTGCGAATCGGCGTGGCCGACAACGTTGCGGCCGATGCAGAAGTCAAACAGGCATTTGAAAAGGCCGTGACCGCGCTTCGCGACGCCGGGTACGACACTCGTGATGCTGCCGTGCCGTTTGGGAACGCCAGCCGGGGCAGCATGGCCACGATTGAGGCCGACCGCGTCGGCATTGCCGCTGCAGCCTTTGCAGATGTCGATGTCATCGTGCTCCCGACCTTGAACTCGATCGTTCCAACCGTCGCAGAAGCTGCGACCAACCCCGCGCAAGGGGTCTCCGCCGAAACGACCGCGTTTGCCAACTACTACAGCCTGCCGGTCGTCAGTGTGCCCTGCGGGTTCGACCGCCACCACATGCCGATTGGCCTGCAGATCGTCGGCAAACCTGGTGACGAACGCACCGTTCTGAACGTCGCGTACCAATACGAACTCGCCGCGAAGGTGGGTCTAAGGCATCCGATCAGGTAAACGCCGGTCGCACGAGCGGATTCTGCGGCGCGATCCGATCGAGGGCAGGTTTGACGAGCTTCCCACCGGGGATAGAATGCGCAATAACGGCGCGGACATCCTGAGGAACTCGTCGGGATCTCATGGAAATCCGATTGGAAGGCGACACTCCGCCGCGGCGGTCGGCCGCGAGCCTGTCGGTGGGAGATCGACTCGGCCGGTTTGAGCTCCTTGGACCCCTCGGCGCCGGCGCGATGGGCGACGTGTATCGCGCGCGCGACCCGCAACTGCGGCGGGATGTGGCGATCAAAGTGTTGCCGCCGGTGTTCTCGCGCGATCCAGATCGTCGGCACCGATTCGAGCGCGAAGCCCGCGCCGCGGCCGGCCTGAACGACCCCAACATCCTCGCCGTTCACGACGCTGGCGTGCACCACGGCATCGCCTTCATCGTGACCGAGCTGCTGGAGGGAGAAACACTTCGCCAGGAGATGAAGGGTCGCCCCCTTCCCTCGCGCAAGGCGGTCGAATACGCGATGCAGATCGCCAGCGGCTTGGCCGCCGGCCACGAGCGGGGGATCGTGCATCGCGACATCAAGCCTGACAATCTCTTCGTCACCAAAGACGGACGCATCAAGATTCTCGACTTCGGGCTTGCCAAGATGATCGACGCTGATGCCTCGGGCGATGCGTCGACGATCACTCTCGACGGCGCCGTTGTCGCTCCGATCGTGGGCACCGCGGCATACATGTCGCCCGAACAGGTCCGCGGCCAACGCACCGACCATCGGGCGGACATCTTCAGCCTCGGAGTCGTGCTCTACGAGATGCTGGCGGGATTCGCGCCGTTCCGGCGAAGCACGGTGGCGGAAACCATCGGCGCAATTCTCCATGACGATCTGCCGCCACTAACGTCGATGGTTCCCGTCGGCGCCGGGGTCGAACGCATCGTTCGTCATTGCACGGAGAAGACGCCAGAGGTGCGGTTTCAGAACGCCCGCGACTTGATGTTCGATCTCCAGAATCTGCCCGAGAACACGTGGACCGGGCACACGCGGATCGCGCGACTGCCATCAGAGAGGATCGGCATCGCCGCGCTGGTGTTCCTTGCGGTGTCGGCTGCCGGCGTGCTCGGCTATCTGGCCGGTCGCGAGACGATGCCGGCGGGCGCGAGTCCACAGCCGATGATGGCGACGGTTCAGCGGCTCACAGACATGCCTGGCATCGAGGAATCGCCGGCGATTTCTCCGGACCGCAAGCAGGTGGCATTCACCGCCAGGGTCAATGAGCCGCGACAGATCTTCGTGCGGCTCCTCGCCGGTGGGGCGCCGGTGCAGATCACCAGCGATCCCATTGATCACCAGTCACCGCGCTGGTCGCCGGACGGCAATTCGCTGGTGTATTTCTCACCCGGCGGCCCCGGTCAATCGCAGGGAGCAATCTGGAGCATCCCGGCGCTCGGGGGCTCGCCTCGACGCGTCATCGACAGTATCGGCGGCGGCGACGTGAGCAGGAACGGGCGGCTATCCTGCTTCAGGCTCGCCGACGGACGCGTACAGCTCGTCACCGCGACTCTCGAGGGAACCGACGTACAGGAGATCGCGCGATCCGTCGCCGGCTATCATCTCCACCCGCGGTGGTCACCCGACGGGCAGTGGATCGCATTTCAGCGAGGCGACGGTGTGCGCTACGACATCTTCGTCATCGCGCGGAGTGGCGGCGAACCACGCAAGCTCACCGACGAACGGGACATCATCAAAGGCCTCGCGTGGCTCCCCGACAGCTCGGGGATCGTTTACGGTTCGAGCCGTGGAAGCACAATCCCGTACCTGCCCCCGATGACGCTGTGGCAGGTGGCTCTGGACAATCGCGTCCGGCGGCAGATCACGCCAGGCGACGCGTGGTACGAGCAGCCCGACATCGACGCGTCGGGTCTGCTGTCGGCTGCGCGGATGCACATGCGCTTCGACATCTGGCAGTTTCCGTTCGAGCACCTTCCGAGTGAAAACGTGCGACGGGCAGAGCAGCTGACACGACAAACGGGACAGGTGTTAACTCCTACCGGAGCTCCGGACGACCGGATCGCATTTCTCTCCGACAGCGGCGGGCACGGGAATCTCTGGGTGATGGCGACTCAGAGCGGACGTCTGCGACAGGTCACCTTCGAGAGCGATCCCCGCGTGTCGATTGGCGCGCCGGTGTGGTCGCCCGACGGACGGTCGATCGCGTTCGTATCGTCCAAGGGACGTACGGGACTCGACTTCGGCGTGTGGCTGGTCAACCCCGACGGCACGAATCTGCGGAATATCGTGAGCCAGGGACTCGGCATGGCCTGGTCATCCGACGGCCGCTGGATCTATTACTCGGAATCGTCGGCCGGCGCGCTCTTCAAGATCCAGTCGGCCGGCGGCACCGCGATCAAGGTCAGAACCGAGGCGACACGGAACGTCATCGGACTGCACGGCGGAACGCTGTACTACATGGTGGAGCATCCGCTGCTCGATGGGCGGCCGGAGATCGAAATCCGCGCGGCAGCGCCCGAGGACGGCCCTTCACGCGCACTCGCGCGGGTTCCCGCGTCGCGCGTGCCCAACTGGCAGATCGTCAATCCCGCGCTGTCGCCAGACGGCGAATGGCTCGCAATGCCGCTCACTGACGCCGACACGACCAACATCTGGGCAGTCTCCACGCGTACGGGAGCGTGGCGTCAGGTGACGGATTTCGGCGATCGCGCGACGTTCATCGCGCGCCGCGTGTCCTGGTCCGCGAACGGACGGTCGATTCTCGCCGCGGTCGGCGAAGGCGACGCCGACATCGTGCTGCTCGATGGCGCGCTCACGTTCGCTCCGGCATCGTGACACTGCTGTCCTCCGGGTCGCCGCAACGCCTTTCTTCACAACGCCGCGGCGGTACCGAGCCGTCGCCGGGGCCGCCCAACAACCCTTGCGGTGCCGCCGCGATGCGAAGTTCAACTCGGAGGGGGCAGACCACTGGCCTCACCATCACGCCGGAAGCTCCCCGATATTCGCCGGGGGAAAGGCGGACGAATGGCTGCAGGAGCGATCTGATCGTGATCAGGTTTGACGAGCTTCGCACCGTGCCCTAGGGTATGGAATGTGGGACGCACCCGCTACACGGCGCTCTCGCCCGCCCAACTCGTCGACGAGTTCTCGACCATCGCCCGCGACGCGGAGATAGTCTTCGGCCGTTTTGGCGGGGCGCAACTCAACTGGCGACCCGACACGGCCAGCTGGAGCATCGGTCAGTGTTTCGATCATCTGCTCAAGGCGGACCAGCAGATGTTGGAGACGATCGGACGCGCGCTCGATCCAGCGGTGACGCCCACGATCTGGCAGCGGCTACCGCTGTGGCCGCGGCTGTTCGGATGGCTGCTCATCACGTCGCAGGCGCCAACCGGAAAACAGAAATATACGGCCCCCGCGAGCGCACAACCTGCCTCGAGCGACATTGCGCCCGACATCATCGAGCAATTCATCGCCAGTCAACACATGAGGACTGCCAGGTTGCGTACGCTCAGTGCCGCGGACGGGCATCGGATCATGGTGTCGCCGTTCGTTGCGCAGATTACCTATAGCGTGCTGGATGGCTATCGACTGATTGCGGCCCATCAGCGCCGGCACTTCGAACAGGCGACGCGCGTAACGGCGCATCCGGGGTTTCCACGACCCCTGTGAAACCGGACGGTGCATTCAGGACCAGCGCGGCTTCGAGGCGCCTCGCGCTCGCGCCGCGCCAGTCCCGCGACTGGACCCCAATCGTCATCTGTCCGGGTCTGGTGCGGCGGGTAGCTGCACCGTGACGCGGAGCCCGCCAGCGGGTCGGGGCGTAAGGGTGAGGGTTCCGCCGTGGGCTCGAGTGATGCTCTTGACGATCGCCAGGCCGAGGCCAACGCCTGCGTGGTCAGTGCGGATGCGTTCGGAGCCACGCTGAAACGGCTCCACCAGCGTGGACACCAACTCTGGCGCCAGCGTCTCGCCAGTGTTCTCGACGGTGAGCACCACCGTCTGTGGCTGAACACTGGTCGTGACCCACACGGTTCCTCGTTCAGGCAGGTTGTGGACGATCGCGTTGTGCACGAGGTTCGTGGTCATCTGCAGCAGGAGCGCCTGTGAGCCGATGGTGGAGGTCACGTCGCCGGAGGTTTCGATGCTGAGGCCGCGTTTTTCTGCGAGTGGGAGCAGCGTTTCTGTGGCCTCTTCCGCGAGGAGCGACAGGTCGACGTGTTCTCGCCTGAAGGACCGCTGGTCGGCGCGGCTGAGCACGAGCAATGCCTCAGTGAGGTCGATCGCCCGGGTGTTGATGACGTGAAGCCGGTCGACGAGCTCGCCGGTCTCGCGGTCCGGATCGTTGCGGGCGACGTCGAGCAGGGTCTGCGTGATCGCGAGTGGAGTGCGCAGTTCGTGGGAGGCGTTGGCGGCGAATCTCCGCTGTTCGCCGACATGCGCTTCGACCCGCTCCAGCATGGTGTCGAAGGCGTCGGCGAGCTCACGGAACTCATCGCTGCGGCCCGGCAGCCGAATCCGGTGAGACAGCGATCCGTTCGCGGCCTTGCGCGTGGCGTCCGTGATGCGAATCAGCGGGGCGAGCATACGGCCGGCGAGAAGCCATCCTCCCACGAGACCGAACACCAGCAGGAACGCCAGGGCGACGGCCGCGGATGGAGCGTAAGCGCGCAGGAGGAACGCGCGGTGCCCGGGCACCAGGGCACCGAGCGTGCTGATCACACTGTCGGGAACGTATCGCAGGATGTCGAAGAATTGCCCTGGCCGGCCTGCGAGCCACGCGGCCGCGAGCATCAGAAAACCAGCCACCATGAGGAACCCGGCATAGCTGAGAGTCAGTTTGAGGCGAACGCTCAACCCGGGTGGTCTACCCACGGCTCCCTCCCCGACGTCCAGCGCCGGGTGCGATCTCGATGCGGTAACCGACGCCCGCCACAGTGGCGATGATCCAGGGTTCACCGAGCCGTTTGCGCAGGGCCGAGACCGTGATGCGCACGGCGTTGGTGAACGGGTCTGCATTCTCGTCCCACGCCCGTGCCAGGAGTTCTTCGGCACTCACGACACCGCCTTCGGCAGCGACGAGGACCTCGAGCACGGCGAACTGTTTGCGGGTGAGCGCGACGTAACGGCCGTCGCGGTAGACTTCCCGGCGGAACGGATCCAGGCGCAGGCCTGCGATCTCCCGCACCGGGGGTCTGTTGTGGACGCGCCTGCGGTTGAGTGCCCTGAGCCTGAGCACGAGTTCGCGAAGCTCGAAGGGTTTCGTGAGGTAGTCGTCGGCGCCGAGCTCGAACCCTGAGGCCTTGTCATCGAGCCGGTCGGCGGCCGTGAGCATCAGGATCGGCGTGCCGCTGCCAGATGCGACGATGCGCCTGGCGATCTCGTCGCCGGACGGGCCTGGGATATCGCGGTCGAGGATGGCGATGTCGTAGACGTTCACGCTCAGCAGCTCCAGGGCGGCATCACCGTCACCGGCGATGTCGGCGGCGATCGCTTCCAGGCGCAGGCCATCGCGGATGGCTTCTGCCAGATAGGGCTCGTCCTCGACGATCAGCACACGCATACACCCTCGATGCTACGAGCCGTGACATATCGTCCGCATATCGAAAACCGCATACGCACGGACAACACGGCGCTGTCCAGACTAACGGCATGTCCGAGAGCGAGCCAGCACCAATCGCCGCTGGTGGCATTCGATCGGCCGTCCTCGTTGCCGTTGTCGTCGCCGCCCACGATCCAGGGATGCAGCTATGACCAGCCAGAGTGAACGTCCGCACGCGATCCTTCGTATGGCGACGTTCGAAACCTTCGCACAGGACGTGCGTCACGGGCTGCGATTGCTGCGGCGCGATCCGACGTTCACCTTCGCCGCCCTTGCCACGCTCACGCTCGGCATCGGCCTCAACACCGCGATTTTTTCCGTCGCCTACGGCGTGCTCTGGCGTCCCCTCCCGTATCCCAGTCCCGATCGCCTCATCATGATCTCCTCGGCCCAGCAGACGGAGAAGGGCATCAAGGTGTTCGGGACCTGGGCGCCGGTGTCGTACGAGGGGCTGCGCACGCGCGTCACCACGCTCGAATCTCTCGCCGCCTACAACTCGATCGACGCGGAGCTCACCGGACGCGGCGAGCCCCTGCAGGTACCGGCGCTGGCGGTCAGTCCGAATTTCTTCGACACGCTGGGAGTCACTCCCGCGCGCGGCCGCGCCTTCCTGACCGGCGCCGCGGCGCCAGATGACGACGGCAGCGCGATCGTCAGCGATCGGCTGTGGCGCACGTCGTTCAAGGCCGATCCGGCGATCGTCGGACAGTCCATCACCATCGACGGCGTCCCCCGCACCGTCATCGGCGTGCTGTCACCGGACTTCAGCTTCAGGCCGCTGATCCGGAACGGCGCGCTGCCGGCGGCGGACATCTTTCTGTCCAATCGCTGGCCCGGGGACCCGGGCAAGAGCGCGTTTTTGTTCCTGCTTGGCCGCATGACGCCACGCGCGACGCGGCAACAAGCGGAAGCGGAATTGACGACGCTGCTGAACGGTTCGTCGATCGTGCCTGCCGGCGCCCTGGCGCAGGCCGGCGCGTTCGTGGCGAACGCCCGCACGCTCGCGCGCACCGTCGGCTTGCAGGAGTACGGCACGGGATCGGTGCGCACGCTTTTGCTGATCCTGCTCGGGGCGGTGTCGTTCGTGCTCCTGATCGCCTGCGTCAACGTCGCGAACCTGCAGATGGCGCGTCTCAGCGCCCGGCGCGGCGAGCTGTCCGTGCGCATGGCTCTGGGCGCCGGACGCCGGCGAATCGTGCGTCAGCTGCTGACGGAAGCGGTCGTGTTGTCGGTGCTGGGCGCCGCGCTCGGCGTGATGCTCGCGCAGACCGCCATCCGCCTCACGCTGCCGCTCGTGCCGCAAGCCATACTGCCACGCCTCGGCGGCATCGTGATCGACGCCCGGGTGATGGCGTTCTGCCTCGGTCTGTCGCTCGTCTCGACGCTGCTCATCGGCCTCGTACCGGCGCTGCGCGTCGGCGGGGCCGCGTTCGGCGAAGGCCTCGCGCTGCATGCCGGCGCAACGCGCACGACGGGCGACCGTCAGGGCGAGCGGCTGCGGACGCTGCTGGTCGCCGCGCAGATCGCCATGACGCTCGTCCTCCTGATTGGCGCGGGCCTGCTGATTTACAGCTTCGTCCGTCTCACGTCGGTGTCGCCCGGCTTCGAATCAAGCGGGAGCGACGGGGTCGTGCAGACCGTGAGGGTGACGCTACCCGAACGCCTTGCCGAGACGCCCGAGCGCAGCCAGGCGTTCGCGCGCGGTGTGCTCGAGCGCATCCAATATCTCCCGGGCGTGAAGTCTGCCAGCGTGATCAACTCGGCGCCGTTCGGCATGATGTTCATCCAGAGCGACTTCGAGATCGAGGGTCGGCCGAAGCCGACGCTCTTTGCCGGCCTGCCGAAAATCGAGGCTGGCTATTTCACCACCATGGGGATTCCCCTGCGGGCTGGGCGCGACTTCACCGTCCGAGACACCGAGGCCGCGCCGAAAGTGGCGATTATCAGCGAGCGCATCGTGCGCGAATGCTTTCCCGGTGGTCCGACCGAGGCGCTCGGCCGGCGCGTGCGGGTGGACGAGGGCAGCGACTGGGTCACCGTCGTGGGCGTCGTCGCCGACATCCGTCAGCGCGGGCTCGACCAGGACGTGAAGCCGATGATCTACACGCCGTTCCAGCAGGAGCGCGCTCAGCCCTTCCTGCTGCGGTTCGTGTCGTTCGTCGCGCGCACGTCCACGCCCGCCAGCGTGGTCGAAGGTATGCGCGCGGAAATCCGCCGCGTCGCGCCCGATCTGCCGATCGCGGGCACGCTGACGATGGACGAAGCGGTGGCGGCCTCAGTGGCGTCGCCGCGTTTCCGGATGTGGCTGCTGGCGCTCTTCGCGACCGCCGCGACGCTGATCGCGACGTGCGGCATCTACGGATTGATGGCCTACGCGGTGACGCAGCGCCGCCGCGAGATCGGCGTGCGCATGGCACTCGGTGCCGACCGTCGCGACGTGCTCCGCCTCGTGCTCACGCGCGCGCTCCGCATCGTCGTCGCCGGCCTGATCATCGGCCTCGCCGGGGCTGCCGTGGTGACGCGCGTCCTGCAGACGTTCCTGTTCGGGGTCAAGCCGACCGATCCGCTCGTCTTCACGGCGGTCACGCTGCTGCTGTTAGTGGTGGGACTGGTGGCGGCGTGGCTGCCCGCGCGCCGCGCGACGCGGATCGACCCGTGGGCCGCGCTGCGCGCGGAGTAGCCGTCCACGGACGTAATCCAATGAAAAGAGCCGGACTGGATCCGATTCGAAGCGCTGCGATTCGAGGTAGCGCGCGGTCAGAGCGTTTCGGGCAGCGCCCTTGCTCGTCACTCATCTCGCCATCATCACCACGACACAGCCGCAGGAGCTTCGTAAACGTAGAGTAAGCTCAACCGCGGCACAACTACGTGCGACGTTGGCGACGGCACTCCAACCAGGAGACGGGATGAACCAGGGACCGCAGCCGAACGATGCCGTCGGGCGATCGGCCATGGCCAAGGCGATGTGGCGCATCCTGCCACTGATTCTCCTCGCCTACATGGTGGCCTATATCGACCGGGTGAACGTCAGCTTTGCTTCCCTTCAGATGAACGACGATCTGAAGTTCAGCGCAACGATCTACGGCCTTGGCGGTGGTCTGTTCTTTCTCGGCTACGCCTTGTTCGAAGTGCCCTCCAGCCTGATGCTCGCGCGCTTCAGCGCACCGCAATGGATTGCGCGGATCATGATTACGTGGGGACTTCTCGCAGTGGGCATGATGTTCGTGCGCACACCGCTGCACTTCTATGTCATGCGCTTTCTGCTCGGCGTGTCGGAGGCCGGGTTCTTTCCGAGCGTGATTTACTACTTTGGCGGCTGGTTCCCGATGGCCTGCCGCGGACGGGCCGTCAGCCGGATCTATGTGGCGAGCTCATTGGCATCAGTCGTCATGGGCGCGATCTCGGGCGGGTTGCTGGGCCTCGACGGCATGGCTGGCCTGCGGGGATGGCAATGGCTGTTCCTCGTGCAGGGTCTGCCCGCCGTCCTGTTGGGCCTGATCCTGATGCGCTTCCTGCCAGCCGCGCCGGCAACGGCTGCGTGGTTGACGAACCGTGAAAAGGAGTGGATTCACCGCGAACTGGCGCGCGATGCGGCGTTGATCGGTGCGCCTGTCCGGCACAATCTTCTCGCCGCATTTGCCAACCCGAGAGTGCTGCTGCTTGGCTCGCTCGGCTTCCTGGGTAATGGCGCAGGCAACGGCCTGCTCCTGTCCGCGCCGGCCGTCCTGATTGCCGGGGCCGGGCTCGATACGATGCACGTCGGATACCTGGTCAGCCTTGGCGGCAGCCTCGGCGTCATGTGCATCGTCATCGCCGGGTGGAATTCGGACCGGACCGGCGATCGGCTCCGCGACGCCTTCGTGTTGACAGTGATTGTTGCGGCGGCTCTCCTGCTTCTTGGCGTTGCCTCGACTCCGGCTCTGGTGGCCGCAGGATATCTGCTGTTCTCCGCGACCTTCTTCACCGCCGGAATGCTCGATCGTGTCCTCGTGGGCCGACTTGCTGCACGTCCGCCAGCTCGCCGTAGGGAGTGCGGCCATCAACACGCTATGGCAGATCGGTGCCTTTCTCTCACCCGTATGCCTGGGGTGTGACGAAGGATGCGACGGGCAGCTTCCGCGCGGCGCTGATTGGTGCGTCGGTCGTGGTGGTCGTTGAAGCGGTGATCATTCTTTACGTCCGGTCGCGGGTGATTTCTGAGCGCCGCGAACGCGCGGCCAGCACTCGAGCAGCCACTTGCGGTTCCGCTGTGACTTCCGTGGGACCGAAGGAGAGGCGCCGACACGATCGCCAATACGTTGACCTTACTCGCATCCGTAACTGCCATTTACAAAAGGAGCTGCCGTCGTGGACCTGCCAGCAACCGGTCGTCGCACGAATCCTTCCGACGAGGTGATCCGCCTCGGCCCATTGGCGGTTCGCTTTCTGGCGACGAGCGCCGACACGAACGGCAGTCTGGCGCTCTTCGAACTGACCGTGCCTGCTGGCGCGCACCTCGCCGCCCCGCCGCACAGCCACGACCATTTCGAAGAGACAATCTACGGTCTGGAAGGCGTGCTGGTGTGGAAGGTGGACGGGACGTCGATCGACGTCCGGCCCGGCGAGGCGCTCCCGATTCCGCGCGGCGCGGTGCACCAGTTCGACAACAACAGCGAGGCGGACGCCAGGGCGCTGTGCGTCATTACCCCCGCGGCGATCGGCCCGGAATTCTTCCGCGAGTCTGCGGAGGTCCTCAACGCCGCCGGCGGCGGGCCGCCAGACCGGGCGAAACTGGCGACGATCATGCGGCGGTACGGCCTCAAGCCCGTGCTGCCACCGTCTTGAAGCGCGCCGATCGCATCGTCCGTTAAGGAAACAAATGAAGGCCAACTTGGCGCGCCTCACGACGGCGGTTGGATTCATACTCGACATGAGGTAGGAGAGTCCGCCATGGAGCACACCCGCGAGGCATGGGGCACCGTGGCCCTCGAGTCCACGATCCAGGATATCCGGTACGGGATTCGTCAGCTTCGGCGCAATCCGGCGTTCGCGTGCTCCGGCATCCTCCTGCTGGCCCTCGGCATTGCTGCCATCACCGTGGTGTTCTCGATCGTCTACGGTGTTCTCCTTCGCGATCTCCCGTACGACCAGCCCGATCGATTAGTGACGTTGGGTTCCGCACGCCGAGAGGTCGGCTTTCAAGCGGCCTACGCCAGCGCCGCGGACTACTTCGACTGGCGCGACCAACAACAGGTGTTCGAGGATCTGGGTCTCACCCGCCCGGTCGCCAATTACAACCTGACCGGCAGTGGTGAGCCCGAACGGCTCCAGGGTGCGCGGACAACTGCGAGCGTCTTTTCGGCCTTGCGGGTGCGACCTGTGATCGGTCGCGTCTACACCGAGGAGGAGCAGCGCGACCCCGGAGGGGCATCGAGTGTCGCCGTGCTGAGTTACGGTTTGTGGCAGCGGCGGTTCGGCGGCGACCCGTCCGTGGTCGGACGCACGATTCTGTTGAATGGCTCGCCATATCAGGTCCTCGGAGTGATGAGCGCCGACTTCCAATATCCCGACCGTGATTTCGAGCTCTGGACGCCGCTCTACATCCCGTCCGATCAACTCAGAGAACGGGGGGACTACAGCTATCTGTGTGTGGCACGCCTGAAGGCCGGTGTGACGCTCGAGCGGGCTCGCGCTCACATGGCCGTGCTGGCGGCAGGCCTAGCGCGTGAGTATCCGCAGAGCAACCGGGGTTCCGGCGTGTTCGTCGAGCCCTTGCTCAATGACATGACCGGCTCCGTTCGCAAGGCACTTCTCCTGTTGCTCGCAGCGGTCGGAGTGCTGTTTCTGACGGTCTGCGTCAACCTGGCGAATCTCCTCCTGGCCAGGGCAACGAGTCGATCCCAGGAATTCTCGCTTCGGGCATCCCTGGGCGCGACGCGGTCACGACTCGCCCGGCAGTTTTTTGCCGAAACGATCCCATTAGCCACCGCCGGCGCCTTTCTCGGCACCGTCTCGGCGTACTGGTTGTTGCAGCCTCCTGATCCCGCTGCTACCTGCGAGCATGCCGCGTATCGACGAGATCGGTGTGCACGGTCCGGTGCTGGTGGCATCGATCGTCCTGTCCGTGGCCGCGGCCTTCGTCATTTCACTCGCCCCTGCGGCGCAGATTCACAGTCATCTCGAACGCGGACCGGCGGCCGCGGGACGCGCACGTGGGCTGTTTATCGTGATGGAGATCGCGTGCACCGTTCTTCTCCTGGTAACAGCCGGATTGTTGATGAGAAGCTTCGCGCAATTGCGCGCGACCGATGCGGGCTTCCGTCCGGCTCAGGTTCTGAGCCTGCACCTGGCGGTGAGCCGTGCAAAATATGGCGACGACGCCAGCGTAGCGCTGTACCTGGAGCGACTCATCGACCGCGTGCGGGCCGTGCCCGGTGTTGAAACGGTCGGCATCGTCAACCGGTTGCCGATGGGCGGGCAGATGCAGGCAGGAGTCATTCAGTTCGAGGGCAGGGACGGGCGTTTCAACACGGACTGGCGATCGGTCAGCGCGGACTATTTCCGTGCCTTGACTGTGCCACTTCTCGCCGGCAGAACGTTCAATGAGAGCGATACGCCGGACCACCCCGCGGTCGGCCTGATCGACGAACGGCTCGCAAGAGCCGTATTCGCAGCCGAGAGTCCGATCGGCAAGCGCTTCAAGATCGACTTCCCAGAGGCACCATGGGTCGAGATCGTTGGCGTCGTCGGACATGTTCGGCAGGAGGGGCTCGGCAGCGATCCACGACCGCAGGTCTACTGGCCGCATCAACAGCGCACGCAGGACAGGATGGCGATGGTTGTCAGAACAACAACCGATCCGTCTTCTTTCTCTGCGCCGATACGAGGCGCGATCCACGAACTGGATCCCGACCAGCCGCTCTACGACGTGCGGCCGATGCCGGCGGTGCTGGAGCGAACATTGCGAGGCCAGTGGCTTAACACGGTGCTGATTGGCCTGTTCGCGGTCCTGGCGCTGGTGCTTGCCAGCGTGGGTTTGTACGGCGTCGTTTCGTACGTGACGGCGCAGCGCCGACGCGAGTTCGCCATTCGTCTGGCAGTTGGCGCCAGCGCCTCGGACGTCCTGGGGTTGGTGCTCAAGCAGGGACTCTGGCTTGCGCTGGTGGGGCTGGCACTCGGCTTGATGCTCTCGGCTGTGGCGACTCGTGCGCTGGGCAGCATGCTGCACGGTGTGACAGCGTGGGACGCCTGGACGTACCTTCTGGTATCCGGCTTGATGATCGTCGTGGTCCTGGCTGCGAGCTTCATTCCTGCCTGGCAGGCGTCGCGCCTCGATCCCAGGATCGCCCTCGAACAGCAATGATGATTGGAGTTTCCCCTTGTAGGTGCGGTTGCAGGCCTTGCGAATCGGAAACGGGGCGGGCGCAATTTGCCGTGCGGTGATTTGATCATGTCCTCGCGCGTCGACGAAGGCGACCGCGAAGTGTTCACGATTCGGACCCGACGGTCCCGACCTTCGGACGCCTGATGTCAACGCTCGCAACGATGCGCATATAAGCGGGTCGGCCGAGCGCGAACAGGTCCTCTTCACCCGGCTCCGCCGTGACGTTCTCCGAATCGATCAGCGGCGAGGTCCAGGACCGAACTTGCGAGTCTCCTTCGTGGCTCGGGCTTCCGGCTGTCGCGGGTCGTCGCGACGAAGAGCCCGCTCTCGGTAGTCGAAGCGGTCAAAGCGTGATGAGGGCGAGCGCGCCGGGTTCGGGACGATCCGCGCTGGGACGAGTGCTCGCCCGACGTGCGCGGATTCCATCAATCCCCAATCAATCCAACTCGATCTGCGCAATCTCCGGCAGGACGAACGCCCACCACAGCGCGCCGAAGGTGCTCACTGCGGCAGCCAGCCAGAACGCCCCGGCATAACTGCCGCTCCAATCGATGATCACGCCGGCGACGATCGGCTGGACGATCCCGGACACGTTGCCAAAGCCATTCTGCACGCCAACCCACGTGCCGGATGCGCGCGGCCCGGCGAACATCTGGGCAATGGCGTACATGTTCAGCGCGCCGGCTCCGTTGCCGACACCGGCAAGAACCAGCCAGGCCGCGAGCCAGCCGCCTGTCCCCCCGAGCAGGACGCCGACGATACTGACGGCGAATATGAGATGGCAGACGACGAGCATGCCACGGCGGATGGCCGCCTCGGGACGGCCGGCGGCGCACCATCGATCCGAGATCCATCCCAGAATCACCGCGGACACTGCCTGGGCAACATAGGAAAGCGTCGCCAGTGAACTCATCTGCACGATCGAGAATCCGCGTTGCTGCACGAGGAACAGCGGCAGCCAGGTGAGCAGGAAATAGAAACCGTAGTTGTTGGTGAAGTGGCCGACGGCCATCGCCCACAGGCTGAAGTGCCGAATGACGTTGGACACGGACCCGCAGTCCTCCTCCAGGCGTTCCCGCGCCGGATCGAGGCGCCGGACGACGATCGCCCACGGGATCAGCCACAGGAACGTCAGCAGCCCGAAGACCAGGAACATCGCGCGCCACCCGTAAGACGCAGTGATCAGGCCGCCGCTGAGCGTGCCTGCTGCCGGACCGATGGCCAGCGCCGCGCCGATCGCGGCATTGGCCAGTCCGCGGCGTTCTTGCGGCACATGCCGCGCGATCATCTTGGAACTGCCGGGGAATGCGACGCTCTCACCGATTCCGAGCAGCACGCGAAGGCAGAGGAGCGACACCACGCCGCCGACAAAGCCTGTCAGCAACGTGCTTGCTGCCCACAGCGCGACGCCCGCACCGTAGATGCGATACACGGGCAGGCGATCGCACATCCGGCCGATCAGCAGCTGGATCGGCGCATACACCCAGAAGAACGCCGACACGGCAACACCGAAGCGCGTCGCCGACAGCCCGAGTTCGGTCTTCATCAACGGCGCGGCGATGCCGATGGCGCCGCGGTCTATGTAGTTGAGGAAAATCGCGACCGTGATGAGCAGCACCAGGCTGAAGACCGGTCCGGATGATACGGGTGCGGGGCGCGTGGCCGTCGTCATAAGTGTTGGGATGTCTTCGGAGGCGAACGGTATTGCTTCACGAGTATCGCGGCGTGAGATGGGGGCTCTCCTTGTTCAGGAGAATTCGTGCCGATAGTCCGGTGAGTAGCTCGTACAGCACGACCCCGAGGCTGAAGATGTCCGTACGCGCATCGACCTGTTGCGCGCGTGCCTGTTCCGGGGACATGTAGGTGGCAGTACCCATCACGATGCCGGAGTCGGTCCTCACGTGGGCACGCGTCGGCGCCTCACCGTCCGGCAGCTCCGGCGACTCACCGCCGGTCAGTTTCGCCAGGCCGAAATCCAGGACCTTCGCGATGCCGTCGCTGCGGAGGATGATGTTCTCCGGCTTGATGTCCCGATGCACGATGCCGCTGGCGTGTGCGGCCGCCAGCGCACCGGCGACCTGGACCGCCACATTCAGGACCTCTCCCGGCGGCATCGGCGGCGCCCGCACATGTTCCCGCAGGGTCGCGCCTTCGATGAATTCGGTAACGATGAACGAAGTGGGGCCGGACTGGTCGATCTCGTAGATGGTGATGATGTTGGGATGGTTCAGGCCCGAGGCTGTCCGGGCTTCCTGTGCGAAACGCCTCATTCGGTCGGGATCGGCAGCAACTTGGTCGGGCAGAATCTTCAAGGCGACCCTGCGATCGAGCCGGGTGTCCTGCGCCAGGTACACTTCCCCCATACCGCCAGCACCCAGTCGGCGCCCGACTTGATAGCGGCCGAGCGTCGTGCCGGGTTTGAGCATCCCGGAAGTATGCGCACTCGGGTGTATTCCACCAAACGGAAACGAACGCAGCCGTTCGCGGCTCGATCACGATTAGGGCACACGCTATTCACGTCGGCTCGGGATCGAGGCGCGACGCCTGCCATGCAGGAATGAAGCTGGCGGCCAGCACCATGACGATCATATCGTCGAAGGTGAGGCGGCTCAGTGACCATCGTCGCCGCATCCCGTCTCCGAATGATTCGTGCTATCAAGAGCGGTCTCTCCCGAGCGGACGGATAACTGGAGGAAAGCGATGGCGACCCACGCGGCAAAAGTCGCGCTGATCACGGGCGCGTCGGCGGGAATCGGTGCGGCGCTCGCGCGCGAGCTTGCCCGCGACGGCGCCGATCTCGTTCTCGCAGCGCGGCGGGAGGATCGGTTGCGCCAGCTCGCCCGCGAGATCGAGGCCGCGGGACGGAAGGCCGTGGTTGTCGGCTGCGACGTGACCCGCGACGGCGATCCAGAGCGCGCGGTGGCAGCGGCAGTCCAGCGGTACGGGCGGCTCGACATCGCCGTCGCGAACGCTGGATTCGGCGTCGCGGGACGCGTGGAGGAGCTCACGCTCGACGACTTTCGCCGCCAGCTGGAGACGAACGTCTTTGGCGTCCTCCGCACGCTGTACGCATCGCTTCCCGAACTGCGGAAGACACGCGGTCAGTTCGTCGTGGTCGGCAGCGTCAGCGGCTACGTGCCCACCCCCGGGACGTCCGCCTACTGTATGAGCAAATTCGCCGTCCGCGGATTCGCCGAGTCCATCCGTGACGAGCTGGCGACCAGCGGCGTGTCGGTGACGCTCGTGAGCCCCGGCTTCGTCGATAGCGACATCCGCCGCGTCGACAACCACGGCAAAGTGCACGAAAACGCGCCAGATCCGGTGCCCTCATTTCTGCGGATGCCGACTGACCAGGCGGCACGAACGATCGTGCGGGCCATCCACCGCCGTCGTCGGGAAGTCGTCGTGACGGGACACGGCAAGGCGCTGGTGCTCCTGTATCGACATGTGCCGTGGCTGCTGCGGTTCCTCATCACCAGGTTCGGGGTCCCGAGGCGCCGCGCCATCCGGCAGCCGACGGCTTGATCCGACCGGACCGTGTAATAGTTGGCCGTCTCGCGCGTCTATGCGGGTGAGGCGCACGACGTGACTACCGCGACCCTGCAACTCCGTGAGCTCATCGAGATGACGTCCGCACCGGTGCTGGCCGGCTTTGCCGGGTTGTACGAACGGCACTACCAGGCAGTGTTCCAGGCCGCCCTTCGCGTCACAGGACGACCGGCTGACGCCGAGGACGTGCTGCAGACCGTGTTCCTCCGCGTGTTGTCCGGAAACGAACAGGAGGACGCCGTCCACCGGCCGGCGGCCTACTTCCGCCGCGCCGCCGTCAACGCGGCCGTCGACCTCCTGCGTCGACGGGCGACGCGTGCCGAAACGGCATACGACGATGCGGCACCGCATGCCGCCGTGGAGTCAGGGCTGCTGCTGAAAGAGCAGCTTCGGCGCGCAATCGCGATGCTGGAGACTGAGGACGCGACGTTGTTCGTGCTGCGGTACGTCGAAGGATTGTCGAATCAGGAGCTGGCCGATCTGTTCCAGCTCGAGAAGAACAACGTGGCCGTCCGGCTCCACCGCATCCGGCTCCGACTGCAAGCGGAAATGCAACGTTAGGCGCGCGGTCGCGAGCCTCGCGCGGGATGCGAGCCGGCGGCGCAGCGACGGACCGCGTGACGGGGGAGTCCGGGCGCCGAGTCCCGCGGATTGAGTAAGGAGATTGGTGATGTCAGAAGATCGACTCGACAGGGCACTTCAGGAGATGCAGCACGAAGCCGTCGACGCGGCGACGCTCGAAGCCGTGCGCACCCGCGTCTGGAACAAGCTGCCGAACACGGCCCTTGCCGGCTGTGCTGAGTTCCATCCCGACTTCCACGCGTATTCGAGCGGAACCCTCACCGGCGGCCGGCGTGTTCTGCTGGAAGACCATGTCAGCCGTTGTGTCGCGTGTCGCACCGCGTTGGCGGAAATGAGAGGCGAACGGCGGGTGATCGCCATGCCGCAGCGGTCTTCCTCGCGCTGGCGCCGCTCGGGACTACTCGCCGCGGCAGCCGCGCTGATCTTGACCGTCCTGTATCTCGGGCGCGACACCCTCGACGCCTGGATGGCGCCCGGCGGCCCGCGCGCCACGGTCGTCTCAGCCAACGGCGGGCTGTATCGTCTCTCCGGAGGCGCGCTCGATGCCGGCGCCACTATTGGCGAGAAGGAAAGGATTCGCACGGGTCCTGGCGCGCACGCAGCGCTGCGCCTCGCCGACGGATCGACAATGGATGTCAACGAGCGAACCGAGTTGTTCGTGACCGCCGCCTGGAGCGGGCAGGCGGTTCATCTTCAGCGCGGGGACGTCATGGTCCAGGCCGCGAAGCAGCGACGTGGGCATTTGCGCGTGCTGACGCGTGATTCGATTGCGTCGGTGAAAGGGACCGTCTTCGCGGTGTCGGCGGGCATGGGAGGGTCCGTCGTCTCGGTGGTCGAGGGATCGGTGGCGGTGAATCAGCCCGGGCGCGAAGTGCTGCTCAGCCCCGGTCAGCAGGCCGCTTCCAATCCCGCGTTGACGACATCGGTTGCGCAGGCGATTTCCTGGAGCCCTGACGCGGAACAATATCTGCAGATCCTGGCGTCGCTCGTCAGGATTGAACGCCAGATCGCCCCTTTTTCGAGTCCCTTGCGCACCACGTCGACCCTGCTCCCGTATCTTCCGGCCGGGGCGTTCGTCTACGGCGCGCTGCCGAATCCCGGCGGCAAGATCGGAGAGGGCCTGGCCGCGGCCGAGCAGCAGGCATTCGAGAACGCCGCGTTTCGAGCGTGGTGGAGCTCTGATTCGGGACTCGAATTGAGACGGATCGTCGATCGGGTGCGCTCGGTGAGCTCACTGCTCGGCGACGAAGTGGTGTTCTCCGTCGCCTCGGCCGGACCGCGCGACGAAGTGCCGGTGGTGATGGCGCGCGTGCAGGCTGACCAGCGACCGGAGCTGACGACCGCGCTCGACGCGCTGTTCGCCGACGCCGGCGAGTTGTCCCGTCCGTATTCCGTATCCGACGAGCTGATGATGATCTCCGACTCGCCATCGCACCTCGCGTGGATCGCCAGCCACCTGGGGCGGGGCGCGAGTTCGCCCTTCGCCGCAGCCATCGGCGAACGTTACACGCGCGGCGCCGGCTGGCTGATCGGAGTGGATGCGGCTCCGGTGATTGCGAGGGCCGCCGGAGACGACGCGCCGCCGATCGAATTCGCCGGCATGGCGGGTGTGAAGTATCTCTTCCTCGAGCAGCGTTCGCCTGCGGGAGCGGAAGAAAACGAGGTCACGGTGACGTTCCAGGGCGCGCGACAGGGGATGGCGTCGTGGCTGGCCGACGGCGGGTCCGGCGGCGCGGCGGAGTATCTGCCTGCGGATGCCCCTCTCGCCGGGTATGTGTCGATGCGGCAGCCGGGGCAGTTGTTCCAGGAGTTCACGGCCTTGATGTCGACACGACAGCCCTCCTTCGAAGGCGAGCTGTCGAAGCTGGAGGACACGCTTGGCAGCGGCTTCGTCGCGAGCCTCGCGGCGGCGATGGGAAATGAACTGGCGTTCGCGCTGCACGGATTCTCCGCCAGTGGTCCGACCTGGATGATGGTTGGCCTGGCCAACGATCCGGCGGTCGTCGACAGCTCGCTCGAGAAGCTCGTCGACACGTTCAACGCCAGGCTGCCGCCCGGCGAGCAGGACAAGCGCTGCTCGCTCGCGCAGGAGAGCGCGGGCGGACGGATGTGGACGACACTGAAAGCCGGAGGCTTCCCATTCGGCCTCACCTGGACCTACGATGGCGGCTACCTGGTGGCGGCTTCGGATCGGGGGACCGCCGAGCGCGCCATCGCGACTCGGAACGGCGGCTCTGCGCTGGTCTGGTCGGCGGCGTTCCAACGTCAGCTCCCCGCGTCAGCGGGAATCCACCCGTCGGCGTTTACCTGGCTGAACACGAAGGGCGCCCTCGGGATTCTCTCGATGCTGTCACCGAACCTGCCCGCGCAAGGAGTGCTGGCCGAACACGATCCGGTGCTCGTCGTGTTCGATGGACGGCCGGAACAGATTCACGTCGCCAGCCGTACACGTTTGTCGGGCACGATCATCGACGCACTGATGCTCGAGAGCCTGAGCCGGACGCTGACGCCGCGCGCGGAGACGACGCGCCAGTAATCTTGTGAATTCCAATCCAGTCGTCGAACTCGAGAACCTCAGAGTCAAGTTGGGGCGGCGGGAGATCCTCCACGGGATCACCTGCCGCCTCGGCGTGTCTGGCACGGGCAAAGCGGTGGGCCTTCTGGGCCCGAACGGCGCGGGTAAGTCCACGCTGATCCTGACGCTGCTCGGGTTCCTGCGTCCCAGCGCGGGGCGCGCGCGCATTCTCGGTATCGACTGCGCGCACATGGGTGAAGCGCGCTCGCGCATCGGCTACATGCCCGAGAACGACTCGTTCATCGGTGACATGACGGCCGTCGCCTTCGTGCGCCAGATGGCCGAGCTCTCCGGGCTTCCGCCGGAAGCCGCGCTCGAGAAGGCCCATCAGGTGCTGTTCCACGTCGGGCTCGGCGAAGCGCGGTATCGCGAGCTGCGAACCTACTCGCTCGGCATGAAGCAGATGGCGAAGCTCGCGCAGGCAATCGTGCACGGACCGGAGCTGGTCGTCCTCGACGAACCCACCAATGGGCTCGACCCAGCCGCCCGCCGGCGCATGCTCAAGCTGATCGCGGACATGAAGAACGAACAGGGCATGAATGTGCTCGTCTGCTCGCACTTGCTGCGCGACATCGAGCAGGTGTGCGACGAGGCGGTGATCATGAAGGACGGCGCGATCGTCCATCACTGCAACGTCGAGCAAGAACGGCGGTCGAATCGATCATTCGTCGAGCTCGAGATTACCGGCGACGACGGCGGCTTACGCGCGGCGCTGCCGGCAATCGGCGCCGAGGGTGTTCCCGAAGGCCTCGGCCGTTGGCGGATCGTCCTGCCGCCGGGCGTAGAGGTCGACGCAATCTGGCGCCTCGCTGGCGAGCAGAACCTGCTCGTGAGGAAACTGACGCACCGCAGAGACACGCTGGAAGAGATCTTCCTGAAAGCTATGGGACATCTCGTCCGTACGCCCGGGGAGAGCGCTGCCAGCGATGTCCAGCCACCCGTGATAACGAGCTGACGATCCCATGTCGGTCTACAAGCGAGGATATCGGCGGTATTCGGGCCCGCTCACGGGCCGCTGGACCAGATTTCTGGTGTTGCCCAGGTACGCGTGGCGACGACTCTATCAGCAGCGGCTCGTGCTCCTGCTCACCATGCTCGCGTTCGTGTGGCCGATGCTGTGCGCCGGCTTCGTGTATCTCACGAATCACGCGGAGCTGCTGCAGGGACTCGACCAGGAGTTCCGTCAATTCATCCAGGTCGACGGACGGTTCTTTTCGATCTTCATGTACGTGCAGGCGGGCTTTGCCGTCTTCCTGGCGGCGCTGGCCGGGCCAAGCCTGATTGCGCCGGATCTCGCCAACAACGCGCTGCCCCTTTATTTCAGCCGGCCGCTCACTCGCTGGACGTATGCGCTCGCCAGGTTGACAGTGCTGGCGGGCATGCTGTCGATCATCACCTGGATTCCGGGCCTGATCCTGTTCGGATTGCAGGTGGGGTTGGCCGGCGGCTCATGGTTGCGCGCGAACTGGGCGCTTGGCGCCGGGATGGTCGCGGGATTCCTGATATGGCTGCTCGTCCTGAGCCTGGTCGCGATGGCCAGTTCCGCGTACGTGAAGTGGAGAGTCGTCGCCGCGGCGGTCAGCCTGGCGTTCTTCTTCATCCTCGGCGGCATCGCCGAAATGATCGACAACATTCTGCGGGTGACCTGGGGGCACATCATCGATCCCGCCTGGACGGTGAACCGGGTCTGGTGCGCGTTGCTCGGTGTGGAGGCGCCTCGAGGCCCCGGCGCCGGTGCGTCAGCGTGGGCGCTGGCGGCGCTGGTTGTGCTGCTCGTCATCGTGATCGAACGCAAACTTCGGCCGGTGGAGGTGGTCTCGTGACGCCACCCGCCGTGACATTCGACGAGGTCTCGAAGTTCTACGGCGAAGTGCTCGGGGTGAACCGCGTCACGCTGAACATCCCGCCGGGGATCACGAGCCTGGTCGGCCCGAACGGCTCGGGCAAGACGACGCTGATGAACCTGATGACCGGCCTGATCCATCCCGACAACGGTCAGATCCTCGTGCGCGGGATCTCGCCGCGCGATCCGGAAGCGCTGATGCGCATCACCGGGTACGCCACCCAGTACGACACCGCACCGCGATGGGCGACGGGCTTCACCTTCATCACCACAGGCCTGCTGTTGTTCGGATACCCGCGGGCGGACGCGGAGGAGAAGGCGTGGAAGGCGCTCGAGCGTCTCAGCCTGACCGAGGCGGCGAACCGGAAGGTGGCGTCCTATTCCAAGGGCATGCGACAACGCGTCCGGCTGGCGCAGGCGATCGCGCACGATCCGGAAGTGCTCATCCTCGACGAGCCGCTGAACGGGCTTGACCCGCTCGTGCGCGCCGAGACGATCGCGCTGTTCCGCACCTGGGCGAGCGAGGGCAAACACGTCATCCTCTCGAGCCACGTCCTTCAGGAGGTCGATCTGATCAGTGACCAGGTCGTGCTGATCGCCAACGGGATGATCATCGCCGAGGGAACCATCCGCACCGTCCGCGAGGAGATCGAGGAGCACCCGAGTCAGTACCTCGTCCGCTGCCGCGGCGCATCGGACGTGGCGTCGCGGCTGTTCAGCGAAGATCACATCACCGAAATCAGGCTGAGCGACGATCGCATGGGACTGCTGGTGATGACGCGCGACCGCGAGCAGTTCGCGCGCGCGCTCGGCAAGATCGCGCTCGACGGGCATCGCATCGACGGCGTCGTGCCGGCCGACGAAAGCGTGGACGCCTTGTACCAGTACTTGATTGGAGGCGAATAGAGTGGCCCTTCGACAGCCTCAGGGCGGGCCCGTTCGGCAACAACAGGGCGGGTCCCGCGGCACACGCTCGTTTTCCGGCCGGTCTCGGCAGGCGTGGACGATCGCCCGAACCGAGCTCCGGCGCGGCTTCTTCGCGAAACGCGGCCTCTGGGTCTACGCGCTGGCCCTCCTCCCCGCGCTCATCTTTTTCGGTCACGGTCTGGACGCGAAGTGGCGGATTGAGCGCCTGTCGCGGAGCGGCCTGGCCGATCCGGCGCTGATGAACAGCGTCCAGAAGGGCGACACCATCGCGGACGTGAAGGCGCGGCTCGGAACGCCCGCCGACGAATACGGAGGGACGCGAGTCCGGCGGGTTCGACAGCGTGGCGGCGAGAACGCCACGACCACGCACGTGATCGACCACGCCATCGATGCGCGTCTCGTGCGCCTGAACATCAGCCGCCCGACGTACGGCGACGACGAGGTCGCCCGGATTTATGAGTTCGAGGTCTACGGGACCGACGAGCGGCAGAATCTGGCGCTCGGCCGGCCCGCAACCGGAAGCGCGCCCTGCAGTCCTGACCGGGGACCGGAGAAGGCGTTCAACGGCAGCGTCGCGGGCGGGACAGGCGACAGCTGGTGCGCCGAGGATCGGCCGTTGTTTCTACAGGTCGACCTTGGCGCGGTGCGTCCGGTGAAGCGCTTCGTCGTGAAGCACGCCGGCGCCGGCGGTGAAAACGACGAGTCGGACACACGCGATTTCAACATCCAGGTGAGCACGGACGGCAAGACCTTCACCACCGTCGCGAACTCGTCCGGCGCCGGGTTCGTGGATGAACGGACGGATTACCGTGACCTCGTCTACTTCGACGGCAGGCGCGAATCCCGGTTCACGTTTGTCGACGGCAAAGTCCATTCCTGGAACACGGATCGTCCGCTGAACTTCGAAGAGGATCGGACGGTGTTCGCGCGCATGTTCCAGTTCTTCTACCTGCGCCTGGCGATCTTCTTCGGTTGCCTCGGCATGTTCATGTATCTCTTCAGCGGGGAGATGAGCAATCGTACCCTGCACTACTGGTTCCTCGCGCCTGCGCCGCGGGAGGTGCTGCTCGCGGGGAAGTATGCGGCAGGCCTGATTGCGTCGACCGTGATCTTCTCCGGCGGGGCGCTGCTCGCGTTCGCCGCCATGATCTGGCCGCACGATTCCGTGGAGCTCCAGGCGTACTGGAACGCTGGGGGCATGTCGCACGCGTTCTGGTATGCGGCAGCGGCCGCGTTCGGCTGCGTCGGCTACGGCAGCGTGTTTCTCGCCGTCGGCCTGTACGTCCGGAATCCGATTATTCCCGCCGCCGTGCTGCTCGCGTGGGAGGGCGCGGCCAGCATCCTGCCACACGCCCTACAGAAGATCAGCATCCTGTACTACCTCCAGTCCCTCTGTCCCGTTCCCGCGTCGATGGAGGACGACGTACCGACGCTGGTTCGGCTGCTGGCGGTGCCCGCGGCGCCCGCGTCCCGTCCAGCGGCGATCCTCGGGCTGCTGCTCCTCAGCGCGCTGGTCCTGTGGATCGCCGGCCGCGCCGTCCGGCGCATGGAGATCTCCTACGGCGCCGAGACCTAGTGGCCTGTCCACGCTGATCAAGGACCACCTCGCGGGCGGGGCATCCCGGCTGGCTGCGTTGCTCCTCCATCAAATACTCAGGGTATTCTCAGTCGTCGCGCCTTGCCATCCGGGCGCCGCGCTCCGCGATCTGGTCCTCGTTCAACGTGGACGGGCCACTAGTCGGCTGTCCTCGTGACTGGGCGATTCGAATCGCGCTCGGGCTTCCAGGTTCGCGCGCAATTGCGCACGTCCTCCCGTTGAAAAGCTCTTCGCGAACAGTAGAGTCGCCGGCGTTTGTGCTACAGTCGCGCCATTCGAACGCGAATTCTGGTCGGCCGATTTCACCGCCAATTCCGGCGGCCTGGGGAGATTCTGTATGACGAAGTCATTTGTCGTGTGCGCTCTCGCTTTGACGATTGCCGCGGCTGCGCCGGCAGTCGCTATCGCCCAGGCACAGAAGGCCACAGATTCGGATGCGGTCGCGGCGATCACCAAGATCGAAAACGATGCCATCAAAGCTGCGCTGGCAAACGACGCGTCGTTCTACGAGAAGACCCTGGCGAGTGACTACACGGGCGGTACGAGCTTCGGCACGTGGGACACCAGGGCGTCGATGCTGGCGGACATGAAGGACGCCAAGAACAACAAGACGAGCACTCAGAATCTCACCGACCTGAAAGTGCGCGTCCACGGCGACCTCGCAGTGTCGACCTACAGCACCACCTACGACGCAATGATTCATGGACAGCATCAGGCCAGGACAGTCCTGTGCACGGACGTACTCCAACAGCAGAGCGGCGGCTGGAAGCTGATGGCGAGCCACTGCTCCCAAGCGGCCAAGTAGGCGCGCGAAGCCGCGCGCCGAACGTCTCCTGATCGTGTCCGGTCCTGCCGCGTGCATTGTGACAACTCACGTCCGCGCGAGCACGAGAGGAAAGAGTTGACGATGACCGCGACAACGCCCCAGGAGCAGATTCTCGGTATCGTCAACAACCATTGGCAGAGTTGCTGTGTCGGTGCGGCCGCGCAACTCGAGGTTGCCGACCTGCTGGCTGATGGTCCTCTGCACGTCGACATCCTCGCCGAGCGGACGAAGACGCACGCGCCGAGCCTGGTTTGCGCTCGAGCAGATTGTTCCGACGCCTTCCCCGCTGAGCATCGTCGTGGGAAGACCAAGCGAGTGATGGCGCCGTCGTCCGCCGTTCCCCGGTCTGTCCGCTGGCCGACGGATCGGGGCTGGCCGGGGGGACCGTTCGAGCTCCCGATCGCAGGCCACTGACAGCCTCCTCCGAGTCGCCCCTCGGATTTCCCGACACCTCGCGCGCTCGCCGTGCCGTGACCGACGTCGTGTGAAATAGCTTCTATACTTCGGCATCCTGTCACTCGAGGAGTTGCGCATGGCGCAGAGGCAATGGCGGTGGCGGCACATGGCTGCGATCGCGGCGCTCGCGGCGGGTTTCGCCACGGTTGGGAACCTCGCGCAGTCGTCGGCGGATATCTGGTGGACCGGCTACGGCAACGGTCCTGACAACTCGCGCTACTTCGCGTCGCGCCAGATCGACAAGGCCAACGTCACGCAGCTTCAGGTCGCCTGGTCATATCCGTTCGGCGAGACCGGCAGCAGCCCGATCGTGGTCCGCGGAGTCGCCTACGGCCGGGGCCGCAACGGGTCCCTCGTCGCCGTGGACGCGCGGAGCGGCAAGGAGCTGTGGATCCGCGAAAACATGAACGGCATGACGAGCCGCGGTTTCAATTACTGGGAAACGGCGGACGGCGGCGACGCGCGGCTCATCTTCGCGATGAACAGCCTGCTGCAGGAGGTGGACGCGAAGACGGGCAAGTCCATCATGTCGTTCGGCGTCAACGGCGTCATCGATCTGCGCGTCGGGATCGACGGCCGGGATCCCGATGGGATCGGCAACATCCAGTCGAACACGCCGGGCGAAATCTTCGAGAACCTGATGATCCTCGGCAGCGCCACCGGCGAAGGCTACATGTCGCCGCCCGGCGATATCCGCGCCTACGACGTCCTCACCGGCAAACTCGCCTGGACGTTCCACACCGTGCCGCGCCCCGGCGAGTTCGGCTACGACACCTGGCCGAAGGACGCGTGGAAATACGTCGGCGGGAACAACAACTGGGGCGAGATGACGCTCGACACCGGGCGAGGCATCGCCTTCGTCCCGCTCGGATCGCCGACCTACGATTTCTATGGCGCGGATCGGATTGGCGCCAACCTGTTCGGGACGTCGATCGTGGCGCTCGACGCGCGCACCGGCAAGCGCCTGTGGCACTTCCAGCTCGTACACCACGATCTATGGGACATGGACCCCAGCGCGGCGCCGCAGCTGACGACCATCCGCCACAACGGGCGCACTCGCGACGTCGTGGTGGTGACGGCAAAGACCGGCTGGTTGTACGTGTTCGACCGTGTGACCGGTGAGCCGATCTGGCCGATTGAGGAGCGGCCGGTAGCCAAGACCGAGATGGAAGGTGACCAGAGCTGGCCGACGCAGCCGCATCCGACCGGTCTCCCGCCATATATCAAGCACACGTTCGGTGTGGACGATATCAACCCGTACCTTCCCGCCGATGACGCCTCGGCATTGAGGACGAGGCTGCTCGCGGCCAGGAACACAGGCCTCTTCACGCCGCTCACCACCAAGGATACGGTGAGCGCCCCCGCGAGCAACGGCGGCACGCTGTTCGGCGGCGCCGCCGCCGAGCCCCGCACCGGCGCGGTCTACGTCGTCGCTCACGACAACCCGGGCATCGTCAGGCTGCTGCGTCCCGGCGAAGGGCGTGGTGCCGGTGGTCCTCCCGTGCCGCCTGGACAGGTCGTCTACCAGCAGAACTGCCAGATGTGCCACGGCGTCAACCGGCAGGGCACCGATACCGGGGTGCCCCTCGTGCATCCGGCCGCCGATGCGGCGAACAACATCGCCGCCGGCTCGCCCCGGTTCGACGCCGCTGCGATTCGCGCCGTGCTCGCGGCTGGCAAGAACCGCATGCCGCCGTTCCCCCATGTCAGCACCGTGGATGTCGACAACCTGGTGAGCTTTCTAGCCATGCCGGCGGGCGGGCGCGGACGCGGCGGGTTCGGGGGTGGACGTGGGGCAGCGCCCGTGGGATCCGGTGCGCCGCCCGAACTCATTGCCGGATCGGGCTCAGCGTGGGTGCGGTCCGACCCGCCCGGCGGACGCGGTCGCGGCACCGCCGCGCCGTATCCCGACGGCACGCCCGACTACACGCGCTACACGATCAACGAGTACCACACCGTCGGCAATGGCATCAGGCCGCCGTTCACGACGATCGTGAAGTTCGATCTGAACAAGCCGGCAATCAAGTGGCGCATCCCATTTGGAGACGACCCGGCGCTGGCCGCCCGAGGCATCACCGGCACCGGCGCTCCGGCGACCAACAACGGCATCATCCTCACCGCGTCAGGACTCGTGTTTGGCGCGGGGCTCGACAATCACATCCGCGCGTGGGACAGCGAGACTGGGCGCGAACTGTGGTCGTCGAGATTCGGCGGGAACTTCACGGGCTCGCCGGTGATGTACGTGATGGGCGGCAAGCAGTATCTCCTAGTCGCCGCTGCGAGCGCCACCGGCGGACCCGCTGTCCCAAGTGGCGCCGCCGCTGCGCCGGCCGGCCCGATGGGCTGGGTCGCCTACGCGGTGCCCGAACGCCGCAACTGATCGGGAGCGGCGTCTACTTACCGACCAGCGTCTTGACTCGATAGATCCCGGTGATCGCCGTCATGTACAGCGTCTTGCCATCGTCACCCCACCCGCAGTTGACCGGTGTTTCTGGCGGCTTGATCGTACCGAGATGCACGCCGGCAGGCGAGAGGACCCATACGCCGCCGGGGCCCGAAGTGTAGACATTCCCCTTCGCGTCGACCTTGAGCCCGTCAGCGAGTCCGTCGGTTTTGCTCGTCAGATCGGCGAACACGCGACCGCCAGACAGCGTGCCGTCCGCGGCCACGTCGTAGCGCATCACCAGGTCCTTCGCCGCGTCGGAGTTGTTGACATAGAGCACCGTGAAGTCGGGCGAGAACGCCAGGCCGTTCGGCCGATTCAGGTCGCGCACGACCGCCTGCGCGCGGCCGTTGGCAAAGCGGTAGACGCCGTTGAAGCGGAGTTCCTTGGCTGGATCATCGTCCTGCTTGGCGAGTCCGTACGGCGGGTCGGTGAAGTAGAGAGCGCCGTCCCTGGCGAACACGAGATCGTTCGGGCTGTTGAGGCGCTTGCCCTCGAACGTCGACACGACTGGCGTGAGCGAACGGTCAGGCGCAACGCGGACGATCTGGCGACCGCCGTGCTGCGCCAGCCACACCGATCCGTCAGGCGCCTCCGCCATCCCGTTGGGCCCGATGAATGCGTCGGGCGGCGCCGCCGCCGCGCCGCCGGCATTCTCGATGACCACGGCCACCTTGCCGTCCGGTGTGACCGACCGCACGACATTGCCCTGCACGTCGCTGAACCACAGCGTGCGATCCGGCCGCCACAGCGGACCTTCGGTGAACTTGAAGCCGCCCGCGACCTTCTCGATGACGGCGCCAGCTGCGACCAGTGCGTCGAGCGCCGGATCGAGCCGGTCGATCGTGCCGGCCCCGTTCGTCGAGGGAACAGCGGCTGTCGCGGGCGGAGGAGTGGAGGATGTCGCGGGACCTTGCCCGCCGCAGCCGGACGCGAACAGGCCGGCGAACGCCAGCACGAACCCGCTTCGCTTCAACGTCACACTACACCTCATCGTAAAGCACCACCGGATAGTTCTTCGTCGTGGTCATCGTCTTCTCGACCGGCGGCCAGACGCGTGCGTGCTCGGGCGACGCGATCCACTTCTGGCGGAGCTCTTCGCTCTCGAACTCGAGCTCGAACCGATAGTTGTGGGCGGGGGGAACGCTGCCCTGGACCACGGTCCGTCGCTTGAGCATCTTCACGCGGATGTAGCCCTCGTGCCTGACCGCCTCGGGTACGAACTGGTTGTGAAACAGATCGAGCATCTCCCGCTCGCGCCCCGGGGCGATGTCCATTTCCACGTAGAGACGGATGTGTTTGGTCTGCGCCGACGCCTGCTCGGGCGCGGCGAATCGCGCGCCCCAGGCGCCGACCACGGTGGCAAGGAAGGCTTTCAGGATTCCACGTCGCTCCACGGCAGTTCTCCTCATGAAATCGCTTCTGCTGTACCGATCGGCTTGCCGGCGAAGACGGGCTGCCTGGGATCGATCACGCCCCAGCAAGCGGCGCCGACGAGAAAGAGGGCGGCCATCACATACAACGGGACATCCCAGCTGTGGAACCACTGAACCGAGTAGGCCACGATGAGCGGGTTCAGCATCGCGACCAGGTTGCCGATCGAGTTCATCGTGCCGCCGACGACGCCGACGTGGTTGCCGCCGATTTCGATGGCTGTGCCCCACGCCGCGCCCAGCGTGAACATCGTGACGCCGGTCGCCAGGGCAATCAACGAGGCCGCGAGCACCGGCGACGGCACGGTCGCCGCCGCGATCAGCGACAGGCCGACGACGATGTAGGCCGCAGCTCCCAGTCCGCATCGACCGACGCGGAGACCGTAACGGCCCGACAGGTGGTCGGTCAACCACCCTCCGAGCAGGTCGCCGGGGATGCTGACCAGCAGCGGCAGTCCGGCAAACAGCGCCATTCCCGAGATGTTGAAGCCGTGCCGCTCGAGCAGATAGGTCGGCAGCCACGTGATGCAAAAATAGAAAATCATGCAGTTCGGCACGTACATCACGCTGAGCGCGATCACGTTCCGGCTGCGGATCACCTGCCGCCAGTACGTCCAGCCGCTGCCGTGGTCCACCTCGGGCGGGCGATCGGCGACGATGAGAGCGAGCTCCGCTGGGCTGACCGACGAATGTTCTGAGGGGTCGTTCCGAAACCAGTAGAGCCAGACCGCGACCCAGGCCAGGCCAACGAAACCGAAGGTGATGAAGACGCCTCTCCACGACATCACTGAGAGCATGCCCGGCCAGGCCCCCAGCAGGCCGCCGCCGACGATGACCGCCGGCGTCAGCCCGGCAACCATGTGCGCGCCGCTGAAGAAGACGCCCTGCACGCGGCCGCGCTCGTGCCGCGGAATCCATCTCGAGAAGGTGCGCGCCACGCACGGCCACGCGCCCGCCTCGCCGATACCGAAAAGGAATCGCACCGACAGCATCACGGCGTAGTTGAACGCAGCCGCGGTCGCCATCGTCATCACCGACCACCAGATGACGATGCGCGCCAGCACCGATCGCGTGCCGACGCGATCGGCCCACCGGCCGGTGGGGATTTCGAACAGGCCGTACGCCAGCTGGAAGGCGGTGAACACCCAGCCCATCTCGACCGCCGAGAGGCCAAGGTCGCGTCGGATTTGCGGCGCCAGCGTTCCGATGGCCGTGCGATCGAGATACGTCACCATCGCGAGCCCGGTGGCGAGCGCGACGACGCGGTAGCGCGCGTGCGTGGTTGTCGTTGGCAGCATCTGCACCTACAGGCCCCGGCCCGCGCCGCCGGCACGGCCTGGACCGCCGAGCCGCTGTGGCGGGGTCGCCAGCAGGTCGTTCTTCTTGTTCATGTCACGCGCGACACCGACGACGAGGAACTCGAGCGGAGCCGTGCCGCTGTTCTCGAAGGCTCTGGTCTCGCCGACCCGGACCGGGATCGCGTCGCCGATACCAATCGGCGCCGAATCGCCCGCCACCGTCGCGGTGCCTTCACCGCTCATCACGTAATAGAAGCCGCCAATGCCTGGCTCCGCGCCCGAGCCGACCGAGGTGCCCGGCGGCAGCAGCAGGTGATCGACGTAGGCCCACGTCGTGAAGAAAACCGAGGGGTTGAGCGCGCGCCGATACTGCACCGTTCCGGTGCCGCCCTGGAGGCCCACGAGCGGCTGCAGGCGCGCCCGATCCAGCTGCATGCTGATGAACTGCGGCGCCGCGTCAAGCGGCGCGCCGACGCGATCGTCGCCGAGATCGAAGTTGTCGTAGATGCCCCGGAACGACGCGACGTTGATGTTCAGCCACTGCACCGGCTTGTCGGTCGCGTTGTAGATGGCATGCGAGTGCCCCATGCGCGCCGGCGCGCCGGCCGGGCCTTTCAGTGTCGACGTGCGTCCGTCGACCGTGAATTGCGCCTCGCCGTCGAGGATCACGAACATCTCTTCGCAGTGGTTGTGGAAGTGATGGCCAATTCCAGATTTTGGCTGAATGACACCGCGGTGCAGGAAGAGGAGGTTGGTGTCCGTCGCATCGGCGTTGAACAGCGCCGTGAAGTCCAGCGTCCCGGCTCCAGCATGCACGCTCGGCGACGACCGGTAGCGCGAGGGATCGCTGTGGGCGATCCGCTGTGCCAGCGACGGACGCTGTGCGGGTGCGGGCGCCGCCGTCGCGCCGCCACGCTGCGCCCGGACGAGGCCTGGGGCCGACAGCCCCAGCACGCCGATCAGGCCGATTGCAAGACGCTGCTTCATCAGGCTCTCCTCGCTCACGAAGACGTCGCGTTACCAGGCCGGTCAGATCCGGTTGAACTTCTTGATGGCTTCCTGCAGCGACTTGAACTGGCGGATGAACGGATACATGCCGCTCTCGCGCGCGTCGATTGACTGGGCTTCCTTGAGGACGTCGGCGGCGCGTTCCTGTGGCACCACCACGACACCGTCCTCGTCGGCGACGATGATATCCCCGGGATGGACGGTGACGCCAGCGCACTCGACCGGCACGTTCTTGGCCACCGTGGCGTAGTGGCCGACCGCCGTCCGCGGCGACTTCGACCGGGCGTAGACCGTCAGGCCCATGCGGCGGATGTCCCACATGTCGCGGATGGCGCCGTCGAGCACCATTCCGGCCATGCCGCGCTCGACCGCAGCCGTGGCCATGAGATTGCCCATGGCGGCGATGTCGAGCGAGCCTTCCATGACGATGACGCCCACGTCTCCGGGCTTCGCGTCGTCGATGATCTCCACCGAGTGCTTGACCGCCAGCGCCGGGGTGGCCTGGTCTGCGGGCACGGGCCGCGCCAGCGACGTGACGGCCCGACCGACGAGATTGGTTCCGGCCATCAGCTTCATGTCGTAGCGCATCGTCCCGTTCTTGCCGGTGACGATTTCGACCGCGTCCGAGACCGAGGCCGCGTAGGTGCTCTTGAACCCGGCGATGAGGGGATCGCCGGGAGCGGGTGTCTGCGCAGCGCCGAGGGCAACGAAGGTGACGGCGCCGAGGAGCGGCACCCCGATGGCGATCGAACGGGAGAAGCGCCTGATGTCCATGATCTGACTCCTTTGAGTGCCGCGTATAGTAACGTAGCCCGGCCGGCCGTTGCGGCTGTGCGTGTCAGCGACGAAAACGGAGGATTTTGATGGCGTGGCCGAATGTGTTCCTGCTGCTGGCGCTGCTCGCGGGCCAGACACCGCAGTATCCCCCGCCCTATCCGAGACCGGGGACAAGCCCGGTGTTCGAGAACGACGTCATCGCCGTGTGGGACGTCTCGTGGCTCAAGCAGAAATACCCGCTGCACACGCATCGCTATGACCTGATCGGCGTCTCCTACGTCGAGGGGGACCGCATCATCACGCAGGGCGATGCTCCGGGCCGGCTCTCCAACACCAAGGCCTGGGTGTTTCAGGCGAATGTCGCCGGCAATACGCACGTCGAGGAAGGCGCGAGCGACCCGCCGATGCGCGCGATTCTGATGGAAGTGAAGACTCCGGCTCCTGGCGCCGACGTCGAGGAGCCCGCCGACGGCCTGCACCAGGTCCTCGGCGCGCCGTCGTGGAAGAACAAGCGGTCGGACGCGTGGGCGATCCCGCCGGGCACGACGGCGCCGCGGCATCGCCACCTCAAGAACGCTGTCGAACTGATCTTCGATGCCTCGACACCGGCGCGGACGCCGAAGGCTGTCTTCGTGCCCGCCGGTACAGTGCACGACGGTCCGGCGCCGGAGCCCGGAGGGCGTGTGTTCATTTTCGAGATCAAGTAAGGCAAGGAGAGAGCGATGAACGCGATCAAGGGACGGCGTTCTTTTCTGGCGACGTGTGGTCTGGCAGCCGCCGCGACCGCGCGGCCGCTCGCGGCGTTCGGGCAGGCTGTCGACAACGCGAAGCAGGCGTCGAGTCCATCCGCACTGCGCATCACCGATCTCAAGTGCGGCTACGTGCGCGGCAGCCTGTTCGTGAAGGTCCATACCAACCAGGGCATTTGGGGCTGCGGCGAGGGGGTCGATGCCATTGGCGGCACTTACAACCTCGTCCAGAGCATCGGCCAGCGCATTCGCGACCAGAATCCGCTGAACGTGCACCGGATCTTCGAGCAGGTGCGGAAGGGTGGTGTCTTCGGCGGCGCGCAGGCTGGCGTGTTCGTCGCGGTGCTGACGGCGGTGGAAACGGCGCTGTGGGACCTGGCCGGCAAGGCGCTGAACGTGCCCGTGTACCAGCTGCTCGGCGGCAAGTTCCGCGACAAGATTCGCGTCTACTGCGACACGGCGCTCTATCAGGCGCGGCTGCCGACGCCGGATGTGTTCGCCGCGGCGGCGTCCAAGGCGGTCAAGGACGGCTACACGGCGATGAAGTTCGACCTGGATCAGGCTGCTGATCCCAACAAGTACGATCAGTTCAACTGGACGGCGAGCCCGGCGGAAGTGCAGCGCATGGTCGATCAGTTGACGGCGGCACGGCAGGCTGTAGGGCCGAACGTCGATATCTGCGCCGACATGCACGCGCGCTACGACTATCCGACCGCACTGCAGGTCGCCAGGCGCCTGGAGCCGCTGAACCTGATGTGGCTCGAAGAGCCCGTGCCGGCCGAGAACATCGACGCCTACAAGCTCATCGCAGACTCGACCAGCACGCCGATCTGCGCGGGTGAGAACGTCTACCTCGCGCATGGCTTCCGGCGCATGCTCGAAACTGGCGCACTCGACATCATCATGCCCGACCTGCAGAAAACCGGCGGCCTGGGCGAAGGGCAGCGGATCGCCAACCTGGCGAATCTCTACTACGTGCCGTTCGCGCCGCACATGGTGGCGTCGTTCCTCGGCGCGATGGCGTCGTGCCATGTCTGCGCGTCGGTGCCGAACTTCCTGATTCTCGAGTGGCAGACGTACTTCGACACCAACCCCATGTACAAGGAGATGGTGACCTACGACGGACCGCAGGTGGAAAAAGGCTTCATCACTGTTTCGGAGAAGCCCGGCATCGGCGTCGAGATCAACGAGGAAGGTATGCGCCGCTACGCCACGCCGGGTGTGCCGTTCTTCGCGTAGGTCCGTGCGGCCCAGTGAAGTTCTGCCGACAAGGCCGTTCGAGTGGCGCCGTCCGCTAACGGCGGTGGGCCGATACGTGCGCCTGACCAGAGCCAAATCGTGTTCGTGGCCCAGCCCGGCGAGCGTCAGGCAACGTTCGAGACCTCCGCAATGAAGTCGGCGACGTAGCGCTCGATCTGCGCCGGTGGCAGGTCGTAGCGGGCGATGGTATCCGGCTGGCCGAGATTGCCGCTGATGACGAAGGCGCGCAGCCCAGCCCGGGCGAGGCGTTTCGCCTGCGCGACGTTCAGCCCGCCCACCACCTGCACCGGGGCAGCGTTGCCAACCCGCTCGAAGATGGCGCGCGCCACGTCGCCAAGATAATCGCTCTCGATGAGTGTCTTGTCCGCCCGCCGCGCGTCGGCCTGCAGGTGAATGCCGATGCCGTCCACACCCGCGTCGAGCATGCGCTGCGCGACGTCAATGGCCTGCGCAGCCGGGCCCTGATGCGGCACCATGACGTCGGCAAAGACGAGCCGCGGCAGTTCGGCGCCGGCGTGCCTGAACTCGTCGCGCACGGCGCAGATCGCTTTCGCCGTATCCACACCGGCGAGCGCGAGGAAGTCGATGATGCTGCCGCCGCCCGCATACACGGCGCGCGCCTCGAAGGCACCGCCATCCATCGTCTTCATGTCGGCCAGCAGGAGCGCCTCGGGGAAGCGCCGACGGAACGCTGGCACGACGTTCGCGACGCCTTCGTTCTTGAGCAGCGGCGTTCCCATTTCGACGATGGTGACCCCGCCCGCCAGGGCCGCACCGGCAACCGTGAGACCCTGCTCCACGGTGGCCACGTCGACTGAAATCTGAAATGTGAAGCGGGTTCTGAGCCGATCGAGAACGCTGGCGGAAACCGGATGCGTCCCCCTGGTCGCCTGCAGCGCCCAGGCAAAGTCGGGTCGCACCATCTCGAAGATCGCGCCAGCCGTCATGCCGCCGAGGGCGAGCCTGCCCGCGCCGTCGAGGAACGATCGCCGGCTGATGGGTCGGTGCCGATATTCGTGAACAGCTCCCATATTCAGGTCTCAATCAGTTCGCGTTCGGTCTCTGCCCTCGACACCAATCCCACGGTTGAGGGCTTCGGACCGGCAACGAGAACGGCCGCGGCCAGATCCCCTGTCGCGTTGAGCACCGTCGCGAAAACGTCTGGAAGAGCGTCGACGGCGATCAGAATGCCGATGCCTTCGAGCGGCAGACCGATCGACAGGAACATCGGCGCCAGCATCAGGAAAGCTCCACGCGGTACTCCCGGACCGGCGAATGAGAGGAAGACGATCGTGAAGGCAATCGTCAGGTAAGCCATGGGTCCGAGCGGGATCTGGTAAAACCAGGCGATGAACAGCGCCCCGAACGTCCACGACACCGGCGCGGCGAACTTGAACACCGACACCGCCAGCGGCAGCACGAAGCCAGTGACGTCCTTGGGCAGCTGCAGCGCGTCTTCGGCGCCCCGCACCAGCGCCGGCAGCGACGCGATCGACGAGCTCGACGAGAAGGCGATCGACTGTCCGGGCAGCGCCGCGCGCGCGAACGCTGGCATCGGCAGGCGCGCAGCGATAGCGAGCATCGGATACAGCAGCAGCACGAACAGGACGCAGGCAATGGAATAGGCCGCGATGTAGAAGCCGATCGCGCCAACGAAGCCGGCGCCGCCGTGCGCGCCGAGGTTGAGCATCAACACGAAGACCCCTGCGGGTGCCAGCCAGATGATCCAGCCGACGAGTACCAGCATCGCGTCGCCGAGTCCCTGGAAGAACCGCAGCACCGGCTCTCGCGACTCGGCCGAAATACGCGTCAGCGCGATGGCGAACGCCAGGGTGAACACAACCAGCGGCAACATCTCGCCATTGGCAGCGGCGGCAATGGGATTGGTGGGAATCAACGACTGAACCCAATTCCACAAGCCGACGCGATTGGGAACGGCGGCGAGGGAGGCCGCGGCCTCGGCAGCGCCGGGCGGAAGCCCAGGCCGTACGGTCACGAGGCGCGACAGCCAGGAGAAGGCCGCGATTCCCAGGGGAATCGCCAGGGTCGTGGCGCCGGCAAGCATCCCGAAGAACACCAGCAGCGTGCGTCCGCCGATGCGGCTGATCGCGCCGACGTTCGACGTCGATGCGACACCGGTGATCACCAGCGACACCACCAGCGGGATGATCGTCATGCGAATCGCGTTCACCCACAACGCGCCGGCAGGGGCGACGGCGTCGACCACGCCCACGAGCGTGCGGTTGTGGCGGGAAGCGATCGTGAGGCCGAGCACCAGCCCTGCGCCAAGGGCGACGAGAACCCGTCTGCTCTCTTTCATCAGTGTGCTCGCGCGATATCAGGCGCCCCCGGACGACTCGGCCGGTGCTGGTTGCGTCAAAACCTATCACGCACGGATGAGCCCACAGCGAAAATCCTCCCCAAATCCCTCAGAAGAGCCGTCGCCAGCCGGCAGAACCGAGGCCTCGCGCATCCACTGCGTCGATTGGGGGCCGCTTCTCTTGACAATCTAGATGAGTGGGGTAGGATGTCGTTCATTCATCTAGTTTGTCTGGAGGAGTGGAATGGCGGCGGAACCAAGCGGACTCGTCCAGGGCACGCTCCATATGCTGATCCTGAAGACGCTGACCCTGGAGCCACTCCATGGCTACGGTATCGGCGTTCGCCTCGAACAGATCAGTCGAGGAGGATTCCTGGTCAACGCCGGGTCATTGTTCCCGGCGTTGCGCCGACTGGAACGTGACGGCCTGATCCGAGGTGAGTGGCGCGTCACCGAGAACAACCGGCGCGCGAAGTACTACTACCTCACGGCCCAGGGCCGGGCGCGGCTCACGCGCGAGACGCGCCAGTGGGAGGCGCAGATGACCGCGATTGCACGAATCCTCGCGGCGACCAAGGCGGCACTCTGATGGCACGCCGGCAGCGTCTCATCGCCGGCCTGAACCGGCTGTTCCGAAGCAAGCGCGTCGAGCAGGAGCTCGACGAGGAGCTGCAGTCGTATCTGGAGTCCGCCATCGAGGCAAAGGTCCGCTCGGGGATGCCACGAGAGGACGCACGTCGAGCGGCCCGCGTCGAGCTTGGCAGTATCGAGGCGGTGAAGGACCACACACGTGACGTTGGCTGGGAAACAGCCATCGAGCAGACGTGGCGTGATGTGCGGTATGCGGCGCGAACGCTGCGCCGGGCTCCGGCGTTTTCCGTCGTGGTCGTGCTCACGTTGACACTGGGGATAGGGGCCAACACGGCCATCTTCAGCGCTGTCAACGCGATCATGCTGCGCGCACTTCCCGTCGAGCGTCCGGAGGAGCTGGTCTCGCTCACCGCGCTCTATCCAAACGGTGCCGAACCGTTCTCTTACCCTGCTTATCGCAGAATCGCGGTTGATGGCACACATCTCGTTGACGCGCTCGCCGCATCGACAGCACGGCGTGATGCCGCCGCGATCGATGGTCCGCCCGAGGCCGTCGACGTGAAGTGGGTCTCGGGCAACTACTTCACGATGCTTGGCGTGTTGACTGCCGTTGGCCGTCCGTTGCTCATCTCCGACGACCCGCAGCCGCCGGGCCCCGCCGTGGCCGTGATCAGCGACACGTTCTGGGCTCGACGGTTCGGTCGCGATCCGGCCGTCGTCGGGCGCAGCGTTCGCCTGAGAGGAGCCGCATTCGCCATTGTCGGAGTCGCGCGCCGCGGCTTCGCCAGCGAGACCCCGGGTGAGAGTGTCGATCTCTGGATGCCGATCGCTGCACAGCCGAATACCCCCGCATGGGTATGGACCGGGCACAGCACGACGTGGCTGAGCGTTCTCGCACGTCGGCGGCCGGGTGTGAGCCTCGCACAGGCGCGCGCGGGTCTCGAGCCGGTGTACCAACGTATTCGGGACGAGGTGGCGGCTGACACGGACAGCGTGGAATTCCGGCGAAGCGTGCTCGAGAGCCGTCTCGAGGTGTCGGCGGCACGCGGCGGAATCCCACGGCTACGCGACAACCTCGCGGCGCCGCTGATGATTCTGACGGGCATTGTCGGACTCGTGCTTCTGGTTGCGTGCGCGAACGTCGCCACTCTCATGCTGACCAGGGCGATCGGCCGCCGACGCGAGATGGCCATGTCTCTCGCGCTGGGCGCATCGCGGCTGCGACTCGTCCGGCAGGGCATGATCGAGGCCCTGCTGCTCACGGCGATCGGAGGTGCCGGCGGATTCCTGCTCGCGATCTGGGGAACGTCAGCCCTGTCGTCGCTGTTGTCCGGTGTCTTGCCCGTGGTGCTCGACATCAGCCCTGACGCCGGCGTCCTGGTGTTCGCAGGAGTGATCGCGTGCACCACCGCTGTGCTGTTCGGCTTCTTACCCACGCTGTCCGCCATCAGGGTCGACCCGTTTGGCGTCCTGAAGAGTGGAGGCGCTGCCGGCCGCGGCGCATCCCGCATCCCCTTTGGGCGCACGCTGGTCGTAACCCAAATCGCCGTGTCGATCGTGCTGCTGGTGGCGGCAGGATTGTTCGTGCGCACGATAGTCAGACTCAAGGATGTCGACCTGGGTTTCGACCCGAGTCACGTCGTGCTCTTCCGCGTGACTCCGCCGGCTGACGAGCAACCTGTTCCTGCAGAAACGACCCGGCAGCTGTATCGGCAGCTGCTGGAGCGTGCGATGCAAGTGGCGGGCGTGGACGGTGCGAGCGCGTCCTACTCCGGGCTGCTGTCCTCAGAAACGTGGCGAAACGTTATCGCGATCGACGCGGTTACACCACCTGGCGGCCGGCCGCTTCGGACGTTCGTGAATGCGGTGACGCCGACGTACTTCGACGTGACGCGGATCGGAGTGCTGCGGGGTCGACGCTTCACCGACGATGATCGTGAGCAGGCGACCCGCGTCGCGATCGTCAACGACGCGTTCGTCCGGCAGTTCTTCGGCGGGGGGGTGGCGATTGGCAAGCGCGTTGGCCTGTGCAGCAGCGAATCGTGCGGCCCGTCGACGACGAACATGATGGAGATCGTCGGCGTTGCACACGACGCGAAGTACTCGAATCTGCGCCAGCCGGCGCCGCCGATTGTGTACGTACCCTTCACGCAGGTCGAGCGGAGTCTCCGAGAGATCCAGATCAGAACCGCCGGCGACGTGACTGCGGTCGCCGCGACGCTGTACCGGGCGCTTGCCGGTGGCGATCGCAGGCTGCCGATCGTCGGGATGATGACCGCCCGCGACCGTGTCGACGCCTCGCTCGCGACTCAGAACATGATTGCCAGGGTCTCGTCGGTCTTCGGGCTGCTTGCGCTCGCGCTCGCGGCCGTCGGGCTGTACGGTCTGGTCGCGTACATGACCACGCAGCGCACACAGGAAATTGGCATCCGGATGGCGCTCGGTGCAGGTCGGCGGCAAGTGCGGCACCTGGTGCTCGGAGACACCGTCCGACTCGTCGCGGTCGGTGCCGGTCTCGGAATCCCGGCGGCGCTGGCACTGGCACGGCTGCTGTCCGGGCTGCTGTATCAGGTCGAGCCCAACGATCCCGTTGTCCTGTCGCTCAGCCTCGGAGTACTGGTTGGCGTGGCACTGATCGCGGGATACCTCCCGGCGCACCGCGCCGTACGGGTGGATCCAATTAAGGCGCTCCGTGTCGAGTAGCGCGGGACTGGGGATTGGGGAATGGGGATTGGGGACGGGGCTCGCAAATCCCTGATCCCTAGTCCCTAATCCCTGATCCCAAATAACACTCAGCCCCGCGCCGCGACCATGCGCTCCCATTCGATTGGATCCCGAGTCTCGGCATCCGCGACCCCGAGCTCGCGCAGGGCGCCGATCACTGTCTGTCGCCGAACCACCGAGACCGTCAGGATGTGGGCGATCACGCTGCCGAATGTGAAGCTGACCGGCGGTGTGCAGAGCGCGTCGACGAAGGCGTCGTCCCACTCGTTGCGATCGCGGATCCGCCGCACCAGCGCACCGAACGGCGGCTGCACCACCGCCAACCGCGCCTGCAGCGCCGGGATGCTGCGCTGGTCGCGCGGAGGAATGTCGCCTCCACCAATGGCTGCGGTCCACACCTCCTTGGTGAAGACGATGCGCTCGAGCATCGTCCTCACGTCGGGTTCGGGGCCCTCGAAGTCATGGACGGTCAGTCCAGGCCGGACCTGGCGATCGAGGGCGTCGTCTGAAAGCGTCGCGGCCTGCTCGAGGAGGCGCGCGGTGTGCCAGTGTTCGTGCTCGATGAGGCGCTCGGAGAGATCCATGGTCGTGCTCCTCGGTTGGCCGGGCAGCAGCAGGCCGCCCGGCGGGTGGAAGTGGATGCCGTTGGGTGCGGCGAGTCGGAAGTCGCGCGGCTGGTCGGCGAAGCGGCTCGGCGGCACCCCGTGAGCCCGGGCGAATGCCCGCGAGAATGCTTCGAGTGCGTCGTAGCCAGCCTCGAGGCCAGCCTCAGTGACGCTGACGCCGCGGCCGAGTCGCCATGCGGCGCGCTCGAGGAGGAGGCGGCGCCGAAACGCGGCCGGTGGCTCGCCGATACCGGCTCGCACCAGGCGGTTAAAGTGAAAGCGGCTGAGCATCGCCCGCGCTGCCAATGCCCGCCCGTCGAGGCCCTCGTCGAGCGCTTCGATCACGGCATCGACAACGTCGCGCAGGCGATCCGGACGTGCCGTCATGCATGCGAGTATGCCCCGTGCAGCGCCCGCGCGCATGACCGCAATTGCTGCGGCGACCTGCGTGTCACGATGACGAACCGGGTTGAAGTTAAGGCAGGGACATCCGCTAGTCAGGAATCTCCGCCTCGACGAGCAGTGTCAGCAACGCAAGTGATTCCTGCCAGCCGAGATGGCAGGCCTCCGCCGGAATCGCGTCCGGGATCCCTTCCTGCACAATCTTTATCTCCGTCCCGACCGAGACCTTCTTCAGGTTCACGGTGACCGTCATCTCACCGGGCAGACCTGGATTGTCGAATCGGTCGACGTACCGCAGGCGCTCGTTCGGCACCAGCTCGAGATACTCGCCGCCGAACGAGTGGCTCTTGCCCGAGCTGAAATTGGTGAACGACATCTTGTAGCTTCCGCCGACCCGTGCGTCGATGTTGTGCACCTTGGCGGTGAAACCATTCGGCGGCAGCCACTTGACCATCGCATCGGGATCGATGAAGGCGCGGTAGAGTCGTTCCGGCGTCGTCCGCAGGACCCTTTGAAACTGAACAGTGCTCGGCATTCTTTCCTCCTGAACGAAACCGGTGAGTGGCCGTTCAAAGAATAGTCGGTCGGCGACCGGCGGATTCGACACTGGGAAGTCTGAAGGTCGGGCTGGCTTCGAGCGCCGTCGAGGCCGTCGAGCCTGGTCATACGAATCACCGTCAGCCGCGCCGCGCTGCCTCGATGGTGGCAATGTCAATCTTCTTCATCGGCATCATCGCCGCGAAGGCCCGCTTTGCCTGATCGCCGCCAGCGGCCATCGCCTCGGTGAGCACGCGCGGAGTGATCTGCCAGGAGAGGCCCCAGCGATCCCGGCACCAGCCGCACTGACTTTCCTGGCCGCCATTGCCGACAATCGCGTTCCAGTAGCGGTCCGTTTCTTCCTGAGTGTCCGTCGCGACCTGGAAGGAAAAGGCCTCGCTGTGCCTGAACTTCGGACCGCCGTTGAGACCGAGGCAGGGGATCCCCAGAACGGTGAATTCCACCGTCAGCACATTGCCCTCCTTGCCGCTCGGGTAGTCACCCGGGGCCTTATGAACAGCGTTCACCTTACTGTCCGGGAAGGTTGCAGCGTAAAAACGCGCAGCCTCGTGCGCGTCCTTGTCGAACCAGAGGCAAATCGTGTTCTTTGGCGTCATCTTTTGTGACCTCCTCATGCCGGTTAGGGCGAAAGCTATTTCATCCGCGCTGTTTCGCGCAATGTATGCAAGTCCTGGGCACTGACTGAGTGTGGGTGTCAAACGCCAGGCATGTGCGTCATTGCGCCGAAGTACGTAGAAAAATTCTGCGCGTCAGGTTGCGTAGAACGTCGTAAAGAACAGGATGAAGCGGTAGATCGTGAGGCACGCGGCCAGCCAGAAAGTCAGCAGCACTACCTTCGCGATCGCCGCGGGCCAGCCGTTGGCGTAGACGCGGCGGGACGCCGTCGCGACGTGGGCCATGAATCCCAGCGCGATCGGCAAGTCGAGCGCCACTTCGAGCACCGATCCGGTCGGTCGCCACCATCCGGCAACGATGCCGAGCCGGTAGACCTGGCTAATCGGGACCGTGACCACGGTCATCCACAGCAGCAGGAATCCCATGGTGTAGAACGAGAACACCAGGTGTTCCGCGTAGTAGCGCCGCGCGCGTGGATGCAGCGCCCAGACGCCGATCGCGAACAGCGGCACCATCAGCATCACCAGCGAATGTCCCTGCAAGTGCGCCGCCTCGTCGAAGTGGACGGCGTAATCCTCAATCGCTTCGTGCCGCTCGGCCACCTTCGCGTCCACCATGCGCGTCGCCATCACCCGCCACGGCCGGTTCTCGGTCTGCATGCGAAGGGTGGACGTGAACGGCACCTGCAGCGCCAGCGGCAGAAACAGGAAGTAGAGCACGTTGCAGACGACGAACATCTGCACCGGGCCCATCTGGGTCTTGCGCCTGCCCGAGAGATAATCGGCGGTGAGCTGGCCGGGCCGCGTCAGCATCGACCGGAAGCTGGCGAACACGCGCCCGTCGACGTGGGCTGTGGTCTCGAGCACTTCCTGGACGAAGTGCTTCATCGAATAGTCGTGCGGCTCGGTGTGCTCGCCGCACTGGGCGCAGTAGCGGCCGGTCACCGCAGCGCCGCAGCCGACACAGTGCGCCTGCGAGACCATGGACATCGCGGGATTATAGGTGTGATCTCTGCGCCGCCAGACTGACGGCTGTTTTCATGATGTCCGGGACGCATCCTCTTCCGCCGTCCAGACCAGCAGGTCGCCGGGCTGGCAGTTCAGTTCGCGGCAGAGTGCATCGAGGGTCGAGAAGCGAATCGCCCGAGCCTTGTTCGTTTTGAGGATGGAGAGATTGGCCAGCGTGAGACCAACGCGAGACGCCAGTTCAGTAAGCGTCATGCGACGGTCGAGCATCAGGTGATCGAGTTTGACGCGGATTGGCATGCGCGCCCCTCAGACCGTCAGCGACTGATCTTCGTCGAGCTCGGTGCCGGTCCGGAACACCTCGGCGAGCACGAGCAGAATCAACGCGCTGACAATCGCGAACGCGTCGATGCGCGGCCTCGCGGTGAAGCGCAGGTGATCCGCGGCGAACTGTGCGGCGACGTAGGCGTTCGCGGCATAGACGACGACGGCACGCGACACTTCTGCGAGCACGACCGCGACTGCCAGACGGCGGATGCGCATGGCATTGCCGGCCGCGAATGGCTGTCCATCGCGGACTGAGCGGCACAACGCAGCGAGTTCCGCAAGGATCCACAGCGCAAGTCCCACCATCACAGCCGCGCCGGCAAAAGCGAACCACGGTCGATCCTGCATGGTGAACCGCAGCATCCCATTGGACTGCTCGATCGCGGCGCTGTTGCGGTGATCGACCGAGGTCACCTGCGCCGCACCCGCGTCGAGCTCGAAGGCGACTGGCAGCACGGTCTGCGCCGCCGTCCCGGCGACGAAGTTCGGCTCGCCATGGGGCCCAATCTGCACGCCCACGTTCAGCCCCAACGGGATGAGGACGACGAGGACGGTGGACGCGAGGACAATCCACCACCACAGCCCCGTGAACAGTGCCGCGAGGCCTTTCGCAACCGACCGGCGCGCGGAAATATGCCATGGATCGACTTTATACGATAAATATTTATCGATTGTCAATAAATAATGCGCCCCGCGAACTCAGTGCGCTCTGCCGCATTGACAACCCAACAGTTCCCCGATACCGTCCGCTCCCTGAGCGCCGGGGTGACATGGCGTGACCGGCACGGCCGCGAAGCCTCCGCGGACGTGGTGTGGTGATCCAAGGGAGAAAGCATGACAAGACGTCAAAAAGGAAAAGCGATCGGGACCCTCGTGGTCGCGGCGCTCGCTCTGTTCGTCATCGTGACGACTGGCCCCGGCATCTCGGCAGCTCAGTCTGCTCAGGCTAAAGCCAAGCACTACAAAGGCACGCGCGCGATCATCGTCGACGCCGATACAGGGCAGCTGCGGCTGCCGACGCAGCAGGAAGTCGACCAGGCGGTGAAGGGCATCAGCAGTCTCGTGCCCAGGCCGGTCGAGGAGGCGCAGGAGCGAACCGTGTCGAGCGGCGCCATTGCCGTCAGCCTGGACGGCGGCGGCGTCGTGCTGGCGCGCCCGAATGGTGATGGCACCTTCGAGACCCGCTGTGTGTTCACGTTCGAAGAGGGCGCCGACTTCCTCGGCCTCGTCGAAGCCGAGTCAATCCAGTAGGAGTGCGCCACATGAATCCATCCATCCATTCCAAGGTCGTGCGCGCCCTCTCGACTGCCGCGGCGATCACGCTTCTCCACGCGAGCGTGGTCAGCGCCGGCCCGGCACAGTTCGTCATCGTCAACGTCAACGCACCCGGTGTCGGCTTCAACGATCCGACACCCCGCGCGCCGGTCGGTGGCAACACCGGCACGACACTTGGACAGCAGCGGCTGATCGCCTTCCAGTACGCCGCGAGCCTCTGGAGCGGGACCCTCGACAGCACCGTGCCGATTCGCATCCGCGCGCAGTTCGCGGCGCTCGGCGCCAACGTTCTTGGCAGCGCCGGGCCAATCGTACGTCTGCGGGACTTCACCAACGCGCCGCAGGACGGGACGTGGTATCACGTCGCGCTGGCGAACAAGCTGGCGGGATTCGATCTGTTTACCGTCGCGGATACGGAGGCGCTCGGCATCGATCCGGCTCTCAGCGACGACATCGTCGCCAACTTCAGCGCCGACTTCGACTTTTACCTCGGGCTGGACAACAATCACGGCGCGAAGAACGATCTCGTCGCCGTACTGCTCCATGAATTCGCGCACGGTCTCGGATTCAGCCAGTCGGCAAGCCTGAGCACGGGCGCGCTCCTCAGCGGATTACCGGACACGTACAACCGCAAGCTGCTCGACAACAGCACGGGCCTGTACTGGCCGCAGATGACCAACGCCGAGCGGCTGGCCTCGGCTACCCGGTTCGGACGGGTCGTGCTCGACAGTGCTGGCGTCACCTCGGCACTGCCGAGCGTGCTGTCGTTGGGCAGTCCCGGTGTCGTCGTGGACTCGCCGGTGGGAATCGCCGGACAGTACCAGTTCGGCACCGCCAGCTTCGGTCCCCCGATTGGGAGCCCCAACGTTGCCGCCAACGTCATCGCGGCCGTGGATGCCTCCGATGCTGCGGGGCTGGCGACCACGGACGGCTGCTCGCCGTTCGCGAACGCCGGCGCGGTGGCGGGGAAGATTGCGCTGATCGAGCGCGGCACGTGTGGATTCGCGGTCAAGGCACGCAATGCGGCGGCGGCGGGCGCCCTGGCAGCGGTGATCTACAACAACCTCGCGAATGCAGCGGCCGCTCCTCCGGGAATGGCAAACGACGCCGGGCCGGCCGTCCCCATCCCGGCGGTGAGCCTGGCGCGTGCCGACGGGCTCACGATTCTGGGGCACCTGGGAACCGGCGTCTTCCTTCAGATTGGCGTCGACCCCACCGTTCGCGCCGGCGCCGACGCGCTCGGACGGGCGCGGGTCTATGCACCGTTCCCCGTGGTGGGCGGTTCGTCCATCTCCCACTACGACACGGTCGCATCGCGCAACCTGCTGATGGAGCCGGCGATCAATCCCGACCTCACACACAACGTCAAGGCGCCGTCTGACCTGACGTATGAATTGTTGCGCGACTTCGGCTGGTATCCCGACGCGGATGGCGATCTCGTGAACGACGATGTGGATTGCAATTCCACGTCGGACTTGCGGGCGACGATCGTGATCGGCGGCATCGACACGGGCGTGACGAACCGCTTGTTCCCGAGCGGATGCACGAGTGCCGACCTGATTGCCGGCCTGCACTCGGCGGCATCCAACCACGGCACGTTCGTGTCTGGCGTGGCGCACCTGACCAACGACTGGGCGCAGTCAGGCCTGATCACGGGTCAGGAGAAAGGAAAAGTGCAGAGCGCGGCAGCCAAATCGAAGTAACCGAACCGTTCTCGACCGGCGGGGGAGTCGGGTTCGCCGGCTCCCCTGCTACGACGGGAAATCTCGCTACAGCGCGACGGTCACCCGCAGAAAAGTCGCCGCAATCAACGTCGAGCCTTTGTCCGCACTCTGGTTCTGCCGTTCGAAAAGCGCTTCGAGCTCTCGCTGAAGCTCAGTAGCCTTGCCGTTCTGTTCAGCGGCGGCGAACGCGTTCATCGTTGGTCCGTAATAATTTCTAAATTCGGAGACGAACGCTGCCGGTGGCCCTGGATACCGGAACGTATACGTGTCTCTCGCGAACGCGATCCTGTCGGGTTGAACCCCGGCGGCGCCAAACCGCTCGGTCACATTGCTCTCAATCCCCCACGTCATGGGGCTGACAAAGCCTTCGGGTGGTGGCGGCAAATAAGACGAGCTGATCTTCAACAGCTGCGCGACCAAGGTCGGGATCGTTTGGGATCCAGTTGCCCATCACCACGCGACCACCGGGCCGGGTGACGCGCACCATCTCGCGGGCCACATCGAATGGCTTTGGCGCAAACATCGCGCCGAAGATGCTGACGGCCAGGTCGAAGCTCCGATCGGCAAGTTCACTGAGATCCGTCGCGTCACCTTCCCTGAACCGGCAGTTCATCAAGCCTTCCTCCCGGGCGCGCCGGTTCCCCGCCTCGACCAGCTTGCTCGAGATGTCGACGCCCAGGACGTCGGCGCCGAGCCGCGCTTCCGGCAGCGCGGTTGTGCCGTCGCCGCAGCCCAGGTCCAGCACTTTCATTCCCCTGGTGATGTCGAGGCCGGCGACAAGCGCTTCGCCGCTGTCGCGCATGCTCCCGGCGATGCGCGTGAAGTCGCCTTTCTCCCAGAGTGCCTTGTTCGGATTCATGGCGTCGGCCCTTCCCTGGCGTCGCTACAGCTGCAGATCGAAAAAATCGTCACCGGAGACGCCGATTATCTCTGAGGCCGGTCGCCCCGGACAATTTCTGTTTTGAGGTGATTGCCTGCGCGGCAAGGCTCGGGCGCTCGACCCGCGCCACCGAAGCTTTCGCCGATGCGGTCGTGCCAGTACGGAAGGGTCCAGCCGCCATGCTCGAACCCGCCGTCCCGATCCTCGTCCTTGTCGCCGGGCGCCTGCATGACGCCGTCCAGGGTCACGAACTCCGAAACGATCAGCTTTCTCACTTCATCCTCCTTCTCGTTGACTTGTCGAACCGGCCGGGGTGAAATCGACAGGTCGAGCCAAGAGTAGCGTGCCGATACGGCTGAACACGACCGGCCTGGCCGTGAGCGCCGCGGCCTCGGCCAGCTCGCTCCTGCTTCAGCCCGACGCGGCAGGGGCTCCGAACACCGCGCCGGTAAATCCGTATATTCCTGTGACTGCGTATCGCGCCAATCGCGACCGGAGCGCGGCGCTCGAAAAAGGAGAACCAGCCGGTATGTTGATGACTACCACGTCGGTTGTCGAAGGCCACCCCGTCTCGAAGTACCTCGGTGTCGTCACAGGTGAGGCGATCATCGGCGCGAATGTTTTCCGCGACATGTTCGCGGCTGTGCGGGACGTCGTCGGCGGCCGGTCCGCCACGTATGAGCGCGGTCTCGCCGAGGCGCGCGAGATTGCGATGTCAGAGATGAAGGCCAAGGCCCAGGAGCTCGGCGCGAGCGCGGTCGTGGGCATCGATCTCGACTACGAGGTCCTCGGGCAGAACAACGGCATGTTGATGGTTTCCGTCAGCGGCACCGCCGTGGTCTGCTGAGACTGCATTCCACCGCTCTTGCCGGAAGGGTTCGCCGCCCTTCCGGCGCACTCCAGTTCTTTCGTCTCTTCCATTGGTCGGAGCGGCCACCCGCGACTGAGGTCACGGTAGTCTCCCGGATCTCGAATGAGCGGGCCAGGGCGGTGGACCGAGCCGGTCGCCGTCGGAACGGATACGCTTGCAAGCGTGCCGGAACTGCCCGAGGTCGAAACCGTGCGTCGCCAGCTGGCTCCCGTTCTGACCGGCGTTCGCATCGCGGATGTCGACGCGAGGCGACCCGATCTGCGCATCCCGTTTCCGCCGCGGTTCCGCAGTCGACTCCGTGGCCAGTCGGTCGCTGCGCTCACTCGGCGCGCCAAGTACCTGCTGGCGGAGTTGTCCTCAGGAGAATCGCTGCTGATGCACCTCGGAATGTCGGGGTCGTTCCGCATCGAGGCCGCTGGCGCCGCTCGGTCGCCGCTCGCTGTCCATGATCATGTCGTGTTCGACCTGGAGTCGGGCGCGCGCGTGATCTTCACAGATCCTCGCCGCTTCGGCTTCATGGACCTGCTGACGGTGACCGAGCGCGAGCGGCACCCGGTCCTCAGCCGTCTCGGTCCGGAGCCGCTGTCCGCGGAGTTCGACGAATGGGCGCTGGCCCGTGCGTGCCGCGGTAAGAACACGTCGCTGAAAGCCGCGCTGCTGGATCAGCGTGTCGTCGCCGGCCTCGGTAACATCTACGCGAGCGAGGCGCTGCACGTCGCGCGACTGTCACCGCGACGGCGAGCTGGCATTCTGGCCACGCCGACAGGAACGCCGAGAGACTCGGCGCACCGCCTCGCTGCCGCCATCAAGCAGGTGCTGAACGAGGCGATCGCACGCGCGTCCGGCCGGCCATACCGGTCGTCGCGCTTCCGCGTCTACGATCGGGAAGGTCAACCCTGTCCCCGGCGCACGTGCGAAGGTGTCGTCCGGCGGATTACGCAGGCAGGACGTTCGACATTCTACTGTCCTGTCTGTCAGCGCTGACGCGAGTCAGTCATCAGCTGTCAGCCATCAGCAATCAGCCGTCAGCAATCAGTTTTCAGTTTCACTCCCGCAATCCCTCAAGTCCCCAATCCCGAATCGACACCGCCCGAACTCCGGAACCCCGAACTCCGAACCCGAATCCCGAATCCCCCGCCTCCGCCGCGAAGCGGCTACGGCGCGGCCTCGCCGTAGCTCGCGCGGCCCGTCGGCGAGCGAAGGCGGGCGGATCCCGAGTCCGGGTCCCCTCGGCGCTGTGACACAATCGGCCATCTTGCCCAGCGCATCGAGCGACCGCCGCGGCGTCATGGGTCTGCTCATCCTGCTATTCGCCATCACCTATCTCGATCGGGTCTGCATTTCGGTGGCGGGGCCACGCATGCAGGAGGATCTGGGTATCAATCCGATCGGGTGGGGATGGGTGACGGGCATGTTCACGCTCGCTTACTGTCTCTTTGAAATTCCAACCGGCATGTTGGCCGATCGCATCGGTCCGCGACGCGTGCTCACGCGGATCGTGGTCTGGTGGTCCGCGTTCACCGCCCTGACCGGCGCGATGACAGGCTTCTACCCACTGCTGCTGACCAGGTTCCTGTTCGGCGCCGGCGAAGCGGGCGCGTTTCCCAACGCATCGGTCGTGGTGTCGCGTTGGTTCCCGCCCCGCCAACGCGCCACGATCTCGGGTGTGAACCTGATGGCCAGTCAGGTCGGGGGTGCTATCGCGCCTTTGCTCGTGCTGCCGATCCAGATGCGCTACGGCTGGCGGATGTCGTTCTACGTCTTCGCGATCGCCGGGCTGGTCTGGGCAGCGACGTGGCACACGTGGTTCCGCGATTCGCCGGAACAGAAGCGGGGCGGCGAGTCCGCAGCATCCGGTTCCCGCGCCCTGACCCAGACTTTCGCCGCGAGCCATGCGTTCCCGTGGCGCCTCGCTTCCAGGTCCGCTACCGTGTGGTCGATGCTGGGACTGGCGTTCTGCTATGTCTACGTCTACAACTTCTTCCAGACGTGGTTCCACACGTTCCTCGTCCGGGGCCGCGGATTCAGCGAAGCGACCCTGCTCCTGTCGGCGCTGCCCTACGTCGTCGCCGCGTGCGCCAACCTTGCCGGGGGCGCCGCGAGTGACGCGCTCGTCCGGCGGATGGGCGCACGGCGCGGCCGGCGCGTCATCGGTGCCACGGCTTTGACGGCGGCGTCGGCGTTCACCGTTGCGGCGATGCTCACGCACGGTCAGCTGCTGACCGTCGTTTTCCTCGCGCTCACGTACGGAGCGATCACGTTCCAGCAGTCGGGAGTGTTCGGAGTCTGCCTCGACATCGGCGGCCGCCGGGCCGGAGCGATGGTGGGCCTGATGAACACGATTGCCCAGGTCGGAGGACTCGCGGGATCGATACTGTACGGCTACATCGTGGCGCGTAGCGGCAGCTACGATGCGCCCTTCATCCCGATGGCCGCCCTGCTGCTCGTAGGCGCCGCGCTGTGGCTGAACGTCGATGCGTCGCGGGAGGTGAGTGATGACTCTCCGGCGCCACTCATCGGCGTTGCGGAGGCCAAGCTCGCCACCACCTGACCGCCGGGCACGGCTCTCAACCGCGATCGGCGTCGAGCATCGAGAACAGCGTGTGTTCGAATGGGTCGGCAGATGCGCTGTCAGCCATCAGCTGTCAGCAATCAGTTTAGGTTTAGTTTCGATCTGAGCCCCCCGCCTCCGCCGCGAAGCGGCTACGGCGCGGCCTCGCCATAGCTCGCGCGGCCCGTCGGCGAGCGAAGGCGGGCGAGCCCCGAATCCCGAGCGCGCGCACTCGGCCACGCCGCTTACACGTCAGTGCTTGAACCGGTCCGCGTAGCGCAGCGGCGCGCCATCTCGCCACGGGTGATAGTCGTTGCTGAACTCGATTCGCTCGCCGAGCGGCGGATGGCTCGCGCGCCACAGTTTGAAGAGTGGTCCCGGCCACGGATTGCCGAGCGCATCCTCCTGCAACTTCACGAACGCCGTTCCCGCGCTGTGATTCGTCTGCGTGATCTCGAGCCCGAAGCGATCGGCTTCGTGCTCCATGTGACGTGTGAGGGCGAGCTGCGCCGGCGCGACCACCAGCGAGAACACGCTCGTGACGAGCAGCAGCAGCGGCAGCGACGCCACATCCGCGAGGTCGGAGAAGCCGAACCGACCTGTCCCCAGCGCGTCACGATTGCACCCATCGTCTTGTAGGCGGCGTAGAGAAGGATCAACATCAGCAGCGATGCCAGCGCCACCCCTCCCAGACGTGCCCGAGGACGTAATGCCCCATCTCGTGGCCCATCACGAAGAGCAGCTCGCGATCGTCCATACGCGCGATGATCGTGTCCCACAGGACGATCCGCTTGGTCTGCCACAGGCCCGCCACGTAGGCGTTCAGCGTCTTGGTATCGACGCTCTTGTTGACCTCGAAGACCCGGCTGCCCTCGATGCCGGCGCGCTCGGCCAGCGTCAGGATCCTGGCCTCGAGCGCCTTGTCGTGCATCGGCTCGAACTTGTTGAAGAGCGGCGCGATCCAGATCGGCGCGACGAGATTGCCGACGATGATGAAGGGAATCGCGGCAGCGGCGGTGTAGAGCCACCAGCGACGCGGGCTCTTGCGCAGCAGCAGATACGGCACCCACAGGAACAGTGCGCCGGCGACGCAGGTGACGACGAGTGCGATCAGCGAATCGGTCAACCATTTCTGCAGTGTCTGGTTAGACAGTCCGTACTCATGCTGGCGCACGAACTCCTCGTAATAGGTCAGCGGCAGCGTGATCAGCGATGTCACGAGTCGTGAACAGCGCGAAGTAGACCACGATCGTGAAGAACCAGTTGCGTCCGATCCGCTGGGCGAGTCTGCGCATCCTGGCAGACAGACCGGTGAACAGGATGGCCGCGAGCAGCACGATCGACACGACCTGGTCGAGCACCCACAATCGATTGCCGCTGGTGTAGTAGCGCAGCGCTGTCGGTGTCGCCGGCGGGACAGCCACAGGTGCGGCTTCGTCGACCGGCGGCGGTGCACGGGCGTGCGGCTGCGGGCTGCAGCACGTTGAGCGCGATCGAAAGCGCGAGAGTTGGAAGCATGCGCGCTAGTGTCGCACAAGGGTGAACGACGGTACGCGATGCTGGCCGACGCTGACGGCAGAGTCTGGTCGGTGCTGCCCCGGGGCCCGAGCGAATGCCGCGCGCGCCAGCTGCTGTGCTATGTTCCTGCGACCTTCGATTCCAACCATGCCAATCCTGCTGTCCGCACTTCTGCTTACTGCCACATTCGGGCGCCCTTGGGCTGAACTGTCCGCCCAGGCTCACGCGCAGAATATGAGTGTCTCGTGCGTCCCTGTGAGTGAGCGGGCGGGAACCGAGTTCGGCTGCTTCATCATCGCCACCAACCCGGTCGGGCAACTCGCGTTCATTCGCATTCTGGCACCTGGACACGTATCCGACGCAGGCGGCCGCCGTAAAGGCGAAGACGGTGCTGGTGTCGTTGTCGAGGCGCTTGGAAACGGTCTGGCTGCTGACGATTGCCCCATCCGGCTGGCGTGCGGCAGGCGGAACCCACGTTGCTGAAATCGGTCCGCTGCCCACCGCTGCGGGCAGGTCGTACACCGCGCAATTCATGGAAGCGGTGTTCAAGCCAGGCATGAAATCAGCCGTTCACCGGCACTCAGGTCCGAAGCCTGGTACACGGTGAGCGGCGAGACCTGCCTCGAAACGCCCGACGGCACGCAGGTCGGCCGCGCGGGTGGCAGCTACGTGATCGTGCCTTCGGGCCCGCCGATGGAGCTGACGGCACGGGATCCGAGGTACGTCGCGCGCTCGTGTTGATCCTTCACGATTCGGCGCAGGCGCCGACCAGCCTGGCACCCGACTGGGTACCGAGGGGATTGTGCGCGCGATGACACGTTCAGTGTGGACGGTGTAGTTCCGAGAGAGCCTTGATGCTGATTATGACTTTCGCCTGTACGCGTGTCGGTCGTTGCGCCGGCGCGGCGCGACGGTACCTCGCCATCGGAGTGTTGTTGCTGTCTTCGCCGGCGCTCGCCGCCCGCGGTCAGTCGGCGATGCCGCCCGATGCCGAGCGCCAGCTGGCGCGCGAGATCTACAAGGAAATGGTCGAGATCAAGTCCGGCTACACAACCGGGTCGACGACGCCCGTTGCCGAAGCGGTGGCGCGCAGGCTCAAGTCCGCCGGCTTCCCCGAGGCGGACATCTTCGTCGGCGGAGCCATACCGACCAAGGCCAACCTCGTCGTGCGCTACCGCGGCACCGGTCGCAGTCGTCCGCTGTTACTGCTCGCACACACTGACGTCGTCGAGGCCAGGCGCGAAGACTGGACGATGGATCCGTTCACGCTCACCGAGCGCGACGGCTACTTCTACGGCCGCGGCACCGGCGATGACAAGGCACAGGCGGCGGTCTGGATCGCGAATCTGATCCGCTACAAGCGTGAAGGGTTCAAGCCGGACCGCGACATCATCGTGGCGCTCACCGCCGACGAAGAGGGCGGCGGGCCCTACAACGGCGTCATCTGGCTGCTGAAGAACAAGCGCGACCTGATCGACGCGGAGCTGTGCCTGAACGAGGGCGGATGGGGCGAGTCGGTCGCTGGCAGGCGAATCGCGAACGACGTGCAACTGAGTGAGAAATACGTCATCAACTACCGGCTCGAGGTGACCAACAAGGGCGGCCACAGCTCGCTGCCGGTGGCCGACAACGCGATCTATCACCTTGCCGGCGCGCTCGATCGACTGTCGAAGTTCGCCTTTCCGGTGAAGACCAATGACGTGACCCAGGCGTACTTCCGGGCGATGGCGAAGATCGAAGACGCGTCGCTTCGCAGCGACCTGACGAAGACCGCCGACGGCGACCGGGACGCGATGGAACGCGTCGCGCACGCGACCACCGCCTGGAACGCGACGCTGCGAACGACGTGCGTTGCCACCCAGCTCGAAGGCGGACACGCGAAGAACGCCCTGCCCCAGCTCGCCGCCGCAACCGTGAACTGCCGCGTGCTGCCGGGCGAGAAGCACGAAGACATCACCGCGACGCTGACGCAGGTCGTCGCCGACGAGCAGGTGAAAATCTCGATTGTCGGGGATGTGTCAAGCGGGCCCCCGTCTCCCGTGCGCGAGGATCTCATGAGCTCGATCAGCACGCTCACGACCGCCCTCTGGCCTGGCGTGACGACGGTGCCGATGATGGTCATGGGTGCAACCGACGGTCTGTACCTTCGCGCGGCCGGCATCCCCACCTACGGCGTGCAGGGGTTCTTCTACGACCGCGATGACATGCGCTTCCATGGCCGCGACGAGCGGCTGAAGGTGCAGTCCTTCTATGAGGGGCAGACGTTCCTGTACGAACTGGTGAAGCGTGTGGCGACGGGCCACTAAGCCTGCGCGAGAGCTAGATCGTCCGCGCCACCGCACACGCGGAACCTTCGACGAGTCGCCTGGGGCGACGGTCCGATCAACTCCCAAACGTCGACTTCACATCCGAGAACACGGCCCGTCCGAAGTCGCGAGTTCGGGAGTTGACCGGCAACCTCAGTGGCCGCTCTCCCTGCGCCGCAGCGGCCGACGATTGACTCAGTGTTCGTCGTTCTCGAGCTTCGGAATCCCCGCTGCGAACCACGACCGGTTGCCGGCACTGCGGATCAGCAGTACTGGACTCGCGCATTCGGACGCCGTCGGGGTGAGTGTGTCGTCGATCCTGAAGTCGCCATTGGCGTCGAGCGGAACACCGGTCGCCGTGGTGTTGAGCTCGGTGAACGGAGCCGCGGCCTCACAGATGAGCGTGGCGAACACGCTCTGGCCGGCGTTCCGTTCCGATGGCGTTGCCACCTCCGAGAAGCAGCCCGCGACCTTTGACCCGGATATGGCCGTCGATGGAGACGTCAGCCTTCAGGTCGTCGATCACCCAAATCTGACCGGCCGGGTTCACGCCCCTGACGATGTTGCGATTGACGGTGATCGCTCCGGTCGTTGCGTTCACCAGCGACGTTCGACACCGGCAGCACACCGATGCCACCGTCGAATCTCGCGAGCGAATCTCGCTCGGCCGTCCCATCACGCCCCGCCGCTCCGAGGTTGGTGACGCACCCCAGCGCCAGTACCATCACCGATAGCTTCTTGATCATTCGCCTGCACCTTTCTTTCACGACTCGCACGAATCGGCAGAACGCACTCGCAATGCGCCTTCCGGGATTAACCCGATTGCCATCGCACGCCTTTGTGAACGGACGGGTGGGCGGTTGCAAACCGAGGACCGCGTCGAGCCCGCCACCGCGAGGCGGCGCCTTGGTGGGTACGGCGCCGCGCAGCAGGCGTTTTCGTTGCCATTCACATCCGGTCCGGAGATTCCCCGACGCCTCTGTGCGCCGCGCATCTTACTCTCCGCGTGAGCGCATTTCGGTTCCCGAAAGACCGTCGGTTCGTCCCGACGGCTGTCCCTGCCGCGCCCACCCCGGCAATCGGCTTACACTACGCGGATGAAAAAGCTCACCCGTCTGACGATCTCGCTCTCCATGCTTCTGGCCGGCCTGCTGACCCTCTCACTTCCACTCGCGGCCCAGACGTCGTCGCCGCCGGCCGCTCCAGCCCGCGGCGGTGTCATCGGCGATCTGCTGAAGGACATTGGCGGTGCGGAAAAGAAGGTGCTGGCGCTGGCGAATGCCATGCCGGACGCGGCCTACGCCTGGAGACCGCAGCCCGGGGTGCGGTCGACTGGTGAAGTGTTCCAGCACATTGCGTCCGACAACTACTTCCTGCCCGCAATGCTGGACAAGCCGGCGCCAAAAGAGACCGGGATCACGAAGGACTACAAAACGGCGGAAGCGTTCGAGAAGCGGCCGATGACCAAGGCGGCGATCGTCGCCGAGCTCGAGAAGTCATTCGCGTTTCTGCGCAGCTCGATGGACGCGACCACTGATGCGCAGCTCGACACGGCGATCGACATGTTCGGACAGAAGAGCACCACGCGGGCGCTCTGGATTTCCACTGCGACGCACCTGCACGAGCACCTCGGTCAGCTGATCGCGTACTCGCGGTCGAACAAGGTCACGCCACCCTGGAGCAAGTAGCCGTCAGGCAGTGAGGATTCCATCCTCACTGTTCTCTGATCGCGAGTCGCAGCGGCCTCTTCAGGCGAAGAACCACGCAGGTGACGTGTTATCGCGGTCGCCGTGCTCCGGGAGCCAGCAGGTATACTCCGCACGATGGCAGAGCCACGCGCGCTCACGGAGAGCGGCAATCATCGCCGGTCCCCCGTCACAGGGAACCGGCAGGCCGACGCTGGCCCTTGTCATTCCGATTTGCAACGAGAGCGCGGGCCTCGAGGCGCTGTTCAACCGCCTGCGCGCGGTGCTCGCCGGACTCCCTCATCTCGACTCTCGGGTCATCTACGTCAACGACGGAAGCACCGACGGTTCGCTCGAGATCATGCTGGAGCATCACCGGCAGGATCCGCGCTTCACGGTGATCGACCTGTCGAGAAACTTCGGCCAGCAGGCGGCGATCGCCGCCGGACTCGCCGCGTCGACGGCTGACGCGACGGTCGTCATGGACGGCGACCTTCAGGACCCACCGGAACTGATCCCCGAGATGGTTGCGTGCTGGAGCGCGGGCGCGGAGGTCGTCCGCGCGCAACGGCGAACGCGCCAGGATCGCGGCGTTCGGCGGTGGTCGTTTGTCGTCTTTCACCGGCTGTTCGGCTGGTTTGCAGACTTTCCCATTCCCGCAAACGTCGGCGTCTACGGGCTGCTGGATCGCAAGGCGCTCGACGAGTTGAACCGGCTGCCGGAGAAGAACCGCTTTCTCCCCGGGCTGCGCGCGTGGGTCGGGTTCGAACAGCGCGACGTCCACTACGACCGCGAAGCGCGCTCCGCGGGGCTGCCGAAACAAAGCTTCGGGCGCCTGCTGCACTACGCCCTCGACGGCGTGTTCAGCTTCTCCTACAAGCCGCTCCGGCTGATGGTCCTGGTCGGAAGCGTGATCTGCGTGCTGGCGTTTGGCCTCGCGGGCAGATTCGTGCTCAGGCGGCTCGCCGGCGTCGAGCAGGCGCAGATGGGATTCACGACCCTCGTCACCCTCGTGCTCTTCATGGGTGGCGTGCAACTCCTGTCGATCGGGCTGCTCGGTGAATACCTCGCGCGCATCTACGACGAAGTCAAGGCGCGTCCTCTGTTCATCGTCCGGCGGCGCTTTCCAGATCGCTTCGAGCCGGGCACCCACGGCCAGGCGGACGGCCGGCCCGGCGAGCCATGACACCGGCGTCGACGCTTCGGTCGCAACCGCTGGCCCGGATGGCAGGCGTGGCGGCGCTGCTCGCTCTCTACTACGTCATGGCGCTCTCCGCCGCGTCGGAGAAAAGCATGACGTTCGACGAGATGGCCCACCTTACCGGCGGCTACACCTACTGGGCCTTCAACGATTACCGGCTCCATCCTGAAAACGGCAACTGGCCGCAGCGGCTGGGTGCGCTGCCGGCGGTGCTGGGGGGCTCGAAATTCCCCGGTCTCGATCAACCCGCATGGACGACCTCCAACGTCTATGCGATCGGCGATCAGTTCCTGTACTCCAGCGGGAATGATGCCGACACGGTGCTCAGGCATGGCCGCGCCGTGATGGCACTCCTCGGCGTGGCACTCGGCGCGCTCGTGTACGGGTGGGCCAGGAGACTCGTGTCTCCAGCCGGGGCCTGGCTGGCGCTTCTGCTGTTCGTGTTCTCGCCAACACTCCTGGCTCACGGCGCGCTGGTGACGTCTGACATGGCAGCGGCGCTGTTCTTCACCGCGGCAGTTGCTGCGATGTGGGCGGCGCTGCATCGAGTGACGCCGGTCAGCGTCCTCAGTGGCGCGGTGCTCCTCGCCGGCGGATTCCTCTCGAAGCTTTCCGGACCGATCCTGATCCCGGTCGGGATCCTGATGGTGATCGTGCGCCTGATCGATGGCCGGCCACTCGTCGCCTCGTTCCGTCACCGCACGGTCGAGTACACCAGCCGCGCGCGGCAGCTGGTCGTCCTGCTCGGCGTCGCCGCAGTATTTGGCGTCGTCGTATGGGCGCTCATCTGGGCGTCGTTCGGCTTCCGCTACAGCGCCTTCGTCGCTGGCACGACCGGTCACGACGCCTTCCTCGGCCAGGTGACGGAGCAGCCGGGCCTGGCCGGCAGGATGCTCGCGACCGCACGTCGATTCCACCTGCTGCCCGAGGCGTACATCTACGGCTCCGGGCTGACAGTGCAGTTTGCCGCTGAACGCGCAGCCTTCCTGAACGGACGCTTCTCGACGACCGGCTGGTGGTGGTATTTCCCGTACGCATTCGCGGTGAAGACGACCATTCCGGGGATGATCGTGGGCCTGCTCGCGATCGCCGGGCTCGCAGTGAAATGGAAGCGCGGCGAAACGGGGAAGTCATGGTTCGAACGCGCCCGGGCCAGCCTCTACGCTGCGACCCCGCTCCTGGCGCTTCTTCTGGTCTACTCTATCTTCGCGCTGACCACGCACCTCAACATCGGTCATCGCCACCTGCTGCCGATCTACCCTGCGCTGTGCATCCTGTGTGGCGGAGCCGCGTTCTGGATTCAGCCGCTCCTCGAGCGAAGCCGAAAGGCGGAGCCGCGGACCGGGCGCGAGCGGCGGAGGCAGCGCTCCGGCGTCCGGGTTGATCGCCAGGTTTCTGTGATTCGGAAAGCTGCTGGCATTGCGACTCTGATACTCGTCGCATGGCACGCGCTGGAGTCCGTAAACATCCGGCCGAACTACCTGGCGTACTTCAATCAACTGGCCGGCGGGCCGTCGCAAGGCTACAAGCACCTGGCCGACAGTTCGCTCGATTGGGGACAGGACCTGCCGGCGCTCAAGAAGTGGCTGGACGGGCAGGGTCTCCAGCAGCCAGGGGGTAGTGGAGTGTATCTGTCGTACTTCGGCACCGCTCGTCCCGAGTACTACGGGATCCGTGCCACGACGTTAGCGGGATTCATCGATCGTCGTCCGCCGCAGGCTCCGGAGCCGCTCGGCGCCGGCATCTACTGCATCAGCGCCACTGTTCGCGACGTCATCAGTCGCACCCTGTACAGCCCGGAACAGGAGAGCAACTACCGGGCGGCACTCGAGAACCTGGCCACCTTCGCGCGCGCATCAGAGAACGACCAGGCCTGGGCGGCGCTGATGAAGCAGACTGGCCAGCAGTACTGGCAGCAGCTGTTCACACAATTCGATCAGTTGAGAACCGGACGCCTGGTCGCATTTCTCCGCGGTCGCGATCCAGACGCGATGGTCGGCTACTCGATTTTGATCTACCGGCTCACCGATGCCGATGTGGCACTCGCGCTGAACGGTCCGCCCCCGAACCCGTAGAACCCGTAGAACCCGTAGAACCCGGAACCCGTAGAACCCGTAGAACCTGTAGAACCTGTAGAACCCCGTAGAACCTGTAGAATTCTGCGAGAAATGGCGAAAGGGAGGAAGCAGAGCCGACAGCGGCCGGCGGGCCGTCGTCCCGGCGGGTCCACGATCGATCGGCGAAGAGAGACCTTCGCCGTCCGCGTGACCCTCGGGGCCCTCCTCGTCCTCGCATCCGCGATAGTCGTTTACTTGAACGCCTTCGGGAACGATTTCGTGCTCGACGACATCGCGCTGATTCGCGACAACGTTCGCATTCGATCGCTCGGCAACGTCCCGCACCTCTTTGCCTCCTCCTACTGGGGTTCCGGCGGCGCGCAGGCGCTGTACCGTCCGCTGGTGCTTGTCACCTACGCGTTGAACTATGCGGTGCACGGCCTCTCGACCATCGGATACACCGCCGTCAACGTGTCACTTCACGCCGCCGTGTCGCTCCTGGTATTTGGACTCGTACGCAGAATCGGCGGCTCGCTCTTTGCGGCCGTTCTGGCTGGAGTGGCATTCGCCGTGCACCCGGTGCATACCGAGGCGGTTACAGCAATCTCGGGACGTCCAGAACTGCTGGCCGCTTTCTTCGTTCTCCTGACGATGATCTTCCATCGACGTGCCGCAGGCCGGACGGGCGCGTCCGTCGGTTACCGGCTTGGGATGCTGACGTGCTTCGCCTGTGCGCTGCTGTCGAAGGAAAGCGCCATCACACTGGTTCTCGCGCTGCCGCTCATGGACGTCCTCGTGCCGTCGAAGGGGAGCGACGGCGAGCGGGCGCTGCCGCGCTCTCGACTCATCACCGACTACCTGCCGCTCATCGTCGTAGCGATCTCGTATCTCGTTCTCCGCCGCGCCGTTCTCGGCGGCGTGGTCATCGCGGGAAGTGCGATATCGCCGCTCGACAACCCGCTGGTCCCGATTTCGACGATGCCGTTGGGGGAGAGGCTCGGCGCGACGACCGGGCAGGCGCTGATGACGCCATTTGCGGTGGTTTTCGAGTACGCCCGGCTGCTCGTCTGGCCGGCGCGCCTGTCACCAGACTATTCATACGACGAGATTCCGCTCGTCACGAGCGCCGTGGACGTTCGGTTTCTCTCAGGAGTGGCGCTCCTCGCCTCGGCTGTCTGCGGGGTTGTCGTGCTCTGGCGCCGCAGTCCCGTTGCGGCTTTTGGGCTTGCGTTTGCGGCGGTCACATTCTCCATCGTGAGCAATTTCGTGATCACGATCGGGACGATTTGCGCTGAGCGGCTGATGTACCTGCCAAGTGCAGGCCTCCTGATTGCTGCCGCCGTCGGGGTTGAGCGGCTGGCACCGGATGGCTCGTCGCGTCGGCGGATCGTGTACGCGGCGGTGATTGTCGTCTTCGTCGCCGGTGGAGCACGGACGTGGATGCGCAATCGCGACTGGAAGACCGACTCCACCCTGTGGTCATCTGCGTTGGTCGCCGCTCCCGGCAGCGCCCGTGTGCAATCAGAGTACGGCCGGTTGACGATGGGACGGGCGGAGGATGCCGCGCGTGCGGGGCGCACGGCAGACGCCGAGCAGCTGTACACGACCGCACAAGCGCACCTCGAGACCGCACTGAAGATCTATCCCTCGTACTCACTGCCGATCGACAGCCTGGCGATGATCTTCTCGCTTCACGAGCGCTTCGACGAGGCGATGGTGCAGTATGCGCGCGCGCTGAAAGCCTGGCCCGGCAACTACGCAAGCTTGACGAACTGGGGATCCGCGCTTCGGGAACGCGCAACCCGTCGGAAGGCGACGGCGTCCGCGCTGCGGGCCGAAGGCAGGAACATCGAAGCGGGTGAGCTCGACCGCGAGGCCGATGCCGACATCCGTCAGGCGGTCGACAAGATCAATCAGGCGATTGCGATGATGCCGTCGTATCCCCATGCCCACCTCGTACGCGCGTTGCTCTGTGACGGCGACCTCGGCGACCCGACATGTGCCGTCGAGGAGTTCGAGCAGGTGCTTCGCCTGGTGCCGGATCATCCGCAGCGCCCGCTGATCGACTCCGAACTGGCCCGACTCAAGGCGCAGCCCGCGGCCAAGGGCCCTCGGTAACGGCACCCAGCGTGTGGCGCAAACCAGTCGCAGGAAAAGCGCAAACAGCCGTGAGCCCGACTGAGTCGCGCCCCATCTATCTGCTCGGCGTCACGTGCAACATCCACGAGAGTTCCGCCGCGCTCGTGAAGGACGGGCAGCTGGTGGCCGCCGCGGAAGAAGAACGCTTTACACGCACCAAGCACGACAGCCGCTTCCCCGCGCAGGCAATCGCCTACTGCCTACGCGAGGCGGGCATTTCAATGCGCGAGCTGTCGTACGCGGGCTTCTACTGGCAGCCGTGGAAAGGAGTGCTGAAGCGGCTCTGGTGGCTGGTCCGTTATTTCCCGGCGTCGCTCCAGACGTTTCAAGGGGGCAAGCACTGGCGTGGGTCGGCGGGCACGCTTCTGAGCCACCTCGGAGTTCCATTCAGGCTGTGGCGCATGGGGTTTCGCGGCCGGTTCCACTTCGTCGATCATCACATGGCACATGCAGCCAGCGCGTTCCTCCTGACGCCGTACCAGTCCGCCGCAATTCTGACCATCGATCTGTGCGGCGAGGATTGCACGACGCTCTTTGCCCACGGCTCGGGCAACCACATTGCGCCGATCCGCCGCTCGTATTTGCCAGACTCGCTCGGCATCTTCTACGCGGCGCTCACACAATTCCTGGGATACCGGGCGAACGCAGACGAGTACAAAGTGATGGGGCTCGCGTCGTACGGCCGTCCGCGGCTCACTGGGACGTTCGCCGGAATGGTGCGCTTCGAGAACGGCCGGTTGAAGAATGACAATTCCTGGTTTTCGTTCCACACGGGTGGGGCGAACTGCTACTCGCACCGGTTCGTCAAGGAGTTCGGTCCGCCGTGCCCGGACGAAAGCCACGTCGAGGCGGACAATTACAAGGACCTCGCGGCCAGCGGCCAGGCCGTGCTCGAAGATCTCATCCTGGCGATGGCGGCGTGGTGCAGGAACGCAACTGGCGAAGAACACTTGTGCATGGCGGGAGGGGTGGCACTCAATTCCGTCGCCAACGGACGCCTTCGCGAGCAGAATATCTTCACCGACATCTGGATCCAGCCGGCGGCGAGTGACGCTGGCTGTTCGCTTGGCATCCCCTTTTACATCTGGCACCAGCGGCTCGGCCGTCCACGCAGCTTCGTCATGGAGCATGCCTATTGGGGCCCGGAGTATTCGCGTACGGAGATGGAACGGGCCCTTGTCTCCAATAGCATGAGATTCCGCCAGGTCGACAACGTCGAGCGGGAGACAGCGGGACTCCTGTCGCAGGGGCACGTCGTCGGTTGGTATCAGGGCCGGATGGAATGGGGGCCGCGCGCCCTCGGCAATCGCAGCATCCTTGCGGATCCGCGCCGGGTTCAGATGAAAGACCTGATCAACAGCAAAGTGAAGTTTCGTGAGCCATACCGTCCGTTCGCGCCGTCGGTGCTCGAAGAGGATGTCGCCGAGTACTTTCACTTCCGCGGCACGTCACCGTTCATGACGTTCGTGTGCCGGGTCCGCGACGACTGGCGAGACAAGCTGCCGGCGGTCACACATGTCGACGGATCCGCTCGCGTCCAGACAGTGTCACGCGAGCACAACCCGAGGTACTGGCGTTTGCTGAACGAATTCAAGGCACTCACCGGCGTGCCCGTCCTGCTGAATACTTCCTTCAACGTCAAGGGCGAGCCCATCGTCTGCACGCCCGACGACGCCGTCAGATGTTTCCTGAAGACGGAGATTGATTACCTGGTTCTCGGGGACATGATTTGTGGGCGTTAAGCTGGCATCGAAGGTGGGGTCTTGGGGTCTTGGGGGGTTTTAGGGTTTTAGGGGTTCTAGGGGTTATAGGGTCTCGTTTTAGGTTTTACGGTTTTAGGTTGTACGGTTTGGTTCCGGTTTGCGACGTCTTTGGAATCGCGAACCATCAGAGCCTGAAGGCGAAGACTGTAAAACTCGACCGGAACCTGACAATCGTGAACCGCGACGTTAGAACCGATAACCCTACAACGTAAAACCCGACCCTAAAACCTGATAACCCCTAGAACCCTAGAACCTAGACCGACGTCCCGATCCATGCCGCAGGTTGATACGATGGATACATGACCTTCCTGCGCCTTCGGGTTCTCCGGTCCAGTGTTGTTGGCTGCCTGCTTCTGGCGGTGGGGTCGTACGCATCCGCTCAGGCACCCGCCACCGGGCAGGAAACCTCTGCCGCCTCCGTCGCCGCCTACAGCCTGTCTCAGCAGATGCCGGTCGATCCCGCTGTCGCGGTCGGGACCCTGCCGAACGGCTTGCGCTACTACGTGCGCGCAAACGCGAAGCCGGCCCACCGCGCCGAGCTGCGCCTCGTCGTCAAGGCTGGTTCCGTGCTGGAAGACGACGACCAGCAGGGGCTGGCGCATTTCGTCGAGCACATGGAGTTCGAGGGGACGCGTCATTTCCCCAGGCAAAGCATCGTCGACTTCCTGTCCTCGCTCGGCTTGAGTATCGGTCCGGATGCAAACGCGGCGACGAGCTTCGACGACACTCAGTACACGCTGCGGGTGCCGACGGACGTTCCCGGCGTGCTCGACCGCGCACTGCTCGTGCTCGAGGACTGGGCGGGGGCGGCGACGTTCGATCAGCGCGGTATCGATCGCGAGCGCGGCATCGTGCTCTCGGAATGGCGGATGCACCTGGGCGCCGACGAGCGCACCGGCGACAGGGTTCGGCGCGTCCAGCTTGAGGGGTCGCGATACGCGGACCGGACGCCGATTGGCAAGCCTGAATCCATCGAGCGCGCGCAGCGGGAGCAGTTGCTGCGGTTCTATCGCGACTGGTACCGGCCGGATCTCATGGCCGTCATCGTCGTGGGCGACATCGACAGGGACGCGACGGTCAGGATGATCAAGGAGCATTTTTCCAGCCTGGCGGCGCCGACTCCGGCACGGCCCCGTCCCGCGTTCGACGTCCCCGATCACCCTGGAACCCGGTACTACGATCGTCACCGACAAGGAGACATCGGCGACCGCGGTCGAAGTGAGCGAGCTTCGACCGGCGCGCAACCAGGGAACGGTCGGCGGGTATCGCGAGCTGATGCTCGACCAGTTGTTCGGGGGCATGCTCGGCGAGCGGCTCGACGAGCTTGGCCAGGGGGAGAACCCGCCCTTCCTCCGGGCGGGAGCGCAGCGTGGATTGTTCCCGATCGCACGGACGAAGGACGAAGCCGATCTCCAGGCGCTCGTCGCGCCCGACGGCGTCGGTCGCGGCCTCGATGCGCTGCTGACGGAGCTGCAACGAGTCGCACAGTTCGGCTTCACCGAGAGCGAGCTCGCCCGGGCGAAGCAGGCGATGATGGCGGGCTACGAGCGCGTGGTGACGGAAAGCCCGGACCGCGAATCGGAAAGCCGCGCCGACGAGTACACGCGGAACTACCTCCAGGATGAGGCCCTGCCGACGATTTGGCAGGAGCTCGCGTTCCATCGTCGCTTCATTCCAGAGGTCACCCTGGCTGAAGTGAACGAGCTCGCGCGCGAATGGTTCCCGGAGGGCAACCGGCTCGTTGTCGTCTCCGCGCCAGAGGCCGCGGGCGTCGTCCTGCCCGATCAGGCTCAGCTCGCCGCCATCGTCAAAGCGGCGTCAGTCGAAGAAGCTCGAGCCTTATGTCGACGCGGCCGCCGGCCAGACGCTGATGGAGACGCCCCCGACCCGCGGCTCGATCGTCAAGGCGACCACCCGGCCGGAGGCGGGGATCACCGAGTGGACCCTCTCGAACGGAGCCACGGTGGTGCTGAAGCCCACGACCCTCAAAGAAGACCAGATCCTGTTCCGGGCGACAGCGCCCGGCGGGCTCTCGCTCGCCAGCGACGCGGACTTCGTGCCCGCGAGAGTGGCCGACACCGTCGTGTCGGCCGGCGGCGTCGGCGGACTCTCGGCGGTGATGCTCGACAAGGTCCTCGCGGGCAAAGCGGTAGCGGTGACACCGTTCATCAACGACATCGACCAGGGCATGACCGGCGGGACCACCCCGCAGGACGCCGAGACCATGTTCCAGCTCCTCTATCTTCGATTCACGCAGCCGCGCGCCGACCCGACCGCGTTTGCCGCGGTTGCATCGCAGGCGAAAGGGCTGCTTGCCAACCAGATGGCCAGCCCGGACGTGGTCTTCAACCAGACGATCGTCGCGGCGTTGACGCAGAACCACCTGCGTGGACAGCCGGAGACACCGGCGACCGTCGACAAGTGGAACCTGGACAAATCCCTGGCGTTCTACAAGGCGCGCTTCGCCGATGCGAGCAACTTCACGTTCGTGTTCGTCGGCAGCTTCACGCCCGAGATGATCAAGCCGTTCGTCGAAACCTACATCGCCAGCCTGCCGGCGACGCATGGCAACGAGACATGGCGTGACCTCGGTATCACGCCGCCGGCAGGGATTGTCGACAAGACCATCGAGAAGGGCATTGCGCCCAAAAGCGAAGTCGCGATTGTCTTCTCCGGCGGTTTCGTTGCCGACGACCCGCACCGGCTGGCGCTGCGGGCGCTGACGCTCGTGCTGCAATCGCGACTGCTCGACACGATTCGGCAGGAGCTCGGCGGCACGTACAGCATCACGGCGACGCCGCGATCCGAGAAGTTTCCGCGGCCGCAATATCGGATCCACATCACCTGGACGTGCGACCCGGCGCGGACGGCGAGCCTGGTGCAGCGGGTGTTCGAGGAGATTGCGTTCGTGCGCGACACGCCGCTCACGCCCGACCAGGTCGGCCTGGTTCGCGCGTCGCTGCTGCGGGAGTTCGAGGTGAACAGCCAGGACAACGGATATCTGCTCAACCAGATCGCGAACCGGTACGAGGACCGGGAGGCGGCCAACCTTGCGCCGATTGCGAATGTTCCGGCCCAGATCGCCGCGCTTACCGGTGACGCGATCCAGGACGCGGCGCGGACCTGCCTCGACCTGCGGAACTACGTCAAGGTGACGCTGATGCCAGAGAAGAAGTAGCCAGCACATCGCTCCGATGTCAGACCTTTCCGAACGGCCTTCCCGCGATCGCATTTCCCAGATGCTGGCCGGCTGGACAGATCGCGACCCGTCCGCACGGAACGTCCTCATCTCGGTGATCTACGACGAGCTTCATCGCCTCGCCCACCACTACATGCGAAGCGAGCGGCGCGGCCACATGCTCCAGACGACCGCGCTCGTCAACGAGGCGTACCTCCGTCTCGTCGATGTCGATCGCATGCAGTGGCGCGATCGCGCACATTTCTTCGCCATGGCGGCGACCACCATGCGCCGGATCCTTGTCGACCACGCACGGGGACAGGCGCGCGACAAACGCGGGGCGGGCGCAATCATGACATCGCTCGGCGGTGAGCTGCCGGCACCTGCCCCCGAAGTCGATGTCCTCGCGCTCGACGAAGCGCTCGAACGGCTCGCTGCGCTCGATGCCCAGCAGGCCAGGGTGGTCGAGTTCCGGTACTTCGCCGGCATGACGATCGAGGAAACCGCCGCTGCGCTCGACGTCTCGCCCGGGACGATCAAGCGCGAGTGGTCCGTGGCCAGGGCGTGGTTGTACCGCGAGCTCCGATCGCCATGACGATCCGTCCCGATGACTGGGCCGCTGATCAAGGCGACCGTCGCCGGCGCGTTGGAACAGCCCGAGCGTGACCGTCAGGCGTACATCGCCGATACGTGCGGCGGCAACGCCGCGGTGCAGCAGGAGGTCGAAAGCCTGCTTGCGGCACACGTCCGAAGCCGACGCATTCCTCGAAGTGCCCGCCCACTGGCCCGCTGGCGGCGCCTTCGGACCCAGACCTGACCGGCTCGACGGTGGGCAGTTACACGATCGTGTCGCGACTGGGTGCCGGCGGCATGGGCGAGGTCTATCTCGCGCGCGACGCCAAGCTCGAGCGCATGGTCGCGCTGAAGCTGCTGCTGCGTGACCTCGCGCTCAATCCGGAGCGTCTCCATCGCTTTCACGCCGAGGCGCGCTCAGCGTCGTCGCTCAATCACCCGCACATCCTCGTCGTTCACGATTTCGGCGAGATCGGTGGCCGGCCGTTCATCGTCACCGAGTTCGTCGAGGGAGAAACCTTGCGCCACCGGCTCGAACGCGGTCCGCTGCCGGTGTCCGAGGCGATCGATCTGGCGCTGCAGATCGGTGCTGCGTTGACGGCGGCGCACGCGCGCGGGCTGGTGCACCGCGACATCAAGCCAGAGAACGTGATGGTGCGACCGGACGGGTACCTGAAGGTGCTCGACTTCGGGCTGGCGAAGCTCGCCGCGGCCGCCGCTGATGCTCGCGATAGCACATTCGACACGCAACCGGGACTCATCATGGGCACGCCGCGCTACATGTCGCCGGAGCAGGCGCGCGGCAAGGACGTGGACGCGCGCAGCGACGTGTGGAGTCTCGGCGTCGTCCTCTACGAGATGATTGCGGGGACGCCGCCCTTTGCCGGTGCCACGGCAGCGGACACCATCGGTGCGATAGTCGGCGCCGAACCCGTGCCGCTCGGACTGCAGGCGCCTTCGACGCCGCCCCTGCTGGAGCGCATTGTGATCCGTGCGCTCAAGAAAGACCGCCTCGAGCGCTATGCCGGCGTGGCGGAGCTGGTGACCGATCTCATCGCCGCCAAACGGCAACTCGACTCCGACGGATTCGCGCAGCCGGCGGGACAGGTGTTGCTCGCCGCCGGCGACCGAGAGCTCTTCCACCCCGCGGACACCGGCGGCCAGGCGGACGCGCCTGATCGTGCTGCCGTTCCGGCTGCTTCGGCCTGACGCCGGAGATCGAATTTCTCGCGTTCGGTCTCGCCGATGCGGTCGCGACCACATTGTCGAGTCTCGACTCGATGATCGTGCGGTCGAGCATGGCCGCAGCCCGCTTCACGGCGTCGACACTGGACCTCGAGGCACTGGCAACCCAGGCGGAAGTGGATGTCGTGCTCACCGGGACGCTGCTCGGCGTCGCCGGCCGCCTCCGCGTCAACGCACAGCTCGTGTCCGTACCCGACGGAACGATCCTCTGGTCGGACCGGATGGACGTCCCGATTGACGATCTGATTCGTGATACAGGACGAGCTGAGCGAGCGGATCGCCGATTCGCTGGTCGAACCCCTCTCGCCGCGCGAACAGGCAATCCTCAAGCGTGACGCGCCCGCGAGTCCCGCGGGCGTACGAACTGTACCTGCGCGGCAACAGTCATTTCTACGACGCTGAAGGGTGGACCATCGCGAGGGATCTGCTCGTCGAATGCGTGAGCGAGGATCCGGGATTCGCGCCGGCGTGGGCGCGCCTTGGGCGCTGCTACCGGCTGACGGCGAAAGTTCCAGTCGAGGACGATCGAAGAAGTCCGCGACAACCTGAAGCGTGCCGAGCTTTCGTTCCGGAGGGCGTTCGAATTGAACCCGGATCTGCCGATTGCGCACCACCTGTACACCGCGCTCGAAACCGACCTCGGGCGCGCCGAGGACGCCATGCTGCGGCTGGTCCGGCGGACCCGTCGCCGGCGATCCGATCCCGAGCTGTACGCCGGGCTGGTGCACGCCTGCCGCTATTGCGGGTTGCTCCGAGGCCTCGGTTGCCGCGCACGAGCGGGCGAGGCAGCTCGATCCGCAGATTGCAACGAGTGTCGGCCCGACCTACTGGATGCTGGGAGACAACGAGCGCGCGATCGAGGGGTTCTCGGGATTCTTCGTCGGTCTGCCGCAGGCCTCGCTCGGTCGCGAAGCAGAAGCGATTGCGGCGGCACGCGCGTCAGCCGCAACAGTCAGGGATCCACTGACCCGGTCGTATCAGAGGCTGCTGCCGCTCGTCCTCGAGGGACGCATTCGAGGAGTGCCGGCGCCTGCTCGACGAACTCGCGCCCCGCAACCCCGATCCGGAATCCGTGTTCCACATCGCCCGCACCTACGCGAGGCTCGGCGCAACCGATGCCGCCCTGACGCAGTTCGACCGCGCCGTCGACATGGGCTTCCTGGTCTCGGACTGGTTCGCGCGCGATCCCTGGCTGGCGCCGATCGCATCGGATCCGCGGTTCCGTGACGCGCTCGCGCGCGCCGAGCGCCGCCACGCCGACGCCGCGCGGAAGTTCCGCGAAGCCGGCGGCGAGCGGCTGCTCGGCCTGGCACACACATGACCGGCAGCGCGGATTGCCCACGCACCCGCGCTAGTGCGAAGTGCCGGGCTTCTTCGACGGGTCGTCGGCGGGATTCACGTAGGTGATGACGAAGGGACCCTCCCCGTAGATCTGAACGATGACTCTCGCCTTTGGCGCTCGCAAAATGGTGCATTCGCTTCGGCATCCGGATGAAGGAGCCGACCGGGAAGTTCGTGGAGCCCGGCCTCGCTGAGCGCATCCCCCATCCCCGCCCTGAACGTTCCCTGGAGGACGGTGATGTTTTCGTCAGTCGGGTGCCAGTGCGCCGGGATCTTGTAGCCATCCGGAAATTTCAAGCGAAGGCTGAAGAATCCGGGCTTGAACGGATCGCCGTCGAGCACCGTGACCTGAGCGCCGGCCGGCAGCACCGGCGGTGCGGGTCCCCACTTCATGTCGCCGGGGGTCAGCAGCACGTGGGCTGACGGGGCGACGGGAGCTGGTTTGGGCCGTTGCGCCGCCGTCTGGGCACTTCCGGCGGTTGCGGACGCGGTCACTGCAAGAGCCATCAGGAAAATTCGCATCGGATCTGTCCTCCTGCCTGTATAGGCGATGTTGCCACGAAAATCGGATCAGACCACGAAGGGGCAACGGGGGGAGGATACCCCATCTCGAGGTAGGAGCGGACTCCTTATTCTGCCCGGAGCGTTTCCGCCGGACTCACCTGGACGGCATGACGCAGAGGCGCCAGGCTGGCGGCGATCGCCGTCAGTGCGATGGTTCCCATCACCGCGGCCAGCGTCAGCGGATCGTGCGGTTGGACGCCGAACAGGATGCCGGACATGAGCGAGCCCAGGGCCAGGCTGAGAGCCGCCCGATCGCCAGACCGATGGCGGTGAGCAGGCCGACGCGACTCAGGACAAGGGCGGCAACATGGCGTCGCTGTGCACCGAGCGCGAGCCGGATGCCGAACTCGCGTGTGCGTTGCGCCACGGCGTACCCGGTCACTCCGAAAATTCCGACGCCGGCCAGCACGAGCGCGAGCGTCGAGAACGCGGTCACCAGGCCGGCCGTGAATCGTGGCAGCGCGATCGCACCGTCGTAGCGCGCGTCCACCGTTTCAGCGAAATACATCGGCACCGACGGGTCGACCGAGGCCAGTGCCGATCGCACCGCCGGTGCAACGGTGCCGGCGGGCTGGTGGTCCTGATCACGGTATACATTCCGCGCTGATATACCTGCGACTGAGGCGCATAAGCCATCGGCAGCGACGCCTGGCCCGGCCCGATGTGGCTGACGCGGCGCACGACGCCGATGACGGTGCGCATCTCGGCATCCGGGCCGGTCCCCAATCGTACCTGGCTGACCGACCGCCGCAGCCTCGTTCGTCCACAACTGACGCGCAAGAACGTCATCCACGATGGCCACAGGTTGCGACGAGGGTCGGTCCTCGGACGAGAACACGCGGCCTCGCAGGAGCGCGATTCCCATCGTTTCGAAGTAGCGCCCCCGGACGATTCCCCACCCCGCCGTCACCTCGCGGCCATTTCGCGCGACCGCCGATTCGGCCGGTGCCGCGTTGACACTGTGGCCCTCGCCGCTGAGCGGCAGGTACGAAATCGCTCCGATTGAGACGGTGCCGGGCAGCGACGCGAGCCTGGACGTCAACTGATCGTAGAAGTGGTCGACGTGGGCCGCGTCCGGGTAGCTGCGTTCCGTCAGATTCGTCTTGAACGCGAACCGGTTCTCCGTCGCGAAGCCGAGGTCCACGTTGACGAGGGCATGAAGGCTGCGCAATGTGAGGCCGGCGCTGATGAGCAGCGATGCCGCGAGAGCGATTTCCATGACGGTCAATGTGTCGCGAAGGCGGGTGCTCGTTCGGCTGTCAGACGAGCGCCCGGTCGGCATGCTGCCCTCGGCAGCGTTCATGCGGACCGCGACAAGCGCGGGCGCGACCCCGACGACAACCGTCACCACGATGAGGGCGACGCTCGTAAACAGCGCCGTCGGAAAATCAATGGCTGCGGTATCCAGCCGGGGGATGTCGCCGGGCGCAAACGCCTTGAGCATCGCGAGCGCCGTCTGCGCCAGGATGATGCCTCCACACGCGCCGAGCGCACAAAGCAGCGCCGCCTCGATGACCAGTTGCCGGATGACGTCCTTGCGCGTGGCGCCCAGCGCAAAGCGAATTGAAATCTCCCGCCGCCGGCCGAGCGCTCGCAGCAGCGACATGATCGCGACGTTGACGCAGGCGATCAGCAGTACGGACGCAGCGGCGGCCATCAGCACGCCGAGTGGCAGCAGCATGCGGCCGAACTGGTTCTCACGCAATGACTCGAGGTCGATGCTCCACTGCGGGTCCTTCGGATACGCACCCGGCTCGTCGTGCTGGAGGTCGCGTGCGATGCGCTGCAGGTCCATGCGGGCCTGGGCCGTCGACACTGCAGGCGCGAGCCGCCCGACGACGCCGAGGAAGTGATCCGAGCGGTCCACTTCGCCCCGCGGGCTGAGATCGATCGGCAGCCATGCTCCCATGTCTGGTTCCGGATAACCGAAGCCAGGTGGCATGACACCCACAATCGCATAATCGACGCCGTTCAGCCGGATCGTGCGCTGGAGGATGTCCTCGGCGCCGCCGTAGCGCGACCGCCACAGCTCGTGGCTGACGACGGCGATGGCCGCCGGCTCGTCGCCGACGCGAGTGCCGCGTCCACGCGCGGGAGCGACACCGAGAATGGGAAACAGCTCCGGAGTAACCCGCGAGACCTTCACACGCTCGGCGAATGCGTCTGCCTCGCCCGATGACGTCAGCGTCATGCGTCCAAGGTCTGCCGTCGCGATTCCTTCAAACGCGCGCTGGCGGTCCCGATAGTCCCGGAACTCCGCCGGCGAGAGCCGCCCACCGTTCGCCGTGGCACCGGCCAACGCATTGTGCAGAGTGACGAGGCGTTCGGCACCCGGATAGGGCGGCTGACGGAGGACGACCCCGTAGAGGACGCTGAAGAACGCAGTGTTCGCGCCCATACCGAGCGTGAGAGTCAGGAGCGCAACGGCGGCGAATCCGGGGGATCGCGCCAGTTGGCGAAGCGCGTAGCGGAGATCGAACATGGCGGTCCCGCGGTGCAGGGCCTGTGCCACGGCGTTCCGCGTTGGGAGCATGTGCAAACCGGTGCGGGTTTCGCACGTTCAGCGTCAGACCGACACGTGCCTTGCCCGGTCGCGAACACGCTTCGTCCCACAACCGGACACGCTCGCCCGCCTCGCGACGGCGCGCGCCTTCGGACGAAACCCTTGCTCAACCTACACTATCCCATCACTTCGATGGTAAAACCGCCCGGGGCCGTGAAGTAGAACGTCCAGGAGCCGTGCTGGTGTGACGGCGCCTCGACCTTGACCCCATCGTCGCGCAGTCGCTGGTTGATCTCGTCGACGCGCTGCCGGCTGTCCTGAATGAACCCGATATGGAAGCTGCTCGGATACTTGACGTTCGGCTGGCGGTCAGCAGCGCCGTCGTTCGGCACGCGATCCTCCGCACGTCCCTTGATCAGGGTCAGTACCATCCCGCGGTCGTCATACAGCATCTGCATGCCGCCATTCCCGCCCTGCGCCCGCAAGCCGAAGTACTTCGCCAGGAACTGGCTGGTCTCAACAGGATCGGTAACGGTGAGGTTCAGGTGATTGAGCGTCATCGCGGTCAGCTCACATGCTTGCCGACGATGCCGGCGAGCTCGAACATGGTGACCTGGGGCCGGCCGAAGATGGGCAGGAGCAGCGCGTCGGCGTTGATCGCCCGCTTGTTGGTCGTGTCCTGCAGGCCGTTCGCCTTGATATAGTCCCACAGCTTTTTGATCACCTGCGTGCGGGCGACAGGCTCGTTACCGATGACGGCCGCAAGCTCGTGGCTCGGGGTCAGCGGCTTGCCAGTGGAGGCGCGCGGCGCTTTCGGGCCGTCGCTTTTGACCTTTGCCTTCCTGGTGCCCGCCCGGGCAGACGTCTTCTTCGCCGGCTTCGCCGCGGCGGCGGCTTCACGTCGCACGAACGGCTTCGCCGGTCCCTTGCGCGGGAACTTCGACGGCGTGAATTCGAACTTGATCTTCCCGGCTTCCGGATCCCACGCCAGGAACGCCTTGAACGGCCGGCGCGTGCGCATCGAAATGAACTTGTCGAGCAGGTCGGTCTTGCCGGTCTCGAGCAGCTTCACCATCTGTTCGCGCGTGACCGGCTGCTGCAGGATGATCTTGCGGCTCTTGAAATCGCACGTCGGTTCGGGCTGCGCATCGGTGCGGACGGCGTTCTCACACACGTAGTTGCTGCTCAGTTCGAAGACGCGGCCGCCGCACTTGCGGCACGCTCCAAGCGGCTCGAGGCCGGAAAAGTCCACGAGCTCGCCAGTGTCGTCAGTGTCCTTCGGAAAGTCGAATTCGAGCTTCCAGTTCTTTTCGTCCTCGTTGTATTTGAGAACGATTTCCGCCGTGAACGGCCAGCCTGCCTTAGAACGGAACCCGTCCAGTGGACCGATTCGCTTGTCGCGCAGGAACTGCTCGACCTCCGCGGTCTCGAACGTCCGGCCGCCCGGCGTCTTCCCGAACGAGAATCCGCAGCCCGGCCCGGCACCGGCGGGGCCCGTGCAGGTATAACGACGGTAGTTTTCCTTCACGATCCCGCCGCAGTTCGGGCACGGGGTTTCGAGCGTGGCGTAGTCGCCCGGCACCGTCTCGTGGTCGTACTCCTTCGCCTTTTTGACGATGTGCCGGGTCATCTCGGCAATCTCGTGCATGAACTCCTGACGACCGAGCTTGCCGTGTTCCATCTGGGCGAGCTTGAATTCCCACTCGCCGGTCAGCTCCGGCTTCGACAGCTCTTCGACCCCGAGGCCGCGCAAGAGCGTCATCAGCTGGAACGCCTTCGCGGTCGGAATGAGTTCCCGTCCTTCGCGAATCATGTACTTCTCGTTGAGCAACCCTTCGATGATCGCAGCGCGCGTGGCCGGGGTCCCCAGGCCCTTCTCCTGCATCGCCTCCCTGAGTTCGTCGTCTTCGACGAGCTTGCCGGCGCCTTCCATGGCGCCAAGGAGTGTCGCTTCCGAGTACCGGGCCGGGGGCCGCGTCTTGAGCGCTTTCGATTCCGCCGATGCGGCGAGGACGGCCTCGCCGTCCTTTACCGGCACCAGGCTCTGAGGTCCGTCGGATCCTTCCTCCTGGACTTCCTTTCCGAAGATCGCGAGCCACCCTGGCCGGACCAGGACCTTTCCTTCGGTCTTGAAGCTGTGCTCGAGTGCGCGCGAGATGCGGGTCGTGACGAGGTACTCCGCCGACGGGAAGAACACCGCCATGAAACGGCGGACCACGAGGTCGTACAGCTTCTGTTCGGCTTCGGAAAGCCCTTCCGGCGCCTGCAGCGTCGGGATGATCGCAAAGTGATCACTGACCTTGGCGTCGTCGAAAATGCGGCGGCTGGGCTTGATGTAATCATTCGCCAGCGCGGCCCGGGCGTGCGGCGCCAGGTGATTCATCCCGCTGTCGGCGAGCATCTGGAAGGTTTCCCTGACGACCGGCAGGTAGTCTTCGGGCAGCGCGCGCGAATCCGTTCGCGGGTAGGTGAGGGCCTTGTGCCGCTCGTACAGGCTCTGTGCAATCGAAAGCGTGGTTTTCGCCGAGAAGCCGAACCGGCCGTTCGCCTCGCGCTGCAGCGACGTGAGGTCGAACAGGAGCGGGCTCGCCTGGGACGTCGGCTTCGATTCCTCGGTGACCATGGCGCGCTGGCCGCGGACGGCATCCGCAATCGCCTGGGCCTCGCGTTCGGTCCAGACGCGATCCGCTTTCAGTTCTCCGTCTTCGTCGCTCTTCTTCCAGGCGGGATCGAACCACTTGCCCGGATACTCGCCCGCGTCGGCGCGAAAGCTCGCATGGATCTCCCAATAGTCGCGGCTGACAAATTTGCGAATCCGCTCTTCGCGCTCGACCACGACGGCCAGCGTTGGCGTCTGCACTCTCCCCACCGTCGTCAGGAAGAAGCCACCGTCGCGGGAGTTGAACGCGGTCATCGCACGGGTGCCGTTGATGCCCACCAGCCAGTCGGCTTCGGAGCGGGACCGCGCCGCGTCGGCGAGTCCGTGCATCTGATCGTCGCCGCGGAGGGCGGCGAACCCGTCGCGAATCGCCTGCGGGGTCATCGACTGGAGCCACAACCGGCGGATCGGCTTGCCAAGAGGCTTCTTCGCCCCGGCGAACTGTTCGATCAATCGGAAGATCAGCTCGCCTTCTCGCCCGGCGTCACACGCATTCACGAGTTCGGTCACGTCCTTGCGGCGGGCCTGGCGAACGACGGCACTCAGCCGGGCCTTGGACCGTTCCACGGGCTTCAGGTCGAAGTAGGGGGGAATGACCGGCAGGTGCGCAAAGCTCCACTTGCCGCGCTTGACGTCGAACTCCTCAGGTGCACGGATCTCCAGCAGGTGCCCGACGGCGCTCGTCACCACGTAGGTATCGTTTTCGAAGTGATCCTCGTGTTTCTCGAACTTTCCGGCCACCGGTGTGAGCGCGCGGACGATGTCCTGCGCTACCGAGGGCTTTTCCGCTATCACCAACGTCTTCGCCATAGAAGCTGTCACTCCGTCAGACCACCGCACCCGGGCTGTTTCGTCCCATCCTACTGATTCGCCCAGTCGCGGGGCCCGCGGAAAAATGCCTGAACCTTACCCGAGTTATACGACCATTCGCGCATAGAACGGCCGTGCGGTCGAGTATTTCCTTTAATTTGACGCCGGAGGGGCTACCCCTGGATCGCGAAAGGAAGAGCTACCCGACCGGAGGAAAAGGAAAATCAGCGAAACACCAGTCTGGCACACCTTGCCAGCTCTACCATTGGGCAGAGGACAGTTTACTGGCGAATTTTGCGATTTCGCCGTGACTGATCGGTGATTCGTCACGAGGCCCGACGAATGGCGGCTACACTCCGGCTCGCCTCGAGGAATACCGAATCACCGAACTCGTGGGTCCGGTAGCCCCGTGCCTCCAGTGCGTGGTCAATCTGAATCAGTGTCGCGTCGTCCGCGAACGCACGGAGCAGTTCGTAGTGGCTCGTGCCGCGCTCGTGCGTGCCGGAGAGAATGGCGTCGACCACCCTGAGGCGAGTCGACGGTCCCATCTTCTGCGACGCCAGACTCTCGCCGGGCCGGACGATTCCGTCAGCGGCGGCTGAATGTTCGAGTGCGCGGACGACCGTCGTGCCGATGGCGATGATGCGCCGGCCGCGCTGGCGCGCGTGCCGGACCGCCGCGGCTGTCGATGCAGGGATGCGATAGGGCTCGTCGAACGGCAGCATCAGGTCGAGCTCCGGGTCGCCTGTTGACGATATGCCGGCGGCGTGGGTGATCGTTGCGAACTGCACGCCGTGTTTCGTCATGGCCGCGAGCGAGCTCCAATCGAGAACGAACCCGGCCGACGGCGGTTCGAACGCGACCGGCGGTCCGGCGATGGCGGTCCATGTGTCCCACAACGCGAGCGGCGTCGAGAGGTGAGAGTACTGGATCGGCCGGCCGTGCCGGGCGAGGCCCTCCCAGATGGTGTCAGGCGCGCCTTCGAATTCGAGCGCGACGAGGCGCGGATGATGGTGGAGGCCCACGATCCTCGCGCGGAGAGGACCGAGGACCAGCTGGTCTCCTGGGTGCACCGCCGGGGGCAGCGGCCGATCTTCGGTCCGCGTCCGGAAATCACCGGGCCCGAAAAGCACCGCCGAAAAGCGGGTGACCTGTGCGAGCGTGTCCCGGCCCGCCAGGCGGACCTCGATTGGCCGTCCGGTGGGCCCATGCGTCCCGGCCAGGCTGGCGGGCATCGTCGCGGCATCGTTCGCAATCACCAGATCGCCAGTCCTGAAGAGGCGGACAAACTCCGACCGACACCAGTGACGGATGTGGCCGTCGCGATCGCCAACGAGCAACCGGGCAGCTGCGGGACGCTGGATCGGTCGATCGGCCGCAATCATCGGTTTAGCTCCTGTGCGACGGCGGGGCGCCTGGTCGCCGCGAGCGCTGTGGCGATCGCATCCGCAACCTCCCGGGCAGCGTCCTCCGGGCGCTTCAGGGATGCGGGGTCGGCGTCCGGAACAGCGGCGGTGTGGAGCGGCGTATCCATGTCTCCCGGGTCGATGCTGAGGACGGAGATCCCGGCGCCGCGAAGCTCCTCATTCCAGATGCGGCTCATATGGCGCAGGGCCGCCTTGCTCGCACCGTAAGCGCCCCAGCGTGGGTACGGGTCGATTGCGGCATCGCTCGAGATGTTGACCACCACGGCGCCGGAGCCCTCGCGGGCGGAGGCGGCGAGCGCGCCGAGGAGTGCCTTGGTCAGCCGGAACGGGCCGAGGACGTTGGTGTCGAGTGCACGCGCAAAGTCCTCGCATGCCGTGTCGCCGAGCAGGGCGAGCGGTACCGGGCCGAGATCGGAGGCATTGTTGACGAGGACGTCAAGGCCGCCGAGCGCGCCGAGGACCTGCATGGCCATCGGGTAGATCGCGTCCTTGTCGGAAACGTCGCCGGCGATGCCGTGGGCGCGTGCGTGCTCCGCTGCGATGCGCGCGACGTCATCCCGCCGGCGCGCCACGAAGGCGACGTGGGCGCCGCGGGCGAGCAGGTGGCGCACCAGGGCAAGGCCAAGTCCCGAAGTGCCGCCGGTGATGGCGATGCGGACGTGGTGGAATGGATTCGGAATAGTGCTGTCGAGAATCGTGGAATGCATGGTCGTGTCTTTCTCCTCTGATGTTCGAGACCTGACCATGCTACAAGTTAAAGTTAACTTGAAGTCAAGCGATTCCGGCGGTATGCTGGCGTAGTGCAGGATCTGCTGACGATCAGCGAGGTGTCGCGGCGGAGCGGGGTGGCGGCGTCGGCGCTGCGTTTCTACGAGGACCGCGGGCTGATCCAGTCAGAACGCGCCGGCTCCGGGCACCGTCGCTTCGCGCGTGCGGTGCTGCGGCGCATTGCATTCATCGTCTTTGCGCAGAAGATCGGTCTCTCGCTCGACGAAATCGCGAGAGAAGTCGCGCGGCTTCCGGGTAACCGCGTGCCCGTCCGCGCCGACTGGGCGCGATTGTCGGGGAGCTGGACCGCCCGGATCGACCGTAGGATTGCGGAGCTGGAGCGGCTGCGCTCGTCGCTGACCCGGTGCATCGGGTGCGGGTGCCTGTCGCTCAAGGAGTGCCAGATGTCGAACCCTGGCGATCGGGCCAGGCGGCTTGGGCCAGGTCCGCGCTACTGGCTTGACCAGGACGATCACACCGGAAGAGGAGCCTCATGACGACATTTGCACCGCACCCTTATGTCAAGAACGTGGCCGCTGCCATCGACTTCTATCGCGCTGCATTCGGTGCGGTTGAGCTTGATCGCAAGTCCAACCCTGACGGCAGCGTCCATGTGGTCGAGATGGCAATCGGCGGAGCGCTGTTTCACGTGCACGAGGAGCGGGTCGATGCCGGGCAGGTGAGTCCCGAAACGGCCGGAGCCACGACATCGCAGATCGGGGTGTTCGCGGACAACCCGGATGCGCTGTTCGATGCCGCGATTGCCGCTGGCGGCACCAGCGTCAGCCCGATGCAGGATTACGACTACGGCTACCGGCAGGGTACGGTGACCGATCCATTCGGCCACCAGTGGCTCCTCGAGAAGAAGATCGAAACGGCCTGAAGCCGCACGTCGCGCTCAACGCTTCGATGCTCGCCGCGACCTGGGTGAGGCGCTCCGCTTTTTCGTTGCAACCTTCCGCGCTGGACGCTTGTGCGCTGGCGCGTTCGCGCGGACTGTCGCCGCCTTTCCCGATGCAGACTTCCTTGATGTCTTCTTCGTCGCTTTTGCCGCCGTCGCGGCGGCGACCTTTGCGGCGGCTTCGGCCCTTGGCACCGCGGACCACTGGTACGCCTGCCGCAGCCAGTCCGTGATTGGCGCTTCGACCTCGTCGCGGTGACGGATGTGCAGGATGTGCGCGATCTTTGTCTTTGACGCGGGAAGCGTGCGACGCACGGCCGGACCGCTCACCGGCTGGCCAAGGAACACACAGACTTCCAGGAACGTGCGCTTCGGCCGTACGAAGAAGTAGCAGGACGTGCGCGAGAACATGATCGAGTTGTGCGACGCGTAGATGCGCTGTTCGCCAAGCTCGACGGCGGTCTCTCGAAGCCGCTGCCACGCTTCCTGCAAATCCTCAGAAAGCTCCTGCGTCAGGGCGGCCTCGGTCGTCGTCCAGCAGTCGTGCGCCTCGCCCACCTCAATCTGCTGCTTGCAGTGGTAGCACTCCCGGCTGGCCATGGCCAATTGTAACGAGGGAAAAGCCGCCGGGAACCCGGAACCCGGAACGCCGGAACCCGCCTCCGCTCGTGAATAGGACCTTCGAGCTACGGCGCGGCTGGCGCGAGTCCGAGTCCCGAATCCCGATCTGTGGTGCCCGTTTGACGCCTCGCCATGCCTGCAGACATAGTTCCGACAAGAGGCGGGGCATGGCATGGCACGGCGAGATCGGAAGACGGTTGCGTGCGCTGTGGCACCGCGATCGGATCGCGGACGAGCTCGACGAAGAGATGCGGCTGCACGTCGCGCTCCGGCGTGAGCGCCTGGAACAGGCCTCGACTGCCGCCGATGCGGCCGACCTGACCGCGCGGCGTCGATTCGGCGACCCGCTGCGACTGCGCGAAGACGCCATGGACGCGTGGGGGTGGCGCTGGCTCGAGCAAGCCGCGCAGGATGTCCGGTTCGCGACCCGCACGCTGATCGCGAATCCGGGTTTTACTCTCGCCGCCGTCGGCACGCTCGCGCTCGGCATCGGCGCGAACACCACCGTCTTCAGCGTTGTCAGTGCCGCGGTCGTCCGCCCGCTGCCGTTCGCCGACCCCAGTCGGCTGGTCCAGATCTACGGTACGAGCCCCCTGGAGCCGCACGGTGGCCCGCTCTCGAACCTCGCGGAGTTCAGGCGCCGGAGCCTGTCCCTCGAGGCAGTGGCCGGGTCGGAGGTCACGGCGCGCTACCGCACGCGGCCCGATGGGCTCGAACAGGTCATGGCGGTGCGGGCGGAGCGGGATTTCTTTTCAATTCTCGGTGTGCCGCCACTTCAGGGCCGTACCTTCCGTCCCGACGACCCGATGACGGTGGCGGTCGTCGCCGAGAACTACTGGAAGGAACGGATGGCCGGGGATCCCTCGATCGTCGGCAGCGCGATCCTGCTCGACGATCTGCCCTACACGATCGTCGGCGTCATGCCGGCTTCGTTTCAATTCCCCTACCGCGCCGCCTCGATCCTGACCGGGGTGGCGGCCGAGGGGCGCACCGACGTCTGGCTTCCGCTGGAACCGCGCCCGCGCGGGCGCATGGCGCAGGTGGTTGGACGGCTGCGCCGCGGCGTCGATCCCGGTTCCGCCCAGAGCGAACTGACGGCCATCGCGAGGCGGCTGGAAGAGGAAAATCCTGACGTGAACCGGGGGCGCGGCGTTCGTGTTGTCCGGTTATCGGACGCGGTGGTCTCTTCGGAGATCCGTCGTCCCCTCCTCCTACTGTTCGGTGCGATCGGTCTCCTGCTGGTGCTGGCCTGTTCGAACGTTGCGAGTCTCCTGCTCGTACGTCTCAGCTTGCGGGGACGCGAAATTGCGGTGCGTCGCGCACTCGGCGCAGGTCGGCTCAGGCTGCTGCGCCAGTTCATGACGGAGAGCCTCCTGCTTTCCGGTGCCGGCGGCGCTGCCGGCCTGGCCCTGGCGTGGTGGGGCACGAGATACGTGATGGTGCTGGCCCGCACCCGGTTTCCGCGCGCGCAGGAGATCGGGATCGACTGGAGGGTGTTCCTGTTTCTCTTCTCGATCAGTACGCTGATCGGCCTTGGTCTGGGACTGATGCCGGCGCTGACGTTCGGCCGCAGGGACCCGCAACGGGCTCTGCAGGCCTCCGGCACTCACAGCACCATGGGCGCTGGTTCCAGACGGCTTCGTGACGCCCTGGTCGTCGCGGAAGTGGCGCTTGCGTTCGTTCTTGCGGTCGGCGCCGCCCTCCTCATCCGCGAGCTCGTTCGCCTGCGCGCCACCAATCCCGGCGTCGTGACCACCAACGTGGTCACCTTTCACATCGCGAACCGGGTGAAATCGATGAGCGATGGACATCAGTTCTACGAAATTGCCGACAGGGTCGCCACGCTCCCAGGGGTCCGTGCCGCCGGATTCACACAGTTGCTGCCGCTGCAAAACTGGGGCTGGACGAGCAACTCCAGCGACTTTCACGTGCCGGGGCGTCCGGCCGCGGGGCCGGTATTCCCGATCGAGCTCCGCTACGTCACGCCAGGGTATTTCCACGCGTTCGGGATTCCGATTCGAACTGGTCGAGGATTCACTGACCACGACAGCCATGACGCGGCGCCGGTGATTCTGATCAACGAAACGCTCGCGCGCCTGTCGTTCCCCGGAGAGAATCCGGTCGGAACGGTCACGAACCGAGGGATGGTGGTCGGGATCGTCGGCGACGTCCGCCAGGCCAGCCTCGACCGACCGTCCCTCCCGGAGCTGTATTTTCCGATCGCGCAGAACTGGTCACAGCTTGCCGAACTGGGCCTGACGCTGATCGTCAGCACGCGCGATCCACCCCAGGGAATCATCGAACCCGTTCGCGCCATCGTCCGCGAGGTGGAGCCAGACCAGGCAGTCTTTGGCGTCAAGACCATGGAGCAGGTGATGGAGGACTCGCTGTCGGACTTCACTGCGTATCTGACCCTGATCGGTCTTGCGGCGGGTCTCGCTCTGCTCCTGGCGACCACCGGAACGTATGCGGTCATTTCCTACATGGCGACCGCGCGGACGCGCGAGTTTGCGATTCGGGTCGCGCTCGGAGCCGACCGGGCGACGGTGATGGGTCTGGTCGTCAGGCAGGGTCTCGGGCTCACCGTCGCCGGTCTCGTTGCGGGGACGGCCGGCGCGCTCGCCGGCGCCCGACTCCTGGCAGGGCTCCCGGTCAGTGTCCGTCCGCCCGATCTGATCACGGCCGGGCCGGTGGCGGTCCTGGTCGCAGTCGTGGCAATTGCCGCGTGTCTTGCTCCGGCGCGGCGCGCCGCTGGCAGCGACCCGATCGGAGCACTTCGAGGGGACTGAGGGTCGCAGCAATCAGTTCTCAGCAACCAGCTATCAGCTATCAGCTATCAGCAATCAGTTCCATAAAGATCACGAGAGAGGCTACTAGGCGAGCCAGCGATCCAGGTGCTCCTGCACGAAGCCGTCGTCCGACAGGTTGTGGGTACGTCGTGAGTACCCGGTCGATCTCGGACATCTGGCCCGGACTGAGCTCCTCGTGCGGGTCCAGGCACCACCGCCCGGCAAGGAGGCCCTGGCGCCGCAGCACCTCGTGGATCCCGGGGATGCAGCCGGCGAACTGGTGCGCGGCGTCGAAGAACGCGGCATTTGCGTCAGTGATGCACGTGCCCGTTGCCATGAGCCGCAGCACCTCCCCGCTGGACGCGGCAGCGTCGTGGTCGCAGAGAGCGCGGCAGGCGTCGAGGAGCTCGACCGCGCAGCTGGTCCACACCGCCCACTGTCCGAGCAGGCCGCCAACGAAATGCACCGGCGGGCGATCACCAGGCGCCGCGAAGGGTGTCAGCAGGTCGGTCACGATCGAATCGTCGTTGCCCGTGTAGAGCGCGACATCGCGGCGACCGCTTTCGATCACTGCCGCGACGACATCGAGAGTGCGGTAGCGATCGAAGGGAGCGACCTTGATCGCCACGACGCGCTCGATGTCGAGAAAGCCGCGCCAGAAGCTCCGATCCAGCAGCCGCCCTCCGACCGCGGGCTGAAGGTAGAACCCGATCACCGGGATCACCTCGGACACGCGCCGGCAGTGCTCGAGCATGGACTCATTGCTCGCGTCGCGAAGTGCCGCCATGCTCACCAGTGCGGCGTCATACCCGAGGGCAACCGCCTGCGCTGCCTCCGCCACCGCCGGCGCGGTCTCGCCGCAGACGCCGGCAATCATCACGGGCCGCGGCCGCCGGTCTCGGCACCAGTCGCGGACGGTGCGGCTCGCCAGTTCCAGGACGGGCGCGAAGAGTCCGACCGACGGATTGCGGATCGCGAACTGTGTCGTGTGCACGCCAACCGCGATGCCACCGGCGCCGCGCGTCGCAGTAGTACCGCGTCAGTGCCACCTGCCTGCGCTCGTCCAGACGTCGGGCGGCGGTCAGTGCGAGCGGGTGGGCGGGGATGGCCTGGCCCTCCAGCAGCGCGCCGCGCAGCGCCGACAGCGCCAGGTCAGAACTGCCCATCAGCGACCTCGAACCGAGTGGGTTTGTTCAACGAACGGCCCCCGATGGCGACCCAGTGCGCGACCCATTCCCGGAGCACTTCGAACGAGACCTGCGGCGCGCCGAGCGACTGGCGGCACCTGTGCGAGTCGCTCAACAGGGCGACTGGCCCTTCGCTGTTGACGAAGACCGGCGGGCGCCCGAACGCATTCCCGAACCAGTCTGCCGCTTCGCGGACGGAAATCCGTTCCGGGCCAGTCACGTTCAGGAGGGCCGGGGGGCTCGAGCAGAGATCCAGGCTGCGCAGCGCATAGCTGTTCGCGTCGCCTTGCCAGAGGGCGTTGAAGTACCCGACCGTCAAGTCGATGTGTTCGCCGTTGAAGACCCGCCTGGCGATGTCGACGAGGGTTCCGTAGCGAAGATCGACGGCGTAGTTCAGACGAAAAATCAACGCCGCCATGCCGGTCTCCCGCGAGACGAACTCGATCACGCGTTCGCGCCCGAGGCACGACTGTGCATATTCGCCGACGGGTGAGGGGGGCAGGTCTTCGGCCGCTGCCGGCCCCTTGACTGACACCAGCGGATACACGTTGCCGGTCGAGAACACGACCATGCGCGATTGACAGAACCGCTCCGCCACGCGTGCCGGAACGACCGTGTTGGTGATCCACGTCAAGTCGGTGCGGTCCGAAGTCCCGAACTTGCGGCCGGCGAGAAACAGCACATGCCGGCAGTCAGGCAGGGCCGCGACCTGCTCGCGATCGAGGAGGTCGCAGGCCAGAGTTTCGACCCCGGCACTCTCGAGGTTTGCCCGCACGGCGCCCGACGAAAACCTCGACGCCGCCCACACACGGGTGCGGGTGCCGCTCTCGCCAACCGCCTGCTGAATGCGTCGTGCCAGCGACGGACCCATCTTGCCGCCGGCGCCGAGGATGAGGATGTCGCCATCGAGCCGCGAGATCGACTCGACGTCGGCGTCCGAGGGTTGAGCCAGGGCACTTTCCAGCTGGCGTTCGGTATCGATTCTCCCGGGGAGTGTCATATGGCTGCGCACCACGCGCCTCCGTCAGAAACGGAAGCGCGCGGCGCATCCTGCGGGGTGGTCAGAAGCGCATCCGGACGCCGAACCGCACAACCCGGCCGGCTGAGAACCCCTCGGCGTTGCCGACAGTGTCGGCCCCGAGCGTTGCCGTTGTGCCATTGGCCGGATCGCCGTTCAGCAGGTAATCGGTGAGGTCGACGAATCCTTCGGTGCCGAGGGAAGGCACGAAGAACTGCGGATGGTTGAACGCGTTGTCGAGAAGCGCGGTGAGCTCGACTGTCAGGCCGCTGGTCTTGAAGATGTCCTTGTAGAGTGCAAGGTTCACGATCCACGTGCCCGGCCCCTTCAAGCTGCCCTTCTTCGCATTGCCCAGGGTTCCCGGTGCGGGCAGCGAATATTTCGTCACGTCGAAGAACTGATCCCGGCTGCCGCCCACGTTGGGGTCACCGGTGACGTCCGGCCGCCATGCCTCGCCGAACTGCCCGACGCCGTCAAGCGCCCGGCCGGTATTCGCCGGGAACACCGGGTCCGTGCCGTAGGTGAAGAACGGCGTGAGGTTCGGTCCTGAGCGCGCCTGGAAGATCGACGAAAGCGTCCAGCCTCCGATGATGGCGTCAGCCCACACCGGCATGCCGCTGCCGAACTTCTGCTCGCGTCCGAACGGAATCTGCCACGTGCTGTTCATCACGACACGGTGTTTGACGACATTCGGATCGGGACCCCGATCCATCTCGATGTCATACGGGTTGTACTGGACGACGCCGATCGTACTGTTGCCGCTATCGGGCGCGTTGCTGTCGGAGCCGGCAAGCGTGTACGCCGCATTGACAGCAAATCCTGCCTTGAACCGGCGCTGGACCTCCAGCTGCAGCGCGTTGAACTGACCCTCGCCGGTGTTCTCGGTGATGTCCATGAACGTGCCGTAAATAGGGAACGGCAGCATCGCGTGCGCGTCAGGATCCTCGTCGACGTTGCCGAGCTCCGTCGTGCTCGCCTTGACGGTGTTGTAGTCGCGCGTCACCAGCAGCTTCCGCATCGTCGATCCGATGTAGCTGACACGCCCGCCGATGTTCCCGGGAAGCTCGCGCTCGAGCGTGATGTTGTACTGGTAGATGTCGGGGCTCTGGAGGTCGAGCTGGAGACCCTGGTTGCCGAAGCTGAGCGACGAGGTCTGCGTTCCCGTGGTGAAGCCGTGCTGCAGCGTGCCGCGGCGGTTGGTGATGCTGTACCTGAAGGGATTGCGCGACATGATGTCGCGCGCCCCCTGGGCGGCCCCGGTCGGATGAAAAATTCCAAAGCCGCCGCGAAGCACGGTCTTGTTGTCGCTGCCGAGGCGGTAGGCAAACCCGCCTCGCGGGCTGACATTGTTGCGATCGGTCCTGACGAGCGACCGAGGCAGGTCGGCTTGATCGGCCGTGAGCGTGCGACCGAGCGCGACCGCCCCGGGCGGCAGCAGCGCTGCGATTTCCGCGTTCGGCACGATGTGGTGACCGCCGTCCGTCGTGATGAAGTTCGCGAAGATATCGTTGCGGTCGACGAAGGCGCCGACGACCTCGTATCGAAGGCCGAGGAATGTGGTGACCTTCGACCCGATCTTCCAGTCGTCCTGGAGGAAGACGGCCCAGTCGTTCGAGAACGTGTCCATCGGCACGTTGCCGCGCGTATTGCGCTGCTCGACCACCGTGTTCGGCAGCCCGAGCATGAAGTCGGCGAACGAATCCCCGGTCGCAAATCCGGTGAAGTTGTACTGCCCCTTCGAATTGTTCGCACCGGTCGAGTAACCATCCTTGGCGTAATTGCGCGTGTAGATGCCGCCGAACTTGACCGAGTGCGGGCCGGCCAGCCAGGTCGTGGTGCTGCTCAGCGAATACGACGCCTGGCGCAGGTCGCGGAACGTGTTCTGGCGCTGATCCTGGATGCTCGACGCCCGGTTCGGCGCAGAGAACTGGAACTGCGGAAAGCCGGGCGCGTTCACCGCCAGCGCGGGAACGTCGATGCCGAGCTCCGACCCGACGTCGCCCGCGACGAACGTGCTCCTGCGATCGCGATTGTCGACGCTGAAGCCGCCGCGGAACTCGTTGACTACACTGCCGGAAAAGATTCGCGTCCATCCGGTCGCCAGAGTCGTCGTCGTCGCCGTGCGATCGAGCAGCCCCAGGTTTGTCAACCCGGTGCCGCCATTCCCCCCGGTGCTTTCGAACGTGAATGCGTCCGGGGTTCGATCCTGCCAGCTCGCGCGGACGAAGATCGAGTCCTTCTTCGTGAGCTCGTGGTCGATGCGACCGTCAGCGCGTTCGCGGCTGCGATTGAGCGCAAGAATCTGACGGTAGGTGCCGAATCCGCCATTCGAGGCGGCGGATTGATTCGGCAGCGGATAGAAGAAGTCGATGATGCGGCGCGCAGCCGGATCGATGCGCTCCGCCGGAATGCGGTTACCGGGGAACGGTGCACCGGTCACCGGATCGCGAACGATGAAGGTCGCGGCAGAGAAGTCGCCGGTCCGCATCGCGGCCGTGGGCACGACCGCCTGGGCGCCACCACCGAGCTGCTTCTGGCGGCTGCCTTCGTAATTCCCGAAGAAGAACGTCCGGTTCGCGATCACCGGCCCGCCAAGGTTCGCGCCGTAGCGGTAATCGTGGGTGTCGGCGTTTGGATCGTCGCGCTGGACGCCAGTCAGGGTCTGACCATACGTCAGCGCGTTCAGCTCGTTCGCGTTGTAGTCGGTGAACCCCATGCCATGGAACCGGTTTGCGCCGCGCTTGGTCGACACGATGACGCCCGCGAGGCCGCCGTACTCTGCGCTGTACGAGTTCGACAGCACCTGCACTTCCTGGATCGCATCCAGACCAGGTGCCGCGTTCGACAGTTCGCCGAAGATTCCCGCGCTCGACGGCTGGCCGTCCTGGATATACGACGCGCCGTAGGTGCGGCCGCCGAGGAACTGGATGCCGTCGAAGCCGCCGACGATGTTGGGATTGAGCGTGAGGAAGTCCTGCACGTCGCGGCTGTTTCGGGGAAGGTCGCGAAGCTGCTGTTCGTCGATCCCGCGGACGATCGCGGGGCTCTCGAGCGTGATGTTGTTCTGCCCTTCGGCGCGGACGGTGACCACGTCCTCGAGGCCGCCGACTTCGAGGCGCAAATCCGCGTGGACGACCGCTGTCGCGCGCAACACCAGGCCGGTGGTCTGACTCTTCTTGAAACCGCTGAGGCTGGCAGACACCGTGTACGTGCCAGGCCGCAGGTTGGGAATTTCGAACTGGCCCTCCGCATCGCTCTGCGCTTCGCGGCTGACGTTCGTGGTCTCGTCGGTCGCCACGACTGTGGCGCCCGGCACGATCCCCTGCTGAGGGTCGAACACCGTTCCGCGGATCGTGCCGAACGTCGTCTGCGCCGCGCCGGGCAGTGCGCCGGCGGCCATACATACGAGTGTCAGAAACAGGAGCAATGATCTGCGCATGCGAAATGTCCCGGGTAACGGCCGGCGGATCCGGCCATGTATGAAGTCCGACTCACGCGTTCGAGTGGTGCGTGAGGAGTTACGACGCGGGTTGTAGACGTTTTGCGGCGATGCTGTCAACGAGAAATGCGCAGCAACGCGGCCTCGCAGATGAGCTTCCCTGCGGTACTTCGCATGCGCGACCTCGATCACTTCAGCGCGATCAGTCGCGCGCCCGCTTCACGCGAGGAGAGAGTCAGGCGAAGTCAGGTCCACAGATCGCGAACTGGGCGAACGCGTCCGCACCGCGGGATGGCGGTACGGAAACAGGAGATCGTCGCATGCGGTACAGAGGTCGTTCGCCGCTGAAGCCGCACGTGCGCAGCCAGTCGGTGAAGATCGTGGCCGTGTCGAACGCATCGATGACCACGCTGCGCCCACGGGCCGCGTTCAGTGCGCCACGGACCAGTGCTTTCGCGCCCTGATCATCAGCGGCGATCACCGGACCAATTTGATCGAACAATCGCCCGGGTCGCCCGAACGCGTACTGCGGCGGACCGTCGGCTGCCGTTCAGCATTCGCGCGTACTGCGGCGCCCGCTGCAGCGTCCAGGCGAGCACGTCAGTCCGGTTTCCGCCGAACGACCGGGGGTCGTGGCTGCCAACGACCGGCAGGTCGGTCACGGTCATGAACCGCGTCGGTGGCAGACCCTCGTCGCTGGGCCCGACTGCGCGTGGAAGAACGAACCTCGTGAGTGTCGTTTCATCCTTGAAGCCGAATTTCTGATACAGCGGGCGCCCGGCCGGAGTGGCGTCCAGCCGAACCGGTCGATTCGGTGGGACGGCATTCAAGGCCGCGGCCAGTAACCGCGTGCCAACGCCCTGACCTCGGGCCGCCGGCTCGACCAGCATCATCGCGATCCACGAGAAACCGCCGTAATCGATGCCGAGTGCCGTGCCTGCCAGCCGCCCGTCGATGACGGCAGCAAATGCCGCCGGGCCGGCGAGAGTCCGCAGCATCCGCCAGTCCTCGAGTTGCTGATTCCACCCGGCCGACGTGCTCAGGGCCAGCGCGTCGTCCAGTTCGCCAGCGCCGAGCTCCCGGATCTGCGGGTCAGCGGGTCGCATCGTTGCACTCTACTCCGGCGCAGGATTGCGGCAGCAACAGCTCAACCCAACCGTCCTGACCGCCCCGTGTTCGCGGGAGCCCGCTCGGGAAGCCTGCTCGGCAGCGGAACTCTCGGCCGGATAGACTGGCGAACTGAATGCCAGTATCGTTTCTCACGCCAAATCGTATGTCCCGCACACAGGCGCCTTGTCCGGTGTGCCCTGGAGACTTCCACATGAGCCGATCCGTGTTGTCAATCACCTTCGCCGCAATGCTCTCGACCACTGCCGCCATGGCGCAGGCGCCGGCGGCGCCCGCACTTTCAGGGCTGACCACGGTGGCACTGCCCCCCGAAGTCACCTTCCCCGAAGGCATCGCATACGACGCGTCGAGCAACGCGATCTTCACCGCGAGCGCGGCGACCGGGACGCTGGTGCGCGTCGATCTGAAGTCAGGCGGATCCCAAATCGTCGCGCCCGCCGGTGTCCTCGTGCCCAAGGGCGAGACGACGTTTCCGGCAGTCCTGGGGATGAAGCTCGATCCTGACAAGCGGCTGTGGATCGCGGGTGGGCGCTCCGGGCGGTTCTTCGTGGTCGATTCGAAGACCGGGCGCGTCGTCAAGGCGCTGGCGGTTCCGAATCCAGGCAAGAGCCTGATCAACGACCTGGCGCTCGCGGGTGGAGCGGCCTATTTCACCGACACCGTGACCCCGACGCTCTGGAGGATCCAGACGAAAGGGAGCGATATCGGCGACCTGGAGCCGTGGCTCGACTTCACCGGTACGGCGCTCCAGTACTACGAGGGCGCGAATCTCAACGGAATCGCAGCCCTGCCGGATGGGCAGTCGCTCATCGTGGTGCAGATGGGGAAGGGGCTGCTCTTTCGCATCGACCTGAAGACGAAGAAGGTCAGCCCGATCGACACCGCCGGCGCGGACCTCACCGGCGCGGACGGGCTGGTGCTCGACGGCCACACGCTTTACGTCGTGCGCCAGACGGCGGTCGAGATCGCGACGGTGAGCCTGTCTCCGGACTTCGCCAAAGGAACGGTCGTCAACCGGTTCAAGGATCCGCTGCTCGCGTGGCCGGCAACGGCGGTCAAGGTGGGCGACCGGCTGCTGGTCGTGAACACGCAGTTCAACACCCGGACCGACAAGAAGGAAACGTTGCCATTTACGGTGGCCAGCGTTCCACTCGCAAAGCTGTCGCCGCAGAAGTAGGACCGGGACGGAGTCCTTCGCGCGATTCTGCCGACCGCCCGGGCCCCGAACGGGACCCGGGCGCTTTTTCGCTGCTTACTTCGGCAGGATCGTCGTGTCGTTCTTCTGCGGTCCAGGCGCAACCGTGAAGTAGGTGTCCGGCGAGAGCACGATCTGATCGAGCCTCGGGCCGTCCTCGCGCTGCTGGATGCGCAGCGTATGGGGCCCTGAGGTCGCGAAGTAGATCGGGTCGCCCAGCCCGTTCCATCCCTGGTCGGCCCACCCCCAGCCGGAGATCGTGCCGCCGTCCATTTCCGCCAGGACGACCTCCGCCGAGTTGCTCGTACCCCACCTGTAGATCGCCAGCGCCGTTCGCGTCGACGCTGTCCGAGAACTGCACGTGGATCGAGTCGTCGTTCGTGTTTGCGGCTTTCAGACGCACCCAGAGGTGGTAGGCCGTACCGGCAGGTGCGTCGAACGTGATGTCGACGTAGTGGTTGGGCGCCGCGAGGGCGGGGTCGATCTTCGCCGCGGTCGTGGTGGTATTCACCAGCGCGATGTTGTCGGCCGCACTCGTGTCCGACAACTTGGCCCAGTTTCCGACGATGTTCGCCACAGGGACGTCTATTGCGTGCAGGACGATCGTGCCGGACGGCGGCGGCGTGGTCGAGTTCGATACGGTGACATTGACCGGTACCGATGTCTTCGTATTGCCGGCGGCGTCTCTCGCGACCGCCGTGAGCACGTGGGCCCCGTTCGACACCGTCGTCGTATTCCACGGCGCCGAGTACGGCGTGCTCGTGTCCTCGGCCCCGACGTTCACGCCGTCAAGTTTGAACTGCACGCCCACCACCCCGACGTTATCTGAACTCGTCGCAGAGAGCGTCGTCGTGCCGGAAACAGTCGAACCGTCCGCGGGCGACGAGATCGCCACGAGCGGAGCTGTCGTGTCCGGGGGCGGAGGTGACACCACCGGGTTGGCCGGCAGTTTCGTGTTGTCATTCTTCTGCGGTCCAGGCGCAACCGTGAAGTAGGTGTCTGGAGAGAGCACGACCTGATCGAACCTCGGGCCGTCCTCGCGCTGCTGGATGCGCAGCGTATGGGTCCCTGAAGAGGCGAAGTAGATCGGGTCGCCGAGCCCGTTCCATCCCTGGTCGGCCCACCCCCAGCCGGAGATCGTACCGCCGTCCATTTCCGCCAGGACGACCTCCGCCGAGTTGCTCGTACCCCACCTGTAGATCGCCGCGCCGTTCGCGTCGACGCTGTCCGAGAACTGCACGTGGACCGAGTCGTCGTTCGTGTTCGCCGCTTTCAGCCGCACCCACAAGTGGTAGGCCGTATTTGCAGGCGCGTCGAACGTGATGTCGACGTAGTGCTTAGGCGCCGCCAGTGCGGGGTCGATTTTCGCTGTGGTCGTGGTCGTATTCACCATCGCGATACTGTCGGCCGCGGTCGTGTCCGACTGCTTCTGCCCAGTTCCCGACGATGTTCCCTACGGGGATGTCTGCCGCGTGCAGGACGATGGTTTCGCGGCGGGTGCTCGTGTTCGACACGGTGACATTCACCGCCGCCGATGTCGTCGAATTGCCCGCCGCGTCCCGCGCGACTGCCGTGAGTGTGTGCGGCCCGTTCGCAGACGAGGTCGTGTTCCACGGCGTGGAGTACGGCGCGCTGGTGTCCTCAGCCCCGAGGTTCGCACCATCGAGCTTGAACTGAACGCCCACTACCCCGACATTGTCCGACGCCGTCGCCGACACCGTCGTCGTGCCGGAGACCGTCGCACCACCGGCGGGTGCTGAGACCGCAACGATCGGCGGCGTCGTGTCGGTTGGAACGCCCTGATTGGAGACCGTCACAGTCACAGTCGAGGATGCGACGTTGCCGGCGGCATCGCGCGCCGTTGCCGTGACAGTATGCGACCCGTTGCTGAAGGACGTGGTATTCCAGGAAGCGGTGTACGGAGACGACGTATCTTCGGCCCCGAAATTGGCACCATCCACCTTGAACTGCACGCCGGCCACTCCGACGTTGTCCGAGGCCGTCGCGGAGAGCGTCGTCGTGCCGGACACGGTTGTTCCATTTGTCGGCGCCGTTATGGCGACCGTCGGATTGGTCGTGTCGGTCGGCGAGCCGTCGTTATCGACCGTGACGCTGATCGGAGCCGAAGTCGTGCGGTTGCCGGCGCTGTCGCGCGCTATCGCGGTCAGGGTGTGCCGGCCGCCCGAGGCCTTGGTTGTATCCCACGAGATCTTGAACGGGGCGCTCGTATCCTCCGCGAGGAGGTTGACGCCATCGAGCTGGAATTGGACGCCGTTCACCGTACGGTTATCGGACGCACTCGCGTAGACGTCTCTCGTGCCCGATACGGTGGCGTTGTTCGCCGGCGCATACACGTAAATGGTGGGCTTGGTGGTGTCGGGGGGGGGCGGCGGCGGGTTCGTCGGCGGCGTGCCCGACGTCGTAAACGTCCACATCCCGCCGGCGTTGGCGACGTTGGCAACCGTCTTCGACACGACCTTCCAGGAATAGGTTGTTCCGGGCAGGAGGCCCGTCACGGTGATCTTCTTGTTGTCGCTCGTGTTCTGACTTGGTCCAAGCGCGACGTCGGCCTGGTACAACGGCGGGTTCGGCCCGACGCCGAAGTAGACGTCGTACTTGCGCGCAAAGACTCCCGCGTACCACGACAGCACCACGCTGCTCGGGTTCACCGCCGTGGCCGCGTTCGCAGGCCCACGATTGGACGGAGTATCGGGGGCCAGCGGGACGAACTCGGTCGTCTGCACTGTGCTCGAGCCGTCGAGCGGCTGGTTATTCCATTTCCATTCGAACTGGTTCCGGAAGAATTCGTAGAACCAGTCCTTGGTCGTGAAGTAATTCACTTCGAGCTGATTGTCGTCCGATGCCGTCGACCAGTTGGATGTCCCGAACACGGTCGTCTTCTGTCCTACCAGCCGGACGGTTTTCTGATGGTTCTGTCCGGAGTGCGCACGCATCCTGATGTGCACGCCGCCCATGTACATGCGGTCGATGTTGTACGAGTCGTCCAGTCTTGCGGCATTGCGGTATTCGCCGGGTTCCGCATACAGCCTGACCGGCACTTTCCTTCCGACCGCGTTGATCAGCGCCGTTGCCGGTCGAGAATCGGTGATGCGGAACATGACGACGTCGATCGCGGTCGGTTCGTTGTTCAGCAGCGGTAGGAGCCGGTCTGGTGTAGCTGTCGTCAGGCGGAAGGTTGAACTCCGGCGCGATCGTATACGTGGTCGGGTACGAGCGCACTCTCGTAATCGGGTTCGCATAGAACGTGTAGTTGGTGTCCATCCACACGTCGTCGAACCGCCGCATCAGGCTCTGGACGACGTCCGTCTCCTTCGAGAAGTAGATCGACTCGTCATCGTAATCGACGTAAGGCGTTGTGTACCTGTACTCGTAAGGGCTGTAGTTCGCTCCCGAGAACTCAGCCGCCTTCTGTGCCTTGAAGATCATCCCCTTCCAATGCGCGATGTCGCCGAACGGCTTGTTGAGCATCGGAATGCCGGCGTTACTGAACGTCGCGAGCTGCGTTGCGTTGCCGTCCTTGCTGTTAGCCCTCGGATCCATGATGATCCGCACCTTCACTCCCGCCTGCCAGCGCGCGACGATTTCGTTCGCGTAGCGCGCGTCGGTCATGAACCAGAAGCTCAGGTCGATTTCCCCGCCGTTGACCGGCTCATTCCGGATGAGGGTCACCACCTGGTCGCGGCAGTTCTCGTAGGCGACGTCGCACAGGTAGGATCCGCTCGCGTGAGTGCCGGGCGCAGGCGTTTGCGCGAACAGGACACTGACGCTGGAAAGAAGAACGCAGAACAACACGACTATGCGAAAGGTGAGCGGCTTACTCACGGCAGAACCTCTGTTCATATTTGGGTACGGCGGCGCGAAGGGATCTCTATTTTGACGCCGTTGCCGTCGATCGGAGCTCGACGTTACAAGAGCGATGAGGTACAGACGTACTGCTCAGCGTTGACGGTTCCTGTTCAGTGTCGAGCCACCTCTGCACTGACGACTCGGCCCAGCCCGCCTCGTACGCGCAAGCCGTCGGTTCGGCCGTCGAAGATACCGTGGATTCAGTTCGTCGCGGCCGAAGTCGACGATGTTGCTGAAACCGCCGGTTGCGAGCCGGGCTTGAAGCTGCAGCGGCTCGAAACACGTGAGGAAGGGTTCGCCCGCCGCCGCCACCCGCCGGGACAGCGAGTCGAATGCGATGCGCTCGATCCAGCCGAGCGACGCGCGCGGCACGGCATAGTCGAAGACGACGCCGCCCCCCGCCGGCGTCGAGGCGATGAACTCGAGCGTCGATGCGATTGCCGCGTCGGTCAGGTACATCGTGACACCCAGCCAGGTGAAGAATGTCGGCTGGTGGCGATCCAGGCCCGCGCTCGCCAGCCGTTCCGCGAGCGACTGTGACTCGAAGTCCACGGACACGAACGACAGTGACGCCGGAAGCGGAATCGCCGCGGCGGCGAGCTTGCGACGTTTCCACGCCTGCGTTGCAGCGAAATCCACTTCGAAGACGCGGAGCGCCGAGCTCGGGTGAGGATTGCGGTAGGCGAAGGTGTCCAGCCCGGCGCCGAGAATCACGTACTGGGACACACCGCGGGACACCGCGCGCGCGAGTTCATCTTCCGCCAGACGACTGCGCACCGCCATGAAGGCGCGAACGGTGCCCGCAATCCGGCCGCCGTGCGTCCTTGATTCGGCGCGCAGCTGCGCCGCTGCTTCGTCCCCGACAATCGCCAGCGCCAGCGGATCGTTCAGCACCGGAGGCACATCGAACAACTGGTGAGCCGCACGCCGCATCGCGACGCGCATGGCGGTCCGGCTCGGTTGCGCTTCCTGCATGTGACTGCGTGAACCCCGAATCCCGAATCCCGAACTCCGAACCCCGAACTCCGAACTTCCGAACCCCGAACCCCGTCGTCGTCCGCGTCGATCCAAGCGATCGCGCCGTTTCACGCCAGCGCGGTGCGGAGGGCGGCCTGCGCGGCGAAGTAGCCGCACATGCCGTGGACGCCTACGCCGGGCGGGGTTGACGCCGAGCAGAGAAAGATATCGCGTGCGGGGGTCGAGTACTCCCGCCACGTCGGACGGAAGAGCAGCTGGCGCCAGTCCATCGTGCCCATACCGACATCGCCGCCGACCAGGTTCGGATTGCGGCGTTCGAGATCGGCGGGCGTTGTAATGTGCCTGGCGAGGATGCGCTCGCGGAACCCGGGGGCGAACCGCTCGATCTGCGCCTCGATGAAGGGGAGCATGTCCACCGTCGACGCATGCGGCACGTGGCAGTAGGCCCACGCGGTGTGGCGGCCGGTGGGCGCCCGGGTCGGATCGAACAGCGTCGGCTGAGCCAGTAACACGAATGGCCGCTCGCTGACGCGTCCACTCCATGCATCGCGCTCCGACGCGGCGACCTCGCTGATAGTTCCACCGAGGTGCACGGTCCCGGCGGATGCCACCCGATCGTCCAGCCACGGGATCGGGGCGTCCAGTGCCCAGTCCACTTTGAACGCCCCCATGCCGTACCGGTATCGCTGCAAGCGAGCGCGATACGACGCCGGAAACCGGTGGCCGGCGATTCGAAGAAGCGGCCGCGGCGACAGGTCGCACAACACGGCGCGCGCTGCCGGCAGGTCGTCGATATTCTTCACCCGGACTCCGGTGACGATCTCGCCGCCGTTCGATCGGAACAGCGCCGCAAGCGCGTCTGACAGCCGCTGCGCGCCACCACGAGGGAACGGCCATCCTCTGCCGTGCGCCAGCGCCGCGAAGATCAACGCCACGGCTCCCGTGGGAAATTGGTCGAGCGGCAGCATGGCATGGGCGGCCAGTCCCGACAGCAGGGCGGGCGCGCCTTCAGCAGGGAACCGCGCTGCGAATGATGTGGCCGGCCGGACTGCGTTCAACCCGAACCGCGCCAGCGCCAGCGGATGTCGCGGCAGGCGCGGTGGGCCGAGCACAGTGGCTTCGAGAAGGTCCCAGTCGCGAACGACCGGACCGACGATCCTGCGGTACGCGTCGCCGTCACGGCCGAGACCTGCGAGCGTCGCATCGAGCGAGCGCCACGCGATCGCCGCCGGGGCACCGTCGAGCGGATGAGCCACCGGAGCAGGGGGCTGAACCCATTCCAGTCCAAAGTCGGCGAGTGGCAGCGTCCGCCAGAACGGCGAGGCGATCCCGAATGGATGCACTGCCGAGTACACGTCGTGCACGAACCCCGGGAGGGTCAGCTGCGCCGAGCTGGCGCCTCCGCCGACCGTGGCCATCGCTTCGAAGACTGTGACCTTGCGCCCGGCGCGGGCGAGGGCGATGGCGGCGGACAGGCCATTCGGTCCGGCGCCGATGACGATTGCGTCCGGGGATGCGGCCATCGGATTGCTACGTCTCGGGGGTCGTGCCGAGGTTCTTCATCGGGGTGTGACGATGGTGCACGAGTTGTCGGGATACTGGTACTCCCGCTGGCTGTTCGAGCGAGGGCTGTCGCTCATGTACCTGGTCGCCTTCCTCGTCACCTTGAACCAGTTCATCCCGCTCGCAGGCGAACACGGCCTGCTCCCGGCCGTGCGGTTCGTGCGTGAAGTCCCGTTTCGCCTCTCTCCGAGCATCTTCTACGAGTTCCCCACCGACCGCGCGTTCCGCGCCGGGGCCTGGGCGGGCGTTGTCCTGTCGCTGGTTGCGCTGACCGGCGTGGCACAGCGCGCCGGCGCAGTCCCGGCCGCCTTCGTATGGGCCGCGCTCTACGTGCTCTACATCTCGTTCATCAATGTCGGCCAGACCTTCTACGGGTTCGGATGGGAATCGCTCCTCGTCGAGACCGGGTTCTTCACTGTCTTCGCAGGCGCAAGCTTCACGCCACCCCACGTGCTGCTGAACTGGATCTATCGCTGGACGTTGTTCCGGCTGATGTTCGGCGCCGGACTGATCAAGCTGCGAGGCGATGCGTGCTGGCGAGATCTGACGTGTCTCGACTATTTTTTCGAAACGCAGCCGATGCCGAATCCGCTCAGCTGGTACCTCCACCACCTGCCGCGGTCGATCCTCCATGGCGGCGTCGCCTTCAACCACTTCGTCGAGCTGATCGTGCCGTTCGGGTTCTTTCTGCCGCAGCCGTATGCAGGCATCGCCGGTCTGTTCACCATCGCCTTCCAGCTGATCCTGATAATCGGCGGCAACCTGTCGTGGTTGAACTGGCTCACTCTCGTGCTCGCGATTGCGACGCTCGACGACCGTTTCCTGTCCTGGCTGCCGGTGTCCGCACCGCCGTTCCAGCCAATCCCGACTGGCCAGCGGATCGCCGTTGCCGCGCTCGCCATCGTCGTCCTGATGTTGAGCATCGCGCCGACCGTGAACATGCTGTCGCGCTCACAGGTGATGAACACGTCGTTCAACCCGCTGCAAATCGTGAACACTTACGGAGCGTTCGGGAGCATCACGAGGACGCGCGACGAGATCATCATCGAGGGAACCGACGACGACACGGTGACCGACACGTCGGTGTGGCGCGAGTACGAGTTCAAGGGCAAGCCCGGGGATCCGCGGCGGATGCCGCCGCAAGTGGCGCCGTACCATCTCCGACTGGACTGGCTGATGTGGTTCGCGGCGATGTCGAGCGCGTCTGATTACCCGTGGTTCCCAGAGCTGCTGCTCAAGCTGCTACAGGGTGACCCGGGCAGCCTGAGCCTGCTGCGGTCCAACCCGTTCCCCGGCGGTCCGCCGCGCTGGATTCGTGCAGAACTCTACCGCTACCGGTTCACGTCGCCAGACGAACGCAGGCAGACGGGCCGCTGGTGGAATCGGGAGCGCGTGTCCCCGTACTTTCCCGCCGTCCGCCTGCGGCCCTGACGATGAGCGCGTCAGTTTGCGGGATCGAGCTCGCGGACTGGTCGTACTTCGATGCTGCCCTCGCGGGCGGGCGGGATCTTTGCCGCGACCTGAATCGCTTCATTCAGATCCCTCGCGTCAATGAGGTAGAAACCGGCAAGCTGCTCCTTCGTCTCGGCGAACGGGCCGTCCGTGATCGACATCGCGCCGTTGCGCACGCGTACGGTAGCCGCGGTCTGTGTCGGCTGCAGCGCTTCCGCCGCGACCAGAAAGCCGCTCTTGCGAAAGCCTTCTCCGCACGCCATGCACTCCTTGTCAGGCACCGCGTGGAGCTTGTCCGGTTCGAGATAAACGAGGCACAAATACTTCATACGTCTCCGAGGGCGTTCCGGGCGCCGAGGCGCCAGCCCCGCCCGTCCGCTGGAAAGAAGGAACCCTTATCAGGCTGTCGATCGGGAGCGAGGCGATTCGACACGGTGCCAAGGTGCCACGGTGCCCAGTAGGCCGTTCGGCTGCATTCAGTTTCGCTCGAAGTCGCCAGTCGCCAGTCGCCAGTTTCCGGCGTGCGCAGTGTCTGGTATCGGTTGCCGTATTCGGATCCCGAATCCCGAGCCCCGAGTCCCGACCTGTGGCACCCTAGACTACTTCGGCAGCTCGGCGAGCCGGCGCGCGAGAAAGCGGCGCTCCGGCTCCTGGCGCGCCAGGGCCAGCGCGCGCTCGTACGACGCGCGGGCGTCCGACGTTCGACCCAGCCGACGGCACAGATCTGCTTTGGCGGCGTGGGCGAGCCGGTACTCGATCAGGTCTCCGCGCTCGAGAATCGCCTCGACAATCGCGAGACCCGCCTCGGGTCCGTCCCGCATCGCCACCGCGACGGCGCGATTCAGCTCGATGACCGGTGAAGCGTCCGTCCTGGCGAGGACGTCGTACAACCCGACGATCTCGTCCCAGTCGGTAGCCGCCGGATCCACCGCCTCGGCGTGCACCGCGGCAATCGCCGCCTGGATCGTATATGCGCCGGCGCCCCCGGATGACAGTGCACGCTGGACCAGCCTGATCCCTTCGGCGATCTGCCCCCGATCCCACAGCGAGCGATCCTGCTGATCGAGCAGGATCAATTCGCCGGACGGCGACGATCGCGCCGCGCGCCGCGACTCCTGCAGCAGCATGAGTGCGAGCAATCCGACCGCTTCCGGCTCGGGCAACAGGTCGGCGAGCAGCCGGCCGAGCCTGATCGCCTCGGCTGACAGGTCGTGGCGAGTAAGGAACGCTCCCGAGGAGGCCGCGTAGCCTTCGTTGAAGACGAGATAGATCACCCGCAGGACCGAGTCGAGCCTCTCCGGCAGCTCCGCCTGGGTTGGCACCTGATACGGAATGTTCGCGCTTCGAATTTTCGCTTTCGCACGAACGATCCGCTGCGCCAGCGTCGGCGCCGGCGTCAAAAACGCCTGCGCGATCTCTTCGGTGGTCAGTCCGCAGACCTCGCGCAGCGTCAGCGCAATCTGGGCCGCGGGCGCGAGAACAGGATGGCAACAGGTGAAGATGAGACGCAGCCGATCGTCCTCGACGCTCTCCTCGTCCGACCACGCCGCCGCATCGACGACGCCAAGCTTCGCTTCGTCTTCGACCTCGTCCAGGGCGTCGAAGCGCGCTCGACGCCGGAGCCCGTCGATCGCCTTGAAACGGCCGGTCGACACCAGCCACGCGCGCGGATTCGCCGGCACGCCGTCGCGCGGCCATTGCTCGAGCGCCGCCCGGAAGGCGTCGTGCAACGCCTCCTCGGCGACCTCGAAGTCCCCGAGCAGCCGAATCAGCGTGGCGAGGACCCGTCGCGACTCGGCGACGTAAACGGCATTCACCGTCTCGGTGATGGGATCGGTCGCCTCCACGGCCCCCGATCTCACCACCTTCACACCGCCGAGCGCAAGCTCCGGACGGCGCCCTTCAGGCGCCCTGCTCGCAATTGATCATCCACGGGATGCCGAAGCGATCCACCACCATCCCGAAACCCGCGGACCAGAACGTTTTCTCGAACGGCATCCTGACGGTCCCGTTCTGCGACAGGGCGTTGAATGTCCGCTCCGCTTCGTGCGGCGACGCCATCGTCACCGACACGTCCAGCCCTCGCGGCATCCCGTAATGGGGCGGCGGAGCGTCCGATCCCAACAGGACGGCGTCTCCCACTTCCAGCCGGGCGTGGATGACCTTGTCGTGCCAGTCGACAGGCACGTGTTCCTTCATCGGCGAGTCGCCATGCGTCTGCATCACGACGATGCGGCCGTTGAAGCAGGACTCGTAGAATTTGAAGGCCGTCGCGCACTCGCCGTTGAAATACAGATACGGATTGATAGTCATCAGCTCCCCCTCTCGACTTCCGCCCAGGCGAAAGCCCCAGCCCCTGACGGATAGTCGAGCGAGCCGGCCGGGATCGACACTCACGGAGGGCTGCCCGCAGTTTCCGCCTGTCGATCTGGCGTCGTCTCGTTCGACCACCCACCAGAGGAGGAAGTCATGGGCGGACACCGGACTGCCACGCCGGTCGATGCCGTGGTCGCATGATACCGGGCGCTGAAAGGACTACGTAAAGGAGAGCCCAATGAGTACTATCGCCTCGTCTGCAAACAGCCGTTACGCCGATTACCTGGAGAGAGAACTCGTGAGCAGGGCCGCCCGCTCGAGCGCCGCAGTCACAGAAACCTTCGTGCAGCTCGGATGGCCGGTGAGCCTGGCAAAGGGCATCGGGATTCTCGAGCTCACGTGCCTGGTGGTCTATATTGTTCCGCCGACCGCCGTCCTCGGAGCGCTTCTGCTCACCGGATATCTCGGTGGAGCGGTTGCGACGCATGTCCGGATCGGGAACCCGCTCTTCAGCCATACGCTCTTCCCGGTCTACATCGGACTCCTCCTATGGGGAGCGCTGTTCCTGCGCGATGCGCGCGTCCGGAACCTGTTGTCAGTTCGCCGATAGGGAGTCGACCATGAGTTTCATCACCGACCTGAAGTTCGCGCTGCGATCGCTGCGGAGGGCGAAGGGTCTGTCGCTGACCGTTATCGTGACGCTTGCGCTCGGCATTGGCGCCAACGCCGCGATCTTCAGCGTCGTCCGCGGCGTTCTCCTGCGCCCGCTGGCGAACCGCGACGAGGATCGGCTGATCTACATCCGCCAGAGCGCACCGGGTATCGGCGCGGACAACGCCAACTTCTCCGTCCCCGAGATCAAGGATCTTCGCGGCCGGGTGAAGTCGTTGACGTCATTCGGCGACTTTTCGGTCATCCCGTTCACGATGGTCGGGCTTGGCGAACCGCGGGTCGTCCGTGCTGGCGTCGTCGGGGGCACATACTTCGAGGTCATGGGGCTGCGTCCCGTTCTCGGTCGGCTGCTTGGTCCTGGAGATGACGGACCGCGGGCGGCGGGCGCGGCGGTGCTGACGTACCGGTTCTGGAGCACGACCCTCTCGAGCGACCCTTCGGTCATTGGCAAGACGGTGAGGTTCGGAGAGCGCGCCGCGACGATCGTCGGGGTTCTCGAGCCCTCCGTGCCGTATCCGGCCGAGACCGAGGTGATCGCGAACGTCGTCACGAGCCCTCATCACCTGGACGCGACGATGGTCGACGGCCGTGTGCACCGGATGACGGAACTGTTCGGCCGGCTCGCCCCGGGTGTGGATCTCGAGACTGCGCGGGCCGAGTTGCGCGCGGTTCACGGCGCCATCCGGCAGGAACATCCGGAGTCGTATTCGCCAAAAGCGGACTTCCGGATTGACGCGGTGCGTCTGCGGGATCAAATTGTTGCGCCGGCGCGAACGGTCCTCCTGGTTCTCCTTGCTGCGTCGGCGCTGATCTTCGTGATTGCGTGCTCCAACGTCGCCAACCTGATCCTTGCGCGCGCGGTGCGGCGTGAGGGTGAGCTGGCGATTCGCGCGGCGCTCGGCGCGAGTGCCGGGGCGCTCCGCCGCACGCTCCTCGCTGAGAGCCTCGTGCTCTGCACGGCCGGGGCACTCCTGGGTGTGGCGCTGGCGCGACCGCTCGTGGCGGTTCTGGCACGGTACGCAGCGCGGTTTTCCGTGCGTGCACTTGATCTCACCGTCGATGCGACGCTCTTGTGGGTCGGCGTTGCGCTCGCGCTCATTGCCGCGGTTCTCCTCGCCTTCGTTCCACGGCTCCCCTCGGCAGAAGGCTCCACCGGCTTTGGACTGGCGAGCGGCGGCGTCCGCATCACGTCGGCCACGAATCGTCGGTTGCGCCTGTTTGCCGTCACTCAGATCGCGGCGTCGTTCGTCCTGCTTGCGGGTGCCGGCGCACTCCTCGCGGCGCTGATTGCGCTGCAGAGCGCGCCGACCGGGCTCGACATGAGGCGCGTGCTCGCGCTGAGCGTTCCGGTGATGGCGCAGGGCCGCGCGCCCGACCAGGTGGTCGGGTTCTATACGGAAGTGATGCGCCGCATCACGGAGCTACCCGGCGTCGATCGCGTCGCCGTGGGCACGCAGGTGCCATGGCGTGATGCCGGCAGTTTCGGGCCGGGATTCCAGTTCTCGGCGCAGAACTACGTCAAGGCGAACGGCGAAGAAGATCCGCGCGCGCAGTTCCGCACCGTATCGCCAGGATTCTTCGCCGCGCTGGGCGTTCCGATCATCGCCGGCCGCGACTTCAACGATGGCGACCGTCGCGACACCGAGTCCGTCGTCATCGTCAGCCAAAGCCTGGCGCAGCGGCTGTTCCCGAACCAGGATGCCGTGAACCGCCGGATCATGTGGACCGATCCGGTGATGAAGTTCATCGACGTCAGCCAGGCGCCGCGCCGGATCGTCGGGGTGGCCGCGGATCTGGACGACGAGAACGTGGTGCCGGGACCGGCGATGAACGTCTACCATCCGTTCGCGCAGGAGATCGGCGGCGGCCGCCTCTTCGTGCACACGCGGGCCGATCCCTACTCGCTCGTCGTGCCGATCACACGCATCATCCGGGAGCTCTCGGCTGAACAGCCGGTCGAGCAGGCGGCGACTCTGGAAGACGTGCGGGCGGAGGTGCTGGCGCCGAGCCGGCTGAACGCCCTCGTGTTTGGTGGCTTTGCCGGAGTCGCGCTGCTCATCGCGGTCGTCGGCGTTGCCGGAGTCCTGGCGTTTTCGGTGAGCGCGCGCACCCGGGAGTTCGGCATCCGGCTGGCGATTGGCTCGGCGCCTCGCGACCTGCTCGCCCGGGTGCTGCGGGAAGGCGCGGTCATTGCGGCGGTCGGTGTTGCCGTCGGCGTTGTCGGTGGACTCCTCCTGGCACGGGTCGTCGGCAGCTACATCCAGGATGTCCGGGTTCCCGGCCTGATGCCAATCCTGGGCGCCGCGATGCTCCTTGTCTCGGCCGCGATTGTGGCCTCGCTCATGCCCGCCGCGCGTGCGTCCCGGGTGGATGTGATGGAGGCGCTGCGCGGGGATTAAGACATTCTGGCCGGTGCCCGACTCGACAGATCCATAGCGACCCGGCCCGCGTCACGCTGACCGGCGGTATGATTTGGCACCACCATGCCGTCCTGGGTTCGGGTCAAGGAGGTGCTCGCTCTCGTCCTGGAGCAGCCCGTCGGGCTGCGTTCCGCCCTGCTGGACAGGCTGTGTGCCGGCGATCCGGAGCTCCGGGCGGAGGTCGAGTCGCTGTTGGCGGCCGAGGCTCCAACAGGCGCTTTTTTCGACTCCCCAGCCTTGCCCTGGCTCGACGGCGCGGACGGCGCCGCCGAGGACGACCCCCATATCGGACGCCTGCTAGGCCCGTACTCGATCGAACAGTGTCTCGGGCGCGGCGGCATGGGCGCGGTCTATCTCGCCAGCCGCGCCGACAACGAGTTCGAGCACAACGTCGCGCTCAAGATGATCCGCCGCGGGATGGACTCGGAGCTGGTGGTCCGGCGCTTTCGCCACGAACGCCAGATCCTCGCGACCCTCAACCATCCACACATCGCGCGCCTCTTCGACGGCGGCACCACGCCGGAGGGCCTGCCGTACTTCGTCATGGAGTACGTCGCGGGCACGCCGATCGATCGCTACGCGGACGAGCATCGCCTCAGCACGGCCGAGCGGCTCCGCCTGTGCCTGGGTGTGTTCGAAGCCGTGCAGCACGCGCACGATCACCACATCGTCCACCGGGACCTCAAGCCGGGGAACGTGCTGGTGACCGCGGACGGTCAGCCAAAGCTGCTCGATTTCGGTATCGCCAAGATCCTCGATCCCGGCAACGAGGCTGATTCGACGATGACGGCGCTGGCCCGGCCGATGACGCCGGAGTATGCGAGCCCCGAGCAGTTCCTGGGCCAGCCGGTCACGCTCGCGACCGACGTCTACGCGCTCGGCCTGCTGCTGTATGAGCTCCTCACCGGACACCGGGCCTACCAGTTCGCCACTCGCACGCCGCAGGAGATCGCGAACGTCGTGTGCGAGGTCGATCCAGAGCGGCCGAGCACGGCCGTGGCGCGGACCCGGACCCACATCGGCCCCGGCGGAGAGATCACCACGAACCCACCGCAGAGTGTCAGCGACACTCGTGACGGCTCGCTCGAGGCCCTGCAGCGGAACCTCGCCGGCCCGCTCGATGCCATCGTGCTCAAGGCGCTGCGTAAGACGCCGGAACTCCGGTACCCAAGCGTCGCCGCGCTGGCCGACGACGTGCGCCGCTATCTGGATCGGGAACCGGTCTCGGCGCGACGAGATGCGTGGCGCTACCGCGCGACGCGGATCATTCGTCGCCATCGCACCGTCGCCGGGATCGCGGCCCTCCTGCTCGCCACCATCGCGATCACCGCCGGGGCCGCGCGACTGTGGAGCCGGCCCGCGCTGATGACGCCGGCTGGCGCCTCGCCGGGCAACCACGCGCCGGCGCGTTCTTCTGTCGCGGTCCTCGGGTTCGCCAACCTGTCGGCGCGGCCTGCCGACCAATGGCTTTCGACCGCTCTCGCCGAGATGCTCACGACCGAGCTCGCCGGCGGCGGTCAGCTCCGCGTCGTTCCTCCGGATCTCGTCACCCGCATGGCGACGGACTTCGGCGTCGGCACTACCAGCCCTCCACCCGCGGCGTCGATTGATCGGCTGCGCACCGCGCTCGCGACGGATTACGTCGTACTTGGCTCGTTCGTGACGAGCGGCGCCGACGAGGCTCGGTCCCTCCGTGTCGACGTGCGTGTCCTGCGCAAGGCCGGTGACGTTGTCGGTGTCACCGGCGTGGGCAACGAGTCGCATCTCTTTTCGGTCATGTCCGACACCGGGCGCCAGCTGCGAAGCCGGCTCGGGCTGCAGGAGAACACGGAGACAACGACCAGCGCCGCTGCCGCGTTCCCGCAGCAGGTCGAGGCAATGCGGCTTTATGCCCAGGGCCTGGGGCGGCTTCGCCTGCTTGACGCAGTCGAAGCGAAGGCGCTCTTCGACAAGGCGGCAGCGATCGAGCCGGCAAACCCGCTGATTCAGACCGCGCTCGCGTCGGCGTGGACGGCGCTTGGTTACGACGGACGGGCGAGCGAAGCGGCGCAGAAGGCGTTTGACGCATCCGCTGTGCTGACGCGCGAGGATCGGCTCAAAGTCGAAGGCCGGCTCTACGAAGCGCAGCGGAATTCGGCGAAGGCGATTGACGTGTATCGGTACGCTCTGGGGCTTTTTCTCGGACAACATCGAATACGGCTTGCTCCTGGCCGCGGCGCAGACAGCGGGTGGCCACGGGAGCGACGCACTTGCGACCGTCGCGGATATTCGGCGCTCCTCAGCCGCCAACGCGGATCCGCGCATCGATCTTGCCGAAGCGCAGGCGGCGTCCACCCTGGGGGACGCCCCGCGGGAGCTGGGTGCCATCCAGCGGGCGCTCCATCGCGCCGAAGAACTGGGCGCGCGGCTGCTCGTCGCGCGGTCCCGTCTCCTCGAGGGCAGGAGCTACTTCGGCCAGGGGCAACCGGTCAAAGCCGAAGAGTCGCTCGAGAGCGCAAGGAATCTGTTCGTCGCCGCCGGCGATCGCGCCGGTGCCGCATCGGCGCTCAATAGCCTCGGCACGGTGCTGGCGGATCAGCAGGACATCACGCGCGCGCAGAAAATGTACGAGCAGTCGCTCGCCACGAGCGAGGAGATCGGCGACCGCCGCGCGATGTCCTCGGCGCTCAACAACCTCGGGATCCTCCTCAAGGACCAGGGCAGGCTCCCGGAGGCCCTTGCCGCGCATCAGCGTTCGCTGGCGCTCCGGCGCGAGATTGGCGACCGGAACTGGACAGCGGTGTCGCTCAGCAACATCGGCGTCGTGCTGTTCGAGCAGGATCACCTCAGCGAAGCCACCACCTATTACAAGGAGTCACTGGCGATTTGCCGGCAGACCGGCGACAAGCGCGGTCTCGTGCGGGCGCTGCACAACCTTGCCGTGGTGCAGCGGGAGATCGGCAATCTCCCCGAGGCGCGCGTCGCCTTCGAGGAGTCGCTCGTCACGCGGGCGGAGATCGGCGACAAACGCGGACAAGTGGTCGGCCGGGTCGAGCTCGGCACGCTGCTCCTCGCGCAGGGGGAAATCGCTGCGGCGCGCACCAACGAGCAGGAAGCGCTCCGACTCGCGTCCGAGACGAAGCTGAAGCCAGGTGCCGCACAGGCGTTGTACCAGCTCGGGGAAATCGCCCTCGCCGCAGGTGATCTGTCGACCGCACGCCAGCACCACGAGGAGGCGATGGCAATACGGCGTGACATGAAGGAGGCGCGCACGATCGTGGAGAGCGGGCTCGCCCTTGCCAACATCGCCCTCGAGGAGGGTGAGGCGGCCGATGCCGAGCAGCAGGCCGAGGCGGTTGCAGGCAGCGCCGAGTCGACGACCGCACCGATGAGAACAGCCGGCAAGCTCATCGTCTCGCGAGCCCGCCTCGTCCGCGGCGACGTCGGCGGGGCGTCGCGCGCTCTTGCTGCGGCACGCCAGCTGTCGAACGGCACCGAGCGCATTGCGCTTCGGAGCGCGATTGCGATGCTTGGCGCGGAGATCGCCGCGGCCCAGGGGCGCGACCGTGAGGCGCGCCAGGCGCTTGCCGAGCTGCAGCGCACGTTCGCAACATCCGGGATGATTCTCGAAGAGCTCGAACGACGGCTGCTGCTGCTCAGGCTCGACGCCGCAGGCGGTCGACCGAACGTCAAGGCCGCAGCGCGCGCGCTCGAAAAAGACGCGAGCGTGCGCGGCGCCGGTCTCATCACCCGTCGCGCCCAGGCGCTCTGACCGCGGATGGTCGAGGCTCCTGACCCGCACCTCACCCGCCTGCTGCAGGCCTGGCAACAGGGAGATGCGCCAGCCGGAGAGCAGCTGGTGCCGCTCGTTTATGCCGAGCTGCGCCGGATCGCTCGACAAAAACTAGGCGCCGAGCGGGGCGGGCATACCCTCCAGCCAACCGCACTGGTACATGAAGCGTGGCTGCGCCTCATGCAGCAGCACGGCGCCGACTGGCAGAATCGAAGCCAGTTCTTCGCCATCGCGACGCAGGCCATGCGCCGCATCCTCGTCGATCACGCCCGACGCCGTCAGGCGATCAAGCGTGGAGCCGGAGAGCGGATGGAAGATGTTGACGAACTCGCCGACGTCCTCGCCAGTCCCGTCCCCGACGGACAGCTGGTCGCGCTCGACGCCGCGCTCGCGCAGCTGGCACAAATGGACGAACGCCAGGCGAAGGTCGTGGAACTTCGCTTCTTCGGCGGCTTATCAGTCGAAGAAACAGCCCGTATTCTTGGGCTTTCCCCCACAACCGTGAAACGCGAGTGGGCGACGGCACGTCTCTGGCTGATGCGTGCCATCCAGAGGCAACTCCCCTAAATTTGGCGGCTGCTTTTCCCGATGGTCCCTTCTACGCCTGTTTTGCGCGTACAGGGACAGAAGGCGGAAACCGCTGGGGTGCCGTCTCGGAGTTCGGAGTTCGGAAGTTCGGAGTTTGGAGTTCGGAGTTTGGAGTTCGGAGTTCGGAGTTCGGAGTTCGGAGTTCGGAGTTCGGGCTCGGGACTCGGGGATCTCGACCGGCCTCGGAAGCGTCAGACACACACGTCGCACGGTTGTCGTGCAAACAACGTATATAGAAGGTACGCGTCAGCCGATCGAGTTCGCTGACGTGGTCGCGATCGCCGGGCCGCTTCGAGGGAATGTCGCCTGGCACGATCCAGGAAGAGGCGCTGGATTTTGCACCTGACTCGTTCGCGACGAACCGAAGGCGGGGATCGGCTACCTAGGGAAGAAACGTAGGCCCAGATCGTGACCATCATGCCCACGGATAAACTGCCGACTACGATGGAAGAATGCCACGAGCTGATCCGCCGCCTCGAAGAGGAGAACCGCCAGCTCCGGCACGCCGGATCGGTGTTCGGCCAGCTCGCCGAACGCCTGAACCAGGAGCTTCGGTCCGAGCGCGGACTCTATACGCCGGGCGGCATTCTTCCCGATCGCTCCGACGACGGCTGGAGCTCGCAGAGCTGAATGCCGCCCGCCGCCACACGTTCAGCTCGTCGCCGTGCCCGCCCTGCCTTTGATGTAGGCGGAGTTGAAGTTCAGGCCGTTGTACTTCACCGCGCGGGTCGCCATCGCCTCGGCAGCCTGCTGATCTCCCGCACCTCGTAACGCGACAGACCGCAGGTAGAGGACGCACGGATCCTGCTGATTCGCCAGCGCGAGCTCCTGCGTTGCCTCGACGTACTTCTTTTCCGCGAGTGCGATCATACCCGTCAGCTCGTGCTGCTGGCGGACCTCGAACGGCCGCTTCATCGGGGCGACGGCAGCCGCGTATGCATCGGCCTTCGCTCGGGCAGTCGCGACATCACCGCGGCTCGCGGCAACCCGGCCCTGCTCGAACAGCAGGTTGCGGCGCGTCGCCGCCTTGAGCTCCTCCGGCACCTGCGCTTTCTCGACCACTGCCAGCCCCTCCGCGTACCGGGCGAGCGCGTCGTCCGGCCTGCCCGCTTCGCGCAGCACGTCGCCCATCTGCGTGAGATCGCCCGACATCGAGCCCGCATCATGCTCCGCTTCGGCGAGTGCATACTCCTTCTGCAGTTCGGCAATCGCCATATCGGTCTTGCCCTCCTGCACGTACGATGCTGCCATCCAGAAATGCGCCTGCCGTCGCTCGCCCGTGTTGCGGGCCACGCTCTCGAGCTTCGTGAAGGCGGCGCGAGCATCTTCTGGACGGCCCGCGGCGAGATGGTCGTTGCCGATCCCCACATACGACGCGACGAAGTTCGGATCGATCGAGAGTGCCTTCTGGTACATTTTGATCGATTCGTCGAAACGCCCCATCTTCATCAGCAGCTCGGCGTACGAATCATACGGATTGGGATCGTTCGGCAGCAGCTCGATGTACTTCTTGAATGTCGTTTCGGCCTCGGCGTATCGCTCCAGAAAGCGATACGCATAACCCAGCTGGTTATAGGGAGTCGTGTAATCGGGATTCGCCTTCGTCGCGCGAACGTAGTACTCGATGGCGGTTTCGTACTCCTGCCGGCCGAAATAGACAATGCCGAGCAGCGTGAGGACGCGCTCGTCGTTCGGATAGAGCCGGACGGCCTCGTTGTAATGCGCCAGGACGGCGGCAGGATCGCCTTTCAGGCCGGCATCGCCGGCGAGAATGATCTGACGCTCGCCTTCGCTGACGCCGCCGGCCAGGGCGACGGCCCGCTTCGTCGCATCGACGAACTCGCCGGTCGTGCCCGCCGTCGTGGCCAGCCCCAGGTACGCAAGCGCGAATTTCGGATCCTTTGCCACCGCTTCGGTGTAGAGCCGGCGCGCGTCGGTGATCCGCAACTTGTCGGCAAGATCGCGGCCCTGCAGATACAGCTGCCGCGCCTCGTCCGACGATGTCGTGATCGGCACTTTTGCCGTGCTGGCCACCTGCGCGTGCGCAGCGGACGCGACTCCGCAGGACGCGACGAGAACCACGCATGCCAGTGTTCGTGCTACGAGAGTCTGGTTGTACATCGATCCCTCCCCGGAAACGACGAACCGTACGCGGATTGCCGGTGCACTTCCAGCGCCTTGGTACGAACCGCGCCGGCGACGGGACCGACGGCGGCCCGACGGGGTGAATGCTGAGGCTCAATTCGTGAATCTGGTTCTGCTCGCGGAGAACGAGGTCGCCGAGGACGGGACGGTCTCGTTGACGGGCGCACGAGCGCAACACATCGTCCAGGTGCTGGGCAGCGGCACCGGCGATCAGGTGCGCGTCGGCGTGCTCGATGGCAGGTCCGGCGTTGGCATGGTGATCGCCTCGGACCACGCGACCGTTCACCTCCACTGCACGTTCGACCCCGCCGTGGCGCCGCGCCCGCGCATCGACATTCTCCTCGCGGTTCCGCGTCCGAAGGTGATGCGACGTCTCTGGGCGCAGCTGGCCGCGCTTGGCGTCGGTCGGATCATCCTGACGAACGCGGCTCGCGTCGAGCGCAATTACTTCGACACGCACATCCTGACCGAGGCGAGTTACCGGCCGCTTCTCATCGAGGGGCTGCAGCAGGCGCGCGACACGCGGCTCCCGCTCGTGACCATCCGCCGGCAATTCAAGATCCTGGTGGAGGATGAACTCGACCGCCTGTGTCAGGGTAGTGTTCGGGTCGCCGCACACCCTGGGGCCGCCATTTCGCTGTTCGATGCGGTTCGTGCGCAGGCTGACGCTCGCGTGCTGCTGGCAATCGGCCCTGAAGGCGGCTGGACCGGGTTCGAGCTCGATCTGCTGCGCACGCACGGGTTTCACCTCGCCGGTGCCGGCGCGCGAATTCTGCGCAGCGACACGGCGTGCGTGGCCATGCTCGCCCTCGCGCATGAGGCGCTGGCGAGCATTGGTCGGTCCTCCATGCAAACCTCTGACGGTCCGATTCCGTCCAAGCACCCAGCATGACAACCATCCTCGCCGACCTCCGCCTGGCCGTCCGTGGCCTGCGCCGGAATCCGCTCTTTGCCACTGTCGCCATCCTGTCGCTTGCCCTCGGAATTGGCGCAAATACGGCGATTTTCACGCTGGTCGATCAGATTCTCCTGCGGAAGCTGCCGGTCGTCGCGCCCGATCAGCTGGTCATGCTCTACCAGGAAGGTCCGCACAACGGCAGCAACATGGGCAGCCGGATGCACTCGTACCCGATGTACCAGGACATGCAGCAGCGGGGCGAGCCGCTGGCGGAAGTGTTGTGCCGGCGGCTGGTTCCGGCCTCTGCGAGCATCGACAACCGCACCGAGCGGCTCGACGCCGAGATCGTGTCTGGCAACTTCTTCACGATGCTCGGGGTGAAGCCGGCGATTGGCCGTGTTTTCAACTCGAAGGAAGACGACCAGGTGTACAACGGCCATCCGGTTGTCGTGCTCAGTTACGGATACTGGGTAAGCCGTTTTGCGCGTGATCCGGGGGTCGTCGGCAAGAAGATCCTGGTGAACGACTTTCCGATGACGATCGTCGGGGTCTCGGCCGAGGGTTTTGCCGGGATCGATCCGGCGCAGTCGCCTCAGATCCGCGTGCCGATCCAGATGAAACCGGTGATGATGCCGGACAACGGCTGGATCCACATGGACGACCGCCGCGCGCGGTGGGTCCAGGTGTTCGCCCGGTTGAAGCCGGGATACACCGTCGCATCGTCACAGGGCCCGATCCAGGGACTGTTCACGCAGATCCGCGGGTACGAAATGACGCTGCCTGCGGCCAAGGATTGGTCTCAGTACTCGCGCGATCGGTTCATGAAAGGCCTGATGCACGTCGAGGGCGCGGCCATGGGCTATTCAGGCCTCCGCAACGATTTCTCCACGGCTCTCCTCGTCCTCATGTGCATGGTCGGTCTCGTGCTCCTCATCGCATGCGCCAACGTCGCCAACCTGCTCATCGCCAGGGGCTTCATGCGGCAGAAGGAGATGGCGATGCGGCTGTCGCTTGGCGCATCGCGCGGCCGCCTGATCCGGCAGCTGCTGGTCGAAAGCGTTTTCCTGTCCTTCATTGGCGGCATCGTCGGGCTGGCGCTGGCCGTCGTATTGACGCGCGGTCTGCTCGCGCTGATTCCTTCCGACGGACAGCCGATCCTGATCACGGCTCACCCGGATCCGCGCATTCTCGCGTTCACGCTGGGTCTGACGTTCGTCACCGGGATCGTCTTCGGCTTGATTCCTGCGCTTCGCGCCAGCCGGCCCGACCCGTGGACGACGCTGAAGGACACCGTCGGGTCGATCGCGGGCGGAACAGGGTCCGTGTTCCTGCGCAAGGGACTCGTCACCGCGCAGGTCGCGCTCAGCTTTCTTCTCCTGTTTGGCGCCGGCCTCTTCGTGCGGAGCCTTCAGAACCTGAAGACGACGGATACGGGGGTCGCCGCGGACAACCTGATTACGTTCCAGGTGTCGCCGGCGCTCAACGGGTACGATGACGAGCGCGCGGTGCTCTTCTATCGCGAGCTGCTCGATCGGCTGCGTGCGACGCCCGGCGTCAAGTCCGCCGCTCTCGCCACCGTGCCGATTCTGAGCGGCAACGAGTGGGACAGTTCGATGTCCGTCGAGGGCCACAAGCCGGGTGATGGCGAGGACATGCAGGCGTTCATGAATGCCCTGTCTCCGGGCTACTTCGAGACCATGAAAATCCCGATTCTAGAAGGCCGGGACTTCCGGCCGAGTGACGCGCACGAAAAATCAACCGTGGCGATCGTCAACCGCCGCTTCGCCGACCATTTCTTCCCCGGGCGCAGCGCCGTTGGAAAGCGGCTCGGCCAGGGCACCGGCCCCAAGTCGAAGTTGACCATCGAGATCATCGGAGTCGTGGCGGATTCGCTCTACGAGGGGCCGCGGGAAGGCGTCCACCGCCAGGTGTTCGTACCGGCGTGGGGCCGCAACAGCGCCGCCTTCTACGTGCGCACACAGACAGGATCGGCCGGCTCGTACAACCTGATTCGCAGCCGCGTCCAGGGTCTGGATTCGTCGATGCCGGTCTACGAGTTGAAAACCCTCGAAGCGCAACTCGATGAGACGCTGCTCACCGACCGCCTGATTGCGATGCTCTCGGCGGGATTTGGCTTCCTCGCGACGCTGCTGGCCTCGATCGGACTCTACGGAGTGATGGCGTTTGTCGTCGCCAGGCGACGGAAGGAGCTCGGCATCCGGCTCGCACTCGGCGCCCAGCCCGGAGTGGTCTTGTGGCTGGTCATGCGTGAGGTCATGGTTCTGCTCGCGATCGGTCTTGCGGTGGGTATTCCGGCCGCGATGGCGCTCGGTCAGTTCGTGTCGACGCAGCTCTACGGCATTCAGCCGCACGATCCGTGGATCGCAGGATCGACGGTTCTGGTGCTCACGCTCGTCTCAGCTGCCGCGGGGCTGATTCCGGCTCACCGCGCCAGCCGCATCGACCCGATCCTGGCGCTTCGGTACGAGTAGTCACAGCCAGGTCGTGCATCCGGGCCGGCAGCGGCACTGGATGGTGTGGTCGCCCACCGTCGCATAGTCGTACGTCAGCTCTTCGCCCGGCGCGATGTAACGCGAGGCGCGGATCCAGATGGTGCGATCGACGACCTGGAACCAGCAGTTCGGCCGGCACGCGTGGTTGATGAACCGTGCGATGTTCCCGTCGACGTTCGCATCCCGGCTCCAGCGCCGATTCACCCGAAACACCCAGATGCAGCCCTCCTCGAGATACTGCTCTTCGCGCCGCCCCGCCTGCGTGTTCAGGATGAGTTCGCCGGCGTAATCGATGATTCGCCGGTTCTTGTTGATGGGTTCGGCCGCAAATACCCCGTATCCGTGCAGCCGCGACCGCCGGCGGACGATCCGCGGGAGCTTCGAAGGTTTCGCCATGGTTTTGGGGGTGCATTATCGCACCTCGCGCGTGCCGCCTTGATCCGGACCGCCGTGGGTGAGACACTCCCCACGCCACGCTGACAGATCCTCGAGGGCGTCCGGAATGACCACACTGATGCGAGCCGTAGGTATCGGCGCCGCTGCCGTCCTCCTGGGCGGGTCCGTGTTCGTCCGCGCCCAGTCGCAGCCGGCTGGTGCTGCGAAAGAGTCGGTCGACTACGCAAAGGACATCGAGCCGATTTTCAAGACCTACTGCTACGAGTGCCACGGGCCGAAGAAGGCGCGCGGCCGGTTGCGTCTGACGACACCGGAGTCGATCAGGAGGGGTGGAACGTCAGGGGCGGTCATCACACCGGGGAAGAGCGCCGACAGCCTGATGATTCATCGCGTGCTCGGCCTCGACGGCGACGATCGCATGCCGCTCGATGGCGATCCGCTGCCCGCGGACGCGATCGCGCGGCTGCGTGCATGGATCGATCAGGGCGCGCGGGTTTCCAGCCCCGGATCGATCCAGGCCGGTGCGACCCCAACCGCGCCGGAGCCGGAAAAGGTGGAGGAGCACTGGGCCTATGTAAAGCCCTCCCGGCCGCCACTGCCGACGGTGAAATCCGCCGCGTGGATTCGTAATCCGATTGACCAGTTCGTGCTGGCGCGGCTCGAACGAGAGGCGCTCGCGCCCGCACACGAGGCCTCGAAGGCGACACTGCTTCGGCGAGTGACGCTGGATCTGATCGGGTTGCCGCCGACGATCGACGAACTCGACGCCTTCCTCGCCGACTCCACGCCCGGGGCATACGAGCGAGTTGTCGACCGGCTGCTCGCGTCCCCCCACTACGGCGAGCGATGGGCCCGCCCCTGGCTCGACCTCGCCCGCTACGCCGACACGAATGGCTACGAGAAAGACAACCGGCGCGCGATCTGGAAGTACCGGGACTGGGTCATCGACGCGCTCAATCGCGACCTGCCGTACGACGAGTTCACGATCGAGCAGATCGCCGGCGACATGCTGCCGGATGCGACGACCGAACAGAAGATTGCGAGCGGCTTCCACCGCAACGCGATGTCGAACGAGGAGGGGGGCGTCGATCCGGAGGAGTCGAGGTACGAAGTGCTGGTGGACCGCGTCAATACCACGTCGACGGTGTGGCTGGGGACGACGCTTGGTTGCGCGCAGTGCCATAACCACAAGTACGATCCGTTCAGCCAGAAGGACTACTTCCGGATGCTCGCGTTTTTCGCGAGCTCGGCTTACGACAGCAAGACATTCGGCGATGGCACCCGCTTCTCCGAGCCGACGCTGGAGCTCGCGAGCGCCGAACAGGCGATCGCACGCAAGACACAGCAGGCCGAGATCGATCGTCTGGAGCAGGAGCTGAAGGCCGTCACCCCCGCAGTCCAGGAGGCCCAGAGCAAGTGGGAAGAGTCGATGCGGTCCGGGTTTGCCGGCTGGACGCCGCTGGTGCCACAAACCGCGAGCGCGACCAATGGGGTGGTGCTGTCGGCGGTGCCTGACGGGTCGGTACTCGCGTCCGGTCCCAATCCCAAGCTCACCTCTTATGTCCTGACCGCAACGACAGCGCTCCAGGGGATCACGGCCCTTCGTCTCGAAGCGCTGCCCGATCCGTCACTGCCCAGGGGTGGGCCGGGGCGGGACGCGTATGGTGACTTCCGTGTGACCGGATTCGAGGTCCGCATCGCAGCGGCGACCGACGCCGCCTCACCCGGTGATCTCGTCCGCCTCGAGACCGTCAAAGTCGACGACTCGGCGACGCCGCTCGACGCCGCTCAACTGCTCGCCCGCGGCGGCACTCGCGACCGCACGCGTGCGTCGTGGGCGATCAACGCCATGCGCGACACCGAACGCATGCCGCGGCATGCGGTGCTTGCGGCCGCCGCCCCGTTCGGCTTCGCCGGAGGTACGCGGCTCGCGCTGACGATCGATCAACTGGACGGCACGATCGGGCAGGGGATCGGGCGCTTTCGCGTGTCGGCGACGAATGCGTCCAACCCGCTCGAAGGGGCGGAACTGGCGCCCAGGCTGCGTCACATTCTCGATCTGCCTGCGAATCAGCGCAGCGCCGCGCAGTCGGAGGAGCTTGGGGCGGCCTTTCGCGCCACCAGCCCGCTCCTGAAGCCGACGCGTGACGCGCTCGCTGCGGCCCGCAAGGCGCTCGCCGCACTCGACATCCCGTCCACGCTCGTCATGGGTGAACGACCCGGATTCGAGCGGCCGTCGTTCGAGTTGCGCGTTCGGGGCAGCTTCGCCGCGAAAGGCGAGCGGGTCTATGCGCGGACTCCAGCCGCACTCCATCCCATGCGCGACGACCTGCCGGTGAATCGGCTGGGGCTCGCCCGCTGGCTCGTCGATCCGGCAAATCCGCTGGTCGCGCGGGTTGCGGTCAACCGGCTGTGGGAGCAGATGTTCGGCCGCGGCCTCGTCGAGACCAGCGAGGATTTCGGCTCGCAGGGGAGTCCGCCGTCACATCCCGAGCTGCTCGACTGGCTGGCGACGGAATTCGTCGCGAATCACTGGAGCCAGAAAGCGCTGATCCGCGAGATCGCACTGTCCGCCACTTACCGGCAGTCCTCGTCGGTCACGCCGCAGCTCGCCGAACGCGATCCCTACAATCGCCTGCTCGCCCGCGGACCGCGGGTGCGGATGGAGGCCGAGATGATTCGGGATGTGGCGCTCGCGGCGAGCGGACTGCTCAGCCCGAAGATGCACGGCCCGAGCGTCTTTCCGCTCCAGCCTGACGGCATCTGGAACCAGCCTTACAGCTCGGACAAATGGACGACGAGCGCTGGCGAGGACCGCTATCGCCGAAGCCTCTACACGTTCTGGCGCCGCACGTCGCCGTACCCTGCGTTCACGACCTTCGACGCAACCAGCCGCGAGCTGTGCACGGTGCGCCGTGTCCGCACCGACACACCGCTCCAGGCCCTGACGCTGCTCAACGATCCCGCTTCGTTCGAAGCCGCACGGGCGCTCGCGCGACGCATGACCGCCGCCCCAGGCGGACCCACCGTCAGGGCGGCGCTGGGCGTGAAACTGGTGCTCTCGCGCGAGGCAACGGCACGGGAGATCGAACGCCTCGTCGCCACCTACGACCAGGAACTGAAGCACTATCGCGCTTCAGCCGCCGCCGCGGCCCTCGTCGCGCCTGGACGCGACGAAGATCCCGCCGAGCTCTCGGCATGGACGATCGTCGCCAACGTGCTCCTCAACCTCGACGAAACGGTAACCAAGGAATGAAGCCGCCGCGCGATCGCACCGCTCGCCTGCATCAGATCACCAGGCGGCACTTCTTCGAGCAGGCCTCGTTCGGCATCGGCGGTCTGGCACTCGCCTCGCTCATGGATCGGGTCGTCCTCGCCAATGGCCAGAGCGCGGCTGCGCCAGCGCACACGCTGCAGTTCACCCCGAAGGTCAAGCGCGTCATCTACCTGTTCATGGCCGGCGCGCCGTCGCAGATCGATTTGTTCGATCCGAAGCCGGTCCTCGCGAAGCACGACGGTCAGGACATTCCGGCCGAGTTCATCAAGGGCGAACGGTTTGCGTTCATCAAGGGCACGCCCAAGCTGCTTGGCTCTCCCTTTACCGTTCCAGAAGTACGGCCAGTCGGGGGCCGAAATTTCGGAACTGCTGCCAAACCTGGCCAGGCTGGCAGACGACATCGCCATCGTCCGGTCGATGCAGACGACGCAGTTCAATCATGCGCCGGCGCAGATCTTCATGAACACCGGCCATCAGGTGATCGGGCGGCCGAGTCTCGGTTCGTGGCTCAGCTACGGACTCGGAAGTGAGAACAGCGACCTGCCGGCTTTTATCGTGCTGCTGTCAGGCGAGAACAACCCGGACGGCGGGAAGTCGTGCTGGGGCAGCGGCTTTCTGCCGACGACACACCAGGGCGTCGAGTTCAGGTCGAGCGGCGAGCCGGTCTTGTTCGCCTCGAACCCCGAGGGCGTCGACAGCGAAGTGCGGGGCCAGTCGATTGGCGCGATCAACGATCTCAATCGGCAGCACTCGATGGATGTCGGGGATCCGGAGATCCAGACGCGCATTGCCGCATACGAGCTCGCCTATCGCATGCAGACGAGCGTCCCGGAGCTGACCGATCTCTCGAAGGAACCCGAATCGATTCACGAGTTGTATGGCACCGAGCCTGGCAAGGCGTCCTTCGCGAACAACTGTCTGCTCGCCCGCCGTCTCATCGAGCGCGGTGTGCGCTTCGTCCAGCTCTATCACCGCGGGTGGGACACGCACGGTGCATCCTTCGGCGAGGATATCGTCGAAAAGCTTCCGCGTCTGTGCCGGCAGACGGACCGGCCGGTCTATGGCCTCCTCACCGATCTGAAGCAGCGCGGCCTGCTCGACGAAACGCTCGTCGTATGGGGAGGCGAGTTCGGCCGGACGCCGATGAACGAGGCACGGAACGGTTCGAAGTTCCTCGGCCGCGATCACCATCCGCGGGCGTTCACGATGTGGCTGGCCGGTGGAGGTATCCGGCCGGGCGTCACCATCGGGAGCACCGACGAACTCGGGTACAACGTGGTCGAAGACCCGGTGGACGTCCATGACCTGCACGCAACGATGCTGCGCCTGCTCGGCGTCGATCATGAGAAACTGACGTATCGCTTCCAGGGTCGCGACTTCCGCCTCACGGACGTGCACGGGAAGATTGTCAGCAAGCTGCTGGCGTGAGCCGCTCGGCGCTCACGCGCGCCGGCAAAGCGATCGGCTGGGGAGACCTCGAATGCCGTTGTCCGCGCACGTGAGGCGCGCAGTGTGCCCGCTGCTGATCTGGTCTTGCTCAGCAGTCGCGCTGACGGCCGGACCGCCGGCGCCAGAGACGTTCCGTCAGAAGGAGCGGACGTTCTACACCGCGGAGGAGTTCGCACGGGCGACCGGCGGCAGGATGCGACTGGAGCACCGTGTCGATCCGGCGCAGGAAGCAGCGCTGCGACGAGCTTACGTGCCGCTCCCGGTCACCGAGTTCACGGTGATCGCTGCCTCAGGAGCGGTGACGTGGTTGGGAACGCGGTCCGGCGCCATTCGCCTCGGACCCGGGTACAGCAGCCGCGAGTACTTCGCCGGCCAGCGCTGGCTGCCGGACGACCACGTCACAGGGATTGGTCTTGACGGTGACACGACGTGGATAGAGACGCCCGGCGGCTATTCACGGATCGCCTACGTGCCGATGTCGCTCTCCGAGAAATCCAGGATGTTCGTCGATCGCGTGCAGGCCCGTCATAACCGCTGGGGCCTCACGGCCGACTCGCGCCTGCGCGTCCCCGGCGATCTCTCCACGAACCAGATGGTCGCGAACGACAACGACGGCTTGTGGACGGCGATTTACGTCGCCGCCGAATGCTTCCGTTACAAGGTCACGGGTGATGTGGATGCACGAGCCAATGCGAAGAAAGGGATGGACGCGCTCGTTCGCCTCGAGTCCGTAACGGGCATACCGGGGTTCCCGGCGCGTTCGTTTGTGAAGGCCGGCGAGGAGGCGCAGCCGGACGACGGCGAATGGCACGACTCACCTGATGGTCAGTGGCGGTGGAAGGGGAACACGAGCTCAGACGAAATCGTCGGCCACTTCTTCGCGTACTCGATCTACTCCGACCTGCTCGCAGACGAATCCGAGAAGCCGGCACTGCGGGCCGCGCTCGATCGGATCATGACCCACATCCTCGACAACGATTATCGGCTGCTGGGTTTTGCCGGGAAGCCGACGCGGTGGGGATGGTGGGCTCCAGCCGCGATCTGGAAGGATCCCGACGAAACCGGCTTGCGTGCGCTGCACATGCTGTCGCACCTCCGGGTCGCCGAGCACCTGACCGCCGATCCGGAGCACCGCGCGCGCTACCAGGCGGCCTACAAGGACCTGGTTGAGACGCACAACTACCATTTCCTGACCCTCAATCAGAAGGTGATGGTGCCGGGGCACGTCAATCACTCCGACGACGAGCTGGCGTTCCTGTCGTTTTATCCGCTGCTGCAGTACGAGCGCGATCCCGAGCTCCGCGGGATCTACCGCCAGAGCCTGGAGCGGAGCTGGCAGATCGAGCGACCGGAGCGAAATCCGCTATCGAACGTGGTCTACGCCGTGGGCACTGGGGCGGCCGAGTTCGACCGGGCCGAAACGCTTCGCACCCTGCACGAGATGCCGGTCGACCAAATCCACTGGTCGGTGAAGAACTCCAACCGCAAGGACGTTCCGATCGATCCGATGGCCGACCGATTCCAGCATGCGCAGGCGCTGATCGTGCTGCCGTACGACGAATTGCCGATGTGGAAGTGGAATGGAAACCCTTACCTTCTCGATGGCGGGTTCGGCGGGCGCTCGGAGGATGACGGGGCCGCGTTCCTGTTGCCATATTGGATGGGCCGTTTTCACGAGTTGCTGCCTGAATAGGGCGTCAGCGACTTTGCTCTTGAGCTTGACCCCCGACGTACTCCACAGTTCAACTACACGACATGGCTGAGCAGAGAGTTCCGTTCGACGACCGTCCTGCGCTCGAGGAACTCGAGCGGCTGCAGCAATCCATCCAGGAATACCGCCGCAAGCGGGAGCAGGCGGAAGGAGAGTTCGAGGCGTTCGTCGGCGGATTCCGGCCCCAGGAAGGTCAGCGCTCGAATTCCCCGGCCCGGGTTGCTGCGCCACCCGCACCATCCATTCCGCCGGTCGTGAGGACGGTGGAAGGGCCGCAGGTCGAGGGAATCCCTCAATTCACGGCTTCGGAAACGGCGGCTTCGACACCTTTCCCCTCGATGGGTACGCCACCGGCGCCGGTCCGTTCTCAGGTCCCGGAGAGCAGCGCGCCACCAGCCGTCAACGTGCCGCCGAGTTTTTTTGCTGATGCGCACCGCACCGTGACGTTCGACAACGGGCCAGGTCTGGAGCCCGCGGGCGCGGGCGGCACTCGAAGCCGGCTTCCGATCCTGATCGGAGGAGGCGCTGTCCTCGTCGTCGCCGGCGTGCTTCTGATGCGCACCTTCTCGCCGGTTGCAACGCCGGAGACGCCGTCACCCGCCCCGGCCAGCGCGGCAACTCCGACGCCCGCCGCCGAGACGCCGCCGTCCGGCGCTCCGACAGCTGGCCCTTCGTCCGCGCTCGCACCTGCGGAGCCGGGTGCGGCAACACAGCCGGCGTCCGGTGCCAGCTCGCAGGGGCCCACCGGCGCTGCGACATCGGGGACTGGTGCGACGACGCCCCCCTCCTCTGCCGTCACGGCGCGAACGCCGGGAGCTGGATCACCGGCTCCGCCCGCGGAGGTCAGAACCCTTCGTCGGGTCTGGCTGCGCGTGATGATCGATGGGAATCGGGCCGTTGAGCGCGAGGTCGAGGCGAACACGAATATCCCTCTTCCGGCTGGCCGTACGTTCGTCGTCCGCGCCGGTGATGCCGGCGCGGTTCATTTCTTCCTGAACGGGCGAGACCAGGGGGCGCTTGGCGGAGAGGCGCAGGTCGTGACCCGCACGTTCACGGCCGCGGGCGCTCCACCCCCGGCGCGCTGAGGGCGCCTTGGTACTCACCAGTTGTGGCTTCCGCCTTCAGGCGGAAGGCGGCAGCGCCAAGATGCGTTGAACTTCCGCCTGAAGGCGGAAGCTACACCTGAAGGCGGAAGCTACACCTGAAGGCGGAAGCTACAAGTCACTTTTGCACTCTTGAAAGGCTTTGCGATGTCGGCTGGAAGTTCGAGTGTGGTTGCGGGCGAGGCGAAGCGGGAGGGTGCCGTGGCGCGGCGGCGGCGGATCGCCATCGACATGGACGAGGTGATGGCGGATGCGCTGGCCGAACACGTGCGGCGGTACAACGCCGCCTTTGGCGCGAGCGTCACGGGTCGAGGATCTCACTGGCTACCATCTCGAGGACCGCGTCCCGGCGGAACACCGCGAGGCGGCCGAGTCGATGTTCGACGCGTCGTTCTTCGAAGATCTGGAGCTGTTTCCCCACTGCGTAGAGGTCATCCACGAACTGACGGCGAGATTCGAGGTGTTCATTGTCACGGCGGCGATGGACGTGCCGCTGTCGTTCGATGCGAAGTACCGGTGGCTCCGGCGCCACTTCCCTTTCATCCCGCCGTCTCACCTGGTCTTCTGCGGCGACAAGAGCATCATCGACGCGGACTACCTGATTGACGATCGAGCCAGGCATTTCGCGCGATTCAGGGGACGTCCGGTCCTGTTCTCGGCGCCCCACAATGCTGCCGAAACACGCTATCCGCGCGTGAGCTCGTGGGCGGAGGTGCGGGAGTTCTTTGCCAACGAGAGTGTGACCGACTAGTGGCCTCTCCCTGGTGAACGACGCCAGCCGGGATGCCCCGCCCGCGAGGTGGTCCTTCGATCGCCGGGGACGGGCCACTGAGCCACGACGCGAAGCGGAGAGCACGTGTGCGTCGTGCTCTCCGATCGCCCGCGACAGTGCACTTACGCGGTGGCCGCGACGGGCGCGGTCTTCCGGGCGGCGAGGTTCGCAAGTCCGGCGAGGACGCCGAGCGCGAGAACCGCCAGGACCACGCCGGCGGTCCAGAACGAGGTCAGGCCGAGCACTGCGTCGAGCGAGTAGGCGCCGGGTCCGGTCAGGGCCAGCGATGCGGCGCTCACGCCGTAGAGGAGCGGCACCTCGATCCCGTTCGACGTCGCGAACACGCCGTGTTCCCAGTGGACGCTCCCGGCGGCGACGATCATGACCGACAGCATCGCCGCGGCAGCGAACGGCTGGAACAGGCCCAGGGCGAGCAGCACTCCGCTGCCTGTCTCGGTCACGGCCGCGGCCGTCGCAAACAGCCGCCCGGGTCGGAATCCAATCGATTCCAGGAAGCCGGCCGTGCCGGCGATACCGTAACCGCCGAACCAGCCGAACAGTTTCTGAGATCCGTGGGCGGCCATCAGGACGCCAATGACAACGCGTGCGAGTAACAAACCTGTATCCATGTGCTCCACTCCTGAAATCGGAAAGCCCTCTCGGCCATCCAGATATCACTATATAAAACATAGTCGCTATATGTCAAGTAGCTGCTTGCGAAGTTGTCGTGGCCGCGCTATTCTGGGGTTGTCGATATGAAGCAGGATTCCCATCCGCCGGAACTTTGCGCCAGATTTCACCGGGCGAGCGAGCTCATCGGCCGCCGCTGGACCGGCGCGATTATTTTCGTCCTGCTCAAGTCGCGGTGCCGGTTCGCGGTACTCCGTGATGCCATTCCCGAGATCACCGATCGCATGCTCAGCGACAGACTCCAGGAGCTGGAGCTCGAAGGCATCGTCGAGAGGACGGTCATTCCCGAAACGCCGGTACGGGTGGAGTACGCGCTGACGCGGAAAGGCCGCGCACTGGCCACGCCGATCGACGCCATCGTGGAGTGGGCGCACAAGTGGAGTGACGCGGAGGCGCCGGCAGCTAAACCGGTCAAAGCGCAGCGGGCGTCACGAACGGCGTAGTGCAGTAGCTCTCAGCTGACAGCTATCAGCCAGCAGCATTCAGCGCTCACCTACAGACGTCAGCTCACGACTCTCAACTCTCATCTGGCACGTCCGCTTCACTTCCGCCTGAAGGCGGAAGCTACTGCTGAAGGCGGAAGCCACTGCTGAAGGCGGCAGCTACTGCTGAAGGTGGCAGCTACTGCTGAAGGTGGCAGCTACTGCTGAAGGTGGCAGCTACTGCTGAAGGCGGAAGCTACTGCGCGTCGCGCTGAACCCGGACCTGAACACCAGCGACGGCATCCATCCGAATGCCGCAGGCGCGAGCCGCATGGCGGACACGGTCTGGCCCTACCTGGCCGACATGATCAAGTAGACGACGGCGTTTCGCCGCTACGGCGCCGCAGGCTCCTCAGCAGCGTCATGACCTCGTTGCCGCCGCGGCCGAACTGATCGTACAGGCGCTTGTACTCGCGGTACAGGATGTTGTACTGCGCCTGGTTCGCCGCAATCGGGTGATACACGCGCGCCGCCGGTGGTGCCATCCTCAGCGCAATAGTCGCGAGCGACTCCCCGGTCCCGCCTGCCGCGCCGGCGGCAGCCGCGCCGAGCATCGCCGCGCCCAGGGCGGACGCCTGCGGCGCACCTGCAACGGCAATCGACCTTCCCGTCACGTCCGCGTAGATCTGCATCAGCATGGCGTTGCGAGTGAGACCTCCTCCGGCGACGATCGATGCGACCGGCAGCTGCTGGTCCGTGTACGACTCGATGATGGCTCGTGTCCCGAACGCGGTCGCCTCGACGGCGGCGTGGAATACGTCTTCCGCTCGCGTATTGAGAGTGGCGCCGACGAGAAGCCCGCTCAGATCCGATCGCCCGAGCGTTGAACGATTCCCCTGCCACCAGTCCAGTGCGAGAAGGCCGCTGCTTCCGGGCCCGAGACCTGCCGCACGCGCGGTGAGCAGCTCCTGAATCGACACGCCCTGCTCGGCCGCAGCCGCATGGTACGAAGGAGGAACCGCATGATGCGCTAACCACGCGAACAGATCGCCAACGGCGGCCTGTCCCGATTCGTATGCAAAATAGCCAGGAACGATCCCGTCTTCCACGACTCCCGCCATCCCTTCGACCGGCCGCTCGGCGTCGGCCATCAGCAGGTGGCACGTGGAAGTCCCCATCATCATGACGAACGTGCCTGGCCCGGCGACACCTCCGCCAAGCACCGCGGCGTGGGCATCGATGATCGGCGCCCCGACGACGACCTGCGGAGAGAGCCCCAGCCTGGCACTCCACTCCTTCGTCAGGGTGCCGACTGCGGTTCCGGACGACACGATCGGAGCGGCAGCCCTGGAGACGTATAAGTCCTCGAATCCCGGCTTCACCGCCGCCAGGTATTCGCTCGAGGGATGCCCCTCGCGCTTGTGCCAGGTGCCCTTGTAGCCGGCCGCGCACGCGTTGCGGGTGAGCACGCCCGTCAGCTGCCACACCACCCAGTCCGCGCCTTCGAGAAAACGCTCTGCCGCGGCGTAAACCCGCGGCGCGTCGTCGGCGATTTCCAGGGCTTTCGGCAGCAGCCACTCAGATGAGATACGCCCGCCATATCGAGGCAGCCATGGCTCCTGGCGGTCGGCAGCAACCGCCGTGATCCGATCGGCCTGGGCCTGCGCCCCGTGGTGCTTCCACAGTTTGGGCCACGCGTGTCGTTCGGCCCTGAAGCGAGCCACCTCACAAAGTGGAGTCCCCGCGGCAGTCGCCGGCAGCACGGTGCACGAGGTGAAGTCGACGCCAATCCCGATGACGTCCGCAGCCTTGATGCCGGCACGTGACAGCGCGGACGTGACGCTGCGCTCGAGTCCAGTGAGCCAGTCGGCCGGATTCTGCAGCGCCCAGTCGGGCGGCAGCCGCTCACCGGTCCCTGGCAGTTCCTCGTCGATGACGCCGTCCGCGTAGGGTTCCACGGCCGTGGCCACGGTCTGTCCCGTGGCGACGTCGACGAGGAGTGCCCGGACGGACTCAGTCCCGAAGTCGAGGCCGATGGCGTACGCGGACATGGTCTTCGCTCCGGCCTCAGCGGAGAACGCGGCACTGGATGTCGAGCACGGCGCAGAGCTGCTCGAGCTCGGCGACCCAGTCGCCGTACACCCCGTGAATGTGATTGCAGTGGAAGTGCGAGATGAACGTGTCGACGCTGCACTCGAACCGGGCAAATGCATGTGGCCAGTTGTCCTGGCTGATCGCTGCGATCTCGTCGCTGCGGTCGCCGAAGTCCACGAACTCCGCCGGGACGATGTTCATCACGTAGCGGCCGTCGTGGCGGGTGAGGCGGGCCAGTGTCACCGGGCCAGGTGCGGCGATGTGGTACACGGCGGCGCCGCCGGCGGGGAAGTAGAAACCCTGCGGCCGGAACTCGGTCCGGCCCAGATTCACTTCCGGATCCAGGCTGCGACCCGCGAAATACGTGGCGTGCTCGCCGCTGTTGCAGAGGTCCCACACGCCCAAATCGGCGTGGTAGTGGCGGACGTCGGCGAACAACACCGGCGTGCCCGAGAGATGCTTGAAGATTTGCATCGTGAGCGCCGCATCCGAGTCGGCCTCCGTCGCGCACACAATCGGCGGCTTCGGCGATCCGTCGGGCCCGTAGGGATCGTTGAGAAAGGCCTCGGCCACATCGGCGGTCGCGAAATGCTCGGTCAGCTCACGCTGCCCCTTGATCCCGCAGAAGTCGTACTTGAATTCCTCAATCAGATCGAGCGCCGCGTAATACATCGCGATCTGACGGCGGAGCAGGTCCTCGGTGAGCCTGAAGGTGGCATCGGCCGCGGTCCAGTGGATGCGCCGAACGGCCTTCTGCAAGTAAGCCAGCGCCGGCGCAACGCGAGCGCCGGTCGCCAGCTCCAGCTCCGCCCGGCGCACGATCTCGAGCTGATCGACATGATCGACGTCGATGCCGAACTGCTTCATCCACTGCGCGGGATCGATGACCGTGGTATCGATTCCGAGCGAGCGACCTCCGATCAGGCAGTAGGTCAGCCCGCGCAGCCGCCGCGCCGCCGCCACCGCCACGATCTGGGACCGCAGTCGCGCGAACACCACATCGTCTTCGATATCGCCGAAACTCTTCGTGAACGAAATGCCCGCCTGGTCGAGCGATCCCGAATTCGCGAGCATGCCCACGAGCCCGGGTACTGCGGGTTGACATTCGAGAACATCACGATCGGCTGCGGGCAGAACTGAGCCGCGACCCGCGCGTACTGCGGCCATGCCCAGACCGAAAAGTTGAACACAACCGCATCGACATCCGCCATGCGCCGGCCGTTGCGCACCGCAATCTCGTTCTGCCAGATCACGTCGTCGCCCGGCACCACCTCGAATCCGGCCGACTCCAGCCGGCCGACCAGCTGCTCGCGGAACCGACGGTTCACCGGCTCGAGGGGACGCTGCAGGTAATGGCGGCCGTCCCCGAAGTCGAGGACGCCGACGCGAGTCTTCCGGGGCTGAAGGTGGGCTAACACATCGGGATCCTGATTGCAGTGTTGGAATAGTTTCCAGTCGCCAGTCGCCAGTCGCCAGTCGCTCTGGCGTCCAGCTTCCGGCTCTTACTGGTTACTGGTTACTGGTTACTGGCGGCTACGGTCTCGGCCCCATTATCCACGCCTCGTTGAAGTGTGCGTGCTTGATCGACTTGCGCGGCAGGCGCTGCTCGGCATCCGGCGTCACCGACGCAGCCGGGACGAAGTAGCTGTAGGTTGCGTGCAAGCTGCCGTCCGCCGCCTGAATGATCGAGGGGTAGTGATATTCACCCAGGCGCGTCTGGTCCGCCGACTCGGGGTCGCGTTCCAGGTGGCGCGTCCACCGCCACGTCTCGCCCTCATCGTCGGACAGCGACACGGCGAGGCTGTAGCGGCCACGTTCGAGATCGTTGTAGATGAGCACCCACTTTCCGCTCGCGAGGACGCGGACCTCGGCGCCCGCACCCGGGTTGGGCAGCTGTGTATCCTGCACCTGGCTCCATGTATCGCCACGATCGGTCGATCGACTGATCATCAGCCGCTTGGGCGCAGGTCCGTTGTCACGCATGTAAGCGACCAGCGTTCCGTCCCTTTTCCGGGCGATCGAGGGCTGGATGTTTCCCAGCCCGACGAGCGGCGTGCTGGTCTTCCACGTCTGCCCCCAATCATCCGTGATCGCCATGAGCGAGAAGCTGAAACCATCCGAATACAACGGGACGATCAGGCGTTTGCCGTCGAGGACGAACGGATGCGCGCGAGTCATCCATCCGAGACGCCGGAACAACTTGTCCGCCGCATGGGTCTTGAGCTGCTCCGCGTAGGCCGTCGACTGATCGGTACGAGGGGTGACGGCCATGAGCCGGTCGACTTCCTGGTTGACGGTCCGGGCGAACTCGTCGCCGGGCGTCACGTGCAGGACTTCGCTGACCGTCCACCGTGGCGGCCCGTCGCCGGCATAGTCCGAGGAGATCTTGTACTTCATCAACGCCGTGTGCCACTCGTTCGCGAGGATCGTGGGCCACAGCAGCCAGAGCCGCTTCGCCGGGTCGAGAAAGATCGTGGCGTTCGTATCCGGGTAGCCCGGCGTATCGGCCATGACGAACGGGTCGCTCCACCGGGCGCTGCCCTTCTTCAGACGCGCGCCGCGAACGAGGACGTCGTCGGCGGTGCGCTCTCCGGATCCGTGGAACCAGCAGGCCAGCAGGTCGCCACCGGGCAGTTCCACGACCATCGACGCGTGGTTGTGCCAGTGCTCGAGGGGGAAGATCAACTCGGAGGTCAGGAAGGCGCGATCGCCGACCCTGGCGCCGACCATCCGTCGCTGAATCGGCGGACACCAGGAGGGCGACGGTCAGAACGATCAGCGTGCGCATGCGGTTCCAGGCCTCACAGAGTAATTTGGTTGACGCGCGATGGCCGCTGCGATGTACTCGTCGGCCGATGTCTCTTTCGCATCCGCCTGTGGCCGGTCTCTTCGCCGCGGTTGTCACGCCCACTCACGAAGACGGCCAGGTCGATCTCCAGACGTTCGATCGCATTGTCGCCTTCCTGCTCGAGGCGGGCGTCTCCGGCATCTGCATTGGTGGCGCCACCGGTGAATATCCGCATTTCGAGAGCGCCGACCGGACGATCGTGATCCAGCGAGCGGCGCGGCGCGCGGCGGGCTCGGCGCTGCTGGTCGGGATCGGCGGCCCGTCGATCAATCACGTCATCGAGCTCGGATGCGCGTCGGTTGACGCCGGCGCCCGGGCGCTGCTGCTGCCGATGCCGATGTTCTTCCGATACGACCAGCAGGACCTCGAAGCGTTTGCCGCCGACGTTGCGGGTGCGCTTCGCACCCCCTGCCTGCTCTACAACCTTCCGGCTTTCACGAACGGCCTGGCACCGGAGACGATGCTGACCCTGCTGCGCACGGTGGACTTCATCACCGGGGTGAAAGACAGCAGTGGCGAGATCGCCAACCTCGAGGCGATCGCTGATGCGCGAAGCCGGACAGTCCTGGTCGCTGCTCGTCGGCGACGATCGCCTGCTTCACGCCGGCCTTCAGGCCGGATGGGATGGGGGAATCTCCGGCGTGGCCGGGTTCTGCCCGGAGCTCGTCGTCGCTCTCTACCGGAGCTTCGTCAGCGGCGCCTCCGACGAAGCCGTGCGGCTCCAGGCATTGCTCGACGAACTCATCGAGCACCTCGCACCGTTTCCCACCCCCTGGGGCATTCGCGTCGGCCTCGCGGCTCGCGGCATTGACACCGGCCCGCTGCCGCTGCCTCTGACTGCCTCGCGTCGTGAGCAGATTGCCGCCTTCACCCGGTGGCTGCCAGAGTGGCTGCAGCGGAGCGGCGTGAGGCACGCGCGGTCGCTGTCGTAAGGGCGTAGCCGGCACGGGTATCGGCACTCGCGTCACGTCCCGCTCGTCGATGCAAGATCGGCCAGCATCCGGGTAGCGTCGCGCCGCACGAAGAACAGCATGCCGATCGAGCAGGAGCACTCCCGCGGCGATGTAAACAGTGGACGCGAGCGCGATTGCCAGCCCGAGGCTCTGCTTCTGCGCGATGAGCCCAATCACGAGCGGCGCGCTGCCGCCACCGGCGAGCCAGCCGACAGCGTTCATGAATCCCGGCAGCGGTTCCCCGCGCTTCTGGTCGGACGACGTCGAACACTGAGGCGAAGATGTTCGCGTCGTACAGCCCTTTGAAGAAACCCCACGCCGTCAGCGCCAGCATCACGGTGCCGACCGACGGCGTCAACCCGCACAGCGCCACGAACGGGGCGCCGCCAAGGACGCCAATCATCTGCACAGCGACCCGGCCCCGAGGTGAGCGCCGCCGCCACTTGTCCGCGAGCCAGCCGCCGACGGGTGCGCCGGCCATGCTCGCAAGCTGCACGAAGATTGTGGCCGTGAGCCCTGCCATTGCCAGGCTCATGTGGAACTTGTCGTAGAGGAACTTGGGCATCCACGACAGCAGAACGACCGCGACGAAGTTCGCGCACATGAATGCGCCCATCAGGCAGAGCAGCGTCGGCGTGTCGTGCGAGCAGCCGCAGGAACGCCGGCAGTGAGAGGCGAGCGCGGGTCGGAACCGGCGCATGCGCCCCGGTTGCTTCCGTCACGTCGGCCGCGCCGCGCGCCGGTTCGATGAGGAAGCGCCGCAGTACGAGGCCAAGCAGGATGCCGAGCCCGCCGAACACGACGAACGAGAGCCGCCATCCGTAGTACTGGCCGATCAGGCCGGCGAAGAAGCCGCCGCCGATCGTGCCGACGTACACGCTCGTCTGGTGCAGCCCCATCGCTCTCGAGCGCGTATCGCGACCGTGATAGTCGCTGATGAGCGACATCGACGCCGGGAAGTAGAACGGTCTCCCCGAGTCCCTCGGCGGCGCGCCAGAAGAACAGGTGCCGGAACGTTCGCGACGTCATCGTCGCCACGCAGATGAGACTCCACGCCTGCAGCCCACCCAGGATGGCGGTTCGCCGCCGGATCCTGTCGACGACCATGCCGGCGAAGGGTGCGCCGAGCCCGTAGACCCACGCGAATGACGACCCGAGCAGGCCGAGCTGCACGGGCGTGAGGCCCATCTCGCGCTCGAGCAGCGGGAAGACCGAGAAGATGGCCTGGCGATCGGCGTAGTTGAAGAACGAGATCAGCCAGAGCATCCCGACGACCCACCACTTGTAGTTCGTTCCGACCGTCGGGGAAGGCGGCTGCGTGAGTGGCCATGGCGTCAGTACAACGTGTGCTGCCGGCGGAGCGGCCGGACGCCGTGGGGGCCGAGGAATTGCTGCGCGCCGGTTTCGAACAGCGCGAGATCGGACGGCGCCTGGAAGAACAGAAAACCCTGCTCGATGTAGCGCTGCGTCTCCTCGAACGATCCGGCCGGCCTGCCCGCCACCTTGCGGTGCCGTCGGGCGGCAGCCAGGATCAGCGCCGCCGACTCCTGGACGAGCGGGTGGCGCTGGTCGCCGCGCAGCCCGAGAGAGAACGACAGGTCACCGGTCCCGGCGAACACGACATCGACGCCGGGCGTCGCGGCGATCTCGTCGGCATGCGCGAGCGCAGACTCCTCCTCGACGATCGCGACGACGAGCAGGTTGTGATCCGCCGAGTCGGCGTAGAGGTCGGGATCGGGCCACGATGCGCTGGCGCAGGCTCGCGCCGGATCCGCGCCGGCCCACGGGCGGGTAGCGGCACGCCGCGGCGGCCTGCTGCGCGAGGGCCGGAGTGCTGACGAACGGGAAAGACGACGCCGTGCACGCCGGCATCGAGCACGCGCTTTGCCGCCCAGTCCTCGGCGACCGGGATGCGCGCGATCGGCACCGCCGGGAGATCGCGGGTGGCGAGCACGATGGTGCGGACCGTTTCGAGCGAGATCGGAGAGTGCTCGAGCTCGAGCCAGAGGAAGTGGAAGCCCGCCGTCGCCGCCCGCACGGCCATGTCGATGCTGCTGGTCGTGATCGTGCAGCCGAACACCGGTTGAGAGGCGCGCAGACGCTGGCGGACCAGGCTTTCCCACGGCGCGTCCATCTATCGGCTTCCTCATCAACCAGACCTCGGCGACCTGGTTGCCGCGGCCGGCGCTGCCAGTCCCGGGAGGACCGGTGAAGGTGAGCGTCAGGTCGCCGCCTCGCGTCGCCTCGACCGGGATGTCGAACTCCACCGGCTGCCACTGGTGACGGTTTCTGCATCGGCGGGTGGATCTCGTATGTGCCGTTCGCCACCAGCCGGATCAGCGTGCCTGGCCCGAACGACGTCGCCGGCGTAGACCACTCGGACGCGGTAGTGCGCCGCTCCGTCCAGTCCGGTGTACCGCATCTGGAGAGGCGTGTCCCAGAACGTCTCGGCGTGCGTCATCCACGACAGCCGCCAGTCTGCCCGATAGCCGAACCCGGTCTGGGGTGAGTTGAACCGCTGCGGATCCTGCGACAGCGGCAGCACGCCGACCAGGTGAGGTTGCCGTGCCGCGTTTCCAAGGTCGTCGTAATAGCCGCCGCTGCCGGGATCCGTCCAGCGTACGAGGCGGCCGATCGCGGCCAGACGATCGTCGTCGTTCTCGAGCGCGGCCGCTTCGTCGAGGCGGGGCAGCAGCCATCCGGCATCATTCAGTGGCGTCTCGACACTGTCGAGTGTCGCGCCACGGCCGACGCCGATCGCGCGATACCGCGTGACGCTCAATTGCTGCCTGATGCTCTGGAAGAGCGCCTCGGCGAGCGAGTAGACCCGCAGACGCCAGTCCGGCGACGGCTTCTCCTGCGGCGCTCTTCAGGATGCGTGTGGCCTCCGCGATCGCGGTCTTCGATGTGCCCGCCGTGGCGGCGCCGCAGAACGCTCGAGGGCGCGCTCCTCGACCGTCGCTCTCCTGCAGCAGCCGGCTGCGGACGTAAGCATCGTAGTACGCGCGATAGAGTGCCTGCTGGAAGCGCCAGTTCCGCAGGTCGCGTGGGGCGGCGTCGCGCTCCATCGCCTGGAACTGCTCCAGCGTCGTGTACGACCGATGCGTTCGGCGCCAGCGGCCCGCGCCAGTTCCGTTCGAGCGCCAGCACGCCCTCGGCGAACGGATCGGCGTACATCCGGGCCGATGAAGTACCGGCTGTATTCGCGCAGCATCTGCAGCACCGTCGACCGTCGGGATCCCAGCCCAGCCCGCTCCAGACGAACTTGTTCACGTCGTCGTTCGCAGCCTTCCGAGTAGGTGATGAAGTCGGTGGCGTAAGGCATCAGCGCGCGGAAGATGACGGCTTCATCCTCGGGTCTTGGATTGATCTGCTCGCGCTGCGACGTGAGCGCGTGGGCGACATCCCAGTCCTGCACGGGGTACTGGCTGCGGAGGCTGTGGGTGATGTCCGGGATAGTGGCGGATGCGGATAGCGCGGCGGGGACACTGCGCGCGGAGGACCGGCAGGCTGTCGCGCACCTGCGGCCCGAAGACCACGCCGCTCAGCCACGCCGGCTCGGTCTTCAGGATGGCGTAGAACTCGTCCATCCACGGCTTGGTGAAGCCCTGCGGCGACATCCACATCTGCGCCGTCGGGTGATACTTGTGCAGGCTTGCCGTCTGGCGCTCGAGCAGCGCCATCAGGTGCTTCGGCTGCGTGTGCCCGGGGTCGCCGCCGGGCACGAACACGGCGTCGATGCGCGGCAGCCTCGAGAAGACTCCGGCCCACTCGATGACGGCTGCATCCACCTGCTTCGGATCGCCGTAGTCGGGATCCATTGCCGGATACCAGATCCACACGTCGAGCCCGTACTCGTCGGCGATGCGCGACATCTGAACCATCATGTCCATCGGCGGCAGCGGAAAATGCGGGCTGTCCGCATCATCGTCGGACCGCGGCGGGATCAGCTCGATCGCGTTGGTGCCGAAGATCGTGAGGTCGCGGATGTACTGCTCCCACATCGGCACGTCCCACGCGTCGTAGGTGTTCGTCTTGGGGCGGTAGCCGAGCTGATGGCCCCGGAGCGCCACCTGCGGCGTCGAGACGATCGCGAGTCCGCTGGCGACCCGAACGTTCGCGCGCGACATCTCCAGGTTGCGGAGCAGCCGTCCCACGCCGAACAGCATCGCCGCGGGTGTCGGCGCCGAGAACGAGGACCGTCGGTGCGCGCCGGGCGGCGGCATTGACGGCCAGCCGGTAGCCTTCCTTACCGGGCGCGGCAGCTGACGGCAGTCCCGTCAGGCCTGCGGCTGCCCAGGTCGAGGCGGTCGAGAGCGGGCCGACCGCAATGGCGGCGACGGTCTCGGCCGGCCACTGCGCTGAGACGCGCAGGCGAATCGCCGTGCGCTTCTCGATTTCTTCCACCAGCACGCGAATGGCCGTACGCTGCTGCAGGTTCAGCTCGGCAGGCGTGACGACCACCGCGCTGGTGAGATCGACGAGCGCTGAATCCTGGCCTCGCCGGAGTCGGAGTTCCGCTGCTGCTGTGCGGCAGGCCCCGTCCCATCAGCACAGCCACGCACACCGCGGCCGCCGCCATTCCGATCGCGTAACGCATGTCGACCATGAACATTTGAGGTTGCAGACTCCGTTCCGAGTGCCTCGACTGGCAGGCTCCATGCGATCGCCTCGCAGCGGCGTGCAGCCGGGTCATTCTCTACTAGATCGGGTTATTCACTACAATGCTCGCTCCGAGCGCCCACGTCCCCACGGAGGTCCGCGCGTGCTACTGACCGCTGAACAGCTCGAGGCTCTTCGCCGGATCGACAGTCCCACCGTCTCGAATGCAATCGAGGTGTTCGGAGTGCGCCCGCGGGTGCAGGGCTTTGCCGGGTGGGAACTGCGATGTGCGTTCCCGGAGCTCGGTTCGATGGTCGGGTATGCGGTGACGTGCACCGCCGACAGCACGACCGAGCAGCGAAGCGAAGAGCGCGGACTGCTGCGGCTGTGGGCTGCGATCGAAGCGTCACCCAAGCCGGCGGTGCTCGTCATCAAGGACATCGGCCCGGAGCGCACCCGGTCGTGCCACATGGGCGAAGTGATGGCCACGACCGCGAAGTCGCTCGGGGCGATCGGGTGCATCTCGGACGGCGGGTTGCGAGACGTGGTCGAAGTCCGGGCGCTCGGGGGGTTCCAGTATTTCTGCCCCGGCTTCGTCGTGTCGCATGGCAACCCGTTCATCCTCGACGTGAACGTGCCGGTCACGCTCGACGGCATGGCCGTGCAACCGGGGGACCTGCTGCACGGCGACGTCAACGGCGTGCTCGTGGTGCCTGATGGGATCGCAGACAAGGTCGTCGAGGAGGCTGAACGGGTACGCTCCGCCGAGCGCGAAGTACTCGAGTTCGTCAGGGCGCCGGGATTGACGGTCGAGAAGCTGCGGCGTTTTCAACAGCGTTTCAAGCATTGAATGCAGTCGGTCACGACTTGGCTCAATAAACCAGACCCGGGATCAGAGATGTCCTATCGCACACGAATCGCACTTGCGCTCCTCTGCACACTTGCCGCGGGGCTGCCCGCTGCCGCGCAGCAACAGCCACGGATGAAGGTGGTGCTCGACACCGACATCGGCACCGACATCGACGACGGGTGGGCGCTCGGCTACGCGTTGAAGAGCCCGTCGTTCGAGCTGCTGGGTGTGACGGTCACCGACGCCGACACGCCGGCGCGCGCGCGGCTTGCGGCGAAGCTGCTCTATCGGCTCGGACGAACGGATGTCCCGGTTGCGGTTGGACGGCAGACACCGGCAGTCCCGGCCGATCGCATCGACTACCAGTTCACGTGGGCGGAGGACTTTCAGGCGTACAAGCCGATTACCACGCCAGCGGTCGAGTTCCTCGCCGACACGATTCGCAAGAACCCCGGCCAGCTCACGCTCATTGCTGTCGGACCGCTCCAGAACATCGGTGACCTCGTGCGACTGCATCCGGACGTCGTTCCGCTCGTCAAGCGTGTCGTCCTCATGAGCGGGTCGATCGGGCCGAATGCGTGGAGCTCGGCGGCGGTGGCGGAGTGGAACGTCAAGCTCGCGATCCCCGAGGCGCAGGCGGTCTACGCCGCCGCATGGCCAGTCACGATCGTGCCGCTCGACTCGACCACCTACATCAGGCTCGAGGATCAGGAGCGGGAGACGCTGCGGAAAGGCCGGAACGCCGCTGGTGATCGCGCTCGAAGCGCTGCTGCGGCTCTGGAGCGATCATCCGGACAGCCGCATGACGCTGCACGACCAGATGGCACTGGCCGAAGCCCAGCATCCGGGTCGCTTCTTCGGCCGGTGCGACGCCATGCCCATCCGGGTCGATGCCGAAGGTTACCTGCGGGTGGATAAGGCCGCCGGCCGCCCGGTGTCCGTCTGCCTCGAGCCCAAACGCGCTGAGTTCATGTCCCACTACCTCGCGCAGCTTGCGGCGAAGTAGTGGCCGGCATTGCTTTGTCGGGTGGTTCGCCGAGTACGATCCACCCAGGAGGAACAGAATCGTGTTGATCAGCCCCGAGCTCGCGAAAGCCCTGAACGAACAAATCGGCCATGAATTTGGCGCCAGTCTGCAGTACATCAGCATTGCCGCCCATTTCCATGGGCTTCATCTCTCACTTCTGTCGAAATTGTTCCTGGATCAGGCCGAGGAGGAGCGGCAGCACGCGCTCAAGTTCGTGAAGTACGTCCTCGACACGAAAGGCGTCCTGCAGATTCCCGCCATCCCCGCTCCCAAAGCGACATTTGCTTCGGCCGAAGATGCCGTGCAGGCTGCCCTCAGCTGGGAACGGAGCGTGACGAAGCAGATCACCGGGCTGATGGACATTGCCGTCAAGCAGAACGACTATCTCGGTCAGAGCTTCCTGCAGTGGTTCATCGACGAGCAGCTGGAAGAAGTCGTGAAGATGGAACGCCTCCTGGGCGTCATCCAGCAGTCGGGCGAGCGCAATCTCCTGATGGTCGAAGCGTACCTCGTCCACATCGAGAAAGCCGGATAGTTCCCGGATGGTCCGGTCGCGTCCGGCGGGACCCTCTGCTTGCCTCACGCCGCCTGTATCGCTATCCTCTCGCCGATGCGCCTCATCGCATAGACGGCACATTTGCACGGCTGCGACACGACCAGTCGCCGAAAACGAGGGAGCAGGGACGATGTGGAGCCGCCGGCGCTTTCTAGAATCCGTAGCCGCCATCCCCGCCCTTGGCGGAGGACTCGCCACCACGGCGGCGACGGCCGAAGCCACCGCACTGGCGAAACCCGCACGCGACTACTTTCGCGAGCTCGGTGTCCGGCCGTTCATCAACGGCGCAGGGACCTACACGGCGATGACCGCCTCGCTCATGCCGCCACCGGTCATGGACGCGATCAACTACGCGTCCCGACACTACGTCATGCTCGACGAGCTCCACGATCGAGTTGGAGAACGTATCGCCACGCTGGTCCATGCCGAGGCCGCGATGGTTTCGTCCGGTGCGGCGTCTGCCCTGACGCTTGCGACGGCCGCCGTCCTCACCGGAACCGATCGCCAGAAGATCGGCGATCTTCCAAACCTGTCCGGGATGAAGAGCGAAGTCATCATCCAGAAGGCTCACCGCTTCGGATACGAACGCGCCGTCCGCAACTGCGGAGTGCAGCTCATCGAGGTGGAAAGTCGGGCCGACCTCGAACGCGCGGTGAACGACCGGACGGCGATGATGCTCTTCTACAACAACAACAACCATGAAGGGCAGATCCGGGACGAGGAGTTCGTCGAGCTAGGCAGGAAGCACTCGATCCCGACCTTGAACGATGCCGCCGCCGACGTGCCGCCGGTCGAGAACCTGTGGAAGTACACGGCAATGGGGTTCGACCTGGTCGCGTTCTCCGGTGGGAAGGGCATCCGCGGTCCTCAGAGTGCCGGGCTCCTGCTCGGCCGCAAGGCGCTCATTACCGCCGCCCGTCAGAATGCCTCCCCGAATGGCAACGCGATCGGCCGCGGCATGAAGGTCAACAAGGAGGAGATGGTCGGCATGCTCGCCGCCCTGGAACTCTTTGTTCAGAAGGATCATGCCGCCGAAACACGCGAGTTCGAGAACCGCGCGGATCGAATCAAGAAGGCGGCGGAGTCCGTCCGTGGCGTGCACGCCGAAATCTTCGTGCCCGAAGTGGCCAATCACGTGCCGCACGTTCGAGTATCGTGGGACCGCGCGGTAATTCCCGTCGCACCCGCGGCGATCGTGCGCACGTTGCAGGACGGCGAACCCTCGATCGTCATCCGTTCGGAAGCCGAAGTCCTGGTGATTGGCGTCTGGATGATGCAGCCGGGCGAAGATCGTATCGTCGCGACGCGTCTGCGCCAGGTGCTCGAGGCGAGCGCGTAGCACAGGCGCGGGACAGAGAGTACCGCCATGGATCGTCGAACATTTGTGTTCAACGCAACGCTGGGAACGCTGAATCTCGGCCTCGCCGGGCTGCCCTGGCGGCAGGACACCCCGCGCAAGTCGCTGAAGATCGATGTCCGCGCTCCCGAGATGCCGCTCTCTCCCCTGGGCATGCCGGGGCTCTTTCCCGGCAGGGTCGTCGAGGTGGTCCACTCCGGCGCCATCGTCCGTAGCCGCGTGTCACAGCCGGCCGTCCGCGCGATGGTGGATGCCGGCATGAAGGCGCTGACCGGTCAGGCCGACGCGCAGGAGTGCCTGGGCGCGACTGTTCACGCCGGCCGACATCGTCGCCATCAAAGTGAACCCGTCCGGCGTTCCGCAGACGACGACGTCGATGGCGCTGGTGCGGGAGGTTGTGCAGGCGCTCAATTCGGTCGGGCGTGCCGAACAAGCACATCATCGTTTACGACAGGAATTCGAATCAGCTCGAAGTGAACGGGTACCACGCCCTGCTGCCGGCTGGCGTTCGTGTCACCGGACTCGATCAGCGCTGGGCTGTCGCCGGTGAAACACGGAGTGGGTACGATCCCGCAGTGTTCTGCGAAATGAATTGCTTCGGCGAGCTCGAAACTCGTTCCTACCTGGCGAGCATCGTCTCCAGCGAGGCGACGAAGATCATCAACCTGCCCTGCCTGAAGGAGCACAACGCCTCGGGCGTGACCGGCTGCCTCAAGAACCTCGCTTACGGATCTTTCAACAACGTCGCCCGCACGCACGTCGATCCGAAGACCTACACCGATCCGGTGATCGCCGTGATGTGCAGTGCCGCGCCGCTCAGGTCGAAGGCGGTCCTCAACATCATGGACGGCATTCGCGCCGTGTACCACAGCGGGCCCTTTGCCTGGAACCCCGAGTTCGTCTGGGATGCGCAGACGCTGCTGTTCGGCACTGACCCCGTCGCCGTCGATCGCATCGAGCTCGAGATCGTGGAACAGAAGCGGAGGGACGTCGGCGCGCCCTCCTTGTGGGACCGGAATCCCGATCATCTCGGGACCAGCGACGACATGCAGCGGTCGTTTATGAAGAGCCCGTTCTACCGGGAGCCGGGCCACATCAAGACGGCGTCAGAGCTGGGGCTCGGCACGTGGGAGCTGGAGAAGATCGACCGGCGGTCGGTGAAGATCGCGTGAGCATGGCTGACAACGACACGAACTGGATCACCCTGCTCGCCGACAACGATCGGAGGGGCGGCGCGCCCTCCGTCAGCCGGCGGTCGCCACTGAAGGACCTGGTCTGGAAGGTGGCACTGCGTGAATCGGTCCGGTCGAGCCCGGTGCTCAGGGACGGAGTTCTGTTCGTGACGTGCCGGGATGGGTGCGCGCACGCACTCGACAGCCGGACAGGAAGGCAACGATGGAAGTTCCAGGCCGGTGCGCCGATCGACTCCACTCCTTCCATCTCCGGGAACCTCCTGTTCTTCGGGTGTGACGATGGCGCTGTGTACGCCGTCGAATCTCACCTCCGGACTGCTCGAGTGGCGCGCGGAGGGCGACGGACCGATCTGGACCACGCCCATCGTGCGAGACGACGCGGTCTATGCCGGATCGACCGATGGGACATTCAAGGCGGTGGACCGGAGTACCGGCCGAACGCGATGGAAGCGGCACATGGAAGGGCGCATCTGCTCGACCGCATATGCCGCGGCGTCGCAGATTTACTTCGGCTGCACCGACGGCCACGTGTACGCACTGGACCGTGCGTCGGGTCAGGACGCGTGGCGTTATCTCACCGGTGAGGGCGTCATTGCGTCTCCAGCCGTCGTGGACGGCATGGTAGTGGTGGGCTCCGAGGATTTTTACGTCTACGCGCTCGATGCCGGAACGGGAGCCCTGCGCTGGAAGTTCGAGACGGATCTTGGTATTGCCGCGTCGGCCGCCGTCGCCGACGGCCGCGTCTTCATCGGCGGCAAGGACGGCTACGTGTATGCGCTGTCCCTGACCGACGGGAAGGCACTCTGGAAGTCGAAGCCGCTGCGGACGATGACCGCCTCGCCGATGGCCAACCCTTCGATCGTGTGCATCCAGACTTTTTACGGGTCGACGCAGGCGTACGATGCGAAGACCGGCGAAGAGCTCTGGCGGGCGAACCTGGGTGGATCGCTGCAGTCCACTCCGATTGTGACCGAGGAACTCGTGTATCTCGCGACCTACCCGGGGGTCGTCTATGCGCTTCGGTAGAGCAGCGACGTTCGCCGTCGTTGTCATGCTGCTGGTGGTGGCGTCGGCGCTGCCCGCCGACACACCGTCTCCCGTCCACCTGCAGCGCTACTGCATGGGCACGATGTTCGACATCGTTGCGTATCATTCCTCGCGCGCGGAAGCGCTCCCCGCCGTGGAGCGCGCGATGTCTGAGATTGTCCGGCTCGACCAGGTGCTCAGCGACTACAAAGCCGACAGCGACCTCTCGAAATTGAACCGTGAAGGCAGCCGCGGATTCATGTCGGTCGAGCCCAGCCTCTACGAAGTGATCGAGCAGTCGCTCATCGTGTCGAGGCGTTCGAACGGTGCTTTCGACGTGACCATTGCACCGCTGCTGAAGGTGTGGAAAAAGGCAAAACTCGACGGCCGGCCTCCCTCGGACGCGGAAATTGCTGCGGCTCGACGCTGCGTCGGGTACGAAAAAATCGAGACCACCGGTCCGGATCGCATCCGGTTCCGCGCTGATTGCGTCGAGATCGACCTGGGGGGGATCGGTAAAGGGTATGCGGTCGACCGCGCGATTGCCGTGCTCAAGGCGGCAGGCATCAGCAGCGCCCTCGTCAACGGCGGGGGCAGCTCTATTGCCTCGATCGGCGCTCCGCCGGGCGCTCAGGGGTGGGCGGTCCGTCTCGGCGAATCCGCATCGGGCAGCACGACGCTGCTGCTGCGCGATCGCGCCCTGTCCACGTCGCAACAGAACCTGGTGGCGTTCCAATCGGCGCCGGGAGAGTTCGGCGAGATTCTCGACCCTCACTCGGCCGCTCCGGTCGGGACGAAAGCGGCAGTGACCGTTGTGTCGGACAGCGCCAGCCTGGCGGATGCGCTCTCCACGACGCTGGTCATCGTGCCCTTCGCGGATGCCGGGATCGTGCTTGCCCGGTTTGGCGATGTCTCGGCGGTCTGGATGGCGCCCTCCGGCGAAATGAAAGCGAGCTACCGGCCGTCCGGGCTCCACATCTCACATGCGCACTGACCACACGAGCGACCGGGCGGTCTCCGGCTCCCGGTTCATTCTCCGCCTCGGTGTTGCCACGGTCGCACTCGCAACCTGGCTGGTCGCCGCCACGTCCGCCGCCGCGGAAGTGCTGATCCGGTGGGATGAGGCCGAGGTGCCGTCGGCGGCGAGTCTCGGCATTTCCACTCTGGTGATCCCGGCGGATAACGGCGCCGCCATCCGACGCGCGGTGGCCGGCGGCTACCGCGTCTATCTGGAGGTCGCCGCGCATGCTTTGTCGGCCTTCGTCCCTCCGGCCGACGGCTTCGCGGGCGTCGTCGTCCGCGGTCCGGCATCGCCGCAGCAGCTCGCCCTTCTCAGGTCGCGCGTCGGACGACGGGGGCGAGTGATCACACTGGACGAGCGCGGGAAGTGGCCGCACATCCGCTCGAACTGGGTCACGCGCAAGGGAGAAGTCCTCCAGGTGTCGAACCGATCTGCGCAGCCCTGGATCGAGAGCAACGCCGCGCTGATACGGATCATCGATTCCACTCCGCAGCGCCCGCCCGTCCCGGCGAGCGCCGGCGGGTCGTCGAACGTGTTCTTGACTTACACGTGGCAGTCCGAGATGCAATCGGAAGCCGACGAAGGTCCGGAGACTGACAACTATCTCGTGGCCATTGCCGAAGCGGGCAGCTTCGGCGGGGACCTGCTGCTGCCGCTGCACAAGCGCTTCGAGAACGATTTGCTCCTTGGCCTGCCGCAGGCACGCGACGCGTGGCAGCAGATCCAGCGCTACCTGGCGTTCTATTCGTGGGCACAGCCGTCGCGCTATGCGCCGGTTGCAAATATCGGGGTCGCGACGGCGGACCCGATCGCATGGTTCGAGGTGATGAATCTGCTGTCGCGGCACAATCTTCCATTTCAGCTGATTGCGCCGGAGCGATTGTCAACCGATGCCACGGCCGGCCTGGACGTGTTGATCGTGCTCGATCCGTCCACCCCCGGTCAGTACAAAATCCTGGACGCTTTTGCCCGCCGTGGCGGGACGGTCGTCGTGGACGCGACATCCGCCAGCGCAGGGTCGGCGTCCGGTCGCCCATGGGCAGCAGTGCCGCCGCTCTTGTCTTCGGACGAACGCGTCACTTACGCGGTCGGCGACGGCCGCGTCGTCGAAGTGCGCAAGGGGATCGCCAATCCCGACAGGTTCGCCTTGGAAATCCGGGAGGTGCTCGGCCCGGCCCATCGCACCATCGATATCTGGAACGGGATCACCGTTGTCGCGGCGGCCTACAAGGATCCGGCGGGGCGCAGAGCACTGGTCAGCGTGCTGAATTACGCGCATCAGCCGCTTCCGGTCCAACTGCGTATTGCCGGCACTTTCACACTCGTGCAGTACGAGTCACCTGAGGAATCGTCAACGCTGCTGCCGTACCAGCATCGCGACGGCTTCACCGAAGTCGTGGTACCGGCGTTGCGCAGCGGCGGTCGGCTGTTTCTGTCGAACACCCCTTGACTCGGCCGTCGCGCTGCGCCATGGTTACGGCCAAACGATGCACCACCCGTACTGAGTCCCAGTGAGGCGACGACGCCTGCCGCAACCCTGCGGTCTGAGATTCATAGTTCGCGCCATGGAGGAACCATGAAGCCCTCGCGGTTTGTCCTGCTCCTGTTTGCGTTCGGACTGTTCCTTCCCGCCGCCGTATCGGCGCAAACCGGCGCGGCATCCCTGACCGGCATTGTCACCGACCAGAGCGGTGCAGCGGTACCCGGCGCAACCGTGACTGCCACGAACCAGGCGACGAACGTCGCGTACACCGCGGTTTCGAACGATGCCGGCAACTACACCGTGACGTCACTGCCGGTCGGCGCCTACGTGGTCAAGGCGGAACTGGCCCGCTTCAAGACCGCGGCGACCAAGCCGATCCAGATGGAGGCGCAGCAGATCGGTCGACAGGACTTCAAGCTCGAGCTCGGCGGCGTCGAGGAGACGGTTGAAGTGAGCTCCGAGTCGCAGGTGCTCCAGACCGAGTCGGCGACCGTGGGCGAGGTCATCTCCGGCACGACGCTCACCGCGCTGCCGCTGAACGGCCGCAACAGCGGTCAGCTGTCGCTGCTGCTGCCGGGCGTCGTCACCCCGAACCCCAGCACGTTCACGGGGTCCCGCAATTTCGGCGGTGGCCGTCCGTACGTGAACGGCAATCGCGAACAGACGAACAACTACACGATTGACGGCGTCGACATGAACGAGTCGATCGACAACCTGGTCGCCTACCAGCCAAGCCCGGACGCCCTCGCGCAAATCAGCGTCGAGACCAACAATTACGGCGCGGACACGGGGAACGTGGCCGGCGCCGTGATCAGCAACGTCATCAAGTCGGGGACGAATTTCGTCCGCGGCAACGTCTTCGAGTTCTATCGCGACAGCAGCATGGACGCGAACTCGTGGGCGAACAACCGGTCGCACGCCGCGAAACCGGAGCGGACGCAGCATATCTACGGCGCCACTCTCGGCGGCCCGATCGTGAAGAACAAGTTGTTCATCTTCGGCAACTACCAGGGGACGCGGTTCGACGCGCCCGGGTCCGAGACGATCTCGGTGGCGCCGGAAGCATGGCGCCACGGAGACCTTTCGAGCGTGACCGCGACGATCAAGGATCCCGTCACCGGTGCGGTCTTCGCGGGCAACCAGATTCCCGCCAGCCGCATCAGCCCGATTGCCGCCGCGTTGCTCAACGACCCGAATCTGTACCCCCTGCCGAACCGGACGGTCACGGGCGTGACCGGTAATTACGTGGGCGAGACGCTGACCACCAACCGTGCCAACCAGGGCGATTTCAGGGTGGACTGGAATACCTCGACCAAGGACAAGGTGTTCGGGCGGTTTTCGTTCGCCGAGTACCAGGCCAAGACGAGCAAGCGGGCGATGCCGCTGCTGCTGGGCAGCCAGACCGACGCACCGTTTCGCAACGTGGCGGTCAACTGGAACAGGGTCGTGAAACCCTCGCTCGTCAACGAAGTACTGGTCGGGTTCAATCAGATCACGATCGTCGGGGCGACGACTGACTGGGCCGGGATCGGGAACGCGAACGCCACCTTCGGGATCGCCGGCGGGCAGCCGATTGCCGGGTTGAGCTCGATCGGCTTCGGCGGTGGCCTGACCTCGCCGGGGGCCGGGGCGAGCGACACGGATACGCTCGACCGGACCTATCAGGTGAATGAGAAGCTCACCTGGCTGACAGGACGGCACTCCGTCAAGATGGGTGGTCAGCTGCTGCACTACGTGCAGCGCCGCTTCTACGCTGGAAACAACGGTCTGCTCGGCCTGTTCACCTATTCCGGCGCATTCTCCGGATTCGCCTTCTCGGACTTCCTGCTCGACCAGGTCGGCACCAAGGGACGGGGCAGCGCGGCAGCCCCCTGGACGCATCTGCACAATCGGAGTGCGCTCTACGTGCAGGACGACTTCAAGCTCAATCCGGCATTCACGCTCAACCTCGGGATGCGCTGGGCCTATACCCAGCCGGTCGTCGAGAAGAACAACCTCCAGTCGAACTTTGACCTCAAGACGGGTCAGCAGATCCTGGCGAAAGACGGCAGCCGGGAGAGCCGCGCCCTTTACAACTCATTCTCCAAGGGCTTCGAACCGCGACTCGGCTTCGCCTGGCATCCAGGCGAACGCTGGGTGATGCGAGGCGCCTACGGCATCTCTCAATACATGGAGGGAACGGGGGCCAATTTGCGGCTGCCGCTCAACCCGCCGTACTTCTTCGAGTCCAACGTGACGTTCGACGCGACGACCGGCGGCGGCCGGCTCGGTACCGGCTTTGCCGACGTGCGGCCGCTCGACCAGCCCTCCGGCCAGGTGCGCGCGTGGGACCCCAATCTGCGGCCCCAGTTCACCCAGCAGTGGAACGTGTTCGGTGAATACCTGCTCACGTCATCGACGTCGGTCAATGTCGGGTACGTCGGACATGACGCGAAGCACCTGGTGACGCCGGTCGAAGGCAACCAGCCTCTCCCTGGTGTCGGCGACCCCGCGACGTGGGCGCCCACGCAGACGCGGCGGCCGTTATACGCGACCGCGCCACTCATCACCAACATCTCGACCACAGCGGCCCGCGGCAAGAGTGATTACAACGGGTTGCAGGTCAGCCTTCGGCAACGGGCCTCTCGCGGCGTCGAATACCTGGCGTCGTACACGCTGAGCCGGACGCGAACCAACAACCTCGGATACTACGGATCAGGGGGGGTTCAGGCGGAGGGCGCTTACTGGATGAATGCCTACGATCCTGAGGCGAATTACGGACCGGCGTTCTTCGATGCCCGGCACAACTTCGTATTGTCGGCCAACTACGAACTGCCTTACGGGCGCGATCGCAAGTGGGGCAATGACGCTCCCACGGTGATGAACGCGATCCTGGGCGGCTGGCAGGTCAGCGGCATATTCCAGGCCCGAAGCGGGTTCCCGATCACCGTCACCGATGGCCGCAACCGATCGCTCCAGGGTACGCGCGGGAACGAGCGGCCGAACTGTATCGGCGACCCGACACCGTCAAACCAGAATCTGGACCACTGGCTCGACATCAATGCATTCGCGACCGTGCCGCTGGGGACGTTCGGCAACTGTCCGATCGGAGTCGGCCGTGCTCCGGGCTACAAGAATGTGGACCTGACCCTGGCCAAGCGGTTTGGCCTGGGCGGCCAGCGGTCTTTCGAAGTCCGCGCCGAGGCATTCAACCTGACGAACACGCCGAGCTTCAGCCCGCCAGCGCGCGACATCTCGAACGTGAACACGTTCGGCACGATCACCGGCACCGTCAGCACGGCACGGACGGTGGAACTGGTGGCGAAGTTCTTCTTCTAGTCGTCCGTGTTCTTCCGGCCGGGATGCCAGGCGGTGCCTCGATACGCATGCGAGCAGAATGCGAGGGTTGCGGGTGACGAAGCGAAGCGCGGCGCGTTGGCTGGCGACGCTGCTGTGGGTGATCGCGAGTGGCGCCGGAGCGAGAGCCCAGAGTCCTGAATTCGACCTGCTGATCAGGAACGGCCACGTCATCGATCCCAGGAATGCAATCGATGGCGTCATGGATGTCGCAATTGCCGCCGGCAGGATCTCCCGCGTGGGGTCGAGTCTGAATCCGGCGTCCGCGCGGCGCGTCGTGGATGCGACCGGGCTGTACGTCGTGCCTGGGCTCATCGACATGCATGCGCACGTCTTCTATGGCACCGAGAAAGACGCCTACCTGAGTAACAGCGATACGGCCGTCCAGCCGGACAGCCACTCTTTCCGGAGCGGCCAGACTACGCTCGTGGACGCCGGCGGTGCCGGGTGGCGGAACTTTCTGCAGTTCAAGGAGCAGGTCATCGACCGCTCGCGTACGAGGGTGCTCTCGTTCATCAATATCGTCGGCTCGGGGATGAAGGGAGGGCCTGTGGAACAGAACCTCTCCGACATGGATGCGAAGCTGACCGCCATGCGCATCCGCCAGCACCCCGGGGTCATCGTCGGCATCAAGGTCGCGCACTATACCGGCCCGGAGTGGGACCCGGTCACGCGGGCAGTCGCGGCCGGAACCGAAACCAATGTTCCGGTGATGGTGGATTTCGGCGCCCACACGCCGCCGCTGTCGCTGGAGGACCTGCTTCTCACACATCTTCGGCCGGGAGACGTACTCACGCATATGTACGCGAACGTGAGCGGGCGCGTACCGATCGTCGACGAGAACGGGAAAGTCCGCCCGTTCGTCCTGGCCGCTCGGAAAAGGGGAATCGTGTTCGACGCCGGCCACGGAGGAGGCAGTTTCCTGTTCCGTCAGGCAATCCCCGCGATGGCCCAGGGCTTCACCCCCGACGTCATCAGCACTGACCTTCACACCGGCAGCATGAACGCGGGGATGAAGGACATCCTGAATACCATGTCGAAGTTCGTGAACATGGGCATGCCGCTGCAGGCGGTGATCAGGAGCAACACGTCGCGTGTCGCAGAAGTGATCAAGCGACCAGATCTCGGCAACCTCAGTGTCGGCTCGGAGGCGGATGTCGCGGTGCTGAATTTGCGACGCGGTGCCTTCGGGTTCGTGGATTCGGGCGGCGGCAAGCTGCAAGGCGATCGCAAACTCGAGTGCGAGCTGACGGTCAAGGCCGGGCAAGTGGTGTGGGATCTCAACGGAATCTCGCGGCCGTTGTGGAACGAGCTGCCGTAGGCGCGAGTAACGCGGGCACACTCATCTCGTGCGTCAGTCCTGGATTGAGGCATAGCCGCCCCAGTGTCAGCACGTCGACAACGATGAGTCTGCCTCATTCAGTTCAGGAGGCCGCATGCTGCGAGTGATTTTGTCGCTTCTATGTTCTGCGTTCTTGCTCGCGACCGATGCCGCGGCTCAGCTCGCCTCCCAGACCGCGCTCGTCGGCACCGTCATCGACAGCGCAGACCTGGTCGTCCCGGGCGCCCAGGTGGTGGCGGTCAATACCGGCACCAAGGACACCTACCAAACGACGACGAACGCGGACGGCTACTACAACATCCAGTTCGTGCGGAGCGGCACGTACGAAATCACGATCACGCTGGCCGGTTTCCAGACGTTCAAAGCGACGGGAGTCGAAGTCGGGAATAACCAGGTCACCCGGACCAATGCCGTGATGAAGGTCGGAGCACTCGCTGAATCCGTCAGTGTCGAAGCGAAGGCGCAGGTTCTCAACACCGACAGCGCTGTCGTGTCCGAGACCATCGGCCAGCGCGCTGTGGCCGATTTGCCGGTGAGCGGCCGCAACGTCTGGAGCCTGGCGAGCACCACACCCGGCGTCCTCGGCGGTCTCACCAGCGACATCGGGCTGAGCTTTCGCGGCGCCGGCCAGCGCGAGATTCAGAACAGCCTGTCGCTCGACGGGATCAGTTCATCCTCGAACCTGCTCGCCGCGACGAGCATGCGGCCGATCGCCGATGCGGTGACCGAAATCCAGGTGCAGACCGGCAGCACCTCGGCCGAGTACGGCTCGTATCTCGGCGTCCATGTGAATGTCGTCACGAAGAGCGGCACCAATGACCTCCACGGCTCGGTCTTCGAGTTCTTTCAGGGCGACGCTCTCGACGAGCGTGGGTACTTCGAGAACCGCGCCAATCCGAAGAACCCTCGACGTCGAAATCAGTTCGGATTCCAGGCGGACGGTCCGGTCGTCATTCCGAAGCTGTACGACGGCCACAACAAGACGTTCTTCATGGGGGCCTATGAAGGCGTCAGGGCCGAGGCGGTTTCAAGCCCGTTCGCAGTGGTGCCGACCGCGCTCATGCGCCAGGGAATTTTCTCCGAAATCACGACTCCGATCAGAAACCCGTTCACCGGCCAGCCTTTCCCCGGCAACATCATTCCGCAGTCGATGCTGTCGCCCGTGTCGCTGGACCTTCTGCAGTACTACCCGGCGGCGACGTTGCCGGGCACCGCCAACAACTACCAGGCGACCAGCGCAAATACGGACAACGTCGACCAGACGCTGGTTCGAGTCGACCAGAATATCGGGAACAAGGTCAGGCTGTACGTGCGCCACAACTGGCACGACAGCTTCAGCGGCAACGTCTTCAACAGCGCCATTCCGATCACCGAGGTCACACAGCCCCGCGTCAACAAGAACTCGCTGTTGACGTACACGCATACGTTGCGCCCCACCCTGGTCAACGACTTCCGCATCGGCTACCACCGCATCGATTTCGACACGCTGAACTACTTCGCGGTGAACGGCGTCGCATCCGCGGGCGCCGACCTCGGCATCCCCGGTTTCGACGGTGACGTGAAGTACGACAATCCCGGGATCCCGAGCATCAACGTCACCAACTTCGCGAGCCTTGGCGTCAGCGGGTCGAACTGGTACCAGTTCGACACGACGTTCCAGGCGTCGAACGTGATGGCTTACATGCGCGGGTCGCACAACATCCGCGGGGGATTCGACCTGCGCCGGCTGGCGACCGGACGCCGCGCCGCGAACGACCCGCGCGGGCTGTTCTCGTTCAACGGCGACATCAGCGGGTATCCGATGGCGGACTTCATGCTCGGGACTGCCGCGGACGGTGATTCCGCCCACCGATCAAATCCAGGGGCACGTCGGCGGCTGGCGGAACGGATTCTTCGTCAACGACGTCTGGCAGGCGGCCCGGAACCTGACCTTCAGCCTCGGCCTCCGCTACGAGATGAATACGCCGGTCCAGACCTATGAGGGGCTGGCGACCATGCTGGCCGAAGACTTCGAGACCATCATTCCGTCGACGTTGCCGTCGAAAGGCTTCGAGTTCACCGAATCGAACAACAGGGACTTCGCGCCCCGCCTCGGTGCCACCTACCGTTTCGGTGAGAAGACCGTTCTTCGCTCGGGCTTCGGGATTTACTACAACCCGAACCAGATGAATTCGTTCACGTTCCTGACCAACAACCCGCCGCTTGCGGCGGTGACGACCTTCACCTCGGATCCGGCGAATCCGACACTGTCATTCGCGAACCCCTCGGGGCCGGTCGGGCCGGCTGCACGGCCCGACGTCATCTCGCCCACCCGCAAGCTGCCGAACGCCCGCAAGGATCAATGGAGCCTCGATCTCCAGCGTGAGCTGTGGCGCGGTGCGGCGCTCGACCTGCAGTATGTCGGCTCGCACACGAGCCACCTGGATCGAAGCTTCTTCAACAACACGCCTCAGCCCGGGCCCGGTCCGGTCGATCCCCGCCGCCCGAGCCAGAAGTTCCGCGATCGCCGCATCATCCAGAACGATCTCGAGGCGGACTACGATGCGGTCACGATCATTCTGCGCAAGCGCATGAGCCGTGGCCTCCAGGCCGATGCGCACTACACGTGGTCCCGCACGCGCGACATGGCCACGCACTCGAACGGTGGCGGTGCCACCATGGACAACTACGACATCTGGCGCGACTACGGCCCGGCGAACTGGGACATCCCGCACCGGTTCGTCGCCAGCTACATTTACGAGGTGCCGTTCCTGAAGAATTCGTCACATCCCGTGCTGAAGTACGTGGTGGCGGGGTGGCAGATCAGTGGCGTGACGACAATCCAGAGCGGGTCCCCGGTCAACGTGACGTTCGGCCGCGACATCGCCAACATCGGGCGCACCGGCCTGCAGCGTCCTGACCTGGTGGGTCCGGTTCCCCAGCTGAATTGCCGGCCGAACTCGACCGGGACCACGGCAGTGTCACGGCTCGAGCTCGTCAACTGCTTCGATGCGTCCGCGTTCGCGTTCCCAGCGGCTTTCACCTTCGGGAACGCGCCGCGTAACGTGCTTCGCGGACCGAAATTCTCCACGACTGACCTGTCGCTGATGAAGAACCTGCCGATCGGTGGTGGAATGCGCTTCCAGATCAGGGCCGAGATCTTCAACGTGTTCAACACCGTAAACTACGGCAATCCGAACGCATCGCTCGACGCCGCCGCGTTCGGACGGATTACGACCGCCGGGGCGATGCGCCAGGTGCAGCTCGGCGGCAAGCTGCTCTTTTGAGGAGTTGTGAGGAACAGCTGATGCGGACACGAACATTCCTCGCCGGTGCAGGAGCTGCAGTGGCGCTCATCGTGACGCTTGCGGCGCAGGGTAGTGCGCCACTGCCCCGCAAAGAGGTGTATCGCAAGCTGACCCCCACGTCGAAAACCGTAGAGGGCCGGCCTCTCTACAGCCCGGAGCTGTCGTTTGGAAACATGGTGTTCGTGTCCGGCAAGGGGCCGGGCACGAACTTCAAGGGGGACATCACCGCGCAGACGAGGAACGTGCTGGATCAGATTGAAGAATCCTTGAAACTGGCCGGGTCCTCGATGGACAAAGTCCTGAAGGTCAACGTATACCTCACCGACATGAACAACTTTGCCGGGATGAATGCCGCATACATCGACCGCTTCGGTGACCCCCCGCCCGTTCGTACGACTGTTGCCGTGACCGCGATTCCCGACGGAACGCTGGTCGAGATCGACTGTATTGCGTACCGCTAGGAGAGACCGCGTGATGTCAAGCCGCCATGTGTTGTTGCTGTCGCTTGCCGCCCTGTTACTGATGTCGCCAGGGACGCCCGCGGCTGGACAGGGCAACGCGCCAGCACGCCCCGCCCTGCAGGTGCGCCCGACCGACGATTTCGAGGTCACCGGCGCCGGCGACAATGCCGCCTGGCGCAAGGCGGATTGGACGCCGCTCAACCGTCGTCAGCCGGAAGGCCTCGCGTACGATTCGCGATTCAAGCTGCTCTACTCCAAGACCGGACTGTATTTTCTCCTCGAGGGAACCGACCGTAAACTCACCGCCACCATGACGGAAGACTTCATGGACCTGTGGCACGAGGATGTGTTCGAAGTCTTTCTCTGGCCGGATCAGCGCTCGCCGATTTACCTGGAATACGAGATCTCACCGCTGAACCATGAGCTCCCGATTCTGGTTCCCAACTTCGGAGGTCAGTTCCTCGGCTGGCGCCCCTGGCATTTCGAGGGCGAGCGAGCGACGCGGAAGGCGACCAGCATCATCGGCGGGCCGAAGACATCAGGCGCTGCGATCGAGGGATGGCGGGCCGAGTTCTTCATTCCTTATGCCGTGATGAAGCCACTGCAGAATGTCCCGCCGAAGGCCGGCACCGAGTGGCGCGCCAACTTCTACCGGATGGATTACGACGACGGCAAGGCAACGCAGTGGGACTGGGCGCGGGTGGGCCAGAGCTTTCACGAATACGACAAGTTCGGCGTACTGCGTTTTGCCGACCGCTGACGGTCCGGCGTGGACTCGATCGTGCCGACGCCGGACGTGTCGGCTGAAGGTGTCACTCGTACATTTCCTGCGAGGGAGTTGGCCGCCATGCGTGAAAAGACCATGACCCGCCGAGAGTTGATCCGAAGAGGCAGCGCACTCGGCGGTGTGCTGGCCTTCCCGCGAGTGCTCGGCGCGTCCGGGCAGACCGCGGCAGCGGCGGCGGTGTCGGGTTCGGCCGCATCGACCGGCCTTCATGCCGGTCCTGACCTGTACCAGTCCATCGGTGTACGCCCGTTGATCAACGCGCGTGGCACGTTCACGATCATCAGCGGATCCACGATGCTGCCGGAGGTGCGGGCGGCGATGGACGGGGCGGCGCAGAAATACGTGCACCTCGATGAACTGACGGAGGCGGTTGGTGCGAGGCTCGCGGTGCTGACCGGCGCCGAGTGGGGGCTCGTGTCGAATGGCTGCTCAGCCGGTCTGACACTCGCGACCGCGGCGTGTGTTGCGGGTGGTAACCCCGACTTGCACGTCCGGCTGCCCAACCTGAGCGGATTCCCGAAGGACGAGGCGATCATCCCGGCGCACTCGCGCAACGTGTACGACGCCGCGCTCCGCTCCATGGGCGTACGGGTCGTCGAGGTCACGACGCTGGCGGAGTTCGAGGCGGCGCTCGGCCCGCGGGTGGCGATGATTTACGTGCTCGCGGGTCCGAATGCCGACAACAGTCCGCTCAACGTCAAGGCAATGGCGCCGATTGCGAAGGCGAAGGGCGTCCCCATCCTGGTCGATGCTGCGGCGGAGATCCTGACGATTCCGAACGTGCACCTGCAGAACGGCGCGACGCTCGTCGCCTACAGCGGCGGCAAGTGCCTGCGTGGACCGCAGACCGCCGGGCTGCTCCTCGGCCGCAAGGATCTCGTGCGTGCGGCGTGGGTCCACAGCGCGCCGCACCACGGCGTCACCCGCTCGTTGAAGGTTGGCAAGGAGGACGCGATCGGCATGCTGATGGCGGTGGAAATGTGGGTCAAGCGTGACCACGAGGCGGAGTGGAAGCGATGGAACGGCTGGCTCGATCACATCGGCCAGCGCGTCGCGGCGGTACCCGGCGTGTCGACCGCCGTGGTGCAGCCGATCCGGCTTGTCCAATCGTACGCCGTCGCTGAAGATTCTCTGGGACCGTCAGAAGCTCGGGATCACCGGTGAGGCGGTTGCCCGCCTGCTCCTCGACGGTGACCCGCGGATCACACTCGACCCGGCCCGCGGTGCCGGGGAGCCGGGGCAGACCGGCGTCTCCGTGACCCCGTACATGCTTGCCCCTGGCGACGAACGTGTCATCGCCGACCGCCTCGTGGCGGTACTGTCAAAGCCTCCCGCGCAGCCGCCCTCGACCGCACCAGCCATACCAGTGACGGACTTGACCGGACAATGGAACGTGCGCATCCAATATGCCGCGTCGACGTCAAACCACGTCCTGCACCTCTCGCAGAAGGGGAACGACCTCGGCGGATTTCACCAGGGCGAGTTCATGACGCGCGAAGTGACCGGAACGATCGACGGAGACGCGGTCCGCATCCGCAGCGCCTACGGCGAACAGCACGGAGACGCCGTCAATCTCACGTTCACCGGCAAGGTCACGGCAGACCAGATCGGGGGCGCGTTGGACATGGGTGAATACCTCGGTGCGACGTGGACGGCAACCCGCCGCGACGCCAGGAGAACCAGCTGATGGCCGCATCGACGAACCCGCGGCGGCAGAGTGGCGGTCCCGGAAGAGGGCGTCACTTGAACAAGCGGGCGCGGCTGGGGCTATGCCTCGCGCTCGCCTTTGCCGTACCTTTCGTGCCGATCGCTGCACGCCAGGCGGCACCACCCGCAAGCCCGAAGTACGACCTGCTGCTCCAGGGCGGTCATGTCATCGATGCGCGCAACAATCTGAGCGCCGTTCGCGATGTGGCGATTGCCGGCGGGAAGATTGCGGCCGTTGGTAACAAACTGAATCCTGCGGATGCGGTCAAGTCGGTAAACGTGTCTGGACTGTACGTGACGCCTGGACTCATCGACATCCATGCGCACACTTACGCCGGTACGGGCGAGCGGCGGTCCTATGCTGGCGACAACAGTGTTTACCCGGACGGATTCACGCTGCGCGTCGGCGTGACCACGGTCGCGGACGCCGGGTGCGCCGGCTGGCGGAACTTCGAGGACTTCAAACAGCGAGTGATCGATCGCTCGAAGACCCGCATCCTCGCCTTTCTCAATATCGTCGGCAACGGCATGCGCGGCGGAACGTACGAGCAGGATCTTGCCGACATGGAGGCGAAGCCCACCGCCGACATGGCGCGCCGCTACCCCGGGCTCATCGTCGGCATCAAGACGGCTCACTACGCCGGACCAGAGTGGGCGCCGGTCGAGCGCGCGGTCGAAGCCGGAACGCTGGCGGACGTGCCAGTGATGGTCGACTTCGGCGCGAACAGACCCGAACGACCGCTGGCCGAACTGGTGACGAGCAAGCTCCGCCCGGGTGACATTTACACCCATGTGTATTCGGGACTGCGAGGAGAACAGGACGCCTCCGGGCACGTCAACCCGGCGTTGATCGCGGGGCGCAAGCGCGGCGTCATCTTTGACGTCGGGCATGGCGGCGGCAGCTTCCTGTGGCGGATTGCCGTGCCGGCAATCAAGGAAGGGTTCGTTCCCGACTCGATCTCGACCGACCTGCACATCGGCAGCATGAATGCCGGGATGAAGAGCATGCTCAACGTCATGGACAAGTTTCTCGCGATGGGGCTCTCGGTGGACGACGTGGTGGCGCGTTCGACCTGGAACCCGGCGCGTGAAATCAAGCAGGACGGTCTGGGGCACCTCTCGGTCGGCGCCGTCGCAGACGTCGCTGTCCTGCGGCTCGAGCGCGGGCACTTCGGGCTCGTGGACATGAACGGCGCACGGATGGATTCCAGTCAGCGGCTTACGTGCGAGCTGACCATGCGCGACGGCAAGGTCGTGTACGACGCCAACGGGATTTCACGGCCGGACTGGCGGACGTTGCCGCGCGACTACGGCGAGGTTGGGGATGCGCGATGGGACGGGCTGAACCCGGCGCCCGTCAGGAGGTAGTGATGTCGGATTCCAATCGACGGACATTTCTGAAGAAGGCACCCGCGATTGCGGCCGCAGCCGCAGTCGCCGGACCGGGCGATGCACTGGCGCAGGGATCAGCCGAGAAGCCGACCAAAAAGGTGCACTACGCGAGTGGCAAGCCGCCCGACAAGACCCCGCTGTTCAACGGCGTCGTCTCGTACGGGAACCTTGTGTTCCTCTCCGGCATTGGCGCGCACTTCGAAGGTGACATCAAGGCCCATACGAAACATGTCCTCGATGAGATGCAGAAGAATCTCGAGCGGGCAGGGTCGTCGATGGAGAAGGTGTTGAAGGTGAACGTCTACCTCAACGACCTGAAGGACTATGCCGGCATGAACGAAGTGTTTCTCGGCCGCTTCGGCGCCGAGCCGGGCGTTCGGACGACGATTGCGGCAGCGGGTGGAATTCCCGGCGATTCGCTGGTCGAGATCGACTGTATCGCGTACATCTGACCGGGGTGCCCGCAGAGGTCGCAGCTGGCGGTGTCGTCTGGCGTCAGCGCGAATCGCGTCACGGGTCAGAATCCTTCGTTATGTCCGCCCGCTGACGAGCTGACAGGTGTTTACTCGGTTCGCAACGCGATGATCGGGTCGACGCGTGCGGCACGACGCGCGGGAACGTAGCCGGCGGCCAGGGCGGCGATGACGAGCACCCCGGCGAGCGTACCCTGCAGACGGAGGTCGTTCGGTATCGCGCCGACGAGGCTCGCTTCGAGCAATTGCCCGAGCAGCATCGAGAGCACCAGCCCGGCAGAAACGCCAATCGCGGTCAAGCGGCCGGTCTGCCCGATCGTCAGGGCGAGGACGTCGTTCCGTGTGGCGCCAAGGGCGATGCGGACGCCAATCTCGTGCGTGCGCTGGGTGGTGAGGAACGCCATCACACTGTAGACGCCGACGACTGCAAGCACGAGGGCCAGGCCGCCGAAGACTGCCATGATGGCGGCGACGTACTGCAGCCCGATTGTTCGCTCGTGAAGCATCCGCCGCATCGACATCACGTCGAACACGGGCTGCGTCGGATCGACTTCCCGCACCGCATGCGTTGCTTGACGCTCCAGCAGCTGAGGATCCCCTGCCGTCCGGGTGACGAACACCACATCGCCTGTCGGTGCCTGCGCGTACGGACGGTACGCGGTTGGATAGCGGCGCCGCCCGAACCAGTCCTGCACGACGTCGCCCGCCACGCCGACGACAGTGAGCCAGGGACTGTCGCCGAGACGCAGCCGCTTGCCGATCGGGTCCGTCTCCTTGAAGTACCGCGACGCGAGCGCTTCCGTGATGACGACGACGTTCATCGACTCGGCGCGATCGGCGTCCGTCAGCCCTCGACCGCGGCGAATCGGGATGCGCATCGTGTCGAAATACGTGCGCCGTCGTGGCGCGATAATCGACGAACGGAGGGTTCGCCGGGTCGAGAGTGGGCGTCCCCTCGATTTCAATCGGACGGCTGTTGTTCCCGTTCCCAGAGGGGGCGACGTTGATTGCGGCAGCCGAGTGCACCCCCGGAAGCCTGGACAGGCGATCGACGACGTCGGTGACGAAGTGACGGCGCTCCTCGGGCTGCGCATACGGTGGGCCCAGGAGCGCGGCCCGTACCAGCAGGACGCCGTCAGCGTCGTAACCCTGGGGTCCGTTCAGGAAACGGTTCGCGCCGACGGTGCTCAAGGCCGCGGCAACGAGAAGCGGGAGCGACAGAGCGATCTCCGCCACGACCAGGGCGCGGCGGAGGCGCTGCCGTCCTGTCGTCGACCCGCGACCGCCGTCCTTCAGGGCACCGGCAACCTGGGCGCGCGATGCCTGCAGCGCAGGGACAACCCCGAAGATGACAGCGGCGGCCAATGCGAGCAGCGCTGTGAACACGAAGAGCCGGGCGTTGATGCCCATCGTGGTCCATCCCGGCACGAACCGGATGATGCGGGCCGGCATCGAGACGCGGATCGCGTGTACGGCCGTCATCGACACCGCGAGCGCAATCGGAATGGCGACACACGCGAGCAGCGTGCTTTCGCTGAGCATCTGGCGCACGAGGCGGGCGCGGCTGGCGCCGAGCGCCAGGCGGACCGCAAGGTCTCGGTACCGCTCCGCGCCGCGTGCGAGCAGCAGGTTTGCAATGTTGGCGCACGCGATGAGGAGGACGAATACCGCTGAGGCCTGCCACAGCAGCAGGATGGCACCGAGCCCCTCGTCCTGCATTCCGCTCACGAGAGTCATGACCCGTGCGCCGCGATCCTTGTTCGCCTCCGGGTAGGCGGTCGCGAGCCGCTCCGCGATCACCTGCATCTGGACGGCGGCATCCGCATGCGTGCGCCCGGGCGCCAACCGGCCGATGACGCTGAGATACCGATCCTTCCGATTCGCGGCCGCCTCCGCGGTGAACGAGAGCGGCGCCCAGATCTCCGAGCCCATCGGGAAGTCGAACCCATGCGGTCCGACGCCCACGACTTCGAAGGGCTGGCCCTCGATCTGGATCGTGCGGCCGACGATGGTGGGGTCGCCGCCAAACCTGCGCCGCCACAACGCATCGCTGATGACGACGCGCTGGTGCTGTCCGCGAATTTCATCCGACGGCACGAACATGCGGCCGAGCGCAGGTTGCACGCCGAGGACACGGAAAAAATCGGCGGACACGTAAAAGCCGCTGACGCGCTGCGGGTCGTCAGCGGCGGTGAGGTTGACGTCCCACCACTCGAAGGCCGCCAGCCGTTCGAACGTGTCTGCCTGCTTTCTCCAGTCGAGGAAGTTGGCGGGCGCCACGCTCTCGTGAGTGCCGGCGGGATTGTCCAGCGCAGTCTGGGCGACGACCGCGAGTCGATCCATCTGGGCAAAGTTGAACGGATGCAGGACGAGCGCGTCGATGATCGCAAAGACGGCGGCATTGGCGCCGAGACCGAGCGCGAGAGTGAGAATGATGACCGCACTCGTGGTCGGCCGCTTCACCAGAGCCCGAAATGCATACCGCAGGTCGAGTGCGAGGGTGCTCATGAGGGAGTCTCCGTGACGTGGAAGTGGCGCCGGGACCGGCCGCTGGCGAGTGAGACGTGCCGCCGCCGACCGGGCAGCGAAGTGACCGCCGATGCGTGCTGCCTCCCAGGCGTACCAGGCATGCGCACGCGCAACCGGGAAGAGCCGTCGCTGACGCGCCCGGACGGCGTGCTCCTCATGCAAGTCGCCGAGGATCGCATCGGCAGCTTCCCTGGAGCCCAGCACCGCCGAGAGCACACGTTCTGCGACGCGTGGCGGCGTGAGTGGTGCCGTCATGATCGTTCGAGCAGCGACTCGAGTCCGTTCCAGAGTTGCAGCAGCGCGTGACGCGAGGCGCGGAGCGCGCTGACGCCTGCGGGCGTGACGGTGTAATAGCGGCGCGAGCGACCCCCTCGTTCCGCGAGCGGTTCACCCATCTTCGAGGTCAGGAAGTGCTTCGCCTCGAGTCTGTCGAGCGCCGTATACAGTGCGCCGCGCGCGACCGACCGGCTCGTTCGGCCCTCGATCTCCTCGCGGACCGGCACCGCGTACGCATCGTCTTTGAGCCGCAGAATCGCGAGCAGGACGATTTGCTCGAATTCGCCGAGGTAGTTGTCACGCATGCCGCGATGACTCCTGCAAAGCATTCCCGACGCTGCCGAACGGGCGCTCGATGAAGCAAGAACGAAAGCTGAAGCCCGGCTCCGGCATCAGTCTTTTAAGTAGCCCCCAGGTGAAGCTGGACGCCGGCACTGATAGCTGACAGCTGAAGGGTGATGGCTGACGTCTGCGCCTGCATTGTAGGCCTTATACGCTCGGGCGAACTGCGGTGTTCCGGTTGTCGGGGCCGCACCGGCCGATTTGGGAGGGACGAGCGGAGTGAGGAACGATCGCTCGGGAAATAAAAAACGGCCGGCGTTTCCGCCGGCCGTCTGCCTTACAAGGAGTTGGCAGTCTAGCGACTGCCGGTCGAAGGGCAGTCTTATCGACTGCTCCGGTAGAGGGAGCGTCTTATCGACTGCCCCCGGTAGTGTCTGCCATGCATGCACCTCCCGGCCGCGACCATATTTTTTGAGTGTCCCGGGCGTCGGGACGGGTCGCTCTAGCCTTTTTTTGACGCCGTCGCGAGTCGCGCGGCGAACTGACTCTCTTAGAATATCACGCGATTTCAACCGCTTCAAAGTCAGCGGACTCCCGTCCTGGCCTCGCCGTGCGGTAATCTTGATGGGATGCTTCAACGGACCGACGACCTTCGGATCACTCAGGTACGGCCGCTCATTCCTCCAGCCATCCTGCTGGAAGAGATCCCGATCAGCGAACGTGCGTCGAATGTGGTTGCCGATGCCCGCGCAGCGGTCGTCGAGGCGCTGGCCGGACGCGATCCCAGGCTCGTCATTATCGCGGGACCGTGTTCAATCCACGATCCCCGGGCCGCATTGGATTATGCGGAACAGCTGAAGAAGCTGGCCGACCGCTACTCGGGCCAGCTCATCGTGCTGATGCGCAGCTACTTCGAGAAGCCGCGCACCTCGGTCGGGTGGAAAGGGCTCATCAACGATCCCGATCTCGACGAGACGTTCCACATCAACAAGGGGCTGCGGCTCGCTCGCCAGCTGCTCCTCGACGTCAACGATATGGGGCTGCCGACGGCCTCCGAGTTTCTCGATACGCAGATCCCGCAGCACATCGCCGACCTGACCTCGTGGGTGGCGATCGGCGCGCGCACCACGGAGAGCCAGGTGCATCGTGAGCTCGCGTCGGGGCTGTCGATGCCCGTCGGGTTCAAGAACACCACCGACGGGACGACCAAGACCGCGGTCGACGCGGTGCTGGCGGCCAGATCGCCGCACTGGTTTCCATCCGTGACCAAGCAGGGCGTGGCCGCCATTTCGCACACGACCGGCAACGACACCTGCCACGTGATTCTCCGCGGCGGCACGCGGACAGGGCCGAATTACAGCTCCGATCACGTCCGCGATCTCTGCACGAGCCTTGCGGCCACAGGGCTGCGGGACACCGTGATGATCGATTGCTCCCACGGCAACAGCAACAAGGACTATCGGAGGCAGTCGGAGGTCGCAGCCTCAATCGCCGAGCAGGTGGAGTCAGGGTCGTGGCAGATCTTTGGCGCCATGCTCGAAAGCAACATCGTCGAGGGGCGACAGGACTACCTCCAGGGCCGGGTCGCCGTGTACGGGCAAAGCATCACCGACGCCTGCATCTCGCTCGAACAGACGGAGCCGCTCTTCGAGCGGTTCGCCAAGGCGCAGCAGGCACGAGGCGCCGCCCGGGCGGCGTGACTTCCGGCGGCTGACCCGAGCAGCACCCCCGCCTCCCTGGGCGTACTTGCAAGAAGTAGCTAGGACAAGTCGCTCACGCTTTCACGCGGACGAGCACGGACGAGCACGGATAGACACGGACAAGAGAGAAACGGCTGCAACGCCGGCATTCCGCCGGCGTTGTGAGCGAGCCTGAGACCGCGTGACGAGCACCACCTGCAGAGTTGACGGTATTCGTCCACGCGATCTCAGGTTCGCTCACCGCGCGAAGCGCGGATGGCCAGCCGTTCGGCGTGCGATCCGGATCCGTGTTCTTCTGTGTTTTTCCGTGTGGTCTGTGTCCCGTCCGAAAGACACAATCGCGCCGTGCAGTGAACAGCGTTGGCTGGTGGCACGATGCAAGGGCGAGCCGGTGCCCGCCCTCGCGTCCTGACGTTGTCCGAACGTTAGAAGTAGAACTTCAAACCGAGCTGAATCTGCCGCGCTACTGACGTCGACGTGATCGCACCGAACGAGCTCGACGACCGGTTCCCGTTCGCGGGACCGAAGTTCGTTTTGTTCAGCAGATTGAACGCCTCCACGCGCGCCTCGAGGCGGGTCTGATCCCGTCCCAGCCCGAAATTCTTGTGCAGCCCGAGATCGAGCTGATAGAACGAATCCGATCGGGCGACGTTCCGCGGCGAGTTGCCGAACGGCTGCGTGCGGTCGGTCGGGATTTCGACCGTGGCGCTATTCAGATAATTGCTGATCGTGCGCTCGCTGCTGGGCGTGACGGGATCGCCGGTGAGGTTCGGCCGGTAGGTCGGGCTCCCGCTCACGTTGAACGTCGACGAGGGGCCGTAGGACAGGTTGATCGGAACGCCGCTCGTCATGGTGTTGATGCCGACGACGCGCCATCCCCCGAGCACCCCCTCGAGCACCGGGTTCAGGTTGGCCGCGAACTTGTGACCCCGGCCAAACGGCAGCTCCCACACGAAGCTGGTCGTGTTGTTCAGCGGCTGGTCGTACCCGGACCTGCCGAATTCGCTGTCGAGATCGCGATAGTTCACGCGGCTGTTGTCGCCATTCTGCACCTCGAGATGCCCAGACGCGTTGTCCCGCGCGCGCGAATACGTGAACGAGTTCAATAAGTAGAGGCCCCGGTAATACCGGCGCTCGACCTTCAACTGCAGCGCCTGGTAATCCCCCTTGCCGCCGCCCCACGCGGCCTGGATTTCCTGGAATCCCTGGATCGGCCGCCGTGCCTGGAGCGAAGCATTCTCGTTCGGTCCATTCGGCCGCGCCTGGTTGTAATCACCCAGAATCATGATGTTCGAACTCTTGTTGCCGACGTAGCCGATGTCGACGAGCAGGTTCGGCAGGATTTCGCGCTGAACCGACGCGTGCCAGCTCTGAACGCTCCCGGTCGGATTGTCCTGCGGGATGTAGTTGACCCGCACGTTGAGCGGATTGAAGTTCGCCGGAACGGTCAGGCCCTCCGGGTATCCCTGCTGCGTCGTCCGGAAACAGCTCGTCGGTGCACTCGTCGGACCGCACAAACCCTGCGACGGCTGCTGCGTGATGTTCACCCCGACGACGTGGGGACCATTGAAGGAGAGGAGGTTTTCGCCTCCCATGCGGTTGAAATGGATGTAGCTGACGCCATAGCCGGAACGGATGATGGTCTTGTCAGTCGCGGCAAACGCAAGTCCGACTCGGGGCGCGAAGTTGTTGCGGTCCGGATTGACGAGCGCACGGTCGTAAATCGAGCCATCTTTGGCGCTGATCAGCGTGTTCGACACCGGGTCGTAGTTTGTGAGGAAGTTGTCCTTCTCCCACTGCGGCGTCGCGTATTCGTAGCGCAGGCCGAGGTTCAGGGTCAGTTTCCGGGCCACTTTCATGTCGTCCTGGAGGTAGGCGAAGTGCATGCGCTGGCGCAGGTTGGCGATGAACGGATTGATGATCGAATAGGCGTTCCGCGCGCCGAACATGAAGTCCGCGAGATTGTAGGTGGCAGGGTCGCTCGCGGTCGCATCGGCGGGCCGGCTGAACTGGCCGCCATAGCTGTCGCGGCCGTACTTGGGATTGAAGTCATCGATCTTCGTGTTGATCGCCTGGTACTCGTACCCGGTCTTGAAGCTCTGCACCCCCTTGACCCACGAATAGTTGATGCGCGGGTTCAGCACCGACGGATCCTGGAATTGCGGATTGCTGTTCTGCCGGCCCCACGTGGTCCAGCCTGTGACTCCCTGCTCGGTGAGGCCTCCCGCGAACCGCGGATCGGTCGGCAGGCCGGATATGCCGTAGGCTTCGAGCATGCCGGGCGATCCGACACCCTGAGGTTCCTTGCCGGCCTCAGTACGCGAAATGCCAAGTCGCGCTTCGAACAGTGACGTCGGTGTTGGCGTGATGGTGAAACCGACGGCACCCTGGTCGTTCAGCACGTGCACGAACGCGTTGCTCGGGCTGCCGGTCGGGCCCGGGATCGGCGACGGCTCGAAGTTGTTCACCTTGCGATGGCTGACACGGACGAACATCGTCATCCGGCTGCTGAACTGGTGATCGACCTTGACGTCGAATTTGTCGTTGAAGTCCTGACGCCGCGGCAATGAATCGAAGTTGTTCGACGTTCCCGGCGCGGTTGGTGCGGGCAGGTCCGCAAGGACCTTCTTCGCGAATGCGGTGATGGCACCCGACGGGATGACGCCGTTGGCGTAAATCTCGCCGGTCAGCGGGTTCTGAATCGGCTTGCCAAGAGTGCCCTCGCGCTGCGCGATCGTCGGGATGCTGGCAAACGTAACCGTCCGGGAGATCTGGCGAAAGCCTTCGTAATCGGCAAAGAAGAACGTGCGGTTGCGGACGATCGGGCCGCCGAACACGCCACCGAACTGATTGCGCTGGAGCTTGGGCTTGACCCCGCTCGTCGGTTTGAAGAAGCCGACGGCATTCAGCGCCGTGTTGCGGTTGAATTCCCAGACCGTGCCGCGGAACGCGTTGGTGCCGCTTCGCATCGACGCGTTGATCACCGCGCCGCCGGTGCGCCCGAACTCCGCGCTGAAGTTGTTGGTCTCGACCTTGAACTGCTCGACCGCGTCAGGTGAGACCTGTACGACTTGATTCGAGAAGCCCTGGTTGCTGGTCCCATAAGAATTGTTATCGACACCGTCGAGGATGAAGCTGTTGACCGCGCTCCGCAGGCCGTTGACGTTGAACGATGCGTCGCGGGAATCGGCGATGGCGGAGCGGCGCACGCCCGGGCTGAGCAGTGCGAGGTCGGCGTAGGCACGTCCATTCAGCGGCAGATTGACGATCTGCTCCTTGTCGATGATCGTCCCGCGCTCGCTCGATTCGCTTTCGAGCAGCGTGGCCGCGCCGCTCACGACCACCGTCTCGCCGACGTTGCCTACCTGCAGCGTCAGGTCGACCCGCTGGCGCGCGTTGACGACGACGGCGAAGCTGTCCGCCTCGGCCGCCGAGAAGCCCTGGAGCTCGGCGCGGACGCTGTAGTTGCCGACCCGCACGTTGAGGAACTGATAGTTGCCATCCTGATCGCTCGTCGTTGTCGCCGCGATACCGGTCGCAGTATTTTTCAGGGTGACCATCGCCCCCGGAACGACGGCGCCCGACGAATCGCGAACCGCGCCGAGGACCGTGGCCGCATCGAATTGCGCAAACGCGATGGCGGCCGGGATCAGCGCCATCGACAGAACCATCATCAGCGTGCGGACGAGCCGGGCGAGCTCCTGGTACGAGGTCATGTGGAATCCTATTTGGGTAGTTGTCGTGGGTGACGCGTCGGCGCTCCCGTTGGGTCAGGCTGACGGGCACGCCGCCGTGGTGGTCGAGTATCCGGGTCAGGTGGTCATACTGTGCTGCAGTAGCGCTGGTCGGAGCGCGGGCAAGTATAGGCCAGTTCTTCGGGATTCGGGACTCGGGATTCGGGATTCGGGATTCGGGATTGGGGATTAGCGGTTCCGGGTTCCGGGTTCCGGGTTGGTTCGGGGTTCGGGGTTCGGTTCGGGGTTCGAGATTCGAGATTCGAGATTCGAGATTCGAGATTCGGTGACACGCCTGACCCCTCAAAGAGCGGATCGACGATCAGCGAAGGCGTGTAGCTTCCGCCTTCAGGCGGAAGTGCTGGTGTGCCAGGGTAAGAGGATCGGAATTCGGGATGGGATCGCTAAGCCGGAAGCCGGAAGCGCGAAGCTGGAAGCGACCTGATAGCTTGACGAACTGATGGCTGTGAACTGTGAACTGTGAACTGACTGAGCTGTTTGCTGATTGCTGATTGCTGAGAACTGATTGCTGATAGCTGTGAGCTGACGTGGGAGAGCTGAAACCGTTGTATCTTCCCCCCATGAACCGACGCGAATTCCTCGCGACAGCGGGCGCGGGTGGCGGCATTGACGGGCCTGCCGACGACGGGGCAGATGCGGGAGTCCGCGGCGCCGGCGGCGAGTGATCGTGAAGCCTGGGTGCGCCTGCTGCTGCGGGTCGCGAACCCGGTGCTGACCAACCTGGCCGCGGGGACGTTGAAAGCGCGGATGCCCGTCGAGCAAGCCGATGGTGCGACCCGGCAGACGGTCACGCACCTGGAAGCGATCGGGCGATTGTTGTCGGGGATCGCGCCGTGGCTCGAGCTACGCGGCGACGAGACGGGCGAAGGACGGGAACGGACACGGTGCGCCGATCTGGCGCGGCGGGCGATTTCGCGCGCTGTTGATCCAGCCTCGCCGGACTTCATGAACTTCACGCGCGAGCGTCAGCCGCTGGTCGACGCGGCGTTTCTCGCCCAGGGCCTCCTGCGCGCGCCGCGAGCTCTTCGTGACGAGCTCGATCCCGAGACCCGGCGCAACCTCATTGCCGCACTCGAATCGACCCGCGCGATCGTGCCCGGCTACAACAACTGGCTGCTGTTCTCGGCAACGGTCGAGGCCGGGCTCAAGCTGCTGGGGGCGACGTGGGACCGCGTTCGGGTCGACTACGCGCTCCGGCAGCACGACCAGTGGTACAAGGGCGATGGCGCGTACGGCGACGGACCGGAGTTCCACTGGGACTACTACAACAGCTTCGTGATTCACCCGATGCTGCTGGACGTGCTGCAGGCGTGTGGCGATGACATGCCTGCGTGGAAGGACCTCTCGAGCCGCGTCTCCCAGCGTGCGATGCGCTATGCCGCGGTGCAGGAGCGCTTCATCGGCCCGGACGGCACCTTTCCCGCGGTTGGACGATCGATCGCCTATCGGTGCGGCGCGTTCCACCTGCTCGCGCAGACAGCGCTGCGCCGCGCGCTGCCGGAAGGCGTCACGCCGGCCCAGACCCGCGGCGCGCTCACGGCGGTCATCCGCCGGACGCTCGAGGCGCCCGACACCTTCGACGCCGACGGCTGGCTCCGCATCGGCTTCTGCGGCCACCAACCTGGAATCGGCGAAACCTACATTTCCACAGGCAGCCTTTACCTGTGCGCCGCCGCCTTTCTTCCGCTCGGCCTGGCGGCGTCTGACGACTTCTGGTCTTCTCCTCCGCAGCCCTGGACCGCCGCCCGCGCATGGGCGGGCCAGTCGTTCCCCATCGATCACGCGCTTGGGAGTTAGCGCTCTTCGAGCGCGGTTCTAGGGTTCTACGGTTATCGGGTTTTAAGGTCGGGTTTCAGGTTGTAGGTTTTACGGTCTTGGTCTGGGTGGTTGAGCGTGGCGCTGCCGCCGCACGCGGACGTCGCACGTTGGCGGTTCCTTCCGCCTAAAGGCGGAAGCTACGGGGAGGCGGAAGTTCGAATCCCCAATCCCCTATCCCCAATCCCCAATCCGAATCCCGAATCCCCGAGTCCCGAGCCCCGAGTCCCGAATCCCGAATCCCGAGTGTTTACAGCTATATTGTCCTCGTGGATTTGAAGAACCTGACGCATCCGATCGTGCAGCTGTCGCTCGACCTGACCTCCCTCGATGAGGCGCTCGAGACGGCGGCAGTTGGTGTCTCGGCTGGCGTGGACTGGCTCGAGGCGGGCACTCCGCTCCTGCTCGCCGAAGGCCTGCACGCGGTTGAGGGGCTGCGAAAGCGGTTCCCGGATCACCCGATCGTCGCGGATCTGAAGACGATGGACGGCGGCTATCTCGAGGCCGAGATGATGGCCAGGGCCGGAGCAGATTTCGTTGTCGTCATGGGCCGTGCCCACGAGGCGACGATCCGCCGGGTCGTCGATGCCGGCCGCGATTTCGGGATCAAGGTCATGGGCGACAACATGGCCGCGGCCGACCGGGTCGAGAACGCCCGCTGGCTCGAGAGCCTCGGGGTCGACGTGATCGTCCACCACATCGGTTTCGACGAGCGCGGGATGATTGCCGGGCTGAGCCCGCTCGACGAGCTCGACGAAGTGGTGCGTGCCGTGTCGATCCCCGTGCAGGCCGTTGGCGGCCTCTCCATCGAGCAGGCGATTGACTGCCCACGCCACGGTGCCCCACTGGTCGTGATTGGCGCGCCGCTCGTGATCGACGGCGCTGCGTTCCGGCCGGCTGATGCGAACCTGTTCCCGACGCTGAAACGCATCTGCGACGACATTCGGCGCACGCCGTTCATCCGACCCGTCATGAGGATGGACGCGTGCGCGTAGCCGGCCGGCTGCGTACCAGTGGCCTGGCGCGCCGCGTCTACGCCGCGGCGCTCCGGACGCGGTACGGGCGTGGCGGCATGCCGTGGCGGGTCCACGATCAAACCGTGCGCATCGATCCCCGCGTCCGTCACCTCGTGCCGCACGACAGCGAGCGCCCGCTCTTCGAGTTCGTCACGGGCCAGGTCCGCCCGGGCACGCACGTGCTCGACGTCGGTGCGTTCCTGGGGATTTACGCGGTGATCGAGTCGCGCCTCGCCGGCGCCGCCGGTAAAGTGACGGCGCTCGAACCCACGGCCTGGACCGCATCGATGGCTCGCCGCCACATTCACTACAATGCAGCCCGCGGCGCCCCGATTACGCTGATCGAGGCGGCAGCCGGCGACGCGCCCGGGACGGCAATGCTGCACGAGTACGACGAGCCCTACGTGAATGCGCTGGCGAGCGCCGTGGATGTCACCGGCGCGCCCCGCCTGCGCGCGGTCAGCGTCGTCACGCTCGATGACGTCTATGCGAGCGGACAACTGACGCCGACATTCATCCGCATCGACGTGCAGGGCGCCGAGTGGCATGTCCTCCGCGGCGCTCGCGAGACGATTCGGCGAGCGGGCCCCGACCTGGTGATCGTTGCCGAAATGCACCCGCAATGCTGGTCGGGATTCGGCGTGGATGCGCAGTTCGCACTCGACACCATTGCCTCGCTCGGACTGGACGCCGCACCGCTCGAGCCGCGTGCCGAGCTTTTCGCGCGCGACGGTCATGTGGTGTTCACACCGGCGCGAAACTGATGACGTGTTCCTGATCCCGGTACGCTCATGACTACGCTGCAGAACAAGGTCGCACTCGTAACCGGATCCTCATCCGGTATCGGCCGGGGTATCGCGGAGCACTTCGGTGCCCTCGGCGCGCGCGTCGTCGTCCATGGTCGCGCCGAGCGCGAAGCGCATGCGGTCCGCGATCGCATCCGCGCCGCCGGCGGGACAGCCGAGTGCCGCATTGCCGACCTCGCAGATATCGAGGCCTGCCGTGGCGTCGTGCGCTTCACGATCGAGACATTTGGTGGTATCGACGTGCTCGTCAACAACGCCGCGAGCGTCGCGAGGGGCTACATCGAGGATGCGCCGGTCGAGCTATGGGACGCGATCATGGCCGTCAATCTTCGCGCGCCGTTCCTCTGTCTCCAGGAGGCGGTGAAGTCGATGAAGACGAGGGGCGGCGGATCGATCGTCAACATCGGGTCGGTGAACGCCTACATCGGAGAGCCGAAGCTCGGGCCGTACTCCGTGTCGAAGGGCGGCATGATGACCCTCACGCGGAACGCCGCGGCATCGTTGAACCGCCACCGCATCCGCGTCAACCAGCTGAATGTCGGCTGGACACTGACAGAAGGGGAAGAACGCGTGAAACGCACGGAGGGCAAAGGGCCGGAATGGCTCGAAGAAGCGATCGCCACCCGTCCATTCGGCCGCCTGCTCTCGCCCCACGACATCGCCCTCGCCGCGGCCTACTTCGCCTCGGACGACAGTGCCCTCATCACCGGCGCGGTCACGGATCTCGAGCAGTATCCGGTCGGCGCGCCGCCCAACTGGTAGGTCAAAAGGATATGCCGCCCCGCATCAGCGTCTTTCCAAAGTGCTTTTTCGACGAGCTCGTCGACGGCCGGATGTCGTTCGAGCAGTGGATCCGCGACGCGGCGACGCTCGGCGGCGAAGGCGTGGAGCACTACGACGGGTTCTTTCGCAGCCTGGCGCCGGAACACGTGCAGCCGATCGCCCGCGCGATGCGCGAAACCGGGCAGGTCTCGTCGATGATCTGCTTCTCGCCCGACTTCACGCATTTCGATCCGGATGAGCGCCGGCGGCAGGTCGAGCGGCAGAAAGAAGCGATCGATCTCACCGTGCGGATGGGAGCCCGCCACTGCCGGACGCTCAGCGGTCAGCGCTACCCGGACCTGTCGCGCAAGGACGGCATCGCCCGCACGGTCGAAGGCATCAGCCGTTCACTCGAATACGCCGAGCAGCGCAACGTCGTCCTGTGCATGGAGAACCATTACAAGGACGGGACCTGGCGGTATCCCGAGTTCGCCCAGCCCGAAGACATCTTCCTCGAGATCATCGAGCAGATCGACTCGCCGTTCTTCGGCGTCCAGTACGATCCGTCCAATGCATTCGTCGGCGGTTTCGATCCTGTCCAGTTCCTGCAGAAGGTGCGGCACCGGGTCGTGACGATGCACGCGTCCGATCGCTACCTCGCGCCCGGCGCCACGCTCGACGATTTGAAGACCGGGGACGGCTCGCTCGGGTACGCCACGGCGCTGCGCCACGGCGAAACCGGCAAGGGGCTGAACGACTACGACGCGATCTTCAAGCTCCTGGCGGAGGTGAAGTTCGACGGATGGATCTCGGTCGAGGCCGGAATGGAGGGCCTCGACGAGATTGCGCGTTCGGTCACCTTCCTGAAGGAAAAGCGCGCCCTCACTTCGGCCGCCGCGGGTCCTCGGAGTCAGGCGGCGTGCGCGCCTGACTCGATCGAGAATTAACGTGAGGCGACGTACGCCGCGATCGCGATCATGTCGTCCTGCGTGAGCTTGTCGACCACCTGCTTCATCAACGGAGACCAGGTGCCCTTCCGCGTCCCCTGCTGGATGTCATACAGCTGCCGCACGATGTAACTGGGCGAGCGGCCCGCGATGCCCGGCACGGGACCGAGCCCGTTCAGGTCCTGACCGTGGCAGATCCCGCACGGAAGCGTCTTGTTCCCGCCGCTCGAGACCATCGCCGCACCCCTGGTGAGACTTCCGGTCGGAACGTAAGCGGTAAACCCCGAATGCGGATCGCGCAGCTCGAACCGCGTATTGTCGAGCGGCGTTTCGACGATGCGCTTGCCGAGCGGCTCGGTCTCGCCATCGCCGATGGCGAAGAACACGTTGCCGGACAACCGCATGTGCGGCACGGTGTCGGCCTCGACCACCTTGATCCATGGCTTCCACTTGAGCGACGACAGGTAGGTCGCGGCGGCCTTGACTTCGTCGTCCGTCATCGCCTTCGCCGCCTGGATCATCTGGGCCGTGTTGGTCTTGCGCGGCTCAGCGCTGGTTCGCAGATCGTTCTTGAAGTCGGAGAGCTGCTGAACGACGTAGGTGTAGGGGAGTCCGGCAATGGGCGCGTTTTCCGGCCGGCCGAGCCCGTTCGGCATGTGGCACATCGCGCAGCCTCGCACGTCAGGCGCGCGGCCGTGGACGACCACGTCGGGCATAGGCGGGTGATCGCCGGGAACCAGTCGGCAACGTTGAAGAAATCACGCAGCTGCGGAATGGTGAACGCCTCGGTGCTGTCCGGGATGTGCTTCGGCGACAGTCCTGCGGCGGTCGAGGCGTCGCCGGCGGTCGCGCCGCCTGTCCGCTGCCGGGCGCGGTGCCGTCGGCCGCGGGCGCGGCAGGAGGAGGAACTCCGTACGCCCAATACGGAGGCGCTTCGGCACCGGCCTGGGCCGCTGGTGCCGGACCCTGCGCGATGGTGACGACGCTTGCGGTGAGAGCGGCGGCCAGAGAGAGAGTAAGTACGCCCGGAACATTCCGCATCAAGAGAGTCCCTCGTTCCCGGGAGCAGATCACGCGCTCCCCGGCACGGGTGGCTACACCCGGCGCCCATACGATACAACGATCGGTGACACGCGACGGTCGTCCCGGTTTGCGAATGGCCGCGTCCGCGCAGGTATGCTCCACCGCTGGAGGACGGTCGTTCCGAGTCCGGCCGCCAGCCGCGCCACCGCGCGTCGTGAACGTCGTCACATGAAATCTGAGGGGCATTGTTCCATGTCGCTCGATACAACCGTCTCGCGTCGATCGTTCCTCGCCCTCGCCGGAGCACTGCCGTTTGCGCTGAAGGCCTCCGCCGCGGCTGCGGCAAGGTTCCGGTCGGCCTCGAGCTCTATAGCGTTCGCGACGAACTCGCCAAGGATCTCACCGGCACGGTGCGCACCGTCGCCAAGATGGGTTACGAAGTCGTCGAGTTCTACTCTCCGTATTTCTCCTGGACGCCGGAGAAAGCAAAGGAAGTCCGCAAGCTGCTCGACGATCTCGGCGTGCGCTGCCGTTCGACGCACAACGACGCGACCACGTTCACGCCCGAGAACCTGCCGAAGGCGATCGAGCTCAATCAGATCATCGGCAGCCAGTACGTGATCATGGCGAGCTCCGGACGCGTCACCGGTCTCGACGGCTGGAAAGCCATTGGCGATCGGTTGAACGCGGCGGCGGAAACGTTGAAGAGCGCGCGCATGTCCACCGGTTATCACAATCACCAGACCGAATGGATGCCGGTCGAAGGGAAGCGTCCGATGGACGTTCTCGCCTCGACGACGTCGCACGATGTCGTCCTCCAGCTCGATGTCGGCACCTGCATCGAGGCAGGGTCCGATCCGGTCGCGTGGATCAAGGCGAACCCGGGTCGCATCAAGAGCCTGCACTGCAAGGACTGGGCTCCGCCCCCGGGTGCCGGGTACGGCGTGATCTTCGGGGAGGGAACGTCGCCGTGGCCGAAGATCTTCGAGGCCGCCGAGTCGGTCGGCGGTGTCGAGTACTACCTGATCGAACAGGAACAGGGGCCGGCGACCGAACAGTTCCAGCGTGCGGAGCGTTGCCTCGCCAACTACAAGAAGCTGCGCGCCTGACCGGAGGGTCTGGCACGGACGGCTCGTGTCGGGGCCGGAACCCGATCCAGGAGGATTCATGTCATCGATTCTGACGCGGCGGGATTTTCTCGAGCGCGCCACGTGCGCGGGTGCGCTGCTTGCCGTCGCGGGTCCGCGACTGGAGGCGTGGCCGGCGTCAGTCGGTCGAGGGGCACATGTATGTCTCGCTGAACGGGTCGGTCGCCAAGGGAGTCGGCTGGCCCGACCTGGCGCGGCTTGCGGCGCGCGTAGGATTCGACGGCGTCGACTGGAGCCTCGGGCCCGGCCAGGACCGCGGGTCTCGACGCGACGAAAGCGCTCTTCGCCGAACTCAAGCTCAAGCCGAGCATCGTCAACCTTCCGATGGCACGGCCGCTGCCATTCCAGGGAGAGCAGGCAGCATTCGACCAGGCGCTGGTGCAGCTGGCGGACGACGCGGCGTTCACCGCCGGGATCGGGTGCGACCGGATGATGGTCGTGCTGTCGCCGACGGGGCCGCTGCCGAAAGACGAGTGGCGCAAGGTCGTGGTCGACCGGATGTCGGCAGTCGCCAAGGTGCTTCAGCGCTCGAACGTTCGCCTCGGCCTGGAGTTCCTCGGCGTGCAGTCGTTCCGCCAGGGCCGCGCCGGCGGGCCGCCGGCAAACCCCTTCATCTGGACGCTGCCCGAAACGGTCGCGCTGGCGAAGGACTGCGGCGACAACGTCGGCGTGATCCTGGACGTCTGGCACTGGCACCACTCGGGCGGAACGACCCAGGACATCCTGAACACGCCAAAGTCTCGCATCATCCACGTCCATGTCTCCGACGCGAAGACGCAGCCGCCGGAAGACGTGCGCGACAACCAGCGCCTGATGCCTGGAGAAGGTGTCATCGATCTGACCGGGTTCTTCCAGTCGTTGAAGAAGATTGGCTACGACGGCGGGGTGAGTCCGGAACCGCTTGGCCGTGTGCCGGCGGAAATGTCGCCGGAAGAGGGAGCGCGGCTGGCGCTCGATACGACGCGCACGGCGATGAAGAAGGCAGGCGTCGCTGGATGAGAGTGCTCGAAGTCGCCCAGAAGTAATCCGGCAACCTCGTGCGTGATATGCGGCTGCTTGTCTTCCAGAGGGGCAGCGCGATGGACATCGATCCGCGCTGCGAGGGCACGGAGGCACGGAGCGAACGGAGGATTTCTTGTCGGCTGGACTTGACAGTCGGTACCGCGATCGCGATGTTTCGGATCTTTTGTTGTAAGAAGCCAGGGCAGGGGTGCTCCGACGGCGCAGCGCCGACCGGAGGTCGGCGACTTGCGATCGAATCGATCCACACTTACGAACCGGGTGTCATATCGGTGCCGGTTCGTAAGTGTGGATCGCTTCGATCGCAGGCGCGCTTGCGCGCCCTGCGCCGTCTCACACCCATCGATCGGAGCTCAGGTTTACAACCGTCTCCGTGTCTCCGCGCCTCCGTGCCTCGCGACGGTGCTTTTGGAGCGTGCACCGTCGCCACGTATTTTCGTGACACGTTGCAACGGTGCGAACGATCACGCACCGTCACCAGAAGTATTGTGACGTGCGTGAAGCTCGGGCTTACTCCAGTCCGCTCCGTTTCAGCGCATACGCGATCGCTTCGGTCGGCGCGGGGTAGCTCACGAGCGCGGTGTTGCCGCGGTAATCGATATCGCGGATCCCGATCTCGCTCGTGTAGAACGCGTCGACGGTCATGCGGCGCGCCCAGGTGAAGAACTGGATCCCCGGCGCGAGCTCCGGCGTCGTGTTTCGCCGGTACGCGATCTGATCGAGCAGCGCTGTCTGGTCGGCGGGTGAGGCGCTGAGAAAGTCCGCCGCCCCGCGTTCCTTCATCGCGGTGTCGAGCCAGGCGAGGCCGGTGGTATACGTCGTCTTGAGCTGATCGTTCGCGCTCGTCAGCGTGTCGATCCAGGCCGCCGCGCCGGAGGCGACCGCGCCCGGAGCGCCGTTCTCGACCGGGATGATCAAGTCGGTGAGACGTTCGAGCGTGCGGTACTCGTGGGCGGTCAGGCTGACCGGAGTATACGCACCACCCGTCGCGGCCTGCGCCTGCGATGCCATCTGGTGCACTTCCTGCGCCGACACCCGGTCGACGAACCCGGTCGTGACCAGCACCAGTCCCAGTCGCCGCAACACATCGCGCCGGGTAATCTCAGACATTGGCCTTCCTCAATTCTTCGGCCAGGTACTCGGCCGTCCGCCACGCGAGCGCGACGATGGTGTGGGTGGGGTTCTTGTCGGCGTTGCTGACGAAGGGGGCGGCGTCGGCCACGAACAGGTTCTTCACATCGTGCGCCTGGCAGAACTTGTTCAGCACGCTCGTCTGCACGTCGTCTCCCATTCGGACCGTGCCGACCTCGTGGATGATTGCGCCGCCGCGTGAGATTGGCGGCCGTCCGTCAGCCACGGCCTGGGCCGGCTGTGCGCCGCCACTCGTCGGCTGCCCGGCGGGTGCGTTCGTCTGACCGGTCTGAGGGCCCGCCTGCCCGGTCTGCGGCGCCTGCTGCCCGCGCTGCGGCCCGGTGCCTGTCGTCTGCTGCTGCCCGGCGCCGCCGCCGCGTGCGCCGCCGGCGGTGATCTGGCCGCCCATCCCTTCCAGGATCGCGCGGAAGGTCTGCTGCATGTGCCGAACCTGGTTCAGTTCGTGGTCGCTCCAGCCCCAGTGGAACCGGAGGACGGGGATGCCCCAGCTGTCCTTCACATCCGGATCGATCTCACAGAAGGACTGCTCGTTCGGGATCATCTCGCCGCGTCCGGACAGCCCGATCGACGTGCCGTAGTCGTCGCGGATGGCCTGCTTCATCTTGAGCCCGTAGCCTTCCGCACGGTTGACGCTGCCGGTGAACGATCCGATGCCCGGCATCCCGTAGCCGCCGCCGACTTCGATGTGGTATCCGCGAGGGAAGTTCAGCGTCTTGTGCTTGTCAGAGAGCCACCAGGGCACGTAGAGGTGCGAACCGTAACCGTCCGAGTTGTACCTCGGCATGCCGGACAGCGCGGGAACCTGCGCCGACAGGCTCGAGCCCACCGTGTCCATCAGGTAGCGGCCAACCTTGCCCGACGAGTTTGCCAGCCCCTGCGGGTGGCGTGGCGACTTCGAGTTGAGCAGCAGCCGCGCGGATTCGCAGGCACTGGCGGCCAGCACCACCGTCCGGCACCGCACCTGTTTTTCGGTGCCGGTCGTCTTGTCGATATAAGAGACGGCAGAAACTTTCCCGGTGTCGTCGGTCAGCAGTTCGCGCGCCATCGCATTCGCGATCACCTGCACGCGGCCGGTCTGCATGGCCGGGAAGATCTGCACGTAACTCGACGCGTAGTTCGACGCGGTCTTGCAGCCGCGGCCGCACTGGCCGCAGTAGTGACAGGGCGGCCGTCCGTTTCTCGCCACCGTCGTGACCGATTGCCGCGCCGCCACCGCGCGGATCCCGAGCTTCGCACACGATCGCTGGACGAGCGTGTCGTGGGCACGCAGCGGTGCCGGCGGATTGAAGATGCCGTCCGGTGCGCTGCGAATGTTCTCGATCGATCCGGTCACGCCGATGAACCGCTCGGCCTTGTCGTAGTACGGCGCGAGGTCGTCGTAGCTGATCGGCCAGTCCCACCCGAGCCCGTCGGTCGTCCGCGGCTTGAAGTCGTAATCGGCCATACGGAGCGTGACGCGGCCGTAGTGGTTCGTGCGGCCGCCGAGGATGCGCGAGCGGAACCAGGAGAAGTCACTGCCCGGCGCCACGGTGTACGGGTTCGCCGTCCAGTTGCGCCCCGCCATAGGTCGCGCTGTAGCGTGAAGCCAGTGCGGCCGCCCGTGTAGGCTTCCGCATGCGGCCCCGCACCGCGGTTCGGCGCCTGGTACGGCCACATGTGCTCCTTGAGGTCGGTCGGATTCAGCATCGGACCGGCTTCGATCAAAAGCACTGAGACGCCGAGGTCAGCGAGCACCTTGGTCATCGTGCCGCCGCCGGCACCCGAGCCAATCACCACTACGTCATGAACCGTCGTGTCCGCCGTGACCTGCGCCATGTGTGCCGCTCCCTCTGGATGCCGATGCCGCTGCTCCCAACGCCCTGACGCCAGCCTATACGTTCATCGCCTTCAGCGCCGCGACACTTTCCTTCGTCAGTGCCATGCTCTGCTCGACGAAGTAGTTCTTCACGCCACCGACCTTTGCCGCCTGGAAGGTCTTCACCCAGTCGATGCTGCCCTTGCCGACCGGCACCTGCATGTGCCGCACGCCGTCGTTGTCGGCACGACCCGGGGGCGCCGGCGTCTTCATGTCCACATCCTGGACGTGCATCGAAAAGAACCGGCCGGGGTACTTCGTGAAGTAGTCCGCGCCGACGAGACCATCGTCAATCGTCGACATCTGGAACTGGAACTTGACCAGCTTCGGATCGAGCAGGTCGAACAGCATGTCGTAGACCCGCTTGCCGTCGACCATCGCGACCTCGAAGCCTTCGTTGTGCAGTCCCTGCTGGAGACCGGCCTTCGCAGTGATCGCGGCGATCTTGTTGTATTCGTCGGCCGCCTTCTTGACCTGGTCGGCCGTCGGATGCGCACCGCCGTTGCCGTCGCCGAGGCTGGCGGTGATGATCTGCGTGATGCCGACGTCCTTCGCCCACGCAAGGCTTTCGGACTGCTTCTCGCGAAGTTCTTTCATGCTGAAATGCGAGCTCTCGGCCTTCATGCCGTGATCGGCGAGGATCTTGTTCGTTTCCTTGCCGTTGGCGAAAGACGGCGAACTGCTCGCCGTATCCGATCGGAGAGCACAGCTCGAGTCTCGTCACACCCAGATCGGCCATCGTCTTGAGAAAGGCCGGCAAGTCCTTCAGCTGGGCGCGGTGCGGCCATGTCTGGCTCCCAATCGGAAGACCGAGCGGATTTGCCGCAAGCTTGATGGCGCCCGAGGCGACGAATCCGGCGACCGCTGCGTGCGCGCCCGACTGTCTGAAAAACTCGCGTCTGCTGATAGATGCCATTTCAGTCCCTCCATAAAGAGCGATCGGTCGACGAGCCGCGACGTCTTGCGCGATCAAACCGCGGCAGTAGACAGGGTTCTGGGCTCGGCCGAAGACGAAGGATGCACGCGCCGCGAGCGCTCACACCGTCGGCGGAGACACGCGTTGCGCCTGCTTCTCTGCCAGGAGCGCCAGCTCCAGCGCGAGGAACGTCTCGGCCTGCGATGACGCCGTCTCGGTCCGGTTCAGCACGTCGTTTACCAGGCGTTCTCCGTAGAGCAGCTTCACGCCGCTGCAGTCGACGTACTTCGTTTCCTTCTGGTCGACGACGAACAGGTGGCCGCCGCCGGGCCGGCCGCCGATATCGACGTTCTTCCGCAGCTCCATGTAGCCGTCGGTGCCCAGGATCGTCAGGCGGCTGTCGCCGTATGTCTCGATCCCGCCTGGCGTGAACCAGTCGACCCGGATGTAGCCACTGCCGCCGTTCCCCCTGAGCATGACGTCGCCGAAATCCTCGAGCTCGGGATACTGCGGATGATTGAGGTTCCCGACCTGTGACGCGACGATGTCGACGTGGGTGGAACCGGTCAGAAAGAGGTACGCGTCGATGTTGTGAGAGGCAAGGTCGCAGAGGACGCCCGCCGTACTGCGCGCGCTTGAAAAACCACGGTGGCCGGCTCGCCGGCGACATCCGATGCGGCGCCGTCCCGATCGTCTGGAGCACCCGACCGATCGCACCGGCCTTGACGAGTTCTCCCGCCTTGTTGATGACCTGACTCTCGTGCCGCTCGATCAGAACGGAAAAGATGCGCTTCGTTTCCGCCTGGGCGGTGCGTGCGTCGGCGAGCTGCGCCAGCGTCGTAATCGCCGGCTTGTCGGACATGAAGTCCTTGCCGTGACGCATCACCCGGACGCCGAGTGGCCCGCGCTCGTCGGGAATCGCCGCACTCACGACGAGCTGAATCGCCTGGTCTTCGAGGATCTCGTTTTCGCTGCGCGCCAGCTTCGCGTCCGGAAACCGCTTGGCGAACGCGGCGGCGAGATCAGGTTCCTTGGCGAAGAACCAGACCAGCTGGCCGCCCGAGCGGATCATGGTCTCGACCTGGCTGTTGATGTGCGAGTGATTCAGCCCGATGGCGGCAAAGCGAATGCGCGCGGACCGTGCCGGAGAAGCGGGAGATGTGCCCTGGGACAGTGCCGGCGGCGCCCACGCGACCGTTGCCGCTCCTGCGATCGAGGAGTTGAGGAACTCACGCCGGGTTGTCTTCATTCCACCTCGACCGGGCCGGCGGGGCGGCCGGAATACCGCCGTCAGCTGCGCCCGTTTGCGAATGACTTGTACCGCCTGCGTGAGCGGGCTGTCAACGAAGGCGGGGAAGCACTAGGCGCGTCCGGCGAATTCGCGGGTCTCGGTGTGGACCTTGACCTTCTCGCCTTCTTTGATGAACAGCGGCACGCGAATCTCCAGGCCGGTCTCGAGCGTGGCCGCCTTGGTGACGCTGCCACTGGCGGTGTCGCCGCGCGTGCCCGGTTCGGTGTACTTCGACCGCGAGCTCCACGATCGAGGGCAGCTGAAGTCCAATCGGATTGCCGTTGTACTTGTGGATCTGCACGGCCACGTTGTCCATCAGCAGCTCCGCGTCGTCGCCGACCATGTCCGTGCCGAGCGTCAACGTCTCGTAGTTCTCCTGGTCCATGAAGTTGAAGCCCTGGCCGTCGGAATAGAGGAACGTGGCCGGAACCATGACGAGATCGGGCTCCTTGAACTTCTCGCCCGCCTTGAAGGTCTTGTCGAACACGGCACGGGTCAGGAGGTTGCGCATCTTGATGCGCACGAGTGTCTGCCCGCCGCGCGCGGTCGGCTTCGACACCTCCACGTCGATGCAGTGATACGGAGCGTTCTCGAATTCGAAGAACATCTTCCGCTTGATGGAGATTGCTTCAATCAGGCTCGCCATGCACTCCTCGGCTGTCGGGTCTCGCGCTCACCAGGACGATGAGCATACTAAGCCCGGCGGACGAAGCAAAGCGCGCGTCGCGGAGTGCCGAGGGCTAGGCGTCGGCGTCGCGAGAGCTGCGCGCCGACCACGTTGCGGCGGCGGCGGCTCCGAGAACGAGGAGGTTGGCGACGATGACCGGGTTGGCGTGGACGAGGACGCCGTACCCAATCCACATCAGGGCGGCGATCATCTGCACCAGCCGCAGCGCATTGGCTCGCTTGAACAAGTACGAGGACGTGAACACACCGGTTGCGATCCAGCCGAGCCACTCAGACATTCATTTCCTGCTTTCGACGCGCGCGTGTCGTCCGCCTTAGATGGCGGCGCCGGAGATGCCGTCCTCGATGGTGTGGGACTCTCCGATCGTCAGCCAGTCCGTGCGGACCCTCTCCCATTCGCGAAGCGGAAGCCCGATAGGATTCGAACACCGCGCGGATCGCGGCCGAGCGCCACCCGATCCGGCGGAGAATCGGCACGAGCACGCTGAGGGCGCTGTCGCTGAGGACGGTGCGCTGCGCAATCCGCGACAGGAGCTGGTTCTCGGACACCGCGATGGTAAAGCCGTCACGATTGTTGACGTGCAGCATGACGTGGACGTCGGAACTGCCGTCGCCGACGTATACCGTTCGATCCGGAGTGATCTGCAGGCGCCGCTCGATGCCCTCGAGCACCTCGACCTTCCCGTATCCGGCAGGCACCTGCCGGACCGACCGGATTTCTCCCGACCCATCGTCGTAATCGAACTCGGTGCCGAAGATGTGATCCGGCGGGACGATGCCTTCGAGCGCAGACTCGATGACCTCGCGCGGAGCGGCGGAAACGACGTAAAAGGAGAACCGGAAGCCCTCGATGCCGTTCGCGAGGAAATCGACGAGCTCCGGGATGTGGTTTTTCAGACGGACGCCGCGGCCGGCCTCGACCAGGTGTTCGCGCCGGACGCTGCGAAACTCCGGATCGTGCCGGATCAGATAGGCGAGCTCTCCGCCCTGGTGGACGAGATTACTGCGCCGCAATCCTTCGACTTTGGCGTCGAACGCAGGTACGCCAAGCCGTTCGGCGAGCACGATGCCGGAGTCGTTGAAGCTGAGAGTTTGATCGAAGTCCGATGCCACCAGAAAGTGCCGCAGCGGCTCGGACGAGAAAGTGGTCCCCATGAGCAAAATGATATAACAGCTTGGCCCGGCTGATCAACCGCGGGAGTTCTCGCCTAAAGTGCCACCAATTTTCGTCATGGCCTGCAAATATTTGCGACATTTGTGTCGCGAAATTTACCCGCCTGTCATACCATGTTGATATGTCAGCTTCGGTTCCCGTCCCGGTACCCAAGCACCGGCAGGTTTACAACGCGCTGCGGGCCGAAATCACAGCCGGATCGTTTACGTCCGGGCAGCGGCTGCCAAGCGAAGCCGACCTGGTGAAGACGTTTGGCGCGTCGCGGATCACCGTCGGGCGGGCGTTGCGAGATCTGCAACAGGACGGGCTGATCGAGCGGCGGGCGGGCTCCGGCACCTACGTGCGGCGCGCGCTGGACCAGGCGCTCCCGGGCCGATTCTCGTTCGGGCTCTTGATCCCGGACCTGGCGGAGACAGAAATCCTCGAACCGATCGTACGAGGTCTCACGGCAGCCCCGGGTGCCCGCGACCATGCGTTCCTCTCCGCCGGCGGCGCGTCGGATTCCTCCCCGGCGCAGAAGGAAGCGGCCGCGTGGGAGCGGTGCGCCCAGTTCATCGAGCGGCGGGTGGCCGGGGTCTTCTTCGCGCCACTCGAGCTCACGCCCGACAAGGACGTGGTCAATTCACGGATCATTGCCGCGTTCGAAGCGGCCGGCATTCCGATTGTGCTGCTCGACCGCTCGACTCTGCCCTACGGACGGCGCGAGGCGCACGACCTCGTCGGGATCGACAATCGCCGCGCCGGGTACCAAATCACCGAACATCTGCTGCGGCTCGGCGCGCAGCGGGTGGCTTTCGTGAGTCTTGCAAACGCGGCCTCGACGGTCGACGGCCGTCGCGCCGGCTACCGCGAGGCCCTGCACTCGTTCGGATTACCCGTCGATCACGCACTCAGCGTCCAGTTCGATCCGACCGACATGGCTCCGGTCGCCCGGCTCATGGACCACGAGCCCCCGGACGGCATCGTCTGCGCCAACGACCGCACCGCGGGGCTCGTGATGCACACGCTCCTGTCACTCGGGCACCGAATCCCGGACGCGGTTCGCATTGTCGGCATCGACGACGTGCACTATGCGAGTCTGCTGCCGGTGCCGCTGACCACGCTGCGGCAGCCCTGCCGGGAGATCGGGATCGCGGCGATGGCCGCCATGCTCGAACGTGTTACTCGTCCGACCATGCCGGCCCGCGATATCTTCCTCCAGACGCCGCTCGTCGTTCGCCGGTCGTGCGGGGCCGGCGGGTCTGCTTCCGAGAGGTGAGGGATGCGGCACGAGGGGTGAGTCTGTAGGAACCCCGGAGAACCTCGTAGAACCTTGCAGAACCCCGTAGAACCTTGAGGAGAGGACCGATGGCAAAGCGCTATGCAGTGGTGTTGTTCGGACTGATGTTCTGCGGCGGGTTGGGATATGCCGCGCAGAAGCCGGCGCCCGGAGGCTACGTTCTCGAGCGGGATGCCGACGTGGCGACGAACGAACCGGGTACGCACAACGGCGGCGGCGAGACCATCGGCTACTCATTCTTCAAGAAGACGCCGCACCTCGGGCTGATATTCCGCAAGCGCGCCCTCAAGCCCGGCTCGGGAATCGGATACCACGAGCAGACGGAGGACGAGATCTACTACGTCCTCAGCGGCCGCGGGATGATGACGATCGACGGCAAGTCGTTCGAAGTGGGACCCGGCACAGCGGTGCTGACGAGACCCGGCAGCTCACACGGACTCAAGCAGGTGGGCGACGAGAACCTCGTCATCCTGATCAATTACGAACAGAAGCCGTCCTGACGGCGTCAAGCGCCGGAACGATGGCAGTGACTATGCACCGCACACGGCAATGTTCGGATTCTTCTCGAACCGGCTCGGGTGTCTTGGCTCGCTGGCTGTCTCGATCGTCGGGACGATCCTGCTCACGCTGCTGATGCGCGGGTGCAGCGGTCCGCGCTATTAACCCATCCGGTCAATCGGCTACGATGACGGCTGCAGAGGAGCGCAACCGCCGATGTTTGTACACGCCGTTTATTTCTGGGGTCACCCGCACCTGTCCGCTGCTGATAAACAGGCGTGGCTCAAAGGGCTGCACACACTGCCCGGGATCGAAACCGTTCAGCATGGATACGTCGGCGTCCCCGCCGATACTCACCGCGACGTCGTCGAGAACACCTACAGCTACGCGTTGGTCCTGCTGTTCCGCGACAAGGACGGCCACGATCGCTACCAGGCCCACCTGACCCACCTCACGTTCGTCGAGACGTGCGCGAGGTACTGGGCGAAGGTGATCGTCCACGACTCGATCCCGGCCTGACCGGGCGGGTCGCCGATGGCGCCTCTAACCGGGTAGACTCTTGCGATGAACCGTCGCTGCCTGCTGCTGTCATCAGTTCTTGTCCTCGGCGCAACTCTCCACGGCGCCTCCCCGATCGCAGATGCGCTCAAACCGGGCACGCGTGTGCTGCTCGACGCGCACAACTGCTACCCCTACGACGGGCAGTGGCCCGAGCGCATCGAGCGTGCGCTCGGCACGGGCCTGCCGCTCGCGATCGAGCAGGACCTGGCGTGGTCGGTCGATCCGAAGACCGGAACGGGTCGCTCGCTCGTGACGCACGGCGCGCCGTTCACGGGCAACGAGCCTTCGATGCGGGAGTACTTCTTCGAGCGAATCCGTCCATTGGTCGAGCGTGCGCTCCGGGAGAACCATCGCGACGAGTGGCCGGTCGTCACGCTCAATCTCGACTTCAAGTCCGACGAAGCCGCTCACCACGAGGCGGTCTGGGCGCTCCTCGGCGAATACGAAGCGTGGCTGACGACCGCGCCACGCACGGCATCCGCGACAGACGTGGCGGCGCTGACGCCCGGCCCCGTGCTCGTGTTGACGGGTGAGCAGGACGAGCAGGAGCGGGACTTCTACGATCGCGTGCCCGTCGGCGGCAAACTGCGCGTCTTCGGTGCGGTGCATCGGACCGGACCGACGCCGTCGCTGACGCGTACGAACTATCGCCGCTGGTCGAACAATCCCTGGTCGGTGGTCGAGCCGGAAGGACAGCCCAAGGCGGGTGCCTGGACGCCGGAGGACGCCGCGCGACTCGGTGCGGCGGTGCGGGACGCCCACGCCGCGGGTCTGTGGATCCGCTTCTACACGCTCGACGGCTTCACCCCCGGTGATGCGTCCAGCGGGTGGTCGGCCTCATACAACTTCGGATCGATCGAAGCTGCGCGTGAGCGCTGGACCGCGGCCATCCGAGCAGGCGTCGACTACGTTGCGGTGGATCAATACGAGGAGTTCGCGCGGACGCTTCATTCGACGCCGGCACAACGCTGAACCTGTCGGCTACGGCTGGGCGGTCACGCTGCGAAGGCGCGCGACGATATCGTCCGGCACCGGGATCGCTTCGAGTCCGCCGTTTCGCTTGCGGGCACAGACTGCGGTCAACGTTCCCTTGCCGATCAGCGTGTTCGCACGCCGGAGGGTGAACGCGTAGCGGATGGTCCGCGGCGTCGTGGCGGCGAGTTCCACCTCGACATCGAACTCGTCCTCGAATCTGAGCGGCGCCTTGTAGTCGAACGTGGCCGAGACCCTTGGCCAGCCGGCGTCATCACCCCCCTGCACTACGGGAAGCCCCGCTGACCGCCAGAGGGCGTGTTCCGCCTCCTCCATGTAGCGAAAGAACATGCTGAAGTGCACGATGCCGACAAGGTCAGTGTCGGCAAACTGCACACGGCGAGAGTAGCGGAATCCCATAGGCTGCCTTACATGTTATCCGGCATCCCGACTGTGCCTCGGCCGGAACAGTTCGAAACACGCGGAAAACAGGGCGAAACCGCTATAATGCTCGTTTGCACGCCATGGACAGGAACAGCCCGGACGCGACCATCCGCGCCACTGAACGCGATCCCGCGTCGGGGGTCGACTTCATTCGTGCGACCGTGGCCGACGATGTCAGGGCCGGCCGGAACGACGGCCGGGTCGTCACTCGCTTTCCACCCGAGCCGAACGGGTATCTCCACATCGGGCACGCGAAATCGATTTGCCTCAATTTCGGCGTCGCGGGGGAGTTCGGCGGGACGTGCAACCTCCGGTTCGACGACACCAATCCAACCAAAGAGGACGTCGAATACGCGGAATCGATCAGCGAAGATGTGCGCTGGCTCGGGTTCCGGTGGAGCGGAGAGCCGCGGTACGCCTCCGATTACTTCGAGAAGCTCTACGAGTACGCGGTGCACCTCATCGCCAATGGGCTGGCGTATGTCGACAGCCTCACCTCCGAGGAGATTCGGCAGCTCCGCGGCACCCTGACCGAGCCTGGTGCCGACAGTCCGTATCGGAGCCGGAGCGTCGAGGAGAACCTCGATCTTTTCGCCCGCATGCGCGCGGGCGAGTTCGAGGACGGCGCGCACGTGCTGCGTGCCCGGATCGACATGGGGTCGCCCGAACATCAACATGCGGGATCCCGTGCTGTACAGGATCCGCCGTGCGCATCATTACCGGACCGGTGATACGTGGTGCATCTACCCGATGTACGACTTCGCCCACCCGCCCTCCGATGCGCTCGAACGCGTGACTCACTCGCTCTGCACGCTGGAGTTCGAGGATCACCGGCCGCTCTACGACTGGCTGATCGAGCATCTGCCAGTACCGGCGACGCCGCGGCAGATCGAGTTCGCACGACTGAACCTGACCTACACGGTGATGAGCAAGCGCAAGCTGCTCCAGCTGGTCCAGGAAGGCCGGGTCACCGGCTGGGACGATCCGCGGATGCCGACGATCGTCGGCATGCGGCGGCGGGGGTATACACCCGACGCGATTCGTGCGTTCTGCGATCGCATCGGTGTGGCGAAGCGCGAAAGCATTGTCGACGTGGCGCTGCTGGAACATTCGGTCCGTGAAGACCTGAACCGCACCGCGCCGCGGGTGATGGGCGTGCTCAATCCGGTCCGCGTCATCATCGACAACTACCCCGTGGGAGAGTCTGAGTCGTTCGAGATTGCCAGCAATCCGGATGACGCGTCAACGGGGACGCGGAGCGTGCCGTTCGGCCGCGAGCTGTTCATCGAGCGCGACGACTTCCGCGAGGATCCGCCGAAGAAGTTCTTCCGGCTGGCACCGGGTCGCGAAGTGCGCCTCAGGGGCGCGTATTTCGTCACCTGCACGGCGGTCGACAAGGACGCGGCGGGGGAGATCACCGCGCTTCATTGCACCTACGATCCGGCGACGCGGGGCGGCGACGCACAGGACGGCCGCAAGGTGAAAGCCACGCTTCACTGGGTCTCGGCGGCGCACGCGCTGGACGTCGAAGTGCGGGTGTACGATCGGCTCTTCAACAGTGAATCGCCAGAAGCGTCGGGCGATTTCCTCGCCGACCTGAATCCGGCCTCGCTCGACGTGATCGCGCACGCGCGGGTCGAGCCGAGCGTCGCCGGCGCAGCGCCGGGGCGCGGTTCCAGTTCGAGCGCCTCGGGTACTTCTGCGTCGATCGCGACTCGACGCCCGGCCGGCTCGTCTTCAACCGTACCGTCACCCTCAAAGACGCGTGGGGACGGATCGAGCAGCGGGGTTAGTGCTCCGGACGGTTTTTCTCGATGCGGGAGGCGTCCTCGTCTTCCCGAACTGGACGAGGATCAGCGCCGGCCTCGCGAAGCACGGCGTCCTGGTCGATCCCGCCGCGCTCGCCCGCGCTGAAGCTCCCGCCAAGCGCACGCTCGATGTCGGTGCGACGATTGACGCGACCAATGACGCCGGCCGAGGCTGGCTCTACTTCAACCTCATTCTCGAACATGCGGGTGTGCCGGTCGGTCCGGCAACCGAAGCCGCACTGGCTGAATTACACGCGTACCACCAGGAGACGAACCTCTGGGAGCTGATGGCCCCGGATGTCATGCCCGTCCTGGCGCGGCTGCGCGCGCGCAGCCTGCACCTGACGATCGTCTCGAATGCAAACGGGAAGGTGCGCGTGCTGTTCGATCGGCTGGCGCTCACCGGGCTCGTCGACTGCATTCTCGACTCGCACGAAGAAGGGGTCGAGAAGCCCGATCCGCGATTCTTCGAGATTGCGCTGGCCCGCAGCGGCGCGACACGCGAGACCACCATCCACGTCGGCGATCTGTACAACGTGGACGTCGTGGGCGCCAGGGCCGCGGGTCTCCGTGCCGTGTTGCTCGACGAGGCGGGACTGTATCCGGAAGCCGACTGCCCTCGCGTCCAGTCGCTCACGGAACTCGCCGACGCCATCGAACGCGGGGAGTTCGACTAGGCAGCTGTCGGCAATCAGTACATCAGTACATCAGACGTCAGCTGACAGCTGCCAGCTCCGGATTCCAGCTTCAGCTCACGGCTTCCGGCTGAGCGTTCGAGCGTTCAGCTCGCTTGTCGTGGCCTGCGGGCCGCTGTTCTCTCGGGTGCCGCGAGCTAGCGGCCTGTCGCCCAACCCCGGCGACTCCGGGGCGGAGGAGGCTGAGACGGGTAGTTGCTTCCCGTTCTGGTGAGCCGCAATCGTGCAGGCGCTCGAGCGGGCGTCCAGGATCCCTACGACTTCGCCGTTGTACGTCTCGTAAACGCCTGCCAGGCATCCACACGGCAGGATCTTGCTCGATAGACCACGAAGAATCTGCATGACAGCTTCTTAGACCTCGTTCGCGGGCCTGCGGTTTACAACGACGAATGTAGGGTTCTCGCTTTACCGCGAAGCTCTTCCACGAGCCCGCTCCACGTACTCAGGCCTCGCACATCCACCTCCACGTTGCATAAGATCTTCGCAGTCCTATGAAGATCGCCACGTGGAACGTCAACGGCATCCGTGCGCGGCAGGCGCAGCTGCAGGAATGGCTCGAACGCGAGCAGCCCGACGTGGTCTGCCTGCAGGAAATCAAGGCCTCCTCCGATCAGCTTCCGGTCTGGTTGTGCGAGATCGAAGGCTACTGGTGCTACTGGCACGGATCGAAAGGCTACTCGGGTGTCGGCCTGCACGTGAGCAAGCGGTTCGCGCCGGAACGGCCCGAGTTCGTGCACCCTGCTTTCGATTACGAGAACCGGATTGTCCTCGTCCGCCTCGAAAGGTTGACCGTCGTTTCGGTGTATGTCCCGAACGGCGGCAAGGATTTTCCCGCAAAGGTCCGGTTCCTCGATGCGCTCGAGCAGTTCGTCTCCGACGCACAGTCGGACGCGCAGCCGATCGTCATCTGCGGCGACCTGAACATCGCCAGGACCGAGCGCGACGTCCATCCGAAGGAGCGCAAGCCGTCAGTGATTGGCCAGCTGCCAGAGGAACGGGCGCAGCTGGAGCGGATCATCGCGCACGGCCTCGTCGACGTCGGTCGGGCTCTCGACCCGGACAACGACGAGATGTTCACGTGGTGGGCGCCGTGGCGCAACATGCGTCAGCGCAACATCGGGTGGCGGCTCGATTACCTCCTCGCGAGCGAGTCTCTCTACGAGCGTGTTCGCGGCTGCATCGTCCAGCGCGAGTTCGGCACGAGCGATCATGCGCCGGTGATTGCGGACTTCGATCTCTAGGCGCCTCGCGTCTACTCAGCCCAGCGTTCGCAGAGCCTCACGATCACTTCGACCGCCTTGTCCATGTCCTGCGCTGATACCCACTCGAGGCGCGAATGGAAGTTGTGCTCGCCGGCGAACAGGTTTGGCGTCGGCAGGCCCATGAACGAGAGGCGTGAGCCGTCCGTGCCACCGCGAATCGGCCGCTCGACAGGCACGAGGCCGGAGCGGCGAATGGCGTCGCGGGCATAATCCACCACCTGCGGATGATCCTCGAGCACCTCCCGCATGTTGCGGTAAGACTCTTCGACGACGGTGGTGAAGGACGACCCTGGATGGCCCGCCACCACCTCACGGGCGAGCTGCTCGACGAGCCGCGCCTTGTCGGCCAGGGCCGCCGTCACGAAATCCCTGAGCAGCACCTTCACACTCGTCTGATCCGCGCCGGCGTGAACCTGGTACGGATGCAGGTAGCCTTCGTAGCCCTCTGTGGTTTCCGGCGTCATCTCGGTCCTCGGAAGGTGCGCGATGAAGTCGGCCGCCACCCTGATCGCATTGACCATGCGGCCCTTGGCATAGCCCGGATGAGTGTTGAAGCCCTTGAACGTGACGGTGATGGCGTCGGCGGAAAAGCTTTCGTACTCGAGTTCGCCAAGCCCGCCGCCGTCGAGCGTGTACGCGCAGACGGCACCAAACCTGACGACGTCGAAGCGATCGGCGCCGCGTCCAATCTCTTCGTCGGGCGTGAAGGCCAGCCGAATCACGCCATGCTGGATATCCGGGTTGCGGACGAGATGCTCTGCCGCCGCGACGATCTCCGCCACGCCTGCCTTGTCGTCCGCACCGAGCAGCGTCAGCCCGGACGCCGTCACGATGTCATTTCCCATCTGTTCGAGCAGTGCGGGGTTGTCGCGAGCGCGCAGGACGACAGATGGATCGTCGGGCAGGACAAGGTCGCGTCCGTCGTATTGCCGGTGGACCAGCGGCTTGACTCCTTCGCCGGGCATTTCTGGCGACGTGTCCACGTGCGCGATGAAGCCTATCGTCGGCACCCCCGGCTTCAGCGTGGTAGCGGGAATCGTGGCCATGACGTAGCCGAACTCGTCGAGTACCACGTCCGTGAGACCGATGTCGGTCAGTTCCGCCGCGAGCAGCCGGAGCAGCGACCACTGCCCCGGCGTGCTCGGACTCGTCGCCGAATGCTCGTCGGAGCGGGTGTCGACTGTGACGTAGCGAAGAAAGCGCGAGAGCGCGGTGGTGTTCACCGCGGGTCTCCGCCTTCGAGCGCCGTCGCCTGTCTCGCGAATGCCTGAGTGTCGATGGTGTGGAGGAGGAGCAGGTCTGCGGCGCGGATGCTCTCGAGCACGTCGCGCGCGGTAACAGCGCGCTCGCTTTCGCCAACGCGCTGCCGCGCATGATGGCGGACGGCCGCGGCGCAGGTGCGCAGCCACTCCACTATCGTCCGCAGCCCGCGACCCTGGTAGGCGATCCAGTTCCCGAACACGCGTGCCGCAAGGTAATTCCGCATGGCTCGGTCCACCCGTTCGGCGTCTGCGCTGCCCGTGGGTTCCCACCCGGCCTCCAGCGCGTCGGTCTCAGGCAGGCCGGATGATGCCCCGACGTCCGTGAACGCGCGGACGGTCTCGTCGGCGCGCCTTTGTGCGTGCCAGTCGGCGCCGTCCTCATGACGTGCGGTCGCGAAAGCGTCCTCGACCTGCGACCGCAGCGAGCGGGCGCCCGGTTCCCACATCCTGACTTGCTCGGTCGCCGCAGCGATATGGTCGAGAGCTGTCCGCCATTCCAGGTCCGGTCTTGCAAGAGTGTCGATGCACGCGCGCTCCCACGCGTCATAGCCCTCGAGATCGCACAGCAGTCCTGGCCGCACGAGCGGCGGCAGGGCGTCGCGACCATCGAGTCCTTCGACCGGCTCCTCGAGGCGCAGGCGTTCGCCGGCATCGACGATCGCGAGTGGACCCGAATCGAACAGCAGCGCCGCTGCGGTCGGACAGAAGTGTGACAGCGAGATCCGAATGCCGCGTGCGTCGCGCAGCACGATGCGCGGAAAGTGCCGGCACGCCGTAGGCAGGGCGTCGACACCCGCGGCCTCGTGGATCGCGCACAGTCGCGTGCCAGTCTGGTTGAAAAACACGCAGTCGCCGCTCCTCGTCCGCGCAATGTTCCACGCGTCCTCCGAAGCGGACTCCGCCTTGACGAAAAGAGGCACGGTAGACGACCCGGGTATCACGTGCCCGGATGACACGAGGTGCACGACCCGCGGTTCGGCGGCCACGGTCCACGTCCGGCAGCACGCGCCTGTATGTCGGCACGCGTAGCTGGCATGCACCGTGAGACAGAACGAGGACACGTTCGGATCATGTCAATCGAGTGGAGCAAACGCAAAGGGGGATCCGCCCAAACCAACAAACCGGATTCCGAATTTGGATGTCGGTTACAAAAGTGCCGGTGCACAAACTGCACACTCGGCGGAAACATTGAGGTTTTCGAGCTCATCCGGTCGGCGTGGAATTTGCTCCGGGCACAGGACCCGCCATGTCGGAACACGATACCTTCGGTCCCAGGCTCCGCAGCGAACGTGAGCGCCGCGGCATCTCTCTCGGTACCATCGTCACCGTCACCAAGGTCGGCGCGGACCTCTGGACGGGCCTCGAAAAGAATGACTTTTCGAAATGGCCCTCCGGCATTTTCGCGCGCGCCTTCGTGCGTGACTACGCCCGGGCGATCGGGCTCGACGCCGACGAAGTCGTCGACGAGTTCTGCCGGCTGTTTCCGGATATCGGCGACCGTCGCGTCGCACGCATCATCAAGGCGCAGGCCGAACTGATCGGCCATGATCCGGAAAAAGTCGACGAAGCCTCGTTGCTGCCACCCCAGGGCGATCGTCGCTCGGCGGGGCGCGAGCGCAAGGCGGAGGTCAGGGCGCGCCGAATCCGCCTGGCGCCCGCGTACGGTTTCCGCCTCGATCGACATCGCGTGCACGCTGTCTCTCGCTGCGGCAGCATCGGCGCTGGTCGGCACGAACTTCTGGTCGTCGACCGGCATCGCCGGCCTCGTCTACTTCACGATCTCCACCATCTTCAGCGGCGCGTCTCCGGGCAGCCATGCCGTCGCCTTCCTGCGGCACAGGATGCCGGCGCTCTTCGCCGTCCAGGATCGCCGCGCCCACGCCTGACGCCAGGTCGGCGCCTGTAGCTTCTGCACATTCGTTCGGAGCGTTTTTTCGAGGCGCCTCAGTGCCGCGCGGCGCTTCGAGTCCGTGCGGTACGTGGCGGTTGCGGGTATTCTTTGCCGTCGGCGGAGTATGTCTTTCGTTCGTCCGCGCGACCCTGTCCACGGTCGCGTGCCCGGTCTCCCGTCCCCGCCTCGGTGCACAATAGAAACGTGATTGGGATTGCCCACATCCCGTCGTCGGTAGGGCCGTTGACCCTCGCCGCCCGCGACACGCGTGTATGCCTGCTGCACTTCGGCGCCGAGACGCCGGCCGTCCGCGAACGGTTGTCCACCTGGTATCCCACCGAAGTCATCACGCCGCATGCCAATCCAGCCGGTGGTGTCAGCGCGCTCGAGGCCTACTTCGCCGGCGACCTGGAGGCGCTCGATCGGCTCGCGGTCGAATTCAACGGAACGCCGTTTCAGAAGCGGGTGTGGGAAGCGCTTCGCACGGTCCGCCCGGGCCGCACCGCGTCCTATGCCGATCTTGCGCGCGCGATTGCTGCACCGACGGCGGTGCGTGCCGTCGGCGCGGCGAACGGCGCCAATCCCGATCGCCGTGATCGTCCCCTGCCACCGCATCATCGGTTCGAACGGCACACTGACGGGATACGGTGGTGGACTCGAACGCAAACGCTGGCTGCTAGAACACGAGGGATGCAGGTTGACGTTTTTCTAGGCATAAAAGGGGGTGCGGCGCAGGCAGCTCTGCCATAGCCTGTGGTCGCACGCTTGCATAGGTGGCCGCGAGGAACGAAGGGGGGACGAGCGATGGCTATTCTGTCGTGGATCGTGTTCGGTCTGGTGGTTGGCTTTATCGCCAAGCTTCTGATGCCTGGGAAAGACCCGGGCGGCTTCATTGTGACGATGCTGCTCGGCATTGCCGGCTCGCTCATCGGTGGGTTCATAGGCCGCGCGTTTACAGGGAGCGGTCCCAACGAGAGCGCCGGGGCCGGCTACATCATGTCGATTGTCGGCGCGATCATCCTGCTCGCGCTGTACCGCATGATGGTTCGACGTCGCGTCTGACGGCGTAACCGGGCCAAAGGTTTTCCTGAGAACGCGTGGGTACGGGATGACCGTTCCCATGCGTTCTGGTACGTACGGCGTTGCTTCCTGGCATCACTGCGTATGTCACAATTGACGAGCCAGTGCCCTCGGCAAAGGAGAACGTTGATGCGCCGTATGCTTCCCATCGTTGCCGCACTCGTGGCAGCGGCTTGCCTCGTGCCCTCAATCGCGAGCGGCCAGACCCTCGACGAAATCATCGCGATGAACCTGAAGGCCAAAGGGGGCCTGGAGAAGATTCGCGCCACCTCGACCGTTCGGATGACTGGCCACGTGACCGCAACCGACGCGCCTTCTGCAGCTCCCAAGAACGCCACCACGACCATGCTCGCGAAGCGTCCGAACATGATGCGGCGCGAGCAGACGATCGACGGTGAGACGTTTGTCAGCGCGTTCGATGGGGCAACGCTCTGGGTGCAGCGTGGCAACCAGCCGCCGGAGGAGGCGCAGGGATCGCAGGCCGCCTATGCGCGCCAGGATGCGGAGTTCGACAGCGTCTTTGTCGACTACAAGGCCAAGGGGCACTCGATCGACGCTGGTTGGCAGGGAGAAGCGCGACGACGGCGATGTGTTGCACTTGCGGGTGACGAAGAAGGGCGGGCCGCCGCAGGACTACTACCTGGATGCCGAGACCGGGCTCGAGAAGACGATCGCCGTCACGCATCGCACCGGGCGGCCGGCCGACGAAATTCGAAACAGAGCTCGGTGATTATCGCGACGTCGATGGCAGGATGATTCCGTTCAGCATCCGACAGCTCGTCAACGGCAAGGTGACCGCGTCGACCACGCTCGACTCCGTCGAATTCGACGTCACTGCCGACGACTCGCTGTTCAAGATGCCGTCAAAGTAAGCACTGCGAGTTCCGCCACGAGCTTCTCTCCGGTGAGCGGCCGCACGACGACGCCCGGCGCCGCCGGTGTGCCGGCGGGAGCAAGGAACACGACTCGCAGTTCGGGCAGGTGACGGCGCAACCTGCACGCGAGCTCCGCGCCCGGCATGTCCTCGAGCGTCGCCTCGATGAACGCCAGGTCGATCCGCCCGCGTGTCAGACAGGCCAGGAGCGCATGCCCGGAGTGCGCCGCGCACGTCACCACAACCCGCTGGTCTCGAGTTCCTGCATCGCGATCGCGCGCACCGACGGGTCGCCGCTGACGATCAGCACGGCAAGACCCGGCCGTCGTCCGGGCAGACGCCGCCACGTGGGCGAAGCCGGCGCACGTCGGGTGGCAGACACATCCATCGTTAATATCCGGAGAGGAATGACGATGGGCTGAGAGAGGCAAGGACAGTACCCGCGAAAAGCGCGGCAAACCTCGGCGATCGTGCGCACCGGGGTCGCCGGACGCTTACGGTCCTGGTTGCCGAATTACGGTTCCGCCCGCGGGCCCGACCGTGTGGCTCAGGCCCTGAGCCGGTCCTGGAGCTTTTCACGGTATCCGCGGCTGAGGGTGAGACGCGTGCCCGTGCGGAGCAGGACCGAATACTCACCATTGAGCCAGGGCTGCAGCTCCTGGATCCGTTCCATGTTCACAATCCTCGACCGGTGGATGCGGAAGAATTTCTCCGGATCCAGGCGTCCTTCGATCGCGTTCATGGTCTCACGCAGCAGGTGAGACGTGTTGCCGACGTGGAGCCGGACGTAGTTGCCGGCGGCCTCGATCCAGTCGATTTCGTCGGTCCGCAGGAAGAACAGCCGGCCGCCCGCTTTGACCACCAGACGTTCGGCCCGCGGCTGATCCTTGCGCAGGTCCTTGACCAGCGCGAGCAGCCGCCGGCCGAGATCTCCTGTCTCCTCGCGCTCGATCTGCTTGCGTGCACGCTGCAGCGCTTCGGTGAAGCGCTCGCGATCGAACGGCTTCAACAGGTAGTCGAGCGCGCGCACCTGGAACGCCTTGAGGGCGTGCTGGTCGTACGCGGTGACGAAAATCACGAGCGGCATGCGCTCGTTGCCGACCGCCTCGATCACTTCGAAGCCGTTCATCTGCGGCATCTGCACGTCGAGGAAGACGAGGTCGGGCGAGAGGTCCATGATCGAGGTGATCGCCTCCTCGCCGTCGCGGCACTGCCCGACAATCTCGATATCCGGCTCGTTGAACAGCAGGCCGGTCAACCGCTCTCGTGCGAGCGGCTCATCGTCTACGACAAGGGTCCTGATCTTTTTCATGTCCGTATTCCCATGCGCTGTGGTTGAGGGTCAGGCGGGCTGTCGAGGGGCGAGCTTCGACCGATCGAGCCCGTTGCCGTGAGCGCGTCCAGTCTGCACCGGCAGTGGATCGCTCGGCGCGTGTTCGAGCGCTGCGGGCTCGCTGCGCCAGGGCACCGCGACGACCACCGACACGCCGGGTTCCTGGCGATGGAATTCGAAACGGAAATCGGCGCCGAACTGGTGCTGGAGGCGTGCCCGCGTCGTCGAGACGCCGACGCCTTTCTGCAGCGCCGACAGCGAGCTCTCCGACAATCCGGCGCCGTCGTCTCGAATCTCGATCCAGAGCTTGTCGTGATCGCGCCTGGCGGTGATGTCGACGTGGCCCGGCCCGGCCTTGCGCGAGACGCCGTGCTTGATGGCGTTTTCGACCAGTGGCTGGAGGAGCAGCGACGGCAGCAGCGTATCGAGGGTCTCGGGGTCGATGTCGAAGCGGACGATGAGCCGTTCGGCGAATCGCGTCTGTTCGATCTCGAGATACTTCGAGAGGAAGTCGAGCTCGGTATGGAGCGTCACTTCCTGGCGCCCCGCGTGCTCGAGGGTCATACGCAGCAGATCGCTGAGACGCATGAGGGTCCTGTCCGCGGCCTCGACGTCACGGTGCATCAGCGTCGAGATTGCGTGCAGGGTGTTGAACAGAAAGTGCGGCTGCAGCTGCTGCTGCAGCGTCGCCATCCTCACTTCAATCAGCTGCGCCTCGATCTGCGTGGCGCGCGCGGCCCGGTCACGCGTCTCGCGATAGTAGAGGACCGCCTGACTCGCCGCCGCGATCGCCGAGTAGGTGATCATCTCCGCCGCGAGACTCGTGAGCGTCGCGTGCCCGAACTCCGCCCCCCAGTCGAACGTGCGACCGGCCGCCATCGCGAGCCACCAGTGCACGCCGGTCATCACCGCGAGGTGACCGAGCGAGAACAGCGCCACGGCTGGCAGATGGACGAGCAGCGCGGTGGGCAGTCCGGGCCGCTCGAACCTGAAATGCTGCGAGAGCCACACCACCGCTGGAGTCAGCAGCGCCCAGGTGAACCAGTAGCTGCAATTGACGGCGACCAGCGGAAGCCATTCCGTCGAGTGGCCGCCTTGCGTCGCTGCCTGCGCGGCGAGTATTGACGTCAGCGCGCTCAACAGGCCGGCAACCGCAATCACGACCCGCGACGAGAGACCGTAGCGCGGCCGTGGCGGCGCCGGGAGGTCCACCCCTGTGCCGTTCAGGTCGAGGCGTCGATCGGCTGGCGGTTTCATGAACGGTGTCGCCCTCAGGGTTCAGGACGCGTTGTTCGTGGGTTAGACGTAACTCGCAAGCATTTCGTGCTGCCGGAAGCGCGATTGGCCAGTGCATTCGTCCCGCCAGGAGGGCCGGGCGATGGTCCGGAGCTCCCGCACGTATGCGCTTCGTCGTCACTGGTCATTCGATTTCGGCATTCCGTCCCGCGAATCGCCACTTCGTCCCGGAATCGTTCGTCCCGGCTGGGGTGAAATGTTCCTCGACCCGTGGTCCCAAAAATTTAGTGGGCCGGCCGGCACTGAGCGTACTCGGACACCTCGAGCCCGGATTCGGACAGGGTCGGGGCTCGGGACTCGGGGCTCGGGATTCGGCGTTCGGGGTTCCGGGTTCGGGGGTTCGGGGTTCGGAACTTCGGGATGCGGGGCTCGGGACTCGGGACTCGGACTCGGGGCTCGGGACTCGGGACTCGGGACTCGGGACTCGGGACTCGGGATTCGGGATTCGGGATTCGGGATTGCGGGGCGGAGCGCGGGAAGCGGGATGCGGGAGCCGGAAGCGGGAAGCTGGAAGCGGGAAGCTGGAAGCGGGAAGCCGACTGGAAGCTGGAAGCCATGATCGACGCGGCGCGTGCGATCGTAGCTTCCGCCTTCAAGCGGAAGGAACCTGAGACTCGTAGCTTCCGCCTTCAGGCGGAAGGAACCTGATAGCTGATAGCTGATAGCTGATGGCTTCTCACCGCGCGATCCCCTTGCGACGTCGTCGGATTCCGCACAGCATTCCGAAAAAACGTGTGTATTATGATCTTCGTGAGCAGTACCACCACCAGAGGACATCGCAACTGGAAGACCGGCGAGGCATTTACCATCGGCGACGCCACCGATCTCTACGAGGTGGACCGCTGGGGTAAAGGCTACTTCTCGATCTCGTCGGCCGGGCACATGCTCGTGCATCCGACGAAGGATCCGGCCAGGTCCATCGATCTGAAGCAGCTGACCGACCACCTGCTGTTGCGCGGGATCGGGCTCCCTGTGCTCCTCCGGTTCAGCGACATCCTGCGCCACCGCGTTGGCGACATCCACAACGCCTTCCGCACCGCGATCACGCAGCACCAGTACGACGGCAAATACATCTGCGTTTATCCGATCAAAGTGAACCAGCAGCGGCAGGTGGTCGAGGAAGTGCTCGACTTCGGCCGCGAGTACGGGTTCGGTCTCGAGGCCGGCTCCAAGCCGGAGCTCCTGGCCGTCATGGCCCAGGCGTATAACGACACGCCGATCATCTGCAACGGCTTCAAGGACGCGGAATTCATCGAAATGGCGATGCTGGCCCAGAAAATCGGGCGCAACGTCATCCCGGTGGTCGAGAAATTCACCGAGCTCGGCCTGATCCTGAAGTACGCGGAAAAGGTCGGTGTCCGGCCGCAGATCGGCATGCGCGTCAAGCTCGCGGCCCGCGGCGGCGGGCGCTGGCAGGGCTCTGGTGGCTACCGATCGAAGTTTGGCCTGACTGTGGCCGAGGTGCTGCGCGGCCTCGAGGAACTGAAGTCGCGCGGGATGCAGGACTGCTTCAAGCTCCTGCACTTTCACCTCGGCAGCCAGATCCCCAACATCCGGATCGTCAAGGGCGCCTTGAACGAGGCGGCGCGCGTTTACACCGAGCTGGTCAAGGCGGGCGCCGGGCTGGAGTTCATCGATGTCGGCGGCGGGCTCGGCGTCGATTACGACGGGTCGCAGACGAACTTCGAATCGAGCGTCAACTACACGCTGGAAGAGTATGCGAACGACGTCGTGTACCACATCCAGACCGTCTGCAACGACGAGAAGGTCAAGCATCCCGACGATCATTTCGGAGAGCGGCCGCGCGATCGTCGCCTACCACAGCGTGCTGATCTTCAACGTACTGGGGGTGTCGTCGTTTGGCGACGAGAAGATCCCCGATTCGATCAAACCGGACGAGGCGGAGCAGCCCGTCATCGATCTGCTCGAGACCTACCAGAATCTCTCCGCCCGCAACGCGCTCGAGGGCTTCCACGACGCCCAGCAGGCGCTCGACATGGCCTTGAACCTGTTCACCGGCGGCTACCTGCCGCTCGAGCAGCGCTGCCAGGCCGAGAACCTGTACTGGGCCATTCTCGTGAAGCTGCGGAAGCTGGTGGCCCAGATGGACGACGTGCCGGAGGACCTGCAGGGTCTCGACGACACGATGGCCGATACATATTTCTGCAACTTCTCACTCTTCCAGTCGTGCCCGGACAGCTGGGCGATCAAGCAGCTGTTCCCGGTGATGCCGATCCATCGGCTCAACACGCCGCCGAGCCACCACGCCGTGCTCGGCGATATCACCTGCGATTCGGACGGGAAGATCGATCAGTTCATCGACCGGCGCGACGTGAAGCGGACGCTGCCGCTCCACACCGTCAACGGCGAGCCCTACTACCTCGGCGTGTTCCTCATCGGGGCGTACCAGGAGATTCTCGGCGACCTGCACAACCTGTTTGGCGACACGCATGCCGTCCACGTCAGCCTCGACGAGCGCGGGAGCGTCGTGCTCGACGCCGTGATCAAGGGCGACACGGTCAAAGAGGTGCTGGACTACGTCGAGTTCGACGCGGATACGCTCGTCCGCAAGCTCCGGCAGGACGTGGAGCTCGCGGTGCGCGACGGGAAAATCAGCTACGAAGAGTCAGGCCGTCTCCTCCAGTTCTACGAAGACGGCCTCGGCGGCTACACCTACCTCGAAGATCCAAAAGAGCACTGAGCCGGGAGGCTGGCGCCTCCCGCTCAATACGCCTCCGGTTACGCGGTCTGCTTGACGCAGAACTTGTCGAACGCCTGCGTCAGCTCTGCCGCGATCATCTCCGCATTCCGGCTCTCGATCTGGCTCCGCTCCATCATGTAGAGCAGCTTGCCGTCGCGCAGCAGGCCGACCGAGGGAGATGACGGAGCGTAACCGGTGAAGTACTGACGTGCCCGGTCGGTGGCGTCGATGTCGGCACCGGCAAACACCGTCGCGACCACGTCAGGACGATTGGCGTTCTGCAGTGCCGCCGCGAGGCCGGGGCGGGCCTTGCCAGCTGCGCAACCGCACACCGAATTGACGACGAGCAGCACGGTTCCGCTGCTGTTCTTCACGGTTTCGTCCACCGCCGCGGGCGTCCGCAGCTCCTTCGCGCCCATGTCGGTCATTTCCCCGCGCATCGGGGCGATCAAATACTCTGGATATGGCATGTCGTTGGTCCTGTCCTTGGTTGTGCACCGGCCGGGATCAGATCACCCGTCAGTGCGTTGACTGCTTCAGCATCTCGTCGCGCTTCGACTTGAATTCGTTCCCCGCCGTCCACTCGGGCAGCTTGTCGGCATTCGCGACCCGGTACCCCACCGCAAAGAGCAACTCATCGTCTTCGACCGCCCCTGAAAGATCCCACTCGGGCTTTATCTCGTCCGAAGGTGCGTGGTAATCGACCTCGCTGTACTCGTCGCGCTTTTTCTTTCCGTAGTCCGCACTCTGGCCGATGTAGTCGATGCCCGCGTCGGGGTCGAGCGCCGGCACTCCCTGCTTTGCGAAGTTGAAGTGATCCGACCGGTAGTAGAAACCCTTTTCCGGTTCGGGATCGGCGCGAAGCGTTCGTCCCTGCTCCGCCGCAGCCGCCCGCAGGTACTCGTCGAGATTCGACGCACCCATCCCGACGACCGTGAGGTCTTTCGTCCGTCCCCACTGGTTGACGCCGTCGATGTTGATGTTGGCGGCGGTCTTGGCCAGCGGATAGAGCGGATTGAGCGAGTAATACTGCGAACCCAGCAGCCCCTGCTCCTCGGCTGTGACCATCAGGAAGAGGATGGACCGCTTCGGCGCCGGCTGCACTTTCGTGAACGCACGCGCAATCTCCAGCACCGAGGCCACGCCTGACGCGTTGTCGAGCGCCCCGTTGTAGATCTTGTCCCCCTTGACTGGCTTCCCGACGCCCAGGTGATCCCAGTGGGCCGAATAGACGACGTACTCGTCCTTGAGACGCGCGTCGCTGCCGTCGAGTTTCGCGACGACGTTCTGCGAGTCGATCGTGCGCAGCGTGTTGTGGATGGCCAGCGACGCCTTGAGACCGAGCGCGACCGGCTTGAACTCGCGCGTCACCGCCTGCTTTTTCAGCGCATCGAAGTCCTGGCCGCCCATCGCCAGGATCTTCCTGGCGGCGTCGGTCGTAATCCAGCCTTCGATCGCGGCGCGGCTTCATGTTCTTGTCGGGGGTGACGAGGTCGAACTTCTCTTGCAGGTTGCCCTGGACGACGGAGAAGGGGTACCCGGCCGGGCCGGTTTCGTGGATGACGAAGATGCCCGCCGCACCACGGCGCGCGCCTTCTTCGAACTTGTAGGTCCAGCGGCCGTAGTACGTCATCGCATTGCCGTGGAAGACTTTGGCGTCGAGCTTCGACGGGTCCGCCGGGTCCGGCACCGCGGGGTCGTTGACCAGGACCATGATCGTCTTGCCCCTGACGTCCACGTCCTTGAAGTCGTTCCAGTTGAATTCGGGCGCCTCGACGCCATAACCGGCAAAGATGATGTCCGACTGGTCGATCGACGCCGTGTCCGCCACGTGCTTGGACCACGCCACGACCTGATCGGCCCACTTGAACGTCTGTTTCTGCGACCCCTTCGTGACCGTCAGCGGTGCCGTCTCTTTCGCGGTGATCCCGACCAGCGGTACCTTCTGGACGTAGGTGCCGTCAGGATTGCCCGGCTTGAGCCCGAGCTGCTTGAACTGATCCTGGATGTACTTGACCGACAACTCCTCGCCCTTCGTACCCGGCGAGCGGCCTTCGTACTCGTCGGATGCGAGCACTTTGATGTGTTCAAGTATCGGTGCGGCTTCGATCTTGGGCATAGCGGAAACGGGTATCGTCGCTGCTGCAGGTGGTGCCGCCGCCGGGGCGGCGGAACTGTTCTGCTGGCTCTTGCACCCGCCAAAACACACCACGAGCCCGCAGAGCAGAAGCAGTCTACGCATGCCATTCATTGTACCCGCGTTCGCCGGGGGCGATCACCGGGGCGACGCTCTTCTGCCGATGCCATTGGAGTCGCCGAAAGCGAGACCAACCGCCGGTCGCGCCGGCCGTCCAACAGATCGCCATGTGGAACGATATCGTCCAGGACGTCTCCTTTGCCCTGCGTTCGTTGCGAAAAACGCCCGGGTTTGCCGTCGTTGCGATCGTGACGCTCGCGCTCGGGGTCGGCGCGAATACCGCGATCTTCAGCGTCATCAATAGCGTCCTGCTGCGTCCGCTCCCGTATCGGGATGCGGACCGGCTGGTCTTCATCTGGGCCACGAACGGGAGCTCTGCGCGCGGGCCGCTCTCCCCGGCGCGCTTCCTGGATTTCCGGGACGGCTTCGGTTCCGTGTCGACCGCCGCTGGCATCTGTCAGTTCGGAGTCATCCTGACCGGCGGCGGACCGCCGGAACAGCTCGACGCCTCGAGCGTGTCGTCGAGCTTCTTCGATGTGCTCGGTGCGCGTCCGCTCCTGGGGGACGTCTTCCACACCAACACCGCCGACGATCGCGCGGTCGTGCTGAGCCATGGACTCTGGGTGCGCCGCTTCGGCTCGGACCCGGGGATCGTCGGCCGCGACATCACCATCAACGGCGCCAGACGCCAGGTTGTCGCCGTGATGCGTCAGGACTTCGGCTGGCCGGGTGTGACGGGCGGATCGACCGGCGGCAGTTCACCGGAGCTGTGGATTCCGGGGGCGGCGCGGGACATCCCCCGGACACCCGCCGACAATCCGGCCGAAAACCTCTCCGGCGACAGGAATCTCGGAATCCTTCGAATGGTCGCGCGCCTTCGCGACGGCGTCACTCTCGAGCAGGCACGGCGCGAGGCGGACGTCCTTGCGGCGCGTCTGGCTGAAGAGTACCCCGACAGCGACGCGAACCGCGGCGCCGCCATCGTGCCGCTGCGCGAGCAGTTTTTCGGTCCGGTGACCCGCCCGCTCGGAGTGCTGCTGGGGGCGGTTGGATTCGTCCTGGCGATCGCGTGCGCCAATGTCGCCAGCCTGCTGCTCGGCCGGGGCACGTCACGACGCCGCGAAATCGCAGTCCGTCTTGCGCTCGGCGCGACCCGCGCCCGTATCATTCGCCAGTTGCTCACCGAAGCTGTCGTCCTCTCAATTGCCGGCAGCGTCGCGGGGCTGTGGCTGGCCTCGTGGGCGGCTCGGGTCCTGGTCGGATTGACACCGGGCGGCGTGCTTCGACTTTCGGACACGCACACCGATCCTGTCGTTCTCGGGTTCACCCTGGTCGTTGCGATTGCAACCGGCCTCGTCTTCGGAGCGCTGCCGGCGTGGCAGGTGTCGCGGTCCTCGCCGAACGACGACCTGCGCGACGGCGGTGCCCGCGGCTCCAACGCCACCCAGGGGCGGCGGATGCGAACTGTGCTGGTCGCGGTCGAGATCGCCGTTGCACTGATGCTTCTGGTCGGCGCCGGTCTCCTGCTGAGGAGCTTCAGTGCGCTCTCCGCCGTGGACACCGGCCTCGACCTGCGCAATCTACTGACGTTCACCGTCACGGCGCCGGGCGGACGAACAGCGACTCCGGCCGATCAGCGCGCCTTTTACGATCAGCTCCTGCAGGGTATCGAGTCGCTGCCCGGAGTCACCCGCGCAGGTGCGGCGGTCACGCTCCCGATCGGCGGCGATGACTTTTCGACGCGCTACATGATCGAAGGAGCACCCGTCCCGGTCCCCGGCCGCGAGCCCTCGGCAGGATGGCAGATTGTGTCGTGGCAGTACTTCGATGCGATCGGGATGCGCATCGTCGGCGGACGCGGGTTCCGGCCCGGGGACACGGCCGAGGCTCCTCCAATCGTCGTCGTCAACCAGGCGCTCGCGCGGCAGGTCTGGTCCGGCGCCGATCCCGTCGGCCGGAGGCTCCGACTGGGCCGCGATCCACAGGATCCATGGATGACGGTGGTCGGGGTTGTCTCCGACATGCGTCATGGCGGGCCGGCTGCGCCGCCACGGCCGGAGATCTATCAGCCTCTGCCGCAACGCTCGTTCGGCTCGATGGCATTCGTCGTCCGCACCACCGTCGATCCGCACACTACCGTTCCGCTCATTCGCGCCGAGATCGCGCGGCTGTCGCCGTCGTTGCCAATGGCGCACGTGGCGACGATGGAGGAACACGTCGCGCGCGCGCTGTCGCGGCCGCGCTTCATGTCCGTCTTAACCGGGGTGTTCGGCGGGCTCGCCGTCGCGCTCGCGCTGGTCGGGATCTACGGCGTGATGGCAGCGTCGGTGTCGCAGCGGACCCGCGAGATCGCGATTCGGATTGCCCTTGGTGCACGGGCCCGGGAAGTCGTTTCGATGATTGCACTCGAAGCGGGAGTCCTCGCCGGCGTCGGGGTCCTGACCGGGATGCTTGCCGCCTGGGCAGCTTCGAGGGTGCTTGCCGGCCTGCTGTTTGGCGTCACGGCTGACGATCCGTCAACGTATCTGGTGTCGGCACTCGCCCTTCTCGTCGTGGCGCTCGCAGCCGCGGCTGTACCGGCGTTTCGCGCCGCCCGCATCGATGGCGCGCAAGTGCTCCGGTCGTAGTGCTTCCGCCTCCGGCCCTCCCGAAGACACCCGGGCCGGCGCTGCTTCTACGCTATGCTGTGGACTTCGTCGCTTGCGAGGCTTGCGACCTGGCGAAGCTTACGTTGTGGACTAGCTTGCGCCTTGGCGCGTAGCCTCCGCCTTGGCGCGCGTCAGCTTCCGCCTTGGCCCGTCGCTTCCGCCTTGGCCCGTCGCTTTCGTCTTGGCCCGTAGCTTCCGTCTTGGCCCGTAGCTTCCGCCTTCAGGCGGAAGTTCCCGGCCGAAAATTCATGAACTTGAAGCCCTCATCGCTGCTTGGCTTTGGCTTGATGATCGCGGGGATCGTCTTGATGGTTCAGCGGCAGGAGCTGTTGGCCGGCAGCGCACCGGGCCTGGTCGTGCAGGTCTTCGCGATTGGGCTGATGATTGCGGCCCGCATCACGTTCGGCTTACGCAGCTTTCATGCAGCAGCGAATCCGACAGCGGGTGGGCTGGTGACGAGAGGGCCATACGCGCTGCTGCGCCACCCGATTTACGCCGCAGTGCTGTACTTCGTCTGGGCCGGCGCCATCGACCACCGGTCCTGGTTCAGCGGGGCTGCCGCCGCATTGACGACCGCGGGCGCGGCGATGCGCATGTATGCTGAAGAGCAGCTGCTTGCGCGAAAATATCCGGAGTATCTCTCCTACCGCGCGCGAACGGCGCGCGTGGTTCCGTTTGTCTTATAGAGGAGTTCGAACATGTCAATCCGCCTCGGAGATGAAGCCCCGAATTTCACCGCCGACACCACCCAGGGTCCGCTCGATTTTCACAAGTGGAAGGGAAACAGCTGGGCCGTCCTGTTTTCGCACCCCAAGGACTTCACGCCGGTCTGCACGACGGAGCTCGGCGCCCTCGCGGCGCTCAAGCCGGAGTTCGACAAGCGCAACACCAAGGTGATCGGACTGAGCGTCGATCCGGTGGAGTCCCACAACAAGTGGGACGGGGACATCAAGGATGTCACCGGCCACGCCGTCAACTTCCCGATGATTGCGGATCCCGACAAGAAGGTTGCGGACCTCTACGGGATGATCCATCCCAACGCGAGCGACACGATGACGGTTCGCTCGGTCTTCATCGTCGGTCCCGACAACAAGGTCAAGCTGACGCTGACGTATCCGGCGAGCACGGGGCGCAACTTCCAGGAACTGCTGCGCGTGATCGACTCGCTGCAGCTGACCGCCACACACTCGGTCGCAACGCCAGCCGACTGGAAGGATGGCGACGATGTCATCGTGGTGAATTCGGTGAGCGACGAGGACGCGAAGAAGAAGTTCCCGAAGGGATTCGTGGCCAAGAAGCCTTATCTGCGGGTCACGCCGCAGCCGAACAAGTAACCGGATCGAGCCCGGGTCACGCGCCGGTGGCGAGCAGGCAGATGAACTCGCCGAGCACCATGGCGGTGGCGCCCCACACCTGGTGGCCGAGCAGATCGAAGTACGGATACTCGACCGCGACGCCTTCGCGCAGCCTGGTGCCCTGCCGGATGCGCGAGGCGTCGCGCAGATCGTGCAGCGACACCTCGAGAATCTCTTCCACTTCCCCGGGCGACGCCTGGAACTCGGGGCGACGATCGGCGACGCCGACAATCGGGTGAAGAGTGAACCCGCTGACCAGGACGTGTATCGGCGTCAACTCACCCAGGATCCGGACACTCGCTGGATCGACGCCGATTTCCTCCGACGCTTCGCGCAGCGCCGCTTCAGCCAGCGTCTCTCCAGGATCGGTCGCGCCGCCGGGCAGGCTGACCTGGCCGGGATGCCGCGCCAGGCCGCTCGATCTCACGGTCAATGCGACCGCGGGACCTGCTGCCCCGGGGTAGAGCAGCAGAAGTGCGGCGGCTGTCCGCGCCTCAGTGGGGAAGTGGCCGACGCGCCACTCCATTCGCTGCGGCATGGGCGCGAAACGCATCTGCGCTTCGATGCCGGGCAGCGTCCCCTTCAGGCGATCGCGCACCAGTTCCTCGATCTCTCGCACGTAATTAGCTCTCAGCTTTCAGCCATCAGCCATCAGCCATCAGTTTTCAGCAGTCAGCAATCAGCAATCAGTTCTCAGCTGATCAGCAATCAGCTCTCAGCAATCAGCATTCAGTTCTCGGCCATCAGCAATCAGCTCTCAGTTCTACTGGCGACTGGCGACTGGCGACTGGCGACTGGCGACTGGTGACTGGTGACTGGTGACTGGTGACTGGTGACTGGTGACTGCGTTACTGGTAACTCCAATTGTCAGCGATGCCAGGCTCAAGTATGTAGTATTGGACCCATGTCCGTATTTCCCTCCATCGACGCCGCTCTCGGCCAGCGTCTGCTCGCCGCGGTGCACGGCTGCACGTTCGACGACTTCATCCTCTCGCCGCAGCGCAGCGTGCTCGAACGGCGGGACCCGACGACCATCGATCTGACATCTCAGCTGTCACGCCGGCTCACGCTGAAGCGGCCGATCGTATCGGCGAACATGGACACCGTCACGCGCGCGCCGATGGCCATCGTGCAGGCCGAGGAGGGCGGCATCGGCATCATCGATCGCGGCTTCCGTCCCGGTGAGATCGAGCCGCAAGTTCGGGAGGTCGAGATCGTCAAGCGCACGCAGCACGGCGTCATCACCGATCCGTGGAGCATTGCGCCGGGGGCGCCGCTCGACGAAGCGGCGTCGCTCATGGCCCGCTCTCGTGTCGGCACGCTCGTGGTGCTCGACGACGCACGTCGCCTGGTTGGGTTGCTGACGGAGCGCGACATGCGATTTGTCGGACGCCGCGGATCGCGCGTGTCAGACCGGATGACGCCGCTCGCCCAACTCGTTGTCCATCAGGGTCCGCTCGAGCCTGACGCCGCCGAGCGGGTGATGGTCGAGCGCAAGGTGAAGAAGTTACCGCTCGTCGACAGCGGCGGCGTTCTCATTGGGCTCATCACCGCCCGTGACCTGGTCCGCCGCCGACGCATGCCGTTCGCGACGCGCGACGACCGCGGCCGGCTCAGGGTGGGTGCGGCGATAGGGGCGACCGGCGATTACCTCGAGCGCGCCGCCGAGCTGATTCGCGCCGGCGTCGATGTGCTCGTCATCGACATTGCGCACGGTCACTCCGTCGTGATGGAGCGCGCACTGGCGCAGTTCAGGAAGAAGTTTCCGGATGCCGAGCTGATCGCCGGCAATGTCGCGACGGCGGAGGGCGCGCGGTTCCTGAAGGACCGGGGCGCCGACGGAATCAAGGTCGGCATCGGCCCTGGAGGCGGCTGTACGACCAGGATGACAACCAGCTTCGGCGTGCCGCAGGTCCAGGCGCTGGTCGAGTGCCGACTCGCGGTGGCCGGATCGGACATCGCGGTGATCGCTGACGGCGGCATCAAGCGGCACGGCGCCATTCTCGAAGCGCTGCTGTTCGGCGGCGACTGCGTGATGCTCGGCAGCGCGTTCGCCGGAACCGAAGAAGCGCCCGGCGAAGTCGTGCACAAATCGGTCGTGCTGCCCGAGTCGCAAAAGGCGGTGAAGGTGCCGTTCAAGGTGCTGCGGGGGATGGCGTCGCTCGAAGCAATCCGCGACAGGCTCGATGTCGAGGATGCGGACAAGGTCGAGCTCGAGGCGATTGGCGCCGAGGGAATGGAGATCAGCGTGCCGGCCCGCGGATCGGCGCGGACGATCGTCCGCGACATGATCAAGCATGTCTGCTCGTCGATCAGCTACGGCGGAGCCTCGTCGCTCGGCGAATTGCGGTCCACTTTCTGGGCCGACCCTGAGAGGTTCCTGATCAAGCAGTCGGCGTCAGCGCGGCGCGAGTCATACGAGCGCTGACACCATGAGCTCATGGATGTGGGCTGCCTACTCACCGCATCAAGTGCGTCGAATAATGGCCTGAATCACCGCAAGGGGAGCGGCCGAGGGGCGCAGGACCGTAGGCCCTATTTCTTGGCCGCCGCCGCCGCGCCCGACGGTTTCGGGCCCGTCCACGTCCAGCCCTGAATCAGCCAGCCGCCGGCGCTCTTTTTCAGCGTGAACGTCATTTGCGCCGATTCGCGCTTTGCCGCGCCGGCTTCCTTGAAGGTATAAACCGCCGGTACCACGACGTATGCCACGTCGCCGCTGACCTCTGTCCGTGTCGGCGCGCCGAGCTTGACCATCGGCTCGGTGATGCCGCGCTTCTTGCTGTCCGCGTCGAGTGCGGTGCTCCACTCCTGGAACGCGCGGGGTCCACGCCAGTGGAACGGCGCGACCTCGTCGATGATGGACAGATCCCCATCCGCCGCGTGGGCCGCTGCGGCGCCGGCGACATCGCCCTTATTGAAGCTGTCGAGGAACTTCTGAATCGGCGCCATCACCTGCGCATCGGGCGCTTGTGCCGCCGCCATCCCGCCCATCAGCAGACACACGATTGCTCCCAAAGTCACATTCCGCATACGTCCTCCATGCAACGATTCAGTGATCAACTTCGCAGCGGTGTGTGGTGCCGGCTGGAAATCGTTAACTGTTGAGGTTTGCCCGAGAAGCGGACGATTGTCAACAAAGCCCGAGGAATTCGCCGTGCGCAAGTTGGTCGGCTGCCAAAACCGCTACTTCGTCCCGAGCAGCACCGGATCAGTCTCCACAAGTCGCAGCGACTTAACCATGTCCTGCGTACCGGTCTTGTACTTCAGGAAATGCGGCGTCTTGACATGCGCCTCGTACGCAGCCGTGTCGGCGTACATCTCGAAAATCCGGATCTGCGCGGGCTGGCCTTTCACGGCGACGGCGTACAAGTTGAGCACACCAGGCTCGACCCGAATCGACGTGGCGATTTCCTCGCGGAGAAAAGCCTTATAGCTCTCCAGTTGAGCGGGATCGATCTCGAGTTCTGCCAATCGCACGAGGGGCTGCGAAGGGGGTCGCGCCGACTTGGCTGATGTGCAAGCGCTGGTCATGATCACGATCGCCAATGCGCTTGCACCCGCAAGGTAGTGGCTGGCGGTTCGCACGGATGGTCTCTCCAGGCTCGTCAGGCGTTACCGAACGGCCGCAACGTTTCAGTTTAGGCAGTCTGTGGCGCCGACCCTCACTCGAGTGCCCCTATTGCCTTCATCAGATCACCCGGAGAATCGGCGAAGCATTCGTCGCCGCGGAAATCCTGCGGCGCGAACCGGAAGCCGAAACCATACCTCACGAGGCAAATCTGCGTTCCTGCGTTTCTCGCCGTCTGCAGGTCGACTGGTGAGTCTCCAATCATCAGCGTGCGTTCGGTCGGAACGCCAACACTCTGCGCGAGGTGCAACAGCCCCGTCGGATCCGGCTTGCGGCCAAGCGGCGTGTCCCCGCCGATCACCTCGCCGAAGAAGCTTCGCAGCTCGAGTTCGTCGAGGATCCGCTCCGTCGGACGCTGGGGTTTGTTCGTGAGCACCGCCACCGGCATGCGGTCACGCAAGCGCGTGAGCACATCGACAGTCCCCTCGTACGGCCGCGTGTGCTCCACAAGGCGTGCGTCATAGAGCGTCAGAAAGCGATCGAGTGCGCCGGGGGGAGCAGGGTCGATGCCTGCAGCCGCCAGTGCGCGGCGGACAAGGACGGCGGCGCCCTCGCCAACCATCGCAACAATGGCGGGGTCAGGCAGGCGTTCGCCGCCGAGTTCCTCGACGAGGGCATTGGCGGCATTGGCAATGTCCCGGTGGGAGTCGACGAGAGTGCCGTCGAGATCGAACACGATGAACTCGATCATGCTGCAGGATAACACCAGGATTTCGATGCCCTGTGGTTCAATGGCACGTCGCCATAGAGGAGTCGCATGTTGCACGTGGGATTGAGATGTGGCGCGGTGGTGATCGCGGCCGGGACGCTGGCACTGGCGCTCGGCGCAACGGCCGCATCGCAGGGATCGAAGCACGCTGATGCGGAGTACCTGCGCGCTGCGTACGACACCTATCGGACCATGGCGTCAACCTCTCCCTATGCGCCGATTCCGTGGCAGTACCTCGGGCCGACCAATATCAGCGGTCGGGCTACCGATATTGCCGTCGCAGACACCCGGTCCGGCCGCCGGATCTATGCCGGATACGCAACCGGCGGTGTCTGGGAGTCGGACGACAATGGTGGGTCCTGGAACTCGATATTCGACGACTACCCGTCGACGAGCATCGGCGATCTCGCCGTCGCTCCATCCAACCCTGACATCCTCTGGGTCGGCACCGGTGAGTCGAACATCTTCCGCGCATCGATGCCCGGAGTCGGTGTCTACAAGTCCACCGATGGTGGACGGACGTTCGCGCACGTCGGGCTCACCGACACCCAGACGATTGGACGCGTCATCGTCCACCCTGTCACGCCGGACACGGTCTACGTCGCCGCCTCGGGCCACGAGTGGACCGATAACGACAACCGCGGCGTGTTCAAGACCATCGACGGCGGACGCACGTGGAAGAAGATCTTCTACCGCAGCCCGAGGACCGGCGCGATTGACCTGGTGATGGACCCGGCCGATCCCGAAACACTCTACGCTGCGATGTGGCAGCGCATCCGCCGCAAATGGAGCGATCCGCGAGTCGAGCCCGGGTATTCGGAGAGTGGGATCTGGAAGACGACCGACGGTGGCAACAGCTGGACTGAGGCAAATACCGGCCTGCCCGCCGCCGAATCACGTGGCCGCATCGGCCTGGACATCTCCCGTTCGAACCCGCGCATCCTCTACGCGTTCGTCGACAACAACGAACCGGGCGCTGCACCCAAACCGGGAGAGCGGGACTCTTATCAACGTCCGGTTGTCGAAGCCCGGATCAAAGGCGCGGAGATCTACCGCAGCGACGACAAGGGGGCGCGGTGGCGGCGGGTCTCGGAGCCGAATGCGTTCTGGTCCGGCCACTCCGGCACCTACGGCTGGGTATTCGGCCAGATCCGGGTGGATCCCTCGGACGACCGGACCATCTATACCCTCGGCCTCGGCTTGAACGTGTCGCACGACGCCGGGAAGACATTCACCGCGCTGAAGGTTCCACACGGCGATCACCACGGTCTCTGGATCGATCCCGTGAATCCCTCGATTCTGTACAACGCGAACGACGGCGGTGTGTTCACGTCGATCGATGGCGGCGCCGCGTGGAAATTTGCGGTGTCTGCCGGCGGTGCCCTCTTTTACGACGTGGCGGTGGATGCGAGCGTGCCTGCGTGGGCTTATGGATCCATCCAGGACGTCGGGAGCCGGCGTGGGCGCGTGGACCTGACGCACGGCCGCGACCACATCCCGGCCGTCGACTGGATCAACGCACCGGGCGGCGAGGGATCGCGCCACTCGATCGATCCAGCCAACTCGAACACGGTGTATTCGCACACGTTCTACGGAAATTTCACCCGCGACGACGTGAGCAGCCCGCCCGCGCCAGCTACCAGGGGAAGCGCTGGACGAAAGCCGCGCGAGCCGAGGGCGCAGGCCACGTCCAGCACCTCGATACGCCCAAAGGATCCCGATCTGCGCGGCCAGTGGATGGCGCCGATCATTGCGTCTGTCCACAAGCCCGGGCTGATCTACGCCGCCTTCCAGTTTGTCTTCCGGTCGGCGGACCGGGGGGACACGTGGGAGCGCATCAGCGCCGATCTCTCTGACAACGACGCGGGTGAAATGCTGCCGCGGAGCTCCGCCGGCATTCCGTACCAGACAGTCGTCGCCCTCGCCGAGTCGCCGCGCCGACAGGGCGTGCTGTATGCCGGCACCGACGACGGCCGGTTACATGTCACCGAGGACGATGGCAAGCGGTGGTCCGAAGTGACGGCCGGCCTGCGTGGGCGCAAATGGATCTCGTGCGTCGTGGCGTCGCAGCACGCGGACGGAACGGTGTACGTCGCGCAGCGAGGCCGCGAAGAGGACGACTTCGCGCCCTATCTCTACAAGTCGACTGACTTCGGCCGGACCTTTACCAGCATCGTCCACAACATCCCTGCCGGATCGGTGAACGTCGTGCGCGAGGATCCATCCGATCCCGACATCCTGTATGCCGGGACCGACTTCGGCCCGTTCGTCTCCATCGATGGCGGACGGAACTGGCAGGTGCTCGGTTCGAAGCTTCCGTCCGTCCAGATCGCCGACCTGCAGTACCAGCCGCGGGACCACGTCGTCGTCATCGCCACGTACGGGCGCGGGATGTGGGCGCTCGACGCGGCGCGACTGCACGGGACGAAATGAACTCGGGATCCGGGATCCGTGGATCGCGGGATTCGGGATTGGGGATTGGGGATTGGGGAACTTCCGCCTGAAGGCGGAAGCTACACACTGGCGCGAAGGCGGAAGCTACACACTGGCGCGAAGGCGGAAGCTACGGTCATTTGTAGCTTCCGGCTTTAGCCGGAAGGCCGAGAACTAAGAGCTGAAAGCTGAGAACTGAAAGCTGAAGGCTGAGAGCTGTCTTTCCATCTCGACTGCGCATAAGATCCGGGCGTGAGACGTCCGCCGGGCCATCATCCCTCCCGCTGCACGCGATTGTCGTGGCATGCCCGCGTGGTGGTATGTGCCGCCGCGCTGCTGACGGCTTACGTGCCTGTCACCGTCCAGGCACGGCACGCGACGGCACCGGATTACCGCGCGCTCTATAGTAGTGGCGCGACCTTCGCGCAGTTCCTGGAATCCGCCCGGGCCAAACGCGACGAATGGCGCCAGCGGTACAACGATGCCGCGGTCACGCCCGAGATGGTGACCCGGATGCGCGCACTTCCGGCGCGACGCCTGATCCTCGTCGTCGCCGAGGACTGGTGCTCGGATTCAGTGCAGACGATTCCTTACGTCGCCAGGCTGGTGGACGGCGCCCCCGAACGGCTGGCGATGCGCATCATCAATTCGACTGTCGGACGTCCGGTGATGGACGCGAATCTCACGCCTGACGGCCGCGCTGCGACGCCGACCATCGTCGTGCTCACAGAAGACGACGTGGTGATCGGATCGTGGGTCGAGCGCCCATCGACGGCGCAGGCGTGGTTCCTCGAACAGCAGAAATCCGTCATGCAGCAGCCGCTGCACGAACAGCTGATGAAGTGGTACTCGGATGATGCCGGTCGTACCACGATGGCTGAACTCGCTGCGCTCCTCGAGCGCCAGGAGCCTTGATGTATTCGGCAGTCCTCATCGTCCATTCCTGGCTTCGCTGGGTCGTGATCGTCGCCGGCCTGTACGCCGCTGCGCGCGGGCTGCTCGGAGGATCGAGACACGCGTCGTGGACGCCGGCGGACGATCGCGCCGGGTTCTGGTTCGTCATGTTCCTCGATCTGCAGCTGACAATCGGGCTCGTGCTCTACCTGTTCCTCAGCCCATTTGCCTCGGCCGCGCTGCACGACATTGGCGGTGCGATGAAAGATCCGGTCCTGAGATTCTGGGCGGTTGAACACGTGTTCGGCATGCTCATTGGCGTGGCGCTCGCCCACGTCGGGCGGGTGCGGGCGCGGCGCACCGACTCCCTGCGCCGCCACCGCGTCGCCGCCATCTTCTATGGACTCGCCCTGATCGCGATCCTCGTGTCGATCCCGTGGCCCGGTTCGGCACATGCGCGTCCGCTCCTGCGCTGGTAGAGGGCGGGCCGGCGCGCGCGGCTATTTACGCGTGACCCGAACGCCTCCATTGGAGGTGCTGACGCGAAGCGTCGGACCGCCGCCGCCGATGTCGGCGCTGACCGAACGGCCGGATCGCTCCTGCGCGGTCATCGGGTAGTCGATGTTGACGCCCCCGTTCACGGTTCCGGTCTCGAGGTGCGCCGAGTAGTTCTCCGGAATCCGCAGTCTCACTCCGCCGTTCGTCGTCTGTACGTCGAGCCCGCCGCCCTGCCACGTGCTGCCGTCGAGATCGACGTCGACGCCGCCATTGCTCGTGCGACCCTGGACGTCGCCCGCCATCCGCGACAGCCTGACGCCGCCGTTCACGGTCGTAAATTCCACGTGGCTATCGACGCCGTCGACGCTGATGCCGCCGTTTGTTGTCTTGAGCGACAGCGGCGTGCCGGTGGGGACCGCCAGCCGGTAGCTGACGTGCCAGCCCTGCAGCTGCCCGAGGCCGCGCGGACCCTCGGCGATCACGCGGTCGGCCGTCGCCGTCACCTGCACCCGTGCCGCCAGCGCCTTCGCTTCTTCCGTGGTCCGTCCAGTGGCGATCACCCGCGCGCGGACGAGGACGTCCTGCCGGGGTGAGCCCTCGACGTTGATGCCGCCGTTCGGCGCCGCATCGACCGACAGAACCGCACCGGAGGCGGGCACCGTGTATTGCCGCACTTCGCAGAAGCCGCTGCGGTCGTCGCCCCAGTTCTGCCCCTCGCATCCGTCATCTCCGCCAGAGTTCCGCTGCGCCGCCACCGTCCCGCCCAGGCTCGCGCTGAGGCCGGCGATCAGCAACATCCCGCTCATCCAATGAGGCCGTACGATCATGTTCATCTGACTACTCCAAATTCTTCAGTTGCCGGTTCCCGAATCCCGCGCTGCCTGTCCCTTCCGGCTAAAGCCGGAAGCTACTAATGAATGCAGCTTCCACCTTGGAATCCCGAATCCCGAATCCCGAATCCCGCAATCGCACCCCGGCGCAGCCGGGGCGCGGTTGCTTGGACGAGATCGGGGCGACAGGAGTTGGCAGGCACATGTCGAACCGGTCGCAGGGCCTGCTCGTATAAGCCTCCATGCTCCTGCAGGACCTTCGCTACGCGGTTCGCACTCTCCTCAAGAACCGCGGGTTCACCGCCGTTGCCGTCGCGTGCCTTTCGCTCGGGATCGGTGTGAACGCGGCGATTTTCAGTTTTTTCGACGGCGTCGTCCTCCATCCATACCCGTATCCAGACGCCGAGCGCATCGTCGTGTTCCGCGGCGTCAACCCCCGCCTTCATATTTCCAGGGGTCAGGTCTCCTTCCTCGATTACCGGGACATCAAGGAAGCGGCCACGTCGTTCTCAGCGCTGGAGGCGTTCGATTACCGGAGCGTCACGATCGCGGACGGCGCGCATGAGCCGGAGCGCTATCGTGGCTCGGCCATTTCGCACGGCCTGTTCGAGCTGCTTGGCGCTTCCCCTGTGCTCGGCCGCAACTTCACGGCAGAAGACGACAGGCCTGGGGCCGACCGCGTCGTCCTTCTCAGTCACGAAGTATGGAGCCGGCGCTACAACCAGGATGCATCCGTGATCGGGCGCATCGTCGATCTCAGCGGCCATCCGGCGACGATCATCGGTGTGATGCCGCCACGCTTTGCCTTCCCCGAGACCCAGCAGGTGTGGCTGCCGCTCTCCGCCGTGTCCGGGGCGATGGTCAGGGAGGCGAGGTGGATGCAGGTCTTCGGACGCCTGCGGCCCGGCGTTTCCATCGACCAGGCGCAGAGCGAAGTTGGCGCGGTGGCCTCCCGGCTGGCGGCGAGCTATCCCAAGCAGAACGACGGATGGTCGGTGGCGGTCCACCCGCTGCGGGAATGGATGCTGCCGGCGCAGGTCGAGTTGATGCTCTTCACGATGATGGGTGCGGTCACGCTCGTGTTGCTCATCGCGTGCTCGAACGTCGCCAACCTGCTGCTCGCGCGCGCCTCGGTGCGTCACCGCGAGATTTCAATCCGCGCCGCACTCGGCGCGGGGAGATGGCGCATCGTGCGACAGCTGCTCACCGAATCCATGCTCATCGGACTGATCAGTGCGCCACTCGGTGTCCTCGTCGCCTGGGTGGGCATTCACCTGCTCGATCGCGCCGTGCCGGCCGATTCCATTCCGTACTTCATCCACTGGAGTCTCGACGGCCGGGCGCTCATCTACACCATCGGGATTTCGCTCGTCACCGGCATCGTGTTCGGGCTGGCCCCGGCTCTCCAGGCGGCCCGCACCAATCTCCAGGACAGCTTGAAGGACGGTGCGCGCGGCGCCTCAGGTGGTCAGCGCACGCGTGTCCGCAACGGCCTGGTCGTCGTCGAAGTGGCGCTCTCGCTCGTGCTGCTCGTCGGTGCCTCGATGTTCATGCGCAGTTTTCTCAACCTGCAGTCGGCATCGCTCGGCTTCGACACCGCGCCGCTGATGACGATGCGCGTGTTCATGACCGGAACGAAGTACGAAACCGCCGACGCCAAGGCGCAGCGGATGGAGGACATCGTGCGGCGGGTCGAGGCGCTGCCCGGGGTGCAGGCCGCATTCGCCTCCAAGCTGATTCCGCTCGGTGACGGCGGCGGGACGAGCCCCGTCGTCATCGACGGTAAACCCGTCGACCCGGGTAAGGAACCCAGCGTCGGGTTCGTTGGAACGACGCCTCACCTGCGCCGGACGCTGAACATTGCACTCCTGCGCGGGCGCGACTTCTCCGAGGCGGAGAACAGATCGAAGGCGGCCGTCGCGCTCGTCAACCAGTCGATGGCTACGCGCATGTGGGGCGACGAAGATCCGGTTGGCCGGCGATTCCGGCCGGCCGATGCCGGCGCCGAGTGGCTGACGGTCGTCGGTGTGGTCGCCAACTTCAGCCACTCCGACCCGAGTGCCGAGGAGCCCGATCTCCCGGCGGCGTACGTTCCGTTCGGATACGACGCTTCTCAAAGTGCAGGCCTGACGATCCGGACGACCGGCGGTCCGGCACAGATCACGAGTGCGGTCCGCGAGGCGATCCATGCATCGGATCCCGTCGCTGCCAATCTTCGAGGCGAGGACGATGGAGGAGCTGAAGGCGCTCGGGTTCTGGCAACACCGGCTGTTCGGCGCGATGTTCTCGATCTTCGGCGCGGTCGCGCTGATGCTGGCGTCCGTCGGTGTCTACGGGATGCTGTCGTACTCGGTGTCGCAGCGGACGCAGGAGATCGGCGTCAGGATGGCGCTCGGCGCGAATCGTCGTGACGTCCTCCAGCTCGTCGTCGGTCACGGACTGAAGCTTGCCGGTATCGGCGTGGTGTTTGGCATCGCGGGTGCGATCGGAGCGGCGCGACAGATCCAATCCGTGCTCTACAACGTCACCGCCACCGATCCCGTAAGTCTCATCGGCGTCTCGTGCTTCCTGGGCGTGACGGCGGCGGTCGCGAGCTATTTCCCGGCCCGTCGCGCGATGGCTGTCGACCCGCTCGCGGCATTGCGGCGCGAATGACCCGACGTCGGCTGGACGGGTTATCATCGGGCAACTCGTGCAACTCGATCTTCCATTTCTCCGGACCGCTGAGCCGCCGCCCGATCCGCCTCCCGTCGAGTACCCGGACATAGAGTTCGTGCGCACGCCGCGTGCGCGGCGGTACATCCTGCGCGTGCGCCCCGGCGGCGGTCTTCGTGTGACGATTCCGCGCGGTGGATCTCGAGCCGAAGCTGCGCGGTTCGTGCAGCGTCAGACAGCGTGGATCGAGCAGGAACGGGCACGGGTCCGGGCGCGGGGGGTGCCGGTCGTGTGGCGCCACGGCGCCGCCCTGCTGTTGCGGGGTGAGCGGGTTCAGATCGAACTGTTGCCGGCAGAGGGCGAGGCGGTGGCGCGGTACGGCGACAGGATCGTCCGGATTCCGCCGGGCGCCGTCGACCTGCGAAATTACATCGAACGGGACCTCCGCGCGCTCGCTCGCGCCGAACTCGGCCCGAAGCTCCGTGAGCTGGCCGACCGTCACGGCCTTGCCGTGGCTGGATTCTCAATTCGCGACCAGAAGTCGCGCTGGGGCTCGTGCTCCCGTCACGGGCGGATCGCCCTCAACTTCCGCCTGGTCCAGATGCCCCCTTTCGTCAGCGATTACGTGCTGCTGCACGAGCTGATGCACTTGAAGCAGCAGAATCATTCACGGCGGTTCTGGCGGCTCGTCGAAGTTGCGTGTCCGGAGTACCGCGCGGCCGAGCGGTGGTTGAAGACGGAGGGGCGCTCGCTGTTTTAGCGAAAGGCCACCAGCCTGATTTGTTGCCTGGCCAGTGCATACGATGCGACTAGAAGGGACACGTTGCGCGGTGCGATCGTGGCGGATGGCCGACGCCGACGCCGTGGTCCGCCACGCGAACAACGCCAACGTCGCACGCCAGCTGCGCGATCGATTTCCCCACCCGTACTCGCGCGCCAACGCGCAGGCGTTTCTCAAGGTGTCCACCTCGGATGCGACCAATCTCGCGATCGAAGTGGACGGCGAAGCGGCCGGCGCGATCGGGTATGTCGTCGGCACCGATGTCGAGCGGTACTCGGCCGAGATCGGCTACTGGCTCGGCGAGGCGCACTGGGGCCGCGGTGTTGCCACCGAAGCGCTCGTGCTCGTCAGCGCCCACGTGTTCACGAGCGCGAATCTCCTGCGGCTCTTTGCGCTGCCGTTTGCCGACAATCTGGCGTCGATCCGGGTGCTGGAAAAGGCGGGATACGTCCGCGAGGCGGTCCTCAGGTCGAGCAGCGTGAAATACGGCATGCCCCGCGACCAGGCCTTGTACGCGCGCGTCAACGCCGATTGGAAGGGGGCCACGTAGGGTCCCGTCGTGTTCGTTTTCGGGATTGCCCCTCTCGAAGCCGGACATTGTCCGGCTGGACGAATGCGTAATCATTTCTAAAAATGCGGTCCGGCGTGGCGGTCACGATGGTCGGCGATCCGGCACGGCTTTGGCTGCCGTGAAGCTCATGGACACGCTGCGGCAGGACATCAAGTACGCATGGCGGCACCTGCTCCGGAGCCCCGGATTCAGCACCGTCGCGGTGGTGACGCTCGCGCTGGGCATCGGCGCCAACAGCGCGATCTTCAGCGTCGTCAACGCCGTTCTCCTCAAGCCGCTGCCCTACGCCGAACCCGAGCGCCTGGTCGGGCTCCACCACCTGTCCGAGGGACAGCGAAGCTCGATGTCCGGTCCGAATTTCACCGACCTCCGGAAGACGAGCCAAACACTCTCGGATGCGGCCGCATTCACGCGTTCGCGGACCATCCTCACCGGCCAGGGAGAGCCCGTGCGTCTCGACAGCGCCGAGGTGAGTGCCGGACTGTTCAACGTCCTTGGTGTCCTGCCACGCCTGGGCCGTACGTTCAGCCCTGAGGAAAATTTGCCAGGCCGGAACAAGGTTGCCATCCTCAGTTACGGACTGTGGCAGCAGCGTTTCGGCAGCGACCCGAAGATCGTCGGACGGACGATCGTGCTCGACGGCGTGTCGATCCAGGTCGTCGGCGTGATGCCCCCGGGGTTCTCGTATCCGGCGGCACGGGCCCTGTGGACGCCGCTGGAATATACGGAGGACTTCACCACCGGTCAGCGGGCCAACTGGTACCTGACCGGTGTCGGCCGGGCGAAGCCGGGTGTGCCTCTCGAGCAGGTGGTCGCCGAGGTGCGCACGATTGGCGACCGGCTCGCCGCGCAGTATCCGGATGTCAACGCCGGCGTCGGGCTGACGGCGGTTCCGCTGCACGAAGACACGGTGGGCGACATTCGCCGGGCGGTGCTCGTCCTGCTGGGTGCGGTCGGACTGGTGCTCCTCATCGCCTGCACGAACGTGGCAAACCTGCTGCTGGCGCGTGCGACTGCGCGAGAGGGCGAGATGGCGGTCAGGAGCGCCCTCGGGGCCGGACGTGGACGGCTCGTCCGCCAGTTGCTGACGGAGAGCATCATCCTGAGCGCCGTGGGCGGCAGTCTCGGCCTGCTCATCGCGATCTGGGGGGTCGACGCGCTGATCGCGCTCGAGCCCCAGGGTATCCCGCGCCTCTCGGACGTTCGCGTCGATACGGGAGTGGTGCTGTTCACGGGCGGCCTCTCTCTTCTCACCGGTCTTCTCTTCGGTGTCGTCCCGGCGCTTCAATCGACCGGACCGTCCGTCGCGGGCACGCTGAAGGAAGGCGGCCGTGGCGCGCTGTCGACGCGCGGCGGCGCGCGGCTGCGCGGTGCGCTGGTGATCGTGGAGATGGCGCTTGCCGTCGTGTTGCTCGCCGGCGCGGGGCTGCTCATGCGCAGCTTCGTCCGCCTCGCCTCGGTCGATCCCGGCTTTCATGCCGGGCAGGCGCTCACGTTCGAGCTGTCGCTGCCGGATACGCGATACCAGGACGAGTCGCAGCAGATAGCGTTCTTCGGGCAGCTATTGCCGCGGCTGCGTGCGCTCCCCGGGGTGCAGTCGGCGGCCGGTGTCCTTTCGCTGCCGCTCACCGGCTCCAGCATCATCCTCAGCTTCGAAGTCGAGGGCCGTCCGAAGCTGCCGCCGAGTCAACAGCCGGCGATGCAGGTGCGGGTCGCGACGACGGACTATTTTCAGACGATTGGTATTCCGCTCCGGCGCGGGCGCCTCTTTTCGACAGACGACCGCCCCGGTTCGCCGCCGGTCGTGCTCATCACAGAGAGCGCGGCGCGACAGTACTTCCCGGCTGAGGATCCGCTCGGGAAGACAGATCACGCTTGGATGGCGACGCGGTCCTGGCAAGCCACGCGCAGGGGGCATCGTTGTCGGCATCGTGGGAGACGTCAAGGATGCCGGGCTCGACGAGGCCGATCCGCCGCAGATCTATCTGCCGTTCGACCAGTGGCCGGTCCAGAGCATGAGCGTGGTGATGAAGACCGCCGTGCCGGCGGGGACTCTCGGCGAAGCGGCGAGGCGCGCCGTCTACTCGATCGATCCCAATCTCCCCGTCGCCAACGTCCGCACTCTGGAGCAGATCGTCGCCCGCTCCATTTCGCAGCCGCGGTTCTACATGACGCTCCTGGGGGCGTTCGCCGGCGTGGCGCTGGCGCTGGCCGCCATCGGGATTTTCGGCGTGTTGTCGTACGCGGTTGCCCAGCGCACCCGTGAGATCGGGATCCGCATGGCGCTCGGGGCGCAGCAGCGCGCCGTGCTCGGGCTGGTGGTGCGGCAGGCGATGATCTTCGCCGCCGTCGGGATTGGGATCGGCACGGTGTCCGCTCTGGCGCTGTCGCGTTCGCTGGTCGCGACGCTGCTCTTCAGCACCAGCCCGCACGACGGGGCGACGTTTGCCGGCGTCGCCCTTCTCCTCGCCGCCGTCGCGCTCGCTTCGAGCTACGTTCCGGCGCGGCGGGCCACCCGGGTGGACCCGATCGTCGCGCTCAAGGCGGAGTAGGGACGGGTTCGGAGTTCCGGGTTGCCCTCCGTAGCTTCCGCCTTCAGGCGGAAGTAGCCTTCCGTAGCTTCCGCCTTCAGGCGGAAGTGTCTCGGATATGATAGGCACCCGTGGAATATCTTCTCAAGCAGTACACCTTGCAGCAGGGCGCGCTCGAAATCCAGTACATCGAGGAGTTCTTCCTCGACTTCCCGCGGAAGAAGACCGCCGCCGAAGTGATTCAGCGCCTCAGCGATCGTGACCATCAAATCCTCATGGCGGAGGCGCCACTCCCGGACGATCCGGGCATGGTCGTGCCCGTCTCGTTCAAGGTGTCGCATGAGCTGCGCGCGAACGAGAGCGACCCCAAGCTTGCGGATCTCGTGGCGCAACTCGAGGACTGTGTCGAATTCGACGGCCGCCGCGTGCTGTATCAGTGGATTGGCGGCACCCGCAGCGACTGGCGCGGCCAGGGGCACTTCCGCGCCCTCACCGAGGAGCAGGAGGTCTGGGCGCTCGCCAACGGCTTCGACGAAATCATCGTCAAGACCAAGAACCGCTTCTACGAGATGCGCAGCACGCTCGCGCAGCTGCACTTCGACGTCATCCGGTTCGTACAGCATCCGTTCGAGGCCGGCGAGTCCAAGGTGTTCCTCAGCAAGCGTCTTGGCCAGCACGTGATCGATCGCCACCGGAGCCGCCGGTCGGTCGTCCGCACGGAGTAGTGGCCGAGCGGATCGACGACGTCCGGGATCCGCGGCTGGGTGACTACGTCCACGCCGGAGATCCCCGGTGGCTGCGCGATCACGGCTTGTTCCTCGCCGAAGGCCGGCTCGTGGTCGAGCGGCTGATCCTCGGCCGCCGCTTTGCCGTCCGCTCGATCCTCGTGACCGCACCCGCGCGTGACGCTCTGGCCGGTGTGCTTGCGACCGTTCGCTGCCCGGTTTACGTCGTCTTACCGGCGGTGATGGAGTCGCTCACCGGCTTCGACTTCCATCGCGGCTGCCTCGCGATTGGCGAGCGTGCATCGGCTCCGATCCTCGATCGCGTGGCCCCAGGCTCACGACGTCTTCTGTGCATGGAGGGTGTCGCAAATCCCGACAACGTCGGCGGCCTTTTTCGCGTCGTGGAGGCGTTTGGCGGCGACTGCGTTCTTCTCGACCCGGCGAGCGGCGATCCTTTGTACAGGAAAGCGATCCGCACCTCGGTTGGCGCCGTGATGCGCCTGCCCTTCCACCGCCTCGAGCCGTGGCCAGCCGCATTGAGGATCCTTCGCGAGGACGGGTTCACCGTGGTGGCACTGACGCCGCGCGAACCATCGATTCCGCTGAACGATTACGCGTCTGGCGTGCCTGCCGCGGAGCGGCTCATCGTGTTGGCCGGTGCAGAAGGGAGCGGGCTGTCGGATGCCGTCCTGCAAATCGCGCATGCGAGGGTCCGCATCCCGCTCGACGCAGGCGTGGATTCGCTGAACGTTGTCGTCGCAGCCGCGATCGCCCTGGCGGCGCTGTGGCCGGTCTCTAGTGCGTCAACTTCTTGAGCACCGACGTCGCGTGGTCGACGTCTGCTGCGAGCGTCGTGACCGCAGCTGCGACGACGCCGGTGAACCTGTTTGCGTCGTCCCATTGCCGCTGTTCAACCGCCTCGCGCACGCCGGGAAGCGTCTTGACCGCATAGCCGGTGTAGAGGCCCGGTGCGTAACCCAGGTGTTTGAACCACGGCCGCCGCGGGAGCCCGGCCTCGTACCTGAACGCACGCTCGGTCGAGTACAAAATGCGGTTGAGCTCGGCGAGTTCCGATCCTTCGGCCACGCGACTACCTGCAGCCGGAACCCGCGCCATCGTCCGTTCGTAATCGGCGGCGGCTTTCGACAGCCTGGTCACTGCCGTCCTCATCGGAGTCAGGTCGACGGGTCTCCCACCACCGGAAGCGTCCGCTGCCGCGAGCTTCTCGATCTCCTCGACATACTGGCGCAGCGCATCCGCGGTGCCGTGAAACTCGAACGGCAGGATGTCTGCGTTCGCGAGTCGCAGCAGCGCCGTGCCGATCGTCTTCGACAGGGCGGCGCCGTGGACGAAGGTTCCGTCGGAAAAGTTCGTATACCAGTAGAACGAGTCGTAGATCGAGTGGTAGATTCCGCCGCCGTCGTCGCCGCCGAACCCGAGGTCGAGTGACGCGATTTGCAGGTGGTCGAGAAAGGACGTGTAGTCCGACCCCGAGCCAAGCGCATCGATAGCGAGGTCCTCCCCGCGCTGCAGCTGGTCGCGTTCGGACGCGGTCTTCGCCTGTTCGACGAGGTGCGTCCGCCTGGCCTCGAGCACGCTCGTGCCCGACCCGCGCGGGTCGTCGACATCGCGGGCGACCTCGTTGACGAAAGCCTGGAGCGAATGCGATCCGCTCATGGTCAGCCAGCCTTTGCCGGTGCTGTCGCTGTTGATGTACGCCACCGCCTTCTTGCCGAGCTCATCCTGGTGTTTTTCGACCCACTCGGTCGATCCCATCAGGCCAAATTCCTCGCCGTCCCATGACGCGAGGATGATCGTCCGCTTTGGCTTCCAGCCGGTCTTGAGCAGTTCCGCAAGTCCACGCGCCGTCTCCATCAGGGCGACGTTCGCGCTGGTCGGGTCAGACGCACCGTTGACCCACGCGTCGTGATGATTGCCGTGGATGATCCACTCATCCGGAAACTGCACACCCGGAATTCTCACGATGACGTTGTACAGGGGGCGAACCTGCCAGTCGAACGCGAGCTTCAAGTGGACCTTCGCGGGGCCGGGGCCGGTGTGGTACGTCACCGGAAGGCCGCCACGCCACGGTTCTGGCGCGACGACACCCTTGAGATTGCGGAGCAGCGGCAACGCGTCGGCGTAAGAGATCGGCAGCACCGGAATCTTCATCAGCGTCGTGGCTTCGCTGCGATCGAGCCTGCGACCTCCGGGCTCGGCGCCCCATCCGGGCGTGAGCGGATCGCCGGGTTCCACGGGCAGGTCGATCACGCTGCCGCGCTGCACCCCGTGCTCCGGTCTCCACGGGCCCTCAGCGTACGCGTCGCCCTGAAAAAATCCGTCGTCGCGCGGATCCGAATAGATGATGCAGCCGACGGCTCCGTGCTCGGCAGCGACCTTCGGCTTGATCCCGCGCCAGCTATGGCCGTACCGCGCGAGCACGATCTTCCCCTTCACGTCGATGTTCAGCCTGGCGAGCTGCTCGTAGTCCTCCGGAATGCCATAGTTCACATACACGAGGTCGGCGGTGACGTCACCGTCAGCGGAGTACGCGTTGAACGTCGGCAGCTGTCCTTCGTCGGACGAGTCCGCGTCGGCCGCGACCGGCGGCTCCTTCAAGGTGGCGACGACGCGCTCCGGCTCGACCAGTTCGAGCGTGCGCTCGACGGGGTACGGGAGCAGAGCCTCGGCCGGTTCGATCGAGGCATCGAGACCCCACGATTTGAACTTGTTCGAGAATGTACTCGGCGACCTTGCGGCTGCCGGGACTGCCGGCGTGATGCGGCTCTTCGGTGATCGCCCGCATGTACTCGCGCAACCTGTCGGGGCTCGGCGTTGCGCGGAACTGGCGCTCGAGCGTCCGCTCACCGTCAGCCGACGTCGCGGTAAATCCGCGAATGCCCTGTGGAGGTTGAGAGTGGATGACCGGGGGGAGCAGCAGCACGGCTGCGAGCGTGAGCGTGGCACGCCGAAAAATCATTCGGAGAGCTTACTTCAACTGACACGTGCGACTGGCGACGACGGCTCGGACTGCGTGGAGCACCAACCAGTGTGACGCGGGCTGGGTCACCGTACTGGTACCATGGTTGCTACGTCGTTGCCGGAGGTCCTCGTGGCAAAGACAACCGGCACCGCTTCGACTCGCGCGGGGAAGGCGTCAGCGTTGAGACAGGTCAAGAGTCGCTGAGGTGTAAATGAATCTTTCGTCCAACACGGTGCTGGTGACGGGCGGAGCGTCCGGGATCGGCCTGGCCCTGGCGACGCGCTTCCATCGCGCCGGCAGCACGGTGGCGATCTGTGGCCGCCGCGAGGACAAGCTCCGCGAGGCGCGTGAGCGGCTGCCCGGCCTGCTCACCCGCGTATGCGACCTGTCGCAGCCTGCGGAACGACGCGCGCTCGCGGCATGGGTGACGAGCGATGTGCCGGGCGTCAACGTTCTCGTCAACAATGCCGGCGTTCAGTTCTTCCCCAGGATCGCCGAGGGCGAAGGACGCCTCGGAACTGACACAGCAGGAGATCGCGATCAACTTCGAAGCGCCGGTTCACCTCACGGCGCTCCTGATTCCGCATCTGCTGCAGCAGAAGAACGCCGCGATCGTCAACATCACCTCGGGCCTGGCATTCGCGCCGCTCGCGAGAGCGCCGGTGTACAGCGCGACGAAGGCCGCGCTCCATTCATTCACGCTGTCGCTGCGCCATCAGGTGGCAGAGTTGCCGCTGGAGGTGATCGAGATCGCCCCACCGGCTGTCGACACCGATCTCGGCGGCCCGGGCCTGCACACGTGGGGTGTGAACGTCGACGAATTCCTCGATGCGGTGATGCCCCGGCTCGCCGCGGGCGAACTCGAAATCGGCTACGGATTCTCTGACGAGACGCGCAACGCGTCGCGGCGCGAGCTCGACGCGGTGTTCCAGCGCATCAATCAGAGGTCGTGACAACCGCGGTCTCGTCCTCGACGATGTCCCGCGCCGGCAGCCAGAGAAGGAACTGGGAGCCGTGTCCGGGCTCGCTCCGAAGCGTCAGGTCTCCGTGCATCAGGCGCGCGAGCCGCCGGCTGATGCTCAGCCCCAGTCCGGATCCTTCGCCTTGCGGCGTCTTCTCCTCCGCACGTTCGAACGGCTCGAAGACCGCCTCCACCCGCTCCGGGGCGATCCCCGGTCCGTTGTCTTCGACCCGCACGTAGACCCACGGCCCCTCAGCGGCAAGTACCGCCTCCGGTGACGGAGTTTCGGCGAGCCCGGCGCTGATTTGGACCCGGCCACCTGCCGGCGTGAACTTGATCCCGTTGGTCAGCAGATTGACGAGAATCTGCCGGACGCGATGTTCGTCGCCGAAATACGTGACGTCCGCGCCGTACTCCGCGACCGCGTTGGACAACGTCAGCCCCTTCGCCGCCGCCAGCGGCTCGACCATCGACATCGCGGAGTCGATGACGGCTCCGAGGCGACCGGGCGACTGGCGCACTTCGAACCGCCCCGACTCGAGCCGCGACTGATCGAGCACGTCGTCGAGCACGCCGACGAGATGATTGCCGATTTTCTCCATCCGGGCGAGCTGCGCGCGGTATGGTTCGGGCAGTGGCCCGGCAATCTCGCGTCGCATCAGCTGCAGGTACCCGAGGAGTGAGTTGACCGGGCTGCGGACCTCGTGGCTCACGCTCGCGACGAACAGGCTCTTGGCATGGCTCGCCTCTTCGGCCCGCCGCTGTTCCGTGGCGGCAAGCGCGATCGCCTCCTTGACGCGGGCTTCCGCCGCGCGTTCCGCGGTGAAATCGCGCGTGACCTTTGCGAATCCAATCACCTTCCCCTCGCGGTCCTTCAGTGCCGTCAACGTGACCCGCGCGATGAAGGTGGAGCCGTCGCTGCGGACTCGACGGCCTTCCCCCGTGTACTCGCCCCGTTCGGCGGCGAGCCGCAAGTGTTCTTCGGCGGTGCCGTCCTCGGCTCCGCCGTCGGGGTAGAGCAGGCGCAGGTGCGAGCCCTGCGCCTGTTCCTTCGTCCACCACTTCATCAGGCGTGCACTCTCGCCCCACAGCTGAATGATTCCGTCGGGATCGATGATGAAGACGGCATACTCCCGCACATAGTCGACGAGGGACGAGCACAGGAAGTCCGGAACCCTGTGCTCCTCGGCGGGAGATTCGCCTCGGCGCCAGGCCTTTTCCCGTTCGAGAGTCTCTGCCGCCTTTCTGTCACGGCGGGTTTGTCGTCGCAGATGGATTGTCGTCGCGCCTGTCTGCCATTCCAGTTCTCTCGCTGCGCCTTGCACCTTCCGACCTCTGGAATTGCGAAAATCGGGCCATTCCCGTCGTGGTGACCATGGACGACGTGGTTCCCCCAACAGCCCAGGTGGCTGGAGATCATCAAGCCGGTGTACGGCAGTCGTACGAGGCTGCGATGGCGACGCTTGACAGGGAGCGCCTCTTTGGTTGGAGCACAGCCGGAGACCTCCGCGCGTATGCGGGGATGAGTCCAGGATGCTGGGATGGACAGGAGACGGAGATTGTCCATCCGAAACCACATCGATGAGAAATCGGTCCGCCTCAACGCACCGCTGTGAGGCTCAGCCGGCAGGTTTCGGTTGCGCGCTACTGGCGGCGGCCCGGCGGTGGGTAGTTCTTCGACGGTCGTCGAGCACGAGCACCCAGTCGATCATCTCCCCTGGGTCGGGCGGCGTGAACGCCCGCTCTCCGCGGCTGGTGAAAGTACCGATCGGCGTAGCACGGCCGGTTCGAGGATTGAACCACCATGCCTTGACGCGCGTGCCGCTGATCACGTCCATGCGGACCGTGAACGACCTGCCGACCGGCGCGTAGACCATCGCGTAGCTTCCGCCTTCGTCACGAGTCGCGATGAAGTGGTAGCGGCCGGCGCCCGGCATGCTCGTCGGCACTGCGCCCGGAACGATGACGTCGTCTGCCGGAATGCGCGTGAGGAAGGGGCGCGATTCGATGAGCGCGCGGCCATGCTGCATCTGCGCCGCACCGGGCTGGTTGATCGCATCGGTCCACGGCATCAGCGGATTGTTGATTGGCTGGCGTGCCGGCGTCCACATCTGCCAGACGGAATGGTGGCCGTAGGTGTGTCCGAATGCGCCGGAGAATAAATCCCAGTAGAGCGCCCTTCGCACGTCACCCGCGATCGAGTGTCCGAGCATCCTCGCGTTGAACGAAACCGGGTGGTCTTCGTAGATCGGCTCGCCGTCGATCACCGGTTTCGCGGGCGACCGGTCGTAATCGACGCGCGTCTGATCGTAGCGGCCGGTGAACTCCGCGCTGTGGCCGTTCTGCCGCATGTTGAAGTCGAGCCAGTCATCCGTGTGGAACCACGTGGAGGAGCCATTGCCGCCAGGAGGATGGAGGGTCATCAGGTGGGCTGCCGCCGTCGCCGGCGCGCAGGCCTCGCGCCATCGCGCGGATGATGGCCAGTCGCGCCTCGGTGTCGACCGGCCGATCGCCGCCGAGGATCCAGACGAGGCCAGCATCCTTGTAACGCCGTCCGAGCCACTCGCCGTATCGTCTCGGCGTTCTCAGGTGTGAAGATTTCGGGTCCGGCGCCGCGCTGCTGGTTCCACTTGTCTCCCCACGTCGGAAGGAAACCGACGTACATCCCGAGCGCGTTCGCGCGATTGACGATCCAGTCCACGTGCGAGAAGTAATCCTCGTCCGGCTGCGTCGGGTCGTTGTTGCGCAGCGGCGTGTGTCCGTACGCGTTCGGCTGCGTCAGGCCGTCGAACTCGGCCAGCGCCACTGCCTGGATCATCGTGAATCGCCGGCCGGCGCGGTTCTGCAGATAGCGTTCGGCGTCTTCGCGGGTGAGCCGATGGAACAGCTCCCATGCGGTGTCGCCAAGCCAGAAGAACGGCCGCCCGTCCGCGGTGACGAGAAATCGCCTGTTCTCCGAAACCTGCAGTCGGGGCAGCGGGAGCGGACGCTGTGCATCGGCGACCGATCCAGCGACGCAGAGAGAGAGGGCGATGATGACCAACGCCGCAGTGCGGCGTGACAGGACGCTCGGCATGGCGCAATCCTACGGCTGAACCGGAGATGGCGCCAGCACAAGGCTGTGCGACTGGCTTCGAAATGTTCGCGTCAGGTCACGGGCGCGCAGTTCGATCGCGTCTGGATCCGGGCAGGGTCAGGAGCGTCAGTCCTGGGTCTTGGCGACGGCCACCGATGCCGGTCGCAGGATCGTCCGCCCCGATCGTGTAGCCCTGGCGAACCACGCCCACGACCTGCCCGTCCTCGTCAGGAGTGCGAGCCGGCACGGTCGCGACGGCCTCGTGTTGTGATGGGTCGAATGCGGCGCCGCCGACGTCGATACGTCGCACGCCCAGACCCTCCAGCTTGCCGAGAAACTGGCGCTGGACCATCTCGACGCCCTGCAGGAGCGCTTCGGGTGAAGGCGATTGGCGTGCCGCGTCGAGTCGCGCGATCGAGGTTGTCCACGACCTCCAGGAGATCGGCGAGGATCTCGCGCCGGCCACGCTCGATATCCTTCGAGATTTCCCGTCTGAGCCGCAGGCGGGATTCTTCGAATTCGGCCGAAGCCTGGCGGTACTTGGCGATGTATTCCTGCGCGATGCGATCTTTTTCGGCGAGCTGTCGCTCGAGATCCTCGACGTAGCTCGGCTTCGAGCCACCCCGCGGCTCGGGCGCACTGCCGTCGTCCTGCCGTGCCCACCAGCGCCGGTCGACGACCTTTACGGGAATTTCGTGATCCTTGTCCATGCCGGCGCGCTCAGTGGGCCGGCGCCGCAGCGGGCGGCGTGCGCGCTTCGAATCCGAACGCCAGGTTTCCGTTCTCGAGTCGAATCGTCACCGTCCCGCCGTGCTCGAGGCGTCCGAAGAGAATTTCGTCGGTAAGCGGATCCCGGACCTCGGTCTGAATCACGCGCGCCAGCGGCCGAGCGCCGTAGACGGGGTCGTAGCCCTTCTGCGCGAGCCAGAGCCGCGCGTCTGGCTCCAGCGTGATCGCGATGCTGCGTTCGCCGAGCTGCGCTTCGAGCTGGAGGATGAACTTCTCGACGATCGTTTCCATGACCGCGGGCGTCAGCGGATCGAACGAGACGATGGCATCGAGCCGATTACGGAACTCGGGGCTGAAGACCTTCTCGATCGCGCCCCGCGATCGCTGCTGCGCAGCCTTCTGCCTGGCGTCGAGCACGCGCTCGGATGCACCGGCCTCGCTGAAGCCGATGCTGGCGTTACTGAGCTCTCGCGATCCCGGCATTGGACGTCATGATCACGACGACCTGGCGGAAGTCGGCCTTGCGGCCGTTGTTGTCCGTCAAAGTTGCGTGGTCCATGACCTGGAGCAGGATGTTGAAGATGTCCGGATGCGCCTTTTCGATTTCGTCCAGCAGCAGCACCGCATATGGATGCTGGCGGATGCCATCGACGAGCAGGCCGCCCTGCTCGAACCCGACGTACCCGGGCGGCGCGCCGATGAGGCGGGCGACCGCGTGCTTCTCCATGTATTCGCTCATGTCGTAGCGAATGAACTCGTTCCCGAGGTGGAGCGCCAGCTGCTTTGCCAGCTCGGTCTTGCCGACGCCGGTCGGGCCCGTGAACAGGAAGCAGCCTGCCGGCCTGTCCGGTTGGCCAAGGCCTGCACGCGAGCGCTTGATCGCGCGCGCCACGTTTCGAACCGCTTCGGCCTGTCCGAACACCACACGGCCAAGCGATTCCTCGAGCGTCTTGAGCCGGTCCTTGTCGGACGATGACGCCTGCTTGGCGGGGATTCGCGCAATGCGCGCGACCACTTCTTCCATGTGGTCGGCATTGATCTCCGCTCGCTCGGGAGCCGCTTTCTCGGCCCCGGGATTCAGCGCTTCCGCCGTGCGCTGCGCGGCGCCCACCTTCAGCCGCATCTTCGCTCCGGCCTCGTCGATCAGGTCGATGGCGCTATCGGGCAGCTTGTAGTCCCGCAGGTGCCGCGCTGCGAGCTTGGCCGCCGCCTCGAGCGACTCGTCGGTGTAGCGGACCCGGTGGTGCCCCTCGTATCGCGACCGCAGACCCTGGAGAATCCTGACCGTCTCCTGGGTCGACGGCTCGTCGATCGTGATCTTCTGGAGGCGCCTCGCGAGCGCGCGATCCTTCTCGATGTGCTTGAACTCTTCGTGCGTGGTCGAGCCGACGACGCGCAGCTGCCCGGTAGTCAGGATTGGCTTGATGAGCGTGGCCAGATCCATCGTGCCGCCGGTCGTCGCACCGGCGCCGACGGTCGAATGAATTTCGTCGATGAACAGGATCGGCATCGGCCGCTTCGCGAGCGCGTTGATGACCGCCTTGAAGCGCTCCTCGAAGTCGCCGCGGAACCTGGTGCCGGCGAGCAGTGCACCGGTATCGAGCGAGAAGACCTCAGCGCCCTCGAGCAGATCCGGCACGTCGTCCTGGAGGAGCCGCGATGCGAGCCCCTCCGCGAGCGCGGTCTTGCCGACGCCGGCATCGCCCACGAACACCGGATTGTTCTTCCGTCGCCGGCAGAGAATCTCCATCGTCCGCTGGAGTTCGTCGGTGCGGCCGATGAGCGGGTCGAGCTCGCCCGCCTTGGCCCGCGCCGTGAGGTTCATCGCGTAGGCAGCGAGCGGATCGCGCGCCGCCGCGGGCCCGCGCTCACCCTGGCCTGCGTCCGCATCGCTGGCGTCGGCGTCGTCGGCGGGAACGCCGCCGGCCGAGGGCACTTTGCTGATGCCGTGGGTGATGAACTCGAGCACGTCCAGGCGGGTGATGCCCTGGTCGGCAAGCAGCTGCGCCGCGTACGACTTGTTCTGCTGCAGCGTGGCGGCGAGGACGTCACCGGACTGCACTTCCTGGCGTCCCGCACTCTGCACGTGCAGGACCGCCGTCTGCAGAACTCGCCGGAACGCGAGCGTCTGCTCGGGTTCCTTCTGCTGGCCACGCCCGTACTGTTCGACGGACTCCTTCAGATACTTGTCGAGATCACGGCGAAGCTTCGGCAGATCGGCGCCACAGGCGGCGAGAATGCGCTCGCCGTCGTGATCGTGCGCGAGGGCGTAGAGAAGGTGCTCGAGCGTCAAGTGCGTGTGACGCCTGGAGGTCGCTTCGCGGTACGCCACCGTCAGGACGATCTCTAAAGCCTGGCTGAACATCGTTGGAAATTGTCCTTTGTTCTTAAGACCCGCGGATCCGCTATTCAGGTTCCATTGCGGCGCGAAGGGGAAAGCCGTTTTCCCGCGCGCGTTCCATCACCGTTTCAACCTTCGTCTCCGCCACTTCGTGCGGGTATACGCCGCACAGCCCCTTGCCCTGGGTGTGTACCGCCATCATGATGCGGAACGCCTCGGCCGGAGTCTTATTGAAGATCGCTTCCAGCACCTCGACCACGAAATCCATCGTCGTGTAGTCGTCGTTCAGGAGCAGCACCTTGAACAACTCCGGCTTTTTCGTTTCCTGCCGGGTACGTTCGAGTATTTCGCCGTCAGTCTGTCGATCGGTTCCGGGCATCGCGGTCTTATGATTCTAACAGCGCTTGGTCGGCGCCGGTCCGCGGCCTGGCGGATCGTGTTGTCACGGATCAGGTGCACCAGACCGCATTTCGGGGTGGATTGAGCGAATGACGATGCTGGCAGCCGGCCTGGACTACGTCGACCTGGAGTTTCTCGGAATTCCGGAAATCATCGCAACTGCTGTCATTCACGGCCCCGCCGGCGTCACTCTCATCGATCCCGGGCCATCGACGACCATCGCGAACCTGCGCCGGGCGCTCGGTCGCAAAGGGATTCGCCTGAGCGACGTGCGCCAGATCCTCCTCACGCACATTCACCTCGACCATGCCGGAGCGGTCGGTACGCTCGTGCGCGAGAACCCTGCAATCGAGGTGTTCGTGCACGAGAAAGGTGCACGCCACATGATCGACCCGTCGAAGCTCCTCTCGAGCGCAACCCGGCTCTACGGCGCCGACATGGAGAGATTCTGGGGCGAGTTCCTGCCGGTTCCGCCCGATCGAATCAGAGCCTTGAAGGGCGAAGAGACGATCGTGGCTGGCGACCGCCAGCTGAACGTCGCGTACACACCCGGTCACGCGTCCCATCACCTCAGTTTTTTCGATCCCTCGAGCCGTGTGGCTTTCGTCGGCGATGTTGCCGGCATCAGGCGAGGCGAGCGGCTGTGCGTGATGCCGCCGACACCCCCGCCAGACATCGATCTCGACGCGTGGAGCGCGAGTGAAGATCGCATTCTCGCGTGGGAACCCGACACCCTGTTCCTGACGCACTTCGGTCCGTTTCACGGGCCCCGTCTGCACTTCACTGACATGATGGACCGTCTTGCGCTCTGGAGTCGTATCGCCAGAAGACTCCTTGCAGATCCCGCGCTGGATGAGAAGAGAAAGCTCTCGACCTTCGTGGATGAAGCTATGCTGGAGCTGCGCCGCAACGTGGGCGAACAGGAAGCCGAGCAGGTACTCTCGGGCCGGCAGGCTTGACTACTCCTGGCAGGGACTCGCCCGTTACTGGTCGAAGAAGGTGAGCTAGCAGCTGATCGAGGCGGCTGGCACGGACCTGGTATCAGCTGAACCGCAGGAGCGCGTCATGAACAGAACACTTCGCTGCTTGCTTGGATGCGCGGTCCTTGTTTCCACCGCACATACCGCCTCGGCGCAGGGAATGACAATCAGGGGCACGAGGCCACCAACAATCACGGCAGAGTTGGCGCCGTGGTATGTCAATGGCAGTCCGATCACCTTTGCCGGACATTTCTACTACCCGGCCGGACCACGGGTTCATTTCCTGCCGTTCGAGATGGTCCGTAGCGGCGATTTTCTCGGCATCCCTCTCTACAGCCGCACGACTATCGAGCCCTACAGCGTCGTCTTCATTCCGGTCGGCGGCGGGATGATGCAACCATTCGAACGTCGTCGCGAAGGCGAACTCGCGGGCACCGCAGGGAGCTCCGCGCCGTCGTTTCCAGTAGCTCTCGACTCTGATTCGGGGCTCGATAATGTGGCCTACGGGGCCGCGGCCGCCGCGCCGCCGTTTGCGGAGCTTGCCAACGACGCGCAGTCGGACATCTCACGGCCCGTTGCTACCGGCGGGTCCCGCACCCAGTTCGACAGCATGAACGTCAATCTCGGTGAGTTGGCCGCGCGCGCTCGTCCCTTCGCTCCACGGGCGGACTCGCCGAACGCGATCTTCATCGATTACTCCGATGGTCGCTGGTATAGCAGTGGCCCGCCGGTTCCATACGACCCGGCGCGGTTCATCGAGGCCGGGGAAAAGAACGGCTTCCCCGTATACCGCGATCGCGCGGGCGATCCGCTCACCGTCTACATGCCGATCGTGAAGGACGGGTCCGCGGTGGCGCCGTATTCCCGCCGTCGTTGACGCCGGTACCCCGCGCACGTCCTGCCGGAAACGGCAGGGAACTCTCGCACGTTCCCTGCCGCACATCGCCTGAATTCGAGTTGCACGTCGCGCGTGCGTCCGCGCTGTTCGTCCGCTCTCCGCTCTGCTAATCTTGAGGCGGATGCTCGTGTGAGCCTGCTGCGTCGCATCGTTTTTGGATCCCATCCACGTCGTACGGCCGTCAGAATCCTCGTCCTTGCGGCGATTAGCTTCGTGACGTTTCGCTGGGTGCTGATCCCCGTCCGGACGCAGGGGATCAGCATGCAGCCCACATACGAGCCGGGCGCGCTCAAGTTCGTCAACCGTCTCGCCTTTGCCCAGCACCCTCCTTCCCGCGGCGACGTTGTCGCCATCCGACTCGCCGGTCCTCACGTCGTTTACGTCAAGCGCATCATCGCGCTGCCGCGTGAACGCGTGGAGATCGTCCAGGGGCAGGTGCTCGTCAATGGCGCGCCGCTGGTTGAACCTTACGTCCGTAATCGGCGCCCGTGGGATGTCCCGGAGGTCACGCTGACGGCGTCGGAGTACTACGTCATCGGCGACAATCGCGGGATGCGTGCGAGCGATCATGACTTCGGCAGGGTCGATGCGGCTCGCATTCTCGGGAGAATCGTGTTTTGACCACTCCTGTGAAAGTGGCGGATCGTCGCGGTCGCGAGCCTGTGCGCCTTTTTCGCGTGGCGCGCCTGGCGGTCGGACGACGAGCAAGTGATCCGCCAGCGGCTGCAGGCGCTCACGGCGGAGATCAACTCGACCGTGAACGACGGGCTGGGCACGGTGGCGCGGGCCGCCGACATCGGCAGCTACTTCACCGATAACGTCGTCGTCGACTTTGGTGAAGGCGCCGCGCCGATCGTGGGCCGGACGACGCTCGTCGGGATGGCATCGCGGCTCGAGCGGCGGACCGCCGCGTTCCGTTTGCGTTTCGACGACGTCGGCGTGCGCGTCGGGACGAACGGAACCACCGCGGCCGTGACGTTGACGGCCAGCTTCGTCCAGCGTGCCGGCGACGCCGGCGAGTCGATGGACGCGCGGGAGTTCCAAATCGGGATGGAAAAGGTGTCAGGCGTGTGGCGCATCGCCCGTGTGACCGGCGTCGACACGCTCAGGTGAGACCAGACGATATTTTGGGCGGAGGTGGTATGGCGTTGAAGGCGGGCGACGAGGCCCCTGATTTCGAGCTGCGCAGTCATCGAGGCGGGACGGTGAAGCTATCGAGCTTCAAGGGCAGGAAAAACGTGGTGCTGGCGTTCCATCCCCTTGCGTTCACGCCGGTGTGCGCGAACCAGATGTCCGGTTACCAGGCGGAGTTACCTCGCTTCGACGCCGTCGACGCAACGATCCTCGGGATCAGTATTGACGCTCAACCCGCGAAAGCGGCGTGGGCGACGGCGCTCGGATCGATTTCATACGACCTGTTGAGCGATTTCCACCCGCACGGGGCCGTCGCCGAGCGCTACGGCGTGTTCAGGGCCAAAGAGGGGTTTTCAGAACGCGCGGTATTCGTGATCGGCAAGGACGGGAAGGTCGCCTGGTCGCGCGTGTACGAGATACCCGAGTTGCCGGACCAGAGCGAGATTTTTTCCGCGCTTCAGAAACTCCCGTGAGTGATGTGGTGTCGAAGAGGGAAGGGCTGTCCTTCCCTCTCCGACAAACAACGTGGCCGCGGGCGCCGTTACGCCCGGGAACGAGGATGCGAGCCGGCATATCTGGCTGACGAGGCGGGTGGTCAGCGTGCCGGCACCGGCGGGAACTGATTACGACATCACGACGCGACGGCCAGCGCCGGCCCCTCGCCGGACCCGATCTGGCGCGCCTGCGCACCATCCATGCGCACAAATGCGCCCTCGCGGGTCTGCGACAGGAAACGCGCTTCTACCAGGGCGCCGAGCAATGCACCGCACACTTCAGCGTCAAGGCCCCAGAGCCGCTGCGCCTGCGCCGCCGTGAGCCGCAGTCCAGGCATCTCGACGAACTCGCCCTGAATCCGCTGAAGCATCTGGTCTACGCGCATGTGCTCACCTCCAGTGCGGCTACTAATTGGGTACGGTGGGAGATGATCGAGCAACGGGCGTACCCGGCTGGTCAGCGGGTGCGGTCTCCAGCGACGGCTCAGCCGTCGCTCCCGCCAAATGGTTCAGCGGCAATGGCTTTTGCCATCGCTGCTGGGGCAGAGGGGACTCGGTTGCGGCTCACGAGCCGTTCGAGCGCGTGTCTGGCGTCCTATCGCGATTGTAAAAAATCGCTACGGGAGAGGGTGGTCGGGATTAGAGCTGTCGGAGAGCAGTCGCTATGGGCAGGCGGGCGGCCTTGATCGCCGGCAGCAGGCCTCCGAGCACACCCATGAGGACCGCGTAAAAAAGACCGCGGGCGAGCAGGGGAGGCGTGACGGCAAACGCGAATGCCACCTGGCTGAACGACTGAAAATTCATCGTCGACGTCTGGTATCCGTCGAATGCTGCCCACGCCAGCAGCCCGCCAATCACGCCGCCAATCAGGCTCAGGGCGACGGCTTCCGCCAGGACCGAGATGACAACGGGAATGCTCCCGAAGCCGAGCGCACGCAGGGTCGCGATCTCGCGGCCGCGGCTCGCAACGGCGTTGTACATCGTGTTGACGGCCCCGAAAATCGCGCCAATGCCCATCAGACCGGCAATCGAAAATCCAACGGTTCTGATGACGGTCTGCAGCGTCTGGGACTGCCGCGCGTAGTACTCAGGCTCACGCATGACCGTGACCGTCAGCCGCGGATCGGTGGTCAGCGCGTCCTTGAGCGTGTCGAACGAATTGTGCGACTCGAGTTTGGCGATGACCGATTGATACGAGTTCCCGCGCCGGTACGCGGGCTGGAGCACCTTCGCATCGCACCACAATTCTGACTCGGCGGCCGACCCGCCGGTCTCGAAAATCCCGACCACCTCCCAGGTATTTTCGCCCCACTTCACGGTCGATCCGACCGTCGAGCCCAACGAACTGCCCGGCTGCCGCCCTTCCGACGATGATTTCATTCCTGCCCGGTTGAAAATTTCGTCCCTGGATGATGTGCAGGTCGGTATGCACCCTGAAGGCTGCCGGCTCCACGCCCCGCATGGGGACGTTGGCATCTGTGCCGCTGCGGCGCAGGGGGTGATTGACGATCACCAGCAACTCCGGCGACGCGATCGGTCCGGCTGCATCCTTGGCGATCCCCGGCTTGTCGAGAACGATCCGGGCATGTTCGCCGCTCAATCCGCTGGTCATTTCGCTGTCGGCGCCAGAACGCATCACCATGACCGTGTCGATGTCGCCCGTCGCCTGCATCGCGCTCCGAAAGCCCTCGGCGATCGAGAGAACCCCGACGAACACGATGACCACGCCGACGATGCCGAAGATCGCGACGGCGGAGGATCCGAGGCGCTGCCGGATCGAGCGCAGGTTCACGCTGGTGACGGCGAATATCTGGGAAATCATCAACCTCTCCGAAGCGCATCCACGATTTTCAGCCGGCTGGCCTGAAGCGCCGGCAGCAGTCCGGTCGCGATCCCGAGCGTCAGCACGATCGCCAGCCCGAGGACGACATCGCGCCCGGGCAGGTAGAGGGGCGGCATCATGCCGTGCGTGGGATCGCCCGCGTAGGAGATCACGAACCACGACAGACCGATCCCGACCACGCCGCCGAGGAGCGCGACCAGGCAGGATTCGGCCAGCACGAGTGCCAGGATCCGTCCGTCGCTGAAGCCGAGCGTCTTAAGGACGCCCAGTTCGTTGGTCCGCTCTCGTATCGCCTGCGCCATCGTGTTCGCCGACACGAGCAGGATGGTGAACAGCACCGCCGTGGCGATCCACACCATGATCTGGCCGATGTCGCCGATCTGCTTGGCGAACCCGGCGACAAACGCTTTTTCGGTCGAGGTCTTCGTCTCCGACGGCGAATTCGCGAACATCGCGTCGAGCTTCTGGGCGAGCGGTTCGGACTGCGTCGGGTCGGCAACCTTGATCACGTACCAACCGACCTGGTCGTGTCCGTAGGCCTGCGTCCTGAGCGTCTCGTTGACGTAGTCGTAGTGGAAGAAGAACTGGCTGTTGTCGAACCCTTTTTCTGGCGACTCATAGATCCCGCGAATGGTGAACTCCCACGGGCCGCGGTCGGGCCGCTGGTAGATCACGCCCTGCAGCGGCACCCGGTCGCCAATCTTCCACCCGAACCGTTTCGCGGTCTCGATGCCGACGACGGCACCGGTGCGGTCGGCGAGCCAGGCCTTCTTCTGGTCTTCCGGCATCGCCACTTCCGGATAAATGCGCAGCCAGCTCTCCGGATCGACGGCCATGTTGGCGAAGAAATTCCTCGGCTCCTGGTAAATGCCGCCGAACCAGTTGGCGTGGGTGATGTCCTTGACCCCTTCGAACGACTGCAGCCGCTGCTGGTAGCTGAGCGGGAGCGGATTGATCAGCGAGATCTTGTCGATCATCACCAGCCGCTCGGCTCCCGAGATGGTGATCGTGCCGCTGAACGCGACCCGAATCGCCATCAGGATCCCGAACAGCACGAAGGCGACGAACACCGACAGGAGCGTGAAGATCGTGCGGATCTTCCGTCGGCCCAGATTCCTCCAGATGAGCGGGAAGAACTTCATGCGACCACCTCGGTCACGAGCGTGCCCTTCTCGAGGTGCAGCGTCCGCTTCGCGCGGGCGGCGGCGTGCGGGTCGTGCGTGACCATCACGATCGTCTTGCCGTGCTCACGATTGAGCGTCTGCAGCAGGTCGAGAATCTCGTCGCCCGACTTGCGATCGAGGTCACCGGTCGGCTCGTCGCACAGCAGCAGCGTCGGATCGGTCACGATCGCGCGGGCGATGCCGACCCGCTGTTCCTGCCCGCCCGAGAGCTGGCGGGGGTAGTGCTGCGCGCGCTCGGCAAGCCCGACCACGGACAGCGCGACGTTCACGCGCCGCTTGCGGTCCGCCGATCCGAGCTTGGTCAGGAGGAGCGGCAGTTCGACGTTCCGTGCGGCGGTCAGGACGGGCAACAGGTTGTACATCTGGAACACGAACCCGATGTGCCGTGCGCGCCACGCCGACAGCCGGCCACCTGACATCTTGTCGATGCGATCGCCGGCGACTTCCACCGTCCCTTCGGACGGTGTGTCGAGGCCGCCCATCAGGTTGAGCAGCGTCGTCTTGCCCGATCCCGAGGGCCCCATCAACGCGAGAAAGTCACCCGACGGAATGTTGAGCGTGACCCCCGCGAGCACGTCGATGCGCTCGTTCCCGCGCCGATAGACCTTGTGCAGATCGGAAATCTTGACCAGCGTATCCATTACCGCTCCTTGACCGTGACTCTGTCGCCGTCCTTCATGGTCGCCGGGGCGTCGACCACCACCTGCTCGCCGGCGGTGACGCCGGAGACGATTTCAACCTGGTCGCCTTCGGTGGTCCCGGCCTTGATGGCCCGGCGCTCGACGCGCCCTTCGTGCACCACGAACACGACCTCGCGTCCGTCCGCGGTCCGGACCGCCCCCTTGGGCGCGAGCAGCCGCGGCCGCGGTGCGGCGTCGGCCGCAGCCGCACGCTCGTTCAGGAACGACACCTTCACGCCCATGTCCGGGAGAATGCGAGGGTCAAGCTGCTCGAACGCGATGCGCACCCGGACCGTGGCCTTCTGCCTGTCGGCCGACGGTACGGTCGTGATCACGTGGCCCGGAATGCGCCAGTCAGGATACGCGTCGAGGACCGCTTCGACCGGCTGATTCGGATGCACGCGGTTGATGTAGCTCTCGCTGACGTCGACTTCGATTTCGAGCGACTTCATGTCCACGATCGTGCCGATCCCCGAGCGGGTGAATCCCCCGCCCGCGGATACCGGCGAAATCATTTCGCCCGGTTGCGCGTCCTTCGAAATCGCGACGCCGTCGAAGGGCGCACGCACCGCCATGTCGGCGAGGTCGGTCCGGCGCTGCGACACGAGACTCTCCGACACCTTGATCTGTTCGCGCGCGAGTGCGATGCGCGCCTTCCGCGATTCCACATCCGCCTGGGCCGAGTCGAGCTCTGCCTTGCTGATGACCTGTTGCTGGACCAGCTGCTCGCGCCGCCCCAGCGTGAGCTCGGCTTCGTGCAGCCGCGCTTCGTCTTCCGCCGCCCCGCGGCGTGCAGACTCGAGTTGAGCCTCGGCCACTGCCAGCGCAGCGCGCACCTGCGCATCGTCCAGCCGCGCCAGCACCTGGCCGGCGTGCACGGGTTTGCCCTCTTCGACGAACACCTCCAGCACCTTGCCGGTGACCTTCGACGAAACCGTTGCCCGGCGCCGCGCCGTGACGTATCCGGAGGCGTTCAACACCGCGCCGGGGGCCACTCCGGCGCTGCTCCGCGCCGAAACCGACGCCGTCTTGACCTCGGCGGCTTCCACCCGCTGCGACCAGTAATATCCGGCCCCGCCGAGTGCGAGCACGAGCAGGGCGATCACGGCCCAGATGCCCTTGCGGGTGCCTCCGGCGCGCGAGCTCTGTTCAATCCGAAGCGAGGCGAGGTCGTTGGTGAGGTTCGTCACTGGTTCAAAATGTCCGCGAAAACGGGTCGGTCACGGGGCAACGCCACATCGACACGGCCGCCCTGCGGCCGTTCAAAGTCAGTATAGCGAGAGTTTACGTTGCCGCCGGCGTCACGGTTCACCCCCGTCCGGCCAGTGGCGGATTGGCAGCGGCGAACCGCGGTGGGGGACCAGAACGAAAAAAGGCGCGCCGGGTACGGCGCGCCCTGAAAGCCCAAATTGAGGCCAGGGTCAGCGCAGCGTGCCCTGGATCCACCCGCGGGTCATGTAATCGCCCATCGTGATGCCAAACAGGATGAGCAGCCAGAAGAACCCCGCCGCCGCGACCACCCATGTCAGGCGTGAGCTCCAGCGCACGTGCATGAAGAACAGGACCACGAGCGTCGCCTTGATGATCGCGATCGTGAGCATCACGACATTGTTCATCGGCCCCATGTCGACGAACGCAGCTGCCACGGTCAACCCGGTCCCCACGAGGAGGGCGAGGAACACCATGTAATACATGCTCTTCGGGGCGACGTGACCAGCAGACATAGTCCCTTGTTCTCGTTAGGCCGCGTGGTAATGCCGGCCGATTAGGTACAGCAGCGGAAACAGGAAGATCCAGACGATATCGACGAAGTGCCAGTAGAGCCCGGCAACTTCGACCGGAGTGTAGTACGCGGCGCTGTAGCGGCCGCGTAAAGCCGTCAACGCGAGCCACGTCATGATGCCCGAGGCCGATGACCATGTGGAGCGCGTGCAGCCCGGTCATGCAGAAATAGAGCGAGTAGAACATCTCCGCGCCCTGCGGATACAGCCCCTCCCACCTGAAATTGGGCCCGGGGACGATGTGGTCGCGGAACTTCTCGGTGTATTCAATCGCCTTGATCCCGAGGAAGCCCAGCCCGAACAGCATCGTGATCACGATCCACATCGCCTGCGTCTTCGGCGGGGCGCTCGTTTGTGCCGCGCGGACGCCGAGCGCCATGGTCAACGAGCTGATGATCAGGATCGCCGTATTCAGCGTGCCGAGGGTGACGTCGAGATGGTGGCTGGCCTCCTGAAATGCCGATGGCGCCGCCGACCTGTAAACCAGGTACGCCATGAACAGGCCGCCGAAGAACATGATCTCGGTGACGAGGAAGACCCACATGCCGAGCGTCGACGCTTCGGCCTGCTGCTCCATGTTGTCGAAGTGGTGCTGGAGCCTCGGGTCGTGCGGCGCGTGGCCGTGGACTTCGCCCGAGTGCCCGGCATAGCCGGGATCGGTATGTAACCCCCGGCCGTGGACGGGACCCGGATAGTGCTCGGAGGCCGCGTGACCCTCAGACAATGCCGACCTCCTTGCTGTGCGCGTACTGATGGGTGCCGTGGGTCACGATCGGCGTCACCGCGAAATTCTCGGTCGGCGGCGGTGAGGGAATCTCCCATTCGAGTCCCTTGGCACCCCACGGATCGGCGGGCGCCCGCTCACCCTTGAAGATGGACCACGTGAAGTAGACCATCGGCAGCAAATATCCGACCGCGAGGACCGTGGCGCCGAGCGTCGAGGCCACGTTGAGCACCTGGAATTCGTCGGGGTAGACGTGGTAGCGACGCGGCATGCCGAGATAGCCGAGGACGAACTGGGGGAAGAACGTCAGGTTGAAGCCGACGAACACCATCAGCGCGGCGAACTTCGCCCACGGCTCCGGATACATGCGGCCGCTGATCTTCGGCCACCAGTAGTGCATGCCGCCGAGGTAGCCCATGATCGCGCCGCCGACCATGATGTAGTGGAAATGCGCGACCACGAAGTAGGTGTCGTGCATGTGGATGTCGAGGCCCATCGACGCGAGGAACAGCCCGGTGAGGCCGCCGATCGTGAACAGGCCGAGGAACCCGAACGCGTAGAGCATCGGCGAGTCGAAGCTGACCGACCCCTTGTAGATCGTCGCCGTCCAGTTGAACACCTTGATCGCGGACGGCACCGCGACGACAAAACTCAGGATCGAGAAGAGCATCCCGGCGTACACCGACTGGCCGGCGACGAAGATGTGATGGCCCCAGACGAGGAACCCGACCACCGCGATCGCGAGCGAGGAAAATGCCACGAACGAGTAGCCGAAGATGTTCTTGCGCGAGAAGGCCTGGACGATCTCGCTGATCACGCCCATCGCCGGCAGGATCATGATGTAGACCGCCGGGTGCGAGTAGAACCAGAACAGGTGCTGGAACAGGATCGGGTCGCCGCCGAGCGCCGGATCGAAGATGCCCATGTGGAGGACGCGTTCGGCCGCGACGAGGAGCACGGTGATAGCGATCACCGGCGTGCCCAGGATCATGATCAGGCTGGTCGCGTACAACGACCACACGAAGAGCGGCAGCCGGAACCAGGTCAGCCCCGGCGCCCGCATCCGATGCACGGTGACGATGAAGTTCAACCCGGTCAGGATCGACGAGAACCCGGTGATGAAGATGCCGAGCGCCGCGGTGATGACGTGGCTGTTCGCCGCCGCCGTGCTGTATGGCGTGTAGAACGTCCAGCCCGTGTCCACTCCGCCGCTGAGCGCCGCAACCAGGGTGAAGAGCCCGCCGAGCACATAGATGTACCAGCTCAGGAGGTTGATCCGCGGGAAGGCGAGGTCCTTCGCCCCGATCATGATCGGGATGAGGAAATTGCCGAGCACCGCCGGGATCGATGGAATCAGGAAGAAGAACACCATGACGACGCCGTGCATGGTGAAGAGCTTGTTGTACGTGTCGGACGACACGAGGTCGCCCGCCGGCGTCAGCAGCTCGAGCCGGATGACGAACGCGAACATCCCGCCGAGGAAGAAGAACGCGGTGATCGATGCGAGGTACAGCAGCGCGATCCGTTTATGGTCCTTCGTCAGCAGCCAGGATGCGGCGCCGTGACCGTTGTTCAGGTAATTCAGGGTTTCCATGATGTTCCTCGCGTAGCCCGTGCTCCGCGCCCGGTTTCCGGCGCCGAGCTGGACGACCGCGCTCCAAATCTCACTTGCCAGGCTCCCGCGCCGGCCGGTCGCTGCTCTGCGGCATCGTCGGCGACGCCGGCGCGGGCGATGCCGGCGAGCCCGGCTGCGCGTTGAGCGATCGCACGTATGCGATCAGCTGCAGCAACTGCTCCTCACTGACGAGTCCCTGGAACGTCGGCATGATCGGCTGGAAGCCGGCCACGACCTTCGCCTGCGGGTTGACGATCGACTCTCGCACGTACGACTTCGTCGGCGACAACCGTCGCTCCGCCCGTGAGCTGCACGGTACTGCCGAACACGCCCTCCAGACGCGGCGCCTGCGCCTGCGCGTCACTCCGGTGGCACGACGAGCACGCCAGGTCCTGGAACAGCTTCGCGCCGGCTGCCGCCGGCGAGTCGGACGCGTTGCCGCCGCCAAGCCACGCCTGGAACGCATTTGGTTCCATCGCCACGACCGACCCGACCATGCCCGAATGCTTCGTGCCGCAGTACTCGGCGCAGAACAGATGGTACCGGCCCGGCTGCGTCGCGGTGAACCAGAGGACGTTGTAGCGCCCGGGGATGACGTCCGCCTTCACCCGGAACGCGGGAATGAAGAAGCTGTGGATGACGTCTTCGGAGCCCATGATCAGCTTGACCGGGCGGCCGATCGGCACGTGCAGCTCGTTGATCTCGCGCTGCCCCTCCATGTGCTGCGCCTTCCACATCCACTGCTTGCCGACGACGTAGATTTCCATCGCGCCGGCAGGCGGCCGGTAGATGTCGAAGAAGACCTTGGCGCCCCAGCCGAACATCACCATGGTGATGAGGAACGGAATGACCGTCCAGAGCAGTTCCAGCACCAGCGAGCCGTGGTTCGCGATGCCGACCTCGTCCTTGTGGCGGCGGCGGTACTTGATCGCGAACACCGCGATCAGCGTCGCGATGAGCAGCGAGAAAAATGCCGTGACGGCGAGCATGAAGAAGTAGATGCCGTCGACGGAGGCCGCCTGGGCCGAGGCCTGTTGCGGAAAAAGCGGAAAGTTCGTGAACATCGTTAGGTTCGTGTAACGGTCACAGTGTCGCGTCGCGGTGCGACGCGCGCTCCCGGCGGAGACTGACGAACAGGAACGACAGGAACGCCATCACCGTGGCCACGCGCGCCGATGCGAATTGCGCGAATCGCACTCGCGCCGTACTTCCCGGTCGCCGGGTCGTAGTGGTAGCAGAGCATCAGCGCGTTGTCGACGACGGTCCCGATCCGTTCGTCGGACGCTTCGATCAGGCCGAACCGGATGTCCCGGGGTGAAAACTCGATGCCGTAGAAATACTTCGGCGATCACACCGTGGGGCGTCAGGAGTCTCGATGCCGGCGCCGTGCGCATACTGCTGGATCTCCGGATCGTAGGCGTAGCGGAAGCCCACTGAATCTGCGAGCTTCTTGATGTTCTGTTCCTCGCCGGTGAGGAAGTGCCAGCCCGCCGCCGTCTGCGGCCGCTTGTACCGGTCGAGGTACGCCTTCTTCTTCTCGGCAGCCAGCGCCGGCGACTCCTTCGGATTGATGCTGACGGCAATGACGTCGTACTCCTTGCCGACATCGAATGTCAGCACGCTCAGGGCACTGACCGCTCCGTTCAGCACCTGCGTGCACAGCATCGGGCACTCGAAATAGACGAGTGCCAGGACGACCGGGCGCTTGCCGAAGAATTCGCCCAGCCGCACGTCGCGGCCGGTCTCGTCCTTGAACATCAGGTCGAGCGGCACGTGCTCGTTGAGCCGTTGATCGATGCCGACCTGCTTCAGCAGCCCGGGCTTGGACTTGGCTGGGTCGCCCGGCTCCTCGGACCCGGGGCGCAGCGGCTGCGCATGCGCCGGCATCGCGGCGGCGAGCATTGCCACCGCCATCGCCAGCGCCGCCGTGGTGTTGCGGAAAAATGTCACGATCCTCATCCCTCCGCCCGGAGGCGGAAGCTGCAAGTCAAATGTCGCGCTGCTACTTTCCCGGATCGACCGGCGGCGCTGCTGGCGTCACCGGCGCGGCTGCTGGTGCCGCGGCCGGCGTTGCCGCGATCGTCCGTCCGCCCGATGCCTCGCCCATCGCGAAAGCATGGGTGCCTTCGAGCGCATCGCCCGCGCCCTGGCGCGCCGGCACGCCGCGCTGAACGAGCAGCTTCTTGGCTTCGTCAACCGGGATGTGCGTCACACCACCGGGCTGATTGATCCACCCGTAGCCATCGAGCGCTTTCGTCTCCTCCGCACGGAACTTCGCAAGCGCGGCACGCTCGTTCGTCTCGAGATGCGGCCCGGCCGGCAACTGCCCGGCAGGCCGGGCGAACGGCGAAATCTGCGGATCCCGCCCCGCCGCCTGACGATCGAGCACGCGGAAGAGCGCCCAGACGATGATCGCGCAGACAAACACCGTAACCGCCAGGCCGGCGCCGAACTTGAGAATCGTCCCGACGTCGATATCGGACTCCTCGTGGCCGACTTCCGGGTTGTTCAACCGGGCACTGCCGTGATCGTGCCGACGCGGATCAGTGGACGTCATGCGCGAACGCCTCCTTGAAGAACGGATCGTTCAGCGGCAGCAGCGGCCGGCTGCGCAGCTGGCGTGCGAACAGGAAGAACCACACGCCCAGGAGGCCCGCCGGCAGCGCGATATCCATCCAGTGCAGCGGGAACCGCTCGTGACCGAACATCGGCTCGACGAGCCACATCAGGTCCACGTACCGGAACAGGAGAATGACGACGGCCACCTGCGCCAGCAGGCGCGGCCGCCGCTTGAGGTCCCGCGACAACAGCAGCGTGAACGGCAGGGCGAAGTGACCGAGCAGAATGGCTGCCGAGACATATTGCCAGCCGCCGCGGAGCCGATCGGCGAAGAACGTGATCTCTTCCGGCAGGTTGCCGGACCAGACGATCAGGAACTGCGAGAACGAGAAATACGCCCACAGCATCACGAACGCGAGCAGCAGTTTCCCGAGGTCGAGGAAGTGACGCTTGTTCAGGTAGGTCGCGTACGGTTCGGTCAGCGTCAGCATCGACAGCACGATGATCACCAGCGCGAACGCCGCCAGCCCCTGGCCGGCGACGAAGATGAACCCGAAGATGGTCGAGAACCAGTGCGGGTCGAGCGACATGATCCAGTCGGTCGACGCGAACGTCATCGTCAATACGTATGACGATGAGACCGGGCGCGCTGACCACGCGGAAGCGGCGCGAATCGGCGGGTGTCACCGCGATCTCGCCGCGATCCTGGGCCGCTGACCAGCTGTTCAGGATCCAGGCCATGCCGATCCAGACGCGAAATACAGCACGGCGCGGGCGATGAAGAACGGCACGTTGAGATACGGCGCCTTCATCTGGAGGATGTGATCCGCCTGCACCGCCTCCGGCCTGGCCCACTCGTACAGCCGCGGCAGGCCGACCAGGATCGGGATGAACATCAGGGCGACGATCGGCAGGTTGCGGCTCGCGGCCTCGAACACGCGTCGGCCGACCAGGCCCCACTGTCCGCCCGACATGTGCTGCAGCATCAGGAGCGCGAGCGAGCCAAGCGACAGTCCGAGGCAGAACATGAAGCCGATCAGCCAGGACCGGAAGAACTGATCGGGGCTCTGCACGGCGCCGATCGCACCGGCGGCGAGGCCGAGGACGCCCACGATGAGCGCCCGCTGCTGCAGCCGCGCAAGAGCCGGCACGTCGGTGTTCACAGCGTGTGTATCCATTCGTCAGTGCTTCTCAGGAGCCTTTTCCCCGCCCGCTTCGGCGCCGCCCGCCTGGGGGACCCTGGTCGGGTCGCCGCCCGGGACATCGGCCGCTGCGGCGTGCTGGCTCAATTGCAGCGCGCGGATATACGCGACGATGTTCCACCGATCGCGCGGCGAGATCTGCGTGCGGTAATCGGGCATGGCGCCGAACCCGTTCGTCATCACGTCGAAGAAGTGGCCGGCGTCCGCCTGGCGCAGCCGATCGATGTGGAACGAGGGGGGCTGCCGAAAACCGCGCTGCACCACCATCCCGTTGCCTGCGCCGGTCCGCCCGTGGCACGGCGTGCAGTAGATATTGAACCGCTCCTGCCCGCGGTCGACGACCTGCGCGTCAATCGCGAAGGGCAGCTCCTTGACGTCGACCTTGTTCACTTTGCCGGTGAAGAAGGCCTCGTCCTCCTGCAGGGTCCCGCGCGCGACCGTGCCCTCGACCAGCGGCCGCGCACTCGAGCCGTCAGCGAAGAACGTGCTCGGCCGGAGGCCGCGGTACTTGGGCTGGTTGTGCATGTCCTGGCGGCACGCCGCGGCCGCAACCAGGCAGGCGGCGGCAAGAAGTATCCACGTCCCGCGCCTGTGCCGCGCAGCGGCTTCGGCGCGGCCGCGCCGGAGCTCGCAGTGATTGATTTCCGAGCGGAGGCGGGCGTTACGCTTCGACGTCATTGATCTCTCTTGCCCCGAGGCCCTGGAGAAACGCCCGCGTCGCCTGGTAGTTGAACTTCGGATCGGTCGCCTCGATGGCGAGGAAGAACCGATCCTGGCTGGCGTGTTCGGCGAATCGCGCCACGTTGAAGACCGGGTGGTACGGCATCGGCAGCCCGTTGAGGATGAACATCCCGAACACCGCCGCGAACGACGCGAACAGGATCGTGAGCTCGAACGTCACCGGTATGAACATCGGCCAGCTCAGATACGGACGTCCGCCGACGTTGAGCGGGTACGCGACCGCGGACACCCACGCCTGCAGCGCGAGCCCGGTCAACATCCCGGCAATGCCGCCGCCCAGGACGAGCAACGGCACTCGCCGATCCTCGATGTGCATCGCCGCGAACGTCTCGTGAATCGGGAACGGCGAATACGAATCGAACACGCGGTAGCCTTCGTCGTAGGTGCGCCGCGTCGCCTCGACGAGCGCCGTCGGATCTTCGAATTCGGCCATGACGCCGTAAAGCGCCGGTCGTGCTGGTGTCTGCTCCATGGTTCAGCCCGCGCTCAGTGCGCTTTGCCCCCCCGCACCTTTGCCTCGGGCACCATGGTTCGCATCTCGAAGATGGAAATCATCGGCAGCACCCGGATGAAAAGGAAGAACAGCGTGATGAAGAGGCCAATCGTGCCGACGAAGGTCATGATGTCCCAGCGCGTCGGCCAGTACATCCCCCACGACGACGGCAGGAAGTCGCGGTGGAGGCTCGTGACCACGATCACGAAACGCTCCAGCCACATGCCGACGTTGACCACCATCGCAATCAGGAACAGCGTCGCCGGCGTGGTACGGATCTTCTTGATCCAGAGCAGCTGCGGCGTCAGGCCGTTGCAGAAAATCAGGGTCCAGTAGAACGGTGCGTATGGGCCGGTCATGCGGTTGAAGATCATGAAGCTCTCGTACTGGTTGGCGCTGTACCAGCCGTAGAACGCCTCCATGATGTAGCCGTAGAACACGATGAGTCCGGTGACCAGCATCACCTTCGCCATGTTCTCCAGGTGCCGCATGGTCAGGAAGTCTTCGAGCCCGTAGAGGACGCGGAGCGGAATCGCGAGCGTCAGCACCATCGCGAACCCGGCGTAGACGGCGCCGGCGACGAAGTACGGCGGGAAGATCGTGGCGTGCCAGCCGGGGATGATGCCGACGGAGAAGTCGAAACTGACGACCGTATGGACCGAGAGGACCAGCGGTGTCGAAAGGCCCGCGAGCAGCAGGTAGGCGGCTTCGTAGCGCTCCCAGTGCCGCGCCGAGCCGCGCCATCCGAGCGCGAGCATGCCGAACAGGCGCTTGATGTGAATGGTCTTGGCGCGATCGCGGAGCGTCGCGAGGTCGGGCACGAGACCGACATACCAGAACATCAGCGACACGGTCAGGTACGTCGACACGGCGAACACGTCCCAGATCAGCGGGCTGCGGAATTGCGGCCAGATGTTCATCGTGTTCGGATACGGGAACAGCCAGTAGGCCGCGAGCCACGGTCGGCCGGTATGGATCAGCGGGAAGATGCCGGCGCACGCGACGGCGAAGAGCGTCATCGCTTCGGCGAACCGGTTGATCGACGTGCGCCAGTCCTGCTTGAAGAGCAGGAGGATCGCCGAGATGAGCGTGCCGGCGTGGCCGATGCCGATCCACCAGACGAAGTTGATGATCGCGAACCCCCAGCCGACCGGGATATTGACGCCCCAGATCCCGGTGCCTTTGAGGAGCAGCCAGGTGATCGACATCAGCAGCACCATCGAAAGCATGAAGCCGACGGCGAGGCCGAAGAACCAGCTGTACGGATGGCGCCGGGTCAGAACGATCGCGGCAACCTGTTCGGTGACCGAGCCGAACGTGTGCCCCGGCGCGATGATCGGGACGGGCGCGTATGCGGGTTTCGGGTCCATCAGTGTTCCGTCGTTCCGTGCCCGGCTGCAGGTTCGAGCTCGGGATTCGGGTTCCGCAACGCCGCGAGATACGTCGTTCGCGGCCGTGTATTGAGGTCCTCGAGGAGCCCGTAGTTGCGCTCCTGTTTCTTGATTTTCGTGACCCGGCTATCGGGATCGTTCAGGTTCCCGAAGACAATCGCATCCGACGGGCAGACGGCCTGGCACGCGGTCACGATCTCGCCGTCGCGAATCGCGCGATCTTCACGCTTCGCGTCGATTCGGCCCTGGTTGATGCGCTGCACGCAGTAGGTGCACTTCTCCATGACGCCGCGGCTCCGGACCGTGACGTCGGGGTTGCGCATCGGCTCGAGGCTCGTGGTCGTCCAGTCCTGGTAGAGCAGGAAGTTGAACCGCCGCACCTTGTACGGGCAGTTGTTCGAGCAGTAGCGCGTGCCGACGCAGCGGTTGTAGACCATGTCGTTCAGGCCTTCAGCGCTGTGGGTCGTGGCGGCAACGGGGCAGACGACCTCGCACGGTGCGTTCTCGCATTGCATGCAGGGTACTGGCTGATGGTAGGCCTCGACGGCGGTGTCGAAGTCGTTGCCGGCGAAGTAGTGATCGACGCGAATCCAGTGCATCTCGCGTCCGTCCGCGACCTGCTCCTTGCCGACGACCGGGATGTTGTTTTCGGCGACGCAGGCAATCGTGCAGGCGCTGCAGCCGGTGCACGTCGTCAGGTCGATCGCCATCGCCCACTTGTTCCCGTCGTAAACGTGGTCGGGATACAGGGTCAGCGTGTTCGGCGGCTTCTCGCCCTGCTCCGCGATGATGTGCGGCTCGGCCTTGTACTGCTCGAGCGTCGCCACGCGGACGGGCTTGCGCCCTTCCATCATGTGGTGTTCCTGCGTCGTCGCGAGCAGGTAGCGTGAGCCGGTCCTGGAGATCTCGAGACCGTCACCGAACCACGGTGCGTCGGACGTGCGCAGGAGGAAGGCGTTGAATGGCTCGGCGTCCTTGGCGGCGGTGCCGACACGGCCGGCCATGCGCCGCCCATAGCCCAGGAACACGGTCACCGACTGGACGGGATGTCCGGGCACCCGGAACACCGGCAGCCGCATCGTGTTGCCGCGATACTTCAGGTCGATGAGATCGCCGTCGCTGAGGCCCCGCTCCTTCGCGAGCTGCGGGCTGATCCAGGCGGTCGGGTCCCAGGTGACCTTGGTCAGCGGCTTCGGCAGTTCCTGCAGCCAGCCGTTGTTGGCGAAGCGGCCGTCCCACACCGTGGGATCCGGTCGAAAGATAATCTCCAGCCCGCCACTTGCCGGGGGGGTGGTCGTGCTCCCCTGGGACGGCGTGGTCCGGTTCGGTGCCGTTGCGGCGCCTGCCTGCTCTGTCGCGGGTGCACCGGCGGCAGCGTTCGGCACGGCCACCGTGTTCTCGGGTGCCGGCGGCACGGCCGCGCCTGCAGCGGCAGCACCGCCCGTCGTCGCGGCGCGGCAGATGGGGCCGCGGCGGCGCCCGCGGCTTTCGGCGCCGGAGTAAAAGGCGTCGCCGGACCTCCATCCGCCAGCGCGGTGCCGGGGATGAACCCGTCGTGAAGGACGCGGCGCCAGAACGTCTCCGCATCCTTGAACGGCTGGCCGTTCGCTGGCCGGATCGTCCATCCCGCTCCACCACCGAACGCGCGGGTCCAGTAGCCCTTGACGATCTCGTAACCGCGACGATTCGGCTGCGACGTGAACACGCCGAGCAGCTCGTAGATCGATCGCCCTTCGTAGAGGGGCGCGATCAGTGGCTGGATGATCGATACGGTGCCGTCGTGGGCACGCGCATCGCCCCACGTTTCGAGTGGGTGAGTGTCGGCGATGTTCCAGTGGGACAGGTACGCGGTTTCGTCAGCGTACATTCCGTGATAGACGACGGTCCCCACTTTCGCGAGCCGTTCGGTGAACTTCAGGTCCGCGGGCGCCGAATACACCGCGTTGACGCCGGAGATGACGAGCAGATCGACCTGCCCGGCGTCCATCGCAGTGACGAGCTCGTTCAACGACCCGGCGCGGCCCACCGAGGCATCGATCGAGGCGCCATACACCACGGTCGAGCCGACGTTGCCAAGCGTCTGGTTCATCGCTTGCGCAAGCGCATGCACGGCGGCGGGCTGGTAGTGCCCGGCGACAACAAGCGATGATCCGCGGTGCGCCTGCAGATCCTTGGTGACCGCGGCAATCCATTTGGAGAGGTCGGGCGCGCCCGGCCGCGCGACGCTGGCGTTCGCCGGTGGCGCTGCGCCACCGGAGCCTGCGCCCAGGCTTCCGGCGAGTTCACGCGCGAACGCCTCGACATCGGCGGCACGCATCGAGAGCCGGTGGTCGGCTTTCGATCCGGTGAGCGAGGGCGTGCTTTCGACCATGTAAAGACGATTCATGTCCTTACGGTCGTCGGTGACGCGACGCGCGCCAGCGAAGTCCTTCTGGTAACGCACCGAGCCCGGACCGCAGAGGAAGTCGGCGTCGAGCGAGACGACGATCGCGGCCTTGTCGAAGTGGTAGACCGGCTCGCGCGGCCTGCTGACCCGTTGGACGCGGACCGGGGCTCGCGACGGGATCGTACTGGTGCCATCTGACCTGCGGATTTTCCGCGAGGATCGTCGCCATCAACTCTGCCAGCGAGGGCGAGGTGATGGGCCCGGTCAGAAAATGAACACCCTTTCCTTGCTGGCCCTTATGGCGGCTGAGGACCGACTGCATCTCGGCGAGAAATCCGAACCATGACGCGACTTCGCCGCGGTGCGTGACGATCTTGGCGCGATCCGGGTCGTACAAATCGAGGATCGCCCCCTGGGTAATGGCGTCGGTCGCACCGAGACTGGCGGGATGCTCTGGATTGCCCTCGATCTTGGTCGGTCGCCCCATATGGCTTTCGACCAACACCGGTTGGGCAACGCCTGAGAACGGAATGGCGCTCGCGAAAAACAGCGGCCGGCCCGGGACGAGGTCCTCAGGTTGCTTCACATACGGAACGATCTGTTCCGGTGGTTGTTTGGTACACGCGCCAACGCCGGCCAGGGCAAGCGACGCGCTCATCAACTTCAGGAACTGGCGTCGGCCCTTCGGGTCGTTCCACTCGGAGGCCTGCTCCGGAAACTCGCGGTGAAGATACTCGCGGAACTGGGGCGTATCGGCCAGCTCGCCGAGGCTGCGCCAGTACAAGCGGCCGTCGGACGCGGCGAGACGGGATCGGACTTCGGAAGAATCCATGCTCGTTCAGCTTCCAGTTTCCAGTTCGAAATTCCAAGTTAAGTGCTTCATATCCAATCAGTTAAGCAGTCTTTTATTGACTGGAAACCGGATACTGGCAACTGGAAGATTTCACCGGTGACACGTCGAGCAGCTGGTCAGCTGTTCCACGCTCGCGACCTTGTATTCCTTGACCAGCCGCGCGCCCAGGCCGGGATCGTCCGCCGGGCGCTCCCAGGCCATGTTGTAGACCTGCTCTCGCGGCCGAACATAATTGGCGGGATTCCGGTGGCAATCCAGGCACCACGACATCGTCAGCGTCGCCTTCTGATAAACCAGCGGCATCTGGTCGACGCGGCCGTGACAGGTCGCGCAGCCGACACCTTTGCGGACGTGGATGCTGTGATTGAAGTACACGAAGTCGGGCAGATCGTGCACGCGCGTCCAGTGCAGCGGGGTGTTGTCGCGGAAGCTCGCGCGCACCGGTTCGAGGATCGGCGCCGTCGCCCAGATCTGCGAATGACAGTTCATGCAGGTCTTCGTCGGCGGGATGTTGGCGAACGCCGACTCTTCCACCGAGGTATGACAATAGCGGCAGTCGAATCCCTCACCACCGACGTGATGAGCATGGCTGAACTGGATCGGCTGCTCGACGAACACGTCCTGGTTGGTGTTGTATCCCGACAGGTTGATCATGCCGATCACGCCACCAAGAACGGCGGCGAATCCGACGATGGCAAGAATGCTGAGTCGGGAGTAGATGTTCGCTTGGCGGTTGAAGATCTGACTCATCGTGTCGACGTCCGGGCGGCGTTCCCCAAGAGACTACTCGAAAATCGGGGCGATTGGAGAAAACGCCTGTCGCGCGAGGACTGCGTTCGAGCCGCGAGTCTCTCACGGCCAATGATGTGAAACTTTTCACAAAGTGTCAACAGATGCGCTTGTACCGCGGCGATCGCACCACGTGCCGGAGAATGCGGACGGCTTGGCTCGCCATCGGCCGTGCTACTGTCTCCGGCACAACAACTCAGGCGGGATTGGCCGGTCGCAGTCCGGGATGGTACCCGAGAGCCGACGCATAACGATCGAGCGCGGAACGGCGACGGCGAAGGAGACCCCGTCAGCTGAATCCTGAGAGCTGATAGCTGACAACTGCCTGAGCCCCGACATGACTGAAGCAATTGTCCTTCGCGGAGTGACAAAGCGGTTCAGCGGCACCGCCGCTGTCGATGACCTGTCCCTGACTGTTCCCACCGGGTCGATTTACGGCTTCATCGGCCCGAACGGCTCCGGCAAGACCACGACGCTCAGGATGATCATGCACATCCTGCTGCCCGATCACGGGGTCGATTGAGGTCCTGGGGTCTCGGGCGACCGGCGCCGCGCGCGACAACGTCAGCTACCTGCCCGAAGAGCGGGGTCTCTACAAGAAGATGACGATTCGGCGGCTGCTCCGGTATTACGGCCGGTTGAAAGGCAAACCGCTGCCCCGGATTGATGCCGCCATCGCGGAATGGATGGCGCGCATGGAACTGACGGGGCTCGAGGACCGCCTGATCGAGACATTGTCGAAAGGCATGTCGCAGAAGGTGCAGTTCATGGCCGCGGTCGTCTCGACGCCGGCCCTGCTTGATCCTGGACGAACCGTTCTCGGGACTCGATCCCGTGAATGCCCAGGTACTGAAGGACGCCGTGCTGGAGGTCCGGCGCCGCGGGACGACGGTCGTGTTCAGCACCCACGATATGTCGACGGCCGAACGCATGTGCGACCGGATCTTCATGATCTTCAACGGCCGCAAGGTGCTGGACGGCTCGCTGCAGACCATCCAGGACGAGTATGGCGCTGACACCGTGCGACTTCGGACCGCCGCGGGTGCGGCGGTGCTCGACGGCATGCGGGAGGTGGAAACGGTGAACGACTTCGGCCAGCTGCAGGAAGTCCGCATCGCCGGCGATCCGCAGCAGTTCCTCGCACGGCTCGCCGCACGCACGTCGATCTACCACTTCGAGGTGACGCGCCCCTCGCTGCAGGACATCTTTGTCAGGATCGCGACACCGGTGAATGAGCCATGCGTAAAATCCTGATCGTCGCGCAGACCGAATTCAGCACACTCGTCCGCAGCAAGGCGTTCATCGCCGGCGTTCTGCTGCTGCCGGTGATGATGGGGCTCTCGCTGGGGCTCACGCGGGCGACGCGGCGGGTCACGGACAACAAGGATCGCACCTTTGCGATCGTCGACTACACGGGCGTCGTCGGCGCGCCGCTCGCCGCTGTCGCCAAGCTGTTCGACCCCGGCAGCCAGCTGGGGGACAGCCGCCCGGGTGGCGCTGCGTCGTCACGCTTCATCGCCGTGCCGGTCGATACCGTCGGACGACAGCCCGATGACCTCCGCCTCGAACTGTCGGACCGCGTCCGCAAAGGCGAGCTGTTCGCATTCGTCGAGGTTCCCGGGAACGTGATCGATCCGGCAGCGGACGCGCGCATCCAGTACTATTCTGACCACCCGTCCTACACGACGCTGCCGACGTGGCTCCGCGTTGCCGCCAACGGCGTCATCATCAGCGAGCGGTTCCGGCGGGCGTCCATCGATCGCGCGCTCGTGGCGCGACTGAGTAAGCAGGCGACGGTCGACAGCCTCGATCTGTTCGAGCGCGGCGCCGACGGAGCGCATCAAGCCAGCCGCCAAGGTGGACACGGCGCGCGCGATCGGCGTGCCGATCGCCATCATGGTACTGATGTTCATCACCATCATGTCGAGTGGCCCCGGACTGCTGAACAGCGTCATCGAAGAGAAGATGAGCCGGATCAGCGAAGTGCTGATGGGATCGCTCACGCCCTTTCAGCTGATGGTCGGGAAGCTGATCGGAAGCGTCAGCGTCTCCGTGCTGCTCGCCACGATCTACGTCGCCGGCGGCCTCATCACCGCACGGTACTATGGCGGCTACACGAACACGGTTACCGCCAGCCTGCTCGCCTGGTTCCTCGTCTTTCTGGTGATGTCGATTCTGATGTTCGGGGCCGTGTTCATCGCCGTCGGCGCGGCGTGCTCCGACCTGAAGGACTCCCAGGGCATGATGACGCCGGTCATGATGCTCCTGATGGTCCCGATGTTTCTCTGGTACCCGGTGCTCCGCGCCCCCGACGGCACGATGTCGACATTGCTGTCGCTCGTACCGACCGCAGCGCCGTTCCTGATGATGCTGCGAATCTCGCTCGCCCCGGGCCCGCCGGTGTGGCAGATTGCAGTCGCGGCCGCATTGATGGCGGCAACCACCGTCGTGACGATCTGGGCGGCGGCGAAAATCTTCCGCACCGGCTTGCTGATGCAGGGCAAGACCGCGACACTCGGCGAGATGATGCGCTGGGTTCGCGAAGCGTAGTGTCGCCGCGATTACGCCTCGGCGGCGCGGATGACAACCGCCGAGTCGTTGCCGCCAAAGGCGAGTGACGTCGAGACGCCGCAGCGCACGGTCTGCTCGCGCGCGGCATTCGCGACGACGTCGACGGCACAATCGGGATCCGTTTCGGTGTGATTGATCGTCGGCGGAATGACGCCGCGCGCGACGGTCAGCGCGAGGATTGCCGCTTCAAGACCCCCCGCTGCCCCCAGGCAATGGCCAATCATCGACTTGATCGAGGTGACGGGCACGTGCCGCGTCCGCGTGCCGAGCGTACGGGCGAACCCGCGGGCCTCGGCACGATCGTTCTGCGGCGTCGCCGTGCCATGTGCGCTGATGTGGTCGATCTCGCTCGGCATCGACGCGCGCATCGCGGAGGGCGCGGCCCACCACGTCCGACACGGCGCGGCCGTCCGGCTCTGGTGCGGTGGGATGGAACGCCTCACAGCTCAACCCATACCCCGCCAGTTCCGCATAGACGAACGCGCCGCGACCGCGCGCCCGTTCGAGCGTTTCGAGCACGAGAATGGCGGCGCCCTCGCCAATGCTCATCCCGGCGCGCCCCCGATCGAACGGCCGGCAGGCGTTCGGATCCATCAACTTCAGCGCGTTGAAACCACTGAACGTGAGCTGGCAGAGCGCATCTGTCCCACCCGCGAGTGCCGCGTCGACACGGCCGCTGCGCACCGCGTCCGCGGCCTGGCCGATGGCAATCGTGCTCGACGAGCACGCGGCGACCACGCAGGAGCGCAGCCCTTCCAGGCCGAATTGCGCCGCGATGACGTCGACCGGCGTACTCGAAAAATGGTTCCACACATCTGACGGCCGCGTCCGTGCGATGCCGCTCGCCACCATCGTCTGGTAGAACCGCTCGTTGCGGAGCAGATCAGCCGTGCCGGCACCCAGCAGGACCCCGATGCCGGTGCGATCGCAGTCGCCCGACAGCAGGTCCGCGTCTTCAATGGCTTCCGCCGCGGCGACAACGCCGAACCGGTCGCTCCTCGACCAGCGTCGGCGCTCGAGCGCCGAAAAACACGCGTCAATCGAGTCGGTCGGTACTTCGGCACCGACCCGGCTGCGATATCCGTCGGTCGCGAAGGTGGTGATCGGGCCAATCCCGCAGGCGCCTTCGACCATCCTGTTCCACGTCGATTCGCGGGTGGGCCCAAGCGCACTGACGATCCCGATTCCGGTGATGACGACGCGGGGGCGGGTCATGCGCGTTCGCCGATGGGCGCCACAAGCTCTGTGGCCGTCGATTGACGTGCGAGCCAGGCCGGAAGCATGTCCGAGGCCTGTCTGACGAAGCGGCGCTCCTGCCGCTTGCCCGCGGTCGCAATCGCGAGTGGCAGGAACTCGAATGGAAGCGACAGCACGATGAAGGCCAGGCAGAAGGCGCGGTGCAGTGGCGCGTGGTCGGCGGGTCCGATCCCAATCAGGCTTGCGGCGAAGGATTTGATGACACCGTAGGCTTCGCACGCGACGGTTGGTCCGGAGCCATGCGCGCCCCCTGGACGCCCCAGCCCCGCCGCGACATTGGCCAGGTATTCGTCGCCGTTTCTACCCGGGGCCTCGGTCCATGTCCTGCCCACGCGCCGGAGTGTGTGCGCATCGCTGCCGGCGACGGCGGCCAGGCGTCTTCGTGCCGCACCCGGTGCGTCGCCCCCCATTTCGGTCAGCAGTCGTTCGACCAGCTCGTTGTGCGAGCGCAGCATCGTCCCGTTCCGTGCCTCGAGCGCGGGCACCTCCTCCAGCAGCCGCAGGTAGTCCTCGAGCGGCACCTGGCCGCGGTAGAAGTGGAGCAGGTGGTTGAGCGCGAAGAAGACCCGTGCCTGGCGCAACGCCGCGATGACGTCGAAGACGTTCCCGCGCAGCCGCTGCACTTCCCGGTGCAGTGCTTCCGTCATGCCGTACCCGGCAAGGTGCACTTCGATGTTGCCCCGCGGCATGCGACAGGAAATCTCCTCGCCGACGATCAGGTCCGGCAGGTCGGGACGGGCGTCGAGCAGTTCCAGGCAGCCGTCGATTGAATCATGGTCGGTGATCGCGACGAGGTCCATGCCTCGGGCCTTGGCGACGCGGTACACGTCTTCCGGCCGTGAGTAGCAGTCACGGCTGCGCAGGAAGGCGAGGTCGTTGTTGATGCGCGAGTGCATCGTATGGACGTGCAGGTCGGCGCGAAGTAGCGGGCGGACGGGCGGTCATTTCAGCGGCTTGAGAATCAGGATCTGCAGGGTCATCGAACCGATGTCGCGATATCGCGGCGGGAGAACGCTCTTGCCGACGTCGGCGCGCAACATCGTGTTCCAGGGTGCACGGAAGTTCACTGCCGCACCAAATCCCGTGAAGGGCTGCCACTCCTGTTCGAACACCCGGTCGCGGCCCCAGGCGCGGTCGATGAAGAGATCGAGCCGGTATTGCTCGAACAGGTTGAACGAATACGCGCCCCGTACGGTCGCGAGCGCGTCGACACGGATCCCGGATGCCGGCACACCGTGGAGCCGGGTGTCATCGAACATGCCGAATTGATACTTCGAGAACCGGTCGAGATCGTGTCCCCCGAACCAGGCGCCGTTGACATGGACCTTCTGAAAGGGACCGAGAAACCAGTCTCGTGACAGGCTTGCGCTGTACTTTGCGTACTGGCTGATCGGTGTCGTCGCCGATGCGGCTCCGATGGCCGCCGCCGCTGGCCCCCAGTCTCCCCACGAGGCGCGGTCGAACCACGCTCCATTCAGCACGAAATTATATCCGGCGCGCCGGTATTCCCAGGCGCCGCCGACGCCGTTCGTGGTGGTGCTCGACGGCACCTGGAACGTCTCCGCTGTCGTCCGGTCGCGCACATATCCGTCGAACCTGAATTGATACTGCAGCGACACCTTCTGGAACGCGGTGTATTGCCAACCGAGATTCACCCCGGTCGACAGCGGCCAGGTGAGCAGCGCTTCGTCCTTACGTTCGCCGCCGAGGCCGTACAGCCGATCCGACGACGGCACCGCGATCGCGAAAAAGTCGATGCTGGCGTCGAACGGCGTCGAGCCCAGCTTTGGCCGTTGAACGTTCCCCGCCCCGAGCACGCCGGCAAAAAGGATCGCAAGCTGCGTGTCCGGATTCCCGAACTCGAAGTTGAGATAGTTGATGCCGAACATCGGCAGCGGAAAGGCATACGACGGATCGATCGTGGTGCCGATCGCCAGCGCCCGGATGCTGCGCGTCGGACGCTCGCTGATGACGCGCTTCTCGCCCTCCTTCACGAAGTAGCGGAGACCGTGGTCGGTTTCGCGGTACATCACGTGAGTGCTGCCGCGGGCCTCGCGGCGGGCCTCTTCGAACCCTGGTGTGTTGACGTCGAAGTCGGTGAAGCCGACGGTCTTCTCGACCAGGATGTTGCGCCCCGCCATCAGGATGATCTGGCGGGCGGTGAGCCCGGTGAACAGAAAAATCGGACGGTCTTCGAGCGTGACGACGGGGGCGTAGGTCTGGATCTCCTCGTTCGAGACCACCGGCGCCGAGAGCTCGGTCTGGACCGCCTGGACCTTCACTCGTGCAAAGGTCTTCTGGTCGACCCAGAACGTTCCCCGGTAGAGCGAGCGTCCCTTTTGCGCCGGCTCGAATCGCACGACGTAACAGTCATATGCACCGACCCGCTCGGTTCCCGCCAGCGTGTAGCGGTAGTCGTTCGAGAACCTCAGCTGAAGTGGAAGCGAGAGCACCTTCTCGGGCTGCAGCAGGGGAAACGGCGGCCGGTCGGCACCCCACTTGGCGCCATTGACCGAGAACGTCAGCTCCTCCCACTCGATGCTGTCGCCGGCGACAAAGTACCGGTTGGAGGTGACGACGTCATACCCTGGATCGGCGACATTCGGTCTGAAGTGCTGCGCCATCCGGACATTCGCGGTGTAGTTCTGCACCAGCGCGTCTTGCGCCCGCTGCTGCTGCTGGTGCCGCGCGATGATTTCGTCAATCGAGAGCCGGCGCGACGCCGAGACGCCGGTGCGCTCGGCGAACACCGGCGCAGCTCCAGCGTTGAAATCGACGAGCATCGGACCGCCCGTCAGTGGCACGCGCGCGGTGACGAGTCCAGTGTCGGCGTTTCGCGCGTAGCCCGCCGGCGATGGCCGTCGGCCGTGCAGGAGATCCTCGACCAGCGGCGTGCCCTCGACCGGCAGCGTCAGCGTCACCGAAAGCGGTTCGGACCGCACGGCGCCCCAGTAAACGAGATAGGTCGCGAAGGTGCGCTGATCGAACAGGAGCCGGTGCGGCAGCGTCGGTGTCACGTCGTCGGCACCGAGTTGAAGCCGCAACGCCGCCGCCGATGAATCAAGCGTCGTGATGTCTCCGGTGATCAGGCCGGAGATCGGTGTCAGCACAGGCAGCGCCTCGCTGGTAATCGCCGTGGCCTTCCATGCGTGAGCGGCGACGCGGGTACCGACAGTCTCGAGGACGGAATTGAGCAGGCGAAGGCGGGCGGTCGCCACGTCTGACCCGCCGTCCATCCCGCTGACCACGATCCTTGCGTCAGGATCGACGCGGGCCACGAACTCCATGCCCGCCGCGACCTCGTCCTCGTTCAGCGCGAGCACGTCGACGAACGCCGCGAGCTGTGGCGTGTACAACGCCGACAGCGACGGCGCCCGAACGCCCCCGAGCGCCACGAGAATGCCGTCATGCTTCGAACGGATCTCTGTCGACCCGATACGAACGATGTAGTCGGCCAGCGCGGTGGGCTGAACGTCGAGGAGGATCTCGACCATCTGCAACTCGCGCCCGTGCCTTTGCAGAAGCGCTTCGAGTTCGGCCTGCCAGACGTCCACGTCCTCGCGCGCACCGGGGGCGCGGAGCGCGATCCACACCCCTGCGCCACGGGCGGCATATTCATTCATGCGCGCATCAAGTGCCGCTCGCGAGTCCTTCGACAGCACGGCTTCGAGGCGGACTCCGATCGGAAACGACGACGGACCGTCGCGCCGGATCGACGAAAGCGCCTCAAACGGCGCATCGAGCGAGTCCTCGAGCGTGATCCGGGGCGGCTGGACCGGCGTCCCGATCGTCTGCCCGGTCGCGACGGCGGCCGCAACACCCAGCTGGAGGAGCAATGCGACGGCGGCGGCGCGGATCGAGCGAACGATCATCGGGGATGGAGGGGGAGTGCCGTTGATGTGATCGACGACAGGGGGCCGAAGCGGGCGGCGCGCAATATGGAGTTGAGACGCCCGGCAAACCCCTCCAGTCGGAAATAGTGCGCGAACTGCTGCCGCAGCGGGAGCCTGACGCGCGGCGGGTCGGGATCGATCTCCCATGGATGCACCATCAAGACGGCGGGGCGGCCTTCCTCGTTGACGGCATCGATCACCCGGCACACCCGCGCCGGAGAGCTCATGCGCAGGCCCCATCCCCACCCGAGCGGCATGACCTGGCCAAAGCGGTCCAGCACGAGAGGCGGCGCCTCGACGATTGTCGCCGCGGTGGTCTGCCGCAGATGCGGGCCGCGCGGATATGTCGTCGAGCCGACGAGTTTGAGCGGCGCCATGCTGGCGTCGATGGCGAACGCTTCTTCGCCGAGCACGTCGAGGGCCCACAGCGAGCGCTCGCTGATCGACCATTCGGGCGCCCGAAACATCGTCACGTCTCCGGCGCCGGCGGTGCGCAGCGCCTGCCGGCTCCGAAGCAGGTCGGCGCGGAACTGGCCGGGAGTCAGCTCGTACACGCGCCGATGGTGATACCCGTGGGATCCGAACTCGTGTCCGGCCGCCGCGATCTCCTGGACGAGCTCGGGATGCCGCTCGGCCAGCCAGCCGACGACGAAGAACGTGGCGCGAACGCCGGCGCTATCGAGCAGATCGAGCAGCCGCCGGGTCGTGAGCTGCACCCGCGACGGCAGCCGGTCCCAGTGCGCGAGCGAAAGCGCGTCGACGCCGCAGACGTGGAACCATTCTTCCACGTCAACGGTGAAGACGTTGGTCACCGGCGCGGGCGCCCCGGGGTTCGGATCGGCCTCGGCCTGGTGATCACGTCGATTTCTCGAGCCGCTGCGCGGTGATGAACTCCGCAATGGTGTTGACGCTGTAGAGGACCTCTTTGCCCGTGTCCTCGTCGGTGATCGAGGCGCCGAAGACGCGTTCGATTTCGAGCACCAGTTCGAGCACGTCGATCGAATCGAGTCCCAGCCCTTCGCCAAACAGCGGAACGCTGTCCCCAATTTCGTCGGGCTTCATCGGGAGGCGCAGGCTGCGAACGATCGCCTCCTTGATCTCGGTCTTCAGCGTGTCATTCATACGCACAAACTCTTGTGTCTCTGCAACCGGCGGATTTGACCGCCCGAACGCGCCATCAGCGCGTCAGACCAGCCCACCGTTCACGCCGATCACCTGTCCCGTAATATAAGCCGCCGCGTCAGAGGCGAGGAACGCGACGAGCGACGCCACTTCCTGCGGCTGCCCGGCGCGTCCGAGCGGGACCGCCTTCAAGTAGGCGTCGAGCGCCGCCGCGGGCATGTCCTCGAGCATCTCCGTCTGCACCAGGCCCGGTGCGACGGCATTGACGAGGACGCCTTTGCCGGCGAGATCGCGCGACAGCGCGCGGGTGAATCCGATCAGTCCCGCCTTCGACGCCGCGTAGTTCGTCTGTCCGGGCAGCGGCATGTCCGCACTCGGGGAGGTGATGTTGATGATTCGCCCCCACTTGCGGATGAGCATCCCGCGCACTGCCGCCCGTACGCAGTAGTAGGCACCGTTCAGGTTCACCTGCAGCACGTCGCTCCATCGTGTCGTGTCCATCAACACGATGTGCGCGTCGCGCGTGATGCCAGCGTTGTTGACCAGGATGTCGACCGCGCCGAGCACCTGGGACACGCGCTCGAAAAACGCCGAGACCGACGCCTCCTGGCCGATATCGCACTGCCCCGCCCATGCATTCCCTCCCGCCGCCCTGATGGCCTGAGCGCACTCCTGGGCCATCGCTTCACGTTCGCGGAATGCGATCGCCACCGCCGCCCCCCGGGCGGCGAGCAACTCCGCAACCGCACGGCCGATGCCGCGGGACGCGCCGGTGACAACAGCCACGCGGCCATTCAGCTGGAGATCTTCGAACATGCCGGGAATGTGACCCGGCGGGGAACGGGACCGGGAGGTTGATGATACACCACGAGCCCTCGCCTCGGCGGTCCCGGCGCGGGGCAGCCGGTATGTGGCGAGACTCAACATCGCGGCAAAGTGCCGATCATGCCGACTCGATGCGTCGGCAACAATCGTGCGCAGTCGTCGAAAGACGTCAGGCGGTGACGCGGAGCAGGACGCTGAACAGCGCACCGCCACTCGCGAAAGCGTTCACGAGCACGTGAGGTCCTGGAGCGGGCGTGGCGGCTCTTGCCAGTCGGAGCGGTTTGCAGCGCTCGTCGGGGTCCGCCAGTCCGGCGATTGGCGGCACCTGGCCGATCGCGCCGCATAGCAGCGCCGCAACCGCAGATGCCGCTCCGGCGGCGCCGAACTCTCCGATCGCGCCCTTAATCGAGGTGACAACAGGCTGCGAGGTGCCGAAGAGTTGATGGAGGGCCACTGCCTCGACACCGTCGAGCATCGCCGCTCCATTCGCGGACGCATAGACGACGTGCACGTCGGCAGGGACAAGGGCCGCCTCGTCGAGCGCCAGGCGCATGGTCCGGACCAGCGGCTCCGGACGATCGGGCCACCGGTTGATCGACACCGCCGCACTGGCGGCGCCGATGCCGATGATTTCCCCGATCGCGCGTGCGCCACGAGCACGTGCCGCGGCGCCGTCTTCGATCCAGAGGCCGAAGCCGCCTTCACCCATGACGATGCCTCGCCGTCCGCGATCGAATGGCCCCGAGACATCCGCCGCACACCGGTCTCTCACCATCGTCCGGAATCGATCGTGCGCCTTGTAGTACGGCTCGGTGATCGCGTCGATCCCGCCGGTGGCCAGGCGCACCGCTCTCTCCTGCCTGACGAAGTCGGTCGCGGTCGCGATCGCCGCCAGGCCGGACGCTTCCTTGTGGCTGATCGTCACATTCGGACCCCGAAGCTTGAACTCGAGTCCGGCAAGGCTGGCGGCGGCGTTGCCGACAGTGCTGTTGAAGAGCAGTGCCGGCGCGGCCACAGGGCCGCCGCGGAAGAGCGCCTGCAGATACTCGCTCGTCGCCTGCCCTCCCGCGGTGCACGTCCCGAACACCACGCCGGTCTCGTCGTCGCCCTCGGGCCTGTGCGCGTAGCCGGCGTCGCGCATGGCCTCGCCGGCGACCACGACGGCGAAGGCGCCGGTGGGATCCATCCGGCGCAGCTTCATCGGTGGGATCCACTTCGCCGCCTCGAAGCCTGCAACCGGCGCCGCGAGGCTCGAGTGGCAATCGTCGGTCGCGAACGCTGTCACCGGCGCGATGCCGCTCGATCCGCGGAGGAGTGCGTCCCTGAATTCCGCTGTCGACGAACCGAATGCGGAGACCACTCCGAGGCCCGAGACGACGACCTGACGCTGCACCGCCGTACGTTACCATCGAAACAAATGAAGGGTCAGCACTCGCGCGCCGCGCGCAAATTCGCGGCGCGATGGCTTCGTTGGCTGCTGCTGGTCGTCATGTCAGCCACTGTCGTGGCGCAGCGTGCGGCGCCTGCCCAGGCGAAGACCGATCTGTTCGACGAGATCTACCAGCGCGGGCGTGGCATCGATTCGACGCTGAAGACGCTGACCGCGCGGTTCACTGAGACCACCACGTCGTCGCTCCTCACCCGACCGGTCGTCGCGCGCGGCACGCTTGCGGTGATCCGGCCGGACCGCGTTGTTCTTCGCTATGCCGATCCCGAACAGCGCGTCGTCCGCATCGATGGCAACCGGCTGACACTGTCGTGGCCGACGCGGCAGCTCAATCAGGTGACCGACATCTCGATGTCGCAACGCCGCGTGCAGAAGTATTTCGTTGGCGCGACCCCGGACGATCTGAGAAAGGAGTTCGACATCGAGGCCGACGAGTCACGCGATCGTCCTGGCACATACCACCTTGCGATGGTGCCCCGTCGAAAGCAGATCAAGGAAGGCCTCGCGAGCCTCGATTTGTGGATCGATCGAACGTCGCTCCTGATGACGGCGATGCGGATGACCTTCCCCAACGGCGACACCAAGCTGATGGCCTTCGAAGACGTGGTGCCGAACGCACCCGTCGATGCGTCGTCCTTCCGGTAACCGTCGCGGGCTGGGGCAAGGGCCGGCTACGTGCCGACCGACGACGGCGTGCCCGGTTCGTGCTCGGCGAGATAGTGCGCCGGGTTCATCATGCGCTGCGTGCGTCTCAGCGCTCGCAGCACGAACAGGGCATTGCGCGGATCGACTTCGCGCATCCACTGCCAGACGCTCTTGCGGCCGCCCAGGTTCAGCACCGATCGCCGCCACGTCTCACAGTAGAGCTCGAAGAACCGCCTGGGCCCGAGCGCGGGCTCCCAGAGGAGATGGTGCATGTCGAAGTGCTCCCACCGGTGGGACTGCACTCTGGGCCGCATCTGTTCGAAGTATTCAGTACCCGGGAGCGGCGTCAGAATCGTGAACCCCGCCTGGTAGAGTTCGAAACGTTCGACGAACTCCCACAGGCGGCGGAAGTCCTCCTCGCCCCAGTCCGGATCGATCACGAAGTTGCCGGTGACGCCGTATCCGAGTCGCCGGGCCACGTCGATCCCTTCCGCCGTCTGCGCGACTGTCGCGTCCTTGACCAGGCCTTTCAGCCCCTCGTTGGTCGCCGCCTCGAGGCCGAAAAAAATGTCGAATTCGCGCGCGATCGGACGCCATGCCTCGAGCAGCTCGGCATGGCGCGCGACGAGATCGACGCGGCTCTGGACGAGTACCCATTCCTTCCGGATGCCGCGGCGGCGCAGTTCCTGCGCGAGCTCGAGACTGCGCGCGGGGTGGTACCAGAACAGATCGTCAGCGACGAACACGTGGGATCCCACCGATGCGAAGTCGCGGCACACCGCGTCAATCGAACGTTCGCGCACGCTGCGCGCGTGCAGCTGCCAGATCGAACAGAACGTGCAACGGAACGGACACCCGCGCGCCGTTTCGATGAGCCAGGTCGGGCGATGTGCGAGACAGGCGTAATGCTTGCGCCACGCGGCCACGTGATGCCGAGCCGGTAGCGGCACGTCGTCCAGCGCGAACGTCGCGGTCTCGGGTGGTGTTCGAATCACCTCGCCGTCGCCGGGGAGTGCGAGGCCGGGAATTTCCCTGAGCGGCTGTTTCTGCTGCAGCGCCTGCGCGATGCGCGGGAGCGCGCGCTCACCATCGTCGAGCACGACGGCGTCGATGTCGCCGGTGACGAAGGGTGCCGGGTAGGCAGCTGCCGTGTGGCCCCCCACGACAATCGTGGCAGACGGCGCCGCCTTGCGCACCCGCGCGGCGAGCTCCAGGACCTCGTCGGTCTCGAGCGCGTGCATCGCGGCGATGCCAACGAGATCCGGCCGGGCCTGCCCGATCACGCTGGCGAGAGACCCGGAGAACCGTAAATCCGCGAGGCGGACGTCATCGCCGCGCGCTTCGAGCGCCGCCGCGATGTATTCCATTCCGAGCGGCTCGATGCGGAAGAACGGGCCGAGCCCGAAGCGTTCGTTGCGCGGGACAGGGCGGAGCAGGAGGACGCGCATGACCTGATTCACGCTAGCATACGACGGCCGGGCGCGAGGTATACTGCGGCGGCCCGGCGACCATGCGGCGACGCGTCTTGCGGTCTATCCCCCCGGTCCATCGCTCCATTGCATTCCACCGTTCATGCCATCGTTCGATGGGCGTCGCGCCGTCGCGCCGTCGTCATAGCGGCCGCGGCCTGCCTGCTCGTCGCGTCCTTCGTCGGCACACGGCGGATTGCATTCGACACGGACGTCCTCAGCCTCCTGCCGCGCGATGGCCGCGCCATCCCCGCGTTCCGGACGTTTCTCGCGCGGTTCGGCAGCCTCGATCAGCTGTTCGTCGTGTTGACGGCGCCGGACGGCCACGGCATCGCCGAGTACCGTGACGAGGTCGACGCATGGACGGCTGCGCTGCGCTCCACTCCTGAAATCGTCTCGGTCGATGCTGGCGTGCTCGATCGGTCGCGCGACCTGTCATGGCTCGGCGACAGGCAATTGCTGCTTCTCGGCGGATCGACGCTCGATGCCGCATTGGCGCGGTTTCAGCCCGCCGGCATGCTGAAGGCGATGTCCGACAGCCGCGAACTGCTGGCGGCAGGATCCGGCCAGGCCGGCGCGCTGGTTCAGCAGGATCCGCTCGGCATCTTTGGACTCCTGCGTGAACAGCTCGGGAGTGCACAGTCCGGGCTGACCGTGGGGGACAACGGTTTTGTCACGCCGGACGGCCGGAGCCGCCTCCTCATCGCGAAACCCGCACGTCCTCCCTATGACGCGTCGTTCTCCCGGGCACTGTTCGGTCGGCTTGAGCAGCTGGAACGTACCGTCAGGCCGCCCGTGGCGGAAAACGGGAGCGAGCAGGACGACGACGAGCCGCATCCGCCCCTGAAGGTCGAGTTCGTCGGCGGCTACGCGATTGCTCTCGAGACCGAGGCGGTCGTGAAGCGCGAGAGCATCATGAACAGCGTCGGTTCGCTCGCCCTCATCGTGCCGCTGCTGTTCGTCATCTTCCGCAGCGTCTGGCTGGCCGCGCTCGGCGCTCTTCCGTCAGCACTTTCCCTCGCGGTCACGCTCGGGGCCATGGGATTTGCCGGTGTGACGCTGTCGGCGGCCGCAACTGGCGCCGCGGCGATGCTCTTCGGTCTCGGCGTCGATGGCGTCGTTCTCGTATACGTCAGTTACAGGCTCGGCCTGGCCGACGGACTGGCGCCGGACGCCGCGATCGCCGGCACCGCGGGGCCGTCGGTGAGCATGCTGCTCGGAATGATGACCACCGCGGCGACGTTCCTTGGACTGATGTTCGTTGATTTCCCCAGCCTGCAGGAGCTCGGGCGGCTCATTGGATTCAGCATGGCGCTCTGTGGCGTGTTCACGCTCGTCCTGGTCCCCGCCCTGCTGCCGAAGCGCGCGCCTCGAGGAACGGTGAGATCGATCTCGATGCCGGCGCTCTCGCGGTGGATCGTGAAGCATCACCGGATTGTTGTCGCCTGCGGTGCGGTCTTGACGGTGGCGCTCGGTGCCGCGGCCGTCCGGTTGCGCATCAATCCATCGCTCGAACGGCTTCGCTCGACGACCGGTGCCGCGGACGTCGAGCGGCGGATCAGTGCCGCATTCGGGTTGCCCGGCGACGTCTACGTGGTCCTGTCCGAGGGGACAGGTCTCGACGAACTGCTGATGACGAACGAGCGCCTGGTCACAGACCTGCGATCGCAGCTGGGCGACACACCGATGCAGGCGCCGACCGCCCTGCTGCCTTCAGAGCGGACGCAAGCTGCGCGCAGCCGCGCGATTCGCGATGCCGGCCTGTCGCCAACCGTCGTCCGTGCGCGGGTCGTCGATACCGCGCGGACCACTGGGTTCCGTACCGATGCGTTCGAACCATTCGAGGCGCGCCTGCCGCGCCTGCTCGATTCCGAGCAGCGTCTGACCTACGCCGGCTACGCCGCGCATGGATTCCAGGATTTGATCGGGCGTCTCGTATATGCAGATCCCGCGGGAGGGTGGACGCTGGCGACGTACGTTTACCCGCGCTCGGCGCGTGAAGTGGCGACGCTGCGATCGATCGTGCAGCAGGACCCATCGCAGGTCCTGACCGGCCTGCCGGCCGTGAATGCCGAGCTGGCGCAGCGCTTCCTGCCGCAATTCCTCAGGGGCCTGCTCGTCGGCACGGTCGCCGTGATCTTGATGGTCGCGCTGGCCTTTCGCTCCTGGAAGCTCTCCACGCTCGCACTGCTGCCGACGGCCATCGGTCTCGTGTGGACCGCCGGCCTGCTCGGGCTCGCGCGTGTCGAGCTCGATCTCTTTGCCGTGTTCACCGTCGTCACCTTCGTAGGGATCGGCGTCGATTACGGCATTCACCTCGTCCATCACTATCATGAGCATCAGGATGCGCCACGCGCGGTGGAAGAACTTGCGCCGGTTATTCTCGTCGCGGCGCTCATGACGCTGCTCGGCTACGGCACGCTCGTGACGTCGACCTACCCGCCACTCCGATCGATCGGTCTCGTGTCCGTGATCAGTGTCGTCGCTCTCGCGGCGGCGTCGGTCCTGGTGCTCCCGGCCCTCCTGGTATGGAGGCGCAGGTGAGAGTCCGGCCGATTGCCATCATTCCGGCCTTCGACGAGGAGCGTTCGATCGGGGCGGTCGTCGCTGGTGTGCTTCAGTACGTCGAGCACGTCATCGTCGTCGACGATGGGTCGCGCGATGGCACCGCGGCTGTGGCGCGGGCGGCGGGCGCGGTCGTGGTCGTCCACGGATCCAATCGCGGTAAGGGATGTGCGCTTCGGAGCGGCATCGCGCGTGCGATGGAATCGGAGACGTGGACTCACCTGCTGACCATGGACGGCGACATGCAGCACCTGCCGCATGAAATACCGGTCCTGCTGGACGCGGCGGAGCAGACCGGTGCGGACCTGGTGCTTGGCGAGCGGACCTTCGGACGCGGAGAAATGCCGGCGGCGCGCTATCACGCGAACCGCATCGGCAGCCGCGCCCTGTCGGGCTTTCTCGGCACGTCGGTGCGTGACACGCAGTGCGGGTTCCGGCTGTTCCGGTCTGAAGTGATCCGCCGACTGCGCCTCAAGTCGACCGGTTACGAGATCGAAACAGAAATGCTCGTCAAGGTGAGGCGGCACGGAGGTCGCATCGTGTCCGCTCCGGTGACGGCAGTCTACGGCGGATCGGTCAGCAAGCTGCGTCCCGTCCGCGATACCACTCGGACGTGCTTTCTCGCGGTGTATTACCGCTTCCTGGAGCCTCTCTGACCTCCGCCGAAAAGATCCTTTCGCGCCGTTCAACCGTGGAACCGAGGCGATGGACCCTGCACGGGCTCAACAACGGGCGAATTTTCACGGCCACCTGCGCCGGCGTGCGGGCGCTGCCACGCGCCGTCTCGTATGCGATCGGGCATGTCGGAACCTGGCTCGCCTGGCGATTGACCCACAGTGCGCGCGGCGCCCTCGTGGACAATCTTCGCGCGCTGTTTCCCGGTGAAGACGAGCGTGCTCTGGAACGGCGCGCCCTCGACACCTACAGGGCCTATGCGCGCGACATCATCGATTTCCTCCGCGCCGCGTCGTTGCCGCCGCAGCAGGCGCGCGATCTGTTCGTGGCGAGCCAGACCGATCGCCAGGTCTTCACCGATCTGCTGGCTGAGGGACGCGGAATCATCCTTGTCACCGGCCACTACGGCAACTGGGAGATCGGCAGCATCCTGATCCGTGACGCCCTCCAGCTGCCGCTGACCGTCGTCGCGATGACCGAGGCGAACCCCGAGGTGAACCAGGCGCGTCGCGCGATTCGAGAGGCGCTGGGCGTCGAGACGCTGGAGGTGCGACAGTCACTCGCGACGGCGCTGCAGCTGCGCCGTCAGCTTGCCGCGAACCGGATCATCGCCATGCTCGTCGATCGCCACCTCGGACGCGATCGCGTGACCGTGAAGTTCCTCGGCCGCGAGGCGTCCTTCCTTCGCACGCCCGCGCTGCTCGCTTACATGACCGGCGCGCCGATCCTGCCGTGCTTCATCGAGCGGATTGGCGCCGGCCGGTTTGCGGCGCAGCCCGGTACGCCAATCCGAGTGGCCCGGGAAGGTCCGCGAGACGCCGCGATCCTGGCGGCGACGCAGGAAATCGCGGACGCGCTCGCCGTCCGCGTGCGCGCGCACCCCGAGTACTGGTATCACTTCTACCGCTACTGGGACGCGCAGCGGGACTCATACGAGGGCCTCCACTGACCGCTGGTCAGTGCACCTGCTCACGCACTCAAATCGTGCGCGGCGCGGTTGTCAACGGCGCTCAGGCTGAAGAGCACGTTCCCGAACGGCGTCCCGGCACCCATGTCGCGAACGGTCGTGGCGAACCCATGCTGTGCGAAGCATTCGGTCCAGGCCGCCGCCGTCCGGAAGTGAAAGCGCTGTCGCCATCGACCGAGTGCGAGTGCCTTCAAGCGGTTGCCAATCGCGACGAAAGTGAATCGCCAGCCGGAACCTGCATCCGCCTCCCGAATGAGGATCGTCCCGCCGGGTCGCAGTCCCGTGGCAACGCGGGCAAGGAACACGTCCTGATCGTGGGGTGTCATCATGTGCAGCACGTCGAAGAGCAGTAGCGTGTCGCACGGTTCCAGATCCAGGGTGCGGGCGTCGGCATTCACGACGATCGCGTCGCTCTCGAGGGCGATTCTCGCCAGCCGGGCGACACGCGTCCGCGTTTCGACGCCGATAAGCCGCCGGAACCTCGGAGCCGGGGCGTCGTTCCATGAGCCTGCGCGCGCCGCGCCCTCCGCCAGCAAGGCGAGCATCAGGCCCTGGCCGCATCCGATGTCGACGAGGGTGTCGCCGCTGGTCAACCATCCGCCGCAGAGGACGGCACGATAGACCGGATCCCGCTGCAGCTTGGCCCGCGCAAATTCCCAGGCGGTGATACTGGTGCTGACGTAACGGTCGGCCGCGCGCGCGACGAGCGCGGCAAAGGCATCACCGGTTTTGCGCCGGCGAGCAGCGGCATAGGTCGCGCCGGCAGCAGGCAGCGCGAGGATCCCGCCCACGACGACACTGCCGGCAAGCAGGTCAAGCCCGAAGACCCACGGGTTCGTCCCACGTACTGCGTCGAGCGTGAAGGCGTGCAGCTCGCCACGCCGCACCCATGCCCCGGTCTGCAGCTCACTGAAGATCAACCACGGCGCAACAAACGGATTGGAGATGTTGGCGGCGAGGTACATCTTGAGGCGGTTGAGATGGAGCAGCCTCCCGATAAGCCAGCAGAGCAGGAGGTGAGCGCCGTAGAAGGGGGACGCGCCGATGAACACACCGAGTCCGATAGCCGCGGCTTCGCGTTCTGGACCGGCGCCTTCTGTACGAAGAGTCTGAACGCCGCCGCGAAACCACGCAGGTGGGGTCCGCCGGGCAGCGCGATCGTTATCCGACTCAGCCGACACTGCACCGCATTGTGCCATGCGCCTGTCGACAATTCGGGTTTCGACTGAGCGTGTGACTCGGGCCGGCTGCCAGGTGTGACTTCAACCTCACTTCACGTGCCGCCTGGTTCCGCGGTGTGGCTTCCGGCTTCAGGCGGAAGACAGTTCGCGACGTCTTTGCCGAATCAACCCGCGAGCGTGACGCTGCCGGAAGCGAGCAGCCGTCCATCGCTCATCACTTCACCCTCAATCTTGAACAAGCCCCCGATCCGGCCGACAACCCGGGCGAAGACGTCGAGAGTGATACCGGGGCCCGCGGCTGCGGGGAACTTGAACGGACCAAGTGCGGCGACGCGAAGGCCTTTGATCGATGCCGTTCCGCCGGCGGTCGGGGCTCCCGCGGCGAGCCCTCCAGCCTGCGCGACGAGCTCGACGAGTATGACCGCGGGGACGACCGGCTGGCCCGGGAAGTGGCCGTCGAAGTAAAAGTCACCGTCGACCGTGGCACGCCGGCAGTGCGCGCGTTCGCCGGGCACGAGCTCGACGACGTGCTCGATGAGGCGCATGGGCGGCGCGTGCGGCAGCAGGGCGAGATAGTCCATCGGGATTGGAACCGAGCGTCGCACAGTATACTGGCACCCTCGAAATGGCCGTTCGTCAGCGCCGGTCGCCGGCATGAGCGAAATCGTCGAGCGTTTTTCACGCATTCTCCGCGACGACCCGCATCGTCCGCTACTTCACCTTCCGAGCGGCGGCGCTACTCTCACCGCCCGGGATCTCTGGATGCGAGCAGCATCGATCCGCGATCGGATCGCGGGGGCGAAGCTGCATCGCGATCGTCCACTTCTGTCGCTTGCCGGCAACCGCGCCGACAGCGTGGCACTGCTGCTCGCATGCCGAATGACGGGGAACCCGCTGATGCCGGTAGACGCGAGCACGCCCGCCGCGGAGGTGCTCGACTTCGCAACGCGGTTTTCTGCGTCGGCGCTGGTGCGGCCGAGCGGGGGAGCAGCTCCTGCCGGCGCGGGGGTGACCCCGCTTTGCGCCGGACTCGAGCTCGTGGTGTTCCCCGATCGTGGCGACGCTCCGACCTATCCGGATGCCGCGGTCCTGAAGCTGACCTCCGGTACCACCGGCCTGCCGAAGGCCACAGTGACCTCGGAGGCGGCGCTCGTTGCCGACACGTACCACATCACCGAGGCGATGGGCATCGGGCCCGACGATACACAGCTTGCGGCCATCCCGCTGTCGCACGCCTACGGCTTGGGGAACCTGGCCGTCACGCTCCTCGTCCAGGGCACGGCAATCGTGATGCGTGACGCATTCGTACCCCACCAGGTGCGGGCCGACGCGGAGCGTTACGGCGCGCGCGTGTTTCCCGGCGTCCCGTTCATGTTCGATCACTTCGTCGCGAACGTGCCCGCGGGGGGCTGGCCAGCGGGGCTGGCCCGGCTCGTCAGCGCGGGTGCGCGCCTCGAAGCGGAAACAGTCCGGCGGTTCCACGATCGCTTCGGCGTAAAGATTCATTCCTTCTACGGCACGACCGAAGCTGGTGGCATCGCCTTCGACGACAGTGACGAGATCGGCGAGCCACTGACGGTCGGTCGCCCGCTGCCCGGCGTCACCGTGACACTGCATCAGCACCCGGACGCGGGTCCGGGCACTGGCCGCGTGCACGTTGCCGGCGACGCGGTTTCGGCCCGGTATGCGGAAGGAGATGACGCCGACGCGTTCGTCGCAGGTGGCTTCTTGACCGGTGACCTCGGTCACTTCGATGCTCACGGCGCTCTCGTGCTCACCGGCCGAGTGTCTTCGTTCATCAACGTGGCGGGACGGAAGGTGCAGCCTCTTGAAATCGAGCAGGTGCTCGGCGCGATGCCGGGTGTCGCGGACGCTCGCGTGCTCGGGGTCGCGGACGCTCTTCGCGGTCAGCAGATCGTCGCCTGCGTCGTTCCGAGCGCCGCGGCGCTGGATGCCGCTGCGGTTCGCCGGTTCTGCGCCACGCGGCTGGCTCCATACAAGATTCCGCGCCGCGTTCTGATGTTGCGCACCCTGCCGCTGACGACGCGCGGCAAGCTCGATCGGCGCGCACTGCAGGCGCTCGCCGAGGCCGAAGTCGCAGGAAATCCCGCCAAAGACCCTATGCTATAGTCGGCCGTCGAAGACTCCCACAGCGCCGTTGGCGCCCGGCGCGATCGACCGCCGTCCGAGGAGCGGTCGCAGGAGGTGTGTGCGGATGAACGTGTGGAAACCGCTGGAGCTCGCGGTGACGGCTGCCGCGAAGCTCGCATGGCCGGCATTCCAGGCTGTCAACCGGCAATTTGCCGAGGGTTCATTCCAGCCCAAGTGGGCGCCCAAACCGTTACTCAAAAGTCGGCAGCGCACCTCCCCCGGATTCGGCTGGCCTCGTACGACGGACTCTCTCTGTCCGGTTTGCGTGCGCGACGCGCGCGCCCGCATCCTCTCGGGCGAACAATCGGTCGAGACGCTGGTCGAAGAACACGTCGGTGAGATTCGCGCCCACATCCTCGAGCGTGACGGCAAGGTCGTCATCGAAAAAACCTGCCCGACGCACGGCACGTTCACTGACACCCTGGCCATCGATCCAGAGTTCCTGCGCCGGATGGAGGGCCTCTTCCCGGGGCGCGACTTTCCGGCGGTCACCGACACCCTCCACAACCACGGCACGTCGTCGATTCAGCACGGCCGCGGCGCAGTCCTGACCGTGGACCTCACCAACCGCTGCAACATGATGTGCGATCCATGCTTCATGGATGCGAATCAGGTCGGGTATGTTCACGAGCTGACGATCGGCGAAGTCCGCCAGTTGCTCGACGATGCGTTGACGGTGAAGCCGCGGCGGCAGATGACCGTGCAGTTCTCCGGTGGGGAGCCGACGATCTCGCCGATTTTCCTCGATGCCGTGCGCTACGCCAGGCAGATCGGGTATTTCAGCGTCCAGGCCGCCACCAACGGCATCCGCTTCGCCCAGGAGCCGGACTTCGCGCGCGAGGCGCACCGGGCGGGCATGCGGATCGCGTACCTGCAGTTCGACGGTGTCAGCGAAGAGGCCAATGCCCATCGCAAGGTCGGCAATCTGTTCGACGTGAAGCTGCGGGCGATTGAAAATCTCCACGCCGCCGGGATCGATGTGTGCCTGGTCGTCACGATCGTGAACACCATCAACAACGATCAGGTCGGACCGATCGTCAAGTTCGCACTCCAGAACTGCGACAAAATCAGCTTCGTCTCGTTTCAACCGGTATCGTTCACCGGGCGCGACGAGGAGATCAGCGACGCGGAACGTCATGCCCGGCGCTATACGCTGTCGCATCTCGCGCACGACCTCAAGGCGCAGACCGGCGCCACCGAACCGCTGCGCGACTGGTACCCGCTCTCGGCGTCGGGAGCATTTTCGGATGTCACCGACTTGCTCCAGGGCCCGGGTGCCGACTGGGGCAGCCTGAAGTGCGGCTGCCATCCCGATTGTGGAATCAGTACCGCCTTCATGGTGAGCAAGAAGACGAAGGCGTGGGCGCCGCTGTCCGCGTTCGTCAACATCGACCGCGTGCTGAAGGACGCGATGGTGATCGCGGATGCCGCGCGCGGGCCATTCCTGACCAAGGTGCAGACCGCGCTCAGCCTCCTCCGTAACTATGACCCGAGGCGCGTCCCGGCCGGATTTCGCCTGATCGATCTGTTGCAGAAGTACGACAAGCAAAGCGGCGGGCAGCTCGGCGGACGCTTCGCCGGCGTCGACGGCGGGAACCGCAAGGCCGACGAGTGGCTGGTGATGTTCGTCGCCGGCATGTGGTTCCAGGATCTCTGGACCTACGACTTCCGCCGGACGGAGATGTGCATCATCCCGTACGCGACCCAGATGGGGGAGATCTCCTTCTGCGCCTACAACACCGGCGTCGGCTGGCGGCAGATCGTCGAGAACATGCACAAGAACGCGACCGTTGCGGAGTGGTACCGCGTCAACGGCAAGCACGCCGTCTATGCCAATCCGCGCAAGTCCGTACCGCTTCCCGCCGACGTGCAGCCGCTCACGCTCAAGATCCCTCGCGATGGCCGGCTCGTCGAGTGGGCCCCGTCCACGACCGAAGCGCCCGAACCGGCGCTGACGCATTAGCCCTCGCATTGCGGTGAACGCAGCGCTCAGCAGCGAGTAACCATGTTCGACGTCGTCATCGCGGGTGGGGGGCTGGCCGGGCTGTGCCTCGCCCGGCAACTGAAGCTCGAAGCCCCGGACCTGACGCTGCTCGTGGTCGAGAAGCGTCGCCACCCGGTGCGCGAGGCGGCGTTCAAGGTGGGCGAGTCGAGCGTCGAAATCGGAGCGCACTATTTTCACAAGATCCTTGGCCTCGAACCGCACCTGCGCGGAGCACACCTCGAGAAACTCGGACTTCGGTACTTCTTCCCTCACCGCGACAACCGCGAGATCCACACCCGAGTCGAGCTCGGGCCGTCTTGCTTTCCCCCGGTGCCATCGTTCCAGCTCGATCGCGGCCGTCTGGAGAACTACCTGCTGCAGGCAGTGCGCGATTCCGGCGTCGAGGTCGTGGACGGTGCCTCGGTGAGAGCGATCGTCATGGGCGATTCCCATCACGAGATCGAGTTGGATGTCGGCGGGGCCACCCGTCGCGTGCGCAGCCGATGGATCGTTGACGCGAGCGGCCGCGCTGGACTGATCAAACGTCAGCTCGGCCTCGCCCGGACGGTGGGGCATGGAGCCAACGCGTCCTGGTTCCGCATCAAATCCAGATTGTGTGTGGACGACTGGTCCTCCGATCCGGAGTGGCGGTCGCGCGTATCGAGCGGCCTGCGCTGGCAGAGCACGAATCACCTGATGGGCCGCGGCTACTGGGTGTGGCTGATTCCGCTTGGCTCGGGCAGCACCAGCGTCGGTATCGTGGCAGACGACGTCCTCCACCCGTTTGCGCGGATCAATCGCCTCGAGCGGGCGCTCGACTGGTTGCGTGAGTTCGAGCCGCAGTGCGCCGCCGTGGTCGAGGCGCATGCTGGCGAGATCGAGGACTTTCTCGCCCTGCGGCATTACGCGCACGGCTGTTCGCGCGTGTTCTCGGCAGATCGGTGGGCGCTCGTGGGTGAGGCGGGCGTGTTCACCGATCCGTTCTACTCGCCGGGGTCGGACTTCATCGCCATCGGCAACGACTATGTGACCGACCTGATCGTCCGCCACAGTCGTGGCGAGGACATCAGCGAACGTGCGGCGCGCTTCGACGAGACCTACCGCCGGTTGTTCGACGCGTTCCTGCGCCTCTACGAGGGGCAATATGCGCTGATGGGCAATGCGCAGGTCATGACCGCGAAAGCCGCGTGGGACAATGCGAGTTACTGGGCGATCACCGCGCTGCTGTTCTTCCAGCGGCGTTACCGCGATCTCGAATTCATCGCATCGATCGACGATCTGCTGCGCCGGTTCTTTGCCCTGCACGTCCGGATGCAGCGGATGTTTCGCGCGTGGGACCTTGCCGACCTGCGTGGATACGCCAACGCCTTCACCAACCTCATGCGCGTCGACGAGCTGCGAGCGCTGCAGGCGGCGCTCGCCGGCCCCCTGCTCGACGACGATCGGCTGCGCGAGCGGCTGACGGCGAACTTCGCCATCCTCGATCAGCTGGCGCGCGGTCTCCAGGACCTCGCATCAGAGGCGGCGCGGCTGGAGCCGGTCCTGCATCCCGCCATGGCGACGGGCGAGAGGCTGAACCTCGACGCGCTGCGGCTGCAGCCGCATGCGGCGGCGATTCACGCCTAGGCTGGCAGGCCCAAGCCGAATCCGGCACCCGGCACCGTGTGCTAGGCTTTCGTGACGCACCCTCCGATCTTGTCGAGACCATCAGCCATGCGGCATCGCGCCTTCCACACCCTCTCCCTGCTTGCTCTGTTCCTCGCCGGTTCGGTCCAGGGCGCGCGCCTCCCCGACCAGCCGCCGGTGCAATATCGAGTGTCGTTTCCGGCACCCGAGCATCACTACGCCCAGGTGGAGGTGACGTTCAGCGGGATACAGACGCCGACGCTCGAGGTCCGGATGAGTCGGTCATCTCCCGGCCGCTATGCCGTCCACGAGTTCGCCAAGAACGTATTCGATCTCCACGCGTTCGACGGCCGTGGCCGCGAGCTGCGGCCAACGCGTCCCAACGCGGCGCAGTGGAATGTCACCGGGCACGACGGCACCGTGCGCATCGTCTACAAGGTGTTCGGCAACCGTGTCGACGGCACCTACCTTGCCGTCGATACGTCGCATGCGCACGTGAACATGCCGGCCACGCTGATGTGGGCGCGCGGCTTCGACATGCGGCCGGTGCGGATCACGTTCGAGCCCGCCGCGAAAGGCGATTGGAAGGCGGCGACGCAGCTGTTCCCGACGCCGGATCGCTGGGTGTTCACCGCGCCCAACCTCCAGTACCTGATGGACAGCCCGACCGAACTGAGCAACTACAGTCTTCGATCCTTCAAGGTGCGCAACCCGGACGGACGCGAGTACACGATTCGGACGGCGGTGCACCATGACGGCAGCGAGGCCGCAGTTGATGCGTACGCCGCGGGGGTCGAGAAGATCGTGAACGAGGCTGCGGCGGTGTTCGGCGAATTCCCGAATTACGAGACCGGGACCTACACGTTCCTGGGCGACTACGTGCCCTGGGGTGGCGGCGACGGCATGGAGCACCGCAACAGCACGGTGGTGGCGTCGGCAACCTCGTTCAAGAACCCTGAGGCGGTGCGCGCGGTGCTCGGGACAGTGGCCCACGAGTTCTTTCACTGCTGGAACGTCGAGCGGATCCGTCCGAAGACGCTGGAGCCGTTCAACTTCGAAGACGCGAACGTATCCGGTGAGCTCTGGCTGGCCGAGGGCTTCACGCAGTACTACGGCACCTTGCTCATGGTTCGCGCCGGCCTGTCGTCCGCAGACCAGGGTGTGGGCCTGACCGGCAGCGCGCTCGAGATCCTCAACGCACCGGGCCGTCAGTTTCACTCGCCGGTCGAAATGAGCCAGATGGCGCCGTTCACCGATGCCGCCGCTGCGATCGACGAAACCAATTTCTCGAACACGTTCATCTCCTACTACACCTACGGCGCCGCGATCGCGACCGCTCTCGACTTGAGCCTGCGCGGCCGCTCCGACGGCAAAATTACACTCGACGACTACATGCGCGCGATGTGGCTGGCGTATGGAAAGCCGGACGGACCGGCTCCCGCGATCGTGGCGAAGCCGTACACGCTGCAGGATGCGCGCGATCGCCTCGCGGATGTCTCGGGCGACCGTGTGTTTGCGAACGACTTCTTCGACAAGTACATCGAGGGACGGCAACCGCCGGACTTCGCGACGCTCTTCGCCCGGGCCGGGCTGGTGTTGCGCCGCCGCAACCCGCAGGCGGCCTGGACTGGCGTGCTGGACGAAAACGCGCCAGTGGTGTCCCGGCGCGGACGTCGGTCGGTGTCGGCCGTTGTCACCGAGTCACCAACCGGTGGTGGCGTCGCCATCCCCGAGCTCGTGCCGTGGGGCTCGCCGGCGTTCGCCGCGGGCCTCGAGGAAGCGGACGTCATCACCACGGTTGACGGGCGGCCTGTCGCCGGCGTCGAACAATGGCGGTCGGCCATTGGCGCGCACAGGCCCGGGGACCGGATTGCGGTCGGCTACATTCGCGACGGGGCGAAAGCCGCCACGACATTGACCCTGGCAGAAGATCCCGCGATGGAGGTCGTGGCGATCGAGTCGACCGGAGCCGCGTTGACGCGGGAACAGCAGGCGTTTCGCGATGCGTGGCTCAGGTCCAGGCGAAAGTGACGATTGAGTCCCGTCCGCAGAGTAAGGTACGCTGCCCTCGGGGACTGGCGACAGGTCCCGCGCGTCTCAGATTACCGTGGTAGGTACAACCGTCCAGCACTACCGGATCGCCGAGCGCCTTGGGGCGGGCGGAATGGGCGAAGTGTACCGGGCCGAGGATCTGCGGCTGGGCCGGCCGGTCGCGCTCAAATTCCTCCCGGCGGGCCTCAAGTCCGATCCGGAAAGCCGGGCGCGGCTGCTGAACGAAGCCAGGGCCGCCTCGATGCTCCGCTCCCCGAACATCGCGGTCACGTACGACATCGGCGAGGACGGCGGCACCGACTTCATCGTCATGGAGTACGTCGACGGCGAACTGTTGTCCGCGCGCGCGGCCAAGGGGCCGCTGCCGGTGCGCGAAGTGGTCGAAGTCGGCCTCCAGGTCGCCGACGCCCTCGACGAAGCGCACACTCACGGCATCGTCCATCGCGACATCAAGAGCGCGAACCTGATGCGCACCGAGCGCGGGCTGGTCAAGGTGCTGGATTTCGGCCTGGCCAAGTTCGTCGCGACCGGGGTCGGGCCGGAGGTGACGCAGACGCAGATGACGATGGCGGGGATGGTGGTCGGGACCGTGTCCTACATGGCGCCGGAGCAGGCGCTCGGGCGCGCCATCGACCATCGCGCCGATCTGTTCTCGTTCGGCGTCGTGCTGTTCGAGCTGCTCACCGGCCAGATGCCGTTCGACGGCAGTTCGCCGACTGAAATCATCGACCACATCCTCCACGAGACGCCGCCTCCGGCCTCGCGCTACACGACCGGCGTGCCGCCGGCGCTCGACGCGGTGATCGCGCGCGCGCTCGAGAAGGATCCCGACTTCCGCTACCAGTCCGCGCGCGACATGCACCGCGATCTTCGTGAGGTGCGCGAGATGCTGGATGCACCGCCGCGAAGCAGCGGCAGGGCCATCGCCGCGGCGTCGCCCGGTGCGATTCAGAACTCGGTTGCGGTGATGACGTTCGCGAACATCACGCGTGAGCCACAGGACGACTGGATCGGGACGGGTATCGCCGAGACCGTGAGCTCGGATCTCAAGAACATCCACGGCCTGACGATCATCGGGCGTGCACGCGTGTACGACGCCCTGCGCAACCTGACCACCGGCGCCCATCTCAAGGACTCGCTTGCGATTGACGTCGGCCGCAGGCTCGGCGCCACGTGGGTGGTCGTGGGCGGGTACCAGCGCATCGGCAGGATCGTGCGCATCACCGCCAACTTCGTCGAGGTCGCCACCGGCCAGGTGCGCCGCACGGTCAAGGTCGACGGCAACATCGACGACATCTTCGCCCTGCAGGACAAGATCGTCTTCGAGCTCAGCCAGGGTTTGAACATGGATCTCCGCGGATCGGAGATCGCCGACATCGAACGGCGCGAGACGCGTTCGGTTGAAGCGTACGAGAGCTATGCGCGCGGGATGATGAACCTGCGCCAGGCGACCCGCGATTCGATCGATCGCGCGATTGCCGCGTTCGAGGACGCGACGCGTCACGACCCCGACTACGCGCTTGCGTGGGCAGCTCTCGGCGGCGCCTACGGCCTCAAGGGCAACTTCCTGAGCATCCCCGACATGTTGAACCGGGCGATGGAGATCGAGCAGCGCGCGCTCTCGATCGATCCTGAGCTTGCCGACGCCCACAGCTGGCTCGGCACGACGCTGCTTTCGCTTGGCCGGATTGACGAGGCGATCGCCGAGATCCGCGAGGCGCTTCGACTCGAGCCCGACAACGCCCAGGCGCACCAGAGTCTCGCGCGCGCCTACTGGGTGGGGAAAGGTGACTTTGCCGCCGCGATTCCTCTCTTCGAGCGCGCCATTGCGCTCAATCCAGACGCCGGCTACTCGTACCTGCAGCTCTCGCTGCTGCTGGCGTGGCAGGGTCAGCTGGCCCGGGCCGAGGACATCAGCCGCCGCGCGGTGGAGCTCCAGGAGCAGTACATTTCGGGAAACCTCGGGCTTCAGATCGTGGGCGCGCATTCGCGGCTCGGATACGTCGAGTACCTGATGGGCAAGTACGACGACGCGCTGCGTGAGTACGAGCGCGAGCTTGCGTTCATCGGTGCGAGCGATCACGCGCTTCGAGACCGGACGCTGCTCGAGCTCAACGTCAAGATCGGCGCCGTGTATCTTCGTCAGGGCCGCGGCGAGGATGCCGCCCGCCACTTCGGACGTGCGCTGAAGAGCTTTGACGCCCGCGTCGCCACTGGTGCCGACGATCCGTTCACGCGGTACTACATCGCCTGCCTCTACGCACTCCGCGGCGACACCGCTCATGCCCTCGACTCGCTCGAACGGGTCGCTCACGCCCTGCCGGCTCTGACCGCCGCTCGTGCCAGAACGATATCGATCTCGAGTCGCTGCGGAACGAACCCAGGTTCCAGGCGATCACCGCGCCTCGATAGCTTCTCAGTCTCTTAGACACTCCGCACCTCGCGAGGCCCCCAATGCAAGAGGCGTATGACGTGATCATCGTGGGCGGCGGCCCCGCCGGGCTGAGTGCAGCGCTGATCCTCGGACGCTGCCGTCGCTCGGTGCTCATTTGCGATACCGGCAAGCCACGGAACGCAGCCTCGCACGCGCTGAATGGCTATCTGACGCGCGACGGCACGCCGCCGCGCGAATTCCTCGACATCGGCCGGCGTGAGCTCCTGAAGTACGACAGCGTCGAGACGACATCGATTGGGGCAGCGGCCGCCGAGTGCATACCTGGCGGACGATTCAGGGTGGTGCTGGAAGACGCGAGAGTAGTCTTCTCGCGCAAGCTTCTGATCGCCACGGGCGTCGTCGACAACGTTCCCGAGATCGAGGGATTCAGGGAGTTCTACGGAAATAGCGTGTTCCACTGTCCGTACTGTGACGGCTGGGAAGTGCGCGATCAGCCGATTGCCATTTACGGCCGCGGGACCCGCGGCCTTGGACTGTCGCTCGAACTGACGGCATGGAGCGCCGATCTCGTCCTTTGCACTGACGGCCCCTGCGAGATCGATGAAGAGGGACGGGCGCGGCTGGAGCGAAACGGCATCGCCATCCGCGAGGAGCGGGTGACGTCGCTGCAGGGCAGGGATGGCGTTCTCGAGCGCGTGCACTTCGAAGGCGCGGACCCGCTGCCGCGCCGGGCCCTGTTCTTCACGACCGGACAGTTCCAGCAATCCGAGCTTGCCGTCCATCTCGGTTGCGAGTTGAACGACAAAGGTACGATCGCCACCGGCAAGTACGAGAAGACGCATCTGCCTGGCCTCTTCGTCGCCGGTGACGCGTCACGCGCCGTCCAGTGGGTGATCGTGGCTGCGGCCGAGGGCGCCGAAGCCGCGTTCGCCATCAACACCGATCTCATCAAGGAAGACCTCAAGTAGGCGAATCCGCCCGGCGCGATTCGCGATTGGACTCCTTCTCTGCGCATTGGACCGGTCCTTCCGGCGTCGTCCGTCACAAATCCCGCCCCAATTTGACGTTCTGCTGGTGCCAATCAATCATTGGACGTCGCCGTGGCCCGCCCGCCGGCGGAGACTCGTCTCCCCGGGAGGAACGATGATTCAGCAGATCCAGCGGCAGTTCGTGCGGACGTCGCGGCCACTCTACGGCCATCTCGTCCACCTTCTCGAATCGGCGATTGCGCGTGGCGACCTGCCGTCCGGCTCGCGGCTGCCGCCCGAACGCGAACTCGCCAGTCGATTGCAGATCAGCCGGACGACCGTGGTCTCGGCGTACCGGGAGCTCGAGTCGCGCGGGCTGCTGCGGGGGTACGTGGGACGAGGCACGTTTGTCTGCGCCGCGCCCGAACCGGCCGGGACGCCGTTTGCGTGGCGCGGCAAGATCGCGGCCGCGGCGCTGCGATCGAGCGACTCCACGCTGCGCGACGCGATCCGCCATTCGTCAGACGATCGGCTGCTGTCGCTCGCCGCGGGCGAACCGGCGATCGATTGCTTCCCGACGGCGGTGTTTCAGCAGGCGGTCGATCAGGTGTTCCGCCGCGATGGCCGGGCGGTGTGGCGTCACGGGCCGACCGAGGGTCAGCCGGCGCTTCGGGAAGCGATTGCCGATCGGTTCAAGGTGCCGGCTGAGAGTGTGCTGATTCTCGCCGGGGCGCAGCAGGGTCTCGATCTGCTCGCGCGCTGCCTGATCGATCCCGGTGACGCCGTGATCATCGACCGCCCGGGGTACCTCGGCGCGATCCAGTCATTTCGTGCTGCCGGTGCAAAGCTGATTGGCTGGGACATCGCCCAGTCCGACGTCGACGAGCTCGAGGACCTTCTCGTCCGATACCGGCCGAAGCTGATCTACACGGACCCGACGTTCCAGAATCCGACCGGCGCGACGATGCCGATCCGCACTCGCCGGGAGCTCCTGCGCCTTGCCGAACGTTACCGCGTGCCGATCGTCGAGGACGGCACGTATCGCGAGCTGTACTTCAACGAAGCGCCGCCGCCGTCGCTGCGAGATCTGGACGGCCAGAATCTCGTCATCCATCTGAACAGCTTTTCGAAGGTGATGGCGCCGGGGCTGCGTCTCGGATGGCTGTCTGCGGCGCCGTCGATCATCGATCAGATTGCGATCATCAAGCAGCGCCTCGACCCCCATACCCAGAACCTCGTCCAGTTCGCAATGGCCCGGCTGATTCGTGAGCGCAGCTTCGATGCGCACCTGCGCACGTTGCGCGCCGAACATGCGCGCCGATGCACGCAGATGATCGCCTCGCTTCAGCGCCACGTGCCCGCGGGAGCCTTGCGCTTCGTCCGCCCTCAGGGAGGGCTCTACCTGTGGTGTCGCCTGGCGTCGGGCATCAACTCGCGTGCACTGCTCGATCGCACACTTGCGTCGGGCGTGGCGTTCATTGCCGGGGATGCGTTCTATCCCGACCCGGCCGGCGAAGCCGAACTCCGCCTGTGCTTCTCGAGCGTGACGCCTGACGCCGGCAACGAGGCGATCAGGCGGCTGGCGGCGTGTCTCGACGAGGCGATGCGGACGTCGACCCGTTCGCCGGCATCGGCCGTCGCCGGACTCTCAAATGCAGGGTAGCGATCAGCTATCAGCTCTCAGCTGTCAGCTCTCAGCTTTCAGCTCTGAGCTGGAAACTCGAAGCTGGAAACTGGAAACTGGAAACTGGAAACTGGAAACTGGAGACTGGCCACTGGCAACTGTGTTCGTCGTAGCTTCCGCCTTCAGGCGGAAGAAAACTGAAGCTGGTAGCTGAGAGGTGTAGTTCGTCGCTTCCGCCTTCAGGCGGAAGAAGGTGAGAACTGAACTGATAGCTGATAGCTGATTGCTGAGAGCTGAAGTCTAATTGCTGATTGCTGAGGGCCCCCGATTGCGTGTGATGTTGACGACTGCAGGTCTGCTGACGTGCTCGAACGTGTTCATGACCTTCGCCTGGTACGCCCATCTCAAGGACCTGCGATCGCGCGCGTGGTACGTGGCGGCGCTGGTCAGTTGGGGGATCGCACTGTTCGAGTACCTGCTCCAGGTGCCGGCCAACCGCGTCGGGTACACCGCCCTGAACCTCTCGCAACTGAAGATCCTGCAGGAGGTCATCGCGCTGGGGGTGTTCATGCCGTTCGCGGTCCTCTATATGAGGCAGCCGTTCAAGCTGGATTTCCTGTGGGCGGGCCTGTGCCTGCTCGGGGCGGTGTACTTCATGTTCCGGTCGTAAGCGGCGACGAGGCAGCGGAGGCGGACAAGGCGCAGAAAGTTCTCGGCTGCAGGTCCGTCTCCGTGGTCAAATCGCCCCCGTGCCTGCCTCTCCCTCACCCCATGCCTCGCGCGCGCTTCGTTGGACGCTCGCCGCAGCCGCGCTGGCCGGCTCACTGGTCACCGCGGCGCAAACCGCCGGTTGGAAGGCGAATCCGGACACCGTTCGCGCCGCAACCGAGCAGCAGCCGAAGTTCACCTTCGACGAATCGCGTGTCGCGCCCTACACCTTGCCGGATCTGCTCGCCACGTCGAAGACAGTCGTGCGCACTCCGGGTGAGTGGAGCGCGAGGCGGAGCGAAATTCTCGAGCTCTTTCGCGAGAACGTCTACGGCAGATCGCCCGGACCTCCTGAGCGTCTTCGATTCGAAGTGGTCGAGGAAAATCCCAAGGCCATCGCCGGAACGGCGACGCTGAAGCGGATTGCGATCGTCAGCACGCAGAGCGGCCGCGAGCACCGATTCGGGCTGACTCTCTTTCTTCCAAATGCGCGCACCACCCGGGCACCGGTCTTTCTCCTCATCAACAACCGCTCGCCCAACGACACTGATCCAACCCGCGCCCTTCAGTCCGGCTTCTGGCCCGCAGAGCGGATTCTGGAGCGAGGTTACGGGATTGCCGCGCTCCACAATGCGGAGCTCGCACCCGACGACAAGGACACGTATCGGGACGGCGTGATCCGGTTGTTCGAAGGCGATGGGGATCGAGTCCGGCCGCGCAATGCCTGGCGTGCGCTTGGCGCGTGGGCCTGGGGCGCCAGCCGTGCGATGGACTACTTCGCGTCCGACTCCAGAGTCGATTCCCGCCGCGTTGCCGTCGTCGGGCACTCTCGCGGCGGGAAGGCGGCGCTCTGGGCTGGCGCACAGGACGAGCGTTTTGCGCTGGTGGTGTCGAATGAATCGGGCGAGGGCGGAGCGGCGCTGAGCCGCCGCAATTTCGGCGAGACGGTGGCGCGCATCACAGAGTCGTTCCCACACTGGTTTGCCGACACCTACAAGGATTTCGCCGGGCGCGAGCGCGACTTACCGATCGATCAGCACATGCTGCTGGCGCTGATTGCGCCGCGTGCGTTGTACGTCGCGAGCGCGGACGCCGATCTCTGGTCCGATCCGCGCGGCGAGTACCTCGCGCAGGTGAACGCCTCTCCGGTCTTCGGTCTCTGGGGAGACGCGCCGATGACCGCGGAGGCGATGCCGCCGCTGGATCGGCCGCTCATCGTGGGTCGTCGCGGCTACCACGTGCGAACCGGTGTGCATAACCTGACGCCGTACGACTGGGACCGCTTTGCGGACCTGACCGATGCCCTCGGGTGGAAACAGGCAGGAGGCCAGCGATGAGACGCCTGCAGCTCGCGTCCATCGCTCTGATCGCCGCCGCCGCCGTGCTCACACACGCGGCATCCCGTCCGTCAGTGCAGCGCACCGGACCGCCGAACATCCTGTTGATCCAGGCCGACGACCTCGGCTACGGCGATCTGAGCGTGTACGGGCAGAAGCGCTTTGCGACTCCGAACCTCGATCGGCTCGCACGTGAGGGGACGAGGTTCACCCAGTACTACGCCGGCAGCACGGTGTGCGCTCCGTCGCGCGCGGCGCTCATGACCGGCAAGCACACGGGCCACGGCGCCATCCGCGGGAACGGTTCGCCGGAGGCCGGCGATGTGCCGCTTCCTGCAGCGGAAGTCACGACAGCCGAAGTGCTGAAAACCGTGGGGTACCGCACCGCCATCATCGGGAAGTGGGGCCTCGGGCAGCCCGGCAGTACAGGCACGCCCGATAAACAGGGGTTCGACTACTCCTTTGGTTTCCTCGATCAACGACACGCCCATCGACAGTTCACGGATCATCTCTGGCGAAACGGCGAGATGGTACCGACTGACCTCGAGCACGACTACGTCAACGACCTGTTCACCAGGGAAGCTGCCGCATTTGTCGAAGCCGCCGACTCGCGGCCCTTCTTCGTCTACCTGAACTACACCGTGCCGCACGCGGAGCTGCGGGTCCCGGAGGAGTCGATCGCGCCTTTCCGCGGAAAGTTTGAAGAGCGTCCGTTCTCGAATCCGGCCGCCGACGCACGGCAGTCCGGGTCACGTTCGGAAGGACCGTCGCTCGGATATCGGTCGCAGCCCGCGCCATTTGCCGCATTCGCCGGCATGATCACGCGAATGGACCGGGACGTCGGCCGGCTCGCCGACATGATTCACGCGCGCGGCCTCGACGAGCGGACCGTCATCCTGTTCGTCAGCGACAACGGTCCGCACAAGGAAGGTGGGGCGGACCCCGCGTACTTCAACAGCTCCGGCGGACTGCGCGGGATCAAGCGGGATCTCTACGAGGGAGGCATACGAGTCCCGATGATCGCGCGCTGGCCAGGCACGATCCCCGCAGGTCGCGTCAGCGATCAGGTGTGGGCGCACTGGGACCTGCTGCCGACCCTGGCGGCGCTTGCAGGTGCGCGCCCGCCATCGGGGCTCGACGGCGTGTCGATGGCGAAGGCGCTCCGCGGCAAAGGACGCGTGGAGCATGCCCCGTTATATTGGGAGTTCCACGAGGCCGGATTTCAGCAGGCGGCGCGGATCGGCCGCTGGAAGGCAGTCCGGTTGAAGCCGGCGTCGCCGCTGGAACTTTTCGATCTCGACGCCGATGTGCACGAGGCGCACGACGTGGCCGCCTCGCACCCCGACATCGTCACTCGCATGGAACGGTATCTCGAGTCGGCGCGGACGGCATCGGAGCGCTGGCCGGCGAAGTAAACGTGCGTAGCTTCCGCCCCAGGCGGAAGTAGCGAAGTAGAGCGTGGTAGCTTCCGCCTTCAGGCGGAAGTAGCGAAGTAGAGCGTCGTAGCTTCCGCCTTCAGGCGGAGTAGCGAAGTAGAGCGTCGTAGCTTCCGCCTTCAGGCGGAAGTGCCGGACCGCCAAAGTGCAAGCGACAGCACACCCGGCGCCGCAGGACGCTGGAATTGACGGCGCGAAGCTGACAGTATCATTCTGAACAGATGGCACACCGCTTCACGGTTGGCGTGGAGGAAGAGTTCCAGATCGTCGATCCCGAGACGTGGGAGCTGCGCTCGCACGTGTCCGAGCTCCTGGCCTCCAGTTCACCTGCACTCGGCGAGCAGATCAAAGGCGAGCTCCACCAGTCGATCGTCGAGGTCGGCACGCAGATCTGCGAAAACGTTCCCGAGCTGCGCGAAGAGATTTTCCGCATTCGTCGCGAGCTGACCGCCGGCGCCGAACGCGTCGGTCTTGCGGTTGCTGCGGCTGGAACCCACCCCTTCTCCCACTGGAAGGATCAGATCCTCTCCCCAGGCGTCCGCTACGACAGCATCGTCGAAGAACTCCAGCAGCTGGCGCGATCACTGCTCATTTTCGGCCTGCACGTGCACGTTGCCGTGCCGCCCGGACAGACGACCATCGACCTGATGAACCAGGCGCGGTACTTCCTTCCGCACCTCCTCGCGCTGTCGACGAGCTCTCCTTTCTGGATGGGACGAGACACCGGGCTGAAATCGTACCGGACGACGATTTTCCGGCGCTTCCCCCGCACCGGCGTGCCCGACCACTTTGGATCCTGGAGCGAGTACGAGAACTACGTGAAGCTGCTCGTCGAGCTGCACTGTATCGACGATGCGCGGAAGATCTGGTGGGACGTGCGGCCCCATCCGACATTCGGGACGCTGGAATTCCGGGTGTGCGACGTTCCGACCCGGCCGGAAGCCGCCGTGATGCTCGGTGCCCTCGCCCAGGCCATCATCGTCAAGCTGCACCGGCTCTACTCGAGGAACATGGGCTTTCGCCTCTATCCGAAGCCGCTCATCGAAGAGAACAAGTGGCGTGCGGCGCGTTGGGGAATCGACGGCAAGCTGATTGATTTCGGCAAGCGCGCGGAGGTGCCGATGCGCGATCTGGCGCTCGAGCTCCTCGAGTTCGTCGACGACGTGGTCGACGAGCTGCAGAGTCGAGAAGCGGTCGAATACGTGCACACCGTGCTGATGGAAGGCACGAGCGCAGAACGGCAGCTGGCTGTCTACCAGCAGACCGGCGATCTCAAGGCCGTCGTGCGGCACATCGTCGAGGAGACGCGCGCCGGCGTGGATCGACGTGAAGAGAAACGAGTATGACTGTGTCGAACGTTCCCATGCGCGTCGGCTTGCTCGTCGGTCGTGAGTACAGCTTCCCGCCCGCATTCCTGGAGGCGGTGAACAAGGCGGGCGCTCCGCACGGGATCACCGCCGAGATGGTGACGTTTGCCGGGACGAAGATGGACGAGCCGGCGCGGTACCGCGTGATCGTCGACCGAATCTCGCACGAAGTGGAGTACTACCGTGGTGCGCTGAAGCATGCCGTGCTGCAGGGCACGTATGTCATCAACAACCCGTTCTGGTGGACGGCCGACGACAAGTACTTCAACTACTCGGTCATGGCCAAGCTCGGTTGCGCGATCCCGCGCACGGTGCTGTTGCCGCAGAAGGGATACCCGAAGGACGTCGATCTCACCCCGGAGTCGCTCAGAAACCTGGGCTACCCGATCGACTGGGATGCGCTGCTCGATTACGTCGGCCGGCCGGCAATCCTGAAGCCCTACTCGGGCGGCGGCTGGAAGCACGTCTACAAGGTGAACGATCGGAAGGAGCTGCTCGAAGCGTACGATTGCACCGCACCGTACTGCATGACGCTCCAGGAGTTCATCGACTTCGACCTCTACGTGCGTTGTTTCACGTTCGGCAAGACCGACATCACGCCGGTGGCCTACGACCCTCGTGAGCGGCGCTACCTCGTGGATCACGACTACCTCTCCGCGGACGTTGGTGCGCGGGTGGTGCGCGATGCGCAAACGATCAATCAGGCGCTCGGATACGAAATGAACACGATCGAGTTTGCGATGCGCGAGGGCGTGCCGTATGCGATCGATTACCTGAATCCGGCGCCTGATTTCGAGCGCGATCGCATAACGGATTTCTATTTCTCGCACGTGCTCGGAAAGATGACGTCGCTCGTGATCGACCGCGCCCTCAATAACGATCCGTCGCAGTGCTGGCCGAGGTGGGAAGAGATGCTCGGCATCGGCAAGGCCACCGGCTTCGTCGGCGCGCCCGGGTCCCGCGAGTGACAGGCGACCACATGGACGCCATCGAGGCGTGGCATGCGTTGCTTCGGCCGGGGACCGAGTTGTCGCCGCAGTTCACCCACGATTTGTCGGCAGCTATGCGAGAGCGCAAGCTGACGTTCGGCGACCGGATTCACTGCCCGTTCCTTCGTCCCTTTTTCCTCACGGACGCGGAGGAGGCACGGATGCGGATCGCGGCGGAGAGCATCGCCGCGTTCGGCGAGCGCGTGACGCACGCCGCGCTCGGCTCGCCCGCCCTCTTCGAACAGCTCGGGGTCACCGAGGCCGAGGCCCGGCTGGTGCGTCTCGAACCAGGCTATGCCCGGGCCAGCACCTCCTCCCGGCTGGACGCGTTTCTGCTGCCCGATTCCCTTCACTTTGCGGAGTACAACGCCGAATCGCCCGCCGGGACCGCGTATACGCAGCGGCTCTGTGAGCTATTCGCATCACTCGAGGTGATGAGACGGTTCCGTCAGGGCCGCGACGTCCGCTTCAATGCCACGATCGCGCCCCTGCTCGACGCGCTCGTCGCCAGTTACCGTGAGTGGGGTGGCAGCGCAAGTCCGCCATTCATCGCGATCGTCGACTGGCGCGAGGTGCCGACCTGGACCGAATTCGAGATCCTGCGCGACGCGTTCACCGATCTCGGCGTTCCCACGCTGGTGTGCGATCCGCGTGAGCTGTCGTTCGCGAACGGCGTGCTGACGGCTGACGGGCGGCGCGTCGACCTCGTCTACCGTCGTGTGCTGATGAACGACATCATTGCGCGCCGCGACGATTGTGCGGCGCTGGTGGATGCCTACGCTGCGCGGGCGGTATGCGTCGCGAATACCTTCCGCTGCAAGCTCGCCCACAAAAAGGCGTTCTTTGCCGTCCTCACCGACGAGAGGAATGCCTCGTTGTTTTCCGATGCCGAGCGCGCGATCATCCGCGCCCACATCCCGTGGACCCGCGTCGTGGGTGACGTGGACACGATCAGGAACGGTCGCCGCTCCGGGCTTCTTCGAGTCGCCGAGACGGATCGCGACAATTTCGTATTGAAGCCGAATGACGAGTACGGCGGCACCGGGGTGATGCTCGGCTGGGAGATGGACGCCGACGCCTGGCGCACCGCGCTCGACAAGGCTCTCGCGGATCCGCCGGGCACATGGGTGCTGCAGGAGCGCATCCCGGTGCGCCGCGAAGTCTTCCCGCAGTTCGACCAGGCCGGCGCGGTGACGATGCGCGACATGCTGGTGGATTTTGCTCCGTACCTCTTCCGCGGCCGCATGTCAGGTTATCTGACCCGGCTCAGCGCCACCGGCCTCGCCAATGTGACATCCGGCGGCGGCCAGGTGCCCGCCTTCGTCGTCAGCCACTGATTCCCGGCTCGCCAGCCGGTAACCGCCCGCACGGAGCTTGATACACTTCTCCAGATGATCTTTGGCCCCGCGCCTCCCGATCTGCTCGAGGGGGCGCACAACGCGGTGAATACCTGTCTCGCCATCCGCCGGACCGAGCACGTGGCCCTTGTCGCGGACGAGGGCAGCCGCGAGGTTGCCGCGAGCCTGGAGCAGGCGCTTGCAGACGCCGGTGCGAAGGCGCACTGCGTCCTGATCGAGTCCGTCTCGCCGCGGCCCATGACCGTAGCGCCGCCAGAGATACTCGAGGCGCTCGATACTGCGGATGCAGGGATTCTGTGCGTGCAGCCTCAGGAAGGGGAGTTGCCCGCCCGCATGGCCATCGTCGGGCTGGTCGAGCGGCGCCGGATCCGGTACGCGCACATGATTGGCGTCACGCCGAGGATCATGCGCGAGGGGATGCGGGCCGACTACCGGCAGGTCGATCGGCTCAGCCAGCAGCTGTGCGAGCGGATGAATCGCGCGCATGCCCTCACGGTTCGGACGCCTGCGGGAACCGACTTCACCGCGACCTTCGACCGGGCGCTCGCGTGGGTGAAGACCAGCGGGCTCATCAATCCGAGATACTGGTCGAACCTGCCCGCAGGCGAAGTGTTCACGACGCCGCGCTCGGTCGACGGGTCGTTCGTGTGTGATGGCACGGCAGGCGATTACTTCAACGGCAAGTACGGCATCCTCGAGCGAACGCCGCTCGTTCTCGAGATTCGGGGGGGCCGGCTCGTCTCAGCGCGGTGCGAGCGCGCCGATCTCGAGGCAGACTTCTGGGCCTACTGCCACACCGACGAGAACAGCGACAGGGTGGGCGAGCTCGCGTTCGGGACAAACCTGGGGCTGCGCGACATGATTGGCGTGCTCCTCCAGGACGAGAAGGTCCCCGGCGTGCACCTCGCATTTGGCGATCCGTACGGCAGCCAGACCAACGCCAACTGGAAGTCGTCCACGCACGTCGACGTGCTCACGCGCGGATGCGACGTCTGGATCGACGACGAGCAGGTGATTGCCGCGGGGCAGTACCTGCTCGACCAGTTCGACCTGGCACCTGCGTCCCGCTGACCGGGCGGGTCACCAGCGCGAAATGTACTCGCGCAGCTGCTCCTTCCAATACGCCCAGTCGTGGCCGCCGCGCTCTCCCCAGTCATCCAGGTGATGGCGGATTCCCTTGTGCGCAAGCACCCCGGACATCGCGTACGAATAGGCACTCTTCTCGTAAGGTCCCGACCCGGTCGCAAGACGGATCTCGCAGGTCGCCAGCTGCTCGAGGAACCAGGGATCGGACAGGCCGCCGATGTAATCGATGGGATTCTGGAAATAGAAGTTGTCGTCGTACATCCCGCCCATGAAGTTCCGCAGATCGTAGATCCCTGACAGGCCGTAGCATCGCTTGACGAGGTGGGGGAAGTGGAAGAGTGTGTTGGCGGCATGGTACGCGCCGAGTGATGCGCCCATCGTTCCAATCGGCACGCCGCGGCTCTGGCAGCTGTCGAAGATGTAAGGGATCGCTTCGTCCCGGATGTACTCGTCGAACATGCGCTGCAGCCAGCTTCGGTGCAGCGGGTGGGCGCCCTCGTTCAGGAACGACTCGGTATTGTTCGATCCGACGCAGAAGACTTTGACGCGCCCGGCGTCGATGAAGTCGCCGATCGTGTCAATCAGCCCGTGCCGCTGCAGCTCCCATTCATCACCGTGGCTGGTGGGGAACGCCAGCAGCGGCGGTCCCCAGTGGCCGAATACGGCAACCCCCATGTCGTGACCGATACGCGGCGAGTACCACACCTGATGTGTCGTGTGCATTTGTCTTGTTGGACGTGCTCAATCAGCCTCGGGGTCGGGCCGAATCCAGAACCAGCGCGACGGCGAATCCGTCGTACCCCTTGCCGCCGACGGTCTGAACGGCAGTCGCACTCACTCGCGGTTCTGACTTCAGCACATCGAAGAAGCGGCGCATACCCCGCACGCTCGCATCTGTCGTCGCCGCATCCGCGACGGCCCCATTCCGAATCACGTTGTCGACGATGATCAGGCTGCCGGGGTGTGACATGTCCAGGGCGGCGGCGAAGTACTCGGGCGTGCTGACCTTGTCCGCATCGATGAACGTCAGATCGAACGGGGCGCGCGACTCGCGCGCCAGCACCGGCAGCGACTCGAGTGCGCGCCCGGTTCTGATCTCGACGACACCGCCGAGACCGGCGCGGCCGATGTTGGCTCGCGCAATCGCGGCATATTGCTCGTCGGCCTCGAGGGTGATGAGCCGGCCGTCGTGCGGGAGCGCGCGGGCGAGCCAGATCGTGCTGTAGCCTCCGAGCGTTCCGATCTCCAGAATCCGCCGCGCGCCGCAGAGCCGCGCGAACATCTGCAGCAGTGCTCCCTGCGTCGGCGTCACGTTGATCGACGGGAGTCCTGCCGCGTCACTCGCGCGCAGCGCTGTCTCCAGCACTTCGTCCCGCGGGAGCAGTTGGCCGGCGAGGTATTGGTCGACGCGCGTCCACGTTTCGTTGTTCATGGGGGAGTAGTTCTCAGCCCATCAGCCATCAGCCATCAGCTCTTCAGGTAGCAGCCCTCAGCGATCAGCTGCGGCGTCAGCTGTCAGCTGGGTTACCTATGTCTCCCAAAGTCCATCTTCAGTGTTCCGAGCCAGCTCTACGTCTTCACACTCTTCCTGCCCGGTCCCCACAGCGCGCGGCCTGGCGTGGCGCCGGTATGTTCACCATTCCTGAGTACCTGAACGCCGTTCACGATCACGTGCTGCATGCCGACGGCGTACTGATGCGGATTGTCGAATGTCGCCCGATCGGCAATCCGCGCGGGATCGAAGACGACGATGTCGGCGAACATGCCCTCCTGGAGGAAGCCGCGATGATCGAGCTCGAGGTTGGTGGCGGGCAGGCCGCTCAGCTTCCGGATCGCATCGGGCATCATGAGGGCACGGTCGTCGCGCACGTACTTGCCCAGCACGCGGGCGAAGTTGCCATACGCGCGGGGGTGGGTGGCGGACCGGGTGAAAGGAAGCTCCGGCGCCATCGACGCCGCATCAGAGCCGAACGACACCCACGGCAGTCCGATCTCCCTGCGGACGTTCTCGTCCGACATCATGAAATACACCGCGCCGACCCGGGACTGATCCTCCTCGATCAGGTTCATGATCGTGTCGACCGGGTCCTCGCCGCGCAGACGCGCTGCGGCGGCGAGCGTCTTGCCGGTCAGGGGCTTCAGGTGCTCGGACCGGAACTCGACCAGCAGGATGCGGTCCGGGGAGCCGGCCGCGAGGTACAAGTTCTCCCAATCGTTGCCGGGTGTTCGGATCGCCTGCGCGATCGTGCGCCGCGTGGCCGGATCGCGCAAGCGTTTGTAGGCCGCGTCGTAGCCGCCATCGAGGACCCACGGCGGCATGGACGCGTCCAGGCCCGTCGATCCCGCCGTGTAGGTGTACATGTCCGCTGTGATCTTCAGGCCCTCCTTCCGGGCATCCTCGATTTTGGTGATGGCGGCGTCCAGCTTTCCCCAGTTGGCCTGACCGGCGGCCTTGAGGTGGTATATCTCGGCCGGGATGTTGGCGTTGCGCGCAACGGTGATCAGCTCATCCACGCCTTCGAGCAGGCGATTGCCCTCGCTGCGGATGTGCGAGATGTACTTGCCATGATATTCCGCTGCAATCTTGCAGAGCTCTGTCAGTTCGTTCGTGTCCGCGTAAAAAGCGGGCGCGTAGATCAGCGCCGACCCAATCCCGAGTGCGCCGGCCGCCATCTCCTGCCGGACCAGCCGGCGCATCTCGTCCATCTCGGCCGGCGTCGCTTTGCGATCCTCGAGGCCGATCACGTGCTCGCGCAGCGTCGTCGCGCCGACAAACGACGCGACGTTCTGCGACACGCCACGTCGCTCGAGTTCCTGCAGGTACTCGGACAGCGTGGTCCAGGTGATGTCGTACTTGATATCCCCCATTTGCGCGATCGCGCGCTGCTTCATTTCCGGCGTCAGCGGCCCCATCGAACTGCCTTCGCCGAAGATTTGCGTCGTGACACCCTGGCGAATCTCTCCCTGGGAGCGGCCATCCACGATGAGTGAGTCGGTCGACCACGACAGCATGTTGATGAAGCCTGGGGCGACGGCAAGGCCGGTCGCATCAACGGTCGACTTTGCCGCGACGCCTTGAAGGTCGCCGATCGCGACAATGCGGTCGCCACGAACCCCGACGTCGGCGCGGCGTCCTGCCGCGCCGGTGCCGTCGTAGACGATGCCGCCCGTGACGATCACGTCGTAGCGGCGCGGCACCGTGCCCCGGAGGAACAGGAGCAGCGCGACACCACAGAGCGCGAACACAATCAGGCCACGGCGCATGCCGGGATTATACGTGGTGGTCCGTCCGCGCCCGGGCAGGCAGCTCTCGTCAATCCGCCGGGAATGCTACGATCCGGCTGGAGGGTTCATGCGACAGAAGCTGGCTATCGGTCTGGTGCTCCTTGCGTTCAGCGGATTGGCTCACGCGCAGAGTGAGGCCAGGCGAGCACAAGTTTCGGACGAATACCTGGGCGTTTGGGCAGGCACGTGGGGGATGAGTGCCGACGCGACCGACGGCGGTCCTTTCGAGATGACGATCGAGAAGGACAAGGACGGCGCGCCAGCGGGCAAGGTGAACGTGTCCGGAGGGGAGAGCGCCCACACCGCCGTGTTCAAGTCGTTGTCGTTCGAAGGTGGCAAGATGACCGGCAGCTACATCTATCCGCTCGGCGACGGAGGAGAGGTCGTGCTCGAGGCCACGCTTGACAAGGGCGCAGGCACCGGGACATGGCTCTTGCACCCTGAAGGCCAGCCAGCAGAGATCGTTGCGCGGGGCTACTGGAAGGTGACCAAAAAGTAGGTGCAGCGCATCTGGCATCGCAACTGTCACCTCGGCGCGTGATGATCCGGAACGGCAACTCCTGCGCGAATCGCTGCTGCATCTCGCCGATCTCGGGCTTCCGATTGCAATTGCCGACCGGGATTCGGGCGGTGGATTCAGTGGGTTCCTTGCGTCGCTGCCGCAATTCCGGGTCGTGTCGCCGCGGCACGCTTCGCTCATCGGCCAGATTCAGGCAAGTCTTGGCGAGGCGGCTCAGGGCGAGGCGGATTTCATCCTCTACACTGAAGCCGACAAGGCGCGGTTTTTCGAGAATGGCCTGGGAGATTTCCTTCGTCGCGCCGATCTCGACGACCGCACCGGCGCCGTGCTCGCCGCCAGGTCAGAAGCAAGCTTCGCCACATTCCCGGTGCTCCAGCAATTCACCGAGCGCACGATTAATGAGCTCTGCGGAGAGTTCATCGGCACGCCCGGCGATTATTCGTACGGGCCATTCCTCCTGCATCGTGCGCTCGTGCCACGGCTCGCGGCCATCCCGCCCGACGTCGGCTGGGGATGGCGCCACTTCGTGTTTGCGACCGCCGCCCGCGCGGGCTACAAGGTCCGCCACGTTGTCGGAGATTATCCGTGCCCGCCAGACCAGCGGGAGGAGAATGACGCCGAGCGGCTGCACCGGCTCCGTCAGCTCCAGCAGAACATTCAGGGGCTGCTCCTGGGCATGGAGGAGGCGACGGAAGAGTAAGGTCAGCTATCAGCTATCCACTATCAGCTATCAGCCGGTAGCTGGAAGCTGGAAGCTCTTCTCGTCCCGTAGCTTCCGCCTTCAGGCGGAAGGCGAGGACTGAAACTGAGAGCTGAGAGCTGAGAGCTGACGTCTGATACCTGATGTCCAACCGCTGATGCCCTGGAGCTGAAACCATGTGGTCCCGACGTGCTGTTCTCAAAAGTGTCGGCGCCGCCGCAGGAGCAGCCGCATTCGGCCGCCGGTCGGCTGCGCGCGAGGCGGGCACGGTGTCGTCCGTGACGCCCGTGAACTTCGACGTTCCCGCTGGAGCGTGCGACTGCCATACCCACGTCATTGGCGACGCGACAAAGTTTCCATTCTCGCCTTCGCGCAGCTACACGCCCGGCTCGGCTTCGGTCGAGGAGCTGCAGGCGCTGCACCGGTCCCTTCACATCGCCCGGGTCGTCATCGTCCAGCCGAGCGTGTATGGGACAGATAACCGGTGCACGCTCGACGCCATGCGTCAACTCGGCTCGTCCGCACGCGGCATCGCGGTTGTCGACGAGCAGACCCCGGCATCAGACCTGGACGGGATGGAGCGGGCAGGAATCCGCGGGATCAGGATCAATCTCGCGACCGCCGGCCAGACCGATCCCGACATGGCGCGGAGGCGGTTCGACAACGCGGTTCAGCGCATCGGCAGCCGCAAGTGGCACATCCAGATGTACGCGACCCTGCCTGTGATCACTGCGATCCACAGCCGTGTGGTGTCATCCCCCGTTCCTGTCGTGTTCGATCACTTTGGCGGCGCGCAGGCCGCGGGTGGAGTCGGCCAGGAGGGATTCGACGGGCTGGTGGAACTGGTCCGGACCGGCCATGCGCACGTGAAGGTGTCAGCGCCGTATCGTGGTTCGTCGCAGGCGCCCGCCTTCGCAGACATGACGCCGCTCGCCGCCGCCTTGATCCGCGCCAACGTCGAGCGCATCCTGTGGGGCACGGATTGGCCGCACCCTGACACGCGGGTGTCGCCCGGCCGGAGTCCGATGGACGTCTCGCCGCATCTCTCGATCGACGACGGCCTCGCCATCAACCAGCTTGCGGAATGGACGCCCGACCCTGCCGTCCGCAAGCGGATTCTCGTCGACAATCCCGCTGCCCTGTACTCGTTCTGAAGCCAGTCAGGCATCCGCGACGCCAGCCCGCGTAGTCTCTGCGGACGAGTCCGCGGATCGGGTAGTGTGCAGCCCGCATAGTCGTGCGATCGCGGGTGCAGGCGTTGGACTGTACACTGGAGTGATGGCTGAGTGGGACGCGGCCCGGTACCATCGCATCTCGGACCCACAACTCGCGTGGGGCAGAGGCGTTGCGGCGCGGCTCGAGGCGGTTCCCGGCGAGCGGATCCTTGATATCGGGTGCGGGACGGGCCGCCTGACTGCCGAAATCGCGCACGCCCCCGACATCATCGTCGTCGGGCTCGACGCCTCGACAGCCATGCTGGCGGAGGCTGCCGCCGGACGCCGTGATGAACTTCACAACCGCGAGCGGCAGGGGACGCCCGTCTACGTGCGCGGAGACGGCGCGGCGCTGCCGTTCACGCCGGCGTTCGACGCGGTCTTCAGCAACGCGACCTTTCACTGGATCCCGGATCACGATCGGCTGTTCCGGAGCATCCAGGAGGTCCTCAATCCGGGCGGGCGGCTGGTCGCGCAGTGCGGCGGCGCCGGCAATCTGCGCCAATTGTACGGCCGAGCGCGCGCAAGGATGGCCACCGCGCCGTACGCCGCGTTCTACACCGATTGGAAGGATCCGTGGCGGTTCGAAGGGGTCGATGCCACCCGAGACCGGCTCGCAGCGGCGGGCTTTGTCGACATCGACGTGTCACTCACGCCAGCGCCCACGCGGTTCGACGCTCCGGACCGTTTTGCCGAGTTCATCGCCGCAGTGTGTCTTCGCCACGAGCTCGCGCGCCTGCCGGAGGACATGCGTGATCCGTTCGTCGGGCAGCTGACGTCACTCGCGGAAGACGACGTTCCGGCGTTGACGCTCGATTACTGCCGCCTCAACATCTCGGCCCGGAAGCGCGTGTCGTGATTCCGTCGTACGAAACACGGACGGCCGAGCATGTGGTGCGCCGGGACGTCGAGCTGCGGCGGTCCGCCCTGATCTCACGCGGCCGGCTCGCCACCTTCCTGCTGGCGCTTGCGCTGCTCATCTGGACACTGGCCGGCGGAGCGGACGCGGTGCGGCTCGCAGCCGCGGGCGCACTGTTCGTTGTCTTCGGCGGTCTCGTGGTCTGGCATGCGCGCGTCGAGGAACGTGCCGCATGGCACGAAGCGCTCCGCATCGCCTGCGAGTACGCGGCGGCGCGTATCGATCGGCGGTGGAACGATCTTCCACCGGGTGATCCGCCCGCCGGTCTCGACCTCGCGCATCATCCGTATGCGCTCGACCTGGACCTGTTCGGACGCGCGTCACTGTTCCAGTGGCTGGGGCCTGCAGCGTCACCGGCCGGCGCGAGCCGTCTGTCGGACTGGCTCCTGACTGGGGCAGATCAGGGGCAGATCAGCCTCCGCCAGGCGGCTGTCGACGAGCTCGCCGCCGCCGACGAGTGGCGTGAGCAACTGGCGGCTCATGGCGTCCTCGCACGGGGTGCGCAACAACGTGAGGTCGACGCCTTCATCGCGTGGGCTGAGGGCCCGGGTCCGTTCGGCACCTACGGCGGCGTCATCAAGGCTGGAACCATCGTCATTCTTGCGTCCATGTGGCTGCTCATGGCACTCGATTGGGGTGCAGGGTTGTGGCTGTTGCCCTTCGTTGCCGGTGTGAGCCTGTCGTTTGCCATGGCCAGCCGGATCCACCTCGCACTCGACCGCGCCGGTGCCGGGCAGCAGGCCATGGCCCGGTACGCGGCGATGTTCTCACACGTCGCGGGTGGAACCTTCGCGTCGGTCCTGCTGCAGGATGTGCGCGAGCGGCTCACCGCCGACGGCAAGTCTGCGCCTGATTGTATGCGCCAGTTGAACCGCATTCTCGGATTTGGCGAGCTGCGGACGTCGGCGGCGCTCCTGCATTTCCCGATTCAGTCGGTGACGCTGTGGGATTTCCACGTGCTGTTCGCCCTCGACCGCTGGCGCCGGTCTGCCGGTTCCCGCGTGCGCGGCTGGTTCGCCGCGCTGGCAGACATCGATGCCCTGGCCGCTCTCGCCGCGGCCCGCCGCGACAACCCCGGGTGGACGAACCCGAACGTCGGCGGTGCACCGCTGTTGACCGCCGAGGCACTGGGGCATCCGCTGATTCCTGCGCGTCGGAGAATCGCGAATGACGTGCAGGTAGGTCCGCCCGGAACCCTGCTGCTCGTCACTGGATCGAACATGTCCGGCAAGAGCACGCTGTTGCGCGCAATCGGGCTGAACACCGTCCTGGCGCAGGCCGGTGGCCCGGTCTGCGCAGCGTCGCTGCAGATGCCGGCCGTGGACCTGCAGACCAGCATCAGGATCCAGGACTCGCTCGAACTCGGGGTTTCGTACTTCATGGCCGCGCTCGCCCGTTTGAAGGGTGTTGTCGACGCCTCGGAGCGGTCGCGCGACGGCCGCACGCTCCTCTATCTGCTCGATGAGATTCTCCAGGGCACCAACAGCGCCGAGCGAGGGATCGCGGTGCAGGGCGTCGCGCGTCACCTGCTTGCGGCGAATGCGATCGGCGTGATGACCACGCACGACTTGAATCTCGCCTCGGAGGAGCCGCTGCGATCGTCGGCGCGGCTCGTGCACTTCACGGAAATCGTTGATGCCACTGGCGAGATGGGGTTCGACTATCGACTGAGAGAGGGCATCGCCACTTCGCGCAACGCGCTGCGCCTGATGAAGATGATTGGCATCGACGTGGAACGAAGCTGATCATGAGAAAAGTCGCGCGGCACCTCGCCCCGGTCGCACTCTTTGCGCTGCTCACGGCCGTCATGACGTGGCCGCAGGTGGCAAATCTCGGCACCCGGGCCGCCGATCACCAGGACGTCTACTTCAACATGTGGCGCTTCGGATGGACGGCCCATGCCCTGGTGACAGCGCCGCAGCGCCTCCTCGACGGCAACATCTTCTACCCGGAGCATCGCACGCTCACGTTTTCGGATGCCATGCCGGTCGAATCGGCTGTCGCCGCGCCGATGCTGTGGGCGGGCGTCCGTCCGGTGCTCGTGCACAACCTGATGCTGCTGGCCGGGATCGTCCTTTCTGGCGCCGGCATGTTCGTGCTCGCACGCCGGCTGACCGGCAGCATCGGCGCCGGTCTGACCGCGGGCGTCGTGTTTGCGTTTGCGCCCTACCGCTTCGAGCACTACATGCACATGGAGCTGCAGTGGACGGTCTGGACGCCGTGGGCGTTCTGGGCGCTCGACCGGATGTTCGAACGAGGCCGTCGGCGCGACGGGGTCCTCGTCGGCCTGTTCATCGCGCTCCAGTTCTTGTCGAGCATCTACTACGGCGCGTTTCTCGCGACACTGCTGGGGATCGTCGCCGTCCTGCTCCTGATCCCGTGTCGAGGGGCGCAGCTGAAGCAGCGCGTCGTCGCACTCGCAATCGGCGCCGTCGTGTGTCTCGGCCTGGTATCACCCTACGCGCTCCAGTACGCAATCACGAAGAGCCGGACCGGTGGCCGCCCCGCGGAACAAGTGCTGATGTTCAGCGCCAAACCTTCGAGCTACACCGTCGCGACGGAAACAAATTTTCTCTACGGCGAACGGGCCCGGGCGCGGGGCCGCGCCGAACGGCGCCTGTTTCCCGGCCTGTTGCCAATCCTGCTGGCAGTTGTCGGCCTGCTTTTGCGAAGCCCTGCGCGTCAGGCGATTGCGTATCTTGCGGCGCTTGCCGCGGCATTCGAGATGTCGCTCGGCATGTACGGATTCAGCTACCCGATCCTCTACCATCACATGCCACTCTTCGAAGGGCTCCGGGCGCCCGCCCGGCTGGGAGTCTACGTGCTGTTCTTCCTGGGCCTCCTTGCCGCATACGGACATCGCGCGCTCGAACAGGCCGTCTGCGGCGGGCGGGAACCGGGATCCCGGCGGGTTGCAACCAGCCTGCTTGCGGGAACCATATTTGCGTGTCTGTTGCTCGAGTACTGGGTCGCCCCGCTGCCTCTCGCTCCATTTCCGAACACCGCGCCGCCGTTGTATGCGTGGCTGGCGCACCAACCCCGCGGAGTCGTCGCGGAGATGCCCCTCGCTCCTGCTCACATGCTGCCCGGTGACGACCCGCGCTACGCATATTTGTCGACGTTTCATTGGATGCCCTCGATCAACGGGTACAGCGGCTATTACCCGCCGTCTTACCTGGATCGAGTGCACCGTCTCCAGGTCTTCCCGGCAGATCCCACCACGCAGCTGTTGCGTCGTGCCGGTGTGCAGTACGTGATCGTCCACATAAGTGCCTACCGGGAGGGCGAAGCGGGGTCGGTGCTGATGGCGCTGACGCTCGACCAGAATTACGTTCAGCTCGGCCGTTTTCACGACGGCCAGGGCACAGCCGTTGTCTACCGGCTTCGATAATCCTCCGTCGGCTGGCATCCACGTTGCGTGTCTGCCAGCCCGGAGGTCGATTTGAGCAAACGAACTTACGGAATCCTTGCGGTGATCGGTTCGGCAGTTGGCGCGTGGTGGTGGTCGCGGCAGTACGCCGCCTCCGCACGCACCGAATCGAATGTCGAGCGCGGAACGGTGATCTTTCACAACACGCCGACGCCGACACCACTTTCTGAAGAAGGCGTCCTTTAAGCGTCCTGGTTGCGGCGAGTGTGCGCAGTGGCCCTTTGCTTGCACTCGCCGCTCACAGAGGGACAGATGAGGGCAAAGGCTTTCCACCGCGCGCACGCCGCCGCATTCCGCGCCGCACTGGTAGCCGGACTGCTCCTTGTCCTCGCCGCTTGCCGACCTGGAACTCCTGTCATCGACACAGGCCCGAAGCCGATTCAGGCCGACGGCACCATCAGCGGTACGGTTCGCGGGCCGGAAGGGACGAGCCCAGTCGACGGCCGGGCGGTCGAAGTGGTAAACGTCGACACAGGCGCCCGCCAGCGCGTGCTCACGAGCAACGTCGGCGGCTTCACATTCAAAGTAAAGCCGGGGAAGTACCGCGTCGAGCTCACCCTCCGCGAGGGTGAGACGATTGTGAAGAGTCCAGGTGTGATCGATGTCAACCGGAGTGACGTCGACGCCAATGCCGATTTCGTCATCGGAGCCTCCAGCGTACTGAGACCGCGGTACCACGCGCCACGCGCCGACGACGGTCTCGGTGCCGCCGTCGCCTGAGATCCCGCGCCGAACATCACTCCCCCTGGCTCGGCGGGCGTGCAAACGGTCGTGCTACGATCCGCGCATGTCCCGCGCGGTTGCACTCTGCCTCTTCGCGGGCGCGCTCGCTTCCATCGGCGGCCTCCAGCCCGCACGATTCGATCTGGTCATCATTCGTGGCGTCGTCGTCGACGGATCGGGTGCGCCCCGCCGCCGCGCCGACGTCGGCATCAGGAGCGGCCGTGTGGTGGCGATCGGGGCACTTGCCCGCAGCGCCGCGGCCGAGATCGATCGATGCCGCGGATCTCGTCGTCGCTCCAGGCTTCGTCGACGTGCACACCCATGCTGACGATGTGGCCGAGACACCGCAGGCTGAGAACTTCCTGCGGATGGGTGTGACGTCCATCGTCGCCGGGAATTGCGGCACCTCCGCCCTCGACGTCGGCGAGGCGCTCTCGGTCATCCGCGAAACCGGCACATCCGTGAATTACGCGACTCTGATCGGCCACAACACCGTGCGGCGTGCGGTGATGGGCACCGCAAATCGCGATGCCACCGTCGCCGAGCTCGCGCGAATGCGGTCGCTGGTATGGCGCGCGATGGCTGACGGCGCCGTCGGGTTCTCGACCGGGCTGGAATATGTACCCGGCGTCTACGCGCGGATGCCGGAGATCCTGGATCTCGCGCGAATTGCCGGGAATGCCGGCGGGGTGTACGCATCCCACATGCGCAACGAGGGCACCGAGCTGGAACAGGCCCTCGCCGAGACCATCCGGATTGGAGAGATGGCCGGGTGCCCGGTCCAGATCTCGCACCTCAAAGTGGACAGCCCGAGCCGGTGGGGGAGCAGTACGCGGGCGCTGGCGTTGATCGAGGCGGCCCGCTCCCGCAAGGTCGATGTCCAGGCGGACGAGTACGCCTATGCCGCCGCGAGCTCCGCGCTGGCGATTCGATTTCCTCCCTGGGTCCTCGAGGGCGGACAGATCGCAATTGCCGGCCGGCTGAACGACGCGAGCACGTGGACCAGGATCAAGATCGAGATGCACGCGTCACTGGCCCGTCGCGGGTTGAGCGACTTGTCATTTGCTGTCGTGACGATCGTACCTGCCCGACCCATCACTGCAGGGTCTAACGATGCGGCAGGTGGCGAGCAGGTTGAGCGGATCGGAGTCGGCGGACGCGCAGTTCGAGGCTGCGCGCCGGATGATGCTCGGCGGCGGCGCGACCATGGTCTACCACCTCATGGCGGAAGACGACGTCATCCGGATCATGCGGAATCCATGGGTGTCGATTGCGTCAGACAGCGGGGTGCTCGTCGCGGGCCAGGGCGTGCCGCACCCCCGCGGCTACGGCAACAACGCTCGCGTCCTCGGTGAGTACGTCCGCGCCCGGCACGTCCTGTCCCTTGAAGAGGCGATTCGGAAGATGACGTCGATGCCGGCGGAACATTTTCGGTTCGAGAAGCGCGGGCTCATCAAGGAAGGGTACGCTGCGGACATCACCATCTTCGATCCCGCGACCATAGCGGACACGGCCACGTTCGAGAAGCCGCATGCGTTTCCGAACGGCGTCGCCTACGTGGTGGTCAATGGTGTGGCGGTGATTCGCAAGGGCCAGCACACCGGAGCGCGGCCGGGCCAGATCCTCGCGACCACCATCGCTGCGAAATAGCAGCGGAGAGTGATGAGAGAAGTTTGATGGCTACCAGCTACCAGTCGGCACCGGAGCCGGAAGCCGGAAGCCGGAAGCCGGAAGCCGGAAGCAATCCCCCGTCGTAGCTTCCGCCTTCAGGCGGAAGAAAGCTGCGTGCGAGCTGAGCTGATAGCTGATGTCTCACAGCTATTCTTCCCGCAACGCGAAGAACAGCACCAGCGACGACAGCAGCAGCGAGGCGACTGCCACGACCAGGAACGGCACACCGCCCGGCACTGCGGCCGCAATGGCGGCCACGTCCGGCAGTGCGTTCAGCGCAGTTGCGAACCAGGCGTGCCAGTCTGGCACCGGTGGCGGAAAGGCACGCAGGAGCGAGATCGCAATCCACACGGCACACGAGGCCGCAATGCCCTGCACGAACGCGATCGGCCGCGCCGCCGCTCTCGCCGCTTCTTCGCGCCCGCGCACCTGCGCCCGCCACCACACCAGCGCAGGCGGAGGCACGCGCGCTTCGGCCCAAGCGGACTCGTGCTCGTCGAGCAATGCACTGGCAACGACGAGCAGGCCGGCGCATGCCGCACACGTTTCCACGTGCTCCTTCAGGTCCTGCTCGCATTTCGACGGCCATCGATTGGCCGCGAGCATGTCGAGCACGTCCGGTTCGCGGGCACATTCTGCGTTCATGCCCCATTCCTCCAGTCGCGCGCCGATGGCCCGGTGAGAAGACGCGCCAGCTTCTGGCGCGCCCGGAACAAAAGCAGGCGCACGCTGGTCGCCTTCACGCCCAGCGCGCCGGCTATGTCGAGATGCGTCAGCCCCTGCGCATACGCCAGCCACAGCATCTCGCGCTCTCGTGGCTTCAGTCGGGCCAGGGCGCGGTGAACGTCGGTTCGCCGTTCAGCGTCACCAGCGACGTCGGTCGGCGCCGCCAATTCCGCCGACCCCTCGTGCCCCTCGGGCAATGCGACCAGGTGCGCCCGCAGTCCACTCCGCCGGCGGTCGTGCGCCAGGTTGGTGGCAATGCGGAACAGCGAATTGCGACGGTGGGCCTCGCCCTCGTGCTTCGCGTCGGCACGTAAGAACCGGTAGTACGTCTCCTGCAGCAGATCGTCGGCCGTGTCCTTGCTGCCGCAAATGCGCGAGAGATACACCCACAGCGGACGCGCGGTGCGATCGTAGAAGGCGCGGAACGTCTCCTCGTCCATCTCGAACACCGCGTCCGACTCGGCGGTCGCCGATCGAAGCCGCTCGATATCGGACAGTGTCACATCACGCATGGTCGACAGCAGGAGGTTCCAGGAGCCCCAGCTTTCTCGAAAGCCCGTAGGCGGCGAGCGCCGACACGATGAACCCGGCGCCGAACGCCAGCGACAGGATTCCGGCGACGGTGAAGAGGTGGGCCGGTTCCTCGCTGAACTGTCGGCTCACCTGGAGGAAGCCGAAGCCGACGACCAGCAGCACGATGCCGGCCTGAACGGACCACAGAATCCTCGACAGCGGCGCCGCCATCACTCGCTGAGGATCCTGCATCGGAATCGGGGCCGACTCGAGAAATCGACGTCCCGCCGGGGTCTGAACGTAGGCCAGGAGCTCCTCATTCGAGGTAAACCTGTCAAGCAGCTTGGTATGAGTCTCGAAGTGTACCTTTGAAAGCCGGTTCCAGCGTCGATGGGTCACGACCAGCCGTATGAGCCACGTCAGCACACCGACGATGACGAGAAACGCGATAAAGACACCGACACCGGCGAGAACCGCCAGCATCTCCTCCCGCTCGCGCCGCCGGGGATCGTTGTAGAAGGTGTTTGGATTCTCGATGTTTTCGAGGAAGTAGCCCGGGTTGCGTACGATTTCCGGGTGCTGCGCAAGAAAGGCACTCAGCCCGGGGTACGGCGCCAGGTACGACGGGATTGCTCAACAGTGACGGATCCAGCTTGAACACCCGGCCCACGGCTGGCGGATATCTCTCGAACAGCTGCTCGAGCAGCTGACGCGTGCGCTCGGCACTCTGGTCGTCGTCTGAAGGCAGCGTGCCCGGCTGCTGCGGTCCGGCTGCCGCTCCAGGCCGGGAAGCATTCGGGATTCTCTGCGCGGCGTTACCCGGCACGGGGCCGCCGATGATGGCCGCGGCGGCAAGGACAAGGACGACGGCGCGGCGGACAGCTGTGTGACTCATGCAGTGGAGCTCCTCACACAGCTATTACGCGAGCGGACTCGGAATGGTTAACAAGCTGCCGGAGCTCGTCGAGGGTTCCGGGGTCCATGTTCCCGCCGCTGACGATCGCGACCACCGGACCGTCGATGCCGATCGCGCCCTCGAGCGCCGCCGCGACGGTTGCGGCGCCGGATGGTTCCGCAGCGACCCCGGCGACATCAGAGAGCCAGAGGACGGCGCGGGCGATCTGGACGTCGTCCACCGTGACGATCTCGTCCAGAAAGCGGCGCACGTGGGCGAAGGTCGAGATCACCCGGACGAACCGGCATCAGGCCATCGGCAATGCTGTGTGTGCGGTCGAGCGTCACCGCCCGGCCGGCGTCCATCGACGCCTTCATCGCTGCGGCACCTGAGGGTTCGACGCCAATGACCTTGATCGAGGGTCGGGAAAGCTTGATTGCTGCCGAAACGCCGGCAGCCAGGCCCCCTCCGCCGATCGGAACGAGGACGGCGGCCGTCGCAGGGCACTGGTCCAGGATCTCGAGACCCGCGGTCCCCTGCCCGGCGATGATCCACGGGTGGTCGAACGGCGGAACCATCGTCAGGCCGCGCGCGGTCGCTTCGGCTTCCGCCCGCGTCCTCCGTTCCGTTGATGTCGTACCTTCGAAGATGACCTCGGCGCCAAATCCACGCGTGCCCGCCACCTTGACCTTCGGCGCGGTCGTGGGCATGACGACGACCGCCGGCGCACCGAGCTCGCGTGCCGCCAGCGCCACAGCCTGGCCGTGGTTGCCGGACGAGAACGTGATCACTCCCCGTCGTCGCTGCTCCGCGGTCAGCCGGGCGACCATGTTGTAGGCGCCGCGAATCTTGAACGCTCCTCCCGGCTGCGTGTTCTCGCATTTCAACAGCAGCGGCCGCCCGGCCAGCGACGAAACGTCGAGCAGCGGGGTCACGCGAGCGACGTGTGCCACGCGTGCCGAAGCGGCGCGGATCTCGTCGAGCGTCACGTAGTCGAGGTGAGCGCTCAACGGATGTCTCCACCGATCGGTTCGCCCGCAGGAGCGGGGAGGGGCGGCGTGCGCTTCTGCGGTGCGTCGGGCCTTCTCAGGAATCGCTCGATGTCCTCCCGCGTGCCCGTCGCATGCGCCGAGCTGACGGAGCGCGTCAGGGCGAGGACCTGGCGGAGACCCGCGGATGCAGCCGAGCGCACTTCGGGCGATGCGCTGGCGTTGGCGGCAAGATCCATGAGCCGGGCCACAGTGAGGCCCTGGACTTCGCGCGCGATCGCGCGGCCGTAACCGTCGACCGGCATCGGCGCCCTCCACGTCGTGTCCAGGAGACGCGTGACAACCTGGGTGATACCAGGAGCTGCGCGGGTCACGCGACGATTGCTGCACCAGGCGGGCGGCGCGTGCGGGCTGGAGGAGCGCGCTGATCGCGAGGTCGGCGGCGATGCCGGCTGCGCCGATTGGATCGAAGGTGGGATCGGTCCGGCGTGCGAACGCTTCGGCGGTACCGCCGCCGTAGCCGAATGCGGCGGGCGGAATCAGGTCGAGGATTCGTTCGGGAATTCGCAGTTGATCGACCGACAGCGTCGAGAGCACGGCATCGAGCGCTGCACGCTGGCGCTCTGGCGGAACGACTTTCGCCACCGTCGCCGGATTGGGTCCGCCGGCAGTCCGTACGGCGTAAGTGAAGTACACCCCGCCGAGTGATTTCACCGCCGCCTGCAGCTGATAGCGGTGATGAAGATAGAGCGGCAGGAGTTGCCGCTCGAGCTCGGACAACGGCGTGCCGACCGGGATGTTGCGAATACCGAACGTCGACAGCCCGATGCCGCCGCACCTCCATTTCGTGCGCGAGCGTGGCGATCGGATCGCTGCCGCTGTCCCAGAGGCTGGCGAGTGGATGCGCAGAGTTGGCCGGTCGAGCGTCGGAGTCGGTCACGTAGAGCATGCCGCTGGCGACGCCGGCTTCGAGTATCGCTTCGAGTTGGCCGCGCCTCGTCGGCGCCGGTAGGGAACTGCGAGTACGCGAACTTCGCCGCGAACTTGTCGAAGGTGCCAATGCCGGTCGCGTAGGCGTTCGAGAGATCCAGCTTCCCGTTCCTGATCTCGACCCATGGAGCGGGGTAATCCATCACCGAGCCGCGACCGTAGCTGCTCGCCGCGAAGTTGTGGGCGAAGCCAAGGGTATGCCCGACCTCGTGCGCTGCCAGCTGGCGGATTCGGGCCAGCGCCATGGACGTGACGTCCACGGACGGATCGAGTTGCGCCAGGTAGTCGTCTTCGGAGGTCATGCCGAGCAGGCAAGCGCCGGCGCCGCCGTCCCCGGCGGAGTAGGCCGGCATCAGCCCGAGTCCGAGCAGGTAGTCCTGCCGGACCCGCAGCGAGCCGAGCGTGACGTTGCCCTTGATGATTTCGCCGGTCCGCGGATCGGTAACCCCGCCGCCGTAGGACCAGCCGCGGGTCGACCGGTGCACCCAGTTGATCATGTTGTAACGAATGTCCATCGGGTCGGCGTCAGCGGGGAGCACCTTCACCTGGAACGCATTCCGGAATCCCGCGGCTTCGAACGCCTGGTTCCACCACGACGCGCCTTCGATGAGCGCGGTCCGAATCGGCTCGGGCGCCCCGTTGTCGACGTAATAGACAATCGGCGCGACCGGATCGGAGAGCGCCGCGGCCGGATCCTTCTTCTCCAGGCGATGCCTCGAGATCCATCGCTTCTCAACCGGTTCGCTGATCGGCGACGCGTAGTCGTAGAACTCGACCCCGAACGAGGGCGCGCGCGGATCGAGCTTCCGTGGCGTGTAGTGCGCGTCCGGGAGCTCGACGAACGAGTGGTGTTCCCGCAGCGTCACCGCTTGCGGTGACGGCGTCGTCTGCTGAACGTAGCGGCCCGGCTCCTCGTCCGTCGTAAACGTGAGCGTCGCTTCGATCTCGGTATTCTTTGGAAATCCCTTGGTCCGCTCCAGGAACAGCGCGCTGCGCGCCTCGTCGAGGCGATATCGTCCCTGTTCGCTCTTCCGCAGCCGCTCCGCGACGCCGTGAGCGTCGCGCATGAAGAAGGTGGTCGCGTCAACGAGCACGCGGCCGGTGTCTTCGGCCTCGACTTTGAACCCCCAGAGAACCGAGCGCGCAAACGAATCGTCGACGGCGCGTCGTTCTGCCGCGTCGGTGGTGATCGCGCGGTACCGATAGTTCGGCTCGGTCAGTAACACCTTCTGGCCGATACGGTCGAAAAAAACCACTGCGGAATCACCAAGCTGGCCGCGGTCGAGCCCGACCGGGTTCGAGCCGAGGCCGGCTGGCAAGGACACTTGGTACAGCAGTTCCTGCTCGAAGCGAGCTGATTTCCATGAAGAGCTTGCCGCTCGCGGGTTGCCAGTAGAGCGGCATGAAGCCGTCGAGTTTCTGCGTGCCCCTGGTCTTGTCAGAGATGCTCGGCAGCTTGTTCGGGCGGCTCAGCAGCCGGTTTGTCCTGGGCCTGCGCTGTTCCGGCGAGTGCAGCGAGGGCCGCCGCCGAGAGTAAGAACATCGACCATTTCATAGATGGATCCCCGGGGCCCTCATCGCTGGGCGCGTGCTGTTGAAGGGAAAGGAACGCAAATTATACGGCGTCGGGCCACTCCAGAGCTCGGGGACGTGGCGCGTCGGTTGCACCGCGAACACGAGAGCAGTTCGCCAGGCGTCAACGTGTTCGGTAGGCGGAAACGAATCCATCACTCGAAGGGCAGGAAACCATGGGCTTGATGAATCGCGGCTGGAAGCCGAAGAAGCTGCGAGACCAGACAATCGTGATTACGGGCGCGTCGAGCGGAATCGGACTCGCCACGGCGAGGAAGGCGGCCGCGCGCGGCGCACGGGTCGTGCTGACATCCCGCAACGAGCAGGATCTCCGGCGCGCCGCGGACGAGATCAACGGCCGGGGAGGGCGCGCCATTTATGTCGCGGCTGACGTCGCCGAGCCCGCCGAGTTGGACCGCGTCGCCGACGCCGCGGTGCGCGCGTTCGGCGGGTTGGACACGTGGGTGAACGATGCCGGCGTCTCGATTTACGGCAAGCTGACGGAGGTTCCGCTCGAAGACAAGAAGCGTCTGTTCGAGACCAATTTCTGGGGTGTCGTCAACGGCTGCCGCACCGCGGTCCGTCACTTGCGCGCGACCGGCGGCACCATCATCAACATCGGCAGCATCGTGTCGGATCGCGCTGTGCCGATGCAGGGGATCTATTCAGCCTCGAAGCACGCCGTCCTCGGCTACACCGATGCCCTGCGCATGGAACTCGAACACGATCGTCTTCCCATCGTCGTCACGCTGGTCAAGCCGTCGGCAATCAACACGCCGTTTGTGGAACATGCCCGCAACTACATGGACAAGGGGCCGGCGCTGCCGCCGCCCGTCTATGCGCCGGAAGTCGTAGCCGATGCCATTCTCCGGTGTGCCGAGCGCCGGGTGCGCGAGGTCACCGTTGGCGGCGGCGGGCGGATGATGGCGGTCATGGGCAAGATGACGCCGCGGACGATGGACAAGTACATGGAACAGACCATGTTCGAGCAGCAGAAGGACAGCACGGGCACGGTGATCTCCCAGGACAGCCTGTACGAGCCGAAGGAAGACGGGCATGCACAGGGTCCGTATAGCGGGCATGTGATGCAGTCGAGCCTCTACACGAACGCGAAGCTCTCGAATGTGACGCGTGTGCTGCCATATATCGCTGCGGGCGCGGTGCTGGCCGCCACCGTCAGGCGGTGGAGGTCGGACGCCGCCTGAGCGCAGGCGGTCGCGCTCGGGTTCGTCACGGCGAGACCCGGTGGCCGGGTCTCGCCCGTCACATAGAATGGCCGTGTGCGGATCGTCAGCGTCATCTCGCTCGTCGCGGCGCTGCTGGCGGCGTCCGTGTCGGGGCCCGCAGCTCAATCGGGCGAGCCATTCTTTGCCGTCGGTCCCTGGTATCCATCGCCTGACCCGGCCACGGCGCCGGAGCGCGAACGCTGGATCGGCGAGCTGCGGGCGATAAAGGCGGCCGGTTTCAACAGCATCCGCCTGCCGGTCGAGTGGCGCACGACGGAGCCGGAACGCGGGCAGTACCGTCTCGATCGGATCGGCGATCTCCTGACCACCGCCGCTGAGACCGGCTTGCGGGTGATCGTTCAGGTAGACGCGCGTACGGCCCCTGCCTGGGTGCGCCGCCGCTATCCGGATTCGGCGGTTGTCCCAGGCCGGCGAGCCGGAGCGGAAGCCTCGGCCGGATACTGCATGGATCACCCGGGCGTTCGCGCCGATCTCGGTGCGTTCATCGGTGCCGTCGCCACCGCCGCAGCACGCTACCCGGCGTTCTACGCGATTGACGTGTGGCGCAACCCCGGCGTGTCTTCCGATACAGCCACCGAATTCTGCTACTGCCCGCATACCGAGGCTCGTTTCCGTGACGCCCTGCAGCGCAGGTATCGAACGCTGCCGGCCTTGAATGCGGCATGGCGGCGATCGTTGACGGCGTGGTCCGGCGTGCACGTGCCTCGTCCCGGCGCAGCAGCGGTGGAGCTCTCCGACTGGCGGCAGTTCGTCGCGGTGAAGCTTCAGGAAGATCTCAAGTTCCGGTCGGATGCGTCCGCGCCACGAGGCGCACGGCCGGTCACGAGCCACACCGATGTCGCCCGAGGCGCGCCCGATCCGTGGCTGATGACGAGCGTGGTCGATCATTACGGAACATCGTTTACGCCGCCGATCGGCGGGCCCGCGCGCGTGCTCGCCGCGCTCGATACGCTGCGCTCCGGCGGCCGTGACAAATCATGGTGGCTCGGCTCGATATCCGTCGGGTCGCGTGCGCGCCAACGTCAGCGGCACGACCCCCACCGGGGGGCCGCTGCGGCTGTGGGCATGGGCAGCGATCTCGCGCGGTGCAGCCGCGCTCAGCGTTGATCCGTGGCGAGTCTCGTCAGGGACTTCGGTCACCGACGGGCGAAGCCTGGATCGAGTCGCGTGCCCTGGCGGAGATGGCCGGCGTCGTCGGTCGCAACAGTTCCCTCTTTGCACCGCTGCGCCCGCATCCTTCCAGAATCGCGATCCTGTGGAGTCTGACCGGGACGCCAGATTCAGCCATGAACGCCTACCAGGCGCTGTTCGACACGAACATCCAGGTTGATTTCGTTCATCCCGGCGAACTGGTCAGCGGAACGGCTCCGTACGTCGTGCTCTACGTACCCAACCCGGCAGGTGCAACACCGGCCACGGCGGCGGCGCTGTCCGCGTTCGCGACCGGCGGCGGCACGCTCATCATCGAACGATCCAGCAATCCCTCGACCCACACCCTCGACGACCTGTTCGACCGTGATGCGCGGCCGTGGACAAACGATGCGGTGCCGAACAACGAGAGCGCCCGGGGGAGCCGGCGCAAACGCCGCGGAATCTCGTGTGCAGGTGGCGGCTCATGGAAGCGGACGCGTGTTCCTGCGTGCCACCTCCCGCCACGACGACGCGACCGGCGATGGCGCGTGCGAGGACGCTGATACAGCGAGTCGTGACCGCAGCTGGCGTGGCTCCGGAGATCAAGCTCGACGTGACCGACGGCACCCGTCGAGGCCCGGTTCCTCGAGTCGTCTGATGCCATCCTTCTGCTGGCGTTGAACTACGGCGGTGTGCCGCAGAAGGTGACGTTCAGCTTTGCGCCGGACGTCCCCGAGGCCATCTGGCAGAACATGGAGACCGGCGCCGCCGTCAACTTCCGGCAAGGGCCCGAAGGCGCGACATACACCCGGACGCTTGGCTGCCGGTGACGTGATGGTGCTCGTTCGAGGCAAGCGGCTCCGCTAAATGATTGAAGGTTGGGACGTCGGCAGCGCGAAGCAGGCTGGACGGCTGAAGTTCGAGCGCGAGAGGAGTGCCCGTGAGAATTGTTCGCGACCCGACTCTGCGCCGCGGTGATGTTGTTGACGTGTGCGACCGCCGGCGGGTTGGACGCACAGCCGCCGCGGCCAAGTCAGCACGGGTCCGTGACCCAGCAGATCGCCCACACGAGCGTGACCGTCGATTACAACCGCCCTGTCGCACGCGGCCGCGCGCTGTTTGGCGCCCTGGTGCCATGGGGCAAAGTGTGGTGTCCGGGCGCCGACAACTGCACGACGATCGAGCTCTCCACCCCGGTCCGCGTGAACGGTGAGGCGCTCGCCGGCAGGCACCTACTCGCTGTGGGCTGAACCGAACGCGGAGCGGTGGACGATCATCTTCAGCAAGGCACATCCCGTGTTCCATACGCGCTATCCCGCCGATCAGGATGCGTTGCGAGTGCAGGCGACGCCCAGGCAGGGCATGGCCGATGGAAACACTCGCGTTCTACTTTCCGGTGGTCGACGGCAATCATGCAGAGCTGGTGCTGCATTGGGGGACGGTCGTGGTGCCGCTCGAACTCGACGTTCCGTGACGGCTGGCACCACCGGTGCACAGGCGTATTGACTGTGCCTCGCCGCGGAATGGAAGCGTCCCGCGCGCGACGGCGGCAACCGGGGCGACGGAACCGGGTAAATCGCGCGATTGAGAGTGAGGAGCCGTAGTGATCGATGCAACCCTGAGTGGCACGTTTCGACTTGGTGGTGACCTGCCCGTCCATCGTCTCGGGTTCGGCGCGATGCGCATCACGGGTAAGGGGATCTGGGGCCCGCCGGCCGACCGGACCGAGGCGCTCGCCGTGCTTCGAAGGTGCGTCGAATTGGGCACCACGCTCATCGACACTGCCGAGTCGTACGGACCGTATGTCAGCGAAGAGTTGATCGCGGAGGCGCTCCATCCGTATCCACCCGGCCTCGTGATTGCGACCAAAGGCGGGCTCGACCGGACGGGGCCGGACCGATGGCCGGTCAACGGGCGACCGGAGCGTCTCCAGGAAGGGCTCGACGGAAGCCTCCGGCGGCTCAAGCTCGACCGCATCGATCTCTACCAGCTGCATCGGATCGATCCGGACGTCGCCGGAAGAGGATCAATTCGGATTCCTTCAACGCGCGCAGCAGGACGGCAAAATTCTTCACGTCGGCCTGTCAGAAGCATCGGTCGAGCAGATCCAGCGCGCGCAGCGCTTCTTCACCGTCGTGTCGGTGCAGAACCGCTTCAACCTCGTCGATCGGGAATGGGAATCAGTCCTCGACTATTGCGAGCGCGAGAACATCGCGTTCATCCCGTGGTATCCGCTGCAGATTGGCGCCGCCGGCGAGGGCAAGGCGATCGGCGCGATCGCGGCGCGCTACAAGGCGACACCCTCGCAGATTGCGCTGGCCTGGCTTCTGCGCCGCTCGCCCGTGATGCTGCCGATTCCGGGCACCTCGCGCGTGCCTCACCTCGAGGAGAACGTCGCCGCGGCGGGGATCTGGCTGACCGAGGCGGAAGTCCGCGTGCTGACCAACATGCACGTAGCCAATGCTTCCGACTGACGCGGCTCACTGAACACGGTCTGCAGTTTCCAGTTTCCAGTTGCCAGTTTCTGGCGAGTGGCGACTGCAACCTAGCGACTGGGAACTGGTTACTGGTTACTTTGAGATCACCGCGCTAGGTTCAGCGTAGCGCTTTGCTGTAGGCGAGGTCGTGCTCGCCCGGCGGCTCGAGGCCGTTGAGCCTGATCGCGAGGGCGATCTGCGCCCAATGCCGGATTTCGTGCAGCAGGATGTGGAACAGCAGCTTGCGGGCCGACATGTGCCACTGCTCCTCGCGAATTGCGAACGACCGCACCTGGTCTGCGGCCTCGTCATCCAGGTCAGCGACGTATTGCTCGAGCTCACGTCGGACCGACGCGCCGTAGTCGAACAGCGGCGGGGCGTTGTTCCCGGTGAGCCCGGTGCGGAGCGCAACCGGCACGTCCATCAAGCGCTGCAGGTGGCGGCGTTCGACCAGGAACATGTGATCGATGAGCTTGCCGACGGTCTCGTGACGGCCCCCGGGCTGGACCGCGAGGTCCATTGCTTCCGGATGTAGAAGCAGCCATCCGCGCCATTTCTCCCGCTCGGCGTTCGTGTAGCGCACGAGCTCGTCGATGGTCAATGCGAGGGCCATGTCGTGGCCTACTTCATGATCTCGTCGACCGTAACCGTCGAAATCGGTCCAAGGTTCAACGCGCGGACACCCGGCTCGATCGTTTTCAGATCGCCGACGACCACGACGGCAAACTTGTCCGGCTGGATGTAGCGCTCGGCCGCGCGTTGCACTTCGGCCTGCGTCACCGCGCGGACCTTCGACGTGAACGTCTCGAAGTAATCCGGCGGCAGGTTGAAGATGAACATCTGCGCCAGCGATCCCGCGAGGCTTTGCGTGGTTTCGAAGTTGCGCGGGAGGAGCAGCGCGACGTAGTTCTTCGCTTTTTCCAGTTCGTCGGCCGGAATCGGCTTGCGGATGCCGTCAAGCTCCTTGAAGAACTCGGACAGGGCCTCCGCGGTCTTGTCGGTCTGCACACCTGCCGCCGCGAAGAACGGGCCGGCCGACCCGCGCATGTCGAACGTGGAGCTGGCCCCGTACGCGTACCCGTGTTGCTCGCGAAGGTTCTGGTTGAGGCGTGACGTAAAGGCCCCGCCGAGAACGGTGTTCAGAACCCGGAGTGCGAAGTAGTCGGGCGTCGACCGTGGCACGCCAATCCAGCCGATTCGGATCTGCGACTGCGGCGCGCCCGGCTTGTCTACGAGGTACACCTTGCGCGCGGACAGCTGCGGCGCAGCCGGAATCTGGGCCGGCGCCGCGGCCGCGCCCTTCCAGCTGCCGAAAGCCGTCTCGAGTTGCGCGGTCACCGCCGCCGGATCGACGTCCCCCGTGACAATCAACGTGGCATTCGACGGAACGTATCGGCTCGCGTGGAACTGACGAAGGTCCGCAATCGTCAGCCCCTTCAGCGACGCGGCGGTTCCGATCGAGACCGTGCCGTATCGATGCGCCGCCCCGTAGACGAGTCTCGGGAATGCGAACTGCACCAGCGACGCGGGATCGTCGGCCGCCTCGAGAATGGAGGTCAGGAGCTCCTCCCGGACACGCTTCAGTTCCGCCTCCGGAAACGTCGGGCGAAGCGCGACGTCCGCCATGATCGGCAGTGCATCGCCGAGGCGAGCCACCGGCACATGCAGCTCGACGAACCCGGCGTCCGACGAGCTCGATGCCGACAGGTTCGCACCCAGGTAATCGACCGCATCCGCGATCTGCAGCGCGTCACGAGCGCCGGCGCCTTCGTCCAGCATCTCGGACGTCAGGTTCGCCAGACCGAACTTACCCGCCGGGTCCGCGCTGCTGCCAGCCCTGAGCACCAGATTGACGTTGGCGACCGGGACCTTGTGCAGCTCCACGATCCAGACCGGCAGGCCGTTCGAAAGGGTCCGTTTCTGAATCGCCGGCAGCTTCAGTGACGGCGGTGGCCCCGGCTGGGGCGGCCTTGCCCGGTCAGGCGCCTGCTGCGCGTCCACGGCGGAAGTGAGGCCACGCGGGCCCGTGACGATCGCCAGAGCGATCGCGAGAGTCGCAGCCAGCGGCCGCCAGGCGCTATTTCTGTTCATGGTTCTCACCCGCGGACACCGGCTCTTTTACTCCGTCTCCAGCACCCGCCGGCACCACCGACAGCTCCGCGCGGCGTCCCGCCGGCAGCCAGAATTCGGCCGCGGCCTGAACGTCCGCGGCGCTGAGTGCCCGGTATCGCGACAAGTCTTCGTTGAAGTAGTCGGGATTCCCGGTTGCCGTGTAGTACGCGTTCAACTGGTTCCCCTTCCCGTTGAATCCGCCGACGCTCTCCATCCGGTTGTAGAACGACGCTTCGACCTGGTTGATCGCCCGCTCGAACTCGCGCGCCGACGGAGGAGTCTTCTGCAGGGTGGCGACCTCCTCGTCGACGATCGTGCGGATCCGGTCCAGGAGCGCCTGTGCGGTGGTGCCCGCGTTCCGCCGGACGTGCGGTCACGATGATCTGGAACTGTGATCCCAGGGCAGACGACGCCTGGAACGCATTGACGTCCTGCGCGATCTGCAGGTCGTAGACGAGACGCTTGTACAGACGCGAGTTCTTTCCGCCGGCGAGGATCTGCGACACGATATCGAGCTCCGCATCGCCCGGTTCGTAGAAGGCCGGTGTCAGCCACGAGATGTAGAGGCGCGGCAGCTGAACGCGGTCCTGTATCGTCTTGCGCTTAACCTCGGTCAACATCGCGTGCGGGTAATCGATCGGCGGGACCACACCCGTCCCGGCCTTCACGTCGACGAACCACTTCTCGACGAGACTCCGTGTCTTCGCCGGGTCGATGTCTCCAGCGATCACCAGGCTGGCATTGGCGGGCTGGTAATACTTGCGAAAGAACTCGACGACATCGTCGTAGCTGGCCGCCGTGAGATCCTCCATGTACCCGATCGTGGGCCAGCTATAGGGGTGGCCTGGCGGATACAGCAACTTGTCCATCTCGATCGACGCCGAGCCATACGGCGTGTTCTCGACGCTCTGCCGGCGTTCGTTCTTGACGACGTCGCGCTGGCCGTTGACGCGTTCGGGCGACATCGAGTCGAGCAGAAACCCCATGCGATCCGATTCGAGGAACAGGGCAAGTTCCAGCGCGTTCGACGGCGTGTCGATGTAGTAATTCGTCCGGTCGGTTTCGGTCGACCCGTTGTTGGTGGCGCCCACGCTTTCGAGCAGCGTGTCGAACTCGCCCTCCTTGACGTGTGCGGATCCTTCGAACATGAGGTGTTCGAACAGATGCGCGAAGCCGGTGCGTCCGGGTTTCTCGCGCGCCGAGCCGACGTGGTACCAGACGTTGACCGTCGCGAGCGGGACGGTGTGGTCCTCGTGCAGGATCACGTGCAGTCCGTTCGGCAGTGTGAACTGCGTGAACGGTACCGTGAGCGGCGTCGTCCGCGCCGGCGCTCCAGCGGACGGGGGTGCGGTTTGTGCCGCTACGTTCGCGACGGTCGCGCAGGCGACCGCAAGGATGGAACACGCGACGCTGCAGGATCGAGTCATGCGCTACCTCTGAGGTTCCTATAGTCTATCAACCGAGATGTTCTCTTCCCGGCTGCCACGCGAACTCGGAGCCAACCGGCTCACGCAGAAAGTCCGTGAGGCGCGCCTGGCCGGTCGTGAGCTGATCGATCTCACTCAAACGAATCCGACTACTGTCGGAATTGTCTATCCCGAGTCGCTGCTCGCCTCGCTCGCTGATCAGGGCGCGGCGCGCTACGACCCGCAACCGCTCGGGGCGCGTGACGCCCGGGAAGCGATCGGCGCGCGATTACGATCGTCGCGGCATCAGGGTCGATCCGGAACGAGTCGTGCTGACCGCGAGCACCAGCGAAGCGTACTCCATCTTATTCAAGCTGCTGTGCAATCCATCGGGCGATTCGGTGATGGTGCCGGTGCCCAGCTATCCGCTATTCGACCATCTGACGGCGCTCGACGGCGTCCGTGCCGCTCCCTACCGGCTCGAGTATCACGGTCGATGGTCGGTCGATTTCGATACCCTTGACGAACGGTGGGACGACGGGGTCAGAGCCGTGCTGGCGGTCAGCCCGAACAACCCGACCGGATCGACGCTGACTACCGCGGAGGTCGCTGCCCTGTCCGACCGTTGCGTCACGGGCAAGACCGCGCTGATCGTCGACGAAGTGTTCGCGGATTATCCGCTCAGTGGCGCTGCCAGCCCGCCGCCCCAGCGGGACGCTCCGGCGCTGACGTTCCGGCTCGGCGGACTGTCGAAGTCCGTGGGACTGCCGCAGGTGAAGCTGGGATGGATCGCGGTCGACGGGCCGGACCCTCTCGTCCACGATGCACTGCAACGGCTCGAGCTGATCTGCGATACCTATCTGTCGGTCTCGACTCCGGTCCAAGTGGCAGCCGCGCGTCTGCTGGCTGACGGCGCAGTCGTGCGGAATCGCATCCTCGATCGCGTCCGCACCAATGATGCGGCGCTCAGGGCGCTCGCCTCGCGTTTCCCCTCCATCGAGCCGCTGCACGCGGACGCCGGCTGGTCGGCGGTGTTGCGCGTGCCGGCGACGCGTTCGGAGGAGGCGCTGGTGATGGAACTGCTGGAGCGTGACGGCGTGCTCGTCCATCCCGGGTTCTTCTTCGATTTCCCGCACGAAGCATTCCTCGTCCTGAGCCTGCTGCCTGATCCCGCCCTGTTCGCCGAAGGCGTTCGCCGTCTTCTCCTGCTCGCGGCCTGACGGCAGCGTCACCGCGCCTTCTGCCGGCGATCGCTGCCGGCCTTCATGCTCCTGAACGTGATTGAGTAGCGAAGCGCCTTGACCGCCGGGATGCTGTGCTGCCATTCACTTCTGGCGGCACCGTCGAGGACGTAGATCGATCGCGGCTGCAGGAGCAGTTCCATCGCCTCCCAGGCCCGCGTCGCACCGCGACGAAAACGAAACCGGCATGCGGCACCCAGGGAGATGCCGACCACGACGTCAAAGCCAGGAGCGTCTCGATGCCAGCCAATCGTCGCGCCCGGTGAGTACTCGGTGACCAGCGCTTCGGATAGTGTCGCGGGCGCAAGGCCGGCAAACATCGCCGCTCGGTCCCGGACAGGGATCAGCCAGGCTGGAAGCTCGGGACCCGTGGTCATCCGAAAGGTTTCGAAGCTGTACTTCCAGCCGTATTGAACGACCCGCCGGCGCGCCGCGACTCCGCGCATGCGCACCTCGTGAAACTCCGTGGTTCGAAAGCGTTCGAGAAGCGCAGCTTCTTCCGCGGTGTCGAGGAACTCGTCAGCGTGCAGAAACCCGTCCGGCAGCGCGACCGTATCGAACAACGGCAGGCGAGAAGCCATGCACAGCGCGGGTGCACGACGCGAGCCACATCGGAGAGGTCGGACGTTCGGTTTAGAGCGCAGCTCGATAGATCTCGAGCGCGCCCTCGACGTCGAACGGCCGCGGGTTGAATGTCCCCGCCAATTGCTGCGCCGCCTCGGCCGCCAGTTCCGCCAGGTCGCCTTGATCGACACCGCTGTCGGCAAGCCTCAGTCCGAGGCCCGCAGCTGCGGCGAGATCCTCGAGACGGGCAGCCAGAGTCTCGGCAGCGTCCTGATCTCGCGCTCGTCGTCGTGGGGAGTTCAGGAGTGCGGCATATCGATCCGATACGACTCCGCCGTTCCAGCGGACGACGTGGGGAAGGAGGATGGCGAGTGCGAGGCCGTGCTGGACGGCATAGCGCGCCGTCAACGGAGCCGCGCACGCATGCGCCGCACCGAGCATCGAATGTTCGACCGCCAGGCCGGCGAAATGGGCGCCCAGCTGCATCACCGCGCGTGCCTCGGCATCCGCGGGATGCAGCAGGACCCGCTCGAACCCCTCGTTCAGCAACCGCCAGGCGCGATGCGAGAAGGTATCGGACATCGGGGTCCGCCGCACCGCGACCGCGGTCTCGACCGCGTGAGCGATCGCGTCGAACCCGGCCATCGCGGTGACGTGGTGCGGGCTCGTGAAGGTCAGCTCGGGATCGAGCAACGCAATACGCGCCGCGGCGGAAGGGTCGCCACATTCCAGCCGTGTGTGGGTCGAGGCGTCACTGACGACCGTATAACTCTGCGCCTCACTCCCGCTCCCGGCGGTCGTCGGGACGGCGATGAACGGCAGCAGCGGTTGCGCCGCCTTGCCGTAGCCGCGGTAGTCCCCGAGCGCGCCGCCGTTCGCGAGCAGGAAGTTGATGGCTTTCGCGCAGTCGAGCGAACTGCCGCCGCCGATCGCGATCACTGAATCGGGGTTCCACGGTTGAGCGACGTCACGGCCGGCCTCGACCATGAGCGTGTCGGGGCTGTGGCCGAACTCCTGAAAAGTCAGGACTTCAATCCCCGCGGACTCCAGCAACCCGGCACTCGTCGTAACGTACCCCGCCTCAGCGATGCCCCGGTCCGCGACCACAAGCGTACGTTTGAAGCCGAGCCCGCGTGCGAGCTGGCCGAGGCGGTCGATTGCCCCCTGACCGAAGACGATGCGGGTGCGCGGTTGAAAATCGAAAGGAACCATGGTGCCCTAAACTTTACCACCGCGAAAACACCGGTCCGCCGCGAGGCAACGTCCTCGTTTCGACGACGTCGTAGCTTCCGCCTTTGACGTCGTAGCTTCCGCCTTTGACGTCGTAACTTCCGCCTTTGACGTCGTAGCTTCCGCCTTTGACGTCGTAACCTTCTGCCTTTGACGTCGTAGGCTCCGCCGTTGACGTCGTAGCTTCCGCCTTCAGGCGGAAGGTATCGAAACGGCCGGTTAAGTTCCGTAACCCATCGACGGATGCACGGCCCGCAGCACTAATCCAAACAGGGGTCCCACGATGGCGGGGAATACCTGCCAGGCAATGACGAGTCCGGCAACCTGGAAGACAGGGGTGTGACTGAGCTGACGCAGACGGATGGCGGTGCGTTCCGGGACAAAGATCCCGATGACGGAGGCGCCATCGAGCGGCGGGAGCGGAATCAGGTTGAACGCGCACAGCAGCACGTTGAGCGTGAGGAGGATCGACAGCATCTCCCCGGCGAATGTCTGACCGTCCCCGCCCGGCGCTGCGACGATGTGTTCGAAGGAAACACGGTCGGGTGCGACGAAGATGCCGATGGCCAGCCCGATTTTGATCAGCGCGAAGGCGATGACCGCGAGCGACAGGTTTCCGGCCGGCCCGGCGGCTGCCATGACCGCGGCCCGGCGCGGGTAGCGCGCCGCCCACCGCGGATCGTAGGGCGTACTCGCCCACCCAATCGCCCACCCTTGGGTCAGCGCCGTCAGCAATGGAACGATGAGCATCCCCACCGGCTCACGTTTGATATGAGGAATGGGTGAGAGCGACACTTGGCCCCCGTGGTACGCGGTCGGATCTCCGCCCCGGAGCGCGGCCAGGGCATGCATCGCCTCGTGCACCGTCGTGGAGAAGAGAAACGCGAGGAACCAGAGGAAGCCTACCGCGATCGATTGCTCATCCATCGCTCTAGTCTGACTCGCGCGGGCCGCGTTGCCAAACTGTCAGCGCTACGTTTCTGGCTTCTTCCGCCTGAAGGCGGAAGCTACGGGCGAGACGGAAAGCGATGAGCGAGGCGGAGCTGCCCGCGACTACCGAACCGTCACTTCGTAGATATAAAGCGTCGACGTGTTGTCGTCTGGCATGAAGTAGCCGCGGAGACCTGTGGCGCTCGGCTCGAGCCAGACCGGGTTGTGCGTCATGTCCATGCCGCCGTCGGTCCAAAGGAGTAAGGGGACCTGGTGCAGCGGACGACCGTCCACGAGGCTGACGAGATCGATCCCGCCGAGTCGGAACGGTGGAGAGTCCGGCTTCTGTCGCAGCTCAGTCACGCCGGTGCACAGCATCCGTCTGCTGCCGGCGTACTTGCAATCCTGGTAATCGACGTAATGCGACGTGTTGATGCTGCGCAGCCTCTCCGGCGCGACGCCAGCGTCTGCGACCGTCCCGTCCCGCCCGATTTTCCACCGGTAGAATCGTCGTGAGCCCCAGCTGATGCCGTGCAACGTGTGGCTGTCGGTGTCGTGCACGATCGCGCCGATGTGGTCCTTGAACCTGAAGACCTCGGCCGGCCGCATGGTCTCAGGCTTGACGCGGTACACGATCGAACGGCTGTTGGGCCGGTACTCGGCGACCGGTACCCAGAGGTAGGTGCCGTCGTAATCAAGCCCGCCGGGATGGTAGATCGTCCCCTCGCCGAGCGTGACATCCGCGATCAGATGTCCTGAACCGTCGAACTTGAACAGGTGGCCCACGCCCTCTCCTGCATCACGGTCGTACCCGCCTGCCGTCGCCTCCAGGCGTCGCGTCGGGACTTTCACTTCGACGGACGACACGTAATACGTGTCCCCGATCCGGACCATGCCCTGGGGGTGGTGCGTGGGGAACCCGACAGTTATGGAATCGATTCGCTTCCACGGCGAGTCACGTGTCAATTGCATCACGCGGTCCGCCGTTGTCGACCGTGCCAGCTGTGTGGACGGTCGCGCCGGCTCATTCGCTGGCGGGAGACGTGTAGAGACGATCAAACCGAGCCCGGCGGTGAGAACTGCAGCGGTGCCCTTCATCGAACCTTCCTGCGGGGACGTGCCGCAGGCGCGGCGGATATCGCGGCCTGAGCCCGCTTCGTCAGCCTGGCGAACACCGCGTCGTATGCCTCGCGGAGACGCTGGCGGAGCTCGGCATCGGTCAGCGCGTCGAAGCGCTGGAGTGCCACCCAGCGCGCGCGCGCAAGATACGGCGCCGGGACGATGCCGTCGTATTCAAGCAACTCGGCAAACCCTTCGTCCGTGCACTTGAACGAGAGCCGGTGGGCGGCGGCGTGATCGGTCGCGGCAACCGCGAACATCCGCCCTCCGACCTTGTACACGAGGTCGGCGCCCCACTGGATCTGCTCGGTGGCGCCAGGAAACGCGAGACAATGCTTGCGAACTTTCTCGAGGTTCACGACCGCCTCCTGTCACCGCGGACCGTACACGTTGACGTCGCGCTGGAGAAAAGCATCGGCAGGATAAACCCGTACATATCGGGTCCTGACGTCCGGCAGCGTCAGCCGCACATTGGCCTCGAGTGGATCCTCGAGGGCGGCGGCCAACGCCGGGCCGCCGGTCCAGCCCTCCCACAATGTGTTCCACACGATCCGGTCGTCAGATCCCTCGATCCTGATTCGCGGATCCAGCTCGCCGAAATGGCGGCGCAAGGGGAAACCGACGGTTCGCACGACGCGTATCGTGCCCAGATCGAGCGTGACCTCGAACCTGTTCACCGTGCGGTCCCTGACCGGCCACTGTTCGCCGGACGGCGCGACGCGAGCCGGGGGCTGTGCCGGAAGCACGTACACCATCCCGGCGCTCGATCCCCCGCGGACATCAATTCCTGGCAGCGCTTCGACAAGATGCCTGATGTGATCGCCCCGGTCGTAGACCGGATTGACGAGGATGATGAGCGGTCTGCCGCGCGCAAGCTCGGTCAACACCGACGGATCGCGCCGTCGCAGTGCGATCGAGAGAATCTCATAGTGCGATGGCGTGTGACCGCTGTATCCGTTGATCAGAGGAAGACGGTGCGCGATCGAGCGGTACATCGCGCCCGTGTCCACCGCTCGCTCGTCGAGAGGAAGCTCCACCACGGCCGCCCCGCGGACCTCCGGCAGCTGGACCCTGGCGGGAGGGATGGAGAGCGGGATCGGGCGCAGCCAGCCGTCAGCGCTCAATCCGATGAGGACAATGGCGGCGAACAGGCCAAACCTGGTGCGCCCCTGCGGAGCCAACCGCGCAAACGCAACGCCCGCCGCGACCGCGATGCAGAGGGTCGCAAGCATGGCGAAACGCGCGGGCACGCGCAGAGCGTCGTACCCGGGCAGCCACGTCAACACGGTGTAGGGCCGAAGTGAGGTGAGGGAAAACGCATGTGCCGGCGCAGGCCCGAATGCGAGCGCCCACATCAGTAGCGCCGCACAGGTATAGAAGGCAAGCGGCGAGGGCCGGTCGGATTTGGCGCGTCGCCAGGTTCCCGCGACGCATGCCGCCGTTACGAGGAGAACCGGTGTGAGCCCGGGGAACAGGAACTCCTCGGTCGTTGCCGTGGGCGTCGTCGGCCAGAACCGGAGTAATCCCGACGCCTGCAGCAGCGCGACCGGTCGGGCGCTGAAGTTTGCCATGTCACCGGGAGTCCGAACCAGACCGAGGTGCTGGTGCACGGCCGAGTATCGGAGCAGGACAGGCACGAGTAGGAGAGAGGCCGCGCCCCATACGCCGGCGACAACGGCCGGGCGGGAACGGTCAGGATGAACTCCACGCCACAGCAGCCACGCCGCAATCAGCACAGGGAAGAAGAGCAGATAGTAGCCGTTCGACAGCGCCTGGACGAGCCACGCCGCCGACAGCAGGGCGAGCCATCGGCGTCTGCCGTCCTCGACGTAACCGTGCATCGCGAGGAGCGCAAGCGGCATCCACTGGGAGGTGAGCACCTGGAGGTGAGCCAGTTGCCCGGCGCGATACGGCCCGAAGCCATAGACGAGACCAGCCGCGAGTGCCGCGACGTCCCGGACCGCCGGGCGGTAGTGGCGGCACAGCAGGCGTCGCACGAGGAGGAACGCGAAGAAACCGGACAACGCGAACGACAGGATGAAGGCCACGTTGTACGCCGTGAGTGGGGAGGCCCCGATCCATTGCAGCGGGGTCGTGACGATCGCCAACCCGGCGAGGTGCTCGGAGAGCGCGAGTGCGCCCGCCATCGGATAGAAAAACGGCGGGCTCCACCACGCCGCAGAGAACGGGACGGCGTGAGCATTCCACCAGAGCAGCCAGATGTTGAGGACGGAATCGCCCGGATCGTGCGGGATGCGTGACGTGACATGCGCCGCGAGTGGCCACGTCCATGCGATCGCGAGCGCGACGAACGTGACGAGCCACCAGGACGCGCTGGTTCCGGGGCGTGCCCCGGGAGGCGCCAGGGGAGAAGGACCGCTCGGCAGGATGGCCGAAGCATATCTCACTGCACTGCGCCGGCGGCGCTTACAAAACCGCACCTTCGCCGACAGCCTTGTAATCCGGCGGCCCCTGTGACCGCCGGTCCACAGTCGACGAGTCCAAGCAACAGAATGAGTTACAGCGGTTTCAAGATTGTCAGGCGCGCTGGTCCTCGCGTTGCACTCGCCGCCTGTGCCATGTCCAGCCCTGCGGCCAACGATCATCCGGAAGCCCCGCTCTTCTCCGACGGCCTTGGGGAACGTGTCGTGGCCGCCGACGGCGCCACCGGTGAGCTGCTGCAGATTCTGCGGCTGCGGCCGGCGCTCACCGCGGTCCCGTCCTTCGAGTTCGCCCTGCGCGAGCGCGTTGCGCGACTCGCGAATTTCCGCCACGCCTATTACGTCCGGGTCCGGCGCGTCGACCGCGGCATGGGCGCGGCGTCTTCGCTCGCCGTCGTGTCGGACCACGTCGAAGGCACGCGCCTTTCGGACATCCTGCGCGTCGCGCACGAGCGCCGCCTGCAGATCGACATCAACGCGGCCCTCTGCCTGATCCGCCAGCTCGTTCCCGCCGTCTCGGTGCTGCATGAGAATGCACGCGACGTCGCACACGGGCTGATTGCACCCGAGCGGCTGGTGGTGACGCCGAACGCCAGGCTGGTGATCGTCGAGCACGTGCTGGGTGCGGCGATTGAGCAGCTCCAGTACGGGCGCGATCGTTTGTGGCAGGAGTTCAGGGTGGCGATGCCGCCAAGCGCCGGGCTCCCGCGGTTCGACCACCGCGCCGACGTCGCCGGGATGGGCCTTGCGGCGCTCGCGCTGATCCTTGGCCGGCCGCTCTCCGCCGACGACTACCCGCATCACATTCCGGCGCTGCTCGACGAAGCGCGCGAACGGTCGGCGCTCGGCGACGAGCAGCCGCTGTCGCCGCCGCTTCGCACCTGGCTGGCGCGGGCACTCCAGGTCGACGTGCGCCGCTCGTTTGCGTCTGCGCCCGAGGCGATGGTGGCGTTCGAGGAGCTCGTGTCCGACGACTCCATGTATGTGGCCGCACCGGTCGCGCTCGAAACCTTCCTGTCGCGGTACATCGCGTCGCTGCTCGAGCCGCCGATGATGCCGGAGCCTGTCGTCCAGGCTCGGGTCGCGCCGGTCGTTGCCCCGGTACAGCGCGCCCAGGCGGTGCCCGCGTACGCCGAGCCTCAGGCTGCCGCCCTCGATGCGGCTGCCTACCTCGAATCATTTGCGCCCGCGCCGGTCTCGGCTCCGCCGCCCGCCCCCGTCCTCGACCAGGCACGTGACATCAGGGAGCTTCTCGGCGCGGCACCGCTCGTCAACGACGAACCGACCTTCACGCCGGCTTCGCATGCGGTTCCTCCGGTGCAGCCGCCCGAGCCTGCGCACGAGGTCGGTCAATTGTTCAACCCGGACGCGCCGTTCACCGCACGTGCGACCGCGCATCCGGCGCCGCGCGCGAAACGAGGCCGACCGCGAGTGGCGGTCCTGGCCGCTGTCGTTCTTGCCCTCGCGGCCGCCGGAGTGGTCGCGGTGAAGTTCTATCCGAAGCCTGTAGTCGCGCCGGCGATGGGCGCCCTGGTGGTTCACTCCACGCCGGCCGGCGTCGCGGTGTTCGTCGATGGTGTCGAGCGCGGACGCACACCGGCGCGCGTGACGCTCGCACCCGGAGCCCACATTCTCGAACTGCGCGGCAGGGGCGTACCGCGCGTCATTCCGCTCAACGTGAGTGCCGGAGCGGAGGTGTCGCAGTACCTCGAGTTCGCCGACACGCCGGAAACCGGCCAGATGGCGATCCAGTCCGACCCGGCCGGAGCGAAGGTCGTCGTCGACGGTGTGGTTCGCGGCGTCGCGCCGCTGACGATCACGGATCTGGCGCCCGGCGATCACCAGGTCGAACTTCAGGCCGACGGCGCGAGTGCGCGGCATACCGTGAACGTGCAGGCCGGAGGGCACGGCATCGCTGGTCGTGCCGATGGGCGCCGTCGCGCCCGGTGGACCGGTGTCGGGGTGGCTCGCCGTCAAGGCGCCGTTCACACTGGAAATTCGCGAGCAGGGTCGCCTCCTCGGCACGACCGAAACGGACCGCATCATGATGGCGTCCGGCCGGCACGAGCTGGAACTGGTCAGTGAAGCGCTCGGATATCGGTCGAGCCGGGTCGTGCAGGTCGCACCGGGCAAGATTGCCGGTATCACGCTCGATCTGCCGCAGGGTGTCGTCAATCTGAATGCCGCCCCGTGGGCGGAGGTGTGGATCGACGGGCAGCGTGTCGGCGAGACGCCGATTGGAAACCTGGCGGTCGCGATCGGACCGCACGAAGTCGTGTTCAAGCACCCGCAGTTCGGCGAGAAGCGTCATGCGATCTCGGTCACGATGGGTGCGCCGCTCCGCCTCAGCGTCGACATGAAGTGAGCTGGCGGTCGGCGAACGAGCAACGGCGCGCGCACGAACGGGCGACGCGCGTAGAGAGCAGGCAGATCACCATGAAGTTCCGTATCCTGACGAGTCTGTGCATCACGGCCTGCCTCGGCAGTCCGGCGTATGCACAGCAGAGTGGCCCGCTGGCGAACGCCCGGGACCTCTACGCGTCGGCACGGTACGACGAGGCGCTCGCCGTCCTGAACGGACTGCCGATGGGAGGCGAGTCCACCGATCGCAAGTCCATCCAGCAATACCGATCGCTCTGCCTGCTCGCGCTGGGCCGCGGGTCCGAAGCCGAGAGCGCCATTGCCGCCGTGGTCACGGTCGATCCGCTGTTCGTGCCCGCCGAGTCCGACGCCTCGCCGCGCGTGCGCGCGGCATTCAGCGAAGTTCGACAGCGGCTCCTGCCGGAGATCGCGGCCGGCGCGGTATGCCTCCGCCAAGGCGGCCTTCGACCGGAAGGACTACGCCGCCGCAGAACCCGAGTTCCGCGAACTGCTCGCCCTGCTGAACGATCCGCAGATGAACAACCGGCTGCCGGATCTGCGCGTGCTCGCGACCGGTTTCCTTGATCTGAGCGTCGCGGCCCTGGCGCCGCCGCCTGAGCCGCCGAAACCGGTCGAACCGGTGGCGCCCCCCGCTCCCGGTTCCGCCGCCCGCTTCGCGCATCTGGGGCATCGACGATGCGGGAGTGACGCCACCGATCATCCTGAAACAGGACGTTCCCCGCGTGCCTCCGCAGATTGCAACGCCAGACCCGCGACCGCGGCCTCATCGAAGTCGTCATCGACGAGCAGGGGCGAGTCACCGGGCTCTCCCTCCGGAGCTCGGTCCATCCGATGTACGACCCGTTGCTGATGGCCGCAGCGCGCGGATGGAAGTATCAGCCGGCGACCGTCAACGGCGTGCCCGTGAAGTTTCGCAAGCTCGTCCAGATCGTCATCGAGCGTCGCTGACGAGGTAGCTCGATCGGCATGCGCCACCTCGACAGTCATGCCGGCGTACCGCCGAGGCGTGTAATTCTGTGGACCGGTTGCACTCGCGGGCGCTCATCAGTAGCCGAGTGGATACAGCAGCCGCGTACTGTGAGCATCGAAATGCCTAAAAAATAGACCGTTTCGCCGCGGACGCTGATGGCAGGATTGTCGCAATCTTCTGCGGCAATGACCACCCACGAATCTCAGTTTTCACTAGCCGATCTTGCGGCGGCCGGCGTGGCGATCAACCACGCTGAAGCTGTCACCATCGTGCGTGACGTGGTGCTGCGCGCGTGGCGCGGCGAACTGCCCGGCGTTCCGTCGGCCCACGTCATTCGGTTGAGCGCATCCGGCAGCGGTTTCGGTCGAAGGACCGATGGCTGCTGACGATCGCGCCGTCCCGCGTGCCGCGCATCTGCTCGACGCGCTCCTTCCCGGATTCGATGCTCCGGCCGATCTTCGAGTGCCTGGAGCGCTACGCCTCGTCGTCGCGCGCGCGCTCGGCACGCTCGACCTGCCTCCCTATGAGTCTCTCGCGGGATTTGCTGAAGCGCTGACGCGCTTCGGCTCCGACGATCTGCAAAGCGTCGTCCGAGGGCTCGTGGCTCGTGCGTCGCGCGCCGCAGTCGCGGCGGCACAGGCACCGCATGCGCCTGTCGCACTGACAGGAATCGCTCCCGGAGCATGGAGCGCGAGGCCGCTGATCGGGGCGGTGTGGCGCCCGTCCGGCTCGAGCCGCGCGAGACCGCGTTGACGATTTCGGATATCCGGCGGGCTCGCCGGGCAACCGGTTTGACGCTGGCCCAGATTTCCGAACGCAGCCACATCTCCCCGCGACTGCTCGTCGAGCTCGAATGGGGCTATCTGCGGAACTGGCCTCCGTCGCAGTTCGGCCGTACCCAGCTGGTCCGATACGCGCGGGCCGCGGGCCTCGACGATCAGCTCGTCCTCCGGACCGTATGGCCGTTGCTCGAGGAGGCGATGCGAGAGCATCAGCTCGCGGAGCTCGCTGGAGATTTCTGTCGTTCCCATCCACGACGATCGGCATGAGACCGCCGCTGTGGCACCGTTCAGGCCTGCGGTCGCCGCCGAGCCGCGTCGCGGCGCGGAAGCGGTACCTCGCAGCGCTCGCGATCCCCGCTCTTCTCGCGATCGGCATCGCTCCCGCACTGTGGGAGCGGGCAGCGAGAACGCAGAATTCCGGCGCCGAGCCGACGGTGACCCAGGAAGCGACCAATGCCGCTCGAGCTCCTGAGAACACCTGCGGCGCGCGACGCAGGCCGCGCCAGTACCAGTTCCTCCTCCCGCTGCCGTCGCGCCACGTCAGGAGGCGCCGTCGCCTCAACCGGCGGGCGCCGCACCTGCAGCCGCTGTCCCGCCTGCAGTGGCAAGCGAAGGCCTTCGTTCGACAGTGCCACCCGCGGCGGGTCAGGTGAGGCCGGCGGCAGAGCCAATGCAGCCGCGACCGGTGGACAACGGTCCGCGGGACGGATCGATCGAACGCGTGTCGGCGGGGAACGTCGTGGCGTCTCCGGTTCGTGGACTACCTGATGGCCCGGCGTACTCGCCGTCGTTCGCGAGCGTGGGGAGTGCGATGTTCTACCAGGCGGAGTCGGGCGGCCGGAGCGCGCTCATGCGTGCAGACACGGACAGCCGCGGAGCCATCCTGCGCATCACGAGCGTGGTCGACGACCGCGCCCAGAACTTTCACGCGAGGCAGTCGCCCGACGGCTCTCTGATCGCGTTCGACTCGGATCGCGACGGAGAACGTGGCGTCTACATCGCCGACTCCGACGGCCAGAATGTTCGGCGAATCAGCGGCGACGGCTTCGCCGCCATCCCGACCTGGTCACCAGACGGCAAGACGATCGCGTTCGTTCGCGCCGAGGCCGATCGTCCGAAGGTGTGGAACCTGTGGACCGCGGACGTCGCCTCCGGTCGCGCTCGCCGGCTCACGTCTTACCGTTTCGGCGCTCCCTGGGGTGGCTCCTGGTTTCCTGACGGCCAGCGCATCGCCTACAGTCATGAAACCAACCTTGTCGTCCTGGATCTCGACATCGGCAAGGAAAGGAGTCTACCAGTCGCCGATCGCCGGGCGGCTGGTGCGCACGCCCGCGGTATCGCCCGATGGGAAGCGCGTGATGTTCCAGGTCTACCGCGACGGCGCGTGGCTGCTCGAGCTCTCAGACGGATCGATGCGCAAGGTGTTATCCGATCCGTCGGCCGAAGAATACACGTGGGCGCCGGACGGTCAGCGGGTCGCGTATCACAGCCGAAGCGCGGGCAGCTGGGGTGTGTGGGTGATGGCTCCGCGATAGCGCGGGAGCCCGAACCCGGAACCCCGAACCCGGAACCCCGAACCCGGAACCCCGAACCGACTGCTAAACTGCCGGCCCTGCGATGCGCCGGCAGTTTTTATTTGTACTCGTTGCGACGGTGCTTGCGGCTTCATGTCGCGAGGCGCCGTCAGTCCCGGCGGCGTCGCATGGCCGGGACCGCGTCATCCCGCGTGAGACCGAGACCGTCGAGGGCCGGGTGCCCCGGAACGCAACGCTCGACACGCTCTTCAAGGCCAATGGACTCGCGCCGGGTGTCGTCCAGGCAGCGCTCGTCTCAGCCCGTTCCGTATTCGATCCCCGGCTGCTGCGGGCAGACCGGCCGTACAAGCTCGTGCGATCCCTCGCGGGCGATCTGCGCGAGTTCGAGTACCAGATCGACATGGACCGATTCCTCCGGATCGTGTGTCCCGATCGCTCGGCTCCGGAGTCGCTCGATTCTCGCGTCCTTCTCTACGACAAGCAGACCTCCGCTGTGGCGATTCGCGGCCGCATCGACGAGCAGCATCCGTCCGTTGTCGCCGCAATCGACGCCGCGGGCGAGACGATACAGCTCGCGATGGCGCTCGCCGACATGTTCGCCGGACAGATCGACTTCGACAGCGATCTGAAGCAGGGGGACAGTGTCGAGGTCCTGTTCGAAAAATCCACCCACGACGGACAGTTCGCCGGCTATGGGCCGGTGCTCGGGGCGCGATTCGTCGCCGACGGCCGCGAGCACCAGGCCTTTCGCTGGACCGATCCGGCATCGGGGAAGAACGCGTTCTATGACGAAAACGGGCGCTCGCTGAAGCGCTTCTTCCTGCGCTCGCCGCTCAAGTTCGAGCCGCGGGTGACATCCGCTTTCTCGAGGAATCGCCTCCATCCCGTGTTTCGCACCTACCGCGCGCATCTGGGTGTCGACTATGCCGCTCCTCCGGGAGCGCCGGTCGTCGCGGTCTCGAGCGGAACGGTCATCTCGGCGGGCTGGAGCGGCGGTGGCGGCAACATGGTGCACCTCAGGCACGCGAGTGGCTTCGAGAGTTACTACCTCCACCTGTCCGCGATCGCACCGGGCGTCCGTCCCTCAGCGCACGTGAACCAGGGTCAGTTGATCGGCCGCGTCGGATCCACCGGAACGGCGACCGGTCCGCACCTCGACTATCGGCTGAAGAAGAACGGTGCCTTCGTCGATCCGCTCGCCGAGCACCGGAAGCTGCCGCCCGGTGAGCCGATTCCGGGTGCGTCGATGGCCGACTTCGGCGTCGTGCGCGATCGCGTGCTGGAACAGATCGCGACAGCACTCGTGGCCGCCGCCGGCCAGGTTCCGCTGCCGCGGTCGTCGGGGTTGGCAGCCACTGACGCGAACCGCTGGCCCGAGCCCGGCTCGCGCGCGAAGGACTACAATAAGCGGATGGCTTCGATCCATCCGTTCCGCGCCTTGCGGCCCGCCGTCAGCCCAGGCCGCCGCGGTCTCCTCGGTCCCGTACGACGTCGTCAGTACCGGATGAGGCCAGGCTGCTCGCGGCCGGCAATCCCCTGAGCTTCCTGCACGTGACGCGATCCGAGATCGATCTTCCTGCGGGCACCGACCCGTATGACGCCGCTGTATACGAGCGTGCGCGCGAGAATTTCGCACAGCTTCGCACTCGCGCTCCCCTCGAGCTCGACGAGACTCCGGCGCTGTACTTCTACCGGCTGCGGATGGGTGCGCACGAACAGACGGGCGTGACCGCCTGCTTCTCGCTCGACGAGTACGCCTCCGATGTCATCAAGAAGCACGAGCGGACACGACGCGACAAGGAAGACGACCGCACGCGCCACATCATCGAGCTCAGGGCGCAGACCGGCGTCGTGTTCCTGACGTACCGCGCGGTGTCATCGATCGACAACTGGCGCGAGAGGTGACCGCCGGCGCGCCGCTGTACGACTTCACCGCTGACGACGGCGTGCGGCACACCATCTGGCGAACCGGTGCGGCACAGACGTCGGCGCTGGTCGACCTGTTCAAAACAGTTCCGGCGCTCTACATTGCGGATGGCCACCACCGCGCGGCAAGTGCGGCCCGCGCGCGTGCGGATCTCCGCCGATCGCCAGGCGCGACCGGCGACGAAGCGGACGCGAGCACGTTCATCGCTGTGGCATTCCCGGACAACCAGGTCGACATCCTGCCCGTACAACCGAACCGTCAAGGATCTCGGCGGCCGGACTCCGGAGCAGTTTCTCGAGGACATCAGGAAACGCGTTCCGGTGACGCCCGGTGTCCCCACGCCGAACCGGCACGGCGACGTCTCGATGTACGTCGCCGGCCGCTGGCACACCATCGGCCTCGGCAGCGCGAAGCCGTCCGACGACTCGCGCGCCAGCGCGCTCGACGTCGCTCGGCTGCAGCACAGCGTTCTCGAACCGGTGCTCGGTATCGGCGACGTGCGCACCGACAAGCGCATCGAATTCGTCGGCGGCGCTCGCGGGACGAAGGTGCTCGAAGAGATCGTCGACAGCGGCCGGGCGGCTGTCGCTTTCTCGATGTACCCCGTCACCGTGGCCGACCTGATGACCATCTCAGACGACGGCGGCATCATGCCGCCGAAGTCGACCTGGTTCGAACCGAAGCTGCGGGACGGTTTGTTGATTCACCTGATATGAAGGTGCTCGTCGCCGACAAGTTCGAGCAGAGCGGACTCGCGGGGCTCGAGGCGGGCGGCTGCGAAGTCGTTTACGAGCCCGAGCTGAAAGAGGAGCGTCTCTCGGACGCCATCCGCAGCTCTGGCGCCGACGTCCTGGTCGTGCGCGGAACCGCGGTGACCGCCGCGATGCTCGACGCCGGGCGCCTGTCGCTCGTCGTCCGCGCCGGTGCCGGCTACAACACGATTGATGTCGCGGCGGCCTCCAGACGCGGAATCTACGTCTCGAATTGCCCGGGAAAGAATGCCATTGCGGTAGCGGAGCTTGCGTTCGCGCTCATCCTCGCATTGGATCGTCGAGTGCCTGACAACGTCGCTGATTTGCGTGCCGGTGTCTGGAACAAGTCCGAGTATTCGAAGGCCGGCGGGCTCTACGGCCGGACGCTCGGGCTGCTCGGGGCCGGAAACATCGGCCGCGAAATGATCCGGCGGGCGGCGGCGTTTGGCATGAACGTCGTCCTGTGGAGCCGACGCGTCGCCGGCGAGGACAGGCTGATGAACGAAGCGGAAGCACGTGAGCTGGGGGTCGAGAGCGCGTTGCGCACGGTACCCGTCGCGATTGCTCCGACTCCGGCAGACGTTGCCGCGCGGGTGGACATTTTGAGCGTGCACCTCGCGCTCGGGCCGGAGACCCGGGGCCTGGTCAACCGTGATGTGCTCAATCGGCTCAAGCCCGGCGCGTTCTTCATCAACACCGCCCGCGGGGAAATCGTCGACCATGCGGCCCTTGCCGAAGTCGCGCAGACGAGGCGCCTTCGCATCGGGCTCGATGTGTACCCGAACGAGCCTTCCGGCGGCAGCGGCCGCTTCGACGACGAGCTGCTCAAAATGCCCGGCGTATACGGAACCCACCACATCGGCGCATCGACCGACCAGGCGCAAGAGGCGATTGCGGCCGAAACGGTGCGCATCATCCGCTGCTACGCCGACACCGGAAAGGTTCCCAACGTCGTGAACCTCGCACGGCGCACGCCGGCGACGCACATGCTCGTCGTGCGCCATCGGGATCGACCCGGCGTGCTCGCGCACGTCTTCGATCACCTGCGCGGTGGAAATCTCAACGTGCAGGAGACGGAAAATATCGTGTTCGAAGGGGCAGAGGCGGCCGTCGCGCGGATCAACCTGGACGGCGCACCGTCGGCGGCGCTCTGCGAACGCATCAGGATGGACAACAGCGACATTCTCGACCTGCAGGTCGTAGGACTTTCGTAGAGGTGGTGAGATGGTAACGACGACGCGAATTTTCAATTTTTCGGCCGGCCCGGCGATTCTGCCGCTCGAGGTTCTCGAGCAGGCCCAGCGCGACCTGCTCGCACTTCCCGGAGTCGGGATGTCGATCCTCGAGATCAGCCACCGGTCGAAGCCGTTCGAGGACATTCTCGCTGGCTGCGAGGCAGACCTGCGGACGCTGGCGAACATACCCGAGGGCTATCACGTGCTCTTCCTGCAGGGCGGAGCGAGCCTGCAGTTCTCGATGGTCCCGATGAACCTGCTGCCCGCCGGGGGCTCGGCGGACTACATCGTCACCGGCGCGTGGTCGCAGAAGGCCGTGAAGGAAGCCAAGAGGGTCGGCGGCGTGAAGATCGCCGCTTCGACCGAGCCCGAGAACTTCGCGCGCGTGCCGCGGCAGCCGGAGTTGAAGCTCGATCCGGGCGCGGCCTACGTCCACTACACGACCAACAACACGATCTTCGGCACCGAGTTCGACTACGTGCCGGACACCGCCGGCAGTGCCGCTCGTTGCGGACGCGTCCTCCGACATTTTCAGTGGTCCGATCGACGTGTCGAAGTTTGCGCTGATCTATGCCGGCGCACAGAAGAATCTCGCCCCCGCCGGGGTGACGCTGGCGATCGTCCGCGACGACATGTTGAAGCGTACGCCGTCGACGATCCCGACGATGCTGCAGTACGGCGTTCACGTCGAAAACAAGTCGATGTACAACACGCCCCCGGTGTTCGCGATTTACGTGATGCGCCTGGTGCTCGCATGGCTGCTCAAGCGCGGCGGTCTCGAGGCGATCGCGCGGAAGAACGCGCAGAAGGCGGCAAAGCTCTACGCCGAGATCGATCGCACGGAGTTCTACCGCGGCCACGCGCAGAAGGACAGCCGCTCGCGGATGAACGTCACGTTCAAACTGGCGACCGAAGAGCTGGACAAGAAGTTTGCGAAGGAAGCGACCGCGGCGGGGCTGGACGGGCTCAAGGGGCACCGCTCGGTCGGCGGTATGCGTGCGTCGATCTACAACGCGTTCCCCGAGGAGGGGGTCGACGCCCTCGTCCAGTTCATGCGCGAGTTCGAGAGAACGAACGGCTAAGTGCAGCGTCCGCATGTAGTTGCGGCGCTCACAGAAGTCTTACAAACCGGTCGCGTGCGACCTGCTACTGTGATGGCTCATTGTCGTTACAGGAGTCAGATTGAGCACACAGAGCGCGACCGTCCGTCCGGAATATTCAACAACGACCGTCAACTGGCTGACGGCGATCATCATGGTCATCTTCCATGTGCTCGCCGTCGCAGCCTTTTTCTTCTTCAGCTGGACCAACCTTCTCGTCGCACTGGTGCTCCACTGGTTTGCCGTCGGGTTTGGTATCAGCCTCGGGTATCACCGCCTCCACACTCACCGCGGCTACAAGACCTCGAAGGCGTTCGAGTATTTCCTCGCGGTGTGCGGCACGCTGTCACTGGAGGGCGGGCCGATCTTCTGGGTGGCGACGCATCGCGTGCATCATCAGCACTCGGATCACGACGGCGATCCCCATACGCCGCGTGACGGCGGGTTCTGGGCGCACATGGGCTGGATCCTGTTCGGTGAGACGCACCACAACAACACCGAGATGATGTCGAAGTATGCGCCCGACCTCGGGGCGGATCCGTTCTACCGCTGGCTGAATACGTATCACTATGTTCCGCTCGTGGTGGTCGGCCTCATCCTGCTGGCCGCCGGCGGCTGGTCGATGGTCCTGTGGGGCGTGTTTCTCCGCGCCGTTGTCGGTCTTCACGGCACCTGGCTGGTGAATTCGGCCACTCACATGTGGGGAACACGGCGCTTCAAGACCCGCGACGACTCGCGCAACAGCTGGTGGGTCGCTCTCCTCACCTTCGGCGAGGGCTGGCACAACAATCACCACGCGCACCCGGTGTCCGCCCGTCACGGCCTCGCGTGGTACGAATTCGATATCAGCTGGATCACCCTGAAGTTCTTCAATGCCGATTGGCCTCGTCAGTGATTTGAAGGTGGCGAAGATCAGCCGCAGTCTCCCGGCTGAAGAAGCGGCGTAAGCGCGCCCTCGCTTGCGCGTCCTCAATCAGCGGCATGAGCGCCGAACGCCCCCGAGGTGTTCGGCGTTCTGCTTTTGGACCGCTGCTGTATCCTTCTCCCATGATTACAGGCCGCCGGCGATCGGTGATCTTCTTCACCGTATTCGGCATCTGCCTGGTCGCGATCGCGGTGGCGTTGAACGTCAGCTGGGTGCTCCTCAACTGGCGGATGGGTGTGCTCGCCATCCTCGGCGTGGTGTTCTTCCTGCTCGTGATTGCGGGCATGGTGCTGAACACGATCTTCCTGGTGCGCGAGATCCGCCGCAACGAGCAGCACGACTCGTTCATCAACGCCGTCACGCACGAGCTCAAGACGCCGATCGCCTCGATTCGCCTCTACCTCCAGACGCTGCAGACGCGCGAGCTCGACGCCGAGAAGCGAAGCGAGTTCTACCGCATCATGCTGGATGACAGCGACCGCCTCCTGCACACGGTCGACCAGGTGTTGAGGGCGGGCAGCGCCGGGCCGCGGTTCCGGCGGGGCGCGAGAACGAGAGTCGACCTGGCCGAGCTGACTCGCGAGTGCGTCACGCTGGCACGAACACGCTTCCATCTCGAGGCGGACACTCTCCATTACGAAGAGCGGGTTCAGCCGGGCACGGCCGTCGTGCTCGGGGATCCCGACGAACTCAAGGCTGCCGTCTGGAATCTGCTCGATAACGCCGTGAAGTATTCACCCGCCGCGCTGAGCATCGACGTGGCGCTCGAAGAGCTCGACAACGAACGTGTCGCCGTACGCGTCACCGATCGCGGTATCGGCATTTCTGCCCAGGAGCTGAAGCGCATCTTCCGGCGCTTCTACCGGGTCCCGGCGCTGCCGATTCGCGCCAAGGGGAGCGGCCTCGGCCTCTTCATCGTACGGTCGGTGGCGAAGAAGCACCGCGGCCGCGCGTTTGCCGAGAGCGGCGGTTCGGGTCACGGCAGCACCTTCACGCTGCTCCTGCCGAAGGCGCCCGGTGCCTGACGCCCAGCGCGTGCTCATCGTCGAGGACGAGCTCCACCTTGCCGAGGGGCTGCGGTTCAACCTCGAGGCCGAAGGATTCGACGCCGACGTCGTCGACAGCGGGGAAGCCGCGCTCGAGCGGCTGCTGGTCAGCGGGCCGCCGCGGTTCGACCTCGTCGTGCTGGACGTCATGCTGCCGGGGAAGGACGGCTTCGCCGTCGTGGCGGAGCTGCGCGCCGCCCGGCAGTTCATCCCGGTCCTGATGCTGACCGCCCGCGGCCGGCCCGAAGACGTGCTGAAGGGGTTTTCCGCCGGCGCCGACGACTACCTGCCCAAGCCGACCGAGCTCGCGATTCTGCTGGCGCGGATCGGAGGGCTGCTGCGCCGTTCGAAGTGGCAGCGCCGGGCGCAGGATCAATACAGCTTTGCCGGGATGACGATCGACTTCGATGCGCTGGAGCTGCGCGCCGGTGACCGGACCCTGCCGCTCACGTTGATGGAGGCCAATCTGCTGCGGTACCTCGTGTCGCACGAGGGCAGAGCCGTCTCACGCAAGGCGATGCTGGAGGACGTGTGGGGACTGCACGAGGATACCGACACGCGCGCGATCGACCACTTCATCGGCAGGCTGCGGCGATCGATCGAGAAGGAGCCAGGACGTCCGAAACACCTGTTGACCGTTCGCGGTGTCGGCTACAAATTCGTGGCGAATCCCTAATCCCTGATCCCGAGACCCACTCAGCTCGCTCTCGCCGGTCCTCTGCGCCTGCGCCGGCGCCGTCGGGCGCGGGGCCACGGCGCGGATGCGGGCGCTTCGCTGCTCTCGGTCGCAATCCTGGGTTCGGCCTGGAGCGCTCGCCAGTAGGCGACCACGTCGGGGCGGCCGCCATGAATCTCGAGCCAGGTAATGGCTTCGTCGAGAACGGCGCGGTGAAGCAGGCCGCGGTGTGCCCGCTGGGGCGCCTGCAGGTCCAGCAGCCGCGGCTGGAGTGCGAGGATCTGCTGCAGCCGCTCGATGTCTCGCCGTGCGATCGGCAACATTCCGAGTTCGACCCGCCGCTCCAGTGCGTCCGCTGAGAAGCGGCGCCGGCTGACGAGGCCGAGCGGATGGAGCAGCGTGCCGGCAAGGATGGCGTTGGTCAAAGAGTCCGGCGCACCTTCGAAGCGCGCCCGGTAGCGGTCGACCGCCGCCACCGACTGCCAGAGCGTATCGCCAGCCGCGGCAAGCTCCGGCGTGATCTCCCTCAGCAGGCCGGTGGCTCTCAGCTGTCGGAACGCGTCCTCGCCGTGGCCGGATCTGAGAATCTTGTAGAACTCCTCAACCAGCCTGGCTGGTGAGCTGCGCGCGATCTCGTGCGCGTGGGTGGAGATCGCGTCGAGCACCGGCTCGTCAATCGTGAACTGCAGTCGTGCGGCCAGGACGACGGCGCGCAGCATGCGGACCGGGTCTTCGAGGAATCGTACGTCAGGATCGCCGATCGACCGGATGAGCCGTGCGCTGAGATCCTGGAGTCCGCCGACGTAGTCGATGATCGAGAACGTGCCGATGTCGTAGAAGAGCGCGTTGACCGTGAAATCGCGCCGGAATGCATCCTCTTCCGGCGTGCCGTAGGTGTTGTCGCGCTCGATCAGATGATCCTCGGCGCGCCGGCGCGGCTCGCGCCCGCCGTCAGTTGCGGTATCGATCAGCGCCGATTCGCCGCCGCTGTTGCCGGCGTCTGCTTCGGGGGCGAACTCGGTTGCGGCGACGTGCTGACGGAACGTCGCCACCTCGATCGTCTTGTTCCCGTACTTGACGTGGGCGAGGCGGAACCGCCGCCCGATGATCCAGCAGTTGCGAAAGAGCTTCTTGACCTGGTGCGGATGTGCCGAGGTGCCGATGTCGAAGTCTTTCGGGCGCCGCTGGAGCAGAAGGTCACGCACGCTGCCCCCGACCAGGTAGGCAATGTAGTTGTGCTCGTGGAGTCGATACAGAACTTTGAGTGCGTCGGGGTCGACGTCACGGCGGGACAGTGTATGTTGCGACCGAGGGACGATGGTCGGCTCCGCCATCGCGTAAAATTATAGCATCATTGCTTTGGCAGACACGATTAACCCACTGATTCTCAGACGTTTAGGGCGGCCAGGGACGTATGCTACCATCCCCCACATGGGCCGGATCTTTCTGCTCGCGTGCGCCCTGCTGTCGGTCGCAGGCCGGTTGAGCGCAGCTGATGCGCTATCGGACGCCCGGCGGCTGTACAACCAGGGTCAGTACGACGCCGCGGCCCGGGCGGCACGGGATGCCGTCCGCGTCCCGGCGACTGCTGATGGCGCCCGAGTGGTACTCGGACGGATTCAGCTGGAGCGTTATCGCCAGACTGCCGCGCCGGATGATCTCGCCGACGCGATCGGTGCGTTCCGCGCCGTCGATGCCCGCCCGCTCGATGCGCGCGAGCGGATTGAATTGACCGTCGGGATGGGCGAGGCGCTCTACCTCGACGATCATTTTGGTGCCGCGGCCGCGTTGTTCGAATCGGTCCTCGATCCCTCGTCGCTGCTCGGTGCGCCGGCGCACGAGCGCGTGCTCGACTGGTGGGCCACGGCGCTTGACCGCCAGGCGCTCGCGCGTCCGGTCGGCGACCGGACGCCCATTTACGGACGGATCGCGATCCGGATGGCCGCCGAGATTGCGAAGGACGCGGGATCCGCACCGGCCGGGTACTGGCTCGCGGCGGCGACTCGAGGTGCCGGCGATCTCGACAGCGCGATGAACGAAGCGACTGCCGGATGGGTCCGGGCGGCGCTCGCGCGCGATCGTGGCGCGGCGCTCCGTGCCGATCTGGATCGGCTGATGGTCCAGGGTATCCTGCCCGATCGCGCGGCGCGATTGCCGGGACGGGACCACGCGCAGGCGCTCGCCGGGATGGTTGGGGAGTGGGAAGCGTTCAAGGCGCGCTGGTCACGCTGAACGCCCGCCGCGCGCCGGTCAGCTTTTGGCTTCCTTCCAGTTCTCCCCGATGCCGACGTCGACCGTGAGTGGCACGGCCAGAGCGACGGCCCCCTCCATCAGCTGACGCAGCGCTTCAGCACTCTCGGCCGCCGCCTCCCGCGGGGCTTCGAACAGCAGCTCGTCGTGGACGGTCAGGATCATCCGCGTGCGCCCGCCGGCGATCGACGGCAGCGCCCGGTGCACGTCGATCATCGCGCGCTTCAGGATATCGGCAGCGCTGCCCTGGATCGGCAGGTTGACGGCGACGCGCTCGGCGGCGCCGCGAATCTGACCGTTGCGGCTGGTCAGCTCCGGCACGAGCCGGCGGCGACCGAACATCGTCTTGACCACGCCCGTGTCGCGCGCGGTGACGAGCAGATCGTCGATGAAGGCCCGCACCGCCGGAAAGCCCGCGAAGTAGGCGTTGATGAAGTCCTGCGCCGCCTGCTGGGTCACGCCGATGTCCTTGGCGAGCGTGAACGCCGTCTTCCCATACAGCAGCGCGTAGTTGATGATCTTGGCGCGGCGGCGGAGCTCGTGCTCGCTCAAGCCGCTGTCGGTGCCGAACACCTTGAGCGCGGTACGATCGTGAATGTCCTCGCCGTCGCGGAACGCCTGGATCAGCGCCTCGTCGCCGGAAAGGTGCGCCAGCACCCTCAGCTCGATCTGCGAGTAGTCCGCCGAGATGAGTACATGCCCGTCGTCGGCGATGAACGCGCGCCGGATCTCGCGGCCAAGCTCGGTGCGAATCGGAATGTTCTGAAGGTTGGGATCGCTGCTGCTCAAGCGTCCCGTGGCAGCCACCGCCTGGTTGAAGCAGGTGTGGACGCGGCCGGTGTCCGGGTGGAGGAGCTGCGGCAGCGCGTCGATATAGGTGCCCTTCAGCTTCTGCAGCGCACGCCACTCCAGAATCAGGCGCGGGAGATCGTGTGCAAGCGCAAGCTCCTCGAGGACTTCGAAGGCCGTCGACGCCGTCTTCGTCTTCGCGTTGCGCTTCAGCGCCGGCAGCTGGAGCTTGTCGAACAGGATCTCGGAGAGCTGCTTGGGCGAATTGATGTTGAACTCTTCGCCCGCGAGCTCGAAGATCTGGGCGCTTCGTGTTGCCAGTTCACGATCGACGTGCTGTGACTGTGCGGCGAGCGCCGGGCCATCGATTCGCACGCCCGCCTGTTCAATCGCGACCAGCACCGGGATCAGCGGACGCTCGAGATCCTCGAAGACACCCTCGAGATGCTCCTTGCGCAGGAGACCTTGCAGCGTGTCGGCCAGCTGCAGTGCCAGGTCCGCGCGCTCGCCGGCGTAATCGAGCGCCTTGTCCGCAGGCACCTGCGAAAACGGGATCGTCTTCGCTCCGCGGCCGCAGACGTCCTCTTCCTTGAGCGCCTTGTAGCCCGCATGCTCGAGCGAAAGCTCTTCGAGCGGGTGGGCCGAACGGGTCGCGTCGAGGAGATAGCTTGCCAGCATCGTGTCGATGTCGATTCCGCGCAGCGCAACGCCGTGGCGTTCGAGCACGATCGCATCGAACTTGAGGTCGTGCCCGACCTTCGCGATCGATGCATCCTCGAACAGCGGTTTCAGCTCCGCCAGCGCATCGAATACATCCAGCACGGGGTCGACCGGCCCGTCGTTCCCGGGTCCGAACAGGTCCGTCTCGGGCCGGCGGACGGTCAACGGGACGTATCGCGCGTGGCGGGGTCGCAGGGAAAAGGCCAGCCCCGCGATGCCCGACCGCATCGCCGCCGGCGCATCCGGCAACACCCGGAAGCCGAACCGCCCGACCGTCCTCAGCTCCGCGGCCAATTGCCGCAGCTCGTCGACGCTGCGGACGACGGCGTAGTCCTTGCCGATGGTCTGGGCGTCAGGCGCATACTCGGTGACGAGCGTCCGAAATCCGAGACGCGTGAACAGTTCGAAGCACCGCTCGCGCGACGCGCCGCGGTATCGCAGGTCCTCGGGATGGAATTCGACCGGCACGTCCGTCCGGATTCGCGCCAGCTCACGGCTCTGGACCGCATCATCGGCGTGCCCCAGCAGACCCTCGCGGTACCGCTTGTTCGTGATTTCGGCGGCATGCGCGAGAAGTCCGTCGAGGTTTCCGTAGGTCGCGATCAGGTCCCGCGCACCCTTCTCGCCGATCCCCGGCACCCCCTTGATGTTGTCGATCGAGTCGCCCATCAAGGCCAGGACGTCGACGACCTGGCCCGGCGCAACGCCGAACTTCTCCTTCACGCCCTCGGCGTCGTACCACGTCCCGTCGTCGCGCGGGTTGTAGACCTTCAGTCCGTCGTGGACGAGTTGGAAGAAGTCCTTGTCGCCGGTCACGATCGCGACCTCGAAGCCGGCGGCGACGGCCTGCGTGGCCAGCGTTCCGATCACGTCGTCGGCTTCGAACCGCTCGTAGGTGAGGATCGGTACGCCGAGCGCCTCGCACGCCTCGTGGACCCAGGGAATCTGCTCGGCGAGATCCGACGGCATCGGCGCGCGGTTGGCCTTGTAGTCCGTCGTCATTTCCGATCGGAAGGTGGGACCCGGCAGGTCGAACGAGGCGGCGATGAACTGCGGGTTGTGGTCCTGAATCAGCTTCCGCAGCATGGTGACGAAAATGTAGACGGCGTGCGTCGACCGGCCGCCGGGACCTGACAGCCCGCCGCCCCGCATCGCGTGATACGCGCGGTACATCTGCGAACTGCCGTCGATTAGAAACAGGCGCTGGGACATTCGGAAGTCGTTCGTCCCGGGCAGAAGCGTGCGGCTCAGCGGCGGGAAGGTGCGGACATTCAGTATATCATTCGAGGAATGTCGCTCCGTGCGCGAGCCGCCGTGCTCGCCGTCCTGATCGTTGCGCTCGCCGCATCCGGCGCCTGCAATGGAGGAATTTTCGGCAGACAGTACCAGTACGAAGAGGATCTCTACCTCGCGCTCGATGGATCGGCGACGCTCGTCGTCAATGCGTCGGTGCCCGCACTCGTGGCGCTGCGCGGGTTCCAGCTCGACCCGGCGGCGACGCGGCTCGATACCAACGGCATCCGCGCCGCGTACGAGTCGTCGGTCGCCAACGTCACGCGAATCAGCCCGCCCTGGCGGCGCAACAGCCGGCGCTTCGTCCAGGTGCGCCTCGAGATCAAAGACATTCGCAAGCTGAGTGAGGCCGCGCCGTTCTCGTGGTCGCGCTACGCGCTCTCCGCCCAGAACGGGCACCACGTGTTCGAGCAGAAGGTCGGTGCGTCAGCGCTCAGGCCGGGCACGCTTCAGAACGTCGGCTGGAACGGCTCCGAACTGGTGGCGTTCAGGCTGCACCTTCCGAGCCGGATCATCTGGCACAACTCGCGCGATCTCGAAACCGGTCAGCCGCGCAGCACCGCCCGCGGCAACATCCTGTCGTGGGAGCAGCACCTGACCGATCGGCTCGAGGGAACGCCGCTCGACATCCGCGTCGAAATGGACAGCCAGTCCATACTGCACCGGACGCTGTGGCTCTTCGGCGGAGCGTTCATGGCCGCCATCGCCGTATTGGCGTTGCTGGTCTGGTTTACCGTCAGGAAGGGGGCCAGCGAGTCCGCTCCGACCGCCGGATCGTAGAGCCCTCGGCCGCCGCACGATCCAATCCCGGGCGCCCGGGGTCGGGCGCCGGGATCGGATGCCGCACCAGCTACTCGGTTCTGGTCTCCGAGTCGATCTTCAATGCATTCGTCACCGACAGCTCGCCGAGTCCGGTCGCCAGCGACCAGGCCAGCACCCGCTCGACATTGCTGTTCACCACTCCGGCCAGCGTCACCCGGCCGCCGTCGACGATGATGTGAATCGGTGGATTCGCCATCGCGGCGTAATTCCAGAATGACGAATTGCCGTAGATGGCCCGCGCCACACGGTATCGAAGCTCGTCGTCGTATTGCGACACGCGCAGGACGCCGATGTCATTTCTCACGCTGTGGACGCCGTCGATCGCGGCGATGCGCTTCTCCAGGTCGTCTTTCTTGTACGGCATCGTCACCTTGCCGGTGATCGCGACCGCGCCGTTTTCGACGCTGGCGTTGATGTCGTCGAAAATCGTGAGGCGCGGGTAGCGGTTCAACACGTTCCCCACCTCGTCCGCAATCTTCACGTCCCTCCGATCCTGTGCGAACGCGCCCTGCGATGTGATCAGCAGCGCCGCCAGGATCCAAACCAATCGTGATGTGAACTTCATGACAGAAAACCTCCGGCCACATTGTTCGTGGCCTTGTCCGGCAGGCGAGCCGGTCATCATCACCAGCAAGCGCAAGGAAAGTACCAGGCCGAGAGCATCGAAAATGCCGTCGTTTCGCGCGGAAACGGCGGGACTACCCTGCCGGCTGGTGGCGCGCCGTCGCTTGCGGAGGACACCTCGTCACTCACGTGCTACGTGCGACGTGCGACGTGCGACGTCCCACGTCCCACGTGCCACGTTCCGCGTCGACGTGCGACGTGCGACGTGCGTCAGAGCGCGACGATGGTCAGGATGCCGGCGCCGATGAGGAGGAGTTGCCGAAAAGGGCCGCCTTCGAGGCCTCCGTGATGCAGGTCGGGAATCAGGTCCGACATCGCCACGTAGAGGAAGTTCCCGGCGGCAAAGGCGAGCACGTAGGGGAGCAGGTGCGGCATCGAGTGCGACGCAGCGATCATGCCGGCGGCACCGAGGATACCGCCGATGCCCGAGAGGAGGTTGAGGGTAAACGCGCGTCCGCGGGAGAAGCCGGCGCGAAGCAGAATGGCGACGTCGCCGACCTCCTGCGGAATTTCGTGGGTGGCGACGGCCAGCGCGGTGGTAATCCCGAGCGGGATCGACGTCAGCACGGCGGCGGCAATCACTGTCCCGTCCACGAATGTGTGGAATGCGTCCCCGACAATCACCAGCGAAGCCGCGCTGCTCGTGTGAACCTCACACGCGTGCGTGTCGTGGCAATGCCGCCAGAGAACCAGCTTCTCGAGCAGGAAGAACGCGAGCACGCCGCTGAGCAGTGTGCCGAGCGCCGCACCCGGCGCCAGGTGCTGCAGCGCTTCGGGCAGCAGCGCGAGCAGCGAGACGCCCAACAGCGTACCGACCGCGTAGCTGATCGCCCACGGCACGATCTTCAGCCGGAGTCCGTCGCCAAGCAGGAGGAAGGTTGATGCCGCGAGAAGGCCGCCGAAGCTGCCCAGCACACTCAGGCCAACGGCCACGGCGTAAAGTCGCACGACGCATCATATCGCGCGAGTCGCCAGTCGCCAGTAACCAGTCTCCAGTCACCAGTAGTAGCCAGACATGGAAGCGAACTGGAAACTGGTGACTGGCTACTGGAAGCGACGTGTGCTCTCTATGGAGTCGCCACGAACCCACGCCGTGCGCGCACGCGGTAATCGGGATTGCGCAACTCGACCCTGATCGTGTGCCACTTGCCGTCTTTCACTCCCGTCGCCGCGTACCCAAGGTAGTACTGCCGGCTCAATTCGTCAGCGATGCCCGCGGTCGCGGGATCGAGGTCGCGCGGGCTTCGGATGATCTCGGTCCGGCCGCCGCTGTCGTCCGTGATCTCACGCAGCGCACCGGCGTTGACCCGATCGTCGTTCATGCCCCGGCCACGGGACCCTGGCGGATACATCGGTCCGGAGGGAGGCGGGGGCGGCGGCCGACGGCCCCCTGGCATCGGGAAGGGAAAGGGCGTCGGCATCCGAGGCGGACGCGGCCGGCCCTGGCCCATACCGATCGGCAGGATGCGCGTTTCAGCCTGGCCGTCGATGCCGATGGCGTAAACGAGTACTTCGCTCTCCCGGATCACCCGCTTGACCGACAGCACGTCGATGCTGCTGCTGGTGTCGTTTCCGTCGGAAATGATCACGAGCGCCTTCTTGGGATTGTGCCCGGACTTTGCGAGTGGGATGGCCTCGGCAATGGCGTCGTACATCGCCGTTCCGCCTCGCGGCTGCATCCGCCGGAGTTCAAGCCCGATCCGGCGCTTGTCCGTCGTCCATCCCTGGATCAGTACCGGATTGGTGTCGAACCGGTACAGGAACACTTCGTCATTCGGCTCGAGCAGCTGGGACAGAAAACGATCGAGCGCGTCGCGCGCCGCCGCCATCTTTTCGCCTTCCATGCTGCCGCTGGTATCGAGCACGATCCCGAGGCTCACCGGCACACGCTCAGCGTTGAAGTGGGTAATCGGCTGCGGTTCGCCGTCCTGGTACACGCGAAAGTCGTCCTGCTGAAGGTTCGGCACGAAGCGACCGTTCTCGTCCGTGACGGTCGCGGTGACATTGATCAGTTCGACGCCGGTCTTGAACCGGAACGACTGGTTGTCGCCCTGCTCGGGCGGCGGCTGCTGCGCATGGACCCGCACCTCGGGAAGCGCTCCAGCCAGGAGCCCCGCGGCCGTCAGCGCCGCGAGCGCAAACATCTTCATGGTCTTCATGGCTGTTCCTGCTTGCGGGCGAACGTCTCCGTCGTCCGTTTATCCACGTGAGCGATGACGGTGCCGTCTTCGCTGCGGAAGCCGATACGATAGCGCGACACCTCGCCGTTGAGCGGTATCGCGACGGCGAACCGTGAGTCCTGCCCGGGCGCGAGGGTCGCGACGTCCACCGGCGCCCGCCCGCTCGTCAGGAAGTTGCCGTCCGGTCCGAAGACGATGGCGGTCGCGACCAGGTGCGACAGGGGCGCTCCGCCGGCCGGGTTCCGCACGACCCCGGAGATGGTCAGGCGCTGCGACTCCCGCGCGTGTTCGAGTTGCAGCAGTTCGATCGGTGCCACGTTGGTCGCCGCCGCTTCCGTCGTGGAGCCTGCTGCAGGAGGCTCAGCCGGATGCCGTCCACCGAACGTCGCAGCCAGCAGCACCGCCGCGAGCACAGCCGCCAGTGTTCCGATCACCGCAAATCTGCGGCCCCACGGAGACTCGGCATCCCGCTCGGCGAACATTCCGGGCGCCGTATCGGCGTCCGCGGTACGCAGCTCGAAATCAGGAAGTGGCTCGGCGGTCGGCGACACCGTCGTTCGCCGGGGTGCCGGTGCCGTCTCGACGCGCGCTCGCCAGACCGGCTCCGGGTCGACGGTCGGGTCTGGCGCTGCATCAGCCGCCAACATGGCCAGCGCAGCAACTCGAGCATCCGATCGCTGACGGTCTTCCCGCAGCAGACGCGCAATCACGACACTCAGTGCGATCACCGCGGCGACAGAGAGAGCGGTAACGACGATCAGTACCGTATGCATAGCTCACCCATGAAGTGAACGGTTCAACCTCGGCCTACCGGAGCTTGAACTCGACCGCGACTTCGACGACCACGTCGACCGGAGTCCCAAACCGACGCGCGGGCGAGAACCGCCACTGTCGCACGGCTTCCGCGGCTCGCTGGTCGAGCCCGGCCCCGAGTCCCTGGAGCACCTTGATGTCGCCAACGTTCCCATCGCTTCGGACGATGATTTCGAGGACGACGTCTCCGGAGATACCGCGGCGGCGTGCTTCGTCGGTGTAGTCCGGCTTGACCTCACGCTGGATTGCCGGGGGAGTGATGCCGCTCCCCGGCCGGTAGGGCCCGCCGCCAGTCCCCCCGCCCGAGCCCGCCCCGATGCCGGCACCCTCGCCCTGCCCCATGCCGGTGCCGTTTCCCGTTCCGGCACCGCCGCCCGTGCCGGGGCCCTGGCTAGGGATGTCTCTCGTCGGCTCTGCCACGGTGCCGGCCTGATCGTGCGCGTCTGCCGGCGCGGTTGCAACCGGCGCGACGACCTGCGGCATCGGTTCCGGCGGCGCCGCGGGTGGCGTGCGATCGACAGGGTGGGCGACGGGTTGCGGCCGCACCGGTGGAGGCGTCCGTCTCACCGGCGGATCGGGCCGGCGAATCACGGCAGGGGGAGGAACAGCGCTTTTCAGGGCCGCCCTCCCGGCGAGTTCAGCGCGCGCGGGGGGAATTGGCTGGCGCAGCCCGCCGCCTCCGCCCCCGCCTCCAGGACCTGGAGTGGCGAGGAAGACGAGACGCGGCAATTGATCGGCCCGGATTGACCCCGTCGCCACGGTGAGGGTCGACAGAAAGAGGACCGCCGCGAGCATGGCCAGATGCAGGCCCGCCGACGCGGCCAGGGCACCACCCGGTGACCGCTTGAAATGCGTTCCAGTGCGAAACAGACCCGGGTTCCTGCCGGCGCTCGCGCGCCGCAGCAGCATGACGGCGCCGACCGCCTCCGTCAGCGCAATGTAGTGCCCGTCGATGGTGCGCACTTCTGCCGTGTCGACGAGATCCTGGACGGCGTGCGGATCGACCGCCGCGGCGCGCGCGATCTCGCGCACGGTGAAGACGTCAGGAACCGATGGGCTGGCCTCAGACATGTAGTTGTCATGACGCAGGGGCAATTTCCCTGCCGATTATCCCGGCCCAACCCAGCTCTCAAGTCACTGCTTTTACAGGAGTTCTTCGAATCGGCGTTTCAGCGGCTCCGGCTCGAGCTGTGCTCAATCAGAGACAACTCCTGAAAACGGGGACACTCCAGCACGTAGCACGTGGCGACGTAGCACGTGGGCACGTAGCACGTCGGACGTAGCACGTGAACGTTACGGGTTCGGCCGCGCGGCCTCAGAGAAGACGATCCCGTCGCGTTCAGCGAGGAGGCGCGCACCTCGAAACCCGGCAGCTTCGAGCGTCGCAACCGCCCCTCCTTCAGCGGTGTACTCGACTGTTGACGGCGGCACGAGTCAGGAGGCCTGCGAGCCCGGCGACCTGTCCGGGGTCGATGACGAGGCAACGGCCCCCCGGGCGGAGCACGCGGTGGACCTCGGTTGCGCAGACGATCCGGTCGGCCTTCGCGAGCCCCGGAAAGACATGCCGGACGACCGCGACGTCGAACGTCGCGGGTTCGAGCGGCAGCGCGTTCCACCGGACGGTCGCGGTTTCGATGAGTGCGCCTTCGCGCGGCGCGAGCTGTTCGGCGGCGGCCGTCAGATCTGCCCGCGCGTCGACCGCAAAGGCCCGGCCAGTCAGGCCGGTCTTGACCGCGAGCTGTGCGACCAGTCGCGGATCGCCGCACCCGAGCATCAGCAGTCGATCACCCAGCTTGACGCCAGCCATCGCGACGGCGAGGGGCTCACCCTCTGACTTGAAGATGCGAAAGAGCTTCATCGTCTGTGCACGTCCTCGCGCTCAAAAGGCGCAAAGTACTGATGATATAGTTCGCCATTGTGAAAAATCCCCCGCAAATTCAGCCGGCCACGGGAAAGCTCGGCGTCCTGCTGGTGGGCATGGGTGCCGTAAGCACCACGACGATTGCCGGCGTTCTTGCGGTCAGGCGAGGGCTCGCGCGTCCGATCGGATCCTTGACCCAGATGGGCACCGTTCGTCTCGGCAAGCGTCCCGAAGCACGCACGCCCCTCATCAAGGACTTCGTGCCACTGGCGTCGCTCGACGATGTGGTGTTCGGCGCGTGGGACCTTTTCAATGACAACGCCTACGAGGGGGCGAAGACTGCCGGCGTTCTCGAAGGACCGCTGCTCGAGCAGATTCGTCCCGAGCTCGAAGCGATCACGCCGATGACCGCGGTGTTCGATCGGCGCTACGTGAAGAGACTCGACGGACCGAACGTCAAGAAGGGCCGCAACAAGCGCGACCTCGCCGACCAGCTGGTCGAGGACATGCGGACCTTCAAGCGAGACCGTGGCTGCGATCGCCTCGTCATGGTGTGGTGCGGAAGCACGGAGGTGTACCTCACGGAATCGCCCGTGCACCAGACGCTCGCCGCATTCGAAGCGGGGCTCGAGGCGAACGACGACAACATTCCGTCGAGCATGATCTACGCCTACGCTGCGATCAAGGAAGGCATCCCGTACGCGAATGCCGCACCCAATTTGAGCGCCGACGTGCCGGCGCTGCTGGAGCTCGCGGCAAAGACGCGTTCCCCCCTGATGGGCAAGGATCTCAAGACCGGGCAGACGCTGATCAAGACGATCATCGCCCCCGGTCTCAAGGCGCGCCTCCTCGGTGTCGAAGGGTGGTATTCGACCAACATCCTCGGCAATCGCGACGGCGAAGTGCTGGACGATCCCGAATCCTTCAAGACGAAGGAAGAGAGCAAGAAGTCGGTGCTCGACTACATCCTTCAGCCGAACGTCTATCCGGAGCTGTACAACGATCTCTGTCACGTCGTCCGCATCAACTACTACCCGCCCCGCGGCGACAACAAAGAGGGCTGGGACAATATCGATATCTTCGGCTGGCTCAATTACAAGATGCAGCTGAAGGTGAACTTTCTCTGCCGCGACAGCATCCTGGCGGCCCCCATCGTTCTCGACGTGGCGCTCTTCCTCGATCTCGCAAAGCGCGCCGGGATGGCGGGTATCCAGGAATGGCTCTCGTTCTATTTCAAGAGCCCGCAGCACGCACCGGGTCTGTATCCTGAACACGACCTGTTCATCCAGCTGATGAAGCTGAAGAACACGCTCCGGTTCCTGCGCGGCGAGGATCTCATCACCCACCTCGGCCTGGAGTATTACGACTGATGGATTCGGGCAGACTGCAGCCGGCGCTCGTCGGCGGACTCTTTATCGGAGTGCTGTCTGCCCTGCCGATCGTCAACACCGCGAATTGCTGCTGCTGCCTCTGGGTGATCAGCGGCGGCGTGCTCGCCGCCTACCTGCGCCAGCAGAGTTCGCCCGTACGGGATCACGTCGGCCGAGGGCGCCTTCATGGGTTTCCTGGCCGGACTTACCGGCGGGGTCCTCGGCGCCATTCTCTCCATCCCGATTGACTTGATGATGGGACCGTTCCAGCAGCGCCTGATGGAATGGGTCATGTCGATGAACCCGGACATGCCTTCCGAGTTTCGTGATTTCTCGCAGCGCGCGGGTACCGGCCCCGCTGCCGTTGCCTTCAAGCTGGTCCTCGGCGTCGTGACCGGAGCGGTCTTCGGCATGATCGGCGGTCTCCTCGGGGTCGCGCTGTTCAAGAAGAACACCCCCGCCGGACCGCCCGAACCCGGCAGAGTCGACATCCTGCCGCCGGAGTAGCGGGAAGGACGACGCCAGCGGACTGTCAGCTCCCGGCTTCCGGCTGCCAGCTCTTCTGCGCGCTCGCGGTCGAGCCGCGCAATGCGGCCGCGCATTACAATCTGGGTTATCGGAAGTTCCTCGGGTGCGCCGGCGCGCAATACGCGTCGCGCGCGGCCGCCGTGCGCACCCGGATCGAAGTACTCAGCAGGCATTCCAACTGACCATGTCCGAAATTTCCGCTCTCCTTCGTGAAGATCGCCGCTTTCCTCCGTCCGACGAGTGGCGCAAGACCGCCGTCGTGAGCGATCCCGGCATCTACGAGACGGCAGCGCGCGATCCCGAGGCCTTCTGGGCGGGATTCGCGGCCGAACTCGAATGGATGCGGCCGTGGGATTCCATCCTGAAGTGGAATCCACCGCACGCGCGCTGGTTCGACGGCGGCAAACTCAACGTCAGCGTGAATTGTGTCGATCGCCACGCACGAGGCGCACGCCGCAACAAGGCCGCGATCATCTGGGAGGGTGAACCGGGCGATCGGCGGACGCTCACGTATTGGGACCTGTACCGACAGGTGAGCGCATTCGCGAATGTGCTCAAGTCGCTCGGAGTGACGCGCGGCGACCGCGTCGCCCTTTATCTGCCGCTGGTTCCAGAGCTCGCCATTGCGATGCTCGCGTGCGCGCGCATCGGCGCCGTCCACAGCGTCGTCTTCGGCGGGTTCAGCGCGGAGTCGCTCCGCGACCGTATCAACGACGCGAAGGCTGTCCTGCTCGTGACTGCTGACGCCGGGTATCGCCGGGGCAACCTGGTGCCGCTCAAGCAGATGGCGGACGAGGCGCTGGCGGAAACGCCATCCATCAAGAATGTCGTTGTCGTTCAGCGAAAGCCCGGGCCCGAGGATCCTGGCGTGCTCACCGGAGGGCGTGACCAGTGGTACCACCGCCTGATGGAAACCGCAGACGCGCATTGCCCACCCGAGGCGATGGACGCGGAGGACATGCTCTACATCCTCTATACGTCCGGCACCACAGGCAAGCCGAAGGGCATCGTTCACACCACCGGCGGGTACCTCGTCGGCACCTACGCCACGACAAAGTGGGTCTTCGACCTGAAGGAGACGGACGTTTACTGGTGCACCGCGGACATCGGCTGGGTCACCGGACACAGCTACGTCGTGTATGGTCCGCTGGCAAATGGCGCGACCGTGCTGATGTACGAAGGCGCGCCGGACTGGCCGAAGAAGGATCGTTTCTGGCAGCTCATCGAACGGTACGGCGTGACCATCTTCTACACCGCGCCGACCGCGATTCGCGCCTTCATGCGGTGGGGCACGGAATGGCCGGCGTCGCGAGACCTCACGACGCTGCGCCTGCTTGGTTCGGTTGGCGAACCGATCAACCCGGAAGCGTGGATTTGGTACCACAAGAACATCGGGCGTGAGCAATGTCCGGTCGTCGACACGTGGTGGCAGACCGAGACCGGCATGATCATGATCACGCCGCTTCCCGGGATCACGAGTACCACGCCAGGATCAGCCACCCACCCGTTCCCGGGCGTCACCGCGGAGATTCGCGATGCGCAGGGCAAGCCAATCGCCACCGGCGCGGGGCTGCTTGCGCTGACCAGGCCGTGGCCGGCCATGCTCCGTGGCATCTACGGCGATCCCGAGCGGTTCGCGTCGCGGTACTGGACCCGCTGGCCTGACGGGGTGTATTTCGCCGGCGACGGTGCGCGCGTCGACGCCGACGGTTACTACTGGCTGCTCGGCCGTGTGGACGACGTGCTGAATGTGGCGGGGCATCGGCTTGGCACGATGGAGGTGGAGAGCGCGCTGGTCGATCACCCGAGCGTCGCCGAGGCTGCCGTGGTCGGAAAGCCGCACGAGATCAAGGGGCAGTCGGTGGCCGCGTTCGTCACGCTGAAGGAGGGCATCGCCGGCACGCCGGCGCTGGTCGATCAGCTGAAAGAGCACGTCGTCCACAAGATCGGCGCAATCGCGCGTCCGGATCAGATTCTCTTCGCCGCGGACCTGCCCAAAACCCGCTCGGGAAAAATCATGCGGCGACTGCTGCGGGACATCGCCGAGGGTAAGAAGCTTGGCGACACGACGACCCTGGCGGATCCGGCAGTCGTGGCGAAACTGAAGACCGAGTACGAGGAAGACGAGGCATAGGGACCCAGAGGCCCATGCGCCGGCGTCACCGGTCGAACTGTCGGAAGCCGTGCCTCCAGATGCGGCCCGGCCCGGCCAATTGGCGGTTTTCGACAATAAACCTTGGGCGCCTGTCGTAACGTCAAGACCACCCAGCCAACCCGGCCCTGCGCCCGTCAAAGATGCCGTGGGAGTTCCCGCGGCGGCCGATCGGGCTGATTTCCGCAACTTTCGGGCTGCGGCGGGATTGAGCCACCGCCGCCTCCGATGTGAGAAACTGGACGCATCACCGCTCGAGCTGGCAAGACGGGCCGGGAGTGGTGACCGACGCCACGGAACAAAGCACCGCTGACAGCCGTCTTCGTCATCGCACCCGTTTCAGGACCTGGAAATATCTATGCCCCTTATCGAGACCCGCGATCTCTGGAAGAGCTACGTCATGGGCGAGGAGGAGATCCACGCGCTGCGAGGTGTCTCCATCGAAATCCAGCGCGGCGAGTACGTCGCGATCATGGGACCCTCAGGGTCCGGCAAGTCCACGCTCATGAACTTGATCGGGTGTCTCGACACGCCGACGAAAGGGAGCTACCTGCTCAACGACAAGGAAGTCGCGTCGATGAACGACGACGAGCTGGCCAGGATCCGCAACGAGGAAATCGGGTTCGTGTTCCAGACGTTCAACCTGCTGCCGAGGGCCACCGCGCTCCACAACGTCGAGTTGCCGCTGGTGTATGCCGGCGTCTCCGGCAAGGCGCGGCAGGACCGGGCCAGGCTCGCCCTCGAGAAAGTCGAACTCACGTCGCGCGCATCGCATCGTCCCAACGAACTTTCGGGAGGGCAGCGCCAGCGCGTGGCGATTGCGCGCGCGCTCGTCAACAATCCCTCGATCCTGCTCGCCGACGAGCCGACCGGAAACCTCGACTCGAAGACCGGCACCGAGATCATGGCGCTCTTCGCGCGACTCCACGAGGGCGGCAACACCATCATCCTGGTGACGCACGAACCCGACATCGCCGCCTACGCGCACCGCGTCATCTACATTCGTGACGGCCAGGTCGAGAAGGACGCCAAGCGGGCGGCGTAGGCCGATAGCTGTCAGTTCTCAGCTGTCAGTTCACAGCCGGAGCTGGAAGCTGGAAGCGAAATGCTAACAGCTGAAGTCTGGCGAAGCTGATAGCTGATACTGATTGCTGAGAACTGATGTGCTGAGCTAGCTGATAGCTGAAGTCTGTCAGCTGATCGCTGCTGTCTATACCGCCGCCATGTGCCCGGCGCCGACTTCGCGCAGCGGCGCCTCGCGGCTGAACGACGCGGCTTCGAGCACGATGCGCTGGCGTGCGGCACCCGGATCCGGCATCGGAATCGCAGACAGCAACGCACGCGTGTAAGGATGCGCCGGTGCGGCAAAGAGCGCATCGGTCGCCCCCATCTCGACGATCTTTCCCAGGTACATCACCGCGACGCGGCTGCAGATGTGGCGCACGAGCCTGAGATCGTGCGCGATGAAGAGGTATGTCAGCTTCAATCGATCCTGCAGGTCCATCAGCAGGTTGATGACCTGTGCCTGGACCGAAACGTCCAGCGCCGAGACCGGTTCGTCTGCGATGATGAGCGAAGGATTCAACGCGAGTGCGCGGGCGAGCCCGATGCGCTGGCGCTGTCCGCCACTGAACTGGTGCGGATACCTGGCGAGCTGTGACCCGTCGAGCCCGACCAGCTCGAACAGCTCCGCGACTCGCGCACGTCTCTCCGGTTTGCGCCCGATGCGATGGATGATGAGCGGCTCTTCGACGATGTCGCCGACCCGCATGCGTGGATTGAGGGAGGAGTACGGATCCTGGAAGACGATCTGCATGTCGCGGCGCGCGTGACGCATGCGCGACCGGGAAAACCCAAGAACGTCCTCGCCTTTGAACCGGACCTCTCCCGACGTCGGTTCGATGAGGCGCAGGATGCATCGGCCGGTTGTGGTTTTGCCGCTGCCGGATTCGCCAACGAGCCCGAAGGTTTCTCCCTGCTCGATCGTGAAGCTGACCCCGTCGACGGCGCGCACGATCGCAGGCGGCGCAAACCAGCCGCGCGTGCGGCTGAATTCCTTGACCAGGTTCCGGACCTCGAGCAGCGGCATCAATTCTCCCGCCCCGGCAGGACCTGCGGCTCGACCGCCGGCCCGTGCAGATAGCATTTGACGCTCTGTTCGGCGCCGAAGATGGTCGTGCCCGGGTGCGCTGTCGGGCACGGTTCGAATCGTTCCGGGCACCGGGGCGTGAACGAGCAGCCTGGGGGAAGCTCACCGAGCGGTGGCACTGTCCCCTGGATTGCCTGCAGGCGCGACCCTGGCGCACCGCCCGGGATCGACGCCATCAAGCCACGCGTATACGGGTGCTTTGGCGCCGCGAAAAGCTCGTGGACCGGGGCTTCCTCCACGATTCGTCCGGCGTACATGACGGCGACGCGATCCGCCATCTCCGCGACGACGCCAAGGTCGTGTGTGATGAGCAGGAGCGCGAGTCCCATTCGGCTCTGCAGCGATCGCAGCAGGTCGAGGATCTGTGCCTGGATCGTGACGTCGAGCGCAGTAGTTGGCTCGTCGGCAATCACCACCCTCGGCTCGCACGCGAGCGACATCGCAATCAGCGCGCGCTGTCGGAGGCCGCCGGAGAGCTGGTGCGGGTAGTCACGGACGCGCTTCTGCGGCTCGGGAATGCTCACGGCATCGAGCAGCTCGATCGCTTTCGCGCGTGCTGTCTTCCGGGTCGCGCAGCCGTGCACGCGAAGCGTCTCCTCGATCTGATTTCCGATGGTGAACACGGGATTGAGCGCGGTCATCGGCTCCTGGAAAATCAGCGAGATCTCAGCGCCGCGGATGCTCTGCATCTCACGTTCACCGAGCGACCGAAGATCGGTGCCGTCGAAGACGATGCGCCCCTCGGCGATGCGACCGGGCCGCTGCACGAGTCGCAGGATCGACAACGCCGTCACCGACTTACCGCTGCCCGACTCCCCGACCAGGCACAGCGTTTCACCCGCAGAGACGGCGAAGCTGACGTCGATCACCGCCGGCACGAATCGGCCGGCGATATCGAAACCGGTCGTCAGGTGCTCGACCGACAGGAGCGGTCCGTCAGCCATCGATTTCCTTGTGCTCGCCGAACACCGAACGGAGCGCATCCGCGACCTCGCCGACGGTCGCTCTCGCTTCGACCGCGCGAACGATCGGCGGGACCAGGTTGGCGCCGGAGCGCGCCGCCGCGGCAACCGCGTCGATCGCGGCGCTCCAGTCACTGCCGGATCGCGACTGACGGAGCGCCGACACCCGGTCGACCTGGCGTGCTTCGAACGCGGGGTCGATGCGCAGCACCTCGATATCGGCAGGTTCGTCGGTCGTGAAGCGGTTCACCCCGACGACGATACGTTCACCGCTGTCGATCTGCTGCTGCGCCCGATACGCCGACTCCTGGATTTCGCGCTGAATCAGCCCCTGTTCGATTGCCGCCAGGGTGCCACCCGCGGCATCGATCCGGTCGATCAGCGCCACTGCACCGGCTTCGATCTCGTTCGTGAGCGCTTCGACGGCGTAGGCGCCGGCGAACGGGTCGACGGTGTTGGCGACGCCGGTCTCCGCCGCAATCACCTGCTGCGTCCTGAGCGCAATGCGCGCGGACTCCTCGGTAGGCAGCGCGAGCGCCTCGTCGCGCCCGTTGCAGTGGAGCGACTGCGTGCCGCCCGTCACCGCGGCCATTGCCTGGAGCGCGACGCGAACGATGTTGTTGTCGGGCTGCTGCCCGGTCAGCGTGCTGCCCGCCGTCTGGGTATGGAAGCGGAGTTGCTGGGCGCGCGCGCTGGTCGCCCCGAACCGATCGCGCATCAGCCGGGCCCACAGCCGCCGCGCCGCCCGGAACTTCGCCACCTCCTCGAGAAAGTCGTTGTGTGCGTTGAAGAAGAACGACAGCCGCTGTCCGAATGTGTTGACGTCGAGCCCGGCGTCGATCGCGGCCTCGACGTAGGCAATCGCGTTGGCAAAGGTGAACGCCACTTCCTGCACCGCCGTCGATCCAGCTTCGCGGATGTGATAGCCGCTGATCGAAATCGTGTTCCAGTTCGGCAGCTCGCGCTCGCAGAACGCAAAAATGTCGGTGACGATGCGCAGCGATGCGCGTGGCGGGTAGATGTAGGTGCCGCGCGCGACGTACTCCTTGAGGATGTCGTTCTGGATCGTGCCGGCGAGCGCCGACGCCGCGACACCCTGTCGCCGCGCGACCGCGAGATAGAGGGCCAGCAGAATGATCGCGGTGGCGTTGATCGTCATCGAGGTCGACACGCGGTCGAGCGGTATTCGGTCGAACAGCTCCGCCATGTCGTCGATCGAATCGATGGCGACGCCGACGCGCCCGACCTCTCCGCTTGCCAGCTGGTGATCGGAGTCGTATCCCATCTGCGTCGGCAGATCGAACGCGACGCTGAGGCCGCTGACACCCTGGGCGAGGAGATAGCGGTACCGGCGGTTGGACTCGGCCGCCGATCCGAACCCGGCGTACTGCCGCATCGTCCACAGCCGGCCGCGGTACATGGTCGGCTGGATCCCGCGCGTGAACGGAAATTCACCGGGGAAGCCGATATCCCGAGTGTAGTCATGGCCTGCAAGTGACGAAGGATCTGCGTAGGGCTGGTCGGCCAATCTTTCGTCCTGGGTCAGGCGTCCTAAGTTCTAGAAGGAGGTTGCGGGTCGGCGTTATTGTAGCAACCCCTGCGGGTGGTGCAGAAATGTCACCCGAGCAGGCGGCTGGACCATTGACACTCAATCGGCCCGAGCTTACAATGACCGTGCGTTCCCGCGCTGCAAATCCTTCAGATGAACAAATTTGGCGCCCGATCCCTGCCGCCGGTTCCAGGCTGCAGCTGGATCCCAGAAGAGGCCCAGCGGCTGCTGGATGCCTGCCAGGGATCGGATCGGCAGACGCTTCCGGTTCCCCAGCTCCGGCGGCGGTGAGGAGGTCCCGAATGGATGACGTGGTGAACCGGTTGGCCCGAGAGCTATCCGACGCCATCGCTGCCGCCGTCGCGGAAGATCCGCGGATTGAAGCGTGCCGAGAACGGGCGCGTGCGGCTGGTTTCGAGATGAAAGTGACGCTCGAAGCCGTGATTGGGTTCATGAACCGGGCGAAACCCGGCGCGCTGGCGAAGATTGGTCCGGCTCCTCAGAAGGCCGCGCGGGCGGCTGAGCGCCGCAACTTCGAAATCAGTGCGAACGACAAGCGATTCCTGCGGTCGCTGCGGATTGCCGCCGACGAAACGCAGGAAAAAGAAGTGGAATAATCCTTCGCCGCCCCGAGCGGTGGGCGATCAAAGACAGATTCACACGGGCCGCCGGCATTGCCGGGCGGCCCGTCGCGTTTTCGGGCGAGATTTCCTACTCGAGCAGGGTGCTGCCCGTCATCTCGGGTGAGAGCGGTATCCCCAGCAGTCCCAGGATGGTTGGCGCCACGTCCCGCAGCGAGCCGTCGCGCAGACGCCGTCCCACGAGCTCATCCGCGCAGAGAACGACGGGCACCGGATTCGACGTGTGCGCCGTGTGCGGGGCCTTCAGCTCGTCGTCCCAGAGCTGCTCGGCATTGCCGTGATCCGCCGTGACGATGGCGCGCGCGTCGACCGCCTTCAACGCCGCGAGCATGCGTCCGAGGCAGCCGTCGATCGTCTCGACCGCTGCGATCGTGGCGGCCACGTCACCGGTGTGGCCGACCATGTCGGCGTTGGCGAAATTGCAGATGATCACTTCGTGGCGGCGGCCGGTCACGTCCGCGACGAGCGCATCGGCGATTCCCGGGGCGCTCATCTCGGGCTTCAGGTCGTAGGTCGCGACCTTCTGCGACGGCACCAGGATCCGGTCCTCACCCGGATACGGCTCCTCGCGTCCGCAGTTGAAGAAGTAGGTCACGTGCGCGTACTTCTCGGTTTCGGCGAGCCGGAGATTCGTGCGCGCATGCTCCGCGAGCACATCCGCGAGGTTACCGCTGAACGTCTGCGGCGTGAACACGACCGGCAGGTTGAACGTGCGGTCGTACACGGTCATGGTCGTGTAGTGAACCCTGGGGCGGCCGGGCCGCTCGAATCCGTCGAAGTCGTCGAGCGCGATCGCGCGCGTCAACTGCCGCGCCCGGTCTGCCCTGAAGTTGAAGAACATCACCGAATCGCCGTCGCGAATCGGACCGATCGGCTGGCCGTCGGCTCCGACGATGACGATGGGACGAATGAATTCGTCGGTGATGCCGGCCGCGTGCGAGGCCTGGATCGGGGGCAGGGGCGCCATCGCCAGCGTCTCCGCCTGGCCGGAGATCATCGCGTCGTATGCGAGCTTGATCCGTTCCCAGCGCTTGTCGCGATCCATCGCGTAATAGCGGCCGACCACCGTCGCGATCCGTCCGGTGCGCGCGGCCTGCATGACCGCCTCGAGCTCCGGGATGTATTTCGCGGCGCCGGTCGGTGAGGCATCGCGTCCATCGGTGATGGCATGGACGAACACGCGGCCGACACCGCGGCGGGCGGCCATCTGCAGCAGGGCGTGGAGGTGGCGCTGGTGGCTGTGGACGCCGCCGTCGGAGACAAGGCCGATGAAGTGGAGCGCGTGCGTGTCGCCCGTGCACCGATCCATCGACGCGGCGAGCGCCGGACTCTCGAACAGTTCGCCGTCCCTGATGCTCTTGTCGATCCGGGTGAGGTCCTGGTAAACGATCCGGCCGGCGCCCATGTTCATGTGGCCGACTTCGGAATTTCCCATCTGACCGGCCGGGAGGCCGACCGCCTCTCCTGACGCAATCAGCTGCGCGTGGGGGTAGCGCGCCACCATGGCGTCGTACACCGGAGTACGAGCCATCGCGATTGCGTTGTTGGTCGGGTCGGCGCGGATGCCCCACCCGTCGAGCACGACGAGGACGAGAGGTCGGGTTGGTGCCATGGCTACTTGAGCTGCCTGACGGCGCTCTTGCCGGCATAGCGACCCGCCGAGCCGAGCTCCTCTTCGATTCGCAGCAGCTGGTTGTACTTCGCGATGCGATCGGTGCGGCTGGCCGACCCTGTCTTGATCTGGCCCGCGTTGGTTCCGACTGCCAGGTCGGCGATCGTCGTGTCTTCCGTCTCACCCGAGCGATGCGAGATCACGCTGTTGTAGCCGGCATCGCGCGCCATCGCCACCGCGTCGAGCGTCTCACTCACCGTGCCAATCTGATTGAGCTTGACGAGCAGGGCGTTGCCGACGTGCTCCTTGATTCCGCGCGCGATGATTTCGGGGTTGGTGACGAAGACGTCGTCGCCGACGAGCTGCACCCGATCGCCGAGCGCTTTGGTCAGCGTCTTCCAGCCGTCCCAGTCGCCTTCCGCCAGGCCGTCTTCGATCGAAATGATCGGATACTGCCGGACCCAGTCCTCGTACATGGCAACCATCTCGTCGGCCGTCCGCGCCTTGTCGCCGGATTTCTTGAACTCGTAATGCTTCGCCGCGTCGTCCCACAGCTCGCTCGAGGCGACATCGAGCGCGACGAACATGTTGTCGCCGGGTTTGTAGCCGGCCTGCACGACCGCTTCGAGGACGACGTCGACGGCTTCGCGATTGGAGGAGAGGCTCGGCGCAAATCCGCCTTCGTCGCCGACGCCGGTCGAGTGCCCCTTCTTCTTCAGGATGCCGCGCAACGTGTGGAACACTTCCGCGCCGGCGCGCACGGCCTCTCCGAACGACGCCGCGCCGATCGGCATGACCATGAATTCCTGGAAGTCGACGCTGCTGTCGGCGTGCGCGCCACCGTTCAGGATGTTCATCATCGGGACCGGGAGCAGCGTGCCGCCGCTGCCGCCGTAAAGCGTCGAGAGATGCTTGTAGAGGGGAACCCGCGCCGCCGCGGCATTGGCCCGCGCCAGCGCCATCGAGACGCCAAGCAGCGCGTTCGCGCCAAGCCGGGACTTCGTCGGCGTGCCATCGAGCTCGATCAGGAACGTATCGACCGCGCGCTGATCGGAGTCGCGGCCGGCCAGCGCCTTGGCGATCTCGCCGTTCACGTGCGAGACGGCCTTCGTGACGCCTTTGCCCAGGTATCGTTTCTTGTCGCCGTCGCGCAGCTCGAGCGCTTCGCGCTGGCCTGTGGACGCGCCCGAAGGCACCGCACCCCGCCCGAACGCGCCGCCCTCGAGCGTCACGTCCACTTCCACCGTCGGGTTCCCGCGCGAATCGATGATCTCGCGCCCCTTGACTGCCTGAATCTTCACTCGCACCTCACGCAATAACGTTGAACATCATTCCTGGTCTGTTGCAGTCGCACGTCGCCTTCGTAGCACGTAGCACGTAGCACGTTGGGGACTTCCGCCTAAAGGCGGAAGCTACGCTCCCGCACCGTGGCACCGTGGCACTTTGGCACCCTTGGCACCCTGGCACCCTTGCCACTTCCGCCTGAAGGCGCGGAAGCTACGCTCCCTGGCACTTTGTTCTAGCGCCCCCCCCGATGGTCGAACTCCGCCTCGTTGCGGAGCGCCTCGTCGCTGATCGTGCCGATGAACGGCTCGTCCTCGTGGGTGACGACGACGATGCCGCTGTCGCTCACCATGTGGCGCCGGCGATCCTCTTCCTCGTTGTAGCCGATGAGGGCGCCGCGCGGCACGAACACGTCGCGGTCGACAATCGCGCGACGAATCCGCGCGTGGCGACCGACCCGGACACCCGGCATCAGGATGCTCTGCTCGATGTTGCAGAAGCTGTGGACGCGGACGTTGGGGCAGAGCACGCTGCCGGCGACGCGGCTGCCCGAGATGATGCAGCCCGCGGAAATGACCGAGTCGAGCGCCTGGCCGCAGCGGCGCCCTTCGTCGGCGAAGACGAACTTCGCCGGCGGCGCCTGGACCTGGTACGTCCGGAGCGGCCATTCCGGGTCGTACAGGTTGAAGTCGGGGTTGACGTGGCAGAGATCCATGTTCGCGTCGTAGTACGCGTCGATCGTGCCGATGTCGCGCCAGTACTTCGCCTCTTTCTTGTTCTCGTCGTAGAAGCGGTACGCGTACACGGGGAACTTGTTGATGAGGTCCGGGATGATGTCCTTCCCGAAATCGTGCGCCGTCTCTCGCCGCGAGTCTTCTTCCAGCGCCGGCACCAGGACGTCCATGTCGAAGATGTAGATGCCGAGTGACGCCAGCACCTGGGTGCCCGCCGGCAGGTCCTTCGGCTTCTCGAGGAACCCGGTCAGGCGATCCTCGCCGTCGACCTGAAGCACCCCGAAGCGGTCCGCTTCTTCGGACGGCACTTCGATGGCGGCCAGCGTCGCCCCGGCCCCGTGCTCCCGATGGAACCGCAGCATCTTCGCGTAGTCCATCTTGTAGACGTGGTCGCCCGAGAGCACGATCAAGTGGCGCGGACTTTCCCGGAGGATCGAGTAGAGGTTCTGGTACACCGCGTCAGCCGTGCCGAGGTACCAGTGCTCGCCGACCCGCTTCTGCGGGCTCAGGATCTCGACGAATTCGCCGAGCTCGTCCGCGACCACGCTCCAGCCCATGCGGAGGTGCCGGCTGAGTGAGAGCGACTTGTATTGCAGTGCGATGAAGATCTTGCGCAGGCCCGAGTTGATGCAGTTACTGAGCGTGAAATCGATGATGCGGTAAGGGCCGCCGAAGTACACGGCCGGCTTCGCACGCTCTTTCGTGAGCGGGTAGAGGCGTTCTCCAGCACCACCCGCCAATACGATGACGAGAACATCGTCCAGCACGTCGCAACCCTCAGCGCTTCAGAATGACGCGCGCCGGGGCGCCGTCCCCGCCCGCCACGCGCAAAGGCAGGCAGTACATCTCGTACATCCCCGGTTCCGCTTCGGACAGATTGAGCCCCTCGATAATCACTACGCCGTGGGAGAGCAGGGCCCGGTGCGCCGGTGCGCCGGCCTTCTTGAACTGCTCGACCGACAGGTAATCGACGCCGATCACCTTCACGCCCTGGTCGACGAGATACTGCGCGCCTTCTTCGGTAAGGTGCGTGTACTCGGCGTGGAAGCCGGGATCGTTCCAGAGAGCAGAATTGGGCGTCTTGAGCAGCACGCGCAGGTCTTCACGCAGCCCGGCAGCCGCGAGCTCTTCGGCGCCGATGCCGCCTCTTTTCGGAATCTCAACCACCCGCGCCCGACCGAGCAGAAGATCCAGCGCCAGCGCATCCACCCCGCCCGCATCGTCGAAAAAGTGCCTGGGAGCGTCGACGTGCGTGCCGGTGTGCGTTCCCATGACGAGGCGCGACACGTTAGAGCTGGCACCCTCCGCGATGCGCTTGACCGGCTGCAACTCGAATTCAGGGTTGCCGGGGTAGGCGGGCATTCCAGCGATGAGCGGCACGCTCACGTCCAGGTGTTTGGGCACGCGAGCCATAAGCCGGAGATGATATCACCGCCGCGCCAGGCCCCGGTTTCCGACGCGTCGTTTTTACCCCGAAAAAGCGAACGCGGCCGGCCCGTTTTCCCTCCAGCACGGCTTTGACTTGACACCGGAGGTCGCCTATCATCGAGGAGATTATTTAGCTTCTACATGAGCGGACTACCAGAGCGGTTGGCACCGAACGAGCGGCTCGCCCGCTGGAGGCGGTCTTCTGCGCTCGCGGTCCTGGTCCTCGGTCCGCTGCTGATGGCGCCGCATGCCCACGCGGGGCAGCATGACCAGGGCGAACGGCGTCGTCTCGACGACGCGACGCGGCGCGAGGGCGCCGCGCTGGTGTCGCTCGTGGATGCGGCAACCAGCGGTCGTGGCGTTTCGGATTTCTCGATCGGCTGGCGCAACGACTTCTTCAAGGCGCAAGCCGGGACGTTCGTGCCGTTTACGGTTACGGTCGAGGGTGGGCAGCTCTCAGCCGACAGCGCCTTCATGTATGTGCGGGCGATGCGAAGGGACGCGGCGCCGGCGGAGGGCGGGCGCGTGGCCCAGGTCCGCTACCCGTTCGAATTGATTTTTCCGGTCGAGCTCGGCGGTCGCGCCGAGCCAATCCGGATCACCAGAGGATTTGCCGTACCGCCCGGCGACTACGATGTGTATGTCGCCTTGCGCGAGCGACGGGCGGATCCGCTGGCGTCAGAGCCGCGTCTTAAGGCTGCCGTTCTCAAGCAGCCGCTGTCGGTGCCCGATTTCTGGGCCGGGGAGCTGGCGACCAGCAGCGTGATGCTGGCAGACCGGATTGAGCCGCTGCTCCAGGCGCCTTCTGCCGACGATGTGCTGGAACGGCCGTACGTGATCGGGCAGAGCGAAATTCATCCGGCCGCCGGCTCGGCTTTCGCAAAAACCCGCGAACTCATCGTCGTGTTTCTCATATACAACGCAATGGTGTCGGCAGACAGGAACTTCGACATCCAGGTGGACTATCACCTGTTCCGGACGATGGCGAAGGGGACCGCGCCGGTGGCGGACGTCGACGGGCAGGGCGACCATCCCGCGGCGCGAGCCGGTGAGCGCTACATGACGCACACCGCCCCGCAGCGCTTCAAGCCGGCGATCATGGGGGAGCGCGTCGACCTCGAGGCCGGCGACCCGATGATGGCAGGGCAGGGTATCTTGCTCTCGTCGTTCGAAGAAGGCGAGTATCGCCTCGGGATTACGGTGACGGACCTGCTGTCCCGCAAAGTCGTGCTGCGGGACGTCACCTTTACGGTGGTCGGCTCGTAGCGGAACGGAGGAGCCATGGGACGCAGAATTCGCGTGCTGTCGGCGGGACTGGGTGCGCTCTTCGCATCGACCGCGGGACCCCGGCCCGCGCTCGCGCAGCAGTCCGTCGCCAGCATGGTGTCCCCGGTACGCACGGTCTCCCACGCGATGGGCACGATCGCGAGCGCCGGCGTCAGCGGCATCGTCATCGACGAGCACGAAAGCCCGCTCGCGGGCGCGATGGTGTCCTTCCTTGGCGCCGCCACGGCCATGACGCTGACCGATGCGAGCGGCCGTTTTTCGGTCCAGGCGCTCCCGCCGGGCGACTATTCGGTCCGTGCGCACCTCACCGGGTTCAGTGCGTCGCCGCGCGAGAATATCCGCCTCGTCGCCGCCGCACCGGTAACCTTCCGTCTGCGCTTGCGCCACCTCGAAGAGCCAGTCGCGACAACCGGCGTCGTGGACTCGCTCGCGGCCCGGCCGATCGTCGCCGCCGGTTTCAGCCTGCCCGCCGCAGAGTCCGCGTCAGACACCCAGCCGAGCGATGACGACCACTCTCACACCGATACGGCGTGGCGGCTGCGTCATCTAACGCGCAGCATCCTGAAGGACTCGGCGAACACGGTCCCGGTCGAGAACGATGAACCGGATCCTCGAGCCGAATCGATCTTCGGGCGGACGACATCGTTCGCAACGGCGCTCTTTGCCGACCTGCCCTTCTCTGGCGAAGTGAATCTGCTCACGAGCAGCGCGTTCGGCCCCGGAGAGTTGTTTTCGGGCAATGCCATGCCGCGCGGGATCGCCTACTTCTCGATCGGGGCGCCGACCGGACCGGGTGAGTGGGCGGTCAGGGCGGGGATGACGCAGGGCGACCTGTCGTCGTGGATCGTTGCCGGATCGTTCCTCTCCAGGCGCGACACCGCGCACTCGTACGACCTCGGCGTGTCGTACAGCACGCAGGCGTATCAGGGAGGCAACCCCCTCACTATCGCGGCGATGACCGACGGCAGCCGCAATGTCGGGGAGGTCTACGCTGTCGATCGCTGGAGCTTCGGCGACGGCGTGTCGTTCGATTATGGCGGGCGCTACGCGCGCTACGACTACCTGGCCGATCCAGGCCAGTTCAGTCCGCACGCGAGCCTGACGCTCGAGCCGCGGAAAGGAACACGCCTCACCACGGTTGTCGCGCAGACGATGCTGGCTCCGGGTGCCGAGGAGTTCCTGGCGCCCAGCGTTGCAGGCCCCTGGCTCCCGCCCGAGCGGACGTTTTCACCAGTCGCCGGAAGTGAGTTGCAGGTCGAACGGGCGAGGTCCCTCGACGTGCTTTTGGAACACGAGTTCGCGAACACCTACGTGGTTGGCGTGCGCCGCTTCTTCCAGGCTGTTGGCGACCAGTCAGTCACAATTTTTGGAATCAACACGCCGACTGGCGCCCGCTCTGTTGGCCACTACTACGTCGCGAGCGCAGGGGACGTGGACGCGGAAGGGTGGGGTTTCAGGTTGGGCACCGCACCCGACAAGCGCGTGCGCACCTCCGTCGAATACAGCATCGTTCGCGGCGACTGGGAGTCGCGTGGCGATCTCGGCGGGGCGCGTCCGTGGATCGCGAGCCTGGCGCGGCCACAACTCGAGTCCATTCACGACCTCACCGCATCCTTCGCAACCGATATTCCCGTTACTGCCACCCGGGTGTTCGTGCTCTACAAGCTCAACACCGCGTTTGCCCGCGCCCGAACTCACCTGACCGATGCCGGCACGGACGGTCGGTTCGACGTGCAGCTGAACCAGGCGCTCCCGTTCGGGCTCGGCAGCACCAAGTGGGAGGTGCTGGTCGGCATCAGGAACCTGTTCCGCGATCCGAATGAGCCGGCATCGATCTACGACGAACTCCTCGTCGTCCGTCCTCCCAAGCGCGTCGTCGGCGGGTTCCTGGTGCGTTTCTGACCCGGGCCGCGGCCGCAGCGCCGGCGCACCGGCAACCGCACGACGCTCCAATTTTGCGCCACCTGGGATCCGGCTTTTTGAAGTGGTTGTCCGGCGGGTTGAAGCGTCGCGTCATCTGCGGCTGGTCCTGGCGTAGAAGTCCTTCCATAACAGCGATTTGCCGGCTGTTCTCGAAGTCGAGTCAGGGAACGCCGTTTGCTAGCTCACCCGCGGTACTATTCACCTGCGACGGAGAGGTTTGTTGAACACTGGGTCCCGGGGTCGCGCCCTGTTTCGACTGACGGCACAACTGGCCGTCGTGGCGGCGCTGCTTCTGATGGCGATCGCGAATATTCGCGTGCGCGCTACCTGGACCGAGATGGAGGACGGCGTCCTCTGGAACGCCGGGCCCGACGGACTGGTCGCACGAGAGGTCGCCACCGCCTCGCCTGCCGCCAGCGCGGGCGTGCGGCGTGGTGACATTCTCGAGGCCGTCGACGGCCGGCCGGTCGACACGCCCGCGGACGTCATTGCCAGGCTGCACGCCGCTTCCCGCGGAGAGTCGCTCACCTACACCATCGCACGCACCCGTACGCCGGAGCTCGTACAGGTTCGGCTCGCCCCGATTCCGTCGGGCGCCCGCGGCCTCTATTACGTGCTCGCCGCTGTCGGCATTTTCTCGCTGCTCGTCGGCGCCGCGGTACGTGTCCGAAGACCGGAAAACCAGGCCACGCTCCACTTCCTCTGGTTGACGATCGCGTTCTTTGGCGTGCTCGCGTTCTCGTTCAGCGGACGGTTCGACACCCTCGACTGGTTCTTCTACTGGGCGGACGCGTGGGCGTTGTTGATGCTGCCGCCGCTGTTCGTCCACTTCACGCTGGTGTTCCCGGATCGACCCGACAGCTGGATCCGCAGCGATACTGGCCGATCCGCGGTACCGCTCCTCTATCTGCCCGGACTCCTCCTCGGCGCGGCCCGGGTCGCGGCGTTGCTGCGCGCGCGTGAACAGGGTGCCGTCCTCTCGAGCGTCATCTCGCTGCTCGAACGCGGCGAATTGATCTGCCTCGCCGCCGGGCTCGTGGTTGGTCTCGCGATCATGCTCCGCGCCCTTGGGCGGGTGCGCTCGGTCACGGCACGTCGACAGCTGCGGTGGATCGTCTGGGGCACTGCGCTCGGCGGCGTGCCATTCGCACTCGGGTACGCGCTGCCGTACGTGCTCGGGTTCAACCCGATCCGCGGCGCCGATTTCACCGCGGTCCTTCTCGGGCTCGTGCCCCTGGCATTCGCCTCGGCACTCGTGCGCTACCGCCTGATGGACGTCGAGGTCATCATCAAGCGAGCGCTGGTGTACGCGGCCGCCGTCGCGGCAATCGCCGCGATGTACTCGGTGCTGCTCAAGCTTGCCCGCGAAGCGTTCTTGAGCGGGAACGACGCCAATAACTCGGTCATCGCTCTGCTCGCGACTCTCGTAGTCGTCCTGCTCTCCAGGCCGGTCAAGAACGCCATCCAGACCGGTCTCGACCGGGTGTATTACCGCGACCGCTACGACTACCGGCGTGCACTCGTAGGGTTTGCGCGGGACCTGAACAGCGACCTCGACCTGTTGCGCCTCAGCGAGCGGCTGGTGCACCGCGTCCTGGAGACGCTCGTCGTCGATCGCATGGCCCTGCTGCTGGCGCCGGTGTCCGCCGGACGCGAGGGGGAGTTCGCGGCCATCGCCCACCTCGGCTTTGCCGCCCCGCCGCCCTTCCTGCCCCGGTCGTCGGAAGTCGGCGCCAGGTTGACCGCCGGCCACACGCTGACGCTCGACGATCCGCTGGCCCAGGTTCGGCTCGACCCGGCAGAACTCGACTTCTGGCGCGAAGCAGGGATCCATTACTTCGTTCCGTGCGTCTCGAAGGAAGGGACCATTGCGGTCATGGCGCTCGGGCGTAAGGCCAGTGCCGAGCCGCTCAGCAGCGAAGACATGGCCCTGCTCGCGGCGGTTGCCGCGCAGGCCGCGACGGCGCTCGAGAACGGCCGCCTCTACCGCGAGCTGCGGGTCAAGGCCGACGAGCTGCAGCGGCTTCGTGAGTTCAGCGAGAATATCCTGGAGTCGCTGAACGACGGCCTCGCCGTCGTCAACCGCGACGATCGGATCGTCCGCTGGAACCGACGGCTCGAAGAGTTGTATGGGATCCGGCACGAAGATGCGGTGACCCGGCGGCTCGACGAAATTTTCGAGCCCGGGTTCCTCGAGGTGCTGAGAAACGCGCGCCGCGAGTCCCCGGAAGGGGCTGCGTTCTACCGCGTGCCGGTGCTCACCCGCCACGACGTGCCCCGCCGGTTGCTCGTCAACGTCGCGACGACGCCGCTGCGGGACTCTGAAGGCGCCATCGCCGGGACGATCGTGATCATCGAGGACATCTCGGCGCGGGTGCAGCTCGAGGAGCAGCTTCAGATTTCCGAGAAGATGGCGTCGATCGGATTGCTGGCGGCAGGCGTGGCGCACGAGGTCAATACTCCGCTGACCGGCATCTCGAGCTTCACGCAGATGCTGCTCCAGGGGGCGGACGAGAACGATCCCAGGACAAAGGTGCTGGAAAAGATCGAGCGGCAGACATTCCGCGCCGCGAAGATCGTCAACGGGCTGCTGAATCTGGCCCGGCCGACGAAGTTCGACAGCGGTCCGGTCGACGTCAACGCCGTCATCAACGACGTCCTCTCGCTGCTCGAGCACCAGTTGCGAACCGGCAGCATCCGTGTCCGCAAGGAGCTCAGCACCGAACCGCTCATCGTGCAGGGTATCGAATACAAACTGCAGCAGGTGTTCTTGAATCTGTTCCTCAACGCACGCGACGCGATGCCCAAAGGCGGCTGGCTGACGATCCTCAGCCGCCCCGACGCGGCAGGTGCCGTCGTCGAGATTGGCGATACCGGATCCGGGATCCCCGCTGAGCAGCTCTCCCGCATCTACGATCCGTTCTTCACGACCAAGGAAATCGGCAAGGGCACCGGCCTCGGCCTCTCGATCACCTACGGCATCCTGCAGGAGCACGAAGGAACGATCACCTGCGACAGCTCGATCGGGCATGGCACGCGGTTCACGCTGTCTCTTCCGCTGACGGCGTCGAGGGCGCCCGCTGACGTGCGGCCCGCGATCAGGCAGGCTTGATCATGCCGCGTGCTGCCGCCTCGGACACCGCGACGCCGGCGTCACGCCCCGGCTCGATCCTGGTCATCGACGACGAGGAGATCATGCGCGAGATCCTCGAGGCGCTGCTGTCGCACGAGGGCTACGACGTTCGCCTCGCGTCGCATGCGGCCGAAGGGCTCGAACAAATCCGGGCGATGTCGTTCGACGCGGTGATCGTCGACATGATGATGCCGGGCATGGACGGCATCGCCACGCTCGACGAAATCAAGAAAGTCGACGACGACCTGCCGGTCCTGATGATCACCGCGTTCGCGTCGGTCGAGAACGCGATTGCGGCGATGAAGCGCGGCGCCTACGACTACATCACCAAGCCGTTCAAGAACGACGAAGTGCTGGTGGTGCTGCGCAACGCGCTGTCACAGCGGCGTCTCGTCGCCGAGAATCGGGCGCTCCGGCAGAATCTCCAGGCGCGGGCGAACCGCTTCGGCGAGATCGTCGGCCGGAGTTCGCGCATGCGGCAGGTCTTCGACCTGATCATCCAGGCCGCGCCGAGCCGTGCCACCATCCTGATCAACGGCGAAAGCGGTACCGGCAAGGAGCTGGTCGCGCGGTCGCTGCACCAGAACTCCTCGCGGTCGGATCGCGCGTTCATCACCGTCAACTCGGGCAACCTCCCGCCCGACCTGCTCGAATCGAACCTGTTCGGCCACGTCAAAGGCGCCTTCACCGGCGCCGTCTACCCCAAGAAGGGGCTGTTCGAGCTCGCCGACAAGGGGACGATCTTCTTCGACGAGATCGGCAACATCCCGGTCGAGACGCAGGCCAAGCTGCTGCGGGTCATCCAGGAGCGCGAGTTCATGCGCCTTGGCGGCGTCGACACGATCAAGGTCGACGTGCGGATCATCGCCGCGACCAACGTCGATCTGCGCCACATGGTGGACGAAGGCAAGTTCCGCGAGGACCTGTTCTACCGCCTGCACGTCATCACCGTGCAGCTGCCGCCGCTGCGCGAACGCAAGGACGACATTCCCCTGCTCGTCCAGACCTTCCTCGAGAAGTACGGCAAGGAAAACCAGAAGACCCACCTCGAACTGACCGCCGAGGCGCTGGACCTGTTGCAGGAATACGACTGGCCGGGTAACGTCCGCGAGCTCGAGAACGTCATCGAACGCGCGGTGGTGCTCTCGACTGGAGCGAAGATCGACGCCGATCTCGTGCCCGAGCACGTCCGCAGCAGCAAGCGGTTCCAGATGCCGCAGTTCGTCGTCCCGCCCGAAGGGATCTCGTTCCGCGAGGTGATTACCGATTTCGAAAAGCGGCTGATCGAGTCGACGCTGGAGGCCGCCGGGGGCGTTCAGAAGCGTGCGGCCGAACTGCTGCACATCAAGCCGACCACGCTCAACGAGATGATCAAGCGCCACGACATCCGGCCGCGCCGCAAGCGCGGCGTCGTCGGCCGCTCCGGCGCCGATCTGCCCGACCCGGAGGATATCGACGACGGCGATCCCGTCGGCGCGATCAATCGCGAGTAGCGGTCTTCCGCGCCGGGCTTTTCAGCTGGGCGAACATCCTCTCGTATTTCGCCAGGATCACATCCCACCGGTAGTTCTTCCGCACGTAGTCGCGCCCGTGCGCGCCGAGCGATGCGCGCAGCCGGTGATCGGCGACGAGCAGCCGCAGGCACTCCGAGAACTCATCCCGGTCCGAGTAATAAAGCCCGGCGTTGCTCTTGATGCAGTGATCGACCAGGACCTCGCTCCGCGCGTTGGCCAGGATCGGCGTGCCGACGGCAAACGATTCGAGCGCGAGCAGAGACAGGCTCTCGTACGGTGACGGGACAACGACGACAGTGGCCGCCTCGAGCGCCTGGACCCGCTCCTGGTCCGACAGCCGGCCGGCAAAGCGGATGAAGGGCTCCTCGGGCAACGGCATCAGCTTCACGCCCATCAGCACCAGCGATGCGTCGCCGCCTTCCTGCACGTACGTGCTGAAGTACTCGATCAGCTCTTCGCACCCCTTACCCGGATCGATCCGCCCGCCGTACAGCACGATCGGTCCGTCGAGGCGGTGCCGCCTCCGGAACACCGACCCGCGATGGGCCAGGTGCGGGCGAAACGTCGGCGACGCATCGTCAGCCGCGGCGGCTTCGGCCAGTTCTTCTTCGTCCCCTTGATGTGGTCCGGTGTGCTCGCGCGGGTATTCCTGCGCCTGCGGGAGATCGACGCCGCAGCCGACCGTCTCCTCTTCCAGTGCGCGCATCGAGAAGTGCGTGGTGAGAAACCGGCGCTCCACTTCGGTGTTGTACGCGATGCCGGCGGGCAGGCTGAACAGCTCCCGGTAGATATCGAGATGAATCGCCGGTTCGTCGTGCGCCGTCGGCACCAGGATGGACTTGTGCGGGGCCACCTTCATCCCCATGACGGTCGGAGCGTAGAGATAGGTGAAGAAGATGAGAATGTCGTACTGCTGCTGGTTGCGTTCGAGGTACTCGAGGAGCGCCGGGCACCAGGGACCCTGCTGCCGCAGCCACTCGATCTCGTCGTCGCGGGTGTGCTCGCTCGTGAAGATCCACTCCGAGTAGCGGTTGAAGGCCTGGATGTCGCGGGTGAGTGCATTGGCGAATCGCCGGACGGTGACGCCGCGGACGCGGTCGGTCCCCTCCGGGTATTCGTTCTGCCAGGTGATGTAGTCCTGCGCGCAGGTGGTGAGCACTTCGACCTGGTGCTTCGGGGCCAGACGTTCGGCGATGAGCCGGCAGTGATACTCGGAGCCGCCGAGTATCTCGGTGCCGTAGCGCTGGACGACAAATGCAATCTTCAAGACATCCTCATTACTCAGGCTAGCGCTGTCTGGACACAGCCCTCAGCTGCCGTTCAGGTCCGCAGCCCGGCGAGCACTTCCATGAGCCTGGCGTGCACCCTGGGCGCGGCGAAATCGCGCACGCGGCGCCGTTGTCCCTCGATCACGCGGTCACGTACCCGCCGATCGTATACGAGCGTGCCGGTCATCTCGGCAGCGAATTCGAGATCCTTCGGGGCAAACAGCACCCCGGCACCACCGAGCGTCTCCGGCACGGCCCCGGCGCCATAGGCAAGAACCGGCACGTCCGCGGCCATGGCTTCGACCAGCGGCACGCAGAACCCCTCGTGCTCGCTCAGAGATACGTACACGTCAGCCCACCGGTAGTACGCGGCCAGGTCGGCGTCCGGGACGGGACCGGTGAACCAGAAGCGGTCCGGCAGCATGTCGAACTCGGCGATGAGCGCCTGGATCTGTGCGTAATACCGCGGAATGCCGTCGTAGCGGCCGACGAAGATGAAGCGATAGTAGTTGTCGATGTAGCGCTTGTACATTTCGGCGAGACGGATGTGATCCTCGATCCGCTTGTTGGGGACGATTCGTCCGACGAACAGCACGTTGACGAGACCGTCCCCGAGGATTTTTTCGAGCGCGGGGCGCCTCGGCGCTGCGGTGATCCGGTCGGTATTTACGGCAATCGGAAGGACGCCGGTACGGGTAAACCCGGTCTCCTCCAGTTCGAGCCGGTTGAACTCCGAGTCGCCGAGCGCCAGATCGACGTGGCCCACGAGCGTGGCCAGCTCGCGCCGTCCGAGCGCGGCGAGGCGGAACAGGCCGACGTCGTATGGGGCGAAGAAGCGGGCCGGCGTGATGTTGTGGTACTGCAGCACGCGCGCACCGCGCACGGTGGTGAACGCTGCCGTCATCGGCGACGGGAGAGCGAAGTGGAAGATGGTGATGTCACCCGCTCGCGAAGCCGGATCCTCAAACCGGAGCACCTCGCTGCGCAGATCTTCGTCGATCGTCAGGGCGAAGAGCTCGGACGAGTGGCCGGCCTCCCGGAGCATGTCGCGCATGCGGCGGGCACTGTCGCCGATTGCGTCGCCGCGATGGGCGGCGGGCACCCACTGGTTCACGATCATGCGCGCGATTCGGGATGCGGGATTCGGGGCTCGGCGCTTGCACTGCCGGGCTTGGGGGTCGAGTGTGACGAAGTGGACGCCAGGCCGCGAGTGCCTGCGTCCGGATGGACCGGCAGCCCCCGAAAGAGAGCGGGGCGGAACTGGCGCAACTCTTCGAACCGCTGGAACTGTTCGAACTGGGGCCAGAAGTCCCATGCGACCTCTGGAGCAGGCCTCGGCGGGAGGTTTAGCGTATCGGAGACGTACCGCAGCAGCATCGCGGCGAAGTCACGGTGGAGGAGCCGCCCGAGGGCCGCATCCTGCGACTGCACCACGGCTGCTTCGATATCGGTGTCGCTGATCACCGCATCCATGAGTGCCGCGACGTGCAGCGGATCCTTGGTGTCATAGAGGACGCCGCCGCCGTCCATCGTCGCCGGCACCGCGGTGGACGCGAAGGCGAGCACTGGCACTCGCTTGTGAAAGGCCTCGATGATCGGGACGCAGAACCCCTCGTGTTCGCTCGCACAGAGAAAAAGATCGGCGACATCGTAGAGACCCGAAAGCTCCTCGTTCGAGACATGTCCGAGGAAGTGCACGTCAGGCGTTCCGAGCCTCGCGATCAAGGACTGCAGCATCGCCAGGTAGCGTTCGAAGCCGCTGTACGAGCCGACGAGCAGCAGCCGCGAGCGCCGGTTGTAGCGAAGTCGATACGCGTGGAACGCGCGGATCACGTCCTCGAACTTCTTGTTCGGGATCACGCGACCGACGAACATCACGTTGGTCCCGTCGTCGTTGAAGTTCGTGGCCAGGAGAGAGTCCTGGGCCTGGTCGAGGTGTGAGAAATCAGGGACGACGGGAAGGACGCCAGTGGCACGGAACCCGAGCCCCTCGAGCTCCTCCCGGTTGTATTCGGAGTCGCCGAGGGCGAGATCGCAGCGGTCGATGTATGCGGTCAGTTCGCGACGCCCGCGGAAGCACAGTTTCACCAGCTCTTTGTGGATTCCGACGAAGTACTCAGGTGGCGTGATGTTGTGGTAGACGAGCACCATGTGACCGGGCAGCGCGTACGCGGTGCGGGAAGCGTGCGAGCCGATCGAGAAATGGTGGATCAGCACGTCATTCGCGGTGACGTGCCCGACCAGGTCGCGGTAATCGACAGTCTGTGCTTCGAGCCGGGGATCCGCCGTCTCGACGAAGATCTCGGAGACGTAGCCAGCGGCGCGGAGCACGCGCTGGATGCCGAGCACCTCGTGTCCAATCGCGTCGCCGTATCCGAGCGTCGCGAGCACCTGGTGAACGCGCGGCGGCCGCGTCAATTGGGTTGTCATGCCGACTGGGAAAGACCAGGCGAGGATCCCTGCCTCGCGATCACCGCTCCGGAAGGAATCCGGGCGAGCACCTCCGCCGCGGCCGGAACATCAGCCCGGCGCCGCCTGAGCCAGCTTGGTAGCGGTTCGAGGGCACGCCCGCCGGCAGGCGCTTCCCGTTTCAGTCGATCGAACATGTCGAGGTACTTCCGCTCGATGACCGGCCAGGAATAGTGCTGCTCGAAATACGCCCGTCCATTGCGGCCGAGGCGCGTATGCAGCGGACCGTTCGATTCGAGGGCGAACAGCGTCTCGGCGAACTCCTCATAGCGTTCGTAGTACAAGCCAGCGGCGCTGCGGATGCACTGGCCTTTCAGGACGTCACAGCGGCCGTTCGCGAGCACCGGGCGCCCGAGCGCCCATGCCTCGAGCGCGACCATCGAGAGGCTCTCGAAGTACGACGGCATGATCAGCACGTCGGCGGCGGCCATCGCGTCGAACTTGTCTTCGTCGCTGAGGAAGCCGAGATGGTGAATGCGCGGATGCTGCGGCACCGGCATGATCGCGCTGCCGACGAGCACCAGGTCGAGGCCACGCGGGAACGTTGCCGCGTACTGCCGGAAAAATCTGAACAGCTCGCCGCAACCCTTGTTCTCGTCGATCCGCCCGACGTAAATCGCGAACGGACGCTGGAGGTTGAACTTCTGGCGAATTCGCTCCGGCGCGGTCCGCGGCGGGACAGCTGACCCAATCCCGACGACCACTCCGGGAACATGGTCGTTGCCGGCGGCGGCATGGATCATCGCCTGCTCTTCCGGCGAGTTGTACATGACGGCCCGGACGCCGCGAAAGGCCGGTCCGAAGATCGAGAGCCCGATCGCGGGGTCGCGTTCAGCGGTCGGCACGAGCACGGCCTTCGAGTGCAGCCGCCGGGCGGCGTGCCAGGCGTGGTAATAGCGGTAGCTGAAGAGCAGCACGAAATCGAGCTCGGGGGCCGCGCGCTCCAGGTGATCGACGAGCGCGGGACTGGCCGGGCCTTCACTCTCGAGCCACGCGAGTTCGTCGGCAACCGAGTGGGCATGCTCGAACACGCGGTGCGACAGCCGGCCGAATTGCAGCGGGTCGCGTTCGCGGCGGACCGGAAAGCGCCGCACCGGCACACCATTGATGTGCTCGACACCGGCGGGCCATTCGTTCCGCCAGGTCACGTAGTCCTTCGCGCAGGTCGTGACCACTTCGACCTGGGCGTGGCGTGAGAGCCGTTCAGCGACGTAGCGCGCGTGCAGCTCGGCGCCGCCGTTGATGTCGGCGCCGTATCGCTGGACAACGACTGCCAGCTTCACGATTCGTGGGGTCCGCCTCCGCCGCCGAGCGGCTCCGGCGAAACCTCGGCATACCCGCCGCCCGACGACTCACGGGTCTCACGATCCTGACCACCCGACGACGACGCATCGCCATTGCTCTGTCCGGTTGAACGAGCGGTTTCGCCGGACGTCCCCCCGCCGAACGCCGGCCGCTCCGGTCCTCCCTCCGCCGGCCGACGACGGCCGCGGCGGCGACGCCGGCGCGAGCGCCGCTCCGCCTGCTCTGCTTCGGTCAGTGGCCGTTCCGCCCCGCCGGCGCCGGTCGGGGGCTGAAGCGGTGGGACCGCGCCGGGTCGGTACTGAACGACCCCCTCGAGCGCCCGCGCCCGACGCTCGTCGAAGTCGAGCCGGCTCGACGTCGATTCGACGCGCATTTTCAGGTTCTTGACTTCGATCCCGAGCCGGGTCGTTTCGAGCACGAGGTTGTGCATCACCTCGTAGTAAAGCGGTTCAATCGCGGCCTGCTGCGCGTTCAGCTTCGACTGGATGTGCAGTGCTTCGATGAGCGGGTTGGGGTTGATGAACAGCTTCAGGATCGGACGAAGCAGCCGCCGCATGAAGCGCAGGAATCCACGGTGCGTCTCGAACAGCGTGCTGTCCTCGAACGCGAAGTTCGGGGGCAGCGACGCCTCGCGCTTCCGGCGGAACTGCTCGAGCAGGTCCGAGCGCACCCCGCGCGGATCGAGGAACTTCTCGAGCTTCACCGAGGCGAGCTCGCGAATCTCCTCCTCGGTGTAGTCGACGCCTCGTTTCTCGCGGATACGCGAACGGATCTGCCGCATGATCTGCTCGACGTCGACGTGGTCCGATCGCACGGAAAAATCGGTCATATGGTGCTGCTCTTCCAAACGGCTGCTGTTGGCGCGGGGCGGCTCATTTCGCCGCCTCCGCTGCGGCTTTCTTGCGGCGCCGGGTGCCGAATTCGGGCGCTTCCTTGATGCACGTGCCGAGGATGCCGATCGATTCGTAGAACGCGCGCGACCCGGTCTTTTCGATCTGCGCGGCATCGGTGCCGACATCCGGATAACCGTTGCCGTCTGCAGTGACCGTTTCCCAGTTCCGGAACAGGCGGCCCCACGGGCTCGCGAGCACATCGTGCATCAGCCGCTTCGCGTTTCGCGGGTACCAGAAGCTGTCGTGGTAGACGACACTCGCAATGTACGCCCACGGGGCCAGGACGGTCTTCAAAGACCATTCAATCGGCTTCTTCATCGGGCCCCAGTAGATGTGGTGCTGCATGCGCGAGGCGAACGTCATTTTCTTGAACGGCCCGACGAAATGCCAGTTCTGCGCCCCGGCCTCTCTGTCGCCGACGATTTCGATGTCGCGCGGATCACCGCAGCCGAGCCCCAGTTCGTGCGCCATCCTGATGAACTTGATCGACATCGGGTCGAATCCCATCAGCCTGGCCGCGACCGCATCGATCGCGACCTGGTCGGCGCTCGCGAGAATGACGTCCTTGGTATACGGCGTCATGCACCGCGGGCCGGGGCCATCGCCGGCAAAGGTGCCGTCCATGACCGCGAACACCCCGCGGTGAATCTTCTTCTGGATCATGAGCAGATCCACGAGCGTCTCGTGGATCACGGGATGGGTCCAGTGCCGATGCTCGTTCAGCAGTCCGCCGAAGGCGTTCTTCATTGCCCCGGTCGTGGTCGTGAACACGTGCGTCTTGACCGTCGGCAGATGAATGATGTTCTCCCCGATGAAGCGCTTCGGGATCATGAAGCCCTTCGGGTAGACCTCGTTCAGGCACGTGAACTTCTTCGTCAGGTCCCCGACCGCGTCGCGAATGTTGACCCACTCCTCGGTTTCGTAGATGTGGATGTTGCGCAGCCCGTGCGCGTTCACGACGTTGATCTGCTTGTTCTCGCGTTCGCCGAGATGCGCGTCGATCACGACCGTCCGGTTGTGACAGGCGTGGATGAGGGCGGGATCGTACCCGTCCTGCTTCATCGCGCGGACGACCCCTTCCAGCTGCCACGGGGTCGTCGAGGTGGCGGGGAAAAAGAAGTGCCAGGAGATGTTGACCTTGAGCGCGGTGTCCGCGTCCCTGGCGACGACGTCCTGGTACCCGGCCAGGTTCATCACCTCGTGGTAATCCCTGAGCACCGTCGCCGGAGTCGTACGAAGAATGGAAACCCTGGATTTCGCCATCGGAGCCTTAACTGATCAACCCGTCGAGAAACGCCACGTTCGGGCCGTAGATGATGAAGCCGGCCGTGGCCGCCCACAGCGCGACGCACAGCAGCAGGGGACGATCGTTCAGCAGCATTTCCGCCGGACTGCCGCCGCCCTCCTTCTGATGCACAAGATAAAGGTAGCGAAAGATGCCGTACAGCGGAAAGGGCAGCGTCAGCCCGAGCATCTGGGTGTGGAACTTCTCGACCGTCTCGGGACTCACGGTGTAGATCGCGTAGGCGACCAGCGTCGAGGCCGTGACCACGGCGATCATCTGGTCGAGGAGGTACGGGGTGTATTCCTCCAGGATGCGCCGGTGATTCGTCGCCCCGTCCGCGAGCAGCACGAGCTCGTGCCGCCGCTTGCTCAGGGCGAGGAACAGCGCCAGGAGAATCGTGAGGAACAGCAGCCAGTGGCTGATCGGCACGTCGATCACCACGGCCCCGGCCGCGGCGCGCAGCACGAAGCCGACCGCGATGGTCAGCACGTCGATGATGACGACGTGTTTGAGCGGGCCGGAATAGAACGCGAGCAGCGCCAGGTAGAGCGTGCCGATCAAGCCAAAGGCCGGTCGCAGCCAGAACGCGGCCGCGAGCGCCACGGCTCCGAGGACCGCTGCGGACGCGAGTGCGACCGGGACGGGCAGCGCACCGGACGCAATCGGCCGGTACTGTTTGATCGGATGGCTGCGGTCCGACTCGCGATCGGCGACGTCATTGACGAGATAGACCACACCGGACAGGATGCAGAACACCGCGAAGGCCCCGAGGGCGTAGAGGACGGCGTGCACGTCCTGCAGCCGCTGTCCGAACATCAGGGCCGCGAAGATGATCAGATTCTTCGTCCACTGGGACGGACGGAGCGAGCGGACGAGGCTCAGCGCAACCGTGCTCGCGGGAGCGCTGACGCGCTCCCGGCGAGGCTCGGCCCGCTCGATGGTGTCCGGAATTAAATGTCGCGCCATTAGAGCGCGGCGGGTACGTGCGCGGCCTGGCTAGCTGCCGAAGCTCTTGAGTGCGTCCGGTTCGGACTCATACGTCTCGAACACGGTCAGCAGCTTGGTGATCGCAAGCAGATCCTGGATCCGCTTCGTGAGGTTCAGCAGCTTGAGCTTGCCCCCCTGTCGGCTCACCGTGGTGTACGTGCGGACAATTTCGCCCAGGCCGGCGCTGTCGATGTAGGGGACGCCTTCGAGGTTGAGCAGCAGTTGCTTTCGATCCTGCTGGATGAGCGAGTTGATCTTGTCCTTCAGGAGCTCGTCGCCCTCGCCGAGCGTCATCTTGCCCTTCAGGTCCAGAATCGTCACTCCGTCGACGACTCGTTCGTCGATGTTCATCGCCGCTCCCTCCAAGCCCGACCGCGCCGGCGGGACCGTCCAGACCCCCGCCGCGTGGTCTGACGTTCTACCGCCCGAAGCGCCTGCCCCAGGCCCCACTGATCCAAGAAAATAGACCGGTCAGCGTACTACGCGAGTTCTTACAGTGTCAACAATACGCACCCGCCGCCGGCAGTCGCAATCACGTTAGACACCGGCGCGGGCCAGGAGTGCCAAAGTGCCAGGGGTGCCAGCGCCTTGGTAGCTTCCGCCTTAGGCGGGCTTGTAGCTTCCGCCTTCAGGCGGAAGAGGCACCTTCTAGGTCTTTTCCGCGCCTCCGCCCCGGATCGTCTGGACGACAACGTAGAGAATCGGGATGAAGATGAGGTTGAGGAAGGTCGAGACGAACATCCCGCCTGCCACCGCCGTGCCCACCGAGTTACGGGCCTCGGCGCCTGCCCCGGTGGCGAACACGAGCGGGAGCACGCCCAGGATGAACGCCAGTGACGTCATGAGGATCGGCCTGAGGCGAATCCTCGCGGCCTCGATGGCCGCCTCCACGACAGTGGACCCTCGATGTCGCAGCTGCTCGGCGAATTCGACGATCAGGATCGAGTTCTTGGCGGCGAGGCCGATGAGCATCACCAGCCCGATCTGGCAGTAGACGTCGTTGGCAAATCCGCGCGACCACTGCGCCCCGAGCGCCCCGAGCACCGCGAGCGGCACGCCGAGCAGCACGATGAAGGGCAGCACCAGGCTCTCGTACTGCGCGGCGAGCGTCAGGTACACCAGCAGGAGCGCCAGTCCGAAGATCACGAATGACTGGCGGCCGGCCTTACTCTCTTCGAGTGACAGCCCGGACCACGCAAAGCCCATCCCCTGCGGAAGCGTCCGCGCGGCGATCGCCTGCATCTCTTCGAGCGCCTGTCCGGAACTGATCCCCGGTGCCGCCGCACCGTTGATCGCGGCTGACCGGAACAGGTTGAAGTGGCTGATCACCTGCGGCGCTGTCGTCTCGGCGATACGAACCACGCTCTCGAGGGGCACCATCTGACCGGCGGTGTTACGGACGTAGAACTGCTTCAGCGCCGCCGGGTCGGAACGGAACGCCTGGTCGGCCTGGACGTAGACGCGGTACGCACGGTTGTTGAAGTCGAAGTCGTTGACATACTGCGAGCCGAGGTAGATCTGCAGCGCGCTCGTCACTTCGTTCACCGGTAGTCCGAGCGCCAGCGCCCGATCGCGATCGATCTGGACGCTGAGCTGCGGGTCGTTGACAGTAAACGATGTGAACAGACCCTGCAGTTTCGGCGACTGGTTCCCGGCGCCAGCCATGGCGTAGGTGGCGTTCGCCAGCGCGTTGATATCCTGACCCGACTGGTCGAGCACCTGGAATTCGAACCCGCCGAACGCACCAAGTCCGGGAATCGAGGGTGGTGCAACCGCGAAGACGTTCGCGCCGCTGATTGCCGCGAACTGTCCGGAAACTCGCCCCAGCACGGTCCGTAGCGAATGCTCGTCGCCTTTACGCTGGTCGAACGGCTTCAGGCTCGCGAAGATCAGCCCCTGGTTCGGCGCCGCTCCGCTGAAGCTGAAGCCCATGACCGCGAACACGCCTGCGACTTCGGGATCCTTGAGGAGGATCTGCTCCGCCTGGCGCGCGATGCCACCGGTGTACTGAAGCGACGCGCCGGCGGGGGCCTGGACGATGCTGATGAAATATCCCTGGTCCTCGGCGGGCACGAACGACTGCGGCACCGAGCGATAGACCCAGTACGTCAGCCCGAGCGCACCCGCGAACACGAGCACCATCACCCAGCGGAGCCGCATCAGTCGTGACAGGGCGCCGACGTACGCGTTGGTGCCGCCGGTGATGAGGCGCTCCACGTTCGTGAAAATGACGCCCTTGCCGTGGTGACTGCGGTCGAGCAGCAGCGCTGACAGCGCCGGCGTCAGCGTGAGCGCGTTGAAGGCGGACAGCGCGACCGAAAACGCAATCGTGATCGAGAACTGCGCGTAGAGGCGCCCTGTCGTGCCGGGGAAGAATGCGACCGGCACGAACACGGCGACGAGCACCAGCGCGGTCGCGATCACCGCGCCGAAGACTTCCTGCATCGCCTCCGATGCAGCCTTGGCAGCCTTCGTTCGGTACTCCTGGATATGCCGCTCGATGTTCTCGATCACGACAATCGCGTCGTCGACGACGATACCGGTGGCGAGAATGATGCCGAAGAGGGTCAGGGTGTTGATGGAGAACCCCATCAACTTGATGAACGCGAACGCGCCGACGAGCGACACCGGAATCGTGATCGTCGGGATGAGCGTCGTCCGCCAGCTCTGGAGAAACAGGAACATCACCAGGACCACGAGCACGATCGCCTCGACGAGTGTGATCAGGACCTCGCGGATCGACTCGGCGACCACCTGTGTCGTGTTGAAGGCGATCTGATACTTCAGTCCGGGCGGAAATGCGAGTGCGAGGCGGTCGAGCTCGGCCCGAACCGCACGCTCCACGTCCAGCGCGTTGGCCGAGGGCAGCTGCGTGACGCCGAAGCCGACTGCGTCGACCCCCTGGAACCGGAGCTCCGATCCATACGCTTCGGCGCCGAGCTCGACTCGGCCGACGTCCTTCAAACGGACCAGCGTTCCGCCGGCCGCCTTGACGATGATGTTCTGGAATTCGCCGATCTCGTGAAGCCGTCCGGCGGCGCGGACGCTGATCTGGTACTTCTGATCCTCCCTGGTGGGAGACTGCCCGATCGCGCCTGCGGCCACCTGCACGTTCTGCTCCCGCAGCGCATTGACCACGTCCGCGGCGGTGAGCGACCGGCTGGCGAGCTTGCGCGGATCGAGCCACACGCGCATCGAGTAGCGTCGTTCGCCGAAGATCTGGACGTCGCCGACGCCTTCGAGGCGTTTGAGCGCATCCTTCACGTAGACGTCGATGTAGTTGCTGATGAAGAGCGAATCGTACTCGGCCTTCTCGGAGTAGATGCCGGCCGCGAGCACGAATCCGGTCTGTCCCTTCTGGACGGTGACGCCGTTGGTGCGGACATCACCCGGCAGCCGGCCGAGGGCCGTGGAGACGCGGTTCTGGACGTCGACGGCGGCAAGGTCGACGTCACGGGTGACGTCGAACGTCACCGAGATGCTGCTCGAGCCGCTGTTGGTGCTCGAGGACTCCATATAGAGCATCCCCTCGACACCGTTGATCGCCTGTTCGAGCGGTGTCGTGACGCCGGTCTCGACCGCCTGGGCGTCGGCACCGGTGTAGAACGTGGAGACGCTCACCTGCGGCGGCGCGAGCGGCGGATACTGCGCCACCGGCATCGTCGGGATCGCGATCGCCCCAGCGAGGATCAGGACGAGCGAACAGACCGAGGCAAGGATCGGCCGGCGTATGAAGGTATCGACGAACATCTACTGCACTTTGACGGGGGCGTTGTCGGCCAGCTTCTGGACGCCCGAGATGACGACGCGGTCTCCGGCTTTGAGGCCGCCTTTCACGACGTAGTCATCGCCGAGAATCTCGCCGACCTGCACCGGGCGCTGGCGTGCGGCGAGCCCGGACCCCTGGGGCTCGACGACGAAGCAGAAGTATTGACCGCTCACCCGCGAGACGGCGACGACCGGGACCGTCAAACCAGGGGCCGTGCTCCACACGATCTTCGCGCGGGTGAACTGCTGCGATCGAAGGCTCGACGGGGCGTCCTTGAGGAGGCTCTTGACGAGCACCGATTGGGTCGCAGAATCGACGCGCGGCGCCACAAACGAGATCGGATTCGCGGCGACGACCTTGCCGTCGGCATCCAGTAGCTGCACCGGCAGCCCGAGATGAAGATCGGGCGCGCGCTCGAGCGGCACCTCGATGTACGCCTCGAGCGACGAATTGTCGTCGACCGTCGTGATGACCGTCGTCTCCGACACGCGATCGCCCTGGCGCACCGCGATATCGCCGACAATCCCGTCCTGCGGCGCGACCACGCGGTAGTAACGAAGCCGGACCCGATTCTCGCTGACCTGCGCGTCGATCGTGGCGAGCTTTGCCTCCGCGGTTTTCAACGAGTTCTGCGCCTGCTCGAACTCCTGCCGGCTGATCGCACCGGCAGCGACCAGCGCCTGGAGACGCGTGACCTGTTGGCGCCAGTATTCGACGTCGGCCTCAGCGCCGGAGCGGTTTGCCTCGGTGCTCTGCACCGCCGCCTGCTGCCGATCCGGATCGATCTGCACGAGCGGCGTGCCAGTACGGACGCGATCGCCGGCCTTGACGAAGATGCGCGTGATCGATCCGGCCACTTCAGGCTGGATCGTCGACGAGCGCAGCGATCGCAGAGTCGCGATGAATTCCGAAGACCGTTCGACCGGTTTGGGCTGCAGGGTGGCGACGGTGACGTTTGCTGGCGGAAACGCCGATGGACCACCGGCCGGGGTGCCTCCGCCCCGGTTGCACGCAATGACGTTCAGCAGGAGTGCGTAAGCCGCGCCGGAGGTGAGGAGTCGTTTCAATGGGGGCATGACCGAGAAGAGTGGAGACTCGAAAGATGACTTAGACGCGTCCCGCGGCGTGAGGGATTCACGTCTCGACAACAACGGCCGCGCCGGGTTGGCGCAGCGAGAGCGGACCGGGTTCGGCTGCGGTTACGCGCCGGTGTCGGTGAACTTGCGGGATTGGAAACACTCGCGACAGAAAACCGGCCGACCCTGCGTCGGCCTGAACGGCACGGTTGTTTCCTTGCCGCACGCCGAACAGTTGGTGGTGGTTTCGACTCGCTCTCGAGCCATCCCGCCACCGGCCGATGGCCTAGACGCGCGCTTGGACTTGCACGACTTGCAGCGCTTCGGCTCGTTCTTGAAGTTCTTGTCTGCGAAGAAGAGCTGCTCGCCGGCCGTCCAGATGAACTCCGCGCCGCAGTCCACGCAGTTGAGCGATCTGTCCTGGAACTCCATCGGTCCTGCCTCTCACGAACTCCGCCTGTCGCCCGCGCCAGAGAGCGCGTGGGCCCGTCCAGCCACCGCGTGACTGGACGGGATATTTCCGCTATTCGACTTCGCGGCGCAGCTTCTTGCGCGAACGCTTCCGTGCGAGCGCCTGTTTCGCCCGACGGCGATCCCCGGGCTTCAGGTAGAAGGAGTGCTTCTTGATATCCTTGATGATATCTTCCTGCTGCACCTTGCGCTTGAAGCGGCGAAGCGCGCTTTCGATCGACTCGCCTTCCTGTACTTTGACTTCAGCCAAAACTTGAAAACACCCCCTTCGAGGCCACCCTGCGCGAGTCACTCACCGGCGCCCGTCGAGACGAGCGCGGCAGGGTGAGGCTCTCATGGGGCCTTAGAGTCCGATAGAATATGCTAGGCTATCACAGGTAATCGCTGAGTTCAGCCCCCCGGAAAATGCTTTCCGCCGGGACCTGCCGGCAAGTGCCGGCTCCAATCATCGTCCGCCTGGTACGGGCTCGCTTCCGCGCTCGACTGATGCTCACAAATCGTTCACCCCTTTACCTTTAGCTGCCGTGAAGGTCCTGATTGTCGGCAGCGGAGCGCGCGAGCATGCGCTCGCCTGGAAGCTCAGTTCGGAACGGGCCGTTTCGGAAGTCGTGTGCGCCCCCGGCAACGCCGGAATTGCCACGACCGTGCGTACGGTCGCGATCGACGCCGCCGATACGTCGGCGCTTTCGGACTTCGCTGCACGCGAACGAATCGATCTCACCGTTGTCGGCCCCGAGCTCCCGCTCGACCGGGGAATTGCCGACCTGTTCGCCTCCAGGAATCAGCGCCTGTTCGGACCGTCCCGTGCCGCGGCCCAGCTCGAGTGCAGCAAGGCATTCGCAAAAGCATTCATGGCCCGCCACGGGATCCCCACGGCGCGATACCGGACCTGCGACGATGCGGCGAGCGCGTACGCGGCGGTGGCCTCGGGCGAGCTCGGCAGCCCCATTGTCGTCAAGGCCGACGGACTCGCCGCCGGTAAGGGCGTCGTCGTTGCGCCCGACGCAGAAACGGCCAACCTCGCGATTCGCGCGGCAATGGAGGAGCGGCATTTCGGCGACGCCGGCTCTCGGGTGGTTCTCGAGGAATGCCTCGAGGGGCCCGAAGTGTCCTTCTTCGCGATCTGCGACGGCCGGCGCGCCGCGGCTCTCATGTCGGCGCAGGATCACAAGCGTGTCTTCGACGGTGATGAGGGGCCAAATACCGGCGGGATGGGCGCGTTCTCGCCGAGTCCGCTCGTCGACGCGGCGATGCGCGACCGGATCATGCGTGAGATCATCGATCCCGTGGTCGCGGGGCTACGTGCGGAGCAGCTCGAATACCGAGGGTTCCTGTATGCGGGACTGATGCTGACGTGCGACGGGCCCAAGGTGATCGAGTTCAACGTCCGGTTCGGCGATCCGGAAGCGCAAGTCGTCATACCGGCGATCGACGCCGAATTGGCGCCGCGCCTCGCGGCCGCGGCCGACGGCGCGCTCGAGGCGGCACCGGTCCCGTTCCGCATGGATCCGCACGTGGGTGTCGTGCTCGCGGCGCCGGGCTATCCCGGCCCGGTGAAGGGCGGCGCGCCCATACACGGGCTCGATGCCGCGTCAGGATTGGACAACGTGTTCGTATTCCACGCCGGAACCGCCCGCCGCGGCGATGACGTGGTCACTGCCGGCGGACGCGTGTTGACGGTTGTCGGCCGGGGACCGACTTACGACGCCGCCATCGCCCGCGCGTACGCCGGCGTCTCGGCGATCAACTTTGACGGAATGCAGTACCGCCGCGATATCGGCCGCAAGGCGCTTCCGATCGCATGACGGCTGCTGCGGGGTGATTCTTCTATGACAGACATTGCTGTCCTGATACTCATGGGTTCCGACTCCGACGCACCAGTGATGCAGGGGGCGGTCGAGATCCTTCGCGAGCTGAACATCCAGTCCGAGATGACCGTCGCCTCGGCACACCGATCACCGGAGCGCGTCATGCGCCTGGTGAGCGAGGCGCCCGGCCGCGGCGTCAAGGTGTTCATCGTCGGCGCCGGGGCCGCCGCGCACCTCGCCGGCGTGGTCGCCGCGCACACATCGCTGCCGGTCATCGGCGTGCCGATTGATTCGTCGGCGCTGAAAGGCCTCGACGCGCTTCTTTCGACCGTGCAGATGCCTCCCGGAGTACCGGTCGCCACGGTCTCGATCGGTAAACCCGGCGCGACCAACGCGGGCGTGCTCGCCGCGCAGATCCTGGCGCTGGGCGATCCTGCTCTTGCCGCGCGTCTCGTGCAGTACAAGAAGAAGCTTGCTGACAAGGTCGAGCAGGCGGCTGCGAGGCTGAATCCGTAGGCGCGCGCGTCCCCGGCCCCGAGTGACGAATCGGAGTCCCGAACTCCCGAGTGCCGAGTCGATCCGAGTCCCGAACCCCGAGCCCCGAGTCCCGACAGTGAAATACGCGATTGTGACCTTCGGGTGCCGCGTGAACCAGGCGGACTCGCTGCGGATAGAGGAGGGGCTGCGTGCTCGCGGTGGGGCGGAGGCGGCTTCGGCCGACGCTGATCTCGTCATTGTGAACACGTGTTCGGTCACATCCACAGCGGACCAGGGGGCGCGACAGACAATCCGCCGCGTGGTTCGCGACAATCCGGCGGCGCAGGTCGTCGTGACCGGGTGCTATGCCAGCCGCTGCGCGAACGAACTCGCAGAACTGCCCGGCGTTGTCGCCGTCGTCGCGAATAGCCGCAAGGACACACTCGTCGAGGATTTGTATGCGGGTGACCTGCTGCCGACGTCGGATCGGTTCGGCAGCGGCGACGGCCCCTGTGGCGCTCCGGAGCCTGGCACGGCCGGCCGCACGGCGTTCACGCTGCGGCTCCAGACCGGGTGCGAGGAACAGTGCGCCTATTGCATCATTCCGACGACGCGAGGGGCGGGCCGGAGCACGCCGGCGGCCGACGTCGTGGGAACGGTCGAACGGGCTGCAGCCGCCGGCTTCAAGGAAGTGACGCTGACGGGGGTGCACCTCGGCTCGTACGGGCGCGACCTCGATCCGCGGAGCTCGCTCATCGAAGTACTTCGCGCGCTCGATGCGTGCGCGGCCGACGTCGTGTTTCGCATCAGCTCGCTCGAGCCGATGGACTGCACGCCGGAGATCGTCGAGCTCGTGGCGACCAGCCGCGGGCGATTCGCCCCGCACTTTCACCTGCCGCTGCAGCACGCGAGCGATGACATGCTTGCGGCGATGCGGCGGCCATACACTTTCGCTGACTATCGACGTCTCGTCGACGTGATCGCCGAGCGCGTGCCTTTTGCCTCAATCGGCTCCGACCTGATTGTCGGATTTCCGGGGGAGACCGACGCTGATTTCCGCCGGAACGTCGACTATCTGCCGGGCTCTCCTCTGAGCCACCTGCACGTATTTCCCTACTCTGACCGGCCGGGCACGGCGGCCACGGCGATGACGAACAAGGTGGACGGTGTCGCCATTCGTGATCGCGGGCGTGCGCTGCGCGACATTGGCGCTGGCCTGGCACGGCGCTTCCGCGAATCACAGGCCGGCAGTGTCCGCCACGGGCTCACGATTGAAGACGGCAGCCTGGTCGTGACCGACAATTACCTGAAGGTGAGGATCCCGCCCGGCCTGCCGCGGAACGAGCGAGTCAGGGTGAGGATCGATGAAGCCGGCGAATCTCTCCGAGGTACGGTCATGTGACATGACAGAACCGCAATTCGACCGCGGAGACGCGAAGACACGGAGACCCACGGAGACGACACAGAACGATCCCAGGGCCAACCGCGGAAGTGCGAATCGTAGGCATCACCGGAAGTTTCACCCGGCATCCTGAGATCTCGCGCAACGACCTGCCCGGGCGCAAGCGCGGCCCGGGCCATCTCAGCTCGATCCGTTGTCCGGGTTCTTCCGTAAAAATCCGTGGTCGGTGTCGACCGTCCGCGAGGTGTCCGTCTCAGCGTGAGATGTCCGCTATGCAAGCTATGCGGAAGAATCAGCGCCTCGGCAGATGGGGACTTCCGCCTGAAGGCGGAAGCTACGATGCCATGGCAGAAGCGACGGATGTCACGGTGGAAGCCACGCATGTCACGATGGAAGCCACGCATGTCACGATGGAAGCCACGCATGTCACGATGGAAGCTTCGCTTTCGAAGGCGGAAGCTACGCATTGCACCGGTCCGGTGTGACAACCGTAGAAATCCCGACCGAACCTACCGCATCAGGACGGCAAGCTGCGCGCCGGGCGCCTTCCGCGTCGACTCCGTAATCAGCTGACCGCACGCGGCACGGATATCGCGGCCGCGACTCTTGCGGACCGAGACGGCAACGCCGTGCTCCGAGAGAATGCGGGCGAACGCGTTCACACGATCGTCCCCGGGGCGCTCGTAGGGGATGCCGGCAGCCTCGTTGAGCGGCAGCAGGTTGACCTTGCCTTTGATCCCGTTCAGAAGCTTGACCAGGCGGCGGGCATCTTCCGGCGTGTCGTTCACGTTGCGAAGCATCACGTACTCGAATGTAATCCGCTCGCGGCGCTTCAGCGGGAAGCGGCGGCACGCATCCAGCAATTCCTTCAACCCGTACTTCCGGTTGATCGGCACCAGGAGGTCGCGCTGCTCCTCGGTGGTCGCGTGCAGCGAGATCGCGAGGTTCGGCATGAACGGTTCGGTGGCGAGCCGTTCGAGCGCCGGCAGCACGCCGACGGTCGAGAGGGTGATCCGACGCGCCGACATCGCGAACCCGTGTTCGTCGCCGAGGATCCGGAGTCCCTTCATCGTCGCGTCGTAGTTGTGCAGCGGCTCGCCCATGCCCATCAACACGATGTTGAACCGCGCCGTGCGCATGTCGAGCTCGCGCGCGAGCACTCGCACCTGGCCGGTGATTTCGCCGGCCGTCAGATTGCGATCGATCCCCATTTTGCCGGTCAGGCAGAATCCGCACTTCATCGCGCAGCCGACCTGGGTGGAGATGCAGAACGTCATCGACGGGGTGTCGGGGATGAAGACAGACTCGATGTGCTTGCCGTCCGCGAGCCGGAGCAGGAATTTCGTCGTGCCGTCCTCCGAGCGTTCGGTCCGGACGACGTGGGGGGTGGCGACGACAAACGAACGGTCGAGCTCGCCGCGGAGTTCTCGGCTGAGGTCGCTCATCGCGGCGAAATCGATGATTCCGCGTTTGTAAATCCAGCGGAAAATCTGTCGCGCGTGGAAGCGCGGCTGTCCCAACCCTTCGAGCGCGACTTCGAGGTCTGTCAGCTCGAGATCGGCGACGTTGATTCGCGGGTCGGTGGACATTGACGTGGCGCGCGAGCCCGAGTGGACCGGCAGAACTTCTGATAAGGCGCGGCGAACCGTCATTGTACTATGGCGGTCGCCGGGGCTCCACGGGGTCGTTCCGCGCTTGAACTCCGCCGTTCGTCCGTGGTAGGATCGGTGTTTCCTTAATCGCAAATAAGTCCTTGTATCGGAACGACTTGCGGTCCTTTCGCGCGGGGTTGTCCGGCCCCCGTGCTTCCTGGTCCGGCTCGAAATCGCGGAGGCCTCACGAGTGACGGCACAGTCTTCTTCCCGCCCGGTTGTGCGCGAAGTCCTTGGCAACGGTCTGCGCCTCATCACCGAATCGATGCCTCACGTGCGCTCGGTCACGATCGGCGTGTGGCTGATGCGCGGCTCGCGTCACGAGAGCGAGGACCGCGGCGGCATCGCGCACTTCGTCGAGCACATGCTCTTCAAGGGCACGGATACGCGAACGGCCGAAGACATCGCGCAGGCGATTGACTCGATCGGCGGCCAGCTCGATGCGTTCACCGCCAAGGAGTACGCGAGCTACTACATCAAGGTGCTCGACGAGCATCTGCCGCTGGCTGTCGATCTGCTCTCGGACATCGTCCTTCGGCCGGCGTTCTCGGCCGAAGAAGTCGAACGCGAGAAGAAGGTGATCCTCGAAGAAATCAAGATGGTCGAGGACACGCCGGACGATCTGGTGCACGAACTGTTCACGCAGCATTTCTGGGAAGGTCACGCCCTCGGCCGCCCGATTCTCGGCTCGAAGGAGACGGTTGAATCGTTCACGGCGGCATCGCTGCTGGACTACTTCCGCGGCGCGTATGTCGGCCGCAACATGATCATTTCGGCGGCGGGCAATCTCGAACACGCCAAAGTGCGCGAGCTGGTCGAAGCGGCGTTCGGCGCGGTGGCGGCGGAAGGCGAGCCGCTCGGCGGCGCGGCGCCCGGCGTCGTGCCGCAGGTCATCACCCGTACGAAAGAGCTCGAGCAGAGCCACATCTGTCTCGGCACCAACAGCTATCCCCAGAATCACGATGACCGCTACGTCAGCTACATCATGAACACCGTCCTCGGTGGATCCATGAGCTCACGGCTGTTCCAGAACGTGCGCGAGAAGCGCGGGCTCGCGTATGCCGTGTTCAGCGGGCTGAGCGCGTATCGCGACGCCGGGAACATCACCATTTACGCCGGCTGTTCGAACGAGGCGGTCGGGGAAGTGATTGATCTCTGTGTCGAGGAGCTGCGCGGGATGAAGAAGGCGCCGGTGCCGCACTCCGAGCTCCGGCGCGCCAAGGATCATCTGAAGGGCAGCCTGATGCTGAGCCTGGAGAACACCGCGAGCCGGATGTCGCACCTGGCGCGGCAGGAAATCTACTTCGACCGGCACTTCGGGCTCGACGAAACGCTCGCCGGCGTCGAGCGCGTCACCGAGATGGACGTTCAGCGCGTCGCCGCCGACCTGTTCGCGGACGGGTCGCTGGCGGCCACCGTCCTTGGCCCGTCCGTACCCGAAATCGACCGCGCACGAATTGACCTGGGGTAGTTGCCATGCGGCCGGCGCCCGCGCCGGCCGGCGAGTTTCACTGTCGATGATTCGTCACGTCATGCTCACATCCGACACCGCGCGGCGGGCGGTTCCCGCATCATGATCGCGCGCTACACGCACCCCGAGATGGGCGCCATCTGGAGCGAGCAGCGCCGTTACGAAACCTGGCTCGACGTCGAGCTCGCGGCGACCGATGCGATGGCCGAAGCCGGAATCGTCCCGGCGGAGGCGGCGCGCGACCTTCGAGCAAAGGCGAGGTTCGACGTCGACCGGATCGAGGAGATCGAGAAGGTCACCCAGCACGACGTCATCGCGTTCACGACCGCGGTCGCCGAGCACGTCGGGCCCTCCGCCAGGTGGCTCCATTTCGGGCTCACATCTTCGGACGTCGTCGACACCGCCCAGGCGATCCAGATGCGAGAGGCGACGGAACTGCTCATCAAGGGCATCGCCGGGCTGATGGACGCGGTGCGGCGGCGGGCGGAGGAGCACCGGCTCACGCCCATGATCGGACGCACCCACGGCGTGCACGCCGAGCCGATGACCTTCGGTCTGAAGCTCGCGCTGTGGTACGCGGAACTGCAACGGGATCTCGACCGTCTGCTCCGCGCCCGCGACGTCATCTCCGTCGGCAAAATCTCGGGCGCCGTGGGGACGTTCGCCCACCTCGACCCGTCTATAGAAGCAAGCGTCTGCGCCCGCCTCGGGCTGCAGCCGGCGCCGGTTTCGTCCCAGGTCATCCAGCGCGATCGCCACGCTGAGCTGATGACGACGCTCGCCATTGTTGCGGCGTCGCTCGAGAAGTTCGCGCTCGAGATTCGGGGCCTGCAGAAGACGGAAATCGGAGAAGTCGAAGAGCCGTTCGCGAAGGGGCAGAAGGGCTCGTCGGCGATGCCGCACAAGCGCAATCCGATCGGATGCGAGCAGATTACCGGGCTGGCCCGGCTGATCCGTGGCAACGCGATGGCCGCGCTCGAAAACGTGGCGCTCTGGCACGAGCGCGACATCTCCCACTCGTCGGTCGAGCGCGTCATCCTGCCGGACAGCTTCATCGCGCTCGATCACATGCTTCGGCGCTTCACCCGCATCGTCCAGGGCATGGTCGTCTATCCGGATCGGATGATGGAAAATCTGAATCGCTCGCGCGGCGTCGTGTTCTCCGGCACCGTGCTCCTCGAGTTGGCGCGCCGCGGCATCTCGCGCGAACAGGCGTACGAGTGGGTGCAGCGCAATGCCATGCGTTCGTTCCACGAGCACAAGGATTTCAAGTCGCTGCTGCTCGACGATCCCGACCTCGGCCGGGTGCTGTCGCACGATGAGATCGAGCGGGCGTTCGATCTCCAGGATCAGATGCGGAACGTGGACGTCATTTTCGCGCGCGTGTTTGGCGCGCCGCCGGATGCGGTTGGGGCAGGGCAGGCAGCGGGCGGCCGTACGAGCGCTGTGCGCGCCTGAGTCTTTGGCGGCCTGACAGCGGCCACAGCTGCGGGCCTGGAGCTGGAAGCATGAAAGCGCGCGTGTTCGTCACGTTGAAGCCGTCGGTGTTCGACCCTCAGGGTCAGACCATAGTCGAAGCGCTCCACTCGCTTGGCTATTCGGGCGTCGGCGACGTCCGCCAGGGCAAGTACTTCGAGCTCGAAGTTGCCGCCGCTTCAGCCGATCAGGCCCGGACGATCGCTGCTGAAGTCGCCGACAAGCTCCTGGCCAACCCTGTCATCGAAAGCTACAGGGTGGAGATTGCGTAGTAACGAATAGCCAGTAACCAGTCACCAGTAGCCAGTAACCAGTGTCAAGGCAGACTGGCGACCGCGACTGGTGACTGGTGACTGGTGACTGGTGACTCGTACCTTGGGCGACTTCTTATGAAATTCAGCATTGTCGTCTTCCCCGGATCCAACTGTGACCACGACGCGTACCACGCCACCAAGCACGTGCTCGGGCAGGACGCGGAGTTCGTCTGGCACAAGGAGACGGACCTGAAGGGCGCCGACGTCGTCATTCTTCCGGGCGGGTTCTCGCACGGCGACTACCTGCGCACCGGCGCGATCGCACGGTTCTCGCCGGTCATGACGGCGGTGCGCGAATTCGCCGCGTCGGGCGCGCCGGTTCTCGGCATCTGCAACGGCTTTCAGATTCTCTGCGAGGCGGGCCTGCTGCCCGGCGCCATGCTCCGTAACCGTGATTTGAAGTTTCATTGTGAACACGTGTGGATTCGGGTCGAGCAGACCGACACGCCGTTCACCGCAAGTGCGGCCACGGGGCAGGTGCTGCGGATCCCGATTGCCCATGGCGAAGGCAATTATTACGTCGAGCCGGAGGTGCTCACCGCTTTGGAGCAGTCCGGCCGGGTCGTCTTCCGTTACTGCGACGCGCACGGACAGGTGACGGACGCGGCCAACCCGAACGGTGCGTTGAACGGAATCGCCGGCGTCTGCAGCGAACGCCGCAACGTCGTCGGCTTGATGCCGCATCCCGAGCGCGCGTGCGAACCGGCGCTGGCGAGCGCGGACGGGCTCGTGCTGTTCGAATCGGTCGTCACGCAGCTCGCCGGCCAGGGTGCCCTGACATCATGAGCGCATTCGACGCGAAGGTCCTGGAGCGCCACGGGTTGAAACCCGACGAATACGAGCGCATCGTCCGCGCCCTCGGCCGGGAGCCATCGCTCACCGAACTCGGGATTTTTTCGGTCATGTGGTCGGAGCACTGCAGCTACAAGAGCTCGCGCATGCACCTCCGTAAGCTGCCGACACAGGGACCGCGCGTCCTGCAGGGACCGGGTGAAAATGCCGGCGCCGTCGATATCGGCGACGGGCTGGCTGCCGTTTTCAAGATCGAATCGCACAACCATCCCTCCTTCATCGAGCCTTACCAGGGCGCCGCGACCGGTGTCGGCGGCATCATTCGCGACATCTTCACCATGGGCGCGAGGCCGATCGCGCTGATGAACTCGCTGCGGTTCGGCGACATGGACGGCGCCGAAGGCGCGCGCACACGCAGAAATGTCGAAGGCGTCGTCGCCGGGATTGCAGGTTATGGGAACAGCATCGGCATTCCCACCGTCGGCGGCGAGATTGCGTTCGACGAACGCTACGCCGGCAACCCGCTGGTGAATGTGTTCTGCCTTGGCATCGCCCGCGCCGATGCGCTCGTGCTCGGCAGTGCGTCCGGCAGCGGCAATCCCGTGTATTACGTCGGCTCGAAGACCGGCCGCGACGGTATTCACGGCGCGACGATGGCCTCGGCGGAGTTCGACGACAAGTCGGCCGAGAAGCGGCCTGCGGTGCAGGTGGGCGATCCCTTCATGGAGAAGCTTCTCCTCGAGGCGTGCCTCGAGTTGATGCAGACCGATGCGCTCATCGGCGTGCAGGACATGGGCGCCGCCGGGCTGACCTGCTCCACCTGTGAAATGGGCTCGCGCGGCGGGGCCGGCATCGAAATCGATGTCATGCACGTGCCGCAGCGCGAAACCGGCATGACGGCCTACGAGATCATGCTCTCCGAATCGCAGGAGCGGATGCTGCTTTGCGTCAAGAAAGGGCGCGAAGCGGAAGTCGAACAGGTGTTCGAAAAATGGGATCTGCACGCGGCGCACATCGGCTACGTCACCAACGACGGGATCATGCGGGTCAAGGATCACGGCACGGTCGTCGCCGAGATTCCGAACACCGCGCTCGTCGACGAGGCGCCGGTCTATGACCGTCCGACAGCGCGGCCGGCGTACCTCGACGAGGTTCGCAAGTTCGACGTTCGGTCGCTCCCGACTGACAAAGACGTCCGCAAGTCTTTCCTTGCCCTGCTCGGGTCGCCGACCGTCGCCAGCAAGCGCTGGGTCTATCGCCAGTACGACCACATGGTCCGCACGAACACACTCGTCCTTCCCGGACTCGGCGCCGGCGTGGTGCGGATCAAGGGGACGGCGCGTGCGCTGGCGCTCTCGGTGGACGGCAACGGACGGTATTGCTATCTCGACCCGCGCCGGGGCGCGATGCTGGCGGTGGCCGAGGCTGCACGGAACGTCGCGTGTGCCGGCGGGACGCCCATCGGCGCCACCAACTGCCTGAACTTCGGCAACCCCGAGCGGCCCGAGACGATGTGGCAGCTGGTCGAGGCGATCGAGGGAATCGCCGAAGCGTGCCGCGCGCTCGACGTGCCGATCACCGGCGGCAATGTCAGTCTTTACAACGAGACCAATGGCGAGGCCATCTACCCCACACCAATCATCGGCGTCGTGGGTGTGCTCGACGATGCGTCGCGGGTCGTCGCGCGGCCGTTTCGCGAGGCCGGAGACGACATCGTCCTGCTCGGCGAGAACTTCGGCGAGCTCGGTGGCAGCGAATATCTGAAGGTCGTCCACAACCTCGTGAAGGGCGAACCGCCCCGGCTGGACCTTGGGCGGGAACGCGCGTTGACGGGGTTCCTGGCGCGCGCCGCGGGATCGGGTCTGCTGCGCTCGGCTCACGACTGCTCAGACGGCGGACTGGCGGTGACGTTGGCCGAGTGTGCGTTCGAGGCGCCGGGCGGCGGCCTCGCCGTGAACCTGCCGGCGGCCTCGGGCGTCCTCTCTGATCCGGCGGCGGCGACCCTCTTCGGCGAGTCCGCCTCGTGCGTGATTGTGTCGGTTCGACCGGATGACCGTGCGGCGCTGCTGCAGATGGCGGCCGAAGCCGGCGTCCCGGCGCAGCTCATCGGCCGCACTGGCGGAAATGCAATACGGATATCCGTCGCCGGCGCGCCGGCGATTGACTGCCCGGTTGCGGAAGCCGAAGGCGTATGGAGCGGGTCGATTGCACGGCACTTCCTTCGTGCGACGGCGTAAAATAGAGGCTCCCCGTACCATCGACCGGACCGAAGACAGCAGGCGTTTGGGACAGACGGCGTTTTCCGGTAAGGTTCGACGCTCGAGCACGCGTCGTGGCAACCGTCAGTAAACCTCGGTTATCCCGCCGAAGCGCCCCGCGGCGCGAGGCTGCACAACAGATGCTCGACAAATTCAAAGACGAATGTGGTGTCTTCGGCATCTTCGGCAATCCCGAGGCCGCCAATCTCACGTATCTGGGGCTCTACGCGCTGCAGCATCGAGGCCAGGAGAGCGCCGGAATCGTCACTGCTGACGGCGAGCGGATGCTCGCCTCGCGGGCGATGGGTCACGTCGCGGACGCGTTCGACAACGCCGCGCTCGAGGGCCTGCCCGGACATCTCGCGATCGGACATACCAGATACTCGACGGCAGGCGAGAGCCGGCTGTTCAATGCGCAGCCGTTCCTCATCGACTGCGTCCATGGGCAGATTGCGGTGGCGCACAACGGCAATCTCGTCAACGCGCAGGAACTGAGGGACGACCTCGTTCGCGACGGATCGATCTTCCAGACGAGCAGCGACACCGAGGTGCTGCTGCACCTCTACGCGCGTTCGAAAGCTCCATCGATCGAAGAAGCCCTGGTCGAATCGATCGCCCAGATTCGCGGGGCATTCTCGCTTGCGCTGCTCACGAAAGATCGCCTCATTGCGGTTCGTGATCCCAACGGATTCCGGCCGCTCGCGCTCGGCAGGCTCGGTGACGCCTGGATCGTGTCTTCCGAAACCTGTGCGCTCGACCTGATCGGCGCCACATACGTGCGCGACGTCGAACCGGGCGAGGTCATCGTCATCAGTGCCGGCGGGCTGCGCTCGATCAGGGCGTTCCCGCAGGCGCCGGTGTTGTCGCAGTGCGTGTTCGAGCACGTGTATTTTGCGAGGCCTGACAGTTACGTCTTCGGCCGCAGCGTCAACGACGTGCGCACGGAGCTCGGCCGCGTGCTCGCCCGGGAATCGCCGGCTGACGCCGACGTCGTCGTGCCGATCCCCGACTCCGGTGTGTGCGCAGCAACCGGCTTTGCCGAAGAAGCGAAGCTGCCGCTCCGCATGGGCCTCATCCGCAATCACTACGTCGGCCGGACCTTCATCCAGCCGCAGCAGTCGATCCGGCACTTCGGCGTCAAGGTGAAGTTGAATCCCGTTCGCAGCATCCTCGAGGGGAAGAGCGTCGTGCTGCTCGACGACTCGCTCGTCCGCGGCACGACGAGTCGCAAGATCGTGAAGATGGTCAAGGCTGCCGGGGCGCGCGAGGTGCACCTTCGCATCAGCTGCCCGCCGACAGTGTCGCCCTGTTTCTACGGCGTCGATACGCCAAGCAGGGCGGAGCTGATCGGTGCGACCCACACGATCGAGGAAATCCGGAAGTACGTCGGAGCGGACACGCTGGCCTACCTGAGCCTCGAGGGCATGCGCGCGGCGCTCGGCTCTGAACAGCGCTCGTACTGCACGTCGTGCTACACCGGGGTCTATCCGGTCGCGTTCCCGCGGAACGAGCAGGCGTATCTGCAGCTCGCCCTCAAATCGATCGATTGAGACACGTGCGCGCATACGGCATCGTGGTCGTGAGCCTTGCCCTGACGTCTGTCGGGACGATTGCGCAGGCTCCCCGTCCGGCGGCAGCTCCGGCGGAACAGCGTGAAACCGCCGTGACCGCCGAACAGCTGAAGGGCGCGATCGACAAGCTCGCGACCGTCGATTACGCAGCCCGCACGGCTGCGGCGCGAACCATCCGGCGCGCACCGGTGCAGACCGCGGTTCCCGCGCTGCTCGAGGCCATCGCCGGCAACGCGGACGGCTACGTCCGGTTCCGCTCGCTCATCCTGCTCTCCGGGTTCAACGATCCCCGTACGCGCGACGTCATGGCGCAATCGCTCACGGCGACCAACGATCGCCTTCGAGCGACGGCCTACGCTTACTTCGAGCACAACGTCGACGCACAGATCCTGCCGCGGCTGCTCGATGCGCTTCCGCGCGAGGAGTCCGAGTTCGTGCGTCCCGCCCTGACCCGTGCGCTCGCCGCATACGGCACCGACGCCAAAGTTCGAGACGTGCTGAATGGGCTGGTGATGAAAGGCCAGGACTTCTTCCGCAGTGGGATCATCGAGGCGCTGGGTGATTACAAGGCCGCATACGCTCTCCCGGCGCTCACGACCATCGCCAAGCTGGATGGTCCGCTGCAGGACGATGCGGTCCTCGCCATCGGCAAGATTGGCGACAAGCGATCGCTCGAGACGCTCGCGGCGCTGCAGCGCACCGCGCCGAAGAACCTGCAGCCTTCGATCGCGGCTGGCATCTGCCTCCTCGGTGTGAACTGTTCGTCGCACCAGGGTTACCTTGCCGAATCGCTGCGATTCGCGGTGGCGACCGCCGGTTACCAGGACCTGCTGCGCGCCTCGGCGTCCGCGCTGGCGGCGCTGGCGGTCTCGGGTGACGTGCCGTCCGCGGCGCTGCTGATTGAGGCCGGCGCTCCGAGCCGGGATCCGGCTCGCGCCGCGATCGCGCTGGCAATCGGGACGGTCGCGTTGCGAAATACCCCGGCGATCCTCAAGGTGCTCGAAGCGCAGGCCGACCCGAAGCCCGGGATCGTCCTCATCGGCGAAGCCTTCGACATGCTCGAGGAGGATCTCGACGAGGAGCGCTTCTTCGCCACCGTCCGGCGCGGTTACTGGGCCGCCCAGCCGGGGTCGCCGGCGCGGACGATTGCCGCCGCTCTCATCCAGACACTCGAATTCTGATGGATTACAAGCAGGCCGGCGTCGACATCGATGCGGGAAACGAGGTCGTGCGCCGGATCCGATCCCTCGCGCGGGGGACGTCCACGCCAGGCGTTCTGTCGGACATCGGCTCGTTCGGAGGACTGTTTCACCTCGGTGCCGCCGCGATCCATGATCCCGTGCTGGTCGCGAGCGCCGACGGTGTCGGCACGAAGCTCCGCGTCGCCTTCATGGCCGGTGTCCACCGCACCATCGGCATCGATCTCGTCAATCACTGCGTCAACGACATCCTCGTCCAGGGGGCGCGTCCGCTGTTCTTTCTCGACTACCTCGCGACCGGCCGGCTGGAACCCGCCGTCGCCGTGCAGGTCGTCGAGGGCCTGGCCAGCGCCTGCCGCGAGAATGGATGCGCGCTCCTGGGCGGCGAGACCGCCGAGATGCCCGGCTTCTATGCCGACGGCGAGTACGACGTCGCCGGGTTCATCGTCGGTGCCGTCCCGCGCGACAAGGTTGTCGACGGCAGCACGATTGCGCCCGGTGACGTGCTGATCGGGCTACCTTCATCAGGGTTGCACACCAACGGGTACTCGCTCGCGCGCCGGATTGTGTTCGAGCGCGCGGGGTTGTCGATCGACACGCACGTCCCTGCGCTCGGCGTCACCGTTGCCGAAGCGCTGTTGGCGCCGCATCGTTCGTACCTGCAGGTGCTGCGGCCGTTGCTCGATGCGAACATGATCAAGGGCATGGCGCACATCACCGGGGGAGGACTGACGGACAACCTGCCGCGGACGTTCCCGGCGGGCGTCAGCCCGCGTATTCGCCTGGGCACGTGGGCGCGCCCCGCGCTCTTCCGCTTCCTGCAGACAGCAGGCCAGGTCCCCGAGGACGACATGCTGCGCACGTTCAACATGGGGATCGGGATGGTGATTGTCTGCGCGAAGGCGGACGAAGACCGGGCGCTGATGACGCTCACGGAAGCCGGAGAACCTGGTGCCGTGGCAATCGGAACCGCTGTCGCGGGTGACGGCCGCGTGGTATACGACCGATAACCGTGAGACCCTTGCACGGCGCCGTCGGCGTACTCATCTCCGGACGCGGAAGCAACCTGCAGGCGCTCATCGATGCCGTGCAGAGTGGCCGACTCAAAACTCGCATCGCCGTCGTCATCTCCAATCGGGCGAATGCGAGCGGGCTTCTCCGCGCCGAAGCCGCAGGCATTCCGACACTTGTACTCGACCATCGTGCGTATAGCTCTCGCGACGAGTACGACGCCGCACTTGCGGCCGCTCTCCGGCGGCACGCTGTGACGCTCGTCTGCCTCGCGGGCTTCATGCGGCTGGTCGGGCCGCCGCTGCTCGATGAATTCCCGGACGCCATACTGAACGTTCATCCCTCGCTGCTCCCGGCCTTTCCGGGCGTGGATGCGCAGGCGCAGGCACTTGCGCACGGCGTCCGCGTCAGCGGCGCGACGGTTCATCTGGTCACCGGCGAGCTCGATGGCGGCCCCATCGTTCTCCAGGCTGCGGTCCCGGTGCTCGACGAGGACACGCCTTCGACGCTGTCGGAGCGCATCCTGGTCGAAGAGCACCGAATCTATCCTGAGGCCGTCCAGCTGATTCTCGATGGCGGCTGGCGCATCGAGGGACGCCGCTTCTATCGCGGCGCCGCTACCAGACGCGCGGAACCAGCCGGCCAGTGACCCGCCGCGCGTATGCCGGGTAGCCGTCGAGGTTCTGCAGCAGAAATGCATCCTCGAAGAGCACGCGGCGCACGATCATCGCCGAATACACCAGCGCCAGACCAAAACTGAGCCACGATCCGAGCGCCAGGCCGCTCAACGGCATGGCCGCGATCATGCCCGCGTACCCCGGATGTCGGACGAGCGAGTAAGGGCCGCTTTCGACGACGTGGTGGCCGCGGTCGGTTTGCACGCGAACGACCGAGGAAAAGAACTTGTTCTCGTGCATCGCGCGGTAAACGAGCACCATCGCCAAAGCCATGCCCGCGAGAGCGGGGCCGCGCACAGCTGTCCGGCACAGGGGTGAGATGCCAGCGTCCCGTGTCCAGTGCCCCGATCAGCAGGTGCGCCACGCCGACGACCCGGACCAGGCGAAGTGCGACCGCGTCGGCACCTTTCACGGGCGGTTGGAAGCGTTCCCGCGCCAGATCGTCGCTGATTCCGAGCAGGCCGTACGACATCGTGGCGGTCCAGATCGCACAGTAGGTCCACAGCCACGGGTCAGTCCATCGGCCGCTGACCCCCAGAACGATGCCGTTGACGACGAACAGTCATTGCCATCCACACTCGCAGGCGTTTGGCCATACTTCCCTCCTTTTTGTTAATGATCAGTTTTATTTTGAATACTCAAAATTCTACTGAAGGAGTATACACCTCTGCCGCAGCAAATCAAGCGACGCGCTAAACGTCTGGATTGACGGGACGAAGCGTGAGTACGGCAACCTCCGGAGGGCAGTTGACGCGAACCGGAATGTAGACCGTGCCGATACCCCGGCTCACGAAGATTTCCGTGCTGCCGCGACGGCCTCTTCCCGCGATCACCGGGAACTCCCGCGCCGCCACCGCGCCGATAACCGGAAGCACGACCTGGCCGCCGTGGGTATGGCCGCTGAGAACCAGCGGCACCGCGAGCTGGGCCGCCTCTGCCAGGCGAAGCGGGTTGTGGGCGAGCAGGATCAACGTCGGTGAAGCGCCCCGCAGCACTCGCGCGACGTCGCCGACGCGGCGCGTCCAGTAACGGATGCCGGCGAGGTCGAGCGTCTCACCCCGGATCGTCAGCCGCGTGCGTGCGTCCCGAAGCACCACCGCACCCGAGGCGCCAAGCGCGGCCGGCATGTCGCGGTCATCGTCGTGATTCCCGAGCACCGCGTAGACACCATGCGGGGCCGAGAGAGGCGCCAGTGCTTCGGCGGCCGGGACGACGAAATGCCGGTCGCCCCAGGTGACGTAGTCGCCGCCGAGCACCACGAGATCGGGGGCCTCCTTCATCAGCATCGTCACCGCGCGGGCGATCAGTTCGTGCGGCACCGCGTCGCTGCGGTGGACGTCGGTGATGAAGCCTATGCGCAGCCCTGAGAGCGCCGCCGGAAGCCCCGAGACATGCAGCGTCTCCCGCGTCAACCCGAGATGATGTCGCTCGTAAACGTACCCGTGCGCGAACGCACCTGCCGCGGCGCCGATACCCGTCGCGGCAGCGCCCTTCAGCAGATCGCGCCTGCTCACGCCGCGCGACTTCGATAGGGGGGACATCCGTCCGCTATGTTAGCCGGTCCACGTGCCGCCGCAGCGGGCTCGGATCCAACGGTCGCGGCCCCGCCGCGCCCGCTTACGGGCGGGAGTAGAGATAGTTGCCGAAATCGCGAATGATAGCGATCGAGCGCCCGCACGGAGAATCCGGCACGGCGGAGGATCTCGTCTGCGGCGCTGCCGAGCGAGGTCTCGCACATGATCGTCACGGAAGGATGCCTGCTCAACGTCCGCGTCATTCCGCGAAGCACCCGCTCCTCGGTGCCTTCGACGTCGATCTTGATGAGGTCGATCGGCCGATCGATCGCGGCCCCGTCGAATGCTTCGAGCCACTCGTCGAGCGTCGCAACCGGCACCTGCACACTCGAGATGAACGGATGGTCGTGGGCGAGAGGCGCGAGCGCCGGATCGAGCGTCGAAAGGACACTGTCAGCGGCGAGAAACAGGGGCGCCGCGGCGACCGCCCGGTCCGACAGGGCCGCCGGCGAGACGGTCACGACATCGCTGACGCCATTGAGCGCCACCAGCTTTTCCAGCCGCGCCCGGGCGGCTGGATGCGGCTCGAACGCGAGCACCCGCCCACCCGGGGAAGCACACGTCCCCGCGAGCACGGTGAAAAATCCGATGTTCGCGCCGATGTCGATCACGGTCGAGCCCGGCCTGACAATGTCGACGATGACAGCGGTGAACTGCGGTTCGTACGGGCCGCAGCGAAAATAGCGCATACCGCCGCTGCCGTCGGTGATGTCGACCACGAGCGACCGGCCGAGGACGTCGACGGACCGGAACTGCCGTCCATTCGCAATCAGCCGCCGCACCAGCGCGCGGTGGCTCTCCCAGTACAGCGTGCCGGGCCAATACCAGCGCGCCATCCACGATCCTGCGGCGATGAACGGCCGCTCGAGTCCGGGCAGCGCCGCCAGGGTGGCTCCTGCCATCTCCGCGAGCGCGGTCCGGATGCCGCGCAGCAGCCCTCTCACGCGGTCACCATGCGCGCACATCTTACAGCGTCATGGTTCAGAAGTGAGGGCGTGGCTGCCCCTATAATTACCCGACACGATGAACATCGACGAGCAACTGGCGTATCTCACCAAAGGCTGCGTGGACGTGGTGCGCGTCGCCGAGCTGCGCGCCCGGCTGGAGCGTTTCGAGAAAACCGGCAAGCCCATGATCGTCAAAGTGGGATTCGATCCCACCGCGCCGGATTTGCACCTCGGACACACGGTGCTCATTCGCAAGATGAAGCACTTCCAGGATCTCGGGCACACGGTCGTGTATGTCGTGGGCGCGTTCACCGCGCTCATCGGCGACCCGACCGGTCGGTCCAAAACGCGTCCACCGCTGACGCCCGAGGACATCGCGCGGAATGCCGAAACCTACAAGACGCAAATCTTCAAGATTCTCGATCGTGAAAAGACCGTCGTCCGGTTCAACAGCGAATGGCTGGAACCGCTTGGCAGCTACGGCTGGGTGAAGCTCGCGGCGAAGTACAACGTCGCCCAGATGCTCGAACGCAGGGACTTCAAATCACGCTACGAGAGCGGCAAGCCGATCGCGATCCACGAGTTCCTCTACCCGCTGGCGCAGGCCTATGATTCGGTGTTTCTCGAGGCCGATGTCGAGCTCGGCGGCACCGATCAGCTGTTCAACCTGAACGTCGGCCGCGACATCATGCCGGCGTTCGGCCTCGAGCCCCAGATCGTGATGACGACGCCGCTCCTCGAAGGCCTCGACGGCGTCGAGAAAATGTCCAAGAGCCTCGGCAACTACATCGCCGTCGACGATGCGCCGGCCGAGATGTTCGGCAAGGTGATGTCCATCACCGACGAGTTGATGTGGAGGTACTTCACCCTGGTGACCGACCGGACACCGGCGGAGGTCCTCAGGTTGCAGCAGCAGGTGCAGGCGGGGGAAACGCATCCCAAGGATGCCAAGGTGAGTCTCGCGAAGAGCATTGTTTCGGATTTTCACGGAGTCGAGGAAGCCAATCAGGCCGCCAGCGAGTTCGAGCGCCGCTTCGCCCGGAAGGAAATCGACGCGGAGTCGTTGCCGACCGTGACGGTCTCACTCGGGCCCGATGGCTCCAGGCGCATCGCCAACGTCATCGTGGACTGCGGGCTGGCGACATCGGCAAGCGAAGCGGTGCGCAAAATCGATCAGGGTGGCGTCCGTCTCAATGGAAACCGACTGACCGATTCGAAAACCCGGATCGATCGAACGCAGGGTGAGTTCACGTTGCAGGTGGGCCGCAATGCGGTTCGGGTAACTCTTTCCCCTTGAGGCGTCCGGCGAAACGTGTGGCAAGTTCAAGATTGGCGGACGGTACGGCAGTCCTCTTGAGGCTATGATGGACGCTCCCGGCAACCATAGATGAGCGACCACCCCGCGGCGCGAGCGTCTACGTCTGGCATGCGCGCATCGATGCGCGCTCCGGTCGCGGCGTCGTCCATGACGCTGCTGATTCGAGCGCAGCAGGGGGACGAGCGTGCCCGGGACGAACTGTGCGCCCGCTATCTGCCGCGCCTGCGGCGATGGGCGCACGGCCGGCTGCCCGGCTGGGCCCGCGACCACCTCGACACCGAGGACATCGTCCAGGACACGTTCCTGAACTCGATTCGGAAGCTCGACAGTTTCGCTCCTCGCCACGAACAGGCGTTTTGCGCCTACCTCTGCCAGGCAATTCGTAACCGGGTCTCCGACGCCGTCCGTCGTGCCGGCCGGCGTCCGGCGAGCGAAGAGCTGCCGTCCGAGAAGGCCGCCGCCGATCCGTCTCCCTTCGAGCTTGCGGTTGGCCGCGAAACGGCCGCCCGGTACGATGAAGCGCTGCAGCGGTTGAGCGAATCCGATCGCGAACTGATCATTGCGCGAGTCGAACTCGGTCTCGACTACTCCGAAATCACTGCGCTTGCTGGAAAGTCCTCGATCGGCACAACCCGCGTCGCGGTCAGCCGGGCGTTGCTGCGGCTGGCTGGATCCATGCGCCATGACCGACAACTCTGACGAAGCCTGGCTCATCGGCCTCGCGAACGACGTCTGCGATGGCAAGCCCGTCGACTGGGAACGCGTCGTGCCCCCGGGCGCCCCCGCCGAGAGCCAGCAGATGGTCGCGGAGCTCCGCCGATTGGCGACGGTCGTCGACGCGCATCGTACGCTGGGAGAGGAAGCCCCGGCGCCGGCGCCGTCGCCGGAACCGATCACCACGTCGGGCGTGTGGGGTCCGCTCGTTCTGCTCGAGACCGTCGGGCACGGTGCGTTCGGCACTGTCTATCGCGCCTGGGATGCGCAGCTCGATCGTGAAGTGGCGCTGAAGGTGCTCCTGCAGGTGCCGCTCGAGTCCCCGCTCGAAGAGGCGCGCCACCTTGCCCGCATCCGCCATCCCAATGTCGTTTCGGTGTACGGCGCCGAGCGAGTGGATGAGCAGGTCGGGATCTGGATGGAGTTCATCGAAGGCGAGACGCTCGGGACCGTCGTCGGCGAGCGCGGTCCGATGAGCGCGCGCGAGGTTGCCGGAATCGGCATCGATCTGTGCCGTGCGCTCTCCGCGCTCCATCGTTCCGACCTTGTCCACGGCGACATCAAGGCCCAGAACGTGATGCGAGAGGTGGGCGGGCGCATCGTGTTGATGGACTTCAGCGGTGTGCGGGCACCGGACGCCCACGCCGCGCCGGAGTTCTCGGGCACGCCCCCGTATATCGCACCGGAGCTCTTTGAAGGGCGTGGCGCTTCCTTCGGCGCTGATATCTATAGCCTCGGCGTGCTGCTGTTCTATCTCCTGTCAGGCCATTTTCCGGTGGACGGGGAGGACGTCGCCGAAATCCGCCGCCGGCATGCCAGCGGCGAACGCGTGCGCCTGCGGGATATCCGCCCCGAGCTGCCCGATGCCGTCGTCGAGATTGTCGAGCGTGCAACCGCCGTCGATCGTGGCGAGCGGTTCCGTACGGCCGGCGATCTGGAACACGCCCTGATGGGGATCTTTGCGGGTCACGGCGCCACGTCGGGCGCCGGCTCGGCGCAGGCAGGTGCGCGCGCGTCGCGTGCGGGATGGGTTCTCGCCGCGGCGGGCGTGATAGCACTCGCGGGAAGTATCGCCGCATGGCGCTACGTGCCGCGCGAGCGTGTGCAGGCCGGACCCCTCGTCCGGCTCTGGGTCGGCCCGCCTTACAACACCGGTCCGTGGCCGCGTGTGGCTCCAGACGGCAGCTCGATCGTGTTCGGGACGACCGTCGACGGCCGCAAGGTCCTGTGGCTGCACCCGCTCGGTTCGGGCCAGGGGCATGCGATCAAGGCGGCCGAGACTACGGAGACAGCGTTCTGGTCGGCCGATTCCCGCCGGATCGGGTTCTTCAGCGACGGGAAGCTGAAGACCGTGGACGTTGCCACCGAACACGTCGAAACCATTGCCGACGCAGGCACCCCGCACGGCGGATCCTGGAATGCGAACGGCGTGCTGCTTTACGGAGTCAAGGAGGGCATCGCCCGGGTCGCCGCCGACGGATCCGGCCGGGCCCTGGTGACCAGCCTGGATCAGGTCCCCGGGGATTATCAGCACGGCTGGCCGGAGTTCCTGCCCGACGGCAACCATTTCCTCTATGTCGTCAGGAGCCGGGTCGAGGAACGCACCGGCGTGTATTACGGGTCGCTCGAATCGCCGTCGCTCCGCAAGTGGATCATGCCGGCGTACTCGCGCGTGGCCTATTCGCCCACCGGCCACCTGCTGTTCGTGCGGAACGGGGCGTTGCTGGCGCAGTCCTTCGATCCGCAGGGTGCCGTTCTCTCGGGCGAACCGATAACCCTTTCGACGGCGGTCAAGGCTCATAGCGCGAGCGACGGCGCGTTCGACGTCTCGCGCACGAGCATCCTGATTTTCCGCGGCAACGAGATCCTGCCGTCGACCAAGCTGGTGCTCTTCGACCGGCGCGGACGACAGCTGCGCGAGATAACCGCGAACGGATTGCTGCGCTATCCGCGATTTTCGCCGGACGGCAATCGCATCGCCGCCGAACAGGCGCAGACGGATGCGCCGAACGCTGACCTGTGGGTGTTCGACGCTGCGGTCGGCCGTGCGTCGCAGTTCACCAGCGCGCCCGCCCCGGACGTCCGGCCGGCATGGTCGCCCGACGGGAAGCGTGTGGCCTTCTCGTCGAAGCGCGGCACGGCGTATGACATCTACGTGAAGGGCGTCGATGTTCTCGAGGACGAGAAGGTGCTCTGGCATACCGACGCCGACAAGATGGTCGAGGACTGGTCGCCGGACGGCCGGACGCTGAGCGTTACCGTGTTGCGCAGTGGCCTCTGGACTTACCCGGTCGATACCACCAAGAAGCCGACGTTCATACGCGCCGGGAGCGGCGACAGCTTCCAGTCCGAGTTCGCGCCCAACGGCCGCTGGCTCGCCTACGCGCGCGCCTCGTCCGGCCATTCCGAGGTCTACGTCGAGCCCGTGCCCGCTACCGGCGAAGCGTTCCAGGTGTCGACCAACGGCGGGACCGAACCACACTGGCGGCGCGATACCGGGGAGCTCTTCTACCTGACACTCGATCACTGGATGGCGGCGGTCGCGGTGCCGGCAAGCGGCACGTGGGATCGCACCTTGCCGAATCGGCTGTTCCGCGTGCCGATTCCCGAGACACTCGTCGGGTCGGTGTACTCGGTCTCGCGAGCGGGAGAATTCGCTGTAAATACCGTCCAGGCGAATCAGATGGTTCCGCCTGTCGAGGTCGTCGTCAACTGGACGCCCTTGCTCGGGCGGTAGGGGCCTCGGGACGAGCGGCAAGAGACGGTGTTTCTCCGCCGAGGTTGACGCCCGCCGCAGCGGAGCCTAGATTCTCTGAACACGCAGCAAGACGCGGGTTGCACCACTGAGCGTCCGAGAGATCAGGTGTCACGGTGGGGGTTGACACGGAAGCCGCGGGCGCATATATTCGTTCTTCTGCGAGCGTGATTGGCGGAACGGCCAATTGCGATTTGCTCCCGGCCACATCCTTTCAGGATCGCCAACCCCTCAGCCGTTTTTCGGCGGTGCGCTGCTCAGCGGGAGCGATGGCGCGACGTCGGATGGCGGCCCGGTAGCCAGACGGCGGCCGGGAAAGAAAAAAGCGGGCGAGGGGGTTGACAGGGTCGGTAGTCGTTAGTAAGATTGTAAGGTTCCCCTGAGCGAGAAAGAGGCGGAGGGGAACGTCGCAAGAAATCCGGTTCTTTGAAAACTAGATAGAACGTGCAAGCACAGTATCTTTGCTGAGCGCCGCGAGGCGTGAGGCGGAGATCAACCCGTCGAGTATCAGCGGGTGGCGCAGTGCTTTCCGGTGCAGGGGGTGTAGTTCACCGACTGTGGCCGGCTGCGAACCACTCATAACTTGACGAACTGAACAACGTTAGAGCCAAGTCATCAACAGGCGCTTGCGTTAAACGCGTTTGATTCTCCGAAAGGGGAATCGGCAACTTTAACTTGAGAGTTTGATCCTGGCTCAGAATCAACGCTGGCGGCGTGCCTAACACATGCAAGTCGAACGCGAAAGGGGAGCAATCCCTGAGTAGAGTGGCAAACGGGTGAGTAACACGTGGGTGACCTGCCTTCGAGTGGGGGATAACGTCCCGAAAGGGACGCTAATACCGCATGACATCCTGCCCTTGGAAGGGCGGAGATCAAAGCTGGGGATCGCAAGACCTGGCGCTTGAAGAGGGGCCCGCGCCTGATTAGCTAGTTGGTAGGGTAATGGCCTACCAAGGCAACGATCAGTATCCGGCCTGAGAGGGCGGACGGACACACTGGGACTGAGACACGGCCCAGACTCCTACGGGAGGCAGCAGTGGGGAATTGTTCGCAATGGGCGCAAGCCTGACGACGCAACGCCGCGTGGAGGACGAAGATCTTCGGGTCGTAAACTCCTGTCGAGTGGGAAGAATGGATCAGGGGTGAATAATCCCTGGTATTGACGGTACCACTAAAGGAAGCCCCGGCTAACTCCGTGCCAGCAGCCGCGGTAATACGGGGGGGGCAAGCGTTGTTCGGAATTACTGGGCGTAAAGGGCTCGTAGGCGGCCAACTAAGTCGGACGTGAAATCCCCAGGCTCAACCTGGGAACTGCGTCCGATACTGGATGGCTTGAATTCGGGAGAGGGATGCAGAATTCCAGGTGTAGCGGTGAAATGCGTAGATATCTGGAGGAATACCGGTGGCGAAGGCGGCATCCTGGACCGACATTGACGCTGATGAGCGAAAGCTAGGGGAGCAAACGGGATTAGATACCCCGGTAGTCCTAGCCCTAAACGATGAATGCTTGGTGTGGCGGGTATCGATCCCTGCCGTGCCGAAGCTAACGCATTAAGCATTCCGCCTGGGGAGTACGGTCGCAAGGCTGAAACTCAAAGGAATTGACGGGGGCCCGCACAAGCGGTGGAGCATGTGGTTCAATTCGACGCAACGCGAAGAACCTTACCCAGGCTTGAACAGCGAGTGACATTCGGCGAAAGCCGGCTTCCGCAAGGACACTCGTAGAGGTGCTGCATGGCTGTCGTCAGCTCGTGTCGTGAGATGTTGGGTTAAGTCCCGCAACGAGCGCAACCCTTGTCCTCTGTTGCCATCAGGTTATGCTGGGCACTCTGAGGAGACTGCCGGTGATAAACCGGAGGAAGGTGGGGATGACGTCAAGTCAGCATGGCCTTTATGTCTGGGGCCACACACGTGCTACAATGGCAGATACAAACCGTCGCGATGCCGCAAGGTGGAGCTAATCGGAGAAAGTCTGTCTCAGTTCGGATTGCAGGCTGCAACTCGCCTGCATGAAGTTGGAATCGCTAGTAATCGCGGATCAGCACGCCGCGGTGAATACGTTCCCGGGCCTTGTACACACCGCCCGTCACATCACGAAAGCTGGCTGTACTAGAAGTCGCCGCGCTAACCCGCAAGGGAGGTAAGCGCCTAAGGTATGGTTAGTGATTGGGGTGAAGTCGTAACAAGGTAGCTGTAGGAGAACCTGTGGCTGGATCACCTCCTTTCTAGAGTCTTTGTGGCTGTCTGTCTTTGACAGCGGCTTTACAAACTCGAAAATTGATCGATCTGGTACTCACGGACCTGGCGCAAGTCAGGACCTACGGGATAAGTGCAAACACGTTCTATCTAGTTTTGAGAGAATCCCCCTTTGCTCGCAGCCGCGAGCGAGGGCGGACAGGCCGCGATAGCGGTTTGCCGGATTGTCCGGGGCTCTTTGAAACGCGGGGCTTGACTTAGGGCCTGTAGCTCAGCTGGTTAGAGCACACGCTTGATAAGCGTGGGGTCACTAGTTCGAATCTAGTCAGGCCCACCAGCCTTCGCTCCTGCCGCCGGTGGACAGACCCGGCGACGAGAGCTTCGGCCCGGCAGGCCGCGAAGGCTGTCGCGCCGGAGCGCAGAGCGCGAAGGCGGACGTCGCAAAGGAGAGCAGCTATTGCGTAATGCTTAGCGCGCGGTGAGACGGCAAGCGGACCCTTCCGAATCCTTCCCACCTCGCACGCACCACAGCACACGCAGAACACGTTCTCGGGGAATTAGCTCAGCTGGGAGAGCGCCTGGTTTGCAACCAGGAGGTCACCGGTTCGAGCCCGGTATTCTCCACCAGCCTTCGCCACGCCGGAGCCGCTACGCGGCGGAGGCGGGCTCCGGCTCGGCAGGCAGGCTGGGAATGCCGGAAAGAGTGGATGGAAATTGCGGCGGCTTAGCGGCTTGCCGAGACGAAGCGCCGAAGGCGCGAAGTCTGGATCAGCTTGCGCGAAGCAGATTCTGGTCGTAAGTTGAGAAGGTTGGTCGAGCGGTAAACGTTCCCGACACTTCACAGGAGATTGGAGAGAAGCTCACCGCGCAAGCGGTGCTCCGCAGGGTGGCAGCCGAGTGCTGGCAGTCTGAGGCTTCGAAGTACCAGCGTTCTTTGACAATTGAATATCCTGCAAACGGTAGTTTTTTCCGACCACAAAAAACACTTGTCTCGCTGACGCCCGCAAGGGCCAGGCGGGAGAAGCGCAGTGTGCAAGGAGCTGTTGCATGGAGTTTCCAAGTCTCCAGTCGCCAGTTTCCAGATAAGACATGTGCTTAACTGGGAACTGCTAACTGGTTACTGGAGACCTCAAGTATCAGCTTCGAGTTCTAGAATGAATAGGTCAAGCTACTAAGGGCGTACGGTGAATGCCTTGGCGCCAGGAGTCGATGAAGGACGTGGTAAGCTGCGAAAAGCTTCGGTGAGCCGCAAACAGGCTTTGACCCGAGGATATCCGAATGGGGCAACCCACTCAGGCTCATACCTGAGAATCCAGGACTGAATACATAGGTCCTGCGAAGACAACCCGGGGAAGTGAACCATCTCAGTACCCGGAGGAAAAGAAAACAATAGTGATTCCGCTAGTAGCGGCGAGCGAACGCGGAAGAGCCCAAACCATCGTGCTTGCACGGTGGGGTTGTAGGACCTGTCTGGTGTAAAACCAGCGAGTTACCAACCAGCACGTTAGTCGAACGATCTGGAACGATCGGCCATAGAGGGTGACAGCCCCGTAGACGACAACATGCTGGCTCGCGACAGGCACCTGAGTACCGCGGGACACGAGAAATCCCGTGGGAATCTACGGCGACCATGCCGTAAGGCTAAATACTTCCTGGCGACCGATAGTGAACCAGTACCGTGAGGGAAAGGTGAAAAGAACCCCTGCGAGGGGAGTGAAATAGTACCTGAAACCGTATGCCTACAAGCAGTGGGAGGGCTATGCCTTGGCTTCGGCCGAGGAATGCCTGACCGCGTGCCTTTTGCATAATGAGCCGGCTAGTTAATCTCAGTGGCAAGGTTAAGCGAAAGCGAGCCGCAGCGAAAGCGAGTCCGAAATGGGCGACGAGTCGCTGGGATTAGACGCGAAGCGAGGTGATCTACCCTTGGCCAGGGTGAAGTACGGGTAACACCGTATGGAGGCCCGAACCAGTGTTGGTTGAAAACAGCTTGGATGAGCTGAGGGTAGGGGTGAAAGGCTAATCAAACCTCGTGATTGCCCGTTCTCCTCGAAATATCTTTAGGGATAGCCTCGAGAGGTCGGCGCTGGTGGTAGAGAACTGAATGGACTAGGGGGCTTACCAGCTTACTGAATCCAATCAAACTGCGAATGCCAGCGACACGTATCTCGGGAGTCAGACAGTGGGGGCTAAGCTTCATTGTCGAGAGGGAAACAGCCCAGACTACCGGCTAAGGTCCCTAACTCTGTACTAAGTGGTAAAGGATCTGGAGACGCTCAGACAACCAGGAGGTTGGCTTAGAAGCAGCCATCCTTTAAAGAAAGCGTAATAGCTCACTGGTCAAGCGGCTCTGGGCCGACAATACAACGGGGCTCAAGTACAGGACCGAAGCCGTAGAATAGACGAGACCCTGCGGGGTCTCATATTGGTAGAGGAGCGTTCTCGTCGCAGCGAAGTCAGACCGTAAGGACTGGTGGAGCGGCGAGAAGTGACCCTGCCGGCATAAGTAGCGATAAGGGAAGTGAGAATCTTCCCCGCCGAAAACCTAAGGTTTCCTGAGGAAGGTTCGTCCGCTCAGGGTCAGTCGGGTCCTAACGCGAGGCCGAAAGGCGTAGCGGATGGATATCCGGTTAATATTCCGGAACTACCTACTTTTCGTTATCACGATGGGGGGACGCAGGAGGCTAACCGGGCCCACGATTGGACGTGTGGGTTCAGGCATGTAGGGGGACTTTCCAGGCAAATCCGGAGAGTCACATTCCCTGAGGTGCCATGTCGAGGGTCTTTGACCCGCAAAGCCGGTGACGCCATGCTGCCGAGAAAAGCCTCTAAGGAGAGAAGTGGGTACCCGTACCGCAAACCGACACAGGTAGGTGAGGAGAAAATCCTCAGGCGCGAGTGAGAACCCTCGTTTAGGAACTCGGCAAACTGGCCCCGTAACTTCGGAATAAGGGGTGCTCGATTAGTGTGCGTGATCCTCGCGGTTGCGTGCGCGAACGAGTTGCAATAAAGAGGCCCAAGCAACTGTTTACTAAAAACACAGGACTCTGCGAAGTCGAACACGACGTATAGGGTCTGACGCCTGCCCGGTGCCGGAAGGTTAAAGGGAGAGGTTAGCCGCAAGGCGAAGCTTCGAGCTGAAGCCCCGGTAAACGGCGGCCGTAACTATAACGGTCCTAAGGTAGCGAAATTCCTTGTCGGGTAAGTTCCGACCTGCACGAATGGCGTAATGATTTGGGCGCTGTCTCAACGAGGGGCACTGCGAATTTGTGGTACCGGTGAAGACGCCGGTTGCCCGTGACTAGACGGAAAGACCCCGTGCACCTTTACTACATCTTAGTAGTGAATGCTGGCGTGTTATGCGCAGGATAGGTGGGAGACTTTGATCCCGGGCTCTCGGGCTCGGGTGAGTCAACGGTGAGATACCACCCTTAACACTCCGGCGTTCTAACCTCGTCCTGTAATCCAGGTCAGGGACACTGCTAGGTGGGTAGTTTGACTGGGGCGGTCGCCTCCTAAACTGTAACGGAGGCGCGCGAAGGTTCGCTCAGGCTGTTTGGAAATCAGCCGTAGAGTGCAAAAGCATAAGCGAGCTTGACTGCGACACCTACAAGTGGAGCAGGTGGGAAACCAGGCTTTAGTGATCCGGTGGTTCCGCATGGAAGGGCCATCGCTCAACGGATAAAAGGTACGCCGGGGATAACAGGCTGATCTGAGCCAAGAGTTCACATCGACGCTCAGGTTTGGCACCTCGATGTCGGCTCATCGCATCCTGGAGCTGTAGCAGGTTCCAAGGGTCCGGCTGTTCGCCGGTTAAAGCGGTACGTGAGCTGGGTTTAGAACGTCGCGAGACAGTTCGGTCCCTATCTGTCATGGGCGCAGGAGATTTGAGTGGGGCTGTCCTTAGTACGAGAGGACCGGGATGGACGCACCTCTAGTGTACGAGTTGTCGTGCCAACGGCAGCGCTCGGTAGCTACGTGCGGAAGGGAGAAACGCTGAAGGCATCTAAGCGTGAAACCCTCCACAAGATGAGATCTCCCAGAGCATAAGCTCTCTAAAGACTCCTGGAAGATTACCAGGCGATAGGTCGGGTGTGGAAGGCCAGCGATGGCTGAAGCTAACCGATACTAATCAGTCGTGAGGCTTGACCATTTTTTCTACTACAGTGCTCGCACTGCGATGCCCGATCGTCAGATCGGACACGTCAATGTGGAACGAAAGAACTACCGTTTGCAGGATATTTAATTGTCCTTCCGGCTAAAGCCGGAAGCGACGATGACGACCTTCCGGCTAAAGCCGGAAGCGACATCGACACCGTAGCTTCCGCCTTCAGGCGGAAGTCTCAAGCTCTTTGACATTGTCTGGGACGACCCACCTTCGCGCCTGCGGCGCTACGGCGGGCAAGTTGTGTATATCAACTTGCACCACGGAGCACGACTGGCGAGCGAAGGGGGACCCCAGGCAGCACAACAACACCTGCGCGAGGCCACCCGCCCCGCAGGTCATTTTCCCGGTGGTCATAGGAGAGGGGTCACACCCGTTCCCATTCCGAACACGGAAGTTAAGCTCTCTACCGCCGATGGTACTGCATGGGTAACTGTGTGGGAGAGTAGGTCACTGCCGGGATTATTCTTCAAGGGCCGCTGATTGTCAGCGGCCCTATCTTTTTGTACGCCGACCTGCGCGCCTCCGATCGGCAGGATCGACGCCCGGCGCCCGTCCTCGGCGAATCACCGGAGGCCGCGGATCGGGATTCGAGACTCGGGATTCGGGACTCGGGATTCGAGTTTGGGATCTGCGAACTGGATTCTGGGAACTGGAGACTGGAAAACTGGAAACTGGAAACTGGAAACTGGAAACTGAGAGCTGATAGCTGAGAGCTGTAAGCTGAGCGCTGATATGTCCCTTCCCCCCGGCGTCCTCCACCTCCCCCACTACCTGGCGCCTGCACAACAACAGGAAATCGCGGGCCTCTGCCTCGCCCTCGGCCAGCAGCCTGCCGGGTTCTACACCCCGGTCGTCCGCGGCGGCGGCACGATGAGCGTCCGCATGCTCTGCCTCGGCCGTCACTGGAACGCTCGGACGTATTCCTACGAAACCGTGCGCTCCGATATCGACGGCCTTCCGGCGCCGGCGCTGCCGCCGCAACTCGCCGCCCTCGCCGCAGCCGCCGCTTGCGACGCCGGCTTCTCAGTCACCCCCGACACCTGCATCGTCAACTGGTATACCGGCAGCAGCCGGATGGGCCTGCACCAGGACAAGGACGAGAGCCCCGAATCGATTGCCGCGGGTGCGCCGGTCGTCTCCTTTTCGATCGGCGAGACGGCGAAGTTCCTGTTCGGAGGCCTGAAACGCCGCGACCCGGTGACGAAAATGCTGCTCGAATCGGGCGACGCATTCGTTTTCGGCGGCGAATCACGCCTGCGCTATCACGGCGTCACCGGACTTGTCGCCGGTACGGCACCCGCGTGCCTGCCCTTCGACGGGCGTCTCAATCTGACTTTTCGAAAGTTCTGATCGCATGAACACGCGCGTCGCGACGGCGTCGGATGTCCCTGCCCTCGAATGTCTGATTAACGCCGCGTTTCTGGTGGAGCGTTTCTTCAAGCGCGGGGATCGGATCACCGCTGATGGCATCCGCCGGCAACAGGCACAGGGAACGTTCCTCCTCCTCGAGCGCGACGGCGATCCCATCGGTACCGTGTACGTCGAGTTGCGGGGCGACCGCGGTTACATCGGAATGGTCTCGGTCGATCCGGAGCGTCAGGGCAGTGGGTACGGTCGTGCGCTCATGGCGGCGGCCGAAGACTACTGCCTTCGGAACGGGGCGCGGCACGCGGACCTGCGTATCGTCAACCTCAGGGAAGAGCTTCCGCCTTTTTACCGGCGCCTGGGGTATGTCGAGTCCGGCACGGAGCCGTTCTCCGAACCCGCGGAAGCGACCCAGCCGTGTCACTTCATCCTGATGACCAAGCCGCTGACATCGAAGGAGATCTGAGCCAATGAATTTGGTATTGCTGAGCTCATGACGCGATTGTAATCGGCGGTCGGAAATTGTATGAGACGGCCGCCTCCGTCGCGCTGCGCTGGCGCGTCAACACGCTGATCCGCGAATGATCTCAGTGCGGAACGTGAATTGCGAATGTCTCGCCCGCAACGCCGCGTCTCATCATCGCTCCGTTGCATCCCACACATCCCACGTTCCACAACACACAGACGTTGCAGTCGTCTCGACGGAGGGCACATGGAAGGCAAGTCGGAAATCGGTTCGTCGATCGTCATCAAGGGCCAGGTCAGCGCGCAGGAGGACCTGTTGATCAGCGGCCGCGTCGAAGGGTCGATCGCGGTTGAAGGTCACGCTCTCACCATCAACCCGGGAGCGCACCTTGCCGCTGATGTCGAAGCCAGGGCGATTGACGTGCAGGGAAGCATCTCGGGCGTGCTCTGCGCCACCGAACTGATTTCGCTCGGCGCCTCCGCCAATGTGACCGGCGAAGTGAGCGCGCCGTCACTCCGGATGGTCGACGGCGCCGTGCTGCACGGCAAGTGCGAGACGACGCAAGCCCGGCGGAACGACCTGCAGCTCGCGTCGTAGGACGACCGGCTAGCGCTTCGCCGCGAGGATCTTTTCCATTTCGTCCATGACGCGGTTCATCTTCCGCATCGTGAGCTCGAGGGGTTCGTCGGTCGTCATGTCGACTCCCGCATCCTTCAGCAGGTCGATCGGGTATTTCGATCCACCTGCGCCGAGGAATGTCAGGTAGCGGCTGGTGGCCGCCGGATCCCCGGCGAGCACCTTCTCCGAGAGCGCCGACGAAGCGGTGAACGACGTCGCGTACTGGAACACGTAGAAGTTCCGGTAGAAGTGCGGGATGAACGCCCATTCGTGCTGGATGTAATCGTCGACGATACAGATGCCCTTGTCGTGACCGTAGTACTTTTTCGTGATGTCGGCGTACAGCTTTGACAGGGCGTCGCCGGTCAGCGGCTCGCCCTTCTCCGCCATTTCGTGCATCCGCAGCTCGAATTCGGCGAACTGCGTCTGTCGAAACACCGTCCCCTTGATCCCTTCCAGGTAGTTCCCGAGCAGCGACAGCTTGGTGTTGTCGTCGGTGATCGTCTTGAGCATGTGGTCGATGAGCAGCGCCTCGTTGAACGTCGACGCGACCTCGGCGACGAAGATCGGGTAGCCCGCAAGCGGGTAGGGCTGCGTCTTGTTCGAGAAGTACGACTGCATCGTGTGCCCGAGCTCGTGCGCGACGGTGCTGACGTCGTTGTACTTGCCGTTGTAGTTCAGCAGCATGTAGGGATGTACGTCGTACGCGCCGCCATTCGAGTACGCGCCGGACCGCTTGCCGGGCGTCGGATAGAGGTCGATCCATCGCTCGGTGAAGGCCCGCTTTGCGCCGGTCGCATACTCATCGCCGAGCGGCTTCAACGCCGCCATGACGTGCTGTTCCGCTTCGTCGGCGTTGTAGGTCAGGTCGACCGAGGACACCAGCGGGGCGTACAGGTCGTAGTAGTGGAGCTCGGACAGCCCCATCATCCGCTTGCGCAGCGCAAGATAGCGGTGGAACGTCGGCAGGTTCCGATTCACCCCGTCGATGAGCCGCATGTACACGGAGCGTCGGGATGTTGGCCGCATCGAGCGAGCTCTCGAGTGCGCTCTTGTAGTTTCGCGCCTTGGCATAGAACTCGTCGGACTGTACCTGGCCATTCAAGGTGGCGCCGAACGTGCCGCGGAAGTTGCCGAGCGATCCGAAGAACGTCGACATGACCTTTTCGCGATCGGCGCGGTCGGGGACGGTCCGGTACAGGCTGAAGCCTGCGCTATCGAGCTTCACGCTCTTGCCGTCCGAGAGCGTGACCGACGGATACGGGAAGTCCGCATCGGAAAGGATGCCGTAGATGTTCGAGGGACCGCCCGCGACGACCGAGGCGTTCGCCAGGATCCGCTCTTCCGCGTCGGACAAGGTGTGTTCGCGGCGGCGAAGAATGTCGTGCAGGTAAAGCGTGTATACCTTCAGCCGCGGTTCCGACGCGATGAACTTGTCGATCGTCGCGGGATCGATCTTGAGGATCTCCGGTTCGACGAAGGCCAGGTCGGCGCCGATATTGGCGCCTATCTGAGAAATTTCCTGCTGCATGCCCTGGTAGGTGCTCACCCGGGTGTCCTGGTCGGACATCATGCCGGCGTAGACCGCGATCCGAGAGAAGTCTTTCGAGATGCGGCTGCCCAGCTCCAGCGCGTCGGCGAGCTTCTGTGCTGACGATCCGAGTGTCCCCTTGAACGGGCGGACGTTCGGAACCTCGGCGACGAGCTTGTCCTTCGCGGCCCGCCACGCCTGGTCGTCAGGATAGATCTCCGTCAGGTTCCACCGGTATTTCTCGGGGATTTTCGAGCGTTCCTGTTGCTGGGCGACGAGATCTGCCGGGGCAAGACCCGCAATCAGGGAGAGCACTGCCAGTCGACGGATGAACTGCACCATAGGCCTGATTATAGTGTGCCGCTGCAGAGTGCGCCGCCGGTTGGCGGCCTCGCCGGACAGTGCTTGATTTGCCCCCCCGCAGGTGCGCGATCATGGGCGTATGTCGAATCCCATCGATTCACGAACGGACATCGGGCACGTCCATCTCAAGGTTGCGGATCTGGACCGCGCGCTCGCGTTCTATTCCGGCGTCCTTGGGTTCGAGCTGACGCAGCGGATGGGAGCGTCGGCCGCCTTCCTGAGTGCCGGCGGGTACCACCACCACATCGGGTTGAATACCTGGGAGAGCCAGGGCGGCCGTCCACCGGCGGCGGGCACGACCGGTCTCTACCACTTCGCCATCCGCTACCCGGACCGCCCTGCGCTTGGCGACGCGCTGCGACGGCTGCGCGACGCGGCGGTGCCGCTCGACGGCGCGAGCGACCACGGCGTGAGCGAAGCGCTTTACCTGCGCGACCCCGACGGCAACGGCCTCGAACTCTACTGGGATCGCCCGCGCGCGCAGTGGCCGAGGAACGCGGATGGATCGGTGCAGATGATGACCGGCCGGCTCGACCTCGAGTCCCTGCTCGCGGCGGCCAGGCAACCAGCCGACGCTGCCGGGACGCAGTCGCCGTATGCGCTCATGACCGAGCAGAACCGTGGCCGCCTGCGCGCCGTTCGAGGCGGGCTGCTGCACCTGCACAAGGTGCTGCTCGATGACACCCGGGTCACCTACGAAATGGATCGCGGTCGCGTCGGATCGAATGCGACGCTCCTGCAGCTGGTCATCGGTGATCCATGGTTTGCCTGGCTCCACTCCCTGTCAGAGCTGATCGTCCGCATCGATCAGACCGCCGAACCAGATTCTCCGGCCACTGACGCCGACGCCGCCGCGCTCATCGATCAAGTCGAGCACCTGCTGACCGCCTCGGAAACCGGCGAAGGTTTCCAGCGCCGCTACTACGAAGCGCTCCAGCGCCAGCCCGCCGTCGTCCTCGCTCACGCCGACGTCCGGCGCACAATCAAATCGATGCGCCAGACTGGCTGACAGTCGCCAGTCGCCAGTCGCCAGTCACCAGTAACCAGTAACCAGTAACCAGGTTCCAGTCGCCAGCAGCGAGCTGTCACTACTGAGAAGTGGCTCAAGCACTGGAAACTGGAGACTGGAAACTGGGGACTGGAGAGTGGAAACTCGCGGCTTCCCCAACGCGCTATGATCGCGGACGCGTGGCTTCAGAAATCCAGGCGTCGCCTCGCGGTGCCGCCGCTCCCGGCGGAGCGGCCGGCGTGGCCGCGGCCATCCCGGCGGCAGCTCCGGGCGCCCCCAAACGCAGGAGCTTCGACCGCTCGATTGTGGACGGTCCGCTCCTGCCAGCGGTCTGGAAGCTCGCCTGGCCCACGGTTCTGCAGAATGCGATCGGCGGCGTCCAGGGGATCGTCGACCACGCGCTCGTCGGGCACTACGTCGGCTACACCGGGAACGCGGCGATCGGCGTCAGCTGGCAGATTTTCCTGGTCGTCATCGTTTTCATCAGCTCGCTGTTCACCGGCATGGGCGTGCTCGTCGCACGTTTCGCCGGCGCCAACGACGAGGATCGGGTCAACCGCACCGTGTACCAGGCGTTCATCACCGCGCTGGTCCTGTCGCTCGCAGTGCTCGCGCCGCTCGGATACGCCCTCTCCCCCACGCTCCTGACGCTCGTCAATGCGACACCCGCGGTGCGTGCCGAGGCGCTGCCGTTCCTGCGGCTGATGTTCACCGGCAGCATCGGCCTGCTCATGTTCTTCATGCTTGGCGGCGCGCTCCGCGCCGCGGGTGATGCGCGAACGCCTTTGCGCCTCGGCATCGCGATGACGGTCCTCAACTTCTGCTTGAACGTCGTGTTCATCAGCGGGGCCGGGCCGATCCCGGCATTTGGCACCCGCGGGGCCGCGATGGGCACGGTCATCGCGAGCACCAGTGTGTCGGCTGTCGCCGTCTGGATGCTCTGCACCGGCACGGCTCGTGGTGCACTTCTCGAGGACGATGTCGTGGCGTCCTGATCTCACGGTGATTCGATCGCTTTTCCGCTTCGGACTGCCGGCGGGAATCCAGGGAGTGGCGATGAACGTCGCCGGCGTCATGCTGCTGCGGTTCATCGGCTCGCTCCCCTACAGTGCCGAGGCTCAGGCGGCGTATGCGGTCGGCTACGCCGAGTTGTTTTCGCTGATTACATGGACCTCGGTCGGTCTGATGGGTGCCGCGGCCGCCGTTGCCGGTCAGAACCTCGGCGCCGGCAAGCCCGATCGCAGCGCGCACGCCGTGCACCTGACCGCACGGATCGGCTTATGTGTCGCCGCGATGATCGGTGCGCTGTTTCTGCTCATCCCGGAACAGCTCCTCGCAATTTTCGGCTTGAAGGATCCGGTGGTCGTGGAACTCGGACGAGGACTCCTGAGGTTCCTCAGCGTCTCCGGCCTTTTCATCACCGTCGCGCTGACCTACACAGGCGGCCTCCAGGGCACCGGCGACACTCGCAGCCCCCTCTACATCACGCTCGTGGCCCAGGTCATGCTGCCGCTCGGTGTCTGCTTTGCCCTGCAGCACTGGGGAACACTGCACGCCTCGGGTGTCTGGACCGCCATCCTGCTCGGCCATTCCACGCGGTGCCTCCTGTCCGTCGCCCGGTTTCAGCAGGGCAAATGGCGTCAGATCCGGGTGGATTAGGCGTCCCCGGCTTTTTCATCCCTCAATAGGAAACCTACCGCGCAGGCCCGCTGAGTCCGGACCCGCTTCTTGCAGGCATGCACCCGCGGGAAGGAGTCAGCAGGAAAATGAAGTGGACGTCCGGCGATCGCGGCAACATCGAGGACCTTCGTGGCAGCTCTGGCGGGATGCGCGCCGTGCCCATGGGGATCGGGGGCGTGCTCGTCCTGCTGCTTGCTCAGCTGGGCGACCGGCGTTGATTTTCTTTCCCTCGTTGGCGGCGGCGGCGGAGCGGCACCGACGACGAATGTCGGCACGTCCGGGCCGGTGGCGTCGTCTCCTGCCGAGGAGAAGACCGTCGACTTTCTCGACGCGGTCATGGCGGACGCACAGTCCACCTGGCAACAGCTTCTTGGTCCGCGATACGAGCGGACAACGCTCCGGCTGTTCCGCGACTCCATTGTCACGGAAGGGTGCGGTCAGGCGTCCGCTGCGAGCGGCCCGTTCTACTGTCCTGGTGATCGACACGTCTATCTGGACCTCGGGTTCTTCGACGAGCTCCGTCAGCGCTTCGGGGCATCCGGTGACTTCGCCGAAGCCTACGTCGTCGCGCACGAGCTCGGCCATCATGTGCAGGCGCTGACCGGGATCGAATCGAAGATGCGTCAGCAGCAGGCGCGCGACCCGTCACAACGAAACGCACTTTCAGTCGGGCTCGAGCTCCAGGCGGACTGCTTCGCCGGAGTGTGGGCGCACGCCACGGCAACGCCGTCCAGCGGGGCGCCGCGGCGCGTGCAGATGGAGCCGGGCGACCTCGAGGAGGGGCTGAAAGCGGCGGCAGCGATTGGCGACGACCGCATTCAGCGGATGTCGACCGGGCGCGTGTTCCCGGAGAAATTCACCCACGGCACATCGCAGCAGCGTGTCTCTGCGCTTCGTCGCGGCTTCGAGGGCGGCGATCCGCAGGCGTGCAACACGCTCCAGTAGAGGTGAACACCAATGGTGACTTACAGGTCTTTCGTCGTGTCCTGTCTGGCTCCCGTGTTGGCCGGCGTGCTCGCGTCGGCGGGATCGGCGGCGCCGCAGAACGGCACCGCCGTGCCTCGTGACGACCGCCAGCGGGCCGGTGCCGCCGCGCCAATCCGCTTCCAGGCGATGGACACGGATCACGACGGCGTGATCACCAGGGCCGAGTGGCGAGGCAGCGACGAGGCGTTCCGCCAGCAGGACACGAACCACGACGGCGTGCTCTCGGGCAAGGAAGTGGCTCCGCCACCCTCGACGCAGTTGAGTGTTCGACAGCGTGATGAGCTGGTCGCGCAGTTTACGCGTGCCGATCGCGACGGCGACAGGCGTCTGCGGCGCAACGAGTGGACATTGGATCTCGGGTCGTTCGAGCAGGCCGACGCGAACGGGGACGGCGTGGTGACGCGCGGCGAATTCCTCAACTCGCGTCCGGCGCAGGCAGCTGCGGGCTCGGATACCACCAGCGGTTCGATTGCGGATCTCCGTCGCGGGACACCCGCCTTTGAGACCGCGTTCGACCGGGGCGTCGCAGACGGACGGCAGGCCGGCAAGGAAGATCGGTACGTGAACGGAGGCAAGTGGGACCTCGAAGGTCAGCGCGAGCTCGAACAGGCGGACGCCGGATATCAGGCGAGCCTGGGAGCGCGCGTGGATTACCAGGCCGGATACCGCGCCGGGTTCCGCAGGGGATACGCGGAGGGCTTTGGCCCGCGCTGACTACCCGGAGTAAGCTTTAGGTACTCTGAGGGAGATTCATACCGTGAGTACTTCAAGCGAGACATTCGAAGTCGTCAAGACCGAAGAAGAGTGGCGGAAGCAGCTGACGCCCGAGCAGTACCACGTGCTGCGTGAGCACGGCACCGAGCGGGCAGGGACATGTGCCCTGCTGCACGAGAAGCGTCCGGGCACGTTTTTCTGCGTCGCCTGTAACAACCCGTTGTTCAAGTCGGGTCCGAAATTCGAGAGCGGCACCGGCTGGCCCAGTTTCTTCGAGCCGCTCGAGGGATCGGTAGCCACCACGGTCGACCGCAGCTTCTTCATGACGCGCACGGAGGTCCACTGCCGCCGCTGCGGCGGCCATCTCGGACACGTGTTCGAAGACGGTCCGCCGCCGACGGGCCTCCGGTACTGCATCAACGGTGTCGCGCTCAATTTCGAACCGGAGCCCGGTCACTAGGGTTGGTCGAGCAGCGGCTCGGGGGGATCATCGGCCGTTTCCACTCGCTGGCCTCGATGCTCGCCGGAGGTGCGTCGCGCCGGAATTCACCGCTCAGGCGTCGTCTGAGTCCGCTGTACGGAGAATTGCTCAACGCGATCACTGCCGGTCGAGGCGTGACCGCGGAAATCAACGGCGAGCTATTCCGTCTGGACCCGCGGTTTCGCGGCTTTATTCAGCCTGACTACGAGTCGGATCTCGCGCGTATCCTGCGCAGCCGGATGAAGCCCGGGCAGTCATGTCTCGATATCGGCGCGCATGTCGGCGTCTACGCGCTGCAGATCGCGCGGTGGATGGCCCCCACGGGCACGGTTATCGCCTTCGAGCCGAACGCCGGAACCGCCGCCGTGCTCCGGCGGCACGTGCGGCTCAATGATTTCGCGGGACGCGTGCGAATCGAGGAACTCGCGGTTGGCCGCACAGGTGGTGCAGCCGTGCTGTTCGGTGAACCCGGAAGCGGCCTGAGCCGCATGTCTGCGCCGAATCCTGATGCAGCACCGGGCGCCACGTCGTCGCCCGTCGCCGTGGTCAGCGTCGACGACTACTGCCGCACCCATCAATTGAAGCCTGACTGGATGCTGATAGATGTCGAAGGATTCGAGTTCGACGTTCTCGCCGGCGCGGTCGAGACCGTTCGCGCACGCGGCCCATCGCTTTCCATCGTCGTCGAGATTCACCCCGCGCTATGGCCGCTGACCGGCTGGACCGCCGACAGCGTCGAACAGTTGTGCAGGTCGCTCCGTCGCCGGCCCGTATCCCTGGTCGGCCAGCGTGATCCGCTGCGCGATTACGGGTCGATCGAACTCCAGCCTGCACCCTGAGCGGTGGTCAGTCCCGCAGAGCCTTCAGCAATTCCGAGAGCGACGCTTGTGTCCCACCCGCGCGATCCCACAGTATGCGACTGCGCGTGAGCCAGCGCGGCCTGCGCACTCTCCAGTCGCCTCTTCCCGTCTTCGAGCTGCCGCAAGTCGTGCTGCCGCGCCCGTTCGAGTCCGCCGCCGTGGATGAACGTCACGATCGCGTGCAGCTCGCCGCTGTCGAGAAACGTGCCGTGTCCGCGGCAGACGTCGATAATCGTCCCCGAGAGCCTGGCAAAATTGATGCGGTTCATCATCTTGCCGCAGCGCACGCACGGGCGGTACTTGATCCGCCGCTCGGTTGCCGTGACGCGGCTGCCGGGTGGGCGCGCAAGCAGCGCCGCGCGAGACTCGCTGCTGGTGCAGATTTGCTCGAACTGCGACGCATCGAGCCAGATGCCGTCGCACGTGCGGCACTCGAGCATCGGCGTGCCCGCGGCGGCGACAGCGGAGAGCTCCGTGGTGCAGGCGGGGCACCGCAGCGCAGACGCCTGCATATCGGCTATCGCCCGTGCCGCTCCGCAGGCGGGGCAGAAGGCTGTCCCATCGAACATCGCCGCGAAGCACGAGGCGCAGGTCACCGTCGCCAGCCGCGCCCGGCAATAGGTGCACCGGCGCGCATCGGGGTCGGCGGGCGCGCCACAGTTCGGGCAATGAAGTGATTCTGCGCCTGGTGCCATTCGCGCACTAGAATACCCCTCAACGCCACGGCGCGCTGCCGGGCCCCTCTGTCCCCGACGACTGGAGCCGACTTATGGGCATCATGGATTTCATCAAGGGTGAGTTGATCGAGGTCATTGAATGGACCGATGACTCGCGCGACACGCTGTCGTACCGCTTTCCCGACGAAGACAAGGCGATCAAGAACGGCGCGCAGCTGATCGTGCGCGAGTCGCAGCAGGTTCAGTTCGTCTACCTGGGGGAATTCGGCGATACGTTCGGTCCCGGCAAGCACACGCTCACCACCGACAACATTCCGATCCTGACGCGGCTGAAGTCCTGGAAGTACGGGTTCAACTCACCGTTCAAGGCGGACGTCTACTACGTCACGACGCGGTTGTTCACGGGGAACAAGTGGGGCACCGCCAATCCGATCATGATGCGCGACGAGGATCTCGGCATCGTCCGGGCGCGGGCGTTTGGGACGTTCGATTTCAGGGTGGTCGATCCCAGGCTGTTCCTCAAGGAAGTCGCCGGTTCGGACCAGAACTTCCGGCTCGACGAATTCGCTGACACGATGCGTTCGCGGATCGTGAGCATTTTCGCCGATGCGCTGGCGTCGGCGAAGATTCCCGTGTTCGACGTCGCGAGCCGGTACGGCGAGCTCGGAGAGGCGCTGCTGCCGCTGATCAATCCTGTCGTGACCGCCAAGTATGGCCTGCAGATCGCCAGCTTCATCATCGAGAACGTCTCGGTTCCGGCCGAAGTGGAGCAGGCGATTGACAAGCGTTCGAGCATGGCGGCGGTGGGGAACCTGAACGACTACGTCAAGTTCCAGATGGCGCAGGGAATGGAAAAGGGCGGCGGCTCTGGCGGAATGGCGACGGAGCTTGCCGTCGGCCTGTCCATCGCCCAGCAGATCGTTCAGCAGCAGGGGCTACCGGGCGCGGCGGCCCCGGCCGCGCGCGGTTCGGTGGCCGCTCCTGCCGGCGCGGCGCCAGCCGGGACCACACCCGACCTGCTCGCACCAGCGGACGTGGCCCAGGTACTCGGCGTGCCCGAAGCCGACGTCATGACGATCATCGAGTCGGGCGAGCTCGCGGCAAAGAAGATCGGCTCCTCGTATCGGATCAAGCGAAGCGCGCTCGACGAGTACCTCGCGAAATGAGGCCGCACCGAATCCACCGATGACCGACATCGCGGCTCTCGACAAGCATGCGTGCGCGGCGTGTGGCGCGCAGGCGGTGTGGAATCCAACGAAACAGCTCCTCGTCTGCCCGTTCTGCGGAACGGCGGCGCCGTTTACCGTTGATCCCGCCTCCGGTGCGCTGGTCGAGAACGATCTGGCGAAGGCACTCCGCGAGCTGCCCGACGAAGCCCGCGGGTGGCTCACCGAACGGCGCACGGTGCAGTGCCAGAGCTGCAAGGCAGTTTCGGTCTTCGATCCCGAGCGCGTCGGGCAGAACTGCAACTTCTGCGGCTCTCCGGCACTGGTCGACTACAAGGAGATCAAGGCGCCGATCCGGCCGCAGGGGCTCCTGCCTTTCAAGATTTCCGAATCGCAGGTGCGCGAGCAGATTCGCCGCTGGTACGCGAGCAAGTGGCTCGCGCCGGGCGCGCTCAAGCGTCGCGCGCTGATCGATCGCGTCCGCGGCGTCTACATCCCGTACTGGACCTTCGACGCGCAGGCGGTCTGCCCGTGGACGGCCGAGGCGGGGCATTACTACTACACGTCCGAAACCTACAGGGACAACCGCGGACAGACATCGACACGCCAGGTGCGGCACGTGCGGTGGGAGCCTGCGTCGGGTGAGGTCCGGCATTTTTTCGACGACGAGCCGGTGCCCGGGACCCAGGGAGTTTCGCACGACCTGCTCGAGCAGGTGGAGCCATTCTCCACCTCCGAGCTGGTCCCGTACGACACCGCATTTCTGTCCGGCTTCGTCGTCGAGCACTACCAGATCGTCCTGCTCGATGCGGCGGCGCGCTCGGAGCAGGCGATGTCGCGGCAATTGTTCGAGATGGCCGCCAGCCAAATCCCCGGCGATACGTATCGCAACCTGGAGATTCGGCCGGTGTTCTCCGGCCGGACCTTCAAGCACGTGCTCGTACCCGTGTGGCTCCTGTCCTACCTGTACGGACGCACGAGCTACCAGGTGGTCGTCAACGGTGACACCGGTCGGATGGCCGGGCAGTACCCAAAGAGCGCGTGGAAGATCGCGCTGCTGGTGGTGCTGGCGCTCATCGTGCTGCTGATCGTCATCCTGGCGAACCAGAATTGATTACCGGGCGTTCGGCCGCAGGTCACACCGTCTCATGACCACACCGGCACTCCTCGTTGGCACCCACACCTTCACCGCAGGACCAGATGGGATGCGCCGGCAGGCAGCGGGCGTTGCTTCGCTGACAGCGCTTCGCGGCGTTGCCGTCGTCAACCTTCAGTTCGAATCGAATCCGCACCACGTCGCCGGTGTCGAGACCCTGGCGTCCCTGCGCTCGTCCTCCAACAGCGTTACGGGCCGCAGCGGCGTACGGAAGCCGCTGATGTCGGAATTGTTCGACGTGCTCGGGGCGGAGGCGGCCGCGCGCGGCATCGACTGGTTCTGCTTCACCAACGGGGACATCATCTTCAGCCAGGCAGCGGTTGATTGGATCCTCGCGGCCCCAGGGGACGCGGCTGTCCTGTCGCGCGAAGACTTCGATCCGGCGGACCGCGAACCGCCGCGAATCGAATTTGCGGGCGCCGACGTGTTCGCGATTACGACGCCCTGGTGGAAGACTCACCGGCGGTTGTTCCGCGGCTACCTCGCCGGTGACGGCGGGTGGGACAACGTCTACACGGCGATCCTTCTGTGCCATGCACACGGCGTCCTGGAGAATCGGCGCGGGCTCGTTCGTCACGAGCGTCACGGCCGGGGGCCGATGGGCGATCCCGTGTTCGGTGAATACACACGCCTGCAAAACGCGCGGGACGCGTTGTATTTCACTCTGTGGTGCCGCTACTGGGATGGGCTTACGCGTTTGCGAGCGGCCGGCGCAGACGATGCCGAAGAGGCGGCGTTGGCGCGTGCGGTGTTCGTCTGGAACCCCTCGCTTCACGATCGCGCGATGCAGCTGGCCCGCGGCGTCAGGGCGAGGGTGCGATACGAGCTGTGGAGACGGACGAATCCCCGCCCGTCCGGCGGCGGCACCGCATAATAGGCGGGTGGCTACCTCTGCGCTCTTCTCGCCGTTCTCGATCCGCGACCTCACGCTCCGAAATCGTGTGGTCGTATCGCCGATGTGTCAGTACTCGAGTGTCGACGGATATGCGACCGACTGGCACCTGGTCCATCTCGGCAGCCGTGCGGTTGGCGGTGCGGCGGCCGTCCTGACCGAGGCGTCCGCGGTTCTTCCGGAGGGGCGCATCAGCCCGGACGACCTTGGCATCTGGAAAGACGATCACGTCGAAATGCTCGCGCGGATCTTCCGTTTCGTCGCCGAGCAGGGCGCGGTTCCCGGGATGCAGCTTGCACACGCCGGTCGCAAGGCAAGCACGAGTGCGCCGTGGAAGGGTGGAACACCGCTTCCCCCTGCGGCGGGCGGATGGCAGCCGATCCTCTCGCCGAGCGCGGTGCCGTTCAACGAGGGCTACCAGGTTCCCGAAGCTCTGGATCAGGATGGCATCGTCCGGGTGATTCGCGCCTTCGCCGACGCCACGCGTCGCGCGGTCGGTGCCGGCGCGCGCATCATCGAACTCCACGCGGCGCACGGGTATCTGCTGCACGAGTTCCTGTCTCCCCTGAGCAACAAGCGGGACGATCGATACGGCGGTTCGTTCGACAATCGCACCCGGTTCCTCCGCGAGACGGTGGCGGCCGTTCGCGCGGTGTTACCGGACGGCGACGCACTGTTCGTGCGGATCTCTGGCACCGACTGGGCCGACGGTGGCTGGACCGTCGAGGATTCGGTGGCGCTGTCGCGGCAGTTGATACCCCTCGGCGCCGACGTGTGCGATTGTTCCTCTGGCGGACTCGTCCCGTATGCGCGTATTCCCGTGGGCGCGGGCTATCAGGTTCCCCTCGCCGAACGCGTCCGCAGGGAGACCGGGATGCCGACTGCCGCCGTCGGTCTCATTACCGCCCCGGAGCAGGCCGAGCAGATTGTGCGGAGCGGCCAGGCTGACCTGATCGTGATGGCGCGAGAACTTCTGCGCGACCCGTATTGGCCGCTTCACGCCGCGCAGCGCCTCCGGCAGGAGCCCGCGGTACCGTCGCAGTATCTCAGGGCGTTCTGAACAGCCGTCAGCGATCAGCTTTCAGCCGCACCCTGGCACTTCCGCCTGAAGGCGGAAGCTACGATGCCTGAAGGCGGAAGCTACGACGCCTGGCACTCGATGCCTGAAGGCGGAAGCTACGACGCCTGGCACCGAACCTCGAGTCCCGAACCCCGAATCCCGGCAGCCCCGAATCGAGCCCGAACCCCGAATCCCGAATCCCGAATCCCGAATCCCGAGTTATTCGTACCTAAGTGCCTGCATCGGGTGCACGCGTGAGGCGCGATAGGCGGGGATGTAGCCCGCGCCGAAGGCAATGAGCGTAAGGAGCAAGACCGAGCTCGCCATGACGACGGGGTCATAGCCTTTGAGCTCGAACAGCAACGCTTCGGCTCCGCGGCCGAGGAGGTAGGCGCCGACAAGGCCGAGAGTCCCGCCGATGAGCGTCATCCAGCCAACCTGCTTCAGGATCATGCCGCGCACTCGTGCACCATCGGCACCGAGGGCCATCCTGAGGCCGATCTCGCGCGTGCGCTGCGACACCGTGTATGCCAGGACACCGTAGAGCCCGATGGCGGCGAGAAGGGTGGCGAGCAGCGCGAATGCGGTGGCCAGCGTGCTGATCATCCGGTCCATGAAGATGTTTTCGCGGATCTGCTGCGGCATCGTCTTGACGTTCGACAGCGGCAGCGTCGGGTCGAGTCGCGCCATCACACCCGAGAGACTTCGCAGGACGCCGGTCGGATCTCCCGACGCGCGCACGTAGAAGCTCAGCTCTCCAACCCCCTCCTCGGACTGACGATACGGTCGGAAGAAGAGCGGTGGGATCACCTGTTTGACTTCGCTGTACTTCGGATCCTGCACGACGCCAACGATCTCGGTATCGAGCTTGGTTTTGTCCTCGCCGGTGCTCAGGTGCTTGCCAATCGCGTTCCGTCCGAGGTTGAACTTCTTCGTGAACGCCTCGTTGACGATGGCAACCTTGGGTGACGTCGCCGTATCGGCAGTCGTAAACTCACGCCCGGCCATCAACGGAACGCCGAGCGTGCGGAAATACCCCGCACTCACCTGGTTGAATCGCGCGTTCGAATCGGTGTCGGGATCCCGCTTGAACCCTTCGACCGACACGTCACTGCCCCAGTTGCTGCCTGCCAGCAGCGGCACCATCGCGGCCGCCACGCCCGTGACACCAGGAATGCTCGCCAGTTCCTGCTCTGTCCGTTCGAAGAAGGCCATCGACCTGGCACGGTCGTAGCCACTCAGTTCCGGTGAAATTCCAAACGTCACGACGTTGTCGACCTTGAGCCCGAGATCGACACGGCTGACGTTCACGAGGCTCTTCACGAAGAGCCCGGCCGCCATGAGCAACGCCATCGACAGCGCGATCTGCACGGTCACGAGCGAAGTTCTGAACCGCGCCGCCGCACGCGCGCCCGATGGCTGCCCGGCCTGCGCCTTGATGGCGGACACGAGATCCGGCTTGGTGCTGTGGAGCGCCGGGAAGAGGCCGAAGAGAAGCCCGGTCGCGAGCGACAGGACCGCTGCGAACACGACGACGTTCCAGTGCAGCTCGAACTGCAATCCGGAGACCTCGGGCGGCAGCAGCGAAGAAATGAGCCCGAGAGTCCACCGGGCAACGACAAGGCCGGCGATGCCTCCGAGCACGGCGAGCACGCACGACTCGGTGAGCAGCTGCATCATCAGATGCCGGCGGTTGGCTCCAATTGAAAGCCGGACAGCCATCTCCGTCGCGCGGCCCGCTCCCCTGGCGAGGAGGAGGTTGGCGATGTTGGCGCAGGCAATCACCAGCACGATCCCGGTGACGGCCAGGAGGAAGATCATCGGCACTCGCGCCTCGCGATGGACCGAGCTCTGGCCGCGCGAACCTGGTTCGATGATCAGCTGCCGCGCCTTGAAGCGCGCCATGGTGGTATCGCTTGTGCCCTTCTGCAGCGGGGCTTCCACGTCGTTCACGATCGACCGGTAGTACCCGTTCATGGTCGCGCGCGCCTGCTCGATCGACGTGCCCGGCTTCAGCCGTGCGAACAGGTACGCCCAGTACAGACCTGCGGTTGTCGAATCCTTTCCATCCCGGGTCCATCAACGCGCGCATCGAGATCGGCACGAACACGCTGGGATCCGTTCCGAGCGTCGTTCCGCTGAAGCCCGCCGGCGCCACGCCGACGATCGTCAGCGACTGGCCGTTGATCACGATGGTGTCGTTGAGGACCGCCGGATTCGCGCCGAGCCGTGTCGCCCAGTAGCTGTAACTGAGCACGGTCACGAAATGCCCGCCGATATTCCGGTCGTCATCGGGACCGAGCAGGCGTCCGAGTGCCGGCTGCAGGCCGAGAACCGGGAAATACGATCCTGAGACGAGCGTCCCCTCGCTGCTTCTCGTTTGTCCGTGATACGCGAGCGCGACGCCGAAAGGCACGTGGGCGGCGATGCCGGTGAAGACTGTCTGCACCCGTTCCAGATCCCTGAACATGGGGTAGCTGAAGACGTCCTCGCAGCCGCCGGCCTGGCCGCAGGAATTCGAGCCCGGCTTGGGGCCTGGCGCCGACAGGCTGACCAGCTCGGTCGGGCGGGCGACAGGCAGCGCGCGCAGCAACGTCTGTTCGAAGAGCGAAAAAATCGCGGCATTCGCCCCGATCCCGAGCGCGAGCGAAATGATCGCGACGATGCTGACGAACGGAGTCTTGACCAAACGGCGGAGGGCGAGCTTCAGATTCACACCAGTTCTCCCGCGATACACGCGTTCCCCCTACTGTGACGTATCGACCCGCGGAAAAGTTTATTCGCCTTTGCTCCCGCGAAACGGGTGGAGCTTCGGCGCGGCAGGGTCCGCGTCCGGTGTCGGGAGCGCCAGCTCAGAATTGAGGGATCTGAATTTTTTCGCCGCCCTTGAGCGCCGACTCGTGCGCACAAATGCCGACCATCGTCCAGTTCACGGACGTCTCGGCATCCGGCATTGCCGGCCGCTCGCCGATGCACGCCATGAGGAAGTTGTGGACGAGATGCGGGTGCGAACCGCCATGTCCGCCCCCCTGCAGGAAGGACAAGTGATCGGCATCCTGGATCGCTGCCGGCTGCGTGAAGCGACGGATCGGCTCCGGGAGCAGGTGCGCGTAGTCGGGCACCTTCACGCGCTGCGGGATTTCGGCTTCCGTGAGCGGACGGGCAGGCGTGCTCCGTGTATGAATCACCGGATCTTCGTTCTCGACCTGCTGCCACTCGAATGACTTTCGCGAGCCATACGCGTCGAAACTTTCCCGGTACTGGCGCGCCGTGGCGAACAGGCTGCGCGTGACTTCCGCGCACACATCCGAGTCGCGCAGCTTGAACGTCGCCGTCTCGATCGCGAATGGACTGCCGTACTTCGGGATGAGCGCCTCGTCGATTCGCCCGGAGCCGTGGCAGACGACGTGCTCGGCGTGTTTGCCGAGGAGGGCGAGGCAGGGGCTGACACAGTGGGTGGCGTAGTGCATCGGCGGGAAGCCCTCCCAGTAGCCGGGCCACCCTTCCATGTCCTGCTGATGGCTGCCGCGGAGGAACTGCACGCGGCCGAGCTCGCCCTTGTCGTGCAGCTCCTTGACGAACAGGTACTCGCGACTGTATACGACGGTCTCCATCATCATGTAGACCTTGCCGCTTCGTCGCTGCAGCTCCACGATCTGCCGGCATTCGTCGATCGTCGTCGCCGCCGGGACCGTGCTGGCGACGTGCTTGCCCGCCTTGAGCGCCGCGATCGCCTGCGGCGCGTGCTGGGCAATCGGCGAGTTGATGTGGACCGCGTCTACGTTGGGATCGGCCAGCAGCGCGTCGTAATCGGTGTACCGGACCTTGACGCCGAACCTGTCGCCGGTCGCGTCGAGCTCTTTCTTGTCTCGACGGCAGACCGCGTACATCTCGGCGTTCGGATGGTTCTGGAAAATCGGGATGAATTCGGCGCCGAATCCAAGCCCGACGATGGCGATGCGAACTTTCTTGTCAGCCGACATGTTGGCGGGTCCTGTTGTGTGAGGCTGGTGTGGCGATTTTGTAACACGACCGCCGGAAGGGGTCAATGATACAGGGACTGTTTGACGGGTTATAGGGTTCTAGGGGTTCTAGGGGTTCTAGGGGTTCTAGGGTTCTAGGGGTTCTAGGGGTTCTAGGGGTTCTGCGTCAGGTTGTAGGTTTTTGGTTAGAGGTTGAGGTTCCACACCCGAACCCTACAACCTTTGAACCTAAAACCTAGAACCTGACCCTAGAACCCGTAGAACGCCTAAAACCCCTAAAACCCTATAACCTTTGGGAGCAGTTTTGCCCCGAGCGCAGTATTATCCATCCGCCATATTCGCATTTCGACAGAGGTTTTTGTGCGCATGCCAATAAGTGTCTCGAGCGCAAGTGCCCGCCGCGCGTGGGTGATGTTCTGCGGCGTTGCGGTACTGTCGGTCGCCGGTCTGTCGCTGCTGGCGCAAACGGAGCAGACTCCGGCGCCGGGCGCCGGGACGACGCGTCCCACGGCAACCCAGGGGCGCGGCGCCGGCCGTGGCAGCCGCGCGGCGACGCGGGTTGCGCCCCAGACCGGCCGGCCGATCAGGATCCTGTTCCTCGGCCAGGACGAAGTGCAGCCGCACAATCCGGCAAAGATGTTCCCGCTCCTCGCCGCGCCTCTGGCGCGCCGCGGTATCCAGCTCACCTACGCGGCAACGCCGGAGGAGGCGCTCACGCCGGCCAGGCTCAGGTTCTACGACGCGCTGATGCTGTACGGCAATCACACGGCAATCACTCCCGAGCAGGAAAAGGCGCTGCTCGATTACGTCGAAGCCGGGCACGGTGTGATTGCGCTCCATTCCGCGTCCGCGGAATTCACCGGGTCGGACAAATACGTCGCGCTGGTTGGCGGCGAGTTCCAGCGGCATGGCACCGGCGAGTTCACTGCTGAGATCGTGCAGCCGTCGCATCCGGTGATGCGCGGCGTCGAGCCATTCCAGACCTGGGACGAAACTTACGTCCATACCAGGCACAATCCGGTCGACCGCACCGTGCTGATGGAGCGTGTGGATCAACAGGGGCGCGAGCCATGGACGTGGGTCCGGACGCAGGGCAAGGGCCGCGTGTTCTACACGGCCTACGGGCACGACGAACGCACGTGGACCAAGCCTGGGTTTCAGACCCTCGTGAACAATGCCGTGCTGTGGGTCGTCGACGAGCCCGCTCGCCGCGAGTGGCAGACCCTCGAGATGCCGACGGTCACCTATCTCGACGGGTTCAACGTGCCGAACTACGAGAATCGCGATCCGGCGCCGAAGTTCCAGATGCCCTTCACCGCGGAGGATGCGCAGCGGTTCATGCAGACGCCGGCCGAGTTCGAGGTTCAGCTCTTCGCGCAGGAGCCCGACATCATCAAGCCGATCACGATGTCCTTCGACGAGCGTGGCCGCCTCTGGGTCGTCGAGGCGATGGACTATCCGAACGAGGTGCTCGACGGCAACCCTGGCGACGATCGAATCAAGATCCTCGAGGACACGAACGGCGACGGACGGGCCGACAAGTTCACTGTCTTCGCCGAACATCTCAACCTGCCGACGAGTCTCACCTTCGCGAACGGAGGCGTCATCGTCGCTGCGGCGCCGCACATCCTCTTCCTCAAGGACACCAACGGCGACGACAAGGCCGACGTCCGTCAGATCCTGAGCACCGGCTGGGGGCTGCGCGACACGCACGCCGGTCCCTCGAACCTGCAGTACGCGCCCGACAATCACATCTGGGGCGTGGTCGGGTACTCCGGGTTCAACGGGACGATGAACGGGAAGCCGATGCAGTTCACGCAGGGTCCCTACCGCTTCAAGCCGGATGGGAGCGAGTTCGAGTACCTGACGACGTCGACGAACAACACCTGGGGGCTCGGCTTCTCGGAAAACTTCGACGTGTTCGGGTCGACCGCGAACAACGACCAGAGCTGGTTCATGGCGATCCCGAACCGGTACTTCGCCGACGTGCAGGGATTGCCCGGCACCGGCACTCCGGGCGGGCGAGGCGGCCCGGCCGGCGGCGCTGGTTATCAAAGCGCGGCGGCGTTCTACCAGGTCCACCCCACGACCCCCTACATCCGCCAGGTTGACGTGTGGGGCGGCTATACCGCCGCGGCCGGCCACTATCTCTATACCGCCCGATCGTTCCCGAAGGAGTACTGGGATCGCATCGCCTTCATCAACGAGCCGACCGCGCACCTGATTGGCCAGGCGGTCATCGAAAGCGACGGCGCCGGCTTCGTCACGCGCGACGGCTGGAACCTGGTATCGAGCGCGGAAGAGTGGTTTGCGCCGGTGGCCTCGATGGTCGGACCCGACGGCGCGGTCTGGATGGCTGACTGGTACAACTTCATCGCGCAGCACAACCCGACCCCGGCCGGGTTCAGCGTCGGCAAGGGCGCGGCGTACGAAACGTCGATGCGCGATCACCAGCGCGGCCGCATCTATCGCATCGTCTACAAGGGCGCGCCGCCAGCGAAGAAGCGATCGCTGTCGAAGGCGGACCCGGCAGGGCTGCTCGACGCGCTCGCGGCCGACAACATGTTCTGGCGCCTGCACGCGCAGCGGCTGCTCGTCGAGAGAGCACAGAAGGACGTCGTGCCGCAGCTCGTCGCACTGGTGCGTAATCCGTCGGTTGATGCCGTTGGTGTCAACGGCGGGGCGTTCCACGCGCTCTGGACGCTGCACGGCCTCGGCGCGCTCGACACCGCGACCGGGGAGGCGTATTCCGCCGCCGTGGGCGCGCTGAAGCATCCGGCGGCGGGCGTGCGGAAAGCTGCCGCCATGGTCCTGCCGCACACGGCGGAAGCCGGTCGGGCCATTCTCCAGGCCGGCCTCCTCAAGGATCCGGACCTGCACACACGCCTCTCAGCGGTGCTCGCGCTCGCAGACATGCCGGCGTCCGACGAAATCGGGCAGGCGCTGTACGCCGAGAGCCAGGTTGCGCCGAACTACAGCGACAAGTGGCTGGGCCGTGCGTTCTACGTCGCCGCGACACGCCAGCAGAAAAGCTTTACGGCTGCGTATCACGCCGATCGCAATGCGCTCCCACCCGGGTCCCTGCCGGTGTCACTCCGGATTGGGAACACCAAGCCGGACTGGCGAACGCCGGCAGCCGGGGAGCTCGGGAGCGACTGGAAAGAGATGCAGGTTCCTGGCAACTGGGAAGCGCGCGGCCTGCCTGATTTCGACGGCGTCGTGTGGTTCACACGATCACTCGAGGTCGGGGCCGGAACCTCGCCCACGACTCTGACCCTGGGCACGGTCCGCAACAACGCTGAAGTGTGGGTCAATGGCCTGTCGCTCACCGCCCAGCCTGTTGCCGCGCCGCAGGCCGCACCCGCGACCGCGGCGGGCGGCGGCCGCGGTGCCGCAGCGCCAGCACCAGTCGCGGGTCCGCGCCCACCGGTGGGACCGGTGTACGAGATTCCGACGGGCACCCTGCACGCCGGGACGAATACGATCACGGTCCGCATCCAGAACACGAGAAACGAGGGTGGATTCGTCGGCACCCCGGAGTCCCTTTACGTCGAGGCCGGCGACTCGAAGATCCCGCTTGCGGGCACGTGGAAGTACCGCGTCGAGCGCCAGAGCAACGCCGGTGCCCTCTATGCAAAACCGGGAGAGCTCGCCGCACACCTGGCGTTCACGGTCGAAGGCGGAGCTGCTGGTGCCGCCGGCGCGGCACTGCCGCCGCCCGTGTCACAGGCGCCTGACGTCGTGCTGCGGCTCGCGGTGATCCCGGGTCAGATGAAGTTCGATCGAACCGAGTTCACCGTCGCGCCCGGCCAGCTCGTCGAGGTGATCTACACGAACCCGGACCTGCTGCAGCACAACTTCGTGCTCGGCACCGCCGGCTCGTTGCCGCAACTCGGGCAGGCCAGCGACCGCCTCGCCTCGTCACCGTCAGGTATGGCGCAGCAATACGTGCCCGACATCCCGCAGGTGCTGTTCTCGACGAAGCTGCTGGAGCCGAACCAGACGGTCACCTTCCAGTTCAAGGCTCCCGCGGCAGTCGGACAATATCCGTACGTCTGCACGTTCCCGTCACACTGGCAGATGATGAACGGGATCCTGAACGTCGTAGCGAACCAGCCCGGAGGCCGGGGAGGACGCGGCGGCGCGCCTGCGCCCGCACCGGCCCCCACTCCGGGCCGCGCGGGCGGGCAGTAGAGTCGTCAGCGCTCAGCCTTCGATTGACAGTATCCAGTCACCAGTTCCCAGTGCCTGCCAGTTACGCTGGGCTACGGGCTACGGGCTACGGGCTACTGGTTACTGGCTGCTGGCTGCTGGCTACTGGTTACTGGCTACTGGTTACTGGTTACTGGCTACTGGTGACTGGTTACTGGTGACTGGTGACTGGTTACTGTGAGCTGAAAGTCCGAGAGCTGAGAGCTGGCAGCTCGCTTCCCCCGCTGGGTGAGGTGAAGGCGCGAGGCGGCGCTGGTCATGCTGCCGCAGTCGGCGATGCCGGCTACGAGCCGCAGGTGCTTGACATCGAGATCCATCGGTCCTCCACGAGCTGCGTCTCTATGAGATGAGCTCATCGGTCCGAGTATAGCGATGCGAAACGTTCATCTCTCTACCGATCGCGGCACGGGTAACGGAATGTGCGGTGAATCGATCTCCGTCAGGATGGCACCCCCCGCGCTAGACTGGGAGCGTCATGCACGTCCCGGCTAGATGTGGCGTCGCGCTGATGTCTGCAGCCGCCCTGTTGATGGCGAGCGCTGCCGTCGCCCGCCAGGAAAGCGCCCCGAACGCCGTCCCGACAAGCTCTGCCGCGTCAGCGAGTCAGCCGCGAGCCGATGCGGCCCCAGTGCGGATCGATGCGGTCGTCACCGACACCCGCGGACGTCCAGTGTCAGGGCTGCGTGCCTCCGACTTCGAGCTGATTGAGAACGGGACCGCGCAGACACTGACGGACGTCGAGTTCCGAACGGTCCCGGCCGCGGCAGAGGCGGTACCGCCGATCGTGACCGATGCGGACGAGGTTCGAGCCGCGCGGCAGCCGGGAACGCGTGTCTTTGCCTTCTTCCTCGACGACTTCCATGTCGCTGCGGAGAATGCCGATCGCGCGCGTGACGCGGTCGCGCGCTTCATCGACGAGCAACTCCAGCCCCAGGATCTTGCGATCGTCATGCGGCCGCTCGATCCGTTGCGCGGCCTGCGATTCACCCGTGACCGCGCCGCACTCCACGCGGGGCTGGAGGCGTTCTCCGGCCGCAAAGGTGACCTCACCGCTCGAAGCACGTTCGAAGAGGAGTACATCGGCCGCGCCCCGGCAGCCATTGCGGGCGCGCGCACGCAGATTGTCACCGCGGCCCTGCGCGAGCTGACACTCAAACTGGGCGACCTGCAGGCCGACCGCGGCGTCGTCGTCCTCGTCAGCGAGGGGCTGCGGGATCCGGCGGCGCCACGGACCGGCAGGACCCAGGACGTGCAGGGCCTCGCACACGCGTCGAGCCGTTTCCACCTGTCCGTCTATGCCTTCAACCCTGGCTCGCGCGCCCCCGACCAGCCGGCGGATGCACCGAAGGCGCCGGCAGCCGGGACACTCGAATGGCTCGCGCAGCAAACCGGAGGGAGATCGGTCCCCGCTGGAGGCGATCTTGCCAGCGGGATGGCGCTGATGTCCCAGGACCTGAAGGCCTATTACGCGATTACGTATCGGCCGGCACCAGCCGACGGCAAATTTCACCCCGTCGAGATTCGAACGACCCGGCGCAATGCCGCCGTGCGGGCCAGGCCCGGGTACTGGGCGCCTCTCGGCGGAGAATGGCGGGCGCTTCTCGCCGCAGGCACGATCGCGCCGATCTCGACGCGGCCGCAGCACCGCAGCGCATTCGTCGAGACCTGGATCGGCATTGCGTCAGATTCTTCGGGCCGCGCGCGGATGGTGATCAGCTGGGAACCCCGGGGGAACAGTGCCGTCTCGCCACAGGCCGTCGTCGTTCAGGCGCGGACGACTGGCGGCGCGCAGCTGTTCAGCGGAAGGGTTGCCGCAGCCCAGGGCGGGGCGCCCGGTCAGGCCGACAGTGCCCGGTTCGACGTGCCGGCCGGACGAGTCGAGCTCGACCTCTCTGTCGTCGACGTGCAGGGCAAGGTGCTCGATACGGAACTGCGCGACTTCGACGTGCCTGACCTCCGCAGCCAGCGGCGCGGCCCGATGCTCCTCTTTCCCGAAGTGGTCCGCACCCGCACACTCAAGGACTTCCACGCGGCGGCGGCCGACCCGGACGCCGCCCCATCTTCGGCGCGGGTATTCGCACGTGGCGATCGCCTGCTGATCCGCGTTCCCGTATATGACGCGAGCGGAGCCACCGTGACGGTGTCGGCGAGAGTGTTGAACGAGCGCGGCGATGCGATGCGGGAGATCGAGCGTGCCGACAGCGCGGCTGGCGACAACATCGCGCAGTTCGCGTTGCCGCTGTCCTGGCTCGGCCCCGGCCAGTACATGATTGAGCTCTCCGGCGTGAACGCGAACGGAACCGTCCGGGAACGCGTGGCGTTCCGCGTCAGGGGCTGACGCCCGGTCACACCTTACACAGGCGCTCGGCGGCACGCTCCAGGGTGTCGTCCTTCTTGGCGAAACAAAATCTCAAAACCGGCGGGGCAGGGGAACGAGTGAGGAACGGCGAGGTCGGGATCGATGCGACGCCGTAATCGCGCGTGAGGCGGACGGCAAAGTCCGCGTCGGCTTCAGTCGTGATGGCGGAGTAGTCCATCAGCTGAAAGTAGCTGCCGCGGCTCGGCAGCGCCGAGAACCGTGACCCTTCCATGAGCCGAAGGAACAGATCCCGCTTGCGCTGGAAGAACGGGCCCAGCTCGGCGAGCCCGCGAAGGTCGGCGAGAAAATCGGCGAGCGCGAACTGCACCGGCGTGTGGGTCGAGAACGTGACGAACTGGTGGACCTTGCGGAACTCCGTCGTGAGCGCTGCCGGCGCCACCGCGTAGCCCACCTTCCACCCGGTCACGTGGTACGTCTTGCCGAACGATCCAATGATGAAGCTTCGCGTGGCAAGTTCCGGATAGCGCGCCATGCTCTCGTGTTGCGCGCCATCGAAGATGATGTGCTCGTAAACCTCGTCGCTCAGAATCAGAATCCTGGTCCCCGAGACGAGCGCCGCAAGCGCTGTCATGTCAGCGGCAGTCAGCACGGCGCCCGCGGGATTGTGGGGTGAATTCAGGAAGAGGAGTCGGGTCCGCGGTGTCACCGCGGCGCGCACCCGGTCCCAGTCGATGGCGTAATCCGGGTAGGTCAACGGAACAATGACCGGGGTCGCGCCACTCAGCTCGACCGCCGGCAGGTACGAGTCGTAGCACGGCTCGAGAACGATGGCCTCATCCCCGGGGTGCAGCACTGCTGACGCGGCGGCGAAGATCGCCTCGGTTCCTCCCGACGTGACCGTCACCTCCGAATCAGGGTCGTACTCACACTGGTGCAGCCTCGCGTACTTGTCGGCGATGGCTTCGCGCAACCGCAGCACCCCCTGCATCGGCGCGTACTGATTCTGCCCGGCGCGCATGTGCCGGGCGACGGCGTCCACCAGCGCCGGGTCGCAGTCGAAGTCGGGAAACCCCTGCGACAGGTTGATGGCGCCAAACTCCGCAGCCATCCGCGACATCACGGTAAAGATCGTGGTGCCGACAGCCGGCAGCTTCGAGTCGATGCGAACGGGAGAGTTCATATGGATTCGAAAGACCCGGTGGAACGGTTCTTCGCCACTCCGTTCCATGGGAAGTGCTGCCCGTTCATCGCGACGTACACCCCAGCGGGAAGGACCTGTACGAAGGACAGCGCGCTGCCCAGATTGAACAACCCGTCGGAACTGCCGAAGGCGTACGGCACCATCGCGCCGGTCAGCACAACGGTCTTCGCGTCCAGCGCGCCCGCCGCAAGCGCGCGAGCGGTCTCCACCATCGTGTCGGTCCCGTGCGTGATGACGATTGCGGTCTCGGCACTGCTGCGGGCACGTTCGACGATGGCCGTGCGGCCGGCGTCATCCAGGTCGAGGCTGTCGATCATCATCACGGTTTCGATCGCGAGGTCGAGACGGGATCGTCCCAGCCGAAGCATTTCCGGGAGGTGCGTCTCCCGGAAATAGAGCCGGCCGGTGAGTTCGTCGTACTCCTTGTCGAAGGTGCCGCCGGTGATGAGAATCCGGATTTTCATACAGGTTTCGCCGTGCGCTTCAGCCCGCTGGACGCCGATGACATAACTGCAGCGATCAGACCAAAACGGCAGGTGAGTCCGCCTGCCTGGATTGTAGTGCCAGACCGTCGGCTGTAACCCGAACCAACCCCGTGTCAATTACTTACAGCGCCGGGGCGGCCCGATCTGCGGCCGCGGCATCCGGCTTGCCTCCTCAGGAGTCACCTGAGGAGGTCATTTGATGTTCGCTATGGCAGCTATCCTGATCGGCGTCGTCGGAGTGGTCTACGTCCGCCGCCGCAGCACGCGCAAGAAGCAGGCGGTCTAGGCGCCGGACCAGCCGCCCGATAAGACACGATGATCCGCTGGACCGGCTTGCCGGTTCCGCGGAAGAGCGGCGGGGCGCGCCCCACGGTCTGCGCGGCGCTCGAGGAGTATTGCCACGAGCGTCGCGCCCATTCACGTCTGCCCTGACGGCCAGGCACTCGGACGTTCCCGCGATTCCATCCGCGTCAGGCGACCGCGCGAGCCCTCAGCGTGCCGAGCGCGGCGAGGACGACAAGGTAGCAGACGGTGATGACCGACAGCGACATGAAGACGCTGTAGGCAGCCCTTCCCATCACGTCATAAACACTGAAGGCAATCGTCGCGATCGCCGCGGTCGCGAGCACGCGCCACGTGCGAGGCAGCCGATCGTAGTAGTTGACCAGGTACATGATCGCCGGCGTCGACACGACGAACACGTAGTCCCAGCCTTGCGGCGACAACAGCGGAATCGCCGTCAGGAGCAACGCGCCCTCGAGGCCTTCGGGAAACGGGACGCTCCTTCGTCGCAGGAACACGAAGACCGCGGCCCCGAGAATCGCCAGCGACGCGCCGAGCGCCAGGGCGGCGGCCAGCGGCCCTGCGCCCATCCATTTCGCAAACATCGCCGCAATCGAGACGTTATCGGCGTTCGTGAGGTTTGGTGCCGTCGACCCGCTGACGGTTCGCCACCACTGCAGGTGCAGGTCCAGATCGCCTGCAGGTCCATACACCAGGGCAGGGACGAGCAGAACTCCGACGAGTGATGCGACTGCGGCGGCGACCGACGCCCACCGCCGCCGCGCGATCAACCAGGGAAGGAAGATGATCGCGTACGGCTTCACCACGACCGCGAGGGTGATGAGCACACCCGCCGTCCGCTCGTATCCGCGGCGGAGCGCGAGCACCGCCGCGACGACGATCACGGCGAGCAATGCGTTCACCTGGCCGAGGACGATCTCGTGGGCGAAGAACTTGGCCATCGCGAGCACGGTGAGCACGGCCAGGACCCACATCGGCCGTCTCGCCTCGGGCAGAATCCGCGCACTCAGCGCGACGAGCGACCAGAGCAGTGCGATCGAGACGATGTACCAGGCGCGCTTGGCAACCGGCAGCGGCACGCCGCCGGCCGGAATCGCCAGCACCGCGAAAGCGGGAAGGTATTTGAACTGGTAGTGCTCGTCTTCGGCGCGGTAGAGAGGTTCAGCCGACCGGGCGCGGACCGCCGCCGTCCAGTAAACCTCGAGGTCCGGCATCTTGCGTGACACCTTGCCGGCGAAAAACAGCGCGAGGACCAGAAGCGCGATCGCCGGGAGCAGCTGCGATACGGCCCGCCTGGAGATCGCCACCACTACGACGCTTGCGCCAACCCGGCATGCAGAAACATGGCTTCCACGATAACGGTACGCGCGACCGCGTGCAGGTCGCTCTGAGGCGCGGACGACGGGTCGCGTGATAACCTGCGGTTGCAAGGAGACCTCTGACCGCATTGACCACTGCACCCCTGGAAGACAAAGAAGCCCGGCTCCCGCGCCGCAGCCTGCTGCCGCCGTCCTACGAACGCACGCTCGGGCACGCCAGACGCATCGAGCTTGCCGCCGACCGCCCCATCCGCGAACGGAACAAAGTCAGCTATCGGATCGCGCACTGGCCGATCTGGATCTGGGTGTTCTTCATCGCGCCTGGCCCACTCACGTTCGACCTGTTCTATCGAGGGTTCGATTCGCGAATGGCCTTGTGGCTGGGGGCGGTGCTCGTGGGCACCGGCATCGCCGGCCTCCGCGGCAAGCTGCCGGGTGTCGAGCCGCGCCCATACATCATCAGATTCACTGAAGACCGTCCGAACCCGCTCTATCGCCGGGTCTGCTACACGCTCGCGTGGAGCGAGGTCATCGCCTTCGCCCTCTTGAACGTGACCGGGCTCGCGGTGGCAATTGTGACCGGCGCATGGCGCATGCGGCAGCTGTATGACGCCGCATACTTTCCCATCGTCATCAGCGTCTGGCTGCTCGGCGCGTTCGGCCAGCTGCCACGCGTGAAGCGCTCGACCCAGAACGAAGGCCACGAGCGCCGTTATTTCTACGGCTCGGTGTGGGCCGTCTGCATCGCGCAGCCGATCCTGTGGTTTCTCTGGCGCGCATTGCCGAGGTCGATGTCGTCCGACGCGATCAAGCTGGCGGTGTTCGTCGGGATCCTGGCCTACGTGGGCAACATGGCGCGGCAAGGGCTGTTGCCGCGCACGCGGCCGATCGTTCCAGGCGAACTGGCGGTATCTGACTAGCCGCCGAACAGCCCAGGCGCCGGATACTGCATGACCCGAGTGTTGTTCGTGAACGGCGGCATCCTCGGGCTGACATCGTTCCGCGACTTCCTCGCGGAGGTCCTCCCGCAGCAGAACGTCATCGACGGCACACAACTGGTCCTCACGGAGAACCTGTCGCTGCTCGACCGCGTGATCCGCCGCGCCTTGTGCCAGCGCCTCTGGATTGACGGGACCCTGGGCCTGCGGAACATCGACCTTGCGCGCTTCCGTCACGAGGTGCACGCGGGCGTGCTCGCCCGCCGACGCATTGCCGCGTGCGGGATCGAGCGGTTCGACGTCGTCCATTTTCATCGGCAGGCAACCGCATATGGGAGCCTCGATTTGATGCGGACGGTCCCTTCAGTCGTGTCGATCGACTGCACCCAGGACTGCGTGATCCAGGACGCGAGCTCGTCCGCGGAGCGCGCCTCGTATGGTCCAAACGTCCGGATTGACGGGGCGATCTTCCGCCGGGCCACCGCGGTGATTTCGACATCCGACTGGGCGAAAGACACGCTGGAACGCCGGTACCCAGGCTGTGCGACACCCGTCCACGTGCTGTCGAACCCCGTGCTGCTGAATCACTTCGATCGCCGATGGATCGAAGAGCGCGAGATCCGGAGTCGCGCAGGCGTGCCGCCGAGATGTTTGTTCGTCGGCGGAGACTTCGTGCGGAAGGGAGGGCTCGATCTGCTCGAGGCGTGGCGGAGGGGCCGCCTCTATGAATCCGCGTCACTTCAGATCGTCACCGACTGGATCATCGACGAGCCGCTGCCTCCCGGTGTCACCGTCACGCGCGGTGTCCAGGCGCACTCGGCGGCATGGCGCGAGTGTTGGGCCGGCGCCGACATCTTCGTGATGCCGACCCGCAACGAGGCGTTCGGACTCGTCTTTCAGGAAGCGGCGGCGGCCGGGCTGCCGGCGATCGGCACGCGACACAATGCCGTTCCCGAGATTATTCTTGAGGGAGAAACCGGGCTGCTCGTGCCGGTGCTGGATGCTGGTGCGCTGTCTGCCGCACTGCGCACCCTCATCGACGCCCCGGCCCTGCGGCAGCGCATGGGCATCGCTGCGCGGCAGGTCATCGAACGGGTCGCATCACCGGAGACGTACATGAGCCGCTTGACCGACATTCTTACCCGGGCGGCTGAGCGGAGGGTGTCATGAGCAACATCGAACTGGACCCGAAGGGACTCATTCGCGTCTGCGCCTCGTGCGGACAGCGCAATCGCATCCCATTCAGCACCCGGCAGGCGCGGTGTGGCCAGTGCAAGGCGGACCTGCCGCCACCGGGAGAGCCGATTGATGTTCCCGGCGCGGCCATGTTCGACGCGCTCGTCAGCAGCGTCACACAGCCGGTGGTCGTCGACTTCTGGGCACCGTGGTGCGGGCCGTGCCGGATGGTCGCACCCGAGCTCGAGCGGGTCGCCGCCGCCAACGCCGGCCGCCTCATCGTCGTCAAGGTGAACACCGACCAGGTTTCCGAGCTCGGCGACAGGTTCGGCATCAGGTCGATTCCGACGATGGCCGTGTTCCACGGCGGCAAGGAAGTCGCGCGCACCACCGGGGCGATGCCGGCGGATCGGATCGAGGCATTCGTCCGTAGCGCGACAGCGAACGCCTAGAGCCGGCGCCCGCGTGGTCGCGTCCCGCCGTCGGCTGGTGCGATACGATGGGCGCATGCACCGGCCCCGCGCGAGCGCCGCTGCCGACCTCGCCGCCAGGTTCGGCGCCTTCGTTCTCGAGCGCCATCCATTCGGCGCCGCGACCGCAATTGATGCGTTCCACAAGAGTGGCGGACTGGACGCGCGCACCGCGACGGAAATCGAGGACGTCCGCGTCGCGATCGGCCGTGAGCTCGCGTCCGGACTCCAGGCACTCGCTCCCCGGGACATAACCGAAACCACTCCTGGCGTCCCGGCCGAACGGCGCTTTGCCGAGGCCGTGACTGAGCTGGCGCAGGCGTGCGACGGATTTCTCCGCAGGGCCGCCATCCGCGCCTCGCTCACGCCCGACGAGCGGCTCGAAATTCTCCGCGGCATGCTCCTGGCGCGCGCGACCGACAATCGCCTCAAGACTTTCTTCACGAGCGGCGAGATCCGCTATCGCGATGCTCCGTTCCAGGGAAAGGGCTTCCGTTCGCTCGGCCAGGAGGCGATCTATGCCGCGGGCATCCGGCTGCGCCGCGGTGACGCGTTTCGACGCCACGGGAAGTGGACCGGCGACGTGATTGCCCCTCTGATCCGTGACCTCGGAGTCGCACTGGCGATGCGTCCCGAGCCGGAGACGGTCAGGATGGTGTTGTCGGCGCAGATGGCCAAGGCTGGCCCGCCGATGGGCGGTAAGGATCTGCACTTCGGCGAGATTGGCTGGGGCATCCTGCCGGCGGCAGCGCCGCTGGCAACCGGCAGCCTCACGATCGCCGGGATGGCACTGGCCTTTGCGCGGGAAGGTGTCGGGCGCGTGGCACTGTCGTTCATCGGCGAGGGCGGTTCGTCGCTCGGCGAATGGCACGAGGCGATCAACGTCTGCGCCGCACGCCGGCTGCCGGCCGTGTTCTGCGTGCAGAACAACCAGACGGCGCTCTCGACCCCGGTGCATGAACAGTCTGCCGTCCGGGTGTTTGCTGACAAAGCCGTTGGCTACGGCCTGCCGGGCATCACGGTCGACGGCACCGACCCGGACGAAATTGCCGCGGCGTTTGGATGGGCGGTCGAACGTGCGCGCGCAGGGCTCGGTCCCGCACTCATCGAGCTCGTGTCGCTGCGCATGTGTGGCCATGCGCATCACGACGACATGCTCTATCTCGGCAAGGATCCGCAGCCCGGGTGGGACTACCCGTCCCCGGGGCAGGGCTACGCGGACGCTGTGCTTTACGCCTATTGGGCCACGCGTGATCCGATTCGCGCGTACGCCGCACTCCTGGAAGCGGAAGGAATCCTCGCGCCAGGTGCACTCGATCGCCTGAAGTCCGAGGCCGAGACGATGGTGGAAGCACAAGCGGCTTCTGTCGTGGATGCGCCGTGGCCGGTGCCGGCCGACGCGGGCGTCGGTGTGTTGTCCGGCGAACCGGCGCGGGTCCGCCGCGAGCCGCTCGACGATGAGCGTCCGACCTTCACCGATCGGAATGAGCTGCCGGCACTGGAACCGTTCGCCGCCTTCGACCGGAAGGGCAGCACACTGCTCGAGGGGATCATGCTCGGCGTGCGGGACGCCCTTGCCGCCGATCCCTCGGTGTTTGTCTTCGGGGAGGACGTCGGTGGCAAATACGGCAACGCATTTCTGCTGCTGCGGCCGTTGCTCGAGGAGTTCGGCGATCGGATTTTGAATTCGACGCTGGCCGAGGGTGCGGTTCTCGGGGTCTGCGTCGGTGCGGCGCTCGCCGGGCAGCGGCCGATCGGCGAAATGCAGTTCAACGATTTCGTCGCGACCGGGTTCAACCAGGTCGTCAACAACGCCGCAAAGATCAGATATCGATGGGGTGGGAGCGTGCCGATGGTCCTGCGCATGCCGTGGGGCGGGCTGAGGCATGCGGGTCCGTATCACAGTCAGAACACCGAAGCCTGGTTCTATCGGACGCCGGGGCTCAAGATCGTCGTGCCATCAACGCCGGCCGATGCACGGGCGCTCATGGCCAGCGCCGTTGCCGACCCCGATCCGGTTCTCTACTACGAACACATCGCGCTCTACCGGGATCCCCGGATCAAGCAGGTGCTGGACGACGCGGTGCCGACACCGGTGCCGATTGGCAAGGCAGCGCTGCGCCGGGCGGGCGCAGACATTGCGCTCATCTCATACGGAGCGTATGTCCATGTCGCGATGCGCGTTGCCGACCGGCTCGCGGCTGCCGGGATCGAGGCATCCGTCCTCGATCTGCGGACGCTTGCACCTCTCGATCGCGACGCCGTTCTCGCCCTCGCGCGGCACTGCCACCGCGTCCTCATCGTCCACGAAGATTCTCGCACCGGCAGCATCGGCGAGAGTGTCGCCGCGATCGTCCAGGAGGAGGCGTTCGAGTGGCTCGACGCTCCGGTGCGGGTGATCGGCGCACTCGACACGCCGGTTCCGTACTCGCCACCGCTCGAAGACTTCTTCCTGCCCGGCGAGGAAGAAATCGAGCGCGCCGCACGGCTGCTCGTTGCGTACTGACAGCGTTCAGCTCTCAGCTATCAGCTGTCGGTTCCTTCCGCCTGAAGGCGGAAGCTACCCGCATTCGCTCGGCGTGCCATGCGAGCTTCGGCGCGGCGGGCGAGCCTAAATCCCCAATCCCTCAATCCCGAATCCCGAGTCCCGATTCGGAACTGCCGAGTCCTGAGTCCCGAGTCCGGCGCGAGAAATGTGTCAGCGAGCGCGTATCCGCGTGTCATTCTTGACACAAGCATCCTATTGCTGAGATAATCTCAACCGTTCTCCCCCCAACTCCTGACTCTCCCGCCGTCGGCGCCCGCGCCGCCCGGAAATGGCCCTGGTGTAACTCACGGGGCGAAGCTGTCCCCGATCATTTGATGCGTGCATCTTCCACTCTGAAAATGGCGGCCCGCCGGGCGCCCGGCTCGTCTGGCCCGGTCGAGGTCCCGCTGCCACTGGTCGGCGGGTCGGACGCGGCGCGCCGTGCCCGCGCGGCGCTCGCGCTCGCCGCGGCCCGGCGCACGCCGGTGCTGCTGCTGGCGGAGGCCGGATTGCGCCCGCAGGAGCTGCTCGAGAGCCTTCAGAGTCGCGGCCGGCGGCGGGTGCCGATCGTCGCCATTGACAGCCGCGCCGCTGAACCGGCTGACATCGACGAACAACTGTTCGGGGCCGCTTCCAAACGGACGAACGCTCCCGACCTCGAGGCCCTGGGGCGCGGCTCCGCCATCCTGGAGGCCGGGTCGGGCACGTTGTTCCTCGACAACATCGACGAGCTCCCGGCGTCCGCCCAGCGCCGGCTTGCGCGGCTGCTGCGCGACGGCGAAGCCCACGTCACGGCGCGGCACCGCACCGTCGCCCTGCCGTTCCGGCTCGTGGCCGCGACATCGCGGGAGCTCGAGACCGACGTGCGAGAGGGACGATTCAGGGCGGATCTGCTGCGGCGATTTGCCGCCTGCCGCATCACCATCCCGCCGCTGCGGCAGCGTCCGGGCGACATGTCCGCTCTCGTCGACCGCTTGATCCGGGAGACCGGGGCCACCGGGCGCACGTTCACGCAGCCGGCGCTCACCGTTCTCTCTGCGCTCCCGTGGTCGCACAACCTCGACGAGCTCGCCGACGTGCTCGGCAAGGTGCTGGCCGTCTCCGGCGCCATCATCACGCAGGAAGACGTGCTTGCCCAGGTGCCCATCGACGGCGCCTTCACGCGCTGGGACCTGACCGCCAGCCTGCGCGAGGCGCGGCGTCGGTTCGAGCGGGACTACATCGCCGCCGTGCTCGATCACCACCAATGGCGGATGAGCGATGCCGCGCGTGCGCTCGGGCTCGAGCGGGCAAACCTCTATCGCAAAACGCGCCAGCTCGGGATCGCGAGGATCCCCCGTGCAGAAGTGTCATGAGGTTGCCAGCCATGAACGCGCCACGCTCGTCCACGCTGCTCCTGTGCAGCATCGTCACCCTGCTGGCATGGCCAGCGCTGGCCCGGGCGCAGGCGCCCGATCCCGAGCGTCCCGCGATCCGTCTCGGGCCGTTTGAGCTCAGGCCGCGCCTCGCGTTGACCAACATGGGCGTCGACAACAACGTCTTCAACGACAGGACCGATCCCAAGCGCGATTTCACGTTCACGGCGATACCCGATCTCGAGGTCTCCGTGCACCCGGGGCGTCTGCGCCTTGCCTACAACACCGGCACGGAGTTCGTGTATTTCCACGAGTACACGAGCGAGCGGAGTCTCAATCGAAACTTCGGCGCGACGGCCGACCTCGATCTCACCATCCTGAAACCGTTTGCCGCCTTCACCTACGCCCGGACGAGCGCGCGGCCGAATTCCGAAATCGACGCGCGCGCCGAGCATCGGCCGCAAACCTACTCGGCCGGGACCCGCCTCAAGCTCGCGTCTCGCACCGAGATGGTGTTCACCGCGCGTGAGCTGCGCGACGCCTACGCTGACGGAGAAGAGTTTCGAGGCGTCGAGCTCGCTGAAACGCTGAACGAGAAGACGAGGGCGTACGACACGGCCTTCAACGTTGCGCTCACGCCCTTTACCACCGTCGGCGTCGTGGTCTCGAAGGAAGAGACGCGGTTCGACCTGTCGCCGCTGCGGAACTCCGACACGCTCCGGGTCGTCCCGACGCTGACGTTCAGCCCTCTTGGCCTGATCACCGGCACTGCGTCCATCGGCTACCGGCGCTTCAACGGTCTCGATCCTTCGCTGCCGGACTACAGCGGCCTCGTCTCGGCCGGCTCCATCGGCATCCTGTTCGTGAGCCGCTACAAGCTCGACACCACGTTTACACGCGACGTGCGCTACTCCTACGAGGACGACCTGCCGTACTACCTGGTGACCGGAGGCCGCGCGACGCTGGCGGTTCAGGCATTCGGGGAATTCGAACTGCGTGTGCTCGGTGGGCGTGAGTCGATGGCCTACCGCGGGACCACCGGCACAACGCCGCCCGGCAGCGACTTCCTGACCAGCTACGGCGGGGGGATCGGCCGTCGGCTCGGCGACCGTGTGCGCGTGGTCCTCGATCTGGAGCGGATTGAGCGAACATCGGACCGCGATCCGACGCGTGAATACACCAACCAGCGGATCGCCGCAAGTCTCACCTGGGGAGCATGGAATCGATGAGCATGAGCACCGCACTACTGTTGCTGCTGCTGATGTGGGGCCAGGCGCCGCCTGCCATCCGTGAAGCGAGCTCCCCCGCTGCGGCGCAGCTCGCGACCGACGACTACGTCGTCGGCCCGCAGGACGTGCTGAACCTGACCGTGTTCAACGACGACACGCTCTCCCGTCCCGCGCTCGTCGTCGACAGCGACGGCACGATCGATTGCCCGTATGTCGGCCGCCAGAAGGTCCACGGCATGACCACGAGGCAGATCGAGGAGATGCTGCGGCGGCTCCTCGGCCTGCGGCGAGACGCGCAGGGCAATGTCGTTGGCGGCTACCTGACGAACCCGAACATCAACGTCACGGTCAAGGATTTCCGCAGCCAGCGCGTCAACATCATGGGCGCGGTCAGGACGCCGGGTTACGTCGAACTGAAGGGCGATCCGACGCTGACGCGCGCGCTGTCGCAGGCCGGCTACCCCACACCCGAATCCGGATCGTACGTGCAGATCACACACGAAGCACCGGCGCCAGGCGCCGCAGTGGACCCGGCGGGCCCTGCCCAGGAGAGGATTCCCCGGTTGGAAATCGAGAACGGCCGGGCGAGCCGGATTCGGCTGCGACCCGGCGATTCGGTGTTCGTGCCGAACGCCGACAAGTTCTACATCACCGGCGAGGTGAAGACCGTCGGGCAACTGGTGTTGAGCCAGGAGACCACCGTGCAGCAGGCGATCATCATGGCCGGCGGCGTCACCGATCGCGCCAACAAGGGTCGGGTTCGCATCAGCCGCGTCGTCGATGGCAAGACCGTCGACATCAAGGCCCAGGACTCGACCCTCGTCCAGCCGGGCGATACCATTACCGTCGCGAGGCGGATTTTTTGACCACCTCCCCGGCAGTGCGTGTGCTCCATCTCTGCGCCGGGAACTTGTACGGCGGCGTCGAGCGCATCGTCTCGGAGTGTGCGTCCGATCGGCACTTGTGCCCGGCAATGTCACCGAGCTTTGCCGTGTGTTTCGACGGCCGGTTGTCGGAGGAGATTGACGCGTCGGGCGCCGAATGCACGCGGCTCGGTGCGGCGAGGCTCAGTCGCCCGTGGACGGTTCTTCGTGCCCGCCGACGCCTGGCGACGCTCCTCGACCGCATCGACGCCCGCTCGGCAGTCGTCGTGTGCCACTCGTCGTGGATCTATGCGCTCGCCGCACCGGTCGTCCGGCGGTCGACCTCGAGACTTGTGCTGTGGCTCCACGACCGGGTCACCGGCGGCAGCTGGCCGGAGCGATGGGCGGCACGAACCCGGCCCGATCTGATCATCGCGAACAGCAGATTCACCGGGGCGACCGCGGCCGCGCTCTATCCCGGAGCTGCGCATTCCGTCCTTTATGCGCCGGTGCGCGCCGAAGGCTGCGCGAGCGACCGCGGGCGGGTGCGTGCGTCACTTGGCGTCGATGGTGAAACGCCGGTCATTCTCCTGGCCAGCCGATTCGAGACGTGGAAGGGGCATCGGTCGCTGCTCGCGGCGGTCGCTGCGAATTGCCGAACCGTGGCAGGTCTGGATTGCGGGCCGGCCCCAGCGCGCCGATGAAGAGGCCTACGTTCGCGACCTTCACGACATCGCAGCGGCCCGGGGCATCGCCGGCCGTGTGCGGTTCCTGGGTGAGCGGCGTGACGTCGCCGCGTGCATGCACGCGGCGGATATCCATTGCCAGCCGAATACAGCGCCGGAGCCGTTTGGCCTGGTGTTCGTCGAGGCCCTCTATGCCGGACTGCCGGTTGTGACCACGGCACTCGGCGGTGCGCTGGAAATACTGACTGATGCCTGCGGTGTGTTCGTGCCCGCCGGCGACGAATCGGCGCTGACCGAGGCGCTGCGCCGGCTGGTGACCGACGCGGGTACTCGCCGACGCCTCGCGAGTGCGGGCCCGGCGCGCGCGGCGTTGTTGTGCGACCCTGCCCGCCAGCTGGCGGCGCTCGCGGCGCTCGTTCAGCGTTCGGAGCCGGTGGCGGCGTGATTGCCACGCAGCGTGCGGTCGGCGACCTGGAGGCCCGGGCGCGGCAAAGTCTTGGATCGAGCGGCCACGCGATCTACCAGACGGTGTCACGGCTCCTCCGCGAGCGCGCTGCGCGAGGCGTACTTGCCGACGTCGGGTGTGGCAGCGGCAACCTCTGGCGAGAGCTCGGCGCGTCGTTCTCGAAGTGTGTTGGTGTCGATGCGGTCCGCTACGACGACCTCCCGGCCGGCGTCGACTTCATTCCCGCTGATCTCGACCGGGTGCCGCTGCCGCTCGCTGACCAGTTCGCCGACGTGGTCGCGGCCGTGGAGGTTGTCGAGCACCTGGAGAACCCACGTGCCTTCTGCCGCGAGCTCGCCAGGATCGCGAAGCCTGGCGGGTGGATCGTCGTGACGACACCGAATCAATTGAGCCTCCTCAGCCTGCTGACCCTGGTTGTGAAACAGCGATTCTCGGCATTCCAGGATGTCTCGTACCCGGCGCATATCACCGCGCTCCTCGAGGCAGACCTGCGCCGGATTGCGGTGGAATGCGGGCTCGAGGATGTCGCCGTCCGGTATACAGGCCAGGGGCGGATTCCGGGGATCGGCGCTCACTACCCGGCGGCTGTTTCGGCTGCCTTTCCACGCCTGCTGTCCGACAACGTCGTGCTGATCGGGCGACTCCATGGTTGACCCCCGGCCTCCGGTGTGGGTCCGGGCGCTCGCGGCGACCGTTCCGCGGATGCCTCTCGGGCGCTACTGGATGGTGAACCAGTTGCGACGAGTGCCGGCCCCGCCGTTCATGATGCGGTTGCCAGACCGGCTTGGCGGATTCTTGTATCAGTGCGATCAACGCGACTCGGTCGCCCGCGAAGTCTGCTACACCGGCCAGTACGAACCGCAGGAAACACAGCTGATGTCGGGCCTGCTGCGGCCGGCCGATGTTTTCGTGGACGTCGGCGCCAACTGGGGCTATTTCTCACTCGCCGCGGCACACTGGGTCGGGCCGAGAGGCCGCGTCGTCGCATTCGAGCCGGAGCCGCGCCTGTACCGCATGCTCGTCACGAACGTCGCTGCCAACGAAATCGCCTGGATCGAAGCGCATCACCTCGCCATTGCCGCCGGTGATGGGCGCATGTCGTTTGCCGCCTTTCGTGAGGACGCCGGGAACTGGGGGGATTCGCGAGCCGTCGTTCACGACGGCGCGACCGATTTCGAGTGCGCGACGCGCGGCCTCGATGCCGCGCTCGACACGGCGGGCGTCGGCCGCGTGCGGCTCGTCAAGATTGACGTCGAAGGCAGCGAAGTCCGAGTGCTTGCCGGGATGCAGAAGGGGCTGGCTGCTGCCAGGTACGACTACGTACTGCTCGAGTGCCATCCCGCGTTGCTGGCCGAGCGGGGCGAGTCCGCGCACGGGTGCGTAGGAGCCCTTGTCACCGCGGGCTATCGCGTCTGGACCGTCGCACACTCCGCCGAAGCGCACCGCCGGGCGGCCAGCGGCGGTCTCGCCGCGGCCGATCTCCTCGAGCCGTATGCTCCAGGCGCGGTGCTTGGCGACTGGCCGCACGTCATTGCCGCAGCCCCTGGAACCCGGGACCCCGCCTGATGCGGATCGCATTCGTCAGCGTGTCCGATCAACTCGGCGGCTCCGAAGCGATGCTGCTGCAGACCGCCTCGGAATTGAGGACCTTCAAGCCGGATTGGGATCTGCACCTCGTCGTTCCGGGGACGGGTCCGCTTGGCGCCCGCGCCACGGCCCTCGGCATGCGCGTCAGCGTCCTGCCGATGCCGGGATCGCTGGCACGGATGGGTGAATCCGGGTTGAGCAGCCGGCGGACCGCCACTGGCGGGGTCATGCTCGCGAGAGCGGCGCTGAGCCTGCCCGGTTACGAACGACAATTGCGTGATCTCCTGTCTGCGATTGGCCCGGAAATCGTTCATACCAACGGGTTCAAGGCACATGTGCTCTCGTCTCGTACGCGCGTCGATGCGCGCGCAACGCTGTGGCACATGCACGAGTACATCAGCCAGCGCCCGCTGACGCGCAGGCTGATCCGCCACTACGCCGATCGCTGTTCCCTCATCATTGCCAATTCCGAGAGCGTCGGCGCGGACGTGCGGACGATCACCGGCAAACGGGCGCCGCTTCGCGTCATCTACAACGCTGTCGATCTCCAGCGGTTTTCGCCACGCGGAGCGGTGGCAAATCTGGATGCGCTCGCCGGGCTGCCTCCGGCCGCCGAGGGGACCGTGCGAGTTGGCCTGATCGCCACGTTCAGCCGGTGGAAGGGCCACGACACTTTCCTGCGGGCCGTGGCATCGCTTCCCGCGTCGGTTCGCATCCGGCCCTACATCGTCGGTGGCGCACTCTACGACACCGATGGCAGCCAGTACTCCGCGATCGAGTTGCGCCGGCTGGCAGCGACGTACGGCCTGGCCGACCGCATCGGTTTCACCGGGTTCGTCGAGAGTGCAGACCGAGCGATGCGAGCCCTTGACATTGTCGTGCACGCAAGCACGAGCCCGGAGCCGTTCGGACTGGTCATCGCCGAGGCGATGGCCTGTGGCCGCGCGCTGGTGACCAGCGCGACCGGCGGAGCCGCGGAGCTCGTGCGCCCGGGACAGGACGCGGTGACGCACCGCCCGGGAAATGCGGGTGACCTGGCCGCCGCGATTGCGGGACTCGCGACCGATGCCGCACTGCGGGACAGGCTCGGCAGCGCGGCCCGCAAAGCCGCGGAGGCGCGCTTCGACGCCCGCCGCCTGGCCGGCGATTTCGCCATGGCGTACGAGGATGCGGCACGTTCGACGGTTGGCCACGCATGAACGGCGTCATCACCGCTGGCGTGCAGCCGGCCGCCCGCGCCGACGCCGAAGTGGTGCCGAGCCCGACGCCGTGGGGCTTTCCGGAACTGTTCGTCATCAGCCAGACGGCGCTGCCGGCGCTGCTCTACCTGCCCGGCACCCAGGCCTTCCGTCTGCCGATCCGGTTTTCCGCGTTCGGCATCAGCCTCGCGGCGTTTGGCTGGTGGCAGATGCAGTCGCAGCACCGTCCACCCGCTCACCGTGCATACGGGTGGGTCGCCGCCGTCATGGGCCTGCTGACGGTGATGCTGTCGAACCCTTACACCGCGTCCCTGATGGCGGGCGTCGCCCAGATCGGTGTGTATTTCGCGGTGATGTCGCCGCTGTTCTGGGCGCCTGTGTTCGTCCGGACCCCGGAACACCTGGCGCGGCTGCTCGGGATCGTCCTCGTCTGCTGTGGCGTGAACTCGATGGTTGGCGTGCTCCAGGTGTACGACCCGGCGCGCTGGATGCCGACCGAGCTCTCGCGTGTCGTCACCGAAGGCGTGAACGGACTTGGCGCCGTCACGTACCAGGGGCCGAACGGACGCACGATCGTCCGACCGCCGGGACTCTTCGATACTCCCGGCGCGGTGGCTGGCCCGGGCATGTTCGCGGCGCTGCTGGGGGTGATCTTCGGTCTGAGTCCGATTGCGACATGGAAGCGGGCGGGAGCCTTCGCACTCGCGGGCGCGGGGCTGGCGGCGATCTATTTGAGTCAGGTGCGGATCAGCCTGGCGGTCACGCTCCTCATGTTCGGCGTTTATGCGGCCACGCTCGTGCTGCAGAGACGAGCAGGCAAAGCCACCGCATTCGTGGTGCTGGCCGGAGGCATCGTCGCCGCCAGTTTCATCGCGCGCGATCACACTCGGCGGCAACAGCGTGCTCGACCGGTTCATGACACTCTTCAGTGACGATCCGCTCGCAGTGTATTACCGCGCGCGCGGGGTGCAGCTGAACCTCACGTTCACACAGCTGCTCTTCGACTACCCGTTTGGGGCGGGACTTGGCCGCTGGGGCATGTCAGGCGCCTACTTCGGCAACCCGGCACTCCCCGGGATCTGGGCCGAGATCCAGATCACCGGCTGGATGATCGACGGCGGAGTGCTGATGATCGTCCTCTACAGCGGCGCCCTCGTGTCGGCCGCCGCCAGCCAGTACCGCCTTGCCATGCAGGCGCGGTATCCGCGAATCGCGGTCTGCAGCGGCGTGGTGTTCGCCGCCAACCTGGGAATCGCGGCGATGGTCTTCAGCTTCACGCCGTTCGTGACGCAGATCGGAATCCAGTACTGGTTCCTCGCTGGCGCGCTGCACGGCGTCGCGTGCAACTACCGGCTGCAGGACGCATGAGCGACTGGTTGTTGATCGCAGGCGACTTCACCCCACTCGGCGGGATGGATCGCGCCAACCACGCCCTCGCGATGCATCTCGCGCGAGAGCGCACCGGCTGCGTGAACCTTGTCGCGCATCGGGCGTGGCCGGACCTGGCGGCCGAGCCGTCCGTTCGTTTCCATCCTGTCCGTCGTCCTCTCGGGTCCAACCTCCTCGGCGCTCCTCTGGTGGCGTCGGCAGGAGAGCGCCAGGCCCGTCTTCTGCGACCGGTCCATGTCATTGCGAACGGCGGGAACGCTGACGCCGGGGATGTGACGTGGGTGCACTACGTGCACGGCGCGCACGAACCGCAGGTCGCAGGATTCCGGCGGCGGGTGCTCGCACGCTTCGCGCATGCCTACTACGCACGGAGGGAGCGGGCTGCGCTCGGGCGGGCACGCCTCGTCCTCTGCAACAGCAAGCGCACCGCGCAGGATGTCCATGAGCGCATCGGGATCGAGGCCGCCAGGACGCGCGTCGTCTATTACGGTTCCGACGCGTCGCAGTTCTCGCTCGTTTCCGACCAGGAGCGAACCGCTTCCAGGCGCGAGCTTGGCTGGCCGGTCGATCGTCCTGTGGCGCTCTTCGTCGGGGCGCTGGGCGATCGGCGCAAGGGGTTCGACCGTCTCCTCGAAGCCTGGGCGATTCTGTGCCGCGACTCGGCGTGGGATGCGCATCTGGCCGTGACCGGGCACGGGTCGGAGTTGCCCGCCTGGCAGCACCATGCGGCCGATCTCAAGCTTGCCGGCCGGATCACCTTCACTGGCTTCCGCACCGACATCTCCCGCGTGATTGGCGCGTCCGATGTCATGGTCCATCCCGCCAGATACGAAGCGTATGGCCTTGGCGTCCACGAAGCGATCTGCCGCGGCGTCCCGGCAATCGTCAGCGCCGGCGCCGGCATCGCCGAGCTCTATCCGCCATCTCTTCGGGATCTTCTGATCGCCGATGTCGAGGACGCACCCGGCATTGCCGACCGGCTGCATCACTGGCGATCGAACGCGCGTTCGGCCGCCGAACGCATCCGTCCCCTCGCCGAGCGTCTGCGCAATCGCTCGTGGACCGACATGGGCGCGGAGATCGAGCAGGCGGTGACCGCGTGATCGCGACCCCAGTTCCCGCGTTCGAGGCGCGGACGACGTGTGACGTGTGCGGCGGGGCGGAACTGACCGCTGTGCACGAGCTCATATTCGAGCTCACGACCTACTCCACGCAGGACCCGGAGCTGGCGGCGTACTCTGGCCAGACGCTCGATCTTCTGCGCTGCGCCGGGTGCGGATTCGCTCAGCCCGCGGCGCGTCCGGCCCTGCCGCGGTTCTTCGATCGGCTGTACGACCAGCGCTGGTCCGACGAATGGATCGAATCGGAGTTCGAGGCGGACTACAAGGACGTCATCTTCAGCGGCATTCTGCAGGCGCTGACACGGCGGCTGGACCTCTCGCGACGGAGACTCCTGGACGTCGGCGCCCACGCCGGACGGTTCATTTCGCTCGCCCGCAAAGAGGGCTGGGCCGCAGAGGGGCTCGAGCTCAATCCCCGGACCGCGGCGTATGCCGCATGGCGGACAGGTGCGACCGTCCGGCAGTTGAACGTGCACGAGGTCGATGAGAGCACGGCGGGGTTCGACGCGATCACGGTGACGGATGTGCTCGAGCATATTCCTGACCCCGTCCGTGTACTCACGCGCGTTGCAAGTCTCCTTGCGCCGGGCGGATGGACGGCAGTCAAGGTGCCCTCCGGGCCAGGGCAGCTGCGGAAGGAGCAATGGCGCGGGCGACTGCTCCGCGGCTATCGGCCGACCCTCGCGGACAATCTCGTCCACGTCAACCACTTCTCGCCGCGCGCACTCCGTATCGCCCTGGAGCGGGCGGGCTTCTGCGACATTGTGATCGCGCCCGGCGCGCCCGAACTTCCGGCTGGATCCGGTTGGAGGGGAGCGGCCTCTCGATCGAGCCGGCGTGGATTGCACCTCGCCGCGCGGACTCTGCCCGGTGGAGTGCATCTTCCGGTCACCTTGAACCTGCAGGCGTACGCGCGCCGATCATGAGTAGCCCGGCGATTTCCATCGTCATTCCGACGTTCAACAACGTCGATGTCCTGCGCCAGTGCGTCGACGGCTGGCGTCAGCACGGCGGTCCCGACGTGGAGCTCGTCGTCGTCGAAGACGGCTGCGTCGATTCGACTCCGTCGTATCTCGAAGACGTGTCAGCCACGCCCTGGGGCAAGCGGCAGCTGCGTTGGCTCCACGAAGAGAATTCACACGAGCTGCGATGCACCAATCGAGGCATCACGTCAGCCCGCGGACCGCTCGTGCTGGCCTGGCAGGACGATATGTTCCTGCGCGCCGGCTGGCTCGTGCCGGAGCTGGTGCGAACGTTCGCGGCCTACGACGATCTCGGGCTCATCAGCCTCAGCCGCGGCCTGAACTGCGTGCCTTTGGACGAGCCGATCGACACGTGGGAACAGCTCGTCGACTGGCGCCGGCTGCCGAGCACGATTGGGCCATCGCCGGCGAACTGGTGGCGGCTGCAGGAGGTCGACATCGTGATCCGCCCCTGGATTGTGCGCCGCGCGTGCATCGAGCGCGTCGGAATGCTCGACGAGGCATTCCGTCCCACCGAGTGGGACGAGGCGGACCTCGCGTGCCGCATCCGGCAGGCGGGGTGGCGGGTAGCGACATCGGGATTCGAGCGGCTCGGGGCGTACTCCCACCTTGGCAGCACGACCATCGCGCGCACGCCGTCCGCGAACCATCAGGCCAAGGTTCTCACGAACGGCAAGCTGTTTCATTCGCGGTGGGACGCGGTCATCGACGTGGAGCACCGCCGCGTGCGGCGCCACTGGCGCCGGCAGGCCGACGTCGCGGGGTGGACCGCGACCGTCAGCCAGATGATCAAGACTGGTGTCCGGCAGCTCGGGCGAGGCGGCCGGACATGAGCCGCACTCATCGCGCCTCAATCGCCGCATCGTTCGCATACCTGCAGTTCGCGCTGTCGATCGTCGTCGGCCTCGGGCTGGTTCCGTTCGTGCTTCACCGCGTCGGCGAGCGGCTCTATGGCTACTGGCTCGCATCGGGTGAGGTCCTGGCCTATGCCGCCATGGCCGACCTCGGCGTCATCGGCGTCGTGCCATGGCTCATTGCCGAAGCCGACGGTCGGCGCGACCGCCCCGCGATGCAGAGAATCATGAGCACGGCCGGGTGCGCAGCCGTGATCGTTGCCGTCGCATACGGCACGCTCGTCCTGCTCCTCTGGCACCTCGCGCCCACGGTGCTGAGTCTTGCACCCGCCGACCGTGCAGCTATTGTCGGACCGTTGACCACGATCGCCTGCGTCACGGCGATTGTATTGCCGCTGCGCGTGGCCGGCTCGACGCTCGTCGGGCTGCAGGACGTGAAGTTCTACGGCGCGATGTCGACGGCGATGTGGGCGCTGGACCTTGTCATCACCGTGACGCTCCTGATGCGCGGATACGGCCTGTATGCGCTCGCACTCGGCGCCGCCGTGCCATCGCTCACCAGTGCTGTCGTGATGGTCGCGCGACTCCGCATCATCGCGCCTGACCTCGTCCGTGGATGGCCATGGCCGTCAGCAGCGGCCATCGGCCGGCTGTTCCGCGAAGGATTCGGGGCATGGCTCGGCGCGTGGGGCTGGCGTCTGTCGATTGCCACCGATGCGATCGTGCTCGCATCGCTCGGCCACCCGCTCTGGATCACGATGCTGGCGATGACGGCAAAGCTCGGCCAGATGATGACGCAGATGTCGTGGGTCCCCGGGGACAGCAGCCTCGTCGGGCTGGCACAGCTCTCGGGCGAGCAGCAGCCAGATCGACTCCGCCAGGCTGTGGCCGCCGTGTTTCGCGTCTATCTCGCGCTCGCGACCGGCGGCACCTGCATTCTGCTCGCGGTCAATGGTGCGTTCGTCAGCGGCTGGGTCGGTCCGCACTTGTTTGCCGGCAGCGGGGTGAACGCCGTGCTCGCTGCGATCATCCTCGTGAGCACTCTCGCGCATGCCATGTCGGTGGTCGCAGCGGCGCTGGGAAAGCGGTTGCACGTCGGCCTGGCGGCACTTGCGTCCGGCACCGTCCAGGTCGCACTCGCGCTGGTGCTCGGGCGCCGGTTTGGCCTGATTGGCATTCCGCTCGCCTCGCTCCTGGCGCAGCTCCTCGTACTCGTGCCGCTCTTGTTGCCGGCGCTCGCGGACCGCACCGGGCTCGCGCTCTCGGGACTCGCACGCGACGTCCTCCGGCCGTGGGCGGTCGTCTCGTTGCCCATGATGCTCGCGTGCGCGGTCATCGGCGCATTGCGGCTGCCGATTGGCTTTTCGGGAGCGGTCGTCGCTGGAGTGCTGGTCGGGCTCACGTATGCGGTCGCCGCTCGCTCGTTGATCCTGGGATATTCGCCGGTGGCGGCGCTGATCCGCGGGCGACTGGCGGTGTGGCGTCTCGACGGCCTGCTCGCACTCGCCGGCCTGGAAGGCACGGGCCGGCCATGATGGAATTCGGACGAGGCGACGAGTTTCGTCGTCGAGGATGGCTCGAACGCGCTGGCCAGACGTTTCGCTGGCCGCTCGCGAACTCGCGTCTGAAGAAACCACTCAAACAGATCTACGAAGCGGCGCTGGACCATCTCGCCAGCGATCGCCTGGTCGCTCGCCTCCCGCACGGCGAGTCTGTCCGGCTGACTGCGGCAAGCCGCCAGGTTGTCTGGAACCCTGAGGAGTACGAGGCATTCCGTCAGGTGGTGAAAGCCGGCGCGACGGTGCTCGACGTTGGGGCGAACCTCGGGGCGTACACGGTGTTGCTCGCGCAATGGGTGGGCGATGCCGGCCGGGTGCACGCCTTCGAACCGGCTCCCGATGCCCGCGCCGGACTCATTCGGCACCTGGCGCTGAACGGCATTCGTGACCGCGTCGAAGTGCATCCGGAAGCGCTCAGCGATGGACGGGGCACCGCACGATTCCGGGCGATCGGAATGCAGGGCGACAATCGGCTGCTGGCCCCGGGCGGACAGGAAGGCATTGCCGTCACAACCACGAGCATCGACGAATTCTGCGCCGGGAACGCCGTGCAACCATCGTTCATCAAGCTGGATGTCGAGGGCGCGGAACTCGACGTACTCAGGGGCGCGCGCGCCACCATAGCCGCCGCAGGCGACGGGCTCGCGCTGTTCGTCGAAATGCACCCGTCGCTATGGTCTGCGTTCGGGTATTCCCGGCCGGACCTCGAAGCCGAGCTCGATCGGCAGGGACTCCGGCCAGAGCGCCTCGACGGGCGAACCCGACCCCTGGTCGCTCGCCGGCGTGACGCTCAGGTTGCGGCGATGCGCATCCTGATCGCGCACGATGCCGCCGCCGGCGGCGGCGGCGTCGAGAGCTACCTCGCCGCCCTCATGCCAGCGCTCGCCGCGCGCGGGCACGCGGTCGCATTTCTTTGCGTTCCTTCACGGACCCAGCAAGGGCCGACACGGCTCGATCGAGTCGAGCAGGTCTTCAGCGTCGCCGACCGCGGCCTGTCGCCCGCACTCGATGCAGTGCGCGAGTGGCGTCCGGACGTGTGCTTCTCACATAACATGCAGCCGCTCGAAGTGGATGAGGGGCTCGTGTCCGTCTGCCCGGTCGTCAAGATGATGCACGGGTACTTCGGCACCTGCATCAGCGGCCAGAAAGCCCACACGTTTCCCGCGGTGGCCGCGTGTGCTCGCGAGTTCGGCGTGGCCTGCCTCGGGCTTTATCTTCCACGCCGGTGCGGCCAGCTGCGGCCAGCCCTCATGATTTCGCAGTTCGGCTGGGCATCGCGTCAACGGAAGCTGTTCGACCGGTACGCGCACGTGGTCGTCGCCAGCCAGCACATGGCGCGCGAGTACGCGCGGCATGGTATCCGTGCCGATCGGGTGACGCCAGCGCCGCTCTTTCCAACAGCGGCAAACGGAGCCGGCGTCCGCATGCCACCGGCCCTGCCGACAGTCGTCTTTCTCGGCCGGATGACGGCCATCAAGGGGGGCGACGTCCTGATCCGTGCCGCCGCCTACGCGGCGCGACGGCTGGCGCAGCCGGTGCGCCTCGCGTTCGCCGGCAACGGACCGGCTGAGGAGCCCTGGCGCACCCTCGCCCGCGAGCAGAACGTCGACGCGGTGTTCCACGGGTGGGTGGCTGGAGATGCGCGCACGGCATTGCTCCGAAGTGCCAGTCTCATCGCCGTACCGAGTCTCTGGCCTGAGCCTTTCGGCCTGGTCGGTCTCGAGGCCGCGGTCCATGGCGTACCGGCCGTCGGCTTCGATGTCGGCGGCATCGGCGAATGGCTGCGCGATGACGTGAATGGGAGACTGGTGCCGGAGGTGGGAAGTTCGAGCGCCCTTGGTTCCGCGATCGGCCGCATGCTCACGTCCACCTCGGAGCTCGTGCGGCTTGGAGACGGCGCGGTTCGCGTCGCGTCTGAACTCACACTCGACGCGCACCTTGCAGCGGTCGAAGCGGTCCTCACCCGCGCGGCGGCAACGCCGGTCGCGGCGTGCACCTGATGCCGACCTTTCATCTGCTCACCGGAGAGTACCCGCCGCACACCGGCGGCGTCGGCGACTACACCAGCCTGGTCGCGGAGGGGCTCGCCGCACGCGGTGCGACGGTGCACGTCTGGTGTCCGAACGCCTCGGAGTCGTCTTCGTCTCCCGGATCCGTGCACGTTCATCGACTGCCGGATGTGTTCGGTCCGGCGTCGCGCAAACATCTGGAGTCGGCGTTCCTGGCGTCGTCCGGCTGCGTGCTTCTCGAGTACGTGCCGAACGCTCTTGGGGCCCGCGGCGCGAATGTCCCGTTCTGCCTGTGGCTCATGGGCGTGCGGCGGAGCGGCGCCGACGTCCGCGTGATGTTCCACGAACCATACTTCTATTTCTCGTGGCACCGGCCATGGCGCAACGGTCTCGCCCTCGTGCAGCGGCTGATGGCGGCGCTGCTGATTCGTGCGAGCGGCGTGGCGTACATTTCGACGACGGCCTGGACGGATTGTCTTCGTCCGCTGGGGCTGTCCGCGCCGATCGAATCGCCGATACCGGCGACCATCGCAACCGAGTCGTCGCCTGAATCGATTACCAGGTGGCGGTCGCGTTTCGTTCGTCGGCCATCCGGGCGCACTCATTGTCGGTCACTTCGGTACCTTCGGCGATCACGTCGCACGCGAGCTGACGCACGTGGTGCCCTCCATTCTCGAATGCCGTGCCTGCCGCACGCGTGGTGTGCATCGGCCGCGGTGGAGAAGCGTTCAGTGCGGCGTTTGCCCGCGACGAGCCGGCGCTCGGTGAGCGCGTCTGTGCGACCGGGATGCTCTCACGGTCGGATGCAGTCCGCCGCGCTCCGCGCCTGCGACCTCGTCGTCCAGCCTTTCCCCGATGGCGTCACGACGCGCCGGACCACGGTCATGGCGGCACTGGCTAACGGTGTCGCCGTCGTCACGACGGAGGGAATGCTGACCGAACCCGGGTGGCGTAGCAGCGGCGCCGTGAAGCTCGCATCCGCATCGGACCCGTCGGCCGTAGCGGCCGCCGTCGCGATGTTGTTGTCCGACGCCGCCGAGACCGCCGCGCTCGGCGCACGTGGCCGCCGCTTGTACGAGTCGCGTTTTGCGCTCGAACATACGCTCGACGCGCTGCTCGACGTGGCCGCTGTCGCATGACATCGCGTCCGCTGAGCATCCTGCTCGTTGGTGACTACGCCAACGACCCGCGGCTGGGCTCGGCCAAGGTCGCACACAAATTGCGGGAGGAATTCCGCGCCGCCGGCCACGAGTGTGACGCCTTGTTTGCCGACGACCTTGGCATCAGGCCCGCCGGCCGGCAGATTCGTCAGCTCGTCGCGCCGGTGCTCGGACTTTCGGCAATCGCTCGCGCGCTCGCGCGAGCGCCGATACGACGTCGTCGACGCGGCCAGCGCCGAGGGGCTGTGGGCGGCTGCAGGCAAACGCCTTGGGCGCCGGCGATCGACCGCAATCATCTGCCGCTCCAATGGCCTGGAGCATCGCAACTACAACAGGATGCTCGACGACAGCCGCGAGGGGCTGACAAGCAAGCCATGGACTCGCCGCATCTGGTACCCGGCGTCGCGCCTGTCTCAAGTCGCCGCGGCGGCACGAACCGCGGATCGGCTTCTTGTCCTGACGGAGGGCGATCGGCGGTTTGCTCTCGACCGCGGCTGGCAGTCTGCCGATCGGATCGACGTCATCGCACACGGAGTCTCGGGCCGATTTCTCTCGACCAGCCCCCAGGGCGCCCCGCGGGGATCCGGGGCGCTCTTCTGCGGTTCGTGGGACCTGATGAAGGGGATCACTTATCTCGCCGCCGCATTCAGCAGCCTCGCAGAAGCCGGTCGGCCGATCCCGCTGACGATTCTAGGCCCCGGCGTGCCGGCAGGCATCGTGATGGGCGCCTTCAGCGAGTCGGCGCGTCCACACGTGAGAGTTATCGATCGAGTCGCCGAGGAACGGGTAATCGAGGAGTACAGACGCCACGACCTGCTGGTATTCCCGTCGACGTACGAAGGGTTCGGCCTGGTCGTCCTCGAAGCAATGAGCCAGGGGCTGCCCGTGGTTGCCGCGCCCGCAGGGTGCGCGCCGGATCTCGTGCGCGAGGGGGAAACCGGCATCATCGTGCCCTTTCGTGACAGTCACGCACTCGCCAGTGCGGTCACCCGCCTCATGAGCTCACCAGACGAGCGTGCACGGCTCGGCGCGAACTGTGCGGCACGAGTATCGGGAATGTCCTGGAAGCTGACCGCCGAACGCACAGTCGAGGTGTATGCGAAGGCGCTCGCCTCAGGCGCCTCCGAGGCCCGTACGTGAAGGACCTCACGGTCGGGATCGCTACGCACAATCGTCCCGCGGCCCTCGAGCGATGCCTCCGCTCGCTGCAGGTCATTGCGCCGCTCACGTCCTCGGTCATCGTGTTCGACAACCGTCCGAGCCACCCGCCACCATTTCGCGAGACCTGGTGCCAGGTCTCGCGATCACGATCATCCGTGACGAGGGGCAGCCCGGTCCCGTCGCTGGGCGAAACCGGGTGGTTCGGGAAGCGCTGACCCCTTATGTGCTACTCCTCGACGACGACGCGGTCGTGTTCTCGGCGGCCGCGATCGAATCCGGCATCGAGGTGCTCGAGAGGGATGCCTCGGTCGCGGCTGTGGCGTTTGCACAGGCAGAACCAGATGGGAGTCCCTGGCCGGAAGCGATGCAGCCCGGCCGCGGTGCCCGGCCGGCCCGCGTGAGCGCCTACATTGGTTTTGCCCATCTGCTGCGCCGCGACACTTTCGTTCACCTTGGCGGTTATCGCGAAAACCTGGTGTTCTACGGCGAGGAGAAGGACTACTGCATCAGAGTGCTCGCCGCGGGGATGCGGGTGGTGTACCTGCCCGGCGCACTCGTCGGCCACATCCCCGATCCTGCCGGCCGCAGCGCAACCCGTTATGTCCGGTTCGTCATCCGCAACGACTGCCTCTATCTCGCTCTACAACGAGCCGTGGCCCCTGGTCGCGTTGAGCTTGCCCCTCCGCTTCTGGCGATACCGCAAGATGAAAGCCCAGGCTGGCGCCGAGTCGGGCGGCGTCCGCTGGATTCTCGGTGAACTGCGGCGTGAGCTGCCCGACGTATGGCGCAATCGTCGTCCGGTCTCCTGGGCCACGGTTCGGGAATGGCGCCGTCTCGCGAGGACAGTCGTGCCGTATCCGGACGGCGCTGCCGGATGAAGCGGCTGCTCACGATTGGCCACTCCTACGTCGTCGCGCTCAACCGCCGATTGCCGGACGAAATCGCACGGCAGGCGAGCGGACGATGGAATGTAACCGTCGCCGCGCCGGCGCAGTATCAGGCTGATCTTCGCCGAATCACGCTCGAGGCAGTACCGGGAGACGTGGCGGACTTGAGGCCGATTCCGGCGCACCTCACGCGCTTCCCGCACGTGATGTTCTACGGCGGTCTGCGCCGGCTGCTCGCCGAGCCCTGGGATCTCGTTCACTGCTGGGAGGAGCCGTACGTCGCCGCATGTGCGGAAATCGCGGCACTCGCCAGGCCCGGTGTTCCGCTGGTGTTTGCGACATTCCAGAACCTGGCGAAGCGGTATCCACCTCCGTTCAGCTGGTTCGAGCGGCGCGTGCTGCAGCGCGCTGGCGGATGGATCGCGTTCGGTCGCACGGTTCACGACACGCAGCTCGCCCGCCGCGGCTATCCCGACATTCCCTCGCGCCTGATCCCGCCTGGTGTCGATACCCGAAACTTCCGTCCAGACGCCGGGCAACGGGCACGCATCCGCTCGGACCGCGGTTGGAAGGATGATGTTCCAGTGGTGGGCTACCTGGGTCGCTTCGTTCCGGAGAAAGGGCTCTCGGTCCTGACCGCAGCACTACGGAAGGTCAGCGGCCCGTGGCGGGCGCTGTTCGTCGGTGGCGGTCCGGATCAGTCGATGCTTCGAGCGTTGTCCGTGTCCTACCCGGGTCGGGTGAGCATCGCCACCGACATCACTCACGACCAGGTGCCGCACTACCTGAACGCGATGGATGTGCTCTGCGCGCCAAGCCAGACGACGCCGGGATGGCGTGAGCAGTTTGGCCGGATGTTGATCGAGGCGATGGCGTGCGGCGTTCCGGTCGTCGCAAGCCGCAGCGGCGAGATACCGCACGTCATTGCTGACGCCGGCATCCTGCTCCCGGAAGACGATGTCGAGGCGTGGTCGGCAACGCTGGGACGCGTGCTGGCGGATCCGGACGAGAGGCGCGACCTTGCGGATCGTGGGCTGCGAAGGGCGCGAACCGAGTTCGCGTGGTCCGTCGTCGCACGCCGGCACGTGGAGTTCTTCGACCAGCTGGTGGCCGGTTCATGACGCCGCTGAAGGTCGCAATCATCGCCGATCTCCTCGAGGAGAAGTGGCCGAGCATGGATCTCGTCGCCGACATGCTCGTAGAACACCTGCGGCGCGAGCACGCCAGCCGGATCGAGCCGGTTCTGATCAGGCCGCCGCTTCGCGGTCGGTTGGTTCGTGTGCCCGCAGTCCGGAATACGAAGGGTGCGTTCACCGTCGATCGATTCGCCAACCGTCTCTGGGACTACCCGGCCGTGACCCGCGGCATTGCCGGAAGCTTCGACGTGTTCCATATCGTCGATCATAGTTACGCCCACCTGGTGCACACGCTGCCCGCCGACCGCACGCTCGTGACGTGCCACGACCTCGATACCTTCCGTTCGATCCTGGAGCCCGGACACGATGTGCGTTCGTTCATGTTCCGGGCGATGACGCGGCGCATCCTGGCCGGCCTGCGCAGCGCCGGTCACGTCGCGTGCGATACCGAAGCGACCCGTGATGCTCTCGTCGCCCGCGGCGGCGTCGACGGCGGCCGGACCAGCGTGGTGCTGAACGGGCCGCACCCGAGCTGCACGCCGGCGGCCGAACCGGCAGCCGACGTCGAAGCGGCGCGGCTGCTCGGCCCGGCGGGCCGGATGACGGAGCTGCTGCACGTCGGCAGCACGATCGCCCGGAAGCGCATCGATGTGCTGCTTCGCGTGCTGGCCGCCGTGCGACGTGAGCGGCAGGACGTCCGGCTGGTGAGGGTCGGCGGACCGTTCACCGCCGAGCAGCGCGCGCTCGTCCGTGAGCTCGGCCTCGACCCGTTCATCGTCGTTCTGCCGTTTCTGGATCGGGCCACTCTTGCAGCCGTTTATCGGCGGAGCGCGCTCGTCCTGCTGCCGTCCGAACGGGAGGGATTCGGCCTGCCGGTGCTCGAGGCCCTGGCATGCGGAACGCCGGTCATCGCCAGTGACATCGATGCCCTGCGTGAAGTGGGCGGTGACGCCGTCCGGTATTGCCCGGCCGAGGACGTCGCGGCGTGGACGGCGACGATCGCCGGCGCACTGACCGAGCGCCGGGAGCGCCCCGCTGAATGGACCGCACGGCGCAGCGCGGGGAGTGAGCGCGCAGCGTCCTTCAGCTGGTCGCGCTACACCAGTGAGGTCGCCGCTCTTGTACAACCAGCTCGCGTCGCCGACGGGAGCGCAGACCTGATGCGGGGAGGCCCCCTCCGCGTCGTTCACGTCGGCAAGTTCTATCCCCCCGTGGCAGGAGGGATGGAGCGCGTGCTCGAATCTCTTTGTGAAGGGTCGGCGCCTGAGGTCGACAGCCGCGTCATCGTCTGCAACACGACGCCGCGCGACCGTCCGCGAGGACCTGCGCGGCGTGCACGTTACGCGTGTGGGCACCGTCGCGAACGCCGGATCTGTGCCGCTCGCTCCATCGCTGGCCGGCGAAATGCGCCGCGCGGACGAGGACCTGATGGTCATTCACGAACCCAATCCGTGGGCGTTGCTGTCGCTCACCGTGGCGCGGGTCAAGCCGCCGCTGGCGGTCTGGTTCCACAGCGAGGTCGTCCGGCCCCGGCTTCAGTACGGCCTCTTCTACCACCCGCTGGCGAGGCGTGCCTACGAGCGCGCGCGTCGAATCATGGTCTCGTCGCCACTGGCTGGCCGAACACGCCGCTGCGCTCGCGCCGTATCGGGAGCGGGTGCGTGTGATCCCCTTCGGGATCGATCTGTCGCGCTGGGACTCGACGCCGGCGGTGTGTGCGCGAGCGTCCGCGATTCGCTCGTCTGTCGGCTCGCGTCCGCTGATCCTGTTCGCCGGGCGGATGGTGCCGTACAAGGGCGTCGGTGTGCTGCTCCGCGCGATGGTTGGTCTCGAGGCGGCGGCGATTCTCGTCGGCGACGGCCCTTCACGTGCCGGCTGGACCGCCGAGGCCGGAGAGCTGCAGCTCGGCAATCGGGTGCGGTTTGTCGGCGAAGTGACGCACGACGAGCTCGCTGCGCTCTATCACGCGTGCGACATCTTCGTTTTGCCGTCCGTCACTCGGGCGGAGGCCTTCGGCTACGTGCAGCTCGAGGCCATGGCGTGCCGGAAGCCGGTCGTGAGCACCCGGCTGCCCTCCGGCGTGCCGTGGGTGAATCGCCACGGCGAGTCCGGCCTGACCGTGCCGGCCGGGCGACGCCGACGCGCTGCGCCGCACGCTCGCGGAACTGGCGGGTGACGCGGTCCTCCGCGCCAGGCTGGGTCAGGGCGGGCGGCTCCGGGTCGAACGGGAATTCACGCTGGAGATCATGCGGCGCAGCGCCGCAGCGGTCTACAGGGAGGCGGCCGAATCCTGATGAGAAAGCGCGCACTGGATATCGCGCTGTCGTCATTCGGGCTGATCGCATCGGCACCGCTGTGGGTGGTGCTCGCCGCGGCGATCAAGTCGGAGGACGGCGGCCCTGTGTTCTACGGTCAGGATCGTGTCGGCAAGGGGGGGCGTACCTTCCGCGCTCTGAAGTTCCGTTCGATGCGTCCTGACGCCGAGGCGCTCACCGGTGCCGTGCAGGCGACAGCCGCCGACACCCGGGTCACTCGCGTTGGCCGGCTCATGCGGGCGACCGCGATGGACGAACTGCCGCAGCTCTGGAACATCATGCGCGGCGACATGAGCTTCGTCGGTCCACGCGCGTTGCGGCCGGGGGAAATCGAGGCTGAAGGCGACGGCCGCCTCGTGCGGCTCGAAGACGTGCCCGGCTTCGCGGATCGCATCGTCGTCAGGCCAGGGCTCACCGGCATCGCCCAGGTCTACGCCCGGCGTGATATTCCGCGGCGACAGAAGTTCCGTTACGACCGCCTCTACGTCCGAAGGCGGTCGTGGCTGCTCGATGTTCGATTGATTCTGCTGTCATTTTGGATTAGCGTGCATGGCACATGGGAAGCCCGAGGCAGGAAGTACTGAGGCGCATTCGTTGCGCCCCGTAGGCGACGTCCGTCCCGAGCTGGCCGATGTCGTCGTCGTCGGCGGAGGGCCCGCCGGCCTGATGGCAGCGCGGACGCTGGCATCGGAGGGACATGCGGTCGTCGTCCTGGAAGAGCATGAGGATGTGGGCGTCCCGGTGCACTGCACTGGCCTCCTTGGCGTCGACGCCTTCGACGAGCTCGACATTCCTCGACACGCCATTCTCGCGGTCACGCATGCCGCTCGATTCGTCGCCGCCGACGGGAGCGCGGTCTCGATCGATGCCGAGCGGATCCGCGCGGCGATTGTCGACCGCGTGGTGTTCGACCAATCACTCGCCGACAGCACGCGCCGCGCCGGCGCCGACCTGAGGCTGGGCGCGCGTGTGCGTTCGGTGACCATCTCGGCCGACCGCGTGCGCGTGACCGGTGACACGGCGGCGGCATGCGTCGACGCCAGGGTCTGCATTCTCGCGTGTGGTGCGAGCTACCGGTTCAATCGCGCGCTCGGTCTCGGTGTGCCGCGGGCGTTCATGCAGAGCGCGCAGATCGAGGCGGAGTTCGACGGCCCCGAGACCGTTGAGGTCTACCTTGGCCGCAGCGTCGCACCGGGCGGATTTGCATGGACGGTGCCGTTTACCCGGGGCGAACGCCGGTTCAACCGCATCGGCCTGCTGTGCGAGGACAATGCGGCGGCACGGTTTGCGGAGCTCGCCGCGTCCATTCGCGAGCAGCACAACGTCGACGGGAGCGTTCTGGCTTCGCCGCGGCTGAAGATTCTTCCGCTCGGTCCGGTGGAAAAAACGTACGGTGAACGGCTGCTCGCGGTCGGTGATGCCGCAGGGCTCGTGAAGCCGACGACCGGCGGCGGCATCTACTACGGCCTGGTCAGCGGACTGCTCGCCGCCGACGTCTTGAACGCCGCACTGCGTGAGGACGACCTCGGTGAAGCCCGGCTGCGGGCGTACGAGGAGCTGTGGCAGGAGAGGCTCGGATCGGAGATCCGCGTCGGGCTCAAGTTCCGCCGGCTCGCCTCGCGCTTGAACGACGGCGCGATCAATGCCGTCATCGAGCTCGCGCGCATCGATGGCCTCGTGCCGCTCCTGAAGCAGACGGCCAATTTCAACTGGCACGGCACCTCCGCGGTCGCGCTGCTTCGTCACGCCGAATTCCGCAAAATCCTGCTTGCGTCGATGTGGAGTTGAGCGGCGCCGCACTCGGCGCTGCCGGTCCGTTCGAGATCCCGCGTGAGTGATCTTCTGGCATCGGGCGACTACGCCCGGAAACAGATCTACTGCCCGAGCCGGGTGGTGGCGTGGAGCCACGGCAGCCGGTTCCGGCTTGCCGCACGCCTGGCGTCATCCGCGTCAGGTGGCCGTCTGTCTGGACTACGGCTGCGGTGACGGCACGTTCATGGCCCTGACGCATGGCAGCTTCACCGAAGCCGTTGGCGCCGACATCGATGTCAACCAGCTGGCCGAGTGCCGTCGGCGGCTGGCGGATCTGCCCGGTCTGGCATTCGTTCGTACCACGGATCTTCGCGGCGCGCTGCACCAGGGCGGATACGACGTCGTGACGTGCATGGAGGTGCTGGAGCACTGCATCGACGCCGAGCGTGTCCGCGTTCTGGATCACCTGCGGGAGCTCATCGCCGCCGGTGGTCGTCTCGTCGTCAGCGTGCCGATCGAAATCGGTCCCGCACTTGCGGGCAAGCAGTTCTTCCGCGCCATGGCCGCATGGCGCGGCCAGGGCGACTACCAATATCGGGAGACGTACACGCCTCGCGAGCTCGCTCGCCGCAGTCCTGGCCGGGCCCAACCTGGCGCGGGCGCATCACCGGGTCGAGACGGAGTCCGGCCCGCTGGACTACTGCGGACACAAAGGGTTCGACTGGAGAATCCTCGAACGGGAAATCGCGGCGAGATTCACCGTCGAGCGGCGGTTGTTCACGCCCCTGGGCCCGTTCGGCGCGCTGTTGAACAGCCAGGTATGGTTCGTCTGCGCCCTGCGCTAGACCACTACTTCCGTCCGCTCATCACCTTCCACACGCCGCGAACGCAGCGGTGCACATACAGCATCGGGAGCAGGACCATGCCCTGCCTCCCGACGCCGTACGACTTCCACCATATAGCCGGGACTCGGTAACGTCACCTCGCGGAGGAGGCGGAGCCTGTCGCGCCAGCCGTGTGAGACCTCGGACGTTCGAAACGAGCTCGTGGTGCCATCGACGTCCGGCCCGCAGATACGTTTCGGAGGGTTCGTCGGCAACCCGTGCAGACAAAGCAGCAATCAACCCACTCGAGAGCCTCGGTCCGAAACCGGGCACGTGTCAGCAGCAGCTGGTGCAGGCAGATGGCCGCGACGCGTTTTTGTCGAGCGAGCGATGCGAACCGCTCGAGCTCGACCTCTGACAGTCGATCCACCAGCAAGTGGATGTCATAGAGCCAGATCAACCTGTCGGCGTTCTGGTGGTGCATCACGGGATGGATGCACGCCAGGAGCAGCGCATGGACGCCGCCGGTCGTTCGGGCGTGCGGGCCAAGCGCCGGCACGGGCGCGGCTGACGCCGCCAGCTCGTCGTACGTCAGAACGTCGGCAAACACGGTCTGCGTGCTGATCTTCCAGTGAACGTCGAACACGTGGCCGACACCCAGATGATCTTCTCTCGTCATCTGGAACTGGCAGAACAGCAGTTCGCCGTCGCTCAATGCCGGTTCGACATAGCCGAGCGCGGTCATGACGCGCTTCACCGCTCCACCTGATCCCGCCTGACCAGCAGGTCCGCATCTGCGTGTCGCCTCAGTCCCGGGGCAGCGTAGAGGACGTGAGCGAGCGGTAGTCCCTTCAAGAGCACCGGCTGGATGCCGCTGCCCGCAAGCGCATCGAGGACGACGGCGGTTTCCTTCGCGCGGACGAGCGCGGTTGCAGTCGCCCGGTGCGCCGCGATCGCGAGCTCCCGGCGGACCTCGTCGGGCCAGTCGGTCAGTGACGCGGAGTCGTGCCAGGCGCTGGTGCACGAGACCGGAGATCTCGAGTGCGGCGCAGAGACGCAGAAGCTCTGACGGCGTCGTCTCGAGCGAGCTCCACGTGACGATCTCTCCCCTGAGGACCGCGTCGAGTCGCGCTGCTGCCGGCACTGCTGTCATGACTGTCCGCCGTCGGAAAGCCAGAGCGTCGCCGAAGCGTGCGTGGCGGCTCACGGCACCCGCCCCGCGGATCGGGCCGAGATCGGCAAGCACGGCCTCGCGCACCCGCGACATCTCGTCCTTGTTTCGATGATACGAAAGAGACTTGACGGGCACGTGACTGACGAGCGCGGTCACGAACTTGAACTGGCGTTCGAGGCGTGCCGGTTCGGATGGGTAATGCGCCGCGGTCGCGGCGAGGATCCTCGGCAGCGCGGACGCCGGGGACAGTCGGTGGATTGACGGTCCGTCCGGATCCGCCGCTCGCTGCGGTTCGCCAATCAGGTAGATCGCGGCAAGCGGGTGAGCCTCCCGCACGACCTCGTCGGCCCCGAGCCGGATGATCAGCTTTTCGGTCACCGGGTTCATCTTCACACCGTCTCTGGCCGAACCGAAGATCCGCATCGCGATGTCGCGATAGAGCTTGATGCGCGGGGGGCCCGGCTCGGCAACGAACCGGTCGTGCGTGGCCGTCAGCGCGAGCATGTCGTCGGTGACGAGCCGGCACCCACCCTGGACGAGCAACGCGCCCATCGTCGACTTTCCCCCGCCGCTCTCCGCGATGAAGGCGACGACGCCGTGCTTTGTCAGCACCGCCGTTGCGTGCAGCGGCTCCCATCCCAGTCGCACCATCGAGAATGAGAGTGCGTCGACGAGCAGGTAACCGACGAGCACCTCTTCGCAGCCGTCCTTCAGCGTTCGTGCCTGGATGTGACGCGCGTCAGCACTGACCAGGAACTCGAAGAGGTCGGTCCAACGCCGATAGGTCGATCCATCGGGAAGGGCGGCGTGTTGGGCCCACGATTGCGCCTGTGAGGCGGGAACGTGCGCGGCGGCCGCTGCGAGCGTATCGGGATCGCCCTGGACGAACTCCACGTCCCACTGCCCGGCCGTCCTGGCGGGCACACCACTGACGGGCCACGGTGTCTTGATGTCGATGCCGTACAAATGCTGGATTGAGGGTACCCCGCTCGCGCCGGATATCGCTGGTGGCCTCCCGGTTCACGAGTGGGCGCTCCCGAGAAGCGGATGCGCCTGACCGTTTACGCGGATCGCAAAGAACCCGCGCAGGAGAAGCTCGAACCCGCAGAGCTCGATGAGACGATTGGCGACGACAGAATTGCGGGAAGTGCCCACGGAGCGGCGCCACTCTCCAATCGATGTCCGGAGCACCGTGCCGTCGACATACCCGAGCTGGACGCACGATGCCGACGGACCGAGCAGCGTCGCGATCGCGTCGAAGTCGTGCTCGATGGTTTCGTTCGTGAGCTGTGTGAACTCTCCTTTGCACCTGCGGTCCACGATGGCCTGAGGCACCACCCGCCGCATCGCCGCGCGCATCAGGCCGCGGGGGACGCCGTCGCGCGACTGAATATCACCCGGGATGCTCATCAGAAACTGGAGCAGCGCACAGTCGAGATACGGGAACGCGATGTCGAGGTCGTGGCTGCCCGCAGTGCGATTGTTCCACTCCATGCAGTGGACGTGATACCCCATCCGGCTCTGACGGTAGATTGCTGCCGCGTGGCTGGTGCCGGGAGGTATCGGGAGGCGCGCGCACGTCGGCGCGGTCACGAAGTACGCGCCGAAACCGCGGCGTGAACCAGGGCGCCCGCCACGGGTCGCCTTCGCTGCCTCGGCGCACGCGGCGGAATGCAAGCTTGAACCGCGCCGGGAGGTGGCCGGCGGCAATCGTTCGACCAACCCGGGTGGCGAGTCGGGGCGCGGACATTCCCCACCCGCGCAAATGCTGCTGCAGCAGGCGCCATTGTCCGGACCGCAACAGGTCGAGAAGGTAATCGGAGTCAAACAGCACCTGATCGCCCCAGTGGCCAGTCAGCAGTCGACCCGCGCCGGCTTCGCGCATGCGCCGCATCCCCGATTGCGCCTGGCACGTCAGACTTTCGATCGTGGGTGATTCGGTGTGCCACACGCTGAGCCCGGCCGCCTGCCATGAACCCTCGCTGCTGCGGGATACGCGCGATCGGCACTCCACATGCCGTCTCGAGTGCCGTGACGAACTCGCGCTCGTCCGAAGGTGATCCTGGGGGGCCCTCGTAGTTGAAGCCGAGAACATCCGGACAGCGCCCGACGCCCTGACGAACGAGGCCGTGCGCCACACAAAATATGTATGCCGAGTCGAGGCCGCCGCTGACCGTAACTGCCACCGGAGTGGCGCTTCGCAGGCGGTTGCGCACGGCGGCGGAGAACAGCTCGTGGAACGCATCGACGTAGTCAGGCCAGGCGGTGAGTCGGATTCGCTGCTGCGTATCGAAGTCGAAGTATCGGTGGACCGTGAGCGCCGCCGGTGTGACAACCAGGAAGTGCGCCGCGGGAAGCGAGAGGACGCCTTCGAAGAAGGTGCGCGTCGCGGCATCAGCCGGGAGGAACGACAGGACGAAGTCAGCCAGCATCGCCGCGTCCGGAACCGCCGGAACACCCGGCACTGCGAGAATTGCTTTTGCGTTCGAGGCAAACAGAAAGGTGTTTCCGACGCGCGTGTAACAGACCGGCCGGACGCCAAGTCGATCGCGGGCGACAACGAGCCGATTCAGACGCGAGTCGAACACGCCGAGCGAAAAATCCCCGTCGAGGTGTTCAACGAAAGCGTCACCGAATTTGCGGTAGGCCGCGACGACCAGCTGCGCGTCCGGGGAATCGGGTCGCACGAGCGGATCACCATCCAGCGTGCGGAGCAGTTCGTCGCGGTTGTCGAGGCGGCCGTCGAAGACGCAGGTCGCACCGTCGGAGGAATGTGACAGGACCTCAGCGCTGCCGCGGCCGATCGACGTGGTCCCCCCGAAGGCGATCGAACCATCGCTCCAATGCGTAGATTGCGAATCCCGAGTACCGAGGTGATTCGAGGCAGGCGAGGAGACTCGGGTGCGGCAGCGGCTCACCGGTGGCATTCCAGTAGCCGAAGATGCCGCTCATCGCCCGCCGCTCGCAAGAGGGCGCCAGGGAAGGGCCGGCACTGTCCCGTCCTCCACTTGAAGCCGGACGCTACTTCATCGAGACGTTGAACGTCTTCGGTTCGCCGCCGTCGGTCCGGTTGCCACCCTTTGCGGCGGTGATGGTCTGGAGGTTGCCGTGGATAGTCAACCGGGGCGGCGAATACGGCAGCTTGTCGCTGCCTGCGGTGCTCCGAGTGGGTGCTGCCATCGTTCGCCTCTGCTGGGTTGGTGAAGGGTATCAGAAAAAGAGTGCCCGCCTCCACAATTCCAGCCCCACAAGGTCACTCGACGCTGCGTCGGCACAGCGGACATCGGGAAGATATCCGAGCTCCCGGGCGGCGTGGAGTTGCGTCCGTGCAGCGAGCTGCATCCGCCGCCGGTCGCGGTCGAGCGCGGCTGGCGTGCCTGATTCATCCGGCCACCTGCGGCCGAGGATCGGTGAAGGGACGATGCCGGTCATCGCGTCGCGAAGCAGCGCACGCGGCACTCCGCCCTGGTTGAGGATTTCTCCGGGAATACTCATCAGGTAGGAGATGACGTCCCGATCGAGGAATGGCGTGACGTGCTCCACACCGTAGCCCGTAAGCCACTTTTTCATCCCCTTCGATTTGCAGCTGGTGCGACCTGGACCGCACGGTCTGATAAACGCACCGCGCGTGCACCGTCGCATAGCGTGGCTGACGCGTCGGCGGGCGGTGTCGTCGCAAGCGGTTCGCGAGTGCCTCACTGATTGGCCATCGCACCTGTGACCGTGACAACGCCATGTGCAGCGGCCGGATCCACCCTCGAACCGCGCGTGGAGTGAGGTTGAGCAAGAGCTCTCGACGAAAGCGTTGCCGGAAATAGGCAGGGTCGGCGTCCGGAAACCAGCACGCGTACTCGCGCATATGGCGCGCAACCTGACGCCAGCGTAGCTGCATCGCGAGATCCGTGAGGTATCCCGTGACGAACAGCAGTTGATCGCTCCACATCCCGGTGAGAAGCGTTCTCGCCCCCACCCCTGCGCCCAGGCGAGCAGCGGCGCCTGCGCGCACGCGCCATCGTCGAACACCGGCAATTCCGACTGCCGGACGTTGCCGCTGAGTTGTGCCCAGTCGTCTGGCGTGCCCGCGCAGAGGCGATGGACGTGCAGCCCGCGTTCCGATTCCAGCAGCGCAATGAAGCGGTTTTCGTCGCTGGACGGGTCATCGTGTGCAGCGTACGAGACCGGCAGGAGAGAGACACTGGCCGCTCCGCTCTTGCACAAATCGTCCGCAAGGCTGAGCACGATTGCCGAATCGAGTCCGCCGCTCGTCGCGACCACGACCGGGTGGAGCGTGCGGAGCCGCCGCTGTACGGCAGCGATCAAAAGCTCACGCAGGCGCTGCGCATAGTCGCCGTGAGTGCGAAAACGGGTCTGCGCCCGTGGGTTGAAACTCCAGAATGGCACGGACATCGTGCGCGTCGGGCGTGACGCTCAGACAGGAGCCTGGCCGCACCGCCTGGATGCCGTCGAAGAATGTCTCCCCTCCATCGTCGTAGGGGAGCCGTTCGAGAAGGAAGAAATCGGCGAGCAGATTCTCGTTCGGCTTCGCGGGGACATCGGGATGCGCGATGACCGCCTTGATCTCGGAGCCGAAGACGAACCGGCGGCCGTCGGTCCAGTAATACAACGGGCGGCAGCCGACCGCGTCGCGCGCGAGGATGAGCCGACACGCACGCGCATCGAACAAGGCGAGCGCGAATTCGCCCTGGAGACGGCCGAGGAACTTCTCTCCCCATTCGTTCCACGCGGCGAGAACCAGCGTCGAATCAGGGGCGCCAGCGATCACCTCACGGTGGCCGATTGAGGCGAGCAGATCAGTCCGGTTGTCCAGCCGCCCGTCGAACAGCACGACGTTCCCGGCGCTGTCCGTAACCGGCTGGCACTCAGCGACCGACTCTGGAGTGACACGGTGGACCCGGCACGCGAATCCCGCAGGACCGCTGCAATGGATGCCTGAATGGTCGGCGCCGCGATGGGCGATTGCGGCGGCCATGCGAGCGAGAATCGCGCGATCGACCGGCGCGCCATCCAGGTTCCAGGCACCGGCGAGGCCGCTCATCGCACGCTCAGATGACGTGCGGCGGCAAGGTCAGAAAGCGGGAATACTTCGTGACCTCGGTGGCGCTGCTGAGCAGCGGTCCGCCCCTCCACTCGACCCACGCGTGTGCCGCAAAACCCGCGTCGTCTTTGCGGACGCCAATCAGCACGGTTGAAGCATGGCCGTCGCTCGACAGCAGGCTGGTTGAGCGCCAGCGCCTGCGTGAGGCAGGTGGCGCACGGAACAACACGGCTCGCCAGTCGCACGGCCCGCTCGAGGCGGTCGACGCTGAACCGGGAGCGTGTGCGATGCGGACCGGCGACCATCGCCTGGACACGCGGACCACGGCAGCAGCCAGAGTCCGGTCCGGACGCGCGCCACGGTAAGACATGCACGTACCAGAAGCGCGAGATGCCGAGGGCGCAGCCAGGACCGTGCGGGCATCCTCACGCGCCGATCTCGATCAGTCCCTGTTCGGCGAGCTGCTGGAGAAAGTCGCGAATGTCGGACTCGAGGGCAAGCGGTTCGACGTCGTATTCGGCAACCAGTGCGTCACGGATTTGTCCGAATGTGAGCGGCTGGCGGATCGCGCTCCAGATGCGGGCGCCGACGGGATCGAGCCCGTAGTACACGCCGTTCCTGAGATTGACAATCGCCGCCTCATCGCCGAGGCCGCACGACACCTGATCGCTGGAGACGACAATGCGCGAGGCATCCGTGATGGGCGTGGATTGAATCGACATCTTTCAGCTCGAAGAATACTCGCCGGTGAGAGAGCGCGCAACGTCGTTCGGCCAGGCGTCGGCATTGCGCAGACCGCGATCAGCGATCCCCGGCGGGTGGAAGCGGCCGGCGTCAGGCGGGGGTTGTAAGGGAGTGGCTCGGCAGGGCCAGGCGGAGAGAACCAGTCGGCAAGCCGCATCAGGCGTCCCTTGCGCGCTGGTATCAGCGCATGGAGCCGCTGCACGATTTCAATCGCATCCTTCAGCGTCGGCACCACGCCGATCCCGCGCTGCAGCGCGTGGCTCTCGACCGCCGCGTCGCCGCGGCGCTGGAGCAGGAGCGCCTTGGCCGTCGAGGCACTGACGACCTCGATGCAGTTGAGGAGCAGGTCGTCGATGGCGAGGTGCAGCCGCAGCCCGTTTGCAACCTCGCCGCGCGAGCCGGGGATGGTGAGCACCGACGGCATGTAGAAGCCGTGGCGCTCAATCCACGACTGGGTCTGGAACTGAACCGAGTCGCCTGCGCTCGCCGGACGGTTCGTCAGGAAGAAGATCTCCCATCCCGCATCGCGTGACAGGCTGTACAGCCGGGCGATCTGATCCGGCTCGTACGGCTTCAACGTCATCCACCAGTTGTGCGTGCGGGCGACCGTTTCCCAGACGCGCTTCACTTCGTCGCGGCGGGAGGGGCTGTGTGTCAGCGCGAGTCCCGGAGCGGTTCGATGTCGTGCCCCAGGCTGGCTCTCGAGGTCTCGTGGAAGCGGGTCCGGAAGTCAGCGAGGACGCCGTCGACGTCGATGCCGATGCGGAGTGACATCAGCGCGCTGGCGCGGCCGCCTGCGCCGGCCGGTGCAGAAGGATTGCGGCGAGGACAGCCGCCAGCGCCGCGTTGGCCGGGATGGTCAATCCCGTCTCCCAGAAGCTCTGGAGCGCGACGCCCACGAGACCGGCAAGCGCGCCGGCCCGGATGAAGTACATCGGCGAGCGATCCTGCTCGAGGGTGTTCCGCGCCGCACGCCGCGAACACGGCCAGCGCGAGGCACGCCGGGACGCGCGACGAGCACGCCTCCCTCGGCCGCGATCTGCAGATAGTGGTTGTGCGCCTGGTTGAAGATCACTTCGAGCCTGCTGCGCTGATAGACCGCCATCGCGACCTGGAACGTCCCGACGCCGGTACCCGTCAGCCAGAAGTCCCGCACGACGGGTAGCGTATCGTGCCAGATTGCGAGCCGATCTGCTAACGCGACCCGGCTCGCGCCGAAGCGGGCGGCGATCGCGCCGGCGCCAACCAGCGTCAGCGCACCGAGCGCGGCACCGACCGCGACCACGGTCAGAGGCGTCGAGGCCCGGCCCGCACGGTCTCCCTGCGACCGCCGTACGCCGGCGCACCAGGGTCACGGCACAGAGTGCTGCCGTTGTCATCCCGGCGAGCCCCGACCGTGACAGCGAGGCCGCTGTGGCGATGACCAGGAGCATCGCCGCCGCCGCAAGCATCCAGGTCCGCCCGTCCAGTGCCCTGAGCATCTTTGCGGCGCCACCCGGCGGTGCGGACCTGCGGGTGAGCCGCCGCGTGTGCGGCGAGGTATCCGGCGCAGAGCGGGGCCGCCATCATCGCCCAGGTCGCAAAATGATTGCGGTTGACGAACGGGCCGAACGGGTCCGGTCCTTCCCGTCCCGGTGCGAACCGCCAGTACATCAGCCCCTTCGCCGTCGCATCCTGTGCGAGCGCGATTGCTGAAAGTGCCAGCGCCGTCACCGCGATGATGCGGACGATGGTGCGGACGCCACCTCGATCGAACATCTGCCGGGCGGTGAGAAAGAGCAGGAGGACGCCGCCGAGCAGTGCGACGGCCGCAGCTGAATCGGGCAGGTTGATCGTCAGCGGCCGCGACCCGGCGGCAGGAACCAGCGCGAACGCATTCTCAACCCGGACGGCGGCCGGGCTGAGGGCTGCCGCCAGCGGGCGCGGCATCGGTATCAGCTGCAGTGCGGCGGCGATCAGCAGGACCAGGAGGCAGAGATCCAGTCCCGCGTTCGGCGACCGGCGGAGGATGGAGCGGACGGCAGGTCACCGCAAGTGCGACGCAGGCGATGGCGGGAATCGCGATGCCACCGGCCTGGGTGCCGCCGAAAACGAAGACGGTCCAGGCGAGGATTCCGCCGAGGATGAAGACCCGGGCGCGCTTACGACGCGGGGGGCTGGCCGTAGTAGCTCTTGTACTGGTAGCCGTAATACCGCGAATAGTAGTACTTGTTGCGATCGAAGTCGACGCGGTTCAGCACGACGCCGATGTTCCTGGCGCGTCCGCTCTGCAGCGTCTCGAGCGCGCGCTCGGCATGGACCCGCCGCGTCATCTCGGAGCCAATCACGAACACCACGCTCGCCACCTTCTGCGCGATGATCACCGCGTCAGTCACGGCGAGCACGGGCGGCGTGTCGATCACGACCCAGTCGAACGGTCCGTGCGCCAGGTTGGCGATGAAATGATTCATCCGCTCCGACGCGAGCAGCTCGGACGGATTCGGCGGCGTCCGGCCGGCGGTGATCACGAACAGGTTCGGGTCCGCCGTGCGCTGGATCACCTCGCGCACCCGCGCCTGACCGACGAGCAGGTGTGACAGCCCGGCGCCGTTCTGCAGGCCCATCGTCTTGTGCAGGCCGGGGCGGCGCAGGTCGGCGTCGATGAGCAGGACCCGCGACCCGCCGAGCGCCAGCGCGAGCGCCAGATTGCACGCGGTCGTCGTCTTGCCTTCGAGCGGCTGGCTGCTCGTGACCGCCATCACCCGGGTGGATTCGCTGCCGCTCGTGAACACGAGCGACGTCCTGAGCGAGCGGAAGGCTTCGCCGAAGTCGTGCGGGACGGTTTCCGTCAGCACCGGCACGCGGCCGCCGCGGAGCGCCGGGACGAGCCCGAGCAGCGGCAGCTTCAGCCGCCTGGTGACGTCCTCCGGTGTCTTGATCGTGTCATCGAGGTACTCGATCCCGAAGGCGAGTCCGAAGGCGACGGTGAGGCCGGCCAGGATGGCCGTCAGCCAGTCCCGTCGCGGGTTGGGCGAGATCGGCGTGCGTCGTCGGCTCGGCGCGGTCCATCAGGCGCACATTGTTGGCGCGGCTGTTGGCGACGACCGAGAGCTGCTTCTGCCGATCGAGCAGCGACTGGAAGATCTGCCGTTGACTGTCGAGGTCGCGCTGCAGGATGCGGTAGTCGCCGCTCTTTCGATCGAGTTCGACATTGGCGACGTTCGCCCGTTCGAGGTCCGACCCGAAGTTCCGTTCCTGCGCGACCGCCGCTTCGTACTCGTTCCTGGCGGAGTCGATCACCTTTCGGCGCTCGGCCACGAGCAGCTTGGCTGCCGCGTCGATCTTGCCCTCGATCTCGCGCATCTTCGGCGCATCCGGTCCGTATGTCTGGGCGAGCGAGATGCGGTCGGCCTTGAGCGTGGCGAGCTGGCCCTGCGCCGTCACCACCGCCGGGTTGTTGCCGATCAGCGGAAACGTATCCGCGGTGTCGCTCGTCGGATCCGCCCCGCGCACCTGGTTGTAGAGCGTTTCCTTCTGCTGGCGTTCCGTGCGCTTCTCGGTGACCGCCTGGCTCAGCGACGTGAGCCGCGCGACGACGATGTTCTGGCGGTCGTCGAGCGATTGCGCGTTGTTCACTTCGCGATACTGCTGGAGCGACTGTTCGCCCAGCTTCACCTTCAGGGTCGCGGCTTCCAGCTGCTCGTTGACGAACGCGAGTTCCTTCGAATTGTTCGACAGCCGCTGATCGAGGTTCTGCTGCGTGTACTCCTCGGCGAGCGTATTGGCCGCCACGCGCGGCAAAATCAGGATCCGTGTGCTGGTAGACGACATCGACGAGCCGCGTCGTCGCGTACGGCGTGACCGACACGCCGCCGAGGAAGGCGCTGATGAGGCCAGCTTCCTGCGCCGATTCATCCGCCGGCGTCGGTGGCGCCGGGGCGAGTCTTCTTCGTGAACAGGCCGCGTGCCCACGCCGACAGCGACGCGCGTCCCTGCCGGACCAGCGCGATCGGATCGCGCGGCTGCGGCGCGTGGCCGTTGAAGTTCGGGTTCTCCTTCAGGTTCAGCCGGCGCACGACGCGGCGCGCGAGCTCGCGGCTGCGAAGAATCTCGTACTGCGTCTGGTAGTACGGCGCCGACTCCTGCCACCATGTCGGATCGTTGACGCCAATCGTCGTGACCGAGGTGCTGCGTTCGTCCTGTATCTCGATCCGCGCCGAGGTCTGATAGATCGGGATGGTCGAGTACGTCTGCACCATCATCGACGTGACGACGAGGGCGAAGGCAGTGCCCGCGATGCGCCGGTGCTTGAACACCGCGTTGAAGCGGTCCAGGATGTGGACGGGCTGACCGCTCCCGACTGGCGGCATCGCCAGCGAGCCGCTGGTATCCGGAGGAACTACCCCCGCCCGTATCTCCTGGGTGTCGAACATGGATGTGTGAATGCTCGATCGCTACATGCAGCCCGGGGAGGGGCTGCTGCACGTCTTCGCGTCCGGCGCGATCGCAGTCACTCCTGCGGAGGCGGCCGTTATCGCGATCGCCGACGCCGCGTTGCCGAAGAAGCCGGTGAACCAGGGAGCTTTGGTGTTGACCCGAACGAACGTCGCGACGGTTTCTCCCGGCGCCACCGCAAACGTGTGGCCGACGGCGACGATCTTGCCGGCTTCCGTCACCAGTTCGATGAGGTAAGAGCCGTTCTCCACTGCCTCGAAGCTGAAATGCCCGGACCGCATCGGTGACCGCGGCAGCGACAAGCCGCCCCGTCACCACATTGCGCAGGCGCACCCGCGCGGCCGGGATCGGCGTATCGTCGGCGTTCCAGGCGACGCCAACGATCGACGTCGCAGGCACCCCCACGCTGCCGCCGACGCGCGGACCTGTCGCAGGCGTGCGCTCGCTCGTGGTAGCGGCAGGCGGTGTGACCACCGGATCTGACGCGAGGACCCTCGGTGCGCAGACGACCGACAGGGTGAGACACACCCCCAGCCGCATCGCCAACCGGGTGACGGATTTTCGCTGCATTGTCAGGCTTACTGTGCTTATCGACACATTCTGCCGCGCCTTATAGAGATTCGGGAAGTATCACGAACCGTGCCGCCGACGTCAGCAGCATGAAGATCACTGGCAATTCGTCAATCGGACCGTATGGTGAGTTTCGGTCGGTACCCTGGTCCGCGCTGGCCGCAGTTTCCCACGGCAATCGTCGGTCAAGGTCCTGACCCGCGCGTGGCTTGTGCCCGCGCGCCGCCGCCCGCCTGGGTGACCTGAGTTGTTACGATTCTCGCTGGTCTTTCCGGGGTTCTTACAAAAGTGGTCCTGAAATTTCAGTTCTGTCGTCGCGTGTCGCAGGACCCATGCGCGCGGACATGGGCGACCCCGTCACCCGATACACCGTCTGCCGGGCGCCTTACGGCGGGTTGTGCGGTAGATTAACCGTCGATGGCAGGAGATGTTGATGTTCTCGCGGCCCCCACGCTGAAGCACCTTCGCGAGCGCTGGTGGGACGATGCGTTCACGGCGTTCGTGCGGGATACCGTGCAGCCGCGGGCCGGACGACGAATTCTGGATGTCGGATGCGGAACCGGGACCGCGGAGGTGCGCCTCTCACGGCTTCATCTCACCCAGGTGTCGCTGGTGGCCGTCGACCTGAGTCCGGATCGGGTCGCGGAGGCGCTTGGCGCGGCGCGGTCGCACAACATCCGGGCCAGCTTCGCCGCCGCGGATGCCTGTGCGCTGCCGTTTGGGACCGCCACGTTCGATTCGGTGTTCTGTGTCGCCGTGCTGCAGCACATCCCCGATGTCGGAGTGGCCGTCCGCGAACTCGCGCGGGTCACGCGCCCGGGCGGCCGTGTGGTCGCGGTCGAGCCCGATAACGGCGCACGATACTTTTACAGTTCGCTCGAGAGCGGGACGAAGGCGTTCGAGGCCTCGAGTCGCTTCTTCAGCAGCCTCGCGCATGAACGCAGCGACACGACCGATGGCGCCGTGGGGCCGCGGCTGCCCACGCTGTTTGCCGGGAGCGGCGTCGAGCTGCTCGACGTGCAGCTGTTCCCCGTCTCACGGGCGCAGCTCGGCCCGCCCGCCAAGCCGTTCTGGGACGGCCGGCGGTTCGCCATCAACAGCGCCCTCGCGCGTGCGCGCGAGCCCCGGACCAAACAGCTCGGCGACGAGTACCTGGAAGCGCTCGACCGCTACGCCGCCGAGGCCGGCGCGGCCGGGCAGTCCTTCGTGGAGATCCAGAACACGATGCTGTTCGCGACCGTCGGGCAGAGACTCGAATGAGGGCATCGGCCGGCGTGGTTGGCGGCGACGAGCAGGACGCGGCCTCGTGAGTCCGATGCGAGGGGACGGTGAGCGCAGGAAGAAAGACGGCGGCGCCGGTGTCGAAGCGTGCGCAGGGATGGGAAGGGTGGGACAGTTATGCGCCCTTCTACGACTGGGAGAATGCGCAGACCGTCGCCCGCCGCGACGTGAAGTTCTGGCAGCGGCTCGCCGCCGCGCAGGACGGACCAGTGCTCGAGTTGGGCTGCGGCACTGGACGGATCACGGTCCCGGTTGCGAAGGCCGGCGCACAGGTCGTCGGGATCGATCGGTCGGCGGAGATGCTGAGCCGCGGCCGATTGCGGCTCCGTCGCGCGAGGCTGCAGGCGCGGGCGCTCCTGGTCCGCGGCGACATCCGGTCACTCCCGTTCCGTTCGCGCCCGGGGTTCAACCTGGTGATGGCTCCGTACGGAATCCTGCAATCACTCACCCGCGAGCGTGACCTCAAGGAAACGCTCGCCTCAGTGGCGCGGGTCGTGCCGAAACGCGGACTCTTCGGCATCGATTTGGTGCCGGACCTGCCGCGCTGGTCCGAGTACGAAGGCAAGAAGAGTTTCGCCGGAACGCTCGGACCGAAGACGCACCTGACGCTCGTCGAGTCGGTTCGCCAGGATCGCGGCCGCCGCCTGACCATCTTCGATCACGAATACATCGAGCGGCGTGGCCGTGAGCGGCGGGTCCACCGCTTCTCGCTCACGTTCCGGACGCTTTCCGTGCCGCAGATGAGCGCGCGGCTCGAGGCCGCGGGCTTCAAAGTCGAGGCTGTGCTCGGCGACTACCGCGGCGGGCCGTGGGACAGCCGTGCCGATGTGTGGATCATCCTCGCCCGGCGCCGCTGATGCGGCGCACGCCTGTGCGTCAAGCCACGGAGTTGCCTTTGACGCTCCACACGGACAAACACGGACGAGCACGGACAGACACGGAACGCAGACAGCAACGGCTGGCCGCCGGCATTCTGCCGGCGAGTGCGAGCGAGCCCTGAGATGACGTGTGTACGAGCAGCCATCGCGAGCGCGCGGCTAGCCGTCGGTGCTCGTGCGAATCGCGCGCATCGTCGGGACTCGCTCAATCGCGCAGCAAGCGCGATGTGCCAGCCGTTCGGCCGTCGTTTGCGAATCGCGTGTTTCCTGACTCAGTGTCGAATCGGCTCGGCCGCAAATGGCAGCGCGCTGATCGCCTGCGCTGGCAAAAGGGCCTGGCGGTCCAGTCCGGTAGGCCGATGTTGATCGGCGCTCAACCGGTTGAATCCGGACAGCGGTTTGCGCCAGCTGTCCGCTTCCGGATCCGTGTCGTTCCGCGCTCGTCCGTGTTGTCCGTGTCCATTCCGGAGTCATGATCGAGCGGCGGAAATCGCCTTTTCCGGTCAGGCCGGCTGCCGCCGCATTGGCGGCTTCCGGCCGGATTCCCCGTGTGGTAACATCAGCCGTCATTTCCTCACTAAATCTGGAGTTTTCATCATGTCTGGCCATTCCAAATGGCACACGATCAAGCATAAGAAGGGTGCCGCGGACGCGAAGCGCGGCAAGATCTTCACGCGGATCATCAAGGAGCTGACGGTCGCGGCCCGCGGCGGTGGCGGTGATCCCGACACCAATCCGCGGCTGCGGACGATCGTCGCCGAAGCCAAGTCGGTCAACATGCCCGCCGACAACATCAAGCGCGCCATCCAGCGCGGCACGGGTGAGTTGCCCGGCGTCTCGTACGAAGAAATCACGTACGAAGGCTACGGTCCCGGCGGCGCTGCCGTCATCGTCGAAACGCTGACCGACAACAAGAACCGCACGGTCGGCGAAATCCGGCACACTCTGGCGAAGTTCGGCGGCAACCTCGCCGCCGAGAACAGCGTCGCCTGGATGTTCGACAAGAAGGGCTACATCGTCGTCGACAAGGCCAAGGCGAGCGAGGACACGCTGATGTCCGCGGCCATCGACGCTGGCGCCGACGATATGCGGGACGACGGCGAGGCGTGGGAAGTCGTGTCCGCCCCCGACGCATTCCAGAAGGTGCTCGAGGCGATCAAGGCGCTCGGCGTCGAGCCGGATGCCGCCGAAATCGCGTTCCTTCCTCAGAACTACGTCAAGCTCGAGGGCAAGCCTGCGCAGCAGATGATCCGGTTGATGGAAGCGCTCGAAGAGAACGAAGACAGCAAGAAGGTGTGGTCGAACGCCGACATCGAAGAGAAGGAGATCGAGGCCTCGTTGGCGTGAAGACATTCGGGATCGATCCCGGCTCCGATCGCACCGGCTACGGCTGCATCGAGACCGAGGGCGGCCGCCACCACCTCGTGATTTGCGGCTCGCTTTCGGCTCCCGCCCGCTCGACGTTTCCCGACAAGTTGAAACACATCCACGCCGGGCTCCTGGCGCTGCTGGAGCAGCACCAGCCTGAGTGCGTCGCGGTCGAGAACATTTTTTACGCGCGCAACGTCCGGAGCGCCTTGAAGCTGGGGCATGCACGGGGCGTCGCGCTGCTGGCCGCGGCGCAATCGGGTCTGCCGGTCTCCGAGTACGCGCCGACGGAGATCAAGCTTGCGGTGGTCGGCTTCGGCCGTGCCGAGAAGCAGCAGGTGCAGCAGATGATCAAGCTGCTGCTCGGCCTCGCCGCCATTCCGTCGCCGCACGACGCTGCCGATGCGCTCGCCGTCGCGATCTGCCATGTTCACAGCGCCACGGGACCCATCGCCGAGCGCGCGTCAGTCGCTGCACCACTTTCGCCGCTGCGGTCATGGCGCGACTATCGACCATGACGTTCCACCGCGGCGCGCGTCGTCTCCTGGTGGTCTGACCGGGTGATCGCATACCTGCGCGGAACCGTGCTCGAAAAATCCCCCAGCCGCCTCATCATCAACGTCGGCGGGGTCGGTTACGACGTCCAGGTCCCGCTGTCGACGTTCTATGGAGTTGGCGAACCCGGGACCGAGGCGACGCTGCGGGTCCACACTCACGTGCGCGAGGACGTCATCGCGCTCTACGGGTTCGCGACGCCGCTCGAGCAGCAGCTGTTCGAGAAACTCATTGGCATCAGCGGCATCGGGCCGAAGCTGGCGCTGGCGGTACTGTCGGGGATCGAACCCGCGGATCTGATCAGGGCGGTCCGCGTTCAGGATGTCGCCAGGCTGACTGCGATCCCCGGCGTCGGAAAGAAGACCGCTGAACGGATCGGCCTGGAGCTGAAAGACCGGCTGCCTTCAACGCTCCAGTCGACCGAGCATGCGGCGGCTCCACCGCCCGAGGATCAGCTGCGTGCCGACCTGCTGTCGGCGCTCCTGAACCTGGGCTACCAGCGTGGGCCGGCGGAGAAGGCGATCGAGAAGACGGCGAAGCCGGACGTCGGCTTCGAACAGGCGCTGCGCGACGTGTTGCGTGCGCTGATGGGGGGACGATGACCATGCGACGGGCGAGCGAGGCGGCGCGACACCATGTCCGATGACCGGCTCGTGACCTCCGTTCGGGCCGACGAGGACGCGCAGTACGAAGCCGGCCTGCGGCCGCGAACGCTCGACGAGTACATCGGCCAGGAGCGGGTACGCGAGAACCTCCACGTCTCGATCACCGCGGCAAAGCAGCGCGGAGAAGCGCTCGATCACGTGCTGCTCTATGGCCCGCCTGGCCTCGGAAAGACGACGCTCGCCTGCGTCATCGCCAACGAGCTCGGGGTCGCGATCCGTCCGACCGCCGGACCGGTGATCGAGAAAGCCGGCGACCTCGCCGCGATGCTGACCGCACTGCAGGAGCGCGAGGTGCTGTTCATCGACGAAATCCACCGGATGAGCCCGGCGATCGAGGAGATCCTCTATCCCGCGATGGAGGATTACGAGCTCGACATCGTCATCGGCCAGGGGCCCAGTGCCCGCTCCGTGAAAGTGCCAGTCCAGCGCTTCACCCTGATCGGGGCGACGACCCGGACCGGGTTGCTCACCTCGCCACTGCGGGCGCGCTTTGGCATCGTGCACCGGCTCGACTTCTATGGTGAAGACGACCTTCGCGAGATCGTGCAGCGGTCGGCACGCATCATCGGCGTGCCGATCGATCACGAAGCATCGGTGGAGATTGCGAAGCGCTCCCGGGGAACACCGCGGGTCGCGAACCGCCTGCTGCGCCGGGTGCGTGATTACGCCCAGGTGCGGGCGAGCGGCCACATCACCCTCGACGTCGCGCATCGCGCCCTGCGCCTGCTCGAAGTCGACGAGCACGGGTTCGACGAGATCGACCGCCGGCTGCTCCGCGTCATCATCGAGAAATTCAATGGCGGACCAGTTGGTGTCGCGAGCCTGGCGGCGGCGATGAGTGAAGAGCGGGACGCGATCGAGGACATCTACGAGCCGTTCCTCATCCAGATCGGGTTCCTGGATCGCACGCCGCGCGGGCGCGTGGCGACGGCGCGGGCGTACGAGTATTTCGGGCTGACCGCCCCTGCAAAGGATCGGCTGTGGTGAGTAACGCGGGAAAGACGGTGGTGCGATCGGCCGGGATGCTGCGTCGCGTCAAGATTGCGGGCCTGTCGACCTACGTGCCGCCGCGGGTGCTGACGAACGACGACCTCGAACGGCTGGTCGAGACCAGCAACGAGTGGATCCTGCAGCGGACAGGGATCAAGGAACGTCACATCGTCGACCCGGGCGTGGCGACGTCAGACCTCGCGAAAGAGGCGGCGATCGGCGCGATGCAGCAGGCGGGGGTCACGCCCGACCAGATCGGCTTCATCGTCGTCGGCACGACCACGCCCGACACGATCTTCCCGAGTACCGCATGCATGCTCCAGGACAAGATCGGGGCGCATCACGCGTGGGGCTTCGACCTTGGCGCCGCGTGTTCCGGGTTCACCTACGCGGTGACGACCGGGATGCAGATGGTCGCGACCGGCGCGCACGACCACGTCCTGTGCGTTGGCGCCGACGTGATGTCGAGCATCATCGACTACACGGATCGCACCACCTGCGTGCTGTTTGGCGATGGCGCCGGGGCAGTCGTACTCGCGGCGGCGGACGAGGGGGAGCACCACATCATCGACTTCGTGCACGAGATCGACGGGAGCGGGGGCGCGGCGCTCTGCATGCCGGCCGGCGGCAGCCGCCTGCCCGCTTCGCACGAGACCATCGACCAGCGCCTCCACTACGTGAAGCAGGACGGGCAGGCCGTGTTCAAGTTCGCGGTGCGGAAGTCCGAGGAGATTTGCCGGCGCGTGCTCGAGCGCAACGGTATCGACCCGACCCAGCTCGATCTGTTCGTGTCGCACCAGGCCAATCGGCGCATCATCACCGCGGTTGCGGATCGTCTTGGGCTGCCGGACGACAAGGTGATCATCAACCTCGACATGTACGGCAACACGACCGCGGCGACGATTCCGCTGGCGCTCGCCGATGCCATCCGGCAGAAGCGGCTGAAAAAGGGAGACCTCGTCCTGCTGGCATCGGTCGGTGCCGGATTCACGGTGGGTGCCGTTCTGCTGCGCTGGGCGATCTAGGGATTCGGGCTTCGGGATTCGGGATTCGGACGAGTACTGACAGCTGATATCTGGGATCCGAGAGCTGAAACCTGAGAGCTCAGCTCCGCGGTGGCCTCGTCGCCGGATCGAGCTTTGGCGGCCTCTGACCGTGGCGAACGGCGCCCGCGACGGGAATGTACTCGAGCTCCTGTGCAGCGGACACCGATCGCAGCAGGAGCCCGCCCCGGCTCATGTCGCCTCGGCCCACGAAGTCCGCGGGGAAGAGCAGCCGCTCGCCGAAGATCCCTTGCAGGACCTCGACGTACTTGGTCGACGCGATACTTCCGAGCAGCACGACGTCACAATCGCCGACGTCGGCCGCGATTGCGCGGGCGCTGCGTTCGAGTGGGCGGCGGTACTTCGGATTGCCGGCGTCGACATCGACCGTCGCAAACGTCCGGAGCGCGTCGAGCGTGACGAGGGTGTCGGCCGAGCGGAGGCCGGCCGTTGGTGTGATGACGAACACTCCCGCGCCGGAGATCGGCGACTCGGGATCCGGCGGCGCTGCGAACGCCCTCGCGTAAGTGACCTTGCCCCGAAAATACAGCCCGCTCAGAAAACTGAAGACCTCCCCGATCGGTGCGCCCTCTTCGCCGCGCAGCCGCATCGCGAGCGGGAAGCTGGCCCGCTCGGACATGACCATGCGTGCGCGCACGCCGGCACAGTTCGCCGGGGATAGAAGAAAGATCCTGTGGGACATCAGCCGGAGTCATTTTCGCACGAACTCGCCGGCGTCACGGCGCATCGGCCGTTGCTTGACAATCGCCAGTCGCCAGTCGCCAGTCGCCAGTCGCCAGTCGCCAGTCGCCAGTCGCCAGTCGCCGCGGTCCCCAATCCCAACCCGAACCCCGAACCCCGAACCCCGAACCCCGAACCCCGAACCCGAACCCCGAACCCCGAACCCCGAACCCGAATCCCCGTTTGCGTTAAACTCGCCGCATGTTGAAGCACCTCATTTCGGCTCTGATTGTCATGGTCGCTGTTCCCGTCGCCGGTGTGCTGGCCGCCGATGTCGTCAAGACGGCCAATGGCTCGGTGGAAGGCGTGACGGAACCCAGCGGGATCCACGTGTATCGCGGAATTCCGTTCGGTGCACCGCCCACAGGCGAGCTCCGCTGGAAGCCGCCGCAGCCGGTCAAGAACTGGGAGGGTGTTCGCAAGGCGGCGCAATTCGGCCCGCGCTGCATGCAGGCGCCGATCTTCGGTGACATGAACTTCCGGTCGAACGGAATGAGCGAGGACTGCCTCTACCTGAACGTCTGGACGCCTGCAGCGGCGGCTCAGGGGGGCCTTCCCGTGCTCGTCTATTTTTATGGCGGCGGATTCGTCGCAGGTGACGGTTCTGAACCGCGCTACGACGGCGAAACGATGGCGCGTAAGGGGATCGTCGCGCTGACGGTCAACTACCGCCTTGGCGTTTTCGGGTTCTTCGCTCATCCGGAATTGACGAAGGAATCGCCCCACCACGCGTCGGGCAATTACGCACTCCTCGACATGCAGGCGGCGCTGCAGTGGGTCCAGAACAACATCGCGGCATTCGGTGGCGACCCGAAGAAGGTCACCATTGCGGGAGAGTCCGCGGGATCGATTGCCGTCAGCGCACTGATGGCTTCTCCGCTGTCGAAAGGCCTGATCGCCGGAGCGATCGGCGAAAGCGGCGCGCTGATTGCCCCGACGCTGCCGCCGGTGCCGCTGGCGCAGGCCGAAGCGGGAGGGCTCAAGTTCGCCGAGACAGTCGGCGGGACCAGCCTCGCCGCGCTTCGCGCGATGACGACGGAGCAGATCCAGCAGGCGGCAGCGAAGCTGCCGGTTGGACGATTCCCGTCGACGCTGGACGGCTACTTCCTCCCGAAGGCGCCGGCCGATATCTTTGCCGCCGGTGAGCAGGCGCACGTACCGCTGCTCGTCGGGTGGAACTCCGAGGAGAATGGCGCCCGCGCGCTTCTGGGTGCGAAGGAACCCACACCGGAGAACTTCGCCGAGGCGGTCAGGAGCCGCTATAAGGAACGCGCGGACGACGTGCTGAAGCTGTACGGCGGGACGACACGCGACGAAGTCCTCCAGGCCGCGACCGACCTGGCGAGCGATGGCTTCATCGCCTTCAGCACCTGGAAGTGGTCCGACCTCCAGGCCAAGACCGGCGGCAAGCCTGTGTATCGCTACCTGTATGCGCGTCCGCGGCCGCAGATGGTCGCGTCCATGGGCAACGCCGTGCCCGGCCTTGCCGGGGGAGTTATCTCCGGCGCGAATGCGCCGGCAACGAGACCGCCCGCGGCGCTCGGCGCCGTTCACTCGGCAGAGATCGAATACGCAATGGGAAATCTCGCCAGCAACAAGGTGTACGACTGGTCGCCCGACGACTACAAGGTGTCCGAGACGATGCAGGCGTATTTCGCGAATTTCGTGAAGACCGGCGACCCCAACGGACCGGGCCTGCCGAAGTGGCCGGCTGCGACCGGCGGAGGGGACTCACAGGTCATGCGCATCGACGTGACCGCGGGCGCCGCCCCCGAGAAGCATCGCGCCCGTTACCTGCTTCTGGATTCGATTTACGCCACCCCGTCGAAATGAGGCCGTGGCCCGCGCGCGACTGACGATCCCCAAGGCCGGCACCGCTACCCTCGAGATCGGCGGGCGCGAGGTCCGCCTCACGAACCTCGAGAAGCCGTTCTGGCCGGAGGACGGCATCACCAAGGGCGACCTCATCCAGTACTACGCCGATGTCGCGGCGCTGCTCCTGCCGCACGTCCGCGACCGCGCCATGGTGATGAAGCGATATCCCCACGGTGCCGGCGGCGACTTCTTTTTCATGAAGCGTGCGCCGGTGCCGAGGCCGGCATGGCTGCGCACCTGCAGCATCGAACACGAGTCGGGCAACGTCATCGACTTCCCGGTCGTCGAGGACGTCGCCTCGCTGCTGTGGGTGATCAATCTCGGATGTATCGATCTCAACCAGTGGTACGCGACCTGCGATGACGTCGATCGCCCGGATTACCTCCATTTCGATCTCGACCCCGGCGAGGGCGCAACGTGGGATCGCGTGCTCGCGTGCGGACGCATCGTCCGCGACGCACTCGAGACATTGAAGATGCGGTCGGTAGTCAAGACGACGGGATCGAAAGGGCTGCACGTCTACGTGCCGATCAAGCGCGACCCGGTGCAAAAAGAGGTCTGGACGTTCGCCAAGGCACTTGCCGTCGAGCTCGCGGCGCGGCATCCAGCTCTGATGACCGCAGAGTACAAAGTGGCGAAGCGTCCACGCGGTCGCGTGCTGGTCGATTACAACCAGAACGCCTGGGGACGCACGCTCGCGTCCGTGTACTCAGTGCGGCCACGGCCGCGCGCGCCCGTCTCCACGCCCGTCACCTGGGACGAGATCGACCGCGGCGTTCGCATCGAAGACTTCAGGCTGGACAACGTCCGCACTCGGTTTGCAACGACAGGCGATCTCTGGAAGCCGCTGCTGCAAAAAGCCAAACGGGTTGATCTCAGGAAGTACCTCTGACTTTGGCAGTAGCCAATAACCAGTAACCAGTCAACTGACAGGTAACCAGTAACCAGTAACCAGTTACCAGTAGTCAGATAGTAAACAGACCAGAACTGAGCACTGGAGACTGGATACTGAGAACTGGATTGAAGCTGAGCCAGAGAGCGCGCGAAGCTGCTGCACTGAGCCGGGATTAAGATTGCCGAATGGGGCGTGTTCCCGCGTGGCGCATCTGGGTCGTGGCGCCAGCCCTGCTTTGGGTTCCAGCGCCTGCGTATTCTGGCCAGGCGAAATCCGGAGCGGTTCGCGCTGCACCGGGCGCGACGGCCCCCCTCGCCGCCGCGCGTCGATATCTCCAGGCTGACGATCTCGAACGCGCGGACGCAAGCTTGAGGGCGGCGCTCGAGATCAATCCCGCGTCGGCCGAGGCCTACTACCTGCTCGGCGTTGTTGCCGAGCGGCGCAAGGATCTGCCGCGTGCCGCCGCGCTCTTCGCCGACGCGATTCGTTACGCGCCGGAAATGGCGGAAGCGCACGATCGGCGCGGCTTCGTGCTCGGTCAGCTCGGAGATACACAAGGGGCGCTCACCGAGTTTGCCCGTGCCGTGCAGCTCGCGCCCGCGCTCTTCGATGCGCAGTATCACCTCGGGGCGACCCGCTGGTGGACGAAGGACCTCCAGGGCGCGCTGTCCGCGCTGCGGGCGGCGGTAGCCCTCCGGCCGCACGCATGCAGAAGCCCGCTACTATCTCGGCATCACACTCGAAGCCGTTGGACAATCGTCGCAGGCCATGCTCAACCTCCGAGAGGCGGTCCGACTGAACCCTCGCCTCGGGCCGGCGCAGGCACGGCTCGGAGTTGCGCTGCAGGCCGCCGGTGATCTCGAAGGCGCGATCGACCATCTGCAAGCGGCCGTCGGGATCGATCCAGCCGTGCCCGATTGGCAGAACAGCCTCGCGCTTGCGCTCTCGCAATCAGGTCGCGGCGAGCAGTCCGTCGCGCTGCTCCAGGCGGTCGTGAAAGCAAACCCCGCGTACCTGCCCGCGCAGTTGAACCTCGGCACGGCGCTGATGCAGCAAGGCGATCTTGCGGAGGCGGTCACCGTGTACCGCGCGCTCATCGAGCGCGACCCGGCGAATGCGGAGGCGTTTTACAACCTGGGTGTCGCACTGAAGCAGCTGGACGAGTTCGCCGACGCGGAGAGCCACTTGCGCAAAGCCTGTGAGCTCGATCCGGCTCTGCCCGAAGCGCCCTTCACTCTCGGCGTCGTTCTGTGGCAGACCGGCCGGCCATCGGACGCGTTGGCCGAGTTCCGCGCCGCCATTGCGCGAAAGCCCGATTACGGCCAGGCTCATTACATGCTCGGCACGATCCTGAAACAGCAAGGCGATGGGCCCGGTGCGATCGAGGCATTTCGAAACGCGGTCAAGTACGATCCGACCTCGGCGGAAGCGCATTTGAGCCTGGGGCAGGCGCTCGAGCAGGTCGGCCAGCGCGAAGTGGCGGCAGCTGAACTCGCCGAAGCCGAGCGGCTGAAGCAAAAGGCGGCCGCGGCCCAGGCCTCGACCTTTGCCGTGAGCGTGGGTAAGGAAAAAGTGAAGGCGGGGGACTACGCCGGCGCGATTGAGCAGTTCCGGACCGCAATCCGCCTCGCCGCAGAGAACCCGCAAGCGCATTATCAGCTGGCGCTGGCACTACAGCACACCGGAGCGGCGGTCGAGGCGAAAGTGCATTTCGCCGAAGCGCGGCGGCTCGCCCCAGGCCTTCAGTCCCCGGATCACGAGAAACAATGACATCGGATGCGCGGCAGGCGCGGGTTCGTCACCGGCGTCACACATCCTCTCCACGCCATCTCGAGTGGATGGCGCTCGTGGCGATCGTCGCCGCCGTCGTGCTGGCGAGCGGTTCCCGCGTTCCAGCGTCGCAGGCGGCCGCTCCGCAACCTTCTCTGTCCTTCGCGTTCACGAACGTCGCCCCTGAGTCCGGCCTGACCGATATCACCGTGTTCGGCGGAACCGCGACGAACAAGTATTTGCTCGAGACGACTGGCACCGGCGTGGCCGTCATCGACTACGACGACGACGGATGGCTGGATGTGTTCGTGGTGAACGGATCGGTGCTGGAGGGGTTTCCGAACGGCAGCGTGCCGACGAGTCATCTGTACCGCAACCAGCGAGACGGCACGTTCCGTGACGTCACCGCCGCAGCAGGCCTGACGCAGAGCGGTTGGGGACAGGCGGCATGCTCGGGCGACTACGACAACGACGGTCACGACGATTTGTTCGTCACGTACTGGGGCCAGAACCGGCTCTATCGCAATCGAGGCAACGGCACGTTCGAGGAGGTCACGGCGGCGGCTGGTCTTCGAAACGCCAAGCCTCGCTGGGGTACCGGCTGTGCCTTCCTCGACTTCGATCGCGACGGCCGGCTCGACCTGTTCGCGGGCAACTACATCGACTTCGATCTCGCGTCGGCGCCGGTGCCGGAGTCGGGCCTGTGTCGCTACAAGGGGCTGCCGGTAGCATGCGGGCCTCCCGGGCTCCCCGGCGGAAAGAACGTGCTGTATCGGAATACGGGTGAGGGACGGTTCGAAGACGTTTCGGAGCGCTCCGGGATTACCCGCGCGAACGGTACCTACGCGCTTGGCGTGAGCACCCTTGATTTCAACAACGATGGCTGGGTCGATCTGTACGTCGCCAACGATTCGAATCCGAGTGCCCTTTATCTCAACAACAAAGATGGGACGTTCAAGGATGTTGGCGTTGCCGCCGGTTGCGCCTATAGCCAGGACGGGAAGCCGCAAGCTGGAATGGGCGTCGCCGCGGGTGACTACGATCGGAACGGGACCATCGACCTGTTCAAGACGAACTTCGCCGGCGACACGTCCACGCTCTACGCGAACGACGGCAAGGGCCTCTGCGAGGACCGCACCTTTTCCGCCGGTATAGGGCTCAATACCCGGTGGCTCGGATGGGGCGTCGGCTTCGTCGACCTGGACAATGATGGCTGGCTGGATCTGTTTCTGGTCAACGGGCACGTGTATCCCGAGGTCGAGCGGCTGAAGACCGAAGCCGCCTATAAGCAGAGAAAAGTCGTCTATCGAAACCTCGGCAACGGTCGCTTCGAGGACATCACGGCGAAGCTCGGCCCGCCGGTCACGACGCCGGCCGCCGGCCGCGGCGCCGCCTTCGCCGACTTCGACAACGATGGCGACATCGACGTGATTGTCAACAACATGAACGCGACGCCCGATCTCTTCAGGCTCGATGTGCGTGGAGGCCTGCACTGGAGCACGCTGAAGCTGGTCGGAACGCGATCCAACCGCAACGCCATTGGCGCCCGGGTCACGCTCTCGGCTGCCGACGGTACGCAGGTCCAGGAAGTACGCGGCGGCGGCAGCTATTTTTCGCAGAACGATCTTCGGGTGCATTTCGGACTCGGCACCGCGTCCCGAATCGAACGCCTCGTCGTTCGCTGGCCTGACGGCGAGGATGAGCAATGGAAGGACGTCCCCATCGACCGTATCGTGACGCTGACCGAAGGCACCGGTTCAAAGGACAGCTCCCGGTGACCCGTCGGACGATTGCCGTTGCCGCGATTGCCGCGATCATCGGGGCGTCATCGCTGCGAGCGCAGGAACCGGCGCGTTCGAGCGAGGCGACGCTCGCGGAAGCCCGGGATCTCATCAATCACGATCAGCCGGAGGCGGCCATCCAGAAGCTGAAGTCGCTCCCGAACCAGAGCGCGATCGACGTGGCGCACCTCCTTGGGGTCGCGTACTACCACGCCGACGACTACGCTCGTGCGGTCGAGCAGCTGGTGCCGGTGGTTGCGCAGTTGCCCTCGGGCTCGATCGAGCGGCGTGAGCCGGTGCAGGTTCTCGGGTTGTGCCAGTTCCTGACCGGACACTTTGCCGAAGCGATTCCGTTCCTCGAGGAAACCCGGCAGTGGGCGTCGGGCAATGCGGAACTGGGATACGTGCTCGGCCAGGCCTACGTCCAGACGCGTCAGTCGGATCGCGCGCGCGGGGTCTTTGCCGTCACCTTCGGTGTTCCTCCCGAGTCCGCCGCGGCGCACCTCGTGACTGCGCAGATGATGATTCGTCTCGGATTCGAACCATCGGCCGAGGCCGAGCTGAAGCGCGCGATCGAAATCGACGCCTCGTTGCCGATGGCTCACTCGCTTCTCGGGCAGATTGCCATCTTCAACGGCCGGCTCGACGAAGGGATTGCGCTGACCGAGCGTGAGATCGCCCTCAACCCCGCGAACGCGATGGCGCTCTACCAGCTCGGGGACGCCCGCGTGCGCCAGGCCAAATGGGACGAAGGTATTCAGGCGCTGCAGAAATCGATCTGGCTCAACCCGTACTACAGCGCTCCATACATCGTCCTCGGACGCGCCTACATGAAGAAGGGGCAGCCGGCGACGGCGGAAGGAATGCTGACCCGCGCCATCCAGTACGATCCGAACAACAAATCAGCGCATTACCTGCTCGGCCAGCTCTACCAGCAGATCGGACGAGTGGAGGAGGCGAAGCGCGAGTTGTCGACGGCGGAACGTCTCCAGGATCAACCCGGGCGCTGACGTCATGCTCGTTCGCGCGACCACTTGCACCGGCACTCGCTCAATCACAGAGGACGCACTGACGAGGTAGTCATCACAGCACGTTATGCGCCAGCTCATCGTAAAGTGCGGCGCGTGCGAGTGACGACAAGCGCGAAGACTAGGTGTTGCGCGTGTAAGAAGGAGTGCTAAGATTCGCGCGTTGCGCGTTGGTCCCTTGCGCAATGCAGGAAGCGTGGCTTACTTCCTGGCAGACCACCCACTTCACTGGGAGGCTCCCCGATGGCCAGTCTGTCCGTTTCGTTTGTTCCTTCCCGGCCGATGCTCTCCGTTCGGTCCACCGCTCTCATGATCGCTCTGGCAGTTTTCAGCGCCATCGCGCATCCCACCGCACAGGCTGTCTACGGCAGCGTGCGCGGCACGATTACGGACTCGTCGGGAGGAGTGCTCCCGGGCACGAGTGTCACGATCACCAGCAAGGATCGACACACGGCGGACACGGTCGTGACCGACTCCGATGGTGTCTACACGAAGGAGCGGCTGCTCCCGGGCACGTACGAAATCACCGCGGAGCTGCAGGGGTTCAAGCAGGCAGTCGTCGCGAACGTCGTCGTTGGCGTCGACTCCCAGGCGAAGGTGGACTTCAGCCTCGCACCGGGGAACCTGACCGAGACGGTCGAGGTCGCGGCCGTGAGTCCGCTGCTCAAGACCGATCGCGCCGACGTGGCGACGAGATTCGAGGCGAAGCAGATCACCGACCTGCCGGTGCTCGATCGGAATTTCACCAAGTTCATCCTGCTCACACCCGGGACCCAGCAACAGCAGTGGGGCCATGCGGCGAGCGAGAACCCGCAGGGATCGACGCAGACCGTGGTCAACGGGCAGTCGTTCAGCGGCACGAGCTATCAGCTCGACGGCACCGACAACCGCGATCCGATTCTCGGGATCATCGTCATCAACCCGACGCTCGAGTCGATCGGCGAAACAAAGATCACCTCGCAGAACTACGACGCCGAGTTCGGCCAGGCCGTTGCCGGCGTCGTGTCGGTGCAGACGAAGTCCGGCGGCAACGACTTCCACGGCAGCCTGTTCGACTTCAACCAGAACGACCGGTTCCAGTCGCGGAACCCGTTCACGCAGGCGCAGCCGAATTCGCTCACCGGCAAGTTCCTCCCGGACACCCAGAAGAATCAATTCGGCGGATCGCTCGGCGGAAAGATCATCGAGAACCGGGTGTTCTTCTTCGGCGACTACCAGGGGCGGCGGAACACCGAGGGCGGGTCGAGGCTGCTGACCGTCCCGACGGCCGCTGCCCGCACCGGCGACCTGAGTGCGTACGGCGTGAACATCTACGATCCGCTGACGGGTGTACCGGCGCAGCGCCAGCAGTTCCCGGGCAACGTGATCCCGGCCAACCGCCTCTCGCCGCAGGCACAGAAAATTCTGGCGCTGATCCCGCTGCCGAACGCACCGGGGCGCGACAGCGGCACGCGCGACAACTACGTCGCCTCCGACTCCGAAAAGTTCAACGAGGACTCGTTCAACGTCCGCGTCGACGGCCGGATCGGTAACGGCGCGAACACGTTCGCACGCTACAGCCGGGGCAAGTTCCTCCGCGACGGGCCGACCGCGTTCGGCTCCGGCGGCGGGCGTGAGCTCGTCAGCCTCGGCGGTGTATCGGACGTGAAGAACCAGAGCTTCGCGTACGGCATCGACCATGCGCTGTCGTCGTCGCTGCTGACCGACTTCCGGTTCGGCTATTTCCGCTACAACGTCAACGTGCTCCCGTTCGACTTCGGCACCTCGCCGGCGGCCGACGCGGGCATTCCGGGTCTGAACCTGGACAACACGTTCACGTCAGGTCTGCCGGCCGGTGACGTCGATCGCAACGGTGATCGCGGGTTCATCTTCGGATCGAGTCTCGACGCCAATCGTTGCAATTGCCCGCTGGCGCAGGACGAGAACCAGCTGCAGTTCGTCGGCAACATCACCAAGCTCAAAGGCGGCCACACGTTCAAGGCCGGTGTCGACGTCCGGCGCGCCCACAACCTGCGTGTGCCGAGCGATGCGCATCGCTCCGGTCAGCTCACCTTCGCGCCGGACCGCACCCGCGGCGTCGATGGTGGCCTCGGGGTCGCGACCTTCCTGCTCGGCGACGTCACCAGCTTCGGCCGGTTCGTCAGCACGAGCACCGATGCGCGCGAGCGCCAGTGGCGGCACTTCTATTACGCCCAGGACACCTGGCGTGCGAGGGACAAGCTGACGCTGAATTACGGGCTCCGTCTCGACGTCATCAACCCGCAGACGGTCAACGAGCCAGGCAACGGCGGCTTCCTCGACCTGACGACCGGCGAGATCATGGTCGCGGGCGTGGGTGGCATCGGCTTGAACGGCAACGTGAAGAACTCGTTCAACTGGGCGCCGCGGCTGGGCGCGACCTATCAGCTCGCGCAGAAAACCGTGCTGCGCGCGGGCTTCGGCCGAAGCTACGACATCGGAGTCTTCGGGTCGCTCTTCGGCCACACCGTGACGCAGAACCTGCCCGTGTTGTCGAATCAGAGCCTGAATGCGCCGAACAACTTCGACGCCGTTTTCAACCTCGCGCAGGGGCCACCGGCCCCTGTTTTCCCGGACGTTCCGGCGAGCGGACGCTTCCCGCTCCCGAATGGATCGGGCGCCCGCGCCCTCACGCCGAAGCAGCAGCTGCCCACGGTGGATGCGTGGAACGTCTCGGTTCAGCACCAGCTCACCGATACGATGTCGGTCGAGGCGGCGTACGTTGGGAACAGGGGTTCGAACGCTTTCCTCGGCGACAACCCGGCAGCCAACGCGAACCAGCCGACAATCGTTGGTTTCGCCCAGGGCGTTTCCACCAACCTCCGTCGCCCGTTCTTCGCCGGCGGTGTGGCGAACGCGCAGGGGTTCGGGGGAGCGTACGGGTGGACGCAAAGCTTCGACTACTTCTGCAACTGCGCCACCAACAGCTACAACGCACTCCAGACGAAACTCACGAAGCGGTTTTCGCAGGGGTACTCGCTCTTCATCCAGTACACGCTGCAACACGCGGTCAACAACGATGGCGAGTACTTCTTCATCGATCCCGACGTGAACCGGGGGACGGCGAACTTCGATCGCACCCACACGTTCACGTTCTCGACCGTGACCGAGGTTCCGGTCGGACGTGGCAAGCACTTCCTCGGCGACATCTCCCGCGCCGTCGACCTGGTGGTGGGGGGCTGGCAGTTCAACCAGAACACCATCATCCAGAGCGGATTCCCCTTCAACGTGAGTTACCGGAACGCGGGTGAAGATCGCGACACGGGACCAAATCGCCCGAACCTGGTCGGCGATCCGAGCGGGCCGAAGACGCGCGACCAGTGGTTCAACGCGATCCCGATCGGATCCGAGGGGAGCGCCTTCTCCCGCCCGGCGAAGGGCACATTCGGTGACCTCGAGAGGAACGCTCTCCGTGGACCCGGTTACTGGCGCACTGATGCGTCCCTGTTCAAGCACTTCGCAATCACCGGGACGCGGATCCTGGAGGTGCGGATCGAGGCCGTGAACATCTTCAACAACGTCAATTTGAATTTACCTGACTCGCAAGTCGGCGTCCCGGGCACCCCGAACACGAACGCGGGTCGTATCACCGCAACCGCGTTCGACAACGGTGACCCGCAGCGAAATTTCCAGTTTGGTCTGAGGTTCGTGTTCTAGCCCGCAACCACATGCCACGTGTTACGACGTCTCCGTAGCACGTGGCACTCACAGCCCGTGGCACGTTGGACGTTGCACGTGTCGCGTCACAGGGTCCTGAGGATCGCGACCGGCGCCGTCGCGAAGACCTCGCCGACAAAAACCCACGCGGTATCACCGGCCCGGGTCGGACGGACCTCGGCGCCCGTGAGCGCGTCCCGGAAAGTCCGGTCCGCCAGGGACGCCGGTATCATGATTCTCGACGTCTTCCAGCACTCCGCGCCGAGCGGCGCAGGCGACGCCGCATCGATCAACGCATGGCACAGCCGGGGTGCCGCAAAAATGACGGCATCAGTCGTCCCGTTCGGCGCGTCGGCGGTTCTTGCGAACGCGACCACAGTCGCCGGCACGGTGATCTCCGTGACGAGTGGCAGATAGCTCCCGCCCGGAAACACGTGCGGCAGATCCTTCCGGAGACGCAGGCCAGCGGCAGTGACGAGCAGCTTGATGCGACCGTCCTGCCACACGTGCAGCCACTGCGACACGACGGCGGCGCGGTCCCCCGGTTCCTGCGCCAGCAGCGCATCCACGTCGTCGAGCAGCCGCGTCCGGTGCGGGAAGTCGACAGGACGCCGATTGTCCGGGTCGACGAGGCTCAAATCCCACAGCTCGGTTCCCTGGTAAATGTCCGGCACACCGGGTGAGCCGAGTTTCAGCGTCGTCTGCGCCAGCGAGTTGACGATGCCGAGCGATGCGACGCGAGCCTGGAACGGGAGGAACGCACTGAGGAGCCGGCTGCTGCCGGGACCGGACAGCGCACGGCGGACGAACTGGACGAGCGCATCTTCGTACGTCCGATTGCTCGTCAACCAGCTGGTGTGCACCTTGGCCTCGCGCACGGCTTTCAGCATGTACTCGCACAACCGATCGACGAGCCCGGCGGGCGCCTGTGTCGCGTCCTGCAGGGACATCGGGTGGCCACACGCCGATCAGTGCCTGGTAGAACCGGTACTCGTCAGCGCGATCCGGCGCCGGCTCGCCGTCGACGATGGTTCGATACGCCTTGTTGATGCGCATCCAGCGTGAGACCTGGCGGCTCCACTCGTCCGGAAACTCCGAAAGGACATCGATTCGCGCCCGCACGTCTTCCCCGACCTTGGTGTCATGCGTGGCGGTGGCGAGCATCTCGAACGGCCACGTCGCCGCCCTCGCTGCATTGGCGTCGTGGAATTCCTCGACCGAGCGCCCGAATCGCGACGGATCGCCCCCGACTTCGTTGAGCGAGAGCAGAACGTTGTAGCGATAGAACGCCGTGTCCTCGAGCCCCTTCGCCTGCACCGGTCCCGTGTACTGCTGGAACTTCATCGCAAAGCGCAGCCGCTCATGCGCCTCCGCCTCGTCGACCGGCGGGTACCCGTCGCGCCGCTCCTGGCCGGGCGGCACCGCTTCGTCGTTCGGGTCGCGCGGCAGGACGACCTCGCGGAAGAAATCGAAGATCGACGACTCCATGGCGGGATTGCGCCTGCGGGCACGAGCGATCGCGCGCGAGACGACAGCGCGGTCGGCTGGCCGCCAGCCGTGCTCGTCGACGTAGGTTCGATACACCGGGAAGCAGGCGACCACTTCGGTGATGACGTCGCGGAGGCTGTCGAGCGTGAAGTCGCGTGACTTGCGGTTGCTCTCGCCGATGCGATCGAGCATATGCGCGAGCACATTGAGCTCGCTCGCCATCGCGGTGGACACGATCAGCCGCTTCGCCGCGTAGAGCACGTCCTCGAACGGTTCGGTCCCGCCGGTCAACTTGGCGTATACCCGACGGGTACGACGCGCCTGCGGCGGCATCGACAAAGAGACCGTTCAGATCGTTGAGGTAGTTGTAGCCGGTCGTGCCGTGGACGGCCCAGTCGACAGGCAGTTGCTCGCCGGCGGACAGAATTTTCTCGGCAACGACATACATCGGCCGTTTCGGATCGGTTGGCCGCTCGCCCCCGGATCCATCGCTACCGCTCCAGGCCTTCGCCGCCAGCTGCTGCAGCAGACAGAAGTAACGCCGCGGATCGAACAGCCCGTCGGGATGATCGATCCGGACCGCCTGCACTTTTCCGTCGCGAATCAGCGTCGCCGAGCAGCTGGTGCGTCGCCTCGAACACTTCCGTGTTCTCGACGCGCAGCCCGGCGAGCGTGTTGATATCGAAGAACCGGCGGTAGTTGATTTCGTGCGACGCGGTCCGCCAGTACGCCAGGCGATAGGCCTGCGCCTCGAGCAGTCGATGGAGCGCATCGAAGCTCGATGGATCGCCCGGTGTGCCGTTGAACGCCGATATGCGCTTCGTCGATGGCGTCCCGGACCGCCGGCACCTCGGCCACAAGCCTGACCAGGCGCGTCCGCGCCACTTCCTTCTCGCGCTGGCGTTCCGCAATCCGTGCCGGATCGGGTTCGGTGTAAGGGGCGAGGTTCTGCAGCGAGGTGATGATGCTGTGGAACTCGTTCAGATGCGCGCTGTCAGCGTCCGAGCGATGCTCTGGCTCGCTCGACCGCACCGGCATACACGCGCGGAGATTCGCGGGCGTTGATTGGCAGCGTCCGCTCGAAGTAGCGCAGCACCAGCAACCCGGCTTCGAACGCAACCTGCAGCTCGCCGCGCTCGAGAACCCGGCCGTACTGGTCGCCCAGAATCGGCAGCAGCAGCTTGGCCTGGAGCTCCGCTTTGACCGGGCTCCAGTCGACGTCGAAGAAGATGGCCGCCGGCGAGCTCGGGCCATTTTCGAGCAGATCGTTCCAACGCGCGTTGTTGCCGGTGCCGATGCCCATGTGGTTCGGCACGAAATCAACCACGTGCCCCATGTCGCACCGGGCCAGGGTGGCGCAGAATGCGTCGTGTGCCTTGACGCCACCGACCTCCGGGTTGATCTCGTTGTGATCCGCAACGTCGTATCCATGCGTGCTGCCTGGCGCGGCGGTGAAGTACGGGGACGTGTAACAGGCGCCGACGCCCAGACGGGCCAGGTAGGGGACGATTGCGGTGGCCTCGGTCAGTGGAAAGTCGCGATGGATCTGGAGGCGGTATGTGCTCCCCGGCACGTACCTGGGCCGACGGCCTGCGTATGTCGTGCGGACTCTTCATCGACGTGCACTGAACCGGGGTCCTGACCCCGAAGCTCTATACCTTCTGAAGTATGACAGCGCCCGGTCTCGAGAAATGAACGACGGGTCCTGCGGCCTGCAGGTCGACCTGCGGCGGTGCAGGATCGGGCGCGAACAGCGGCTCCTCGGTCGACAGCACGACGTTCCATTCCGAGCCCTCGTCGCCGCGCGCATCGGCGAAGGACGACAAATCGATCGGCCCTGACCCCCTCAATCGCGCCACGATCCAGAACACCTTGCCCTGCTCCGTGCGCCGGATCACGATCGACCCTTCATCCGGCGCATCGGCATCTCCTGACGTGAGGTCGCTGCCGCCGAGCGCCGGCTGATCGAGCCGCAACGCCAGCAGCGCCCGATAGAGCGCCAGTACCGCGGCATGTGCCGGCTCACGCGCTTCGGACCAGTCGAGGTGACTGTCCGCGTGCGTCGCCGGCGACTGTGGATCGGGAATCCGGTCGCGCGCATCCTCGTTCGAGAACTCGGGGAAGCTCGCGAACTCGCGACGGCGGCCCTCGGTGACAAGGTGCCCCAGCCCGGGCTCGAGATCGGTGAAGTACTGGAACGGTGTGCTCCGCTGCCCACTCCTGACCCATGAAGAGCAGCGGCGTCATCGGCGCCGTGAGCAGGACGACGCTCGCGGCGCGCCAGGCGTCGGGCGAGATGCTGGCGTGCAGCCGGTCGCCCATTGCGCGGTTCCCGATCTGGTCGTGGTTCTGAAGGCAGATGACAAAGCGTCGCATCGGGATTCGCGACGGATCCGTGCCGCGATTCGTGCCCAGGTGTACCGACGGCTGACCGGTGAAGAGCCAGCCCTGGCGGATCGTCCGGGCCAGCTCGGTCGGTGGTTCCCTCGTAGTCCGAGTAGTACGAGTGTTCGTCGCCGGCGAGCAGCCGGCGCATCACGTGGTGGAAATCGTCGGCCCAGACTCCGTCGACGCCCCAGCCACCCTCGGCGGGGTCCTCCAGCATCGCCGCGAGGTTGCGATGATCCTCCGCATGGATGAACACCGGCCGGCTCGAGGCGGCCCGCGCCGCGTGCACGATCTCGCGCACGATCGCCCCCGAATCGTCCTCGACCAGCGCATGCGTCGCGTCGAGGCGGAGGCCGTCCAGGTGATACTCGCGAATCCAATAGCTCGCGTTGTCGGTGACGAGACGCCGCACGATGTCGGCGCCGCGGTCGTCGAAGTTGAGCGCGCGCCCCCACGGGGTCGAATGCCGACCGGTGAAATACGCCGGGTAGAACTCGGGCAGGTATGCGCCTTCCGGACCGAGGTGGTTGTAGACGACGTCGAGCACAACCGAGATGCCGAGCGCGTGCGCGCGATCGACGAGGCGGCGCAGATCGTCAGGACGGCCGTACGCGCGCGACGGCGCATAGAGGCACACCCCGTCGTAACCCCAGTTACGCTCGCCCGGAAAATCCGCCACCGGCATCAACTCGATCGCCGTGACTCCCAGATCCCGCAGCGCCGGCAGCCGCGCCGTCGCGCCCGGCGAACGTGCCTTCAGGTGAGAACGTTCCCACGTGCAGCTCGTACACGACCAGATCATTGGCGCTCGCGTCCGCCCCAATGTCCGTCGGTCCACTCGAAGGTCGCGGGATCGATGATCTGCGACGGGCCGTGGACGCCATCAGGCTGGAACCTGGAGGCGGGGTCCGGCCGGTCCGGGCCGCCGTTGATCCTGTAGCTGTAGCGATCACCAGCGCCCGCTCGCTCGACCGTGTGTTCGAACACGCCGCGCTCGCCCGGGACCATGCTGTACGTCCCGGCCGCCGCGCCGTCGTGAATGACGAGAGTGAGATCGACTCCCTCGGGAGCCAGCGCCCGAAAGCGTGTGCCTGCCGACGTGCGAGTGGTACCCAGGGCGAGTTGTTCGGTCGCGACAGCGATAGCCATGATTTCACCAGGGGCGATACGCGGTGGGCCGTTGCCGCCACCGCTGCCCTGAACGTGCGCTGCTTGTGAACGCCGCCGCTACCCCTGGGGGCGAGGTTCAAGCAGCTCGAAGATCCCGTGCAGCGGGATCCGCACCCAGTCAGGCCGGTTGTTCAGCTCGTAGTTGAGCTCGTAGAGAGCCTTGTCGAGCACGAACAATTCGAGCAGTGCGTCGCGCTGAGACGTGGCGGCGGGGATGAAGAGCGCGCCCTCCGCCGCAGCGAAATACCCGCGCAAGAAGGCGACGGTAGACCATGCCTGCCAGATACGTGCCCACGGCTCGAGCCGCTCGAAGTCGGCCGGCCTCGTTCGGATGTGGTTGAACAGCCCGGCGTACGCCGCATAGCCGAACGACCGCATCATCCCGGCGACATCCTTGAGCGGCGACTGTTTGAGCCGGCGCTGCTCGATCGGCCGGGCTGGTTCCCCTTCGAAGTCCAGCAGGTAGTAGTCGTCCTCGGCCCGCAGCACCTGCCCGAGGTGGTAATCGCCATGGACGCGGATCTTGGACGCGGAGAACTCGAGCACCGGCGCGGATCGAATCCGTTCGAGCAGCGTATCGCGCGACTGCAGCAGCCGCTGAGCTGCACTCGCGACATCGTCCGGAAGCGGCGTCGACGGCGATTCGAGGCCCTGGAGCGCTTTCTGCGCCTCAGCGGCGGCGCTGCGACTCACCGCTTCGAGGTCCTCCCTCGTGAACGGCTCCGGCGCGAACGCCGGGTTCGACGAGTCGGACGCGAGCGCAAGGTGCATCTCCGCGGTCCGGCGGCCCAGCGTCTCCGCGGCCGCAAGCGATGGTCCCATCAGGCCGCAGACCGCTTCGGGCGGCGCCTCGATCATGAGGTCGGTGTAGAACCCGGGCTCCGGCGGCTGCGGCAGCGACGTCCCCTCGACATCGTCGTAGAACCGCTGCACCTGTTCGGTGGCATGCGTCCAGCCGTCTCCCTGGCTTGCGACCAGCTGCTGCATCATCGCCAGGGTCGTTGGTTGATCCGCCAGCCGGGCGTACTCGAACGCGCCGGCGACGATCGGTACGCGGGTGAACCCGGTCTTGTCGGTGAGCTGCCGTCCGATTTCGTAGTCGGGATTGATGCCGGGCTGCAGGCGGCGGAACAACTTCAGGATCAGCCGGTCGCCGTAGATGATCGACGTGTTGCTTTGCTCCGCAGCGGTGCGGCTGACCCTGAGTCCGTCGTCGGCGGCGCCGCGGAGCTCCGCGAACGCATCGGTCGTGACCGTACGGACCGTGCCGCGCTTCGTGACGGTCTGCTCTCCGGCCGACATCGCGTCGAGCAGCGTCCTCGCGAACCGGTCGTCGAGCCAGGCATCGAACAGGATGCCCTTCCGTGCACCGGTGATGCTGGCGACGATGGAGTTCGGCGACCGCTCCTCGAGACCCTTGGCGTCGGCGTGGGCGCAGATCGTGAGCGGCAGGAAGTATTCGTCACGTCCGCCGTCCTCGAATTCGACCTCGACGATGGTCATGAACAGGGGTTGGGCGCCCCGCCGCAGCACACCCCAGTCGGCGAACCGTGCACTCGCGTGTCGGCCGTGCCTTGCCGCCAAACCAGCGCTGGCGCTGCAGGAACGGCTGGAGGAGGTCCCGCTCGATCAGGGTGCGGACGTTGCCCTCGAGCAGCGTTTCCCACGCCGCGCCGACGAAAAGCGCGGGAGCGTGCAGCAGGTCCTCGGCCGTGGCAGGCGCAACCCGCGCGGTCACCGCCGACGGGGCTTCCTCGAGGCGGAACCAGTAGAACGCGTACGGCGCCAGCGTCAGGAAGTACGGCAGCTCGCCAACGCGAGGGAACTCCGTCAGTCCAAGCATCTCGACCGGCGTCGTCCCTTTGAATCGGGACAGGTCGAGCTCCACCGGCTGTACGGTTCGCGCCAGGTTGGCGACGCACAGCACCGTTTCCCCTTCGTAGCGGCGCACATACGCGAGCACCTTGCGATTCTGCGCAGGAAGAAAATCGAGCGTGCCGCGGCCGAAGACCTTCGACTGCTTGCGCAGGCCGATCATCCGCTTCATCCAGTTGAGCAGCGAAAAAGGCGCTCGCTCCTGCGCCTCGACGTTGAGCCCCTGGTAGCCGTAGACGGGATCCATGATCGGCGGCGCGTAGAGCCGCGCCGGGTCGGCGCGCGAAAAGCCGGCGTTTCGATCGCCGGTCCACTGCATCGGCGTGCGCACGCCGTTCCGATCGCCGAGATAGATGTTGTCGCCCATCCCGATCTCGTCGCCGTAGTAGATCACCGGGGTGCCCGGCATCGAGAACAGCAGGCCGTTCAGGAGCTCGATCCGCCGGCGGCTGTTTTCGAGCAGCGGCGCGAGGCGGCGGCGGATCCCGACATTGATCCGCATCTGCGGATCCGCGGCGTAGGCCTGGTACATGTAGTCGCGTTCCTCGTCGGTCACCATCTCGAGCGTCAGCTCGTCATGGTTGCGCAGGAACATCGCCCACTGGCAGTTGTCGGGGATGTCGGGAGTCTGCCGCAGAATCTCGGTGATCGGATGGCGGTCTTCCTGGCGCACGCCCATGAACATGCGCGGCATCAGCGGGAAGTGAAATGCCATGTGGCATTCGTCGCCGTCGCCGAAGTACGGCCGCACGTCGGCCGGCCACTGGTTGGCCTCACCGAGGAGCATCCGGTCCGGATACCGGGCATCGAGCGCCGCGCGAATGTCCTTGATCACCTGGTGGGTCTCGTCCAGGTTCTCGCAGATGGTGCCTTCGCGCTCGATCAGGTAAGGGATCGCATCGAGCCGCAGCCCGTCGACTCCGCGATCGAGCCAGAACTGCATCACCCGGATGACCGCCTCGAGCACGGCGGGATTGTCGAAGTTGAGGTCAGGCTGATGATGGAAGAAGCGGTGCCAGTAATACGCCTTGGCGACGTCGTCCCAGCGCCAGTTCGACGTTTCCGTATCGGTGAAGATGATTCGGACGCCCTGATATTTCTGGTTCGTCTCGCTCCAGACGTAGAAGTCACGCTCGGGTGATCCGGCGGGTGCGCGCCGGGCCGCCTGGAACCAGGGGTGCTGATCGGACGTGTGGTTGATGACGAGCTCGGTGATGACCCGGAGCCCGAGGCGGTGTGCCTCGGCGACGAATCGATCGAAGTCCTCGAGCGTGCCGTAGTTCGGATGGATGTTCTCGTAGTCGGCGATATCGTAGCCGTCGTCCTTGAGCGGCGAGGGGTAGAACGGGAGCAGCCAGATGCAGTTGACGCCGAGCCCTTGCAGGTACTCGAGCTTCTGGGTCAGGCCCTGGAAGTCCCCGACACCATCGTTGCTGCTGTCGAAGAACGCACGGACGTGCGCCTGATAGATGACGGCGTCTTTGTACCAGAGAGCGTCGGGCATCGAAGTCAATTCGCGTTTGGGATAGAGCTGTGCGGGACCTTCATGGTCGTGAACACGTCGGCGTCGATCGGGTCAGGACGGATCCTGGAGGGGCGGCAGGTCCGGCAGCGGCCGCGGCAGTCTCACGTGCAGCACGTGCGCGACTCGTGACCCCGGCTCGAGCCGCACGTAATTGAACGCGCCGCGCCAGTAGTACCGCTCGGACGACAGCAGATCCTCGACCTCGATCGTGTCGCCCGGCGTGAACCCCCAATCGGCAATTGGCAGCTGCACATGACCGTGGTGCATGTGGAAGGGATCGACGTTGACGATGGCGAGAATGAGGTCGGTGCCGTCGACTGAACGTTTGCTGTAGCAGAGCAGGTCGGGGTTGTCGGTCGGGTGGAACGCGAGCCCGTGATCGTGCTGCAGCGCCGGGTGATCGCGCCGGACCGTGTTGATGATGCGGATGAGGCCGGCGAGGCTGTCCGGCCGATCGACGTTACGCGGACGGATCTGGTACTTCTCCGAATCCAGGTACTCCTCGCTGCCTTCCTTGACCGGTACGTTCTCGAACAACTCGAATCCGCTGTAGATGCCGTAAGAGGCGCCGAGTGTTGCTGCCAGCACGAGCCGAATCGCGAAGGCGGGTCGTCCGCCTTTCTGCAGATATTCATGCAGGATGTCGGGCGTGTTGGCGAACAGGTTGGGCCGCATGTATTCGCGAACGTCGGTCTGGGTGAGCTCGGTGAAGTACTCGGCAAGTTCCGCCGCCGTGTTGCGCCAGGTGAAGTAGCTGTATGACTGCGAAAAGCCGCACTTCGCCAGATAGCGCATCACCTTTGGCCTGGTGAACGCCTCCGATAGAAAAATGGTCTCGGGGTGATCGCGGTGAAGCTCGCCCAGCACCCAGTGCCAGAACCGGAAGGGCTTGGTGTGCGGATTGTCGACGCGGAAGATGCGCACGCCGTGCGCAATCCAGAATTCGAAGACGCGCTTCAACTCCTGCCACAGCGCCGGCCAGTCCGACGACTCGAAATTGATCGGATAGATGTCCTGGTACTTCTTCGGCGGATTTTCGGCGTACTTGATCGTGCCGTCCGGCCGTTGCCGGAACCACTCGGGATGCTCGCGCACGTACGGATGATCCGGGGAGGCCTGGAAGGCGATGTCGAGTGCGATCTCGAGCCCGTGCCGGCCCGCGGCTTCGACGAAACGGTCGAAATCGTCGAGGGTGCCGAGCCCCGGCTCGATTGCCATGTGGCCGCCCTCGTCCGATCCGATCGCCCACGGGCTGCCGGGATCGTCGGGTCCGGGCGTGAGCGTGTTGTTGGGTCCCTTGCGGAAGCTGCGGCCAATCGGGTGGACCGGTGGGAGATACAACACGTCGAAGCCCATCGCGGCGATGTAGGGCAGACGCGCCTCCGCATCGACGAACGTGGCACTTCGGTGCGGATCGTGTCCGGCGGAGCGTGGAAACATCTCGTACCACGACCCGAACCGCGCGCGTTGGCGCTCGACGAGCACACCCAGCACCAGATCGAGGCGGGTGGCGGTTTGCCGGTCCGGTGTCGCCGCCATCCAGTGCCAGAGCTCCTCGGAGCGTGCGGCGGTCACCCGATCCGGCGGCGGCATCGTGGTGTCGGCCAGCTCGGTCGCGGTCCGGGCGAGCTCCGGCGCGTATGCCTGCGCCCGCGCCGCGGTCTCGCGAATGAGCTCGCTGCCCTCGAGCAGTTCGCTCGCGACGTCCTGTCCCGCGTCGACCTTCTTGATCAGGTCGCGGCGCCAGGTCGCGAAGCGATCGATCCAGCCCTCGACGGTGTATTCGTAGCCGCCGATCGACTCGACGTCGAAAGTCGCCTCCCAGCGATCGTTCGTCACCGGCGTCATCGGCGCTTCGCGCCACTCGCGGTCGCCAGCCTTGCGGTACAGCACCACCGCACCGAGCTCCTCGTGCCCGTCCGCGAAGACATCGGCGGTGACCGTGACCTGCTCGCCCGGAACCCGCTTGATGGGAAAGCGCCCGCCGTCCACCTGCGGACGCACCGCTTCGACCACCACGCGGCGCTGAAGCGTCGGATCGCGCGGCAGCGTGCGCGCCTTCGCGGTCGTCGCCGTGGTCAGGGTCGCCCGTTCGTCAGCGGTCTGCTTCCGGCGCGAGGATGCGGGTGAGGGTTTTGAAGCTGCGGGACGTTTGGACATCAGTTCTCAGCTATCAGCAATTAGCTCTCAGTAATTAGTTCTCAGCAAGTAGTTCTCAGCAAGCAACAGCAGTCAGGTTCCCGGCTGGCAGTTCCCAGCGCAACGTACGACGTGCTGAAACTGAGAGCTGAAAACTGGGAACTGTTCAATAGACCCCCATCGGACCCCAGTCTTCAACCCGGCGCAAGTCTTCCTTGCGGCAGTTCAACTTCAACACCGCCATCGAGCGCGGGAGCAGCTCGTAGCGGCCGCCGGCGCGGAGCCGTCGTGACGGCGCCCAGGGGTCGGCCGTGTCGATGAGCGTTTCCCACCGCTCTTCGGGCGCGGTCGCGGGCAGCGTGAATGCGACCGGCTCTTCGCCCGCATTCAGAATCAGTAACAGCGTATCTGAAACGATGCGGCCGCCGCGTTCGTCGACTTCATCGATCGCATCCCCGTTCAGCCGCACGCCAAGGCAGCGGACGTCGGGGGAGTTCCACGTCTGGTCGGTCATCTCGCGCCCGGACGGATCGAGCCACGCGATGTCGGAGACGTCGGCGCCGCGGATGCGGCGGCCCTGGAAGAACTTGCGCCGGCGGAGGACCGGGTGATCCTTCCAGATCCGGATCAGCCGGCGGGTGAAGTCGAGGAAGTCCCGCCGCTCCGGCGTGATCTCCCAGGACGTCCAGCTGATTTCGTTGTCCTGGCAATACGCGTTGTTGTTGCCCCCCTGCGACCGCCCGATCTCGTCGCCGCCGCTGATCATCGGCACGCCGACCGACAACAGCAGCGTCGCCATGACGTTGCGCCGCTGCCGATCGCGCATCTCGAGGACGCGGCGGTCGGATGTCGGCCCCTCGACGCCGCAGTTCCAGCTCAGGTTGTGGTTCTCACCGTCGGCGTTGTGTTCGCCGTTCGCCTCGTTGTGCTTTTCGTTGTAGCTGACCAGATCGGCGAGCGTGAACCCATCGTGCGCGGTGATGAAATTGATGCTTGCGTAGGGGCGGCGTCCACTCTGTTCGTAGAGGTCGCTGCTCCCCGACAGCCGCGTCGCCAGTTCCGACACCACGCCTCCGTCGCCGCGCCAGAAACGGCGCACCGCGTCACGATACTTGCCGTTCCACTCGGTCCACTTCGACGGGAAGTTTCCGACCTGGTAGCCGCCTTCTCCGAGATCCCACGGTTCGGCGATCAGCTTCACCTGCGACAGCACCGGATCCTGGTGAATGATGTCAAAGAACGCGCCGAGCTTGTCGACCGCATGCAACTCACGAGCCAGTGCACTCGCCAGATCGAAGCGGAATCCGTCGACGTGCATCTCCTGCACCCAGTAGCGCAGGCTGTCCATGATCAGCTGCAGCACCCGCGGACTGCGCATGTTCAGCGTGTTGCCGCACCCGGTGAAGTCCTGATAGAAGCGCGAGGTCGTCGGCAGCAGCCGGTAGTACGAGCGTGTTATCGATGCCGCGGAGCGACAGCGTCGGACCGAGGTGATTGCCTTCAGCGGTGTGGTTGTACACCACGTCGAGAATGACTTCGAGGTTGGCGGCGTGCAGTGCACGCACCATCATCTTGAACTCGCGGACGGCGTCCATCGGCGACTGGGATGATGCGTATTTCACGTCGGGCGCAAAATACGAGAGCGTGTTGTAGCCCCAGTAATTCTTCAAGCCGAGCCGCGCGAGGTGCCAGTCGTCAGCGTGATGGTGGACCGGCATCAGCTCGACCGCGGTGACTCCGAGTGACGTCAGGTGGCGGATGGCCGGCTCGGACGCCAGACCGAGGTAGGTGCCGCGCAGGGCTTCCGGCACGTACGGGTTCAGCTTGGTATAGCCACGCACGTGCAGTTCGTAGATGAGCGTTTCGTGCCACGGCGTGCGCAGCGGCCGATCTCCGCCCCACGTGAACGCCGTGTCGATCACGGCGGCAAGTGGCGCGTATGGCGCGCTGTCGCGCTCATCGAACGTCGTATCGTCCTCGCCCGACCGGTACCCGAACAACGCATCGTCCCACCGCACCGCCCGGCCGATCACTTTGGCGTACGGATCCATCACGAGCTTGTGGGCGTTGAACCTCAGGCCCTGGTGCGGCTCGTACGGTCCGTGAACACGGTAGCCGTACAGCTGACCCGGGCGGACGTCGGGCAGGTATCCATGCCAGACCATGTCGGTGTGCTCGGCCAGGGGGATCGTCACCGACTCGACTTCGGACTCCGCCGAATCGAACAGGCACAGCTCGACCCGGGTCGCGTGCTCCGAGAAGATGGCGAAATTCACACCCACGCCGTCCCAGGTCGCACCGAGCGGGTAAGGGGAGCCGGGCCAGACGCGCATGTGTGTAGTAGGCACAGAAGGGTTTAGGTACCACGTTCCGGGCGGCTCATGCAATGAAATGACGCCGCCGAGCGTGGCCCCCGCCTTGCTGCAAGCAGCTGAAGTGTGCAGACAAAGGGAGGGATGATGGCAATGCCGGACAATAAAACCGGAGCGGTTAACGAGAAGGTGATCGCAACGCTCAACGACCTGATCGAGACCTGCAAGAACGGTGAAGAGGGATTCCGGACCGCGGCTGAGGCGATCTCGGATCAGTCGATCAAGACCGCGTTTGCGAAGTTCGCGCGCGATCGGTGGCAGATGGCGAGAGAGCTCCAGGATGAGGTGCAGGGCCTCGGCGGGACACCCGAAACCGGTGGGAGTGTCGGCGGCGCCGTCCACCGCGGCTGGATGAACATCAAGTCGGTGGTGACGGGCAACGACGACCAGAAAATCATTGCTGAGGCTGAGCGGGGAGAAGACGTCGCCAAGGCGGCGTTCCAGAGTGCGCTCGAGCAGGAACTGCCGTCACAGGTTCGTGCCCTGGTCGAGCGACAGGCGGCGCAGGTGCGGGCCGTTCACGATCAGGTGCGCGCGATGGAGCGGAGCAGCACCCGCTAGTGCGCCAGCTGGAATTGGCAACCGCCTGAGGCGTCGGACAGAGCCGAACACCTGCTATGCGCGAATCTGACGCCCGGACCGTTGCCGCCTTGCGCAAGTGGAGTGTGCTGCTCGACAGCGCATTCCGCGTGCCGGGCACGAACCTCACGTTCGGGCTCGACCCCATCATCGGGTTGATTCCGTGGATTGGCGACATCACCACGCCGCTTTTTTCGGCGGTGCTGCTGCTGCATGCAGTCCGCATGCGCATCCCGAAAATCGTGCAGCTGCGCATGCTGATGAATGCGGCGATTGATTTTGCCATCGGCGTCATCCCGGTGGTGGGCGACTTTTTCGATTTCGGCTGGAAAGCCAACGTCCGCAACCTCGCCCTGCTCGAGCGGCACGCGCATCCGGGCACCCCTGCCTCGGCATCGGACTGGGCCTTCGTCCTGATTGTCCTGGGCGTGCTCGCCCTCCTCGCGATCACGCCCTTTCTGATCCTCAGCTGGCTGCTCTCGCACCTGCATTGGGGGTATTGAGAATCACTTCCGCCTAAAGGCGGAAGCTACAAATGCCAGATCGGCGGAAGCTACAAATGCCAGATCGGCGGAAGCTACAAATGCCAGATCGGCGGAAGCTACAAACGCCAGATCGGCGGAAGCTACAAGGATGCCAGATCGGCACTGCCGCGCGCTCGATCCGAGCTCGCACTTGGCCGCGGTTCGGATGCCAGCTCGCACTGCCGCCGCTCGATCCCAGCTCGCACTTCCGCGGTTCGGATGCCAGCTCGCACTGCCGCCGCTCGATGCCAGCTCGCACTTCCGCCTCTACTGGCGGAAGCTACGAATGTGACGAGCGACTGCGCGGTTCTGAATTCCGAATAGTAGCTTCCGCCTTCAGGCGGAAGAACTCGGACGCGCCTCACTCCCCGAGCAGCTCTCCGATCGGCTGGAGATCCTCAACGTGGTCGCAGACGGCCTTGATCATCATCAGCATCGGGACGGCGAGTATCGTGCCCCACAGACCCCAGACCCAGCTCCAGAAGAGGAGGCCGACGAAGATCGCGACCGGGTTCATCTGCGCTGCCCGGCTCATCAACATCGGCGTGAGCAGGAAACCCTCGAGACTGGTAATCGCGAAGGCGACGCCGCAGATGTAGCCCGTCTTGAGCAGATCGTTGAACTGCATGAAGGCCACGACACCGAGGCCGCCGGTGACGAGGAGCGGGCCGACATAGGGGATTGAATTGAAGATGCCGGCGAGCAGCCCCCAGATGACGAACTGCTGAACGCCGAACCACCACAGCGCCAGCGCAGTCGCGACCGCGACGAGGACGCTCGTGAGCACCTGGACGCGCATGAAGCTGGCGATCTGCTGGTTGATGTCGTCCAGAATCTTGACGGTGATTTTTTTATGCGTCAGCGTGGGACCCGCGATCTTGACGACTTTCCGCTTGTAGAGATCGCCCGTGACGAGGAAGAAGTACACGCAGGAACAGAACCAGCACGAACTGTCCCGCGAAGCCAAGAAGGCCGAGTCCGCCAGACCAGAGGTAATCGCTGGCGCGGAAGGCTGGTTGCACGACCTCGACTTTTTGAACGTCCGTCTGTGCCTTGGCCCGCTTCGCCGCCTCCTGTTCAGCAGCCGTCGGCGCCGCCGCCTCCTGCGCCGCCCGGTCGATTTCGGTCGCCGCCTGTTGAACTTTCGAAAAGGCGCCGTCCTGATCGTATCGGTTCGTCCGCAGCCGCTCGCGAATGCGCTGCGCCGCCGGCGGGACCGCGCTCACGATCGCCATCGCCTGATCGGAGAGCGTATAGATGCCGAGGCCGAGGCCGCCGACCAGCAGCATGACCGCGACGGCGGCACCGAAGCCGCGCGGAATCCGCGCCTTGTGGAGCGCGGACACGACTGGTGCCAGTGCGTAGCTGATGAGCACACCCAGCACGATCGGGATGAGCACCGATTGCGCGTACTGCAGGACCAGGATGATGATGACGACCGTCAGGACGTTCAGCGTCAGGCTGCTGACTTCAATCGCCGGCTGCTCAACCGCTGGTGTCTCCGCGTCGGACCCTTCGGGTGCAATGACGACGGCTTCTGCTTTTGGTGAAGGGAGCACCGGGACTTCGGGATCTTGAGTCATGAATCTTCGACCGCGCGAAATTGTACAGCAGTAAATTTGGGTCGACCCCGCAGCATGGACGTCGCCGACTTCAACTTCGAGCTCCCTGACGGCCTGATCGCGCAGGAAGCCGCGCCCCGCGGCACCGCCCGGCTGCTCGTCCTCGACCGATCGACCGGAGCTCTTCAGCACTCGTCCATCGCGGAGTTACCCTCCTTTCTCAGCCACGGCGATCTCCTGGTCGTCAACAACACGCGCGTCTTCGCCGCCCGCCTCCTCGGTCACCGCGTCCCGAGCGGTGGCGCGGTCGAGTGCTTCCTGCTCGGCCCGACGAACGCCCCTGACAGCGTGAGCACTGGCACCCTTGGCACCTCCGGCCCCGACTTCCGCCTGAAGGCGGAAGCCACAAGCGGTCCCGAGGCTGGCACCCCCGGCACTTCTGGGACCTTCGATGCGCTGATGCACCCCGGCCAGAAACTGAAACCAGGGGCACTGGTCCGATTCGAGGGCCGTGCCGGGGTATTGATGGGCCAGGTGATCGCCCGTCACTTTCACGGTCGCCGGACCATCCGCCTGTGGTCAGAGAACGGGGAGAACGTCGACGCGCTCGTCGATGCGCTCGGGCACATGCCGCTCCCGCCGTACATCAAGCGCGCCGACACGCTGGCCGATCGCGAGCGCTACCAGACCGTCTTTGCAACGCGGCGCGGCTCGGTGGCGGCGCCCACGGCGGGGCTGCACTTCACGCCGGCGCTGCTATCGCAGATCGAGCGCCAGGGAGTCGAGCGGACCGAAATCACGCATCACGTGGGCTACGGCACCTTCAAGCCGGTTCGCGTGCGGCGAGTCGAAGACCACGTGGTCGATCCGGAGGCCTACGACATCGGCCCGCAAGCGGCCGAAGCCATTTCGCGCGTCAAGGCCGGTGGGCGACGGGTCATCGCCGTGGGCACGACGACCACCCGTGCGCTGGAGGACGCGGCGATGCGCGGCGGACACGTATCTCCCGGACCAGCGCTCGCGACGGTCTTTCTGTATCCGGGACATCGCTTCCAGGTCGTCGACGCGCTGCTGACGAACTTCCACCTGCCAGAGTCATCGCTGCTCATGCTCGTCGCCGCGTTCGCCGGGCGTGACCGGGTCCTCGAGGCATACCGGGAAGCCGTCAAACAGCAGTATCGTTTCTACAGCTACGGTGATGCGATGCTCATCATTTAGCTATCAGCTCTCAGCCATCAGCTCTAGCCGGGAGACCAGTCGTCAGTAACCAGTAACCAGTTGCCAGTAACCAGAACTGAGAGCGCCTGACTTCCGCCTGAAGGCGGAAGCTACACCGCAGCGCGGCTACTGAAGGCGGAAGCTACGCCCCCGCGCGGCAGGCCGCTGTCCGAGTCCGGGAACCCGGATCCCGAATCCCGAGTCCCGAATCCCGCCTTTTGAAATATCCTCACAGCGTGAAATTTCCCTACGAAGAGTTCGACCTCTCGGGCGTGCGCACCTATCCGCTCGCGTCGCGAACGAGCAAAGCGAACGCGGCCGACTTCGCTCGGCCCTACGCCGCCGGCACCGGCGTGCAGGCGTTCGTCGACTCGCTGCCGTCGATTCTTGCCGCGGCGGATTTCAAGGCGATTGTGGCGGCGGTCCACGGCGCCCGAACGCGAGGACCGCGGCATCATCTGGGGCATCGGCGCCCACGTGATCAAGACCGGCCTCTCGCCTGTGATCATCGATCTGATGGAGCGCGGGTTCGTTTCGGCCCTCGCGACGAATGGGGCAGGCGTGATTCACGACTTCGAAGTGGCACTCTCGGGCGCGACGTCGGAGGACGTCGACGAAGCGCTCGGGCCCGGCCGTTTTGGCATGGCGGAGGAGACCGGCCGCATCCTCAATGCGGCGATCAATGACGGCGTGGAAAAGGGACTCGGGCTTGCCCAGGCGGTGGCGCAGCGGCTCGCTCGACATCCAGCCATCGCACGGATCGCTCAGCATCCTCGCTGCCGCCGCGCGCCTCAGGATTCCCGGTCACCGCCCACGTCGCGCTCGGCACGGACATCATCCACATGCACAAGGACGCGTCCGGGGCGCGCATCGGCGAAGGCAGCCTGCGCGACTTCCGCTATTTCTGCTCGAATGTCGCGAGACTGGCAGGCGGCGTCTATCTCAACTGCGGGTCCGCCGTCGTCCTGCCCGAGGTCTTTCTCAAGGCCGTCGCCCTCGCGCGCAACCGCGGCGCCTCGCTCGACGGCCTCACGACCGTGAACCTCGACTTCGCGCGCATGTACCGCGCCCAGACCAACGTCGTCTCGCGTCCAGTTGCCGGGATTGGCAAGGGCTATTCGCTCACCGGTCACCACGAAATCATGATTCCGCTTCTCGCCGCCGCACTCATCGAGGCGAGTTGAGTCATGCTAAAATCGGTGATTCTGGCGGTGTAGCTCAGCTGGTTAGAGCACGCGGCTCATATCCGCGTTGTCCGGGGTTCAAGTCCCTGCACCGCCACCACTTCCGCTCTCGCGACCGGGTCTCCCGTTGCGAGTACCTGGCCGGTCGGTGTGACTGGCATCGGTCGTGTTGCCTCGCATCACCAAACCGATCGCACGCACCTGCCGCGCCCGAGTACCCGGACCCGGTGGCGGGACACCTTTGATGACACTCGCCGCTTCCGTCCTGCGCACCATCCGGCGCGATGCGCTCATCGAGCCTGGCGGACGTGTCGTGGTCGCGCTCTCTGGCGGACCCGACTCGGTAGCCCTGGTCCACGTTCTGCGTGAGCTCGAGGACGGCGGTCATGTGAGGCTCGCGGGCGTCGCCCACTTCAATCATCAGCTCCGCGGGGCTGATGCGGACGCGGACGAAGTCTTCTGCCGGACGGTCGCGGCGGAGCTCTCGCTGCCAGTCGAATGCGGCACCGCTGACGTGCGATCGGCCGCGCGCGAGCAGCGTCGGTCGATCGAAGACACGGCGCGCGCCCTTCGCTACGGCTTCCTCGAACAGGCGGCCGATCGGCTCGCGGCCGGCCGGATCGCGATCGGACACAGCCGCGACGACCAGGCCGAAACGTTCCTGCTGCGCCTGCTGCGCGGCTCCGGTCCGCGGGGCCTCGCCGGCATCCTGCCGCGTGCGGGACGGGTGGTCCGGCCGCTCCTCGACATCCCGCGTGCCGAGCTGCGCGCGTATGTCGCGGCCCGCGGCCTTGCATTCAGGGAAGACGTCACCAACGAGGATCTTCGAATTCCGCGCAACCGGGTCAGGCACGAGCTCCTGCCGTATCTCGAGCGCGAGTTCTCGTCCGGGATTACCGGCATCCTTGCCCGCGAAGCTGTCATCGCCCGTCACGACGAGGCGCAGCTCCAGGCAACCGCAATCGATCTGGCTCGTTCGATCGTCTTATCTACAAGCGAGGCGGGCGATCCGGTTGAAGTTGATGCCGCCGCGCTCACGTCGATTCACCCGGCACTGGCTGCACGCGTCGCCCGAATCGCGCTTGAGCCCGGGCTCCCGGAGGGGGCGTCGGCTTCGATCAGATCGAGCGCCTGCTGGAATTTGCCCGCGCGGGGAAAGCGGGAGCGGCCCTCAGCCTCCCCGGGCAGCAGGCGGTCCACCGCGGGCAACTCCTCGTGCTCGGGCCGGAGCCCGTTCGGCGACCGAGGGGCAAAATCGACGCCAAAACGGGTTTTGCGAACTCTTTTTCGTTTCCGTTGTCTATTCCTGGTGAGGTCCTGCTCGATAAACAGGGTTGGGCCATCGCGGCTGAGCAGGTCGAGGTTTTTGCAGAGAGAGGTCGGGAACCGGCCGGCAGGGGGTTGTCGGTCGAGGTCGCGGCGGAGAGCGTCCGCCTGCCGCTGGCAATTCGCTCGCGGCGTGCCGGGGACCGCTTCCGGCCGCCCGGTCTCGGGCATCGCAAGAAGCTCCACGACTTTTTGATCGATCGCAAGATCCCGAGGGAAATGCGCGATTCGCTCCCTCTGGTAGTCGACGGCGAGGACCGCATCGTGTGGGTGGTGAGCGAGTCCGTGGCCGAGGATTTTCGCGTCACAGGCGCTTGTCGAGGCGTGATACTCTTGAAATCAAGGCGGTTAGGAGGACTAGGTTGAATTCGACCCTCAAGAGCTTGCTGTTCTGGATGGTCCTCGTCGTCGTCGGGGTCCTGATCTGGAATTTCTCGCTGAATCTTTCCGGCAAGTCGGAAACGACGATGCCGTTTTCTGCTTTCCTCAAAAAAGTCGAGGCGGGTGACATCCTTGATGTGACCATCACCGGTAACGAGATTACCGGCACGCTCGCGGGCTCGACCGGCAACGGGCGAGACAAGTTCCGCACTTACGCGCCCACCCAGTACGAACAACTCGGCAACAAACTCGAGCAGAAAGGCGTTCAGATGAACGCCAAGCCCGAGACGACGAGTCCGTGGGCGAACCTTCTCTACTCGTGGGCTCCCATCCTGCTGATGATCGGATTCTGGATCTTCATCATGCGGCAGATGCAGAGCGGCGGGAACAAGGCCCTGTCCTTCGGCAAGAGCCGCGCGAAGCTGTCGTCGAGCTCGCAGAAGAAGGTTACGTTCAAGGACGTGTCGGGGGTCGACGAAGCCAAGGAAGAACTCCAGGAGATCATCGAGTTCCTGAAGGAACCGCAGAAATTCCAGAAGCTCGGCGGACGCATTCCGAAAGGCGTCCTGCTCATGGGCTCTCCGGGAACCGGCAAGACACTGCTGGCCCGCGCCGTCGCCGGCGAAGCGAATGTCCCGTTCTTCTCGATCAGCGGCTCCGACTTCGTCGAGATGTTCGTCGGCGTCGGCGCATCGCGCGTTCGCGACCTCTTCGAGCAGGGCAAGAAGAACGCGCCGTGCATCGTCTTCATCGACGAGATCGATGCGGTCGGGCGTCATCGCGGCGCCGGACTGGGTGGCGGTCACGACGAACGCGAGCAGACGCTCAACCAGCTTCTGGTCGAAATGGACGGATTCGAATCGAACGAAGGCGTCATCCTGGTTGCCGCCACCAACCGGCCTGACGTGCTCGATCCCGCGCTGCTGCGCCCGGGCCGGTTCGATCGCCGCATCGTCGTCAATCGCCCCGACGTGAAAGGGCGCGAAGGCATTCTCGCCGTCCACACCAAGAAGATTCCGCTGTCGGACGACGTGAACATCCACGTGCTTGCGCGCGGCTCGTCAGGCTTCTCCGGCGCGGATCTCGCCAACCTGGTGAACGAAGCGGCGCTGAACGCGGCGCGCTACAACCAGAAGGTCGTTCGCATGCTCGACTTCGAGTTCGCGAAGGACAAGGTGATGATGGGCTCGGAACGCCGCTCCATGATCATCAACGACGACGAGAAGAAGGTGACCGCGGTCCACGAGGCCGGCCACGCGCTGCTGGCGGTGATGCTGCCGCACGCCGATCCGGTGCACAAGGTGACGATCATTCCGCGCGGGATGGCGCTCGGCGTCACGATGCAGCTGCCGGTCGAGGACAAGCACAACTACACGCGCGACTATCTCAACGATCAGATCGCGATTCTCCTCGGCGGCCGCATCGCCGAAGAGATCACGATGAACGGGATGACGACCGGTGCCGGCAACGACCTCGAACGCTCGACCGAGCTCGCGCGAAAGATGGTGTGCGAGTGGGGCATGAGCGACGCCATGGGGCCGCTGACCTTCGGCAAGAAGGAAGAGCAGATTTTCCTCGGCCGTGAGATCGCGCAGCACCAGGATTACAGCGAGGACACGGCGATCCGCATCGATCACGAGATCAAGCGGTTCGTGACGACCAACTACGAGCGCGCCCGCGGCGTGCTCGAGACGCACAAGCCGGCACTGCTCCGGATCGCCGAGGAACTGCTCGCGCGCGAGGTCCTCGACGCCGAGCAGGTGCGCCGCATCCTGGCGGGCGAAGCGCTCGAAGAGCACACGCCCCGCAACGTCGTGTCGGCAACGGACGATGGCTCCAAGCGGCCCGTGAAGGAACGGCCGTCGATGGTGCCGCCGCTTCCGCCGCTGAACAAGCCGCTGCCGCAGGAATAATCAATTCGGGATTCGGGATTCGGGACTCGGGATCCACAGGCCACGAAGACGTGCTCTTCGTGGCCTGTGTCCTGTACGCATGAACGAGCGTAAACGCTTCAACGTGCCGCTTCCCGGGGGCGGCGTGCTCGCGCTTGGTGCGAGGACGCTGATCATGGGCGTGATCAATGTCACCCCCGATTCGTTTGCCGACGGCGGCCTGCGCTTCGACCCCGAACGCGCGATCGAGGATGGGCTGCGGATGGTCGCGCAAGGGGCGGACATCCTCGATGTCGGCGGTGAATCCACGCGCCCCGGCGCGGAGGCGCTCGACGCTGCCGAAGAGCTCCGGCGCGTCCTGCCGGTTGTCGAGCGGCTGGCGTCTGCCGGCGCACAGGTGTCGGTGGATACCTATAAGGCCATCGTCGCGCGCGAGGCCGTCGCACGCGGTGCCGTGATCGTGAACGACATCAGCGCCCTCGAGTTCGACCACGAGCTCGGCGACGTCGTCGCCCGGACCGGCGCGGCGGTGGTGCTGATGCACAACCGCGGGCGCTCCGACGACATGTATCGCCATGCCGATTACGAGAATGCTCCGCTCGAGATCGCGGCGGAGCTGCGGCTCGCGCTGGCGCGGGCAACTGACGCGGGAATCGATCTCGCGTCGGTGATCCTCGATCCCGGGCTGGGGTTTGCCAAGCGGGCCGGGCACTCGTATTCGGCGCTTGCGCATCTGGCCAGACTCGCCGCCCTCGACCGGCCGATCCTGTGCGGTCCATCGCGAAAATCGTTCCTGAAGGTCGCGATCGGAGACAGGCCCCCGATCGAGCGAGACTGGGGCACTGCCGCGGCCGTTGCGGCGAGCGTGCTCCTCGGCGCGCATATCGTCCGGGTCCATGCCGTGCAGGAGATGGCGGACGTCGTCCGAGTCGCGGACCGAATCCGAAGCGCGTCCGGCGCACCCACCGAAACGTTCTGACCGGTCAGTCTTTGCCTGATGCGGGGTCTGATGGCAGCCGACCGTGGGACCGGCAGTTCAGATAAGCTATGCGGGCATGGTGCAGTTCCTGGGGAGCATACTGCGTCGCCCACCCGTGGGCTGGTGGGACCTCCTCGATATCGCCCTCGTCTCCGTCCTCATTTACGAGTTCCTGAAACTGATCCGGGGGACTCGTGCGGCCCAGATGGCCGTGGGGTCGCTGCTCATCGTGGCGCTGTTCTACATCTCGCGCCTGGCGCCGCTCCAGACCGTCAACTGGATGATCCGCAACATGCTGGTGTACCTGGCGTTTGCGGCAATCGTGATTTTCCAGTCCGACATCCGGCGCGCGCTCGCTCATTTCGGACAGGCGCCGTTCTTCCGGTACCTCAACCGCCAGGAAGCGGCCGACGAGACGATCGAAGAAATCGTCGTTGCCGCGACGATGCTCGCGGCGCAGAGGGTGGGGGCGATCGTCGCGATCGAGCGTGAGATCGGGCTGCGGAATTATATCGAGAGCGGCATTCCCCTCGACGCGACGCTCACTTATGACCTGCTGATGACAATCTTCAACCCGGGGTCACCGCTCCATGACGGGGCCGCGATTCTGCAGGACAACCGGATTGCCGCCGCGGCGTGTTTCCTGCCGCTGACCGTCAACCCGCGGGTGAGCCGCGAGCTCGGCACGCGGCACCGGTCCGCGATTGGATTGACCGAAGAGAACGACGCCGTCGCCGTCGTGGTATCCGAGGAAACCGGGCAGATCGCACTCGCGATTGACGGCCGGATCGAGCGCGGTCTCACGCCGGATGCGCTCCGCGAGCGGCTGCGCGTCCTCGTAACGCTGCGTCGGTCGAGGGGACGGCAGGCGGGCGCGCGTGCTTATGACGTCTGAAAACCAGTGATTTACAACCCATTCAGGCATCTCAGGCTGAAGGTCATGGCGGTTGCGCTGGCGACATTGCTGTGGCTCACGGTCGCCGGGGATCACCTGGTCGAGCGGAGCATGCGCGTTCCGCTCGAGTTCCGGAACTTACCGCAGACGCTGGAGATCGTCGGCGATCCGCCGGCCGCAGTCGATGTCCGGCTGCGCGGGTCGTCGGCCCTTCTCGGCCGCATCGAGCCCCGTGAGATCGTCGCCGTCCTGGATCTCGGAACCGCGCGTCCGGGTTCGCGGATGTTTCACTTGCGCAACGACGAGGTCCGTTCTCCATACGGAGTCGAAGTGGCGCAAGTCGTGCCCGGGACTATTGCGCTCGAGATGGAGAAGTCCATCCGGAGGACGGTTCCGGTGGTGCCGGCGCTCGATGGCGAGCCGGCGCCGGGGTTCATTCTCGGCAAGACGACGGTCGATCCCAGCATGGTGGAGGTGGCAGGGCCGGAGAGCCGACTGCGGCGGCTCACCGGGGCGACGACCGAGCCGGTGGACGTGGGTGGGGCCCGCGCCCGGGTGAACGACGTGGTGACCGTCGGGATTGCGGATTCGGCGGTGCGGCTGGTCAAGGCGCAGAACGCCCGGGTCACGGTCGACATTGTCCCGGCGCCGGGGGAGCGTGAGCTAATCGGCGTGCCCGTGAGGTATCGCAACCTCTCCGCGGGGTTGTCGGCGCTGCTGTCGCCGGTGCTGACGAGGGTCAGCGTGCGCGGATCGCGGTCAATCCTCCAGGGGATCCGGCCGAGTGAAGTCGACGCCTTCGTGGACCTTGCCGGGCTCGGTCCGGGCCGGTACAATCTCAACATCCAGGTCGACGAGTCCCAGAGCTTCGGGGTCAGCGCCATCGATCCAGCTGTGGTCGACGTAACCATCAAGTGAGACCGCCACCCGTGGCCATTCCCGGATCGATTCATGTCCCATCGACTGTTCGGAACTGACGGCGTTCGCGGCCGCGCCGGCGACTACCCCCTTGACCATGAGACCGTCGCGAGGCTGGGTGCGGCGCTCGTACGTGCGATGGCCGCGACGGACCCCTCCAGGCGCGGCTTGCGATTCCTCGTCGGCCGTGACACCCGCGAATCCGGCGAATGGATCGAGCGCGAGCTTGCCCGCGGCGTGCACTCGGCCGGCGGCGAAATCACGACCGCCGGCGTGATCCCGACGCCTGCGGTTGCCTACGTGACCCGGGCGATGGGGTTCGACGCCGGACTCGTCATTTCCGCGTCGCACAACCCGTTCGAAGACAACGGCATCAAGGTGTTCTCGGGCAAGGGCGAGAAGTTCACCGAGAGGCTCGAGCTCGAGGTCGAGGACATCATCCACGACCAGAGCTGGCAGGTCACCGGGTCGGCGGAGGTTCCCGTCGACAGCACGAACGTGGTCGATGCTTACATCGAGCATGCTCTCCTGGCGTTCCCCGATCCCCAGCGCCTCGGCGCGTTCAAGATCGCGATCGACACCGCGAACGGGGCCACGACAACGGTGGCGCCGAAGCTGTTCAAGCAGCTTGGATTCGATGTGGTCGTGCTCAGCGCGGCGCCTGACGGCCGCAACATCAACCTGGATTGCGGCTCCACCCATCCGGAACAGCTCGCGAGGACCGTGCGCGAACGTGGCTGCCGGATGGGCGTTGCGTTCGACGGGGATGGCGACCGCGCGATCTTTGTCGATGGCTCCGGCCGGATCGTGGATGGCGACGCGGTCCTGCTGATGTGCGGCCGCCACCTGAAGGCCGGCGGACGGCTGAAGGGGAATGCGATTGCCGCAACGGTGATGAGCAACATCGGTCTCGAGCTCGCGTTGAAGGAGAGCGGGATCGAGCTCGTGCGCTGCGCGGTTGGTGACAAGTACGTGAGCGAGGAGATGCTGAAGCGCGGCCTGTCGATCGGCGGCGAACAGTCGGGGCACATCATTTTCTCGGACCACCTGTTCACCGGCGACGGCATCGTGACGGCGTTGAGCGTGCTGCGCGTGATCGCTGACACTGGCCGGGAGCTGGCCGATCTTGCCGGCGAGCTGGTGACCTATCCGCAGGTGCTGGTGAATGTTCGCGTCCGCGAGAAGAAGGATCTCGCGGCCGTGCCGGCGATCGCGGCGGCGATGGCGCGGGTCGAGCAGAACCTCGATGGCGAGGGCCGGCTGCTCGTCAGGTTCTCCGGCACCGAGCCGCTCCTGCGCGTCATGATCGAAGGGAAGAACCAGCAGGAGATCCAGTCGTGGGCGGCGGACATCGCGGCCACGGTCAAAGAGCACCTCGGATGACGGCGAGTTCGACGCCGAAGCTGAGCGTCAACGTCAACAAGGTTGCGACCCTCCGCAACTCACGCGGTGGCCACCTCCCGAGCGTCGTCGATGCCGTCCACGTCGTGCTCGGTGCGGGTGCCGCCGGGATCACCGTGCACCCTCGCGCTGACGCGCGGCACATCACGTCGACCGACGTTCGCGACATCGCGCGGGTGCTTGCCCCTCTGCGCGGACGGATCGAGTTCAATATCGAAGGCGACCCGCGACCCGACCTCGTCGCGCTGGTGCTCGAGGTCCGTCCCGACCAGTGCACGCTCGTTCCGGTCGCGCCTGGAGAAGTGACGAGTCAGGCGGGATGGCCGGCCGACACCCCGCAAGACCAGCTGTCGGCGACGGTTCGCCAGATGCAGGCGGCGGGCGTTCGCGTCAGCCTGTTCGTCGACCCTGACGAGGCGGCGGTGCGGTGGGCGAGCCGCATGGGCGCGGATCGCATCGAGCTGTACACCGAGCCGTTTGCGCGCGCATTCGCCGCCGTTGGCGATGCCGGGAGGCGCAGTTTTGCCCTCTACACCGCGGCGGCGCGGGTTGCGACCGACTCCGGCCTCGGCATCAACGCCGGGCACGATCTCGATCTCGACAATCTCGTGCTGTTCCGAACGCTGCCGCAGCTGGCGGAGGTTTCAATCGGCCACGCCCTGATCAGCCACGCGCTCTTCGTCGGGCTCGACCGCGCGGTACGAGACTACGTGGCTGCGGTTGGTGGCTCATGAAGGGTTCTACAAGGTTCTGCCGTAGAACCCCGTAGAACCTTGAAAGAGAACGATATGATCGGAAGCGCCTGTCTGGATAATGCGTAAAGAATCCGTTGTGTTCGGAATCGCCGGGATTTTCTTCGGCCTGATCGTCGGCTGGATCATTGGCACGCAGCAGCCAGGTCGCGTCGGCGCGGCACCGGCGCAGGCTGCTCCGGCCCAGGCGGCCGCCGCACCGGGTGCCCAGGCGCCGCCGCCATTCGACGAGTCGCGCGCATCGGCGCTGCGAGTCACGGCGGAACGTAACCCGCGCGATGCGGAAACCCGTGTCCAGCTCGGGAATCTCTACTTCGACGCCGAGCGGTACGAGGACGCGCGGAAGTGGTACGAAGAGGCGCTGAAGGTCGATCCAAAGAACGTCAACGCGAGCACCGACCTGGGAATCGCGTACTACTATTCGAACCAGCCGGATTTGGCGCTGGCCCAGTTCGACAAGTCACTGGCCATGGACCCAAAGCACTCGAAGACGCTGCTGAACGTCGGCATCGTCCGCGCCTTCGGCAAGCAGGATCTCGACGGGGCTGAGAAGGCGTGGCAGCGGGTCATCGACGTGGCACCCGAGAGCCAGGAAGCCGCCGTCGCCAAACGCGGTCTGGACGGTCTGCGCGCCGCGCACGCGGGCCAGACCGGGGGGGCGGCGAACCCCCCGGCCAAGCCGGAGTAGGTCATGGGACGGCTGATTCTCTGGGCCATCCTGATTTTCTTCGTCCTTCGCGCCGTATCGCGACTGCTGCGCGGCGTGCTCGAAGGGGCCGGCTACCGGCGCGACACGCCGCAGCAGCGAAGCGTCGGCCTGGTCAAGGATCCGATCTGCGGTGTCTTTGTCGTTCCCGGTCAGGCGTTGACCGCGGGAACCGGCGCCGGCGCAAAGTACTTCTGTTCCGAGAAGTGCCGGCGTGAATGGCAGCGGCGATAGGCGTCAGCGACCCGAAACATGCACTCCGAACAGCAGCTCCGCACCGACATCGTCGAAGTGGGGCGGCGCCTGTACGCGCGTGGATACACGGCCTCGAATGACGGCAACATCAGCGTGCGGCTCGACGACCGCCGCCTGCTGATGACGCCGACCGGTGTGTGCAAGGGCTTCATGGACGCCCGCATGATGTGCATCACCGACCTGGAAGGCAGGAAGCTCGAAGGCGAACGCAATCCGTCGTCGGAAATCCAGATGCACCTCGAGGTGTATCGCCAGCGCCCGGAGATCCAGGCGGTCGTCCATGCGCATCCGCCGGTTGCGACAGCGTTTGCCGTTGCCGGCATCCCACTGGACCGAGCGGTCCTTGCCGAGGTGGTCACGACGCTCGGGAGCATTCCGATCGCCGAATATGCCACTCCGTCCACCAGCGAGCTGCCGGATGCGGTCCGCAAATACGTCAAGGCGCATGACGGCATGCTGCTGGCCAATCATGGTGCCCTGACACTTGGCGCCGATCTCTTCTCCGCGTATTACAAGATGGAGACGATCGAGCACTTCGCGAATATCAGCTTCGTCGCCCGTATGCTCGGCGGAGAGCGGCTGCTGTCGCAAGCGGAGGTGGTGCGGCTGCAGGGCCTCCGCGGCCGGTACGGCATCTCCTCACCTGCGCCGATCTGCGAGGATCCCGTCGTCGGCTCCGCGGCGGAATCCGCGGACTGCCAGGTGGTCTTCGCGCCGCCGTCAACGCCTGGAGAGCGGCTCGTGCCCGGCCGCCCGGTGCCGATAGGTGCCGACGATGAAATTCGGCTAACATACCGCGAACTCACCGCCCTGATTGAAGACGCGGTCAAACACCTGAAGTAGATCCCAAGGAGCAGAACATGGGTGAGGCGCTCGGCATGGTCGAGACGAAAGGCCTCGTGGCAATGATCGAGGCGGCGGACGCGATGGTCAAGGCCGCGAAGGTCACGCTGGTCGGATGGGAGAAGATTGGCGCCGGGTATGTGACCGCGATCGTGCGTGGGGACGTGGCCGCGGTCAAGGCCGCGACCGACGCCGGCGCTGCGGCAGCGCGGCGGGTGGGCGAGCTCGTCTCGGTCCACGTCATTCCCCGGCCGCACGCGAACCTCGAAGACGCACTCCCGATCGGCAAGTCGAACGCCCTGGCGAAATGATCGTCGCGAAGATCGTGGGGACCGTCGTTGCGACTCGCAAGGATGAGCGGCTGGTGAGCAACAAGCTCCTCATCGCGCGGCCGATGGATCCGCACGGCAAGCCGGAAGGAAATTACCTCGTTGCCGTCGACACCGTCGACGCGGGCTTCGGCGAAACCGTCCTCATCGTCAGTGGCAGTTCCGCCCGTATGGCATCCGGCTTGAAGGATTGCCCCGTCGATGCCGCCATCGTCGGCATCATCGATACGATCCAGGTAAAGGACTAGCGCGGTGCAGCTCGCGCGCGTCATCGGCGAAGTCGTCTCGAGTGTCAAGGATGCGAATCTCGACGGCGTCCCGCTGCTCGTGCTGCAGCCGATTGCCACGTCGGGAGAGCCAGCCGGCCGCACGCTCGTGGCCGTTGACTCAGTCGGCGCCGGCGTCGGGGAGCACGTGTTCTTCGTCCGAGGCCGCGAGGCTGCCTACCCGTTCTACCCGGCCGAGCCGCCGACGGACGCAGCCATCATCGGCATCGTCGATCACTGGGACGTCACACCAGCCGTAAAATCGAGATCTGAAACGTAGAACCTGAATCCTGACGACGTACAACCTGGAACGAGACGTACAGCTGTTAGAACCCCTATAACGCTATAACCCGACACCGAAGCTCCCTTAAAGAATGCAAATCTGCACCGTCGTCGGCACCGTCGTGTCGTCGCACAAGAACCGGAAGCTCGAGGGCGCGAAGCTGCTGCTGGTGCAGCCGGAGACCCCGGCCGGGGATCCGCGCGGTGCAACACTCATCGCCATCGATTCGGTTGGTGCGGGGGTCGGCGAGCGCGTGCTCGTCGTGATCGAAGGCAAGGCAGCCGGGGCGGCGCTGGGGAAGAAGGCGGCCGCGGTCGATGCCGCCATCATCGGGATCGTCGATGCGGTCGAATTCAGGGAAGACGCATGAATGAGGATGCCTTGCGGGAGATGGTCCGGCAGGCGGTTGCACGCCGGCTGGGCGCCAGTGACGACCTTGGCGGACGCGATCATCAAGCGATCATCGGGCTCGATGCGCACATGAGTCACGGGCGATACGCGTTGCCTGATTCAGGCGGCCAGTGCCTGATCGAGCCCGCGGTGGCGTGCAACCACTGCGGCTACTGCCAGTCGCACGGGCACTGACGACGGAGTCGACGTGCATCCGGTCCTGCTCACCCGACGCATACCCGCCGCCGTCCTCGCACGGCTTCAGGCTGCGTGCGATGTCGACCTCTACGACGGCCCGGCGCCGATCGCGCGCGACGAACTGAAGAAGCGCCTCTCCGGAAAACGGGCGCTGATCTGCCTCCTGACCGACCGGATCGATGGATCCGTGATCGAGACCGCGCCGGACCTTGCCATTGTCGCGAACATCGCGGTCGGTTATGACAACATCGACGTGCCATCGGTGAAGGCCCGCGGCGTGGCGGTGACGAACACGCCCGACGTGCTCACGGAAGCAACGGCGGAGCTGACCTGGGCGTTGATCCTTGCCGTGACCCGGCGCATCGGGGAGGGGGAGCGGCTCGTTCGGCGTGGGGAGTGGCGGGGCTGGGCGCTCGACTTCATGCTCGGCATGGAGCTTCGCGGCAAGCAGCTCGGGCTCATTGGCCGGGGACGAATTGGCCGGGCGGTCGCGGCAAAAGCGGCCGCGTTCGGCATGACCCCGGTCTTCGCGAAGCATGACATGTCGCTCGACGAGCTGCTCGTCAGCTCCGACGTCGTGTCGATTCACACGCCTGGAACCCCACAGACGCGCCACATGATCGATCGCCGGGCGCTGGCGCGGATGAAGCGGTCGGCATTTCTCGTCAATACCGCGCGTGGCACGATCGTGGACGAGGACGCGCTGGTCTGGGCCCTCGGCGAACACCTGATTGCCGGTGCTGCCCTCGACGTATTCGAGAAGGAGCCGGTGGTGCACCCGGGGTTGCTCACGCTCGAGAACGTCGTGCTCGTCCCGCACCTGGGAAGTGCGACGCGCGAGACGCGCACCGCGATGGCCGACCTTGCCGTCAGCAACGTGCTTGCGGTGCTCGATGGTCGCCCGCCCCTGACGCCAGTATGAAGCTGCCACCGCAGCCGACCGTCCCACGGGGACAGATCGCGGCGGTCATGCGTCGGCTGGCGCGGGCGATCGATGGGCTCGAGGAGCCCGCGGTCGAAAAGATCGCCGAAGATCAGCAGGAAGACCCTTTCCAGGTACTCATCGCGACGATGCTCTCGGCGCAGACGAAAGACGCGGTCACGCACGCGGCATCGACGCGGCTCTTCGCCGTGGCGCGGACACCACGGGCGATGCTCGAAGTGACGCCCCGCCGGATCGAGCGGCTGATTTATCCGGTGAGCTTCTATCGCAACAAGGCCGTACACGTGTTGCGCACGTGCGAGCAAATCGTGACGAGATTCGGCGGGAAGGTACCGACCACGATGGCGGAGCTGCTGACGCTCCCCGGTGTGGGCCGCAAAACCGCAAACCTCGTGCTCATCCTGGCGCATCGGAGTGCCGAGAACATCTGCGTCGATACGCACGTGCACCGCATCTCGAACCGCCTCGGATGGGTCTTGACGCGGTCGCCGAACGAGACCGAGCAGGCGCTCTACGCCGTCGCTCATCGGAAATGGTGGCCCCTGCTCAATCGCTACCTGGTGACGTGGGGGCAGAACGTGTGCCGGCCGGTCTATCCCCTCTGCGGCCGTTGCGTGGTCGTGGACTTGTGTCCGAAAATCGGCGTGACGAGGATGGGAAAATCATGATCGAACAAGAGTGGAGGCGGCCGGCGGGCGACGCTGGCCGGCGGAGGGGTTCTCGTTGCGTTCATCCTCCTGTCGCTGCCGACGGCGGCGCGGCAGATGTCGCCGGGCGCCGGGCCGGTGATCGTGCTGGAGACGGTCAAGGGCAACATCGAGTTCGAGACCTACCCCGAGGAGGCGCCGAAGACGGTCGCCCAGATCATCGGGCTGGTGAAGCGGAACTTCTACAACGGGCTGCGGTTCCATCGCGCCGAGTTCAGCCTGATTCAGGTCGGCGATCCGACGACGCGCAACATGACGATGCGCGAGTGGTGGGGACGGGCGGGCAGCGGTAAACCTATCGGCGCGGCCGAAATCACGAAGAAGCGCCGGAACGTGCGCGGGGCGGTCGCGATGGCCTACCCAGGCACCGATGCCAAAGCGGCGGATAGCCAGTTCTACATCCTGACGAAGCCGCACCCCGACTTCGACGGCAAGTACACCGTGTTCGGGCAGGTCATCAAGGGCATGGAAGTGGTCGACAAGATCCAGGTCGCGGACATTCTCAAGAGGGCTTTCGTGAAGGAGGGGGCGGCAAAATCCTGACAAGGCCTTTCAGGTCCGGGTAGCGATCGACGAACTCCGGCGGGTACTCGCCCGGCAGCGACTGGCCGAGATCGTGTTTGAGGATCGCGGCATTGGCGACCGACTTGGCCGAGAAATGATTGTTGGCGTAGAGATAGGCCTTCTTGACCTCGCGCGATGCCTGGCGCGCGGCCTGGGCGATCGGCTTGAGCTCCTCGGCCGAATACAGGTAGTTGTAGCGGTCCTCCGATTGTTCGTGGTTCCACCACTGCGCGGCGTTGCGGCCGTGGAGGCGCAGGTAGTAGAACGTGCGAACGTTCGGGAGCAGATCCTGGCGAATGGAGAACCGGAACTTCGGTTCGTCGATCTGGGTCCACGCCGCTCCGAACGCATCGAGCAGCCGCAACGTGTCTTCCGGCTGATCGCTCCAGCTGCGATGGCGGAGTTCGACCGCGACCTGGTAGTCGCGGAAATGTTTCAGCAGCCATTCCAGGTAGGCGCGCGACTCGTCGTCGTTGCGGAAGCTGGAGGGAAATTGCGCCAGCAGCGCCCCCAGCTTCCCCGCTGACGCAATCGGATCGATTCCGGCCTTGAACTCGTCGACGTCCTTGTCGGCGAGGTCCCACGGGTTCTTGCCCGTCGCCTTCTCGAACATCCGCGGGTGCGTGAATTTCTGGAACAGCTTGAGCGAGAACTCGAAGTCCGGGGGCGTGCGCTCGACCCACCCCTTCGCCGCTGCCGGAGCAGGGACGCGGTAGAACGTGGAATTGATTTCGACCGTGTCGAAGTGCTCGGCGTAAAACGTCAGCTCGTCGAAGCCGCCGCCGGCACGGCTCCGTCGCCCCGGCGGAACGGGATAGAAGATCCCGTTCCACGTGCCGTTCCCGGAGGGATAACTCCAGCCAGACGTGCCGACCCGGATCGTGTTAGCCAAGACCCTCGTACTTGTCCTTGTTGAACCCGAAGATCGCACGCGACCCCCGGACCAGGATCGGGCGCTTGATCAGGTTCGGCTGCTGCACCATCAGGTCGATCGCCTCCCGCTTGGTTGCCGGCAGACGGCGCTGCTTGAAGACAGGACTCCGTGTGCTCACGAAGTCCAGGAATCGTTCCGGGTCGATGTGGCGCTCCAGGAAGGCGCGATCGGGCGGATCGCGGTTGATGTCGCGCTCTTCGACCTCCACGCCGAGCTCGTCCAGATAACTTCTGGCATTGCGACACGTGGTTCAGGTCGGCTTCCAGTAAAACGTCGCCTTCGGCATGCCGGTATTTTAGAACAGTCCGTCGCGTACAATAAGAGGTTCAGACGGCAGCGGCGATGCTCACCATCAACGAAATCTTCCACTCGATCCAGGGGGAATCCACACATTCCGGGCGTCCGTGCGTCTTCGTCCGCCTGACCGCGTGCGACCTTCGCTGCTCGTGGTGCGACACCCCGTACGCCTTCACCGAGGGGAGCAAGATGAGCGTCGACGACATCACCCGCAAGGTCGACGAGTTCGGCTGCAACCTCGTCGAGCTCACGGGGGGCGAGCCCCTGCTGCAGAAGGACGTCTACCCACTGATGCAGCGCCTTCTCGACGCCGGCCGGACGGTGATGGTCGAGACCGGCGGGCACCTGAGCATCGAGAAAGTGCCGGCAGAGGTCATCCGGATCGTCGACGTGAAGTGTCCGGGTAGCGGCGAGGCGGCCCGCAATCACTGGGACAACCTCGGTCTCCTGTCCCCGCACGACGAAGTGAAGTTCGTCATTCGCGATCGCGCCGACTACGAATACGCGCGCGACGTCGTCGCCAGGTACAACCTCGTGGCGCGGACCGCGGCGGTGCTGTTTTCGCCGGTACACGGGGCACTCGCCGCGAAGGATCTTGCCGAGTGGATTCTCGCCGATCGGCTCGTCGTGCGGCTGCAGCTGCAGGCCCACAAGTACATCTGGGGCGCCGAGGTCAGGGGGGTATGACGTGCGACGTGCCACGTGCGACGCGACTGGCGCTGGTGGGCGTTGGACGTAGCCTCCTGGATGTAGTGCGTTGGACGTGAGGATGGCTCGAAGAGCGGTTCTGTTGCTGAGCGGCGGGCTTGACTCCTATACCGCGGGCGCGATGGTACGGGCCCGGGGATACGAGCTGTACGCGCTCACGATTCGATACGGCCAGGTACATGCGCGCGAGGTCGAGGCGTCGCGCGATGTTGCCCGCGATCTTGGCGTGTCCCGACACATCGAACTCGACGTCAACCTTGCGGCATTTGGCGGGTCCGCCCTGGTCGGCGCTGGCGCGATCCCAAAGGACCGTGAGCTCGACGAGACAGAGATCCCTTCGACCTACGTCCCGGCCCGGAACACGATTTTCCTCTCGCTCGCCATGGGCTGGGCCGAGGTGCTCCACGCCCGGGCGATTGCGCTTGGGGTCAACGCGCTTGATTACTCGGGATATCCCGACTGTCGACCTGAGTATCTCGCGGCCTTCGAGAAGCTGGCCACGCTGGCAACCAGGGCAGGAGTGGAAGGCGAGCGACTCGAGGTTCTCGCACCGTTGATTGAACTCTCGAAGGCGCAGATCATCCGGGAGGGGCTCGCGCTCGGGCTGCACTACGAGCTCACCCACAGTTGTTACGACCCCGATCCCGCCGGGGCGCCGTGTGGCGCGTGTGACAGCTGCCGGCTGCGCGCGCGTGGCTTCGACGAGGCCGGCATCCCCGACCCCCTGATCGCTTCCCGACCGGCCGGTTCATGACCGATCGTCTCTATTACACGGACGCGTATCTCACGGAATTCGACGCGAACGTCATCGCGACCGAGCAGGTTGATGGCCGGGCTGCCGCGATCCTGGACCGCACGGCGTTCTATCCGACTTCCGGTGGTCAGCCCTTCGATACCGGCCGCCTCGGTGACGCCGCCGTCGTGGATGTGATCGACCGTGACGACGGCGTGATCCTGCACGTGGTCGAGGGAGAAGTCGCCACCGGACCTGTTCATGGACGCATCGACTGGGCGCGCCGCTTCGAGCACATGCAGCAGCACACCGGCCAGCACCTGCTGTCGGCGGCATTCGATCGCCTGTGTCGGCGCCCGAACCGAGAGCTTCCACCTGGGATCGCGTCTCGTCGACCATCGATCTTGGCAGACCGGTCACGCCTGCTCAGATCGAGGCGGTCGAGAACGAGGCCAACCGTGTCATCTGGGAGGACCGTGCGATTACGGTCAGGTTTGCCGACGCAGAGGAGGCGGCGGCCATGCCGCTCCGGAAGGAATCGGCGCGGACGGGGCGGCTGCGCCTCGTCGACATGACGGACTTCGACATTTCCGCGTGCGGCGGGACTCACGTCGCGACCACCGGCGGTGTCGGCATCATCGCGGTGTCGGCATCGGAGCGCTTCCGCGGCGGTTCGCGGATTGAATTCGTGTGCGGAGTGCGCGCGCTGCGAACGTTCCGATCCTTGCGCGATTCGGTTGCCGCCAGTGTGCGACTCATTTCCGTCCTGCCCGGCGATTTGCCCGCCGGGATCGAACGGCTTCAGAGCGAGACGAAGGATGTCAGGCGACAGCTGAAGGGGGCCGAGGCTCGTCTCGCCGGTTTCGAAGCCGCAGCCCTTGCTGCTCGAGCGACACCTCGCGGCGACACAAAGGTCGTGGTCGAAGTGCTCGACGGATGGGATCAGGGCGGACTGAAAACCATCGCCTCAACGATTGCCGAGCGGGCCGGGCACATTGCGGTGCTGTTCAACACAACCAGTCCTGCGGCCGTCGTCGTTGCCCGCTCGGCCGCGACGGCGTTCGACAGCGCTGCGGCACTGAAGGCGCTCATCGCGCGGTTCGGAGGGAAAGGCGGAGGGAAGGCCGACCTCGCGCAGGGCGGTGGACTGGTGGGTGCGCCCGACGAGCTCGTTGCGTTCGCGCTGACGCTCGTCTGACGCGCCGCAGATGGCGTCAGGCTACTTCGACGGCTGGAGCTTGACGAGCGTGACACCCGCCTCCCGAGCGACATCAGCGTCAGGATCAGCTGACGCCTTCCGTAACGCGGGCAGGGCTGGCGCCGCGGCCGCACCGAAGGCCGCGAGCGCGGCAGCCGAAGCCCTGCGCACGTTTACTTCCGCATCCTCCAGTCCGGTCGTGAGGACCCGGACGGCTTCTGCGGGCTCTTCGTGAACAATCCCGAGATACGTCGCGGCCACAGTTCGGACACCGGCATCAGGGTCGTCCATGCCCTTCACGAGCAAGGGCAGCACCGCGCGGCCGTCGAGCGGCGCCCGCTCCTTCAGCTTCCCGATCGACCGCAGCGATTCGCGCCGCACTACCGGATCGTCGCTCGTGAGTGACTGCCGGAGCGGCTTGAACGCGCCCCGGCCCATGAAGCTGAGCGCCGCCGCAGCCTCGGATGTGAGCGCGGGGTCGGGCAGCGATTCGGCCACTTCGTCGATCGCCGGCGCCGCCGTGCTCCCCAGGAGCGCACACGCCTTGATTGCGGCCTTGACCCGCTCCGCACTGGCATTGGGGTCCTGGAGCGTCGCGTGGATGACCGGGAGCGCCTGCGCGCCGAGCTGCTTGACGTAATCGGCCGCAGCGGCCGCCTCACTCGGGTTCTGGCTGTAGAGCTGATCGATCCACGCTTCCTGGACAGGCGCTGACGGGCCGCCGCCGCTCTTTTCCGCCGGCGGTGCGCCGTAGTACCACGCGCCGACACCGATGACGCAGATGAGTCCACACGCAACGAGAATCCATGAGAGGCCACGCACGCCTCCATTGTACGCTCCCTGATCCGCGGCTTCGTGCCTTCCCGTGGCTTCCGCCCGTCCCGTAGCTTCCGCCTGCTCAGGCGTAGCTTCCGCCCGTCCCGTAGCTTCCGCATGGTCCCGTAGCTTCCGCCGGTCCGTAGCTTCCGCCTTCAGGCGGAAGTCCCGTAGCTTCCGCACGGTCCCGTAGCTTCCGCCTTCAGGCGGAAGATTCAGAGCCGAGATCGCCGGCCCCCAGTTCTTAATGTCGGGTGAAGTTCGAAAGGATCTCGACCGCGAGATCGGTGACGTAGTTCACCGTTGCCGACGCCGCGGCGAAGTCATTGGCGAGAATTGAAAATGCGAGGACTTCGTCGTCGCGCGTGCGCACGAATCCCGAGAGCGCGCGTACGTTCGAGATGGATCCGGTCTTTGCGACCACGTTGCCTCTCGCGCGTGTCCTCTCGAGGCGCGAAGCGAGCGTGCCGTCCTTGCCCGCGACTGCGAGTGTGGCAGCGAAGGCGTCGCGGTGCCGCGGATCCTTGTACATCCGCTCCAGCACCGTGATGAGCGTGCCGGCGGTCAGATAGTTGTAGCGCGACAGGCCCGAGCCGTCAGACATCGTGTAGCCATCGTCGGGCACGCCCCACTTCTGCAGAACGGCGTGGACCGCAATCCGTCCGCCCTCCGCCGTGCCGAGACCGCCACGTGCGGCTCCAAGCGCCTTGAGAAGCGTTTCGGCGTAGAGATTCTGGCTGACCTTCATCATGACCGTGGCAATGTCCCGCAAGGGAGGGGACTCGGTCGAGGCAAGTGGATGCACATCCGCGTCGCCGGTCACCTCGCAGTTCGGCTGCGACGTCGTCCAGATCGACCGCCTCGCCGCTGACGGGGACTCCGGCGGCGACGAGGGCATCCTTCAGCGAGCGGACGAAGAAAACCGTCGGATTCACCACCGCCACTTCCCGCTGAGTGTGGGCCCCTCCAATCGGCACCGAGCCGGTCACTTCGAGAACTGTGCGATCCAGGGGGCGATGGAAATCGATCGTGTCCACAGAACCGCTGGCCCCGGTCGTTGCGAGGTTCACCAGCGTCAGCCCTGAGCCGGGCGAGAGGCTGACGATCGGCGACGAACCCGGACTATTTCCTGGGCGCAACCAGCAGCGTCGCCGTGTTCTCGTTGAACTCGAGCGCGCCCACCGGTGCGGCATAGTCGTACTGCAGGTAGTCCCATGCCCACCCTGCTCCGAGCCCCTCGTCGTCGAACGCCTGGTCATCACCGATGACGCGGCCCTCGACAGAGGTGATGCCGGCAGCCGCCACTGCGCTCGTCCACTCTCGAAAGACAGCCGCGGCGCGGCCATTCGCGCCCGTTGATTGTCGGGTCGCCGTTGCTTCGAACGACGAGGTCGCCCTTGAGTACCCCGGCCTCGGTCGGGCCGCGTGCTTCGAGCGTGGTCTTGAATCGGTAGTCCCACCCGAGGGTTTCGGCCGCGGCCGCGAGGGTGAGAATCTTCAGGTTGGAGGCCGGCATCATCCACCGGTCGGCATTCAGCCGATACAGGTGCTCCCCGGTTGCCATCGACATCGACGTCGACGGCCCACACCCCGCGCTGGATGACAGGCGCGTCGAAGACGCGCGCCAGGTCCGCATCGCAGCTCCTCGACCGCACGAGGAGCAACTGGTGGTGCCGTCGTCCCGGTGTGTGTGGCGCACCCGGGGACCGTGAGGACGCTCGCGAGGAGCAGGATGCGGAAGCCTGACACTCGCGAGGACTACTTGATCGCCTCGAGCGCCTTGACGATGCCGTCGAGCACGGCTGCGTCGACGATTGCCGTGCCACCGGACCCGCCGCGGGCGGCGTACACGCGTCGTACCGTTGCGCGCGAACGTGACCCGCTCGTCCTTGTTCTCGTCGTATTTGAATGCCACCGAGAGCTCAGGCTTGTCGAGGCCGGTCTTCGCATCGGCTGGAGCAAACGACGTGGCCCGTGCGCCCGTGGCAGCGCCGATGAGCGCCTCGATCTTGGCGGCATCGACATCACGGGCTGCGGGCGCCGTCTGGCGCCACTTCTCGACTTCCTTGCCGTCCTTGTCCTTCGACTTCGCTTCTTCGAAGACCGTCGGTCGTTCCGTTTCGCATCACTTCCATCCGGCTCGCGTTGAACGACCGTGCATCGAAGAGGTCCTTCTGCCGGTATTCCGATGGATCCTTCTTCAGGTCGTCCAGCAGCGACGCGTCGACCGTGAAGATTGCCGGACGTGCCGCGTCCTTCGCGTAGACGCTGCCTTCACCCGCAGACGCACCGAGCAACAGCGTTGCCTGTGACGATCCGGTGCCGATGCGCACGCGTCGCGGCTGGCTTCTGGAGACCGTCACCCTGTGGAGGTGGGGTCGACAGCAGCGACTTCATCTGGAGGCTGCCAATCCTGGGACACGAGCCCGTCGACGGCGCTGAACTCCGCACGCCCCTCGATCGGCGCCTTCAACGTCCATTCGCCGTTCGATTTCTCGAATCGCATCTCGCGTCCGGCCGTCGTGACCGCGAGGGAATCGACCTTCTCGCGATCGACCTTCAGGACCGACTTGTCGCGAAGGTCGAAGGAGCTCTTGTTGAAAGTGGACTCGAGGAACGACGAAACCAGGAACACCCGCTTCTGATCGGCGAGGCGCGCATAAACGTCAGTGCCGGCGGGCGTCTTCTGCCCGATCTGGAGGCGGTGCTGCTGACCGCCTGCCTTGAACGCGACTTCGACCCGTGGCGTCGCGAGTCCGAACTCCGCGACATCGGCCGGATTCTCCTCGATAACGCGCTGGATCTCCATCGACGCAAGGTTCGAGGTGATTGCGGAGACCGTCGCCTGGTCGGTCGGTGCCGGGGCGGGCTGCACGATCGTCCAGTCCGAACCCTTGCGCTGAAGCGTCGTCCGCTCGCCGGATTCCGACTTGACCTCGATCTCGTCGATCTTGCTGGCGTCGACGCTGAACACCTTGTCGTGTTTCGGCGTGTCGTCGACCGGGCCCTTCTTCGACTCCCGGTACGTGTACCAGAACAGGGGGATGCCGATGACGAGCAGGATGATGAAGCTGCGAAGTCGCCCCACTACCGCCTCCGCCACCAGGTCTGGACGCCGGCAGTGAGGATGAGGCCAGGGATGATCAGAATGGAGAGCCAGAAGATCCGCTGTGCGGCGTCGGCCGTCAGGGTCACGGTGCTGCTGCCAGCCTCGCGCGGGCGGATCGAAATCAGGTTTTCCTGCTGTGCGAGCCAGTTCACGGTATTCAGGAACAGGTCGCGGTTGCCCGGGATCCCGAGATAGCCGTTGGTGACGAAGTCCGAATCGCCGAACACCGCAATCCGCGTTTCAGGTTTGGCCGCATCGGCTGGCTTGGCTGGATCGGTTGAAGCCGCGGGTGAGGGCGCATCCGCGACAGGCGCGGACACTGCCGCCGCGAGCGACACGGGACCGGCCTTGTCCCCCTTGTCCAACTCGCGCGCGACCTTGCCGGTCGTGGTCAATTCCTTGATGTTGCTTTCCGCCCAGCTGTTCGCGCTGGTGTCGACGAGATTCTGCGCCGTGTGCCCGCCGGTACCGCCCGCGATGGCAGTCACCGATCGCGCGAGTGGATACGCGGTCAGCAGGTTGAAGTGCTCGGTGATGGGATGCTGGTCGTACTTCGCTGCCACCGGGACCGACACGTCGGTGCCGAGCAGCTGGCCCATGCCGCTGACGTCGACAACCACGTTGGTCCCGATCTCGATGCCCCAGTCCTTCAGCAGCGCCGCAACGTTCGTGACTTCCGGCGCGTCGGCGCGATCCGGAGGATCGAGCAGAAACAGAATCTTGCCGCCCTTCGCCAGGTACCGCTTGATCATGTCGATCTCGGCGGGGAAGAAATCGGTCTTCGGTCCCGCAACCACCAGGATCGACGCGTCGGCCGGGACATCCTTCTGCTGTGCGAGGACGAGCTTGTCGGTCAGGAAATTGTCGGACGTGAGCGCGGCGCCAATCGTGCTGTAGCTGCTGCGCTCCGATCCCTCTGTCGACTTCTCGCCGTGTCCCTGGACGAAGTAGATTTTGTGCTGCTTGCCCTGGACGACCTTGATCAGTCCGTTCGTCAGCTCCTGCTCCCCGTCCGAAGTGACCTTCTCGGTACGTCCGTCGTACTCGATGACGACGGTGCCGGGCGTCTGTACCTGGAACTGATTTGCCAGCGCCGGCTTGCGGTCGACGTCGAGATATTCGACGCTCACCTGTTTCGAGACGTACTGATACTCATCGAGCCGCTCGCGGAAACGCGGGAACCCCTCGCTCCTGTCGAATACCCGGATGTGGACGGGCTTCTGCAGCCCCTGCAGCACTTTCTTCGTCTGATCGGAGATCGAGAACTGCTTGGACGCGGTGAGGTCCCACCGCTTGTTGTGCCGGGACGCCAGATAGTTGATCGCGATCAGGATCGCGAGGACGACGACCACGCTCGCGGCCGCGAGGCTGCCGAGCCGTGCCTGGCGTCCTGAGAACGAGCGCGCGACTTCGCGCCACTGGCTCAGGATGTAAAGGAGCGTGCAGGCGAGGCCGGCAAGGGCGAGGCCGTTGTACCACTGCTGCCACTCGGGACGCGTGAAGCGTATCGCCACCGCCGCGAAGACGAAGACGACGCCCAGCCAGCCGAGAAGTCCAAGAACTCGTTTCAACATAGAACCGCTACCCGCGCCACCGTTCGCTGTCGACCGACTTGGCCGTCAGGAACAGTCCGAACGTAATGAAGCTGAGGTAATAGATCGTGTGCTTGGTGTCGATGATCCCGCGCGCGAAGTCGTCGAAGTGCTCGGTGATCGATAGATAGCTGACGATCGCCTGCGTCGTCGGGCCCGACGATTCACCGATCCAGTTGACGATCCACAGCATCAGGAACGTCGCGAAGGTCAGGAAGCCGGCGACGATCTGGTTCTTCGTCAGGCTCGAGATGAAGAGGCCGGTCGAGAGGAAGCACCCTCCCATCAGCAGCAGCCCGAGATAGCCCGCCACGATCGGACGCCACTCCGGATTGCTGATCTTGAACAGCATCACGATGTACAGCATCGTGACCAGGAGCATCGCGGCATAAAGACCGAGCGCGCCGAGGAATTTCCCGACAATGATCTCGACGTCGGTCACCGGTGACGTCAGCAGCAGCTCGATGGTGCCGGATCGCTTCTCCTCCGAGTAGGTCCGCATCGTGATCATCGGCATGGTGAACAGGATGATCACCGCGGTGTTCTGGAACAGGCCGCGGATCATCATCTGGTTGATGTTGGCGCCGCCGCCCTGGCCGAACTGCATCATCTGCTGGCTCTGCTGGTTGAACGCCATCAGGTAGACGTAGAAGAACCAGCCGAACAGCAGCGAAAAAAGGCCGATGAGGATGTAGGCAATCGGCGACGCGAAATAGGAGCGCAGCTCCTTGTCCGCAATCGCAAGCGTGTTACGCACGGGGCGCCTCCTGGGGCAGTTCTTCGGTCGTCACCTGTAGGAAGACGTCCTCGAGACTCATACGGACGGGACGCAGCTCCAGCAGCCCCCATCCATGGCTGACGACAACCCGTGCAAGATCGCGGCGGACATCGACGTCGGGTTCACTCTCGACCTCGAAGGCATTCGGATACGGCAGCGCCACCGCATCGCCCGGTTCGGCGGTCACGCCCGGTCGCTGGTCGGCGCTCACCACACGTTTGACGCCGGGCACCGCGGCGAGGGCCGCGCCGGCATCTGCGCCCTGCGCGTCCACCTGCACGTACATCGTCGCCGCCCCCTTCAACCGCGCCGTCAGGTTGTCGGGCGTGTCCACCGCCACCACATGGCCCTTGTTGATGATGACGACCCGCTGGCACGTCTGCGCCACTTCAGGAAGGATGTGCGTGCTCAGGACGATGGTGTGATCGCCGGCGAGGCCACGTATGAGATCGCGGGTCTCGATGATCTGCTTCGGGTCGAGCCCGGCGGTCGGCTCGTCCAGGATCAGGACCTCGGGATTGTGGATGAGCGCCTGCGCGAGCCCGACCCGCTGCCGGTATCCCTTCGACAGCTTGCCGCAGTGCCGGTCCGCCATGTCGGCGATGCGCGTCCGTTCCATCACGGTCAGGACCCGCTGCTTCCGGTCACGTGGCGCCACGCCCTTGATCTTGCCGACGAAATCCAGGTACTCGCGGACGGTCATGTCGGGGTAGAGCGGTGGGGTTTCCGGTAAATAGCCGGTGCGCCGCTTGGCTTCGATTGGATGATCGAACACGTCGTAGCCCGCCACCGTCGCGCGGCCTTCGGACGGGGGCATGTACCCCGTCAGGATCCGCATCGTCGTGGTCTTCCCGGCCCCATTCGGCCCAAGGAACCCGAGGATCTCACCGCGTTCTACCCGGAAGCTGACGTCGTCCACGGCCGTCGTGCGACCGTAGTGTTTCGTGATGTGCTGGACCTCGATCACGCCTTGCTCCGTTCCGTCCTCAAAGATCTGTACATTCCGATGCCGATCCCGCCATTGCGGGAACCCTGCCGTTTACGGGAGCACCGGGTAAGGTGTAGATATCAGGCCGATTAGGCCCGACATCCGATACTAGCGACACTGCGAAAATCGTGTCAAGGCGCCCCGGTGTGGCGCGGTGGCCGCGGCAGGATTGCCGTGTGCGCACGCGTTCGTCACGCTTTTCTGTTCGAGAAGAAGTGCTGTTCGATGAACTCGTCGATCGCACTCTGATCCGCCGGATCGACTTTTTCGAACTGCAGGCCCATGCCGACGCGCCGGTCGCTCCAGGCGATCCGCGATTCGGCCTCGATGTCTTTCTTCGAGCCGGGCAGCCGGAAGCGGGCCCGCAGCTTGGATGGCCCCTGGAGCGGGCTCATCGTGCGGATGGCGAGGCCGCCTTTGCTCAGGTTCAGCGTCAGCGCCGCCGCGATGGTGTTGCCGAACCGGTACGCGACCGGTATGCCGAGCACGACGCGCGGACTGCCGCGGCGATTGAAGTTATCGGGGAAGAGGTGGGGTGCCAGCGACGGCAGGATGTGCTGGACGGCGCTGTACTCGTTGACGTAACCGGCAACGCCGAGGGAGGCGAGCTCGCGCACTTCCTCAGCCGTCGCGATGGTTCCGCTGAAGACGAGGATTGGCAGGCGTCCGCCATCCAGCTTCCGGATCGACTTGACGAGTTCGACACCGCCGGCGTGGGGCAGGCGGAGATCGAGCACGATCAGATCGATCCGGTCGAGATCGGCGCGCACGCGTGCCAGTAACTCGGCCGCGCTCTTGACCGTCAGCGCGGAGTGGCCCGCACCGAGGAGCGCGGTGGCGAACCGATCGCGCACGAACGCGGTGTCGTCGGCGACAATGACAGTTTTTGTTACACTCAATGTGAAGCCATGGCGCGTCACGGCGGTCAACCAGCACGTGGTGGACGTCGGACCCGCATTGCAGAATTTATCAGGCTTTCGCTATAATCCGGAGATTATCGCGATCAGGAAGGCACAGTGTGTGTGGCTTCGGATCCCGAGCCGCGCGGAGGGGCGAGTCCCCCCGCCAGGAGCATGTAATGGCCACCTGCCCGGAATGTGATGCCGAAGTCGAAGTCGACGAATTCGATGTCGACAAGGGCGATCTGATCAGCTGCCCTGACTGCGGCTCCAACCTCGAAGTGACGAGTATCGCTCCCGTCGAACTCGAGTCCGTCGACGAAGAAGACGACGAAGACGACGACGAGGACGATGATGACGATCTCGACGAAGACGACGATGACGAGGACGACGACGACGAGACGACAGAGGATCTGGACTAGGTGAACGAGACGCATGCGGCGACCGGTCCCGCGGCCAGCGCCGCCGCAGCCGGTGTCGCAGCGAAAGATGCGGCGCTCGATCGCGCCTTGCGCGATCTCCCGGCGCTGATTGTCGCCTACAGCGGCGGTGTCGACAGCGCGTACCTCGCCTACGCGGCGCATCGCGCTCTCGGTTCGGGCGTCCTCTGCGTCACGGCTGACAGCCCGAGTTATCCCGAGCGCCATCGAGCGCTCGCGGTGCGGATCGCGACGGAGTTCGGCTTCAACCACCAGTTCATCCAGACAGCGGAAATGGCACGGCCCGAGTACCGGGCCAATCCCGCCAACCGCTGTTACTACTGCAAGCACGAGCTCTACACCCATCTGACCGCGCTCGCGCGCGAGCGCGGCATTCCCGTGATCGCCGATGGCAGCAACGCGGACGACCGCGGCGACTATCGGCCCGGCCGGCAGGCGGCGCGTGAGTTCGGGGTTCGCAGCCCGCTCGACGAGGTCGGCTTGTCGAAAATCGAGATCCGCGAGCTCTCGCGCCTGGCGGGCCTGCCGACCTGGGATGAGCCGGCATCGGCGTGCCTGTCGTCGCGGATTCCGTACTTCAGCGAAGTCACCGACGAGAAGCTGCGCATGATCGAGCGCGCCGAAGCCGTCCTGCGCGGGCTCGGGTTCCGGATCTGCCGCGTGCGACACCACGACACGATCGCGAGGCTCGAGCTCGGGCGCGACGAAATGACCCGGGCACTCGACCCCGACGTGTCGGATGTCATCGATCGAGAGCTCAGGGCGATCGGCTACGCTCACGTCACCATCGATCTCCGCGGGTATCGCCTCGGCAGCCTGAACGACGCACTGCGCCTGCGGGAGGTCTGACACGACACCACCGCGCACGGTGCGCACAGCCCTGGCCGCCCTTGCGCTCGTGTTCCTCGCGGCGCACGTCCCCTTTCTCCCACACACGCTGGAAGACATCGACTCGATCAACTTCGCGCTGGGCGTGAAGCATTTCGACGTCGCCCGACATCAGCCCCATCCCCCCGGGTATCCCGTGTTCATCGGTATCAGCAAGCTGTCGTCCGCGGTCCTCCGCGCCGTCGGGGTTGCGGCGCCGGAGGCCCGGGGGCTTTCGCTGTGGAGCACCCTCTCGGGCGCGGCGTTGATCTGGTTTCTGTTCGTCCTGTACCGCGCGCTCGGAGGCGGAAACGGCGCCAGTGCGCGAGCGCCGAGCGACGCCGAGCGTCCTCCTGGCTCGTTTGCGCTGTGGGCCGTGCTGATTGCGGTGACCTCGCCGCTCTTCTGGTTCACGTCGCTGCGTCCGCTGAGCGACATGACGGGCTTGAGTGCGGCGATCGCCGCCCAGGCACTCATCGTCTCGGTTCTCAGCCGTCGGGCAGCGCCTTCGGCCCTGGTGTGGGGCGCGCTCGTCGCTGGCCTTGCGATCGGCATCCGATCACAGACGTTTCTGCTGACGCTGCCGCTGCTCGCGACGGCGCTGGTCGTCCCCGGCCTGGGCGTGACCATGCGCGACCGTCTGCTCGCCCTGGCGGCGGTTGCCGCCGGTGTCCTCGCGTGGGCGATTCCCTTGATCAACGCCAGTGGCGGACTGTCCGGCGTACGCAGCCGCACTCGGATCGCAGGCGGGCGAGGACTTTTCCGGCGTCGTGATGCTGTGGAACGTGCGCTCGCCTCGCGTTGCGGTGGACGCGCTGATCTACTCGTTTCTGTGGCCGTGGGGCAGTCGGACCATTGGCTCGTTCGTCGTGGCACTGGCGGCGGCGGGGGCGCTGCGAGTCGGCTGGCAGCGGCCCCGCGGGCTGGTGCTGCTGCTCGTAGGGTTCGTGCCATACGCGATCTTTCACCTGCTTTTCCACGAAGTCGTCACCGTCCGGTATGCCTTGCCGCTGATCGTCCCCGTCGCCTGGCTGGCGGCCGCCGCACTCGAGTGGCCCCGGCGGATGTTTCTTCCGATCGGCGCGCTCGCACTGGCGTTGCTGTCGCTCCGGTCCGCAATCCCGGCGACCGTGGCCTATGCGCACGGCGGCAGCCCGGCGTTTCGCGCGTTCGCGGACGTCGAGGGCTGGAGGCGTGGCACGCCGGCGCTCGATCGAGCGGAAGCAGCGCCGGTCGACGCCGTCGGCATGCACGCGGTCGCCCGGCGCGCGGCACAGTGGGAACGGGAATCATTGCCCGGACGCCTGCTCGATGCGCCCCACGGACGAGAGTGGCTCGCGCTCGTGGCGGACTGGCGCGCACACCCCGACGCGTCGATTGCGTTCGTCGCCGATCCCCGGCGCACGGACCTGGCACTCATCGATCCCGCTTCGCGCCGGCTGGTAGCGACGTATCGGTGGGGTTTCATCGAGCCGCCGTTCGTCGGCGGTGCTCGGCCCGGAGATTCCGATCTCTACCGCATGTCGCCGCCACGCTGGATGCTGGACCGCGGCTGGGCCCTCGGCGCCGAAGTCGCGGGCGTGACGGCCCGAGACCAACTCGGTCCGCACCGGCAGGCGAGCGTGGCGTGGGTACGGTCGGATTCCCGCGAAGTCCTGCTGCTTCTCGGCGGCCGCCACCTGGGTGGCCCTGGCGATCCGTCGGTTCGTGTCAGCCTGCGGGCGAACGGCCGGCCGCTCGCGCCGTTCGAGGTCACCCCGGGGTTCTTCTTCAAGGTGATCCCGCTCGATGCCGGCATGTTCTCGTCGCCTGACGCGTACGTGCCGCTCGAAGTCACCTCGGAATCAGCCGCACCTGGCAGGGTCATTCCTGTGGCACTCGAGCAGTTCGACCTGCAGCCCCAGGGGACTCCGATGATCGGCGTCGAAGAGGGCTGGCACGAACCTGAATACAACCCGCTCACCGCTCGCGCATGGCGGTGGTCGAGCGAGCGCGCCACGATCTGGATACGGCCCGTCGGCCGCGACGTCACCCTGGTGCTCGAAGGAGAATCACCGCTCCGCTACTTTGACGCCGCACCCGTCGTCACCGTCACAGCGGCCGGCCGCCCCGTCGGCCGGTTCAGCCCCACGGCGGATTTCAAACAGGAGTTCGTCGTACCCGCCGATGCGCTGAATGCCGCCGGCGGTCGCGTGCTCATCGAGAGTGACAAGTGGTTCGCGCCTGGAGACCGCGCCGCGACCGGCGACAAGCGTCACCTCGCCCTCAGGATCTATTCGTATTCGGTGAAGTGATCAGAGTCCCTGCGTCCCCGGCCGTCGGGCCAGTGCGAGCAGGGAACTTCCGAACGGCATGTTCACGAGCTGCAGGCCGGCCGCCTCGAGGCGGAGCAGTGCCGCCAGCGCGGAGTTGACGGGCCGCGGCGGAATCGAAATCTCCCGGGTCGACTCCCTGTGCCCTGTGACGCGCTGCAGCAGGCGTACGGCAGTGACCATCGGCATGATCGTCGCATTGGTATAGGAGATCCGTCGGATTTCGAAGCCGGCGTCGCGCAGCACCCGTGCGAGGCTCGCCCGGCTGTAGCGTCGCACTTCACCCGACAGCACCGAGTGGTTGCCGGTGAGCAGTGCCATCGCGGCGACGTTGATCACGAGATGCCCGCCGGGACGCAGGACCCGGAACATTTCCGCGACGGCAGCCCTCTCGGCTTCGTCGGGGAGAGAGTAAATCACATCGAATGAGGTCACCACGTCGAAGGAAGCGGCCGGGAAGGGCAACGCAACGACGGATGCCTGTGCGACGGCGCGCTCCCCCCTGCGATGGGCGTAGGCAAGTCCGCTTGCGGTCAGGTCGATCCCCACGGCGCGGCCGTACTGCCGCAGCAACGCAAGATTGTGACCGGTGCCACAGCCGCAATCGAGGATGGCGGCGCGTGAGCAGCCGCGGACCGCATCCGCGACGAGCGGCGTCACGAATCGGCGGAAGCCCTGGAACCAGAAGTGATGCTGTTCGGCCCGCGCCGTCGCTTCGAGAAGTTCATCCATCGAGGTTACAAAATTGACAGCGCGCCGACTGGACGGTAAGCTCCACTCCTCCCCAATTCTACGTGACCGCTCGCCAGGAGAAGATTTGATGATTCGCAGAACCTACACGTGTGTCGCCGTCATGATTGTCGTCGCCCTGACTGCCGGAGCGTGCGCCAAGAAGAAGGTGCCCACACCTCCGCCGCCGCCCGCCGCACCCGCGCCCGCGCCGACGCCCAGCACGCCGCCTCCGCCGCCGCCACCGCCGCCCGCACCGCAGCCGGCGCCGCCGACCGAAGAGGAATTGTTCCGGAGCAAGACGCTCGATCAGCTCAATGCCGAAAAGCCGCTGGCCGACACGTTCTTCGAATTAGACTCCACTGACCTCAACGACACCGCCCGCACGGCGCTCCAGAAGAACATGGAGTGGATGAAGCGCTGGCCGACAACAAAGGTGATGGTCGAGGGGCACGCGGACAATCGCGGCACCAACGAATACAACCTGGCGCTCGGCGAACGTCGTGCGTCCGCTGTCCGCGACTACGTCGTCAGCCTGGGGCTCACGGCCGACCGCATCACCATCGTCAGCAAGGGGGAGGAGCAGCCGTTCTGCTCGGACGACAACGAGGCCTGCTGGCAGCAGAACCGGCGCGGCCACTTCCTGATCACGGCCAAATAGGGCGGCGGGGGAGTAGAACTCGACGGCTGGCTGCGATCTGACGAACCTTCGGGTCCGTCATCGCAGTCAGTCTCGTCGGCGCATTGGCTTCGAACGCACCTCTTCGCGAATGCGCTCCGCGGCGGCGCGGGGGTCCTCGGCCGCGATTACCGGCCTTCCCACCACGATGTAACTGGCTCCTGCCGCGATCGCTTCCGCTGCCGTCATCGTGCGTTCTTGATCGTCTTTACCGGCGTGCCCGGGTTTCGGCACCGGATGCGGCGCAGCCGTCGTGTGCTGAATCGCGGCGCCGCGGATGCCTGGCGTCACGATCGAAAAGCCAGCCCCGAACCGCTGCCGAATCGCGGTTGTTTCCTGCGGTGAGGCGACGACCCCGTCCAGGCCGGCGCCGTGCGCCAACTCGGCGAGCCGGAGCACCTGGTCCAGCACGGGAGTCTCGACACCCGTTTCCGCGAGCATCTCACTGTTCATGCTCGTGAGCACGGTGACGGCAATGACCAGCGGCGCCGCGGCGCCGGTCTTCGCCGCCGTCTCGTGTGCCGCATCGCGCGCCGCCCGCATCATCCGCGTCCCGCCCGATGCATGGACGTTCACCATCCAGACGCCGAGCGCCGTCGCCGCCGATACCGCGGTGGCCACGGTGTTGGGGATGTCGTGGAACTTGAGATCGAGAAAAACGCGGTCGCCATGGTCGACGAGCGCGCGCACGACCGCGGGACCTTCCGAGGTGAAGAGCCGGCTGCCAATCTTGAACCCGCCAGCCGCCCCGCGCAGCGAGTCGGCGAGCCCGATTGCCTTTGCGGCCGTCTCCACGTCGAGGGCGATCAGGAGCTGATCCACGCCGTCTCTTTCCGCGTCGTATCGATGCTGCCGGTGAGCTCCGCGAGTCGGGATATCCCGTGCTGCGCCATGTAGTCGCGAATCCCGCTCAGCAGCGTCTTCCAGATGAACGGGTCGACGAAGTTTGCCGTCCCGATCTGCACGGCGGTCGCCCCTGCAATCATGAACTCCAGCACGTCGTCTGCCGTGGCGATCCCGCCCATGCCGATGATCGGGAGTTTGACCGCCTGGCGGCACTCGTAGACCATCCGCACCGCGATCGGCCGAATCGCCGGACCGCTCAGTCCGCCGACGATGTTCGTCAGTTTGGGCCGGCGGCTGTGGACATCGATGGCCATTGCCAGGAAAGTGTTCACGAGGGAGACCGCGTCCGCGCCGGCCTCCTCGGCGGCTCGCGCGAACGATGCGACGTCGGTCACGTTCGGCGTCAACTTCGGGATCACGGGGAGCGGCGTCACCTTCCGGACGGCGCTCACGACATCGTGAGTGCCGGTCAGGCTGCAGCCAAACGTGATCCCCCCCTGCTTGATGTTCGGACAGGAGATATTGAGTTCGATTGCGGCCACACCCTCGTGGTCCGACAGGATCCGGGCGATCTCGCAATACTCGTCGATCGTCGTGCCGCAGATGTTGACGAACACGATCGCGCGGCGGTCGCGCAGCTCCGGCAGCTTCTCGCGCACGAACCGGTGAACCCCGATTCCCTGGAGGCCGATGGCGTTCAGCATCCCGGCGGGGGTCTCGACGATTCGGGGCGGAGCGTGGCCTTCGCGCTCGGCGAGGAACAGGCCCTTGACGGCGACGCCGCCGAGGGTCGCCAGATCGACAATGTCGCTGTACTCGACGCCGTAGCCGAAACATCCGCTCGCGGCAATCAGCGGATTCGGCAACGTCAGCGCGCCGATTGCAACAGAAAGGTCCATGTCAGTGGGCGAGCGCGTTCCAGACGATGCGCGACGCCTCGAACACCGGTCCCTCGATGCACGAGCGCAGGTAGTGAGGAATGCCGCTGGCGTCGCGCGCGAGAACGACGCAGCTGTAACAGCCGCCAAGACCGCACCCCATCACCTGTTCGAGCGAGACGTCACACGCGGTGCCATGCGCGGTGGCAAGCTCCGCCACCGCACGCATCATCGGCGTCGGGCCGCAGACATACAGGCGGATGTCGTTCGTGCGCGTCGCGGAACGGAGTGCCGCGTCGAGCGCGCCGGTGACGTATCCCTTGTGCCCGCGACTCCCGTCTTCGGTGGTCAGGACCACCTCGACACCCATGCGTTCGAACAGCTCGACGTAGTACAACTCCGACGCGCGACGGGCGCCGTAGAACAACCGCGCCCGCCCTCCGGTCGCGCGAATCGCTTCCGCCAGCGTCACGAACGGCGCCAGGCCGACGCCTCCGGCCACCATCCACGCCTCGGCTGGAGGAGCGACGGGCTCGAACGGCCGTCCGAGGGGACCAAGACAGGAAATGCGTGCCCCCGGTTCTGCCTGGTACACGCGTGTCGTGCCGACGCCGACACGCTTGTTCAGGAGCGTGATGCCGGTTGCGGCACCGTTCTCGTCGCGGAGGATTTCGAAAATGGAAAAAGGCCGGCGCAACAGAGGATCGGCACCAGGCGAGGTCTTGACCATCACGAACTGACCGGGGAGCGCGAGCGAGGCGACCTCGGGCGCGGCGAGGGCGATGACGCTGTAATCATCCGACAGTCGGGTGTTGGAGATCACCGCGGCGTCGACGTCGACGGGCATAGGCGAAGTATACACTTGCGCCATGCGCTTCCTGCGGATGCTGACGAACTCGGTGCTCGCCGGCGCCCTCGGCGCCGCGTATCTCACCGTGCTCGTGCTGCAGCTGAATCCGCAGATCCCGATCCTGTCGTCGAGCACCTGGCGCTGGTACCTGACGCTCGGAACTTTGTACGGCGTCCACCTCGCCGTGATCTTCTACGTGGTGATGGTGGTGCGCGAGTTCTTCGCCCTCGACGCGTTCTCGCCCGGCTGGGTGAGCGTGCGGATGCTGGCCTGGATGGGCGCCGCCGCCGCTGCGGTCGCGGCGATGCTCATGTGGTTCAACGTTCGCGGCTTCGGTGCGGCGCTGACGGCGGATGCCGACTGGAGGATGACCGCGGGAGCCGTCGCGACAACCGCGTCGGCCGTGGTGCTCGTCGCCATTGCGATCGCGCATTACTCGGTCGGGCGGCGTGGCGGGCGGGTCGGCGCATCGCTGTTCGTGATCGCCGCGTTCGGCTCGCTGGCGCTGCCGCTCGCGGCCCGTGGACGGGCGGTGGCGCCGCCGGCGCCGATTGGCGGAGCCAGCGCGAGCCGCGCGGATGGTCTGGATCCCGTGCCGGGGCCGCGCGTCTCCATGCTGCTCCTCGACGGCGCCTCGCTCGAGTACATCCTGCCGAGGGTCGCGGAAGGCCGCCTGCCGGCGTTCGCACGACTCCTCGACAAGGGCGCGGTGATGGACCTGGCAACGACGCGGCCCACGCAGCCGGATTCGGTCTGGGCCGCCGTCGCGACCGGAATGTTTCCGGCGAAGAACGGTGTGAGGTCGGCAGGGGCATATTACGCGCGCGGAGATACGCGGGCCGTCGACCTGCTTCCGGATCACTCCTTCTCGCACGCGCTGGTCACGCTTGGATTCATCCGTAACCAACCCAATCTCGCGACCATCTGGCGGGCCCGCCCTCTGTGGTCGATCGTGTCGAGTGCCGGGCTCCGTGTCGGCCTGGTGCGCTGGCCGCTCACGTATCCCGCGGAGTCCCTGAACGGATATGTCGTCAGCGATCGGTTCCACCAGCTGGTTGGATCGATTGCCGAGTTCGATCGTGCGGCGTCACCTCCCGAGATCCTTCCGATCCTCCAGCGCGTCTTCGAGCTGCCGGATTCCGACGCCGCGGTTCGCGCCTCCTCGACGACTGCTTCGAAGCTTGAGCCGCCCGAGGTGTCGGCCATGCGCCGCGACCGGCACTATGCGATCGCCTCGCGCGAGCTCGCACGCGGTACAAACGCGCGCTTCACCGCGCTCCGTTACGACGGACTGGACGCGGTCGGTCATGCCTACCTGAGCGCGACCCAGCCCCACGCCTTCCGTGATGAAACCGATGAAGAGCGCCGGCGGCAGCTCCAGGCGATCGACGCCTACTACGCCTTCATCGACGGTGAGCTCGACGCCGCCGCCGGCCTTCTCGGCCCCGACGATCTGCTGGTCGTCGTCTCCGGTTTCGGGATGCAGCCGCTCGATGACGTCAAGCGGACCTTCGCGCGCCTGTTCGGGAATGCGAACTTCACCGGCACCCACGAGCGCGCACCGGATGGATTTCTGCTTGCTTACGGCGGCTCGGTCGAGGCCGGCCGCCGGCCGCGCGGCTCGATCGTCGACGTCGCACCCACGATTCTCTACTTTCTCGGGCTGCCGGTCGCCCGCGACATGGACGGCTTCGCGCGCGCCGATCTCTTCACCCGCGGATTCACCGAAGAACGGCCGATCGTCTTCATCCCGAGCTACAGCAGATAGGAGCGGTTCTTCCAGGTGACACGGTTCTGCGGGTTCTACCCGGTTCGAACCTCGCAGAACCTTGGAGAACCTGCCGAACCTTGAAGAACCCCGAAGAACCTTGGAGAAACTCCGCAGAACCTTTCAGTGCACTGTGCTAACATCGTGCGAACTCTTTAACGGTGTCCCTGCGAGGACGCCAAGAGGTGATTGCGTGAGCGTCTTCCTGCCATTCCTGCTGCGGCGCGTGCCGCGGCCCGCACCATCGACACTCCGGTTTCCAGATCGCTCGAGGTTCCCTTGCCGGTCGTAATGGATGGCGATCGGATGTCGCGCGCGCTGACCCGGATCGCACACGAGATCCTGGAGCGGAATCGCGGCCTGGACGAGATCGCGCTGGTCGGCATACGGACGCGCGGCGTGCCGCTCGCACGACGTCTCGCCCATGCGCTGCACGACATCAACGGCGACAACGTGCCGACGGGAGCCCTCGACATCACGCTCTACCGCGACGATCTCATGCGCCACCCGGTCGGGCCGCAGCCGGTTGTCCGCCGAACCGAAATCCCATTCTCGATCGACGACCGCAAGATCCTGCTCGTGGACGACGTGTTATACACGGGTCGCACGATTCGCGCCGCCCTCGACGCGCTCATCGACTTTGGCCGGCCACGTGCCATTCAGCTCATCGTCCTCGTCGACCGCGGTCACCGGGAACTGCCGATCAAGGCCGACTACGTCGGCAAGAACCTGCCGACCTCGCTCAAGCAGAGCATCCAGGTGCGGCTCCAGGAAATCGATGGCGCAGACGAAGTAGTGCTCGAGGGGGAGGCATGACCACGATCGAGGCGCCCGCCGCCGAAGCGCTCAAATCGCGTCACCTGCTGGGGGTCGCGGGGCTCGAAGCCGGTGAGATCACGCTCATTCTGGACACCGCCGTGGCGATGAAGGAAATCGGCGGTCGGGCGATCAAGAAAGTGCCGACGCTCAGGGGCAGGACCGTCGTGAACCTGTTCTTCGAGCCGAGCACCCGGACGAGGACGTCGTTCGAAATCGCCGAGAAACGGCTGAGCGCGGACACGCTCAGCATCGCCACCGCGACCTCGAGCGTGACCAAGGGGGAGAGCCTCCTCGATACGGTGCGCAACCTCGAAGCGATGGCGCCCGACATGATTGTCATGCGCCACGCCTCTTCAGGCGCTCCGCACCTGCTCGCGCGGACCTGCCGCTCCGCGATCATCAACGCCGGCGACGGCACCCACGAGCACCCGACCCAGGCGCTGCTCGACGCCTTCACCATCCGCGAGCACAAGGGCCGGCTCGCCGGGCTGAAGATCGCGATCGTCGGCGACCTGCTGCATAGCCGCGTCCTGCGGTCGAACGTCCTGCTGCTGAATACCATGGGCGCCGAAGTCTGGGCGTGCGGGCCGGCGACGTTGATGCCGGCCGGACTCGACCGGTTCGGCGTGCGGGCCACGACCTCGGTGGACGAAGCCGTCGAAGGTGCCGACGTCGTGATGATGCTTCGCATTCAGCACGAGCGCATGCACGGGCATTTCATTCCGTCCGTCCGCGAGTACTTCACGCTCTTCGGTCTCACCCCCGAGCGCATGCGCCTCGCGGCGCCGGACGCGATCGTGATGCATCCCGGCCCGATGAACCGGGGAGTCGAAATCGACTCCGACGTGGCTGACGGCCCTTATTCGGTAATCCTGGCCCAGGTGGCCAACGGCGTGGCGGTACGGATGGCGGTGCTGTATCTCCTCTCGGGACGCGACGCCGATGGAGCCCTCGATGAGCACTGAAGGCGGATGGTAATGAAGCTGATTCTGAAGGGCGGCCGGGTCATCGACCCGGCCAGCGGTCGCGATGGTGTCTTCGACATCCTCATCGAGAACGGGAAGATCGGGCGAATCGGTAAGGACCTGCCGGTTGACGGCGCCGAGGTATTCGAGATCAAGCGCGGGTGGATCGTCGCACCCGGGCTGATCGACATCCACGTGCACCTCCGGGAGCCAGGCCAGGAGCACAAGGAAACCGTGGCCACCGGAACAGCGTCGGCGGTGGCCGGCGGATTTACCGCCGTCGCCTGCATGCCGAACACCGAGCCGGTCAACGATCACGCCGGCATCACCCAGTTCATCTTGAAGAAGGCTGCCGAAGCACAGCTCGCCCGGGTCTATCCGATTGGCGCGGTATCGATCGGCTCACGCGGCGAGCAGCTTGCCGAGCTCGGCGAGCAGAAGCTTGCCGGCTGCGTCGCGTTTACAGACGATGGCCGGCCGGTGGCGACCGCGCTGCTGATGCGCCGCGCGCTCGAGTACGCCGGGATGCTCGGAGTCCCTGTGATCGACCACTGCGAAGACCCGTCTCTGAAAGGCGACGGCGTGGCTCACGAAGGATACTTCGCCTCGCAGCTCGGTCTCCGCGGCATTCCCGGTGCGGCCGAGTCGATCATGGTCGAGCGGGATGTCTCGCTCGCCGAGCTCGCCGGCGCGCACGTCCATGTCGCGCACATGAGCGCGCGCCAGTCGCTTCGCGCGGTCAGGGCCGGAAAGGAACGTGGCGTCCGCGTCACCTGCGAGGTGGCGCCCCATCACTTCACGTTGACCGACGAGGCCCTCGACGGTCCGGTAAAGTACGACACCAACCTGAAGATGAACCCGCCGCTCCGCGCGGTCGAGGACCGCGACGCGATGCTCGACGGCATTGCCGATGGCACGGTCGACGTGATCGCCACCGACCATGCCCCACACCACGCCGACGAAAAGATGACCGAGTTCGACCGCGCCCCCTTCGGCATCGTCGGTCTCGAGACCGCCGTGCCGATGGTCTTCGACCGGCTGGTGCACACCGGGCGGATTTCGCTCGTCCGGATGATCGAGCTGCTGTCGACGAACCCGGCGAGGGTGATGAACGTGCCGGGCGGAGCCCTCCGGGAAGGCACGCCCGCGGACATCACCATTCTCGCGCCGGACACCAGGGTCACGATCGACGCGTCGACGCTCAAGTCCAAGTCCAAGAACACACCGTTCGACCGGTGGGAGATGACAGGCGCCGTTGTCGCGACCATCGTCGGCGGCAGGATCGTTTACAGGGCAGAAGGCGTATGAGACCGCAGGCACACCGGCTCAGTGGCGGGTGCATTCCCGATTCAACACGAGGCATCAGAGCGTGACCAGACAGACGGACGCCGAGCGGCGGCAGATCGCCCTCGCGAAATTGCAGGATCTCGAGGTCCTGATGCGCGATGGCCACTTCGATTACGGCAACGGATTTCACGGCCGGGTCTACCTCAACCCGCACCAGCTGTTTCGTCATCCGTCGACGATCTGGCGCCTCGCCCAGGACCTGCTGGACGTGCTCCCTGCCGACCTTCTCGCCCGCACCGATGTCGTCGCCGGTCCGGCGACTGGTGGCGCGCTGCTCGCGCACACCATGGCGGGCCTGCTCGACGGCCGCCGGGCGCTGACGCACCCGCCGTGCAGCTTCGCGCCGATTACCTACGAGCAGAATGGATTCGCGCTCAGGAGCTTCTACGCCAGAGAGATGTCCGGCCAGCGGGTGTTGCTCGCGGACGATGTGCGTAATACCGGGAAGACGTTTCAGCGCTGCGCCGAACTGGTGACCGAGGCCGGCGGAACCGTGCTCGCGACCGCCGAGATCTGCGATCGCATGGAGGCGATTGCGACGCTCGACGTGCCCAACTTCGCGCTCGCCGAGTACCCCGCGCCAGAGAATTACGCTGCCGCCGAGTGTCCGCTGTGCCGGGCGGGTGAGCCAATTACGACGTTCTGACCGTGCGACGCAGTCACCGTAGTCCCAGTTACCAGTGCCCCCAGTGCCTGTCGCAGATCCGCCACTCATCGTCTGGAACGAAACTGCAACTGCAATGAGTCTGCCGAGCGCCTGGATGGTCTCTACGAGGACTACAACCGGATCGATTCGGCGAGCGACCCCATTCACAAGGTGCGGCCCTTCGCGCGCGCCGAGGACAGGGAAGTCGCCGGGTTTTGTGCCGGGGCGCTCGCCTTCGGTCGCGTCGCCAGCGTGCTCAACTCCATCGACGCGCTCTTCGCCCTGGTCGGGCCGCGCCCGGCAGATTTCGTTCGCGGCTTCGATCCAGCAGAACCCGCCTGACGGCATGCGTGGGCTGGTCCACCGCTGGATCAGGGGAGACGATCTCGTGGCGCTGCTCTGGATCCTCAGGCAGATGCTGGAACAATCCGGATCGATTGAGAGATTTTTCCTCGAGGGATATCGCGACGAGGACGAAGACGTCGGCGCTGCACTCGACAGTTTTTCGACCCGTGCGCTGGCGCTCGACGTCCGGCGCGCGTATGGACGGCGTGCCGCGACGCCCGGGCGTGTGCTATTTCTTCCCTCGCCCTTCCGCCGGGAGCGCGTGCAAGCGCCTGAACCTCTTCTCTGCGATGGATGGTCCGTACCGACGAAGTGGATCTCGGAGCGTGGACGAAGGTGCCGGCGTCCAAACTGATCGTCCCGCTCGACACGCACGTCATCAGGCTCGGTCGCTGTCTGCGCCTGACACGCTACGTCAGCCCCGGGTGGAAGATGGCTGCCGATATCACACGATCGCTGCGCCGCCTCGATCCCGACGACCCGGTCCGCTTCGATTTCTCGCTCTGTCACGTCGGAATGATGAACGCCTGCGGTTTCGGCAGGAAGCAGGGAGACTCGCAATGTCCGTTGAGAGGTCTGTGCCGGCCGCGCGTTCGCGCACCACGCCGTTGAGAGCCGCTGTCGTGATCGTCGCGCTCGTCGCTGCCGCGGCGATCGGCTACGTGGCAGGGCTTCGTATCGGTGCCGTGCACGAGCTGTTGTTCGCCACGCCGACCGAGGCGCGTCGCGTCGCGTTCGTGCGCGAAGAACCGTGCGCCGACAGGACGTGCCAGACGCTGTGGCTTGGCAATACCCGAGACGACGCGGTGCAGGTCGGGTCGCTTACGCCTGGCACCGAACGGTGCGAAGAGATCGCGTGGGCCAAGGACGGCCTCCGCGTCGGCTTTGTCATCAACGGGTATCAGCTGCGCATCTTCGATGGCTACACGAGGAAGCCGGTGCGAAGCGTCAACCTGATCGAGCCGGATGGAACACCGACGTCACGGTTCGTGCGCGGCGTGACATTTTCGGAGACGGGTGCGGCGGTGACGTTCGACGAATGTCCGCGCGGACGATCGGGGTGCAAGTCCGGACTCGCCGCGGTGCGATAGCGGGCGAGCACCGTCGGCTCCGAGCCGCAGGCCGCCTGCGTTCAGACTTCCTGGTGTGCGTGCATGGCGACGCGTCGATAGACGCGGAGCGTGTCCTGCACCATCCGTTCGGCGCTGAAGTCCACTCGAGCCCTCGTTCGCCCGGCCTCGCCCATGCGCCGCCGCAGCGACTCGTCTTTCAGCAGCGCTGTGAGTGCGCGCGCCATGCCCTCGTGATCGCGCGGTGCAACCAGGAAGCCTGTTTCCCCGTTCACGACCAGCTCCGGTATGCCGCCAACGCTGGTGGCAACAACCGGCTTGCCGCATGCCATGGCGTCGATGATCGAGGTGCCCAGTCCCTCGGTCACGGAGCTCATCACGAAGACATCGAATGCCTTCTGCAGCGACAGGACATCAGGGCGGAACCCGGTGAGCAGCACGTGCTTCTCGAGGCGATGTTCATGAATCTGGCGCTCCAGCGCCGGCCGGAGCTCTCCCTCGCCTGCGATGACGACCCGGACATCGGGCACCTGCGGCAGGACGAGCAGAGCCGCTTCGACCAGGTGGCGCTGGCCCTTGTGCGGTACCAGCGCGGCAACATTACCGACGATCGGCGCGCCGTGGGGCAGCCACAGCTCCTCGCGCAGGCTGGCGACCGGGGCGGCATCGATGTGGCCCAGATCGACTCCCTCGTGTACCACGACGGCTCGCGCCTCCGGAACACCGTCAGCGACGAGCATCTTCCGTATCGCACCTGACGCGCAGATGAAGCAGTCGACCTGGCGATACTTCCAGCGCGACAGCGAATTGCCGCGAAGGTGGAAGTCCACGCGCCGCGACGCGACGAGTGGAGGCTTGGCGAGCTGAGTGCTCATCGACAGCGCGAGCGCCGACATCGCGACGGCGTGAGGGTCGTGTGCGTGAATGATGTCCGGCCGAAGCTGCTTGATCGCCCGCGACAGCCGCCATGCCGCATTGAGGTCCATCTCGGTGCGCGGTGTCAGAGGAAGCAGGTCGAGGCCCTCCTTTGCGCGCTGACGCAGCTCTCCGTTGGGATGGGCCACGAGCATGGTGCGATGGCCGAGGGCACGCAGGCCCATGACGGTGACGAGCACCTGGTTCTGACCGCCGCGCCACGTCCGCGCCGTGTCGATGTGGAGCGAGAACATTCAGGCGGACGGCTTGCCGCTGCCGACGTGGGCCCGTGCTCCGGATTCCCCGGCGACCGCGGCGTCGGGCCCCGGCTGTGAGAGGCCCGATGCGTCCGCGGCGGCGGTGACCTGTTGCAGACGCGCGGCCCGTTGCAGCTCCCAGAGCTTCGCGAATTTCAGGAAGACGTAATACGAATTCAGAATCGAGACGAGCAGCCCCGCACTGCCGTCCGCGAATCCTCTCCTGAGCACGTAATTCCGCAGGAAGGCGGCTTCGGCGTGGAGCGCTGCCGCGACCAGATTGGTGCGCCGCCCCTCGGCCATCCACTGCTCGCGCGGCGAGGGTCGTGTAGCGATCGATTGTGGCGAGATGGTGCGAAATATTGCGATAGGCGTAGTGCTGCAGCGGGTGCTGCAACGCCGCGGGCGTCCCACGCAGCTCGACGGACTCATGCACCGGCCGTCCGTTCCAACCGCCTGCGCGCCTGTCGTAGAGACGCAGTTGATAGTCCGGATACCAGTCGGTCGACCTGATCCAGCGGCCGACGTACCAGGTCACGCGCGGGATCCGGTAACCGCGGGCCGACGGCTCACCATCCATGAGGGCGCGAATCTCGCCCGCGAGCTCCGGCGTCACACGCTCGTCAGCGTCGAGCGACAGGATCCAGTCGTTCGATGCCAGTCCCGCGGCGTAATCCTTCTGCGCGCTGTACCCCGGCCAGCCGCGCACGTCCACCCGCGTCGCCAGCCGCTGCGCGATCGCTACCGTTCCATCGGTGCTGCCGGAATCGACGACGATGATTTCGTCGGCCCAGGCGACCGATTCGAGTGCCGCCGCAATGTGCGCGGCTTCGTTGTTGGTGATGACCGTGACGGTCAGCTTCACGCCCGGCAGTTTATCTCAGAGAGCCCGGGTAGTCGGTTGTCGCTTCCGCCCTTGGTTGTAGCCTCCGCCTTTGGTTGTAGCTTCCGCCTTTAGGCAGGAAGCCACGTTTTCTACGTCCCTTCCGCCTGAAGGCGGAAGCCACGGTTCTTAGCGCCCCCCGCCGCCGATCGGCGCAAGCTGGACGGCGTCGAAGTTCACGATCGACCGGTTGTACAAGATGATCGCGTTCAGCTCGGCGAGCCGCGCCGACGCAAGGTCGCGCTGTGCCTGGAACAACTGGAACGTCGTCGACAGGCCGACGGTCATGCGCTTCTGCTCGGCCTCGTAACGGCGCTCGGCGAACTCGCGTGCCTTCCGTGTCGCATCGACGCGCTTCAGGCTGGTGTCGACCGAGCGTGCCGCGTCGCGGACTTGCGCGGTCACCTGCAGTTCCGCCTCGCGAAGATTCGTGACCTGCTGCTCGCGCTTCAGCCGCCCTTGCGCGAGCGCTGCTTCGGCGGTACTCGTGCCAATCGGATAACTCACATTGACCTGCACGCTCCAGGTCTTGAAGTCGTTGCCGAGGACATCGCGGAACGCGGTGCCGAAGCTGCGCTGACTGGTGCCGACGATGGGTGCCGGGATCACGCCGGCGCTGTAGTCGAACTGATTCTGGGTTCCGGCCAGCCCGACGACGTTGTAGCTGGTCGTCAGGTCGACCGAGGGCAGCTTCTGGTTCTGCGAATACTTGATTGAGATGTCGGTCTGATCCATCTGCCGTCGCAGCTGCGCGAGGTCGGTCCGTTGGGCGAGCGCGGTTCGAATGGCCACCTCCAGGTCGACCGGGTGCGGCGTGAGCACCGGCTGCTCGGACGGCACGATCCGGGTGCTCCAGAAATCCGGCTGCGACGGGTTCATCACCAACGTGCGGATCGCATCCTCGAGCGAGCGTACCTGCGCCTCGTTCACGATCACCGCTTCTTCGTTACGCGACACCTCGGCCTCCGCCTCGACGATGTCGATCGGGGGAATGGTGCCGACTTCGACGCGCCGCCGATTGTTCCGGAGCGACTCGTTGGAGAGGTCGAGCGACTGCTGCGCGACCTGCAACTGACCGATCGCGCCAAGCAGATCGAAGTAGGCGCTGCGCACGTTGCGCCCCGTTTGCGTCAGCCGCTGCTGCAGTTGAAGATCCACGATCTCCTGCTCTTTCTGGCCGGTGAGCAACTGCTGCCGAAGGTTATCGATCGAAAAGTTGCGCAGGAGCGGCTGGGTGTAAATCGCGTTGAGATTGGACGAGAGGCGCGGATTGAAAGCGCTGCCGGCGTTGCTCGTGGTGTTGCGCGCGCCGTCGATCGTGAGCTGATAACTGCCGCCACCCCACTTCAACAACTGCTCGAGTCCGCCGTTGGTGCGCACGCCAGCATTGGTCAGCGCGCTGCCGCTGCCGGTGAGGAAATCTCTCGGGCGGCGTCGTGCTGCTGTTCTTGACGAGCGTGGAGATCAGGTTCGGGGCGTAATTCGCGCGCGTCTGGTTCAGGATGAGTGCCTGCACCTGCGGGCTCAAGCGCTCGGCGCGGATCCCGAGATTGTTCTCGAGCGCCATGCGAACCGCTTCGTCGGCGGACAGCTCGAATCGGGTCTCGCCCGGTTCGATCTTCTGGCCCAGCTTCATGAACGAATCACCGGCTGGCGGAGTCGTCTGGCCTGCTGGCGCCGGCGCCTGAGTGGGCACGGCTGGCGCCTGACTGGACGGCGCTGCTGGCGCCTGAGCAGGTGGCGCGGTAGTCCCTTGGGCGGGGGTCGCGGTCGGCGTCTGACTGGCCGGCGCTGCTGGCGCCTGACTGGACGGCGCCGCCGGCGCCTGGGCGGCTGGCGTCGTCGTCGTCTGTCCGAAAGCGGACACCGGAAGGCCGGAAGCGAACAGGCACAGGGCCGCGGTTGCCACGCCGGCCCGACACAGATTTCCCTTTATTAATTGCTCGAAACGCATTGCACGTGTCTCCAGATTGAGCGATTGGAACGGTCGATAGCCCGGTAAGAGCAAGAACCGGGCGCGCCTGGCCGCGCCCGACTTCTGGCGCCTAGTTTTGACGGATGGCCACAGAATCCGGTTGCAAGAAATCGTGCGGAGCCAATCGTCGCCGGCGACGCCCCATCCTCAACCCTCGAGATAGCGGTCCCGGCCGCGACCTCCACTCGGTCGCGAGCGCGACGCTGCCGCAAGTTGCGCGTCCCGCTGATTTTCGGTGTTGTAGACTGACCGCCGTATGGATTCAGAGACCGTCCTCGATCTTTTTCGCAAGTCCGGTGCGCTGCTCGAAGGTCACTTCCGGCTCACGTCGGGCCTTCACAGCGACCGCTACATGCAGAGCGCGCTGGTGCTTCAGTATCCCGACCTGGCCGAGAGCCTCGGGAAGGCACTGGCGGATCGGGTCCGGCATCTCCAGCCCACGGCCGTGCTGTCACCGGCGCTTGGCGGGATCGTCATCGGGCACGAGGTCGCCCGGGCACTCGGGATCAAGGCGCTGTTTGCCGAACGTGTCGACGGCAACCTCACGCTTCGCCGCGGTTTTTCGCTCGCGATCCGCCGATCGCGTCCTCGTCGTCGAAGACGTGATCACGACCGGCGGGTCGACGCGTGAGACGAGCAACGTCGCGACGGCGGCCGGCGCAGTCGTCGCAGGAGCGGCATCGATCGTCGATCGCGGGAGCGATCCGCAGCGTCTGAACCTGCCGCTGTTCTCCCTCGTCGTCCTCGATGTGGCGGCCTACCAGCCCGAGTCCTGTCCACTCTGCGCGAAGGGCATCCCGGTGGTGAAGCCGGGTTCCCGCGCGACCTGATGCGCAATCTGAAGGTCACGGTTCAATACGACGGCACTGCGTTCGTCGGCTGGCAGCGGCAGGACACGGGCGTCTCGATCCAGGGTCTGCTCGAAGATGCACTCGTTCCGATCGAGGGCGCTGCGGTCGTCGTCCACGGTGCCGGCCGCACCGATGCGGGCGTCCACGCGCTCGCGCAGGTCGCGACCTTCGGACTGCACGCCGCAATCGATCCCGCCACGCTCACGCGAGCGCTCAACGGCGTCTTGCCTCCCGAGGTCCGCGTCATCGCGGCTGAAGACGTCGAGGACGGGTTTCACGCGCGGTTCAGCGCGGTCGGCAAGGTCTACGAATACCGCTTCGTCAACGGCCCGTTCATCTCGCCGTTCCTTCACCGGTATGCGTGGCACGTGCCCGGTCCACTCGATCTCGACGCGATGCGCGAAGCCGCCACGCTGATTGTCGGCACACGTGATTTCGAGTGCTTCCAGGGCTCCGGCTCTCCCGTCGCGACGACGGTTCGGACCGTTCGATCGATCGAGTGGGAGAACGGGGACGGATTCGACACGCCGACGATCGTTCGCATGGAAGGCGACGGGTTCCTGCGCCACATGGTCCGGAACATTGTCGGCACGCTGGTCGACATCGGTGCCGGCCGGTGGCCGGCCTCCGACATGACGTCAATACTCGAGTCCGCGGAACCGTGCCCGCGCGGGCCGCACGGCGCCGGCTCGAGGGCTCTTTCTCGTCCGGGTTCTCTACTGAGCCACGGCGGAATCGCGCCTCTTGTTCAGCCCGCGTAAGGGCCTGTATCATCAAGGTTTAGATTCGTCCATCAGCCATGTCTCTGCAGGACATTCTCTCCGTCGTGCCGGCCGGGTCGCCCGAAGAAGCACTTGCGCGGCAGGTGAACTTCGACCGGCTGCCCAAGCACATCGCCGTCATCATGGACGGCAACGGCCGCTGGGCGGCGCAGCGCCACCTCCCTCGCGTCGAAGGGCATCGCGCCGGGATCGAGTCGGTCCGCGACGTCGTCGAAGGATCGGCACGCGTCGGGATCAAGGTGCTGACGCTCTACGCCTTCTCGGTCGAGAACTGGAAGCGTCCGGTAACGGAAGTGTCGACGCTGATGACGCTCCTGAAGCGGTACGTCCGCCTCGAATTGAATACGCTCCTGCGCAACGACATCCGGTTCCGCGTCATCGGACGGGAGGACGAGCTCGCGCCCGACGTTCGCGGTGAGCTCAAGCTGGCTGAGGAGAAGACCGCGCTCAGCCACGGCATGCTGTTCAACATCGCGCTCAACTACGGCGGCCGCGCGGAAATCGTCGAAGCTGCACGGCGGGCCATTGCTGCCGGGCTCACGGCGGAGGAGCTCGACGAGCAGCGCTTCGGAGATTTTCTCTACACCGCTGGGCAACCGGACCCGGACCTCCTCATCCGCACCAGCGGGGAAATGCGCGTCAGCAATTTCCTGCTGTGGCAGATCGCCTACTCGGAGATCTGGGTGACCGACACGCTGTGGCCCGACTTCCGGAAGCGCGACCTGCTCGAAGCGATCCTCGCGTATCAGAAGCGCGATCGGCGCTACGGCGGGATCAAGCAGCCCGCGGTGGCGGGGGGATGACGCGCGTCCTCAGCGCGGTTGTTCTCCTCTCATTTCTGCATCGGCGCGGTCTGGCTCCTGCCTCCAGTCACCACACTTGCGCTCGCTCTCATCGCCGCCGCGCTCGCGTTCGTGGAATACGCGACAATGGCCGCGGCGCTAGGCGCCCATCTCCCGCGCGTCGTCTCCGGCGCCGCGGTTCTCGCGGCGTGTGCCGCGATCGGCGGCGGCTTACGTCCCCACCGATATCGTCATCATGACCGCCGTGATCTCGATCGGTGCGCTGGCTGTTGGTTCGGGGCAGCCCGGCCCGGCAATCCTGCGAGACACCGCAGCCGCTGTCTTTCCCGTCGTCTACATCGGACTGCCGCTCGGCGCGCTCGCGGCCGTGCGTGTTCTCGGCGGCCGGGAGGCCGTGCTGCTCCTCGTCGTCTGCATCGTCGTCAGCGACTCGGCGCAGTACTACACGGGACGCGCGCTCGGGCGCCGTCCGCTGGCGCCGTCGATCAGCCCGAAGAAGACGCTCGAAGGGGCGCTTGGCGGACTCGTCTTCGGAACGGCCGCCATGCTCGTCGGCGGCCGCGTTGTCTTTCCCTGCGGCAGGGATGATCATGCTCTTGCTGATCGGAGCCAGCATCTCGGCACTCGGCATCGTCGGAGATCTGTTCGAGTCGCTCCTGAAGCGGAGTGCGGGCGTCAAGGACTCGAGCGGCCTGATTCCGGGCCACGGCGGAGTGCTCGATCGGATCGACAGCTGGCTGTTTGCCGCGCCTGTCTACTACGTCTTCGTCAAGTACCTGCAGTTCTGATGAAGAACATCGCCATTCTCGGCGCCACCGGATCGATCGGGCAGAGCGCCCTGGCCGTTGTCGCCGCACACCCCGACCGGCTGCGCGTGGTCGCCCTGGCAGCGGGCGAGAACGCGATCCGGTTCGCCGATCAGATCCAGCAGTGTGCGCCCGAGACGATCGCGATGGCGACCGATGATGCGCTCGCCGCGGTACGGGCGGAGCTGCACCGCCGCGGGGCGCGCGTGCCTCCGGGCCTCAGTGGACCCGATGGTCTGCTTGCGGCGGCCACTCACCCCGACGTCGAGGTCGTGCTGTTTGCGTCTTCGGGGACAGCGGCCCTCGATGCCGTGCTCGCGGCGATCGAGGCAGGGAAGACGATCGCCATCGCCAACAAAGAGGTGCTCGTCATGGCGGGCGCACTCGTGATGGCGGCCGCACGGCGCGCCGGCGTCGCGGTGCTTCCGGTCGACAGCGAGCACAACGCCATCCATCAGTGCCTGCATGGGCGTCGGTCGTCCGAGGTGAGGCGGCTCATTCTCACCGCATCGGGCGGGCCGTTCCGCGGTTTCGCCGCCGCGGCGCTCGAACGTGTGACCCCGGATGCGGCGCTGCGCCACCCGACGTGGCGGATGGGGCCGAAGATCACGATCGACTCCGCGACGCTGATGAACAAGGGACTCGAAGTGATCGAAGCGCGGTGGCTGTTCGACACCGGTCCGGATCGGATGCAGGTCCTGGTGCATCCGCAATCGATCGTGCATTCGATGGTCGAGCTCGTCGACGGCTCGATCATCGCGCAGCTCGGCGTGACGGACATGCGGCTGCCGATTCAGTACGCCTTCTCCTATCCCGATCGCTGGGCAGCACCCCTGCCGATCGCTGGATCTGGCCGGTTGCGCAGCGGCTCGATTTCGAACTGCCGGACACGACCAGGTTCCCCTGTCTCGCGCTCGCGTTTCGTGCGCTCGGCGGAGATGCCGGACTGCCGGTGGTGCTGAATGCGGCCAACGAGGTGGCGGTCGCGTCATTTCTCGAAGGGCGATTGCGATTTACCGGTATTCCAGACCTCATCCGTATGGCAATGGACGCATACGAAGCGAACGGTGCGGCAACGCTGACGCACCCTCGCGGACGTCAGGGCGGTCGACCACTGGGCCCGGGATTTCGCGACCCGCTCGACCGGTAGGTTACAATCGGTGATCTAACCGTCAGGGGCCTTTCATATTGACCAGCATTCTTGCGTTTGTCTTCGTTCTTGGCGTGCTGATTTTCGTCCACGAGCTTGGGCATTTCCTTGCCGCGCGCCGGATCGGCGTGCGCGTGCTGACATTTTCGCTGGGGTTCGGCCCGAAGCTGCTGGCGTTCACCCGGGGGGACACCGAGTACTGCATCAGCGCGATTCCGCTTGGCGGCTACGTCAAGATGGCGGGCGAGAACCCCGAAGACGCGCGAAGCGGCGCGCGACGACGAGTTCCTGTCGAAGACGAAGTGGCAGCGCTTCCAGGTCCTGGTGATGGGCCCGATCATGAACCTTGGGCTCGCGTTTCTGGTCATGGCACTCGTGCTGTACCAAGGTGCGCAGGTTCCGGTCTTCGAACAGCAACCGGTGATCGTCGGTGCACTGGAGAATGCGTCCGCGGCGAAGGCTGCCGGCGTTCTCGTCGGCGATCACATCGTCAGTGTCGACGGCACGAACGTCGATACCTGGGAGCAGTTCTACACGGCGGTCGGCGGCAAGGCGAAGCGCGAGCTGTCGCTCGGGATCGACCGCGGCGGTCAGCACCTCGATGCTGCGCATGGTGGCTTCGGCCGAGGGTAAGTACGAGATCGGCGACATCGGCGTGCGACCGGAGCGGCACCCTCAAATCGTCGCGCTCAATCCGGAGTTCGCCGGCGGAAGCCGCCGGGCTGAAACCCGGCGATGTCGTCATGGCGGCGGACGGCGAGACGGACGTGTCGCGCGAGCGCCTCGTCGGCGTTGATCAAGGCGAGCCAGGGACATCCGATCGCGCTCGACATCAAGCGCAACGGTGTTCGCAGCAGGTGACCGTCACGCCGCGCCCGGTCGGGGGACACGCTGATCATCGGCGCGCAGCTGAGTGCCGAGGAGACGAAGACTGTCGATCCCGGGCCGCTCGCAGGCGCTCAAAATGAGCGCGGTGCAGAACTGGACCTGGGGCACGCAGATCGTCCAGACGCTCGGCGGCCTGCTCACGCGCACCACGTCGGTCAAGCAGTTGATGGGTCCGGTCGCGATCGCCGACTTGTCCGGCACCGCGGCGCAGCAGGGGTGGGTATCGCTCTTCAGCCTGATGGCGATGATCAGCCTCAATCTCGGTCTGCTCAACCTGATGCCGATTCCGGTGCTCGACGGCGGTCATATCGCGATCCTTGCGATGGAGGGCGTGTCGCGTCGCGAGTTCAGCATGAAGGTGAAGGAGAAGATGCTCCTCGCCGGCTTTGTCCTGCTGCTGATGCTGATGGCGACGGTCATCTACAACGACCTCACCCGCATTCGCTGGATCGAGAGGCTCATGCCGTGGCGCTGAGCCTGCTTATGAAGCGTCGCCGCGTTCTCCCGTTCCGCACCCTGCCAGTAAGATTTCCGTCCTCATGAACTGGCGCGATCTCCGCCAGGAGTTTCGTCCGATGCTCCTGCTGGCGATCCCGGTTGTGCTCGCCGAGCTCGGTTGGGTCACGATGGGCCTCGTCGACACGCTGATGGTCGGCGGGCTTGGCCCGGAGGCCATCGGCGCCGTCGGCATCGGCACCTCCGTGTTCATGGGCGTGTGCATCTTTGCCATGGGCCTCCTGCTCGGGCTGGATACCCTGGTCTCGCAGTCGTTCGGTGCAGGCCGGCTGGACGACTGTCACACCTGGCTCGTTCACGGCGTCGTCCTCAGCGTTCTCCTTGACGATTCCGATTACGCTGATCCTGCGGCTGATATCCTCGGCGCTTGGCGCGTGGGGACTGAACGCCGCCGTCCTCGCGCTGCTTCGTCCATACCTGTCGGCGCTGACGTGGAGCGTGCTCCCTCTGCTCCTGTATGCGTCGTTCCGGCGCTACCTTCAGGGCATGGGAATTGTCCGTCCGGTGATGTTCGCGCTGATCGCGGCGAACATCGTCAACCTGTTCGTCAACTGGCTGCTCATCTTCGGGAGACTCGGCGCGCCCGCCCTCGGCGTCACTGGATCTGCGTGGGCGACGGTGATCGCCCGCGTTGGCATGGCGGCCGTTCTGCTCGTCGTGATCGTCGCGCGAGAGCGAGGGCGCCGGCCGGGACTGTTCGCGACGCCTCTTCGCGTCGAGCTCACACGGATGCGGCGGCTCGTTGTCGCTCGGGCTGCCGGCCGCGAGCCAGATCACGCTCGAAGTCGGCGTATTCGCCGCCGCAACCGCACTCGCCGGCCGCCTCGCGCCGGCGTCGCTGGCGGCGCACCAGATTGCCGTCAATCTTGCCGCGTTCACCTTCATGGTCCCGCTCGGTGTCGCGTCGGCTGGAGCCGTGCGGGTCGGCCAGGCCGTGGGTCGTCGCGATCCCGCCGCAGCGGCGCGCGCGGGCTGGACGGCCCTGCTCTTCGGCGCATTCTTCATGGCCTGTGCGGCCTTGACGTTCCTGCTTGCTCCGAGGCAACTCATCGGCGCCTTCACACCGGACACGGGCCGTGATCGACATCGGCGTGTCGCTCCTGTTCGTCGGCGCAATCTTTCAGATGTTCGACGGTGTGCAAGGCGTCGCGACCGGCGTCCTCCGCGGCCTCGGGGACACCCGCGTACCGATGTTGTGGAACCTCGCGGCGCACTGGTTCATCGGACTGCCGCTCGGATACGCGCTGTGTTTCAGAGCGGGGTATGGGGTCATCGGCCTCTGGTGGGGATTGTCCACCGGCCTCATCATCTGCGGCATTGCGTTACTCGCGGTCTGGTCCCGCCACATCGGCCGGCTCGTCCACTGATCTGTCGCGACCGATGCGGCGGAGACCGGGCACCGGGCTTGCTCATCGAGCCGCAGGAGGAATCATGGCTGAACAGGACGAACGGCCGAGACCACACGGCGATCCGCTGCAGGATGTCGTGGCGCAGAACCCCGAAGAGAACCAGGCGCAGGCGAGCAGCGACGCCGCTCCCGATGCGAACCAGCGACCCTGGCGAGGACCGGTCGAACACGTCAGACCGGGCCGAGGGACGCGGCTCGGACGCGAACGGCGTGCCCGCGTTCGACGAAGCCGACGGCGAAGCCAGGAGGAAGCTGTACGAGAAGGGTGCCGTGCTGGTGAGCCGGATCGATTGATCCGTCCGGTCAGCTGCGCGTAAGACTCGGAGCTGACGTCTTGCGCGGATATCGGGTCGCGACGTAGTTATCGACGAGCTCGCGGAATGCCACCGCGAGCTCGTCGTACGTACCCGTGAAGCGTCGTATGGTGGCGGCCATCGATGTAGACGGGGCAGTTGGGAGCTTCCCCGGTGCCCGGCAGGCTGATGCCGATGCTCGCGGCCTTCGACTCGCCCGGGCCGTTCACGACGCACCCCATCACCGCGAGGGTCATGGTTTCGACCCCTTCGTGCAGGAGTTTTCCATTCCGGCATTCGTTCGCGGATGTAGTCCTGCGTCCGCTCGGCGAGTTCCTGGAAGGTGCTGCTCGTCGTGCGCCCGCAACCGGGACATGCAGTCACGCTCGGCGAAAACGATCGAATCCCGAGCGCCTGCAGAAGCTCGCACGCGGCATAGACCTCTTCGCGTCGATCGCCGCCGGGACGCGGCGTCAACGAGACGCGGATCGTGTCGCCGATCCCCTCGTTCAGCAGCACGCCCATGGCCGCCGACGACCACACGATCCCTTTCGTGCCCATGCCCGCTTCGGTCAGCCCGAGGTGGAGCGGCTGGTCGGTGCGCCGGGCCAGCTCGCGGTAGACGGAGATGAGGTCCCGCGGCCGCGATGTCTTGCACGAGATGATGATCTGGTCCTTGCGGAGACCCGATTCGAGCGCGAGCTCGGTCGACTGCAGCGCCGAGAGCACCATGCACTCGTTGATGATCTCTTCGGACGTGAGCCCCAGGTCGCGATCGGTGTTCTCCTGCATCCTGGCGAGGACGAGCTCCTGGTTGAGCGACCCGCCGTTGACGCCAATTCGCACCGGCTTGTTCCGGTCGCGCGCCACGCCGCAGATGGTGGCGAACTGCTCGTCGCGCCGTCGACCCGTGCCGACGTTCCCCGGGTTGATCCGGTACTTGTCGAGCGCGTCCGCGCACTCCGGGTACCTGGTGAGGAGCAGATGACCGTTGTAGTGGAAATCGCCGATGAGCGGCGCCGTGACGCCAGCGTCCAGCATCCGCCGCTTGATCTCGGGCACGGCGGCCGCCGCTTCGGGGACGTTGACGGTGACACGAACCATGTCCGAACCGGCCTGCGCCAGCTCGATGCACTGACGACTGGTCCCCTCGGCATCCGCCGTATCCGTCATCGTCATCGACTGGACGACGACAGGCGCGCCGCCGCCGACCTGGACCGGCCCGACGCGGACGCCGACGGTCTTGTGCAGTTTGAGGATTGCCATCGCTGGATTCCGACGATCATACCATCCGCTCCGCAGTGCACTCCGAGGCGCAGGTCGTGTGTAGCTTTACTGCTCAGTTGTCCTCAAAAGCGCATTGTTTACTCTGGTCCTGCGACCCACTGACGACTGACGGCCGCCGTCGCGAGTTGTAACTCTCTGATGCAAATGCAATTAGGACTGCACGGCCGGAGCGGCACCGGCGGGCACGAGCAGGGCGCTGCTTTTGCATTGTTGGGGTGTGACAGCATGTGGTGCGGTGTCGGGTAACGCCAGCCGTGAGCAGGGTACCCGACGCCGACGTTGAAGCGAGGATTCGAAGCATGAAGAGAAACAGATTGTTATGGCCCGCATGGATCAGAGTGTGTGGCGTTCTTGCGATCGTCGCTGGCCGTTGCGCTGCCCGCACGCGCCCAGACAGTGACGTCCGCCGACATCCAGCGGTTGCAGGACCAGGTCTACCAGGCGAGCGGGGACGTCTCGCGGCTGCGGAGCTCGAACCCTGATGCTGCTTCGCGGCTGCAGAGCGATCTCGACGACCTCCGCGACGACGTTGTGTACCTGAAGGTGAAGCTGCGCAAGGAAGGCTCGATCAACAGGACCGAGTACACGGACGTCCAGAATCGCCTGCAGGATTTGAGGTCGAAGGCGACCGCCGACAATCGCAGCGACACCCAGGGATGGTCCACGAACAGCAACCGGACGCGGCGCCGCCACGCCGAGGCGCGAACGCGGGGCGTGACCGGTGGCGTCAGCGGCGGACAAACCGGCGATGTTCGTTCGACCGACAGCACGCGGACCGGAACGACTGAGAGCCGCGCACGGATCAGGGCACGCGGACCAGTTCGGACCAGCCGACGATGTCCGCGGCCGGCATCGAACAGTGTGATTCCCGCCGGGCAGGAGATTGACGTTCGGCTCGAGAGCGAGCTCTCGTCGTCAACCGCACAGGTCGAGCAGCGCTTCGAGGCGGTCACCGTTGCGGATCTGTTTCAGGGAGACAGAGTCCTCATCCCGGCCGGGTTCCACGGTGCGCGGCGTGATCAGCAGTGTCACGAATACGACCCGCACGCAGCGCAAGGGCAGCCTCACGGTGGCGTTCGATCAGATCACCGTCAACGGCCGCGACTATCCGATGCGCGGCACCGTCACGCAGGCGCTCGAGAGCGAGGGGATCAAGGGGGAGGCCGGGAAGATTGGCGCCGGCGCCGGCGTGGGCGCGATCATCGGCGGCATCATCGGCGGGGTCAAGGGCGCGCTGCTGGGCGTCCTCATCGGCGGCGGCGGCACGGTCGCGGCGACCGAAGGCAAGGACGTCACGCTGCCGGCCGGAACGATTCTCCGCGTGAGGCTCGATACACCGCCCGCGATTCGATAGCGCTCACACCGACCAGCTCTCAGCCGCCAGTTTTCAGCGCCGATGCTGATGACTGGCAGCTGGGCGCTCGGTCCCGCCTCAGCTTTCCTTGAACACGGCCCGCGCCGCTTTGATTGTCTTCTCGACGTCGCGACTCGTGTGGGCGCCCGACAGGAACCACGCCTCGAACTGCGACGGCGGTATGTAAATGCCGCGCGCGAGCATGCCCCTGAAGAATCGCCCGTATGCGGCGGTATCGGACGTGACCGCCGAGTCGTAATCACGGACTGGGCGGTCGGTGAAGAACGGCGTGACCAGCGAGCCGAATCCGTTGACCTGGATTCGAACACCGGCATCGCGCGCCGCGTCGGCGAGCCCGGCGGCGAGCTGCGCGCCGAGCCTTGCCAGGTGCTTATAGAGCCGGGACGAGAGTTCCTGCACCGCCCACAGGCCAGCGGCCATCGCGAGGGGATTGCCGGAAAGCGTTCCCGCCTGGTACACCGGTCCCGCGGGTGAGACCAGCTCCATGATGTCCGCGCGTCCGCCGTACGCGCCAACCGGCAGGCCCCCGCCGATGATTTTGCCCAGGCACGTGAGATCCGGACGCACGCCGAATACCTGCTGCGCCCCACCGGCGGCGGCCCGGAATCCCGGAGATCACTTCGTCGAACACGAGCAGCGTGCCGGCACGGTCGCAGAGCGACCGCAGCCCCTGGAGAAATCCTGCTTGCGGGGTGACGAGACCCATGTTGCCGGCAATCGGCTCGACGAAAATCGCCGCGACCTGCCCGCCGGCGCTCTCGAGGACCTGGCGCACCGACTCGAGATCGTTGTACCGCGCCACCAGCGTGTCGGCCGCCGCGGCTGCGGCGACGCCGGGACTCGTCGGCACACCGAGCGTCATGGCTCCGGATCCGGCCTTGACCAGGAACGCATCGGCATGGCCGTGATAGCAGCCCTCGAACTTGATGATCTTGTCTCGCTTGGTCGCCGCGCGGGCGACGCGCGCCGCACTCATCGCCGCTTCCGTTCCCGAGCTGACGAACCGCACGCGCTCGATCGACGGCATCAGCATCGCGACCCGGTGTGCGAGTTGCGTTTCGAGCTCGGTCGGTGCGCCGAAGCTCGTGCCGCGCGCCGCCGTCGCGGCGAGCGTCTTCAGCAATCCTTTCGGGGCATGACCGTGGATCAGCGGCCCCCATGACATCACGTAATCGATGTACTTGTGCCCGTCGGCATCCTCAATCGTCGCGCCCCGGCCGCGGACGATGAAGAGCGGTGTGGCGCCGACCGCCTTGAACGCGCGCACCGGGCTGTCGACGCCTCCGGGCAGGATGCGCGACGAGGCGGCAAACAGCTTTTCCGACCGCGGATACCGGGTGCGTGTTCCTGGCGGGCATCTGCGCGAAGATAGCATGGCGCGCCGTAGCTTCCGCCTCTCAGGCGGAGTCGCCAGTCGCCAGTCACCAGTCGGCGCAAAGTCCGTAGCTTCCGCCTTCGTCCGTAGCTTCCGCCTTTAGGCGGAAGTCGCCAGTCGCCAGTAACCAGTCGCCAGTCACCAGTAGCCGAAAAGCCGATAGCTGAAAGCCGATAGCTGAAAGCTGATAACTGATAACTGATAGCTGCGAAGCTGACCGCTACGGGTTCGGCAGTCGCAGCGTTGCCCGGCAGCCGCGCGCGTCGGTGCGATTCTCCAGTGTCAGCGTGCCGCCGTGGGCCTCGGCGATCTGTCGGGAGAGCGCGAGGCCGATGCCGGAGCCTGCCGGTTTCGTGGTGAAGAACGGGACGAAGAGGTTGGCGGTGTCGGGGAGCCCCGGCCCTTCGTCTTCGACGCTGATCTGCAGCGAGCCGTCGACTTGCTTCCAGTCGAGCGAGACGCCGCCGTTCGTCTCGAGTGAGGCATCGACCGCATTCCTGATGATGTTGATGAGCAGCTGTTCGATCTGATCGGGATCCGCCTTGATCGACGGGATTGTCGGTCGCGATCGACGGTGACGGGCAGCCGGTCCTCGAGCTCCGTGAGTCGGTGCGCCAGCGGCATCACCGCGAAGGTCCGCAGCTGCGGCTTCGGCAGCCGGGCGAGCTGCGCGTAGGCGCGCAGGAAACGGCCGAGAGCGCCCGACCGCGCCTCGATCAGATTGAGGCCGTCCTGGATCTCCGCCGAACGTGGTATGTCCGGCACGCGCGAAATCATCCGCTTGATGCTGTGCGCGATCGATTTGATCGGCGTGAGCGAGTTGTTGATCTCGTGCGACAGGACGCGAACGATCCGCTGCCACGCCTGCTGCTCCTGCTCGCGCAGCGCCCGGCTCAGATCCGAGAACACCAGCAGGTGATGCGGTTTGCCGTCGCGGCGGAACGTCGATCGGCGCAGCTCCAGCCGTCCGCTTTCGGGTCCGAACGGCCGGTCCAGCAGTCGCGGCGTGTCGCCGTCCAGGCAGTTCACGAGACCGAGCGCCTCCGCCTCGCGCCCGAGCAGGCCCTCGGCCGTCTCTCCGAGCAGACGCTCACCGGCCGGATTCACCAGCACCAGCCGGTGGTCCATGTCGAAGGCGAAGACGGCCACGTCGATCGCGCCCATCACGCTCTGCAGCAGCGCCGTCGATTCGACCGCCTCCGTTCGCTGCCGCTGCAGCGTGTTGCCGAGCGCGTTGATCTCGACCATCACGAGATCGACCGCGCTGCCGCGCTTTCCGCCGGTACCGCGGATCGAGTAATCCCCTTCGCGGAGCGCACCGAGGAGATTGGCCTGGAGGAAAAGGCACGCGCTGCACCATCTGGTAGGCGAGCACGGCGGAGCCAATCCACACCAGCAGGACGAGCGCGGTGAGCGTCCACCTGACCTCGAAGCTGTATCTCTGGTCCCAGGTGAGATAGAACAGCGCCAGCGCCGCCGGGAGGCCGGCGCCGATGGTGAGGAGGAGCACCGAGCGTTCGAGGCTGCGATGACTCGCGCGGTGTCGACGCACGCTGGCAGGGTCGCGCCCGCTCAACCAGCTATTCACGGACACCATACTGCTGCAGGCGGCGATAGAGTGCGCTCCGGCTCATTCCGAGCTGCTGCGCCGCGAGCCGGACGTCGCCGCCGTGGCTCGCCAGCACTTTTTCGATGAAGACGCGTTCGGCATCTTCGAGCGACTGCGCCTGTGTGCTCGCCGTTGTCCCACTGGCGCGGGGCAGGTGCAAATCCCGAACGTCGATTTCGCGCGCCGCCGGATCCGCCATCAACACCGCGCGCTCGACGCTGTGTCCGAGCTCGCGAACGTTCCCGGGCCAGCGATGTGCCGCCAGCGCGTCGATCGCCTGCGGGGTGAAGCCCTCCAGGCGCTTGCGATAGCGGGCCGAGTAATGCGCCAGAAAATGCGCGGCGAGTGGCGCGATGTCCTCACGCCGTTCACGCAGCGGCGGCAGGTGAATCACCACCGTATTCAGCCGGTAGAGAACATCCTCACGGAAGCGTCCGGCGGCGATTTCGGCCGGAAGGTCCGCGTTGGTGGCCGACAGTACCCGCACGTTGACGAACCGCAGCCGCGACGATCCCACCCGCTGGACCTCTCCGGTCTGAAGCACACGGAGCAGCTTCACCTGCAGCCGCACCGGCATGTTCGCAATTTCGTCCAGAAACAGCGTCCCTTCGTCAGCCAGCTCGAAGCAGCCGATCCGATCGAACCGCGCATCGGTGAAGGCACCCTTCACGTGTCCGAAGAGCTCGCTTTCGGCGATACCTTCGGCGAGCCCGCCGGCGTTCATCGTCACCAGGGGCCGCGATCGCCGATCGGACAGCGCGTGCAGCCACGCCGCAACCACCTCCTTGCCGGTCCCGTGTTCGCCGGTGATCAGCACCGACGCATCCGAGGGCGCGATGCGCTCGATCGTCTGCCGGACCTGCACCATGCCGGGCGATTCGCTGATGAAGGCCGGCATCGCGCCGCGCTGGAGCCTGATGTTCGCTTCCTGCAGCCGGTGGCTCTTCCGCAACGCGCGCCGCAGGTCGATCTGGGTCCGCACCGTCACCAGCAGCCGCTCGTCGTCCCACGGCTTCTCGATGTAGTCGCGGGCGCCGCGCCGCATCGCCTCGACGGCACCGGCGACACTGCTCCACGCCGTGACGACCACGACCGGCAGCGTCGGGTCGAGCGTGCGGATCCGTTCGATCAGGTCGAACCCCTCCTGGCCCGACGTCGTGTCGCGCGTGTAATTCAAGTCGAGGATGGCGAGATCGAAATCCGACGCTTCGAGGCGCTCGAGGGCTTCGGCCGGACTCTGCGCCGCAGCCACGTCGTAGCCCTCGTCCGACAGCAGGAGCTTCAGCGCGTTCAGAATGTCAGCCTGGTCGTCGGCGACGAGAATTCGGATCGTATCTGCCATGATGCGTGAGCGCGCGCGTGCTCCTGTTACTCCGTTCGTCCGCTTGCCTGCGCCGCGATAGGATATCGTTCGCGTCGACGCGACAGCCGGGTCGCGCCATTGCGACGAGGCCGCGGGTCGACCGCCGGATTCTCTCCTGTTTGCGCGGTCGCGGACGTGGTACGCAACTTGGGATCCACGTCCCCCGCATGACCGGCATCGTCACGGACCACCGCATGCCTACTCCGGCCGAATCGGCGCCTGTCCGTGTCCTGGTCGCTGACGACCAGCCGGATGTGCTCGAGGCGCTTCGATGGCTGCTGACCGGTGAAGGATACGCGCCGCAGTTCGTCAGCTCCACGGCTGCCGTGATGGATCGGCTCCGCGCCGAGCCGTTCGACCTGTTGCTGATGGATCTCAACTATACCCGCGACACGACATCGGGGAGGGAAGGCCTCGAGCTGATTCCGCGCGTGCGGACCCACGCCCCCGGTATGCCGATTGTCGTCATGACCGGGTGGGGCAGCATCGACACGGCCGTCGAAGCCATGCGCCGCGGCGCGCGGAGCTTCGTCCAGAAACCGTGGGAAGACGTGACGCTGCTCGAAATCCTGCAGCGCGAAATCGACGAGGCCCGCGCCGCGAAGCGCCGGGACCAGCGTCATCAGCGCGAATTCGAGGACGCCCGCCTGATTCAGCGCGGCCTCCTGCCGAGCAGCGTGCCGCAGATTGCCGGCCTCGACATCGCCGCGGCATGGCAACCGGCCGACGGAGTCGGCGGCGACTGCTTCGACACGCTGGCGTTCGGCAGCAGCCTCGGCGTGTCGATTGCCGACATCGCCGGCAAGGGGCTCCCTGCAGCCTTGCTGATGTCGAACCTGCAGGCGGCGGTGCGCGCCTTCGCACAGGAAGCGGCTGCCCCGGCGTCGGTATGCGGCAGTGTCAACCGGCTGCTCTGCCGCAACATGGCGAGCGGCCGGTTCGCCACCTTCTGCTATGCGCGGATCGAGGCGGAGGGACGACGGATCGTGTACTCGAATGCCGGGCACAATCCGCCGCTCCTGATTCGCGCCGACGGCGCGGTCGAGCGCCTCACCGAAGGCGGCATGGTGCTGGGCATCTTTCCCGAGATCCGCTACGAGCAGGCCGAGCTGGCGCTCACCGCGGGTGACCGCCTCCTGTTCTTCACCGACGGCATCACCGAGGCGCGGAACGCGGCGGGCGACGAGTACGAGGAAGACAAGCTCGCCGCGATCGCGACGCGGTCGCGAGCGCTGGCGGTGGAGGAGATGAAGGACGCCATCCTTGCCGACGTCAACGGCTTCACGGGCGGGCAGTTCGAAGACGATGCGACCTTGATCGTGGTTGGGATCCCGTAGACGGGGGACTGATGCTCCAGGATCTCCGGTACGCCGTTCGAACCCTGCTGCGCGCGCGATCGTTCACGTTGTCAGCGGTGTTGACTCTGGGACTCGGCGTCGCGGTCAACTGCTATCTGCCGGTTCGGCGTGCATCGCGTGTCGATCCGCTGGAGGCATTTCGAACCCTGTAACAGTCCCGCCAGGGAGCAACGACGATGGTTCACGACTTTCGCCACGCATTTCGGATGCTGCTGAAAAGCCCCGGGTTTACCGCCATCTCGGTGCTGACCCTCGCTGTCGGCATTGGCGCCGACACCGCCATCTTCAGCGTCGTCAACGGAGTGCTCCTTCGGCCGCTGCCGTACGCCAACCCGGATCGGATCGTCCGGATATGGGAGCAGACCGGGCGCGGGTCGCGCGTCGCCGTATCGTTTCCGAATTTTCTCGACTGGCGCGAGCAGACGACCGGATTTGCGGCGATGGCCGCCTCGCAGGGCGGACGGACCGTGGTCGTCGGCGGTGCGGAGCCGGTGTTTGCTGACGTCTATTACGTCACCCACGGCTTCTTCGACGTGTTCGGAATCAGGCCGATGGCGGGGCGGACTTTTACGCCGGAGGAAGAGCGAATCGGCGGCATCCCGGCGGCGGTGGTCAGTTACGCGTTCTGGACGCAGGCGCTCGGCTCCAATCCCGACCTGCCATCGATGCGTATCCAGGTTCAAGGCCTCGCGTGTCGTGTAATTGGCGTGATGCCCGCCGGATTCGCCTACCCCGCATCGGCCGACCTCTGGATGTCGAAACAGCTCTTCGAAGATCCGACGACTCGCACCAGTCACAGCAACCAGGTGGTGGCGCGACTTCGCGACGGCGTCACGGCAGGCCAGGCCGCCGCCGAGCTCAACGCGATTGCCGCCAGGGTGCGTGCCCGATACGGACGGGGAAGCGATGCGATTGGCGTGACCGCGATGTCGCTGCACGAGGCGCTCTCGGGTGGTTCGCGACAGGCGCTGTTGATGCTGCTCGGCGCCGTCACCCTTGTGCTGCTGATGGCGTGCGTCAACGTGGCGAGCACGCTGCTCGCGCGCGGAGAGGAGCGGCGGAAAGAGCTCGCCATCCGCGCGGCTCTCGGGGCGGCGAGAGGCCGACTGATGCGACAGTTGCTGACGGAGAATCTCGTCCTCTCGATGGCGGGTGCACTCGGCGGGCTGTTGCTGGCGGCATGGCTGGTGCGCGCACTGGTCGCCATCAATCCTGATGGTCTCCCTCCCGGCGGCGGCATTGGCATCAACCTGCCTGTCCTGCTGTTCGCCGTTGCGCTGGCCGGGCTGACACCGCTGCTCTTCGGCCTGGTCCCGTCGCTCCAGGTGTCGCGGACCGAGCTGCGTGACACGCTCACCGAAGGGGGCCGCACGGGCATTGCTCCGTTGCGGCGGAAGGTTCGGAACGTGCTGGTCGCGGCGGAGGTGGCGTTCGCGCTCCTTCTCCTCGTCGGCGCAACGCTTCTGATCCGGAGTTTCTGGAACGTGATGTCAGTCGATCCCGGATTCGATGCCCGCGGCGTCATCACCGCGGAGATGTCGCTGCCGGGAACCCGGTATCCTGACGCCAGTCGTTCCGCCGTGTTCTACAGCGAGCTGATTCCGCGACTGCGCTCGCTCGCCGGTGTGGCGGCGGTGGGCGCGATCGACTCATTTCCATTGAGCGGCAGCGACCCGACGGGCCTCTTCACCTTTGAGGGTGAACGCGATCCGGCCGGCAGCGGCACGCAGGCCGCCTACCGCGTCGTCACACCCGGGTACTTCGAGGCCATGGGGATCTCGATTCGGCAAGGACGGCCAATCGCGGCAGGTGACGTGCCGGGCCGCGAGATCGTCGCTGTCGTCAACGACGATTTCGTCCGCAAATACGTCCACACCGGTAGCCCGATCGGACTTCGGTTCCGCTTCCTCGGGATGGACTCCCTCGACGAGCCGCTCATGACCATCGTCGGCGTCGCGGGCAACGTCAAGCACGCGTCGCTCGCTGCCGAAGTCGAGCCGGAGGCGTACGTCAGCTATCTCCAGCGTCCGCTACGCACGCAGAATCCGATGACGATCGTGGTCAGGCCGGTTGACGCCTCGATGGCTGCCGCCCTCGTGCCCATGGTCAGGGATCAGGTGCGCCGGGCTGATGGCGACGTGCCGGTCGAGTTCTCGATGGTCGCCGACCGGATCGGGCGTTCCGTGGCGGACCGGCGATTCCTGGTCCTCGCCGTCGGCCTGTTCGCCGCGATAGCCCTGCTGCTCGCGGCCGTCGGCATCTACGGCGTGCTCGCGTACTCGGTCGCGCAGCGGACCCAGGAGATCGGCATCCGCATGGCACTTGGCGCTGACGCCCGCTCGGTCGTGGGGCTGATGCTCCGCGGGTCGATGGCGGCCGTCGTGACCGGGATGGCGATGGGGCTCGTCGCCGCGGTATTCGCGACTCGTACCCTGGAGTCATTCCTGTTCGGAGTCCGGCGATTCGATCCGCTGGCGTTCGTGGCGGCGCTGGCCGCACTTGCCGCGGTCGCGTGGCTGGCCGGGTACATTCCTGCCCGCCGCGCGACGCGGGTCGATCCACTCACGGCGCTGCGCGCCCAGTAGGGCGGTCGGGGCCTACTTCTTCTTGGCCGCCGGGGCGGCAGGTTTGTCCGTCGATGAAGGTGACGGCTTGGTCGTTGCCGTTCCGGCGTCCTTCGAGTCGATGCTCGTGGCGATCATGCGGTACTGGACCGTGACCTTGTCGCCAACCTTCGGCGTCCCCTTCGTGGACGCGTCGGTACTGAATTCCCACGTCTCCGATGCGCTCTTCTGCACCGTGAACGTGCCGGCGTCGACGGTCTTCACCACGCCCGTGAACTGGTAGCTCTTTGCCGCCGCTGCATACGCGGTGAGCGTCAGCGCCGCGATGACGACCGCACATAGAACCGCGAGAGATGTCTTACGCATCTGTCCTCCTGTTGAATGGTCCTGCACCAGAGAGCCCGGGCCGGTCGAGGCGCGCCTTCCGATCCGTCTTACCGACCGGCAAGGACGCGTGCGGCGACGCGCGCGTAGTAGGTGATGATCATGTCCGCCCCCGCGCGTCGAATTGACGTCAGCGTCTCCATCATCGCGCGCGGTTCGTCGATCCAGCCATTCCGCCCAGCGGCCTTGAGCATCGCGTATTCGCCACTCACCTGGTAGGCCGCCGTCGGATAGCCGAACTCCGCCTTCACCCGCGCGATCACGTCCAGATACGCGAGCGCCGGTTTGACGATGATCATGTCGGCGCCCTCCTCGATGTCGAGCGCGACCTCGCGAAGCGCCTCCTCCGCGTTGGCGGGGTCCATCTGGTGCGATCGCCGGTCGCCGAACGCCGGCGCCGAATCTGCCGCCTCGCGGAACGGACCGTAAAAGGCCGAGCAGTACTTCGCCGCGTACGACATGATCGCCGTCTCCGAAAAGCCGGCCTGGTCGAGCGCCGTCCGGATCGCGCCGACGCGGCCGTCCATCATGTCGGAAGGTGCCACCACGTCCGCGCCCGCCGCCGCGTGCGAGAGCGCGGCGCGAACGAGCTGCTCGACGGTCGGATCGTTGACGATTTCTTCGTCGACGACGATGCCGCAGTGGCCATGGGAGGTGTACTCGCACAGGCACACGTCCGTCACGACGAGCAGATCCGGGACCTCGCGTTTGAGCGCGCGAATCGCAGACTGGACCGGCGCCTCGGGGTCGTACGCGCCTGACCCGACCGCATCTTTCTCCTCAGGCAAGCCGAAGAGGAGCACGCCAGGGATGCCCTCCGCTTTGGCTGCAGCCGCCTCGCGTACGACCTCATCGACCGATAACTGGTAGACGCCAGGCATCGACCCGACTTCCCGACGCTGTCCCTCACCCGTGCACACGAACAGCGGGTAGATGAACATGTCCGGTGCAAGCCGTGTCTCGCGGACGAGCGATCGGATCGCCGCGGTTCTTCTGAGGCGCCGCGGCCGCCGGCGCAGGAACTCGCCTGGCCCGGCCTGGTCGCCGCGCAGTCGCCCCGCCGCCTGGGATTCCGGATGTGTCTTGAGAGTCATGTCAGGTTCGGTTCAGCGGTCTGGGTGAAGTGCTCGACGAGCGCGTCGACGAGATCCGGAATCGTGTACCGCTGCGGCATCACGGTCGTCATGATGCCGAGCTGATGTGCCGCTTCCGCCGTCACCGGCCCGACGCACGCCACCGCAACGGTGCGCAGCAGATCGGCGGCCTGATCGCGGCCGAGCACCTCGACGAAGCTTCTCACCGCCGAGGCGCTCGCGAACGTGACCGCATCGATGCGCCGATCGAGCAGCATGCGATAGATGTCCTGGTCGGAACCCGCTTCCGGCGGTTCCGCAATCGTCCGGTAAGCGATGACGTCGACGACATCCGCCCCCGCGTCCGTCAATTCCTCGGCCAGGTGATCGCGCGCCAGGTCGGCCCGTGGGAGGAGCACGCGCGCGCCCTCGAGACCGCCGGCCGCCCGCATCGCGTCGACGATCGCGTCGGCACGGAACTCGCTCGGAATCAGGTCGACCCGTATGCCGAACCGGTGCAGCCGTGCCGCAGTGGAGGGTCCTACCGTGCACAGGCGGACGCCGTGCAAATCGCGCACGTCCCCGCTCACCAGCAGGCGGGTCATGAACTCGTCGACCGCGTTGGCGCTCGTGAACACGATCCAATCGAAGGTCGACGCGCTCGCGCAGGCGGCGTCGAGTGCGGCCCGATCCTCGGGTGGCGCGATCCGGATCGCGGGCACGCCGACCGCTTCCGCGCCCCGCTCCTCCAGCATGTCGATGAGCTCTCCGGCCTGCTCACGCGGTCGGGTCACGACGATCCGCCGACCCGACAACGGCCGATCGTCGAACCATCGCAGGTGCGAACGAAGGCCGACCACCGCTCCAATGACGAGCAATGCCGGGCCGGCGGGGTCCGCCAGGTCCGCAATCGTGCCGAGTGTGCCGTCGATCGTGCGCTGCGACGGGAGCGTCGCGTCGTAGATGAGGGCGGCGGCCTCGTCCGCGGCGCGACCATGGGCGATGAGCGCGCTCGTGGCCGCGGCAATCTGCCCGGCGCCGGCGTAGCACACGAGCGTGCCGCCAAGGCCCGCCAGCCGGGTCCAGTCCACCTGCAGACCGTCGGATTCGTTCTCGTGGCCGCGGACGAGCACGACGACGTCGCCGGCCTCAGGATACGTCACCGGAATTCCGGCATATGCCGGGCCGGCAATCGTCACCGGGATCCCCGGCACCACCTCGAACGGGATGCCCTGCTCGTGCAGGAACAAGGCTTCCTTGCCGCCGCTGTCGAAGACGAAGGGGTCGCCCCACTTGAGTCGAACGACCACCTTGCCTTCGCGCGCCTTTTCGGCGAGCAGGAAGGTGATCGCATCCTGGTCGAACGGCCTGGGCGCGGCCGCGCCAACGTCGATGCGCTCGGCGTCGCGCCTCGCTCCGCGCAGCAGCCGGGCGTGGACCTTGTGGTCGTAGACGACGACATCCGCGGCTTCGAGACAGCGCTGTCCGCGAACGCTGATGAGCGTCGGATCACCGGGCCCGGCCCCGACGATATAGACACAAGGCAGCTTCATAAAAGGCTACTCGTGACCACGACTTCCCTCGATCGCAGCGGCGGACGGCACGCCAGCCCGCACGGCTTCAAGTATGTCGAGTGCGCCCGCGCGTGCAAGTGCATCCGCGAGCCGATACGCCAGGCCCGCCGGATCGTTGCGGGCTCCCGACATCTCCCGGCGAATCACCGAACGCCCGTCCGGAGACGCGACGAGCCCATGCATGCGGATGGCGTCCCCCTCGTGCAACGCGATCGCGCCGAGCGGCAGCTGGCATCCTCCGCCCAGCCGCTCGACCAGCGCACGCTCAGCGGTCAACAATACTCCTGTCGCGGGATCGTCTGCGTCGGCCAGCGCACGACGTGCCACTTTGTCGTCCGATCGCATCTCCACCGCGATGATCCCCTGCCCCGGCGCCGGGACGCACACGTCGAGCGGGATATTCGCGGCGATCCGGCCCTCGAGGCCGAGGCGGCGCATCCCGGCGGCCGCGAGTACGAGCGCGTCGAAGTCCCCCGTCTCGAGCTTCCGGAGTCGCGTATCGACGTTGCCGCGAATGCCGGCAAACCGGGCATGTGGCAGGACACTGCGCAACTGCGCTGCACGACGGACGCTGCCCGTACCGACGACCGCATCGCCTTCGAGCCGCAGAAGCGCTGATGCGAAATCCTCCGGCCCGCTTGCCGCGCGCAGCACGATCGCATCACGCGCGTCTTCGCGCGGCAGCACCGCGCCGATGTCCAGTCCGGTCGGAAGCACGGCGGACATGTCTTTCGCGCTGTGCACCGCGATGTCGATGTCTTCGGCGAGGAGCGCGTCCTCGATTTCCTTGACGAACAGGCGCTTGCCGCCAACCTCGGAGAGCGGTGCCTGCTGCAGTCGGTCGCCGGCGGTGCGGATGACGACCAGTTCCACTCCCGCTCCCGAGGCTTCGATCAGCGCGGCCACGGTGCGCGCCTGCCAGAGTGCGAGTGCACTGCCGCGAGTACCAATCCTGAGCTTCGTCATTCGGCGGAGTCGTCCACGGGTGTCACTTTCGAGCGCACCGCCCTCGCGCCGTCCCGCACGGCGATACCGGTCTCCTGCAGGCTGAACAGCTTGCTGAGGGCATCCGCATACGCCGTTGCGGTGGCTTCGTCGCTGAGGCCCTTCAGCTGCTCGGTCGGAGTCAGGAGCAGCTTTTCGACAATCAGGCGCGTGACTTCATCGATGCGCGCGCGCGCTTCCGGCGGAAGTCCCGCCATTTTCGGCTCGAGGCGGGCCAGCTCTCCCTTCCGGATCGTCTCGAACCGCTGCCTCAGCGCGACCACCGTCGGCACCACTTCCCGCGACTGCATCCACGACGTGAACCGCGCGACTTCTTCCTCGACGATCGACTCTGCGCGGACGAGCTCTTCACCCCGGCGAGCGAGGTTTTCCTTCACGATGGTCTGGAGGTCGTCGATGTTATACAGAAAGACCTGGTCGAGATCGCCGACGCCCGGTTCCACGTCGCGCGGCATGGCGATGTCGATGACGAACACCGGGCGGCTTCGTCGCGGCCGCATGACGTCTTCCATGCGCGAGCGTGTCAGCACCGGCTCCGCCGCGCCGGTTGCGGTGATGACGATATCGGCGTCTGCCAGGGCGTCGTCGAGGGCCTGCCACGCGACGGCCCGACCGCCCAGGTGCGCCGCCAGACCTTCGGCGGCTGCGAACGTCCGGCTCGCGATCGCGATCTCCTTGACCTGCTGCGCCTGCAGGTGGACCCCGGTGAGCTTCGCCATCTCGCCGGCACCGAGGATGAGCACGCTCCGCCCCTTCAGGTGCCCGAAGATCTTCCGCGCCAGCGCGATTGCCGCATAGCTGACCGACACCGCCCCTTCGCCAAGGCCGGTTTCGGCGCGCACCCGCTTGCCCGCGGCGAACGCCGAGTGGAACAGCCGATTGGTCAGCGTGCCGGTGTAATTGAGGTCGCTCGCGGTCGAGTACGCCGCCTTGACCTGGCCGAGAATCTGCGGCTCGCCGACGACGAGCGAGTCGAGTCCGGCGGCAACCCGGAACAGGTGTCGCGCCGCATCCGCACCGCGGCGAAGGTACAGGTGTTCCGCGACCGCCGCGTGTGGAAGCTTGTGGTACTCGCTGAAGAATCGCCCGACGCCTTCGGCGGTCGCGTCGGTGTCGCCGACGGCATAGATTTCGGCGCGGTTACACGTCGACAGGACGACGACCTCACGGCCGACGCCCTGCGACGCGAGCGCCCCCAGCGCGATGTCGAGTCCGCCGCGGGCAAAGTCGACGCACTCCCGCAAATCGACGGGCGCCGTACGATGGCTCAGACCGACTGCGAATAAGCGCATGTCAGAAGTTGTGGCTCTTCGTGAGGAAGTAGCCCACGGGCACGAAGTTCAGGAGCACGAGAACGAAGGCCAGTGCCGACAGGTACGCCGCGCGCCGGCCGCTCCACCCCGCGGTTCGGCGGGCAAGAACGGCAAAGGCGTACACGCCCCAGGACAACAGCGCGACGAGAATCTTGGGATCCGCGATCGACATCGCGCGCGCCCGCGGATCCGGCGAAGACTGCACCTGGGTGGCCCAGATGGCCGCCCACCGCGACTCCGACAGTCAGGCAGATCCACCCGACGGTGATCGCCCGGCCGTTCATCTTGTCGAGCACCTGGAGCGACGGCAGGCGGGCGTAGAAGAACCCGAGCTGCTTCGCCTTGATTTCCTTGAACAGCAGCACGTACGTCAGCCCGAGCACGAAGGCGAGTGCGAAGCTGGCGTAGGCGAAGAGCACCGATATCACGTGGACCGTGAAGAGTGGGCTCTGCAGCAGCGGCGGCCGCGGCGAGATCGTCGGATCGAGCGCCGGAATGATCGCGAGCAGCGCGAGCAGCATCGTGACGAAGGCGCCCATGGATCGCTCGTCAGTCGTGAGCTCGACGTACAAGTACGACAACCCGAGCAGCCACACGAACGCCGACACCGCCGCGGTTGTCCCGACGAGCGGCGCGTTGCCCGCCTGCATCGTCTGCATCCCGATCACGAAGGTATGGGCGAGCACGCCTGCGCCCAGCGCGGCAGTGGCGAGCCGGCCACTGCGCGGGTCGCGGCGGGTGAAATGGACGGCATACGCTGCGGCGGCAGCGGCGTACAACGCAAGCGGCAACAGATGCATGGAGGCGCCCTATCGGCCGTCAGGTCCGAAATAGCCCCGTCGCGCGCGAGCCGTCAGTCCGGGCTTGGCCATCCGGACGTCGACGCGGCGCCAGGCGCCGTTGCGCATCGGGTTCTTCGAGGTGTAAGCGATGCTGTACTGGCTCGCGAGTTCTTCCGAGATCTGCTCGTAGATCTTCGCCAGCTCGGCCACCGAGGTCGGAAAGAACACGCGGCCACCTGTCTCCTGCGACAGCTGGCGAAGCACGAACTCGGCTTCCTTGAAATGCGGCCGCCCGGTTTCGGCCTGGCGCAGACCGATCGCGTAGATCGCGGTCTCGGAGCGCTTGGCCAGGTTCAGCACTTCGTCGTACTCGACCAGGCTGGAGGTGTCGTCGCCGTCGGACAGCACCACGATCGCCTGCCGGCGGATTTCTTCCGCCGAGCTCGCGTGCTGCTTCTTCAGCTCGCGCAGCGACACGTAGATGGCGTTGTAGAGCGAGGTCGATCCGTTCACCGTGGTCTGCCGGATGGCGCGTTCGAGCGCGTTCTGGTCGGTCGTGAACGGCTGTGGAATGCGCACCTGGCTGTTGAACTCGATGACCTCCATCGCATCGTCCTTGCGCATGCGCCTGACGAAGCCGATCGCCGCTTCCTGCGCCGTCATCAGCTTCTCTTCCATGCTGTTGCTGGTGTCGAGCAGGATCGCGAGCGCGATTGGCGACTGCACGCGGGAGAAGAAGGTGATCGCCTGCTTGACGCCGTCTTCGTAGACCTCGAAGTCCTCCTGCTCGAGGCCGGTCACGTATTTGGCGTCCTTGGTCCCGTCGGTGACCGTCACGCTCAGTGACACGAGCTCGACCCCGGCGCGAAACGTGCCCTGCTGGGCCGCCAGCGAAATCGCGAGGAGGCACGCGCAGGCGGTGCCGAGCGTCGCGATGCGCCGGCGCATCAGCGCCCCGCCGTCCGTGTTCGCGCCCGGACCGTGACGTCGGGACGCGACACTTTGACCTGGAGCTTCTCGGGCGGAATCAGCATCTCCGGCCGGCCGTAGGTGACGGCGTACTGATTCAGCAACTCGTCGGCGACCCGCGGCAGCGCCTCGGTCGATTCCGGACGGCGTCAGGATCTGATCGCGGCGTCCGCCGGTCCGTTCCGTTCCTTCGGCGATCAACTGGCCGCGATTGCGCATCTCGTCAGACATCGACGACGACGGCGTGCCGACCGCGAGGACGTGCAGGGCCGCGCCGCTGGCCTCGAGCTGCTTCAGCACGGTTCTGATACTGCAGGTTGCTGTACTCGGGCCCGCCTTCCATCGTCAGGGCGACGATGACCGGCCGCTCGGCCTTGCGCCGCTGGAATCCCTGGCTGACGTCCATGACCGCGTCGAGCAGGTAGGCGCCCGCGCCGGGCCGCGCGAAGATTCGGTTGATGCCGTCTTTGAGGGCCGCCGCACTGGTGGTCGTGCCGACGAGCGAGGTGGCGCGATCGCCGGACGTGACGATGCCGATTTCGCCGTGGCCGTTGAGTTTGTCGACGAAGGCGGTGAGCCCCTCGCGGAGCGGCTGCAGCGCGTCGGTCGACGCCTGGCTGTCGTCCACGATGAGCACGACCTGCATCGGGTCGGTCGCGATTTCTGCCTTGAGCACCTCGCGTGGTGCGTTGTCCTCGCGGACGCTGAAGTCGGCGGCAGAGAGACCAGTCACAGGTGCGTTTTTCGGCCCGAGGACGGTGACGTAGACCGTCTGGGTCGCGGGCCTCGGATGCGGGCCGGCTCGCGGGCGCCTGGCGGCCGGGTGCGAACGAGCCGACGAGCGCCAGGGCGGCGAGCCCGAGCGTCAGAAACGCATGCAACATGTGGGGAGCCTCTGGTTCGAGTATAGGCTTCGCGCGCGCGGAGCGTCAAGAACGCCGGATCTCCGAAAATTGTTGTCACATAGGGGTTTGCGGTTTCTTGACACCCCCAGGACCGCATGCTATAACCAGCCCGGCTTCCGCCATGAGCACGACCCGCCGGGAGGCCGTCTCGCCGGTCTCACGTGATGCTCAGGAGCTACATCCCGATCTTTCTCTTCATCCTGATCGCCGCGGGATTCGCGGTGTTCACGATCCTCGCCTCGCAGACTCGTCCACGCCGGCAAGCCGAACACCGTCAAGCTCCAGCCGTACGAATGCGGCATCGAGACGACCGGCGACGCCCGCGATCGCTACAGCATCCGGTATTACCTCATCGCGATGCTGTTCGTCATCTTCGACGTCGAGACGGTCTTCATGTTTCCGTGGGCGGTCTCGGTCGACCGGCTCGCGGTGTTCGGTCTGGTCGAGATGCTCGTCTTCCTCTTCATCCTCGTCGTCGGGTACTTCTACGCGTGGAGGAAGGGCGCACTCGAGTGGCAACTCTGAGGCACGCCTGAGGACGAAGGCCCATGTCCGAGTCGCCTCCGGAATCCGCCGCGAACAAGCCGCCCTCCGGGGCGCCGGCCGAACCGATTGGCGCTGAGGTGTCACGTGCGGTGCCGAAGCCGGGAGAAACCGTCCGGACGATCGCGCCGCCTTCCGGTCCGACCGACCCGCCGCCGCCCGCCGGCATGGCCTGCCCGCCTTCATCGTCGGGCTCCAGGCCGCCATTCCCGATGCGGTCGAGCACGTGTCGTGGTGGGTTGGCGACTGGTCGGTCGTGGTGCGGACGTCGCGCCTCGTCGAGGTGGCCGCTCACCTGCGCGCGCGCCCGGCGCGGCCTTCGACCTGTGCTCGGACGTGACCGCTGTCGACTGGCCGCCGCGGCCTGCTCCGCTTCGACCTGATCTATTCGCTCTCGTCCATTCCGCTCGGTCACCGGCTTCGTCTGAAAGTGCGCGTCGGCGACGGCGACGGCCGTTCCCTACGGTGAGCAGCGTGTGGCCCGCGGCGGCGTGGCTCGAACGCGAGGTGTTCGACCTCTTCGGGATCCCGTTTGACGGGCATCCCGACCTGCGCCGCATCCTGATGCCGGACGAGTGGCAGGGCCATCCGCAGCGGAAGGACTACCCGCTCGAAGGGCCGGGCGAGATGCTGATGGAGAATCCGATGGACTGGCTGCGCGTGCGCCGCGCCGAGGACATCGAGTGATCGGGCGCGTCGCTGCTTCGCCGCGCGAGGTCGCGCCTGATGTTCGACACGACCGAGCTCGTGCTGAACATGGGGCCGCAGCACCCGAGCACCCACGGTGTGCTGCGCGTCGTCCTGCGTCTCGACGGCGAGCGCGTCGTCGGCTCGGACGTGGTCATCGGCTACCTCCATCGCGGCATCGAGAAGCTCTGCGAGCACCGCGACTGGGCGCAAATCGTGTTGCTCACCGATCGGATGGACTACGTCGCCGCCGCGAGCAACAACCTGGGCTACTGCGAGACCGTCGAGAAGCTCATGTCGCTCGAGGTGCCGCGGCGCGCCCGATACATCCGGACCATCCTGGCGGAACTGCAGCGCATCGCGAGCCACTGCCTGTGGCTCGGCACCCATGCGATGGACCTGGGCGCCATGACGGTCTTCCTGTATGCATTCCGCGAGCGCGAGCTCGTGCTGGATCTGTTCGAGGAATACTGCGGCGCCAGGCTCACCTACAACGCGATGCGTATCGGCGGTCTTCCGCTCGACATCCCGGCCGGGCTGGGACCACAAGGTCCGGGAATTCTGCACGTCTCTTCGAGCAGAAGGTTGCGCGAGTACGAAGAGCTCCTGACGCAGAATCCGATCTGGCTGAACCGGACGCGCAACATCGGCGTGATCGGCGGCGACGAAGCGATCGCGATTGGGCTGACCGGGCCGGCGCTGAGGGGATCGGCGGTTTCACGGGACTTGCGCAAGACGGAGCCCTATGCGGCGTACGACGAGTTCGACTTCGAGGTGCCGATTGGCTCGACCGGCGACACCTACGATCGCTATCTCGTTCGAATGGAGGAGTTCCGTCAGTCGATCCGGATCATCCGCCAGGCGCTCGACGGGTTGCCCGAGGGCCCGGTGATCGGCCGGGTGCCGCGGCTGATCAAGCCGCCCGCAGGCGAGACCTACCACGCGATCGAGTCGCCGAAGGGGGAGCTCGGCTTCTTCATCGTCAGCGACGGCAAGTCGAACGCACCCGTACCGCTTCCGGGTGCGGCCGCCGTCTTTCTGCAATCTCCAGGCGCTCCCGCGTCTGATACAGGGGCATCTCGTCTCGGACGTGGTGGCGCTCGATCGGATCGCTCGACATCGTCGTCGGCGAGGTGGATCGTTGATGGCGGCGTACGTCGTTCCGCTGCTCAAGATCCTCGTCCTGCTCAACGCCGTCCTCGTGTCGGTGACGTTCATGACGCTGCTCGAGCGGAAGGTGATCGCCTGGGTGCAGGTCCGGCTCGGCCCGATGCGCGTCGGGCCGCACGGAACGCTGCAGCCGATCGCCGATGCGATCAAGCTGCTGCTGAAGGAAGACATCACGCCAGTGCGCGCCGACAAGTGGGTGTTCACCCTCGCGCCGATTGTCGCGATCGTGCCCGGCCCTGATCTCGTTTGCCGTCATGCCATTCGGTGGCGAGGCCACGTTCTTCGGTCATACCGATTTCGCTCGTCATCGCCGACATCAACGTCGGCCTTCTTTACATCGTGTCGATCACGTCGATTGGTGTCTACGGGATCATCCTCGCGGGGTATGCGTCGAACAGCAAGTTTCCACTGCTCGCGGGTCTGCGCGCATCGGCACAGCTCATCAGCTACGAGATCGCGATCACGATGATGCTCGTCAGCATCGTCGTCTTGTCCGGCACGCTGAGCATGGTCGGGATCATCGAGGCGCAGTACCGGGCACACGTCTGGTACGTCTTCCTGCAGCCGGTGGCGTTCGTCATCTTCTTCATCGGCGGCCTGGCGGAAACAAATCGCGCGCCGTTCGACCTGCCCGAGGCGGAGCAGGAGCTCACCGGCGGATTCCACACCGAGTACAGCGGCATGCGATTCGCGCTGTTCTTCCTCGCCGAATACGCCAACATGATCGTCGTCTCTGCGGTGGCGACGACGCTCTTTTTCGGCGGCTGGCTGCGTCCATTTCCCAACGTGGCCGCGCTCGGCGTGCTCGGGCTGGTGCCTGGCTGGGTGTGGTTCCTGCTGAAGACTTTCGTCTTCCTCTACGTCTTCATCTGGATTCGGGCAACGCTTCCGCGTTACCGCTACGACCAGCTGATGCGGCTCGGGTGGAAGGTGCTCATCCCGCTCGGGATTGTCAATCTCGTGATCACCGCCGTATTGAAAGTGTTGCTGTAGCGCCGCCGCGATGGAGTAGCTTCCGCCTTGTGATGGAGTAGCTTCCGCCTTCAGTGACGGAGTAGCTTCCGCTCGTGACGGAGTAGCTTCCGCCTTCAGGCGGAAGTGGTGCAGTCGCTGACGCGTTCGGCTGGAGGTCGTGGAGTGGCTTCCGCCTTCAGGCGGAAGAAAGAGGGTCATTGCTCGAATCCGTTGCGTTCTACGTGCTCGCGTCGATCATCCTCGGTCTTGGCGTGCTCGTCGTGACCGCCAGGGACACGGTGCACTGCGTGCTGTTCCTGGTGGCGAATTTTCTCTGCGTCGCGATGCTGTTCGTGATGCTCGGAGCGGAGTTCCTGGCGGTCATCCAGATCCTGGTGTACGCCGGCGGGATTGTCGTCCTCTACCTGTTCGTCGTCATGCTGGTCAACCTGCGTGCCTCGCCGGATGGTCCCGCCGACACGCGGCGCCACTCGCGCCTGGGGTTTGGGATCGCGGCGGTCCTGCTCGCCGAGATCTCGGGGATCCTGGTGTATTCCGCGGCGCGCCCGGGGCGCGGCGGCCGCCGCGGGCGCGGCCAGTCCAGGCCTCGGCAACACCGAAGTTGTCGGCATGCTGCTCTACACTGACTACCTCGTGCCGTTCGAACTCGCCTCGATGCTGTTGCTCGTCGCCATGGTTGGCGCGATCCTGCTCGCGCGGAAGGACATGTGACGCCGATCACCCCGTATCACTACCTCGTCCTCTCGGCGGCCCTGTTCACGACGGGGCTCGTCGGCGTCCTGGTGCGGCGCAACATCATCGTGGTCTTCATGTCGATCGAATTGATGCTGAACGCGGTGAACATCAACCTCGCGGCGTTCTCGCACCAGCTCCACGACGCCGTCGGGCCAGGTGTTCGCCATCTTCGTTGTCGCCGTCGCCGCGGCGGAAGCGGCGGTCGGCCTCGGTATCGTCCTCGCGTTCTTCCGGAACAAGGAGACGTTGAACATCGACGACATGGACATCCTCAAATGGTAGCTGCGCCGGTTCCGGCTGCCACCGCGCGGAGAGCGATGACGCCGCTCTGGTTGATTCCCGCCTGTCCTGCTGCCGGCGCGGCGGTGATCGGCCTGCTCGGTGTCCGCTGGTTCAGCCGCAAGGTGAGCGCCGTCATCGCATGCACCGCGATCGCCGCGTCGCTGGTCGCCTCGGTGTTCGCGTTCGCCAGCCCTGGTGTCCGCGCCAGCCGGCCAGCGGGTGGTCGAACTCGTTGCTCGGCGACTGGATCCCGCAGCTTCCGCTCGCGACCGCGAGGGACATCGGATTCTTCAAGGTCGGATGGACGCTGCGACTCGACCCGCTTGCCGTCGTGATGCTGCTTGTCGTCACCGGCGTCGGGCTCTGCATTCACGTCTACGCGGCGGAGTACATGAGCGACGAACGCCGCGGCGGGTACGCGCGCTTTTTCGCTTACATGAACCTGTTCTGCGCGTTCATGCTGCTGCTCGTCCTCGCCGGAAACTTCGTCGTGCTGTTCGTCGGCTGGGAGGGCGTCGGGCTCTGCTCGTACCTGCTGATTGGATTCTGGTATCGAAAGCCAAGCGCTGCCGCCGCCGGCAAGAAGGCGTTCATCGTCAACCGCATCGGCGATCTTGGATTTCTGCTCGGCCTGTTCCTCGTCTTCTTCACATTCGGCACGCTCGACTTTCGTGAAGTCGCGGCCGCGGCGACGACGATGACGCCCGAGACGGCGGGGTTCGGCGTGCTGTCGGCCATTGCCCTGCTGCTGTTTGTCGGCGCGGTGGGGAAGAGCGCCCAGATTCCGCTCTTTGTCTGGCTGCCTGACGCCATGGAAGGGCCAACGCCGGTATCGGCCCTCATCCACGCCGCGACGATGGTGACAGCGGGGGTCTACATCATCGCGCGCAACGCCGTGCTGTTCGAGCACGCCCCGCTGGTGCTCCACGCCATCGCGCATCGTCGGCGCGGCGACAGCACTGGTCGCTGCGGCGATCGCCATGGTCCAGACCGACATCAAGCGCGTGCTCGCGTATTCGACGATCTCTCAACTGGGCTACATGTTCCTCGCGCTCGGCGTCGGAGCCTTCGGAGCGGCGGTATTCCACCTGGTGACCCACGCACTGTTCAAGGCGCTGCTCTTTCTCGGCGGTGGTTCTGTGATCCATGCACTCAGCGGCGAGCAGGACATGCGCCACATGGGCGGACTCGGACGGCAGTTGCCGGTGACCCTGATCACGATGTCAATCGCGGCGCTTGCGCTGGCCGGCATCCCGCCGCTGGCCGGATTCTTCAGCAAGGATGCGATCCAGCTCGGCGCCCTTGCCGCCGATCCGGCCCTCTTCGCAGCGGCGCTCGTGACCTCGCTGCTCACCGCCTTCTACATCACGCGCCTGCTGTGTCTGACGTTCCTCGGCTCGTCGCGCGCGCCGGATCCCGCCGCCCTCGAATCGACCGATGCGGTCGCGGCCGCGGCGGCACACGGCGTCGACCACCCGCAGGATGCGCATGCACACGGGCAGGCCGAGCGGGAGCAGCACGAGGTCACACACGGTCCCGAGTCACTGGTCCTGGGATCCGAGTCCGGAGTAGAGGACGCCACGCCGCGCGCCATGTGGGTGCCGCTCGTGATCCTTGCCGCAGGTGTCGTCCTTGCCGGAGGGCTTGGCATTCCGGCGGTGCTCGGCGGATCAGACGTCCTTGCGCACTTTCTCGCGCCAGGTTTTGCGCCAGACGGTTCTTCGTCGGCCGCGGTTGCCGCGCCAGCCACTCACCCGTCACGCCTCGTGGAAGTGGCGGTGATGGCACTATCGGTTCTCGTCGCGGCGGCAGCGATACTCGCTGCCCGCTTTCTCTACCTCGTGCGCCCGGAGCTGCCAGGACGGCTCGCCGGGAGGTGGCCGGTTGTGCACGAGGCCCTGTACAACCAGCTGTACGTGGACGATTTCTACAAAGCAACCATCGTCCGCGGGACGTTGATGGCTTCGAGGCAGCTGCGGGCGATCGACCGACGCGTGGTCGATTCTGCCGTTGACGGTGTCGGCACACTCGCGCAGATCGCCGCATGGCTATCCCACATGTCCGACAAATATCTGGTCGATGGCCTCGTGACCGCTGCGGGACGAGGCGCGGGCCGGCTGAGTTTTCTCGTGCGGACCGTGCAGACCGGACTGGTCCAGAATTACGCGCTGCTCATGCTCTCGGGCCTTTTTGTTTTTCTGACTCTGTACCTGCTGGGTGGCTGGTGACGAGCATGCACTCGAATCACCCGATGTGGCGCCGCCACGCAGGTCACTCCGGCCAGTCGCTGCTGAGCGGGGAATGCCGATGACGCTCCTCGGCAGCCACGTGCTTTCGCTCATCCTGTTCACGCCCCTGGCGGGTGCGCTGCTGCTGCTCGTCATCCCGCGGCGGCACGAGGCCGCGATCCGGTGGATCGCCAACCTGTTCGGGGTCACCGGGTTTGTCGCGTCGCTCCCGTTGTGGTTCCGGTATCAGCCGCAGGGAGCTCCGTGGCAGTTCGTCGAGCGTGCCGAGTGGATTCCGTCGATCGGCGCATCGTACTTCCTTGGCGTCGACGGCCTCAGTGCCCTGCTCGTGCTCCTGACGACACTGATCGGAGCGATCGCGATCCTGTCGTCCTGGTCGTCGATCGCCGATCGGATCAAGGAGTACTACGTCTGCCTCCTCGTCCTGCAGACGGCGATGATCGGCGCCTTCGTCTCGCTCGACGCACTGCTGTTCTTCTTCTTCTGGGAAGTGATGCTCGTGCCGATGTATTTCCTCATCGGCATCTGGGGCGGCGGGCGTCGCCTCTACTCCGCGATCAAGTTCTTCCTCTACACACTCACCGGCGGCGTCGTCATGCTGCTCGGGATCCTGGCGGTGTACTTCTACGCCCACTCGGTTACCGGCGTGTACACGTTCGACATCCCGCGCTTCCACGAGCTCACCATCCCCGCCGGCCTGCAGACCTGGATCTTCCTGGCCTTCTTCTTCGGGTTTGCCGTGAAGGTACCGATGTTCCCGCTCCACACGTGGCTGCCGGACGCACACACCGACGCACCAACCGCGGGGTCGGTCATCCTTGCCGCGGTGATGCTCAAGATGGGCGCCTACGGGTTCCTGCGTTTCAGTCTTCCGGTGTTGCCCGAGGCATCGCGCCAGTTCGTGCCGGTCATGGCCGGGCTCGCGATTGTCGGGATCATCTACGGCGCGCTCGTCGCGCTGGCGCAGAGCGACTGGAAGCGTCTGGTCGCGTATTCGAGCGTGAGCCACATGGGCATGGCGATTCTCGGGCATGTTCACGCTCACACCGCTGGGCATCTCCGGCAGCATCGTCCACCAGCTCAATCATGGGATCTCGACCGGCGCCCTGTTCCTGCTCGTCGGCATGATTTACGAACGACGCCACACCCGCGAGATATCGGCCTACGGCGGCCTCTCCGCGGTGATGCCGGTGTTCGCGACGATCTTCTTCGTGATGACGATGTCGTCGATCGGACTGCCCGTCCTCAACGGCTTCATCGGCGAGCTCCTGGTACTGCAGGGAGCCTTTGTCGTCAGCAGGACCTGGGCGGCCCTTGCCGGCACGGGCGTCGTTCTCGGCGCCGCCTACATGCTCTGGCTGTATCAGCGGACGATGTTCGGGAGGGTGGACAATCCGTCGAACGCGTCACTGCTCGACTTGAATCGACGCGAGGTCGCCACGCTGATGCCGCTGGTTGCCCTCGCGGTCTGGATTGGCGTCTATCCCGGTCCGATCCTGCGTCGGCTCGATTCGTCCGTGGGCAGGATCGTGGTGCGCGTGAATTCGGTGTACGGCCCGGCGATTGCGAAAGTCGCGGCAGATTGCAATGCGGCGGCGGCGCCCGTGCAGGCGCCGACCGGGCCGCCGGGGATGCTGGTCACACCGCCGTGCACCGACGGCAGCGACGCGTCCAAACCGCCGGAGGGGGGCCGCTGATGCCCTCAGGCGTGACGTCGGCTGATTTCTACTACCTGCTGCCGCAGCTGGTTCTTGCGTCGGGTTCGCTCCTGCTTCTCGTCGTCGACGTGCTGCTGCCGCGGCGATGGGAGTCGGCTCTCGCCTGGGTGGCCCTCGCGGTGCTCGGCTGCACCGCGGCGGCGCTCCTCGTCACCGACGGCGCCAACGTGACTGTCGCCCGCGGCCTCGTCGCGGTGGACGGCTTCGGGTTCCTGTTCAACGTCCTGTTCGTGTTCGCGGCGGCGGTCACCGTCGCGATGTCACCGAGGTACCTGACCGTCGAAGGCGTTCGGCCCGGCGAGTACTACTTTCTCGTGCTGTCGGCGACGCTCGGCATGACCTTCATGGCCGGCGGCATCGATCTCATCACCCTCTTCATCGGCCTCGAGACGATGGCCGTGTCTTTCTACATCCTGGCCGGATACATCCGCCCGAACCGACGTTCGAACGAGGCGGGGCTGAAGTACTTCCTCCTCGGCGCGTTCTCGCTCGCGATCCTGCTCTACGGCATGTCGATGCTCTACGGGCTGACCGGCAGCACGCATCTCCGAACGATTGCGACCGCCCTGGCTGCGGGCAGCGGCGGGCCGATGCTGCCGCTGGCGGTGATCCTGCTCGTCGCCGGCATCGGCTTCAAGATCGCCGCGGTCCCGTTCCACATGTGGGCGCCGGACGTTTACGAAGGGTCGCCGACGCCGGTCACCGCGTTCCTGTCTGTCGGTTCCAAGGCCGCCGCGTTCGCCATGCTGCTCCGGATTTTCATCGAGGGCCTGCCCGCCTTCAGGATGGGCGGCCTCGGGATGATGTGGGGGAGTCCGCTCGGGTGGAGCTCGTTCTTCTACATCCTGGCGATCGTGACGATGACCGTCGGCAACATCGCCGCACTGACGCAGGGGAACCTGAAGCGGATGCTGGCCTACTCGTCGGTGGCGCAGGGCGGTTACGTCCTCGTCGGGATCGTGGCCGGGACGACTCGCGGTCTCGCCGCCGCGCTCGTCTACCTGCTCGCCTACATGTTCATGCAGCTCGGGGCGTTTGCCGTCGTCGCCGCGCTTCGCGACGGCCGCGGGCGTGGCGACCAGCTGCAGGACCTCTCCGGGCTGTACAGCACGAATCCCGCGACCGCGCTCGCGATGCTGATGTTCATGCTTTCGCTGGCCGGGCTGCCGCCGACGGCTGGCTTCATGGCGCAAGTTCGCGGTGTTCGGCGCCGCCGTTGACGCGGGATATATCGGCCTGGCCGTGATCGGCGTCCTCAACAGCGCGGTGTCGCTGTACTACTACGTTCGGGTGGTGGTGTTCATGTGGGCCTCCGAGCCCGGCACCGACGCTACCGCGCTGAAGCTCTCGCCGGGAATGGCCGCGGCGCTGGTCGTCGCCGTCGCGGGGACGGTGCTGCTCGGCATCTACCCGCGCCTCCTGTTCGACGTCGCCGCCGACTCGGCGTCGACCCTCGGTGTCGCGCCGATACTCGGGCTACGATAGTCCCATGGACGATCTGCCGCCGCGGAAGACGACGAGCATGGCCGACACGATGCGGACGCTCGGACCGCTTGCGTCCGTCGGGATCTCGTTCGTCATCGCCATCGTCATGGGGGCCGCGATCGGACTCGGGCTCGATCGCTGGCTCGGCACGACGCCGTGGGCATTCCTCGTGTTCTTTGCGATGGGGGTCGCCGCCGGAATCCTGAACGTCTACCGCGCGTTCGGCAAGTCCTGACGCGTGCAGGTCGACACCATCCTCAAGCGCGTCGAGCGGACGGCGGTGGTCCTCTGCGTGCTCATGGCGATCGTCGCGCTCGTCATCACCGGCGGACGCCCTGGATCCGCGTTCGCGGTGCTCGCGGGCGGGCTCCTCGTTTCGATCAGTTACCGCATGATCCTGATCGGTGCGGGTGTGCTCGCCGGCCCGGCGGGCGCGGCATCGAACGGCGGCGGCACCGTGGCGGATCCAGCGGTCGCCGGGGCACCGCAGACCAGCACGTCGCATCGCCGCGGACCCGTGTTGACGGCCGCGAAAGTGGCGGGCCGGTACGCTTTACTCACCGTTCTGGCGTACGTTATGATTGCGCGTTTGCGCCTGCCCCCTTTGGGGCTGCTGGCCGGTGCATCCTCGATTGTTGCGGCAGTGTCGCTGGAAGCCCTCCGCTACCTGTTGAAGAAGACACCCTGATTTCTGATGGAAAAGCTCGAGCATCCCCTTGTGATCGTGGAATGGGTGAACGCCCTGCTTGGGCCGCTCGTACGGGCGATCGCCGAGCGGCTCGGCTTTCACCTGTCCGGGCACGAGGTGATTCCGCCGTTCCTGGTCATGGTGATGCTCATCGTCGCTCGGTCTGACGATTTTGTCGCTCATCGTCCGTTCGCGCCTGAGCGTCGAGAATCCCGGGACGCTCCAGATCATCGTCGAGGACGGCGTCGGCGCGATTGTCGGCTTGCTCGAGGAGTGGATTGGGCCGGCCGGGCGCAAGTACCTGCCGCTCATCGGCACGCTCGGCATCTTCATCCTGTGCGCGAACTACATGGGGCTCGTGCCGGGCCTGATGGCGCCGACGAGCAGCATCAACGTGACGCTCGGCTGCGCGATCACGGTGTGGGTCTACTACCATTTCCACGGCATCAAAGAGCAGGGGATCGTCAGCTACATCAAGCATTTCTGGGCGCCGCCCGGCGCCCCCTGGTGGATCGGCTTCTTGTACCTGCCGATCGAGATCATCAGCCATTCGGCGCGGGTGATGTCGCTGTCGCTGCGGCTGTTCGGCAACATCTTCGGCGAGGAGCTCGTCATCATCATCCTGTTCAGCATCGTGCCGTTTCTCGCGCCGCTGCCGATGATGTTCCTGGGACTGGTGACTGGCGGGCTGCAGGCGTTCATCTTCGTGCTCCTGTCCATCATTTACCTGCAGGGAGCCGTGTCCGTCGATCATCACGAAGAGGTCGACGCCGCGGGGCATCATCATGCGCCGAGCGGAACGCACGCTCCGGCGGCGGCGTAGGGCAGCCACGAGCCTGACTGGCATATTCATCAATTACTTCAGCGTTCAGCAGCAACATTTCCGGCAACTGTTCCGAGGAGGCCTGGGTCGTGAGTAAACGTTCAGTTCTGACATTCGCACTGGTGATGGCGGCCGGCGTATTTGCGCCCGTGTTCGCCCAGGAGCCCACCGGGGGCTCATCAACCAGACCGAGGTCGCCAAGTGGTCGATCATCACCGCAGGGTTCGCCCTGGCCTTCGCCGCCGGTCTCGGCGCGCTGGCACAGGGGCGCGGCGTCAGCGCCGCCGCCGAAGCGATTGCGCGCAACCCCGGGGCCGCCGGCGACATCCGCGGCGCGCTGATCCTCGGCCTCGTGCTGATCGAGTCGCTCGTCATCTACGTGCTGCTCATCTCGCTCATCCTCTTCTTCCTGCCGCCGTTCAAATAGAGCGGCAGCCTTGACGCCGGTCAAGGCAGAGACAACCAGACGGAGCGTCGGCGCGGTTCGCGCGCCGGCCTCCGTTGCCGTTCTCCACGCGCTTCCACCCATGCGGGCACTCTCGCGGCGCGTCGCTCCCATCGACGGTCTCCTGCTCCTGATGACGCTCATCTGGGGCACCAATTACGCCATCGTCAAGCACGCCTTCATCGACATGGACCCGCAGGCGTTCAACGCGCTGCGGATGATCGTGGCCTCGTCGACGTTTGCCGGGGTCATGGCGTGGATTCGGTGGCGGGCGCGCCGCCGTGAGGCGGTGCCGGGTACAGCCACCAGCCCGAATTCATTCTCGAGCGTGTTCCATTCGTCCGCGCCGGTCACCGGCCGCGACTGGCTCGGGCTGCTCGGGCTCGGGATCGTCGGCCAGTGTCTCTACCAGTACTTCTTCATCGCCGGGCTGTCGCACACCAGTGTCGCCAACAGCGCCCTGCTCATCGCCGCGACTCCGGTGCTCATCGCACTCACGGGTGCGGCGTTCGGCCACGAGCCCGTCGGCTGGCTGCACTGGGCCGGAGTCGTACTGTCGCTCGTCGGCATCTACGTCGTCGTCGGCCAGGGGGCGCACATTGGCGGCAGCTCGCTCCGTGGCGACATGATGATGCTGGTCGCGGTCGTGTGCTGGACCGTCTATACCCTTGGAGCGCGGCCGCTGATGGTGCGGCACTCGCCGGTGGGAGTGACGGGTCTGTCGATGATCATCGGCTCGCTGCTTTACGTCCCCGCCGTGGCGCCGCACCTGCGGTCAGTGCGATTCGAGAATGTCAGCGCCGTCACCTGGTTCACGATCGTGTATTCGGCACTGTTTGCGCTCTGCATCGCCTATACGATCTGGTATGCGGCGGTGCGGGAGATTGGCAGTGCGAGAACGTCGATCTACTCGAACCTGGTGCCGGTCGTCGCGATGGTAACCGCGGTCGTGTTTCTCGGCGAGGCGCTGGCGTTTCGAAAGCTCGCGGGTGCGGCAGCGGTTCTCGTTGGCGTCGTCCTCACCCGGATCGGGCGCGGAACGAAGCTGACGCGCTACAATCGTCACTGTCCCTTGAAAGACCACTTCTATTCGCAACATGCCGTGGCGCTTCGGGCCGAGCTGGGCGAAGCGCTTTCCCGCGAGCAGCTCCGGGACTTCCACCGCAAGTCGGCGGGCCGGCATTTCGCCGTCGCGGTCGTCAGTTCGCGCTCCTTGCGATCGCGACCGTTGTACTCATCAGCTTCAGCAATCCGCTGGTGTGGGTTCCCTTCGCCGTCGTCCAGGGCTTCACGATTTTCAACTTCACCATCCTGCTGCACGAGGTCGTGCACCGGACGGTGTTCGACCGCAACCGGCCGTTCGCGTACCGGGTACTCGGGTTTCTTTACGCCGTCCCGAGCGGCATCTCGCCGAGCCAGTTCACGCGCTGGCACCTCGACCATCATGCCGAGCTTGGATCGGACCACGACGATCCGAAGCGTGCCCACCTGTCGCCGAAGGTGAACAAGCGGTGGTACAAGCTGCTCTATTGCTCGCCGGCGCTGTTTCCGATTTACTTCCGCGCGGCACGGCGCGAGACCTCGACGTATCCGGCTCCGGTTCAGACGACCATCGGGCGGGAGCGAATCATCTCGATCGCCGCGCATCTGTTGGTCCTGGCGCTGCTGTGGTACTTCTTCGGGCTGTACGCGGCGCTGCGGACCAGCGTGATCCCTGTGTTTTTCGTGTTTCCGGTTGCCTTCACCCTCAACCGGCTCGGACAGCATTACGACATCGACCCGGACGATCCCGCCAAGTGGGGCACGCTGATGAAGGGGCACTGGTTCTGGGATTTCGCCTTCCTGAACTCGAACTATCACCTCGAACACCACTATTTCCCGGGCGTTCCGTTCTACCACCTGCCCGCGCTTCAGCGGGCGCTCATCCCGTTCTACGAACGGAAGCACATGCGGTGGCAGAGCTACGGCAGGCTCGTATACGGATGGCTCGTCGAGAACCGCGCCCCTCACACCGACTGGACTCGACACGAGACCGCGGACCCGGCGTCTGTCGCGCGCGCGGCGCGGTGACGTTCGGCTTCGCTGAGTCGCCAGTACCCAGTAACCAGTACCAGTCACCAGTAACCAGTCACCAGTATCCAGTCACCAGTATCCAGTCACCGGTAGTGGCATGAGGCGGGAACTGGATCCCGACAATGCGGGCTGAAGTGTCGCCGTAAGGTGATCTGTCGGCCATCAGCGAGTGGGCACCAGCCCTGGCCACTCGCTACTGGCTACTGGCCACTGGCGACTGGTAACTGCAGAGGCATCTCGTTGGGCTCTGTCCGTCTGGCAACAATCCTGCACTTTGCCCGCGAGCAATGCTGAGCAGGATTCTGTCGGATCCCGAAGATGAGCTGGTTCGCGAGGAGCGCCAGGTCCTCGCGCGACTACGCACCGCATTGGTCCGCTTCGATGCCGCTCCCGACCAGCAGCAGGCGCTGCAGAAGTCGATCGAGCAGCTCGACGAGCTGTTCCTCCTCGTCATCGTCGGAGAGTTCAACGCCGGCAAGAGCGCATTCATCAATGCGATCGTGGGCAGTCGGGTGGCGCTCGAAGGAGTCACGCCGACGACCGCGCAGATCAACGTCCTCCAGTACGGCGAGACCGTCCAGCAGGAGGTCCGCGGCCCGGCGCTTCGCATCATCACCGCGCCTGCGCCGCTCCTCCGCGAGATCCACATCGTCGACACCCCGGGGACCAACGCGATCATGCGTGAGCACGAGGCGATCACCGCCGAGTTCGTGCCGCGCTCGGATCTCGTGCTGTTCGTGACGTCCGCCGACCGCCCGTTCACCGAAACCGAGCGGGCGTTCCTCGAGCAGGTCAGGGGCTGGGGCAAGAAGGTCGTCGTCGTCATCAACAAGATCGACATTCTCGAAGGGGAGCGCCAGGTCGAGGAGGTGACGACGTTCGTGCGCGACAGCGCACGGGCCCTGCTCGGGTTCAGTCCCGAGATCTTCCCGGTGAGCGCGCGCCTGGCATTGCGGGCGAAGCAGGGCGACCCGACGGTGTGGGCGGCGAGCCGGTTCGAAGCGCTCGAACAATACATTCGCGACACGCTCGATTCTCCCGGACGGGTGCAGCTGAAGCTGCTCAATCCGCTCGGCGTCGGCGCGGCGGTGACGGCGCGGCTGGCGAGCGCTGTCCAGGAGCGCGCGGCGCTGCTCAAGGACGATTTCGCCACGCTGGAGGAAGTCGAGGGCCAGCTCGCGATGTACCAGCAGGACCTGCTCCGGGACTTCGAGTTCCGCATCTCCGACATCGACCGGATCCTGCTCGAGATGGAGAAGCGCGGGCAGGAATACTTCGATGACACGATGCGCCTCGGCCGCGTCATGGACCTGTTGAACCGCAGCCGGATGCAGCAGGGATTCGAGCACCAGGTCATCGCCGACGCGCCGCAGCAGATCGAACGCAAGGTGGGCGAGCTGGTCGACTGGCTGGTCGATGCGGACCTGCGGCAGTGGCAGGATGTGACCCGGCACCTCGCTCAACGGCGCCGCCAGTACGAGGACCGGATCGTCGGCGACGCCGACTCCGGCCGCTTCAATTACGACCGGACCCGGCTCCTCGATGCGGTCAGCCGGGAGTCGCAGCGCGCGATCGACTCCTACGACCGGCGGAAGGAGGCGAACGACCTCGCCGACGGCGCACGGAACGCGGTCGCCGCCGCGGGCGCGGTCAGTGCCGGTGCGCTCGGGCTCGGCGCCATCGTGACCCTCGCGGCGACGACCACCGCCGCAGATGTGACCGGAATCATGATGGCGTCGGTACTCGCCGCCCTCGGCTTCTTCATCCTGCCGGCGAAGCGCGAGAAGGGCAAGCAGGAGATGCGCGGGAAGATCGCGGCCGTTCGTCAGCGCCTCTCCGATGCGCTCCACGAGCAGTTCGCCCGCGAGATCGCGAAGAGCGGCGAACGGATCCTCGAAAGTATCGCGCCCTACAGCCGATTCGTCAGGGCGGAGGGCGAGAAGTTGCGCACGACCGAGCAGGAGCTCGGCGAGATTGGCGCCGTCCTCGCCGCGCTGCAGGCGCGCATTGAACGTCCCGCCGCGTAGCGCTCGGCGGGTGCCGGGTTTCTACCGGCATATGATCAGCTGATGAAGAATGCCGGGCGGGAGCTCGTCAACGTACTGCTCATCACTCTCGGGATCCTCTCGGCGAGCATGGGCCTCCACGGATTCCTCCTGTCGAGCAACTTCATCGACGGGGGCGTGACCGGCATCTCGATGCTGCTCTCGAAGATGACGCGCATGCCGCTGTCGATCTGGCTGCCGGTCGTCAACCTGCCGTTCATTGCGCTGGGCTATCAGCAGATCGGTCGGGCGTTTGCGATCCGCAGCGCCGCTGCGATCGGCGGCCTCGCCGTGTCGCTCGCGACCCTGCACTTCCCTGACGTGACCCCGGATCTGCTCCTGACCGCGATCTTCGGCGGCATTTTCATTGGTGCCGGCATCGGTCTCGCGGTCCGTGGCGGCGCCGTGCTCGACGGCACCGAAATCGCGGCGCTGATCATCAGCAAGCGCAGCTCCCTCCTCAAGGTCGGCGACGTCATCCTGATCTTCAACGTGGTGCTCTTCGTTCTCGCGATGTCACTGCTCGGCGTCGAAGAGGCGCTCTATTCGATCCTCACCTACGTGGCAGCGGCGCGGACGCTCGACTTCGTCATCCACGGCATCGAGGAATACACCGCGATCACCATCGTGTCGCGCTTCAACGGCGAGATTGCGGCCCGCATCCTGACCCACCTGGGCCGCGGCGTGACGGTCTACAAGGGCCGCGGCGGCCTCAGCGACGAGGACCAGGAGATCCTCTACTGCGTCGTGACCAGGCTGGAGATTGGCAAGGTCAAGGCGATCGTGCGGGGCTTCGACGAGCGCGCGTTCGTCACCTCCCACCCGCTTGCCGACGTCGAGGGCGGCGTCGTCAAGCGCATCGCGCACTGACCCGCGGATTCTCCGCATGGAAGTAGCGCCTGACGCGCTCTGACCCGGCGCGCCGTCAATGCGACGCGGCGACCCGGTCGAGCATGGCGCGCACGACCGGCAGCAGGGAGTCCGGGGTGAATGGCTTCTGGATGAACGACGATGCCCGGCTCCATCGCGGCGTCCTTCAGAATCGTGTCGTCCGTATACCCGGACGTGAACAGGATCTTCATGCCTGGCCACATCGCGAGGAGCCGCGTCGACAGCTCGCGGCCGCCCATGACCGGCATGACGACGTCGGTGATGACGAGATCGATCGCACCTCCGAGTTCGGTCGCGATCCGAATGCCTTCTTCACCGTTGGCCGCTTCGAGCACGCGGTAACCGCGCCGGGTGAGGGCCTGGAACGCGAGCGCCCGCACCGACTCGTTGTCCTCGACGAGCAGAATCGTCTCGGTGCCCACGCGCGGGTGCGGTGCGCGGCGCTCTCGGCAGCACTGCTGGCGGGAACGGCATCCGCGAGACCGGGAAAGATGATCCGGAAACGTGCGCCTTGATCGGGCGCCGTCTCGAGCTCGATCGCTCCACCGCTCTGCTGGACGATGCCGTAGACCGTCGCGAGACCAAGCCCGGTCCCCTTGCCGAACGCCTTGGTAGTGAAGAACGGCTCGAAAATATGCGACTGGATCTCCTTCGTCATTCCGCAACCCGTGTCGGAGACCGTGATCACTGTGCACGAGCCCCGCGATCGCTGGCGGCTGTTCCGAACCGCGGCTCGGCGGGATCGACTTCGCGCGTGGTCGCAATCGTGAGCCGCCCGCCTTCGGGCATCGCATCGCGCGCGTTGACGGCAAGGTTGAGGATGATCTGCTCGATCTGGCCCGGATCGGCCTTCACCGCGGGAAGGTCCGGCGCCAGGTCCATCTGGATCTCGACGTCCTCGCCGATCAGTCGCCGCAGCAGCCGATCGGTATTGCCGAGGACCGAGTTGACGTCGAGGATCTCCGGCTGCAGGATCTGCCGCCGGCTGAACGCAAGCAGCTGGCGCGTCAGTGCCGCAGCGCTTCGTCCCGCCTTCTGGATCCCCTCGACGTCAGGCCTGCGACTCCGCCGGCACGTCCTGGACCAGGAAGTCGGTGTACCCGAGGATCGCGGTGAGCAGGTTGTTGAAGTCATGCGCGATGCCGCCCGCGAGCCGGCCGACCGCTTCCATCTTCTGCGCCTGCCGCAGCTGCTCTTCGCGCTGCCGCAGTGCGGCCTGCGACTGGCGCCGTTCGGTGATGTCGCGAATAACGGCCGTATAGAACACGGCGCTGCCGGCCTTCCATGTCGACAGCGACAATTCGAGCGGCACGTTCGATCCGTCCTGTCGTCGACCCGTCAGCTCGATCGTCCGCCCGAGCCACTGGTCGTCGCCGCTCGCCAGGTATCGCCCGACTTCTCCGTCCGACTCGACGATCAGCATCGACAGCGAACGGCCGATCGCATCGTCCTGCGCGTAGCCGAAAACAGTCTCCGCCCGGCGGTTCCAGAACACGATGCGGGCGCTCGGCATCGAGCGACACGATGGCATCGTTGGCCGATTCGGTCACCGCGCGAAACTGGTCGTACGCCTCCTGCAGCTGCGCGGAACGGGTCGTCGCTTCGTCGTTCAGTTGACCGAGCGTCAGGGTCATGTGATTGAACGCGGTCGCCATGATCCGCGCTTCGGCGGTGCCGCTGTCCGCGGGCAGCTGGCGCTTCCAGTTTCCGGCGGCAATATCGTTCGCGGCGTCCGAGAGGAGGCGCAGCGGCCGCGTCAGACGCCGGCTGACGATCAGCGTGCCGCCGAGCATCACGCCGAGCATGGCCATTCCGATGCGCACGAACTTCTGCTGCAGCTCGCCAAGCGCCTGCTGCGTGGGTGCCCACGCCCTCAGCAGCACCAGCTGGGCATCGTCGGCCTCCGGTCTGCACGGGGCGTAGTGGATAGAGGCCGCTCACATACGATGCGTCGCCGACCTCGACCAGCTCCTGATCCTTGTTGCCGAGCACGCTGCTGCGGTTCGCGACAAGAGCCGTCAGGGTGCTTCGCTGCGGGGCTGGAAGGCTGCTGCCGCACAAGCGGTTCGAGGCACAGACAAGATTGACCTCGCAGTGCGTCTCGAGCGCGAGCTCCGCGGCGACCTTGTCGTCGAGCTTGTAGGCGGCGGTGATGGTGCCGAGGACTTCTTCGGCAAAGAGCGCCGGCTCGGAGACGACGAGAAACAGGCCGTTGTCCATCGACACGATCTCGTGAGAGCCGTGCCCGGTACGTGCGGACTCGATCAGCCCGGCCACGCCATTCTCCGGCTTGCCGCACCCGGCCATCCGGGAGCGCCGATCCAGACGCCGCGGGCGTCGGTGACGATGCAGAATTCGGCAGAGAGCTTGCGGCGGTAGTCGTCGGCCATCGCCGAGATTGTTTCCGCGTCGCCGCCGATGTTGGAGGCCGGGTCGAGGGTGGCGCGGAACACGGGTAATTCCGCAATGAGCCGGGTCTGCGCGGACGCGAAGCGTGCACGACTCTCGACCAGTCGGTCGAACGCGGCACGCGCGGCGACGAGTTCCTCCTCCGAGCGAGCGAAGGAATATTTCGCGACGACCCGGTCAGCCGCAAGGAGCACGGCGGCGAGCGAGATGCCGGCAATCAGCGTGACGGCAATCAGGACGCGAGCCTCGAGCCGCCGGTGCCACGGGATGGCCGTGGGCGCCGGCGCCGCCGCTGTCACCGCCGCACCGAACAGGTGATCCCCGCATCCATCACGTTCCGGCGTCCCGCGGCGAGCCCCGCGGGCTGATGGATGACGTTGATCTGCCCGGTGAAGCAACCTGGCATGTCGATCCGTGCGCCGCCGGTCACGCGGCGAAGGTAGAGGGAGAAGTACGGACCCGCCTCGTAGTCCAGACGTTCGATCCTGGCGACCGGGGTCACGATGCCGAGGGCGCGGCGGTGGACGAGAAGATCGAGATATCCGCCGGTCGTCGTCACCCCGTCGAACGGCCGTCCGAAAATCCACTCGCCACGGAGCTGGACGCCGGCGGTCGTGAAGCGGCCGTCGACGCCGTTGAAGAGCGACTCCCCTTGGGCGAAATCGCCGAGCGCCCGGTCGCGGCCGCTGTACAACCGGCTGGCGCCGACGATCAGCGCCTTGTAGTAACCCTGCACGCGGATGGACCGGTCGAGACCGCGCCGGCGGCGAAGGCCGCCTTCGTCGCCTGGTAGCCCGAGGCTCGATTCCAGGAAGAGCCGCGGCGATCCCGCGACGAGATCCACGCCATGTTCGAGCCAGGTGTTCGACAGCGCGAAATCCTGCCCGTAGCGAATCAGTGGTGCCCGGACGAACCCGGTGTAGCCGTACTCACCTCGTGATGAGATTCCGAACGGCGTGCGGTAACGCCCGGCACGCACACCGAGCAGATAGTTGCCCGGCCGGAACATCTTCTCGCCGAAGACCTCCATCGGCCGAATCCGGCCCTCGTACGGGTAGGCCGCGCCGAAGGCATCCGAGTGTTGTCCGTCGACGCCCGCCCACGTCGCTTCAGCAAAGAAGCGCCAGTCGGAGCGCGCTGGCGCCGAAGATACGGCCCTGGGTCGACCCGGCGCGGACGTTCTCGGTCGAGACGCCGCCGGTGACGTCGACTTCGCCGGTGATCGACTGTGCGGCGCAGGGTGCTGCCGCCAGCACCAGCAGGACGACAACCGCCGCCGCACTTCAGCGCCATTGCACATCCAGCCGTGACCCCGGCTGAATCTCCGCGGACCCGTTCAGGATCGGGCCGCCTGGACGCCAGGCGTGATACGGGTAAGTGCCGGAAGGGACATTCGGCAGCGAGAAGTTCCCCTGCCGATCCGTCACCGCAAAGTGCGACGTGTCGACCACGAGGATGTAGGCCGCCATGCCCGGGTGGATGTTGCAGAAGACCCGGCTCAAACCGGGCCGGTCGAAGGGCACGTGCTTGATCGCGCCGACGGGATAGAGACCCAGCTCGAAGCGCTTGCCGTCGCGGAACGAGAAGACGTCGTGAAACACGCGATCGTGGTTCGGGAACGACACCGTGGTGCCCACCCTGACCGCGAGGACGCGAGGGGAGAAGCTCAGATTGCGCTGGTCGAGGACGACCTCGGGACGAGGATCCTGGTGCGAGTCAGGCGCGTCGACCCAGACCACCGCATCGGCAAGCGGCTTGTCCTTGAGCGTCGCGGACGCCGAGGACCTCGACTTCGGGCGCACTTCCGCCGAGGAGCACGAGCGCGAGGAGCCCGACCCACACATATGCCATGGACGACCTTGGCGGGGGAGGACTCAAGAGTAAACGAACGTCCGCCAGCGGCGCAAGCGTGGTGCAGGCGTGTGCACTTGTGCGCACCCGCGCGGCGTTCTCAGATGAGGGGCAGAAGCGTGAAATCGTTCCGGAAATCGCCAGTCGCAGGCAATTAGAATCGAGCCATGAGTGATCCGCAGGAGGTCTACCGCGTGCTCGACGCACTGGGCATTCACTACGAGCGATTCGAGCACCCGCCGGTGTTCACGGCCGATGATGCCGCGGCGCACTGGGGGCCGATCCGCGGCACACCCGTGAAGAACCTGTTCCTGCGCAACAAGAAAGGCGATCGCCATTACCTCGTGATCCTCGAGATCGCCAAGGAAGCGGACCTGCGTCAGCTGGTGAAGATTATTGGTGACGACAGGCTGAGTTTTGGATCGCCGGAGCGCCTGCTGGCGCAACTCGGCGTCACTCCAGGATCCGTCTCGCCGTTCGGCCTCATTCACGAAGGCTCGAAGGCGGTCCAGGTGATCGTGGACGAGGAGCTGCGCGGCGCCGACCGGTTGATCTTCCACCCGAACATCAACACGGCGAGCGTCACGATCGCCGTCAGTGATCTGGAGCGGTTCCTTGCGACCCGGCCGAACCGCGTCCGCTGGCTGCGGCTCTGAATCGAGCCGCGGCGCGCCGGATCGATCAGTCGGCGCTGCGGCGGGGCCGCATGTTCGCCGCGAGCACGCGCTTGCGGATGCGGATGTGGTGCGGCGTCACCTCGACGAGCTCGTCGTCATTGATCCACTCGATCGCCTGCTCGAGCCCGAGCTTGCGTGGCGGAATCAGGCGGACCGCTTCGTCGGCGCTCGAGGCGCGCATGTTCGTCTGCTTCTTTTCCTTGGTGACGTTGACGTCCATGTCGCTGGCGCGCGCGTTCTCGCCGATGATCATCCCCTCGTAGACGGGTGAGGCCGGCTCGATGAAAATCTCGCCGCGCTCCTGGAGGTTCCAGATCGCGAAGGCCGTCGCCACGCCGGTGCGGTCGGCGACCAGTGCTCCGGTCGCGCGGGCGGCGATGGCGCCGTGCCACGGCTCCCACGTCGCAAACAGGTGGTTCATGATCCCTGTTCCCTTGGTTTCGGTCAGGAACTGGGACCGGAAGCCGATCAGCCCGCGGGCCGGGATCCGGAACTCGAGCCGGACGCGGCCGCTGCCGTGATTCACCATCTTGGTCATCGTGCCGCGGCGGGTGCCCACCTGCGCGATGACGACGCCCTGGAACTCCTCGGCGACGTCGATGACGAGATCCTCGACCGGCTCCATGATCCTGCCGTCGACGTCCTTGGTGACGATGTCGGGGCGCGAGACCTGCATTTCGAAGCCTTCGCGGCGCATCATCTCGATCAGGATCGAGAGCTGCAGCTCGCCGCGGCCGAGCACCTTCATCTGCTCGGGCGTTTCGGTCGGCTCGACGCGGATCGATACGTTGCCGAGCAGCTCGCGCTCGAGACGATCCTTGATCTGCCGCGAGGTGACGAAGGAGCCGTCGCGGCCGGACATCGGCGACGTGTTGACGCCGAAGATCATCGACACCGTCGGCTCGTCGACGGCGATGACCGGCATCGCAATCCGGTGTTCGACGTCGGCGATGGTTTCGCCGATGGTCACGTCTTCGATCCCGGCCAGGCAGATGATGTCGCCGGCGGCCGCCTCGGTGATGTCGATCCGCTTCAGTCCTTCGAAGGCAAACATCTTCGTGACCTTCGTCTCCTGCACCCGGCGATCGAGCTTGCACACCGCGACCTGGTCGCCGACCTTGATGCGGCCGTTGAACACGCGCCCGATGGCGATGCGGCCGAGGTAGTCGCTCGAGTCGAGGTTGGCGACGAGCATCTGGAGCGGCGCATTCACGTCACCGCGCGGCGGCGGCACATGGCTCACGATCGCCTCGAACAACGGCCGGAGATCCTGGCCGGCCTCGGTCGCCGACAGGCTGGACGTGCCGGCGCGGGCGCTCGTGTACAGCACCGGGAACTCGATCTGTTCTTCCGTCGCGTCGAGATCGATGAAGAGGTCGTAGACCTCGTTGAGCACTTCCTGCACGCGCGCGTCGGGCCGGTCGATCTTGTTGATCACGACCATTGGCGTGAGCCTGCGCTCGAGCGCCTTGCGCAGGACGAACCGCGTCTGGGGCAGCGGCCCCTCGGACGCATCGACGAGGAGCACGACGCCGTCGACCATCGCCAGTGTCCGCTCGACTTCGCCGCCGAAATCGGCGTGACCCGGCGTGTCGACGATATTGATGAGAACGTCCTTGTAGTGGACGGCCGTATTCTTCGCCAGGATGGTGATGCCGCGCTCGCGCTCGAGGTCGGTGTTGTCCATCGCGCGCTCGGCAACCCGTTCATTGGCGCGGAAGATGCCGCTCTGGTGGAGGAGAGCATCCACCAGGGTGGTCTTGCCGTGATCGACGTGCGCGATGATCGCGACGTTGCGCCGGAGCGGGTTGGCGACAGTAGGAGGTGTTTTTACCGCTGAAAGCATCTCACCAGTATAACGCGCTCCTCGGGTCAGCTGGTCGAGATTCGGAGCACCAACTTCGCCCCGAATCCCCAGATCTGATCCCTTGGTCACCAGTCTCCAGTTCCCAGTCTCCAGTTCCCAGTCGCCAGTTCCGAGTCGCCCTGGCGATGGTCCCTGATCCCGAGTCCTGATCCCAGTCCCTGATCCCGAATCCCTGATCCCGAATCCCGCGCGTTAGCGCTTAATCCGCCAGGAAACGCCGCCGTAAACGCGCCAGGAGTCAGGCGCGAGATCGACTGCCTCGAACCGGCGGATATCGCCGCGAACAACGAAGAGCTCGGCCCGCTGTCTTAGACGTGGAAGCGGAGCAAAAGGGCTGCCCGCCGATTGTCGATCAACTACCCGGCCGTCGTTCTACGTCATATGCATCGCATGGTGCCGAGATGAAGGGCGGCGGAGAGTCGCGCTGAATGTGCTCCTCGGACTGGACCCTCATCTCGCTCGCTGCCGCCGGGGATGCCTCGGCGTTCCAGCGCCTGGTCGAGCAGCATCGATCGATGGTGTACCGCGTCGCGTATCAATTCGCCGGCAATCACCAGGACGCCGAAGACATCGCACAGGAGGTGTTCGTCAAGGTGTACCGGTCGCTTCACAGCTTTCGTCACGACGCCCAGTTGAGCTCGTGGCTGTATCGAATCGTCATGAATGCGTGCATCGATCACAAACGGCGCGGAGCTCTCATGGGCGCGGCGGTCTGGGGGCGGGAAGGCGAAGACCAGATGCAGGAGATACCTGAGGACGCACCGGGCCCCGAGAGGCGCGCGTACGCGGGGCAGCTCGGCGAGGTGCTCGCATCCGAGATCAGCAGACTGCCGGCGGGCCAGCGGATCGTCCTGGTCATGCGGCACTATCAGGGCATGAAATTGTCGGAAATAGCCGCCGCGCTCAGCCTCGCCGAAGGCACCGTCAAGCGCCAGCTTCATGCCGCGGTCCACCGGCTCCGCAAGTCTTTGACGGCTGCGAAGGTCGGCACCGGAGAGCGCGTATGACGACGTACTGCGAGCGCTCCGCGTCGGGAACGATCGAGCTCTACTTTTACGGCGATCTGGCGCCGGCCGATCGCCTGGAGATCCAGCGTCATGTGGAAGGCTGCGCCACCTGCCAGGCTGTCCTCGCGGATCTCGCCACGATCCGAAGCGCGCTTGCATCGGTGCCGGTCGTGGATGCCCCTCCGGGCGAGGACTGGTCCGGGTTCATGCGCCGGCTGACAGATGCAACCGATCGCGAAGGACCTGCGCACGACCGGCACGGCACCATGCGCGCAGCGCCGGCGGCCGGCACCGCGGTGGCGCATCTTCCCTGGCGTCCGCGGCACATCTCACGACCCACGGGACCCGGCCGATGGGCACGCTCGGGCGCGATTGCGACGGCCGCCGTGCTGGCGCTCGTCGTCGCCGGGGTCAGTCTCGCGATGCGCTCGACTCGACCCGCCGCGCCCCCCCTCGTGGCCGAGGCACCCGCGAGTCAGGCTGCAACACCCGCTGGAGATGCTGACGGCTTCGAGGCGCTCAGCGAAGAACACCTCCAGCGATCGAAGCTGGTGGTCCTTGGCCTTGCGACCAAGGATCCGTCACAGGTCACATCGGCCGACTGGACGTACGAACGCGACCTGGCCGCCACGTTGTTGACCGACACGCGGATGTACAGGATGGCGGCCGAAGACCGTGGCCTCGGCCCGATCGCCGATGTGATGCGCGATCTCGAGCTGGTGCTGCTCCAGACGTCGTTCACCGACGCGGGCGATCCCGCGTCGCTCGCGGAGATTCAGCGTCTCATTCGCAAGCGTGATCTCGTCGGCAAGATGGATGTCGTCGGCATGTCGGGCCTGTAACCGGCCCGCGAGAAGGATAGAAGTCATGGTGCGTCATCGACCGGTGGTGTGGACGATTTGGGTTGCGGTCGTGGTCACTCTCCTCGGCGCGCCCGCTGTTCGCGCCGCGTCCGCAGAATCCGATCGGCTCACCCGCGCGAAGGACTTGATCGGGGACGAACAATGGCTCCCCGCCATCCAGGAACTGAAGGCTGCGGTTGCCGATCCCCGCGAGCGGAACCGCGACGAAGCCCTGTTCTGGCTCGCCCAGTGCGAGAGCGAGGCGCGGGACACCGCCGCCGCGGTGTCAACGATTCAACAACTCGAGCGCGACTTTCCCCACAGCGCCTGGGTGAAACCGGCGCGCTCCCTTCGCGTCGAACTCGCGCAGCGGCTGCGTCGCAACGACGTGTTGTGGTACACCGCGGCGCCTCCTCCACCGCCGCCGGCTCCCGCGGCGCCGCCGGCTCCCGCCGCCCCACCGGCGCGTGCCCTCGCGCCACCACGCGCTCCGGCTCTACCGCCGCCGCCACCGCCGGCGTGGATGCCGGAAGGGGATCTTCCTGACATGGACCTGCGCATCCAGGCGCTTGGCAGCCTGATGCACACCGATGCGCTGCGCGTGATCCCGATGCTGAAGGAGATTGCACTGAGCGGCAGCAGCCCGGACGAATCGCGCCGCGCGCTGTTCCTGCTCGCGCAGTCGAGCCGCACGGATGCGCGTGCCACCGTGCTCGAAGTGGCGAAAACGGGGCCGGAACCGGTGCGCCTTGCCGCCGTTCGGGAGCTCGGGCGGCTGGGCGGTCCGGCTGTGTCCGATGACCTGCTGCAGGTCTATGCGACGGCGAACGACCGGGTGAAATACCAGGTCGTCACGGCGCTCGGCCAGCGGGACGCCGCCGCGGCACTGATGCGCATCGCGCAGTCGGAGGTCAACCCCTTACTCCGCGCCAGCGCGATTGCCACGCTTGGGGACGCGGGTGGACGCGAGCAGCTCTCGATGCTCTACGCCCGCGTCCAGGCGGGTTCCGCCGACGCGAAACGGCCGATCCTCGTCGGGCTGTTCAATGCCCAGGCAGACGATGAGCTGATTCGGATCGCGGAACAGGAGCATGACGGCAAGGCAAGGGAGGAAGTGCTGGCAAAGCTGCGCCTGCTCGGCACGCCAAAGGCGCGCGCGTACCTCGACTCTATTCGCAAATAACCGCGCCACGCAGAACCGAAAGCGTTTACGATTCCCGAAGTCCTCCGAGGCCCGCGGCAGTCGCAAATTTCCCGCGCCGGCCGTAGAATACCGCGCGGCCGGATTGGCCCATCCTTCGCAGTCGCAAAATCCTGTTCATGGCTGATTGTCCCGATCACTCTGCCCCGCCGGGTCGCCGACGCGCCCTCGTCGTCTTCGTCAACGCCACGCTCGCTCTCATCGCTGGAGGCTTTTCGGCCTTGCTGGGAGCGTTCGCGCTGCGGCCCCCGAACGGCGGGACCGCGGGTCGCTGGGTGCGTGCCGGAACGACAGCGGAGCTCAAGGCCGGCGAACCAGCCGCGAGGATCCTCTCGGTCGCCCGTGTGAACGGCTGGTATCGCGAGCGCGCACGCGAAACGGTGTTTCTCGTCTGGGACGGGCATGACAGCGTCCGCGCCATGTCAGCCACGTGCACCCACCTTGGCTGCCAGGTCCAGTGGGACGGCGAGGGCAAGAAGTTCAAGTGCCCGTGCCACGGCGGTGTCTACAGTCATGACGGCAGCGTGGTGTCCGGTCCCCCGCCGCGGCCTCTCGACGTCGTCGAGGCGAAGATCAATCCCGACGACGCTTCGGTGCTGGTGCGGTTGTGAGGCGGATGCTCGAGCGCATCGGTCTTGCCAACTGGCTCGACTCGCGCACCGGGTTCCGCGCCGCGACCAGCGTGATGCTGGATGAACCACTGCCGCCGGGCACCGGCTGGTTCTTTACGCTCGGCAGCATCCTCCTCGCGCTGCTGTCGATCCAGTTGCTGACGGGCGCCTTTCTCACCCTCTACTACGCGCCGACTCCGGATCACGCCTACGACAGCGTTCGCTTCATCACCAACATGCCGGCCGGCACCCTGGTTCGCGGCCTTCACCATTTCGGCGCCAGCTTCATCGTCGTGGCGATGGCCGCGCACATGCTGCGCGTCATCGTGTTCGGATCGTACAAGCCGCCGCGCGAAGTGACGTGGCTGTCGGGCCTTGCCCTCCTCGGCCTGATCCTCGCGTTCGCGCTGACCGGGTACCTGCTGCCGTGGGATCAGCGGGCGTATTGGGCCACGGTCGTCACGATCAACATCGCGAAGCTCACGCCGGTCGGAGGCGAGATCGTCGCCGGGATCATGCGCGGCGGATCCACCATCGGGGCGCTGACGCTGACGCGGTGGTACTCGGCGCACGTCATCTTCCTCCCCGCCGCACTCATCGCCCTGGTGGCGGCGCACATGGTGTTCATGCGCAGGCAGGGGATCTCCGGGCCGGTGACGCCAAGGTCCGGACCACACACGCCTTTCTATCCCGGTCAGGCGTCCCGCGACATCACGATGATCGTCCTCGTCCTGGCGGCGCTCACCGCAATGGCGTGGCGCGGCATGCCGCCGCTCGAGGGGCCCGCCGATCCGACCGATGCCACGTTCATCCCCCGGCCAGAGTGGTATTTTCTCGGTCTCTTCCAGCTGCTGAAATACTTTCCCGGCAAATGGGAGGTCGTCGGCGCGATGGTCGTCCCCGGACTGGTGGCGGGCTTTCTTGCGCTGCTGCCGTGGATCGATCGCGGCCCTGACCGGGATCCGCGCCGCCGGCGCGGCATCATGACGGCGGCCGGCGCGGGCGTCGCGGCGGTCGTCCTGCTGACCACGCTCGGCTGGCGCGATCGCCCGGTGACAGCCGCCTCTCGCGATACCTGGACGCTTCGCGAGATCGGCGGCCGCCCGATGATCCAGAAAGCGAACTGCGCGCGGTGCCACTCCGAGACTGGCTTGACCGAGCCGCTCGAAGGACTGCCGACGTCGCGCGGACCCGAGTGGCTCTCGTCCCACATCGTCGATCCCGAGATGATCGCGCCGGGGTTGCGCGAACCGCCCGACCGTCGTCAGCGAGCGGGAAGCCGCCGCCATGGTTGCCTATGCCCGGCGCGCCTCTCTCCAGCGGTACCCGGGATTCCCGCCGCATATCGAGGCCGTCGCCGCGGTGTGGGCCCGCTACTGCGTCGGCTGCCACAAGATCGATGGAGACGGCGGCAAGGACGGGCCCGATCTGTCGCACGAAGGTAAGAAGCACGACGCCGCGACGCTGCGGCGGTGGATCGAGGATCCGGAACTCGTCGATCCGAATGCCGACATGCCGTCGTTCGGCGACCGGCTCAGTTCCGCGCAGCTCGACGTGGTCTCGGCATATCTCGCCGCGCGGAAGTAGCGGCACCGCCATCGGCCGGTCGGGTAACCGCGGCTCGCGAGGTCTCGGGTATGATCCTCCGGTGTCTCTGAATCCGCTTCAGGATGGCCTGCGCCTCGAACCCACTCCCGGACCCGCGACACTCGTCATCTTCGGCGCGTCGGGCGACCTCACTCGACGGAAGCTGCTCCCGGCGCTCTACCGCCTGTCCCGCGACCAGCACCTCCCGGCGCGTTTCTCGATCGTTGGCGTCGCCCGCGAAGAGTTCGGCGACGAAGGCTTCCGGCAGGAGTTCCGCGACAGCATGCGCGAGTTCGCCGGCGTCACCCACGACGACGAGATCGTGCATTCGCTCTGCGAGCGACTGCATTACATCGGCGGAGATTTCCAGAACCCGGCGATCTACCAGCAGCTCGCGGCCAAAATCGCGGAGATCGACAGTTCCGGCGGCGTGCTGTTCTACCTGGCGATTCCTCCCGGCGCGTACCCCAATGTGATCGAGCAGCTCGGAGCCGCCGGGCTGGCCAAAGCGGGCGGCGCCGGCTGGCGCCGAATCATCATCGAAAAACCGTTTGGGACGGACCTGCACACCGCCCGTGACGTTGAACGGCCTCGTCCATCGTCACTTCGACGAGGAACAGGTGTTCCGGATCGACCACTATCTCGGGAAGGAGACCGTCCAGAACCTGATGGTCTTCCGTTTCGCGAACGGCATGTTCGAGCCGGTCTGGAACCGGCGGTACATCGATCACGTGCAGATCACGGCGGCGGAGACCGTCGGTGTCGAGCGCCGCGCCGCATACTACGAAGGTGCCGGCGCACTGCGCGACATGGTCCAGAACCACCTGATGCAGTTGCTGGCCCTGGTCGCGATGGAGCCGCCGATTGCATTCACGGCCGAGAGTGTCCGCGACCGCAAGATGGATGCGCTGCTGTCGGTTCAGCCGCTCGGGGATGAGCACGTCGTGCGGGCGCAGTATCGTGGCGGCTGGGTGGCCGGGTCCGAGGTGCCGGCGTACCGCCAGGAGGAGGGGGTGGCGCCGGGATCGACGACCGAGACGTTCGTCGCGTTGCGGATGCAGCTCGACAGCTGGCGCTGGGCCGGTGTGCCGTTCTACCTGCGTACCGGCAAGCGGCTCCCGAAGCGCACGACAGAAATCGCGATCCAGTTCCGCCGGCCGCCGCTGGAGATCTTCAAGCGGGTCAGCCAGTCGTCTGTCGCGCCCAACCTCCTCATCATCAACGTGCAGCCCGACGAAGGCATCTCGGTCCGCTTCGAGGCCAAGCTGCCGGCGACGCGCATGCAGCTCGCGCCTGTCATGATGAGCTTCCGGTACGGCACCGCGTTCGGCGGTTCGGTTCCGGAAGCGTACGAGACGCTGCTGCTCGACGCCCTGCTCGGCGACCCGACGCTGTTCGCCCGCCACGATTTCGTCGAGTCGTCGTGGGCGTTGATCACGCCGATCCACGAGCGATGGCAGGCGAACGCGGTCACCGACCTGCCGGAGTACGAGGCCGGCGAGTGGCGGAGCCCGGAAGCCGATGCGCTCATCGAGCGTGATGACCGTCGATGGAGGACACTTGTGACTGACTTCGTCGCGCGAATCGCTCCTGCCGCTCGGCCGAGAGGTCCCGTTCTCGGACATCGAGCTTGCGCTCGGGCGCAGCGGCCTCGACGACCAGAAGCGGGCGCCCGGGCGCGCGCTGACGGCGACGATTGTCGTGGTCGGCCCGCACGAGCGGCTCGCCGAAGCGGCAGATGCCGTCGAGCAGCTGACCGACGTCGGCGTCCGCGCCATCCTCATATCGGACGGCACGAACCCCGCGCCGACGATCCGCGTGCTCGGTCACGCCGTCGCGCTCGAAGAGTTACGGCCCGAGTACCTGAACAACGCCGTCGCCGCGCTGCGACTCTCGAGCCTTCCGACCGTGGTCTGGTGGCGGGGCGGAAATCCTGAAATGCTGGAGGGGGTGGCCCATCTCGCCGATCGGATGGTGTTCGATGCCGAGGAGCCCGCGGCCGTCTGGGCGCGCGCAGCTGGCCTGGCGGAGCACACCGCGATCAGTGATCTCCGCTGGGCGAGGCTGACCCGGTGGCGTGCGTTGATGGCGCAATTCTTCGACATCCCCGCGGTGCGCGAGGCGGCCGCATCGTTCAACCGGCTCGTCATCGAAGGCGCCGATCGGTTTGCCGCGCAGCTCTATGGCGGCTGGCTGTCTTCGAGTCTCCACTGGAGCGCGGATGTCGCGATCGAGCTGCGCCCGGTTCCGGGCGGGCCGGCGATTCAACGGATCGAGCTCGGCGACGGGGATCAGTGCCTGTCGCTTCGGCTCGGGCCGAGCGGCCGCTGCGTCGAGGCGTCGGCGCGCGTCGCGGGGCACACCGAGACGTCACGCGTCGTGTCACTCGGCGATCAACGCCTCACCACCCTGATTTGTGAAGAGCTTCGGATCCGGTCACGCGATCTCGCGTTCGAACGCGCCGTCGCCGTCGCCAGAGGAATCGCATGAGCACATCGCAGTTCGGCATCATCGGTCTTGGCACCATGGGGCGCAACCTGGCCCTCAACGTCGAGTCGCGCGGGTTCCGCGTCGCGGTCTGGAACCTGGAGACGCCGTGGATTTCGGACTTCCTGAACGCTCACCCGGGCGCGGCGTTCGAGGGGACGCCGACCTTCGAGGCGTTCACCGCGGCGCTGGTGCGGCCGCGGCGAATCATGATGATGATCCCCGCCGGGAAGCCGGTCGACGCGACCATCGAGAAGCTGCTGCCACTGCTCGACCGCGGCGACGTCGTGATCGACGGCGGCAATTCGTGGTTCGAAGACAGCGAGCGCCGTGAAGCGGCGCTCCGTGGTGCCGGAATTCATTTCATCGGTTGTGGTGTGTCGGGGGGCGAAGAGGGCGCGCGCTTCGGTCCGTCGCTGATGCCTGGCGGACCGGATGCCGCCTGGCCACTCGTGCAGGATGTGCTCGAGGCGATTGCGGCAAAAACCGATGCCGGGCCGTGCGTGACGCATGTCGGGCCCGGCGGCTCCGGCCATTTCGTCAAGATGGTGCACAACGGCATCGAGTACGCCGACATGCAGCTGATCGCCGAGACATGGGACGTCCTGCGACGCGGCTTGGGGATGACGGCGCCGGAGACGGCTGACGTGTTCGATCGGTGGAATGCAGGCCCGCTCGAATCCTTCCTGGTCGAACTCACCGCGAAGGTGTGCCGCACCATCGATCCCGAGACACGGCAGCCGCTGGTCGACGTCGTGCTGGACAAGGCCGGACAGAAGGGGACGGGCCGCTGGACGGCGCAGGTCGCGCTCGATCTCGGCGTGGCGATACCGACGATTGCGGCGGCGATTGACGCCCGGGTGTTGTCGAGCATGAAGCAGGAGCGTGTCGCGGCCGCCGCTGCGCTGAAAGGGCCGTCACCGGCGGACGCAGTCCGGACCGTGGATCGTGCCCAGGCGATTGACGATCTCCGCGATGCGCTCTACGCCGCGCGCATCTGCGGCTACGCGCAGGGCATGGCGCTGATCCGTGCCGGTTCCGACCGCTACAAGTGGAATGTGAACCTGAGCGAGATCGGCCGCATCTGGAAGGCGGGCTGTATCATCCGCGCGCGCCTGCTCGATCCAGTGCGTCACGCGTTCGAAGTCGATCCCGCGCTGGTGAACCTGCTTCGCGACCCCGCGCTGGGACAGGCGGTCGACAACGCACAGGCGGGATGGCGCCGCACCGTGTCGCGCGCCGCCAAGGGCGGGCTGCCGCTTGCGGCGCACGCGACCGCCCTGGCGTACTACGATTCGTACCGCACGCCGAGGTTGCCGCAGAGCCTGACGCAGGCCCAGCGCGACGCGTTCGGCGCCCACACGTACGAACGGATCGACCGCCCCGGCGCGGTTCACACGGAGTGGTTCTAGGGGACGGTTCGAGGTTGCAAGTAGCCAGTCGCCAGTAACCAGTCGCCAGTAACCGGGTGGGTTTGGATCCCGAATCCCGAATCCCGAATCCCGGGCGTAGAGTAGCCCCCGAGCCCCGGATCCCGAGCCCCGGAAACCGACAGCGAAGGACAAAATGCACCACGCCACCTCGCTCAATCTGGCCAGCCTCGTCGAGCACCGGGCGCAGCTGACGCCGGATCTCGCGGCGATGACGTTTCAGGGCGTGCACACGACGTACGCGCAGCTGAACGAGGCAGCAGCGCGCGTCGCTGGTGTGCTGGTCGAACTTGGGATCGCGCCAGGCGACAACGTCGCCCTCTCGTGTCCGAACTGTCCCTGGTTTCCGATTGCCTACTTCGGCATTCTCAAGGCCGGCGCCGTCGTCGTGCCGCTGAACATCCTGCTGAAGCCGCGCGAGGTCGCGTATCACCTCACAGACAGCGCCGCGAAGGCGATGCTTGCGTTCGAGGGGACGCCCGAGTTGCCGATCGGCGCCACGGCGCGTACGGCCTGCGAGCAGGCCGGGTGCTACATCCTGCTGGTGCTGACAGCCGATCCTGCATCGACGAATGTCGCGGCGCCGGCAAGACCGCTCGGGCTGTTGATGCGGCAGCAATCCGTGCCGTTCGAGACGCGGCGGCGCCAGCCGGAGGACACCGCGGTCATCCTCTACACATCGGGCACCACCGGGCATCCAAAGGGCGCCGAGCTCACGCACGACAACATGCTTTCGAACGCCGTCACGACGTTCCACATGCTCGCTCCCGCGATGCAGGGCGCGCTCACCCAGGAGACGGAGCTCGTGACGCTCCCGCTTTTCCACTCGACCGCCCAGACGTGCCAGATGAACGCGTGTCTGTACGGCGGCGTCCGCTTCGTGATGTTGCCGCGATTCGATCCCGCTACCGTGCTCGAGACGATGGCCGCCGAGAACGTCGGCTTCTGGATCGGCGTACCGACGATGTATTGGGCACTGCTCGAGTACGCAGCGGCGCGAACCACGCCGATCGCATCGGTCTCCGAGCATCTCCGCGTGTGTGTGTCGGGTGGCGCACCGATGCCGGTTGAGGTGTTGACACGTTTCGAAGCCACCTTCGGCGTGCGCGTACTCGAAGGATACGGGCTGTCGGAGACGGCGCCGGTGGTCTCGTTCAACCAGCTGCAGAAGCCGTCAAAGCCTGGCACGGTCGGACTTCCGGTGTTCGGCGTCGACGTCCGGTGCGTGGACGATGACGGGCGCCCGGTGACGACGGGTGAACGGGGTGAAATCGTGGTGCGCGGACCGAACGTGATGAAGGGCTACTACAACCGTCCCGAGGCGACCGACGAGGTGATGCGCCACGGATGGTTCCACACCGGCGACATCGGCGTGATTGACGAGGACGGCTACCTCTCAATCGTCGACCGGAAGAAGGACATGATCCTCCGCGGCGGCTTCAACGTGTATCCCCGCGAGCTCGAGGAAGTCCTGATGACGCATCCGGCCGTCTCACTCGTCGCCGTCGTCGGCGTTCCCGATGTGCGGCTGGGCGAGGAGGTCAAGGCGTTCGTCGTGAAGCGCCCGGGGACCACAACCTCGGAGAACGAAATCCTCGCCTGGGGGCGGGAGCAGTTTGCGTCCTACAAGTATCCACGTGTGGTCGAATTTCTGCCTAATTTGCCTATGAACGCTTCCGGAAAAATCATGAAGCGTGAGCTCCGGGCCCGATCTCAAGCGCGCGTTTGACCCGGGTTTTGCCCCCTCCATAGCCAATCCGCCAACGGCCCTGCCGACCTCATCCCGTGGCCGTCGCCTTGCATCCTCAGCAGCGGACCGACCATCACGAGGAGAGAGATATGCCCAAGTGCAGGGATGTAATGACGCCCGACCCGACGACGTGTGAACCGGGCGACCCGATTCGGCGTGCTGCCGAAATCATGAAACGCGAAGACGTTGGTTCGGTCCCTGTGGTCGAGTCGCGGACCTCTCCGCGGCTGGTCGGTATCCTGACGGATCGCGATATCGTGTTGAGGGTGCTTGCTGAAGGTCAGCCGATTGACAGCACGGTCGTGCGGCAGGCGATGACCGGAAGTCCGGCGTACTGCCGGGAGGACGAGGATGTGTCCCATGCGGTCGGGTATATGGCTGAGCGGCAGGTCCGCAGGATGCCGATCGTAGACGGCGAGGGGCGCCTGCGCGGCATCATTTCCCAGGCGGACGTGGCCACCCGGGTGAACCGCGACAAGACCACGGGTGAACTGGTCGAAGCGATCTCCGAACGCGGCGCCGGAAGGGGCGACTAAGCTCATCCTGGCCCGGGGGTTTGTGTGCTCCTGAGCCGTGAGATATATTCGCACGCGCATGGCTCTGGATCTTCCGCCGTCCGGTCACAGGTCCACGGGCCTCGTCGACGTTCTCGATCGGGTCCTGGACAAGGGCCTGGTGATCGCGGGCGACATCAAGGTGTCGCTCGCCGAAGTCGAGCTGCTGACCATCCGGATCCGTCTCCTCGTCTGTTCGCTGGACAAGGCGCAGGAAATCGGGCTGGACTGGTGGCGCTACGACCGGGACTTGTCGCCGGGCGCCCAGCGGAGCGCGGTCGCGGAAAACGAAGAGCTTCGGGCGCAGATCGAGTCGTTGGAGCGCAAGGTGGACGCCTTGACCGCGGCAGCGCCGCGGAAGCGGCGGCGGTAAAGGTCTCGACGTCACCCCGGGGCCAGGAGCAGAGAATGGCAGTTGAGCGATCACCGGGAGGCACAAGCCTCATCGACGTCCTGGACCGTGTCCTGGACAAGGGCATCGTCATCGACGCGTGGGTGCGTGTCTCGCTGGTCGGGATCGACCTCATCACCGTCGAAGCCCGGGTGGTCGTCGCGTCCATCGATACGTATCTGAAGTACTCGGAAGCCGTCGGACAGGTCACTCCGATCTCCCGTCCACAACCCGAAGTTACATCCGCGCACCAGAGTGTCATCGCCGAAAACGCCGCGCTGCGGGCGGAATTGGCCGCTGCAAGGGCAGCGACGGCCAAGGCGGTTCGACGGCCGGCGCGGAGGCGCATCGAAACGTAAACCGTGAACCGGCCTGCCGCCGCGGCGTTCGTGCAGCTTGCGGTACCCGACATGGACGCCAAGCTCGCGCTCGCAGAATTTCTGCTGAGCAACGGCGATCTGCAGGCCTCCGCGCGCCGCGCCGTCGACTGGCTGGCGGCGCACGCGGGCGTCGAGCAGGCGGCGGTTGCCGTATCGGAACCCGGCACCGGTCCGCTGCTCCTCATCGCCGAGCACGGGATTTCCTCATCCAGCATTGTCGATTTCGCCCTCAGCCGCGACGACCTGGGGCATCCTCTGGTCGCCGCACTCGATGCGGGCGACGCCGTGTTCTTCAGCAACTCGTCACGGCTACCCTTCCATGCCCCGATCGAGGGGCGTGCGTTCCACGCCGTTCCCCTGCGCGGTGACGAGGATCCCGTCGCCCACGGACTGCTGCTCGCCAGCACCTCTGGACCGGACCTGTCGCCCGCCGTGGCCTGGGTGGCGAGGATGCTGGGGCGGCAGGTCTCGCGGGTTCTCAGCCGCGAGCGGCTGGCCGAGACGCGATTCGGTCAGGAGCGGATGCTGCTTTACAGCATCATCAACGCGGTCACCGACCCGATCCTGCTGACCGATACCGAAGGCAAGCTGATCATCGCGAACAGTCATGCCGAGAAGCTGTTCGCCGCTCCGGAGGACTCGAGCGAAGGCTGGCGCCGGGCGGTCGCGCTGAACAACATGCTGTTCTCGGCGGCGCTCTCGACGAGCGCCGTGGCCCGGACGGATCTGGCCCGCCGTGAGCTTCTGCTCGTCGATCCACTCGAGGGTTCGGATCTCCTGTTCGAACTTCTGAGCTCACGCGCCAAGGACGAACGGCAGGGCACGTACGTGGTGTCGGTCCTCCGCAACGTCACCGATCTCGCGCGCGCGAAGGAAGAGATCGAAGAGAGCTATCGCACGCTCCGGGTCGCCCAGGCGGAGGTGCGCGACGAGCGTCATCGACTCGATTTGATCATCGATTCGGTCGCGGATCCCATTCTCGTGACCGACGAGGAAGGCGATATCGTCCTGATGAACAAGCCGGCCGAGCGGCTGTTCAACGTACCGGCCTCGGCGGCGGAATCGGCGCAGCGCCGCGTTCGCGCCAACGGCGCGAACCTGACGTCGTTCGTGTCGAACGTGCTCACGCGGAGCGGCGAGCAGCGCTACCGCGGTGAGATCCAGCTGCTCGACCCCGGCAGCGGCCGTCCCGCGCCGGTCGAAGGCCTCGCCGGGCAGATCCTGTCGGAACAGGGCGAGCTGATGTGGGTCGTCACGATTCTCCACGACCTCACCGAGGCGATGGAGAAAGCGCGCCTGTTCGAGCAGCTGAAGGACGCGTACGCCGAGGTCGAGCGAAAGGTGCAGGAAGCGACGACCGAGCTCGCCGATCAGAACGAGCTGCTCCGCCGGCAGCACATCGCGCTCGAGCAGGCATCCGCACTCAAGTCGCAGTTCCTGGCGAACATGTCGCACGAGTTCCGTACACCGCTCAATGCGATCCTGGGCTACACCCACATGCTGCTGAACGGCGTGACCGGCCAGGTCACGGAGCCTCAGCGCAAGAGCCTGTCGCGGATTGATTCCAACTCGCGCCACCTGCTCGCCCTGATCAACGACATCCTGGATATCACCCGGATCGAAGCCGGACGGATGCCGCTGAACGTGACGACCTTTGCGATCCCGGAGCTGATCGACGAAGTCATGGCCGAGCTCGAGCCGATCATCAAGCGCTCGAACCTGCTGGTGCGGCCGGCGATGCCGCGCACACTTCCCCGGCTCAGAAGCGACCGCCAGAAGGTGAAGCAGATCGTGCTCAACCTGTTGAGCAACGCGCTGAAGTTCACGCCGGCAGGGACGGTGACAGTGGCGGCCGAGCACGACGCCAGGACGCGGCAGATCCTGATCAAAGTGGTGGACACCGGGGTCGGCATCCCACCTGACGATCAAACGAAAGTGTTCGAAGACTTCAGGCAGCTGGACAGCTCCCCGGCCCGTGGCTACGGCGGCACCGGACTCGGGCTTTCGATTTGCCGTCGCCTCGCCCAGATGCTTGGCGGCACCATCGACCTCGAGAGCGCGCCCGGGGCGGGCTCTACGTTCACACTGCGGATTCCTTCGAGGATGAGGCGCCGATGACCCAGAAACAGCGGGCGCTGGTGCTCGTGGTCGAGGACTACCAGGACGCCCGCGAAATGTACGCGGCGTACCTGCAGTTTTCCGGGTACGACGTTGCCGAGGCCACCGACGGCGCCCAGGCGATCGAGAAGACCCTCGAGCTGATGCCCGACATCATCCTGATGGACCTGGCCCTGCCGAAGATGGACGGCTGGGAAGCGACCCGGCGGCTCAAATCCGATGAACGGACGAAGCACATCCCGATCGTCGCGCTCACCGGTCATGCGCTTGCCGGCCACGCCGAGGGTGCGCGCCAGGCGGGCTGTGATTCGTTCGTGACCAAGCCGTGCCTTCCCGACGCGCTCGTCGCCGAGATCGAGCGCATGCTGGCGCGTCGCGGCATGGATCCCGAAAGGCCGTCGTCGAAGTCGACCAGCCGCAAGCGATAAGATGAGCGGAGTTGCCCCCCGGCAGAGAAGGTAATGGCCAAGACCCAGAAAAAGAAGGTTCGTCCGGCAGCCACCGCGTCGCGCAAGAAGCCGCCGGCTGCGCCTGCGCCGGCTCGCGCCCGCAAGGCCGCGCCGCCGCCAGCGCCTGCGCGCGGCAAGCTCGAACGCGTGCGGATGCCGCGCCCGGTCCAGCGCGCGGCGAGGACACCTGCCGGCCAGCCAGCCGAGGATGGCGCCCAGGGCAAGTACGTCTACTGCGTCATCAAGTCCGAACAGCCTCTCAGCTTCGGTCCGCTCGGCATCGGTCCTGAGCCGTCGGAGGTGCACACCGTCCACTTCCGCGAGATTGCCGCGATCGTCTCCACCACACGCATGGTGGTGCAGGATCCGACCCGCGACAACGTGCTCGCGCACCAGCGCGTCAACGAGACGGTGATGCAGCAGCACACCGTCATCCCGATGTCGTTCGGCACGGTCTTCAAGACCGACGACGACATCATGGAGCTGCTGCGGTCGGCCTACGACGCCTTCACCGACGTCCTCAACAAGATGCAGGACAAGTTCGAGTTCGGCCTCGAAGGTGCTGTGGGACCGCGATCAGATCATCCGCGAGATCGAGGCGGAAGACGACGACATCAGGCGGCTCAAAGGGGAGATCTCGTCGCAGAAGGGCTCGACCTACTTTGCCCGCATGCAGTACGGCCGGATGATCGACGCCGCGCTGCAGGCCCGCTCCGAGCGCTACGTCGCGGAGATCTTCGAAGGCCTGCGCGACGTCTCGGTCGCCTCGCGCTCGAACAAGCCGATTGGCGACCGGATGATCATGAACGCCGCGTTCCTCGTCGCCCGCGACCTGGAGCAGGCGTTCGACGCGCGGGTCAAGGACATCGGACAGCGCTACGACAAGCTGACGTTCAAGTACACCGGGCCGTGGCCACCGTACAACTTCGTCAACATCAGGCTGAAACTCGAACGGGCCCAGTAAGCGGTGTTCCTGCTCGACTCGATGCTCATCGGCGGACTGCGGTTCGTGTTCGACAAGATCGCCGCCGCCGTCGACACCGAACTGAACGACGACACGGCGCTGCGCGAACAACTGCTCGCGGCACAGATGCGGGTCGAGCTCGGTGAGCTGACGCAGGAAGAGTTCGACGTGCTCGAGGCCGACGTGATCGCGCGGCTGCGCGACATGCGGGATCGGAGGCAGGGTGCCGGCGCCGCGACGCTCTCGCCGAACGACTACAGGATCACCGGCATCGAAGCCTCGTTCGAAGGTGATCAGCACGACGACCGCGCCTGATCCGGCAGGCACCGGGGCCCGACTACCTGTTCGTCGGCGGCAAGGGCGGCGTTGGCAAGACCACGTGCGCCGCCGCTATCGCCCTGAACGCCGCCTCGCGCGGAGCCCGCACGCTCGTGGTTTCGACCGATCCCGCTCCGTCCCTCGGCGATGCATTCGTGCGCCCGCTCGGGCCCGCGCCACGACGGATTCCAACCCGTCGCGGCTCGCTGCACGCGGTCGAAATCGACGCACCCGCCGCCCTGAGGCGATGGTTGGCAAACCGGCGCGCCGCGCTGGAGCGCATCGCGCTCCGCGGCACGTGGCTGGACGAGGAGGACGTCTCGCGTCTTCTCCAGCTTTCGTTGCCAGGCATCGACGAGCTCGCCGCCCTCCTCGAAGTCTCCCGGCTCGCAGCCGGCGGCGCCTACGACGTCGTCATCGTCGACACCGCCCCCACCGGTCACACGCTTCGGATGCTCGACACGCCAGCCACGCTCGGGGCGCTTGCGGCCGCGTTCGACAGCATGCAGGAGAAGCATCGCGCCGTCGTCCAGGCGCTTCGCGGCCGGTGGTCTCCGGATCGCGAAGACGTGTTCATCCGCGAGATGAGTGAAGAGTCGGGGCAGCTCGCGTCATTGCTCCGCAACGGCGACCGGGCGCGGTTCTGCTGGATTACGCTTCCCGAGATGATGGCGGTGGAAGAGACCGCTGATGCCGTATCGGAGCTGGGTGATCGCGGCCTCGAAGTGCACGACGTCATCGTGAACCGAATCACGACTCCCCCTGCCGGACCCTGTGGGTGGTGCGACGCTCGCCGGAGCCTCGACGCATCGAGCGTCAGGGCGCTTCGACAGAGGCTGCCCGCCGTCGATCTCACGTCGCTCGCGGTGCGCGACCCGGAGCCGCGGGGCGTACGTGCGTTGACGTCAATCGGCGCCGATATCGAGTCTGCCGAGCCGCCTGCGGCGACGCTGAAAAGAGGCGGTCGCGCGGTGGAGCGCTTCATTCTGAAGCCGACGACGGGCGTGGCGCCGCGAATCGGTAAACCCGGAACGCTGCTGCTCCTCTTCGGCGGAAAGGGAGGCGTCGGCAAGACGACGTGCGCCGCGGCGGCCGCGGTCACCATTGCGCTCGAGTCTCCCGCTCGGCGTGTGCTTCTCGTGTCGACCGATCCGGCACACTCGCTTGCCGATGCGCTCGCGGCTCCGGTCGCCGACGCCCCTCGAGCCATCCATGGCGGGCCGTCGAACCTCGTCGTCCGCGAAATCGACGCCGCGCGGGCATTCCACGCGGCTCGCCAGCGGTATGGTGCGGCGATCGACCTCTGGTTCGACCGGCTGGTCCGCGGATCGGGAAGTGTGGGTGTCGATGCCTCGTACGATCGTCGGGTCGTGCACGGCCTGATGGACCTCGCTCCGCCGGGGATAGACGAGCTCACGGCGGTGATGGACGTGCTCGAACCACTCGAGACGGAGCACGACGGCTGGACCCGACCTCATCGTCATGGATACGGCGCCGAGTGGTCACGCGTTGCGGCTGCTCGACATGCCGCAGCTCGTGCAGGACTGGGCCCGCGCGCTGATGTCGATACTGTTGAAGTACCAGCCGATCACCGGGGTCGGCGAGCTCGGTGCCGTGCTCCTTCGAATTTCCCAGGGCATCGGCCGGCTGCGGACACTGCTCACGGATCCGGCGAAGACCTCGTTCATCGCGGTGACCCGCGCAGCGGCCCTCCCGCGCGAAGAAACGTTCCGTCTGCTGGTCCGGCTGAACGCGATGCAGATTGATGTGCCACTCGTCCTGATCAACGCCGTCGGGCGGGGGACGTGTACGCGGTGTCGGGCGGCCGCGCGGGAGGAGCGACTCGAGATACGGCGGATGCAACGCTTCAAAGTGAGCACTGGCCAGAAGTCGATTCCGGTGGTTGTGACACCGACGGAACTGCCGCCACCGCGGGGTCTTCCGGCGCTGCGGCGGTGGCGCTCGTCGTGGCGGACTGCGGCGGCTGAAAGGCCGCTTCTTTGGTGAGATATCATCGCTTTCCGTATTGATGGCCACCGCGATTTACCTCTATTGCGTCGTCTATGCAGCCGACCTCCCGCGCATCGCACGGGGGTCGCGAGGCATTCCGGGTGCGGCCCGTCTGACCGTTCGTGCGGCAGGGCGCTCGCTTTGGATTGCGATCGCTGAAGTGCCGCTCGACGTATACGGCCAGCCCGCCCTCGAGGGTGCGCTCCAGGACATGAAGTGGGTCGGAAGCGTCGCCATGGCCCACGAGCAAGTGGTCGAGCAGTTCTCACGTCAGCGCGGGTGCACCGTCGTTCCGATGAAGCTGTTCACCATGTTCTCGACCGAGAAACGCGCCGTCGACGCGACCCGGTCGCGGGCGCGCGAGATCACCGCGCTCGCGAAGCGGATCGCCGGCTGTGAAGAATGGGGTGTACGGATCACGAGGCTGCCCAAAACCCTCGAGCGCAGATCGGCAGCGGTCGAGCCCGCCGCCTCCGGGGCCGCGTTTCTCGCGGCCAGGAAGCAGGTGCGGGACAGCGCGAACGATGCCACGCGCATGGCCGCGGAGAGCGCCATCGCTGCGTACGAATCTCTCGCGTCGCTTGCCCGCGAGGTCCGGACACGCAGCGATATTCCGGATGGGGCGTCGACACCTCCATTGCTCGAAGCGGCATTCCTCGTGCCCGCATCACGTCGATCGACGTTCAAATCCGCTGCGAAGCGTCTCGCCGCCAAAGGCGCCGCCGCGGGGACGGAACTGACGCTCACCGGCCCGTGGCCGGCGTACAACTTCGTCCAGCCTGAAACTGCGTCATGAGTCCGAATCGCCGCCGCTCGACCGTGCCGCGCGCCAGACCGCCGAAGCGCCCGCGTACGTCACGGCCTCCGAAACCGATACGCCCGGCAGTATTGCGTGCGCCGGCCCGTCCGAAGACGACACACCGAAGCACCGTTGCGCGAATCATCGATGACTCGGACGCATCGCTGCTCGACGTCGTCGACAACCTGCTCAATCGCGGCGTCGTGCTGAGTGCGGATGTCATCCTCTCGCTCGCGAACGTGGATCTCGTGTATCTCCGTCTGTCTGCGCTGCTCTGCGCCGCGGATCGCGTACTGCCCGGGATACGGCGATGAACGGGCTGTATGTGTTCGCGCTCGCCGGTGATCGGTGCGAACCGTTCGAGCGGGCGGGGCACGTAATCGAGATCATCACGACGGGGGGCGTGTACGCCGCCGTTGAACGCGTCGATCGGCCGCCGACGGTCTCAGAGCAGGCGCTCAGGGATCAGCACGAGGTGATCGCGCATCTCCATGCGAAGTTGGACGCGCTGCTGCCGGCGCGGTTCGGGGCATTCCTGGATGCACGGGAGCTCGAATCAGTCGCGGGACAGCGCCGTGACGCCATCCTGGAAGCGCTCCAGCTGGTGCGAGGCCGCAGTCAGATGACAATCCGTCTCCTCGGGGGTGAGGCCGCACAGCCGGCGGCGCCAGCACTGGCCGGCAGTCGTGCAGTCTCTGGAACGGATTACCTCGAGAGCCGCAGGGCACTGCTGTCCGCACTACCTTCTGCACTGAGCGCCGCGTCAGAAGCCGTTCGCAGTCTAGCCGTCGCGGAGCGGTTTGAAACCGGACGAGGAAGTACGGCGGCGACGCTGTACCACCTCGTCGAGAAGCGGCAGGTCCAGGCGTATAGGGACCTGCTCGCCCCGGTGGCGTCAGGCGACGGCAAGCTTACGGTCACGGGGCCCTGGGCGCCCTTCGCGTTCACGCCTGACGTCTGGACATGAAAGCGTCGAAATCAAAGCGTTCGCCTCGCAGCAGACGCGTCGCGCGACCTTCCACCAGGCGCGCTCCAGCGAGGCGTGCTGGCGCCAACCTCGGAGCCGTGGAGGTGCGCGAAATCGAATCCCTTCGCCACGAGCTCGACCGGCTCGCTGCGGCGCCGCCGCCGCGCTGGAATGCCGATCCGGAAGACGTCCGGCGCTCGGTCGGAAAGCTGGTGCTCACCCTCGTCGAATTCATCAGGCAATTGCTCGAACGCCAGGCGATCAGGCGAATGGACGCGGGGACGCTCACGGCCGAAGAGACTGAGGCGGTCGGACTTGCCCTGATGCGGCTCGAGGAGACCGTCCGGTACGTCGGTTCGCAGTTTGGTCTCGACCCCGGGGATCTCAATCTCGATCTCGGGCCGATCGGCAAGTTGATGTGATTGGCTCTTACTTTACGGCGAAGCTGTAGCATCCCGGCGCGACCAGGACGTGTGCATCGGCGGTAAAGAAGAAGCTTGACGGTGCAATGATGCCGGCGGCGCGGAACTGCACCGTATGGCGTTTCTCGCCGGTTTTGTCGTAAACGTACGTGAACGGCACGACCAGCGATATCCAGAGATTGCCATCGCGATCGACACCTGCAGTGCGAATCGTCGACGGTACCAGGGGAATCTCTCCGTCTTCAGTGCGGCGGCGGCCCCACGTCCGCGGCATCTGGCTCATGAAGGGATCGACCTCGGGGCCTTCGATGTGGCGCTCGAACACCAGCTTTCCGTCCGCGTCATACTTCCGGAACATCGGGACACCTGAGATAAACACGAAGTAGTACCCGCCGCCGGGGATGGGGAGTCCGAGTCCAAGGTTGAGCGCCTCGTGGACCGCGCGATCCTTCTCCTGTCCCGTCGGGCGCAGTTCGCCAATCGCGCGGAGCGGTGCGCCGTTGAGCCCGTACTCGGTCACGAGCGCGCCGGTGTCCGGCTGGCTCAGAAGAATGCTGCGGCCGGTGTACTTGAGAGAGCCAAGTCCGCTCAGCGTCATGTTGCCGAAGGTGATGAGCGGGACCGGGCGTCCCACCATCGTGAAGCCGCCGAGCGCCGACCCCGCCACCGTGAAGAACTGCAGGCGCCGCTGATCGCCGGGCACGTCGGCGACGACGAACGTCCCGTCAGGACCGGAATCGAATGCGGTCGGGCGGATGATCCGGCCGGTCTCGCTTCCAATCTGGACGATCTTGCGGGGCACGTCGGTGCCGCGGTCGAAGGTGTAGACCGCGTGGGCACGCCGGTCGAAGACGAGATACGTTCCGGCCGTCGTGAGGTGGCAGGCGGCAATCTCTTCGAAGACTCCGGCGGCGTGTGCCGGCAGGGCGCCGGTCGAGGCACGTTCTTCCACCTGCGCGGCTGCGGTCCCCGCGGAAGCCGAGCGCGAACGTGAACAGGAGAAGAGCGCGCAGCACGGGAAGAGGACGACTTGATGCGGGTCAGTAGCGGGCGATGGCCTTGATCGCTTTGAGGACGTCCGCCGATTGCGGCAGGATGGCCTCTTCGAGCTCGGGGTAATAGGCCACCGGCACGTCGAGCGCCGCCACGCGCCGCACCGGTGCGTCGAGGTGTTCGAACAATTCGTCAGCAATTCGCGCCGCCAGCTCCGCTCCGAATCCGCACGTGAGCTGATCCTCGTGCGCGATGATGACGCGGTTCGTCTTCATCACCGCCGCGGAGATGCCGACCCAGTCGACCGGAGAGATGGTGCGGAGATCGATCACCATCACGCTGATGCCGTCCTTCTCCGCCTGCTGTGCGGCGAGGAGCGAGCGCTGGACCAGGGCTCCCCAGGTGATGACGACGACATCGTTGCCGTCCCGGCGCACCGAGGACTTGCCGAACGGCACCATGTAGTCGGGGCCGAGGTATTCACCCTTGTTGTAGGTCTGGCGATACAGGTGCTTGTGTTCGAGGAACAGCACCGGGTCCTGGCAGCGGATCGACGTCCGCAGCAGGCCGGCGGCATCCTGCGCGTTCGACGGAAACACCACTCGGATGCCAGGGCAATGCGCAAAAATGCTCTCGCCCGACTGACTGTGGTACGGCGCGCCACCGCGGAGGTATCCGCCAATCGCGGTGCGGATGACGATCGGGCAGGCGAACTCGTTGTTCGAGCGGTACCGCATCATCGACATCTCGTCCCGCATCTGCATCATCGCCGGCCAGATGTAGTCGAAGAACTGAATCTCGACGACCGGCTTGATGCCGCGGACCGCCATCCCGATCGCGCGGCCGATGATCGCCGCCTCCGCGAGCGGCGTGTTGAACACCCGGGCAGCGCCGTACTCGCGCTGCAGGCCGTGTGTGACCTTGAAGACTCCGCCCTTGCCGGAGACGCTTCCGAGCGCCGCTTCACGGCTCACGTCGGCGACGTCCTCGCCGAATACGACGATGCGCGGGTCGCGCGCCATCTCGTCTTTGAGCGTGCGGTTGATCGCCGCGACCATCGTGTCCGGCTTGCCCTGCGGCGCCGGCGTGGCGCTGAACTGGTCAGACGTCGGATCGACGTCGGGCGAATACACATAGAGACCGACGGTGTCCACACTGGGCTTCGCCGCGGCAATCGCACGGTCGGCGGCCGCGTTCACCTCAGCCTGCACCTCCTGCGCGATCGCCTGGAGCTCGGCATCGCCGGCAATACCCTCCGCCTTGATGAAAGCCGCCAGCCGAACGAATCGGATCGCGCCTCGCTTCGGCCGCTCGCTCGTCCGTGGTCTTGTACAGCTTCTCGTCGTCTGACAACGAGTGCGAGTACGGACGAACCACCTTTGCGTGGACCAGCGCCGGGCCTTTTCGCGCGCGCGTGTAGGCGACCGCCGCCGTCATCGCGCCGTAGCTTTCGACGAAGTCTGTCCCGTCGACGCTCTGCACCATCAGGCCGGGGAACGACGCGACCAGCCTGGAGATGTCGCCTCCGGCGGTCTGAACCTCGACCGGGACCGATATCGCGTATCCGTTGTCCTCGACGAGATAGACCACCGGAAGCCGTCCGAGGCAGGCGGCATTCAGGGATTCCCAGAATTCGCCTTCGCTCGTTGCGCCTTCGCCGATCGACACGTACACCACCTCGTCGCGGTGGAACGCGCGCTCGCGCCCTTCGATCGAGGTGATCTTGTCGTAGAGCACACCCGCTTCGGCCGAACCGATCGCGTGCAGACACTGCGTGCCGGTGGGGCTCGAGCCGGAGACGATGTTGTGGACCTTGTGGCCCCAGTGGGACGGCATCTGGCGGCCGCCGGAACTCGGGATCGTCCCTGGCGCCGACCGCGCTCAGGAACATCTCGTATGGCGTGACGCCGAGGGCGAGGCAGAGCGCCCGGTCGCGGTAATAGGGATAGAACCAGTCGTATCCGGCCTGGAGCGACATGCCGGCCGCTGCGAGCACCGCTTCGTGCCCGGCTCCGCTGATCTGGAAGAAGATGAGGCTCTGGTTCTTGAGCTGGATTTCCTTGTCGTCAATCCGGCGCGAGAGCACCATCAGGCGGTAGGCGTGGAGGAGATCGTCAGCCGTCAGGCCGTGATGCGTCTCGCTGCCGCGCCAGGTTTTCGTGCTGCTGCCGTTGCTGACCGCAGTCGCCTTCATTGCCGTTCGGGCCCCTTTCGACCGCATCGAAGTGACTGGTCCGGGCGCGACGTTCCGCCACTCGAGACCCGCCGAATCCACGAACCGTGCGAGGCCAAACGCTGAATTATAACACCCCGTCCATGGGCCGGGCGGCGCCCCTCCGCGCGGGTATAATCCACTCTATCGTGGCTCCAGACGACAGGCTACCAATCGTGACTGTGCCTCCCGTTCGACTATATCGCTGGGACGAAATCGCCCTCGAAAAGGTCACCGAGATGATTTCCCGCAAGATTGTCGGCGGGGAACGCGAGATGCTGGCGCAGGTCTACCTGAAGAAGGGAGCGCTCGTCCCGATGCACTCGCACGAAAGCGAGCAGATGACGTACGTGCTCCAGGGCGCGCTCAAGTTCCTGATCAACGGCGAGGAAATCACCGTTCGCGAGGGGGAAGTGCTCCACATCCCGTCCAGGGTCGAGCACCAGGCCGAGGCGCTCGACGACACGTTCGAGCTCGACCTGTTCAGTCCGATCCGCCAGGACTGGCTGGATCACACCGACTCGTACTTCCAGGCCTGACCGACCTCCGCCCCGTCAGTGGACCTTGCGATCCCAGTCCGAGCGGCCACCTGAATACACGTCGAACTTGCGGCGGAGCCGGTTCATCTTCCACTTCACGTAGCGGTATTTGATCTCGGCGCTGAGCCCGCCGCCCCCGCCCTTCAGGTACAAGTAGCCAAACGCCATGCCGCCGAGATGCGCGGCATGCGCGACGTGAGGCGCGCCGCTCGTCGCCGAGAGGAACGAGATGGCCCCGATGATCATGACGAAGTACTTCGCCGGCACGGGGAAGAGCATGAACATCAGGATCGGCCGCTCGGGGTAATAGAGCGCGAAGGCGAGCAGGATGCCGTAGAGCGCTCCCGAGGCGCCCACGGTGTTCGGCGCCGTAGGTCGCCGACGTGACCGCGAACGGGAGCAGGGCGACGATGAGCGTGGTGATGGCCGCGCCAACCCCGGTGATCGCGTAGTACTTCAGGAAGAAGCTGGTCCCCCACTTGCGCTCGAGCTCCACCCCGAACATCCAGATGCCGAGCATGTTGAAGAGGATGTGTGTGAAGCCCTCGTGCACGAACATGTACGTGACGGGCTGCCAGATCCATCGATGCTCGATCACCGCCTCGGGGATCAGCCCGAGAAACACGGTGAGCCGCGGATAGACGAATCGCGCGACGAAAACGGCGACATTGGCCCAGATAATCCATTTGACGGCAGGCGTCATCGGCCCGGGGCCGAGATAGCTGAGCGAGGTGGGACGGGCGTAACGGGACATCGTGCGGGGGTCGAAAGAAACTATCGTACCACAGCGGGACGGACGAACTCGATCGCTTCGACTGCGTCGGACCGACCGTCAGACCGTTACGTCCGGCACGGTGACGACAGGTGTGTGCGCCGCACGTGCCGGCAAAGGAAGAGCGAATGCTGCCGCGAGCAGTGGCACCAGCGACAGGCCGACGAGCGTGTGCTCGATGCCGATGCGATCGGCAATGAGCCCGACAAACGGAACGCTGAGCCCGCCGGTGCCCCACGCGAAGCCCATCATCAGAGACGACACCGTGGCCGCGCTCACCGGCGCCAGCGACTGCCCGAACGTGACGTTGACCGGCAGCGTCGACTGCAGGAACAGGCCGCCGGCCGCGAGCACGAGCATGAACGAGACACCGGTGAGAAACGGCGCCGCGAACAGGAACGGGCAGGACGCAATCAGCGACCATGCGATGATCCGGCGCGCGCCGTAGCGGTCGGCAAGAGGCCCGCCGAAGAACCCGCCGACACCGCTGCCGAAGAGATACAGCGCGACCGCTGCTCCGGCTTGTCCGACCGAGAACCCGCGGCGTGTCAGCATCACCGGGACGAACGTGGCGAAGCCGAGCGACGTCAGCGTGCGGAGGACGACAATCGAGTAGAGCAGCGCGAGTGGTTTCGCGTAGGGACGAAGCGCCGAGAAGCCGCCTCGCGCCGACGGGTGCAGCGGGACCGGCGGCACCCGGCGCAGGAGGAACGCCACCACGGCAAGACCCGGGATCGCGAGCCACGGGGTCACCGCCAGTCCGTAGCGTTCCGCCACCGGCGCGAAGAGCAGCGGGCCGAGCGCGAATCCCAGCGTGCCGCCGGTGATGTACACCGACATCGCGAGCCCGCGCCGCTCGCCGCCAAGACGGTACGCGAGCGCGGCCGCGGGCGGGTGAAACGCGGCGCCGCCCAGTCCGCCCACGAGCAGGATGGCCGCGAGTCCCGCCTTCGAGGTGGCGAGTCCGATCAGGCTGAGGATGCTGACCGCCACCATTGGACCCACCGTCACGAGCACGCGCGGGCGCCAGCGATCGGCCACGTGTCCGAAGCCGACCTGGGCAACCGACGCGGCGAGCTGAAACAGCATCGTCAGCGTGCCCGCTGCCGCAAGCGTCAAACCGAGTCGCGGAATGAGCAGCGGCAACAGCGGCGCATAGATGTTGCCGTAACCATCGACCATCATGTGGGCGCCGGCGAGGAGCACGATCGTCCGATGGAGCGTCGGCGTCGAGCGACGAGTGTTCGTCACGTCGGTCACGCCGCGGGCTCGGCGGCACCCCTGGGGCGGCGCAGGACGACGGCAAGCGCAAGATCGAACTCCTCGATGCGGAGTGTCCTGGAGGCCACGAGAAGCGCCACCACGCCAGCGCCGATGCCGGCGAAGACATGAACCGCTCTGGTCGACGTCGACGCGCCCGGAAGTGCCACCGTCAGCCACGTCACCGTGGCGTGTGCGACGGCACCCATGGCGAGGGAGGCGACCAGGATCTTCGTGAACGTGACGCCGATCCGCCGCTCTTCAATTCCGGCCAGCCGCCGGCGAAGCAGCCAGAGGAGAGCGCCGGCGTTGAACATCGCGGCGAGTGCCGTGCCTGCGGCAAGGCCGCGAAATCCGAACTGCCGCACGAGCAGCAGATTGATCCCGAGATTCGCGAGCACCGACGCCACGCTGACGAGCACCGGCGTCCTGCTGTCGCGCAGCGAGTAGAAGGTGGGTGACACGATCTTCACCGCCGAATACGCGAGGAGGCCGGGCGCATAACAGATCAGGGCGGCGGCGGTTGCCGCGGTGTCGTACGCGGTGAAGCGCCCGCGCTGCAGCAGAAGCGCCACGATCGGATGCGCGAGCACCATCAGCCCGATCGTGGCCGGCACGTTCAGCATCAGCATCATCCGCAGGGCGCGCGAGATGGTCTCGCGCACGGCGGGCGTGTCGTCGTCAGCCGCGTGGCGCGAGATCTCCGGCAGTGCGGCGGTCGCAATCGAGATCCCGAACAAGCCAATCGGCAGGTACATGAGCCTGAATGCGTAACTGAGCCAGGACACCGCTCCCTGCGGCTGCCCGGTGGCGAGATAGGTGTTCACGAACACGTTGATCTGCACCGCCGCGAGTCCCAGTGTGCCGGGTCCCATCAGCCGGAGGACTTCGCGGAGCGCGGGATCCTTGAAGTCGACGACCGGACGGTAGCGGAAACCTTCGGCCCGAAGCGCCGGCCACTGCAGCAGCGCCTGTCCGACGCCGCCGACGAGCGTGCCAATCGCGATGCCGAGGATCGGCGGCAATCCGAAACGCGGCATCAGCGGCACGATCGCGAACGCGCACGCAATCGTCGCGATGTTGAACATCGCCGGCGAGAGCGCGGGGATGAAGAAGCGACGGACGGAGTTGAGCATGCCCATCATCGCGACCGAAGCGGCGACGGTGGTGAGGAAGGGCAGCATCACTCTCGTCAACGTCGTCGTCAACTCGAGTTTGCCCGGCGTCGCCGCGAACCGCGGCGCGATCAGGCTGGTGATCGGCGCGGCAAAGACAATCCCGAGAATGACCAGGCTGCCGGTAATGACGAGCAGCGCGTTGATGACCAGGTTGCCGAGGCGCCACGCGGCGTCGCGTCCATCGTGCGCGAGCGCACGCGTAAACGCGGGGACGAATGCGGCGGTCATCGCGCCTTCGGCAAAGAGATCGCGCAGCAGGTTCGGGATCCGGAATGCGACGTTGAACGCGTCCATTTCGACGCCTCCGGCCGCGCCGAAGAGTGCCGCGAGGACGACCTCGCGGGCGACGCCGAGGACTCGGCTCGCCATGGTGGCGATGCCGATGAGCCCGGCCGACCGGGCCAGCCGTGAGCTCATTGCGAGTAGAACGATGGGACCGAACGGTGTGATCGGAGCCTCCGAGCGCATGGGAAGGCTCAGCGTACCACCAAAAAAAGCCCCTGCCTTGCGGGCAGGGGCCAAGTGGAGGATGGACGAGAGGCTCTGTGAGCCTGTCTGGATCCTTAGACGGAAACCACGCGAAAAAGTTTGGCGTCGGTTCAGGCGCCCAGCCTGCGGCGGACGAGCTCATTCACGACCTTGCCGTCAGCGCCCCGGCCGGCCAGCTTCGGCATCACCGCTTTCATCACCCGCCCCATGTCTTTGGCTGCGGTTGCTCCAGTTTCGCGCACGGCCTCGTCCACTGCCCGTTCGATCTCGGCGGGATCGAGCGGCGGGGGCAGGTAGGCTTCGAGGACCGTGATCTCAGCCGCTTCGCGCGCCGCGAGCTCGGGGCGGCCGCCGGCCGTGAACTGCTCGACTGAATCGCGCCGTTGCTTGATGAGCGACGCCACCACCTGCTGGGACTCGCTCTCGTCGAGAGCGCGCCCTTTCTCGACCTCGCGGTTCATCAGCGCCGCCTTGGCCATCCGGAGCGGCATCAGGCGCGCCTGGTCCTTGCTGCGCATCGCCGCCGTCATGTCACCGCTGATTTTCTCGATCAAAGTCATTGTCGAATCCTCGTGCCGCCACTCAACTGCCGCCGATTCAGAAGGTTGTGTACCACGTTACCACTCCACTCCAGCAGACCACGGCGAGCAGTGCGAGCGCCACGATCCGGGTCACGCCGGGGCGCCAGAGTGCGCCGACGCCTGCGGCAGCGACCACGGCCACTGCGGGGACTGCGGCGAGGTAGTAGCGCATGTCGACCGGTGTCACGATTCCGATGATCAGGAACAGCGTGCACGACAGCGGCCCATCCGGCGGTCGCCAGCGTCAGCCGATCCCGGGCACCGTGTCGATACAGCTGCAATGCGCCACAGGCGGCGAGCACGAGTGCTCCCCACCCCAGATACGAGCCCAGATACCAGGGGACGCTGCGCGCGCGCGCCGAGAGATCCCGGCCTCCCGCGTACGGCGTTGCCGATACCGTCTCCGTGGTGATGCGCGAGAACTCCGCACGGTATGTGGTGCCGAAGTGCGCGTAATAGAGTGCGACGGCAAGGACCAGCGCCACGAGCGTCGCGAGCAGCACGAGGGCCGATACCCGCCGGACGGCCGGGTCCCCGCGCCATGCAAACAGCGCGGCGATGCAGATGCAGGTGCCCAGGAGGATGGCAAAGGTGCTGGTGTGTGACATGAACGCAAACGCGAGAGTCACCGTCAGCAGTACCCCGTGTCGCACCGGGAACCGTTCGAAGTGCGCTCCGGCGATTACCGAAAGCGCGAGGACCGAGATCGACTGCGCGAACGCGTTCGTGAGATTGCCGACGGTGAAGATACGGAACTCGAGTGGGAGCATCTGATAGATCACAACTGCGAGCGCTGCGCTCCACGGGTTCGTCCAGTTCCGCCGGACAGCGACGTAAAGCGTCGCTGCTGCGATCGCGTCAACTCCCAGCGCAACGACTCGCAGCAGGTTCATGTCCGCGGCGCCGCGGACGACGAGCCGCTCGAAGAGCGCGGCAAAGAGATAAAAGCCCGGCGGGTACGGGAAGGTGTAGTTTCCCGGCGCGATTGACGTGAAATACAGGTTGCCCGCAAGCACGCCCTGGAAGCGGTGGGCATGGAACATCGCGTCCCCGACCGGCATCTGCGGGTGCAGCAGCACGAGCAGCTTCAAAAACAGCGCAGCCCCGGAGAATGCGACGACGAAGCGGGCGGGGGCGGACGCCGGTGCGCCCCGACGTGCACTCCACAAGGCAATGACGCCGACCGCGAGAGCGATCCACCCGGCGAGCCACGCCGCAGCGGCCGGGTAGTCGGTGTACGGTCCGAATCCGCGCGACAGGAGCAGTGCCTGTCCGCCGCCGATCGCCAAAGCGCCGGCAACCGCCGCAGGAAATGAGGCGACGAGGGCGATCGCGGCGCCGAACGCGGCCGCCCCGGCGGCCGCACCAATGAGTGCACCGCCGGGCGGCCACACGCGGCCGGCGGGTGCGATGCGGACTTCATCCAGCATCACCCCGAGTGCGCGGGAGTCGCTCGCGCCAGGAACCATCGTGTCCGACACGTCCATGCGCACGATGGCGCCGCGAGGGCGCTGCGGGCGCGCCGGAATCACGACGTGGACGACCTCGAACCCCGTGGTCGACTGATGTGCGGTGATCAAGCCTCCGTCGGCATAGAACGACAGCGACGGATTGCTGCGAGGGTCTGTGCGACCGGAACGCGCGCGCACATCGAGCGTCCATTCCTGCCGGCGATCGAGCCCGGGCAGCCGGATATTCAGGTCGCGGCCGGTCCATGCGAACGTGAGCTGCGTGCGCTCGTCGCGCTCGGCCGGGAACACCCCGGTGACGAGCTTCGGCGGATCGCTGTCGAATGTGATCAGGATCATGGGACCCCGTGCGAAGCACGCGATCAGGCTCAGCGCCCCCAGAGCCGCGCCAATCGCCGCGACGGCGACAACGCGCCCGAGCGGCACCGTCATCGGACGCCCTCGAGCAGCTCCGCGTAGATCCGCCAGGTACCGTGCCGCCACGGCGGCGGGCCGGAACTCCCGCTCGATCACCTCTCGCGTCGCCGGCAGCGTTCGCCGCTTCTCGCGCAGGAAATGCGTGATCGCCTTCGCGAGCGCGATCGGTTGCTCGCCCGGCACGATTGCGACGTCCGGGCCGAAGACCCCGTTCAACTCGAGTCCGCCAGGATTGTCAGTCGAGACTACGGGCGTGCCACAGGCGAGCGCTTCGACGGCAACGGTTGGAAGCGCTTCGAGCACTGAGGGCAGGACAAAGAGATCCGCGGCGGCGCAGTAGCGGGCGACGGTCTCGTTGTCGATCAGACCGGTGAAGTTGACGTGGCGTTCGACGCCCGCGGATCGTGCCGTCGACTTCAGCTGATCGAGCAGCGGTCCCGTGCCACAGAGCACGAGGCGGGTGTCGGGAAATTCGTGGACCACGTCGGTCATCGCTTCGAGCAGCGTCTTCTGGCCGGCGAGCGGGTGCAGCCGCTTGACGTTCAGCAGCAGGTGCCGATTGCCGATGCCGAGCGCCGTCCGCGCGTTGCCCTGTTCGTTCTCGTCGTGCCAGGCGAACCGCGGCCCGACGGGCGGGTACACGACCCGCGCGTTGCGTCGGCCGAGACCGAGCGCATGCGCGCGGCCCATCAGGCGGTCGCTGTAGAACGTGACGAATGAGGCGGCGTGGTATGCCCGCGTGAACAGGTCCGGACTGAATCGCTTGGGCGCGTAATGCCAGATCTCCGTTCCGTACAGCGTGAGCACGACCGGCTTGCTCCGGCGCCGTGCGAGCAGGACGGCGATCTCCGCGAGCAGGCCGTTGCTGTGGACGTGGACCACGTCGGCGCGCGCGATCGCAGGCGCCAGTAATCGCCGCATGCGCAGGGCGGCAAGAGCTGGCCCGAGGTGCATTGCGCGATCGAGGATCGTGCCCGACCGCCGGGGAATCCACGTCGCCCGGCCAGCGAGTGCGGCGCTGCCGCCCGCGCGCGGTGGATGCGCGACATATTCGACCTCGTCGCCCCGGTCCTTCGCCCAGCCGCCGAGCTGCGCCGGCAGCAGCGCGTTGGCCGCCTGGTCGGGGGGAAGATGCGGCGTGACGTGAAGGATGCGCATCAGCGCGAGTAGGCGTGCCGGAACTCGCCAAAGGTCAGCGGCACCGCGCCAAGGTCCTTCGTCGCAAACGCGAGAAATCGGTCCAGCCGATGGCAGAACGAGTCCAGCTCCGCCTGTGTTCGATTGTAGGGACTGCCGCCAACGATCGCCTCACTCGAATGGAACAGGAGGTTGAGGACGGGCTCGCCGTCCGCCGCGAGCCGCCGCGCGAGTGCGATCATGTCCTCGAGTGACGAGTACGACGGGCGAAGCCATCGCATGCGAACGAGTCGCAGCGCCCGCAGTATGCGTTTCGTCGTATACGGCGCGGGAGCGCGCGCATACAGGTACTGCAGGCGCCGTGGCAGCCGGCGATTCAAGCCCGCCGAGACCGGCACCTCCAGCAGGTTGCTCGTGCCCGGTCTCGTCGCGCTGTCGTAGGCGAGGAAGTAGGGCCTGAGCGGCGCTTCCACGAACTCCGGCCCGCCCTTGTGCGACTCGTAGAACAGCGGGGCGACGCTCGATTCGACCAGGTACCCGAGCCGCTCGAGTCCGGCGACGTGCTCCGCCGAAAATCCGAATCGGCCGGATCGGTAGGACACCGGCGCCGTACCCACCGCGTCCGCGATCGCGCCAGTCAAGGCCTCGAGCTGTTGTTCGAACTGGGCCCGCGGGATTGCCGACGCATACGGATGCCGGGTGATGTCCTCGGCCGTGCACGGCGGAGTTTCCCAGGCGTGATGGTGGGCGCCGATCTCACAATCCCCTCCGCCGAGCAGCCGCGCCAGCGTGTCGGCGGACCTGGCGTCCTTCGCGACCGGGTAGGTCACGACATAGGTCGGCCTGACGCCGTGCCTGGCAAACAGCGCGTGCAGCAGCGGGAGGGCATAGATGTTCGCAAACGTCTGGTTGGCCCGCGCCGCCGCATCCCACTGGTTGTCTCCCTCGGTGTCGATCCCGACCAGCAGGTTCACGCCGGACTCCGGCCTGCTTCGCGCGTCATCGATCCTGGTCCGAATCCCCGGCCGTCACGTGCCACGTGTCGACGTCCTCGTAGAACCCCGGCTCTACGTCGACGGCATTGACCTTCACGACGAACTCCATGGTCGATTTCACCTGGAAGTAGCCGGAACGCCGGAGCACCTTCCTGAACGCCGCGTGCGTGGCGAATGTACGGATCTTGTCAGAGTCGGCCTGCCGCGCCTCGCGATCGACCCACTGCAGCAGCGTCTGCAGCGCCGTCTCGTCGTCCGGATCGGTGAGAAAGTCGGCGAGCAGCGTTACCCGCCCGCGGGGCTCGTGGAGGTGCCGATAGACCGCGTAGCCGATGTTCTTGTCGCTCCTGCGGAGGACGGCGATGCTGTAGCGGACGTGGGGAGCCGACACGTACTTCCAATTGAGGTAGGGCGCGTCCCGTCGCACCGCCAGCGCGAACTTCGGCGCCAGTTCGTCCCACAGCGCCGTGAAGCTGTCGTCGAAGCGCTGCACCAGCCGCACTTCGGCGCGGAGGGGGCGCGTCCTCGCCACGATCTTGACGATCGGCAGAGTCACGGCCGACACGAGCCTGTTGACCGGCACGGGCCAGTTCGGCCGGCGAAGCGCACGGCGGGTCAGAGGCTTGACCAGGCACGGGACCGGACCGACGTCCGGCCAGCGCAGCTTCTGGAACAACCGGTACGACGAATCAGAGAGTCCGAGGCCGAGCGACGCGCCGACGTTGCGATCCCACGTGCGGAAAAGCACCTCGCCCAACCCCTGGCGCTGACGCTCGGGCGCGACCATCACGTCCATGCCCCAGGACCCGCGCACCTCCTGGCCGCGGACCCAGAGCCGAACCGGCATGGTGGCGTACTGCCCGACGATCGACGTGCCTTCGCGTGCAATCCAGATCTCGGGTTCCTGTCCGGCATTGTTCGGGTTGCGACGGTACTGCCACTCCCAGCGCATCCGGCTGCCCTCGGCGGCGTCATTGCCGAACACACGGCGATACAACCCCTCGACCGAGCGTCTGTCTTCCGCCTTGTACCGGGTAATTTCCGCCACGCTACGCCCTCGCGAGTACGTATTCCATGTTGCTGATGAGCGCGTCCTGGGTCAGGGGGCTGTTCCTGAGCCATTGCCCGATCGCCGCAGGCATCCGGCGGACCGTCGACGTCACGTGGAGCTCCTCGCGGACGATGCGCAGTCCGGCCGAGGCGATCTGCGCCCGCAGGCGGACGACAGTGACCTTTTCGAGCAAATCGTCGTGCTTGTTCTCTCCACGCCGTGCCGCCTTGATGAACGAGTTTTCGTTCGCCGGCTCACGCAGCGACCAGGGCGCATGCCGCGCCAGTTGCTGGAAGGACGCAAATGCAAGCCTGCGTCCGAGCAGGAGGTGAAGCGGCACCGGTACCTTCAGCCTGGGCAGGTGTGCGCCGGCAAACGAGAGATACGGAGCCGTCGACAGGTACACGTGGCCCCCCGGCGACAGCACCCGGGCGCACTCGCGCAGATAGAGCGGTGCATCGGCGACATGTTCGATGACCGCGTGCGAAAGCACGAGGTCGAACGCGCCGGCTGCGAACGGCAGCGCCATGCCGTCGGCGAGGGCGAAATGCAGGTTGCGCATGCCGCGCTCGTGGCCAAGCCTGACGCCCGCGTCCTGGAAGCGTTCGGCCGGATCGATACCCACGACCTCGTCCGCTTCCTCGGCAAGGGAGAGCGGCATCCCGCCGCCGCCGCAGCCGGCGTCGAGCACACGCCCCCGCAGCGGGACCCCGGCGCGGTCGAGAAACGCGAGCACCTTCGCGCTCCTGTAATACTCGAACAGGGCGTAGTCGTATTCGGAGCGGAACCGCAGGTCCGCGTGCGCCTTGATGGCGCTCTCGTCAATCCTTCGCACGCCCGCTCATGTGTGGAGGGTCCAGCCGTGATTCGCCGCCGAATTTGTCGATGAGCGCAGCGCGGTCGTGGCCGGAAGGCGTCTCCGCGACATCGAACGTCATGACCACTCTGCGGTTCGGATAAGCGTTGATGACGTCCTGGATAATTGGATTGCCTGCCTGCGACTCGTAGCCGAGGCTCGGCGCCACGTAAGTCAGAATATATCGCACATCATCCCGGCTCTTCCGGTCCTCGTAGTTGCCGAATCCGCGACCGACGAAGATGGGACGGATGCGATTCTCGAGGGCGAGCCCGTTGGCCAGCTTGCCGTGCACGAGAGTCCCAGGCGGGAGCACCCTGCCGAGCTCGCGGGACGCTTCGTAATTCTTGTACGAACGCCCGACCGCCCACTGTGCGAACTGGAGCAGCTGCCCGGCGGCCACGAGCGCCGTCAGCGCCAGCGCCGCGTTGGTGCTCCACGTTGCGGCAGCGAGCGCGCGCGGAACCCGAGGCCAGGTGGCGTAAACCAGGGTGCAGCAGAGCACGGCCAGCGCTGCCGCGATTCGCACGTTCGGACCGACCTCGTACAGGAACGCGAGCCGTACGATGGCGCCGCTCACAACGTAAGCGGCAAAGAGCACGAGCGGCGCTGCGAGGAGCGCCCGGCGCCGGGTGACGTCCTCGATGTCCGGCAGCAGCCTGCGGTCCCGCCCGAGCGCAATCGCGGTGAGCGCGACCAGCGGCGGAATCAGGAACACGAAGCGCCGCTCGTTGCCGACGTCATGGACGATCAACTCGAGCGCTCCGATCCCGATCCAGAGGCCGAGGAGCCGCTCCGCAGGCGAAATCGTGCGCCAGCGGATCAGCAGCCCGAACGCGGCCGTGGCGCCGACGACGACCGTGAACCACATGCGCGTGAAGATGTCGTGGACGACCGGGAACCACGTGATTCGATTGACGACGGAGTGGAGGTCGTAACTGGGCTTCCGCGTGACCGACATCTGCCAGTTGTAGAACCGGTAGTCGGTCCAGTGCGGCACGACGAAGAACGCAAGGACCAGGGCGCCACAGACGGCCAGGGCCAGCAGCGTCGCGCCGCCCGCTCTCCGTGCCGTCCGCGGTGGACCTCCCGCGACGTCGAACCAGGCGATTGCTGCCTCGACGCCCAGCGCGGCAACGAAGAATGCGGCCGACGCCTTGGTGAAGAACGCGAGCAGCGCGCACGCCGCCGCGGCCCAGCCCCACGCTGGCCGCTGTTCGGCGCGCACGTAGAAGTACCAGCTCGCCACCATGAATGCGACCATCGACGCTTCCATCGTCGCGGCCCGGTCGTACATCACGTAGACATAGTTGGTGCCGAGGAGCGCCGCCGCCGACATCGCCGCGGTTCGACCCGCCACCCGGGAGACTCCCCACGCGAGCAGTAGCACCGAGAGGAACCCGGTCAGCTCGGACACGAGTCGGGCCTGCCGCACGCCAACACCAAGCACCTTGAAGGAGGCGTACTCGAGCCCGGTGAACACCGGCGCGATGTAGACCGGGTTCCATGCATCGAGCGTCCACGTGTTGAACAGCGCCTTGTTTCGCGCGTTGTGCACCCACGCGCCTTCGTCGTGCCAGACGATGCCGACGGTCGAGCGCCAGGGCGGATCGGCGGCCGGGTAGACGACGCGCAGCGCCGCGGCAACCGCGAAGATCAGCGCCATGAGCACCGCCGACCGGTGCCGGATGAAGTAGGTCATTCTGTGGCCGGGTGGGACTCGGGCAGCGTGGGGAATTATAGTATCTTGTGTATTCCCCGGCAGAAGCTATCGCCCTCGCCGAGATCCGGCGTCCGCCGCGACTGATCGCCGTACCATCCTGTGGCCTCACGCATTAAAAGCCTCTTTCGCAACCTGGTCATCTATGGCCTCGGCGACGTCGCCACGTCGCTCGTCAGCTTTCTCCTGCTCCCTCTCTATACGCGGTACCTGGCGCCGGCCGATTACGGCGTCATCGCGATGCTGCTCACGATCGAGGCGGTTGCGAAGATCGTGTTCCGCTGGGGCGTCGACACCGCCTTCATGCGGCTGTACTTCGACTGCCGCGACACCGCGTCGCGGCAACGGCTGGCGAGCACGATCTTCTTCTTTCTTCTCGCGATCAACGGGTCGCTCGTCCTGGCCAGCGTCGCCGCGAGCGGGTGGTTGAGCCGAACCCTTCTCGGCACGCCCAACCAGGGATTGCTCGTCGCGCTCGTCATCGCGAACACGTTCGTCACCAGCTTCTACTTCATCCCGCTGCAGGTGCTGCGAATCGGTGAACGCTCCGGCCAGTTCATCGCGCTGGTCTTCGCGCGATCGGCGGCAACGCTCGTTGCCCGCCTGGTGCTCGTCATCGCGCTGCACAAGGGAGTGCTCGGCATCGTCCTCGCCGATGTCGTCGTCACGACCATCTACTCGGTCGTGCTCAGCCGCTGGTTTCTCCCGCTCGTCCGGCCGGTCTTCTCGCGACCGATTCTGCGCGAGGCGCTGGCCTTCGGCCTGCCACGAATCCCGCACAGCATCGCCAGCCAGGTCATCGGCCTGGCAGACCGTTACTTTCTGAGGGCGTACCGCTCGCTCGAGGAGGTCGGGCTGTACTCGATCGGCGCCAGCTTCGGCCTGGCGCTGAAGCTGTTCCTGAGCGCGTTCGAATATGCCTGGACACCATTCTTCCTGGGGTTGATGAACGAGCCCGATGCGAAGGCTGTCTACAGTCGCGTGTCGACTTACGTGCTCGCGGTCCTGGTGCTGCTGGTCGCCGGGCTCTGCGCCGTATCCCCCGATGTGATCCGGCTGGCGACGACGCCGCGGTTCCACGCCGCAGCGCCGGTGACGCCCTGGATCGCCATCGGCGTCATGTTCCAGGGCGTGTACCTGGTCGGCTCCGTTGGTCTGATCATCACGAAGCGGACGCGGCAATACCCGGTGGCCACCGGCATCGCGGCTGCGGCCAGCGTGATCGCCAACGCATTCCTGATCCCGAGATACGGCGTGCTGGGTGCCGCCTGGGCGAACGCGATCGCCTACGCGACACTTGCCGGCGTGACCGTCGGCATGTCGTGGCGGGTCTATCCGATCACCTACGAGTGGCGGCGGCTCGCCATCGTATTCGCCAGCGGGGCGGTCGCGTTTTTCACGGCCACCGTGCTTGTTCCTGCGTCTGTCCGTCCCGTCTTCGGTTTCCTGATGAGAGGCACGATCACCGTGGCGACGTATGCCGCGCTCCTTTCGATCACCGGGTTCTTCCAGGCCAGCGAGCTCGCGGCGCTGCGTGATATACGCACGCGCGCACTCAGAGGCAAATCGGCTCGCCCGGTCGCGCGGGAAGCGGCGGACGTGGAAATGGCGGGGGAGATTGTCGGAGGTGCGGAGGTCGGCGAAGTCGAACCGGCAGATCGAGCGGCGGCGGAGACCGCCCGCGAATCAGCCCGGGTTGCCGAGCCTGGGGCTACTCACCGACCATGAGTCGTCGCGCTGCCGAAACGCCTTCCAGAGACGGTACAGCGCCGCTGCGACATAACGTCGACCGGGAAGCGCCTGCAACGGCGCGGCGACCACGGCCTGTTTGAGGCTGGCCTCGATCGCCGACTTGTCGTCCGCTGACAGCGCGTCGCCCGCGTTCTGCGCGATGTCGAGTGCGTAGTCGCAATAGCCATACAAGAGGGCGACCGAGATCGCCTTCAGGACCTTGCTGCGCCGCCGCTGCGGCGGCAAAGCCGTCACCGCACTTCGCAGTGCATCGACGCTCTTCAGATACAGTGCATCCGCCCAGATGATCTGACCGCGAGGGCCGCCGATCGCACGGCCCGCCGCACGCTTCCAGTAACAGGGCCGCAGGTCGAACAGCATGTAGCCCAACCCGCGCATGAACCTGTCGACATCGGCGAAGAGCGGCTGCCCGCTGTAGATCGGCGTGAACTCCACCTCGACTTCGACCCCGACCATGCTGGACGCCAGCGTCCCGGCGGCACCCCTGAGCACGAAAAGCTCGCTGCCCTGTGTGTCCACCTTGATGAAGTCCGGGTCCGCGATCCCGTGCACGCGCAGCACGTTGTCGAGCGTGTCAGCCGCGACCTGCTGGGTATCCGTCGTATCGAACCGCCCTGCATCCGGGAAGGCGTCGAGGAAGGGACGATTCGGCTCGAAGATGGAGCTCAGTCCACGATCGCGGGCGACGTGAAACTCGAGCGGCCCCTCGACGCTGTGCAGCGCCACGTTGAGGATTCGTGTCGAGTCGTTGCCAGCGGTTGTCCGCTGCGCGAGTTTCTCGAACTCCCGCTGTTCCGGCTCGAAGCCGACGACCCGCAAGTAGGGCCGGGCTGCCTCCCAGTCGCGCTTGAGACCGCCTCGTGCACCGACGTCGACGAGCAGCAGCGGGTTGGTCTTGTAGCTCTCCGCGAAGCGCGGCGCGAGGAAGATGTTCATCAGGTTCGGCTATTGTACGGCCAGATCCGCGGGCGAGCGGCACGACCGACGCTGCGCACGGCGCCCGCGCGTTAGAGCGCTAGCGGGTCAGCTCGAGAATGCGGGCAGCGGCCTGGACACGTACGCCGACGTCGCCGCTGCGAAGGAGGCCGCGCAGGGCGCGGAAATCGCCGGCGACGCGCTCGACGAAGATCGTCGAGGCCTCCTCGCGGATGCCGATGTTGCCGTCGCGCATGAGTGCCTCGAGCACGCTGCTCGCGAGCGGCTGATCGTACGGAGCGATCAGGCGCGCGGCTTCCATGCGCACCATCGGATCGGGATCGCTCGTCAAGGTCCGGACCATCCCCTGCCAACCGGCGTCTGGCTGGGGGGCGAGCTGCTTCGCGGCGGCCAGCCGAACCGCCGAATGTTCACTCCCCGTCAGCTCCATCAGGATCGAGAGACCACTCGAGTCGTTCAGACGGAACAAGGCGCCGGCGGCCTGCAACTTGACCGTGAAGATCGGGTCGTTGAGCAGGGTGCGGAGCTGCGGAATCGCCTCGCGCGCACCAAGCCTGCCGAGGCCTTCGGCTGCCGCGGCACGATTCAGGTCGTTCTGATCGGTCAGCAGCGCCCTCAGCGGCGGCACGGCCAGTTGACTTCCGCTGCCGGCCAGCGCCTCGATGATCGGCCCCTTGCTGCCGGGCGTCGACTTGAGCTGCGCGATCAGCAGCGTTGACCGCCCGCTCATTCCCGAGTTCCGCCAGTGCTCGCGCTTCGCCGAAGCCGTTCGACGCTGCCGCTTTCTCGAGCGCGGCGGCCGCTGCCTGATCGCCGTCCGCGCTCAGTGCGGCCAGTGCGTCGAGTCGCGCTTTCGTGTTCGGCTGCTTCACTGTCGATTCGACCAGCACCGTCCGGGCGATTCGCCGCAGCACGTACGCCTCCTCGACCTTGCGGTTGTCGAGCCACCGCTCGTAGGTGGTCAGGCCGGCAGCGGCGCCTCCGCGCGTGAGGTCGGCTTCGACCCCGAGGACGAGTGCCGGCGTGCTGTGCTGATTCCGGCTCAGTTCCTGAGCGGCGATGTTTGCTGCCCCGGCGGCGTCCCCCTTCGCGAGCATCGACCAGCCTCTGGCGATGGCTGTTGCTTCCGGGGTCGTCGGCGGCGCGTCCTGCGCGGCGGCCATCGAACTGATGACAAGCGCAAGGGCGAGTAGTAAGGGTCGGACAGACATCTTGTAGGGGGATCGAAGAGTAGTCCCGGATGCGGCAGGGCCGCACCCGGGCAGAGACAGGATTTCAGCCGCCGGCGAACGTTAGCGAGGCCTCCAGCCGCCGTTCGAACAGACGCCGCCGCCCAGGCTCTTGAAGGGATCGGGCGACGTGCAGCTCGCATTTGCCGGCGTCCAGCCGCCATTCACGCAGATGCCGCCGCCAATCGACGCAAACGGGTCAGCGGTCGTGCAACTGGACGCGACCGGTCCGGCGCCTGGCGGTAGCCAGCCGCCATTCACGCATGCCCATCCCGCGGCCGGCTGCGCCGACGTGCAGCCGCCGCTCGAAGCGCCCGGGGCCCGCCCCGGCGTCCAGCCGCCGCTGACGCAGGTTCCACCGCCCATCGAGGCGAAGGGATCGGGCGTCGTGCAGGTGGATCCGCCCGTCCCGCCAGCGGCGGGAGGTAGCCAGCCGCCATTGACGCACGTCCATCCCGAAGCTGGCGCGGGGGTCGTGCAGCTGCTGGCTCCGCCCGTCCCACCGCCTGCGGGGGGCAGCCAACCGCCGTTGACGCATGTCCACCCGGCTGCTGGCGCCACCGTGGTGCAGCCACCGGTCGTGCCTCCGCCGGTCCGGCCAGGCACCCAGCCGCCGCCGATGCAGGTTCCGCCACCAATTGCCCCGAACGGATCGGGGGTCGTGCAGCCGCCGGTCCCGCCCGTGCCGCCGGTGGCGGGCGGCAGCCAACCGCCGTTCACGCACGTCCACCCTGGCGCCGGAGCCGCCGTGGTGCAGCCACCTGGAGCGGGACCACCGGGGGTTCCGCCGCCCGAGCCTCCGGGCACCCATCCGCCGCTGACGCAGGTACCGCCTCCAATGGATGCAAACGGGTCGGGCGTGGTACATCCGAGAGTCGGACCCGGGGTTGGCCCCGGCGCCGGGGGCGGTGGCGCGGGCACACCCGGTGAGCCGCCTCCGGTCGTCGACGTGGCGACGAACTGACTCACGGCGGTACCGAAATCGCGCTCGTACGCGACGTGCCACTGGCTCGTATTCGTGCGCGCCGAAACCATCGGGTAATTCGACCCCCTTCTGGCGCCATCGGTGATGATTTGCGCGACGGTATTCGGTTCGCCGTCGCTCTTCATCTCGGCGGCGGCGACCTCGAGCGAGCCGCCGTCCGATCCGACGGCGAGGAACGTGCCCGAGTTGCGGTTGTAGGCCATCCCGAGAGACTGGTCATGCCCGAAACGGCCGGTGACGAAATTCGAGGTCAGCTGAGTGCCGTTCTGATCGAAAACCGCGCTCATCGTGCCCGGATGCAGCGCCCACGCGAGCACATACTGGTTGGCGGCATTCACATCAATGGCGCTGGCGAACGTGCCGGCCGAGAATCCAAAGCTCGTTCGCGCGCGACACGGAGCCGTCGGCGGCGCGGATCCGGCGAAACGCGGCGAGCGCGCTCGTGCTGCTCCAGCCGGTTGAAATCAGGCCGAATTCGTCGGTCGCGGCATTCCACGCAACCGCGGGATCGCGACTTCCGCCAGGATTTTCGAGCGCCATGACGCCGCCAATGGGTGTGCCGTTGGCGTCCACGAACCGGCCCTGGATTCCATATTGAATCGTCCGCCATGCCACGAGGAACCGATGACTCGTCGTCGAGTAGGCCATCGCCGGGCCCGTTTCCCACCAGGTTCCGCCCTGTTGACCGTCGGAAACCTGCTGAATGCCCGACGTAAGGAATCCGGGAGTGTCGACGGACACGACCCTGGCGAACACGTAGTTCACGGGTCCGATGTTATGGTGCCACGACACGAGGAATCCGCCGGCGCCGTTGTTCACGTGCGGGCTGTACTCCGCCCGGGGGAAATGTCCCCACCCGAGGCTGCCATCCATCACCGCGAACCCGGTCGAAACAGGCGTGCCGGCACTGTTCACGAACACGCCGTAAATTGGCCCGTTTCCCACGACCACGAGAAAAACGTCGTGCGCGGGGTCGTAAGCGGTGTCCGTTCCGCGCATGGTCCCGCCAGGCGCCAGCGCCGGCACTGAACCCGTCGCGCGGGACAATTGCGCGAAGGCTGTAGTGGAAGCGAGGGCTGTAAGGATGGTGCCGAGGACCAGGTGGCGGGCGATGCAGGAGACCACATCGAATGCGGACATTCGTTTATTCACAATCTGACCTTCCCGAGAACAGGGTTTGCGCTGGACGAGCCGTGAGAAAACGATCCCTGAGAATCTCTATCGGCGGCGGGGAGCTGCCACTGTAGCCCAGACTGTGTCGAGCCTGTCGATCGCCACGCGGCGATCGCGCGGCAATTATAGCAGACCTGACCTGGATCGCCCAGTTAGCCGCCAAAAACCAATGTAGTATCCTCGCCATCGCTGCCAGCCGCAAGCTCGTTCGTTCGCATGCGACGCTGGCCGGCAGCCGATCCCGCTCCAGATTCAGACCGTTTTGCTTCCACACTACCGAACGCCGTCGCCACGGACTCACGCCGGCGAGACCGTGGGTCATCGACTTTGCCTCCTGAAACCACCCCGGGCTGCGCCCGCGGCCCGAGGGGCGCGCCAATGACGGGCGCCAGCCCCTTCGCCGACCGCCGCGCTTCCGGTTTCTGGCTCGCGGCGATTGTCCTTCTGCTCGCGCTGCGGCTCCCGTCGCTCGTGCAGCCCGCTGGCGGTGACCAGGGCCTCTACGGCTATTCGGGTCAGCGCATCCTCGCCGGCGGGGTCATGTACCGCGACATGTGGGACCAGAAACCGCCGGCGCTCGCGTTCGTCTACGCGGGGCTGTGGCGGCTTCACCGCACCCAGGCCGTGGTTCCGGCAGCTGACCTGGTGGCTGCCGCAGGCGTCGCGTGGGCCCTGGTGGTGCTGGGACGACGGCGATACTCGTCGAACATCGGCTTCGGCGCGGCGGCCATCTTCCTGCTCCTCGGCGATCCCTATCTTCAGCGGCTGTCCGGCATCTACGTTCGGGGACAGGCGGAACCGTTCATCGCCCTCGCGATTGCGGCAAGCCTGGTGATGCTCGCAAATCCGGATCGGCGACGGTTCCACCTTGTCGGTGCCGGCGTGGGTCTCGCGATCGCCTTCTGGCTGAAATACAACGCCGCGGCGTACGGCCTTCCGCTGGCGGTTGCGGTCGCGGCGTGGACTCCGCCGTCCGGCATGACGTGGCGGCAGGTTGCCGAGGACCTTGGCTGGATCGTGCTGGGTTTCGTCGTTGTCGGAGCCGCTGTTCTGGCGTATTTCGCCGCGCATCGCGCTCTGGACGACTTGCGCCTTGCCACGCTCGACTACAACCTTCGCTACTCGAACGAAACCTACGACGGCATCCCAGGGCTCGTCCGTTACCTCGTGACGTTCCCGATCGTGCGCGCCCGGGTCGAACCCCTGTGGTTCGTGGGCGGTCTGGGGACGGCGTTGCTGCTGTTGCGCGCACGCGCCAGCGCGTCGAGTCTCGTCGTCTTCGGCTGGATGGTCGCGGCAATCGTCTCGATCGCGATCAACGGCGGCCGGAGCCTGCCCAACTACTTCGTCCAGGCCAATCCGGCGCTCGCCCTGGCGGCGAGCGCTGGCCTCGCGTCAGTTGTCGGCGCCTCCAGGTGGGTTCGCTCCGCGGTTGTCGTGCTCCTCCTCGGTGCCCTCTGGCGCGTCGGTTCCGACACCCCGCTGTGGGGCCTGCGCCTCGCGTCTATCCCGGGGCTGGTCGAAAACGTGCGCTACGATCTCGACTACATCCGTGGAACGGTCGATCGCGACGCCTACCTCGCGCGGTTTCGCGGGCAGAAACACGACGCGCTGGAAAACGAGCGGCTCGTGCGCTACGTTCTGGCGACAACAACTCCCGCCGATTCCATTTTCGTGTTTGGTTTCTCCGGCGGCAGTGTCTGCTGGCTCAGCGAACGGGTAAGCTCGTCCCGATTCTTCTGGAGCCGGCCAGTGACGACTGAATTTGCCGCCGACCATCCCGGCTATGGATCGCACGGCCTTCTGGACGACCTGACCCGTCGTCCGCCCGCGATGATCGCGCTCCAGAAAGAGGAGTGGCACTCGTTGGATTTTTTCATGAGCCGGCCAGCTCTCCGGAATTGGCTCCAGGCCGGTTACACGCTCGATCACGAGACGTCGATGTTTGCCGTCTGGCGGAGGAAACGGTGACAGGTCCCGGGGAAGACGGCATGCTGTCACTGGTCATCCCCGTGTACAACAACCGGGAGAATCTTCCGCGCCTGTTGCGCGAGCTCGACACATTTTCGGCGCTGCTACCCGCTCCTCTCGAGGTCGTGTTCGTCGTCGACGGCGCAACCGACGGTTCGCTCGAGTACCTGCAGACGCACCTGCCCGAGTGGCGGGTCTCCAGCCGACTCGTGGAGTTGAGCCGGAACTTCGGGTCGTTCCCCGCGATCACCGCCGGACTGCAGCATGCCGCCGGCAAGTACATGGTCGTGATGGCCGCGGATCTCCAGGAACCTCCGGCGCTGGCGCTCGAATTCCATCGCATCCTGGCCAACGACGAAGCAGACGTCGTGCTTGGAGTTCGAAGCGCGCGATCGGATCCGTGGTGGTCGCGGTGGATGTCGAACGGCTTCTGGCGGCTGTACCGCCGCCTCGTCGTCCGGGACATGCCGCGCGGCGGCGTCGACGTGTTCGGCTGCACCCGGCAGGTCTCGGCACGGCTGGCTGAACTCCGCGAGGCGCATACCAGCCTGGTGGCGCTTGTCTTCTGGGTCGGCTTCCGCCGCCGGTTCGTGTCCTACGATCGGCAGCCCCGCCTCGAAGGGCGCAGCGGCTGGACGTTCGGACGCAAGCTCCGTTATGCGATCGACAGTGTCTTCAGCTTCACCGACCTGCCGATCAGGATGTTGATGTTCCTTGGCGTCATCGGCACAGCGGTCGCGATGATCGCCGGCGTGACGGTCTTCGTGATGTGGATGCTGGGGCGGATTCCGGTGCTGGGCTACACGCCGCTGATGCTCGTGATCACGTTCTTCGGAGGGTTGACGGCGCTCGGATTCGGCATCACCGGCCAGTATCTCTGGCTGGCGCTGCAGAACGCGCGTCAGCGCCCGCCGTTCATCGTCAAATCATCGACAGCGTTCGAACCGTCAGCTCACTTCCGTACAACCGACAGGAATTCGTCGTAGTCGCGGATGTAGTCGGCGGGATCGTACGGGTCGGACGCCAGCACCAGCAGCACCGCGTCGGCCGAATACTTGTACTGCACCGCCCAGACGAGGGGCGGAATGTGCAGGCCAAGGTCAGGGCGGTCGAGTCGCACTTCCTCGGTATGCACCCCGTCGTCGACGACGACGTTGAGCGAGCCGCGGGCGCAGACGAGGAACTGGTGCGAGGCGCGGTGGGCGTGCTCGCCGCGCACCTCTTTGCCGGGAACATCGAAGACGAGAAAATAGCGCTGCGGCGAGAACGGCACGTGCCGTCGGAAACTCACCCGCGGAGAGGCTGCCGCGGAGATCGACCGCGGACTGCATTTCGTGCACCGTGACCCCTGCCACTGATGTGCGGGTTGTCGCGCCCCCGGTGCGCACCGGCTTGAGCTCGCGGCGCTCGTCAGGCTTCTTCCTCGCATCCACGTAGCCGACGATCTGGGCGGGATTGCCGAGCACGATCGCGCGCGGCGGCACGTTCTGCGTAACGACCGCGCCGGCGCCCACCATCGCGCGCGCGCCGATGCGGATGCCCGGCAGCACCACGGCGCCACCGCCAATCGACGCGCCGCGTTCAATCCAGGTCTGGAGCACCTCGGCCTGGTGCTGCTTGCTTCGCGGATACTTGTCGTTCGAGAACGTGGCGTTGGGGCCGATGAAGACCTGGTCGGCGACACGGAGTCCGTCCCAGAGCTGGACGCCGCACTTGACGGTGACGTGGTCACCGACGATCACGTCGTTCTCGATGAAGACGTGGTCGCAGATGTTGCAGTCGCGCCCGATGCGCGCCCCGGGGAGGACGTGCGCGAAGGCCCACACGTTGGTGCCTTCGCCAACCGTCGCGCTCTCGCAGAGCGCGTGCGGATGCACGAAGACACCTGACGAGCGTGGACGGCGGATTCGTCATGTTTGACGTGCAATAATAGCCGAATCTCCCCGATGATTTCAGAAACTGCCGGTGCGCGCGGGCGCACTTCTGCCCCTGTCACGCTCCTCATCGGGCTCGTCGCCGTTGCCGGGATCGCGATCCGTCTCGTCGCGATTGCCGAGCCGCTCGGGATTGATCAAAGCCTGTGGGCGTCCGCCGTGCGCGGCATGGCGCACGGCCAGCGGCTGTACCACGACGTGTGGGAGCAGCGGCCGCCGGGGATTTACTGGATCTATCTCGCCGGCTTCCGCATCTTCGGCTGGGCGCCGGCCGCGGTGGCGTGGCTCGATATTCTCGCGTCCGCGGCGACGTGCCTTCTGCTCGCCGCGATTGTCCGGCCTCTCAGCAGCACGCGAACCGCAACGATCGCCGCGGCGCTCTACGCCTGGCTGACCATGCCGGCGTGGCTGTACGGTCACGGCGGATTCCTCGAGCGGAGCGTCTGCGAGACGTTCATCGTGCTCGCCGTCGCATTCTCCGCCTGGAGCGTCGTCCGCATCCGGCAGGGGAGTTCTGTCACGGCGGCACTGGGGATGGGACTCGCGGCCGGTGCCGCTGTGGTGCTGAAGCCGAATGCCGGTTTGTACTTTCCCGCACTGCTGCTGTGGGCAGCCGTGTACGCCCGTCGTCGCGGCATGCTCCCCCTGCTTGCCGCGGCGGTTGCGGGAGCGGCGGTCCTGCCGGCCGCGGCGTTGATCTGGCTGTGGCGTCTCGACCTGCTCCACGATGCACGGGTCGCGGTCGTCGACTTCAATCGCTTCTACGTTGGCCAGGGATTCAGCGCGACCGCCTATGCGGCTCGATTTTGCGAAAGCCGTGTGGCTCCGGATCAAGACCGATCCGCTGTGGCTCTCTGGCACGATCGCTTCGTTCGTCGCGTTGGCGGAGCTGGCACGGCGGCGGAAGATCCCGCCCCTTCCGGCACTGGCGATGGTGTGGGGTGCCGCGTCCGTCGCGGTCATCGTGGTGAACGGCGCCCGGCTGTTCAACAGCTATTTCATCAATGCACTCCCGCCCCTGGCTTTGATGGCGGCATGGTTGCTGGGTGACGGATGGCGACGCGGCAGGGGCCGGCAGGCACTGGCGGCGGGCACCATCGTGCTGATGATCGCGCTGCTCGTGCACCGGGATTATGCCGGTCGTGTTTTCGCATCGACCGGACTCGATTTGCGTGCACTCTCGGGGAAGTCCGATCGTGCGGCGTACCTCGACGAATTTGGCGGGTATGCGAACGATCGCGGTTACAGTGCGCGCGCGAACGCGGAGCTCGCCTCATACGTGCGCGACCATACGTTGCCGGACGAACGGGTTTTCCTGTTTGGAATTAGCGGAGCGGGCGTCTACTTCGACAGCGAACGCTTGACCGCACATCGATTTCTTCGCGTGAATTTTTTCGTCGATATCGATTTCCCCGACCCCGACTTCAGGCTCGAGCCGGTGATCGCACAGCTCGCGGCCGCCCGGCCCCGATACCTCATCTTCGAGCGCCTCCATGGTCGATCGACCATGGCCCAGACCGCCGACGCGCTTCCGGGCAATCCGGTCGTGCAGGCGCTGCTCAGCAAGTACCGGCTCGAAACCGAGATCGAAGACTTCGCCCTCTATCGTCGCTCCGACTAGACCGCGCGTTCGATGTCCGAGTTCACAGCTTCCGCCTTGAGTTCAGTCGTAGCTTCCGCCCTAAGTCTGTCGTAGCTTCCGCCCTAAGTCTGTCGTAGCTTCCGCCCTGAGTCTGTCGTAGCTTCCGCCCTGCAGTCTTTCGTAGCTTCCGCCTTCAGGCGGAAGTCCCGGTTCAGGCGGAAGTCCCGGTGCGCTGCGCGCGGGCACCTGCCCGAGCCGAGGCCCGTCAGAAGGGATAAAGGCGCTCGCATCGAATCGAAGGGTCGGACTATAGTGCTTGCGAGTTCGATCCTTGAGCGCCGCGCCTGGCCCAGCCACCGTCTCGATTGTCGTCCCTACCTACAATGAGCGCGAGCGGCTGACAGACCTCGTCGACGCGGTATTCGCGGCCTATGCTGCCGCCGGCATCGACGGCGAACTCATCGTTGTCGACGACAACTCTCCCGATGGAACCGGTGCGCTGGCGGACAGCCTCGCCGGACGGAACCGCATCACCGTTCTGCATCGGGCGGGGAAGCTTGGTCTTGGGACCGCTGTCATCGAGGGCTTCGAGGCCGCGAGTGCACCGGTGGTCGGGGTCATCGACGCCGACATGAGCCACCCGCCATCGCTGCTGCCAAAAATGCTTGCGGCGATGAACGACGCCGGCGCCGATGTGGTTGTCGGAAGCCGTTACATTCCGGGCGGCGGCACGCGCAACTGGGAAAAAAGCCGGCTCCTCATGTCGAGGATTGCGTGCCTGATGGCGCGCAGCCTGACGCCGATCCGCGACGCCACGTCAGGGTTCTTCCTGATTCGTCGCGAGCTCGCGCGCGGCGTTCGCATCTCCGCCGGCGGGTTCAAAATCTGCCTCGAATTGCTGGTGCGCAGCCGGCCTGCGGTCGTAGTCGAGGTGCCGTACGTTTTCGCCGGACGCACTGCCGGCGAGAGCAAGATGAACCTGAAGGAGGCCATGGGCTACGTGCACCAGTTGCGAGCGCTGCGGGCATTTGTCGCCGCCGCCCCGCCGCTCAGCCAGTCGTACCGGTGCTTCAGTGTGGATGAGACCGACCAGCTCGTTGCCGGCAGCGGCCGAGCTCGAACGCACCCGTGAACGGGCGACCGCCGAGCGACGAATGTCGTGAGTGGAGTCTGCGACAGGCGACATTTACGTCGCCACCGTTTCGCAGGAAATACCTTATTTTCCGGCGCGCTCCCGATTCAGCGTCCCGGGCCACGGGTCCCGAGCGGGTCAAACCTGCAGAAAACGTGGCACTTGGCCCGTTGCTACGAAAATGTCGCAGGGCACGCGCTAATCAGCGATTTCGTCGGTCACGACTTCGAAGTGCGAGAGCCGCGCACTGCCGAATGAAGTCGTGATCGCGACATCCGTGGCATCGAGGCCCGTCGCGAGCAGCACTCGTCCGATGCGCGGGTGATTGTGCCGGGCATCGAATGTCCACCAGCGATCTTCCAGGTACGCCTCGAACCACGCGCTGAAGTCCATTGGGCCTGACGGCGGAACGCCGATATCGCCAAGGTAGCCGGTCGCATAACGCGCCGGGATGTTGAGAGCACGGCAGAAGGTGACCGCCAGGTGCTGGAAGTCACGGCAGACGCCGATTCGCTCGGTGAAAACGCCAAGAGCCGTGCGCGTCGGCCGCGCATTCGGATAACTGAACGTCACCTTCGAGTAGATCCAGTCGCAGATCGCCTGCACCCGGCGCCATCCCCTGGGCGCGTTCCCGAACAGCTCGACCGCAACCGGCGACAGCAAATCCACCTCACAAAAACGGCTGGCCATCAGGAAGCGAAGAGTTTCGGTTGGCAGGTCCTCGACCGGCACTTCCCGCGCCTCGAGGCTGACGGGATCGGGCGCGCCTGAATCGTGAATCACTGTGGAATTCGTGAGCCGCAGGGTGCCCGGTTGGGCAACGAGCCGGGTGCAGACATTGCCGAAACTGTCGCGATATTCGAAAGCGGTGCCGTTGCCGTTCACGGTCACCTGGTCAGGTTCTCTGAGGTTCGCGCGTCGCGACGGATGCACCGAGAGAAGCGCCACGACCGGCACCGGGGCGACGATGTCGAACTGGATGTCGTAGCCAAGTCGAATCAGCATGGGTGGGCCTTATTCATGGGAGAGGCCATCATCCCTCGAAACACGATGCGCCGCGATCGAGGCCCGTAATCGCGCCCCGGCCTGCGCATTGCAGTGTCTGTTTTCACTCAACCCGGCTCCGGAGGGTTGCGGCACTCACGCCCAGTGCGGCAGGGAGCGCCGTGTATGATGTGCCATCAACCCTGTTCAAGCCGCGAGGACCCGTGACCTACTGCCTGGGGATTGTGACAGACGAGGGGCTGGTGATGGCCTCCGACTCGCGATCCAACGCCGGATTCGATCAAGTGAACACCTGCCGGAAGATGTACCGGTTCGTGCAGGAAGGCGAGCGCGTCTTCGTCATCCTCACGAGCGGCAGCCTCTCGATCAGTCAGTCCGTCCTGTCGCTGCTTCGTCATGACTTCGACGCCGGCCAGGGGCTGGCGCAGGCCAACTCGATGTATCACGCCGCGCGACTGGTCGGCGAATGCGTCCGCCGCGTCGCCGAGATCGATCGCGCCGCGCTCGAGAGGGACAGCTTCAATTTCAACGTCAACCTCCTGCTCGGCGGGCAGATCCGCGGCGAAGAACCGGTCCTGTACCTGATTTACCCGCAAGGCAATCCGCTGCAGGCGACCGAAGATTCTCCCTACCTGCAACTCGGCGAGTGCAAGTACGGGAGGCCGATCCTGGATCGCGGCATCGACATGCGCACGACCCTGGAGGTTGCGGCCAAGTACGCACTGTTGTCGTTCGATGCGACGATGCGCTCGAATGTCACCGTCGGGCCACCAATCGATCTGCTCCTGTACAAGAAGAACACTTTCGAGCTCACGAGACACCGGCGGCTGGGAGCGCTCGACGAGGACTTGAACCGCATTCATGCGTCGTGGGAGCAGTCGCTGCGCAAGGCGGTCGAGCAACTGCCGGAAATTCATTTCGACGAACCCGATCGCGCCCAGCATGCCGCCGGCCCGTGGCGGACGCGCTCGGCCGACGGAACCCAGACGTGACGATCGATCGCTGATCCATGTCCGTCGTGACCACCGACCCGTTCGTCGGCTATGCCACCGCCGAAGACATCTTCGACGAGATGCTGGACAGCCGCGCGCAGCCGCGCCGCTCCTACAAGCGGCTGCACAAGGAGCTGCTCAAGCTCACGCCCGAAGAGCTCTCGCGCAGCAAGCAGAAAGCCGACCTCTCCTTCTTCAACCAGGGCATCACCTTCACCGTCTACGGCCGCAAGGAGGGGACGGAGAAGATCTTCCCGCACGATCTGCTGCCGCGGATCATCTCGGCCGCCGACTGGGACATCATCGAGCAGGGCCTGACCCAGCGCGTCACCGCGCTCAACCTGTTCCTCAAGGACCTCTATCACGAGCGGCACATCCTCGCTGACGGCGTCGTCCCTGCCGATGTGATCTACACCTGCCGGCATTTCCGCCGCCAGATGAGCGGCGTCAAGGTCCCGCGCGACGCCTACGTCAACGTCATGGGGACCGATCTCGTGCGGCTCCCCGATGGCCGCTTTGTCGTGCTCGAAGACAACCTGCGCGTGCCGAGCGGCGTGTCGTACATGCTCTCCAGCCGCAAGGTGATGAAGCAGATCTTCCCGGCGCTGTTCCGCAAGTACGGCGTGCGTCCGATCGAGCAATACAGCCAGGCGCTGCTGTCGACGCTGCGAGCGCTTGCACCGGACGGACGGGTCGACCCGACGACGGTGCTGCTCACGCCCGGTGTCTACAATTCCGCCTACTACGAGCATGCGTTCCTCGCCCGCCAGATGGGGATCGAGCTCGTCGAGGGCCGCGACCTCGTCGTCCACGACAACATCGTCTACATGCGCACGACCAAGGGGCTGCAGCGCGTCGACGTGATCTACCGGCGCGTCGACGATGACTTCCTGGATCCGCTGGCGTTCCGGATGGATTCTGCCCTGGGCGCTGCCGGCCTGTTCAGCGCATATCGCGCCGGCAATGTCACGCTGGCGAATGCGCTCGGGACCGGTGTCGCCGACGACAAGGCGATCTACGCGTACGTGCCGAAGATCATCCGCTACTACCTGGATCAGGAGCCGGTGCTCGGCAATGTCGAGACGATGCTGATGAGCGCGGACGCGGAGCGCAACCACGTCATCGACCGGCTGGAGAACTACGTCGTCAAGGCGGTCGGCGAATCCGGCGGCTACGGGATGCTCATCGGCCCGCACAGTTCGCGTGAACAGCGCGACGTCATGCGCGATCAGATCCTGGCCGACCCACGGAACTACATCGCGCAGCCGGTGCTCAGCCTGTCGACCGCGCCGTGCTTCATCGACGGCCAGATCCAGCCGCGGCACGTCGACCTGCGGCCTTACGTGCTCTTCGGCGAGAAAACGACCATCGTCCCTGGCGGTCTGACCCGCGTCGCGCTGCGAAAAGGTTCACTGGTGGTGAACTCGTCGCAGGGCGGCGGGTCGAAAGACACCTGGGTCCTTCAGAGCTGACGCGGATGCTGTCACGAGTTGCCGACAGTCTCTACTGGATGAGCCGATATTTCGAGCGCGCCGACAATCTGCGCCCGGACGATCGAGGCCACCCACAGCCTGATGCTCAGCCGCGGAGAGTTCGCGCACGATCAGCGCTGGTATCGGGCCCTGACCGTGCTCGGTCTGCCCGCCGATGCGCGCGATCAGGATCCGCAGCTGGCGATCGGCCGGCTGGCGGTGGACCGGCAGATAAAATCTTCGATGATTTCGTGCGTCGCTGGTGCGCGCGAGAACGCGGCGCAGGTGCGCGAAGAGATCAGCTCGGAGATGTGGGAACAGCTGAATCGGCTGTATCACGAAATCACGCACTCCGAAGTGGATCCGCAGGATGCCGCGTCGGTGATGCGGCTCGTCGGCATGGTTCGCGAGGGCTCGTACACGTTCTACGGCGCGACCGAGACGACCATGAGCCACGCCGAGGGCTGGCGCTTCGTGCAGCTCGGTAAGTTCACCGAGCGCGCCTGCGCGATCTCGATGCTGCTCGACGCCTACTTCTCGACGCCGACCAAGGCGGACGATCTGGACTGGGTGACGCTGCTGGCCAGTTGTGCGGCGTTCGAGGCGTATTGCCGCGCCTTCACCGCCGATCTTCAGCCTGACCGCATCGCGACGTTCCTGCTCGTCCATCCGGAGTTCCCGTACTCGGTCCGGTACGCGGTCGAGCGGATGCACGCGTCGCTCGAATCGATCGTCGAGAATTCGACCGCGCGTAAGCGCGTGCGGATCGAGCGGATTATCGGCCGGCTGCGCGCGTCGCTCGCGTTCACGCCGATGTCGGAACTGATGGCCGGCGATCTGCACGCGTTTCTCAACGGTGTGCTCGACCAGTGCGCCGCGCTCCACCTGGCCGTGCACGAGGCGTATATCGATTATCCGATCGAGGTCGCGTTCCAAAGCTGATGTTCTACGCCATCCGGCACCTGACGCGTTACCGCTACAACCGGCCGATCTGGCAGAGCATGATGGAAGTGCGCATGCATCCGCTCAGCGCCGACCGCCAGCGCTGCTTCACGTTCCGGCTGTCGGTGAACCCGCGGGCGCGCATCTTCACGTTCCAGGATCACCTCGGCAACCAGGTCAATCATTTCGACCTGCCGCAGCATCATCGCGAGTTGACGATCGTGGCCGACGCGCTCGTCAACCTCGATCCGCCGTTTCCGCTGCCGGATGCGCTGCCGGACGATTCGTGGGGCATGCTGGAGCGCGACATCGCGGAGGGCGACCTCTGGCCGATGCTGATGCCGAGCCACTTCGCCCGCACCTCGCCGCTGCTCGATGATCTGGCGCGGGAGCTTGGCGTCGATCGCGCCAACGGCCGCGATCCGCTCACGCTCGTCCGCGATGTGAACATCGGTATCCACAAGGCATTCGATTACGTCCGCAAGAGCACGGGCGTGAACTCCCCGATCGAGGCGAGTCTCAGCACGAGGAAGGGCGTGTGCCAGGACTTCACCCACATCATGCTGGCGATCCTGCGCGGACTGCGGATTCCGAGCCGCTACGTCAGCGGCTACCTGTATCACGGTGACGAGCACCACGATCGTTCCGCCGACGGCGCGACCCACGCCTGGGTCGAGGCGCTGCTGCCGCCGCTCGGCTGGGTCGGCTTCGATCCGACCAACAACCTCATCGCCGGCGATCGCCACATCCGCACCGCAATCGGCCGCGACTACACCGACGTGCCGCCGACGTTCGGGACGATGAAGGGGCGGGCCGAGACCGAGCTGCAGGTGAAGGTCCGGGTGATGCCGTCGCAGACGCTGCTGCCGCCTGACGAAGATTTCGCCGCCGACGAGGAGTGGTCGCTCTTCCTCGAAGACGATGAAGAGGCGCAGCAGGCGTACGATCAGCAGCAGTGAAGGGCAGCGGCGACCGCTTCGCGGCTTCGCGCTGCAGATCGGGATTCGGGATTCGGGGCTCGCAGGTTCTTCAGGGTTCGACGAGGTTCTGCAGGGTTCGGCCAGGTTCTCACGGGTTCTGCCGGGTTCTCACGGGTCCTGCGCGGTTCTGCGGGACCGGTCGAACCCGCCGAACCCCGCCGAACCCGAACACGCCGAACCTCGTCGAACCCGTCGAACCTGGAAAGAACCTTGCCGAACCTCGTAGAACCTTGGAGAACCCCGTAGAACGACGATCTTGACCCCGCCCTCCGATTGTTGAACGATGAGCGCTATGGCTGACAAGACAGAAAGCGTTGTCTATCTCGACGCCGCCGCAGGGAAACTGCCGGACGGCGTGCTCACTCTGGCGGCGCTGACCGCCGACGTGCAGAACGGCTGTCGCGTGTTCGTGCACTACAACGGTCCGACCGATCAGTTGAGCGGCATGTGCACCGGGATGGTCGTCCTCGATCCAGGCGCGAGCCCGCATCCGCCGCACCAGCATCCGGAAGAAGAGTTCATGATCGTGGCGGACGGCACGGGAGAAATCTTCTGCGACGGCAAGACCACCGAGGTCGGGCCGGGCGCGATCATGTATTGCGCCGGCAACGTCCTCCACGGCATCACCAACACCGGCCAGGTGCCGATGACGTTCTACTGGTCGAAGTGGACGGCTAAGGGCTTCTAAGGTCTCGGTCGATCCTGATCGACCACTTCGAACACGTAGCCGTTGACCGGTTCGCGGAAGAAGAAGCGCTCGAATGGAGTCGCCCTGAGCGGCTCCATCAGCACCGCGCCTTCGTTCGTCAGCCGCTCCTTCAGCCGCGGAAAATCCGCGAGCGGATGGAAGAGCGCGACGTGCCGCCCGAATTCCCCCTCGAACGGCGACGCCTCGAATCCTGCGCACGTAGAAGACGTGCATCTCCTGCCCGCGTCCGATATCCAGCCATAACGCCTCGACCGGCGAGTTGCCCGGCACAGGGTTCCTCGCGTAGCCGAGGGTTCTCTCGAAGAATGACGCCGTCCTGTCGACGTGCTGCGTCGGCAGGGTCAGGTGTGCAAGGCTCATAGGGTGAGTATCTAAGGTTCTACCGGGTTCTCCAAGGTTCTACCAACCCTGGCGAACCTTGACCAACCCTGGCGAACCTGGTCGAACCAGTTAAGCCTTTGTTTCTGCTGAGCTGGTCGCAGAAACAAAAGGACGCACGTGCTCTTGCCCGGGCGGGAATCACGACTAGAATGTCGCCACTCCATGTCCGCCGAGTGGCAGTTCCTGATCACTCTCAACGAGCAGCTGCGACCGCTGAAGGACGCGGTCGCGATCCAGGAAGCCGCGGTTCGTCTGATCGGGCAGCATCTCCATGCCAGCCGGGTCAACTACGCGCACATTGACGGCGACGAGTTCGTCGTCAACCAGTCCTATTGCGACGGAGTCGCGCCGTTTCCCAATCGAGGGCCAGTCGCGGGATTCAGCCAGGCCACCGTCGACGCGTGCAGTCGCGGCGAGACGGTGGTCGTCGATGACGTCGCCACTGATCCGCGAATTACCGATGGTGAGCGGGAGCAGTTGCTTGCGGGCGACACGGCCGCCTTCGTCAGGGCACCGCTGATCAAGGATGGTCGATGGCTCGCGAGTTTCGGGGTCCACAGCTCCACGCCCCGGATCTGGACGCGCGACCAGATCGCACTGATCGAAATCACCGCCGACCGGACGTGGTCGGCCGCCGAGCGGGCCCGTGCCGAAGACGCACTGGGCCGGAGCGAGAGCCGGCAGGCGTTCCTGCGGCGTCTGAACGACACCATCCGACCGCTCGTCGATCCTGCGCGCATTCTCCACGAGACATGCCGCCTGCTCGGGACCCACCTCCGCGTGAACCGCGTCGCCTACGGCGAGATCAAAGATGACGACTGCGTCATCGTCCAGGACTACGTCGACGGCGTGCCCTCGTTAGCCGGCGTCGTGCAGTGGCGCAATATGGGCGGCAGTCGTACGGCAGAGATCCTGAGAGGATGGACGCTGTCGGTCAATGACACATTCACCGAGTCGCACACGGCCGAGGAGCGGGCGGCGCTGCAGGCGGCGGCGATCAGGGCCTACATCTGTCCGCTGCTGATCAAGAACGGCCGTTTCGTCGCCGCGTTCGGCATTCACAGCAGCTCGCCGCGCGTATGGACGGTCGACGAAATTGCCCTGGTGCAGGAAGTCGCCGATCGGACCTGGGCGACGCTCGAGCACCGCAAGGCGGAAGCCGAACTGCGCGCGAACGAAGAGCGGCTGGCGTTTCTGCTCGTGCTGAACGACGCGCTCCGCCCGTTGAGCGACGCCGCGGCGATCCAGGAGACTGCCGCAAGACATCTTGGCGAGTACCTCGGGGTTGCCCGCGTCGGTTATGCGGAACTCGACGGCCGCGAGTACAGGGTGCACCGCGAGCACACCCGCGGCGTCGAGCCACTCGTCGGACCACCCCTGCAGATCAGTGTGGGAGAGTCGGTGCGCGAAGCCCTCCAGCGCGGCGCGACTGTCGTTGTCAGCGATGTGGAAACCGACGAGCGACTCGGCGATGACGACCGCGCGACGTTCCGGGCACGGCAGATCGCAGCGTTCGTCGGCGTCGCGCTGTTCAAGGACGAACAGATGGTGGCCTCGTTTGGCGCCAATCACCATTCGCCGCGCGTGTGGACCGCGGCGGAAATCGAACTCGTTCGTCAGGTCGCCGAACGGACCTGGGACGCCGTCGAACGTACCCGCGCCGAAGGGGCGCTGCGGCAACAGACGACGCGGCTCAGCCTCGCGCTCCAGGCGTCGGCGGGCGGCTCCTGGACATGGGACCTCCGCACGAACGACGCCGACTGGGACGCCGCCTTCCGGGAACAACTGGGATTCACGCCGGAAGAACCTGCCCTGTTCGATACGTGGCTGGCACGTGTGCACGTCGAGGATCGTCCGCGGCTGTCCCGCACATTCCAGCAGGTGCTGCAGAACCGGGACAGGTGGGACAACACCTACCGCGTCCTGCTCCCGGATGGCGCGGTGCGATGGATGCAGAGCCTGGGTCGCGCCGAACGCGACGAGACCGGCCAGGTCACGCGGCTGACCGGACTCGAGCTGGACGTCACCGAGCGCCGCAGGGCCGAGGATGCCCTCCAGGCGCGCCGCGACGAGGACTACGATCGTACGCTGCGAACGCTGCTCGAGACCGCCACGCAGGGCATCGTGTCGGCGGCTCCGCAGGGGACGCTGGTCTTTGCCAATCGTGCGGTCGAAGCGATGTTCGGCTGGACCGCCGATGAACTGATCGGCCAGCCGATTGCGCGCCTGATGCCATCGCTCTCAAGCGATGGCACGACCCCCTCGGGCCGTCAGGACCTCGTCGGCAGACGCCGGGACGGGTCGATGTTTCCGATCGAACTCACCGTCAATCACGTTCCGACGCGGAGCGGCGGACGCGTATTCGCGTTCATCACCGACATCACCGAACGGCAGCGTGCCGCGGCGGCCCTGCACGAGCGCTCGGCCGAACTCGAATACCGGACCACGCAACTGAGTCGGATGGCCTGGGACCTGACGCTGGCCGAGCACCATGCGCGCGAGCAGATCGCAAGGACGCTGCACGACGGACTCCAGCAGCTCCTGGTGATCGTGGCGTTGAACCTCGAGCAGCTGCTGAAGCGGGAGAGCGACACTGGCCCTGCGAGCGCGGTGCTCGAAGAGGCAAAGCAGCAGCTCGACGAGGCGATGGCCGTCGCGCGGTCACTGACGGTGGAGCTGTTTCCCCCGGTGCTGCAGCGTTCCGGACTTCCCGCCGCCCTGAAGTGGCTGGGGAACTGGGCATACGACAAGTACAAGCTGAGCGTGCACATCACCGCCGATCCGCGCGCAGATTCCACGCGCAAGGATGTCCGCACGCTCCTGTTCGAGTCGGTCAGAGAGCTTCTGTTCAACGCCGTCAAATACGCGCGGACGGATCGAGTCACGCTGGAGCTGGAGCTCGATGCCGACGATCAGCTGTGCATCACGGTGACGGATCAGGGCGCCGGGTTCGACCCGGCCAGGCTGGACGATCGGTCGAAATCCGCGCAGGTGGGCTGGGGGCTGTTCCGCATCCGCGAGCGGCTGACGCTGCTCGGCGGCCGCCTGGACATCGACAGCGCGCCCGGACAGGGAACGCGGGTCCGCCTGGTCGCGCCGCGCGACGCGGCGCGGACCACCGACGCCGACGCGAACGAGACGAGCGTCCCGCTGTTCGGAGTGGCCGCGGCAAACGACGACGACGATCGCGCGTCCCCGGATGCACTCCGGATTCTGATCGTCGACGATCACTCGCCAGTGAGGCGCGCGCTGCGAGCGATGCTCCACCAGCGGCCGCAGCTCTCGGTCGTCGGCGATGCCTCAAATGGCTACGAGGCCATCGCCCACGCGCACAGGCTGACGCCCGATGTCATCCTCATGGACGTGTCGATGCCGCACATGGACGGTGTCGAGGCGACCGCGCGCATCCACGCCGAGCTCCCGGACATCCGGATTTACGGTGTGTCGATGATGGCCCGGAGCGAGACCGCAGAGGCGATCGAGCATGCCGGGGCGTCCGGGTTCTTCGTCAAGGGGACTGACACGCAGCGATTGATCGATCACTTGATGGCCCTGCACGCATCCCGTGCCGCTGGCGATCGCGCGGGCATGTAGTGCCAGGGCGGCCGCGCGTCCTGCTCGTCGACGATCATCCCGGCGTCCTCAAGGCGCTCCGGCGGGTGCTCTCCGGACGAGTGCGACGTCGTTGGCGTGATCGCCGACGGCCGCGAGGTCGCTGACGCCGTCATGCGGCTGCAGCCGCAGGTGATCGTCGTCGACCTGAACCTCCCGCATGTCAGTGGCCTCGAAGTCTGCCGCCAGGTCACGCTGAACGACCGGCGGGTCAAAGTCATCGTCATCAGCGCCATGTCCGACGATTACATCAGGCAGGAGGCGCTGGCAGCCGGCGCATCCGGCTTCGTTGACAAGTCCGCGGCAGACGAGCTGGTCCTCGAAGTGAAACGGGTATTCGCAGAGGGTGCGTAACGAAGGTTCTGCAGGGTTCTACACGGTTCTAACTGGGTTCCACGACGTTCTCTGGGTTCTACCAGGTTCCGGGGTTCTACCATGTTCTGGGGTTCTACGGGGTGCAGTCGAACCCTGTCAGAACGCTGCGGAACCATGCGTAACCTGCCGAACCGAGTCGAACTGTGGCGAACCGGCGGAACCATGAAGAACCCATTTCGAACGATGCGGAACGTTGCCGAACCCGTTAGAACCATGCCGAACCCGGCACGTTTGCTCCGGTTGCTGGCGGCAGGCGCGCTCGTCGCCGGCGCGTCGGTGACGATTGGCGCTCGACCCGGTGGTCCGGTTGATTCGGCGTCGCTCCAGCGGAGCCCAGCACCGGTGGAGACTCACGACGCGGTCCCGCGTGGTCAGAAGTGGGTTGCGTCGTGGAGGGCCTCTCCGCACGGACCGTATCCGTCCGGAAATCCGAGCGCCCAGCCCGCGCTCGAGAGTGTCTTCGTCACTCCCTCTGAAGGCGCTTCGGATCAGACGTTCCGGTTGATCGTCAAGCCGGATCTCTGGGGAACAACCGCGCGGATTCGCTTCGCGAACACATTCGGCACGCGGCCGCTCACGGTAGACGATGCGTTCGTCGGCTTGCAGACCAGCGGCGGGAACCTCGCCGCGGGCACGAATCGGCGGGTCACGTTCGAGGGCGGTCAGGCCCGCATAGTCATCCCTGCAGGCGCGACGACCTCCAGTGATTTCCTGACGCTTCCGTTCGTTGCACGTGATGACCTCTCACGCCTGGACGGGCGGAAGCTGGCCGTGAGTTTTCATGTCGTGGGTGCGACCGGTCCGATGACCTGGCATGCCAAGGCGCTGACGACGTCGTATGTGAGCGCGCCGGGCGGGGGCAGCCACGGCGCGGACGAGAGTGATGCGGCATTTCCAAATACCACGACGTCGTGGTACTTCGTCGATGCCGTTGACGTCATCGCGCCGGAATCGACGAGGGTGGTGGCGTGCTTTGGCGACTCGATCACTGACGGCACCGGCTCGACGCTCAATGGGGACGATCGTTGGCCGGACGTGCTGTCGCAGCGGCTGCATCGGGCGTATGGCGGCCGCGTGTCGGTCGTCAATACGGGTATCGGCGGCAATCGGGTAATTGGTCCGGCGGCGTACACACCGGACGCTCCGTTCGCCGGCGGACCGTCGGCACTCGCGCGGCTCGATCGTGACGTGCTCGCAATTCCAGGGCTATCGACCGTCATCTGGCTCGAGGGGATCAACGACATCTCGAACGGCGCCAGTGCCGCGGAGATCATTGACGGGTTCAAGGATGGGGTGAAGCGCCTGCGCGCGCGGAGTATCCGTGTCATCGGCGCCACTATCCTCCCCGCACTTGGTGCTGCTGTTCCTGGCGGCACGCCCGCTGCCGATGCGCAGCGGCAGGAGGTCAACGCCTTCATCCGCACCGGCGGCCTGTTCGACGGCGTCGCCGACTTTGACGCCGTCACCCGCGATCCGAAAACGGGTGAGTTGCGCGCCGCGTTTCAGCCGGGCAGCACGATCGGCGGTCCCGGCGACCGGCTCCATCCCAACCGCGCTGGCTACCAGGCGATGGGGAATTCGATCGATCTCGCGCTGCTCGTGCCAGGCGCAGTCAAGGGGCACTGAGCGCGCGGGTTCTGTTCACCGCTTCCTGCCCTTCAGCGCGGCTTTCTCTTTCGCGTCAGCCTTGTTCTCGGCAACCCGTGCCTTGACGATTTTTCTCACCAGCGCCGCCGGCAGCGGTTTGTCCGGTGTGAACCGGATCGTGCCGGTGCTCGTGCTGAAGCCAGCGAGCTCGCCGGCGAAGTCCGCAACCGTGTGGTTGTTCATCGGGTGAAGCGAGCAGTGCTTCGCCGAGGCGGCAAATCCGAGCAGGAAGCCGTCCTGCCGGAAGGCCGGGATCCCGTAAGTGATGACCTCCTCGGCTTTGGGAGCGGCCTGGCGGATCACCTGCCGCAGCGCCTCCAATGCGACGCGCTGTTCGGGCTCGACACGGGCGAGGTACTGATCGATTGTCGTCGCGCCACCGTAGGCGGACGAACGCGGGCGGCGCGCGGGTCTACCTGTTTCTGTCCGTGCCTTGGCCATGCCGACATGGTATTCGCGTCAACCCGCAGGCACCAACTGACGGGCGGCTCTTCGAGCGCCGCGTTGTGCGTCCCGCAATCTCGACGCTCGATGACCAGCGCCGGCGTCGCGGGGCAGTGCAGCCCGATCGTCGCGCCGCTCGCGTTGCGGTTGTGCCGTGGTGCCCGGCACGTGAACAGGCGGTATCATCCAGGCGGAGGAGAGAGGCATGTTACGAAGACTGAGCGTCGTGTTGGCGGCCGTGCTGCTGTTGGCCCCGGGTATCAAAGCGCAGGCACCGGCGCAGCAGGCGGCGGGCGAGCCGAAGACCGTGTGGTACTTCTACACCGTCAAGTGGGGCTCGCAGGACGAGTTCCTCGATCTCTTCCAGCGCAACCACTACCCCATTCTGAAGGAGATGGAGAAGGCCGGCCTCTACCTGTCGGTCAAGACCTACGTGCCCGAGAACCATGGCGATGGCCGCGCCGACTGGACCTTCGCCGTTGAGCTCGTCCAGCCCGCCACGCGTCCGTCATCGCCAACCGAAGCGGAGATCGTGGCGAAGCTGTTTCCCGACCGCGCGAAGCTGCAGAAGGAAGAAGAGCGGCGCTTCGAGCTGCTCGTGGCGCACTGGGACGTGCCGCTAAACCGAATTGACCTGGGCACTCGCAAGCCGACCCGGTAGAGTTTCGGCCGTCACCATGCCCCGGTGCAGATGAACACCTGGGCGGTCAGTTGCAACGAATGCCGCCGGCCCAATCAGGGCGAACAAAAAGCGAATATAATAGAACTGCGCGGGGGGCGCGCGGCGTTAACGTCCGATTCACGACGCCCGGATGACAGCACGTTTCACCGCCGATTACGGGCGGCTGTGCGCAGCGCATCCTGAACTGTCGCGCGTCGACCTCAGGACGACGCGAAGCTGCTGCGGCTTGGCACACGCCTATGGCGAGAAGGTCGATGAGACCGCGACGTTGAAGAAGACGATGTCAACGAAACGCGTCGTGGTGACGGTCTGGACCCCGGAGTTCGTGCAAGTGTCGTTGGAGTGGCTCGCGTTGCGGTCGACTGAGGCGAGGAGTCAACGAGATGGGTTCCATAGCCACCATTCTCCACGCGGACCTCGACGCCTTTTATGCGTCGGTCGAGCAGTTGCTTGACCCTCGGCTGCGCGGCAAGGCGATTGCGGTCGGCGGCGGCGTCGTTCTCGCGGCCTCCTATGAAGCGCGCGCGCTCGGCGTACGAAGCGGTATGCCTGGGCGGCGCGCACGGCAACTCTGTCACGACCTCGTGTTTGTCGGCGGACATTTCGACGAATATCAACGGCTCGGCGACGCCGCCATCGGAGTCCTGAGCGATTTCACGCCTGCCATCGAGCGCATCTCCATCGACGAGGCCTTCGCCGACGTGGCAGGGTGCACGCATCTGTTCGGTTCGCCGGCAGAGATCGCAAGAACGGTTCGTACTCGCGTCCGCGCCGAGCTTGGCTTGCCGATGTCAATCGGCGTGGCGCGTACCAAGCACCTGGCCAAGATCGCATCGCAGGTCGCGAAGCCGGATGGATTGATCGTCGTCGATCCAGAAGCTGAACTCGAGTTCCTTCACGGCCTACCCGTCACACTGATGTGGGGCGTGGGTCCCGCCACCGAGGCGCGGCTCGCCAGGATCGGCGTCACCACCATCGGTCAATTGGCTGAGAGTTCTCCTGCGTCCGTGGAGCGATTGCTCGGGCACGCGGCGGGAAGCAGGTTGACGGCACTCGCGTGGAACCGCGATCCGCGGCAAATCCAGACGCGTCGGCGCGCGCGCTCCGCCGGGGCACAATCGGCGCTCGGACGACAGCCTGCGATCGAGCGCGTCTTCAAACCGACGCTCCATCATCTCGCCGACCGCATCGGCGCGCGGCTCCGCGCCAAATCCCTGGCGGGCCGGACGATCACCGTCCGCGTGCGCTTTGCCGATTTGCGCTCGGTCACGCGCTCGCTCACGCTGTCAGCGCCGGTTTCTGCAACGAGGGCTCTTGCTGAGATCGCCGAGGACCTGGTGCGTGGCGTACTTGCCGATTACCGTGACGAGAGGACGATTTCGCTGCTGGCGATCGCCGTCTCACATCTCGACGCGCATGCGATCGTGCAACTGGAGCTGCCGCTCGGGCTGGCCGACGAAGGACGCCGTCCTGGCACGAAAAATGGCCTGGCGCGATCGCGCGCAGACCGGGCCGTCGATGCGATCCGCAAGCGTTTCGGAGGACACGCGGTCGATTATGGGTCAGCGATGCGGGGTGTGAGCTCGGTTCCTGACGAGTTTCGACGCCTTGCTGAACGAGAGCTGTGAATATCGCCAGCGCCCCTGCAATGGAGACCGCCCGCCGGGAGAACGGGCGGCATTAATTCTCCCCCGCCAATTTCTGATCCTGCAAGCGGACCGCCCAGCACCTCAGCATCGCACGTCCCTCTTTCCTTACCCAACCCTTACCCCCCGCTCAGGACACCGCGTCGCACCAGGCGATACGCTGCCGGCCATCGATTTCCTGGGAGATTCACATGCCGACAGGTTCGTTCCTCGCAGGCCTGGTCCTGTTCACCGCGGCAAACGCCGCCTCTGGACCCCTCACCCTTGCCTTACCGGACCATGAGGGCGCCGGCCACGTTCACGTACTGCCCAACGACAACCGCCGGCCCGCGGGCTCGATCGACAACGGCAGGCTGACGCTGTCACTTCGCGCCGGCCAGGGCTCCTGGCAACCCGAAGGTGCCGGCGGACCGGCGCTGACGATCGAGGCGCTCGGTGAGACATCGGCCTCCCTGATGGTGCCCTCGCCCTTGATCCGCGCCCGGGAAGGTACGGTCATCGCCGTGTCGATTCGCAACGAGCTCGACGCCACCCTGGTGGTGCACGGCCTCTGCGCTCGTGACGGTGCGGCCTGCGTGCCGCTGGATGTGCCCGCCGGGGAGGTCCGCCAGGTGGAATTCAAGAGCGGCCCGGCCGGCACCTATCACTACTGGGCCAGCACAATTGGTGCGCCGGTGCCGTTTCGCGAACTCGCTGGCGCCTTCGTCGTCGACCCGCCCGATGGGAAGACCGTGGACGATCGCGTGTTCGTGATCACGGAGTGGTCGAGCCTGACGCCCCCTCAGCTCCGCACGGTGCTCGCCTCGGACGACCCGAGCAAGACCTTCGCAAGCATGCGGCCGCAGGCGACGTTCATGATCAACGGCCTGTCATGGCCCGCGACGGAGCGCCTGACCTACGAACTCGGGGAGGTGGCGCGGTGGCGCGTGATCAACCTGAGCTCGCAGGCGCACCCGATGCACCTGCACGGCTTCTACTTCGAGGTGAACAGCCTGGGCGACGGCACGCGCGACGAGCCGATCGCGCCGGCCGATCGGCACCCGGTGGTCACCCAGGTGCTGCAGTCAGGCACGACAATGTCGTTGACGTGGACGCCAGAGCGCGTCGGCAACTGGCTGTTCCACTGCCACATCATGCACCACATCTCCGCGGAGCGGCGGCTGCCGTCGAACTCGCCGACCCCGGCGCACGAGCACTCGGGCAACGACAGCTCCGCCGGGATGGCGGGCATGATCCTGGGCGTCACGGTGCTCGACCGGAAACACGTCGCGCTGACTGATGACGCGAAGCCGATGCCACGGCCTCGCAAGCTGACGCTGGTGATGGCGAAGCGAAGCGCGAACGGAGAGCCGGCGTTCGGCTTCAAGTTGATCGAAGACGGCATCGGCGCCGGATCCGACGCCGCAACTGCGCCGGGCCCGACGCTGGTCCTGCGGCGCAACGAGCCGGTCGAGATCACGGTGGTGAATCAGCTGGGCGAGAGCACCGCGCTGCACTGGCACGGGATGGAGCTCGACAGCTACTACGACGGCGTCCATAACTGGAGCGGCATCGACAAGCGCGTCGCGCCCATGATCGAACCGGACCAGTCCTTCGTCGTCCGCTTCACGCCGCCACGCTCGGGCACGTTCATGTATCACACGCACCTGCACGACGAACGTCAGCTGCCTTTGGGTCTCTACGGACCGATGGTGGTCGTCGATCCGGAGCAGCCCTACGACCCGGCGACCGATCATGTGGTGCTGGTCGGCCGCAGTGGCCTCGACCCGGCGGCGCCAAACGTCATCGTGCCGGCGACTCCGGTGGTGATCAACGGCGAGCGCGCTCCCGTGTTCGTCTGGAAAGCAGGCACTCGCCATCGCGTGCGCTTGATCAACATCACCCCCGACGACATCGTCAGCGTCGCGCTGCAGTCGACACGTGCGCAGCTGCAGTGGACACCAGTCACCAAGGACGGCGCGCCGCTGCCAGCAAGCGCGCGCGTCTCAATACCTGCCAGGCAGACCGTTGCCGTGGGGGAAACCTACGACTTCCAGGTCGACGTCCCTCCCGGACGCCAGACGCTGTGGCTCGAGGTGCGCAGCACGGCGGGGAAGTGGGAAGCGCAGGGACAGATTGTGGCGAGATGACTCGCATCGTCGGCGCGTCTCGGGATTCTGGATTCGGTAAGTAGATAACACGAAGCCGGAAACTGGAACCCGGAGACCCGAAAGAGGAAGCAGGACGCGAGCTGGAGGCGCCGCTCGATCATCGCGCCGCGGCCGCGGTGGCGACGCCGTGTGGGCCTGCGGCCTCAATCGCGGCGAACAGTCGCCACAGGTCACCACCCGGCACCAGCGGCCGTTCCCCGCGTTCGACGAACGTGAGCCCCGAGCCGGCAACGAGGTCGGTCACCGTGCGCGACACGAGCACCTCGCCGGGCGCCGCGTGGGCGCAGACGCCGCGTGCGCGCTCGTACGCGACTCCCGTGACGCGGCCCTCTGGCGTGATGTCGCATTCACCGGTGTGCAGGCCGAACGACGCGGTCAGGCCGAGCCGCTGGCACGCGCCGGCAATCACTCGCGCACACGCGATGCCGCGTGCAGGGCCGTCGAACGCGGCGAGGAACCCTTCCGGAGTGAACGCCAGGCCGCGGCCGCGGAACCAGCCGATCTCCTGACGCACCTGCGGCTCGAACGCCGTCCGAGCGAGGGCGCCGCCCGACCCAGGCTCAACGCGGGCGCAAAGCACGGTGGCGAGGACTCGATCGGGCGGGAGCACCTGTCCTGACGATCGCATGAACGCGCCGATGTGCTCGAACATGGTCTCCTGTTCGCCGACGAACGGGAGATGGTCGTCCCCCGGCAGCTCCACGAATTGCGCACCAGGTACCAGGCTGGCGACATATCGCCCCTCCTCGACGAGCAGCGTGCGATCTCCCGTTCGGTGGATGACGAGGGTCGGCACCCGCACGAGCGGCAGCACGTGCCTGACGTCGATTTCCGCGTTCATCCTGGTCAGAAGCAGCGCCGCACCTGGACTTGCACCCTGCCGCAGGTACGTGGCCCACCACTCTCGAAATACCGGATCCGACGCGCGGCTCGGCGCCCGTTTCTCGATCCCGACCGGCCCTCCCCAGTTCGTCCGGATCTCCTCGAGAAACTGGTCGCTCGATTCCCGCGTCGGTGCCCACGGATAGTCTGGCGCCCACGCCCGCTTGGCATACGTGCCGATCATGATCAAGGCGCGCGTCCGCTCTGGATACGTCGTCGCGAACAGGCTGCACATCGGACCGCCCTCTGACACGCCCATAAGGACAGCGTCACGCGACCCGATCTCCTGCATCACCGCGCGCACGTCGTCCATCCGCTGTTCGAGCGTCGGCAGCGCAACGACGCGATCGGACAGCCCTGTGCCGCGCTTGTCGAAGAGGATGACGCGCGCGAACTGTGACAGGCGGCGCAGGAACCTGGCGAACGACGGCTCGGTCCAGAAGCATTCCAGGTGCGAGACCCAGCCCATCACGAACACCAGGTCAATCGGGCCGTCACCCAGCACCTGGTAGGCGATGTTGACCTCCCCGCTTCGCGCGTAATGTGTCTTCGGAAGCTCCGTGGGAATGGCGGTTGACGCAGTCGGAGATGGCGCCGTCATAGTCGCGGCCCCGCCGACCGCCGCGGTTGTGATCTTGACGTCAGCGATGAACCGATAGCCGAGGCGATGCGCGGTTTCGACGTAGCGCGGATGCTGCGCTTCGTCCGCGAGCGCTTTGCGAATCTCGCGAATGCAGACCTTGAGGGCGGCGTCACTGACGAAGACGTTCGGCCAGAGGGCGTCGAGCAGCTCCTGCTTCGTCACCAGCCGTCCCGCATGGTCGGCAAGATAGGTCAGGACCGCGTATGCCTTCGGGGTCAGCGGAACGACGTGACCGCCGCGGGTGAGTTGCGCGCTCGCTTTCTTGAGGCCGCACTCGCCGAAGGTGAGTGTGTCGTCAGACATCGACAGATAGTGCTGAGCTCGAGTTCGCCGACGATCACGAATTCTTGCACGAAGCGAGGGCGAGGTGGAGCTCGACCGCTGCGACGACGGCGTCCAACAGGAGCGGCATCGACCATCGCCTCACGGCGGTGATCGACCCACCTGTCATCAATCACTCGTGGCTCAGAGCGGGAAGCCACTCCACCTTCCCGGTGTCGAGCGAGTAGACCGCGCCGACGATGCGCAGCTTGCCGGCCTCGACCAGTTCAGACAGAACCGGCTTGGCGGTGCGGAGCTGTTCCACGACATGCACGACGTTGTCGCGGACGGCGTTCTCGACGCGATCGCCGGGCTCGTGCGCGGATTGGTCCACGGCGGGACGCAGCGCGGACATAAGACTCGGCAGCTTGCCAGGCAGCGTCCCGCCTTCCACCGCGGCGGACACGGCACCGCATTGCTGGTGTCCCATGACGACGACCAGCGGCACGTGCAGGTGTTCGGCCGCGTACTCGATACTGGCGGTCTCGTCGTCGCCAGCAACGTTGCCGGCGACCCGGATCGCGAAGATGTCGCCCAGCCCCTCGTCGAAGACGATCTCGGGCGGCACGCGCGAATCGGAACACGTCAGGATCGCGCAATGCGGTGTCTGGCCCGAGGCCAGCAGATGCTGGCGATCCGCGGTCTGATGTGGATGCAGATACTTCTTGGCGACGTGATGCGCGTTGCCAGCCTTGAGTTCCGCGAGCGCCGCGTCGGCGGATGGCAATGACTCCTGCCCGCCAAACGCCAGGAATATCAAAGCCACGCTCCAGGTTGAGTAAATCCATTTCACGGTGGCTTCCTTTCGCGACGCGACTGGCGGGATTGTCTGATCAATCGGATGCTGCGACCGTCGACCGCCCTTGTGGGCCCGCGCGATGCAGAGCTTCTCAGTTCTGAGTTCTCCCGAGCCCCGAATCCCGAACGCCGAGTCCCGAGTCCGAGCCCCGAATCCCGAGCTACGACTCCTTCTGCTTGTGACAGAACTCGCAGTCGCCGCTGATCGCCGAGCCATCTTTGGCCTTGTGCTCGTCGTCATGACAGCGCACGCATCCAGGTGAGTCGATGTGCATTTCGTTGTGAGGGTACGCGCCGAAGGTCACCTTCATCGTCGGGAACACGTTGTGCCGGTAGGCGTCCTGAAGCGCGGCGGCGGCACGATCGACGGCCTGTTGATCGACGCTGCCGCCATGTGATGCGTAGAAGTCTTTCAGGCCGCGAGCGATTCCGGCGATGGCCTCATCTTCGCTCGCGTACGATGCGGTCAGGAGCCGGGCGCCTTCTCGCCGCACGAACGGGAGCTGGCGGCTCACCGAGCCCGACGCGATGGCGCGGTCGATGGCCTTCTGCGGCGTCGGCGAGATCGGATGCCCAACCGCGTTGTGGCAGTCGACGCAGTCCATCGACTCGCGAGTCCCGCCAGCAAGCGCCTGTTCTGTCGTATTCGGGGCGACGTATTCCTTCACGTTTCCCTTTGGCGTCGGTCACCTTGACGTACGGAATGGTCTGCTGATCGGCGCCGGTCGCGACGTACTCGATGTGGACGGCAGGGTTCGCATGCCAGTGAATCGACCGGCCCTCAGATGCGGGGCCACCCATGTGCATCTCGAGCACGCTCACGGTCTCCGTGTTCTTCTCGTCGTCGCCATACTCGCGAAAGACGCGGACGCGATCCCCGGTCGTGCGTTGCGGCTGATGACAGCCCAGGCACGTTTCCGCCTGCGCACCAGGAGGCATGTGGGCACCTGGCGGAACCGGCCTGGGATATGAGCCGGTGACGACGTGCGCCAGCTGCCGGACACCGGCAAGCTTTGCGTGCACGAACGCCTTCGGACCTTCGCCGATGTGGCAGCTGACGCATTCCACGTGCGCATGGGGGCCGTTTCCCCACGCGGTGAATTGGGGATGCATCGGCGTGTGACACACCTGTCCGCAGAACTGCGGCGACTCCATCGAGTGCAGGCCGCCGTACCCGGCAAGCAAAATGATGACGATGTTGACCCCGGTGAGCGCCACCAGCATGAGCGCCCGTCTGCGCACGACTGGCTGCCGGAAATCGAACACAGGCCAGTCGGCCCGGGCGTCGGGATCGCGCTGTATCCTCCGTCGCTCCAGCCGAATGCCGGCCGGGATCATCAGCAGCCCAAGCACGAACGCCGCGGGAATGGCGATGAAGATGACCAGGCCGGCGTACGGGTTTTCGAAGAGTCCGGCAAAGACCGCAATGACGAGCGCGATGAACACCGCCGCTGATGCGGTAGCGATCACCGCGCCCGCGATCGCGAGCGGATGGCGGACGAGCGCTTCGAGCCGTTTCACCGATGACCCGCTACTTCAGGCTGCTGAGATAGGCGACGAGCGCGTCGATGTCTGCAGCGGGCAGGCTGGCATACTTCGCCGGCATCGGCGGTTTCTTGGTCGACTTCGACTTGGCCGTCATCGCCTTCGGATCGACGATCCATTGCTTGATGTCCGCGGCGCTCAACTTGGCGCCGACGCCGTCGAGCGGATTCGCGGTCTTGCCTTTCCCGGCAATGGAGTGGCACGTGCTGCACTTCTGGGCGGCGTAGACTTCCTCTCCCTTTTTGGCGTCCTGCGCCATGGCTGGGGAAGCCACAAACCCCACACTCGCACTCAGGATGGCCGCGTGCAGGATTGTTCGCGCCGTACACTTCGTCACCATGGGACCTCCAGTCATTACCGCGGTGTCAATCACCACAGGTATCGAGCGCCGAAGACGAACGAGTTCGCGGTGTAGGGCCGATAGATGTATCCGAGCACCAGCGAACTGGGTTGGACGATGCTGTTGATCACGGACTGGTCGAAGGCAAAGTCGTAAACACGGAATGGTTCGTAGAGGTACGACAGGGTGGCCGACCAGTGGTTCGAGATCCGGTGCCGGACATCGATGTGGAGCTGCTGCAGCTTGTTGTAGACATCGGGCAGTTGATTCGGGGCTGGTAACGGCCCGCCGGGAACGACCCCGTACACGTAGGTGCCGAGCGCATAACTGTAGTCGTACGAGAATCGCATCTCGGTGTTCTCGCCGATTCTGGGAGGCGAGGCGAAAATCGAGAAGTAATTCACCCGCTCCTTCGAGTTGGCGGTCCAGTCTCGACTCGGATCGGTTTCCTGTGGCGGCGTTTGTCCCGCACTGGCCGAACGTGAACGCTGATCCCCTGAGTAGCGTTCGTAGTTGTAACTGGCGCCGGCGCCCCAGCCGTCGGGCTGCCGGAAATCAGCTCCGAATGAAATCGTCTGAAATGACGTCTGCTCCACGCCGAAGTAGCTGTCCGGGAAATCGTCCTTGCCGACGCCGCCCGACGCACTCAGCGTCCACAGGTCGTTGGGCGAGAAGTCGACCTGGCCGGTGAATTTGGTCTGATTCCGGTTGGCGACGTCGTAGTGGCGCATCGCCGGCTGTTCGCCAATCTCGGTCAAAACGCTCTCGTCCAGGCCGGAACCGGTGCGCGATCCGTACTCGTATTGGGCGCGGAACGATACGAATTGTGAGCCCGTCGCATCCGCGGTCAGACGGAACACGTCTTCGCTGGTGTTCTCGAAGATGCGAAAGTCGTGGCTCGTGTTGTTGTGGCTGTACCCGACCGTCAACGCGACCGGTTGAAGCTTCGTCCACGTCGCATCGGTATCGAAGTTGGTGCGACTGTGCGCGTACAGCTGCGGTCCGCCGGTGTTCGCTTCGTTGACCGACGCGTCGTAGCTGACGTACTGCGCAATGGCGAAGCGTGGAGCTTGATTGGAGTAGTCGTAATTGCGGAACCGGGCGCTGAATCGCCAGTCCATCGACGGGCGCGACACCAGGTTCAAGTTCGTGGATACGACACCCGCCTCACCCTCGGTGGTCGGCCTGGGCAGCGCCAGCTGCGGCAACGCGGAATTGATCGTGAACGGCTGAAGCGTCTCGTTGTTCTTCCAGGATCCAAACGAAAGGAACCCGGTGAGCTGCGTCCGGTGCGCGAACTTGGTGAAGCCGCCGATGCTCACGGTCTGGGCCGTGTTCGATGGCCACAGTGAGGTCCGCCCGCGCCCGGGAGCGCTGGTCGAGTCGTCCAGGCGAAGAGGACTGTCCCAGATGAGCGGCGTGTCGAGGTTGTCGAACCACGATCCGGTGTAGGCCACGCTCAGCATGTTGCGGGTGTTGTTCCACTGCGCGCCGATGTTGAAGTCGTTCGTCCGCGAATCGTAGGGCAGCGCCACTTCGACGTCATTGCCGAACCCGAAACTCGCGCCCCACGGCAACTCACCCACGTGCCGGTTCATCGTGTAGGTGGCGGTCAGATCGAGCTGCGGCTTCGGCGTCGCCACCAGGCTCGCCGAGCCAATGTCGCGGCGTTCCTGGAGCTCGAACTTCGGAGAGAGCGGGATCCAGGACGACAGGTTCCCTTGTCCGTTCTGGACCAGCCGTTGCGTCGCATCGTCCAGCGTCAGGTTGTCGCCGGTGTGGGTGTAGGCGGTTGCGGTGTCGACACTGTAGAACTGCGGGATTTGGTCCCAGAGGCCGGTGAACTTGAAACGGCCGGTGCGCTGGTAGTCGGCGACGTATCGCTGGTCCCGGTAGCCGACGTTGTCCGCAGCGGCACGCCAGAGCCAGTCGCCCTCGGCGGACTCGGCTGCGTACCTGGCGTCGGTGAAGATCACGCCATCCCTCACGTCCTGGTAGCGCTGGAATCGTGCCGGGTCGCCTTTGATACTGGTCGCGCGGCCGCCGAACTCGAATTGATGCCACGTCTCCTCGAACAGACTGCGGTGTGGTGTCTCGTCAGCCGGAGCGGCGGGTGGCTGCGAGGCCGCGGCGTCCGGAGCGGGCTTCTCCTGAGCCCCGGCGGCGGGCTCCTGAGCCGGAGCGGGCTTCTCCTGGCCCGCCGGCGGCGTCGCCGGGTCCGCAGCGGGTTTGTCCTGAGCAGGCGTCGGCGTCTCGGGGTCCAGAGCGGGTTTGTCCTGGGCCGGCGCGGACGTCGACGATCCGCTGCTGTCGGCTTGGCCTGGTCGGGTACCGGCTGCGCTCGATCATCTGCGACGGCGTACGCGGCGGGACGTGGCGTCGGAAACAGCCTGCGCCCACACGCCAGCCGGGATCACGCCTCCCAGGCAAAGGGTCCACGTCACGAGTACCAGGCGGCGCATGAATGCCTCCGAGCTACCGCATGAAGAACTGACCGGACGGATGGTTCGAGCCGTGTATGTTGGCGTGGCAATTCACGCACGAGCGGCCGAACATGCGGTTGCTCTTGTTCGTGGTGATTTCATCCCTGTCGTAGAGGGTTGCCGGATGCTTCGTCGCCACATGGCAGCGCTGACACAGCATCGGCATCCGCACGACCAGCATCCGGTCGTTCGACGACCCGTGCGGGTCGTGGCAGTTGGCGCAGTTTTCTCGAACCGGTGCGTGCTCCCACAGCACCGGGCCGCGCATTTCCGTGTGGCAGCTGATGCACAGCTCGGAAACCGAGCTTCCGGTCTTCAGATTCTTGACGTTGCTGATCGAGCCATGCGGGTTGTGACACGACGAGCAGGACATCTTGCCTTCGCGCACCGGCATGTGCGCGACCGCCCGCTCCGTCTTGGCCACCTGCATCCGATGGCAGGTGGCGCAGAGTTCGGTCTGCGTCGCCTTCACCAGCTGCCGCTCGGTTGACTTCGGACTGTGGACGCTATGGCAGGTGATGCAGGAGAGATTTCGGCGCTCGTGTGCGCTCCCTTCCCATCCGACGTGGTCGGCGCGGTTGTGACACGTCAAACAGATCTGGCTCGCTTCGGCCGGCTTCATCTCCTTGATCTTCGGCATGTGTCCGCTGGCATCGTCCTCGACATGCGCCAGGCCTGGCCCATGACAGCTCTCGCAGCCGTGAGTGGCTGCAGGCGAACGCGGGTTCTTCACCTGGCCGTGGGCTGTCGCTTTCAGGGGCTCGCCCTTTTCGCGAGTGGCACTCGAGGCACTTTTCGGTGCCGACGTATCCGCCCGCCTGTGCCGCAACGAGAACATGTGCTCCGGCCGGAGGCTGTGGTGCGGCGGGAGTCTGCGCAGGCGCGGGCTGCGGCGTCGCGGCCTGAGGCGCCGGCGTGGCGGCTGGCGCCGGCGCAGTTGCCTGCGGAGCGAACGAAATCGCGCCAGTGCGGACGCTGATGGCCGCGGCGAGAATACCGGTCGCTAACAGACAATGGCGGTAATAGACCATGGCTCTCCAGGTGCAGGCGGCGGCACCCGAGCAGACAAATCCCGCGGTCCCCGACGTCTGTGGTCAGGTCACCCCGTAAGTTCGCGGGTACTTCCCCGAGAGCACGGCGCGTGCCGCGCCCGGATGGATCCGGGAGGTCAATCCAGCTGCAATCACACGCATGCGCGCAGGTGTAGCGAAGCCACAGTTGTCGCGCATCCGTCATCCTCCGTATGGCCGGAGATACTCCTGAATACCGGAGGACCGATTGAGACCCGGGAATCGCTGGGGCCAGCGCTGGCGGCGTGCGCCGCAACGCTGATGATTTCGAGCAGTGCCGAGCGGCAGGGAAAGAAAAACGAAGGGGACGTGGAGGCTAGTTGACCGTGGCTGAATCGGCCTGGCGGACCCTGGAGGTGTCCACGACTTTGGATCCAAACAGGGTGCGCGACAGAACCTGCCAGACGATGCTCTGCTTCGACACGGCAATTCGCGCGACGTCGCCGACGTGCCGCGCCATGTAGCCGGGGCGCAGGAAGAACCTCCGCTTCGCCCGGTTGATCGCGTCCATCACCAGCCGTTCGTCGAGACCGTTGCCGCGAAGCACATAGTACCAGTACTCCATCTTCGCCCAGTCCTCGCGCGCGTCCTCGGGCAGCAGCGAGTCGCGGATGGCCTTGGCGTAGAGCGCGGTCCCGGGGTACGGGACTGCGGGGTAGAAGTTGGCGAAGTCAGGGTCGAGGCGGATCGCGTAATCGATAGTGTGTTCCATCGTCTCCGGCGTCTCACCCGGGTAGCCGAAGATGAAAAAGGCGAACGAGCGGATACCCGCCTGGCGCATGTTGCGGAAGGCCGCCTGGATCTTTTCCCGCTCGAGCCGCTTGACCATGTCCTTGCGGACTTCGTCGGACTCGGATTCGATCCCGAGCGCGAGCATCCAGCAGCCGGCGCGCTTCAGGCGCTGCACGAACGCCGGATCGGTGAGATTGTCGGCGCGGGCGTTGCCGAACCACTGGATCGGCAGGTTGCGCGCGATCAACTCGTCGCAGAAGGCGCTGAACGACTTCACGTTCAGCGTGACGGTGTCGCCCCACAGGTAGAAGAACTCGACCCCGAGCTCCCGGTAGCTGCGCTCGATCTCGTCGACGAGCGACTTCGCGCTGCGCTCGCGGAACTTGTGGCCCTGGTGAATCGGCGCGACGCAGAAGTCACACGTGTAGGGACAGCCGCGGCTGGTTTCGACGATGACGTAGCGCTTGTTCACGAGCGGCAGCGCGTAGCCATCGAGCGCGACGAGGTCCCACGCCGGGTACGGCATGGTGGGGAACGCGGCGAAGCTGCCATGGGCGCGATGCGGAACGACAGCCGCATCCGGCGCACTGCGCCAGGTAAGGCTCGGCACGTCGGCGAGGTTGTCGATCGATGGGAGCGTGGCGAGCTGCAGGATCCCGTCTTCCGGCTCGCCGACGAACATGCCGTCCGCTTCCGGGACCCGCGCCATCGAGGCGGCAGCGGCGGTGGAGGCGTGGGGGCCGAAGCAGAACATCGGCACGCCGTACTTCCGCTTGATCTGCGCGATCGCGTCGACGTCCGCATCGAGCGTCGGCGTGGTGCTCGGAAAGATGATCAGCGTCGGCGTGAAGCCCTCGCGTTCGAGGCGCGTGATGACGTCCGCAATCGACAGCCGCTCCGCGGTGGCGTCGATCAGCCGGACATCGCATCCGGCATCGCGCAGCAACGCCCCCGCAAGCGCGAGCGTGTAAGGCGGCTTGGTCGTGCCGAGCACGTCTTCGCGCTCCTGGCAGCGGCCCTGGCGCGTAAAGGCGACACCGTTGATGAGCGGCGGGTTGATGAGCAGCGTCTGCCGCCCGAGCATCTGTGCAGACATCATCGGACCACGGTCAGGGGGATCGCACGGCGGGCCGGCCGCGGCACACCAGCTCCGAAAGGTTCAGCGAGCGCCACGGGAGAGAGCTCGACCTTGCAGCAGCGACGGCACACCGGAAAGATGCCGTTCTCGACCAGGCGTTTCCTCATATCGACGTAGCGTTCTCCGTTCCAGATCTCCTCGAGCGACGACTCCGCCAGGTCCCCGACTTCGACGCGGATGAAGGGGCAGAAGTAGACCTTGCCGGAGAACGACACGCGCGCGTGCAGGAAGGGATAGAGACATCGCCCTTCGAGCTTTGCGCCCGGCGTGTAGTAGTTGTCAATCAGCTGCGGATGCACCTTCGGACGGAAGTCGAAGAGAACGTTTCTCTCGCGACACTTGTCCTGGAGGGCAGCGATCTTGGTACGGACGATGTCGACGTCGAGGCCGGGGTCGGCAGTTACGAACGTTGCGATGGCGGAACCGTCAGCCGCGCCGATGAGCCGAACGGTCTCGGCGACCTCCTCCGGCGTGCTGAACATCAGGTGATTGAGGCCGATGGCATCGACTCCAAGTTCCTCGGCAACGTCGACCATCTGGTCGAGCGCATCGAGACTCTCGTGCGCGACGGTGGTATTGATGCTGACCCGCAGCGGTGCGTGCTTGCGCTTCGCCGCCGCCTGCAGCCGCCGAAGCCCGTCACACGTGCGCGCAAACGTGCCCTTCAGCCCGCGCGCGACATCGTGGATGTCACCGGGACCGTCGATCGACACGCTGATGTGCTTGAGGAACCCCGCCGCGGCAAGATCGGCCAGGGCTTCGGCCCGCTCGTCACTGATGATGGTTCCGTTCGTCGTCAGGTACCCGCAGGCATAGCCCTTCTCGCGAAAGAGATCGAGGACGGACATGATGTCCTTCCGCATGAAGATCTCGCCGCCGGTCAGGCTCACCTGCAGGCCCGGGTTGTCGGGGAACGCCTTGCGCAGGGCGTCGAGCGTCATCTCCTCGCGCCATTCCCCCTCGATGTTCAGCAGGTCACCGACGTAGCAGAACTCGCAGTGCAGGTTGCACCGCATCGTCGCTTCGTAGACGACACCCTGCGGCAGCCGATCGGCCCGCCCGGTCTTCTCCTCGACGAACCTGCTGATGCGCTGCTCGTACTTGCGGCGACGGTACCGCGCCCAGGCGTGGCGCGCGAGCGGGAGGGCGCGGGCCCGCGTGGCAATCGACTCCCGCAGCCTGCCGACGGACGACCGCAGCACGCCTGTGGCGGCTCCGGCCGGACCGGTCACGTCAGCGGGGTTACGAGCCAGTGCCATCGAGTTGCCAGATCTCCAGGGGTGGACCGGGACGCTCCAGCGCGTTGTCGATCCGTATATCGGTGTTGTGAAGGAAAGGGGCTATGCGTGCCCGCTCGGCCTCGGTCACTCCGGGTCGATACGGAGAAAATACCGCGATCCGCCGGGCCTCGCGCGCGAGCGCCGCGACGAACGGGACGAGCTCCTGATCCAACTCATTGTATCGCTTGAGGACCACGAATGCCACGCCGAGGCGGCGGAGCCGAGCCAGGCCTTCCTTGCCGCCGAGGTCGGACGGATCGACGTACAAACGGTCGACGTCGAGACCGCCGCGGCCCAGGTAGATGACGCGGTATGCGGGGGCGGGATAGGGGTCGAGTGAAAGCTGCAACTGGAACTTCGTCGATGCCGCGGCCGTGCTGCCGACGTGCCGCGTCAATGCCTCGACGAGCGCCTCACGCGACGACGTAAGCGGAGCCGAGTAGGGCTGGACCAGCACACTCGAGCCCGCCGGAATGGTGCGTTCGATGTACTCGCGCGCGAGGGTCCGGGTGTCGGCACGTCGAAAGAACAGGTCAGCCCTGATGCTGCCGACGAGTGCGGGCAGGGCGCTTGCCGCAACAGCGCCCCAGAACAGCCATCGCCGACCAGATATGCGTTCAGCAAGGGCGTTCAACGCCCACGCCGCAAATACCGCGACGAATGGCAGCACCGGATTCAGGTACCGCGTCGCCGGAACGGTGTGACTGATGAACGCAAGGAACGGAATGGGGAAGGCCAGCAGCAGCACCGCGCGAGCCGGCGTTGTAGCAAGCATCCAGATCACTCCCACGGCGCCGAGCACGACGACGGGTATGCCCATCGTGTCGCGCCAGAGCATGTCGAAATATCGGAACGCCGGAGCCACTGCGCCGAGCGTGGCCGCGCGATCGACGACGATGGCTCGGTTTGCGGTGATGTCGCGCCATGCGGTGATCGGCTCGACCGCGATAAAGGGCGAGAGCGCAAAGAAGACCGCGGCCGAGCACACGCCGGCGATGACCAGTTCGGTGGCGACGCGACGTCCGCCCTGTGAACGCCATGCCTGAACGACCGCCCAGGCCAGCGGCAGCGCGAGGAACACACAGTAGTAGTGAGTCGAAAACGCGGCGCCGCATGCCGCACCGGCAATGATCGCGTCACGACGGCGGGGGCCACCGTCGCGCGGCTCCGGCCATACGCGCACAATCGCGACGTAGGCCGCCACGATCAGCATCGTCGCGAACACGTCGTGCTTGATGTAGTGGGAATCGCGGACGCTCAACGGCGCAGCCGCGACGAAGATTGCCGCCGCAAGTCCGGCGCGCCGGTTGACGAGCGAAGCGCCCAGTCGTTGTACCAGAAGCACGGTCGCGACGCCGGACGCGACCCCCAGGGCGCGACCCGCAGTGTAGAGCCCAGTGGGCTCGGTGAAGTACGAGCGCTCCAATGCCGCGAGCGATGACGCCCGGCCGGTCAGGTAGACGAACCCGAGGTAGACGCCAACCCAGGCAAACAGCACGTAGAAATAGAACGTCGGGTAGAGAAAGTTGTGCGGGTTCAGCGAGCCCTTCGCGAACGTGAGCGCGCGGGCCAGGATGGCGACTTCGTCGGGGTTGTACACCGCCGGGAGGCCGAACTGGAGCCCGACAATGCGGAGGATCAGAGCGCCGAGGGCGAGCGCAAGAACGACGATGAGCGCGCGCCCTGGTCGGGACCTGCGGTCCGCGCCATCTTCAGCGAGCACTCAGCGCTTCCGGAATGTCAGCACGTTCAGGAAGCACCAGCCGGGGATTGGAAGCAGGCGTGACAGGAGTCGATGGAGCGGCTGCAGGGCACGCGGGCGGCGGCGAATCCAGCGTGTGAGCACCGGCACGGTCGGAAAGATCCCTTTCCGATTCGTCAGCTCGAACCCAGCCCGTTGCGCAAGCGCGATGTACTCGGCGACGGGTCGGTCCCCCGGATGCTTGTACTCGGATGCTGTGCGGATCAGCCGGCCTTGCAGCGCGAAATGCACCCGAGACTGGAGGTGCGCGAGGTTCGGGACCGAGACGAGCAGCTCCCCTCCGGGCCGCAGCACGCGAAAGAGCTCCGCGAGTGCCCGGGGCTGTTCTTCGAACGTGAGGTGCTCGAGCACGTCAAGACACATCGCGCGGTCGAATGTGCCCTCCGCATACGGCAGTGCGGTGACCGAACCGCTGCGCACGCGGTCGGATGAATAGTTCGCGTCGATGCCTTCGATCGCGAGTCGTCCTGCGAACTCCTCGACGAGAATGCCTTCGCCACACCCCGCATCGAGCACGCGTTCCGCCGGCGATGCGGACTCCAGCCATCGCCGGACCGCTTCGAGCTTTGCGATGTAGGTGGGGTAATAGTCCCAGTCCGGATCCGGCGTCCGGTGGTAGTCGCCGCGCGCGGCGTATTCGCCCCGGCGCACGACCGGAGGACTGACCGTCATGATCGTGGTGATTCTACAGAACGACCCTGACGGTGGTACCGCGTCGATCAAGGTTCCCGATCACCGGCACCCGGGGGCCTGACGTTCGGCGGCTGCGCGCCGTACGGAGACTCGCCCTGGCCCTGAGCGGCTGGCGGTGCCGGCAGCATCCCTGGACGCGGCGACGTCATCACCGGCGGCTGCTGGCCTGGCTGACCATTCTGAGGTGGCGCGTTCGGGAACGGCGGGCCCGGCTGCGTGACCATCGGCTGATTGGTCGGCACATTCGGATCCATCGGTTCGTCCTCGTCGGCTACCGGTGGCGGCAGCTGCATCTGCGGCCCCATATTGCCGCGTCCCGGACCGAACTGCGGTGGCGGCGGCGCCACGACACCCACAGGTCCATGGCTCACCGGCAGAATCATCACGCGGTCGAACTGTGACGCATTCGCAAGCAACGTCGGTCGCTGCGCTGCGATGTACCCGCTCGCGGATCGCAGCACGACGTCGAGAACCTCGCGCTCGGGACGGTCGACGAGCTGGAGCGTCAGCGGCGGACCATTCAGCTTGTCGGCATTCACAATCGTGGTTTGTCCAAGCCGCGCCCATTCCGCCAGGATCTGGCGGATAGGAACGTCCTGTGCCATGAGCGTGACCAGGCCGTCGTGGATCGTGAGCTTCAGCTCGCCTGCACGGGCACTAGCTGGTGCCCAGGCGATCGCGAGTGCTGCGAGGGCGACGCCGGCGCGGGCGAAAAACTTATACATGAGGTGTGTCCCCGGACTCTTTCGAGTATACGCCCCGTTAGACGGCGACGCGAGCCCGGCCGGTTGGATAAAGCGCTGAGTCGGAGCAGCTTAGCTCGGACCCTCAGGCCAGCTTGGTGATCCAGAGTGGCGAGTCCTTGCGCGGCAGATCGCACGATCGGCAGATATCGGGACCGCCACTTTCGAGATGCTGCCGTCGCGCATTCCTGTAAGGCTCCGCATTCCAGATTTCCTGGATCGTCGAGGTGTTCAGGTTGCCGAGGACGGTCTTGCCGTCGAAATCAGCGCAGCAGAGCGACACCCGGCCATCCCACAGCACCGTGAACGTCAGCCACGGCCGGTAACAGGGATAGTTCACGTCCGACTCGGTATTGAGCGTCCCGGCCCAGTTGTGCAGGTCGGTGACGTGGACCTTGTCGGCAATCGTCCGCCAGTGCTCGATGAACGCCTGCTCGTCGGCCGAGTTGTTCTGGCGGACGAACGACAGGATCAGCTTCGGCCGCCGCATCCCGCTCTCGGACCGGAGCCGCACCAGCCGCTCGATGTTTGCGATCACCTTGTCGTACTTCAGCCCGATCCGCGTCGATTCGAAAACCTCCTTGCCGGAGGCGTCGACGCTGATGTTGATCGCGTCGAGCCCGGCCTCGATCATCCCGCGCGCAACCTTCTCGGTGATGAGCGAGCCGTTGCTGATCACGCCGACTTCCTTGATCCCCTTTTCCTTCGCGTAGCGCACCTTCTCGACCAGCCGCTTGTCGATGAACGCTTCGCCGTAGTTGTGCATGCGGATGTGCGTGATGCCCAGTTCGACCGCTTCGTCGACGATCTTGTGGAACAGTTCGACGCTCATGATCCCCTGCTTGCGATGCATGTCGTCGCGCGGGCAGAACACGCACTTCGCGTTGCAGATGTTGGTGCTTTCGATCTGCACGATCTCGGGCATCGACGGCGCGCGGTCGCGCCCGGTTGCCAGCAGCAGCTTGCGTATCGGCCTGGCCTGCCGCCGGAGCACGTCCTCAACGGTCCGACGGGCGCGCGCCTTGATATGAAGGGACATCAGAAAAGCGTTTACAGCTGCCGGACGTGTTCGATGACGCGGTTGAGCGTCTCGTCGAGTTGCACAGTGGGCTCGTAGCCGACGAGCGCCTTGATGCGCGAGATGTCGGGAACCCGCCGCGGCATGTCCTCGAACCCGGCTTCGTATGCCTGGTCGTACGGGATCATGACGATCTCGGACCGGCTGCCGGTCATTTTCTTGATCTTCGCGGCGAGGTCACCAATGGTGATTTCCTCGCCATTCCCGATATTGAAGACCTGGCCGACGGCCCGTGGCTCGGTGATCAAGGCTACCATAGCGCGCACCACGTCCCCGACATAGGTGAAGCTGCGGGACTGCGTCCCATCGCCGAAGACCGTAATCGGCTGGCCGGCGAGCGCCTGGCGGACGAAGTTCGGAATGACCATCCCGTACTGTCCGGTCTGACGCGGCCCGACGGTATTGAACAGCCGAACGACAATCACCGGCAGCTTCCGTTCCTTCCAGTAGGCCAGCGCCAGGAACTCGTCAATCATCTTGCTGCACGCGTACGCCCACCGATGCTTCGTCGTCGGGCCAAGCACCAGGTCGGCGTCTTCGCGAAACGGCACCTCGAGGCTCTTGCCGTACACCTCGGACGTCGAGGCGATGAGCACCAGCTTCTTCTTCTTGTTCGCGATCTTGAGAACGACCTCGGTCCCATGGACGTTCGTCTCGATCGTGTGGACCGGTTGCTCGACGATGAGCTTCACGCCGACGGCTGCGGCCAGGTGCACGACGATGTCGCACCGATCGATCAGCTCCGCGAGCACGGGTTCGTTGGTGACCGAGTCGATGGTGTAGTGGAAACGCGGATGGCCCTTCAGGTGGACGACGTTATCAATCGATCCGGTCGACAGGTTGTCGAGGATGAAGACCTCGTCGCCGCGTTCGAGGAGCGCTTCCGACAGATGACTGCCGACGAAGCCCGCGCCACCTGTGATCAGCACACGCATCAATTCAGTCCTTACCTTGCAAATGGTCCAGCGTCGCAGGGCGTGCCCCGCCCGTGAGCGCCAGGACGGCGTCGGCGGACCGCGCTGCCGCCCGATTGTCCGAGCCAATGCCGAAACGCGCCAGGTACGCGCCACGATCCTGTTCGAGCTGCTGGCGGAATCCCTCATCATACAGGATGCGTCGCAGTGCCGGCCCCGGCGACTCGCCGTGGGTCGCGCCGGCCATCGCCCCCGCATCCACGAACGGCGACAGGTTGTTGGGGAGCCCGATGACGAGTGCGGGAATTCCAAGTACCGCCGCATCGACGGCAACGGTCGAATTGACAGTGACGACTGCGCGGCTCGCGCGCAGCAGCGGTGCGAGCGGTGCATCGGCCGGGAGCACGCTGACGTTCGGCGCAGCTGCGGCAATCTTCGCGTAGGCGTCCGGCGTTTCGGCGGGATGGGTCTTGATCGCGAGCTGCACGTCGGGCATCGCCCGCACCGCTTTCGCGAGCGCCGGCAGGACCCGCGCCGCTTCCTGGTACTTCGTGACCACGACAACCAGCAGCCGTTCATCGCCCGCCCCGGCGGCAACTCTCGCCGCATGGATTTCGTCAGGCGTCAGGCGGGCAGCGTCTCGCACCATGGCGTCCAGTCGTGGGCTGCCGGTAACCGCGAGCGAGTCCGGGCGGGAAGTGCCCCGCCGTCGCGAGATGGTGCCGGGCGAAATTGTCGAAGAGGAGCGTCAGCGCGGGTCTCGGGAACCCGGCGTCGGCCGGGTGATCCGGATCGGGCAGCATCTCGTCAGGTTCGTGCCGGTAGTTCAGCCAGTGGCGGTGGATGAAGCCGTGCTGCAGGCCCGCGGACGGGATTCCGCGCCGCCGGCACTCGAGCGTCAGCGCCCGGCCCCACCCGCCGGCTTCTGCGTACGTCAGCGCGACAGCGGGCCGGAGCGCGTCGAGCGCTGCGCCCGCTTCGTCCATCGCGCGCGCTGACCACGGCCACTGCAACAGCGCCACGCCGGCGAGCTCCTCGCGGACGATGTCCCAGCAGTTGCAGCCATCGATGACCGCATGCCGCTGGATGTCCTCGCTGTTCCAGAGAGATCGACGCATCGCATGACGGTGACGCCAGATCGATCGCCGAGTCCTTCATCGAACCACGTGCGGCGAACGACTCGATCGGTATCACCCGCGGTGGGGCAGCGGAGCTTCGAAGTGGATGCCACCAGCGCCGCGCCTTGAAGTTTGCGGCAGGACCGACGCCAATGTAGTTCAGCGTGACGTCGCTCCGAGCCTCCAGCGCCTCGAGCACCGGGCCGATGTACGACTCCGGACTGCCGGCCCGCGATCCACGCCGCCAGAACGCGTTGTGCACGAACGCGGCGATCGCGACGCCGTTCGACAGCGAGGGCTGCGCCCGCTGTTGCCTGAAGCGTGATGCACGGGAGGCAAGCATCAGCCCGCGCGCACGGCCGTCCATGACCGCGAGCCTGATCCAGCGCGGTGTGCGGTGAGCACCCCCAGCCCATTCGATCTTCTTCGCGCGCGCAACCTCCGGTCCGACGACACTCAGCAGCCGATTCGAGCCGACGAGCCGCAGTCGTGATCGGCCGTTCCACGGAGATCAGCCGCTCGATCGCGGCGAGGGCACGGTGCACGTTGAGGACGACCCTTGTCTTGTGGAGATACAGTTCGGCGAACCACCACAGGGAGTCCTCGCGCAACAGGAAGCGGGTCCGCAGCCGTTGTCCATCCACGTGTGCCAGTCGCAGCGCCTTGATCCACGCGTTTGCGGCGCCTGCGGCGCGCTCTTCGGCATCGGCGTCGAGGTAATCGGCAAGTCGCACCTGCCGACCGCCTGTCCCGTTGTCGATGATCAGCGTGCCGAGCGCGTCGGCGGCGTCTGCGCTCATACCGCGGGAGACGCCTCGGGCCGGTGCGCCCGCCGCGCCTCGAGAACCGTCATCGCGGCGGTAAACACGCTGTCGACGGTCACGAACGCAAGGCAATCAGGCGTGTGGCCGACACAACGCGCGGGTGGAAGGCGGATGCGGTTGCACGGGCTGCACGGAAGATCGACCCGGACCACCCGATCCAGCGGCCCGCGCGGCGCGTAGCGCGCCGGCTGCGAGGGGCCGAACACCGCCACGATTGGCGTTCCCACCGCAGCGGCCAGGTGCATGGGCCCGGTGTCGCCGGTGACAAACAGATCGAGGCGGCGGAGCATCGCGGCGACGTCGAGCAGTCCCAAATCGGTCGCGACATCGATGACACGTTCCCGCGGCAGCACTGACGCGACCTGGTCGACGAGCTTCCGATCGCCCGCGGTGCCGGTCAGGACGATCGTCGCGCCGGCGGCGGTGATGAGGCGCCGCGCGACTTCGGCGAACCGCTCGGGAGGCCACTGCTTGATCGCCCGTCCGCCGCTCACGTGCAGACCGACGAGAGGTCCTGAAAACCCGGCGAGGCGTCTTGCCGCAACCGCCTCGGAGGATTCCGGGATGCGCAGTGTGCTGCCGCACGCCCCTGCGGTTGCCCCGCTGCCGAGCGCAGCCGCGACCAGACGCCTGGCATTGTCGGTCGTGTGCGCGTTTGCGTCGTACGGAATGGCGGTGTCGAGGAGTGGACCGCCGCCACCGCTCGAGAATCCCGCCGTCCACGCGGAACCAGACGCGGCGAGCAGCAGGTTGGTGCGGATATCCGGTTCGAAATTGATCGCGAGATCGTAACGGTCCCGCCGCCATTCTCTTGCCGCCCTGAGCAGCGCAGCGACGCCGAGTCCGCCGCTCTCACGCGCGAGCCATCGCGCATCGAGAACCCTGACCGACGACACCGCCGCAATCGCGCCGGCCAGCTCGCGATTCCAGCTGCCGACGACGAGGTCGATGACCGCAGCGGGCGCGAGAGCGCGGACGTCGGCGATCGCCGGCAGCGCCATCACGAGGTCGCCGATCCGCTCGAGGCGAAGGAGGAGGATTCGCGCCGGCGAACCGGACGGCCGCCGCGACCGGAAGCGCCTGGCGAAAGCGGCACCGGCGCGCAGGACTCCGTCCGCGGCGGACACGACCGCGCGTTCGCGCGAGTCGTAGATCTGCAGCCGCGAGGAAGCTCCGTTCAAGCGCATGTGCAGATCGTTATTGTACCGTCACGCGATCGACCATGACCCCGAGTTCGCGGTCATCCGGCGATCCGATGACATCGTGCGGATTCCACACCGCAGTCACGAGGCGCAGCTCGACCGGCTCTCCTGAGCGCGACGCGCGGACGGCGAGTTCCGGTGGGACAGGCACCGTGTATGGAGCGAAGCCATTCGCGACCGTCACCGTGCCGAGCAACTGTCCGTCGAGGTACAGCGTCACTGCTGCCGGCGGTGCCGCTGCCGGGCGGCCGCCGTTGTTCATCCACAGCGTCACCTCCCGCAGGTTCGGCGTGAAGTCGGTGATCGACACGTAAGACGCCGCGCGCGTCCAGCGGACGGTGCGCCCGTCGGCTTTTTCCTTGGCGTGGAACCGCAGCACGTGCAGGTCGTCTCGCACCCCGATGTCCAGATCGAAGCCGCCGGCAGGCTTGACTGCCTGGTGCAGTGAACGCGTAGACGCCGTAGTCGAATTCCTTCGCGCGCACGAACCGTGGGTATGCGTCGAGAGGCGCATCGTACTCCGGCACCTGGAACCGTTCGCTGTCGAGCGGCTCCACTCCGTATCGATGTGAGAGGAGATCCGTTCCCCCGCTGCCGATGAACAAGACCCGCCGGTATCGCGTTCGCGCCCACTCGAGGAACGCAGCAAACGTAGCCTTGTCGGGTCGCGCCGAACTCAGCACCAGGACCTGTCGGTCGTAGATGTATGCGAGCGGAAGCGCCAGCACGTGCACATCCCCCTGGGCGTCGCGCGATTCCGCGATGACGAGGTCATCGTCTCGTATCGTTCCAGCGAGTGCCTGGAGCCTTGGGATGAGGCCGGCATATTCCACGTGCTGCAGCAGTGGCCGGCTGGCACGGGCGTATTGAAGCGCGAGTAAGGCGACGAAGCCGACGCCGATGAGACGACGGACCGTGCCGACGCCGATCCAGTCGCTGCGCCGCGTCCCGGTCAGGGCTGCCGACGCGGCAAACAGCAGCGCGCCAGGGAGAATCACCGGCAGGAACCGCCGGGTCATCCAGAAATGGTCGGTGACGATCCTGATCTTGAAGAAGAAGAAGCAGGAAAAGACCGCGACGGTGACGAAGAGCGCAGGGTCGCGCCAGAATGCGCGGCGTCCGAGCAGCCACATGCCGATGAGTGCGGCAATGAGCGCCGGGAGCGTCAGGTAGAAGTCGGTGAAGGTCCGCAGCGCATACGCGTCGTGCGCGGCCAGCTTGCCGGCAGGATGGCGGATGAACAGGGCATAGAGAGCCAGCACCCACAGAACCGTCGTGACGACGGTCGGTGTCAAACGCACAACGTGTGCACTGAAGGCTGCGTTTGTCGTCGCGAGCCAGAGGCCAACGGCTGCCACCGGGATCACCAGGCCGAGAACCAGGTATTCCCACGCCGGCAGGTTGCTGAGAAAAACGATCGGCAACTCGGCGTACGCGCGCATTGGTCCAAGCAGGTAAAGCGCCGCAAGCGCAGCCACCGCGGCGAAGATCGCGAGGAACAAGGCTCGAGGCCGTTGCGCCGTTGAAACCCGCCAGCGCCAGCCCTCCGGCGACGCCGGCGATCGCAAGTACCGCGTCGAACCTGAGAAAGAGCAGGAGTCCGAGAAGACCGGCCGCGACAGGTGCAAAGAACCGATCGCCGTCGACGTGGGCGCGGGCATTCGCAAGAAGCGCCGCAAACAGGAGCGCCTGCATCACCACTTCCGCGTTCGGATACCGCGAAAACCAGACCTGGATCACGTGCAGCGACAGCAAGGCCGCCGCAGCCCCGGCCGCCGTGCGTCCGGCGATCCGCGCCCCCGCGAAATAGACAGCCAGGATGCCGAGGATGGCCCACACGCCAACCGTCCGCCGGGCACCGTTCAGGCCATCGATACCGTAGCCGATGGCAATCGAGGCGGGGAACAGGTGCGGGAACTGCCCGACCACCGCTCCGGAATCGGGATTCTTGATGAAGAACCCCATGAAGCGCGTGCCGTAGTAGTCGTGGCGCTGATGCGACGGGAAGAACAGATCGCGGGCGAACGGAGGGACTGAGCTGACGACCGGGTCGCGGAAGACGAGGGCGCCGCGCTGCGCAATCTGGATCCCCTCGTTCATGTAGGTGCCGGGGTCCTTGCCGCCGATGACGTACTCAGACGAGGGGAAGAATCGCCACAGCCCGATCAGCACGAGCGCAACTGGTACGATCGCTGTCAGTCCGACGCGACGCGCGGCCGGTCCGAACCGCAGACGGCCGCGAGCCAGGATCGCTGCGGCAGCCGCTACACCAGCGTCGGCGATGAGCAGGCGCTCGAAACTGTATCGATTGAGCGCGGCGAGGGCGAGGACGACCGACAGCGACACGGCAACGCTGAGCACGACGGCCCAGAACACGCGTTCCTCCGCGTCGAGTCCGGCCCGCCGCTGACGATCGAGCCACGGCAGGCGGAAGATCGCAGCGCCCGGCAGCCAGGCGATCACCGCGAGCTCGAGGCACTGTGTCAGCAGCATCATGGACGAGAGGAGCGGACGCGCGTCGTCGGCCGGGCGTCAGCCGCAGTGGCCGGCATCAGAACTGGAAGTAGATGAATTCCGCTCCCCCGAAATTTCCAAACAGCATCGTCAGATAGAACGTCGCGGCGTAGACGGAGTATCGCATGCCGGGAGAAAGCCTCGGGACGACCAGCAGGTCGTCGTAGTAAGCCTCGACCACATGGACGATAACCAGCGGGACGGCGTAGAGCAGCAACGGCGCGAGGATCTCTGGAACGTTGATTGACGCCGGCTGAAACCGTGTGAAGAGCGATCGCGACATGTCTCCGAGCTGGCTGGCGGAGCGCGCCCTGAAGATCAGCCATCCGAAACAGGTGAAGTGGAACATCACCGCCCACGAGGTGATCCTCGCAACGACGCCGTGACCCCTGATCCACTGATGCAGGGCCGTCACGCGTTCGGCGCCGCGATACGCGATCAGCAGCACACCGTGATACACGCCCCAGAGCACGAACGTCCAGGCCGCGCCGTGCCACAACCCGCCGAGCACCATCGTAATCAGGAGGTTGCGCCGCGTCTGCCAGGCCGATCCGCGGCTCCCGCCAAGCGGGATGTACAGGTAGTCGCGAAGCCATGTCGACAGGCTGATGTGCCAGTGCTTCCAGAAGTCCTGTGCGCTCCGAACCAGGTAGGGATACCGGAAGTTCTCGATCAGCTCGATACCCATCAGCTTGGACGTGCCGCGCGCTACGTTCGAGTAGCCGGCGAAGTCGCCATAAATCTGGAACGCGAACGCGTATGTGCCGAGCAGCACGTTCACGCCGGTGTGATGCGCGCCCGGGTCGAACACCAGGTTGGCAATGCCGGCAAGGTTGTCCGCGACGAAGATCTTCTGGAAGAACCCCCACGCGATCAGCCACAACCCGTCGCGCATTTGATCGCGTGTGATGCGTTCTCGGCCGCGTGATCTGGGGCAGGAGCCGTGACGCCCGCAGAATCGGCCCGGCGACGAGATGCGGGAAGTACGCGACGAACACCGCGAAATCGAGCAGGTTCCGCGTCGCGGGAAGCTCTCGGCGGTAAACGTCGATGACGTAGCTCATCGTCACAAACGTGTAAAACGAGATGCCGACGGGCAGCAGGACGCGCAGTGTGACGAAATCGAGGCGCCAGCCGAGCGAACCGAAGACGGTGTGCAGGTTGTCGGCGAAGAAGTTGAAGTACTTGAAGAAGCCGAGCAGCGTCAGGTTGAACCCGAGGCTCAGCACGAGCAGCGCTCGCCGCGTCGTCGGTGAGTCTGTCCGGTCGAGCGCGCGTGCGCAGCTGAAGTCGACGAGTGTCGAGGCGATCAGCAGGCCGAGGAAGCGCCAGTCCCACGACGCGTAGAAGTAATAGCTCGCAATGAGCAGCAGCCAGTTCTGGGCGCGATGCGGCAGCACCCGGTACGCGGCGTAGACGACCAGGAAGAACCAGACGAAGTGAAGGGAATTGAAGACCATTACCCGTTCACTGCCGCGCCGCCGGTTCGACCAGACCGGCGCCGCGAAGAAACTGCTCGACCGCATCGGCGACGATCTCGTGGCCGCGCGGCGTCAGGTGGACGGTCTGCTGGAAAAAGAGATCCGGACCTGGAAGCGCCGCCCGCATCGCCGGCAGCGGATCGAACACGGGCGCGTCGATACCGCGAAGGGCTTCCTTGAACCGGATCGTCGCTCCGTCGCGGACGAGCTCACCGCCCGCCTCGCTGACGATCTGCCGCAGCCGCCCGTAGTCGGCATCATCGACCTGGAACCGTGCCGGCATCAGGACCACGGCCGTGCGCGCCCCGCGGGCGGCCGATTCGGCAATCATCGAATCGACGACGCGCCGCGTGATCGCGAGCCCCTGCGCGATGCGCGGAGCCGGGGATGCCGCGTAGCTCTGGACCGGGGGCTCAGGCCGGCCCGTCACTCCCGCAAATCGGCTGGTTGCAGCCGTGACACGCAGGCGCAGCACCTGCAGCACCATGCTTCGGCGGACCAGCCGGCGAAGGCGTGTGGCCGTCGACTGCTGCAGCACCTGCGCGGTGCCGCGGCCGTCCGAGGCGTGGCGCCGAGGTCACCGCTTCCTCGGCGTCGTTGCCGACGAAAATCGTTTCGATGACGACGTCCGGCTGCATGGCCGGCGCGACTGCGCGGAGCAGCAGGAGCTCCTCGACGGGCCCGTACCCCTGCACCCCGGCGTTGATGACGCGGTATCGGTAGCGTGACTGCTTCGCATTCAGACGCCGTTCGAGCAGCTCGCCAAACGTCTGCTGAAACGGCACCTGCACCGCCATGACGAGCGAATCTCCGAGTATCACGATGCGGCGTTCGTCCGGCGTTTTCGCGCCGATCTCGTCGTCGTCGCGCACACCGCTGCTGTTCACGGCGAGCGCCGTGTCGAATTCCGTCGTCGCAAACCGGACCCTGGCGCCGGGCTTGAGGCGGTAGCCCATAGACGGGTCGTCCGCGAAGAGCCCCTGGAAGGCGGGCGCCGCCTCCGAGCTTCCCCACGTCCGGAGACCGACTTCGAAGAGGACGAATTGTGCGACGAAGATGATGAGGCACATCGCGGCGCGGCGTAAGCGGCGGCCGCGAACTTCGATACCCACGGCCTACGTCGCCGCGAGCGCGGTCGTCACGCGGCCGATGGCGTCAGGCGGGAGTGACGGGTAGAGCGGCAGGGAAAACACTTCGGAACAGACGCGCTCCGCGACAGGGCAGTGCGCGGGGTCTTCCGATGCGAGCGCGGGCTGCCGGGTAATCGCGACCGGATAGTGGATCAATGTCTCGATTCCGGCGGCGCGCAGTGCGGCCTGGACGACGTCACGAGACGTGCTGAGGACAGGGAAGAGGTGATACACGTGGCCGGAGTCGAACTCCCGCGGGACGACAACCGCATGGCCGGAGAGCTGCTGCCGGTACTCGCGCGCGAGCTCGCGTCGCCGTGCGGTCCACCCCGCCAGCAGCGGCAACCGGGCACGCAGCACTGCCGCCTGGATCTCGTCGAGCCGGGAGTTCACGCCGAATTCACCGTGGTGGTAGCGATCCGTCTGTCCGCCGTTCCGCAGGCGCCGCGCCTTCGCGGCGAGCCCCGCATCATTCGTCGTCACCGCTCCACCATCGCCGAGGGCGCCGAGATTCTTCGTCGGATAGAAGCTGAACGCGGCTGCCGCCCCGAATGTGCCGACAGGCTGCCCGTCACAGGTCGCCAGATGCGCCTGGCAGCAGTCTTCGACGATGGCGAGATTGTGACGAGCGGCGATTGCAGACAGGGCACGCATGTCCGCCGACTGGCCGTAGAGATGAACCGGCATGATCGCGGCGGTGCGCGGCGAAATCGCCGCCGCAGCCGCCTGCGGATCGATGGTGAGCCGCTCGGGATCGATATCCGCGAATACAGGCCGCGCGCCCGCCATCATGATCGCCAGCGCGGAATAGGCGGCTGACAGCGGCGAGGTGACGACTTCGTCGCCCGGGCCGATTCCCATCGCGCGAAGCGCAATCGCGAGCGCATCGGTGCCGGTGCCGACACCGACGGCTTCGGCCGCGCCGCACGCCGACGCGAATTCCGGCTCGAACGCGGCGAGTTCAGGTCCGAGCACGAACCAGCCACGCTGGATGACGCGGTCCACCGCTTCGCGCACGACCGCCGCATCGTCGCCGGGAGTGAGCTGGAGGAATGGAATCACGCCGACCCTACGCTCTGCATTCTGACGAGTTGTGGCGGAGAGGTGTTGAGAGTGCTCGAGCGCGGATCATGCGCGGTCCCGGGGAGGCGGCGGAGCGGCAGCCGGCACAGGCCGCGGCGTCGATCTGAGATGATCGCCACGAACGACGAGCACGTACCAGAGCTTCGCCACGTCCACCGCAGTCTTGAACAGCCGGCGGAAGTTGAAGAACTGCGACCGGCCGTGCGCGCGATGATAGTGATGCACCGGCACCTCGGAAATCTTGAAGCCGGCATCCTGGATCTTCTTCATCATCTCGAGGCAGATCACGCCGCTGCTCTTCTCCAGGTGGACGCGGTCGAAAATCGATCGGCGCAGGAGCCGGAAGTCACAGTCCACGTCACGGACCTTCAGTCCGAAGAGGACCTTGACGGTGTGATGATAGATGCGGCCGATCACGATCCGGTGCAGAGGATCGGAGCGGCTGATCTTGTAGCCGTTCACGAGATCGACCCCGTCGTGGAAGGCGCCCCAGAGTACCGCCATCTCCTTGGGATCGTACTGGGCATCGCCGTCGGTATAGAACACCAGTTCGCGGGTTGCGGCCTCGAAGCCGCTGCGCAGCGCGCCGCCGTAGCCGCGGTTCCGCTGGTGATGCACGACGCGGACTTCGGGATACGTTCGGGCGAGCTCGTCGGCGATCTGCGCGGTGGCGTCGGCGCTGCCGTCGTTGACGATGATGATCTCGAAGTCGGACGTCAGCTCACGCGCAGTCTGCAGCGCCGTGATGACCAGACTCGCGATCGTCCCGCTGTCGTTATAAGCGGGGAAAAACACACTGAGCCCGGGCCCCGGTGTCGCCACATGCTGCATGGATAAGCCGGTAAATGTTAGCTGCGAGAGGATTTGAAGGCAAGCGCCCGGGCATAGGCGGCTTCGAATGCTGACGCCGCCCGCTCCCAGCCGAATCGCTGCTCGACGACCGCGCGTCCGGCCCCACCGATCCGCTGAGCGTCCGCCGGCTGGGCGATGAACCGTCCGATCGCTGCCGCCAGCGCAGCCGAATCACGCTCCGGCACGATCAAACCCGTAACATCGTCGGTGACGACCGATTGAATGCCGCCGGCGGCCGTGGTGACCACGGGCGTTCCGGACGCGAGCGCCTCGAGCAGGACGTTGGGCAATCCGTCCACGTTCCCGCTGTCGTCGCGCACTGACGGCACGCAGACGACGTCCGCGGCGGCGAGCAGGGCGCCGACGTCCTGCTGCGAGACATCGCCGAGGAAGCGAACGCGCGCCTCGACGCCCGCCTGTTTCGCCCGCTGCCGCAATTCGCCATCGAGACTGCCGTCGCCCGCGATGGCGAGCACGGCGTCAGGCACGAGGGCCACGGCGTCGATCAGATACTCGAAGCCTTTCTTGCGCACCAGCCTTCCGGCCGCGAGCACCAGCGGGACTCGATCGCCGATGGCGAGCTCGGCACGGCGCGTGGTGCGGACGAGCGGGTCCGGACGGAATCGTTCGACGTCGACTCCGTACGGCACTGTCTCGATGCGGTCCGGCGCTGCGCCGAGTGCCACCGCGCGGCGTGCGAGGTCGTCGCTGCACGCGGTCACGTAGCCAGCGCGTCGAAATGCCTGCCGCGCCGCGGCCCTCGCCGGCGCGACGGTCTCCGCGACATACACGTCCGAGCCATGCAGGCTGATGACGAGCGGCAGCGCCGGGGCCGCGATCGCCGCAGTCACGCCGCCGGGCACCACCCAGTGGCCGTGCATCACCGTGGCGCGGTGCCGCCGCGCGATCGATCGCGCCGCGTTCCAGCCGGCCGCCAGCGCCAGCGGTGCGGCAACGTACGCCGCCGCCCGCAGGCTCACGTCGGCGCGCATCGACGCCGCATATCCAAATACGTTCAGCGACGGGACGGGTGCGTAGCGATAGAAGTGCAGGTGGACGCCGCGGTCCTCGGCCGGCCGTGCGACAAGCGGGTGCCACGGCGCGACGACATGAACTTCGTGGCCACGCGCGGCGACGGAGTGGGCGATCGGGTCCATGAACGTTCCCACGCTGTCCCCGTCGAATCGTGGGTAGGACGTCGTCACCATCACGACGACCTGTCGCATGGGTGTCAGCGGCGTCGCAGCTTCAGTCGCCACGGCATCACCACCGACTCGAGGATGACCCCGGACGACAGCTTTGACTGGCCCTGGCGGCGTTCGACGAAGATGATCGGAACCTCGGCGAACCGGCACCCCTGCCGGGCGGCGTCGAACAGCATCTCCACGAGGAAGGCGTAACCGTCCGAGACCATGTTGTCGAGCGGCAACCGCGACAGCGCCTCACGCCGCCAGCACCTGAAGCCGCTGGTACAGTCGCTCGCCGACAGCTGCGTCACGGCGCGGATGTAGCGGTTCGCAAACGTGCTGAGAAATATCCGGTGCAGCGGCCAGTTGACCACGCTGACGCCGTTCAGATAGCGCGAGCCGATGACCACGTCGGCGTTCGCCGCCGCCGCGGTCAGGGCGGGAAGGTACTCCGGGTTGTGCGAGAGATCCGCGTCCATCTGGCAGACGAGATCGACCCCGTCCATCGCGATGGCCTTCTTCAGGCCGTCGATGTACGACCGGCCAAGACCCCTGCGACCGGTACGGTGCATCACCTCGATCCGGCCCGGATGCTCGGCCGCGAGTGCGTCGGCAATGTCGCCGGTCCCGTCGGGCGATCCATCGTCGACGATCAGCATCCGAAAACCGGAGTGCGCGAGCACTCCGCGTACGAGCACCGGGAGGTTCTCCCGCTCGTTATAGGTCGGTACGACTACGAGCACGTTCATCAACGGTTCCAACGGTCAGCGCAGGCCGCAGCCGCACATACAATCAACGCCGGGTCAATCACGGGAATCCGGAACCGCTCCTGCGGGAAGAACACCAGACCGGCAAGGACCGAGGAGGCTGCCAGCACGAACAGCGCCTCCGGCCGGCGATCGTGACGACGTGACCACCAGCCCCATACAGCGAGCGGCAGCAGCAGTGAGTACGAAGCTACCGACGCGACGACGTACGCCATCGAGTGTAGCGTATACGACGGGCCGACCGGCACGACCGTGTAGAAGACCTTGCGGACGAGCAGGCCGGCCCACCAGAACGGGTGCCGCACGATGTAATAAAGAGCGTCGCGATAGTAGAGCGGCTCGAGCTGCTCAGCGGTCAAACCCGGCCGTGCCTCGCGAAAGGCAATTTCAGCACGCTTGATGTCGGGGTTGGCCGCGAGGTCGCCGTCGCCACGCGCAAGCGGGTGGTTGCCGGTCCAGAACGTCACCCCTCCTTCCGAAGCCACCAGCACGAACCGGTGCAACACCCGATAGTTCCGGACCGTCCACGGAGCAACGACCGAGAGTGCGGTCACGACCAGGATGACGGCGAGGGCGTAGCGACGACGTCGCGCCATCCACACCAACGCGAGCGGGAGGAAGAACAGCATTGCCGGGCGAATGAGGACCGCGACTCCGGTAGCGACACCGCCGGCAGCCGACCACTTCCTGGCAGCGGCACGCTCGTTCGGGCCCGCTGCACGATCGAGGGCGACGTCCAGCATCAGCACGGCCGCGAGCGCGACGGTGCTGTACAGCGTCTCACTCAGGACGTACGCGGGGATCCAGACAAGAGGGGGATAGCACGCCGCGATCGTCGCGGCCGCGATCCCGCCCGTGGGACCGGCCGTCCGGATGGCAATCATCCCGATGATCCACACCCCGACTGCGCCGACGAGTGCCTGCGCGATTTTGACGCGGATCGGCGAACTGGTGTTGTCCTCTGCGCCCGCACCGATCGCGGCGAGGAACAGCGGGTACACCGGAGCACGCCCGAACTGCTGCGCGGTTCCCGTCTCGTGTCCGGGTCCATAAACAAAGCCGTCACCGGCGGCAATGCTTTGCGAGAGCGCCAGGTATTCGCGCTCGTCGTGGGTGAGTGGCTTGTCCACCCAGTAGAAAACCCCGAAGACGAGCCGCACGAGCAACCCCAACGCCGCCACGATCAGGATCCGCCGTCGCGCGACTGCGGGATCGAGCGGCATGCCGCGGCTATCGACGCCCTTCGAAGCGCAGCGTGGAGATTTGTTCCGAGACGAGGCCGACGAGGAAGACGATGACCGCGAGCATGATGAGCAGGACCGACGAGTTCGTGACGTGCTGCTGCGTCGCGATCGTCCAGCACGCGTATCCCAGTCCAATCGCAAACGACGCGATGCTGACCGGGAGGAACACGCGGAGCGGACTGAAGAGCGTCACGATCTTCAGGATGATGATGAGGAACTTGGCGCCGTCTCGGGCCAGCCGGATCTTCGACGCGCCGACGCGTTGGCGTGCATCGGTCGGCTCGAACGCCACGTTGTACCCGGCCTTGATGAACGCCAGCGTCGTCGTCGTCGGCGTCGAGAACCCGTTCGGCAGCAGGTGGAGGAACTCACGCAGGCACTCGTTGCGGGCGCCGCGAAACCCCGACGTCAGGTCCGGTATGTGCCGGCCGGTGAGATAGCTGGCAAGCCCGTTGAGGATCGAATTGCCCGCCCGCCTCGCGGCCGTAGCCTGGGTGGTCGACCGCCGCGCGCCAATCACGAGGTCGTAGTCCCCGAGGCGCGAGATGATTCGGCGCGCATCCTCGGGCCGATGCTGTCCATCGCCGTCGATGATCATGACGAACTCGCCGGAGGCGCGACGGATCCCGCTCTTGACCGCGGCGCCGTTCCCCTTGTTGTACGGGTGCCTGACCACCACCGCGCCAGCGGCTGCCGCACGCTCCGCCGTTGCATCGCTCGAACCATCGTCGACGACGATGATCTCGCGCCACGGCCCGGCGGCGGCGAGATCGGTCACGACCTCGGCGATCCCGGCGGCTTCGTTGAAGGCGGGAACGACCACTGAGACGGCTGATGGGTCGGCCACCTAGTGGCCCCACCGATCGTTTTGCGCCGAACCGTGCACCGGCGTTTGTTCCCGGCGCGACTGCGCCTGGGGCAGCTCGAGCTTGCGCACTCTGTACAGCACGTCTTCGAGCAGTTTCCGGTTGCCCGAGATCATGTCCGCGAGCAGGCCGATGACGATTACCTGGAACCCCACGATCATCAGGACGGCGGACGCGATCAGCGACTGGAGGTGGCGCTCCGGGTCCGAAGCCGACCTCGGTGAAGTAGTAGAAGAGGAATCGAACCGAGATGGCGACGCCGATTCCAAGCACGGCGAGACCAAGGTAAGTGAACACCTTGAGCGGTTCGTACATCGCGTAGATCCGCACGATCGTCGCGGCGGAGCGCTTGATGTACGAGAACACGCTGTCGAAGAGGCGCGACTCGCGTGTGCGCGGGTTGGTCGCGACCGAGACGTGCGCGATCGCCATCCGCTTCTTCCCGGCCTGGATGATCGACTCGAGCGTGTAGGAGAACTCGGAGACGACCGTCATGCGAAGCGCCGCTTCGCGGGTGTAAGCCCGGAAGCCGCTGGTCGTGTCCGGCACGGTCGTATTCGAGACCTGCCGGACCACCCAGCTGCCCAAACGCTGCAGCTGGCGCTTGCGCCACGACATGTGGCGCAGTTCGCCGACGTTCCGGTCGCCGATCACGATGTCCGCCGCACCGCTCAGCAGCGGCTCGAGCAGTTTCGGAATCTCGTGTGCCGCGTACTGGTTGTCGGCGTCGGTGTTGATGATGAAGTCGGCGCCGGCCTTGAGTGACGCGTCGATGCCGGCCATGAACGCGGCCGCGAGCCCCTTGTTCCGGCGGAACCTGACGATATGTTCCACGCCGCACTGGCGTGCGACGTCGGCCGTGCCGTCGCGCGACCCGTCGTCGACGATCAGCACCTCGACGACGTCGATGCCAGGCATCGAGCGCGGCAGATCGGCAAGCGTCGCCGGCAGCGTCGCGGCTTCGTTGAGGCAGGGGATCTGGATGATGAGCTTCACGCGCCGTGGCAATTCTGGCACTTGTCGCGACTCAGGAGACCAATTTTTCGATGACGCCGTCCCAGGTGATGCCGCGGGCGACTTCGTGGCCTGCGTCGCCCATGGCCGCCGCGCGCGCACGATCGGCCGCGAGTCGATTGATGGCTGACGCCAATTCGTCGGCTCGGGGAGCGCTCACGAAGCCGTTGACGCCGTCGACAACGAACTCGTTGGGTCCGCCGGAATCGGAACAAGTCACCACCGGCTTCCGGGCGAGGAACGCCTCGAGCGTGACATAGCCGAAGTCCTCGTCGAACGGCGGGTAAATCACTGCCAGGGCCCCGGCGTACAACCCGACCAGGTCGTCGTCGCCGACGCTGCCAAGAAACGTGACGCGATCGGTCACGCCGGCAACTTCCGCGACGCGCTCCGCGTTGGTCCGTTGGGTACCGTCACCGGCGACGACCAATCGGACGTGTGAATCGACGGAAGCCATCGCGTTGATGATGAGGTCGACGCGTTTGACCGATTCGATCCGGCCAACGGAGAGGACGTAATCACCGTACGGGCCCGCCGTCAGTCTTGGCGCAAGCTGCGGCGGGTGGTACAGCGGCTCGGCGTGGAGTCCATTGAAGTTGGACAGGCGTCCGGCCGTGTTGCGCGCGTTGGCGTATATCCGGCGGCACTCGCCGAGCATCCTGGTGTCGAGCCGAACCAGGTTGTCGCGTACGCCGACGTCGAGCTCGGTGTGCGCGAAGTCGCTGTACTCAGTTCCGCAGAGTTCGTAGGCCGCGCGGTACTGGTGGATGAGCCAGGCGACCTTGTTTGGATGTCGGGCGAAGTAGGTCGGAAATTTCGAGGCGATGAGCAGGTCGATTGACTCGCCGTTCGATTCGCTCAGATCGAGCAGGCGCCAGGCCGCGGCGTGCGGCAGAATCTCTTCCTTCGGGTACCACTTGAACGGTACGCTCACGAGTTCCGCCAGAAACCCGCGGAGGCGCAACTCCCGCACCAGTTGCCGGACGTGAACCTCGGCGCCGCCGTGCACGAATGGAACCTGCGCCTCGCAGACAACGACTCTCCGAACGGTCATTTTCCGCCGCACCTCACCACAGCCCAACCTCTCCGGGCGTTCGGGCGCACGCGGTCGGACGTCCTCGCTTCAGGTGGCAAATCTCGCAATCGTAACACGCTGAATCGCCGGAAGCCGCTTGGTTCGCCGCAGCTTCGCCCGCAGAATTAAGGGCTGCTGACCTACGGTCGGCAGCATCCGGTTCCGGTCCCGGTCCAGGTAGCGAAAAAAAAGCGTAACCGCCGCTCCTACATGGATTTGCGTTGACAACCCGGGGGACGTTCTCTACTATCGCGGTGGAAATTAATGGAACAAAATGGAGTAAACGGCCGTGCTGCGCGGTAATTATGCCGCCAAGATCGACGACAAGGGTCGTCTGAAGGTTCCGAATGCCTTCAGGGCGCTCGTCGAAGGTAAGCACGGCTCCGAGTTGTTCGTCACGAGCCTGACCGGCCAGTCAGTGCTGATTTACCCGATGCCGGTCTGGTTGACGCTCGAAGAAAAGCTCGCAAAGGTTCCATCCACGCACCCTGCTCGCATCAAGTATTTCGACCGCGTGAACTACTACGGACAGGGAGCGGAATTCGATACTCAGGGCCGCGTCCTCATTCATCCGCGGCTGCGTGAGGCGGCGGGCATGACCGGCGAAGTCGACGTGTTCGGGCAGTACGACTTTCTCGAAGTCTGGAACCACGAACGGTTCATCTCGAAGCTCAAGAGCGAACCGTACACACCGGACGACGCGAAGGCGCTGTCGGACTACGGGATCTAATCATGGATCGAGCACCGGTGCACGAACCCGTACTGCTGGCCGAAACGGTCGGGCTCCTCGCGCCATCGCGGGGCGGCGTGTTCGTCGATTGCACGGTCGGTCTGGGCGGCCACTCGCGCGCGCTGCTCGAATCCGGCGCGACGCGTCTGATTGGCCTGGATCGCGATCCGGCGGCCCTGCGGCTGGCGGCGGAGTCGCTCGCGGAGTTCGGCGCGCGGGTCGAACTCGTGCACGCAGATTATCGCCAGATTGGCATCGTGCTCGATCGCCGCAGCGTCAGCGGCGTCGACGGTGCGCTGGCGGATCTCGGAGTGTCATCGATGCAGTTCGACGCCGAGGGCCGGGGCTTCAGCTTCCGGCGCGACGAACCGCTCGATATGCGGATGGACCAGTCACAGGGTCCGACGGTGGCCGATCTGCTCCTGAGTGTCGAGGAGGAGGAGCTCGCCAACGTGATCTTCCAATTCGGGGAGGAGCGATTCTCGCGGCGCATCGCGCGCGGGGTGGTCGAGGCGCGGCGGCAGACGCCGGTGGCCACCACCGGCCAGCTCGCCCAGATCGTCCGGCGGGCGGTCCCGAAGCGCGGCTACCAGCGGATCGATCCGGCGACGCGGACCTTTCAGGCGCTCCGCATCTGGGTCAACCGCGAGCTCGAGGGGCTCGACGCCTTTCTCGTCGAGGCGTCGCAGCGCCTGCGCGCCGGCGCCCGCCTGGCGGTGATCACGTTCCACTCGCTCGAGGATCGCATCGTCAAGCATACGTTCCGCGCGCTGGCCGCCGGGGAGACCGCGCTCCGGGTGCTGACGCGCAAGCCGGTGATCCCGGCGGAAGCGGAAGTCGCGCGCAATCCGCGCGCACGGAGCGCGAAACTCCGCGCCATTGAGAGGCTCGCATGAGTGCGATCGACTTCGAATACGCGATCAAGAAGGACGTCCGCAACAACCTGATCGTCCGCGAGGTGGACGACGAGCGTCAGCGGCAGCTGTGGCGCTCGCTCGCGATCGGCGGATTCCTGGTGGTGGTCATCCTGTTTTCGGCGTGGCAGCACTTCGAGCTGCTGCAGCACGGCTACAAGATTCAGAAGATGCAGAAGCAGCGGGCCGAGGAAGAAGAGATCAACCGCCACCTGCGTCTCCAGATCGCCACGCTGCGTGCGCCCGGCCGGATTGCCGGCCTGGCCAAAGAGCTCCACCTGGTTACGCCGTCAAGCGCCGAAGCGATCGTGATCCAGCGGGTGACGCCGTCGGCGCCCCCGGAAAAGTCCATCGTCGCAGCGCGGTAGCGTCGGTTCCACGGCGGCAGGAGAATCCATGGCGGACGAACACCGCGGCAGCAGATTCAGACTCCCCTGGACCGGGCCGGTGCAGCACGTGGCGCGGCGGGAGACGGTCGCGTCGCCGATCCAGTGGCGGCACACGATCCATTCGCGCCTGGTGGTGTGCGCGGCGATGCTGGCGTGCTGGACCGTGGCGATTGAGGCCCGGCTCGTCTACCTGCAGGTGGTGCAGCACTCCGTCATGCTGGCGCGCGCCGACCGTCAGCAGCTCCGCACCATCAAGCTGCCGGCCAAGCGTGCCGAAATCGTCGACCGGTTCGGGCAGCCCCTCGCCTACAGCGTTGACGCCGATTCGATCACCGCCGATCCCTCCGACATCGAAGATCCCGACAAGGTGTCGCGCCTCGTCTGCGCTGCGCTCGACGGGTGCAACGGCCAGCAGCGTCAGCAGATGGCCGAGCGGCTTCGCTCGAAGAGTCAGTTCGCCTATCTCGCGCGGCAGATCACGCCCGAGGAGGCGAGCCGCGTCAAGGCGCTGGATCTGCCGGGGGTGGTCTCCTTCAAGGAGAGCCGTCGCTACTACCCGAACAAGGAGCTGGCCGCACATCTCCTTGGCTATGTCGGGGTCGACAATGTCGGCCTTGCCGGGCTCGAATCGACGTTCGACAGCCAGATCCGCGGCCAGGAGGGGAAGATCCTCCTGCAGCGTGACGGCCGGCGTAATGCCATGTCGACGCGCGAGGAGCACCTCCCGACCGCCGGGGCCAGTCTCGAGCTGACGATCGACAAGTACCTGCAGTACATCGCCGATCGCGAGCTTCGGATCGGGGTCGAGGAAAACAAGGCCGCGGGCGGGACCGCGATCATCATGAACCCGCAGACCGGGGAAATCCTCGCGCTTGCGAACTGGCCGACGTTCAACCCGAATGACTTTGCTGCGGTCACCGCTGACTGGCGCCGGAATCGCGCCATCCAGGACACCTACGAGCCCGGCTCCACGTTCAAGGTCGTCACCGCCTCGGCGGCGATCGAGGAGGGCCTGATCCGCACGACCGATCTCATCGACTGCAATCCCGGCTACATCTCGTTCGGCCCGCGCAAGATCTACGACACCCACCATTACGGACTCCTGCCGTTCATCGAGGTCATTGCCAAGTCGAGCAACGTCGGCGCGATCAAGGTCGGCCAGCGCCTTGGCGCCGATCGGCTGGGGGTCTACATCAATCGCTTTGGCTTCGGCCAGGTCCTTGGTTCCGACTTCCGCGGCGCGAGCTCCGGCATTGTCTGGAACCCGGCGCGGCTCGATCCGAGCGCCCTCGCATCGGTGTCGATGGGGTATCAGGTCGGCGTCACGCCGCTGCAGATGGCGATCGCGATCAGCGTCGTTGCCAACGGCGGCGAACTGCTCGTACCCCACGTCGTCCGCGCCTTCATCCAGAACGGGCACCGCGAGGAAGTTCCGCGCAAGGTCGTTCGTCGCGCGATTTCGGCGGACACGGCGGCGACCCTGACGGAAATCATGGAGGCCGTGGTCGAGCGCGGCACCGCCAAGAAGCTGGCCGACGTGGAGGGCTTTACCGTGGCGGGCAAGACGGGGACGGCTTCGAAGCTCGTCAACGGGCGGTATTCCAAGACGGACTACAACGCCTCGTTCGTCGGGTTCGTTCCGTCACGCAAGCCGGCGCTGACGATTGTGGTCGTGATCGACTCGCCGCACGCGAAGGGCTACTACGGCGCCTCGGTTTCCGGCCCCGTGTTCGCGCGGATCGCGGAAGCGTCCCTCCGCCATCTCGGCATTGGTCCGACCATCAACCCGCCTTCACCCGTGCTGCTCGTGAAGCACCCTGCCGAGCCAGAAACCGTTGTGCCCCATCAGGTGAAGGATAACGGGCCGGCCGTGTCGGACGCCAGCGAGCCAGCTGACGGCATGATGCCAGACCTGCGCGGCCTCAGCGCGCGTGAGGCACTGCGAAAGCTGACGCGGTTCGGCCTGACCGCCAGCATCAGCGGCAGCGGCGTCGTGCTCGACCAGCAGCCCGCGGCAGGCAGCGTTCTCCGTCCGGACAACAAGTGTGTGCTCAAGCTCGGTCAGCGCACGTTCGCGCCGGCCGGTGATACGCAATGAAACTTGACGCGCTGTCGCGCGAGCTCCACCGGGTGCAGGGCGCGTCGACGGGCGCGGATGGCTCGAGAACCGCCGATGCGCAGGCGGACCTCGGTGACGCCGCGGGTCTCGATGTCTCTCGCGTGGTGAGCAGCTCGCGAGAAGCCGTCCCTGGTTCCCTGTTCGTCGCCCTTCGCGGCGCTCACGCCGACGGCGCTTCGTTTGCGCTCGACGCGCTCGCCCGCGGGTCAATTGCGGTCGTGTCGGAAGCGGCGGCGCCTGCAGACATCAGCGGGAGCGTGCCCTGGATCCAGGTCGCGGATGCACGGCAGGCGCTGGCCATTCTCGCGGCGGCATTCGAGCGGCATCCGAGCGAAGAGCTCACGCTGGTCGGCATCACCGGGACCAATGGCAAGACGACGACCTCGTACCTGCTTGCGTCCATCTTCGAGGCTGCCGGCGTGCGCTGCGGGCGCATCGGCACACTGGGGCACCGTATCGGCAGTCGCGAGATCGAAACGGCTCGAACGACGCCCGAGGCACCGGACATCCAGCGGATGCTGCGGGAGATGGTCACCGAAGGCTGTGGTGCGTGCGCGATGGAAGTGTCGTCGCATGCTCTGGCGCTGCGGCGCACCGACCAGCTCCACTTCGCCGCCGCGATCTTCACCAACCTGACGCGCGATCACCTCGATTTTCACGGCGACATGGAGCAGTACTTCCTCGCCAAGCGCCGCCTGTTCGAGATGTTGCCAGCGGCAGGCGTGGGCGTCACGAACCTGGACGACAGGCGCGGCGCGGAATTCGCGGCGGTCGCGCCCAGACCTGTCACTTACGCGATCGACGCGCCGGCTGACGTTCGCCCCGGCCCCCTGATGTTTTCGCTCGAAGGACTGGCGTTCGAGATCCGGACGCCGCGGGGCACCCTTCACGTCCGTTCACCTCTCGTCGGCCGCCCGAACGCCTACAACATCCTCGCCGCGGTTGCGACCGCGATGGCCCTGGACGTCAGCTTCAGTGCGATCGAAGCAGGAGTCGCGGCGCTGGCGGACGTCCCCGGCCGCTTCCAGGTGGTTTCCGATCGCGGCGACGAAGTGCGGGTCGTCGTCGACTACGCGCACACCGACGACGCACTCAAGAATCTGCTCGAGACGGCGCGGCCGCTGGCGGCGGGTCGAATCATCACCGTGTTCGGCTGTGGTGGCGATCGCGACAAGACCAAGCGTCCGCTGATGGGAGCGGTGGCGGCACGACTGAGCGATCTCGTCGTCGTCACTTCGGACAATCCACGCTCCGAGGATCCGGAGCAGATCATCGACGAGATCAAGCGGGGCATCGTGATGCCGGCCGACCGCTTGCCGCCGCGTGGACAGGCCGCTCCGAAATCGACCGCGTGCCTCGCGATTACCGATCGCAAGGCGGCCATCGAGCGCGCGATTCGGGAAGCGCGCGCGGGCGATCTCGTTCTCATCGCCGGGAAGGGCCACGAGAAGTACCAGGTGATCGGGGAGCGCGTGATGCCGTTCGACGATGTCGAGGTCGCGCGCGCCATGCTGGCCCGTCGCCGGACGGGTTCCAGAGCGTCGTAGCAGGTGAACCGGGTGCCGCTGACCTACGGAGATGTCGCCGCCGCCACTGGAGGGCGGCTCGTTCGCGGAAACCAGGGCGACGATGTCGACGGGATTTCGATCGACTCGAGAGCGCTCGCCGCGGGCGATCTGTTCGTCGCCATCCGCGGCGACCGCTTCGACGGGCATCGTTTCGTCGCCGACGCGTTCGCCCGTGGTGCGCGGGGCGCAGTGGTCGAGGAACGTGATGCTGCGGGACAGAGCGTCAGTGCCGGCGAAGCACACGCGCTCATTTGTGTCGACGACACGACCCGGGCACTCCAGGACGTGGCTCGCGAAGTGCGCAGGCGGTCGGGGGCGAAGGTCGTGGCGATTACCGGGAGCGCGGGGAAGACGACGACGAAGGAAGTGACGGCGGAGTTTCTCGCCACGCGTCACCAGGTCTATCGGAACAAGGGCAACTTGAACAACCACATTGGTCTGCCGCTTTCGCTGCTGGACCTGAGGTCGCGACCCGAGGTCGCGGTGGTTGAGCTCGGGATGAATCATCCCGGAGAGATACGCGCGCTCGTCGGCATCGCCGAACCTGACGTCCGGGTGTGGACGAACGTGGGCGATGCGCACATGGGCTTTTTCGCCTCGGCTGACGCCATCGCCGACGCCAAGGCCGAGATTCTCGAGCAGGCGCGTCCGACCGACGTGCTGGTGGCGAATGCGGATGATGCACGGATCGCGGCGCGAATCGGCGGCTTCGGCGGACGCGTGGTGACGTTCGGAATCGACGCGGCCGCAGACGTTCGCGCCACCTCGGTGGCGGTTCGCGGGCTCGAGGGGACGGCGGCGCGGGTGCAGACACCTGCAGGTGCTTTCGATCTGGAGACAGCGCTCCTCGGGATCGGCAATCTGTCGAACGTGCTCGCCGCGACAGCGGTGGCGCTGCAGTTCGATGTGCCGCTCGACGCCATCGCGGCGACCGCCGGCACGCTGCGCCCGGCTCGCCGGCGAGGCGAGCTGCTGCGCCTGCCCGGTGGCGTCACGCTCATCGACGATTCGTACAACTCGAGCCCGTCGGCGCTTCGACGAGCGCTCGATACGATGACCAGCGCGAGCGGCAGCGCCCGCAAGATCGCGTTCGTCGGCGAGATGCTCGAGCTCGGCGACCACGCGACCGCGCTGCACGAAACGTGCGGAGTGGCGGCGGCCCGCGCCGGCCTCGACCTGCTCGTCACCATCGGCGGGGCGCCGGCGCAGGCAATGGCTGACGCGGCGATCGGGGCCGGCATGCCGGCCGCAGCCGTCGTCCACGTCGCCTCGAGTGCGGACGCGATCGCGGTGGCGCTCGCCCGCGTGCGTCCCGGCGATCTCGTGCTGGTGAAGGCGTCGCGCGGCATCGGCGCGGATGCGGTCGTCGATCGGCTGAAGGCGGAGTTCGCCTGATGCTCTATCACCTGCTCTACCCGCTGCACACGCACTTCGCGGTCTTCAACGTGACCCGTTACATCACGTTCCGGACCGCCGCCGCGAGTCTCAGTGCCCTCGTCATCGGCCTGTCGGTCGGGCCGTTGATGATTCGCAAGCTTCGCGACTTCCAGATCGGCCAGGTCATTCGCCAGGACGGTCCCGCGACGCACCGCGCCAAGGCCGGGACCCCGACCATGGGCGGCCTGCTGATCCTCACCTCGGCGCTGGTACCGACGCTGTTGTGGGCCGACCTCACCAATCCATTCGTATGGACGGCCGTGCTCGCTACCGCGGCGTTCGGCGGCATCGGGTTCGCTGACGACTACCTCAAGATCGTCAGGCGCTCGCATCACGGCCTGCTGCCTCGCTACAAGATGGGGTGGCAGATCGTTGCGGCCGGGGCAGTCGGCGTCGCCCTGCTGATGCTGGCGAACCACGAGCCGTCGCTCTACAGCACGCGTCTGATCTTTCCGTTCTTCAAGCGACTGATCCCGGACCTCGGGTGGTTCTACGTGGTGTTCGCGATCGTCTTCCTCGTCGGCGCCACCAACGAAGTCAATCTGACTGACGGGCTCGATGGTCTCGCGATCAGCGTCTTCGCGGTGTCGGCCGCTGCCTTCACCGCGCTCGCGTACGTATCGACCCACGTTGTCTTCTCGAACTATCTCCAGCTCGTAAGGCTGAACCCCGAAGCGGCGGAGCTGACCGTATTCTGCGGCGCGCTGGTCGGCGCCAGCCTCGGGTTCCTGTGGTGGAACTGCTACCCGGCGGAAATCTTCATGGGCGACGTCGGCTCGCTCGGCCTGGGCGGCGCCCTCGGGACGGTGGCCCTGCTCATCAAGCAGGAAATCCTTTTCGTCGTGGTCGGCGGCGTCTTCGTCATCGAAGCGGCCTCCGTGATCATCCAGGTGGGCTCGTTCAAGCTCACCGGACGCCGCGTCTTCAAGATGGCGCCGATCCATCACCACTTCGAGTTGATCGGATGGAGCGAGCCGAAGGTAATCACGCGCTTCGTGATCGTCGCCATCATCTTTGCGCTGTTCAGCCTGACGACGTTGAAGCTGCGATGAGTGCGCATCCCTCTTTCTCCGTCGCCGGCAAGCGCGTCACCGTCGTCGGCGCCGCCCGCAGCGGCGTTGCCGCGGCTGAACTGCTGGTGCGGCGCGGCGCGACCGTGACGCTGACCGACGTCCGTTCCGAGATCGAGGACGAGGGCCGCCTGCGGACCGCTGGTGTGGAACTCGAACTGGGATCTCATCGCCAGGAGACGCTGACCCGCGCCGACCTGATCGTCCTCAGTCCCGGGGTTCCGCCCGGTCAGGACGAGATCGAAATCGCGCGGCAATCGGGCGTCGAGGTGATCGGGGAACTCGAGCTCGCGTCGAGGTGGCTGCGCGGGAAAGTCGTCGCGATCACCGGAACGAAGGGGAAGTCGACGACGGCGACATTGACCGGCCGAATGCTCGAGGCCGGCGGTCGGCGAGTGCTCCTGGGGGGAAACATCGGGGTCGCATTGAGCGCGCAGGTGGACGATTCAACCGAAGACACGATCCATGTCGTCGAGGTGAGCAGCTTCCAGCTCGAAGGCGCCGATACGTTTCGTCCGTGGGTGGCGGTCCTGCTGAACTTTTCGCCGGACCATCTCGACCGGCACGCCACCGTCGCCGACTACGGTGCCGCGAAGGCCCGCATCTTCGCGGCACAGACCGCCGACGACTGGGCGGTGCTGAACGCCGATGATCCGCCGTCGCTCGCGCTTGCCGGCCGCCCGCGTGCCCGTCAATTGCTGTTCTCGCTGAGCAGCGCCCTTTCGGAGGGGGTCGTTGTCGAGGGCGACACGATCGTCCGCCGCACGGCGTCAGGGCGGCAGCCGCTGGTACCGCTCGCCTCCATCCGGCTCCTCGGTCGGCACCTGGTCTCGGACGTACTTGCCGCGGCGGCGGTCGCGTCGCTTGCCGGCGTGGAACCGGATGCGATGACGCGCGCGGTCGAAGGATTCACCGGCCTGGAGCACGCCCTCGAACCCGTCGCGGTGGTTGGCGGCGTTCGATTCGTCAACGACTCGAAGGCCACCAACATCGAGTCCGCCCGGCGTGCGATCGAGAGCTTCGATCACGGCGTGGTGGTCATTCTCGGCGGCCGATTCAAGGGTGGAGACTTCCGCGATCTTCTCGAGCCGCTGCGAGCGCGCCGGGGATCCGTCGTCGCCATCGGCGAGGCGAAGCCTCGAGTCGTCGCGGCACTCGGCCAGGACATCACCGTGCACGAGTCGAGCGACATGTCGGCGGCGGTGCGGACGGCATTCGCGAGCGCCGAGCCGGGGCAGACGGTCGTGCTCGCGCCCGCATGCGCGAGCTTTGACATGTTCCGGGACTACGCGGAACGCGGGCGGGTGTTCAAGCAGGAAGTCTCGCGGCTGAAGGAGGAGTGGAACGTCACGCGTGAGCAGTGAGCAGTCATCAGTCCGGGCGGTGCGGTGAAGAACCGTCCGCTGGGAACGCAGGCTGCCCCGGTCTGCGAGGGTGGTGTCTTAGCCCCCGTCCGGCTGATGACTGCTGACTGCTCACGGTGATGCGCGGTAGGTGCGGGCGGTCGAGGCCGTCGCGCCACGCCGCATCCGCGTTCGGTGCATTTTTGTGCAGCTGCATCCTGCCAGGAGCACCTGCACCGTTCAAGAACATTTGTCGGTCCGAGGCGACTGGACCTTTAGGCAGGCAATGGCGCGAAAACTGAAATCGGACAAGCTCCTGTTCACGGCCACGCTGCTGCTCGTCTGCACCAGCGTGGTCATGGTCTACAGCTCGTCAGCACTGATTGCGCTCGAGAAGCACCACGATCCCTACCTGTTTCTGGCGAAGCAGGCGATGTGGGCGGCCCTTGGCCTCCTTCTGGTCCCGATCATGATGCGCATCGACTACCGGACTTATCGGCAGCCGGTCTTCATCTGGACGGGTGTCGGGTTCGTGGGCGTTGCACTCGTTGCTGTCCTGTTCGCGCGACCGGTAAACGGCGCGAGCCGATGGCTGGGTGTCGGCTCGCTCGGTATACAGCCATCGGAACTCGCGAAGATCGTCGTGATCATGTTCGTCGCGGCGGTCCTCGAGCGCCGGATGGACCAAATCCGGGACTCACCGACGGTGTTGCTGCCAATTGCCGGCGTTCTTGCCCTCCTCGTTGGCTTGATTCTGGCGGAACCAGATCTGGGCACGGCGGTGTCGGTGGTGATGATTGCCGCGGTCATGCTCTTTGCCGCCGGAATCCATTACCGCTATGTCGTCACGTTGATTCTCCTCTCGCTGCCGGGCTGCTACCTCGTGATCGCGATGTCGCCGTACCGGTGCGAAGCGGATCATGGCTTTCCTGGTACGCGTGGGACGATCCGCTCAAAGGCGGATACCAGATGGTCCAGTCGATGATCGCCGTGGGCACGGGCGGCGTGTTCGGCCGCGGGCTGATGCAAGGCGTCCAGAAACTCTTTTTCCTGCCCGAACCGCACAACGACTTCATCTACGCCGTCATCGCCGAGGAACTCGGCCTTATCGGTACGACGATCGTGCTGGCCTGTTTCTGCGTGATCGCCTGGCGCGGACTGCGCACCGCCATGCGGGCGCCCGACCGCTTCGGCGCCTTCCTCGCCATCGGCCTCACCACGATGGTGGCCTTTCAGGCGTTCTTCAACATCAGCGTAGTGCTCGGGATGGTGCCGCCGAAGGGGATCCCGCTGCCGTTCGTCAGTTACGGCGGCTCGTCGCTCCTGATCAATCTCCTCGGCATGGGCATTCTCCTGAACGTGTCGCAGCACGCGTCGACGACGCACGTGGTCACGACCAACATGTCGGCACCCGATGCATGAAGCCGATGCACGTGGTGATCGCCGGCGGCGGCACGGGAGGACACCTGTACCCGGGTGTCGCCGTCGCGCGGGAACTGCTGCGGCGCGACCCGCAGGCGGTGATCACGTTTGCCGGCACCGAACGGGGCATCGAAGCACGGGTAGTGCCGCGCGAGGGATTCGAGCTCGACCTGCTGCGCAGCGCCGGGTTGAAAGGCAAGTCGGCGGCATCTCTGGTCCGTGGACTCCTGCTCCTGCCGCTGAGCGGCCTCGATGCGTGGCGAATCATCTCGCGGCGAGCGCCCGACCTGGTGATCGGCGTCGGCGGGTACAGCTCGGGGCCGGTCGTGCTCGCGGCGGCGCTGCGCCGCATCCCGACGCTGCTGCTCGAGCAGAACGCGGTTCCGGGCCTGACCAATCGGCTGCTCGCGCGGTTCGTCAGCGCGGCGGCCGTGACCTTCGACACGACGGCGTCCTACTTCGGAAGGAGGGCTTTTGTTGCAGGCAACCCGGTACGACCCGAGTTCTTGGCGGAAAACCTTTCACCGGCAGTGCGGCCCGCTGGGCCGCCGAGGGTTCTGATCTTTGGCGGCTCCCAGGGCGCGCACGCGATCAACGTGGCCATGGTGGAGGCAGCGCCGCAACTGGCAGCCCACGCTGGCGGTGTGGCAATCACGCATCAGACGGGAGAGCGCGATCTTGAACTGGTCAGCGACGGCTACAGCCGGGCGGGGCTCGCGGCCCGCGTGGAACCGTTCCTGTTTGCCATGGACCGCGAAGTGAGCGCCGCCGATCTCGTCGTCTGCCGCGCCGGTGCGACGACGCTGGCCGAGCTCACCGCGGCGGGACGGCCGTCGATCCTGGTACCGCTCCCGACCGCGGCCGACGATCACCAGCGCAAGAACGCGGTCGTGCTCGAGCGTGCCGGCGCGGCCGAAGTGATCGAGCAGAAACGGATGACCGGCGCTCTCATCGCCGAACGGATTACGGCGCTGGTCGGCGACGAAGCGAAGCTGACGGCGATGGCGCTGGCCGCACGCAGCCTGGCGCGGCCGGATGCCGCGATGGTCATCGCCGACAAGGCGTTCGAGCTCGCACGGAGAACGTGAGTCAACCGATCGAATGCTGGGCCGCACACGCAGGATTCATTTCGTCGGCATTGGTGGGATCGGCATGAGCGGGATCGCCGAATTGCTTGCAAACCTTGGCTACGACGTGTCCGGGTCCGACGCGAAGCGCTCCGACGTCACCGATCGGCTCGCGACGCTCGGCGTGACCGTGCGGCAGGGTCACGATGCCGCGAACCTTGGCGACGTCGACGTGGTCGTGGTGTCGTCGGCGATTGCCGCGCACAACCCCGAGGTGGACGAAGCGCGGCGGCAGGGCATCCCCGTCATCCCGCGGGCCGAAATGCTGGCCGAGCTGATGCGGCTTCGATACGGAATCGCGGTCGCCGGCGCCCATGGAAAGACGACGACCACCTCGATGATCGCGCTGGTGCTCGAGCGGGCAGGGCTGGACCCGACGGCGGTAATCGGCGGACGACTCAGTGCATTCGGCAGCAACGCGCGGCTCGGGCGCGGCGAGCTCATGGTCGTGGAGGCAGATGAGAGCGATCGGTCATTTCTCAAGCTGTCGCCGTCGGTCGCGGTAATCACGAACATCGACCGCGAACACATGGAGAGCTACGGAGACTGGGCGACGCTGCAGCAGGCATTCGCCGACTTCGCGAACAAGGTGCCCTTCTACGGCGCGGTGATCGCGTGCGCCGACGATCCCGCCGTTCGCGAGCTGCTGCCGAGCCTGACGCGGCGAGTGATCACCTACGCGCTCGACGATCGCCCGGCCGATATCGTTGGCCGCGACATGCGCCTGGAGGCGTTTGGCTCCCGGTGCGATGTCGTGCAACGACAGGGTGACCGCGTCGTTTCCCTCGGCGCCATGCACCTGCGTGTTCCGGGACGGCACAACCTGCTGAACGCCCTTGCGACGGTTGCGGCGGCGCTCGAAGTGGGAGTCACGTTCGACCGGGTGGCCGCGGCGTTGAATGATTTTCACGGCGCCGAACGCCGGTTCCAGATGCGTGGCGAGGAGCGCGGGGTGATGGTGGTCGATGACTACGGTCATCACCCGACCGAAGTTGCGGCGGTCATCGCCGCTGCGCGCGCCGGCATCGACCGCCGCGTGGTCGTCGTGTTCCAGCCGCACCGGTATTCGAGGACGAGCCTGTTGATGGAGGAATTCGGCGTCGCTCTCGGCGGCGCCGACGAAGTCGTGCTCACCGACATCTACCCGGCCGGAGAAGCGCCGATTGCCGGCGTCACGGTTGACGCGCTCGCCGACACCATCCGCCGTCACGCTCGGTGCCCGGTGCACGTGGTGCCGGCGGTCGACGATCTGCCGCCCGCCGTCGCACGGCTCGCGCGGTCGGGTGACCTCGTCGTCACGCTTGGTGCGGGGTCGATCGGGACGATCGCCGATCGCATTCTGATCGCGCTTCGCGGCGCCGGCGTCCGCACCGGAGACCGGGCATGAGCGTCAAGGCCCGCCCCGAGAAGAATTTTCGCCGGTCGAGCCCGAAGGCGTCGCGGCGCAAGAGCAAGAAACGCCGGATCTCCTGGCGCGCGGTCCGCATCGTCGTTTCGGTCGTTCTCGTCGTTTACGCGATGTACCGCGCGTTCGATCTCGTGGTGAGCGCGTCGTCGCTCCAGGTTCGCCACATCGTCGTGCACGGAAACAACCGCATGTCCTCGAAAGAGATCGAGACCCTGGCGGCCGGACTCAGAGGGACGAGCATCCTGACCGCCGACCTCGACGCCTTCCGGCGCCGGCTGTTGAAGTCACCCTGGGTCGCCGACGTCGCGCTGAGGCGCGTGCTGCCGTCGACGGTGGAAGTATTCATCCGCGAGCGGCATCCGATGGGGCTGTCGCGCCTGGGAACGCAGCTGTACCTGATCGATCGGCAGGGCACGATCATCGGCGAGTTTGGCCCGCGATACTCGCAGTTCGATCTGCCAATCATCGATGGGCTCGTGCGCGCGCCGAACTCGGGCGGGGCAGCCCTCGACGAAGCCCGCGCCGATCTTGCCGCCAGGGTCATCGACGCACTGGCGCCGCGCAATTCTCTCTCCCGGCGGTTGTCCCAGATCGATGTCAGCGATCTGCACGACGCGATCGTGACGCTCGACGGCGATCCGGCGCTGCTGCATATCGGCGAGGACCGTTTCCTCGAGCGCCTGCTGTCGTACGTGGACCTGGCACCGACGCTGCGCGAGCGGGTCCCGGGCATCGAATACGTCGATCTCAGATTCGGCGAGCGCCTCTACGTCAGGCCGGACCCGACGACGCGCAAGAAGCAGGACCGGAGCAGATGACGGCAGGAGCGAACGTGTATCGAAGAACGCGCAATGCAGGCCGACTGGCCTGCGAGAAACAGGGGGAGCGTCGTGGCACGTAAGGAACGATACCTGGTGGGCCTGGACGTCGGCACATCGAAGATCTCGGCCATCGTTGGCGAGATGACCGACGACGGGGGGCTCGACATCATCGGGATCGGCCTCGCCGACTCGCGCGGCATCCGGCGGGGCGTCGTCGTGAACCTCGAGACCGCGGTCGAATCGATCAAGAAAGCGATCGACGAAGCCGAGTTGACGGCCGGCGTCGAGATCGACTCGGTACACCTCGGCCTGTCGTGCGCGCACGTCAAGGCGTTCAACAGCCGCGGTGTCGTCGCCGTCGCCGGGAAGAACCGCGAGATCACACGCGAGGACGTGCGGCGGGCGATTGATGCGGCGAAGGCCGTGGCGCTGCCCAGCGGCCGGGAAATCCTGCACGTACTGCCCCAGGACTTCGTCGTCGACGAGCAGGACGGCATCGGCGCGCCGGTCGGAATGACTGGCACACGGCTCGAAGTCAACGTCCACGTCGTCACCGGCAGCGCGTCCTCGACCCAGAACATCGTCGCGTGCGTCAACCGGGCGGGAGTCGCCGTCATCGAGACCGTACTCGAGCAGCTGGCCGCCAGTGAGTCCGTGCTGACCCAGGACGAACGGGAGCTCGGCGTCGCACTGGTCGACATCGGCGGCGGCACCACCGACTTCGCGATCTTCGAGCGTGGCAGCCTCTGGCACACCGGCGTCGTCGCGGTCGGAGGCGACCACTTCACGAACGACATCGCGGTCGGCCTCAGGACCCCGATTCCGGATGCCGAAAAGATCAAGCGGCGATGTGGATGCGCGCTGTCGGCCATGGTCGATGAAGACGAGACGATGGAGGTGGCGAGCGTCGGCGGGCGGAAGCCGCGGGTGATGGCGCGGCGGATCCTCTCGGAGATCCTGCAGCCGCGCGCCGAGGAAGTGTTCCACCTGCTGTGGGACGAAATCCGCAAGGCGGGATTCGAGAAGTCGCTCAACTCCGGAATCGTGCTCACGGGCGGCGGCGCGATGCTGGAGGGCATGGCGGAGATCGCCGAACAAATCTTCGACCTGCCGATCCGCAGGGGCACACCGGCGGGCGTTGGCGGCCTGGCGGATCACGTGAACAGCCCGGCCTTCGCGACCGCGGTCGGGCTGGTGATGTATGCGCATCGGAATCACATCGGGGAGCTTCCGCAGTCCGTCGGCGCCGGCCACTGGGTCGCCGATCGCCTGCGAACGCTGTTCAAGAATTTCTTCTGAACGAGGACACGCGCGAGAGCAGGGCTGCAGCAGGCGACACGAACGCCGCACGACCAGGTCCTGTCGACCAGGTCACGGCGGCGAGGGATCTCGGATTCTGGGTTGGGAGGCTACACATGGCTGATGGACGAAACGCGACAATGGACACCGTCGACAAATCGCTGCGCTTGAAGCTCGACGAAGAAGGACGATCGGGCGCTCGTATCAAGGTGATTGGCGTCGGCGGCGGCGGCAGCAATGCCGTCAACCGGATGGTCGCCGCCGGCCTCGACGGCGTCGAGTTCCTGATCGCGAACACCGACAACCAGGCGCTCAGGCTCAACGGCGCTCCAAACAAGATACAGATCGGCGGGAAGCTCACGAAGGGGCTGGGCGCCGGCGCGGACCCCAACGTCGGACGGCAGGCGGCACTCGAAGACACCGAGAAACTGATCGAAGCCCTCGACGGCGCCGACATGGTGTTCGTGACGACGGGACTCGGCGGCGGGACCGGCACCGGTGCGGCGCCGGTCATCGCCAGCCTCGCAAGCGAGCTCGGCGCGCTCACGATTGCGGTCGTCACCAAGCCGTTCAAGTTCGAAGGTCGGAAGCGGCAGCTGCAGGCCGAGCGCGGACTCGAAGAGCTTCGCGCGAGCGTCGATACGGTCATCACCATTCCGAACGAACGGTTGCTCGCGACGATCGCGCGGACGACGTCGCTCACCGACGCCTTCAGCAGTGCTGACGATGTGTTGCGGCAGGCAATCCAGGGGATCTCGGATCTGATCCTCGTGCCCGGGCTCATCAACCTCGACTTCGCCGACGTCAAGACGATCATGGCCGGCATGGGCCTGGCGATCATGGGCACCGGCCTGGCCGAAGGCGAGGGGCGCGCGATGCAGGCGGCGAATGCGGCGATCTCGAGTCCGCTGCTCGAAGACGCGTCAGTCAAGGGCGCGCGCGGCGTGATCATCAACGTCACCGGCGGCCCCGACCTCTCGCTGATCGAAGTCAGCGAGGCGTCGGCGATCATCCAGGAGGCGGCGCACGACGAAGCGAACATCATCTTCGGCGCGGTGGTGGATCAGTCGATGACCGGTAAGGTGAAGATCACCGTCATCGCCACCGGGTTCGATCGTCCGGCGAACAAAGGGCTGGCGGCGTCGGCGGCAGCGACGCCGGTCGATCTGCACAACTACGCCGCGTGGAAGCAGGAAGGCGAGCAGCGCCAGGCCGCAGCTGGCGGCGGCAGCCGGGCAATGAGCTTCGCCCGTCGGCCCGTGCTCGACCTGCCGGCGGCCGGACGTCACAACGACGCATCTGCAGAACCATCAGGACCAGGTGCCGAGTTCGAGCCCGTGTCGCCGCTGGACGTGCCCGCATTTCTGCGCCGGCAAGCCGAGTAACGGCCGGGAGCAGGTGCTGCAGGGTTCTCCCGGGTTCTACGAGGTTCTACGAGGTTCTACGAGGTTTCTACAAGGTTCGACAAGGTTCGCGGTTCTACAAGGTTCGCGGTTCTACAAGTTCGTCAGGGTTCTCTAGGCGTTCGCACGTTTAGGGAAGGGTTCAGTCGCTCAACTCTGGAGAACCGAGTTGAACCGCGTAGAACCAGCAGAACCATGTAAAACCATGTAGAACCCTGGAGAACCATTAGAAATCGACGAACCCTGTTGGAACTTGCCGAACCCCGGAGAACGTTGCAGAACCCGCTCGCCTTCCGACCTCGGCGCGGCGTGCGTGGTAAACTACGTATATCCACCGCAGGCGGGACCGGCGGCGTCTAAGTACCAGCGCCCGGACTGCACAGGTAGACTCGCCGTTATCCATCGGCGGTTCTCCCGCTCTTTCGCACTTCCGGCCCGGCATTTCAATGAAGCACTGGCAAAACCGCGGACGCGCGCGCGACGTGCTCGCCCGCGAAGTTGGCTACGTGCGCAAGGCGCACCCCGGCCGGCTTCGCGTCGCGCTCATTTTTCCGAATACGTATTACGTCGGCATGTCCAGCCTCGGCCTGCAGACGGTCTACCGCCTCTTCAACGACCTGGACGACGTCGTCTGCGAGCGCGCATTTTTGCCGGGGAAGCAGGAAGTGCAGGCCCAGCTCGAGTCGCGCACACCGCTGCTCACGCTCGAGTCGCAGACTCCGGTCAGAGACTTCGACGTCATCGCGTTCTCCGTCTCGTTCGAATGGGATTACACCAACGTGGTGACGATGCTGAGGCTGGCGGGGCTGCCGCCTCGGGCCGATGCGCGCTCGGCGGAACATCCGCTCGTCGTAATTGGCGGAGCCGTGACGTTCGTGAATCCCGAGCCTCTCGCGCCGTTCGCGGACGTGATCGCGGCGGGAGAAGGCGAGATGCTGATTCCGGCGCTGACGACGGCCATGCACGCCGCGGCGGATCGTGACGAGCTGCTGCGACGCCTGGCCACGGAACGCGGTTTCTACATCCCCTCCTTTTATGACGTGCACTACGCGGCGGACGGCACGATTGCCGGGTTCGAGCCGAAACCAGGAACGGGAGCTCCGGCGACGGTGAAGAAGGCGGCGGTCAAGGCCGTGGACAAGCTCGATCCGCCGGCCACTTCGATCTTTACGCCTGATACCGAGTTCGGATCGCGATTCCTGATCGAAGTCGTGCGCGGATGCGCGAACCTGTGCCGCTTCTGCTGGGCGGGGTACAACTATCTTCCCGTTCGCGCCTTCCCCGCCGATCGGATCCTGCAGCTCGCCGCCGAGGCCAAGCGGTATTCGAGCAAGGCCGGCCTGGTCTCGATCGCCCTGTGCGATCACCCGGAGATCGAGCGGATCCTCACCGGCCTGCTCGAGATGGGCTATTCGATCAGCCCCGCCTCGCTTCGCCTGGACGACCTGACCGATCCGATCGTGAAGCTGCTGCGCAAGAGCGGAGAACGTTCGATCACGATCGCGCCCGAAACCGGGTCCGACCGTCTGCGGCGCGTGATCAACAAGACGGTGACGAACGACGAAATTCTTGCCGCCACGGAATTGATCTTCGCCAACGAGATCGACAACCTCAAGCTGTACTACATGATCGGGCTGCCCACTGAGACAGACGACGACCTGGTGGCGATACGGGATCTGACGGTCGAGATGCGCGAGATCATGTTGAAGCACGGGCGGCCGCGCGGACGGCTCGGGCGGATCGTCGGGAGCGTCAACCCACTCATACCGAAGCCCGGGACCGCATATCAATGGCTCGGCATGGAAGACCCTGCCGTGACCGAGAGCAAGTCGAAGCGGCTTCGGCATCTGCTCGGCGGAATCGACAATGTCTACTTCAACATCAAGTCGGAGCGGCATTCGTACTACCAGGCCCTTCTGTCGCTGGGCGATCGCCGTGTGGCGCCAACCATCGAGGCGGCCGAGCGCAACGGCGGCAACTGGCGCGCAGCCGTCGCCGAGACCGGCCTGGACGCCGCGTTCTACATCTTCCGCGACCGGACCAACGACCGGGTCCTGCCGTGGGACATCATCGACGGCGGCATGAAGTCGTCGTTCTACCGCTCGGAGTTCGACAAGGGACTCCGGGAAGAATGGACGCTGCCGCCCAAACGGCAGAAAGAGAACCTGAAGCTCATTCCGGTTCTCTAACCGCCCCCTTCCGCCTGAAGGCGGAAGCTACGTTCGGAACCCGCTGAACTTCCGCCTGAAGGCGGAAGCTACGTACGGAACCCGCTGAACTTCCGCCTGAAGGCGGAAGCTACGTCACGGAACCCGCTGAACTTCCGCCTGAAGGCGGAAGCTACGTTCGGAACCGCTGAACTTCCGCCTGAAGGCGGAAGCTACGTTCGATCGGCGGAAGCTACGTTCGATCGGCGGAAGCTACGTTGCGAACGAGCTACGATGCGACCGCGGCTTCGGCTTCGTACTCGGCATACGCCTGCAGGATGGCGTCGCGGATCCGATCCTGAGACGATGCGTCGGACATCGGCCTCAGCAGCGAGAAGCTCCGGCGTTCGCCGTTGACCGAGTACTGGCGGGCAGGAAAGGTGACGTTCCTGCCACTGCCGGTTTTGCGCTCCCACACGCCGAAGCCAATCAGCTTCAACCCTTCCAGCGCACCTTCAGTGAAATGCAGTTCTGCATCCGCGAGCTTGCCCGGCGGGTTCCCTTTTTCGTTCGGTACGATCTTGATCGTCATGGTCCTTTGTTCTCCCGTTTACGGCGGCGGTGCCGACCTCAGGACGAGCAAGCGCGCTGCCCTTCCGGCGCTGCGAACGCGTGTGCGTGGATGATGCTGAGCGCGTGGGAGTTGACGCGGTGAGGCGGGAAACCGGCCGGAGGACGTGCGTGGTCGCGGCCCCTGGAACGACAACCGCGGTTGGCCTGACAAGGCCTCCCGGTGCCGGGGAAAGATGACCGTCTCAGTGACCGAGAAGGAGGACCTGCGCCATCGCGAGCGCCTCGGAATGCGTGATCGTCAGCAACGAGGAGCTGGCGCCCATCGCATCGGCCCGGCGTCCGGCGCCGCCGTGCAACACGAGTTTCGGCGGGCCACCGTGGCGGACGACCTCGATATCCTTCCACAGCACGCCGCGCGAGTGGCCGGTCCCGAGCGCCTTCATCGCCGCCTCCTTCGCCGCGAAGCGCCCGGCGATGTGCGGCACGGGATCGCGGCGGCGGGTACAATAAGCAATCTCGCCGTCGGTCAGAATGCGGCGAAGAAACCGGTCGCCGTACTGCTGGAACACCTCGCGGATGCGCGGGATGTCAGTCGCGTCGAACCCAAGCCCGAGAATATTCATGGTCCATCCCAAGCCTAGCGGCGGTTTCGAGTGGGCGCAAGCACCGTGGGGTGCGGTCCTCCGGTGCCGGCCGCTGCTCGAAGTCGCCGACCACTTCTTCACCGCCGGGGACCTGCAGCTGCGGGGCGATGACGGTGAGTGGAGTGGAGTCGCCGATCTGCTCGGGGTGACCCGCGAGCGCCTGCTGCTGATTCGGCAGGTCCACGGCGCGGCGGTTGCCATCACGCAAAAGGATCGACCGGAGCCGTGGCGCCGCCCCGAGGCCGACGTCGTCGCCAGTGACGATCCGTCGAACGCGATCGCCGTACGGGTGGCGGACTGCGGCCCGGTGCTCATCGCGGATCGCCGGACGGGGGCGGTGGCCGCGGCACACGCAGGCTGGCGCGGGACGGTTCAGGGCGCCGCGATTGCGGCGGTCGAAGCATTGCGGGTGAGTTTCGGGTCGCAATCCGACCGATCTGGTTGCGGCGGTCGGACCGTGCCTTGGTCCGTGCTGCGGTGAGGTCGGGTGGGAGGTGGTGCAGGCGTTCATCGATGCGGGACACGCCCGGACGTCGGTCGACCGCTGGTTCTCGACCGGCGCGTCGGGCCGGCCCTACCTCGATTTATGGCGGCGCCAACGCCGATCAACTCGCGGCTGCTGGTGTACCGGGCGAGCACATTCACGTCGCCGGTCTCTGCACGAAAACCCACGCGGACGTGTTCCACTCTTATCGCGCCGCGCGCGAGCAGGCGGGGAGGATGGTGGGGGCGATTCGGGCACGCTCGATCATGGAGGAGGGGATGGGCGGTCCTGCGTTTTAGGGCTTTAGTGTTCTACGGGTTATAGAGTCGCGTTGGAGGTTGTTTTACGTTCCGGGTTGTAGGTTCAGAGTTCCGGTCAGCCTTGAACATCGCTGAATGTGGTTTTAGGGCCCGATCAGGCGCGCTTGCTGAGCTGGCGTTCGGCGACGTCCATCCCAAGGTTCGACAGCCGGTCGGCTTCCTTGTTGAACTCACGCCGCACGTGCTCGAACTTGACCTGATCGAGCTGGTTCACGAGCAGCCGGGCGCGTGCGTGCAGCGGCTGCAGCCCCGCATTCTTGACCCGATACTCGCCCCGCATCTGCTTCACCAGCAGTTCGGAGTCGGCACGAATCTGCACTTTGGTCTCGCGATGATCGAGCGCCCACTGAAGGGCAGCCAGCAATCCGTTGTACTCGGCAACGTTGTTCGTCGCCACCCCAACCCCGCCGTGGAGTTCGTCAACCAGGGTGCCGTCCGGAGCTTCAATCCGCACGCCGTAGCCGGCGGGGCCGGGATTACCGCGTGCCCCGCCATCTATATAAGCAACAACCATCGGGCGATCAGGAGGGCTGGACAGCGCCGCCCGCTGCCGGGGGAGCCACGTAGTAGAGAATCCGCGTGCAGCTGTCGCACTGGTGCAGGCCGTCGTTGCGGCGGACTTCGTTGAACATCTGCGGTCGCAGGCGGACATGGCAGACGGTGCAGAGGCCGTCCCGGGCTTCGGCCAGCGCGATGCCTCGTCGGCCATGCGCCACCCGTTCGAACAACGACAGCGTCTCGCGCGACAGCTTTGCCACGACCTCACCCCGCGCCGTCGTCAAGCGCCCCAGCTCCGCCTGGAGGTCATGCCGTTCGGCATCCAGGGCCTTCTGCGCACCGGCGACGTCGGCCTGCTCGGTCTTGAGCACCGCATCCGCCTGCTTCAATTCGGCGGCAAAGGCCTCGGCCAGCTCCATGTGCTCCAGGAGTTTGTCTTCGTGCGCGCGCACCTCGTGCTCGGCCGTCGCCAGCTCCTTCTGCATCGCCTGGTATTCCTTGTTGGTCTTGACCTCCATCAGCTGTCCCTTGTACTTGGACAGCCGCGTCTGGATCGCCGCCAGCTCCTTTTCTATCTCGCGCCGCGCCGCCTGTGCCGCGGCGATTCGTTCCTTGACGCCGTTGACGGCGGCGGTCCGGTCGGCGATCCGCGCCTCGAGCGCCTGCTGGGCTGAAGGCATTTCCGCGATCCGCCGCCGGGCGCGGTCTGCCGCAAGGTCAAGTTCCTGGAGTTGAATGAGGTTCTGGAGATCAGGATGCATCGTGAAGAATTCGTACTCGCAATCAACGCGCTTCGGCGCCTGGCCGGCCTCCGCGCTCCGCATTCGCTTGCCGAGCCGTAGCTCTGCATCTACAGCCCGCCTCCGCGCTTGCGCTACGGCGGGCATCCTCCGCCTGACATCGAGCGGAGGATGGTGGGCCCACCAGGATTCGAACCTGGAACAAGCCGGTTATGAGCCGGCGGCTCTAACCGTTGAGCTATGGGCCCCTACGGGAGTCTAACGAGTCTAGAGCAAACCCAAAAGAAAAAAGGGAAAAGACCCGGTGTCCTTTCCCTTTGTTGTTCCGACTACGTGCGCCCTTCGAGGAAGGCGCGGAGCTTTCGACTGCGCGACGGATGGCGCAGCTTCCGCAACGCCTTGGCCTCGATTTGCCGGATGCGCTCGCGCGTGACCGCGAAGCTCTGGCCGACCTCTTCGAGCGTGTGCTCGCTGCCGTCGCCGACGCCGAACCGCATCTTGATCACCTTCTCCTCACGCGGCGTGAGCGTCTTGAGGACCGAGTCGGTCTGCTCCTTGAGATTGAGGTTGATCACGGCATCGGACGGCGAGACGACCTGCCGGTCCTCGATGAAGTCGCCCAGATGCGAATCCTCCTCCTCGCCGATCGGCGTCTCGAGCGAGATGGGTTCCTGCGCGATCTTCAGCACCTTCCGGACCTTCGACACCGGGATGTCCATCCGCTTGGCGATTTCCTCGGACGTCGGTTCGCGTCCGAGCTCCTGCACCAGCGCGCGGGAGGTCCGAATCAGCTTGTTGATCGTTTCGATCATGTGGACCGGGATACGAATCGTTCGCGCCTGGTCCGCGATCGCGCGGGTGATTGCCTGGCGGATCCACCACGTCGCATAGGTCGAGAACTTGTAGCCGCGGCGGTACTCGAACTTGTCGACCGCCTTCATCAGGCCGATGTTGCCTTCCTGAATCAGGTCGAGGAACTGCAGGCCGCGGTTCGTGTACTTCTTCGCGATCGACACGACGAGCCGCAGGTTCGCCTCGACCAGCTCCTTCTTGGCCTGTTCGGCCTGGATCTCGCCGCGCGCGATGGTCTCGAGCGTCCGCATCAACTGCTCGGGCGTCTCCTCGAGCTCGTCGGCCATCGCCTTGACCTGGACCTTGAGCTCCTTCTGACGCCGGATCAGGTTCTTCTTGTCGTCTTCCTTCAGGCGGCTCTTCTTGTTCTTCGGGTTGACCTGCCGCTCGATGTGGTCGATCTCGCGCTTGACCCGCATCACCGCTTCGACCGCTTCCTTGATCTGGTCGATCATGCGGCGCTTGATGTTCTCGGTGAATTCGATCTTCCGAATCAGCTTCGATTCCTCGACCCGTGCACGGAGCGCTTCCCACCGGGCCTTCCGATACTTCTTCTTGTCCTTCGTCGTCGTGCCCTTGCCGGTGTTCTCGAGCTTCTCCTTGCACTTCTCGACCGTCTGCCAGGCCTTGCGCACGGCCTCGATCTGACGCATCACCTGGCGCTTGCGGTCGTCGATCTTCTCGTCGGTGAGCTCCTCGTCGACGAACGTGACGAGCTCGCGAATGCTCCGCTCCTCCGCTTTGAGCGAGTCACCCATCTGGATGATCAGCCGCGCGATGGTCGGCGTCCGCGAAATCGACTTGATTACCGCCAGCTTGCCGCGCTCGATGCGCTTGGCAATCTCGACTTCCCCTTCGCGGGTCAGCAGCGGCACGGTGCCCATCTCGCGCAGGTACATGCGGACAGGGTCGTTGGTCTTGTCGAGGGCACCAGGCGTGAGATCCAGCTCCAGTTCCTCGGAGCCTTCGCCAGTGCGGTCGAGCAGCTTGTCTTCCCGATACTTCTGTTCGGAGTCGACAACCTCGATTCCCGCGCTGCCGAACGTACTGAACAGGTCGTCGAGCTCATCGGACGACGTGATGTCGGCCGGGAGGAGTTCGTTCACCTCGTCGTACAGCAGATAGCCTTTTTCCTTGCCGATTGAGATGAGCTGCCTCACCTCGTCATATTTTTCTTCGATCGACAACGCCATGATGTCTCCTGACCTCCGAACTTTCACCTGTCCCGCCACTACCGTACCGCTCAAGATCGACTCTCCGCTTCCATCAATAACTCGATCTGTTGTTTCAGTTCCCGGCTCCTCACGAGCAGGGCGTTCATTCTTTGTTCGTCGGCTGAAGGGCCCGCCTCCTGCAGACGGTCGATTTCGCGCTTGATCGCCGCGCGCTCACGGTCGAGCCGAAGCTGCTGGAGCACCCGGACGCAGTCGGCCGCTCCGGCGGGTGCACTGGAGTGACGGCAGATTTCGTTGACCAGAGCGGCTTCTCCTGTATTTAGACGCTCCAACAGCGTCTCCGGTAGGGCAGTTTCCGCCCATCCCTGCAGGGATCTTGCCTGCTGCAGGATGCCGCCGGTGACGAGCCCGTCGAGGTCGTCGTCGTGCAACCGTCCGAGTGCCGCCATCCCTGACGGAGTATCCCGCATCAGCGCCCAAATCAGGCCTCTCTCGGCCGGTTTCACCTGCCCCAGTGACGCGATCGTCCGCTCCTCGACCGTCGTCTGCTTCAAGACCGCCGCCTTCCTGATTTCCGCCCGGACGACCTCTTCTGTAATCCGCGCCTTGTGCGCAAGTCTGTCCGCAAACTGGTCACGGGCTGCGGCGTCCGGAATCCGGGCCGCGACAGTCAGCATGGCGGTCAGAAAGGCGCGTCGGCTGTCGTCCTTCGAAAAATCGTGGCCCGCGGACTCCCGATCGAGCAGAGTACTCGAGATACTGCTGGGAATTGCGCAACCGTTCCTGGTACGCGGCAGCCCCCGCCTTTCTGATGAAGTTATCGGGATCGTCGCCCGCCGGCAGCACCGCCACATTCACCTGGAACCCTTCGGTGACCAGGAGCTCCGACGAGCGCGCGGCAGCACCCTGTCCGGCGGCGTCGGGATCAAAACTGAGGACGACTTTGGACGCGAAACGTTTCAGCAGCTTCGCCTGTGCGGCCGTGAGCGCCGTCCCCGACGAGGCGACGACATTCGTAATCCCAGCCTGATACGCCTGTGCGAAATCGAAATACCCTTCGACCATGACGGCGTGCTTGGCCCGGCTGATGCTCGACTTGCTCAAATGGAGGCCGTAAAGCGTCCGTCCCTTGACATAAATCGGGGTCTCGGGCGAATTGAGGTACTTCGGCTGCTGGCCGCTGTCCATCGCCCGGCCCCCGAACGCGACGATCGCTCCGTTGTCACGATGGATGGGGATCATCAACCGGTTGCGGAATCGATCCAGGACGGTTCGCTCGTCGCGTTGGACGAGCAGCCCGCTCCGGAGCAGCAACGGCAGCGCAAAGCCGTGCTTGATTAGACGCGCCTTGAGCACTTCGCGACTCGGCGGGGCGTAACCTGCGCCAATCGTTTCGATTGTCGCGGCGGTCAAGCCGCGATCCTGGAGCTGTCGACGCGCCGAGGCGCCAGCCGCTGTCGCGAGCTGCTCGCGAAACCATGCCGCAGCGACTTCGTGCACCTTCAACAGCGCCTCACGTTCGCGCTGGGTGTCGCCGTCCTCCTTGGAATCGTCCGGCTCAGGTACGGTCATGCCGACACGCGCGGCAAGCTGCCGGACCGCGTCGGGGAACGTGACCTTGTCGTAGAGCTCGACGAACTTGATGACGTCTCCGCCAACGCCGCAACCGAAGCAGTGGAAGACGCCCTTTTCGCCGTTGACCTGGAACGACGGCGTTTTCTCGCCGTGGAACGGGCAGAGCCCCTTCCATGCGACCCCGCTCCGCCGCAGCGGCACGCGTTCCTGGACGACCTGCACGATGTCCGCCTGCGACTTCAAGTCGGCGACGAAGGTGGCGGGGAAGAGCGGCATCAGTCCTTCAAATCGACAACGGTGACGCCGCCGCCGCCCTGGTTCGCCGGAGCGGGCCCGAAGTTGAGCACGAACGGATGCGACTGGAGAAAGGTCGCGAGCGCGCGGCGCAACTGGCCGGTGCCGTACCCGTGTATCAGGCGGACGGATTTCTGTTCGCTGACGAGCGCTTCGTCGAGAAATTTTTCCGTCCGGCTGACAGCTTCCTCGACGTGGTTGCCGATCAGGTTCAGTTCCGAAAGCGAGCCCTCGCGCGGCTGCAGGTCCACGTTCACGCGCACGCGCGCGGGCTGCGCCTGCAACGCAGCGGCGGGCGTCAACACGCGCAGTTCATCGACCCGTGCACGCAGCCGCTTGCCGCGGACGTCGACCTCCGCCTCGCGGTCGTGAAGCGCCTGCACCACGCCTTCGAGACCGAAAACGCCGACGAGCACGCGGTCGCCCACCGCTGGCTGGCGTCCCGGTTCAGTCTGAGCGGCCACCGCGGGGGCCTCTTCCGCAGGCGTCCGCAGCCGTTCGCCAATGGCCTCGATTGCCGCCCTCGCCTCGGCCCGGGCCGCGCCGGTTTCCCCGGTGGGAATGAGCCGCGGCGCCATCCGGCGCTCGGCTTCGGCGGCAAGAGCGTCTGTCTTGGTCTTGAGCGCGTCAAGCACCGAATCGATTTCTCGACGGGCATCACGCAGTCGATCGTCAATCCGCTCTTCGAGCTTGCGGCGGAACGTTTCCTCACGGTTGCGCAGCTCCTGCTCGCGCCCGTGCAGCTTGGCCGCCGTCTCCGCGAGCGTGTCCCGCTCGCGGGCTGCGAGCCGGTGCTCGTGATCGAGCGCCTGCATGTCCCGCTCGACCTTTGCCAGGTGCTCAGCCAGCTGCGTCTCCCGCGCGCTCCGGTGCGCGCGGGCGTCGGCGATCACATCGGCGGGCATTCCGAGGCGGTTGGCGATCTCCAGCGCGAGGCTGCTGCCGGGCGCGCCGTAGTTCAGCCGGTAGGTCGGCGCGAACGTCTCGGGATTGAATCCAAATCCCGCTGCCATTACGCCCTCGGTCGTCGACGCGTACGATTTCAGCGCGTCGTAATGGGTCGTGGCGATCATCATCGCGCCGCGGCGGCGGAAGTGATCGATCATTGCCATCGCGAGCGCCCCGCCTTCCACAGGATCGGTGCCGGCGCCCGCCTCGTCGAGCAGCACGAGCGAGGGCAGCTCGAGGGCCTTGTCCATCGCGACGATGTTGGCGATGTGGGCCGAGAACGTGCTCAGGCTGGCCGAGATCGATTGCTCGTCGCCGATATCTGCGAAGACGGTCCTGAACACCGGTATCTGCGAGCCTTCGACCGCTGGGATCAGGAGCCCGGCTTGCGCCATCAGCGACAGCAGCCCCGCGGTCTTGAGGGCCACGGTCTTGCCCCCGGTGTTCGGTCCCGTGATGACCAGCACGCGAACCGGCGGAATGAGCAGGATGTCGACGGGCACAGGCAGTCGATCGGCACGGCCTGCCTCGGGTTTCCTGCCGGCGCCCGGCGCAGCGTCCGCTCCGTCGCTGTCCGCTGCTTCTTCGACAGCATCGCTGATGTGCCGCCGCACCGATGGGATCAACAGCGGGTGCCGCGCGGCGCGCAGCTCCAGGCGCCCATCTGTCGCAATCGCCGGCTGCACGCCGTCGACGGTGATCGAGAACTGCGCCCGCGCCTGCAGCACGTCGAGCTCAGTCGCTGCTTCGACGGTCCGATCCAGGTCGTCGGCGCGGTTGCGGAATCCATCGGTGAGCGCGAGAAGAATCCGTCGCACCTCCTCGGCTTCCTGCTGTTCGAGCTCGACGATGTCGTTGTTGATTTCGACGGTGCTGAGAGGCTCGAGGAACAGGCTTGCGCCGCTTCCCGAACTGCCGTGCACGATGCCGGGGATTGCCGTCCTGTGCTCGGAGCGAACGACGAGCACGTAGCGGCCGTTGCGATCGGTGACGATCTGCTGCTGCAGGTATTTCGCGGTGTCCTTGCCGCGCAAATACGATTCGAGCGTTCCGCGCAGCCTCGCCCGCTGCTTCCGCAGCCGGTCGCGGATGCTCTTCAACTCCGGACTCGCGTCGTCCACCACCTCGCCGCCGGCATCGATGTTCCGGCGGACATCGGTCATCTCGCGCTCGAACGAGGCGGCGCGGTCGGCAATCGCCCGCAGGACCGGAAAGCCGCTGCGCGCCCGTCGCACCAGTGTGCAGGAGGTCTCGACCGAGGCGAGGAAGGTCACCAGTGCGAGCAGGTGGCCGGCTTCGAGCGCGCGTCCCTGCACCGCGAGCGATTCGAGAATCGTTTCGAGGTCTTCGGGTGCATGGAGCGGCAGCTGGTTGTCGGCGAGAAAGCGGACCGTCTCGGTCGTCGCACCAAGCGCGGCGGACACCGATGCCACGTCGACGAGCGGCTGCAGCCGTGCGAGCCGCGCAGCTCCGGCTGGGGTCAGCGCGAAGCGACGCACCGCCTCGACAATCCGATCGAATTCGAGGGCCCTCAGGGCGCCTGCATGCATCGAGCTTGGTCTGGAGAGAGTTAACCCGGACGGGACAATCCCCGAGTATATCCCATTCACGACGGGATTGGGGATCAGGGACTGGGGATTCGGGACCAGGGACTCTGGATAGGGGATTCGGGATCCGGCGTGCCGCGCCGAAGCTCTGTGCCGAGCGCGGAGCGAAGGCGGGGGACTCGGGATTCGGACTCGGGAGTCGGGATTCGGGATTCGGGATTCGGAGATTGGGTTTTGGCTTCCGCGCCGCAGCTCTGTCCGTGACCGTGTAGCTTCCGCCTTCAGGCGGAAGTCAGGCGGGACCGTGTAGCTTCCGCCTTCAGGCGGAAGTCAGCCCGGAAGCCGGACGCGGTAGGCTGAAGCGCTCAGCCGAGATGATTGATTGCGCTCGCGACGGCCGCGGCGCCGAAGCCGTTGTCGATATTGACGACGGAGATCCCGCTGGCGCAGCTGTTCAGCATCGCCAGCAGAGCCGTGATTCCTCCCAGGCTGGCGCCGTAGCCCACGCTGGTGGGGACAGCGATGACCGGGGCGTCGACCAGCCCGCCGACGACGCTGGGCAGCGCGCCTTCCATGCCGGCGACCACGATGAGGACTCGGGCGGTGATGAGGCGGTTGTGGGCCGCGAGCAGCCGGTGGAGCCCCGCCACGCCGACGTCGTAGATGCGATCGACGGTATTTCCCATGATTTCCGCCGAAATCGCGGCTTCTTCGGCGACCGGCAGGTCTGCAGTCCCGGCCGCGGCGACGGCAATCGTGCCCTGGCCGGGGGGTGCGTCTCCAATTTGCAAAGTAATCGTTCGAGCGAGTTCGTGGAACGATGCGGCAGGGACCCGTTCTACGACAGCCGCATGGGCATCTGCGTTCGTACGTGTCACCAGCAGACTGTGTCCGGCGGCCACGATCCGCTCAGAAATGGCGGCGACTTGCGCGGGGGTTTTGCCCTGGCCGAAGACCACTTCGGGGAATCCCTGGCGAAGGGTGCGCTGGTGGTCGATTTTGGCGAAGCCGAGGTCCTCGAACGCACTTTGGCGCAGATATTGAAGCAGCCCGGCTTGCGCGGCCTCAGGTGTAAGCGCCCCTGACGCCACTTTATCCAGCAGGTCGCGGACCTGCAGACGGTTCATGGCCTTAAGCGCCGGGCCGGCGTTGATTTGCGGACCAGCAGAGCTGTATAGTTATCGTTTGTGTCACGTGACGGATTCATCGCTTTATGACGCTGCCTGAGACACTGATCCTCGTCCTTTACTTCTTCGTGCTCAGCATTCTGGCTATTTACGGCTGGCATCGGTACTACCTTGTTTATCTTTACATGAAAAACAAGGGTAACGCGCCACTGCCGCTGCCGGAGCTGACGGAGCTGCCGCGCGTCACGGTCCAGCTGCCGATCTTCAATGAGATGTACGTGGCGGATCGCCTGATCGGTGCCGTCTGCGAGCTCGACTACCCGAAGGAACTGCTCGAAATTCAGGTTCTGGACGACTCGACCGACGAGACCACCGACATTGCCGAACGCGCCGTCCGGCGCCACGCGTCACGCGGGTTCGACATCAGGCACATCCATCGCGTCGACCGCACGGGATACAAGGCCGGGGCGCTCGAGGCGGGTCTGGCCGAGTCGAATGGCGAGTTCATCGCGATTTTCGATGCCGACTTCATTCCGGGCACCGACTTCCTCCAGAAAACGTTGCCGTACCTTGCGAGCGATCCGAAGATCGGGATGGTCCAGGCGCGCTGGGGCCACATCAACCAGGATTACTCGCTGCTCACCAAAACCCAGTCGATTCTGCTCGACGCGCACTTCGTGCTCGAGCACGGCGGCCGTAACCGCGCCGGCTGTTTCTTCAATTTCAACGGGACCGCCGGGGTGTGGCGCCGCGAGGCGATCGCCTCCGCGGGCGGCTGGCAGCACGACACCCTGACTGAGGACCTCGATCTCAGCTACCGCGCACAGCTGGCCGGCTGGCGATTCCTCTTCCTCCCGCACGTCGTCGCACCCGCCGAGGTGCCGGTCGAGATGAATTCCTTCAAGTCGCAGCAGCATCGCTGGGCGAAGGGGTCGATCCAGACGTGCGTGAAGCTGCTCCCGCGCATTCTGCGCTCGAAGCAGCCGCTCGGCGTCAAGGTGGAGGCGTTCTTCCATCTCTCGGCCAACTTCAACTACCTGCTGATGTCGCTGCTTTCCATCCTGATGTTCCCGGCGATGTGGGTGCGCTACAACATGGGGTGGACGGAGATGCTGCTCATCGATGTGCCGCTGTTCTTTGCGGCCACGCTTTCGGTTGGCAATTTCTACATAGTCTCGCAACGTGAGCTGTACGCGGACTGGCGCCAGCGGCTCAAGTACGTGCCGTTCCTGATGTCGATCGGCATCGGGCTCTGCGTCAACAACACCCGCGCGGTGCTCGAGGCCTTGCTTGGCAAGCAGAGCGAATTTGCGCGGACGCCCAAGTACGGCATCGAACGCGAAGGCGACGAGTGGGTCGGCAAGAAGTATCACCAGTCTGTCGGCGTCCAGCCGATGATCGAAGTCGCGCTCGGCCTCTACTTCACCGCGACAGTGTTCTACGCGCTCGTCAACCAGATCTACGGAACGCTGCCATTCCTAATGCTGTTCCAGGTCGGGTTCCTCTACACCGGTCTTCTCTCCATCCTTCAGCAGTACACGGGCGAGACCGTCATGCTCAAGGCCCCCGAAGTCGCCAAATAGGCGCGGTTGCGGGGGCACGGGGCACCGCTCCTTCCTTGATATGATGGCGCCATGACGACCGAAGCCAAGCCCAAAGGGGGACTCGAAGATGTCGTCGCGGCCTCGTCCGCCATCTGCTACCTCGATGGCGACGGGGCGTGCTGGCGTACTACGGATACGACATCCACGAGCTCGCGCGCGGGGCTTCGTTCGAGGAAGTCTGTTACCTGTTGTGGCACGGACGTCTGCCGAACCGGGCCGAGCTCGGCGATCTGCAATCGCAGCTTGCGGCCGCGCGTCCGCTGAGCGAACCGATCCTGCGCCTGATGAAGGCGCTGCCCGCCGAGCGACGGGATGGACATGCTGCGCACGCTGACGTCGGCGCTCGGCCAGTACGATCCCGAAGGCGCGGACAATTCGCCGGCCGCAAACTATCGCAAGGCCGTTCGCCTGACCGCCCAGCTCGGAAGCATCGTCGCCACCTACGGCCGGCTGCAGGCGGGCGGCGGGTTCATCCAGCCGGATCCCGCGCTCGGCCACGCCGCCAATTTCCTCTACATGCTCACCGGCTCGCGTCCGGATGCGCTCTCGACCCGTGCGTTCGACATCGCGCTCGTGCTGCACGCCGATCACGAGCTGAACGCGTCCACCTTCGCGGCGCGTGTCGCGGCCGCGACGCTGACCGACCTCTATTCCGCGATTGTCGGTGCCATCGGTGCGCTCAAGGGCCCGCTCCACGGCGGCGCTAATGCTGATGTCATGCGGCTGCTCATCGAGATCGGGCCCGACGCCACTCCCGAACGCGTTGACGACGCGATCCGGGCAAGGCTGGCGAAGAAGATCAAGATTCCGGGCTTCGGGCACCGCGTGTATCACACCGAGGATCCACGGGCGACGCATCTGCGCCGCATGTCCAAGGAGCTCGGCGACCGGGTCGGCAACAACCGGTGGTTCGAGATGTCGCAGCGCATCGAGGCGCTGGTCAAGGGTGAGAAAAAGCTGAACCCGAACGTTGATTTCTACTCGGCGTCGACGTACTACACGCTTGGGATCCCGATCGACTTGTTCACGCCGATTTTCGCGGTCAGCCGCGTATCTGGTTGGACCGCTCACTGCCTCGAGCAGTACGCGAACAACCGCCTCATTCGTCCACGGACCGATTACATCGGCCCGCAGTATCCGCAAACGTTCCTGCCGCTCGACCAGCGCTAGGGCGCGAAGGTGCCTGGCGTTGGAGCTTCCGCCGACGCGTTGTAGCTGCCGCGAGGCGGCGGCGTAGCTTCCGCCTTCAGGCGGAAGACAAGACCCGTCACGTCGTGGCTCGCTTCCGGACAGGACCACGGACGGAATCAAAATCCAGCCCGCGGACGAGCACGGATTAACACGGACAAGTGAAGACTCGGATGGCCGTCGCCGGCCGTGCGGCCGGCCCGGTGCGCGGCCTGAGGTGCGAACGCGAACACCACCAGATCGACGGGTGCTCGCGTTTGCCCGTCAGGTCGCTCACCGCGCGAAGCGCAGACGGCCATCCTCGCCGTGCATTCCGGATCCGTGTTCGTCTGTGTTTTTCCGTGAAATCCGTGTCAACTCGGGACGATCGAAGGTGGCTCGAGGGCGGTGCGGTCGACGGAGCCCTTGAGCGTCCAGCCGGTCCTTCCCTCGATGGGGCGCGGAGCCGCGGGGTATAATCAGCGCTACCGCCCACGATGGATCAGCGCTTAATCCGGAATTTCTCGGTCATCGCCCACATCGACCACGGCAAGTCCACACTCGCCGACCGCTTCCTCGAAGTCACGGGAGCGCTCCAGGCCCGCGAGATGGAGGCGCAGGTGCTCGACTCGATGGATCTCGAGCGCGAGCGCGGGATCACGATCAAGGCGCACGCCGTCAGGCTCTCCTATAAGGCCGACGATGGGGAGACGTACGTCCTGAATCTGATCGACACGCCCGGGCACGTCGATTTTTCGTACGAAGTCACGCGCTCACTCGCCGCCTGCGAAGGTGCCCTGCTGCTGGTGGACGCATCGCAGGGGGTCGAGGCTCAGACGCTCGCGAACGCCTACCTGGCGGTCGAGAACAATCTCGAGATCATCCCGGTCATCAACAAGATCGATCTGCCCGGCGCCCAGCCTGAGGAGGCGAAGCGCCAGATCGAGGAGATCGTCGGTCTCGATGCGAGCGGCGCCGTCCTCGCCAGCGCCAAGGAGGGAACCGGCGTCCACGAGATCCTCGAAGCCATCGTCAAGCGGCTGCCGCCGCCGGTCGGGGAGCCCGAGGCCCCGCTCAAGGCGCTGATTTTCGACTCCTGGTACGACGCCTACCGCGGCGTCATCATCCTGACCCGCGTCATCGACGGCGTGATTCGCGCCGGTATGAAGATTCGCCTGATGGCCCGCGGCCAGGAGTACGACGTCGACCAGGTTGGCGTGTTCTCGCCCAAGCCCACCGTCGCTACGGAGCTCGGCGTCGGGGAAGTCGGGTTCATCTTCGCCGGCATCAAGACCGTCAGCGACGCGCAGATCGGCGACACGATCACGGAAGCGTCGCGTCGGACCGCGGAGCCGTTCCCGGGCTTCAAGGTGAGCAAGCCGATGGTGTTCGCCGGCCTCTACCCCGTCGAGGGCAGCGAGTACCCGCAGCTGCGCGATGCACTCGAAAAGCTGCGGCTGAACGACGCCTCGTTCTTCTTCGAGCCGGAGACCTCGGCCGCGCTCGGCTTCGGGTTCCGGTGCGGGTTCCTCGGCCTGCTGCACATGGAGATCGTCCAGGAGCGGCTCGAACGCGAGTTCGGGATGGATCTCGTCACCACCGCCCCCGGGGTGCTGTACCGCGTGACCACGACGGACGGCGTCGTCCAGGAGATCGACAGCCCGTCCAAGCTGCCCGACCCCGGCCGGATCGAGAAGATCGAGGAGCCGATCATCACCGCGATGATGCTCACGCCCTCCGAGCACGTCGGCGCGATCATGCAGCTCTGCCAGGACAAGCGCGGCGTCCAGAAGTCGCTCGAGTATCTCGCGCGCGACCGCGTCCTGGTGACGTACGAGATGCCGTTCAACGAAGTCGTGATGGACTTCTACGACCGGCTGAAGACGATCTCGCGCGGGTACGCGTCGCTCGACTACCACGTGACCGGTTTCCAGGAAGCGCCGCTGGTCAAGCTCGACATCCTCGTCAACGAGGAGCCGGTCGACGCGCTCTCGAGCATCGTTCATCGCGATTCCGCCTACAATCGCGGGCGGGCGCTCGCGGCAAAGATGCGTGAGCTGATTCCGCGGCAGATGTTCGAGATTGCGATCCAGGCCGCGATCGGCAGCCGGATCATCGCGCGCGAGTCGGTCAAGGCCCTGCGCAAGAACGTGCTCGCGAAGTGCTACGGCGGCGACATCTCGCGGAAGCGCAAGCTGCTCGAGAAGCAGAAAGAAGGCAAGAAGCGGATGAAGCGGGTCGGCCGCGTCGAGATTCCGCAGGAGGCATTTCTCGCGGTGCTGAAAGTCGGCACCGAATCCTAGGCATTCACGATATGACGACATCCTTTCAGAAGTCGACGCTGCGCGAGTACTTCGAGTCGATCGTCATCGCCGTCATTCTCGCGCTGTTCGTGCGCACGTGGGTCGTCCAGGCGTTCAAGATTCCAACCGGGTCGATGGAGAACAACCTGCTGATTGGCGATCACCTGCTCGTCAACAAGTTCGTGTTCGGCCCGACCGCGAGCTCGCTCGAGCAGCACGTGCTGCCGGTGCGCGATCTGCGACGCGGCGACGTCATCGTCTTCAAGTACCCCGACGAACCGGATCGTGACTTCATCAAGCGCGTCATCGGCCTGCCGGGAGAGACGCTCGAACTGCGCAGCAAGAAGATCTACATCAACGGCCAGCCGCTCGACGAGCCGTACGTTCACTTCCTCGAAGCGGCGCGCGAAGCCCAGGAGATCACGTCCTACGACGTCCGCGAGCGGTACGGTCCGGTAAAGGTACCCGAGGGGCAGTACTTCGTGATGGGCGACAACCGCGACAACTCGCAGGACAGCCGCTACTGGGGATTCCTGCCGCGCAGCTACATCAAGGGCCGCGCGCTGATGATCTACTGGTCGTACGAATCGGGGCGTGAGGACTACCTGGACGAAGGCATCGGCGCGTCGGCGAAGCGGCTGTTCTCGGTCGTCACCCACTTCTTCACCAAGACGCGGTGGGAGCGGCTCTTTCACCAGATTCACTGACGGCACACCGACGGTGGAGGTCGAATGATCCGGAAGATCGTGAAGCTCGCGGTGTTTCTGCTCATTGCGAATGGTCTCTACCAGGTCACGCCGGTCGCGCTGCACAACATGCAGTTCAAGGACGCGCTGCAGCAGCTCGTCCTCTACTCACAGAAGGCGACTGACGCGGAGCTCGTGAACCGGGCCATGGCCCTCGCCGACGAAAACAACATCCCGCTCGAGCGTGAGTACGTGCGAGTACGGCGCGACGCCGGGGCGCTGCATATCGAGGCGACCTACGTCGAGGCCCTGAAGCTCCTTCCGCGGTATTCCTATCACTGGCAGTTCGACATCGACGCGCAGGCGCTGGATCTGACCGGCCCAGCCCCGCGGCGGTAGCGCGCCGGTCGAAATCGCTGCCGCAATCCGGCGCCGGTGACCGGTGTCGTCGGCGGGATCGGCACCGAAGCGTCAGCTAGCCGCGGTCGTCGGCTGCTCGCGGCGCGTCGACGGCCGTGCGCTGAGGTGAGGGAGCCTCGTTCGTGCGGGGCCGGTGGAGGAGGACCTTCTCGTCCGGCTTGTCCTGTTCCCTGATGAATTCGAGCGCGTGGTAGAGCGACTGGATCGACGACTCCAGCGTGCCTTCCACGCCGCGGCGCCTGAGCCGGAGTTCCGTGATGTCGCGTTCCATCTCCTCGAGGCGCGCCTGTGCCTTCTGGACGAGCAGGTCGCCGCGCCCCTGCGCTTCGCGGACGATCATCCGGGCCTCGTTCTGTGCTGCGCCCTTGACCTCGTCGGCAAGTCGCTGCGCCGTAAGCAGCGTATTGCGGAGCGTGGTCTCGCGGTCACGGTGCTCGCGCAGGTGGGACTCCATGCGCTGGAGATCCTGGCGGAGACGGTCGATCTCCCGCAGGGCGTGTTCGTAGTCGTCTGCCGCCTCGGTCAGGAAGGCAACGACCTCAGTACGGTCGAAGCCACGGAGTGCGGTCTTGAAGCGCTGCTGCCGAAGATCGAGCGGTGCGATCCGCATCACGCGTTCTGCGGGTAGAGATCCGGTGTGGCCAGCGGATGTCGATGCCGGTGTTTCCGCCCCGCCGGGTTCGTTTGCGAACATCACGCCCTCACAGTTCGTTTACCGAATATCGCCGTGCCGACCCGCACGAGTGTTGCACCTTCCTCGATCGCGGCCTCGAAATCGTGGCTCATGCCCATCGAGAGGTGCCGCAGCGCCGGCGCCGGAACGCCTTCCGCCAGCCAGCTGTCCCGCAGCGCGCGAAGCCTCGCGAACCACGGGCGAGTCTGTTCCTGGTCCTCGTTCCACGGCGGGATCAGCATGAGCCCTGTCACCCGCACCGCCCGCGCTCCGAGCGCGGCTTCAAGAACCCGTCGCGCCTGGTCGGACGGCGCTCCGAACTTGGTGGTCTCGCCGGCAAGGTCCACCTGCACCAGTATTTCCGGGGATGCACCCTGATCGGCGGCTGCCGCGTCCAGCTTGTTGAACAATTCGAGTGAATCGACCGAGTGAATGCAATGGAACCCGGTCGCCGCTTTTTTTGCCTTGTTCGACTGCAGGTGGCCGATAAGGTGCCACCTGATCTCCTTGTCGGCGGTTTCGGAGATTTTCTGCAGGGCTTCCTGAACCTTGTTTTCGCCGAAGTCGCGCTGGCCCGCGGCCCTGGCGGTCCGCACGCAGTCTGCGTCGAAGGTCTTGGAAACAGCTATGAGGAGGATGTCCGCCGGGTCCCGGCCGACCCGGCGCGCGGCCTGGTCGATCCGGGACCTGACGGACCCGAGGTTGGCGGCAATGGTGGCATCCACCGTCAGCGCCGTATTACTTGATGTACTGCTTGAGCATGTCGAAGTTCGTCTGGGCTGCCTTCGCGTTGGGGCCGTTCGGCGCAAGCTTCAGATACGTCTCGAACTCCTTACCCGCTTCGGGGAGCTTCCCCAGGTTCAGGTTCGCCAGGCCGAGCATGTAGTGCGCTTCGGCGTGGTTGGGATTCGCCGCCGCAGTGGCGGCGAACAGCTCCTGCGCCTTCGGGTAGTCCTTGGCGTTCCAGGCGATCACCCCCTGGTTGTACAGCGTGTCGGCATTGGCTGGCGCGCCGCCCGCGCCCGGAGCACCGGCCCCGGCGCGCTTACTGGCCTCCGCGCTCATCGCCTGCGCTTCGGTGAACTTCTGCTGATCGTTGTAGATGGACGCGAGGCCGTAGTAAGCCTCGACCGAGTTCGGATCGAGCTCCAGCGCCTTCTTGAAGGCAATCTCCGCGTTCGCGTAGTCCTTCTTCAGGCCATTGGTCGCACCGATGTTGATGTAGCACTCGGTGCACTTCGGCACCTCGGCGAGGACCTGGTTGAACTTGGCGATCGCCTCGTCGTACTTGCCGGCGTTGCTGAGAGCCGCACCTTCAGAGAACGCCGTCTTGAGGCCCTCCATCTTGGCCTGGGCCTTGGCGGCCTCTTCCTTCGTCATCGGGGCGCCGGACCCGCCTGGCTTCAGCGTGATCGTCGTCTCGGCGATGTCGAGGCCGACGCGCACGTTGCTGGTCTGCTTCATCCCGTCCTTCTCGACCGTGACGGTGTAGTTACCGGGGGGCAGACCGATCTGCATGAACTCCCCCTTCTTGCTCTTCAGCGTGAACTTCGAATTCGTATCCACCTGCACGAGCGTCACCGTGGCGCCGTCGACGGGCTTGTTCTGCGCGTCGACGACCTTGCCCTTCATCCCGCCCGTCTGTGCCGAGGCCGGCGCGGCAGCCGCCGCAAGCCCGAGCACGACCGCACAGATCGTGAGCGATCGGCCGAAAATCCGTTTGCCCGCCATTGCACCCTCCGTAAAGATGTTGACGACGAAACGCCGGAAAACCGGCGTGAATATACCGCGCCTCAGTTTATCACCCGCGGTGGCCGGCGAGCGCACGGCGGGGCTGAGGTGTCACACCGTCCCATGGGGCACATTCGTGATCAAGTACTCGAGGACGGGCCCGCGGCTGGAGGCTCGTGAATTGATCGCCCGCCGCGCTTCGACAGTACGCGTTCTCAGGCCCGCGTGTCGTGCCGCGGCGTTCTCTTCGTACAGCGCGCTGATGTCAGGAGCACAGGAATTGCTGAGCAGGACGTGGGCTCCTCGTCCGGCGAGTTCGATCACCCGCCGCTGCAGCACGGCCTGCTGTTCGAGCCCGAACCCGGCAGAGGTATACGAGGTGAAATTTGCCGTCCGGCTCACCGGCGCGTAGGGCGGATCGAGGTAAACGAAATCCGCCGGGCCGGCCGACGCGAGCGCCCGGTCGAACGGCTCGACCTCGATTGAAATACCGGGCTCGCCGAGCGCCGCCGCGAGGCCCCGCAGATTGTCGGGGTCGCAGATGCGAACCGATCCATAGCGACCGGCCGGGACGTTGAATTCGCCGTGCGAGTTGAGCCGGAACAAGCCGTTGTAGCCGGTGCGATTGAGATAGATCAGCATCGCCGCCAGCTCGGGTGAATAGGCGGCCTCCGGGTGCGAGCCTGCGTGCACGGCACGCCGCGCCGGATTGAAGCGGAGGTCGCGCACCTCGTAGAAGTGTTCTCTCGGCCGCGCACGATGCCCGGCATCGAGCACCCACAGCGCCGCGACGACCTCTTCAACCCGGTCGCGAATCGCGCGGTAGCAGCCGATGATGTCGGCGTTGATGTCCGACAGCCGCACCTCGTGCCCCTTGGTGCGCCCGCTGTTGACCAGGTCGAGGAAGACGGCGCCGCTGCCGACGAAGGGCTCGACGTAGCGGGCAAATGTTCGTGGGTAGTAGGGACGCAGGCTCGGAAGAAGCTGACGCTTGCCGCCGGCCCATTTGAGCACGGGCCGGACGCCGGCCCTGGCGGAGGGGCTGCGGGCAGCCCGCTTCATCGGGACTCGGTCCGATCAGAATACGCACTGCCGTCGGGTGCGCGATCCGGATCCCTGGCAAAGAACTCTTCGATGTCATCCAGCTCGCAGGTGACGGGGGCCGGCGGCAATGATGCTCGAAACCGCCGCCCATACCCCATCGTCCGCAGCCGCGGGTCGAGGACGGCGAGCACGCCCCGATCCTGCCGGTGACGCAGCAGCCGTCCAAGCCCCTGTTGCAGCGCGAGGACGGCGAGCGGAATCTGGTACTCGCCAAACGCGGATCCTCCGCGTGCGGCAATCGCGTCGATTCTCGCCGAGGTAATCGGATCGCCCGGCGATGCAAACGGCAGCTTGTCGATGATGACGCAGCTCAGGGCCTCGCCGACGACGTCGACGCCCTGCCAGAAGCTGGAGGTCGCGAGCAGGACGGCGTTCGGCGTTGCCTTGAAGTCCCGGAGGAGTGCGGACCGCGGCGCGGTTCCGTGCACGAGGATCGGATATTCGATCTCCGCCGAAGCGAGAGCCTGCACCTCGCGGAGGTTGGCGTAGCTGGTGAAGAGGACGAACGCGCGTCCGCGGGACCGCTTGACGATCTCGACGACCTGGCGCGCGACGGCGGAGGCGAACTCGCGCGAGCGCGGATCCGGCATGCGCTTCGGCAGGTAGAGGATCGCCCGCGTCGCATAGTCGAATTCCGAGGAGAGGCGCAATTCACTCGCGCGCCGGATGCCGAGGCGGCTGCGAATGTATTCGAACGAGCCGTCAACCGTGAGTGTGGCGGATGTCAGCACCGTGGCCTTCATCCGATCCAGGAGCAGTTCGCGGACGATTGCGGACACGTCAATCGGGGAGGCGCGGAGAAAGACGCCGCGACCGCGGACCTCGAGGTAGTAGACGAATCCCGGGTCATCGGCGCGGAGCAGGAAGGCAAGGTCGGTCCGGATTTCTGCGGCGCGCCGGCCGGCGGCGAGCACGTCTTCAGGTACGTCCCGCGCCAGCGCAACCTCTGCCTCGAGCGCCTCGGCGGCGGCGATGAGCGCCGCTCCCGGTTCGGCGACCTTCGCCATCTGCGGGCCGCCGACTCGCACCCGGCTGTCGGCCCCGCCGACGCCCGGCACATCGAACCGCATCGCCTGCAGGGCGGCGAAGAACGCGCGGGAGCAGTCGCGAAGCCGCTCGGCGGCCTGCTTCAGACCGGCGGCCACGTCGCGATCGGGCAGCTGTGCCGAGCCCACGGCACGGTCGACATCGCGCGCGAGATCGTCGATCCGGTAGTTGCTGGCCGCGAGTCCGAAATACTGGGTGGCAACGTCCTCGATCTGGTGTGCCTCGTCGAGGACCGCGTAGCTGCAGGACGGAATCACCTCGCCGTATTCACTCTGCCGCACGGCGGCATCGGCGCAGAGCAGGTGGTGATTGACAATGACGATGTCGGATTCAGCAGCGCGCTGCCGCATCCTGGTGATGAAGCATTCCTGGTGCTGGGGGCATTCGGCGCCGATGCAGTTCTCGGTGGTCGCGGCGACATCCTTCCAGAGCGGGAGATCCTCGGGCAGATCCTCGATCTCTGCCCGGTCGCCGGTCTCGGTGCCGCGGCGCCACTCGTCGATGATGCGGACGAACAGCGCCTCGTTCTCGGTGCGGCCGAAACCGCTGTCCACCTGGCGGAAGCCGGAGTTCGCCGTCCCGTCACGGTACGCGTCGAATCGATGCAGGCAGAGGTAGTTGCCACGCCCTTTCATGTAGGTCGCGGTGAACGGAATGCCGAGTGACTCGCGGAGAACCGGCAGGTCCTTGAAGAAGATCTGCTCCTGGAGGTTTTTCGTGCCGGTCGAGACGAGCACGCGCTGGCGGCTGAGGACCGCGGGCACGAGGTAGGCGAGCGTCTTTCCGGTGCCGGTCCCGGCTTCCGCGAGCAGGATACCGCCGCTGCTGAACGCGTCCGACACGGCGTCGGCCATCTGGAGCTGTCCGGGACGTGCTTCGAATCCCGGCAGCGCGGTCGCAAGCGCGCCGCCGGGCGCGAAGGCCTCGCTGACCGCCGCGGCGAGGCGGCGGGCGTCATCCTCCTTCGGGCTCAGCGTTCCGGATAGAGCGGGAAGTTCCGGCACAGCCCTTCGACTTCAGCCCGCACCGTTGCGAGCACACCGTCATTGTCGGGTGACGCCAGCGACCGCGCAATCAACTCGGCGATCGTGTCCATCTCCGGCTCGCGCATGCCCCGGCTGGTCACCGCGGGCGTGCCAATGCGGATGCCGCTGGCGACCATCGGCGGATTCTGATCGAACGGGATCGCATTCTTGTTCACGGTGATGCCGGCACGGCCGAGCGCCGCCTCGGCGACCTTGCCGGTGAGCCCCTTCGAGAACACGTCGACGAGGATCAGGTGGTTATCGGTGCCGCCGCTCACCAAACGGAAGCCGGCCGCCGACAGCCCCGCCGCGAGCCGCTTCGCGTTGGCGACGATCTGCTGCTGGTACTCCACGAACCCCGGCGCCATCGCTTCCTTGAAGCAAACCGCCTTGGCCGCGATGATGTGCATGAGCGGGCCGCCCTGCACTCCCGGAAACAACGCGCGGTCGAGATCCTTGGCGTACTGGCTGCGGCAGAGCACCATGCCGCCGCGCGGGCCACGCAGGGTCTTGTGGGTCGTCGTCGTGACGAAATCCGAGTGCGGCACCGGGCTTGGGTGCACCTTCGCCGCGACCAGGCCGGCGATGTGCGCCATGTCGGTGACGACCGGCGACCCGACGTCGCGTCCGACCCTGGCGATCCGCTCGAAATCGATCACCCGCGGATACGCACTCGCACCGACCATGATCATCTTCGGCTTGTGCTCGTGCGCGAGCCGCTCGAGCTCCTCGTAATCGATACGCTGATCGTCCTGACGTACGCCGTAGGGGACGATGGTGTACAGCTTGCCGGAGAAATTCAGGGGATGACCATGGGTGAGATGCCCGCCGTGGGCCAGGTTCATCCCGAGTACGGTGTCGCCGGGCTTCAGTAGCGCGAAGTACACCGACATGTTCGCCTGGGCGCCGGAATGCGGCTGGACGTTGACGTGTTCGGCGCCGAACAGCTCCTTCGCGCGTGAGATCGCCAGCGATTCGGCGATGTCGACGAACTCACACCCGCCGTAGTAGCGCTTGCCCGGATAGCCTTCGGCGTACTTGTTCGTGAGCACCGAACCGGCCGCCTCGAGGACCGCCTTGCTCACGAAGTTCTCGGAGGCGATCAGTTCGAGGCCGCTGTTCTGCCGGTGCAGTTCCTGCCCGATCGTCGCGGCAATCTCGGGATCCGCCTCCGCGAGCGAGCGCCACCGGATCGGAGTCTCGGTCTTGGTGATCATCGGGTTCCTTCCTGGGTGCGCTGCCCGGAGGCCTGCGCCCTCTCGATCGCGGCGATTTGATCGAGCCGCCTCTGGTGACGCCCGCCGGCGAAGGCGGTGCTGAGCCAGAGGCTGAGAATTTCGTCAGCCAGCGCGGTCGCGACAATCCGCCCACCCATCGCCAGCACGTTCGCGTCGTTGTGCTCGCGCGACATCCGCGCGGTGTGCATGTCGTTGCAGAGCGCGGCGCGGGCGCCGAGCACCTTGTTGGCGGCAATCTGCTCGCCCTGGCCGCTGCCGCCGAGCACGACGCCACGGTCGGCGCGTCCGAGCGCGACCTGCTCCGCGACATCGGCACAAATCGGAGGATAGTCCACCGGCGGCGTCTCGTGGTGGGTACCGCGATCGTCAACGACGTGCCCGAGCCGCTTCAGCGTTCCAATCAGGTGCTCCTTCAACGCGAAGCCCGCGTGGTCGGCGCCGATCGCGATGCGCATAGAATGCGATTATACAGGCGTTGTCACGCTGGACGAGGCGGGTGGGCAGGCGCGGGCAATCAAAGTGTGGAAGCGACGCGGAACCCCGAACTTCGAACCCCGAACCCGGAACCCGGAACCCGGAACCAAGAATGAGCACCGTCACCATTTCCCAGCGCGGCGAGGAGCGGTCGCGGACCGGTCATCCCTGGATTTACAAGTCGGACATCGCGAAAGTCGAGGCGACTGGCGGAGATACGGTGACCGTCATGGGTGCCCGCGGCCGCGCCATCGGCCAGGCCCTTTATAGCGATCGATCGGAGATTGCGCTTCGACTGCTCACTCACGGCGCACAGCCCGCGGACGCGGCGCTGTGGACCGAGCGGCTGGCCCGGGCCGTGGACTTCCGCCAATCGCTCTCGATCGACGCAACCGCGTACCGCCTCGTCCACGGCGAGGCCGATCGTCTGCCGTCGCTCATCGTCGATCGCTACGGCGAATACCTGGTCGTCCAGGCCCTGTCGCAGGGCGCAGATCGGCTGCTGCCGGACATCACCCGTCAGCTCGTCGATTTGTTGCATCCGGCCGGCATCCTCGCCCGGAACGATCCGCGCGTCCGTCTGCTCGAAGGCCTGGACCAGCGGGTCGAGGTTCTATACGGTACCGTTCCTGAGACGGTTGAAGTCCGCGAAGGCCGGATCGTGTACCAGGTCGATCTCTATCGTGGGCAGAAGACCGGGCTGTTCCTCGATCAACGTGAGAACCGGGTCGCCGCGAGTCACTACGCCCATGGACGCCTGCTCGACACCTTCAGCTACAACGGCGGCTTTGCCCTCGCGCTGGCGCCGCGCTGCACCGAGGTGCTCGCGATCGACATCTCGGACGATGCGGTCGCGCGGATTACGGAGAACGCGCGCCGCAACGGCCTGGAGAATGTGCAGGCACGCGCCATGAACGTATTCGACGAGCTGCGTGAGCTCGAGCGCCGCGGTGATCGGTTCGATACGATCGTGCTCGATCCGCCGGCCTTCGCCAAGAACAAGGCGGCGGTGCGCAAGGCGCTCTCCGGATACAAGGAGATCAACCTGCGCGCCCTCAAGCTGCTCGCCCCGGGCGGTTACCTGGTGACGTGCAGCTGTTCCTACAACGTCAGCGAAGCCGATTTCGCCGACGTTCTCGCGTCTGCCGCCGTCGATGCCCACGCGGATGTCACGGTCGTGGAAAAGCGCATGCAGGGCCGCGATCATCCGGTGCTGCTGACCGCGCCCGAAACGTTCTACCTCAAGTGCTTCATTCTGCGAAAACTGGGGTGAAGACGCGGTCTGTCGACGTCGCCAAAGCTCCGCTCCTAGAGGTATAGTGAATTCAGGAACCCCCATGCCGACACGCACCCCTCTCCACCCGCTGCAATCGTCCGACTTCAGCTCGGCGTTTCCGAACTCCGCGAAGGTGTTCGTCGGCGACGTGCCGATGCGGGAGATCGCGCTCTCGGGCGGTGAGCCGCCGCTCCGGGTCTACGACACCAGCGGTCCGCAAGGCTGCGACGTTCGCGAAGGACTGCCGCGTCTGAGGCAGGAGTGGATCCAGGGCCGCGGCGGTGTCGCGGAAGTGCCGCGCTCGTACCTTCCGGCTGCGTCCGATCTCAGGCCGATGCCGCCGGCACTCGCCGAGCGGATGCGCACCGCCCTCCGCGGCGACGCGCCTGTCACCCAGCTCCACTACGCGAGACGCGGCGTGATCACGCGCGAGATGGCGTTCATCGCGGCGCGCGAAGGATTCGATGCCGAGTTCGTGCGCTCGGAAGTGGCGCGCGGGCGCGCAATCATTCCGGCGAACATCAACCACCCGGAGCTCGAGCCGATGATCATCGGTCGAAACTTCGCGGTGAAGATCAACGCCAACATCGGCAACTCGGCGGTGTCGTCGTCGATCGAGGAGGAAGTCGAGAAGCTGCGGTGGGCGACGCTCTGGGGCGCCGACACGGTCATGGATCTGTCGACCGGGCGCGATATCCACGAGACCCGCGAGTGGATCATGCGCAACTCCGCCGTGCCGATTGGGACGGTGCCGATCTACCAGGCGCTCGAAAAGGTGGGCGGACGGCCCGAAGACCTGACCTGGGAGGTGTACCGCGACACGCTCGTCGAGCAGGCGGAACAGGGGGTCGACTACTTCACCGTTCACGCCGGGGTGCTCCTGCGTTACATCCCGCTGACCGCGCGCCGGCTCACCGGCATCGTCTCGCGCGGCGGATCGATCATGGCGAAGTGGTGCCTCGCGCACCACAAGGAGAACTTTACTTACACCCATTTCCGCGAGATCTGCGAGATCATGCGCGCGTACGACGTCTCCTTTTCACTGGGCGATGGCCTCCGCCCGGGATCGATTGCGGACGCCAACGACGAACCGCAGTTTGCCGAGCTCAAGACCCAGGGCGAATTGACCCGCATCGCCTGGGAGTACGACGTGCAGGTGATGAACGAAGGGCCCGGCCACGTGCCCATGCATCTCATCAAAGAGAACATGGACAAGCAGCTGGAGTGGTGTGGCGAAGCGCCGTTCTACACCCTCGGGCCGCTCACGACAGATATCGCCCCCGGCTACGATCACATCACCTCCGCGATCGGTGCCGCCCAGATCGGTTGGTACGGCACGGCCATGCTCTGTTACGTGACCCCGAAAGAACACCTCGGACTGCCGAACCGCGACGACGTGAAGGCTGGCGTGATCGCCTACAAGATCGCGGCGCACGCCGCCGATCTCGCGAAAGGCCATCCGCGGGCGCAGGCGTGGGACGACGCGCTGTCGAAGGCGCGGTTCGAATTCCGATGGCAGGACCAGTTCAACCTGGCGCTCGACCCGGTCACGGCCCGGGCGTACCACGACGCCACACTGCCGGCCGATGGCGCCAAGGTCGCGCACTTCTGCTCGATGTGCGGTCCGAAATTCTGCTCCATGGAGCTGACGCAGCAGGTGCGTACGATGGCTGCTGACGAGGCCGCGAGGGGGATGGAAGAGAAGTCGCGGGAATTCCGCGACAAGGGCAGCGCAATCTACCTGAAGTCCGAGTAGCCGGACACGTGCCGCGCGAATCAGTCGCTACGGCTCTTTCGCACCGCCGGGCGGGACCGGAACGATCTGGATGATCGTCCGGAACCTCTCCGGAGTTCCGCCGCGCTTCGGATTCAGGTAACCCTTCGAACCGGCCCACGTGTAGTCCTTCACCGTGACGCTTGGCGCGAACGCCATCGTCTCCTCTCTGAATCGGCCCAGCTCGAACATCTGCACCGGCGGCTCGTCGAAGATCAGCTCGCCCTTCTGCTTCAGCGCCGTCCGGTAGAACGCGACCACCTGCAGGAAATCAGCGTCGCTGCCATAGAGGTAATAGCGTTGACCGCGCCCGGCATCGTACGACTCCAGGTACTGGGCAGCGGGATAAATCGCCGCGCCGAGCGTGGTCTCCGTCGGTTCGCCGGCGACCGGCGGCGCCGGGGACGGAACCGCGGGAGCGGCGGGAGGCCGCTGTTGCGGCGCCGCGACCGGTGGCTGCGCCCGCGATCCCGCAGGCGGTGCGGGTCGAGGGAACGGTGCCGGCACCTGGGCGAGAGCGTGAACCGGCGACGCGGGCCCGAGGGCGAGCAGCAGCAGGAACCCGGGCAACGAATTGCGTAGCATGGGCCTCATTATAGGGAATTCACGAATCACTAATCACTAGTCGAGAATCTCGAATCGCAAATCCCGAACCCGGAACCCGGAACCCGGAACCTGGAACCCTGAACGCGAACCCCGAACCCCGAACCCGGAACCCGGAACCGGGAATAGCGGTGAGGCCCGCGGGGTTCTACCTAGCGACGTTTTGCTGACAATTTGCTCTCGTCCTCCAGTTGAGCCGGAGGAGGTAAAATTACAACATGCCCAATGGTTTGAAGACGGCGCTCCTTCTCGGAATCCTGAGCGCCCTGCTGCTCGGACTCGGTGAGATGCTTGGCGGCGCCGGTGGCCTGGCAACGGCCTTCGTGTTCGCGGCGATCATGAACATGGGGTCGTACTGGTTTTCCGACAAGATCGTCCTCCGGATGTATCGCGCGGCCGAAGTGGGACCGAGTCACCAGCTGTACAAAATCGTCGAACGCCTGACCGCCCGGGCGGGCCTGCCGATGCCGAAGGTGTACGTCATCCCCGACGCGTCACCGAACGCATTTGCGACCGGACGAAACCCTGCTCACGCCGCCGTCGCGGCGACGGAAGGGATCCTGCGCGTGCTCAGCGAATCTGAGCTCGAAGGCGTGATCGCGCACGAGCTCGCGCACGTGCAGCACCGCGACATCCTCATCAGCTCCGTCGCGGCGACGATCGCGGCCGCGATCATGATGGTGGCGCGGATGGCACACTTCGCGGCGATGTTCGGCGGCTACGGCAACCGCGACGATCGGAACGGGACGAACCCGATCGCCCTGCTCGCGACGATGATCTTCGCGCCGTTTGCGGCGATGCTGATCCAGATGGCGATTTCGCGGTCGCGTGAGTTCGCCGCGGACGCCGGCGGCGCGGCGCTGGCTGGCAATCCGTACGGGCTGGCCGAAGCGTTGCGGAAGATCGATGCCATTTCGAAGCGGGTGCCGCTCGATGCCAACCCGGCGACCGCGCACATGTTCATCATCAAGCCGTTCGCCGGCGCCGGCCTGATGTCGCTCTTCAGCAGCCATCCGCCGACTGAAGCCCGGATTGCGGCGCTTCTCGGCCGCGGCTGAGGAAAACGCACTCCACTAGTGGGTGGCGGGGCAGCCTGCCGGCCGCCAGGCCGAACGCTGACATCCGCCTCGCCGCCCACCTGCGTGCTCAACGCGCTCCCTTTTCAACTGCTTAGCACCGTCTTCACGGGCTTCGTCCGGTGGCCCTTCTTTTGCTCTTTCATGGGTAGAGCGGCTGGCCGGTGAACCGGAGCACGCCGCCATGGAGGCTCCCGTGGAGGATTTCGATATACCGCAAAACAAGCTGGCTGAGTCAGCCGAGCGCGTCGTCGACCGCGCGCTGGATGAGGCCCGTCGCCGCGAGCATGCGCTCCTGACCAACGAGCACGTCTGCCTGGCCTTCGCCCAGGTCGAATGGGACATGTTCGGGCAGGTGATGCGGGACGTCGAGCTGAACCCGCACGAGATCCTGCAGGCGCTCGAGGAACATCTCCGCCTGCTGCCGAGCGTCGCCGGACGTGACCTCAGGGTGGCGCCGTCGACGAAGCTCCTCTTCAAACTGGCGCTGCTCCACGCGAGCCGCTCCGGCCGCCACACCATCGAGGCGACCGACCTGTTCTCCGCGATCTTCGAAGAGACGCAGGGGATTCCGGTGTCGATCATCCGACGACACGGCATCGAGCCGGACGCGCTCGTGACCCGGCTCGCGACCCGGATGCGCGATCATGAGCTTCGCGAGGAGCGGCTGAAGAAGCGGTTCGAGCTGCCGCCGTTTCTCAAGCACTTCGCCACCAACCTCAACCAGCTCGCCCGGCAGGACAAAGTGCCGCCGGTGTTCGGCCGCGACTACGAGATGGATCAGGTCCTGGAGGTGCTCTGCCACCGCGAGCGGGCGAACTCGGTCCTGCTGCTCGGAGAACCCGGCGTCGGCAAGACCGCGATCGCCGAAGGGCTCGCCCGCCGCATCGAGTTCGAGCCCGAGAAAGTTCCGGTGCGCCTGCGCGATTGCCAGGTGATCAACCTCCAGATGAACACGATGGTCGCCGGCACCATGCTGCGCGGCATGTTCGAAGACCGGATCCAGAACGTCATCCGCGAGATCAAGGAGCGGCCGAACCTGATCCTGTTCATCGACGAAGTCCACACGATGATTGGTGCCGGCTCGGCGCTCGGCGCACCGTCCGACGCTGCCAACGTGTTCAAGTCGGTACTCGCGCGCGGCGAGGTCCGCATCATCGGTGCGACCACGCTCAGCGAATACAAGGAGTTCATCCAGGAAGACGAGGCGCTCGCGCGCCGCTTCAGGACCGTTCAGGTCAACGAACCGACGATCGAGCAGACGCGGAACATCCTGTTCAACCTGCGCCCGCGGCTCGAACGGAACTACTCGGTGCGGATCAAGGACGAGGCGATCGAGACCGCACTCGAGATGTCGCCGCGCTACATGCGCCACCTGCAGCTGCCCGACAAGGTGATCGGCTGGCTCGACACCGCCGCCGTCAAGGCCGAAATCGGACGTCGCTGGGAGGTCACGTCGGCCGACGTCGTCAACGTGATTTCCAAGATCGCGCAGATCCCCGAAGACATGGTCTTCCGCGAAGTCTCGACCCGGTTCCGCGACATGGAAGCCCGCCTCGGTGGCCGTGTCGTCGGGCAGCGTCAGGCGATCGACGCTGTCGCGCGGCGACTGGTCCTCAACAAGGGGCCGCTGAAGGACGGATTCGATCGTCCGGATGGCGTGCTGCTGTTCCTCGGGCCGACGGGTGTGGGCAAGACCGAGCTGGCGAAGTCGGTGGCCGAGTTCCTGTTCGGCGACGAGAAGAAGATGGTCCGCGTCGACATGTCGGAATACCAGGACGGCGCGGTCGCGGTCGACAAGCTGATCGGAATGCCGCGCGGGATTGTCGGCTCCGAGCGCGGTGGCGTGCTGACCAACCAGCTGAAGGACAACCCGTACTCGGTGGTCCTGCTCGACGAGGTCGAAAAGGCCAGTCCGAGCATGCTGAACGTGTTCCTGCAGGCGTTCGACGAGGGCTGGATCACCGACGGCCGCGGCAAGCGCGTGTATCTCAGCGATGCCATCGTGATCATGACGTCGAACATCGGGTCGGAGTGCTTCAGGAAATTGAGCAGTCCACTCGGCTTCTATTCGAAGCAGGTCGGCGTCGAACAGGTGCACGGAGAGATCACGCGGGAACTGGAGCGCCGGTTCTCGCCGGAGTTCCGGAACCGCATCGACGAAGTCGTGATCTTCCGACCGCTGGCGAAGGACGAAGTGCGGCAGATCACCGAGCAGCAGCTGGCGAAGATCAGGCGCTCGCTGGCCAAGAGCGGGCGATCGTTGAAAGTCACGCCCGAAGCGTTGGAACAGCTCGTGACGGACGGCTACAGCCTCGCGTATGGTGCGCGGTTCCTGAAGCGGGTGATCGAGACCCGGATCAAGCTGCCGATCAGTCAGCGCTGGGCGGAAGGGGACGAGTACACGGCCGACGTTCGCGACGGGCGCGTCGAGATCGAGGTGACCAGGGCGGACGGCAGTTATTCGGAACTCGCGGCCATCGCCTAGAGAGATTCGCTCGCGCTCACTCCTGCCATTCGAAGGCCGCCTGTTCCCGGGCGGCCTTCACATTTTCGACGTGATCCGTCTGCTCGCCTCCGCGCTTTTCACCTTTTCTCCGTCTGCCCAGGCCGTGCCGCTCCTGGATGGTGTCGATCACCGCGCGAACCGATTTGACGTAATCAGCCGATGCGTACGCCCCGGCATAGAGGCGCCCGTACTTCTCGACCATGTCGGGGAACTCGGCCGCGAGAAAACCCATGAAGTGGTCCTTCGTGCCCCCCTTCAAATACATCACGTTCGCTCCCATGAACGCTGCGCCATGGTCCGCGATCGCCTTGATGGTGGCTTCGAGCTTCGCCGGCTGGGTGGTGAATCCCGGAACCACCGGGGCCATGAGCACTCCGACATTGACGCCCGCGTCGCGCAGCTGGCGGACGGCTCGGAGTCGCTGCAGTGGATGTGCGGTTCCCGGCTCGAGGGCGCGCCATGCCTGCTCGTCCACGGTGGGGACGCTGACGTACACCGTGCACCCGGCGCTCCGGCCCATCTCGGCCAGCAAATCCGCGTCGCGCACGACCATCGGACCTTTCGTCACGAGTCCCACCGGCGTCCGCGCCGCGAGCAGCGCCTGGAGTGACCCTCTCGTCAGTTTGTAGTGACCCTCGATCGGCTGGTAGGGGTCCGTCGCGGTGCCGACCGCGACCTGTTCGCGCGTCCATGTCGGCTTGTCCAGCTCACGGCGGAGGACGTCGACCAGGTTGGTCTTGACGAAAATGACGGTGGAGAAGTGATCGTCAGGGCCGAGTTCGAACTGAGTTTGATACCGGCGAGCGAAGCAGTAGTGGCAGGCGTGCGTGCAGCCGCGGTATGCGTTCAATGTCCAGTTGAACGGCATGCCCTTCACCGGGTTGAGCGCAGACCGGCACGTGATCTCCTGGTACCGCGCGGCGTCTGCTCGACGCAGCGAATCGTCCAACGCCGCGTCCGCGCCTTCGTTGCGGATCCGCAGCGCCAGCGCGCGCGTCGTCGGCGGCCGCTTCCCGAGGTCGAAGATCAGGGGCTGCTCGGACACGCCTCAGTTTCGTCTTATCTTCGCCTCTGAGTCAATGGCCGCTCACAATGTGGCTTCCGCCTTCAGACGGAAGAGAAGACTGCTGGTCAGCCGCTCACAATGTGGCTTCCGCCTTCAGGCGGAAGAAGAACTGCTGGTCAGCCGCTCACAATGTGGCTTCCGCCTTCCGGCGGAAGAGAAACACGAGCCCGCCGCCGCTTCAGAGCAGGTACGCGAACGCGAACCCGAGCTGCGCCAGGAACATCATCCGATACATGTGCGCCCACGACGTGTGGTTCTCTTCGGTGGCGAGGTCTTCGGGACGACGAAGCATGAGGAAGCAGACATATAGCCCGTACATCGTAAGCATCGCAGAGAGCAACAGCAGCAGGATCCGGTTACCGGTCAGAATGCCGGTCCACGCTCCAAGCGCTATGAGGACGAATGGCAGGACGAAAGACGGAGAAATCATCCACGCGGCCTTGCGGACACCGAAGCGAACAGGCAGCGTCCTGCATCCGCCCCGCGCGTCCCCTACAATGTCCGCAAAGTCCTTGGTCGTCGTCGCGCCCAGCAGGAACAACCCGAACACCGTGCCGATGACCCAGGGCTCGATGCCGGCCACCGTTTTCACCGATGACCAGCCCGCCACCTTGAGCAGGACGCCTCGCGGGATCGCGATCGTGGCGTTTGCGATCAGGCCGCGCTGCTTCGTCCTGACCGGTGGAACCGAATACGCCATGGTGAAGCCGGCCGCCGCGAGGACGAGCCAGAAGCACTCATGTCTCCCTTCCGGCGCGACGAGCCACGCGAGAACCAGTGCCGCGCCGTACGACGTCACCGTGAAGAGCCACGCGGTGCGGATCGACAACCGCCCAGACGTCAGCGGTCGGCCAGGCTTGTTGACGCGATCGATTTCGAGATCGTAGATCTGGTTCAGCGCGTTCGATGCAGCGTTGAGCAGTGCTGCCATCACCGCGCCGATCGCCGGATAGGTGAGCAACCGCCACGTCCATGCGCTCGGCGGAGCCGCTCCGGCGGCGGTTACCGCGCCCGAGGCAAATCCGATTGCCGGGGCGACAAGGGTAAATGGCCGCGCCAACTCGAACAGCCGGCGCAGCAGCGACGGCTTCACCTGAGGGACTTCGCGATGAGGATCGCCGTGGCCGCGGCGATCGCAGTGTTCAGGAAATTGAGCAGATCGTTGTTGAGGACTCCGCGCTCCTCCAGAGTTGCGCCCATCGCGCTCTCGGCGAATGCTCCGATCGTCGCGCCGGCGGTGATCGGAAGCAGCGCCTCCCAGCTGACGAGTCCAGTTGCCGCTCCAAGCGCGCCGAGCCCGATGGCACCCGCGACACCTGCCGCGGTTCCAACCAGCGAAACTCCGCCCGGAGTACCTGGCGGTACCGGCCGGAAGGTCGGGAAGAGAAGCGGCCGGCCGAAGGCCTTGCCGACTTCACTCGCCATCGTGTCGCTGCCTCCAGCGGCGAGCGCGGCGACGAACGCGATCAGCGCGGCTGTCGGTGCGTAGCTGACGGCGGCGAGCACCGCGGCGGCCGCCGCGATCCCGGTGTTGGCGATCGCATTACCCGCGCCCCGCCGGCCGCCGCGGCCCTCGGCGATCCCCAGCCGCATTTTGCGCCGCAGCCCGATGCGCGTCGTGACCACCGCCATACCGAATGTGGCGAGAAGCAGCACCCACCCCGCCCATCCCACTGTGAGAACGATGACGATGCCGATGACCGCCCCGCCGATCACGCCGGAGATTGTCAGCGTGCCGAGCAGGTATCCGGCGACCGAGACGACCGCATTGACCAGGAATGCCACGCCGATGACGGCCGACAGGGGTTGACGCGAATCCTGCGACCGAGTCCTCGCTGAAGAGCGACACCCACCAGAGAACGGCCGCTGCCGTGGCAGGCACCGACACGTTGTCGTCGAGGCTTGACCGGGATGGTTTCGACAGCGGCCGCAGCGATGGCCGCGACCAACGGCGCCGCAACCGAAAACCACATGTAGGGTGCGGGAACGATTGGCGGCCGGCACCACACACACAGCAACGCTCCCGCCGCTCCGCCAAATACAACGAAGGCAGCGGAGCCTGCGAGCGATTTCGACGGATTCCATGGAATCGCCGGGCTGCGGACCCGGCGTCCTGCGATCGTTGCCGCGCCGTCCCCGAACGCCAGGATTCCCCACGCGGCGGCAACGATGTCGAGTCGGGCGCGGAGCACGAGGATCAGGACGAGGATGGCGACCGGATAGAGGGTCACCCCTGAGACATAGCGATGTCCCTTCTCAGACTCGCGATGGAGGGACCAGCCGGGAATGCGATGGAGCACATGAGCGTTGATCGCCACGGCCACGCCCGCGAGGATGGCGGCTTCCCACCACGTCGCGAATCGCAGCACGAGTGCGACCGCACCCATGGTGATGTGCACGGCCTGACGCGCGCCTTCCGAGAACCGCGGCGGCTCCGGCATCAGGACGGGGTCGAGGTTCGTGTTCTCTCGCGCCAGTAGTCGAGCAGGTCCTCGAGCGTGCGCTCGATGGGAATCCGCGGCTCCCAACCGGCTTCCGCACCGATGCGCGAGCGATTCCCCGTGATCACCGGGTTGTCGCTCGGCCGGAAACGTGCCGGGTCGGGCGTCACCGCAATCGGCCGGTCCGACATGGCCACCAGCGCATCGAGCAGATCGCGTACCCGATATCCCACACCCGAGCAGACGTTGTAGGGACGCACGGGACGACCGTGCTGAAGAACAAGCCGGTATGCCCGCACCGTGTCGCGGACGTCCGTGATGTCGCGGCGGGCCTCGAGGTTGCCGACGTGGAGGACCGGGTCCCGAGTACCGGCTTCGATCTCCGCGATCTGACGCGCAAAACTCGACGTGACGTAGCTATCGGACTGACGCGGTCCGGCGTGGTTGAAAGGGCGCACGAGGAATACGGGCGCGTGGGTGGTCCGCATCGCGAGCATCTCCTGCGCCAGCTTGCTCACGCCGTAAGGATCCGATGGTCCGACCGGGTCGTCCTCCGACAGCGGTGCCTTGGACGGCCGGTAGACGAGCGCGGAGCCGGTCACGAGCACCGGGCACTCGAGCTTGGCGTCGCGAACTGCCTCGAGCACGTGATGCGTGCCCATGACGTTCACCTGCAGCGCGCGCCCGGGTTCGGTCCACGCGTCGCCGACATGCGCGACGCCGGCGCAGTGATAGATGACCGATGGCCGCAGGTCGGCAATGGCTGCCGCGACAGCCTCGCGGTCCAGCAGATCGACAGACGAACCATCGAACCGCGCGCGCGCCTGCGTCGCCGTCGCGGCCGCCCCGGTGTGACCACGCCGCCACCGCCGCCTCGCTGTTCGAGCAGATGATCGATGAGGTGGCTGCCGGCGAACCCGGTGCCTCCGGTCACGAGAGAGACGCCACCAGGCACGGCTGCGATCAGGACGGGCGCGCGCCGTACTGGGCGTCGTGGTACGCGCGGAAGTTCGGGTCCCCGTCCTTGATCGGCCGCCACCACCACTCGTTCTGCTGGTACCAGGAGACGGTTTCGCGGAGTCCAAGCTCGAACGGCACCTGCGGCGCCCAGCCGAGACCCTGCAGCTTGGAGGTGTCGAGCGAATAGCGGCGGTCGTGGCCGGGGCGGTCGGCAACCGGACGGATCAGCGTTTCCGGTCTGCCGGTCAGATTGAGAATCTGCCTGGTGAGATCGGCGTTGACGACGTGATTGCCGCCGCCGACGTTGTACACCTCACCCGACGTGCCGCGATCGATCAGCAGATCGACGGCGCGGCAATGATCGCTGACGTGCAGCCAGTCGCGCTCCTGGAGGCCGTCGCCATAGAGCGGCACCGGGATGTTGTCGATCGCATTCGTGATGAAAAGGGGGATCAGCTTCTCGGGGTAATGGTACGGCCCGTAGTTGTTCGACGCCCGCGTCACGATCACGGGTACGTCGTAGGTCGCCCAGTAGCTGTACGCGAGCCGATCGGCGCCGGTCTTGCTCGCCGAGTAAGGGTTCCGCGGCTTCAGCTCGTCCGTCTCCCGGCTCGCTCCGTGCGGCACGCTGCCGTAGACCTCGTCGGTCGAGATCTGCACGAAGCGCCGCAGGGCTGGCGCCTGCCGCGCCGCTTCGAGGAGAACGAAGGTGCCGTAGACGTCGGTGGTGATGAATTCCCCGGCGCTCATGAGCGACCGGTCCACGTGCGTCTCGGCCGCGAAGTGGACGACGATTTCCGCACTCGATACCAGCGGCGCGACGACGCCGGGGTCGGCGACATCGCCGTGCACGAAGGTATGCCGCGGGTGATTGAGCACGTCCTTCAGGTTCTCCATCCGTCCCGCGTACGTGAGCTTGTCGAGCGTCGTCACGTTCCAGTCCGGATGCACTCCGAGGGCAAAGCGCACGAAATTCGAGCCGATGAAACCGGCACCGCCGGTGACTACGACATTAACCATCTTGGTGCGTCCATTCGTAACGGGAAATCTCGTGCGCGAGTATATCGCCGGCCGGTCCGATGCTGGTCGTGGCTCTGCTGCATCCGACGCCTTCGCCCGGCTGTCGCACGCGTCACCTGCCGCCCTGCTGTCCGCCAAACGCACCAAACAGATTCGAGAACGTGCCGATGCCGGCGAGGGTGAACGACAGATTGAAGCGCTTGTCCTGCGTGAGTCCGTACGCCGCGAGACTGCCGCCGTAATTGAACGTCTGGTACTCGATCGCGACGCCGCAGCACTGCGAGTTGTAGTAGGTCGTGTATCGCTGCTGGATGAAGGTGTCGCGGCTGCAGGTCGTAGTTGAAGGTGTAGCTCGCTCCCAGACGATTGCCCGGCCGGCGAACGGTCGCCCCGCGTTGACGTAGTTGCTCGCGGCGGCCGACGTTGTCGAAGCCACTCAGCCCCGGTATGTAGCGGCGCTGGCTCCAGCCCAGGTTCGTCTGCAGCCACCCGGCCGAGCTGTAGGCGGTGTTCACCGCCAGCGTTCGCAGGGTGTGCGCCGTCGTATCCCACTCGGTGCGGAACTCTCCCTGCAACTGATCGGTCGGCGAGCCGCGGAAGAACAGCGCGACGGGTGAAAAATGTGTCGGCGCGGTCCCTCGCGGTGAAGTTGCTCTGGTAGTTGCGATCGTACTGCGCGGCAACCTGGTTGGTGTAATAGCTCTGCGTGATCGTTGCGCTCAGGATCTCGCGCGACGTCTGTGTCTTCGCGTAAAGCCGGTTCGCGACGCCGTAGTTCAGCCGCGTGCCACCGATGATGTAGTCCGTTCCATCGAGCTGGACGATCTGGTTGAAGTTGTCCACCGCCGTCGTGTCGCTGGATTGAGAACGTGGGCTCGACGACGTGCTTCCACTTCTGCGCATACCCGTTGTTGGGCGTGTTCCAGATCCGGTTGAGCACCGGGCCGGTCATCCGGGTCTGGAAATCGAAGACGCGCCGGCCGATCGGTTCGGGAACCTGAACGTTCTGCGCGTTCAGGCTTTCGGTCCAGTAGGTGCCGCGCCAGCTGACGATCGAGTTGAACGTCAGGAACGGCCAGCGGGTGAACGGGATGCGGAGCGTGGGATTGACGTCGACGCGGGAGAGGCCCTGGTCCTGCACCGCCACCGAGTTCGTCGTCGTGCTCCTGAGAAGCGTCCCGTACTCGCTGCTCACGCCAAAGTAGACGGGGGAACTGCCGATCTTCCGTTCGCCGCGGGTAAACGTGAAGCGCGGCAGCGATCCGGTGGTCGTGTAGCTCGCGGTGCCCTGAAAGTAGTCATTCCGGTCCGCCGTCCCGCTGAATGAGTACGGGCCCCAGTTGCCGGTCGACGTTGCCGCCAAAGCGCCGCGTGCGCTTGGTCGCGTCGTAGATATTCTGCTGGTAGCGCTGCTGCGAGACCTGGCTGGAGTAATAGTCGACGTTCGCCCGTGCATGAAGATTGAACGGCAGCCGCTGGATCATGTCGCCGGCGATCGTGTAACTGCGCTGGCCGGGGTACACGTTCACGCTGCCGGGCTGCACGTAGGTGGTCTCTTTCTCGTTGAGCATCGAGAACCGGCTGTTTCCGGATGAGCCCGATCCCAGGATGTAGCGATACTCGCTGCCAACGCCCTGTCCGGTCTTCGAGAAATAGTCGTGATAGAACGTCGCGTCCTGGTTGCGCGAGATCGCCCAGAAGAACGCATTGCTGAGAGATTGCCCGCGCGCCGATGTCGACCCGTAGGTCGGGATCAGGAAGCCGGTGGCGCGGTTGTCCTCCTGGATCGGGTAATAGAAAATCGGCAGGTACATCATCGGCACGCTTTTGACGCGGAGGATCGCGTTCTTGAGCAGGGCGTAGTCGTCGAGTTGCATCGTGATGTTCCGCGACTGCATCTCCCACCGCGGCGTCGGCTGCACGCAGGTGGTGAAATTGCCGCGCACGAGGCGGTATTTCTTCGGCCCGATCTTGTGGATTTCGTCGCCCCGGAACATGAGATCCGGCTCCTGCGTGCCGAAAAGGCCCGGGTCGGCCTTGTCGCGGAGGACGGCGGTGCCGGTCGCGTTGTAGAACGTCCCCGTGCGGGTCTTGGTGTTGAACTCGAGCCGCTCGGCATTGATCCGGTTGCCGCCCGAGATATAGAGCACGTTGCCGGTGGCAATCACCCGGCCTTCGGTCTGGAAGCTCTCCATGTGGTCGGCGAAGAGCTGCATCTCGTCACAATCGATCTGGACCGGCGCGTCGGTCGTGCCCTCGAGATAGAAGTGGTTCTCGTGTTCGTCCGCCACCTTCCTGAACGTCATGTTCTGCTGCTCGTACAGGTGGCAGCCCGCGAGGCTGCCCTGCGCGTGTGCGACGGCAGGAGCGCCGATCCACTCGAATACGAAGCAGATGAAGAGAAGGATGCTGAAGCGAAGCATGGATCCGTGGCGAGACGGCCGGGACGAGTCAGCGAAGAATATCACGCAGGGGACCGATCAGAAAGATGGACCCGGCGACGACAACCGGTCTCGCGAGGCGCCAGGGCTCGGTCGAGCGCAACCGCAGGATCCTCGACCGCCTCGACCGGAATGCCTCGCCCGGCGATCTCCACGGCGACCGCGGCGAGGGCCGGTGCGGGAGAGCGCGCGCGCAGTGGATGCGGTCGTGCAGACGAGCCGTCCCCACACATGCGCCGGACGAAGCAGGGCATCGAGCATGCCCCGCACATCCTTGTCTGCCATCGCGCCGAAGACGAGCGTGGCATCTCTCCACCCGTGTTCCTCCAGGTAGGCAGCGAGCGCGGTCGCACCGGCAGGATTGTGTGCCGCGTCGATCAGCACGGGCGTCCCGCCGACGCTGAAGTGTTCCAGCCGCCCTGGCCACCGAACGTGCGTCAGCGCGTCGCGAATGGCGGCGTCGGAGACAGCGACGCCGTCGCGTGAGAGTTCCTCCAGCAGCGCGACCGCGACCGCGGCGTTGTGCCGCTGATGCGCGCCTTCGAGCGCCAGAGTGATCCCGGGGAGACTGCGATCCCGTGTCCGGATATCGAGAGTGCCGTCGGCGTGCGCGGTCATATCGACTCGCTCGGACGCCCGGATCAGCGGTGCTCCCTGATCTGCGCAGATCGACTCGATCACCCGTGCGGCTTCTGAAGGAAGTGGCCCGCACACGACAGGAACGCCAGGCTTGATGATGCCGCCCTTTTCGCGGGCAATCGACTCGAGCGTCGTGCCCAGCTGCGCCTGGTGATCGAAGTCGATGGAGGTAATCGCGGTCGCCACAGGTCTTACGACGTTCGTGGCGTCGAGACGGCCGCCGAGGCCGACCTCGAGGACGCCGATCTCCACGTCTGCATCACGAAACAGCTCGAAGGCCGCGGCTGTGGTGACCTCGAAGAAGGTTGGCGGCGCGTCGAGTGTGCCGTCCTCGAGCAGACGGGTCGTCGCCGCCTGGACCCGTCCAAGCGCCGCGCGCAGCGTATCGGTCGCCACCTCGACGCCGCCGATCACGAAGCGTTCCTCGAGCCGAACCAGGTGCGGAGAGGTGTAGCGCGCCGTCCGGTGTCCGGCTGCCCGTCAGCGCCGCGTCGACCATCACCGTCACCGATCCCTTGCCGTTGGTGCCGGCGATGAGCACCGGAGCAAAGGTGCGTTCGGGATGTCCCAGGGATCGGCACAGGGCGGAGATATTCTCGAGACCGAATTTCATCCCGAGCCGTTCGAGGCTGAAGAGAAACTCGATCGGGTCGTCGATCGCCACGATCGGACTAGGCGGGAGCTTCAGGTGCGGACGCGGCAGTCGTCACGGCCGGTTCCGGCCTGGGTAACCCGGCGCCGCCGAAGCGAAGCACGCGGACCACGGCGTCCTTCAGCTCGCGGCGGTCGATCACGAAGTCGAGCATGCCGTGCTCGACCAGGAACTCGCTGCGCTGGAAGCCCTCGGGGAGCTTCTGGCGGATCGTCTGCTCGATCACGCGCGGGCCGGCAAAACCGATGAGCGCCTTGGGCTCGGCGATGTTCACGTCGCCGAGCATCGCGAAGCTCGCGGTCACCCCTCCGGTCGTCGGATCCGTGAGGATCGAGATGTAAGGCAGGCGGGCACGGTCGAGCCGCGCCAGCGCCGCGCTGATCTTCGCCATCTGCATCAGCGACAGCGCCCCCTCCATCATCCGCGCGCCGCCGGAGCACGACACGATGATGGCCGGGAGCCGCTTCGCGATCGCGAGCTCGATCCCGCGTGTGATCTTTTCTCCGACGACGACGCCCATGCTGCCGCCGATGAAGCCGTACTCCATCGCCGACACGACGCATTCGACACCACCAATCCGGCCGGAGGCGGTGATGATCGCGTCCTTCAGCCCCGTGCCGGCGATGCTCGTCTCGAGGCGGGTTCTGATACGCTTTGGTATCGGTAAAGCTCAACGGGTCTGTTGATGTCAGACCGGCATCGTGCTCTTCCCATGCTTCGTCATCGAACAGCATCCGCAGCCGTTCGGCCGCCGTGAGTCGGAAGTGATGCCCGCACTTCGGACAGACACTCAGGCTCGCCGCGAGATCCTTGTTGTAGATGATGTTGCCGCACGGTGGGCACTTGACCCAGAGCCCTTCCGGAACCCGGCTCTTGTCCGGCGGCGGCTCGATCGGCTTCCGGACCTTCTGGAACCACGACATTACTGGAGCATATACCAGCGTGGCGTGCTGTTGAGCGGTGCGACAGCGGAGGAAACTGGCGGTTCGACGGCACCGGCGAGCCGGACGTCAGGTCCTCGGCACGTAGTAGCGGGTCCCTTTGCCCATATTCCGGATCTGCCGCTCGAGGTCGGCCAGCGCCTCCTCGCCCCACGACAGGTCGAACTGCGACGTCTCGACGACGAGGAGCGGCGTGCTGGTGTAGTGGAAGAAGAAGTGGTTGTACGCCTCGTTCAGCTCGCGCACGTATTCGTCACCGAGCGGCACGAGCTCCGGATTCGCGCGCTCGCGTTCGCGCAGACGTCTTCGCAGGACATCGGTCGGCGTCTGGAGATAGATCACCAGGTCCGGCGCCGGCATGTCCGCGACCAGCAGATCGTAGAGGCGCTGGTAGATGAACAACTCGTTGTCATCGAGGTTCAGGTACGCGTAGATCTTGTCCCGGTCGAACAGGTAGTCGCAGATCGTCAGCTGGCTGAAGAGGTCGTTCTGGCGCAGCGCCGTCTGCTGGCGGTGGCGCGAGAGTGTGTAGAAGAGTTGTGCCTGGAAGGCGGCACCGGGTCGATCGGCATAGAAGTCCGGCAGGAACGGGTTGTCGGTCTCGTCGAGCACGACGGTCGCGTCCAGGCGGGCGCCGAGCCGATCGGCGAGCAGCGAGGTGCCCACGCCGGTCGGCCCTTCGATCGCTATGTACCGGAAATCCAGGCTTGAACCCACATGTAGTCACCGCATCGCGCGAGGTGCGCGTCACGGCGAAGTATAGTCAAACGCCCGATGGGATTGCGATAGCATTGTCCCGCTGCCGAACGGCTCGCGATCAGAACCCTCGCGGCGGACCGACTCCAGGTGGCACCCATCGTCGTGCACGTCGATCTCCGCTGGAGCGTCACCGCAATCATATGAGCGAGACACCGATTTCCTTCTTCCTTCGCGCGCGGAGTGTCCGGGGCTGTTCGATCGAGCCGCTGCCGCCTCGATCCTCGCCGGAGCTGATCGCCTCCGGTTGCGCCAGCGCTCCCGGCGGCGGTCAAAGGTCCAACCACCACGTTCCAGCAGAAGATGGCGTGGATGCTCCAGCTCGAGGACCAGCGTGTGCTTCGAGTTGAGAGCCCGCCACCGGTTGCGATCGTCCCGCCGCGGCGCGGTCGCGCTCAGCCGGCCGCTGCGCCGGCGATAACACCGGATCTCGCCACCCTCATCGCCGATCCGGAGGCGCGCGTCCGCCGGCGGGCGGCGATGGCGATCGGCCGCGTCGGCCTCGCAGAGGGTGTGAAGCCGCTGACCGTTGCGCTCGCCGATGCCGATCCGGAAGTCCGCGAGATGGCGGCGTTCGCGCTCGGGCTCATCGCTGATGCATCGGCCGCCGCGCCGCTCACGACCGCACTGGCCGACGCCTCACCGACCGTTCGCGGCAGGGCGGCCGAAGCGCTGGGGCTCATCGGCTCGGCCCCGGGCGCCGAAGCCGCGGCGCGCGCCGCGGCCGATCCGATCGGCCGCATGGCGGCGGAGTACGCGCGTTCCGCAGCCGTCCGCGCCGTCCCGCCCGACGACGAGACGTGGCCGGCAGCGCCGGAGCTGGAGGCGTTCCGGCTCGGGATCTACGCGCTCGTCAGGCTGCACGCCTACGAGCCGCTGGCGGCGGCGGTCATCGACAACGGGTCGCCGGTGACGACCTGGTGGCCGGTGGCGTATGCGTTCGGCCGCATCGAGGACCCCCGGGCGGAGCCGGTCCTGCTGAAGCTCCTCGCCACCAGGCGAAGTACACCTCGGCATTCGCTGCGCGCGGTCTCGGCGTGATCAAGGCCCGGGCCGCGGTTGCGCCGCTGAACGCACTGATTCAAGCAGGCCAAAACCCCGATCGAAGTGAAGGTGTCGGCGATTCGAGCTCTCGGCAGCATCGCCGACCCTGCGGCCGGTGCGCCGCTTGCCGCACTCGCGTCGGATCCGGCAACCGATCCAAACGTCCGGCTCGAGGTGGTGGCCGCGCTCGGCGCCATGAAGGCCGCGGACGGCCTGCCAGTCGTGCAGGACCTGCTCTCGGATCCCTGGCCCTCGATGCGCGCCGCCGCACTCCGCGCCGCGGCCGCGATCGACCCCGACAGCTTCGTCCTGGTGCTGTCGAGCATGGACCCCGATCCGCAATGGGTGCGTCCGCGCGGCGATGGCGTCCGTGCTGGCGACGATGCCGGCAGACGTGGCACTCGGGCGCGTGCAGTCGATGCTGCGCGACGAAGACAAGCGGGTGCTTCCTGCCGTGCTCAGCGCCCTCGCTCACTTCAAGGCCCCGGACGCGGCGACCGTCGCGATGGCGCAGCTGAAGGAGCCGGACTTCGCCGTGCGGGCTGCGGCCGCGCAGGTGATCGGAGAGATGAAGCCGGCCGGCGGCGCCGATGCGCTCCGCGCCGCCTACACGCTCGCCCTCGGTGACGCCACCATCGATGCGAGAGCGTCGATGCTCGATGCGCTGGTTCAGTACGGCGCCGGTGAGGCGGTGCCGACGCTGAAGGAGGCACTGGGCGACAAGGATTGGGCACTGCGGCTGCACGCCGCCGCGGCTCTCGCGAAACTCGATCCGTCGACCGACGCCGACGCGGGTCATTCGGCCCGCCCCCGGCGCTCCAATCGCCCGCTACGACGATCCACAGCTCATCGCGCCGGCATTTTCGCCTCACGTGTTCCTCGAGACCGCCAAGGGGACGATCGAGGTCGAGCTCGCCGTGCTCGACGCGCCGCAAACCGCGAGCAACTTCATCGCGCTCACCGCGCGCGGCTTCTTCAATGGATTGCAGGTCCACCGTGTCGTCCCCAACTTCGTCGTCCAGGATGGCGATCCGCGCGGCGACGGCGAGGGGGGGCCCGGGTACAGCATTCGTGACGAATTGAACGAACGGCCGTTTCTCCGCGGCACGGTGGGGATGGCGCTCTCGGGCAAGGACACCGGCGGCAGCCAGTTCTTCATCACCCATTCGCCGCAGCCGCACCTCGATGCGAAGTACACGGTGTTCGGCCGGGTCGTGAACGGGATGGACGTGGTCGATCGGATCCAGGCGGGGGACGTGATTCAGCGGGTGCGGGTGTGGGACGGTCTCACGATGCGGTGAGCTGCCGCTGGCGACGTCGTACGCAAAAAAGGGGGCGCCGGGCGCCCCCTTTTTTTACGGGAGAGGCGGGCTTACCGCTTCTTGCCGGCCTTCTTCTTCCCGCCCTTGGCTGCTTTCTTTGCCATTGCGCTCATCCCCCCCTTCACTGTGGGATTCAGAATGCGAGGGGCCCTACCGCTCGAGAGGACCGCTGCCGCCTGGCACGTCGGCCTGTCAGTTGCGGCGCCCGTCGCTTCTGCAGAAAACCCCCGCGCGGTCACGCGGGGAGTCAGCATCTAAAAAATTGGGGGTGTCAACTCTCGACACCCCCAGTCGTTAGGCGGAAGCGACTAGCGCTTCTTCCCGCCCGCCTTCTTCTTTCCGCCCTTTGCAGTCTTCTTAGCCATGATTCCTCCTTGGAATTCGGCAGCTCAGCTAATTTACCGACGGTCGTGACTTACAACAGGTGGGCTGAGCGAACCACCCTCATACAAGATGTAGATTATGGATGAGAAAAACTAAGTGTCAAGCACAAACTGCTGTCACTTGTCAAAAAAGCGCACAAAAGTTTTGTCGGCGGCAGTGCGCGCGGCCGATAGAGGCGCGGGTCGCGACCCGATCGCGATCGAATTGCTCGATCGCGACGATCGTCGCGCTCGATCTGATCGCGGAAGCGTGATCGTTCTGACGGATTCCGCAGCCGCGCGCGCGATCGAACGCTACTGCGCGTGGAGACGCGTGAGCGCACGCGTCGCCGCGACGCGCGTGTCGGTCGCGGCGCCGAAGAGGGAAGTGGCCGTGCGGTAGTAGTCGATCGCATCGTCGGCCTGCCCGAGCCGTTCGTAGACGCGCGCCGCTTCGAGGTAAGCGTTGCCGAGTATCGGCGCAGGGCACGAGCGGGCCGCGCGGATCGTCTGCTCGAATTGTGCCAGCGCGGCCGCGTCATCCTTCCGCGCCTGGAGCACGCGCCCGAGTCGGTAGTGCGCGACCGGGTCGGTTGGGTTCAGCGCGATCGAGCGTACGAGCGCGGTCAGTGCTCCCGTGAGATCGTTGCCTTCGAGCCGGCGCCACCCGTGGAGGGAGAGGCGGTAGGCCTCCGCGCGCGCCGCGTTCGGCGTGTGTCGGAGATGCTCGGACGCCTGGGCGCGGATGTCCTGCGGGTCGTTCGCGGGTGCGGCAGCGATCGCGGCGCGGTAGGCGGCCACCGCGGCCGGCCGCGAACCGAGGCGGTCGTACGCCTCGCCGAGTCTCAGGTGGGCGAGCGGCAGCGATCCAAACGGTGCCGCCGGGCGCAAGGCGACGACCCGCTGCAGCATCTCGATCGCATCGTCGGTCTGGTGCAGCGGCTTCGAACCCGCGTGCGAGCCCGAGGCGTGCCTTCACTTCGCTCAACTGGGGCGCGTTCACGCGCTGGTCGCGCGCAGCGCCGAGCAGCGCCGCCCAGGTCGCGAGGCTCGCGGTGATGTCGTGCTGGTACTCGTCCTCGATCTCGGCCGTTCGGGCGAGGAAGATCGGATTGGCCGGGTAGCGCTCGTGGAGGCCCTGCAGCAGCGCCAGCGCCCGTGACGTCTTGCCCTCGTACCACAGATAGATGACGTGAAGCTGGTAGTCGGCCTCGCCTTGCAGCAGCCGCCCGCGGTTGCGCGCGCGCAGCATCTGATCGAGACCTTCCTTGCGGTCGCCCCCGGGGAGCAGGAGGAAGAAGCGGAGAAACTTTGCCGCCGCGGGCGCCACGTCCGCGTAGTACCTTGTACATGCCGATGCCGAAGTACGCGTCCTCGAGGTTCGGATCGAGCGCCACCGCGCGTTCGAGCGCGACCTTGATGTTCTTGCCGTCGCGGGCCGCGGCGAGCTTCTCGTTTCTGAGGACCCGCCACTGGACCCGGGCCGCGTAGGCGCCACCCAGGTAGAACCACGGCTCGGCGTCATCAGGCGATCGCTCCGTCCAGTTCTCGGCGGCATGGATGGCGCGATCGACGGTGGTCGAGAACTCGGCGTCGAGGGCTTCGCTCTCGGGATCGAGCAGGATGCGCCACCAGAGGGCGGTGGCGGCGAGAACCTCGCAGGCTTCGGGAGGTGCCGGTCCGCACGCGCGACGGAGCTCCGCCTCGACCTGGTCGAAGCGTGCTTCGAGGATGAAGTCGTAGGCGCGGGCGAGGGCCTCGACACCCCGGATGTCGCGCGCGGGCGGGGCCATCGTGGCGGCTGCCACGCTGAGAACCAGGCCGCCGCACCAGGCGGTGTGCCTCATGTGACGCTGGTGCGGAGCTGCTGCTTCTCGGAATGCCGTTCGAGCGCGAGCGCGATCAGGCGGTCGAGGAGCTCCGGGTAAGGCACCCCGGTCGCTCCCCAGAGCTTCGCGTACATGCTGATCGTCGTGAACCCCGGAATGGTGTTCACCTCGTTGACGAAGATCTCGCCGGTCGTACCTGAGATCAGGAAGTCGACGCGCGCCATACCGGCGCAGTCGATGGCGCGGAAGGCCCCGATCGACAGCCGCTGGATCTCGCTCGCCACGTTCGGCGCCGAGGACCGCCGGGATGATGATCTTCGATCCATCGTCCAGGTACTTGGCCTCGTAATCGTAGAACTCCCGCGACGGAACCACCTCTCCGGGAACCGACGCTTCAGGCGAATCGTTGCCAAGGACCGCGCATTCGATCTCGCGGGCCTGCGGCACGGCGGCCTCGATCACGATCTTGCGGTCGAACTCGCCGGCGAGGTCCACCGCCGCGGTGAGCTCGCCGCGAGTCCTCGCTTTCGAAATGCCGACACTCGAGCCAAGGTTCGCCGGCTTGACGAACATCGGGAAGCCAAGGGCACGTTCGATCTCGGCTGCCGCGTCTTCGCGCCTGGTCTGCCAGTCATGACGGAGCAGCACGCGATAAGGACAGACAGGAAGGCCGGCCGCGGCGAACACGACCTTCATCAATCCCTTGTCCATGCCGACCGCCGATGCGAGGACCCCGGCGCCGACATACGGCACGTTGGCGAGCTCGAGGAGACCCTGGATGGTGCCGTCCTCTCCATATGGACCGTGAAGGACGGGGAAAATCGCATCGAGGTTCAGACCGGTGACGACGGCGTGCCCTTCGTCCGTGCGGTCGGTAGCCCTTCGATCGATCGAGAGAATCGTCTCTGCGCTCGGTCTCGCGACCAGGTGCACCTCGCGTCCGCTGCGCACCGGGCGCGCCGCGTCGAGCCGCGCATGCTCGATCACTTCCGCCGCCGAGACCGCGGTCGGCGGCTTGTCGGCGAGCGCCCACCGTCCATCTTTCTCAATCCGGATCGGCACCGGTTCGTACCGCTGCCGGTCGAGATTGGCGAACACCGCCGCCGCCGACGCCAGCGACACTTCGTGTTCGCCGGACCGGCCGCCATACAACACCCCGACTCGCAGTCGTTTCACACCGGAAGGATATAGGAGATGCGATGCGGGCGGAAGCTTGGAGCGAACGGAATTGCTATGCTTGGAAGCTCGTGACGGAAGCTTTCGGTTTCAACATCCTCAAACGTGACGGCGGCGCGCGCCGGGGCGAGCTGACGACCGCGCACGGGGTCGTGCAGACGCCGGCGTTCATGCCGGTCGGCACTCGGGCCGCGGTGAAGGCGGTCACCAAGCACGACCTCCTCGATCTCGGGGCCGAGATCATCCTGGGCAACACGTACCACTTGTACCTGCGACCGGGGGACGGGCTGATCGCGCGGTGCGGCGGCCTGCACCGATTCATGTCGTGGGATCGCCCCATCCTGACCGACAGCGGCGGCTACCAGGTCTTCAGCCTGTCGGCGATTCGCAAGATTCGCGAGGAAGGCGCGGAGTTCCGGTCGCATCTCGACGGTTCGCTGCACATGCTGACGCCGGAGAAGGCGGCCGACATCCAGCTGCAGCTCGGATCCGACATCGCCATGGTGCTCGACGAATGCGTTGCTTCGGACGGGCCCGCGCCGCAGCCGGGCGCCGTGTCACACCCCGCGTCCGACGTCGTCCGAAATGCAATGGAGCGTTCGGTCCGCTGGGCGCGGCGCGGACGGGAGCGGCACCTGCAGTTGCGACACGACCCGCACTCCGCGCCCGACGTGATGGTGACGAATCCGGCGCAGGCGCAGTTCGGGATCATCCAGGGCGGCACGTCGCCGGCGCTCCGGACCGAAAGCGTCCAACAGACCGTCGAGATTGGATTCGAAGCGTATGCGATTGGCGGGCTGAGCGTTGGCGAGCCCGTGGACGTCATGTACGAGGTCGTCTCGCACACCGCGCCCCTGCTGCCGGAGGACCGGCCGCGCTATCTGATGGGCACAGGCATGCCCGACGACCTCATCGAGTGCGTGGCGCTGGGGATCGACATGTTCGACTGCGTCCTGCCGACCAGGAACGGGCGCAACGGCCAGCTCCTGACCCGAAACGGCGTGCTCATCATCAAGAACGCGCGGTACGCGGAGGACCTTTCGCCGCCCGATCCCGAGTGCGGATGCTACACCTGCCGCAACTTCTCACGCGCCTACCTGCGCCACCTTTTCATGGCCGGCGAGATGACGTCCGCTACCCTCAACTCGTTGCATAATCTATACTTTTACCTTGACACCATGCGGCGAATTAGGGAGGCTATAGTGTTCGGCTCGTTTGAAAAGCTCCGCCAGGAGTTCCATCAGACATTCTCCCGCCGAGCTCAAAACTAAGATGGTGCGCGTGTTTGATCCTTCTATATTAGTGTCGATGTCGAGCCTTGGGGACCCGGGCCAGCTCACGTCGGTCCTCCCTTTTGCGCTCATTCTCGGGATTTTCTACTTCCTCATCCTGATGCCGATGCAGCGCCGCCAGAAGAAGGTCCAGGAGTTCCAGGACTCTCTCAAGGCGGGGGATAAAATTGTGACGACCGGCGGGATTTACGGGCTGATCACCAAGGTGAACGACAAGTCCGTGCAGGTGCAAATCGCCGACAAAGTCCGCATCGAAATGAGCCGGGCGGCCGTTGGCGGCTACCAGGGCCAGGACCCCGTCGTCCAGGAAACGGGCAACTCATAATCATGAACAAGAATCTGCGCGGGAAGCTCATCACCAGCTTCGCCGTCTTCATCATTTTCTTCTCGGTTGGCGTCTACCCGATCCTCGTGCAGAGGTTCCCGAAGCTCCCCGCGCCCTCGTGGCTGATGGCGCACCAGCTTCGACTCGGCCTCGACCTGAAGGGCGGCGTCCACCTGGTGCTGCGCGTCCAGACCGACGATGCGCTGCGGCTGCAGACGACGACGATGAGCGAGCAACTGCGCGAGGCGCTGCGGACCGCTGGCGTCACGATCAGCTCGATCAAGCTGACCGGTCCGGCAACGTTCCGGGTCGAAGGTGTGCCGGCCGACCGTGAGGGCGACTTCCGCCGGATCGCGGACGACCAGGTGTCGCAGACGTACGATCGCAATGCCGCGCCCGGCGGCGCCTACGACTTCACGATGAAGCCGAACATCGAACGTGACATGCGCGCCGAAACCGTGGTCCAGGCGCAGCAGACGATCGAGCGCCGCGTCAACGAGCTCGGTGTCGCCGAGCCGAACATCTCCACCTATGGCTCGGCGCAGGACCAGCTGCTCGTCCAGATGCCCGGAGTGACGGACGTCGGGCACGCGAAGGAGATCATCCAGTCGACTGCGCGGCTCGAGCTCAAGATCGTCGAAGCCGGACCGGCGTCGACCAAGGAAGCATTACTCCAGACCCACGGCGGCAGTGTTCCGGACGACATGGAGATCGTCACCGGCGCGCGAGCGGTCGGCGACACGGGTTCGGAAATGTACCTGGTGCGCAAGGTTCCGGCCGTGACCGGCATGGATCTGCGGAACGCGAAGCCGTCGATCGACGAGAACAACCGCCCGGCCGTCAGCTTCACGCTCACGAACGAAGGCTCGCGCAAGTTCGGCAAGGTCAGCGGCGACAACATCGGCAAATACCTGGCGATCATCCTCGACAACCGCGTCGTGTCGGCTCCGGTTCTGGAAGGAAAGATCACGACCGACGGCCGGATCAGCGGCGGGAATTTCAACCAGGAATCAGTCAACGACCTCGCATTGAAGCTGCGGTCGGGCGCGCTGCCCGCAAGTCTCACTTACCTCGAGGAGCGCGTCATCGGCCCGTCGCTTGGCGCCGACTCGATTCGCTCGGGTGTGCTCGCGTCGATCATCGGCCTCGTCCTGATCGTCATCTTCATGCTGGTGTACTACAAGGCGTCGGGCATCAACGCCGTCGTCGCCCTGATTTTCAACCTCGTCATCCTGCTCGGGCTGATGGCGTATTTCGGCGCGACGATGACGCTGCCGGGGATCGCGGGTTTCGTGCTGACGATGGGAATCGGCGTCGACTCGAACGTGCTGATCTTCGAGCGGATCAAGGAGGAACTGGCGGCGCAGCGCGGTGTGCGCGCGGCCATCAACGCCGGCTTCGGCCGCGTCTTCCTGACCCTCCTCGACACGCACATCGCGTCGCTCATCGCGGCCGCATTCCTGTTCCAGTTCGGCACCGGCCCGATCCGCGGATTTGCGCTCACGCTCGTCATCGGGCTCATCTCGAACCTGTTCACCTCCACTTTCGTGTCCAAGACGCTGTTCGAGGCGGAACTCGCCCAGCGCCGGACTCCCTCGCTGAGCATCTGAGAACCGACCATGCAGATTTTCAAGACCCCGAACGTAGACTGGCTCCGCTGGCGGTGGCACGCCATCGCGCTGTCGTGGCTCGTCATCCTGGGCGGCGTCGCGGTGATGATGACCAAAGGGCTGCCGCTTGGCGTCGAGTTCTCCGGCGGCACGATTGTCATTCTGCAGTTCGACCAGCAGCCGCCCGATCCGTCAGCCGTCCGGACCGCGCTCGAGCGCGACCTGCCGGGTGAAGGCCAGAACGCCGTCATCCAGCGCTACGGCGACGACGCGCAGCGGCAGCTGATGATCCGGGTGCCGAGCGTGGGCGCCGAGGCGGGAGCTGGCCTCAGCCAGACCGCGGACCGCGTCGTCGCCGCGGTCAAGAAAGCCGGAGTCGGCAACTTCAAGGTCAATGGCACCGAGATCGTCGGGCCCGCAGTGGGCGCGGAACTGAAGCAGAAGGGCATTCTCGCCACCGTCCTGTCGCTCGCCGGGATCCTTCTCTACATCGCGTTCAGGTTCCAGTTCAGTTTCGCCGTCGGCACGGTCGTCGCGACGGTGCACGATCTGCTCGTCACGCTCGCGTTCCTCGCGTTCTTTCGCTACGACCTTTCGCTCAACGTCATCGCCGCCATCCTGACGGTGACCGGCTACTCGACCAACGACACGATCGTGATCTTCGACCGGGTGCGCGAGAACATGCGCAGCATGCGGCGCGGTCACTCGCTGTACGACGTGGTGAATCTCTCGGTCAACCAGACGATGAGCCGGACGGTGATCACCGCCGGGACGGCGCTGATGAGCGCCCTGGCGCTGTTCTTCTTCGGCGGCGACGTCCTGCACGGGTTCGCGTTCACGATGATCGTCGGCATCGTCACCGGCACTTACTCGAGCGTGTTCATCGCCTCCGCCATCGCGATCATCTGGCAGGGTCGCGCCGGGTCGGCCGCCGCGCCGTCGAAAGCGCCGGCGGAAACCGCACCGGCACGGGCACGAAAGCCCACCCGCCGCCGGGCGTCCTGAACGACTGGCGCCGCCTGCTTGATCACGCTGCTCATCGCGGTAGTTCTTGGCATCATCCAGGGGCTCACCGAGTTTCTGCCGGTCTCCAGTTCGGCGCACCTGATCCTTGCCCGTGCCTTCTTCGGCTGGGACGCGGACGTCTTCGGCCTTCCGTTCGACGTCGCGCTCCACGTCGGCACCCTCGTCGCAGTGATCGCGTTCTTCCGCGAGGACGTGGCGCAGATGATCGCCGCGGCGCCCGCCGCGCTGACGGCCCGCTCCGGACCGGGCAAACTGGCACGCTTGATCGTCATCGGCACGATCCCGATGGTGGTGGTTGGCGTACTCTTCGCCGATTGGCTGGAAGAACACCTTCGCACACCGCCGGTCATCGCGGTGACACTCGTCGTTGGCGCGCTGGCGATGCTCGCGGCGGAGCGCTTCGGTTCGCAGCGGCGGCGCGAAGACGGGCTGGGCACGGTCGACGCGGTGGTGATCGGGGTCGGGCAGTCCACCGCGCTCGTGCCGGGAATGTCCCGCTCAGGGTCGACGATTGCGACCGCGATGCTCCTCGGCATGTCGCGCGAATCGGCGGCGCGGTTTTCGTTTCTCCTCGGGATTCCAGCGATCGCGGCCGCCGCCGCCAAGGAAGGCGTTCATGTCCTCCGAACCGGCCTGTCGCACCATGACCTCGTGCTGTTCATCATCGGCATGCTGACGTCCGCGCTCGTCGGCTATGTCACGATCAAGTACTTCCTGCGGTTTCTTGCCGGTCATCGACTCGACGTCTTCGCCTACTACCGTCTCGCCCTCGCCGCCGTGACGGTTGTCTGGCTCGCGCGATCATGATTCCGGCCCGCCCCGCCGCCCGCCTGCACGCTCCGCGAAGCACTTAGCAGGAATTACCCAATGCAGTGGCTGCGCCGCAGCTTCATCGCCGGCTTCTTCGTGACCGTACCGCTGGTCATCAGTGTCGCGACGTTCGTCTGGATTTTCCGGCTGATTGACGGATTCGTCGGGCCCTTTTACGCGGCGTGGCTCAATCGCAACGTGCCGGGGCTGGGCATCCTCACCACCGCTCTCGCGGTGCTGCTCGTCGGCGCGGTGGCGACCAACGTGATCGGCAAGCGGCTGCTGCAGAAGACCGAGGGTTACCTCCTCCTGGTGCCGGTCTTTCGCACCATCTACGCCCCCGTAAAGCAGCTTATTGTCGCCTTCTCGCCGGACAACGAGTACGGATTCAAGCGCGTGGTTCTGGTCGAGGAACCCGGCGGAGGCTCTCTTCTGGGCTTTCTCACAAGAGAGTTCACAGTTGACCGCGGCCACGGGCCGGAGCCCATGGTGGCCGTGTACGTGCCAACCAACCACCTCTACCTTGGCGACGTGATCGTGTGTGCCCGGGAAAAGGCGTCGTACCCGGACATCACGGTGGAACAGGCGATCCGGATTTTCCTCACCGGCGGCGTCGCATTGTCGAGCCGGATCAAGGTGCGGCGGGGTGACGACCGCGTTGGTGAGTTCCGCGTCTGACCTCCGGTGGCCAACGGTCGCGGCTCGCGATTGAGTTTTCGGTTCGATTTTCTGTGGTACGATTCGAAGCTTTTTGAGCGCCCGACGACGGGCCTGGGGGGCTGAGGACAGTAATGGTCGATTGGTTTTGCAGGCGCGACCGCCGCACCGGGCTGCTGGCCCTGTTCCTGTTGTTCTCCTTCCTGGTGATGCCGGGGATCGCCCAGGCGCCCGAACCCGGGACGGCTGCCCGGGCGCAGGTGCCCGCACCCGCGACGCACAGCGGCGGCGAAGCGAATCTCGTCCTTCCCGATCTCGGTCAGGTCGACTTCCAGGGGATCAACGGTCGCACGCTGCTCATGGGCGGCCTTGGCGTCTGCGTTCTCGGGCTGGTGTTCGGCCTCGTCATCTTCACCCAGCTCAGAAATCTTCCGGTCCACCGGTCGATGCTCGAGATCTCGGAGCTGATCTACGAGACGTGCAAGACGTATCTGATCACGCAGGGCAAGTTCATCCTGCTGCTCGAAATCTTCATCGGCGTGATCATGCTGTTCTACTTCGGCGCGCTGCAGCACTTCGCGCCGATGAAGGTCGCGATCATCCTGCTCTTCAGCCTGGTTGGCATTGCCGGCAGCTACGGGGTGGCGTGGTTCGGCATCCGGGTGAACACCTTCGCCAACTCGCGGGCCGCGTTCGCCGGGCTTGCCGGCAAGCCGTATCCGATTTACGCGATTCCGCTCAGCGCCGGTATGAGCATCGGCATGCTCCTCATCAGCGTGGAGCTGTTCATCATGCTCTGCATTCTCCTGTTCATCCCTGGAGACTATGCCGGCGCGTGCTTCATCGGCTTTGCGATTGGCGAGTCGCTCGGCGCCGCCGCACTCCGCATCGCCGGCGGCATCTTCACCAAGATTGCCGATATCGGCGCCGACCTGATGAAGATCGTCTTCAACATCAAGGAAGACGATGCGCGCAATCCGGGCGTCATTGCCGACTGCACCGGCGACAATGCCGGTGACTCGGTCGGGCCGAGCGCCGACGGGTTCGAAACCTACGGCGTCACCGGCGTCGCCCTCATCTCGTTCATCCTCGTCGCCGTCACCGACCCGCGCGTGCAGGTGCAGCTGCTCGTGTGGATTTTCGTGATGCGGGTGACCGGGGTGATTGCCAGCGGCGTGTCGTACCTGCTGAATGCGGCCTGGGCGAAGGGCCGCTATGCGGATGCGGCGACGATGAATTTCGAGACGCCGCTCACGACGCTGGTGTGGCTCACGTCGATCGTATCGGTGGCACTCACCTACACGGTGTCGTACTTCCTGATCCCGGACCTCGGCGGCGACCCGACGCTGTGGTGGAAACTGTCGACCGTGATCACTTGCGGGACGCTTGCCGGCGCGATCATCCCCGAACTCGTGAAAGTGTTCACGTCGACCGAGTCCGCCCACGTGCGCGAAGTGGTCACGTCGTCGCGGGAGGGGGGAGCGTCGCTCAACGTGCTCTCAGGACTCGTGGCGGGGAACTTCAGCGCCTACTGGCTGGGCATGGTGATCGTGGCGTTGATGTCAATCGCCTACGGCGTCAGCACGCAGGGCGTTGGCGCGCTGATGATTGCGCCGGCGGTGTTCGCGTTCGGGCTGGTGGCGTTTGGCTTTCTCGGCATGGGTCCGGTGACGATCGCGGTCGACTCGTACGGGCCGGTCACGGACAACGCGCAATCGGTGTTCGAGCTCTCGACGATTGAAACCCTGCCGAACATCAAGAGCGAGCTCAAGCGCGACTACGGCTTCGACGTGAACTTCGAGCGGGCGAAGCATCTGCTCGAGGAAAACGACGGCGCCGGCAATACGTTCAAGGCGACGGCGAAGCCCGTGCTCATCGGGACGGCTGTGGTCGGATCCACGACCATGATTTTCTCGATCATTGTCGTGCTGACCCATCGCCTTCAGCCTGAGCTGCTCCAGTACCTCTCCATCCTCCACCCCCCATTCCTCCTTGGCCTGATCACGGGCGGCGCGATGATCTTCTGGTTCACCGGGGCGTCGATGCAGGCGGTCACGACCGGCGCCTACCGGGCGGTGGAGTTCATCAAGGCGAACATCAAGCTCGACGGCGTGGTCGAAAAGGCATCGGTCTCCGACAGCAAGAAAGTGGTCGAGATCTGCACCCAGTATGCGCAGAAGGGGATGTTCAACATCTTCCTCGCGGTCTTCTTCGCCACGCTCGGGTTCGCCTTCCTCGAGCCGTACTTCTTCATCGGCTACCTGGTGTCGATTGCGCTCTTCGGGCTCTACCAGGCGATCTTCATGGCGAACGCCGGCGGTGCCTGGGACAACGCCAAGAAGATTGTGGAAGTGGAGTTGAAGGAAAAGGGTACTCCCCTCCACGCCGCGACGGTCGTTGGTGACACAGTCGGCGATCCGTTCAAGGACACGTCGTCGGTCGCAATGAATCCGGTCATAAAATTCACGACCCTGTTCGGCCTGCTTGCTGTAGAACTAGGCGTGCAGCTTGCACAGCAGTACGGCGCTTTGATGAGTCACGTCCTCGCGGGCGTGTTCATCGCCGGGTCGGCGCTGTTCGTATGGCGGTCGTTTTACGGGATGCGCATACAGGCGCCGGCGCATCGGTCCTGACGTCGTGGCGGCTTCCAGTTCGGGTGCTGAGGCTGGCCATTTTGTGAATTGCGGTGTCTAACAGAGCGGATTGCTTCGTTGACACTGGTTTTTGGCTCTGACTATAATGCGCGGTCTTGCGCCGCCCTACGACAGAGCCTGGAGGACTGAGCCGTGCCGCGTGACATGTTCGGCGATGTCGTTAACCCGTCGGTAAAGCTTGGATCGCAGAAGTGGTACACAGTGCCACTCTCGATCCTCGCCCACGTCGCCTTGTTCGCCGCCGTCATCATCATCCCCCTGATGGCGACCGACGTTTTGCCGACTCCCCAGACGATGGCCGCGTTCGTGGGTGCGCCTCCGCCCCCGCCGCCGCCTCCACCGCCACCACCGCCACCGGCAGCCGCCGCGCCGCCGAAGACGACACCAACGCCGGTGTCGAACCCGAACGCAGCGCCGGTTGAGGCGCCGAAGAACATCGTGCCGGAGGCGCCGAGCCCCGCGATTGGCGTCGGCGTTCCCGGTGGCGTCGAGGGCGGTGTGCCGGGCGGCACGCTCGGTGGTGTCGTGGGCGGTCTGCCGACCGCGCCGCCGCCGCCGCCGCCGCCCAGTGCCCCCGTGCGCGTTGGCGGTAACATCAAGACGCCGACGAAGACGAAGAACGTCCCACCCGTCTACCCGCCGATCGCGCAGTCTGCGCGCGTGTCCGGGGTGGTCATCATCGAAGCGACGATCGGCGCCGACGGCCGAGTCAAGGACGCGAAAGTGCTTCGCTCGATACCGCTGCTCGACCAGGCGGCGCTCGACGCCGTCAAGCAGTGGCAGTTCACGCCGACGCTGCTGAACGGCGTACCGGTGCCGGTCATCATGACCGTCACGGTGAATTTCACTCTGCAGTAGCGCGATTTTTTGTAACCGTGACTAAATTCTGGATGATCCAGAGCACCGGAGGAGTGGCGAAATGGATTTGATGCATATGTGGGCGCAGATGGGGATCGTGGCCAAGGCCATCGGCGTGATCCTCGTCTTCATGTCGATGATTTCGTTCGGCGTCGCCATTGAACGCATTTACACGTTCACCCAGGCGCGCAAGCAATCGAAGCTCTACGCGCCCCAGGTGGCGAAGCACCTCAAGGACGGTCGGCTGAAGGATGCGATTGCGATTTCATCCTCGAAGTCGTACCGCTACAGCCACCTCGCCAAGGTCGTGCTCGCCGGCCTGCAGGAGTACCAGTTCCAGCAGGAGAGTGGCGCCAACCTGAGCCGTGAGGACCTCGTCGACACGGTTCGCCGCGCCATCCAGCGCGCCTCGGCGCTGACCGCGAACGACCTGAAGAAGGGTGTTGCGGCGCTCGCCACCATCGGCGCCACGGCCCCGTTCGTCGGACTGCTCGGCACGGTCGTCGGCATCATCACGGCCTTCCAGGGCATTGCCGCCACGGGATCGGGCGGTCTGGGCGCCGTCTCGGCCGGTATTTCCGAAGCCCTCGTCGAGACCGCGCTCGGACTCGTGGTCGCAATCCCGGCGGTGTGGTTCTATAATTACCTGACCGGCCGGATCGAGTACTTCAACGTCGAAATGGACAACTCCTCTTCAGAGTTGCTCGACTACTTCATCAAGAAGACCGCATAAAGCGTCCGTCGCCCGGGCCTCACGGCCCGGGCGTGGTCGACCATCGGCTGTGAATCGCTGACGGCCGACTGATACCTCGCAGAACGACAGAAGGACCAGGAGCATAACCCATGGCCATGGATCTTGGCAGCAAAGGCAGTCTCAAGGCCGACATCAACGTGACGCCGCTCGTCGACGTGATGCTGGTGCTGCTCATCATCATGATGCTGATCGCCCCGATGCTGCAGAAGGGCGTCAACGTCAAGCTGCCCGAGGCAGGTAACACCGTCGACAAACCCGATACCCAGACTCAGACGGTCGTCGCCATCGACTCCGCCAACAATTTCTGGGTCAACGGTCTCCAGGTCGACAAGGGCAGCTTCGCCGACAAGGTGAAGAGCGTCCTCGAGGACAAGTCTGAAAAAGTCGTCCTCATCAAGGGGGACCAGGACGCGCTCTACAGCGCGATCATGCAGGCGATGGACGATCTCCGGAAGGCCGGGATCGAGGACATCGGCCTGATCACGGAAAAGAAGGAAGCGAAACCCGCGGTGGGAGGCAAGTAGCCATGGCGCACGCACACAATCACTTCGGCGCCGAAAAGGTCGTTCGCGGCGAGACGCCGCACGCCAGTGCGGACATGAACGTGACGCCGCTCATCGACGTCCTGCTCGTGCTGCTGATCATCTTCATGGCCGCCCTGCCGCTGACGCAGAAGGGCGTCGACATCAACCTGCCGCTCGAAACCAAGGCGCCGACGGAAGTCGTCGAGAACACGCAGGTGATGCTCGAGTACACGGCCGATCGCCAGATCTCGATCAACCACCAGCCGGTCACGCTTCCCGAGCTCGAATCCAAGCTCCGCGACATCTTCGAAACCCGCAAGGAGAAGACGATGTTCATCGCCGGCGACGGGACGCTGCGCTACGGCGACATCGTTGCCGTCATCGACGCGGCCAAGGGCGCCGGTATCCAGAAGGTCGGGATCGTCACCGAAGACATGCGCAAGGGCGGAAGCGCGTCGAAGACGGGCGGCAACTAGCCGCCCCGCTCGCGCTCGGGCTCACACAATCAAGGGGCGGACCCTCACGGGTTCGCCCTTTTCGTTTGTTACGACTGCCAACCCCTCCAACCCCCACCAAGAACACAGGTCAATGAGTGACGTCGACCAGCGGCCCTCGACCCGCCTGTCCGCGCAGGGGCGTTCCCGTGGCCCTGGCGAATCCGCTCGTGCCGGCGGGCGTACCAAAGGGCGTACAAGAAACAGGCCGCCGGGGATGCCGGCGGCCCGAGAGACGTCTTAAGCGGAGGAGGCGGTCGCGGACGTCAGCGAGTGGCTACGAGGCCCCGGTCTTCTTCCGCATTTCGACTGCCCGTTTCTGGAGCTCAGTTGCGTCGTCCAGCAACTTCAGCTGAACGGTGCGGTCCTTTTCAACCAGCGCCTGCTGGCGGAAAAGAAGGCCCTTATAAATGAGGGCGTCGACGTAGCTGGGATTCAGCTCCAGGGCCTTGTTCACGTTCTCGAGGCCCTTCTCGATGTACTCCTTCTTCTGGGCGTCAGAGAGCCGGTGGTCTTTCGAGGTCTTCTCCCAGTAGTAGGTGGCGACGAGCTGGTAACCCTGCGGATTGTTGGGCGCCAGTGCGGCTGCCTTGTTGAGGGCCTCGATCGTCTTCGGGAAGTCCCCCTGGCGGTTATAGAACGCGGAGATCGTCGTGTAAACCGAAGGATCGTCCGGCTTGGCCTCGCGGGCCTTGTTCAGCGCCTGCTCGGCCTCGTCGTAGCGCCCGCCCTCCTCGTAGATCTTGGAGAGCGCGAAGTAGTTGGTCGGCTCGTTCGGCTCCATTTCGATCATCTTCTGGACGATCGGCTCAGCTTTGGCCGGGTCGTTGAGCTTATCGCTGTTATAAGCTGAGGCAAGGTATTCGAGCGCCAGCTTCTTCATCTGCGGGCTCTTATCGTTGTCCGCAGCCTTCTGGTAGTAGGTGATCGCCTTCTGTATGTAGGAGTCGTTCTCGGGCTCGCCCTTGCGGCTGACCTTGTACAGGTTGTCGTAGCTGTTCCCGAGGTAGAAGAAGATTTCCGACTTGTTGGGGTCGCTCTGGAGCGCCTGCTCGTACTTCGCCGCGGCGGCCTTGTAGTCCTGCGCCCGATAGCGGTCGTTCCCTTCCTTATAGGCTTTTTGGGCCTTCAAGGCGCTGAACGAGTATTTGCCGCAACCGCCCGCCCCCAGGCTCATCGTGAGCACCAGCGCGGTGGCCGCGGCCGAAGTCGTTCGATGTGTCGTCATGCTCTCCTCAACCGGCGTCGCGCCCGCAGCCGGTGCGGCGCGAATGTGGGTATTAAAATGGATCCGGCGCGTCCGTGTCCTGGTTCTCGGCGGTGCGGCACGAACGGGAGGATTGCCCGCGCCCGAACCGGGTCAGTATAGTGAACCGAAAAACTCCCCGTCAACAAGGGCCCCTGGCGACGCTCCGCTCCGTCGACTCCGTTAGACACCACGTATCATGATTCGGTTCGAGGACCTCGTCGACAAGGTCCGGGCAAGCAATCCGGACGCCGATATCGACCTGCTAAGGCGGGCGTATGTCTTTTCTGCTTTCGAGCACAAGGGACAGGTGCGCCATTCGGGTGAGCCGTACCTCGTGCACCCGCTCGAGGTCGCGGATCAGCTCGCCGAGATGAAGCTCGACGTCGTCGCCATCGCCGCGGGGCTCCTGCACGACATCGTCGAGGACACCCAGACCCCGATCGAGCGGATCACGGAACTCTTCGGCCCCGATGTCGCCCACGTCGTCGAGGGCGTGACCAAGCTGGGTGCGATTTCGTTTTCGTCGAGTGAAGAGCGCCAGGCGGAGAACTTCCGCAAGATGCTGCTCGCGATGGTCGACGACATTCGCGTGATCCTCGTCAAGCTCGCCGATCGCCTGCACAACATGCGGACGCTGCATCACCTGCCGGAGGAGCGGCGCGTCAAGATCGCGCAGGAGACGCGCGACATCTATGCCCCGATCGCCAATCGCCTGGGCATGAGCAAGATCAAGAACGAGCTCGAGGAGCTCGCGTTCAAGTATCTCGAGACCCCGGCATACGAGGCGCTCCGCATCCGCGTCGAGCGTCGCCGCCGTGCGACCGAGGGGATGATCGAAGATCTGAAGAAGACGGTCTCGGCGAAGCTCGCCGAAGCGCAGGTGCCGGTCATCACGATCGACGGCCGGATCAAGCGCCTGTTCAGCATCCATCAGAAGCTGAAACGGCAGAAGATCGATCTCGACCAGGTCTACGACATGGTCGCGCTGCGGATCGTGACCGACTCGGTCAAGGACTGCTACGGCGCGCTCGGCATCATTCACCAGACGTGGTCGCCGGTGCCCGGCCGGATCAAGGACTTCATCGCGATGCCGCGGCCCAACGGATACCAGTCACTCCACACTTCGGTGATCAGCGAGCGCGGGGTGCCGTTCGAAGTGCAGATCCGCACCGCGGAAATGCACCGGACCGCCGAGGAAGGGATTGCCGCGCACTGGAAGTACAAGGAGGGGCGCGTTGGCGCCGGCCGCGACGAGCAGTACTTCGTGTGGCTGCGGCAGCTGCTCGAATGGCAGCAGGAGGTCCGGGATCCACAGGAGTTCCTGCAGAACCTCAAAATCGAGCTCTATCCCGAGGAGGTCTACATCTTCACGCCGAAAGGGGAAGTGAAGTCACTGCCCCGCGACGCGACCCCGGTCGACTTCGCTTATTCGATTCACACGGATGTCGGACATCGCTGCGTCGGGGCCAGGGTCAACGGCAAGATGGTGCCGCTCCGCGCCCGGCTGCGCAACGGCGACATCGTCGAGATCATCGCGACGCCGGGGCACAAGCCCAGTCGCGACTGGCTGAACTTCGTCGTCACCTCGCGCGCGCGGAACAAGATCAAACACTTCATCCACGCCGAAGAGAAGGAGCGCAGCCTCGAGCTCGGGCGGAAGCTGTTCGACAAGGAAGCGAAGCGCTTTGGCTTGAGCCTGAAGACGCTGACCGAGCCCGTCACGATGGCGCGGGTGCTCAGTGAGTACGGAATGGGCAAGGTGGACGAGCTCTACGCCGCGCTCGGATACGGGAAGATTTCCGCCAAGACCGTGCTGGCTCACTTCGTTCCGCAGGAGGAGCTCAAGGAAGCGCCGCCCGAAAGCGGTATCGCCTCGGTCGTTCGCCGCGTGCTTGGCACTGGCGAAGACAAGATCAGCGTCCACGGGATCGACGACGTGATGGTGTTTCGCGCGCGGTGCTGCAATCCGATCCGCGGCGAGAAGATTATCGGCTACATCACACGGGGCAAGGGTGTATCGGTGCACTCCGCGGCGTGCCCGAATGTGCTCAATCTTCTCTACGATCCCGAACGCCGCATCTCGGTCGAATGGGACAAAGGCGAGGACGCGAAGCCCTACACCGTGAGGCTGACGATCCAGGTCGAGGATCGCCGCGGCATCCTTGCCGACGTCAGCGCGAAAATTGCCGGCATCAACACGAACATCCGGAACGTCGAAGCCACAGTTGACGATCAGATGGGCCGCATCGACATGACGGTCGAGATCAGCGACGTCAAGCACCTGCAGAAGGTGATCAAGTCGCTGCGGAGCATTGCCGGGGTGGTTGACGTCGAGCGGGCCAGCCGCTGAAGAGAGGCTACGACGGCGGAACGAGGGCTACGCCCGCGCCGCCAACGACGCGATCACGTCGATTTCGATGCGCGCGTCCTTCGGCAGCCGCGCAACCTGCACTGTCGCACGCGCGGGCGCCGGCGACGTGAAGCAGCGCGCATATTCTTCGTTCATTGCGGCAAAGTCGTTCATGTCGATCAGGAAGACCGTGGTGCGGACGACGTGATCGAAGGAGGCGCCGGCGGCTTCGAGAATGGCGCCCAGGTTCTGGAGGACGCGGCGCGTTTGCGCAACGATGTCGCCGGCAACCAGGTTACCCGACGCGGGGTCGATCGGCACCTGGCCTGAGACGAACAGGAGGTCTCCGGCACGGATTGCCTGGGAGTACGGGCCGATTGCCTGTGGGGCCGCAGCCGTGGAGACCGCCTGCCGCACTACGCGACCTTGACGGCCTTGCCGGAGCCTGCCTTGACGATCTTGTTCGAGCGGATGCAGCGCGTGCAGACGCGCAGCCGCTGAATGCCGCCGTTCACAATGGCACGGACGCGCTGGAGGTTCGGCTCGAACCGCCGGGCGGTGACATTGTGCGCGTGGCTGACATTACGCCCGACAACCGGGCCCTTTCCGCAAATTTCGCAGCGTTTCGCCATCAAACAACCTGACGCCTGAAGCGTGTATGGGGGTGTAAACCGTTGAACGTGCAACACATCCGCGTTACCGCGCGGGCACAAACGGAGAATTATACCGCACTTTCGCGCTCGGGGCACTACGGGCGAGCTGACTTCCGCCTGAAGGCGGAAGCTACGAACCCCCTTGCTACCTCTGGTATTATGAAAGCCCTCCCCAAATTCCCGCGGGTTCCCCAGGCCCCGGACCGGAATACGAGTTGCAGTTCCACCGATACGGCGCCTCCGGCGCCGGCTGATCGCGCGCGGCGCCGCCGCGCCGGCGAGGAGGGCTGATGGAGAGTCCGCTTCTACACGAGCAGTCGCCCGCAGCGTACTTCAAGGAATTACTCGACTCTGCGCTCGCGCGCCAGCACGTCACGGCGGGCGATTTGACCGCCTACTACCTCGTCAATCTGCTCTGCCAGTTCGTCCGCGCCGACGCCTGTGAGAGCTTCGGGAGGGATGCGGAACCGCTCGCGCTCAAACTGACCCGCGCCCTAGGGCAGGGGGGCTCAGTCGCAGCGCGCACAGCTGCGCAACCTTGGCGACGTGTCGCTCTTCATGTCCGGCTATTTTGCCGACAGCTTCCCGCGGCGTGCGGTCGATGTCGATTACTACGTGTCGATGGGGGAGTATGCCTACGGTTCCTTGAGCCGCCGTGACCGGGACACATTTGCGGAGGTCTTCGGCGAACTTTCGCGAAAATTCGTCGGCTTCATGGACGTGCTGTCGGACGTCAGTGAGCACACCGGGTCGGTGTCGAGGAGTGACGCCTTGCGGATCTACGAGAAGTGGCTTCGGACCGGCAGCGTACGGGACGGTCAGAAGCTTCTCGACCGCGGCATCCTCCCCAACGGCTCGATCGGCAAACGCTTTATTCAGTAACCCTCCGGTTCGGGGTGTCGGCGCGGCAGTCGTCAACTGGCAGTGCCGGCACCCTCACATTTTCGATACATCGTCCGGTATCTCGTGTCCTCCCCCGGTGTCATCAATCAGGCACTCCCTTTGCCGGCGGCCGTCACACACATGCCACACTTTTCGAAGAACCGAGAGCCAGGGGTTCGACGTCTAAACCTACAATCGCGAGCGGCAGAGCCCGCAGGCAGCGCGCCTGACCGGGTAAGTCTCTGGCAACTCACGAGATAGATCTCACGCGCACGACCGTCGTCTTCGTGCCGGGTGGTGTGGCCAAACGGACCGGCAGCGTGTCAGATCTGCTCATCTTGCGGCGACTGGCGAGATGCTGTTTTTGCTTTTTCGCCGGAACTCGGCTAAACTGACCGGCTACGATTACTGGCAAATGTATTGCATAACGGCCTCGCAACGAGAAGGCTGGGGAAGACGGAAAGGAGCGGACTCATATGGAAGTTCATAAAGCGGCGGGTGGGCAGATGAATCGCAATCGTCACGCGGAACTCACGAGCATCCTCGAGGAGCGCCGCAAGGAAATCATGGACCAGGTGCAGGGCAAAATCCGCGACGTCCGGACCGAGAGCCCCAACAACCCGGCGACGGGGGTCCTCGATGCGGCCGAGAGTTCCGAGGCCGACATCCAGGACGAGATCGAGTTCGCCCTGATCCAGATGAAGGCGGAGACCCTCAACAAGATCGAGGAAGCGCTCCATCGTCTCGAAGAGGGGACATTCGGGTACTGTTTCGAGTGCGGTGAGGAGATTTCCGAGCGCCGCCTGCGCGCGTTGCCGTTCGCCGTTCGCTGCAAGGACTGCGAAGAAGCGCGCGAAACCGCGCAGCAGCGTGAACGCCTGATGGCCCAGCGCCGCGGCAACGCCTCGCTCTTCGTCGACATGCAGGGATAATCGTTCTGGTTCCGGCGCGCTCGAGGGCGCGCCGGAACTGCCCGCGCCTGATTCGGGCGCGATTGCCGGGCCTCACGTCCGTGCATCCGGCGCCCCACCTTCACCAATTCCGCGTATCATCACCGGCAGGCGTTGCCATCCGCGTCGCACGTCGCGCACGCCGCCATATTTCGCAGCAGGAGGGTCGCCCGTGAGCGATCAGTCCGAGAAGACCGACCAGTTCGACGAAGACGTACTCGTGTCCGGGGAGCGGCCGCTGTCGATCCCGTCGGAGCTGCCGGTATTGCCGCTGCGTGACACGGTGCTCTTCCCCAATTCCTTCATGCCCCTGGCCGTTGCCCGGGAGGCGTCCGTCCGTCTCATCGACGAAGCCACGACCGCCGGCCGCATGATCGCGGTCTTCACGCAGCGCGAAGCATCGGTCGAGGAACCGCTCCAGGAAGATCTCTACCCGGTCGGCACCGCCACTCACATCCACAAGATGTTCAAGCTGCCCGACGGCAGCCTGCGATTGATCGTCCAGGGGCTCGCGCGCGTTCGTCTCGACCGCATCCTGCAGACGCGCCCGTATCTCAAGGGTGCGGTCACGACGGCGGATGAGAGTCTGCGCGACGAGGATCACCTCGAAATCGACGCGCTCCAGCGCAACATCAAGAGCAATTTTCAGCAGGTCGTCTCGCTGTCGCCCCTGCTCTCCGACGACCTGCAGGCGCTCGCGGCGAACATTACCGAGCCGGGCAAGCTGGCCGATTTCATCGCCTCGAGCCTGACGACCATCGGCACGCCGGTGAAGCAGGAAGTGCTCGACACGCTCGACATCCGTGCCCGGATGGATTCGCTGAACCGGATCCTGATCAAGGAGCTCGAGGTGCTCGAGCTCGGCTCGAAAATCCAGTCGCAGGTACAGTCCGAAGTCGGCAAGAACCAGCGCGAATACTTCCTTCGCGAACAGCTGAAGGCGATTCAGAAGGAGCTTGGCGAAGGGGACGAACAGGCCAAGGAAATCGACGAGCTGCGCGCCAAAATCGAGGGCGTCGGCATGCCCGACGGGGTGAAGAAGGAAGCCTTCCGCGAGCTGGATCGGCTGTCGAAGATGCCGGTCGCGGCGGCCGAATACACCGTGTCCCGCACCTATCTTGACTGGCTCGTCGCGCTCCCGTGGGCGAAGCGCACCGAGGATTCGCTCGATCTGCGCCGGACGAAAGAGGTGCTCGACGCCGATCACTCCGGGTTGGAGAAAGTGAAGGACCGGGTGATCGAGTACCTGGCCGTCCGAAAGCTGAACCCCGACGTCAAGGGTCCGATCCTCTGTTTCCTCGGCCCTCCGGGCGTGGGCAAGACCTCGCTCGCCAAGTCGATTGCGAACTCGCTCGGCCGCAAGTTCGTCCGCGTGTCGCTCGGCGGCATGCGCGACGAGGCCGAGATCCGCGGCCATCGTCGCACCTACATCGGCGCGCTGCCTGGGCAGGTGATCCAGGGGCTGCGCCGCGCCGAGTCGAAGAACCCGGTGTTCATCCTCGACGAAATCGACAAGCTCGGGTCCGACTTCCGCGGTGACCCTGCGTCAGCGCTGCTCGAAGTCCTCGACCCGGAGCAGAACAACACCTTCCGCGATCACTACCTGGACGTGCCGTTCGACCTGTCGGAAGTCCTGTTCCTCACCACCGCAAACGTGATGGATCCCATCCCCCCGCCGCTGCGCGACCGCATGGAGGTCCTGGAGCTTGCCGGCTACACGGAAGAGGAGAAGCTCAAGATCGCGTTCGAACACCTGATTTCAAAGCAGGTCACGAACCACGGACTCACGGCTGAACAGGTGGAGTTCACGCTGCCGGCCATCAGTTCGTTGATCCGCGGCTACACCCGTGAGGCCGGCGTCCGCAACCTGGAACGTGAGATCGGTGCGCTCTGCCGCAAGATCGCCAGGCGCCGCGCCGAAGGCGACCTCGCTACGGTCGTGATCACGCCCGATGTCGTCGTCGAGATGCTCGGAGCGCCGAGCTTCCTCGATGAGGAGATCGAGAATCGTACGAAGGATCCCGGGGTCGCGGTCGGCCTCGCGTGGACACCGGCCGGCGGCGAAGTATTGTTCGTCGAAGCCTCACGCATGCAGGGCGGCGGCAGCCTGACTCTCACCGGCCATCTGGGTGACGTGATGAAAGAGTCGGCGCGCACGGCGCTGTCCTGGTTCCGCGCGCACGCGACCCGCTACGGTGTCGATCCCTCGTTCTACAAGGACGCTGAAGTCCACCTCCACGTACCGTCCGGCGCGATTCCCAAGGACGGACCGTCCGCAGGCGTCACCATGGTGACGGCTCTCGCCTCCGGCCTGACCGGGCGCCCGGTCCGGGGCGACATTGCCATGACCGGCGAGATCACGCTGTCCGGCCGCGTGCTGCCGGTCGGCGGCATCAAGGAAAAGGTCCTCGCCGCACGGCGGCACGGCATCACCGAGGTGATCCTGCCCCGGCAGAACGAAAAGAACATCAAGGAAGATCTGACCGAGGAGCTCCGGCGCGAGCTGAGGATCCACTACGTTGCGCACATGGAAGAGGTCCTTGCCATCGCGCTCATGCCCTCGTCGTCGCAGACGCACAGCGGCCTGCAGATCGAGGCGACGATTCCGCAGACATTGCAGTAGGGTTCATGGCTTCCGCCTGAAGGCGGAAGCTACGGACGGCCCAGGCGGAAGCTACGGACGGCCCAGGCGGAAGCCACGGACGGGGCAGGCGGAAGCCCGCGGACGGTACGGCAGAAGCAACACTTCCGCCTGAAGGCGGAAGCTACGGAGGCGGTCGAACCCGGAACCGGCACCCGGCACCCGGCAACCCGGAACCCGGAACCCGGAACCCGGAACCCGGAACCCGGAACCCGGAACTAGATCATCCCCAGTCCCGCCACCGTCTTCATGTCCGTGATTTCGCCGCGGCGGACCATCTCGCGCGCATCCGCCACCTTGAAGACGCGAGGCTCGATGTCTTCGTCCTCATCTTGGATTGCCGCTTCAATCGGCTGGGATAACCCGGACAGCCTGAAGAACAGCATTTCTTCGTCGCAATACCCCGGCGTCGGGTGAAGAGCCGCGAGGCGCACGATGGTGTCGGGAATCTGTCCGATCTCCTCATGGCACTCGCGCCGCGCCGCGGCCTCGGGCTGCTCGCCTTCGTCCACGCTGCCGGCCGGCAATTCCCATAACCAGCGGTTCACAGGATACCGGTACTGCTTGATCAGGATGACGTGCCCTGGTTCTGGCACCGGGATCAGGACGACCGACCGCGAGTGCCGCACGACATCGACAGTGACTTCCCGCTCGTTCGGCATCCGCACCCGGTCGCGATCGACGTTGAAGACCTTGCCTTCGTACACGCGCTCGTGTGTGAGCCGCTCGGGATCAGCCATCGGTTTCCTCCCACCCGGTCAGATTCATTGCTCTCGCGTTCGCCGCGATCCGGCGAACCGACCGTCCTCCGGACGTCACTCGTCCGGCTCGTCGTCTTTCGACTCCCGCTTTTCGATGTCGTCGACGACGGCCTGTAGATCGAGCGGCAGCGGGGAATCGAACTCGACCCGCCTCCCGTCGCGCGGATGCGTGAACGCCAGCCTGGCCGCGTGCAGAAACGGACGTTCGAGCCGCTGCACCGCACGCAAGGTCGACGACGTCCGCCGGTGGAGCCCGCCGTAGGTTGGATCGCCGACGATGGGATGGCCGATGGCGCTCAGGTGGACGCGGATCTGGTGCGTGCGTCCCGTGGCGATGGCCACTTTCAGGAGCGACACGCCCTTGAAATGGCGCGCGGAGGTTACCCGGGTCACGGCGCTCCGGGCGCGCCGTGCCCGCGTCGACATCTTCTGGCGCTGCGACGGATCACGCCCGATCGCGGCGTCGATGCGCTTGCCGGCCTGCACCAGTCCCCACACCAGCGCGATGTATTCCTTGTCGACCTCGCGCTCGGCGAACTGGCGCGACAGCTCATGGTGCGTCCGATCGTTCTTGGCGACGACCATCACTCCCGACGTACCGCGATCCAGGCGATGCACGATCCCTGGCCGCAGCTCGCCGCCGATGCCGCTCAGATCTTTGACATGGTGGAGCAACGCGTTCACCAGCGTTCCGGTGCTGTGCCCGGCGCCCGGATGCACGACCATCCCGGCCGGCTTGTCGAGCACGACGAGGTCCTCGTCCTGGTAGATGATGAGCAGCGGCAGCGACTCTGCCTCGGGGGTCGGCTCGGTCGGGGCGGGTATCTCGACGACGAACACCTGTCCCGCATGGACCATCGTGCTGGCGCGAAGCGTCGCCATCGGGCCGGTCACCCGTCCGTCCTTGATCAGGCGCTGGATGTGCGACCGCGACTGCTCCGGCAGGAGCGCGGTGATGAAGTTGTCGAGCCGCATCCCGTCGTGCTCAGGCTCGACCGGCAGCTGTCGTGACGCCGCGGCCGCCATTACGCGGCTCGCGCCCGACGGGCGTGGCCCGGCGCCGGCTCCGTCCGGCGTCGCAGCACGACGAGCATGACGATCGCGAGCGGTGCCAGGATGACCGACACGAACTGTGACGTCGTCAACATCCCCACGCTGCCCCTCGGATCGCCGCGATAGAACTCGATGACGAACCGCGACACCGCGTACAGGAACATGTAGCCCCAGAACGTGCGTCCCGGGAATGGTTTGCCCCTCCGCTCGGTCGCCAGGAGCACGAGCAGGATGAGCAGCTCGGCTCCCGCTTCGTACAGCTGCGTCGGATGGAGTGGGACGTTCAGCAGCGTGCCGGCGTTCTGCGCCGCCGCCTCGCTGTGGAAGGTGATGGCCCACGGCACGGTGGTCGGTCGTCCAAAGCAGCAGCCGGCGAAAAAACACCCCATCCTGCCGATGACGTGTCCGAGGGCAATTCCCGGCGCGAAGACATCGGTGACCGACCACGTCGGCATCCGGTGCTTCCGCATGTACCAGAGCGCGACGCCTACGGCAGCGATCAATCCGCCATAGAACACCCCGCCGGATCGGAGAAGCGTCAGCAGCTCTGCGGGATTGCTGCTGAACATGTCGTGTTCGACTACGAGCAGCAGCAGCTTGGCGCCGGCGAGTGCGCTGATGATGATCCAGATGCCCAGATCCATGACGCGATCGGCATCAAGCCCGCGCGAACGCGCCCGCATCAATGCGAACTGCAGGCCTGCGAGGTACGCGGCCGCGAGCAGAACCCCGTAGGTGTAGACCGGGAACCGGCCGATCTCAAACAGGATAGGATGCATGTCGTCGTCCGAGCCCGATCATGTCGAGCAGGACCAGGATTGCGCCGACGCTAATCGCCGAGTCAGCCACGTTGAACGCCCAGAAATGGGTGTCGCGCCAATAGACATCGACGAAATCGACAACGAACCCGAACACGGCACGGTCGATCAGATTTCCGAACGCGCCGGCGAGGATGAGCGCGAGCCCGAAGCGCGCCATTCTCTCGTGGAACCCAAGCTGGGTCGCGTAGACGGCAATCGCGACGAGCGCCACGGCCGCGATGCCAATCATCACCAGCGACTTGTACGGAAAGTCGACCGCGTTCAACAGCCCGAACGCCGCGCCGGTATTGTGCACGTGGGTCAAATCGAGGACGTTCGGGATCAGGCTGCGGCTCTCTCCAAGTGGCAGCAGCTGGCGCACGATCGCTTTTGTCACCTGGTCGAGCGCGACGACGACGGCCATCGTCCCGAGCTCCAGCGGGTGCGCGTGGCGGGCGGGTGAGAGGGCTGGCGCCGTTGCGGCGTCGCGTGTCTCCTCAGGCAGTGGCATCATGCTGTCATCCGGCAAGCGCGGCGTCTCCATCGAGCGCGCCGGCACACCGGTCGCACAGCCCTTCGGTTCCGCGCGCCGTCGAAATCGAGCGCACAAATCGCCAGCACCTGGGACATTTTTCCCCTTCCGCGCGAGTCACTTCGACCTCGATACCCGTCGCGCGCTCCAGCCGCATCGAGCTCGACCTCCGAGACGATGAACAGCATCGGGAGATCGTCCCGATATCGTTCGAGCAGTGCCGCATCCGCCCCGCCTGCGCGCAGCTTTACCCGTGCTCCCAGCGAGTTCCCGATGGTCTTCGCCTGGCGTTCGGCCTCGAGCGCCCGGTTGACTTCGTCGCGAATCTTCATCAGCCGCTCCCAGCGCTCGTCGAGCGCGGGATTGAGCAGCGCGTCGACATCCCGGGGGAATTCGGCGAGGTGGACCGACGCATCCCGCAGGCCCGGCAGGTGCCGCCACAACTCGTCGGTCGTCATCGGCAGGATCGGGGCCAGCAGGCGGGTCAGCCCGTCGGCAATGACATACATGGCCGTCTGGGCGGACCGGCGGTCAGGCGATGTCCGCCCGAAGGTGTAGAGCCGGTCCTTCGAAACGTCGGCGTAGAACGCGCTGAGGTCCACCGTGGTGAACTGGTTGATCGCCTGGAAAATCGTCGGGAAGTCGTACGCTTCGTATGCCTTCAACACCGTCGTTGCCGCCGTGGCGTATCGGGCGACCGCGAAACGATCGACTTCCTGCATGCGATCGACAGGCACGAGATCCGTCGCCGGGTCGAAGTCGTAGAGGTTCGACACGAGGTAGCGCAGCGTATTGCGGATCTTGCGATAGGCCTCGATCACCCGCGCGAGGATCTGCTTGCCGAGCCGCACTTCCTCGCGGTAGTCGACCATCGCGACCCACAGCCTGATGATCTCGGCGCCGCTCTCCTTGATGATGTCCTGCGGCTCGAGCGAGTTGCCGAGCGACTTCGACATCTTCCGCCCGTCTTCCGCGACGATGAAGCCATGGGTCACGACTTCGCGGAATGGGGGCTTGCCCCGCGTGCCAAGGCCGACCAGGAGCGAGCTCTGGAACCATCCGCGGTGCTGATCGCTGCCTTCGAGGTAAAGGTCCGCCGGCCAGGTCAACTCCGGCCGGAAGGGCAGGACAGCCTCGTGGCTGGAACCGGAATCGAACCACACGTCCAGGATGTCGCGCTCGCGCTCGAACTCCGAGCCGCCGCACGCCGGACAGGTCAGACCGGGAGGAATGAATTCCGCGATCGGGCGCTCGTACCAGGAATCGGCCCCATACGTGTCGAACACCGCCGCCGCGCGCTCGACCAGCTCGGGTGTCAGCAGCGCTTCGCCGCACGCGGTGCAGTCGACCGCCGGAATCGGGACGCCCCACGCCCGCTGCCGCGAGATGCACCAGTCGGGGCGATTGACGATCATGTTGTGGATGCGATCGTGACCCCACGCCGGCACCCAGGTAACGTCCTTGTCGATCGTCTCGATTGCGGCGGCGCGCAGAGTTCGCGGACCGGCGGACTGGGGCTCGGCCGACCCGCCGGCGATGGCAAATTCCTTGTCCATCGCGATGAACCACTGTGAGGTGGCCAGGAAGATCACCGGATTGTGGCAGCGCCAGCAGTGCGGATAGGAGTGCTCGAATGCCTGCCGGTGCCACAGGCGCCCGCGTTCCTTGAGCGCCTCCTCGATCGTGGCATTCGCATCGAACACGCGCTGGCCGGCAAACATCGGGACGTTGGCGAGAAAGTGCCCCCCGGGTCCGACCGGCACATACACTTCGAGTCCGTACTTGATGCCGGTGACGAAGTCGTCGCTCCCGTGCCCGGGTGCGGTGTGCACGGCGCCGGTGCCCTGCTCCAGCGTGACGTAATCAGCAAGCACGGCAAGCGAATCGCGGTCGAAGAGCGGGTGACGGAACCGGAGCCGCTCGAGCTGCTCGCCCTTCATCCGCGCCACCGGTGCCCCGAATGTGCGCCCGGCTACTTCGGCCACTTTCGGCGCGAGCGCCTCGGCCACGATCACCGCACGCCCGTCGACATCGTACGCGGCGTAATCGAACTCCGGGTGGAATGCGATCGCCAGGTTCGACGGAATCGTCCACGGAGTCGTCGTCCAGATCAGCACCGACACGTCGCGGCCGGCAAGAGCCGGTACGCGCGCGGCAAGGTCGGCCGCACTTTCGCTGGACAAGGGAAACTCGACGTAAATCGACGGCGACGAATGGTCCGCGTACTCGACTTCGGCTTCCGCCAGTGCGGTGCGGCAGTGGATGCACCAGTGCACCGGCTTCTTGCCCTTGTAGACCAGATTCCGCTCGACGAACCGGCCGAGCGCCCGGGCGATCGCAGCCTGGTAGCGGAAGTCCATCGTGAGATACAGGTGGTCCCAGTCGCCGAAGACGCCAAGCCGCTGGAACTCGACGCTCATCACGTCGATGAACCGGCTGGCGTAGTCGCGGCAGGCCCGCCGGAAATCGGCAATCGGCATGTCGCGCTTCTTCGGGCCGAGCTCCCGATCCACCTTCAGCTCGATCGGCAGTCCGTGGCAGTCGTATCCGAGCACGTACGGCGCGTCGTAGCCCATCATCGTCCGCGATTTGACGACGACGTCCTTCAGGATCTTGTTCATCGCCGTGCCGAGGTGGATGCGGCCGTTCGCGTACGGCGGCCCGTCGTGCAGCACGAACTTCGGCCGACCTGCCCGTCTCTCCCGAATCTGCTCGTACAGCCCCATTTCCTTCCAGCGCGCGAGCGCCAGCGGCTCAGCCGCCTGGAGGTTCGCCTTCATGGGGAAATCGGTGCGGGGGAGATTCAGCGTGTCTTTCCACTCGGCCATGTGATCGTTCTAGTTTAGTGCAAGGTTGGTTCGAGGTTCCGGGTTCCGGGTTCCGGGTTCGGGGTTGGTTCCGAGTTCTGGGTTCTATCCGGACACTTGAACGGCGCCGAAGAGGTGAACCTGGAAGGAGAATCCTGAACTCGAACCAGAATCTTGAACCTCGAACCAGAACCTTGAACCTGAACCCCCGAACGCCGAACTCGGAACCCGGAACCGTACGTAAAAAAGAGCCAGCCCCCGGAAGGGGACCGGCCCATCGTATGTACCTCGCTCCGGGTCTACCGGCGCGTAGCGCTCCGGGTGATGTCGACCCGGAACTCGCCCTGGTTGTCGTCGAACCCGTCGTCGTTGACGCCGAGGAAGAGCTGTCCCGCGGCCGGCATCTGCACGGTCGTCTGGTTACCGATGGCGAACGCCTGTCCGGTGCCGATGCGGCCGATGAGCGCGCCCGCGAGCGCGGTCGGCAGCGGCGCGCCGGTCGCCTTGCGGCCGCTCTTGGACCCGGCTGGTGCCGCGACGTCGCTGGCGTCACCGCTCAACTGCACTTCACCCGACGTGTTGAACGAAAGCACCTCGCCCTTCCGCACGGTCATTCCCGTCGACGTCCACGCCTGGCGCGGCGAGACAGAAATTCCGGTGCCCGTTGCCGGCGCGAGTGCGGCATTGGAGCCTGAGGACGCACCCGCCGGGCGTGCGAGCACGATGCGCGCGATCTCCGACGAGGACGCGGTGCGATCGCCGGAGCTGGTCTTGAACGTGATCCTGAGCGGTGACGTACCGCCGATATCGTAGAGTTGACCGGTCGACGTAGTGCCATCCTTCAGCACCAGCAACTGCTGGCCGTCGGTCACCTTCGCCCAGTCTGCGTCCGTGGCCGCACTGCCGGAGAAATCAATCACCGCGACCTCGCTGGTCGGGATATTTCTGTCCTGCCCGCTAACCCGGACGGCGAAACCCGAACCGCCCATATCTACAAGTTGTCCGCTGATGCGCTCGCCCGAGCGCAGCGTGAGCGTGGCATTCTCCTGCGCCTGAGCCACGCCCGTCATTGCCAAGGCTGCGACCGAAAGCGCGAGAATCGTCCGCTTGAACATGTTCATCTCCTCCTGAATTGCCTGCGATCCGACTCGGCTGTAATACGAGTCGGTCGCCCAACCGTTTCAGCATGGAGGAAGCAAGCGTCGCGCCATCAAAAAACGGCGAAAATGCCAATGAAATAGAGCAAATCGAGCGCTTCGAATGCCCAGAAAGCCTCAAACCCGGCTTGTATAATGGACGAATGACGGTCTCCCTCGTTCCTGCCGGGCGGACTGCGATCCGGCGTGCGACGCTCGATAACGGCCTCGAGATTCTGGTCCAGGAAGTCCACACCGCTCCGCTCGTATCGGTGTGGTGCTGGTACGGCGTCGGCTCCGGCGACGAACGCCCGGGCCTCACGGGCGTGTCGCACTGGGTCGAGCACATGAATTTCAAGGGCACGACCAACATTCCGCGCGAGCAGATGAAGGGGATCGTCGAACGGTTTGGCGGCATGTGGAACGGCTACACCTGGATCGACCAGACAACTTACCTGGAAACGGCCGGGAGCGCCGCGCTCGATCAGATGCTCTTCATCGAGGCCGAGCGGATGGCGAACGGCCTGTTCGAGCCGGCGGAATGCGAATCCGAGCGGACGGTCATCATCTCGGAGCTGCAAGGCGGGGAGAACGATCCGGATCAGCTCCTCGACACCGAGGTCACCGCGTCTGCGTTTCGTGCACATCCATACCGGCATCCCACGATCGGCTGGCTCGACGATCTCAGGTCCATGAGTCGCGACGATCTGTACGGTCACTATCGCCGGTTCTACATTCCGAACAACGCCACGCTCGTCGTCGCCGGCGATGTCGATGCCGACGAGGTCTTCCGGTGCGCGGCGAAGCACTTCGGATCGATCCCGGAAGGTCCGACGCCCGAGCGGCTGCGGGTGACGGAACCCCCTCAAATCGGCGAACGTCGCGTGCTCATCGAGCGCGACGGCACGACCAGTTACGTGAAGATGGTCTTCCATGCGCCGGCCGCCACGGACGAGGACTTCTTTCCTTTGCTCGTCCTCGACGCGGCCCTCACCGGTGCAAAGGGCGCGAACCTGTGGTCCAGTTTCCGTGGCGCGCCGCCGCAGCGAAAAGCTCGCCTGTATACGGCGCTGGTCGAGGGCCGGCTCGCGTCGATGGTGTCGGGGGCCTTGCTTCCGACGCGCGCGCCCTTCCTCTATACGCTTTCCTTCACGGCGCTGGAGGGGGTGGATCCGGGAGACCTCGAGGCGGCGGCGAATCGAGCGCTCGAGTCCGTGCGCCGGGTCGGGATCGAGCCTGCCGAGTTGATACGTGCGCAGCGCCAGCTGCGGGCGCGTCTGGTGTTCGAGAACGACAGCGTCACCAACATTGCCCACCAGCTTGGCTATTTCGAGACCGTCGTCGGGCCCGAGTTCGTTTCGACGCTGCAGCGACGGATCGATGCGGTGACGCTCGAGCAGGTGTGGGATGTGGCGCGCCGCCGCCTCGACCCGTCGACGAAGACGGTTGGTGTCTTCCGGCCTGTCGCCCGGGAAGGTAGCTTGATCCAGCCGCCGCCGAGGAGCGAGCGATGATGCCTGCACTCGGTCGCGGCCTGGCTCCGCTTCGTCACACGCTCGACAACGGCGCCGTCGTCATCGTCCAGGAGACGGCAGCCACGCCTGCCGTGGCGATCAACGCCACGTTCCTGGCCGGCAGCCTGTACGAGCCCGAGCATCTCGCGGGACTTGCTTACCTGACCGGTCGGGTCATCGACAGGGGAACCGAGCGTCGGTCGGCTGATGTCATCGCCGAGGAGCTCGACGAACGGGGAGTGTCGCTGCGGATCGCCAGCACGCGTCACACGATGACGCTCTCCTGCACGTGCCTGTCCGAGGACTTCGCGGACGTCCTCGCGATCGTCATGGACGTGGCGCGACGCCCGACCTTCCCGGAAGAGGAACTGGTGAAGCGCAAGGCCGAAGCGCTCACCGCAATTCGGCAGGATGACGACAATCCAGCGGTCCGTGCGGTCGAAAAGCTGTTCGAGATGCTCTACGGCGCGTCTCATCCCTATGGTCGCAAGGCAAAGGGCACGGCGGCGAGCCTCGAACGGATCGATCGGGATGCGCTCGCCGGGTTCCACGGCCGGTATGTCCGTCCCGGCGCGCTCTCGCTGACGATCGTCGGAGAGGTGGAGGCGGACTATGCGCTCGACGCTGCGTCCGTCGCGCTGGACGGCTGGCGAGGCACGGAGGCACCCCTTGCTGTCGTGCCTCCGGCGCCGGCAGCTTCGGCCCGGCGCGTCAGCTCGATTGCGATGCCGGGAAAGGCTCAAGCAGATATCGCCTACGGGTTCACGACCATCAGCCGGGTGGATCCCCGCTACTACGCGTATTGGATGATGAACAACATCCTCGGCCAGTTCGGCCTCGGCGGCCGGCTCGCGGACAATATCCGCGAGCGGCAGGGGATGGCGTATTACGCGTACAGCTCCTTCGATGCGACGGTCGGGCCCAGCCCCTTGCTCGTCCGGGCAGGGGTCGATCCGAACAATGTCGAGCGCGCCGTCGCCGCGATCGATGCGGAGGTCGAGCAACTCGGCGCCACCGGGCCGACGGAAACCGAGGTCGCGGAAACACGACAGTTTCTCGTCGGGTCAATCCCGCGCATGCTCGAAACCAACTACAGCATTGCCGCCTTCCTCCAGACCTCCGAGCTCTTCGGCCTCGGGCTCGACTACGATCAGCGCCTCCCAGCCCTGCTTCAGTCCGTGACCATCGACGAAGTCGGCGCTGCAGCAGCCGACGTGCTTCGTTCCGACCGGGCGGCAGTCTCGATCGCCGGTCCGGAGCCGGCAATCGAGGCGCAGCCTTGATCGAGCCGGCCACGAAGGTGCGGACCCGCGCTGTCTTCTTCGATGTCGACTTCACGCTCATCTATCCCGGTCCGGCATTTCAGGCGTCCGGATACCGCGAGTTCTGCTCGCGGTTCGATATCGAGGTCGACCCGGCGAAGTTCGATGCGGCGGTACTTGGTGCGGCCACTTTCCTCGAACCCGAAAGTCGACTTTACGACGCCCAGCTGTACATCGACTACACGCGCCGGATCATCGAAGGCATGGGTGGAACCGGTCCTCCAGTCGAGGCAGCCGCACGCGCCATCTACACGGAATGGGCCGCCTGTCATCACTTCATGCTCTATGACGATGTCGGTGAGGTGCTTCGAGGGCTACACGCATCAGGGTTGAAGATGGGGCTCATCACGAATTCGCACCGCTGCCTCTCGTCCTTCCAGCGTCACTTCGCGCTCGAGGGGCTCTTCTCGGTGACGTTGTCGTCGCTCGACCACGGGTACATGAAGCCGCATCCCAGCATCTTCGAGGCGGCGCTGAAGGCGGTGGACGTCGAGCCAGCGGAAGCCGTCATGGTCGGCGACAGCGTGTCTCACGATGTCGAAGGTGCGCGGCGCCTTGGCATGCGCGCTGTCCTGGTCTCGCGGTCCGCGGGCACACACGCCAGCTGCCCTCCTGATGTCCCGGTGATCGAGTCGCTGCGACAATTGCCGGCCCTCCTCTCGTTGGCGACTCCGTTCACTCGATGATCGTCCGCGCGCTCTCTACTCTCGCCGAATGCCGCCAGGTGGCCGCGCTCGAGAGACAGATCTGGGGCTACACGGACGGGGAGGATGTACTTGCCGCCGGCAGTGCTTGTCGTCACGATCATGCGCGGCGGCGTGCTGCTCGGCGCATTCGACGAGACCGGCACGATGAAAGGCTACGCTTATGCCGCCCCCGCGATGAAGGACGGGCGCCCGACGCTCTGGTCGCATGCACTCGGAGTCGTCCCCGACGCACGTGGTCTGGGCGCGGGAGTCGCGCTCAAGCTCGCCCAGCGTCAGCACGCGCTCCGAACCGGGATCGACTTGATCGAATGGACAGCCGATCCGCTCTCCGCCACCAGCGCACATCTCAACTTCAACAAGCTCGGCGTGCTCGTCGAGGGATACGAAGAGGACCTCTACGGCGAGTCCGGAAGTGCGCTGCACGGCGGAGCGCCCACCGATCGCTTCATGGTGGAGTGGCACCTGTCGACGCCCCACGTCGAGCGCCGCATCGGCGCTTCGACACCCGCGAACGCCGCCACCCGGCGCCCGCGCGGTACCGCCGCTCCGATCAGCGTCAGGGACAGTGCCGTCGTCGCGGCCGTCCTGGTGAACCCCTCACGCGGGACCACCGAATCGCTCGAGCCCGGGGACGCCGACCTCGACGTCGAAGCCGCGCGCGTGCTCGTCGAAATCCCAACCAACTTCACCGAGCTTCTCCACAATCATCCGGACCTCGCACGCGAGTGGCGGAAGAGAACGCGCGACATCTTCCAGTCCTACTTCGGCCGGGGATACCGCGCCGTCGACTTCTTCCTCGCGCGCGAGCAGGGGAGGGGACAGTATCTGCTCGCGAGGGCGGCTTCTTAGGCTCGCTTCGCTCGCCGGTGCTAGGGTTCTAGGTTGTACGGGTTCTACCGGTTCTAAGGTCAGGTTCTGGGTTTTACGGCTATACGGTTTTAGGCTCGGTTCTACACGTCGCAGATTTTGAGGGTTCGCGCAGGTTTCACGGCCGGACCAGACATAACCCTGGAAACGTCAAACCCAACGTAGAACTTAGAACCTGAAACCTTCAAACTTGACCTTAGAACCCGGTAGAACCTGTAAAACCTGTAGAACCTGCGGAACCCTGGCTAGCCAGGAGGCCATGCCATGTGACGTCCTGCGAGCACGTGCAGGTGGATGTGGAACACGGTCTGGCCCGCGTCGGCGTTGCAGTTGAACACCGTGCGATAGCCTCCTCCGTCGTATCCCTGGTCCTTCGCGATTGCGGCGCCGGTGCGCACCAGTCGGCCGACGATCTCGTCCTCCGTCCCGGTGAGCTCGTTCAAGCTGGCGACATGACGACGGGGGATGACGAGGACGTGCATCGGCGCCTGCGGCGTGATGTCCTTGAAGGCGACGACGGCATCGTCCTGGAACACAATCGTCGCAGGAATTTCTCCTGACACGATCCGGCAGAAGAGACAGTTCTCCACGCCTACCTCCTGAGAACGGCCACGCGCGGAATGTTCTGCAGGTCGGGAATCATCCGCACGATCTCCCAGCCGGCCGCTCGTGCGGCCACTCCCAGCGCCGGCGCCTGCCCGAATCCGAATTCGATGATGAGCCGCCCGCCTTGCGCCAGGTGCGTCGAGGCTGCAGGCGAAGAGGCGGCGCACCACATCCAGCCCATCACCGTTGCCTCCGAATAGTGCCACAGCCGGTTCATGCCGCCCCACCTCTGGCTGGAGCGTCGGCGCATCCTGCGCTGGAACGTACGGCGGGTTGGAGACAATCAGGTCAACCGCCGCCGGAGTGCCGTCGAGCAGGTCGCCATTGATGAGGGTGAGCCGGTGCTCCACACCGAGTCGAGCCGCGTTCCGCCGCGCCACCGCGAGAGCCGCAGGCGAAATGTCAGTGGCGTGTTACGTGCGAGAGGGGAAGCTCGCAGGCGAGCGAGATGGCGATGCAGCCGCTGCCGGTCCCGACATCGATCACGGACAGCAGGAAGTCCGAACCTCCCGCGAGAAGCGCAGCGCTTCCTCGATGACGAGCTCGGTCTCGGGACGTGGAATCAGGACGTCGGGTGTGACCTCGAATTCGAGTCCCCAGAATTCGCGCCGACCGGTGATGTAGGCGACGGGTTCTCGGGCGGCGCGGCGGCGCGACGAGTCGCGCGAGCGCTTCGGTGAAGATCTGCCGACGCGGGTTCGCGCCAGCGGGCGATGAGGACCGCCCGGTCCCAGCCGAGAACGTGGCGCGCCAGGACCTCGGCGTCGAGCGCTGCCTCGTCGGCGTCGATGCCGGCGCCGGTGAGGACGTGTCGAGCCTCGACGAGCCGCTCGTGCACCGAGGCCATGGGCCGATCAGTGAACCGTGTCGGAGCCGTCCGCGTCGGTGGCTTCCTTCAGTTTCTCGGACGTGAAGTGCGCGACGGCCGCGTCGATGAGCTCGCCGATGTCGCCATCGAGCGCCTCGGTGAGCTGGTGCATGGTGAAGCCGACGCGGTGGTCGGTGATCCGGTTCTCCTTGAAGTTGTAGGTCCGGATCTTCTCGGATCGATCGCCCGTCCCGACCTGGGTCCGCCGGTCCTTCGCGATCGCTTCCTGCTGCTTCCGCATCTCCATTTCGTAGAGACGCGCCCGCAGCACCTTCATCGCCTTCGCCCGGTTCTTGACCTGCGACTTCTCGTCCTGCTGCGACACGACGGTGCCCGACGGGAATGTGGGTGATCCGGACGGCCGAATACGTGGTGTTGACGCTCTGCCCGCCGGGACCGCTCGAACAGAACGTGTCGATGCGCAGATCCTTCGCGTCGATGTGGATGTCCACTTCCTCTGCTTCGGGAAGGACGGCGACGGTAGCGGTCGACGTGTGGATCCGGCCCTGTGCTTCGGTCGCGGGCACGCGCTGGACGCGGTGGACGCCGCTGTCGTACTTCAGCCTGCTGTAGGCGCCGCGTCCTTCGATGATCGCCGTGACTTCCTTGGTTCCGCCGGAGCCGTTCTCGCTCACGTTCAGGACCTCGACGCGCCAGCCCTGGCGCTCGGCGTACCTGGAGTACATGCGGAACAGATCCGCCGCAAAGAGCGCCGCCTCGTCCCCGCCCGCGCCGGCCCGAATTTCGAGCACGACGTTCTTCGCGTCGTTGGGATCCTTCGGCACGAGCAGCACGCGGATATCGGCGAGGAGCGCGTCGCGTCGCGCCTCCAGGCTGTGGAGCTCCTCCTGCGCAAGCTCGCGCATGTCCGGATCCTTCATCAGCCCTTCGGTCGCCGTGAGCTGCTCGACGACCTCCTTGTACTCGCGAAACTTCTCCACGAGCGGCTGCATTTCGGACAGCGCCTTGGAATGCGAACGGAACTTGGTCGTGTCAGCCTGCACGGCAGGATCGGACATCTCCGCCATCAGCCGCTCGTACTGGGCCTCGACCGCGTTGAGTTTATCGAACATGTCTGTCGCTGCTCATCTCTTCGGGCGTCACTCGGGAAACGGGAACGGAACCCTTCGCCCTTGATTTCAGCCACCCGAGACAGGCGGCAGGAATGCTACTTCGTCCCCGTCCTCCAGTGTCGTCGTCAGCCGCGAGTACTCGTCGTTCACCGCGCAGGAGATCGCGCTGGCGTAATCGCCGAGCGCCGGGAATTCACCCGCCAGCTGATCCCACACCGCTCGCGCGGTGGCCCCGTCCGGAACCGTGCGCGCCAGCTCTGACGCGCCGGCGATTTCGCGAAGCCTGGCGAAGAGCCGAACGGTTACGAGCACGCGCGCTCGAAGGCCGCGTCACGTGCGGCGCTGTCGAGTGGATCGGCCGTCGCGCCTTCGATCCAGACGTCACCGCCCTCGAAGTGCTCGTGCTTCCAGATCGGGACGATCTGTTTGATCCGCTCGATGGTAAATCGCGAAGCGGCGAACGCGTCCGCCCGATGCGCCGAGGCGGCCGCGAGCACGACGCTCGCCTCGCCGATTGCCACCCGTCCGATGCGGTGATGGATTGCAAGTCGTGAGGCCGGCCATCGGCCTGCTGCTTCTTCGCCGATCTGCTCGAAGGCCTTCAGTGCCAGCGGCTCGTAAGCTTCGTAGTCGAGCCAGAGCACCTTGCGGCCGGCGTTGTGATCGCGCACCAGGCCGACGAAGGTCACGACCGCGCCGCAGTCGTCCGCCGCGACGATTCGCGCGACCGCGACACTGTCGAGCGGCTCCGAGGTGACGCGGTAACGCCCGTCAGTCGGCCCCGTATTCGGAGCGCGTCATTCGCGATACTCCTCAGTATACCGCGCGCCAGAAGTGGTTCAGCGGCCCGTGCCCCTTGCCGATCCCCGGGGCGTGGCGGATAGCGCCGTCCAGATATTCGCGGGCTCCCTCGATCGCCTCCCGGTCCGGAAGCCCCAGTGCCAGGTTCGCGGCAATCGCCGACGCCAGGGTGCAGCCGGTGCCGTGGGTGTGGCGGGTCTGGATTCGCGGACGGCTGATCTCGAACCGCTCTACGGACGTGCAGACGACGTCAATCGCGTTCGGGCCGTCCAGATGGCCACCCTTCAGCAGTACGACGCGGGGCCCCATCCCGAGGATCCGCGCGGCCGCGGCATGCATGTCCTCGAGGGTGCGGATCGTCATCCCGGTCAGCACCTCCGCCTCGGGCACGTTCGGCGTGACCACATGCGCGCGCGGCAGCAATTCCGCCCGCATCGCCGCCACCGCGTCATCGTCCAGCAACGCGTCGCCTCCCTTGGCAATCATCACCGGATCGACGACGACCTGCGGCAGCTCGAGCGCGTCGATCGCAGCCCCGACCGCCTCGACGATCGCGGCAGACGCGAGCATGCCCGTCTTCACCGCATCGGCGCCAATGTCGCCGACGATCGCTTCGATTTGCGCGGTGACGAGGTCCGCAGGCATTGCCAGCCAGGCGACGACGCCGAGGGTGTTTTGTGCCGTCACCGCCGTCACCGCGGAGGTGCCGAACACACCATGCGCCGCGAAGGTGCGCAGGTCGGCCTGGATGCCGGCGCCACCGCCCGAATCACTGCCGGCGATTGTCATGACGGTGCGCATCGATCTCCAGTCTCAGCTTGGACCTCAGCTATCAGCTATCAGACTTCAGCTCTCAGCTCGGCTACGGTCACCAGTCTCCAGCTACCAGTGCTTCCGAGCTCCTGAACTTCCGAACCCGACCCGGAAACCTGTAACCCGGAACTCCGAACCGCGAGCCCCGAGTCCCGAGCCGCGAACCCCGAGTTCGAATCCCGAGCCCCGAATCCCGAGCCCCGAGTCCCGAATCCCGAAAGTATCAGTAGAGATAGTACAATCTGGCTCCATGAATGTTCGACTCGATCGTGCCGGGGGCAATGGAACGCTGCTCGGGGCGGTGGTCCGGGGCGCGGAGATGCAGACCGGGATCCGCATCGCTTCCGTGCTGCTTCTCGCCGGCGCTGACGGCTGCCGCGGCGCAGGTCAGCATCCCCCTTCCGTTTACGCCGGTGCCGTTCACATTACAGCCGATGGTGGTGCTGCTTGGCGGCGTCGTCCTCGGTGCGCGGCTCGGTATGGCGGCCCAGGTCGTGTATCTGCTCGCGGGGATTGCCGGGCTTCCGGTGTTCGCGGCCTCGCCATCGCTGCCCCAGGGCGCGCTGCGGTTGCTTGGACCGACGGGCGGGTATCTCATGAGCTACCCCTTTGCCGCGTATCTCACCGGGCTTGCTCGCGGAATCCGGGTTCGACCGCCGCTATCTCACGTCCGTGATCGCGATGGTGGGCGGCCTGCTCGTCATCTTCACGTGCGGCGTGGTGTGGCTGGGGTTCTTCGCACGACCCGCCCTCGGCTTCGGCGCGGCGCTTCAGAGCGGGTTCTACCCGTTCATTCCGGCAGACATCTTCAAGGTGCTCGTCGCGGCCGCGATCATGCCCGCGGTCTGGCGATTCACGGGAAGGTGAGCGACAGATTCAGCTCTCAGCAGATCAGCTATCAGCTATCAGCAATCAGTTCCGCCTCAGTTCCAGTTACAGTTCCCAGTTCCGCAGTTCCGCAGTCCAATCCCTGATCCCCAATCCCTGATCCCCAATCCCTAGTCCCCGATCCCGAATCCCTAATCCCGAATCCCTAATCCCTGATCCCTAATCCCGTTTGGGATTCTCGAACACCAGCATGTAGTGGTACTTGAGGAAGGTCTCGCGCGACTGGAGCGTCAGTCCCGCGGCGTGGGCATCGGCGATCACTCGCTCCGGATCGACGCGGTCCTCGATCGCCGGTCCGGGGCCGCCGCCGTCCTTGGTGAAGTTGACGATGCCGATCCGGCCGTTCGGTTTCAGCGAACGTGACACGTTCCTGAGCAGCGCCACCGGCTGTTCCATTTCGTGGTACGAATCGACGATCAGGACGGCATCGACGGGCGCGGGGAGGCGCGGGTCCTGGGCCGTCCCGAGCACGGTCTTGACGTTCTTCAGCCCGAGGCGTTCAACGCGCCGGGTGATCGAATCGATCATCTGGCGCTGGATGTCTTCGGCGTAGACCAGGCCATTGGGGCCGACGCGCCCGGCGAGCCGGATGGTGAACCAGCCACTGCCGGCGCCGAGGTCAGCGACGACGACTCCCTCGCCCACCCCCAGCGCGTCCATGATCTTGTCCGGATTTTGCCACTGGTCGCGATCGGGACCCTCCAGTTCGCCGAGATCCTCCGGCCGGAACAGGCGCGTGTGCTGCGCCGCCGGCACGGCGGCGACGACCAGCAGGGCGATCGCCGAGGACTCCGAGGACGCGCCGGCGCTTCTGCTTGTTCTGCATCGTTGGTCTGTCCCGGGACGCCCGGAGATGTCATGGCTTCCGCCGACAGGATGGCATCGAGGCGCGCCTCGGGCAGCAGGCCGCGCTCGCGGACGAGTTCACGGATCGTCCGGCCTGTTTGTACTGACGTCTTGGCGATGCTCGCGGTCTCGGCGTAGCCGATGTACGGGCTGAGTGCGGTCGCGAGCGCGGTGCTCCGGTCGAGCAGCTCGCGGCATCGAGCCTCGTCTGCCTTGATCCCCTCGACGCACCGCGTCTGCAGAACCCGCATCGCCTGGGTGAGAATCGCCGTCGCGTGCAGCGCGTTCCACGCGATGACAGGCATCATCACGTTCAGTTCGAGCTGTCCCGCGTCGGCCGCGGCGAGGATCGCCGAGTCACACCCGATCACCTGGTAGCACACCTGGTTGACCATCTCGGGCACGGATGGATTCACCTTGCCGGGCATGATCGACGATCCCGGCTGCACCGGTGGCAGCTGGATCTCGGCGATGCCGGCCCGCGGCCCCATGCTGAGCAGCCGCAGATCCGAGGCGACCTTCCCCACCTCCACGGCCAGCCGCCGAATCGCCCCCGAACACGCGAGCACGTCCCCCATGCTCTGGGTGACGCGGAATCTGTTGGCCGCCGGGCGGAACGGCGCGCCGGTGTATTCGGCCAGGCGGGCGACGGCCTCGCGGGTGTAATCGTCGCCGGCGTTGAGCCCGGTGCCAACGGCAGACGCGCCGAGATTCAGCTCGAGCAGCTGCTCGGAGGTGCGGCTGACCTCGTCGGCCGCATGCCGGACGTTGGCGGCGAAGCCACCGAACTCCTGCCCGAGGGTGATCGGCACCGCGTCCTGCAGGTGCGTCCGGCCGGTCTTCAGAATCGCCGCGAACGCCGCCGCTTTTTCGTCGAGCGCATCGGCAAGGGCGCGCGCTGACGCGACCAGCGGCGACGACGACGGCCGTGAGGGCAACGCGCGTCGCCGTCGGGTACACGTCGTTCGTCGACTGACCCATGTTCACGTGATCGTTCGGATGGACCAGCGTGTACTCGCCGCGGCCGCCGCCGAGCATCTCCGCCGCCCGGTTCGCCAGCACCTCGTTCGCGTTCATGTTGTGCGACGTGCCGGCGCCGGCCTGGTAGATGTCGACCACGAATTGTTCGCGGAGCTGGCCGGCGAGAACTTCGTCCGCCGCCGCGACGATAGCCCTGGCGATCTTCGACGGAAGCCGCCGGAGCTTCCCGTTCGCGGCCGCCGCGGCTTTCTTGATCTGCGCGGTTGCCACGATCGAGTGCCGGAGGCGCGGTGAGGCCGCTGATCGGGAAATTGTCGAGCGCACGCTGGGTCTGGGCACCGTAATACGCGTCCGCCGGCACGCGGACCTCGCCAAGCGGATCGCGTTCGACCCGGAACTTCGTCACAGTGCCGCGATTATACTGTTCCATATGCTTCCGGCCTTCCTCGACAGCATGGTTCAACTCATCACGAAAACCTCGACCGACCTGCCGCCCGATGTCCGCGCCGCGATGGGGCTGGCGGTGCGGCGTGAGGAGCCGGCGACGCGTGCCGGCCAGGCCCTGACGATCATCGCGCAGAACATCGATCAGGCCGAGTCGTGCGAAGGGCCGATCTGCCAGGACACCGGGATGCCGACCTTCGAAGTGAAGGTGCCGGTCGGCGTGAACCAGATCGCGCTTCGCGCGCAGATCCGCGAAGCGGTGGCCGAAGCGACCCGTCGTGGAAAGCTGCGGCCCAACTCGGTCGACTCGATCACGGGAGAAAACTCCGGCAACAACCTGGGTCCCGGCACCCCAATCATTCACTTCGAACAGTGGGAAGCGCCCCACATCGAGGTGAAGCTCATACTCAAGGGCGGCGGCTGCGAGAACACGAACGCGCAGTATGCGTTGCCATCTGAGCTCGAGCACCTGGGCCGCGCCGATCGCTCCCTTGAAGGCGTGCGCAAATGCATCCTCCACGCCGTCTGGAAGGCGCAGGGGAAAGGGTGCAGCCCGGGCGCTGTTGGCGTGTGTATCGGGGGCGATCGGACGTCCGGCTATCTTCACGCGAAGGAGCAGCTCTTCCGCACGCTGGACGACACCAATCCCGATCCGCGCCTTGCCGCCGTCGAGTCCGCGGTGATGGACGAAGCCAATAAGCTGAGCGTCGGGCCGATGGGCTTCAGCGGCCAGACGTCCCTCATCGGGTGCAAGATCGGCGCGCTCAACCGGTTGCCGGCAAGCTTCTTCGTGTCGGTCGCATACGACTGCTGGGCGTTTCGGCGGCTTGGCGTCCACGTGGACGCGACAACAGGAGCAGATAACCGACTGGCTTTACCGGGAAGGGCGGACGAAGTCAGTACCGATGCTCGCGCCCGAAGTGCTCGCCGCTGGGGTTCCGCGCACCGGCCGCGAGGTGCCTCTGCGGGCGCCGATCTCGGACGAGCAGATCCGCTCGCTGAACGTGGGCGACGTCGTGCTCATCTCGGGGCGGATGTTCACCGGACGTGACGCGGTGCACGCGCACCTGATGAAGCACGATCCGCCGGTCGATCTCACGGGCGGCGTGTTGTACCACTGCGGTCCCGTCGTCGTGAAGGAAGCAGACCACTGGCGTGTGACGGCGGCCGGTCCCACGACCAGCATCCGCGAGGAACCATACCAGGCGGACATCCTGAAGCGCTACGGAGTCCGGGTGGTGATTGGCAAAGGCGGGATGGGGGCGAAAACGCTGGCCGGCCTGAAAGAATCAGGGGCCGTCTACCTGAACGCGATCGGCGGCGCGGCCCAGTTCTACGCCCGCTGCATCGAGCGTGTCGCGGGCGTGTCGCTGATGGAGTTCGGCACCCCCGAAGCGATGTGGCATCTCGACGTCCGGGATTTTCCCGCGATCGTGACGATGGACGCGCACGGCAACAGTCTGCACAAGGACGTCGAAGAGGCGTCAGGCGCCGTTCTCAGCACGCTACGTTAACCCGCGTTTCGGCGGAGACAGGAGCTCCGTTCGAAGCGTCTAAGTTGTTACTATTGTTGGCCTTGTGCCGACTGGTGGGGTCTGGATCAGGTCTGATTACGGTTGAATGCCCTCAGCCGGACCGATATAATGTCAGGGAGCGATTGGACCAAGGGGAGAATTCATCGATGCTGATCAACGTCACGTCTTCGGCTGCCACCAAGATTTCCGAACTGCTGACCGAAGAAAACAAGCTCGACGCGGGGCTCCGGGTGTTCGTCCAGGGAGGCGGCTGTTCAGGGTTTCAGTACGGGTTGATGATCGACGAGGGTGAGGGCGACGCGTCGACCGATGCCGTCATCGAGTCGAACGGTGTCAAGCTGCTGGTCGATCCGATCAGCGCCCGTTACCTCAAGGGCGCCGAAGTCGACTTCGTGGATAACGTGACCGGCGGTGGCTTCACCATCAAGAACCCGAACGCGAAGTCCACCTGCGGCTGCGGTTCGTCCTTCAGCGTCTAAGCGTCGCGTCCATGCGTTCAGGAAGTTCACGGTTCGCGCGGTCTTCGAACCTTGAATCCTGGACTTCTTGAACCGTGAACCCGCGATGGAGCCCACAGGCTATCTCGACAGCCTTCGCCCCGCCGGAAGCAAGCGCTCGAGCAAGCGCGATCTGATCGTCAACGTGTTCCTGCGTCAGCAGGGCCACCTCACCCCCGACGATCTCTTCGACCTGATTCGCCGCGAGGACGTCGCCAAAATCAGCGGCTCGGAGAATCCTTCCGCAACGACCGACTCCGGCCGCGAAGCGATGCGCATCAGCCGGGCGACGGTCTACCGCACCTTGCAGTGGATGGTGGACGCCGGGATCGCGCGGAAGGTTGATTTCGGCGAAGGCCGGTTCCGGTTTGAGCATTCGTACCGTCACCCGCGTCACTTCCACCTGATCTGCAAAGGCTGCAGCCGATCGTTCGAATTCCTCAGCTCCGATATCGAATCGCTGCTGGAGGAGGTCGCGGCGGCGCGGAATTTCACGCCGCGACAGAGCGTGCTCCAGATCCACGGGACGTGCGAGTCCTGCCGCACCGGACGTCCGCCGGCTGTCGAAAGCGGCGCCACCGAGGTGCTGTTTGCGCGTGATGCGCTCCGCATCGCGATCGCCACCGAACGGAGTGGTCTCGAGTTCTACTCCCGCGCTGCCCGGATCACTCGCGATGTGCGCGGCCGCAGGATTTTCGAAAAGCTCGCCGACGAGGAGAAGGAGCACCTCGGAACGCTCGAGGCCCGCTACCGCGAGCTGCTGCAGCAGGACCCGCAGCTCGAGTCGCATCCGACGTTCCTCTTCTTCAAGGGAGCGGCCAACGGGCTGTTCGCGGCCGGAGCCGAGCGGCTGGCCAACGGCGTCGACGACCGCGAGGCGCTCATGATCGGCATCAAGTGCGAACGCGCGTCGCACCGCTTCTTCAAGCGATACGGCGAGAAGTTCGAAGACTCCGAGGGCAAGCAGATCTTTCTCGAGTTCGCCGACGAGGAACGCGCGCACCTCGGTCTCCTCATTCGTGAATACCGCGCGCTCGTCGATCGCCAGCGGCGAAGGCGGCCCGCCAGGCCGCCCAAGCGCAAGCCGCGGCGGCAGTCCGCAGCTGCGTCTTGATCGATCTCCACCTTCACACCACGGCCTCCGACGGCACCCTGTCGCCCGCTGCGCTCGTCGCGCGAGCCGCGAGCGCCGGGCTCACGACGATCAGCATCACCGATCACGATACGTTCGCCGGCATCGCCGAGGCACGCGGCGCCGCGACCGGGCTTGGCCTCCGGCTGATCACAGGAGTCGAGATTACCGCCGTCGAGCAGCACCGCGACGTGCACCTGCTGGCGTATTTCGTCGATCCGGAGGACAGCGGCATGGCCGCCTTTCTCGCCGGTCAGCGCGCCGATCGGCTCCGTCGTCTCCGCGAGATCGCCGACCGGCTGCGCGCGCTGGGCTGTCCGATCGACATCGAGCCGCTGCTCGCCCGCGCCGCGGAATCGCCAGGGCGGAGCGTCGGACGCCCGCTCATGGCCGATGCGCTCGTGTCGGCGGGCCTCGCGCAGGACCGGAGTGACGCATTCGACCGCCTGCTCGGGAACGACGGGCCGGCGTACGTGCCGCGAACAGGGGCGACGCCCGACCAGGTCATCGCGACGGTGCGAAAGGCGGGAGGGCTGGTGTCGCTCGCGCACCCTGGCGTGACCCGGATGGACGCGATCATCCCCAGGCTTGCAGGCGCAGGGCTCGCTGCCATCGAGGTCCGGCACAGCGATCACGACGCCGACACGGAAAAGCGCTACCGTGAACTCGCCGCCCGCCACGGCCTAGCCGTGTCCGGTGGTTCTGACTTTCACGGCGAATCCGCGCACCGGACGGGGACGCTCGGTGCGCTCGCGCTCTCGGCCGACGACTTCGCCGCCCTCGAAGCGCGCCGGCCATGAACTCGCCCGCCGTGCTGGAAATGACCGCCGTCAGAAAGAGCTACGGCGGCCTGCGCCCGCTGCGCATCGAGGCACTTGCCGTCGCACCCGGCGAGCGCGTCGCGATCGCCGGCATCGACGCCGTCGCGGCGGAGCTGATGATCAATCTCGTCACCGGTGCTTCGCTGCCGGACGAAGGGGAGGTTCGCGTTTTCGGCGCCCGAACCCAGGACCTCGCCGACGGTGACGAGTGGCTCTCCTCGCTCGATCGCTTCGGCATCGTCACCGATCGCGCCGTCATACTCGAAGGGTCGACGCTGGTGCAGAACCTTGCGTTGCCGTTCACGCTGGACATCGATCCGGTGAGTCGCGAGACGCGGGACCTCGTGACCCGCCTGGCCGAGGAATGCGATATCGAACCGGCCTGGCTGGATCAGCCTGCGGTCACGCTGCCAGCTCCGGTGCGCGTCCGCACGCACCTCGCCCGTGCGCTCGCACTCGGACCGGAACTTCTGCTGATGGAGCATCCGTCGGCGACTCTGTCCGACGGTGAGCGGCGAAAATTCGGTCAGGTTTTACGGCGCGTCTCGGACGCACGCGCGCTGACGACGTTGATGATCTCGATGGATCCGGAGTTCTCGACCGCGGCGGCGCAGCGCGTCCTCACGCTGGAACCTGGCACCGGCATTCTGAAAGGGGCGTCGCGGCGGGGATGGTTCGGCTTCTGAAGGCGGGTTCCGGAACGCCAGACAAGGCGTCGCCGGAACCCCCGGGTCTATTTGTGGTTGATCACGCCGCACGCGACGCGCGGGCCGCCGCTGACGCCGGATTTGGGCTCGCCGGTGATGCCCTGGTCAGGATTGCCGTGGATCACGATCGCGCTCCCGTCAGCGTCGAACAGGGACAGCGGTCCGTCGGAGAGCGTGACGCGGGAGGTCACGATCTTCATCGTGCCTTTGCCGTCGGCGCCCACCTGCAGGTTCGGAATGTCTCCCATGTGGAACGGGTGGTTGGCGTCAGGATCCATGTTGGCAGCGGGACCCGGATCGAAATGCCCGCCAGCCGCGGTGAAGTCGGGCTCGCATTTGCCGACCGCGTGCAGGTGGACACCGTGCATTCCGGGCTTGAGCCCGCTCGCACTGACGGTAATCTCCACCAGCTTGCCGGTTCCCTGCGCGCGCTCGACGAATTCGGCGGTGCCGGTGACGCCTTCTCCCTTGATGTCAGCATGGGCGGCGCCGCCGGCGGCACTCTTCGATGATGACGCCGGGGCAGCAGGTGCCTGCGCCAGCATGACGGCTCCCGACACGGCGACGAGAATGGCCGTGAACGGCAGGTTCGACAGTTTCATTTTCACATCCCTCCTGGCGGCGATTGTACTGCGGCGCGCAACGAGGCGCGAGAGAGACCCATAGCCAACATGCGGAAACTCGTTCTCTTCGACATCGACGGCACGCTCGTCCTTACCGGGGCAGCCGGTCTCCGGGCGATGAACACGGCGTGTGCCGAACTCGTCGGCCACACCGACGCGCTCGACGGCATCCCGGTCGCCGGACGCACCGATCGGATCATTCTCTCCGACGTCGCGGCTCGAGCCGGCCGAACACTCGATGCCGAGCTCCTGGAGGAACTGCGCGGGAAATACGTCGCGAGCCTTCGACGCGAGATCGAGCTGCCCGGACGGGGGACCAAGGCCGTGATGCCCGGCGTGCGTGCCTTGCTCGACACCCTGGCGGATCGCGACGACGTGTTTGTCGGACTGCTGACCGGAAATTTCGAGGCCGGTGCCCGGATCAAGCTCGAATACTTCGACCTGTGGCGCTACTTCCGCTGCGGTGCGTACGGCGACGACTCCGCCGATCGGAATGCGCTGGTGCCCTTCGCACTGGCGCGCGCGCGCGGATGCGGCCTGCCGGACCTTGCCCCCGAGCACATCCTTGTTGTCGGCGACACGCCGCACGATATCGCCTGCGCCCGCGCAGTCGGTGCCGTCCCCGTCGGCGTCGCCACCGGAACATTCACGGTCGAACAGTTGAGGGCCACCGGAGCTGAGATCGTGTTCAAGGACTTGAGCGACACGGACGCATTTCTGGAGTTGCTGAAGCCGTAGCGATGGGTGGCGGAAGCGCCTGGGAGTCGAACCCAGCCCGCCCGCTCAACGCGGGCAGCGACCGATTTTGAAGACCGGGAGGGCCACCGGGCCCCGTTCGCTTCCTCTCTGCCCCATGCTAACGCACGCGCGGTCGCGACGACCCGGCCCCCACCTGTTTACTGGCTGAGGCCGAGCCGGTAGGCGGCAAGTTTCTGCAGTTCCGACGTCACATACCGCACATCCTGCCTCGTCGTCCACCATCGCGCCGGCAGCGCCGAATCGTAGCGCGTGGTTCGCATCACGATCCGCATGGGAGTGTCGCGAAACTCTCGTGCGAACGCATATCCGGCGCGACGCGAATGGTACGCCGACGTGACGACGATGATGCGGCTCCAGCCGGACTCGACAGCGATCCGCCGTGTCGATGCCGCCTCCTGCGCCGTGTTGTCCAGCGATTCCGGCAGGAAGACGATGGCGCTGGCGGGAACGTTCATCTGCAGCATCGCGTCGCGGGCAAGGTCAGCGTCCTGGGGGAAGCGGATGCCCATCGCGCTCAGTCGTGCTTCGCCGTTGTCGATGCGCCCGCGGCTGAGCACGATCCGGGGCGCCCACCCGGCGCGAAACAGGTCGACACCTTCGAGCCATCGTTCGGCGCGAGGACCGGCGAGGACGACGATCGCGTCCGCGTGTTCGAGCGGCTGCTGAACGACGAGGTATGTGCCGGCGAACGGAAGAAAGCCGGCCAGCCCCGCAACCGCAAGTGCCAGGGTGGCGACGGTGATGCGCACGATCCCGCCGCGGATCCGCTGCGATCGAGTGCGCGTCATGCTGAGTAGGGGTTGAACTCGGGAATTGTGGCGAAGGAGAGGTCGGGGCGGGGCCACGGCCCCGCCCTTGACGTGCGGATTGAACGATCAGCCTTCGAGGAGGCGTACTTCTCCGGCGCGCGGGCCCTTCCCGGAGTCCTCCTCCGTGAACTCGACGCGCTGCCCTTCGCGAAGGAGCTCGAACACGGCACCGCGAACCGAGCTGCGGTGGAAGAAGTGCTCGATTCCACTTTCGTCGCGGATGAACCCAAACCCCTTATCGATCAAAAGGCGAGCGATGGTCCCGGTCGGCATACCCGTGTCCTCCGATGAACGGGCCCGCGAGATCATCTCGCGGGCTTCGGCAAGCTGAGCGTGGGTTCAGGGCCGGCGGAGGCGGCCCGGTTACTTGCTGGGAGGCGCCGACGACCTGCCGTGCACCGCGGCGACTGACCGACTGTGCCAATCGCACGCTGAGCTCGAAAACCGGGCCAGTGTAGGGAGTTCCGGAAGCGAAGTCAAGCAACCGAGCCGGTTGGAACCGCCCTTGAACGACCTCATCGAACAGCCCCGTTCCCCTGTTTTCTGGCCTATTCAGCCGGTGGAGCGCGCCCGGGGGCGCCGGTGGCAGCGGGTAAGTGGTCCAGAAATGCCGTCCGCATCGGGGACAAACCCAGAACTGATCCGGCTTCCAGGGGGCGCCAGGCGGCGGATCCCTCATCTCCATCAGGGAGCCGCAGCGCTGGCACCGTAGTGTGGCCGCAGGAGCCGTCACCATCCCACCGGCTGTCCCGCGAGCTGCTCGTCCAGCCACTTCGACAGCGGCGCAAAATAATCCAGGATGGCGGTGGCGTCCATCTGTTTCGTGCCGGTGAGCGCGCTCGAGCGCGTCCGGCCAGGGCCGTGAGGCGCCCAGCGCGAGCATCTTATTGAGGCGGTCGCCGGCTTCCTTGCTCTGGTAGATGGAACAGCGGTGCAGTGGCAGGTCGCAGCCGGCCGCTTTCGCCAGCGCCCGGTGGAACTGGAACTGAAGGATGTCCGCGAGGAAGTATCGGGTGTACGGGGTGTTGGACGGAACGTGATATTTCGCCCCGGGATCGAAGAAGGACTCCCCACGTGGTGACGGGGCAGCAACGCCCTGATACTTCAACCGCAGGTCCCACCACGCCTTGTTGTACTGCTCGGGGGTGATCTCGCCGGAGAACACCTTCGACCGCCACTGATCGATCAGCAGACCGAACGGCAGGAAGCCGATCTTCTCGAGCGCGCGATTCATCAGCAGACCGATGTCGCGAGACGTGTCGGGCGGCGTTGCCAGGAGCCCGATCTTCACCAGGTACTCAGGCGTGACGGAGAGCGCAATCGTGTCGCCGATCGCCTCGTGGAACCCGTCGTTCGCGCTGTCGCGAAAGAGCGGCGGCTGATTCTTGTAGGCGCGCTGATAGAAGTTGTGCCCGAGCTCGTGGTGAATGGTGGTGAAATCCTCGGCCGTCTGCTCGATGCACATCTTGATGCGCACGTCATCGGCATAGTCGATGTCCCACGCGCTCGCGTGGCAGACCACGTCACGATCTTTCGGCCGGACGAACAGCGATCGCTCGAAGAACGTCTGCGGCAGCGGCGCGAATCCCAGCGAGGTGTAGAACCGCTCGCCGGTGCGCACCATCTCCACTGCCGTCATGTTCCGCTTCTTCAGGATCTCGGTGAGCGAGAATCCCGGATCCGCATTTGCCGGCGCGAGCAGCGGATACACGTTGGACCAGTCCTGCGCCCAGATGTTGCCGAGCAGGTGCGCCGGAATGGGCCCGTTCGCCGGGACGACGTCACCATATTTCTGCCGCAGCTTCAGTCGCGCGTAGGCGTGCAGCTTGAGGTAGAGCGGCCGCACCTGGTTCCACAGCCGATCGACTTCCGCGCTGAACCCGTCGGGCGGCATGTCGTACCGTGACCGCCACATCGCGCCCGTGTCTGCAAACCCGAGTTCCTTCGCTCCCTTGTTCGACAGTTCGACGAACCGCTGGTAGTCCTTCCGCATCGGCGGGGAGATCGAATGCCAGCCCTCCCACGCCGCGCGCAGCGTCTTCTCGTCGCGGTTGGTCGCCATGATCCGCGTGACATCGTCGATGTTCTTGCAGGCGTCGGGTTTGGACGCGTCGGGACACCACTTGCCTTTGCCGTAGCTGGACTCGAGCCGCGCCATGATCTTCGACAGCTCGTCGGAGTCCTTGCGGTCCGACGGCGTCGCGACGACCAGCGACACTTTCAGCAGGTTCAACTGCCGCCGCTCGTCGGTCGGGACATCGACGTGGTCGTACCGCGTCGCGTCCCTGGCGAACTTGGCACCGGCCTCATTCGCGACCTGGCTGGCGCGCGCGGCGATCGCCTCGGTATCGTCGGTGATGTAGGTCTGCTGGACCCAGCCTGCCTGGCCAGCCTGGATGCCGAGCGTCAACGTCGCTGCATTGGCGCCGTCCAGAAACGTCCGCGCGTCAGCGGCGGTGGGGGCCGGCGAAGAGGTGTTGGCGGTTGTGGGCTTTCCGCACGCGAGCCCAACCGCACACATGCCCGCAAGGGCCAATCCGGTGATTGAGCGCATTGGACATTCTTTCCCGGCCGGGCCCGCGGTTCAAGCCGGCGCCGGCGATGTCGACGGCCGCGTACCTGCCATGAGGGCCAGCTCCCTCCACTTCCAGTGGCAATCGACGTCTTCGAAGCCAATCGCGCGCAGCCAGGACAGCTGCGTCTCGAGCGCGAGCAGCTTGTTCGAAGGATCTTCCTCGCCCGGCGGGACGTCCAGAGCCGAGAGGAAGCGGTCGTGCAGGGCCGGCGTCGGCGAGGCCACGTGTTCGAGATTGCAGAACACCCCTCCCGGCCGAAGCATGGCGAACGCTTCGGCGTACAACGCGCGTTTCCGCTGGTGTCGCAGGTGATGGATGGCAAAGCTCGACACGATCGCGTCGAATGCGCCCAGCGACGGGGGCAAGGGCTGCTCGAGATCGTGGCCGAGGATGGTGACGCGCGCATCGTCACGGAAGCGGGCGCGCAGTCTCGCCGAGCATGGTCTCAGAGAAATCGACCGCGACGGCTTCGGCTTCCGGACAGGCCAGTCTGACGAGTGATGTCAGGCGGCCGTTTCCGCTGCCGAGATCGAGTATGCGCGCCGGGGCAGCGGGCAGCCACTCCAGCAGTTCCGCTTCCCCTTCGGTACGATGCGGGATTGAATCGGCCCTTGCCAGGTATTGAAGGGCGTGTGTCGGCGAGTCCCACAGGTTGACTGCGTCGTCAGTGCATACCGCAGTGTCGGACGCCTCGCGACAAGAAGTCAAACTTATATAAGTTGTGAATAAATAAAAATATCTTATGTCTGAGTTGGCGCCCCGTGTCGCCTCAGACGCGGCTGAACGGCGACTCCGTCACGTGCGACGGAATCACGAGGGTGTCGAACCATTCGTCGAGGTGACCCTCCGCCGGCCGCGCCGGGACACCTCTCGGCCCGAGCGGCGCGTTCGCGACGAGCAGCTTTTCAACCGCGGCGCCCGAGAGCGGCCGCGAAAACAGGTAGCCCTGCGCATGCGTGCACCCGAGACGCTCCAGTTCGCGCGCCTGTTCGCTGCTTTCGATACCTTCCGCCACCACGCTGGTCTTGAGGGTACGGGCAAGCGCCAGGATGCTTTCGACGATTGCGGGCCGATCCGGAAGGAGCAGGCTGCTGACGAACGAGCGGTCGATTTTCAGTGCGTCGACGGGCAGCTTGTGCAGGTGGCTCAGTGAAGAGTAGCCGGTCCCGAAGTCGTCCAGATACACCCTGATGCCGTAGTCGCGCAGGTCGCGGAGGACCTCCGCTGCGTCCCCCGGGCTATCCATCAACGCGGTCTCCGTAATCTCGACGCGGAGGTCGGCTTTCCTGACCCCGGTCTCCTCGACCGCCTGCTCGACGATGCGCAGGAAGTTGTGCTGCATCAGCTGCCGGCTGGAGACGTTGACGGTGATGCACTCGAGTCCCGCGAGAGGGAATCGCTGCTGCCAGTCGGCAAACGTGCGGCAGGCCTCATGGAGCACCCACGTGCCGAGCGATTCGATCAGCCCGAGTTCTTCGGCGATCGGAACGAACGTGGCCGGCGAGATCGCCTCACCGTCGCGGGTCCATCGGACCAGTGACTCGAATCCGATGCACATGCCCGAGGACAGGGCGACGATCGGCTGGTAGTGGACCTCGAAGTCGTGGTTGGCGACGGCCCGCCGCAAATCGTTCTCGAGGCTGAGCCGGTCGAGCACGCGGGCGTGCATGACGGCATCGAACACCTCATGGCGTGCCTTGCCTCGCGACTTGGCGTGGTACATCGCCGTGTCGGCGTCGCGCATCACATCGTCCGGGTTGGTGTAGTGTCCCGGACCAAACGCGATGCCGATGCTGGCCGTCGTGAATACTTCGCGGCCGCGGATCGAAAACGGCGCGTTCAGCGCCTGCTGAATTCCCAGGGCAATGCCGTTGGCCTGGCCGTGGTCCATGAGACCGGACAGGAGAATGGCGAATTCGTCACCGCCGAGACGGGCAAGGGCATCACCCGGCCGCAGACACGATTCGAGCCGGCGCGAGACCGTGACGAGCAGCTCGTCGCCAACCAGGTGGCCGAGGCTGTCGTTGACGATCTTGAAGCGATCGAGGTCGAGATAGAGCACGGCGAAACAGCTGCTGACGCGACCGCCCTTGACCTCCTCGAGCCGCCGTCCCAGGCCCTCGACGAAGACGTCGCGGTTGCACAGCCCGGTCAGCGAATCGACGACGCCAACGCTGCGAAGCCTCTCCTGGGCGATGGTCTGCTCGGTCGTATCGGTGAGCGAGCCCGCGATGCGGTCGCTGCGACGCCCTGATCCTTTGAGCGCGCGACCGCGGCAGAGGAACCGTCGATACGTCCCATCCTCGTGCCGCATCCGGTGCTGATGCTGGAATACCTCTGACTGTCCGGAGAGATGCGCGTCGAGCGTCTGTTTGAGATCCGCGATGTCGTCCGGATGTACGCGCTCGAACCACGCTTCCGGATCGGTGGCGCCGACGGCCGCGGGCGGCGCACCCATCATTTCCCACCACCGCGTCGACACCGAGAACTCGTGGGCACGAAGATCCCACTGCCACAGGCCGTCGTTGGCCCCTTCGGCGGCGAGCGCGAGCCGCTCAGTCGTCCGCTTGAGCACTTGCTCCGCCTGCGTGCGCTCGGTGATGTCGTGCCACAACAGCGAGACACCATCGACAACGGGCAGGATCCTCACCTGCAGAACCCGCGAGTCGGTCGCGGAAGGCAGCCGGACGAGCGGCAGCGTCCGGGCGGTTCGATCGGACAGCGTCTCCTTGATCGCGCGCGGGAGGCCAGTTTCCCCCAGCACCGGAACGGCTCCTGACAGAGACCGCCCGAGCGCCCGACCCCGGGGGCAGCCCAGGATGCGTTCGAGCGCATCATTCCAGAGGGTGACGTGGCTGTCGCGATTGACCACACACATGCCCTCCTGCAGCGAGTCGATCACTTCACGACGGCGGTGCTCGTCTTCGAGTCGGATGACGTAGTCCGCGTAAGCCCGATAGGCAAAAAACAGCGACGCGGCGCTCACCGGCAGAACCGCCCACATTCGATGATCGATCGCTTCGACGAGGCCGGCGGCAACACTCGCTCCCACCATGTACAGCGGAAAGCCTCGGAACGCATGCTTTTGCCACGACCGGTTGAACGGCCTTCGTGCGAGCAACGGCACGATCACTTCCGCCAGCGCGCCCTGCGTGACCTGGTATCCGATCACGCCCGCGGCGATCGCGACGGCCTCCCACGGCCACACGAGGCCGCCCGTCGTACTCCGGAAGGCGTTGTGGGCCAGGCCTGCGGCGGCGACGCCGGTAACGACGATGACGATGTCCAGCAATTTCTGGCCGAGCGGATAACTGCGCGGCGACTCGAAGCGAGGGGTCAGCGCTCCGGCGGCGGCGACGAGCATCGCGAAGCGAGGACCGAAGAGGAGAAGCGCGGCGAACGAAAATACGAACGACGGCGGCATGATCGCCCGATCGTTCGTGGCGACCTGCTGGAGCCTCAGCCCGGAGGTGAGGATGGCCGCGAGCATCAGGCCCGCGAACTCGAGCGTACGAAGAGGCGCTGCGGGCGCGCCCACATACACGTACACCACCGCGCCGGCGAACAGTGCGCCAACGGCGACGGCGCTGGAGGGTCGCGAGAGTGTGGGCATTGAGGCTGCGATATCCATTAGAGTCCGGAGACCTTCAGGCAAACACGGCACCAGCGGCAGCCAAACGCCAACTCTTTACGCTCCAGCCAATTAGCGCGCAGCAGCGGAACGCTCCATGACCTTCGGTGTCCGATATTGGCACACATGCATCGCAAATCGTCCGGGACTGCTGGCCAGCGCAACGGCGTTGCCGGGCGGCGGAGCCAGGGTCGTGTGAGCTGACCGGTGCGGGAAATCCGAGCGATTCCGGGTGGAAATCGCAGAACCCGCCCCGTGGAAGGAAGCCGCGTCGACCCGATGCTAGACTGAACGGCGAGGGAGGTTTCATGCGTCCGAATCACAGCCGTTCATCACTCCCGAGGCCCTGCTGGCACACTGGCAAGGCCATCGTCGATTGACTCGCCGCGTGCTCGACGCCTTTCCCGACGACAAGCTATTCACATTTTCTGTCGGCGGCATGCGCCCGTTTGGCGCGCTCGCGCTCGAGATGCTGACGATGGCGGTGCCGATGGTTCAGGGCGCGGTGTCGGGAGAGTGGACGGCGCCAGGCGGGCGCGATCCGCAACCCAAGGCCGAACTGCTGCGACGATGGGATGACAGCACCGGGCAGTTGAGCGCGCTCTGGAGCCAGATTCCGCCGGCGCGCTTCCAGGAGACGATCACGGCGTTCGGGCAGTACACCGGGGTGCTGCACGACTTGATCCTCTACGTCATCGACAACGAGATCCACCATCGCGGGCAGGGGTATGTGTATCTGCGGGCCCTCGGGATCGAGCCGCCGCCGTTCTACGAACGGGGCTGAGACGTCAGCGAGATCGTTCGAGTTGTGCCGCCGATGTTTCCGCTGACGCCGCCGATCGAGCCGATGCTCGCGAAGCTTGCCGACGAACTGCCCGAGGGCAGCGGCCTCCTGTACGAACCGAAGTGGGACGGCTTTCGCGCCATCGTCTTCCGCGGCGCGACAGACGTGTACATCCAGAGCCGCGATTTGCGCCCGCTCGACCGGTATTTTCCTGAACTGCACGCAGCGCTGATCGACGGCGTCCCGGAGGCGTGCGTTCTGGACGGGGAAATCGTCATCGCCACTCCCCGCGGCCTCGACTTCGACGCGCTCCAGCTGCGGCTTCATCCCGCGGCATCACGGGTCGCGAAGCTCGCCGAGGCGACACCATCCGCGTTCGTCGCGTTCGACGTGCTGGCGATCGGCGAGGAGGATCTCCGGGACACGCCGCAGGACGAGCGCCGCGGGCGCCTCGAACGGCTGCTGGCGCAGGTGAAGCCGCCCATTTACCTGACCCCGATGACACGCGATCCACGGCTCGCGACGGAGTGGCTGTCGCGGTTCGAAGGCGCAGGCCTCGACGGCGTGATCGTCAAGCCGGGGGACTCGGTCTATCAACCGGGCAAACGCGCGATGATCAAGATCAAGCACGCCCGAACGGCCGACTGCGTCGTCGCCGGGTTCCGCTGGCATAAGACGGGGAAGGACGTGCTGGTCGGCTCGCTGCTGCTCGGGCTGTATGACGAGCATGGTCGTCTGCACCATGTCGGCGTCACGTCTTCGTTCACGATGGCGCGGCGGAAGGAGCTCGCGAGCGAACTGGCGCCGCTTCGTACAGGGGCAATGGACGGACACCCGTGGCGCGAGTGGGCGGAGGCCGGTGGCGCGGAGTCGACGCGGATGCCGGGCGGGCAGAGCCGCTGGAGCGCAGGAAAAGATTTGTCCTGGGAGCCGCTGCGGATCGAGCGCGTGTGCGAGGTGAAGTACGACCACATGCAGGGGGATCGGTTCCGCCACGCGGCCGTCTTTCAGCGCTGGCGGCCGGACCGGCAGCCGTCAGACTGCCGGTACGATCAGCTGGAAGTCACTCCTGCTTACGAGCTCGAACGGGTCTTCGGCGCGCCGGGTCAGCGGTCCTGACGCCCTTCCAGTCGTCGGCCATGTCCTCATCCGGATCGAGCGCACCCTGGGCCGGACGAAGTGCCGGCGGTACGTGCTCGAGATTGATCCGGATACGAGTCCAGGTCTGGAAGCGGCCCCGCATCGCGTCGACGAGCACGTCCGCCGGCTGCAGATGGGCGGCGGCGTCGGGATGGCGTGCCTGCCATCGTTCGAGGCCGGCAAGCGCGTCCGCTTTTTTGCGCGCGCGTCCGATCTCGATCAGCGGATGTGCGGCCACGCGCCGGCGTGACGGCGCGACCCGCGGTCCTTCGCCAGCCTGTTTCTTATAGTGTGGCGGCCAGGGCGCGTCGCCCAGCCCTTCCGCCTTGTGCCGCGCCGAGAGCTCGAGGAGCGCGTCGAGACTGCCGGCGTGCTCGTCGATATCGGCGTGCCGATCGCCCACGCTCGCGAACCGCGCCGGCATCGTCGCGAGTGTGAAGTCGGCGGGATCGCACTCGTCCATCTCGTCCCACGTGAGCGGCGCCGAGACTCGCGCGTCGGGTCGCGGCCGGACCGAATATGCCGCGGCAACGGTCCGATCCTTGGCGTTCTGGTTGTAATCGAGGAACACGCCGTGCCGCTCTTCCTTCCACCATTTGCTCGTGGCCAGCGCTGGCGCCCGCCTCTCGACTTCGCGCGCCAGCGCCAGTGCGGCGCGGCGGACCTCGTCGAACGTCCAGCGTGCCTCGATGCGGACGGAGACGTGCATCCCGCGCGAACCTGAGGTCTTCAGCCACCCGACCAGCCCGAAATCGTCGAGCGTGCTGTGGACAACGCGTGCGACGTCGCGGATCTGTGGCCATTCGACGCCAGGCACCGGATCGAGATCGACGCGCAGTTCGTCAGGATGATCGAGGTCGGATGCACGGACCGCGTGCGGGTGCAGTTCAAGGCACGCGAGATTTGCCATCCACGCGAGCGCGGCGGGCTCACGTGGAACGACTTCTTCGGCCGTGCGGCCGGACGGAAAGCTGAGCGACACGACGTCAATCCACGACGGGCGCGACGTCGGTGCCCGCTTCTGGAAGAAGAACTCGCCGCCGATGCCGTTCGGGTAGCGGACGAGAACGTTCGGCCGGTTGCCTGACCCGCGCAGCGCACCCTCGGCGACCGTGAGGTAGTAGTTCACCAGGTCGCGTTTCGTGTACCCGGCGGCGGGGAAGAGCACCTTGTCAGGGTTGGAGATCGCCACCTCCCGCCCGCCGATCTCGAAGAGCTCCGAGGCGCCGTGACTCGCCATCCGATCAATATAGTTAAGCAGGGGGGCCTGGGTTCTGGCGGGGTTCTCCGGGTTCTACCAGGTTCTGCGGGGTTCTTCAAGGTTCTGCAGGTTCGAAGAAGTTCTACAGGGTTCTGAGCGAGGTTCGAATCGCACCGCACCTTGCCGAACGCGCCGAACCCGGCCGAACCCGTAGAACCTCGTAGAACCTTGTAGAACCCGTAGAACCCGTAGAACCCGTAGAACCGTAACCCGTAGAACCCGTAGAACCTGTAGAACCCGTAGAACCTGTAGAACCTGTAGAACCTGTACACCCCTGTCCTGCCGAGGGGACGCAGCGGGGCGAAGAACGCGCGTCGAGGCAGTAACACGGGGCACTTTTGAAAGCTCTGGCATTGGCACGACAGTTGGTTCTATCCCTTGTGGGAGAACTTCCATGGCATACACACGAGTCATCGGGATAGCGGTGATTGGGGCCCTCGCGGCCGCCCCGCTGTTCGCGCGCGCAGCCGAAGGCCAGCGGCGCCGGGGCGGCTCGGAAGGCGGTCAACAGCGAGCTGAGGGATCCCCCCGGGGGGAGTCGCGGCAGGGTGGCGAACGTGCCGCTCCGCGAGTGCGCCAGTCGCAGGGCCAGGATCAGACCAGCGGGGCTCAGGACGCACAGCAGCGGTCGTCATACGCGCCGAGCGACGGCGGCCAGCGGCAATATGCCATGCCGCGGCAGAATGGCAATCCGCGATACGAGCCGCAGCGGCCGGTCGAGGCACAACGCCAGTACGGCGGCCAGCGCTACGAGGCACCGCGATACGACACTGGCAGGTACACGACGCCGCGGCAATATGACGTGCGGCGCTACGAGCCGCGCGCGGTTCAGCGCCCGTACTACTCGAGGGGCGGATACGCTCCGCGGACGGTCATTGTCCCGAGATACATCCGGCCGAGCATCGTGACCGTCGTGCCGTACCGACCCTATGTCTATCGCCCCAGATTCGGCATTGGCGTTTACTACGGCGCCGGCGGTTCGTATCCCTACGGCTACACGCCGCGCGGGTACTATGACCCGCTTCCGGGCCGCCCCTACGGCGGTCTGCGAATCACCGATGCGCCCCGTGAAGCGCAGGTGTTCGCCGACGGCTACTACGTCGGGATCGTCGACGACTTCGACGGCGTGTTCCAGCACGCCAATCTCGAGGCCGGGACTCACCGCATCGAGGTCCAGGCGCCAGGGTACGAGTCGGTCGCGTTCGACGTGATGGTTCAGCCCGGGCGGACGATGACTCTCCGCGCCGACATGTATCCGTACTAGTCCTGTCTAGTGGCGTCCGGCGCTCGTATGTAGCGCCGGACGCGTCGTTCACTTCACCCCGGATCCTGCAACCGCTGCCTCCAGCAGGATCGACACCACACAAATCACCCTCCACGCCTCTTCGCACCGGCCGGCCCCAGGAACCGGCGAGTTGCCGAGACGTAGCGCGCCGCGCGCCGCCGCACCTTTGCACCCCTGGCACTTCAGCCTGAAGGCGGAAGCTACGACCTCTGGCACCCTGGCACTCTTGGCACTCTCTGGTCGTCGAGATGCGCGCGACGGTCGCTGGTGTACTGTTGCGTACCGGCCGGTCATCGGACCGGTGCGGAATTCGAGATAACGGAGGTTCGAGGATGGGCGGGAATGAGTGTTCTTCGATGGCACGACTGAGGGTCCGCGTCATGTACGCGATCGTATTGCTGGCGCTGTCCCTTGTATCGGGACTGACACTCTCGGGCCAGGGCAAGCACGAGTGGCGGGACTACGCGGGAGGCCCTGACAGTTCGCGATTCGTCGCGTCGACCCAGATCACCCCGTCCAATGTGCAGCAGCTCCAGGTCGCGTGGACGTACCCGGCCGGGCTCACTGACTTCAATCCCGTTGTCGTTGGCGGCATCGTTTACGGCCGCGGTCCGGAAGGATCCTTTGTCGCGCTCGATGCCGCAACCGGCAAGCAGCTGTGGATCCACAGCGGCGTCCAGGGCTTCAACACCCGTGGCATCAACTACTGGCAGAGCAAGGACGGCAAGTCCCGCCGCCTCATTTTCAGCTCGACCAACATCCTCGAGGAGATTGACGCGGTCACCGGAGAAACGATCTCCTCATTCGGCAAGGACGGCCGGGTCGATCTGCGCGAGGGTCTCGATCGCGATCCCGCGATGGTCAACCAGCAGTCCCGGACGCCCGGACGGGTGTTCGAGAATCTCCTGATTCTCGGCTCGGCCACGAACCAGGAGTACACCTCGGCGCCCGGCGACATCCGCGCCTTCGACGTGCGCACCGGTGCGCTCGTCTGGACCTTCCACACAGTGCCACGTCCCGGCGAGTACGGCTATGACACCTGGCCGCCGGAGGCGTGGAAAACCGTTGGCGGCGCGAACAACTGGGGCGAGCAGTCGATCGACGAGAAGCGCGGCATCGTCTACATCCCCACCGGCAGTGCCAAGTACAACTTCTACGGCGGCAATCGGAAGGGGGCGAATCTCTTTGGCGACTGCATCATTGCACTCGATGCGCGCACCGGAAAACGCCTCTGGCACTTCCAGATGGTCCATCACGACATCTGGGACCTCGACAACAACTCCGCGCCACAGCTGACCACGATCCGCCGGAACGGCCAGTCGATTGACGTCGTCGCGGTCGCGAGCAAGACCGGCTACTTGTATGTGTTCGATCGGGTGACCGGCAAGCCGATCTGGCCGATCGAGGAGCGGCCGGTGCCGCAAGGGACAACGGTGCCGGGAGAGGCAGTGTGGCCGACGCAGCCGTTCCCCACCGCGCCGCCGCCGTTCTCGCGGCAGAAATTCACGGCCGACGATCTGAACCCTTACCTGCTCACGACAGAGGAGCGCGAGCAGTTCCGCCAGCGCCTTCTCAAGGCGCGTAATGACGGTCCCTTCACGCCAATCGGATTCGATGAAGTGGTTCACATGCCGGGCAACCAGGGGGGATCGAACTGGGGCAGCACCGCGGGCAACCCGACGGACGGCAGCGTCTATGTGATCGGATTCAACGTCCCGACGATCATCCGGCTGCTGAAGCCGGGCGAGATTCGCGCCGGCGCGCGCGGCGGCCCGCCGGAAGTCGTCAAGGAGGGGCGTTACGTGACCGAGGGTTTTGGCCTCTATCCGACGATCGTCAATCCGCCCTATACGACGTTGAACGCGTACGATCTAAATAAGGGCACCCTCAAGTGGCAGATTGGCCTTGGAGACGACCTTCGCCTTGTCGGGCAGGGCGTGAAGGGCACGGGCTCGGCGGCAACCGTGAAGGGGGGCATCATCCCGACGGCCACCGGCCTCCTGTTCGTCACCGCCGCGGACCGCAAGGTTCACGTTTACGACAGCGAGACCGGCAAACAGATCTGGGAGCTCCAGCTCGGAGCGACGACGAGCGGCTCGCCGTCGATGTACGAGCTGAATGGCCGGCAGTACCTGCTGGTCACGGCGTCTGCTCCAGCCGTCCCGGTTGGCGGTCGCGGCGGTCTCGATGCAGTGCCAGCGGTCCCCGGCCCGAGCGGCATCGTCGCGTTTGCGCTGCCCCAGAAGTGACGTCGCACGTCGCACGTTGCACGTCGCACGTTGCACGTAGCACGTCGCACGTGATTCATCGAACCGCCCAGCGCAGCTTCGCCGCCGACGAACGAGGATTGGCGCGCCGCTCGTCGGCTGTCGGCCGCACGATCTCGTCAGCGATGCGAGCGAACGCGCCGGAGCGCAGCCCATCCTTGAACGCCTGTTTCACGCGCCGATCCTCACCGGAATGGAAGGTGAGGATCGCGACGCGCCCCCCTGGCGCCATGCACTGGGGCAGCAGCCGCAGAAACGCCTCGAGGGCGCCGTATTCGTCGTTGACCGCAATGCGGAGTGCCTGAAACACCTTTCGGATCGTGCTCTCGACCGTCTCCCCAGGCTGACGGCCGACGGTCGGCGCCACTGCCTCTGCAACCGTTTCGGCCAGTGCGGTCGTCGTCGTGATCGCGCTGCGCTGGTGCCGATCGACGATCGCCCGCGCCAGCACTTCGGCATCAGCAACGTCGCCGTTCTCCTCCAGCACGTCCGCCAGCCCGGAGGCGTCGAGCGCTGCAAGCAGCCGCGACGCTGGCTGTCCACGCTGCGGATTCATCCGCAGGTCGAGCGGGCCCTCGCGCTTGAACGTGAATCCGCGCGCTGGATCGTCGAGCTGCATCGACGACACGCCGAGATCGGCGAGAACCACATCCGCCGGGGGAAGCTGTTCGGCTGCCAGCACGCGCGCGAGCCCGGCGAAATTGCTGCGCCGGATGATGAGCGCGGCTTCCGGCGCGCCGTTGGCCCGGAGACGGGCTTCTGTCCGTGGCAGTTCGACTGGATCGACGTCGAGCGCGAGCACTCGTCCGCCAGGCAGCACCCGTTCGAGGAGCGCTGCGGTGTGCCCGCCGTAGCCGAGCGTGGCGTCGACGGCGAACTCGCCCGTTAGCGGCGACAGGACCTCCAGGATTTCCTGGACCATGATCGGCCGGTGCATCCCGGCCGGAGTCTTCCCTGCCGCGACCACCCTGGCGACTTCGTCGGCGTATCGCGACGGGTTCAGTTCCTTGTACTTCTGCTCGAACCTGCGGGGATGCGAGCCTGGATACCGGGGACGTCGCGGCGGTCTGCCCGGAGGGACGTCAGCCATGCGTTGGACGAACACTTTACATGGTATGAGTGGAGTTGCCAGCCTGCGCTTCGAGGAGCTTGTTCAATGAAACGGTTGCTGACGTGTGTGACGCTGGCCGCCTGCGTCGTTTCCGCCGTGGCCGCGGCCGGGCTCCAGCAGCCCGTCTTCCGCGGCGGCAGCGACGTCGTCCGTGTGTTCGTGACCGTGATCGACCGCGATGGTCGGCTGGTGACGACCCTGACACAGGACAAATTCGAGGTGCGGGACGAGGGCAAGCCGCAACCGATCACTCTGTTCGACAATACTCCGCAGCCGATCCAGCTGATCGTGATGCTCGACGTGTCCGGCAGCATGCAGGGCAATCTGCCGCTGCTGCGCGCCGCAGGGGCGCAGCTCTTTGCTCGTTTTCAGGAGAAGGACGTGGCCCGCGTTGGTGCGTTCGGCCACGAGGTGATCCTGAGTCCTTCGTTCACTCACGACGCGCGTGAGCTCGGTGCGGCAATGCCAACCGAGATCGCCGCCGATGCGCCGACGCCGCTGTGGCGCGCGATCGACGAGGCGCTCGGTTCCTTTTCGAAAGAGGATGACCGGCGGAAAGTGATTCTCGTCTTGAGCGACGGAAAGGACACGGGGCCATTGAGTTTCCGTCAGCGCCCCGCGAGCCAGGGCGAGGTGATCGACCGGGCGCGTCAGGAGGATGTCATGATCTACGCCGTCGGGATGCGCAGCCGCGGCAGCCGCCCGATGCACCCGGGCATCGGGCCGGGCGGCCTGCAGGCGATGCTGCTGGCAGACATGCCCGACCCGGGCCTTGCCCGGGTCGCGGAAGAAACCGGTGGCGGGTACATCGAGATTCGTTTCGGCGAAGATCTGGGCGCCGCGTTCGCCGGAGTAGCCGACGAACTGCACACACAATACCTGCTGGGATACGCGCCACCGAAGCGTGACGGCAAGGTACACGACATCAACGTGCGCGTGACCGAAGGCGGATTGAAGCCGAGGGCTCGCAAGAACTACGTTGCCCCGAAGGGGTAGGAGACTGCATGGACCGACGCATGTTCATACTCGGAAGCGCCGCAACCGCGCTATACGCATCGCGTGTCGAAGCGTGGCAGGCCGCCGGCGTCGAGCTCGGGTCGATCGACGGCAGCGTCGGCGGCAACCAGTTCACGGCCGCCCAGTTCCTCGACTACCTGTCCTCGATCAAGCTGACGTGGGCGATGATCTCGCTCCCGCCTGCGGTGCTCGACGACGAGGCAGCGGTGCGTCAGGTCCGCGAGCACGCCGACCGGCTGGGGATCCGCCTGCAACTGGCGCATGGATCGGTCTGTCCGAGTTCGAAGTCGTTCAATCCGCAGCTGGGCACGCTCGAGTTCCAGGTCACCCGGGCGCTCAAAGCGTCGCAGATATTCGGCGCCAGCTGCATGCGCTGTATCCTCGGCGGCGACCCCGAGCGGCCGCAGATCGAGATGCACATCGACGACATGGTCAAGGCGGTCAAGGGCCTTCGTTCGCGGATTGCCGACTCGGGTGTGAAGCTGGCGGTCGAGAATCATGGCGGCGATCTCCAGGCGCGCGAGATGAAGATGATGATCGATGAGGTCGGGCGCGACATCATGGGCGTGTGCCTCGATTCCGGCAATCCGGTGTGGATGCTCGAAGATCCGCAGATGACGCTGGAGGTCTTGATCTCTTATACAGAGACCTGCCACGTTCGCGACAGTGCCGTCTGGAAGGTGCCCGAGGGCATCGCCGTCCGCTGGGTCAACATGGGCGACGGCAACGTCGACATCGACGGGTGGATCCGGAAGTTCATCCAGGCCAAGCCGGGCCTCCCGATCATTTTCGAAAACCTCGTGTCGGCTCGCCCACGGATCCATGCGATCTACGATCCGAAATTCTGGGACAACTGGCGACAGATGCCGGCGTGGGACCTGGCCCGTTTTCTCGCACTCGCAGAGAAAGGCACGCCAAAACCGGCGACGCCACTGCCAGAAGGGAAGACCGCCGGACAGCAGCGGATCGAGGATCTCGAGACGTGTGTGCGCTATACGCGGGAGCTCTTGCGGCGAACCTGATCAATCACAAGTTTTAGGGTTCTAGGGGTTCTAGGGGTTATAGGTCGCGTTCTACGGTTGTAAGTTGCTAGGTTGGGGTTCGAAATAGAACCGAAAACCTGAACCAAACCGTACAACCGTGAACCTAAAACCACCTTAGAACCCTTAGAACCGTAGACCCCTTAGAACCCTCCGCCCGAAGTCCCTCTGTACCCCTTCCACAACCACTCGAGCGCTTCCGGCAGCGTCTGTTGCTTGACCGCGCGGTCGCTGTGGCCCGCGTTGCGTGCGAAGACGAATTGATAGCGGTAACCCTTCGCGGCCAGCACTCGCGCCATGTTCTCGTTCGCGACCACCCAGTCGTGCATGTTGTCGCGCATCACGTTGGGATTGAGCAGGTCCCGGTCGCCGACTTCCATCCACAGGCGAATCGGCTTCGGCGGGCTGTTCGGGATGAGGCGCTCGTGGAACTCCCACGCGCCGTGCGGTGTATCGGCGTTCGGCGGCCACTGCTGGTTCACATAGGTGCCGGAGTAGGTCAGCACGCGGTGGTAGAGCTCGGGGTGATACCACGCCATGATCAATGCCGCCGATCCGCCGGAGCTGCTCCCCATCGTGGCCCGCCCCTCGGGATCGGTGGTCAGCTTCACCTTCGCTTCCTTCTCGACCAGCGGCAGCACCTCGGTCTCGACGAACTCCGCGTATTTCCCCGACATCGTGTCGTACTCGAGGCCGCGTTGACTGCCCTGGGCATCGCCGCTGCCGTTCGCGATTGAGATCGCAATCATCGGCGGCACCCGCTTCTGAGCGATCAAGTTGTCGAGGACGGTGAAGAGTGCCTGGTCGGGACCGTCGGCTCCGACGATAAAGGGCGCGACCGTGCCCGGGACGTACTGATTGGGCACGTAGACGGCCACGCGGCGGGTGTACGGGGCGGGATGGCTGGTCGTGACGACGAGTTTGGCCGGGTCGCTCGGGTCCGGAGTTCCGAACGTGCCGGCGTCGCGTGCGATGCCCGGATACAGTTTGCTGTCAGCCGAGCTCATCGTCAGGTTGTAGATCGTTCCATGCGGCACCGTTTCCACCACCGTCATCTCGGGCGCGGGATTGTGGGTGGGGCCGATGATGAAGTTTCCATTAGCGTCCGGAGATGGCACGGTGCCGTCGGGCAATTCTTTCGCCGCGACATATCCGGGTGTGAGCGGATCGCGGGTTGGCGGCACAGGCCGCGGTGCGGGCTGCGGTGCCGCGGCCGCGGCAGTCCCTGAGGGTGTTGGTGTCGCGGGTGCGCCGCCCGGAGTCTGCGCCGTCACGACGTGCCCGCCACTTGCCACGGCGATCAACAACATGCCGATACCAAACGGACCTGTTTTCATAGTGCCTGCCCTGATCCTGCGCACCACGTGTCGTCGTTCTCTGTCGCGATTCGCCCTATGGTAAGTCAATCAGGTGGGTCCTGGACTCTTGCGGACACCGCCTTCGCACCGTAGCACGTCTGGCACCCTTCGCACGTTGGCACCTGTCCTGTTCTTCCGCCTGAAGGCGGAAGCCACAGGAGCCAGGCGGACACTGTTGCACGTTGCACGTGGCACGTCGGCCCCTGTGGCACGCTGGCACCCTGTCGCTATTCTTCCGCCTGAAGGCGGAAGCTACAGGAGCCAGCAGTGCACTCTGGCACTTTGGCACTCTGGCACTCTGGCACCCTTGGCACGCTGGCACCCTGTCGCTGTTCTTCCGCCTGAAGGCGGAAGCTACAAGGGCCAGGCGGACACCTTGGCACTCTGGCGTTTAACCTGTATAAGGGCACTCGCGCTCGTGCTGTCCGATTGGCCGGCCAGCGCGTGCGCGAAACGAGGGGATCATGGCTCGTGTGCTGATCGTCGCGCTGTGTCTGCTCTCTACCGCAGTGCCTGCTGCCGCCCAGACGACCGGCGCTGGCTACGTCGACACGCTGTCGGGGTCCATGGCGGCGTCCGCGAACGCCATGCACAAGACCATCCGTCGGGAGCTTGCCGAGGCAGCGCGCATCATGTCGGCGGCGGAGTATTCATTCAAGCCAACCCCGGACGTCAGGAGCTTTGCTCAGCTCGTCGGTCACGTCGCGAACGGGAATTTCTTCCTCTGTGCCCAGGCGAAGGGTGAGAAGTCGCCGGCGACTGGCGATTACGAGAAGACGACCGACAAGGACGCACTCGTCAAAGCGCTGGATGACTCGCTCGCCTATTGCGACTCGGCGTACGCGGCGACGACCGATGCAACGTTCACCGAGCTGGTCAAGCTGGCAGCGCCGGGTCCGAGCCACGAAGCCGCGCGGGGGGCGGTGCTGATGTTCAACACCGCGCACAACAACGAGCACTACGGTAACCTCGTCGTCTACATGCGACTGAAAGGACATGTGCCGCCGTCAACGGCCCGACAGGCGCCGCCCAAGGGCTAGTCTGACGCGCCGACCAGAAAACGGCTCGCGTCGTCTGACTATTCGAGAGCGCTCAGTGCGCGAAAACCCGCGTTCGCGTCACGACACTCATCCCGGATGGCGCGTCTTTGCGAGGCCGTGAGGCGTCGTTTCATCACGCGTCCGGCTGTTTCATCCCACCGTTCGGCCCCGTCCACGGGCGTCTCGTCACATATCCGCAACATCCCGTCACATAACACTTTGCCGGGAGGTAGCCATCGGTAGGATGGACTGGAGCGTTTCCCGTTCTATCAAGGAGTTGTAGATATGCGATTTCGTATTACTGTCAGCGTCTTGGTGGCGCTGCTGGCAGTTGTTGCCACGAACGCCGCCACCGCCCAGGAACGGTTCGGAGGTCTCTCCGGCGTCCTGACGGATGCAAGTCAGGCCCCCGTCCCCGGCGCGTCGGTCACGGCCACTAACAAACAGACCGGCGCCACCCGCACTGTCGTGAGCGGCGCTGACGGCATGTATCGCATTCCCGATCTCGAGCCGGGTCGCTACTCGGTGACGGTCGAACTTCCCGGATTCCAGAAAGTTCAGGCTGACGACGTGCTGGTCCTGCTGGGACGCACGGCGGATTTTCCGGCGACCCTGAAGGTCGGCGGAGTGAGCGAAGTCGTCACCGTCAGTGGCGACAGCGAAAAGCAGATTGACCTGCGGAGCACGACGGTCGCGCACAACGTCACGGCGGAAGAGTTCGATCGCATGCCGAAGGCACGCAGCTTTCAGAGCATCGCGCTGACCTCGCCGGGCGTCAACCAGGGCGATGTCGAAGGCGGATTCCAGGTAAACGGCGCCAGCGGCGCCGAGAACAGCTTCACCGTGGACGGCGTGAACACGAACAGTCTGCTGTATGGCAGCTCGCGCCAGGATACCCAGTTCGAATACCTGCAGGAAGTGCAGGTCAAGACCGGGGGCATCGCGGCTGAGTACGGCGGCGCGCTCGGCGGCGTCATCAGCGCGGTGACCAAGTCCGGCGGCAACCGGTTCACCGGCGAGGGCCACTACTACTACTCGGGCAATTCGATTTCGGCGAACGCAGTCCAGCGGCTGCAGCTCAGCCCGCTCGACGATACGACGGTCCTGAACGTTCAGGACGCCAAGCAGAAGAACAACAGGAGTGAGGTCGGCGGGTCGATCGGTGGCCCGATCATGAAGGATCATCTGTTCTTCTTCGGATCGGTTTCTCCGCGCTTCGTCCGCCGGGAGAACGACTATCTGTTCTCGAACGGCACCGAGCCGGGATCCATTCCGCAGTCGCAGACCGTCACCCAGACCTTTGGCAAGGTGACCGCCTCGACCGGGCGTCTCCAGGCGAACATCAGCGCCCTCTACACACCGCTGCGTTCGACCGGCACGATCTCGGCCTACGACGGCACCGGCCCGAACTTCATCAGCAGCTCGCTGGCGGGTAATGCGGCGCAGATCCCCCGCGGCTTCGACCAGGATCAGACCAACATCAGCGGCAACGTCAACATGACGCTGAGCGGCCGGTCGTCACTGAGCGTGCGCGGTGGACTGTTCTCGGACCGGTACAAGGACACCGGCGTGTCGACGACGACCGCGGTGATCTGGAACACGCCGTCGATCGGTGTGGCGGGCGTGCCGGCGAATCTGCAGCTGCCGAAAGGCTCCCAGAACACGCCGCGCGTCCTCATCACCGGGAAAGACGATACCGAAACGGCGTTCTTCCAGGCGGATTACAACCAGGCGTTCAATTTCGCCGGGTCGCACCTGCTCAAGGGGGGCGTTGGCGTCCGTCACACGACGAACGAAGTCAATTCGACCTATCCGGGTGGATACGTGCTTCTCAACTGGGGCACGTCGTTCGTGAACAACGCCGGCGTGACGGGCACCGGGACCTATGGGTACTACGAAGTGAACGATCGTGGCACCAGGGGCGCGGTCGACGCGAACATGCCGTCGCTCTATGTGCAGGACGCGTGGACGATCGGCAACCGGCTGACACTCAACCTCGGTGTGCGGACGGAGAAGGAGACGATTCCCTCGTTCCGGACCGACATCAAGGCCACCGCATTCGAGTTCGGCTACGGCAAGAAGATCGCACCGCGCCTCGGCGCGACGTTCGATATCCTCGGCGACGGCCGGATGAAGGCGTTCGGCAGCTGGGGCCGGTACTACGACTGGGTCAAGTACGAGCTCGCGCGCGGCTCGTTCGGCGGCGACACCTGGCTCGTGAACTACCGCTCGCTCGACACACTCGACGTCAACAGCCTGAGCCTCGCCAACATGCCCGGGAAGGACCTGTGGGGCGGTGCGCGCGACCGGCGCGTACCGAACTTCGACACGATCGACCCCGACCTCAAGCCGATGTTCCAGGATGCGACCAACCTGGGATTCGAGTACCAGCTGACTTCGACCACGGCGCTGTCGGTGAACTACGTGCACAACAAGCTCACCCGCGCGATCGAGGACGTCGGTTCGCTCGACGCGACCGGCAACGAAGTCTACTTCGCCGCCAACCCGGGCGAGGGCGTGGCGACGACGATGTTCGTGACCGGCCTCACCGCGCCGTTCAACACGCCGAAACCGCTGCGGCAGTATGACGGGCTCGATCTGTCGATCAGCCGCCGCTTCTCGAACAACTGGTTCGGCAGCGCGAACATCACCATCAGCCGGCTCTATGGCAACTACGCCGGGCTGGCGAACTCGGACGAGATCTCAACGCCGACGACCGGGACGTCCTCGGCGACCGCCCAGCAGCAGGCCGGCAGCATCGCGCGCCCCGGCACCGCGGCAGGACGGGCGTGGGACCTCGACGAGCTCGAATGGGATGCGCACGGGAATCTCGACGTGCGCGGCCGCCTCGCCACCGACCGCCCGGTCGTGGCGAAACTCTACGGATCCTACCGCCTGCCCTTCGGGACCCAGATTGGCGGGTTCGTCTACGCCGGCAGCGGCACGCCCATGAGCACGGTGGTGAACACGACCAACACCATTCCCGTGCTGGTGAACGGCCGCGGCGACATGGGCCGCACGCCGATGTTGAACCGCACCGACCTCCTCGTCTCGCACGAGATCGGCGGCAACGGCCGTCGCGTCCGGTTCGAGCTGAATGTGATCAACCTCTTCAACCAGAAGACGGCAACCCACATCTTCAACTCACTGAACAAGGGCGCGGGCCTCGCCAGGGCCGACGCGGCGATCGACCTGTCGAACACCGACCTCGCGAAGGGCTACGACTACAACGCCCTGATCCTCGCGTCACCATCCGGTGCGAATTCGTTCGACCCCCGCTACGGCAAGGCTGACCTGTGGCAGCCGGGCACGCAGGGTCAGTTCAGCATCAAGTACCTGTTCTGAACATCCGGCGGTAATGCCGCCCGGACGCTGTAATCAAAGGGGGGAGCGCAGGCTCCCCCCTTCTTTTTTACGCGCGTTCGACCGCCTCCTTGTCCCTCTCATGTCGGCGACGCTGGCGGTCTAGCCGCGTTCAATGCCCGCCTGATTGCGGCGAGGTGGTGATAGCTGTGTCGCACGGCGTGATCCTCGAGCACGAACTGACACGTGAGAGGAGCGTCGGAATAGAGCGACACCGTCGACGCCCGATCGAGCTGCGCGTCGGTGAGCGCACGGATCGCCGCCGCCGCTGCGTTGCTGTTCCGGAGCAGCAGGAACGTCGCCGTCTCGCGATCGACCAGGTCGTTCTGCCGGGCGTGCGCCGCGTTCATCGCGTGGACATCCGCCATCGTCACGCCCGTGACCGGGTCGCCGCCGGCAATTGTCTGGGCCAGCTGGACCTCGAGTGGATAGACCGTGGCGACGTGGTGCACCACCACGCCGACCTTGCGGCCGTCACCGGGCAGTGTCGTATCCCACTCTTCCTCGGTCAGCGTGCTGGCCAGGGTGGCCAGCGCGCGGGCGCCGCGTTCGAGGCGATCGGCAAGAGCCTCTGCACGTCCCGTTTGTTCAACCACAGTTGCCGAACGCAGTGGTTCGACGGTGGGGTCACACGAAACCGTAGTCGTCATAGACTTGTCCTCCTGATTACCGCCGCCACGCCATCGTGCGGCATGTCTAGAATTACGGAGCGCGCCGGATCACCGGCATGCGAGGGCGTCCGGTTTGCCTCGCGGTTCGTCCGGAAGTGCAGCGGACCTGCCCGGGCGTCCGAATCGCATGCCCGGTCCTCCGCCTGAAGGGGCCTCGTGAAAGTTGACGTCCTCTCGGATGTGCTTCGGGCCGTCAGGCTGACGGGTTCGGTGTACTTCGACTTCGAACTGAGCTCACCCTGGGTGGCCGAAGCACCGCCGTCACGGGAGATCGCCGGGAAGGTGATGCCGGGTGCGCAGCGCGTGATCGAATACCACTTGATCGCGCGCGGGGCATGCTGGGGGCATGCCGTCGGGAAGGATCCGATGCGCCTGCAGGAGGGAGACTTGATCGTGTTCCCGCAAGGGGACGCGCACGTGCTCTCGAGCGCACCCGGGATGCGGGCAGCGCCGGACATGTCGGCATTTGCCCGCCCGACGACACCGTTGCCGATGTTCTACGAGCTCGGGGGTGGTGGTCCGGACCGCGTCGCGGGTCATGTGTTGCTTTCTCGGCTGTGACGACCGTCCATACAATCCGCTGCTTGCCGCTCTGCCGGACGTCATTCACTTCAGGGCGGCAGGGCCGCAGACCAGCGGCGGATGGCTGGGCACTCTCCTGAACATCGCGGTGCGGGAATCGCGGAGCGCCCGTGCCGGCAGCGAAAACGTTCTGGCGCGACTGTCGGAGCTGATGTTCGTCGAGACCATCCGCGAGTATCTCGAGACGCTTGCGCCGGCGCAGACAGGCTGGCTCGCGGGGCTGCGAGATCCGGTTGTCGGGAATGCGCTGGGGGCACTGCACGGTGAACCGCGGGAGCCGTGGACGGTCGAACGGCTCGCACACGTGGTCGGCCTGTCCCGCTCCGTGCTGGCCGAACGCTTCACCGAACTGGTCGGCACTCCGCCGATGCAGTACCTGGCGCTCTGGCGCATGCAGCTGGCGTCACGGCTGTTGCTCGAAGGCGGCCACGTCGCCGTGGTCGCGGCCGAAGTCGGCTACGAGTCCGAGGCGGCCTTCAGCCGCGCATTCAAGAAGCTCGTCGGCCAGGCTCCCGCCACCTGGCGCCGGGGAACACGCGCATGACCAGCGCGCCACCGTTCCACTCGCGGGTCTTACCTGCGGTCACGTGGTGTCGAAGCAACCTTCGAACGTGTACAGCAGATTTCGCATGCTGGCGCCGTCCGCTCCGGTGATGGTGGGTCCGCCGAGGTTCGCTTCGGTGCTTTCGATTGTCGCCGTATAGCAGCCGTCCGTGCCGACTGATAGATCGTACGTGTCGCGCAGCGTCTCACGGTTCGGCCCATGCCACACGAGAGTGCAGACCCACTCGCCAGCACCCGCGGGTCCGCTCTCCGGAACCAGTTTCCGGCAACTCGCCTGGACGTTGATATCGGATGCGGCTACCGACGGAAGGCCCACCCGCGATAACTGCAGGTGCACCAGGTTCGCAAACGTGGGCGCTAGCGCGCGCTCGATGCGCGCGGACGTGATCGGGCTGGTTCCGCACCCGGATACACCGACGATAACAACCACCACAAGGGCGCTGCGGACGACGGTGACGGTTGCCCGGATGCGCACGTCTATCGTCCAATGTCGCGTGTTCGCAGGATTCGATAGGCGAGCGCCAGGCAACCCACGACGTAGACGCCGCTGACGACTGAGCCGTCGATCAGCGGCCGATAGTATGGATGGTTATTCAGCAGCCCATGCCACGCGTTGAACGCCGAGGCGATGAGCAGCCGACGGAATTTCTCGGCGCCGTCCACGTAAGCATAGAGCTGCATCGCCAGTCCCGCGACCACCGGCAGCCCGATTCCCGCGGCGCTGCTGCGGGTCGCCACCGAGATCAGGACGGCGAGCGCGGTAAATCCAAACGCGGGCGGCAGCACCGAGATCCAGGCGAGTGCAACGCTGGCGATCGCACGCTGTGGCTCGAGCAGCGCACCCGAAAGATCGACGAGCGGCTGCCGACCGACGACGAGCATGCCGGCGAGCACACTGCTGGTGGCCAGCACGAGGATGGCAATCGTGGAGAAGCCGAGCGCGGTGATGACCTTTCCGGCGAACACCTCGGCCCGGGTCCGGGAGCGTGTGAGCGCCGTCGTCCACGTTCCATAGCGATCCTCAGCCGAGAACAAGTCGCCGCCGATGACCGCAGTCAGTACCGGAAATACCCACAACGCGGCAAACCCGAGGATCACCAGCGGCGTCGCGAACCCCGACTCCCTCAGCGCCCGGCCGAACAACGTGTCCTCGGGCATTTCGCTCTGCACGCGCATCGCGCCGACGAATGCGAAAGGACTGGCCACGCAGAGCGCGAGCACAGCGCGTGCCTTCAGCTGAGCGCTGACCTTGGCGCATTCCACACCGACGACCGCACGCACGCCGCGGATCGTCACAACGCTTCTCGTGACCGAGCCGCTGCTGCGCCGTCGTCGGCCCGACCCTCGGAGGACCCGGCGGAAGCGCCGTCGCTGGTGAGCTGCAGGAAGAGCGACTCGAGCGAGCTGGCGCGCTGTTCGAGGCGGCGAATCGCGATGCCGGCGTCTCCAAGCGCGATCACGTAGGCATCGAGAGCTGGAACCTCCGCAGACACGTTCAGACCCTCGCCTTCGGCCGCAAGGACGACCTGCACGTCGTCGTGCCGACTCGCCAGCCGCAGCGCACCGGCGTCGTGGCTGGTGCGCAGTGCGTGTATGGAAGCAGGCGCGCGTCCTCTGAGCTCGTCCATGGTGCCGGAGAACACGACCTTGCCGACATGAAGGATCGTCACGGCGTCACAGATCTCCTCCACCTCGTTCATGTCGTGGCTGCTGAGCACCACCGAGGTGCCTTCTCGTACCAGCCGCTCCAGGAGCGTGCGCACCTGGCGGGTCCCCGCCGGATCGAGCGACGTCGTCGGCTCATCGAGGAGCAGCAGCCGCGGCGAGCGGAGGAGGGCAGCGGCAAGGCCGAGACGCTGCCGCATACCCGCCGAGTACCCCGCGACCGTCCTGTCGGCGTGGTCTGCGAGTCCCGCCTGTTCGAGCGCGTCGCTCACCGCCCCAGCCTCGAACCTGCCGCCGCGTCCGTCCAGTCGCGAAACGAGCTCGAGGTTCTGGCGACCCGATAGGTAGGGGTAAAACGCCGGGGCGTCGACGAACCCGGCAACGCCGTCAGGGATCGACCCACTGGCCCGATCCAGATCCTGGCCCAGAAGGTGCACCCTGCCGCTGTCACGCCGTACCAGCCCGAGCACGATGCGCAACAGCGTGGTTTTCCCTGCGCCGTTCGGACCGAGCAGGCCGTGGAGCTGACCGGCCGGCGCGACCATATCGACGTCGAAGAGAGTGTCGCGATCGTCGTATCGCTTTGAGATGCCAGACGCCTCGAGCGCGAGCGGTTTCACTGCACGAGGCCCCTGTAAGAATTGTCAGGTTGGCGGATTGAATTGGCACGAGCCGGGACCATGTTCACCGTGACGCAGCTTGCATGGTGGTCATGGTACGACACTCCCGGTAAACGCATTCGACACATTGCAGGTAGATATCGGGCAGTGGGCGCGCCCACTTCGGAAACGAGGAACTGATGAAGACGAGCCGAGTGCGGTGGCCCCTGATTGGCTTTGCAGGCCTTGTGCTGGCGCTGGCCGCCGTGTGGCCGTCGCTTCCGCCTGGAACCAATCGCAGCACTGTCACCGCCTCGCCGGTCCAGCACATTCCCGTCATCCCTGCGCCGTCGCCGAGCGAGGTGGAGGCGTTCCGGTCGAAGATTCAGCATATCGTTTACATCTTCAAAGAGAATCGGTCGTTCGACAATTACTTCGGTACCTTTCCGGGTGCTGATGGCGCAACGAGCGGGGTAATTTCTACCGGTGAGCGCATTGAGCTGCGGCACACGCCGGACCGAATGAGTCGCGATCTCGGTCACGTGTGGGCCGATGCGCACGTCGCGGTGAACGGCGGTCGCATGGACCAGTTCGACCTGGTCGAAGGTGGCAACGTCGGCAACGACTTCCTCAGCATGAGCCAGCATGTCCGCTCTGACATTCCCAACTACTGGACGTATGCGGAACGCTTTGCGCTGGCAGATCACACATTCGAGTCGATGGCGGCCGAGAGTTTTCCGAATCACTTGTATGCTGTGGCGGGGCAGTCGGCCGGCGTCATCAGCAACCCGAACTCACTGCAGTGGGGATGTGACGCGGACGAGCGACGGACAACGGCCGAGGTCCTGAATTCGAACGGCGAGACCTCGCGGGTGTTCCCGTGTTTCGAGTTCCAGACGGTCGCCGACAGGCTCGAAGCGGCGAACGTCTCGTGGCGTTACTACGCGCCGGTGGCCGGACAGGTCGGGTACATCTGGACCGTGTTCGACGCGATTAAACAGATTCGCCGGACGTCGCTGTGGAATGATCGCGTCCGTCCGTACGGCGAGTTTCTCGAAGACGCTGCCGGCACGTTGCCGGCCGTGAGCTGGCTGATCCCCGACTGGGCGGTCAGCGACCATCCGACACGCCCCATCCCGGGAGGCCCGCCCACCGTCAGCGTGTGCGAAGGCGAGAACTGGACGGTGCAGTACATCAACGCCATCATGCAGGGGCCGAACTGGCCGACGACGGCGATCGTGCTGGCGTGGGATGATTTTGGCGGCTTCTACGATCACGTGCCGCCTCCCGAAGTCGATCGATACGGGTTGGGTCCGCGAGTGCCGATGATCGTGATTTCGCCGTACGTGAAGGAAGGTATCGTGTCGCACACGGTCTACGAGTCGGCGTCGGTGCTGCAGTTCATCGAGATGCGCCACAAGCTGAAGGCACTGACCAATCGCGACGTCGAGGCCAACAGCCTGCTGGACATGTTCGATTTCTCACAGGTGCCGGCGCCGCCGCTGGTCCTCCCACTGCGGGATTGTCCCTGAGTTCCTGACCTGACGGCTGGCAGGCGGCGCTCCAGCCCCACCAGCTGCGTCCCGGCTCATCTCGGGTTTTCACAATCGGAGTATCAATGATCGCAGGCTCGAAAGTGCTGTCGAGGTATGGGTTGCGTCAGCTTCTGAGGACAGGTGCGGCATTCGCGGCGATCGCATTGGCGGATGGCAGCGGGACGACGGTGTTGGCCCAGGGCACGCCGGACAGTCGGGTAGCCGTCTCGATCACTGGCGGCTACCAGGTGACAGAGTCGACCTTCTCTCAGTCGGTCACCTTCGAGCAGTACTCCGAGCCCGGGTCGCTCACCACGACCTACACCCATCAGCGACGGCCGGTTGCTGACATCGGCGCGACGGTGCGGTTGTGGCGGAACTTCGGCGTCGGCGTGTCTGGATCGCACTCGGACGATTCCGGAACCGCGCAGATCCACGCGCTGGTGCCACATCCGTTCGTCTTCAATCAGCCGCGGGAAGTCGACGGCCCCGCCGACGTCACCTTCACCGAGACCGTCCTGCACGTGCAGGCCGCGTACTGGGCGCAACTGACTCCGCGCCTCGACATCGTGGTTTCCGGCGGACCGTCCTTCTTTCGGCTCGAGCAGGACTTCGTATCCGACGTGGCATTTACGGAGACGGACCCCTTCAACACTGCCACGTTCGCGGGAGCAACCGTCGAGCGGAAGCAGCGATCGGTGACCGGGGCCAACATCGGCGGCGAACTGGGCTGGCGCCTCGCCCGTCACTTCGGACTCGCCGGGGCGGTTCGCTACTCGCGCGCGACCGCCGACTTTCCCGACACCAGCGCAACGCCCGTCAGGGTTGGCGGCCTCCATCTCGGGGGCGGCGTCCGCCTATTGTTTTAAATTCTTCGTCTTTTCCTTTTCTTTCCCCCCTACCTTCGTCCCATTTGCACTAAGATGGTCCGCCCCCAAAGGACCGTCGGCAAGGGATCAGGTCAGGAGCCCACACTTGATTTACATGCGGAGCTATGTCGGACGTGTGTTGACAGCCGGCGCGTTCGTCGCGCTTGGCGTTGCGAGCGCCCTGGTTGAGTCAGCCAGCCCTGAGGCAGCGCCGCAGGCGCCCACGCCGGCTCCTCCCGCGGTTCAGCACATCCGGGTCCGTCCGGCTCCGAATCCTCCACAGGTGGAGGCATTCCGCTCGAAGATCCAGCACATCGTCTTCATCGTCAAAGAGAACCGCTCGTTCGATACATACTTCGGCACCTTTCCCGGCGCCGACGGCACGACGACGGGGATGATGTCCAAGGGTGAGCGGATCAACCTGCGGCACGCACCCGACCGCATGATCCGCGACATCGGCCACGACTGGGAGGATGCGCGGCGGGCAATGAACAGTGGCAGGATGGATCGATTCGACCTTGTGGCAAACGGGAATGTCGGGAACGACTTCCTGAGCATGACGCAGTTCCGGAACTTCGATATCCCGAACTACTGGAGCTACGCCGAGCACTTTGCCCTGGCGGATCACATGTTTTCGTCGCTCGCCGGGCCGAGTTTTCCAAATCACCTGTACACCATCGCGTCGCAGTCCGGCGGTGCGATCAACAATCCGAATTCCCTCATCTGGGGGTGTGATGCCGACGATCGCACCACCGTGCCAGTGGTCGATCGCGCGGGGGCGGTGACGTCGTCTTACCCGTGCTTCGACTTCCCGACCATCGCGGACAGCCTGGAGGCGCGCGGGGTGTCGTGGAAGTACTACGCGCCGAGCCGTGGCCAGAACGGCTACATCTGGTCCGCCCTCAATGCCATTCGGCACATCCGGATGGGTCCGCTGTGGCAGAACCGGGTCGTCGGATTCGAGCGCTTCGCGGGCGATGCGGCCAATGGCACGCTGCCGGCCGTCAGCTGGCTGATTCCCGACTTCAATGTCAGCGAGCATCCGACCGTGCACGCATTTGCCGGTACGACCATGAGCGTCTCCGCATGCGAAGGGGAGAACTGGACCGTCCAGCAGATCAACGCGATCATGCGCGGGCCGGCGTGGGCGACCACGGCAATCGTGCTGACCTGGGATGACTTCGGCGGATTTTACGACCACGTCCAGCCTCCCGACGCGGATCAGCTCGGGCTTGGTCCACGCGTTCCACTCATCGTCATTTCTCCGTACGTGAAGGAACGCATCGTGTCGCACACGGTCTACGAGTTTGCCTCGGTGCTCCAGTTCATCGAGCATCGGCACAAGCTGAAGGCGCTGGGCCGCCGCGACTTCGAAGCGAACAGCCTGCTCGACATGTTCGATTTCTCACAGGTGCCGGCGCCGCCTCTGGTGCTGCCGCTGCGGCAGTGCTCGTAGCGCCGACAGCCGGACACGTCCCCTTCGTCGTCGTCGGACGAAGAGCTGGTGGATTGATGCTGGCGCGCCGCTCGGTGAGAGGCGACTAGGCTCCGCGGACGAACAGTCCGACGGCCAGGGCGATACCGAGAATTACGACGCCAACGCGTAGCCAGCGTTCGTTCACGCGTGTAAGAAGTCCCGCACCAAGCAGACCGCCGCAGACACCGCCGCTGCCGACCGCCGCCGCGTGTGCCCAGTGAACGTCGCGAGAGAACAGGAAGATCACCACCGCGGACGCGTTCATCGTCGCGGCGAGGACATTTTTGGTCGCGGCGGCATTCCTGACCCGCAGCCCCGCGACGGTCAAGACCGCCATCATCAGGAAGCCGATGCCGCCGCCGAAGTAGCCGCCGTAAATCGCGATCAGGAACTGGGCCGTTGCCGCGGCTCCTCGTCCCAGAGGCAGGGTTCCTTCATGCGACTTCCGGACAAACGATCCCCAGAAAAATATCGCTGTCGCAAACAGCACGAGCCATGGCACGAGTCCCGCGAAAAAGGTTGGCGGCGTGACGAGCAGGAGCAGCGCGCCGAAGATGCCTCCGGCGAGGCTGATGATCACCAATGCCCCGAGCGACAGTCGCTCGGCACCACAGGCGCCGCGCGCGCCTGCGTACCCTGTTGCGACCTGCCCTGGAAAGAGCGCGATCGTCGACGTGATGTTTGCCGCCCTCGGGTCGAGGCCAGCCAGGACCAGCATCCCGAGCGTGACGAACGAGCCGCCGCCCGCGAGCGCGTTCTGAGCGCCGGCCCAGGTTCCGGCGGCAATGAGCAGGATCCATGGCGTCACGATATGGTTTCAGGACCTTTTGCCGTGGCGCCGCTGCGCGTCAGCGGATTGAGAAAACACAGGCATCTGCGAGTCACGAGCGGATACATGGAAGACGACGAGCAGACGGCGCACGAAATCCACAGGTCCGGACGATCGCCAATCCTCGCGATCGTGGGAGCCTCGTCGGGCAACCTCGTCGAGTGGTACGATTTCTATGCCTACTCCTTCACGTCGCTGTACTTCGCCGCGGCGTTCTTTCCCGCCGGCGATCGCACCTCGCAGCTGCTGAACACCGCCGGAATCTTTGCCGCAGGTTTCCTCGTCCGCCCGCTCGGGGGCTGGCTGTTCGGGCGGATCGCCGACCAAGTCCGGCCGCCGCACGTCGATGATGATTGCCGTCCTGACGATGTGCGCCGGCTCGCTGATGATAGCGGTGTTGCCGACCTACGCGACAGTCGGGGCGGCCGCTCCCGTGCTCCTGCTGGTGGCGCGTCTCATACAGGGACTCTCCGTCGGCGGAGAGTACGGCACGAGCGCGACTTACATGAGCGAAGTCGCCATTGCCGGACGCCGGGGATTTTACGCGGCATTTCAATACGTCACGCTGATTGGGGGTCAGTTGCTCGCGGTGCTGGTCCTCATCATCCTGCAGCAGTTCCTGTCGACGGCGGAGCTGCACGCGTGGGGCTGGAGAATTCCGTTTGTGATCGGCGCGGTCGCTGCGCTCGTGGCGCTCTTTCTCAGGAGCACGCTCGTCGAGACCACGTCCGCGGACACGCGCCGGTCGGCGAGTGCCGGCACGATGCGAGGTCTCTGGCAGTACCAGCGATCGCTCTTCATCGTGCTCGGCTTCACCGCAGGAGGCTCGCTCGTCTTCTACACCTACACGACGTACATGCAGAAGTATCTCGTGAATACCGCCGGCATGGACGCGCGAACCTCCAGCCGGGTCATGACCGCCGCGCTCTTTGCCTTCATGCTCCTGCAGCCTGTATTCGGTGCGCTCTCCGATCGCATCGGACGACGTGCGTCGATGAGATGTTTTGGCGTCTTCGCGGTGTTGACGACCGTTCCGCTGATGAGAGCGCTGGCCCATGTCAGCAGTCCGTATGCGGCATTTGGCCTGGTGCTCGCCGCACTCATCGGCGCGAGCTTCTACACGTCGATCAGCGGACTGGTCAAGGCGGAGTTGTTTCCAACGGAGGTTCGCGCGCTTGGCGTCGGCCTGTCGTATGCGATCGCGAACGCTCTCGTCGGCGGGACCGCCGAATACGTCGCGCTGTGGTTCAAGTCGACGGGTCACGAAGCAGCGGTTCTACTGGTATGTGACGGCGATGTCCCTGGTCGCGCTGGTCGTGGCGATCCGAATGCCGGATCCGCGAACGGAAGGGCTTTCTGCGGGACTGAGCTTCGAATCTGCCTCGCTGCATCAAGCGAGTGCCCGGCGAGGATGTGCGTTCGTGCTTGTTCGAAGAGCTACTGGCCGGCCACGGTGGGGATGCCGGTCGGCGGCGGTGCGAGATCGGTGGCGGCCGGCGGTCCAAGCAGATCGCGCAGGATCGGTTTCAGCGCGTCTGCCCACATCTGGTATCCCTTCACCGTCGGGTGTAGCTTGTCGCGCTCGTTCATCACGCCTTCGACCAGTTTGCCGCCTTTGTCAGCCAGCCGATCGTTGATGTCGAGGAAGCGTATTTGCTTTCCGTCGGCGAGCGTGGCGAGTTCCCGGTTGATCCGTTGAATCGTCGGCACGACGGCCATGTTGTCATTGCGCGGGAAGATCGCGGTGAGGATGATCGTTGCGTTCGGCGCCTTCGAGCGGCAGGCGTCGACGATGGCTTTCACACCGCGGGCGATCTCTGCGGCGGTCTGATCATCGGCCGGGTCCTTGCCGACGTTGTTCGTGCCGGCCAGCAGCACGATCACCTTCGGGTTGACGCCATCGAGCTCGCCGTTCTCCAGCCGCCACAGGATGTTTTCTGTGCGGTCCGCGCCCCAGCCGAAATCCGCCGCGTTCCACCCGTGGAAGTTATCGTTCCAGTTCGCCAGCAGCTCGGGGTAGTCGGTCGCGCCCCACCTCCGCACGATCGAATCACCTTCGAAGTACACGTCGATCCTGCCGCGCTGGCGTTTTTCGAGCAGCTGCTGGTGCGCCGCAAGCGACACGGCGTCGGTCCTCGAGGCCGGCCGATCGGCCGGCACTCGCGCCGCGGCCGGCGCCGAGTGCGCCAGGAGCCGGTCTGCCCACGGAATGAAATACTTCCAGTTCGGCCCGTCCGTGTGCCCGCCGTCATGCTGACGCCACGCCAGCTGGCCGTCGAGCAGTCCGGTGTTCACCGGCGGCATCTTCTCGGTCATGTAGTCGTCGGAAACGCCGAGCCCTTTCGCACCGAGCAGGCGGAACACGGGCTGCGCTGCGACCGCGGCCATATAACTACCCTGCTGATCCAGCCATTTGGCATCACCCCGTTCGGGCACGCCGTAGCTGACGAAAGTGGGGCGCGGGGCGCACAGGGCGAGAAGCTCGTGTGCATCGATCGGAATGTCTCCAGCGGTCTTTCGTCCGAACGTGGACTCTTCGGCGCCGTACCTCATGAAGTTGCCGGCCATCCAGTGGTACTCGCCGGACCCGGTGAGGCTCTCAACCGCTTCACCGAAATTGCGGCGATGCAGCTTGGCGCCGCCTTCGCCGGACGAGCCAATCAGGACGACCGCAAACCGCTGGTCGTACGCCATCGTGACCAGTGCGGCCTTGCCGAACCGCGACACCCCTTCGATCCCGACCTTCTTCGCATCGACAGCCTTATCGGTTTCCAGGTAGTCGAGCCCACGCGCGGCACCCCACGCCCACGCCCGAAGTGCGCCCCAATCGTCGGGCCGGCGCCGCTGGCCTTTGTTGACCAGGCCGATGATGCCCTTGGTCAACCCGGCGCCGTTGTCCGCCTGGATGCTGCCTGGTGCGATCGAGGCGTAGCCCCACCCGTCGGCAATGAGTTGCTCGGTCGCGGGCGGATCGGACGGTGGCGGCGGAGCGCCGCCTGGCGCTGCCGCACCCGGTCCCGGACCGAAGCCACGACCGGTTGGCGGCGGCGTGCCGGGTGCAGGTGGCATACCGGATCGCCCTCCGAACATCATCATGACCGGCACCGGCTTCGCGGCGTCCGCCGGCGTCACGACGGTCATCTGGATCTCGACGGTCACATCTGGAAACGTCGCGTTGTCGACGGTCCCGACGAGCTCCTTCCCGATGACCGGGCGTCCGCCGACGGAAAAGCGCTCGGTGCGAGCGACCCTCCAGCTCACCGCCGGCACGTGCGCGGGCACGCGGCCGAGCACTTCACGGTCGAACGCTTCGACGATCTCGGGTCTCCGCTCTTTCCACCATGCCTCGGCGGTCGTCACTTTCCTGCCGTTGTTCAGCGTCAGGGCGTCGGGAAGCCTGGGATACGGATTCGCCAGCGCCTCGTCGTAGTTCGCGTGGTTCGGTGCGGACTCGTTGCCGCTTGGTCCTGGACGCAGCGCCTTGATGCCAAGCTGCTCCATCATGTTCGCGTGGTCCGCTGCGGTCGCGGCGGCATTGGGATTCGGCGGCGGACCGGCGGCGGGAGCGGGTGCGGTGGCACTCGGCGGCAGAGGAGCCGCGGCGGGCTGCTGCGCCTGCGGCTGCGCCGCGAGCACGACGACCGCGACGCCCGACACGACCCACGCCGAACCCGTGACGAACAACAGTCGCTGAACGCGCATCGGACCCTTCCTCCTGCACTGATTCCGAGTGACACCGTACCCAGCCTTCGCCGCGACCCGCAGCGACGGCGGGTCGCGCCATACCCCGCGCGACACCACGCGGGCGGAGGCGGACACCTTCAGACTTCCGCCTGAAGGCGGAAGCTACAAGTATTTGGCCGTGCCCTTCCGCCTGACCGCCTACGCCAGACTCCGGCGGTCCGCTGTAGCTTCACCGAAGGCGGAAGGCGGAAGCCACAAGCGCTCTGGCACTATAATGCCCGCGCCTGAGGCGCACCCCATGTCAAAACAACTCCTTCGCGGTCTGCTGGTCGTGGCGGCGGTGCTGACGATGGCCGCTGGCCTGCGCAGCAGGCTCATGCCAGCCTCGAATGCGCAGGACCGCGGAACGATTCAGTCCGACGATGGCGGCCCAGGTCCTGGCGCAGCGCCCGAAGCAAACGACCCGGCGAATGCGAAAGCCGACTTGTCGCCGAAACCGCCGGTCCTGCCGCGGTCTCCCGCCGACGAAGCCAAACTGCTGCAGCTCCCCCAGGGGTACCGGATCGAAGCGGTGCTCTCGGATCCTGTCATCGAAGATCCGGCGCAGGTGGCGTTCGATGGCAACGGCCGGATGTTCGTGGTCGAGTTACGCGGCTATTTCCAGACCCCGGAAGGCGTCGACCTGATCCCCCCGATCGGGCGCATCTCGATGCACGAGGACCGGGACCACGACGGCGTCTACGAACATCACTCGGTGTTCGTCGATCGGCTGGTGTTTCCACGGTTCGTGCTGCCGTTCGGCGCCGAACAGCATTTTGACGATGGAGACCAACGCCGACGAGGTCTGGAAGTACACCGACACGGATGGCGACGGCGTGGCGGAAAAGAAAGAGCTCTTCACCACCAGCTTCGGGCGCGCCGGCAACATGGAATCGCAGCAGGCGAGCCTGTTCTGGGGGATGGACAACTGGCTCTATAGCACGATGAATGCGTTCCGGCTGCGCTGGACGCCCCATGGCCTGCTCAAGGAGCCCACCGGTCCGAACGGCGCTCAATGGGGCGTGACGCAGGACGACGACGGGAAGGTGTGGTTCCAGAGCGGCGCCAGCGGAATGCCCGGGTATTTCCAGTTCCCGGTGCATTATGGCAACTTCGCGCCGCCGGATCAGTTCGAGCCCGGTCTCGACGTCGTGTGGGGAGCGCCGATTGGCATCGGTGACATCCAGGCCGGGTTGCCCGGCACCCGGATGCCGGATGGATCGCTGATCTACGCCACCGCTGCGGCCGGCAACGAAGTCTATCGCGGCGATCGGCTGCCAAAGGATCTCCACGGCGATTACTTCTATGGAGAGGAGGTCGCCAGGATCGTCCGGCGCCTCAGGCCCGTCAGGACCGAAGGACTGACGCAGCTGCGGAATGTCTATCCGCGATCGGAGTTCATTCGATCCCTCGATCCGCTCTTTCGTCCAGTCGACATCACCACCGGGCCAGACGGAACGATGTACATCGCTGACATGTACCGCGGAATGATCGAAGGCGCGGAATGGGCGAAGGAAGGGACCTACCTCCGACAAAAGATCAAGCAATACCAGCTTGACAAGGTAACGGGACACGGCCGGATCTGGCGGTTGACGTACGACGGCATCGCTCGCGATCGCACCGAGCCGCGGATGCTGACGGAAACGCCCGGGCAGCTGGTCGCCCACCTCTCGCATCCGAACGGCTGGTGGCGCGACACCGCCCAGCAGCTGCTCGTCCTGCAGCAGGATCGGTCGGTCGTACCCGCGCTCCGGTTCCTGGTTCGCAGCTCGAGAAGCCTTGTCGCGCGCTTCCATGCGCTGTGGACGCTCGAGGGACTGGGTGCTCTTGACGCGGCGCAGACCCGCGAGCTGCTGCGCGATCCCGAGCCGCGGATGCGCATCCAGGCCTTGCGCGCCAGCGAGACGCTGTACAAGGCGGGAGATACCTCGTTTGCCACCGATTACCGGTCACTCTCGAAAGACGACAACGTCGACGTCGTCATCCAGGCGCTTTTGACCATCAACGTGCTGAAGGTCCCCGACGCACTGTCCGTGGTCAAGGCGGCGGTCGACACGAACACGGCGCGCGGCGTGCAGTTCGTCGGGAACAGAATCATCAATCCGCCCGAGGCTGCGACCCGTCGTCGCAACGGGACTCCGCTCAGTCCCGAGCAGCAGAGCAGCCTGGATCGCGGCGGTGCGATTTACACCGAGCTCTGCTTCTCATGCCACGGCGAGAACGGGCGCGGCACACCGACGCCCGGAGCCGCCGCGGGGTCGACACTGGCTCCGTCGTTTGCCGGTTCGCCCCGCGTCAACGGTCATCGCGACTATGTGATCAAGGTCCTGCTGCATGGGCTTGCCGGTCCGATCGAGGGTCGGCGCTATCCTCAGGTGATGGTGGCGATGGGCTCCAACAAGGATCAGTGGATAGCCGACATCGCCTCTTACGTGCGCAACACGTTCGGGAATACGGGACTCCTGGTGACGCCAGAAGACGTCGCGAGAGTCCGGGCGATGGGAGATCGGAAGGCGCCGTGGACGGTTGAGGAACTGGAGGCGTCACTGCCGCGCGCTCTGACGCCGGATGGCACCTGGAAGATGACGGCAAGCCATGAAGGGCAGCCGATACCGCATCCGAATGCGGCGGGCGGCTACAACTACCGCAGCGGCGCCGCCGGCGCTGTCGATTTCCTCGGCTGGACCACCGGCGTGCCACAACAGGCCGGCATGTGGTTCCAGGTCGAGTTGCCGGCCCCGGTCATGGTGACCGAGCTGCAGTTCACCGCATCGATGGTTGGCGGCGGAGACGGCTCGCCCGGGACATCGACCTTTCCGCGCAGCTATGAAGTTCGCGTCTCGTCTGACGGCACGGCCTGGAGCGCTCCGGTTGCCGCCGGCCGCGGCGCGCCGGGAACCACCATCGTGACCTTTGCGCCAGTCCAGGCCAAATTCGTCCGCATCATCCAGACAGACACCGCCACCGGCGCACCGCCGTGGTCGATGCGGCTGCTGCGGCTCTATCAGGCACCCTTGATCGCCACGAGATGAACGCTATCTAGGGTTTTACGGGTTTTAGGGTTTTAGGAGTTCTAGGGGTTCTACGTCTGGTTGTAAGGTTCTATGTTCTAGGTTCTACGTCTGGGTTGACTTGACGTGAAGCTCGTTGCTCCTGCAGCAACCCAACCTTAAAACTGGAACCTAGAACGTAGAACCGTACAACCTAAAACCCGACATAAAACCGGAAAACCTTAAAACCTAGAACGGCGTCGCTGGGCCGATTCACTTGCGTTCCGGCGCCGTCTGCTCGGGCGTCGTCACGCCGGGCGGGAGCTCGAGCACGCGCGCGTTCCGGAAATGGATCTCGCCGCCTTCCGATTCCATGCAGAAGTAGCCCTTCTTCTGTGTCGAGTGCGTGACCCCGTTGACGAACTTGCCGTTGACCGAAAGCTTGATCGTGCCGTCGACCGCGACGACGTCGTAGACGTTCCACTCGCCCTTGCCCTTCGCACGATTCTCGATCGACATGCTGCGCTCGCCGCGCGGGTTGTCTGGCGTCGTGTGCACGCCGCCGACACCCCAGACTTCGCCGTGGACGTACGCCACCGGCGGGGTGACGCCGTCCTTCTTGTGCATCTCCGGCCACGCGAGCTCCAGCATCTGGACCTCGACCCCGTTCGGCAGGCTGTCGCGGGGATCCGGCCGCGCATTGCTCCACACGAACACGCCCGAGTTGCCGCCCGCTTCCATGTGCATCCACTCGATGTGGAGCAGGAAATTCTCATATTGCCGCTCGCTGCACATCACGCCGGTGGGGCGGCCAGAGTCGATCAGCATGCCGTCGCGGACTTTCCAGGTGTCTTCGGCGGTGTTGATGTTGACCCAGCCAGTCAGGTCTTTACCGTTGAACAGGTCCTGCCACTGCGCCATCTCGCCAGGCTTGGGCACCGGGGTCTGAGCGGCGGCCGCGACGGGCAGCAGGCCGAGGATGACGGTTATCGTGGCAATGTGCTTCATGATCATTTTGTTCCTGTCGGGAGCCCGGGCGCATGCACGTGCGATCGAAGTATGGCGTGTCGTACGACATCATAGTGCGGTACTGGCGCAGCTACGCTGCCGTGGAACACCTGCGTGCAGCAGAGCACTCGGGTGCAGTCGAGCACCTGCGCCGCGGGCAGCGTGCTGTGAGTTGGCCGAGGAGATACGAGATGCGATCGAGATTGGCGCTGACGGTGCTTTCAGTCCTGATCCCCACGAGTGCGCAGGCGCAGCGGGTTCCAGACTGGAAGGCGATGGAAGCCGAGGCCATCTCGACGATTCAGAGCTACGTCAGGATCAATACGTCGAATCCTCCAGGCGACGTAAGCAAAGCGGCGGACTTCCTCGTCGCCATCCTCGAACGGGAGGGCGTGCCGGTGAAGCGCTACGAGTCAGGCCCCGGCAAGTCGATTGTGGTCGCCAGGCTGAAGGGCGCGGGACAAGCGAAGCCTCTCCTGCTCCTTCATCACATGGACGTCGTCCCGACCGACCCCTCGCGCTGGGTGCACGATCCTTTCGGTGCCGAGATCGCGGACGGTCGGATCTGGGGGCGTGGCGCATTCGACATGAAAGGCCAGGGCGTCATCCAGCTGATGGCGTTTCTGTCGCTGAAGCGGCTCAACGTGCCGCTCAATCGTGACGTGATCCTGATGGCTGTCCCTGATGAAGAGGTCGGAGGGACGCTCGGTGCCAAGTGGATGCTGAAGGAGCACTACGACGAGCTCGACCCTGAGTACATCCTGGACGAGGGCGGAGTGGGAAGCCGCGACCTCTTCGCCCCGGGCAAGCTCGTGTTCGGCATCTCGGTCGCGGAGAAGAAGATCCTCTGGCTGAAGCTGCGGGCCGAAGGGGTGTCCGGCCACGGATCGCAGCCGCACGATCAGAATCCAAACGATCGGCTGACCCGGGCGCTCGCGCGCATGCTGAGCGAGCCCCTTCCGGCGTCGCCGTTTCCTGTCGTCGAGACGATGAAGGCGCGGGTGGGGGAGCTTGCCGTCAACAAGTTCAACAACGCGGTCCAGCATTCGACCATCTCGATCACCAGCCTGCGGTCGGGCGTCGGCGATCCGCCCAAAGTCAACGTCATTCCCTCGGTCGCGGAGGCCACGCTCGACTGCCGTGTCCTCCCCGGAACCTCGCGTGACGAGTGGTTGTCCGAGCTTCGTCGCCGGCTCGGCGACGACGGGATCAAGATCGAGATCACGTACGAAGGACCCGACCCGGTCGTCACGACCCAGGACTCGGCCTTGTACCGCGCGCTCGAGGGAGCGGTGAAGGAGCGATACCCTGACGCGTTGGTGACCCCGATGATCGTGCCTTACGGCACCGATTCGAACGACTTCCGCGCTCGTGGCGTCAAGAGCTATGGCTTCATGCCGGTGATCGTCCCCGCTCTCGCTGTCGCATCGATGCACGGCGACGCGGAGTTCCTGCCCGTTGATGCTATCGGCCCGGCAATCCAGATCGTGTACCAGGCCTTGATGGAAACGGTCGGGCGTCGATGAGCATCCGCCCGGCCGAACCTGCTGACCGCGATGTGCCTGCCGGCCGAGGGCGCCTCCGTGCTTCCGCGCCGCTTCGGGCTCCTCCAGGCGACGGCGCTGAACATGACCAACATGATCGGCGTCGGCCCCTTCATCACGATTCCCCTGCTGATGACCGCGCTCGGCGGGCCTCAGGCGATGCTCGGGTGGCTGGTCGCGCTGCTCATCGTCATTCCTGACGGCATGGTCTGGAGCGAGCTCGGGTCGGCGATGCCAGGATCAGGCGGGAGCTACGTCTACCTTCGGCAGGGCTATGGCCCTGAGCGGTGGGGACGGCTGGCGTCATTTCTTTTCATCTGGCAGTTCATCCTGAGCGGCCCGCTCGAGATTGCGTCCGGATACATCGGCTTCTCCCAGTACCTCGGCTATCTCTGGCCGTCGCTGACCGAGATGCAGTTCGCGCTGATTGCGGCATTCGTCGGCGTCATCAACATCGTGCTGCTGTATCGGCCGATTGGTTCGCTCGGCCGGTTGACGGTGCTGCTCTGGAGCGGGACGCTGCTGACCACGGCCGCCGTGATCTTTACCGGCGCGCGCCACTTCGATGTCCGGATTGCGTTCGACTTTCCGCCGGGCGCGTTCAACTTCTCCCTCGGTCTACTGATCGGTCTCGGCGGTGCATCGCGGGTCGCGATCTACGACTACCTGGGCTACTACGACATCTGCTATATCGGGGACGAGGTCAAGGACCCGGTGCGAGTGATCCCCCGGTCCATTCTCCTGAGCATCGTGCTGGTGGCGCTGATTTACCTCGCCATCAACCTGTCCGTCATCGGCGTCGTCCCCTGGCGCGAGTTCGTGCCTGCCGCAGATCACCCGAGCTCGAAGTTCATCGTCTCGGTGTTCATGGAGAAGGTTTACGGACCGACGGTCGCCTCCTTTTTCACCGCCGCGATCCTCTGGACCGGATTCGGATCGGTGTTCGCGCTCCTCCTCGGTTACTCGCGCATTCCGTACGCTGCGGCGAAGGATGGCAATTTCTTTTCCGTCTTCGGCCGGCTCCATCCCACGAAGCCGTTCCCGCACATCTCGCTCCTGGTCGTCGGCGCCGTTTCCATCGTGTGCAGCTTCTTCTCGCTGGGAACGGTCATCGATGCGCTCATCACTACGCGGATTCTGGTGCAGTTCATGGCGCAGATCGGCGCGGTGGCGCTCCTGCGGCGGCACCGCGTGAACCGCCCGCTCTCGTATCGGATGTGGCTCTATCCACTGCCAAGCCTTCTGGCGCTTGCAGGCTGGATTTTCGTCTTCGCCACCTCTGACGTGCGGGTGATTCTGTTCGGCCTCGGCACGCTGCTCCTCGGCGTGCTCGTGTTCATGATCTGGTCCTGGCACACCCGGCGGTGGCCGTTCATCCTGCCCTCGAGCGCGTGACGCCTGGCACGCTCTCCATCCCGTCGCGATAAACTCGAACGATGGCAGACAGGTTTCTACTCGGCCTGGATACGTTCGGAGATGTGACGTTACAGTCGGACGGCACGCCCAACTCCCAGGCCAGAGTGCTTCGCGAGGTGGTCGAAGAGGCCGTCCTGGCCGACGGACTCGGACTCGACGCCTTCGGGGTCGGGGAGCACCATCGCGCTGACTTTGCTGTTTCGGCTCCCGAGGTCGTGCTCGCGGCGATCGCGCGCGAAGACCAGCCGGATCCTTCTCGGATCGGCCGTCACGGTCCTGAGCACCGACGATCCCGTGCGTGTGTTCCAGCGGTTCTCGACCCTCGACGCACTGTCGAATGGCCGCGCCGAAGTCATTCTCGGTCGGGGCTCGTTTACCGAGTCCTATCCGTTGTTCGGATACGACCTGTCGCGCTACGAGGAGCTCTTCGAGGACAAGCTGTCGCTGTTTGCGGCGCTGTTGAAGGGAGGGCCGGTGACGTGGAGCGGCTCGACACGCACGGCGCTGTCCGGCCTGACTATCTATCCGCCGATCGAGAACGGAACCCTCAAGACATGGATCGGAGTAGGTGGCAGCCCCAACTCGGTGACGCGCGCGGCTCGTTATGGGCTTCCCTTGACGCTTGCGATCATCGGCGGCAGCCCGGTGCGCTTTCGCCCGTTCGTGGATCTCTACCGCCAGTCACTGGAGAAGCTCGCCCAGCCCGAGCTGCCCGTCGCGGTGCACTCACCAGGTCACGTTGCGGCGACCGACGAGGAGGCGCAGGAACGAGCTCTGGCCGCACTACCAGACGATGATCACCCGCATTGGCCGGGAGCGCGGCTGGCCGCCTGTGACGCGCGCGCAGTTCGAACGCGAGGCGGGCCCCGACGGGGCACTTTGCGTCGGCGCGCCCGAGACCGTCGCCGCCAAGATCGTCCAGACTGCCCGGGCGCTGGGGCTCTCCCGGTTCGACCTGAAATACAGCGCCGGCACGCTGCCGCACGCCGCGATGATGAAGAGCATCGAGCTCATTGGCACGGAAGTCGCCCCGCGTGTGCGCGACGCGATGGCTGCATAGCGGGCGCTCCGGGCCGTCGCAGTCAGCGGAGACGGTTCGAGCGACAATCCGGATGGGTAATGACATCACGCGGCTGGTTGCTGCCATCGAGGCGACGCAGGGCTTACTCGTTGTGCTCACGGGTGCCGGGATCAGCGTCGCCAGTGGCATCCCGACGTTCCGCGGCAGCGACCCTGGCGCGATCTGGGCACACGACATCACCGAGCTCGCGACGCTGCGCTACTTCACCGCCGATCCGGTTGGCGCGTGGCGCTGGTACCGCGACCGCTTTCTCCGCGTCCTCGCCGCCAACGCCGAACCCGGCACATCATGCTCTTGTCACCCTGGAACAGTGGCAGGCGCGACGCGGGCGCGATTTCCTCCTGGTGACGCAGAACATCGATACGCTCCACGAACGCGCCGGTTCTGCGCGCCTCGTGAAAGTGCACGGCTCCGCCGACCGATGCCGCTGCGCCGATCCGGCGTGCCGCCTCGGTGCGATCGAGTCCATTCCGCTCGCACGCGGTCGATTTCGCAGAGTTCGACCGGGCCCCCCGGCTCGCCGCCATTCCCTCGTGTCCAGCCTGCGGCAGCCTCGTTCGCCCGCACGTGCTGTGGTTCGACGAGCTCTATGTCAGCCACGCCGACTACCAGTGGCACGTGGTCCACGCGGCCGCGCCACGCATCCAGCTGCTGATCTGCATCGGGACGTCGCTGGCCGTCGGCGTGACCTCGTTTCTGCAGTCGGCCGCAGCCGGCGCCGCGGCGCCGGTGTTCCTCGTCGATCCCGGCGAGCGTCCGCGCGACGCCCACCCTTCGATGGTGCACGTGCGGGCCAGGGCCGAGGAGTTCCTGCCGCAACTTTGCAGCGCCTTGCGAGCCCCCGGCCAGGCGAGTTCCGACGAGTTGAGCAGCCCTGGAGTTACTGGTCCCTGAGCGCCATCATTGGTGAGATGACGGAAGCGCGGCGCGCGGGCAGCAGCGCGGCAATCGCGGCAACCAGCGCAAGGCTCGTCGCAGCGACGACGACGGTGAGGGCGTCGGCTGGCTTCACCCCATAGAGCTGGTTCTCGACGAAGCGACCGAGCCAGACAGCGGCGCCGCCTCCGAGCAGGAGACCGATACCCACCAGCGCGGCGGCTTCGAGCAGAACGCGGGAGGCGATCTGCGCACCGAGCGCGCCGAGCGCCATCCGGATTCCGATCTCGCGCGTGCGTCGAGTGACGCTGTAGGCCAGCACACCATACAGGCCGATGACGGCGAGCAGTGTCGCCATCCCGCTCAACGTCGCGGACAAGCTGGCAATCAGCCGCTCGTTGACGACGGACTGCGCGATGCGGTCGTCGACAGTACTGACGTTGAACAGCGCGAGCGACGGATCGAGTGCCGCCATCTGCTGACGGACGGCGCGCATGGCATCGTCCGGCGCCCGATCGGTCCGGACATAAATCGTGAGCCCTTCGATCCCTGACTGCAGATCGGGGAAGAACACCTGTGGCCGGACCTTTTCACGGACGCCGCCGTACCGCGTGTCCTTTACGACGCCGACGATCCTCGCCGGCATGGGCGTGCCGGGGTCATTCCCGAGTCCGAGGTGGCGGCCGACTGGATTCTGGCCGCCGAAGAAGCGCTGCACGAACGTCTCATTCACGACCGCGACCGTAAACGGCCATCCCTCCGATTTCTCCGGACGCGGCTCGGCGCGATCGTCATGCTCGTCGAACTCCCGGCCGAGGAGCACCGGCACGCCCATCGCCCGGAAGAAGCCAGGGCTGACGGCGTTCAGCATCGCTGTGGCGCCGTCCTTCTCCGGGTGATAGCCCTCGATGGTCACATCCATCGACCAGGCGTTACCTTCGAGGATGCCGATGAAGGTGAACGCCGTGGCGGTCACACCGGGAGTGCTCCCGAGCCGTGCCTGCGTCGCTTTCGCGAAGTCATGCGCGCGAGCCGCGTCGTACCCGCTGCCCGCGAGATCGACGCTGAACGACAAGACCTGCGACGTATGGAACCCGGTGTCCACCGCGAGCAGGTTGTTCACGCTCCTGACGAACAGCCCGGCGCCGATGAGCAGCAGGAACGACAACGCGACCTGCGCGACGACGAGCGCCTTGCGAAGGCGCGGCTGCTCGCTCGCGACCGCCCCTCCAGCGCTGCGCAGGGCCGGGGCGACATCCACGCGTGTGCTGCGCAACGCCGGCACGCAGCCGGCCAGCATTGCCGTGACAACCGCGAGGCCGCCGCTGAACAGGGCGATGCGCAGGTCCGGATCCGACGCGATCGCCATCGGCGTCTCCGGGGTGTCGTAGTAGTGCAGCAACGCCGCCGCCCCCCAGCTGGCAAACAGCAATCCGAGCGCCGTCCCGACGCAAGCGAGAACGAGGCTCTCGACCAGCAGCAGCCGGACGAGCTGCCAGCGCGACGCCCCGACCGCAAGCCGCAGCGCGAGCTCGCGGTGCCGCGCGGCGCCGCGGGCAATCAGCAGGTTCGCGACGTTGGCGCAGACGATCAGCAGCACCCCGGCGGCGACGCTCATCAGGATCAGGAGCGGCTCGGTGACCCTCTGCCGCAGCCCCGAGTGTCCGTGAGCGGCAGACGTGACGTGGAGAACACCTTTGAGAAACTCTTCCCGCGCATCCGCGGAGACGCGTCCGAACTCGGGATCCGCGGCCTCCTGCTGGAGCACCGTCCGATAGAGCGGCAGCAATCGTGCCTGAGCCTGAACCGCAGTCACCTCCGGCCGGAGGCGCGCAAACACCTGCACCCATCGGAACCGTCGTCCGTCCAGCTTCAGCCACGAAGGGCCTACCTGCGGCTGCATCTCGATCGGCAGGTAGACTGCCGGCGGCTGCGCGAGGTCCAGGCCGTTGAAGCTCGGGCGCACGACGCCGACGATTTCGTACGGATGGCCGTTCACCGTCAGTGAACGGCCGACCACGCCGGGATCGCCATGGAACCGCGACTGCCAGTAGCCATAGCCGAGTACCGCCACAGCCCGCGCTGTCGCATCGTCTTCAGCGGTCAGCAACCGGCCGGTTGCGGGAGTGACCCCCAGGACCGGGAAATACGTGCCTGAGACCATCTCGCCGACCACGCGGTCGTTGCCGGCGGCACCACTGACCTGGAGCGTCACCGGGAAGTGGCAGAACATTCCGGCGAAGACGTCATTGTGATCGCGCAGATCCTTGTACATCGCGTACGACAACTCGGTCCCGTCGCCCATCCCGCCGCCGTGCGACTCGGTCCCCGCGGCGTCGACCTGCACCAGTTCCGACGGGCGATCGACCGGAAGGGTACGCAGGAGCACCTGGTCTACGAGTGTGAACACGGCGGTGTTGGCGGTGATGCCGAACGCGACCGACAGGACGGCAACGGACGTGAACAGCGGCACCTTGCGCAGGCTGCGGACGGCAAACCGAAGGTCGGCGAGGAAGTGAGCCATGCCGATGGACACTGGCAAGCCAGGTACCATCATCCGTCGAATTTACGGCGGCATTTTGTGAGACCGGGTCGTCCGCCTGTCCGGAGCTGGGACATCGCTGTGCGCAGATGGGCGACCAGTGCAGGCGTCGCACCTACGTCGCGCCCAGACGCCGCAGTGCGTCCTGCATCGGCCGATTGCCGTGCGCCATTTCCAGCAGTGTCCGGCCGGCGCCATTCCCGACCATTGTGATGTCTGCGCCGGCGGCGACGAGTTGCTCGGCGACGGCCGGGTAATCTGCGCCCCTGGCGCGGCGATTGACCGGATCCGAATGCGGCCCAGCCCAGCGGCGTGCTCTTATGCGTCGGATCCCTGGCGTCGAGCGGTACGCCGCCGCGTGCGAGCAGACGCTGAACCATCCGCACGCTGCCCACCCAGCAGGCGGCATGGAGAGCCGACCCGCCGTCGACCCCGGGCGCGGCAGGGTCGAACCCGAGGGTGAGCATCAGGTCAGCGGCGTCAAACCGTTCGTGGAAAATCGCTTCCGCAAGGTGAGCGTGATCCCTGGGTGTCAGAGAAGGGAAGAGCGACGGATCCTCCGCCAGGACCGCCCTGGCGCTGTGCTCGTCCGCGGTCAGCAGTGCGTTGACGAACCTGACTCGTGACGGGCTTCGAGCCGCGAGCAGATCGTGGACATCGCGATGGCCGAACTTCAGCGCGACCTGGTGCGGAGACATGCCGAACCCAAGCGACCAGCAGTAGATGTTGAACGGCGGGACGGGCAGGTATCCCGGCTTGTTGATGCGCGCCGCAACTGAGGATGGGTCCGCGTCCATCAGGCGCGTTGTCAGGCCGGCGTCGCCAAGGCGTGCGGCCATGAAGATGTCCGGCGTGGCCCCGCGCTCGAGCAGGAAGCGGCAGACGTCAGGACGATCGACCAGCGCGTACTGTGCCGGCGTCGACTTGTGATCGATACAGGGCACATCGATCCCTGCGCCGCGTTCCAGCAGGAAGGTAGCGATCGCGACGGTTTTCGCCTCATGGAGCGGCTGCTGACCATCGCCTCCTCGCGCGTGGACGAGTGCACCGTCTCCGTCAATCATCGTCCGCAGTTCGTCGAACCAGCCGAGACGCGCCGCCGCGTTCGGCGTCAGTGTCGCACCTTGTGTCAGAAGGAAACGCGCCGTGTCCTCGGTGGCGTTGTCGAGCACGGCATAGGGGCCGTTCTCCCATTCGCTCTTGAGATTCACGTCAGCGCCGGCGTCGATCAGGATCTGCAGCATCGCGGCATTGGTGGCGGCGACGTGGGCGGCACGTTGGCCGAAGTCGAACATCGGGTCGTTGATCCGTTTCCGCACGTGAGGCGACGCGAGAAACCGTCGCACGGCCGAAGTGTCGCCGTGCCGCACGGCTTCGCCGAACGCCTTCACCTCGCGGTCCTGGAGATCGGCGACGAGTTTCGGCCAGGACGTCGAAGCCGGCCTCCCTGGCGACTGTCAGCTGGGCGTCGGCAAGCGTGAGCGATCGTGGCACCGCCGCGCCCTCAGGGCGGACCGCCAGGATGCGCGCGAGCGCTGCCGCGTCGCCCCGGCGCGCTGCGCGAACCAGATCCTTCGCGAGCTTGCGTTGCTGTTCGAGATTGATGGCGGTGTGGGACGTTTCGGGCGTGGACACGGACGACCTCCTTCAACAGTGCGCCCGTGTCCGCATCATGGGCTGAAGAAAGGTCGGTGTGAGTATCGCAACACGACCGTGACAGGTGGGCGCCGCCCTTCCCGCGGACTGGAGGCGTCCTGCAAACGCCGGTTGAGAGAATAGTGCAGTCGGCCGCAGTGTGCAACTGAGAGAGCGAGCGCACAGTCCACTGGTGGTGTTATTGGCAGCGTCGCTCGGCTGTCCAAAGGGGCTACTTGCTCCGGACTACCACTCCTGCGACTGCATGCGGGCGGCGGTTCCCGAGCTGTGGTGCGAGACGGACCACGAGGTCGCGCCAGTCATGCGCGGCGGCGTGTTCCGCCCGCATCCTCGAGGCGACCAATCGCTGGCTGCGGAAACGCATCCGCCCATTCCGGCCGCGTGTTCCCGCCGACGTCGAGCGCGGTGACATCGAACTGCGGGCCATCTTTGTAGATGGCGATCAGTCCCGTGCCGCCGTGCCCGGGGACGGTCAGCTCGAGCCGCGCGACCCGCCCCTTCGGGTCTTCGTCGAAATGCGCGAGAAGGCCCTCGACGAGTGAGTGGCCCGACGCAAAAAAATCGATGCTCTCGTCTTCGACCGCGTACTCGCGATCGAACGAGCCGACGAAGGATGAGCCGCCCGGAACGCCCGGCAGGCTGTCGACGAGCGCCTCGTTCCCGAATTCAATCGCATAGGCGCACCTGCCGCGCACCTGCTCGATCCGGAAGCCGAGCCGCGACGCGGCGTTGACGACAACCCGCTCCATCAATTCGTCGAGCCCCGCCGGCACACGGGCGAGGATCGCGGGTCCCAGTTCGGCACGATAAGGATCGCGGTGCAGTTGCTGAAATGCCGCGTCGTGGATCCGCGTGCGCGCCGCCTGCGCGTCGGCAATGATTTTCTCGATCTGCGCATCGGACAGCGACGCCTCCGGCTCGAGCGCCATCTCCTCGAGTGCGCTTTCGACAGAGGCGAGCTGCGGCTCGATTCCAGCCATCGGCTCGCGGAAAATCCCGAGCCGCTCGAACAGCCGCACGACGTCGGCACCGAGTCCTGATGCCGGACGGAAATACACGATGTCCACCGGCATCCGACGACCGATGCGATCCAGTCGCCCGATGCGCTGCTCCACGGCGGACGGCTTCCACGGCAGGTCGTAGAGCACGAGCCGATGGCAGAACTCGAAGTTGCGTCCCTCGCCGCCCGCTTCTGTCGACACCAGGATGCTCGGCCCGTCGTCGGCACGAAAACGAGCCACCTCGGTGTCGCGCCGTGCCGCCGACAAATCCTCGTGGAAGACGCCGCTCGCGAGTTGCGCGCGGGTGCTGAGGGCGTCACGGAGCATCTCCAGCGTCTCGCGATGCGCCGCGAAGACCAAGCGTCTTTTCGTTCGCCCGTCGCCAGCGCTTCGCCTGCGTCAGCAGCCAGTCGAGTCGCGGATCGGTTCGATCCATCGCCTCCGCCTGCTCGCGCAGCTCGGTCTCGTCGGGCCCGAGCACGGCCTTCAGCGCCGCGCCGGATGCGAGTGCTCGGCGGATACGTTCCAGCGCGCGCCGCCGGCCGATCGGATCGTGGCGAGGGCCGCTCGCGTTCGCGAGGCGCGCCCGCAGCGAGCGCCGTGCCTCTGGCCCGCGGGTGTCACGGTCGTCGGGCGCCGCAGAGCCGCGCGCGAAGGCGCCGGCGGGAACGTCGATCGCCGTGGGCGTGCGCGGTGGAAGGCCGCCGATATCGACGCGGCGCGTCGAGCTGGTGCACGGCGGCAGTGGCACGCCGGAAGCGAGCCGTGCCTCGACATCCATCCCCTCGGGAAACGACTCCGGTCGCAGCAACTGCAGCAGGCGGAAAAACCCATGTGCATCGTCTTCGAGCGGCGTTGCCGTCAGCAGCAGCACATGTCGTCCGAGTGCCGCTATCGGAGCGACCGCCCGGTACCCCGGCTCGCCCGGATGCCCGGGCGGCCGCCGCAGCCGGTGGGCTTCGTCGACGACCAGCAGGTCGATGCCCGCCGATACCGCCTGGCGCGTGAGTTCCGGCCGTGCAATCAGCGTCTCGAGCGCGATCACCGCGCGCCGATGGGTGTCGAACGGGTTGAAGCCGGCGCCGAAGTCGCGCGCGACGTCGGCCAGGCGCGCCGAATCGAGCAGCGTGAACACCTGGTGATACTTGCGCCACAACTCGCCCAACCACTGCACCGTCAGCGCCTCGGGTGCGATGACAACCGAGCGCTCGATCGTCTGCGTGTGCAGCAGCCGGTTCATGATCAGCGCGGCCTCGATGGTCTTGCCGAGGCCGACTTCGTCGGCAAGCAGCCATCGCACCGGCACTCGCGCTGTCGCATGCTCGGCCACGTGCAATTGATGCGGGAACAGCCGCACACGACCGCCCAGGAACGATCCAAGGCCGCCGGCTTCGCGAGTCGCGAGCAGGCGCAGGATGTCGAGCCGCGTCACGAAGTCTTCGGTCTCGTCGATGTCGCCATCCGCCAGCCGCTCGAGCAGCGTCCGTTCGTCCGGACGTGACAGCTCCGTCGCCGGACGAAGCGCGTCGTTGTTCGCCGCCAGGCGAAGCGTGGACCCGCTCTGCGCAAAACGGACGACCAGCACTCGTCCCTCGATCGCGGTGACTTCGCCAGTGCCGAGCTCAGGATTGAAGCGGTGGGTCAGGTGGTCACCGATGGACCAGGCATGCACGCCTCCGATCTTACAGGGTCGGCGCATCAGAGCTCGAGCGTGCGCCCACGGCTGCGATAGGATCGACCCCATGGCAACGTTCGATGCCGTCGACGATCGGCTGCACCACTGGATTGCCCGGCATCGTCGCGTCTTCGCGCTCACCGGAGCCGGCTGCAGCACTGCATCCGGGATTCCCGACTACAGGGACGAACAGGGCGAGTGGAAGCGGCGACCGCCGGTGATGATCCAGGCGTTCCGCACCCAGGATGCCGTCTACCGGCGCTACTGGGCGCGCGCCTATGCTGGATGGCCGCGTTTCACGACCGCTGCTCCGGGCGACGCGCATCGAGCGTTTGCGGCGTGGGAACGCGTCGGCACGCTGCATCAGCTGGTCACGCAGAACGTCGATCGTCTGCACCAGCGGGCCGGCAGCCGCACGGTGCTCGACCTCCACGGCCGTCTCGACGTCATCGTCTGCCTCGGGTGCGGCGAACGGACGCAGCCGTGCGTGACCTTCAGGTGACCATGAGTGCCCAGAATCGCTCGTGGCAAGCTGCGGCACCCACTGCCCCGGACGGCGATGCCGATGTCGACGACGCGATCGTCGACGCGTTCGCGGCGCCGCGTTGCGAGCAGTGTGGCGGCCTGCTCAAACCGGACGTCGTCTTCTTCGGCGAGAACGTGCCGGCCGAGCGCTACGCGCACGCGCGCCAGGCCCTTGCGGACGCCGACGCGTTGCTCGTCGCCGGCTCCTCGCTGATGGTCTATTCCGGTTTTCGGTTCGTGCGCCTGGCGCACGAGGCCGGGCTGCCGATCGCGATCGTCAATCGCGGCCGCACCCGCGGCGATGATCTGGCCGAGCTCAAGATCGAGGGAGACGTCGGATCGACGCTGCTGGATGCTGTCGGTGCGCTCGCGTGAATTGTCGCCCTGCGGCCGTTCAAGACGAGCGAAAAGGGCAAGCGATCGCAGATTGGCGCATGGCGAACGCGAGCGCGTCCAGCGCGTAGAATGATTGACATGGAGCAGGTTGCCGGCCGGCCGACACTGAATACCGTTCTGGTTGAAGCTGCGGAAATGACGGCGGAAGACCGGCGCGCTCGCATCGCCAGATGCGTCGCCGAAGGGCGCCACGATCCAGGCCAGCTGCCGTTCTGCGTCGAACCATCGGCCCAAAAATTGGTTCGATATTGTGAGTCAGTGCTGGAGCGTCATTGATCCTCACGGCCTCACGTGGAGCTGGGCACCACAGTAGCGTTCTCTACCGCGCGCCGCGGAGGGTGCTGGCGGTGGTGCGGACAATTGCATCCGCGAAGCGTTCCGCGGCCCCACTCGACGACCCGATGTAGAGAAACGGTTCGTTGATCTCCAGCTCCATCAGGACGAACCGACCATCGCGCTCGATCCCGTCGACACGGGCGTAGAGCAGCGGCCCGGCCACATGAGACAGCACACCGTGCGCCTGCTCGACGATCGCGGGCGGCGGTTCCCGCGGTTCGCCGTGGCCGCCGAGCTCCTCCTGGACGCGGAAGTCGCCCGACGCCGGCGTCTTCAACACGGCGTGACTGTACTCGCCATCGAAGAACACGATCGACCACTCTCCCGACGTGACCACCTCGTCGACGAACGGCTGCAGCAGCACCGACCGCTGCGTCACCTCGTCATCCCATCGCCTCTGGTCGGCCGCGGCCGTCGCGAGCGACGTGCGCCAGGTCCCATACGCGCTCGCCGACACGGCTGGCTTGACCACGGCTCGCGCCCAGTTGCGGCGTTCGAGCAGTGCGCGCAGCGACTGTCTCTGGCCGCGCTCCACGTATTCGATCGGAACGATCGCAACCCCGGCATCCTCGAGCCCGGTGAGATATCGCTTGTCGATGTTTGCGAGCACGGCTGCAGCGGGGTTCCACAAGTTCACATGTTCCGTGTCGCAGCGACGCAGCCATGCGGCATACCGGGCCTCGTCGAGGTGATAGTCCCATGTCGCGCGAATGACGACGGTTGCGAACTGTTGCCAGTCGACGCCCGGGTCGTTCCAGGCGGCCGCCGTGACCACGACTCCTCGACGCCGGAGCTCATCGACGACAAGCCGATCGTCATCGTGGATGTCCGGCAGCGGTGCACAGGTCACGAAGGCGATTCGCTCGTTCAACGGCACGGGCTCCTGGTTACGCGGCCGAGTCTCGGCGCACCTGTTATCCTCGGGGTTGATATGTCGGAAGGCACTTATTCTAGGTGCACCGTCGTATGCTGAGTAGGAGGAATCATGATCGCTCGCGTCGCAATCGGTGCCGCGTTGATGCTCGCGGCCACGGGATACTCGGGAACTGTTCCACAGTCACGCTCCGCATCCGATGCGCTGCTCGGCCGATGGGATCTGGCCGTCCAGCGCGGCACAGAGACATCGCCCTCGTGGCTCGAAGTTGAACGGTCCGGCACGGCCACCCTGGTCGGACAATTCGTGGGATCCGGCGGCAGCGCGCGGCCGATTGCCAGGATCGAGTTCACCGACGGGACCTTCCGTTTCGCCATCCCGCCACAGTGGGAGAGCAATCCGCGCGATATCACGTTCGAGGGACGGCTCGAAGGCGATCGCATCAGCGGTTCGATGACCATGGGTGACGGCCAGAAGCTGACATGGTCCGGCACGCGGGCGCCGTCGCTGCGGCGGACTGGACGACCGGTCTGGGGCGACCCCATCACGCTCTTCAACGGCACATCACTCGACGGGTGGCAACCGCTGGGACGGCGCGACAACAAGTGGAGCGCGGCCGGCGGTATCCTGCAGAACGCGAACAGCGGCGCCAATCTCGTCACGGTTCAGAAATTCGACGACTTCAAGCTGCACCTGGAGTTCCGCGTGCCGAAAGAGTCGAACAGCGGCGTGTACCTGCGCGGCCGCTACGAGCTCCAGGTCGACGACGCTGCCGGACTCGAACCGTCGTCGCATCATCTCGGCGGTCTGTACGGGTTCATTGCGCCGAGCGAGAACGTCGCGAAGGCCGCTGGCGAGTGGCAGTCGATGGATGCCACTCTCGTGGGCAGGATGCTCACGTACGACTTGAACGGCACGACCGTGATCTGCAACCGCGAGATTCCTGGCATTACCGGCGGGGCGCTCGACAACGCCGAAGCGGACGCCGGGCCGTTGCTGCTGCAGGGCGATCACGGTCCCGTGGACTACCGCAACATCGTGATCACGCCGGCGCGGAGTGGGCGATAGCTGAACCAGCCAGCGACCTCCCTCGTTGACGGGCCGGTGGGTGGGGACTACGATGCTCAGTCCCACCCCCATGCCCGAAACGCGCGTCTTGCACTACGACATCATTCGGCCGCTCGGCAGCGGTGGCATGGGCGCGGTGTACGAAGCCGAAGATACGCGGCTCGGTCGCCGCGTCGCGCTCAAATTCCTGCTGCCTGCGCTGGGGCGTGATCTCAAGGCGCTCGAGCGGTTCAAGCGCGAAGCGCGTGCCGCGTCAGCCCTGAACCACCCGAATATCTGCACGCTCTACGCGTTCGAGCAGCACGATGGCTCGTGCTCACCGCCCGACTGTCAAAGCGAGCACTTCATCGTCATGGAGTTGCTCGAAGGCCAGACGTTGGCGCAGAGGATTGATCGTCATCAACGGCTGGACCTGACGCACTTGCTCGACATCGCGATGCAGGTCACCGACGCACTGGAATCGGCACACGCCAAGGGCATCGTCCACCGCGACATCAAGCCAGCCCACATTTTCCTCAGCCCACGAGGCCAGGTGAAGATTCTCGACTTCGGGATCGCCCAGATCGAAGGAACGCGAGCCATCGCTGATCCCTGGGCGGCGGCGGAAGCGGACACGAGCGCGGGCGATCAGCTGACGATGCCCGGCACCGCGATCGGCACGGTGGCGTATATGTCGCCCGAACAGGCGCGCGGCTGGCTCACCGACGCGCGTACGGACCTGTTCTCCCTCGGCACCGTCCTCTACCAGTCCGCCACGGGCGGTCTCCCGTTTCTCGGAGACACGTCAGCGATGGTGTTCGATGCCATCTTCAACCGCGATCCGGTGCCGGTCATGCACGCCAACGCGGAGCTGCCTGCGGAATTTGGGCGGATCCTCAGCAAGGCGCTCGAGAAAGACCGTAACCTTCGTTACCAGACGGCAACCGATCTGAAGACCGATTTGTTCCGGCTTCGGCGTGACACCGACCCGGGCAGGCAGACGCCGGCTGAAGCCATGAGTCCCAGTGCCGCCGCTGAGCGATCGCTCGCCGTCCTGTTCTTCGAGAACCTGAGCGGCGTGAAGGAGGACGAGTACTTCCGCGACGGCATTGCAGAAGACATCATCACGGAGCTGTCCAAGATCAAAGGTCTGAATATTTTCTCGCGTGCGACGGTCATCGCATACCGCGACAAACCCGTGACCCCCGCCCAGATCAGCCAGCAACTCCGTGCCACATGCGTGCTCACCGGAAGTTTGCGGCGGGCTGGCAACCGGCTGCGCATCAACGCTCAGCTCGTCGACACGCGGACGGACTTTCCGCTCTGGTCCGAGCGGTACGATTGCGAGATGCGGGATGCGTTCGAAGTCCAGGACGAGATCGCACGCAAGATCGCCGAAGCCCTGCGCGTCACGCTCGCGCCGCTGGGCCAGGAGACGAGAGGAAGTTCATAGCGTTGGTGTTCGGGCGCGGCCGCGTGGAGCGATGATGCCGGCGTTCGAAGGCACACTATCAAGGCGACACGTCATCAGCCCGGCCTCATTCCTCGCGCAGGGCAATCAAGGGATCGATCCGGGACGCGCGCCGGGCGGGTAAATAGCTCGCGAGCAGCGCCACGGCGATCAGCACGAACGACACCGCCGCATACACACCGGGATCTGTCGGCCGGACGTTGAACAGCAGGGATGTCATCGACCGGCTGACGACGGCGGCGCCGATCAGACCGAGCGCGACGCCAATGCCTCCTTTCCACAGCCCCTGCCGCAGGATCAAACCGGCAATCTGCCCTCGCGAAGCACCGATGGCACTGCGCACGCCGATCTCACGCGTCCGCTGTGAAACGTCGTAGGCCAGCACGCCATAGATGCCGAGGGCGGAGAGGAACAGTGCCAGGCCGGCAAACGCCGCGAGCAGCAGCATCACGGCACGACGACTGTCGAACGACGAATCGACCGCCTGTTCGAGACCGCCGGCGTCGAAAAGCGGCAGCGCGGGATCGATGGCGCTCACCTTGGCGCGCAGCGCCGACACCACGTCGGCGGCCGGCCGAGCGGTCCGCAGGAACAGGGTCAGGCCGCCCGGCCGTCCTCCCTGCATGACCTGGTAGACGAACGGGTTGCCGCTCTTCTCCTCGACCCCGTTGTGCGGCACGTCCTTCACGACGCCGACGATAGTCGGCCAGTCTTCAGGTTTCGCCGGCCGCCCGCCAAAACTGAACCTCCCACCGACGGCAGAGCGGTTGGGGAAGAACTTCCGCGCGAAGCTCTGATCCACGACAAACAGGCGTCCGCCAGGCGCCATATCCGCCTCTTCATAGAAGCGGCCTTCCACCACTTTCAGCCCCAGCGTTTCGCGGTACCCTGGCGTGACGATTACCCGGAAGGCGCCCGGCTGCGGTGCACCGGGCGGCAGTGTATCGTTCTCCAGGGTGAACGCGTTGATCGGCAATCCCCCCTGGAAGGGCGTGGAAAAGGAAAGCGCGACGGACGTGACTCCCGGAATCTCGCGCATCGCCTGCAACAGGCGTTCGCGAATCTTGTTGGCGGCGTCGTCGCTGGCGCGATGTTCCCGCGTCAATGCGATGCGCGCGGTTACCACGCTAGACGGTTCGAGTCCCGTATCCACCCGCAGGGCCTCGGCGAAGCTGTGGATCAGCAGCCCGGCGCCGGTCAGCAGCATCAACGCCACCCCGACCTGGGCCACGACGAGGACGCCGGTGAGCGCGCGCACGCCACGGCTCGACGACGCGCCGCGTGAATTGCTCTGGATCACCGACGCGAGGTTCGTGCGCAGGATGTGGAACACCGGGATCACACCGATGATCAGGCCGATCACGACTGCGAGCGCGACGGCAAATCCGAGCACGCGCCAGTCGAGCGCGGCAGGCAGCGACTGCGGCATCATCTTCGCCAGGTAGAGATTCGTCACCCGCAGCGCTCCCCAGGCCAGCGCCAGACCCAACGCCGATCCGAGGAACGTCAGGAGCAGGCCCTCCAGCAGGAACTGGCGGGCGATCGTCGCGCGGCTGGCGCCCAGCGCAGATCGGATCGCCATCTCCGACTGGCGGGCGTTCGATCGTACGAGCAGAAGATTGGCGACGTTGAAACAGCCGATGAGCAGCACGAACGCGACTCCGCCCTGCAGCATCAGCAGCGTTGGCCGCACCGGCTGGACGCGCTGTTCCTGAACCCCGCCGACGTTCATCGTCATACCGGAGCGCTCGACGAAAGCCTTCAGCGGCGGAGGGCCGGCGTCGACGTAGCGCTTCTCCAGGATCTTGGCTTCGCCGTCGGCCTGACCTGCCGTGACGCCTGGCTTGAGCCGTCCAAACAACTGAAGTCCGACGCCGTAGCGGCCCTGCGGATTTTCCGCGGCCGCGGGCCAGCTCAACGGCGCGACGAACTTGATGCGCGCATCGAACGCCTCCAACTCCCGCGGCGCGACGCCAATCACTTTGTACGCTTCATCGTCTATTCGCACCTCCTTACCCAGCACTTCTGGACTTTCCTGATACTGCGTCCGCCAGTAGGACTGCGTGAGCACGATGACCTTGTCGGCGCCCGGCTTGTTCTGCTCCTTTGTGAAGAAGGTGCCAAGCACGGGTTGTATCCGCAGAATGGTGAAGATCTCGGCGGTCATCCGTCCGCCGGGGGTACGGACGACCGAATCCTTTTCTCCGACCAGGCCGTAAAAGAACGTCCACAGCCCCAGGCTCTCGTAGGAGGTCGCGTTCCTCGAGTAGTCGATGTAGAACGGTACGTTGGCCGGCATGTGCTCCAGGCCGGCCTTCACCGCTGATGTGTACAGCTCGACGATCCGCTCCGGCTCCTGATACGGCAGCGGCTTCAACATCAGCGAATAGACCGACGAGAAGATCGCCGTCGTCGCGCCGATGCACAGCGCCAGAGTGAGGAGAGTGGTTGCGGTGAAGCGTTTGTCCTTCCACAAGAGACGGAAGGCCTGACGCAAGTCCGTCAAGGAGCCGGTCCATATCGCGGCGGACGTTGACGCTGAGGCGTGGCGCGATGGCATCATCGTAAAGACTCGGATTCGACGGACGATTTATGTGGGCTGATTATGACTCAGCAATTGCACAAGGGCCCGAAGTTCGACGCTCGGCGTGATCCAGCCCTCCTGCCGTAGACTGGCGCCGTGATTCCCGGAATCATCCTGGCGGCCGGACGTTCCATGCGGATGGGTCGGCCGAAGGCTCTGTTGCCCTGCGGTCCGTCTGGCCAGAGCTTCGTCCGTCGTCTTGCCCAGGCGCTCCACGACGGCGGCGTGGACGAAGTGCTGGTCGTCGGACGGGTCGAAGACGACGCGCTCAGGAGCGAGGTCGAGGCACTGCCGGTGCCGGCGCGGTATGTCGAGAATCCTGGTGCGGACGGCGGCCAGCTGACGTCCGTGCTTGCCGGCCTCGCCGTCGCGGACCGTCCCGGAGTCACGGGACTGCTGGTGACGCCCGTGGACGCACCGATGATCGCGTTCGCTACTGTTTCGACGCTGATTGGGACGTTTCGTTCCGCTCATGCGCCGGTCGTGCGCGCCGTACACAAGGGCCGGCACGGCCATCCCGTTATTTTCGCGCGCGCAGTCTTCGACGAACTGCGGCACGCCGACCTGTCCGTCGGCGCCCGTGCGGTGGTGAGGGCCCACGCCGGCCGGGTCGTCGAGGTCGAAGTGGACGATCCGGGCGTGATCGGGGATGTCGACACGCCTGGCGACTACCAGACGCAGATCGGTCGGGAACTTTGACCGGCGCGCCGCCGATTGGTTACAATGAGGGTTCGCTTCTCACCCAGAGAGGGCCTGTAGCGCAGTTGGGAGCGCGCCTGAATGGCATTCAGGAGGTCACCAGTTCGATCCTGGTCAGGTCCACCATCCTTCGCTCATGAATGCAGGCGAAGGATGCCGCGCCGTAGCGTCGCAGAGCGACGCGAAGGCGGGCCGCTGCTCGCCTCCGAACGAGCTTCGGCTCGGCAAGCCATGCGAAGGATGTCGCGCCGTAGCCGCGCAGCGGCGGAGGCGGACCCTCTGTGTCGGATCCTCCATTTTGTTCCTCCAGCCGAATCGCAGAAACTGCGAACGTCGCGAGGCCATAGCGCGCATCCCGTGAATTTTGAGACGTCAGCGTTCGGCATTGCCGTTGCCTCCGGTCTCGCATGCCGGAGGCCAAGCGCTTCGTCTACGTTCTGGAGAGTGCCGATCCGAAGCCGCACTTCTACGTCGGTCGCACTTCGGACGTCCCCGCCCGCCTCGTCAACCACAACGCCGGCCGCTGCCATCACACCGCGCGATACCACCCCTGGCAACTTCGCGTCACCATCGAATTTCCTGACGAGCAACGAGCTGTCGATTTCGAGCGCTATCTGAAATCAGGCTCCGGTCGGGCCTTCGCGAAGCGGCACTTCGGATGATCGACAGCGCCTGCGAGAGTGAGCGCAGCGCGAAGTGGACGTAGTTGTCGCGCTTCTCTCGCGCGAAGCGCGTCAGGTTGAACACGACCACGAAGTGCACGCGGCTTGTCGTCGAGAACGGTGATCGACCAGCCGGCCCGACCAGGGAGTGGTGAGAAGTCCGTGTCCATCGTCAGAAGATGCGAATCTGCGGCGTGCGGGCCCTGCGCCACGAGTGATGCTACGCTACCCGGCGTGGTCAACGACATCAGGCTTGCCCTGAGGCGGCTCGGGGCCACACCGCTCTTCACTGTCTTCGCGATCCTCTCGCTCGCGATCGGCGTCGCGATCACGACGGCGGTGTATTCCATCGTCGACTCGGTCCTTCTGCGCGGCCTCGGCGTCCGAGAGCCCGGTCGGGTCGCCATCGTCGCAACCCCCGACAGCGGACGGCTGCTCGCAGGCACGGTGTCGGCGCCGGACTTCCACGATCTGCGAGCGGCGCAGACATCGTTCTCCCACATGGCCGCGTCGGCGACGCTCATTCGGCGCGTGGCTCTGCCTTCCGCGACACAGATGCTGATGGGCGAGGCCGTCAGCGGCTCGTACTTCGCGACGCTCGGCGTGAGCGCCGCGCGCGGACGCGCGATTCAGCCGGCCGACGATGACGGCGCCGCGCGCGTGGTGATGCTGGGCGACGCGCTCTGGCGGCGAACCTTCGCGTCCGATCCCCGCGTCGTCGGCACTGTCGTGACGATCTCCAGCCAGCGCTACGAGGTGATCGGCGTCGCGCCGCCCACGTTCACAGGTCCGCGCGGATGGCTTGCCAGCACGCAGTTCTGGATTCCGCTCGGCACCCAATCAGACGGGGGGCGCGAGAGCCGGCGGCTCACGATCTTCGGCCGCCTGGCTTCAACAGTCACGATCGCCGCGGCGTCGTCGGAGGTGCGGACGATCGCCGCGCGTCTCGACCAGTCGTTTCCACCGCGGTACCCGGGGAAGAGCCCCACCGCCACGGATCGGCCATGGCGGGCAAAGACGATGGCCGAGATCGCGGACGAGGACACGGCCGTGCGCCGGTTCGGGATGACGCTCGTCGCGCTCGTCGGGCTGGTGCTGGTGGTCGCCTGCACGAACCTCGGCAACCTCGTGCTCGCTCGAGGGACGACACGGCTGCGCGAGATCGCGGTGCGCCGCGCGCTCGGCGCGTCGAGGTGGCGGCTGGTGCGGGAGCAGTGCCTCGAGAGCGTGATTCTCGCGGCGGGCGGGGCGGTCGCGTCCTACGTCGTGTTCGAGCTGCTGCGCGCCGCGATAGACACCGAAATCAGCCTCGCGATGCCGTCCGGCGGACGGACGACGCTGTCGTTTCATCCGGTGCTGAACGTGACGGCGTTGGGCGTCGCCGTGTCGTCACTCCTCGTGGCGCTGGTCGTCTTCGGCCTCGAGCCGGCGATCCAGCTGACGCGCACGATCGACGTGCGCGGCGCGCTCGCCGCCGGATCGACCCCCGGGCCGCCGCGCCGCCGGCGCCAGCGCGCCCTGCTGCGGTGGCAGGTCGCGATCGCGGCCGGGTTCTTCATCATTGCGACGATGTTCGTGAAGTACTCGATCGCGGAAGCGCGGCACGACTCCGGCGTCGACCTGGATCGGATCGGGGTCGCGGTCCTCAATCTCGACGGGCCTGAGTGGAGCGAGGCGCGCGCGCGGCGGACGCTCGATCGTCTGCTCGGCGAATTGCGCGGCCACCCGTCGATCGAATCGGCGTCGCTCACGGGCGGACTGCCCTTCGGCGTGTCGAGCGCGCTGCGTCTCTCGATGGCGCCGGCGGAACAGGCCGGCGCGGCGGACACGCCGCCGCGCATGGTCACCGCGGTCGCCGCGACGCCGTCGATCTTCAGGACGCTCGGAGTCGAGATCCTTCGCGGACGCGGCTTCGACGATCGCGATGGGCCGGGCGCGCCGCGCGTCCTCATCGTCAGCGAGTTCACCGCGCGGCAGATTTTTGGAACCGCCGACGCCGTTGGACGGCAGGTCGCGCTCGCCGGCCAGCCGGCCGCGCGCGCGACGGCCACCATCGTCGGCATCGCGGCCAACACGGACGTGGGCAGCCTTTTCGCGGATCCGCGGCCGCTCGCCTACGCGCCGTTCGAGCAGTACTATCAGCCGCTCGTCACGGTCGTCACGCGCGCATCCGGATCGGTGCCGACCGCCGTGGGCGCGATGCGCGAGGCGATCCGGCGCGCGGATCCGGACGTCGCGATCGACAGGATCGGGACGGGACGCACGGTGCTCGCCGGACCGTTCCAGGTCATGCGCGGGTTCGGCCTCACGGCGATCGGCCTCGGCGCGATCACGCTCCTTCTCGCGATGGCGGGCCTCTACGGCATCCAGTCGAACGTCATCGCCAATCGCACCCGCGAGATCGGCGTGCGGATGTCGTTCGGCGCCACCTCCAGCCAGATCAAGCGCATGGTGCTGCTGGACGGGTATCGTCCGGTGCTCGACGGGCTCCTGTTCGGTTTGTCGATCGGCCTCGTCGGCCGGGCGATCGCGCGCGCGTACCTCGAGCTCGACGTCGCCATCGTCGATCCCTGGATCCTGGTCGTGACGCCAATTCCGTTAGTCGGCGCTGCGTTTTTCGCCTGCTACCTGCCCGCCCGCCGCGCCGCGGCGGTCGATCCCAATGTGGCGCTCCGGTGCGAGTGAGGCGATTGGTAGATTTCTGCCCACCTGCGGTGAGAGCGCAGCGGAAACCCTCGTCGCTTCCGCGCTGACCGGGATGCCGACGTCCGGCGCGTCGCACCAAACTCTCGGCGGTTGAGCGACAGCATCCCAATAACGGATCTCAATCAAGGCCTGCAGTGACTTGGCTTTCCTTGCCTCCTCCGGTCGTTTTGGGCGTTTTTGAAACATCGCCTTCTACTACGGTTCAACTTGAAAGGCCCCGCTGTCGGAGAAAACGACGCGTTCTTCAAGGTGAACGCCAGGCCGCTCGCTATAATGGCCAGCGTCCCAAGGCCTGACCCGTGTCAACTGTTCCGCAAGTGACGGCGCCCCTCATACCGGCTGCACCAGCGGAGCAGGGCGTTCGTGCTGTTCCGGCGGCGCAGCCACGGGCCGCCGAGCGCCTGCTGTCCCTCGACGCCTATCGCGGGCTCATCCTGTTCGTGCTGGTCTCGAACGGGCTCGGCATCCCGGCGCTCGCCGCGTACCCGCACTGGCGGTGGCTGGCCGATCAGTTCGAGCACGCCGCATGGACCGGCATCACGTTCTGGGATCTGGTCCAGCCCGGCTTCACGTTCATGGTCGGCGTCGCCATGCCCTTCGCGCTTGCGCGCCGCCAGGCTGAGGGCGCGTCGTTCGGCGACTTGTTCCGGCACGTCTGCTGGCGCGCGTTGATACTGATCGCGCTCAGCAACCTGTTCTCGAACTTCGGCGAGGATCACCTCCAGTTTCAGCTGATCAACGTGCTGTCGCAGATTGCCTTCGGCTACGTGATCTGCTTCCTGATCCTGCAGGTGCCGCTGCGCTGGCAGATCGCCATGGGTGCTGCGCTGCTGGCGCTCCAGTGGGCGCTCTTCGTCCTGTTTCCCTGGGCGCAGGGCCCGTTCTCGCAGGCGAACAATATCGGCCAGATGATCGATCGCGCGGTGCTCGGCTACACCTACTCCGGCGACTACGTCACGATCAACTTTCTCGGCAACGCGGTGACGATCCTGTTCGGCTGCTGGACGGGGCTGCTGCTCTGCGCGCGCCGGCCGCACGCGTTCACGCTTCGTGTGCTGGCCGCCGTCGCGGTGGGCGCGTGCCTTACCGGTCTGGCTCTCGCGCCGTTCAACCCGGTGATCAAGCGGTTGTGGACGGCGTCGTTCATGTTCCTGAGCACGGGCTTTGTGATGGCCCTGATGACGGCGCTGCTCCTGCTGATCGACGTCCGCGGCTGGAAACGATGGACGTTCCCGTTCGTGGTGCTCGGGACGAACTCGATCTTCGTCTATTCGTTCTGGCAGCTGCTGGGAGGATGGCTCGACCGGGGCCTGGTGACCTTCACGAACCGGTTCGCGTTCCTCGGGCCGGCCGGCGAGATCCCGCATCGCCTCGTCGTGCTGGCCGTGATGTGGGGTCTCTGCTACTGGCTCTACCGGCGACGCATCTTCCTGAAGGTCTGACGCGCACGCACATGCGCCAGATGTCGAACGCACCGGCCCGCGGGCTGTCTCAGGAGCGTGCTCTCGACCGAGGGACACGGCTGCCGGCTCGGGTTCGATGGCGCGAATGGAATCGCGGCGGATCAGCTCTCTCGGCATAAGCAGCTGCTGCGGCGGCAGGTCGGGCTGCTGGATGCGCCAGCGTGAACTCGGCAAGGTGCAGCCTGAGCTCCCGCGGGAATTCCCGGACGGTGGTCAGCGCGGGATAAAGCTCCCACCGTGTGCTGGTCTGCACGTGACCTCCATCGGGCGCCTCAGCGCGACCGACTGTGAATTCCGTTGACGTCTCGCGACCTTGAATTTGCGCTCAGAATGGAGAAATATTTCCCGTCCATGACGACCATCCTGTCCCGTCGCAATTTTCTGGTCGCCGCGACCGCCGCCGTACCGCTGGGCGCGATGGGCACGCAGGTCGCGCCGGCGCCCGCTGGCGGCCAGCCCCCGTCTGGACCGTCCCCGTCGGACCGGATCGTCGATATCCACGTGCACTTCGACGAGAAGATTCCGACGTTCCTCGACGATTTCCTTCGCATCTCCGACAAGTTGAACCTGACGGCGTGCATGCTGACCCCCTTCGCTCACCGCAAGGTGGTCGCGGACGCTGCCCGCAAGCACCCCACGCAAATCGTCCCGTTCGGCTTCGTGGAGCTGGATGCCCCGGACGCGGCGCAGCAGGTCAAAGAACTGCACGACCTGGGGTACCGAGGCCTCGGTGAGCTGGAGTTTCCCAGGAAGCCGTTCGTCGATCGCTCGTACGACCCGGTCTACGAGCTGGCCAACGACTACTCATGGATCGTCCTCTTTCACACCGGCATCGTATTGCGCGAAGTGTTCGACAAGCCCGAGGACGTGACGTCGGCCCGCATGCGGCCCGTGCACCTCGAGGAGATCGCGCGGCGGTTTCCGAAGCTGACGGTGCTCGGCGCGCATTGCGGCAACCCGGAATACGAGTGGGCCGCCGAGGTCTCGCGCTGGAACCCGAACGTCTTCTTCGATCTCAGCGGCTCGACGCTGCAGAAGATGCGGGGACGCCTGAACCACTTCCAGGACATCTTCTGGTGGAGTGGCGTGGGGCAGGACACCGCCACGCCCAACAACGACCCGAGCGCGTTCATCAAGCTGGTGTTTGGCTCCGACACGTATCTCGAGAGGATCGAGACCGTCGTCGGCATGTACCGTTCGCTCTTCGACGCCTGCGACGTGCCGGCCTCCACACGCCGTATGATTCTGGGCGGGACGATGGCGCAGATCCTCCGATTGCCGGCCTGAGGCGCCTCGACCGCGTCACCGCTGGAACGGTGTTCACGAGACGTCGCTGAAGGTCGCGTTCAGACGACCACGTGGGGCGCCGCGCGCGCCGAGATCCTGAAGGAACTCGAACAGCGACGCGCGGTCGCCCACGCCAAGCGCCGGCCGCTACTGGCTCTCGCGCGTGAACGCATGAGCGAACTGCCACTGTGAGTGCGCGTTGCGAAATCAGCGTGCGCGCGGGTGGCCGCGAACGGGGCCGCCCCGCCGGGCGCGGAGGGGTGAGCCGTGACAAGGCGCCTTTCGCCGAGCAGCCGCGCCGTAGCGTCGCAGAGCGACGCGAAGGCGGGCCTCTCCGTCCCTGGCAACGTCACGTCACCGCCGAACTTCCTGACGAGCAACGAGCTGTCGATTTCGAGCGCCACAGCTCCCGCTTGACAATATTTCGATTGTTAGCTAAATATAGATTATGAACAAGGTGTTCAAAGCGCTGTCGGATCCGACGCGCCGTCGGGTGCTGCAATTGCTTCGGGAGCGGCCGATGTCAGCGGGGGAACTGTCCGATCACTTCGCTGTGTCGAAGCCGACCATGTCGGCCCATTTCGCCGTGCTGCAGGAGGCGGGGCTGATCGACGCGGAGAAATCCGGGCGGACGATCACCTACCGGCTGGTGATGTCGGTTCTGGAGGAGGCGCTGCTCGGCTTTGCCCAGACCTTCGGGTGGGGTTTGGAATCGAAGCAGGCGACTCGCGTCAATCACCACAAGGTGGCTAAGCGGCCCGTCAAAGGAGAAGTCTGACATGGCACTCAACTCGATCTCGTCCCGGACCGTTTCGGCTTTGCCCCTCATTGGTATCGGCCTGGCGCTCGCCAACTGGAACGCCAAACCCGCCGCGGCGTGGGCGTGGGCGGCAGCCATCGTGATGTTCGTGGTCATGATCGCCGTGCAGCGCCGCTCGCAGCTCGCCTCGAGCCGATCGCCGGGAGATCCCGCGTCGGTTCGGGGGGGCGCCTCGGTTGCCGGCGCCGTCATGTTCGGTGCGTTGATGATGATCATTCCGCTGGCGCTGACACTCGCGCACGGGTATGGCCTCGTCGACGATCCAGACAGCGGGATGCGACGTACGACCATGATCATGCTCGGGGCGTACTTGGCCGTGACCGGCAACGCCATCCCCAGGATGCTCCCGCCGACATCGTCAATGCCGTGCGGCGGCGCCCGAGTACAGGCGTTTCAGCGGCATGCTGGTTGGACGTGGGTGCTCTGCGGTCTTGGATACGCCACGGCGTGGCTGGCGCTGCCAATCGACGCGGCGGGGCCCATATCGATGGCACTGGTCGCTACCGCCATGATCGTGACGATTGTGCAACTCCTGCGCCTGCGCAAGCCACGGCCACACGCTCCGCGCCTGAACTAACCACACAGCGCTGTGACCGAACGGACGGCGGCGAGTCCGTCGTTGCTGCGCCCACAGGAAACCTCCGCGCTCACGAAGGAATTGAACCATGCGCGGCAGACGCCATCGATCCTGCTGCGCAGGGCCGGTTTGCATATATAGACGTTTACGTCTATATTGTTCGGCGTGCCCCTCGACGCGCTTGCCAATCGCCTCGTGCTGCCCCTCCTGGGACTACTGGTCGAACGCCCCGCCCACCCCTACGAACTAGCCAGGCGGTTGAACGACCGCTATCGATTTCTCTCGACGCAGCGTTCCTCCGTCACGACGCTCGCAAAGTCTCTTGTCGAAGCCGGCCTGATCCGTCCGCAGCGTTCGAAACGGGTCGGCAATCGTCCAGCGCGCACAGCCTACGAACTCACGGACGCAGGCATGAAGGAATTCCGCGCGCGCGTCACCGCACATATCGAGGAAGCTCCTGCGGCCTCTGCCCGCTTTACCCTCGGACTTGCATACATCGGCATTCTCTCGCGCACCAAGGCGGCGGCGGCACTGCGACGACGCGTGGTCTCGCGTCGTGCGGAGCTCGACGCCATTCCGACTCTCCATCCTGGCGGGATCGAGGTGCACATGATCGAGATGGCCTACTGGAAGGCTGTCCTGGAGGCAGAGATTCAGTGGCTCAGCACGTTTATCGATCGCATCACGAGCCGTGACATTGCCTGGCCCCTCGAGTCTCGAAAGGAACGCTGACGTGAGCTTTCTCTTTGGCGTCTATCCCGGGGGTGCGGCGGGCAACGATGCGGGTGGACTGGCCCGGGGAGTTCCAGATGATCCCGCGTCGGTGCACGCGTGGCTTGACGATCTTCAAGGGCCCGACCTGAAGCCGCTTTTGGTCAGGTGCTATGCGCCGTTCATGGACGACGGGGGACCGGGCCGAACAGATATCGCGGCCCCGACGCGCGGGGAGTTGTACGCGGTCAACGGGCGGCTGCTCGATCTCGTCCTGCAGTACCGATCCCGATCCGGCGACATCGAGGGATATGCGGAGTTTGTCCGCAACGCCATCCAGCGGTACGGCGCGATCACCCGAACCGTGCAAATCACCGAGGAGCCAAACGTCGCCGGAAATGCGATGCTCGATGGCGACTATCCGGATGTCCTCAGGGCGATCATGGCGGGCGTGCAGGCGGCAAACGGCGAAGCCAGTCGCCGCGGCTTCGGTCATCTGCGAATCGGCACGAATACCACGCCGCTGTTCGGTCCGTCAGCCGGCTTCTACATGGAGCTCGTGAAGGTCGGCGGCGCGGCCCTCGTCGACGGGCTCCACTACATCGGCCTGGACATGTTTCCCGATGTCTTCAGGTCCGTCAGCGACCAAACCATACGGACTGCCACGGTCGGTTTGCTCCGCTATCATCGCCGCAATGTGCTGGAGCCCGCAGGCCTCGGTCACCTGCCGCTGCATATCACCGAACACGGGTGGCCGACGGGGCCGGACCGGACGCCGGACCGACAGGCGTCGGTCATAAGGGATGTGATCGAATCCGTGCTGGAGCAAAAGGACGCGTTGAACATCGCCGCCTACGAACTGTTCTCGCTTCGTGACGCCGACAGCAGCAATCCGGACATGTTCCATCAGTTCGGCATCATGACCGATGCATACCTCCCGAAGGCGGCATACGGGGTCTTCAAGGATCTGGTGACTGATCACGTGCGCTCTGGCCCAGTGACGGCAAAGAGACTTCACGGCAACGGTGCGGATTTGACGCCGTGAGGGCGCGACCAGTCCCGTCCATTTGCCCGAGGCCGTCGAATTGTGCTTATACTCACCTCGCGTGATCAGGACGCGTCCCGTCCGCGGGAAGGGCTGAGCCCACCTGACGTAGTCTCCGTCACAATCTGCGATCTTCTTTCAGCCCGTCGAGCGGACCCGGGCGATATCTGAAAGGAGATCGTCATGTCCGTTCCCCCTCGCCGTCGTCTCCCTGAGCGTCCGTCGCTCGAGCAACTCCGTAAGCAAGCCAAGGAACATCTCGGCACGCTGCGCCCAGGCGATCCGTCGGTGAACCTGGCCGCGGCGCAACACGCGCTTGCGCGCGAGTATGGTTTCGACAGTTGGCCGAAGCTGGTGCATCACGTCGAAACCGTGCATCCGGCAACCCGCATGCTGCAACCAGCCGAGTTGAAATCCGACCAGAAACTCCTGTGGTCGCCCGGGCGCGGCACGGATGTGTGGGCACTGATTCAGGCATGTACCTCAGGGGATCTGGAAGGCGTACGGGCGCTCATCGCAAAAGATCCCGCGCTGGCGCGGTCGCACTACGACTATCGCAAGCCGCTCTACTTCGCTGTGCGCGAGAACCGCATCGACATCGTGCGATTCCTGCTCGAACACGATCGCAACCCGCTCGACCTGTGGGTCGACGACGATCCGATTGAGATGGCACGCGATCGCGGCTATACGGAGATGGAACAGCTCCTGGCGCACACGCTCGAAACGACGTTCAACGCATCTCCGAAAGGGGAGCCGGTCGCGTTGTCGCTGCGGAATCACGATCTGAAACAGATGAACGAGCTGCTCGATGCCGAGCCGGAGCTCGTCGGCAAGGGCGATCGGAGATCAAACCAGCCGATCCATTGGGCCACGATGACGCGCCAGCTCGACGCGCTCGACGAGCTGCTGCGGCGCGGCGCGGACATCAATGCTCAGAGGATCGACGGCGCTCGGCCCATTCACCTGACTAACGGCGACTACTTCTACCGCGGGTGGCGCGATGTGCCGCGCAACTGGCCGGTGACTCGCGCACAAGTCATGGCCCACCTGAAGGCACGCGGCGCGTTCATCGATGTGCCGACGGCGTGTCACACCGGCGATATCGAGCGCGTGCGCGAATTGCTCCAACTGGATCCGTCGCTGGCGAACAAGATTGGAGAGCACGAGGGTTACTACCTCGGCGCCGGCGCGCCGCTGTCAAATGCCGCGGCGGTCGGACGCCTGGACATCGTGCAACTGCTGCTCGATCACGGCGCTGACCCCAATCTGCCCGAAGAACAGATTGCGCCCAAGGGCAAGGCACTCTACTCGGCGGTCTCCAACGGCCACTACGAGATCGCGAAGCTCCTCCTCGAGCGTGGGGCCTTTCCGAATCCGCCGGTCGAAAGTTCGGGTGACGCACTGTGGTGGTCGCAGGAACGGCGGCCCGACAAGCGCATGGAGCAGTTGCTCCTTTCGTACGGCGCTCAGCCGACGAAGGGACACACGGGTGAAGACTGGCCACAGGAGGCATTCAGCTGGCTGCGCATTTCGCCGCTCCACGAGGCGGCGCGTAAAGGTGATGTGCCGCAGGCGAAGAAACTGCTCGAAGCTGGCGCGGACCTTACCGCCCGCGATGAGCACCTCCGTTCAACGCCGCTCGCCTGGGCGGCCAAGTTTGGACAGCTCGAAATGGTGCAGTTCCTGCTCGGGCGTGGCGCGCCAAAGCGCTTGCCCGACGACCCGGACTGGGCCACTCCGCTTGCATGGGCAACACGGCGAGGGCACGAGGAGATCGCAAAACTCCTTGCCTAGTCACGATCTGTCCGGAGGCGCCGCCTAATCCGGGTGAGGGGCACCCTGGAACTCGCAAGCGCTTCGCGTGACGGGCGCTGGATAGAAGGCTCGATCGCGATCGAATCGCCCGCCGCTGAGGTCCGGCAATTGCATGCGATCCCGGCTCCGGCACCATCGCGAGCCGGAAGGGGGTGCGTGTGCGAATGCCCGTTCTCATCTTAGGTACGGCGACGGCACTGGCGGTGTCGATGTCCGCCACGGCGGAGCCGATAACCGCTCACCTCGTTCTCACTATCGAGGGTGGAGTGGCCGAATCGGAGGTCACACCGCTGTTCGGCCCCCTGCACGCCGGCGACACACTCAAGGCGGCGATCACTTTCGACCCGGGCCAGCCCGACCTGTCCAGCGATCAGTTCAATGGCACGTTCGAGAGCGTCAGCGGTTCAATCGGTGCGATCCGGCTGACACACGGGGAGATGGCGACTGGGACGGGGCCGTTTCCAGACTCATCCCATTTCTTCAGCGGGAACGTGGGCGGTGAGCCTGCGGGATCGGGCCGCGTCTGGTTCAACTTCATCTGGGACCGCCCGGCCGCGTTCGGCGATCGGCTGCCTCAGAGCACGCGTGAAATCGCAGGGTACGGCCCGGGACGGTTCACCTTTGACGTCGTCGGCGAGAATGACGCGAGCGCGCTGTCCGGAACCGTGCAGGCGGTCGCGCAGACGCCGGAGCCGTCCTCGTTGCTGCTGCTGGGCACCGGCGCGGCGTTCATCGCGCGACGTCGCTGGCGGCGCGTGTGACCGATTCGACAGCGCGGCACAAAACACAATCCGGGAGAGATGTCCCGCCGCAGCGGCGCAGAATGGCGCGAAGGCGGGCCTGTTCGCCTCTGAACGGGCTTCGGCTTCGCAAGCCATGCTTCGCTCCGGGCCGCTGTGCGGACATGCCAGAGAGGCCCCGCCTCCCCGGTCGAGCGTGCTTTATCGATCGGCGTTTATGTCCCGCGCAGCTCTCGCGCGAGCCACGCCCTGGCGAGGCGCCAGTCGCGCATCACAGTCTGCGGTGAGACCTGCAGCACCTGGGCGGTCTCCTCAACGCTCAGCCCTCCAAAAAATCGCAGCTCAATCACCTTCGTCCGTCTCGGATCGATTCGAGTCAGATCCTCAAGGGCGTCGTCGAGGGCGCAGAGCGAAGAGGCACTCGCGTCGGCGGTCGGAATCCGGTCGAAGTCCACTGCTGACGCGTGTTCGACGCGCGTCGCGCTTCCGCCGCGCTTCGTCGCAGCCCGTGTGCGTGCCGCGTCGACGAGGATGCGTCGCATGAGCCGCGCCGACAACGCGAAAAAATGAAGGCGATCGTGCCACTGAACGTCCTGAGCGTCTATCAGGCGTAGATAGACCTCGTGGACGAGTGCGGTGCTCTGCAGCGTGACGCCTGAACGCTCGTGGCGCATATATCGCCGCGCCTGCGCCCGCAAGTGGGTGTACACGAGGGGTGTGAGCTGCTCCAGCGCCGTCTGATCTCCTTGGCCCCATGCCTTCAGCAGGCCGGTGATGTCAGTCGAATCGAGCCGCGTCACGGCAACATTCTAGTTCCGTCTGTCATCCGCCGGCTGCCCACCGTGAGGGCACCTCAGCACTAATAAGCTGCCTCACGCTCGGTCTGGTTCCTCATCGGCGACGGCGGCCACGCGGGCCACCCCGTTGCCCGTTCCTTCTTGCCCCGTACCAGGTGTCCGAGTACTCTCCGTCGGTCAGCGTGCGGAATAGACGCCCGTATAGCGTCCTCCGCGGATTCCTTGCCCTCTCGGTCGCCGACGAGACGAAGTGGACCTGACTCCCGAGCGTTGGCAGCACGTCGCGAGAATCTACGACCAGACCCTCGACCAGGATCCGGCAACGCGCGACGCGTTTCTTTCCGACGCGTGCGCGGGCGACGAGGCACTGCGGTGCGAAGTGGAGTCGTTGCTTTGCCAGGATGCGGTGAGCGTCGTCGTGGATCAGTCCGTGTGGGCGACCGCGGCGCCCCTGTTCCGTGCTGGTCTCGATCTTGGTTCCGGTAACCTCCTGGGCCTGTACCGGATCGAATGCCGCCTCGGCGCCGGCGGCATGGGAGAGGTTTTCCGCGCCACAGACACCCGCCTGAATCGCCTCGTGGCGATCTTGCCGCCCGGCGTAGCACTCGATCCGCAGATGCGCGCGAGGTTCGCTCGGGAAGCGAGGGCGGTAGCCGCCCTCACCCACCCCCACATCTGCACTCTCTACGACGTTGGCCGTCATGAGCAGGTGGACTTCCTCGTCATGGAGTACCTCGAGGGCGACACGCTTGCCGCGCGGCTGGCAGTCGGCCGAATGTCTTTGGAAGAGGCGCTCGCGGCCGCGATTGAGGTCCTGGGGTTGCCGTGGATTGACGCATTCCGCTTGGATCCGCGCTACCGAAGCCTGCTGCGAGACATCGGGTTGACTCCAAACGCACGATAACGTCGCGCCCGAGGTCGACAACACGACACGTGCTCCACATCCGCCGAGCACGTCCTCGATTCGTCTCGAGGCTCTCATCACATCGCCATCCGGTCGCCAGAGGCGGTTGTAGTTTCGGCCCGCCTACGACGCCCAGGCTCCAGGCGGCGCCTCCCCTGAAGCAGCGGTGGCGGCGGCTGCACATGACGTGCTCGTCGCGCTCCTCGATCAGCTCCCTGCCAGGTGAACTTGGCCTCACTCCAGCCGCTGCCGTCAATCTTGTCGAGGCCGCCTACGTGGAAGCACTCGCGGCCATCCCGGACATCACGGCCAAGGCTCAGGGGACTGTGGTCGGCCGGGCGGCAGCCGCAGCCATCCTCCATCTGCGAGAGGGGGATGGGGCGAACACCCCCCCCGTTCCTCGACTACTCCTATATCCCAGGGCCCGATCCTGGAGACTTCCAGTTCATCCCCGGGTACGATCCGTTCGCCGCTTTTACAGGATGGGGAAACGTCACTCCCTTTGTGCTTACCTCCAGCTCGCGGTACCGGCCGAAGGCGCCGTACGCCTTGAGCAGCAAGAAATAAGCGGCGGATTTCAATGAGGTGAAAAGTCTGGGCGCTATCGACAGCACGACGCGCAGCGCCGAACAAACCGAGATCGCCCTGTTCTGGGTTGAAGGCGCTCCCCAGGGATGGAACAGGATCGCGTGAGTTGTCTCGGTCCAGCACGGCCTTGATCTATGGCAGAACGCGCGGCTGTTTGGCCTGCTCAACCTCGCGTCGGCGGACGCCTACATCGCGGATTTCGCGAACAAGTACTTCTACGAGTTCTGGCGGCCGATTACCGCGATCCGTGCTGCCGATACCGACGGCAACCCACAGACGGTCGCAGACCCGACATGGGATTCGTTGGTGCCGGTCGGACCTGTCCCAAAGTACCCCGTCGGGACATAGCGGACAGGGAGGCGCCATGGGGGAGGTGCTGGCACGTTTCTTCGGCGACAACGTCAGCTTCAGTACCCCCGCGACGACGCAGCCGGGGGTCACGCGGTCATTCACGAGCTTCTCCCAGGCGGCGGAAGAAAACGGCAACTCGCGCATCTATGTTGGATTTCACTTCCGACACGCAGTCATAGAGGGAATCAAACTGGGTAGTAAAGTGGGAACGGTTGCGTTCAATCACTATCTGCGACCGGTTCAGTAACGTCGCGTGTGGCAGCGACGCGCAGCCACGCACCTCTTTTTATTAACGTCCATCGGACCGCAGGCCGCGCCTGGGAGCCGTCTCGTCTTTCATAAAAGTTCCGGGGTGCGGCCAGCGATTTCCGAATGGGGTAGAGCGAGGCGAGCTTCGGCCCGGCAGCCAGCCGCCGCGATGAAGCACGCGACTCGCTGCAACAGTGTTCCGGCAAGAGCATCGACGTCGAGATCCTCGCTCGGGCGCCGATGGACGCGCGATGGACTTACACGGAGACGCGGGTCTTGAACGGGAAAGGGGTCTTCGGTTTCTTCACTCGAATCGCACACGGGGGTCGAGCAGCGCGTGCCCCAGATCCACGGCGAGATTCGCGGCCACGACGAGCACGGCCGAGAGGATCGCGATGCCCATGATGATCGGCAGGTCCTGCGTCGCGACCGCCTGCACCGCCTCCCGGCCGAGGCCGGGAAGCGCGAAGACGACCTCCGTCACGATCGCGCCTCCCATCAGGCCGCCCAGGTCGATGCCGAACTGGCTGACCACCGGCGTCAACGAGCTGCGCAGCGCATGCCGATACGTGATCCGGCGCTCGGTGAGTCCTTTGGCGCGTGCGGTTCGGATGTAGTCCTCGTCGAGCACGTCGATCATCGCGCTCCTCGTCAGGCGAGAGTAGGTGGCTGCCGTGACCAGGGCAATCGACAGCCACGGCAGGGTGAGGAACCGGGCCCACTGCAGCGGACTGTCGCTGAAGGCGACGTAGGAGCCGGGCGGGAAGAACTCGAACCCGGCCAGGTACAGCTGGAAGAACAGGAAGAAGAGCAACAGCTGCCCGAGCAGGAACGTCGGCATCGAGTAGAACGCGAGCGCGACGCCGGTGATTGCGTGGTCAATCGCCGAGCGTCGCCGGGTCGCCGCGATCACCCCCGCGCCGACACCCATCACCAGCCACAGCACGGCGCTGCCGAGCGCGAGCGATGCGGTGACCGGAAAGTCGCGTGCCACGATTGCGGTCACTGGCTCCTGCGTGAGAAACGATTCACCCAGGTCGCCGCCGGCGAGTCGTCGGAGGAACGACAGGTACTGGACCGTCACCGGCCGGTCGAGGCCGAGGCGGGTGCGCACGATCTGGATCGTCTGCTCGCTTGCCTGCCGGCCGGCGATGAGCCGCGCCACGTCCCGCGGCACGGCGAAATAGATGACGAACACGCTCGTCGCGACCACCCAGACCACGAGCGCGCTCCACGCGAGACGACGCAGGAGAAAGCGGATCATGCCTCCTCCGCCCGAGGGCTGCGCATGTCGCGGCGCGGGTCGAGCGCGTCGCGAACGCTGTCGCCGAGCACATTGAACGCAACGGTCGTGATGAGCAGCGCGGCGCCGGGAAAGAACACGAACCACCACGCGACCTTGTAATAAGCCATCGCGTCGGCCAGCATGTTGCCCCACGACGGCGTCGGCGGCACGACGCTGAGCCCGAGAAAGGAGAGGGTCGCTTCGCCGGTGATGGCGCCGGGAATCAGCAGCGTCGTGTAGACAATGACCGAGGCGGTGACGTTCGGGAGGATGTCGACGAACATGATGCGCGCGTGACTCGCGCCCAGCGTCCGCGCCGCCTGCACGTACTCGAGCTCGCGAATCGACAGCGCCTGCGCCCGGACGACGCGTCCCACCGACGCCCAGGTGAAGAACGCGATCACCGTGACGCTGATCGTGAGGCTCGGTCCGACGACGGCGACAAGGGCGAGTGCGAACACGAGAAAGGGGAGCGACAACACGACGTCCATCAGTCGTGAGAGGACGCGGTCGACCAGTCCGCCGTACCATCCTGCGGCGATGCCGACAACGGTGCCGACGAGCACGGCGAGCGCGCTCGCGAGCACGCCGACGAGCAGTGATACGCGCGTGCCGTAGGCGATCCGCACGAGCACGTCGCGCCCCAGGCTGTCGGTGCCGAGCACGAAGGTGCGGTTCGGCCCGAGGGGGATGCCCGAAGCCGAGAGGCCGACATCGAGGAACTGGTCGCCCGGGCCGTGCCCTGCGAGCCGCGCGATCAAGGGCGCGAGCAGCGCGAGGAGGAGCACGCCCACGAGCGTGGCGCCAGACGCGATGGCGGCGCGGTCCTGCCGCAGCCGCTCGAACGCCAGCGCCCATGGGCCCCGGCTGCGGACGGTCGTCGTGGTGGTCGGATTCATGGGTGTTGACCGGCAGGGGCAGTCGCCACCAACTCGTGATCGGCGAGCGGGAAGTGGCAGGCCGTGAGATGGTCGGCCGCATCTCCCGGCGCCGGTCCGAGCTCTGGCGCTTCGGAGACGCAACGCGCCTCCGCCCGGGGGCAACGCGGATGGAACCGACAGCCTGACGGTGGATCGAGCGGCGACGGCGGGTCGCCCGCCAGGACGATTTGCTCACGCGCGACCGTACGGTCGGGATCCGGCACCGGCATCGCCGACAGCAGCGCACGCGTGTACGGATGCCGCGCGTGCTCGTACAGATCGTTGACCGGGGCCACCTCCGCGAACCGGCCAAGGTACATGACCGCGACCCGGTTACTCATGTGGCGGACGATTGCGAGATCGTGCGAGATGAACAGGTAGGTCAGGCCCAGTTCGCGCTGCAGGTTGGCGAGCAGATTGAGGATTTGCGCCCTGATCGAGACGTCCAGAGCCGAGACCGGCTCGTCGCAGACGATCAGATCGGGATGGAGGGCGATGGCGCGGGCAATGCCGACGCGCTGGCGCTGACCACCGGAGAAGTCGCCGGGAAACCGATTGTAGTGCTCCGGGTTGAGGCCGACGAGTGCCATCAGCTCGTGCACCCGCGCCACGCGCGCTGCGCCGCTCGCCAGGCCGTGAATGTCGAACGGGTCGCCGATGATCGAGCCGACACGTCGTCGCGGATTGAGCGAGCCGTATGGATCCTGGAACACCATCTGCATCCGCCGGCGGAATGGCCGCAGCTCCGCCGCCGACGCCGCGGTGATGTCGGAACCGTCGAACACGATCCTGCCGGAGGTGAGGTCGTGGAGTCGCATGACGCACCGGGCGAGCGTCGATTTTCCGCAACCGGTCTCACCGACCAGGGCGAGCGTCTCGCCGCGGCGGACCTCGAAACTGATGTCGCTGACCGCATGCACCTTCTCGCGCGACCGCGTGAAGAGGCCGCCGTTCTTCACCGGAAATTCCTTGACCACGTGCTCGAGCGAGAGCAGCGGCTCGGCAGGGCGCGCCCCGACGTGCGCGGCAGTCAGGCGTTCCCCACCGTGCGCCAGCACGAGGACAGGTGGTGCTCGGCGCCGGGCAGGGCATCGAGCGGCGGCATGTCGTGGCGGCAGCGATCGACGGCCTCCGTGCACCGGGGGTGGAAGGGGCAGCCGGGGGGTCGCCCGATCAGCCCTGGCGGCTGGCCGGGAATCGGCGTGAGGCACCCGGCCGCGAGATCGGCGCGCGGAATCGCCTGGAGCAGCCCCCGCGTGTAGGGGTGGCTCGGCGCACCGAACAGTTCCCGCCGCGGCGCCACCTCCATGGCGCGGCCGCCGTACATCACGATCACCTCGTCCGCGACCTCAGCGACGATGCCGAGGTCGTGCGTGATCAGGATGATCGCCGTGTCGAATTCCCGCTGCACCCGGCCGAAGAGCCGGATGATCTGCGCCTGCACGGTCACGTCGAGTGCGGTGGTCGGTTCGTCGGCGACGAGCAGCCGGGGATGGAGCGCGAGCGCCATTGCGATCAGCGCGCGTTGCAGCATCCCGCCGGAGAACTGGTGCGGGTAGTCGTCGACGCGGCGATCGGGATGCGGAATGCCGACCAGCCCGAGGAGCTGGACGGCGCGCGCGCGCGCCTGCGCGCGCGTCACCTGTTCGTGCGCCTGAATCATCTCGACGATTTGCCACCCGATCCGATACAGCGGATGGAGGCTCGACAGAGGATTCTGGAAGACCATCGCAATGCCGCGGCCGCGCACGGCGCGCAGCTGGTCGGACGACATCGTCAGCAGATTCTCTCCCTCGAACAGCGCCTCGCCAGTGACCCGTGCCCCCCGCGTCAGCCCCACCATCGTCTGCGTCGCGACGCTCTTACCGGATCCGGATTCGCCGACGATGCCGAGCACCTGGCCGCGGGCGACGGAGAATGAGAGACCGCTGACCGCCTCGAGGACCCCGTCGGGCGTCTTGAAGGCGACGCGCAGGTCGCGGACGTCGAGCAGCGGCGCGACACCGGTAGGCGCGGACCCCGGCGTCATTGTCATCCGCCTTCCCTCGGCCGGGCGTCGCCGAGCCACACCGACGACAGATCGCAGTTCAGACCCAGGGGCGCCCACGCGCAGTTACGCACGCGGCGCGACCGGGCGTAGGGACTTCTCGCCTCAATCAGGGGCACGAACGCGACGTCGTCCATCAGATGGCGCGCGGCGTCGACCCATGCCTGCTCGGCAGCGTCCTCACGTGCAGCCGTCGTGGCGCGATCGATCGCCTGATCGACCGCGGTGCTCTGGTAGCTGCCATAGTTCTGCGAGTTATGTCCGACCTGACGCCCATCGAAGAGCGGCGCGATTACTGAACGACCGTTGTTCTGGCCAAACCAGTCGGGAGTCCACGCGGTGATCGCCAGATCCCATTCGCCACGCCGCGCATTCTCCGGGTTGGGCAGCAGGCGTCCCCAGAAGTCACCCTGTGTCGATGGCACCAGGCGGAGCACGATGCCGGCTCGCTTGAGACTCGCCTGCAAGGACTGCGCAGCAATCGGGAGTGAAGCGTAGACCGGATATGCCAGCGTCAGCGAGAGCCCATTCGGATAGCCGGCTTCGGAAAGCAGGCGCGCGGCGCCGCCGGGATCGCCGTGGTCCTGCGGCGTGGCGGCCTGGTCGCCCCTGACGCGGTACCCCGCTCCACTGCTTGGCACGGCCTGGTTCAAAGGGCGAGCGACGGCCGGCCCTCCGGCCAATTGCGCAATCGCTGCCTTGTCCACAGCCATCGCAATCGCCCTCCGCACGTCGCGCCGCTTCAACGCGCCACCGTTGTTGGGACCCACATGGTTCAAGACGAGAAAGTGCATTCCGCCGTACATGCCGCCGCTCGGTGACAACCAGGCCGTCGGGTCGGCCGTGGTCAGCAGCGATGCCAGTGAGGCCATCGGAACCGTCTCACCAAAACTGAGATCTGCCGTCCCGGCCTCAATCTGCAGCTCGACCAGTTCGGCGTCGACACCAAGGCGAATATGGATGCGGTCGACATACGCAGGGCGGATCGGGTCGGTCCGGGAATTCCAGACCGGATTTCGCTCAAGGAGGATCTCGCGATTCTGGACATAGTGCGCGATCCGATATGGCCCGTTCGAGATGGTGCGGTGTCGAAACTCCGGGCTGTCTGGCAGCGTGTCGAGGTACTCGACGGGCACCGGCGAGGCGAATGGCAGCGCCAGGAGATTGAGGAAATCCGATGCGCGGGTGCAAAGCCGAAAGACGACGGTGAAGTCGTCGACGGCGCGGACGCCCTCGAGATCATGCGTGGTCACGAAATCGCGAATGGCGGCCACTGTGCCGGGTACCTGCGAGAACCCCTCGCAGTAATCGGCCATCCCGGCAATGGTGCCCGTGTAGTACATCGGCGCGCCGACAGGACTGACGGGATTGCAGAACAACTTGAAGGCGCGCACGAAGTCATGCGCCGTCACCTCGCGTGTCGGCTGGCTGTCCCACAGCACGCCTCGCCGCAGGCGGAAGGTGTAGGAGAGACCGTCAGCGCTCATCCCGCCGTTCGCCTCGGTCGGCACCTCGAGCGCGAGGTCGGCCACGGGACGCATCTTGTCAGCGGTGTCGGGTCCCGGAGAGTAGGCGAGCAACTGACGGGCGAATGTCTCGACCAGCGAAAGCGACGAGATCACGTAGGCGCTGGTCGTCGCCAGATGATCGACGTCGCTGGAGCCGACGAGCTCGAGCGTCCCGCCGCGCACCGGCGGACCCGCTTCGTCGATGCGCGCGCGGACGCGGCGATCGGAGCAGCCGACGGCGAGACACAAGCAGAGCGTCAGGGCAAGAGTCCCGCCTGCAGCAGGCGCATGTCTCATCCGCTGGCTTTTCGCAGTCACTTCCCGGACGAAGCCGGCCACCTGCGGTTCCCGTCACGAGTCGTTGTCGTCCGCCGGCGCCAGTTCAGGGCGGTGATGTCGCAGGCGCCGGGGACAAAGGTCAAGTTGCTGGATTATATGGGCGGACTGCCAGTGAGGTTGTGATTAATCCGATCAACCGGACAATGTGATCTTCGGGGTCGGACGCCTGCTGCGGGTAGCCGACAGCGTCACGGTTTGAACCCCGTTCTAGAAGTTGACGCGTATACCGATGCTGATCGGCAGCGTCCAGCGAGAGCTCTTGTCGTTGATCCCTTCCAGGCCGGTTCCGCGCAACGAGTCGATTTGCGACAGGCCGCTGTTGAAGCGCAGGCCGATCTGCGCGTGGACGTCGTACCTGTTGTTGAGGGCGTAAAGCGCACCGCCGTTGACGCCAAAGCTGAACGCCGCGGTGCCGTCGTAGAAATCCGTCGCCGACCGGGTGATGCCGGCCTGAGGGGCTGCAAAGATCCCGTCGATCTCGTCGATGATCGCCACGCCAATGGTGCCGCCACCGTAGGGGCGCAACCGCACATTCCGGGTCGCGAAGAAATGGCGGTAGCCAGCCTCGACGGTCCAGGACTTGTAGTCGTCGAAGGTCGCCACCAGGTCCGTGCCGTTGGCGGTGCCCAGATTGACGATATCGGACCCCGCGCGCTGATAGCTGAGTTGCGCGCGGACCTCGTTGATCTCGTCGACCATGTACCCGCCGCTGAACTGCCACAGCACGCCCGTGCCGTAGACGTCGCCGAACGATTGCGCGTTGATGACGGCGGCCGTCTGGTCGAGCGTGCCGATGCCAGCGGCGAGGAACGCCCCGGTGACGTTGACGTCCCAGCCCACTGATGCTTCGGCATTCCAGGATGACTGGCCGGTCTGCGCAGACGCATGCCCCGCGGTGAGGACGAAGGCGCTCAACAGCAGCACCGGCAGAATCCTTCCGGTCGACATCATTTTCATACCTCTCCCCAACCCGTCGATTCTAAGCGACACGTGCTCGCTGAGTCGACCACTGCGCGCGAATGTGCCGGGCCATTTCCGCCGATACTGTCAAAGGTGAGGCGTGAACCGTAGTCAAGCGTGTCCCGCAACAGGAGACTCCCATGCGATTGAGACGAACGCTCGCCCTGAGCCTGCTGCTCGGCGTCGGCGCCCCTGGGCCGGCGTTGGCCGACGGCATGATCATCCCGTTCATTGGCGTCAACTTCGCCGGCAACTCGGGGAAAGAACTGTCACGCGCCGTCGATGCGAAGCGCTTCGACTGGGGTGCCAGCTTCGCCTTCATGGGCGCAGGAGTTCTCGGCCTCGAGGCGGACATTGCACACAGTCCGGATTTCTACGGCCGGACCGACCTCGGCGGCAGCAGCGTGCTGACGGCGACGGGCAACCTGCTCATCGGGATTCCCATCGGCGGCCAGACAGGGGTGGGTTTTCGTCCGTACACCCTGGCGGGGTTCGGCGTGATTCGCTCGAAGATTGACGCATTGGCGGACGTCCCGAACGTCGACGAGACCAAGGCGGCCTGGGATTTCGGCGGCGGTGCCATGTTCTTCTTCGGCACGCACGTCGGCCTGCGCGTCGACCTGCGCTACTTGCGCACGTTCAGTGCGCTGAATCTGATCGATGGCATCGACCGTCGGGGACGGCTCGATTTCGCCAGGGCTTCGACCGGCCTGATCGTGCGGTTCTGAAGCCGTCGTTCGATCGTTCGCTCGAACAATTTCGAAAGTCCGAGCACCATCCTGTAATGAGGGGGACTGGTCCTGCGCCGATTGCCGGAGGCAGCACACGGTTTGGATGAGCGCTGATTGCGAATGCGTCAGAAAGGCGCGGGTTTTGGGCCCTTGATGACACGGACCGGATGTTGCTGCTCGCGCTCGCAGACTGGAGGGCTCCCCGCCTTCACCCACAGGGATGTTCTATGTTTTCCGTCAACAACACAGCTCCGCGGCCCTTCCTCGATGCCTCGGGGTCGCGGCCTGGCGTCTCGGCAGCGCTCATGTACGAACCCTTCTACGGGTTGCACGAGAAGCCGTTCAGCCTGTCGGCCGACCCGCGGTTCCTGTTCAGGAGCCCGGCACACGGAACGGCGTTCGACGAACTGCTGGCCGGGATCCAGCGCCGGGAAGGTCTCATTGTCCTCACCGGTGAGATCGGCACCGGCAAGACCACGCTCTGTCGATCCGTCCTGCAGCACCTCGACCGACGCACATTCGCGGCCTTCGTCCCCGATCCGTTCGTCTCACGCGAAGATTTGCTGAAGACGCTGCTCGTCGACTTCGGCGTCATCTCGATTGCCGATCTCACGCGTGGCCGCTTCAATGGCGCATCGCGCTCCGATCTGAGCTACCAGCTCTACGAGTTCCTGGATTCGCTGGTACCGCTGCAGGCGTTTGCCGTGCTCGTCATCGACGAAGCGCAGAATCTGTCGCTGCCGCTTCTCGAAGAAATTCGAATCCTGTCCGAGCTGGAACGCAGGGAGAAGCTGCTCCAGGTCGTGCTCGTCGGGCAGCCCGAATTGCGATCCAGCCTGCGGCTTCCGGAGATGCGGCAAGTGGACCAGCGGATCTCGGTTCGCTGCGACCTGACGGCGCTCGACGCGAAGGGTGTGGCCGGCTACGTAAGCCATCGGCTCGAAGTCGCCGGTCGCGGCGCAAGCCGCGTGGCGTTCACGAGCGCGGCGCTCGAAGCGATCTACCAGGGCTCGTCGGGCGTGCCGCGGCTGATCAACCGCATCTGTGATCGCGCACTTCAGCGGGCACATGCCGCACGAACCATGCAGATCGACGCGCCGTTCATCTGGACCGCGACCAGCGATCTCGGCCTCGCTGCCGCAGTCGCCGTGGCCAGCGGGCCATCGGCCGCATCAGGGCCGAACGCGAGACTGCCACCGGCGCTCGATGCGCCGTTGCCGCCCGCGGTCGGCTTGCCGACGTCGGCGAACACCGTACCGCTCGACACGATCGCGCCGAAAGTGAGGGCGTTCCGCCCGCAAGCCGGCCTCAGTGCCTTCGCGGCGGAGTCCGACCGGCACTCTGGCACTCGGTATCGATGGGCGGTAGCCGTAGCCGCGACCCTCCTCGTCGCGTCAGCGTCTTTAGGCGCCGCTGCCTGGTATGCGCGCGCTCAGGCGATCGAAGCGCCGGTCGTGGCGGACCTGGTGCCGCCACCCCCGGCAAGCGTGGTAAGTCACGCGATCAGCGCGCCGCCGGTCGGAGAGCCGCTGTCGGCGGAGGCCGTCGCGCCCGCCCAGGCAGGCGGCGCGGTCGCTGCGTCCGCCGCCGTGCCCGGAGTACATCCCGTGTATTCGATTCAGGTGGCGTCCTTCGAAACCAGAGAACGGGCAGAACGTGTCGTCGAGGAACTGACGAATGCCGGGTTCGGAGCTCGCGCCGTGGAGCGTACGGCTGGCGCCACCGGCGGCCGGCTCGCGCTGGTAGAGGTGAGCGGATACACCTCGGCGGCAGCCATCCAGCGCGACCTCGAACTCATTCGCCAGCTGCCGGGCGGCTACGCCGATGCCCGAATCGTGCAACAGGACTAGTCGCCTCTCCACGCTGATCAAGGACCTCGCGGCTGTGGCACCCCGGCTGGCGTCCTTGCTTTACTGTTGAATACTCCAGGTATTCAGAACCGGCAGCAATCGTGCAGCCCCGTGGACGCTTGATGCGACGTTCCAAAACCGTCCGGGTGGTGGTCGCAGGGGCCGGCCTTGCCGGTCTTGCGGCTGCGCGCCATTTGGAAGCTGCCGGCGTGGAAGTCACGGTCCTCGAGGCGCGAGCGCGCGTGGGTGGCCGCGTCCACACATTACGTGATGGCTTTGGGGGCGGACAGCATGCCGAGCTTGGCGCCGATCTCATCGAGGAAGAACAGGGCGAAGTTCTGGCGCTTGCCCGCGAGCTGAAGCTCGAGGTCACCCGGATCCTGCGCAGCGGCTTCGGGTTTTACGGGACCGCGCCGAGCGGTGCAAAGCGCCGCCACAACGCGCCCGACACGTTCGAGCGTATCGCGAGGGTGCTCGCGCCGGAGATCGCCGCCTTCAAAGCGGCCGGGTCACGATGGGACACCGGCGTGGCACGGCTGATTGCCCGCCGGTCGGTTGCCGATTGGCTGCGAGATGTCGGCGCGGACGTGGGTTTGCGGTCGGCGGTTCGCGGCCTGCGCGGCTTCTACCTGGCGGATCCCGACAGCCTCTCGCTGCTCGTCCTCGTCGACCAGTTCGCGACCGGCGACACCCCGGGCGAGAGCCGCATGTTTCGTCTCGTCGACGGAAACGATGCCCTGGCAACCGCCATGGCGGCGACGCTGCACGGGCGAGTCCATCTGAACACGAAGGTGACGCGTGCGGCTCAGCGCGCGCGCACAGTGACGCTGGGCGCCGGCAAGGGCAGGCGGTTCGAGGCAGATTTCGCGGTGATGGCACTTCCCGCCTCGACACTGCGCGACGTGCCGTTCGCACCGGCACTGGATCGCGCCCAGTGGCGCGCAATCACGACATTGAAATACGGACGCGCGACGCGCGTCCTGCTCCAGTTCGATCGCCGCTTCTGGACGCGGCGTCACCAGCCGCTCGCCTTCGGGAGCGACCAGCCCTTTGGCGCGGTCTGGGACGGAAACGAGCAGCAGGCGCGCGCTCCAGGCATCCTCAGCCTGCTGGCCGGTGGCGACGCGTCGTCGTCCCTCCGCGCGATGATTCGGGCGTCAGGTTACCGCGAAGTGGTGCAGCGGCTCGACTGGCTCGGCCGTCCGGCAACGCTGCTGCACGCGGCAATGTGTCGGTGGGACCTCGAGCCGTTTTCGAAAGGCGGATATGCCTTTTTCGACCCCCGGTTCGACCCATCCCTGCGAGGGCTGCTGGCGATGCCGTCAGGGCGGATCGCGTTCGCAGGCGAGCACACCAGCCACAAGTGGCAGGGTTACATGAACGGTGCACTCGAGAGCGGGAGACGTGCGGCGGTCGAAATCGCGATGATGGCGGGGCTCGATTACGAGCAGATCGCGAAAACGGCCGCAACGTCAACGTAGGGAGCCGGCGCTTCAATTCATCCATTTCCTGCCGCTTTTCGTCTAAGGTAGCCGGAGGCGTCCATGCGACTCTGGCTCGAGCAGTTCTGGCGGGACATTCGCTTTGGCGTACGCCACCTTGCCAAAGCACCGTCGGTCTCAATCCTCGCCGTCGTCTCCCTCGCCGCCGGCGTCATGGCGACGACCGCCATTTACAGCGTGGTCCACGCCGTCATCCTCGATCCGTTCCCATATAAGGACGTCGATCGTCTGATGAGCGTCAGGGTCTCGGCGGCCGCGCAGCGCGGCGGCCGCACGTTTTACTCAGTCGATCAGTTTCTGGAGATTGCCGACCGCGCCACGATCTTCGACGGCGTCATCGCATCGACGATCAGCGATGTCCTGTGGGATACCGGAGCCGAGCCCCGCCGCCTGCGAGGCAATCACGGGACCTTCAATACCTTCGACGTGATGGGCGTGCCGCCCCTGATCGGCCGCACGCCTGCGGTCGATGACCGCCGGGCAGGAGCGCCGCCCGTGGTTGTGCTCGGATACAGGTTCTGGCAGCGGCAGTTTGGCGGCGATCCGCAAGTGCTCGGGCGGCAGCTTCGCCTCAACGATACGCTGCGAACCATCATCGGTGTGATGCCGCCGCGGTTCATGTGGCGCGGCGCCGATGTCTATCTCCCGACAGCGTTCCAGCGCGGCCAGCTGGTCGAAGGCGTGGAGACGGTGCACCTGCTCGGACGCCTCAAATCGGGTGTGACGAACGCGCAGGCGGAAGCCGATCTCAACCCCATCATCTCGGACCTCCAGAAGCGCGAGCCCAAACAGTTCCCGGAAAAATGGAGAGTCGATCTGCAGCCGTTCTCGGAGACCTTCCGCAGCGGCATCATCGGTGACCTCTGGGTGCTCTTCGGCGCAGTCGGGCTGCTGCTGCTCATTGCGTGCGCGAACGTTTCGAACCTGCTGTTGTCGAAGGCGACGACCAGACAACGTGAGATGACGGTCAGAGTCGCGCTCGGTGCCAGCCGAAGCCGCATCGTGCGTCAGCTCCTGACCGAAAGCCTTCTCCTGGCGCTCGCGGCCGCAATCCTTGGTGTTGCCCTGGCCTACGCCGGTCTCCCGGCGATCCTCTCCATCGTGCCGCCTAATACGATTCCTGACGAGGCGGACGTTGCAATCAACACTCCCGTCCTGCTGTTCACCCTCGCAATCGCGGTCATGACGAGCCTCGTGTGCGGCCTGGCACCTGCGATTCACAGTTCACGACGCGACCTCGCGACGACGATGCGCGCGGCCAGCCGCGGAGTCGCAGGGAGCGCAGGTCAGGCGCGACTGGGCAAGGGTTTCGTGATCGCACAGGTGGCCCTGTCCCTGATGCTGCTCGTCGGCGCCAGCCTCCTTATCCGCACGCTCATCGCGGTTGAGCAGGTCGATCTCGGGTATCCCGCGGAACGTGTGCTCGTCATGCGGGTGCCATTGGTGCAGACGCGCTATCCGGATCCCGCGCGGCGCATCACGTTCTTCAAGGACCTGCTTCAACGGCTGCAGGCGGTTCCGGGTGTGAAGGCCGTGGGACTCAATACCGGCCTCCATCCGTTCGGCAACATGTCGATGGCGGCAGAGGTCGCGGGCGCTCCGCCGAATCCCGACATGGTGCAGGTCCATCAGGTCAATCCTGATTACCCGCACGTCCTGAACATACGGCTCCAGGCCGGGCGCCTGTTCTCGGACGCCGATCTCAACGGAGTTCCCTCGGTCGCGCTCGTCAACGAGCGATTCGTCAGGATGCGCCTGCAGGACCGCCCGCCGCTCGGCCAGGTGGTCCGGCTGCCACGACTGAAAGAGCCGCCGTTCTCGCTGCAGAACGACACGTTCCAGATCGTGGGCGTGACCCACGACACGCTGAACCAGGGGCTTACGGATCCGACGATGCCGGAGATTTACCTGCCGTTCACCGCATCCGGCATGGCAAGCCGGATCACGGTGCGCACCGATCTCGACCCCGCATCGCTGACGCGGGCACTCGTCAGCCAGGTGTACGCGATCGACCGGAACCAGCCTGTCTCGGAGGTCGTGACACTCGAAGGCATTCTTCGGGAGGAAGAGTACGCGACGCCTCGTTTCAGCCTGGTCCTTTTTTCGGTGTTCGGGTTCCTGGGACTCGCACTCGCAGTCATCGGCGTATACGGCGTGATGTCCACCACCGTGGCGCAGCAGCGGCATGAGATCGGCGTCCGCATGGCACTCGGCGCCGAGGCTCGGACAATCACCCGCATGGTCATCCTGCGCGGATCGCGGGTCCTCCTTGCCGGCATGGCGCTGGGTCTCGTCGGCAGCTTCGTCGCGGCGCGCACGCTCGCCGGACAGATTTGGAATGTCGCTCCGTTCGACCCGCTGGTGTTCGCGGCCGTATCCGCGATTCTACTCGTCGCCGGCATCCAGGCGTGCGTCTGGCCGGCCCTGCGCGCCGGACGGATCGATCCGATCACCGCACTCAGACAAGATTAAACTTAATCCCGAATCCCGAATCCCTGAATCCCGAATCCCGAAACCGCGAGGCTCATGATGCGGCGATCCTTTGTGCTTCCTCCGTTTCGCCCGGCGTCGTGCGCTGTACTTCTTGCGGGCGCACTTGGATTCGCGGCCGCGGCAACCACTCAGGTCCAGGGCACACCGCAATCGGGCGCCCCTGGTTCAGCACCTCCGGCGACGGTTGCCCCCGCACCGACGCCGCAGTTCCCGCCGCTCGGCACCGGGTTGTCAGCGGAGGAGCGCGGCACGCTCCAGGCTGCGGTCGACCAGCTGGCAAAGCGCGTGGCGGAGCTGAAGAAGACGTATCCGGCTCCGCCGATGGGCGATCGCGTCGCCGATGTCGAGGTGTATCTCGACGCCGTCCGTCGTCCGTTGAAATACGACGAACGGCTCTACGCGCCCAAAGACAGCACGCCGATCGCGAACGCGCTGCAGACGCTGGCGACAGGTACCGAGCGCGCCGAGCACCTCGCTGCCGGTCACTCACCCTGGATGGCGATCAACGGTGTGCGCGGTTTCTACTCCGCAATCGACGGCTCGGCGCAGCCGTACATCCTGACGATGCCGGAGAACTATGAGGCGGCGAGCCAGCGTGAGTATCGCCTCGACGTGTTCATGCACGGGCGGGACGACTCGGTGCTCGAACAGCAGTTCATGACGAAGTCGCCAACCGGGTACTCATCGAAGCCGCTCGGACCGGGGAACGATCGGTTCATGCTGCAACCCTACGGCCGGTACTCGAATGCAAGCCGGTTCGCGGGTGAGACGGACGGCCTCGAAGCAATCGAATCAGTGGCGAGGACGTATCCAATCAACCGCAACAGGATCGTGATGACCGGCTTCTCCATGGGTGGAGCGTCGGCGTGGTCGTACATCGTTCACTACGCTGATCGGTGGGCCGCGGCGTCGCCGGGCGCCGGATTCACCGAGACGGAAGTGTTCCTGCGTAACGCCCTGGTGGCACAGCCGCAGAACGCCGTCCAGCAGACGTTGTGGCACATGTACGACGCGACGGACTATGCGGTGAACACGTTCAACGTGCCGGTCGTCGCGTACTCGGGCGGCAACGATGCCCAGAAACAGGCCGCCGATGCGATGGCGGCTGCGATGCTGAAGGAAGGCCTCACGCTCGAGCACATCGTCGGACCGAACACCGGCCATGCCTACGAGCCACATGCGCGGCAGCAGGTTCAGGACCGGCTGGATCAGCTTGTCGCCACGGGGCGTAAGGCCGTCCCGAAAGAAATCCGCTTCACGACCTGGATGCTCCGCTACAACACGATGTTCTGGCTCACCGTCGATGCGATGGCGGCGGAGTGGCAGCGGGCACGGGTCGATGCGCGCATCGACGCCAACACTGTGACGGTGACGACGGCAAACGTGACGGCGCTGCACCTGGACTTCGACCAGGGGACGAGTCCTTTCGGCGCCGGGACGCGACCGCAGGTGAAGATTGACGGGAGTACCGTGGTGCTCCCGCCGGTTCCCGAGGCGCGCTCTTTCTCGGCCGGGTTGATCAAGAGGGACGGGACGTGGCGTCTCGGTTCGATCCCAGACGGTCAGTTGCGCAAGCGGCATGGTCTCCAGGGACCGATAGACGACGCGTTCATGGACAGCTTCGTGTTCGTGCGTCCGACGGGACAGCCGCTAACTGGTGCGCTGGGGCAGTGGGCGCAGGGGCAGGCTGAGTATGCGATCAGCGAGTGGGTGCACTTCTTCCGGGGAGAGCCGCGCGTGCGGCTGGACACGGAGGTCACCGATGCCGATATTGCGGCTGGGAACCTGGTGCTCTTCGGCGATCCCTCCAGTAATTCGGTGTACAAGCGGATCGCGGCGCGGTTGCCGATTCAGTGGACGGCTAGCGGGGTGGTGGTTGGCGGTGAGAGGTTCTCAAAAGATCACGCGCCGGTGTTTATCTTTCCCAACCCGCTCAACCCGGCCAGATACGTCGTCATCAATAGCGGCTTTACGTTCCACGATCAATCCAACAACGACATGCAGTCACCCAAACTGCCAGACTGGGCGGTCGTCGACATCACCAGGCCAGGCAACAACTACAAGTACCTGCCACTGTTCGTGACATCGCAGGGATTCTTCGACGAGGCATGGACGCTCAAGGCGAGGATGAAGGGAGCATCAGAGTGAACAACGAAGTGACGAGGCGTGGGCTGCTGAGGACGCTCGGTGCGGTCGCCGGGGCAGCGATGGTGGTTCCACACACGTTGAGAGCGCAGTCGAAGGTGGCACCGCAGTCGGCGCCCACGGTGATTTCGAACCCGCCGCGCGACTTCGGGCCGAACGCCGCGCCGACGACGTACTTCACCGACCCGGACGTGCTCACGGTGGACCCGGCGTTCGACGGGCTGGCGCAGGCGAATACTTCGATCCAGCGCATCTGGACCGGCGCGCTCTGGACCGAGGGGCCGGCATGGAACAGCCAGGGCCGCTATCTTCTCTGGAGCGACATCCCGAACAACCGGCAGATGCGGTGGATGGAAGACGACGGGCACGTGGCGGTGTTTCGAAATCCGTCGAACAACAGCAACGGGAACAGTTTCGACTACCAGGGACGCCAGCTGTCCTGCGAACACCTCGCCCGTCGCGTGGTCCGCTACGAGCACGACGGTTCGATCACGATTGTTGCGGACGCATTCCAGGGCAAGAAGCTGAACTCGCCGAATGACGTGGTGGCTCACAAGGACGGGAGCGTGTGGTTCACGGATCCGCCCTATGGCGGCCAGCTTTACGAGGGGGCGCCGGACGCCGCAGGCGGTCCGACCAACATGGCCGGCCGCTTCAATCCGCGCGCCGGGCAGCCGGCCGAGTTCGGTGTCTTCAAGAGGGAGTTGCCGACGAACGTGTACCGCGTCGATCCCGGCGGTCGCATCGACCTCGTCGTATCCGAAGAGCAGGTGCCGGATCCAAACGGACTCACGTTCTCACCGGATTTCCGGAAGCTGTACGTGGCGAGCACCGGCAAGGGACCTGGCGACACCGGCGCGGGCGGCAAAGGCGAGGTCTACGTGTTCGACATCGGCGCCGACAACAAGCTGACCAACCGAAAGCTGTTCAGCGATTTTCTCATCGACGGTGTGAAGTGCAGTCCCGATGGTCTGCGCTGCGACGTCGACGGAAACCTGTGGGCATCGAGTAACGCCGGTCGTGCGCTCGGGTATAGCGGCGTCACCGTGTGGAGTCCCGCGGGCAAGCTGCTCGGCCGGATTCGCCTCCCCGAGGTCTGCGGCAACATCACGTTTGGCGGCCCGAAACGGAACCGCCTGTTCATGGCGGCGAGTCAGTCGATCTACGCGTTGTATGTCGCGACGCAGGGAGCCGGGCCGGCTTAAAAGACACGTGCGACGTTCGACGTCCTACCTGCGACGTGCTACGTGTGTAGCTTCCGCCTTTAGGCGGAAGAAACGCCCTATGGATGCCCGGGCGGCCGCATCGGCGGTACGGTTTCCGTGCGCGCGGCGTAGCCGGCAAACGCCGCAAGGCTGGCAAGAATGGCGAATGCGAGTGCCGCGGGCGGGAAGTACCACGCTGAGGGATCGAACGTCCACGGCGTTGTACCGAGGGCGAAACTTGCGACGAAGCATGCGGCGGTGGCGAGGAGGCCCATGCGGACCGCAAGCGCAGCCAGCACCGAGGCAACGATCAACGCGACCGCGACATTGACCCAGAGAACGCCAGGCGCGTCCATGAAGATGTCGCGATCGGCAAGCAGCGTGAATGCGACGATCGCGCTGATGCCCACCACCCACTTGCTTCTGAGAATCCGGCGAAGACCGACGATGGTGAAGATGCACCACATCGCGGTGAAGATCGCCTGGAATCCAAGCATCGACGAGAGATAGCCGATGACGTACCGAGGGCCTTCGAAATAACGGAGGCCGCCGAAGAACGCGGGCGGGAGGCGATCCCCGAGCGCCCACTGCAGCGGAAGTCTCGCAGAGATGATGAGGTGCACGACCGCGCCGGTCGCAAGGCCCGCGAGCACGTCGCGCCCGACTCGCGCATCCCGGAATCGACCCTGCAACAGGCGACTCCATCCAAGCACGCCATGCGGCCAGTAGCGCCGCACCGCCGGTTCCACGGCAAGGTGCATCACGAACAGCATCCCGCCGGCAAAGAGCGATTCGCCAATCGAGGCGAAGAAGCGTCCGAGCTCTTCGGAGGGCGTGCCCACGTGCGGGTCATTGAACGCCCAGGCGATGAGCTGGCCGATGACGGCAACAGTTCCGAGGCGAATCGCACCGTCCCAGTCGCCGCGCCCGGCGCGGAGGTTGGCGCGCGAGACGAGGAGCGCGCAGACGAGCAGGACGAGTGTCGCGAGCACGGTGACGGCGTTGAGTACCCGGGCGCCGCGACTGGCGGCGTTCTCCTCCATGCGTGTGGGCCGCGTCCACGGGGCAATGATCTGAAAGTAGGTTGGGCGCCCGCGCCATCCTGCGGCTTCGATCCGGACGCGCGCCGGACCGTCGGGCATGGGTCCTTCCCAGGCCTGCCGGGTGTCGGCCGGCCCGCGTGGCAGCCATTCCGGGCCGATAGCGTGGAACGTCGCCTGGTCGAGACCGGCAAGCTTGAAGAGAGCGGCCCAGTCTACGGGCGTCGCGGTCTGCGGGCTCGAATCCTTCTGTGGCGGAACCGCTTCGAACGAGAGCAGCCGGCCGGTTCTGTCGAGGACGACAGTCGTCATGCCCGAGACGTCGAACGGAGGATCGCGGAGTGTGACCGCAGCCAGCGGGTTTTGCGGGAGGAGAGCGCGAGGGCTGGTACGACGATAGAACAGCAGTGCGCCGGGGCGGCCCGACACGGGATCGCCAGTCTCCGCGATGGCGTGCTCGGTCCTGGCATACCGGAGGAGGTCGCCATCGACCATAAATTCCCATCGGCTCGCGGCACCGCGCGAATCGTAGCCGAGGGTGTCGAGCACCTGCTGCGAACGGTCCACCAGTACCTCAGGAGGTTTGTCCGGTGCCGCGCGGCTGAGCGTCCGACGCTGCACCGACACGCCTGCTGCGAGCGCCATGAGCAGGACCACGCCGACCGTAGCTCCGATCGCGTACTGACTTTTGACTCCCGTTCGTTCGCCGGCCGCCGCCACCATTTCGGGCGACGGCGTTTCGCCTGCCGCGAGCGCCGCCGCAAGTGGATCACCGCCAGGAAGGCTGGCGGCGACCGCCAGCGCCGAATGCGGCCGCAACGCCGGGTCGCGCTCGAGTGTGCGCAGAATCGCGCGCTCGACCGCCGGATCCAGATCCTTGACGATGGAGCCGGGAGGCGTGATCGTCGATTCGTTCTGCAGCCGGACGAGTTCAGCAACGTTGGCAGCGACGAAGGCACGGCGCCCGGTGAACAGCTCGTACAGCACCAGTCCGAGCGCATAGAGATCGCTCTGGATCGACGGAGACTTCCCGGCCAGTAGTTCTGGCGCCATGTAGGCAGGCGTGCCGGCCATCGGGTTGTGTCCCGCCCCCGCGATCGCAGCCAGCCCGAAATCGGTGATGCGTACCTGCCCCTCGCCATCGACCATGATGTTGGCGGGCTTGAGGTCGCGGTGCAGGACGCCTTGCTCGTGTGCGGCCGCCAGGCCCGCGCACAGCTGACGCGCGAGATCGAGCGCCTTGTCCTCAGGCAATCTCCCGATTCGCCGGAGCAGCGACGCCAGATCTTCCCCGTCGACGTACTCCATCGTCAGATAAGGCAGGCCCTCGACCTCGCCGACGTCGTACATGCGGCAGACGTTCTTGTGAGCGACCTGGCGGGCAAGCCGGACCTCGGTGTGGAACTGCGCCAGCCGGACGGGGTCGGCTTCGAAGCTCTCGGGCAGGAACTTCAACGCCACCGGCTGGCCAAGCTTCAGATCGTCCGCGCGATAGACCTCTCCCATCCCGCCCTGTCCCACACGCGCGACGATGCGATAGCGTCCGGCGAGCAGAGTGCCGGGCTCGAAGCGTCCGTGTGGTCCACTCGCGAATCCGGACGAGGACAACCCGAGCCCCCGCGATGACGCACCGCTCGGTGACCGCATCGAGGCGACGGAACGACTGCTGGAGGGAACAGCTGACACCGTCGGGCTCTCCGCCAGCGTCGTGGGCTGATCGCCCAACTGGTACGCATTACCGCAGCGGCCGCAGAAACGCGCGCTGTCGGGGCCGGTGGCGCCGCAGGAGGGACAAACCGACATGCCGCATTCTACGCTCGATGGGAGGACGGTCGGGATCGGGATTCGGGGCTCGGGGCTCGGGATCCGGCTCGGGACTCGGGACTCGGGAGCGGCTCGGGGCTCGGGACTCGGGACTCGGGATTCGGGACTCGGGACTCGACTCGGGATTCGGGATTCGGTATTGGGGATTGGGGATTGGGGACTCGGGACCGGAAACTGGCGACTGGCGACTGGCGACTGAAACCAGTGGCACGTCGCACGTTGCACGTTGCACGTTAAGATGTGCCCGGCTTCGACTGGAGGAATTCATGACGCGTGTGATGGTGCTGTGCCTGGTTGTGTCGAGTGTGCTCGTGGGTTCGGCGCAGAATGCCGCACCGCCGGTGCAGACGCCGTCGGGACGTGGTGCAGGCGCCGCGGCGCCGGTTGGGCCGCAGGAAATCCTGCTGTGGGAGCACGGAGCGCCCGGCGCACTCGGCCAGGCGGACACTGACAAGCCGACAATCACCGCGTACCTGGCGCCGCGCGGGAGCTCCGGCACGGCGGTCATCGTGGCGCCTGGCGGCGGATACCAGAACCTGGCGATGGAACACGAGGGACGTCAGGAGGCGTACTGGTTCAACGCCATGGGGGTGTCGGCGTTCGTGCTCAAGTACCGGCTCGGCCCGCGCTATCACCACCCGGTGGAGCTCGGCGACGCGCAGCGCGCGATTCGGATGGTGCGCAGTCGAGCGGCGGAGTTCAACGTGATCCCTGACCGGATCGGAATGATGGGATTTTCCGCGGGCGGGCATCTGACGTCGACCGCCGGCACACACTTCGATGCCGGGAAGGCGGACGCGACCGATCCGATCGAACGGGTCAGCAGCCGGCCTGACTTCCTCATCCTCGGCTACCCCGTGATCTCGTTCGATCCCGCTGTCGCGCACGCGGGGTCGGTCCGCAATCTTCTGGGCGACAACCCTGATCCGAAGCTCGTCGAGGATCTGTCGAACGACTTGCGGGTGACGGCACAGACGCCGCCGACGTTCCTGTTTCACACCACCAACGACCCCGGCGTCCCGGTCGAGAACAGCGTGCGGTTCTACCTGGCTCTGCGGAAAGCGAAAGTCCCGGTGGAGATGCATCTCTTCGAGAACGGACCGCACGGCGTCGGGATGGCGCTCGGCGATCCGCAACTCAGCCCATGGACGACGTTGCTGATGAACTGGATGCGGGGTCGAGGCCTGCTGACCCGCCCCGCGGCTGCTGCGCCGGCATCCGCGCGCTAGCGGGGTTCCTGATGGTTCGCAAAGCCTTTCGCATGGCGGTGCACGCCGAGAGTGCATCAGAGTACGAGCGTCGGCACCAGCCGATCTGGCCCGAGCTCGAGGCCACACTGATCGAGCATGGCGCGACGACCTATTCGATCTTTCGCGACCCCGCCACCAACGATCTGTTCGCCTACGTCGAGCTCGAAAGTGAGCAGCGGTGGGCCGCTGTTGCCGGCACGGACGTGTGCCGGCGATGGTGGCAATACATGCGCGACCTGATGCCGGTCAATGCGGACGGCAGCCCGGTTGCTGCTGACCTCACGGAAGTGTTCCACATCGAAGCGCCGGTTCGCCGCTGACCGGGAACGGATCTCCGCTTGCACGTCCGGGTGCATGGCAGAAACCGTCAGCGACTTCCTCGTCTCGCGTCTTGGCGCCTGGGGCGTCACCCGCCTCTACGGATACCCGGGCGACGGCATCAACGGCATCATGGGCGCCCTCGGCCGCGCCGCCGGCCGGATGCAGTTCATCCAGGTCAGGCACGAGGAGATGGCCGCGTTCATGGCATGCGCTCACGCCAAGTTCACCGGCGAGGTCGGCGTCTGCCTGGCGACCTCGGGCCCCGGCGCGATTCACCTGTTGAACGGCCTCTACGATGCCCAGCTCGATCATCAGCCGGTCGTCGCCATCGTCGGGCAGCAGGCGCGGACAGCGCTCGGCGGCCACTATCAGCAGGAAATCGACCTGGTGTCGCTCTTCAAGGACGTCGCGCACGAGTACGTGCAGATGGCCACCACGCCCGAGCAGATTCCGCATCTCGTCGACCGCGCCGTCCGGATTGCGCGATCCGAACGCACGGTGACGTGCATCATCATTCCAAACGACTTGCAGGAGCTCGACGCCGCCGCGCCGCCGCGTAAGCACGGCACGATACATTCCGGCGTCGGCCTTTCGACTCCGCGCGTAATTCCACTGGACGCCGATCTCTCGAGGGCTGCGGACCTGCTCAACGCCGGCGAGCGGGTGGCGATGCTGGTTGGAGCCGGGGCGCTGCAGGCGACCGACGAGGTGCTCGAGGTGGCTGACATCCTTGGTGCCGGCATCGCCAAAGCTCTTCTCGGCAAGGCCGCGGTCCCCGATGAGTATCCGTTCGTGACCGGGTCGATCGGTCTTCTTGGCACCGAGCCGAGCTGGAATCTGATGAACGAGTGCGACACGCTGCTGATGGTCGGCAGCGGCTTTCCGTACAGCGAATTCCTTCCGAAGCCTGGCACCGCCAGGGGCGTGCAGATCGACATCGACGGACGGATGTTGAGCCTGCGATATCCAATGGACGTCAATCTCGTGGGCGACAGCCGCGAAACCCTGCGTGCGCTGGCGCCGATGCTGCGTCGCAAGAACGAACGTTCGTGGCGCGACCGGATCGAGAAGAACGTTGCCGAGTGGTGGGAGCGTCGTCGAAGCGCGTGCGATGACCGAGGCCACGCCGATCAACCCTCAGCGCGTCTTCTGGGAATTGTCGTCGCGGCTGCCGGACGACTGCATCCTCTCCTGTGATTCGGGGACCGCGGCCGGCTGGTATGCGCGCGATCTGAAGATCCGTCGCGGCATGATGGCGTCACTGTCCGGCACGCTGGCGACGATGGGGCCTGCCGTGCCCTATGCGATCGCGGCAAAGTTCTGCCATCCCGACCGTGTGGCGATTGCGCTGGCGGGAGATGGCGCGATGCAGATGAACGGGATCAACGGCCTCATCACGATCGCCAAGTACTGGGAGGAGTGGAGCGATCCCCGGCTCGTCGTCCTGGTGCTGAACAATCGTGACCTGAACATGGTGACGTGGGAACAGCGTGCGATGGCGGGCGATCCGAAGTTCGCCGCGTCGCAGGACCTGCCGGACTTCCGCTACGCCGACTACGCGCAGTCGCTGGGTCTCGAGGGTGTGCGCGTCGAGCGCCCCGGCGATATCGGCGCTGCCTGGGACCGGGCGCTCTCCGCGACCAGGCCGTTCGTACTCGAAGCCGTGACGGACCCGAACGTTCCGCCACTTCCGCCCCACATCACGTTCGAGCAGGCTCGATCGTTCTTCTCGGCGGCGTTGAAAGGGGATGCGGACGCCCTCGGGTTCCTGAAGCAGCGGGCCAAGGAGGCCGCCGCTCGAGTGCTTCCAACCAGGGGAGACGAATGAATCTTCCGCCTGAAGGCGGAAGCTACGGCGACAGACCAAACGACGCCGAACCGCGGAAGCGACACCGAAGGCCAGAGGCGAGGAGCGCTGAACGCTGGTGGCTTCCAGCTTCCAGCTTCCGGCTTCCGGCTTGCGAGCTTGAGAGCTGAAAGCTGAAAGCTGATTGCTACCCTTTCATCTCTCCGCCCGGGCCGAGCCACTCCGGATGATGTGCGGTTCCGTCGAACCGGCCGGTCGTCTTGTATCGCTCGTGCGCACCCGCAGCCGCGGCGGTTGCCGTCCGGGCGCGCAGCGCCGCGACCTGTTCAGTCGTCATCGGCCGGAACGAGCGCGCCGCCGCGAGAGCGGCGTCGAGGACCGCGAGCGAATCGATCCCGGTGATCATCACGCTGATCGGCAGGTTCATCGCGTAGTGCCAGCACTCTTCAGCCGTCACCAGTTTGGTGTCGAGAATGAAGTGGTCGCCAAGTGACTTCATCGAGAGCACGCCGATCCCCTGGCGCACGAGTTCCGGCAGGACCTGCTGCTCGAAGCTGTTGAAGTGCGCGTCCATGACGTTGAGCGGCATCTGCACGGCATCGAGAGGGAAGTGGTGTGCGGCCGCGGCCTTCACCATCTTGAGGTGGATCGCCGGACTCTTATGGCCGGTGAAGCCGAGGTACCGGGTCTTGCCTGCTTTCTTCGCCGCGAGCAACGCCTCCGCAGCGCCGCCCTCGAGCAAAAATCCGATCTGGATCGTTGTCCCTGATCACTTCATGCATTTGCAGCAAATCGAGGTGGTCGGTCTGGAGCCGCTTCAGCGACTCGTCGATCTGCTGGGCGGCCGTCGCGCGGTCGCGGCCGTCGATCTTCGTCATCAGGAACGCCTTGCTCCGGTAGCCGTCAGCCAGCGCCTTGCCCATGCGAATCTCGCTCTGGCCGTCGTTGTAGTCCCAGCAGTTGTCGAGAAAGTTCACGCCGTTGTCGAGTGCCGTCCTGATGATCCGGATGCTCTCGGCTTCGTCTTTCTGCCGGCCTGTGTGCGCACCGCCGAGTCCGAGAAGCGATACCTTGGCGCCGGTCTTTCCGAGTGTCCGGTACGGCATCTCTCCCTGTGCCTGCGCCGGCTCGACGCGCGAGGCCAGTGCACCGGCGACAGTGATCTCCAGGAAATCGCGGCGGGTCAGCATGGTGTATTTCTCTTCGCGAAGGGTAGTTCTTCTACCAGCTCCCGGTGAGCAGGCTTCGCGACTGACGTTAGCAATGACTCGCGGCCGCTGTCAAAAGCGGGATTCGGGATTCGGGACTCGGGGATTCGGGACTTCGCGGCTGAAGGCGGAAGCTACGACGGCGGTGGAAGGCGGAAGCTACGACGGCTGAAGGCGGAAGCTACGACGGCTGGAAAGGCGGAAGCTACGACGGCGGTGGAAGGCGGAAGCTACGAAGCGGCTGACGAGCTCCGGTTGTGGCTTCCGGCTTTAGCCGGAAGATCGCGAGCTGATTGCGGAGAACTGACACCTGATTGCGGAGAACTGACATCTGATGGCTGAGAACTGACGGCTGAGAGCTGATAGCTGACAGCTAAAAAAATACGGGTGCGGCGACTGGCGCCACACCCGTTCGTTCGACCCGACATTTCCGCTGATGAACTTACCGGCTCTGACTGCGCTCGAGCGTCACGAACACGCTCGTCGCCCCGCGATGGACGAGCAGGAGTGCCGGACGGTCGCCGTTCTTGAGTGCCGACTGCAGCGCCTCGCGCGCTCTGGACGGTCTTGCCATCGACCTGTTCGATGACATCGCCGCTCCGGAGTCCGGCCTCCGCCGCCCGGCCTGACTCCTGCACCTCCCGGACGACGACGCCGGCGGTTGCCTCGACGCCGAGCTGCCTCGCGGTGTCCCGCGTCAGCGGCTCGACCGACATGCCGTAGCCGCTGCCATCCGCCGCCGCGTCGGGCGTCTCCTTATCGCCATTCGCGCGCCTTCAACTCGGCGAGGGTCACGGTCGCAGTCTCTTCCTTGCCGTTCGCGCAGGAGCGAAATCTGCGCTTTGGTTCCGGGCTGCATCTGCGCGACATGATTGCGCAGGACGTTGCCGTCGGTGACGGCGGTGCCGTCGATCGCGGTGATCACGTCGCCGCGATGGATGCCGCCCTTTGCGGCGGGGCTGTCAGGCTGCACGTCGCTGACGAGCGCGCCGCGCACCTGCGACAAACCAAGGCTGCGCGCGATGTCTGACGTGACCGGCTGGATCGTCACGCCCAGCAGTCCGCGACGGACCTGGCCCTTGTCGATGAGCTGCGTCATGACGTTGCGCGCCATGTTCGCAGGAATGGCGAAGCCAATCCCGATGTTCCCACCCGACGGCGACAGGATCTGCGAGTTGATCCCGATGAGCTCGCCGCGAGTGTTGACGAGTGCGCCGCCCGAATTGCCGCGGTTGATCGGCGCATCCGTCTGGATGAAATCCTCGAAGCTGCCGTCGCCCGCACCGCCCGTGGCCCGTCCTTTCGCGCTCACGATACCCATCGTGACGGTCTGGCCGACCCCGAGCGGATTTCCGAGCGCCAGCACGACGTCGCCGGTCTTGACATTGTCCGAATTGCCGAGCGCCAGCGTCTGCAGGTTGTTGCCGTCGATCTTCACGACCGCCAGGTCACTCGGCTGATCGGAGCCGATGACTTTCGCCTTGAAAATCCGTCCGTCCGTGAGCTCGACCGTCACATGGTCGGCTCCGTCCACGACGTGGTGATTGGTGAGAATGTAGCCGTCCGCTCTGACGATGACGCCGGAGCCAAGGCCGCCTTCACGCTGAGGTGGTGCCTGGCGCGGGATGCGGCCGCCGAAGAACTGGCGGAACAGCGGATCGTCGGGCAAATCCTGGCTGACGTTCTTGATCGTCCGGTCGGAGCGGATCGTGACGACCGCCGGGGATGTCTGCTCGACGATGGGTGCGTAAGAGTCGCCGCCGGCGCCGATGGTGCGCGACGTCCCGGCGTCCGCGGCGAGTGCGCGCGGGATGGGTTGGCGCCGCGGCAACATTGCCGACGCCGGATCCGGCAGCCGTCCAGCCGACGAGCGATCCGGTCAAGAGGAGTGCGGCCGCTGCCGCTCCCATCCTGGCGCGGAACGCCGAGCGCCGGTTCGGCGCCTGGCTGAAGATATCGTTCGAACTCATTGGTGGTGCCTCCTCTATCGATGAACGGTCGAAAAACTGACTGCATCGAGAATAGGGCCCGCCAATTACGTGTTCATGTCCGGCGCATTACACCGCTGAAATGTTCGCTGGCGCCCCCGCGTCCTCGCCAGCCGTCTGGGCAGACGGAAGCGTCAAGTCGAACCGGCTTCCGTTCCCGGGAGTTGACGTGACCGCCACCCGTCCACCGTGGGCTTCGACAATTGCCTTGACCAGGCTCAATCCAAGGCCGAGCCCTCGTTCGGACCGGCTCTTGTCGCCGCGGTAGAGGCGGTCCCAGATACGCGGCAACTCGTCCGCGGGGATGCCCGGCCCCGGTGTCGCTGACGCTCAGGACCGCGTCCGGGCCGTCGCGGCGCGCCTCGATCCGAATCGCACCTCCGGGCGGGGTGTACTTGACGGCGTTGTCGAGCAGGTTCGCGACCACCTGGCGCATGCGGTTGCGGTCGACGCCGATGATCAACTCGTCGTCGCTCGCCGATTCGATCGTCAGCCCGCGCTGTTCAGCGAGGTCCTCGTACAGGTCGACGCTCTGCTGCACCAGGTCGGCCAGATTCGTGGGCTCGCGTCGGAGCGCCATCGTCCCGGTTTCCGCCTCCGAAATGTCCATCAGGGTGTTGAGCATGGCGATGACACGATCGGATTCTTCGAGGCAGTCGGCGAGCGCTTCCCGCAGGGTCGCCGGGTCGGTCGAGTTGAGTGCGCTCTCTGCGGTGGCGCGGAGCCGGGCCATCGGCGTCCTCAGGTCGTGTGCGACGTTGTCGAGAGCGCCACGCATGCCGGCGACAACCGCGTGGATGCGATCGAGCATCGCGTTGACGAGCGCGCTCAGTTCGCCGAGCGCGTCCGAGGTGTCGGTGGCCGGCACGCGCCGATCGGTGCGGCCGGTCCGCATGATTTCACGGACCGTATCGGAGAGCGTCCGCACCGGCTGGAGCGCCGACCAGGTCAGGAGCGCGCCTCCGGCGAGCGCCGTGATCGAGGAGGGAGACGGAGATCGACGAAGAGGACCCCGCGGAACCGCCGCAGGAGCTCCTCGCGCCGGGCGGTGCTCTTGCCGACCTGGAAGAGAGTGCCATCGGGCAGCCGTACCGATGCGACTTCGAGCTCGCTGCCGCCGCTGCCGGTCCGGAGCGTCGCCCATGTCTGCTCGCCGCTGAGCGCCGGGGTCGCGAGCTGAGACAAATCGAACTGCCGCCAGTCGTCCGGCATGCTGAGGAAGAGAACATCACGCTCCGATCCGAGGGTTCGGACGAACAGCGGTCCCTGTTCGGACGCGAGCTGCACGGTGCGGATTTCCCGCGCGAGCGCGTCGACGCCGCCCCTGGCGTAAGCGCTCGCAAACTGCACGATCGTCGTCTGGATGGTCTCGCGATCGTACTGGCGCAGGGATGCGCCAGCAGCACATAGGTGAGGCCGACGATCGCCACCGAGCTGGCGACGAAGACGATCGCGTACCACAGCGCGAGGCGGAAGCCGAGAGTGTGGCGGAGCCGCTCACGCCACCTTGAGAACATACCCAATGCCTCGAATGGTGTGGATGAGCTTGGGCTCGAACCCCTTGTCGATCTTCTCGCGCAGCCGGAACACGAGGACGTCCACGACATTGGTGCGCGGGTCGAAGCTGTAATCCCAGACGTGAGACAGGATCATCGTCTTCGACACCACCCGGCCGGCGTTGCGCATCAGATATTCGAGCAGCGCGAACTCGCGCGCACGGAGCTCGATGTCGTGGCCCTGCCTGGCGGCCCGGCGGGACATCAGGTCGAGCGTCAGGTCACCAACCGTGAGATGAGTCGACGACGAGGCGCCGGTCGCACGCCGGATCAGCGCCTGGACGCGGGCCAGCAGTTCGGGAAAGGCAAACGGCTTGGTCAGGTAATCGTCGCCGCCGGTTTCGAGCCCCTTCACCCGGTCGTCGACGGTGTGCCGCGCGCTCAGAATCAGGACCGGTGTCCGCACCTGCCGCCGCCGCATCGCGGCAATCACGCCCAGGCCGTCGAGCTTCGGCAGCATCAGGTCGACGATCGCGACGTCGTACGCGCCGCTCGCAGCAAGCTCGAGACCGGTCTCGCCGTCAGCGGCGTGCTCGACGGCAAACCCCGCTTCCCGCAGCCCTCTCGCCACGAACTCCGCGATTGTTACGTCGTCTTCGATGATGACGGCACGCATCAGATTCAGCTATCAGACTTCAGCTATCAGCGATCAGACTTCAGCCTTCAGACTTCAGCTCTCGGCTTCCAGCTGACTTCCGCCTGAAGGCGGAAGCTACGTCAGTCCCCGAAACCCGAGTCCCGAATCCCGAGCCCCGAATCCCCGCCTTCGCTCGCGCATTGGACCTGCGAGCTACGGCGCGGCAAGCCGAGTCCGAGCCCCGAGCCCCGCGTCCTACGTTCCCCGATCGTGCGCCGGCCCCACTTGTCGCGTCAGGTTCAGCGCCGTGTTGATCAGGGAAACGTGCGAAAACGCCTGGGGGAAGTTACCGACCAGGCGACGTCTGCGCGGATCGTATTCTTCCGACAGGAGACCGAGATCGTTGCGGATTGACAGGAGCCGCTCGAACAGCTTCCGTGCTTCGTCGTGCCTTCCGGCGAGCGCGTAGTTGTCGCACAGCCAGTACGTGCACGGGAGAAAGACGCCTTCTCCGGGCGGGAGACCATCGACCGCGGGAGCGCGCGACCCGCGGTAGCGATGCACGAGTCCATTCTCCATCAACTCGCGTTCGATCGCTGCGGTCGTGCCGGCGACGCGCGGGTCCTCCGGCGGCAGAAACCCGACCAGTGGAATCATGAGCGCGCTTGCGTCGAGATCGTTCGACCCGTAGTACTGGGTGAACGCGCCGCGCGAAGCGTTGAACCCGCGTGCGCAGACATCGCCGTGGATCTCGTCACGAAGCGCGATCCATTGGTCGACCGGGCCGACGCACCCGTAGTTCTGGATCGACTTGATGGCCCGATCGACCGCGACCCAGCACATCACCTTGGAGTGAGTGAAATGACGACGCGGTCCGCGCACTTCCCAGATGCCCTCGTCCGGTTCCCGCCACGCGTGTTCCAGGTACCTGACGAGCAGCGACTGAAGCGCCCAGGCGTCAGCGATCCACCTCGACACCGTCTCCGAGCGCCACGTACAGGCATCCATGACCTCGCCGTAGACATCGAGCTGCAGCTGATCGACAGCCGCGTTCCCGATCCTGACCGGCTTCGAGCTCTCGTACCCCGGCAGCCAGGTCAGCTCCAGCTCGGTGAGCCGCCGCTCTCCGCGCGGTCCGTACATCGTCTGAAGATCCGACGGATCGCCGGCGACGGCGCGCAGCAGCCACGCACGCCACGCCGCAGCCTCCGAGGTGAAGCCGCAGGACAGCAGCGAGTACAACGTGAAGGTGGCATCGCGCAGCCAGCAGAAGCGATAGTCCCAGTTGCGCACGCCGCCGGATCTGTTCCGGCAGCGAAGTCGTCGGCGCAGCGACGATTCCGCCTGTCGGCCCGAAGGTCAACGCCTTCAACACGATCAGCGAACGCAGGACGTCGTCGCGCCACTCGCCCTCGTAAGTGCACTGTTCGCACCATTGCTCCCACCACTCACAGGTGTGCTCCACTGCCTGCTCTGCGCCAGGCGGCTGTTTGACTCCCTCGTGCGACGGATGCCAGATCAAGAGAAACTGAAGCCGCTCTCCCTCGCGAACGGTGAAGCTCGCCTGGGTCGTGAGATCCTTTCCGTGCAGTTCCACCGGTGACCACAGCGACACGGCATCCGGCCCGCCGATCGCGCGCCACATCCCGTCGATATTGCGCACCCACGGGACGATCGAGCCGTAGTCGAACCGGACGATGAGCTCCAGGTGCATCGTCACCTCGCCGCGAACGCCTTCGACCACGCGCACGAGATCGGGATCGCGCTCGCGAGGCGGCATGCAGTCGACGACGCGGACAACTCCACCCGGAGTCGTGAACTCGGTCTCGAGGTACGAGCGAGTTGCCGCGGTACCGTCGCTCGGTCGACGTCACCTCACCCTCGGGTGCGAGCAGCCACCGGCCGTGGGATGGTGTGCCGAGCAGGGCGGCGAAGCACGCCGGCGAATCGAAACTCGGGAAGCACAACCAGTCGATCGATCCGTCGCGGCCCACGAGCGCGGCCGTCTGCGTATCGCCGATGAGTGCGTAATCTTCGATGTTGAGCGGCATGGAGGATCAGGAACGAACGTGTGGGTATCTTATCCGCAGGCGTGCGCGACGCGACGGTGACGTGCGCTAGTACTCGGTGAACATTCGCTGAATCTCGCCTGGATCCTTCGTGCGGGTGAGCGCGAGCATCAGGAGAATGCGTGCCTTGACCGGGGCGAGGTCTTCGCCTTCGAGCTGGAAGGCGCCGCTCTCCCCGTCGCGCTTCGCCGCGATTCGGCCGCTGCCGGTTCGAGTCGTCAGCACGACGAACACCCGCTTCTTGATTGCGTATTCGATACCATCGGACTGGGTGCCGCTCAGCGCTCCACCGCCGGCCGTCGCGACGATGATCCCTCTGGCACCGTGGTCGACCATGGACTCGATCACGTCGCCGGTTGCGCCCTGATATACCAGGGCAATGTCCACCCGGGGCAGCGCCTGAACGGAGGTGACGTCGAACTCGGTATCCTTCGTGTGACGGCGGACGACCGTCCGGTAGTAGGCGACGCGGTCGGGGTCGACGACGCCGAGGACGCCATAGCCGCGTGTCTGGAAAGTCTCGAGCCGCCACGCGTCCGTCTTCGTCACTTCACGCGCGGAATTGATCTCCTCGTTGAGCACCACGAGGACGCCCTTGCCGCGAGACGCAGGATCCGCGGCCACGCGGTAGCCGTCGAGCAGATTGGCCGCACCTTCATACCCGAGCGCATCCGGGGCGCGCATCGAGCCGACGACGACAACGGGTTTGTCGGAGCGGATGGTGAGATGGAGGAAGTAGGCGAACTCTTCGAGCGTGTCGGTGCCGCTCGTGACGACGACGCCGGAGATCTCGGTGTCGTCCCTGAACAGGGTGTTGATCCGGCGTGCCACCTCGAGCCACTGATCGAGCGAGAGGGCGGCGCTCGGCAGGTTTGCGAACTGTTCGAACTCGGGCCGGGCGTAACGTTCGACGCCCGGTATGGACTTGACGAGATCCTCTGCGGTCAGGCGCGATCCGTCACGGTTTGCGATCGTGCCACCGGTTGCGATCAGCCGGACTCGCGGAAGCGCCGGCCGCGCCGCAGCGGCCTGCCCCCGCGCCGTCGAGTGTGGCCCCATCGAGCCGGTGGAGGGAGCCCAGCGTCCAGAGCACAACCGCAATGATCCGAAGACTGGTTGTGCCGGTCCGCCGAATCGCGCCCATCGCGCCACTATAGTTGAGGACGGACGTGCCCGTGAGCGAGTCCGAGCCATCGGCTCAGCTGGCCCGCCGCTTCGACCGGCGTGCTGCCGTAAAACGGCATCGTCGCAGCCGAACCGCCGGGCACCCGCGCAATCTGGGCGCGCCACTTGTTCACCCCGACGTTCGATACCTCGATCCGGTACTCACGGCCATTGATAGTCTCTTCGAAGCGATGCACGGTCACGTGTGGTGCCTGGAGCGATGATGGGATGTGCACGGGAGGGCATAGTCTAGTCGCACTATCGAGGCAAACAAGCGAAAGGACGGCCGAAGGCGCATCAACAGAGTGCATGAGTCGCCGATCCATCGAAAAATCGGCCAAAATAAATCTACGTTGTCGGCGCGTGCACAGGAGTTCCACGATTCTTCCACATCTTTTCCACAGGCACGGATTCGGGACTTTCGCTTGCCGTATATTCCGCCACAGCCCTGGTGTCGCGGCCGTCCTGCTGTGGGCCTCTGCGAGCGCGGCGCAGCCCCCGGCGCCCAGCGTCGACGTGCCCTCCCGGCCCGCTGTTCGCCAGGAGTTGACGAGCACCGTCCTCTATCGCGTCTTCCTTCAGGGCGGCACTGCGCTGGTCAGCTACGGCGAATTCGCGCGCGTCGGGGACCGTGTCGTGCTGTCGATCCCGATCGGGGAGTTGAGCGACACGCCGACCCTGCAGCTTGTCAGTATTCCGCAGTCGTCTGTCGACTGGGAGCGGACGGAACGGTACGCGGCCGCGGTGCGCGCCCGACGCTACGGCGAGACGCGGGGCGAAGCCGACTTCGCGCTGCTCGGCGCGCGCGTCGTCGAAGCGCTCAACCTGATATCGTCGACCGAAGATCCGGCGCGGCGGCTCGCGATGGCGCAGGAAGCACGTGACAACCTTGCGCGCTGGCCGGCGGACAACTTCGGTTACCGGGCCCGCGACGTCGCGCAGCTGACGGGCATGCTCGACGACGTGATTTCCGAGCTGAGGGTTGCGGCGGGCGAGACGCATCATGTGAGCCTGGTGGCGAGCACCGTTCCTCCCGACGAGCCGATGCTCGCCGCCCCGGATCTCCGCGAATCCCTGGAACAGGCGATGACCGTCGCCGCGCTTACTCCTGATCCTGGCGAGCGCGTCTCGCTCCTGCGCGGAATCGAACTGGCACTCGGCACTGCACCGCCGACCGACTGGGGTGCGGCGCTCTCGGCGCGCGCAGCGGGCGAGCTCGCCGCCGAGTTGCGCATCGAGAAGGCATACGACGCGCTTTCCGTCTCGACTCTCGCGGCTGCGAATACGCGGGCAGCGAATGGCGATCTCCGCGGCGTGCAGGCCCTTGTCGAACGCGTGCTCCAGGCAGACGATCGCCTCGGCCGGAAACGGCCGCAGAATACGTCGGCTCTGCTGGGCGCGCTCGAATGGCGGCTGGCGGAGGCTGCGCGCGTTCGCGCGGCACGTGACGCATGGGCGCTTGCGTCTCACTGCATTCAGCGTGTACCGGCACGCGATCGAGAGGTCGGTGCAGGAACTTCGGGACGCCAAGAAAGAGCTCGTCCAGATCCGCGAACGTTCGGGCCCGTCGCGACTGCTGCTGCCGCGCATGGAGCAGCACCTGGTGATGGGAGGGCAGATGCTGGCCGTCATACGCCCGCCGGCGGAGCTCGATGCCGCACACGGGCTGTTCCGCGCGGCGTTCCAGATGGCGACATCGCGCGGCGACGGTCAGGCGGAACGCGGTATCATCAACCGACACGCAGCTCGCTTGGGATGCGGCATCAGCGGCCGCAGGTGCTCTCATGCTGCTCGATCGCGCCGACGAAGAGCTCAACCGGTTGTCGGCCCCATCGCCAAGACGTTGATAACCCCACGCATCACCCGGCTGCTCCGGGTGCCGGATCTCCAGGCAATGCACCGGGCGATCGCGCGCGCCGCCTGCGAACACGCGCGTCCGCTCGACGCGCGCGCGTGCGCCGTCCTGGTGGCGAGCCGCGGCGCTGCCGAAGCGCTGCGGCGGACGCTCGAGAACCTCCTGTTATCGGAGGACTCGGCGGCGGTCATCCTGCCAGACCTGATTACACGAACAGAGCTGTACGACACGCTCCATCAACATGCGCACGGCAGCCCGAGAAGGCTGTCCGATTTCGAGCGCGAGGTGATTTTCCGACGGGCGGCGCTCGACGTCGTCGCCCAGGGCACGCCGGCGCCGTTCCGGCTTCGTCCCGGTCTCATCGTCAGCATCCTTGCGTTCTACGACGAGCTGCGCCGCCGCGACAAGACCGTCGCGGCGTTCGATCGATTGATGACCGGCAGCCTCGAACCCAGCGCCGACATCGATCGCGGCGCCGAACGGCTGCTCCGGTTGACGCGCTTTCTTTCGGCGGCTTTCACGTCGTTCGAGGCGCGCATACGTGAGACCGACGGCGTCGATGAGCATGGGCTCCGCGCGCTGCTCGTATCGCCGCTTCGGGCTGACCCGAGATATCGCCACATCGTGCTGACGGTCGCGGATCAAGCTGCGGATGCGAGCGGCCTGTGGCTGGCGGACTACGACCTCCTCGCCCGGATGCCGGGTCTCGAGCGCCTCGACGTGATTGCCACTGAGAACGTGCTGGCGGCTGGATTCCACGAACGCGTGCACGACGTGCTTCCCGGGATCGAGGAGGAGCGCTGGGGTGGTGCCGCCGCAGTACCGGTGATCGCCGCCCCCGAGTCTCCCGCAGCCGATCCACTGCTATGGAGCGTGTCGCGCGATCGCGAGGAGGAACTTGCGGCGCTGGCGCGATCGATCAAGCGCGGTGCGCCGAGAGATCTCGAACGGACCGCGGTGGTGTTTCAACGTCCGTTGCCGTACTTGTATCTCGCCCGGCAGGTGTTTCCCGACGCGGAGATTCCGTACCAGGCGCTGGACTCGTTGCCGCTCGCAGCAGAGCCGTTTGCGGCTGCACTCGACCTCGTCCTGTCGTTCGTGAGTACCGAAGCGACACGCGGAGCGCTCATCGAGCTGCTTCGATGTTCGCACTGGTCATTTGGTCCGGCGGGTTCGGCTCTCTCCCCGGCGGACATCGCTGCCGCGGACGGACTGCTTCGGGACGTGAAGTATGTCGGCGGGCTGGGATCGGCTCCTCAGCCTTGCCGCGGAGGCAGGCCAGAGTTCCAGTTCGAACACAGATCGGACTCGCAGTTCGACATGGACGCGTGCGGCGCCGGCACTCGCCGCCGCGGCGAGCGCGGCGACGGAGCTGCGTGGGCTCGCCGATGCACCGCTCGCATCCGCACAGCTCGCCGCCTTACGGGCCTTCATTACGGCCCACGAGCGCCTCCCGTCGCCGGCAGACGAGTGGTACGGGCGGCATTTACGTGCGCGCGCCGCCATCCTGTCCGCGCTCGAATCGCTGACCGAGGCGCATCGGCTGCACGACGACGAACGGCTGCCGCTTCCAGAGCTGGCCGGGACGCTGCGCCGGTGGATTGAGAGCCAGACGTTTTCGCCCCGGACCGGGGCGCACGGTGTGTCGCTCCTGGACGCGACGGCCGCCGCCTGCGCCGACGTCGACGAGGTGCACATCGTCGGACTCGTCGACAGCGACTGGCCCGATCGCGGGCGCCGCAGCATCTTCTATCCGCCGTCCCTGCTCGCGCAGCTCGGATGGCCGGTCGACGCGGATCGGCTGTCGGCGGCGCGCGCCCGCTTCCACGATCTTCTGCGCCTGCCTCGTGCGCGGATCGCGGTGTCGCTGTTCACGCTCGAAGACGATGCGATCGTTCCAGCGTCGGCGTTCGTCGAGGAGCTCGAGAGCGCCGGCCTGCCGGTGGAACGGATGCCCGAACAGCCCGCTGTGCGGGTCTTCACTCACGAGGCGCTCGCCCGGGAGCCGCTCGTGGCGTCGGCGGTCGGAGGCGAGGCGCTGGAGTGGCTGGCGTTGCGGGCGTCACGTTCGGCCGCGCTCGATCCGCAGTTCCACGGCGCTGCCGGTGCCAGGGAATCCAGTGTGTATGCGGTGAGCAGGGTCGAACGCTACCTCGAGTGTCCCTTCAAGTACTTTGCCGCGCACGTCCTCAAGCTTCCCGAGGAGCGCGACGAGGAGTCCGGCCTCTCGGCACAGGAGCGGGGACAGTTTCTGCACGGCGTGTTCGAGGAGTTCTTCACTCGATGGCAGGCCGAGGGGCACGGCAGCGTCACCACCGCGAATGTCGCCGACGCGCTCGCGATGTTCGAGGATGTGGCCGAATCGCAGCTTGCCGGGCTGCCGGAGAGTGACCGGGCCGTGGAGCGGACCCATCTCCTTGGATCGGCCGCGGCGGCGGGGCTCGCCGAGCGCGCATTCACATTCGAGATCGAGCAGGGAGGGCAGGTGATCGAGCGGTTGCTCGAGCACGAGCTCGAAGGTGAGTTCGTGTTCGCGTCGAGCGCCGGTTCGCGGACCGTGCGACTCCGCGCCAAGGCCGATCGGATCGACCTGCTCGCCGACGGCACTCTTCGCCTGATCGACTACAAACTCGGCAAGGCACCGAAGGCGTCGCGGGCGCTGCAGCTGCCCGTCTACGGCGTCTGTGCCGAGCAGTCGCTCGATGGCCGGCACGGCCGCTCATGGACGCTGGGCAAGGCGGGTTACGTGGCGTTTCGAGAGAAGAATCCGTTCGTGGAGCTCGGCGGCTCGTCATCGCTCGCGGAGGCGGTCGCCGGTGGCCAGGAGCGATTCCTGGCGGCCATCGACGGCATCGAACGCGGTGAGTTCCCGCCGGACCCTGACGAGCCGTACCGTTGCACGTGGTGCGGCTACGCCTCGGTCTGCCGGAAGGATTACGTGGGCGATGAGTGAGCCGCGCAAACCCCGGGCGGACTCAGCTCGACTGCCGCTCTTCGATGCAGTAACGACCGAGGCGCCCGAGGTCACGGTTACCACCGTCGAGATTGCGGACGCTCCAATCGAACCGATCGTTCCGCCCGCGGCGGTTCGGGCCGCGACACTCATCGATGCGGATCCGGATGCGGCCGCCCGCGCGTTTGCGATCGATCCCTCGCACAACGTCGTGCTCGAAGCATCGGCTGGCACGGGCAAGACGTCGGTCCTGGTCTGGCGCTACGTCAACCTGCTCAAGGCCGGAGTCGAGCCGGCCAACATCCTGGCCATCACCTTCACTCGCAAGGCGGCGGCGGAAATGCGTGAACGCATCGTCCGCGAGTTGAAAGCTGCGGCGGCGCGGTCGGAGTTCGACCGGCGCAAATGGAACGAGATTCGCGATCGTCTCGGCGAGATCGCGATCAGCACGATCGACGCCTTCAGCCTGTCGCTTCTTCGCGAGTTCCCGCTCGAGGCGGACCTGGATCCCGGCTTCGAGATGGCGGATGAGACCGAAGTGCCCCGCCTGATCGAAGCGTCACTGGACCAGTCGCTTCGGATCTTCGCCGGCCTGGCACGGCACGATCCGGATATCGCGCTGGTGCTCGCGCAGCTCGGGGTCTCGAGAACACGCGCGGGGCTTGCGTCGCTGCTCGAGCGGCGACTGGTCGCGTGGGACGCGCTGAACCGATTCCTTGCCTCGGGCCCGAGGGATCTGACCGCGGACCTTGTCTGCCGGCGGGCGGCGACGTCGCTCCAGGACCTGCTGCGAACGGCGCCCGGCGGCTGGTCCCGCTTCGTCGCCGATGGCCCGATTCTTCATCCGCGCTACCAGATGCTCGCGCGCGACCTCGAGCGCCTTGCCGGGGGCCGGCACGATGGCGATGCCGCAATCCGTGCGCTGGTCGACCGGGTTGGCGCGCACTTTCTCACGAACGATCGCAAACCGCGAACCGGCGGCCGGATCCACCCGTACAACACTGACCGGGATTACTCCGACGCCGAGGCGGCAAAACGTCATCGAACCGCGGTGTTCCAGATCGCGCCGCACGTCGCGGGGGTGGTCGCGGCGTTTTCCCGCGACCTCAACGTGGTGCTCGCGCGCGGCGTCCGGCGCATGTTTGCCATCGCCCTCGAACAGTATCGCCAGGCGCTCGACGAGCGGTCGGCGCTCGACTTTTCAGACGTGCTGCAGCGCGCGCTCGACCTGTTGCGCCAGATGGACGAGTTTTCGCAGAGCCGCTTCCGGCTCGAGTCGCGTTACCACCACGTCCTCGTGGACGAGTTCCAGGATACGAGCCGGGCGCAGTGGGAGCTCGTGTCGCTCCTGATCCAGTCGTGGGGGGAAGGGCTCGGACTTGCGACCCACCCGTCCATCTTCATCGTCGGCGATCGCAAGCAGTCGATCTATCGCTTCAGGGACGCCGAGGTCGCGGTGATCCAGTCGGCAAGCCGCTACATCGAGGGGCTCCGATCCACCGGCAACCCGCGACGCGCGATCAGTCGCAGCTTCCGCGCCCTTCCCGAGCTCCTCGAATTCGTCAACGAGCTGTTCTCGGACATGTCGCAGCCGGGCGGGCGAGCCGATGATTTCTCGTACGGCGAGGCCGATAGATTTCCCATCGATATCTCGCGCGACACTCGTCGGGGCGGTCCGGTGCTCGGCCTGGCGACCGGGGAGGACGCCACCGCCTGCGCCGCCGCTGTGGCATACGAGATCGACCGGGTGTCTGCGCGAAGAGACGATCCGCGACCGCAACACCGGCGTGGCGAGAAGCGCGCGGCCGGGCGACGTGGCGATCCTGTTCCGGTCACGCACGAGTCATCGTGAGTTCGAGCACGAACTGGAGCTTCGCGGGATTCCTACCTACGTCTACAAGGGCCTCGGATTCTTCGACGCTGACGAAATCAAGGATCTGTCGGCGCTGATGCGCTTCCTTGCGGATCCATGGTCCGATCTCCGCGCCGCGGCCTTCCTCCGTTCCCGTTTCGTGCGGATGTCGGATCGTGGCCTGGCCGGGCTCGGGACGAAGATCGCCGCGGCTCTGCTGGACCCGCATCTCCCGGCGGCCGCGACGGCGCTTTCGGACGAAGATCGACGCGTGCTCCTCCACGTTCGTGCGCACGTCCATCGCTGGCTGGCGCAGGTCGATCATGTCCCGCCAGCCGATCTGATCGAACAGCTGATCCCCGCGACCGCGTATGCCTACGAGCTGCGCGGTCCGCGGCTGCAGCAGGCCTGGGAAAACCTCAAGAAGATGCGTGGCCTCGTGCGCCGGATCCAGAACCGCGGCTATGCGACCCTCCCCAGGATCGCGGACCACATCGATTCGCTCACCGCCGGAGACGAATCGAACGCGGTGATCGAGGCGCTCGACGCCGTGAACCTGATGACGGTGCACGCGGCAAAAGGGCTCGAGTTCCCGGTGGTCTTCGTCGTGAACCTGGCGAAGGGAGCGACCGGCCCGCCGCGTCCGATTCGCGTCACCGTCGACGGTGAGGGTGGAGCCGCATCCGTTTCCGTCGGTCCGTTCGTATCCGAAAGTGACGAAGCGGAGCGCGAGCGCGAAAAGCACGAGACCCGGCGACTCCTCTACGTCGCACTGACCCGCGCGCGTGACCGACTGTATCTTTCGTCTGTCCTGAAGAACGGCGTCATGCAGCCGGGGCGCGGGAGTCTTGCGGAGGTGTTGCCGGACTCGGTGCGCGGCCTTTTCAGCCGTGCGGCAACCGCCTTCGACGAATGCACAGCAGTGGGATGGGCGGGACCATCCGGACGTGCTTTCGACTGGCGCATCTGCAGACTCCTGCCGTTGGCCACGCCATTGGAGGTCGCCACACCGCCGCGGGGCGAGGCCGGGACCGAGGGTCCGTTGGAATCGGACCGGTTCGGTCCAGTGTTGCAAACCGGCCCTACGCTCCGCGTACCGGTCACGCGTTGGCTTGAAAATACGGCTCGCGGGCACGCCTCCCCACCCGGCCGCGGAGATGCGATCGTCGGTACGCTCGTGCACCGGCTGCTCCAGTCGTGGGATCGTGCGGACCACGACCCTGGGCGGGACCAGATCGTCCACGCTCGTGGTTTGCTCAGACCCGAGGAACGGGCAGCCCTGCCGGATGTCGACCTCACCGTCCGGACCGCGATCGACACTGCGCAAAGCATCAGCGCACGCAACGATGTCCGGTTCCTTCTGGCGGGTGGCCACCGATTATACGAGGTGCCGTTTTCGCTGCGGACCAATCGACCGTCTCCCCATGCCCCAGCCGATGCGTACAGTGTGGGCACCATGACTGCGATCGACGCTGAAGCCGTGGTACTCGAGGGGCACGATCGACTGTCTGGTCGTCGGCGACGATGGCGCGGTGGTTGTGGTCGAGCTCAAGACCGGGGTGGCTCGCCGTTCGCACCAGCGGCAGCTGGACATCTACGTTGAAGCCGCCCGCGCGCTCTTTCCTGGCGTTCCAGTCACCGGCACGCTGATATATGCATGAGTAGCGCACAGCGGGCGGCTGGCGGCCATCAGCTATCAGCGATCAGCTTTCAGCTCGAGTAGAACTTGCAGCACCTGTGTTCACTGATGCGCACTGGTGAAGTGCGAACAGTGTCGATTACCTACGTGTCGATTACCTACGGAGCTGGTAACTGACAGCTGATTGCTGTGTGCTGACGGCTGACAGCTGAGAACTGCCTGCTGATGTCCCTTGCGATCTACACCATCGGTCACTCCACGCATTCAGCGGACGCGTTTCTCGGGCTGCTCGCAGCCCACTCGATTGGCGCGGTCGCGGACGTCCGCACCATTCCGAAGTCGAGAAGGCATCCTCACTTCAGCAGAGAGGCGATGGAGGAGTGGCTCGGTCGGAGCGGCATCGGCTACAGGCACTTCCCGGCACTTGGCGGGCTGCGGCGGCCGAACACGGATTCGATCAATACGGCCATACGTCACCCAAGCTTCAGAGGATATGCCGATCACATGCAGACGCCGGAGTTCGTGGACGGGGTGGCAGCCCTCGAGGCCTTCGCGGCCGAACGTCCGACGACGGTGATGTGCGCGGAAGCCCTGTGGTGGCAATGTCACCGCCGGTTGCTCGCCGATGCGCTTTTCGTACGGAATGTGAAAGTTCAGCACATTTTGTCGTCGGCGCCCGCTAAACCCCATGAGCTGAGCGCTTTCGCGCAGGTGCACGGCTCCGGGGTCACATATCCGGGGCTGGTGTAGCCTCGGGGTGTCAATGCGAACGCCGCGGCCGCGGGAACGGCCATCTTCCGCATCACGCTGTGTTTGAGGAGTTTGCGCGCGTTCAGGAACCAAAGGTACCGAAGGGCGGTCTAACTTTCTGACTGGCTCCGGGATTGCAATGAGGGCCAGCGACGGGAGGTGCGGTATGGCAGTCCCTTCAGGTGCGCAGACTTACGTAAAGCCGACAACGACGGTGTTCGAACTCGAAGCGCTCGAGGGGCTTCCGTGCGGCTGTGTGGCGGCGGCTTACCGCGCTCGTCCATGGGACGTCGCGGTCGTCTCGCTCGAGGCGAAAGGTCCGCATTGCATCCTGGCGGGCCACGCCAGCGGGCAGATTCTGCGCCTGGGCGATCCCGAAGAGTTCGATGAAGAAGACGATACCGAGGAGTAGGGACCCGGAGACTTGTCCGGACGGAATCACTCAATCGCGAAATAAATCGGACCCGCCCCGCCCGCTCACCCCGCCGAGTTCACTTCAGCCCATCGCCGCGCCCGCTCTTCCGCTTCCTTTCGGGTTCGTCCCACGAGAACGACCGATCGTTCAGGTTTTCCGTCGGCGCCGGGGATCCACGCGACCCAGTGGGGCCCGCGAGCTTCACTCTTGATGTTCGCGGCGGGCTGATGATCCGTCATCGGATCATCGTATACCCCTTCACGGTCGCGTTACCGCGCGAAGATCGTGCAAGATCTTGATTGCGTACAGGAAAGCCGTTCCCGTACAATTCGAAGGTTTGGCAACGGCCTCAGGGCCGAGAGGAGTGTAGTCTAGATGGCTTTGACTTGTCCGAGCTGCGGGAACGACCAGAACTTCCTGGTCAAGACCCTGCAGATGCACGTCGTCCAGTTACGCGACGCGCGGGTGGAAGCGAACGAAGAGGGCCGCCCCGCCGTGATCGAGGTGCTGTGCGACGAATGCGAGACAGGCGATGAATTTCGCGGATTTCGAAGAAGACGTTCGCAACGAAGTGCTGCTGACGCTCGGCGCCCGCTGAACCCGCGTTAACCTTCTCCCGCTTCGGCATCTTCGAAGTAGTCGCACTCGGGGCAGATCCACTCACGGACCACCCGCACCGCTCCCGCGTTCTCCGCAGGTCCCGGGACGTTCCGCACGCTGAGACGCATCGATTCTCCACAGAGCGGACACTCCTTCATCGGGCAATTTTAGCACCGGGGCGGGGCGTTCTTGTGTTCTTGACTTAGCCCCGAGCGACTCCTATCGTAACGACACCGGCACTGAATCTGCAGGGCTGGACATGAGCGCGATGCGCGATTATTACGACGTTCTGGGCGTGGCTCCGGGCGCGGGTGCTGAGGAAATCAAGCGCGCGTACCGGCAGCTGGCGCGCCGCTATCATCCCGATATTTCGGGCGATGAGCGTGGCGCCGCATTTCTCGAGGTGTCCCGCGCGTACGAAGTGCTGCGGGACCCCGAGCGCCGCCGTTCGTACGACGCCAACCTGGTGACCGGCACCCGCGCGGACTGGCTCGGCGACGAGATTGCGATTGATTTCCCGTCGGTGTCGAGCGTCCTCGATCGGATGCGCGATTCCTTTTTCGGGGGCGCTCCCGAAGCGTCGCTTTCGGCCGAAATCGTGCTCACACCGCAGGAGGCGTTCTGGGGGACCCACGTGCCGCTCGACGTGCCGCTGCGGCGCACGTGCCCGCGGTGCGGCGGGCGCGGCGAGGTGTGGTCGGACTGGTGCGCCATCTGCGGCGGCGGCGGCGAAGTGACGAACACCCACGCGATGCGGCTGCGCGTCCCGGCTGGTGTCCGCGAAGGCGCCCGCTTCCGGTTCAGCGTCGCGCCAAAGGGCGCGCCCCAGACCTTCGTCGACGTCCGGATCAGCATCCGCTGAGAGGCCGGAGCAGATGCGCCCTCATCTCCATCTGCTCGGAATTCTTCAGCTCGTATGGGGCGCCATCGGCCTGCTCCTTGGCGCCTCGATGCTGCTCCTTGCCGTTGGCGCGATCGCGATCGGGGTCGACGTCGGCCGACGATCGGATGGCCGCCGGCGTCACCGCCGGTGCATTCGTCGTCTTCGGCGTCGCGCTCCTGGTTGGCGGCGGCGTCAATGCGTGGGCGGGCGCGGCGCTGCGGCGCGAGGAGTCCCGCGGCCGCACCGCCATCCTCGGGCTTGGTGCGTTGAACCTGTTTGTACTGCCGTTCGGGACCGCGCTCAGCATCTACGCCTATTGGGTGCTGCTCCACAACGACACTCGCGGCGTGTTCGTCAGTGTGAAGGGCTGATCCGGAACGCACGTGCCAGAACCTGGAAAAACGTCGAGCGGCCTGGATCAGAACGTCGCCGCGGCTCTCTGCTACAGCCTCGGATGGGTGACCGGCCTCGCTGTTCTATCTGACCGAACCGCAGAACAGGTTCGTCAGGTTCCACGCCGCGCAGGCGACGATCGTGTTCGGCACGGCCTGCCTGGCGCTGCTCGTCTGTCTCGCCGTTCCCCTGCTTGGCTGGATAGCTCTCGATCTTCGTCTTCTACGGCTCCGCCGCCCTCTGGCTGCTCCTCATGTTCAAGGCGTACCAGGGAGAGATGTTCAAGCTGCCGATCGCCGGCGCCATGGCGGAAGAACGCATCTGACGATTCGGGATTCGGGGCTCGGGGTTCGGTCGGGACTCGGGACTCGGGGCTCGGGACTCGGGGCTCGGGTTCCGAACTCCTGGGGTTCGGGACCCGGAGGCTTCCGACTAGTGTATCCGCGACGGACGAAGACCGGGCTCGCGGTACAATCACGGGATTGTGACTGTCCCTCTCTCCGATGCTGCTGTCCTCGACGCGTTGCGCTCGATCCGCGATCCCGACCTCAACCGTGACATCGTCAATCTGAAGTTCGTCAAGAACCTCAAGATCGACGGTGGGCGTGTGTCCTTTACCATCGAGCTCGCCACGCACGGTGCACCGTGGAAAGAACAGATGCGCGAGCAGGCGCGGGCGGCAGTTGCCGCGATTCCCGGACGTCACCGCGGTGACGGTCGAGATGACGGCGCAGGTCCGCTCGACCACCGCCGCCGATCCGGCCGGTAAGGCCGCGGTCCCCGGCGTCAGGAACATCATCGCAGTCGGCGCCGGCAAGGGAGGCGTCGGGAAGACCACCGTCGCGGTGAACCTTGCGATTGCGCTCAGCCAGATGGGGAGTCGCGTCGCGATGATCGACGGCGACGTCTACGGTCCCAACGTGCCGTTGATGCTCGGGATCAAAACCCAGCTGACGGGTGACGACAACGGCAAGATCATCCCGGCGGAACAGTACGGTATTCAGCTCGTCTCCATGGCGTTCATGACCGGAGACGACGCACCGGTCATCTGGCGCGGGCCGATGCTGCACAGCGTCATCCAGCAATTTTTCCGCGAGGTGCGCTGGGACAACGTCGACTACCTGATCGTCGACATGCCCCCCGGCACCGGGGACATCGCTCTCAGCTTGAGCCAGTCCGTGCCGGTCTCGGGCAGCGTCGTGATCACGACCCCGCAGACCGTCTCCGTGGCTGACACCAGGCGGGCGGTCCGCATGTATCAGAAGTTGAACATCACCCCGCTCGGGCTGGTCGAGAACATGAGCCACTTCGTCTGCCCCGATTGCCGCCACGAGAGCGACATCTTCGGGAAGGGAGGCGGCGAGGCGCTCGCGACCGAGATGTCGATACCGTTCCTCGGCCGGATTCCGATTTACGAGCCGATTCGCATCGGCGGCGACACGGGCGTGCCGATTACCATCGGCGAGCGCGGGTCCCCGGCGGCAGAGGCCTTCCACGCCGCGGCACGGCAGCTTGCCGTCCAGCTCGCAGTGGCGAGTTACAAAAAAACTGCTATTCCGCTGATGCCTGTGCGGTGACGTCTACTGAGGGCATCAACGAGAGTTCTAAAGTTCTAAGGTTCTAGGAGTTCTAGGTCAGGTTGTATGGTTTCAAGTTTTTGGTTTTAGGTTTAGGTTTTACGGTCTGCGCTGCTGAATGAGCGTCGGTGGTGGACACGCGTCGAAATCGAACCTACAACCAGAACCTACAACCAGAACCTAAAACCTAAAACGTAAAACCTAAAACGTAAAACCTAAAACGAGACCCTATAACCCCTATAACCCTTAGAACCCTAAAACCGACTCGAGACTTCGTCCCCCTTGAACATCACCTACACGCAACACCGATTGCCGAACGGCCTCGACGTCCTGATTCACGAAGATCACGGCTGTCCCATTGTCGCGGTCAATGTCTGGTATCACGTCGGCTCGAAGAACGAGGTGCCCGGCCGCACCGGCTTCGCGCACCTGTTCGAGCACCTCATGTTCGAAGGGTCGCAGCATTACGACCGCGGGTTCTTTCAGCCGTTGCAGGAAGCGGGCGCGTCTCTGAACGGGTCGACCAACGCCGACCGGACGAACTACTGGGAAGTGGTGCCGACCAACGCCCTGGAGCTTGCGCTCTGGATGGAATCCGATCGAATGGGGTACCTGTTGCCGGCGCTCACCGACGCGAAATTCGAGAATCAGCGCGAAGTCGTGCTGAACGAGCGTCGCCAGAACTACGAAAACCGGCCATACGGCTTTGCCGGCATGGCCCTCGCTGCCGCGCTCTACGCACCCGACCACCCATATCACTGGGCGACGATCGGCAGTGCCGATGACATCCGCGCCGCGCGGCTGGACGACGTGAAGGCGTTCTTCCAGACCTACTATCGCCCGCGGAATGCCTCACTCGCTCTCGCCGGCGACATCGATACCGACAAGGTGCTCGGCGCTCGCGACCGACTACTTCGGACCACTCGACAGTGGCACCGAGCCGCCGCCCGTCGTCTTCAGTCCGCCGCCCGCAATCACGTCTGAGGTCCGCCTGTCCCTCGAAGATCGAGTTGAGCTGCCTCGCCTGTACATTGCGTGGCACTCGCCGGCGCTCTTCGCCGCCGACGACGCCGAGCTCGATCTCGTCGGCGAAGTGCTCGCGAGCGGCAAGACGTCGCGTCTGTATCGGACGCTGGTGTACGAGCAGCGCATGGCCACCGAGATCGCCGCGTCCCAGAACTCGCGCGAGATCGGCGGTTACTTCCAGATCGTGGCGACGGCTGCGCCCGGCCGAACCCTGGCGGAGCTCGAACGCGCGATCTCGCAGGTCCTGGCAACGTTGACAGACGGAGGGCCAACGGCACTCGAGATGGAGCGGTGCCAGGCGCAGGCCGAAGCCAACTTCATTTACCGGCTGCAGACCGTCGGTGGTTTTGGCGGCAAAGGCGATCAGTTGAACGCGTACAACGTCTACGTCGGCGATCCCGGGTTCTTCGCGACGGACCTGGCGCGATATCGGAAGGTCACGCCAGAAGCGATGCAGCGTGCATCACGCACGTGGCTGCGGCCCGAGGCGCGCATCATCCTCAGCGTCGTCCCGGCCGGCCAGTCGGCGCGGGCGCTCGAACGGCTCGCAGCCGGTGTCGGTGGCGTGATGACTGTAGACCGTTCGCGCCTTCCGTCACTCGGCCCGGAGCCCAAGTTCAAATTCCCCGACATTCGCCGGCGGCAGCTTGCCAACGGCTTGCGGGTGATGACCATCGAGCACCACGCGGTGCCGCTCGTCAGTTTCCTGGCGCTGCTGCCCGTCGGCGCTGCGTGCGACCCTGACGACAGGCCGGGCCTCGCGGCAGTCACGAGCGACATGCTCGACGAAGGGTCGGGCGACCTCGACGCCATCGAGCTGCACGAGAGTCTCGGGCGAATCGGCGGTCATCTCGATTCCGAAATAGGATCGGACGCGACCATCCTGACGCTCTCGAGCCTGGCGCGCTTTGCCGACCGCGGCATCGCCCTGCTCGCGGACATGATCATTCGTCCGCGGCTGCACCAGAGCGACTTCGAACGCGTGCGGGAGCTTCGACTCAACCGGCTCGTGCAGCTGCGCGACATGGCCCCGGCGCTGGCCGACCGCGCATTCACGGAACGGCTTTACCCGTCACATCCTTACGGCCACCAGCCAATCGGGACCGAGGCGTCGCTCCGGGCGATGCGGCTCGACGAAGTGGGTGCGTTTCATCGGCGCGATGTTCACCCCGTCGCGTGTGACGGTGGTCGCGTCCGGCGACGCCACGCACGACGAGCTCGCGGCGACTCGTGGAGCACGCGTTCGGCAACTGGTCAGGCGAGGGCGCGACGCCGTCCGCCGTGGACCCGCTGTACGTTCCCGACGCCCGCCTCCGCCGGTCGAGCGCCTCGCCGTGCTCCACCGGCCCGGCGCCGCCCAATCCGAGTTGCGCATCGGGCACGTGGCCGTGTCGCGTTCGACGCCCGACTACCACGCGCTGCTGGTTTTGAACATGGTGCTCGGCGGCCAGTTCGTCAGCCGCATCAACATGAACCTGCGCGAGGACAAGGGATACACGTATGGCGCGCGGACGTCGTTCGAGTTCCGCCGCGGCCCTGGTCCCTTCGTGCTTCACGCGAGCGTGCAGTCTGACGCCACGGTCGATGCCGTGATCGAAGCAATGTCGGAGCTGCGCGGAATCCGCGGCGATCGACCGGTGACCCGGCCGGAGCTCGAAACCGGACGTGCCGCTCTCACCCGCGGATATCCCAGGAATTTCGAGACCGCGGAGCAAATCAGCCGCGGCGCCGCGCAGCTCGCCCTCTACGGGCTGCCGGACGACTACTTCTCGACCTTCGTGCCAAAGGTCCTGGCGGTCGACGAAGCGGCGGTTACGCGGGTCGCCATGGAGCACCTCGATCCGGGTCGCCTGTTGACCGTGATCGTCGGCGATCGCGACAAGATTGCGCCGACACTCGATCGGCTGGAGCTCGGGGTCGCCGCCGAAATCGCGCCCTGCCTGAGGCACGCGGCAGAGCTCGGAGGGAACCGGCCCTGCCGGTGTTCCGTCCAACTGACAGTTATGCCGCGTCGTTGTAAACTGGGCGCCTTGCAATGAGTTTTGCCCAGCGCAGCCTCAGCCTCGCGGGGATCATCGGGATTCTCACGGCGGTGTTTGCCGGCGGACTCATTTACCTGCTCGTCACCCAGCCCGTCGCCACGGCCGAGAACATCGCCAACGGCGAGGTGTCGCCGCTCGTGCGCGCCGTCGCCGGCGCACTGTTCGACGCGCTCCGCGGGGTTCTGAAGTACCTGTAAAGATCGCGCCGAGACGTCGAGACTTCCGCCTAAAGGCGGAAGCTACGGTGACACTCGCTGAGGCGCGTAGCTTCCGGCTTTAGCCGGAAGCCAGCGGCGTCCTACAGGCTCCGGTTCAGAAACCGACACAAGACAAGCCCGTCCATCCACTTGAACGGGCTGACGCCCGTGCTGTAATGCCCGCACGGCAGCGCCGCCACTTCGTGGTCGATGCCGCGGCGCTTGAACTCGCCGATGAGAAAGCGGGAGAGCGCCACCGGAAAGGTGAGGTCATACCGGGCGTAGACGAGCAGCATGTGTTTCCCGCGCACCCGTTCCAGATATGGAAAAGGCGAGATCGGCATCCAGATGCGCCGGAGCGCATCGAGCTCGATCCTGCCGTTCAGGCTTTCGCGAACGTGGGCGGTCGACAGGCCCTCCCAGATCACATCGGCGAAGTAGGGCGAGATGTGGTTCAGCGCGGCGGCGCGAACGAGCGGTTCGTGGGCAGCGGTCAGCATCGAGAGACACGATCCGAGGCTGGTGCCCAGGATGCCGATTGACGTGTAGCCCTGGGTGGCGAGCCAGGCGATCGCGCGCCGGGAGTCCAGCACCGCCTGCCGGCACACCTGCGCCGTCCGTCCGACGTTCGCGCTCACGATGTAGTCGGCACGGCGCAGCTCCGGGGGCATCCGCGCATCGTGATACGGCAGGCTCAGGCGCAGCGCGCTGAGGCCGAACCTGTTCAGCAGCTGGCACAGGCCCACGTGCCCGCCCGCGTCCGCGTTCCACTGGGGCAGGACGAGCACGGCGCGCCGGCGCCCCCGTTCCGACCGCTCTGGGAAGTAGCGGGCGCGCACGACGTTGTTTTCCGGATGCGGTGTCGTGACGGCGCTCGGGAACGACAGCTGATCGCCCTCGAGCAGGTAGTCGTCGCACGGTGGCAGCGAGAAGAACGCGTCACTCTCCTCGACCGCGCGCGACGCCCATGCCGCGAGGCGCTCGACTTCATCAGCCGGTCCCGGCTCGAGACCTTCGATCCAGTCGAGTCCCCATTCGAACGGCCTGACCAGACGGTGCTCGGCCCCGGCGGCCAGCCGCCGCTCCCAGTCGTGAAAGACTCTCGAAATCACGCGGCGAATCTCGCTTCGACCAGAGCCGCGACGTCCACCAACTCGTCGGTCCGATTCCTGTGCCCGACGAGCTGCACGCCCACCGGCCAACCGTCAGGCGTCAGACCTGCCGGCAGCGAAATCGCGGGATGCCCTGTGATGTTGAACAGCTGCGTCAGCCTGAGCATGACCCCTCTCACCGGCTCCTGCCGTCCGTCCACGTCCACCGTGGAAGCACCGATGAGTGGCGCGCGCGATCGGCAATGTCGGCAGCAGCAACGCGTCGCAGCCCTCCAGCGCGCGATCAACAGCGCGTGTCAGCCGTGCGCGCAGTGACATCGCCCGCACGTAGTCCTCGGCCATGACATACCGGCCCATCTCCAGCCGCAGCCGGACGCCGGGCGAGTACCGATCGGCGTAGGTCTCGAGCATTGGCACGTGGAGCCACGATGCTTCGGGCAGGACGATGTGGAGGTAGACGTCGGCGGTGCGTGAGGCATCATCGACCGTGACCGTGCGAACGTGATGCCCGTCAGCGGCAACGCCGTTTCGCACGCGTGTAAAGGCCTCCCGCACGTCGGGCTGGAGCCGGTCGCAGAAGTACGGCTCGGGCACGCCGAGCGACAAGCGACGCCCGCTCGTCACTCGTGGCGGTGAGGCGGCGATACCTCTCAGTGCGGCGAAAACGACAGCGACGTCGGCGACGCTGCGTGCCATCGGACCGGCGTGATCGAGCGTCGTGCTCAGCGGCACGATGCCGGTCGTCGGCAGATCGTCGAACGATGGCTTCAGGCCAACGGTGCCGCAGACCGCCGAAGGGATTCGGACTGAGCCGCCGGTATCGGTCCCGACGGACGCGAAACACATCCCTTCCACGAGCGCGACCGCGGATCCGCCGCTCGATCCTCCCGGCGAACGCCGCGCGTCCCGTGGGTGCCGCACCGGTCCGAATGCGGACTCTTCGCTCGTCGTGCCAAATGCGAACTCGTGCAGATTGGTCTTGCCGACGATCACCGCGCCTGCCTCGCGCAGACGGGCGACGACCGGGGCGTCACGTGACGGATGGCGCGGCGGCACAGCGGAACCGGATGTCGTCGGCGTTCCTGCGACGTCGATGAGGTCTTTGAGAGACACGGGAATGCCGTGGAGCCCCCCGCGGTAGTGTCCGGTTGCGATCTCCCGGGCAGCTGCGGCCGCGTCCGCCACGGCCCGGTCACGCATCACGGTGATGAAGGCGTTGAGATCCCGTCGCGCCTCGATGCGATCGAGGCAGGCACGCGTGAGGTCGACAGGCGACAACTTGCCGCTCTTGATCAGTGCGGCGACCTCGGCGATGGGTCGAAGGTCCGGGGGCGGCGTCACTCGGTTGTCTCGGCCGGGCGTCGCGGGCTCCCCGGCACGCCCGTGCTGGTCGCGTCCGTGACCGGGGCCTCGTCGCGCACCGCGCGATCCGCCTCGCGCAGCGCCGCGGTGGAGCGAGCGAGCGTCTCCAGCAGCGGCTTCAACGCCGGCAGTCCACGTCTGTCCGCATCCTCTGACGCGGCCCGCAGCCATGCATCCATTGGTCCTTCGGCGATCGGCGTCATGTCAGAAGGTGAGCGTGCCGCGGAGCGTCACGGGCACGGTGATGAAGTGATGGTCGACAGGGTCGCTCAGGTGATTCCACGCGAACTTGACCGACAGTTCGACGCCGAACGGTCCGGAACTGACACCGCCGCCGCCTTCGGCGAAATAACGGTCGCCGGTGCGAGTGTCGGCGCGGATTCGTCCACGGCCGCCGCCGACGAAGGCCTGGCTGCCCAGCCCCCACCCGCGCGAATGATCGGCGACGACAATCGCCGCGCCGACATCGTACGCGCGCGCACCCGCGAGTTGGTAATTCTGCGGCGCGCGCGTGCCGGCGAACGCGATGCTGATATTCGGCAGATCCTGGACTCCGGCCCGCAGCGCCAGCGTCGGACCGACACTCACCCCGAACGGATACACGGTGATGCCGGCGCCGTGGCCACGACGGGTGAAGTTCACGACGTCGATCAGGACCGAGCCGTCGCGCGTCTCGTAATCGTAAGCCTTGAACTGCGTCGACGCGACCGGGCCGCCGACGAGATCCTCGAGCGGGAAGCGTTCGAAGTGCAGCGGCTGGGTGATGAAGGATTCGTAGCTCACCGAGACGAACTGCCGCCGCGGCTTTCGTACGTCGGGCGTCTGGCTCCACGCCGGCGTGGCGAACACAGCGACTACGAGCCCCACGCGAACAAGCCTCACGAGCGCGCGATCGCACATACGCCGTCTGACGCGGATGGTAAGCTGGTGGTCCATTGAGTCGACTACGCGGATCAGATCGGCCGCGGTTCGCCCAAGGTTACCGTACGCCGTGAGCGACCGCATCCTCGCCGCCGTCATGCCCGGGCCGCACGAACCGATCGAGGTTCGCGAATTCCCGCGGCCGGATCTCGCCGACGGCGCGGCGCTGCTGCGGACCGCGCGATCCGAAGTGTGCGGCACCGATGTCCACCTGTGGCACGGTCGTCTTTCTGGTGTCCCTTACCCGATCATCCCGGGTCATGTTTCTGCCGGCACTCTCGAGGCGATTCGCGGCCGCCTGCGCGCGATCGATGGCGAGACGCTGCGCGAGGGCGATCGTGCCGTTTTCTTCGATGTGCATCGGACCTGCGGCCACTGTCGCGCATGCACGGTGCACAGGACGCCGACGCGCTGCGCCGAACGCCGCGTCTACGGCATCACGGATCCAGCCGCCGAAGGGCTTTTCGGGGGCTGGTCGCAGGGCATCTACCTCGAGCCGGGCGTCGGAGTCGCGCGGCTGCCTGACGCTGTCGGGTTCGACGACTACATCGGCGCCGGGTGCGGTTTGCTCACGGCGGTGCACATCATCGAACGTGCGGCGCTTGCTGCCGGTGAGAGCGTCGTGGTTCAGGGCACGGGCGCCGTCGGGTTGAGCACGATTGCGCTCGCACGGCTGACCGGTGCCGCCACGATCATCGCGATTGGCGCGCCGGCGGCGCGGCTCGATCTCGCCCGTGCAATGGGTGCCGATCGGGTGTACGACCTGAACGGCACGTCATCGGAAGAGCGCCTGGAGGCGGTGCGGTCGCTCACGTCCGGCGAGGGCGTTGACGTGGTCGTCGAAGCCGCCGGGTCCGCGAGGGCCTTCGAGGAAGGGCCTGGTGCTGGTGCGGAACGGTGGCCGATACGTCGTCGCCGGCCATTACACCGACGCGGGAAACAGCCAGGTGAATGCGCACCACCACATCAACCGGAAGCATCTCGAGATCCGCGGCTGCTGGGGATCCGAGATCCGCCATTTTGTCCAGGCGCTGACGCTCCTGGAGCGTCACGCTGCGGCGGTCCCCTGGCGCCTGATCGGAGAGCGCTGTTACTCGCTGCACCAGCTGAACGAAGCGCTCGCGGACGCAGAGTCGATGCGCATCACCAAGGCGCTGGTCGATCCGTGGGCTGGCCTGATCGGTGGCGAGTGAGTCAATGCACATGATCCGGCACACGAAAATCATCGCCACCGTGGGACCCGCCTCGGCTTCGGCTGATGTCCTCGAACAGCTGCTTCGTGCGGGAGTGAACGTCTTCCGCCTGAACTTCTCCCACGGCTCACACTCGTCGCACGCGACTGTGTTCGCGGCGATTCGCGCTGCCTGCCGTCCGTACTGGCTGCCACGCCGCAATCATGCAGGACCTGAGCGGCCCGAAAATCCGGACCGGCGCCATCGTCGGCGGGGGTCCGCTCCGGTTCAAGGAGGGAGACGAGATTCGGCTCGGCACCGGGGACCACGCGGGCTCCGATGGCCGCATCTTCACGCCCTATGCGGCGCTCGTGCACTCAGCGCAGCCCGGCGACCGGCTGTTCCTCGACGATGGCCGAATCGAGCTGCGGGTGACCGACACGCAGCGCGACGAGTTGCAAACCATCGTCGTGACCGGCGGCCCGCTCGGAGAGCACAAGGGCATCAACGCGCCCGGCGTGGCGCTCCCTGCTTCGTCTGTCACCGACAAGGATGCCGCCGACCTGCGGTTCGGCCTCGAGCTCGGCATCGACATGGTCGCCCTCAGCTTCGTGCAGACAGCGGAAGACGTCCTGACCGCGCGCGAGATCATGAGCGCTGCGGGGCAGGGTGTGCCGATTATCGCGAAGGTGGAGCGCCCGGCTGCCGTCGACAACCTCGAGGAGATTCTGAACGTCGCTGACGGCGTCATGGTCGCGCGGGGAGATCTTGGTCTTGAGATGCCGCTCGAGCAGCTGCCGCGAGTGCAGAAACAGATCGTGCAGAGCGCACGCGCGCTGGGGCGGCCGGTGATCCTCGCGACCCAGGTCCTGGAATCGATGCGGGTCGATCCGCGTCCGACGCGCGCGGAAGTGAGCGACGCCGCCAACGCGGTCGACGAAGGGGTCGACGCGATCATGCTGGCCGGGGAAACCGCCGCCGGCGCTTACCCGGTCAAGGCGGTGCAGACTCTCGCGGCGATCATTCAGGATGCCGAGTCGCTCCCGTCCTCTGAGCGTGTGTCGCCGACCCTCGAGCCCACCGGCACCCGCCACAGCCGCGCTCTTTGTGAGGCGGCGCTGACGCTGGCGTCGGCTGGCGACGCGGACGCCATTGTCGCGGTAACGCGTGAAGGGAAGACGGCAAGGCTGCTGTCGGCGCTTCGCCCGCGTGCACCGATCTTTGCCGCGACCGCGAGCGTACGGCTGGCCGGCACGCTCGCCCTGTATTGGGGCGTGGCTCCGTTGATCACCGAGGAGCGGGAGATCGAGCGGCTCGAGCGGCTTCTGCTCGACCGCGGCATCCTGCGGCCGGGTTCGGTCGTCGTATTCGTCAACGTCAGCGCCGACGTGAGCCGGCTCGACGCCAACTTCGTCAACGTCCAGCGGATCGGTTGAGCCCGAGAACGGTGGCCCGACCGTCGACTCAGACGGGGTGGGTCTTCTCGGCGTACTCCTTGAGTGCGGCCAGCGAGATGTGCCAGCCGCGCTCGATCACACTGTAGTAGCGTCGAAAGCGCGGGGTCTCTTCGAACCCTGACTGGCGAACGCGCAGCCGGCAGGAAGAGTCTTCCACCGAACAGTAGACCTGGAGCGACATCGGTCCGATCGGGTCGCCATCCGGCGGAATCCACCAGGCGTCGGCCACGAACAGCTCGCGCCCGGCTTTGTACTCCATCACGATCCCGTAGAAGACTCCGCCGAGACGGCCGAGGATGGCGTCGGCCTCCGGGCTGGGACTCCATTCCACCGCATAGATGCCGAGCGGTCGCGGCGTCGTGACCGAACGCACCGCAAGCCACCACACGGCGAGCGCTGCCGGATCGAAGAACGCTCCGAGCACGGACTCGGGCGAGGCTCGAACCAGGAGCGAATGATCGAACGCGGACGATTGCTGGCCGGTGGGAGGCGCGGGGCATCGACCGCCGCATCCTAGCGGCTACCCCGCCGGGAGTAAAGCGACTATGCTGGACGCATATGGACGCGCGGAGCGGGTTCGAGGACGACCTCATCAAGGAAGAGGTGAGTGGCGGAAGCACGGTCACGCCCGATGAGCCTCGTCCCCAGGCGGACGAGACATGGGACGAGCACTACCGCGACGAACGTGACGCCGCGTTCCTGTATCGTGCGCTCGCGGCGGTCGAACGCAATCCGGCGCTGGTCGACCTCTTCCAGAAGCTCGCGGTCGTCGAAGATCGCCACTCCGCCCGTTGGGAGGAGCTGTTCCGCGCGAGCGGACGTCCGCTGCCGGCGTACCGAACGGCGCGTCGCACCCGCCTCCTGGCGTGGACCGCGCGGCGGTTCGGCACCTCGCTCGTGCTGCCGATGATGCTGGCCGAAGAAGGTCGCGAAGTGCAGGCGTATCTCGGGCTGGCGCGGGAGTCGCGCCACCGCCGTACCCACGCGGCCGCGCTCGAAATCGCGACCGACTCGGCGCTTCATGCGCGCGAGCTCGCCGAGGCCATGGGCCGGGACGGCGAGCCGTGGCACGTCGGTGGTTCCGGCGGCTATCTCCGCAGCGTCGTGTACGGGTTCAACGACGGGCTCACGGCAAACTTCGGGCTCGTCGCCGGAGTCCTCGGCGCCGATGTTGCGCCGCACATCGTCATCATCAGCGGCGTGGCCGGTGCGATTGCGGATGCGCTGTCGATGGGATCGAGCGGCTATCTGGCGGCCAAGAGCGAATCCGAAGTGCACGCGCACCAGATCGAAATCGAGCAGCAGGAGATGAAGCTCATGCCGGACCTCGAGGAAGAGGAACTGGCGATCATCTACGAATCGAAGGGCCTGACACCGCAGCGGGCGCGGGAAACGGCGCGGGCCATCATGCAGGAGCCGCAGAAGGCGCTCGACACGATGGTGCGGGAGGAGTTGAACATCCATCCCGCGGAGCTCGCGCCGCTGCGGGACGGATTGGTGACGGGCACGGCGACCGCGATTGGAGCGTTCATCCCGATCGTGCCGTTCTTCGTGCTCGCGCATGCGCGAGCCGTGTGGGCGTCACTCGTGCTCAGCATGGCAGCGCACTTCGCGATTGGCGCCGCACGGAGCCTCTTCACCGGCCGCGGCGTCTGGAGCAGCGGCCGCGACATGTTCGTCGTCGGCTTCGGCGTCGCCGCGATCGGCTACTTCATCGGAGAGCTTGTCACGCACATGCTGTGACCGCCCGCCGCGCTAAGGCGCGGTGGTCTTGCGCAGCGACTGCACGTACGACACCACCGACCAGACCTGCTCCTTCGTGAGGTCTTCCTTCTGGGCGGGCATCTTCGGTTTCTTGCGGCCGTTCCATACCTTGAAGAACACCACCCCGTCAGTATTGCGGGCGGCGCGCTTCGGGTTGGTCAGGTCCATGTCTTCCTGCGCGTCCGGATCGGCGTCCGGTCCGTCTCCCTTGCCGGCAGGGCCGTGGCACTTCTGGCACTTTTCCTTGAACACGCCCTTGCCCGCGGCGAGCACCTTCGCATCCACGGTCAGAGGATTCTTCGTCGTCTCGGCCTCAGGCGGGATCTGCCAGCCGCTCTTCGATGGTTGAGCGTCCTGCGCAGCGCCCGCGGCGCCGCCGAGGACGGCGGCGGAAAGCGCGAGTCCGAGGATTCCAATCGACCGCCCGCTCATGTGCATCACTCCTTGTCGCTGTGGTCGCTCACGCCCGCGGGTTCTGCCGGAGGTTCGCGTGACGAAGCCCTGAGGTGACCAAAGAAGATGATGATACAGTTTTTTGGTGAATCACGACCATCCGCTCGCCTACGAAGACGACGAGTTTCTCGACAGCACTGACGCCCGGCCGCTGCGCATCCTTGCCGAGTACCTGGACCCGCTGCGGCGGTTCAGGGCGCACAACGTCCAGGACACGGTTGTATTTTTCGGGTCGGCCCGTGTGCTCAGCCGTTCGCTCGCGCAGCGAAATCTCCGGTTGCTGAAGAACGGTACCGGGCGCCGGAACGCGGACTTCGAGGCCGCGCTCAAGCGCAGCCATAAGGCGGTGGAGTGGTCGCGGTATTACGAGGATGCGCGGTCGCTCGCGAAGATGCTCACGACGTGGAGCATGTCGCTCGATGCGCAGCGCCACCGGTTCGTCGTCTGCTCGGGCGGGGGGCCCGGGATCATGGAAGCCGCGAACCGCGGCGCGAAGGAGGCGGGCGGAAAATCAATCGGGCTGAACATCCGCCTGCCGTTCGAGCAGGCTCCCAACCGTTACATCACCGACGAGCTGCTGTTCAACTTCCACTACTTCTTCATGCGGAAGTTCTGGTTCGCGTACCTCGCGAAGGCGCTCGTGATCTTTCCCGGCGGCTTCGGGACGATGGACGAGTTGTTCGAGATTCTGACGCTGGCCCAGACGCGAAAGCTGTCGAAGAAGCTGCTCGTGATCATGTATGGCAGCGAGTACTGGGATCAGGTGCTGAAGCTCGAGCCGCTCGCCGAATGGGGTGCGATCAATTCCGAGGATCTGAAGCTGCTCTGCCACGTGGACAACGTGCCCGAGGCATTCGAGGAGCTCAAGAAGCACCTCTCGACACATCACATGGTGCCGGAGACGCCACAGGAGACCAAGGCACCCGGCATCGCGAAGACCCGGGGCTGATCCGGGAGCGAAGGAGGACGCGTGGACCTGGAGGAGCGGAACAAGCTGATCGCTCAATACCGCGACGGTTACGCGGCGATCACGGCCGTGTTGCTGAAGATCACGCCGGAGGAGCTCGACGCGAAGCCTGGCCCCGATCGCTGGTCGACACGGGAAATCCTGCACCATCTCGCCGACAGTGAAATGACGGCAGCGGTGCGATTGCGGCTGCTCCTCGCCCAGGATCGGCCGACCATCCACGGGTACGACCAGGACCAGTTCGCGCGCACGCTGCACTACGACCGGCCGCACGAGACGTCTCTCGAACTGTTCCGCTGGTCGCGCGAGTCGACGGCGGAGCTGCTGGAGCTACTGACCCCGGAAGAATGGCTGCGTGAAGGCACGCACACCGAGGCCGGGCCGTTTGGCGTCGAGGCGTGGCTGAAGACGTATGCCGGCCACGCGCACCGGCACGCCCGTCAAATCAGCGAGGCGCGGGCGGGGGTCAAGAAAGTCGCCAGTGACCAGTAGCCAGTTACCAGTCGCCAGTTCAACCAGTCACCAGTAAGCGTTCCGACTGCCGAACTCGTTTGCTGGAAACTGGAAACTGGAGACTGGAAACTGGAGACTGGAGCTGACTCGAAGCTAATAGCTAGTAGATGAGATACGGCTCCCGCGTCCGCCGGAAGGCCTCTTCCTCGGGTGCCCAGGAGGCGAGGAGCGCGCCGAGGTCGCTGCCACCATCGAGAGCCGTGCGAAGCCGGGGCGAGCCGTACAGAATGTCGATCGGCTGCTTGTCGTGCTCGTATTCGTACGGAGGCTCGCGCCAGGCGAACCGCGCCGGGTCCTGCCGCCGGAACTCCGCCATCAATTCAACCGCCGTCCGCACCGGGCGAAACCCGCGTCGATCGACGACGTGCAGCTGGCACCCGCCACAGGTTTGTTTTGCGTGCTTCTGGAATGTCGGCTCGAAGAACGCGGGGCGGAAATGCACACCAGGAAGTCCGCGGGCATTCATCGCATCGGCGAGCCGTTCGCCGTCGATCCACGGTGCACCAATCAGTTCGAACGGACGAGTCGTGCCGCGGCCTTCGGACAGCCTGGTGCCTTCGAACAGCACCGCTCCGGGGTAGACGATCGTGCTGTCGAGTGTCGGCAGGTTCGGCGACGGGATGACCCAGGGTACGCCGGTCTCGTCGTGGTACATCGGCCGGCGCCAGCCCTCGAGCGGTACAACGTCGAGTGACGCACCGATCCCGAAGGCGTCGTTGAACAACCGTGCGAGCTCACCGATCGTCATCCCGTGCCGCAGAGGTATCGGGAACTGTCCGACGAACGACGCGAACGCAGGGTCGAGGAGATTCCCTTCCACCTCTTCGCCGCCAACCGGGTTTGGCCGGTCGCAGACGATGACGTGCACGCCGTGCCGCGCCGCTGCCCGCATGCAGTTTGCGGCGGTGTAGATATAAGTGTACACACGCGTGCCGACGTCCTGCAGATCGATGACGAGAACATCGATGTCGCGCAGCATTTCGGCCGTCGGCTCACGCGTTTCGCTGTAGAGCGAGTAGATCGGCACCTGCCGGCGAGCATCGCGGGTGTGCGCGGTCTCGATCATGTTGTCCTGCAGGTCGGATCGAAAACCGTGCTGCGGCCCGAAGATCGCACTGACCGTGGTATCGGGATCCTCGACCAGGCGGTCCGCGGTGTGACGGAACTGGCTGTCGATCGATGCGGGGTTGCAGACCACGCCGAGGCGTCGGCCCGCGATCAGGCGGCGATCGGGTCCGAGCAGCCGATCGATCCCGAGCGCAATGGTCACCGGCTTCGCGGCGAGGGTTGGGGACATGCGGGAGATTATAGACCTGCCTCGGGACGCCTGTGCGTCGCCGTCAGCGTGCGGGCGATAAAGGCTGCCCGCACCGCTTCGCTGAACCCGTTACACCGGAACCGGACGAGGGTGTCGGGCTGCTTCGCGAGCAGCACGAGATCACGCTCCTGGTGCAGTACCTCGCGCACCTGATGCCAGGGAACCGTGCGCGCAGCGCCGCCGACGAAGATGGCCCGGCGATTCGTCAGCAGCAGCTGACCGGCAGCCTGCGATGCCGCGTCGGGCATCGACGCGGGGGCGATCAAATGGCAGCAATCGTCGCCGACGACGCGGTGGCCGGTCGTGATCGTCGGTAAACCCCTCACCGGGACCGACGTGACGAGCTCCGAGAGATCCTGCAGCGCCTCGAGCATTTCGCGTTCGATTTCGATCTCGTCGTGCGGGATGTCGAGGCCATCGAGCTGTTCTCGCAGCGCCGGCAGGGCAGTGACGTCAGCTGAACCGGCGGCGCGATTCCAGGATGCGCGCCATGCGGCGAGACGTGGATCCAGGTCCGGGTTACGGCTGCGATTAATCCATTGCAGTAGTCCCATTCGGCTAGCGCTTCGCAGATTTCGCCACCGAGGGCGACAAGGCGATCCGCGGCCGGCCGCGGTGTCTGGAAATTGCACTCACAAAGGTCAGTCGAGTTTGGTTTGCGCTTTGCCGGAGTGTCAAGCGCGTGCGGTGCGGGCAGAAATTTACGAAATAATGGCCGCGGCGGTGGTCGTTCCTGTGGCGTCGACATTGCACAGCCTCGGCCAGGCGTGTCGCCAGGCACCGCTATATTCGGGATAGAATGACGGACAAATTGCCTCTCGTCATCGCCGTCGTCAACAACAAGGGCGGGGTGGGGAAGACCACCGCATCGGTGAACCTTGCCGCCGCCCTCGCCGCCCCGCGTCGGAAGGTACTGCTGATCGATCTCGACAGCCAGGCGTCGGCGTCGCTCTGGTGCGGCATCGATCGGTCCCGGCTCCGGCCCTCGTCCGCGAACTGTCTGCTCCAGGGATTACCGCTGCTGCAGGCGGTGCGTCCCACGTCGGTCGCGCACCTCGACATCATCACCGGTTCGGTCGAGCTCGCGAGTGCGGACCTGGTATTGAGCGAAGTCCCCGGGCGCGAGCTCACGCTGAAGCACCTCACGCAGCGGCTCAAACATCAGTACGAGCTGGTCATTCTCGACTGCCCGCCGAGCCTGTCACTCATCGGCGTCAACGCCATCGTCGCCGCGGACGCGCTGATCGTGCCGGTCACGCCGCAGCACCTCGCCGTCGAGGCACTGGTCACCCTGCTGGCGTCGGTCGAGAAGGTGCGCGTGCGGCTCGGCACCCGCACCCGGCTCCTCGGCATCCTGTTGACGATGGTCGATCCGTCGCGGCCCGCGGCGTCCGAGATCCGTGAACGGTTGCGGGCACAGTATCGAGACGACGTCTTCCACACCGAGATTCTCGCCAGCCGGGCGCTCGAAGAGGCGCCGGCTGCGGCGCAATCGATCTTCCAGTTCGCGCCCCGTTCCCGCGTGGCAGACGGATTTCGCCGGCTGTCCGGCGAAGTGCTCGAGCGCCTTCGCACAATCAAGCACTGACACGTCCTCAACCGGGATCCGCAGCGCTGCCGGAAAACGCCAGTTCGGGGTGGAACGATCCGCGGACCGGCGGTTTCGAATAAATGATGAGCTTGCAGTAAACTGCGTCGGCAGTGTTGAATAGCGTCCGACTCAACTGCATCGGGCGCCTGAATTTTAGGGATGGAATAATTCCATCAAGGCGTGACCCCAGGTATCCTCGGAGATCGAATGGCCGGGCGCCGCAAACCGAAGACTCGCCAAAGCCTCCGCCGACATTTTCGCGCCGACGCGGCGGACCGTTGCGGCGAAGCGGAAGCCGGGGCGGCCGCCCGTGCACGACGAAGCATGGACCAAGGTCACCGTCGTGCTGTTCAACCGCCAGATCGTATTTCTCGACCGGCTCGCGGCGAACATCCGCGCGCAGAGCGGCGCCGCGATCAGCCGGGCGCAGCTCATTCGCGCGCTGCTCGACGCGGTCGCCGATGCCGATGTCGACCTGACCGCGGCGATGTCGGAGAACGACTTGAAGGCGACGCTTCTTGCGCGGCTGGGCAAGTACCGACTCGGCATCTGATCGGCTGATCTCCTCGCCCCTCCTCGTTGACGAACCGCGACTCAGGATAGTGCGCCGCCCATTCTCTAGCGCGGCTTCAGCGCACCACGCAGCTTGTCTGCGAGGGAGCCAAAACTCTCGGCCGGCGCCACACTCTCGCGTTCCGTATACTCGCGCACTTCCGCCGCCTCGCGCGCATCGTTGATCGCTTTCGCGCTGAGACGGATACGGCGGCTGGACGGGTCGGCTTCGAGTACCACGACCTCGATATCGGCGCCGATGGGGAACGCGCGGGCGACGTCAGCCTCCTTCGCCACGCCGGTCTCACTCATCGGGATGAGACCGGTGCGTCCCGGCGCCAGGAACACGAAGACACCGAATTTTTCGTGACGTTCGACTTTGCCCGTGACGCGGGCTCCAGCCACGATCTCGGCTCGTGGCGGCGCCGCGCCGCCGGCCCGCGCCGAGCCCTCCGGAAGGAGGGCAACACCGATCCGCTTTTTCTCCGGCTCGATGCTCAGGATCTCGAACGCCCCCATCATTCCCGGCGCAACCTGACGCGCCCATCCTTCAGAGCGGCCGGTCGGAGGGAACGTGGAGGCGTGGGCCAGCGCTTCGATGCCGGGTTCGAGCTCGACGAAGGCGCCAAAGTCGGCGACTCGCGTCACGCGACCCGTGCGGACCTGGCCAACCGTGTACGTTTGAGCCACAGTCGACCAGGGATCGGCCGCCAGTTGTTTCAATCCAAGCGAGATCTTCTGCTTGGCGTCATCGACGGCGAGGACCTTGACGGTGACCTCGTCGCCGGGTTTGACCAGTTGCGACGGGTCGGACACGCGCGCCCACGACATCTCGGACACGTGGAGCAAACCCTGGACGCCGCCGCCAAGGTCCACGAAGGCGCCGAACTCGCGCACCGACGCCACTCGCCCGGTGATCACCGCGCCGGCGACGATTGATTTTCGGACTTCAGCGGCGCTCGCGCGCTGCTCCTCCTCCAGGAGCGCACGGCGAGACACGACGAGATCCTTGCCGCCGTCCTTGTACTCGATGATGCGGAAGGCGTAGACCTTGCCGTCGTGCGTCGACGGGTCGGTTCGCAACGTGTCGATCTGCGAGAAGGGGCAGAAGCCGCGCTGCCGGCCGATGCGGACTTCGTATCCACCCTTGACCGATCTCTCGACCTTGCCTTCGACCGGCAGGCCGGTACGGAATGCGTCTTCGAGCTGACGATCGGTTGCGGCGCCGCGCGCCAGCTTCCGTGACAGTTGCAACCCGCCGGCGGTCGAGACCACCATCGCCTGGATACGGTCACCGACGGCCACGTCGATATCGCCCTCATCGTCTTTCAGCTCGCTGACTTCGATGGTGGCTTCGCCTTTGCCGCCGACGTCCACGAAGGCCACCTCAGGGCCGATGGACACGATTCTCCCTTCGACCGTCTGCCCCTCTCTAAGGCGCTTCGTCTTGACTGACGCCTCGAACATGGCGGCGAAATCTTCGGTGGACTCGTTCACGTGACGCTCCTTGTGTACTTCCCATTATCCCGCCTTCGCGGCCGGCGGGTACGGACCGCGTCGGTTCGCCGGGCTTAGAGGCCGAGCCTTCGTCTCAGGTATGGAACGATTTCAGGAAGCGCCGCCGCATCGGCGAAGTGCCCGCGCCCGTCGAGCTCGAAGTAGTTGCATCTGAGCTGCGCCGCCACGAATCGAGCCTCGCTCACCGGAATGTGGGGGTCGTCGATGGAGTGGAAGGCGGCAATCCACCGCTGATGATCCCGGATCCGGTCCCATTGCCACGGCCGGTCGTAATAGCCGCTCGCGGCCTCACCCGGATCGCCGAGATCGGTGTGGCACACGGCAACGAGGATCGAGCCGAGAAGGCGATGCGTCTCGGCGTAGCGCATCGCGGCCACCGCGCCGGACGAATGCCCGATGAGGATCGTGTTCTCGTCGGCGCCCAGCTCTTCGAGGCAGGGCAGCCAGAATCGCGCGCGCGCCTTGATGTTATCGGGGAACGTCTCGTTGATGACCGTCAGCCCGAGCGCCGCACAGTCGGATTCCACCCGGGGATACCAGAAGTCCCCCGCGGTGCAGCCGCCATTGCCGTGAATGATGATGACTTTCACTTGCCTCAGCTTAAGTTCAAAGCCGATGCGGTGATCTCTACACGCCGAGCGGCTTGCAACCCAACTCGGAGAACTGAGAGTCATGTCACGGCCACCCACGACATGACTCTAATCCTGCTGAGGCATCATTTTATTTTTCCGTTCGCGGACTGCGTGACATAAACACGGGCCGACTCAGGAGGGTCACGCATGCGCCGCCTCGTCATCTCTGTACTCCTCTCTCTGCTGTTGCCCGTGTACGCACTTGCACAGGCGAACGGCAAACTGCAGATCCACTACATGGACGTGGGACAAGGCGATGCAGCCGTGCTCATTTCTCCGCTCGGGGAGGTGGTGCTGTTCGACGACGGGGTGTTGAACCAGTGCGGGAAGCCAATCGCTTATCTGCAGCTTCTTGGCATCACGAAGGTCGATTACCACATCGCCAGTCATTACCACGCCGACCATATCGGCTGTGCCGCGCCAGTGTTGTCGATGTTCCCGTTGCAGAAAGCCGCTTACGATCGTGGCGGCAGCTACGCGTCGAACACGTTCAACACGTATGTCGCCGCGGTTGGCGGCAAGCGCATCACGGCCCAGAAAGGACAGACGCTGACGCTGGATGCCGGCAGCGCCAGCCCGGTTACCATCACCTTCGTTGCCCTGAATGGCAACGGCGTGAGCACCACGGACGAGAACGACCTGAGCCTCGTGTCGGTAGTGCGCTTCGGTCAGTTCGACGCCGAGTTCGGTGGCGACCTGAGTGGGTCATCCAGTGGGGTTGCCGAGGGCGATCCGGTGGACCCGTCGGCTCCGAATCCAAATCCGCCCCCTTCGCCGCCGCCCCCCTCGCCACCGCCCCCGTCGCCCCCGTCGCCGCCCCCTCCGTCCGCAGATATATGCCAGCGGCCGCAGGACGCGCCGGCCTCATCGACGGCCATCTGCAATGACGGCACGTATTCTTCCGCCCAGCATCGACAAGGCGCGTGTTCCTCGCATGGCGGAAAACGTTGCTGGTTGTGCCCTGGGTTGCTCTGCAGCGCTGGTCTCGCCGCACAAACCGAGCCCCTTCTGTATACCCGGGTACCCGTCAGTCTTCCGTCGTATGCCGACATCGAAACTTCGGTGGCGTCACTGGTGGGGAAGATTGAGGTGTACAAGGTCCACCACCATGCGAGCCGATTCAGCTCGAACGTCGCGTGGCTGGCAACTACCACTCCCAAGGTGGGGATTGTCTCAATCGGGAACGCGAACCCATACGGACATCCAACTGCAGAAGCTCTGACCCGTTTGCATAGCGCAGGAGTGAAGACGTACTGGACCTCCGCGGGGAACGGCACGGCACCGGTGCCCGGGCAGGATGTCGTCGCGGGAAATGTTGAAGTGGTGGTAGCACCCGGTACGTCCACCTTCAGTGTGATTTATCAGGGCGCCTCTGACACGTATTCGGACTGGGCGCCGCCTAACGCGCCGCCGTTCGGCTCTGTCGACACCCCGGCCTCTGGTGCGGTCGTGAGCGGGGAGGTAGGGATCACGGGGTGGGCACTTGACGACTCGGGCATCGCCGGGATCGACATCTACCGCTCGCCAGTTCCGGGAGAACCGACGCAAGCGAACGGACTGGTCCTTGTCGGCGCGGCAACGCAAGTGAGCGGCGCCCGCCCCGACATTGTCGCCGCGTACCCAACGTATCCCGGCGTACAACGCGCCGGATGGGGTTACATGCTTCTCACGAATATGTTGCCGAACCAGGGCAACGGCACGTTCATGCTGTCGGCCTTCATCCGAACGCTGGATGGAGCGAATGTATCCCTTGGCTCTAAGACCATCGTGGCCAGCAATGCGAGCGCGACGACGCCGTTCGGTACGATTGACACGCCGGGCCAGGGGCAGTCCGTGTCCGGCACCATTACCAACTTCGGATGGGCGCTGACGCCCCAACCGAACATCATCCCGACTGACGGCTCGACCATCAGTGTTTATGTCGACGATATCTTTCGCGGTCACCCGACGTACAACAACTTGCGATCGGACATTTCGATGTTGTTCCCGGGGTACGCAAACTCGAGCGGTGCGGTCGGATACTTCTCTTTGGACACGACCACACTCTCGAACGGCGTCCATACGATCGCGTGGGGCGTCGTCGACAACGCCGGTCATGCGGCTGGTATTGGCAGCCGCTACTTTACCGTGGCAAACGGGGCGGGTTCTACGCTGGGCGAGATGACGAGGGACGGTTCCGAGCCACACCCTGACGAAGCCGGCAGCGTCGCGATTCCACCTTTCGGGGTTCTGGAGAGTCCGTCCGATGGTGCGTCCGTGTCGGGCCGGACTGTTGTGTCGGGCTGGTCGCTGGATCTTCAGGATGTGCCGGTCGTCGTCGACCTGCTTGTCGACGGCGTCGTAGTCGGTCGGGCGCAAGCACGTGGCCACCGGCCGGACGTTTGTGCCGTCTATCCATTCGTAAGCCACTGTGAAACGCGTCAACCCGGCTTTGCTGTCTCGTGGGATACCACGCGCGAGACGACAGGGATGCATCGCATTGCCGTCCGTGTGCTCGACCCGACTCTCGGCTTCGCGATTATTGGCGAAAGGGAGGTGATTGTCGGGAGGTAGCGTGGCCGTTGTTCGAGATCGGATCGCAATGGATATCGAGCAGCGTTCACACGCCTGACCTGCCCGAGGGCACGATCGTCGAGGTCGGTACATCGCTGCCGGTGGTGAGCTCTACGCACGACAGATTCAGCTGTGCCGGTCCAGCCGGAGGCTACACTCCTCGCCTCTCGCAACCAGCACAAGGAGTGTCGATGAATCGCGGCATCCGTAATCATCGTTTGGGGCGTCTCGAGATCGCGCTCGGAATCCTGTTCGTATCGGCGGTGGCGTCGCCAGCCGCGGCAGAACACGTCGCCTACGTGAGCGGAAGCCTGGAGGACTCTTGTCTCGCCGGTGCAACCGTACCTGCGTGCACGCGCGGCGTCATTTCGGTCGTGAACACCGACACCACCCAGGTCACCGGGACCATCGACGTGTGGCGCCACGATGTGTTCTCCGTCATCGACGTGCTTCCCAACCTGTCGGGAACCCGGCTGTACGTCGTCCTGTTCGTTTCCGGGTTCAGCGAGACCTCACCGGCTGTCGGCGTGCCCTGACGATCGCGTGGGTGACGGTCTGATGCCTGAACGCTCCCACATCAAACCAATAAGCCGGATCGTGTGCATCAGCCGAACCCGCCACTCGACGTGATCACCCGCCGCCGTTCGCAGGAGTTGGAGAGCGCGTTTCCCCAATTCGCGGTAGAAGAAACGTGGCACTCCCGCAACAACCGGGACGCGGTCGAAGTCGATCTCGGGATACAGGTCCTTTGCCATCCGTGCGCGCGCCTGGCCTGCGGCAAAGAACCATCGTAGGAAGTACCGGTAATGAAGTCTCGACGAGGGCACATCATGATGCACTATCAGATGCGGATCGTAGAGGCCGCGGAATTCACCTGCCGCGTGCAGGCGGAAATAGATTTCGTGATCCTCGCCCGGGATCAAGGTGTTGTTCACCTTTCCCAGATCGGTGCGCCATCCGCCGACGCGTTGCATTACATCGCGGCGGACGGCCATGTTCGCCCCAATCGGCCGGTATGGTGCGTGGGGATTGTCGCGGTAGAAGAACAGATCGTCGCCGAAGTCGCTGAGCGCAAGCGGTCCCCAGATATCGCGCGCACCACTGGTCGTCAACCATGCGGGCGGCGGCACCTGCCAGTTCGGCAATATTTTGCCGCCGACAAAGACGACGTCGTACGTGCGAAACAGGTGAACGATGCGATCCAGCCAATCCGGTGCGGGGTCAACGTCGTCATCGGTCAGCGCGATGACGTCGCCGTGGCTAAGCGTCAGGCCACGGTTCAGCGCGAAGCCCTTGCCCTGTTGCCGTTCCAATTCGTAGCGAATGGGAACCGTGCTGTCCCGACCGGCGTTCGCGACGACGGTAGCAGTCGTATCGGTGGAGTTGTTGTCAACGACGATGACCTCGACGCGGTAGTCGCGGTCAGTTGAGGTCCGGCGAAAGCACTCGAGCGTCCGGGCGAGGCGAGGGGCCCGATTGAAAGTACAAATGAGAACCGAGACTCTGTTGACGATCATCGGTCTCTACCTGTGCGACTCCCTGCACCCGCGAGCGACCAGCTGACTGACCTGCCCTGCTGCACTGATCCATGGAAAATCGCCGTTGCTGTTCGCCGCGCCCCGGCTCTGCTCGTCAAGGCACGCTGCGGTCGCGACACTACGAAGTAGCGGCTGCGACGGATCGCACGGCATCAACAACCCTCCGACGGAAACGGGCGTCGTTCATCTCGAACCAGGCCCGCGCGCGCTCCCCACGCGCGGCCTTCTCCGCGCCCGACATGCCGATGACCGTCTGTATCGCATCCTCCAATGACCGCCGGTCGACGTAATAGGCGGTGCCCCATCGCCGCGGCGCCGTCCTTTCGTACTTCACGAGGACGCCGCAGTCGGCCGACACGATTTCGTTCATCGGCGGGGCATCGGTGGTGACCACGAGAGCGCGACAGCTCATCGCCTCGACGATGCTGTGGCCGAACCCTTCGGCCTCGGACGGGCAGACGTGGACGCCCATCTCATTCTGCAGCCGGCGCAGTTTCTCGTCGTCGATGTGCTCGGAGATGTAGGTGATGTTCGGGGCCTGGACGTCCAGGCGGTTGTTCGGGTGCTGGACGATCGTCAGCGTCGGCCACTCCGGATGCGCCCGCCACAAATCGACCAGCGGAGCCGTGCCTTTCTGATCGCTGGACCCCGCGAGGTGAAAGAAGGCGTCGTAGTTTCGCCGGCAGCCCGCGTCATACCGGTCCGCGCTGGTGAAGCTGATGAACGTCGTCGGGAAGCCTGCCTCGCGGAAAATCTTCTCGGCGTACCGTGTCTTGCAGAGCACCGCATGTATCTCGTCCAGATATGGAGAGCACGTGTCGCGGAGCCACTCCTGGTTGGGTACCAGGATTTGGCGCTTCGCCAGCGGCAGGCAGAATGGCTTGATCTCTTCGAGGAAGATGTTGAGGTCGTACGCGTGATTGCGCGTCAGCTTCGCCGCCTTGTGGCGGATGTGCGTGACAAGCGAGCGATGGGCAACGTTGATCGTGACGGCCCATCCCGCCGAGCGAAGGACGTCAGCCAGGAGTTCGGCCGAACGTTGAAGCCCGGACTGGTTCTGGCGAGCCTGGATGTTGATGTAAAACAAACTACTCCCGGTCCTGCATCAGGGAAGCGAGCCTGCCGAAATGCGCTCGCTGAGCGCGATCTGCACGCGGGGGTGAAGATTCGTCGTACCGAAAAACGCGGCGCCCTGCACCCGGACGAGCCCCTTCATACTCTGTCCGACCTCGCGGCGCTCGCGGACGTGCCACACCGGCGTCTCGATTGAGAAGTATCCGTTCGCCATGTTCGCCTGGAGCTGCACCGTCGCTTCGAAGGTGCCGGGCTGTACGAGGCGGGGCTCGCGCGACGTGAGATCCACGACGTGCACGATCTGCGCGTTTTGAAGCGCCCGTACTCTGATCTCGAGGCGATAGTCGGGATCGACGTGCGCCGCGACTTCGCCGCGCACGGTGATGTTCATCCATTCGCCGGAACGAATTGGTGTCTTCGGCTCGATTTCAAGCGCCGTAATCCGGAACGGCAGATCGGCTTCGGGATGCGGCTCGTTCTGGACCCCCGCCATGAGGTAGTGCGAGATGCACTCCTCAGGATGGCCGCGCTTGATGACGCGGCCGCGATCGAGCAACAGGCAGTCGTTGCACAGCGAGGCGATGCGCTCGAGCTGGTGGGACACGATGACGACCGGCAGGCCGCGCCGGACCATCTCGCCAATCCGGTCGAACGCCTTCCGCTGGAACCGGTAGTCGCCGACGGCGAGCACCTCGTCGACGATCAGGACGTCGGGACTCATGTGCGCGGCGATCGCGAACCCAAGCCGCGCGTTCATCCCGCTCGAATAGCGCTTGACCGGCGTGTCGATGAAGTCGATCAGTTCCGAGAACGCGACGATGTCGTCGAAGCGGCTTTCGATCTCCCGCCGCGTCATCCCCATGATGCTGCCCTGGAGGAAGACGTTCTCGGCCCCGGTCAGGTCCTGGTGGAAGCCCGCCGCGATCTCGATGAGCGCCCCGACACGTCCTCGAATCCCGCAGCGTCCCTGCGTCGGCTTCAGAATCCGCGTGAGCAGCTTCAGGATGGTGGACTTCCCGGCGCCGTTGGGACCGATGATGCCGAGGGCGTCGCCGGGCTTGACCGAGAAGGTCACATCCTGCACCGCCCAGAACTCGCGGGTCGCGAGCGCTTCGACGGGCCGTGGCCTGAGGAAGCGCGACGCGACGGCAGGCACGAGGTCTCGCAGGCTGTCGTGCAGCTCCCCGCGGCGGAATTTCTTCCACACGTGTTGGAACTCGATACGTCCCTCAGACACCGGACACACACCTCATACGTATTCTGCGAATTTGTTTTCGGCCCGGTGGAACACCAGCAGGCCGACGAAGAAGATCACGACGGCGCAGGTGACGCTGTAGGCGAGATACCAGGGCGACCAGGCGACGACCGGACCGCGGGCGGTGTTGACGACCAGGGTGTCGAGCAGCTGATGGTTGTAGATCACCGACAGGCGCAGCCCTTCGAGCAGGGGCGCGAGCGGATTGAGCATCATGACGCGCGCGCCGAGCCGGCCGAACATGTAGGGCTCGAAGAACACCGGCGTGAAGAAGATGCCAAAGGTGAGAAGCACCTGGACCAGGTACTTCACGTCACGGAGAAACAGGTTTGCGCAGCCAGCGAGCAGCGCCGACCCGGCGGTGAAGAGAAAGACGCACGCGGCCAGGAGCGGGGCCCACAAGAGACCAAGACCGAAGTGGACGCCGACAAACGGGCAGACGATCAGCAGCGCCACGGTCCCGATTGTCGAGTCGAACGATTGCGCCAGTGTGGCGGCGAGTGGCAGCATCTCGCGCGGGAAATAGATCTTCGTCATCAAATTCGCGTTTCCGACGAGGCTGGAGGTGGCAAACCCCATCGATCCGACGAAGAACGACCATGGGATCGCCTTCACCGCGATGCCGGCCAGTTCCTCCACCGCAAGGTGGTGCCCCGACACGTAGGACATGGCGAAGCGCACCAGCGAGCCCGAGAGGACGATCAGCATGGGCATGAGCACCGCCCAGCCGAACCCCATCACCGTCTGCTTGTAACGCACGCGGATGTCGCGGCGGGTGAGCTCGTACGCGAGTCCGCGGTAGGCCCAGAATTCGTCGACGAGGATCTCCCGCAAGTCGCGACCGATCGACGGCTTTCTCGCGGAATACAGCCATGGAAGATCCGTACTGTCCGGCGAAATCGCGTCGGCCCGGCCCTGGCGTGACTCGGACGGCGCGGACGTGGGCACGCTAAACGGTTCGGATGTCATCGATGGGCGCACAGACGAGCTGGTGTTTGAACACGCAAACAAGGGAAGCAAACATACTGCCGTGTTTGCCGGAAGAGCCACGGCGGCGGTCGCAACCCGGCCGTATCTTTGCAGGCGTTTTCAGTCGGGCTCTCAGGCCCCGATAACTCACCCAATCCACAGGATCATGACGCGATCGTCGCCAGCAGCCCCTCGTTCTACGCAGCCGTTCCGCATCGCCGTCTATCCACGCGGCATCGCCCGGACGGCAAACAATCCCTATTTTGACCTGTCTCATGCCGCGCTCGCTACGCGCGGAGTCTCGGCATCGGACGACCTCGAAGTCGATATCCAATGGCTGGAGGCGCAGGCCGGCCGCGTCGACGCGGTCCATCTGCACTGGCCAGAGTACATCTGGCGTAAGGGATTCGCGCGTACGCGTCGGGTGGGGCGAGCCGTGAGCGCGACCAAGCAGCTCATGCGATTGCGCGAGTTCCTGCGGACCGCGCGCCGACTCGGCATCCAGTCCATCTGGACCGTGCACAACATCGAACCGCACGAGGGTGGCTATCGCTGGGACCGGTATGGTTACCGACTCATGGCCCGCCAGTGCGACATCGTCGTTTGCCACAGCCGCGCCGAGGTTGAAATCGTCCGGCGCACGTTACGTCCAAGCGGCCGAGTGATCTTCATGCCAATGGGCGCGTCGGGCGCCGCATATCCGCCACCCCGGCCGGCTGCTGATGTAATCCAGGGCCTTGCGCTCGATGTGCGGTTGCCGGTGGTCTCCTGCATAGGGCGCCTGCGGGAGTACAAAGGTCTCGATCTGGCCTGTGCGATTGCCGAACAGCTGGCCGGCAGGGTGCAGACGGTGATCGGGGGGCTGCCGCACCCCGAATTCGATGTCAGCTTTCTACGCGAGGCGGCGGCGTCCATCCCCGGTCTGCGCTTCATCGAGCGCACGTTGACGGATGCCGAAGTGGCGGACATCACTGGCGCCAGTGACGCCGTGCTGTTGCCGTACCGCCAGATTACAGGCAGCGGGGCACTCCTGATGGCGCTCGGCATGGGACGTGGTGTGGTCGCGTCGGACCTCCCATACTTCCGAGAGATTCTGGGCGATGAACCCGACGCGGGCGTCGTGGTGCCCTCACGTGAGCCGGCGGTGTGGGCCGAGCACGTCCTCGACTATCTGAAGAAGCCGGTCGAGGCCCGCCAGCGCGCAGCGCTTCGCCTCGCAGAGCGGTATTCCTGGGATCGGTGCGTGGAGTCGCTGGTCGGCGCCATCGATGACGTCCGGGCGGCGCAGCTCATAACCCGCCCTTTGAGCAATCACACGGATCGGCCGAGGACGGCGTGAAGATCTCGATGATCGTTTGCACGCGCAATCGCGCCTCACGATTACCGCGGTTCCTCAGCGCCGTCGCCGGCCTCGATCGCGTCCCGTTTGTATGGGAACTGCTGATTGTCGACCATGCCTCCACCGACGAGACGGGACGGCTCATCCAGCAGTTTGCGGCGTCGGCCGCGTTCCCCGTCCGGGCACTGCGCGTGGCCGCGGGGGCGCTGAGCGACGCGAAGAATCAGGCCATCGCCGCCGCGCGCGGCGAGATCCTCGCCTTTACGGACGACGACTGCTATCCGCGCTCCGATTACCTGCTGGCGCTGGCGGATGTGTTTCAGGCGAACGACGTCGGTGTCGTTGGCGGGCGGGTGGTGCGCCACGACCCGACCGACGCGAACGTGTCGATCCGCGATGATGACACCGCCGCGAGCATCGAGCCGGGCACGTTCGTATACCCGGGGACCGTTCACGGCGCAAACCTCGCGCTCAGGCGCGAGGTCCTCGCCGCAATCGGCGGGTTCGATCCATTACTCGGTCCCGGCACGCCGTGTGTCGCCGCCGAGGACATCGACCTCGTCGCCCGAGCGGTGTGGGCGGGGTGGCGGGCCCGATACGACCCCGCTCCGGTCGTCTCGCACCATCACGGCCGGAAACCGGGCGAGGAAGCGGATCGGGTCCGGCGGGGCTACGACTACGGCCGCGGCGCGTATTACACGAAGTTCCTGCTGAATTGGCGGGCCCGGCGTGTGTACCTGCGCGGCTGGTACGAGCTCTCGCGCCGTGGGCCTCGCGCGGTTGCGCGCCAGCGCGTACGTCGGGAGCTCGCCGGCGGAGGCCGATACCTCAGGCAGCGTTTGCTGCACGGCGCCGCAATCCCGCGAGTCGACGCCGCGGCGAACCTGTCCGACTCGAACGTGATGCCATGAAGATGTACTTCTATCGCGGGCGGCGTCCGAATTTTGGCGACGAACTGAACGTGTGGCTGTGGCCGCGGCTCCTTCCGGGATTCTTCGACGCCGACGAGCGGGAGCTGTTCATCGGGGTCGGCTCCACGCTGTTTGATTTTCTCCCACCCCAGTCCCGCAAGATCGTCTTCGGCGCTGGCTACGGCGGCTACACGGCCGTTCCCGCGATCGATGAGCGCTGGCGCTTCTACTTCGTGCGCGGCCGACTGACGGCTGCTGCACTCGGGCTCGATGCTCGCCTCGGCGTCGGCGATGCGGCAATTCTCGTGCGCTCGTGCGTCGCTCGGCCGGCCCGGAAGACCCACCGGATTTCGTTCATGCCGCACTGGCAGAGCGCGGCGGACGGTCACTGGGCGGAGGCCAGCCGCGCCGCCGGCCTGCACTACATCGACCCGTGCGACGCGGTCGACAACGTCCTGACCCAGATCCAGCAGTCGGAGGTCGTCGTTGCCGAAGCGATGCACGGCGCGATCGTCGCCGACGCTCTCCGCGTGCCGTGGATTGCGGTACGCCCGATCCAGGCGCCGAACCGGGCCAAGTGGCACGACTGGGCGTCGGCGCTGGACCTGACCCTCCGCTGGACCCGCGTGTCCCCTTCGAGCGCGCTGGAGCTGGCGATGAGCCTCACCGGACGCCACAAGCGGTATGCGGAAAGCGTCCGCGCGCGCGGGCAGCGGCTGCGGGCAATTGCGCCGGGGGCCTTCCAGGAACTCGCCTCGCGGTCGCTCGCGCGCATAGCGTCGCAGGAGCCGAGCCTCAGCTCCGACGCCGCGATTGATCGGGCACACACGCGCATGCTCGAAGCGCTGGAGCAGCTCAAGACCGACTTCGAGGATCGGCTGTCCGCCGACGCCAGGGCCAGGGTCGCTCTCTAACGGGAGATGCGCGTCGTGCTCGCTACGCTGATGCCTGCGGCCCGGTGTCCGGGTCTGTCGGATGAAGACCTGCGGCCGGTGGCGTTTTGAAGTCTTCGCGCGCGCGCGTCCAGATGTAACTCGCGAGATATCGCGCCCGGCATTCCGCGGTAAACGTCTCCGGCTTTCGCCCGGCCGCATACGCCCGGACCCAGTTCACCAACTCCCTGCACAGCTCCTTGTAGACATACGCGGGAGTACCGAACAGGCAGTGACGGGTGACCGGTTCGGTGAGGTGGCCGTCGGGGGCGATGATTTGCTTGAATCGCAGCCGAGCGTGATTCGCGCCAGTGACGGCGTGCCAGCGGCGGTGATAGGCCTTGGTCAGGCGCTCGGGCTGCACGACCGCCGTCGCGACGATGTTGTCCGCATAAATGCCGACCTTGCCGGCCCGCCACAGCCGCAGATTGAGCTCCCGATCCTCGTCTCTGAAGAAGGCGGGGGAGAATCCCCCCACGTCACGAAGGACGTCGCGGCGGCAAATGAAGTTCGCGGCCACGAGGCATCCGGACGCATTCGTCGCACTCAGGGGCTTACCGGCTCCACGGCCGTACTGCAGCGCGAGCGGGGCATAGTTCGCTGGCGTCAGCCACGCCGGTCGCGCTCCGGGCCACTGCGGCTCGATCCGTCCGCCCACGCAATCGACCTCGGGGTGCGCCTCCATGGTCTGCTTGATGCTCGGGAGCCAGTCGGGGGCGGGGAGGAGGTCATCATCCAGAAAGGCAATCAGCTTTGCGCCAGCATGCTGCACGCCCGTGTTGCGAGCGTTTGACGCACCACGCCGTACTTCCAGGAGGTAACGGATCAACGGGCTTGCGTGCGCCGCGACTGTGTCGGCCGTCGCGTCCACCGACCCATTGTCGATGATGAGAACTTCGTAGGGAATCCCGTGCACACGTTGAGCGAGTAGCGCCTCAAGCAGCGCCGGAAGGAGGTCCGCGCGGTTATACGTCGGGATGACGACGGAAATCTCCGGAGGCTGAGAAGTCGTCCGTCCTACGTTGCCAGTCACCGGCAACGAATTCATCATGCGAATTGTCTCCGTCAGTCGTGTGGCTTGGATGATGTTTGTCCGTCGCCTCACGCTGCAAATCGAGAGCCACCATGCGGTCGTAGCTGAGGCTCCTTTAATGCACAGCTTGGTCGGTCGCCTCTTGTGTGCCGAAGCGCCGGCCTCAACCTTTGTTACTCCTAGAGCCTACAGCACAGTCGGCCCCTGCCGGGGAAAGAAGCTACCTCGTATGCTTCCGCGACGTCCGCCGCAGAATCTTCAGGATGGAAGCCAGACGGCGACTCGTCTGGTACACAAATTCGCCTCGGCTGGGCTTGACGTCGCGGAATACGTCCGCCCGGCAGTTGCACGTTGGATCGTGTATGCGCAGCATGCCATCACGGGCGCATTCGTTCTCTAGCGCGGCGATCAGTGTCGTCGTCGGGGCGGGCAGCCGCTCACGGTGAGCCATGTGGCGCCAACAACGCGAGCGTTGGCGCGAGCGTAAGAGCGAAGGCCAGCGAAGCCGACTCCGCGCCGTAGGTCCTGTGAGTCGAGTGGCCTGCCACGAGCGAGCCTGTGGGCGAGTCGAGTGGTGCGAAAGGGGGGACTCGAACCCCCACGGTATTGCTACCGCCAGCCCCTCAAGCTGGTGCGTCTGCCAATTCCGCCACTTTCGCGAGGGTGAGACTGCTTACTTCTTCGGCTGCTCTGGCGCTGGAGCCTGCGGCGTCTGCGCAGCCGGCGCCGACGGCGCTGCGGGCGTCTGCGCAGCCGGCGCAGGCGTTGTGGCCGGGGTCTGAGCCGCTGGCGCCGGCATGCTCTGCACCGGCGGTGCCGCCGGCGCGGGTGCCGGGCCGCCGAGTCCACGCATCAGCGAGCCAGGCCCACGCTGGCCCATGATCCCGAGCCCGATCGCGCCGAGCATGAACAGGACGCCGAGTACCGCCGTGGCCTTCGTCAGCACCGTTGCGCCGGCACGGGCGCCGAACGCGGTCTGACTGCCGCCGCCGCCAAACGCGCTCGCCATGTCCCCGCCCTTGCCCTGCTGCAGCAGCACGACCAAAAGCAGGAGAAAGCACGAAAGCACGTAGACCACGGCGAACAGATAGTAGAGCATAACGCGCGATTATACCGCGCTCGGGCGACTCCGCGCCACTATGTCGAAGAACCCCTTGACGTCGAGACTGGCGCCGCCCACGAGCGCCCCGTCGACGTCCGGCAGCAGCACCAGGTCGTGAATATTGTCGGGCTTCACGCTGCCGCCGTAGATCACGTGGCAATGGTCTGCCGCCGGTGCCCCGAACCACTGCCGCACCCGCGAACGGATGTGCGCGTGAGCCTCTCCGGCCTGCTGCGGGGTGGCGTTGCGTCCGGTTCCAATCGCCCAGACCGGCTCGTAGGCGATGACGAGCGCGCCGACCTGGTCCCCCGTGAGGCCGTCCAGGCCCGTCTTGATCTGGCGATCGAGAACCGCAAGGGTCTCGTTCTTCTCCCGCTCTTCGAGCGTTTCTCCGATGCACACGATCGCCGTCAACTGCGCGCCCATGGCCGCGACGAGCTTCCGGTTCACCGTCTCGTCGGTCTCATGGAACATGCGCCGCCGCTCCGAATGGCCGATGATGACGTACTCGGCCCCGGCCTCTTTCAGCATGCCAGCGCTGACTTCGCCGGTGAACGCACCCTCCCGCTCCCAGTGCAGATTCTGGCCGGCGACACCGATGGGAGAGTTCCGCACCGCCTCGGCGACGGCATGGAGCGCGGTCGCGGGCGGCGCGATCACGACCTCAACGTCCGTGAGGTCCTTCACCATGCTCCGGAATTCCTTGGCGAAGACCACCGACTCCTGGACGGTCTTGAACATCTTCCAGTTGGCGGCGATGAATGGAATGCGCATATGGGGAACCTCTCTAACGTGCTACCTGCTACGTGCCACGCACGACCGAGCACGTTCCTGAGCACGTTGCCATGTGGGACGTAGCACGTAGCACGTGCAACGCGCTTATTGGAGCGCGACGACGCCGGGCAGCTTCCGGCCACCGAGAAACTCGAGCGATGCGCCGCCGCCGGTGGAGATGTGCGTGATGCGATCGGTCACGCCGGCCTTGGCAACCGCCGCGATCGAATCCCCGCCGCCGATCACGGTCGTGCCCTTCACGTCGGCGACAGCCCTGGCCACTTCAATTGTCCCCTTTGCGAACGCGTCGATCTCGAACACGCCCATGGGGCCATTCCAGGTGACGGTGGTCGCCCCAGCGATGATGCTCCGGTAAAGGGCAATCGTTTTGGGCCCGATGTCGAGGCCCATCCGGTCGCCGATGGCGGCATCGCCGACGTCCAGCGTCTCTGATGGCGCACCGGCTTCGAGCTTCGGCGCCACCACGTGATCCACCGGGAGCTCGAATCGCAGCTTCCGATCCCTCGCCTGGCGAACGACGTCCCTGGCGGCGTCGAGGAGATCCGGCTCGACCAGTGAGCGCCCGACCGGCACACCGTCGGCTTTGAAAAACGTGTAGGCCATCGCGCCGCCGATGAGCAGTGCGTCGACGCGCGGCACGAGGTTGTGAATCACTTCGAGCTTGTCCGACACCTTCGCGCCGCCGAGCACCGCGACGAAGGGCCGGTCGGGGCGCTCGAGTATCTTCCCGAGGTACTCGACTTCCGCTGCCATCAGCAGTCCGGCACCAGTCTCCTTGACCTGGTGGACGATGCCTTCGGTCGAGGCATGGGCGCGGTGCGCGGAGCCAAAGGCATCGTTGACATAAACGTCGGCGAGGTCGGCGAGCTGCTTCGCGAACGCCGGATCGTTCTTCTCCTCTTCCGCATGGAAGCGGAGGTTTTCAAGGAGCACGACCTTGCTGCCGCGAGCGGCTCGGTCGATCGCCGATTTCGCCGCATCGCCGACTGAGTCCTCGGCGAACTCGACCGGACGCCCGAGCAGCTCCGAGAGCCTTGCCGCCACCGGCCGCAGCGAGTAGTCCGGGTTCGGTTTACCCTTCGGCCGTCCGAGATGCGACGCGAGGATGACCGTCGCGCCGCGCTCGAGCGCGTACCGGATCGTCGGCAGCGAGGCGCGCACGCGCGTGTCGTCGCCGATCGTGCCGTTCTTGATCGGCACGTTGAAATCGACGCGGAGAAACACGCGTTTCCCCGCGAGATCGAGATCCTTGATGCTCCGCAACCGTTACAGCCCCTTCTTGACCAGAAAGCGCAGCAGGTCGACGCACCGGTTCGAGTAGCCCCACTCGTTGTCGTACCACGACAGGACCTTGACGAAATCGCCGTCCATGACGCCGGTGTAAGGCGCGTCGACGATGGACGAGTGCGGATTGCCGCGGAAGTCGATCGAGACGAGCTCCTCGGTGCTGTACTGCAGGATGTTCTTGAGCGGACCGTCGGCCGCCGCCTTGAACGCCGCGTTCACTTCTTCGGCGCTCGTCTTCTTGTCGACCAGGACCGCGAGATCCACGACCGAGACGTTCGGCGTCGGCACCCGCATCGAAATGCCGTCGAGCCGCCCCTTCATCTCGGGCATCACGTCGCCCATCGCCACCGCCGCACCGGTCGTGGTCGGGATAATCGACAGCGCCGCCGCGCGCGCGCGCCGCATGTCCTTGTGCGGCAGGTCGAGGAGCTGCTGGTCATTGGTGTAGGAATGCACGGTCGTCATCCAGCCCTTGCGGATGCCGAACTTCTCGTGCAGGACCTTGACGACCGGGGCCAGGCAGTTCGTGGTGCACGAGGCATTCGAGATGATGTGGTGTTTCGCCGGATCGTACTTGTCCTCGTTCACGCCGAGGACGACGGTCAGGTCCGGGCTCTTCGCCGGCGCCGTGATGATGACCCTCTTGGCTCCGGCGGTGATGTGCTTCGCCGCGTCATCGCGCTTCGTGAACAGGCCGGTGCCCTCGAACACGACGTCGACGCCGAGCGACTTCCACGGCAGCTGCGCCGGATCCTTCATCGACAGGACCTGGAACTCGTCCTTGTTGACGGTGATGCGATCGCCCTTGGCCGAAATGTCACCCTTGAGGTTGCCGAGGATGGAATCGTACTTGAGCAGATGGGCGAGAGTGTCCGCGTTGGTCAGATCGTTGACCGCGACGATATCGATGCTGCTGTCGTTCATGGCAGCGCGCATGATGTTGCGCCCGATCCGACCGAACCCGTTAATCCCGACTTTGATAGCCATCTGCGATACCTCCCAGTACCTGCGAAACCTTAGATTCTAATGAACGGCTTGCGCCGCGGTCAAACGACGGACTAGAGTGAATCGGATCCAGACTTGTACGCCCTCTACAGCGTCCTCATCGTGGCGTTCTGTGCCGTGATGTCGCCGTACCTGATTTACCAGGCCGTGCGATACCGGAAGTACGTCAGGAACCTGCCACAGCGGCTCGGATACCTGCCCCGGTCGTTCAATCACGACGCCGACGAGTCGATCTGGATCCATGCCGTGTCGGTGGGCGAAGTGCTGACCGCCCGCGCGCTGCTGCCGGAGCTGCGCGAGCGCTATCCGAAGCTGCGCGTGTTCCTCTCGACGACCACGATGACGGGACAGCAGATTGCCCGCAACAACCTTCAATACGTCGACGAAGTGTTCTATTTTCCCTTCGACCTGGGCTTCATCGTAAACCGGACGCTCAGCCTGGTGAAGCCGCGTCTCTTCATTATGATGGAGACGGAGCTGTGGCCGAACCTTTTGCGCGCCTGCCACCGCCGCGGCGTCAGGACGATGCTGGTCAACGGCCGGATATCCTCCCGCTCGTATCCGCGCTACCGGGTGGCGCGCCCCTTCTTCCGCCGCGTCCTGCTCCACGTCGATCGCTTCTGCATGCAGAGCGACGAATCGGCCCGGCGCATTGTCGACATCGGTGCCGAGCCGCAGCGGGTCGTCGTCACCGGATCGCTGAAGTTCGATTCGCTCGACATCCCCGGTGCCTCTCCGTCCGGGGATCGCGGCCGAAACCGCGTGCTGCGCTACTTCCGAATCGCCGCCGGCCGGCCAGTCATCATTGCCGCCAGCACCCTGCGCGGTGAAGAGGAGCCCGTACTCGACGCCTTCCAGCGGATTCGCGCGACGATGACCAACGCGCTGCTCATCATCGCGCCGCGCAAGCCCGAACGCTTCGACGAAGCGGAGCGCCTCGCTCGCCGGGCCGGGTGGAACGTGGCGCGGCGGACCGAACTGCGGGTCGATGCCGAGCCGCGCTGCGACGTCGTCATCCTCGACACCATCGGCGAGCTCGCCCAGGTCTACCAGGTCGCGACCGTGGTGTTCGTCGGCGGCAGCATCGTCGACGCTGGCGGCCACAATATCCTCGAACCGGCGGTCTTCGGGAAGCCAATCGTCTTTGGTCCTTATATGCACAACTTCACCGAGATCGCGCGCACGTTCCTGGAGAATGGGGCGGCGGTCCAGGTGCGCACGGCGCGGGAGCTCGAACCGGCGCTGATCGAGTTGCTTGGGGACCCGGTTCGCCGCGCGACGCTCGGTGCCGGGGCGCGCGCACTGGTCGAGGCAAACCGGGGCGCCCGGAACAAGAGCCTGGCGGCGATCGCGCAGCTGCTGCCGCCCGACAATCCCGCCGACGTGGTCCGTCCCTTTCGCCGGCTTTGAGAGTGGCAGGACGCCGTGCTTAGCACGCTTTATGCGGCAGTCGCGCGCCGCCGCCGCGAGCGCTATGCCGCGCGGCCGGATCTCCGCCGGCGGCTGCGGCGGCCGGTGATCAGCGTCGGCAACCTTGCCGTCGGGCGGTCGCGGGAAAACGCCGCTCGTCGCCTCGATCGTGCGCGAGCTCCTGGCGATGGGAGAGCGCCCCGCCATCCTCAGTCGCGGTTACGCGAGAACGCGCCCGGTTGACGGCGTCGTGGTCGTGCGTGACGCGGACGGGATCCGCAGCGACCTCGATCGCGCCGGCGACGAGCCGTTGATGCTGGCACGGAGACTCGACGGCGCCTCGGTCCTGGTGTCGCCCGATCGGTACCTCGCCGGCTGCCTCGCCGAACACCGGTTCGGAGCCACGGTCCATGTTCTCGACGACGGGTTCCAGCACCTGACGCTCGAGCGTGACATCGACATCCTGATCATCGGCCGTGACGACATCGCGAATCCCGTGACCCTGCCGGCCGGCCGCCTTCGCGAGCCGCTCGATACCTGCATTGCCGCTGACGTTATCGTCGCCGCCGACGATGATGTCGAGATCGATGTCGCCGGGATGGAGATGCCGATGTTCCGCACCCGCCGCACGATCGGGGCGCCCGTCGGCTTTACCGGCGGGCCCGGGCCGTTTTCGTTCGACCGTTCGGCGATCGTCGTCGGCGTCGCAGGGATCGCATCACCCAACCGTTTCTTTGGCGATCTGCGACGGGCAGGGTATTCGGTCGCGGACACGATGGCATTCAAGGACCACCATCCGTTTTCCACCGCCGATGTCCGCCGCATTTGTGGCCGCGCCGCGGCCGCAGGGGCCGCCGCGGTGCTGACGACGGAGAAGGATTTTGTCCGGTTGCTCCCGCACCGGCCGTTTCCGGTCCCCGTGGGCTGGGTGCCGCTTACAATGGAGCCCGATCCGCCTGCGGACTTCCGGCACTGGCTTTCCGGGGCCGTCGCGGCGGCGCGCGACATCATGCCTGACCCCGAGCCCCGCGTGTCGAATCCCGAACCACGAGCCTGGAGTGCTTGATCAGCAGATCGCCGCCCGTACGGATTCCGCCAGGCCACGCCCGACGCTCCGGCACAGACTCGAGTACATCGCGGTCATGAGCGTGGTTGCCGCGGCACGCGTGCTGCCGATGTCGGCCGTGCTCGGCGCCGGCACACTGCTCGGGCGCGCCTTCTATCTGTTCGATCGTGGCCATCGGCGCCTGGCGGTGAAGAACCTGCAGGCAGCGTTCCCTGTCCGGTCCGCGCTCGGAGTGCGATGCGATCGCGAAGGAGATGTTCTCGCACTTCGGACGGCTGCTGGCGTCATTGCTCAAGTTCAGCACCATGCCTCGCGCGAGCATGCTCGCACGAGTGGAATTCGCGGGCGAGGATCGCGTGATCCAGGCCCACGCACAGCGCCGTGGCGTGCTTCTCTTCACCGGCCATTTCGGCTTCTGGGAAATCAACGCCCTGGTGCATGCCCTCGCGCTGGCGCCGATTGCGGTCCTGGCGCGTCCCCTCGACAATCCGCTGCTGCACGACTTGCTCGAATCGGTCCGCACGGCGACGGGCAATGCGGTGATCTATCGCCGCGGGGCGATCCGCCGCGTCCTGCGTGCGCTCGAGGCGAACCAGGCGGTGGCGTTCCTGATCGATCAGCATATGCAGCCGGCGGACGCTGTTTACGTGGACTTCTTCAATCGCCCTGCGGCGACGACATCAGCGCTCGCGGCGCTGGCGCTTCGGACTGGCGCGCCGGTCGTCCCGGTGTTCGCACTGCCGTTGCCAGGCGGACGCTTCCGGATGGTGTACGAGCACGCAGTCGAGCCGCCGCGCGGAGGCGACGAGGACGCGATCCGGGAGTTTACCCAGCGCTGCACAGACGTGCTGGAGATGTACGTGCGGCGGTATCCGCACCTGTGGCTGTGGATGCATCGACGCTGGCGGGATGTGCCCGAGGGCGAGCAGGTCCGTGGAATGTTTCCGGCGGCAACCACTGACGCTCCCGAGGCCGCCCCGGTAGAACCGGACCGGACCTCATAGCCGTGGCAATCGTCGCGCAGAATCATGCGCGCGCCAGGGCCCCGTTCGTGAACCGGCTGGTCGTACGCGCTCCCAACTGGCTGGGTGACGTCGTCATGGCGTTGCCGGCCATGGGCGCGATCCGTACCGCGTTCCCCGATGCACGGATTGTCATGGCCGCGATCGGCTCGGTGGCGCCACTATTCGAGGAGCTGACTGCGGCGTGCGCGGACGAAATTCTGGTCGTCGCCACAAAGACGGAGATCGGATCCTTGCGGCACGGTGCGTTCGACGCGGCCCTGCTGTTCCCGAATTCCTTTCGATCGGCCTGGGTCGCGCGCCGGGCGCGCATCCCCGAGATTTGGGGCTATGCGGGCAGCTTCCGCACCTCGATGTTGACGAAAGCGATCGCTCGACCGTCCGGCCGTGTTCATCAGTCTGTGTATTACGCGGAGTTGGTCCGCGGCCTTGGCTTCGCCGTCACCGACTCACTTCCGCGCATCACCGTCCGTCCGGAAACCACGGCCCGTGCCGAAGAGACGCTCCGGCAGAACGGCGTGACGACGGGACCGATCGTGGGATTTGCACCGGGCGCTGCCTACGGTCATGCCAAGCGATGGCCGCCAAAGCGTGTCGCGGAGGTGATCGCGCGACTCTCCGCGAGAGGCGCGACGTGCATTCTCGTCGGGGCCGCAGGGGACCGCGACGCGGCGCGTGAGATAGAATCCTCGCTGCCGACGAAGGCGCGTGTCGTCGATCTCATCGGCCGGACCGACCTGCGGCTGCTCGCGGGCGTTCTCGCGAAGTGCGACGCGTTCGTGTCCAACGATTCGGGCGGGATGCACCTCGCGGCGGCGCTCGGCGTTCCGGTGGCCGCGATCTTCGGGCCAACCGACGACCGGGTCACGGCGCCGCTCGGCGATCATGACGTGCTCATGCACCGTGTGTTCTGTCGCCCGTGCATGCTGCGCGACTGTCCGATCGACCACCGCTGCATGAAGGGCATCACGCCGGACGCCGTCTTCGGCGCGGTTGCGGCACGGCTCGACGCGCAGGGAGGAGAGGGTTCGAAGACGCAATGCTGAACAGGCCGGCCGTATTTCTCGACCGTGATGGCACCCTGCTCGAAGAGGCCGGGTACCTCGATCGCCTCGAACGGCTCGTGTTCTTCCCCTATAGCGTGGACGCGATCAGGCTCCTGAACCGGAGCGGATTCGCCGTGGTGGTCGTCACCAACCAGGCCGGGATCGCGCGCGGCATCTTCAAGGAGGCCTTCGTTGCGGAGGCCCACCGCCACATCAGTCAGGAGCTCGCCCTCGGCGGTGCGCGCATCGACGGGTTCTACTATTGTCCGCATCATCCGGAGGCGGTCATTCCGGCGCTACGGCAGGATTGCGACTGCCGCAAGCCGAAGCCGGGGATGTTCACCCGGGCCGCTGTCGAACTCGGACTCGACCTCGCCAGGTCCTTCGTCGTCGGCGATCGCTGGCACGATCTCGAGGCCGGGCAGCAGGTCGGCGCCCGCGGGATCCTCGTGCGCACCGGTTATGGCCGGACCGAGGAGGCCGCGCCAAAGGCCGGCGTTCAGCCCGCGGTGATTACGGACAACGTGATCGAGGCTGTCTCCTGGATCCTCCGCGCTGATTGAATGGCACCACAGCAGAACGCGTCGATACACCCCGCGCGCCTCGTCTCCCTGATCGATTCGTTTGCCGGCGTACGTGTGCTCGTCTTCGGTGACCTCATCGTCGACGAGTTCATCTATGGCGAGATTGCACGTGTTTCGCGCGAGGCACCGGTACTCATCCTCAATTACGACTCGACCGCAATCGTTCCAGGTGGCGCGGGCAACGCGGCAGGCAATGTCGCGGCGCTTGGCGGGGCGGCCGTTGTCGTAGGCGCGACCGGGCACGACGATACGGGCCGGCGCCTGGTCGACGCCATGCGCGGGCGAATCGATGTGCGCGGGATCGTCCGTGCGCGGGGGTTCCGCACGCCGACGAAGACCCGGATTCTTGCGGGAGGCATTCACTCGGCGAAACAGCAGGTCGTGCGCATCGACCGGGCAGCAGGGCCCCAGCTCGACGAAGCGGACCGCGCGAGTGTTGCCGTTCGCCTCGTGAACGCCGCCTCGAAATGCGATGCACTACTCGTGTCTGATTACGGCAGCGGGATGGTGACGCCGGCCCTGGTGCGGCAGGCACAGAAGGCACTGCGGCGCCGGTCGCGTGCCGCGGGCCCGGTGCTCGTCGACTCGCGATACTCGCTGCTGCGGTTCAGGGGCATGACAACGTGCACGCCGAACGAGTCCGAAGTCGAGCAGCTCTTCGGTGTTCGCATCGGCGAGAACGGACGGACGCTCGAGAAAGCCGGACGTGAGCTCCTGAAGCGCACGCGTTCGGCCGCAGTGCTGGTGACGAGGGGCAGCCGCGGGATGGCGCTCTTCGAAGCGGATCGTCCGACCGTGCACGTGCCGATTTTTGGATCCGATCAGATTGCCGACGTGACCGGAGCCGGCGACACCGTGATTGCCACGATGACGCTCGCCCTCACCGCCGGCGCGACCTTTCTCGAGGCCACGCACCTGGCGAACTATGCCGGCGGCATCGTCGTGATGAAGCGAGGCACCGCGACCGTCAGCGCCGACGAACTGCGGCACGCGGTATTGAGCGACCTTGGCTGAGAAAGTCGATCACCCGTGAGGAACTCGTGGCGCGTGTTGCCGCCGATCGCCGTGCCGGGCTGACGATCGCGTTTGCGAACGGCTGCTTCGATCTTCTGCACGTCGGTCACGTGCGGTACCTGCAGGCCGCAGCCGCGGAAGCGGACCGCCTCATCGTCGCGGTCAACGACGATGCCGCGGCGGGCACGAAGGGACCGGGGCGACCGCTGCTTCGAGCCGAGGATCGCGCCGAAATCGTGGCGGCGCTGCGTGGCGTCGACTACGTCGTCATCTTTCCCGAGCCGACTGTGGCGCCGCTGCTGACGCTGCTTCGGCCGGACGTCCACTGCAAGGGGACCGACTACACTGCCGATACCGTCCCGGAGCGGGAGACCGTGCGGTCGTATGGCGGCCGCATCGCGATTGTCGGCGACCCGAAGGATCATTCCACGCGCGACCTGCTGGCCCGAATCCGCGGATGAACGTGCTCATCGTGCGGCTCGGCGCCCTTGGCGATATCGTCCATGCCATCCCCGCGGCAGCGGCGCTGCGGGCGGCGTATCCGGACGCGCGGATCGACTGGCTGGTCGACGCGAAGCACCGCGCGATCGTGGATCTCGTCACCTCCGTCGACCGCGTCGTCACGCTCGAGCGGAGCACGCTCGCGGGGTGGAGCGAGATCGTGCGAACGCTCCGACAGGTGCGCTACGACTGGGCGATTGATTTTCAGGGTCTGCTGAAATCCGCAGTGCTGGCGCGGGCATCCGGCGCGAACCGCGTGGCGGGTTTCTCAATCTGGCATCTGCGGGAGAAAGCTGCCCGCCCCTTCTACACCGACGCGGGAGAATCCGCCTCCGGACCTGGCGATCCGAATCAGCGCGGCGGCGGCCACGTCATTCGCAAGAATCTGCGGCTTCTGAGGGCACTCGGCATCGACGACGATCGAATCACCTTTCCGCTGGCGACGACCGATTCGCCCGCCGTGGCGAGCGTTCGTGCGACTCTCGGCGGCAGAATTCCGTTCGCGCTGATCAATCCCGGCGCCGCGTGGCCGAACAAGCGATGGCCGCCCGAGCGCTTTGCCGAGGTCGCGGCGTTTCTGCGCGACGTGCGGCATCTTCCATCATTCGTGTTGTGGGGGCCGGGTGAGAAAGGCGCTGGCGGAGGCAGTGGTCGATCGGTCGGCCGATGCCGCGCGGCTCGCTCCACCGACGAACCTCGCCGACATTCTCGAACTGTGTCGAGCGGCCGCATTGATGGTGTCCGGCGATACGGGGCCGCTCCATATCGCTACCGCGGCCGGGACGCCGACGCTTTCAGTGTTTGGCCCGACCGACCCCGATCGCAACGGTCCGTGGGCGCGGGAAGATCGTGTCGTGTCGCGATACGCTTCGTGCCGGTGTCACTACCGCCGGCGTTGCCACGAGCGCAACTGGTGCATGGCAGAGATCGCGGTTCCCGAGGTCACCGCCGCATCTGCAGCAGCGTCTCCAGGCATGACACTCTTTCGCCGCATCGCGAGATATCAGGGTCACGATCGGATTCGTGTCCGGCGCGCTGGCGATCTGGCTTGCGCATCCCACGCCCGCGACCCTCTCGATCGGCGGCGCCGTGGCACTTGCCGGCGAGGCGATCAGGGTCTGGGCGGCAGGCCACCTCGAAAAGGGGCGCGAGGTGACGACGTCGGGGCCGTATGCGTTCACGCGCCATCCGTTGTACCTGGGATCGACCGTGATGGGTGTCGGTCTCGGCTACGCCTCCGCCAACTGGATCGTCGCTGTTCTCGTCGTCGCCTACCTGCTCATCACGTTGACGGCGGCGATTCGGACCGAGGAAGCGCATCTGACAGACAAGTTCGGCACCGCATACCCGGCGTACCGCGCAGGCACAGTCGACCGGCGTTCGACGTCGGTTCAGCCTGGAACGCGCCGTGCGCAATCGCGAGTATCGCGCGCTCGTCGGCCTCCTCCTGGTGCTCGCCATCTTTGCGTGGAAGGTGCGCACTTCGTGATGGCCCGGGGCGAGCCGAAGGCTTGCCCCTCGCGTGGTTCATCGCTATAATCGATGTTTGGCTGAACGGTTGGCGGGGCCGGTGTGGCCAGTAGGGCGGTTAGCTCAGTTGGTAGAGCACCGGCTTTACACGCCGGCTGTCAGGGGTTCGAGTCCCTTACCGCCCACCAGCCTCCGCTCGCGATCACGCGGAGGCTGCCCGCCGTAGCGCTTCGCGAAGGCGGGCACTGGCGCGGTAGGGTAGGAGCTACGGCTGGCAGGCCATCCGCTCTTGATCACGCGGAGGATCCCGCCGTAGCGCTTCGCGAAGGCGGGCCAGATGGCGCGGTACGAGCTACGGCTCGGCAAGCCACTTCGCTTTTGATCATGCGAAGGCACGATCAGAGAGCATCGGAAGCAGTTTCGTACGGGGTCGTAGTTCAGTTGGTTAGAACGCCGGCCTGTCACGCCGGAGGCCGCGGGTTCGAGTCCCGTCGACCCCGCCAACATCAACACTCAGTGACAGCAGGACTTCCCGTTTCGGGCGGGAGCCTGCTTGCGAACCTACAGAGCTCGCGCGTACGCGGCATTGATTGCCGCGCTGTCGCAGAACTCCTGAAAGTGCGTCACCTTGCCGTTCCGCAGCGTGAACACCATCGCGAAATCAGAGTCGAAGCTCTTGTTGATAGGCGTCGTCGCCGTGTAATGCCCCAGACCCACCACCTTATCGCCGCTCGCGACAAATTCCTTCGCCTCGAAGCGCGAGAAGTTGACGTTCCCGGCGACCTGTTTGAAGAACTCGGCGACCGCCGCCTTCCCGCGACGCTCGCCCGACGTGGGCACGTGCGATTCCGCCCCATACACGCCCTTCCACACCACGTCGTCGGCCAGATAAGTGAGCAGCGTCTCGATGTCGCGCCGGCCGAACGCCGCATACGCGTCCTGGATCACCTTCGTGTTCTGGGCTTCCTGCATGAGCATTCTCCCTTTCCAATTTTCTCGAACTCCCGTGACACGCATGTAGTCTTCCGGCGCACGACGAGCAGCACTCGCGCGCCTTCTCCGGGCACAGTTGCCATTCCTATCAAGAATACGCGGGCCAGCGTCGCACGTTCTCGACGCAGATGGGAGTCTCTGATGAGCCGCATCCGGCGCGGTTGGTCCGCGTTCGAAGAACGCGCGCTTGGATGGTTTTTTTCTTTGGCGCTCCCACCTGTTTGGCGATAATCGCCGCAGCCAGGGCCTCGTACGCGTTCGGCTGCCTGAGTCGGTTTTGTGTCCACACCATGCCGTATGACGTGCTCATCGTCGGGTCGGGTGCGAGTGGTGGTTGGGTCGCCAAGGAGGCGGCCGAGCGTGGCCTCAGCGTGCTCATGCTCGAAGCCGGCCCGCCCAGAGTCCCGACCCGCGATTTCACCGAGCACATCTGGCCCTACCAGCTGAAATTTCGCGGCTTCGGCGATCAGCAGCGACTCCTCGAGGACCAGCCGGTGCAGCGGCTGTGCTATGCCTGCGATGACTACAGTCATCAATTTTTCGTCAACGATCACGAGAATCCCTACACGTTTCCAGCCGACAAGCCGTTCATGTGGATTCGCGGCCGGCAGGTCGGCGGGCGGACCTTCTGCTGGGCACGTGAGAGCTACCGCTTCAGTGACTACGACTTCAAGGCGGCCAGCCACGACGGCTACGGCGAGGACTGGCCCATCAACTATGCAGAGCTCGCGCCCTACTACGATCGCGTGGAAGGTTTCATCGGCGTCAGCGGCTCGCGTGAAGGTCTCGAACAATTTCCTGACGGGCAGTTCCTTCCGCCGATGGCGTTGTCCTGCGGCGCTCTGCTGGCACGCGACGTCATCGGCCAGAAGTTCGGCTGGCGGGTGATGCCCGACCGAGTCGCGAACCTGACCGTCTCCCATCGAGGGCGGCCGGCGTGCCACTACTGCGACCAGTGTCAGCGCGGTTGTCATACGGCGTCGTATTTCAACAGCCCCTCAGTGACGCTGCCTGCGGCTGCCCGGACCGGCAGGTTCACGCTGGTCAGCGACGCGGTCGTCAGTCACGTGCGCGTCGATTCGCGTGGCCGGGCGGAAGGCGTGCACTACATCGACCGCCTGTCACATCGGCATCGCGAGGCCTCCGCGCGCGTTGTGATCCTGGCCGCCGGCGCGCTGGAGTCCACACGCATCCTGCTCAATTCCCGCTCGCCGATGTTTTCGCATGGCGTGGGCAACGAGGAAGGCGTCCTTGGCCACTACCTGATGGACCATTTCACCGTCGAAGGCGGCGGAGGGTTCATGCCGGCCCTGCGCTCGTCCGCCCGTGAAGCCGTAGGCCGCCCGTGCGGCTTCATCATTCCCAACTACACAAACCTGGGCGCGAGGAAGAAATCCGCACTTCGTTCGCGGCTACCGCTTTGACGGTGACGGCAGCCAGGAGCTCTACGGTCATGCGTTCCTGTCGCAGGAATTCGGCGATGCCTGGCGTCAGAAAGTGCGACAGGACATTCCGTACTACTTCGCGATGGAAGCCCAGGGCGAGTGCCTGCCGCGCAAGGAGAACTACGTCACCCTCGATGCGCAAAGGAAGGACAAGTGGGGCATTCCCGCGCTCCACATCGTCGCGAGCTACGGCGAGAACGAGCGGGCGATGGCCAAGGCGATGCGCGAGGACATCGGCGCGATTCTGAGCGAGCTGAAACTCGAGGGCGCGACGCCGCCGGCCGACGAGATCAGCCTCTTCGGCAAGAACATTCACGAATGCGGCACCGCCCGCATGGGCACCAATCCGAAGACGAGCGTCGTGGATCGCAACTGCAAGGTGCACCACGTCCCGAACCTCTTCGTGAGCGACGCCGCCGTCTTTCCGACCCAAAGCTGTTATGAGCCGACGCTGACGATCATGGCGATTTCCGCGCGTGTGGGCGAACACATTGCCGAGTCTTTCCGTCGAGGTGAGCTGTGAGCGAGACCAGGCGCGCGCCAGACGACTCTGACGAGGACCTCACGCGCCGCGCATGGCTCCTGCGCCTGGGAGAACTCACGGTGCTTGCAGGCGTCGCTGGCCTCGCACCGGACCTGGCGCGGTGCGATGACTCTGACCGTTCAGGAGGCGGCCGCCGCGCTGCCGCCCGGCCTCTACGAGCCTTCAGCCGAGCATCTGGTGCACGTGTTGGCGGCCCGCGACGCGCCGCTCGTTCCACGCGGCGCCGAAACCGACTTCGCCGTGCCTCGGCGAAGTCCGTTTCAGCCGTTGTTCTTTTCTCGTCACGAGCTCGAAGTAGTCACGGTTCTCGTCGGGGTTCTGCTCGGGAGTGTGGACGCTCGCGCGCTGTCGGAGGCGATTGCCTGGATCGACTTGCGCTTGCAGAGCGACAGTGGCATCCGCCATGCCGCACGGACGCTCGAGCCGTCGCATCGCACGCTCGCCGTCGCCCACTACGGAGAAGCCAGGGTGGTGGAATCGGAAACACGTGGATTCGCAGGCCATCGTGCGGACCGGTTTGAAACTGCTGGACCAGCAATCGCGGGAGCGGTTCGGCCACGACTTTCTGGGGCTCGCCGCAACCGCGCAGACAGACTTTGTCCGGGAAATCAGCCGCACGCCGCCGGACTCTCCGCTCGGTCGCTGCTACTGTTCGTGCGGCGTGAGGCCATTCGCGGCTACTTCACGTCACAAGCCGGTCTGAGAGAGCTCGACTACAAGGGCAACGCGATGTACGGTGTCTGCCCCGGTTGCGAGAGCAGGCGAGGTTAGGTGCAAACAGGAGGTATCGATCATGTCAGCCACCGTACGCGATATGCTGCGTGGCAAATCCGACGTCCACACCGTCGGGCCGGGCGACACGGTCTACGACGCGCTCCGCCTGATGGCCGACAAGAATATCGGCGCAGTCCTCGTTCGGTCGGATCGAGAAAATCGACGGCATCTTCTCTGAGAGGGACTACGCGCGGAAGGTGATCCTTCTTGGCAAGACGTCGAAGGAGACGCTCGTCAGCGAGATCATGACGACTCGGGTTGTCTCGGTCGAGTCGGATTGGACGGCGGATCAGTGCATGGCGCTGATGACCGATAAACGCATCCGACACCTGCCGGTCCTGGAACAGGGTCGGCTGATGGGGATCATCTCGATCGGCGACGTCGTCCGGGCGGTTGTCGATGAGCAGCAGTTCACCATCAACACGCTCCAACGCTACATCACATCCTGACGCTGCGGGTTCTACGAGGTTCTCCTGGGTTCTACGAGGTTCTATGAGGTTCTACATGCAGAACCGGCACCTGTAGAACCGGCAGTAACCCCGTAGAACCCCGTAGAACCCGTAGAACCTTGTAGACCCGTAACTTCTTGCCCCTCCGTTGCGCCACCGTGTTATTGTTCGCGGCACGCTCCCCAGCGTCAGCACCTTCAATTCGAAGCGGGCGACATAACCGATGCGACAACTCTGCCTTATGTTGAGTCTCACGGGGCTGCGTGTATTCGGGTTCGTGAGCGATCCGTGGCTGAGTCACGAGCGAATCCACCGGCTGACGGGTGAACCGGCCCGCGTCGATTACCCCGTCCCGGCCAACCAGGCACTCAGTGTCGTGACGTGGAACATCGAACGCGGGGAGGCCTACGACGCGGTCCTCGACGTGCTTCGCCGACTCGAACCCGACGTTCTGCTGCTTCAGGAGGTGGACCAGGGGTGCCGGCGGAGCGGATACCGGGACGTCGCGCGCGATCTCGCGACCGCGCTCGACATGAACTGGGTGGCGGCGGGTGAGTTCCAGGAGCTTGGCGAAGGACGCAGTGGCGCCCCGGCGCTCACCGGCCAGGCGATCCTCAGCCGGTTCGTCATTCACGATGCCGCGGGCCTGCCGTTCAAGGCCCAGGATCGCTGGCGCTGGTCCGTCAATCCGGTTCAGCCGCGCCGCGGCGGTCGCCTCGCGCTCAAGGCGCGCACCGGGGGCGTCATCTTCTACAACACCCATATCGAGAGCGGCCACAACGAGCGGCTGCAGCAGCGGCAGATGGCCGAGATCGTCACCGACCAGGCGCGCACCGACCGACGGCACGCCCGTCGTCATTGCCGGCGACTTCAACAACCGTCCCGCTCCACACTCGCTGACCCTGAAGTCGCTCGCGCGGGCCTCGTTCGTCGACGCGCTCGGCGACGCGCAAGGCCGCGGGCCGACGTCGCAGGGAGAGCGTCAGCCGATCGACTGGATTTTCGGGAAGCACATGTCGACCGCAACCGGTCGGGTGGTCGATGCTGCGGCGGCCTCGGATCATTCGCCTGTGATGACCGCGTTTGGCGCGCTCAGGAGCACGGAACGCGCCGCTCAGCCCGCCGTGCATGCCGCTCCGGCGCTCTCGATTCGAGAGGCCCGGGCTGCGCGTTCTCCTCATCTCACCCGACCACAGCTCCAGCGCGGTCAGGTGGGGAGCGAGTACCCGCTCTTCGACTGATCACGGCAACTGCTTCAGGGCCAGGCGGTTCCCTGTTTGCGGCCGTATGGCGGCGTTCGTCGGACACGTTGCCCCTTGCACCAGGTCGGTGCGAGGTCTGCACCCTAGAATGCCACCGCTGTGCCCGCCAGAGTTGAGCCGCCGGCGGGTAGCAAGGTGCGAACCGCTCCCCAGTCAGTGGTACAGTGCGAGGCTCCATGCCGCCTGAGAACCGTCGTTACGCCGAGGATCGGGCACAGACCGACGAGAGCCTTCGCCTCGAACGTGAGAAGGCGGACCATGCCCTCGAAGAGCAGCTCGCGGCGATCGACGAGACCGCCGATGCCGTGATCAGCCGTGCCCGCACCCGGGCGGACGAAGTGCTGGCCGAAACCCGGGAGCACACCGACCGGCAGGCGGCCGCCGCCGGCGCGACGGCGCAATCGCGGACGCTGATCAAGAGCGAGCGGGTGGTTGCGGACGAAACGCTGCGGGACGAGCGCGCCGACGCCGACGAAACGCTCCGGCTCGAACGGGCCGAGCAGGCGGGGCTGTTATCGATCGAGCGCGGCGAAACGGACAAGGACCTCCTGAGCGAACGTGCGAAGTCCGATGACGTCCTGAAGACGAGGGACGAGTTCCTGGGGATGGTCGGTCACGATCTCCGAAACATGCTGAACGCGATCAGCGGCTCCGCCGGCCTCATTGCGCTCGAAGTGCGGCGCGACAATCACGTTGACGCCGTCCTGCTTCATGCCCAGCGGATCGGCCGGGCGTCGGCGCGAATGAATCGACTGGTCGGTGACCTCGTCGATGTCGCGACGATCGAGACCGGAGCGCTTGCGGTCACGTGTGAGCGCGCCGACCCCGGCGCGATTGTGAACGAGGCGGTGGAGACGTTCGAGGCGCAGGCGAAGGCGAACGGGATCACCTTGATCGCGGAGACGGGTCAAGCGACATACTCCGGCCGGTTCGATGCCGCGCGGATCCTTCAGGTCGTCACGAATCTCCTCAGCAACGCGATCAAGTTCACGCCGAGGGGCGGGCGTGTGGTCGTCTGTGTCGAACAGGCTGGTGACGACCTGCGATTCGCGGTGAGCGACACGGGCGTCGGGATTCCGGCAGACAAGCTCGATGCGGTGTTCGGCCGCTTCGTGCAGGTGAAATCGAACGACCGGCGCGGCGTGGGACTCGGCTTGTATATCTCGAAGTGCATCGTCCAGGGCCACGGCGGCAGGATCTGGGCGGAAAGCAGCCCGGGCAACGGAAGCACGTTCTACTTCACTCTGCCGGTTGCCTGACCCCGCCGTGGAACTTCGACCCTGCGCGAGGCGAGCCTGAGCGCGCGCGGCGGTTTACGTTCCAGCGCCCGAGCCCCGATCGCGCGACCAAGACCTGAAACCTGGAACGTAAAACCTGGCGTAGAACGCGTAAACCTAAAACGTAAAACCTCGAGCGCGTCGTCTCGTGGATTTACGCCCCTGCTGATTCCGAGAGCTCACGCTCTGCTCGAAGCCAATCCTCGAGTGGATCGCCGCCGCTGGTGCCGCGAGCCTCGTAGAGCTCATAGGCACGACGCGAGATATCGGTCGCGGTGATCTGGCGCGCGTCTGGCGAGACGGCGGCCTTTCGTTTGCGGGGTGGGGTTGCCTTGCGGGGTTGTACTGCGCGCGATGGCACTACTCGAACTCCTTTCGATACGGACGATTCGTCCGCGACACGATCGCACAATGCGATCGTCCGACTACAATTATGTCACTTCAGGCGCCTGGAACCGACATTTCATTGGTCCGCTCGCACCACGCTGCCGTCCGGCATTCGCCGGAGGAATGCGGCGTCGAGCAGCATGTCGATCGACGTCTTCCGACATGACCCGGTCGATGTGGAGAAGTCGCGCCGCCTGGTGCAGTGTCAACCGCAGGCCGGGCAGCTCCATGAACTGCGCCGTGAGCTGCTCTGCCGGGACGGAACATTCGCCGTAACCATGCATGAGAACCTCCGTGAGTTGCCGAACATCAGAGCAAGCTTCGCGCCACGCGTTGATGATTTGCGCGGGAGTGCGGACGGGCATTGCTCGCCACGGCCGGGTGAGGTTCGTCTTTCGAATGTCCAGGAAATCAACGCTCGCTGATGCGAACAGTCTGGCGCGCGGCCGCAGTGTCGCGGAGCACTCGTGTCGCAGCGCGCATTGACGACAGCGCATTTTGTTCGTGGTCTTCAGTGCAGCCGACATTTACGTCGCAAATGGTGCCTGAGCGAGGTGCGCGATCGTCGAAATCCACAGGATTTCCGCGGGGCAGCTTCTTGCAAGTGCAACAAACCTGGCGGATCCCCGTCGGCGGCCAGCGTTTCCGGAGGTGTGCGTGAGCGTTCGAGAAGCCCCCATCGGGGGTCTCAAATCGTCGGTGTCCTGGAACCTCGATCAGATCAGCCGGTTGATATCGGCGAAGAGAAATCCGTCGGAGACGCTCACCAACATCGTTCACGAAATCCAGCGGCGCTTCGACACCGACGTCTGCTCGGTCTACCTGCTCGAACCGGACCGCGCGAACCTGGTGCTCGCCGCCACCGTCGGTCTCCGCCCCGAGAGCGTCGGCCGGGTACGCATGCGCCTCAGCGAGGGTCTCGCCGGCCTCGTCGCCCAGCGCCAGCAGCCCGCGGCTGTCGCCGACGCGATGCTGCACCCCCGGTTCAAGTACTTCAGCGAAGCCGGCGAAGATTCGTACCGGTCCTTCCTTGGCGTGCCCCTGTTCCATTCCGGCGTGCTGCTCGGCGTGCTCGTCGTTCAGACGATCGAGGCGAGAGAATTCGGACAGGAAGCGATCGAGCGGCTGGCCTCTGCCGGTGCGCAGCTCGCGCCCATTGTCGACGAGGCGCGCACGGTCGGCCATTTCACTGCACCGGCGCATCAGCGCCTCTCCGCCCTCGCGCATAACCTGTGGTGGTGCTGGGACCACGAAACGACCAGCCTCTTCCGCGAGCTCGATCCGGTCCTCTGGCATCGGACCGGTCATAACCCGGTCGCGCTGCTGCAGGAGATTCCGCCGGACACGATCGAGGCGCGCACGTCCGAGCTCGTGCTGCACAGCCGCATCAACTACGCGTATCGCCGACTGCAGGAGTATCTCCAGGCGCGGCACACGTGGGGCGGCCGCCACGCCGGCGTGCTGCGCGCGCGCCCGGTCGCGTACTTCTCGGCGGAGTTCGGGTTGCACGAATCGCTGCCGATCTACTCCGGAGGCCTGGGGATCCTCGCCGGCGATCACATCAAGAGCGCATCCGACCTCGGGATTCCGCTCGTCGGGGTCGGCCTCTACTACGACCAGGGCTACTTCACCCAGCGTCTCGATCGCGACGGCTGGCAGCACGAGGACTACCTGACCGTCGACAGCCGTCGTCTCCCGATCGAGCTTGCGGTCAACAATGGCGTGCCGATCGTGATCGAGATCGAGACGCGAACAGGCACGATCTTCGCTCGCGTCTGGACCCTTGCCGTCGGGCGCAATACGCTGCTGCTGCTCGACTCGAATGTCGACGGCAATCAGCCCGAAGATCGCCAGCTGACAGCTCGGCTCTACGGCGGCGATACCCGCGTGCGCATCCGCCAGGAACTCCTGCTCGGCGTCGGCGGCGTTCGCGCGCTCGCCGCGATGGGGATTGCGCCCGGTGTGGTGCACCTGAACGAGGGGCACAGCGCCTTTGCGGTGCTGGAGCTCGTGCGGCGCCGGATGGAGGACGAGGGCGTCGGCATCCACGAGGCAATCCGGCGAACGTCGTCGCAGGTCGTCTTCACCACTCACACACCCGTTCCTGCCGGACACGACCGGTTCACCGCACAACTGGTAGAGGAGCACCTCGGTCCGCTGCGCGACGCGATGACGCTCAGCCCCGAGGGACTGATGGACCTCGGGCGCATCAACCCGGGCGACGGAGCCGAGACGTTCTGCATGACCGTCCTGGCCCTGAAGCTCTGTCGACGTGCGAACGCGGTGTCCTCGCTCCACGGTGAAGTGTCCAGGACGATGTGGACGTCGCTCTATCCAGGGGCGGCGGAAGACCAGGTGCCGGTCGGGCACATCACCAACGGCGTGCACGTCCAGTCGTGGCTCGCGCCGCAGATGCGACAGGTCTATAACCGGCACCTTGGTCCCGACTGGCCGGCGCGCTGTCATGCCCCGGGGTTCTGGGAAGCGATCGACGCAGTGAACGACGGCGAGCTCTGGGAAACCCACCAGGCACTGAAGCGTCAGCTGATCGAGGTTGCGCGCCGCCGCGCCGCCGATCAGGCGGAGGCACGCGGCGAATCGGTCGAGGCCGTCGCCCAGGCGCGCACTGCCCTTGCATTCGACGCGCTCACGATTGGCTTTGCCCGCCGGTTTGCCACCTACAAGCGCGCCAATCTCATCCTCCAGGACATGGAGGCGATCGTCTCGCTTCTGGCGGATGCGAGGATGCCGGTGCAGTTCGTGTTCGCCGGCAAGGCCCACCCGCAGGACTTCCCGGGCAAGGAGATCCTCAAGGAAATCGCGCAGCTCATGCGCGACCCGCGGTTCGCCGGCAGGGTCCTGTTCATCGAGAACTACGACATCGATGTCGGACGGCACCTGGTCCAGGGCGTCGACGTGTGGTTGAACAACCCGCGCCGGCCGCTCGAAGCGTGCGGAACGAGCGGGCAGAAAGTGGTCCTCAACGGCGGGCTGAACCTTTCGGTCCTCGACGGATGGTGGGCCGAGGCCTACGACGGCCTGAACGGCTTCGCGATCGGCGGCGGCCGGACTCACTCGTCGCCGGCCGTTCACGACGCGCGCGACGCGCAGGCACTCGTCAGCGTGCTTGCGCGAGCAGGTGATCCCGATGTACTACGCCCGCGACCGCGACGGCCTGCCGCGCGAATGGATTGCGCGAATGAAACGTGCCATTCACAGCCTGGGCTGGCGCTTCAGCGCCGACCGGATGGTGATGGACTACGTGACCAACGCCTACATCCCGGCGGCGGGCGGGACGAGCAGCGAATCGCGAGGCTGGTGAGGGCGCAAAGTTCTTCTCCTCTCCGCGGGACGGAACCATTCGCCGGCCGCGGCCGTCGAACTGTCGCGCGGGGATATCTGGCCGGCGACTGATTGGAATAGTCCGAAAGGCGTCGACCGGCGAGTCCGCGCAGGACCGAGGCCTTCGTGCGCGCACTGACACTGGCCGGCGACCTGCTGCAGGACGGACGCTTCACGCTGCGGCAGCTGCGCAAGAATCCCGGTTTCACCTGCACCGCGGTGCTGACGCTCGCGCTCGGCCTGTGTGCCAGCGTTGCCATCTTTCGCGTTCGTCGACGCGGCGCTCCTCAGACCCCTGCCTTACGCCAATCCCTCGCAGACTGGTGGGGGTCTACGAGTCGGTCCCGATGTTCCCGCAGTCGAACCTGTCGTACGCCGACTATCGCGACTGGAAAACTCTCAACCGCTCCTTCGATTCGCTGTCAGCGTACCAGCGGTCGGGGATGACACTTACCGCCGCTGCAGGGGCCCAGCGGGTTCCTTCCGCACGGGTCAGCGACGATTTCTTTCGGACGCTCGGAGTCACCCCCGTTCGTCGGGCGCGATTTTCGTGCGGGGGAAGACCTGCCCTCCGCCGCCGCGCACCGTGCTCTTGAGCTACGCCGCGTGGCAGGCGCGCTATGGCGGCGCGCCAACGTGCTCGGAGAATCGGTGACACTCAACGGCGCCCCGCACGTCATCGTCGGCGTGCTGCCGCGCCATTTCCACTTCGCACCGGCTGAACCAGCAGACTTCTGGGTCACTCTCCACGCGTCGAACCCATGCGACCTCCGGCGGAGCTGCCACAATCTTTTCGGCGTCGCCCGGCTCAAGGACGGTGTCGTCGATCGAGTCGGCGGCGGCCGAAATGACCGCCGTTGCGCAGCAGCTCGAGAAGGCGTATCCCGATTCGAATCGGGGACAGGGTGCAGCCGTCCTGCCGCTCCAGGACGTGATCGTCGGCGATGATTCGGCCGATGTTGATCGTGCTGCTGAGCGGCGCCGGACTCCTTCTGGTGATTGCTGCCGTGAACGTCGCCAGCCTGCTGCTCGTCCGCTCCGAAAGTCGAAGGCGTGAAGTGGCGATCCGCACGGCGCTTGGCGCGTCCACGGTGCGCGTCATTCGCCAGTTCGTGACCGAGGCGATTGTGCTTGTCGCGCTCGGGACGGTGCTCGCGCTGGTGTCGGCGTACTGGGCGGTTCAGCTGCTGAGCAGCCTGGTTCCAGCGGACATCATGGCCGGAATGCCGTTTCTCCGCGACCTCGGGATGACGCCCGCGGGTCGCCGCATTTGCGAGTGCGCTGGCGGTTGCGGCCGCCGCACTCTTCGCAATCACTCCGATGCTGCAGATGTCGACCGCGGACGTGGGGGAGCGTCTGGCGTCGGGCAGCCGTGGCTCCGCCGGCAACACGTGGCGGCGCATCGGCCCGAAGCTCGTCGTCCTCGAACTTGCGACCGCGATGGTGCTGCTCGTCGGCGCCGGACTCGCTGGGCAAGAGCTTCTACCGCCTGCTGCGCGTGGACACCGGGATGCAGGTGGATCACCTCGCGACGCTCACCGTCAATGCGCCGCAGGACGGTTACTCGACCAACGAGCAGCAAGCCGCGCTCGAGCGGCAGATCGCGAACCGCATCGCGATGCTGCCGGGTGTGCAGTCGGTCGGCACCTCCAGCACGCCGCCGGTCTTCGGCGGCAACACGATGTGGATCAGGGTCGAGGGCCGCCCCTATCACGGTGAGCACAACGAGGTGCAGTACCGCGAGGTGAGCCAGGGCTACTTTTCAACCCTGCGGGCGCGCCTCTTACGAGGACGCGACTTCACCGACGACGATCTCCCGTCGAAGCCGCCCGTCACGATCATCAACCAGGCGCTGGTCAGGCAGTACTTCCCCGGTGAAGACCCGCTCGGCAAACAGTTGCTGGTACGCGCCGACCACGACTCAGCCCGCGATGCAGATCGTCGGCATCGTCGACGACATCAAGGAAGGGCCGCTCGATGCGGCGACGCGGCCGACGATGTACGTGGCGTTTGCGCAGGACCCGACAAGCGGCTTTGCCGTCTTCGCACGCACCTCGCAGGCGGAGCGGTCACTGCTTCCAGCCATGGCGGCCGCCATCAATCAGCTCGATCCGCGACTGTCGACATCTCGCGGCACGACGATGTCGTCGATCATCAACGACTCCGAGGCGGCGTACCTCCGTCGATCGGCGGCGGCGCTCGTCGCGGCATTCGCGGCGGTGGCGTGGGTGCTCGGGGTCGTCGGCCTGTACGGCGTCGTTGCGTACTCGGTGAGTCAGCGGACGCGCGAAATCGGCGTCCGCATGGCGCTCGGGGCCGAGCGCGGTGCGGTGTACAAGCTCATTCTCGGCGAGACGTCCAGCCTTGTGGCCTTCGGCCTGGGCATCGGTATCGTGACCTCGATCGCGGCCGCCACCACCCTGCGAACGCTGTTGTTCAGCGTCCGCACGTACGATGTGTCGACGATTGCGACCGTCGCCGGAGCGCTCGCCGCTTCCACGCTGGTCGCCAGCTATGTCCCGGCCCGGCGCGCAGCCTCCGTCAACCCGGTCGAGGCGCTGCGACTCGAATAGCGGCCAGCCACTCTCCACTCGTGGCCGTTTCGATGGTCAGTCACAAAACTGTCGATGTAATTACGATCGGGTAAGTCCTTTCGGTCCGGTGCGCCGGAAGCGCAGGCAGCAGCCGGAACTGTTGTCATTTCACGCGGTTCGGGTCTTGCACCGGCCACGACACCGATGTCCGCGTTCCTGGCCAGCCGCGCGAACCCGCTGACGTTCGAGCGGTTTTCGACCGCGCTCCTGCTTCTTGTCCTGACGCTCACCGCCTGCCTGATGCCGGCCCAGACCGACACATGGTGGCAGCTGCGTGCGGGCGAGGTGATGTGGCAATCGCATCACGTCATGCTGCGCGACGAGTTCTCCCACACGGTCAGCGGCGGTTACTGGCCGAACCACGAGTGGCTGGCGCAGGTCCTGTTCTATGCCGCGTACAAGGCCGGCGGTCTGCCGCTGCTGACGGCTCTGTGCGCCGCGGTCGTCACCGTCTGCTGGGCCGTAGTCGCCAGCCTGACGCCGGCACCGAGAGGCGTTCGACTCGTGCTGCTCGGCGCCGGAGCTGTGATGACGAGTCCGGCCTGGTCGCTCCGGCCGCAGGTATTCACCCTCGCGCTGGTCGCGATCACTCTGTGGATCATCGTCGACCGACGGCGTCTCTGGACGCTCGCGCCCGTGTTCGTCGTCTGGGCAAATCTTCATGGTGGCGTCTCGCTTGGAGTAGTCCTGCTCGCGGCGGCGCTGGTCTCGACGCTGATCGTCCGCCCGAGTGAGTTTCGAAGGATGGCCATCGTTGCCGCCGCCGGCCTGCTCTGCACTGCGGCGACGCCGCTTGGATTCACTCTCTGGGCAGAGGTCCCGATGTCGCTCGCGCGGCTGCACGACTACGGCGTCATGGAGTGGCAGCGACCTGGCCTGGCAGTTGGTGGACCTGCCGTTCTGGATCGCTTCACTCGCGGTCGTGGTGACCTTGGTCATCCACCGGTCTCAGCTGCGCACCTCGACGACCGTCGCGTTCCTGAGTGCTGCGACGCTGATGTTCCTTGTGCTCGCGCTCGGTACGCGGCGGAACATTCCTCCGTTCACGCTCTGCGCCGTACCATTGCTCGGCACGTTGCTGAAGCGCGAACACGTGCCTTCGCCACAGTCCGCGCCGGAGCGGCCCGCGTTCAATGCGATCGTGCTCGCAGTGGCCGTCGTCCTTGGCGTATTTGCCGTGGGGGCAGCCTGGACCGAGCCGCTGCCGCGTCTTGGCTGGACGCCGGTCGCCGACGATCTCCGTCGAGCGGTTACGAATTGTCCTGGCCGACTCTACAACCGGTACGACGATGGCGGCTACCTGATCTGGTTTGCCAGGGACAAGAAGGTCTTCATCGACAGCCGCCAGGATCCGTATCCGCAGGACATGGTGCGGCGCCACATCGAGCTCGAACGATCGGGGGAGTTCCAACCGATGTTCGCCCGCTATGACATCGGGTGCGCGTTGACCACGCGCGATTCACCGCTCGCGAACGCGCTCGAGCGTGACGGGTGGCAGGCCACGTCCGGCGAAGGCGGATGGTCGGTCTTCGCCAGACCCACGGCTTCGGTGGTGGCGGACCGCACGGTGCGTCGCCTGGAGTCGGAATAGTTGCTGTCCTCCAGCCTGGTCGCGCCTTTCCGCCTTCGCGACTTCGTCGAGCGACGCTGGCTGTTCCTCACGCTGCTCGCCGCGGCTACCGATCGTTGAATATCTCGCCGCGCGAAGTGGGGCGCCGGGCCCGGCAGTCGCGCTCGTTCGAAATCCGTTTGCCGCCATCGCGGCAGCAACCGTGTTCTGCCGCTACTTCATACGCGACCTCCGTGGACGCACCCGGCGCTGGATTGTCTATCTCACACCTCTGACCTGGCTCGCGGCGCTGGCAATCGAGGGCCAGGCAGCGCCCCCGGTGCTGCTCTGGCTCGACATGCTCTTCGCGCTCGGTGTTCTGGGGGTCGTGGGATTCGTGGTCGCGGCGTCCTTGTCCACGGATCGCGACACGAGGGCGGACTACGTCGGCAGTCTGATGGACGCGCTCCTCTTGCCGCTGGGTGCGTCAATGGTGTCGTACGGGTTGTGGGCGACCTTCCGGGTCAATCCGGTGTACGACCCTCGAATCTATGCCTTCGAGGAGCTTCTCGGCGTGAAGTTCTCGCTGTGGAGCGCCCAGGCCTACGGGATTCTGACCCCGCTCAGTGCGGTGGCAACCGCCTGCTACAACCTGGTGGCGATTGCGATTGCGGTCGTCGCGGCGGGGCAGCGGGAGCGCGGCCGCGAACAGGAGGTGCTCAACGCGGTCCTCATCTCCGGGGCCTGCGGATTCGCGCTCTATTTCGTGTGCCCGGTTGTCGGCCCCGTCGTCTCTTTCGGTCCTTACTATCCGGACACGTTGCCGACGGTGCCTCTCCATTCCACGTTGCTGATGGCTGTTGGCGGCGCGCCACGCAACGGTATGCCTTCTCTCCACACCATCTGGGCGCTGCTGATCTGGTTCAGCGCGCGCGGAGTCGCCGTCCCGGCGAGACGCGCACTGCGTGCCTTCGTCCTGCTCACCATGTGGGCGGTCCTCAGTCCCGAGGGATCCCACTGGCTGATGGACGTGGTCGTCAGCGTTCCTCTGGCGGTCGCGATCCACGCGGCTTTCTTGTCGAGCCACAACGAAGGAGCACGCCGCTGGACCACGGCGGGAGCCTGCGCGATGGTCACCGCGGCGTGGCTCGTGGGTTTCAGGACAGGATGGGTTCTGCACCTGCCGTCTGTCGCCGCCTGGGTTGCGGTGCTCGGAACACTGTGGTGGCCCTTGCGGCGATGGCAGACGTCGGCGTGGCGCTGCGATCGAGCCAGAAGTCGCCCGGGTTGGTGGCTCCGGACGCGATTGGACGCTCAGCCGGTCGGAAGTCTAGCCGCTCCTGCCTCAACAGGTCCTGTGGTACGCTCTCGGTTCGATGCGGCTTCAACCCCGCCCGCCGTCCGGCGGGCGCTCGCTTTCCATCGCCTGCGCCAAGGAGATCGTCCGGTGTCTGAGACGCGGCCGGTGAACGAGGAACGGCGAAAGGCCGGATCCGGGCCCCGTAATATCGTCGTCGTCGGGCTGCCAGGTTCCGGTAAAGGGACTCAGGGCGCGCAGTTTGCGCGTCGCCACCGCATCCCCAAGATTTCGACCGGTGACATGCTTCGCGACGCTGTCGCCCGCGGAACCGCGCTCGGCCGTGAAGTCGAGGCGACACTGGCCGCGGGCGGCCTCGTCCCTGACGACCTGATCATCAGGGTGGTCGAAGACCGGCTACAGCTTCCGGATACCGCCGCTGGTTTCGTGCTCGACGGTTTTCCGCGCACGCTGCCCCAGGCGCTCGCGCTCGATCGCGTCATGAGCGGGCGGGGCGCGCTGATTGTCATCTACCTCGACGTCAGCCCTGACGTCATCATCAACCGCATTCTCTCCAGGCGAATCTGCGAAAGCTGCGGCCAGGCCGACACCGGGGCACCGACGACCGAATATTGCGCGTCCTGCGGCGGCTCCTTCGTCAAGCGCGCTGACGATCACGTGGAGGTGATCAAGCGCCGGGTCGCGGAATACGTCGAGAACACCGCGCCGCTCGTCGAGTGGTATCGGAAAGGCCCGACATTCCGCGCCATTGACGGCAACCGTTCGCTGATGGAGGTCGCGGGAGCGTTCGATGCGGCAGTCCTGGAGTGCCTCAGTTAGGTGATATCGGTTGCAACCAGTCGCCAGTCGACCAGTTCCCAATCGATCTCCCGATCCTTAATCCCTGAATCCCTGATCCCCGATCCCGAGCCCGATCCCGCAGTCCCGCACGTATCGGATGAGCCCGCATTTGTTTTTTGAACGGACCGGCGGCTTACCGTACAGTTGAGTGTCCCCATGTCGGGGGCGCACCAGAGCAATGCCCAACGATCCCGTTTTCGGTGCTCGATCTTTCGCCCATCATCGAAGGCGGGTCTGCCGCGCAGGCGCTCGGCAACACGCTCGACCTGGCCCGGCACGCAGAGCGTTGGGATTACCACCGCTACTGGCTCGCCGAACACCACAACATGCCGGGGATCGCCAGCGCCGCGACGGCCGTCGTCATCGGGCACGTCGCCGGTGGAACGAGCACGATTCGCGTAGGTTCCGGTGGCGTCATGCTGCCGAATCATGCGCCACTCGTCATCGCCGAACAGTTCGGCACTCTCGAATCGCTCTATCCTGAGCGCATCGATCTGGGCATCGGCCGCGCCCCGGGCACCGACCAGACGACCGCGCGCGCACTCCGCCGCGATTTTTCAGCCACCGAAGAGAACTTCGCTCGCGATGTGCAGGAACTGCGCGCGTATCTTGCACCGGTGCAGCCGGGCCAGGTTGTCCGTGCGATTCCGGGCGCAGGACTACGAGTGCCGATCTGGCTGCTTGGTTCCAGCCTCTTCAGCGCCCAACTGGCCGCGGCGCTCGGGATGCCATTCGCGTTCGCGTCACACTTCGCTCCCGATTACCTGATGCAGGCGCTCGACATCTACAGACGCCAGTTCAGACCGTCGGAGCAGCTCCAGCGGCCGTATGCGATGGTCGGTGTCAGCGTCGTCGCGGCAGACACGGACGCCGAAGCTGAGCGCCTCGCCACCTCGCTCCAGCAGCAGTGGGTGAATCTCCGGAGGGGGACGCCTGGACCGCTGCAGCCGCCGGTCGACAGCATGGAGGGGCGATGGACGCCGTTCGAGCAGGCTGGTGTGGAACATGCGATGGCTTACGCGGCAATCGGATCTCCGGACACCGTTGCGGCTCGACTGACCACCCTCATCGCGGCGACCTCAGCCGACGAGTTGATCCTGACCGCGCAGGTGTTCGATCACATCGCACGGCTGAGAACCTTCGAAATCGTCGCGGAAGTGCGGGACCGGATGACGGCGGCATAGGAGCTGTCAGCTGTCGCCTGTCAGTTATCAGCTGTCAGCTATCAGCTATCAGTTATTGGTGAAAAGACCTGATATCAGCTGCACGTTGCAGTCTTGAGGGCTGAAACGAGTTCCTGGATCCCATGATCCGGATGCTGAAGTTAAAAGCCGATGGCCAGAGCTGACTGAAGCTGATAGCTGATAGCTGAAAACTGATAGCTGACAGCTGGAGGCGAAGCTTCCACACGAGGTTGCGATGCGAGTACTGCTCCTCTCGATGCCGGACTCATTCGAGCACACGCCTGCACTCACGATGCGGATGCCGAACGGAGCACTGGCGTCGCTCGCCGGCAATGTCGACCGGCACCATCGCGTCTCGGTTGCCGATCTCGTCCTCGTCCAGGCGCAGGTGCGATCCGTGGTCGAGCGCCTGATGCGTGACGGCGATCCTGACGTCGTCGGCCTCTCGGTGATGACGTTCCAGCGCAAGACCGCACTCGAACTCGTCCGCCTGATTCGCGCGATCAAGCCGGGCGTGACGGTCGTGGCCGGCGGGTACGACCCCAGCCTCGCGCCCGAAGCCTACGAGGAACCGGGGTCGGGCGTGGACTTCATCGTCCGCGGCGAAGGGGACCTCACCTTTCGTGATCTGCTCCGCTGCCTGGAACGGCGGCCAGCCGGTTGACGCGATTCGCGGGACTGTCGATCCACGACGGCAACCGGTTCGTTCACCACCCGCCGCGACCGGTCAGCGGACTGGACGATGGCTCGATTGCGCTCCCTGACCGCGGCTCGCGCGTGCTCGACGGGTACACCTTTCTCGGCCGCCCGATTGACATCGTGGAAACCTCGCGCGGCTGCACCTTCGACTGCAGCTTCTGTTCGATCATCGAGATGCGCGGTCGAAACTTCCACACGTTCGGGTTCGAACGAGTCCTGGCCGACATTGCCGACGCACGGGCGAGAGGCGCGCGCGCGATTTTCATCGTCGACGACAACATCACGCTGAACGTCGCCCGGTTCGAGGCGATGTGCAGGGCGATCATCGCCGCCGGCTTCAACGACATCCACTACATCGTCCAGGCGATGACCTCGTCGATCGCCAATCATGGCGAGACGCTCGCGCCGCTGATGCACGCGGCCGGGTTCCGCTACGTGTTCCTGGGGATCGAGAATGTGCTCGACGATGACCTCGAGTTCCTCAAGGCGAGCGCCAAGAACGCCCAGCGTGAGGGAGGCAGGAGGACAGGCAACGCGACCCTCTCAGCCATCGATCGGATCCACCGTGCCGGCATGTACGTCGTCGGCGGCATCATCGTCGGCAATCCCGATGACACGCAGGAGTCGATCGACACGAACCTGCGGTTTGCGAGCCGTTTCGTCGACTGGCCGTACATCCAGCATCCGACCCCCTACCCCGGCACTCCGATGACGAAGGACTTTCGCGAACGCGGGCTGATCGTGAGTGAGCGGGTCGAGGAGTACGACGGGACGACAGCAGTCGTCAAGAGCCGTCATCTCTCCGCCGACGATATCGAGTTCTCGAGATGGCGGGCCGAGCGTTGGATGAAGGTGCGCCACCTTCCTTCGGTCGTGAGGCACTATCCGGGGTTCGTGCTGAAGAACGGTGCACGGATGATGGCCCATACCTTCCGCGGCAGTACGTGGCGGTCGGCGATTGGTCTCGAGGATGCGCGTGCGGTATTCGCCAGGTACAAGGCGATCCGCGCGACGGAGCGGCAGTACGTCGAGAAGGGGGAGGGACGGAGCACGCCGGCTCCGCCTCTCCCGTCGGCCGTCAGTCGAGCGGTTTGATCCGGATGTTCTTGTAGTACACCGTGCTGTTCGGGTCGTGAGCCTGCAACGCAATGGTTCCCGGGCCACTGATCGCGCGCCCTGGACCCTCCTTGCCGCCGTTCCAGTCCGCGGGCTGCGTCCAGTCCACCACCTGCTTGTCGTTCACCTTGACGGTGATGTTGTTGCCCTTGACGATGATGTGTTCGGTGAACCACTCGTCGTCTTTCGGCAGCGCTTCGGTGACGTCCTGCACGTGATACAGGCTGCCCGTCTTCACAGGGTCGCGGTTATAGGTGTTGTTCACCTGGATCTCGAATCCCTTCTTGGGGAATCCGGTGTCCTGGTATTCGGTCAGGACATAGACGCCGCCGTTTGAATTCGCCTTCGCCATCACGTCCACCTTGAGCTCGAAGTTGCGGAACATGTGGTTCTTGAACTCGCCGTCGTAATAAACATGGCCGGCCATGCCATTCGCCACGATCGCGCCGTCCTTGACGGTCCATGACGCCGGCGTGACGACTTTCCAGCCGGTCAAATCCTTTCCGTTGAAAAGGCTCGTCCAGCCAGGTTCGGTCGGGGCGGCCTGAAATCCGAGGACAAAAAGCAGAGAGGAAACGCGCAAAAGGGTGCTCATAATGCGCCGGAGTGTAACAGACCTTCGGCTGACACGGCATCCCGACACGCCATGCTCCGGCGGCGGTCCTTTCCGGTTGTTGACCCCGTCAACCGACCGAAGGAGCAGGGTTGTTGCGACAACCGCGGAATTTGCCCGCGTTTCCGCATTCGTCCTGCTAGGGTAAGGAGTAGGAGCCGGAGCGGGCGCGAGACTCGGCCGCAGGCCCTGGTTTTGCGTGCGAAGAGCTTTCGATGCGACTACGAGCTCCCCGGTTCGACTTCATCCATAAAGCGTTCGCGGGCCGTCCGCGCACCCTGACGGCTACCGTTGCGGCCCTGGCCATTATCGTTTTCCTCGCGTGCCGGCTGGGTGGCATGGTTCAGCCACGATCTGACCACCGGATTGCCCGACCGCACCGCGCTGCGCGGCCTTGGCGACATGGCGCAATCGACGACGCTCCTCGACGTGGCCGACAAGCCCGTTTTCACGATCTTCAAGGAACAGCGGATCGAAGTGCCGCTCGACAAGATCTCACCGAACCTGATCAAGGCGGTCATCTCGGTGGAGGATCAGCGGTTCTACGAGCACGGTGGGGTCGATGGGATTCGCGTGATCGGCGCGGTCATCAAGAATCTCGAGACCGGACGACGGAGCGAAGGCGGCAGCACCATCACGCAGCAGCTCGCGCGCCAGAGTTTCCTCAGCCGCGGCAAGACCTATCGGCGAAAGCTCAAGGAAGTGATCCTCGCCGCGTATATCGAAAAGATGTACGGCAAGAAGGACATCCTCGAGCTGTATCTCGAACAAGGTGTACCTGGGTGACGGTCTTTACGGCGTCGAAGCCGCGTCGCGAGGGTACCTCGGCAAATCGTCAAGCGATCTCACGGTCGATGAGGCAGCCCTCATCGCCGGATTGATCCAGTCGCCTTCGAGCTATGCGCCGACGGTGAATCTCGAGCGCGCCATCGCGCGCCGCAACGTCGTGCTGCAGACGATGGTCGTGTCGGGGGCGATCGATCAGGCGACGGCCGAGCGGGCGAAGACAGACCCGTGTCCATCTGAAGAACGCGCTCGAGATCAAGGAGACGTTCGGCCTCTATTTCAAGGAGCAGGTCCGGCGTGAGCTGGTTGAGCGATTCGGCTGGCAGCGCGTCTATCGCGGCGGACTGCGTGTGTTCACCACGCTCGACCCCGACCTCCAGCAGGAAGCAGAGAAGCTGGTCGAAAAGGCACTCGTCGACATCGAGCGCCGTCCGCGCTTTCCACACGTGCCCCGGGCGAAGCAGCCCCCGGCAAAGGAAGGCGAACTCGCGCAGTACCTGCAGGGCGCGCTGGTCGCGATGGACCCTGCGACAGGGTACGTCCGCGCCATGGTTGGCGGGCGCGACTTCGGCGAGAGTCACTTCAACCGTGCGGTGCAGGCGAAGCGGCAGGCGGGGTCGGCGTTCAAGCCGTTCGTCTATGCTGCGGCGCTGGAAGCAGGGTATACCCCGGCGTCGCTGATTACGAACCTGGACGACCCGATTGCGACGCCACAGGGCGACTGGGTCCCCGAGGACGAGCACTCGACCGCCGACTCGATGACGATCCGCACGGCATTGCGGACCTCGAGTAACCGCGCCGCGGTCCAGATGCTCAACACGGTCGGGATTCCGAAGGCGGTCTCCTACGCACAGAAGCTCAACGTCGGAACGCCGCCGAGCGTCCCGTCCCTTGCGCTCGGTGCCAGCGAAGTCACGCTCATCTCGCTCACCGCCGCCTACGGCGCCTTCGCCGACACCGGCATCGTCCGGCAGCCGCTCCTCATCCGGAAGGTCGAGGACAGTGACGGTAACGTCCTGTACACCGACCAGGCGAAGTCGCACCGGGCCGTAAGCGAAGCGACGGCGTTTCTGATGTCGAGCATGCTCGCCGACGTGATCAATGCCGGCACGGCCAATCGTGCGCGGCAGGCCGGCTTCACGCTGCCGGCGGCGGGGAAGACCGGCACGACCAACGACTATGTCGATGCCTGGTTTATCGGGTACACGCCTCACCTCGTGACCGGGGTGTGGGTCGGCTTCGATCAGCCGTCCACGATCACGTCGAATGGCTACGCCGGCGATATCGCGGTGCCGCTATGGGCGAGCTTCATGAAGGTTGCGACCAAAGGGGATAAACCCGAGTGGTTCGACCGTCCGTCGAATGTGATCGGCGTCAACGTCTGCCGCGTGTCGGGGAAGCTCCCCAACGAGGGCTGCAACAGCGTCGAAGTGGTCAATCGCGATGGCGGCACCGAATCGCGGTCGATGATCTACACCGAGTACTTCGTCACCGGGACGCAGCCAACGGACGTGTGCCCGCTGCACCCATCGTCATCCCTGATGGACAAGCTCGCGGGGCTGTTCGGCGCGCATTCGGAACCGCCGGTTCCGCCCGAGCAGGCCGGGGTGCCGGTTCCGGAGCACCGGGGCACGACAGGTGCGTCGGACCACCCGCCGACGGCGGCGGCGTCCGACGAGATCCACGGCGGAACGGCGACCGACGAACAGCCCAAGAAACGCGGATTCTGGTCGAAGGTCTTCGGAAAGAAGGACAAGGGAGACGACGACAAAAAGAAGGAGGACAAGAAGAAGTCAGACCAGTAACGAAAGTACCGGTACCCTTCCGGCTCAGCTGCGCATGATACGATTCGGTCGGTTGCCACCATGCCGTTCAGAGACATCAAAGGGCACGCACACGTCAACGAATTGCTGGCACGAGCCGCTGCCCGCGAGTCGCTGCCCCCCAGCCTGATTTTTGCCGGTCCGGAAGGTGTCGGAAAGCGCATGACCGCCATCGCGCTGGCCCAGCTCCTGAACTGCCTTACTCCCGTTCAATCCAATGTCGACGGCGCCTCTGCTGAACCCGGCGGTCATGCTGTTGATGCCTGCGGCGTCTGCGCATCGTGCAAGCGGATCGCGCGCGGCGTGCACGCGGACGTGCTGCAGGTTGCTCCCGGCGATACCGGGGCGATCAAGGTCGATCAGGTGCGTGAGGCGATCGAGCGGACCGCCTACAGGCCGTTCGAGGGTCGGCGACGCGTCGTCGTCATCGACGAGGCGGATGCCTTGATGATCCGGGCGCAGGACGCGCTGCTCAAGACCCTGGAGGAGCCGCCTCCGGCGTCGGTCTTCGTCCTGGTGACGTCGCGTCCGGATGTGCTGCTGCCGACGGTGCGTTCGCGATGTCACCGCCTCCGCTTTGGGCGGCTCGCCCCGGCGGATGTCGCGGCGGTGCTGATGTCGAGCCATGATTACAGCGAGGCGGACGCGCATGCGGCCGCGTCGTTGTCGGACGGCAGCATCGGCGCGGCCCTCGAAGGAGGCGTCGAAGGCTTCGTGGACGCGCGTGAGGCAGCCGCCGGGCTGCTGGACAGCGTGGCCACGTCGAACGATCCGCGGCGCAGGCTCGAAGGCGCGAAGGCGCTGACTGGAGCCGTGCGCGGAGGCAGCGATCGGGATGAACTGGCGCGCCGGCTGCACGCGCTGTCGTCGATTCTGCGTGACCTCGGGGTCCTGCTTTCCCGTGCGGACGAGCACGCGCTCGCCAACGCCGACCTCCGGCCGCTGCTCGAGCGGCTCCAGCGGTCGTTCGACGGCGAACGTGCTCTTCGTGCGTTTTCAGCGGTCGACCGGGCGCTTTCGGCGCTCGAGCGGAACGCGAGCCCGAAGATCGTCGCCGACTGGCTCGCTTTCCAGATCTAGCGTCTGCGGCGTTCGTCGTTCGAACGCCGCCGTCCCGGGTCCCCCGCTATAGAGGCCGTCGCCATGAGCTCCGGGCCCCCGCGCCCGTTCATCAGCGTCAAGTTCTCGCCGGTCGGCCGGACGTTTTCGTTCCTGCTGCCGGAGCTTGCGCTCGATGCAAACGGCGACTACGCGGATGCGCGGCCCGCACCGGAACCGCTCGCTCCCGGCGATGCCGTCGTCGTCAACACCGCCGAAGGGACGGCGCTCGGGACCGTCACCCGCAGGTTGCCGGCACTCGCCGCACGGAAGGCCCCTCCTCCGGATTCAGAGCTGCAGGTCGTCCGGCGCGCGACGCGCGACGACGTCGTCACGCGGCTCAAGCAGCAGCATCGGGAGCAGGAAGCCCAGCGCATCTGCCTGATGAAGATTCGAGAACGCGGGCTGGCGATGAAGCTCGCCCGGGTGGAACAGCTGTTCGATGGATCGCGCCTGATCTTCTATTACACGGCGGAAGGGCGGGTCGACTTCCGTGAGCTCGTGCGCGACCTGGCCGCGCACTTCCGCATCCGGATCGAGATGCGCCAGATTGGCGTCCGCGACGAGGCCAAGATGCTCGGGGGCTACGGTTCGTGCGGGCGTCCGCTCTGCTGCACGACTTTCCTGAACACCTTCGAGCCGGTGTCGATCAAGATGGCCAAGCAGCAGAACCTGAGCCTCAATCCGTCGAAGCTCTCGGGGATGTGCGGCCGGTTGAAGTGCTGCCTGCGCTACGAGCTCCCGAACGGGAAAGGCGTGACAGCACGGCGGCTGCGCCGACGAAGGAGGCTGCGGTTCCTGCGGCAACCCGACGCGGGCCGGGTGAAGGGAGCACGGGCTGCGGGTCCTGCACCTCAGGCAGCTGTGGAACGTGCGGATGAGCGGTCGGCCACGAATCGGCGTCACCGTGGGCGATCCTGCGGGTATCGGTCCAGAGATCGCGATGAAGGCTGCGGCGGATCCCAGCCTGGCAGAAGCCTGCGACATTGTTCTGTATGGACCTCATGAGCCAGACGAGATTGCGCGCCTTCGCGTGTGGGCGGATCTCGGCCGAGGCTGGCCGTGCTGCGTACGACGCCGTCGTGCAGTGCCGTCGACGACGCGCGAAGTCGCAAGATCGACGCGGTCGCGACTGCGCCGATCAACAAGGAAGCGTTCGCCGCCGCCGGCCTGCCGTGGAGAGGCCACACGGATCTGCTCGCCCATCTCACTGGCGCTCGCCAGGTCGCGATGATGTTTTACGCGGAGTCGCTTCGCGTCGTCCTGGCGACGGTGCACATTCCCCTCTCCGAGGTGCCCGGCGCGCTGACGCAAGCCGCGGTGGAATCGATCATCACTCTTGCCGCGAGCGAATTGCCTCGATTCGGTTTTGCCGCCCCGCGACTGGCGCTCGCCGGGCTGAATCCGCACGCAGGCGAGCACGGCCTGATGGGCCGGGAAGACGACGAAGTGCTGGCGCCCGCGGTTCGGGCGTGCCGAGCCGCGAGGAGTCGAGATCGGCGGTCCGTTTCCCGCAGACACGGTCTTCGTCCGGGCGATGCGCGGCGAGTTCGATGCGGTCGTCGCGTGTTATCACGATCAGGGATTGATCCCGGTCAAGCTCGTCGCGTTCGGCAAAGCCGTGAATGTCACGCTCGGGCTGCCGATCATCCGGACCTCGGTCGACCACGGAACCGCGTTCGATATTGCCCGGCAGGGCGTCGCGGATCCGTCGAGCATGATCGAGGCAATCCGGCTGGCGGCACGGCTGGCCTCGGGAACGCGGGTGAATGCCTAGCGCGCTCGCCTGGATTACCAGCCGACCGCGCGTCGTGCTGAGTGCCTTCGCTCTCTTCTATGCAGTCCTGGGTCTGTTGGTGCTCGCACCGGAGGCGGTCTACTCGGGGGACATCGGGGTGAAGTACGTGCAGGCGCGCGCGCTCGGACTGCATCGGTTCGCGAGCATGGACATTCCGTACCCGGGAGCGTTCCTCGATCCGGACGGAGAGTTCCTGCCGATGCGCCCGCCCTTCCTCATGTCGACGGCCGGGACGATGCAGGCGATCTTCTCACCGCTCTCGGCTGTGTCCAGGCCTGGTCGTTGGCCTGGCGGGGATGCGCGGACTGATCGTGCTGTCCATTGTCGGGGCGGTCGCCACCCTCTGGGCGGCCTCTGTTGCTCGTCCCCGCGGGGGCACGGGCGGCGCTGCTCGTCGCGCTTGGAATCGGCAGCCCGCTGTGGTTCTACGGTGTGAGCGGCTGGGAGCATGCACCCGCCGTGGCCCTCGGCACCGCCGCGTTCGCACTGTCGGTTCGGCGGGCGGGGCGTGCGTGCGGCCGCGACTGCCGGCGCGCTTCTAGGCGCCGGCGCAGTCCTGCGTGACGAAGTCGCTGCTGCTCCTTCCCGGCGTGCTGCTCGTCCTCTGGTGGCAAACGCGGACAGTTCGCACGACTGTCGCCGCCGTTGGTGCGATGCTGGTGCCGCTCGTCGGCTGCGGCCGCCGTCGAGGTCCTCTGGTTTCAGCGCCCTGCCGCGGCGCATCTGCGGCACGCCGTGCACCTCGTGCAGCGAGCGGCGCATCTGACCGACGCGGCCAACCCCGATGTCCCGTGCTCGTGCCGTTGACGATGCGCGATCGGTACGAAACGGTCGTCCAATACTGGCTTCTCGGTTACGGGAATGACTGGCTGATCGCGCTCGGTGCCGGCTGGACTTGTTCTGGCTCTCGCTCTGCAGCGGCTCGGCAAGTCGTCCCTCGCCTTGCTCGCTGTGGCTGGCCGGCATCGTCGCGCTGGCGGCGATTGATCTGCAGGACGTCGTCATGGCGCCGAAGTGGGTTGCCGGGCTGTTGCGGGGCAGTCCTTACCTGGTCTTCGCGCTTCTTGCCGTTCGCCGGTCGGACTCGCTCAGCCACGTCCGGGTGGCTGCGCCGGGCGATCCTTATTGCTGCGGCCGCTTATCTCGTGATCGCCCTGGCGGGCGTCGATACCACCGGCGGGAAGTCGCTCGGCCCCCGGCTGCTTCTTCCCCTCCTCCCGCTTCTCGCTGCCAGCGCCCTGCTTGCGATCCAGGCGTATCTTCGCGCGCCAACGGTTCTCGACAAGTACGTTGGGATCGCGGGCGTCGCACTGGTCTCATCGCGATTGCGATTCATGCGTTCGGCTCGATCCCCGCGTATGTCGCGCGCAACCGCATGGACGTGAAAGGCCTGCGCGCCGTGGTCGATTCGGGTGAGCGGATCGTCGTTGCCGACGACGAGTTCACGGCCCAGTTGCTCCTGCCGTTGTATTACCGCAGAATTCTTCTACTGGCCGACACGCCGGAGCGATCCGCAACAGCTTGGCGCGCGGCTGGCGGCGCAACATCTCGGCTCGCTGCTGGTCGTGAGCCGCTGGAGCGATACCCCGGTTGACTTCGCTCCGTTCACGAAACGGCGGACGCAGCTGCACGGACGGATGACTCTTCAGTTCTGGGAACGGTGACGACGGTGAAAAGCGAACGCGAGCAGGCGCAGAAGAGCATTGCGGAGAACCGCAAGGCCTTCCACGACTACCACATCCTCGAAACCTTCGAGGCCGGCGTCGCGCTGCTTGGCACCGAGGTCAAGGCCATTCGCGAAGGGAACGTGAACCTCCGCGACAGCTACGCGAGTGTCGAAGACGGCGAGGTGTGGATCCTGAACGTGCACATCAATCCCTACAGCCACCGGGGCTACGCCGACCACGAGCCGACGCGCCGGCGCAAGCTGCTGCTGCGCCGCCAGGAGATCCGGAAACTGATCGGCCGGACGGTGGAGAAGGGCATGACGCTCGTGCCGACGCGGATGTATTTCAAGAACGGGCACGTGAAGGTCGCGATTGGGCTGGCGAAGGGCAAGCAGGCGCACGACAAGCGCGAGACGGTCAAGAAGCGGGATGCCGAACGCGAGACACGCGCAGCCGTGAAGGAGCGCGTCCGATAGGCATCGGTGCCGGGTGGCATGATAAATTGAGTCGTTTGTCTTAGCGGAGGCAGCTGAATTTCATGAAAGCAAATCGAACGACTCTCACGATCGTCGTCGTTCTCGTGCTCATCGTCGTCGGCTGGTGGCTCTTCAGGCGCGGGGAAGCCGCGCATTCCATCGATCTCGTGGCCCAGTTCGAATCGGCGAAGAAGCAACCGTCACCCGACCTGTTCACCGTCACCGACGCGAACCTGAACGGCGAAACGCGGAAGGCGATCGCGATTGCGCCCACCGCCGGTACCCGCCTGACCTGGAACGTCACGGTTCCGGACGACGGGTGGCTGTGGGTGTGGGTGGCGCTCAAGCCGGAGGCGTGGGAGAAGCCTGGGCGACGGCGTCAAGTTCCACGGCGGAGTGTCAGACGGTCGCGCGTACGAGCAGCTGTTCACGCAACACGTCGATCCGTACAACAACCCGTCGGATCGCAAGTGGACGCCGCTCAAGATCGACCTGTCAGCCTATGCCGGGGAGCAGGTCGCGCTGATCCTGAACACGAACGCGAGCGAGCCGAACAAGGGCAACAACCAGGACAACGATCTCGCGCTGTGGGGTTCGCCAGAGATCGTCGTTCGATGACATCGGCCACGCGCGCCGCCGTGCCGCTCCTCGATCTCGAGGCGCAGTATCGGCCGTTGCGCGACGAGCTGCTCGCCGCGATCACCCGCGTGTGCGACAGCCAGCGGTTCATCATGGGGCCGGAGATCGAGGCGCTCGAGGGGGAGCTCGCGATCGAGCTCGGAGTCTGCCGAGGCGGTGGCCGTCTCCTCGGGGACAGACGCAATCCTCGCGGTGCTGATGGCGCTCGGCATCGGTCCGGGCGATGAAGTCATCACCAGCACGTACTCGTTTTTCGCCACTGCCGGGTGCATCGTCCGCGTCGGCGCGACGCCTGTGCTCGTCGACATCGACCCAGCGACATACAACCTCGATCCCGCGTCGGTTGGAGCCGCGCTGACCGAGCGGACCCGCGCCATCATGCCGGTGCACCTGTACGGGTTGTGCGCCGACATGGATCCCGTTCTCGAGGCGGCCGCGAAAGCCGGGCATTGCGGTGATTGAAGACGCCTGCCAGGCCATTGGCGCGACCTACCACGGGAGGCAGGCGGGTTCGATGGGAGTCGCCGGGTGCTTCTCATTCTTTCCCAGCAAGAACCTCGGCGCCTTCGGCGATGCCGGGCTGATTACGACGAACGATCCCGGGCTGGCTCACGAGCTCCGGCTGCTGCGCAATCACGGCGCCGAGCCCAAGTACTTCCACAAGCGCATCGGCGCGAACTTCCGGATGGACGCGCTGCAGGCGGCAGTCCTGCGGGTCAAGCTTCCGCACCTGCCGCAATGGACGGCGATGCGCCGGGAAAATGCCGCCCGCTACGATGCGCTCATCGCATCCAGTGGGCTGGCGAGCCAGGTCTCGCGGCCGGTGATCCCGTCCGGCTGTGCGCACATCTTCAACCAGTACGTCGTCAGGGTGCCGGACCGCGACCGCGTGCGCGCGTTCATGGCTGAGCGCGGTGATCGGCACCGAGGTGTATTACCCCGTGCCGTTCCATCTGCAGGAGTGCTTCGCCGGTCTTGGCTACGTGCGGGGAGATTTCCCGCGGGCAGAAGCGGCGGCGGACAGCACGCTCGCGCTGCCGATCTACGGTGAGCTCACGGCCGGCCAGCAGGAGGCCGTTGTGACCGCGATGCACGCCGCAATCACGGCGTGATGCGCGTTCTTGTTGCCGGCGCGGCGGGCCAGCTCGGGCGCGCGATCGTCCGTCGATTCTCACGGATTCGCCGACGTGAGTGCGATGACGCGAAAGGACCTCGACATCACGGTCGAGAATGACGTCCTGCGAGTGGCGGCGAGCTTCGGGCCGGACGTTATCGTCAATTGCTCCGCATACAACGCTGTCGATCAGGCGGAAGAACAGCCGCTGGAGGCGCTCGACGCGAATGCCTTTGGCGTGCTCTCGCTGGCGAGAGCCGCGCGTCAGACCGGCGCGACGCTGGTTCATTACGGTACGGACTTCGTGTTCGACGGCAGGGCCCACCAACCCTATACAGAGTCGGACACGCCGGCGCCGTCGAGTAACTACGGTCTCTCGAAGTTACTGGGTGAGTGGTTCGCCACCGAGGCGCCGGACCACTACGTCCTGCGCGTCGAGAGCCTGTTCGGCGGCGAGCGGGCGAAGAGCAGCGTCGACCGAATTCTCGATGGCATCCGCCGCGGTGAGCCCGTACGCGTCTTCGTCGATCGCACGGTCACTCCGAGCTACGTCGATGACGTGGCAGAGGCGACGGTCGCGCTGCGTCGAAAAGCGCCCGCCGCTCCGGGCTGTATCACTGCGTCAACACCGGCGTGACGACATGGGCCGGCATGGCCGAGGAAGCGGCTCGCATCTTGGGCTGCGAGCCGGTGCTCGATCGGGTCAGCTTCGATGACGTGGTGCTTCGGGCGAAGCGACCCAAATACTGTGCGCTTTCGAACGAGAAGCTGCGGCTCGCAGGGATCGCGATGCCGACATGGCAGAACGCGCTCGAGCGACATGTCGCCCGCCCATGAGTTCGGACGCGAACGCCTCTACGCGCTCTCCTGAACCAGCGCCCCAACACGCCTCGCAATTGCGAGGCAAGCCGTCAACCCTGGCGATTCGATTCCAGCGGCCTGGATCAGCGCGGGTATGCGCGAGTCGCGTCGGATCATGAAGTCTGCAAACGAGTCTTCGGGCGGATGCAACTTCGGCCGGATGCCGGTTCCGCCCGGTCGAAGGTCCTCGAGCTGGATGCCCGGCAGCAATTCCCGCGCGGGCTCGACGAAGGCTTCGACGGGAATGCGATTGCCCTCGTAGTCGTCCTTCCGTTCCTGGTATGCCGCCGTCGGTCCAAACAGGACGCCTCCCCAGGTGGTTTTGGTGACGTGGACTCCGAGGCCGTGGCCCGGAGGCGTGGGGCAACGGGTAGATCAAGCCGTTGACGAGTGATCGTCTTGCCGGCACGAGCTCCGCGTACTCGCCCCGCACCGGATAGATCCTGAACGTCTCGCCTCCGCATGCCTCCGACACCTCGTCGGCGTAGAGACCAGCGGCATTGATCACGGTGCGGGCGCGAATCGTTTCCGAGCCCGTGTAAACGTCCAGTGCGTCCGCGGCCGGTTCCGCTCTCAGCACAGTCGTTCCCGGCAGGAATACGACATCGCGTGCGGTGCAGAGATCGCGCAGCGTTCGTACCAGCGCCTCCGGCTCGATGATCCCGGTACCGGGCGACCAGATGGCAGCAACCGCGGCAACGTTTGGCTCACGCCTGAGCGTCTCCGCTCGATCGATCATCTGAAGTGAGTCCGCACCATTCGCATTCCCTCGCGCCATGAGGGCTTCGAGCGCGCCGATCTCGTGAGGATGCCGACGCAGTGATCAGCTTTCCGCAGCGCTGGTGAGGAACCCCGTACCTGGCACTGAACTCATAGAGCAGACGCTGCCCCTCGACGCAGAGCAACGCTTTCAAACTGTTGGGGGGATAGTAGATACCAGCGTGAAGGACACCGCTGTTGTGGGTGCTTGTCTCCATCCCCGCGCGCGGATGGCGCTCGACGAGACAGACCGTCAGACCCGAGAGACCGATTTCCGCAGCGCACGCGAGCCCGACGACACCAGCGCCGACAACGAGAACGTCTATTTCTTCCACTCGGAGATTATAGGGTTCTACGAGGTTCTACCGGGTTCTCACGGGGTTCTACCTGGTTCGGTTCTACGGGTTCTACTTGGTTCGGTTCTGCAGAACCTCGCCGAACCTGTAGAACCCGCCGAACCTGTAGAACCCGCCGAACCTGTAGAACCCTGTGAGAACCTCGTAGAACCCTGTAGAACCTGTGATCGTTAGCGCACTCGAATCGTGACCGTGCTCGCCGGCGCCCAGCCTTGCAGGACGGTGCTCCAGCCGAACACCGCGATGTCGTAGTCGCCTGCGGGCAGCCCGGCGGCCGTGCCGCCGTAGCCACTCATCAGGAACCGGTTGCCGTAGACCGCGGCCACGTCGGGGCGCATGCCTCCGAGCGACGCCTGTCCGAGGAAGATGGGGTCGCCGCCGCTTGCGCGGATACGCCCAGATGTGGACGGCGTCCACTCCGCCATCGACCGTCGAGTCCGAGATCGGCGGCCCACCCGGCGATGACGAACGGCTGGTCGGCCGCGACCAGGCCCTTCGTGCTGCGTGACGGCGTGTCGATGACCACCTGCGGTCCGACCCGTCCACTACCCTTCGGGTTCAGGACGATGCGCACCTGGCGATCACCGGCGGGCCCGGTGAACAGGAAGTCGTAAGAGCCGACGAAACCTGCACCCGGCTGCCACGTGAACACGCCGCCATCGAGGCTGGCGCCGATCGGCAGATGGCGCAGACCGTTTGCGGTCACGAGCGACCCGCTCGTTGCCTGCGTATACAGCTCGATTCGATCGAGCTCCTCGGACTGGACGACGACGACGCCGGCCGAGTTCGCGCGGTAATTGCGCCAGGGCGCATCGAGGTCGTAGCCGTGACGTCCGACGAGCGGCGTCGTGCCACCTGCGCGACGGCAGCGGTTGCCGCGCTCTCCGACGCCGTGCTTGCCGCGGTCGACGCCGCGGTAGAAGCCGACGCGTTCGCGACCGTGAAGTACCGGCTGCCGACGCCGGCACGTGCCTCCCATGTTGTCGGTCACGGCCCAGGCAATCGTATGGATGCCGTTCGTCAGGGTGCGGCTGTCGAACGTGAACACGCCGAGTGCGGTGGCGATCCCTTTGTAGCTCGCGACGGGGAAAGAGGCTCGTGAGATCGGTGCGGGTGGTCCAACCGGTCGGGACTTCCGACAGGCGACACCGTCGATGACGACCCGCACGGTTCCGCCGCCGGGGTCGGATCGGCGCGGCGAGTTTCCCGGCGCCAGCACCCAGCCGAAGTTATTGACGACTCCGCTGACGACCTCGCCCTGGCCCGGCGTATCGATCGCGCCGAACGGGAGTGATCGAAGCTCGCAGTTGGCGCACGTGATCGTCTTGGTGCCGAGCAAGCGTCGAATGTCCGTCGCCGTCGTCTGCATAGGCATAGAGCGTGAACGTGCCGTTGCCCGAGGTTCGGAAGGAACAGCGAGAGCAACAGGTAGCCCCATCCAGCGCGGTCCTTCTGAGCAGCGGTCGGGTTAGCTTCGCGGCGATGTCCGGACGGGCACCGGGCACGCGTGACGCGTCGCCGATGTAGACCAGCGTTCCTGGCGTCTCGCCCGCCACGGGTCGCACGAAGGATCCGGACACGCGTGACCCCGTTGTCGTCGAGCGCCCAACCAGTCACCGCCACCGATCCCGTCAGCCCCGTCGCGTTGTTGGTCGGCGTATCGAAACTCCCGAACGGCGGCACGTTGGTCGGAACCGGAGCCGCGCCCGAGACCTCGTTCGACGGGAGGCTGCTCGCGCCGGCGGCGTTGTACGCCAGGACGCGAAAGTAATACGTCTTGCCGGCAACTGCCGACCCGAACGTCCACGAGATCTGGTTGCCGATGTCAATGGCCTGGTCCGTGCCGCCAGGAGTGCTGCCGACTTGCACCACGTAGCCAGTCACCGTGGATTCCGCGTTGCGATCCCAGGTCAGGGAAATCGCGGCGGCATTCGCGGTGCGGCAGACAGCAGAACGGTCAAAAGCACGGCAACGCCGAGGCGTGGTTTCAGCATAAGGCTCCTTGACGAGTCGTCTTCGTCAAAGGCAACGCATATGCCAGAGCTGAAAGCCGGCGAGCTGAGCAAAAACAGGCCTGAAAAGAGGGATCGAGGGAAGCGGAAGTGTGCACGTGCCTGCGCGCTCTTACAGAAACCGCGCAAGAATTGCAGGGCTGCCAGGAAGTCGGGTAAAAACGACAGTGACGCGGTCCCGAGCCGTCCGCGTTGTATGATGACGCCGTCGGCGGCGGCGAGCGGTGTGCGTCGGGCCCGGGCGGGCCTTGCACCAGAATTACCGGCCAGCCTTACGTGACCATGACCAAGCGCGCTCTTATTACCGGAATTACCGGCCAGGACGGTTCGTATCTCGCGGAGTTGCTGCTCGAGAAAGGCTACGAGGTCCACGGACTGGTTCGCCGAGCCAGCACCACGAATTACTGGCGCATCGAACACCTGCTCGACCGCATCCACCTCAAGCCCGGTGACCTCCTGGATCAGCTCTCGCTGATCAGGGTTATCGACGAAGTGCGGCCGCATGAGATTTACAACCTGGCCGCGATGTCATTCGTGCCTGCGTCCTGGGATCAGCCCCTGCTGACAGGCGAGTTCAACTCGCAGGCGGTGACGCGTGTCCTCGAAGCCGTGCGCCAGGTCGACCCGAGCATCCGGCTGTACCAGGCGTCGTCGAGCGAGATGTACGGGAAGGTCCGCGAGGTGCCGCAAACCGAGCTGACGCCGTTCTACCCGCGCAGTCCGTACGGGGTCTCCAAGGTCTTCGCGCACTACATCACGGTGAACTACCGGGAGAGCTACGATCTGTTCGCTGTGTCGGGGATCCTGTTCAACCATGAATCACCCCGCCGCGGGCTGGAGTTCGTGACTCGCAAGGTAACCGACGGCGTCGCAAGGATCAAGCTCGGCGTGTCCGACTCGCTCGCGCTCGGTAATCTGGACGCCAAGCGCGACTGGGGATTTTCCGGCGACTACGTCCGGGCGATGTGGCTCATGCTGCAGCAGGATCGCGCCGACGACTACGTCATCGCGACCGGCGAGAGCCATTCGGTCCAGCACCTGGTCGAACTCGCGTTCGGCCACGTCGGACTCGATTGGAAGAAGTACGTGCGCCTCGATCCGCGCTTCCTGCGGCCGGCGGAAGTGGATCACCTGATTGGAGATCCTGCGAAGGCGCGGGCAGCGCTCGGCTGGACGCCTGACGTGGATTTCGCAGGCCTGGTCCGAATGATGGTCGACGCCGACCTCGAGCGCCTGTCGCGCGCGCCCGCTACGCCGGCCGGCGTCGAATCGCGTTAGTTCGTCGCGTCATCCCTCGGGGATACAGAGGCTGGAGCAGAAGGGCCGCGAGGCGGCCCTTTCTCGGTCCGGGCCCTGCGCGTCATCGATCAGCGGCTGATCGTGACCTTCACCGGGATCCTTCGCGCGTGTCACCCGAGATGCGGACGAAGACCAGGTCGTAGACACCCGCCGAACCCGACGCCGGGCTGCCAGAAGAACTCGCCGGTCCTGCGGTCGAGCAGCGCTCCCGCCGGAAGGCCTGCAGGCGCGCCGTCCGCCAACGACGTAACCCTCGTAACGATCGTCAGCCGCCACTGTCCACCGGCGACCCGAGCGTCAGCTGGAACCTGGTCACCTGGGCTGGCGCTGACGCGCCTCACGCCACTGGCGTCTGCCTCCACGAGATTCGAGCGGCGCGGTCTGGTCGAACCCGGTTCGCAGATAGACCGGCGTCTGACTGACAGGCAGCGAAGTCGAGTGATGTGCCAGCTGCCCCGCTCGAATCGCCGATCGCGGCCGACGTCCGCACCTCGAGCGCCTGTCCCATCGCCGACTCGATGCTCGAGCTTCGTCTCGACCGTGACCGACGATTGCGGTCGCTCCGTTCAGCACGGTGAAGTAGCGGCTGCCGATACCCTCCGCGTTGCCGGCGTTGTCGGTGACGCCCCACGAGATGGTGTGCACCCCGTTCGACAGCGTCGTCCTGTCGATCATGAAGTAACCCACGGCGCCGTCGCTGTTGTTGAGTCCCGGGAAGAGTGCCGCGACGTCGCCGCGGAACTGGTTGTACGTCGGGTGACCCACCGGGACGCCGTCGATGTACACCATGATCGTCGACCCGTCCGTCGGGATCGTGTTCGGCTGCGGCGTCAGCACCCATCCGAAGTTGACGTATGCCGTACCCGGACACGACGCCGCCCTGGGTCGGTGTGTCGATGGCGCCGAACGGCCGGATCGCAGTGCGCATTGTCGCAAGTGATCGTCTTCGACCCGAGCAGCGCGTCGATGTCCCTCGAGATCGTCGGCGTAGGCGAACAGCTTGAACGTGCCGTTCCCCTGGTCGCGGGAGCATGTTGGTCAGCAGCAGGTAGCCCCAGCCGGACTGGTAGTCGAATGGCTGCGACCTGGCCGCGTCGATGTCCGGGCTCGCGCCATCCACCTGCACCGCGTCGCCGATGAATACCTTCCCGTTCAGGTCCTGACGTCGGTTCGCCCGGCAGAGGATCGCGCCAGATGCTGACGCGCGATACGCCGATGTCATCAACCGCCCAACCGGTGACCGCGAGCGATCCGACCACAGACTGCGCGTTATCAGCCGGGGTATCCACGGTGCCGTCGGGGACCGCCGTACCGGCATAGGCGCGGAACTGCACCGGGACGTCGAGAGGAGAATTTGGCACGCCTGGGGCTGTGACCGTCACCGTTCCAGACAAGATCGTGCCGGACGGGTAGGTTCCGGGTTTGACACCGACGAGGAACGTGCCGGCGCCACTGCCGGTTCCATCACCGATCTGAATCCACGGCGCGGTTGTCGTCACCGACCACGTGCCCGTCCCGTTTGTGAACCGGACGTTCGCCGTTTGCAAGCCCGTCTTGATCGCGCCGTTGTTCGTTGCACCGAAGTAGAGGCCGGTGCGGTCGACCGCCATGCGCGCGTTTTCGTTCGGCCCGGGGGGATCGTTATCGACGATCGTCACAATCGCCTGGGCGTCAGCGATGGTCGCGTTTACCGGCGCGCCCAGGTTCACCGCGAAGGTTTCATCCGGCTCGTCGACGGTATCGCCAGTCACCGACACGCCAATCGTCTTTGTGATTTCTCCCGCGGCAAACGTCAGCGTGCCCGCACTCGCCGTGAAATCGGCAGGGCTCGCCGCCGTGACGTCAGCCGTGGCATACGACAGCGTCACCACCTGGTCGCTGGCGCGTGACAGCCTGACGGTCACGCTTGCCACGAGGCTGCCGGAATCGCCTTCTGTGGTGCTGAGATCGTCGATTGTCACCGCGGGGATTGGGTCGTTGTCCGCGATTACGCCGGTCGCGCTACCGTCCTGGACGACAGCATTGACGGGGGAGCCAAGGATTACTGCGAAGTTTTTGCTCAGCTCATGCCGGCTGTCCCCAACCACTGGCACGTTGATGTCGCGCGTGGTCGTTCCCGCGGGGAACGTTACGACTCCGGACGTTGCGGTGTAGTCCTGCGGCGCCAGCGCGGTCCCATCGGTCGTGGTAAACGGTACCGTTACCGTGTGGAAAGCGGGCACCGACAGCGATACTACAAAGACAGCATTCGTAGTTCCACCGTCGCCCTCAGTCGCGAGGGCATCCGCGATCGAAATCGACGGCACATCGTCGTCGACGATCGTTCCGGTCGCCTGAGCCTGACCCAGAGTGGCGTTCACAGGCGCGCTCAACGTGAATGCGAATGTCTCGTCGGCTTCAACGACGACGTCGCCAGTGATCGGAACCACGATGCTGGCCGTTGTCGATCCGGCGGGAATGAGGATAGTGCCGGACGAAGCCTGATAATCGCTGCCCGCCGATGCGGTGCCGTCCGAGGTCGAGTAAGACACGCTCACCTGGTTGAACCTAGGTGCGGAGAGCGTCACCGTGAACTCTTCGTAGGCAGAACCGGAATTGCCTTCGACGATGCTCCCCCCAGTGACCGACACGGTCGGCAGCGGTGCCACGGCCGTCCCGGACAGGGTGATGGAAGCGAGTTCGGGTGTCGTGTCGCCAGTGCCGGTCATGACCGCCCGATATTGAACGTATCGCGACGTTCCGGTGAGAGCGGCGCTGCCGAGCGCGACACTGCTGAACGACGTCCACGTGGCGTCCGGCGTCGGCGTGTCTCCGAACCGCACGCTGAGGGCAAGCGTGGTTCCTGCCGGAGTGGTCGCGACGGACGAAGCGGATGCCCAGACGGTCGAAGAGCCGGCATCGAGGATTCGTGACGTGAAAGTGCCGGCGGTTGCGTAGGGTGCCAGTCGAACAGACGAAACAAGAAGCGCATCCGCGCCAGGGCTGAACTCCGAAAATGCCGGACGCATCGGATCGGGGATCGACTGTGCATGGCTGGCCACGAGGGTGCCGTCAATGTAGAACTTGACGAGTCCACTCGCCCAATCGATGCGGAATGCGTGGGGGGAGCCCAGCCAGTTGCCAGGTAGCGGCGTATCAGTGGGCGTGATGCCGTCGTGAGTGCGCGCGAACAATGCGCCGCCACTTTGCGTACTGAAGATCGCCCAGAGGTTTTGACCGAAGTCCAGTGCGAAGCCGCCGTGCTGTGCGGCGCCGCCGGAGAAAGTAGCCACGAACTCGAGGCTTTGCCCAGACGACAGCAGCCCGTCTGACGTGAAGCAGTGCGCCGTTGATAGTCGCCTGGCCGCCAGCGAAGGACGTAGTGCCGCCAGCTGCCCACGCCGTGGAGGTCCAGTCTGCCGGAACTACTCCTCCGGAGAACTCTTCGTGGAGCGCTGGCAGCAGAATTATTTCGCCGCCGGCGAAATTGCCGACGTAGGCACCCGCGTCAACCGTGCCGCCGTTGAAGTCCGCGGCCGTCGTGTCCGTCAGGGTCACGGGGGCCGGGCGCCGACGGAGGCACGGTCGTGACGAACACCACGTCCACCCAGTAGTTCGAACTGTCGTTCGACTGCGTGGGGAACGTGGTTCCACCGTAGGCGAAGACGCCGTTTACGCCGCTCACGCCGTCCCCAAGCGCCTGTAACGGGCCGTTGGTCACCCCGCCGGCACTGAAATATTGCGAGTCGACCGAATACCCGCCGCTGCTCGAGTTGTAGGAGACGACGTAGGTCGCGTTGGCGGTGAGCGCCACCGGCTGGGGCAGGGTAGCCTGCTGCCAGCCGGTGCTGCTTTCGTTCGCGAAGGTGACCCTGCCGAGCAGGACGCCCGCGCTGGTCCACAGACTACCCACGTGGATCCCGCCATTCGAGGGTCCCTTGTAGAACCGCAGTGCCGTGATGAACCCGTTCGCGGCCGCCTTGAACTTGACGCCCACTTCGATGGCGTTGGCGTCTGCTGCCGACGCGATCGCTGGCGTCGCGCTGGCGCTCCAGATCGAGCACGGGCAACCAAGCGCTGGCACCAGCAGCGTTCGGAAGTTGAGCGGCGCGGCCGGCGGCGCCGGTGCGCTCGTTGTATTCCCGATGAACGTCGCTCGAGACCGCGCGGAAGTAGTAGGTCGTGCCTGGCGCCAGACTGTTCAGCGTGATCGAGTGGCTCGTGGCGAGCACGGCCGATGACACCGATGCGTTCATCAGGTTCGGATTCGTACCGAACATGACGCTGGATGTTGCCCCCTCGCTCGTGTTCCAGGTGATCGTGGCAGTGGTTGCGTCAGGCGTAACCGCCACAGCTGTGATTGCAGGCGCGGTGGTGTCGGCTGCATACGTCACGGTGTAGGCACCCGGCGCTGAACCGAACACCGCGTAGGCCACGCCCTTGAGTTGTTGAATCGAGAAGGCAACCGGAGCGCCATTCCGAAGCACGCTGGTAACGATGTGGCTGTCCTGTGCAGCCGGAACCAGCATCTGAAGTCCCGTGGCGCGTGCGTCGGCGGTGACCGTGAACGTCAAGGTGCTGCCGGTCCAGGCGAGCGCGGTGTAAGTGGCGGCGTTTCGACCATCCACCCAGTCGAGCAGCTGCTTCGCCGAAATCACAGGGACGTGTCGCGCCTTCGCCGACGCGACGATTGCGTGCGCCCCCGGATGATCCGCAAGATCCGTGTGCATGTTGGCGACGTAGGCACCGTAGTAGCCTTCTACGCCAAGCGCTCTATCGAGCAACGTGTCGGCGTTGAGCGGATAGCTCTGGTCCGACTCGTCGGTCATCTGCGTGGGGGCCTGGTAGACGTCGATCATCGTGCCGTCCGCATCCGCGAACCGCATCGGCATCGCCGAGCCGGTGAACACACCCGGCACATCATTCACCCATGCGGCCGGCCAGTAGTAGTAGGTGGTGTCGAGGCGAATGCCGTGACCCAGAGCGACGCGAGGTTGGGTCGAGTAGTCACTCCACACGACGCAGTGGAGCCTGTTCGTCCGCGGCGCCGGCAAGGCTGCGAAGGAGGACGAAAAATCCGCGATGTTGTTCGTGAAATTCGCTTCGAGTGACTGAGGCGTGTAATCGCCGCAGTCGGTCGTCACGTGCACGCCAAGCTCAAACCCCTGAGCAGCAAACGCAGCGGCATCAGCCGGTGCGATCGGCGTCGCCGGATACATGTATGACGTCCCACGAATGCATTCCCATGCGCTCACGTCGCACCCTGGCGTGCTCTGGCTGACGAAGTAGTCGAACTGACCGGCGGTTCCGTTGCTTGCGTGATCGTCACCAGTCATCACGACAACCGCCTTCTCGCCGCGCGGGAAGTACCAGAAACGTGGCAACGGCCGGGTAGGCGTACTCAACGTGGATGATCAGGTTCGCGAGCAGCCGCTGCTGCTCGTCTGCCTGCGGGATCGCTATCTTCGTGCGATCGACGTAGTCGGGCGAAGCACCGCCAAAGAACAGGTCGTCGGATCGGATCGGGGTCGTCCCGTCACGCTCCTGGCCCGCCCACGCGGGATTGCCTTGCCGCGTATACACGATTGATTTCGCCAGGTCGTAGGTGAATGCCGCCGCATGGCCGCGCCAACACTCTTGAGAGTAACCGCGGGGTTTGTCGTCCCGGTCGTCGCGCTCGAAAACAGCGTCGCGATGGTCGTTGCCCCCGCGGCCGTATACCTGTCGGCTGTGCCGTGATACTGCATCGTCTCGGCGACAATCCCCGTCCCAGGCGCGACTGACGTATCAACCTGCAGGTAGGCTTCCGCAAGAGTTGCGCTCGCATCGGCAAGGCCGAGTAATCCGGCCAGCTGCTTGTCGGGCCGCATCGCAACGAGGTTTCCGCCCGCAGTGACCCAGTCGGTGAACATGCTGACCTGCGGAGCGCTCAGTGCCATTTCACCCAGGATGACGACGTCGTACGAACTCAAGATCTGGGACGTGATCTGGGTAACGTCGAGTGCCGCAAACGCGTTCAGACCCTCGGCTCGGAGCACTTCTGCGTAGTACTGACTGAAGGGATTCGTGCTGTTCGAGACGATGAGGATCGGCCCTCCGGGTCCCGCCGTCGGCGGTGGGGGCGGAACGCCTGCCGTGGTAAAGGACCACGTGTAGTCCGAGACGAGCGGGTTCCCTGCCGTGTCGGTGATGCCGCCCGCTCCACCCTGCAGAGTGGCGGTGTAGCTGGTCGAAAAGGCGAGTGGTGAAAGAGGCGTCAGCGTGGCTGTTCCGGTTCCATTCAAATATCCGACGGTTGCAGGGACCAGGGCGTTGGTGGCATCGCGTAGCTCGAAGGTGCTGCCAGTGACGGTTGCCGGGTCGAGACCTTCGCTGAACGATCCTGAGATCTGAGCCGAAGCCGCAACGTTGGCGGCGCCGTTTGCCGGCGCAACCACGCTGACTACCGGTGCCGTCGTGTCGGGACCCACTGACTGGACGAACACCACGTCGACCCAGAAGTTCTGACTCGCGAACGAATCGCTCGGAAATGCCGTCGACCCGTAATGGAAGACACCATTGGCGCCGAATTCCGTGTCCCGCGGCGCGTACAACGTGCCGCTGTGCAGGCCCGCGGCGGAAAAATACCCGCTGTCGGCAGAATAGAACCCTGCGCTCGTGTGATACGAGACCACGTAAGTCGTGTTGGCGTTGATCGCGACAGGGGCGCCAAACGTCGCCTGCTGCCAGCCCGAGGCGGTCTCGCCGCTGAACGCCACCGTGGAGAGCAGGACTCCCGAGTCGCTCCACAGGTGACCCGAATGGACGCCGCTGTTTCGTGGGTCCTTGTAAAAGCGGATCGCCGTTACGTAACCGCTGGTGTCCGAACGGAACCGTGTGCCGACCTCGATCGCAGCTGGATCATTCGCGCCCGTCACCGCGGGTGCTTGAGACGGCGACCACAACGAGCATGGGCAAGTCGGCGGGACCGTGCCGACATTTACGGTGATGCCGCCCGAGGGTATTTCGAGGTTCCCCGCGTCGTCCACCGCGCGGCTGAGCAAGTTGACGCTGCGGCTCGGACCGCTGTGCCACGAGAACGTCCACGTCTCACGCCCGAGCGCCCGTTGCCACGTCGCGCCCCCGTCCGCCGAGACCTCGACGCCGCCGACGGCGCCCCCTTCGCCGTCGCTCGCAGTGCCGGAAATGGTGATGTAAGTGTTCGCCGGGATATCGGCCCCGTTCGATGGGGATGTGATCGTCGATGTCGGTTTGACGATGTCCGTAGATTCAGACGCCGCGATCAGTCCCGCCTGGAGTGTCAATGGCTGGACGCTCATGTCGGCGAACAGGTTCACCGTCGCCTGCTGCATCGTCAGGCTCGGCGCCGCGGAGCCGCGTTCGTGATTGCTGTCGAGTCCCCAGGACCACTGCACCGTTCCCGCGCCAAAGACCAGCGCACCGCTCGAGTGTCGGTAGAGAGTCAGCGAGTGCGTTGCTGTCGCCAGTCCGTAAGTGGACCCGTAATCCTGCAGCCGCTCGACCGAGTTCAACGTGGTGTCTGACAATCGGATCAGACCGGCCGGCCGGAATGCGTTCGGGACGTCCTCGTCCCATTCGTACCCAAGCGTGCCGTCGGTCAGGGACAGGCTGGTTCCTGGTGCCAGCGCCGCCGCCGCCGTGTTGCGCCAGAAGCGCAACTTGCCTTGGGCGGCCGGAACCGTCAGTGCGCCCGTTCCGGAATTGACGCGGAACAGCGTGCCGGTGAGTGCATTGGCGGGACGTCCGCCATCGGCCGGCGGGCTGAAACGGGGATCCTCCCACGCGCCAGTCCACACCGTCGGAAGCGGATCGATTTTCGCGTTGGCGTGCGTTTCCTTGTACGAGACCAGCGTGCGGTAAGGCGCCGCGCCGCTCGAGATGCTCGTCTCCCACCGGGTCTTCCAGAACACTTCGTTGCCGCTGAAGAACGCGAGATGAACACCCGCCGCCCGCGCTGCTTCCACGTTGGTGCGCTGGCCGCCCGACCAGTATTCGTCGTGACCGACGGAGAGGAACGCCTTGTGCTCCAGCAGTTCGGCTCCAAGCCGGTCCGAGTCGATACCGGTGAAGTAGCTCACATTGAAGCCGTTCGCTTCGAGCCACCGCACCATCGGGTACTCGGCGTTGAAGACGCTGTCCTCTACCGCCGTTCCGCGCACCGTGAGAGGGCGGTTGTAGCTGACCTTGTAGGCGCGGCCCACCGGATTGCCGGCATACAGACTGTTGCCGCCGTACTGGTTGTAGGCCTGCCACGTCGTATCGGAGGTCTGAAAGAGAAGGTCGGAGTGCCCGGTGTCGTCACGCACGACGAAGACGATGTGACTCGCCCCGCCGGTATCGATGCGCGTGACTTTGGCGAAGTAGATGCCCGACACGGCTGTCGACGGTACCGCCCAAGAGGCCGACACCGCCCAGTTGCCGCAGTCGACGAGGCCGGTTGTCACGTCGCTCAAACACGCCGGCTGCACCTGCGGAAGCGTTGCGGAGGGGGTGACGGTCGCCACTTTCCGCGCACCAAAACCCCCGTAATACCCCATTCGATAGATGTCGAGCTGGTAGCTAGTCGCATCCGTGTCGATCTTGAAATCGATCGTATCTCCCCGATTGACGCTGATGTCAGTCGAGAACCCCTGGATTGTGACGTCGCCGGCGCCACCGCCATTGATGTCCCACTCGCTCGACGGTGCACCAGTCTGCTGGTTCTCACAGACGACCGGGTTGCCGTTGGGCGGCGCACACGGGTCCGGCGCCTGGGCGCCGACGCCCGCCGTGCCGCGCGACAGCAGCAGGATGGCAAGGACGATCCCTGCGGCAACGAGGGTGCGCCGGAAGGCCGCGACGTGGGTCAATGGGTCCATGTTGGGGGTACGCAATCTCTCGAAGTGCCGTGTTTCAGGACGACGCCCTGTTGTGGGCCGTCGGCCAGGTTCACCTCAGCCTTCGCAAGATGACCACCAAAGGGCAGAGCTTGAATCAATTGAAGCTGTACGACCTAACTGGTTGTCTACGCAACCTTTATTGCTGACCCACCAAACCGGTAATGTCAGCGGACGGCGGAATGTCCGTCGTTCAGGTGACTTAACTCAACTGTTTGTGTGAGCTTTGTCGCTGGGGGCAATGAGAAGGGCACAGCCTCGATTGCCCACTGACGGGCCGTGTGCTGTTCCGGTGCAGTCTTGGAGACGGTCCGCCGACAAAAAGAAAGGGCCGCGCAGGGCGGCCCTTTCTCACGGTGAGCGTCGAAGTTACTGACCCATCGTCGATCAGCGGGTGGTGATGTGTACTTTGACCGGGATCCTCTCCCGCGTGTCACCAGAAATCCGGACGAATACCATGTCGTAGACACCCGCGAATCCGACACCTGGCTGCCAGAAGAACTCACCGGCCTTTCGGTCGAGAAACGCCCCGGCCGGCAGATCCTGCAGCACGCCGTTCGCGACGACGTAGCCCTCGTAACGTTCGTCGCCACCCAGCGCCGGCGAACCGAGCGTCAGCTGGAACCTGGTCACCTGGGCTGCGCTGACGTGCCGCGCACCCCTGGCATCCGCGTCCACCATATTCAGCGGCGCAGATTGATCGAACCCTGTTCGCATGTAAACCGGCGTCTGGCTGACTGTGACGGATTCGAGCGACGCTACGCTTTCTCCGGTCGCGTCACCGGTGGACGACGATTGCCGCACCTCCAGGGCCTGTCCCATCGCTGACTCGACGCTCGAGCTTCGTTCCACCGTGAGCGAAGAGACCGCCGCGCTGTTCAGGACGGTGAAGTAGCGGCTGCCGATGCCCTTCCGGCGTTACCCGCATTGTCGGTGACGCCCCACGGATGGTGTGCACTCCGTTTGACAGCGTCGTCGTGTCAATCGTAAAGAACCCGACGGCGCCGCCGCTGTTGGTGCGACCGGGGAACAACGTGGCGATGTCGCTGCGGAACTGGTTGTACGTCGGATGCCCCACGGGCACGCCGTCGATGTACACCATCACTGTCGACCCGTCGAACGGGACGGTGTTCGGGGTAGGCGTGAGTGCCCAGCCAAAGTTCACGTACGCGCTGCCCGATACCGTTCCGCCCTGAGTGGGCGTGTCGATGGCGCCGAAGGGTTTCGTCGCGTGAGCGTTGTCGCAGGTGATCGTCTTGGTGCCGAGCAGCGTTCGGTGTCCTTCCACATCATCCGCGTAGGCGAACAGGTTGAAGGTCCCGTTCCCCTGGTTCGGGAGCATGTTGGTCAGCATCAGGTAGCCCCAGCCCGCCTGGAAATCGAACGGCTGCGAATTCGACGCGTCGACGTCCGGTCTGCGCGCCGTCGACCTGTACGGCGTTGCCTATGAACACCTTTCCGTTCGATGCCGACGCCGTCTCTCCGGGCAGCGGATCGCGCCAGATCGTCACCTGCGATACCCCGATGTCGTCGAGCGCCCATCCGGTAACGCCGATCGAGCCGACGACCCCGGTCGCGTTGTTGGTCGGGGTGTCGATCGTACCGAACGGCGCGCCCGGCGAAGCATAGGCGTGCAGCTGCACCGGGAACGTGAGCGGTGAGTTCGCCACTCCCGGAGCCGTTACCGTGATCGTCCCCGTCAGCGCGGTTCCTGCCGGGTAGGAACCCGACTTCACCGCGACGCTGAAGCTGCCCGCGCCGCTGCCTGACGCGGACGTGATGTCCAGCCAGGTGGCGTTGGACGAGACGGTCCAGGTGCCACAGCCGCCCGAGAACGTGACGGTCGCGGGTTGCGCCCCTGTCTTGAGCGCCCCGTTGTTGGTGGCGCCGAAGAACATCCCGGTCCTGTTGACCGCGACGCGCGTGCTCGCGTGTCGGGATTGGCGACGCGCTGCATCCACCGCCTGAAGGCGCGTTGGGGTTTGGTGGCGGCGCCGGGTTTGGATCCGTTGGACCGGGCGTCGCAGGCGGGCTGTTGCTCGCGACCACCACGTTGACCGAATGCGAACTCGCGAACGCGTTGGTGACGGTGCTCTTTGCGAAGACCGAGATCTGATAGCTGGCTCCGGGCGTGAGGTTGTGTACCTGCAGCGAGTAGCCGGAATTGGTAAACCGGGCCCCGTAGATGGAGCCCACGTCCGACCGGGCTGCTCCGTAGGTCGCGGTGCCGAGGTAAATCGGTGCACCGCTCGCCCGGTACGCGTACGCCTGCACCGAGCTGACTCCCGTCCCCGTTGCGGCGCCGAGGTCGATCGCCCAGCCCGAAATCGAGAACCCGTTACTGACGGTCGCGCCTTCTGTGGGTGTATCGACGGCAATCGTTGCGCCGGTGACGTTGAGCGTCACGGTAATAGGGATAGTAATTGTGAGATCAGGGCTCGTCGAGGTCACCTCCAGCGTCGCGGTGTGGACGCCCGGGGCCAGCCCGGCGCTCGACGCGATGACTCGAAACGTGTTCGCGTGGGTCAGGTCGGCAGTCCCGGCCGAAGGCGTGGCGGAAACCCAACGCTCATCCGCCGGGGCGTTGCCTGGGAAAGCCGCTGTCCACCCCGTAGCAACGACGCTGGGATTGGTGACGTTTATGATCGTTGTGGACGTCGTCGAATCTCCCTGATTGACTGTCATGGACACCGTCGTCGGCGACACTCGCAGCTTCGGGGAAATCGTGAAAAAGAGTTTGCCGGCGCCGGCCTCAGCACTCGAAACGCCGACGATGACGTCACGCGCACCTTCGCCGGTGACCTCGAAGACCTGGACGGACGAAATGGCTCCAATGCCCGGGTCGCCGAAAATGTGGCGGTTGATCTGACCCGAAGCGGCCATATCGACGAAGCGCCGGCCATCGGGCTGAAGCACTCCAATGGCACTACGGCTCCGGCCGTAATAGATCGCGGCCTCGCCTGCGCCTCCGGCGCCTCCCGGCGCGGAAATCACAAGATCGTTCTTGAGGGCGTCCCGATTGATGTCGCCGGCCGCGAGCGCGGCACCCGCGGCGCGGCTGGCTGCCTCACCGAAGAAAACGATGGGTGCCTGACTCAGACTCATGGCGGCGGGGGTGATCGGCCCCAGGAAGACATACACGGCACCGGAGCCCGCTCCGTTTGGCCCGTTCACCCCGGGGGCGCCGATGGCCAGGTCTTTTTTTCCGTCTCCGTCCAGGTCGAGGATGCGCATCGACGCGCCGGCGCTGTCCCCGGGACTTACGCCGGCAAACGAGCCGAGCGGCACCGTCGGAATCGTACCGGTCGTGCCCACATATAAAAAGGCGACGTTCTGCGCGGCGTCGCCAACGACGAGGTCGTAGACGTTATCGCCGGTGACGTCGCCGGCGGTGACAACATTCCCGATACCCGCCGCGGTGATCGTCTGGTTCGGGGCGGCCGTGCCCCCCGCCAGGTCCAGCGTCGTGTGGCTGGGGAACGCAGCGCCCTTGATGATATAGACCCGACCGTGCCCCGGCGCCCCGATGATGATTTCGCGCCGGCCGTCGTTATCGAGATCGCCCGTCGCCAGCGAAGCGCCGAGCAGATCTCCCGCCGCGCCGGTGATCGTCAATACCGCACTCGCGTCGGTGAGAGCCGCTCCCGATGCAAAACCGGCGGTGAAGAGGTAAACCGCCCCGGCATTGCCGTTCGCGTGGGGAGCGCCGACGACCAGATTGTCGGAACCGCCGGCGCTTTCCAGAGTCAGGATATGCCCTGCCGCTGTCGCGTATCCAAAGAGGTTCCCGACTTCCGAGCTCGTGATTTTTACATCGGCAACAGACAGGAGTTTGTCGCCCGTCCTTGGTGCGCCACCAGAGATGACGTACACCGCCCCGGCGATCGCCGGACCGCCCGGCGCTCCGACGATCAGATCGCGACGGGTGTCGCCGTTGCCAACGGCGCCCTGATCCAGCGAGAGCCCGGCGGCGGCGTTGGGCTGTGTGCCTTTGTACGTCGCGTCGGCCCCGCCGCTTCCGAGAAATATGTCCTGCGCGCTAGCCAATGTTGGCAACGCGAGTGATACCACCAGCGCTGCCATTGCGGTCGAACGGAAAGCGTTTACCATTTTGTGCCTGCCTCCTGCATCCCGCGTCCAGATGAGGCAAGCGGTATGCCTGAGGCTGACTGCCACCGCTAACAGGCTGGGGATTAGGCGTTCTTCTGAGGCACCGATATAATGACAAGCCTTTCTCGACGTCGGCGGGCTCATCCGTCAGGGGTCGGCAGCAGATCTAGTCGGATTGGTTGAAAGGAATCAGTTGCGTCCGGCATCAGCCGAACCGCCTTCAGAACGCCTGCGTACGTTTGCCGCAGATGCCGGTGAGCCGGAGTCCATCTTCGGCGGCTCGGGACTCCGATTGCGCCAGGGTTGGCGATGGCTGCTCGGGCTCGCCGTCGCAGGACTGCTGGTGGGCGTAATCGCGGCGCTCGTCCTCCCGAAGCAGTACGAAGCGTCTGCGCTTGTGATGGTGACCCCGCCGAGGCGCGAGGCGCAGGCCGCGCCTCCGCTGACCCGTTTCAGGCTCCTCGCCGAAAGCAACGCGCTCGCAAGCCAGATCGTGACGGACTTCAACCTCAGCGATCCGCGTTTTGGGCTGAGTGCCCAGCGTTTCCGCGAACGCACCCTCGCGGTCGACGAGGTGCGCGGGACCAATCTGCTCCGCATCCGTGTGCGTCTCGGGGACCCGGCGGTTGCCACGTCGGTGTGCAACTCGCTCGCGACGAAGTTGATCGACTTGCAGAGACAGCTCGATCTCGGCAGCGCCGTCATCATGGCTGACAGCCTCAAAGACCAGTTGACCCAGGCCGAGCACAAGCTCCGCACCGCCGAGGACCGCTTTGAGGGCTACAACGCGAAGGCGCAGGTCGAGTTGACCCAGGAAGACGCGAACGCGCGCCTGACACAGCGGGGTGCGCTGGTCGCGCTGCTCGTCGACATCGAGACGGACAAGGCTCGGCTGCGAGCTGCCGAAGCAGAAATCAAGAACTACGAACCAATTCTCGCGGCGCCGCGACTGGTCGGCGCTGAGCAGGCGCTCGGCCACCAGCGGGCGAATGCGAACGCGGATTCGACGCGTCGGGAGCTCGACGCATCGGCGGAACGGGCCGAACGCCAGGACGAAGGCCGGCTGACAGCGCGTGCTGACGACGGCACGCAAGCGACGACGCGTGTGCGTGGTTCCGATTCGACGGCCCCGGATCCGAATGACAGGGATGCGCGCTCGAGGCGCGACCCGGCGCTCTCCACTCCCGCGGACCAGTCCGGGTTGGTGGATACGTCGAACCCTCTCGTCAATCCCGTTTACTCGACCTTGCAGTACGAGATCGCGACCACCCGCACCAAGCTCGCAGGACTCGAGCGTCGCCGGCGGGAACTCGTCGATGTGCTCAAGATCGACGGCGCCGAGCTCGGTCAGATCACCGAGCTGCACCAGAAGCAGCTCGAAGCGGCGCGGCGTCGTACGGACGTCGACATCGCGCGCCGGATCCACGGCGAACTGTCGATGCAATACGAGGAGGCTCGGCTCGGTGCCGTGACGAGCGCGACGACGCTGCAGCTCGTGGACAAGGCTGTGGCCCCCGATACGCCCGTCTGGCCGAAGCTCCCTATGTTCGGTGCGCTGGGGCTGCTTCTGGGGTTCGTCTGCGGGGCGATCGGCCTCGTCGCGACGGAACTGCGTTCGCACTCACACGGCCCTGCGTCGGCATGAGGAACCGCTTCGTACTTCTGCTCGACGTACCCCTCATCGCACTCTCGGTGCTGGGAGCATTCGTCCTCCGGTTCGACTGGCTCTTCTTCAGCGACCGACGGGAATTCGTTCCCTTCCTTGTCGCCGCCATCCTCGTCAAACCCCTCGTGTTCTCGGTGTTCGGCCTGTACCGGCGCTACTGGGCGTACGCCACGGTGCGCGATCTCGTCGCCATTGCCGCGGCCGTGTCTTCGGCATCCGCCGTGCTCGCCGTCGGGATCACAGTCGCGGTATCGACCCGCTCGCTGGCCCAGTTCTCGCGGTCGGTCATTCTCATCGATCTGCTGCTCACGCTGGTGCTGGTCGGGGGCTTGCGCTTCTGCGTCAGGTGGCTGAGCGAACACCGTGGACGGCGTCGCGGGTTACGGTCCGGCCCGCGGCGCAGCGTACTCATCGTCGGTGCCGGCGACGCCGGTACTGCGGTGTTGCGTGAACTGGAGCGAAACGACCACCTCGGGCTCGAACCGATCGGCATGCTCGACGATGACCCAATCAAGCAGGGGAAGCGCATCTATGGGGTGCGCGTGCTCGGGCGGGTCGAAGACCTGGCACGGACGATCGAGGCGTATTCGATCCAGGAAGTGATTATCGCGATGCCTGGCGCCGCCGGCGCGGCGATCCGCGCTGTCGCTCAGGTCTGTGCCGGCGCCGGAGTTTCGTCGAGAACGGTGCCCGGGATGTTCGAGCTGCTCGACGGGCGAGTCAGTGTGCAGCGGCTCCGTGAGGTCGATATCGCGGACCTGCTGCGGCGTCCAGAGATCATCGGCCCGATTGGCGCTGCGACCTACCTGGCCGACCGGTGCGTAGTGGTCACCGGCGCAGGCGGGTCGATCGGGCTGGAGTTGTGCCGCCAGGTCGCACACGCGCGGCCGTCGCTCCTGGTGCTGCTCGGTCACGGCGAAAACAGCATCTTCGAGGCCGAACAGCAGCTTCGAACGGCTTTTCCCGACGTGCACCTGGCCACTGCGATCGTCGACGTTCGCGATCGCGACCGCCTGCTCCAGGTGTTCCAGCGGTATCGGCCGGCGGTCGTGTTCCACGCCGCCGCTCACAAGCACGTGCCGTTGATGGAGCTGAACCCCGAGGAAGCGGTCACCAACAATATTGGCGGCACGAGTGCCGTCGTCGATGCGGCGACCGCAACCGGTACGCAGCGCTTCGTGCTGGTCTCGACGGACAAGGCGGTGGAGCCGCGCAGCATGATGGGGGCGTCGAAGCGCATCGCCGAGCGCATCGTCCTCGAGGCGGCGCAGCGCTCCGGCCGCGCGTTCGCGATCGTCCGGTTCGGCAACGTGCTCGGCAGCCGCGGCAGCGTCGTCCCGCATTTCAAGCGGCAGATCGAAGCGGGCGGGCCGATTACCCTGACCCACCCCGACATGACGCGCTTCTTCATGACCATCCCAGAGGCGGTCCACCTGGTGCTCCAGGCGGGAGGGATGGCCTCGGGTGGCGAGTTGTTCGTGCTGAACATGGGTGAACCGGTCAGAATCAGCCAGCTCGCGCGCGATCTCGTGACCCTGTCCGGCTTCGCACCCGACGAGATCCCGATCGTGTTCACCGGGATGCGCCCTGGTGAAAAACTGGAGGAGCGGCTCTGGGAGGATTCTGCGGTTGTCAGCGCAACGGCACACCCCGACATCATGCGTGTCGCCGAGCCCCAGTCGGTCGAGCCGGTGCCGCTCGATGCGCTGCTGGCTGCAGCGCATTCCGGGGACCGGATGGAAATCGAAATGCTCATTACCCGTCAGGTCGCATCATACGTGCCGAGCAGCCACGCGACCCTCGATGCCTGATGGGCATCTCGTGAGAATGCGGACGCTGTGAAGGTGGTCATACTCGCAGGGGGACTCGGCACGCGCCTGGCCGAAGAAACCGAGGTCAAGCCGAAGCCGATGGTGGAGGTCGGCGGCCGCCCGCTGCTCTGGCACATCCTGAAGCACTACTCGCACTATGGATTCGCAGAGTTCTTCATCGCGCTCGGCTATCGAGGGGATGTCGTCAAGCGGTACTTTCTCGATTACACGTCGCTCGCCGGCAGCATGACGCTCGACACCGGCGCAGGCACGATCGACCGGCACGGGGCGGACTGCGAGGCCTGGAAAATTCACCTGGTGGACACCGGCTTGGACACGATGACTGGCGGGCGCGTCACCCGGCTGAAGCCCTGGCTCACGGGCGGACCCTTCATGCTGACATACGGTGACGGCGTCGCCGATTTGAACCTCGCCGAGCTGCTCGCCTTCCACCGTCAGCACGGACGCATTGCGACGATCACGGCCGTACGGCCCCCCTCCCGATTTGGCGGACTCGCGTTCGACGGTGATTTCGTCGCTGAGTTCACCGAGAAGCCGCAAATGGGCGAGGGCTGGATCAACGGCGGGTTCATGGTGTTGGAGCCCGCGATCTTCGAGTATCTCTCGGGTGACGAATGTGTGTTGGAGACGCACGCCCTCGAAGAGCTCGCGCGCCAGCGCCAGCTGGTGGCGTTCCGTCACGGGAGCTTCTGGCAGTGCATGGACACGCTGAGGGACAAGCGCTACCTGGAAGCGCTGTGGTCGGAGCAGCGCGCCCCCTGGAAATTATGGTAACTGCAACATTCTGGCAGGACAGACCCACGCTCGTCACCGGCGCGACGGGCCTGGTTGGCGGCTGGCTGGTGCGCCGGCTGGTGGCCGCGGGTGCGCACGTGGTATGCCTCGTTCGCGACTGGGTTCCCGAGGCGGACGTGATCCGGACTGGACTACTGGGACGGGTAGTCACCGTTCGCGGTGATATTCGAGACCAGGCTGCGCTCGAGCGCGTGCTCGGCGAATACGAGATCACCACCGTGTTTCATCTTGCCGCTCAGACCATCGTCGGCATAGCGAATCGCAATCCCGTTTCGACGTTCGAATCCAATATCGCTGGCACCTGGGCGTTGCTCGAGGCGTGCCGGCGCAGTCCGCTGGTTCGACAGGTCGTCATCGCTTCGTCCGACAAGGCCTACGGCGACCAGGAGGTCCTGCCGTACCACGAGGACACTCCGCTGCGGCCCCGCCACCCCTACGATGCGAGCAAGGCATGCGGCGATCTGATCGCGCAGACGTATGCGACGACCTACGATGTGCCGGTCGCGATCACGCGCTGCGGCAATTTCTACGGCGGTGGCGATCTCAACTGGAACCGGATCGTGCCGGGGACCATCCGGTCCGTCCTCAGGGACCAGCCGGTCGTCATCCGCTCGGACGGCAACTACGTACGCGACTACTTCTATGTCGAAGACGGTGCGGCGGCGTATCTGCTGCTGGCCGAGAAGCTGGCCGCCGACCCTGCCGTCCAGGGCCAGGCCTACAACTTCTCGAATGAGATCCAGGTCACGGTCTCAGAACTCGTCGAGCGCATCCTCGCGCAGATGGGCAGCTCGGTCCGTCCGGATGTGCGCGGCGAAGCAACGCACGAGATTCGGCATCAGTATCTGAGCGCCGACCGTGCCCGCCGGGAGCTTGGCTGGGCGCCGCTATTCACGCTCGATCAGGGGCTCGAGCGGACGATCGCGTGGTATCGCAGCTTTCTCGCGGCCGACGAGCGACAGGCTGCTGGCCAGGCACGCGGATGACGGCATCGCCTCCCTTCGTGTGCCGCGCCTGCGGTCACGCCAGGCTCGATCCCGTGCTCTCGCTCGGTACCACGCCGCTCGCCAACGCGCTCGTGCGGGCGGATCAACGTGAGGCGGAGGAGCCCCGGTTCCCGCTCGAGCTCGTCTTCTGCCCGGCTTGTTCGCTGACGCAGATCACCGAAACAGTCCCGCCGGCCGATCTCTTTCGCGAGTACGTCTACTTTTCCTCGTTCTCGGACACGGCTGTTGCCAGCGCGCGCGCCATCGCCGAACGCATCGTCGAGGAGCGCGGGCTGGGGGCGTCGAGTCTCGCGATGGAGGTCGCGAGTAACGACGGCTATCTCCTCCAGCACTACGCGTGCCGTGGCGTTCCCGTACTTGGAATCGAGCCGGCACGGAACATCGCCGTCGTAGCGGAAGAACGCGGCATTCGGACCGTGAGCGAATTCTTCGGGCGCGACCTCGCGGGCCAATTGGCTGCCGACGGCCTCCGCGCGGACATCCTCCACGCCAACAACGTGCTGGCGCACGTCCCCGATCTCGGCGGGTTCGTCGACGGGATCAGGACGGTGCTGAAGCCGGATGGAGTGGCAGTCATCGAGGTGCCGTACGTCCGGGACATGCTGGACCACGTCGAATTCGACACCATCTACCACGAGCACCTGTGCTACTTCTCGCTGACCGCCGTCGATCGGCTATTTGCCGCGCGTGGCCTGATCGTTCACGATGTCGAGCGTCTCGCGATCCACGGCGGCAGCCTGCGGCTGTTTGTTTCGCCCCACGGCTCCCGGGCACGAGGCGCGGCGGTTGAAACCATGCTTCGAGACGAGCAGGAGTACGGGCTGGCCGACGGGGCCGCATATACGGAGTTTGCCCGCCGGGTGGAGGATCTCCGCAGTGCGCTGCTGGCTCTGCTCTCGCGACTCAAGTCGGATGGCAAACGGATTGCGGCGTACGGTGCTTCGGCAAAGGGCAGCACGCTCCTCAATTACTGCGGGATCGGACGAGAGACTCTCGACTTCGTCGTCGATCGAAGCACGGTCAAACAGGGCCTGTTCACGCCGGGGACGCACCTCCCGATTCGAAGTGTGGAGACGCTGCTGGAGGAAATGCCACAAAGCGTGCTGCTTCTGACCTGGAACTTCGCCGCGGAAATTTTGGACCAGCAGGCCGAGTACCGTCGCCGCGGCGGTCAATTCATCATTCCTGTTCCGCAGCCACACGTCGCCTGATACCGTGATTTTCGAATCTCTCGACTTGTCAGACGCATGGCTGCTTCGCCTCGAGCAGATCCACGATGAACGTGGTTTTTTCGCGAGAACCTGGTCCGCGGACGAGTTTGCTGCTCGAGGTTTGCGGGTTGCCCTCGCGCAGTGCAGCCTGTCCTTCAATGCGCGGGCAGGCACGCTTCGCGGGATGCACTACCAGGCGGCGCCGCGTGAGGAAGCCAAGGTGGTCCGGTGCGTGCGCGGCGCGATTTACGATGTGCTCCTGGATCTGCGTCCCGCTTCGCCAACGTTCAGGCAGTGGCGCGCGTGGGTGTTGAACGAGGAGAATCGACTCTCGCTCTACATCCCGGAAGGCGTCGCTCACGGCTTCCAAACCCTGACTGACGACGCAGAGATCTTGTACCTGATTTCCGAATCGTACGCCCCGGCACTCGCTCGCGGTGTCCGATGGAACGATCACGCCTTCGGGATCGAATGGCCACTGCCACCGGCTGTCATGTCGGATCGCGACCGCGGGTATCCGGATTTCGTGCTGTGATGCGCGTTCTGCTCACCGGAGCGACCGGCTTCGTCGGCCGCCACGTGCTGCCGGCTCTGGCCGAGGCCGGACACGACGTGCACGCCGTAAGTTCGCGCCAGGGTGGACCGCGCGATCCACGTGCGACCTGGCACCAGGCCGATGTACTGCAGCCATTAAAAGTCCAATCGCTCCTCGAGTCGGTTCAGGCGGACGGCATGGTTCACCTCGCCTGGCATGCAACTCCCCCCGATTACTGGCACTCGAACCTCAACCTGTCATGGGTCGCCGCGACGGTCGGATTGCTGGAAGCGTTCGCCGCGAATGGCGGTAAGAGAGTCGTCGCTGTGGGTACGTGCGCAGAGTACGACTGGCGCTATGGTTACTGCACCGAGCGTTTCACTCCCTTGTGCCCGGCGACCCTCTACGGCAGGGCGAAACTGGCAACAGCCTCGGTGTTAGAGGCGTATGGCAATCCGGGGGGCATGAGCGCCGCGTGGGCCCGCCTTTTCTTCCTGTTCGGACCGCACGAGCACTCGAGCCGGCTGGTGCCCTCTCTGGTCAACGATCTGCTGTCGTCGAAACCAGCCCGCTGTCGCTCGGCGACTGCCGTTCGCGATTTTCTTCACGTGGACGACGCCGCCCGCGCGATCGTGGCTCTCTTCAACAGCGACGTGAGCGGCCCGGTGAACATCGGCTCCGGCGTCCCGATTGTGACCGGCGCGCTCGCACGAGGCGTCGCGGCGCAGCTCGGGCGACCCGAGTTCGTCGAAACCGACAATTCGACCGGCGAAGCTCCTTTTGTGGTGGCGAACGTGCAAAGGTTGCGCGAGGAAGTCGGCTGGGTACCCTCCCGGAGTTTTGAGGTCGCGCTGGCGGAAGCGGTCTCGTGGTGGTCATCACATTTACAGCGAGGGCCTGTGTCGTGACCGCGAGATGTCCGGTGTGCGGTTCCGCCTGCGGCCCGTCTTTCTTGCATCGTGATCGCGTATCCGTTCACCAGAACCTTCTGGTCGACGATCGCGCCTCCGCCCGGCTGCTGGGCAACGGGACTCTCGACGTGTGTGCCTGTCACGTCTGCGGCTTTGTCTTCAACGCCGCATTCGAGCTGGAACGACTTCGCTACGGCGCCGCCTACGACAATACCCAGACGTCCTCGCCCGCCTTCGAGCGATACGTCGAGGGACTCGCCGACCGCCTGATGGAGCAGGCAGGGTCGGACGCGCTGCGGATCATCGAGATTGGCTGCGGCAAAGGTGAGTTCATTCGCAGCCTGTTGCTGCGCAGTCCGCAGAGCGAGGGTATGGGGTTCGATCCCAGCTACGTCGGCCCGGATACCGCGTTGGAAGGCCGTCTCCGCTTCGAGCGAAGGTTCTACGACGCCTCGTGCAGCGGCATCGAAGCACAAGTGGTTGTGTGCCGGCATGTGATTGAACACGTGGCCGAGCCGCTGGCATTTCTGCGGGTAATCAGGCAAACGCTGCGGCCTGGGGCACGCGTGTTCTTCGAGACTCCTTGCGTCGAGTGGATCTTGCGAAACCGAGTCATCTGGGATTTCTTCTACGAACACTGTTCGTACTTCAGCGCTTCGTCGCTGCAGTACGCGTTCGAGGTCGCCGGTTTCGAGGTGGACACGGTGTCTCACGTCTTCGGTGGCCAATACTTGTGGCTAGAAGCACGCGCTGGTAAGGCCGAACCGGCGGACGCGCATGGCGATCCCGCAATCGCCTCCCTGGCTGACGCATTCGGGCACCATGAAGCGGAGATGCGGCGCGAGCTTCGTGGGTTCATCGAGCGGCTGCGCGGCGACGGGCCCGTCGCCATCTGGGGTGCAGCAGCAAAGGGAGTCACACTCGCCGGCCTGACCGACCCGGACGAGCAGATCGTCGCCTGTGTGGTCGACCTCAACCCGAACAAACAGGGACGGTACCTCCCCGGGACGGGCCATCCCATCGTCGCACCGCGAGGAATGGCGGCCTTCGATGTCAAGACCGCTGTGCTCACCAACCCGAACTATTTCCACGAAAACGCAGCGATCGTGCGAGACGCAGGTCTCGACGTCAGGCTCGTTGACCTCATGCGGAGCAAACTGGATGCGGATTGAAATTGACACCGAGGCCGGGTCTTTGACCGTCGACGACGGCGGGACTCAAAAAAGGATGGGACTCTACACGCCCGATGCCTTTTCGGTGTTGTCGCACCAGTGGGTGCGGGTTGGCTGGTCTTTGAAATACGGCTACGGATTTTCGTGGATGGGACGGCCAATCATCCAGCTCCCGGAAGACATCGTTCGAATGCAGGAAGTGATCTACGCGGTTCGGCCGGATGTCATCGTCGAGACCGGCGTTGCCCACGGCGGTTCGCTGATTTTCTACGCCAGCCTGTTCAAGGCGATGGGGCGGGGAAGAGTGATTGGTGTGGATATCGAGATTCGGCCGCAGAACAGGCGGGCCATCGAAACGCACGAATTGTCCTCGTACATCACCCTGATCGAAGGCAGTTCGGTCGACCCGGCAGTGGTCGAGGACGTCCGCGGGCGGATTCGTCCAGACGAGCGCGTCATGGTGGTGCTCGACTCCGACCACTCGAAGCGGCACGTGCTCGCCGAACTGGAGGCATACCATGGACTCGTTTCCGACGGCTCGTACATCGTTGCGACTGACGGCGCCATGATGTACTTCAGTGACATCCCGCGGGGCCGGCCCGAGTGGGTGGTCGACAACCCTGAAGCCGCGGCGCGGGACTTCGCCGCCTCGCACCCCCAATTCCAGCTTGCCCCACCCAGGTGGCCGTTCAACGAAAGCGAACTGTCACAAGTTGTGACGCACTGGCCGGGCGCGTGGCTCCGCAAGGACGCACAGACCGGGTCGGAGCGGCCGTGAACCCATCTCACAGGTTTCGCCGAAATCTGGTGGCGAACCTCGTGGGCCGTGGCTGGTCGGCCGTGATGGCACTTGCCTTTGTCCCCGTCTATTTAAGAGCACTCGGACCCGAGGCGTATGGACTGATCGCGCTCTACACCACCCTTCAGGCGTCGTTCGCAATTATTGACGTCGGGCTCACGACGACATTGAATCGAGAACTCGCAGTGCGGTCGGCGTCCGGCGCGGACTCGCGGCACGTGCTCAGGACGCTCGAGGCGGTCTACTGGACGACGGCCGTGATTGCCGCGTTCGTAATAATGAGCGGGTCCGGGTGGGTAGCGGCGCACTGGGTTCAGGCGCGAACGCTACCCCAGGCCGAAGTCCAGCGTGCCATTGTCCTGATGGCGCTGGTGCTCGCGTTCCAGTGGCCGCTTGGCTTTTACTCAGGAGGTCTGCTGGGGTTGGAACGGCAGGTCATGTCCAACGCGCTGCTGATTGCCACCAGCACCCTCCGCTACGGAGGAGCGGCCCTCGTACTGTTGACGGTCTCGGCGAGTCTGCGCACGTTCTTTTGGTGGCAGGTCGCGGTCAGTGCGTCGAGTGCGCTGTTAACTGCTGTGGTTCTCTGGCGCTACGTTGGCGAACCTCGCAAAGCGCGGTTTTCGGCGACGGCACTCTCCGGCGTCTGGCGGTTCACTGCCGGGATGGGCGCCATCTCCGCGACAACGCTATTGCTCACCCAAATTGATAAGATCGTCTTGAGCAGGCTGCTTTCACTTGAAATGTTCGGCTACTACAGCCTCGCGGCGGTGGCGGCCAACAGCTTGTATGCCCTTGTGGCGCCGGTCGCAGCCGCGGCCTTCCCCGGTCTCACGCGCGAAGCCGCCTCGGGGAACAGCGCCGGGACCGCGGTTCTCTACCACCGGGCTACACAGACGGTAACGGTTCTGGTCGTGCCGATTGCCGCCGTGCTGGCGTTTTTTGCGCCGCTGGTTCTGCGTGTCTGGACCGGAAATGCGAAGGTCGCGACTGTCTCCGGCGCGGTGCTCTCGGTGCTGGTGACTGGAGTGGCGCTGAACGCACTGATGAACATCCCATACATGCTGCAGCTGGCGTACGGGCGCACTAATCTCACTCTGTACTGTAACGTGGCTGGGCTGCTGTTAATGGTTCCGGCGCTTATCGTGCTCACGCCACGGTTCGGCCCGATCGCTGCCGCAATCGCCTGGCTCGTGCTGAATATCGGATACATCACGATCGAAATGACAATTCTGCACCGGCGGCTGCTGCCCGGGGAGTTGAGGGCGTGGTATATGACGGACGTCGGTAAGCCCGCACTCGCCGCAGTGGTCACCGTACTGGTGGCGTGGATGTTATCGCCTGACGCAGAGTTCGGAAGGGCTGGTGCGGTGGCGATGCTGGCGGGGGTCGTCGCCCTCGCGACTATCGCCGCCACCCTGGTGACACCTCTGCCGCGGGCCTGGCTCTCACGCCATTCCAGGTCTCTGCGGGCGGTGAGCCTCTAATGAGCCGACCGTTTCTCTCACTGGTGATTCCGACCCGCGAGCGCCACGAAACGCTCGCATACGCCATCGAAACCGCCCTGATGGACCCGATGGCGGATCTCGAGGTGATCGTCAGTGACAATTTGAGTTCGCAACAAACGGCCGACGTCGTCCGGGCTGTCACCGATCCGCGTCTCAAGTGACGTCAGGACTGACCGTCGGCTGTCGATGTGCGACAACTGGGAGTTCGCGCTCGAGCACGCGACCGGCGATTACATCGCCTATATCGGAGACGACGACGCCGTCATGCCCGGTGCGCTCACGCGGCTGAAGGAATTGCATTCGCGCCATCCGGCGTCCGTTTACAAGTGGCCGACTCACATTTACACCTGGCCGATGGACGGGCTTGCTGCACAGACGTCGCATGTGGCCTCCGAAGGTCCAGCGATGCCCATGGACCTTGGTGCGGCCGCTCGACTGATGATGCGGATGGGCGGGTGGAAGCACTATGACATTCCATGTATGTATCACTCGGCCGTTGCGCGGGAGTTGCCAGACCTGATCCGACGGCGAACTGGCCGCGTCTTCCACACGACACTGCCCGACGTGTTCCTCTCAGCGGCGATTCCGGCGGTTGCCGACTCGGCGTTCCAGACAGGCTTCGCCGTGACCTCACATGGCCGTTCGCCAAAGTCTCACGGAGGGTCAGCAACCTCGACCGACGGCCGTCGCGTGCAGGATCAGTTCGTCAGTGAGTACGGTGACTACCAAATCCATCCCACCCTGTATCCAGGCGTGACTCTGAAGGCGAACCTCATCGCTGATGCGGTCTTGGTTGCGCACGACCTGTTTCCAGAATTCTACGAACGGGTGGAGTTCGACTACGATGCTATGTGGGTGTACTTAGTGCGTCTGCAACGGTTCTTCAAGTGGGACCTCTCCATTCGAGAGGTTCTCGCGAAACGCAGCGAAATTCGCGCCTACCACCCGTTCAACCCTGGACGGTTCCTGGCGTACACGGCGCTGCACGAGGCGTCGAACGTCCGCCGCGCCGTTCTCGATGGAATTGGCGCCGCATTTCGGCCCTCACGCGGCACGCCAGACAACATCAGGGATTTCGTGCTGGCGTTCCAGCACTCCGGGGACAAGGGAGACTAGGGATGCCAATCGTAGCCATCAGATCGACAAAACACGGCGCCCTCGAAGACGTCGTCCGATCGGCGATGGACGCTTGTGGGTGGACGGACGTCGTCAAGCCTGGTGCGCGTGTCGTGATCAAGCCCAACCTGGTCTCGCTTGATCCGGAGCGCGTCGAGGCGGCGAACACGTCAATGGAATTGCTGGCCGCGGTCATCCGAATTCTGCAGACCCGTACACCGAACATCACGGTTGGCGAGTCGGACATGATCAACCCTCCGCGCACGTGCCCTGCCGAGGACGCGTTCGAGTTGAACGGGTTGTACGACCTCGCGCGCGAGCTGAAGTTCGAACTCGTGAACTTCTCGCGGCGGCCGACGCGGCGCGCCGACTCGCCGCGATTCGACGGCTTTGAGCTTCCCGCCGAAATCCTCGATGCGGACGTCTTCATCTCGATGCCGGTACTCAAGACGCACGTGCAGGGGTATTTCACCGGCGCGATCAAGAACATGTGGGGCTGCGTGCCGCGAGTCGACCGGTTCTTCATGCATCGACACCTCCACGAATGCCTGGCCGAGCTTCCTCGCCTGCTCCGCCCCCACTTCGCCATCATGGACGCCATCGTCGCGATGGAAGGGATGGGACCGAGTTACGGAGATCCGCGCAGGCTGGATCTCGTGCTCGCCAGCCGGGACGTCGTCGCGCTCGACGCTACCGCCATGCGGCTGGTCGGCCTCGACGTCGCCAGGGCACGACATATCCCCCTTGCGGCCGCAACCGGATTCGGCACGATGGACCAATCCGCGATTGAAGTCGATGGCGACTTCGAGGCGCACCGCACGGTCTTCAAGCCTGCCAAGTACGATCTTCGCGCCCTGGTGCTGGACAGGTTGTCGCCTTACCACTGGTTCACCTGGGGCGTTCTGCTGAACCCGCCGCTCTTCCGCCCGATCAGTAAAGTCACACGGACCATTCGACGGCTGCGGTACGGGCGCGCGTAGATGAACGAGGCGGCAGCACTGGTCGGGCTCCCATTGCCCGCGGAGGAGCGCCGCACGCTGCGTAGAAACGCTGCTGGTCTGGCGTTTGCGCTCCTTGGCGGCGCGGTCGCCACAGCCGTCCTCGGCGCCGTGCTCGTGGCTCCGATGATGGCCCTCCTGATCGCATTGATTCTCGTCGTCTGCGCATGCGCCGTTCTGCTTCGGCGTGACGTCTCGCTCGTTTCTCCCTTGTCACTGGCAATCGTCACGTTCGTTCTGTCGTATTGCGTTCGGCCGCTGTACCTGTCTTTGCGCGGCGACGTCGAGTCAATCGCCGACCGGGTGAATCCTGAACTGTTCATGCCGGCGCTTGGGCTCGTGCTCGCTTTCGTCCTCTCCTTTGTCAGCGGACACCTCGCGCCATGGGGCGTGCGCCTCGCGAGATTTTTTCCAGTACCCAAGACCACCTGGGCACGAGGTCGGGTCTTGATCGTTCAGGCCCTCCTGGGTGCATTGTCGGTGGTGTTGTATCTCGTTCTGTTGCGACTGTCGGGCATGAGCCTCGGAGCCGCATTCCTTCAACCGACGGATTTTCGCGCCGTCACCTCGGCGGAAGGACTGTTCTACATCAGCGGACTGCTGCTCTGGAGCATGTGGGCCATTTTCTTTCTCGAGTTGACCTGGCGGGCACCCGACGGCGTCACGGCACTGGGACTGCTCACGCTCGGCGCTCTCGCCGGCGTGCTCGTCGTGTTCACGCTGCCATTTGGGGCGCGCGGGTTCGTGCTCGGACCGCTGATCGGGATCCTGTGGGTGCTCGATATGGCGGTGCTGAAGCGGCGGCTCAGCCTCGCGGTCGTCACACCGATCTGCTTCGTCGTGGCCGTTTTCGTGGGTGGATACGGGGTCTATCGCGACTTCAATGCCGGCTTCTCCAACGACCGCTACCTCGACGAGGCCATCAGCAACGCGTTCGGGATCGATCTCCTCGACCGCTTTGCGGCACGTTTCGACAACTTCGATTTCCTTGTCTGGACGATCGACGAGTTCCCGACGAAGCGACAGGGTTACCTCTGGGGCCGGAGCGCAACGGATTTCCTGCTGCAGCCGATTCCGCGAAGCGTCATGCCCGGCAAGCCGTCACAGACATCGGCATTCCTGATGGACGTCCTCAAGCCGACATACGACCGAACGATCACACCGGAGTTCGGGCTTATTTCCGAGATGTACATCAATGCCTGGATCCCCGGTGTGATGCTTGGCGCTTTCGCCTGGGGTCTCGTGATGCGGGCCCTCGATGAGTACCTCACGGCCCAGCGACACAACGCGTCGGTCGTTTTCTGGTACTCGTCTATCGCGCTGCTTCCCATGGGCTGGTTGCTGGCGGGGTTGAACTCGTTCGGATCGGTACTCTTCATTACCAATACGATCTTTGCCGGTGTAGTCCTGCTCGCGGTCAGGCAGCCCGGGTCCTCCCGCGCGTGAGAGTGATGTTTCTCACCTCCCGGCCGCCATTCCCGGTCTCCGGCGATCGCGTCCGCGTCCGCCAGCAGATCGCATGGCTGGCGCGAACGCACGACATCGAGGTTCTGACGTTGGTTCGCTCGCCCGCGGAACTGGAACACGTTGAACAGTTGCGTGCGGAGGGCCTGCAGGTCACATCGGTGCCGGTCAGGCGATTCGAGGCGGCCTCTGGGCTGGTTCGCGCCGGGCTACGCGGACGACCGCTGCAGACTGGCTACTTCGACTCGGCCGCGATGGCCGCCGAGCTCCACCGCATCGTGACGACCGCCGGCACCGACATCGTCTACTTTCACCTCGTGCGCATGGCCCAGTACTGGGCCGAGGATGCGCCGTATGCGCAAGTGCTCGACATGTGCGACGCGCTATCGGTCCAATACCGTGAACGGGCCGAACTTCGATCCGGTGGAGAGATCGCGTGGCGCACAGTGGATCGGGCCGAAAGCCGGCGGCTCGCGGCCTGGGAAGAGTCCATCGTCCGGAAGTTCGATGCCGTCAGCATCATTTCCGACGCGGACGCCGCAAGCATCAAAGGAGCGCGACCGCCCCGTGTGATCCCGCTGCACGTGCAGGACTGCCTGGATTACGACTGCGGTGAAAACGCCACCGCGAACGAAATCCTGTTCGCCGGCGAAATGAGCACGCATTACAGCCGGTCGGCAGTGCAATTTCTCGTGACCGAGGTGATGCCGAGAGTATGGGCCGAGATCCCCGGCGCCACGGTCCGCATCGTCGGCGCGAACCCTGCCGCGGACGTTGTCGCACTTGCCGGTCCGCGTGTCACGGTGACCGGCTATGTCGACGATCTGCGTCCTCACTTCGTCCAGGCCGGCGTGCTCGCGTGTCCGATTCGGATCGGCACGGGACTGAAAACGAAGGTGCTGCAGGCAATGGCGCTGCGGACGCCCGTGGTCGCCTCGACGCCCGCCAATCGGGGCATCGAGGCGGCCGATGGGCAGCACCTGCTGATAGCGGACGATCCGAAAGCGTTCGCGGCGGCGATCGTTCGTGTGCTGACGCAGCCAGGATGTCGCGACCGACTGCGGCAACACGGCCGTGCGTTCGCCGAAGAGCATTTTTCGGAGCGGGCCATGGGCAGCTCCCTGGACGCATTCATCAGCGACGGTCTCAGCAGGGCGGCGGTCCGGCAGAGTGCCGGCCGACCGGTCGCCGCCGACGGGAGTATGCATTGAAAGCACTGGTCACAGGCGGCGCTGGCTTCATCGGGTCCAACCTCGTCAAAGTTCTTGTCGAACATGGACACGACGTGAGTGTGCTCGACAACCTGACCTCCGGCTACCGTGACAACCTCGCCCTGATTCCACAGGTGGAGTTGATCGAGGGCGACGTTCGCGACGCCGAGGCGCTGGCCCGGGGTATTGCCGGAGCCGAGGCGGTGTTTCATCTCGCCGCATCGGTCGGCAATGCCCGCTCGATTGCGTATCCGATGGAGGACGCCGACATCAACGTCATGGGCACGCTCCGCCTGCTCGAGGCGGCGCGCCACGGCGGCGTCCGGAAGGTCGTCTTCTCCTCGTCGGCAGGTATTTTCGGCGAGCTCAAGACGCTGCCCATTCGCGAGGATCACGCGGTCGAGCCGGACTCGCCCTACGGCGCGACCAAGCTCGGTGCGGAGAAGCTCTGCCTCGCATACGCCAAGCTCTATCCGCTCGAGTGCGTGTGCCTTCGCTACTTCAATGTCTACGGCATGCACCAGCGCTATGACGCCTATGGCAACGTGATTCCCATTTTTGCCCACCGCGCGCTGCGCCGGCAGCCGCTCGTGATCTACGGCGATGGCGAGCAGACGCGCGACTTCGTGAATGTGCACGACGTCGCGATGGCGAACTACCAGGCCGGCATGTCTCGAGGGGTTTCCGGCGCCTTCAACATCGCGAGCGCGACCCGCGTCACGATCAACGATCTCGCCGCCAGGATCGTGGAACTCTCCGGTGAGGCGGTTTCGATCGAGCACGCGCCGCCCCGGCCGGGCGACGTGCGGCACAGCCTCGCGGACATTTCCGCGGCGAACGCGGCATTCGGGTTCAGGCCCGCTGTGGATCTCGCTACCGGGCTTCCCGAATACATGCAGTGGGCCAGAGGAGTGATGGTCTAACGTGCGGATTCTCGTTCTCGGCGGGTCGGGAATGCTCGGCCACAAGATGTTCCAGACGCTCGGACAGAGATTTCCCGACACGTGGTGCACAATCCGCGGTCGTATCGCGGATTCACCACTCGACCGCATACCGTTGTTCACCGAGTCGGCCCGGATCGTCGAGAACATGGATGTCATGGCGCTTGGCGCTCTCGATGGTCAGCTGGCAGCCCTCCGTCCGGACGTGGTCGTGAACTGTGTCGGCATCGTCAAGCAGCGGGGCGAGGCGAAGGCGGCGATTCCCAGCATCACCGTGAATTCGCTGTTGCCTCACCGTTTGGCAGCGGCGCTGCAGCCCTGGAACGGCCGTCTCGTGCACATCAGCACGGACTGCGTCTTCAATGGTCGCCGAGGGGCGTATACGGAGGACGACCTCCCGGACGCCGAAGACCTGTATGGGCGGACCAAGGCGCTCGGCGAAGTGACCGAGTCGAACGCACTTACGTTGCGGACGTCGATGATCGGGCGTGAGCTGACCGGGCACCGGTCGCTGCTGGACTGGGTGCTCGCGCAGCAGGGCCGAACGATCAGCGGCTATCGCAAGGCCTTCTACTCGGGCGTTACCACGAACGAGCTCGCGTCGGTGGTCGCCCGGTTGATCGAGGAACGGCCGGCTCTCAACGGTCTGTACCAGATCGCAAGTGATACGATCACGAAATACGACTTATTGCGGTTGATCGTCGAAGCGTTTGGCCTGGACGTCAAGGTTGTAGCCGACGATGCCTTTTTCTGTGATCGGAGCCTGAACGGAACACGGTTCGAGGCCGCCGCGGCATACCATTGCGAGCCGTGGCCGGCTCTGATCGCGGCGCTGCGTGCAGATGCAACGCCATACGACGAGTGGACGAGGTCTGTATGAAGCCCTTCGAAAATCGCCGGATTCTGATCACTGGAGGCACGGGATCGCTCGGCAAAGTCCTGGTCCGCCGCCTGCTCTCTGGCGAAATGGGGTTGCCGGCGAAGGTCATCGTGTTCTCGCGCGACGAAGCCAAGCAGCATTTCATGCGCGTCGAGTATCAGAGCGGGTCGGCGCCGACGGACGAAATCATCTACCACAACTTCGAGAGGCTGCTCGAATTCCGCATCGGCGATGTGCGCGATTTCCACAGCGTTGCGGCGGCCCTCCGCGATGCCGACATTGTCGTGAATGCCGCGGCTCTCAAGCAGGTGCCGACGTGCGAATACTTTCCGTACGAGGCCGTCCGAACCAACATCGAGGGTCCGGAGAACATCATCCGCGCCATCCAGGAGCATCGCCTGCCGATCTCCACCGTGGTCGGCGTCTCGACCGACAAGGCGTGCAAACCCGTCAACACGATGGGCATGACCAAGGCAATCCAGGAGCGCATCTTCATCCAGGCAAACATGCGCTGTCCGGGCACACGGTTCGTATGTGTGCGCTACGGGAACGTGCTTGCGTCGCGTGGTTCGGTGATCCCGTTGTTTCACGACCAGATCCGTCGTGGCGGGCCGGTGACGATCACCACCGTGGAGATGACCCGCTTCCTCCTCAGCCTGGACGATGCCGTCGATACGATCTTTGCGGCTGTCACGACGGGCCATGCGGGCGACACATACGTCCCTCGCGCACCGTCCGCGCGTGTGGTGGATATCGCCGCCGCGCTCATCGGGGACCTGAACATTCCGGTGAAGATCACCGGGATCCGTCCGGGCGAGAAAATCCACGAGATCATGGTCAGCGAGGAGGAGGCGTACCGCACAGTCGAACGCGGCAACTGGTACGCCATTCGCCCGATGCTGCCCGAAGTCCTCGCCGGCGACGATGCGCCGCAGAGCGTTCACGTCGAATACAGCTCGGCCCGCGACGTCATGTCGCCCGAGCAGACGCGTCAGCTGCTGGTCGACCGTTACCTGATGCTGCGCGATGTCATCGATGCCAAGGGCGAAGTGCTTCGATGAAGGTGATGACGGTCCTCGGCACCCGCCCCGAGATCATTCGGTTGAGCCGGATCATCCCGCTGCTGGACGCACACGTCTCGCACGTCCTCGTCCATACCGGCCAGAACTACGACGAACGGCTGAACGGATTGTTCCTGCGCGAGCTCGGGGTGCGTGCGCCGGACGTGCTGATGAACGTCCGTGCTGATGGATTCGGCGCGCAGGTCGGGCAGATCGTCGGCGGCATCGAGGCGATCCTGCTGGAGCACCGGCCGGACCGGCTGCTCGTCCTCGGCGACACCAACAGCGGCTTGACCGCGATCGTGGCGCGACGGCTCGGTATCCCGGTGTTTCACATGGAAGCGGGCAACCGGTGCTACGACGACCGCGTTCCCGAAGAAGTGAACCGGCGTGTGATCGACCACTGCAGCACCGTGCTCATGCCGTATACGCAGCGAAGCCGCGAAAACCTCATCGCCGAAGGCATCCCCGGTCAGCGCATCGTTGTCACCGGCAATCCGATTCACCAGGTGATCGAGCACTACGACGCGGCGATTACGTCGAGCCGTTGCCTGGACACGCTGAGTCTGCAGGAAAAGCGATATTTCCTCACGACAATTCACCGCGCAGAGAACGTCGACCGCGAGGACACACTCCGACGGCTCGTCGGCTCATTCGTTCAGCTGCACGAGCGCTACGGGTTTCCGGTCGTCTGCTCCTTTCACCCGCGGACACGTGCGAAGGCGGCGAAGTTCGGCGTCAACGTCGAGCATCCAGGCCTCAGGTTCATCGAACCGCTCGGTTTCTTCGATTTCGTCCGGCTGGAGCAGTCCGCCTTCTGCATCCTGTCCGACAGCGGCACGGTGCAGGAAGAGGCGTGCATTTTCGGCGTGCCGAACGTCACCCTCCGTGAGGTCACCGAACGCCCGGAGACGATCGAGTGCGGCTCGAACATCCTCTCGGGCAGCAATCCTGACGATGTCGTGCGGGCGGTGGCGCTGGTGACCGGATCGTCAACGAAGTGGCAGGCCCCACCTGAGTACCTCGCGCCGCTCGTTGCCGAGACCGTGGTCCGCATCGTGACCGGCTTCCGTCCCCCGGACGCGGCGGAACTCGAGTGGCACGACCGCACCCGCAATTGATCCCGGATCGACAGGGGCGGCGCCGGCGGCTCTGGGTGATCTCAGAACTGTACGCTCCGGAAGAGACGTCCACCGGGTACGTCCTGACCCGAATCGCCGAGGCGCTGGCCGAGGACTTCGAGGTCGGCGTCCTCTGCGGCCAGCCGACCTATTCCGCCCGAGGAACGCGCGCGCCCGTGCGCGAGCTGCGCAACGGCGTCAGGGTCCGGCGCTGCGCAGGAACGACGCTGGATAAGAACCGGCTGTGGGGTCGGCTCATCAACTTCGCCACCGCCGGCACATCGATGTTCGTCAATGCGCTGCGCAAGATCCGGCGCCATGACGTCGTGCTGGTCGTCACCAACCCGCCGCTGCTGCCTTTTCTGACCGTGCTCGCGGCGAGGATTCGCGGCGCTCATTCCGTCCTGCTGGTTCACGACGTCTATCCGGACGTCATGGTCGCCACCGGTATGATTCGCGCAGGATCGATCTGGGAGCGCCTTGGCTCACGGTTGAACGGGTGGCTCTATCGGACCGTCGATCGCGTCATCGTGCTGGGGCGTGACATGGCCATCCTGGCGCAGCGGAAGATGGCCCGTGCGACCTGGCACCGGATCGAAGTGATTCCGAACTGGGCGGACACCGACTCGATCGTGCCGGAGCCGAAGAGCAGCAATGCGCTCCTTCACGAACTGGGAACCGGCGATGCGTTCGTCGTCCAGTACGCGGGTAACATGGGGCGCCCAAATGATCTCGACGTGCTTGTCGAGGCGGCGACGCGGCTGCGTGCCGACGCCAGTGTGCGGCTGGTTCTTCTCGGCAGCGGGGCGCGGCGGCGCCGGCTCGAGCTGGACGTGCGAGAGCGAGGCCTCGGGAATGTCGTCCTGCTCCCGCCACGGCCCCGCAGCGAGCAGCAGCTGTTTCTGAATGCGTGCGATGTGGCCGTCGTTTCGCTCGTCCGCGGGATGATGGGAATCGGTGTCCCGAGCCGCCTCTACAACATCCTCGCTGCCGGTCGTCCGGTGATCGTGATCAGCGAAGCGGAATCGGAGGCGGCGCTCGTCGTTCGCGAGATCGACGCCGGCTGGGTCGTTGCTCCCGGCGATGTCGATGGTTTGCTGGCCGTCATTGGCGCGGCCCGGCGGGACCCCGATCGACTCCGCGAGATGGGAGCCCGGGCGCGGCGGGCTGCCGAAGATCGCTTTTCCTTCGACAAGGTAATCGCCGACTATCGGCGTGTGCTCCGAGCGGTGTGAGTGGCTGCTGATGTCCCGAATTGTGATCACGGGCGCCTCCGGGTTCATCGGGTCTGCGATTCTGAGCGCGGCGCGAGACCGCGGTCATGAGGTCGTCGGACTGAGCACGCGAAGCACACCGGGGCTGGAGAGGGTCGATATTCACGATCCTGAGTCCATGGCGCCGCATTTCCAGTCGGCAGACGCGGTGATTCACGCCGCCGGGCTCGCGCATGTGTTTGGGCCCTCGTCTCGCGACGCCGACGCGTTCGTTCGCGCCAACGCCGATGCCGTCGATTCGGTGTCGGCAGCCGCCATCCGTGCGAACGTCCGTCACCTGGTCCTTCTCAGTTCAGTGTCCGTGTACGGCGGTTCCAACGCGCACGGAGTCGACGAGGAAGCGACCTGCCATCCCGCCGGCCCGTATGCATCGAGCAAGCTGGCCGGCGAACAGCGTGCTGCGCATATCGCCGCGCAGCACCAGCTCGGGCTCACCATCCTGCGGCTGGCGACTGTTTACGGCGAGGGCGATCGCGGCAACATCGCCAGGCTGATGCGAACGATTGACGCCGGCCGTTTCGTGTGGGTCGGGCGCGGCACCAATCGCAAGAGCCTCCTACACCGCAACGATGCCGCGGCTGCTGTTCTGGCGGTCGTATCGACGGGCCCGTCTGGTATCCGGACGTTCAACGTTTCAGCCGATCCAGGTACCGATGTCTGACGTGGTCCATGGGTTGGCGCGAGGACTGGGCCGGCGCGTCCCCTCGATCCACATACCCGCCGCCGTCGCCCGTCTTGCGGCTGGCGCGGGGAGGTTGTGCGGGCTCACGGCCCCCGGCGAAGTGCTGTCGAAATGGCTGGCGGACGATGTCTACAAATCGGAGAAGTTCCGCCAGGCATTCGGAACGGTGCCGCAAGTCTCGCTCGCCGAAGGCCTGCGCCGCCAGGTCGATCGATACTGCTCGACCAAGCCGGCGCTGGGGTGATGTCGGCAGCATTCATGCTCGGTCAGACGCTCCTCGCGTTCGCGGCGACGGTCGCGGGCGTTGCGGTCTTTCGCAGATGGGCGCAGTCGCGACGATTGCTCGACGTGCCGAATGCGCGAAGCTCACACCAGGTGCCGACCCCGCGTGGCGCCGGGCTCGTCATCGTCGCGGTGAGTGCGGCGGCGCTCATCGCCGACTCCTGGTCCGGCCGGGTCGCCGTGACATCGTACGGGGTCGTCGCCGCCATTGGTGCACTGTTCATCGCCGGCATCAGCCTGATTGACGATTTCCGAAGCCTCGGGAGCCTGACCCGGCTCGCGGCGCACAGCGCAGCCGCGATCGTCGTGGTCTCGGCCTGGGGCGGTGCCGGCGAATGGGAATGGGTGGCGCGCGTCACTGCGGTCGTGTGGATCGTAGGGCTCACGAACGCCTACAACTTCATGGACGGCGTGGACGGGATTGCCGGCGGCCAGGCACTCGTGACCGCGATCACCCTCGCGATCGTTGCCTGGCACGTGGGCGCGTTCGGCGCGGTGGCAGTCGGGACGGCATTGATCGGTTCCAGCGCCGGGTTTCTTCTGTTCAACTGGTCACCGGCCCGGGTGTTCATGGGCGATGTCGGGAGTGCGTATCTCGGGTTCTTGTTTGCTGCCGTCGCGCTGGGGTTGATGGACCGGTCGCCAGCGGCAGCGGCAGCGGTAGTACTCAGCCTGTGGCCGTTTCTATTCGACACGTCGATCACCCTGGTCCGCCGGGCACTCAAAGGCGAGAATGTGCTCGCCTCCCACCGCACGCACCTGTATCAGCGCATCGTCATCGCCGGCGCCACGCATGGAACGGTTGCACTTGGCTACATGACGATGAGCGCGCTCGCCGCTGCAGCAGCCATGGTCTGGGTCATTCACCATGGCGGAACGGCGCTTGTCGTCGCGGTCCCCGGAGCACTCGCCGTGCTCCTGTGGCTCGTGACCGGCAGGCTCGAGTCGCGGAGGATGTCGCCGTCCCGGGCTGCTCAGAAGTAGCGGGAGATCACGAACGCAAAAGTGAGGGCGTGCCCCAGGATGGGGATCCCGACATGCATGGCGTTGCGCCACCCACCTGACGCAGGCGGGTCGTCCGAGATGCTGACCGTGCTGATCACGACGAGGACGCACAAGTAGAGCCCGAGCAAATAGCGGCCGTGGACGTCGGGTGAGGTCTTGAGCGTCACGACGACATAGGCAAGGAAGCTTGCCACCGATCCGAGGGCGACAACCGCCAGGCTCTTCATCAGCACCGCATCGCGCCGCCGGCTGGCGGATACGAGCAGGGCGATCGCCGTCATCGAACTCACCGTCACGCACACCGTGATCGCCCATTCGGGCAACAGGCGATCGAGCCACCCGAAGGCACCCCAGAAAGAGGTCGACAGGAGGAAATCATGATGGCGGAGCCGCGGCCACGTCAGCGCGGACAACGCTGCGGATCCCAGATACCGTGATATTGGCGGCGGCGACGAGAGGTTGACGGTTTCGAGAACAGGGTAATCGATCAGGAGCGACCCGATCAGCGAAGTAACCAGCGCGACCGCGACCGCCAGCGCGGCGCATCTGCCGGTGTTTGTAAGTGCTTTGGGCGGGGCCTCGGCGGTGCGCTGAAAGTCGCCGACGCACATCGCCGCCAGTACCGACGGCGACTGCAACCGGGAGCAGGAAAAAGGACGCGCCGCTGACGTCCATCGTGCCGATGGGCGCGAACAGGCCGAGTACCCCGAGCGAGAGACCTCCCCAGAATGCCAGGGTGTGAGTTCGGGTCCCGCGTGACGGCGCAACGAACCGCAGCGAAACGAGCGCGGCGAGCAGCGGCAGGAGCGGCAGCGCGCTTCGGCTCCCGCTCGCGGCAATTGCAAATCCAATCCCCAGGAGAAGCCCTGACTTCCATGCGTGCCGGCCAGCGGTCAGGAGAACGACCGCACCAGCGGCGACGAGGACGTAGCCAGGGAGCACCAGCGCATAATTCGAGACGTGCATTCCGAGAAAGGGTATCGAAGGGACTGCCCACATTGGCGTGAGTGCACGCCATCCGTGAGGGCGGCTGCACCATGCGGTGACCGCCGTCGTCGCCACCATGACTGCGGCCCCGAGCAACAGCGCATGCGTCACTCGCAGACCGAGCAACAGTGCCTGTAAGGACCACCCGTGGAAGAGGGACGCGGCCGCACGCCACACGAACACGAGATTCGTCCTGGTCGAAAACCACGTTGGCGGTACGGCGCGCCACTCCTGCGGCTCCGGCCGCCCGAGATCCGAAGGGCGGAAGCGTTCCGCTCCGTCGAAACGGAGTGACTCGAAGTGCGCCCGTTGCGCCCATGTCTGCACTTCAGGGTCGTGGCGCTGGCCGTCGAGACTGTAGAGAATGCCGAGGAAGTGGCTGGCTTCGTCCGGAGCCTGGAAGGGCGGGATGAAGGCCGAGTAAAGGATGCCGAGGCCGGCGAGCAGCGAGCCCGCCGCGACGCCGGCCCGCCACGGCGAAGGTACGGTCAGCGGCCAGACCGCGGCGGCGCCGATCACGAGCAGTACTCCGGCGAACCCGAGCGCGACGAGCACCTGCCGCGCACGACCGAATTCCCAGATATAAGTGAGCAGGTGCACCCGGGTGGTCTTCGACCTGGCGAAGGCGTCAATGTAATCGCCGCGCACCAGCGGGTGGGCCGGACTCTCGAACCTCAGGGGGTCGTCGACGAGAATGGCGCCAGCAATCGGGGAACCAGCCGGTCGGACCCACGTCCACAGGGCAGCCCGTCCACCGCGCGAGAATCGGATGATCAAATCGGCCTCTCCCGTCGGTTGGCCCTGGAGCGGCGAGCACGCCGGGACCCGTGCGAACGTCAGTGTCTCGTTGTCACGAAAGGTCGCACCCGGAGCGGTCACGAAGCGACACCGTGTGCCCACGAGGCGGAGTTCGGCGCCCGCGAGCACGGGATTGGTCTGATACGTTGCGACCAGCAACCTGATTCCGAGGTGTGCGGGGATTGCCGTTACGTCGGGAAGGAACAGCCGAACACGGTGAACTTCGATCGTACCTCCGAGAGAGTGATACGTCGCCCCCGGCAGCTCCACCGGCACGGCGTCCATGTCAGCCGAAACGACGACCAGGGGACGAACCGTGGCGTCTGGGAGGTGCTCTGTCGCGGTGCGCGCGACCGATGCAGCGAACAGAAAGGCAACCGAGATGAGAGCCGCGCGGCAACCCGTCACCGCACGTGCGCGAGCATCAACAACGTGTCGCCGGCGCCCCACTGCTGAATGGATTTGACCTGCGCCTCGGAAAGGCGAGACACGCCATATTCGTACACCGATGCGCGCCACGCCTCCGGTGCGTGGGTATACCGGTAATTCATCGACTCGATCGCGCCCCCCGGTGCGAACCTTCGGATCCGGCGAATGGCCGAGTACCCGCACGATGCGAGCAGAGCAGCGAGAGTCCTGCCGGTGAAATAGTACATGTGCTCGAACGGATTCAGCACGGCCCACCCGACGCCCAGCGCGTAGCGGCTCAAGGCGTTGAAATTCGGCGTCGCCACGACCAGCAGGCCGCCCGGTTTGAGCGCGCACCGCGTCGCTTCGAGAACGGCACGCGGGTCGAACAGGTGCTCGATGACATCGAACATCACCGCGACGTCGAACGATTGCGGGTCGAAGCTCATCGCTTCCGCCGGTTCGGCGCGCACGTCCAGGTCCAGTCGCTCGCGGGCAAACGAGCTCCCGACGGACGAAAGCTCCACGCCGGCAGCATCCCAGCCCGCCTGCGAGGCGACATGGAGGAACAAACCCGCTCCCGATCCGATCTCCAGCATCCGCCTGCCCGCCCCCGCTTCACGTTCAATCATTTCGAGCATCGGCATGTGGCGCCCGCGCAGGACCGCCTCGTCGATGTTGCCGCCCGCCGCGCCCGCGGCCGGGAGGTACTCGTTCCAGAAATACTCCGCGTTGTACCGCTCGAGGATGGCTGGTTCCGGTGCACGCGGATTGGCATAGACGAGCCCGCAGCGGCGGCACCGCCCGATACCCCACCCATACTTGGTATAGAGCCGTCGCGCGTCGCGTGCGTCACAGAGTGCGCACGGGACCTCGCGAGGCGTACCTTTCACGTGTTTGACAGCGGAGATCGGAAACGGCATCCGTCCCTCGCCATCCATGTGGACTGTCCCCGTGTCGTCGCCGATCATGCCCCGACCCTGAAATCCGGCAACTGCCGGGTCAGGTTCGGATTGTAGTACGGGTCGCACTCGATTTCCTGCCGCCAGCGTCTCCGCATTTCTTCGATTCCTGCCTGGTCCTGTACCCGCGGCCCGAAGCTGGCTGACTCGTGATGAATCAGGCGCGCGTACGGTGTCCACACGATCCGGAGTCCAGCTTTGCGGACCTTCAAACAGAAATCAACATCGTTGAAGTCGGTCGGAAAAGCCTCGTCGAACCCACCCGCCTGGTCGAACACGGCGCGGCGCGTCATCATGCACGCCGCGGTCACGGCGGAGTAGTTGCGCGGACCGAGAACATTCCCCATGTAACCGGGGATGGTGCCGGGATGCTGATGATATGCGTGTGCCGCTATCCCGTTCACGCCGAGAATCATGCCGACATGCTGCAATCGTCCATCGGGATACAGCAGCTTCGCGCCGACGGCACCGACTGTCTCGTCCTGGGAGTACTCGAGCATCGACGTCAACCAGTCGCCGTCGACCACTTCGAGGTCGTCATTGAACAGAACAACGTGTTCACCGGCCGAAGCCGCGACACCCTTCGTTGATCTTTCGGGAGAAATTGAAGGGGCCCTCAGAGCGATGCCGAAGAATGCGGTGACGCGTTCCCTCGAGCGCCAATGAGGTCGACGACGGTACTCCCGCCTGGTCGGCGACGATCACGAATTCGTAGTGAGGCCATGCGGTCTTTGCCTTCACACTGGTGACAGCCTGTGCGAGCAGGTCAATCTCGACGCCCCCGATGGTCCGCGTCCGTCCTGCCGTCGGGATCACGATCGACACCAGCGGCTCGCCCGTGATCCGCCGCTTCAGCCGGAACAGTCCCGGTGCGCCGCCTGGCAGCACCTCCGCGTCGAGACCGCGTCGGGTGACGTAATCCTCGAGCGCCAGCCGTCCGGCATCCATCGCCCACGGCTTCGCCGCTCCGGCACTGGCTGTTGATTGCGGCAGCTTTCTCCAGTGATAGAGAATCCGGGGGATGTGGCTGATGCGATCCGTCCGCTCCATCACTCGCAGGAGCAGGTCGTAGTCCTGAGCCCCTTCGTAGCCCGTCCGAAACCCTCCTGCCGACTCGAACACCTCCTTGCGCACGACCGTCAGGTGGCAGGTGTACATCCGGTGCAGAAAGAGGTCGGGCGACCAGTCTGGCTTGAATGCCGGGTCACACCGCTGGCCGGCCAGATCAAGCTTGTCCTCGTCGGAGTAGATTACCTGCGCGTCTGGGTGCGCGTTGATCCAGCCGCACGACCTCCGCCAGTGCATCAGGCGTCAGCTCGTCGTCGTGGTCGAGCAGCGCGAGGTACTCGCCCCGCGCGATCGCGGCCGCGGCGTTGGACGCGACCGAAATGCCGGCGTTGTCCGCACGCCTGACGACGCGCACGCGCGAATCGTTGGCGTAACTCGTGGAACACTTCCGAGGGTCCTGGCGCGCTCGACGCGTCGTCACATAAACACAACTCCCAGTGCGGGTAGGTCTGGCGGCGGACCGACTCGATGCACGCCCGCAGCCACCGGGCGTCAGTGTTGAACACCGGTGTGATGATGCTGATGAGAGGCTGAATCGGCAGCGCGGCGATACCGGCAGCGTGGGCTTCGAGCTCAGGTTTCGAGCGCGTGTGAGTAGAGACCCACTGTGTGTACTCCGCCGCCTCTTCCTCTGCCGAGCGGCCATGCGAGAGCCGCGCAAAGGTCGCGCGCCATCCATCGTTTCGCAGCTGCTGGACGAACCGTCGCACCGACGCACGCACCTCAGCCTGCGGGCGTTTCCATTCGAACCGCGGTTCTCCGAACAGGGCCCATGCATGACCAGTGTCGCTTCCCGGCGCCACGTCCGTCTCCAGCGACACCATCACCTCGGCGGCAGGCTCGGCGAGCGGCGGCAGCGGAATACGCAGCTGATGCCAGCGACGATCGGTATAGCGACGAGCGGGGTCGAGGCGGCACTCACGAACAGCCGTCCACCCTGCCTTCGGTATCTCGAGGCGCACGCGGAAGTCGACCGCGCCGGCGTGGTGCCGCCATGCATTCGGCGACAGCGCACATGAGGTCACGAAATCGGAATCGGACGGTACGCTGACTCGGTAGTGCACCGCGCTCGAGGGATGGCAGAGCAGCGACTCCAGGACTTTGTGTCGGATCCGAGTCGGGCCGATCCAGCGGATGGCAGCGAAGTCGTCAGGCTGATCGGTGCGTTCTGCGACAGGAGGTGACACACGCAACGGAAAAGTACGGCGGCGAAGATGCCGGACGGCTGTCTGCACCGTCCGGGGTCCACGGGTCGCCGCCGCAGCCCTTGCCGCACTGCCGACCGTCCAGACCGGGTGGCGAAACGCGAGCAGCGCCCGCACGGCGGCCTCACGAAAATCGAGGTACATGCGCCGGCCGGCGGAGCGCTCCATCAGGGACAACTGGTCATGCAGCGCGCGGCTCTCCTGCTCGAGCGCCGCCACCACCATGCGTTGCGCCGCGAGACGCTCCGACAGCCTGTCCCGCAGCTTCGACGCGTCGATCAGCACCGTCTCCGAATCCGGGGTCCCTGGGGACAGGCTTCGACGGTTCATGCCCCGATCTCGATCCGGCGACCTGCGCGAATCGCCTCCAGGCGGTCACGCACGGCGCGGCCGGTCACGTCGGCATTCCATTCTCGTTCGACGTCGGCTCGTGCGCGCCCGCCGCGGTCCGCGGCTTCGGATGGATGCTCCACGACTTGACGGATGAGGCGCGCCGCATGATCCACATCGGGATCCGCCCAGACAGCGCCGCGAAAGTAAGGTCCGTAGTCACGTGTCAAGGTGACGAGCGAGTAATCGAGCGGGTAGCTGTTCTCGGCCGTCATGAAATCCATGTTGCCGGAATAAGCAGTCCCGATCACCGGCTTGCCAAGACGCATGGCCTCGAGCAGCGTCAGGCCGAATCCTTCGGCGCGGTGAGGCGACAGATAGCAGTCAGCGGTATTGACGAGCGCGCAGAGCTCCGGCCGATCGAGGTAAGCATCGAGAAAGACGACGTTGAGCCCTGCCGACTCCTCGTGGAGGCGGCGAACCCCGGCGCGATCGTACTCCGGATTCGTGAACTTGAGGACGAGCACCGCGTCGTCGTGCGGCAGCCCGGCCCGGCGGAATGCGCGGATCGCAGCGACAGGATTCTTGCGCTCGGTCTGGCTCGACACATCGAAGATATACAGGAACACCCGCGGCTCTTCGGGCAGGTTGAAGTGCGCGCGGCCGAGGGACGGGATCGGCGGCAATACGATTGGGAGGGGCATCCTCACCGTCGGCACCGTGCATGCAGCACTCACGGCGTCTCGCACGAACCGGGTGGCCGTCCACACCTCGTCGACGTAGCCGGCAAAGGGAGCCCAGTCGGGTCGGAGCGTCGAGAGTTCCCAGAACCAGTATCCGATCGTGTAGTGGTCGCGGAAATAGCGCCGGCCTCGCGCCGCGGCGAATGCGGGCATGTTGTCGCCGTTCAGGTGAATGAGATTGAACGGGTGCGGGTTGGTCGTCGACGAATGCCGCACGGTAACTGGCATCGCGTGTGCGCAGGAGAGACGGAACGTTGTTGAGGGCGACGGGCAGCCCCGCGGCCTCGATCGACCGGATGCTGGCCCGTGCGGCTTCGCCCATGCCGCTCTCCGCGTCGAGGTACCCGGCGACGTTGATGCCTGCGGGCTGGTCGCGAACCGCGCGAGGCAGCGGTCGGTTGATCCAGCGGCGGCGGACCGCTGCACGGATCGCGGCCGGGTTCACGCCGCTGAGACCGGCCCGGATCCGTGCCTTCCGATACAACTCGAGAGCACGCCAGGTGCGACTGTTGAGGATGTCGTCGACGTGAATACGGGTGAGGCGGATATCGTGCCGGAGGTCCTGCTCCCGGCGAGCCAGGCGAGCGAACTCCGCGAGGGCTTCTTCCGTCTCCGTGCAGACGGCGCCGAGCCGTTCGATTGGGTTGCGCGTATCGCTCACGGCCGGCGCACGATCACCAGCACCCGTTCGCCGCGCGGATGCGAGTCGTCGTGCCACACGTTCAGCGCGGCCGCCGGTGAGCTCCGCGATTCCCGCCAGCATCTCGAAAGTGTAGTGAAACGGCTCTCGATCCGGCCAGGTGGTGCTGCCGTCCGGCCAGTGTTTCGCGGAAAAGGCGTCTGCCTCGTCGACGTTGGTCCAGGTTACGTAGAAGCGTCCGCCAGGCGAAAGCTTGCGGACTACTGACGCGAAGCAACGGGCGATGCTGTTGAGCGACAGCCGCCGCAGAAAGAGGGTAGAGAACGCGAAATCGAACGTGTGCGGGATCTCCGCCAGATCGAAGTCGTCGTTCAGTACGAAGTGGCCTCGCTCGGGCCGGACGCCCGCTTTCGGCAATTCGACCTGAACGCCGGCGACGAACAGCTCGACATTCCTGTCGAACCCCCAGTAGTGGCTCTGCTCCATGTAGGGCAGCAGGTGAATGGCCGCCGAGAGGCTGCCGCATCCGACGTCCAGAACGTAGTTCGAGGGCTGCAGTCCCTGGCGTCGCAGAAAGTCGAACGCCCACGCGCCCTCGTCCGCCGCGGAGGTGCCTTGTCCCGGGTGTTTCGGCGTTGCCTCTCGCTGGTCGTGCGACGCCTGGCTCGCCGGACCAAGTGCCTGGTGCGGAGACTGAGAGTTCAGCCGGCGGTATTCGACGAGACCGGCGTCGACGTCACCGTCGTACTTCAGCTCACCGGCCTCGAGCACGCACACGCGCCGGCAGATCGCCTGGACCGCAGCGCTCGAGTGCGAGACGAAGATGATGGTGCGTCCGGCGGCAAGAAACCCCTGGAGTGTGGCCATGCACTGGCGCTGAAACTCCTCGTCGCCGACGGCAAAAATTTCGTCGAGCAGGAGAATCTGCGGATTGAGGTTCGCCGCAATGGCAAACCCCAGGCGCATGTGCATTCCCGACGAGTAGTTCTTGATCGGGACGTCCATGAAGTGCTGAAGCCCCGAGTACGACACCACCTTGTCGTAGACGGCGAGCGCCTCTGCGCGCGAGAGGCCGTGAATCGACGCATTCAGCAGCACGTTCTCCTGGCCGGTGAGCTCCGGATGGAAGCCGGTGCCGAGCTCGATCATGCTGGCGATGTGTGCGCCGCGGCGGATGCCGAGGTGTCCGCCCGTCGGTCTGTGGATTCCCGCGACCAGCTTGAGGAACGTGCTCTTGCCCGAGCCATTCCTTCCGACGAGCGCCAGCGACTCCCCATCCGCTATTCGCAGGGACACGCCGCGAAGCGCCCAGAACTCCTCGTGGCGTGCCCGCGCCGCGGACCCGAGCAGGGCCAGCGCCCGCACCTTGATCTCACCGGCATTGTGGCGCAGCACGAAGCGCTTCGAGAGATTGCGCGCCTCGATTACCAGCGGCATGGTGAGATTGTGTCACGTGGCAGCGACGGTGTGCTACGTGCAGCCACGGACGTCAGAGTGCCGCGCGCGGCGTCCGATGAAGCCGTGATACTGCCGTGGCCGCTCGCGTTCATGGGCGCAGTCCGCCGCGCCACCAGGACCGAAGAGTGAGTGCAAGACGCGCAAACACGCGAGCGGGATGCCACGGCGTCGGCACGACGTGGGTGGCGTAGTACCTGTAGGCACTGCGGTGGAATTCCCGGGTGGCGAAACTCGAGCGAGTCCCGCTGCTGACCGCCCCGACATGGACGACCTGCGCACCGGGGACGTAGCGCGTCTCGTAGCCGCGCGCGCGCAGCCGGCGGCAGAGGTCCGCATCCTCCCAGTAGAGGAAGTACCGCTCGTCGAACCCGCCGACCTCGACGAAGCGATCGTGCCGGATCAGCATGCAGGCACCCATCACCCAGTCGACGATCGCACTGTCCACGTCGGCCTGCACCAGGTCCGCCGCCGGCAGATTGCGCCGTGCCGCCGTCGATCGCGGGAACAATCTCGTCAGCAGTCCATGGCGTCCGAACAGGCCTGTCCACGCGCTGGGCTCGCCGCGCGCGCTGGCCTGCACGCTCCCGTCGCCATTCAGCAGGCACGGCGCCGCGATCGCGCACCTGTCGTGTTCACCGAGAGTGCGGAGGAGCCGTCCGAACGTCCCTGGCCTGACGAGGCAGTCCGGGTTGAGCAGCCAGAGGTGCGCCGCGGCAGACTGTTTTGCTGCCTGGTTCACCGCAGCGCCAAATCCAACATTGCGCGGGTTGCGAACGAGCGTGACCCCGGGCACCGACTCGACCAGCCTGTCGCTGCCGTCGCTCGACGCGTTGTCCACGACGATGATCTCCGCCGACACGCCCGCGAGATCGGATGCGACCGACTCGAGGCACGCTCGCACGTGCGCGCCGGCATTGAAATTGACGACGATGACGGCCACTCCGATGCTCACGCGTCGGCTCGCCGCGTGCTCGCAACAGCGGCATGGAATACGGCAACCGTCTCACGTGCGGTGCGTTGCCATGAGTAGGTGGCGGCGTGTTCGAGCGACTTTCTCGCGAGCTCCGCGTGGACGCACGGATCCGCAAGGACGGACAAGATGGCCGCAGTCCATTGTTCGACGTCAAGTTCGTCGACGATGACCCCCGCCGGACCGACGACCTCCGGCACCGACGCGGCACGCGCACCAATCACCGGAATCCCACACTGCATCGCTTCGAGAATCGGCAGACCGAAACCCTCGTATCGCGACGGATAGACGAGCAGCTCGGCCCCTCTATATAGATTGAGCAGCGTGCTGTCCGGGACGACACCGAGAATGGTGAGCGCCTCGGGGTCGCCTGCCTCCCGGGCCTGCAGAATCAATTCCGGCGCGGTACCCCGGTCGATGCCGGCGCATACCAGCGACAGTGACGAAGTCCGCGGATCGGCGCGGCGGAGACTGAGTACCGCGGCAAGCGCCGTACGAACGTTCCGGCGGATGTGCAGGTCACCGACGTGAAGAGCGTAGGGCCGCCGGACGGCTCCGGCATTAGGCGCCTCGAATTCGCCCGGCGTAAACGTCGTCGCCGCGGCCAGGGGGACGACGTCGATTCGCGGCTCGGGAATGCCATAGGCGAGGCTGATTTCAGTCCGGCTGAATCCCGAGTCGGTGACGATCCGGTCGGCGACGCGTGCCGACGTGCGATAGAACAGCCGCCGAACCGGATCGTTTCGATACGCGTTCCATTCCGGACGCCGCTCGTAACTGACGTCGTGAATCGTCAGGACCTGCGGGTGCACGCCCCAGAGCGGAGCGGTGTAGGCGGGGGCGTGATAGACGTCGAGCCCGGCCCTGCGGGCGGCGAGCGGCATTGACGCGAGCATCCAGCCGAGGTTGGTCGGAAATGAGATGGCGTCGAGGCGCTCGAGTCCCGTTGGCAGGCTGGCGTTCGCCGGTGCGCCGATCGCAACGACCTGGATCTCCGGGTCGTGCTGCGCGATCGCCGTGTAAAGTTCCCGGACGTAACGACGGACCCCTCCCGCCGGGGAGGAGAATGCTCGACCGTCGACTCCCACGCGCAGCCGCCGGCCGCTCACAGGATATCCATGTGCAGGCGGCGTACCGGCACGGCGTGAGCCGCGCAGATCTCGCGTACCCGCGTCTCGGTGTTGGCGGTGATGTGCGGCGAGCTCAACACGACTTCCTCGATGCGCAGTCGGGAAATCATCGCACCGACATCCTCGAGCGACCCGCGCACCGGTACGCCCACGATCCGCCGCGCGCGGATTGCCGGATTGTCGTCGACGAACGCCACGGGATTCCGACCTGAGTGGGGATTCGCGAGCATCTCGCGGACGAGCAACTGGCCGCGCATTCCGGCGCCGTAAATAGCCACGCGGGTTGCGTGCGGACTGCTGCGAGCCGCAATCCGCCCGATCATGCGGAACGACGATCGCGTGGCCAGGATAGCAGCAGTGAGCAGCACAGCATCGATGAGGAACACGCCGCGTGAGAACCGCTCGAATTTGTAGAGATAGGTGACCGCCAGGACGGAAAGCACGCACCCGGTCGCGACCCCGCGCAGCACCGTCGAGACGTCGTGAAGCCCGAACGTATTCCACAATCGAGAGTAGAGGCCCGACACATACAGCGCGGCCAGCTGGCAACCGAGGATCGCAGGAAGCGACATGTAGAAGCCGGGCAGAAACGTTGCCAGTGCCTCGCCTTCGAATCTGACCCGGTAGGCGGCGTAGTAAGAGGTCGCGATCAACACGAGATCGAGGAGCACTTCCCCCGCGTGCCACCGAAACGTGAGATCCGAGAGAAGGGGCGCGAACGGCGCCGCGTGCAGCGCCTGGAAGTCCTGTCCCGCGTAGGCAGGCAGGCGCGCCAGGTACAGCGCCATCATCAGCACGCTGACCGCCACCGCGGCAGCGAGCGGCCATGCCGACCCGCCGTAAACATGCAGGCTATACCCCGCGCCTGCCCCGAGTGCTCCCACGGCGTAGAGCAACCCCACCGCGCCGGGCTCGGAGAAGCCGGCAGCGACGAGGCGATGCGACATGTGGTCCACGTTTCCGCGCGTGGTGCTCCGGCCGGCCAGACGGCGCAGGAGGACGACGAACGTGGTGTCGACGAGAGGCACGATCAGGATGAGCGCCGCCGCTGCCGCGGATGCGATCGTGCCGGCGCGCGCGACCCCGATCAGTGCTGCGGCAGCAACGAGGCCGCCGATCGCAAGACTCCCGCAGTTGCCCATGAACAGGCGCGCCGGGTGGCGGTTCCAACCGAGGAAACCCGACCAGCGCGCCCGCGAGCGCCACGGGCAGGGTCGCGACCACCGGTCCGAGCTCTTGAGCGAAGGTCCACGCGATCGCCGCCGCGGCGATGGCGGTGACGCCGGCAGCGAGCCCATCCATGTTGTCGAGCAGGTTGACGGCATTGGTGACCCCGCCGAACCACAGCACGGCGGCGATGGTCAGGACGGCATGCGTCGGCGTGCTCTCGAAGGTCGTCAGCGTCAGGGCAAAGAATGCCGCCACCGCCAGCGAGTTGACCATCTTCGCAAGCGCGGACAACGGCGCGACATCGTCGTACCAGCCGATGGCGAAGAGCGCGGTAACGGTCGCGAGTACGGGGGCCGCCGGCGTGGCAACGCCCCCGCCAAGAGCAGCCGCGGCAGCGGTTCCGGCGGCTATGGCCACACCCCCGAACGTAGGCGTTGGCGTGCGATGCCACCGGTCGGGACGAGGCGGCACGACGGCTCCGGCGCGGATCGCCGTGCGGCGCACGAGCCAGCCGCCGGCGAAGCTGACGAGGGCCGCTGCCAGGAAGGTCAGGGCCGCGGTGACTGCGACCATCAGATCCGCTCGGTCAGCTGATCTTCCGTGCGCGTCATCAGCCAGAGACCGGTCACAACCGTGAAGACGGCGTAGAGGATCGCGACGATCCAGGTTTCGGGCGACGGCCAGCGCCGGTAGTAGAAGACGTCGTGATATGCCGTCACGTAAGGCGAGAGCGGCGACAGCAGGATCAAGGAACGCAGCCTCGGGGGCAGCTGGGCGGTTTCGTAGACCACCGGGGTCGCCCAGAACAGCACCGCCAGCGCGACGTCGACGAGGTGCCGGACGTCACGGAAGAATGCCGTCCCCACCGCCAGCAGGAGGGCCACGCCGATCGTGAAGAGCAGCTGCAGCGCGAGAATAACCGGGTAGGCGAGCATCGGCGGAGACGGCGGCACTCGATAGAGCAGCATCAGGATTGGGAGGAACACCGCCGCCGTGAGCAGATACTGCGCGAAGTTGAACAGGACGCCCGCGAGCGGGAGAATCGCCCTCGGGAACCAGACGCTCCTCGCAAGTCCGCCGTTGTCGACGATTGAGCCTGTCGACATCGACGTCGCATTGGCGAAGAAGGTCCACGCCAGCACTCCGAGCATCAGGTAGAACACGAATCCCGGAGTTCGGATCCGCAGGATGTACGTGAACGCGATCGTATACACCGCGATCATCAGCAAGGGGTTCGCGAGCGACCACACGAAGCCGAGCACCGAACCGCGGTACTTCAACTTCAAATCCTTCACGACCAGGTTCCGCAGTAAATGACCGTACTGGACCAGCCCGCGAAGCGTGCGCGCGAGAGTAGGACGGACCGCGGCGCGGTCGTCCATCGGAGCGTCGGGTACGGATGGATCGGTCCGCGGGATCATCTTCGATCGGCCAGCGTACACCAACTCCCCGCGGCGTTCATCGGCGATCGCCACTGGCGCGTCCGAACAGCCGGCGGAGAGTGACGGACACGCGCCGCAGCTTCCAGAACGCGCTCTGTTCCATGTGGGCGATGGTATCGGACCGTTCGGCGATCGTGGACTGCGCCGCGACCAGCGCCTGCTGCGTTCGCTTGAGCTCGTCCTCCAGCGCGGCCAGCCGGGCGCGCAGGTCTGCGCGTTCCCGCAGGACGGGAGCGTGCTGCCGTTCGTAGCCGGCGACGATGCGGTGGATCGGTTCGGCGCTTCGTCGGAAGCGGACCGCCCAGGGTGTGATGAACGAGGCGTCGAAGTCGACGTCGCGGATGAAACCGTGGCGGGCGAACTGCTCGGCCCAGTACTCCGGCGGCCTCACGTTCACGTGCGTCGTTTCACCGTAGTCGAGCGGGGAGGACGAGAAGAGCACGTCACCGGCATGGCGGCAGAAATTGCCGATCGCAGCCGCAGCGTCCTGAGCGGGCATGTGTTCGACCACTTCGATGCACACGATGAGATCGTAGGTGGTCCCGAACTCGTCGGCAATCGAGCCCTGTCGCAGGTACGGCGCGACATCCTCGTGTGCCCGCGATATCGCGTATGTCGAGACATCGACACCCTCGGCGTCCACGCCACGGGCCCGAAGTGTCTCGACCAGCAATCCCAGCGCGCACCCGGCATCGAGCGTCCGGCGCGGATGGATGTCGCTGACGATGCGATCCGCAATCGCGCCGAAGAATGCGAGCCAGTGCTCGTTCCGACAGTAGGGCTGACCGCACGAAGCGGCGTAGTACTCGGCGCCAAAGCTCGCCGCATCGGGGCGATAGTCGGACATCAGTCGAGCCCGATTCGCAGCAGCGCTGATTTGATCCGTCGCTTGACCCTCGGCCAGACGCGGCGTCGACGCGCCGGCGCCGTGCCCGCGCCCGCCGCGCCGCCTTTGGTCAGCGTGAACAAGTTGTTCGTGACGACTCCGTTCGCCTGGACGAAGGAGACGTCGAGCGGCCGGTTGATGTCCGAGCTGCGCGCGCGTACCACGTACGCCTGCTCGGCCGCGCCGAGCGCGGTGCCAGCGGCGTATCCGACCACATCCTCGAGCTCCATGCCTTTCTCGAGAATGCCGTACTTCTTCATCACGTCGACCGAGACCTGCGCATCTTCGTGCGCCGCGCCAGGCTCGGCGAGGACGACCCGTCCGTCAGCCTTCAGTGCCCGATCGTAGCTGCGCATGGCGGCAGGCCGGTTCGGCAGGTGATGGAACGACTCGTAAGCAAGGACCGCGTCAGCGGTACCGCTACGGATCGGAAGGTTCTCCACGTCTGCGACAACCAGGTGCGGACGCGCGGGTCCCATCCGCTGCACGCCGATGTCGAGGTATGTGCGGCAGATGTCGAACCCAATCGCCTCCACGCCACTCCTGTAGAACCACTCAGTCGTCCACGCGTAGCCGCAGCCGCTGTCGATGAGCACGTCGCCCCGATCCACTTCGAGCAGCGGGAACACATTGCCGAGCAGCGTGATCAGGTAGAAGGTGAAGGATGTGTTCCAGGGATTGAACGGAGAACTGTAGCCCGGTCCATAGAAGCCCGGTTCGTCGACCTTGTCCTTGAGCGTGATCTCGGCGTGCTTATGGTGGGCACCGGGATCGGACGAAGAATCGCCTGACGGCCGGAATGTGGAGAGCGCCGCGCGCAGGTCCTCGGGCAGCCCTAGCGCCGCGTTCTCGAACAGCACCACCTCACGGTTCGCATCGCGGAGATGATCGGGGAGCAGTTCGGGAATACCTGCCTCGATCGGATACCAGCGGCCGCACGCGCCGCAGGCAAGTAGGCCCGTCTCGACGCCGAACCGAAGGCCGCGGGACTCCGGCGCGACGGGAGTCGCGTACTGCCGCAGCAGCTTGCCTGTCGCCGATTCCTTACTCCAAGCCGGCGCAGGCCCGACGCCAATGCCAGTACTGACCCGATCGCCGCCAGGGAACAGCCCTTCCGGGGTTGTTTCGGCGCTTTCCTCACGAACGATGCAAATCAGGTCCGAGGCGCAAGCCGGGCAGGCCAGGAAGGAAAGCAGGGAATAACGCATTCGTGTGCAGACAAGAGTAATGCAGCGTCCGCCGGTGTGTCGATCCGGAGACACGCTTTTGCTGGCAATTTTGGGGCCGCAATCACGGATGAGTCAGGGTGACGTATGATCAGCCCTGCCCCCCTGCTGCGCGCGACAGACGGTCGCTCGCGTTCTCCCGACAGATATCGACATGAAGAAATTCTGCATCTCTATCTGCCTGCTATTCGTGTGCACGAGTGGCGAGGCTCAGACCCTGACCTCGGTCGGGACCGGGGCGGTCGCTTCGGCAGATGATTTTGCGACCACCGCGTTCCAGGATCCGTGGGACATGAACGAGCGGACCGACCTGGGCTGGTTCCTCAACGGAGTCGATCAGCCCGGAAGCGCCTTCACCGCCGTGAGCTTCGCGAACGGCATCTTCTCCGGTGCCAGTGGCGGCAGCGCCAACGTGTTCCTGCTCGAGACCGGCAACCCGAATGCCGCCAGCGTTGGCAAGATCGGCCGAAATTTCCCCATCGACGCGAGCACTCACCGGCTGATCGCCTTCCGCGCCAGCACGAGCGCGACCTCGACGACGTTCTTTCATTGGAACCGGGACACGATCTACGACAACACCACCACTCGCAGCAATACCATCACTACCACTCCCGGATTTCGGTTCTACCTGGCCGATCTGCCCACGCTCGGCACCACGCCGATTGGCACGCCGGCGCCGTTCGCCTGGGGAGGCACGGTCAAGTCCCTGTGGATGTTCTTCAACTCCGCCGGATCGGTCTCGCTCGATTGGGTGAGGCTGGTGGATGTGCAGCCGTCGCTCTGCCGGAAGATTTCGTGGACGGGTGGTGGCGGCACGGTGAACATCTATCTCGATGACAACGCCTTGTCCGGCGACGGCAATCTCGGACCGATTGCGCTCAACGTGACCAGCGCAACGGGGGGAGCCTCGCCGGGGTGCTCGACCTCGGGAGCGAACAGCTACACCTTCTATGCGGGTGCGCTCGCGCCCGGGACCTACGGTGTCGTCGTCGCGACGTCCGGCGTGAATCCGAGTGACGGCGCCAACTATGGCAATGGTCTGGTCGCACCATGGGTCGTGAATGCCACGCCTACCCTGACGTTCACGTCGCCGAGCGTAGAGGGCAGTGACGACGACTTCGCCACCACTCAGCTCAATAACCCGTGGGACATGAATGCCGTCAGCGACTTCGATCTGCTGACGAATCTCACCAATCCGCATATCGAGAGCCTTGCGCTCGAGACTCCAGCCGGTGCTTCCCTCGGGCCTCAAAGCGTGTTCAGGGCAACGAGCGTCGATGCGAACATCAGTGGCGGCGGGGTGGGGGATCCGTACGTGGACCCGCTCTTCGTCAACGGCCGCGGCTTCAATTCGAAGATCGACACCAACCGCTATCGCATTCTGACGTTCGAATTCGGCGTACCCGACACGCCCCGGGACATTCTGCACGGATCGATTGCGCGCATCGTCTGGCGGGTGAACGGCGAATCCGCAGAAAACGTCAGCGACGACATTATTTTCAGCAGCCGTTCGGGGACGAATGTCCTCAACAAGGTCATTGTCGACATGGCGGATCGGAACAGCCTTCCGCTCGAGCCAGGTTCTCCCAGCGGCTGGATCAATGGGTCGACCAATAAGCCCGGGCTCGACATCTTCCGCGTCGACCCGCACGAATTCGACCGGCCGACGGACTTCTTCATCAAGAAGATCAAGCTCGCCGCGCTTGAAAAGACGAGCGCGTCGTACACGATTCGCTGGACCTTCAGCAAGCCGAGCGGCACGGTAGACCTGTACTGGGACGATGACGCGTCAGGGTTCGACGGGACGCTGATTCAGAACAACATCAACGCCTCGTCGGGACAGTACAACTGGGACGCGAGCAGCATCGCGACCTCGACACCCACGAACTACTACATCTACGCGATTTTTCGCGACGGCGGAGGAGCGGCGAACAATACGAATCGTGTCTACGCGAGGTGGCCGATCGTCATCGACAGCACCTATCGTCCGCTGCCTCGTCTCGTGCTCAACCGGCCGACGCTGAACTTCGGAGTCGCCGCCCAGAATAAGATCACGGGACCACAAACCGTCCGCGTCACCGTTGTCGGCGCGGGTTCGCCGTGCTGGACGGTCGACAACACCGGTCCTTCGACGGACTTCCTGGTGACGAATGGATCAGGGTGCGGCAACGGCGCGTTCACGGTCGCCTTGAAGAACCAGAACTACTTCGCCATCGGCACCGGCGAGACGACGCTGCGCATCCGCAACACCTCGAGCTCGAACACGTTCGACAACTCACCACAGTACGTGCATGCGTGGATCCGGATCACGTCGGCAGGAGCGCCACCGGTCGGCGTCATCGATACCCCCCTCGACGGCTCCGCGGTCAGCGGCTCTGTCCCAGTCACCGGCTGGGTTGTCGACGACGTGGACGTCACGTCGGTAGCGGTTTACCGGAGCCCTGTCGCAGGTGAAGGCGCCGGCGACGTGTTCATCGGCAACGCGGTGCGGCTCGACGACGCCCGGCCGGATATCGAAGCGGTGTTCCCCAATTCGCCGTTCCAGTACCGGACCGGTTGGGGCTACCTGATGCTGACAAATTTCCTGCCCAACGGCGGCGACGGCGCCTACCTGCTGAAAGTGTTCGCCACCGATCGTGAGGGCAATCGGACGCTGATTGGAATGCGCTCGATTGTGGGTCAGAACTCCACCGCAACCCGCCCGTTCGGCGCGATCGATACGCCCGACCAGGGTGAGAGCGTCAGTGGGACGGTCGCCAACTTCGGCTGGGTCCTCGTCCGCACACCCTACCTGGCGTCTCCGGGCGCGACATCGTTCGCCACGGTCAGCGTCGTCATCGACGGCGTCGGCGTGGGTACGCCGAGCGGGTGGACCAGCAGGTCAGACCTGACCGCACTCTTTCCGCAATCGACGTACCCGGGCGTAACCAAGGCGTTGGGAGTATTCAGCTTCGACTCCACCGTGTATGCCAACGGCGTCCATACGCTGGCGTGGGGGGTCACTGCCGACAATGCGCAGTCGGACGGGATCGGCAGCCGGTACTTCACGATCGTGAACGGTAGCGGCGCGCTGACACTGGCGCACGCCTCGGTTGAGGGGTTCGAAGCGCCCGCTGCTCGCGACGGCGGCCCGGATCTCGGCCGGCGAGCGGCCGATGTGGCGGCTGTGGACATGCAGTCAATCGTCACGGCGGGGCAGAGCTACAGTGACCATCGCGCACGGCGGCAGCTCCTGCCGGATGCAACCGGGCGTCGCGTGCTGCTCGGCCGTGAGGTGGAGCGCGTCGTTGTCGACGCCTCAGCCGCTCGCGCCTCGAGCTACCAGGCCTACGCGGTCATCGGCGGTGAGCTCAAGCCGCTGCCGGCTGGTGCGTCGTTCGACCCGAGGCGCGGGATCCTGTACTGGCAGCCGGGTGTGGGTTACACCGGTGATTATGATTTTGCGATCGTGACCGATCGTCACACGCGCATTCCGGTACGGGTCGTGTTGCGGCCGCACGCCAGTGCGTTACGCGGCACCGCGAGGCGCTGGCGGTTCGCGTTCCAATCGATGTCCGACGCCGCGAGCCAGGGCAGCTAGGAAGGTCGGCCTCAGGGTTCACCCTGCAGCTGAGCTTGGAACTGATCAATTCTCGGCTACCATAGCCGCACCGATGAATAAAGTTGATCTGTTGCGGCGGAGCGTGTGCTGCGGTGTCGCGATGGTCGTTCTGGGAACGCCGGCGCTGCCGCGGGCCCAGGGCGGCAGCGCGATTCCGCAGAGCAACATCACCTATATCCTGCCGCAATGGACGGCTTTCACCACGACCACCGACGCGGCGTTTGCCAGCGAGCTGGCGGAGCTGCGGACGCGGATACCGGAAGGCCCGAGGGTCAAAGTCGGGTTCACGACATACATCAACATCAGCATGAACGATGCGGCCGTGGACCCTGCGAACGCCGCGGCGATTCAAACTGCGCTCGCCGGCACGTTCCAGCAGATGGACACGGCGATCAACCGCGCCCGCCTGTACGGCGTCCCGATCTGTCTTTCGTTCCTGACCACGATCCGTGAAGCGGCCGATGCTGTTGAAATCGCCGGACAAGCCGCTGACCGCCGCAACATGCAGTGGTACTCACGCGACAACATCCTTGCGTCGAACTGGTCGACGTACTCTCGATACGCCCGCAAGCAGCGCCGGCTGCAGGAAGCGTACATGCGGGAAGTCGGTCGCCGGCTGGCCAAGCGGATGGCCCAGTATCCAGAGATAGTGGTCGCGGCGAGTGGTGACGGTGAGGTGGAGCTTGCGTACTCACCATCCGTTCAAGTCATCGATCACCCCGAAACAGACACCGCCAAAGCGGTCCTGGCGGACTACTCACCATTCACCATCGCGGAATTTCGCGACTGGCTGCGCCAGGGTGGCCTCTACGCTCCGGGCCAGCCGTTCGCGGGAGAGGCATGGGAGTTCAGCAGCCGCTACGCCGGTGACCAGAACCCGGGCTCCGATTCGAATGCCGACGGTCACACCCTGAACGGGGACTTCGGAATCGGATTCGGCACGTGGAATCTCAAATACTTCGACTGGAACCTCGGCGCCACTCCCGACGGAGACACCGGCGGGATTCCGGCCTCGACTTACAACAGCCCGGGCTGGTCGGCGATGCCCGAGACACAAACCGACGGCTTCGACGCACCGCGGAGCGCTCAACGCGGTCAGCCGTGGTGGGAACTCTGGAGTCTGTTCCGGCAGCGGATGGTGTGGCGCCACAACATCGACGTGGCCCGATGGATGACGACGACGCAGGACCCGACGACGCTCGCGACCGTGCCCGTGACCCGCTGGTTTTCCGATCAGATTCCCGCTGATTACCTGTTCGGGTTCACGCCATCCAATCCTGACTTCCGGCTGCTGGCATCGGCGAGCCCGTGGTGGACCGCGGACGTGGCCCCGTATGGCGGTGTCGGATTGACCTCGTTCAGCATCAGGGACGACTTCGGCAACTACTTCCGCACGCTCCCCGGAGTGTTTCCGCGGATTGTGGAGAGCCGCCATCGCTGGGGGATCTTCGAATGGAATCCGCAGGTGCCCTCATCCGAGAACCAGGTGTTCTCCTACGCCGATCCCGCGCCTTACCGGGCCGATACCGAACTGCTGGCGCAGTATCGGCCAAGCGTGCTCGTTCCGTTCACCTGGGACAATCCGACGTACCGGGTGAAGGACACGGGGTTCGAGGTGGCGCTGCGTGAACTGGCCGGGCGTCTCAACAAGGAATCGCTCGTCGTCAGTCCATCGACGCTGAATCTGGGGATGACGGCGAACGGGGCGGCGCGGACGCCGCCGCAGAACGTCACCGTGTCCGGTGCTCCGGGCGAGCACCCGCCCTGGTCGGTCCTTTCGGCATCGTCGTTTCTGACCGTGGTGCCGCAAGCGGACGGACGCAGCCTGTCGGTCTCGGTCAAAGGCACGCTGCCCGCGGGACTTACCGCCGGCACCATCGTGGTCACGTCGAGCGATTCGACTTACAGCGATACCACGCTCACGGTCCTCATCCAGGTCGCGAATACCGGGACCTCCACCGCGCCGTTCGGAGTGTTCGACACCCCGACGGCCAATGCCGTGGTCTCAGGCGAGATCGGTGTGACGGGCTGGGCGGTTGACGACATCGGCATCGCGGGCGTGGATATTTTCAGGAGCCCGCTGGCGGGGGAAGGCACCCAGCAGAACGGGCTCGTGTTTCTGGGCGACGCCACTCTGGTTGCTGGCGCTCGCAGCGATGTGCAGGCCGCGTACCCCACCCGGCCCATGAGTGAGAAGGCTGGCTGGGGTTACATGCTGCTTACGAACATGCTGCCGGGCGGAGGCAACGGCACGTTCATGCTGCATGCGTTCGCGCGCGACGTCGACGGGCACTCGACGCTGCTTGGCAGTCGTGTGATCACGGCGACCAACGCGTCCGCGCAGCTTCCGTTCGGCACCATCGATACGCCGCTGCAGGGTGAAACCGTGTCAGGCACGATCGTGAATTTTGGCTGGGCCCTGACGTCGGTGCCGAACACCATTCCAACCGACGGTTCCACCATTGGCGTCTACGTCGACGGCATCTTCGTCGGACGCCCGGTGTACAACAATTTCCGCAGCGACATTGCCGCACTTTTCCCTGGCCTCAACAACACCAGCGGTGCCGTCGGCTACTTCATGCTCGACACGACGCAGCTGACCAACGGGGTCCACACCATTGCCTGGGGCGTGGTCGACGATGTGGGGAACGCGCAGGGCATCGGGAGCCGCTACTTCACCGTCAGCAACCCTTGAGTGCGGGGGTCTGCTCACGACGCCCTTGCTCGAGACCAGTAGTATTCTCGCCACCGCGCAATGACCGCTCTGCCTCTCTCAATCGTCAGTACCCGGCCCGGGCGCCGATTGGCAGGGTATTGCGGGCGAACTCCTTCGGGAGCTGGATGCTCTCGGCGTCGACGAGCGAGATCATCGTGTCGGGCTGGATGGTCCGGCCGGACACGGCAGCGGCCGTGAGCTCGCGGGTGCGGATCGTCGAGTCGAATCGGACGGGTTCGGCTCGGCGCTGCGGACAGGTCTCGACGCTGCCGGCGGCGAATACGTCATGACCGTGGACCCGGAGTGCGTCGGCGCTGGTGCGGTTGTGCACGATCTCTGGATGGCCCGAACCGACGGTGAAATCATCGTCGCATCCCGGTATGTCGCTGGCGCACGGACACGGATGTCGCTATCGCGGCGGCTGGCCAGCCGCGTCATGAGTACGGTATTTGGCCATGGCCTGAGCATCCCCGTCACCGACGTGACCAGTCCTTTCCAGCTTTATAGGGCGGACGTGCTGCGTGAACAGCGGTTGAATGCCCATGACCACGATCTCCGGCCGGAGATCCTCGTCCGCGCACTCGCCGGTGGGTGGCGGGTCTCCGAGATCCCCTTGCGCGTCGTCTTCGGACGGCGCACTCGATCGCTCGGTCCGCTGCTGCGACTTGGCGGACGATATGTCCGGACGTTCGGCGCGCTGTGGTACTTGCGGAACTCGATCCAGGCAGGCGACTACGATGCCCGGGCCCACGACAGCCGCATTCCGCTGCAGCGCTACTGGCAGCGGCGGCGCTACAAGCACATCACCGAACTGATGCATGGACACGGAGCCGTCCTGGACGTGGGATGCGGTTCGAGCAAGATCATCAGCGCCCTTCCGCCGGGAAGCGTGGCGCTCGACGTGCTGGCGAACAAGCTGCGATACGCACGGCGCTATGGAAAGCCGCTCGTGCGCGGTTCCGGCTTCGCGCTGCCGTTCGCCGACGCTTCATTTCCATGCGTCGTCTGCTCTCAAGTGATCGAGCACGTGCCGATCGACTCGCCGATGCTGCGCGAGTTGTGCCGTGTTCTGGCGCCGGGAGGCCGGTTGGTGCTCGGGACGCCCGACTACGATCGGTGGGAGTGGGTCTATATGGAAAAGGCCTACGGGTTCTTCAAGCCCGGTGGCTACGCCGACGAGCACATCGCGCATTACACGCGGGCGGGACTCGAAGCATATTTCGCCGGACTCGGTTACGTACTCGAAGAGACGCGATACATCCTCCGAGGCGAACTGATTCTCGCTTTCCGCAAGCCCGCGCCGCCCGGGGATGTGCCGCCCCGGGTCGAAGCGACAGCGATCGTCGACGCGACCAGCAGGCCGAGTCCGGCCACGGTGGTCCACAATCCAGCACGGTAGCTGAGCGGGGCAAAGGACAATCTGACGTCGTGCATGCCAGCGGGCACGACAACGCCAATGTAGTCGCCGTAAACGGGGACGGTCGTCAATCGCAGCCGCATCGCACTCGGCGCGCCAGCCTTCATGGAACCGCTCCGCCACGATCAGCAGCTGCGTGCCCTGGCGAGTCGGTTCGAATCGGATGCTGCCAGGGTCATCGCGAATGATCGTGGCCGTCCCTGGTGTGCCCGAAAGATGCGGCACTGGAGCATCGACCAGCGCCGTGACCGCGGCATCGATTGCCGCGCAGATCGGTCGCCGGGTCGGTGCTCACGCGCGGTCTCTGCCACCAGTCGCGCTCGCGATAGTGCGTCGTCGCGTCGCACCCATCCTACAGACGTCCAGTCCCACTGCACCCCGGCGATACGCTGCACCGCTGCCGAATCCGCCGTCGAGCGTACGGAAGACCGGACGAGGCCCAAGGTACGCCGTCGACGAACGGAATCCGTGCAGCGGATAGCTTGTTCCTGTCGGTGAGCATCTGCTGTGGATGCACGAGATCGCCGCTCCGGCCGGGAGGGAAGCCCGTCGCCGGGGCTATCGCTGAAATTTTCGCTCGGCGGTGTCGAGTAGGCGTAGCGGATCCCCCAGGCGGCCAGGTCGGTGGCAGTGAACACAATCAGAAGCGGCGCGGCCCACCGCATGCGCATGGCGCACGCGGCGAGAAGGGCGGCGCTGCCCACCGCTGCGGCGATACCCGCCAGGGCGGGTGTCACCGATCTCAGGCGCAGGTCCAAACCGTTGGCCAACGGCGATCCGCTCATCACGCCGGCTGCAATCTCGATCGTAACGCCCACGGCGATCGGGATTGCCAGGAGCCACAGGCGGCTGCACGGAGACGGTTCGCTCACCCGCCGCCAGCGCGAACGCATCTTCGAGCGCGATCGCCGTCGAGCCCGGCAAGGGCGAAGTGCAGCAGCACGATGTGGCGAGTCGGATGCGCGTAAGCCTGACAGCCCGGGCAACTTTGCGAGAACGGGGTAGATGCCGCCGTAACGACCGAGCGACAGGACAACCGCGAGCGCGGCCAGGCAGAGCAGGCCGGCGGCGAGTCGGCGGTGAGCGAGCGCTTTCCAGCGCATCGGTATCCAGAACAGGCACAAGGTGCTGATAGCGCCGTTGTAGACGCCGAACTCGTGGACGAACCACTCGTTGCTCGCCGGTGCGTAAATCCGCTGGCTGAACACGTACGGCGAGAACAATTGCGCGAGATTGAACGGGTGCAGCGAGAATGACACGCGGAACTCCGTGCGTGGTTGCCGCGCGGAAGGAAGTTCGCACCGCATCGAGAGTTGGCAGCAGCTGCACACCGCCAATGAGGACGCCGGCAACGGCTGCCCCGCAGACCAGCGCCGCACGAGAAACGGGCGAACCATTCGCCAGGCGGTAGACGAGAAGCCATCCCAGCGCCACGCCGTTCAGCCAGACTCCCTGCGGAAATCCCAGCAGGAGCTCCGATCCGAGTATCAGTCCTACGCCCGCGAACGCAACGGCTCGGCGGCGCGAATCGGGGCTCGTCATCAGCACGTCGGCGGAATACAGCAGCCACGGAATGTGGGCGGTGACCGCGACCAGATTCAAGTGGTTGAGGTGGAGCAGCTGAAATCCACTGAACGCGAACAGCAGCGCGCCGGTCGCAGCGGCGTCGCGGCGAAGGGAAAGGTGACGAAGAAAGAGAAACATCCCGCCGAGCGCGGCGACATAGCTCGCAAGCATTTCGAGATTGATTGCCGCGGTGAGCGGCAGGAACCGATAAATGAGCAAGTGAAACGGGTGCGCCATTCCACTCTGGCCTTCGGCGTGCAGGTAGAGTCCCGAGCCGAGCGCGGGCGACCACAGCATGGTGTTGCCGCTCTGCAGCGCCTGCTGATAGAGAAAACGCATCGGTACGTGGAAGTCGCCCAGATCGCCGAACGGGAGGATGCGCCAGAGCGCGAGGGGCAGGACCAGCGGACCGAAGAGGATGACCAGGGCGGTCGCCAGGGCCCGGCGATACTGAAACATGCAGCAATCTTAAGGGTATTGCGGCGAAGCCGCCCCGGTCGCAGGCAGTCCGAGGCGCAGGGTTGGGCGGCTTGACCGGCGCCAGCGGACCGGCGACAATAGCTGGCACTCCTCCAGACGCGAACCGAAGCCACCGGTCACCGGGGCTCCAGAAGCGTTCGACACGGCCGCTCCTCCCGTGCCGGAAGCCCCGACCAGATTCAAAGCCCGTCACCGCTTCGTACTGCGGGGAAGCAGAATTATGTTGGCGCCGATGCGAAGAGCTCTCGTTCTCACTGCGGTTCTCCTGATGGCTGGCCTGCTGCCATCCGGCGTGTCGGCCGCGACGGTGGCGTACCGGACCGACGCCGAGCTGATCGCGATGTCGCAGCGGATTGTCCACGGTCGCGTGCTCGGTCACCGGTTCGAGCGGCCCGGCGGGATCAACGCCGCCATCTACACCGTCACGACGCTTGCGGTGCTCGAGGACTTCACCGGTGTTCCGGGCGACACCGTCGAGGTGTGGGAACTCGGCGGCGTTTCCGACGGCGAGATCATGTTCGTCGGCGGCGAGGTCAAGTACGAGACCGGGCACAGAGGTGCTCGTGTGTCTCGGGCGCGGTCCCTTCGGCTATCGCAGTGTGGCGATGGGCTTCTCCAAATTCGACATCGGTCGCGTGGCTGCGCTGACTGGCGCGGCTGAAGGCCGGCTCACGCGCAGCATGCGCGACACGTCGGTGGTCGGCGGTGCAGTGCAGACCAACGAGCGCTCCTTATCCGAGTTCCGCTCGCTTGCCGCAACCGTTCGCAGCGTCCCTGCCGTGCACAATGACGCCGCCGAGTTGATGATTCCGCAAGTAGATGTGGCGGAACCCTATACATTTCTGACGTTCAGCAACGGCCTTGGCACGAGATGGACCGAGGCAGATAGCGGAACGCCAGTGCGGTATTACAGACGCACAGGTCCGCCCTCTCCGCTCGTGGCGGGCGACCTCGATACCGAAATCCGGAAGGCCCTCAACGCCTGGACCGCTCCAGCGAGTGCATCGATCACGCTTCAGTACTTCGGTCCGATCAGCATCTCCGATTCGAATCCTCGCACGCCCGTGAGCGGCAACAGCACCGTGCTCATATCGTTCGAGGACCCGAATGACGAGATCACCAATCCGGTACTCGCGTTGGGCGGCGGCTTTGCAACGTTCAGCAACGGCGGCGTCGTCGGCGGGCAGACCTTCAACAAGTTCACGAGCGGGTACCTGATTTTCCAAAATGCGGGGGACCTGCCGACGTCCTTTCGACAGCCTCCGAACTTTACTCGCGTGCTCGAGCATGAGGTGGGCCACACGATTGGGCTGGGCCACTCCCCGGATACCTCGGCGATCATGTACGCCAGTTGTTGTCTGACATCCACACCGACTCCGCCGAGTCTCGGTTCGGACGATCTTGCGGGGGTCAGCTTCATCTATCCGGTGGCTTCGTCAGGATCGTGCACCTTCACCCTGTCGCCTTCGTCTCTGTCGGTCGGGGCCGATGCCACCTCCGGCTCGCTGACCGTCACCGCGCCTGCCGGCTGCACCTGGTCGGCAACCACTACGGCATCGTTCGTCACGCTCACGTCGGCCAGTGGCACCGGAACCGGGCCGGTCATCTTCGCAGTCGCCGCGAACAGCGCCCCGAATCAACGCATTGCGACACTGTCGATAGCCGGGCAGACGTTCACGATCACCCAGGCCGGCCGTGCGCCCGTTGTCAGTCCCCCGTTTGGTGTCGTCGAGACGCCTGTCGACAACGCGGCCGGCGTTACCGGATCCGTTCCGGTGACCGGCTGGGCACTGGACGACGTGCAGGTCCTCTCGGTCAAGGTGTACCGCGATGCCGTCGCCGGCGAACCTGCCGGCTCCCTGGTCTACATCGGTGATGCGACCTTCGTTCCTGGTGCGCGGCCTGACGTCGCGGCGGCATATCCCACAACCCCCTTCAACACACGTGCGGGCTGGGGCTACCTCCTGCTGACCAACACGCTCCCGAACCGCGGGACGGGCACCTATCGATTGAGCATGTACGCGACTGACCAGGAAGGGAATCAGCAGCTGCTCGGTATTCGCACGATCACCTGCAGCAACAGTTCGGCGACGGTGCCTTTTGGTGCGATCGACACGCCGGCGCAGGGTGAAGTGATCTCGAGTGCCACGGTCAACAATTTCGGCTGGGTCCTTTCGCTTGGGCGGCGCGCCGATCCTCCGGGCGGCGGCACCGTGCGCGTGGTGGTCGACGGGAATGTGATCGGCAGCCCGTCGGGGTGGACGAGCCGCTCCGACATATCCGGCCTCTTCCCAGTCAGCGAGTACCCCGGTGTCAATACTGCACTTGGCGTGCACACATTCAGCACGACCGGGCTAGCCCAGGGCCTGCACACCATTGCGTGGAGCGTGACCGATAGCGTCGGTGGTGTGGCGGGCATCGGCAGCAGGTATTTCAGTGTTGCCAGCGCGGTGCCCGATACGGCAGCGACGGCGCAGGTGGCACCTGTCAATCCGCTTTCGGTTCCGCTTGGCGCGCGCGTGATTTCCGGGCGGCGCGGGTTCTCCCTCGATTCACCGTTGCGCCGATTCCCACCCGACGGGTCCGGTGTGGTGACGATCCAGGGAGAGGAGGTCGACAGATTCGAGCTGCATCTGAGAGGAGCCAGCCCCGCCTCGGACCCGGGAGGCACTTACACGGGTTACATGCGTCAGGGTAGTGTGGTTCGTCCGCTCCCCATCGGTTCGTCGCTGGATTCTGTCAACGGCGAGTTCGCCTGGCAGCCTGGCGTGGGTTTCGTTGGACCGTATGATTTCGTGTTCATCCGATCGATCAACGGTCGTCCGGCAAGTCGCCAGGACGTCCGCATCGTGCTGAACCCCAAGTCCAGCGGTCGCGTCGGTCCACAGGTCACGATCGACACGCCGACACCGTACCGGAACGTCGGCCAGCCGTTTGTCCTGGCAGGATGGGCTGTCGATCTGGACGACGAGATGGGCACCGGCGTCGACACGGTACACGTGTGGGCCTATCCGCTCGCCGGAGGCGATCCCGTCTTCCTGGGTCCTGCCTCCTACGGAGGGTCACGTCCCGACGTCGCGGTCGTGTATGGCGACCGATTTGCGAACTCAGGTTACAGTCTGACGATCGGCGGGTTAATGCCAGGGAACTACGATCTCGCAGTGTTTGCGTGGAGCACGATCGCCGGCGGATTCACGCCGGCCAGGACCGTGCGTGTGACGGTCCGATGACCACCGTGCCGGCACTCTCCGTGTGAACGGGCGGTCGAACGCCGGATGTCAGACCGCGTGACTCTCACGCCTCCACCGAATCCGCACCTGTCGGGTGGAACGGGTGCTGTCGGCCTCTCGGTGATCGTCCTCAACTACAACGGCCGACGATGGCTGCGGCCGTGCCTTGAGGCCCTCGGCGGCCAGCGCGGCGCCCCGCCATTCGAGGTCCTCATCGTCGACAACGCCTCCACCGACGGATCTGTCGAAGCCGTGCGTGCCTATGAGCGGGAGCAGGCGGACGCGCAACGGCGGACTGCGTTCGGCGCCCTGCGGGTGGTTGCAACGGGTGCAAACCTCGGGTTCGCGGCAGGGAACAATGCCGGTGCCCGGATGGCGCGCGGCAGCCTGCTTGCCTTTCTGAACAACGACACCGTAGTCGAGCCCGACTGGCTTGCGCGGCTGTGTGCCGCGCTCGAGAGCCATCCGGAGTTCGCGATCGCGACCTCCCGGCTCGTGTTTCTGGACGACCCCTCAATCGTGGACAGTGCCGGCGACGGCTACCTTCGCGCCGGCGGCGCATTCAAACATGGTTACGGCGGCCCGGCTGCCCGCGTGCTGGTGTCGCGGGAAGTGTTTGGCGCCTGTGGTGGCGCTTTTCTCATCCGCCGCCCGGTCTACGAGGCACTCGGCGGATTCGACGAGCGCTTCTTCATGGTGTACGAAGATGTCGACCTGTCGTACCGCGCACGGCTGCTGGGGCATCGATGCTGGTACGCCGCTGATGCAGTCGTACGCCATGCCGGAAGTGGGACGCTCGGTGTGGCCAGTCCTGCGGCCGTGTTCTATGGTCAGCGCAATCTCGAGTGGACGTGGTTGAAGAACACACCAACGTCACTCCTGGTCAGAACCGCACTTCCTCACATCCTCTACTCCGCGGCCGGGCTCGCACACTACGCTCGGAGCGGCCGCCTGATTCCTGCGCTGAGAGGGAAATTCGCTGCACTGCTGGGCGCTGGTGCGGTGCTGAAGGAGCGGCGTGCGGTGCGGAGGACCGCAGTGGTGAATGCACGAGCGCTCGAACAGATGATGGAGAGCGGCTGGCTGGCGCTGAAGCGGCGCGAAAAGTCGGCACGCGTCACTCCATCATCCGAGTAGCGCAGCCCTGCAGCGTGCGTCAGGACCTGCATACATGAAACGTGGGGTGTCTACCGCTCGAGCGGCTCGACCTTCGTGATCCAGATCGTGACCGGTCGCTGATCGTCACCGAGGATTCGCAAGTCCAGTTTCGTGAACTTCGTGTCTCCTCGATCGTTTCGAGGTCGCATCGCGATGTCGTTCCACCGATCGGGCGCGAGCTCGATGATGTCCGCGACCCTGCTCCCAAGCCGCAGCTCGAGTCGCTCAGGGGTCTTCGATAACGCACGCACTTTGAACCGGTAGCCTGTCTGCCCGGGGACGAAGATCGATGCCCCCGCCGCAGCTGACCGGTAGCGCACGCCGTCGCTTGATGTTTCCCAGAGAGGGGAGACGCCGATCGCGAGGTGCTCGAACTCTGCATGGGCCCTGGCGGAGGCGACTCGGAACGGAACCAGGGCGGCCAGGCACAGGACGCGCAATGGCGGCAATGGTCCTGGGCCAGCGCAAATGTCGGTCGTCCGCCGGACTTGGTGCGATCTGCATGCAGCGAATGTCCCACCGCCACCCCAAGCACGATCCAGAACGAGTAGGCCGCTTCGCGCGTGAGCAGGGGGTGTCCGCCGACGCACGTCAGAAGGAACGCGACAAGGCCGCCGACAGAGCCCCACGCCACGGCATCGACAGGGCGTCTCGCCAGCGGCTTCGAGGCGCGATAGAGCGCGCTGCACAGCAAGACTACGAAGGTCGTCGAGTCCGACCAGCCCCGTTTCCGCAAGGATCTGCAGAAAGTTGTTGTGGGCGTTCTCGTGCTGCGCCGGCGGGAACAGAGCGAGCAATTCGGGTGAGCTGAATTCGCCTGAGCGCTGGTAGAACTCACCGAGACCGATTCCGAACATCGGCTCCTCGGCCACCATTCTCATGGTCGTTCGCGCCATCTCCACGCGCACCCGGGCGGCAATCGATGACGCTTTCTGATTTCCTCGAGTCGGGGCGTAAACAACGGCCACTGCCGCGCAGAGCAGTGCGACCGCGCCGACCGCGACCGCGGCGCGTCCGCGCCGGCTCATATGAGTTCGTGCCGCAGCCAGACCGAGCGCCGCCATTGCGACGGGGCAGGCGAGGAGCGCCGTGCGGGACCCGGACATCCATAATCCGAGCGCGAGGAATGCCGCCGCACCGAGCCACAGTCTCGAGATGCGTTCGCGCGCCGGGGCTAACCCCATGGCGACCAGCAGCACAAGAGCGAATGCCGAGCCAGCCGCGTTCACGTCCGCGTACTGGGCGTTGAATCGTGCGCCGAGCAGCCCCTGTGCCAGCACGTGCCAGAAATCCGGGAACCGCCGTGCGCTGTGGACGAATTGCTGCAGGTTCACCGCCGCTGCAAGCGCGGTCGAGGCTGCAAGCGCACCGGCGATCCGCCGTGCGAGACCGCCATCGGCAGCAATGGTGCGAGCTGAGACGGAGAACAGGAACAGGCCCTCCAGCAGGAGTTCCCCGGCCTGGAGATATCGTGCGCCGCCATTGACGAAGTATTCGCGTGAGACATGTCGCAGGATTGAGGCGGTGAAGGCGGTCGAGCCGAGACGCGACTGATCGACCATCATCTGCACCAGCAGCGATGTGAGAAGCAGGGACGCAAAGACAAACACCGGCAGCCGCACGGCGCCGGGCAGCGGTGGATCGGAGCGTCGGAACACGCCGCGCCACGCCCAACCCGCGGCGAATGCCATCACCACAGCTTCGGGCCAGGCGACGCCGTAGGCCCACCTGCCCAGTACGTAAGTGGACATCGGGACAACGGCAGCGACGAGAACAAGGGCGTCGTGCGGGCGAACCACGGCATAGACAGCGACGGCCACGAGCGCGAGTGCCAGGACACCCGGAACCTGGGCCAGGCGAAAGAGCGAGGCTGTGACTACGGAGAGGAAGAGTGCCGTCAGGATCGTGCCGGCAAGGAGAAGTGCGCGCGACACGCGCGATCCCGTTCCGCTCACCGTTCGGCAATCACCGCGTAATCGAGGTACGTGAAGATTCGCGAATTCAGTTTCTCCACGTTGCCGTTGAACGCCTCGGCCAGATCGCTGACGAGGACATCGGCGCCGGCCGGCACGGCGACAGGCTGCAAACGGTCCTGCTGCGGAACGGGAGAGCGGAACTCGATTGCCACGCTGGTGAACCCGCTGGCGAGCACCAGGTACTTCAGCGTCTCCGGATGGAGTGGCCACACGTGGGTGATGTCGCGGATGTAGCTCTCGAAGAACGCGACCCAGCACGCGGGGTTCAGCGTCTCGAGGACCAGCCGTCCACCGGGCCGCAGTTTGTGTCCGGCGAGCTCGAGGAACCTGAGCAGGTACTCCGGCTGGAGGTGCTCGACCACCTGGGCGGAGAAAATCCCGCCGAGTGACGCATCCGGGAGAGCCGCGAGGTAACTGACCGCATCGGCCTCGGCTACGTCCAGCCCGCGCGCGCGGCAGCCTTCGGCCATCTCGTGGTTCAGATCGATGCCCCGCGCACGAATGCCGCGTGCGATGAGGAGATCGAGAAACTCGCCGCGGCCGCAGCCCACGTCGAGCACGTCGGTCCTGCCGTCGAACTGCGGCAGATACGACTCGAGCCGCGCCTTGATCACATCGCGCGATCCGCGGAACTGATCCTCGAAGCCGACGTACTTGTACGAGTCGAGCGTGCCGCTGAACGCCTGCTCGCCAGAACGCGACGCACCTGGCGCAGAACGCTGCGGAGCCGTCGCAGAACCCGGTGGAACCGTCGCAGAACCCGGCGGAACCGAACCCTGTGGAACCGAACCCTGTAGAACCGTGCCCGAACCCGGTGGAACCTCGTAGAACCTGTTTTCGATCTCTCTCTTCAGCGTCATGAAGCCATGCTGGACGACACCGAGAGTTGCGCGGAGGTCGTCGTGGGCCGCGGCAATGGACTGCGTCCGCGCTTCGTACCGCTGTTCGCGCGCAGCGAGCGACTCGAGCCGCTTGGCGATGTTCTCGGCCAGCCCGCTGAGCGATTCGTTCAGCACGAGCGCGCCACCGCGGCTCTCGCGGTCCCGGGTATCGACGTAAGCCGTCACCTGCTGCAGGAGCAGCATCAGCCGCGACTGAAATTCAGCAAGGCCGGCGAGGTGATCGCGAAGCACCACCACGATCGCATCAGCGGCACGGTAGCTATCGCGCGTGGCGGCGGTGCTGCGATTGATGTGATCGACCAGCAGCGAATTGAACGTCAGCTGCCGTTGAAAGTACGGTGCCACCACCCGCCAGATGAGGCCAGCGAGCCTGCCTTTCAAGTCCGGACGCCTGCGGTGCGGCCGGCAGGATGTTCCACGCCTCGTTGAGCGCGGCGACCTGGTGATCGTCGATGCCGGGAGCGGGAGAGGGAAGCGCTGCCGCGGGCCGCAGCGCACCGTCGAGCGCGGTCAGCGCCTCGTTGTAGCGCGCATCCGCCTCATCTCTTTCTTTCTTGAGCCGGCTGAGCACCGCCTCCAGTGGCTCGTGCGCCATTTAGCGGGCGGAGGAAGTGACCAGCCCCTCGACTGGACTGCTTGGCGATGCATAGCTGCGCATCGGGATGCGACCGGCACGGAACGCGAGCCGGCCGGCTTCAACCGCCAGCTTCATCGCCGTGGCCATGGCGACCGGGTCAGTCGCAAGCGCAATCGCGGTGTTCATCAGGACACCGTCCGCCCCGAGCTCCATCGCGATTGCCGCGTCCGACGCCGTGCCGACCCCGGCATCGACAATCACCGGCACGCGTGACTGCGCCTTGATGATGCGGATGTTGTTCGGATTCTGAATCCCGAGGCCGGAGCCAATCGGGGCGCCGAGCGGCATCACCGCTGCCGCCCCAGCTTCCTCGAGCTTGCGGCAGATGACCGGATCGTCGCTGGTGTACGGCAGCACGACGAATCCTTCCTGCACGAGGACGCGAGTGGCTTCGAGGAGTGCGACGTTGTCCGGGAAGAGCGTCTGCTCGTCGCCGATGACTTCGAGCTTCACCCAGTTCGACAGGCCGACTTCTCGCCCCAGTCGGGCCGTCCGAATCGCGTCTTCCGCCGTGTAACAGCCGGCCGTATTCGGAAGAATGAAGATCCGCTCGCGATCGATGTAATCGAGGAGCGATTCCTTCGAGCGGTCGCTGAGGTTCACCCGACGCACCGCGACGGTGACCATGTCTGCCCCCGAGGCGACGTGTGCATCGGCCATGACGGCATGGGACGGGTACTTACCCGTGCCGACGACGAGACGCGAGCCGAACGTGCGGCCGGCGATGATGAGCGGATCAGAGTTCATGATGTTGGTCCAGGCTGATGGACGACGCCGCTGACAATTGTCCGACCCCCGACTGCCGCGGTACCGGGAAGCGTCGGCGCGGCCCGTCGTCATCCCCCGCCGACGAAGTTGACGATCTCGATCTCGTCGCCCTCGTTCACCATCGTCGTCTCGTAGCGGTGACGTTTGACGACGTCCACGTTGTGCTCGACCGCGACGAGACGGGGATCGATGTTGAGATGCGCGAGCAGCGCTGTAATCGTGAGGGGGCCGGCGACCTCGTACCGGTCCCCATTCAGTTGTATCGTCAAAGTTTATCCCAGAGGCTGCCGACTCCAACATCGGCCAGCAGGAGATGCAATCGGTCTTCGCCGTCGTTGACCAGGTGATGCGGCAGCGCCGGGTGCGGGCGCGGCGTCGCCGCGGCTTCGGCGAGAGCGACTCTGTAATCGGCCACCATTCCCTCGACCGAATGCTCCCGCTGCCAGTAGGCGCGTCCGGCTGCGCCGAGCGTGCGGCGCAACCCGGCGTCCGACGCCAGCCGCCGCATCGCCAGCCGCAACGAGTGTGCTTCGTCCATCACATCTATTGCCACGCAGACGGGACTCAGGTTTCGGGCCTGCCGCGCCGAAGCTCGGTCGAGATCGAGCGAAGGCGGGCTGGTCACGCCGAAGCTCGGCGACGTCGTACCGAGCGAAGGCGGAGGCTCCGGGCTCGGGACTCGGGGTTCGGGGTTCGGGGTTCGGACGTCGAAAGGCACGTAGCTTCCGCCTTCAGGCGGAAGAATATCGCGGCTCCCGGGCCCGCCACGATTAACCGTCCACGTCCGGGGATCGAGCGACGGCACATCGGCCAGATGTTCGAGATCCATCACGACTGTGGCGCGGCCGGCGGCGAGCGCTCGGAGCCACGGACCAGAAATCTCGCGGGCCGTCGGCCAGCGGAGGTTGAGGGCGACATCGCACGCGGCGATGCAGTCGGTCAGCTCTCGATCCGATATCGAGATAGCCGGTAATCGTGGTGCGGGCGTCAAGACCGCGCCGCTGCACGTCCGCGGCGACGTCGTAATGTTCGGCCGCGGCGCCCGCCGAGCAGGAGATGCGCCTCCGGAGCGTAGGGTAACAGCGACTTCGAATGCATCGAGCACCTGCGGGACGCGTTTTTCCGGCGTCAGGCCACCGAAGATGCCAAAGACGACGGCCGCGTGATCGATCTGGCGCTCGGACCTGACACGCACTCGCGCTTCGGCCAGTTCGGAGTCGTCGAGGGAACTCTCCGTGGCCGAGCCGGACGCTGCGGACCAGCGCCTTCGGGAACCTCAGCATGTAGCCGCGCGGCCAGCACCGGCGCGTGCACGAGCGTCATCCGCGACGCCTGAACCACGAGCCGGGTCATTGGCCACTCGTAATACAGAAAGTTGTCGAAGCCCGCGATCGCCAGTTCGGCCAGGTCCTGGTTGACGCCGGGATGGTTCGCGACGAACTCGGCGCGGTAATCGTCGGCACGCTTGGTGCGAAGCAGCGTCGCCGCGCGCGCGTGGTGCAGGTGCGCATCATGGAGCACGGACAGTCCCGGATACCTGAACAGGTATGGCCAGAGAAAGTCGTGATGCGAGGAGTTGCCAAGCTTGATAGACCGTCAGATCGTACGGATGCAGCCGATGGCGCCAGACGAACTCGTGTGCCGAACGGGGCAGCTGCCCGGAGCCCGGAATCGGACGGCCCAGCCGCGCGACCGGCTCATCCACGTAGACGTCGATCTCGTGCTCGGACGACAGCGCCGAGATGAGATCGGCGCTGCAGGACGCGATGCCGGATGGCACCGGCGGCACCGGGCTGAACCATGCGAGGCGCATCGGTGCATTCTGACACGCGCACCGCAGCTCTCAGCTAACAGCTATCAGCTTTCAGCTATCGGTTCCTTCCGCCTGAAGGCGGAAGCTACACCGTCTCGAACCTGGCGCCAAGCCGAATCCCAAATCCCGAATCCCCAATCCCGCGCGCCTACCGAAGCCCGGGCGCAGCCCCGCCGTAGCTCGCCTGGCAGGGTGGCGAGCGAAGGCGGGTGTGATAGCATTCGGAGGTTGAGGCGCCCTCGAAAAAGGGCGGCTTCTGCCGTGGAACGCGTCCGCTTTCAGCCGACGCGCTTTTTTCGGCGGGTCCTTGAGAAAAGATTCACAAGCGGAGTGACGGACGCATGCACGGCTGGGTTCCTATCCTTCTGATGCTCGTGCTCGGCGCGGGCTTCGGCGCGGTGAACGTCCTTGGCGCGCATCTGCTCGCGCCGCGGAAGCCCACGCCCGAGAAGCTGGCCCCCTACGAGTGCGGCATGCCGCCCGTCGGCGACGCGCGCGAACGCCATCCGGTCAAGTTCTACCTCGTCGCGATGATCTTCCTGCTCTTCGATATCGAGGTGGCGTTCCTCTACCCGTTCTCGATGGCGCTGCGGCAGCTCGGCTGGCCCGGGCTTCTCCAGCTGTTCCTGTTCTTCATGATCATGCTCGCCGGATACATCTACGTCTGGCGCAAGGGCGTGCTCGACTGGGGCCATCGGGCGAACGGATAAAGGCTCGTAGCTTCCGCCTTCAGGCGGAAGCACTTCGGTCTGGGCGTGAGAGCTGAAACATATGTCTGACTACGATCCCGAAATTCCCGTCCTGCTCACGACGGTCGACAAGATGGTCAACTGGGCCCGCCGGTCGTCGATCTGGCCCGTGACGTTCGGCCTCGCATGCTGCGCGATCGAGATGATGGCGATGAGCGCCTCGCGCTACGACATCGCGCGCTTTGGCGCCGAGGTCTTTCGCGGCTCGCCCCGGCAATCGGATTTGATGATCGTCGCCGGCCGGCTGTCGCGGAAAATGGCACCGGTGCTGCGCCGTATCTACGACCAGATGCCCGAGCCGAAATACGTCATCTCCATGGGCGCCTGCGCGTCGGTTGGCGGCGTCTTCGACAACTACGCCATCGTCCAGGGTGTCGACCAGGTGGTCCCCGTTGACGTGTTCGTCCCCGGTTGCCCGCCCCGGCCCGAGTCGCTGATCTACGGCATCGTCCAGCTGCAGAAGAAGATCGACAGGACAAAGGTTTTCGCGTGAGCGACGCGGCTTCGATCGTCGAGATCCTTTCGCGGGCGGTGCCTGCGGTTCGCCTCGAGAGCGTCGAGACCGGCGACGGCATGCCGACGATCTACGTCCCGCTCGAGCAGATCGTCGAAACGTGCTACGCCCTCCGCGACACACCTGAGCTCCGCTTTGCGTTCCTTGTCGATCTCCTGCCGGTCGACTACCTGCCGCGCGAGCCGCGCTTCGAGATCGTGTACCTGATGGCGAGCCTTGGTGTGGCGGGCTTCGGTGACACGCCGCGACGGCTGCGGGTCAAGGTGCGCGTGCCCGGGGACCGTTCACTCGTCCCGTCCGTGTCGGGCGTGTGGCCAGCGGCCGCCTGGTCTGAACGCGAGGCGTACGATCTGTTCGGCATTCATTTCAGCGGCCACCCGGATCTGCGCCGGATCCTGATGCCCGAAGACTGGGACGGGTTTCCGCTGCGGAAGGACTACCCGGTGCAGATCAAGATGCCGGTGAAGACGTACGAACCGCTGCAGGTGACGCAGGACCAGTTCGTCGCGAACATCCAGGCCACCCGAGACAAGGCGCGGGGCGATTGAGCGTGCGGGACGGCGCGTTGCGGCAATGACGCGCGTTGCGGCACCGGACGATGCCGGGCTGGTGCGGGCGGTGTTCGAGAACGCAATCGCGGTGCATCAGCGCATGCGGGAGGCCGAGCAGGCGCCGATCGTCGAAGCAGCGACGGCAATCCGGACGGCGCTTGGCGCTGGGGGCAAGCTCCTGATTTTCGGCAATGGCGGCAGTGCCGCGGACGCGCAGCACTTTGCCACCGAGCTGGTGGTGCGGTTCGAGCGCCAGCGCGCGGCGATTTCCGCGCTCGCGCTCTCGACCGATACGAGCGTCCTGACGGCGGCAGCGAATGACTTCGGGTTCGAACGGATTTTCGCGCGGCAGATCGAGGCGCTCGGCCGGCCCGGGGACGTCGCGTTCGGGATTTCGACGAGCGGTACGTCGGCCAACGTGCTGCGGGGGATCGAGGGGGCCGCGGCTGCCGGGCTCCAGACGGTGGCGTTGACCGGGAGAGACGGCGGTGCACTCGGCGCGGCGGCGGCGATCCACATCAACGTCCCGGAGTCGTCGACCGCACGGGTGCAGGAAGTGCACATGACGGTGATCCACGCGATCTGCGCGCTGGTCGAACAGGCGCTGTGAGTCGCGGTCGCGAACCGGTATCGAGGACGAAGAGCTGAGAGTCGAACGCTGATGTCTACTGTTACCCCTGAACTGCGCAGCGAGATCATGACGGTCAACATGGGGCCACAGCACCCCAGCACGCACGGCGTGCTGCGGATCGTGCTGGAGCTCTCCGGCGAGACCGTCGTCGGCGCTGACACGACCATCGGGTACCTGCACACCGGGATCGAGAAGACCGCGGAACAGAAGAAGTGGCAGCAGGTAATCCCGCTCGTCGAGCGCACGGACTACCTGGGCGCGCAGTCGAACAGCCTCGCGTTCTGCATGTCGGTCGAGCGGCTGCTGAACGTCGAGATGCCGGAACGCGTGCGCAACATCCGCGTGCTGATCGCAGAGCTGCAGCGGATCAGCAGCCATCTCGTGTGGCTCGGGACGCATGGCCTCGAGATCGGCGCGGTCTCGGTGATGATGTACTGCTTCCGCGAACGGGAGCAGCTGCTCAACATCAACGAGATGCTCGCCGGGTTCCGCATGTTCCCGAGCTACCTGCGGATCGGCGGCCTGCGCGAGGACCTGCCAACCGGATTCCACGACGCGGTCAAGAAGTTCCTGGATGCGTTCCCGGGCAAGTTGAACGAGTACGAAGACCTCCTCACCCAGAACCAGATCTGGCTGAAGCGGACGAGGAACGTCGGCATCATCGACAAGGACACCGCCATTTCGTACGGCCTGGTCGGCCCGATGGCGCGCGCTGCCGGCGTCCCGTACGACGTCCGCAAGACCTTCCCGTATCTGGGTTACGACACCTACGACTTCACCGTCCCGACCGGGACTGACGGCGACGTCTACGACCGTTATCTCGTCCGGGTCGAGGAGATGCGTCAGAGCACGCGGATCGCGCAGCAGGCGCTCGCGCGGATCAGCCCGCGTGGCATCTACGACATCCAGGACTACCGCATCGTGCCGCCGCCGAAGGACAAGGTCTACACCGAGATGGAGGGGCTCATTCAGCACTTCCTGATCTACTCGCAGGGGTTCACGGTCCCGGCCGGCGAAGCGTACGTTCCGATCGAAGGGCCTCGTGGCGAACACGGATTCAGCATCGTGTCGGACGGCACCAATCGTCCGTATCGGATCAAGCTGCGGGCGCCCTCCTTTTATGCATGCCAGGCGCTGCCGAAGGCGATCGTCGGCGGGATGATTGCGGATGTCATCGCCGTGATCGGCTCCACGGATGTCGTCATGGGAGACGTGGATCGATGAGCTTCCATCCCCTGATGGTTTACGACCGGGATCACTTCCACCGGTCGGAACGCGCGCGGCTCGACGAGGGGGGAACCTTCGTGTTCACGCCGGAGCGGCGGGCGACCCTGGACGAACTCCTGACGAAGTACCCGCCCGACCGCAAGCGTTCGGCGGTGCTTGCGGCGCTCTATCTCGTCCAGGAACAAGAGGGATACCTGACCGCGAGCGGCATGCGCCATGTTGCCGGCATCCTCGACATGACCCCGGCGGAAGTGGAAGACGTGGCCACGTACTACGTGATGTTCTTCCGCGAGCGAGTCGGCAAGTTCGTGCTGCAGGTGTGCCGCACGCTGTCCTGTGCGCTGGCCGGGGCCGAGCGGGTCACGGAGGCGCTGTCGGAAAAGCTCGGCATCCAGGTCGGCGAGACCGATGCGTCGGGCATGTTCACGCTGCTCGAATTCGAGTGCCTGGGCGCCTGCGACCGCGCGCCGATCGTGATGGTGAACAACGAGCACTGGCACGAGCGCGTGCGCCCCGAGGACGCCGGCCGGCTGGTCGACGACATCCGTGCGAAGGGCGTCGCCGCCTTCAACGGCTGTCACCTCAAGCTCGAAAAATAATTGCAGCTTCCGCCCCCGGGCGGAGGAACGAATGATGGAACCGATTCTCACCAAATACGTCCGCGAGCCGAACAGCTACACGCTCGATTTCTTCCTGAAGCACCAGGGATACGACGGGCTGAAGAAGGCGCTCGGGATGACGCCCAACGACGTCATCGAAGCGGTCAAAGCGTCGGGGCTGCGCGGCCGCGGCGGCGCCGGATTCCCGACCGGGCTGAAGTGGCAGTTCGTCCTCAAGGACACGCCCAAGCCGAAGTACATCTGCTGCAATGCGGACGAGAGCGAGCCGGGCACGTTCAAGGACCACCTGCTGATGGAGCGCAACCCCCACCTGTTGTTCGAGGGGTGCCTCATCGGCTGCTGGGCGATTGGCGCCAAGGTCGCCTACATCTACATCCGCGGCGAGTTCTACCACGTCCAGAAGATCATGGAAGCGGAGCTCGCCAAGGCCTACGCCCAGGGCTACGTCGGCAAGAACATCATGGGCTCGGGCTTCGACTGCGACATCGTCATCCACCGCGGCGCCGGGGCATACGAAGCCGGCGAAGAGACGGCGCTCATCGAATCGCTCGAGGGCAAGCGCGCGCAGCCCCGCATCAAGCCGCCCTTCCCGGCGGTCTCGGGTCTGTACAACGCGCCCACTGCGGTCAACAACGTCGAGACGCTCTGCAATCTGCCCGCGATCATCACCAACGGGGCGGCATGGTTCACGTCGCTCGGCCCCGAGAAGAACGGCGGACCGAAGCTGTTCTGCGTCAGCGGCCACGTCAACAAGCCGGGCGTGTTCGAAGCGACGATGACGACGACGTTGCGCGAGCTGATTTACGACCACGCGGGCGGGATCCGGAACGGCCACAAGCTGAAGGCGGTCATCCCCGGAGGGTCGTCGGTGCCGATCCTGCTGCCCGATCAACTCGACATCCCGGCCAGCTTCGACGACGTGGCGAAGGCGGGATCGATGCTCGGATCGGCGGGGATCATCGTCATGGACGAGACCACGTGCATGGTCTGGGTCGCGCGCAACCTGCTCTACTTCTACAAGCACGAGTCGTGCGGCAAGTGCACGCCGTGTCGTGAAGGCGGCGACTGGCTGCTGAAGATCCTGACGCGGATCGAGAACGGCGAAGGCGAGATGCGCGACATCGATCTGCTCGTCAGCGTCGGCGGCAACATCGCGGGCAAGACCCTGTGCGCGTTCGGCGACGCCGCGGCGACGCCGGCGCTGACCACGGTGAAGAACTTCCGTGCGGAGTTCGAGGCGCACGTGCGTGAAGGCCGCTGCACGCTGCCGGCGGACTGGCGCGCGGCGAAGATGCCGGCGGGGGCTCACTGATGATGAGTTATCTGCCGTCGCCGACGATCATCGCGCAGCTCGGGCTGATCTTCGTCATCTTCAACATGCTCGTCCTGTCGGCCGCCTTCATGGTGTGGCTCGAACGGAAGGTGTGCGCCTACATCCAGGACCGCAGCGGCCCGAACCGGGTCGGGTTCGAGGGGTCGCTGCAGCCGTTTGCCGACGTCATCAAGCTGCTGTTCAAGGAACAGCTGCGGCCGCAGGCCGCCGACGCGTTCCTGTTTGCGCTGGCGCCGCTGGTGTCGACGACCGCCGCGTTCGCGGCATTCTCGGTCGTCCCGTTCGGTACCGAGACCACGCTCTTCGGCCTGCTCGATCAGCCCATCCCGCTGCAGATTACCGACGTGAACGTCGCCGTGCTCGTCGTCTTCGCGATCACCTCGATGGGCATCTACGGCATCGTCCTCGCCGGCTGGGCCTCGAACAGCAAGTATTCGCTTCTCGGCGGCCTGCGGTCTGCGGCCCAGATGATCAGCTACGAGATCTCGTACGGGCTGGCGCTGGCGGCGGTCATCATGATGGCTGGATCGCTGTCGCTGCGGGAGATCGTGCTTCAGCAGTCCGGGACGTGGTTCGGCTTCATCCCGCGCTGGTACATCATTCCGCAGTTCTTCGGATTCCTGATCTTCCTCACCGCCGGCGTCGCCGAGACCAACCGCGCGCCGTTCGACTTCCCTGAGGCGGAGCAGGAGCTCGTGGCCGGGTACCACACCGAATACAGCTCGATGAGCTTTGCCATGTTCTTCCTCGCGGAATACGTGAACATGGTGACGGTGTCGGCCGTCGCGACGAGCCTGTATCTCGGCGGCTGGCTTGGACCGTTCCTCCCCGACTGGCTCGGCTGGGTCTGGTTCCTCGTCAAGGTGTTCCTCATCCTGTTCTTCTACGTCTGGATGCGGTGGACGCTGCCGCGCTACCGCTACGACCAGCTGATGGAGTTCGGCTGGAAGTTCCTGTTGCCGGCGGCGGTGGTGAACCTGTTCGTCACGGCGGCGATGATTCTCTGGATCGGATAACGGCGACGGAAGCCCTTCCGGCTGAACCGTGCAACGTGCAAGCCGGGCAGACTTCCGGCTAAAGCCGGCAGACTTCGGCAGCGGGAGCTACGGAGCACGGTCCGGTCGCACGTAGCACGTAGCACGTTGAACGTTATTTATGGATGCAGCTGTCTTCTACATCTTCGGGGCGATCGCGGTGCTCTCGTCGCTGTTCGTCGTGGCGCAGGGCAACCCGATGCACAGCGTCATGCTGCTCATCACGTCCTTCGGCGCGCTGGCCGGGCTGTACGTGCTGCTCGACGCGCCGTTCACCGCGGTGACGCAGATCATCATCTACGCCGGCGCGATCATGGTCCTGTTCCTGTTCGTCGTCATGCTCCTCAACGTGCCCCGCGAGGACCCGGTGCCGCGGTCGGCCTCGGCACTGCTCGGGCCGACGGGGATGCGGTTCGGCGTGGTGCTGTCGCTGCTCCTTGGCGTCGAGGTGATCTGGGCGATGTGGCGGATGGGCGGGGCCGCGTTTTCGGAGCCCTCGACCACGTCCGTGAGTTCGGTCGCGGGAATCGGCGCGGTGCTCTTCACGCGTCATGCCTTCGCGTTCGAAGCCACGTCCATCCTCATTCTCGTCGCGATGATCGGCGCCGTCGTCCTGGCGCGGAAGGAACAAGCCTGAGATGGTCGGCCTGAATCACTTCCTGATCCTGTCCGGTGTGCTGTTTGCGATCGGCACCGCGGGCGTCTTCGTCCGCCGCAACCTGATCACCGTGCTGCTGTCGATCGAGATCATGCTGAACGCGGTCAACCTGACCTTCGTCGCGATCGGGCGATTCCGCGGCAACGTCGACGGGCAGATCATCACGTTCTTCGTGATGACCGTCGCGGCGGCGGAAGCGGCGGTCGGCCTGGCGCTGGTCATCTCTCTCTTCCGACACCGCGAGACGCTGAACCCGGACGCATTCACGTCCCTCAAGTGGTAGGCATGCTCTTACTGATTCCGCTGCTCCCGCTCGCCGGCTTCCTCGTCAACGCGTCTTTCGGACGCCGGCTGACGAAGTCCGTATCCGGAGGCGTCGCGTGTGCGGCGATGATTGGCGCGTTCGTGGTCGCCGTCATGTCCGTGCTGTCGATGCTGCGCAGCGCCGATGGCGCGATCCAGCAGGACGTCTTCACGTGGTTCGCATCGGGGAACCTGCAGGTGCCGTTCGCGCTCCGCCTCGATCACCTTTCGTCGGTGATGATCCTCGTCATCACCGGCATCGGATCGCTCATTCACATTTATTCGACCGGCTACATGCACGATGAGCCGGACGGCGAGTTTGCGCGCTACTTCTCGTACCTGAACCTGTTCGCCTCGTTCATGCTCGTCCTCGTGCTCGGCGCGAACTTCCCGGTCATGTTCGTCGGCTGGGAAGGAGTGGGCCTGTGCTCGTACCTGCTGATTGGCTTCTGGTTCAAGAAGCAGTCCGCCGCTGACGCCGGCAAGAAGGCGTTCATCGTCAACCGCATCGGCGACTTCGGGTTCATCCTCGGGATGCTCCTGATCTTTGCGACTCTTCGGCACGCTCGACTTCCAGCAGGTGGCCGCGGCCGCCGATGCTCGCGCCGTCGAGCACGGAGTGCTCGGCGCGATGACGGTCGCGACCCTGCTGCTCTTCCTCGGCGCCACCGGCAAGTCGGCACAGATTCCGTTGTACGTGTGGCTCCCGGACGCGATGGAAGGGCCGACGCCGGTTTCCGCTCTGATCCACGCGGCGACGATGGTTACCGCGGGCGTCTACATGATCGGGCGCAACGCCGTCCTGTTCTCGCATGCACCGACAACCCTTGCGGTCGTCGCCGGCATCGGCGCGGCAACGGCGCTCTTTGCCGGCACCATCGGGCTGGTGCAGAACGACATCAAGCGAGTGCTCGCGTATTCGACCGTGTCTCAGCTCGGCTACATGTTCCTCGCCATGGGCGTGGGCGCATTTGCCGCCGGGATCTTCCATCTCTACACGCACGCGTTCTTCAAGGCGCTGCTCTTCCTCGGATCGGGCGCGGTGATTCACGCACTCGCCGGCGAGCAGGACCTGCGCAACATGGGTGGGCTCAAGAAGGATCTGCCGATCACGTACTGGACCTTCCTGATTGGTGCGCTCGCGATTGCAGGCGTGCCGCTGCTCTCCGGTTTCTTCAGCAAGGACGAGATCCTCTACCGGACCTTCACGTCGAACAACTCCAACCACGTCCTGCTGTGGGCGATTGGCGCGGTGACGTCGCTCCTGACCGCCATCTACATGTTCCGGCTGGTGTTCCTCGCCTTCCACGGCAGACGCCATGTCGCGGCAACGCACGGCGCTGCTCATCCCGAGGAAGAGGAGCCGGTCACCCACGCGAAAGGGCACGCCCGGCGCACGCGACCGGTGGTCACGGCCACGCCGGCCATCACCTCCACGACGCACCGCCGTCGATGGCGATTCCGCTCATCGTGCTGGCGATCGGGTCCATTTTCGCCGGCTACGTTGGTGTGCCGCACGCGCTTGGCGGCAGCAACCGCATCGAGGGCTATCCTCGAGCCGAGTTTCCGCGTCTCGGAGTCGGCTCGCCAGGGACAGCGAGCCGCGGCGGAAGCAGGTGGCACCAATTCCGGGGCGGTCCAGACCGCGTCGCTCCAGGAGACCCGGCCCGTCGACGAGAGTGGCGAAGGAGAGCACGGCTCGACCGAGCTGATGCTGATGGCGATCTCGAGCGGGATTGCGATCGCCGGCATCGGTATCGCCGCGTACTTCTGGCTGAGGAATCGGGCCGCCGCGGATCGGATGTCCCGCAGCATGTCCGGCATCTACAACCTGCTGATGAACAAGTACTACATCGACGAGTTGTATGACGCCGCCATCGTGCAGCCGATCAAGCTGTTCTCGACCGGAGGGCTCTGGAAGGGCATGGATGCCGGCGTTGTCGACGGTGCCGTCAACGGCGTCGGGCTGGCGGTCCAGGCCGGCAGCAGCGGCCTCCGCCGCAGCCAGACCGGGTCGGTCAGGGTCTATGCCGGCGCGCTGTTCGTCGGCGTCGTGGCGATTCTCGGGTTCTATCTGTGGCGATGACGACGGGTCGGCTTTTCGTTCGGTTGCAGGCGGGAACATCATCTCGCGTCCGACGCCTCTTTTCAGTGTAGCTACATGCTTTCAGTTATCGTTTTCCTGCCTCTCGTCGGCGCCATCCTCGTGCTTCTTGCCGGGGGCAGCGGCGATCGGGACGACCGGGCTCCCGCGGTCCGCACGCTGGCGCTCGCGGTGTCCCTTGCCACGTTCCTGGCGACGCTCCTGCTCTGGTGGCGCTTCGATCCGGCCAGCGCCGACTACCAGTTCGTCGAGCGTCACGCCTGGATCCCCGCGTTCGGGATCCAGTATCTCGTCGGCGTCGACGGCATCAGCCTGCTGCTCGTCGTGCTCACCGGATTCCTGACGCCGCTGGCGCTGCTGTCGTCGTGGGATTCGGTCCACAAGAACGTCAAGATGTTCTCGTTCTTCGTGCTCGCGCTCGAGACGTCGATGCTCGGCGTGTTCGTCTCGATCGACCTCTTCCTCTTCTACATCTTCTGGGACTTCGTCCTCATCCCGATGTACTTCCTGATCGGCATCTGGGGCTACGAGCGGCGCATCTACGCGGCGGTGAAGTTCATCCTCTACACCATGGCCGGCAGCGTCCTGATGCTCATCGCGATCATCGGGCTCGCGTACGCGCACGCCGCGGCCACCGGCACACCGAGCTTCAACCTGATCGATCTCTATTCGGTGCGGCTGCCGTGGCGCATGGAGATGTGGTTCTTCCTGGCGTTCGCGGTCGCCTTCCTGATCAAGGTGCCGCTGTTCCCGTTCCACACCTGGCTGCCGGACGCCCACGTCGAGGCGCCCACCGCGGGCTCGATCATCCTTGCCGGTGTGATGCTGAAGATGGGCACCTACGGCCTGCTTCGATTTGCCTTCCCGCTCTTTCCGTCGGCGGCCATGTACTTCGCACCGTGGATTGCCGGTACTTGCCGTGATCGGGATCGTCTACGGCGCGCTCGTCGCGATGGTCCAGCCCGACATGAAGAAGCTGGTGGCGTACTCCAGCGTCAGCCACCTCGGGTTCGTCGTCCTTGGGCTGTGCGCGATGAACCTCCAGAGTACGCAGGGCGCCGTTTACCAGATGCTCAACCACGGCGTCAGCACCGGCGGCCTCTTCATGATCGTCGGCATGTTGTCGGACCGCCGGCACACGCGCCTGATCTCCGAGTTCGGCGGGCTGAAGGCGGTGATGCCGCGACTGGTCGCCGCCTTCCTGCTGATCACGCTGGCCTCGATCGCGCTCCCGGGCATGAACGGATTCGTCGGCGAGTTCCTGATCCTGCTCGGCGCGTTCCTGTGGAATACGAAGATGGCGGCGTTTGCCGCCACCGGCGTCATCCTGTCCGCGGTCTACATGCTCTGGATGTTCCAGCGCGTGAACTACGGCGACGTCACCAATGCGAAGAACCGGTCGCTCCCGGACCTCACGCCGCGCGAGTGGACGATGATGGTTCCGACCATCGCGATGTGCATCGTCATGGGGGTGCTGCCGGGTGTGTTCCTCCGGCCGATGGAGCCGTCGGTCAAGCGCACGATTGACCGGGTGACCGGCCGGAATTTCGCCGGTCCCGTTGCGCCGTCGCCGCTCACCCTTGCCGCGACAGTGGCACCCGCGGGCGCCGATACGCCATTACCGTCTCACGCTCGCGATGCCAATCGCGGTGCCGGGCGGCCGAGTCAACACCCGCGAGCCGCCGGCCGCGAACGCGCGAGTAGCGAGTAATGACCGAATACGCCGCACTGATTCCACTCGTCATCGTCGCCCTCTCGGCGATTGCCGCCATGCTCGCCGAGGCATTCCGGCAGCCAGGGGAACGGATGCCGATTGCCGGGCTCGGCCTCATCGGTCTTGCCGGTGCAGCCGTCGCCTCGGTCGCGCTCTGGAACAGCGACGCCCACAGCATGGGCGTCATCCGCTCCGACAACTTCGCCCTCTTCATCAACCTCGTGCTCTGCACCATCGGCATTCTGACGATGCTGATGTCGGGGGATGTCGTCGAGCGGGAGCGGATTCCGGCCGGCGAGTACTATTCGCTGACCCTCTTCGCCATCTGCGGCATGATGATGATGGCGGCCGCGACCGATCTGCTCGTCGTCTTCGTCGCGCTCGAGATTTTGTCGCTGGCTGTTTACGTCCTCACCGGTATTCGGCGGAGCAGCGCAGGCGGGGCCGAGGCCGCGTTCAAATACTTCCTGCTCGGCGCTTTTTCGAGCGCCTTCTTCCTCTACGGGATTGCGTTCGCCTTTGCGCTCTCCGGCTCGACCCGGATCGAACAGATTGGCGAGGCGTTGTCGCGGCAGGGCGCCGGCGAACCGTCGATCATCGCGCTGCTCGCGGTCGGGCTGCTCGCGGTCGGCTTTGCGTTCAAGGTCTCCGCGGTTCCGTTCCACATGTGGACGCCCGATGCCTACGAAGGCGCGCCGACGATCGTCACGGCGTTCATGTCGACGGCAGTCAAGGCCGCGGCATTTGCCGCCTTCGTCCGCGTGTTTCTCTCGCCGCTCGAGCCGCTCAAGGCCGAGTGGATCCCGATGCTTGTCCGTGATTGCCGCCCTGACGATGATTCTCGGGACGGTGGTGGGCGTGGTGCAGACCAACGTGAAGCGGATGCTTGCCTATTCGAGCATCGCCCACGCCGGGTATCTGTTGATCGGGATCGTCTCGGCGAACACGACCGGCAAGGCCGCCATCCTCTTTTACCTGCTCGCCTACGCCGTCACCAACATGGGCGCGCTCGGCATCGTCGCGCTGCTCGGCACCGAGGCGGATCAGCACGACGAGCTGCGTGATTTCGCCGGCCTGTGGCGAACCCGGCCCGGGCTGGCCGGATTGATGACCATCTTCCTGCTGTCGCTCGGCGGCTTGCCGCCGACCGCAGGCTTCATCGGCAAGTGGTACATCTTCAGTGCCGCCGTCCAGGAAGGCCATTACTGGCTCGCCATCATCGGCGTGCTCACGAGCGTCATCTCGGTGTTCTTCTATCTTCGGATCGTGGTGATGATGTACATGACCGAAGGCTCCGACGCGCCTCGCCCCCGCGTGGGCGCAGCCGCAGTCGCGGGGCTCGCGCTGGCGGTGATCGCGGTCCTCTACCTTGGCGTGCTCCCGACCCGTGCCCTCGATCTGGCGCTCGACTCGATCTCCACCATCTTCTAGACGTGCCGCGCCAATGGCTGGACGCGATTACTGGCTCTCGATTGCGCAATCAGCGGACGCGGACGATCTTCGTGAGCACATCCTCACGGGGTTCAAGGGCGGAAAGCCCTTCACGCCGTACCTCCCGACGATTCAACTGCCATCCGCAACCGGACGCGTTCTGGATTTCGGATGCGGCGTTGGCAGGACGTTCCCCTTTCTCAGGCGCATAGCCGGCGCACGTGACCGGGTTCGATTTGCCGCCGATGATCGAGCGGTGCCGCACCCTGGCGGCTGAGCCTGCCGATGCTCTCGTCGACGACTGGACGACCCTTCGCACGGAGCGCTTCGACCTGATTGTGTCCGTGCTGGTGCTGCAGCACATCGAACCCGCGACCTGCAGCGACTACCTGCGGGATTTTGCGCGCATGGCACCGGCGATATATCTGCTCAGCCGGGCAGACAATGATTTCGGATCCAATGTGTTTGCGACGATCGCGTCGACCGGGCTGTTCGACGTGCCAGGTGATTCGGTCGAGGTCGAGCACGATCCCGTGACGAACCAGCTCCGTGTCCTCGGCCGCCGCAGCTTCGGCGAGATCTGTGCTCCCGATACCGCGGGCCATTTCGAGGTCCTCCTGCGGTCACGATCGGCGGCATAACGTACGGAACCGATCAGCGGCATATGATCGAAGACGCATGAGGCCTTTTTCGAAGCGCGTGCTCGGCGTCATTGCCGTTGCCGTCGCCATGACGGCCGCTGTCTTCGGTCAGGCCGTTGCGCCTTCAGCCGCATCCCAGCCCGGCGCCGCCGCGCTCCAGGGTATCGGGCTGCGCAGCATCGGGCCGGCACTGGCGTCCGGTCGGATCCAGGATGTCGTCATCGACCCGCGCAACCCGAGCGTGTGGTACGTGGCCACTGCGTTCGGCGGTCTGTGGAAGACAATCAACCGCGGCATCACGTTCGCGCCGATGTTCGACGACCAGGGTTCCTTCACACTCTGCTGCGTCGCAATCGATCCCCGCGATTCCAACGTCGTCTGGGTCGGCTCCGGGGAGAATACGAGCCAGAGAAGCGCACACTTCGGCGACGGCATCTACAAGTCGACCGACGCCGGCAAGAACTGGAAGCGTGTCGGCCTGGCGACGTCGGAACACATCGGCAGAATCCTGATCGATCCGCGCAACTCGAACACGGTGTACGTCGCGTCGCAGGGGCCTCTCTGGTCAGCCGGAGGGGAGCGCGGGCTCTACAAGACGACCGACGGCGGTGCCACCTGGACCGCCGTCCTGACGATCAGCCCGGACACGGGGGTCAGCGACGTCGTTTTCCATCCCAAGAATCCCGACACGCTTTACGCGTCGTCTTATCAACGGCGTCGCGCCGTAGGACAGATGGTCGGCGGCGGTCCCGAAGGCGGGATTTTCAAGTCGACCAATGCGGGCAGGACCTGGACGAAGCTGACGAAAGGACTGCCGAAAGACGACGTCGGACGCGTCGCGCTGGCGGTCGATCCGCGGCATCCGTCGGCGGTTTTCGCGCTGATAAGTGCGAAGGGACCGCGCGGCAGGGGCGGCGGCATTCCTGCTCCGCCGGGGCCCCAGGCGAACGTTGTCGACGAAGCGGGCTTCTATCGTTCCGACGATGCGGGCGAGTCATGGAGCCGTATCGGCCGCGTGTCGTCGATTGTGCGAGACACCGCTCCATCCGGAGCGTCCGGAGACACCGTCGTCCCGCCGGATCTGTCGGGCCAGTGGTATCGCGGCGGCGGCGCGGCGTACTACCACGAGCTGTTCGTCGACCCTCATCGGCCGGACACGATCTACTCGATCGATACCAACCTCGAACGGAGCAGTGACGGCGGGAAGAGCTGGAGCACCACAGGGTGGGAAGACACCGGGATGCACGTCGATCACCACGCGGTGGCGTTCGATCCCTCGGACAGGAATCACATCCTGGTTGGCAACGACGGCGGGTTGTACGAGACGTACGACGAAGGTGCGACGTTCCGATTCTTCACGAACCTGCCCGTGACGCAGTACTACCGCGTGTCCGTAGACGATGCGAAGCCGTTCTACAACGTGTGTGGAGGGGCGCAGGACAACTGGTCCGAATGTGGTCCGTCGCGCACGACCAACCGCTGGGGGATACGCAACAGCGACTGGTTCATCGTCGGCAGCGGCGACGGCTTTCAGACTCGCACCGACCCGGACGATCCCGGGACCGTCTATGCGAGTTCGCAGGACGGCAACCTGACGCGGCTGGATCTCCGAACCGGGCAGGTGCGTTCGATCCGGCCGCGGATTTCGGGGCCACCGGTGGCGGACTCCGGCGCGGATTCGCTCGGAGGCGGGGCGGGGCAGCGTGGCGGCAGCCCGCAGAGCGCCAATCCGCAATGCTGGCAATCCGCCGGGTGGACCGCCGCAAGGCGGGCGCGGGCGGGGCACGGGCGATCGCGCGAACTGGGACGCGCCGTACATCATCAGCCCGCATTCACCGCGCCGGCTGTACTGGGCGAGCAACTTCGTCTACCGATCCGATGACCGCGGCGACACCTGGACGCGGATCAGCCCTGACCTGACCCGGCAGCTCAAGTGGGAGGAACTTCCCCTGATGGGCAGGGTGTGGCCCGCCGACGCGGTGGCGTACCACGAGTCGACCACCGCGCTCAGCAACGTCGTCTCGCTCGACGAATCGCCGCTGCTCGAAGGCTTGATCTACGCGGGGACCGACGATGGGCTGCTGCAGGTGACCGAGGACGGAGGGGGCAGCTGGCGGAAGGTCGAGGACTTTCCGGACGTGCCCAAATGGACATATGTGTCGGACGTGTTTGCGTCACCGCGCGACGCGAACACGGTGTTCGTCGCCCTGAACAACTGGCAGCGAGGCGACTACAAGCCCTACATCGTGCAGAGTTCGGACCGCGGCCGCACGTGGAAGAACATCAGCGGCAACCTGCCCGAGCGTCACGACGTGTGGTCGGTCGTGCAGGATCACGTCAATGCGAACCTGCTGTTCGCCGGAACCGAGTTCGGCCTGTTCGTCACCCTGGATGGCGGCTCGACCTGGCTCCAGGTGAAGGACGGATTGCCGACGATCCAGGTGCGGGACATTGCCGTTCAGAGGCGTGAGAGCGACCTGGTGCTCGGCACGTTCGGACGCGGGCTGTATGTGCTCGACGACTACAGCGCGCTGCGTGACATGACACCGCGTCGCTGACCGGCGAGACGCGGCTCTTCCGCCTTCGCGATGCGTATTTGTTCTCGACCACTGGCCTGGCGCCGCCCGGATCCGCCGGCCTTGGAGCGATGGGCGGAAACTGGACGGCACCGAATCCGCCGTTTGGCGCGGTCTTCACCTACAACGTCGCCGCGCCGCTCCCGGCTGCGGCGAAACTGGTCCTGACCATCACGGACGACACCGGCCGGCAGATTCGCCGGCTCGATGTCGATCGGTCGGTGGGGCTTCGTCGGGCAACCTGGAACTTGCGGGTCGATCCCGCCACCAACGCTCCTACCGCACCTGCTGCGGGCACGACAGGTCCAGCGCCAGCTCCGGCCGGCCGCGGCAACGCCATCCCACTGGCCGCACCAGGACGCTACCGCGCCACGCTCGGCACCGTCGTCGGCGACACCGTCACCGCACTTGGCGACCCGCAGACCTTCTCGGTCGTGCAGGTGGTCCAATAGACTCGGGACTCGGGACTCGGGACTCGGGATTTGGGATTCGGGATCAGGGACTCGGGATCGGGGTTCGGGATCCGGCGTTCGGGACTCCGGCCTGCCGCGCCGGAGCTCCACATGCACCACGCGAACAGAGGCGGTGCCCGGCCACGCCGAAGCTCCAGATGCACAACCGGAGCGAAGGCGGGTAGCTTCCGCCTTTAGGCGGAAGATCCGCCGGCGCCGAAGGCCGCGGCAACCCGGGCATCGTCGGCGGGATCGACGGTGCGAAGATCCACCACCACCCGGCCGGCTTCAATCCGTGCAATCACCGGGACCGGCTGCGATCGCAGCTGGCTCTCCAGCCTGGATGCGCTCAGATCTGGCTGTGTGACGGCGACGAGCCGTGTTGGCAGCACCGCACCGGGAGCACTTCCGCCGCCGATTGTGGATTCGCCGTCCACGACCGTCGCCTCGAGGCCCCCGGCGGACAGCTGCACGGCGAGCGCCTGGGCCCTGTTGTCGATCTGCTCGAGTGTGAGAGCGAGCATTCTCGCGACCGGGACGGTGAGATGCGCGCGGCCTGCATTGAATTCCTCGAGCGTGGCCTCGAGTGCGGCGTACGTCAGCTTGTCGACTCGTACAGCACGCATCAGCGGGTGAGTGCGGATACGCGACACGATGCTCCGCGTTCCAGCGATGATGCCGGCCTGTGGCCCGCCGAGAAGCTTGTCGCCACTGAACATGACGGCGTCGGCGCCGGCGGAGATGCTCGCGGAGACGACGGGTTCGTCAGGTAATGATGACAACGCCCCGTCCGAGGAGCCGAGGTAGCCGGATCCGATGTCTTCGGCAAGGGGAATGCCGAAGCGGTGACCCACGTCTACCAGATCCGCGAGCGCCGGCCGCTCGGTGAAACCGGTGATCTGGAAGTTTGACGGGTGCACCCGAAGGATGAGCGCGGTGCGATCGTTGATTGCGGCCGCGTAATCAGCGGCGCGGGTCCGGTTCGTGGTGCCGACCTCGCGAAGGATTGCGCCGGATTGGGCGAGCACGTCCGGTACGCGGAACCCGCCGCCGATCTCGACCAGCTCACCCCGCGAGATGATGACCTCGCGGCCAGCGGCAATCGCAGTCAGGACGATCAGGGTTGCGGCCGCATTGTTGTTCACGACCACCGCTGCTTCTGCACCGGTGAGGCTGCACAAATCGCGTTCGGCGTGGGTATCCCGCCGCCCGCGTGTGCCGGCCTCGAGATCGTATTCGAGGTTGGTGTAACCGGCGGCAAGCGCGGCGACCCTGGCGGCTGCGTCGGCGCCGAGTGGCGCGCGGCCAAGGTTGGTGTGAAGGATCACGCCGGTCGCGTTGATCACCCGGCGCAGCGAGGGAGTGGCGTCACGCGTGAGGCGTTGGGTGACGGCTGCCTCGATCGTCGCGATCACGGCATCACCGGTTCGAGCCTCGGACTCGCGCGCCCTGAGGACCGCAGCTTCCGCGCGCAGGGCGCGGACGAGTGCGTCGCGGCCGTACCGGGTCTCGAGCGCTGCCATGGCCGGCCGCTGGCGAAGCTGTTCGATGGAGGGGATTGACCGCACGATGCTCAGGCGGTCCGTGGCACGTCGCACGTCGCACGTCGCACGTGGCAGGTCGCACGTTGCACGTCGCACGTTGCACGTTGCACGTAGGAGGTCGTCGGTCCGCCGTCAGGCGCTCCGAGCCACATTGCACGTGATATTATCGCGGTTTCCTGATGAAACCTGTGGATTCAGGGGCCCGCGCCGACCGCGGTGACGAGCCCGACAACACGGCACCAGCCATTGACGTGCCGGACTACCGGCCGGTCGAGCGCTTCTGGCCGTATGTCGATCTCCCCGAGCAACCGACCGACGAAGAGCTCGCGGCGCTGAACCCCGAGCTCTCCGAAGCGCTGTTCGGCACTCCGCGGCTGCCGTTCTCGGTCACGCTCGACTTTCCGCCGTTCGAAGGGCGCGACTACGGACGGGCGGTGGAGATGGCTCGCGCCGCCGCCGAGTATCGCGAGACCGGTATCGGAACCGGCCTTCGGCACCGGGCGCGTTTCTATCCGGAGGCTGCGCGCGCGCTGCGCGATCTGTTCGAGATTGTCGGCCGGCTCGATGCGTGCGATGTACTGATCGACGATCGTCCGGTTCCATATGCGCGTGAACTCTGGCTGCCGCTGTTCTGGTTCCTGATCCGGTAGATCTCACGAGAGCAGAAGATTCGAGCGCTCGACGTTGCCGGCGCTGACGCGGACATTCGAGTGACAGGCCACTGGGCGGGGGAATGATGGAACCGGCGCCTCGTATGAGAGCTGACTGATGGCCGAGCTCACGGAAGTTCAGCGCGACCTGCAGACGCTCGAAGCGGAGTTGAAGCGGCTCGAAGCCGAATACAACATGTTCTTCTCCGGCCGGGCGCCGCGCCCGCCGATGGAAACCCGCGGCCGCGTCGAAGCGCTGGTCAAGCGCTGGGACCGCGGCTATATCGACACCGCCGTCGACAGGTTCCGCTTCCAGACGCTCCAGGCCCGCTTCGCGAAGTTCGTCGACTTGTGGGATCGCGGCCAGCGCGCCAGGGAAGAAGGCCGCCCCGGGCCGTTCAGGCAGCCGCCGCCGCGCGAGGTGCCGAAGAAGCAGGACGCCCACGAGAGCAAGGTCCTGAACGTCACTGCCTTCAGCGATCCGATGCGTGAAATGGACAAGCTCCATTCCCTCTACGACTCGCTCATGGATGCGCGCCGCCAGGCCGGTGACGACATCGTCCCGTTTCACAAGTTTGCGACGCTCGTGAAGAATCAGGTGACCAAACTGCGGGAGAATGGCAGTCCGGAAGTCGCCTTCCGCGTCGCGATGAAGGAAGGAAAGGTCAATTTCACGGTCAGGGCGATGAAGCCCGAGAACGAAGCCTGACCGGTTCTGACGGAGTGTTGCCGAAGGTGGCGGAAGGTGGAGGAACGATCCGGAACCGGGAGCGCCGTGCGCTCCCGGTCCCGTTCGGGGAGTTAGCTGGGCTTCGTGACGTTACCGGCCTGCGGGCCCTTCGGGCCATCAACAATCTCGAACTCGACGGCCTGACCTTCTTCGAGCGTCCGGAACCCGTTGCCCTGGACCGCCGAGAAGTGGACGAACACGTCGCTGCCACCCTCGCGTTCGATGAATCCATAACCCTTGGCGTTGTTGAACCACTTGACCTTGCCTGTGATGCGCATCGTACTTTTCCTGCCTTGCAATGGCGCGGCGCCCGTTGCGCCGCCGTGACACCTGCCGCGCGCCCCTTCGCCCGCAGGACGGAGAGGATCGGGCATAAAAAAAGACCGCGAGTACGCGGCCTCGGCTTACGACGCCGGCCTACCGGCGTTGCGGTCATAGTAATGGCCCCCCTCGGGCCTGTCAAGAAAATCGATGAATATGCGTGCGATTCTGAGTGTTTCGGATAAAACCGGCCTCGAGGCCTTCGCCCGGGGACTCGCCGGGCTCGGGGTGGAACTCGTCTCGACAGGGGGGACGGCCCGGGCCATTGCGGCTGCCGGCGTTCCTGTCCTGAACGTATCCGACGTGACCGGGTTCCCCGAGATGATGGACGGGCGGGTGAAAACGCTGCACCCCGCCATATTTGCCGGGATCCTGGCGCGAAGAGACCGCCCGGACGACCTCGCCGGACTCCGGACACACGGGATTGCCACGATTGATGTCGTGGTCGTGAACCTGTACCCGTTCGGAAAGGCCGCTGACAACCCGGACACCAGATTCGATGCCCTCGTCGAAGAGATCGACATCGGCGGCCCGAGTCTTCTGCGTGCCGCGGCGAAGAATTTCCGCGACGTCCTCGTGGTCACACATCCGCAGGACTATACGGCTGTGCTCGAGGAGCTGGCGCGCGCGGGCGGACCGTCACTCGAGTTCCGCTTCGGCCTGATGAAGAAAGCCTTCATGCACACGGCACAGTACGACGGCATGATCGCCATGACGATGAATCATGTCACCGTCGGCGAGCGGACGGTCGAGCGAACACCGCCGGCGCCACGGCCGGCGTCACCAGCGCCGCGCGATCTCCGGTACGGAGAGAATCCCCATCAGCGGGCGGCGTGGATCTCACCGCCCCAGGGAACGCGGCGCCCCTGGGAGGTGCACCAGGGCAAGGAGCTCTCCTACACGAACCTGCTCGACCTCGATGCCGCGCTGCGAATCGCGCTCGAGTTCACCGAGCCCGGCGCCGTGGTGATCAAGCACACCAATCCCTGCGGCGTCGCCACTGGGGATGCGATCGAGGATGCGTACGTGCGCGCACGCGATGCCGATCCGCTGTCCGCCTTCGGCGGCATCGTCGGCGTCAACCGCGCCATCGATGCGGCGACGGCCAGGGCCCTCACGTCGACGTTCATCGAGGCGGTGATTGCGCCGTCATTGGACGAAGACGCGAAGCCGATCCTTGCGACCAGACAGAACATGCGGGTCGTCACCGCCGATTTTGCCGGCGCCTACGAACCGATCGGCTCGAATCCGATGCAGGAGATGCGGTCCTTCCTCGGCGGGGCGCTGATGCAGGAGTCCGATCGGGTGATCGAAGCGCGCGACCCGTGGCCAGCCGGCGACGTGCCCAGGGTCGTGACCAAACGTCAGCCGACACCAGAGGAGTGGATCGCCCTGAGATTTGCGTGGCGGGTGTGCGCCCACGTGAAGTCGAACGCCGTCGTTTTCACCGAGCCCGACCGGACGCGGGCGATCGGAGCCGGTCAGATGAGCCGCGTCGATGCCGTGAAGGTCGCGGTGATGAAGGCCGGAGGCTCGCTCGCCGGCACGGTCGCGGCATCGGATGCGTTCTTCCCGTTTCGTGACGGGCTCGATGCGGTCGCCGACGCCGGCGCAACCGCCGTCGTCCAGCCAGGCGGATCGGTGCGCGATGCAGAAGTCATTGCCGCCGCTGACGAACGTGGGTTGACGATGGTCTTCACCGGACGCCGGCATTTCAGGCACTAATCAGCTGACAGCTAACAGGCAGTCAGCTATCAGCTATCAGCTATCGGACATCAGCTATCAGCGGTCGCTATCAGCTATCGGGCAATCGGGTCATAGTGGATAACTGATAGCTGACAGCTAACAGACAGCAGGACTTCAGCCTTCAGACTGTGTCGAATCCCGTTTTGTCGCGCCGCCTCGTGCTCCTGCTGCTGCTCTGCCTGGCGGTCTGCCCGTACTTCGTCGACTTGAGCGGGTCGTCCATCTGGGACGCGAACGAGGCGTTCTATGTGGAGACGCCGCGCGAGATGATGGAGCGCGGCGACTACATCGGGCCGACGTTCAACTACCAGCCCAGGTTCAACAAGCCGGTCCTCAGTTACTGGATTGTCGCCGGGTTTTACAAGGCGTTCGGCGTGTCGGTCGGCGTCCAGCGCATTCCGATCGCGCTCGGCGCCGTCGCCATGATTCTGACCGCGTTCTTCCTGGCGCGAAGCGGCGCGGTGCCACCGAACGGGTCTCCGCATCTGAAGGCCGACGCGATGGAAGCCGCGCTGTGGGCAGCCGTCGGCCTGGCGGTCGCGCCGCGGCTGATGATGTTCGGGCGCCGCATCTTCATCGACATCTACATTTCGATGTTCATGGCCGGAACGCTGCTGTTCTTCGCCCTGGCCGAGCGCTACCCGGCGCGCCGACGGTTGTTCCTGCTGCTGATGTATGCGTCGGTCGGTCTCGGCGTGCTCACGAAGGGGCCAGTGGCAGCGGCGCTTCCCGGGCTCGTGTTCGCCCTGTACCTGGTCGTCCACGGCGAACTGAGACGCGTGCGCGAGATGATGATCCCGACCGGCGTCCTCGTCGTCGCCGCCATCGTCGTGCCCTGGTACGCGGCGCTCTATCACCGTTACGGCTGGACCTACATCACCTCGTTCTTCCTCGGCGAGAACGTTGCGCGTTACACCGAGGGCGTTGGGGTGGAGACCCGGAGGGGGCCGCTTTTCTACCTGCCGGTTGTCTTCAGCGATTCGTTTCCGTGGTCGCTCTGCCTGTTCGGGGCGGCCGGCATGTGGATCGCGGAACGCCGGCGCATACGGGCAAAGTCGCTGATTCAGACCCCGGAGGCTGTCGCCGCGCGGCGCGTCCGCGCCCTGATGTGGCTGTGGGTTCTCGGGATCGTTGCGTTCTTTTCGTTCTCCGCGGCGAAGCAGGATCTCTACATTTTTCCCATCGTCCCCGTGGTCGCAGCGCTCGGCGGGCTGCTGATCGCGCGATCGAGGCGCGACGGTACGCCTGAGTGGCTGACGGTTCTCAGGGTTACCGCCGGCGGCATCGGCGTGCTCCTGGCGATTGCGGGGCTCGGGACGCTGTACATCTTCCAATCGGTCGGGACGGTCTATACGCTGAACGGCGCGAGGCTGGTCGGGGCGGCGGCGGCGTGCGGCGGGGTCGTGGCCGTGGGTCTCGCGCTGGCGGGAAGAGCGCGTGGCGCATTCATGACCATCGTGCTTGCGCTCATCACCTTGAACTGGGTGTTCGTCTTGCGTGTACTCCCCAGCTTCGAGCGCTACAAACCCGTTCCGCGGTTGAGCGCTGCGATTCAGCAACGGCTACATGACGGCGACAAGGTCGTGCACTACAACGTGGCCCTGCCGAGCATGGTGTTCTACCTGCGGCGGCACATCGACGTCCTCTTCGACCGCGAGGTCTTCCTGAAGACGCTCCGCGGCGGCGACACCATTTACGCAGTGCTCAGCGCAACCGATTACGCCGCACTCGGACCGCGCATCGGTGTGCCGACCTGCGTACTCGAACGTGAATCGACAGTGAACGTGAAGCTGAAGGCCGTGCTCGCGCGGGAGCCGTTGCCGGAGGTGCTGCTGATTACGAATAAGTGTCGAGTGAAATTTGACGGGTTCTGCAGGTTCTACAAGGGTTCTACCGAGTTCTACAGGTTCGAGAAGGTTCTACCGAGTTCGGGGTTCCACAGGTTCTGCGGGGTTCACTGACGAACTTCGTAGAACCCGACGAACCCGTAGAACCTGTAGAACCGTGTAGAACCCGTGAACCTGGAAGAACCCGGAAGAACCTGGCCAGAACCTTGGAGAACCCGTGTCACGCTTGTCCGAGTTCTGCAAGCGTCACCGTAGCGGGGCCAAATTTCCCCACCACGATCCCGGCAGCGCGATTGGCCAGCCGGGCGGCGTCGACGAGGGGCACGTGGGCGGCGAGTGCGAGCGTCATCGTGGCGATCACCGTATCGCCCGCGCCGGTCACGTCCGCCACCTCTCGGGCCTCGGCCGCGAGCTCGGTATCGCTGTCGGGCGTGTGGAGCGTCATGCCGTGCTCTCCGCGCGTGACGAGAACCGCATCGCAGCCGGCCCGCTCACGAAACCGGCGTGCGGCGGCGACGGCCTCGTCGCTGGTGCGAATCCGCATGTGCGTGACCGCTTCGGCTTCGTGATGATTCGGCGTGATGAGCGTTGCCCCGCGGTAGTAGTCGATGTGGGGAACCTTCGGATCGATCAGCACCGGAATACCGCGGCGATGCGCCGCGTCGACGGCGGCGGCGGCCACGGCGCGCGACACCGTGCCTTTGAGATAGTCCGACACGAGCACCGCGTCCGCCGACCGTGACAGCTCGCTGATGCGGTCGATGACTGACGCTTCAACCATGCCATCCACTTCGCGATCGTCTTCGTAATCGATCCGGGCAACCTGCTGGTTTCTCGTGGTCACGACGCGAAGCTTGCGTGTCGTGCGGCGGCTCGGGTCGGTGACGATGCCGCCGGGGTCGACGTCGAGACGTGCCAGCTGTTCGCGCAGGCGCCCGGCGTCGGCGTCGTCACCGGCGAGGCCGATCATCGCGACCCGTCCGCCCAGGGCGGCGACGTTGTGGGCGACGTTGGCTGCGCCGCCGAGGCGGTACTCCTCGTGGTCGAACTGCACCACTGGAACCGGCGCTTCTGGAGAAATGCGATCGACACGGCCGATGACGAAGTGATCGAGCATCAGGTCGCCGATGATCAGCACGAGTCGTCCGTCGAGCTGTGAGGCCAGTGCGAGCGGCTGGTTCATGCCAGGGGCTGGGCGGCCGTGGCCACGGCAGGCCCCTCGGCGGCGTCACCCGGCGCCAGCCGATCTGCCGCGTAGGGTAGAGCGATCAGCAGAAGAAAGAGCATGAGGAACTCGGAGTCGCCGAAGTTGTACTCGAACATGCCCGCGGTCACCATCGCGACGACGGAGGCGAGCGCTGCCGTTGCGATCGAGGGCATTGCCGTCGTCTTGCGTCGCCGGACGAAGTCCGCGAGCAGCCGATAGACGAACCACAGCCACATCGCCAGTGCCGGAAGCCCGCGCTCGGCGGCGATCTGCAGCGGCACATTGTGGAGGTGCGGATTGAGCTGCTTGACCGCGCGCGGATCGCGGTAGTGCGGGTAGACCTGGATCACCATGTCCGGGCCGACGCCGGTCAGCGGGTCGTCCTTGATGATGTGCAGCCCGGACCGGATCATCGCGAGTCGGTCGCGATTCGACTGGAGGCTGGCTTCGGTCGTCGCGCTGTCGTGGCGGAAGGTGTTGAGCCGGAACGTGGAGTAGAGGCGATCGGCGAGCGGCGCCGGTGCCACCGCGATGAACACGGCGGCCACGACCGGGACCAGCGCGATGAGCCTGAAGTCGCGGATCAGCAGCAGCAGTCCGATGCCGGCGCAGGCGCCGACCCAGGCGTTGCGGCTGAGCGTGACGGCGAGCGCGGCAACGAGCGCGGGCATGACCAGTGCGGCCCAGGCTCGGTCCCCCGTGCGGAAAAGAATGCGCCCCGCCGCGGTGCAGGCGATGAGCATCAACTGCCCGGAGTACGTCATGTACATGCCGAGCGAACCCTGCGGGCGCTGCCCGAGGTGATCCGACTTCAGGATGCCGAACTGCACGAGGCCGACGGCGGCGCTGATCGCGCCGGCCGTGATGATGATGTCGACGACCGTGAGCGCACGTCGTCCTGGTACGAGCCGGTACGCAATCGGTACGATCGAAAAGAGCAGGAGCTGTTTGCAGTCGATGAAGCTGACGCGGGGATCGATCGAGAAGAGTGCCGACACCAGTGTCGCACCCGCATAGGCCGCGAGCGGCCAGAACATCGGCGGGACCTCGAACTCCTCCCTGCGGTACAGGATGAGAACGAGCCACAGGACACCGGTCAGGGTGAGCAGGGTCTCGGAGACAAAGATCGAGAATGGCAGGGCGGCGGCAAACGCGAGCAGCGCGTAGTACGCCGCACGCTCGAGCCCGTGCGGTTCGTCGGACGCCCGCACCAGCGGCATCAGGCGCCGTCGTTCATCGCGCGCTCCGCCGCCGAAAGGACGTCTTCCGGCCTCAACGTAGTCAGACATCGAAAGTCGCCAGGCTCACAAATCCGCTGATCGCACGGCCTGCACGGCAGGCCCGCCACCTCCACCGACTCGGTTCGAATGCGCGGGTCGCGCCACGGCGCCGACCGGACTGATTCTGTCGGTCCATAAATTCCCACGATCGGCGTTGCCGTCGTCGCCGCGATGTGCAGCGGTCCGGTATCCCCACCGACGAACAACCGGCTGCGCGCGACCAGCGCCCGCAGTTCCGCCAGGTCGAACTCGCCGAAATCGACAATCCGGGCCGCCGCGCCCGCCAGCGCCTGCCGCGCCGCCGCCGCGATCCGGCTGGCGGCCTCACGGTCCGATGGCCCCGAACTGAGCACGATCCGGCGCTGCGGTGATGCCTGCGCGAGCCCTGCGATCAAAGCGGCAAAGGCCGGCTCCGGCCAGCGTCGGAACGGATTGCCGGCGCTCACGTGCGCCACGATCAGCTCGTGCTCCGGGCCGATGCCGGCCGCATCGAGCCGCTGCTCGATGCGTGCCGTCGCGGCCACGTCTGGCCGCATCTCCACCGGATCGCGCGCCGGTTCCGGCGCCGCGAGTGGCCACCCCTCGATCGCTTCCAGCAGGTCCCACTGGTTCACGACCGAATGTCTGCGCCGCAACGTTCGCGGACGGGCGACGGCTCGCGTGTACATCCAGGTCCGGCCCTGGATGACATACCCGATTCGCTCCGGGGCCCCCGTCGCCAGTGCCAGCCACGCACTGCGTGGGCCGCCGTGCAGATCGATCACCAGGTCGTAACGCGCCCGGCGCAGCCGCCGGGCGAGCCGCAGATCGAACCCGATGCGCGCCAGCCCTGGCGCCCTGTCCGCGACGATCACTTCGTCGAGGTGAGGATTGCCGCTCACCACGGGCGCGGCCGCCGGCTCGACGAGATATGTGATGCGGGCCGCCGGAAACGCCCGCTTCAACGCGCGAGGAATCGGCGTCGTGAACACCACATCGCCGATCAATCGCAGCCGGATGAGCAGGATGTTCATTGCCCGTCCATGCAATCCGGAACCCCGAACCCGCAACCCCGAACCCGCAACCCCGAACCCCGAACCCGGAACCCGGAACCCGGAACCGTGAACCTATTGTTCAATCGTCGCTTCGTCGATCAGCATCACCGGGATGTCGTCCTTGATTGGGTAGACGCGCTTGCACTGCGAACACTTCAGGGCAGTGCCGTTCTTGACGAGATCCACCTTCGTCTTGCAGTGCGGGCAGGCCAGGATGTCGAGCAGTTCGGGATCGACGGGCATCGGGTAGTCCTTCGCTGAGCGTTCAGTAGGGCTCTGGTGTCTGGCTGGTCCGCAGGCGGCGCGGCCGAACATCCGCACGCACGAATACCGCGGACTATATCACCCGTGTTTGCGTCCAGCGACCGCAGAGGTCATTATAGTCAGTCACATGCGGCCATTTCGCCTGGTGGGTATTGTTCTGGTCTTCAGCCTGGCAGCGGGACCCCTCGCGGCGGCGCAGAAACCGGCCGCGGCGCCCGCGCCCGACACCTCCGGGTACTACTTCCTGCTCGCGCGACATCTTGAAAACAGCAAAAAGATTGAAGAGGCGATCGATGCGCTGAAGAAAGCCATCGAGCTCTCTCCGCGGTCGGCCGAGCTTCGTGCCGAGCTGGCCGGGGTGTACGCCCGGCAGGATCGCGCACGGGAAGCGCTCGAAACCGCCGAAGCCGCCCTGCAGCAGGATCCTGACAACCACGAGGCGAACAAGATCCTCGGATCGGTCTACGCCGCACTGAGCGAGCAGCGACAGGCCTTCCGTCCCGGGGACGACCCTGCTCAGTACCGGGCCAGAGCCGTGGACGCACTCGAAAAGAGCCGGCGCGACGCCGGGGTGGACCTCAATCTCGAATTGATGCTGGGTCGGCTCTATCTCCAGGCAGGCAATTACGACAAGGCGATGTTCAGCCTGCGGCGAGTCGTCGACGGGCAGCCCGCCTATCCCGAGGCCGCCATGCTCCTGTCGGCGGCGCAGGAGGAGGCGGGGCAACAGAACGACGCGATCAGCACCCTCGAGCTCACGCTCGAGGAGAATCCGGAATTCTTCCGCGGCTACGTCCGGCTTGCCGAACTGTACGAGCGGCAGCGCCGCTTCCAGGACGCCGCTGATGCCTACGGTCAGGCGCAGGCCGCGAACAGCCGTGCGGACCTGACCGCGCGTCGCGCCGCCTCTCTCATCAACGCAGGGAAACCGGCGCAGGCCCGCGACATGCTGCAGGCGGACATCGCAAGGAAGACCGCCCCCGACGCCGCCTCGCTGTACATGCTGGCGCAGTCCCAGCGGATGCTCAAGGACTTCGCCGCCGCCTCCGCAACCGCGCAGAAGTTGAAGACCGCCTTTCCGAATGACGCACGCGGCCCATACCTCGAGGCGCAGCTCCTCGACGATCGCGGCCGAAAGGACGAGGCAATCGCCTCCTTCGGCGAGCTCGTGAAGCGATCGCCGGACGATGCGTCGCTGGTGCTCGAATACGCGAACCTGCTCGAGAAGGGGGGCCGGGTTGCGGATGCCGAACGGACGCTCCGCGACCTGCTCGCGAAGGACCCGCTCGACGCGAACACGCTGAACTCGCTCGGTTACCTGCTGGCGGATCACGGTCAGCGGCTCGATGAAGCCGTCGACCTGGTGGAGCGCGCGCTCAAGGTGGAGCCGGGGAACCCCTCGTTTCTCGATAGTCTCGGATGGGCGTACTACCAGCAGGGCAAGCTCGATCGTGCCGACCCGCCGCTCACGGAAGCGGCGTCGAAGGTGCCGGCGAGCTCGGTGATCCAGGATCACCTCGGCGACCTCCGCTTCAAGCAGCAGCGGTTTGCCGACGCGGCGTCGGCGTGGGAGCGTTCGCTCGCCGGTGACGGCGAGTCAATCGATCGCGCCGCGATCGAGAAGAAGATGCGCGACGCCCGGGCGCGCGTGAGCAAGTAGCCCGCGTGAACCTGCGCACCTTCGCACGGGCTCTTCTTCTGCTGGTCTGCTGCGCCGCTGTCGTGGCCACGGCCGGATGCGGACGCCGATCCCGCGTCGCGCTTCCGACTGGCGCCGGCACCGCGCTCCCTGACTTCACCACTCCCTATCGCGAAGCCACGGCCGACTGCCTGGCTCTCACCAGCCTCACGGCGTCGATCAAGCTCTCGGGCCGGTCCGGTTCGACCAAGTTGTCGGCGCGTATCGACTCCGGTTTTGCCGCGCCGTCGGCAATTCGGCTCGAAGGCTTTCCCCGTATCAGCTTTGGGGGACGGCCTTTTTTCATCCTCGTGTCGCGTGACTCGGACAGCACGCTGGTCATGCCGCGCGATGCCCGCGTCCTCAAGGGCGCAGCTCCCGCGGCCATCCTCGAGGCACTCACCGGCGTGGCGCTCGGACCGGCGGATCTGAAATCGATCGTCGGCGGATGCGGGTTGCAGACCTCGCCGCCGTCGGGAGGTCGGTCGTACGGCAACGGCTGGGCGGCCGTCGACGCGGGGGACGCATCGGTGTTCCTTCGTCAGATCGCGGGTCGCTGGCGCGTCGCGGGTGCGCTGCGCGGGGCATTGACGGTCACCTATTCGGATTTTGCTGCCGGAAGCGCCGCGACGGTGCGGGTCCGGCTGGTCGACACGAAGGGACACCCGACTGCTGATCTCTCGCTGCGGCCTGTCGCAACTCGAGGTCAATCCGCCGCTCGACGCCAAGACGTTCGAGGTCGAGGTGCCGCGTGACAGCGCGCCGCTGACGCTCGACGAACTGCGCCGCGCCGGCCCGCTCGGTGACCAGACCAGGACGCCGCCGACTCCGCCGGTGACTGAAGCCGGTTCATGAAGTCACCCAGGCGGCTCGTGACCCTCGCCCATGCGAAGGTGAACCTGGACCTGCGGGTCCTCGGGACCCGTGCGGACGGCTTCCACGAGCTGCGGACGGTGTTTCAAACCATCGACCTGCACGACTCGCTGACGTGCATCGAACAGCCTGGCGCCTTTGCGCTGCGCTGCCGCACGCCCGGCGTACCGCTGGACGCCTCCAACCTGGTGTGGCGCGCAGCGGCATCGCTCTGGAAGGCGCTTGGGCGCGAGGGTGAACCTCGCGACACCGTCGTCGCGCTCGAGAAAACGATTCCAATGGAATCGGGGCTCGGCGGAGGCAGTGCCGATGCTGCCGCGGCCCTCGTCGGACTGGGTCGGTTGTGGGGCGGCGTGCCGGTCACGCTGCTCCGCGACGTCGCATCCGGGATCGGCGCCGACGTGGCGTTTTTCCTGTCCGGCGGAACCGCGCTGGGGCTCGGGCGCGGGGAAGAAATCTACCCGCTCGTCGATCTTCCGCCGCACTGGGTGGTCGTCGTGCGGCCGCCGTTTGGCGTGTCGACGGCGGAAGCGTACTCCTGGTACGACGAGGATCGCACGGCTGGACTCAAGGAGACGCGCGAGCTCCAGATTCTGCCGGTGCCATGGCCCAGCCGGGCGGCCCAGATGGTCAACGACCTCGAGCCTCCCGTCGTCCGCCGCCACCCCGAGATCAGCGCGCTGAAGGCCGCCTTGAAGGAGGCCGGCGCCCTCGCGGCGGCGATGTCCGGAAGCGGCTCAGCCGTTTTTGGCCTTTTTCGCAGCCGGTCTGCGGCGGCAAAGAGCATCAAGCCGCTGTCGCGCGGTGGCGCGCGCGCGTTTCTCACTCGAACCCTCACCCGCGCCGAATACGAGCGGCGGTCGCGGCCGATTGCCAAACGGGCGTAAGAACGGTAGACTTAACCTTTTGCGGACATGCGTGCGGGCCGGGCTGTAAGGCTCCGCCGCGCGTGACCGGCGTAGCCCCCGCGGGCGCACCGAACGTCGATGGGGCGTGGCCAAGCGGTAAGGCGCGGGACTTTGGCTCCCGTATTTCGGAGGTTCGAATCCTCCCGCCCCAACCACTTTGTTCGTTGACTCTGGTGTCTCGGTCCGGCTGAACGATGCGCGTATGAATGGCGGCCAGTTGAAACTGTTCTCCGGCAGCGCGCACCCGGCGCTCGCCAGGGAAATCGCGGAGTTTCTCGGCGTATCGATGGGCCATGCACGGCTCCAGCGTTTTCCGGACACGGAGTGCTCGTTCCAGATCGACGAGAACATCCGTGGGACCGACGTCTTCATCGTGCAGCCCACGTGTTCGGACGTCGACCGCAACATCATGGAGCTCTGCGTGATGATCGACGCGTTCCGCCGCTCGTCGGCGTCGCGCATCACGGCGGTGATTCCGTATTACGGGTACGCGCGGCAGGACCGCAAGGACAAGCCGCGGGTGCCGATCTCGGCCAAGCTCGTGGCGAACCTGCTCAGCGCCGCGGGGGCCAATCGCGTGCTCACGATGGACCTGCACAAGGCGCAGATCCAGGCGTTCTTTGACATCCCGGTCGACCACCTGTTCGCCGCGCCGGTGATCATCGATTACTGCTCGAGGCTGGCGCATCCGAACCTGACCATCGTGTCGCCGGATGCCGGCGGCGCCGAGCGCGCCCGCGCCTATGCCAAGCGCCTCGGCGGCGAGCTCGCGATCATCGACAAGCGCCGCAGCGACGATGGGACGGCGGAGGTGATGAACGTGGTCGGCGATGTTGCCGGGCAGACCTGCATCATCCAGGACGACATCATCGACACCGCGGGCACGATCGTGAAGGCGGCGACGGCGTTGAAGCAGAACGGGGCCGAGCGGGTGCTCGCCTGTGCCGTGCACGGGGTGCTCTCGGGTCCGGCGATCGACCGGCTCGAGGCGGCGCCGATTGACCAGGTGATCATCACGAACACGATCCCGCTCAACGGCGACAAGGCGCACTGCAAGAAGATCAAGGTGCTCTCCGTCGCGCGGCTCCTCGGCCAGGCGATTCGGAGCATTCACGAGGAGACGTCGGTTTCGTCGTTGTTTGTATAAGAGTCGCCAGTCCCCAGTCGCCAGTGTCCAGTGCGGCACGCGAAACGAACTGGTGGAATGAACGGATAGAAAGATAGAACAAGGCGGCCACTGGAAACTGGCCACTGGAAACTGGGAACTGATTTATGGACGCAACACTTCAGGCGGAAAAGCGCGACGGGCGGGGAAAGAACGAAGCCCGGCGGCTGCGCGCGAGCGGTCGGATTCCGGCCGTGGTCTACGGAGCTGAGAAGGGCAAGGCGGTCGAGATCGCCGTCGACCCGAAGATACTGCTTCGTATCCTGCATTCGGAATCGGGCGTCAACACGCTCATCGGTCTCCAGCTCGATGGCGGCGACTCCCGCGTGCTGGTGAAGGAATATCAGCTCGATCCCGTCGCGCACCGGCTGCTCCACGTCGACTTCTACCAGGTCGCCATGGACAAGATGCTGACCGTCACGGTCCCGGTCGTCCTCAAGGGCGAGCCGAAGAGGCGTGAAGCAGCAGGGCGGAGTCGTCGACTTCGTGCACCGCGAGATCGAGATCGAAGTGCTGCCCGGCGACATCCCGGAGAACATCACCGTCGACATCACCGAGCTGATGCTGAACCAGGGCGTTCGCGTCCGCGACGTGATCGGCGCCGACACCAGGTGGAAGGCGACGAGCGACGCCGACATGATGATCGTGCACGTGGTCGCGCCGCGGGCTGAAGAGGCGCCGGCAGTGGTCGACGCGGCAGCAACGCCAGCGGCGACGTCCGAGCCCGAAGTCATCAAGAAGGGCAAGACCGACAAGGACGAGGACGAGAAGCCCGAGAAGAAGAAGTAGCGCGTCCGGGCAGTTCCGCGCGAGCAGGCTGAGTGAAGCTCATTGTCGGCGTTGGCAATCCCGGGCGGAAGTACGACGGCACGCGTCACAACGTCGGCTTCGACGTTCTGGATCGACTCGCCGGCCGACATCGGCTGGACTGGGAGTCCGCTCCGGCCGAGGCGCTGATCGCGAAGTGGCGGCCGGTATCCGCTCTGCTCGCGAAGCCGCTGACCTTCGTGAATCTCAGCGGCCAGGCCGTGGGCGAGCTGATGCGGTTCTACAAGATGGCGCTCGAGGACGTGCTCGTCGTCGTGGACGACGTCAATCTGGAGCTCGGGCGGCTGCGGGTAAGGCCTTCGGGATCGGCCGGCGGCCACAACGGGCTGAAGTCGCTCATCGGCGCGCTCGGGTCAGAGGAATTTGCACGGCTGCGAATCGGGGTCGGGCGCGGAGATGCCCGGCGCGATCTCGCCGATCACGTGCTCTCGAAGTTCGACCCGCAGGAGCGGGCCGACGTCGACGCCGCAATCGCCCGCTCGGCGGATGCGGCGGAACTGTTCGTCACCGACGGGATCGAACTGGTGATGAACAGGTTCAACAGGAAAGAAGACGGGGAATAGAACACCTTTCTTCTCCTTGCTACCGAAGTGGCCAGTTGCCAGTAACCAGTATCCAGGACCGCACTGGATACCGGGAACTGGTGACTGCGAACTGACAGGTAGCCGTCAGTCCATAAGGAGACACATGAGTACCGGAAGACAGTACCAGCTCGTTTACATCGTCACACCTGAAGCGTCGGAGCAGGAGATCGCCGATCTGCACACGCAGATCGAGCAGATCGTCCAGCGCTACAACGGCACGTTCGACAAGACCGAAAACTGGGGCCGGAAGCGCATGGCCTACGACATCGGCCGTCATCGCGAAGGCAACTACGTCGTCGAAACCATCACCGGCTCTGGTGAGCTGATGAAGGAGATCGACCGGCGCCTGCGCGTGATCGATTCGGTCATCCGTCACATGATCGTGCGGGTCGACGAGGAACTGCAGGTGGCGCAGCGGACGACGGATGCGCGCAAGAAGTTCGTCGCACGGCGGCGAGTGGCGCGCGGCCTGCCGCCGGAACGCCAGCCTGGTGAAGGCAAGGGCGACGGCGACAACCAGGACGACATGGACGGAGCGGAGGGCCAGCGATGAGGGAAGAACGAGGCGGAGGCGGCCGCGGCCGCGACAAGGACAAGAAGGACGGCAAGGGAGCGGACGCGCCAAGGCGCGGATTCTTCCGCCGGCGCCGCGTGTGCAAGTTCTGCGCGGAGAAGATCGATTACATCAACTACAAGGACGTGCGGCTGCTCGCGCCGTTCCTGCCCGAGCGCGGCAAGATTCAGCCACGGCGGATCTCCGGCACGTGCGCGCTGCATCAGCGCAAGCTGCAGGTGGCGATCAAGCGCGCCCGCCAGCTGGCGCTCATCCCGTACGTCACGGAATAGGACCACGTCATGGAAATCATCCTCAGAGAACACGTCGACAACCTGGGACGCCGTGGCGATGTCGTCAAGGTCGCCGCCGGCTACGCGCGGAACTATCTGCTCCCGCGCAATCTCGCCCTGGCGGTGAACGAGAACAACAAGCGCCAGATCGAACGGGAGCGCAAGCTCGCCGAAGTCCGGGAACTCGAGGAGCGCTCGCAGGCCGAGGCGTTCGCCGCCCGGCTGGCGCAGGCGGACATCTCGATCGCACGCCGCGTCGGCGAGAACAACACCCTGTACGGGTCGGTCACCTCGGGTGACGTCGCCCAGGCGCTGCACGCCAAGGGCTTCGACATCGACAAGCGGAAGATCACGCTGGTCGATCCGCTCAAGGCGCTTGGCGAATACACGCTGCCGGTGAAGGTCCACCGCGACGTGACCGCCGACGTCAAGGTCAAGGTGGTCGCGGAGTAGCGTTTCTCGTCGCCGCGTCCGCCTTCAGGCGAAGGCAATTTTTCTGTTAGACTCTGGGCGCGCTTCGGCGCGCCCTTTCTTTTTTCCTCCGACAACCTGATGGCACAAGTCTCCTCACCCGAACGTACGCTGCCCCACAATCTCGAGGCGGAAAAATCGGTGCTGGGTGCGATCCTCGTTCACAACGAGGCGTTCAACCATGCCGCCGAACTGATCGACTCGCGCGACTTCTTCCGCGATGCGCATCGCCGGATCTTCGACCGGATGGTGGCGCTCAGCGAACGCGGCGACGCGATCGACTTCGTCACGCTGAAGGAGGAGCTGTCGCGCGGCGGGGAACTGGACGAAGTCGGCGGTCCGGCTTACATCGCGTCGCTGGCCGATGGCGTGCCGCGATCGGCCAACGTCGAGTACTACGCCAGGATCGTCAAGGAAAAGGCGACGCTTCGAAACCTGATTCACTCGGCGAACAAGATCCTGGCCGAGGCGTACCAGGCCGAGGACGAACCGGACCTGATCCTCGACGAGGCCGAGCGCGCGATCTTTGCCATCGCCGAGGATCGCATCCGCGCCGGGTTCGTTCCGCTGAGGGACCTCGTCCAGAGCAGCTTCACGACGATCGAAAAGCTGCAGCAGCACAAGGGAACGGTCACCGGTGTCCCGACCGGGTTCATCGATCTCGACGAGATGACGTCAGGCCTGCAGCCGTCGGATCTCGTGCTCGTGGCGGCGCGGCCGTCGATGGGCAAGACGAGTTTCGTCCTGAACATCGCCCAGCACATCGGCACGTCGACCGACATGACGGTCGGCTTCTTCAGCCTGGAAATGTCCAAAGAGCAGCTGTTCATGCGCATGCTCACCTCCGAAGCACGGATCGACGCGCACCGCTTCCGCACCGGCTACCTGAACGAGAAGGACTACGGACGGCTGTCGCACGCGCTCGGCACGCTCGCCGAAGCGCGCGTGTTCATCGATGACACCGCCTCCATCGGCGTGCTCGAAATGCGGGCGAAGGCGAGACGCCTCAAGGCCGAGCACGGGCTGCACCTGCTCATCATCGACTACATCCAGTTGATGCAGGGGCGCGGCCGTTTCGAGAGCCGCCAGGCGGAAATCGCCTCGATCTCGCAGGTCGTTGAAGGGGCTGGCCAAGGAGCTCAGCGTCCCGATCGTCGCGCTGTCGCAGCTGTCCCGGGCGTCCGAGACCCGTGCCGACCATCGTCCGCAGCTCTCGGACCTGCGCGAGTCAGGCGCGCTCGAACAGGACGCCGACGTCGTGATGTTCATCTACCGCGAGGAGCAGTATCGCGACGCCGACGGCAATGCCAACCAGGAAGCCGAGGGCACGGCCGAGATCATCATCGGCAAGCAGCGCAACGGACCGGTGGGAACCGCAAAGCTCGCGTTCATCAAGGAGCACACCCGGTTCGAGAACCTCGCGCACGGAGCGGCGTAGTTGATTCGTCCGACGTTCGCTCGGGTCGATCTCGATGCCGTCCGCGACAACTTCCGCGCGATTGCCAGCTTTATCGCGGCGACCGGACAGCGTGCGCCGCGGATCATCGCGGTCGTCAAGGCGAACGCCTACGGGCATGGCGCGGCAGAGGTCGCGCGGGCGCTCGAGGACGCCGGCGCGGCCATGCTGGCCTGCGCCGATATCGAAGAAGGAATCGTGCTGCGCCGGGGCGGCGTGCACGTCCCCATCCTCGTCTTCGGGGCACTGAGCGTCAGCGACCTGGACGGCGTCTTCTCGCACGACCTCACCCCGACCATCTCGACGCCCTTTGCGGCGCGCGCCCTCCAGGACGCCGCCGCCCGCCACGGTGTCGTCCTCCATTGCCACTTGAAGATCGACACCGGCATGAACCGCCTCGGATTCCGCCACGATAATCTCGAGGCCTCGATTCCCGACGTCGCCAGCAGTTCACACCTCGCCATCGACGCGGTCTACACGCACTTCGCCACGGCTGATGATCCGGAGCACCCGCTCTTCGCCGAGCAGCGCGAGCGCTTCGAATCGGCGCTGGAGCGCCTGCCCGCACTTGGCGTCACCGCCTCGGTCCGCCACGCCGCGAACTCGGCGGCGCTGCTTCGCGACGAGCGCGTCTGGTACGACTTCGTCCGCCCCGGGCTCCTCCTGTACGGCATCGTTCCCCCGCCGCTTGCCGCCACGATTGCGCTCCGGCCGGCGCTCTCGCTCACGAGTCGCATCGTCGCCGTCAAAGGGCTGCGGCCGGGCGAGGGCACTGGCTACGGTATGAAGACGCTCGTCGACCGGCCGACCACCGTGGCCGTCGTGCCGGCCGGCTACGCCGACGGCCTCGACCTGCGGCTGGCCGGGCATGGGCACATGCTCGTCCGCGGCCGGCGGGCGCCGATTATCGGTTCGGTCTGCATGGACATGACGATGATTGACGTCACCGGCACCGATGCCGCGCCCGGAGACGAAGTCGTCATCCTCGGGCAGCAGGACGATGAGATGATGGACGTCCGGGAAATGGCCGCAGCCGTCGGCACGATTCCCTACGAGCTGCTCTGCCGCCTCGGAGCACGGATACAGCGGATATATCAGTGACGATCGACGAGCTCGACCGGGCTCGGGACTCGGTGGCTCGGGACTCGGGGCTCGGGACTCACGGGATTCGGGACTCGGGATTCTGGGATTGCGGGATTTGGGATCGGGGATTCGGGATCGGACGTCGTAGCTTCCGGCTTCAGCCGGAAGGAACCGCGGCACGAATCGGCGATCGCCGACGCCAGAACCGAGAACCGAGAACTGAGAACCGAGAACTGACTGAACTGAGAACTGATAGCTGAGAACTGATTGCTGATTGCTGATTGCTGATGAAAACCAAGACCGTCTTCGCCTGCCAGGAATGCGGGGCACAGTCGCAGAAATGGCTCGGCCGATGCGCTGAGTGCGGCGCGTGGAACTCGCTCGTCGAGGAGCGGGCAGCGCCGGAACCGGTTGCCGCAACGACCGACATCTCGAAGCGGTACAGCCTCGCCGTGACCGCGGGGCCGCAGCTGTACGCGGACATCGACACACTCGTCGCCGAGCGGCTGACAACCGGCATAGGGGAGTTCGACCGCGTGCTCGGTGGCGGCGTAGTGCCGGGGTCGCTCGTTCTCATCGGGGGCGAGCCGGGCATCGGCAAGTCGACGCTCCTGCTCCAGGCAGCCGCGCACTTTGCCAAGACGTTCGGGCCGGTGCTCTACAGCTCGGGCGAGGAGTCCGAGCATCAGATCAAGTCGCGGGGCGAGCGGCTCGGGATCGAGCGCGCACCGCTCTACATCCTCGCCGAGACCTGTCTCGAACGGATCCTCGAGGAGATCGCCCGCCTCAAGCCGTCCTTCATCATCGTCGATTCAATCCAGACGGTGTTCTCGCTCCGGTTCCAGTCCGCGCCCGGGAGCATCGGACAGGTGCGCGAAGCTGCGACGCAGCTGCTCTTTGCGGCCAAGGGCCAGAACATTCCGACGTTTCTCGTTGGCCACGTCACCAAGGATGGCAACCTTGCCGGGCCCAAGGCGCTCGAACACATCGTCGACACCGTGCTCTATTTCGAGGGCGAGAAGCATCACTCGCATCGAATTGTGCGCGCGGTCAAGAACCGGTTTGGCGCGGTCAGCGAGCTTGGGGTGTTCGAGATGACGAGCACCGGTCTTCGCGCCGTGCCGAATCCGTCGGCGCTGTTCCTGGCAGAACGGCCGGCGAGCGCGCCGGGGTCGGCGGTGCTGTGCTGTGTCGAGGGATCCAGACCCATGCTGGTCGAGATCCAGGCGCTCGTCAGCACCAGTTCGTATGGGAACGCGCGGCGGATGGCGAGTGGACTCGATCAGAACCGACTCTCGCTGCTGCTGGCAGTGCTCGAGAAACGCGCCGGGTTGAACCTCGTCGCCGAAGACGTGTTCGTCAATGTTGCGGGCGGAATGACCATCGACGAACCCGCCGCGGACATGGGAATCGTGGCCGCCGTCGCATCGAGTGTGCGCAACCGCCCGATCAAGCCGTCCACGGCTGTGTTCGGCGAAGTCGGGCTCGCCGGCGAGGTCCGCGGCATCAGCCAGGCGGCCCTGCGGGTGAGGGAGGCGGCCCAGATGGGCTTCACCCGCTGCGTCCTGCCGTACGGCAACTGTGCTCCGGCCGACGCTCCGCCCGGCTGCGAGCTCGTGACGGTCCGGAACGTGTCCGAAGCGCTCGACGCGCTGATGGATTGGTGATTACGATTCGCTCGTGACGCCCTGGGGCGCTCGGCTCCGGGGCCGAATCTCGACTTCCGGGGCACCATCGACTCGGAAGTATCATAGGTAGCGGATGGCGTGGTATCTCCTGGCCCGGGTCCTGTTCGTGATCGCGGTGACTTACGCCGCGGCGCTGATCCGTCCTTTCAGCGCCAACCTCTACGCCGATCTCGCCGTGGGAGTCATGCTTGGCGTCGCGATCGTCGGCATCGAGACGCGGCTGCGGACGGCGGAAGTCACGGACCTGCTCGGCGCGCTGATCGGCGGAGCCATTGGACTCGGCCTGGCCAAGACTATCGGCGCCGCGCTCTTCTGGGCCGACAGCACCGACCCCAGGGTCATGTTCCTGCACAGCTTTATCCTGCTGGTCTTCCCGTATCTCGGGATCGTGATCGGGGCGCGCAAGTCGGAATGGCTCGAGCCCGGACGCCTGGCCGCACTCTTCCGTGATACCGGCCCGCAGAAGCGTTATCGGATTCTCGATACCAGCGTCATCATCGACGGGCGCATCGCCGACATCTGCGAAACCGGCTTCATGGACGGCACGCTCGTCATACCGCAGTTCGTGCTGAAGGAGCTCCAGCTCGTCGCCGACTCCTCGGACGCGCTGAAGCGCAATCGGGGTCGGCGCGGTCTCGACATCCTCCAGAAGATCCAGAAGATGTCGGGAGTCGACGTGATGATCTCTGATATCGATTTTCCCGAGGTCCGGGAGGTCGACCTCAAGCTGATCGAACTCGGGCGGACTCTCCAGGGAAAAATCGTGACCAACGATTTCAACCTGAACAAAGTGGCTCAGCTCCGTGGCGTCGAGGTCCTCAACATCAACGAGCTCGCCAACTCGCTCAAGCCGGTCGTGCTCCCGGGCGAGTTCATGAAGGTTTTCATCCTGAAGGAAGGCAAGGAGTACAACCAGGGCGTCGCGTACCTGGACGATGGGACGATGGTGGTCGTCGACAACGCACGCCGGATGATCAGCCGCAACATCGATATCGTCGTCACCAGCGTGCTGCAGACGACGGCCGGAAAAATGATCTTCGGCCGATACGTGGAGAGTGCGGCGCCGGCGCCCCAGCCGGTGGTGGCGGCGCAGTCTGGCAGCGGCCCGTCCGCTGTCGCGCCGGCGGCGAAATAGCAGGACGTGCGGAACTCGCCCATTCCCTTTGGCTAGACTCCCTCCGTTGCACTGGTGGCGAACGGTTTTCTACCTGATACCAGCCGTCAGTCTCTACACGATCGTGCTCGGCACGGCATCACTGATTTCGACGCTGTTCGATCGGACCGGCGTCTTCGGACATCGTTGTGCCCGCGCGTGGGCGTGGCTGATTCTGAAAACGAGCGGCGTCCACGTACGGGTGGTCGGCCTCGACCACCTCGAGCCCGGTCGCAGCTACGTGTTCGCGGCGAATCACCAGAGCATTTACGACATCCCGATCGTGTTCACGGCGCTGCCGCTCCAGCTCAGGATCGTGGCCAAGGATTCGCTCGGTCGAATTCCTTTTCTCGGCTGGCACCTGCGCCGGACCGGTCACCTGCTCGTCGACCGACGCAATCCAGGAGCGGGCATTCTGAAACGGATGTCCCACCTCGTCAGCGCCGCCCGCTCGCTCATCGTTTTTCCCGAGGGCACGCGGAGTGTGGACGGCGCGGTCGGACGGTTCAAGGGCGGCACGTTCCTGCTCGCGATCGATGCGGCGCTGCCGGTGGTGCCTGTCAGTATCGCCGGCAGCAGGTTCGTCATGCGGAAAGGCCGGCTGATGGTCTGCCCCGGACGCGTCACGCTCACCGTGCATCCCCCGATGTCGACGACGGGTGTGACGCGGGAACAGGCGCGCGAATTCGCCGAACGCGTTCGCGAGGTGGTGCGCCCCCTGGTGGATGAGCCCGCAGAGGCGTCGAGCGATCCATCGGGGCAGCGGGCCCGATCGCGTGCGATATAATGCACTGTTTGGCCGCACGCTGCGGTCCCAGTCCTTCAGCCATCCATGCAGGTAACCGCGATCATTGCGGCAGCGGGCGACGGTCGCCGGGTCGCGTCCGAAGTGCCGAAGCAGTTCATCGAAATCGGGGGAGTGTCGCTGCTACAACGGTCGCTGAACGCGTTCTGCCGGGTCGATCGCGTGACCCAGATCGTCGTCGTCACCCGTCCCGACGCGGTTGACGCGGTGGCGGGCAGGATTTCGACCAGCGGCCGGGCGACAAGTGTCGTGCCTGGCGGAGCGACCCGGCAGGAGTCGGTGGCGGCGGCGTTCGATCGGGTGGCCGCGGGCGCGGCATATGTGATGGTCCATGACGCGGCGCGGCCGTTCGTCTCGCCCGCCCTGATCGAGCGCACCCTCGATGCCGCGATCGAATCGGGTGCCGCGATTGCGGCGCTGCCGGCGCGCGACACCGTCAAGCAGGCGGTTGCGGACGGGGGGCGGCGCTTTATTGCGCAGACGCTCCCGCGCGAAGAGATTTACCTGGCCCAGACGCCGCAGGCATTCCGCCGCGACATTCTCGCGTCAGCGGTTGCGCTCGGGCGCTCCGGTGCTGCTGCGACCGATGAATCGGCGCTGGCAGAACTCGCCGGCAGCAGGATTCGCCTGGTAGAGGGCGATCCACTGAATTTCAAAGTGACGACGGAAAGCGATCTTGTGATGTCACGGGCATTGGCTGGCGAACAGGGTGGGGCAGGAGTGATGCGCGCCGGTACCGGCTACGACCTCCATCGTCTCGTCGAGGGACGCCCACTGCTCCTGGCTGGAGTGCTCATTCCGGGTGACCGGGGAGCTCTCGGCCACTCCGATGCGGACATCGTCTGCCACGTCGTCACTGATGCCATCCTCGGGGCGGCCGGGGCGGGCGACATCGGCCGTCACTATCCGGACACCGACGCGCAGTGGAAGGACGCCTCGAGCATCCATCTACTCAGTCAATCGGTTCGGCACGTGAGGTCGGTCGGGTTCGACATCGTCAATGTCGACGTGACCGTGATCCTGGAACGGCCGAAGATTGCCGCGCACGTGCCCGAGATCGAGCGTCGCCTGGCGGCGGCCCTCGGGATCGATGCCGCGCGGGTGAGCGTCAAGGGAAAGACGAACGAGGGGGTCGACGCCGTCGGTCGCGGAGAAGCCATCGCCGCGCATGCGGTAGCACTGCTGAGGGTGGTTTGATGCGCCGCGCCACGAGCCGGGCGATCGGCCGGGAAGCATCGATCGTGACCGGCGTCCACGGGGAGTGCGGAGCGCGAGCAAGAGAATGAGAGTTCGATTCGCCCCGAGTCCGACGGGTCAGCTGCACGTCGGCAATGCTCGTACGGCACTTTTCAACTGGCTGCTTGCGCACGGCAAGGACGGCACCTTCATCCTCCGCATCGAGGACACCGACTCGGAGCGGTCGACTCGTGAGTCGGAGGCGAGCATCCTCGAGGACTTGCGGTGGCTGGGCCTCGACTGGGACGAGGGCCCGGATGTCGGGGGGCTGCACGGGCCCTATCGACAGTCCGAGCGGGTGCATCTGTATGCGTCGTATGCGAACGAGCTGATTGCCGGGGAGCACGCCTACTACTGTTTCTGTTCTCCGGGGAAGCTCGAGGACGATCGCAAAGGCGATCTGGCCGCCGGCCGTCCGCCGAAGTACCACGGCACCTGCCGCAACATACCTCCAGACGAGGCGCACGACCGCATCGCCGCAGGCGAACGCCCGGTCATCCGCTTCGCCGTGCCCGAGAACGTCGAGGTCAGCTTCCAGGATCTGGTACGCGGCGAAGTCTCGTTCAGCAGCGACGTGATTGGGGATCCGGTGCTGGTTCGCTCCGACGGCCGCCCGGCGTACAACTTTGCCGTGGTGGTCGACGATGCGGTGATGGAGATCACGCACGTGATCCGTGGCGAGGACCACATTTCGAATACGCCGCGGCAGGTGCTGCTCTACCAGGCACTCGGCTTCACGCAGCCCGAGTTTGCGCACCTGTCACTGGTGATGGGACCGGATCACACGCCGCTCTCGAAGCGCCATGGTGCGACATCGGTGGCGGAGTTCCGCGAGCGAGGTTACCTGCCCGAAGCGCTGGTGAATTATCTCGCGCTCATCGGCTGGTCGCCGGGAGGCGGACAGGAACTGCTGCCGATCGAGGAACTGGCACGCCGGTTCGCGCTCGAGAATGTCGGACACAGTGCCGGCATCTTCGACCAGGAGAAGCTCGGGTGGATGAACCGCCACTACATGAAGGAAGCCTCTTCGACACGGCTCGCTGCCGAGAGTGTGCGCTACTTCCTCAAGCGCGGGTACATTCGTCGGCGGACGGACGAGGCGATGGAGTATCTGATCTCGGCGCTGCCGATGGCGGTGGGATCGGTGGACAGGCTCGAGGAGATTCCTGACCGGCTCAAGTTCCTGTTCGAATTCGACCCGGCGGCGTCGCTGGCGCGCGAGGACGTCGCGGGAGTCCTGCACGAGCCAGGTGCGCGGTCGGTGATAGAGGCGCTGCCGCTCGAACTCGCGGAAGCCGGTCCCGCTCGATCGCGAAACCTTCCGCGCCGCCGCCGCGCGTGTGAAGCAGCGAACGGGGCAGAAGGGCAAGTCGCTCTTCCACCCGATTCGCATCGCGCTCACGGGCCAGGCGGGCGGCCCTGAGCTGGACCTTGCCGTCCCCGCCATCGACCGCGGCGCGAGCCTGCCGACTGAGGCCGGGGTTGCCCCGATCGTCAGTTCGTTCGAGCGAGCGCAGGCATTCGCAAAACAGGTTGAAGCTGAGAGTTGACAGCAGCAAGCTACCAGCTGCCAGCTAGCAGCTGGAAATGATTGCTGAGAACTGAAGACTGAGAGCTGAAAGCTGTGAGCTGAGGCCGGAAGCTGGAAGCTGACAATGATCATCTACGGCCTCAATCCCGTGCTCGAAGCGCTGCGCACCGGCCGAGTGCGTCGGCTGCGGGTGGGGCCGCGCGGCGATCGCCGGATCGAGGAAGCGATCGCCCTCGCGCGCACGAAGGGCATCGGGGTTGAGCGTGTGGACGGCGGCACCATCGACCAGGTGGCGCGTGGCGGCGTTCACCAGGGGATTGTCGCGGACGTGGATCCGCCGCGCGACTACAGCCTCGCGCAGATCGTCGAGCGGGCCGCGCCGGCGGCGCCGCTGATCGTCGTGCTCGACGGCATCGAAGATCCGCACAACGTGGGCGCCATCCTGCGTACGGTTGACGCGGCCGGCGCGCACGGCGTCGTGCGGCAGGCACGTCATGCCGCGGCGCTCGATGGTGTTGCCGCGAAGGCGTCGGCCGGGGCCGTGGCACATGTGCCGATCGCCACCGAGGTGAACATCGCCCGCGCGGTGGGTGAACTGAAAGAGCTCGGGGTCTGGACGGTGGGGCTGGCCGGCGATGCGCCGGAGCGATACGAAGCCATCGATTACACGGTACCGACGGCCCTGGTCTTGGGCGCGGAGGGCACCGGGCTTCGGCGCCTCGTCCGCGAGCGGTGTGACCGATTGGTGTCGATTTCGATGTACGGAGCGGTCAGCAGCCTGAACGTCTCGGTGGCGGCCGGAATAGTTTTATTTGAAGCCGCCAGGCAGCGGAACAAGGTGAAAACATTAGGAATTTGAACGAAAAAAATTTTCAGCACTTTCGGAGGCTGTCGTCGGCTTGCAGTCGTGGCACGGCATGTGCTACAAATACTCTTTTGTCTGGGCTGGCGTAGCTCAGTCCGGTAGAGCAGCTGATTTGTAATCAGCCGGTCGGGGGTTCGAATCCCTTCGCCAGCTCCACGAGCACCAGAGAAGGGTTTCGGCGCGGCCGATCCGCAGGTAAATTCGCGACGGCGCAATCCTGACATCACGAAAGACAAGCCCTCAGCCGTCAGCGCGGGAGCATGCTCCGGCGCGCTGAAACGTGTGGGCACGGTATCGGCGAGGTAGCGAAGCGGTCAAACGCAACAGACTGTAAATCTGTCGCCCCAGCGGCTTCGGAGGTTCGAATCCTCCCCTCGCCACCAGCCTTCGCCCGGCGCTCGCGCCGGGTTTCGGCTCGGCAGGCAAGTCAGGCTGGGCAACAAGGGCGCTGGGCGTCGGCTCGGCAAGCAAGGCACGGCAGGCCAGCAGCGGGGCCGAGTTCGATGTAAGACACGGCGGGCTTGCCCGCCGTAGCGCCGAGCGGAACAGAGCGCCGCGAGGCGCGAAGGCGGGAGTAACTCAGTGGTAGAGTCACAGCCTTCCAAGCTGTTGGTCGCGGGTTCGATCCCCGTCTCCCGCTCCAGCCTTCGCTCACGCGCATCGCGCGTGAGCTTCGGCTAGGCAGGCAAGTCGCTGTTTCGGCGAGGGCTTGCCGGGTCGAAGTCCCCGAAGGTGGGCCGACTTGTCGGGCCGGAGGCGCAAAGGGTTTACCGCGCCGAAGCTGCGGAGCAGCGAAGGCGGGCCGATGTAGCTCAGTTGGCAGAGCACGTCCTTGGTAAGGACGAGGTCACCAGTTCGATCCTGGTCATCGGCTCCAGACTTCGCTCGGCTGGACACTCGACGAGCTTCGTCTCGGCCAGCCAGCCGTCGCGAAGTCTGTCGCGCCGTAGCCGCGAGAGCGGCGAAGGCGGACGGTTTGACGATGAACGAGCACGACGCGCTGCGGCGCGGACGGGATTTTCGAGACGGACGACTGTAGGGCGGACGCTGGAGTCCGCCGTCGCGCGGCGGGGTCGACGGCCCCGCCCTACAACACGAGGTAGGACACGACAATGGCAAAAGAGAAATTCGATCGATCCAAACCACACGTCAACGTCGGCACGATCGGGCATATCGACCACGGCAAGACGACGCTGACCGCCGCGCTGACGAAGGTTGCCGCCGACAAGGGCTGGGCGAAGTTCATTCCGTACGACGAGGTCGCGAAGGCGTCCGAGTCGCAGGGCCGGCGTGATGCGACCAAGATCCTGACGATCGCGACGAGCCACGTCGAGTACGCGACCCCCAAGCGGCACTACGCGCACGTCGACTGCCCGGGTCACGCCGACTACATCAAGAACATGATCACGGGCGCGGCCCAGATGGACGGCGCCATTCTCGTCGTCTCCGCGGTTGACGGCCCGATGCCGCAGACGCGCGAGCATGTGCTCCTCGCCAAGCAGGTCAACGTGCCGTACATGGTCGTCGCGCTGAACAAGGTCGATGCGGTGGACGATCCCGAGCTGGTCGATCTCGTCGAGCTCGAAGTGCGCGAGCTGCTGACGTCGTACGGCTTCCCCGGCAACGACGTCCCCGTCGTCCGCGTCTCGGCGCTCAAGGCGCTCCAGGGCGAGACCGACGGTGTCGACTCGGTGCTCAAGCTGATGGACGCGCTCGACACGCTATATCCCGCTGCCGGAGCGCGAAGTCGACAAGCCGTTCATGATGCCGATCGAAGACGTGTTCTCGATCTCAGGGCGCGGCACGGTCGTGACCGGCCGGGTCGAGCGCGGCAAGATCAAGGTCGGCGAGGAAATCGAGATCGTCGGCTTCAAGCCCACCGAGAAGAAGGTGGTCACCGGCGTCGAAATGTTCCGCAAGCTGCTCGACTCCGGTGAGGCCGGCGACAACATCGGCGTGCTGCTGCGCGGCGTGGAAAAAGACGACGTCGAGCGCGGCCAGGTGCTGGCCAAGCCCGGCACGATCAAGCCGCACACGAAGTTCAAGGGCGAGGTCTACATCCTGTCGAAGGATGAAGGCGGCCGTCACACGCCGTTCTTCAACGGATATCGTCCGCAGTTCTACATCCGGACGACGGACGTCACGGGTTCGCTGAAGCTGCCTGAAGGCGTCGAGATGGTGATGCCCGGCGACAACACCAGCATCACGGCGGAACTGCACACGCCCGTCGCGCTCGAAAAGGGCGCACGGTTCGCGATTCGTGAAGGCGGCCGAACCGTCGGCGCCGGCACGATCTCCGAAATCCTCGAGTAAGAGGGATCAGGGATTAGGGCTCGGGGATCGGGGTTTCGGAAACCCCGATTCTCCAGTCCGAATCCCGAATTCTGAATCCCGAGTCCCGACAAGGATCAGCAATGCGAGACATCATCGCCCTGGCGTGCACCGAGTGCAAACGCCGCAACTACAGCACGACGAAGAACAAGAAGAAGACGAGCGAACGGCTCGAGCTGAGCAAGTACTGCCGCTTCTGCCGGAAACACATCGCGCATAGAGAGACGAAGTAGTTCCCAGTCTCCAGTCGCCAGTAACCAGTCGGGATGGTTACTGGAAACTGGCAACTGGCTGCTTGGGATTTAGGACAGTAGCTCAATTGGCAGAGCACCGGTCTCCAAAACCGGGGGTTGGGGGTTCGATTCCCTCCTGTCCTGCCAGGTTGGGGAGTTAGGGTCGGCAGCCTTCGGGTGGCACCAGCGCGAACGCTGGCAGGATGCACAAATGAAGACGGCAATGGCGGAACACGAAGACTCCATCGGCGAGCGCGCGCGGGACAGTGTGACCGGCTGGTGGGGACGCTCGCGGCGTTTCCTCTCCGAGGTCCGCAACGAGACCGGCCGTGTGACGTGGCCGAGTCGCAAGGAAGTCTACGCCACGACCGTGGTGGTCATCCTGACGTCGATCTTCTTCGGGGTCTATCTTGCCGGCGTCGATTTCATCCTCACGAGACTAATGGATTGGGTTCTCGGAGCATTCAGAGCGGCATGACCACCATGACCGACGACCGCACGAAGCAGTGGTACATCGTCCACACGTACTCCGGCTTCGAGAAAAAAGTATCGGAGTCGCTCGCACAGCGGGTCCAGGCGTACGGGCTCCAGGATGAGATCGGCGAGATCCTCATCCCGACCGAGGACGTGGTCGAGATGCGCGCCGGCAAGAAGGTGGTCAGCTCGAAGCGGTTCTTTCCGGGCTACATCCTTGTCGAGATGCACATGTCCGACAACGCGTGGCACGTGGTGAAGAACACGCCGAAGGTCACCGGGTTCGTCGGCGCGGGCGCGAAGCCGACGCCGCTGACGCGCGAGGAGGTCGACCAGATCCTCCACCAGGTCACCGTGGCGGCCGAGAAGCCGAAGCCGAAGTACTCGTTCGAAAAGGGCGATCAGGTCCGGATCAACGAGGGTCCGTTCACGAGCTTCAACGGCACCGTGGACGAAGTGAACCTCGACCGGAATACGCTCAAGGTGATGGTCACGATCTTCGGTCGTGCGACACCGGTTGAGCTGGATTTTTTGCAGGTAGAGAAACTGTAGGGGGACTTCCGCCTGAAGGCGGAAGCTACCAAGATTTGTAGCTTCCGGCTTTAGCCGGAAGGGCGAGCAATGGCTAAAAAAGTTCAAGCGATGGTGAAGCTCCAGATTGCGGCGGGGAAAGCAACCCCCGCGCCGCCGGTTGGGACCGCTTTGGGTCCTCACGGCGTCAATATCATGGACTTCTGTAAAAACTTCAATTCCCGGACGGCCAAGGACGAGGGTCTGATCATCCCCGTCGTTGTCACCGTGTACGCCGACCGGTCGTACAGCTTCATCACCAAGACGCCGCCGGCGTCCGTCCTGCTGAAGCGGGCCGCCAATCTTGCCAAGGGTTCGAACGAGCCCAACAAGAACAAGGTCGGCACCGTGACGCGGAAGCAGGTCGAGGACATCGCCAAGCTGAAGATGCCCGACCTGAACTGCGGGTCCCCCGAAGCCGCCTACAAGACGGTGGCGGGCACGGCGCGGTCGATGGGAATCGATGTAATTGGCTAGTCTCCAGTAGCCAGTAACCGGTTTCCAGTGCGTGACTGGGAACTGGAACTGGCAACTGGGAACTGGCAACTTTTGAAGTGGGAGGCCGCCTTCGGGCGACCGTCAGCACCACCGAGGCAACACAATGCGTAAGTCAGGCAAGAAATTCGCTGCCGCCCGGCAGCTCGTTCCCGAGCGTCCTCACACGATCGAGGATGCGATTCCGCTGATGCAGAAGGTGAAGTTCGCGAAGTTCGACGAGACCGTCGAAATCGCGCTGCGCCTTGGCGTCGACCCCAAGCATGCGGACCAGATGGTCCGTGGCACGGTGGTCCTGCCGCACGGTCTTGGCAAGACCAAGCGCGTGCTCGCGATTGCCGGCGGAGACAAGCAGAAGGACGCGCTCGACGCCGGAGCGGATTTCGTCGGCGGCGAAGAGCTGGTCGACAAGATCCAGGGCGGCTGGATGGACTTCGATGCCGTCGTCGCGACTCCGGACATGATGCGCGCGGTCGGCAAGCTCGGCAAGGTCCTCGGTCCCCGCGGACTGATGCCGAATCCGAAGACCGGCACCGTCACGCCGGACATCGCCAGAGCGGTTCGCGAGATCAAGGCGGGTAAGGTCGAATTCCGGGTCGACAAGACCGGTATCGTCCACGCGCCGATCGGGAAGGCCTCCTTCCCGACGCAGAACCTGGTCGAGAACGCGCACGCGCTCGTCGACAGCGTCGTGCGGGCGAAGCCGTCCGCGGCCAAGGGCAAGTATCTGAAGAGCGTCACCCTGTCGTCGACGATGGGCCCCGGGATCGTCATCGATACCACGCACGTGACCGAGGCGGTGAAACACTAATGGCAGTCACGAAAGCAAGCAAGGCGGCCGAGCTCGAGGAGCTCGAAGGCGCGTTCCGTGGAACGGAAAGCGCGATCCTGGTCGACTACCGGGGTCTGAACGTTCCGGATGCCACGGAGCTGCGGCGCCAGGTTCGCGGCGTGCAGGGACGCTACAAGGTCATCAAGAACACGCTCGCGATCCGCGCGGTGAAGGGGACGGCCTTCGAACCTCTCACCGAGCATCTCGTCGGCACCACCGCGATCCTGTACAGCGGCGACGACCCCGTCGCCCTCGCGAAGGTGTTGACGACGTTCGCGAAGACGGCGCCGGCGATCAAGATCAAGGCGGCCGTCGTCCAGGGGCGGTCGGTGCAGGCCGGCGAGGTCACCGAGCTCGCGTCGCTGCCCGGGAAGCCCGAGCTTTACGCCAAGCTCCTGTTCCTGCTCCAGGCGCCGATGGTCCAGATCGTCAGCGTGCTCAATGCCGCCCCGCGCGACCTGATGAGCGTGCTCGTGCAGGCGGAGAAAAAGAGATCGGAAGGCGGAGCTTCCGCGAAGAGGAAAGCTATCCAGCTCGCCAGCTCGCCAGTTCCAGCGCCGCGAACTGACAGCCGGACTGGAAACTGGGCAGCTGGACAGCTTTCATCGTCAGCTTTAGGAGAGAGAGTAATGGCCGAATTGAATCAGCAGCAGGTCGTCGACTACATCAAGGGAATTTCCGTGCTCGAGCTGTCGCAGCTCGTGAAGGAGCTCGAAAAGGAGCTTGGCGTGTCCGCGGCCGCGGCAATGCCGATGGCAATGCCGGCGGGCGGAGCGGGCGGCGGCGCCGCTGCACCGGTCGAAGAGAAGACCGAGTTCACCGCGACGCTGACCGAAGTCGGCGGCAACAAGATCAACGTGATCAAGGTTGTTCGCGAAGTGACCAGTCTCGGACTGAAGGAAGCCAAGGACCTCGTCGAGGGCGCGCCCAAGCCGATCAAGGAAGGGATCCCGAAGGACGAAGCCGAGGCGATCAAGAAGAAGTTCGAAGACGTCGGCGCGAAGGTCGAGATCAAGTAAGTCGGCGGCGCCTTGCGCCGCCTCATTTGTGGGACTCGGGTGCCAGGGCCCGGAATCGGCACGGATTCCGTCCTGGACCCCGGGTCAGTTCGAGCCCCGAATCCGAGTCCCGAACCCCGAATCCCCGAGGGTTTTTAGAGCATGTACAGCCTTCCCAAGAACGTCTACCGCGAGCGCATCGACTTCTCAAAAATCAAGCAGACGATCCCGATCCCGAACCTGATCGAGATTCAGAAGAAGTCGTACGAGCGGTTCCTGCAGATGAACCGGCTGCCCTCGGAACGCGAGGATGCCGGCCTGCAGTCTGTCTTCAAATCCGTTTTCCCGATCAGCGATTTCCGGGAGAACTCGTCGCTCGAGTTCATCGAGTACTCGATCGGCAACTGGGAGTGCAAGTGCGGCCGGCTCCAGGGCCTGCACCACCTCCGGAAGCCGTGCGTGAACTGCGGCCACACGCTGGTTGCGGACCCGTACGGCGAGCACGACGTCCTCTGCCCGCGCTGCGGCAAGCCGAACGAGGCGCGCGGCGACGTCTGTGACATCTGCGGCAACACCGTTGGCCTGAAGCTGAAGTACGACGTCGACGAATGCCAGGAACGTGGCATGACCTACGCCGTGCCGCTCAAGGTCACCATCCGGCTCGTGGTCTGGAACAAGGACCCGGAGACCGGCGTCAAGACCATTCGCGACATCAAGGAGCAGGAAGTCTATTACGGCGACATCCCGCTGATGACGGACAACGGCACGTTCATCATCAACGGCACCGAGCGCGTCATCGTGTCGCAGCTCCATCGCTCGCCGGGCGCGTTCTTCCACTCCGAGGACAAGTCGCTCTACATCGCGCAGATCATCCCGTACCGCGGGTCGTGGGTCGAGTTCGAGTACGACGCCAAGAACCTGCTGTATGTCCGGATCGATCGCAAGCGGAAGTTCCTCGCCACCGTCTTCCTGCGCGCCCTCGGGCTGCGCGGCGCCGACGAGATCATCCGGAACTTCTATACCGTCGACCGGCTGCAGTTCCGCGATGGCTCGATTTACTGGGCGGTCAACGAGAGCCTGATCGGGCTGCGCGCGGCGAAGGACCTCAAGGCCGGCGCCGATGTCGTGACCCACGCGGGCAAGAAGATCACCTCGAACGCGATCGCGGCGCTGCGCAAGGCCGGCGTCGAGTCGGTCGAAGTCGCCGATGCCGAGCTCGAAGGCGCTTACGCGGCGACCGACGTCGTCGATCCGTCGACCGGTGAGGTCATCCTCGAAGCGAACGAGGCGGTGGAACCGCGCGTCATTTCGATGGCGCAGGAGAAGAACGTCGACAAGCTCGAGATCTTCTTCCCCGAACGCGACGAGATCGGCTCGGTCCTGTCGCAGACGCTCAAGAAGGATCCGATCCACACGCACGAGGAAGCGCTGATCGAGATCTACCGCCGGCTCCGGCCCGGTGATCCGCCGACGCTCGACAGCTCGCGCTCGCTGTTCGAGAACATGTTCTTCAACGCGCAGAAGTACGACTTCTCGCGCGTCGGCCGGCTCAAGCTGAATACCAAGCTCAAGCTGAACACGCCACTCGACGAGAAGATCCTGCATCCGCAGGACTTCTACGAAGTGATCAAGTACCAGCTCAAGCTGCGGCGCAATCCCGCCAACGTCGACGACATCGATCACCTCGGCAACCGCCGCGTGCGGTCGGTCGGCGAGCTCCTCGAGAACCAGTTCCGCATCGGGCTGGTCCGGATGGAGCGCGCGATCAAGGAAAAGATGTCGGTCTACCAGGAAATGGCGACCGCGATGCCGCACGACCTGATCAACGCGAAGCCGGTCATGGCCGCGATTCGCGAGTTCTTCGGGTCGTCGCAGCTGTCGCAGTTCATGGACCAGACCAACCCGCTGTCGGAGGTCACGCACAAGCGGCGTCTCTCCGCCCTCGGGCCCGGCGGTCTGTCGCGCGAGCGCGCCGGCTTCGAAGTCCGCGACGTGCACCCGACCCACTACGGGCGCATCTGCCCGATTGAGACGCCTGAAGGTCCGAACATCGGCCTGATCTCGTCGCTGTCGTGCTACGCGCGGATCAACGAGTTCGGCTTCATCGAGTCGCCGTACCGCAAGGTCAAGAACGGCCGCGTCATCGACTACGTCATCGTCACCAACGCCGGCGGTTCGAAGTACAAGGTCGGCGACATCGTCGAAGCCGACGAGTTCACGGCCTCGGATCTCGAAGTCGGCAAGGGCAAGCGGAAGCGCGGCATGGAGTTCGAGCCGTATTCCTACTACCTGTCGGCGTGGGAAGAGGACCAGTACATCGTCGCCCAGGCGAACTCGCCGGTCGACGACAACGGCAAGTTCACCGCCGAGCGGATCAACGCGCGCCAGGCCGGCAACTTCATCCTGACGCCGCGTGACAAGGTCGACTTCATCGACGTCTCGCCGAAACAACTCGTCTCGGTCGCGGCCTCGCTGGTCCCGTTCCTCGAGAACGACGACGCGAACCGCGCGTTGATGGGATCGAACATGCAGCGCCAGGCCGTGCCGCTGCTGCAGGGCGCGCTCGCCCTACGTCGGCACCGGCATGGAGTACATCACGGCGCGCGACTCGGGCGCCGTGGTCGTGGCGCGGCGCTCCGGCACGGTCGACTACGTCGACAGCCAGCGCATCGTCGTCCGCGTGGAAGGGGAGGAGAACGCCACCTCGCGAGAGATGGGCGCCGACATCTACCCGCTGACGAAGTTCAAGCGCTCGAACCAGAACACCTGCATCAGCCAGAAGCCGATCGTGAAGGTCGGGGCGAAGGTGCACAAGGGGCAGGTCCTCGGCGACGGGCCGTGCACCGAGCTCGGCGAGCTGGCGCTCGGGCGGAACGTGCTCGTCGCGTTCATGCCGTGGCGCGGGTACAACTTCGAAGACGCGATCCTCGTGTCCGAACGCATGGTGAAGGACGACTACTACACGTCGATCCACATCGAGGAGTTCGAGATCGAGGCGCGCGACACGAAGCTCGGACCCGAGGAAATCACGCGCGACATCCCGAACGTGGGTGAGGGCTACCTGCGCGACCTCGACGAGAGCGGCATCATCCGGATTGGCGCGTCGGTCAAGCCGGGCGACATCCTGGTCGGCAAGGTCACGCCGAAGGGCGAGACCCAGCTGACGCCGGAAGAGAAGCTGCTCCGCGCGATCTTCGGTGAGAAGGCGGGCGACGTGCGCGATGCGTCGCTCATCTGCCCCCCGGGCATCGAGGGGATCATCGTCGGCGTCAAGATCTTCTCCCGCAAGGGCATCGAAAAGGATGACCGGGCGAAGGCGATCGAGCAGGAAGAGCTCGACATGATGGAGAGGAACCTGCAGGACGAAATCCGCATCCTTCACGACGAAGTGAAGAAGCGGGTGCTCGGGATGCTGCAGGGTCAGACGTCGCGTGCGGATCTCTACGATGAGCACGGACGCGAGCGGCTGCTCAAGAAGGGCACCGACCTCACGCCGGAAGTGCTGCAGGGGCTGCCTTACGACGCCATCGTCCGCTTGAAGGTCGCGTCGGACGATCCGCGGCTCGAAGAGGACCTCCGCGGGCTCGAGGAGCGCACCGAACGCCAGGTGGAAGTCATCCGCCAGCAGTTCGAGGAGAAGAAGGAAAAGGTACGGCGCGGCGACGAGCTGCCCCCGGGCGTCATCAAGCTCGTCAAGGTCTACGTCGCGATGAAGCGCAAGCTGTCGGTCGGCGACAAGATGGCCGGACGCCACGGTAACAAGGGCGTCATCGCGCGCATCCTCCCCGAGGAGGACATGCCGTATCTGCCGGACGGCACTCCGGTCGAGATCGTGCTCAACCCGCTTGGCGTTCCGTCGCGTATGAACGTCGGGCAGATTCTCGAGACGCATCTCGGGTGGGCGGCGCACGCGCTCGGGCTCTGGTTCGCGACGCCGGTCTTCGACGGCGCGACCGAGGTCGAGATCAAGAACTGGCTCGAAAAGGCGGGCCTGCCGAAGAGCGGCAAGACGGAGCTCTTCGACGGGATGACGGGCCAGGCGTTCGAACAGGACGTGACGGTCGGCTACATCTACATGCTGAAGCTGTCGCACCTGGTCGACGACAAGATCCACGCCCGCTCGATCGGACCGTACTCGCTCATCACCCAGCAGCCGCTCGGCGGCAAGGCGCAGTTCGGCGGCCAGCGGTTCGGAGAAATGGAAGTGTGGGCGCTCGAGGCTTACGGCGCGGCGCACATCCTCCAGGAGCTCCTCACCGCCAAGTCGGACGACGTGACCGGACGCGCGAAGATCTACGAGGCCATCGTCAAGGGCGACGCCTCGTTCCAGCCGGGCCTGCCGGAATCGTTCAACGTCCTCATTCGCGAGCTCCAGGCGCTGTGCCTGGACGTCGAGCTGATGAAGACGAAGAAGAAGCCACTGCTCGAAGCGCAGGAGGAAGAGACGCCGGCGCTGACGGAGGGGTAGGAAAGGGCTGCCAGCTCCCGGCTTCCAGCTTCCAGCTGGAAATCACGGCGGGAGTTGGCAGCACGTTTAGCTGGAAGCTGGTAGCTGGTAGCTGGAAGCTAACACCGAAGGATACAGATGAGACCATCATTCGATACACGCGGCTCGTTGACGAGCGACTTCGACGCGATTCGGATCAGCCTGGCGTCCCCCGACAAGATTCTGTCGTGGTCGCACGGCGAGGTCACGAAGCCGGAGACGATCAACTACCGCACCTTCAAGCCCGAACGGGACGGCCTGTTCTGCGCGAAGATCTTCGGGCCGGTCACGGACTGGGAGTGTCTGTGCGGCAAATACAAGCGGATGAAGCACCGCGGCGTCATCTGCGACAAGTGCGGCGTTGAAGTCACGCAGGCGAAGGTCCGCCGCGAGCGGCTGGGGCACATCACGCTGGCGACTCCGGTCAGCCACGTGTGGTTCTTCAAGGGACTGCCGAGCCGCATCGGCCACCTGCTCGACATCTCGCTGCGCGACCTCGAGCGCGTCCTCTACTTCGAGGCCTACGTCGTCGTCGAACCAGGCGACACCGAGCTCAAGCAGAACCAGCTGCTCTCGGAGGATCAGTACCGGAAGGCGCGCGAAGAGCACGGCCCGGTCAAGTTCCGCGCCCAGATGGGCGCCGAGGCGATCAAGGAGCTGCTCAAGCGAGTCAACGTCGAGCGTCTCGCGGGCGAGATGCGCGACAAGATGCGCGCGGAGCCCTCGGGCGCCAAGAAGCTCAAATATGCGAAGCGGCTGAAGGTCGTCGACTCCTTCCGGAAGTCGACGAACAAGCCGGAGTGGATGATTCTCGACGTCATCCCGGTCATCCCGCCCGAACTGCGGCCGCTCGTGCCGCTCGACGGCGGACGCTTCGCCACGTCCGACCTGAACGACCTCTATCGCCGCGTCATCAACCGCAACAACCGGTTGAAGAAGCTGATGGAGCTGAAGGCGCCGGACGTCATCATCCGCAACGAAAAGCGGATGCTGCAGGAGGCGGTGGACGCGCTGTTTGACAATGGGCGGCGGGGACGAGTGCTCAGGGGTGCAAACAACCGTCCTTTGAAATCGCTGTCCGATACGCTCAAGGGCAAGCAGGGCCGGTTCCGGCAGAACCTGCTCGGCAAGCGCGTCGACTACTCCGGCCGTTCGGTCATCGTCGTCGGCCCCGAGTTGAGGCTGAACCAGTGCGGGCTGCCCAAGAAGATGGCGCTCGAGCTGTTCAAGCCGTTCATCTACAACAAGCTCGAAGAGCGCGGTCTCGTCGCCACCATCAAGCAGGCGAAGGAGATGGTCGAGCAGCAGCGTCCGGAAGTGTGGGACGTGCTCGAAGAGGTCATCCGCGAGCACCCGGTGCTGCTCAACCGCGCCCCGACGCTCCATCGGCTTGGCATCCAGGCGTTCGAGCCGGTGCTGGTCGAAGGCAAGGCGATCCGGATCCACCCGCTCGTCTGCACCGCGTTCAACGCCGACTTCGACGGCGACCAGATGGCCGTGCACATTCCGCTCGGGCCCGAGGCGCAGATCGAGGCATCCGTCCTGATGATGTCCTCGAACAACATCCTGTCGCCCGCGAGCGGAGCGCCGATTGCGATTCCGTCGCAGGACATCGTGCTCGGGTGCTACTACCTGACCAAGGCGCGCCCGGGTGCGAAGGGTGAGGGCCGCGTGTTCGGGAATCCCGAAGACGTCGTGCTCGCGCTCGAAGCGGGCGAGCTCGAGACGCTGACGCCGATCCGGTTGCGGATCTCGGGCGAGCTGCTCGACATGACCGTCGCCCGCGACGACCAGGCGATCCTCCAGACCGAGGCGCAGCCGGTCCAGAACAAGATCATCAACACGACCGTCGGCCGCGTCATCTTCAACACCTCGCTGCCGTCGCCGATGCCGTTCGTCAACGGGCTCCTGAAGAAGAAGGGGCTCCAGCAGGTGGTGCAGTACTGCCACCTGCACTACGGGCTGGCGAAGACGGTCGAGATGCTCGACAGCCTGAAGAACCTCGGATTCACCTACGCGACCCGCTCGGGCCTGTCGATCGGCATCGACGACCTGGTCATTCCGCAGGAGAAGGCGCCGCTCGTCGGCGGCGCGCGCGACGAGGTCATCAAGGTCGAAGGTCAGTACCTCGAAGGGGCGATCACCAACGGTGAGCGCTACAACAAGGTCATCGCCATCTGGTCGGACGTCACCGAAAAGATCGCCGACGCGATGTTCTCGGAGATGGAAGACCTCGACCAGGTCGGGAAGAACTTCAACCCGGTCTACATCATGGCCGACTCGGGCGCCCGGGGCTCGAAGCAGCAGATCCGGCAGCTCGCCGGCATGCGCGGCCTGATGGCGAAGCCGTCGGGCGAGATCATCGAGACGCCGATCACGTCGAACTTCCGTGAAGGGCTGACCGTTCTCCAGTACTTCATCTCGACGCACGGCGCGCGCAAGGGGCTGGCGGACACGGCACTGAAGACGGCCGACTCGGGTTACCTGACCCGCCGGCTGGTCGACGTGGCCCAGGACGTCATCATCCACGAGATGGACTGCGGCACGATGGACGGCATCGAAGCCCGCTCCATCGTTGAAAGCGGCGAAATCATCGAGCCGCTGCGCGACCGGATCATCGGCCGCGTCACGCTCGAGAAGATCTTCGATCCGCTCACCGGCGACGTCATCGTCGACGTCAACGACGCGATCAACGAAGAGAAGGCGTCGGCCATCCAGGAAGGCGGGATCGAAAAGGTCCGCATCCGCTCGGTGCTCGACGTGCGCAAGCCGCCGCGGCTGCTGCGCGAAGTGCTACGGGCGCGACCTCTCGACCGGCAAGCTGGTCGAGCTCGGGCTGGCCGTCGGCGTCATCGCGGCGCAGTCGATCGGCGAGCCGGGCACGCAGCTGACGATGCGGACGTTCCACATCGGCGGCACGGCGTCGCGCGTATCCGAGCAGTCGACGCTCGATGCGAAGCACGTCGGCGTGGTCCGCTACCAGGGCCTGCAGGTGGTCGAAACCAAGGGCGAGGACAACGCGAACGCAGGGCAGCGCGTCGTGATGAACCGCACCGGGTCGATCGTCGTGCAGGACGCGAAGGGCCGCGACCGCGAGCGCTACCCGATTGTGTACGGCGCGCGGCTCAAGGTCGCCGACGGGCAGCAGGTCGAAGTCGGCCAGATCCTGGTCGAGTGGGATCCCTACACGTTCTCCATCCTCACCGAGGATGCGGGAGTCGTGAAGTACAAGGACCTCGTCAGCGATGTGACGTATCACGAGGAAGTCGACGAAGTCACCGGGCTCTCCCGGAAGATCGTCGTCGACTCGCCGGATGAGAAGAAGCAGCCGCTCATCGAGGTTCGCGACAAGAACGGCAAGGTGACGCGCAAGTACCACATGCCGTCACACGCCCACCTCATGGTCGAGGACGGCGAGTCGGTGTTCGCCGGCGAGGTGCTCGCGAAGATTCCGCGCGAGACCACGAAGACGAAGGACATCACCGGCGGTCTGCCGCGCGTGGTCGAACTGTTCGAGGCGAGAAAGCCGCGCGAAACGGCGATCATCTCGGAAATCGACGGCGTCGTCCGGCACGGCGGCATCGTCAAGGGCCAGCGCAAGATCATCATCGTCCCCGAGGACGGGGGCGAGCCGAGGGAATACTCACTGCCGCGCGGCGTGCACGTCAACGTCCAGGAAGGCGACCGCGTCCGCGCGGGCGAGCCGCTCATGGACGGGCCGAGCAATCCGCACGACATCCTCTCGGTCCTCGGCGAGAAGGCGCTGCACTCCTACCTGGTCAACGAGATCCAGGAGGTCTACCGGCTGCAGGGCGTCAACATCAACGACAAGCACATCGAGGTCATCGTCCGGCAGATGATGCGATGGGTGAAGATCGAGGATGTCGGCGACACCGAGTTCCTGATCGAGGAGCAGGTCGACCGCTTCCGGTTCATGGAAGAGAACGAGCGCGTGATTTCGGCGGGTGGTCGTCCGGCAACGGGTCGTCCGCTGCTGCTCGGCATCACCAAGGCGTCGCTCTCGACCGACTCGTTCATCTCGGCGGCGTCGTTCCAGGAAACGACGCGCGTGCTCACCGAGGCGTCCATCTCCGGCAAGGTCGACCACCTGCGCGGCCTGAAGGAGAACGTCACGATGGGCCGGCTGATCCCGGCGGGCACGGGCTTCGAGTATTACCGCCACGTGCACATCCCGGCGGACGAGCCGCCACCGCCGCCGCCGCCGACGCCGGAGGAGCTGGAGCTCGAACGCGAGATGGAGTACTTCGTGGAGCCAGAAGAGGCGTTCACGCGGGACGACATCGAGTAAGGCAGCTTCGTTGCCCTGAATCGGGATTCGGGACTCGGGATCCGGGGCTCGGGTCGGCATACGGGCGGGCCCGCCGCGCCGAAGCTCGGAACGGATCGACGGAGCGAAGGCGAGTGGCTTCCGCCTTTAGGCGGAAGGAAACGCAAGACGCCAAGAAGAGAAGAGTCGCTGGGGCGGTGATCGAAAGGTCACCGCCCTTTTTGTTGTACGTTCGACCCAGCTTTGCGCCTGTCTTGCTCCCGAATCCCGAATGCCGAATCCCGAGTCGAAGCTGATACAGTCCGCCTCATGAACTCCATCATTGTCGCCCTCGTGTGCGCTGCCAGCCTGGCCGTCACGGCCACAGATCAGAAGGGGGTTGAATACGGAAGGCCCGGGGGCCATCCCCTTCTGCTCGATCTGCATGTACCGGATGGGCCGGGCCCGTTTCCGGCGGCGATTCTCGTGCACGGCGGCGGATTCGATGCCGGCAGCCGCGCCACCAACATGGCGCCGACGTTCCAGCCGCTCGCGGACGCCGGTTTCGCGTGGTTCAGCATCGACTACCGCATGGCCCCGGAGTTCCGCTTCCCCGAAGCCAGGGAAGACATCGACAACGCGATCAAGTGGGTCAAGGCGAACGCATCCACATACAAAGTGGATCCCGCGAGAATCGTGCTGGCGGGTGAATCAGCCGGCGGGTTCCTCGTCAACTACGCGGCGACCCATGAGACCGCGGCGACGAAGGTCGCTGCGGTTGTCGACATCTATGGTCCGGTCGACTACGAGAAGATCGCACGACAGCGTCAGGCGTATCCTGCGCGCTTCAACATGGCGTCGATCAACGGCCATCAGAAGGCGGGTGGAAGCATCTGGTTCTTCGGCGCCGAAGGCTACGACGAAGCGAGCTACGCAAAATTGAAGGCAATATCGCCGCTCTTTGCCGTTCACAAGGGCATGCCCCCGTTCCTCGCCATCCACGGCACTCGTGACGACCAGGTCCCGTACGAGCAATCGCCGATGCTCTGCGCCGCGATGCAGAAGGTCGGGAGCCGCTGCGACATCATCACCGTCGAGGCCGGCGGGCACGGCATGGGTTCGTGGAAAGATGCCGACCAGCAGCACTACAAGGCCGAGATGATCGAGTGGCTGAAGAGAACGCTCGACCTGAAAAGCGGCTCGTAGTCCTCTGACTCGAGCTGGCCGTTCGTTCATCTGATGTCCGTATCGTAGTCCCGTCGAATATGGTCAAGAGCATCGCCGGAGTATTGGTCGGGTATCTCGTCTTTGCCGTCTCGGCGGTCCTGCTGTTCTGGGCGACCGGGCGCGATCCGCACCGGGAGCAGGGCATCGGCTTCGTCGTGTTCAGCGTGCTGTACGGTATCGCCTTCGCTGCGGCTGGTGGGTTTGTGGCGGGGACGATCGCCGCGCGCAAGCCTCGCCAGCACGCCGCTGTCGTCGCCCTGATCCTGGCGACTGGTGCCAGCGTGTCGTTGCTCGCCCAACCCGGTGCAGGTTCGCGCTGGTCCCAGCTGACGGCGCTCACCTTCATGGCTCCCGCAGCTCTCGCCGGCGGTTTTGTGAGAAGCTGGCAGGTGGAATCGCCATGCGCATGAGCGACATTCCGTTCGAGGTGACCGATTGGGCCACGATCGATTCGACGGAACACGCCGGTGAATCCGGCATGGCCCGCTGGAGGACCAGGCACTTCGGAACCATCCGCGTCCGCATGGTCGAGGGCAATCTTCTCGGCCGGGATAGCACCAGGCCGATCACTGATTAATTCATGAACTGACGACGGGTATCATGGGGGAGTCACTATGTGGTCCCATCTGATGGCGATTGCGGCACGCCTCTCAGCACGAGGGTTTCCCTGGTTCCCTCCGGACGCTGCGGAAGATCCGTACGCTGGAGTGCTCGAACCGAAGAGGCGGGGTCCCGGGGGAAAGCATGATGCCGTCGCGCTTGCCGAGCCTCGGGAGTTGAACCTGGTTCGCGCGGACGGCGACGCTTTGCGTCGCGGCAGCAGTTCGGCGGACGCCGGGCGGTAGCTCTCCGGGGACGCGACACCTCAATTCTGTGGACCGGGCCGCGCGACCGTCATCACGGCGACGTCCAACGTCAGGAGCGGCATGCCACCGACCTCACCGGACCAGCCGTCCACTCCGTCAGCGGCGAAGCAGCTCGCCGGCTTCATCGCCAGGTTCGACGCTGACGTCGCCGCGGTGCTGCGCTCCACGCGGGCAGCTGTGCGCAAGCTGCTGCCCACCGCGAACGAGCTCGTATACGACAATTACAATTTCCTGGTGATCGGGTATTGCGCGAGTGACCGACCCTCGCATTGCATCGTCTCGCTGGCCGCATCGGCGAGAGGTGTAGCGCTCTCTTTTTACTACGGCGCGACGCTTCCCGATCCGAAGAAGATTCTCCTCGGGAGCGGCAATCAGAACCGCTTCGTCCGGCTGCCGAGTGCGGCGACGTTGAAGACGCCTGCCGTTCGCGCGCTGATCCGTGCGGCCATCGCGCAGTCTGATGTTCCGCTTCCGAAAACCGGCGGCGGCCGGACCATCGTCAAGTCCGTGTCAGCGTCCCAACGGCCGCGTCGCCGAGTGCGAGCGGTCCGCGCGTAACATCCTTGGCGCCGGGCAGGACGCGGTTTCGTCCCGCACGGCGATTCCAGCCGCATCGTAGCTTCCGCCTTCAGCCGGAAGACGCCAAGGATCTCGCTGCTTCGTAGCTTTCGCGATCGACCACAAGCAGACGCCGATTCTAGCGGCATCGTAGCTTCGGCCTTCAGCCGGAAGACGGCAGAAGACAAGGAACTCGCTGCGTCGTAGCTTCGCCATCGACCAGAAGCACACGACGATTCCAGCCGCATCGTAGCTTCCGCCTTCAGGCGGAAGAGAACGGACGACGAAAATTCTGGCGACGGTGCCGGACCGTAAGCACCGTCGCGAGGCACGGAGACGCGGAGAACACGGAGCTTGAAGATCCAAGCCCGGTGTTGCCGGGCGGCGCAGGCGCGCAGAGCGGCCGTGCGACCGAATCGCTTCGCATTTGCGAACCGCCCTGAGATTTAGCCGGCTCGCAAATGCGAATCGCTTCTGTCGCAAGTCGCCGACCTGCGGTCGGCGCTGCGCCGCACGTCGGACCGGTGGCAGTTCACACCCTTGGCCGTAACACCCGCAACTCCCAAAGACTCAGCAGCCCACGATCGGAGTGCGAAGCCCCTGCCGGCGAGGCGCGCTCGCTCCGTGTCCCCGTGTCCTCCGTGCCTCGCAGCGCGTCACAATCCACGCCCCAATACAACCAGCCGCAAGCACACAGCCCTGCGCCCGGCGCGGTCATTCAGATGCACACCTGCCATTCACAATACGCGCGAGTCTCGATTACGATCGACTGGTGGCCTGTCCTTCACCGAGGACACGTCACTCGTTGCGGCGGTGAGGTGAACACGTGTCAAAAATCCGCGTCCAGAGTTTCGCGATATCGGTTGACGGCTACGGTGCCGGCCCTCGCCAGGATCTGCAGAATCCACTCGGCGTCAATGGGCCCGAGCTGATGGAGTGGTTCTTTCACACGCGCGTGTGGCGAAAGATGCACGGACAACCGGATGGGGAGACGGGCGTCGACAACGAGATGGCCGAGCTGGGTTTTGCCGGAATCGGGGCGTGGATTCTCGGACGTAATATGTTCGGGCCGATCCGGGGGCCGTGGCCCGACGACAGCTGGAAAGGGTGGTGGGGTGAGGAACCGCCGTATCACACGCCCGTGTTCGTCCTGACCCACCACGCGCGACCACCGGTGAGCATGGCCGGAGGCACCGAGTTCCGGTTCGTCACGGGAGGTATCGAGGACGCGCTGGCGCAGGCCAGGGCGGCCGCGGGCGGCCTCGACGTTCGTGTTGGCGGCGGGGTCTCGACCATTCGGCAGTATCTGCGCGCCGGCTTGATCGACGAACTCTGCCTGGCAATCCGGCCTGTCCTGCTCGGCTCAGGGGAGCAGCTTTTGAGCGGCTTGGATCTGCGTTCGCTCGGTTACGAATGCGCCAGGCACGTCGCCGGCGAACGGGCGATGCACGTGTTCCTGCGCAAGCGGACGGAGCCGTGAATGGACATCATCTGGGAGGAGTTGACGGCCGGACTGCCTGACGCGAGGCAACTCACGCACGTGCTGATCCGGCTCACCGCCGCGACCATCCTCGGGGCGGTCGTCGGATACGAGCGGGAGCGCGCGAGGAAACCGGCGGGACTGCGCACCCACATGCTGGTCACGGCCGGCACCACCGTCTTCATCCTGGCATGCTCGGGTGCGGGCATGTCTGCCGATGGATTGTCGCGCGTTGTCCAGGGACTTGTGACCGGAATCGGCTTCATCGGTGCGGGTTCGATTCTCAAGGTGACCGACAGGGGCGATGTGCACGGCCTGACCACCGCTGCCAGTGTCTGGATGACGGCGGCGATCGGCGTCGCGGTCGGATTGGGTGCACTCGGGGTTGCCATGCTCAGCACGGTGGCCGCATTCATCATTCTCTCGCTCTCGAAGCACAGCCTCATGGGATCCGGCGCCGGCCACGGCCATGACAGCGCGGAGGAATCGTGATGGACCGCTGGCGCACAGCACGTTGCAGTAACATTCCGGAGGAGGCTCACATGCGTGAGGTGTCCGCTGTTCTGTGCGCGTTGCTGCTGACCGCAGCTGCCGGGTGTGGCGGTTTGCAACCGTCAACAGCGTCTCCTTCGCCGATCATCGCGAGCAATTCCTCCCAGCCGCCCGCCGCGCCCGGCGCCTGCGTCATCGGGTTCGATGACCAGAAGATCAACCGCGAAAGTTTCGCGTCGTACACCGCATGCGGCCTCTCCGTCGCCGCGACCGCCGCCCCATGGCAGGTCTCCACCACGTACGGACATCCCGCTCCGTTCATACAGTTCCTGTCGGCTGCCGGATCGACGACGATCGGCGAAGTCGCGGTGACCGCGACTGGAGGAACGTTTGCGTTCACTTCGCTGGATATCTATTCGAGCACCACGAAGATTCCGTACGAGATCACCGGGAGCGCCAATGGCGCCGCGCTGTTTACGATCGGAAAGGTGCAGGGGAACACGTACGGCGAGTTCGCGACGATTGTGAATCCGCAGCCATCGGCTGCAATCGACACGCTGAGGATCCGGCTGACGAATGCGGCGGCGCCGTGCTGCTCGAATCCTGTGGGCCTTGACGAGATCCGCGTCGTTCGCTGATACCGCGATTGGCCGACTTCTCGAACTCCACGTGCTGCCGCCGTCGGCAGAGTTTCTGTCGGCGGCAGCGATCCGGGCGAGGTCACCGGCGTGGCCGTTCCGGTCACCGCACTTCAAGAAGGAGTGAACGGCAGTGGAGCGTCGCTTGATCAGCTCAGGGTCGTCGTTCGAGCGCGACATCGGCTATTCACGCGCGGTGGTGCTCGGAGAATGGGTGTTCGTGTCCGGCACGACCGGCTTCGACTATGCCGCGATGACGATTTCGGAAAGTATCGCCGAGCAGACCGAGCAGTGCCTGCTCAACATCCAGTCTGCGCTGCAACAGGCCGGCGCCACCCTCGCCGACGTGGTTCGCGTCACGTATGTCGTACCCCGGTCCGAAGACTTTCCCGAGTGCTGGCCGATCCTGCGCAAGTACTTCGGCGAGATCAGGCCGGCCGCGATGATGATTTCCGCCGGACTCGCGGATCGCCGGATGAAGATCGAAGTGGAAGTCACCGCCTATCGGCCGTCCGCGCGCTGAGCGCTCGCCGCCCACGCGGCCAGCACCTCGATGGGGTCCTCACCCGCGTTCAGGGTCTCGCACCGTGGCGTTTGGGACCCCTTTGTACAAATCGCGGGCGGCAGCAGCTCCCGCAGCAGAGCCGGCCGGCGTCACAGGGTCGAGCAGGAGCACCGGCCGCGGAGCCGCGGCGCGAGCGACGTCGGGCAGGTCGAACTCCCGGAGGACGCCGTACGCGTAGATCCCGAATGGCTGTGAGTAGCGATCCGCGACCGCGAGTGAACGGTAGTCGCTGATCGTGCGCCTGAGCGCGACGCCGGTGACGGCGGCGTCGAGCGCCGCGACGTACAACGCAATCACGCCGTGCGGGCCGTCACCGACGACCGAAATGGGCCCGCCGACCCGCGAACGGACGTAATCCATCGCCCGAAGCGCGTCGTGCACCTGCCCGCCGAGCAGCGGCTTGCCGAGCATCAGTGTGAACCAGGTCAGGTAGGCCTCGTCCGTGATCCGTTCAAAAAAGTAAGCACGTCCACGCGGCGGATACGCAATGGCGCAGTCGCCGCGCCCGCGCACGTCGATGACGGCGACCCGGCACCGGCCAGCTGCACAAAGCCGCTCGGCGAATGCGTCCTCGGCGGTCGAGTTCCAGGCCGCTCCCTCGCCGATGTAGAGGACGGTTGGTGTCGTGCTGCCCGCATCATCAGGCGTGAGGAGCCAGCCTGGAATACGGATTTCCTGCTCGCTGGTGAACTCGAACTGCTCCGCGCGGTATCCCGGCTTCCTGATAGTGGCGAGGACGCGGTCGTTGAGCGCGCCGCCAGGTGCGTCCGCGATGCTGAGCACGGCCCGGATGCGCGTGCGCACGTCTTCGGCGCCGGCGGATTCCGGCGTGTGCAGCGCCTCGGCCATCTGCTGCGTCAGCGTGAGCGCTGTTTCGCCGCCGAACGAATTGACGACGAACCCGGTCGGTGTCGCGTACAGCGCCTCTTCACGCTCGACGGACTGCGAACTCTCGGTGTCGTCGCGGTCCGTCATCTCCAGCCAGCGGTTGAACCATCCGTAAGTGGCGCGCCGCATCTCGTAGACATATCCATGCCGCACGGTCGTCGCCTGCAGCGACACGCGGTCCGCCGGCATTCAGGATTCCGTAAGCACGTTTGTACTCGTCGGCGAGATCGAGTGAGCCAGACACGTACTCGGGCGAGTAGGTGTGCCCGGCGTCGTGCAGCGTGATTCCCATCAGCAGGGGCCTGGGCGCGAACGCATACAGCAGGTCTGACCGGTCGATCCCGCGGGCGAGCGCCGGCACGATATTCTGTTCAGCATCATCGGCGGACCCCGGTGGTTCGACGTTCGCTTCTGCCAGATCCTCGGTATTCCCCATCGACACCACGGCAGCACGGACCCGGCTGTCGAGTGCGGCCAGGAACTGCGTCAACGTCGCGCCGCCGGACTGACCGCAACAGCCGATACGTTCAGGATCAACCTCAGGACGCGTGACCAGGTAGTCGATGCCGCGGATCCCGTCCCACGCTCTGAACAGGCCGAAGTTCACGCCAAGCAGGATGAGACGACGGCCGGCGTACTCGTGCTCGCCGGTCCCGCCCCCTTCAATCAACGATTCGCCGGGACGGCTCCCCGGGTACTCGATACGTTCTCCCTGCCCGAACGGGTCGTACGCGAGCACCACGTAGCCCTTGCGCGCGAGATTCGAGAACAGCTTCTGATAGCTCGGCCACGCCTTGCCGTTGGTCGAGTGTCCGAGCGGCGCCAGGATCGCCGGGTGGCGTCCTGGCGCGGACGGCACGTAGAGGTTCGCCGTCACATACAGCCGCCGGCGACTCTCAAACGTCAGCTTCTCGACCCGGTAGCCTGCCCGATCGAACCTTCCTGTAATTCGTGGATTGAGCGGTGTCTTCTCGGGAGGGTCCCCCAGCATCTTCCACAGTTCCGCCACGACCGTCCTCTGGCGGTTGACGACCTCCTGCGGCGTCGTAATTGCCTGGACGACGCGTTGCCGCCGCTCACGGGCGTCGTTCGCAAGGCGCACGAGATATCGTTCGAGATCGTGCGAATAGTCGGGCAGCCCGGCGACGTTGAGCTCGACGCCCGGAGCGCCTGCAACCGGTCGTGGTGTCTGGGATTGCCCTGCAGCCCCGGCAGAGCGCGCGAGGCCTGTGCCGGCCACAACGGCGCCGGTGCACTCGAGGAAACGGCGGCGAGTCAACTTCATTGGCAAGGTCCGATGGCAATATATGTCCATCAAAGTGAGGTCGCAACTCGCGAGATCCACGCGGTCGCCTCCACTTGGAGACACGCATAGTAAATGGGATGATCTTCGTACGCTGAATTGGTGCGGCAGGATGGAGCTTGCGCATGGCGGTTGAGCACGCGGCGATGAAAGCCGAAGATGAGTTTTTCGGGGCATTGCTCCGGGGCGACGGCACTGTTCTGGAGGCAGTGCTGACGCCGGACTTCCTCCTTATCGACGTCATGTCGGGATCTGAGATCCCGCGCGACGTTCTCGTGGCGCTCGTTGGTTCGCGGCAGCTGCGCTTCGAATCGGTCGAACGCATAGACTCGCTCGTACGGCAGTACGGAAACACGGCGGTCGTCACCGGCCAGACACGCATGCGCGGTGGCTTTGGCGACCAGCGGTTCGAGGCACACAGCCGCTACACGCACGTCTACGTGCGCAATGAACAGGGTTGGCAACTCGCCTCCGCCCAGGGAACGCCGATCGCTGCCCCGGCTGCGTGATCGGCGCAGGGCGGTGGCGGACGCGAGCCGTTCTATTACAGGATCTTTGTTGTCCCGGGTTATGCCTTGAGGTCATTCAGCACGTCGATCGACATCGCCGCCTCCCCCGACCGTGTCTGGCAGGTGATGAGTGACACGGACCGGTGGCATGAGTGGACACCGTCAGTCACGAGCGTGAAGCGGCTCGAGGACAGGCCGTTCGCGGTCGGTACTCGCGCTTTGATCCGCCAGCCGAAATTTCCGCCGGCGCTGTGGAAGGTCACCCAAATCGAACGGGGCAGGAGCTTCACCTGGGTCAGCACCGCACCAGGACTCCGCGTGACCGGCCACCATGCCGTCGAGCCGACCGCGGCCGGCAGCCGCGCCACGTTGTCGCTGCGGCTGGACGGGCTGTTCGGCGGCATCTTCGGCTCGCTGACCAGGGGCATCACCGAACGCTATATTGGATTCGAAGCCAGGGGCCTGAAGGCCCGCAGCGAGGACCCCGCATTCCGGCACTCGCCTGCCGACCTGCGCGAGTGAGCGTGGATCGCGAGATCCACTGCCGAATCGGTGTTCAACAGCAACGAACGACGGGGGCAGCTGACATGGTGAACGAAACCCCGGTGCCGCTCGACGGTCTCACCGTCGCCGGTGTTGCCGTACGAACTGCCAATCGTGCCGAGGCCGACCCCGAAACGGCGAGTATCCCGGCTCTCTGGCAACGCTTCTTCAAGGAGCAGAAACGGATTCCCAGTCGCCGTGACCAGGACGTCATCATCGCGGTGTATACGGCGTACGAGAACGATCACACCGGCGAGTATTCGCTCATCGTGGGAGCGGAAGTGAGTGCTGCGACTGTCGTGCCACAGGGCCTCGTGTCGGTCGACGTCCCGCCGGGCAGATACCTCGTCTTCACCGCAGAAGGAGAAATGCCAGCGGCGCTGATTAACACGTGGATCGAAATCTGGGAGTACTTCTCGCGGACGTCGAACTACCAGCGAGCCTATACAGCGGATTTCGAACGGCACGACAGGCGACGGCCGTCGGCAGTCGATATCTACGTCGCCCTGCGGTGAGCGCCCGGCCGATTCAGCTCCTTCGGGCATGCCTTGGGCCGCGACAATGTGCTCCATAATGGGTGTCCGTGAATACACTGAGCTGGCACTGGATAACCCTGATGCTGACGGCGCCGGCCGTCGTCAGCCTGATCGTGGCCTATCCGTTCTGGCGCAAGGGCGGCATGATCTTCGGGAACATCGTCGGGACCGCGGTGATCTTCGGCACCGCGTTCGGACTGATCATGCGCGAGTACGTCGAGCTCGATCGCGCCACCCAGGCCTGCCTCGATGCCGGCGACGTGTGTTTTCCAGAGCCGAGCGCTTTCACACGATTCGCGATTTATGCCTTCATCGGGCTGGCCGAGGTCTTCGCCTTATTTGCCCTGAGCCTGAGGGTCGAGAAGAAGCTTCGCGACAGGGACTACGCGCCCGAATGGCGATGACCAGTGCCGCTGGTTGTCCGAAGTGTGGGTCACCGGCGCCCGCCGAAGCCCTCGAGTGTCCACGGTGCGGGCTCATTTTCGCGAAGTTCGAGCACCGGATGGCTGAAGCAGTCGCGGAGCCGCCGTTGCCCGTAGCGCAGCGCGTCACCGTCGTGACGCGGGAGGATCCGCTTGCGGCAGCCGCCAGGCTCGGTCGCGGGGTTGTCCTCGCTGGGCTGGTCGTGTGGACCTGGCAGTTCGCGCGCGCGCCGATGGGCGCCGGCGTGATGGATTCGGTGCTTCACCTGCCCAATCTGATTTTTCACGAGGCCGGCCACGTTCTGTTCTCACCATTCGGCCGGTTCATGACCGTGCTCGGCGGCAGTCTGTTCCAGGTCCTCGTTCCAGTCACGTGCGCGGTTGCCTTTCTGAGACAGAAGGACGCCTTCGCCGCTGCCGTCTGTACATGGTGGGCCGGTCAGAATCTTCTGGACCTTGCACCGTACATCGCCGATGCGCGCGCGCTGCAGCTCGTGCTCCTTGGCGGACACACAGGCGCTGAAGTCGAAGGGCACGACTGGGAGTATCTCCTGGCCGCACTCGGCTGGATGCAGCACGATCGAGCTCTCGGCCTCGCCGCTCATCGAGTGGGGCTCCTCGTAATGGCTGGAGCGATCGGTTGGGGCGCAGTGCACGTCGTCCGTTCCAGGCGTGCAGTCGAGGATCCCGGGCCAACCGTGTTGTCCTAGAATAGATCCGTGCCGCAGAGTGTGCCGCCGATCTCCCCATGATTGAACATCGAGCTTCCGCGACGACGCGCACGGCGTCGTCCACGCGCATATCGGGAAGACCGCTGCTGGAGGAAGCGCAGCAGCTGACCAGCCCCGAGAGCGGCCTCGTCTACCGGATCGAACAGCTGATCGGACAAGGCGGCTTCGGGCAGGTGTACCTGGCCCGGCGGCTCGGCGAGCACGCAACCGTTCCCGAGATTGTCTGCATCAAGGTGAGCACGCGAATCGACGGATGGCTGCGTGAGGCGTATTTCGGGCAGCTGCTGCACGCGGACTCGCGTGCGATCCGCGTGTTCGACACGTTTCCCTGTCTTCCGAATGGCAGCCGTGGTCCGGTGCTGTATTGCCTTGCGCTCGAGTACGCGCGGTTCGGGGATTTGAGTGCGTTCCTGCAGCAGTCGGGCAAGTGCTGGCCCGAGACAACCGCACGGCGCGAGATTGCGGCCATTCTGCAGGTGCTCGGCACGCTCCATCGCGGACAGCTGCTGCACCGCGACCTGACACCGATGAACGTGTTCGTCTGCGAGGGGCGGCGGCTGAAGCTCGGCGACTTCGGGATTGTGCGGCAACAGAGCGATCGCCGGGGAATCACCGCGCGGACACTGAACCGGTCGATGGTCCCGAGCGATTTTCTCGAGGCCTCCGCTCCGAAGTGGCAGGCGCGTGACGACGTATATCAAGTTGGGCAGTTATTGGCGATGCTCGTCAAGGGGGACGCGCAGGCGCGGGTAAGGACACACGAAGTCCGCACCTTGCCGTGCAGCGATCACCTGAGAGAAATCGTCCATCGTTGCATCGGCGAGCGACGGAAGCGCTATGAGAGTGCCGACGAGCTGATTACGGCGCTCCGTAATCCGCCAGCCCGGATGAAGGCGGGGGTCAGGCGCACGTTGAAAGGCGTCCATCTCGCGTTCACTGGCATCCTCAGCAAACCCAGGGCGGAGGCGATCCGGGCCGCGCGGCGCGCTGGCGCCATCATTCACAGCATGCCGTCAGTGCTGACGAGCGTGGTCGTTCGCGGCCGGCCCAATGCGCAGCAGGCCGCCGGGCGCGACGCAGGCCTCAAGCTGATGGAGATCAAGCGGCTGCGCGACAAGGGCCACCGGATCACCTTGCTGAACGAAACGCAGTTCTGGAAACTGGCGGCAGGCAAGCGGGCCCGCGATTAGTCCGGCGCTGTGTCGCTCCGGGCCGCGGCTTCAGCTCGCGGCTTCAGCGCTGCGCAGCTGGCGGACCGCACGGCCGACAGCCAGCGAGCCGTTGAAGATGTGCTTCAACGGCACGACCCCTCCGAGGCGATACTCGCCCAGCGCATCGAGTCCGACGGTCGCCATGCAGCCACACTGTGTGCAGTCGGGCGTGCCGCCGTATTGGCACGGAGTAATTGGCTTCTTGAGATCCGCCGAAATGCACGCGGTGGTCTTCGCGAAGATGCATTCGTCCGGGTTTTGCGGAGGATTCAGATAGCCGCGCACGACGGATGGGATCATGTCGTGCAGCTTCGGCTCCTGTGCGTAGAGGTCCGTGATCTCCTGGACGAAGAGCTGCCGATGCTCGGCCCGGAGCCGTTCGGGTGAGTCCTCTCCCTGTTGCGGCGTATAGAAACTGAACCAGATCCGCTTGACGTCAGGGTTGGCAGCCCAGAACCGGGTGAACTCGGTCACGTAACCTGGCCGCGCCTGTTGACCGGTCAGCGTGCAGTGCACGGTGACGTGCTGACCGGCGATGTGCTTCAGGATACGATCGTAGGTGGCGGGCGTTCGGCGCACATCGTGCTCCGGTTGTAACCCGTCGATTGACACCACCACCTGCAGCTTCGCCATGTTCGCCCAGCCGGCCGGAATCGGGCGGACCGCGCTCGTCACTACCTGCGTGTGCACGCCCATCGCCGTCAGCTGCGGCAGAAGGATGTCCAGCTCGCGATAACGGACGAGCGGCTCGCCGCCGACAATCGAGAGGTGAATGGGGCGGTGCTCTCGAACGACCTTCAGCATGCCGTCAACCAGCGCCTGCCCCTTGAAGTCGGACAGCTGGCGGAGAACGACGTCGCCACCGAGATGGGTGTCCCCATAGGCATAGCAGCCGGGGCAGCGCAGCGGACACTCCCGCGTGATCTCAATCGAGAGATTGGGCCGGTAGCCCGTCAGGATCTGGCCCCACGCACGAATAACCGATTTCGCTTCCATCGCGCCGCCTCCGCTCCGAATCCAGCTGTTGCTTGTTTGTCGCTACTGCACGAACCCTGCCGGTCGAGGGGTTCAGCTTTGGACAGGAATGCCACACTGAAGGGGGAGCCGCTCGGGACCGCCGCGCACGTTGCCCGATACGCGGTTCCGAAGGGAGCGCAAGCAACGCTCCGGTTCACTCCCCACCCCGTTGGGTGAGCAACCATGAACCACCATATGTAGCGTTTGCCGAGTTCCGATGTCAACATCTCGCGTTTTGTCCCATCGGCCGCTAATCGCGACACTTTCGGCGCCACCGGACCCGGGCTGCGAAGGCGCGTCCTCGGTTACACTCAGCCGCACTAACCGGGCGACAGGCGCGTAGTGATGCGCTGCGGAGGGAGGCAGAGATGGATTCCAGAGCGAGTCAGCGTCGTGGGTTCCTGCAGGGCATGCTCAGCGCGGGAGCGCTCGCGGCAGCGGCACCCGCCAGCGCGCAGGTGCCGGCACCCGGGGATTTTTCATTTCTGCCGCAGTACGCCCGGGCGCAGCATTACCGTTCGCTCAAGCAATCGAGCTACGACAGAACCGGCGGCAACAGCGACCGCTGGCCGATTGCAGGCGGAGCCGTGCAGGAAGTCTTCAACGCCTCCGGACCCGGCGTCATCACCCACATCTGGTTCACCATCTCGGCGCGGAGCGGGGACCACCTCAAGGAGCTCGTCCTCCGCGGGTATTGGGACGGGAACACGAAACCAAGCGTGGAGGTTCCGATCGGCGATTTCTTCGGCCTCAACCTGGGCGCGTACCAGATCTACGAATCGCAGTACCTCGCCTGTTCGCCGGGCAAGTCGCTCAACAGCTACTTCGCGATGCCGTACAAGAACTCGGCCCGGTTCACGGTCACCAACGAAGGCACGCAGGAAGTGGGTTCGTTCTATTCGAACATCGACTACATGTCGGTCCCGAGGCTGCCCGACGACGCGATGTATTTCCATGCCCAGTATCGTCAGCGTCCCGCGACCCAGCGCGCCGCCGATCCGTCGGTGAAGCTGAATCCTGACGGCAAGGACAATTACGTTTACATGGAAACGCGCGGCCGCGGGCATCTCATGGGTGTCACCATGGGCGTGCTGCAGAATGCCAACGGCTGGTGGGGCGAAGGCGACGAGATGATCTTCGTCGACGATGAGTCGAAGCCGGTGATCGTCGGGACCGGAACCGAAGACTACTTCCTCGGCAGCTGGAACTTCGGCGGCCGTGAGGGTGCGGTGCCGTTCAGCCATGCGATGTATGGCGCGCCGATCATCGTCAATCCGGAACGGACCGGCGGGCGGTACTGCTGTTACCGCTGGCACGGGGACAACCCGGTCACGTTCGATCGATACCTGAAGCACACGATCGAGCACGGCCACGCCAACGATCGATCGGACAGCTTCTTTTCCAGTGCGTACTGGTATCAGGCCGCGCCGTTCACGGATTTCCCGGCGCTGCCGCCGGTCGCGGAACGCATTCCACAGGTCAGAACGGCGTGAGCGGCGGGTTCGAGGGAGAACCTTGTAGAATGCGCCCATGCTGAAGCGATACCTCCTGCTCCTGGCGCTCGCGGCGCCTGCAATGGTGCAGGCGCAGCAGGCCGCCACTGCACCCGCACCCCCATCGGCAGCCAGGCCCGCGGCGACGACCGCCAGCGCGAAAGCGTTTGCCGCCGATCGGCTCGCGCGAATCGACACCGTGTTCCAGCGGTACGTCGACGAAGGGCAGGTTGGCGGCGCCGTCGTCCTCGTGCTCCGCGATGGGCGGCCCGTTTACGAGCGCGCGTTCGGCTGGAGCGACAAGGAGGCCGGCCGCCGCATGGCGACGGACGGCATCTTCCGGATCGCCTCGCAATCGAAGGCACTGACGAGTGTCGGCATCCTCTCGCTCATGGAAGAAGGGAAGCTCGCGCTCAACGACCCCGTCAGCCTGTTCATCCCGGCGTTTGCGAAAACAGACGGTAACGGTGGAGAAGGACGGTGCGGTGACGACCGTGCCGGCGAAGCGCACGATCACGATTCGGGATCTCCTGACGCACACCGCCGGGATCTCGTATGGCACCGGGCGGGCGGAGGCGGCGCTCTACGAGGCAAAGGGGCTCGGGCCCGCGGCTGGCTTCGGTTGGTACACCGCGGACAAGGACGAGCCTATCTGCGACACGATGGAGCGGCTTGCATCACTCCCATTTGCCGCCCAGCCTGGCGAGTCGTATGTCTACGGCTACAACACGGATATTCTCGGGTGCGTCATCGAACGGGCGTCAGGCGTGCCGCTCGATCGCTTCATCGCGGAGCGAATCACGGGTCCGCTGCACATGCAGGACACGCATTTCTACCTGCCGCCGAACCAGCGCGATCGCCTGACCGCGGTCTACGCGAGCGGACCTGACGGCCGCATCACGCGGGCTCCCGACGGCGCCCGCGGGCAGGGGCATTACGTCGACGGCCCGCGCAAGAGTTTCGCCGGCGGAGCAGGATTGCTGTCCACGGCCAGGGACTACGGCCGATTCCTGGAAATGATACGCCACGGCGGAGCGCTCGACGGGGTCCGCATCCTCGCGCCGCGCACGGTTGCGCTGATGACGACCAACCAGGTGGGCGATCTCCACTCCGCCACCGGGCTTGGCTTCGGGTTGGGCTTCGAGACGACCGACCGGTATGGTGCGGCGGGGCTGGCGTCCGTCGGGTCGTACGGCTGGGGCGGCGCCTATGGGTCCACCTACAAGGTGGATCCGGATGCCAGGGTGGTCATGCTGCTGATGATCCAGCTGCTCCCGAGCACCTCGGACATCACGGCAAAGTTCCCGACGCTGGTCTACCAGGCGCTGGTCGAAGACCGAACGCGTCCCACCCACTGAGCCAGGTAACAGCGGGCCGCGATCGGCCTTCAGGCAGCTGAGAGGAGTCAGACATGGTGAGTCGCAGGGACTTGTGCATCGCGGCGGTTGCGTCGGTGGTCACGCTGGCGGCAACGGCGGGCACACGCGCCGCGGCGCCGGTGATGGGTTCGACGATCTTCGACTGGAACAGCTTCAAAGAGGAGCCGAACAAGACCGGCACCGTTCGGCACGTTGTGCAGGCACCGACCGCCACCCTCGACGAGCTCGAAATTCACATCACCACGCTGAACAAGGGTGAGTCGCCACACGCGCCGCACAAGCACCCCGACGAAGAGCTGGTGATCATCAAGGAAGGCACGGTCGAATCGCTGGTCAACGGGCAGCTCAAACAGGTCGGCCCCGGCTCGATCATCTTCCAGGCATCGAATCAGCTGCACAGCATCAAGAACGTCGGCGACGGACCCGCTGTCTACCACGTCATCAAATGGAATTCGCCGGGCATGTTGAAGGCGAAGCAATAAAAAGGTGTCCGCCTCCGCCCGCCCAGAGGCTCATGCGGGCTGTGGCGAGACCGCGCCGAAGCTCGATGCTTCCTCTGGAGCAACGCGGGCCACGGTGCTGAGCTTCCGCCTTCAGGCGGAAGTCAGTGGCTCGTAGCTTCCGCCTTCAGGCGGAAGTCAGTGGCTCGTAGCTTCCGCCTTTTAGGCGGAATTCAGTGGCTTGTAGCTTCCGCCTTTAGGCGGAAGTCAGTGGCTCGTAGCTTCCGCCTTTAGGCGGAATTCAGTGGCTTGTAGCTTCCGCCTTTAGGCGGAAGTCATTGCGGGAGTGAACGCTCATGGCCTCTGAGGAAGCAATCAGGCAGCACGTGGGCCGTCTTCTCGCGTGGGAAGACGCGCACGTCGGGTTCGACACGGCGATAGAGGGGATACCGGCGGCAGCGCGCGGGAAAATGCCGGACGGCCTGCCGTATACGCCCTGGCAGTTGCTCGAGCATCTCCGCCGGACGCAGCGCGACATCCTCGAGTTCTGCCGGAACTCAGACTACGAGGAGCTGAACTGGCCGGCCGATTACTGGCCGGCGAGCGCCGAACCGCCAACCCCGCAAGCCTGGGACGAAAGCGTCGCGCAATTCCGGCAGGACCGGACGGCTCTGCAGCAACTCGCGACCGATCCGGCAGTGGATCTCACCGCGACGATTCCACACGGCAGCGGGCAGACCTATTTACGCGAGCTGCTCCTCGTGGCTGACCACTCGGCTTACCACATTGGCGAGCTGATCGTGGTCCGCCGCCTGCTCGGCGTGTGGAAGTAGCGTTCGGCTCGCCGGCGGCCTGCATGTCGAGGTGCAGGCGCCGCGGTCGCATCGAAATCGGGGACAAGACGTGAGCACAGGGTCGAAGGTAGCGCTCGTGACGGGCGCGGGGAGCGGCATCGGCAAAGCGGTCGCCCTCGCGTTGCTGAAGGAAGGCTATTCCGTGGTGCTGGCGGGCCGCCGGCCGGATCCGCTGAAGCAGGCGATCGTTGAAGCGGGCAGCGCGGCCAACGCCCTTGCTCACACCGCAGACGTGAGCGATCCCGAGTCCGGTACGCGCCCTGTTCGCCCGCACGAAGGAGCGTTTCGGCCGGCTCGACGTCCTCTTCAACAACGCCGGGATCAACGTCCCCGGTGTGCCGCTCGAGGACCTTTCCATCGCGCAGTGGCGCTCGGTGGTCGATACCAACCTGACCGGTGCATTCCTGTGCACGCAACAGGCCTTTGCGTTGATGAAGGTGCAAAGCCCGCGCGGCGGACGCATCATCAACAACGGATCGATCTCGGCCTACACGCCGCGGCCGGATTCCATCGCCTACACGGCCACGAAGCACGCCGTCACCGGGCTGACGAAATCGACATCGCTCGACGGCCGGAAGTACGACATCGCGTGCAGCCAGATCGACATCGGCAACGCCGCAACCGAGATGACCACGCGGATGGCGAAAGGCGTGTTGCAGGCGAACGGGGACGTGGTGGTCGAGCCGCTGCTCGATCTCGCCCACGTCGCCGCCGCCGTCGTTTACATGGCGGGGTTGCCGCTCGATGCCAACGTGCAGTTCATGACGGTGATGGCGACGAAGATGCCGTTCATCGGCCGGGGGTAAACGTGCCACGTGCTACGACCCACGCCCGAGGTGCCACGTGCTACGTGCTAGGCCCGAGGTCGGACGTGCCACGTGCAACGCGCGACAGGCCGGCGTCTACCAGCGGAGCGGCGCCGGGAAGAACTCCTTGGTCAGGTCCTCGTAGTACGGCATCAGCTCCTCGACCTTCGGCCGGGCGCTGCCCTTCGAGTACAGGTCGTAGCGATTGAAGGCCCGGACCCACTTCAACATCGAGCGGTCCCGGTCATTGAGCAGGTGCGAGTATTCCTCTTCCTTGTGCCACGGGTAGAAGGAGTGGTAGCGCAGCATGTAGAGCGCTTCGTCCGGGAGTTGACCCTTGACGGCGTGATACACGTACTCGTCGTGGCCCCACGACATGTGCACGTTGTCGAGGCCGCAGCCGGGCTCATAGATCCCGTTCTCGGTCTGGTACTCGGGCACGAGCCGGTCGGGATTCTCGCTGAAGAACTGGCTGTAGACAATTTTCGGCGACCAGCGGCAGCCGACCGGGAATGTGTCGCCGACGACCGCCCACTGCGGTTCGCCGAACAGGCAGAGAATCTTGCCAAGATCGTGAACCAGGCCGGTGACGATGAACCATCGCGGCTGCCCGGCGACGCGGATGGACTCGGCGGTCTGCAGCGCGTGCTCGATCTGGGTGAAGTCGACGTCGGGATCGCTGTCGTCGACGAGGCTGTTCAGGAATTCGAGCGCTTCCCAGACCGTGAACGTCTTCCGGTTGAGCGACAGGTACTCGCGCTTCTTTTCGAGCACGAAATCCAGCGTCTGGTGCTTGTGGTTGGCGGCGTAGAACGCCTCGACCCGCGGCAGGGCGTTATCGTAGTCGCGGAACTGGGTGACGGCCTTGCCCGAAGCGGTAATTATCTGTTTTCCCACGTGATTTCTCTCCCGGCCGGGCGCCGCCGGCACTCCTGTATATTACGCCTTTTGCCCGGCTCTGGCGCAGGCGCCGGGCCCTGATCCGCACCGTTGCCCGGACCCGCGGGGCTGTGACATGCTCGCGCCCGCCACCGTTCCCGCGCCACAGCGATTACAGACATGCAAATCATCAAATCGGCCCAGGTGCATCCGGTCGTCATCATCGGCAGCGGTGCTTCCGGGGGCATGGCGGCCTGGAACCTGACAAAAAAGGGCATCAAGGTCCTGATGCTCGATGCCGGCGACCGCTTCGACCGCACGAAGTTCTGGACCCACGTTCAGCCATGGGAAGCGCGTGAGCGCACCGCCCGCGGCGAGCAGCCGCCGCAGTTCTTTCTCGACGTCAAGGAGCAGCCCTATCTCACGCCCCCCGATCGGCCCTTCGAGCTCGTTCGTGTCTGGGGTCACGGCGGCAAGACCAACGTCTGGGGTCGCGTCAGCCTCCGCTACTCCGAGATGGACTTCAAGGGGGCCGAGCGCGACGGCTGGGAGATCCCGTGGCCGATCGGATACTCCGACGTCGCGCCGTACTACGACCGGGTCGAACAGCTGATTGGCGTCTGCGGCGGCACCGACTATTCGGACTCGCTCCCGGGCAGCAAGTTCATGCAGCCGCCGCCCGCGCCGCGCTGCGGTGAACGGCTGCTGCAGAAGGCCGCGGCCGGCCTTGGCATTCCGGTCGTTGCCGGCCGCCGCGCGAACATGACGAAGCCGACCGGCGGATTTCCGGCGTGTCACTACTGCGGCGCCTGCGGATCCGGCTGCGACACGGGATCGTTCTTCAATTCCGCCGATCATCTCCTTCCGATCGCGCTCAAATCGGGACGACTCGAGATCCGGTCGAACGCCGTCGTCGGCCGCATTCTCGTCGACGACAAGGGACTCGCAAAGGGTGTCCAGTACTTCGACCGGAAGACCGGGGCCGAACAGCAGGTGCTCGCGAAGGTGGTGATCGTCGGGGCCAGCTGCGTCGACTCGACCCGGATCCTGCTCAATTCGAAGTCGCCGCAGTACCCCAACGGCATCGGTAATGGGTCGGACGTCATCGGGCGCTACCTGTCGGAGCAGATCCGCTTCCACGTGCGCGGCTACCTGCCGACGCTGGCGGGGGCGCCCACCCGGAACGACCGCGGCATTGGCGGCGAGCACGTCTACATGCCCCGGTTCAACCATCGTCCCGGGAAGACTCGCGATTACCTGCGCGGCTTTGGCGCGCAATTCTGGAATACCGGGGCCAGTGCCGCTGGAGCGCATGGCGGCAGCGAGCTGATCCCGGGTTTTGGCGTGTCGCTGAAGACCGAGATCAAGCGGCGCCATCCCGCCTGGTTCGAAATCCACCCGTATGGTGAGGTCCTGCCCTACGCGCACAACCGGATCACCGTCGATCCCAACCGGCCGGATCGATACGGCGTGCCGCTGCTGAAGATCGACTACACCATCGGAGAGAACGAGCGGAAGATGACCGAGCACATGGCGGACACGATGGAAGAAATCGTGCACGCCGCCGGCGGTGTCCTCGTCGGCTACACCCGCGGAGAACTCGACAAGAACGGCTCGGCGATCCACGAGCACAGCACCTGTCGCATGGGTGCGGATCCGAAACGCTCGGCACTGAACGGGTTCAACCAGATGCACGAGGTCAGGAACCTTTTCGTCGTCGACGGCTCGGCGTTCACGACCGCAACCGAAAAGAACCCGACGCTCACCATCCTGGCGCTGTCGTGGCGGGCCACCGACTACCTGGCCGGCGAAATCAAGCGCGGCAATCTCTGAACGGAGCCGACCGATGGTGCAACAGGCAGTGAACAGGCGAGACGCCCTGCGGAAGATTGCGGCCGCTGGCGCGGGAGTCGTGGCCGCGCCGCTCTGGGTCGAAGCGTTGAGCGCGCTCGCGCGCGAGCAGGCGCCCCACGTGCACGCCGCCACTGCCGCGGCGGCAGCTGCGGGCCCGTGGTCACCCAAAGTGCTGACGGCTCACCAGAACGACACCGTCACGACGCTATGCGAGCTGATCATCCCGGAGACCGACACGCCGGGTGCGAAAATCGCGCAGGTGAATCGTTTCGTCGACACGCTCCTCCAGGAGGCGACCTCACCTGACAAGGACGAATTTCTGAAGGGGCTGGCGTGGATGGACACGCGCAGCACCGCGCTGTTCGGAAAGGACGTGCTGTCGGCCACGCCGGAGCAGCAGACGGCGCTCCTGACCCGGCTGTCGTCAGACGATCGCGTCAGCGCGGAGGACAAACCGGGCGCCGACTTCTTCCGTGCGCTCAAGTCGATGACGATCACCGGCTACTACACCACGCAGATTGGATTGCAGCAGGAACTGGGAGACGACGGCAAGCTCGTCCTTGCAGAGTTCAAGGGCTGCACGCACCCGGAACATCAGATCTAGTTCCGGGTTCGGGGTTCCGGGTTCGGGGTTCCGGGTTCCGAGGTTCGGGGTTTGGCGTTCCGGCGCACTGCTACTTGGTTTCGGCAGCTGGCTTGTCGGCGAGCACCGCACGCTCCGCCTCGAGGCGCGAGCGGAGCGCTGCGGTGTCGATGTCCTGAACCGGCACGCTGCCGGCGATCGCCATTTTCGCCGCGACCCCCGCGGCGTGGCCGAGAATCATGTACTGCGGTTCCATGCGGAGCGTCGAGTAGGCGACATGGGTCGCGGAAAAGCACACCGGCACGAGCAGGTTCGAGGCTTCGGTCCGCTTCGGCAGCATCACCCGGTACGGGATCTGGTAAGGCGCCACCTTCACCTGCATGTCGCCTTCGTTTTCCGTCGCGATACCGGCGGCGTCGGGACGCCGCTGAACGTTGTGCGAGTCGCTGTTGTACGAACCCATGCCGATGGCATCCGGCTTCGTCAGCTCGGTCTGGATGTCCTTCTGCGACATGACGTATTGCCCGATCATGCGCCGCGCTTCGCGGACGTACAGCTGGTAGGGCCAGTTGCCGGTGTCGGTGAACTCGTCGCGGCAGAGTCCCCACTCGTTCATCTCCCGTGGAGTGACGCCGGCACGCGACGGTCGTTGGCGAGAAAGTACAGGAATCCCTGGATGTAATCGACGTGCGCCTGTCGGATCCGCGCGCGCGTGGCGTAGTTCCCCTCGGGGTAGTCATAGCTGCCGCCGATGTAGTCGGTCGAAAATGCGCCGTTGTTGTTCGTATCCGTCTTGCCGTTCTGGAGGATGTCCGCCTTCATCACGTCGTTGATCGCGAGCGGACGCCCGAGTTGTGCTTCGAAGGCCGGCAGGTATCGCGCCAGCAGTTCGAATCGCGATGGATCGTAGTGCGCGGGCACCGGCCATGCGACGCGATTGCCAGTGGTCGTCGTCATGCACAACCGGAAGTTGTAAGCCTGCACGCGCTTGTCCGCGGCGCCGACCGCATCGTTCGGTCCGCGCGCGTGATTTCCGGCAGGAGTCTGCCGGCGTCATCGAACGGCGAGACCGGCACACGGAACTGGTGCAGCGGTGTATGCTCCCGCACGCCGGCCAGTGATTCGCCGTACTCGTTCGTGCCTTCGCGCCCCCAGGTGTACGACACGCCGGCCTGCGCCATCAGATCCCCTTCGTAGCTGGCGTCAGCGAAGACCTTCCCGGCGAACACGTCACCGTTCTCGAGCACGACAGCCGACACGTTCGCACCTGTCTTGCGCACGGCTGCCCGCTGACGCAGTCGATGGTTGAGGAACACGTTGACGCCCGGCTTCCTTGACCAGCTCGTCGAAGACCGCCTCCGCGACGTGGGGTTCGAAGTGCCATTCGATCTGCCGCGTCCGTATTTCTTGCCGACCCGCTCGAAGAACTCGAGCGAGTAGCCGCCGATGACCTCCTTCTTTCCGTAGTCCGTCCAGCCGAGCCCGCCGGATACCATTCCGCCCAGGTGCCTGCCGGGTTCGAGCAGCGCCACCTTCAGCCCCTCACGCGCACCGGATACCGCGGTCATCACTCCGCCGGCAGTGCCGCCGTAGACGACGAGATCGAACTGCTGCGGAGGCGGAGGGGGCGCCGAAGCAGCCGCGGCGCTTTGCTGTTTGGGCGCCGCGTATGGCAGCGTGTCCGGAAGCACACGGATTCCAGTGGTCACTTTCAGCGGATACTTGCCGCCGGTCGGGAAGCTCATCTCGACGAAGAACGCCGTCCATCCCTTCTTCGGCGCCGGCACACGCCCGACCCAGGTGTTCGGGCCCGACGGCGTCAGCGTCGTACTCTGATACGCATCGCCGATCACGTCCTGCCGGAAGTTGCGGGCGTCCGGATTCGACGCCTGCCACATCACGACCTCGCTGGGGCGGTCTTTGGCGATGACCTTGATCGAGCCGTCCCGCTCGAACGTCCAGTTGATGTCCGGACGCGGTGTCCCGTTCACGATCGACGCATAGAACGCCTCGACGCTCTCGAGCGCGTCGGTCTTGTCGAGCGAATGCGACGCGTTCGGCACGTAGCGCAGGTGCTTCTCGCCCGGTAACTGGTCGAAGTAGAACTGCGACGAATCCGGCAGGAAGAACTGATCGCCCGATGCATTCATGATGAACTTCGGCATCGTCAACCTGTCCCGGTACTCGTACGGCTCTTCGATCCGCATGAGCGCCTTGAACTGGGGCGTGCCGAGCCACTTCATGATCCCCTGGTCGACGTAGTCCTGCACCGCGTCGGACCACGCGCCGTAGGCCTGGAAGTGATGCTTGAACGACGGTTCGATGTTGAGCAGATCGATGACCGCCGGCGCGATCGCAATCACCCGCGAATCGACCGCCGCGGTCGCCCACGTCGTCCATCCTCGCTTCGATGCGCCGGAGACGACGAACCGGGTGGCGGCGTGTCCGCCGCCCGCGGACGAACTCGTGAACGCGGTTACGGCATCCATCGCGCGCACCGCACTCTTCGTCATCGGCAGCCGTGCCGGCCATCGTTCGTCGCCTGTGCGCAGGAATTTATTCCACGTGTACGCGATGAAGTCGTCCTCCGATCGCCCGGCATGCGTCGGGTCGTCGGTGAACACCACCGGCTGGTTCGGTACCAGCCGCAGCTCCGCCGTGACGGTTCCCGTGTCCCGCGCCGCGTCGACGAGCCAGGCGGGGGGCTCCGCCGGCGGATCGCGGTCGAGGCTTCCGCCGGTGATGTAGAGAAACGCGATGTCGCTCGTCACCGTCTGCGGCCGGATGACGGTCAACCAGTGCGTCCACAGCGGGCGCTCGACCTCCTTCTCGGTCAGCCAGCGCTGAGAGGTCATGTCAATCAAGGTCGCGGTGACGCCCTCAGCCGGGAGATCTCGAACGGCCTTCCATGTAAAGCTCGAGTCCGGGGCAGCGACGTAGCGGTCGAGCGCGGTGAGGGAAGGTTTCGCCCGCGCCGGCGCCTGCGGGCCGGCCTTGAGCAGCGCCACCGGGCAGAACGGTGAGAGAGGACGCGACGAGAACCGCTGGAACGAAACCGCGCATGAAATCTCCTTCAGGCTGGCCGGAGGCCCGTGCGGGGCTGGATGGGACCGCCGCATTACTATGTGCCCGCCTTACCGAGAGGCAGCGAGCGCTGACTGGCGAAGAGAGCGGCGATTATAGTCGGGAGCGCTGCGGGGGCGATATGATTCGCGCATGAGATCACGCTTGCGCGCCACTGAACGTCTGGATCCTGGTGTCGGTGACGATGCTGGCCGTCGCCGAGCGTGGCGGCGCGGCAGGAGCCAAAGGCAGCGAACGTGCTCGTGGTCACGCTCGACGGCATGCGCTGGCAGGAAGTGTTCGGCGGCCTCGCGTCGGAGCTGCTGACCAAAGAGGCCGGCGGGATCACCGAGCCCGCAGCGTTCGCAGGAGCAGTTCGGCGGTTCGACGCCGGAAGAGCGTCGCGCGAAGCTGATGCCGTTCCTGTGGGGCACGGTTGCACGTCAGGGGCAGGTCTTCGGCGACGCCTCGCAGGACAGCATCGCACGCGTTACCAACGGCCTTCGGTTCTCGTACCCGGGCTACAACGAGATGCTGACCGGATCACCGGATCCGCGGATCGACAGCAACGATCGCGTGCTCAACCCCAACGTCACCGTGCTCGAATGGCTCAATCGGCGTCCTGCATTCGCCGGCAAGGTGGCGGCCTTCGCGTCGTGGCAGCTTCTGCCCTGGATCCTGAACGAGCAGCGAAGCGGCGTCCCCTCGAATGCTGCAGGTCCGCCGATTGCCAATGCGACATCAGAGCGCGAGAAAGCGATCAACGAGTTCGCCGCTGAGCTGCCGCCCTACTGGGCCGAGGAGCGGTTCGATGCGCCAACCGGGCTCGGTGCGCTCGAATACCTGCGCCAGAAACGTCCGCGTGTGCTTTACGTCATGCTCGGCGAAACCGACGAATGGGCACACGGCCGCCGCTACGACCTCTATCTCGACGCGGCACGCCGGAACGACCGTTTCATTCGCCAGCTGTGGGAAGCCGCCCAGGCGTTGCCCGAGTACGCTGGCACGACGGCGCTGGTTCTTGCCACCGACCATGGCCGTGGTGAGAGCTCCGCGAACTGGACGAGCCATGGAGAAAAGGTCCCGGAATCCGATCGCATCTGGATGGCAGTGATGGGCCCCGGAGTGCAGCCAGCGCGGTGTTCGTAGAGGCGTTGCGACGACGCAGGCACAGGTGGCGGCGACGGTCGCCGCGCTGCTTGGCGAGGACTATCGATCGGCACAGCCGAATGCGGCCCCGCCGCTGGACTTCGGCAGGTGACCGGGCTGGCACTGGTCGTCTTCGACCTCGCCGGCACCACGGTTGAAGACGACGGCCAGGTCCCGGCGGCGTTTGCCGAGGCGCTTCATCGACGAAGGCATCCAGGTGACGCCCGACGCAGATTCGAGACGTTCGCGGGTCGTCCAAGCGAGAGGCACTCACACGGTTCATCCCCGATGCGGCGCGGCGGCCGGATCGCGTCGACGCCGTTTACGATGCATTCCGCGCCGGCCTCGCACGGCGGTACTCCGCGAGCGTCCGCGCAATACCGGGCGCTGTAGAAGCGTTCTCCACCCTTCGCAGGAGGCAGGTTCGCACCGCCCTCACGACCGGGTTCGATCGCGACACCACCACCCTGTTGCTCGACGCCCTCGGCTGGACGCGGGATGTCGTCGATGCCGTCGTCTGTGGCGACGACGTATCCGCGGGCCGGCCCGCGCCGTACCTCATACACCATGCGATGGAACTGACCGGCACCTGCCAGGTGCGGTCGGTCGCGACGGTGGGGGATACCGCGCTCGACTTGCAGGCCGGGTTCAACGCCGGCGTGGGGTGGAACATCGGGGTGCTCTCGGGCGCGCACGATCGCGACACCCTGGCGGCAGCCCCGCACACGCACCTGATCGCATCGGTCGCTGCACTCGAGAGCGTGTGGCAGCAGCGGTGAATCGCGCCTCTCGGAAGAGGCGCACATCAGATTGCCTGGTGCGACTGGTGGGACGAAACGAGAGTTCTTCCGCCTGAAGGCGGAAGCTACGTTTCTGAACACCGACACTCACAACAAAAAGCCGCTCATCACCGTCTAACGAATACCTATGCAGCATTTCGAGACGTTTGTCAGGGACCTCAAGCACTCATTGCGGATGTTCGCCCAGAGCCGCGCGTTCACCGCCGCGGCCATTGCGGCGCTCACGCTCGGTATCGGTGCGAATACGGCGATCTTTTCGGTGGTGAACGCGGTGCTGCTGAAACCCGTTCCGTATCCGGACCCGGATACGCTCGTGATGTTCACCGCGCCCGGCTCATCGGGACCGGGAGCCTCGCCGGCCAAGTTTGCGCACTACCGTCAGCAGACCAGCGTCACCCAGGACGCCTCCGCGTTCCGCACCGGCGTCGTGAACTACACCAGCGGCAACTTCCCCGAGCAGCTTCGATCGGGGCAGGTCTCGGCGGATTTCTTCCGTGCCTTCGGCGCGCGTGTCGCACTCGGCCGCACGTTCACGCCCGAGGAGGATCTTCCAGACGCGGAGCGGGTGACGGTGATCAGCCGTCAGTTGTGGATGTCACGGTTCAACAGCGACCCGAACATCATCGGCAAGCCGATCTCGCTCAGCGGCGACAGCTATACCATCATCGGCGTCCTCGGTGACTTCAACTTCCAGGAGTTCGGCCGGCCGCCGCAGGTCTGGCTTCCATTCAAGCTCGATCCGAACGCAAAAGATCAGGGGCACTACTTCCAGGTGGCCGGCCGGTTGAAGCCGGGGGTCACGCTCGAGCAGGCGAAGGCACGTCTCAAGCTGTCGGCCGAAGACTACAAGCGGTTGTACCCGAACTCGCTCGGCAAGACCGGCACCTTCACCGTCGAGCCGATTCGCGATGTGCTGGTCAGCAATGTCCGCCCGCTTCTGCTCGTGCTCGCCGGCGCGGTCAGTTTCGTCCTGCTCATCGCGTGCGCGAACGTCGCCAACCTGCTGCTCGTGCGCGCGACCGGGCGGCGGCGCGAGATTGCGATCCGCGTCGCCATCGGCGGCACCCGCGGTCGCATCATTCGCCAGCTGCTGACCGAGAGCGTGCTGCTCTCGATGGTTGGCGGTGTGCTCGGGCTGCTCCTCGGCCTCGTCGGCATCCGCACGCTCCTCGCCGTCAACACCGCCGGCCTGCCGCGCGTCGGCGAGGACGGCGCACTCGTCGGCGTGGACTGGCGCGTGGTGGCGTTCACGCTCGGCGTATCACTGGCGACGGGCATCCTCTTCGGACTCATCCCGGCGCTGCAAAGCTCGAAGACGGACCTGACGACAACGCTCAAGGAGAGCAGCGGCCGGTCCGGAACAGGCTTCCGGCAGAACAAGGCGCGCTCCGTCCTCGTCGTCGTCGAGGTCGCGCTGGCGCTCATCCTCCTCATCGGCTCCGCACTCCTCATTCGTACGGCCGTCGCTCTCGGGCACGTCGATCCGGGCTTCGATGCCGATCATGTGCTGACGATGAGAATGTCATTGACCGGACCGAGGTATCAGAAATCCGAAGGGGTCGAGCAGGCGATTCGTGACGCCGTCGAGCGGCTCAAGGCGATCCCCGGCGTGGTCAACGCCAGCGCGACATGCTGTGTGCCGTTGCAGGGCGGCTACGGTCTCCCGTTCACGGTCATTGGTCGTCCCTTGAACGACGGTCCGTTCCACGGCGGCGGCAGCTGGACCACGGTGTCGCCCGGGTACTTCGACGTGTTCAAGATCCCGCTCAAGAGTGGCCGTCAGTTCACCGAGCGTGACAACCACGCCGCCCCCGGAGTCGTGATCATCAACGAAGCGATGGCGCGGCAGTTCTGGCCCAAGGGTGATCCGCTGAAGGATCGCGTGGTCATCGGCCGGACGGTCATGCGCGAGTTCAAGGATGAGCCCGACCGCCAGATCATCGGCATCGTGGGTGACACGCACGCCGGCGGACTGAACTCCGATCCGAATCCGACGATGTACATTCCGCAGGCGCAGGTGCCGGACGCGGCAAACGCGCTCAACGTCAGCCTCACGCCAGTCGCGTGGGTGATTCGCACGCAGGGAGAGCCGCACTCGGTTGCCGCGGCGGTGCAGGAGCAACTCCGGCAGGCCACGGGGCTGCCGGTCACCGACGTGCGCACGATGGCCGAGGTCGTGTCGCTCTCGACCTCGCGGGAGCGGTTCAACATGTGGCTGATGACGGTGTTCGGGGCGTCGGCGCTGCTGCTGGCGGCAATCGGCATCTACGGCCTGATGGCGTATTCGGTGGAGCAGCGGACGCAGGAGATCGGGATCCGCCTTGCACTCGGAGCGCAGGTCTCGCACGTCAAGAACATGGTCGTCCTGCAGGGGATGAAACTGGCAGTCGTCGGCGTGGTGATCGGCCTTGGCGTCTCGTTCTACCTTGCGCGGGGGATCTCGGCGTTGCTGTTCGGTGTCACCGCTCGCGATCCGGTCGTGTTCGGCGGCGTACCGCTGGTGCTCACGCTGGTGGCACTGTTTGCGGTGTGGTTCCCGGCGCGGCGGGCGAGCCGCGTCGACCCGATCGTCGCGCTCCGCTACGAATAATCGTGATCAGGGAGCGAGCATCGCGGTCGCGATGCTCGCCCATTCCGCGTCGAGACTGCCGGTGCACACCGGCTTGCCGGCACGTCGATACCAGTAGCCGGCATTCGGGAGATCGCCTTCCTTGCGATGGAGGTAGGCGTGAATCCATGCACCTTCCGGCGCGTCGATGTCCTGCGCCGTCTCGTGTGCCCGCTTCCAGTCGCCGCGTGCGTCGTGCCACAGCGCGACCAGCGCGGGCGACGCATCGACGGGCGGTTCTGCCGCCTCGGTACTCTCCCGGAATTGCTCGAGGGTCACGCCCTGATTTTACACGGCGCTATTTGCCGCGGCCGGTTTTCTCCTGCAGTTCGTCGATGCGTTTCGATGCCTCGGCCTTCGTGAGGTCCTCGTCCACCTGCTCGCCGGCCTCGCTCGCAAGCGTGTTCAGATAGGAACGTTGCGCACCGGTCATCGGTTCGTCGCCGGTTTTCCACTGGTCCGGATCCTTCACCGTATTGGAAGCCGGCTGCCGCTGATCGTCGGTCTGATGCTGTTCGTCGGCCATCATTCACCTCGTGCTGGAACGGTTTGCAGGATGTGTGCCGAACAAAGGGCGAAAGTTGATGGGCAACACTGCTCGAGCTGAGATATGGTTCAGTCGAAATGATCACAGTCATCGTCCTCATCGCAGCTGCTGTCTGTGCTCCGCAGGCCCTGACGATCCAGCGCGTCGAGTGGCTCCAGGGATGCTGGCAGCTCGCCTCGCCGCAGCGCATCGTCGAGGAGCAGTGGATGCGGCCACGCGCCGGGACCATGCTCGGCATGGGCCGCACGGTGCGCGGGGAGACGCTCGTCGAATACGAGTCGGTGCTGATCCGCGAGCAGGAGGGGCGGCTCGCCTACGAGGCGCATCCGTCGGGGCAGGCGGCGGCCCGGTTCGTGGCGAGTCGCGCGACGGAGACGGAAGTGATCTTCGAGAATCCCGAGCACGACTATCCGCAGCGTGTCGGTTATCGGCGGGACGGGCCTGACGCGCTGACCGGGTGGATCGACGGCACGATCAACGGGCAGCCGAAGCGGGTCGAGTTCCCGTATCACCGCGCCGCGTGTGCAGGGCAGTAGACGTCAGGTTCAGCGGCCGCCGACTCTCAGCCGGAAGCCCGCGCTGACGAACCTGGGTGCGCCGACCGTCGTCGGCAGCGTTCCAACGAAATACTCCGCGTCGAACATGTTCTGGACCGCCAGGAACACTTCCAGATTGCGGCCGAACCCGCGCGATGCGGTCAGGTCGGCAACCGCGTAGCTCGGCAGCCTCCGGGACGCGAGATTCAGATCATCGTCGAACTGCGCCCCGAGACCCTGCACGCTGGCGGCAATCGTCGCGAGCTTTGGATTCACATAGCTGAAGCGGACAGATCCCCGGTTGACCGGGACCTGCGGAAGGTAGCGGCCGACGAGGATCGGATTCGACGGGTTCTCCGTCACCCGCGCCTGGTCGTAGACATACGCGGCGCCAATCCTCCACGACGAACCGATGCGGTACTCGACGTCGTTCTGGATCCCCCAGATGCGGGTCTTGCCGAGGTTCTGCCGCTGCTGGGTGATCGCGGTCGGCGTGCTCCTCGCCGGATCGGTGACGTTCGAGACCGGGTCGGTGACGCGGTTGTCGAACCACGTCGACCGAATCGTGAGCCGGTCCACCGGCGAGATGGTCACGCCCGCTTCGCCACCGACGAGACGTTCAGGCCCGAGCGCGGGATTCGCGAGTGTCAGCGTCGAGCCGACCCGGAACTGGCGATACAGCTCGTTCAGCGTCGGTGCACGAAAGCCCCAGCCGACATCACCCCAGACGTCGATCTTGCTGGTCAGGTGATAGAGGGCGGCAGCGCGCGGACTCACCACGACATCGTCTCGATTGGGAAGCGCTGGAACGTTTCCCGCCGTTGGCAGACCGGTGATGGCGCTCGTCTCGAGATTGTGGCCGTCGTAGTTGCGCCATCGATCGACACGCGAGCTCAGCGTGATGGTGAAGCGTGAGCTCGGGACGATCAGATCCTGCACGTAGAAACCGGCGCTGCGCTGCGTGCCTCCGGAGACGCGATTGAGAACGACCTGTGTTCCCGTGACTGCGTCGAGCCCGTTCTCCTGGCTGTCCCCGTCAACCCATCGCCAGTCTGCACCGGCGGTGAAAAACTGCGTGTTCCGGAACGCGCGCGACCACTGCACCATCCCGCCGACCCCAGTCGTCGGCACGGTCTGGGTCAACGTCATCCGCCCGATGCTGCGCGGCGGCGTCGCTGCCGGCACCGCGAGGAAGTTGCTGTGAAAGGTCTCACGATCGACGAAGACCGTCGCCTGGAGATCGCTCTCGTCGGGTAGACGCACTCTGGCGCCGGCACTGCCCGACTTCCAGGTCGTGTCGTTTGCCTCCTCGGTCTGATCGATGGTGCTGGCCTTGCCGTTGGCGCGGTTCTCGCTGAAATAGCCGAAGCGCGCGAAGGTCTGGATGCGATCCGTCGGCGCGTAGTCCGCCTTCACATTCGCGTTCCAGAATTTGACTGCCGCGTTGTTGTCGACGCGGCCGCGCTCGCTGGCGCGGACGATGGGGTAGCCGTCGGTGTCGAAGAAGTTGCCGTCGACCGCGATGCCGAGCTTGCCGATGCGGTCGCTGCCGTAGAAGTCCACCTTGGGCGAGTTGCGGCTGCCGTACTGCGACTTCATCTCGAACGTCCGGCGCGTGGGCGCGCTGGTGATGACGTTGATGACGCCACCCATCGCGTAGTTGCCGTAAAGGCTCGAGCTGGATCCGTCCACGACCTCAATCCGCTCGGCGGTTTCGAGCGGAATCCGGGACCAGTAAACCCACCCGCCGAATGGATCGTTGATTGGCACACCGTCGAGCATGACGAGCGTGCGGCTGACACCGCTCGGGCCGACGCCTCGTAGAGAGACGCCCTGCGCGGTCGGATGCGAGGCCAGGCTGCTCGTGCGGCGGAAGAGACTGAACGTCGGGATCTGGCGCAGGACGTCGTCCGCCACGACTGCGGGAGACTGCCTGATGTCTTCGTGGCCGAGCACATTGACGCTTGCGGGCACGTCCGACGTACGGCGTTCCCCGCGCGTTGCGGTAACCGTCACCGCTTCGGTGATCCGCTCGGGCCCAAGGACGAACTCCAGGCCGGTCGCACCGGTCCCGGCGCGGATGGTCCTGGTCGCCTCTGCGAACCCGGACGCCCGGACGGTGACGACGACCTCGATGCCGGGTTCGACGCTGACGGCGAACCGGCCGTCGGCATCCGTGACGGTCTGCTGCTCGTGTCCACCGGCGCGGGCGACGATCGTGGCGCCGGCGATGATGCCACCGACCGGATCGCGGACGACCCCGGTGACTGCTCGATTGACGTTTGCGGTGGCCTGCACGGCGTACGCGACGATCCCGCGGGCGAGATGGAGCGTCGCCCGGGCTCCACGCGTGCATGATCAGGGCGACAGCGACAACCAGCATCAAATCTCCATCGTCAAGCGCGCGGGCGCCGAGTCAGACCAGCTTCGACGTGTCTGCTCTTGTACCATAATGATCGCATGCCTCACTGGGTGTGGGCGTTGCTGTTTGCTCTTGGCCAGTTCAGCCAGAGCAATACAGGCGAACTGCGCCTGATTGTGACGGATCCGGGCGGGCTGCCCCTGCCGGGACGGGTCGAGATATCGAGCGAAGCTACCCAGGTCGACCTGGCGCTCGAGACCGACCCTCAGGGCCGGGTCTCGGCACGGCGGCTTCCGTTCGGTCGATACCGCGTGAGCGCCGTCCGCAGCGGGTTCACCCCCTTCAACAGCATCGTCGAAATACATTCCGCCCTGCCGCTGGACTATCCCGTCGTGCTCGCGCTCGCGGCCGTCCAGGCGCAAGTCAGCGTCAGTGCGGCCGATACCCTCCTCGACGTTCGCCGGACCGCGACCTCCCATCGGATCGGCTCCGATGCACTCGAACAGCGGACGACGGCGTTGCCCGGGCGTGCGCTCCCGGACCTCGTGAACACGCAACCAGGCTGGCTGCTCGAAGCGAACGGGATCCTTCACCCGAGAGGCTCCGAGTACCAGACGCAGTACATCGTCGACGGGCTGCCGCTGACGGACAACCGGTCGCCGGCGTTCGCTCCCGAGTTCGGCTCGGAAGATGTTCGGGCGATGAACATACTGACCGGCGGCTACCCGGCCGAGTACGGACGAAAGCTGGGCGGCGTGATCGAGGTCGTGACGACGTCGCAAACGCGACGCGGGCTCGGAGGCGCTGTGTCGGGCTCTGTCGGGAGCTTTGGTGCCGGCAGTGTCGATGCGCTGACGGAGTACGGCGCCGATCGATGGTCGGCAAGCGTGGCGGCGTCGACGGCGGTGACGGACAGGTACCTGGATCCGCCAGTCGAAGAGAACTTCACCAATCACGGCTCGACAACGAACGGCTCGCTTCACGTCGAGCGCGATCTGCTCGAACTCGGACCGTATTGCACTCATCGTCCGCTACGGTCAGTCGGACTTCCTGGTGCCGAACGAACACGTGCAGCAGGCAGCCGGGCAGCGCCAGGACCGCGACGCCACGGAAACCGGCGCCCAGTTCTCTTACCAGAAGATCTTTTCGCCGAAGCTCCTTGGCGATGTCCGCGGCATGGCTCGGGATCTTTCCGCCGGTCTCTGGTCCAACCCGTCGTCCACGCCGGTGATTGCGGAACAGGATCGTGGCTTTCGCGAGATGTACGTCAAAGCCACCCTGTCGGCGAGCGTTGGTGCGCACGAGCTGAAGGCCGGCACCGACATGAGCGCCGGCGAGGTCCGCGAGCAGTTCGGCTACCAGATCACCGATCCTGATCTGTTCGACGAGGGCACTCCGCCCGAGTTCGCGTTCGACGATCGCCGACGGGATCGGGAGTACGCGCTCTTCGTCCAGGACCAGGCGCGCTACGGCAACTGGACCCTCTCTGGCGGCTTGCGCTGGGATCATTACCACCTCGTCGTGGACGACAGCGCGATCAGCCCGCGGCTTGCTGTCGCGTGGTCGTGGCCGGCCGCGTGAGCTCGTGCTCAGGGCGTCGTTCGATCGAGCCTTCCAGACGCCAGCCTTCGAAAATCTGCTGCTTGCGAGCTCGGGTGAGCTCGAGACGTTGAACGATGCGGTCGTGCGACTGCCGGTGCCAGCGTCCCGTGGCAACTTCTACGAGGCGGGGATCACGAAGGCGCTGTTCGGCCGCGTGCGCGTCGATGCGAGCTATTTCAGCCGCCAGATGCGCGACGTGGCGGACGACGATCTGCTGCTGAATACCGGCGTCAGCTTTCCGATCGCGTTCGCCCGCGCGGATATCAGGGGCACCGAGGTGAAGGTCGACGTGCCGGCCTGGAACAACGTCACGGGGTCGCTCAGTTATTCGCACCTGCGCGGCGTCGGCTATCTGCCGATTACCGGCGGACTATTTCTCGGCGACGAAGGCGCGGCCCTCCTGAACTCGGACGAGAGTTTCCCGATCACCCAGGATCAGCGGCACACAGTGCGTGGGCGCGTCAGTTATTCGCGCAGCATCCTGGTGGGCGGCGGCGGCAGTGTCGTATGGCAGCGGTCTTCCGTTCGAAGATGTGACCGGGACCCGCGACGAGGCGATCGAGCAGTTTGGCGCCGCGATTGTCGATCGGGTGAACTTCGAGACCGGGCGCGTGCTCCCGAACATGTCACTCGATCTTTCGGCGGGCGCGGTGCTCGCACGAAAAGGACGTCACGCGTTGCGACTGCAGGCCGAAGTCCGGAACGTCACGGACCGGCTCGACGTGATCAATTTCGCAGGACTCTTCTCGGGCACCGCCGTCGCCGCACCTCGGAGCGTCGCCGTTCGCCTGCGTGCGGAATTCTAAGGACGACGCACGTAGCACGTCGCACGTCGCACGTAACACGTTGTCGTTATTTCCCGACGACGACAACTCCCCACGGGCTGCCGCCGGTCTTGATCTGGCGATCGATCTTGCCCGTAGCCACGTCCACCACCGAGACGTCGCCCGACGAGCCCATTCGCCGTAAACAACTTCTGCCCGTCGGCGCTGATGTTGATGCCCCACGGGCGGGCGCCCACGTGCTCGATCGTCCGCGAGAACTTGCGCGCGGCGACGTCGATGACGGCGACGGCGCCGGCCCGTCCGAGAGAGACGAACAGCTGGCTTCCATCCGGCGACAGCACCCCACCCATGGGCCGTGGCACGGCCGGAGCACCTTCTATTTTCGGTATCGACACCGTCGACGTCACCTTGTGAGTCGCGACGTCCACGACCGTGACCAGCCCGGCATTTTCGTTGGTGACGAATGCGGTCTTGCCGTCCTTCGTGAAGATGACTGCGCGTGGCCGTGCGCCGGTTGGAATCGTGGCGATGACCTTGTGCGTCGCGGCATCAACCGCGACGACTTCGTTGTCTCCCTCGCACGTCACCCAGATCTCGCGTCCGTCCGGCCGGACCGTCACTCCTTCCGGTTCCTCGCCGACTGCCGCCCGGCTCGTGATCGTTCCGGTCGTGAGATCGACGACCGACATCTGCGCCGCGTCCTCGTTCGAGACGTACAGCGTCTTGCCGTCAGGGGAAAGGTCGAACACCTCGGGATCCTGACCGCTCGGATAATTGCGCACCACCTTGTGGGTCGCGAGATCGATCACGCCGATCCCGTCCGCTGATCGGTCGGGTGGCGGGAGCTTCGATTCGTCCACCCCCGGCCCGGCAATCGGCGAGCCGGACAGCGCGACCAGCAGCTCCTTCCCATCCCGCGACAACTTGATTCCGCGTGGCCGCTTTCCGACGGCAATCGTCTCGACGACCTGACCGCTGTCGGCATCGATTGCGAACACGTGCCCACCCGTCTCGTCCGAGACGTAGAGGCGTGTGCCTGAGGTAGTCCCGGCGCTAGCAGAACCGCCGGCTGATGGCGTCGCCGTGCTGTCGGCGGAGTCGACGCTGCGGGTGGAGCGGACGCCGGCTCGGACCGGCCGCAGCCCGAGACGCCGAGGGCACACAGGATCGCAAGGGTGGAACCGAGCACTGTCGCGTGTCGCATCAGGACCTCTGGAACGAGTGGTCCGAGAAGTATGGATCGGATCGGCCGGGTCGTGGCGAGGGAAGGACCAGGCTTAGAAGGAGATAGCGTCGCGGCTTTGCGTCAATGCCGCGACGTCCACGCCGGGCACCTTCGCGAGCGCATCGAAGTCGGTGAATGGCCCGTTTGCCGTCCGGAACGCCACGATCGCATCGGCGTCCTTCTCGGGGATCTTCAGCACTGTCGCCAGGTCCTTGGCCGTGCCCCTGTTGACGTTGACGCGACCGTAGTGGGCGACGAGGTAATCCTGAACCGCGGCAAAGTCGTCGTCGGTGCCCTGCGCACCGCGTTCCACCATCTTGTCGATCACCTCGCCCCACTGATCCTTGGTCCGGCGATTCGACAGGATGCGCTGGGCGTCGTGGCAGGTGCTGCAAACGCGAGTGTAGGTCGCGGCGTTCTTATCCTCGGCCAGTGGAGGGGCGGGGGCTCCGCCGGTCGCTGGCGTCGCGGTCGAGCCGTTGGGACCCTGCTGCGCCGGCGGCGCTGCGCCTGGCGTCTGGCTTCCTCTCACGGCGATACCGCCGGTTGCCAGGAGCACACCGATGAACATCGCCAACCGGGGAATTGATGACCGTTTCGTCGCGTTCATACTACTATTCCGCACCGCCGGACGTGTCGCGGCCCTTGATTTCCATGATAACGGCTTTGCACTCCGCGTTCCATCGCGACGATACGGTTGAGGATCGGTTCGAGTGAGGGGGTTCGGCGATCGCCGATCCCGGAGGAGCTTACAAGTCATGAACGCAACGTGCCGCCTGTTCGGCGGAGTGTTTCTGGGAATGCTCGTGGCGTCCGGCGCCGCCCGCGCGCAGGGCCGCGGCGGTGGCGCATGGACGACTGCCGGAGCCGATGCACAGCGGACTTCGTCGATCAGGGCCGATGCGAAAATTTCTGCCGCGAGCATGCAGCAGCCGGGGTTTCAGTTTCTCTGGAAGCGGAAATTGGACAGCCCGGGAGCGCCAATCAGTGCGCTGACGCAACCTGTGCTGCTGCCGAACATCATCGCCTACAAGGGATTCAAGGCGCTCGCGTTCGTCGGCGCGAGCAGCGACAACGTGTACGCGATCGACTACGAGCTGAACCGCATGTTCTGGACGCAGCATCTGGCGACGGCTGTGTCGGCGAAAGGTACGCCGGCCTGTCCAGGAGGCCTGGGATCGATCACCAAGGCTACCGCTGTTGCGCCTGCCGCGGCAGGCGGCCGCGGCCGCGGAGCGGGCGCGAACGCCGGGGCAGCGGGTGCACCATCGGGTCCGGTCATGCCCGGCGGGCGCGATGCCGGTGAGAACGTGTTTGCGATTTCGAGCGGCGGCATGGTCCACCTGATGAACCCGCAGGTCGGGACCGACCAGGCGCCGCCGGTGAAGTTCCTGCCGCCAAACGCGAAAGTAGTGGGCTCGATTCTCGTCGGCACCGTGATGTATGCCGCAACCAGTGGAAAGTGTGGCGGCGCGCCGAACGGTGTCTGGGCAGTGGATCTCGTCGGACAGGACAAGACGGTCGCCACTTTCGACACGAGCGGAGCAGGGGTTGCCGGTGCCGTAGCGCCAACGTTCGGTACCGACGGAACCGTCTACGTCGCCACCGGCAGCGGCGACTCCCCGGTTGCCAACGCGATCGTGTCGCTCGAACCACGGACGCTCAAGCAGCGCGACTGGTTCACCGCACCGACACCGTTCGTATCCGCGCCCGTGGTCTTCCAGTCGAAGGGCAAGGACATGATCGTCGGCGCCAACAAGGATGGCCGGCTCTACCTGTTGGACAGCGGATCGATGGGGGGCGCCGATCACAGCACCGCGCTCTCCCGGACGGCCCCGATCACGTCGGCCGCGCCGGATGTTGCCGGCCTCGGCTCGTGGGTCGACGCGGCCGGGACGCGCTGGATAGTTGCAACGATTGGCGGCCCCGTAGCCGCCGACGCCGGGTTCGCGATGAACAACGGCGCGGTTGCGACCGGCGCGCTCGCGGCGTTCACGGTCGTCGAAACGGGTGACGTACCGACGCTGCAGCCGCAGTGGGTGTCGCCCGAAATCAAGGGCGCACTGACTCCAGCGATCATCAACGGCGTCGTGTTCGCGCTCGCGAGCGGAGATGCCCCCGGCGGAGCAGGGTCTCGAGCGCAGCGTCCGACCCCGGCGGTTTTATACGCACTCGACGGCGCAACCGGCAAGCAACTGTGGACGAGCGGCACGACGATTACGTCTCCCGTGCGCAGCACCGGCCCTTCCGGGGGTGACAGCCAGGTGTACGTCGCGGCCGACGATGGCACTCTCTACGCCTTTGGCATGCCCGCGGAGCGTTGAATATGGCTCACGGACGCGGTGCGCAGTTGCGGTTCACGATATCGAGTCGATCGAGGTCAACGATGAAAAAAGCTATGGGTCTCCTGGTCATCGCCGCGTGCTGCGGGGTCGGATGGAGCTCGGGAAGATGGCCGGCGTTTGTGACAGTCGCCGCGCAGTCGGGCACCGCCGGCCTCTACGACTGGACGACGGACGGCGGCGATAACCAGCGTACCGGCTGGAACAAGGACGAGAAGACGCTCACGAGGGACAACGTCAAGAACCTCAAGCTGTTGTGGAAACTGCACACCGACAACCCGGTCCGCGCGCTCCACTCGCTGATGCCCGTCCTCGTCCTCGGGCAGCTGAAGACGACCGCGGGCACGAAGCAGGTCGGCTACGTGAGCGGGATTTCGGACAACCTTTACGCGTTCGAAGTCGAAACAGGCAAGATTCTCTGGCAGAAACACTGGGACTATCCGCCGCCAGCCGCTCCCGGCGGCGGGGGCGGGCGCGCGAACGAGCCTCAGGATCCGGCACACCTCGGCTTCCTCCGTCCAGGAGGGAGCAGCGACACGCCGGTCATCGGCCCCGCGGATGCACAGGGCCGCCGGCCGATTTACTTCGTGACCGGCGACGGCATGCTCCGCACGCTCGATACGGCGACCGGTGAAGAACTGCAGCCGGCCTTCATGTTCCACACCGGCAAGGGGTGGGCGCTCAATCTGGTCGGGAACACGATCTGGATGGCCAACACCTACGCCGGGGCAACGCTGTCCGCGGTCAAACTGGACGACCCGTCCCACACGGTGATGAGCTTCAACGCGGGCAGCGGCGGCGCGTGGGGCCGTCGCGGTGCGGTGATCGATTCGACCGGCGTTGCATGGACGACAACCGGCGACGGCATCTACGATCCGACGAGCGACCCGCCCAGGTATGCGAACAGCGTCGTCGGCGTCGACATCGTCGGCACCGAGCTGAAGCTGAAGGATTACTACACGCCGCGCAACTGGGACTGGTTGCGTAAGCGGGATCTGGATCCGAACAACACGCCGACGATCTTCAACTTCAAGGGACGCGAGCTGATGGCGGCTTCGGGCAAGGAATGCCGTGTCTACCTGCTCGACCCGAAGTCGCTCGGCGGCGCGGACCATCAGACGCCGATGTTCAAGACACCGCTGTTCTGCAACGAGGAAGTGGACTTCCAGGACGCGGGCAGCTGGGGCGCCATGTCGACCTGGGAAGACGCGAGCGGAACCCGATGGGTACTCGCGCCGTTCTGGGGCCCGGCCCACTCGCAGGCGAAGTTCCCGATCATGAACACCCCGGCGACAAAGGACGGCGGCGTTGCAGCGTTCAAGGTCCAGGACAAGGGCGGTTCGTTCGAGCTCGAGCCGGCGTGGATCTCGCGCGACATGAAACGCGGGGAACCCGTAATCATCGCCAACGGCATGGTCTTCGGCTACGGCAGTGGCGAAGAGACCAAGCAGTCCTTTCCCGATATCGGTCTGCAGTTCGATTCGACCATCCGTGCCGCGAAGGGGACGCACGCGACCCTCTACGCACTCGACGCACAAACCGGCAAGGAGCTGTGGTCGAGCGGTGAACAGATCCACCAGTGGAATCACTTCTCCGGGGTGACGGTTGCGAACGGCCGCGTGTACCTGGGGACATACGACGGCACCCTGTACTGCTTCGGACTTCAGTAGTCCGAAGCAGCAGGGATGCCCGGATCGCCAGGTGTCCAGGCGGCGACACAGCCGACTTTAGTATCGGATTCCGCGATCGTGCGTGCTGATACGGTACACGTCGCGACGAATCACGAATATGTAATTTCATGTTTCCACGACTTCTGACCCGATCCCCGTTTTTCCCAGCGATCCGTTGGGTGGCGGGGTAATTGCCTACCTCTTCAGTTCCGCGGATACTCCAGGGGGCGGTTCCACAAGGGGTAGAACGCTGCGTGCAGGCGCGGATCTCTGCCGGAAACAGCGTCGATGGTTCAGGGGGGCGTGGTGAGATGGCTCGCGGGTGCGCTGCGCCTCGCAATTTCGGGACTGCTCTGGGTAGTCGCGCGTCTACGCGCCTCTGCCCGCAGGCTCGAAGGTGACGGCGCCGATGATTCAGCCGACGGGAGCGTCCGGGACGCCGGTGCGCGACGCGCGCCCGAGTCCGCCGCGGTCCTGACGTGGATGCGTGCCGAGGTGTGCACGCGGATCAACGGTCTCGTCGCAATCGCCGACCACCTGCTCGAAGGGAATCTCGCGCACACGGAGCGCGAACGAGTGGGCAGGCTGCGCGATGGTGCCGATTCGCTGGCCAGAACGTTCGACGACCTTCTCGACTTGTGTCGTATCGATGCCGGCCACGTGGTGCTCGACGCGCAGCCATTCAACCTGCGCGAAGCGGTGGAAGTGTCGCTCGACCAGGTCGCGCCGATGGCCGCCGAACGAGCGCTGGACCTGTCCTGCGAAATCCAGGGTGGCACCCCGGCCACCGTGCTGGGCGACGTCGGCCGGCTCCGACAGATGCTCGTCATCCTGCTCACGAATGCGTGCCGACGGACGGACGTCGGCGGCGTCACGGTTCTCGTGTGGGCGAATCCCTCGCCTCGTGGACACGAATTGCATTTTGGAGTGCGCGACTCGGGCCCGCCAGTCGCCGCGTCGCGTGCCCTCGATCTCTTCCAGCCGCTCAGCGAAATCGTGATGTCTGGCGACAGGGTCGCCGATGCCGAAGACCTCGGGCTCGCACTCTGTCATGCCCTGGCCCATCTCATGGGGGGCGCGGTGTCGCTGGATGCCGGAGACGGGCGAGGTGCTACGTTCGAGCTGGTGATCGCGGTCGAATCGCCGGCCCGCGTTCTCGAGGAGAGTCGTGCCCGACAGCAACACGACGTCCACCCCACGGCGGCCGGGGCTACCGTGCGACCCGCACGGCGTCGGGAAGGTCCCGATGTCGCGCACGTGCTGCTGCGAGAGGGATCCCTGCTGCTCTTGACGATGCGCGATGGTCTCGAGCGGGGGGACGTGGCCGCGGTCGAGCGCGCTGCGCATACGCTCAAGCGAACGGCATCGTTGATCGGCGCGGCGCCGGTCGTGAACGGGTGCACTGATCTCATCAACGTGTTGCACGCGGACGCGCCTGCTGATGCAGCGGCACCGCTGGCGCGCATCGAGCGCGCGATGGCCGGGCTGCCAAGAACCCCCTCAGCATCAGCGCCTGAAGCAACTTCCGCATTGGCCGCAGGATCTGCGGAATGACCGACCCGCTCCGTTCCGGGAAGCGCGTGCTGGTGATGGACGACGACCAGGACGCACGCACACTTACCACCGCCGTCGTCGAGGGGCTGGGGCACCAGCCGGAGACGGCGCGGGACGACATCGAAGCGCTCGCGAAGCTTCGCCTGGGCGTCGATCTCGTGCTGCTCGACGTCGAGATGTCCGGCATTGATGGGTACGAAGTCTGCCGGCGCATTCGCCGGGATGCCGCGGGCGAGCACGTGCCGGTCATTCTGGTGACGCCGACATCAAGCCGCGACGAGCGCATCCGCGGAATCGAGGCGGGTGCCAGCGACTTCATCGCCAAACCGGTCGACAGGACGGAGCTGCATGTGCGATCCGCCTCGCTGTTCAGACTGAAGGAGGCGCAGGATGCGCTGCTCGGTCACCAGAACCGTCTCGAGGCACTGGTCGAAGAGCGCACCGCCAGTCTCCGAGTCGCGCTCGAGCAGCTGGCCGAAGCGCAGCGCGTCGCCTATCTCGCGCAGCTGGAGACCGTCGAGCGGCTCGCGATCCTGGCCGAGTACAAAGATCGGGTCACCGCGCGGCACATTCGACGAATGAGCGAGTACCGTGCGGTCATCGCGCGGGGACTCAACCTGCCAGCACTCGAAGTCGAGCTGATCCTGCACGCCAGCCGGATGCACGACGTCGGAAAAATCGCGGTGCCTGATTCGATTCTGCAGAAGCCGTCGACGCTCGATGGCCCTGAGTGGGCGGTCATGCGGCGCCACGCCATGATCGGGAGTCGCATCCTCGATAAATCTTCGTCCGCGCTGCTCCAGGCTGGGCGTGTCATCGCGCTCTGTCACCACGAGCGATGGGACGGCAGCGGTTATCCGAATGGAACGGCGGGTGAGGCGATCCCGCTGTGGGCACGTATCTGCGCCGTCGCGGACGTGTTCGACGCCGTCACCAGCGAACGGCCTTACAAGCCGGCATATTCGATCGAAGAGGCGCTGAACATCCTGAGGAACGGCCGTGGGACCCAGTTCGATCCACAGATCGTCGACGTCTTCTTCGACCAGCTCGATGCGATTCTCGAAATCGTCGCGGTCTACTGCGAGCCCGACGAACCGATCGATTAGGTGTGGCCCGGAGCCGCGGTACTTCCGCCTGAAGGCGGAAGCCACAGCCCCGAGCCGCGAGGCCCGAGCCCCGAATCCCGAGCCCCGAATCCCGAATCCCTCGATCCCTGATCCCTGATCCCTACTTAGGCATCAATACCGTATCGATGACGTGGATGACGCCGTTGCTCGCAACGATGTCCGCCTTCGTCACGGTCGCCTTGTCGATCATGACCTTGCCGTTCGCGGTCGTGATCTTGAGCGACTCACCTTCCACCGTCTTCGCCGTCTTCATCTTCATCACGTCGGCTGCCATCTCCGTTCCCGGAACGACGTGATAGGTGAGGATCGATGTCAGCTTGGCCTTGTTCTCCGGCTTGAGCAGCGTGTCCACCGTTCCAGCCGGCAGCTTGGCAAAGGCCTCATCGGTTGGCGCGAATACAGTAAACGGCCCTTCCCCCTTGAGAGTGTCGACGAGCCCCGCAGCCTTGAGCGCCGCCGCGAGCGTCTTGAAGCTGCCCGCCGCGACCGCGGTGTCGACGATGTCCTTGTCGGCGGCGCGCGCCGTGACCGAGAGTGCCAGCGTGGCAACGAGTGCGAGGGCCGACGAACGAATCAAACGGTTCATGAAAGTAGTCTCCTCTGACCTGACGTTCTGTTGCGTGTTGGATTGAGATGGTTCTCAGCGCGAGTGCACGGGGGAACCGAGCGCGCGCTGTGTCGAGCTCAGCAACCCCGCCTGGATCACGCCCGAGACGGCGACCAGCGTGTAGATGAGCGAAGTGATCGCCGACGTTTCTCCGAACCGCATGCCGAAAATCGCGGCCACGAGATCGAAGTGGGCGATGCCGACGAGGCCCCAGTTGAGCGCGCCGACGATGACGAGCACTGACGAAATCACGTTCACGGTCTTCATATGTCTGTCTCCTATGTAATGCCTGGTTGTGAATGTAATGCAAAATAATGTGACTGGAAGTAAAATCACACTGCCCGCGAGAAGTCAGGTGAGCGTGGAGAAAAAAGCCACCGGTGTTTTGACTCACGGGCAAGTGAGGGATGGGCGTGCTCTCTGAAACACTGTCGAAAGGGCTGCAGCAGTACCGGATCGGCGAGAAGCTCCGGATCCTGCGCCTCCGGAAAAAAATGGGTCTCGTGGAACTCGGGCAGCACAGCGGCCTGTCGGCCGCGATGCTCTCCAAAATCGAACGCGGACGGCTCGTGCCCACCCTGCCGACCCTGCTTCGGATCGCGCTCGTCTTCAGCGTCGGGCTGGATCACTTCTTTGGCGACCCGGCGCGACCGCTCGCGTTCGCGCTCGTCCGGAAGAAAGATCGACAGCGTTTTCCGGAGCGCCAGGGCGAGCCGCACCCCGCGTACTGGTTCGAATCACTCGACTTTCCAGCGGTGGATCGGCGGATGAACTCGTACTTCGTCGAGTTCGCGGAGGTTCCGACCGATCGTGTCAAGCGGCACCACCATCCGGGCGCGGAGATGATCTACATCCTTGCCGGGCGCCTCGTGCTCACGGTCAACGACGCGCCGCACACGCTCGCCACCGGCGACTCTGGTGTACTTCGATTCGTCGGCGCCCCACTCATACCGCAGGGAGGGGCGCCACAACTGTACGGCCCTCGTTGTTGTCACGGCCTGACCGGGACTTGCGGCGTGTCGGCTTTCACCTGGGTACAACGACATGCGTGACCGACGTGGCCCCAGGCCGAGACACGGATGGACAAAAACCAGCCCACGGACAAGCACGGAAAAACACGGACAAGACAAGACCTCGGATGACCGGGCCGGGCTTCGCCCGGCCGCGCATAGCGCAGACGGCCATCCTGCTGTCCGTTTCGGATCCGGATCCGCGTTCGTCCGTGTTGTTCCGCGAAATCCGCGGCAGATTTGAGACGGCTCGCCATGCGAGGAGGAATAGAGCCGCTGATCACGGAACCGGCGTGCAGACTCGTCGTTACTCCGTTAGGGGCTTGTGGGTCATCGGCGGCAGTGGTAAAGCCGGTCCACTTACTGGAAACAGCGGAGCCGTTTTCTACCGCATTTTCGACACTAATCCTGAGAATGACGAGAGTTCGAGGTCCGAGGCTCCACGTATCAGCAGCATCCGTGGCCGATATTGCTGACGCACCGGTTCTTGTAAAGACGGTCACAGGGCATCGAGTGCTCCGAGGAGGCTTACATGAACCGTGACGAACTGAACGGCAAGGGCGACCAGCTCAAAGGCAAGCTGAAACAGGCGGCCGGTGATCTCACCGACAACGACCGGCTCCATGACGAAGGCGTAGCCGACGAAGCATCGGGCGACGTGCAGGAAGGTTTCGGGCGCGGCCGCCGCAAAGTGGGCGAAGCCATCGAGGATCTTGCCGAGAAGCTCAAGCGTTAAGCGTTCTCATCATCAAGCGCTGTAAACTACCAGGGCAGGACCGGCATCGCCGGCCTGCCCTTTTCTTTGTGCCGGGTCCTCGCGGTCCCGTGCCCTGACGCGACGGACCTGCCCTTGAGCACCGATACACCGGTCACCGAAATCGTCCACACCGAAGGCCACCTCATCGACTCGCGGCTGATGACCGAGATCTTCGATGCCGTGGTCAAGCACGGCGGCAGCTTCGAGGTCGTCGACTTCACCATCGGTCGGACCAACGACGATTTTTCGCGGCTGCAGATGCGCGTCTCAGCGCCAAGCGCCGCGACGATGCAGGCGCTGCTCGAAGAGCTGCTCGGGTACGGATGCCGCACCGCCGCGGATCTGGACGCCGAGCTCCAGCCGGCGCCGACTGACGGCTGTGCCCCGGACGATTTCTATTCCACCAGTAACCACCACACCTGGATCCGGCATCGCGGACAGTGGGTCGAGGTCGAGCGCCAGCGGATGGACGCGGCGGTCGTGATCGAGAACGGCCGCGCCGCCTGCCGAAAGCTGCGCGACCTCCGTGCCGGCGACCTGGTCGTCTGTTCCCTCGACGGCATCCGCGTCGTGCCTGAATTCCGCGAGCGGGATCGGCACGGGTTCGCGTTCATGACCGGCGGGATCTCGTCCGAGCGGCACGTGGAGACGAGCGTGTCGCGGATCGCGGACATGATTCGCGACGTCAAAAAAGGCGGCGGTCGCATCGCGTTCGTCGTCGGTCCCGTCGTCGTGCATACCGGCGCGGCGAACTATTTCTGCGACCTCATCCGGCGGAAGTTCGTCGACGTGCTGCTCGCCGGGAACGCGCTCGCCGTGCATGACATCGAAGGGGCGCTGTACGGCACGTCCCTCGGCGTCAGCCTCGAGACCGGCGCGCCGGTCGAAGGCGGGCACCGGCACCACATGCGCGCGATCAACACGATTCGACGCGCCGGCGGTATCCGCGCCGCCGTCGAATCCGGGCTGCTCAGCTCGGGCATCATGTTCGAGTGCGTCCGCCACGGGGTCCCCTACGTTCTCGCCGGCAGCATTCGAGACGACGGGCCGCTGCCCGACACGATCATGGACCTGGTGGAGGCCCAGGATCGTTACGCCGAGGCGCTCGCGGATGTCGGTATTGCGGTCGTGCTGTCGACCATGCTCCACGGGATCGGCGTCGGGAATATGCTGCCGTCGTGGGTCAAGGTGGTCTGCGTCGACATCAACCCGTCGGTCGTGACCAAGCTCGTGGACCGGGGGTCGGCTCAGACGATGGGGCTCGTCACCGACACAGGACTCTTCGTGCACCAGCTGGCAGATAAGCTGTCCTGAATGTCCTGAAAAGGGTCCGTCCGGTTTCCAGATCCCGGCCGGGGGGTTGCGCTGGCGGGGCGGTTTCTGCTATCTTTGCAAGGTTCTGGTCGGCCCTAGGACACCCTATCTAGAGCCGGACTTCAAGACTCGAACCGCTTCGCTCCCTGATGTTCTGGGAGCTTCCCCGCGAAAAGCCGGGTTCTGCCCCGGATCGCCCGGGGGAGGCGGAACGTATCGCACGCGTCCACGCGGACCGAGCACACACAAACTTTATAGGGTCAATCAGTTCCGGGTGCCGGGCCGCTTCGGCGGCTCCCTAGGCCTGGAACAACCACCGATTCCGCGCTCTCGACGGACGAGCGCGTGGCCGTCGGCGTTTTGTTCTGTTTTTTTCGCGCGCGTCGTACGGACGTCGCGTGACTGGAGTTGTCCGAACCGTGCCGACGATCAGCCAGCTTGTGCGCAAAGGCCGCGAAAAGGTCATCACCAAGACCAAGAGCCCCGCGCTGCAGGACAGCCCGCAGAAGCGTGGCGTCTGCGTGCGCGTGTTCACCCAGACCCCGAAGAAGCCGAACTCGGCCCTGCGCAAGGTTGCGCGCGTTCGCCTGACCAACGGGATCGAAGTGACGACCTACATTCCGGGTGTCGGCCACAACCTGCAGGAGCACTCGCTGGTGCTCATTCGCGGCGGCCGCGTGAAGGATCTGCCCGGCGTCCGCTACCACGTCGTCCGCGGCACGCTCGACGCCGTCGGCGTCGCCGGCCGGAAGCAGGGACGTTCGAAGTACGGCGCCAAGAGGCCAAAGTCGTAGTTTTCAGCTCTCAGCTCTCAGCTCTCAGGCTGACAGCTGACGACTGACAGCTGATAGCTGGATTTCATTTATGCCAAGAAGACGAGAAGTTCCGAAGCGTGAAGTGCCGCCCGATCCGATCTACAGCAGCGCGCTGGTCACGAAGTTCATCAGCACGCTGATGAGCGACGGCAAGCGCAGCACGGCCGAGAAGATCATGTACAGCAGCATGTCGTCGATCCAGGAGAAGACCGGGGACGATCCGCTGAAGGTCTTCAAGAAGGCGATTGAGAACGTCAAGCCGTCCCTCGAAGTGAAGTCGCGCCGCGTCGGCGGTTCGAACTACCAGGTGCCGATCGAGGTCAACCCGAACCGGCGGCTGTCGCTGAGCATCCGCTGGATCGTCAGCTTCGCGCGCTCGCGCGGCGACGGCAAGACCATGCAGGAGAAGCTCGCGAACGAGCTCCTCGATGCGGCCAACCTGCGCGGCGGCGCGGTCAAGAAGCGCGAAGACACGCATCGCATGGCGGAAGCCAACAAGGCGTTCGCACACTATCGGTGGTAGTACGCCAGACATCAGCTGTCGGCTGTCAGCTCGGGACGAGAAGTTTTTTCGGTTCGTCGGTTTGATTTTCAGGACAGCTGATCGCTGAAAGCTGTCAGCTTTTTTGTAGCTTCCGCCCTCAGGCGGAAGGACCGTTATGCCTAGAGAAACACCACTCAATCGGACGCGGAACATCGGCATCATGGCCCACATCGATGCCGGCAAGACGACCACGACGGAACGGATCCTGTTCTACACGGGCATCACGTACAAGATCGGCGAAGTGCACGAAGGCACCGCGGTCATGGACTGGATGGAGCAGGAGCAGGAGCGCGGGATCACGATCACGTCCGCGGCGACGACGTGTTTCTGGCGCGACAACCGGATCAACATCATCGATACGCCCGGGTCACGTCGATTTCACGGCTGAAGTCGAGCGGTCGCTGCGCGTCCTCGACGGCGCGGTCGCGGTGTTCGACGCGGTTGCCGGTGTCGAGCCCCAGTCGGAAACGGTGTGGCGCCAGGCCGACAAGTACCGCGTCCCCCGCATCTGCTTCGTGAACAAGATGGACCGCATCGGCGCGGACTTCCGCCGCACGTTCGAGCAGATCACGAGCAAGCTCGGGGGCAACCCGGTCGCGATCCAGCTGCCGATCGGCAGCGAGGACCGTTTCCTCGGCGTCGTCGATCTCGTCCAGATGAAGTCCATCACCTACAAGGACGAGACGATGGGCGCCGACTACATCGTCGGCGACATCCCGGCCGACATGATGGAGGAAGCGCAGAAGTTTCGCGAGCAGCTGATCGAGAAGGTCAGCGAGGCGGACGACAAGATTCTCGAGAAGTATCTCCACGGCGAGGAGATCACCGAAGCCGAGATCAAGGCGGCGCTGCGGAAGCGCGTGAACTCGTCGGTGCACACCGAGGGTGAAAAAGCGGAGCCTGCCTTCGTGCCGGTCATCTGCGGCTCGGCGTTCAAGAACAAGGGGGTCCAGCCGCTGCTCGACGCGGTGGTGGACTACTTGCCTTCGCCGCTCGACGTTCCCCCGATCAAGGGGTTCAATCCCGACAAGGGCGTTGATGCCGTAGTCGAGCGTCCCGCGGCGGACGATGCGCCGTTCTCGGCGCTCGGGTTCAAGATCATGACCGACCCGTTCGTCGGCCAGCTCACGTTCATCCGGGTGTACTCGGGTGTCATGACGGCGGGATCGACCGTGTTCAACTCGACCAAGCAGAAGTCCGAGCGTCTCGGGCGGCTGTTGAAGATGCACGCGAACAAGCGTGAAGAAATCAAGGAAGTCTACGCCGGTGATATCGCGGCCGCCGTCGGCCTGAAGACCGTCACGACGGGCGACACGATCTGCGACGAACGGCAGCCGGTCGTGCTCGAGTCGATGAGCTTCCCTGAACCGGTCATCTCGCTCGCGATCGAGCCGAAGACCAAGGCCGACCAGGAAAAGCTCGGCCAGGGGCTGGGCAAGCTGATGGCGGAAGATCCGACCTTCCGGGTCAAGACCGACCAGGCCACCGGCGAAGTCGTCATCGCCGGAATGGGCGAGCTGCACCTCGAGATCATCGTCGACCGTCTCAAGCGCGAGTTCGGCGTCGAGGCGACGGTCGGCCGGCCGCAGGTCGCTTACAAGGAGACGCTGACGCGCCCCGCCGACGGCGAGATGAAGTACGCGAAGCAGACGGGCGGCCGCGGCCAGTACGGCCACGTGAAGATCCACCTGTATCCCGGTGAGCCGGGCTCGGGTTACGTCTTCGAGAACGAGGTCACTCAGGGATCGATTCCGAAGGAATTCATCAAGCCGGTCGACGAAGGCATCAAGGAAGCGCTCACGCGCGGCGTGCTCGCCGGCTATCCGGTCGACGATGTGCGCATCGAGCTCTACGACGGTTCGTACCACGACGTCGACTCGTCGGAAATGGCGTTCAAGATCGCGGGATCGATGGCGTTCCAGGATGCCGCGAAGAAGGCCAAGCCGGTGCTGCTCGAACCCGTGATGCGGGTCGAGGTCGTCGTTCCCAAAGAGCACATGGGCGACGTCATGGGCAACCTGTCGAGCCGCCGAGGCCAGATCCAGTCGCAGGAGGATCGCGGCGGCACGCAGATCATCAATGCGCGCGTGCCGCTCTCCGAGATGTTCGGCTACGCGACCGACCTCCGGTCACGGACGCAGGGGCGCGCGACCTACTCGATGCACTTCGATCGCTACGAGCAGGCGCCGAATCACGTGAGCGAGGAAGTCGTGGCGCGGGTTCAAGGGAAATAGGTTCGGGGTTCGCGGGTTCCGGGTTTCGTTGCGGTTCCGGGTTCAGCGTTCAGGGTTCGCGTTTCAAATGAACCGTGAACTTGGAACCTGAACCCGGAACTCCGAATCCGGAACTCGGAACTAATCAGAGGCACAAAGCATGGCAACAGCATTCAGCGACAAGATCCGGATCCGGCTCAAGGCGTACGACAGCCGGGTGCTCGATCAGTCGACGACGGAGATCGTGGATACCGCGCGGCGGACCGGCGCGCGCCTGGCCGGGCCGATTCCGCTTCCGACCGACAAGAACAAGTGGACGGTGCTCCGCTCGCCGCACGTCGACAAGAAGTCGCGTGAGCAGTTCGAGCTGCGGACGCACAAGCGGCTGATCGACATCTTCGAGCCGACGCCGCAGACCGTCGACGCGCTGATGAAGCTCGACCTGCCGGCGGGTGTCGACGTCGAGATCAAGGCGTTCGGTAAAGAGCACAAATAAGCCTAGGTTTCCAGTAGCCAGTTTCCAGTAGCCAGGTCGAGAGGCCGGAACTGATAACTCGGCTGGTTACTGGTTACTGGTTACTGGTTACTGGCAGCGAAGAGCGATAGCACATGGTTACAGGCATCATCGGCAAGAAAGTCGGCATGACGCAGATCTTCGGCAAGGACGGCGTCGTATCGCCGGCCACCGTCGTCAAGGCGGGTCCGTGCGTCGTCGTGCAGGCGAAGGGCGTGGCCACGGACGGGTACGAAGCGGTGCAGATCGGTCTCGTCGAGGATCGGCCGGCGCGCGTGCGGAAGCCGCTCGCGGGGCACTACAAGAAGGCCGGCGTGCCGCCGACGCGTATCCGCCGGGAAGTGAAGCTGGCCAAGGGCGATGAGCCGATGAAGGCCGGCGACCAGGTGCTCGTGACCGGCCTCTTTGCCGACGGCGACCGCGTCGACGTGATCGGCACGAGCCGCGGCAAGGGCTTCCAGGGTGTCATGAAGCGCCATAACTTCGGCGGCGGCGCGGCGACCCACGGGTCGATGTTCCACCGGGCGCCGGGCTCGATCGGCGCGTCCTCGTTCCCATCTCGCGTCGTGCGCGGCATGCGCGCGCCGGGGCGCATGGGCGGCGACCGCGTGACCGTGCGCAACCTGAAAGTCGTGCAGATTGACGCCGAGAACAACCTGCTCGTCCTGCGCGGCGCCATCCCGGGAGCGCCGGGCAGCATCATCGTCGTGCGCAAGGCGCTGACGGCGAAGAAGATTGCCGCGCCGCAGGCGGTGAAGCCATCGAAGCAGGTCGCCAAGGCGCCGGCAAAGGGAAAGAAGTAAGCACCAGTGGCCAGTAGCCAGTTCCCATTTTCCAGAAAGCCTCTGGAAACTAAGAACTGGTAACTGGAGACTGGAGACTGAGAATTGCCATGAAGCTGAATATCCAGAACTCGAAAAACGAGACGGTCGGCGCGCTCGAGCTGAACGACGACGTGTTCGGCGGGCGCGTGAAGACGGATCTCATCTGGGCCTCGGTCGTCCAGGAGAACGCGTCGGAGCGCCGCGGCACGCATGCGACCAAGAACCGCGCGCTCGTGAGCGGCGGCGGCAAGAAGCCGTACAAGCAGAAGGGCACGGGCCGGCCGCAGGTCGGGTCGAGCCGGACCCCGCTCTGGCGCAAGGGCGGCACCGTGTTCGGCCCCCAGCCCCGGAGCTACGAGTTCGACATGCCGAAGAAAGTCCGGATGGGTGCGCTTCGGGCCGCACTCGCCCAGAAGCTCAACGACGGTGCGGTCATCGTCGTCGATCGTCTCGAGGCCGGGTCGGGCAAGACGAAGGACACCGCGGAGATGCTCCGCGGACTTGGTGCGGTCGGGAAGACGCTGGTCATCGACGTCAAGCCGGACGAGACCTTTGCGCTGTCGGCGCGCAACATCGCCGGCGTTGCGCTCGTGCCCTCGAGCCGGGTCACGCCGCGCGACATCATCGACACCGCACACGTCATCGCCACGCGCGAGGCGCTCGAGAAGCTGCAGGAGAGCCTGAGATAGCTGTCAGTTGCCAGTAGCCAGTTTCCAGTGCGCTGGATCTGGCAAGCCTGGGAACTGGGAACTGGAAACTGGAAGCTTTATGAAATTGACAGACGTAATCCGGCGCCCGCTCGTTACCGAGAAGACGACCCTCATCCGCGAAGACAACCGGACGCTGGTCTTCCAGGTGGCGACCGATGCGACGAAGGTCGACATCCGCCGCGCGGTGGAGAAGTTGTTCGGCACGAAGGTCGAGCTCGTCCGGACGGCGATCTCGCACGGCAAGATCAAGCGGCAGGGACGTTACGCGGGCCGGCGGTCCGACTGGAAGAAAGCCTACGTCAAGCTGCGTGACGGAGAAAAGATCCCCGAGTTCCTGGAAGGGGCTTAGACGAGTAACCAGTAGCCAGTTTCCAGTTTCCAGTGTGCGTTCGCAAGCACTGGCGACCGGCAACTGGAGACTGCAAGGACAGTAGTTATGCCTATTCGCAAATACAACCCCACGTCGCCGGGCCGGCGGTTCCAGACCGTGCAGGTGTTCGATGAGATCACCACGCAGGAGCCGTACAAGCCGCTGATCGAGCCGCTCCGCAAGTCGGGCGGGCGGAACAATCATGGCGAGCTGACGTCCTGGTGGCGCGGCGGCGGCCACAAGCGGAGCTACCGGATCATCGATTTCAAGCGCGACAAGCACGGGATTCCGGCAAAGGTCGCGACGATCGAGTACGACCCGAACCGGTCGTCCCGGATTGCGCTGCTGACGTATGCCGATGGCGAGAAGCGCTACATCCTCCAGCCGGCGGGGATGAAGGTGGGCGACTCGATCGTGTCGGGCGACAACGTCGACATCCTGCCGGGCAATGCCCTGCCGCTCAAGAACATCCCCCTCGGCACGCAGCTCCACAACGTGGAACTGAAGCCGGGGAAGGGCGGGCAGATTGCGCGCAGCGCCGGGTCGTCGGTGCAGCTCGTGGCCAAGGAAGGCGACTACGCCTCGGTGAAGATGCCGTCGGGCGAGATTCGCAAGATCAACATCGAGTGCCTCGCGACGATCGGCCAGGTCGGCAACGTCGACCACGAGAACGTCTCGATCGGCAAGGCCGGCCGGAGCCGGTGGATGGGCAAGCGGCCGCACGTGCGCGGCGTGGCGATGAACCCGGTCGACCACCCGCTCGGCGGCGGCGAAGGCAAGACGTCCGGCGGCCGGCACCCGGTCTCGCCGTGGGGCCAGCCGACCAAGGGCTACAAGACACGCAACCGGAAGTCGACCGATCGCTTCATCGTACAGAGGCGGCAGAAGTAAGATCCGTGCAGTCAGTTCCAGCTTCCAGCTTCCGAGCTGGGAGCTGGAGCTGGAAGCTGGTAGCTGGTAGCTGATTATGTCCAGATCACTGAAAAAGGGTCCCTTCGTCGACGTGCCGCTGCTCGAGAAGGTCGAGATCATGAATCGCGGCGGCGACAAGAAGGTCATCAAGACCTGGTCGCGCCGTTCGACCGTCATTCCCGAGATGGTGGGGCACACGATTGCCGTCCACAACGGGCGCAAGTTCATCCCGGTGTACGTGACCGAGAACATGGTCGGCCACAAGCTCGGGGAGTTCGCGCCGACGCGGACGTTCAAGGGCCACACCACCAAGAGCGACAAGGCGGCCTCGGTGGCGCCGGCCGCGAAGGCGGGTGCGTGATGGCGGTGCAGGCGCATGCAACGGCCAGGTACATCCGCACCTCGGCGCAGAAGGCCGGGCTGGTGCTCGATCTCATCCGCGGCCGTGATGTGAACGTGGCGCTCGCGACGTTGAAGTTCGCCCGCAAGGGGGTCGCGCGCGACATCGAGAAGGTGCTGCGGTCGGCGATTGCCAACGCGTCGCAGAAGGAAGGGTTCGGCGGCGACGTCGAGCGGCTCTTCGTGACCGCGTGCTACGCCAACCAGGGCCCGTCGCAGAAGCGGATCCGCCCTGCCCCGATGGGCCGCGCCTTCCGGGTCGTGAAACGGACCGCGCATCTGACCGTGCAAGTCGAGGAGCGCGCGATTAAGGTCGCCGCGGCCGGACCGGCGGGCGATGCACCGAAGCGCGCGCGCGGCGCGAAGCCCCGGGCCGTGAAGACGGCGGAGAGCGGGCGCGCAAAGGCCGGCACGAAGAAAACTGCGGGTAGCCGTGCGAAGACGGCAGCGGGCAAGGAGTAGACGTGGGTCAGAAAGTACATCCGACCGGATTCCGCCTCGGGTTCAACAAGACGTGGCGCTCGCGCTGGTTCGCCGGCAAGGACTACGCGAAGCTGCTGCACGAGGACCTGAAGCTGCGCGACACGCTCAAGACCCGGTTCCAGCATGCCGGCGTGTCGAAGATCGAGATCGAGCGCGCGGCGAACAAGCTCAAGATCGACATCTACACCTCGCGCCCGGGGATCATCATCGGCCGCAAGGGCACGGAAGTCGACAAGCTGAAGCAGGAGATCCAGAAGAAGACCAATCGCGAGGTCTTCATCAACATCCAGGAGATCCAGAAGCCGGAGCTCGACGCGCAGCTGATTGGCGAGTCGGTCGCGATGCAGCTCGAAAAGCGCGTGGCGTTCCGCCGCGCGATGCGGAAGGCGGTCGAATCGGCGCTGCGCTTCGGTGCCCGCGGCATCAAGGTGCGCGTCTCCGGGCGTCTCAACGGCGCGGAAATCGCGCGTTCCGAGTGGTACCTGCACGGGCAGCTGCCGCTGCAGACGCTGCGCGCGGACATCGATTACGGCTTCGCCGAGGCGAGCACGACCTACGGCCAGATCGGCGTGAAGGTGTGGCTCTACAAGGGCGAGCGCCTCGTGCCCCGCGTCGGCCGTGAAGAGGATTATCGTGCGCCACGGCGGCCCGGCGGGCCCGGCGGGCGGGCGTAAGAGACGTTTAGTCTCCCAGTCTCCAGTCGCCAGTTTCCAGAGAGTCCTGACTTGGACCTGGTAACTGGAAACTGGTAACTGGCTACTGGTTACTACAGGAATTGTCATTATGTTGATGCCGAAGAAGGTCAAGTACCGGAAGCAGCAGCGCGGCCGGATGGCAGGGAAGGCCTGGCGCGGGTCTGACGTGTCGTTTGGCGACTACGGGCTGAAGGCGCTCGAGCCCTGCTGGATGACCGCCCGGCAGATCGAGGCCGCACGCGTCGCCATGACGAGGGCGGTCAAGCGCGGCGGCAAGATCTGGATCCGGGTATTCCCGGACAAGCCGATTACCAAGAAGCCGCAGGAAACGCGCATGGGCAAGGGCAAGGGCGCACCCGAGGAATGGGTCTGCGTCGTCCGGCCCGGACGCATCCTGTTCGAGATGGAGGGGATCAGCGAGGTCGACGCGCGCGCCGCGATGCGCCTGGCTGCCGCCAAGCTCCCGATCAAGACGAAGTTCGCGACCAGGTTCGCTGAGGAGAAGGCGTCATGAAGGTGACGGAATGCCGGGACCTTGGGGTCGACGAGCTGCGGCAGCGTGAGAAGGACATGGACGACCAGCTGTTCCGGCTGCGCATCCAGAAATCGATGGGGCAGCTGGAGGCCGCGCACAAGCTGAAGGCGGTCCGGCGTGATCTCGCGCGCGTGAAGACGGTGCTGCGCGAGAAGGAGACGGCGTAATGGCCACGAAAGCGGAAATCACCGGCGTTGTCGTCAGCGACAAGATGGACAAGAGCGTCGTTGTCTCGGTCCAGCGGCAGATTCGGGATGCGCTCTACGGCAAGACCCAGAAGCGCACCTCGAAGTTCCTCGCCCATAACGAGGCGAACGACGTCCGGATCGGGGATCGCGTCGCGATCGTCGAGGCCCGTCCGATGAGCCGGCGCAAGCGCTGGGTCGTCACCCGGGTCGTCGAGAAAGCGAAGGAAATCTAGCCATGATCCAGATGCGATCGATTCTCGACGTCGCCGACAACTCGGGCGCGCGCAAGATTGCCGCGATCAACCCGATCGGTGGATCGACGGGGCGCTACGCACGGCTGGGCGACGTCATCACCGCCTCGGTGAAGGAAGCGACCCCGGACGGCACGGTCAAGAAGGGGCAGGTCGTCAAGGCGGTGATCGTCCGGACGCGCAAGGAGCAGCGCCGCAAGGACGGCAGCTACATCCGGTTCGACCGGAACGCCGCCGTGCTCATCAACGACCAGAACGAACCGATTGGCACGCGCGTGTTTGGACCCGTCGCCCGCGAACTGCGCGAGCGCCGGTTCATGAAGATTATTTCGCTGGCGCCAGAGGTGCTCTGACGCAGTCGCCAGTATCCAGTTCCCAGTTCCCAGGCGAGCTGGTATCGAAACTGGAGACTGGCAACCGGAAACTGGCAACTGGAAATTCACAATGTCGAGATTAGCAACTCCGATTCGGAAGAACGACAGCGTGGTCGTGATTACCGGCAAGGATCGCGGCAAGCGCGGGCGCGTGCTGAAGGTCGTGCCGGACAACAACCGCCTCATCGTCGAGGGCGTGAACGTCATCAAGCGCCACACCAAGCCCAACCCGCAGCGGGGGATCAAGGGCGGCGTGGTCGAGCGCGAGGCCGCGCTGCACGCGTCGAACGTGCAGATCGTCTGCCCCGAGTGCGGCAAGCCGACGCGAATCGGCAAGAAGGTCCTCGGTGACGGCCGCAAGGTCCGGGTCTGCCGCAAGTGCGAGGGAGTGGTCGACAAATGAGCCGCCTGAAAGAACGTTACGACAAGGAAGTCGCGCCGGCGCTGAAGAAGGAGTTCGGGTACTCCAACGTGATGGCGATCCCGAAGATCGAGAAGATCGTGGTGAACATGGGGCTCGGCGAAGCGACCCAGAACGCCAAGATCGTCGACACCGGCGCCGACGAAGTCGCGCGCATCACCGGCCAGAAGCCGGTCGCCACCCGCGCCAAGAAGTCGATTGCGCAGTTCAAAGTGCGCCAGGGGATGCCGATTGGCTCGATGGTCACGCTCCGCGGCGATCGCATGTGGGACTTCCTCGATCGGCTGATCTCGGTCGCGCTGCCGCGCGTCCGCGACTTCCGCGGTGTCTCGGCCAAGGGATTCGACGGCCGCGGCAACTACACGCTCGGGTTGAAGGACCAGCTGCTGTTCCCCGAAATCGACTACATGAAGGTCGACAAGGCGCGGGGCATGAACATTTCGGTCGTCACGACCGCGAAATCAGACGAAGAATCGCGCAAGCTCCTGCAGCTGCTCGGCATGCCGTTCAGAACGCAATAGAAGGAAGTTGCCAGTCGCCAGTTGCCAGGGGGCACGAGGCGCTCGGAGAGCCCGGGAGGCTCGGGTTGACCGGTCACTGGAGACCGGGAACCGGTTACTAACAGCGAAGAAAATATGGCCACGACTGCAAAAATCGCCAAGGAAGCCAAGTCGCCGAAGTTCAAGGTCCGCCTGCGGAACCGCTGCCAGCGCTGCGGCCGCCCGCGTGCCTTCCTGCGCAAGTTCGCGCTCTGCCGCCTGTGCTTCCGCAAGCTCGCACTGGACGGCGACATCGCGGGTGTGACGAAGAGTTCGTGGTGACAGAGCTCGCCAGCTCCCAGCTTCCAGCTACCAGCCGGGAGGCTGAATCGCAGGAGCTGGAAACCGGAAGCTGGAAACTGATAGCTAACTGAGAGCCAAGAAATATGACAGATCCAATTGCAGACATGCTCGCGCGGATCCGGAACGCGACGATTGCCCACCACGCGCGGGTCGAGATGCCGTCGTCGCGCCTCAAGGTCGAGATTGCGAAAATCCTGGAGAGCGAAGGCTACATCCAGGGATTCAAGGTGCTCGAGGCGGCCGCCGGCGAGCGTGTCCAGGCGCAGCTGAAGATGTTCCTCAAGTACGGTCCGCGCGGCGAGCGCGTGATTACCGGGATCCAGCGCGTCAGCCGGCCCGGACGCCGGGTGTACTTCGGGCGCGACGATGTGCCGGATGTGCTTGCCGGGTTGGGCGTCAGCATCCTGACCACCTCGCGCGGCGTGATGACCGGGCGCGAAGCGGTCAAGGCCGGCGTCGGCGGTGAAGTGCTCTGTAATGTTTGGTAGTTGCCAGTCACCAGTCACCAGTAACCAGTGCTCAGCACTGACCTGGGACTGGAAACTGGAAACTGGAAACTGGAAGCTGATAACCATGTCGCGAATTGGCAAGAAGTTCATTCCCATCCCGAAGGGCGTCAAGGTTGACGTCCAGCCGGGCGTGGTCGAAGTGCAGGGCCCCAAGGGCAAACTGCGCCAGCCGCTGCCGGCCGGTATCGGGTTCGAGATCGACGGCGATCAACTGCACGCGCGCACGCTGCGCGAAGATCCCGAGCTCGGCAAGTTCCACGGGCTGGCGCGCAGCCTGGTGGCGAACGCCGTGCGCGGTGTCACCGAAGGATTCCGCAAGGACCTCGACATCGTCGGCGTCGGCTACCGCGCGGAGCTCAAGGGCAAGCAGGTGATTTTCGCCCTCGGCTACTCGCACATCGTCACCTTCGACATTCCGCCCGGGATTGACGTCGCCATCGACAAGCAGACGCACATCACCGTGACCGGTATCGATCGTCAGGCGGTGGGCCAGGTCGCCGCCAATATCCGGCGCCTGCGGAAGCCCGACCCCTACAAGCAGAAGGGTGTCCGCTACACCGGCGAAGTGCTGAAGAAGAAGGCGGGCAAGACGGGGGCGAAGTAGTTCACCAGTTGCCAGTCGCCAGTAACCAGTTCTGCAGGGAATCCCACAGAGCGGTTGGAGGGCGGTAGACGCGGCACTGGGAACTGGCTACCGGAAACTGGATACTTTTTATGAAGATCAACACGACCAAAGATCGGCGCCGGCGGATCGCGCTGCGCCAGCGGAAGCGGATTTCGGGAACGACCGAGCGGCCCCGGCTCCGTGTGTTCCGGAGCGTCTCGCACATCTACGCCCAGGTCATCGACGACATGACGGGGACGACCCTGGCGGCGGCGGCGAGCACCGAGCCGGCACTCAAGAGCGCGTTCGAAGGGACCGTTCGCGGCGGCAACGTCGCTGGCGCAAAGGCACTCGGCAAGACCATCGCCGAGCGGCTGCTCGAGAAGGGGATCAAGCGCGTCGTATTCGACCGCGGCGGGTTCCTGTATCACGGCCGGATCCGGGCGGTGGCGGAAGCCGCACGCGAAGCGGGGTTGGAATTCTAAACGGAAGTTCCCAGTATCCAGTCGCCAGTTTCCAGACCCGGACGGGATTGCTGGCGGCACTGGTGACTGGTAACTGGCAACTGGGAACTGGACGAAACCATGATTGAAACACGAGAAAAGATTGACGCGTCGCAACTCGATCTCAAGGACACGGTCGTCAACATCAGCCGGGTCACGAAGGTCGTCAAGGGCGGCAAGAACCTGAGCTTCAGTGCGCTCGTGGTCGTCGGCGATGGCCACGGCGTCGTCGGCTTCGGCGTCGGCAAGGCGAAGGAAGTGCCCTCGGCGATCAAGAAGGGGATTGAAGCGGCGAAGAAGTCGCTGATCCGCGTGCCGCTTGCCGGGACGACCGTGCCGCACCCGGTGCTCGGGCGCTTTGGCGCGGGCCAGGTGCTGCTCAAGCCGGCGCCGGACGGCACCGGCATCATCGCCGGCGGCGCCGTGCGAGCGGTGGTCGAAGCCTGCGGCATCTCCAACGTCCTGACCAAGTCCCTCGGGTCCGCGAACTCGCACAACGTCGTGCGCGCGACGTTCACGGGGTTGATGGGCCTCAGGGATCCCGGCGCGGTGCGCAAGCTGCGCGGCAAAGAAGAACAGCCCGGCGACCTCGCCGCGGCGACCCGGTAAGCCATGGCGAAAAAGACTAAAGGGACCGGACAGGGCGGAGACGCCCGCAAGGTGAAGATCACGCTCGTCAAGAGCCCGATCGGGTTCGACCGCACGCAGGCGGCAACGGTCCAGGGCATGGGCCTGCGCCGCATCGGCCACTCGGTCGAGCTCCTCGACACCGATGCCACGCGCGGCATGATTCTCAAGGTCCGCCACCTCGTTACGGTGCAGGAGTAAGGACGAATGGATCTCTCAAATCTCAAGCCGCCCAAGGGGGCGAAGCATTCGAAGAAGCGCGTCGGCCGCGGGCAGGGCTCAGGCCAGGGCGTGCAGTCGGGTCGCGGCCACAAGGGCGCCAAGTCCCGCTCCGGCTTCACGCACAAGCGCGGATTCGAAGGCGGCCAGATGCCGCTGCACCGCCGCGTGCCGAAGCGTGGCTTCCATAACATCTTCCGGCAGGAGTACGAGGTCGTGAACCTCGACACGCTCGAAGAGCGGTTCGACGCGGGCGTTGACGTGACGGTGGAGCTCCTCCGCGAGCACGGGCTCGTCGGTCGAGCCGGACGCGTGAAGGTGCTCGGCCGTGGCGAGATCACGAAGGCGCTGACGGTGCACGCACACAAGTTCAGCGGCACGGCGTCGGACAAGATCGCTGCTGCGGGCGGTAAGGCAGAGGTGCTGGCGTAACACGGCGAAAGCCGATGTCATAAGGGTGTCATGCTCGAAAGCCTCAAGAACATCTTTGCGGTCGCGGATCTCAGGAAGCGTGTGTTCTTCACGCTCGGTCTGCTCGCCGTCTACCGTGTCGGCGGTCACATCCCGACGCCGGGGATCAATCCCGCGGCGCTGGCGGTGCTGGTCGATCAGGCCAAGAACACGATGTTCGGCCTGTACGACATGTTCTCGGGCAAGAACCTGTCGCAGATGACGATCTTCGCGCTCGGCATCATGCCGTATATCAGCGCGTCGATCATCCTGCAGCTGCTGACGGTCGTGTGGCCGTACCTCGAGCGCATCTCGAAAGAAGGCGAGCTCGGACGCCGCAAGATCACGCAGTACACCCGCTACGGCACGATTCTGCTGAGCGTCGTGCAGGCGCTTGGCATCGCCTACTTCCTCGAGCGCAACACCGGCATTGCCGGAGGTCTCCCGCTCGTCTACAACCCGGGCTGGGGCGTTCCGGCTGCTCACCGTCCTGACGCTGACGACCGGGACGACGTTCATCATGTGGCTGGGCGAACAGATTACCGAGCGCGGTATCGGCAACGGGATGTCGCTCATCATCTTCGCCGGCATCGTCGTCAACCTGCCGCATGCCGTCATCTCGACGCTCGAGCAGCTCAAGACGGGGCAGATGGGCCTCGTGCGTCTCGTCGCGCTGGTGGTCCTGATGTTCGGGGTCATCGCGGCGATCGTCTTCGTCGAGCGCGGGCACAGGCGTGTGACCGTCCAGTACGCGAAGCGCGTCGTCGGCCGCCGGATGTACGGCGGGTCGAGCACGCACATTCCGCTGAAGGTGAATACGGGCGGCGTCATTCCGGTGATCTTCGCCTCGTCGATCCTGGCGTTCCCGGCGACACTGGCGCCGCTCGTGACCGAAGGCGGGCGCTTCGGCTGGCTTCGCTCTCCGATCGAGCAGATTGCGCCCGGCATGCCGCTGCACGACCTGCTCTACGTCGTCGGCATCATCTTCTTCTGCTACTTCTACACCGCGATCATCTTCAATCCGGATGACGTCGCGGAGAACATGCGGAAGTACGGCGGGTTCATTCCCGGGATTCGTCCGGGCAAGCGCACGGCGGAATACATCGACACGATCCTGACCCGCATCACGATCGTCGGCGCAATTTACCTGGCGATGGTTGCGATCCTGCCGACGTTCCTGATCAGCGGATTCAAGGTGGCGCCGATTCCGTTCATCGGCGAGCGGCTCGACGCCGTGCTGCCGCGGTTCATCACCGAAGGCATGGGCGTCCAGTTCTTCTTCGGCGGCACGTCGCTGCTCATCATCGTCGGCGTCGCGATGGACACCGTGCAGCAGGTCGAGTCGCAGCTGATCATGCGGCACTACGACGGGTTCATGAAGAAGACCCGGATCCGCGGGCGGCGGGGCCAGTAAGTTGGGGGCACAGCACGGCGCCTGCCCCGGCGCCCTGAACGTAGTCCTGCTCGGTCCCCCTGGGGCCGGGAAGGGTACGCAGGCCGAGCGGCTCTCGCGCACGCGGAAGTTGCCGAAGATATCGACCGGCGACATCCTCCGCGAGGCGGCGCAGGCCGGGACCGAGGTCGGGCTCGCGGCGAAGATCACGATGGAGGCCGGCAACCTGGTCGGCGACGACATCATGATCGCCATCGTCCGGGGTCGGCTGGACCAGGAAGATGCGCACTGCGGGTTCGTGCTGGACGGATTTCCGCGGACGGTCGTGCAGGCGATGGCGCTGGATCGGCTGATCCAGGGACGTGGACCACTCGTCGTGCTCGACATCGTGGTCCCGGAAAAGATTCTGGTGCGGCGCCTCGCGACGCGGCGCATCTGCAGCAAGTGCGGCGCGAACGCGGCACCCGAATGGAAGACCAAGTGCGGCAAGTGCGGCGGCAAGCTGGTGACGCGGGTCGACGACGGGATTGAGATCGTGCGGGAGCGGTTGAAGATTTATCTGCGGCAGACACGTCCGCTCGTCGAGTACTACGCCGGCCGCGCGTCGTTCACGTCGATCGACGGCAACCAGCCGCCGGATGTCGTGACTGCCGCGATTGATGCCGCACTGGATCGTGCGCTCGAGGCGCACACCAGGGGAGCGCTGCTGTGATTGTGTGCAAGTCGCCTACCGAGATCGAGCGGATGCGCGCTGCGAACGCGCTCGTGGCTGACGTCCTGGCGGAACTTGCGACCATGGTCGCGCCCGGCGTCACGACGCGCGATCTCGACGAGGCGGCGGAGCGGCTGGTGAGGGCCGGCGGCGCGGAGCCGGCCTTCAAGGGCTATCGCGGCTATCCCTGCACGCTGTGCGCGTCCGTGAACGAGCAGGTCGTCCATGGGATCCCGTCAGCGCGTGCACTGGTCGAAGGAGACATCATCTCCCTCGACATGGGCGTGAAGCTGAACGGCTTCTATGGTGACTCTGCCGTAACGGTACCGGTCGGGCGGGTGTCGGAAGAAGCGGCGACGCTGCTGCGGGTGACGCGTGAGTCGCTCGAGAAGGGCATCGAGCAGGTCCGGCTGGGCGGCCGGATTTCCGACATCGGTCATGCGATCCAGAAGCACGTGGAAGCGCACGGTCTGTCGGTGGTCCGCGAGTTCGTCGGGCACGGCATCGGGTCGGCGCTGCACGAGGAGCCGCAGATTGCGAACTACGGCGAACCGGGCCGAGGGCCGCGGCTGGCTGAAGGGATGACCCTCGCGATCGAGCCGATGGTGAATGTCGGTCGTCCGGCGGTGAAGGTACTCGGCGACGGGTGGACGGCCGTGACGAAGGACGGCAGTCTGTCGGCGCACTTCGAACACACGGTGGCGGTGACGAAGAACGGGCCGCTCGTCATGACCCGCCGCCGCGTGTCGACGCCGGCGGCGTAGCACTCCGGTGGCTGAGACCGGGCGTGACGGCGCCGTCACGGTCGAAGGCACCGTGCTCGAAGCGCTGCCCCACGGGCTCTACCGGGTGGGGATCGAGCATCAGCGCCAGGTCGTGGCGCACGCGCCGGGCGGGGCGGGACGGAACTTCATCCGCGTGCTGATCGGCGATCGCGTGCGGATGGAACTGTCGCCGCGGGACCTGACGCGCGGCCGGATTATCGCGGTCGTCAGGCCGCGCTGAGCGACAAGGAAGAAGGAGCGGTATGAAGGTCCGAGCGTCGGTGAAGAAGATTTGTGACAAGTGCAAGATCGTCCGCCGCCAGGGGGTGGTGCGGGTGATTTGCGCGAACCAGAAGCATAAACAGCGACAGGGATAGTTGCCAGTAGCCAGTTCCCAGTGCCGGCTTCGGCGGGGCGACTGGAAACCGGAAACTGGAAACTGGTTACGACAAGGATCAAGAGAAATGGCACGTATTGCTGGCGTCGATCTTCCGCGGGCCAAGCGCATCGAGATCGGGCTCACTTACATCTACGGCATCGGGCGAAAGCGCTCGGTCGACATCCTCGAGGCGGCGGGCGTCAGTCCCGACATCCGCATCAAGGATCTCTCCGAGGACGACGTCCGGAAGATCAGCCGGGTGATCGAGGAGCAGGGTCGGGTCGAAGGCGATCTGCGGAAGGAGATCTCGATCAACATCAAGCGCTTGATGGAGATCGGGAGCTACCGCGGCCTGCGGCACCGCCGCAACCTGCCGGTTCGCGGGCAGCGCACGAAGACGAATGCACGCACGCGGAAGGGCCCGCGCAAGGGTGCGGTGGCGAAGAAGAAGACTGTTTAGGCGTGCGTCCGCAGTTTCCAGTCTCCAGTTTCCAGAATCAAAGAAACCGGAGTGCTCGACTGGGATGTGCCGGCCGGCGAAACACTGGGAACTGGCAACTGGTAACAGGTAACTGAGTATGGCGAAAATCGAAACCATCGACGCGTCGGCGCCGCCTGAAGGCGGCAAAAAGGGCGCTGGTCGGCCCGTCAAGAAGAAGGCGTTCAAGAAGCGGGGCGAGAAGCGGATCGTGCACCACGGGTTCGCGCACATCCAGGCCTCCTTCAACAACACCATCATCACGATTACTGATCCCGAAGGGGCGGTCGTCGCCTGGTCGAGCGCCGGCGGGATTGGCTTCAAGGGCTCGCGCAAGGGGACGCCATTCGCAGCGACCCAGGCCGCGATCGCGGCCGGCAACGCCGCGAAAGCGTTCGGCATGCGCAGCGTCGAGGTGCGAGTGAAGGGCCCGGGCGCTGGCCGCGAGTCAGCGATCCGCGCGCTGCAGACGATAGGGATCGACGTCAAGTCGATTCGCGACGTGACGCCGATTCCGCACAACGGGTGCCGTCCGGCGAAGCGGAGACGAGTATAAAAGAAGTCCCCAGTTCCCAGTTGCCAGTGCCGGCCGAGAGCACGACAACACTGGAAACTGGAAACTGGAAACTGAAGCGACAAGGATTAAGAGAGTATGGCCCGTTACATCGGTCCCGTCTGCCGGCTCTGCCGGCGCGAAGGCATGAAGCTCTTTCTCAAGGGAGAGCGCTGCTACACGGAGAAGTGCGCGATCGAGAAGCGCAACCTGCCGCCAGGGCAGCACGGCAAGCTGCGCAAGGCGAAGCTCGTGGGCTACGGCCTGCAGCTGCGCGAGAAGCAGAAGGTCAAGCGCATCTACGGCGTGCTGGAAAACCAGTTCCGCCGCTACTTCGAGATGGCCGACCGGACGCGCGGGATCACCGGCGAGACGCTGCTGCAGCTGCTCGAACGACGCTTCGACAACGTCATTTACCGGCTCGGGCTGGCGACGTCGCGGGCGCAGGCGCGGCAGCTCGTGCGCCACGGGCACTTCCTGGTCAACGGCCGCAAGGTCGATGTGCCGTCCTATTCGCTCAAGGCCGGGGACGTCGTCTCGGTTCGGGGCACCAGCGCACAGAACACCGCGATCGTGCACGCGATGGAAGAAGTGAAGGGGCGCGGCATCCCCGAGTGGCTGCTGTTCGACGCCGGCCAGCTGACCGGCCGGGTCACGTCGCTCCCGACCCGCGAGCAGATCAACCTGCCGGTGCAGGAACAGCTCATCGTCGAGTTGTACAGCAAGTAAGCCTTCAGCTCTCAGCCGTCAGTAATCAGCCTTCCGCCTAAAGGCGGAAGCTACGACGGCGAGATGCGCGGAAGCTACGACGGCGAGATGCGCGGAAGCTACGCAGCGGATGCGCGGAAGCTACGGTCGGGAAGCGACGGCGCTCGTATTCGAGAGGTGGCTTCCGGCTTTAGCCGGAAGGAACGTTCCCCCGCCCGCAGCCATTCCAGACCTGCGGTGGGAGGCGAGGGACGTAAACGGCAGGTCTGGCGCGGCCCCCAAGGTTCGGGAGCCCGATTGAAAGGACAGTAGCAAGATGCTTTGGAAAGGTTTTCAGCGGCCCAAGCGGCTGGAGTTCGAGCGCGAGACGCTCACGGATCGATTCGGCCGGTTTTATGCCCAGCCGTTCGAACGCGGTTTCGGCACGACGGTCGGCAACGCCCTGCGGCGCGTGCTGCTGTCGTCGATCGAGGGCGCGGCGGTGACCGCGGTCAAGATTGACGGCGTGCTGCACGAGTTCTCGCCGATCCCTGGCGTGACCGAGGACGCGACCGACATCATCCTGAACCTGAAGCAGGTTCCGCTGAAGATGCACGTTGACTCGACCAAGACGCTCTACCTGCGGATCGACAAGGCCGGGGTGGTCAAGGCGAGCGACATCGAGACCGATGCGGACGTCGAAATCCTCGAGCCGGATGCGCACATCGCGACGGTGTCAGAGGGCGGCAAGCTCCACATGGAGATGCGCGTGAAGCGCGGCCGCGGCTACGTGTCGGCGGACAAGAACTTCGACGAGGATCTCGGGATCGGCTGGATTCCGATCGACTCCGTGCACTCGCCGGTCAAGAAGGTCAACTATCTCGTCGAGGCCGCACGCCTTGGCCAGACGACCGACTACGACAAGCTGACGGTGGACGTCTGGACCAACGGGTCCGTGACGCCCCGGGACGCGGTCTCGCTCTCGGCGAAGCTGATTCGAGACCACCTGAACATCTTCATCAATCTCGAGGATGTCGGCGACCTGCAGACCGACGCGCTCGCCGATTCGCCGCGCGCGGCGCTCAACGAGAACCTCGACAAGAGTGTCGAGGAGCTGGAGCTGTCGGTCCGGTCGTACAACTGCCTGAAGAACGCGAACATCCGGACCATCCGCGAGCTCGTGCAGAAGACCGAGGGCGAAATGCTGAAGACGAAGAACTTCGGCCGGAAGTCACTCAACGAGATCAAGGAAATCCTGTCCGGCATGGGCCTGAGTCTTGGCATGCGCCTCGATCAGCCGGCAGCGCACTCACAGGACTAGGCAGCGCATCAGTCGTCAGCTGTCAGCTCCCGGGCCTCAACGATCGCGAGTGCGAAAGTGCGGCGCGATCTTCAAGCTCAAAGCTGACGGCTGATGGCTGACAGCTGAAAAACAGGACAGAACATCATGCGTCACAGAGTCAGTCACCGGAAACTCGGCCGCGTCACCGAGCACCGCATCGCGATGCTGCGGAACCAGGCAACAGCGCTCATCCTGCACGAGCGCATCGAAACGACGGTGCCGAAGGCCAAGGAGCTGCGGCCGTTCGTCGAGCGGATCATCACGCTGGCCAAACGCGGGATTGCGGCCGGTGATGCCAACGGCAAGTCGCTGCACGCGCGGCGGCTCGTTCTGCGCGACATCCAGGACCGCGACGTTGTCGGCAAGCTGTTCGACACGATCGCGCCGCGGTTCGAAGGCCGTCCGGGCGGTTATACGCGGATCCTCCGGATCGGCTTCCGCCGCGGCGACAGCGCGGAAGTTGCCCAGATCGAGCTCGTTGGCAGCGAGTTCAACCCGAACGCCGAAGCGGAGAAAACCGAAGCGGGCGAAGGCAAAGCCGAAGGGCGTTGGCGGCCGCCTGCGCGCGGCGGCTGAGCGGCTCCGCGGCAAGAAGGCGGAACCCGAAGAAGGCGGCGACGAGCCGACCGAGAACAAGGCGAAGCCGCAGCGCCAGTTGAAGAGCGACAAGGGAGGCCGCGCCACGACCAAGGGCAAGGCGTCCGCTCCCCGCGCCCCGCGCAAGTCCGGCGGAGCGTAACGACAGAAGCCTCAGGGCTCGACGGAAAAAGGCTGAAGCTTACGCTTCAGCCTTTTTCTTTGTACGCCATTTTTAGCTATCAGCTATCAGCCTTCAGCTGTTAGCCCCGGCCCGCCTGCCATGAGTGAGCGCAGCGAGTCGAGTGGGATCCGTAGTCCCGAATCCCTACATCCCTAATCCCGAATCCCGAATCCCGAATCCCCAGTCCCGAATCCCCCGCCTACGCCGCGGCGCGGCTACGGCGCGGCCTCGCCATAGCTCCCTGAACTCTTTGCGAGCGTAGGCGGGCGAATCTCACACTTCCTCGGCCGCTTCATGTCCGCGCTCTGCGCGTGCGGCTGAAATGATCTTCCCGTGCAGGTGCGAGGGGACTTCTTCGTAATGCGAGAACTCCATGTGGTACGACCCGCGTCCGCCGGTCGCAGACGTGAGGTGCTGCTCGTAGGTCAGCATTTCGGACATCGGGACCTTGGCCCGGATGATCGTCGCCGCGCCGCGCGTGTCCATGCCGCCGATGCGGCCGCGGCGGCTGTTCAAATCACCCATCAGGTCGCCGGCGTAGTCGCTCGGCGCATAGACCTCGACGTCCATGACCGGTTCGAGCAGCGTCGGCCGTGCTCTCGACATGCCGTCCTTGAACGCCAGCGAGCCTGCCATCTTGAACGACAACTCGTTCGAGTCGACGGCGTGGAACGAGCCATCGAACACCGTCGCGCGGAAATCGACCATCGGGTAGCCGGCGAGAAATCCGCGCAGCCGCGCGTCCTGAATTCCCTTCTCGACTGCCGGGATGAACTGCCGCGGAATCGATCCGCCGAAGATGTCGTCGACGAATTCGAAATCGGCGCCGCGGGGCAGCGGGTCGAACTTGACCTTGCAGTCCCCGAACTGGCCGTGGCCACCGGTCTGCTTCTTGTGGCGGCCGTGCGCCTCGGCTGACGCGGTGATCGTTTCGCGGTAGGCGATGCGCGGCAGCTTCAGGTTCACTTCGACGCCGAACCGCCGCTTCAGTTTCGCGACCGTGACCTCGATATGAGACTGACCCTGACCGGCAATCAGCAGTTCCTTCGTCTGCGCATCGCGGGTGTAGTTGACGGTCGGGTCTTCCTCCTTCAACCGGTGCAGCGCCGTGCTGATCTTCTCTTCGTCCGCGCGGCTCTTCGGCTCGATGGCATACGAAAGCACCGGCTCGGGAAACTTGATCGGCGGCATCGAGAACGCCGGCACCTTGTCGCCGATCAAATCGTTCGTCTGGCTTTCCTTGAGCTTCGCGACCGCGCCAAGGTCGCCCGCCTTGATCTCGGGGACCGGCGTCTGCGCCTTGCCCTGCAGCAGCACGATGTGCCCGAGCCGCTCGGACATCCCTCTGGTGACGTTCTGGACGGTTGAATCGGCTTTCAGGCAGCCGGTGACGACCCGGAACATCGTGATCCGGCCGGCAAACGGGTCCGCCACGGTCTTCCAGATGAACGCCGACGCGGGAGTGTTCTCCGCCGGCGCGACATCGACCGCGTCTTCGGTGCCCGCTGCCACGCCGCGCACCGGGCGCTCGGCGGGAGAGGGAACATACGCGACCAGCGCATCGAGCAGCGGCTGCATGCCGGCGTTGACCTGCGCCGAGGTGCAGAACACGGGGAAGATCCGCGCCGCCGCAATCGCACGCTTCAACCCCCCGATGAGCTCATCCTGGGTCAACGTGCCGGCGTCGAAAAATTTCTCCATCAGCGCGTCGTCGGCTTCGGCCACCATCTCGATGAGGACTTCGCGCGCCGCCTCCGCCGGCTCCCGGAGAGTACCCGGGATCTCGGATGCCGTGGGCTTGCCGCTCTCGTCGGTCGCAAACGTCCACGCCTTCATCGACACGAGATCGACGACGCCGCGAAAGCCCCTGTCTTCGCCGATCGGCAGTTGCAGAGGCACCACCGCCCGTCCGAACACCGCGCGCAGCGACTCGATCGAGCGGTCGAGACTCGCGCGTTCGCGGTCGAGCCGATTGAGCGCGATGATCCGCGGCAGCTGAAGTTCTTCCGCCGCCGCCCAGACCTTCTCGGTCGAGACCTCGGCGCCGTGGACAGCGTCGACCACCACGAGCGCGGCATCCGCCACGCGCAGCCCGGCGCGCGCATCGCTCAGGAAATTGGCCATCCCGGGCGTGTCGATGAGATTGATTTTGTGCTTATTCCACTCGAGGTAGGCGAGGCTGCACGCCAGCGTGTGTTTCCTGGCGATTTCCTCTTCGTCGTAGTCCGTTACCGTCGTCCCGTCGTCCACGCGCCCGAGTCGGGGGACGGCCCCGGCATCGAAGAGCAGGGCCGATGCGAGCTGCGTCTTACCGGCACCGCTATGGCCCACCAGGGCGACGTTGCGGATGCTCGGCGCATCATAGACCTTCATAGCGGATACCCTCCGCGCTGCCGATCCGGCAGTCTCCAGTTCCCAGTCGCCAGTCTCGCCAACTGTCGAGTCAGGTCGTAAGGCGCTCAGCAAGGGAGGTCAGCATGCGCCGCACCTCCTCGACGTCGCCCATGAGCCGGGTATACGTCGCGCCGGGCAAGAACCTGAGATCCCGGGCGAGAAGGAAATCATACTCAAGTTCGTTGCACGATCCCAACGAGTGGAAAAGAAACCGCCGGAAATCGCGCCTGGAGCTTCGGCCCGCTCCCTCGGCTATGTTGGAAGGTATCGAAATCGCGGCGCGCAGCAGTTGATCCTTCAGCGGCCATGCATCTGGTTGCGAGAAGTTGTCGGAAATCGCATAGCTCTCCAAGGCGAGAGCGTGCGCTTTCTGCCAAACGTACAGCTTTCGATAGTCCTGCATAGCGGTCTTCCTCGATCCGCACCGCAGGAGTGCAAGTTCAGATGCTGGACTGGATACTGGAGACTGGGAACTGAAGAACGAGCGAGCCGTCAGCTCTCAGCTCGCGTCGCCGCCTACTCGTACCGCAACGCTTCGATCGGGTCCAGGCGTGACGCCTTGATCGCGGGGAAGAGGCCGAAGAAGATCCCGATCGTCGCCGAGAAGCCGATGCCGATGGCGAACGACCACCAGGGCAGCGAGACCGGGAATCCCGAGAGCCAGTGGACGAGGATGCCGATGCTGCTGCCGAAGAAGATTCCGAGCACACCGCCGGCTGACGTCAGGAAGGCCGCTTCGATGAGGAACTGCCAGAGGATCTCGCGGCGGCGGGCGCCGAGCGCCTTGCGCACGCCGATCTCGCGAGTCCGCTCGGTGACCGAGATCATCATGATCGCCATGACGCCGATGCCGCCGACCATCAGCGCAATCGACGAGATGACGACGAGCCCCAGGAACGTGGCCTGGCTGATCTGATCCCACACCTTCAGCACCGCATCCTGGGTCGCGAGGTCGAAATCGTTCGGCTGTTCGAGATTGAGCTTGTGGCGGATGCGCATCAGCGCTTCGACCTCGCGCATCGCCTCGTCGCGCATGCCTTCGCGCGGGACGACGGCAATCATCGCCGTGCGGAACACCGCCGGATTGAAACTGTTCGCGGAGATCTTGGCCGAACCCTTGAGCACCTTGCCGTAGAACTTTTCGTGCGCACTGAACGGGATCACCGCGAAGTCGTCTGCGCCGGTCGAAAAGCCGCCTGGGCTCGGACGTTTGCCGAGGACGCCGATCACCGTGAACTCGTTGCCGCCGATCCGGACCACTTTGCCGATCGGGTCGATGTTCGGGAACAGCGATTCCCACGGAGTCTTTCCGAGCACGACCACCTGCCGGCGATGATCGACCTCGGACGGCAGGAAGAGCCGTCCCATCTCCAGCTTCGCGAAGTTGACCGACGCCCAGTTCTCCGTCGCGCCGAGGATGGCGACGGCTTTCGTCTTGTCGTGTCCGTAATAGATGCGGGACTGCGTGTTCCCCATCGCGCCGAGCCAGACATCGATCAGCGCCACCGACGGGCAGTCGCGCTCGATCGCAAGCGCATCCTCCCTCGACAGGTTGGGGCGGCGCGCAACTTCGAGGAAGCTCTTCCCCGAGGCGAAGCTGAGTGCGCCCCACTTCTGCACGATGATGGTATTGGGCCCGAGCTGGCTGATCGAATCCCGGAGCGAGTTGTCGAACCCGCGCAGGAGCGACGTCATCCCGACGATCGACGTGATGCCGATGACCACGCCGAGCACGGTCAGCGCCGAGCGCATCTTGTTCGTGCGCAGCGTGTCGAGCGACATCGTCACGATCTCGCCGAGTAGCCCGGAGCGCAAAGCGGCCATATCAGTTCTCAGTCTTCAGCTGTCAGCGTTCAGCTCTGCCTACTCGCGCCTCAGCGCTTCAATCGGGTCGAGCGATGCCGCGCGGATCGCCGGATACAGGCCGAAGAACAGACCGACGAGCGCGGTGATGCCGATGCCCATCATCACCGACCACGGCTGGACCGACGCCGGCAGCGGCGAGAACTTGCTGATGAGGAGCGCCAGTCCGAAGCCGAGCGAAATACCGACGATGCCGCCGAAGATCGATAGCGTGACCGACTCGGTCAGGATCTGCCAGACGATGTCGCGCCGCCGCGCCCCCAGCGCTTTCCTCAGTCCAATCTCGCGGGTGCGCTCGCTGACGACCATCAGCATGATGTTCATGATGACGATGCCGCCGACCACGAGCGACATGGCGACAACGCCAATGAGCACGGCAAAAATCCCGTTGGTCGCGGTCTTGTAAATGTCGAGAAACGTGTCCGACGTGAACATCCCGAAGTTGTCGGGCTCGTTGGGACGAAGCCGCCGCTCGATGCGCAACGCGACCGTGGCGTCGTCCATGGCGATCTTCACGAGCTCGGGAGTCCTCGGTTTGACCAGCAACTGCATCCCGAACATCCGCGACCCGAACATCTTCCGGAAGACGCCCAGCGGGATGATCGCGAAGTTGTCCTGCGAATTGCCGAAGAAGGACCCCTTCTTTTCGCTGACACCGACGACGCGGAAATGGAGGCCGGCGATCTTGATCGACTTCTCGAGCGGATCGGCTGGCCCGAAGAGCTTGTCGGCAACTTCCCACCCGAGAACAGCGACCGGCCGAGAGGTATCGATTTCGGCCGGGGAGATCAGCCGCCCCTGTTCTGCATTGAAGGTTCCGAACGACACGTAGTCGCGCGACACGCCCTGCACCTGGGCGCCGTCGACGCTCGCCTCCCCGTAGGTCATCGTCGCACGCGACTGGGTCTGAGCCGCGACGGCACCGACGTTGTCGCTGAACTTCCGGACCGCCATCGCTTCCTCGAGGGTGATCCTTGGATTGTTCCGGACGCGCTCCTCGTCGGCTTCCGAGCGGACGACCGGCATCCGCTGGATGGTGAAGTTATCAGCGCCGACACCCGAGAGAATGGCGGTCGTCACGTACCCATTCATCCCCTGGACCAGCGACACCACGGCGATGATCGACGTGACCGCGACGATGTTGCCCAGCACGGTGAGAAACGATCGCAGCTTGTTCGACCAGATCGCGCCGAGCGCGATCACCGCCGCCTCGTAGAATTGATTCACGGCTTGGCCGGCGTCGGCGTCGTTGCGGGCTTGACCGCTGCCCCCTCCGCGAGTGCGCGGACCGAAGCGAACGGTCCGGTAATGACCGAATCGCCTTCCTTCAGCCCCGACAACACCTCGAAATACTTTTCCCCTGCGATGCCCGTCTTGATCGGCATGAACACCGCCTTGTTGTTCTGCACCGCAAACACGCCTTCGAGTTCCTTGCGCGTCTGCCCCGGGGCGAGCTCGGTCGAGGCCGCTGCAGCGGCCGGCGTTGCCCGACGCTTGCCCTTCTCAGCGTCCGGTGGACGGACGATGTTGCCCTTCTGGTCGAGGATCATCTCACGCACGGTCGTCGCCTGGATCGGCACCGTGACCGCGCCGTCCCGAACCGCCGTCGTGATTTCCGCCGTGCACGTGAACCCTGGCCGCACCTCCGGGATCTCGTGGTCGAGCGTGACCACGACCTTGAAGTTCGTCGCCTGGGTGGTCGATGTGCCCGCAGCCGCCTGGATCGGGCTGTTCCCAATCTCCGTGACCTTGCCCGTGAACGTCTGCCCCGGCATCGCGTCAATTGTGACCTTCGCCGGCTGACCCATACGGAGTGACGGGATGTCGGTTTCGTCGACCTCCACCTCTGCCTGGATGATGGACATGTCGGCGATCGTGAGCAGCACCGTGCCGGCGTTGTTCATCGTGCCGATCACGACAGTTTCACCTTCCTCGATGTTCCGGCGGGTCACGATGCCGTCGATCGGCGACTCGATGCGAACCTTGCTCAGGTCGTAGCGGGCGCTTGCCGCGGTGGCGCTTTCCGACTCCATCCGCAGCTGCATCGTGCGGACGTTCTGTTCCTGTGAGGCCAGGTCCGCCTGGCGCTGCTTCAAGTCGTTCTCGGCCCGTTCGAGCGTCTCGCGGGTGGTGAGGCCGCCCTTCCACAGGTCCTGCTGCCGCTTGTAGTTGTCCTGGGCCTGCTTCAACGCAACCCTCGCGCTGTCGAGCGCAAGCCGGACCTGTTCCGCGTTCGATCGCGCGGCCGCGAGCGAGGCTTCCGTCCGCTGCACCGCGCTCTTGAGGTTGCGCGGATCGATTTGCATCAGGAACTGCCCCTTCTTGACGCGGTAGCCTTCGTCGACGGCCAGCTCGGTGACCCGGCCCATCGTATCGGCGCTGATGTTGACGTCGCGTTTTGCCTGGATCTTGCCGGATGCCGACACGATCGCCTCGAGGTGACGCTTTTTGACCGCTTCGGTCGTCACTTCCACGCCGTCCACGCGCTTGAATTTGAAGTTGGCGAACGCGACTGCCCCGAGCGCGAGCACAATCGCAACGCCAACGAGAATCTTCTTGTTCCGGCTCATGCTCCAGCTCCGCGTCGAACGAAGGCGACGATCACCGCGATGACGGCATACAGCACGAACAGCGAAGTCGCAATAGGCTGCGTGCGGCGGCGATAAAGTACCGCCAGCCCGATGGAGAGGACGAAGAGCTGCCAGATCAGGAAGATGTCGATCGCGCCGAGCAGGTGCGCGGCAAAGCTGCCATCCGAGAGCACCGACTGTGCGAGCACGCCAAGATTCGACGAACTCGTCATCGTGCCGCGTGCGTAATTGAGCGGGGCGGTGAAGAGCTGCGCGAGCAGCCCGATCGGCCCGGTGTGTACGGCAACCGTGAACACCTGCTTGAAGGTCGCTTCGCCGCCGAGCGCGGCGTTGAACACCGCGAAGAGGATGCCGGAAATCACGGCCAGGAAAATCGGCGTCCCGAAGAGGAAGAAGCACGCCGTGATATAGCCGACGTACGGCGCCATCTTCTCCATCCCCTGAAGCTGCTGCTCGCTGACCTGTCCGCCCATCGGACTGTTCGTGGCGGCGTCGAGCCAGGCTTCCTGTCCCACCTTCGTCTTCAGGAACCCGCCGACGACCACTGCCATGAGCACGGCGACGAGCGCGAGCATGCCGAACCATTTCGGGTTCGCCACGATCGACTCGTAGGTGGCGCGGGGCGAGGTGATGATGCCGAAAAAACGCGCGGGTAAACTGAGCGGCGTACGGATCGCTCCGGGCTGAACGGCAGTGTTGGCCATAGTTTGTGTGGGGTACGCCCTTCCGGTTTCGGCCGGTGGGACGAACGATTCTAGCACCATGCAATACGACAATTACCGCAAGGATGTTTCGGCTTAAGTCGTTGGTTCCACAGTGTTCGGGCTCACCCCCGCTCGTACGCTAAGCTCTGTCGGATGAGGATGATCGAGCGGTCCGTGGTCGTCGGGTTGGTGGTAGCGGCGATGGCCGCCCCCGCCGGGGCCCAGTCGTTCGAGGCCGTTGGTACCCGCGCCGCGGGCATGGGAGGGGCCTTCGTGGCGGTCGCGGACGACGCTTCAGCGGCGTACTGGAATCCCGCGGGTTTTGCCGCCGGATCGTACTTCAGCCTGGTGCTCGACCGGAATTCCGCTGAAGTGAAGCCTCCCGTTGGCCCCGCCGCGAACCAGTCGGGTCTCTTGATCGCCCTCGGAATGCCGGCGCTTGGGTTGTCCTATTACGGATTGCGCAGCAGGACCGTCGCACCCGCAGCCGTGACCGAGACCGGGAACGTGCTGCTCGAGGCGGACACGCTCGTGACCCATCACGCCGGGGTCACCTTCATTCAGTCCGTCGTGCGGGGCCTGGCCGTGGGGGGGACGCTGAAACTGGTCAGGGGCTACGCTTCGTCAGTCCTCGCCCCGGCGACGGCACGCGACGGCCTGCTCGACTCGGGCAACAGCGGGCCCTCGAGGGGGGAAACCCACGCCGACGCGGATCTCGGGGTCATGGCGAGTCGCGGAAGGCTCAAAGCTGGCGTCACCCTTCGAAATGCCAGCGAACCATCGTTCGACACGCCGGACGGGAAACCGCTCCGCCTCGACCGCCAGGCCCGTGCCGGGGTGTCGTTCGCGCCAATCGCGGGGTGGATCGTGGCAGCCGACTCCGACATCCTCGAGATCGAAGGGCCCTACGGAACTTCGCGACGGCTGGCGGCCGGCACAGAAGGACGGGTCTATCGCAAGGCCACTGTTCGAGGCGGGTTCAGCCTCAATACCGCCGACGGGGATCGCGCCCGCTCCTACAGTGTCGGCGGCAGTTTCGCCGCGACCGCATCCGTTTTCTTCGATTTCCAGTACACCGGTGGGTCCGACCGTGCGCCGCAGGGCTGGGGCGTCGCCGCGAGATTCGCGTATTAGCCAGCTATCAGCTCATCAGCTCATCAGCCATAAGCTATCAGCTATCATCAGCTTTCAGCTTTCAGCTGTCGTCCCCAGTCCCCACCTCTTCCACAGTCGCGGGGTAGCTTCCGCCTTCAGGCGGAAGTCAGAGGTGACCGGTCCCGAGTCCCGAGTCCCCGAATCCGAATCCCTAATCTCGAATCCCGATCGAGAGCCCTCGAGCTCGCGCCTGCAACGGTGCGCCATCGCGGGCGAGCAGAGCGGGGCGATCCGACCTTCACTGTTCTTCACTGTTCTTTTCTGTCGTCTCGTTTTTGGTACTCCACCGTCTTGACAAAAAGTGTCAAGGCATGCTCGAATACGGTTCCCCCCAGCTCGACCTCAGCTTCAGCCGCGTTCCCGGCGGCCCTACGGCTAAGAGTCTCAAACGATGCCCGTCCGCATAGGCGAGCTGCTGCTGAAAGAAAAGCGGATTACGTCTGCCCAGCTGCAGGACGCCCTGAGCTATCAGAAGACCAACGGGGGGAAGCTCGGCTTCAACCTGGTCAAGCTGGGGTTTGTCAAGGACGAGGAGATCACGGCTCTCCTCAGCAAGCAGTACGGCGTCCCGTCGATCAACCTCACGCAATTTGAAATCGATGCCGGCATCATCAAGCTGATCCCGGCCGAGACCGCGCACAAATACCAGATCGTCCCGCTCAGCCGCGCCGGCGCGACGCTGACGATCGCGATGATCGATCCGACCAACGTGTTCGCCATGGACGACATCAAGTTCATGACGGGCTACAACGTCGAGCCGGTGGTGGCGTCGGAAACCGCGGTCACCGACGCCATCCTGAAGTACTACAGCGCCGCTCCTGCGGCGCGCGGTCCTCGCGAGACGACCGTGGTCGCGTCGGCCGGCGACTCCCTCTCGAGCGCGGCCTCGCTCGACATGGTGACCAAGGCGCTCGAGGAATCCGCGGCCATCGTCGACGAGGACGTCGAAGTGCTCCAGGAGATGGAGCAGATCGACGTCGCCTCGCTCGAGCGGCAGGGCGGGGAAGCGCCGGTCATCCGCCTCGTCAACCTGATGCTGATGTCCGCGATTCAGAAAGGGGCGAGCGACATCCACGTCGAGCCGTACGAGAAGGAGTTCCGCGTCCGCTTCCGGATCGACGGCATTCTCTACAACGTCATGGCGCCGCCGATGAAGTTCCGCGACGCGATCACGTCGCGCGTCAAGATCATGGCGAAGCTCGATATCGCCGAAAAGCGCCTGCCCCAGGACGGCCGCATCAAGATCCGCTTCGCCGACAACGGCCAGACGAAAGAGATCGACTTCCGCGTGTCCTGCCTGCCGACGCTCTTCGGCGAGAAGATCGTCATGCGTCTCCTCGACAAGGACAAGCTGATGCTCGACATGACGAAGCTCGGCTTCGAGACGACCTCGCTCAAGAAGCTCGAGGTCGCGATCGCGAAGCCGTGGGGGCTCGTGCTCGTCACCGGCCCGACCGGCAGCGGCAAGACCAACACGCTCTACTCATCGATCGCCAAGATCAACACGATCGAGACCAACATCATGACCGCGGAAGATCCGGTCGAGTTCAACCTCGTCGGCGTCAACCAGGTCCAGGTGCGCGAGAACATCGGGCTCAACTTCGCCGCTGCGCTGCGGTCGTTCCTGCGGCAGGACCCGAACATCATCCTCGTCGGCGAAATCCGCGACTTCGAGACCGCCGAGATCGCGGTCAAGGCCGCGCTCACGGGCCACCTCGTGCTCTCGACGCTTCACACCAACGACGCACCGAGCACGATCAACCGGTTGATGAACATGGGCATCGAGCCGTTCCTCGTGGCGAGCTCGGTCAACCTGATCTGCGCCCAGCGCCTGGTCCGGCGCATCTGCACCAACTGCAAGGTCGAAGAACGTCACGCGCCGCCCGCGCTCGTCGAGGCCGGCTTCACGAAGGACGAAGCCGAGACCGTCGTGCCCAAGAAGGGGAGCGGCTGCGAGAAGTGCAACAACACCGGCTACAAGGGCCGCGTCGGTCTGTACGAAGTGATGGAAATCGGCGAGCAGTTGCGCGAGCTGATCCTCGTCGGTGCCTCGGGCCTTGAGCTCCGCCGCAAGGCGGTCGAAGAAGGGATGATCACGCTGCGACGCAGCGGCCTCCACAAGGTCATGGAAGGCGTCACGACCATCGAGGAAGTGGCGAGGGAAACGGTCAAGTAGGAGAGTCGCCAGTAACCAGTAGCCAGTCACCAGTAAGTGCGCTGGAGCTGGAGACTCGGCCTGGAAACTGGAAACTGGAAACTGGAAACTGGGAAATCGAATCGATATGGCCACATTACCTGAACTCCTCAAGACCCTCGTCGAACTGAGCGGGTCCGACCTGCATTTGACGACGAGCACACCGCCGCAGATCCGCGTCCACGGCAAGTTGCAGACGCTCGACCTGCCGACTCTCGGCCCGGCCGAGACGAAAGGGCTCGCTTACAGCGTCCTCACCGACGCGCAGAAGAAGCGCTTCGAAGAAGCGCTGGAGCTGGACTTCTCGTTCGGCATTCGCGGCCTCGCACGCTTCCGCTGCAACGTCTTCAACCAGCGCGGGGCGGTTGCCGCCGTGTATCGGGTCATCCCCGAAACGATCAAGGGTTTCAACGAGCTCGGGCTGCCCCCGGTTCTCGCCACCCTTGCCGACCGGCCGCGCGGCCTGGTGCTCGTGACCGGACCGACGGGCAGCGGTAAGTCGACCACGCTGGCCGCGATGATCGACAAGATCAATACCGAACGCCGCGAACACATTCTGACGATCGAGGATCCGATCGAGTACATCCACCAGCACAAGGGCTGCCTGGTCAATCAGCGCGAGGTGCACAGCGACACTCACGGGTTCGCCGGCGCCCTGCGCGCCGCGCTCCGCGAAGACCCCGACATCGTCCTCATCGGCGAGCTGCGCGACCTCGAGACGATCGAATCGGCGCTGCGCATCGCCGAGACCGGGCATCTCACGTTCGCCACGCTGCACACCAATTCGGCGGCGCAGACGATCAACCGAATCATCGACGTCTTCCCGGCGCATCAGCAGGGGCAGATCAGGACGCAGCTCTCGCTCGTGCTCGAAGGCATTGTCTGCCAGGCGCTGATGCCGAGGGCGGACGGCCAGGGCCGCGTCATCTCGCTCGAAGTGCTGATCCCGACGCCGGCGATCCGGAACCTGATTCGCGACGACAAGGTGCACCAGATTTACTCGACGATGCAGACCGGGCAGGAGAAGTTCGGGATGCAGACGATGAATCAGTCGCTCGCGACGCTGTATCAGAAGCGTTTGATCACGCTCGACACCGCCATGGCGGCCTCGTCGTTGAAGGACGAGCTCGAACAGATGATCAGCCGCGGCGCCGGCGTCGTGCCGGGAGCGGGTCTGGCTCGCCCGGGAGCGGGGCTGCCGCCGCGCGCGCCGGCCAGATAGCTGTCAGCTTTCAGTCGTCAGCTCTCAGGGCACAGGCGGGGCTCGGGAATCGGGGTTCGGGGCCTGGGGGGCGCACTGGCGACTGGCGACTGAGAGCTGGTGCTGAGAACTGAGAACTGAATGCTGAGAGCTGATTGCTGAGAGCTGATGCTGATTGGTGATAGCTGAATGCTGATGGCTGAAAGCTGACAGCTCAGAAGTGAAAGCTGGAAGCCGGAAGCCGGAAGCTGGTGACGATTATGCCTACATTCGCCTATTCAGGAAGAACCCGTGCGGGGCAGTCCGTGTCCGGCGAGCATACGGCTGATTCGATGGATGCCGCGGTCGCGGCACTCCGGCGCGATCAGATCATGGTGACGCGGATCGATCCGTCGAAGGCCAAGAAGGAGGCGGCGGCCGCGGCTGCGGCGGCGAAGCCAACCGGCCCGAAAGCCGGCAAGAAGGTGCCGGCGAAGAACCTGGCGATCTTCGTCCGGCAATTCTCCGTCATGATCGACGCCGGGCTCCCGCTCGTGCAGTGCCTGGAGATCCTGGGCAAGCAGGAACCGCACAAGAACTTCGCCGCGGTCATCCTGAAGACGCGCGAGGACGTCGAATCGGGTGCGGCGCTCGCCGACGCGATGAAGAAGCACCCGAAGACGTTCGACCCGCTCTTCACCAACATGATTGCCGCCGGCGAGGCGGGCGGTATCCTCGACACCATTCTGAAGCGACTGGCGGAATACATCGAGAAGAGCGTCAAGCTGACCGGTGAGGTGAAGTCGGCGATGATTTACCCGGTCGCGGTCATCGTCATCGCCGGCCTCGTCGTCAGCGCCATTCTGTGGAAGGTCATCCCGACCTTCGCCGCGATGTTCGCCGGCCTCGGCGCGCAGCTGCCGCTCCCGACCCGCGTCGTCATCGGGTTGAGCAACGGGCTGGTCTCCTACGGCTGGATTGGCGTCATCGCCATGGGCCTGGCCGCGTACGCTTTCAAGAACTACTACTCCACCGAGCCGGGTCGGCTCATGGTCGACACGATTGCGCTCAAGATGCCGATCCTCGGGGACATCCTGCGCAAGGTGGCGGTCGCACGGTTCTGCCGCACGCTGTCGACACTCCTCGCCTCGGGCGTGCCGATCCTGGACGGCCTCGACATCACCGCGCGCACCGCCGGCAACGCCGTGATCGAGAACGCGGTGCAGAAGACCAGGTCGAGCATCGAGCGCGGTGAAACCATTTCGACGCCGCTCCGCGAGACCAACGTCTTCCCGTCCATGGTGGTGCAGATGATCAACGTCGGCGAGACCACCGGCGCGCTCGACGCGATGCTCGGCAAGATCGCGGACTTCTATGAAGAGGAAGTCGACACCGCCGTCGCCGGGCTCCTGACGCTGATGGAGCCGGTCATGATCGCCGTGCTCGGCGTCGTCGTCGGCGGCATCGTCATCGCGATGTACATGCCGATCTTCGACATGATCAGCAAGCTGACGTAAATGACCCAGTTCCCAGTTTCCAGTTTCCAGTGTCCAGTCTCGTTACCCGGAATTGGTGACTGGCGACTGATTACTGGTGACTGGCGACTGGTTACTGGTTACTGATCAAGCATGGACTCTACACTGCGGAGCAAACTTCTCTGGCTCATCGCCGGCCGTGCCGCGGCGATTACGCTGGTGCTCGGCTCGGCGATCCTGATCCAGATCAAGTCGCCCGGGGTCCTGCCGATCGATCCGTTCTTCGTGCTCATCGGGATCACTTACGCGTTGACGGTGGTGTACAGCGTCCTGCTGAACCACTCGGAGCGTTACCGCTGGCTGGTCGACCTGCAGCTCGGGTGCGACGCGGTGATCGTGTCGGCGATCGTCTACCTCACCGGCGGCGTGGCGAGTTACTTCTCGCCGCTCTACGCGCTGCCGATCATCGCCGGCAGCACGATCGAATCGCGCCGCGGCGGCGTGATGGTCGGCGTGCTCAGTGCCATCCTCTATTCGGGGCTGGTGCTGGTCCAGTACTACGGACCCGGGCACCTCGCCGATCTCGTACGATCCCGCCCTGCTGCCGCCACAGCGGCTGGCGTGGTTCACGATCGGCCTCAACGTGTTCGGGTTCGTCGCCGTCGCCGCGCTGAGCGGCTACCTGGCTGAAGGGCTGCGTCGTGCGGATGAAAAACTGGCGGTGGCGTCGAACCAGATCGCGGACCTGCAGGCGTTCAGCCAGCACGTCATCGACAGCCTCACGAGCGGGCTGGCCACGAGCGACATCGACGGCCGGCTGCTGACGTTCAACCGTGCGGCGACCGCGATTACCGGCGTCAAGGCGTCCGAGGCCGTCGGCCAGCCAGCCAGGGCGGTCCTGCAGCTTCCGCCCGACTTCGCCGACCTGTTCGGCGCGCGCGAGGATCGCCCGCCGCTGCCGAGGGTGGACTTCGGGTTCAGCCGCCCGGACGGGCGGCAGGTCGTGGTCGGACTCAGCACCGCCCCGCTCCTCACGCCGCGGGGCGAGACCGGGTTCCTGTTCACGTTCCAGGACGTGACCGACGCGCGCAAGCACGACCGCGAAGCCCGGGTGCAGCAGCGCCTGGCCGCGGTTGGCGAGATGGCGGCGGGGATCGCGCACGAGATCCGGAATCCGCTGGCCTCGATGTCCGGCTCGATCCAGATCCTGCGCCAGGAACTTCCGTTGACCGTCGATCAGTCGCAGCTCATGGACATCGTGCTGCGCGAGTCCGACCGGTTGAACGACACCATCCGAAGCTTTCTCGCCTACGCGCGACCGCAGCGGCTCGCGACCACGCGCGTCGATGTGCGCCAGGTGATCACCGACACGGCGCGGCTGCTCGAGAACAACGCCGAACTGAGCGACGCGCACGAGATTGCCGTGGACGTGCCGGCGGCCGAGGCCTGGTACGACGCGGACGAGAACCAGATCAGGCAAATCGTCTGGAACCTGGCGACCAACGCGGTTCGCGCCATGCCCCACGGCGGCGAGCTGCGGCTCTGCGTCAAGCAGGCGCCGGAAGCGGCAGGGCGCGCCGGGCGAGCTGGTCATCCGGGTGGAGGACCAGGGCGTCGGCATCGCGCAGGACGAAATCGACGGCATCTTCCAGCCGTTCCGCGGTGGCTTCGCCGGAGGCACCGGGCTCGGCCTGGCCATCGTGCATCGGATCGTCAGCGACTACGGCGGCGCGGTCACGTCACGTCACAACGGGGCGTCGGTACCCAGGTGGAGGTCACGCTGCCGGGCGCGACGAGTGCGCGCCCGGTTCTGAGTTGAACATGACAACCGAGCTCCAGGCAGACGAACCGGTCGCGGTCGCGGGTCCCGCGCGCGTCCTCGTGGTCGACGATGAGCGGTCGATGCGCGAATTGCTGTCGATCGTGCTGCGGCGCGATGGCTACGACGTGCTCGTGGCGGAGGACGGCGCCGGCGCCCTCGAAGTCCTTGGGCGTGAGCGGGTCGACATCCTCATCACCGACATCCGCATGCCGAACATGAACGGGGTCGAGCTGCTGCGCGAAGCAAAGCGCGTCAGCCCCGACATCATCAGCATCGTGATGACCGCGTTTGCCTCGACCGAGACCGCGGTCGAAGCGCTGCGGCTGGGCGCGGCCGACTACGTCAACAAGTCGCCGAGCGCCGCGAGCGAGCTGCGTCTCCGCGTCGGCCGTGAACTGGAGCGCCGGCGACTACAGCAGGAGAACGTCCTGCTCAAGAAGGTGCTCAAGAGCACGTTCCAGTACTCGAACATCATCGGCAGCAGCAATTCGATGCTGGCGGTCTTCCAGCTGGTGGACACGATTGCGCCGACCAGCAGCACCGTGCTCATCTCGGGCGAGTCGGGAACCGGCAAGGAGCTGGTCGCGCGCGCGATCCATTTCAATTCGCCGCGCAAGGACCGGCCGTTCGTGGCGGTGAACTGTGGCGCGTTGTCCGAGACGCTGCTCGACTCGGAGCTGTTCGGGCACATGCGCGGCGCGTTCACCGGGGCGGACAGCAACAAGAAGGGCCTCATCGAGGTCGCCGAAAAGGGGACGATCTTCCTCGACGAGATCGGCGAGATGAGCCCTCTCGTCCAGGTCAAGCTGCTGCGCGTCCTGCAGGAGCGGAAATTCCGCCGGCTTGGCGGGACCGAGGAAATCGGCGCCGACATCCGGGTGCTCGCGGCGACGAACCGCGACCTGCTGAAAATGGTGGCGGAAGGCACGTTCCGGGAGGACCTGTTCTACCGAATCAACGTCATTCCGCTCAAGCTGCCGCCGCTGCGCGAGCGGCTCGACGACATTCCGGCGCTGGCCGAGCACTTCGTCGCCAAGTTTGCGCAGCAGATGGGCAAACCGATCGCCGGGATCTCGGGTGGGGCCCTGGCGCGGCTGCGCGAGCACCACTGGCCCGGCAACATCCGCGAGCTCGAAAACGCGATGGAGCGGGCGGTCGCGCTCGAGCAGAGCCCGATGATTCTGGCCGAGAGCCTGCCCGAGCAGCTGAATCTGCCGGTCGGCGCCGGCGCCGCGACGCCGGGTCCCGCACCCACGGAAGGCATTCCGGACGGCGGGTTCGACCTCGAACGCCACGTCCAGCACATCGAACGCGAGTACATCGCCGAGGCGCTCAGGCAGTCTGGCGGCGTCAAGGTCAAGGCCGCGGACCTGCTCGGCATGAGCTTCCGGTCGTTCCGCTACTACACCAAGAAGTACAACCTCAAATAGCGGGCCGAACCGGCCGCGCGAGGTGCCGGCGAGCGGTCGTTCGGGCGACACTAAATGCCAGTCGCCGATGACACTAATTGGCTCGCGGCAATTAGTGTCACCGCCATCCGACCGCGATTCGACGCGCGATAAATCGTTTTCATTTAATGATTTGTGCCGTTTGGATAGATGCCCCATCTGGCCGCCGAGTTGCTCCTGTCGCGATGTCGGCCGCGAGGTGCGTGTCCGGCCATCCTTCAACACGTGCCACAGCGGCAGAAACAGTTTCAGGAGTTGCTACATGAAAGTTCGTAACCAGAAGGGCTTCACGCTGATCGAGTTGCTGATCGTCGTGGCGATCATCGGGATCATCGCGGCCATCGCCATTCCCGGTCTCCTCCGCGCCCGGATGTCCGGCAACGAGGCGTCGGCGATTGGCTCGATGCGCGCCATCAACAGCGCGGAATCGACGTTCTCGTCCAGCTGCGCGAGCGGCGGATACGCCCAGAGCCTCGCGGACCTGGCCAAGGCGCCGACGGGCAGCACGGCCGGGTTCATCAGCCCTGACCTCAACGTCAACGCCGTCGTGAAGAGCGGCTACATCGTGAACGCCGGCCCCGGTCTGCTGGCCACGGTCGTCGTCCTCGCCGCGAACACGTGCAACGTGGCGGCAGCGGACGCGATTGCGTCTTACTTCGCCGAGGCGCATCCCTCGTCGATCGGTTCGACCGGTCAGCGTTCGTTCGGCACCGACCAGCGCGCGACGATCTTCCAGAACAACACCGGCGCGACCTACACGAACGCGACCGTGAACTCGGCGACGACGCCGGTTCAGTAACGGCGTTCGGACAGCTACGAGGGGAGCGCCGCAGGGTGCTCCCCTCGATTCCGACTGAATCGGCCGGCCCGCCCCGTCGACTTTCTCCCTCACAACCCAACCTCCGCCCTGGTTCGTCCCTCTAATCGAGTGACACTTTCACGCGCCTGTGGTTGACACGAATTGGCGGTCAGTCAAAAATTGTCAGAGGGAAGCATCTTCCCGACCCTTCCGCTGTTCTACTTAAACTCAGGCGCTACAGCGACTTGGGGGATACGTGGCCGCACGGGACCCGACGGCATCCCGGTTGCTCTACCGTTTGCGTCGCCGCTGGGCTAATCCGAGCGCGACGGAGCAACAATCCAGGCGGCAAAATTTTTTTGTCAGGAGTGAGTCAAATGAAGGTTCGCAACCAGAAGGGTTTCACGCTCATCGAACTGCTGATCGTCGTGGCGATCATCGGCATCATCGCGGCCATCGCGATCCCCGGGCTCCTGCGCGCCAGGATGTCGGGCAACGAAGCGTCGGCCATCGGCTCGATGCGCGCCATCAACAGCGCGGAGTCGACCTTCTCGTCGAGCTGCGCGAGCGGCGGCTACGCACAGAGCCTCGCTGACCTGGCGAAGGCGCCGACCGGCAGCACCGCCGGCTTCATCAGCCCCGACCTCAATGCGAACGCCGTCGTCAAGAGCGGCTACATCGTCAACGCCGGTCCCGGTCTGCTGGCCACGGTGGTCGTCCTTGCGGCGAACACCTGCAACGTGTCGGCAGCCGACGCGATCGCGTCGTACTTCGCCGAGGCGCACCCCTCGTCGATCGGTTCGACCGGCCAGCGCTCGTTCGGCACCGACCAGCGCGCGACGATCTTCCAGGACAACACCGGCGCGACCTACACCAACGCGACCGTGAACTCGGCGACGACGCCGGTTCAGTAAGCCGTCGTCGGCGACATAATCAAGGGTGGTGTCCGAGAGGGCACCACCCTTGTCGTTTGAGGAATGCACATCCGCACCCGCTGCTGCCGCGGCTTTACGCTCATCGAACTGCTGATCGTGGTGGCGATTGTGGGGATTCTTGCGTCGATCAGCATGGGGATCTACTTCCATGCGCGGGTACAGGGCGACGAAGCATCCGCGATCGCGACCCTCGGCGCGGTCAACCAGGGGCAGTTTGCCTTCGCTCAGGCATGCGGGAACCAGCACTATGCCGCGACGCTCGCGTCGCTCGCCGTGCCGATGCCGACGACCGGAAGCGCCTTCATCAGCCCCGACCTCGCCGTCGATCCCCTCTTGAAGTCCGGTTATCAGTTCGCGATGGGTGGAACGCCGCTGAACCTCGAATTGAAGTCGTGCACCGGGGAGGCGCTCCTGGAACATTACTGGGTGACCGCGGAGCCCATGCGGCCCGGCCTCTCGGGCGTCCGTTTTTTCGGCACCAACACCGACCGGGCCGTATTCGCCGATGGGGCGAGCTTCGCCGGCAACATGCCCGAGACTGGCGCGCCGCCGCACGGCAGCGAGCTCAAGTAGTCGGGAGGGCGGGCTGGCTTGACCGTTGCGCGTGCGCGCGGTACAACTGAGCGTTAAACCATGAGTACTTTGAGCCGAAGGCTACTGCTCGCCTTTGCCGCGCTCGGGCTGGCAGCCGCGTCGACGTCGACCGTCGTTCACTACAAGCTGCTCACGAATCCCGGTTACACCAGTTTCTGCGACGTCAACGCGACCGTGAGCTGCACGCAGGCCTACCTCAGTCGCTACGGCAGCTTTCTGGGCGTGCCGGTGGCGGTCGCCGGCCTGTTCTTCTTTCTGCTCATCCTCCTGCTGGTCGCGATCGGCGGCAGCGAAAAATCGCGCATCCGCGAGTCCGTCCCGGCGTACGTGTTCGCGCTGTCGACGGTTGGTCTTGCGTTCACGATGTATCTCGCCTGGGCTTCGTACGTTCAACTGAAGACCTTCTGCATGCTGTGCGCGGCCACGTATGTTGCGGTGGTGGCGCTCTTCATCATTTCCGGTGGAGCCACGACGTTCCCTATGACCACGCTGCCTCGCCGCGCCCCGCGCGACCTGCGGACCCTCTTCTCCAGCCCGGTCGCACTCGTTCTCGCGCTGCTCTACATCGTCGGAGCAGGCTCGGTCATCGCGTACTTCCCGAGTGAAGGCGCCCAGGCGCAGGCTGCCGCGGCGGCGCCGATGACGCCGCTGACCGAACCGCAGCGGGCCGAGCTGATCAAGTGGTGGGATCTGCAGCCGCGAGTCGACCTGTCGGTACCGGCCGAGGGTGCCAAGGTGGTGGTGGTCGGGTTCAGCGACTTCCAGTGTCCCGCACTGCCGCAGTGCGCACGAGTCGTACAAGGGACTGATCGCCAAGTACGCCGGCAACAGCCAGGTGCGGTTCATTGCCAAACACTTCCCGCTCGAGGGTGAGTGCAACCCGAACGCGCCGAACGGCAACCACATGGCTGCGTGCGAGGCCGCGGCGGCCGTGGTGCAGGCGCGCGAGACCGGCAAGGCAGCCGCGATGGAGGACTGGCTCTACGACCACCAGACCACGCTGACGCCGTCGATGGTCAGAGAAGCGGCGAAGGACGTCGGCGGTATTGCCGATTTCAACGGCGGCTACGCCAAAGCGCTCGAAGAAGTGAAGGCCGATGCCCGCATGGGCGGCGTCCTGGGCGTCAATTCGACCCCCACGTTCTTCCTCAACGGGCGCAAGCTTCCCCCGGGTGTCGTTCCGCCCGAATACATCGACGCGTTGATCACCGCTGGAACTGCAGCGCGCGAAGTAGCCCGCCGGGCGCCGCCAGAACATGTCTGCCGCAATCCGAATGGAGGCGCTCACCAAGGACTACGCGGTGGGCTTCTGGCGCCGGCGCCCGTACAGGGCGCTCGACGATCTCACGCTCGAAATCGAGACCGGCGAGGTCTTCGGATTCCTCGGGCCCAATGGTGCGGGCAAGACCACGACGCTCAAGCTGCTGATGCAGCTGATTTATCCGACCGCCGGCCGCGCCGAGATCCTCGGTCGCCCCGTCGGCGACGTGGCGATGCGCAAGCGCATCGGCTACCTCCCCGAAAATCCCTACTTCTACGACTACCTCACGGCCGAAGAGCTGCTGCATTACTTCGGGCAGCTGTTCGGATTCACGGGGGCCGATCGCCGCACTCGGGTGAACGCGATGCTCGATCGCGTCGGCATCGGCGCCGAGCGCCGGCTGCAGCTGCGCAAGTTCTCCAAAGGGCATGCTGCAGCGGGTCGGCATCGCCCAGGCACTGCTGAACGATCCCGAAATCATCTTCCTCGACGAACCGATGTCCGGGCTCGACCCGCTCGGCCGGCGTGACGTCCGCGCGCTGATTCTCGAACTGCGCGACCAGGGTCGTACCGTGTTCTTCAGCTCCCACATCCTCGCCGACGCCGAGGCGCTCTGCCGCCGCGTCGCAGTCGTCGCCGGTGGGCGGCTGGCAGCCTCGGGCCGACTGTCCGACCTGCTGGCGTTTCAGCTCCGCGGCTGGGAGATGGTCGTGGCAGGCGTGACTCCCGAGATGCTGGCCGGCATTGCCCCGCGTGTGGCGAGGGTTACGGAGATTTCGGCCGGACGTTACATGTTCGAGGTTCCGCAGGATCAGCCCCCTGAGCGGCTGCTCCCCGAGCTTTCAGCGGGCGGCGCCTCGCTCATTTCGATCAACCCGGTTCGGGATTCGCTCGAGGATTTCTTCGTGCAGCGCGTCGCGGAGGTCGGGCGCGGAGCCCGGGGCGATGCACGCAATTAGGGTTGTCGCGGCGAACGTGTTCCGCGAGTCCGTGCGCGACCGCGTGCTCTACAACCTCGTGCTCTTTGCGCTGCTCCTGATCGGGGCCTCGTACGTGCTCGGCCAGCTGACTGCCGGTCAGGACGCCAAAATCATCAAGGACCTCGGCCTGGCCGCGACGTCCATCTTCGGGCTGTTCATCGCAATCTTCATCGGCATCGGGCTGGTGTCGAAAGAGGTCGAGCGGCGCAGCATCTACGCGCTGCTCGCCAAGCCGGTGACGCGCGGCCAGTTCATCAGCGGCAAGTACGCCGGTCTCGTGCTGACGCTGGCGGTGAACGTCGCGGCGATGACGATCGGTCTTTACCTCGTGCTCGGGTACATGGGCTGGGCTGCGACCGCCGCGACGAGAGCGAGCTGGGAAGCGCCCGCCGACGGATCCGGCGCTCCTGAAGGCGGTGTTCCTGATCACGATCGAGCTGATGCTCGTGACCGCGATCGCGCTCTTCTTTTCGACGTTCTCGAGCCCGATGCTCTCCGCGGCGCTCACGTTCGGGCTGTATCTGTCAGGCCGCTTCAACGAGGATTTGAAAAATTTCGACCAGGTCGTCAATTCGCAGCCGACGATCTGGCTTGCGCGCGCGGCGTATCACCTGGTTCCGGACTTCTCCGCCTTCGACGTCAAGACCGAAGTGGTGCACGGCCTGCCGGTGACGATGGGGTATGTACTGACGACGGCGGCGTACGGCGGCCTGTACATTGGTGCGCTGCTCATTGCCGCGACGCTGATTTTCTCCCGGCGGGACTTCAAGTGACGGGAGCAGCTCAGGCGCCCCGTCGGCGATCGGGCTTGCCGTATGCGCCCTCGGCGGCGCAATCGCGCTCCAGGTGATGAGAGACCGCGCCTACCCGCGAGTCGATGCGGCGCGGACGCGCGTGTTGTACGTGCGGTCGCCGGCCGCGATGAAGCGCCTGACGTTCGGCTTCGAGGCGCTCGCCGCCGACGTTTACTGGATCCGGGCGATTCAGCACTACGGGGGCGATCGGCTCGACAAGACGGGTACGCCCGGCGGCCGAAGATACGAGCTGCTCTATCCGCTGCTCGATATTGCAACGACCCTCGATCCCTACTTCAATATCGCCTACCGCTTCGGTGCCATCTTCCTCGGCGAGCCCTATCCGGGCGGTCCGGGAAGACCCGACCAGGCGGTGGCGCTCCTCCGCAAGGGCATCGCGGCACGCCCCCACAAGTGGGAGTACTACCACGACGTCGCGTTCGTGTACTACTGGCGGCTGCACGATTACAAGGCCGCGGGCGAATGGTTCCAGCGCGCCGCGACCCAGCCGAACGCCCCCAACTGGCTGCCTGCCGTCGCGGCATCCATGCTGACCCGCAGCGACGATCGGGCGACCGCCCGGTTCATGTGGCAACAACTGTTGCACTCGGAGCAACCGTGGGTGCGTCGCACGGCTGAGCGATCCCTCGGGCAAGTCGAGGCGCTCGATCAGATCGATCAGCTCCAGGCCATAGTGGCGCGCAGCTGGCCCGGCGGCTGGCGGGTATACCTGGGGAGCGCTGATCGGCCGCGGCGTTCTGCGGGGAGTGCCTGTCGACCCATCGGGAACGCCATATGCGCTCGACGCCCTGACCGGGCGCGTGCGCGTGAGCTCGTCCTCGCCGTTGTTCCCCATGCCTGCCGAGCCGGGGCACGAACGGTGAGTGTCGAGGCCTTGCACCTTGCCGTCCTCTCGATTCTCGGCCTGTCGGTCGGAAGCTTCCTGAACGTCTGCGTCCACCGGCTGCCGCTCGGCCAGTCGCTCGTTCGTCCCGGTTCGCGCTGCCCGAACTGCGGCTACGTCCTGCGATGGTTCGACAACATGCCGCTGGCCAGCTACGCACTGCTTCGTGGCCGCTGTCGCCAGTGTCGCGAGCCCATCTCGATCCGCTACCCCGCGCTCGAGCTCGTGACGCTCGTGCTGTTCCTCGTCCACGGCGCCGTGTTCGGGTGGACCGCCCTGCTCGTCGTCCGCCTGGTGTTCGCGTGCGCGATGGTCGTACTCTTCGCGATCGATCTCGAGCACCACCTGTTGCCGGACGCGATCACGCTGCCCGGGATCGTCGTGGGGCTGCTTGCGAGTATCGTCCTGCCGCCCGGCATCGTCGACGCGCTCCTCGGCATCCTGATCGGCGGGGGAGTCCTGTGGGCGATTGGCGAGGCGTACTACCGTTATGCGGGGCAGGAAGGGATGGGCGGCGGCGACGTCAAGATGCTGGCGATGATCGGCGCGTTCCTCGGATGGAAGCTGGTGCTGGTGACGCTCGTCCTCTCATCAGTCGGAGGCTCGCTGATCGGGCTGCTCGTCATTGCCATGAAGCGCGGCGGGATGAAGTACGCGCTGCCGTACGGCACCTTCCTCGCGCTCGGCGCGCTTGCCGCCTCGCTCGTGGGAGAACGTCTAATCAACTGGTACGTGGGGTTCTACTAGCGGTCAGTCATCAGCAGTCAGCAGTCAGTTCTCGGCTATTAGTTATCAGCTGTCAGCTCGAAGCTACCTCTTGGTGAATTCTGAGAACTGAGAACCTGAGAACTGAGCACTGAGCACTGATTGCTGATTGCTGAGAACTGGCTGCTGAGAAGCTGATTAGCTGATTGCTGATTGCTGAAAGCTGAGAACTGAACTGTGACCCGAGCCGGATACGTGCTTCTTGGCCTGACCGCCATTGTCGGATCGCTTGCCGGCATCCTCTCATTTGCGGTGATGAACATCTTTGCCGCGGCGCGGAAGGCCGCCAAGGGTGGCACTCCCGTGCGCGGTGAGGCCGTGTTCATGGCGACCGCGATGGAGGACGCGCTGCAGGCGGTGAAGGCGCAGGAGCTCGCGATGAAAGCGCGGGCGGAAGCCTCCGAGCGCCTGAGCAGCGAGATCATCGCGAGCATGACGTCAGGGCTCCTCGTCGTCAGCGAGGGTGGCCTCGTCCGCACGCTCAACCCGGCGGGACGACGGCTGCTCGGCATCGCGGAGGACGCGGATGTGAGCGCGAGCTACAAGGAGGTCCTGGCCAGCGCCGCTCCGCTCTCGGACGTCGTGCACGAGGGTTTGTCCGTCATGCGGCCGATCGTCAGGCGCGCCGTGCAGATGGCGCAGCCCGCCGGCGGCGCGACTCACCTCGGCATCACCGTGTCGCCAATTCGCGATGGGTCCGGCGAGCCCCACGGCGCCATCTGCCTGTTCACGGATCTCAGCGAGGTTGCCGATCTCGAAGAGCAGCTGCGCCTCAAGGACAGCCTTGCGAGGCTCGGCGAGCTCACCGCCGGCATCGCCCACGAGTTCCGCAACGGGCTGGCAACCATCCACGGATACGCCCGCCTGCTCGCCCTCGATCAGCTGCAGCCTGATTTTCGCCCGTACGTGCAGGGCATACGCGACGAGACCGAGGCGCTCGGGCAGGTCGTCACCAACTTCCTCAACTTCGCCAAACCGACCGACCTGACGCTGACGCCCGTCGAGATGCAGGGAATTGTCGATCGCGCCGCGGAGGAAATCCGCTCGGACGCACGGACACGGGGCGGCGATGTCACCGTGACGGGCCGGTTCGCCAGGGTAGAGGGCGACGAGGTCCTGCTCCGGCAGGCCTTCAGCAACTTGTGCCGCAACGCGCTCGAGGCGTGCACGGATGCGAATGTCCCGCCGCGAATCGCCATCGACGGCTCGGAGGACGCCGCCCAGAACGTCCTCCGGATCACGATCAGCGACAACGGGCCGGGTATCAAGCCTGGGGCGGCCGCCAAAATCTTTACGCCCTTCTTCACGACCAAGGCCCGAGGCACAGGGCTCGGCCTGGCCCTCGTCCAGAAGATCATCGTCACCCACAACGGGCGAATTACCGCCTCGAACGCTACCGGCGGCGGTGCCCGCCTGACCGTCTCGCTGCCCGCTCCGGCGGGCCTGACACGCCCGCAGCCCGCGCCCGACGCTGACACCGCGTCTGGATGGCCGGCCTGGGTGCCGACGACGCGCTCCGGGAGCGCTGAATTCGCCGGAACAGGCCCTCGAGACCGCTTTACGTCAGATCTGTTAGCGCCGGTACCAAAACGGCACATCGGCCAGATTCGTGGTCCTCCACGCACACCCCGGCCCATGCCCTAAACCGCGATATTACCCATGGTTAGCCGGCACGATCGCGCGTCCAAACCGCGCAGTGGCCGTGCTCTTGCTCATTTGCCACCCGAGATGTCATCCCGCAGTTCCGCGAACGGTTTCACGCTCACCGAGCTCCTGCTCGTCGTCGCCCTCGTCGGGACGATGGCGGCGGTGGCGCTGCCGGTCATGAAGGACATGACCGCCAGCATCAAGCTCGGTGACGCGGCCCGGCTCGTGGTCGGGGAGTTCCAGGACGCACGGATCAAGGCGGTGTCTTCGAACCGGCCGCTGCGGGTCCGCACGAACTGTCCGTCCACCGGATACGTGCGGATCGTGGAAGTGCTCGGAACCGCGGCCGACAGCGCCGCGAACCGCTGCCTCGCGACGGCTTACCCGTTCCCCGCCGCCGACGTCGACGTGATGACCCGCCCGAACTTCGATGGGCCGGTTCGCACGCTGCCGAACGGCGCCACGGTGACGACGGCGATCGTTCAGTTTCAGCCAGACGGTGCCGCGGCCCAGGTTGTCGCCGGCGTCGTGCAGGCGATCACGACCCCGGTGACGGTCACAATCACGCGCGACGGCAAGTCGAAGACGGTGACGATCAATGCAATCGGCAAAATCCAGCTTCAATAACCGCGGCTTCAGCCTGATCGAGGTGATCATCTCGATGGCGCTGCTGACCAGCGTGTCGCTCGGCGTCGCGCAGGTGTTTGCGATGTCGACGCGCATGAACTTCGTCGCGCATGGCCAGACCTCCGCGACCTCGATGGCTGAACAGAAGCTCGAGCAGCTGCGCGGCCTCACCTGGGGATTCGACCTTCAAGGTCAGGGCCTGCCGCTGAGCGACACGACGAGCAACCTTGCAGTGACGCCCCCGACGTCGAGCGGCTTCGGGCTCAACCCGTCGCCGTCCGACTCGCTCGAGCAGAACACGCCCGGCTACGTCGATTTCCTCGACGCGAACGGCACGTGGGTCGGCACTGGCGCGACGGCGCCGGGCTCGGCGGTCTATATCCGGCGCTGGTCGATCACGCCGCTGCCGACGAATCCGAACAACACGCTGGTGCTGCAGGTGCTCGTCACCCCGGTCGCGAGCGAGGCCACGCGCGTCGCCACCGCCTTCACCCGAACGCGGATGCTGACCGACGCGCTGCTCGTCACGGTCAAGACCAGGAAAGCCTCATGAGCCCGCTCCACCGGCGTCGCCTTTCGAACGAGTCGGGCTTTTCGCTCGTCGAGATGCTGATTTCGACCGCGATCATGCTCGTCGTGACGGGAGCCATCTTCACGCTTGATGAACCCGGCGCAGGGCAACGCCCAGGCGCAGCCGGAGGTCGTGGACATCCAGCAGCGCATGCGCCTCGGCACCGACGCGCTGTTCAAGGACATGATCATCGCCGGCGCCGGGCCCTATCAGGGCCCGGTCACCGGATCGCTCGTCAACTTCTTTGCCTCGGTCCTGCCGCGCCGCACGGGTGATCTGTCGCCCGACCCGACCACCGGCCCGGGCAGCTTCACGACCGACAAGATCACGCTGACCTACATCCCCAACAGCTACTCGCAGACGACGCTCAGCGCGGCGATGCCGTCGCAGTCAGCGGAGCTGAAGGTGACCGACCAGCCGAACTGCCCGAAGGGAGAGGAACTCTGCGGCTTCAAGGAAGGCATGGACGTCATCATCTTCGACATGTCAGGAAACTACGACACGTTCACGATCACGGAAGTCCAGGATCCGGCCGCGCACCTTCAGCATCGCGGTCAGGACCTGAACTACTCGTACGGAGTCGGCGCGTCCGTTACGCAAGTCGTCAGCGACACGTTCTATCTGAATCGGGCGACAAACCAGCTGATGCAGTACGACGGGCACCTGAAAGAAACGCCCCTGGTCGACAACGTAGTGGATCTCCGGTTCGACTATTTCGGCGACACGGTCGGTCCGACACAGCCGAAGCCGCCGCTCGGCGTCGCCAACTGCCTGTATGACGCCGCCGGCAACTTCCTGGCGCGGCCGACGCTTGCCGCGACCGAGGGTTCTCTCGCCGCGCTCACCTCGGCGATGCTCAGCGACGGACCTTACTGCGGCGCCGGCGACAACCAGTTCGACGTCGATCTCCTTCGCGTCCGGAAAGTGCAGGGTGACTCTTCGCATGCAGGCGGCATCCGCGAGCCTGCGCGGCAACGACCCGACCCGTTTCAGGAACCGGGGGACCGCCGTCGGTGGCGACCGCTACGTCCCCGACTACCAGACGCAGTTCGAAGTGACGCCGCGCAATTTGAACCTGACACGATAATGCAGATCACCCATCGGCTCCGCACACGGCTTTCGGACCAGCAAGGTTCAGCTCTCATCATCGCGCTGATGGCGATGATGCTGCTGACCGCGCTCGGCGCCGCAGTCGTCATGGTGAGCACGACCGAAACCCGCATTTCCGGGAACTACCGCGACAGCCAGGAGGCGCTCTACGCCGCCGATGCTGCGGTCGAGCGCGTCGTCCAGGACCTGCTGCTGATTCCGCGCTGGAACGACATCCTCAACGGCACCTCCCAGTCCGACTTCACGACCGGCGCGATGACGGCCGCGATCACCTTGCCCGCGGGGCGGACAATGACGCTCTGCTGCGGCGCGAACACCGCGACCGGTCAGCTGCAGACCGACACCGACACGTTGAACCTCTGGGGCCCGAACAACCCGCAGTGGAAGCTGTTCGCCTGGGGGCCCGCTCGACACCATGCTGCCGAACAACCAGATCGACAGCCCGATGTACGTGGCGGTCTGGATCGCTGACGATCCGGCGGACGGAACGGGCGGCGTCGTCGACGGTGATCCGCTCTCCGACGTGAACGGGACGCTGACACTGCACGCCGAAGCGATCGGGCCCGGCGGGACGAGAAAGGTCATCGAAGTGACCGTCGCCCGCACGTCCAGCACCGAAATCGAACGCGGGCAGATCGCCCAGCGCGGTCAGGAAGAACTGAACCAGCGCGCCCGGAAGGCGGCCGTGCAGACGCCCGGCAAGACGCTGAGCAACATGCGCATGGGGCTGTCGACGGGCAATCTGGTGGTGCAGTGATGGTTGAAAAGATGATGTTCCGCAACAAACGCTCGGTAGCCGCCCGGCGCCGCAATGGTGGCAGCCGCATGTTCCGGCGGCGCAGCGCGTCGACGGTCCTGCTCGCCGTCATGGTGACGCTGTGGTGGTCGTCGACCGCCTCGGCGCAGCTCGATCCGCTGCTCTTCATCAAGCGCGTGCCGCCGACGATCATCGTCGTGATGGACACCTCGATGCGCATGCTCGAAGACGGCAGCGGCAATTTCTACGATCCCAACTTCTACGTCGTCTCGGACGATGCCGCGGTGATGGCGTCATTCCCCTCGATCGGCGGAACGACGAAGACCTACCGCCGTGTCTACAGCAACCTTCAGTACGTCGCGTCGCCCGGGAAGTACACGGCCAACAGCATCACCGCGACTGCGGCAGCGTGGGATCCGGCCAACGCGCTGACATCGAACAGCGCCACCGACCTGGCATTCCTCAGCACGACCCGGTACAACATCGCAAAGACCGGCCTGTCCGCCGCGGTGACTGAAAACGGGAGCAGCACGTTCCGATGGGGGCTGATCAAGCTGCGGCAGAACACTCCGGCGTGGCGGAGTGGATCGAACTGCGACAAGCCGGTTCTCGTGAGTGATCCGGTGCAGTTGCTGCACAAGGACACGACCCCGTGCAACGCCAGTGCAACGCTCGGGAACTATGCCATCTACGCCCCGAGCGTCGTCACCCCGAACCATGCGCAGTCGACGGCGCCGGCGGGGACAGTCGTCGTGACGCCGGCGGCGAACACCTCCGCAACCATCACCACGCTCCTGGCCAAGGGACCGAACGATCCGACCGCGCTGATTCCTGCAGGCACCGGCGGAGTGGGCTACGAAGACCGGCCGATCAACTACGCGCTCGTCGACGCCAAGGCGGCGGCGATCGCCGCGATGGCCGCCGACACGGCGGCAAACCGGACGTGCCGCAACACGGTGGTCGTGCTGATTACGGGTGGTAAGGACAGCGGCGACGCCACCTATACGGCGGCGAACAATGCGGCGACGACTGCGACCTCGTTCCTGTCGGTGACCGGCGGTGGCGTCACGAAACGTGTGCCGATTGTCGTCGTCGGCGTCAAGCCGAACGCTGCCGATGTCGCCTCGCTCCAGACGATTGCCACGAACAGCGGCGGCGTCTATCGCAGTGCGACGACGGCGTTCGAGGTCAACGCGGCTGTGGACTACGCGGTCCAGCTCGGCTTCGCGCGATCAGCTGAATTCGATGCCGGCACGGCGAGCGAGTTCCTGCCGGTCAGCCCGATCGTGGGAACCGTCAATCTGAAGAATGCCAAGGACGTCACCGGTGGGTCGCTGCCGTATACCGACATCAATTCCAGCCCCGGCGGGGTCCACTTGCCGCAGCGGAGCAACATGCTCCTGACGGGTGGGTTCACCCTCCCGGGATTCGACGGAGCGTTGCGCGCGTTCAGGACGTACAAACCGGTGGCGGATTCGACCAAGCCGACCGGGTGGAAGTTCGTCAATGACGGCACGCGGCTGTGGCCGGATCTGGACGGGCGACCGGCAATGGCCGGAAAGGCGCGGATCCCGCTCGATCCAAACACCCGAAACATCTACACCTACATACCTGATGGCAGCGGTGGCGGCTCGATGGTGGCATTCACGGCGGCAAACGCGACGGTCCTGGGCACCGCGATGGGGACGAGCAGCACGACGCTCAGCCTGATCGCCGCCGTCCGCGCGCAGGACATCGGCGCGATCATCGGCTCGACCCCGGCGATCATGGATGCGCCGTCTCTCGATCCGCCGCCAGACGACGAGTACGGCCGCACCGACGCGCCGACGACATTTGCCGGCATCCACAAGGATCGCCGCAGCATGATTTTCGTTGGTGCGAACGACGGGATGATGCACGCGATCGACGCGCGGACCGGCTACGAAGTGTGGGCCTTCATCCCATACAACCTGCTGCCGAAGCTGCGCACGTTGCGTGACGGCCAGGCGGTCGATCAGTTCGACTACTTCGTCGACAGTTCGCCGAAGGTCGCCGAAGTCAAGATCGACAACGTCTGGCACAGTCTGTTGCTGTTCGGGCAGGGACCGGGCGGCCTCTTCTATCAGTCGTTCGACGTCACCGAGGCCGGGATGGGCATCGATCCCCTCGCCGACAACCTCAGCGCGGTGTCGTCGATGCTCGCCAGGTACGATTCCCCGAACGAATCGATTGTGTTCAAGTGGGCGTTCCCCAACTACGACCATTTCGATACGACGTACTTCAATACGTTCACGCTTACCGACGGCACGGCGGGCGGCAGGATGCGGATGTACGGGGATCTCAAGAGCGATGCGCCGTACGCGGAGAAGACCGTTGGCTTTACCTGGTCGGATCCGGCCGTTGGCCCACTGGATGCCGCCCGCGACTCGACCGTGGTCATCACCGGGTCCGGATACTTCCCGGATATCGAAACGCTGCTGCCGAACCGCGGTGCGAGCGCGCCAAAGGCCGGCAACGGCGCTGTACCTGCTGGACGTCGACACGGGCCTGCTGTCAGGAGACGAAGCGGGAACGACATGTCCGACGATCTCGAATGGATCCGGATCAGGCTCCGGATGCGTGATGGTGAACGACGTCGCCGGTAACGGCCGGAAGAACGCGCTGCAGGCGGATCCGACGGCCGCGGGCACCAGTGGTGCGGTCGCCGTGTCGAAGGCGTATCCTGGGCGATCTCGACGGACGATACTGGCGCTTCAACTTCACACCGACTGGTGGCATTTCGGTCGAACCTGATGGTCGACACCGGCGTGCCGATCTACGCATCGTCAGCGCTGCTCTTCGTCGGCAGCGCCGACGTCTTTATGTTCTTCGCCACCGGGAGTGACATCCTCCCGACCACGACGTCCGGGGGGACCGGCACGTACCGGCTATACGGGCTCAAGGACATGGGGACATCGGCGACGACAAAGTTTGCCGTCGATCTTGCGTCGGTGAGCAACTCGAGCGGTCTGGCAACAGGCGAGCGGCCCTCAACCGCTCCGTCGGTTGCCGGCGACATCGTGTTCTATACGACCACGAGCGAGAACGCGACCACGCCGTGCGCCGACTTCAGCGCGAACCTGTACGGACTGACGTATGCGGGCGGCGCTGCCTACGATTCGAATGCCAACGGCCGGATTGACAACAACGAGTCGCCGATCGCGAAAACCATGGCCGGCCGTGCCACCGCGCCGTTCATCGTCGATCAGCATCTCTACTTCGGTACCGCCGGAGTGAACGGCGCCAAGGTCGAAGCACTTGGCGATCCGGAGGACTTCAACAACGGCGTCGGCCAGGTGGGCGTCCGGATCCTGTCGTGGCGGGAGATCCGATAGGTGCGATCAGCTGTTGCCTGTCAGAACTGCGGCGCCAAGATTCGCGGCGATCGTAACCGCTGCCCCCGATGTCGCGCGCACCTGGTCGTTCCGGATGCGGCGGCGTCGGCCGAGTCGAGCCGCAAGATGGCTCGTGCCGCGGCAATCATCGTTGGCGTGTTTGCGACCAGCCTGCTGGCGCTGTGGTTCACGAAGGGATCCGAACCGGCACCCGCGCCGGTGGGCCAGGCTGCCGATCCGCTGTCCGGCCGGCACAACGCCGCGCCTATCGCCGCGGCACCGATCGCCAGTGCTCCCGTGCCCGCGGAGCGACCGTTTCTCGAACCAGCGGGCGCGGCGGCTGTCGCCTACGAAGCCGGGGACTATAACGCGGCGCTCGCGAAGTATCTTGCCGCCATCGAGAAGAATCCTGATGATGCCGAGTCGTTGAGCAACCTCGGACAGGTGCTGATTCGGTTGAACCGGACGCCCGAGTCGATCGCCGTATTTCGAGCGTGCCGTCAGCATCCTGCCGGGCCGGTGGGCGTACCAGTTCAATCTCGCGCGGGCGCAGGGCCTGCTCGGCCGCATGGATGAGGCCGTCGCGGGCTACCGCCGGGCGCAGTTGCTGTTCCCGGAGGACTACGCCACGACCTTCAACCTGGCGATGACCCTTCATCAGAAGGGCGACGATGCGGCGGCAGTCGGCGAGTACCAGAAAGCGATTGCGCTCCAGCCGGAGGATGCCTCGTTCCGCAAGGCCCTCGGGATCAGCTACGAGCAACTGAAGCAGCCGCCACAAGCGGCCGCCGCCTACGAGGAGTATCTGCGGCTGTCGCCGTCCGCCGCGGATGCCGATAAGGTACGTGCGCGCATCACGCTGTTACAGGGACAACGTCCGACCGAAACGCTGGCGCAGGCGGGGGCGCAACCAGCGAGCGGGCAGTCGCCGGCCCGGTGACCGGCTGCTCAGTCCGGCCCGCCGCTCTGTTAGACTGAACGGATCAACTCGGAGTTCTGATGAGCCACTTCTCGACCTTTTGGCGGACACGGCTGATGCCGGCAGCGATCGGCGCAGTCCTGCTCGTGTCGGCAGCGCTGCCGCTCGCCGCGCAGTCGACCGCTCCGCTCGGCGAGCTGGCGAAGAAGGAACAGGACCGGCGCAAGACCGTGAAGGCGCCCGGGAAGGTGTATTCGAACAAGGACCTGCCGGCGCCGCCCGAGCCGGCCGTTCCGTCGGGAACCGGTGCTCTGCCGCCCGCCACGACCACCGAGACCAAGCAGGACGCGCCCAAGCCGCCGCCGAAGGACGAGAAGGATGAGGCCTGGTGGCACGACCGGGTGGTCCAGGCACGTGAAAGCCAGCGAAGGAATGAGGCGTTCGCAGAAGCGCTCCAGAGCCGCATCAACGCGCTGTCGACCGATGTCGTCAATCGCGACGATCCGTACCAGCGTGCCAAGCTGGCCGAAGATCGGCAGAAGGCGATAGCCGAACTCTCCCGTGTCACGGCCGAAATCGAGCAGGCCAAGAAGGAGCTCGCGGCCATCGACGAAGAAGCGCGCCAGGCCGGCGTGCCTCCCGGCTGGCTCCGCTGATCGAGTCCGTCATCGCCTGCCGATGCGCCGCGCACCGCTGAAACGACCGACCGTCGCGTCACCGCGCGGGCCGGGGGTGTCCGGCTGGTTCGTTCTGCTCGCGGGCGTGCTCGCTGCTGTCGTCTACGCCAACGCCCTCCACAATCCGTTCGTCTACGACGATCACGACACGGTGCTCTCGAACCGCTCGCTTGCCGATCCATCGAACATCCGATTCCTGCTCGTCTACACGCCCTTCCGGCCGGTCGTCAACGTTTCGTATGGGCTCGACCGGTTCGTCTGGGGACCCGACCCGTTCGGATTTCATGTCACCAGCGTGGCGCTGCATGCGGTCGCCTCGATGCTGTTCTGCGTGCTGCTGCAGCGGCTGCTGTGGGACGCCGGCGCGAGGCGATGGAGCGGAGTCGGCCGCATTTGCCGGGGCGGCGCTGTTCGCGGTCCACCCGCTGCAGACTGAAGCCGTCGGATACGTCTCGGGCCGATCAGAATTGCTCTGCGCCGTGTGGTTTTTCGCGTCGGTGCTTGCCGCACGTCGCGCCGTCACAACCGGCAGCGCCGGCGCCGGTGCCGTGGCACTCGCGTGCGGTCTCGTCGCCCTCGCCTCGAAAGAGGTCGCACTCGTCCTGCCCCTGATTGTTCTGACGTATGCGTGGCTACTGCCTGCCGGTGGGTACTGGCGCATCCGATGAGGCCCAGCGGCGAGAGAACGCCAGCGCGCCCGCGGTGACCAGTCGCCGCTTGCTATCGCTCTTCCTGACGGCGGCAGTGGTGCTCATCGCCGCGGGAATGTACCGGCTCGCAGCATTTGGGCTTCTGTCCGGCGGTACGGACGTCTATACGTCCGTCCTGAACGTCCTGACCCAGACCATCGTGATCTGGCGCTACGTCGCTTTGCTCGTGTGGCCACACGGCCAGTCGATCATGCATGCGGTGCACCGGGTCACATCACCAGCCGATCCGCTTGCGCTTGCCGCACTCGCCGGGCTCGCAGTGGTCGTCGCGGTCGCCGTTCACGAGGCGGCGGTCGGCGCCGCTGCTCACCTTCGGCGTGCTGTGGTTTCTCGCGGTCCTCGCGCCATCTTCGAGCATCATTCCGCTTCGCGAGGGCATGGCGGAGCACCGGGTCTATCTCGCCAGCGCCGGCCTGCTTCCTCGTTGTCGCTCAGCAGCTGGCCCGATGGCTCGAAGGCGCTGCGATGCGCGCACCCCGCGTGCGCTGGGCCGGCGCCGCGGTGTTCTCGGTTCTCGTCATTCTCGCGACGCTGACGGTGTCGAGAAACCGCGTCTGGAGCAGTGCCGTGTCGCTGTGGAGCGAGGCGACCGTGCACGCAGCCGGCATGTGGGAGCCTTCGTATGCGCTGGGCGATGCACTGCGGGAAGCGGGTGACTGCGCCGGCGCCGTCCCCGCCTATCGAACTGTCGTCGACATGCGCCCCGCGCATCGTGACGCCCACACCAACCTGGGCATCTGCCTGGCCCAGACCGGGCAGCTCGAAGAAGCCGATCGCGAATTCCGGCGAGCGCTGGAAATCGATCCTGATTTCGCCCGCGGGTACACCAACCTGGCCGCGCTGGCACTCGTCGAAGGCGATGCCGAGCGGGCGAGAGGGTTCTACGTCCAGGCGGTGGAGCACGACAGCGGCAACGTGCTTGCGAGGCTCCAGCTTGCGAGCCTGTTCGAGCACACGTTCAAGGACTACCATTCGGCGGCCCGCATGTGCGGGGAGGCGCGCCTGCTGGCGCCGGCGACGCCGGGCGTTGCCGAATGCGTCCAGCGCAACGAGCAGCTCGCGGCCGAACGCGACGCCGGGCGGTAGCCCGCATGCGAGTCCTCCACGCCATTCATGATTTTCTTCCGCGCCACCGGGCCGGATCGGAGATCTACGCGTTCGAGCTCGCTCGCGAGCAGTCGGCGCGGCACGACGTGTTCGTCCTGGCGGCCGAATACGATCCGGCGGCGGCCCACGGCACTCTGCGCTGGCGCAGGGTCGGCGGCCTGACCGTCATCGAAGTCGTCAACAACTGGGAGTTTCGCACCTTCGAGGAGACGTACAGTTCTCCCCGCATCAACGAGCAGCTCGCACACGCACTCGACGCCGTGCGCCCCGACGTGCTGCACGTCCACAATCTGCTGAACCTGTCGTTCGATCTTCCGCGGCTCGCCAGGGAACGAGGTGCGGTTGTCGCCGCAACGGTGCACGATTACACCCTGGTCTGTCCGTCGGGGGGGCAGAGGGTCCACGCTGCAGAAGAGCACGTGTGCATGGAGATTGACGCCGAACGCTGCAGCCGCTGCTTCGCGCAGTCACCGTTTCATTCGCAGATGGCGGCGGGTCGGCTGACCCGTTCGCGGGCGGGCCGAGCCATCGGCCGTCTCGGGCTGACGGTCCGGCGTCTCGCTCCAGCGACGGCCGCGAGCGCCGTTCGCACGATCGCCGGAGCAGGTACTGTGTCGCCCGCGGATATCCGACGGCGACTGGCGTCGGCAAGAAACGTGTTCGAGACGGTGGATCTGTTCGTGGCGCCTTCCGCATCGATTGGCGCCGAGCTGGTGCGCCTCGGTGCCGACCGGCGGCGAGTCGAGATCTCCGATTACGGATTCCGCATTGGCGTGAGTCAACCACGCGCTCGGCGGGAGGTTGATGCTCCCGTCCGGATCGGATTCGTCGGCACCCTCGTCTGGCACAAGGGCGTCCACGTGTTGATCGAGGCGGCCCGGTCACTCCACGGCTCGTTCGAGATTCATCTCTACGGTGATGCGACCGTGTTTCCGGAGTATGTCGCCGGCCTGCGTCGCGCCGCCGCCGATGTGCCGGTCACGTTCCACGGCGGCTTCGATCGCGCCGACGTCGCGCAGGTCTACGCCGCAGTCGATGTCCTCGTCGTGCCCTCGCTCTGGCCGGAAAACTCGCCGCTGGTGATTCACGAGGCATTCATGCACCGGGTCGTGGTGGTTGGATCGCGGACCGGTGGGATTCCCGACCTCGTCGTCGACGGAGTCAACGGCCTGCTGGCCGATGCATTCTCGCCAGAGTCCTTGCGCGCCGCACTTCAACGGCTGGTCGACGATTCCGGATTGCGCGCACGGCTGGCGGGCGCGGCCCCACCGGTGAAGACGATCGCCGAGGACGCAGCCGAATGGGACTGCCGGTATGCCACGTTGCGCACCGGCGATGTCGGCCTGCAAGGCTCGACCTCACCGGTCGAGTGTGCGGTGCCGATCGAGGCCTCGGGAGACCACCCCTGAAGCCAGCTGTCTCGATCGTGATTCCAACGTGGAATGCCGGGCACACGTCTTGACGAGGTGCTGGACGCGCTCGCCGCTCAGGATGGCGACTTTGGCTGCGAAGTCATCGCCGTCGACTCGGGCTCGACCGACGGCACGCGCCAGCGGCTCCGGCGCCGCGGCGCCAGGGTGGTCGAAATCCCGGCGGAAGGTTTCAATCATGGCGCCACTCGCAATCGAGGGGCTTGCACTCGCTCGAGGAGAGTTCGCGGTGCTTCTCGTCCAGGACGCGGTTCCCGCGTCGCCAGCCTGGTTGCAGGCGCTCGTCGCGCCGCTGCTGCAGGACGACCACGTCGCGGGAAGTTTTGCCCGCCAGTGCCCCGCACCGGGAGCCAGCCGACTGACGATCGAGTACCTCTCGCGATGGATTGCGGCACAGCCCGAGCCGCGCATCGTCGGTCCCCTCACGCCGGGACAGTACGAGGCCATGTTGCCGTCGGAACGCCTGATCGCGTGCGCGTTCGACAACGTGTGTGCGTGCATCAGGCTGCAGGTGTGGCGTTCGCATCCATTCCGTCGGACCTCTATCGCCGAAGATCTCGAATGGGCGCGCGAGGTGCTTCTCGCGGGCTACAAGCTCGCGTACGCAGCCGATGCTGTCGTTTCGCATTCGCACGAACGTCCGGTCACCTACGAACTGCAGCGAACGTACCTGGTGCACCAGCGGCTTCATGCACTGTTTGGCCTGACGACGATTCCGAGCCTGCCGGCACTGCTCAGGTCAATCGCCGTCACCGTTCCGGCGAATCGTCCACCTTGCGGCCAGGGAACCGACGGGACGCCTTCGCGCCTCCATTCGCAATGCCGCGCTCGGGGTAGCGGTGCCGGTTGGTCAGTATCTCGGTGCGCGCTCGTCCCGCGACGATCGCGCATGGCTGCGGACGGGGCGCATCTGATGCGCGTCATGCTGGTCGTTCATGGCTTTCCACCAGCGGCGCATGGGGGCACCGAAGTCTACGTCCATGACCTTGCCGTCGCGCTGGCCGCGTTGCCGCACACCGAAGTCGCAGTGCTGACCCGCCATGCGGATTCGAGTCGGCCCGAACTGGAACTGCGCCGTCGGCCGTGCCGGAAGTGTGTCGGTCTTCAGCATCAACAACACGTTCCAGCTCTGTGCGCGATTTCGAGGAGAGTTACCGCAACCCGCAGCTGCTGCGCGTCGCGGCTGGCGCGATCGATGAGTTTGCGCCGGACGTGGTGCACATTCAGCACCTGACGTGCCTGTCCGCGGACCTGCCCGGCGACATCGCAGCACGCGGCATTCCGGTCGCCCTCACGCTCAACGACTACTGGCTGGCCTGCCATCGCGGCCAGTTGTTCGATCTCGACGGTGCGCGATGCGCCGGACCCTTCGAAGGCGGCTGCGCTCGCTGTATTCCCCCGGGCGCGCTTGCCGGCCCCAGGTCGTACGCGTCGGCGCGGTTCGTCAGGACCCTGCCGGTTCCAGGCGCAGCGGCAAGCGGTCGATCTCGCCGTGAAGATCGTCGATCGTCTCCGCCGCGCCGGCCAGCACGCGTGCTGCAACCGAAGACCGATTGCGGCACATGCGGGACTCAGTGGCCTGCGCCGATCGTATTCTGGCGCCGTCCGAGACCATCGCGAATGTGTTCCAGCGGTTCGGCGTGCCGCCCGACCGGCTCGTGCGGTGCAATCAAGGCATTTCGCTCGCCCCGTTCGAGGGGCAGCGACGCTCTCCGTCTGACCGCCTCCGCGTTGCGTTTGCCGGTGGCCTCATCCCGTCCAAGGCGCCCCACATCCTGCTCGATGCGCTGGAGCTCCTGCCGCCCGATTCAGTGACGGTGGATCTCCTCGGTGGCGGCGGAGCGTACCACGGTCAACCGCACTACGCGGACGCTCTCGCCGCGCGCCTTGGTCATCCCGCGATTCGTCGTCTCGGCCCGGTCCCACATAGCCGGATGGCGGCAGCGCTGCACGACGTCGACGTGCTGGTCGTGCCGTCGCTGTGGATCGAGAACGCGCCCTTCATCATCCGCGAGGCGTTCGCCGCCGGCGCTCCCGTGATTGCGTCGAATCTCGGCGGGATGGCCGAGATGGTGAAGGACGGTGTCGACGGTTTGCTGTTCCCGCCCGGAGATGCGATCTCACTGGCCGATGTGCCTGCGCCGTCTGACCGACGAGCGCGGGTTGCTCGATCGGCTTCGCGCCGGGATCGTGCATGCCGATGTCCATCGGAGCCGAAGCCGCGGAGCTCCGCGACATGTATGCCGCAATGATCTCCCGGGCACCTCGCCCGGCGCAGCCGCGTCCCGCTCCCGTTCGACGAGCCGTCCGGTCAGTCGCGGCCGTGGTTCTCAACTACAGGACGGCGGATCAGACGTGGCTCGCCGTGCGCTCCCTGCAGACGTCGTTCAGCCCTCCGCACCGCATCTTTGTCGTCGACAATGGATCCTGCGACGGCTCGGTCGAGACCCTGCGCGACGTCGCTCGACGGCGTCGACATCGTCGAGACCGGCCGCAATCTGGGCTTTTCAGGCGGGTGCAACGCCGGCATCACGGCCGCGCTCGCCGCCGGCGCCGACCAGGTGCTGCTCGTCAACAGCGACGTCGTCCTGGCGCCGGACGCGATTGACTACCTGCTCGATGCGCTCGACGCTGATCCGAAGCTGGGCATCGCCGCGCCGCTGCTGCTTTCGCGTGAGGAACCCGGATGGATCGCATCCGCCGGGATCAGCTACTCCCGGCGGACCGGCCGGATGCGCCAGCGCGCGTCAGGGCGGCCCGTCGCGGCGCTCGCCGTCGTGCCGCGGGCAATTGATAGCGTCAGCGGCTGCGTGATGCTGATCCGCCGCTCGGTCTTCGAGCTCACGGGCCTGCTGGACGAGGAGTATTTCTTCTCGTTCGAGGACATCGACTTCTGCCTGCGCGCCGCAGAAAAAGGATTCCGCTCAGCGTGCGTGGAGGCGGCAATCGCGTATCACGAGGGAGCGAGCACAATCGGCAGGCAGTCGCCAAGGCGCGTGTACTTCGCGACCCGCAATCACCTGAGACTCCAGTCGCGCCTGGACGCCCCCGGGCGTCGCGCAATCGGCACCGCCACGGTGATCGGCCTCAACGCCGCCCACGTGATTATTTCCCCCGAGGTACGGCTGCCCGCCGGCCTCGCCGCCGTAGCCCGCGGCGCATGGCATCACTTCCGGGGCAGATACGGCTCTGACTAACCCAGACCTTGCCTTGAACCGAACGTAGAACTTACAACCTAGAACCAGACGTAGAACCTGTAGAACCTGTAGAACCCGTAGAACCCGTAGAACCCGTAGAACCCGTAGAACCCGTAAGCTCCCGCACCTGCAGCATCGAGCAGCGCCATCTCCTCCACCAGCCGCTCGATCTGCTTGCGCTGACGCGAGACCACGACCGAGAAATAGAGCGACACCACGACGACGAACAGCGTGAGCACGAGCAGCAGCACCGCGGGCGGGTAGTGGACGCCGAGAGCTGCCGCCGCGAGTTCGAGGATGTTGCGCCACAGCGAGAGCGCGAGCAGCGCCGCGGCGCAGACGATCCAGATGAACGAGTACTCTTCCGTCAGCGTCCGCCGCCGTACCAGCTCGATGACCGCCACCAGAAGCGCTGCGCTGACGCAGATCGAGACGAGCTGGACCGGATCAGTCACCCGCCTCGACCTCTACCATGCGCCGAAAGGGAACGACCAGCAGCGCAAGGGCCGTGCGTGCGAATGCGGTTGCGGCGCGCGGCGCCGTGAGTGACGTCCGCCCCGAGAGTCTCGGCCGCATTCGGATCGGGACTTCGACAACACGCACCGAGTTGCGACTGAGGAACAACACGAGCTCCGGCTCGCGCGTAACCACCGGGATGATGTCGCGCCAGGAGCGCGAGGGCGCGCGGACCGAACAACCAGAACCCCGAAGTCGGGTCCGTCACCCGCCGTCTCGTGAGGATGGTGAGAAGCGCCGCGAGCGCCGACTGGCTCATGCGCCTGATTCCGGCGCCAGAACCCCGGGCGAGGAACCGGGAGCCGATCGCGGCGTCCGAGGTGCCCGACAGAACAGGCACCAGCAGCCGCGCGATGTCGCACGCCCTGTGCTGCGCGTCACCATCGACGCGGACGACGTGGGTGTAGCCGCGTCGCGCGGCGTACCGTATGCCGGCGCGCACTGCTCCCCCGACTCCCACCCGCTGCGACATGGTGAGCCACGGAACGCCGAGACGGGGCAGCAGGTCTTCGGTGCTGTCCCGCGACCCGTCGTTCACGACGAGGATATCGGCTTCGGGCATCGCACGTCGAACGTCGGAGACGACCCGCGGAAGGTTCGTGGCCTCGTTGAATGCCGGGATGACCACGAGGAGCGTTCCGCGACGAATCGCGTTCCTCGTTGCCCGCCCCGCGGCGATGGCCAGCACCGGCGGCCGCCGCGGCATCGAGTGCGACGGGCCTGCATGCCGCCGCGTGACAACGCGGGCACACCAGAGCACGATCGCGGCCGCCCATGCACAGTCGCGCGCGAGGTGCGCAATCGGGAAGCCGAGCGCCGCGCGGTCACGCGTGCGGAGCCATGCTGTCGCACCTGCGACGGCCCGCTCGCCCGCAAGTATCGCGATTACGGCGAATGCCGCGGTGGCCCAGTTTTTCCACGCGGCACCGGTCACAGAACGCAGCGTCGCCGCAGCCAGGAAGATCCACGCGATGAGCATGGCGGGTGCGTGCAGCATCATCACGGTTCCGGACACGTCGTCGCCACGAACTCGTCCGGGGTGACGGGCAACGACGTCGAGGCGCCCGTAGCCGACGCCGAACTGCTGGCGCAGGTAATTGGTGAACTCTTCGCGCCAGTGGTGCGTGCTCAGCGCGTCGGGACAGTAGGCGAGCCGATGTCCCCTTGCCGCAAGCCGGTAGCTCAGGTCGTTGTCGTATCCGTATCCGAGGCCTTCATCGAGGAGGTCCACGCTCCGAAGCGCGCTTGCGCGGTATGCCGTGTTGCCGGTGCACACGTGATCGACGTGGCCGGCGCCCATCCGCAAGTAGCGCTGTTCGAGGTCGCGTCCCATGGCACGAGCCCAGAATCCAGCTCCAGGCCTGACGACGTATTGACCCTGGGCGGCAGCAATGGCGGGATCGGCGAGGGTGCTGAGAAGAGACGTGAGCCAGCCGGCATGGATGATGACGTCCTGATCGACCTGGCAGATGATCGCGTGGGATGCCTCACGAATGCCTGCGTTGATGGCCGCCGCCGTGCCGCGGCCGGGACCGTGGATCAGCTTCAACTCACCTGCAGCCTCCCGTTGGCGCAGCAGTACCAGCGAACCATCCGTGCTGCCGTCGTCGACGACGATGATCTCGAAAGGCCGGCCGTCGCGCTGAGCGAGCACGGCATCGAGCGCGAGTCGCAGCATGCGTCGGCCGTTGAGGACGGGTATGACGAACGACACGCCGACAGCGGTGTTCGTCACGCGAGCTTCCTGTCGTGAGTGACCGCGGCGCCACAGACCGACGCATACACGCGCTCCAGTTGATCGCAGACGGTGTCGGCGCCGAACAGCGCACGAACCCTGACGCCCGCCGTCGCGGCGCGATCGCGCCACTCGCCGGGGACTGTTCAAGACTGACGCGATCGCGTCACTGAGCGCGGACGGCGCACCGGGGGGCACGATTAGCCCGCCGCCCACCCTGCTGATGACCTCTCCACAGCCGCTGTCTCCGCACACCACGACCGGAGTGCCGCAGAGCAGCGCCTCGAGAGGCACCAGTCCGAAAATCTCGTCACGCGACGGATAGACCACCACGTCTGCAGCGGCGAGCGCATCGAGTCGGCCGGTGTCGCGGAGCAGTCCTGTGCGGATCACTTGTCCGTCGAGCCGGAGTGCAGTCACCAGCCTGTCGGCCGCCGTGCCGGAGCCCATGTCGTTACCGGCAATGACGAGGACCGTGTCGTGCACCTTGAGTAGTCCGTAAGCCCGAATCAGATCCTCGAGTCCCTTGCGCGGCGTCAGCTTGCCGAGGAAGAGGACGAGCCGCCGGTCACCGATGTTGTGCGCGCTCCGAAACCGAACCGCGTCCGCCCCTGCGGCACTCGCATCCTCCACCGGGTTCGGGACAACGACGATGCGCGATGGTGGTACGCCCAGGGCCGTGAGCTGCTGCCGTTCGACGTTGGTGACCGCCAGCACCTGCGCCGCGCCGGTGAGCACGTGCCTCCCCGCAGTTGCCGCAAATGCCCGTTTCGCCAGGATCCGCCGCTCGATGGGCAGCGCCGTGCCGTTCGGCGAAACAACATACGGCACTGACGCACGCGCGAGCGCCGCTGCCGCAATTGCGCCCGGCATGTTATGGCAGGCGTGCAGGTGCGCGATGTCGAACGATCGAACCGGCAGTTCGCAGGTAAGCGCCGAGACCGATGGGCGTAAAGAACTGCAGGTGATACGCGAGCCGGTTGGACAAGTTGCGAAACACGCGAACGTCGACATCGTGGCTGGACTCGCGCGCCAGGGGAGTGCGCGAGTGCGCGTCGCAGACGTCAGTCGTGCAGACCGTGACGACGTGGCCACGACGCGCGAGCGCGCGCGTCATCGTCGTGGCGAGACGCGGAATCCCGCCGTACGCCCACGCGTGTTCGTAGTACGGAACGACGTGCAGAATGCGAAGCGCCGCTACCGACATTCACGCCCCAGGCACGATATTTGAGAGGGAATGGCCGTATAGTATCAGGGTTCCCCCTCGATGATTCCAGTGGTCTCCACCGATGTCCGGCAGGCTCGCGGGCGATTTGCCGGCCTGGTCTGGACTCTCATCCGCACCGATTTCAAAACTCGTTACCACGGGACAATCGGGGGGTTCGTGTGGGCGCTTTTGAAGCCGCTCACGATGTTCCTCGTGCTGCTGACGGTCTTCTCTTACGTTTTTGCAGGCCAGGCACAATATAAGCTCGACCTCATCATCGGTCTGTTCCTGTACGAGTTCTTCCAGGAGTCGACCAGGACCGGGCTCCTGTCGCTTCGTGCGAAGGGCTACCTGCTGACCAAGGCCAGGTTCCCGTCCTGGGTGATCGTGCTCACGTCGGCATCGAACGCGGTGATCACCGTCGCCCTCTTCTCGGTGGTGCTGCTTGCGTTCCTCGCGTTCACGGGGCGTGCTCCGTCGGCAACCGCCGTCGCGCTCTATGTCGTCTACATGCTCCTGTTGTTCGCGATCGTCTCAGGCTTTTCGCTCGCGGCAAGCGTTCTGTTCATGCGGTACCGCGATCTGAACCAGGTCTGGGAGGTGATTACACAGGCCGGATTCTTCATTGCGCCGATTGTCTATCCCATCGGCGTCCTGCCTGAACGTCTGCACGTTTACCTGTACGTGTGGCCGCCAACTCCGATCATCCTGTTCACGCGAAGCGTCCTCCTGGAGGGGCGCGTGCCGTCCGCGCTGGCACATGGGCTGCTGCTGCTGGAGACGTGCCTGATTCTCGGGGCGGGGATGCTCGTCTACACTCTCCGTGCGCCGCGCGTTGCCGAGGAACTCTGACGTGACGAGCCCGATCGAGGTCACCGGCGTCGCCAAGAGCTTCGTCATTCCGTCCGGGCGCCGCGAGACCGTCCGCGAGCATGCGCTCGACCTGTTTCGCCCACGGGCGAAAGAGCGGCTGCAGGTGCTGGACGACATCAGCTTCGAGCTGCGGCGCGGCGAAAGCCTCGGCCTGATGGGACGGAACGGGTGCGGGAAGAGTACCCTGCTGAAGATCGTGTCCGGGATCTACCAGGCAGACGCCGGCCGGGTGGAGGTCCGCGCTGCGGTGACGCCGATCCTCGAACTCGGCGTCGGATGGAATCCCGACCTCGACGCGATCGACAATATCGAACTGCTCGGCACGGTCATGGGCCTGACCCTTCGTGAGCTGCGACACGCGACCACTTCGATCCTCGAGTTTGCCGGGCTCGAGCGATTTGCCCACCTCGAACTGCGCCATTACTCCAGCGGCATGGCGGCGCGGCTTGCCTACGCGGTCGCGTTCCGGGCGGTGCGCGACGTCCTCATCCTCGACGAGATCTTCGCCGTCGGTGACGCGGAATTCAAAGAGCGCTGCCAGACCCGCTACCGGCAGCTGCACGCGGCCGGACATTCCATGCTGCTCGTCAGCCACGACCCGCGCACGATTGCACTCTTCTGCGACCGCGCCCTGCTTCTCGACGGCGGCCGCATCGTCCTCGACGGTCCTGCCCAGGAAGTCGCGGACCGGTACCTGTCGACGCTTCTCGACTCTCCGGCTGCGCCCGGGGACGCGACCATCGCGGTATGACGACTCCGCGAATCTCCGTCCTGTTGCCGTGCTTCAATCACGGTGCCTTCGTCGACGAGGCGCTGGCAAGCGTCTTTGCCCAGACCTGCCAGGATTTCGAGGTCGTCGTCGTGGACGACGGGTCTACAGATCCCGCGACGGTGGAGAAGTTGTCGTCGTTGACCGATCCACGAGTCCGCGTGCTGCGGACCGCGAATCAAGGTCTCCCGGCGGCGCGCAATCATGCGGCACGACATGCGTCCGGCGCGGTGTTCTGCGCCCTCGATGCGGATGACCGGCTGGCACCGACCTGGTTCGAGAAAGCGCTCCGCGTGCTCGACGAGCAGCCATCGGTGGCGTTCGTATCGCACTGGCTCGAAACGTTCGGCGACGAGCGGTGGACGTGGACGCCTGAACGATGTGATCTGCCGGCGCTGCTCGCCCGCAACGCCGTCAACGGCGCGGCGCTCGTCCGCCGCGAGGCGTTCGAAGCTGTCGGCGGGTACGACGAGGCGATGCGGGAGGGCTGCGAGGACTGGGACTTCTGGCTCCGGCTCGTCGAGGGCGGACGCTCGGGCGCGATCGTTCCCGAGGTGCTGTTCTACTATCGCCGCCGTGCCGATTCGATGAGCCGTCTGATGCTCGACGAGTCGGCGTACCGGCGGCCGCTCGACGTCCTGGTCACGAAGCACGAGCCGTCGTACCGCCAGCACATGACCGACGTCGTCGTGGCCAAGGAACGCGAGGCCCTGCACCTCGCCCGCGAAGTCGCGGCTCTGGAGCACGATCGTCTGAACGTGCTCGAACCGGCTCTCCGTCGCGCCCGCGAGGAGGCCGATGCCGTCTCGCGCAAGGCTGCGAAGGTCCGGGAGCAGCGGGCCCGCGACGACGAACTGGCCGGACTGCGTGCCCGGGCGGCAAACCTGGACGCCGAGGTGCGGGCGCTGCGGTCCTCGTGGAGCTGGAGAGTCTCTGCGCCGCTTCGGCGAATCTACGAAATCCTGGTGGGGAGCGACCGGTGAGCGCCGCGATCTCTGTCGTCGTGACTGCAGGTGGCGGAGGGCGCGCCCTCTTGATTACGGCCCAGAGCATCGGTTCGCAGCGGACCTGCGCCGACGTTGCGCTGGTCACCACTGCCGGTTCTGAAAATCCTCCGCTCCTCGAGTCGGTTGCCACGCGGCTGGGCGCCCGGGTGGTCGCGTCGAATCGCGGCCCTGCCGCCGGACTCAATCGAGCCGTCCGTTCATGCGCCGGCGAACTCCTGGCGATCGTACCGGCGGGGTTCGTGCTTCCGTCGACTTTTCTCCAGCGATGTGCCCTGGCGTTTCGCGCGGCCGCCGACGTCGAGGCGCTCGCCCCCGGCGTCGAGGTGCAGACGCCCGACGGACTGGGTCGTGCGGTGTGGATCCCTGCGGGCCTGGATGCTGCCGCCGTCCTGGCGGACCCTGCGAGCGTGCCGCCTGTGCTCGTCATGCGGCGTTCGACCGTGGAGGCGCTCGGCGGATTCGACGAGGAGCTTCGTGCGCTCGTGGAGTTCGAGTTCTGGCTCCGCCTTACGCTCTCCGGCCGTCGTATCGCACCGCTGCTGGAGCCTCTGGTCGTGCGCGAGCTTGGCGTGCGAACGGCGACCGCGCCGGCTGAGCGACGAGGAGTACCTGGCGCACTTGCGAGAGGTGCTCGCCAGGCACGAAGTCGCCCTGCGCTGAACACATGCGCCAGGTGATCGTTACGCGCGAGGTGCGGTTCGGCCAATCGCGCGAACGCCACCGCGCTCTGATGACCCGACGCGACACGGACCTTGCCGAGCTCGACTCGCTCAGGGCAGCGGCCGCTCACCATCGCGCGTACCTCGAGCACCACGGCGCAGCCGGGCTCGACTGGGGAGATTTGCGACGCACCGATCCGATCAGCCGCGACTGGGGTTACGAACGCGGAACTCCTGTGGACCGGCGGTATATCGAGGCGTTCCTCGCCGCGCATTCTTCCGATGTCCGCGGTGCCGTTCTCGAAATCCAGGAGGACGACTTCACACGCGCATTCGGCGGCCCGCGGGTGACGGGGCACGACGTACTCGACATCGATCCCTCCAATCCAGGGGCGACGATCTTCGCCGACCTGCGATGTGCGCCGGGACTCGACTCAGCACGCTTCGACTGCATCATCCTGACCCAGACGATCCATGTCATCGACGACATGGAGGCCGTACTGCGCGAATGCCATCGGCTCTTGAAGCCCGGGGGTGTCCTGCTCTCCACGCTTCCTGCGGCAAGCCGCACGTGCCTGGAGTACGGGCAGGACGGCGACCTGTGGCGAGTCACCCCCGCTGGAGCGCGGCGGCTGGTCCGCGTCGCTTTCGAACCGTCCCAGGCATCGTTCGACGTGTACGGGAACATCCTCACGAACACCGCGTTCCTGCACGGTCTTGCGGCGGAGGAGCTCAGCGACGAGGAAATCGGCGTAACCGACCCGTACTTCCCGGCAGTCACCGGGATCCGCGCACGAAAGAGCGCCCAGCCCGAACGAGTGGAATCCCGCGGTGTCGTTCTTCTCTATCACCGCCTCGACGACGTCGCGGACGTGCACGACGTTTCGGTGCCGCCGGGCCTTTTCGAACAGCATCTCCAGTGGCTTCAATCGAACTGCACGGTGATGCCGGTGTCAGAGCTTTTGCGGGCGGCTCCGGAGGATTTGCCCGACCGTGCGGTCGGCATCACTTTCGATGACGGCTACCTCGATAATCTGACGGTGGCTGCGCCGCTGCTCTCGAAGTACGGAGTCCCGGCCACGTTCTTCGTGACCAGCCGCTGGCTCGACGCCCCCGGCGAGTACTGGTGGGACACGTTCGAGCGGATTCTCCGTGCCGGCGCCGCTCTTCCCGCCGTTCTGGACATCGAGCTTGCCGGCCGCGCGACTCGCCTGTCGCTGGCCACCGCGGAAGAGCGCGAGGCTGCCCACGCACGGCTGCACCGGGCACTGGTGCATGCGTCGCTCGACGAGCGTGACCGCCTGATTGATGCCCTGCGCCGATGGAGCGGCGTTGCCACCGATTTCACCCGGGACCGTCGTCCGATGCTGGCCGCGGAGCTCTACGAGCTGTCCACAATCCCTGGTGTGCAGATCGGCGGACACACAGTGAATCACCTGGCGCTGCCGGATCAGCGGGCGGAGGTGCAGGAGCGGGAAGTGTCCGAGTGCCGATCCGCGCTCGCGTCGGTCATCGGACAACCGATTCGGCTCTTTGCCTATCCGTACGGCGCCGTCGATCGCCAGGTTGCCGACCAGCTCCGACGTTCGCACGAGTGGTCACTGTCGTGCGACACGCGGCGGCTTGGGGATTCGTTCGATGCGGCCCAGGTGCCGCGGCTGGAGATTGCGCGCCTGGATGGGCCGGCGTTCGCTGCCGCAGTCGAGCGGATGTTCCGCCGCGCAGGCGACGACGGTCGACCCCGTATTACACGTCTGCCCTGAGCGGCTCGCATTGCGCTCGGCTGCTGTAGGTTCCTTCCGGCTAAAGCCGGAAGCTACGCTGTTAGGGACTTCCGCCGATCACATCTCCGTGGCTTCCGCCTTCAGGCGGAAGTCCCCAATCCCGAAATCCCTAATCCCGAATCCCTAATCCCAAATTCCAAATCCCAAATCCCAAATCCCAAATCCCGATTGAGCCGTAGCTTCCGCCTTTAGGCGGAAGTCCCGAATCCCGAATCCCGAGTCCCGAATCCCGATTGAGCCGTAGCTTCCGCCTTCAGGCGGAAGTCCCGAATCCCGAATCCCGAATCCCGAATCCCGAGTCCCGAATCCCGATTGAGCCGTAGCTTCCGCCTTTAGGCGGAAGTTCCCACGCGACGTTCTGACCTTCTGACGCCACGCTCTTTCTGCCACTCCCACGCACCGGGCACGGTGCAGTTCCTGTGATGCATGTCTCCACTCGCGTCACAGAACGCTCGAATTGCGCCTGAATCAGACAATCGTCGTGGCGGAGCGGCGGTTGCAGTTCCGCCCGGCATGGACGTTCTACACGCGTCAGAGCACCACACTCCGATTCCGCGGCATGCCGGGTTCAGCCTCATCGAAGCGATTATCGCGACCGGGCTGCTGGCGACGCTGGTCGTCGGCGTGGGTCAGGTGTTCCTGGTGTCGTCGCGCGCAATCCACGTGGCTCGCGTCCGGACCCTCGCCGCGATCCTCGCCGCGCAAAAAATGGAGCAGCTCCGTTCGCTGTCGTGGGCGCACGCGCCGGGCGGTGGCCTCCTTTCGGATCTAACCACCAACCTCTCAGCGGAGCCTCCGACCCGGGACGGACCAGGACTGAGTCCCGCCCCTGCCGGGTCTCTCGATACGGACATGCCGTCGTACGTCGACTACGCGAACGCCGCTGGCGCCAGGACTCCCACGCGCGCCGCCGCTGCGTTCGTGCGGCGCTGGTCGGTCGCGCCGCTCGCATCCGACCCGCAGAACCTGCTGGTGCTCGACGTCCGTGTGGTCACAGTCGGCGGCGGCGATGCACGTCTCACCAGCATCAAGGCGCGTCGCCCATGATCCCCGCCACCAGCCGACGTGACCTTCCCGCGACCACGCACACCCGACGAATGATGCAGGGCTACATGCTGCTCGAACTGCTCGTCGTCGCATCCATTGTCTGTACGGTGCTCGCGGTCGTCTTGCGGGTTTGTGCGACAGCCCAGAATATCGTCAGGACGCACGGAGACTCGACCGATCTGCAGCAGCGTCTGCGGGTTGCGGTCGAAGCGATGCGACGCGATCTGACCGCGGCCGGAGCCGGATTGTCGAGGGGTTCTCTGCCCGGTCCACTCGTCGACTCGTTCGCTCCCATCCTGCCGGCGAGATCCGGTCTCCTGGGGGCGGACGCGGAATTGTCGTACCACGCCGATCGGATCACCATCGTGTTCGTGCCTGCCGATGCGTCACAGACGAGACTGTCCGTCGGGATGGGGGCCGATTCTGGGCCGCTGCAGGTCGACGCCGGTGCAGCCGGATGTCCTCCCGACGGAACCTGCGGCTTCAGAGCCGGCGATCGCGTGCTGATCTATGCGCCCGACGACGGCGACGGCGCGCACGACATCTTCACGCTGGCCGCAGTCGATCCGGCGACCTCGCTCCTGGTGCCGCCAGGGCCGCTGTCGCGCCGGTACGACGCCGGCGCTCGCGTCGCCACGGTTGTGCAACGTGTGTACTACCTCGATCGGGTGGGGCGACGGCTGATGATGTACGACGGTGACCGCAGCGATGTTCCGGTCATCGACCACGTCGTCGATCTGCGCTTCACTTACTACGGTGATCCGGCTTCGACGAGCGTCACTCCGCCGCCCCCGGGCAGCGCGAATTGTGCGTACGCGGCCGGCACGCCCCCCGTGCCGCTTCTGCAGGACCTCGGAGGAACCGCACTGGTGCCGCTCACTGCGGCGCAGCTGACGGACGGGCCGTGGTGCGGCCAGTCGCCTGGTCGGTTCGATGCCGACCTGCTGCGCGTCCGCAGGGTCGGTGTCGCCCTGCGGCTCGAGGCCGAAGGGACGGAGTTCCGCGGCGCCGGGGCGGCATTCGCGAATCAAGGCACATCACTCGATGCCGAACGTTACGTTCCGGACGTGCAGGTCACGTTCGACGTCGCGCCTCGCAACCTTCTCGATACGGGGATGCGATGACGAGAGTGCCCGCACGAGCCGCGGACCGTGGTTCGGCGCTCATCTGCGTCCTGATGGTGACGACTCTGCTCGCCACTCTCTCCGGCGCCCTGGTCCTCGTCGTCATGTCCGAGACCATGGCCAGCGCGAATCACGGCGCCGCTCAGCAGGCGCTCTACGCGGCGGAGGCGGCGCTCGACGACACGCTTGGAGAACTGCAGACCACCGACTGGCGCACGCTGCCGGGAGCGGCGGTCTCCGCGTGCCTCCGCGATGCGGCGCTGACGCCCCGTGCACCGGATGGTACGGTCCTCAATCTCGCCGCCCTTGCGGCCCAGCGTCAGGCCGAGAGTGATGCGGTCTTCGTTGCGTCGGCCGACCGGCCGGTGTGGCGTCTTTTCGGTCGTGGCTCATTCGGCGACCTCGCGGCCGGCAGAGCGAATGTGCCCCCCGGCCTACCTTCTCGTCTGGGTTGCAGACGACGGGGAGGATGGGGATGGAGATGGGGGACGCGATTTGAACAACGTGGTGATGGTGCGGGTCGAGGCATATGGAGCGCGCCGGTGCGCACCGGTCCATCGAGGCGACCGTCAAGCTCCAGGTCCTCGCGGGTCCGGCGCCGGCCGACGGTAGCGCTCCGCCGCCAGCCCGGACCGCCGTCCGCGTCCTTTCATGGCGGGAAGTGCGGTGATGCAATAAATCCGGCAGCTTCTGGAGTCCCCAGGCCGGCAGGCTTTTCGAGCAGTCACGGGCGTCAACGCCTGTTAGACTCTACGGACTCATGACAATCTGCTACTTGCTGCACAGTGGGTCCCTGCGGTCCGCGGGCGTCGTCCGCTGAGCTCGCGTCCCCGCATGCCGGCGCCCGCACAGATTCTTCTGGTCGAAGACAAGGATTCGCTCCGAGCCATGCTGCGGCATGCGCTCGAGCGCCAGGGCCATGCCGTCCTCGAGGCCAGGGACCAGCCCGAGGCGGTCAAGCTGCTCCAGGAGACGCAGCCTGCCCTCGTCCTCTCGGACTTGCGCCTTCCCGAGGGTGATGGCTTCGGCGTGCTCCGCGCGTCCAAGGAGGTCGACGCCGACGTTCCGGTGATCGTCATGACCGCCTACGGGAGCATCGAGGACGCCGTCACCGCCATGAAAGAGGGCGCGCTCGACTTTCTCGCGAAGCCGGTCGACCCCGATCATCTGCTGCTGCTGGTTGGCCGCGCGCTCGAGCAGCGCCGGCTGGTGACGGAAAACCTGCTGATGAAGGAGGAGCTGGCCGTCCGCCGCGGTGCGCCGCAGCTCGTCGGACAGGATCCTGCGTTCCGGAAGATATTCGCCTCGCTTCAGCGCGCCGCCGGGACCGACACGACCGTACTTCTCGAGGGCGAGAGCGGCACCGGCAAGGAACTGTTCGCACGGTCGCTGCACGCCCTCAGCCCGCGCGCGGAGGCGCCGTTTGTCGCGATCAACTGCGCCGCGATTCCGGACACGCTGCTCGAGACCGAGTTGTTCGGGCACGAGAAGGGGGCATTCACGAACGCCCTTGCGCGCAAGCCCGGCAAGTTCGAGATGGCGCATCGCGGCACGCTGTTCCTCGACGAAATCGGAGATCTCCCGCTGGCGCTCCAGGCGAAGATCCTTCGAGCGCTCGAAGAGCGGCGGTTCGAGCGCGTCGGCGGGACCGCGCTCGTCAGCGTCGACGTCAGGCTCGTCGCCGCAACCAACAAGGGCCTTCGCGCCGCGGTGACCGCGCGCCGGTTCCGCGAAGACCTGTTCTTCAGGCTGTCGGTCTTCCCGATTACCGTGCCGCCGCTGCGGGACCGCGGCGGCGACATCCCGCTGCTCGCGCTCTCGTTCGTCGATCGCTTCTGTCGAGACCTGAAGAAGAGAACGCTGACGCTCTCGGACCAGGCGCTGGAACAGCTCCAGGCATATCGGTGGCCCGGGAATGTGCGCGAGCTCCAGAACTGCATCGAGCGCGCGGTCATCCTCGCCGACGGCGACACGATCCTGCCGCGGCACCTCAATCTGTCGTTCGTCAATCCGTTGCCGGAGGAGGAGTCGATCAACCCCTGGGCGCACATCGACATGACCGGCACCCTGAGCGACGTCACGAGGCGGGCGGTGGCGGGGGTCGAGAAGCTGAAGATTGAAGAGGTGCTTCGGGAGGCGGATGGCAGTAAGGGCCGGGCAGCGGAGCTGCTGCAGATCAGCTACAAGGCGCTCGTCACCAAACTGAAGGACTACCGGATCGAATAGTTCGTCAGTCCTTGAGCCCGATTCCGATCAGCGCCTCTCGCAACTCCTGCGGTGCGACATCGGTGACGGTCGTCGTCGCGCCGATCGATGTCGGCAGCACGAAGTGCAGTCGTCCTGCGAGCACCTTCTTGTCCCGGCGCGTCGCCTCGACGACCTCTCCGGCCGACAGGTCGCCCACGGGGGGCAACGGGCCCATCTGCACGAGGTGAGCTCTGGAGCGCTGCGCGATCCGCTTCCGGGAACACGCCCCGTTTGGTCGCGAGCGCCGCCGCCGCGAGCATGCCGTACGCCACCGCCTCGCCGTGCCGGAACCGGCGGTACTTCGTGACCGCTTCGAGCGCGTGGCCGGCGGTGTGGCCGAAATTGAGCGTTCGGCGAAGCCCCGTTTCGTGTTCGTCCTGTTCGACGATTTCCGCCTTGATGCGGCACGATTCCGCGATCACCGGGAGCAGCGCCTGCGCTTCTCGTGCAAACAGCGCCTTGAGATCGCGAGAGGTCCGCTCGAACAGCGGACGGCTGGCGATGACTCCGTACTTCACGACTTCGTAGAGGCCCGCCCTGAACTCCCGCCGCGGAAGCGTTGCCAGCAACTCCGGATCGATCACGACGGCGGCTGGTGGATGGAACGCGCCGATGAGATTCTTGCCGAGAGCGTGGTTCACGCCCACCTTGCCGCCGACAGAACTGTCAACCTGCGCGAGCAGCGTCGTCGGCACCTGCACCACCGGGATGCCGCGCAGGAACGTGGCGGCCGCAAACCCGGCGATGTCTCCCGTGACGCCCCCGCCGACGGCGATGATCGTGCTCAGGCGGTCGGCGCCGGCGCGAATCAGCGCATCGTAGATTTTCCCGACCGTCGCCAGCTGTTTGTAGCGTTCGCCGTCGGGAATGAGGATCGGTTCGTCGGCAGTGATGTTCTGCAGACGATCGCCGTGCAGACGCCAGACCGTCTGGCTGGCGACGACGAAGCGGCGCGCGGGCAGGCGGGCGGCTTCGAGCGTGGCCGCGAGACGCCGCGTCGAGTCAGGCGCAATCTCGATCCCGTACTCGCCGAATCGGGTGCGGACGTTCAGCCGCACTGGTGTCGAAGACGCTGAGGAGCTCATCTTGTGGCGATGGTAGGATAGCAGCATCAGGACGGGCGTGGAGCTTCGCGCGGATTTCATCATCGTCGGCAGCGGCATCGCTGCGCTCCGTGCCGCCGCCGAGCTCGCGGGTGCCGGCGACGTTCTGATCCTGACGAAAGCGGAGCCGCGCGAGGGCAACACCGGCTACGCGCAGGGCGGAATCGCGGCGGCGGTCGGCCCCGGTGATTCCCCCGAGCTCCACGCCGCCGATACCATGAAGGCCGGCGACGGCCTCTGCGACGAGCGCGCCGTGCAGGTCCTGGTCGAGGACGGTCCGCAGTACGTGCGGGAATTGATGGCGTGGGGCGCCCGTTTCGATCGCGATCCCGACGGCCAGCCGGCGCTCGCGATCGAAGGTGCGCACAGCGCTCGCCGCGTCCTGCACGCACACGATGCCACGGGCCGGGAGATCGGCCGCGTCCTGTGGGAGCGTGCGTCCGCACTGCCCGGCGTCGTCACCCACTCACACGCCCGCGTCGTCGATCTTGTCGTCGAGGATGGCCGCTGCACCGGGGCCAGGTTCCTCGCGGACGATGGCGGCGTCGCGACGGCGCATGCGCCCCAGGTGCTGCTGGCGACCGGCGGCGCAGGACAGGTCTACAGCGAGACGACCAATCCGCACGTGGCGACCGGCGACGGCGTCGCGATGGGCTTTCGCGCGGGTGCCGCTGTCGCGGATCTCGAGTTCGTCCAGTTCCATCCGACGGCATTGAACGTCCCGGGGCAGCCGCGCTTTCTGCTGTCCGAGGCGCTTCGCGGCGAGGGTGCGAGACTCCTGAACGCCGACGGCGAGGCGTTCATGGCGCGGTACGATCCGGCCGGAGACCTCGCGTCGAGGGACCGCGTGTCGCGCGCGATCGTGCGCGAGTCGGAGCGGACCGGGCAGCCCATCTTCCTGTCGCTCGAGGAGCTCGATCCGGATTTCGTCCACGAGCGGTTTCCGTTGATTTCCGACGCGTGTCGCCGCGCCGGGCTCGACCTCGCGCGAGACCGGATTCCGATCGGTCCGGCGGCCCACTACGTCATGGGCGGCGTGCAGTCGGATATCGACGGCCGAACGACGCTTCCAGGTCTCTTCGCGGCCGGTGAGGTGGCGTGCACGGGCGTGCACGGGGCGAACCGGCTCGCCAGCAACTCACTGCTCGAAGGGCTGGTGTTTGGCGCCCGCGCCGGGAGGGCCATGCGCGCCGGAGGTGGCAAGGCTGCCAAAGGTGCCAATAGTGCCAGGGGTGCTAAGGGTGCCAGGGGTGCCGCAGGTGCCAAGGGTGCAGATGCGGCTGGGGTGATCGCCGCGACGGAGATTCAGTCGTTGATGTGGCGCGACGTGGGGCTGTTCCGCGACCGGGCCGGGCTCGACCGCGCGCTCGCGTCACTCGAGACCGCCTGGACGGAGCTCGACGCGCTCGTGATGAGTGGCGCGTCCTTCGATGCCGACGCCTGGCGTCGCGCCAGCATTCTGACCGTCGGGCGCCTGATTGCGAGGGCAGCGCTGCGCCGCGAAGAGAGCCGGGGCGGTCATTACCGTTTCGATTTCCCCAAACGCGACGATATAAACTGGAAGCGTCGGGTGACAGAAACGCGATAGGGCTTCGCTTCCAGCAGTCAGCTCAGTCAGCAGAGTTCAGCTATCAGTTCCAGCTGCAAGCTGCCAGCTGCGAAGCCTGGCAACAGAACCGAAGTAGCAGCTCCCACAGCTGCATTCAGCACGATTCAGAACCGCACCTAGATGCGCCAGAGCTTCAGGCGGACAGCCCGGAAGCGGCAACGCGAAGCTCAAGCTGGAGCTGTAAGCTGGAAGCCGGAAGCGCCAGCGACTGGCTGAGCTGATTCAGCTAATAGCTGACAGCTGACAGCTGAGACATGAGGTTGATGAGTTAATGACGCAGCAGATGGGCGAGCCGGGGAGCACTGCCGGCCAGGGTACGAAGGGCAAGTCCGGCTCGCAGGGCTCGAAGCCTGGCGCGCAGAACCAGAAGAAAGACGCGCTCGTGACCGAAATCACGCCGCAGTCCGAGGACTTCTCGCGGTGGTACCTCGACGTGGTGCGTAAGGCGGAGCTCGCCGACTACACGCCGGTCAAGGGCTGCATGGCCATTCGTCCGTACGGTTACGCCATCTGGGAGCTGATTCAGCAGGGCCTCGACAAGCGCTTCAAGGCGACCGGCCACGTGAACGCATATTTTCCGCTGTTCATTCCAGAGAAGCTGCTCACCCGCGAGGCCGAGCACGTCGAGGGATTTTCGCCGCAGGTCGCCTGGGTCACGCGCGGCGGCGACGAGGATCTCGAAGAGCGTCTCGCGATCAGGCCGACCTCGGAAGTGATCATCGGGACGATGTACGCGAAGTGGATCAAGTCGTGGCGCGACCTGCCGGTCCTGATCAACCAGTGGGCGAACGTGGTCCGCTGGGAGAAAGTCACGCGGCCGTTCCTCCGCACCACCGAGTTCCTGTGGCAGGAGGGGCACACGGCTCACGAGACCGAGGGCGAAGCGCAGGAGGAGACGATGAAGATCCTCGCGCTCTACAAGGAGTTCGTCGAGACCGAACTGGCAATGCCCGTCATCGACGGCCAGAAGAGCGAGAGCGAAAAATTCGCCGGCGCGTCGCGCACGTTCTCGATCGAGGCGCTGATGGGCGACGGCCGCGCGCTTCAGGCCGGCACCTCGCACAACCTCGGCCAGAACTTCGCGAAGGCATTCGAGATCGAGTTCCAGGGGCGTGACAAGACGGTCCAGAACGCATGGACGACGTCGTGGGGCGTCTCGACCAGGCTCATCGGCGGCCTGATCATGACGCACGGGGACGACAGCGGTCTCATCCTGCCGCCTCGCGTCGCCCCTTACCAGGTCGTCATCGTCCCGATCCCGCGCGGCAACTGGCAGGAGACCGTGCTGCCGAAAGCCCGCGAAATCAAGGATGCGCTGGCCGCGCAGGGCGTGCGCGTGATGCTCGACGACCGTGATGAGTACAGCCCTGGCTGGAAGTACGCCGAATGGGAGATGCGCGGTGTGCCGGTGCGCCTCGAGATTGGTCCGAAGGACATCGAGAAATCGCAGGTGATGCTCGTACGCCGCGACACCCGCGAGAAACTGCCGACGCCGATGGACGGACTTGCGGCCGCAGTCGTCCGGGTTGCTCGACGATATCCAGGCCTCGCTCTACCGGCGCGCCCTCAAGTTCCGCGAGGAGCACACGCAGCGCGTGACGTCGTACGACGAGTTCAAGGCGGCGATGGAGGGGCGTCCCGGATTCCTGATCGCGGGCTGGTGCGGGAGCGGAGAGTGCGAGGCCCAGATCAAGGCGGAGACGCAGGCGACCCTGCGGAACATTCCATTCACCGGGACGTCCGCCGCTGGCGCCTGCGTGAAGTGCGGTCAACCCGCGACAGCGGAGGCGTGGTTCGCGAAGTCGTACTGACCCGACCGCAGTGAGAACCGTGACGCCTTTACGTCGTGAGCTCTCGCGCCGCATCGGGCCATCGCGAGGCGATACGCTTGAATGCCGGGTGTCGCCGCGTGATCTTCTCGCGGCTCGTAATCGCACGGAACGCCTCGCCAAGCTGATGCCGCCACCTCGCCTCCTCTGACGGCGTGCGCGCATACGCTGCCGCCAGTGACTCGACGCACGACTCGTCGCCGACGACGTGCAGGGCGGCGAGGAATGAGACCGGCAGGGGTTCTCTGGCTTCCTCGATCGTCTCGCGCAAATCGTAAACCGCCACCCGGCTGCCGCGCAGCGCCAGCGCCTGGTGGAGCGCGCCTCTGGCTGCACGCCACTGATCGCGCCGGTGCCCGGCCGGCAGCGAACCTTCAATCGCGCGGACCGCATCAATCATCTTCTGCAGCGCGCCGAGCGGCGCCGTGAGCGCTTTCGTCAGCGCAACCTCGCGAAGCAGGCCAGGTTCGTCGGGGAGCCGGCCTTCGAGCGCGTCCTGCCAGATTGCGTCCGTCGCTGCCTTGTCGCGGGGTGCGTCGAGTGCCGCTGCCTTCAGCCCCGCGTCCGGATCGCTCCGAAGTGCGGTCGGCGATGCGATCGCCTACCTGCGGGATGTGCTGAATCGCCTGATAGGCCGTCACCCGGACCCGCTTCTCCTTCGCCGGGTCGAGCGCGGCTGCGACGAGCACATCGAGGACCTCGGCTGCTGTTGCCGCGTGGGTTGATTCAATCTGCGCGGCGAGTGCGGCCACGGCGGCAATCGCCACGTCTCCGCCTTCCTGGATGGCAGCCTTCGAGACGGCGACGATACGCCGGTCGCCAGCGACCTCCAGCGCGCGAAGGACGGCGACTTTCATCTCGCGCGTCGGGGCCGAATCGTACGCCGCGACGAGGCGATCGACCGCGCGCGCGCCGAGCACGCTCAGCCGCGCGACCGCGGCCTCACGACGGACGTCGTCTTCGGCCCCGAGCGCCTCGATGAGGTGCCGGATTTCGGCGGCCGCAGACGCCTTGATGACCATTCGCGGTGAGGATAGCAGTTACACGTGCGACGTGCTACGTGCTACCTGCTACGTGCCGAGGAGCCACGAGCGAGGGCCGTACGTGAAACGAGCCACGTACCACCTCGAGGGCGGCACGTGGCTCGTTGCACGTAGCACGTCGGACGTTCGTTCTAGCGCGTGAGCCGGACGACGAGCGCGGCGCGGCGATTGAGCCGGCGCGTTTCTTCGCGGGCGTTGTCGTGCTTCGGCCGCTCTTCCCCGTAGCTCACGGTGCGGAGCCGATCCGCCCCGATGCCGCGGCTCGAGAGGTAGTCGCGCACCGCGGTCGCCCGCCGCTCGCCGAGCGCCAGGTTGTACTCCGCCGTGCCGATGTTGCACGTGTGCCCTTCGATCTCCAGCCGCAGCTCCGGATTCTGCTGCAGCGTCGCAATCGCCTCGTCGAGCGCCCGCGTCGCTTCCGGCCGCAGCGAGTAGCGGTCGAAGTCGAAGTGCACGTCCTCGAACGTGAACTCCTTCACCGCCGGCCGCGTCACCTGCACGTTGACCGTCGCGCTCGCCGTCTTCGCGTCCGTCGGGCAGGTCACCGTCACCGTCACCGGGACCGTCCCTTCCTGCATCGGCGCCGTCCACGGCGTCTGCCGCGACGTCCCGCTCGTGAACGTGCCCGTCGGCGCGCTCCACGCATACGTCACCGCACAGCCGATCGAGTCGAGCGCCGTGGCCGTGACCGTCGACACCTTGCCGACGTCCACCGTGCACGGGTCGCACTGCGCCGTCACCGACAGGTTATGCTGCGGCGGCGGCGGCGGCGGGGGCGGCCGGCGCGGGCGGCGGCGGCGGCACATAGACGCGCACCCCGGGGTGATACCCGAGGCGCATCTGGAAGCCGCTCGAATCCCCCGTCCGGTTGTCGAACCCGGAGAAGAAATTGTTGCGCGCATCCATGTGCAGGTTCCAGTTGATCCCGGCGCCGGCAAAGAAGCCGTTGCGCGCCTGGAACGTCAACCCGAACGTCGCATTGACCGGCGAGGTCAGGTCGGTCACGAGCGGCGAGATGCTGCCATCCTGCCCGATGATCGGCGTCGTCAGCGTCAGGGTGTCGTTCGCGTAGCGCTCGCCATGGAGTTCCGCCGTCAGCCGCAGCCGCGCCGCGCGACGGCAGCCCGGCGCCGATGCCCCAGCGGAACCCATTGCTCAGATCGACGCCCGACGGATCGCCGCGCATGATGTAGCCGGCATAGCCGGAGAGCTCCACCCGCTGGTTGATCTCCTTGCTCAGGATCGCGTCGAAACTGAAGTCCGTCTTCCCGGTGCCGACCCCTTCGTCGTCGTCCTTCGCGGTCGGCAGCTTCAGCTGCGCCCGCACCGCCAGCGCCACCGGCGCCTGCCGCCACTCGGACAGCAGGTTGACCTTGGCGCCAATCGTGAAGTCGCCCAGCTGGTTGTCGGACCACCCTTGCCGCACGAACGGATACTCGTTGGCCAGGCCGCCGGCCCGCGGCTGCGTCGCCACGAACACCGGCCGGACGTCGCGGTCGATCCGGCGCACGACCGTGAACGCGCCGAAGATCTCGGCCCGATCCGCCAGGCCGATCCCGGCCGTCACCGGCCAGTTCGAGACGTCGGTGAAGCCCTGGTCGCGATCGAAGTTCACGCGGTAGGCGCTGAGCGACCACTTCTTCGCCGGCAGCACTTCCCCCGTCGGCACGAACCACAGGCCCGTATCCCCCTCGAACGTCGTCGTCGCCGGCCGCGTGTCCGACTCGCCGGACGTGCGTGCCGGGCTCGGCTCAGCCGGCTTCTGCTGGGCCGTCGCCGACGGAGTCTGCGGCGCTGTGCTCTGCGCAAGCACAGGAACCGCGGCGGTCAGAAGTGCCGCCGCAATGCCGCAAATTCTGGAATGGGCTCTCGTCATGTGCATCGAAACCTTCCTCGACCTCTGCTCAGGCCTGTCTCAATAGTGAACACCCGGCGCGGAGGTCTGACTCATCCTCGCGAGGACTGACAGTGTAGGCCTCTTTGGCACACGCGTCAATTGCCGGTAATAACAGGTCGGCAAGCTAAGTGCCGTGTTCAGGCAGCTTTAGGCTTGCCGAAGATCCACGCAACCAGGATGCTGATGGCGTAGAGACCGAGCATCGGAAAGGCCATCAGGCACTGCGAAACGACGTCCGTTCCGGGGCTGATGACCGCCGCGATGATGAAAATGGCGAGTACTGCGTACTTGGCGTGACGCAGCAGGAAACCGGCAGAGACGATGCCCATTCTCGCGAGGAAGAGGACGATCGTCGGCATCTGGAAGATGAGCCCGAAGCCGAGCAGCATGGTGACGTACAGCGAGAATGCCTCGGAGATCTTCGGCATGAACTGCATGTACGGCGTTTCGAAGCTGATGAAGAACTTCCATGTCCACGGGAAGGCGACGTAGTGCGAAAAGAGCGCGCCGATCAGGAAAAACACCGTGGAGAAGAGGACGAATGGAATCGCGAACTTCTTCTCGTGTGAATAGAGGCCGGGGGCGATGAAGAGCCACAGCTGGCTGAGGATGAGCGGAATCGCGATGATCAGGCCCGCGAGGGCGCCGATCTTGACGTACAGCATGAAGGCTTCGCCGCCCTGGGTGTAAATCAGGCGGCCGCCCGGAGGGAGCATCTGCTGCAGCGGCAGCATGACGAAGCTGAAGATGCGATTGATGAAGATGAATGAGATGACGCAACCGACGACCAGTGCGAGGACGCAATTGATCAGGCGCTTGCGGAGCTCGTCGAGATGGTCGAGGAACGACATCTTCGCCCCGGCGTCTTCGAAGACGTCGGGGTCGGTGAGTTGAATGTGCGGATCGTCGTCGTCAGGCGCAGCTGCGCCGGGGAAGGGCACGAGCGCCATGATTCCGGTCTAGACCTCGCCGGACTGGCGGGGGACGCCGTGCTCGTCGCCGACGTACGGACGGGCTGGTTCGGTGGCGCGCTGCCGTTCGGCAGAACGGGTTTCTTCGACGCGGATCTCTTCGTCGAGCGTGTTCTTCAGTTCGTTCGAGGCGCGTTTGAACTCGTTGATGCTCTTGCCGAGTGAGCGGCCGAGCTCAGGCAGTTTCCGAGGTCCGAAGATGATCAGAGCGATCACGAAAATGATGATCAGCTCGGGCATCCCGATGGAACCCAACATAATAGAAATCCTTGGCTGACTGACAGTTGACGGCTGCGTGAGGGACCAGACGTCCCCACTCCGCATTATAGGAACCCTGCCGAAGCGGGTCAAGGCGCCACTGACCCGCACGCGCGCCGGAAGTCGTTGCAGTGCCGGCATTTGGTCTGTTACGATCCGTCAATGCGTACTCCCCGATTCCTTGCCGCCGCCGTCCTTGCGGTTCTGATTGCCGCGCTCGCCGGTGGATTTTTCGGCAGCGCTGCGCTGGCGCGCCAGGACGAAGTGACGCAGCAATATCGCGTGTTCACGGCGGCGCTCGACGCGGTCGACCGCGAGTACGTCGACGAGTTGCCCTCAGACCGGCTGGTCTACGGCGCGATCGACGGCATGCTGCACACGCTCGATCCGCATTCGAGCTTCTTCGATCCGAAATCGTACGCGCAGATGCGCGAGCGGCAGGAAGGGCATTACTACGGCCTGGGGATCACGATCTCGGTGGTCGACGGCGACATCACCGTCCAGTCGATCTTCGAGGGCTCACCCGCATACAAGACCGGTCTCCGCCGGAACGACATCATCTCGCGCATCGCCGGCCAGGACGCGAAGGGATGGACGAGCGATCAGGCGGTGAAGAAACTCAAGGGGCCGAAAGGCACGAGCGTCAACATCTCGATCAAGCGCGCCGGCTACGACGGGTTGATCGACATGGACGTGCAGCGCGACGAAGTGAACATCACGACCGTTCGCGGCGCCTTCATGATCGACAAGGACACCGGATACATAAAGCTCGACCAGTTCACCGAAACGTCGGACCGCGAGATCGGCGACGCGCTGCAGAAGCTGTCGGCGAAAGGGATGAAGCGGCTGCTGTTCGACCTCCGCGAGAATCCCGGTGGCGCGCTCGACCAGGCGATCAGGATTTCGAACCGGTTTCTGCCGCGCGGCGACATGATCGTCTACACCCGCGGCCGCGTGCCCAACTCGAACCAGGATTACCGCGCGACGGAAGAGAGTCAGTACACGCACCTGCCGATGGTGACGCTGGTCACGCGCGGCAGCGCGAGCGCGTCGGAGATCGTCAGCGGCGCGCTGCAGGATCACGATCGCTCACTGGTCGTCGGCGAGCGGACATTCGGCAAGGCGCTGGTGCAGTCGGTCTACCCGATCAGCGAAGGCGCGGGCGTCGCGGTCACGACCGGACGCTACTTCACGCCGTCAGGCCGGATGATTCAGCGTCCCTGGGACGGCAGCTTCGACGAGTACCTCACCTACACCTATCGCGACCAGACCGCCGAACAGCGCCAGCACAACTCCTCCGAGTTGAAGTTCACCGAGGCGGGACGCAAGGTGTACGGCGGCGGCGGCATCGAACCAGACAAGTTCATCGGCGGCACGGTGCCGTTCTGCGAGGGCTTCACGCCGACGAAGTTCGGCAAGCTGCTCCAGAGCCGGCAGGAATTCGTCGACTTCGCCAACCAGTTCACCGCCGAAGGCGATACGCGGCTGAGCGCCGCGAACAAGAGCCGTAAGCCGATTGCACGCGGATTCTCCGTCACCGACGACATGATGAGCGATTTCAAGGCGCGGCTGGTCGCGAGGAAAGTGAAGGTCGACGAGGCCGCGTTCGCCGCCGACGACACCTTCATTCGCGCGATGATTCATTTCGAAATCGACTCGGCGCTGTTCGGCATGGACGAAGCGCGCAAGAACCTCATCGCCAAGGACCCGCAGGCCCAGTTCGCGATGACGCAGTTCGGCGAAGCCGAACACCTGCTCCAGCTGTCGTCGAACAAGAGCACGCGCGGCGCGGGCGTCCAGTAACGGCTGTCCCCGGTAGGGCATTTGGCCCTATATAGTGCGGTCTCACTTTGCTATTGCCCCTAGGTATGGTGGCTTGCTAGACTGACGGCCGTCGCCGGGCTCATTCCACACGAGCAGGATGAGGCACCGGCCGTACGACGTTGTCACGTCATCGTCTCCCAGACATCACACGTGTTCGAAGCGACAGACGCCGCTTCCAGGCAGGGGTACGCCCCAGGCCGGAGGAGCGAGTGTCCGTGACGAGCCATCGGAAGGGAATCGAACGTCATGCGGTTGCAACGCCTTGAGATTGCCGGCTTCAAGAGCTTTCCGGATCGGTCCGAGCTCACGTTCGACACCGGCGTCACCGCGATTGTCGGGCCCAACGGCTGCGGCAAAAGTAACGTCGTCGATGCGCTGACCTGGGTACTCGGCGAGCAGAGCGCGAAAAGCCTGCGCGGCGACCGCATGGAGGACGTCATCTTCGGCGGCAGCGATGCCCGCAAGCCGACGGGTGCGGCCGAAGTCCGGCTGCGGCTGGGCGGTGTCTCCGCGCGCATCCCGGGGAACGTTCCCGAACCGGCGCTGGTCGAGACGATGGCAAACGGATCCGGCGATCTGCTCGTCGCCGGCGGCGTCGCCGTGCAGGAGGAGCCGCCGCTGATCGTGCGCGACGTCGAACTGATGCGCCGGCTGTATCGATCGGGCGAGAGCGAATACCTGATTGATGGCGAGTCCGTCCGGCTCCGCGACGTCCAGGATCTCCTGATGGATGCGGGCCTGGGCATCAAGGCATACGCGGTCATCGAGCAGGGCAAAATCGGACAGATCCTCAGTGCCCGTCCGACCGACCGTCGGCAGCTGATCGAAGAGGCGGCCGGCGTCACGAAGTACAAGAGCCGGCGCCGCGCCGCGGAGCTGAAGCTCGAGGCCGCCCAGCAGAACCTGACGCGCGTAGACGACATCGTCTTCGAGGTCGAGAAGCAGCGCGGCACGCTCAAGCGGCAGGCGGCAAAGGCACGGCGGTATCGCCGCCTCCGCGAGGAGCTGCGCCGGTGGGAGAAGGTCCAGTTCGCCCGGCGTTACCGGCTGCTCGGCGAAGCGATCGAATCGACCCGGGCGAAACTGGCGGACGCGCGCGCCCGCGAAACCGGTGCCGCGGCGCATGTGGCCGAAGTCGAATCGACACTGGAACGGCTCCGGCTGGAGCTGACCGAGGCTGACGCGCGGACGACCGCGGCGCGTGAAGCGGCCCACGCCAGCGAGCTCGAGATCGGCAAGCTGCACCAGCAGATCGCATTCGACAAGCAGCAGGTCGAGTCGCTTGGGTCCGCCGCGGCGGACATCGAGAATGAAGTGCGCGCCCTCGAAGCTCGCCGCGAGCCCGCCAGGGTCGAGCTCGAATCGCGCCGCGATGCGGCGGTGCGCGCAACCAGCGATCGCGACCAGGCGGCCGAGACGCTGCGCGGCGAGGAAGCCGCGTACGCCGATCTGCAAGCGCAACATCGAGGCACTCGAAGCGGATGTCGAGGCGGCGCGGAGCGAAATGTTTGCCGCCGTCAACGCCGCGACCGCGTTGCGCCACGCGATGGAACACGCGGCGGCTGCCCGCGCCAGGCTGGCGGATCAGATCGGCAAGCTCGAAGGCGAGGGCCACGATCTGCACGTCGAGCTCGAGCGTGCCGCCCACGACCGCAGCGTCGCCGAAGCGTCAATGGGACGCGCCGGCGAGGCGATCGAGGAACTGCGGCTCGATCGCGCGGCGAAGGATTCGGATCTGTCGGCGGCGCGCGCCGAGCGCGATGCACGTACGCAGGAATTCAGAGCGCGCGAGCGCGAGCTCGCCGGGGTCAACGCCAGGCTGAAATCGCTCGAGGAGCTCGACGCCGCCCGTGCCGAATACGGCGACGGTGCCCGGCTTCTGCTGTCGGAATCCAGGGACGCGGTGTCGCAGCTTGGTTCGGTCGCCGACTACCTCGACGTCGACGGCCGCTACGAGCGCGCGGTCGAGGCGTGCCTCGGCGACCTGCTGCAGCACGTGGTCGTCGAGTCGAGCGAGCAGGCCGCTGCCGGCCTGGCCTTCGCGCGTGCACACGACGCCGGCCGCGTCGGGTTCCTGATCGCCGGCAGCGCGCCGGCCATCGAGCGGGCGTCGTCTCCCCATCCGGATCTCACCGCCCTCGCCGATGTCGTCGCCGTCAGCGGCCCGGCCTCAGACGTCATCCGCGCGGCGATCGCCAATGCCTGGATTGCCGGCAGCTATGATTCCGCGCGTGCGGCGGCAGCGTCGACGGACGCGCCGATTGCGACACTCGACGGCGAGGTGTTCCACGGCGCCCACATCGTCGAGGGGGGCACCCGTGCCGAGGCCCGCGGCATCCTCACGACCAAGCGCGAGATCAAGGAGCTGCGCGAGCGCGCCGAAGCGGAGCGCCTTGAAGCGGATCGGCTCCGCGATGTGATCGCGTCGCTCGACGTCACCATCCTCTCCCTGGAATCTGCGATCGCCGCCGTGCTGAGTGAGCTGCACCGGCAGGAGAAGGCAACCGTCGGGTTCGAGCTCCAGGTCTCCGGTGCGCGCGAGGCCGTCGAACGCATCACCCGCAAGCAGGAACAGATTGCGACCGAGCGCCGGACCGCCGAAGAACAGCTTCGGGTGCAGGAGGCGAGGCAGGACGAGGCGCGCGAGTCGATCGCACGCATCGAAGCCGAGCAGCGCACGGCGGACGATCTCCTGAACTCGGCGCAGCGCCGGCTCTTTGCCGCGCGTGAAGCGATGCAGGCCCAGGCGCAGCGAACATCCGAGGCAAAGGCGTCGCACGCGGCGCTCGTCGAGCGAGCCGGGGCCCTCGCGATTGAAGTGACGCGGCTCGAAGAGTCTGCGCGCGAGCTCGAAGCGCGCGTCACCACCCGCCAGGAAGACCTCGAGCGCGCGCACGCGAGGCGCTCGACCCTGGTCACGACAATCGAACAGTCCGAGGCCCGGCTCGATGCCGGGCTGCGCACGTTCGACGAGCTCAAGGATCGCGTCCGCACCGCCGACGAAGCGTCGCAGACCCTGCGCGCGGGATTCGACGAGCAGGAGACGCGCATTCGCGAGGCGCGACGATCGCTCGATGCAGTACGCGGCGAGGCCGGGCAGCTCGAGATCGCACGCGCGACGGCAGAGTCCGATCTCTCGCACCTGGCCACGAACTGCGTCGAGTCGGTGCAGGCCACGCTCGACGAAGTTGCCGCCGAAGTGGCGCAGCTCGAAGCCGACGGACTGCTCGCGAGCCCGAGGCCTGTCGACGACGCGCCGGATCCGGCAGAGGGGGAGGACGACCCGGCGCCGGTGACTGCCGATGTCGTCGACCAATCGAGCGCCACGCCGGCAAAGACGATGACGCCTGACGAGATGGTCCTCGACCTCCGCGCCAAGCTCGAACGGATGGGTGGCGTGAACATGATGGCGATCGATCAGTTCGACGACCTCGAAGCACGACACGCTTTTCTGACCACCCAGCGCAAGGACCTGGTCGATTCGATCGCGGCAACCGGCGACGCGATCAAGAAGATCGACAAGACCACGAAGGAACGCTTCCGCGAGGCGTTCGCGGTCATCAACGCGAATTTCGAGCGCACATTCACGACGCTCTTCGGCGGCGGCCGGGCCGGGCTCACGCTCCTCGACGAAGCGGATCAGCTCGAAAGCGGCATCGACATCATCGCGCAGCCCCCGGGCAAGCGGCTCCAGAGCGTGCAGCTCCTGTCGGGTGGCGAGAAGGCCCTCACCGCCATGGCGCTCATGTTCGCCATCTTCAAATATCGCCCCAGCCCGTTCTGCCTGCTCGACGAAATCGACGCGCCGCTCGACGATGCGAACATCGGGCGGTTTGTCGAGATGCTGCAGGGCATGCAGGAGCACACGCAGTTCATCCTGATCACGCACAACCGCAAGACCATGGAAATCGCCAATCGGCTTTACGGTGTCACGATGGAGGAACCCGGCGTCTCCAAGCTGATTTCCGTGCAGCTGAACTAACGAACCAGCCGCCCGCGTTTCCTGCTCGATCGTGAACGAAGACAAGTCCGCCCGATATCATCGGCTGAAGCGGCGCGCGGGAGTGGCTTCCGCGGTAACCACGATCGTGGTGCTCGGCGGGTTGCTGCTCACAGGCGCGTCGGCGGCTGTCGCCGCTGCCGCACGCGCGGTCGCACCCGCACCGTTGGCCTCTACCGCGCTCTACGTGCTGGGCCTCGCCGCAGTGATCGAACTGGCCGTTTTTCCCCTCGCCTTCTATCGCAACTGCTTCCTCGAACGGCGGTACGGGTTGTTCTCCGGCACATTTGGCGGCTGGATTCGGGACTACCTGAAGGCCCTGGCGCTCGGTCTCGTGGTCGGCACCGCCGGTGTCGAGGCGATCTACGTGCTGCTGGCGAGATTCCCCGTCGTCGTGGTGGCTGCTCTCGGCGGCGCTGTTCGTGTTCGCGATCGCGTTGATGGCGAACCTGGCTCCGACGCTGCTCCTGCCCATGTTCTACAAGTTCCGGCCACTCGAGCACGAATCGCTGCGCTCACGGCTGGTGGCGCTGTCGACGCGCGCCGGCGTCCCGGTACCTGGCGTCTACGAGTGGGCGATCGGGGAGAAGACACGGCGCGGCGAATGCCGCGCTCGTGGGCACGGGCAGGACGCGACGCATCATCCTCTCGGACACGCTGCTGGCGGCGTATTCGGAGGAGGAGATTGAAGTCGTCATGGCGCACGAGCTCGGGCACCACGTGCACCGGGACATCCGTGGCGCCCTGGTGGTCGAATCGGTGCTGGTGCTGGCGGCTTTTTTCTGTGCGGCGTCGGTCCTGAACCTGTCGTGGCGGACCCTGGGTCTGACGTCGCCGGCGGATATCGCCGGCCTGCCGCTGTTGCTGCTGGCGGGCGGAGGGATCATGCAGGCCGCGACACCGCTCGTGAACGGCCTCTCGCGGCGCAACGAACGGCGTGCCGACGACTACGCGCTCGCCATGACGGAGCAGCCGGCGGCATTCATCTCGGCGATGAAGCGGCTGGGCGCGCAGAACCTCGCGGAAGAGAATCCGTCGCGCGCGGTGCTGTGGCTGTTCCACAGCCACCCGCCCGTGGCGCAGCGAATCGAGGCCGCGCGCCAACACGTGCAACGTTCAACGTCCGACGTGCCACCCTGATGTTCAGCAGTTGAACCCGTTGCACGTTGCACGTGTCGCACGTTGAGGCGTTATCGAACGATGAGCTGTCCTTCCATCCTGCGGCACCTGTCGTCCTGCGTCAGGTTGCAGTAGAAGCGGTGAGTGCCGACCTGGTCGGCGCGGAATTCGAACGTGACGCTCTGCCCGGCGGCCGCTCGTTTGGCGATGCGGTAATTGTCGATCGTGAAGCTGTGCGGGATGTCGCGTGCCGTGAAGGTGATTTTGACGAGGTCGTCTTTCTGCACCTCGAGGCGCAGCGGCGCAAAGGCGAACTGGTCACCCGTCACCGTGAACTCCCGGGCCGAACCCTGGGCGCGAACTGCCGGCGTATGCAGGACCGAGCCGGCGAGCAGGCCGGCTGCCACGCACGCAGCCGCCAAAATGCCGTGTGTGCTGCAGGTGCTTCATAGGGCCTCGTCATGGCCCGGAGGCGCGGTTGCCACCGAGCCGGGTGCCTTCGCAGGGGAATTGCGCCAGCTCAAGTCGCGCTACAGGTTCAGACGCCAGGCGGGCGAAGATGGTTCTGCCCGGCGTCTGTCCTGTTCCAGTGAAGACGGCCTCAGGCCTTGCCGGTTTCGGCCTTGGCCTGGCTTTCTTCAGGCTGGAGGAGCGCCTTGCGGCTCAGCCGTATCTTCCCCGACGGGTCGATGTTGATCACCTTGACCATCACCTGTTCCCCTTCTTTGAGCTCGTCGCGGACGTCCTTGACCCGGTAGTGCGCGATCTCGGACACATGCAACAGGCCGTCGAGCCCGGGCATGATTTCAACGAAGGCGCCGAAGTCCGTGATGCGCTGGACCTTGCCGGCGTACGTCTTGTTGAGCTCGGGCGTGGCGGTCAGCTCCTGGATGATGCTGATGGCCTTCTGCGCCGACGCCTCGTCGGCCGACGCCACGTTCACCCGCCCGTCGTCTTCGACATCGATCTTCACGCCCGTGCGCTCGATGATGCTCCGGATCATCTTGCCGCCGGGTCCGATGACGTCGCGGATCTTGTCCACCGGGATCCGGATCGTCACGATGCGCGGCGCGTGCAGCGAGACGTCGGAACGGGACGCCGCGAGCGTCTCCTGCATCTTGCCCAGGATGTGCATCCGCCCCTGTCGCGCCTGTTCGAGTGCCTTGCGCATGATCTCGGTCGTGATGCCCGCAGACCTTTATGTCCATCTGCAGCGCCGTGATCCCCTCGGCCGTGCCCGTGACCTTGAAGTCCATGTCGCCGTAGTGATCTTCAGCGCCGGCGATGTCCGAGAGAATCGCGTACTTGCCGTTGTCCTCGTTCATCACCAGGCCCATGGCCACTCCGGCCACCGGCTTCTTGAGCGGCACGCCGGCGTCCATCATCGCCAGCGACCCGCCGCACACCGACGCCATCGACGACGATCCATTCGATTCGAGAATTTCCGAGACGAGTCGCACCGTGTAGGGGAAGTTCTCCTCGGCCGGCATCATCGGGACGAGCGAACGCTCAGCGAGTGCGCCGTGGCCGATCTCGCGCCGTCCGGGCCCGCGCAGGAACTTCACTTCGCCGACCGAAAACGGCGGGAAGTTGTAATGGAGCATGAAGCGTTTCCACGTCTCACCGTCGACGGTTTCGACCTTCTGCTGGTCGTCCGCCGTACCGAGCGTGGCAGTGACGAGTGCCTGGGTCTCGCCGCGCGTGAACAGGCAGGACCCGTGCGTGCGGGGCAGGACGCCAACTTCGATCGTGATCTTCCGGATCTCGTCGAACTTCCGGCCGTCCAGCCGCTGGCCTCGGTCGAGGACCTCATCGCGCAGGATCTTTTCCTTGAGCCCCTTTGCGATCGACTTCGATTCCGCCTTACGCACCGGGTCGTCGTCGGGCACGCTGGCAACGAATTCGTTGATGACCTTGTCGACCGTGGCGTAGTTCTCGAGCTTGTCCTTGATCCGCATCGCGTCGCTGAGCGGCTTGAGCACCTTGCTCTCGACCTCCTTCACGAGGTCTGCCGATACTTCCTTCTTCTCGGCCGCGGCCCGCTTCGGCTTGCCCGCCTGCGCCGCGAGCTGGTCGATGCCGGCGACGATTTCCTTGATCGCGGCATGCGCGCGCTCGAGCGCTTCCACCATCTGCGCCTCGGGCACTTCCTTCGCACCGGCCTCGACCATCACGATGCCGTCCTTGCTGCCGGCGACGATCAGGTCCAGCGTGCTGCGCCGGCGCTGTTCGAACGTCGGATTGATCACGAAGTCGCCGTCGACATGGCCGACGCGCACACCCGCAATCGTCCGTGTCTGCGGAACGCTGGACAGCGCGAGCGCGGCCGACGATCCCGTGATCGAGAGTACGTCGGAGTCGTTCTCGGAATCCGCGGAGATCACGAGGGCGATGATCTGCGTCTCGTTGCGCCATCCGGACGGGAACAGCGGGCGGATTGGACGATCGATCAGGCGGCTGGTGAGCACTTCCTTTTCAGGCGGCTTGCCTTCGCGCTTGAAGAAGCCACCGGGAATGCGTCCCGAGGCATAGGCGTTCTCCTTGTAGTCACAGGTCAGGGGCAGAAAATCGACGCCTTCGCGCGGGTTGGGATCCGCGCACGCCGTGACGAGCACCATCGTGTCCCCGGACCGGACGACGACCGAACCATCCGCCTGCTTGGCCAGCCGGCCGGTTTCAATCGAGATCGTCTTTCCACCAACATTGATTTCGCGTGTGTGCATGTGAATCTTTCTTTGTATGAGCTGCGCCAGCTTCTGGAGTGCGCGTCGCGTTGACCGGTCCGACGGAGTCCCGGGCGGGGACATGGTCGTGTCGAACCGCCGTGCCGGGCGTCGGCGTTATTTGCGAATGCCCAGCCGCTTGATCAGGTCCGCGTACCGGTTGAGGTCCTTCGCCTTCAGGTAGTCGAGCAGTGAACGACGCTGGCCGACGAGCATCAGCAGGCCGCGACGTGAGTGATGATCCTTGGCGTGGGTCTTGAAGTGTTCGGTGAGGTAGTTGATTCGCTCGCTCAGGAGCGCCACCTGCACCTCGGGTGAGCCGGTGTCTGAAGTGTGAGTTTTGTACGAGTCGATGAGTTCCAGCTTACGATCTTTGGTAAACGCCACAGCTGCCTCCACGCACGGTCCAGAACGCGAAGGCTGACGCCGCCGCACCGAAACCGCCGTATCCTGTTTGGGTTATCGTCAAACGAATCAATATTTTACACTAGAACAATCACGGGATGCAAAAGCCCGGCGGGCCCTGGTTCGGCGATGCCGAGCAGGGTTCCGGCCTCGTCGAGCAGCCGCCAGCGACCTGTGGATTCGAGCGCGTGTAAGGGCTCCGATGGGTCCACCAGATCAACGGGCGCGACGTCATTTCCGTGGGTGGCACGGCGAACACCTCGTTCGTTCAGGACGACCTGCGGGAGGTGGTGCAGCAGGGCGCTCAGGGATAGCAGCCATCGGGTTGCCGCCGGGCCCGCCTCTTCGACCGCCTCGAGCGTGACCGCTCCCGATTCCTCGAACGTGCCGGCCCGGGTCCGTCGCAGCCGCTCGAGGTGGCCGCCGCAGCCCAGGCGCGACCCGAGGTCATGCGCAAGCGAGCGCACGTAGAACCCAGCCCCCGACCGGACCCGAAGTGTCGCCAGCCCGTCGGCGTAGGAGACGAGCGTCAGGCTGTGGACGGTGACGGGCACGGCCGCTGGTTGGACGGCTTCGTTCCGGCGCGCGAGCTTGTAGGCGGGAACGCCGTTGATTTTCTTCGCCGAGTAAGCCGGCGGCAGCTGCTCGTAGGTGCCGCGAAACTCGCCGAGGACGGCCTCGATCGTGTCTGCGGTGATTCCTGTCGGTGGCGGTGGCACTGGTCCGGTGAATCCGGCCGCGTCGTACGTCTCGGTGGCAAGCCCGAGCCGCACTGCGGCTTCGTATTCCTTGTCCGCGCTGCTGAGGAGCGTCGCGAGCCGGGTCGCGCGCCCGACGACGAGGGGGAGAACTCCAGTGGCGAGGGGGTCGAGAGTCCCGGTGTGGCCGATGCGCGAGGTGCCGAGGGCTCGCCGGACCCGCGCCACCACATCATGTGAGGTCGGACCGGCCGGTTTGTCGACGACCAGGACACCGTCAAGTTCAGCTCTCAGCTCGTCAGACCTCAGACTATCAGCTATCAGACTTCAGCGCTCACGACAGTAACCAGTAGCCAGTAACCAGTGCCAGTCTGCCCCGAGCCCCGAGCCCCGACCCCCGAATCCCCCGCCTACGCCGCGAAGCGGCTACGGCGGGGCCTCGCCGTAGCTCGCGCGGTTCGACGGCGAGCGGAGGCGGGCCGAATCCCGGCGACGTCCGCGAGCTGAAGGCTACGGCCTCGTCTCCAGCCCCTCGTCCACCGCCGCGGTCAGCTTCTCGAGGATGATCGGTCGAACGCTCTCGAGCGGACCGTCGACCGTGAATCCGGCGGCATTCTTGTGCCCGCCGCCGCCGAATTCGCTGGCGACCCGGCGGACGTCGACGTCGTACTTCGACCGCATGCTCACCCGCACTTCGCCGTTCGGGCCCGACTTGAAGAAGACCACCGCCTGGATCTCGCGCGCGGTGAGCGGCAGGTTGATCAACCCTTCGGTATCGTTGTTCGTGCAGCCGCATGCGGCCAGCATCCCGTCGTCCATGTGCAGCACCGCGAGGCGGCCCTGGTCGAGGAGCTCCATCGAGTCGAGCAGGGCTCCGATCAGTTTCAGCTTTCCGAAGCTGTTGCTGTCGAACACGCGCCGGGCCATCGTCGCCGGAACCACGCCAGCCTCGACCGTCTGCCGGCAGATGTCGAAGGTGCGCGGGGTGATGTTCGAGTGATGGAAGGACCCGGTGTCGGTCAGGATCGCGAGGTAGATGTGGGTCGCGATCTCGAAACTCAACGGCACTCCGAGTGCGCGAATCAAGTCGAACACCATCTCGCCACACGCCGCCGCCGACTCGTCGTGCCAGTTGAGCGCACCGTACAGGCGGTTCCCGGCATGGTGATCGATGTTGATGATGAACTTGTCGTCGAGCCCCTGCACTCCGGAGCGGCCGAGATCGCTGCACTCCATCACGATGACGGCGTCAGCCTCAGCGGTGCCGGCGCTGCGCGAGATCTCGATGCGCTCCATCCCGGGAAATTCCTGGTAATGATCGGGGGCGGCGTCGGAGTTGACGATACGCACCTGCTTCCCGAGCGCCTCGAGTGCGAACGCCATGGCGAGCTGGGAACCAATCGAATCGCCGTCCGGCCGGGCGTGGGACGTCAGGAGAAAGCGTTCACGGCGAAGGATCTCATCCCTGATCTCGTCCACCACCGACACGCGCGCAACGGCTTCGCCGACATGCTGTTCACTACTCATTGGGGCCGGGGTCGTCGACATCGCGATCATCTTTGCCAGGTTCGGGAAGCGACGGCTCCCCCTTGGGTTCGGCGCTGAGCCCCTGCAGGATCTGTTCGATACGGTCGTTCTTCTCGATCGACTCGTCGAACATCCAGGTGAGCTCGGGCACACGTTTGAGCTGCAGCCGGCGGCCTATGTGCCGGCGCAGGAACGGAGTGGCGCGCTGCAGTGCCCTGGCCGTGTCTTTCCGCGATTTCGCGTCGCCGATCGTGGTGTAGAACACGCGCGCCTGCTGCAGGTCAGGCGAGACTTTGACGTGGGTGATGGTGAGGAAGCCGATGCCCGGATCGTGGACCTCGCGGGTGAGCAGTTCGGCGAGCTCAGCCCGGATCTGGTCACCGACACGGGAGGCTCTGGATCCTTGGGGCATGAATTTCTGAAGCAAACCGTCCGCGCACTTCGCGAGCGACGCCCACCGCGGCGTGGGACGTGGGGACTTCCGCCCGAAGGCGAAAGCCACATCGGATCCTGTCTATACCGTCGTCGCCACCCGCTCGACCGCGAAGGCCTCGATCATGTCACCGACCTTGATGTCGTTGTACTTCTCGAAGCCGATGCCGCATTCGAACCCGGCCTTCACCTCGGATACGTCGTCCTTGAACCGGCGCAGCGAGCCAATCTTGCCTTCGTAGACGACCTGGCCATCACGCAGCAGCCGTGCCTGCGTGTCGCCCGCCCGGGTGATGCGGCCTTCGCGCACCATGCAGCCGGCGATAGTGCCGAACTTCGGGGTCTTGAAGATGTCGCGCACCTCGGCGGTGCCGATTCGCACTTCGCGGAAGGTCGGATCGAGGAGGCCGGCCATGGCCTTCTTCATCTCGTCGGTGACGTTGTAGATGATCGAGTGCAGCCGGACGTCGACCTTCTCGCGCTCGGCCACGTCCGCGGCGTTGCGGTCCGGGCGGACGTTGAAGCCAATCACGATGGCGTTCGACGCTGACGCCAGCAGCACGTCCGATTCGTTGATCGCGCCGACGCCGCTGTGGATGATCCGAATCTTCACCTTGTCGTCGGTGAGCTTCGTCAGCGTGTCTGCGAGCACCTCGGCCGAACCCTGCACGTCGGCCTTGATGATGATCGGCAGCTCCTTCACGCCGCCTTCGGCGATCTGTGCCTGCAGCGACTCGAGTGTGAGCCGGCTGCCGCGGCCGGCGTGCGCCTTCTCCTTCGCCTGCGACTGGCGGAAGTAGGCGATCTGCCGCGCCTTGGCCGCGTCGGTCAGTGCCTGGAACGCGTCGCCGGGCTGGGGCAGTCCGCCGAGGCCGAGAACTTCGACCGGCGTCGCCGGTCCCGCGGTCTTCAACTGGCGGCCGCGGTCGTCGATCAGTGCCCGGACCTTGCCCACGATCGTGCCGGCAATCAGCGTATCGCCGACGCGCAGCGTGCCGTCCTGAACGAGGATCGTGGCCACCGGGCCGCGTCCCTTGTCGAGTTTCGCTTCGAGCACGGTGCCCGAGGCGTTTCGCTTCGGATTCGCTTTGAGCTCGCCGAGCTCGGTGACGAGAAGGATCATCTCGAGCAGGAGGTCCAGGTTCTCCTTCTTCTTCGCCGACACCTCCACCATGACGGTGGTGCCGCCCCACGCTTCGGGGGTGAGGCCGAGATCCGACAGCTCCTTCTTGACCAGTTCCGGGTTCGCGTTCGGCTTGTCGATCTTGTTGATCGCAACGAGGATCGGCACGCCGGCGGCCTTGGCGTGGTCGATCGCCTCGCGCGTCTGCGGCATGACGCCGTCGTCTGCCGCAACCACCAGGATGACGACGTCCGTCACGCGGGAACCGCGGGCGCGCATCATCGTGAACGCTTCGTGACCCGGCGTGTCGAGGAACACGACGTTGCGGTCGTTGACGTGCACCGAATACGCGCCGATGTGCTGCGTGATGCCGCCCGCCTCGCGCTCGGCGACTCGCGCCGAACGGATGGCGTCGAGCAGCGTCGTCTTGCCGTGGTCGACGTGGCCCATGACGGTGACAACCGGGGCGCGGGTCACGAGATCGGCCGGATCGATATCCTCCGCTTCGACCTGCAGCATTTCCTCTTCGAAGGTCTGCATCTTCACGTCGGCGCCGAACTCGCGGGCAATGGCCGTCGCGGTCTCGTCGTCGAGCGTGCTGTTGATGGTGACCATCATCCGCCGCTCCATCAGCTTCTTCATCACGTCCTTCGCCTTGACGTCGAGCTTGGCGGCGAGATCGGCGACGGTCATGCCTTCGGCGAGGGTGATGGTACGCGTCACCGGCGGCGGCGGTGCCTGCATCGGCGCGGGCGACTGCACCCGTGGTCCCTGGTCACGCCGGGAACCGGGGCGCTGGCTGCCCGGCCGATGGTGCATCGGCGGGCGATACGCGGGCATGCCGGGCCGCGGCGGCACCGACGGACGTACGGGCTGGGACGGCAGCGGCCGGGGTCCACCCATGGCGGATCCTGGACGCGGCGGTATGCCACCGCCCGGACGCGGTGGCGCCGGACGTCCTGGCATAGCCCCGGGTGCTCCGGGCCGCCCGGGCGCGGGGCGGCTCAGATTTCCTGTCGGGACCTGTGAGGCCGGCGACGGCGCCGGTGCAGGCGGACGGACGAGTACCGGGCGCCGCGGCGGTGCGGGCGGTGCCTGGCCGGTGCGTGGGTCTTCGACCCGCAGACGAAGCGTTGGCGGTACGATGCGGCCCGTCGATGGCGGCAGCACTGAGCGCGGCACCGCGGGCGGCGCGGCCGGCGGCGGAGGTGGTGCCTGGGGCCGCGCGAGGTTCCCTGTCGGCGCCTGCGATCCCGCTGGTTTCGGGCGCGCGAGATTACCCGTTGGCTCCTGCGAGCCGATTGGCGGACGCGGACGCGCGAGGTTGCCTGTCGGTTCCTGCGAGCCGACCGGGCCGGCGCTGGCCGCAACCGGAGGGGCTGTGATCGGTGGGGCGGCAGGCGGTGGCAGTTCCACCGCGGGCGCGCCTTCGAACTCCGCTTCCGCGACGGGCTCCGGCTCGAACGCTGGCTGTGGTTCGGGCTCGGGCTGAACTTCTTCCCGCTCCGGCGCTTCGAGTTCAGTGTCAGCTGCGATCGCGGCCGCGGGATCGACGAGCGGCTTGGCGCTCTTCACGAGCCGTGGCGGCGGCAGTGCGGGAGCCGTGGGCTTGGCTGGCTCCGGCGGCTTGCCGCCGGGCTTCCGTGCCTTGACCGGTGCCGGCGTGTCGGCGAACGAGGCGTTCGAGGGGACGTTCAGCCCACGCTGACGCGCCATGCGGGAGACGAACTCCCGCGCGACGACCTCTTCGATCGTGCTCGACGCGCTCTTCACTTCGATGCCATGGTCGCGCTTGAGCAGCGCCATTACTTCCTGGCTCGACGTGTTGAGAAGCTCCGCGACTTTATAAATCCGGACTGTTGCCATTCGTTGGATAGTTCTAAAGCTCTGACGTTCTAAAGTGCCGTTTACTTCGTTTCGGCGTCGTCCGCCGCCACGGTCACGGGTTCACCGGTTGCCGCGACCGTCTCTGGTTCGGTGGCCGCGGGCGACTCCTGTCCGTCGGCCGCCTGCGCTTCGGCGCCGTCGGCGGAAGCAGCCGCCTCGGCCTGGGGCGCTTCGTCCCCGGCTTCGGTCTCCGCCGGCGCAGCGTCGCCAAGTTCGAGCGCGCCGAGCTGGATTTCGACTTCCTTCCGCTTCTCTTCTTCGCTCTTGATGTCGATCTTCCAGCCGGTCAGCTTGGCGGCCAGCCGCACGTTCTGACCCTTCTTGCCGATGGCGAGCGACAATTGCTTGTCCTCGACCACGACCTCCATGACCTTTTCCGCGTCGTCGACGATCGACACGCGCTGCACCTTCGCCGGGCTGAGCGCGCTCGTGACGAACAGGATCGGATCTTCGGAGTACTCGACGATGTCGATCTTCTCGCCGCGCAGCTCGCGGATGATCGACTGCACGCGCGTGCCTTTCATGCCGACGCACGCACCCACCGGGTCGACGTCGCGCTCGCGCGAGTAGACCGCGACCTTGGCGCGATCCCCGGCCTCGCGCACGGCGCCGCGGATGATCACGGTGCCGTCGTAAATTTCCGGAACTTCCTGCTCGAAGAGCTTGATGAGCAGAGCTGGATCGGTGCGCGACAGCACGACCTGCGGACCCTTCGCGCTGCGATTGACGCCGCGAATCACGGCCCGAACGCGGTCGCCGACGGTGTAGTTCTCTGCGCGCGACTGCTCCTTGCGCGGCAGCTGGCACTCGACCCGGCCGAGCTCGATGATGATGTCGCCGTTCTCGAACCGCTTCACCATCCCGCTGACGACTTCGCCGACGCGCTGGCTGTACTCGCCGTAGACGTTCTCGCGCTCCGCTTCCCGGACCTTCTGGAAGATGACCTGCTTGGCGGTCTGAGCGGCGATGCGTCCGAGATCCTCGGTCGGACGCGGAAATTCGATTTCCATGTCCACTTCGGCTTCGTCACCGTAGAGCTGCTGCGCTTCGCTGAGCGAAATCTGGGTCGACGGGTCCGTCACCTCGGTCACGATTTTTTTGACCGCGTACAACTCGAGCTGACCGCTGTCGGTGTTGAACCGCGCCCGCAGCGCCTCGCTCTTGTACCGCTTGCGGGCGGCCGCCTCGAGCGCATCCTGGACGGCGCTGATGATGATTTCCGGTTCGACGCCTTTTTCCTTGGCGATGGCGTCGATCTGCTGGAGCAGCGGGTTCGTGGTGGCCATGTATCAGTCTCTGAAATCGTCTTCCATTGGGCTCACCGCCTTCAGCGCCGGCGTTGAGTCGTCTCGAACTTCACGCTGCCGCCGCGAGCCTTTCTTTTAGAATTCCACCTCGAGCCGCCCGCGCTTGATCTGCGCGAGTGGAACGCGATGTACCTTCCGGCCCTCCTGGACGAGTACGACGCCGCCCTCGACACCGCCCAGCCGGCCGGCAAACGCGGACTGGCCCTCGACCGGCGTGCTCGTCACGATCTTGGCGAGCCGGCCGACAAAGCGGCGATAGTCCGCCTCGTGCCGCAAGGGCCGGTCGAGCCCCGGCGACGAAACCTCCAGCGTATACGCCTGGCCGAGAGCCGTCTCGCCCAGTTCGTCCTCTTCGACGTCGAGCAGCGCGCTCAGGTCCTGGCTGACGTGCTGGCAATCCGCCACGCCAATGCTCTCGTCTGCCGGCACCTGCGTGGCTTCGGCATCGATCGCCTGACCGTCGCCCGCGCCCGACGCGGCACTGGCTTGTGACTTCTGGAGACCTGGATCCGGCCGGTCGATGACGACGCGCAATACCATGCCGACCGGCTCACGCCGGAGTTGCACGTCGAAGATCTCGAGCCCGTAACTTCGAGCGACACGTTCCGCCGCATCGCGGATGCGCGCCAGTTCAGTCCGTGACGTAAGAGCGCCCCTGAAACACAAAAAGTGGGCTAGAGGCCCACTCGGGTAACCTTACTCGAAGCTGCCACCCACAAATATAGCACACGGGGCAGGTTAGTCCCACCGCGGCTGGAGCCGTTCTCCGCCGACGTGACGTGAGTACCCGGCGAGCGTTGGTCAGTTACCCGACTCGATCGGGGCCGCAATCAAATCGTAGCCGCGTGCGCCGACGACACGCGCACTGATGAGCTGCCCGGACTCGTAGATGGCCGGGTCGCAATCCGTCAAAAAGACCACGGGATCGATGTCCGGCGCCTGCCCTTCGAGCCGGCCCTGCAAGACAAGGTCGTGGTCGGCCGAGGGCCCGTCGATCAGGATCGAGACCTCGCTGCCGATCCGTCCCTTCTGGGCGCGCGCGACGATCTTCTTCTGCCGCGCCATCAAGGCGTTTCGACGCCGGCGCTTGACGGCCGGCGCGACATCGTCGGCCAGCCCGAAGGCGCGGGTCCCCTCTTCGTGCGAGTAGGTGAACACCCCGACGTGGTCGAAACCGGTGTCGGCCACGAACCCGTCCAGCTCGGCGAAATCGGCTTCCGTCTCGCCTGGAAAACCGACGATGAGTGTCGTGCGTAATGTGACGCCTGGCACGCGCTGACGGATCCGGGAGAGCAGCTTGTCGTAGGTCGCGCGGTTGCCCGGTCGGCGCATGCGTTTGAGGACCGTCGCCGACGCGTGCTGCAGAGGCAGGTCGATATACCGGCAGACCTTCTCGCACTCGGCCATGGCGTCGAGGACGTCGTCCGTGATCGTGGTCGGGTAGAGATAGAGGAGCCGAATCCAGCGAAGGCCTTCGATCGCGTTCAACTCGCGCAGCAGTCTGGCGAGGGCACCGCGTTCACCCCGGTCGATACCGTAGAACGTCGTGTCCTGCGAGATCAGCAGCAGTTCGCGCACACCACGCTCGGCAAGAGCCCGCGCTTCACGCACGATCGACTCGGCCGGGCGGCTGCGGTATGAGCCGCGCAGGGTCGGGATGATGCAGAACGCACACGTGTAGTCACAGCCTTCTGCAATCTTTACGTACGCGAAGTGGCCGGGTGTGGTCAGGAGGCGCGGCGTCTCGGCGTCGTAGATATAGGTCGGCGGTGCGGCGGGGCGCAGGTCCGAAATGGCCTCAGCCGGCGCGTCATCGCGCCCGGTCGCGGCCGCGAAATCCGACGAGCGGAACAACGTCAGCGGGACCGCTCCGTCGCGTGCGTCGCGCCCGATCCCGGGGCCGCCGATCGCCTTCAGGATATCCGGCACTTCTCCGGTGCCGAGCACCGCATCGATTTCCGGAATCTCCTTCCGCAGTTCGTCGCGGTAGCGTTCCGCCAGGCAGCCGGTTACGACCAGGCGCGTGCAGTTGCCGTCGCGCTTGTGCGCCGCCATCTCCAGGATCGCATCGATCGACTCCTGCTTTGCCGAATCGATGAAGGCGCACGTATTGACGACGAGCACGTCTGCGTCTGAGGCGTCCGGCGTCACGACGTGTCCGGCATCACGGGCCATGCCGAGCATCACCTCGCCGTCGACGAGGTTCTTGGGACAGCCGAGCGAAAGGAAGCCGATCTTCACGGATAAATCCTGTACAGCATGCGCGGATATGGAATCGCCTCGCGCAGATGCTCGATCCCGCAGATCCAGGTCACCACTCGCTCGATGCCCATCCCGAAGCCGCCGTGCGGCACGCTGCCGAAGCGGCGCAGATCGAGATACCACTCGAACGACTCTTTCGGCAGCCCGTGCTCCTCGATCCGCTGCACCAGCAGATCGTAGTCGTCGATGCGCTGGCCGCCGCCGATGATCTCGCCGTACCCCTCGGGCGCAAGCATGTCGACGCAGAGCGCGACCTCGGGCCGTTCGGGATCGGGCTTCATATAGAACGCCTTGATCGCGGATGGATAGCGGTGGACGAGCACCGGGCGATCGAATTGCGCCGAAATCGCGGTCTCGTCAGGAGCGCCGAAGTCTCCACCCCACTCGAACGGCAGGCCCTTCTCCTTGAGCAGTTTTGCCGCATCGTCGTACTGCAGCCGCGGAAACGGCGCCTTGACGTTCTGGAGCGGCGCGACATCGCGCTCGAGGACCTTCAGTTCTGCCACCCGCCGCTCGAGAACCCGCGCGACCACCTGGACGACGAGCGCCTCGGCGAGATCCATGACGTCGTCGAGCGTCGCGTAGGCCATCTCGGGCTCGACCATCCAGAATTCGGTCAGATGCCGCCGCGTCTTCGACTTTTCGGCGCGGAAGGTCGGGCCGAAGGCGTACACGCGGCCGAGTGCCATGGCGTTTGCTTCGTTGTACAGCTGCCCGCTCTGAGTCAGGTACGCGGTTTCGTCGTCGAAGTACTGGACCGGGAAGAGTGTCGTCGTACCCTCGCACGCGGCCGGCGTGAAGATCGGCGTGTCGGCGAGGATGAAGCCGCGATCGTTGAAGAACTCGCGGACCGCGTTGATCACTTCGTGGCGGATGCGGAGAATCGCCTGCTGCTTCGGCGAGCGGAGCCACAGGTGTCGACGGTCCATCAGGAAGTCGACGCCGTGCTCCTTCGGCGAGATCGGATAATTCTGCGACTCGGAGACGAGCTCGAGCGCGGTGACGTCGACCTCGTACCCGCCTGGGGCGCGAGTATCGGCCCGGACGGTGCCGTGGACGATAATCGAGCTCTCCTGCGCGAGGTGGTCAGCCTGCTTGAACGCCTCCTCGCCGACCGCCTGCTTCGTCATGATGCACTGGATGAACCCGGTGCCGTCACGCAGCGTCAGGAAATGGATCTTTCCGCTCGAGCGGCGGTTGTGGAGCCAGCCCTTGAGGGTGACCGCCTGGCCGTCCTGCGCAGCGATGTCCTGGATGTAAGCAGTCATGGATATGCCAGTGTGCGTTCAAAGCGCTGACGCGCGCGCTGCGCTTCCTCGAGTACCGCCGCCGGTGAACCGGTGCTGGCGAGCTCCATCAGGTACGTGCCCTCGTACCCGATCTTCTGCATCGTCATCAACGCCACGTCCCAGTTGATCTTCCCGAGAAACGGCGCAAGGTGATCGTCTTCGCGACCGCGGTTGTCGTGAATGTGCGTGGCGATCGACGTGCTCGGCCGCGATCTCCACGGCATCCGCGACGTCGCCCATCAGGTGCGCATGTCCGAAGTCGAGGCAGAGGCCGGTCAGCGGTGCGTCGAGGTCCTGTTCGAGCAGGTCGACGAGAGCGGCCGGCGTCGAGATCTCGTTCGGAATCACTTCGAAGGCGACCTTCACCCCGAGCGGTGCTGCCGCGCGGCAAATCTCTTCCGCGCTTCTCAGTGCGGACGAGCGCGTGTTGTCGCCGGCGCCGCTCTTGGCCGCCGGGGTGCCGAGGTGCACGACCAGCGTCTCGAACGGAATCTGGCGGGCCATCTGGAGCGCCGCTTCTGTTTCCCGCACCGCGGCCTGTCGCGCGGTGTTGTCGGATGACGCATTCGACAGCACGTCGCGGAGCTGGCCGGCGCTCATCGCGAGTGCGATCGGCGCGTGCACGCTGCCGAGTGTCAGCCCCGTGTCGGCCAGCCACGTGGAGAGCGCCGCAATCGCGCCCTCGTCGTGGTAGTCGAAGTGGCTGCGCGTGGCGAAGATCTCGATGACGTCGAACCCCGCCGCAGCAATCTGCGCCAGGTGCGTTCGGTCGAGTCGAGAGTCGTGGAAGAGATGAGTCGAGATCCCGAAGCGCATACGCTCGGCAGGGCCTTTCCGCGTGCGGTCAACCACTCATTGTACCACGGCCGCCGGGCGCCAGCCCGGCTTGCCCCGCTTACCTGAACTCTTCGACGTGGGTCGCGAGCAGCTCCCGGATTCGACCGAATTCGGGCAGGTTTTCGAGGTTGTTTCGAACGTACCGCAACGTTCGCGGGATGTACTGGATATAGACCGGGTTCCGGCGCGCCGTCGTCTGATAGCCGAAGGTGCCGAGCGCCTTGAGATTGCGCTGCAGCGCCATGATGTCGAACCGTCGCCGGAAGGTGCTGTCGTCGCCGCTTTGCCCCTTGAGCGCCAGGAAATACGCGAGGAGCTCGCTGACGGTCGACTCCGGTAAATCGACGTACGAGTCGCGCAGCAGCGACACCAGGTCGTACGTGTCGGGACCCATGCGGGCGTCCTGGAAGTCGATGATGTACAGCTGGTTTCCGTGCAGCATCAGGTTCCGGCTGTGATAGTCGCGGTGGCAGAGCACACGCGGTTCTGCGGCGAGCGCCGCGACGACGACGGCGAACTCCGACCGGAGCTCTTCGCGCGACGCCGTCGGGATCACGATGCCACGGTACGCCTCGATGAAGTGCTTGATGAAGAAGTCCAGTTCCCAGGTGAGCTTCTCCACGTCGAAGGCGACTGTATAGGGGAGGTACTCCGGCGATTCCAGCTCGGCGCCGCGGCGCTGCAGCGTGGCGATCAATGCGACCGCCTGGCGGTAAAGAGCAGCGTGCTCTGCCGGTGTGGCGGCGCCCAGGTGCGCCTGCAGCGTCACGTCACCGAGATCTTCGAGCGCGAGCACGCCGAAATCATCGGCGTGGCCGAGGACGGCGGGTATGGGAACCGGCATCTGCGCCAGCAGCCGTGCGACGTTGACGAACGGCAGCTTCTCGAAATCGAAGGCGGCCGAATGCAGCGACAAGACGATCGTGCCCGCGTCGGGGCGAAGGACACGGAAGTAGCGTCGATCGGACGCGTCCCCCGTGAGCGGCACGACGCGGGTCGAGCGGGAGGCGAGGTCCGCGCGTTTCAGATAGCCGTCGATGCGATCGCGCACATCGGCGCTGTCCGTCTGTCGCTTGTCAGTCATCTCAGTCCTGCCGTTTGCACCCGGCTCGCGGGTCGATGCACTCAGGGTCAGTCCAGGCGTCGAATCAGTAAGTCGCCGATCGTCTGCTCGTCGTCGGCAGGTAGACGGCGGCCGGCCGGCACGATTGCGCGCCGCTCGTAATGCGCGTGGTCCGGGATGCGGGCACCGTCGCCGATCACGCAGTCAATCAGCGTCGCATGGGCGCCGATCACCACATCATCCCACACCGCCGTTCGCAGTACCACGGCGGAAGGGGCGACCTCCACGTTGCGGCTCCCGACCAGGTGATCACCCTCGACTTCCGCGAGCTGAAGCGAGGTCCGCAGGTAGTCCGCCGGCGTGCCGATGTCCTGAAAGGTGGCATCCGAGACGAACGCCGCAAGCGCTCCGGGCTGGTTCGTGAGCATGTCGCGATACAGGCTGTTGACGGACTCGGCCGCGACGCCGTCCGGTAGCGATGCGAACACGCCCGGGTGCGCACACTGGACGCCGACAAAGTGGTAATTCTCGCGCGTGGCGCCCGCACGGGTGAAGCCGGTGATGAGTCCCGATCCATCGACGGTGACGCCGCCATATTTGTCGGGTCGCGGGATTGGGAATGAGCGCCATCGTCACCCGCGCGCCGCTCTCGACGTGCCGCGCACGCATCGACGCCAGGTCGACGTTGGTCAGCGTGTCGCCGTTGACGATGTAGAAGAATTGGGACTCGGGACTCGGGACTCGGGACTCGGAATTGCGGGACGCGAGGATCCGGGACTCGGGATTCGGGACTCGGGGACTCGGAATTGCGGGACTCGAGGAACCAGGACTGGGGACCCGGAACTCGGGACTCGGGATTGGTGATTCGGGGCTCCGGATTGGGGACTCGGGACTCGGCAACTCGGGAGTTGAGGACTCTGGATTCGGAGATTTGAGACGCGGGTCTTGCGTCGGCTTCCGGAGTCCGGACCGGCGCCGCGTCGATGAGCAACGGCAAGGCGTGTCGCGGCCCGCCTGCGGAGCCGAGGAGCGGCTGTTCCCACGAATACCGCACCCGGGCACTCAGGTCGGAGCCGTCGCCGACCGATGCCGTGATGGTTTCAGGCCGATGGTGGAGATTGAGTACGAGATCCGCGACGCCCTGCGAGACGAGCCAGCGCACGGCGCGCCGGGCCAGGGTTTCGCCGTTGACCGGCACAGCGGCCTTGGCGCGAAGATACGTCAGCGGCTGGAGACGGGTCCCGAGGCCGGCCGTGAGAACGAGCGCGCGCGGTCCGCTCATGCAGACGCGTCGAACATCATGTCGGCGCCGGTGGTCCCGAGCCGCTCGCGCTCCTGCAGGAACAACCCCCGATACGAATCGACGATGTAGTCGGCGGTCGTGCGGCCGAGAGCGGCGGCCGCGGTTTCGATGCCGCGTTCGCTGCCTTCAATCTCGACATACACCCCGACCGGCGTTTCGTCGATCGCGACAATGACGTCGTCGTACGAGAACTCTTCGCGGTACTTCTCGTACCGGAACCACACCTGCAGGCCGAGCTCGCCGAAGATGCGCAGCAGGACCTCGCCGTCGCCGACGACGGTTTCCACTTCTTCGCGGAGCTTCATCGTCGAGGGCTGCACCGGTCCCTTGAACGTGACCCGGCTCTTGCCGTTCTCCATTCGGATTCGGAGCGCGGACCGTCTGTCGCGCAGGAGCCCCTCCGGTGTGTCGAGGAGCGCATCCTCCTGCAGCCGGCGGCCGAGCAGCGGCGTGGCCCCGAGCGCGAGGATAGCGCTCCGCGCGTCCTCGGCCGATGCGAAGCGCAATTTGATCTCGCGTTCCACGGGTGGGGTGCTCATGGCAAGTGGCTCCGTATGCGCCGGTTCCGACGTGGTGACAGCCATCAGATCGCGACCGGCCTCGGCGACGAGCGCCACAGCCAGCGCCGCACCGCGACGTACATGACGAAACATTCAACCGCAAACGGCGGGAATCCGCCAAACCCGAGGACAGGCATCTCGAAGATCTTCACGTTCGGGAGTATCGGCACGTTATAGAACCACTTCGTCCCGTTCCAGTAATTCCAGAACTCCCAGACGAATCCGCAGATCAGCCCGGAGATGAGGAGATTGACGAGGCGGCCCATCCGCTTCCGCCGCCAGTCTCCGAAGATCGATTCACTCCCGGCGCGTGCATTGAGCGGATCGAGCACCAGGATGAACCCGAGCCAGACGGGCGCCGCGAGATACGTCGCGATCGGGCTCGACCGGAGGAGTATCGGCACGACCAGCAACAGCGCCCCCACGCCCACGGACAGCCAGCCAATCGGGCCGATCGGCTGCCGCAGTGGTGCATCCACGCGGTCGGCGGGCGCTCGCCGATCCCTGAGGCACGACACGAGATCCGCGGTCTCGAAGATGGCCGGCCAGATCGTCGCGAACGCCCAGGCGTACGCGACGTACCGCAGCGCCGGGTTTTCCGGCAGGCCGACGTAGTACCAGTTCCTCAGGCTGTATTTGTTGTATCCCTCGAACACGACCCACAGAGGCACCGACGCGCACGTGACAAACAGCAGTTCGGCCGGACTGTTTCGCAGCCATGACGTGCCGCGCTGCTTCCACACGAAGGCATCGACGAACAGGATGTATCCGGTCCAGGCAATCGGTGTGTGCCAGTGGAAGAACGGCTCAATGTGCGCAAGCATGGCCGCTTCCGAGATCGCCATGACGGCAGCACCGAGCAGCCCGTAGAGCGGAAAGCTGCGGGTTCCGGCCATTACGTCAGCCGCCCCGGAGTCGTGCCCCGGAGCCGTGGCGCGCCGACCGCCTTCGCGAACACCATGACCTTCATCGTACTACCCAGGCCTCCCGGCATCATCAGCGTGCGCGCCGCCAACCGGCGCGCGACGGCGCCGCGATCATGTCCCGTCTCGAGCCGCGCGGCAAGCCCGATCGACAGGAGGAAGTAGGTCTGGTCGACGATCGCCAGCGTCACAAGCCCGGCCGCCTCCGCCGCTCGCCGGATCGCGGCGAGATCGACATTCGCGGTGAGATCGCGGTCGCCCGGAGTCGTGAGCCAGGCGGCGTCCTCACCCCGGTGCGCGCGATGTGACGCCAGGGTTCCCGCCGGATGCGCGGCGGAGTAGAGCGTGCCTGGTTCATGCCCGTAATCGAACAGCAGCAGGAATCCGCGCTGCAGTCCGTGCTGCAGCATCCTGGATCCACTGCGACGCCGCAAGTCCCACTTCGATCCGTGCGCCGAGCGGGATCTCGCCCGGCGCGGCGCGCAGATACTCCTCGAGCGACCGGATTCGCGATCTCCCGGCACGATTCGACCAGCCGGCCGCCCTCTTCGCTCACCACGATCTCGCGCAGGCCCGCGGTCGTCCGTGTGACGACGTGCACCGGGAACGCGTCGAGCAGCTCGTTGGCGAAGATCACACCGGTGATCGCGGGTGGGAGCGTAGACCGGAGTAAAGGTCGACACGCCATGTGCGGACCAAGAGTGGCGGGCTGAGCGGCGCGAGCCGCGGCGCTGCGCTCGACCAGCGTCAACCTGATGTGGCTGTAGCAGTCGGGAAAGTGAGCGGCCGCTGCATCCATCACATCACGGGCGAGCCGGCCGTTGCCGGCACCCGCTTCCACGACGTCGAAGGTCGTGGCGCCTGCCGCCTTCAGCACCGCCCACATCTCGGCCAGCTGCACCGCAATCGCCTCGCCGAACAGCGGACCGACGTCGACGCTCGTGAAGAAGTCGCCGTTGCGTCCCGATCGCTGCTGAGCGCGCGTGTAGTAGCCCAGCTCGGGATGATACAGCGCAAGCTCCATGAACTCGGCGACGGTCAGCGGCCCGCGCGAGCGAATCTCCGAGACGATGTGATCGAGCAGCGACATCAGGCCAGCGCCGGCAATAAAAAAAGGCCAGTGGACGTATCCACTGGCCTTCGGATTGTACCCGGTCGGAGCTCTGACTTTAGCGTTTGCTCATCGTGATGAAGAGTTCCTGGCCGTCGCGCCACACCACGAGGAACACGGGCGTCCCCGCGGTCGCATTCTGGAGCGCCTTCGTGACCTGGGTCAGGCTCGTCATCGGCTGACGATTCACCTCGAGGATGATGTCGTTCGGCTGGACGCCGGCACGGGCCGCCGCGCTGCCCCGGTCGACGTCCGCGACGATCGCGCCGCCGCGGCCGCGCGGGAGCTCGGCGCCGCGGGCGATTTCCGGATTGATCGCCTCGAGCTGCATGCCGAAGTCGGTTGCCGTCGGCGGCTCGGGCTGCGCATCCGGGCCGTTCGGTCGCCGGCCTGCCGCCTGCGCCTCCGCTTCGAGATCGAGCTCGTCCGGCGTGATGTTCAGCGACTTCCGCTGGTTGTCGCGGTAGATCGTGATCGGGACCGTCGTGCCGGGCTTGGTCGCGACGACGAGCGCGACGAGGCTGTCGCTGTCAGCGACCGGGTGGCCGTTGTATTCGACGATGACGTCGCCGCGCATGATGCCGGCCTTGCCCGCCGGACCATCCGCCTTGACGCTCGAAATCACGGCGCCGCTCGTGTTCGGCAGGCCAAGCGCCTTGGCGGTTTCCTTGGTGATCGGATCGCGGCTCACCTGGACGCCGATGACGCCGCGCGAAATCTTGCCGGTGCGCAGCTGCGGCAGCAGGTCGCGAATCGTATTGATTGGCGTGGCGAACCCGATCCCGATGTTCGCCGAACGCTGCGCGTCGGTGTAGATCGCGGTGTTGATGCCGACGACCTCGCCGCGGACGTTCAGCAGCGGGCCACCCGAGTTCCCGGGATTGATCGCGGCGTCGGTCTGGAGCATGTTCTGCTCACGCTGGGCGACGCCGCCGAACGGACGGTTCAGTGCGGAGATGACGCCGACCGTCACCGTGTGGCCGAGGCCAAACGGATTGCCGATCGCCATCACCCAGTCGCCCTGCTGCATCTGTGACGAGTCGCCGAACTTGGCTTCCTGGAGAGGCTGCGACGGCATCTCGGTCAGCTGCAGGAGCGCGCTGTCGGTCAGCGAATCGTGTCCGACGACCTTGGCCGCATACTCTTCGTTCCGCGCCGCGCCGACGAAGGACACGGTGATTTTGTCGGCCCCCTCGACGACGTGATTGTTCGTCAGCACGAAGCCCGCCTTGTCGATGACGAAGCCGGTGCCGGCCCCCGCGGTGAGCTGATCCTGCGGGCTCTGGCGTCCGCGGGGACTGCGTCGGCCGTCCTGCGGCGCGTTCGGCGCCGGCTGGCCGCCGCCGCCGAAGAACCGGCGCAGCAGGTCTTCACCACCGCCGCCGCCGCCCCCGCCGAAGAACTCGGTCAGGTCCTGCGTGCGCTGGCGCGACTCGGTCCGGATGTTGACCACGGTCGGAATCTGCGTCTTGGCAATGTTCCTGAACGTGGCCGCGTCAATCGCGCCCGCGAGCGGTGCGCTGTTCATCGGCGGAATCGAGACCGCCTGCGCAGACGACGCGGGAGTGAGGTCGAGACGGGAGGCGATCACCATTCCGACGGCGATGGACGCGATCGCGATGAGGACAGCGTAAAAAACCGAGGTCTTGCGCGTGGACATTTAAGTTCTCCGTGGGTTTGCTTCCGATCGAACGGCGCCCGTCATGCGAGCGTGACGTACTCGTCACGCCAGCGATAACCATCCATTGTCACGCCAGCGTGACGATCTCCTTCTGCATCGCGCCCGTAACCATCGCCTCGTGATCGTCGATGAACATGTTGATCTCGGTCCGTACGCCGAATTGTGGAGTGTAGATGCCGGGTTCGATCGTGAACCCGGTGCCGGGAATCAGGCGGCGCTCGTCGTGCGTCTCGTAGTCGTCCATGTGGACTCCGTTGCCGTGCACGCTCGGACCCAGGCTGTGGCCGGTGCGATGGATGAACTGCGCACCGAAGCCGGCGCGATCGATCACGTCGCGGGCCGCGCGATCGACTTCGAAGCCGCGGAGCTCCCGTCCGGTCCGCGCCGCGTCAGTCACGAGCTCGACCGCGGCGTCGCGCCCGTCCCGGGCCGCCGCGAACACCCGCGCATACTGCGGGGGCACCTCGCGGCCCGGTAAAGCCAACCCACGTGATATCAGCAAAGACCGCGCCGGGCGTCGGCAGCTTGCCCCAGAGATCCAGCAGCACCACTTCGTCGGTGCCGATGGATCGGTGCGCGGTGGCGGTGGGCTGATAGTGCGGATTGCCCGAGTTCTCCTGTGCGGCGACGCACGGCGGGATCGTCGGTGGTCAGGCCTTCTTCGGCAAACCACCCGACCATCGCCTGCTGCACTTCGTACTCGTCGAGAGCGCCGCCGGCCGCGACGCGCTTACGCACGAGGTCGAACGCCCGGTCCTTGATTCGATAGAGACGCTCGGATGCGGCGCGGTGAGTGGCGAGCGCCTCGGGGGTCCACACCGCTTCGAACCGCTGCACCAGATCGCCCGACGAGACCACCTCGACGCCGAGGTCGCGAACGGCCTCGACCGTTCCGGCGTCCACCCGGGAAACATAAGGGATCGCGTTCCCGGGCGAATACTCCATCGCGACCCGTTTGACGCCCCCGAGCAGCTCGCGGAGACCGGCACTCAACTGCTCACGTCCGGCGTAGGCGCGCGTCTCCCCGGGGAGGGCCTCGAGGTTGTGACGCTCGATGGCGTGGACGAGTCCCCGCGGCACTCCGGAAGCAGGGATGAGGTAGTACCAGCGCCGGGTCGCCATCTTGCCGGAGCGCGTCGAGTCCGGTGATGCGTGCCGCGATCGGATTCGATCCGTGGAAATCGTACAACAGCCAGCCGTCAATGCCGTCCTTCTGCAGGGCCTGCTGGATTTCACGGACGGGTAGCGACCATCTGTTGAGTATACAAGCCGGGACTTGGCGTTAAGACGACGAAGCTCTTCGTATAGTTTCGCGGCGAGCAGCTAACAGCTGTCGGCTTTCAGACCGCGTCGTCGCCAGTTTCCAGTCGCCAGTTTTCCATTTTCAGATCGCCAGTCGCCAGTCGCCAGTTTCCAGTCACTAGTTTGGCGTCGTCGGCTCTTCCAGTGCCCACTTCGGATCCCGAATCCCGAATCCCGAGTCCCGAATCCGGAGTCCCGAGCCCCGAGCCCCGAATCCCTGATCCCGCATCCCGAGTCCCCGAGTCCCGAATCCCGAGCCCCGAATCCCTAATCCCTAATCCCGTCAGAGGCTACTCCGCGCCCTATAATCGACTGATGCGAAACCCGCTTGCCGTGGCCCTGATCGTTGCGATCGGCGGCGTCGCCCTCCTCGGGCAGTCGTCGCCGCCGCCACGGCAGGACCAGGCGCAGCCGCCGCCGACGTTCAAGGTCGAGGTGAACTACGTCGAAATCGATGCCGTCGTCACCGATGCGAACGGCAAGTTCGTCACCGATCTGACGAAGGACGATTTCCAGCTCACCGAGAGCGGCACGCCGCAGTCGATCACCGCGTTCTCGCGCGTTGATGTCCCGATCGAGAAGCCGGATCCGCCGCTCTACAGGCCGGTCGTCGTCGAACCTGACGTCCGCTCCAACCGCGACGCGTTCAACGGCCGCGTCTTCCTGATCGTCATGGACGATCTCCAGACCGACTTCCGCCGGACCTCGCGGACGCAGGCGGCGGCGCGCCAGTTCGTGCGCCGCTATGTCGGCGCCAACGACATGGTCGCGGTGGTCACTACCGGGGGCGGCACCGCATCCGCCCAGGAGTTCACGAGCAGCCAGGCGCGGCTCATCGCCGCGATCGACAAGTTCATGGGCCAGAAGAACGCGCGCGACGCCGTCGATATGGAGCGCGTGATGAAGGCTCGCAACACCTACGAAACGCTCCGGAATGTGGTCGAGTTCCTCGGGCCGGTTCACGGCCGGCGCAAGGCGATCATCTGGTTCAGCGAGGGCGTGGACTACGACATCGGCAATCCCTCGGTTCGCGACTCGGACGTCGTCCGCTCGGCGATGACGTCGGTGATCACGGCGGCAAACCGGGCGAATGTGACGGTGTACGGCATCGATCCGCGTGGCATCGGCGCCGGGCTGGACGAGGCGATCGAGCTCCAGCCACTTCCCGACGAGACCAATCCAATGGGAGCGGTGTTCGACGCCGTGCGTCACGGCCAGGACAGTCTCCGCAGCGTGTCGGAGGATACCGGCGGGTTCGCGGCTGTCAATCACAACGACCTGAACGAATCGTTCACGCGCATCATCCGGGAGAACAGCAGTTACTACGTGCTCGGCTACTATCCCGCGGGAGACAAGCGGGATGGACGCTTCCACAACGTCGACGTGCGGGTGACGCGGCCAGGTCTGACCGTCAGGTCGCGCAAGGGTTACGTCGCTCCTGTCGGCAAGTCGGCTGCGCGCGAACCCAAAGACGGGTTCGATGCGAAGATCCCCGCGCCCATCCGCGAAGCGCTGGCGAGCCCGATCCCGGCGCGAGACGTGCCGCTGACCGTATTCGCGGCGCCGTTCGTCGGGGTGCGTCCGAAGGCATCGGTCGCCCTCGTTGTCGAAATCGGCGGCGCGAATCTGCCGTTCACGGAAAAGGACGGTATCTTCAACGAGGATCTCGAGATCCACATGATCGCGATCGATGCCGCCGGGAAGGTGCAATCGGGAGCACGCGATACCGCGCCTCTACACCTGCGGCCGGCGAGCCATGAAGCCGTCGCCGCCAACGGCCTGCGCGTGACCCGGCGCATGGAACTCGTGCCCGGCAGGTACCAGATCCATGTCGCGGTGCGGGAGGGGAACGGCGGCGCGATCGGCACGATCCGGCAGGATCTCGACGTCCCGGATTTCTCCAAGGGCGCGCTGCAGATGAGCGGGATCGCGCTCACGTCGCCGTCAGCCGCCCGTACGATCACGGCGAATCCCGACCCCGGCTTCAAGGACGTGCTTCCCGCGCCGGCCGACCGCGATACGCGAGTTTCCTCAGAGCGACACGCTCGCGTTGTTCACCGAGATCTACGACAACCAGGTTTCGACCCGCCACAACGTCGCGATCAAGACGTCCGTCCTCGCCGGCGACGGCCGGGTTGTCTTCACCGCCGGGGACTCGCGCAACACCGACGAACTCCAGGGCAAGAAGGGGGGCTTTGGCTACACCGCCAACGTTCCGCTGGCCGGTGTGGCCCCGGGCCGATACGTCCTGAAAGTCGAGGCCCAGGCACAGGTCTCGAACGGCGCATCGGTCTCTCGTGAGCTGGAATTCCAAGTCCGATGACGCCCGGTCTCACGACCCTGGCCCAGGGCAGCGACAGCGGCATCACGTCGGCGCGCCGCAGCGTCGTGCGCGACGACGCCTCATGGCGGGCCCTCTGGGCCGCGCATGCAGGGCCCGATACCGCCGCACCCTCGATTGATTTTCGTTCCCGCTTCATTGCCGCCGTGTTTGCCGGCGAGCGGCCGTCCCCGGGCCATTCCGTCGCGATCACCGATGCACGCGCTGATGCGGGCGGGCTCACGCTCGTGGTGTCGGAACAGGTCCCGCCGCGCGGTGAGATGGCGGCACAGATCCTCGTCTCGCCGTTCCACATCGTGACGTTCCCGCGCGTCGACGGGGAAGTGCGATTCGAGGACGCTCGCGGCCGCGACGCGACCCATCCAGGCAGCGCCCGTCCAGCCGCGGCGGTGCGTGGAAGAACGGCCGATGCGATGGACAACACGGTCGCGTCGTCGACGGGACTCGAGCCGAATTTTGCCGCCGCGCTGGCGTATCTCGCCGGGCCGTTCTCCGGGATCCTGATTCTCCTGGTCGAGCGCGCCAGCCGGTACGTCCGGTTCCACGCGTGGCAGGCAGTGCTGGGGCTGGGTACGCTCGGAGTCGTGGCCGCGGCCGCGCTGGTCTTCTCGTTCCTGACGCTGCTGCTCTCGCCGCTCGCCTTCACGGCGATGTACCGCCTGTCCGAAATCCTGGCGGTGCTATGGGTCGTTGCGTGGGTCTTTTGCCTGGTGAAGGCCTTCACCGGGCGGGCGTGGAGGATGCCCGTCGCGGGCCGCTTCGCTGAGCGGCTCGCGACGAGACCATTGCCGCCGTCGTCCTAGTGGCCTAGTCGAACTTCTTCACCGCTTTCGCGTTCACCTCGCCGTTGGCGTGCGAGAACTTGAACTGGTTCTTGTACAGATCCGGTTTCACCGGCGACTTCATCGTGATCTCGATGACCTCGCCAGCGTTGAACGGCTTGCGGTAGGCCTGCTGGTCGCCGCTGACCAGTTGCATCTTCTTGTCGTACCAGAACTCGTCCACCTTGAGCAGCGAGATCGCGGCCGGCGACATGTTCTTGATTTTCAAGACGGTGACCATGTCGTCGCCGACTTTCTTCGGCGCGGCTTGAATCACCTGGATGTCGGCCTTGCCCTTCACCATCGTGGTGAATTTGGCTGGCGTCGCGGGCGCCGGAGTGGCAGTGACGGGAGCGGCTTTCATTGCCGGCGCCTGGGCGCCGGACTTGGTCTGAGCGAACGCCGACGACGACAACAGGAGCACGCAGACGGCCGCAAGGGCAGAAGCAAACGCATGGCGCTTCATGAATACCTCCCTGGAAAATCCGAACGGTGCGCTGGATTATAGGCTTCTACATCTCGCCATTCCAGTCCTCTCCTTCGGGGCTGGACGAACGGAAAATTTCGAGATGCCACTTGCCGCCGCCCCAGGGCTCGATTACCTCAGCGGCGACCACGTCCACGAGGATTTCGGCGAACGAGCGGCCTTCGGGATCGCCCTCGAGATGGTAGGCGGCTTCGTCCCAGGAAAAGCTGGGGTAGAGCACCATCGTGAGAAAGAGGTCATAGCCGTCGTCGACGACGATGAGCTGGCCGCAGGGGCGCTTGAGGGTGGAGTGATAGATCAGGTACTTCTCCGCGCTCTGCGCGCGGATGTAGCGTTTCAACGCGAATTCGCGGGCGACGATCTCTTCGACGGCGATCTTCTTGTCCCAGCAGTCACGGCAGTAGCGTTCTTCGCCGCGCGGCTCCGAGACCTCTTTGGCGCCGCACAGCGCGCACCGGGCCTGGACGACAGTTTTGCGGGACATGCTTCGATTGTACTACGGCAATCCCGGCCGCTCCGGTCGGTCACGTCGCTCGAGCGCGCGATTGCGGGACCAATGGCGCCGGCACTCAACGCGGCTCACGCCTGTGGCTGCGCCTCGCGCGATCGAGCGACCGGCGCGTACAACTCATCCGCGTACTGCTTCACCATGCGGCGGGCGCTGAACCGGGGCGCAACCGACATGATGGCCTGGCGGACGAACTGGAGCCAGCGCCGGGGAATCCCCTGGGCGTCGCGCTCGTAGAAGGTCGGGACGATGTCGCGCTCGAGGAGTTGGTACAACGCCTCCGCGTCGGCGGCGTCGACGACGTCGAAGTCGGTGCTCTGCGTCTTGCCCTCGATCAGCCAGCCATTGCGGCCGGTGTAGCCCTCGGCCCACCAGCCGTCGCCAATGCTGACCTGCGGTACGCCGTTGATGCACGCCTTCATGCCGCTCGTGCCGCTCGCTTCGAGCGGCTTACGCGGGTTGTTCATCCAGACGTCACACCCCTGTACGAGGAAGTGCGCGACGTGCAGGTCGTAGTCGTCGACGAACGCGATGCGGCCGCCGAACTTCTGGTCGATCGCCCGGCGATACACCTGCTGCAGATGATGCTTGCCGGTTTCGTCAGCCGGGTGGGCCTTTCCGGCGAACACGATCTGCATCGGCCGCCGTGACGCGTTCAGGATGCGGAGCAGGCGATCCGGGTCGTGGAAAATCAGCTCCGGGCGCTTGTACCCGGTGAAGCGTCGCGCAAAGCCGATGGTGAGCGCGTTCGGATCGAGCAGCGTTCCCGCGGCCACGACCCGCGGCGCGCTGACGTGCTCTTCGGTCCAGCGCGAGCGGGCCCGCTCGCGGATGAACGCGAACAGGTAGTTGCGCAGCGCCTGGCGTGCGGCCCAGAGCTCCTCGTCTGGAATGTCGAGAACGCGCGCCCACACGGTGGGGTCGTCGTGTCTGTCGCGCCATCCGGGTTCGAGGTATTCGTCGAGGAGCCGCGACATCTCGGACGACAGCCACGTCGGTACGTGGACGCCGTTGGTGATCGCGCGCACCGGACGCTCGATCGTCCGGCACGCCCGGCCAGATCGGCCCCCACATCTGGCGCGTCACTTCGCCGTGCAGCTGGCTGACGGCGTTGGTGGAACCGGCGGTGCGTAACGCGAGCGCGGTCATGTTGAACAGCGAACCACTGCCGTTGTCGTATTGCCCGAGCGCCATGAAGGCGTCGCGGTATTCGCCGAGCGTCCCCCACGCGTTGGCGAGATGCGTCTCGACCAGGTTGAAGGGGAACGCGTCGTGGCCGGCAGGCACCGGCGTGTGCGTGGTGAAGAGCGTCGTCCGACGCACTTCCTGCAGCGCGGACTCGAACGACTCGCCGCGTTCGATCAGGTCTCGAATTCGCTGCAGAACCACGAACGCCGCGTGTCCCTCGTTGAGATGCCAGGCAGCCGGGGTATAGCCCATCGCCTTGAGCGCCCGCACGCCTCCGATACCCAGGATGATCTCCTGCTGGACACGCGTCTCGCGGTCGCCGCCGTATAGACGCGCCGACAGTTCGCGGTCCCAGGGGGCGTTCTCTTCGAGATCCGTGTCGAGCAGAAAAAGCTGAACGCGGCCGAGCCGGACGCGCCACACCGACACGAGCACGCTGCGATTCCCCAGCGGCACGGCGATGATGCACGGCTTGCCGTCGGGCGTCAGCGCGGGTTCCACCGGCGCCTGGGCCCACGAGAGGCGTTCGTACGATTCCTGCTGCCAGCCTTCGGGGGAGACGCTCTGATGGAAGTATCCCTGCGGATACATGAAGCCGACGCCGATGAGCGGAATCCCGAGGTCGCTCGCTTCCTTGCAGTGGTCGCCCGCGAGCACCCCGAGCCCGCCGGCGTAGATCGGCAATGACTGGTGCAAGGCGAACTCGGCGGAGAAGTACGCGATTGGCCCCTGCGCTTCGGGATAACGGCGCTGCCACCACGTGTCCTTCGCCGCGCGCGCCGCGTCGAGCGCGTCGACGGCGGCGTCGTACACCGACAGGAATCGCTCGTCGCTGGCAGCCGCGTTCAAGACGTCCTGTGACACGAGTGTGAGCATCAGGACCGGGTTGTGCGCCGTCTGACGCCAGAGCGGATAATCCAGCCGCCTGAAGAGATCGCGGGGCTGAGCGTTCCAGGTCCACCACAGGTCGGTTGCGATTTCGGGGAGTCGGCGCAGCCGCTCAGGAATCGCGGGTGCAGTCACATTGTCCAAGGTAGCCTTCCATTAACGGGGGAGCCGACGAGAGAACCCTTTACGATCGCCGGAAACGAACAAGTATTTCACCACAGACCCGCGCCTCAGGGAAGCAATCTCGTTCGATTGCCGCGTCAGCGGCACGCGCCGGCGAGTTCGGCGAAGCGCGCCAGATCGATGTTCCCGCCCGACACGACCGCGACGACACGCTGATGTCCTCGCTGCGCGAACTCTGGTGACAGCACCGCGGCGACCGCGCACGCCGCTGCGCCCTCGATGATGACGTGCGTCCGGTCCGCCACCGTGCGCATGGCCCGCGCCGCCTCGTCGAGCGACACCACCAGCGACTCGTGCACCCACGCGCTGAGGAGCGGCCACATCGATGGCAGCACCGAACGCCCGCCTGCACCATCGACGAACGACGCCTGCCAGGCATCGAAGCGCCGGGGTCCCCCCGCGCGCAAGGACTCGGCCAGCGGTGCGGCTGTGGCCGGCTCCGCGGCGTAGACACGCGCGGAGGGTCGAAGCGAATGCATCGCGCATCCAAGACCCGCCAGGAGGCCGCCGCCGCCGATCGGTGCGACGACGGCATCGACGTCGGGCAGATCCTCGACAATCTCGAGCCCGATGGTCCCGTTGCCCGAAATGAACCGGTCGTCATCGAACGGATGCACGAACGTGCCCGCCATCCTGTCGGAGGCGTGTTGTTCGACCGTGCGCCAGCATTCATCGTACGAGGCGGTGACAATCGCGGCGCCGAGCGCCTCGATCGCGCGCAGTTTCGTCGCCGGCGCGGTATCCATCACCATGACACTGCAGGGGACACCCGCGAGCCGTGCCGCGAGCGCCACCCCTTGTGCGGCGTTTCCGGCGCTGACGGTCCAGATCCCGTGCGACAACTCGGTCGGACTCAGCTGGCTGACCGCGTTCTGCGCCCCTCGAATCTTGAAGGATCCGATTGGCTGGAGCGTCTCGAGCTTGAGAAAGACTTCAGGCCCCGGCTGTGTCCGCGGAAGTTCGAGACGTACGAGCGGCGTGCGGACCGCGGCGCGATAGACCGCGGGCGCCGCCTCGCGGATGGTATCGAGAGAGATGTGTCTGGTGGTCACGGCGATCAGCATACGACGGGACTCGGGACTGCGGATCGGGACTCGGGATTCGGGATTCGGGGTTCCGGGTTCGGGTCGGGTTCGGGGTTCCGGGTTTGCGGTTCGGGGTTCGGGTTCGGGTTCGGGTTCGGGCACTGGAGACTGGTGACTGGTGACTGGTGACTGTTGACGGTGACTGGTGACTGCGAAGGAGCTGAAAGCCTGAAGCCGGAAGCGACCCACGGTCGTAGCTTCCGCCTTCAGGCGGAAGATCGAGAGTGCTGCCACGTCGGGATCCGGGATCCGGGGTTCAAGAACTGGGAACTGGCGACTGGTGACTTCGAACGAGCCCTGCCGTGCTGTTAGACTGTCCGCACCGGACGCGCACGTCATCATGCGCACGTCCACTGAAGGAGTTCGAATGCCACGCAAAGTGAGTCGTCGCGAGTTCGTCGCCGGTACCGCGGCCGGCCTTGCCGCCGCGGCCGCACCGGTCTACGGCCAGGCTCCGGCGGTCGTCGCGCGCCGCGTCCAGCCGGTGGTGATTGCGTCGGCCAACGGGCACGTGTTCAAGAACGGCGGCGACAAGACGTGCGTCGAGACGGCATTTGCGCGCATGACGAAGGGCGACGATGTCCTCGATGCCCTCATCGCCGGCGTCAACATCGTCGAGCTCGATCCGACGGAGACGAGCGTCGGCTACGGCGGACTGCCGAATGCCGACGGCGTGGTGCAGCTCGACTCCTGCTGCATGCACGGTCCGAAGAAGCGCGCCGGCGGCGTGGCCGCGCTCGAAGGTGTGCGGACGCCGTCGGTTGTCGCGCGTGCGGTGATGAACGAGACCGATCATCACCTGATCGTCGGGAAAGGTGCGCAGGAGTTCGCGCGCAGCGTCGGCTTCAAGATTGAGGACGATCTGAACACCGAACGCTCACGCGCTGCCTGGCTGCGCTGGAAGCGCGAGACCGACGCATTGCACTACCTGGATCCGGCGAGGAAGCAGGAGGCGATACGCGGTGTCCAGTTACAAATGATGGCAGAGGGGTTGATCGAGCCGGGCCACTTCTATGGCACGATCAACTGCAATGGCGTGAACGCTGCCGGCGATGTTTGCGGAGTCACGACGACGAGTGGATTGGCGTTCAAGATCCCAGGGCGGGTCGGGGACTCTCCCATTCTCGGTGCCGGACTCTACGTCGACAACGCGGTCGGTGCCGCGGGATCGACCGGCCGCGGTGAAGCGAATCTCTACGGCCTCTGTTCGTACCTGATCGTCGAAGAGATGCGGCGCGGTGCCCACCCGAAGGACGCCGGGATGGCCGCACTCAAACGGATCCGGACGAACACGATCGAGAAGCGGCTGCTCAACAGCCGTGGCGAGCCGAACTTCGGGATCGCCTTCTACGCGTTGACGAACAAAGGTGAACACGCGGGGGTCACGATGTACGGCGGCGGGGACAACGGCACGTACGCCTTCTGCAACGAGAACGGCCCACAGACCGTCGCGCTCGAGGCGCTGCTGCCGGGGACGGCGTAGGCAGCGAGCACCTGTCTGCTGTCAGCTTCAGTTGCCTTCCGCCTGAAGGCGGAAGCTACGATCTCGAAGTCACCAGTCACCAGTCGCCAGTTTCCAGTTTCGGGAGTGCCGAATCCCGAGTCCCCAATCCCGAGTCCCGAGTCCCGAATCCCGAATCCCGAATCCCGATCTCAGCGTCTTCTCTCCCTGTCGAGTGTGCTCCCACGGCGGACGACGATTCTCACCGCGTCGTCTTCGAACACGGTGACCCACTCAGGTTCATGGAAGTGACCCGCGCCTGACAGCTCGTTTGGACGCGGCAGCGAGATCACCGCCCAGTCGATCCCGCGGAGCATGGCTTCCCACTCTTCGCGGCTGCGGGAGGCCTTCAGGATCGAGAGGAAATGCTGCGGCGGCACGGCCTGCAGCCTCCCGTCCTGGAAAATCTGCGCGTCAGGATAGAGCTCCCATGCGACAAAGCCGCCAAGGTTCATGCTGTTGAACACCGGGCCGCGGAGGCCGGCGTTGCGAACGATCTCCCCGAAGGCCGGCGGGAAGAACTGAGGCGGCGCAACAGCGCGAGTGCCGACCTCGAGCCGGGTGAATGCAACAAGAGGCTGACGCGCAGTGATGATGCCAGCCGCGAGTGTCGTAATGACGAGCGCCCGGCGGTCGAGACCACCCGCGATGAGCCGTGCAAACCGTTCCGCGAGCAGGGGAGCGGTGACGATGAAGATGAGTGGTGTGAACCTCAGGTACTTCACCCCCAGCGCGGCAAATACGACCGTGACGGCGGCCTCCCACGGCGCGATCGTGCGCGCTCGCCACAGCATCAGCACCGAACAGACGGCCAGGTACAGGAAGAACGCCCGGTAGTTCGGCAGATACGCGGGCCGGAGCTCGGCGATGTTGAGGAACTGCGGGACGTGACGGTTCTCCGCCAGATACCGCGCCAGCCCCCAGCCATAGGGATTCACCATCGTCGCGATGAGGCCGGCGGCTCCGACGCCGAGAGCACGACGCGCTTCCCGGTGGGTGCGGAGCGCAAGCGGGCGGACGTATTCGGCCGCAGCGAAGACGACGACGAACAGCACTCCGAGGAGGGACTCGACGTGGAGGTTGCTCCAGAGCGCGATGAGAGGCACAGCCCAGATCAGCGGCGTCGCCGACCCGCGGCGCCGCGCGCGCTCGATGAGCAGCGCGCACGTAGCCATCCCGGCGAAGGACGCAAGGTGCGGGCGCGGGATCGCCCGCGGTTCGAGAACGAACCACCCGAGCACCAGAACCGAGATCACGGCCGCGGTTGTCGCCCGCTCTCGGGCGGCGAGAAACGTCAGCACGAACGTCAGCGAGAGCAGAGCGGCCTGGGCGATCTGGATTCCGGTTCCATTCGCCAACTGCCACGCCGCGTACGCGCCGATATCGAACAGCCAGGGCGTGTAGGGTTGCGGGTACGACGCGTAAATTGCGTTGAAGACGTTGGTATGTACGAGACGGCCCGCGGCGGCTTCTCGTCCCTGCGCCAGATGCCACCACAGATCAGGCTCGTAGATGGGGCGGAAGCTGAGTGCGCATGCGGCAGCCACCGCGACGGCCACGAGCAGGGCCGTCCTCGTGATCCGGTGCTCAGTCATCGCCCGTTCGCGAAGAGCAGCGTTTGCGGATGGTAGGTCTTCCAGTCGAACCAGTAGTCCTCGAGATGAGGCACACGGTCGAGTCGTCGCCCGGCGAGCGGTCCTCGCACGGCGGCGCCGGTGAAGTCCCACTCGCTTCCGGTTTCCGTGTCGACGGCGGCGAAGGCCGGTGCATCGGGCTTGACGACGAACTCCAGGGCTCGTCCGTCCACGAGCCGATCGAAGACGCGAACGGACCGGCGGTCGGGCCCGCGCACGATCAGCAACGCCCGGCCGCCGAGCGTATCGAGGATTGCGCCCGTCGTTGCGAGCGCCGTGACGGGGTATGCCTTCGAAGTGGAATTGATATCCACGCCGATGACGAGTGCCCGCGGTTCGAGCCTCGTGTCAGCCGCGGCAGAGGCGGGTGCCGCGTTCTTCATCATTCGCGTTTCCCAGTCGGCATGGGCGTACTTGTCGGCCGCGGCGATCCTCGGATCCGGGCGCAGCACGCGGCCGCGCGGCGATTCGCGGCGCCAGGTTGCAAACGTCAGCTGGTCGTACTCAATCGGCGTCAGACGTCGCCCCTTGAGCGGCCCGAGGAAAGCTGCCCCGGTGACTTGCTGCCACCAGGTTCCGGTCTCGAGATCTTCCATGACGAAGTTCTGGTTGTTGATCCCGGCGAGCCGGAATGTCAGCCGCTTCCCGTCCACCACCGAGCTCCACACCAGACCGGTGTGACAGAGCGTTCAATATGTGACGACGAGCGGCAGACCGCCGACGACGTCCTGGACGAGATGGTGATAGGCGAGCTGCCTGACCGGGTAGGCTGCCGCGTCGCCCTTGAGCGACACCGCCAAAACGACGTCCTGTGGCTCGACGAATTTCACTTCCGATGCCCCGTCGTACTGCGGGCGCGCGAGGGGATTGAACTTCCATTCGAACGCATTCTGGCGAGAGAACCACACGCATGCCACCGCGACCACACAGGTGACCGCGAGGGCGAGCCGGCCGGCGAGCGACGACCTGCGCCAGCTCAGCGCGCCGAGCGCGACCGCGAAGACCGCGCCGGCCGCCGCGAGCGCCGGCATCCACGCGCGAAGGTGATAGATGAGGGTCAGCGTTCGCGGCGTCTGGGTGGCAAACGGACGATCGAGGATGAGCGGCAGCAGCACGAGACCGGCCAGGCAGAACGGCAGGAGAATCGCCGACGCGAAAACCCGGTGCTTGATGCGACCCGTCTCCATGAGTTCTACGGCGACTGTATCATTACGGCGTGATTCCAATTTCGACCGTGCACGCGACCGCCGCCGTGCCGCGACTGCCGAGACCGGGGTGAAGATCTATCTCGCGTGCACCGTGCGCGGCGATCGCGGCGGACTCCTCGCCGTCCGCGCGCTCGCGGCGCTCCTCGAGCGTCGCGGCCACACCGTGATGACGCACCACCTGTTGTCAGACGACGTGGACACGGCGGAGTCCGCTCTCAGCGAGCGTGAGGTGTTCGAGCGCGATGTGGCCTGGCTGGACGCGGCCGATCTGCTGATCGCCGAAGCCTCGGGCTCGAGCTACGGCGTCGGCTTCGAAGTCGGGTATGTGCTCGGCCGATCCGATCGTTCGAGTGGCCGGCGCGTGATCGTGCTGTACGACGCGTCCCGCACGGTCCACGTTTCGCGCCTCATCTGCCGGCAACACGCATCCTGCGTGCACGACCTATGGCTACCGCGATGCGGATGACATGATACGGTTCGTCGAGGCGCTGCTCGCACCCGCGTCGTAGCGGTCCTCGCGCGCGGAGGCGAGCAGCGTGCACTTCCGCCTAAAGGCGGAAGCTACGCCGTCGCGGAAGCTCGCACTCCGCGGAAGCTACGCCCTTCCGCCTGAAGGCGGAAGCTACACGCGGCGGAAGCTGCACGCGCATCGTTTATGCTGAAAATTCGCATCCGCAGGTTGCACGAGTCGGTCGCGCTTCCCCGTTACGAGAGCGACGGCGCCGCGGCGTTCGATCTGGCGGCGTCGGAAGACATCGAGATTCCGCCCGGCGAGGTGCGGCTCGTGCCCACGGGGCTCGTCGTCGAAGTGCCGGCCGGGATGTTCCTCGCGATCCTTGCGCGCAGCAGCACGCCGCTCAAGCGCGGCCTCATGGTCGCCAACGGCGTCGGCGTCATCGACTCGGACTATTGCGGCGCCACCGACGAAGTGAAGATCGCGGTGGTGAATTTCAGGAACGTTCCGGTGCAGGTCAAAGCCGGCGATCGGATTGCGCAGGGATTGATTCTGCCGGCGCCGCGCGTGACGTGGGAGGAGACGAAAGAAGAGGCGCGACCCTCGCGCGGAGGGTTTGGCTCGACGGGATGAGACTGACCGGGTAGAAAAAGGCATCGCCGGCCGTTGCCGGCCGGCGATGTGATCATGAGTCTGCTGTCCGGAGACCGGGCTTACCAGCGTGGTTCGCGGCCGCGCGATCCACCACCGCCGCCACGGCCACCGCCGCCGCCCGAGCCGCGCCCGCCGCCGAAACCACCGCCGCCGCCGGAGTGTTCCGGCTTCGGCCGTGCCTCGTTGACCGCGAGCGCCCGTCCGCCGAGCTCGTACTCGTTGAATTCCGTGACCGCCTTCTGCGCTTCTTCGTCAGTCGCCATCTCGACGAAGGCGAACCCGCGCGCACGACCCGTCGCCATGTCGCGCATGACGCGCACGGTTTCGACGCTGCCCGCCTTCGCGAACAATTCCTGCAGCTCCGCTTCGCCTATCGAGTAAGGCAGATTGCCGACGTATAGCTTGCGACCCATGTGTGGTGCTCCTGCTCTGCCCGGCTGACGCCCGCCGGTCTGCGGACACCGCGGTCCGCAACTGATTCAAGGAAGCTTAGAAAGCGAGTGGGTGTCCACTCCTGTCGCTTCGGCGTACTCGGTGAGGGGAGCGAGTCGGTCTCGTCGGCTCTGGAGCGAGAGGCAAAAGCAGGCGGCTAAACTTCAACTACCGAATTCAAGGTTACAGGACGGCCGGGGCTTCCGCAAGGAATTTAGGAATGTCGACCCAGCACGGAATCGACGTCAGGAACGTGAAGCCGGCGCGCTCGTAGAACCCCTTCGCCGTCACCCGGCTATCGAGATACATCCGCTCGATGCCTTCGGCGGCGGCCTGCACCGCGACCCACCGCAGCAGAGCGGCCGCGTGCCCTTTGCCTCGCGCGCGCTCATCCGTGACGAGGTCGTCGACGAACACGTGCTCACCCCGCGACAGCGTGTGCGTCCGCCGGGTGCCGGCGAGTGCCACGAGTGTCGCCTCCTCGAACGCGCCCACCAGCTGATACCCCTGGCACTGCTGCCGGCGCACTTCGGCGAGGAACGTGTCGGCGCGGATGCGATCGCGGAGCTCCGACATCAGCGGAAAGGCTTCGTTGATCTGGACGTTCGACTCGGAGCTCAGAAAAGGTGCGCATGTTTTGCCTCAATGGAGCCGGTAGAGCCGCAGCCCCCGCGATCCCGATGCCATCAGCTCGAATTCCGGTCGCCCTGTGATTGCGGCCAGTACGTCGTCAGCTTCGTGCCCGAACCGGTCTAGATGCACCATGACGTGCGTGACGCCGGCGCGCCGCATTGCCTGGATCGCATGCTCACGCGGGAAATACCAGAACACGTCTGCGTATGCAGAATACGACGGCGGGGTGTAACCGCTGTACCCGTTCATCAGCGGCTGCCAGTGCGCGGTGGAGTTCAGGACGTACTCGCCGTTTTCGAAAACCGCGCGCCGCGGATAGAACGGCACTTCCGCCAGCACGACGCCGGGCTCGGTCGCGAGCAGCTTGTAAATGCCTGGAATTCCAGCGAAGCGGCGGTATTCGAACGGCGCACGCAGCGCTTCGACGTTGGCGAGCGCGACCAGTGCAATGGCGGCGACGAGCGACCGCCGTCCGGGATGGCGGGCGCGCAGGGCCGCGAGTCCCAGTCCCGCGAGGACCGACAGCCCGAAAAGAAACAGGACGCCGAACCGGGCAGCCGCTCTCAACCCGTGCATCGGCGGGAACACCGCGTATACCCACCGGTACACGGGCGTGTGGATGCCGAGCGACAGGACCATCCCGACGCCGGCGATCGCAAGCAGCATCAAGACGCGCCGCCTCGCGAGCATTGCCGACTCGACCTTGGCCGACGTCGGTGATGACAGGGTCTGCCACAGTGCGAACGAGCGTGAGAACGATTACGACAACGCCCGGAAAGAAACTGTCCACGGGATCGCGGAAAAAGTTGCCGCTCCAGGTCGATAAGTGGATCGTTCCTGCCGCGGCGAGATAGCCCGCAAGCGACGCGGAGTAGTCCGCGACGTCGTTGAGGGACCGTACCATTCCGTATTCGGTCGCCGCGCGATGGTACGGCAGCCACAACGGCGCCACGGCCGCCCCCGCCAGCACCGCCGCGAGCGCAAGCATCGGCACGACCCTCCTGTAGTAGGGCACCCATTCGGGCAGCCGTACCAGCGAGGCGGTGGCCAGCATGACAGCGGCAAACACGACGAGATATCCGGACGTGTACGCCAGCACGGCCATCCACAGCGCCAGCCACAGCGCGTCGCGGGTTCGAGGTGTCGTGAGCAGGCGATCGAACGCGAACAAGGCGAGCGGGAGTCCGTAGAGATGCAGCGCCTGGACGTGTGCGAGTCGCGTCAGCGTGTGCGTATTGAAGGCCAATGTCGACTCCGGTCAGGAGCCCGGCCGGGATATCACCGGTCCACCGATGGACGAGCGCGAATCCGGCGAATGCCGTCAGCGCGAACCCCGCCATCACCATCAGGTTCGTCACCAGGACCGGCGATCCGCCGGCCCACGCGACCGGCGCGCCAAGCAGTGCCGGGACGATGAGCGGCTCGGAAAACGCGAGGGTGTGGCGGGCGGGAAAAAAGATGTTGGCGTCGAACAGGTGCGTCGGCGCACGCGGCAGCTGGTGCGCCACCCACGCCATGATCCACTCGTTCAGCTGGGCGTCATTGTTGTCGTTGCGAGAGAGCGTTCCCGGCGCGGTCGCCAGCGGCCACGTGTGGAGTACCGCCAGCAGGACGCAGAGCGACGCCGCTCCGGCCCATGCAGTCCGCCGTCTCATCGCGTCTCGCGTCGCGCCCGCTTGTTCCAAGGTCAACATTATCGCAAAGGTGTTACCTGAAAAGGTGCTCCCACTGGCACCGCCTTTGTAACCAGCGTCCCCAGGACATCGATCGAACGGAGGACGTCAATGACGGTCACACGCCGGCTCGCGCTCGCCACCGCCCTGCTCGCACTCGCCGCGGTCGACTGGACGGTTGCGGCGGTCGGGCAGACAGCATCCAACACGCAAAAAGAGGAGTTCATCGCCAACGCGGTGAACATGTCGAACGTCGGCAACCCCGGCGCATCGCAGGTCGAGATCACCGTCAACCGCTATACCACCGACGAGGCCCGAGACCGGTTGATGGCGACGTTCCGCGAGAATGGCGCGTCCGGGCTGTTGAAGGCGCTCCAGTCGGAGCCGCCGGTCGGCAACATCCGTGCGCCGGGTTCGCTTTCGTACGATCTGCGTTACGCCAGGCAGTTGCCCGGTGAGGAGGGTGGCCGGCGTATCGTGCTGGCGACCGATCGTCCGATCGGCTTCGCGGAAGCCGCGAACAACTCGCGTACGATCGATTATCCGTTTACCCTCGTCGAGCTCCGGCTCGATAAGGACGGCCACGGCGAGGGCAAGCTCTCGGTCGCGACGAAGCTGACGCTCAACGACAACGTGCTGGTGATCGAAGACTACGCCGATCAGCCGGTGATGCTGACCGACGTGCGCAAGCGCTGACGACTCATCGCGACGCCAGGCTGCGAATGAGCGTCAGCAGCATGTCGATGGCGACGGCGTTGTGCCCTCCGAGCGGGATGATGATATCTGCGTAGCGCTTGCTCGGTTCGACGAATTCAAGGTGCATCGGTTTGACCGTCGCGAGGTACTGTTCGATCACCGACGTGACCGTCCGCCCGCGTTCGGCGATGTCGCGCTGCAGCCGCCGGATGAACCGGGTGTCGTCATCGGCATCGACGAAGACCTTGACGTCCATCAGCGCGCGCAGGGAGGCATCCGAGAAGATGAGAATGCCTTCGACGATGATCGCCCGCCGCGGGTGGGCGGGGAGGGTCATCGGCTGGCGTGCGTGGCGGGCAAAGTCGTAAACCGGGGCGTCCACCGGTCGCCCGGCCCGCAGCTCGTGGAGGTGCCGGACGAGCAGATCGGTTTCGAGCGAGTCGGGATGATCGTAATTGAGCGATGCGCGTTCCTCCAGACGGAGGTCATTCCGATCGCGATAGTACCGGTCGTGCTCGAGCAGCGTGACCTGGTCGTCGCCGATGCTCTCCATGATGCGGCGGACGACGGTCGTCTTTCCGGAACCCGATCCGCCGGCGACGCCGATCACCAGCGGCGATGATCCGCTGAGTGATCCGGTACTATCCGTTCGCTGATTGACCATGTCTCGTCTGCTTGCACCCGTGCCGCTGGAGCGAAGTCGCGTTCGAACCCGCCAGAGAGAGTATCAGGTCGTTCTGTGTGCGTTTCGTCCCAGCGGAGTGGACGCGAGTGTGAGAATTGCGGACACTCAACGTAACAGCAACTGATTGCTCTGCTGGTGTGGTGAGTCCGGGCACGTGCCGTAAGCTGGAGCTTCTGACTGGAGTCCGAGTGAAGTCTTCGATCGCCGCGAGTGCATTGTTGTTCGCTGCGGCAATCGCCGTCGCCCCGCAGCCAGTGTCCCCGGAGCTCCAGGCGCTCGTCGATACGGAGCGCGCATTCGCCCGGACCGCGACGGTCAAGGGGCTGCGCGACTCCTTTCTCGATTACTTTGCCGACGACGCGATCGCGCTGGTGCCGGCGGCCGAATCGGCGACGAGCCGCCTCAGGGCGCAGCCATCCCAGCCCTTCTCCGAGCTCGAGATCATCTGGGAGCCGCGCCTTGGCGATGTCGCCCGCAGCAACGATATCGGGTGGCTCACGGGACCCTCGACGATCGTCGACCACACCGCCGTACAGGCGGTGCCCAGGTTCGGAAATTACCTTTCGATCTGGCGGCGTCAGCCGGATGGCCGCTGGCGCGTCTACATCGATGTCGGCGTCAACATGCCGGAACTACCCGAGTTCAGTCCCGGCTTCACGAGGGTGCCGTTCGGCGCACGTTACGAGGGGGCAGACGGCAAAGAAGCGGCGAGCCGCGCGCTCCTGCAGGCCGACCGATCGCTGAACGACCGCATCTCGTCCGCGGGCTTTGCCGCCGCGTTGAGCGATCGCACCGTCGCCGCCTCACGCCTGCATCGGCCTGGTGTCAGCCCGATCGTCGGCCCTGCTGCCATCAGGGCGTGGGCCGCGACCAACGCGACATCCATGTCCGCCGAGTCGACCACCGCCGAATCCGCCCAGTCCGGCGACCTTGGCTTCAGCTATGGCACCTACGCGATTGCGGCACCCGCCGCCCGGCACGGCGCCTACGTTCGGGTCTGGACACGCGATGCCACCGGCGCGTGGTTCGTCGTCGCCGACGTGGCCCAGCCGGCACGCTGACCAGCGAGTGCCCAGTCCTATGTAGCTGAAGCTGGAAGCCGGAAGCTGATAGCTGAAAGCTGGAGCAAGCTGAGAGCTGAAAGCTGAAGTCTGACAGCTGAAGTCTGATAGCTGCTCCCCCCATCGCCACGATTTTCCCGCCACGATAGACTTGAGCGCCTGGGGTGTGTACCCAACCGCGTATCCAGCGCGAGTGGGCAGCGTACAAGTCAGCGATGGCATGATGAACAGATCGATCGGTAGATGGCTGGTGATTGCCGGTGCGGCGCTCTCGGTCCAGGTCTCCGGCGCACAGGATCGATTGAAATCGATGCCGGGGTACGACCAGTTCGAGAGGATGAGCCGCGAGATCCCGACGACGGTGAAGTCCGGCGCTCTGGATGCGAGCTGGCGTGACGGATCCCTGGAGTACTCCCGCGACGGCAAGCGATACCGCTTCGCGCCCGGATCGAGGACGGTCACCGAGGTGCCGGTCGCTGCGGCCGACCCGTCCACGTCTGCTTCACGCCTGCGTCCCGCTCCGGAGAGAGGGCGGCAGGTCGATGTCGTCGAATCGCCGAACGGAAGACTGAAGGCCACCTATCGCGATCGGAACCTGTGGATCGCCCCTGTCGCCGGCGGACCAGAAACCCAGGTGACGAGCGATGGCAGCGTGAAGGATCGAATCAAGAACGGCACCGCCAGCTGGGTCTACGGTGAGGAGCTGGCGCAGACGACGGCGATGTGGTGGTCGCCCGACAGCACGCGGCTCGCGTACTACCGGTTCGACGAGACGAAGGTGCCCGACTACTTCCTGCAACTGAACCAGACGGCGTTGCAGAGCACGGTTGACGTCGAGGCGTATCCAAAAGCCGGCGTGCCGAATCCTGTAGTGGACCTCTACGTCTACGACCTCGGCACCAGGAAGTCGACGCGCGTCGACGTGCGGAACGGACGCCCCTTCGATGACCTCGTCGTCGGTCACTATGTCTACGGCATCGCCTGGTCGCCCGACGCTCGTGAGCTCCTGTTCCACCGCACGAACCGTCGTCAGAACATCCTCGAGCTGGCGGCCGCGGATCCGTCGAGCGGCGAGACTCGCGTCGTCGTTCACGAGGAGTGGCCGACAGGGTGGATCGAGAACAGCCCGGCGATGCAGTTTCTCGCGGATGGCCGGCGGTTCGTCTGGGAGTCCGCTCGAAATGGCTGGAGCAATTACTACCTCTACGATCTCAGCGGCAAATTGATCGCGCCGCTCACGAACCACACGACGTTTGAGGTCGCCGGTCTCGTCAAGGTGGACGAAACCGCCGGGGTGCTGTTCTATGCAGCGCGCGACGGTGACGACTATCTAAAGCTGCAGCTGCATCGAGTGGGCCTGGACGGGACGCACGACACCCGTCTCACCGATCCGGCGTTCTATCACTCCGTGGGAAGCTGCGGGACTGTGTCAGGACGGCGATCGTCACGCGTGGGCGGACGTTCCACATCCTGTGGCATCTCAGAGGACAACCGGTACTTCGTCGATGTCTATCAGACGCACGACGTGCCTCCGGCGACGCGGGTCGTCGACACCGCGAGCGGTCAGGTCGTCGCCGAGCTCGCCGCGAGCGACCTGGGGCGCTTCAAGAAGCTGGGCTTTCGCACAGCCGAGATGTTCACCTACAAGTCGGCGGACGGGAGCACGCAGCTGCACGGGCTCGTCCAGTTTCCGTCGAACTTCGATCCTTCACGGCGCTATCCCGCGCTGGTCAGCGTCTACGGCGGGCCGGGGTCGTCCGGATCCACTGCGCGCGAGACGTTCGTCCCGCCGAATCCGATCGCGGAGTACGGCTTCCTCGTGATCACACTCGACTCGCGCGCCGTCCCCGGCCTCGGCAGGCGCACCCTGGACGAGATTTACCGAAAACTGGGACAGGTGGAGATCGACGACATGGCGGCGGGAGTGAAGTCGCTATGGAACCGGGCGTACTTCGACAACACGCGCGTCGGGATCTACGGAACCTCCTATGGCGGCTATGCCGCGGTGATGGCGCTGCTGCGGTTACCCGGACGTATTCGCCGCCGCCTCGGCATCGTCGCCGGTCACCGCGTGGTATCACTACGACACGGTTTATACCGAGCGATACATGGGTATGCCGCAGGACAACAAGGCGGGATACGACGCCGGCAGTGCGATGACGTACGCGGGAAATCTCCGCGGGCGACTGATGTTGTACTACGGTACCGCCGACAACAACGTGCATCCGTCGAATACGATGCAGCTCATCGCCGCGCTGCAGCAGGCAGGAAAGAGTTTCGATCTGCAGGTTGGGCCCGACCGCGGTCACAGCGGCATCAACGCCGAACGGATGATGGAGTTCTTCATCGAGAACCTGGTCGTACATCCCGCATCGTCGACCCTGCAGTAAAGCGCCGGCACGAGACCTGCTCTCTCCATCCGTGATTTGGTCCATGGAGGTGAGTGTGGAAACGAACACGTTGACAAAGATGACCAGCGGAGTACCGAAGGTGATCGATCCGGCGGCGCACGCGGTCCTCGATTACCTGACGGCCGGGACGTTCTTTGCGATCGGTTTCTCGATGCTCGGACAGCACAAGCGTGCGGCGAACCTGGCGTTCGTCAATGGCGCCTCGGTTCTCGGCCTCTCGCTGTTGACCGATTATCCGGGTGGGCTGTTCCGACGGATCAGCTTCCAGACACACGGCATCATCGACGTGATCCAGGCGGTCATGGCTGGCGCGGGTCCGGCGCTGCTCGGCTTCGCCGGCGACGCCGAAGCGCAGGCGTTCTACGGACAAGCTGCGGTCGAGGCGGGTGTGGTGGCGGCCACGGACTGGCGGGCGCTCCCGGCGTGAAAGAAAAGGCCGGCCTTGGACGGCCGGCCTTCTTTTGCTCGGTCTGAGCGGCCGCTCGTTCAACGGTTCGCGAGCACCAGTGAGATCACGATGATCGCGACAACCGCGACGATGGACCAGATGGTCACCCGGCCGATTACTGTGGCCATGCGCGTCCTCCGGGCATGTACTCTGCAATACCCGCACCTGTGCCCGCCGTCCAGGCGTCTTATCTGAAGCACGGGTGTCCGCTTCTGGGCGTCGAGGACTGGTGCAGGGGGTGTGTAGAAATCAACGTACAAGGGCGCCCAATCCCGCTATGATGAGATAACCACCATGAGTGAATCGCAGCCCGAACGGCGTCCAAAGTCCCGAAGCGCCGTCTCGAAGACTCCCAGCCCGCAGCGCGAGGTCTGCCCGAAGTGCGGCAGCCCGAATGCCCGGATCATCGGCCGATCCGAGTCGTTTCCTATTCTCTATTTCAGGTGCGAGGACTGCCGTCGCACGTCGGTAGGGCCCGCGGTCTGACGGCCGCTGGCTGCTGAAGCGGCTGGCTGACGGTCACGAGGTTCCCGAATGCCTCGGGGTTGAGACAATCGGCTCACCGGGGGATTGGTCTACCTGCGCCACGCCGGTCGGCTGCCGTACCGGTTTGCCTGCTGCAGCCGTTCCACATTCCAGATCTCGCCGCACGCGGCGCAGCGCCAGTAGCTGGCGGTGTCCGGATTCTTGCTGGTCGTCGAGATGTCCTGTGAACGGCAGAAGGGACAGAGCGTCGGAGGGGCCGCCGGGGCGTCCTGAGCTCGAACGGGATCTGACACGGATTTCTCCAGCGCTGGGCTTTGATGAGGACTGAAACCCGTCGCAGGACTCAGGAAAGCGCGGAAACTGGAGTATACACCCGCGGCGGCGCCGCCCGGCCCACGGACGCTCACCCCGGTCATGATTGACCGGCGGGCCGAACCGCTCGTACCCGCGAACGGAGAGAACGCGATGGACCCACGACTGGCCGGGCTGCTGACGCGGCAGAGGGAGCGGCAATTTTCCGACTTCGCGGGAGCGCTCGCAGTCATCACCCTGCCCATATCCGATCGCCTGCTGAACGAGGCGCTTACCGAAGCGCTTCCGCCCTCGGCACCGGTTCGGGATCTCCGGTTGACATCGCTGCCGGAAAATCGGATTCGGGCGCGCTTCAAGGTGGGCGCGGCCGCATTCCTGCCTGCCGTCAACCTGACATTCGTCATCGAGCGCCAGCCCGAGCTGCCCCGCTCACCGGTCCTTGTGCTCAGAATGGAGATGGGGGGCCTGCTCTCGCTCGCTGGTCCCGCCCTGCGATTCCTCGATGCGCTGCCGCCGGGCGTTCGGGTGGACCAGGAGCGCATCTTCGTGGATATTGCGCGGCTCCTCGCCGAGCGTGGACTGTCCGAACTGCTCGAATACGCCGAAGACGTGCAGGTCACGACAACTGATGGAGCGGTGGTCGTTGGAGTCCGCGCTGGTGTGCGCGGTCCCGAGCGCCAGGGTGGCGCGCAATGAACGAACGTTTCGACGTGACCTGTCCGTACTGCGGAGAGCAGGTGGAAATCTATGTCGAGCCCGATGTATCCGGACGCCTGGTGCAGGACTGCGAGGTCTGCTGCAACCCGTGGATCCTCCGGATCGTTCGGGAGGACGGAGATCGCTGGGTCGAGGTCGGCAGAGCTGACGGGTCGGAGTGAGTCTCAGCGGAGCGGCGTTCCGGTGCCTCCGGCAATCATCTGGGCCTCGGTCGGCGCCGCGCCCGTGTTGTCGAAGAAGATCGACCCGCCGGATGATGTCGCGAACGCGCGTTGTCCGCTGAATGACGGCGCGATTGGAACGGCGGTTGCGTAGAAGCCCGATTGCGTGATGACTCCGTTGCAATCCGCAGCGCCGGCGATGGCAGTCGCTGCCGGCACCAGCGTGACGATATACCCGGACTTGCGCGACGGGTCGGCTGCCAGGTCCGGCGAGATGAACCCGGAGTCGCCACCCGGGCATGCGGCCGCGAGCGTCGTGAGCCCTGGCGCGAATCCGCCGCGGCCCGCGACTGCCGCATAACTCGTTTGCGCGCTGCTGATCGCCCGGATCGAACCAATCGCCGACGCCTCGTTGGCCGACATCCACGCCCGCCGCAGCCCCGGGATCGCCGCCGCGGCGACGACGCCGATGATCGCCACGACGATGAGGAGCTCGATGAGGGTAAACCCCACGTCGGCTGGCTGGCCCTGTCGATTCGAGATATTCATTTGTGACTTCTGCCCCCGGCGCTCATCGCCGCGGGCGTCTGATGTCCGAAAACTGTGCTCCGATTACAAATCAGGTGATCCCGGCGCGCACCAATGCGACGACGTACGCATTCTGAAATTCAACCCAGCCTATAATTTGCAGTGACCCGGGCCGATTCAGCACACGGACCGCACAGGCCATGGTGCAATCGCAGCACCAGCCTGCCCGTTCTCTCGCGTGCCGGCCGCCGGTCTGCGGCTTGATGCACGGGATTGCACGAGAACGTCTTGATGCGCATGATTCGCCGGCTGCCCGTCCTCAGGATCGCTGCCCTCTTCATCGCGATCTCCGCGATCGGGGGTGACGCCCGGCAGCAGAAGACGACGGGTTTCGCCGCGCAAATCGAGGCGCTCTCCGAGCCAGGCGGGTACTTCGACACTGACAACCTGATCTCCAACGAGCGCTCGTACCTGCAGGTGCTGCCCGATCTCGAACGGCCGGATGTCCGCGGCGGGGCGTACGTCGGGGTCGGTCCGGACCAGAACTTCTCGTATATCGCCAGGCTGCGGCCTTCAATCGCGTTCATCCTCGACATCCGCCGTGACAACCTCCTGCTGCACCTCCTGTTCAAGGCGGTGTTCGAGCAGGCACGCACGCGCATCGAATATCTGTCGCTCTTGTTCGGCCGGCCGATGCCCGGCAGCGCCGAGCACTGGCGAACCGATCCGGTCGAGCGGCTGGCGGAATACATCGACGCCGCGCCGCCCGAACGCGAGTCGCTTGCTGCTCGCCGGGAGCGGCTCGAGACCACGATTCGCCGGTACGGGATTCGGCTCAGTGCCGGAGACATGGCGACGATCGCGAAGTTTCACGGCACGTTCATCGCCGCCGGGCTCGCGTTGCGCTTCGAAAGCATCGGGCGCCCGCCACAAAGCCACTACCCGGCGTACCGGGATCTGCTGGTCGCCACCGATGCGCTCGGACGGAAAGGCAACTTTCTCGCGACGGAGGATAGCTTTCAGTTCGTCAAGTCGCTGGAGGGGAGAGACCTGGTCGTGCCGGTCGTGGGCAATCTCGCCGGCCCGACCGCGCTTGCGGCCATCGGCACCGTCCTGCAGCGCCGCGGGGAACCGCTGTCGGCGTTCTACACGTCAAACGTCGAGTTCTATCTCGCCCGTGAGGGAACGCTGGACCGGTTCCTCGACAACCTGTCGCGGATACCTCACAAGCGCGGCGCCGTCATCATCAGGTCGGTGTTCGGCGGGTTCGGCCGCGGAAGCACCTCGGTCACCGAGAGTATTGACGACGTCCTCGCCGGCGCGCCGTCGCTGAAGAGAGGGGGGCGTGTGCAGCCCTAGATGCTGCCGCGCTTCGCGAGCTCGCCGCGCCGCAGCTTCCGGTACAACTCGAGGGCATCGACGATGATCGCGATCGCATTTTCCGGACCGAGCATGTCTTCGATCATCACCTGCTTCTGCTCGAGCACCTTGTAATCCTCGAAGAACCGCCGTACCTGCCGAAGCATGTGGTTGGGCAGCTGCGCCTTGTCGGTGTAGTCGGAATACGACGGATCCTTCACGCTGACGGCCACGATCTTGTCGTCGATCCCTTTCTCGTCCCGCATGCGCATCACGCCAATGGCCCGCGCCTCGACAATCGTCAACGGGTAGACCGGCTCCTGGCTGAGGACCAGGACGTCCAGCGGATCGCCATCGTCGCAGTAGGTCCGCGGGATGAAACCGTAGTCAGCCGGGTAATAGACCGCGCTGTGCAGGACCCGGTCGAGCCGCAGCAGCCCCGTCTCCTTATCGAGTTCGTACTTGTTCTTGCTGCCTTTGGGAATCTCGATGACGACGGGAAAGGCGGTCGCGATGACCGAGTCGTCGATGTAGCTGTCGTGCCAGGGATGCATGGTCGTCGCAATTATACGTGTAGAGCGCTGGTCGACCGCGAGCGAGGTCAACGTGATCGGGATTCGGGACTCGGGATTCGGGACTCGGGATTCCGGATTCCCGGTTCGGTGCGCGGGTGGCGTGGTGTGTCGCCGACCGGCCTCCCAGGGCGGATGATATGCTGGCTGCCCCATCCCACGATGCCTGACGTGCCTCCCGAACGCACGACGATTCCTGTAGCGCAAGGCATTCCCGGCACTCGCCGCGCGCCGCGAGTCCGGCGGCCCCGATCGCGCCCGTGGCGTCGACGAGTGCCGCGTTACTGGCGATACCGGCTCGCACCCGATCCCTTGAAGCGCCGGCCGAAGGGCATGCTGCGCTTCTGGACGCGGGCCCGGCGCCTGCTTTGGTCGTGGTGGCCGTGGGCTGCGGCATTTCTCTACGCGATGGTGCACGACCAGTGGGGCTGGGCGATCGGCATGGGCGCCATGGCGCTGGTCAGCTACCTGATCGCGCCGCAGCGAATTTCCCCCGCGCTACGGCCTCGACCACGAGTTCTCAGTTGAAGACGAAGAGTTCCGGCCCACCATGGCGGGCGCGACCGGCGTGCCGTTCACTCCCGGCAACCGCCTCGACATCCTGAACAACGGCGATGCCTTCTACCCGGCCATGCTCGAGGAGATTCGCAGCGCGCGAGCTGTCGATCACGATCGAGGCATATATCTACTGGGCCGGAGAGATCGGCCAGCGCTTCGCAGAGGCACTGGCCGCGAAGGGCAGGGAAGGCGTCAAGGTCAAGATCCTGCTCGACGCGGTCGGATCCTCCACCATTGGCACGGACATCCTGAAGACCCTGGAGTCCGGACATTGCCAGCTCGCCTGGTACAACCCGTTGCGGTGGTACTCGCTCGGACGTTACAACCACCGCACCCATCGCAAGTCGCTCATCATCGACGGCCGGATCGCGTTCACGGGCGGCGCCGGCATCGCCGACCACTGGAAGGGAAATGCGGAGGATCCGGGCCACTGGCGCGACATGCAGATCCGGCTCGAGGGGCCGGCGGTGACGCCGCTGCAGACCGGCTTCGCGCAGAACTGGCTCCAGACCACCGGGGAGCTGATCTCCGGGCCGCTCTACTATCCGCCGCACTCGACGCCGGCCGGTCCGCTCGCGGTTCAGACGATCATGAGCTCGCCCGAGATCGGCGCTTCAACCGTCCGCACGATGTATTACCTGTCGATCATCTGCGCGCGCAAGTCGATCTACATCGCCAACCCGTACTTCGTTCCCGACGAGGCGGCGATCGACGCGCTCGTCGATGCCAGGAATCGCGGCGTGGACGTGCGCATCATGGTCTCAGGCATTCGCAACGACAACTGGCTGGCGCGCCAGAACAGCGTGCGTCTGTTCGGTCCGCATCCTCGCGGCCGGAATCGACATCCTCGAATACAACCGGACGATGCTCCATCACAAGACGATGGTCGTCGACGCGGTGTGGGCCACGATCGGGACGACGAACTTCGACAATCGCTCGTTCGCGTACAACGAAGAGAACAACGTCTGCTTCTTCGACGCGGACATTGCGTGCGCGATGCACGAGACGTTCCTCGCGGATGCGGAGATGTGCGAGCGCCTGACGCTCGAAGGCTGGCGGCGACGCGGCGTGCTTCGTCGTGGCGGGGAAATCGTCGCCGCGTTCCTGCAGGAGCAGATTTGAGGGCTCCCGATCGGGATCCGGGGCCCGAGGCAAGAGGACTCTGACGGCGATCGTGGCGGACCGTCGAGCCCGGTTACGCCTGTTTGGCGCGATAGCGGGCGACGTGCATCGCTGATTCGGTCCGCTCCGGATCGACCGTGCCGGTGAACTCGGCGCCGTCCGTGAGCGTGATCGCCGGGGTCGTCACATGCCCGCGCACTCTCGCCGTCGCCATCAGCCACACCCGCTCGGCGGCGAGAATGTTGCCTTCCACCGCGCCGCCGATCGTCACCGACCGCGCGACAATTCTGGCTTTGACCGACGCGGTCGCCTCGATCGACAAGTGATGGCCGGGGACGTTGATCTGCCCGTCGAAGCGCCCGCGAATGGCCACATCCTCGGTGGCCGAGAGATCGCCGGTGATCGAAAGACTTGGAGCAAAGTCTTCAGGGTTCCGAGTGCGCTGTGTCATCGGGCCGTAATCGATACAGATGGGCTCTGGCGTGATCGCAGGAGAGCTATCGTATCATCCCCACCGCGCCTGCGCGTACACTCTCGAGCTTCGGTCAGGCGCGCGAATTCAATATCCTCTCACCATGCCTGTCCTGATCGACGATGCCGTCTTCGATTTCGCGACGCTCGAGGAGACGTTTCCGGCGTCCGTGACGATCACCCGCACGTCTGAACAGGATTACAAGGCGCGCCAGCTGATCGTCTGGATCGACGGCAAGCAGGTGTCGACGCTGTTGTGGGGGGATTCGTTCTCATGCGAGCTCACCCCCGGACCCCATCGGCTCCAGGTGAGCAACACGCTGGTATGGAAAACGATCGAGTTCGTGCTCGGCCCGGGGAACAGATCTTCTTCGAGGCGCTCAACCGGCTGGGCCCGGGGAGCGTCTTCTGCCTCCTCGTCCTCGGCGCCGGGCCGCTCTATGTGACCCTGCGCAGGATGAGCTGCTGAGCCGGCCGTAATGCACACACCTGCTCCTGCCGATAGGCAGTCGTGAAGGTGTTTTGTGGATGATCTGCCAGTTAACGAACGGCTGAAGCAGGCGCGGCTTCGTCGCGGCGAGGACATCGCCACGATCGCGCGCCGAATTGGTGTACGCGAGCGGCTGCTCCTCACCATCGACGAGGGGCGCTTCGGCGAACTGCCGACCGGTATCTACGCGCGAACGGCCGTTCGCCTCTACGCGAAAGGGGTCGCGCTCGACGCCGACGAAATCATCGCTGCCTGCGAGTCGCTGCTGCCCGTCCAGGAAGATCCGGTATCCGACCTTGCCCGCCTTCGCGGCCTCAAGCCGGCAACGACGCGGAAGCCGCCGCTGGTGCGTGCCTCGCCAGTCGTCAGCGCACCTCATTCCGCTGCTGAATCGCTTCCGTTTCCACCGTGGCGGCCGCTTGCCGCGGTCGCGCTCGACGGATTCGTGGTGGCCACGCTGCTCCTCGTGGCCGTGGCCGGCACGATGACCTTGTCTGGCGGTCGCGCGTCGTCACTCGGCCCGGCAGCAGCGCCGGTCTTCGCCGTGCTCGGCGTTGTCCTCGGCAGTTGTTATTTCCTGTTCTTCGGAGGAATTGCCTGTGCCACCGCGGGGGAGCGGCTCGTGGGCATGCGTGTGGGCAGGCGCAGTCCGCGCGCACATCGATCCGCGGACGGTCGCGGCCCGTGCGGTCCGCTGCGCCGGCCGCGATATCCGTTACCTGGTGCGGCTTGGCGCCTGGGTCGCGACAGTGCTGCCGTCCGCCAGCCCCAGCGGAGAACCAGGCCGCGCGCCGTCAATTGGACATGCCGCCGGCCAGTGATCTCCGTCTTTTGCTGTCACCGGTCGTGACGGGATCACCGGGTCAGGTCGGCGTAGAACGCGGCGGTCTGCCGCGCGATGCTGGTCCAGCTGAAGTGGGCCTCGACCCGCGCCCGGGCCTTGCGCGCCATCGATTGACGCAGAGCGGGATCGTCGAGCAGCGTATTCACGGCGGCGGCCAGCGCCTGTGAGAACAGCCCCGGATCCACCGGCTCGACATCGCGTCGGGCTCACCGGGTCCGTCGGCACCAGCAATCCTGTCTCGCCGTCTTCCACAACTTCCGGAATGCCGCCGACCGCAGAGGCGACCACGGGTGTCTCGCAGGCCATTGCTTCGAGATTGATGATCCCGAACGGTTCGTAGACCGAGGGGCACACGAAGATGGCGGCGTGCGTGTAGAGCGTGATGGTCTTCTCTTTCGGCAGCATGTCGCGAATCCAGATGATCGTGTGGGCGCTGTCCGCGCGCGCTCGTTCCACCGCTTCGGTCATCTCCTGTGCGATCTCGGGCGTGTCGGGTGCGCCGGCGCAGAGAACGACCTGAACGCCCGTCTGGAGATACCGAATCGCGTTGACGAGGTGAACGATCCCTTTCTGCCGCGTAATCCGGCCGACGAACAGCACGTACGGGACGTCCGGGTCGATCTCGAACTCGCGCAGCGTCGCGACGTTGGGTGCCGGCCGGTACTGGTTCAGATCGATGCCGTTGTGAATCACGCGGATGCGCTCCGCAGGGACGCCGTAGAGCTCGTGCACATCCTGCTTCATCGCCGCCGACACCGCGATCACGCCGTCTGCATTCTGATAGGCCGTGCGCTCGATCCAGGTGGACACCTGGTACGCCGTCCCGAGCTGCTCGGCCTTCCACGGCCGGTGCGGCTCCAGCGAGTGCGTCGTCAGCACCAGCGGCACGCCCTGGAGGTACTTGCCGATGCAGCCGGCAAGGTGGGTGTACCAGGTGTGGCAGTGGACGATGTCGACGGACGCGAGCTTGCCGCTCATGACCAGGTCCTGCAGCATTGTCGCGAAGAGCTTCGCATGCCGGGGATCGTCGGACGGGAGCGTCACGGGCGGGAGCACTCCTTCGACGCGCAGCGTGCCCGTCTGCACGCGCTGTTCGCCGAAACAGAGGACGTCGACGGAATGACGGCCGTGGTCGAGCGCGGCGAGCTCGCGCGCGAGGTATTCGACGTGGACGCCGGCGCCGCCGTACACGTGCGGCGGGTATTCGTTGGTCAGGATGCCAATCCTCACCGCGTCAGCCCCCTGCCGTGTCGACTCATCTCGATCATCAGCGTCGCTCCCGCAAAGGCGCCATCTTAGCATCGCGCCTCCCGCCAGCTTGGCCCCGGACGCGTTGCCCGCGATAATGAGGGTGCATGAAAGAGTGGCTGCGCCCCGACACCTCGCTGCCGGCGGATTACCAGGATGCGGTCCTCGTCGGCCGCGCCTGGCTGCCCGCTGTCGGACCGACGCTCGTGCGAATTCAGGATGCCGAGGTCCAGGACCTGTCGCCGGTCGCCGCGACGACCAGCCAGCTGCTCGATCTCGACGATCCCGCGGCGGCGGTGCGTTCCGCCCGCGGTCTCCGGCGCGTCGCCGGCCTCGACGACGTGCTCGCGAACTCGATGTCGCCCGGCCGCGACGAAACCGCACCGTGGTTCCTCGCCCCCTGCGATCTGCAGGCGATCAAGGCGAGCGGCGTGACGTTCGTCTCGAGCCTGCTCGAGCGCGTGATCGAAGAGCAGGCGCGCGGCGACTCGGCCAAGGCCGCGGGGCTCCGGAAGTCCATCACCGCCGTCATTGGTGACAACCTGCAGGCGGTTCGCCCCGGCTCGGACGAGGCGCAGCGGCTCAAGGAGGTGCTGATTGCCCAGGGAGCCTGGTCGCAGTACCTCGAGGTCGGCATCGGGCCTGACGCCGAAATCTTCACCAAGGCGCCGCCGATGTCCGCCGTCGGGACCGGAGCCGAGGTCGGCATTCACCCGAAGTCGGCATGGAACAATCCCGAGCCCGAGGTCGTGCTCGCGGTCAGCAGCGCCGGCCGCGTCGTCGGCGCCGCGCTCGGCAATGACGTGAACCTTCGCGACTTCGAGGGGCGCAGTGCGCTGCTGCTCGGCAAGGCGAAGGACAACAACGCCTCGTGCGCCATCGGCCCCTTCATCCGGCTGTTCGACGACCGGTTCAGCATGGACACCGTCCGGCAGTGCGAGATCTCCCTGCACATCCACGGCAGCGACAAGTTCGCCCTGACGGCGCACAGTTCGATGTCGAAGATCAGCCGCGATCCGCTGTCAATCGTGGAGCAGACGATCGGCCCTCACCACCAGTATCCGGACGGCCTGATGCTGTTTCTCGGGACCATGTTCGCGCCCACGATCGATCGGTCGGGCGCGGGCAAAGGCTTCACCCACGTGGCAGGTGATATTGTGACCGTCGAGACACCGGCACTCGGCGCGCTGGTCAACCGCGTCAACTACACCGATCGGATCGCGCCGTGGACGTTTGGCGCGCTGGCGCTCATGAAGAATCTTGCTCACCGCGGACTGCTCTAATCAGAATCATGGCAAACAGATTTCACAACTACATCGGCGGTGAATGGACCGAGGGAGCGACATGGTCGCCGAATCGCAATCCGTCGGACCTCGCGGACGTGATTGGCGAGTACGCACAGGCGGACGTCGCGGGCACGAACGCGGCGATTGCGGCGGCGAAGAACGCATTCGCCAGCTGGTCAGTCAGCTCGATCCAGGATCGCGCGAACATCCTCGACAAGGTGGGATCCGACATCCTGGCGCGGAAGGACGAAATCGGGCGCCTGCTCGCGCGGGAAGAGGGGAAGACGCTGCCGGAAGGCATCGGCGAAACCGTCCGGGCCGGGCACATCTTCAAGTTCTTCGCCGGGGAAGCGCTGCGGCTTCCGGGCGAGAAGCTGCCGTCGGTCCGTCCCGGTGTGGACGTCGAGATCACGCGCGAACCGATCGGCGTCGTCGGGCTGATCACGCCGTGGAACTTTCCGATTGCGATTCCGGCGTGGAAGATCGCGCCGGCGCTGGCGTATGGCAACACCGTCGTGTTCAAGCCGGCACAGTGGACGCCAGGCTGCGCCTGGGTCCTGGCCGAGATCCTCGCGGCGTCGGGCCTGCCGCCCGGGGTCTTCAACCTGGTGCTGGGATCGGGCTCGGTCGTCGGCGAAACACTGGTGAATCATCCCGACGTCGCGGCGATCAGCTTCACCGGATCGGTCGCGACCGGCCGCGAGATCGCGCGCAAGGCGGTCGCGCGGATGGCGCGGTTCCAGCTCGAGATGGGCAGCAAGAATCCGCTCGTCGTCCTGGACGATGCCGACATCGGGGTCGCGGTCAACGTCGCGATGCAGGGGGCGTTCTTTTCGACCGGCCAGCGGTGCACCGCTTCGTCACGGCTCATCGTCACGGAAGGGATCCACGATCGGTTTGTCGCGGCTTTGGTGGAGAAGCTCGGCGCTCTTCGTGTCGACAACGCGCTCACGCCCGGAACGGAAATCGGCCCGGTCGTGGACAAGCCGCAACTCGATCAGGACCTCGAATACATCGCCGTCGGCCAGCGCGAAGGTGCGCGTCTGGCCACTGGCGGGGAACGGCTGCAGCGCGCGACTGACGGCTACTACCTGGCGCCGGCGCTCTTCGTCGATGCGACGAACGCGATGCGGATTTCGCGCGAAGAGATTTTCGGGCCCGTCGCTTCGGTGATCCGTGCGCGCGACTATGACGAAGCGCTCGCGATTGCGAACGATACCGAGACCGGCCTGTCGTCCGGGATCGTGACGACATCACTGAAGCATGCGTCGCACTTCAAACGCCATGCCCAGGCCGGGATGGTGATGGTCAACCTGCCGACCGCCGGCGTCGATTACCACGTCCCGTTCGGCGGCCGCAAAGCATCGAGCTACGGCCCGCGCGAACAGGGCCGGTACGCCGCCGAGTTCTACACGACGGTCAAGACCACCTACATCGCGCCGTAGCTCCGCGGCCCTCGGCACCTGATGGGGCGAACGATCCCGGCGGCGTACCGCCGGGATCCCCGTCACAGGCTCAGTCGGACCCCGAGCTGTACCGTGCGTGCGGACCGCGCGCTGGAAATCACCCCGAAGTCGGATGCTCCGAGCGTGAACCCCGGGATGTTGAAGTTCGTCCGGTTCAGCAGGTTGTACGCTTCCACGCGGAAATCGAGCGCCGGCCGCGCGGCAGCCCGATCGCTCTTCTCGAGCGTTCAGGTCGGTCGTCGCCAGCCCGGGCCCGCGCAGCACCGACCGCGGCGAATTGCCGAACGTGAACGGCGCCGGGTTCGCGAACGCCGCGGTGTTGAACCAGTGACTCAGCGTCTGCTCGCTCGAGGGCAGCGCCGGATCGCCCACGAGGTTCGGGCGCAGCGGGCCGGCCGGAAACGCGTTGGTCGTGTTGGCCGTCGTGAGCACCGTGAACGGCGGGCCGGACTGCAGCGTTTCGAGCAGCGCCGACTCTTCCAGCCGCCGAGCACCGCGTTCACGTACGGCTTGCGGCTGAACGTCGGCACCTCGTACAGCACCGTCAGCACGAAGTGATGCGGGACGTCGCTGCCGCTGCGCGCCCTATCGAGCCGGCGATTGTAGGCGTCCATGTAGCTGCCCGTGTTGCCATACTCGTTGGCCGACTCCACATCGTCCATGAACTGCGAGAAGGTGTAGTGCGCCAGGAACGAGAAGCCGTCGGAGAAGCGCTTCTCCGCCCGGACGAAGCCGCCGTGATAGCTCGAATTGCCGATCGACGGATTGATCGAGCGTCACGTTGCTGAACTGCGGGAACGGCCGCAGCGCCTGCGTGTCGCCCGGGCCCATCAGCTCGCGGCGGCACCTGGTTCAGCGAGAAGTCGTTGGCCGTGAGATGGTGGCTGACGTTGCCGATGTAGCCGACTTCGACGACGCAGCCCCGACGCGGAGCTCGTGCTGGAGGTTCAGGTTGTACTGATACGACATCGGCGCGACCTGGTGCGGATTGAAGAACGAGACCGCGGTGTTGGGCCGCTGTCCCGACGGGCACCGCGCCGAAGCCGGCGTGTCAGCGGCTGGCCGCGCGTAGGCCGGGAAGCCGTCGCGCAGGCGAAACGCGCTCTGCGTCGTCGCCTGCGACACGACGAAGCTGGCGGCGGTCGAGAAGCCGAGCGCCGCGGTGTCGCCGATCGTGTTGCTGACGGTCGGCCCGTAGAAGATGCCGGTGCCGCCGCGGAGCACCGTCCGCCCGGACTGCCGTCAGCTGATAGGCGAATCCGACGCGCGGCCCGAAGTTGTTCCAGTCGGTGGCGAAGGCGCGCTCGGGCGTCCCGTTGACGCCGGCGAACGTGACGACGCCGGGCGTGCCCGAGACCGGATTGATCGCCAGCGGGTCGAACGAGTTCATCTTGTTGTCGACCTCGCGCCGCGGCAGTTCGGCCTCCCAGCGCAGGCCGTAGTTGAGCGTCAGGCGGTCGGTCACCCGCCAGTCGTCCTGCGCGTAGAACGCGCAGTACGACGCGCGCGTCTGGATCAGATCGGAGATCTGGACGCTGCCGGCGTTCACCTCGCCGAGCAGGAACGACGCGAGCGCGTTGCCGGTGTTCGCCGCGCCGAGGTTGCTCGTGATCAGCGGCGTGAACGTCAGGTTGCCGGAGGAGCCGCGATCGCGGATCTCGTCGTTGCGCGCCGGCGCGGAACTCCGCCGCCGAACTTGAAGCGCGTGCCTGCCCGTGAACCAGGAGAGCGACTCGAGAATCTGCTGATCGAGAATCGGCGTCTGGAAGCGGCGACGGTCGCGCTGCTGAGCGACGCGTAGCCCGGGAATGGTGAACGCCGGGAATGCCTGGTCGGTGACGCCGGTGAGCCGATCGTTCCGGCGAGATTCGGTGCCCGAGCCCGGGGCGCTGATCGATGAACTTGCGGCGCAGGTACGTGACGCGCAGTTCGTTGACTGAGCGCTCGGGCGTGAAGATGTGGGTGTGGCGCCGAGCAGGCTCTGCACGCGGACGTCGGTGTGATCCGCCAGCGGGTCGGCGACCGGGTTGCCGTACGAGCCGGTCACGTCCGTGCCGCTGTTGTTGATGTAGTAGCGGGCCGTCAGCAGGTCGTTGCGGCGGAGCTGATGATCGACCCGGCCGACGCACGATGTCGCGATCGAGCGTCGACTCGGCTGTTGCCGACGAAGTTGTTGGCGTTCGCCGACGTCCCCTGCCGGTTCGGCAGCGGGTAGTACTGGAGCGCCGCCAGCGCGACCGGATCGAACCGGTCCGCGGGAATCACGTTGCCGGCGAATGGCTGGCGCGTCGCCGGATCGTAGATCGTCGATCGGCCGGCCGGCGCTGTTGCGCAGATCGGAGAAATCGCCCTGCGCGATTCAGCAGCGTCGGCACCGTGCGAGACGACGGTGTCGCTGGTCAGCTGCCGCGTCCGCTCCCAGGAGCCGAAGAAGAACGTCTTGTCCGGTCCGGATCGGACCGCCGAGCGTGCCGCCGAACTGATTCAGACGAATCGGCGGCTTCGTCGCGGCGAAGAAATTGCGCGCGTCGAGCGCGTCGTTGCGCAGCGATTCGAACAGCTGCCGTGGAAGTCGTTCGTGCCCGAGCGCGTCGACATCATGACGACGCCGCCGGTCGAGTGGCCGAACTCGGCGGAGTAGTTGTTGGTGATGACCTTGAACTCCTGCATCGCGTCGACCGGCAGGCTGGTCAGCTGCTGCGGTCGCGTCAGGCCGACGGCGTTCGACGCATTGCCGCCGTCGAGGATGAAGTTCTGGTTGCGCGCGCGGCCGCCGGCGACGGAGAAGACCGGATAGTTTTCGGCCGTGCCGCTGCCCGTGTCGATCATCACCACGCCCGGCGCGAGCGCCGCCAGCGACGAGGCGGCGCGGTTCGGCAGCGGCAGCGCCGTCGAGCATCTGGCGCGTGACGGTCTGCGTGATGTTCGAGCTCTGCGACTCGATCACGAGCGGCGTCTCGCTCGAGACGTTGACGGTTTCCGATTGCTTGCCGACCGACAGCACCGCGTCGACGGCGAGCGTCTGGCTCACCTCGAGCGTGATCGGGCGGCGGACGGCGAGATCGAATCCTTCGAGGGTGATCTCGACCCGGTAGTGACCCGGCACGAGTGCCGGAACCCGGTACAAGCCCTCGGCGTTCGACACCGTCTCGATCGCCACACCGGTGTCTTCATTGACCACTTTGACCGTCGCACCAGGCAGCGGTGCATCGGTCGAATCGCGGACGACCCCTGAAATCGTGCTGGTGCCCGATTGGGCGAGGACGGGAACTGCGAGTATCCAGGCGAGAGCGGCCAGCGCCGAGGCTCTCCGAAGTGTGCGTGACGTCATCTCTACTCCCGAGCGCACTTGCTCGAAGCGCGCACTGATCCGGACGAACAAACAGAAACAGGGAATCGTTTGTGGGTAGCCGGGGGATCAGCGAGGGAGAGAAGGAAGCGGGAAGGGGTCTTGCGCTCTCAGCCTCTCGACTTGCCGATCGCCGGCACCATACACGCACATCGACACGTCGTCGACGCGAGGGAGGAGCCGGGACAAGCCACGAGAGCGTCGTGCATTTTCTGGATGATGGTGGCTCGACTTCATACGACGTGTCAAGCCGCAGGCCTGGCAGACCGCCGCATATCGGCCCTTCCAGTCCTTCGACATTCGTGATCGCGAGAACGAGAAACGCGGCTGCGCGCACAAGAACGTGAGCCGCGCGCCGCCGGCGATCCGGCACGGTGCATCCGCAGCCCCTTATTTATCAGCAGTTTAGAAGGAGATCTCGGGGCGGTCTGAATCCTGCACACGGCTCGTCCATACCGCGCTGCGAACGCGAGTGTTCAACGAGGGTGTGATGCACGTGAAGGCAACGAACCTCAGAGTCGTACTTCTTACGCTCGCACTCGGACTGGTGCTCGCGCCGGTGGTCCTTGCGCAGAGCATCGTCGACGCGCGACGGGTCGAATTCACGCCTTCCACAGATCACAGTGCGGTCGATACCAACGGGAACGCACTCGTCGACTAGCTACTCGCTCGCCGTATTCGTCTCCGGAAATACCCAGGCGATGCAGACGGTGAGCCTCGGGAAACCGGCGCCCGACGTCGACGGGATGATCCGGCTCGATTTCGTCAATCTCCTGACGACACCGCTCACGCCCGGAGTGATTTACGAAACGCGCGTGTCCGCGGTGGGTCCTGGCGGTACGAGTCCGAGCCTGCCGTCCAACACCTTCGCATTCACGCCGCCGTGCGCGCCCTCGATTTCACCCGTGTCGCAGTCCGTCGCTGCTGCAGGTGGCAGTGGCACCGTCGGCGTGACCGCGGGTGCCGGGTGCGGGTGGTCGGCGACGAGCAACGTCGCGTGGCTGACCATCAGCGCGGGCGCGAGCGGGACCGGCAGCGGATCTGTCAGCTTCACCGCCGCGGCGACAACCGCGACGACGCCGCGAACCGGAACGTTGACCGTCGCGGGCAGCACCTTCACCGTCACGCAGGCGGGCGCGAGCTGCGCGTTCAGTCTCTCGCCGGCGAGCCAGTCCTTCGCCGCGGCCGGCGGTTCCGGCACGGTCGCGGTCACGACGCGGTGCGGCTGCGCCTGGACTGCCGCGAGCAGCGCCGGATGGGTCACGGTCTCCGCCGGTGCGACCGGCAGTCGGCAGCGGCACGGTGACGTTCACCGCGGCGGCGAACACGACGACGTCAGCGCGATCCGCCACGTTGACGGTTGCGGGGCAGACCTTCACCGTCACGCAGGCGGCCGCGAGCTGTGCGTTCAGCCTCTCGCCCGCGTCGCAGAGTTTCGTGGCTGCCGGAGGCTCCGGCAGCGTGGCCGTGACGACGACCGCAGGTTGTTCGTGGACGGCCGCGAGCAGCGCCGGGTGGGTGACGATCACCGCTGGCGCGACCGGTTCCGGCAGCGGCTCGGTGACTTCACGCGCCGCCGCGAACACCGCGACCGTCGACGCGGATCGGCCACACTGACCGTGGCAGGGCAGACCTTCACCGTCACGCCAGGCGGCCGCCGCCCCGAGCTGCGCGTTCAGCATCTCGCCGACCAGCCAGTCATTCGCGAGTGCGGGAGGATCTGGCTCGCGTCCGTCACGACGACCGCAGGCTGCGCGTGGTCGAGCCCGAGCAGCGCGTCCTGGGTCACCGTCGTGACGGGCAGCGGGATCGGGCAGCGGTTCCGTCACCTTCAGCGTTGCCGCGAACACCGGGACGGCAAGCCGAACCGCAACGCTGACGATCGCCGGCAACACGTTTACGGTCACGCGAAGCGGCGCCGACCGCTTGCACCTACACGGTGACGCCGGGCAGTCTCACCCCGGTCGCTTCCGGAGGGACCGGGACGCTGACGGTCACGACGCAGGCCGGCTGCTCGTGGCTGTCGCGTTCACGTGTACGTCCTGGATTACCGTCTCCGGGCAGGCTACCGGGTCAGGCACCGCCACTTACACGGTTGCCGCGAACGGGACGACGACCAGCCCGGTCGGGCACTATCCTGGCCGGGGGAAAGACGATTTCGGTCACCCAGTCAGGGGTCGCCCCGCCGGCGGCGCCGGCTGCCGCCGTCGAACGTGCACATCATCGGCGGCTGAACAGGCCGCCCCGGCGTCGAGGCGCAATGGACCCCGCGTGGCCGCTGGCTGCGCGGGGTTCGCTATTTCTGAGCAGGTGAGGGTGGCTAGAGAATGAACTTGGCCGCGCGCGGGCGCCGGACCGGAAAGCCCGACGCGGAGCTGACGGCCGCACGGGGGCGGCGATCCAGCGAGGGTCTGCAACGCCCGGGGTGTCCGCCGGACCAGCGGCCGACCGCATCATCGGAAACGAGCGGCTTTGGCTTGCGAATGCTGCTCCGGACCGGCCTGCGGCCTGACTGGTCGCGAGCCCGGAGGCGCTCCTCCTGAAGTGCGAGGTTGAGGCGTTCGGCCAGACGCCCAAAATCGGCGCCCGCCTTTCGCAAGGCCTCATTTTCCTCGACCAAATCGCGAATCAATGCCTGGCAGTCCTGAATTGTTGTCGGCAGTTCCATAACCCTGGCTCGTTTTCCCGGCTCGATCGAGCGTTCGAGCACCGTGTACGTGACGCTGCAATAGGAGTAACGCCGCGGCGTCGCAAAAAATACAGGGTGGCGGAAAAAAAGAAGGGATCGTGCCGGACGCTTATTGGAACGTCGCTTTCACGATCTGCCAGGTATCGTTGTCCCGCGACAGGTTGAAGGTCCAGGCGAAGTCGTTCTTGCGCAACACCCGCGAGCCCACCTTTGGACGGAAGGTGGCTTCTCCGCGGCAGCGGGCGTTCGCGTCCCGACCGGTGACCGACAACTCGCAGGAAGCAAACCGGAGCTGCTGGCCATTGATCTGCTCGAAGGCCCGCTGGAGCGCGCGGTCATCGACGGACGGGTAGATGGCTTTTGCCGCCTGAACGTCCAGCCGCTCGTACGCCCGCGTGTAGTCGTGAAGAACGCCGAGGACTCTCTCCTCGTCCCTCCGCAACTCAGCCGATCGATCGACGGCCGGAGTGACCGAAGGTGCGCTGCTCGCGTCGCGCGGCGCGTCGTCGACTCGTGCGAGCGCCAGCGGCGCGGCCGGGGGGATCTGTTCCATCAACTCATTCTTCACCGGCCGTGTATCCTCCAGCGCAAGCTCCGGGAGCGGGTGCGACCTCAACCCCACGAGCAGACTGCTGGTGAGTGTGTCGGTCACGGCCAGTGGTGATTCCGCAGCTGGCGTGAGCTCCGCTCGTGCCTGCATTACCCCCATTGTCCCGACCGGAATTTCTGGCGGCAACGTCACGCGGTGGGTGTCCGACGCGCCGACGCTGACGAACTCTGTTCTCACTCGAACCGACGGTGCGTGCATGCCTGCGCTCGCACCCTCGCGCGTCCACTCCGGCATTGCGGAGAGACGCTCCGGCATTGCGGAAGACGCTCCGGCATTGCGGACGGACCTGACCGCGAAATCTTTGAGGATTTCGCCACCATCACAGAGAGAGGACTACGCGATGGTGCGTGGACCAGCCACAGGTGGGCCGAGATAGCGGCGGTCAAAAGCAGGACGGCGCGGCGGAGCCTCGGTCCGAACGTCGCGTCCGCTGACAGCTCGGGTTCGGCGTCCTCCTGGACTGACTCGAAGAGTGGCACGGGCTCCTGCATGAACTGACTCGTCCGGCGCGAACTGCCGGGCGCAATCTTTTGATGCAAGTGGCGAACCGGAGACGCCCGCGCGCAAGTCGCCCGAAATTTCAGCGCACGTCCGAGCTGGGAGCTCTTCAGTACTCGGCGGGCGCGGACAGATTTTCGCGTTTGGTCAAAGATGGGAAAGGCAATACCTGATTACGCTCTCGATGATCTGAGCGTTCATCGCATCGCCGCCGCAATCGCGGTCGTCACGTCGACGACAGGACCGTTGAACACCACCGCCGTGGGCATCCGATCCGACCACACAGCGCCTCGCGGATACACCGCGGCAAGGTCCCACAGATGCCCGCCGCGCTGGCAACAGTCCTGAACCGGCTGAGGGGCTCTGGCGTCGCGCGCCATCTGATCGGCGACGAGGTGGTTGGGATCCCAATACTGCTGCACCCGCACGTCAGCCAGCCGCCTCAACACGAACGTGACCGGCGCGGCCAGGTCGGTCGTGAGCATCGGCTCCCACACCGCAAACACGCGAACGGCGGCGCTGGACTGCTGCTGGAGAACGGATTCGAATGCGGAGGCCCCCCGCAGACACGTCGTTCAAGTCGGCGACAGCAGGACGATGATGCGGACCTTGTCGGCGTGCTGATTGAAGTCGGCGCGGAGCGCGGCGATCGATTCCTGCTGCACCGTCGTGAGTGGCGGGCTGCCCCGCAGGGGTGTGCCGTGCCGCGAGCAGATACCAGCCGAATGCCAGGGCAATCGCGGCGAGCAGACAAATCAGGACGCGGCTGCGTTTCAGCATGCGCCTACGGAGCCCAGTCGGCGAGGAGTGATGCAAGCATCTGGGGGAACAAGACTACCAGCATGACGACCACCGCCGAGATGCCGAAAACGATGACGGAGGATCTCGGCCGCGTCGCGCACACCCGCTGCGGTCGGCGCAGTTGAAGGAGACCGAGGCCGAGCAGCAGCAGCGACACGGCGATGAACCATCGCTGATAGGAGCTGACGAGCGACGCAACGCTGGCCGTCGCGACAGCCGCTGCGAACCCAACGGGCAGGCAGCAGAGCAGGGTGCTCAGTGCGGTCACGGCTGCGGCAACCGGCGCGAATTTTTCCCCGTGTCTCATCGCGGCGTCACCGACTCTACTCGGATCCAGTCGAATCGTCCTTCGGACCCCGCCGGTCCGCCAACCGCGAGCGCAACGCGGACGGCGAGATCCCACGGCGGCAGATCCCCGCCGGCAGCTTCCGGACCAACCCGATCCCACTTGCGGCCATCGGCGCTCATCGAGAACTCAAACTTAGCGCCGCCGGTCGCAGCGACCCGGAGCTGAACCGGACCGTTCCCCGGCGCGGCCGCCGTCGCAACCGTGTGCTGCACACCTTTCTCGCGCCGCCAGAGGATCACCTGCCCACCCGACAGAGACAGGCCAATCGCGTTCTGCGGGTTGCCATACACGCTCAGCCCGGCAAACCCGGCACGATCCGACGGCGGCAGCACCTGCGCAGTAGCGACGTAGTCCCCTGAAATCGGCGCGCGGCCGACGATGGTGTCGGCGGGAAACCCCACGTCGCGTCCTGAAGCGCGGATGGTGAGGATGCCGCCGCGCGAGGAGTGCTGCGGCGTCCGGTCCCAGGGCCACTGCCATGTCGGACTGAGCCGGGACGACGAGAATTCGTCGGCAACCGTACGGGGCTGGGCGTGCTCCGGCACGCCCGCGGGCGCCGCCGCGTGCGCGCTCGGGCCGTGCCCGCCGTTGATCACGGGCCATCCCTGCGGCCAGGTCACTTCATCGAGCAGGGCCTGACGGCCGGCATACTCGAAGTCGCGAGGGTGATAGGCGTGGTAGATGAGAAACGTCCGCCCATCGCGCAGCGTGACGAGGCTCCCGTGGCCCGGACACTTCCAGTCGTCGTTGCCGCTCAAAATTGGATTCGCCGGGTTTCGCTCCCACGGTCCGCTGATGTTGTGCGACCGCGCCGCTCCAAGCCTGTAGTCGCAGGTCCGGCCGCAGCAGCCCCCGGCGGAGTAGAACAGGTAGAACCAGTCCCCATGCCGAAGGATGAAGGGGCCCTCGACGAGGTGCCCTTCCCACGGCGCTTCATTGCGCAGGATCTCCCGACGCTCGCCGGTCAATGACGTGCCGTCGGCCGACAATGGCTGAGCCCAGAGCGGCGTCGGCAGCTTGCGGCTGTTGCCGTCTTCCTTCCACACCAGGTAACGGCGTCCGTCTTCTCCGGTGATTGGCGCGGCGTCGATCGAGCCCGCGTCCTGGCACACCAGCGGGCCGTGATCGGTCCACGGCCCGCGTGGCCGCGCCGCGGTTGCGACCGCGACACACAGCGGCCCGTTCTTCCGCCGCGCGGTGTAATAGACGAAAAACTTCCCGCCGTCCTCCGCGATCTCGGGCGCCCAGTAGCTGCCGCTCGACCACGCGGGCGCTTCTGTGAACACCGCTCCCTCGACGGTCCAGTTCACCAGGTCACGCGAGTGCAGGAGCGGAAACACCGGCGCCCACTGCGACGTGGTGGCGGTGGCCCAGTAATCGTCCCCGACCCGCACGATCGACGGATCCGGATGGTCGCCCGCGATCACGGGATTGTCATACCCGGTCTGCGCCGACAGCGGATCGGCATGCCCGAGGAGGAGCACGAGGCTCGCCGCGAGGTAACCGAGGAACGATCCCGGCCGGAATCGGCGCGCGGGCTTTTGACGAACCATGTTGCATCGTACGAACGGCCCGGGTGCCGTGCCCCAACCGCTGCCAAAAAAAAGCGAAATCAGACCTGTTTGTGCCATGCTCGTCGGGTTCACCGGCGCAGTCACGTTTTACGGAGGCGACGCATGTTTCGAAAACTCACGATCTCATTTCTTTTCATCGTGGCAGTGATCTCATTGCAGATGGCTCGACCCGCTGCCCAGGCCCCGGCGGCCGCGGCGCCGGCGGCGGCCACTCCGGAATCCGCGGCGGCGTTCATCGGCGACTGGACGATAACCGCGGAAGGAGCGAACGGGCCGGCTACCTTCGCGCTCTCGGTCAAGAATACTGACGGCAAGGTCGGAGCCGAGATCAGCTCCGAGATGCAGCCGCTCCAGGCGATCAGCGACGTCACGATGAGCGGAACCAACCTGGTGCTCAAATATCTGTTCGACTACCAGGGCACCCCGGTCCCGGTCGTGGTCACACTCAAGCCGGCCGACGAGAAGGTCGGCGCCGACCTCGATTTCGCCGACGGCGCGTACCAGATGGCAGGCACGGCGACGAAGAAGACGCCCTGACGAACGCGCTGGCGACTCCGCACCATCAGGTGCGGACGGCAGGGGTGTGCGAGTGCTGCCCCATGCAGTACATGTCGTTGGCTTCGCACCCTTCCACTTCGACCTGGACGGTCGTATGGGTGATGTGAAAGCGGCGTTCGATGTCGTGAACGACCGCTCGCAATACCTGCTGGCCTTCGCGGACGCTCTGTTCGGCCACGATGATGTGGCAGCTGCACGCGACGACTCCCGGACCGACCATCCAGACATGCAGGTCGTGCACGTCGAGGACGCCGTCGACACCTTTGATCGCCGCGATCAGTGACGGCATGTCGAGGCCCCGGGGTGTGCCCTCGAGCAGCACCGTCGCACTGTCACGGAGCACCGCGTAGGTGCTGTAGAGGATCAACGCCGCGATCAGCAGCGAGACGATCGGATCCGCGAGCGGCGTGCCGATCGTCAGCACGAACACGCCCGCCACGACCACGCCGACACCCGAGAGCGCATCGCCGAGCATGTGCAGATACGCGCTGCGGACGTTCAGGTCGTGTTTCGCATCCTTGTGCAGCCACACGCCGATGAGAACGTTGACGACGATCCCCGACAGGGCGGTCGCGATCATCACCCGGCCATTGGCGATTTCGGGCGCGCTGAACCTCCCAATCGCTTCCCACCCGATGCCGAGCGCGATGAGTACCAGCGAGACGCCGTTGGCGAGTGCCGCGAAGATGCCGACCCGGTGATACCCGAACGTCATCCCCTGGTGCGACGGCTTGCTCGCGATCCAGATCGCGTACCAGCTGAACGCCAGTGCCGCGGCATCGGCGAGATTGTGGCCGGCGTCGGACAGCAGGGCGAGGCTGTGCGCGAACCATCCGGCAATCGCTTCGATGGCGCAGAAGAGAAGCGTCAGCGCGACGGCTGCGCCCATCGTCCGGGCGGAAAGGTTGGACGGCGCGTGCGAGTGGCCAGGCCCATGGTGATGGCCGGCGTGCGGATGAGACATTCCCTGCCGCCAGAATACCACCTGAACTTGCGGCGGTTTGCACGCCGCGCGGGTCAGCTTCCGGGCACCGGAGAGGCCTTCCGGCGATAGCCTTTGATGAAAAAGACGGGGTCGCCGATTTCGGATGCGCGTATTCGCCCCGTCGCCGAATACCGCCGCCACTTCGTAGTGAGCGTCAATCCACCCCATCAGGTCGCGATAGCAGTCACGGCCGAACGCTCTGCAGCCGAACTCGCTGGTCGGACGATTGAGCAGGAAGATGAACTTGACGTCCCGGTCGGTGAGTTGCCGGATCGCCCGCCGTTCCCCTTCCCGATCGAGAAATCCCGGGGTCAGGATTTCGTACCGGAGCGCGGCGGGCCGGTCGGCGAGAAAGTTCAGGCTGCTGCCCTCGGGCACCGCGCACAGGTATTCCGCGGGGTCAATCGAATGCGCGATGAACTCGAGCGCGGCCGTGAACGCGCGACTCTCGGCTGGCGCCACCCTCGTCGCACCGCGAAAGGTGTGGACCGGGGCATAGTCGCTGCTGACGTAACGATAGCCAATGACGATCGCCGATGCCGTCAGCGCCGTCGCGAAAACCCCGAACACGATGCGACGGGCGTGGTTGGCTGACGCGGGTAAGTCGGCGAAAACCGGTCGGTAGAAGCGCGTCCCCAGGTGCGTGAAGAGCAGAAGGGGCACAGGCAGTAGATACGATCCGTAACTGCCGCCGCTCGGCACTCTGAGAATCACGCGCGCCAACACGGCCAGGCCGTAGACGCTGAGCACGAGCAGTGACCGGTTCTGCACGGTGTCGCTCGCTGTCGCAGCCCGTTCGCGAGCCGCGTACCAGAGAACGCCGGCGCAGAGCAGCGGCAAGGCCCTGAACGGGCTGACATCCCAACGCGTGTGGAACACCACGACGTTGACGACGAGCACGGCGACGCTTGCCAGGGCCGCGGCCACGAGCCCGTGGCGGCGTCGCGACGGGAGCGCCCTGAGCGCTGCCTGGACCGAACCAGCACCCAGGCGCGCGCTGACCGCGAGAACGACCGACACGACGATGCCGACCATGGCGGCAGCACTCACCAGCTCGCGTATCGTCTTCGCGGGATCGTTCAGGCCAAGCTTCGTCCGATTGAAGTAGATCAGTTCGTCGGGAATGTATGTGGGCCAGAGGTAAGTGTCCTTGACGAGCGTTTGCCACGGCATTTTCAATAGCAGGCCGGCATAGACGAGCAGCGGAATCGCGATCGCAGGCAGGAGCCCGCGAACGAGTGCACGGCCGCGTGCGCCGTTGCGTTCTGAAAGTCCCAGTGCAACCAGGCTCGCAGTTGCGGCAAACCCGAACTCCAGTTTGCAGATGAGCGCCAGCCCGGCGAGGACACCGCCAAGGGTCAGTGCGCCCGGACGCTGCCGGTGGATGTAACGGACCTGGGCGACGAGAGCTCCGAGGCCGAGCAGGGTTCCGTACACAGCCGAATAGGTGTAGGGAAAGATGTAGTTGCCGTTCCTCTTGAACACGCAGAAGACCAGCACCGCCCACGTGGTCAGAATCGCGGCCCGCAATCCGCTCACTCTCACCGCGAGCTGGAACAGAAGGACGAGGACCATGATCGACGCCAGCGTCCCCGCGACATACAGCGTGTTCAGGTGAATGCCGAACGCGCGGTAGAGCACGGCGTTGACGCAGGGAGCGAGCGGACCGTACAGGTAGTACACATCGGTGTAAAGCATCTCGCCATGCAGCAGCCGAACTGGCGTGTTCATCTCGCGGCCGCCGTCGATCGCGAGGTCGGCCCATTTCTGCCACGAGACCGCGAAGAGAATCGCAAAACCGATCGCGGTCAACAGGAGGAGCAGACGCTTCTCCCCCGCGGTCTCGACTGGTGCCAAGTGCCTCCCTTCACAACCGGACGACGGGCCGGCGCGCCTAAGAAGGTAAGCGACGCGGTCGATTCCAACAAGGACGCCAGCAGACGGCGGAGCGTTATGGTCGCCCGAACGGTCGGCGGCGCGGTGAGCAGGTCGTCGATGTGCCGCTCGCCGGTCAGCTGGCGGTAGACTGAGGCATGAGTCTCATCGCACCGCTCGCGCCGGCCATCACCGCCGAACGCATGCGGCTCATGTTCCCGACGCTGACGCCGACGCAGATCGAGCGGGTTGCGAACCACGGGGCCGCGCGGGCCGTCCGCCAGGGTGATGTGCTCTTTGCCGCCGGCGATCGCGTGGTTCCGTTTTTCGTGCTCAGAACCGGCACCGTCGATATCGTCCGCCCCTCGCCGGACGGGGATACGCTCATCGTCACTCACGCCGCCGGGGAGTTCACGGGCGAGACCAACATGCTGTCCGGGCGGCGCAGTCTGGTGCGCGCACAGGCGACCAGCGACGGCGAGGTCATCGAGCTCAGTCGCGATCAGCTGCTCTCGCTGGTGCAAACCGACAGCGACATCGGCGAGCTGCTGATGCGCGCGTTCATCTTCCGGCGGCTGGAGCTCATCGCCCACGGCATCGGCGATGTCGTGCTGATTGGCTCGGTGCATTCGCCGGACACGCTGCGGGTGCGGGCATTCCTCACGCGCAACGGGCACCCCTTCGCCTACATCGATCTGGACCGCGACGCGGACGTCCAGACGCTATTGGACCGCTTTCACGTAGCGGCATCGGAAGTGCCCGTCCTCATCTGCCGCGGCGACGTCGTTCTCCGCAACCCCACCAACCACAAGATTGCCGGGTGCCTGGGCTTCAACGAAGCGATCGACCAGAGCAAGGTCCGCGACCTGGTGGTGGTCGGGGCGGGGCCGTCGGGACTGGCCGCTGCCGTCTACGGCGCGTCCGAAGGGCTGGACGTCCTCGTCCTCGAGTCGAATGCGCCCGGCGGTCAGGCCGGGTCGAGCTCGAAAATAGAAAACTACCTTGGCTTCCCGACCGGGATATCGGGGCAGGAACTTGCGGCGCGGGCGCATACACAGGCGCAGAAATTCGGCGCCGAGCTGGTGATCGCCAACCGCGCGATGCAGCTGACGTGCAGTCGGAAGCCATACGGGATCCAGATCGAGGACGGCCCGCGGGTGCCGGCGCGGACGGTCATCATCGCAACCGGCGCAGAGTACCGGCGGCCATCCTTCGAAAACCTGTCCAGGTTCGAAGGCGCCGGCGTCTACTACGCCGCCTCGGCGATGGAGGCGCAATTGTGCCGGCAGGAAGAGGTCTTCGTACTCGGCGGCGGCAATTCCGCCGGACAGGCCGCAGTGTTTCTCGCGGGAACCGCGAGCCGCGTCCACGTTCTCGTCAGGTCGAGCAGCCTGGCGAGCAGCATGTCGCGCTACTTGAGCCGCCGAATCGAAGAGAACCCGTCCATCGTCCTGCATACCAACGCCGAGGTGGTGGCGCTCGAAGGCGACGACCACCTCGAACGCGTGCGCTGGCGCAGCCAGGACGGGACGGTCAACGTCCAGGACGTCCGCCACGTCTTCGTCATGACCGGTGCGCTGCCGAACACGCACTGGCTCGAAGGGTGCGTCGCGCTCGACGCGAAGGGGTTCATCAAGACCGGTCCCGACCTCACCGCTGAGGACCTGGTTGCGGCCGAATGGCCGCTCGCGCGGCGGCCGCACCTGCTCGAAACGAGCCTGCCCGGGGTCTTCGCTGTCGGCGACGTACGCGGCGGCAGCATCAAGCGGGTCGCGTCGGCGGTCGGGGAGGGCTCGATCGCCGTCGCGTTCGTCCACCAGGCGTTGAGTGAATAGAAGGGAAATGATGGTATCCGACGGCAGCTGTGAGCACCTCCAGGCCATTACCTCGGTGAAGCACGCCAGGGAGCGCGTCTGCGACGAATGCGTGAAGATCCACGGTCAATGGGTCCATCTGCGCACGTGCCAGACATGCGGCTCGACGCTCTGCTGCGACAACTCGCCGAACCGGCACGCGAGCAAGCACGCGCACACCAGCCATCACCCGGTGATCGCCTCCGCGGAACCAGGTGAGCGCTGGCTGTATTGCTACCCCGACGAGGCGTTCTCCGAATACTGACGCGAGGGCCGGGTCGACCTGGCCTCTTGAACCTCGGCGCCTACGACGGCCCGACGGCTGCCGCGTCCGTGACCCGCTGCGGCTCGGTGACTCGCGCCGGCCGCGGCCCGAGATGGAATGGCACGCTCGTCACGACGACATTGGGCCTGAACAGGAGTGCCGCCTTGATCAGCAGCGCGTGCTGGTTGTGCAGCAGTTGCTGCCAGAGGCGGTGAGGTACGAACTCCGGCAGGATCACCGTCACGTACGCGGACGGGTCTTCCCGTTGTATCGCATCGACGTAGTCGAGGAGCGGCTCCATGAGCGACCGGTAGGGCGACGCGAGCACCACGAGTGAAACGCCCTCACCCCAGCGCGGCCACTGGTCGCGCATCGCCTGGGCGCCGGCCGGGTCCATCTCGACGTATACCGCGCGCACGTCGGCCGACAGGCTGCTGGCGTAGCGAAGCGCCTTGACGACTGCGCGCTGGATGCCGCCAATCGGGACGATGACGACGTGGCGGCTCACCGATTCGGGTTCCCAGTCCCTCAGCGTCAGTTCGGCCGCGACATGATCGTAGTGCCGGCGCGTCGTGGTGAAGAGTGCCACGAGCGCCGGGATCATCAGGATGATGAGCCAGGCGCCCTCCGCTGCCTTGGTCACGGCGACGATGACGAGCACGATGCCGGTGACGAGCGCCCCGAATCCGTTCACGCACGCGCTCGTGCGCCAGCCCGGACCGCCGACCCTGCGCCAGTGAACGACCATGCCCGCCTGGGACAGCGTGAACGAGACGAAGACGCCGATCATGTAGAGCGGGATGAGCGCGTGCGTGTCGCCGCGAAAGCCGACGAGAAGCACGGCGGCAAGGACGCTGAGGATCAGGATCCCGTTCGAGAAGGCCAGCCGGTCACCCTGGTTGGTGAACTGGCGCGGCAGAAAACGGTCGCGCGCCACGATCGAGGCGAGCCGCGGGAAGTCAGCGTAGGCGGTATTGGCCGCCAGCACCAGGATCAGCATCGTTGCCGCCTGGGTGCCGAAGTAGAGCACCGTGCCGCCGCCGAACGTTGCCCGTGCCAGCTGCGACACGATGGTCTCGGACTCGTTCGGCACGAGCGCGTAGGCGTGCGCCAGCAGCGTGATGCCCATGAACATCGTGATCGAGAGCACGCCCATGGCGACCAGCGTCGCTGCCGCGTTGCGGCTCTCCGGCGGCCGGAAGGCCGGGACGCCGTTCGAGACCGCCTCGACTCCGGTCATCGCGGTGCAGCCATTCGAGAATGCCGTCAGCAGCGCAAAGGTCGTCAGCAGGCTGGTGGCCGATGCCGGATGCGCCAGCTCGTGCGGCGGAGCTATGCTGCCTGTGAGATACCGCCACACGCCGACAGCGAGCATCCCGAGGATCGTGACGATGAAGAAGTAGGTGGGAACCGCGAAGATGCGACCGGACTCACGAACGCCGCGCAGGTTGCCGATGGTCAGGACGGCGACAAAGACGAGTGCGATTTCGATCCGGTACGGGACCGACTGCGGGAACGCCGACGTCAGCGCCGCGACCCCGGCGGCAACGCTGACAGCGACGGTCAGCACGTAGTCGATCAGCAGCGAGGACGCCGCAACCAGGCTGGGGCGGGTGCCAAGGTTGTCTTTGGCGACGATGTAGGCGCCTCCGCCGCTCGGGTAGGCATGAATCGTTTGTCGGTAGGAGAAGACGACAACCGCCAGCGTCACGGCGATCACCGCGCCAATCGGCGTCACGAGCCCGAGGGCCGCGACGCCACCGACGAGCAGCACGCGAAGAATTTCTTCGGTCGCGTACGCGACCGACGAGAGCGCATCGGACGAGAGCACCGCCAGCCCCGTCACCCGCGACAGCCGTTCGTGGTGCGCGTCGTGCGAGGGAATCGGCGCGCCGACGAGCACGCGTTTCAGTTGCGACAGGAACAGTCCATCCGCCATGACACACCTCCAATCGCCGACGGGGTTAGCTGACGGGCTCGAGGTTGGAGTCCTCTACCAGCACTGCGCTGGATTCGCCCCGGCGAGCGCGCGGCTCGCGTGGGTCCCCCGTATCGCTTCATATGGACGAAGCGAACTTGGCGATGCCTCGATTATGCGCGCCGTGAGCGGCACGCAATCGTCGCCGCGGTCCGTACTTACGACCTTTTTACGACTTTTTCACGGCTGGGTGCCTCGCGGCTTCAGCTGCCGTCCGGGTGGTGTCAGAATTGACCCAATCGACATGAGTCAGTCCGTGCGCACCCGCGACGCGGCCGCGCTTCTCGGCAGTCTGCTGGCGATCGTCGCCCTGGTGGTTGCATTTCGTGCGCTGCGCGACGTGAGCCCGACGACGGTCGCATTGGCCCTCCTCCTTGTCGTCCTCGGGTCAGCAACGATGGCGCGCTTGCGCGTCGCGATTGTCGTGGCGGTCGCCGCGACCGTCCCGCTGAACTTCTTCTTTCTGCCGCCGGTCGGCACTTTCACCATCGCGGATCCACAGAACTGGGTCGCGCTTGCCGTCTTCCTCATCGTCGCGGTCGTCGGCAGCAACTTGTCGGCAGCGGCACAGAGCCGCGCCAGGGATGCGATCTCGCGTCGGAACGAGGTGTCACGGCTGTTCGACCTGACCCGCGATGTGCTGTTGACGACTGAGACCTCGGGCGCTCTCGACGCGCTTGCCCTGCATGTCGCCCGTCGCTTCGAGCTGTCCAGTGTCGCTATCTGCCTGCCGTCGAACAGCGGCTGGCAGGTGCACCAGGGCGGCCGTGAGGAAGTCACGATTGGGGTTGACGTCCTGAATACGGCGATCGCGAGTGCCCGCGGCACACTCGAGTTCGATGCCTCCAGGCGCGCCTACGGCGGCCACATGCAGGTTGGTGCCGACAACGGACTCGCGATCGTGCCGCTGCGACACGGTCCCAGGGCGATTGGTCTCCTCGCCGCTTCGTCCACGCTCGATATCGGTGCTCTCGACGCCATTGCCGGCGTCGTCGCAATTGCCATCGAACGCGCCGAGTTCATGCTCGAGCGTGAGACCGCTGCACTCGCGCGACAGAAAGCTGACCTCGCCACGACGCTGCTCGCCTCGCTCAGCCACGATCTCCGGACGCCGCTGACCGCGATCAGGGTCGCGGTCGAAAATCTCGGCGGCGATTTGGCCGCCGACGAGCGCACTGGGCAGTCATCGCTTGCAATCATGGAACTCGACCGGCTGACCCGCCTGCTCCAGGATCTGCTCGACATGGCGCGGATCGATGCGGCGAGCATCCTTGTCGATCGCCAGTGGGTCGCGGCCGCTGACGTCGTCGATGCCGCCGTCGCGCACGTCCGGCACGCGCTTCTGGGGCATCCGCTCCGCGTCGATGCGGACTCCGAACTTGCGGTTGAAATCGATCCCCGCCTGGTATCCGTTGCGCTTTCGCACTTGCTCGAGAATGCGTCGTTGTACTCACCGCGAGACAAGGAGATCCTGGTGCACGCCCGGGTCGAGCCGGATGGATTGCACATCTCGGTCACCGACAACGGCCCTGGTCTCGACCCGAACGAGCTCGATCACCTGTTCGAGCGCTTCTATCGGGGACGGACGGGCCGCGAGTCGTCGTTCGGTACCGGTATGGGCCTGTCGATCACACGCGGGTTGCTCGCGGCGGCGGGCGGGCGGGTCTGGGCCGAGAACGTCGCCGACGCCGGCGCCCGCTTCACCATCGTCGTCCCCGGAGCGGTGCGCGCCGCAGCGGTGGTGCAGTAGTCATGGCCGCGCGGATCCTGATCGTCGACGACGAACCAAATATCATTGGCACCGTTTCGCCGCTCCTGAGGGCGCGGGGATACGAGGTGTCTTCGGCGATGACCGGCCGGGCCGGGCTCGATGCCGTCGAGCGGGACAAGCCGGACCTGATCGTCCTGGATCTCGGCCTCCCGGACATTGATGGCGTTTCGGTGTGCCGCCAGGTTCGCGAATCGTCGAGTGTGCCGATCGTGGTCCTGTCCGCGCGCGGTGCCGAGGCGGACAAGGTCAGCGCACTGGACGCCGGGGCTGACGACTACGTGGCAAAGCCGTTTGGCGCCGAAGAGTTACTCGCACGCATCCGCGCCACGCTGCGACGGGCCGGGAATCCACCGCCGCCGAGCGGCCCGCTGGTCCGGGGGAGCCTTGTGATCGACCGGGAGCGATTTCGGGTGATGAGGGATGGCGACGAAGTGCGGCTCACGCCGAAGGAATTCGAGCTGTTGACGTTCCTGGCGCAGCATCCCGGTCGCGTCCTGACCCATCGCACCATCCTCAAGGCGGTGTGGGGCGTGCACGCGGCCGATCAACCCGAGCACCTGCGCGTGCTCGTGGGATCCCTGCGCAAGAAGATCGAGCCGAATCCGTCCTCGCCGAAGTACATCCTGACCGAGCCGTGGGTCGGCTACCGCTTCGCGGATGCCTGAACGGACGCGGGCCACTCATGGGTGAGACTGTGGCTGGTCAAGCATGCGTCGGCGGGAGGCGTACCCCGTCACGGCTTTAGCGGGTAAATGCGTGTCCAGCGCCAGATTGAGCTCGAGGACGTTGACCCGTGCCTCACCCAAAAAGCCCAGGTCGCGGCCCGCGGTGTGAGCCGCCACAAGAGCCCTGACGTCCGCCTCGGAGGCCCTGCGCTCGCGGGCGACGCGGGGCACCTGGAAGTCGGCGGCCGCCGGAGAGATGTGCGGGTCGATGCCCGACGCGGACGTGGTGACGAGGTCGATCGGCACGGGAGTATTCGGATTCTCGATCCGCGCGACCTTGACGTTCGCGGCGACGTTGTCGAACAGCTTCCTGTTTGTCGGTCCAAGATTGGTGCCGCCGGAATTTGCCGCATCGTATCCCGCCCCTGCAGCCGAGGGCCGTGGCCGGAAGTACCCCGGTGACGAGAACGCCTGGCCAATGAGACGAGACCCAATCACAGTGCCGTTCCGCTCGATGAGTTGACCATTGGCCTGGTCAGGAAATGCCGCCTGGGCGATTCCGGTAATCACCAGCGGATAAATGATCCCCACCATGAGCGTGGTGACGACCGTCATCAGGACGGCGGTGACGATGTTGCGTGCGATGTTCATGATGCTCTCCGTCGGTCCAGGCGCCGACTGCTGACGACTACGCCAGGCCGAGTGCGGTGATGAGAACGTCGATCACCTTGATGCCGAAGAAGGGGACGATCAGGCCGCCGACACCGTAGATGAGCAGGTTCCGTTGCAGAAGTGCGGCGGCGCCTTCCGGTCGGTACCTCACACCGCGCAGCGCAAGCGGCACGAGCGCGACGATGACGAGCGCGTTGAAGATCACGGCCGAGAGGATCGCAGACTGCGGCGTCCGCAGCCCCATGATGTTGAGCGCGCCGAGCATCGGAAAGGCGGCGAGGAACATCGCCGGGATAATCGCGAAGTACTTGGCGACGTCGTTCGCAATCGAAAACGTCGTCAGCGCACCGCGGGTAATCAGGAGCTGCTTCCCAATCTCCACGATCTCGATGAGCTTGGTGGGATTCGAGTCGAGATCCACCATGTTGCCCGCTTCCTTCGCCGCCTGTGTGCCGGTATTCATCGCGACGCCGACATCGGACTGTGCCAGTGCCGGGGCATCGTTGGTGCCGTCCCCGGTCATGGCGACGAGCTTGCCGTCCGCCTGTTCTTTCTTGATCAGCGCCATCTTGTCCTCGGGCGTCGCCTGCGCGAGGAAGTCGTCGACACCTGCCTCCGCCGCGATTGCCGCGGCGGTCAGCGGATTGTCTCCCGTGATCATGACTGTCCTGATCCCCATTGCGCGGAGGTGCGCGAAGCGCTCGCGCATGCCGCCCTTGACGATGTCCTTCAAGTGGATGACGCCGAGTGGCTGTCGGCCGTCGGCGACGACCAGTGGCGTGCCGCCGGCGCGGGCAACGCGCTGCACGATTCCGCCGAGCTGCTCGGGTACGACGCCACCGCGTGACACGACCCATCGCTCGATCGATGCCGCCGCACCTTTGCGGATTTCCCGGACGTCCGCAATCCCGGTGGCCGGCGCGGCGCCGGCAAGCGCCAATGCCGGCTGCTGCACCACCAGATCGACGCCAGACATCCGCGTCTGGGCGGTAAACGCGACGAAGCGCGCCTGGTGCGCGGACAGCTCGCGCCCGCGCAAGCCGTACTTCTCCTTGGCCAGGACAACGATCGAACGACCCTCCGGCGTTTCGTCCGGCAACGACGCGAGCTGCGCCGCGTCGGCCAGCATTGCTTCGGTGATGCCGGGAAGGGGGATGAACTCGGTCGCCTGCCGGTTGCCGAGCGTGATCGTTCCCGTCTTGTCCAGCAGGAGCGTGTGCACGTCGCCGGCAGCCTCGACCGCCCGGCCCGACATCGCGAGGACGTTGTGCTGGACGAGCCGATCCATGCCGGCGATCCCGATCGCCGACAGCAGGCCGCCGATCGTCGTCGGGATCAGGCATACGAGCAGCGAGACGAGCACGAAGATTGACTGCGGCGCGCCCGAATAGATGGCGAAAGGCTGGAGCGTGACCACCGCGATGACAAAGACGATCGTCAGCCCGGCGAGCAGAATGTTGAGCGCGACTTCATTCGGCGTTTTCTGGCGTTCCGCGCCTTCGACCAGCGCGATCATCCGGTCGAGGAACGTCTCCCCCGGGTTGACCGTCACCTGGACACGGATCCAGTCCGACAGCACTTTCGTGCCCCCGGTCACGCCGGAGCGATCGCCGCCCGACTCCCGAATCACCGGCGCCGACTCACCGGTGATGGCACTCTCGTCGACCGACGCGACACCCTCGATGATGTCGCCGTCAGCCGGGATCACCTCGCCGGCCGCAACCCGCACGATGTCGCCCTTCCGCAGCGCCGTCGCCGCGATGGTTTCGAACGTTCCGTCGGGACTGGCACGCCGGGCCACGGTTCCGATCTGCGCGCGGCGGAGAGTGTCCGCCTGCGCCTTGCCGCGTCCTTCCGCCATCGCCTCGGCGAAGTTGGCGAACAGGACTGTCAGCCACAGCCACAAGACGACCTGCAGCTCGAAGCCGAACTGGCCGGTGCCGGCCACGGCACTACGGAGAAACCGGACGGTGGTGAGCACGCTCCCGATTTCGACGACGAACATGACCGGGTTGCGCGCCATGGTGCGCGGATGGAGCTTGACGACGGCGTCCCGGCACGCCCGCCGGACGATGGCTGGATCCCACAGCGACGTTGGCACGGCCATCAGAACACCTGCCCTTTGTTCATCATGAACTGCTCGACGATCGGCCCGAGACTGAGCGCGGGGAAGAACGTGAGTGCGCCGACGATCACGATCACCCCGACGAGCAGCGACGTGAAGAGCGGCGTGGTCACCGGGAATGTTCCGGCCGACGGGGGCACGTGCTTCTTGCGGGCCAGACTTCCGGCGATCGCGAGCGGCGGGATGATCATGAAGAACCTTCCGAACAGCATGGCCAGACCAAGGGTCGTGTTGTACCAGCTGGTGTTCACGCTGAGGCCACCAAAGGCCGAGCCGTTGTTTGCCGCCGCCGACGAGTAGGCGTACAGCATCTCCGACAGGCCGTGCGGACCCGGGTTGAGGACGCCGGATGTGCCCAAGCCGGGCGACACGGATGCGATGGCTGTGAACGTGAGGACCAGGAGCGAGAAGACGAGAACCGTCAGCATCGCCATTTGCACTTCGAATGCCTGGATTTTCTTGCCCAGGTATTCGGGCGTCCGGCCGACCATCAGCCCGGCGATGAACACCGAGAGGATGACGTAAACAAGCACGCCGTACAACCCGGCGCCGACCCCACCGAAGACCACTTCGCTCAACTGGATGTTCGCAAGCGGTACGAGCCCGCCGAGCGGCGTGAAGGAGTCGTGCCAGCCGTTGACCGCACCGCAGCTCGCGTCTGTGGTCGCGGTCGCGAAGAGTGCGGTGCTGGCGATACCAAACCGGACCTCTTTCCCTTCCATGTTGCCGCCCGGTGACCCCGCGCTCGTCGTCTGGTCCGCCCCAGCGGAGGTCAATATCGGATTGCCCCGCGCCTCGGCCCGGTACGCGACCGTCACACCCGCCAGGAACAGCACCGCCATGGCGCCCCACACCGCCCAGCCGTGGGCGCGCGACCCGGTCATGGAGCCCAGTGTGTAGGTGAGCCCCGCCGAAATCGCGAAGATGCCGAACATCGAAACGAAGTTCGTGAGCGGCGTTGGATTTTCGAACGGGTGGGCGCTGTTGGCGTTGAAGAACCCGCCGCCGTTCGTGCCGAACTGCTTGATCACTTCCTGCGACGCGACCGGTCCCTGCGCGATTGTCTGCTGCCGCACCACCGTCGTCAGCGACTTGCCGTCGGGACCTGGCATCGTGACCGTTTGCGGATCGATCACCGATACTTTGTCGTAGGGGCGCAGGTTCTGAACCACTCCCTGTGACACCAGCCAGAGGGCGCCCACGACAGAGATGGGCAGCAGCAGCCACAGCAACGTCCTGACCATGTCGACCCAGAAGTTGCCAATCGTGTCTGTCCCAGTGCTCGCGATCCCACGAATGAATGCAATCGCGACCGAGATGCCCACGGCGGCCGAGACAAAGTTGTGGTACGCGAGCCCCGCCATCTGGGTGAAATAGCTCATCGTCGCTTCGCCCCCGTACGCCTGCCAGTTCGTATTCGTCGCGAAGGAGACGGCGGTGTTGAAGGCGAGGGCGGGCGCGACGCCGGGCAGCCCCTGAGGATTCCACGGCAGCACACGCTGCAGCCGCAACAGGGCGTACAGCACGAGCATCGAGACGACGCTGAACATGAGCAGCGCGGCTGCGTACTCGGTCCATCGCATCTGCACTTCATCGTTGATCCCGATGAGGCGATAGACGAGCCGCTCGATCGGGCGCAGCACCGGGTCGAGCCACGTGCGCCGTCGTGTGTACACCGCCGCCATATAGCCGCCGATGAGCGGGGTCGCCAGGAAGATGGTGAGAAGAAAGAAGCCGATCTGCAACCAGCCGTTGAGCGTCATTTCAGAATTTCTCCGGTCTGAGCATCGCAACAACCAAGTAGCCAAGTGTGGCGATCGCAACGAGCAAACCCACGCCGTAATCCCATCCCATCGGCCTACCTCACTTCATCAGTCGATCGCACCCGGCCACATAGCCGACGCTGACAGCAAAGAACAGAATCGAGACGGTGACGAACAGCACGTCGGCCATGACAGACCTCCCCGGTGATGAACCCGCGGCACTGCGACCGCGCTGGCCATGGGTCGAGTGTGCGAGCAGCTCCCATAAGCGGCCGATCAGAAGGTGATAAAGACTTCGTAAGTCGGTACCCACGGGAAAAAGGCGTAAAGACTTCGTAAAGCGGGCGCAGCCGGCCAGGCCCGACGGGCTACGATGAGCCGTGAGCGAGGCGCCCCGCCCCACCGGCGAGCAGATGCTTGCCAAACTGCAAACGACAGCGCGCGCCAGGCTGCGCGTGTATGTCGGGGCAGCCCCAGGCGTCGGCAAGACGTACTCGATGATCGAGGATGCGCACGCGTTCCGGCGTGACGGCGTCGACGTGGTCATTGGCTTTGTTGAAGCACATGGCCGCAGCGACACCGAGGCGAAAGTCGGCGACCTCGAAGTCGTGCCGCGGCGGAGGGTCGAATATCGCGGCGTGGTGCTCGAGGAGATGGACCTTGATGCGATCCTCGCGCGCCGGCCGCAGCGCTGCGTGATCGACGAGCTGGCGCATACGAACGTCCCGGGCAGCCGTCACGACAAGCGCTATCAGGATGTGCTCGAGATCCTCGATCGCGGCATCGACGTGATGACGGCCGTCAACATCCAGCATATCGAGACGCTGAACGACGCCGTCGGGCGGGTCACCGGGATCCGGGTGCGTGAGACGGTGCCTGACACGTTTCTCAGGCGGGCTGACGAAGTCGTCAACGTCGACATCACGGTTGAAGAGCTTCGCACCCGGCTGCGGCAGGGAAAAGTCTACCGGGCCGACAAAGTCGAACAGGCGCTCACCAACTTCTTTCGCGAGTCGAACCTGTCAGCATTGCGCGAACTGGCGCTCCGCGCCGTCGCTGATGAAGTAGGCGAAAAGGCCGCCTCTCACAGGCAGCGGGAGGGACTCGGGCCGGCGCTCATCCCCGAGCGAGTGATGGTCTGTATGAGTTCGAGCGCCGATGCGCCGCGGGTGCTTCGGATCGGGGCACGCATTGCAGGGCGGCTCGGCGCCCGCTGGTACGCGGTCTACGTCGAGACCCCGCGCGAAGCACCGGGCCACATCGCGACCGGCGACCGTGACGCGTTGCAGCGCAACATCAGGTTCGCCGAAGAGCTCGGCGCCACCGTGGTGCGCGTGCGTGCCGGGCGTCCCGCCGACGGGTTGATTGCGTTTGCGCAGCGCGAAGGGATCACCCACGTGATCTTCGGCCAGAGCGCACGGTCGCGATGGGAAATCCTGATCAAGGGATCGACGCTGAACCGGTTCCTCGAGGAAGTGCGCGACGCCACCGTCCAGGTGGTACCGCCTGGCGATCTGGCGACGTGACCGCCGGTCGTGGCCGGCTACGGCTCAGGGTGACGATCGAGCCAGGCGCACCAGCCGGCGGCGGCGGCCGCGGCCAGCCCGAAGCTCACAACCGGGGGCCCAAATGCCACGGCCAGCGTCGTCACGACGAGCGACGTGCCGAGCCCCCCAAAAAGCGCCATGCGTGAGAGTATGCCCACGTCCTAGATCTACGCCGATGCGCATAAGAAGACCGTAAAGACTCCATAGAATCTTCATTTTGCGCCATCGTCGGGTCGCACCGGTGCGCGACAGCAGCGCACCGGGGTACTCCTCCTTTGGGCTGGTCAAATCGTGGCGGCTGGGATGTTCCTGACGGCCGGCGGGTCCAAGCTCGCCGGCGCCGCCCCGATGGCCGCGATGTTCGCTCAGATTGGCATTGGACAGTGGCTCCGGTATCTGACCGGCACCATCGAAGTCATCTCCGCCGTGCTGCTGCTGATTCCATCACTCGCATTCTTCGGCGCCGCGGCACTCGCCTCGACGATGGTGGGGGCGATCTTCACGCATCTCTTCATCATCGGCGGCAACCCGGCGGTGCCGATCGTGCTGCTGGCGATCACTGCCGCGGTGGCGTGGGCACGACGGCCATGGTTCTGACCCGGGACGTTCACTTTCGCGACGGCTGTGTGCCCTTGGTCAGGACGCGCAGCCTGCCTGGGCGGCCGGTCCACTGATGAGCAACCACACCCAGGCCGGGCATCCCGCCTGGAGGGTGTCGGGCCTCCCTCAAATACTTGCGGCAATTCCGGTCGCCGCGCCTTCCCAGCCGGGGCGGCGTGCAATGAAATGTACAGTTGAACTGACGAGACAGGTCTTCCGCTCCGCCTAAAAAAAGCGTGCGGCCCCGGCCCGAATCCATGAAAATGCGCGCATCGGATTGTTGCCGGGTCGAGCTCGGCACTTGTTGCGACGATGGGTCGAGGCGGCGATCCGCCCTGTGGGAGTAGAGCGATGACGAAGAGGGCCAGGAAAATACAGTCGCGGCAGATGACGCGGCGCGAGTTCGTCGGCGGCGCCGTGGCGGTGGCCGGGGTGATGACGGGTGCGCCGGCATTGCTGCGCGGCCGCGACTTGAACAGCAAGTTGAACATCGCGTTCATCGCGTGCGGCGGTCGCGCGCTGGCGAGTCTGAGCGAACTGACACTGCCGACCGGCCGGGGTGGCGAAACCGCGCCGCCGGCAGGTCGAGGCCGAAGCGACGCACCGGCGGCTCCTCACCCCGACGAGAACGTCGTCGTCCTCTGCGACGTGAACGACGAAGCGATCGACGCGGCGTCGCAGCGGTTTCCCAAAGCGAAGACGTTCAACGACCTGCGCCGGGTATTCGAGCGCCCGGATGATTTCGACGCCGTTGTGGTCGCCACCGCCGAGCACACGCACGCCTTCGCGACATACCTGGCGCTGACCCATGGCAAGCACGTTTACTGCGAGAAGCCCCTCACCTACAACATCGCGGAGGCGCGGCTGATTCGCGAGACGGCGGCGCGGTACCCGAAACTGTCCACTCAGATGGGCAACCAGGGCCATGCCTCGCCGGCCCGGCGCACGATCAAGGAAATCCTCATGACCGGTGTCATCGGCCCGGTGCGCGAGGTCCATGTCTGGGCAGATCGCGCGTGGGGGCTGCAGGATGCCGCGTCGGCGGAGAAGTTCGACAAGCCGCACGGGTTCTATAACGGGATCCAGATCGTCGACCGGTTCAAGGAGGAGATGCCGATCCCGCCGACCAATCACTTCGACCTCTGGCTCGGACCCGCGCCTGCGCGGCCGTTCCACGAAACGTACTTTCCCGGACCCAGGTGGTATCGCTGGTGGGACTTCGGCAACGGCACGATGAGCGATCTCGGAAGCCACGACAACGACGTGCCCTACACCGTCCTGGACATCAAGCAGCCGCTGACGATCGAAGCGGTATCCCCGAATGTTCCGGTCGCTCACAAGGAGCTGGCGCCGGCGACGATGACGGTGACGTACGAGTTCCCGGCATCCGCGTCCGGCGCGCCGCCGGTCAAGCTGGTGTGGCACCAGGGCGACAGCAAACCGCCAGGATGGGTGCCGGCCTGGGGCGGACGGTCGCAACTCTTCATCGGCGACAACGGCATGCTGCTCGGGAATGGGAAGCTGCTGCCCGAAGAGAAGTTCAAGGACTTCCAGGCGCCGCCCGAGACCCTGCCTCGCTCTCCGGGTCACTGGGTCGAGTGGGTCAACTACGCAAAAGGTGACGGGCCGGTGCCGGGGTCGAACTTCCAGTATTCGGGATGGACGACCGAGTCGAATCACCTGGGCAACGTGGCGTACCGCACCGGCAAGAAGCTCGAGTGGGACTATGCGGCGATGCGGGCGAAGAATGCGCCAGAGGCGGATCCGTTCATCCGACGCGAATATCGGAAGGGATGGGAAGACATTCTCAAGTTCACGTCGTAGCTGCTGCGAACCCGTTCTGTGCTGACGCGTATCCCGCCGCGCAACGGTCGGCCCACTAGAGGCGCCGTGGCCCGCGCCAGGGGAGGTGGGACTTGGGGACTCGGGACTCGGGACTCGGGACTGGGGATTGGGGACTGGAGACTGGGGATTGAGGACCCGCGACTGGCGACTGGCGAACTGAGGCTGCTGAGAACTGATTGCTGAGAACTGATTGCTGAGAACTGATAGCTGAGAACTGATAGCTGATAGCTGATAGCTCAGCTGACGCAGTATGATGCGCCCGTGCGCGCCGCGCTGTTTCTGCTCGTCGGACTCACGCCGCTCCTGATCCAGTCAGGCCCTCCTGCGACTCCACCCAGGGAAATATTCTTCGACGACTTCAGCGGGCCTTCGCTCGCGCGTGACCGCTGGAACGTCGAGGTCACCGGGCGGACGGTGAACAACGAGCAACAGGCGTATGTGGACGCGCCGGACGTGCTCACGTTCGTCACCGGCGACAGCGACGGCGCCACCAATGGGGCGCTCGCGATCCGGCCCCATTTTCGTCAGGGGTTCACGACGCCACAGGGCAAGGGGTTCGACTTCGTCTCCGGCAGGGTCAACACGAAGGGCAAGTTCGAATTCATGCACGGTTCGGCCAGTGCCCGGATCAAGATGACCGTCGGCTCGGGGCTGTGGCCGGCATTCTGGCTTCTCGGCACCGGTGAGTGGCCGGCTACCGGCGAGATCGACGTGATGGAGCACGTTGGCGAACCGGACTGGACGAGTGTTGCGATCCACGGTCCGGGCTACTCCGGTAACACGCCGCTGGTCAGTCGCCCGCGGTTCGACCCTGCGGCCGGGCCGCAGACATGGCATGTCTACGGCGTCGACTGGACCACCAGTGACATGGTGTTCACGATCGACGGTCGCGAGATCTACCGCGCGACCAGGACAACGATTGAGCGCTACGGACCGTGGGCCTTCGACAACAAGAAGTACGTGATCCTCAACTTTGCGCTCGGGGGGAGTTACCCGCAAAGCGTGAACAAGGCCGACCAGCCGTACCCGGGCCTTCCCGCTTCGACCGTCGAGCAACTCAAGCAGGGCACGGTGAAGTTCCTCGTGGATTGGTTGCGCGTCAGTGCGCCGTGAAACGGTGTCGGATTGCACGGGCGTGACGCATCGCGCCGATGGAGTTGAGCAGTGCGGAACTCACTAATCGTCGCGTTGATCATTTCCGGCGCCGTCACCGACGGAGTGTCCCAGGGGCAGCAGATACCTGCGCCGGGGACCGCTCTGTATCGCTCCGGCACCGCGATCCTTCGCGTCGATGCGTCGGTCCTCGATGCCAACGGCCGGACGGTGCGTGATCTGCAACCGTCGGATTTCCAGGTCGAGATCGACGGGCGACCGCGCAAGGTTCTCTTTGCGGACCTGCCGGAGCCCGTCCTCGCTGAGCCGCCCACGGCGCCCCCGTCTTACGTCGCCAACAGCCGACGCGGCCAGGGGCGCGCCATTGTCCTTCTTGTCGATCTCGAGAGCATTCGGGCCGGGTCCGAGCGGACCATCCTCGAGACGGCCGCTGGACTGGTCGACAAGCTGGGGCCATCCGACGCCGTGGCGCTCATCCCCGTGCCCGGTCCTTCCATTCTTCTGACCCGGGAACACGCCCGTGTGCGAGATGCGATCAAGGAGCTGAGAGGCACCTCGAACGTGCCGAATTTTCGGCACTTCTTCACGCTCGAAGAAGCACTCGCCTACGAACGTGGCGACAAGCGCACGATTGACGAAGTGGTCGAAAGGGAGTGCGCGAAGGATGTCGAGACCGCGCGGGCTGACCGCGGGCTGAACCCGGTCTGCCCCAGTGACCTCGTCGGCGAAACCCGGGAGCGCGTCTCGTTCGAACGACAGCATGTCGAGGTAGTCCTCGCCAAAGTTCTCGATGTCGTGCACTCCCTCGCGGCCGTGGATGCGCCTTCCAGTCTCGTCCTGATCTCAGGCGGGCTTGGCTTCGACCCTGCATCGCTGGGCCGGTTTCAGCAGGTGACCGGCGAATTGAAGCAGGCCGGCATCAGCACCTACGCCGTGCAGGTCAATCAACCCGAGGTGGACGCTGCGGCCTCTCGTGCCGCGAAAGCGAGCACCTATTCTTCGAACGACCGTGAGGCTGGTCTCGCGAATGTCGCGACGATGGCGGATGGTGTCTTCTTCTCGGGCATCGGACGGGCGACAGGTGTGTTCGAGCGGCTTCGAGCCGAGATCGCGGAGCCGTATGCACTCGGTGTAGAGGCTGCCCCGGGCGACCTCGATGGCAAGGCGCACGAGGTTCGCGTGCAGGTTGCGCGTCCTGGTGTGGTCACGCGCGCCCAGCGCCACGTGCTCGCGGCATCAGCGAGCCAGGGCCTGGACGCCGCGCTCGCGCGGCTGATCGCAACGCCGGTCGACAGAGTCGATTTTCCCGTGTCGGTGGCGGCTTTCACGGTCCGTGGTGAAGAAGCGACAACGGTCAAGGTGCTGGTGCGCGCTGATCTCGGTCGCGGCGGTCCCGGGAAAGGCCCACTGCGCTACGCCGCCGTGATCCTCAGCAGCAACGGCCAGCCGGTTCTGCAGACCGGGGGAACTGCGGCACCGCCGGACGGTGTTGCAAGTGTGCTCGTCACGGGACAACTGGTTCCCGGTCAATATCGCATTCGTGTCGCAGCTATCGATGCCGCTGGACGGGCCGGGTCGGTCGAGATGCCTTTCAGGGCCGGAGTGCGGTCGATCGGTGGCCTCCAGCTGAGTGATGTCCTCCCTGGAGCGCGCGACGAATCGCCGGCGATTTATGTGCCAGCCGGCACCTCGTTCGACCCGCGTCTCGAACTGTCGTCGGCGGAAGTCGAACGATTCGCCCACACGTCGGTGCAGTTCGAAGTGCAGCGGGTCGGTGACAGCGCTGCGGTGCAGGCGGTGAACGCGCCGCTGACGGAGACCGCATTCGAGCGGCAGCAGATCGCGAGCACTTCGATGTCGACTGACGGGCTCACCCCCGGTGAGTACACGGTCTCTGCGGTGATCGGTATCGACGGCGTCGCGATCGGACGCGTAAGTCGCTCCTTCGTGCTGGTGCCGGCTCCGGTCGTCGTCAATCGTGCTTCCGTCGCCCCCGCGGCATCTCCGGATGCGCCACGGCCAGCCGAGCGCACCGCCGCAGCATCAGAGCCCGCAACGGTTCCCGACGCTGCCCTTCGCGAAGTGCTGAATCGAGTGGCCGCATATGTGTCGGCGTACGGCCAGAACACGGCGGCTGTGGTTGCGCTCGAAAAGTACACCCAGTTCCTCGACGAATCAGGACGTCCGCAGCGGCTGACAGCGGACTTCGCCCTGGTCAAGACCGGCGCCGGACGATGGCTCGGCTACCGGGATGTCATCGAAGTCAATGGCGAGCCGGTTCCGGATCGGCGCAACCGATTGCTCGCCCTCCTGAAAACGTCGTCCAATCCGCTCGATGACGCGGCACGGCTGACCGCCGAAAGCGCGCGCTTCAACGTCGGGCCGGTCATGCGCAATTTCAACGTGCCGACGACGGCGCTCCTGTTCTTCGATGCCTCCGGTTTGAGCCGCTTCACATTCACCCGCAAAGGCTCGAAGAAGATCGAAGGCGTTGATACGTGGGAGATTGCATTTCGGGAGACAGCGATCCCCACCCTCGTGAGCACGAGGGCCGGCAAGAGCGTTCCGGCGCAAGGCACTCTCTGGGTTTCACCGCAGGACGGCGTCGTCGTCCGCACACGCCTTCAGTTGAAGGGATTCTCGGACGCGCTCGCGATGGCAGGCCCACGCCAGCCGTCCGCCCCGGTGGAGGGAGGCCAGACGAGTACTCCGGCACCGGCAGGGGGCACTGGCGGCGGAGGCGCTGCCCAGCCCACCACAGGTGCGGCGTCGGGTGGAGGCCAGACGAATTCCGGAGCAGGTGGCCGGAGCAACAGGGACAGCGGCAACCGGGTACTCCCCGACCAGGCCATTGACGTGCTCGAAAGCTACGCAGAGATGGAAGTGACGTACCACCAGGACCAGACGCTCTCGATGTGGCTGCCAGTGCGGATGACGGAGGAATACCAGGGGCCGATTTCCCGGCTCAACAGGGCTCCCGTGCAGGGCACCGCACGAGCAACCGCCGTCTACTCCGACTACAAGAGCTTCGAGACCGCCGCCAGGATTGTCGAGCCGAAGAAGTAGGGCCATCGAAGTCAGCGCCGTCGGTCACGGCGGGATCGACTGCATGGGTGCTACGATCGGACGACTGACGCTACGCCGTGTTTGCGGTCGGTCGAGAGGAGAAGCCCGCATGAACTGGCCGCGCGCACTGCTCACAACCGGATTCAGTCTTCTCACCTGCGGACACGCGATCGCGCAACCGCCCGCGGCAACCATTACCAGCGCGCATGCCAGCGTCACCGTCAAGGGGCACGTCGTCAACGGCGCCTTTACGTACGATCGCGTCGGCGATCTGACGATGTGGGGGCCCGGTGGTGGATTGATTGACCTGGCCAACGAGAAGGGTGACGCGTTCCAGTATTCGGCCACACCCAGACCTGGCACATTCAAAACGACGGCGTCAGAATCGATTGTCGTGCAGGTGGGCGTTGGACCCGAAGGGAAGGTGATCGCCTCGTCAGCCGGCGAATGCACCGTGACCCTCACGCGAGCCGACGATAGCGGAGTTGCCGGCACCTTCGAATGCGGGCAGGTGGGCGTGCTCGGTCCGGAGAGAAAGATCCTTGGCCCCATCGACTCGATGACGGGCTCCTTCACTGCGACGCGATAAGCGCAGGACTAAGATCCCCTTTTAATGCGCAGTCGGCAGCGTGACCGATGATGCCGTCCTGCTGCGGCATTGATGCATATGCGTCACTTTACGACCAGCAACAACGTTCGCGCTGATTCGGTGGTCGTCGTCCCCTCGGTCGATTGAGACGGCGACTGGGGCGTGGCTTAAGGTGAAACGTTCGAAGATCACGGTCAAAGCGCGACCGGGCTACGTCGCTGCAGCCGCACCACCGCGTTGAGTCCTGTCGGTTGCAACGCTCAGTGCTCCGCGCCGAGCGCGCGCTGATATTCCTCGTTGAGCGCGGTCGCCACCTGTTTCGCGATTTCGGCCGAGGCGTGGGCTATCGACAACGCGCGCGCCCAGTCCTCGAGCTCGCGCGTGCTCGCCTTGCGCGTACCACCCGCAATCAGTTGCGTCCCCGCAAACGCGCCGACGAAATCAGTGAAGACCTGGTCCTGTTGGCGCTGGAATATGGCCTGCCTGTCGTACACACGCGCGTACTTCACCACGTCGTCGCGGCTCATGAACGCGAACGCGCCCGTCAGCTCCGCGGTAGTGTGACTGGCGCTTTGTAGTTCGGCGCCGTGGTAGCCGAGCTCGATCGAGGTGTCGTGCAGCGGCTTGCTGTCGGCGACTGCCTGCGCGACTTCACGTGCATGCATCAATTGCTTCTGCATCGCCGTCGCGTTCTCGACATAGCCGGCGAGCTCGGTCCGGTTTGCCTCGATCTCGCGCCTCAGATTCTCCCGTGTTTCGGTGGCGAGACTTCGGTGCTCGTACCACTGGCGCGCGCCTTCGAGCGACAGCGCGATGAGAATGCCCACCGTCACAATCGCGAGGTGGACGAGTGCCTCGGTGACCGTCAGGATCGGCTTGTGCGGAGCGTGAATTTCCACGGGATCCCTCGCTGCAGACGGCGCATGACTCTCGGGATTACCGGGTCCTTGACCCGTGTGCGGAGTCTACAATATCGCCGTTATCGCACCGCCACGCCGCCGAAGGCAGGTCACACCCATTATGCCGTCCCGCCACCGCTGGGTTCTCGCCGCAACCGTCATCGGGTCGGGCATGACGTTTCTCGACGGGACCGTCGTCAACGTCGCCTTGCCGGCGCTCCAGGCCGACCTCGACGCGACGATTACGGACGTCCAGTGGGTCATCGACGCGTATGCACTGATGCTCGGCGGATTGATTCTCGTCGGCGGCTCCATGGGGGACCAGTTCGGGCGCAAACGGGTATTCCTTGGCGGCGTTGTCTTCTTTACCGCGGCGTCAATCTTCTGCGCTGCCGCAACATCTCCGTGGGTGCTGATCCTCGGCCGCGCGCTCCAGGGATTCGGCGCCGCCTTTCTGGTGCCGGGAAGCCTCGCCATCATCGGCGCGACATTCGACGATGCGGAGCGGGGCAGGGCGATCGGGACGTGGTCCGGCTTCAGTGCGATGACTGCCGCGATTGGTCCTGTCGCGGGCGGGTGGCTGATCCAGCACGTGAGCTGGCGAGCGGCGTTCTTCCTGAACGTCCCATTAGCTGCTGTCGTGATTGCCCTGTCATTGCGGTTCATGGACGAAAGCCGCGATAGTTCCCGGACCGGCAGCGTCGACTGGCGGGGTGCCGTCCTCGCGGTAACCGGGCTGTGCGGGATCGTCTTCGGCCTGCTCGAGGCGCCGCCGCTCGGGATCGCGAATCCGCTTGTCGCCGGCTCGCTGGCGATCGGCGCAGTCACGCTCGTTCTGTTCGTGATCGTCGAGCGCCGCGCCAGCAACCCGATGCTGCCGCTTGCGCTGTTCAGGTCGCGCACCTTCACCCTGGCGAACGCCCTCACGTTCGTGCTCTACGGCGCGCTGAACCTGGTCATGTTCCTGGTGCCGCTGAATCTGATCCAGGTGCAGGGCTACACACCGGCGCAGGCAGGAGCCGCACTACTTCCGTTTCCGATCATCATGTTCACGTTTTCGCGCTGGTCCGGCGGCCTCGTTGCGCGAATCGGAAGCCGGCTGCCGCTGACGCTCGGTCCGGCGATCGCAGCCGTGGGAATCGCGCTGTACGCCCGCGCCGGATCCGGCGGCTCCTACTGGACCACGTTCTTTCCCGCGGCGGTGGTACTCGGATGCGCCATGGCGATGACCGTGGCGCCGCTGACGACAACCGTGATGGCCGCGGTCGAGACCCTTCACGCCGGCGTCGCGTCCGGTGTGAACAACGCGGTTGCCCGCGTCGCGGGGCTGGTCGCGATCGCGGTGTTCGGTCTCATGCTCACCCGCACGTTCGACACGCGGGTGCGGCGCGAGCTCGACCATCTCCGGATGGCCCCGGCGGTCAGAGCGATGGTCGACCGGGAGCTGCCGAAGATGGCTGGCGCGGACGTGAACACGATGGAGCTGTTGCCAGCGTCCCAGCGGCCGGCCGTGAGAGACGCGATCGATCGTGCATTTGTGGCGGCCTTCCGGTTGATTCTCTCGGTCGCCGCACTGCTCGCGCTCGCGGCAGCAGCCACCGGCGCCATCCTCCGTTAGGACCCAGTTTCCAGTGCTCGCCGCGGTATACGGCGCCTCAAAATCGAGCTTTCGCCTGTCAGCCATCAGCGTTGAGCTATCAGTGTCCAGTCTCCAGTGCCTCGCCGCGGCATACGGTGCCACAAGTTGGGCCGACCTCTGAGCGGCGTGATACGCGTCAGTAGAGCTATCGGCGTTCAGCGGGAGCACCAGTGTGCGGCCGCCGATGAGTACGCGATAGGTCGTGTGAGCAAACGCCGCTGGGTGAACAGTCGGCTCACCGCGCAGCGGCAAAGACCGCGCCAGCGTCAGCGCGCACAGGTCGTTCCAGGCCAGCCCCGGAGGCACCCAGTTGTGCCGACGCTCGCGAACGCGTCAGAATCAAAACGGGTTCGGAGGGGCACCGAGTGCCGCGCCGATGACCATGGTGTGTGGCATCCCGGCGTGAACAGTCGGCTCACCGGCGCAGCGGCAAACCCGCAGCGCCGCCACATCGTCAGGCAAACCCCGGAGGACCCGTTTTGCCACGTCGCGAAGCGGGAGGCACAACTTGGGGTGCCGTGTGCCGCATCATGGCGAACTCGGAGCTATCAGCTGTCAGCGATCAGTTCTCAGCGCTTCGCGCTCCGCGCTCCGTGCGCGACAGGCCCTCAAATTCGAGCTTTCGGCCGTCAGCAAACGGCGCGCCCTGTGCGCCTACCGTCAGTTGCCGCTAGGTGCTGTGAGGCGTGCGAGCAGCGCCAGGATCTCGTCGCCATATGCCTGGCGGCGCCACGGTCCCAGATCAGCAACCTGCGCGAGCTCACCGTGGGTGCGGGGTGGACGTCGGGCCAAATCCCAGAGTGCCGTGCGGGGCAGGATGACGTCCGACTCGACGCCGCGTTTTCTCGCCCGCTCCTTGCGCCACGTATGCAGGTGCTCGTATCGATCGCGCACTTCGTCGGGTTCGCGATCCATTTGCGGCTGTGACGGTATCTGCGCCACCAGTCCGTGCTCGATCGCCTGCAACACGCCCGCTCCGTATCGCTGGATCTGGTCAGGGGACAACCCGGGTATCCCTTTCAGGTCTCCAACGTGCCGGGGTGCGCGCCGGGCCAGTTCGAGGAGCGTTGGCTCGCCCATGACCTTGAACGGAGGACGATCCGCGCGCTTTGCTTCCTGTTCGCGATAGGCAAAGAGAGCCTGCAGGATGGCGGCCTGTCGCGCGGTCACCTCGCGGGCACCCTTCACCCGCCAGAACGCCGCTGGATCCAGGCGTTCGCTGTCGCTCTCGCGTCGCAGCAGCGCCAGACGCTCGAATTCCTCCAGCGCTTCCGTCATACAGCCCGCGGTGGTCAGCGCCTCGAGTTGCCGCTCGCGCAGGGCGAGCAGGTAGTGCGTGTCCATTCGGGCGTAGTCCAGCTGCTCGGGGATCAGCGGCCGACGTTTCCAGTCGGCGCGCTGGAAGCGCTTGTCCATCGTGACCCCGAAATGCGTTTCGAGAATCGCGGCGAGACCGACCTGCGGCCAGCCCAGCGTGCGGGCTGCACTCATCGTGTCGAACAGGTTCGTGAACTCGAACCCGTAGTCCCGCCTGAGGCAGATGACGTCGTACTCAGCGGCATGGAACACCTTCTGCTGGCCGGGATTGGCGAAGAACGGCGCCAGTGTCGTGAGATCGCGCAGGACGATCGGATCGACGATGTAGTCAGCCGAGGGGGTCGAGAACTGGATCAGGCACACGCGTTCGCGGTATGCGTGCAGGCTGTTGGACTCGGTGTCGACCGCGACAACCGGACAGGTCGCGAGTGCATCGACAAGCGTGCGGAGGGCGGCTTCGTCGGCAACGAGAATGGGAGGTGGCAAGGTGGATGGCGGCATGGCCAGTATTATCCTGCCCGCGCGCTGGTCGCCCAAGCAGAGTCTGATCGGCGGCGGCGCGCGAGGCCGGCCGACGGATCACGTCGCGTAGAAGTATCGAGTGAGATGGAAGAAGACCGGCGCTGCGAAGCACAGCGAATCGATCCGGTCGAGCACGCCGCCGTGCCCCTGGATCAGGGTGCCGAAATCCTTGACGCCGCGGTCGCGCTTGATCGCCGACATGACCAGGCCTCCGGCAAACCCCATGAGCGTGATCACCATCGACATGAGGGCGGCGACGCCGGGTGAAAAGGGGGTTGCCCACCAGGTGAGCGCACCGAGCGCGGTCGTGCACGCCACGCCTCCGACCAGTCCTTCCCAGGTCTTGTTCGGGGTGATGCCCGGTGCAATCGGGCGCTTCCCCACGCTCTTGCCCCATACGTACTGCAGAACGTCGCTCACCTCCACTATCAGCACGAGGAAGAACATCAGCTTGGGCGTCTGGCGTTCGTATCCGGGTATCCGTAGCATGAGCAGGGCAGGCACGTAGCTCACGAAATAGACACAGATCATGAGTGCCGACTGGTTCGTGGCGATGCGTTCGAGAAATCCGTGCGTGTCGGCAGCCAGCACCGTGCGGATGGCCAGGAACATCGAGACGTACACCGGGATCATGATGCTGAACAGCCCGTACCAGTGCAGCCAGATCAGCGAGTACTGCACCGGCGTGACCACGAAGAACGCGTAGAAGAGGACCCGGTGATCGGCCGGCCTTGTCGGCGCCAGCGTCACGAACTCGCGGAGCGCCAGGAAGGAGATGAGAGTGAAGAGGACGATCGACACCACGGTGCCGGTGGTCACGGCGAGGATGAAGACCAGCGCCATCACCCACCATGCGCGAACGCGCGCCGAGACCTCGTCGGCCGTCGCACGGCCGGAGACGGTGGTGGCTCGGCGCCTGAATATCCACGCGGCGATGGACGCACCCACCAGCAGGACCAACACTGCGGCGACCATGGCGACGAGTGCCGTATCTCCGAAGCGCGTCATTCGTGGTCCTTCAACCGCAGCAGCGCGGTCCGTGCGCGCGCGAGAAATTCGTCCTTCGCGTCATCCCGGCCGGTCTGCAGAGGAGCGCCAAACGTCACGCGGCTGAGCATCGGAACCGGAAGTGCTTCACCCTTGGGGAGAATTCGATTCAGGTTCTCGAGCAGCACCGGGATCAGTTCCGCATCGGGCTTGGCCAGCGAGAGATGGTAGAGGCCGCTTTTGAACGAGCCGATCTTTCCGTCGACGCTGCGCGTTCCTTCGGGAAACACGATCACGGAATCTCGTTCGCCCATCTCCCGGGTTATGCGCTCGATCGACTGCTGCGCCGGCGTAACCGCGCCAGAGCTCCCGCGGTCGATCAGCACCGCGCGAAATACGTCAATGGCGAGATACCGCCGGATTGCGGTCGAGCGCCAGTAGTCGCGCCCGGCCACCGGCCGCGCATGCCGCCGGAGTCTCGGCGGCAGCGCCGACCAGATCACGACGAAATCGAGGTGGCTGGAATGGTTTGCGAAGTAGATCCGCTGAACTGCGGTGTCAGGATCGCAGCGCCACTCGACCGTCGGGCCGGTCACCAACTGACACGCTGATGCGAGCGCCGCCGCGATCATTGCGCGTCCGCCTCTCGCAGAATGCGGCGGGTACGCCGCGCCGAAGTCACCACCGACCCTGCACCAACGATCGCGAGGCCTATCGGGATTGCATGGAGCGGGACGTCGAGCATCGATTCAATCGCCGCGAGCAGTGTGACGAGCGTCAGCACGAACATCCGGTGCTGCTTCGCCATCGGCCCGGCGAAGTGTTGCGTAAGGCCGAGGGATCCGCCGAGCACCCGCACGTACGCGGTAAGGACGGCAGCAACGGCCGCGGCCCAGCCCAGCGTCTCGGCGTGCGAGACCCCGGGGGCGGCATATCCAGCGCCAACGAGGATCAGGATGTCCTCGAGCCGGTCGGGCAGATCGTTGAAAATCTCACCGTCCCGGGTCCTGAGGCCTTCCTCGACGGCGAGCATTCCGTCGAGCAGATTGCACAACAGTCGCAGCTGGATGCATGCGGCGGCAACGAGCAGCAGCCCGGCACGCCCGCCGGGACTCCAGGTCGGGGAAATGACGAACACGGTTGCGGCCGTCAGCGCGAACGCGACCCCTGCAACGGACACTCCGTTCGGGCGTACCCCGGTGCCGGCCAGGACCCGAGCAACGGATCTGGCCCAGTCGGTGTCCCGCGTCGCCAGCACGCGCCGCGACGCCGTCCCGTTCAGCTGTGAGTAGGTGCTTCTCATCATCGACCTCTTGCCGCAGACTCAGCTGGAGAGCGCTGGCCGTTTGCCTGCGGCCGTGTCCGCTCAGCGGAGTCGGTGAACTGTCCGCGACGGATGAACGCGAGTACATCGGGCCAGACTTCGCTGAACCTGGTGTAGAGCTGGTCGTGATTGAGGCTGGCGTAGAGGCAGTCGTCGAACGGTTGCCCGAATGCCTCACAGGCGAAGTCGTAAGGACCATAACCGCGCGCAGTCTCGGCGAACCGCTGGATGAACCGCGTCGGCTCAGTCTCAACGACCAGGCCGATGCGAACCGCCGGCGCGGTCATCGGCACATACGGCGTTCTGGCGACGTCGAACACGACGCTCCCGTATTTGATCCAGGCCAGCCATCGCAGCTTGTCGAGCGCAATCCTCGGCGCGCGCTCCTGGTAGGGGCTCCGGTCGTATACGACGGTCGACAGGTTCGGAAGAACGTCTGTCGCGGCGAGCGGGTTGAACGCCCAGCCACCGGCAATGAACGCAAAGACGTGAACCCGCTCGTAGCGTTCGAGGTGGTTCGCTCGGATGAAGGCCGCGAGCCGTTCCCGACTTTGTGCCAGGCCTGAACGCGACACGAATGTGGGGACGTAGAGATCGATCGCCTCCGCGGCCATCGACGGCGCCAGGCTGCGGAGCGCCTGCTCACCGGCGTGGTTGTAGCCGAACCCGGGCAGCACCAGCAAGGCGTCTGAGGGCGGCTTCGAAGCCGCCACCTTCGGCCTGACCGTTGCCCCGGCACAGGCCAGCGCGAATGTGCAACACGAGATCGCGACGCCGAGACGTAAGGTGCGCATGCCGCAACGTTAGCGGGCGGCCGCAGCGTCTGTCGTGAAGTCCGGGTGAAGTGTTGTGAAGAATGCTGAACGAAACCGGCGCACGGGATAATCAGGCGCCAGTCTCCAGTGACCAGTTACCAGTCGCCAGTCGCCAGTTGCCGGTCAGGAATTCGAAACCCGAGTCCCGAATCCCGAGTCCCCCGCCTTCGCTCCCGAATTCCCGGGAGCTTCGGCGCGGCAGGCTCGATCCCCAAAATCCCTGATCCCTAATCCCCAATCCCTGATCGGTACGGCATTCGCATTGACTCAGGTACTCTGTAATCCTGAGAACTGCCATGAAATCTGACGAGGATGATGCCCGCCGGCTGGACATCGACGAAATCAAGGCGCGTGAAGCCGGCCTGGACGAGACAATCGCCCAGAGTTTCCCGGCGTCCGATCCGGCATCGACGATACCGAACCCGCGCGAACCGCAGCCCGTCGACGCACCTGAGGGCTCAGATGACGACAGCTGTGATCCCCCCTGACGTGGCGCTCATCAGCGCCCGTGACGTCGAGAGCTGAGCCGTTACTCGTACCGCAGCGCCTGCGTTGGCGCGATCCTGGATGCTCGCCGCGCCGGCAGGTAGGCAGCGAGCATCGTGGCGGCAAACAGGCTAGGCACGACGACGGCATGTGCGACGAGATCAATTCCCCCGGCGTTGAACAGCATCGCGTTCATGAGCCGCTCGACGGCAAACCCCATCGCGAGGCCGATCGCGGTGCCTGCTCCGACGAGGGTGAGGCCCTTGCCCATGACCAGGCGCAGCACGTCGACCGGTGTTGCGCCAATCGCGATGCGAATGCCGATCTCGCGGGTCCTCTGGGCCACGTTGTAGGCGACCAGGCCATAGAGGCCGGCGATCGCCAGCAGCAGACCGACGGCGCCCATCGTGCCGACCAGCTCGATCGCCACTCGGGGGCCCTCAACTGTGCTGTAGCGGTATAGATCCTCGTAGCTGCGAATCGTCAGCATTGGCAGGTTCGGATCGAGGTCCGTGACGATCCCGGTGACGGCACTGACGAGCTGCAGGGGATCGCCGCTCGAGCGCACCAACAGAATCATCCGCGCGATCGGATGCTGACGAAGGGGCAGGTACACGAAATCGGTTCGCTTCTCGCCCGTATCCCGATACTTCACCGTCTCGGCGACGCCGACGATTTCGATCGGCGTGCCGGTCGCACCATCGAGGCGGAGGTGTTTGCCCACCGGATCCGCACCGGGCCAATAGTGATCGGCGAATTTCTCGTTCACCACCGCCACACGAGGCGTATCCGACGTGTCAGACACCCGGAACCCGCGCCCGCGCACAATCGCAATTCCCATCGTCGAGAAATAGCCTTCGTCGATCGTGTCCATTAACGAGGTGAATGTCGCGCGATCGGGAGGCATCTGGAATCCGTCGGGGACGAAGGCGATGTCGTCGAAACCCTCGAGCCCGAGCGGCGGGTTCTGGGTGAGCGCCGCACTCTCGACGCCCGGCGTCTCTCTCACCCGTTCGAGCAGCCGGTGATAGAACTGTTGCGTCTGTTCGGCGTTGTACTGCACGAGCCGCGGATCGAAACCCGCGACGAGCAGACGATCCTTCACGAAGCCGGTGCCCTGGACGAAGCTGTGCTCGAAGCCACGGATCATCAGGAAGGTGGCGGTGAGGAGCATCAGCGACGTCGCCACCTGCGCGACGACCAGCGCATTCCTTGCCCACAGGCGTTTGCGTCCGGATCCGTCCACCCCGGCTGACTTGAGTCCGCTGACCAGATCGACCCGAGTGCCCTGGAGCGCCGGCGCCAGTCCACAGGCGAGCGCACTCAGGACCGATAAAGCGACGCACGCCAGCAGCACACGCGTGTCCATCTGGAACGGGATCGTCGTCGGCAAGGCGGTTGGAATGCTGAGCGTGGTCAGGAACTTGATGCCGCCGTACCCGACGGCCACGCCGCCCAGTCCACCGAGGCACGCGAGGATGAGGCTTTCGGTCAGCAGAAGCCGGACGACGCGGAAGCGGCTCGCGCCGAGCGCCAGCCTGACCGCGATTTCGCGAGTCCGCGATCGGGCGCGGCTCAAAAGAAGGCCGGCCACGTTCGTGCACGCGACCAGCAGTACTGCCAACGCCAGGACGGCGAAGATGACGCTGAATTTCCAGTTCGCATCATCGCCCTGGGTCCGCATGTCGAACTGCGTGCGCACCGCTGCGCCCCGGTTCTGATTGAGGGCTGGATACTCGCGCTCGAGATCCTGCGCGAGCACGGCCAGCTCGCTCTGAGCCTGCTGGCGCGTCGTTCCGGGCTTCAGTCGTGCCTTTACGCTGAGCTCGCGATCGTCGCGGTCTTCGAGGAAGTCCTTCTGCGGATTGGTCGAAAACACCCGTGCCATCGCCAGCGGCACGTAGAAATCGGGGCGCGAAAATATCTGCATGCCGGGGAACGTCGCCGGCGCAACCCCGATGATGGTGAAATCCGTGCCGTTCAGGCGAATGGTCCTGCCGACCGCGGCGGGGTCGCTCGCGAACTCGTGCTTCCAGAGATCCGGTCCGAGTACCACGACCGCATCGCGGCCGGGGACCTCGTCTTCGTCGTCGCGAAAACTTCGCCCCGGCTGTGGCGGGACGCCGAGCACACGGAAGTAGTTGCCCGACACCAGCATTCCGCCCTTGATGCGTGGCGTGGCCCCGGGTTCCGCGCTGAAGCCGACCGGCTGAGTGCCGGCGTTCGCGATCACGCCGTCGTAGCTCCTGGTCCTGCTTCGGATGTCCAGGTACTCGCGGTAGGAAAAGGAGTCGAAGCTGTTGTCGTGCGAGGTGCTGACCAGGGTGACCACATCACGGGGATGCGGCACGGGATAGGGCCGGAAGATGAGCGCATCGACCATGCTGAACGGCGCGGACGTCATCCCGATACCCAGGGCGAGGGTGATCACGATGAACACGGTGACGCCGAACGTGCGACGCAGGCTTCTGATTGCGTAGCGCACGTCCTGGAGGAAGTCGGTCAGCCAGTGGATGCGGCGCATGTCGCGCATCTCTTCCTTGCGTTGCTCGAGTCCGCCCATCGACCGCATCGCGGCATATCGAGCGTCGGCCGGGGACAGCCCGCGGGCGATGCCTTCCTCGATCTTGTGATCGAGATGGAACTGGAGCTCTTCATCCAGTTCCTGCTCCACACGGCGCCCGCGCAGCATCGACTTGAGCCGCAGCGGCAAGGTAAACCACCAGTGCTCCATCCGCATGTCAGTTCCTATGTTTCGGAAATCCGGACCACGTTCGAGATCGCGGCCGACAGCCGCTCCCAGTTCGCGGCTTCGGACTTGAGCTGCTTCCGGCCGAGGCGCGTGAGGGAATAGAACTTCGCCCGGCGATTGTTTTCGGTTTGCTTCCACTCGGCGGTGATCCAGCCCTCCTGCTCGAGCTTGTGCAGGGCAGGGTAGAGCGATCCGTCAGTCACCTGGAGCACGTCGCCGGAGATGGACTTCAGGCGGAGGCTGATCGCCCAGCCATGAAGCGGCTCGAGCGCGAGTATTTTCAGGAGGAGGAGGTCCAGGGTGCCCTGGACGAGGTCGTTTGGCTTGCTCATCTCGGTTTCCAAGAGGAGCATACCCGTACTCATCTCGGTAAGCAAGGGGAGAGGGCGCGCTTCGGGCTCTACGACGCAGTTTCCAGTATCCAGTTCCCAGGCTCCAGTTCCGATCTTCGTGGCCTGGCGACTGGTTACTGGTTACTGGTTACTGGCGACTCGCTACTTGATTGTGAGGCCGATGCTCGCGCGCGAGAAACTGAGGTGGCCGCCACTGAACACGAACAGCTTCAGGTCGTCGAAGGTGTCGAACCGGCGGATGTCACCACGGATCGCGAGGCGATGGCCGAGTGACAGCGAAATGCCGAACCCGAGGTCGTAGCCGAAGGCGTTCTTCGAGGTCGCGAGATCGCCGATGTTGAGCGATGCGTGTGGCCGGATCAGTCCGATGCCGCCGAGGACGAACGGATGGACCGGACCGAGCGGGACGCCAAGCAGCAGGTTGCTCATGAGCGTGAGCACCGAGTTGTTGCCTTCCGGGGTTTCGCCGAAAAAATTCCTTGCGTAGGCGAAATCAACCTCCAGGCCGGGGCCGCCAACCGAGCCGATCGACACGCCGAAGTTGCCGTGCTTCTCCTTGCAGTCCCTCAGGCTGACGCAGTTCGATGAGTCACCGCCGTAGTTGTATCCGTAGTAAGGCGTGATGCCGCGCTCGGCAAACGCCGGCTGCGCGCATACCACTACCGCGATCACAAACAGGGCCAGTCGTGCTGGTCGCATGCAGTCTCCTTTTCCCGCAGTATACGCCCTCACACATGAGTCGGACCATTCGAGACCGAGTTCCGGGGCGACGGAGGGATCAGGATCAGGGATCAGGGATCAGGGATCAGGGATTGGGACTGGGCATTGTGGGAGCCGCTTGACGCGGCTCGATCTCGAGGGTACAACCGGCACACTGACCCTGTGCCGGGTCGAGGCAGGACAGGAACCATCATGATGAATTGCAGGACACTCGCGCGCGCCCTGGCTTTGACTCTGTTCGCGGGTTCAACGATGCTGGCCCAGTCGGCCGCCCCACAGGCTCCCGCGGCGGCGCCGTCTGCCGCCCAGGACATTCCGCTCCTGCCGTACGAGACCTTGACGCTGCCCAACGGCCTCAAAGTCATCCTGTCGCAGGATCGACGGCTGCCGGTCGTCGCGGTCAATATCTGGTACCACGTCGGGCCAGCCAACGAGCTCCCGGGCCGCACCGGGTTTGCGCATCTCTTCGAGCACATGATGTTCCAGGGCTCCAAGCACGTCGCGCGGGGCGAGCATTTCAAGCTGCTCGAAGCCGCCGGCACACGGGGAGGCAGCTACATCAACGGCACGACCGATTTCGATCGCACCAACTATTTCGAGACCGTGCCGTCGAGCGAGCTGGCGCTGGCGCTGTGGCTCGAGTCGGATCGCATGGGCTACCTGCTGGAGAAACTCGATCAGTCCGCGCTCGACAATCAGAGGGACGTCGTCCGAAACGAGCGGCGCCTGAGCGTCGAGAACCCGCCCTACGGCATTGTCGACGAGGCCGTGTACCAGACGCTCTATCCGCAGGGCCACCCGTACCATGCCTACGTGATTGGATCGCACGCCGACATCCAGGCGGCGCAGCTGGACGATGTGCGCCAGTTCTTCCGGCAGTACTACGCGCCGAACAACGCGAGCCTGGCGATCGTCGGGGACTTCGACATCGCCGAGGCGAAGCAACTGGTCCAGAAATATTTCGGGCCGCTGAAGTCAGGTCCGCCGATTCCAAAGATCACGGCCGAGACCCCGCCGATCACGGCCGAAAAGCGGTTGACGGTGACCGATCGCATCGAGCTGCCTCGCCTCTACATGGCCTGGCTGACGCCGGCAATCTTCAAGCCTGGAGATGCCGAGGCGGACGTCGCGGCCAACATCCTCGGCGGCGGCAAGTCGAGCCGGCTGTTCAAGAAGCTCGTGTACGAGCGGCAGATCGCGCAGAACGTGCGGGCGTCGCAGGAGTCGCTGATCCTCGGGTCGAAGTTCAACATCGAAGTGACGGCCCGACCGGGGCACACGCTCGAAGAAATCGAAGCGGCGGTCAACGAGGAGCTCGCGCGGATGCGCAGCGAGGGGCCCGACGCCCAGGAGATGGAGCGGGCGCAGAACACGATCGAATCCCAGATCATCGAACGGCTGGAGACATTCGGCGGCTTCGGCGGCAAAGCCGATCGGCTGAACAGCTACGAGCACTACCTGGGCAACCCCGGTTATCTGCCGCAGGACATCCTCAGGTATCGGCAGGTCACGGCGGCGTCGGTCAAGGATTTCGCCGACAAGTACCTGCAGAACACTCATCGCCTGGTCGTGCAGGCGGTACCCGGGGAGAAGAAGCTGGCGCCGGAACCGCCCTCGTCGCAGAGCACGCAGAGCGGGGCGAAGCCGGCTGCGGCGTCACAGGCTTCCGCACCTGGTATCAACGTCGACGAGCCGTGGCGGAGCGAGCCGCCGAAAGGGGGCGCGGCGCGGCCGGTGCAGATCGCGGCGCCCGAGACGTTCCGGCTCTCGAACGGATTGACGGTGATCCTGTCTCAGCGGTCAGGGCTTCCTGTGGTTGCGGCCAACCTGATCGTGCGGTCGGGCAGCGATGCGAACCCGCTGGCCCGGCCCGGTCTCGCGAACTTCACCGCGGCGATGCTCACCGAGGGCACGGCCTCGCGAAAGTCGCTCGCGATCGCTGACGAAGTGGCGCGCCTCGGCGGACGGCTCACGTCCGGGTCCTCGATGGACGCGACCCAGGTGCAGGCGCTGGCGTTGACCAAGAACTTCGGCGGCATGCTCGATCTGCTCGCGGACGTCGTCCTCCATCCGAGTTTCCCGGAGGAGGAAGTCGGCCGGCAGCGGGCCAGCCGACTGTCGCAGCTGATCAGCCTGAAGGACGATCCGGGCCAGGTTGCCGATCGCATCATGCTCGCATCGCTGTACGGCGTCGAGCATCCGTACGGCCTGCTCGAGATCGGCACCGAGGCGTCGAACAAGAGCATCTCGCGCGCCGACATCCAGTCGTTCTGGCAGGCGCATTTCGTGCCGTCCAACGCGGCGCTCGTGATCGCGGGGGATATCTCGCGTGCGGACGTGCAGCGCCTGGCCGAGGCGGCGCTGGGCAGCTGGCGTGGGCCGGCCGCTCCCACTCCCACGCTCGCTCCGCCGCAGCCCGCAGGTGCGCGTCTCATCATCGTCGACAAACCTGGCGCGCCACAGACGGAACTCCGTGTCGGCACGATCGGCATCTCGCGCAAGTCGCCCGACTACACGCCGGCGGTCGTCATGAACGCTGCGCTGGGCGGAATGGTCTCGAGCCGGATCAACCTGAACCTTCGTGAGGACAAGGGCTACACCTACGGCGCGTTCTCGAGCTTCCGCTTCAACCGGACCGAAGGCCCGTTCATCGTGACATCGGCCGTCCGTACCGACGTGACCGCGCCGGCGCTGACGGAGGTGTTCAAGGAGCTGCGCGCGATGGCGCAGCAGCCCATCCCCGATGCCGAACTGTCGCAGGCGAAGGAGCTCATCGTCCGCTCGCTGCCGACGCGATTCGAGACGTCAGCGAACGCCGCCGCGTCGTACGCCATTCCGTACATCTACGATCTCGGGCTCGATTACTGGAGTGGGTATCCAAAGGAGATCGCCACGGTCAACGCCGCCACGGCCCAGGCCGCGGCAAAGAAATACCTGCAGGCGGACCGGATGATTGCCGTGGCCGTCGGCGACCGGGCGAAAATCCAGCCTGAGCTCGAGAAGCTGAACCTGGGCACGATCCAGATCCGTAACGCGGATGCCGATGTGGTCACTGCAGGCGTGGCCGGCGAACCGGCGAAGGCGGTCCGTTAGTGACGCTCAAGGTTGGATGCGTTCTGGTGCTGGCGATCGCCGGCATCGCGGGCTGCGGATCCGGTGAGCCCCTTCACGTCACGGCCCTGCAGCTCGGGAAATCGCTGAACGCCGACAATACCGTCGGCGCGTTCACGACGCGCTTCGCGCCCGGCGACACGGTCTACCTCTCCGTGGTCACGGCCGGCGCCGGCTCCGGCACCGTCGGCGTGCGCTGGTCGTACTACGGGCACGTAGTCGACGAACCCAAGAGGAAAGTGTCCTACCAGGACATCGCCGCGACGGAGTTTCATCTCAAGACCGCCGCTGCGCTCCCGCCCGGCGACTATTCGGTCGAAGCCTTTCTGGACTCGAAGTCGGCCGGCACGAGGCCGTTCAAGGTGGCGAAACCCGACTGACGCCGGGTCTCTTGCACTCATAGGCCGAACTGTCGGAGGTGATGATCCGTGTGGAGATATCCCCACCGCAGCCACGTGGCGCTCGACATTCTGCCGAAGATGGGATGAGGCGGCCGCTGGACCCCATCTTCTCGCGTCCGCTTCGTGAACGACTCGAACAACTCGGAGAGTTGCGCGAGATCCGCCGCGAATTCGACCGGCGCCGTTCCCCCGACCTGCTGATCGACCTCCGGCACCGTCACCAGTTCGGTCGGCCACCGAACCGGAACGTACAACGCGATCCACTTCACCACGGTTCGCTGCATGACTCCGCCCACGTCTTTCGCCGTCTTACGACCGAGTGCCATGCGAAAGGAGTCGCTCAGGTGGCACACCATCTGATGCGCCGACATCTTCCCCCAGAGGGCACGGCCATCCGGCCGAATCGTCGTCAATCGTCGGGCGATCTCGGCGCGGTCTCGCTCGTGTGCCAGTGTCTTCATCGATTCCGTCCTGCGTTGTCCTCGCCACCGCGCACGGGCGGCTGAGGCTGATCGCCGTCACGCGCCAATCAGCCGTTCTCCACCAGCGTCGCGAAACGCCTGGAGCGCGCCAAGGCGGCCGGCTGTCGCTCTGTCCAGGACGGTGCGAAACCGGGCCTCGCCGCGCAGTGCATCGAACTGTGCTCGCGTCGTCAGGGTCGACGCGGCGAAGTAGCCCCTGGCGACCGCGCGTTCGAGAAAGTCGAGTCCGGCCTCGTGATCCCCGACGTCGCAGAGCAGGCAGCCGAACTGGAATACCGCCTCAGGATCGTCCTGGATTTTCAATGTGCTGGCCGTCGTCATGTGAGCCGCCATCTCGTCCCGACGATAGTCCAGCCACGCGGTCAGGTAGGCGATCCAGCTCTGAAATACGGGAAGGCGCGACGCCTTGCTCATTTCGTGCAGCTTATGGCGTGCCTCGTCCCGCCGCCCGGCCAGGCCCAGGCCGACGACCCGGATGCCGTCGTCCGCGCCGGCCAACAGCGGCGGGGGCTGCACCGCGAGGAGGCGATCGACGTCGCCCGTCATCAGCAGGGTCTGCTCGAAACTCGTAGGCACATTCGGGTCGAGCCGCCGAGCCTCGAAATGGGCGGCGATCGATTGTTCATTCAAGCCGCAATACCGGCAGGCGTGAACCAGCCCGACGAAGAGCTCGGGATCGTTGCCGTGACGATCCGCCTCGGCCAGCAGTCGAACCATTGCGCGCTGCGCCTGTCCGATGTCGGCCTCGAGATTGGCGTAGAACTTGTGAGCCACGGAAAGGTGCGGGCTCAGCGCCAGCGCGCGTTTCAACGCGTCTTCGGCGCGGGTCTCGCTGTCGGGAGTGGGTTCGATGTACTTGCCGATCAGGCGGTGGCATCGGCCAAGATGTGCCCACGCCGGGGCAAACCGAGGATCGAGCTCGAGGCATTGCTGGTAGATCTCACGTGCGCGGACGAGTCCGTCGTATGTGCGCGCGAGTTCGTTGCCGCGCAGGTAAAGTTCGTATGCGCGGGCATCATGCGGCGCGTCAGGTGTGGGCGGCGCAATTTCGCCAGAGAGCGGGACCGACAGCGCCTCGGAAACACGGCGCGCGATGTCGTCCTGCAGGTGAAAGAGATCGCCCATGGAAGACTGCACGGTGTGCGAATTGAGCAGCGTCCCCCCGGGCGCCTCGACGAGCTGCGTTGCCGCGCGCAGCTGGTCGCCCGATCGGAGCAGTGTTCCGAGAACAACGCGATCGACGTCGGCTTCGGTCGCGAGGACGTTCAAATCGGGCACGTCCGAGCCGTAGCGGCCAGCCACAATGCTCGAACGGACGACGAGCGATGGATTGCGAGACAACGAAGTTGCGATCGCGTCCGGCAGACTGAACGCGAGGAAGTCCGTTTCGGGATCGGGCCTGAGGACGCGAAAGGGCAGGACGACAATCCGCGTCAGGGGGTGCGCGACCACAGGTACCGCGCCGCTCTGGGCGGGAATGCCGCGGAGCTCCTCGGCCATGGCTTCGGCCGACGATGGTCGATCGCCCGGGGTCTTGGCCATCGCCCTCCGGATCACTCGATCGATGCCCGAGACCGCCGGCGAGCCTGTCAGGGCCGGCGGGTTCTCGTAACACGTGGCATGCAGGACTTCGGCGATCGTGCGCCCGCCGAATGCCGGACGGCCGGCAAGCATCTCGAACAGAATCGCGCCGGCCGAGAAAAGATCACTCCGAGTCGTCAACGCCTCGCCGGTGACCTGCTCGGGCGCCATGTACCGCGGCGTCCCCATCAGCATGCCTGTGCGCGTCAGTGCGGTCTCGGCAGTCACTGGCTCGTTGAGCTGAGGTCGGGCGAGTCCGAAGTCGAGCAGCTTCACGCCATGCGTGGTGAGGAAGACATTCGACGGCTTGAGGTCGCGATGGATGATGCCTCGCGCGTGCAGCGCCGAGAGGGCGGCGAGAATGCCGAGTGCCGTCGCGACCACCTCCGAGCTCGCGAGCGGGCCTCGTGTCAGCCGAGCGGAGAGCACTTCGCCCTCGAGGAGCTCCATTGCGATGAACAGCCGGCCGGCGTCTTCGCCGACTTCGTAGATCTGGCAGATGTTGGGATGATTGACGCTCGCAGCAGCCCGCGCTTCCCGCCACAGCCGCTGACGCGCCCGGTCGTCGTCGGCAGCGGCCGACAGGGTCTTCACCGCGATCGTGCGTTCGAGCCGTGAGTCGCGGGCCGCATAGACGACCCCCATCCCGCCTTCGCCCAGCTTGCGCTCGATGACATACGGACCGATACGAGCGGGCATGCCCTGACCGGTCGAGACCGACGACGGCGCCTGGGCGAGCGACGGCGACGTTGCGCCGGTAAGCCACTCATACAGCGCGCGGAAGCCTCCGCGAGACGAGTTGTCAGACGAATCGTTACCCACGAGAAAGCCGATCATACCGCCGACGTGACACCGCGGGTGTATCTTCGATGGTCAGTCCGTGCTACGTGCTACGTGCTACGTGCTACGTGCGACGTACGGGCTGACAGCGCAGAATGCGGTTCGCCGAGCCCAATCTCGGCATTGTGGAGCCATTAGATTTCATGTTTGTTTCGGTCACCCGTCTACACCTGCGGTCGCTGCGATACCTGCCACAGTTTCTGCTTCACACGTATCTCTCGTCCCGGCAGGTACGGCGTGCCGATGGCTTTCTTGGTGGGTATCTTGCGGGCGACGCCGAGAGGGGAGCATGGACGGTCACGGTCTGGCGCGACGAGGTGGCGATGCGTGCGTTTCGCGCCGCCGGAGCGCACCTGCGCGCGATGCCCCGCTTGCTGACCTGGTGTGATGAGGCATCGGTCGCACACTGGATGCAGGACGGAGCAGAACTGCCCACGACGGCCGAAGCGTTTGCCGGGCTTCGAGAAAGGGGCGCACGTCCAAGGTGCATCACCCGTCGGCGCGACAGGCGGAAGGTCACACCGTCGGGAGTGGACCTCCGAGACAGGGCGGTGCGCTACGGCCGACGGCCTAGTCGAGCGGGCGGTTATGATGATCTGATGTCAGGCTGGCGCCTCGAGCACACCTATACGGAGCTGCCGCAGCTCTTCTACTCGGAGGCCACACCAACCCGGGTTCGCGAGCCTCGGCTCGTCGCCTTCAACCGGCCGCTCGCGACGATGCTTGGCCTCGAGCCGCACTCGCTCGAGAGTCCCGAGGGCGCCGCAATATTCGCCGGGAATGCGCTGCCCGAAGGCGCACGGCCGATTGCCCAGGCGTACGCCGGTCACCAGTTCGGCCACTTCACCGCGCTCGGCGACGGCCGTGCGATTCTCCTCGGCGAACAGACTCACGCCGAGCGGCGATCGCTTCGACATCCAGCTGAAAGGGGCAGGGCAGACCCGGTTCTCGCGCCGGGGCGACGGGCGTGCCGCGCTCGGGCCGATGCTGCGGGAGTACATCATCAGCGAAGCGATGCATGCGCTCGGCGTGCCGACCACCCGCAGCCTGGCCGTCGTGACGACGGGCGAGCCCGTCTATCGCGAGACCGTGCTCGAGGGCGCGGTACTGACTCGGGTCGCCGCGAGTCACATCCGCGTCGGCACGATGCAATGGGCGGCGGCGCACGACGACGTCGGTGCGCTGCGCGCGCTCGCGGACTACACGATGGCACGGCACTACGCGGAGCTCGCCGCTCCGCCGGAGCCGTACATCGCGCTGCTCGACGCGATCGTCGCGCGCCAGGCGTCGCTCATTGCGCGCTGGCAGCTCGTCGGCTTCATTCACGGCGTGATGAACACCGACAACATGGCGCTGTCCGGCGAGACGATCGACTACGGCCCCTGCGCGTTCATGGACACCTACGATCCGACCACGGTGTTCAGCTCCATCGACGTCGGCGGGCGGTACGCGTATGGCAACCAGCCGCCGATCGCACAGTGGAACCTCGCACGTTTGGCCGAAGCGATGTTGCCGCTGCTCGATCCGGACCTCGATCGAGCGGTGGAACGCGCCACGGCAGCAGTCGACCGCTTCCCGGCCTTGTTCGAGCAGCACTGGCTGGGCGGCATGCGGGCGAAGCTGGGACTCTTCACGCAGGAGGATGAAGACGAGGTGCTCGTGAACGACCTGCTCGCCTGGATGCGGCGAGAGTCCGCCGACTTCACCAACACGTTCCGCGCGCTGAGCAGCAGCGGCGCTGTCCGGGAAACCGGCAGCGCTCCCGAATGGGACGCCTGGCATCGGCGGCTGGAAGCGCGGCGCGAGCGCCAGCCCCAGTGTGCCGCCGAGGTGAAGACTCTCATGCGCCGTCACAACCCGGCGATCATCCCGCGCAATCACAAGGTAGAAGAGGCGCTCCTCGCCGCGACGAGCAGCGACGATTTTTCGGTGATGAGTCGGCTGTTGGAGGTGTTGGCGACGCCGTACGATCACGAGCGGGATCTGCCGATGTTCAGCGCGCCCGGCCCGGACGATCGAGCTTATCGCACGTTTTGTGGCACGTAGCGCGCCACATCCGTCATGGTCCGGATCGGCTTTGCCCAGCCGAGCTGAATCAATGGGCCCGGCATGTTACGCTTTTGCCCTTTTTCGTGGCCATCAAACGATCGCCACCTCGTCGACCCCAACATCGGGCTCCGGAGCCTCGAACTCGTCGCTCGCGCGACAGGAGTGATGGATGACGCTTCTTACGACGTCCCTGGTTCTGTGGCTCGCCGCTGCAGCCGGTGAGACCGCACCAACGGTGATCCAGGCGCCGGACGCTCCGGTGCGCGTCGATCACGCAAAGATCTTCAACGTCGTTCCGGACGAACCCGCCGTCCTGATGTACGCGGCGACGAACATGACGGACGACGACCTCGAGCAATTTACGATACTCGTGTTTTTCTACGATGCCGAAGGGACGCTGAAGGCGAGACAGATCGCGCCCGGGCGGCGCACGCTGGAAAAGCACACTACCAAGTACTCGACCATGGTCCTCGACGGCTGGGCGGTGAAACCAACGGATCGCGTGGTGTTCGGTGTCAACCAGGCGCAGCGGACCGAGTCGGACAAGTGGTGGTCGGCGGAGCTCGACGATCTCGCAAACACGGCGGTCAAGAAACAGTGACACTCGTAGCCGCCGCATGAGCACCGCGGCGCTACGTCGATGTGCTGATCCCGGACGCTCAGCGCCGCTTCGGATCGCCAAGGCACGCCGCAAGCCGTGAGAGCACGTCCTCCGTGGCGGCGAGATCGGACGCCGCCACCTGTTCGAGCGTCGCCTGCACGGCACGTTCGACCGTGCCCCTTCGACTGGTATTCACCCTGACACCTTTCGGGGTGAGGACGAGCACCGAACGGCGACGGTCGCCCGGGTCGGTCGAGCGCCGTAAGAGCCCCTGGCCGACGAGGCGCTGGAGCACGCCGGTCAGCGTGCTGGGATGGAGGTGGAGGATTTCCGCCAGGGCGCCCGGCGACACCCCCGGAAACAATCCGACCACTCGCAGGACGAGCCGCTGCGGTCCGGTCACTCCGAACACCTTCGACATCTCCTTCGATCGCATCTGCAGGGCATGCACAATCGCCCACAGCAGCCGCATGAACTGCAGGACTTCAGGGAGCGCTGTTGCCTCAGCCCTTGCCGGGGCTCCATCGGTGCCACGCGGGGGCGGCTTTCGACTGCCTGATTTGGCCATGACTCAGGTTACCTCAGGCGAAGATAGTTTGTGGTCAAACCATACGGTATGATGGTTGGGATGGATGCTGACGCAGAGATAGAGCGCGAGTGGCCAATCTGCGTCGTGCGGAGTGGTAGGGCATCGTGAGCGCGAACGTGACAGACGGTCAACACCTCTCCCGGTCGGTTGGTGACGCTGAGTCGGCGTCGTCTGATTTCGTTCACCGCGAGATTGTTGTACTGGCGGTCCTCGTCGCCATCGCCGTCGTCGCCTTTATCGTGACGCGGCGTTTTGCCGCCTCCAACGATGCCCTGCGACGGCGTGATGCCGCGGCCTGGTACGCATCGGGCCAGCAGGCGCTCGAGCGCCGCGATCTCGACACCGCCGTCACCGCTCTGCGTCGCGCGACCGCCAGGAATCCCGATGCCGTGACCTACCGGCTGGCGCTGGCGCATGCACTGACGGTTGCGCAGCAGGACGACGTGGCGCGCCAGCTGCTGCTCGGGCTTCGGGAAGTGCAGCCGGAGGATTCGGAGACGAACCTTCGGCTCGCGCGGTTGGAAGGCCGACGGGGCGATACGGCTGCCGCCGTCAGATACTACGAGGCCGCCGTCCTGGGTTTGTGGAAGGGCGAGCAGGGCCTCGCGCGGCGCCAGGTGCGTACGGAGTTCATCCAGTTTCTTCTGAGCCACGGAGAGCGCGACCGCGCATTGTCGGAGCTCCTGGCGCTCGAGGCCAGTCTGGGCGAGGACGACGCATCGCACTTCGAGGTCGCACGGATGCTTCTGCAGGCGGGTGATCCGACACGTGCACTCGCGCATTTCGAGCGAGTACTGCAGGCGAATCCTGGCGATCAACTCGCGCTGGCGGGAGCCGGCGAGGCGTCGTTCGAGCGCGGCGATTATGGCCGTGCGCAGCGGTACCTGCACGCGGTCACGACGGGTACGGACCGAACGAAGGAGCTGCGCACGCTCACCGATCTCGTCATCGCCGGCGATCCGCTCGCGCCGCGCCTGCCGCCGGCCGAGCGAAGCCGGCGCCTGGTGGCGGCGCTCTCGCAGACGATTGAGCGGCTGGATGGCTGTCGCACACGCGATCCAGCGGCAGCCTCGAGCGCCGCTCTCGCACCCGTCGTCGAGGACGCGCGGACCCTCAGCACCACGCTCGGCGCGAGCGGCGGTACCACCGCCGAGCAGATCGAAACCGGCTTCGATACGGTCGTACAAGGCGAGCATCTGGCCGAGCGGGTCTGCGGACCGCCGGACGCACTCGACCGCGCGCTGCTGCTCATTGCCCGGCGGCACGGGCTCGACGATCGATGACCGTGGCGCTGACGTCCCGCCTCCAGCAGCTCAGGCTGCGCGAGCACCAGCTGTTTCTCGCGCTCTCGATTGTCATCGGGATCCTTGCCGGCCTGTCCGCCGTGCTCTTCACGCTCGCGATCGATCGCACCAGTCACCTGTTCTTCGGACTCGCGCCGGGCCACCTGCGTCTGTTCCTCGTGCCCGCCCTGGTCAGCATCGTCACCGGCATCCTCCTGGCGACGGTCTTTCCGGACGTTCGCGGCAGCGGCGTCCCGCAGACCGAGGCGGCGTATCGCCTCCACGGCGGGAACATTCCCGCGCGTGTGCCGATCGGGAAGTTCCTGACCGGCGTGCTCTGCATCGGATCCGGCCATTCGATGGGGCGCGAGGGGCCGTCGGTGCAGATCGGTGCTGGAATCGCCTCGGTTGCCGGGCGCTTTCTGCGGCTTACGCCGGAGCGTGCCAGGGCACTGATTCCCGTCGGTGCCGCGGGGGCGCTGTCCGCGGCTTTCAACACGCCGGTGGCGGCGGTGATCTTTGCGCTCGAAGAAATCATCGGCGACATGAACGCCGGCCTCCTGGGGTCGACGGTCGTCGCGTCGGTCGCATCGGTGATCGTCGAGCGATCGATCCTCGGGAATACGCCGCTCTTTCGTGTTCCGGCATATCACCTCGTGCACCCCGCCGAGCTCATCGGCTATGCGGCGCTCGGCATCGTCGGTGGCGTGGTGTCGCTCGTCTTCTGCAAGTCCCTGCTCGGATTGCGCGCGCTATTCCTCTCGATGCCGAAGTCGACGCGGTGGTTCCAACCGGCAATCGGCGGAGTGGCGATAGGACTGCTCCTCATCGTATCGCCGGCGGTCATGGGCGTAGGCTACGAGTACGTCGACCAGGCCCTCAACGGCGGTCTCGTGTTCAAGACGCTGCTCCTGCTCTGTATCCTGAAACTCGGCGCGACGGTCATCTCCTACAGCTCCGGCAACGCTGGCGGCATCTTCGCCCCGAGCCTGTACATCGGTGCGATGGCCGGCGGGGCAGTCGGCAGCCTCGTTCACCGGCTGGCCCCGTTTCCTACCGGCGATCCCGGCGCTTATGCGCTCGTCGGCATGGGGACGCTCTTCGCCGGAATCGTGCGCGCTCCGATGACGTCGGTCTTCATGATTTTCGAGGTCACCCAGGACTATCAGATCCTCGTGCCCTTGATGGTTGCCAACCTGCTGAGTTTCGTCATTTCCCGGCGGTACCAGCCCGTCCCCGTCTATCACGCGCTGCTGGAACAGGATCACATCCACCTTCCAGCCGCGGGGTCGGCCAGCGTCGCCTCCCGAGGGTGGAGGGCCCGCGACGTCATGAGCGCCGTGCCGGTGGTGCTTGCACCGGAGCGCTCGGTCGACAGCGTGTGGGCGGACGTCGCCACCGCCGAGCACCCATGGCTGGTCGGAACGCCGGAAGAACTCGTCGGGGTGATCACGCCGGAACAGCTGACGCTGGCGAAAGAGTCAGGTCAAGGCGGGCAGGCGATCCGCACCCTCGTCGAACCGCACGTTCAGCCACGCGCACCCCGATCACCCTCTCGACGTCGTGCTCGAGCGGCTCTCGGAGAGCGAGGGACTGCTGCCCGTCATCAGCCGCCACGATACCCGCCACGTCGAGGGAATTGTGACGCTCGCCGATGTCGCGCGCGTCGTCGGCCGCGCCCGGCGCAGGAAACTATCTACGCAATGATGCCTTTGCGGACCGCATAGAGCACGATTTCAGCTGTGTTGTGCAGATTGAGCTTCTGCATCAGATTGGCCCGGTGGGTTTCAATGGTCGACAATCCGAGATCGAGCAGAACCGCAACCTCTTTGTTCGATCGCCCTTCGGCGAGCAGTTGCAGGACTTGCCGTTCGCGATCGGTGAGCAGGTCGAACGAGTCGGTCAAGCCACGCGTGCGCAGCCGGCGCACGTAGTCCTCGACCAGCACCGCGGCCACCGCCGAACTGAAGTACGGCTTCCCGGCCGCGACCGCGCGAACGGCTGGGACGAGGTCTTCGTCCGTCGCACTCTTGAGCAGGTAGCCTCGTGCGCCCACGGCCAGGGCGCGAATGATGTACGACTCGTCCGCGTGCATGCTGAGGATGATGACCCCCGGCGGCTGCGCCAGCTTCTCGGCACGAGCGGCGACCTCGATGCCATTGAGCTTTGGCATCCCGATGTCGAGGATCACGACATCGGGGCTGAGTGACTCGCACAGGCGTACCGCCTCGAGGCCATCGGCAGCCTCGCCAATTACCTCGACGTCCGCGTCTTCGAGCAGACTTCGTAACCCACGGCGGACGATGCTGTGATCGTCAGCCAGCAGCACTCGCAAGTGAAATCCTTTCGCGTTCGGAGCCTGCGGGCAGTGGCAGTGTGATCGTCAGGCTCGTGCCACGTCCTGGCGCGGCTTCGATTTCCATCGTGCCGTGGAGTTCCTTCACGCGTTCTTCGATGCCCCGGAGCCCAAGGCCGTGGCCGCGCCGCGCCGCCGTCAGTCCGACTCCGTCGTCGGTCACCGTCACGTCGAGCCGATCGCCGGCCGGCCGTGCGGCGACGCTGACGTGGACCCACGTCGCGCGCGCGTGTCGGATGCAGTTCGTCAAGGCCTCCTGGACTGCACGATAAACACAGAGCCGGTGCGCGTCCGGGATCTGATCCAGGCTTCCGGTGATATCGAGCTGGACGTTCAAGCCGTAGCGCGCGGTGAAGTCACGCACATGCCACTCCAGCGCAGCCTGGAGACCGAAATCGTCCAGCATGCTCGGTCTCAGCCCAAGCGCGAGGTCGCGCACGGTGCGGAACAGGCCGTCGACGAGGCGTTTCGATTCCGCCACAGCCGCGCCGACAGGCGTATCCCCAGGCGGGCGCGTGCGCTCGATTCGGCCGAGCTCCATTCGGAGTGCGGTCAGCACCTGTGCGACGTGATCGTGCAGTTCACGCGACAGGTGCTTGCGCTCTTCCTCCTGTGCCGCGACCAGCTGCTGCGAAAGCTGTCGCATCTGGCGTTCGGACTCCTGCGCGCGCTCGCGCTGCTCGTCCGACCGCCGTTCCAGGACGCGCAACCGGAACACGGCCCCGAGCGCCACCGCGAGACCCAGGAGCACGCTCTGCCAGATCAGCCGATGGAGGTCGGTGTTGAACGCGGCGTGTCGCCGGGCGACTTCGGCGCGTTGCGCGTCGAGGTTTGCGTTGTTCAGCTCCTCGATCTCCTGGGCGATGGCCAGCACCGCCTCGCGTCTCGGCACGACTTCGAGCCGGAGGAAACGCGCACTCCGTACGATCTTCTCGGCCGGCGTCCAATCGAAGAGCGGGTCGAAAGTGGCCCAGTAGTCTTCCAGGTGCGCCTGCAGGCTGGCGGTCCGGCTCTGGTCGCCGCCGGCGAGAGTCCTCAGTTCATTCAGCGTCGCCAGCGTAGAGCTCCGGAAATCGGACAGCTGCTGGCGGTACTCCGGTGCCCGCTCGCGTTCGACGTCGAGCAGATAGTCGCGCACGAAAATCCCGGAGAGATTGACGTCCGAGCGAAGCCGCCTCAGTTTGGTATCGACTTCGTGGTGGTAGGTATTGAGCTGGTCGAGTTCGGTGTAGATCTCCTGCGCCTTTCTCGCGGACGCCAGCATCGACGCGATGATCAGGCACAGGAGACTGCCCAGTCCAAGCGCCGCGACCGGCCAGGTCTTGAACCGCATCAGGGTCGCTCCCGTGTCGACCGGTCCATGCTCATACATGTAGGTTAACCCTGGCCCAACCTCGAGGGCGCCTTCAGCGATGAAAACACACTGACGAGCTGGCAGGTATCCGGCAAACACCGGAGAGATGGTCGACGGCTTACCCGATCATCAGGACGGGCGCAGGGCCCCGCCCTGTTCATCAATGCGGCGAGACTGACAGGCTGGTCCCCACGCCCGGGAGGGCGGACACGGCAGGCGAGAAGAACGAACGGTCATCCAGTCGAGCGTGTTCGAGGTCATGCCCCACCGCCTCAAACGCGGATTCGAGGACGTCGCGAACGGTTCGGGTGCTGGACAGAACATGATCGGCCGAGGCCGCGGCTGCTCCGATCGCGACCAGAACGTCGGAAGGTCGAAGGACGTGGCGCAGCCCGTTCTCTTTGCCAGGCCGCTCGAACACGACGAGGCGCCCGGCGCTCGCGTCCGCCGCCAGGATCTTTTCGATCGTGCGCTCCCTCGACAATTCCCCCGGGCGCACCTCGATCGATGACGGTTTCAACGTCACAGTGAAGCCCATCGCATCTCCGGCTTCCTGAAGCACCGCGAACAACTCCCGTGCTCGTGCATCGCCGGTCCCGCGATTCATCCGGCCGAAGTGCCACGCGAACCCGGTCGAGCGCTCCTCGACGAACGAACCCGGAGTCCTGCCGGTGAATTGCTCGAGGAACTCTCGCAGGTCGGCGGTCCAGTCCGGATCGAGGGTCTGAGTACGCCGCCAGCGGCGCTCATCCCGACGCCGATGCCACAAGCCGTGCTCCGCCCAGAGCGTCACCGGCACGAACTCGAACCAGCGGCCAAGGACCGCGTGATCGACAGCGCTGATGATGTGCACGCCGACGTCTGACCGTGTCGCCATCCGTCCGAGCGCCTCGAGCAGCTCAGGATCCGGATGGACCGGCAGTGCCCTCGGGCGCATCGATCAGCGCCTCTTCATAGACGAACGCGAGCGAGAGTCGCTGTGCGCCGTCGATGGCACTGCGCAGAATCTTCGTGAGCGGCAGATCAGTGGCGGACTCCGACGGCAGCGGGGCGCTCGCGAGGTCGGCCATGAACGCATCCACCCACTGATGCACGGTTCGAGTGGCCACCTGTGCACGGAGCGTCAGCATGCGCTCGCGACGGTCGTCGCGGGCCATCGTCAGTGCCGTATGGATAGCGTCGGCCAGCTGCTCGACGGAATAGGGGTTGACGATCAGTGCCCCTCGCAGCTCCTCCGACGCACCCGCGAACTCACTCAGGACAAGAACCCCGTCGTCATCGGTTCGGCACGACACGAATTCCTTCGCCACCAGGTTCATGCCGTCCCTCAGCGAGGTCACGAGCATGACGTCCGCGTCGCAATAGAGTTCACGCAGCTGCGCCGGCGCCAGCGAGCCGAGCACGTAACGCACCGGTGTCCAGTCCGGTGTCTCGAATCGCCGGTTGATGCGTTCGACACATGCCTGCACCTCCCGCCGATAGTCGACGTACGACGGAACGACGTCGCGCGACGGCACCGCGAGCTGAAACATTTCGACCGTGCCGTGCAGGTCGGGGTGCTGGTCCAGCAGCCGCTCGAACGCCGCCAGCCGTCGATCGATGCCCTTCGTGTAGTCGAGCCGATCCACGCCCACGAGCAACTTGACGATCGGCCCGATTCGAAGGGGCGGCGAATGAAGTGGCGCACGGATCGTTGTGCCCGTCTGATTGAAAGCGTTCCGGGTCGATGCCGATTGGGTACGTGCCGAAACGCACGGTGCGAGCATCGACGATGAACGACGCATCGTGCGCGACACGCCCGGTCAGCATGCGAACGGCGGCGGCGAAGTTCGCGGCATCCCCGCTGGTCTGGAATCCGATCAGTGAAGCGCCAAGGACGCCATCGATCAGTTCACGGCGCCAGGGGAGGACTCGAAACACGTCCGCCGAAGGAAATGGGGTGTGAAAAAAGAACCCGATCCGGGCACCCGGCAGCTGCGCCCGGACCAGCGCCGGCGTGAGCAGGAGATGGTAGTCGTGGATCCAGATCGTGTCCCCGTCGCGGTGTGTGGCGACCAGCCTCTCGGCAAACCGTTCGTTGACCGTACGGTATGCCTGAAAGTCTGGCAGCGCGACCGGAATGCGATCGATCAGGTAGTGCAGCACGGGCCACAGCACGCTGTTGCAGATGCCGTCGTAATACGCAACCAGCTCCGGAGGCGTCAGTTCGACCGGGACGACACGCCTGGCCCGGAGCGCGCCCCATAGCTCCGCGCGCTGCTGTTGGTCGAGATCCGAGCAGTCGCCGGGCCAGCCAACCCACACATTCCCCGGCCGGGCGTGCACCGACGTCAACGCCGCGGCCAGGCCGCCACACGCCGGCACGAGGCCGACTCCCGTGTCCGCCCGTTCGACAGTGAACGGCAGCCGATTGGACGCAATTACAAGACGTGGGCTGGATGACATCGACCCTCCTCAACCCAGCCTAGAGGGGGTACGGAGGTCGCACAATCGGGCAAACAGGGGAGCGGACCGGGGACTGAGCCGGAGATGACCCGACTCATCCGCCGAGGAGAGCTCGGCCGTTTAGTTGACGCCGACGGCCGTCCAGGCCTGGGTGACCGCCCGGGCCGCCGGGCTGCTGGCGCCGTACAAGTCCTGCGCCGACTGGATCGTCGCGGCCCGAGCCATCGAGAAAGTGGCGTTCGGCGGCAGCATCAGTGTGAATCCGCGGTAGAAGATCTTCTCCATCTGTTCTCGATTGGCAGCGCCGACGCCGTCGACCCGCAGGCCGGACGTTCGATTCGTGCCTCCCTCGACGGCAAGATAGAAGGCATGGTCGACGATCGTGCAGTTCGTATGCACGCCGCCGTTGTCATCGCTGCCAACGTAGCGCCTGGAATAATGATCCGGATCGCCGAAAGCGGCCGGGTTATCGAACGACCGGATCCCGCCCGGCCGGAAGACATCGGCCCCCACTTCGTAGTTCGCCTGCATCAGCGCGGTGCCGGTCGGCCTGAAAAAGAATTTCACCGAGAGTCCCATCACGTCCGAGAACGCTTCGTTCAGGGCGCCGGATTCGTTCTGGTAGATCAGGCCTGACGTGAATTCGGTGACGCCGTGGCTGAGTTCGTGCGCGACGACGTCAAGACCGGCGGAGAAAAAATCGACAGTCTGACGCGTGCCCGAAAGCACGAAGCCGGGCGGCAGCCCTTCGCCATAGACCACGGTTCCGTCGCCGGCGTAGAACGCATTCAGGTAGAACAGATCGATGACATCGTCTGACGCGGTCGCGATGTCGGCCCGGCTTGCCGGGTGAACGATAATCGTCATCGCCAGGTCGCGATCGTCGAGCCCGCGACGGCCGAAGCGTTTGAAGTAGTAGTCGTAGGTGAAGCCAGCGTACACGTGCGCATTGACCGAAGGGCCGTCAGTCCAGGTGTTGGAAGTGGTGGAGGCCTGGTCGCGCGCGCCTAGATCGATCGAGCCGTTCAGGAAGTCCAGGGTCCGCGACACGTTCCCGTGCATGTCAAAGGTTGTGATATCCGGCGGCCGCAGGCTGTCCTTCGCAAAAAAAGCGTCGGACCGTTTCGTCGCGCTGACCTTCTCCGGTTCGCCGAAGACGCCGGTGCCGCGACCGACGGCGGCCTGCCGCTGCAGGTTGCTATAGGCCAGGAGCACCGTGCCGGTCGCCGCATCGACGAATGAGACCGTGCGGTCGGTGGCGGTTTTGATGCCGACGCGGTAGGCGCGCGCATATCTCCCACCGTCCAACGGCAGGACCACGAGTTCTGTCGCCCGCTGCTGGACGATCGCGCCTGGCCGGGATCGAATCGCCGCAGACTCGGCCTCCTCTGGCGACAGCACAGGGCTGGAGTCGACGGTGATTTCCTCGTACATCTGACCGAATACAGATGCCGTGGTCGTGCCTTTCCGCTGCCGCAGAACGTCCCCGCCGAAGACGCGCATTCCCTGGTGATATTGGGCGAAGCGCTCGTGCGTACTCCCGGGGACCAGAGGGTCGGGGCGGCTGTCGCGCAGGCGGAGCGATCCGTTGCGCGACATGCGGGTCACGGCAGGATCCCATTCGCGAAGTTCCGACGGGCTCGACGCCAGGATCGTCTGCCCGGTGTTGCCGTGAACAGGAATTGGCCGTACGAGCGCCACCACGATCGCCGCGAGCGTCGCCACTGCGGTGGAGGCAATCAGGCGTCTGTGGGAGCTGTTCATGTCGTTTACCGATTCCCGCCGAGCGTGCCTGCATGCCGGCCCGACTTCTACTGTGCGTTGTTGCTGGTCCAGATTACCTTGTTGCCGACGGCGTGCCGCAACAACAACTCACCCCACGCGCATCCACATCCAGAAGGCGCCCGAACTCATCACGCTCGTGTCTGACGGGGGGCGCTGGTCCATCCAATCGGTATCTGTTCGGCGTTCGAACGGGTGGTGCCGGAGGGCGCTTCGAGCGCGCTGGTCAAGGACATCAACAATCGACAGGTGCTGCTGGTGAACACCAGCCAGGGTCAGCTGCTGCGTATCAACGGCACGTATCAGGCGATTCAGCCCTGCCGTCCATCCGATACCGCGGTCCGGATCACCGACGTGGAGGACCGTTTAGGGTTCAGCGAGGAGCCGTCGCTCGGAATGTTCGTCGGATACCTGCAGACCGCCACTCGCTACACGACCTATCGGTTTCCCGATTCGATCCAGACGACGCTGAGGGACGTGAATGCGTCCGGCGTTGCAGTCGGGGAGGCGAACGATCCCGTTCGAGGCAGCGTCGGGTTCGTGTTCACCCCGAAGTGAGTTGCCGCACCGAATAGATGTCCGCCGTTGCGGGATTCAAGGCCGGCGTCCGCATCTCGCAACGGCGACGGTCACGAGCACTACCTGAAGCAGTCGCCCCGTCCGATTTGCCCGCCGATTTGCCCGCGGCGAATTCGCCCGGATGACTTGTCGCGTTCCTCCGTCAGCCTGGAACCGAATTGAACGGTGGGGACCGGAGCCGGCAGGGTGACCGTGGGGAATGGAACGGGGAAGAGGTCCGCGGATTCGGTCTGACAATTTTTCGCCCTGTTGCCGTCCGGAAGGTGGCCCGACGGATCCGACGATATTCCGGAGGGACCCGCCGAGGGCCGCACAGCCGAGGGAACCGGCTGCGCGACGCTGGCCGCCAGCCTCTGGTCGGGAGCCGCCGTTGGGGCGGTCGGACCAGCGGACATCCCGCCTCCGCAGGAGGCACCAAGGAACGCCGCGACGACAAGTACCGTTCTACTCTTCAGCTGCCACATGTGACACCTCACGTCCGAGTGCACGCGCGCTTCCGATCCCAGCCAACATACCGGATCTCGAGCGGCGGTCGACGCATTTATTCGCGACAACGTTCCCGGCTGGGTGTGGAGGTCCCAGCCCTGACATTTGCGAGGCTCGAGCAGCGCTTCGGCCCTGGCTCCGTAGAGCGAGAGCGCGTGGCTGGCGGCGAGTTCGCGGTTCATCAGACCTCCCTCCAATGCGCCCGACGGCTGCTTAGCTCAGCTACGTGTCGATCCGTTCCGCTTGCGCATTCCAGCGAACCTTGTGGCCGGCGCGCAGTGCCGCGTTGGCGATGTGCGACGTTCTCGCAGCCTGGTGCCCGATGCGAATCGGCGCGTTCGGAACCTTCCGGCTCCTGACGCAATCGAGCCAGTTCTGCAGGTGCGAGAGCGTCCCGTCCCCGCTCGACCGCACGTAGATCTCGGGTTCGGGCGTCTGCGTGCCCGGTGCCCACGCAGAATCATCGCGATAGAAGGCGAGCCGGGCCCGATCCACCTTCAGCGTGCCCCGCTCGCCGCGGAATTCCAGCCCACCATCGTCCACACGACTGACGTACGTCCCCAGGTACGCGGCCATGAAGTCTTGCGGGAACTCGAGACTGACGTTCACCGTGTCGGGCGCTTCCCACAGCTTGATGTTGTAGTTGTGCCCGGTCGTCTCCGCTGCCATCGGCGCCTCGGCGTTCATGTACCACTGGACGACGTCGATCCAATGCGTCATGAGATCGGTGATGCAGCCGCCGCCGAAGTCCCAGAAATGACGCCACTGATAGAACCGCTCCGGCCGGAACGGCTGATCGGGCGCGGGGCCGAGCCACCGTTTCCAATCGAGCTGTTCGAGCGCGACCGGCGGATAATTCCCCGCGGTTGCGTGTTGATACCAGTAGGTGTGGACGAACGTGATCTGGCCGAGGCGTCCGGAATCGATGATCTGCTTGCCGAGCAGGAAGTGATCCCAGCTTCGTTGCTGCGTGCCGGTCTGGACGATCTGCTTCGAGGCTTCGATGACCCTCACCATTTCCACGCCTTCGGCGAGCGTGTGGGAAACCGGCTTCTCGACGTAGACGTCCTTGCCGGCAGCGACCGCGTCGAGCGTCACGGTCTTGTGCCAGTGATCGGGTGTGCCGACAACGACCGCATCGATGGAGCGGTCATCCAGGATCCTGCGATAGTCCGACACCTTCGCGGCCGTGGCTCCCGCGATCTCGGCGGCCTGAAGCACCCTCGGCTCGTAGACGTCGCACACGGCAACCATCTCGTTCCCGGGGAGCTTGTTGAGCAGCGTCATCAGCCCGCGTGCGCGGCCGCCGGTGCCGATCACGCCAATGCGGATTCTGTCGCTCGCGCCCTGGGCAGCGAGACGAGTGCTACCGGGGGCGAGCACGAGCCCCGCGGCGGCGGCGCCCAGGAACGAGCGGCGGGTGCACTTCATGTCGGGATTCTCCTGTAGCGTCGCATCGTAAGGTCCGGGCCGCGCTGCGGTACCGCGTGCCGTGCCGCTGGCGGGTTACGGATCCGACGAGAGCGCAACCGATAACGCGACTTTGAAGGCGTAGCTCGTGCGCCTGGTTTCCGGCGGCAGGTCGCGGAGCGCGTTGCTGACCCGTCCGGTGTTCGACGGATGGAAGACGGGACCCCCTGTTGCGGAGAGCTGCCAGTGTTTCCCGTGCGGCGAAACGTGTACCGATGGGCCGACCAGCAGCCGGGCACCGCCCTCGGCTTCTTCGGCCTCCCAGAACCCCTCCAGATCCTCGCCAATCGCCTCGATTCCCGCCGAGAGGCCGTGTGACAGTTTCCGTGCCCAGCCGACGCTGGTGATCACGTCGAGTGCATCTCGACCTGCGGCGAGGGGACCCTGGAACAGCAGATTCCCGTAGGTCTCGGACGACCTGGTCGATCGGCCTGTCACGACTCTGGCGAGGAGGACGTTGACGCCATCAGCCTCGTGGAGCAAGCCTCCGCCCGCCGCGAAGGCCACGCGGTGCCCCGGCCCGAGCACGCTGTACAGCAACTCGCCTGACTGAGAGCTCTGGTAGGAACTGCCTTCGGTGGCAACGCCGAGCCTGGCGAGCAGCGTCAGCCGCCCGTATGAGGCCTGCACGCCGATCCGGTGCTCAGGTTGATTCGCGATGTCGCTCTGGAAGGCCCGCTCGCCGATCCCGAGGTCGTAGTCGAAGCGTGCCGCGGGCTGGCTGTCGTCCGCCGTCGTGACGGAAAAGAGAAACGGACGTTCCTGCGCCGCAGCCGGGCTCGACAGAGCGATGACCGACACGAGCGCGCCGACGAGCGGAAATCGCATCCTGCCTCCGAGCTTTATGAACGGCACCTATCTTATTTGGAAAAGTGCGGCCGAGGAGTTCGAAATCGGGGATTGAGTCGAAGAATCGGAGTGCCCGGGCCGGTTGCGGCTCACTAGTCTCCAGTTCCCAGTCTCCAGTTTCCAGGGCGCGGCCGGGGACGTGGGTGGGATTTACGCGGCGGTGTGATCGAGGACGTACTCGCCGATTCGCCGACCGTCCGCGCGACCGGCGGTCACCGTCAGCGTGACCCGCGACGTCGGCAGCTGCCGGATCAGCGACCCTGGCGTCGCCCACAGCAGCTCGCCTTCCGCCGGCGACACCGGGACGTCGTCGAGCACGATTCCCGACATCGGCGTCGAACCGGTGACCGCGACCGTGACTGCGTCGACGCCGGCAAAGTCGCCTCGCATCGAGGTGACGACGAGATCGTCGCCAGGGAATACAGCGCACGGCACCACGTCGCCTGGCACCAACGAGTAGACGCGCACGCGCACGCCGTCGTGCTGCAGCTGGTTGAGTGTGGCACGCGAGATGATGCCGGAGAAGCGGCCCTGCCGCGCGAGCGACGTGATCCCGGACGCCACGGCGGCGACCCATTCGAGTCGGGCCGCACAGGCTGCACAGCTGAAAACGTGCTCTTCCAGCGACTCTGATTCCTGCGGCGGCAGGTCGCCCGACCAGTAGTCGACCAGCCTCTCGTCTGCGATCGGCATTTCGCACCCGCTGGTCATGACGCGCGCTCCGCCGCGCCCATGCAGCCGCGAAGGCGATCGATGGCCCTGGACCGGATCACGCGGACGTTGCCCTCCCCGATCCCGAGCGTCTGCGCGATGTCCCGCGACGTTCGATCGCCGTAGAACGTCAGCAGCACGATTGTGCGCTCGCGCTCGGCAAGCGTGGACAGGCAGCCCTCGAGACCGTCCTCGTCCATCACCGCTGGTGCGATGCTGACGGCTGGAAGGTTGGTCGGGAACGCCTCGAGCAGCGCCTCCCGGCGGCGGTCACGCCGCTTCAGGTTTGCCGCAAGCATCCGGCTCGTGCCGAGGATGAAGGATCCAATCATGTCCATGTCGCGGACGGCGCCGCTGCGCAGCTTCTCGATCGTCAGCAACAGCACCTGCTGCATCAGGTCGCGCGCGGCATCCTCGTCACGAAGATGCCGCAGCCCATAGAGCCGGACCCGCGGCGCGAAGCGGCGGTAGAGCTCGGTTTCGGCGGCGTCCGCCATTCCGGCACGAGCGGCAATCGCGCGCGCCAGATCGCCGTCAGTGGCACCGATGAGCGCGGTGGTCATCAGCCGCACAAAGTAGCGCGGCTCGAGGACCGCGGTCAACGCCATCCTCGTTAACCCACCGACGCCGAGGTCTCGCCGCTGACGCTCTGGATCACATCTGCGCTGGCGAGCAGGATTGCGGCGCCGTCGCCGACGAACGTCGAGCCGTGCATCGCGGCCAGGGTGCGCGGCTTCAGCGCCGCCAGGTTCGCGAGCTGCCGGCGCGTGTTGTCGTTGTATGGCACATAGTCCATCAATACCGGCGATGCCTGATACGACGCGAGCGCATGACGATAGCGGTCGGTGATGTCCACGGTCGTGACCGGTTCCACGTCGCCGAGCTGGTGCAGCAGATCCGAGCACAGCAGGACGCGATCGGTCTCGTCGAACAGGACTCCGGCGTCCCACCCGTGCGGCAGATGTGGCGTCGGGACGAAGCGAAACCGGCGCCTGCCGGTCGACAGTATCTCGTTGGGCTCGAGGCCCTTCGGCGGCCGATCGGCAAAGTCGGCGATGTTGATCATCGCGCCGAGCTGGCCGCAGACCGGCGTCGCCTGGGGCGCCGTCGCCAGCCATTCGTTGAGCGCGCCGCATTCGTCCATTTCGAAGTGGCTCCATCCGATCCAGCGCAGCTGCGCCGGATCGATCACTTTCGCAACCGCGTCGCGGACCAGCGGAAACATGCCGCGCAAGCCGGTGTGAAACAGCAGCGGCTCGTCGTCTTTGATCAGGAAGTGATTGAACTGAAGGTCGAAATCCTTGACGTATACCGAGATGCGATACAGATCGTCGGCGATTTCATCGATACGTGCGGTCATGGGTCCTCCTCGTGTTCGACAGGAAGTGTCGCGAGATGGCGCCGCGTTACACGGGTGACGAAGACGGGATTGGGGATCAGGGATCAGGGATTGGCGATCAGGGACTCGCCTGACGCGCCGAAGCTTGCGGAGGTCGACGGAGCGAAGGCGGGGACTCGGGACTCGGGACGAGCCTGCCGCGCCGAAGGTCGCGGAGCTCGACGGAGCGGAGGCGGGGGATCAGGGATCAGGGACTCGCCTGCCACGCCGAAGCTTGCGGAGGTCGACGGAGCGAAGGCGGGGGAAACTGGAAACTGGATACTGGAAACTGGAAACTGGAAGCTCGCGCGTGCCCGTCATTCATTCAGCAGGAACTTCCGCATTTCGCGGATGAGGAACTTCTGGAAGGTCGCATCGCGGATGAAGTCGCCGTGATCCGCATCGTGCACTTCGATCACCTTCCCGTTTTTCATGTCGCGCGTGAAGTGGTCGATCTTGCGCCGCTGAAAGGGATTTCCGTAGTCATTCCAGCGCGTGACAATACGAGCCCGCAACGCGGCATCGGCATCAGCGGGAATGTATGGCGCGTCGTAAATCGTCACGAAGCTCAAAGCCGGTGCAACGATTTGTGTGTAGTCAGGGTCGTGCTGTCGAGAGCCCTTCACGATCTCGCCGAGTGGACCGTCCAGTGAGGGCAGCGGCAGCGGGTATGCCGTGATCGGATTGGTCGCAAGTTCGTACCCGCTTTTGTAGTCCTCCGCGGAATCCAGATACACCAGTTTGTCAACGCGTGTCGGGTAGGTTCCTGCAAACAGCGTTTCCTCACTGCCGGCGACAGAAAAGCCCGCGAGTGTCACACGCTGGATCTTCATGACGTCGAGAAACACTCTGATGTCTTCCGCCAGGGAGCGCGGGTCGTAGCCAGACGACGGCTTGTCGGATTCCCCCTGCCCGCGACGGGTGAGTCCAAGAACGTGAAAGCGGTCGGTGAATCCCACAGCCAGACGGTCGAACGAATGGGCGCTGTCGCCCAATCCGGTGAGGAACAGCAACGAGGGGCCGGCTCCGCCCCAGTCCACGTAGTGCAACCGGATGCCGTTGACGGATACGAAGCCGTCCTTTGCAGTCGTCGTGTTCTGGTCCGCGGCCGATATCGTTGCAAACAGCCCGAAAAACGCGCAGAGAAGCCGAGTGTTCACCTGAAGGCGCATGAAGTTGTGCTGAGTCAAAACCGCAGCCTGGCACCAACAGATTAAGACTCCGCGTACACTATGGCAAACAGGTCTTTGTTCAAGCGAGGTTCATGATGCCGTTGACCGACATGCTCCTGGAAGAATTCGATGCGGAAGTGCAAAAGACGCGGACGACACTGCAGCGGGTGCCGGCGGGGAAAGGGGATTTCGCCCCGCACAGCAAGTCGATGCCGCTCGGTAAGCTCGCGCCGCACGTCGCCCAGCTCGGTGGCTTTGGCATGGTCATCCTGACCGAGCCGGGTCTGGACTTTGCCGCGCGCAAGTTCACTCCGCTGCCGTTCGAATCAGCCGATCAGCTCGTCCGCGCGTTCGATGAGGGGACGGCGAACGTGCGGAAGGCGCTGAAGGAAGTCCGAGACGACCAGTGGAACGAGCCGTGGAAGCTGTCCGCCGGCGGGCGCACCATTTTCGAGGGATCGCGCTTCCTCGCTTACCGCCAGATGTTCCTCAATCACATCGTCCACCACCGCGCCCAGCTTGGCGTCTACCTGCGGCTGAACGACGCGCCGGTGCCGTCGACGTACGGGCCGTCGGCTGACGAGACGCTCGGGTTCTGAACGGTTGACGGCGTAATTTGCCTGGTCGAGGTCTGCGCGCGACTTCGGCACGCTCGACGGCAGCGCGCGGCGTACGACCCCGAAGGTCAAGTGGCTGGCGCTCTGGCGGCGGATGGAGGTGCTTGGGAATGAATAGCGCGCACAAGTCAAAGCCAGGCACGCGCTGAGACACGACCTTCGGTACGCGATTCGCCTGCTGGGCAGCAGCCCCGGGTTTTCGGCTGTCGCGATTGCCACCATCGCGCTCGCGATCGGGGCGAACACGGCCATGTTCAGCTTCGTGAATGGGATCGTTCTCAGGCCCTTGCCATATCCCGAAGCGGACCGCATCGTGCGCGTCCTCGAAAGGCATCCCACCGGCGGGCTCAATGGCATCTCGACGCTGAATTACCTCGATTGGACGAAGCAGAACGCCGTCTTCGAATACATCGCGGCGGAAGTCGGCTGGACGGCAACGTTGACCGGTGGGGCCGAGCCGATCGCGATCCGCGGGGCGCGCGTCTCGGCGCACTACTTCGATATCTTCGGGGCGAAACCAGCGACAGGGCGGACGTTTCTTCCGGGCGAGGATCAGCCCGGGAGGGATCGCGTGGTGCTGCTCAGCCATGTGCTCTGGGAAAGCCGTTTCGGTTCCGACCCCGCAATTCTGGGACGAAACATCTTGCTGAGCGGCGAGCCACACACTGTGGTGGGTGTGCTTCAGAAAGGCGGACCCTTCGATCGCACCGCCGCCCAGATCTGGAAGCCCCTTGCCTTCGAGCCGTCGAACATGTCGCGCGACTCCCGCTGGCTCGGCGCCAGCGCCAAGCTCAAGCCGGCGGTCACGCTCGAGAAAGCGCGCGCCGACATGAGGGTCATCGGACAGCGCATCGCCGACGCCTACCCCGACGCGAACGCGGGCTGGGGTGTTGCCGTCGACCGTCTCGCTGACGTGCTGATCGGCCCACAATTGCACACCGCCGTCACGACTCTGTTTGCCGCGACGCTGTTCGTCCTGCTGATCGGTTGCGCCAATCTGGCCAATCTCGCGCTCGCGCGCAGCCTGGCAAGAAAGGGCGAGATCGCGGTGCGGGCCGCGCTCGGTGCGAGCCGCTCGCGCCTCGTGCAGCAGTTGCTGATCGAGAACGTCGTGATCTCCGCCTGCGGCGGCATCGTCGGAGTCGGTGTTGGTTACACGATGCTGCAGTGGATCCGATCCTTGATCCCTCCTTACACACTGCCTCCCGCGGTTGACGTTCGCATCGACACCTCCGTCCTGTTGTTCGCGTTGACCGCGACGGTCCTGACTGGCCTGTTGTTTGGCATTGTGCCAGCGGCCCAGGCGACGAACCCGAGCCTGGTCAGTGCGCTCAAGGAAGGTGGACAGCGCTCGATCGCGGGCACCCCCGATCGGCGTGCGCGCGGCGTTCTCGTCGTTGCCGAAGTGGCACTCGCATTCGTGCTCCTGGTCGCTTCGGGACTACTGATGCGCAGCTTCTTCAAGCTGCTCGATGTCGATCCTGGATTCGATCCGACGAATGTCCTGACCGCCGGTCTGCCGATCAATCAGGAACAGCATCCCGATCCTGTCGAACTGAACGCATATCTCGACTCGATCAGAGCCGCCGTCGAGGCGGTGCCGGGTGTTCGCGAGACGGCGATTACCTCGGCGTTGCCGCTGCAGGGCTGGGGCTACGGCGTCCCCTACGTGATTGCCGACCGCGAGGCGAAGGATCAGGCGAGCCGCCGCGCGGCGTTCTTCAAAGTAGTCAGCCCGTCTTACTTCGACGCGCTCGGGATCAGGCTGCTTGCGGGACGCCGGTTGCGCGACAGCGACAGGGCCGGCGGTCCGCCGGTCGTCCTGATCAACGAGACGCTGGCCAGGCGAGAGTTTCCCCGTGAGGATCCGCTCGGTCGCCGCATCCTGGTGCGGAAAATCGTACCGGGGACCACTGAGGCCGGGCCGCAGATGGCCTGGGAAATCGTCGGCGTCATTGCCGGGGAGAAGATCACCGGGCTGGGCGATGAGATCAGCGGGGGCATGTACGCCTCGAACCAGCAGAGCCCGACCTACAGCATCAACCTCGTGGTGCGAGCCGGCGTGCCGCCGCAGTCACTGCAACAAGCGGTTCGGTCCGCGATTGATCGCGTCAACCGGGACCAGGCGCTCAGCGATGTCCGCACGCTCGAACAGATCGTCGATCAGTCGATGCTGGCCAACCGCGTCACCAGCACGATCCTCACGGTGTTTGCCGCGATTGCACTGTTGCTTGCCGCCCTGGGCATCTACGGTGTCGTTGCCTACACGGCCGCTCAACGGACCCACGAGTTGGGCATTCGCGCGGCACTTGGAGCCAGTGCCGGCAATCTGCGCAGCTTGATCTTCAGAGGAGGGATGCGGCTGACGGTGATCGGACTCTTGATCGGGCTGGTCGGAATGGATGTCGCGACTCGGGTGATGTCCACGATGTTCTACGGCGTCGGCAACGACGACCCGGTCACCATCGCGGTTGTGACCGCCGTGCTCTTCGCCGTAGCCGCACTGGCGTGTTTCTTACCTGCCTGGCGGATCACGAAAACCGACGCAATGGAAGCGCTGAGGTAACGAGAGCAAAGGGTTGGCCCCGATGCGAGGCGGGGCCAACCACGAGAAACCAGTCGACGGCTCGCGCTCCTATCGCTCTCCCGTTCCCCCTTTGCACAGTCCAAGCTTGCCGGGGGCGCCCTTCGGCAGGCCGTAGTATTTCCACGAGTCGGCCGCAGTTTGAACCTGCCTCACCGCCTGTCCCTCCGCCGAGTCGAAGTCATTCAGGCCGCTGGCGGCGCACGCCGAGTTCGCATGATCGAGGGCGCCGGTCTCGTTCGTGTTGTCCACGGTTCCCGGCGGTCCCTTCACCTCGCCCGCGAATGCTCCGGCAGACGCGAGCATCGCAACGGCAGTCGCAACAACGAATAGTCGTCTCATGTCCCAGGCTCCCTTTCTTGGATTTGTGAACAGCTCACAATCAGCAGGACGATTGGGCCCATGGCGCCGTGAGCATGACGCCGATTTTGGAGACATTACCTTAAAAGCGCGGAGTCACGAAACTCCTGCGCGACCACGAGGCTGGCGATCGAGATTCTCCTTGACTGGTTAGGAGAGTACGATGTTACCCTAAGCGCACTAGGAGAGCTGATGGGGAACGACGTGGGGCTGCTGCCGGGGACGCTCGATCTGCTGATTTTGAAAGCGGTGTCGCTCGGTCCGCTCCATGGATACGGTGTGCTGCTGCGCATCGGCCAGATGTCCGGCGGTGCGCTGGAGATCGAGCAAGGCGCGCTCTACCCGGCCTTGTATCGGCTCGAGGGGCAGGCGTTGCTCAGTGCCGAATGGGGCATCTCCGACAACAACCGAAGGGCCAAGTACTGACCAGCTCACCGCCGCTGGCCGAAAGCGCCTCCGCGAAGAAACTGCCGGATGGGAGCGGTTGACGGCGGTGATGGCGACGGCGTTGCGAGCCAGACTGGAGGAGATCTGACGTGCGCGCCATAAGATCCCTCCTCTGGCGACTCGGCAACGTTGTCCGTCCGTCACGAACGGAACGTGAGATGCGCGAGGAGCTCACGTTCCATATTCAGAGTCGCGCCGAGGACCTCGTCCGCAAGGGTCTCTCCGCGAGCGACGCAGACCGACAGGCGCGCGTCGAGTTCGGCGGGATCGAGCGCTACAAGGAACGGTGTCGCGACACCAGGAGCGTCCCGGTGTTCGAGAATGCCCTCCGCGATCTGATCTACGCCTGGCGAAGTCTGCGCCGCAGTCCGGTGCTCGTCCTCGTGGCCACGCTCTCGCTTGGACTCGGGATCGGCGTCAATACGACGCTTCTTGCGGCGCTGTCAGCGATCTTCGTGCGCGTTCCCACCATGGTCGATCCGGGTGACGTCGTCGGTGTCGAGCCCGGTAACAGCAACCAGTTCTCTTTTCTCAACTATCGTGACCTGCGCGACAGCCGGATCTTTGCCGACGTCGTCGGCTCCCGCGGCACCGTGTTGAACCTGCGATCGCGCGACAACCTCGAACGCGTCAATGGATTGGCGGTCACCGCCAACTTCTTCGACGGCCTGGGAGTAGGAGCAGGCATCGGCCGCGTCTTCACTTCCAACGAGGCCAGCCCCGAGCGAGATCCGCGGCTGGCGGTTCTCAGCTATGCCTGCTGGCAGAGGCGATTCGGTGGGGATCCAGCCGTGCTCGGGCAGACGCTGAACCTGAATGGGGAGCCATTTCTCGTCCTCGGCGTTCTGCCCGCACACTACCGGCCGGTAACCGGCTTCATGTCGCCCGATGTCTACGTCCCGTTGAGCGCACTCGTCCTCCCAAATCTCAACCGGCGGGAGAATGGAAATGGGCTGGCCGTCCTCGGCCGACTTCCGCAAGGACGGACACTCGAGCAGGTGCAGCCCGCCGTGACCGCGCTGGGACAGGAACTCGAACGCATCTATCCCAGAGAGAACGAGGGATTCAGCCGGGCGTCTCGAGTCTTCCCGGTGCGGGGCATGCAGGTCCGTGGTTCACCCGAGTTGATCCTTTTTCCCGTCCTCTTGCTCGTACTCTTCGGGCTCGTGCTGCTCATCGCATGCTCAAACGTGGCCGGTCTCCTGCTGGCGCGTGCGACGGCTCGTCGGGGCGAGTTGGCGATCCGGCTCGCCCTCGGGGCGGGCCGGGCGCGCCTGATCCAATCGATGCTCGTCGAGAGCTTCCTGCTGGCCTCGTTGGGGGCTGGAGCAGGGTCGCTGCTGGCGGTCTGGCTGGTGCGCACGCTGAGTGTGGTCACCCTTCCGAACGAACAGCCGGTTCAACTGAGCATCGAACCGGACCTCACGTTATATCTGTACGGGCTCGGCCTCGCCCTGGTCAGCGGATTTCTGTGCGGCGTCGTTCCCGCCCTGCGCGCGAGCGACCCCGGCGTCGTCGGCGAGGTGCAGCGTGCCGGCAGCCGCGGTATCACTGGTCGGCTCTGGCTACGGCATTCGTTTGTCGTCGGCCAGGTTGCAGCATCCGTCGTGCTTCTCGTCGTGTCGTCGCTGTTTGTGCGCAGCCTGATGCGCATCGCAACGCTGAATCCTGGCTTCGACCTCGATCACGGGCTCGTTGCCACTTTCTACCTGGAGCCCAATCGGGACACCGGTGACGGCGCCGCGCTGTTCGCAGCGCGAGTGCTCGAACGGGTGGATCAAATCCCGGGCGTGCGATCCAGCAGCGTGGCCAGCATCATGCCGCTCGCCGGCGACACCAGTGCCGCGCGCTTTCAGATTCAGGGACGGCCGACAGCAAGGGGTGCACGTACATACCTCAATAATGTCGGTCCGCATTATTTCGACACGATGGGGATTCCTCTTCTGCGAGGACGCGATTTTCGAACGAGCGACCGGATCGGCAGCCCGCCTGTGGCGATCGTGAACGAAGCCTTCCAAAGAGCGTATTTCCCTGGCGAAGAGGCCGTCGGCCACCACGTTGGCTACGGAGAGCCGTACTCGGAAATCGTTGGAGTTGTCAAAGACAGTGCGTTCGCATCTGTCGCCGATGAGCCGAAGCCGATTTTGCACTACTCGTACAGCTCAAGTGCCGAGCCTTTCCACGCAAGCGAGACCATTGATGGTTCACCTCCGAACGGACGGCGATCCCGGAGGTGCGATTCGTGCTGTCACGCGGGCGATTTCGGATCTCGACAACAAGGTCGCGTTCGACGTCAAGACCATCAGGGAGGCGACGACGTTCGAGTTCGCCATGCGGCGACTGGGGAGCGGTCTGCTGGGCTCGCTCGGTGCCGTCGGCCTGCTGCTGGCGATGATCGGCCTGTACGGCGTCGTCGCCTACACGGTCACCTCGAGGACGCCCGAAATCGGTATTCGGATGGCGCTCGGCGCCTCATCGCACCGCGTCCTCTGGAGCGTGCTCGGCCAGGGACTTCGGCTTGTTGGACTGGGTGTCGTCGTCGGCACCCTGCTTGCGGTGCTCGTGACCCGCCTGATTGCAGGCCTGATCGCCGGGGTGAGTCCCACCGATCCGGTCAGCTTTGTTGGTACGGCGATCGTCCTGGCCTTGACTGGCCTTGTCGCCAGCTATTTCCCCGCGCTTCGTGCGACACGCATCGACCCGTTGATGGCCTTGCGCAACGAGTAGCCCTGCTGATTTCGTGCTGGCCGTCGGTCCGATCGACGTTCAACGAGCGAAGGGGCGACCGCGCGCCCGGGCCTGGTTTCACCTGCTGAAATCTGCACCAACCTCCGTAGACTCGACGAATCTGAGAAATCTGAACTTCTCTAGCTGGGCAGGGCTTAATATCCGTTTGTCTTGATACGTTCAGAGATCAGCCACTACCGAATCGTCCGAAAGCTGGGCTCGGGCGGGATGGGTGAGGTCTTCCTCGCGGAAGACACCACGCTCGGCCGCATGGTTGCGATCAAAATGCTGCCCGAGCGGTCCGAGGCGAGCGATCGGGCCCGGCACCGGCTGATGAACGAGGCCAGGGCGGCTGCCGCACTGGACCATCCCAACATCTGCGCCATCCACGAAGTCGGCGAAGAAGACGATTTGTGTCTTCATCGTCATGCAATACATCGAGGGCGAGAGTCTTGCCGAGCGGATCCGGCAGCACCCGTCGCCGCCTGCCGAAGTGGTGGACATCGGCATCCAGGCGGCGCAGGCGCTCGAGGAGGCCCATGCTGCTGGCGTCATTCATCGTGACATCAAGCCGCACAACATGATCGTCACGCCGCGCGGCCAGCTGAAGGTGCTGGACTTCGGACTGGCGAAGCTGGCGCCTACGAATCTTGCCGCGGCCGAGACCATGGAACGTCTGACGATCGAAGGCAGCGCGATTGGGACGCCCGGATTCATGTCTCCCGAGCAGTTGCGTGGACGGGAGATCGACGGACGATCGGACATCTTCTCGCTCGGAGTCACACTCTACGAATGCGCGACCGGTACTTCCGCGTTCCATGGCGCGACGTTCGTCGAAATCGCGATGCGGGTCATGACGGCGACTCCGCCGCGACCCCCGAGCTCAACCCCGCCGTGCCACCGGCCCTCGACGCGATCATCGCGCGGGCGATGGCCAAGGATGCCGCGGTGCGGTACGAATCAGCGCGATCGCTTCACGCCGACTTGCGTGAACTCAAGCATGCGCTCGACGGAGCGACGACCGCTGTCGGCGCCACGGCGCCGTCACCGACGAAGGTGCGCGGGAAGTCGATCGGGTTCAAGACCGTGATTGCCGCGAGTGCCGTGACCGTGCTGGTAGCGGCGTGGTTCGCGTCGGGCGTCTGCTGCGGCGCGGGCACCACGTGCCGCCGCCCGCTGCCGTCAGTGGTACGACCGCGGCACGAGCGCGATTCGCGAAGGCGCGTATTTTCAGGCGAGCAAGTCGCTGGGGCAGGCGCTCGAACTGGACCAGAAGTTTGCCCTCGCGCGGGTTCGGCGGGCCGAAGCCTACGTGGAGACGGGACTCACCGCCAAGGCCAGTGAGGAACTGTTCCTGGCGATGCCGCTGCTCCGGGATCGCTCGGGTCTGTCCGTTGCGGAATCGAGCTACGTGGACGCGGTCACGGCGACGCTCGCGCGCGACTTCAAGACGGCGATTGAAAAGTCTTGCTGATCGCCAGCTCAGCGCGAGGCAGGGAACAGTCCGCGGCGTATGTCGACCTTGGCCGTGCCTATCAGAAGAATGAGGATCTCAATCGAGCGATCGGCTCGTAATTGAAGGCCACGGAACTGGATCCGCAGTCCGCCCGCGCGTTCCTGCAGTCGGGCATTCTCTACGCCGTCGGCAGCAACTGCCCAAGGCGAACGACGCATTCTCGAAGGCGGAAAACATCTACCAGGCGATGTCGAACCATGAAGGCCTCGCCGAGGTGCACTACCAGCGGGGGTCGCTGCTGGCCAGGATCAGGAAACTGCCTGAAGCGAGGAGCACTGGAGCGATCGCTGGCGATGTCACGCGAAGCCTCCAGCCAGTACCAGGCGATCAGGACCTCGCTGCAACTGAGCAACGTGGGACCACGCCATGGGCGCCAGCAATCAGGCAAAGGCGATCGCTGCCGACGCGGTCAAGGCGGCGCAGCGGCTCAATAGCCGGACGCTGGCGACCAACGGCTTGATCGACCTCGCGTATACGCTGCTGGCGCGGGGCGAGTTCGCCGATACCCGCACGTACCTGGTCGAGGCGCTCGATCTCGCCCGCCAGGACAACTCGCCCCGGCTGGAAGCACGGGCCCGCCTCGCACTTGGCAGTCTGAGCAGTCAGGAGGGCAGGTTCGACGAAGCGGTGGCGCATCTCGAGTCGGCGCTGAAGTTCTACCAGCCCGCGGGCTACCGCACCGAGACATCCAATGCGCTCATTCTGCTCGGGCGGGTGTATTGCGACAAAGGCGAATACGCGGTTGCGATGAAAGCATTCTCCGAGCAGCTGGCATTGGCGAAGCAGTCAGGCGACCCGGCGAGATTGGCGGCGACGCACTCCAGCATTGGCGTCCTTCTCGGCAGCCACCAGGAGCTGTACGCCGAAGCGCTCCCTCACTTCGATGAAAGTTATCGGATCAACAAGTCGCTCGGCGCACGGGTCGAGCATGGGATGGGATCAGGTCAATCGCGCGGCGTCGCTGTCAGCGCGGGGAGGTATGAGGAAGCCAAGGCCGCTCTCGACGAAGCCTATACCATCGCTGCCGGGCCGGAAGCGGAATTCAAGGCCCAGCTGGCATACGTGCATGTGATCGCCGCGCAAATAGCTCTCAGCCTGAACCACCGTACGGAAGCCACGACGCGAGCGATGGCGGCGCTCAAACTGGCGGAACCCGACTACAGGGACACGGCGCTCGCGGCGCGGGCGCGGCGCTCGCGCTCAGCGACACGATGGCTGGTGCGCCGGGAAAGGCGCTGGCACTGGTCGACGGGGCCGTGGGGGTCGCGAGGGAGTTGAAACTAAACCGGCTCCTGTCGACAGCGCTGCTCGCCTCCGCTGAAGTTCGGCTCGCCGGCGGCGACGGACGCGGCGCGCTCGCTGACGCCCAGGCGGCGCAGAAGTTGTTCGCCGCGGCGGCACAACGCGAATCGGAGTGGCGCGCGTGGCTGGTGGCGGCGAGGTCCCTGCGGCGGGACGGCGACAGCTCGATGGCGTACGATTACGCTGTCCGGGCCGAGACCGGTCGAGCGGCTCTCCAGGCACGCTGGGGCGACGACAACTACCGCGGGTAACGTGCGCCGGCCTGATATCCAGGTCCGTCTGCAGGAGCTCGCGCAACTGCTCGGAAGCAGGAAATCGTTCAACGCACAACAGGAGGCTGAACATGGCACAACTAAGGCGACCAGGCGGCGGTCAGGGCGGAGGCGGAAGAGAAGCCGGTCAAGAAGGGGACGAAGCAGAAGTAGAAAAATAGCCGGCATCAAGGATTCTGGTGCCGGCTATTTTCGCGTTCTGGTGCGGTGACGCGTGCGCGCCCTAATGGAGGACCATGGCTGAAGTCGAACTTGGCAAGAGGCTGGAACTACTGGAGATCGCGAGTTCTCCAACCACCCGCCGAACCGTGAAGGACCTTGGCACCTTCCTCAGTGCGTCGGACCGGAAGGCTCGACTGTCGCGGGAGGAGCGTCTCCGCATCGTCGAGCAGGCATTGCTGGTGATGGAGATGAATTATGTCCATCTGCCGATGAAGCGCGCCATTCACGCGATCGATCCCATTCAGCAGCTCAAACTTCTCAGGTTCCAGCTCGCCGAGTGGAATGTCGACCTCGAAAGCACGATCGACTTTCATCGCCGCATGCTGTCGATATTCGGGTCGACGCGCGACCTGCACACGCTGTATCTGCTGCCCGAACCGTACCGATCTGCACCGCGTACCTGCCATTTCTCATCGAGCAGTGTTTCGAGCGGGGCTGCGAACGTTTCATCGTGACGCGGACGGCGGTCAGTGAAGAATGCGCCGGCAGTGTCAGAGGACGGGCGAGAGGCCAGGTTCGAGCGTGGCGTCGAAGTGCTGGCGTGGAACGGGGTCCCGGATGCGTGAGGGCGATCGAAATCAACGGCGAGTCGCAGGCTGGCAGCAACCTCGACGCCCGTGTCGCGCGCGGGCTCGACAACCTGACCATTCGACCGCTCAACAGCACGCTACCCCCGGACGAAGCGTGGGTCGATATCCTGTTCCGCACGAAGAAAGGGGCGATCAGATTCATCGCGCGTGCTGGCTGGTTCACAAGACCAGTGACGCCGGCGACGCGGCCACTCCGCACGGCAAGAAGAGGACGGCGTTGGACATGAAGAGGACGCGCATCCTCGAGGTGGAGTATCCGCGCGACGAGTCCGCCACGCTCGGTTCGATCAAGGACGTCCTCTACGCATTGAAGAAAACGGTGGATGGCCAGGCCCTGGCCTATATCCGGATCTTCAGCTTCGACGTCAGCGATGCGAGGCAGTTCCTCAAGGCGTTCACCAGGCTAATCACGAAAGCGGGCTTTCCTCAAGAAGGCCTGATCCTGGATGTCCGCGGCAATCCGGGTGGCAACATCCGCGCCGCGGAATCGCTGTTGCCGCTGTTCACTCCCAATCCCATCGAACCGGAGTTGTTCGAGTTCATCAACACGCCGCTCAACTTTCAGATCTGCAAATCCGCTCCGGATGACTGGGACCTGCAGCGATGGCTGCCGTCGATCGGCGACTCGGTGTTGACCGGTGCAACGTACTCGGCAGGATTTCCGCTCACCCGCGACGCGATGTGCAACGGCGTCGGTCAGGTATATACGGCCCGGTCGTGCTGATCACCGACGCGCTCTGGTCCAGCGCGACCGACATCTTCGCCGCGGGGTTTCAGGACAATGAAGTCGGGCCGGTCCTGGGGACGAGCGGCAACACCGGAGCCGGGGGCGCCAACTTCTGGTCGCTGGACGATCTGCTGCGGGCACAGCGCCAGAAAGATCCGACGTCACCGTTCAGGACGCTGCCGAAGGGCGCCGAGATGATCGTCGCCATGCGGCGCGGCGTCAGGATAGTCCGCGCGGGTTCGCCGCTCGAGTTGGTGTCTCGCCAGACGTGCTGCATCGGATGACCAGACGCGACGTTCTGCACGACAACGTCAATCTTCTGGCCCGCGCCGCACGGATCATCCGGCAACAGCCGTCGTTCCAGCTGTCGCTCACGCCGGGGACCGCCGAGGGCGCCAGCGAAGTCATCGTCAGCGCCGCGTCGAAGGTTCCACCCTCGAAAGCGGGCCGGCGAATTTCCCGGGTGGACATCTACGTGAATGGGCGACCTGGACCGTCCATCGACGCTGTCGAGGGTACCGTGCCGCCGACGCCGGTGCCGATCGGCAGAGGGGGTAAGAAGCGGGCGTCGGTCGAAGCCCAGGCGTCATCACGCCGCCTGCACAGTCACTCGTACCAGCCTGTGATCGGCCGCACACCGCGAACTGGAGTTCCGGCCGGCTTCGGTAGTTCGTCACTCGGAGACTGAACCCATGTGGAAACTGTTCGTTGCCGGCAGTGCGGCGTTCGTGGCGCTCGCGGGAGCAGCGGTCGACGACAACTGGCGCCTTCATCAGCGGCGCGCAGAACAATCAGCGCTTCAGTCCGCTGACTCAAATCAATGAGCAGACGGTTTCAAGACTCGGGTTGGTCTGGAGCAAGGAACTCGGCACGACCCGGGGTCTCGAGGCCACTCCATTGTGGACGAGGGTGTCGTCTATACAACCGGTGCATGGAGCGTCGTATTCGCCTTCGACGCCAGGACCGGCGAGCCCAAATGGACCTACGATCCCAGGGTCCCCCGCGAACGGGCCTACTTCTTCTGCTGCGACGTCGTAAACCGCGGCGTCGCGCTTCACAACGGCAAGGTGTTCGTGGGCACGCTCGACGGCCGCCTCGTTGCGCTCGATCAGCGAAGTGGAGTGCCGCTGTGGAGTGTCCAGACGACCGACCCGGCCAAGGCGTATTCCATCACTGCGGCTCCCCGCATCGCGCGCGACAAGGTCGTGATCGGCAATGGCGGCGCGGGGTCCGGCGTGCGCGGCTATATCACCGCGTAAGATGCTGAAACCGGCAAACAGGCCTGGCGCTTCTACACTGTTCCCACCGACCCGCGCCTGGGCTTCGAATCCGCAGCAATGGCAGCCGCGGCCAAGACATGGAAAGGCAAGGAATGGTGGAAAGCAGGCGGCGGAGGCACGCCGTGGGAGGGAATGGCGTACGACCCGGAGCTCGACCTCCTGTTTTTCGGGACCGGTAACGCTTCGACGTGGTACCGAGCGCTCCGCGGTCAGGGCGACAGCCTGTATACCGCGTCGATTCTGGCGGTCAAAAGCAGCACCGGCGAACTCGCGTGGCACTTCCAGACCACGCCCGGCGACAGCTTCGATTACGACGCCACCCAGCCGCTCGTCCAGGCCGATCTGCTGCTGAACGGCCGCCCGCGTAAAGTCATTCTCCAGGCCAACAAGAACGGCTTCTTCTATGTCCTGGATCGGCAGACCGGCGAGTTCCTGTCCGCTGCGCCCTTCGTCGTGGGATCACCTGGGCCAGCGGGATCGACCAGAAGACCGGCCGGCCGATCGAACTCCCGGGCGTGGCGGATCGAAATCCGAAGCTGCTCTCACCGGACCCGGGTGGGGCGCACAACTGGAACCCGATGGCATTCCACCCAGCCACCGGCCTCGTGTATTTCCCCGCGCGCCTCGACACACAGATGGTGCATGTGCCGGACAGCAGATGGAAGTACGACCCGGATCGCGACAACGTCGGTATCGACCGGTAACTATGAAGGACCGCTGTTCGCGAAAATGGAGTCGATGCC
>CAVOHG010000008.1:0-1004310 GCA_963695655.1 uncultured Acidobacteriota bacterium | reverse complement strand
GAGAATGGCGGTCATGGCGAGACGCCCCACTCCGGGCCACGCGAAGATGGTCTCCGTCACCACCGCCCCCCCGAGGAGAAAGCCGTACTGGAGCCCCACCACGGTCACCACGGGAATCAGCGCGTTCTTGAGCGCGTGCTTGGCCACCACGGACAGGGGCGGGACGCCCTTGGCGCGCGCCGTCGTCACGTAGTCGCGCCCGAGGACGTCGAGCATGCCCGAGCGCGTGAGCCGGCTGATGATGGCGATGGACGTGGTGGCCAGGGTGGCCGCCGGCAGCACGATGTGGCGCAGTCCCTCCCACTCCCAGAACGGGCCGGCGCGGCCGGAGACGGGCAGCCAGCGGAGCTGGAGACAGAAGAGCCAGATGGCCACGATGGCGACCCAGAAGATGGGCATGGAGAGCGAGGAGAGCGAGGCGCCCGTGGCCAGGTAGTCGAGCCACGAGGAGCGGCGCACGGCGGCCATCAGTCCGAGGGGAGATGCCCACGAGCACGGCCATGATCATGCTCACCGTGGTCAGCTCGAGGGTGGCGGGAAAGCGGCTCCAGGATCTCGCTGGTGACCGGACGACCGCGAGCGGAGGGACCGGCCGAGGTCGCCCTGGAGGGCGCGGGAGAGGAAGGACCAGACCGGACGTAGAGTGGCCGCTCGAGGCCCAGCTCCGTGCGGACGCGCGCCACCACGGATTCCGGCGCGTCCGGCCCCGCGATCAGGCGCACGGGGTCGCCGGGCACCACGTGCATGATGGCGAAGGCGAGGAGCGAGACACCGAAGAGCACCGGCACCGTCTGGAGCAGGCGCCGGAAGATATATCGCGTCATGGCTTCAATGCGGCTCTGTCACCCCACCTCTCCCTCTCCCTCACTGAGGGAGAGGGCCGGGGTGAGGGTGAGCCACTGGCGTTGGGTCTCCCGCAACTTCGGCCCCCTCACCTACTGAGCTCCCTCTCCCTCACTGAGGGAGAGGGCCGGGGGTGAGGGTGAGCCCAGCAGCGTGCAAGCATCTCCTGCCCACTTTCGACGCCCCCTCACCCTGCCCTCTCCCCCTCCGGGGGCGAGGGAACCGATCCTGAGGGTGAGGCCACTGCAGGGCGTCTTCTTCACTCGCCAGCCCCCCTCACCCTGCCCTCTCCCCCTCCGGGAGGCGAGGGAGCGGCCGAGGACCCCACTCGGGGTAGGTCTGGGGCGAGAGCTGGTCGGCGCCGCGGCCGGCCCAGTCGTACTTGCTGCATGCGCGGCCACATGCGCTCGCCCGCCGCCTGCAGCGCGGCGAGGATCGCGCGCTCGTCGGCGGCCAGCACGCGGCCGCCGTCGACCACGAGCCGGCCATCGACGTAGACGCGGTCCACGTCCTCGGCGGTCGCGTTGAACACGATGTTCTTGACGGGATCGCGCAGCGGCGTCATGCGCCACGAGGCGGCCTTCCACAGCACGAGGTCGGCCTTGGCGCCCGGGCGCGATGCGGCCGAGATCGTCGCGGCCGAGCGCGCGGGCGCCGCCGAGCGTGGCGGCGTCGAAGGCGTCGGCCGCCGTGGTGGCCTGGGTGTTGCGCTCCACGATCTTCGAGCAGACCGCGGCCCAGCGCATGGCCTCGATCACGCTCTGCGGATTCGTGTCGGTGCCGAGCGACATGTTCACGCCGGCGGCCTTGTAGCGCGCGAACGACTCCATCAGGATGCCGCGCCGGGCGAACACCCACACCGCGTGGGCCACCGAGCAGCCGGCGTCGGCCATGATGCGCACGTCGCCGGCCGGGTAGTTGGTCCACGACGAGCCGCCCACGATGATCGCGTGACCGAGGACGGTGTTGGGCCCGAGCACGCCGAGCTCGTGCAGCCAGGCGATCGGCGTCTTGCCGTGGCGCGCGACCATCTCGTTGAACTCGACGACCGACTGCGAGGTGTGCACCTTGTAGGGCCGCCTGGCCTCGTCGGCGCGGCGCTTGGCCTCCCGCAGCAGCTCGGGCGTGCAGGTGTCGACCTGGGCGGGCGAGAAGAAGCAGCGCACCAGGTCGCCGTGGGCGCCGTCGTGCGCTTGTGGAACGCGACCGCGCGCGCGCAGGCCCGCGCCGCCCCTCCTCCTCGTTCCACTCCCACACCACGCGGCTGCCGTCGCGCGTGAGCCAGCGCCGGAGCGGAACGACAGCCCCATGTAGACGCGCAGGCCGAAGTGCCGGCGCGCGCTCACCACGTACTCGCCGAGCGGCCGATCTCCATCACGGTCGTCACGCCGCCGCGCAGCAGCTCGGCCATCGAGAAGTCGATGCAGGCGCGGGTGGCCTCGTCGTCCTGCGCCTCGCCGCGCACCGGCAGGATCTCGAAGAGCCCCGAGTACCAGAACTGCGGGTTGCCGCGGTCCTCGATGAACGAGCGGTCGAGCGGCGAGCCCGCCGATGTGGGCGTGGGTGCGAGATGAGGCCCGGCGTCAGGACGCGATCGGGCGCGTCGACCGTCTCGTCCACGCTGCCCGTCGAAGCGCGGGCCCACGTGCACGATGCGGTCGCCCTCCATGACGACCACGCCGTCCCGGAGCAGCCGGTGCCCCTTGCCGTCGAAGGCGATGACATACCCAGCCCGAATAGCAATCCGCCGAGACTCAGCCATGCACGTCATCTCCCTCTGAAGGACGAGCCTCGAGTCCGCCAAATAATCCACGCGCTACGAACTCACCGCTCCGAGCGCCGGCTTCGCCGGCGCAATCCGCATTTTCCTGGGGAGAGGCTTCGGAAGGGGGGCGAGGCCCCCCTCCGAGCTCAGGTACCCACACGTCCATCAGCTTGTAGATCCCGTGGATCGGGTGGTACTTGAGGCCGTGGGCGCGGGGCCGGCTGCCGAAGATCCACCGCACGTGCTGGATGGGCACGACCACCGCCTCGCCCACCAGCCGCTGCTCGATGCCCTGGAAGGCCTTGACGCGCTCGGCTTCCTTCAGGCTCGTCTGCGATTGCTGGAAGAGCGCGTCGGTCCGTTCGTCGCGCCAGCGCGTCGTGTTCGGGCTCGGGATAGCCGCGGACACGAAGAAGTACAGAAAGTCCGCGGAGGAGTAGATCATCGGCAGGAAGCGCGCGTCGTGCTCCCCCGCCCGCGTGGCCGAGGTGAAGGCCGCCGCCTCGAGCCGCTTGAGCTGCAGGTCGAAGCCCACCTGGCGAAGCTGCGCCTGCACCGGCGTGACGATGCGCTCGTGCAGCTCGGTGGACACGTAGAGGGTGGCCGACAGCGCCTTGCCGTCCTTCTGCGCGCATGCCGCCCGCGCCCGGCGTCCATCCCGCCTCGGTCAGGAGCTGCCTCGACTTGTCGAGCCCGAAGTCCGCCATGAAGGGCCGCATCTGCTCCTTCGTGCTCGCGCCCGGCGACGAGCGGATGCAGGAAGCCGTGCGACACATCCGCCTGCCCCTTCATCACGAACTGGACGATCTCCTGGCGGTTGACGGCGTGGGCGACCGCCTTGCGCACCCGCACGTCCTTGAAGACCTCCTTCTCCACGTTGAAGCCGATGTGGTTCGAGGACAGCCGCGGGATCGAGGTGACCTTGACGCCCCGGCCCTCGAGGCGCGCGATGTGCTGGGGCGACACGTCGATGTCGAGGTCGATGCCGCCCGCCTCGAGCTCGGCCGCGCGCGCTGCGTCCTCCGGCAGGGTGCGGAAGACGATCCGGTCCACCCACGGGGCGGCCGTATTGTCATAGGCGGGCGAGCCCCAGGCGTAGCCGTCGTGGCGCACCAGCTCCATCCGGTCGTCCTTCGACCAGTCCTTGAGCCGAAACGGCCCGGTGCCGCACACGCTCGCGGGGACGACGCCGTAGTCCTGGCCGTACTGCGCCACGTGCTTGGCGTGGGGGATGCTGGCGTACGACCACTCGGTCTGGCTGACGTTGTTGAGGAACACGAGCGTCGGGTTCTTGAGCTTGCAGACCACGGTGTGCTCGTCCACCACCCGTGTCTCGGCCAGGCTGGCCACCTTCGCGCGTGTCGGGAACGCCTCCTTGGGATCGATCCAGCGGTCGAAATGGTCCTTCACGTCCTGTGCGGTGAGCGGCGCGCCGCAGTGGAACTTGACGTTCTTCCTGAGATAGAAGGTCCACGTGAGCCCATCCGCCGACGTCTCCCAGCGCTCGGCGAGCGCGGGCCGGATCTTCATCTGGAAGTCGTGGAGCACCAGGCCGTCGTAGAGCAGGAGATTGGTCGCGATGGCCGACAAGCCCGTGGACCGGCCGGGATAGAGCGTGTCGGCGTCGTGGTTCCGGCCGATGGTGAGGGTGCCGCCGCGCTTGGGCTTGTCCTGCGCGACGGCGGAGCCGGTCGGCGCGGCGAGGGCGGCCGCGCCCGCCGCGCCCAGCTTCAAGAGGGTTCGGCGATCGAGCATGCTGTCCATGAGTCCTCCGGGAAATGCACACCCTCGTGCGGTGGGAAGATCGAGCCGCGGCTATCGTCGTCGCAACCGCTCGGCCGGTCAACCCGGCCCGCCGCGGCGAGTTGGGCGGGCAGATGAAGCCGGAGCCGCTCGGATTCGGGAAGCAGCCCACCGAAGGGGAATGACCAACCGGGGCAGCCACAGCACCACGTCGGGGAAGAGGATGATGAGCGTGATGACGAGGAAGAAGATCCCGTACAACGGCACCGACTGGCGGAGGGCACGCGTGAACGGCACCCCGGCCAGCGTCGAGGACAATAGCAGGATGAGCCCGTAGGGCGGCGTGATCAGCCCGAAGGCCAGGCTCACGATGATGAGCACGCCCATGTGCACCGGGTTGATGTGGGCGAGCTGGATCAGCGCCACGATGATCGGCATGAAGATGGCGATCGCCGGCACACCGTCGAGGAAGTCGCCCGCGATCGTCAGCACGACCACCATGATATACATGATCACGACGCGATTGTCGCCTGCGACCGCCTCGATCCAGCCCCTCACGATGTCCGGTCCGCCGAGATACGCGAGCAGCCACCCCACCGCCGACGCAGCCGCCACCGCCGACATGGGCAGCGAGTAGAGCACCGCCGCCTCCATGAAGTCGCGCGGCAAATGCCGGATGTGGCCCCGGTTCATGAACGGCAGCAGCACGACGAGGATGTAGACCACCGCGATCATGCCCGCCTCGGCCGGGGTGACGGTGCCGGTCACCACGCCGCCGATGATGATGATCGGAATCATCAGGGGCAGCAGCGCCGCGCGCGCGGCCGCGGCCATCTGACCGCAGCGTGGCGCGTGGCTTCTTGATGCCGGGCGGCCCGAAGAAATAGCTGTAGATCATGAGGCCGACCCCGACCATGAGCCCGGGCGTGGCGCCGCCCAGAACAGTCCCGCGACCGAATTCTGGCTCGGCACCGACGCCTATGGCCTGCTGCGCCGAGCCCGATCAGCAGCGAAATCCGTCCGCCATAGAGAATCCGCGCCAGCACGTCGCGGCCATAGGCGTCGGTGCCGAGCCAGAATTCGGCGCTCGCGGGTTTTAGACGCAGCGCTGGCGCCAGCAGTTGCGGATCGTGCGGCGACAGCAGTGGCGCGAAAATCGCCGACAGGATCACCAGCGCGAGGCAGACGCTCGCCACCGCGATGATCGGCGTCGCCGTCAGAAAGCCGAGCCCCGACCGGAACGGCGTGGTGATGGGAATTGACGGCTCGGGAAGGGTTTCGATCGCCATCAGTACCGGATCCTTGGGTCGAGCAGGGTATAGGCAACGTCGATCAGGAGATTGACGGTGACATAGATCAGCGACGTCAGAAGGATCATCGCCTGAATGACGGGATAATCGCGCGCCAGCACGGCATCGACCGTGAGGCGGCCGATGCCCGGCAGGTTGAACACGCTCTCGGTGACGACCACGCCCGAGATCAGCAGCGCGAAGCCTGTGCCGATCACGGTGATGACGGGTACCGCGGCGTTGCGCAGCGCGTGGCGCAGCAGCACGGCGGTCTCATTGATGCCCTTGGCACGGGCGGTGCGCACATAATCCTCGCCGAGCACGTCGAGCATCGCCGCCCGGGTCATGCGCGCGATCAGCGCCACATAGATAAAGGACAGCGTGCAGGTCGGCAGGATGATGCGTTCGAAGAACGGCCCGAACCCCTGGGTGATGCTGCGAAAACCCTGCACCGGCAGCCAGCGCAGCTCGATGGCGAAGACCTGGATCAGCACATAGCCGATCACGAACACCGGGACCGAGAACCCGATCACCGACAATCCCATCACGAAACGGTCGATCCAGGTGCCGTGTTTCCAGGCGGCGATGACGCCCAAGGGCACCGCGACTACGATGGCCAGAATGATGGTCGACAGCGCGATCGAGATCGAAGGCTCGATGCGCCGGCTGATCATCGTCATGACCGGCACGTTGGAAATCAGGGATACGCCGAGATCGCCCTGCAGCAACCGGCCGATCCAGGTGAAGAACTGGGTATAGAGCGGCTCGTTCAGGCCGAGCGAGATGCGGATGCGCTCGAGCTGTTCCGGCGTCGCATTGTCGCCGGCCAGGATCGCGGCGGGATCGCCCGGCGTCAGCCGCAGCAGCAGAAACACGAACAGCGCCACCACGCCCATCACGGGAATGGCGGCCAGCACGCGGCGAAGCAGATATCCGAGCATCGTTGTCCATCAATTATGCGCCAACCGTTTTTCGGTTGCCGCGGATTTAGTTCCCCGCCCGTCGTTCCCAGTTAAGCAAATTCGGTGCCATCAAGCGCATCTTGTCCCGCCTTGAACGATCCGTCAAAGCTCATCGTGACCCCCGCGCGAGCGCTTTGCGCTCGTCACCCTGAGGTGCCGTCGCGGAGCGACGGCCTCGAAGGGCGCCTCATCCGTTGCCATCCTTCGAGGCTCGCCAAGTCAGCGGCGCAATTGCGCCGCTGAGCTCGCGCCTCAGGATGACGGTCTCGGTTGCTGCTGGCAACACAATCACTCCAGCGTCGCCAAGAGCCCCGCCATCAGGCGGCCGCGTTCGGCAAGGCTGTCGACTTCGATATGTTCGTTCAGCGTATGGGCATCGGCGCCGCGCACGCCGAGACCATCGAGGGTCGGGATCCCCATCGCGCCGGTAAAATTGCCGTCGGAGCCGCCGCCGGCGCTGGCATGAGGAAGTTCCTTGCCCATCGCCTTGGCCAGGCCCTGGGCCTTTTCATACAGCGCCATGGTGCCGGCGTCGGGCTCCCATACCGGCCGGGTGACGCCGCGCGTCACCTTGAAGGTCACGTCATTGGCGGTGCCGGACAGCGCCAGCATCCGCTCGACGCCGTGGTCGAGATCGGCCTGGCGCTTGGCCATGCTCAGCGCCTCGCCGGTGCAGGTGGTGGCGACGCAATTGACCCATTGTCCGCCGTGCACGATGCCGACGGAGAACGTGCAGTCCGCTGTGGTCATGGCGTCGATGGCGAGAATCTGCCGCGCCATCTCGCGGATCGCCGAGCGGCCCGAGGACAGCGTCGCGCCGGCATGGCTCGGCTTGCCGATGGATTCGAGATTGAACCGCGCGATGGCGTAGCGCCCGGTGACGACGCCATTGTCGGCGCGGCCCGGTTCCGGCACCAGCACATATTTGTTGCGGGTGGCCTCGGCCTCGATGATGTCTCGGGTCGAGGGCGTGCCGACTTCCTCGTCCGGCGTGAACAGCACGGTGATCGGCAGCGGCGTGGTGAAGGACGCGCGCGCCAGTTGCCGGATCGCTTCCAGGCTGAGGTAATTGCCGCCCTTCATGTCGAAGATCCCGGGCCCGAAACACTTGTTGCCCTCGCGCCGCCACGCCAGTTTTTCCAGCGTGCCGATCGGATGCACGGTATCGAGATGCCCCGCGATCAGGATGCCGGGTTGCCCTGCTTTCGGATGCGGAAAGCGGGCGCGGACACAGCCGGCAAAGCGCTGACGGCCGGCGATGCGTTCGATCGACGCTCCCATGATCGCCATGTCGCGGGCGGCGAGATCGAGCATGCGCTCGACGGCGGGGGCGTCCCAGGTCGGGCTTTCGCATTCCACCCAGCCGCGCAGTCCCTGCAGCATGGCTTCGGAATCGAAAGGTAAGTTGGCGGGGTTCATCGGCTTCTCTTTTGTTTTTGGTTATTGAACGGATGTCTTTTTGACGTGCTGATATTGGCGAGACCCTTACGAGCAAGAGCCGAGCAAGAGCTTACGAGAATGACCGGCGGTGAATTTGTAAAGTGAAACTTGGGCGGCTGGCCGGGCCCATTCGTCGCGCACCCCAAGGCCTAAAACCCGATTGACGCGCCACGCGCTTGATGCAAGTCTTAAATACCCTCGGAGTTACAGCGTGTTAGTGCGCCTAAATAGTGCACCGCATGCATAACTAATCATCCCGGTTTGACCAGTTTCACGTCAGGAGAGTTTTGAATGTTCCCTATCTCGTGTTGGAAACGGCCCACGCTAGCGTCCGGTGTCGCGCTGTCGGTCCTTGCCCTGTCGGCCGCCTTGGCGCCGCAGGCGATGGCCGCCGGCAAGACCATCACCGCGGTGATGCATTCCGATTTGCGCGTGATCGATCCCGGTCTCACCACCGCCTACATCACCCGCGACCACGGCTACATGGTCTACGACACGCTGGTGGCGACGGATTCGAACTTCAAGATCCAGCCGCAGATGGCGGAATGGAAGATCAGCGATGACAAGCTCACCTACACTTTCACTTTGCGCGACGGCCTGAAATGGCATGACGGCAAGCCGGTCACGGCGGAAGACTGCGTCGCCTCGCTGAAGCGCTGGGGCAAGAACGACGGCATGGGCCAGAAGCTGATGGACTTCACCGCCAGCATCGAGGCACCCGACGAGAAGACCATCGTGTTGAAACTGAAGGAGCCCTACGGCCTGGTGCTGGAGTCGCTCGGCAAGCCGTCGTCGCTGGTGCCGTTCATGATGCCGAAGCGCTTGGCCGAGACCGAGCCGGGCAAGGCGATCGCCGAGCAGGTCGGCTCCGGCCCGTTCAAATTCATCCAGGCCGAATTCCAGCCCGGCGTGAAAGTGGCCTACGAGAAGAACAAGGACTACGTGCCGCGCAAGGAAGCGCCGAGCTGGACCGCCGGCGGCAAGGTGGTCAAGGTCGACCGCGTCGAATGGCTGACGATGCCCGATGCGCAGACCGCGGTGAACGCGCTGCAGTCCGGCGACATCGATTTCATCGAAAATCCGTCATTCGATTTGCTGCAGGTTCTCGAGACCAACAAGGACATCAAGATCGAGACGCTGAACAGCTTCGGCTTCCAGACGCTCGGGCGCATGAACTTCCTTCATCCGCCATTCGACAACGTCAAGGTGCGCCGCGCCGCGTTCCTGGCCATGAGCCAGAAGCCGGTGCTCGACGCGCTGGTCGGCAATTCCAAATATTACAAGATCTGCGGCGCGATGTTCGTCTGCGATACGCCGCTGGCCTCCGATGTCGGCTCGGAGACGCTGGTCAAGGGCAACGGCATGGCGGAAGCCAAGAAGGCGCTCGCCGAATCCGGCTATGACGGCACGCCCGTCGTGATCATGGCGCCGGGCGATGTCGTGACGCTGAAGGCGCAGCCGATCGTGGCGGCGCAATTGCTGCGCGAAGCCGGCTTCAAGGTCGACGTGCAGGCCACCGACTGGCAGACCGTGGTGACCCGCCGCGCCAGCCAGAAGCCGATCAAGGAAGGCGGCTGGAACATGTTCTTCACCAACTGGGTCAGTGCCGACGTGTCCAACCCCGTCGCCAACGTCTCGGTCGGCGGCCGCGGCACCAAGGGTGGCTGGTTCGGCTGGGCTGAGGACGCCAAGGTCGAGCAACTGCGCGACGCCTTCGCGCGGGCAGGTACACCCGAAGAGCAGAAGAAGATCGCGGCTGATCTGCAGAAGCACGCCTACGAGCAGGTCATCTACATCCCGCTCGGGCAATATCTCGCCCCCAGCGCCTGGAGCACGAAGCTTTCCGGCGTCATCGGCGGCCCGGCGACGCCGGTGTTCTGGAATATCGAGAAGAAGTAGGGGCTAACCGTCATTGCGAGCGAAGCGAAGCAATCCAGCTTCTAGGAAAGTGTGGATTGCTTCGTCGCTTCGCTCCTCGCAATGACGGCTCTCAGCGTCTCAAAATTATCTACGCGTCATGCCCGGCTTGTGCCGGGCATTTCGCTTTCTGTCACGCAGGGTCCGCAAATCTTAGTAGCGATCGCGAATGATTTTGGTGAGGCCTCCGCCGCTCGGCACCATCAATAGATGGTTCTGAGGTCTCGTTCCATCCGCGCCGCGCTGAACCCGCCGCACAGCATCAGCCATTTATCTAACGCTCTCATTTCGAAGAGTGGCTGCGCCATCCCCACCGCGTTCAGGCTCTCAATCGAGAGGCCTCGTCGCTTCAGTTCTCGATCGAAGACAGGCTTCTCCGAAAGGACCGCCTGCATGTAGTCCAAGTAGTCGTGCGCGCGAACGCCTTTACCTACTCTACGCAGTGCCTTTCTAACCCGGGTGTCATAAGGAACGAACACTAACGGCGATACTGCATGTGCCAGCTTGGACAGCATCGAGGTCGGTCGGCCGCCTGTGGCCTTCTCCGCAACAGCTTTGTGGCCGAGCTTTTCGATGAGTTCGATATGCATCGTCAGATGCCTGGTCGATCGCTCGAAGAGCCGGCAGTGCATGGGCGTTGAGGAATGAGAGGAGCCCCGGGCGTTTGTCCAAGGGGTTTCCGCGGGCGAGCATCCAAGCGTTAAGGAAGCCAGTCAGTGCCTCTGGACTCAACGGATGGGCGGCCCGGATTGTCGCTGCATTCCTTCCCTCGGAACCATTCCAGCACGCCACAGCGGCCCGAGCCGCAAGCTCTTCATGATCCATCATGTCCTCCGGCCTCCATCTCGATGAAGATGGACTGGCGAAACGGCCTGTCGAGCAATCGGATAGCCTCAAGATCATCCTTCGCGAGACCACTTTTCATAATCTCCCGGGCCTCGCGATAATCGTGCACTTGGCTTCAAGCTTAAAGCTGGTGCGGGCGGTGGGACTCGAACCCACACGACGTTGCCATCGAGGGATTTTAAGTCCCTTGCGTCTACCAGTTCCGCCACGTCCGCTTAGTTCACGAGATCAGGTACTTAGCGCGTTTCCTTGCGCCTTGGAAATGGGTTAGGCTGCAAGGCGACGCCAAGCCCTGCTTAGGCCAGCGCGCGGGCCAAAGTAAAGCCGAAGGCAAAGCCTCAATCCCGACATCCCCGCCTGCTTTAGGCAATCTCAACATTGTCCGTCTACGAAAGCCGCATGACCGCTCAAACGCGCCACCGCTCGTCATTGTCGTTCGCCGCCGCCGCGGCGCGCTGCTCGTGGCCGCCATCGGGCTCGGCGGTTGCGCCGGCATGAGCGACGGCATGAGCACGGCGTTTGCCGATCCCGCCAAATACGAACTCTACGACTGCAAGCAGCTGGAAACCGAGCGCAAGTCGCTCGCGGCCCGCACCGCGGAGTTGCAGGGCCTGATGGCGAAAGCCGAAACCGGGGCCGCCGGCACGGTGGTGGCCGAACTGGCCTATCGCAACGAATACATCGCGGTGCGCGGGCAAACCAAATTCGCCGAGGAAGCCTGGCAGAAAAACCGGTGCGAGAACGCCGCGCCGGTCGCCGCCGCGCCCGTGCCGCCGGTGATCGCGCCGGCGCCGCCGCAAGGCGCGCGGGCGAAGCGCTGATCGGCTGATTCGCCCGTCGGGTCGATGGTTGGTGCTTCCATCAGCGTTCGGCAGCAAAGTTTTTTGACGAACAGCCCTGCGCGAAAAGGGCCGATTTGTTGAACGGATTCAACAAATCTACCCGACGGGCAAATCACCTCAAAAGTCCGTCAAGTCCCCTTGTGAAAAATATTCTGATTTTCAGAAGTCAGCAAATCGGTCTATATTCGTCGCCATCCCGTCCCATTCAGAGGGGCGTTGCGCAACGTCACCAACGCGGGGCGGGGATGCGGTGGACGCGGATGGCGCTCCTGACGAGGGCGCTTGAAGGCGGACGGCGAAATCGTGTGGTCCTGACGCCTCAAGGTTGGTGTCAAGTCGGCGGAAATAATTTCGCTGATGACGGTGACAAGCAAATCCTGATCGCCGGGGAGAGCACGTATAAGCCGTAAACCATTGCGCGGGGAATGCCGGGTGATTCCGGTGTGACCTGACTAACGCGTGTGCTCTCTACCACCACTCTCGCACACGCGGCAGCGGGCGCATCGGGCGCCCGGCATTCCCCGCGCCCTCTGATTGAAGAGGGCGAAAATTGATTGCAAACCTCGGGCGAAGCGCGTCGCGAGATCGCGAAGTTGCATCTGCAGTTTGAAAACGAAATCCCTCATCCGTCGTCCCTGCGAACGCAAGGACCCATACGCCGCAGCCTATCGGTGAAACGCCGGTGTTAGATACCTTCTGCGACAATAGACGACCGGGATTATGGGTCCCTGCGTCGCAGGGACGACGCTTGGTGATTCGTCACTCCATCCCTCACGCCCGCCAATCGTAAATCCAGTCCTGCCGCGCCAGCATGCGTTGCGGTCCCGATCGGCGCGGATGAACCAGTCGCGGGCCAGCGCGGCCGGGCCGCCGAGATGATAAATCGTGCCGTTGCGCCTTGCCGTGCGCTGGACGCGGCCGACGCGGGCGCGGCGCATCTGGCCGTAGCGCTTCAGCGCCGCCGCCATGCCGGCGGCGTTGTCGCCGGTACCTTCGCCCAACACCTTGGCCAGCACCGCGGCGTCCTCGATCGCCATGCCGGCGCCTTGCGCGGCAAACGGCAGCATGGCGTGGACCGCGTCGCCCAGCAGCGCTACCGCGCCTTCGCTCCATTGGCCGCCTTCGGGCGCGGTGAACAGCGCCCATTTGCGCCACTCGTCGACGGCGCCGAGCATCATTCGCGCCGGGCGCCGGCCATTTGTACGAGGCAAACGCGTTCTTGATCTCGGCGGCGTCGCCGGGCGCGCTCCAGCCCGGCCGGTTCCAGGTGCCCGGCACCACCGCGACGACGTTGATCAGGCGCGCCCCCGAGATCGGGTAGGCGACGAGATGGGCGTTCGGTCCCATCCAGAGCTGGACCCGGCGCGAGACGTATTCGCGCGGCAACTGGCGGCGTCGAGCGTACCGCGCCAGGCGATCAGGCCGGAAAATTGCGGCTGCACCTCCGGAAACAGATGCTGCCGGACCGTGGACCAGATGCCGTCGGCGCCGATCAGCGCGGTCGCCAGCTCCTGGTGGTGCGCCGTGCCGCTGCGCTGGACCACCGTCAGTCCCCTGGCGTGCGCGGTGACGTCCTCGAACTGGCAGCCGAGCCTGAGCTCGATATCGGGATGGTCGTTGACCGCCGCCGCCAGCGCTGCCTGCAGGTCGGCGCGATGCACCACCCAATAGGGTGCGCCGGCGCGAAAACTGGCGGCCTCGCCGAGCGGCAGCCGCGCGATTTCGCCGCCATGGCGGGCGCTCATGATGCTGACGGCGTCGGGGATCACCGCGCGCCCGGCGAGCCGCGGCTGCAGACCGAGTTCGATCAGCACCCGGCTGGCATTGGGCGACAATTGCAGGCCGGCGCCGGCTTCCTCGAGCCGCCCGGTCTTCTCCAGTACGACGACGCGAAAACCCTGCGCGGCGAGCGCCAGCGCGGCCGTCAGTCCCCCGATCCCGGCACCAGCGACGACGATGGTGCGCGAGACAGCCACAGGTCGGTCAGGCGACCTTGTCCTTCACCACGCATTCGGGGGGGCGGGCCTCGCCGGCCTTGAGGTCGGCGGCAAAGCGGTACAGCGTCGAGCAATAGGGGCAGATGATCTCGTTGTCGTTGCCGAGATCGAGGAACACATGGGGGTGGTCGAACGGCGGATTGGCGCCCACGCACATGAACTCCTGCGAGCCGATCTCAATGACCGAAACGCCGGCATCGTTGTGGAAGTGCGGAACGACATGGTCGGACATTGTATTTCACCCTGGGTGGCAACGGCGGCGGACGCAATCGACAGGCGCGGCTGGCTGGATGCGCCGCGCGGCATACTGATACTTGCGGAAAGTGCTGATTCCTAGAGCCCCGAGAGCTCATTTGCTCATGCAAATTCGACACAATCTTGTCGTCCCAGAGAAGCCCTCCTTTCGTCGGGGCTGTTGTGTCCGAAAAACGGCACACCATCTTGAGGAAAGACGAAACACTGGGTTTTTCGGATGAAACGGTCGCGGGTAGTTCCGGCGCTGGTTGGCATGGTGCTGTTCGCCGTGGCGCTAGCGCAGCTATGGCCGCACGCCCGGGACTCATTTGCCGTGCTGGCGGCGCAGGACGATCCGGCCGAGCTTTCGGACGTCCAGTTCAGTTCTGCCTTGCGGAATAACGCCGATCTCGTCAGCCAGAACATCGAGGCGGCGCTTGCCGCCAACGACGTCGATCTCGCCGACAGTTTTGTCAGCCTCGCCCGGGAAAAGAACATCCCGCTCGGCGACGATCTCCTGACGCGCGTGAGCGACAAGGTCGCGGAACAAAGCACGTCGTCGCATTATGCCAAGCGCTTTCTCACCGGTCTGGTGGTCGGTGAAGCCGACGATGTCGCCAGCCTGTCGGGTACGGTTGCCGGCGATCTCTTCGTCTATGGCGACATCAGGGACGTGGTGCGCGAAGGCAAGCATCTGGCCACGGGTGAGGACGTCGACCAACTGGTGCTCGGCCTTGCCGCGGTGGGCCTCGTGGTGACGGCGGCGACCTATGTCTCGGTCGGCGGCGTGGCGCCGCTGCGCGCCGGGCTCACGCTGGTCAAGGATGCCCGCAAGGTCGGGCGGCTGGGCGAGGGGCTGACGCGGTGGGCCGGCCGTTCGGCGCGCGAGATGGTCGACACGCCGGTCCTGCAACATGCGATCGCTTCCGGCTCGGTGCTGCGGCCGGGCCAGACCATGACCGCGATCAAGGCCGCGTTCCGCGCCGAAAAGGCCGGCGCGCTGGTTCGCCTGGCGAAGGACGTCGGCCGGGTCGGCGAGAAGGCCGGTATCCGCGCCGCCAAGGACACCCTGAAGATCGCCGAAGGCCCCAAGGATGTGGCGCGCGCGGCGCGGCTGGCGGAGGCCAAGGGCGGCCAGACCCGCGCGTTCCTCAAAGTGCTCGGTCGCGGCGCGCTCCTGCTGGTCACCGGGGCCTTCAATCTGACGATGTGGGTGTTCGGCGCGCTGGTCGCGCTGGTCGGCTTCCTGTCCTCGATCAAGGCCACCACCGAACGCCTCACCATGGCCTATCTGCGCCGCAAGAAGGCGCGCCGGCTGCGCCGGCAAACGGCCGCCGCAGCGCTTGCGCCCGATGCCTCGCTGGCGGGCGCCGTCGCGCACGGCTAAGGTCGCCGTCAGCCTTCGATCATCGATCCCCCAAAAAAACCATGGAATTGCCGATGCCGAGTTTTCACAACGGCGAAGTTGAAATTGCCTATCTCGACGAAGGCGAGGGCGATCCGATCCTGCTGGTGCACGGCTTTGCCTCGAGCAAGAATGTGAACTGGGTTTATCCGACCTGGGTCTCCGAACTGAGAAAAGACGGCCGCCGCGTCATCGCGCTCGACAATCGCGGCCATGGCGATTTCGGCAAGCTCTATGACGCCGCGGCCTATGAGATCGCGATCATGGCCGGCGATGTCATCGCGCTGATGGATCACCTCAACCTCGAACGCGCCGACGTGATGGGCTATTCGCTGGGCTCGCGGATGACGGCGGTGCTGGCGCCGGCAGGCGCCGCAGCGGCTGCGCTCGGCGATTCTCGGCGGCATCGGCATCGGCCTGATCGAAGGCGGCGGTCCCGGCGAAAACGTCGCGGCGGCGCTCGAGGCGCCCTCGCTGGAAGACGTCACCGATCCGGTGGGGCGGACCTTTCGCGCCTTCGCCGACCAGACCCGCAGCGACCGCCGCGCGCTCGCTGCCTGCCTGCGTGGCTCGCGCCGTCTGATGACGCGGGAGGAGGCGGCCGGCATTGCGGTGCCGGTGCTGATCGCGGTCGGCACGGCAGACGAAATCGCGGGTTCGGCGGATGCGCTTGGAAAGATCATCCCCGGCGCCGAGGTGCTCGATATTCCGAATCGCGACCACATGCGGGCGGTCGGTGACAAGGTCTACAAGGCGGGCGTGCTGGATTTTCTCTCACGACGGCCGTGAACGCTCGTCCGGTTCGTCGCGACCTGCAAAATACCGGACCAGCGCGATCAGCACGACAAAGCTTGCGACCCATGCGAGGCGCGCGCCGTAGCGGTCATGTGGTCCCGACAGCACGCCGCAGACAAAGGCGTTGCCGAGCAGCGCCAACGTTACCGTCGCCGCGAGCAGCGTGAGGTCGTCGATCCGCCGCCGCCAGATCGCGATCGCGAAAATCGCAACGACCGCCAGCATCGACGCCAGTGCGACCGGCACGTGGAGCCGGTTGATGGCGGGAAAATCGATATCCCGCTGCTGCTGATACGCCGCGCGCATCGGCTTGATCTGCTAGGGAATGTAACGCTCGATGATCGCCGTAGGTATGGCCGATCCAGCCATTGGTGCCTTCGCCGGTTCCGACATGGACCAGTTGCTGCGCGGTGGCGACGATGGCGGCCTCGGCCTGGCGCAGCGGATATTCGGCGAGCGACTGCCGCACGATCAAGCCCATCTCGTCGTTCAGGCCCTTGAAGCGGCCGAGCGTGTTGAACATGCTGTTGCCCCACAAGAACTTGTCGGCGGTCGCCGGCAGTTCATTGCGATAGGGGCAGAGCTTCAGTTTCTGCTGCGGGCAATGGTCGTCGAGATATTGTTTGACGATGCCGTCTTGCAGCATCCGGCCGAACGCAACGCCGTAGCCGCCGGGCGTCCATGCCAGTTGTCCTGACAGGGCAAAGTTGGCGGATAACAGCACGGCGGCGCCGGCAACCAGCGTCAGGCTGCCCTGCAGCAATCCGGAAACCGCGATCCGCCCGCGCAGAAACGGGTGCGCGATCCAGCCGGCGCAGCACAGCCCGAGCAGCACCGCCAGCGTAGCGCTGTGGGTCGAGGCGGCGAAGGCCGTCAATGCGAACAGTGAACATTTTTCAACGCCGGAGATCCGCTCGCCCGTGCACGACCAGGATGAACAGCGCCAGCACCGACAGGCCGGTAAAGATGTCGGTCAGCAGCGTCGAGGCGAGCCAGGGCAGCGCCGTGGTCAGGACCAGCACGAGGCTGATCGCCGTCAGCCGCCATGGCCGGAGCACCCCGAACACGCGCAGCGCCAGTTGCAGGATCCACAGCGTCGCCAGCGCCTGAATGCCCAGATTGATCCAGAAGCTCGAACCCTGGCCGAAATGCAGATAGAGCCCGAACACGGTGGACCGGCTGGGGACCAGATAGCCTTCGTACCACCGGGCCAGATAGCCGCCGGTGTCATACTGCAGCAGCGGATAACCGTTCCACAGCGCCGGCAGGACTAACATCAGGGGAATCGCAACCGCTGACATCCAGACCCAAGCCGGATCGGTCACGCGCGTGCGTGATAAAGTCTGCGTGTGAATGCTTTGTCCCCCCAACGCCACGATTATCATGCCCCGGCCGGCAGGCCGATATCCACAAATAGTTGGAACCCGGGCCGCTTGATTTCCCGGAATGGCGCGCCATTTTGAGCCGAAGCTCGCAGGAGAGTGGATTTCGGCCTCGGTAGGAAATCGTGCGCTTTCAATGTTTTGGCGCAGTTTCCTGACAAGACCGCGGCTCGCTTGGCCTGACGCGGGACAGCCGTCCGCTCGTCGTGCTATGGTGCGCGCCGGGAACATCAGAATTTGCGAGAGCAGCCGATGGCAGTGCATCAGATCAATCCGCAGGGTGCCAAAGTGGCGGCGCTCGATCCGATCTGGGATCGGGTGCGCACCGAAGCGGAAGATATCGTCCGCCGCGAGCCGGAACTCGCCTCGTTCATCTATTCGACCGTGCTGCATCACGATCGGCTGGAAGCCGCCGTGGTGCATCGCATCGCCGAACGGCTCGACCATTCGGCGCTGTCGGGCGATTTGATCCGCCAGACCTTTGATGAGGCGCTGCGCGACGATCCCGATCTCGGCAACGCCTTCCGCGCCGACATGGTGGCGGTGTTCGACCGCGATCCCGCGACCTCGCGGTTCATCGATCCCTTGCTCTATTTCAAGGGCTTTCATGCGATCCAGACCCATCGCCTGGCGCATTGGCTCTATCACAAGGGCCGCAAGGACTTTGCCTGTTATCTGCAGAGCCGCGCCTCGGCGGTGTTCCAGACCGACATCAATCCCGCCGCGCAAATCGGCCGCGGTATTTTCCTCGATCACGCCACCGGCTTCGTGGTCGGCGAAACCGCTGTCATCGAAGACGACGTCTCGATCCTGCATGGCGTCACGCTGGGCGGCACCGGCAAGGAGAACGAGGATCGCCATCCGAAAATCCGCCGCGGCGTATTGATCGGGGCCGGCGCGAAAATTCTCGGCAATATCGAAGTCGGCCATTGCGCGCGCATCGCCGCGGGCTCCGTGGTGGTGAAGGCGGTACCGCACAACGTCACCGTGGCCGGGGTTCCCGCCAAGATCGTCGGCGAAGCCGGCTGCGCCGAGCCGTCGCGCACCATGGATCAGATGATCAACGCCATCGGAATTTGATTTCCAGCGGACATTCCGCCAAAGCATGACGCCCATCGGGAATCGCGTGCCGAATTCTGCAAGTTGGGCTGGCAGTTCGGCGCGTCCCGGCCTAGAACTTCCCGAAACCTCAAGATCAATTGGAGACTGCCGTGGACGTTCAGGAAGTCAGGAAACTCGACGCCTATCTCAAGCGCGTGTTCGGCAATCAGAAGCTTCGAGTGGTGCCGCGGCCGAAAAAGGACAACTCGGCCGAGGTCTATATCGGCGAGGAATTCATCGGCGTGCTGTTCGTCGACGATGAAGATGACGACCGTTCATTCCAGTTTCAGATGGCGATCCTCGAAGAGGATCTGGTCGATCAGGGCTGAGGCTTGACCTCGTCCTCGTCGCTTCCGTGACACACTCCACTCCCTCATGGTGAGGAGCGCGTTCGGGAGCGCCCTTGCGCTGCCGGGCGCGCGTCTCGAACCATCTGGCACATTGCCCGCGGCCATCCTTCGAGACGCATCGCTTTCGCGATGCTCCTCGGGATCGAGGCTGTCGCTACTTCGGCCCGCCCACCTGCAGCGTCAGGCGGTCCATGGCATTGGCGATATCGCGCCATTGCGCCAGCCAGCTTCTTGGAAAGCGAAATGTCAGGTCGGCGCCGTCGATGCGGCGCTCGCTCAGGCACATGCCGGGGGTGGCGGCATCGCGCGTGCAGCGCGCGTAGAGGTTCGGCGCCTTTGCAAGGAACAGGTCCTCGTTGCCGTAGGGCGTGCTATCGCGAAAGGCGCGCACCGTCAGGCCGTCCTGTTCGGGCGCCGAGGTCTGCTCGAGATAGCGCGGATAGATGGTGCGCACGCGGACATCCGGCGCCAGGATGTCATGATGCGCCGAAATCGACAGGAATATCCGGTCGATCGGCTGTATCAATTCCTCGACGGTATCGGCGCTGACGTGCTTCGGGGTCTCGGGAGCCTCGAGCGCGGGATATGTGAAACTGAGATCGACGCGTTCCTGCGGTCCTGAATGGCGCTGGATTTTCCGGCGCACCGCCATGGTCGGCACGTTGAAGAGGGTGGCGCCGACACTCACCGGCAACCGCGCCGGATTTCCAGAAACCTTCGGCCCCCAGGTCGGCCACAGCAGATAGCCGACCACTGCGATCGCGCACGCCGCAATCGCGCCCCCGACCATGACCGGAATCAGGTGGCTGCGGCGACGCCGGCGCGAGCGGCGGGCGATGTGCTGGACGGACGAAAGTGAAAGTCATGAACCAAACAGCTTGAGGTGGCCCCGGAGGGTCGAATCACCCGCAAATATGCCACGCGCCGGCCGACTTCCGCACGATTTCGCGCGGTTGGCACCGCCGCGAGCCATGTTCGAAGGGCGGTTCCGGCGGCCGGCGTTAACCGTTCCTTAAGGATAGTGTGGCGGCAGGCGGCCGATTTTGCGATGCAGGGATGGGAATGCAGCGAGCAGCTGTTCCACGAAGGCGGCCAGCAGCTGGCTCCGCGCCTGTCGTTGCCTGGCGCCGATGAGGACGGCGCCACTCAGCTTGTCCAGCACCGCGGTGGCGCTCTGCTCGTCCGATGGGTCGACGACCTGTGCTTCCAACGCATCGATCGCCGGCAGTTCCTGTTTGCGTCCGTTCAGCCGGAGGGAACCGGTGTCGTTGATGGCAGACATCTCCACGGCGTCCGCCAGTTCGATGGTCCAGCAAGGCGGCTGGTCATCGCGCGCTGTGCGGCCGGCGTCAACCTACGAGGAGGGCTCTCGCGCTCACCACGGGATGGCTCACCGCGAGGTAGGCCGCACCGGATCTCCGAAAATCAGCGCGTCGTTGACGCCGTTGGCATAGAGGAAGTCGCCTCCATGCGTCCGCCAACGCGGAGTTTCGGGCACGACAAATCGTCCGAGGTCTGCGAAGACGCTGAGCCGCCGAGCCATTCTGCGGAATCTCAGGCGCTGATGCGCTGGGTCTCGAGGAGGTACTCCTTGGAGTCGCGAGATTGAGTTTCGCGCCGTGTTGGCCGGGTCGTAGACCGCAATCTGCGCGTTCAGCGGGCGCGCGACGGCCACGACGACGATAGTGAACAGAAGGAAACGTCGCATGTTAACCTCCTACGACCGAGAGACGTCATCAGGGCTGACGCCACGTCCGGAGCGCGTCGCCCGTGCCGGCAACGAACGCTTCGTTGACGGCGCGCGCATCCCGCAGGTCACGAGCTGCATGTTGATGGTCGCCGCCTCCGTATCGCGCAGCCGCTTGCCGCGCCAGCAGCTCTCCAAGGCGTGCGAGAGCAGTTGGTTCGACAGCATGTCTTGGCGCCGCGCGAGGAGTTCCCCGGCCGAGATCTTGTCGAACGGCGGTCATCTCGTGATACCGCGAGAGACCATTCAGCACGTCGCTTTCCAGCGACTGCCCCCGCGTCTTGCAGCCGACCGTGACCCGCGCGCGAGTGCGACCTGGTGGCCGCCCATCATTGCGACCGAGTCGGCGATTTCAATCGTGGCGTACTGACGCTCCATGGCTTGCCTCGCTGCCGCAGTGAGCGTCGGAGGAAGGCTGCTCGGCCGGAGTAGCGGCAGGGTCGTGGAGAGATAGGCAGCGCCCGTGGCGTCACCGCTGTTGAGGCCCGTGGATGCGCGCTCTCCCGTACTCCCAGCGACTTGGGTCGTGGGCGGTGATGGGAATCGTGCGGATACGGTAGCGGTCCATGTTCCCCAGCCCCCTGTGCCATTCGAAGCACGGTCAGGTACTCCGCGCGTAACTCCGCATAGTGTTGCTGCATCCGGTAGGCGATGAGCGTCGTCTGCACCAGGTTTGCCGGGTCATTGACGACGAGTTGTGCGTGCGCCGGAGGCGCAATCAGGCTCACGACAATGAGCAATATAAAAGGAGTCGGCGGAACATAGGGTCCTCCTTGTCAGAACGGATTCGGCGCCCCCGGCGCCACGTACACCGGCAACTCGATATCGCTGGTGAGATACACCTTCACGCGGTGTCCCTCGCGGATCGTGATTGTCGGAAGCCTGTTGAGAAACCGGTTCATCACTTGCAGGGTCGCTTGTGAGGTGGCGTCACCGACCCCGCCTGCGATGACGACCGTTCGGTTGCCATCCCCGCTGCCCAATCCCGCGCTTCCCAAGTATTGGGACAGGCCGCTGATGAGACCTACTGCTGCTGCCGCTCCGAAAGTAGACAGGTAATGCTGGTTCAGCCGGTCGCGCAGGCCGGCATCGCCGATTTGATTCAGTCCGAGAAATTGATCGAGACGGTACGTGCGGCCGTATTGGCATCAAGAGGCGATGGAAGGACACCGCCAGCCGTGTCTCACCAAACGCCTGCACCGGCTTCGTTTCACCCAGAATGCGCGCCCCTGCGGGAATCAGCACCTGTCGCCCGGTGTGCGAGTAAAGAGCATTCGTTACGAGAAGAACACGATGTCACGGGCGCCGCGCTGGTGCCATCCAGCCGGTTCGTCAGCACGGTGTCGATGACGGTGCCCTCCAGGACACGGTGCAGCGGCCCAGCTGCGCTAATCGCCGGGCGTCTGGTCCGGAGTCCCCGGCCCTGCTCGGGGGAAGGCGCTGATGCCGGCAAAGGCGCCGACGACTGCTGCGGAAGCGGTGCGGCCTGGTTCGCCACGAGGCCAGCGGTCCTCGTGCTGGCTCTGACAACCGCGTCGGCGACCTCGTCGACGGAGGGGTTCGCTCCATCAGCGCGTGCCGGCACATTTGATTGCGTCGAGTTCCGACCCACGTCCGGACGCTCATTCTCTGGACGCCGCTCAGAACGACGTTGCTGGCGAAGAGGCTTTCGTATTCACGTCGCTTTCGATCAGCGGCCACCGGATCTTGCGGCGGCGGAGCCTGCGTGTCTTCGTATTGAACCGGCTGCACACTCGGCGTTGGCGCGGTCGCTTGCGCATCTCGCATTGCTTGCGCTTGAGCATTCGCAGCCGGTCCTGATAGTCCCGCACGCGATCGGCGCTACGGAGCTTGCGCCGGTGCCGTGGTCGTCGCTGGCCGCGCCGGAGGATCTGGACGTCCGACGATCAGCATGATCGCCAGCATGCCCACGGCGACGCCCGCCATTACCCAGGTCTGGACACCGCGCGGCAGAACGCCACGCGGAACAGGGCGGTGGTCGGCAACCGTCGCCGGCGGCGGCATCGCTCGATGCTGGCGGCAGAAGGAGGTGCTCGGCCGTCAGCACCACCGCCCCTGCTGCAAGAAAGTCGAACCGCTCCTTGCCAAGCGCCAGGTAGCCCTTGTCGAGCACTTTCGGCACGACGTACGTGCCCTCGTGCACCTGAAAATTGAGCAGCGCCGGCTTCCCGTCCTTCACCTCGTAGAGCGCCGGGCTGCGTAGCAGCCAGCAGCAGGCCGGCCGCTGCGTTCGCAGAAGCCGGTATTCCTCCGCAAGCACCCGGCGCTGGTCGGCGAGCTCGCGCTCGCGTTGCCGCAGCATCTGTTCGCGCTGGTCCAGCTGGGCCGACCGCGACTTCGCTTCTTCGAGCAGCGCACGGGCCGCCGCGTAGGTCGAGGCGACATCCGGCTGCGCCACCGCTGCCGGCGCGGACTGCGGCAGGATCGCCGGCGCGACAGGTACCACCGAGGGCGAACTGAGTTCCCCCACGGAGACGGCCCCAGCCGCAACAGGCTGACGCGTCTCGGCTGCCGTTCGAACCGGAGGCAAAACCCCTGTCGCCTCGAGTTCGACCAGGACGTCGGCCATCAGCTCGGCATCTATCTGGCGACGCTCTTCAGCGTAACCGAAAACGAGCGTAGCGTCGCATATGACGTTGATGATTCGGGTACCCCCCGGCTGCGGGTGTGCACGATGTCGGTCACGTCCCGCGGGAACTCCAGCGGGGCACCGGTGGAGGCCCGGCGCAGTCTGTGATTGATGTATTTCGCCGTCTCTTCGCTATCTAACGGACTGAGATGGTAGCTGACCGTAATCCGCTGCCGCAGCTGCTCCAGCTCCGGCGCCGCCAGCTTGTCCCGCAGGTTCGGCTGGCCGACCAGCACAATCTGCAGCAGCTTCGACTTCTCGGTTTCGAGATTCGACAGCATGCGCAGCTCCTCGAGAGCCGCGAGGCTGAGATTCTGCGCCTCGTCGATGACGAGCAGAATCAGCCGTCCCGCGAGCCGCTGATCGACCAGGTACTCCGCGAGATCGCGAAGCATGACGGGCTTGCTCCGCCCGCTCGGATCGAGGCCGAAATCAATCATGATCGTCTCGAGCAGCTCCCGCGGCTCGAGCATCGTATTGACGATCCGTCCGACAGTCGTTTGCGCATCCAGGCCGCGCAGCAGTGTCTGCAGCAGCGTCGTCTTGCCCGACCCGATCTCTCCCGTGATGACGACGAATCCCGCGTGACTCTCGAGTCCGTAGCGCAGATAGTCGAGTGCCTCGCGGTGGACGCGGCTCGGGTACAGGTAGTCCGGATCCGGACTCAGCGCGAACGGACGTTCCCGCAATTCGTAAAATCGTTCGTACATGTCAGAGGCCTCCAGCCTCCGCTCGGCTGCGCCAGGCACCCGACTTCCGCTGACCGAGCGCTGCGATCGCCGCGCCAAGCCGCTCCGGATGATGGCGGATCTTCCCCGCCGGGTGTTCCGAAACCAGCGGCACGCCGATCGGCTCCACGCCAAGTTTCTCGAGCGCGTTCAACTCGAACGTGCCGGTTACGATGGGCAGCGAATGCCTGGCGGCGTACGTCGCAGCGAGGTGTTCCGGCACCGGCGCGGTGTTGTAGATGACATAGTCGAACAACTGCGCGTCGACGTGGCGCTCGATCGTCAGCAGGTGCTCGAGGATGCTGTAGTCATCGGTCTCGCCCGGCTCCGTCATCAGGTTGGCGACGAGCACCCGGACGGCGTCCGACCGCCGGATGGCCGCGGCGACCTGCGGGACGAGGAGGGGCGGGAGAATGCTCGTGAAGAGGCTTCCCGGGCCGGCGACGATGACGTCGGCTCGGGCAATGACGTCGCAGGTTTCCGGGAGGAACCTGGGGCGCTCGGGGATGAGAGACACCCGCGCGATACGCCCGCCCGCTGCCGCGATCGCCGACTCGCCCGTGAGCACTCGACCATCCTCGAACTCGGCCACGAGCGTCACGATTTCGCTCGTCGCCGGCAGTACGGTTCCGAGCGCGCCGACGACGCGCGCGGCAATTTCGACCGCCCTCGGGAAATCGTTCATCACGTCTGCCAGAGCCGTCAGCACCAGGTTGCCGAGCGTGTGCCCGCTCAGTCCGTCCCCGGCGCCGAACCGGTATTGGAAGATGTCTGCGATCAGGGCGTGGTTGTCAGAGAGCGCCGCGAGGCAGTTCCGGATATCACCCGGCGGAATGATGTTGAACGTCGCGCGCAGTTTACCCGAGCTCCCGCCGTCGTCGGAGGTCGCGACGATCGCCACGAGGCGGTCGCGCGGCGCGAACTCGCGTGCACGCTCGTCCTCGCCGTAGAGCAGCGGCCGGAGACCGCGGAGCACGTTGGGCAACCCGGTTCCGCCGCCGAGGGCGACGACGCGCGGCGGAGCGGCACTCCACGCGGCGGGCTCCGAGCTGTGGAAACCCGACTCCGCGCCTGACCGGACGGACACCGCGGTCGGTCTCATGACGCGTCGGCAAAGATAGCGGGGTCCGTCGGCTGGGATCCGGGCCCGCTCGAGCGCCGTTCGAATGCCGTGCGCCGCTCGGTTCGGCCGTCCCACGCGCGGCGCAGATGGGTGACGTGTTCCGCATCGATGAGCGGCAGCACGTCGCGAACGGCACGCTCGTAGTCTTCGGGGAAATCGATCTCGATCCAGGGCAGACCCCGCGTGCCGATCGCGTGAAGGGAGTACGTCCTGGCAAACTCGGCGAACGCGCGCGGCGCCCAGTCGCGAACGCCACCGGCGTCGATCAGACGGTCCATGATATCGACGAGGGCGGCGGCGCCCTCAGGACCGAACTTCACGATCCCGAGGTTTTCGCCGTCCGCCTCCGCCGGGTCCATAGTCTTGGACATGTCTGTGACCCGGCCGCAGCGGACCTTGACCTTCATCTCCTCATCGCCGAACAGCGGCTGGTCGGCCTCGCGATAGGCGAGGAGCAGCGCGTTGCCGTGATGGGCCGTGAGAAGGTCATCCAGCAGGACCGGGTGGAACAGAACGTCACAATTTAGGACCACAAACCCCTCATACAGCAGAGGTCGTGCCAGCCACAGCGAGTACATGCTGTTGGTCTGGGCGTACTGGGGGTTCTCAACATAGGTAACCCCGTGCCCACAGGCGCTGCGCACACGGTCGGCCTGGCATCCGACCACGACCGTAATCTCGTCGATCCCGGCCCGTCGCAGCGCCCCGATCTGGCGTTCGACGAGCGTGATTCCTCCCGCTTCGACCAGGCATTTGGGCGAGTCGCTCGCCACACCGTTCAGCCGTGAGCCCCGCCCGGCCGCCAGAATCACTCCACGCATGCTGTTGTCTCCCGATACCTTTCGCCGGCTGCTGCGGGGCCGGCTCAAACCGCTGACGCGAGCCGTCGGCGTCCCACGAGTTCCATCGCTTTCGCCGTGTACAGCGCCCGATCGTGACGCCCGATCGCGACGGAATAGAACAACGTGAGGTACAACAGCCCTCCCCCCACTGCCTGCAGCACCACAGCCAGAAGCGTGCCGGATGAGATGAGCCGCGTTCCCCCCAGAGCGACGGCAACCACGAATGCAGGCCAGACTGCGGGCAGCACTGCCTGCGTCAGCGCTTCCGTCACGGGGAGGCCCACCCGGCGACAGGACGCGGGATAGAGGATGAAGCAGGCCGTGAAGGCGATCGGGATCAGCGTCCCGACCGCGACTCCGACCAGGCCGTAGCGATGGATCAGCAGAATGCTGAGCGCCATGTTGGCAACGCCGGTCCCGAGGTTGACGAAGGCGAGCATCCGATGCTCACCGGCGCCCTTGAGGACGGTGTTTCCGGTCGCGTTCCCAACCCTGATCGCCACCGCCACCGCGAGGATTTGAATAATCGGCACAGCGCCCGCCATGGCTGGCGCCTTCTTCGGACCGAGCCACGCATGGATCAGGGGATCCGCCAGCAGGATCAGCGCGGCGGCAATCGGCACCACCATCACGAGCGACAGGCGTGTGCCCTGCAGCAGGATCTGCTGCAGGCGCTGCTTCTGCTGCGATGCGTCACTGTCGACGATCACCGGGAAGAGCACCCCGTTCAACTGGTTCGTGAGTCGCTGGGTACCGGTGATGATCCGCTCGGCGGGCGCCCACACGGCCACCGCCGAACTGCCCAGGAAGGCGCCAATCACCAGCTGATCGAGCTGGTAATTCAACTTGTTCGCCCAGTCGATCACCGACGAGTAGACGCTGAAGCCAGTGACTTCGCGCAGCCGGCTTCGCCGGAACAGCGACAGGCGGATGGCCAGCTCGGGGAAAATCCGATACGCGTTATTGCGATAGACGAAATAGGCGACAATGCGGACGCAGGTCGTGGCCGCGACCAACGTGACCAGGCCGTAGCCAGCCGTGAGCACGACTGCGTTCACGACCGCAACGGCGATGCTGGTGGCGATCGCCACCATGTTGTTGGCATCGTAGCGCTGGAATCCGGAGATGATCCCGCCGAACACGCTGAACGGGAAGTTCAGGGAGATGTGGATCGCGATGATCATCAGGATCCACTTGCCGGTTTGCGCCTGGTCCAGCGTCAGTTTGAAGATGTGTCCAAGGTTGAACGCCACGATCACCGCGATCCCGTACGCGACGACACCCACGATCGAGAACACGACGAACAGCGTGCTCGCAATCTCGTTGATGGCGCGGGCGTTCCGGTGCGCCCGGTATTGCGCCATGAATTTCACGAGCGCGCCGCCGTATCCGAGATCCAGTACGGAAAAGTGCACGGTGATGGACCCGAGCAGGACCCAGAGCCCGTACTCGGCCGTGCCGAGATGTGTCAGGTTGAATGGGAGCATCACGAGACCCAGAATGGTCTCCGCGATGATCGCGAGGTAGCGCGTCGAGACGTTCCGCGCGACGGTGACGAGCTGGCGCTCGCGTCCGGGCGCCCAGGTGCCCGCGCCGGCCCGCGCCGGCGTGCCGGCCGTGTCCGCTGCCTTCACTCGGCCCCCTTGCGAAACAGGACGACCTTGACGGTGTCGAATACGATCGTCAAATCAAAAAAGATGGACAGGTGCTTGATGTAGTACAGGTCATACCTCAGTTTCTCCATCGCATCTTCAAGCGAGGACCCGTAGCGATACTTGACTTGCGCCCAGCCCGTCAGGCCCGGCTTGACCGCATGGCGCTGCTGATAGAACGGGATGTCCTTCGCCAGTTCCGCCACGAAATACGGCCGTTCCGGCCGCGGCCCGACAAAGCTCATGTCGCCGCGGAGCACATTCCACAACTGCGGCAGCTCGTCGAGGCGAGTCTTGCGAATGACCCGGCCGACCCGGGTCACACGCGTGTCGCCGGCGGTCGCCCACATCGGCGTGCCCCCCTTCTCGGCATCGAGTCGCATCGACCTGAACTTGCAGAGCGTGAACGTCTTGCCGTTTTCGCCCACCCGTTCCTGGCAATAGAGCACCGGACGGCCCGATTCGATGGCGATCGCCAGCGCGGTCAGCACCATCAGTGGGAACGACAGCACCGCAAGCACGAGCGAGAAGACGAGGTCGATGCTCCGCTTCATCCAGCGGACCAGTCGTGACACGCGGAACCCGTCGGAGAAGATCAGCCAGCTCGGACGCAGGTCGTCAATCAGGATTTTCCCTGTGACGCGCTCGTAGGTCGTGGTCGCGTCTTCCACCCGGATGCCCGCCATCTTCGCGCGAAGGAGCTCCTCGACCGGCAGCTTGCCACGGCGATCGGCCAGACCGACGATGATCCGATCGATCTGGTGCCGGGTGATGAGCGCGGGGATGTCCGCCGGAGTACCGATAATCCCGGGATTGACGATGCGCTCCCCGATCCGCGCCGCGTCGTCATCAATGAACCCGATGACGCGGTATGCGAATTCATGCTGGGCGAGGATCTGGCGCACCACCTTCCGCGCGGTCTCGCCGGTGCCGACGACGAGGATGCGCTCCTGCATGCGCAGTGATCCGGTGAGCTGGGTGAAGAGGAGACGCCAGCCGAGGATCCCGACGACGAACACAAAGAGCGCCGAGACGAAGATGCCGTCGCCGATCATCAGCGAGGGCACTGCGACATAGAGCGCGGCGAGGACGATCGAGGCGGCACCGACCGCCTGGAGCAGCCGCACGATCAACTCGCGGCGGGAGTGCACCAGCGTCAGGTCGTAGAAGTCGTTGTAGTAGAGGCACAGCTGGCAGACGAGCGTGACCAGGCCAATCTTCCAGAAGTTGGCCGACACGTCGGACGTCCCCTGGACCCGTGCGGCAAGCGCCACCGATCCGAAGATCAGCAGGAGCTCGCCTCCGAACACGGTGAGGCTGCGCGTCGACACGTACCGGTTGAACAGCTGCATGGCCTTGTTCGTGGGTCCCCGTCGGACTCGCTACCCGGCGACGTACCCGTAATCGTCGTAGGTCGTCGTGTCGGCACCGTTGCCGCCGGATTCATTCAGCACGAGACCGAGCACCTTGGTCGTGTCGAGACCGGCGAGCGCGCGTTCGATCGCCGGCCTCGGCGTGACCCCGGCGCGGACGATCATGAGCAGTCCGTCGGCCATCGGCGCCAGAATGTGCAGGTCGGCGAGCGGCGCGACCGGCGGCATGTCGATGAGGATCCGATCGAACCGGTTGCGAAGCGTGTCGAGGACGCGGCGCATCGCCGCCGAGCCCAGGAGTTCGGCTGGATGGGTCGGAATCGCACCCGCCGGCAGCAGGGTGAGGTGGTGCTGTTCGACGTTCACGAGCGCCTGGTTCAATTCAACTCCGCCCATCAGCACGTCGGTCAGCCCCGGTTGGTCGGCAATGCCGAAGAGCTGGTGAACAGCGGGACGGCGAAGATCTCCGTCGATGAGCAGCACGCGCTGCTGGAACTCCTGCGCCATCGTGAGCGCGAGGTTCGCGGCCGTGAGACTCTTGCCGTCACCCTTGTTGGGGCTGGTGATGACGATGGTGCGGACCGCCCTTCCGTTCTCCGCACGCTTGATCCGCGTCCGCAGCGAGCGGTACTGCTCGGCGGCAAGGGACTGGGGTGCGAGCGCCGCGACCAGATGGTGGTCGAGCGCCGTCCCGACCACGCTCTGTTCGGGCTCGATGGCCGTCGCTGTGGCCGCGGGCGTCCACGTGTGTGGGGCTGGCGTGGGCGTCGGCTCATACGACGGCTGCGGCGCTCTCGCCGCGACTCCGCCGGGCGGCGCCATCACGCCTTCGTCCGACAGCCCGCGCGTCCGGCGGGTGTTGCCGTCGCGCTCGGCCTTGCTCAGAATGTCTTGAATACGGCTCATGGAATCCTCTCGTGTTCGGCTGAGGGCCTACGCGGCGCGGTGAATCTTCGGGATTTCACCCAGGACGGGTACCTCGAACTCGCTCTGCAGCGCGCGCGCGTCGTGCACCGACCGGTCCATGAACTCGCGGCCGACCGCCATCGTGACCCCGAGCACGAAGCCAAGCACGATCGGGATCGCCAGCAGCTTCAACTGCTGGGCGGGCGAGGCCGGCGCGCCCGGCGACGCCGGGTACAGCACGCTGAAACGTTCGCCGCCCTGCTTGCGCGCCAGATCCTCGGCGCTGCGGGCCTTGTCGTACGTGTTCTTCAGATCCGTATAGCGCGCACGCTCCAGGTCGACGTCCCGGTTGATGGAGGCGAGGTTCTCCTCGACCATCGGCGCGGCCTCGACCCGGCTCTGGTAGTCCGCGATCTGCTTCGTGGCGTTCGCCGATTGCGCGCGAAGCGTGTTGATGCGGAGCCGGGCCGCATCGCGGTCGGCCACTCGCTGGCGATAGATCGGGTCCGCCTGCAGGAGGTCGGTGTTGCTGTTCCCGGGTGCCTTGTTCATCGCCGTCAGCTCGGCATCCGCCTGCGCGATCTCCGACTTGAGCCGGTCGATCTCCGGGTGCTTGTCGGTGTAACCGAGTGCCCGCGCCTGAGCCAGCTCCTGCTGGAGGGCGGCCTTGCGGGCCTGCACGGTGTGAATCGCCGACACCGCCGACGAGGTCATCATGGTCGATCCCGTGCCCCGCCGCATGTCTTCGATTTGCGCCTCGATCTGGCTCAAACGGTCCTCCTCGGTCCGCAGCTGCAGCGAGTACGAATCGAGCGACTGTCGCAGGCCGCGAACCATCTCGGTGTTCGCATTGACCTGGGTCGGAAGCCGACCCATGTTGGCTTCCTTCTTCGCCCGCAGCTGACCCTCGAGCTCGGTCAGGCGTTCAAGGCTTGCCTGCAGCTGCTGTCCCAGGACCTCCGACGTGTTCTCCGCGCGGTTGGTCCGGGTTTTCGAGTTCTCCTCGACGAACACATACGCGAGGCGATTCGTGATGCGCTGGGCGCGGTTCGGCTCGGAGTCGACGTAGCCAAGATCGAAGCTGTCCAGACCGTTCTTGTTCTCCATGCGGCCGATCGGCTGGTCGACCTGCACCACCACACGGCTGCGCAGCCATCCCGCCACGTCCTCGACCGGCTTGCTCGGGTCGAGCTTCTCCTCGCGCGCCACGCGCTCGAGGACCTGCCGGCTGAGGAGCTGCTGCGAAATCGCGCGCTGCCGCTCCTCCTTGTCGAGCGAACTGACGCCGCGCAGCAATTCGGGGGAAAGTGTCGGGGCGGCGATACCGATTTTCGCCTCCGAGATGTACTCCTTGGGCCACATCAGCGCGAGGGTGATGCCGGCGATTACGCCCAGCACGACCGGGACGATCAGCCACCACTTGCGGCGGCTGACGACGGTCAGGTAGTCGAGCGGGTGAAAGGCACGTTCTTCCATCACTGGATCCTCATGGGTTGGGAGACGACGATCTGGACACCTATCCGCGAACGGTTGACGTCACCGCCAGCGACCGGCGTGTCCTGGCGGCTGAGCGCGTAAACGCCTTCGAGCCGCAGGTGACGCGCCAGCGAGTATCCAACGGCGGAGCGCAGCGTGGTCGTCTGGAGAACCAACGCGTCGTTCAGGAATGGGTCGCTGCGGCGCCAGGACAGGGCTGCCTCCACATACATCCGGTTCCGTTCGAGCGGCATGCGGACGTAGCCGCGGACCATTTCGCTCTGACTCGAGCCCCCGAAGCCGAACGACGGTACAAATGTCCGCTCGAATGCGGCGCCGATTGTCACGCGCTCCGTGTTCCGCGTCACGTCGGCTCGGTACGTATGGCCCCTGGCGCTTTTCCCCGAGTGACCGATCGTTCAAAAACGCGAGGCCGACCGCGGCCCCGACGCTCGTCCGCTGGGCGAGCCCGATCCGAACCGTCGCGCCGGCGTCCTGGAATGTCAGGTTGCGGGTGTCTTCGTTCATCTCCGCGAAGCGCAGCCGGTACTCGCCGCCGACCGAGAGGTGCTCGCGCATCCGGCGGCTCAGGGCGACCCGCCCGCCCGCGACCCAGCCGCCCGTCAGCAGGCTGCTCGTGCGGTCGAACGCCACCCAGGTGTGGTCGACACCGACAGACAGGTCCATGAACTTCGTCAGTCGCGTATCGACACCGCCGCCGAACGTATTACGCCGCGCACCCGTCCGAAGGAACGGCACGCCATAGAGCTCGAGTTCGTCAGTCGTCGGAGTCCGGGCGTAGTTCTCACTCATCGCGAGAGTCACGCGTTTGGATGCCAGCCGTCGGAGCGATGCGTACCCCTGCTGGTCGAAACCGTTCAGCTGATCCAGCTCGAAGTACCGCCGCACGTTTCCGTGGTACCCGCTGGAGAACTGGGTCCGCGGCGACAGGAAATCGAGCTGCGCCGTGGGTTGTATGAGAATCAGTTCGTCGGAGACCGTCTGTCCCGTGTCCGCAGGCGTATTCTGCAATGCAACGTTCGAGTCATACCCCGCGCCAACGCTGATGCCGGGCGTGACGCTCCAGCCCGGCAGGCTCCCGGACAGGGTCTCCACCTCCTGCGCGGCAATCGGCCAAGGCGCGAGGAGAATCACGATTCCAACAGCTCGGACGACGAGGTTCGTTCGCATGAGTTGCCTCGGTGTCTCTCCGGTCCTACGGGACAATGATCGTGTCGCCGGGCTGGAGATAGATCGGCTCTCCCTTACCTCTGAGCGCGTCCTTGTAGTTGAACTTCAGGGTTTCGTGCATACCACCACCGGCCCGTTTACGCAGCACGCTGATGTCCTTCGTCTTTGCGAAGTCCTTGAAGCCGCCGGCCATGGCCAGCGCCTGAACCGCCGACACCTGCCCCTTGATCGGGAAGGTCCCGGGCGAATTCACCTCGCCCATCACATAGAACACCGGCGGAACGGTCTCGACCACGATCACGGTCACAACCGGGTTGGTGTTGTATTCCTTGAGCGAGGTCACGAGCGAATCGCGCAGTTCGGTGGCGGTCCGGCCCTCGGCGGACACGTCGCCGATGAGCGGCATCGTGATCTTTCCGTCCGGCCGGATCTGGAGCGACTGCGACAGCTGCGCATCGCGGTAGACCTCGATGCGAAGCTTGTCCCCGGGGACGAGGCGGTAGTCGGGTGACGTATTCGCTGACGCGGTGTTGTCCGGCTTTGCCGGCGGCAACGATGGCGCGGTCGTCGGCGCGGATGGCGTGTTCGTCGCCGGCGTGGCCGGCATCACCGGGGCCGCGGTGTCGGCCGGCGGCTGCGCCGGTCGCGAGGACGAAGACGCGGCCCCCGCGCTCGTCTGTGCACCGGCCATGGTCGCCATGCTCAGCAGAATCGCGATAGAGAACGGGGCAGTGGTTGTGATCCTCATACACTCACCTTCGGTTAGGCGTTCGAAGCGTTGCCGCGGGTGTCGCGGCGGGGGTGAACTGGCCGCGCTTCGGCGGCGCGACGGAGCGAATCCACGTCGGCGCCGTGCGTGGGGCAACAGGCGGCTGCAACCTCGATGGCGAGCGGCTGCGTGAATTCGTAGTGGTCGAGACGGGACATCAGGCGTTCGATGACCCCCATCGAGTTCGGCATGTCGGCGTCGAGCAGCACGATCGACAGCCGGCCGTTCGCGGTGTGCGCCAGGAGATCGGTTTCGCGGACTTCGCGGCTGATCAGTCGGGCAATCTCGCGGACGGCCTTGTCGCGGTCGCCGTGGCCGCCGTTCTGCGCGCCGCGCACGGTTGGTTCGACATGCACGAGCGTCAGGAAGTTCTGTGACCTGACCGCCCGCTTCAGCTCGTTGTTCAGCACGAAGTCGAACGCTTCTGAGGTCAGCACCCGGAAATCCTCGTCAAGGAAGGAGTCAGCAGTCACGATGCCTTGTCGAGCTCCGCTTCCTTGATTTTGTAGAGCAGCGCCTTGTAGCTGACGCCCAGGATTTCCGCTGCTTCCCGGCGGTTCCAGCGCGTCTGCTGCAGCGTGCGATAGATCAGTTCGCGCTCGGCTTCGCGCGCGGCATGGCGCGCGATGTCCTTGAGCGACCCCGAGAGCGCGGGAGGCAGCGCCACTCCCTCGGCCCCGGCGATCACCGCCGGCGCGACCGCGACGTCCACCTCTGCTCGCGACTGCAGCGCCGGGATCGTTCCCGGCACGGGCGTCCGTCCGGCGATGTTTTCCGCAAGCTCACGACGGATCGATTCGTCGGAACCAAGAACGACCGCCCGCTTCAGCAGGTTCTCGAGCTCCCGCACGTTGCCGGGCCAGTCGTAGACCCCGAACAGCCGCATCGTCTCGGCGGCCAGCGTGATCGGGGGCTTGTTGTAGTGCTCCGCGTACTGGCGCAGGAAGCGTTCGGTCAGCACGGGGATCTCGTCGCGCCGCTGACGCAGCGGCGGCAGCGTGATGCAGACCACGTTCAACCGGAAGAACAGGTCCTCGCGAAAGTGGCCGTCAGCGACCGCGACCTCGAGATCGCGGTTGGTGGCGGCGACGATGCGAACATCGACGTGGACATCTTCGCGGCCGCCAAGTCGCGCGAACTCGCCGTCCTGAAGCACCTGCAGCAGCTTGGATTGAAGCGGCGGATGCATCTCGCTGATCTCGTCGAGAAACATCGTCCCTTCGTGCGCGAATTCGAACTTTCCCGGTTTCTGCTGAATCGCGCCGGTGAATGCGCCACGCTCGAAACCGAAGAGCTCGGATTCGAGGAGTTCGGACGGCAACGCCGCGCAATTCACCTTCACGAACGTGCGGTTCTTCCTCGGCGAGCTGGCGTGGATGGCGCGCGCAACGAGCTCCTTACCGGTGCCGCTCTCGCCACGCACCAGCACGGTGACGTCGGTGTCAGCGACGCGATCGATGAGATCGCGCACCTCCCGCATCTTGTCGCTCGTGCCCAGGAGCTCGCCGATGACACGCGTGGGACGGCCGTGGCGGCGCTCGCCGCCCTCCGGCACGTCAGGTTCGCCGCGGCCGGCCTTGTCGCGATCGTTCATCGGATGCCGCTCCAGGAGAATCGACGCGTCGACGTGGGAAAGTACACAGCTCGTCGTTCAGCAAGGTGGGTGCCACGAGAGAAAATGTTTCGCGTTGTATGGAAAACGCTCGGCGTTGCGACTGCTAACTGACGTGGTCGGGGAGGTGAGCGGGAGTGAATGTGGAAGCTGGGTGCTTACTGTAGGTAGACGAGAGGGAAGAACAGGAGGGAATGATCGCGAACGATCATTCCCTCTTCGCGATACGGCTCAGGCGCGGCTGATGCCACACTCCTTGATTTTATTGAGCAGCGTCTTGTAGCTCACACCCAGAATCTGAGCCGCCTTGCGTCGGTTCCAGTGCACTTGCCCGAGCGTCTGTTCGATCGCCGCGCGCTCAGCCTTCATCGATGCGGCCTTCGCGACTGAAGCGAGCGATCCATTCCCTTCTTCAATCGACTCCGGCTCGTCGGTCGATTCCGTGTCGAGCTCAGGCGGACCGAAAGAGCCTGGCATCGCACCAACGCCTGCCGCGACCGGGATGCCGACGGCCGCCGCCATCGTCACGGGTGCGACTGCCGCGACCTGCATGGCCGCGTGGCGCTGAAGGTTCCGCTGGATCTCGTGAACGACCAGATGCTCGTCCTGGAGGATTACGACGCGCTTGATCATGTTCTCGAGCTCGCGGATGTTCCCCGGCCAGTCGTACTGGAGAAAGAGCTGCCGAAGCTCATCCGAGATCGGCCGCAGCGGGCGGTTGTATTTGCGTGAGTATCGGGCGACAAAAAAATCGGTGAGCGTCGGGACCTCGTCAGGGCGCTCGCGCAGCGACGGAACGGTCAGCTCGATGACCTTGAGCCGGTAATAGAGATCCTCCCGGAAATCGCCGCTCAGCATCATCTTCTCGAGGTCACGGTTGGTGGCGGCGACGATGCGGACGTCGACCTGGATCCGCTTGTTGCTGCCAAGCTTGGTGAACTCGGCGTCCTGCAGAACGTGGAGCAGCTTGGCTTGCAGCGCCGGCTTCATCTCGCCGATTTCGTCGAGCATCAGCGTGCCGGTGTCGGCCTGTTCGAACTTTCCGATTCGGGTCGTGGCGGCGCCGGTGAACGCTCCCCGTTCGTGGCCGAAGAGCTCGCTTTCGAGCAGCTCGGCCGGAAGCGCGGCGCAGTTGACCTTGACGAACGGGCGGTTGCGTCGCGTCGACCGCTGGTGAATGGCGCGCGACACCAGCTCCTTGCCCACGCCGCTCTCTCCACGGATGAGGACGGTGACGTCGCTATCCGCGACCTGCTCGATCACCGTGGCGATCCCCCGCATCTTCTCGGAGTTACCCCAGACCGCGCGATCCTCGTCGTCGCTCAGCTGCTGCCGGAGGTCGAGGAGCTCGGTCACGAGGCGGTTCTTCTCGATCGCATTCTTGATCGCCACGTCGAGCGCAATCTCGCCGAGACCTTCAGGATCGTCCGGCTTGACGACGTAGTCAGCCGCTCCGAGGCGGACCGCTTCCACGATCGTCGAGGCCTGGTTCCGGCCCGAGAGCATGATGACCTGCGCCTCGGGGCGGGAGGCTTTGAGAGCCCGCAGCGTAGCGAGGCCGTCGAGACCGGGCATCATGACGTCGAGCAGGATCACGTCTGGCGCCTCGGTCTGCTTCATCGATGCGAGCAGTTCGTCGCCGCGCGTGTAGCACCGAGCTTCGTAACCACGCAGCGAAAGGAACGTCCGCAAGTAGTTCGCAAACGACGAGTCGTCGTCCACAATGGCGACGTAGGGGTTCTTCATCTAACTCCCTGCAGGGAAATATGGTGGGTGTACGACCCAGCCGATGGGTAGTTCAGGTAACACAGTCTCAACTCGGATACGACTTGTATTCAAAAAGCGTACCTCAACAGCCTGGAATCCTCTGATTGGGCGAACTTGGGAAAAAGTATTCCACGTCCTCACTGCCCGCGGAGCGCAAGATTCACGATAGCGCCTTAATGTTCGTGTTGTGACTGGCACGTCGCTTGTAGCGTCGAACGTTGGTGATGCGTGAGCGCATGCATTACCGATGAGGTCGCCTCACCGCGCGTCGCGGAAATATCCGGCGGCCGATTCAGAGAACGACAGAGGTCACAGGGTCATGCGTAGGCAGTTCGTGGTTGTCTTGTTTGCAGTGCTGGCCGCGGCAGCGGTCGTTTCGGTCGCGGCCGCCGGCCGCGGGGCGGCTGCTGAGCCGCGCGAGAATGCGGCGGCACCGGTAGCCGTCCAGCGCGTAGGGATTCCTGCCACCGGAATGCGTGACGAGGCCGCGATGGTGCTCGTAGGCACCGCGCTGATCGGTCTCGCGGCGGCTGTGCGGCGCGCCGCTTAATTCGCGCATCGGTATATCGTCGCGGTCCTGCCTTTTTCTCCCGGCGAGGTAAGTACTACATAAGGCTCAGTTGCGTTACCGGACGCAGCCCTCGAGCCAGATCAGCGCGACTTCAGTAAAGCATTGTAAGTAATGCTTTTACGACGGCAGGCACATCCGATGCACCAAGCGCTGTCTCAAGTTCAGACTCTTCTTCAGGAGTACGATGAGACATCGGTTGCTGCTTCCGCTTGCCCTCGGCATTCTGGGCATCTGCGTTGCTCCCGTGCGGGGGGCCACCCTTAGCGTGTGCGCGTCCGGGTGCACCTATACAAGTCCGCAGGCGGCCGTCGATGCGGCCCACTATGGAGACACTGTGCTCCTGCGCGCCGGCGAAACCTTCGTCGTCCATCTCGTGCTCCGGGCGAAGAGCGGAACGGGTTGGATCGATATCCGGTCGGATGCAGCCGATTCGGTGTTCCCCGCCGCGGGTGTCCGCCTGGTGCCGAACGACCGGCCCGCCTCGAATACCTCGCGAACGCTGCTCGCTCGAATCATCGGCAAAGGCGGCGCCTACAAGACGGCGCCCCTGTTACGCGCGGAGCCGGGCGCGCATGGATACCGGCTGCGGTTTCTCGAGTTCGACGGTGTCGAGCACGTCGGATACGAGACGCTGATTCAACTCGGTGAAGATACGTCGGTCGCGCCGCCGAGCGACGTCGTGCTCGACCGCGTTTACGTCCACGGGCATCGCTACAAGGGGCAGAAACGCGGCCTGACGCTCAATGGCGTCCGACTCTCTGTCCTCGGCAGCTATATCTCCGATATCAAGGCGGTGAACGCCGACTCCCAGGGCATCGTCGGCTACAACGGCGCGGGGCCCCTGACGATCGACAACAACTACATCGAAGCCGCGGCGGAGAACATTCTGTTTGGCGGCGCCGATCCGGCGATCACGGGTCTCGTCCCCTCCGATATCTCGGTGCGTCGCAACACGTTGACCAAGCCGTTCGCGTGGCGAAACGCCATCCTCGCCACACCCGGATCTGCCAAAGTCGCTCTCGCGGGTACGGGAGTGCTCAAGGCCGCGACCCACTATTTCCGCGTCGTTGCAGTGATGACGACGGGCACTCGAGTGGCGCTATCCGCGCCCTCGACCGAAGTCTCTTTGTCAGTGCCCGCCGGCCGCGCCGTCACACTGAGCTGGTCGGGTACGACGGGGGCGGATCGGTACAGAATCTACCGGTCGACGACGCCGGGCGCGGAAAATGTGTATGTCGATACGCCGTCCTCGGCGACAAGCTTTACATATACCGGCGCGTCCGAGCTGTCCGGGACACCCGCCAGTTCCGGCACGAAGTGGGTGGTGAAGAACATCCTCGAAATGAAGAACGCGGAACGGGTGCGGGTCGAGGGCAATGTCCTCGAAAACATCTGGTCGGCCGGCCAGTATGGTTACGCCATCGTGCTGACTCCCCGCAACGCGGCCAATACTGCGCCGTGGTCACGCGTACGCGACATCGTCATCCAGAACAACACGATCCGCCGCGCCGCCGGGGTGCTGAATCTGTCAGGGTTCGACGACACTGGCGTCACCCTGCGGACCGAACGCATCACCGTCCGCAACAACCTCATGTACGACATCAACAACACGACGTATGGCGGGTTGGCCAAGGCGTTCCTCATCGGCGACGGCCCATCCGAGGTCACGATCGACAACAACACGCTCGTGCATACGAACAGCTCGGTCGTTTACGCATACGGCACGCGGACGATTCCCTCCTTCGTCTACACGGACAACATCTCGCTCCACAATAAATACGGGATAATGGGGGACGGTTCCACCACCGGCATACCGACGATCACCCGTTATTTCCCCAGTTCAACGGTTTCCTGTAACGTGCTGGCCGGAGGCTCGGCATCGCTCTATCCGAAGCCCAACGCGTTCCCCACGACGGCAGAGTGGACCGCGTCATTTCAGAATCCCGCGGCCGAGGACTACCGGCTCCGTGCCGGCAGCGCCGTGGCGTCCGCTGGTTGTTCGGGCCGCACACCGGGCGTGGATTTTACCGCCTTGTCGGCAGCGATGGCGGGGGTCCCGGGTTCGACGGATGCGCCACCGCCACCGCCCCCGCCGCCGCCGACCGACCCGTCCAACCAGGCGCCCGTTGCACGTCCGGGCGGTCCCTACACCGGCCTCGCCGGTGTGGCTCTGCCGGTAAGCGGAACGGCATCATCGGATCCCGACGGCTCGATCGTGGATTTCACCTGGCAATGGGGCGACGAACTGCTGGTGCGTGCGGCCAGTCTGCCCGCGGCGGCCGTCCACGGGACCGCGTGGGTGAAAGAATCGGTCGCCGGCGCCGCCGGGGGGACGGCTCTGCGCAATCCGGATCGCGGTGCGGCGAAACTGACGACGGCGCTCGCCGCTCCCAGCAGTTTCGTGGAGTTCCGAGTTGCGGTTGCCGCCGGAGTACCGTATCGGCTGTGGATGCGGATGCAGGCAGCCGGGAACTCCTACTCGAACGACTCGCTGTACGTGCAGTTCAGCGGCGCGATCGATCAGTCCGGAGCACCCCTGGCGCGTATCGGTACGACGTCGGGCATGGCGGTCGTCCTCGAGGACGCCCAGGGCGTCGGCGTCTCGGGCTGGGGTTGGAATGACGGCGCGTACGGCAGCCTCGCCCCGCCAATCTATTTCGCGGCGTCAGGCTTCCAGACCATTCGGATCCAGGCGCGCGAAGACGGGATCGCCTGGGATCAGTTGATCCTCAGCTCGAGCGAGTACTACCAGTCCGCACCGGGCGCCACCCGCAACGACACGACAGTCGTGCCGGCGTCGATCGGCACGGCGCCCGGCGCAAGCACCTCTCATCATTACGCGCGGCCCGGAACCTACCCAGTGCTTCTGACCGTGACCGATGATGAGGGGTTGTCGAACACCGGGCAGACGACCGCGACGGTTGGCGGCGCGTCGTCGAGCCTGGTCGCGCCAGCTTCAGGTCCTTACATCAGTCCAGACGTCGCGGACCCACTCGCGCTCGACCGCACCCATTTGTCTACGGCCCCCCGGAGGTCACTCGGCGGACCTCCGGGCGCGATATCAACCAGCGCGCCTCGATTTAATCTGTTAGTGCTGCCGGATGACCCCTGGTATATGTCACCGCGCGCATCTCTCGCTGGCACAGCATTTGGATAACCCGAAGTGAGCAATAAGTGATTGATCAGCATTTCGCCGCCGTCAGAGTTTGTTTTGTCGCGGCGAGTCTCAGTCTCGGCGTCGCCCCCGGGGCGTTCGCCGACACAATCCCGGTCCGAGCCGGAGGAGACTTACAGGCGGCGCTCGATAGCGCGCAGCCAGGAGACACGATTACCCTCCCGCCCGGAGCCACATTCGTCGGGAATTTCGTCCTGCGGGCGAAAGCGGGCAGTCAGGTCATCACCGTCCGCACCGCCACCGCCACAGATCCTGTTTCGAGCAGCGGGCGGATGACGCCCGAGCTCGCGGCGCCGCTCGCCAAGGTGCATTCCTCCAACGGGCAGCCAGCGATGCGCACCGAACCCCGGGCGCATCATTGGCGCCTGCTGTTTCTCGAGTTTCAGGCCAACCAGGGAGGCAACGGGACGATCATCGATCTGGGCGACGGCTCCCTGAGCCAGAATTCACTGTCCGACGTCCCCCACGACCTGACGGTCGACCGCTGCTACATCCACGGGGATCCCGACAACGGGCAGAAGCGCGGAATCGGCTTGAACAGTGCGTCGACGACCGTTCGGGGGTCGTACATCTCCGACATCAAATCGGCGTCCCAGGACTCTCAGGCGATTGCCGGCTGGAATGGTCCCGGGCCGTTCACGATCGAGAACAACTACCTGGAAGCTGCGGGAGAGAACTTCATGCTCGGCGGCGCGGAGCCCGGGATCTCGGGGATCGTGCCCTCCGACGTCGTCTTTCGCGGCAACAATGTCACGCGACCTGAATCCTGGCGCCAGGAGCGCTGGGACGTCAAGAATCTGCTCGAACTGAAGAATGCGCGCCGCGTCCTGATTGAACGAAATGTTTTCGAGCACCACTGGGCCGGTGCGCAGGCGGGCTACGCCATCGTCCTCACACCGCGCGGTGAACGGGGGAAGGCGTCCTGGGCGGTGGTCGAGGATGTGACCTTCCAATTCAACGTGGTCCGTAACATTGCGGCCGCGATCAATATCTCCGGCCACGACGACGCAGGTCCGAGCGGGCTGGCGCAGCGGATCCGGATATTGAACAACCAGTTTTACAGTTTCGATCAGGCGCGCTGGGGAGGGAACGGCTTCTTCCTGCTGATCGGCAACGGACCGATGCACATCGTCGTGGACCATAACACGATCATCCAGAGGGGCGACATCATCAGCGCGTATGGAGGGTCGGGCAGCAACCCGACGCCGATCGAGGACTTCACTTTCACGAACAATCTCACGCTCCACAACGCCAACGGCGTCCATGGGCAGGGTCGCGCGATCGGGCAGGACACGCTCGATACGTTCTTTCCCGATGCCGTCTTCACACGCAATGTGATCGCCGGCGGCCGCGCGACGCGGTACCCGCCGGGTAACGAGTTCCCGAGCGAAGCAGAGTTCGCGCGCCAGTTCGTCAACTTTGCCGATCAGGATTACCGGCTCGCTTCGAGCACCCCCTATCGGCTCGGCGGCATCGACCGCCACGACCTCGGTGCCGACATTTCGGCCGCCGCTCCAGGTGGCCGGCAGCGGCCGGCATCGAGCGAGTCCACCGGCGATACATCGCGACGGCGGCAATAGTCAGAGACACGTCCCGAACTCCGCGCCACCGATCGCCGAGTCGAACAGACCATTCCGACCGGCGAGCCCTTTTGGCTCGCGGGTCCTCCACAGGGCCCCGCCGGTTCGTTGATTCCAGCGCACGTCGCGAGGGCAGTTCAGTGAACCCCTCGACAAATCTGTAATAACATCCCGCCTTTTCCTACGCCACACACCGGCTAAACGCGCAAAAAGACCAGCAAAAATTCCTTTTTGCTTCTCGCCCCGCCAAGGCATCGGCCTTGCGCCTCGACGGTTGCCGCTGCCGTCTTGCGGTTGCGGTTTTCAACCAACACGGACCCCGGGGGAAGTGCATGTGGATGTCCAGAAGGACGGCCGCCGCGCTGCGGCGGATGTGTGACTTGGTGGTGGTCCCATGACCGCGCGCACGCGTGCGATGCTGGCCGTGGCGGGGATCGTGCTCTGGACCGTGAGCGCCGAGGCGGCCACAGTCCGAGTTGCCGCGGGGGGGGATCTCCAGGCGGCACTGGACGCGGCGAAGCCGGGCGACGTGATTCTGCTCGACGCGGGAGCCGAATATGTCGGCAACTTCGTGTTGCCGGTTACCAGCGGTGCAGGCTTCATCAGAGTACGTTCCGCAACCGCCGACACGCAGCTGCCCGCCGACGGCGCCCGGATCGGCCCGTCACACCTGCGACTGCTGCCGACACTCCGCTCGCCGAACACCATGGCGGCGATTCGCACGGCTCCTTCTGCGCACCACTGGCGTCTCAGCTATCTCGCCTTCGCGGCCAATGTCGACGGCAGCGGCGACGTCATCCAGCTCGGCGACGGATCGAGCGCACAGAACTCCGCGGATCAGATTCCGCACGACTTGATCCTCGATCATCTGTACGTGCATGGCGATCCGCTCCTCGGACAGAAGCGCGGCATCGCACTCAACGCCGCCTCCGTCACCATTCGGGACTCGTACGTCTCCGAGTGCAAGGGTGTCGGCATGGACACGCAGGCGATTGCCGGATGGAACGGCCCCGGACCATTCACGATCGAAAACAATTACCTGGAGGCGGCAGGCGAGAACGTGATGTTCGGCGGATCGGATCCCGCCATTACCGACCTGGTGCCGACCGGCATCACCTTCCGCAAGAACCAACTTTCGCGTCCGATGGCCTGGAGGGATCCGATCGTGCCGGCGCCGATCGCAGTGTCGGCCGCCGCAGTGACCGGCGGAGGGACACTGGGGCCCGGGGCGTACGCTTATCGCGTGGTAGCGCGGCGGCCGGTCGGTCAGGGAACAACCGGACGGTCGCTGGCGTCAGCCGAAACTGTTGCGACCGTGTCCGCCGCAACCGGCGCCGGAATCCGGATCGCCTGGCAGCGCGTGAACGACGCGACGGAGTATCGGGTCTACGGACGCGTTAGCGGGAGCGAGTCCATGTACTGGACCGTGACCGGGACCGAGTTCACAGACCGGGGTTCGCCGGGGACCGCCGAAGCGGTGCCGACGTCGGGCGAGACCTACTGGGTCGTCAAGAACGTGTTCGAATTGAAGAATGCCCGGAACGTGGTCGTCGAACAGAACGTGTTCGAGAATCACTGGCAGCAGGCGCAAGCCGGCTACGCGATCGTCTTCACGCCGAGAAATTCCGGAGGCGCGTGCACGTGGTGCGGTGTGGACAACGTGACGTTCCGATTCAACATTGTTCGGAACGTCGCGGCTGGCATCAACCTCCTGGGGTATGACATCCCGTCGCGACCGACGCGCCAGACCACCGACGTGACCATTGCGCACAATCTGTTCTACGGCGTCACGACCGCGCTCGGAGGAAACGGCTGGTTCCTGCTGATTGGCGACGAGCCGCGCAACGTGACGGTGGAACACAACACGATCGACTTCGACGGGACGACGGCGGTGTACGTTTACGGCGGCACAGCGACGGTCCCACGGACGATCCTGGGCTTCCGGTTCGCCAACAATGCCCTTCGCCACAACAAGTACGGCATGAACGGGGCATCATCGTCGTACGGGAACCCGACGCTGACGAGGTATTTTCCCGGCGTGTTCTTTCAGCGCAACTGGCTGCAGGGTGGGAGCGCGGCGCTCTACCCGTCGGGGAATGTGTTCAGCGGCACCTTTCCTTCGGCCTTCGTTGACGTTGCCGCATTTGACTACAGGGCTGTGGCCGGTGGGATCCTCGCCGGCGCGGCAACGGACGGAACCAACATCGGTGTCGACATCACGGCGCTGCCAGCGGTGCCGGCCGCCCCACCCCCGATCGTGAGCGGGCCCGTGCCGCGTCCGCCGTCGAGCGTTCGGATTTTGCGCTAACCGCCGCCGTGTCTCCCGCCTGAGCTTCTGGCGCGCCGCTTGCACCTCAATCCGTGAAGGGTGAGGTGCAGATGGGCTTGTTGGCGGATGCGCGCGGGGTGGTGACGGTCGGACGACGCCGTGGGGTGGGGTATTTCCGATATCTGCTGACGGGCTTCGCCATCCCCCGGGCGCTGTATCGTTTCGGTTGGGGACCATCGGCTCCCGCGGCAGCCCGGCGCATATTCGAAGCTGCCGGACGGGTGACTGCGCCACCGGCGTCCGTCGAGCAGCTTCGTCATGCGGACCTCCTCGCTGACGCGCAGGCCCCGCCTTCGCCAGGTTCCGCGTCTCCCGCAGATGTCGCCACTCTGATGGACCGTGCGCATGGCGCCGGGATCACCGGAGTGCGAGGCGGACATCGTTTTGCCACCGGCCCGGACGGACGTGCGCGTTTCGGCGATCTGTCGGGCGCCCGTTTTCATAAACACCGCGGATCGTACTTCTTCGCCGAACGCGATGCGGACCGCCGGGCCTACAACGCGCGGTACGGCGCCACTCTGCTCACTGAATCGGACGCACGGTCTGAGCTGCGATCGCTCAAGGCGAATGTCCCGCAAGGCTATCGCGATTACGCGCCGATCGATTTCGGCGGCGGGCTTGCTATCGGTCAGTTCGCCTCAACCGACAGCGGAACCGGTCGTTGGGATTTCTTCAACGGCCGCATCGTCGGACCGCTGATTAAAGGGCGGCGCGTGCTCGATCTCGGTTCGAACAACGGGTCCATGCCGCTCGCGATGCTTCGCGCCGGAGCCGCGGAGGTTGTCGCCGTGGAATTCACGCCCGCGATCGCCGACTTCGCGCGCACCAACGCGAAAATCCTCGCCTGGCGCGACATGCGCAACTACCGGATCGAGGTACTGACCGGGGATATGCGCATCTTCCTGACGGCCGACCTCGGCAGGTTTGACGTCGTGACCGCATTCTGTTCGCTGTACTACCTGCCGCAAGAGGACATGGCGCGAATCATCGCGAAGGCCGCCGGCATGGGTGCGTCGCTTGTGTTGCAGGCCAACGACGCCATATTCAATCTGCCGGCGCAGACAACCCAGTTGCGTCAGCTGATGATCGACAATGGTTACTCCGACGTAGAAGTTCACGCGTTTCCGGGATTTGCCCGGCCGCTTCTGGTGGGCCGCAAGCCCGACACCGCGGGCATGCGCGGTTCCGCGTCCGCAGCTGACGCCGCGTCTTCCTTTGACCAGCTTCACCACGCGTATTGACGCAGTCTGCCCATGATCGCCAAGAGGGCCCGTACAGGGGCGGTCGCCGGCTTCGAACCTGTGCTGGCCGCGCTTGCGGCAGGCGCGGAGGAGTATTTCGGCGATGGGGGCGCGACGATCCACGCGCTCGAGCGGCACGAGCGGCCGTTTTCGGCGCTGCTGCGGGTGCGGGTGAGGGCGCTGGGCGCCGACACGTACGCCTTTATCAAGACGTTCAAGCCGCGTCGGTCCGGTCCGGAGGAGCTGGCGCAACTCCGGCGGTTCGTCGAGCGCGAATATCGAGCAACCCGAAAGCTGCACGAGGCGTTCACCGGCAAGCCCGGATTGAACGCGCTCCGACCACTGGCGCTTCTTCCCGAGCACCTGACGATCGTCACCGAACAGGTACAGGGGCGCACCCTTGATCAGGTTCTGCGCCAGTCCCTCTGGGGGGCGGGTCCGCGCGCAGCCGCCGTCTCCGCCGCAGAGCGCGTCGGCGCATGGGTGCGCACGTATCAGGAGGTCACTGCGGTGCAGGGGAACCTCTCCCTCGACGAACGCCGGGAGTACCTGGACATTCGACTCGTGAAGCTTGCGGACAGCATGCTGACGGCGGGCGATCGTGCCCTCGCCCTGCGGGTCTTCGACCAGCTCGCCGCGCGTGTGAGTCTCCCGGCGCCACCACTCGTCGCGATCCACGCCGACCTCACCCCGACCAACATCATCGTGGGCACCGACGGCCGCGTGACGATCCTGGACTTCGCAATGGCCAAGTCCGGAGCCCGCCACCACGATGTCTCTCACCTCTTTTTCCACTTCGACCGGCTCTCGTGGCGGCGACTGATGCCGGACCATGTGGCCGACGTGCAGCAGGCGCTGCTCCGCAGTTTCGATCCGGCAGGTTCCGCCGCTGATCCGCTCTTCGCGCTGATGCTGCTTCAGCACGCCGTCTGCCATATTGCGCAGCTGGCGGAGCGCGATGTCGGAAGCCTGCGGCCAGCCTATCGCGGGTTTGTCCGCCGCCGATGGCACCAGTTTCTCCACTCGTCGGTTCTGAAGGGAGAGGTTGCAGCCTGAAGCCATCGACCCTCCTCGAGCCGCGACACGTCCCTATTTCCTCGACGGCAGACGGGAGACGTCCGCGCCCACCCTCTTGCCGTCCGATCCTAGCGGCGCGGTAGCCAGGACGCGGTAGTCCGCACCGGCGAAGTCCGCGAAGTACGACATGAACGTGGCAGCGCTCGGGTAATCGTTGTTCGCCGGGTACGACTTGCCGGTATAACCCGCCAGGACGTTGTCATGCATCACGATGCCGGGGAACGCAGCCAGCAGGCCGGCGCCGTTCATGCTCCCGTAGCTGTTGAACCCGTACTGGCCATTGAGCGACAGGTTGTTCGTCCAGACGAAGCCGTCGATCGTGCCATCGGTATGCGTCTTTCCGTCCCCTCCGATGTAGGTGCCGGTGTAAGCGTTCACCAGTGTCGTCCCGTCGTGAATGATGGTGTTGTGGTCGAAGAGGATATTCCGCGGCGCTGACCCAATCAGCAGAAAGTAGCCGGTCCCGCCGTAGTCCTTTTTCGAGACCACGAAGAGGTTGTTCCGGACGGTCACGTTCGACGTCGGTGCAAGCAGCTTCGTCGCGTAGTCCCAGCCGAGCATGTTCATCGCCCCGGCCGTGCTCTTGACGACATTGTCTTCGAAGAGGACGCGGTCGATTTTTTTCGAATCCTTCGCCGTGATCAGCACCGCATAACCCGGCTGCGAGGGCGGCCAGTTGTATTCCAGGTAGTTCCGCCGAACCGTCACGCCGATGCCTTCCTTCAGCTCGAGGATGTTCTTCACGTTGTAGGTTGGCCCGGCGAGCGCCTTCCACGCGAGCGGACGGGTCAGGACGTTGTCCTCGATGATGATGTCCTCAGCCACCGTGTGCGCCGGCGATGCGGCGCCGCCAAACAGGATGACCTCGGTTCCGGCCTCGATCCAGTTGTGGTTGATGCGGTAGGTCTTGCCGCAGTTGTAGCAGCCGAACCCGCTCGTATCCTGGCCATTTCGGAAGATGGTCCGTACGTCGCTGTACATGAGCGTGATGTCGTGGCCGTTGCCGAGGATGCCGCGCTTGGCGCCGTAAATCGCATCCCCCCGGATGAGAACACGATCGAAGACGAAATGCGACGGCAGCAGCGCAGAGTCCGTCTCCGTCCCGTCGCCGACGCTGACGATGTCCCTCGTCGTGTCGAGTCCGCTGGCAACGCCTTCGACGCCGCGAAACACGACGCCAACGAACTTGTAGTAGTTGGCGCCCGTTCGCGCCACGACGGCCGGCCAGCCGTCCGGCGACTGGATGGTGGCGAGCTGCCCGAGCAGGTTCGGCGACACACGCGTTCCCGGGGGCGGTACGTTGGCGTCCGAAGTGATGGTGATGTACTCGGGGCCGTCATTCGGCGGCAGGTCGATATTCGCGACGTAGCGCGCGCCGGACTCGAGCACGAGCGTGTCGCCCGATCGGGCGCCGTTCAGCGCGGCCTGCAGATCGGCCCCGGCTGGTACCTGGATGATCGGCGACCGCTGCAGCGAGTCCTGCACCCACGTCTGATCGTTCTTCAGCAGGCCCGGCGATTTGCGCAGGTAGGTAGCCGACGAAAGCACGATCTGATCGATGACGAATCCATCTTCGCGGTTCTGAATGCGCAGCCGCTGCGTGCCGGCGCGTGAGAACACGATGTCAGGGCCGAGTACGCCGGCGCCGTAGCCGTTGTCCTGCCACCCGTACCCGGTCACGCCCAGTTTGCTGGCGTCCTCGAGGTTGACCACCTGTGACGAGGTGGTCCCGATGGCCCCGGTGACGACGTTGGTGAACTGGACGTGGAAGGAGTCGTTCGCGTACGAGTTGGTTTCGGCGCGCATGCGAACCCACAGGTGATAGGGCGTATTCGCATCCGCCGTGAACGTCAGCTCGAGGTAGTCAGCAGGTGCCGCCACCGCCGTGACGACCTTCGCCCGTGCCTTGTTCGGCAGCGCGGCCGCGGTGCCGCCAGCTGCGGCGCTGTCGTTGACGACGACGAAGGCGCCCGCCCGCGTGCCCGACGCGGCATCGAGAACCACGTCGGCGGCGTGAGCGGATGTCGGAGAGATCGTGACGACGGCGGCAAACGTGAGGAGGGTGACAAGTCCGATGCGGAAGATGGTGCTGAAACCAGGATTCGGTACCGCGACTGCGGCGGTGCGAAGACACACGGCTGCCGGCATCGGAGACTCCCTTGGTTCGCGCCGAGCGGGGTCTCTTACCCGCGACGCGATGATTCAGTTGGTGGTTTAAGAAAGCCGGCGCTTGTCGAGAGTTCCATCCCAGCCGGCGCCCCGGATTGGGCAAGTGGGGTGCCACAACTGTTCAGTCGGCAATCGGCGAATCTCTGCCGTTTATGCGGAAGAGCTGGGAATGGTTGTGTGAACCCGTGTGCAATTCTGTGGCAGGGATTACACTTCTGTCCCCATGAGCCCACGTTTTGGATGAATATCAGACAGGATCCAATTGACCAGGGCTTGGGAATCACGAAAAACACTAGCCAAACGACCGAAGATGTAGATCTCGCAAATTGACGCGTATGAAACCGATTCAGTTGCTTGTGCCCTGTGCATGCGACAACAACGTAAGTTGCGTGTTACAGGCTGTTGACCTCGAGGCGTTGCGCGCCCGCTGAGGGATCAGTTCAAGTTCTGGAGAGCTGATGATCGAGAGATCTGGGCGGCCGGTCAGTATCGCTACTGCTGACGGGCAAGGGATAAGTCAGGGCTTTGCGGGTGCGGGGTTAGCGGGGATCAGTGATGGTGCGGAAGGACAACCGCCGCGCCTGCCCTGACGCCTTCGGCCGGTGACCACACTGCACCACCGTGTGCTTCGAGGATGCGGCGGGCAATCGCCAGATTGAGTCCGCATCCTCCGCGCCATTCATCGAACGCGGCGAGCGTCTCCGGAGCTGCGGCGGCGAGCCGCTCGACCTGGTCGCTGTCGCCGATGGTGATCCATGATGCGGACCGTCCCTTGTAGAGGCGTCGACTTTCGTTCACATAGAGCGTGCTGCTCGTCACCAGCTCGCGGCGCAGGCCGTACAGAATCCACGTGCAGGCAGTCCGGAGCCGGACGAAATCGCCGTGGACGCCGTCGCGGTCGCCGCTCGTCGTGACATCAATCGCCACAGTCCGATCCTCGAGCGGGGGCAACGCAGCCACGGCTTCGAGCAGCAGGCGATCCATGTCGATTTTCTCCGACCGCATCTTCACTTCGCCGGCCTCGAGCCTGGCCAATTCGCTCATCTCATCAGTAATGGCTTTGAGCCGTCCGAGCGCTTTCTGCGATTCGGAAACGAATTGTCGTTGCCGTGCGGTCAGCGGCCCGTCCGAACTGGAAAGGATGAACCCGAGGTATCCGAGGCCGACCCCAAGCGGCGTGCGCAGCTCGTGAGCCGCGTGGCGCAGGAGGCGTGGCCACTCGGCCTCAGTTTCACTGCTCATTCGTGCATTCTCCAATATCGGTGCGCAGAGTGTCGAGGGAAGCATTGGCAGTCCTGCGGTGTTTCAGCAGGTGGGCGACCAGGAAGGGCCCCGCGGCTCGCGTCGGCGGTGGCCGCCCGGTACAATGCTAATGCAAGCGCAACGCCCGGAGCCTGCACGCGCCCGTTGCGGAATGGGAAGGTTCATCATGCCGATAAGAAAAAGTGGCCGGATTCCCTCATCTGAAATCACGGACGAGCACATATATCTGCGGCGCCGCGAGTTCATGCGGATCGCAGGCGCGGCGGCGATGGCGGCCGCGGCTGCGCCGTGGCTGGCCGGCTGTTCGAGCCCGTCTTCGGCGGCCGAACAGAGTGGAGGAGGCGCTTTCGCGGCTGCACAGACGCCGCTGACCGGTTACAAGGCCAGGGCAGTTGCCACTGACGAGGCACTGAACACGTTCGACGAAATCACCGGCTACAACAATTTCTACGAATTCGGCACCGGTAAGAGCGATCCCAAGCGCTACGCCGGGATGATGAAGACCAGCCCCTGGACGATCAAAGTCGACGGCCACTGCAGCAAGCCGGCCGAGTACAGCGTCGACGACCTGGTCAAGCCCAGTGCGCTCGAAGAGCGCATCTACCGGTTCCGCTGCGTCGAAGCCTGGTCGATGGTGATCCCGTGGATTGGCGTTCCGCTCGCCGACGTCATCAAGCGTGCGGAACCCACGTCCAAGGCCACGTTCGTCGAGTTCACGACTCTGCTGCGCCCCTCGCAGATGCCGGGGCAGCAGACGCCGAGTCTCGACTGGCCCTATACAGAGGGGTTGCGCCTCGACGAAGCGATGCACCCGCTGACCATCCTCGCCGTGGGCATGTACGGGAAAACCCTGACCAACCAGCAGGGTGCTCCGATCCGGCTGGTCGTGCCGTGGAAATACGGTTTCAAGAACATCAAGTCGATCGTGCGGATCCGGTTTGTCGACCGGCAGCCGAAGACCGCCTGGCAGGTGTCGAACCCGGAAGAGTACGGGTTCTATTCGAACGTGAACCCGCAGGTCGATCATCCGCGCTGGAGCCAGGCCACGGAACGACGCATCCCCGGCTACTTCAAGAACCACAAGACCCTGATGTTCAATGGTTACGGCGACCAGGTCGCGTCACTGTACACCGGCATGGATCTGCGCAAGAACTACTGACGCCGCGATGCAGAGGGCGATCAAGCGGCTGGTGTTCGCGCTCTCCCTGGCGCCGGCCCTGTACCTGGTCTACCTTGGCTTCACCAACAACCTGGGCGTCAATCCGGCCGAAACGCTGCAACTCGAGACCGGCACGTGGGCTTTGCGGTTCCTGGTCGCGACGCTGGCGGTTACCCCCCTGCGACGGCTCACGGGCTGGAATCGCGTCGTGCAGTATCGCCGGATGCTCGGTCTGTACGCGTTCTTCTACGCGTTCGTTCACTTCCTGACCTACCTCGTGCTCGATCTCTCCTTTGCCTTCGACCAGATGATGGCCGATGTGGCGAAGCGGCCGTTCATCACGATGGGCTTCATCGCGTTCGTCCTCATGATCCCCCTCGCCCTGACGTCGACCAAAGGCTGGATTCGGCGCCTCGGCCGTCGCTGGCAGATGCTCCATCGGCTGATTTATATAAGTGCCATTACCGCATCGATTCATTACGTCTGGAAGGTGAAGCTCGTGATCGGTCCGCCGGTCTACTACGCAACCGCCGTGGCGCTCCTGCTGGGTTTTCGCCTCGCATGGCAGCTGCGATCCGCTAAGTCCGTAAGGACTCAGCACGTTAAAGCCTGATTTTCGATCGCCTTGCCGCTCCGGATTGCGCCCGCCCGCGCCGCATACCGCCCGTTCACCCCACAAATCGCCCATTTGGCTGAATTTGCGCACGGGAGAACGGGGCCCCCGATATTCTTTTGCTGGATTGGTGTGCGGGCCGCACGGGCACCCGCGCACGTCGTCGAGAAGAGTGTTGCGGAGGCATATGCATAAGCCGATCAAGTACGTCGAGAAGGGGCTCACGTTCGCCGCCAAAGGCGCGTGGGGCGTATTCGACGCGTTCAACTCCATGAAGCGGGCAGAGCCCTTCACGCCCAAGTGGTCCGACAAGCCGATTCAGAAGTCGTGGCAGAAGGTGAAGCCGCCTCTCGGCTGGCCGCGCGAGACCGACTCGCTCTGTCCGACCTGCGTTCGCGAAGCGCGCCAGGAGATCCTCGACGGCAAGCGCGACTACAAGGTCCTGCTGAACGAGAAGATCGGCGAGATCAAGGCCACCATCATCGAACGCGACGGCAAGATCCTGATGGTGAAGGACTGCCCCCTCCACGGCCACTTCGAAGACGTGATGGCGATGGACACGGCGTTCTTCAAACATCTCGAAGACTCGTATCCGGGCAGCGACATCCGCGCCCACAACGACGAAAAGCTCCACAACCACGGCACCAGCACGATCAAGTACGGCCGCGGCGCGGTGCTGACGATCGACCTGACGAATCGCTGCAACATGATGTGCGATCCGTGCTTCATGGACGCAAACCAGGTCGGGTTCGTGCACGAGCTCTCGTGGGAAGACATCCAGACGCTTCTCGACAACGCGATTTCAATCAAGCCGAAGCGGCAGATGTCGGTCCAGTTCTCAGGCGGCGAGCCGACGATGTCACCATACTTCCTGGACGCCGTGCGCTACGCGAAGAAGGTTGGCTACAGCAGCGTGCAGGCGGCGACGAACGGAATCGAGTTCGCGAAGAGTCCCGATTTCGCCCGCGCGGCTTTCGAGGCGGGCCTCCGTTACGCGTACCTGCAGTTCGACGGGATTGGCAACGCCGCCAATTCGCACCGCCTGGTCGGCAACCTGTTCGACGTCAAGCTGAGGGCGATTGAGAACCTCCATTCTGCCGGCGTCGACATCGTTCCGGTCACGACCATCGTCAACGGCGTGAACAACGAGCAGGTCGGCCGGATCATCCAGTTCGCCCTCGACAATCCAAAGAAGATCAACTTCCTGTCGTTCCAGCCGGTGTCGTTCACCGGGCGCGACGAGGAGATTACGGACGAACGGCGGACGGCGCAGCGCTACACGCTCTCGCACCTCGCGCACGACGTGAAGAATCAAATCGGCCTCGGCGAACCGGTTCGGGACTGGTTCCCGATTTCCTTCATCGGCACCTTCACCGATTGGGCCGACCTCGTCCACGGACCGACCGCCGAGTGGGGCAACCTGACGTGCGGATGCCATCCCAACTGTGGCATCGGCATGGCCGTCATGATCGACAAGGAAACGAAGGAGTCGGTGCCGGTCACGGCCTTCCTCGACGCCCAGCAGATGGCGACCGACCTGAAGCGCGTGAACGACGCCGGGCGCGGCAAGTTCCTGTCGTCAGTCGGCATGGCCCTGGCGCTGATGAAGAACTACGATTCCTTCAAGGCGCCGACCCACTTCAAACTGTCGGACCTGATGCTGAAGTTCGACAAGACGTTTGGCGCGAGCGGCAAGAACTACGGCAAGGTCGGAGCCGACCGGACCAAGGCCGACATTGCCAAGCGGCGGGCCGACCGGTGGAACTTCCTGTTCATCGCCGGCATGTGGTTCCAGGACCTGTTCAACTACGACTTCCGCCGGACGGAACGCTGCATCATCCCGTACGCGACGCAGGAGGGGGAGATTTCGTTCTGCGCCTATAACACCGGGATCGGCTGGCGGAACATCATCGAGAAGATGCACATGACGGCCACGCTGACCAAGTGGTACGAAGAGCACGGCCGTCACGAGATCATCGCGGGTGGCAAGAAGGTCGCGCTCCCGACCACCAATCACTCGCTCGTGCTCGATGCCGAGGCCGTGGCGGCCGGGATTCAGCACGATCTCGACGACCAGGGCATTGCGAAGACCGCGCGCGAAGAAAAGATGCGCGCCAAGGCTGACGCACGCAAGAAGCTCGAAGAGAACGAGCGGATGGCTGCGCTCTATCGTCAGCACGTGCTCAAGGAAGAACCGGCCGGTCCCGTGATCCAGATCCAGGGTCTGGGCGGGAAGAAGAAGGACCCGGTCCAGGAAGTGCACTGCCACAAGGTCTTCACCAGCAGTACACAGGTTTGAGGCTTCCGCCTGAAGGCGGAAGCTACACAGGTTTGAGGCGGAAGCTACAGAGGTTTGAGGCGGAAGCGACCCCAAACTGAATGCGACGACGGCCGTGCGGTACCCCGCGCGGCCGTTTTCTTTTTCGCTTACAATCCGCGGGCATGATCCATTCATCGATTCCTCCGGTCCGGCGCCTGGCCGCGGCGGTTCTCGTCCTCCTGGCGAGCGGCGCGTTCACCTCGGCATCTGCGCAGCCGGGCGCGACGAAGCTTCGAACCCGGTGGGCCGCCGATGTAACGCCCGCCCGGGCGCTGCCGGAGTATCCACGACCGCAGATGGTGCGCTCCGCGTGGCAGAACCTGAACGGCGAGTGGGACTACGCCGTGCTCGATGCCGCCGCACCCGAGCCACAGGCGTTTGCAGGGCGCATCCTCGTGCCTTTTGCGATCCAGTCGCAGTTGAGCGGCGTGGGAGCGGCGGTCAGCGACACGCAGCGACTCTGGTACAGACGAACGTTCCGCGCACCAGCCCTGGCGCGGGGGTCACGACTGCTGCTGCACTTTGGCGCCGTGGATTGGGAAACGCAGGTGATGGTGAACGGCCGGCGTGTCGGCACCCACACCGGCGGCTACGATCCGTTCTCGTTCGACATTACCGAGTTCCTGAAGCCGTCCGGCGACCAGGTGCTCGTCGTCGGAGTGACTGACCCGACCGATCGCGGCACGCAGCCTCGAGGCAAGCAGGTGCTCGAACCGAAGAGCATCTGGTACACGGCGGTCACCGGCATCTGGCAGACGGTCTGGCTCGAACCCGTCCCTGCGGCATACATCAGCAGCCTGGAACTCGTTCCGGATGCGGCGAAGGGTACGGTGTCAGTCCGTGTCGTCCCGTCGACTGCCGGGGCAGGTGTCGCCCGGGTGTCAGCGCTCGAGGGTTCCCGCGTCGTGGCCGAGATCAGTGGCACGGCGGGAGAGCCGCTCGTCCTGCGCATCCCGGCCGCGAAACTCTGGTCGCCCGAGAGTCCTTTCTTGTACGCGCTGCGGGTGCGGCTCGGACGTGACGAGGTCCGCAGCTATGTCGGGATTCGCACGGTTGCAGTCGCGCGCGATGCAGCCGGCGTCAATCGCCTGTTCCTGAACGGCAAGCCGCTCTTTCAATACGGACTGCTCGACCAGGGATGGTGGCCCGACGGCCTCTATACTGCGCCGACGGACGAAGCACTGCGATCGGATATCGAACGATCGAAAGCGCTCGGGTTCAACCTCATACGCAAACATGTGAAGGTCGAACCGGCGCGCTGGTACTACCACTGTGACCGCCTCGGCATGCTGGTGTGGCAGGACATGCCGAGCGGCCCGGACAAGCCGGCGGAGAACCGCGCCGCGTTCGCACCGGAGCTCGAGCACGTCGTGGACGCGTTGAAGAGTTACACGTCGATCGTCATGTGGGTGCCCTTCAACGAAGGCTGGGGGCAGCATGAAACCGAGAAGTACGTCGCGTGGCTGAAACAGCGCGACCCGAGCCGCCTGGTCAACAACACGAGCGGGTGGACCGACACAGGCGTCGGCGACGTCTCTGACGTGCACTCGTACCCTGGCCCGGCGATGCCGCTGCTCGAAGAGAAGCGCGCCGCCGTTCTCGGAGAATTCGGCGGCCTGGGGCTGCCGCTCGAGGGCCACACGTGGATCGACAAGGGGAACTGGGGATACCGGACCTACAAGAACACCGACGAACTCGGGCAGGCGTACCGGGATCTCATGTATCAGCTGCGCATCATGGTCGGGGAAGGCCTCGCTGCCGCGATATACACGCAGACAACCGATGTCGAGATCGAGGTCAATGGAATGATGACCTACGACCGTGCCGTCGTGAAGCTTCCCCAGGACGCGCTCGCCCTTCATGCCGCGCTCGCCTCGCCGCCGGTCGTCCGCGACGTCGTTCTCTCATCGGATCGCTCCGCCCAGCAGTGGCGATACACGACCACTGCTCCGCCGCCGACCTGGTCGACAGCCGCGTTCGATGACGGAGGATGGCAGAGGGGCAACGGGGGATTCGGCAAGCCTGATACCCCGCGTGCACGCGTCGGGACGCCGTGGCTGACGCCGGATATCTGGATCCGTCGGACCTTCGACATGCCGTCCCGGGCGTTGATCAATCCGCACCTGCGCATTTATCACGACGACGACGCCGAGGTGTTTGTGAATGGGACGCTCGTAAGCACTCTGCCCGGCGCGGTTGGCGGGTACGCCTACATTCCCCTGGACGCCGCCGCCGCCGCGCAGCTGCATCACGGCGCATCCAACGTGCTCGCCATCCATACAAAACAGGTGCGAGGCGGCCAGTTCATCGACGCCGGAATCGTCGAAGTGATCGAGAAGGGGAAATAGCTCTCGGCTATCAGCTATCAGCATTCAGCTATCAGCTCAGGTTAGTCTTGGAACTGTACTGATAGCTGACAGCTGTTAGCTTCGTGGAGACCTGATGGGAATCAGAATGGTGTCAGGGTCATTGTTCCTCCTGGGCGCGGCTGTCGTCGCGCAGGTCGTCGCCGGTGCGGATGGCGGCCAGGTGCCCGGACCACCGGGCTCGAAGCGAGGCGTGTCGCATTCGGCGTTCGGTCAGACCGGGGATGGGACAGCCGTCGAGCTGTATACACTGACGAACCGAAACGGTGTCGAGGTCAGGGCGATGACGTATGGCGCGATCATCACGAGCATACGCGTGCCCGATCGCAACGGTGCGATCGGCGACATCGTCCTCGGGTTCGACACGCTGGCGGGCTATCTCAAGGACTCGCCGTATTTTGGTGCTGTCGTCGGACGCTACGGAAACCGGATTGCCAAAGGGCAGTTCGTGCTTGACGGGCGGACGTACAAGCTCGCGGTGAACAATCCGCCGAACCACCTGCACGGCGGGGTCAAGGGATTCGACAAGAACGTCTGGACCGCCCGCCCGCTCGATGGGCCGGCCGGTGTAGGCGTGGCATTCACACGGTTGAGCCCGGACGGCGAGGAGGGCTATCCGGGTAATCTGAACGCGACCGTCACCTACACTCTGACCGACAAGAATGAGCTGGTCGTGAAGTACGAAGCGACGAGCGACAAGTCCACTCCCGTGAACCTGACGCAGCATTCGTACTTCAATCTCGCGGGGAAGGGCGACATCCTCCAGCACGAGTTGATGCTGAATGCGGACCGTTACACACCGGTGGACCCCACGCTCATTCCCACCGGCGAACTCGCACCGGTGGACGCCACGCCGTTCGACTTCCGGAAGCCGACGGTAATCGGCGCCCGCATCGCGCAGGCGAATTCCCAGTTGAAGAACGGAAATGGTTACGATCACAACTGGGTGCTGAATCGAACCGGTGCGGGGCTGGAGCCGGCGGCCCGTGTCGTCGAGCCTTCGACTGGTCGCACGCTCGAAGTCGCAACCACCGAGCCCGGCGTGCAGTTCTATTCGGGCAATTTTCTCGACGGCACTCTCAAGGGCAAAAACACGACCGTATACGCCATCCGCAGTGGCTTCTGTCTCGAGACACAGCACTTCCCTGACTCCCCGAATCACCCGGCGTTTCCGACGACGATACTGAAGCCGGGGCAGACGTACTCGTCGCAGACCGTGTTCACGTTCGGCACCCAGAATGCTCGTGGAATCTGAACGACACTCGCGGCGAATCGTGCTGGTGGCGCTGGTTGCCGCCGCGGCGCTGGTGTTGCCGCTCGGTGCGCAGGATCCAGTTGTCGCGATTCGCGTCGATGCACGCCGCGCCGTCGGCGCGATGACCCCGGCGTGGGCGTTCTTCGGGTACGACGAGCCGAACTACACATACATGAAGGATGGCCGCAAGCTCCTGTCGGAGCTGGCGGCACTCAGCTCCGCTCCGGTGTTCGTCCGGACCCACAACCTGTTGACGACGGGCGACGGCACGCCCGCGCTGAAGTGGGGGTCCACTAACGCGTACACCGAAACTTCCGACGGACGTCCACAGTACGACTGGCGAATCGTCGATCGCATCTTCGACACATTTGTCGAACGCCGGATGAAACCAATCGTCGAGATTGGCTTCATGCCGCAGGCGCTCTCGACGACACCGATTCCGTACAAACACGACTGGGCGCCGGGCGTCGACTACAACCGGATTTACACCGGATGGTCCTACCCGCCGAAGGATTACGACAAGTGGCGGGAGCTCGTATTCCAATGGGCGCGCCACTCCGCCGAGCGGTACGGCGCACGTGAGGTCGAGAGCTGGTACTGGGAGGTCTGGAACGAGCCGGACATCGGCTACTGGCATGGTACGCCAGAGGATTATCAGAAGCTGTACGACTTCGCTGCTGACGGTCTGAAGCGGGCAATCCCGGCGGCACGCATCGGCGGGCCCACGGTGACGGGACCGAACGGTGTTCGCACGCAGCAGATACTTCGGAACTTTCTCGAGCACTGCCTGCGCGGGACCAACTTTGCGACCGGCAGGACTGGTGCTCCGCTCGACTACATCAGCTTCCACGCAAAAGGCGCCCCACGGGTGGTCGACGGCCACGTCCGGATGGCGATCAGCAACCAGCTGAAGGCGATTTCAAACGGCTTCGAGATTGTGGCGTCGTTCCCGGAGCTCCGCGACACCCCCATCATCATCGGTGAGTCCGACCCGGAGGGGTGCGCTGCGTGTTCGGTTCGTACTAATCCCGAGAACGCGTATCGAAACGGGACGGTGTACTCGAGTTACACGGCGGCACAGATAGCCCGCACCTACGAGCTGGCGGACCTGCACAAAATCAGTCTGCGGGGGACGGTCACGTGGGCATTCGAGTTCGAGGACCAGCCCTATTTCGCCGGGTTTCGCGACCTGGCGACGAACGGCATCGACAAGCCGGTGCTGAACGTGTTTCGCATGCTCGGGATGATGCACGGCCAGCGCCTGCACGTGGAAAGTTCCAGCGCCTCGCCGGTTCAGCAGATTCGCGACGAGGGCGTGCGTGTCGCGCCTGACATCCATGCGCTCGCGGCACAGGACGCAGGAACGGTATCCGTGCTGGTCTGGAACTATCATGATGACGATGTCCCGGCGCCCGATGCACACGTGGAGCTGACGCTCGAGGGTCTGCCGGACGGCCGCCCGCTCGTCACCCATTATCGTGTCGATGCTGCTCACAGCAATGCGTACGAAAAGTGGAAGAACGCAGGGTCGCCGCAGCCCCCCGCCCCCGCGGAATACAAGGCACTCGAGCGCGCTGGACGGCTGGAGGTACTCGGCGCGCCATCCCGTTCGCGCATCGTTGGCGGACGCCTTTCGCTGGCATTTTCCCTCCCTCGCCAGGGCGTCTCGCTGTTGACCCTTACATACTGAGGCGCACGCGTCCGCGATCATGAGCGGCACCTTCGGGCGGATTCTCAGCTCCGCGATACTCGTGGACTGGAGCCAGTTCGAGGGCGTTGCCGCGCTGAGGTGCACGCTGGGCGTTGCGGTTCCGCTCGTCGTCGGGCTCGTTCTCCACCAGCCTGCAGTCGCGGTCTTCGGCGCCTTTGGCGCCGTGTCCGTCGGGTTCGGATCGTTTCAGGGCGCGTATCGCAGCCGGGCGGCGGTGATGCTGTTTGCCGCCCTGGGCATGTCGGTTTCGATCTTCTGCGGATCCCTGGCAGGGCAGGGGAACCTCGCGGCCATCGGTGTGGCGGCCGCGTGGGGTTTCGGCGGTGGCTTGATTGTCGCGCTCGGGCCCTCGGCGTCCTTCGTCGGGTTGCAATCGATTGTTGCGATCGTGCTCGCCGGAGGATACCCGTCCGATCTCCGCGGCGCGGCAATGCGCGCGGCACTCGTCTTCGCTGGCGGGCTGGTCCAGACCGTCCTCGTCGTCATCGTCTGGCCGCTCCGCCGCTTCTCGGCGGAACGCCGAAGTCTCGCCGCCGCGTTCCGCAGCCTGGCCGGCTACGCCGCGTCGATCCCCGAACCGGTCTCGACCGCCCCGGAGCCTCACACCTTCGCCGGCACGGCCTCGCCGCTGAACGATCCACAGCCGTTTGCAAAATCCAGCGACGTGCTGGTGTTCCAGGCCCTCCTCGACGAGGCGGAGCGCATCCGCGCCAGCCTGGCGAGCCTCGCGACGCAGCAGCGCCGGCTGAACGAAAGTGACCGCGCCTGCGCGCTGACGATGGCAAGGATGCTGAGCCTGGCGCTCACTCAAATTGCGAACGCCCTGGCCGAGGCGCGCGATCCTGTGGAGCCGCCCGAACTCTGGCAAGCGCTCGACACGTGTGCGACGCAGCTGTCGGCACTGACCATGATTCAGCCCCTCCTGGGGCAGTTGCGGGCGGCGTGGCGGACGACGGGCGTCCTTGCGTCATCGCCGCGGGACATTGCGGTGCCGCGCGTGACGCGGGTCCTGCCGCTCCGGCGCCGGCCACCGGTGCGCGATGCCGTCCTTACGCTGCGGGCGAACCTCACCCGTGACTCGACCGCATTCCGGCATGGGCTTCGACTGGGCGTGACACTGGCGGTGGCGACCGCGCTCTACCGGATCCCTGACCTCCCGCGCGGATACTGGCTCCCGCTCACGGCAGTCCTGGTTCTCAAGCCGGAGTTCCACGACACGTTTGCCCGCGGCATTTCGCGAATCGCCGGCACGCTGCTCGGCGGCGGGGTTGCGACCCTGATTACGTACAGCGTCGCGCCGGGTCCGCATGGACTGGCAGCGCTGGTGCTCTGTTGTGTATGGTCGGGTTATGCGCTCGTTCGCACGAGTTACGCGCTGTTCACGATTTGCATCACCGGTTACGTCGTGTTTCTGCTGATGCTGGCCGGCGTGCCGGAGCTGACCGCGGTCACCTACCGCGTCGAATACACGGCGGCGGGAGGGCTGCTCGCACTGTGGTTTTACTGGCTGTGGCCGACGTGGACCGCGACCGAAGTGCGGCCGGCGCTTGCCGCGCTGCTCGAGGCGCACAGCCGCTATGTCGAAGCGCTGCTTGCGGCCTATGCCGACCCGCCCCACGCCGACTTGCAGGCGCTGGCGGAGAATCGTGCCGCCGGCCGCCTGACCCGTTCGAACGCTGAAGCCATCGTCGAGCGTATGCTGGCCGAGCCGGCTGCGAAACATGCGATCCGGTCGCCGGTGGCGCTCGGTTTGCTCGCAGCCATCAGGCGCTACGCACTTGCCGGTCTGGCACTGCACGCCGGCCTCGAGGGTGGGGTCGCACAGCCGGTCCAGGGCATCGAACAGCTGTCGCGTCAGATGGCTGAGAGCCTCGTCGTCCTCGGTGCCGCGCTGCGGTCCGGGACCGTTCCGCCGCCGCTTCCGCCGCTGCGGCAGACGCAGCTGGCGTTGAACGCCGCGACCAACGACCTGGTGCGTGATGAGACCGATTTGATGGTCGACAGCCTGAACACGATCGCGTCGCTGCTCGGCCGCAAGCCCGGCTCGGACGGTGCGGAATCGACGCTGTGACCGTGCTTGCGGTGTCGGATTTGTCCAAGTCGTACGGCGCGACGGCCGCCGTCGACCGGCTGTCGTTCGAGGTTGCGCGAGGGGAGATCCTCGGGCTGCTCGGACCGAATGGTGCCGGGAAAACGACTACCATCAACATGCTCCTCGGCGTCCTCGAGCCAAGTGCCGGCTCGATTCGAATTGACGGCCAGAACCTCGCCACCAATCGTGCCGCCGCGTTGATGCGGACGAACTTTGCCGCGGTCTATGCGCCGCTGCCTGGGAACCTGACCGTCAGCGAAAACCTGCGCTTCTTCGGCATGCTCTACGGCGTCCGCGACCTCACCGCCCGCATCGACACGCTCGTCCAGCAGTTCGACCTGGCTCGATTCCGAAACACCAGATGCGGCGTGCTGTCCTCCGGCGAGCAGACACGCGTGTCGGTTGCGAAGGCGATGCTGAACCAGCCCGTTCTGCTGCTCCTCGACGAACCGACAGCGTCGCTCGATCCGGCAACGGCGCAGGACATCCGTGCAACGATTCGTGCCTTCGTGACCTCGGGTCAGTGCGGCGTGCTGTGGACCTCGCACAACATGTACGAGGTGGAAGACGTCTGCGACCGCGTGCTCTTCATGGCACGGGGGCAGATGTTGCTCGAAGGAGACCCGAAGACGCTCCCCCGCGAGCACGGCAAGGAGTCGCTCGAGGATCTCTTCATCGCCGTTGCCCGTGAACCGCTCTCACTCGAACGATGACGATGCAGCCGCGGCGCGCACTTGCGATCGCACTTCGCCAGGTCTACCTGGTCCGAGGCAGCATGTCGCGGGTGCTGCCGATGTTCGCCTGGGTGGCGGTCGACATCGTGCTGTGGGGGTTCATCACGAGATACCTGAACACGGTAACGTCACCGGGATTCAACTTCGTGCCGGTCCTCCTCGGGGCCGTCCTGATGTGGGACTTCTTCACCCGCGTGATGCAGGGCGTGACGATGGCCTTCTTCGAGGACGTCTGGTCGCGCAACTTCCTGAACATCTTTGCGTCACCGCTGTCGATCCCCGAGTACCTGGCGGGGCTCGTGCTTTCGAGCATCGCGACGAGCACGATCGGCTTGAGCGTGATGCTGCTGCTGTCCACTTCTGTGTTCGGATTGTCGCTCCTTGGATATGGAGCTCCACTCGCGCTGTTCGTGCTGGTATTGTTTATCTTCGGCATCGCACTCGGCATCGTCGGATGCGCGCTCGTCCTGCGGCTGGGTCCGTCGGCCGAGTGGTTCGTGTGGCCGATTCCAAGCATGCTGTCGCCGTTTGTCGGTGTCTTCTACCCGCTGTCGACGCTCCCACCCTGGATGCAAATCGTGTCGCGGGCCCTGCCGCCGTCGTACGTGTTCGAAGGGATGCGCGGCATCGTACTGGGAGGGCGCGCGTCGGCGCTGCCGCTGGCCATTGGGGCGACGCTCGCAGTGTGCTACCTGCTGGGGGCATGCGTGCTGTTCGCACGGGTCTACCGCAGTGCCGTTCGCACCGGCCTCATCGCGCGCTACAGCGCGGAAAGTGTGAGCTAGGGTGGCGGACAGCAGGCTGGCGACGACCCGCGCTGTCGTGCTCGCACGCGGGCTTGGTTCCCGGATGAAGGCCGCCGATCCGGACGCGCGGCTGACCGAGGCGCAGGAGCAGGCAGCCGACCGTGGTCTCAAGACGATGATGCCGATCAACGGCCGCCCGTTTCTCGACTACGTGTTGAGCGGGCTGGCGGATGCCGGTGTCACCCACGTGGCGCTCGTTGTCGCGCCCGACCATGAGTCACTGCTGGATAGGTACTCGGTGGAGGTGCGGCCGTCGCGTTTTGCGCTGAGCTTTGTCGTGCAGCCGGAGGCGCTCGGCACGGCCAATGCTGTTCTTGCGGCAGAGCAGTGGACCGGCGGTGAGTCGTTCCTGACCATGAACGCCGACAATCTGTATCCTCGTCAGGCACTGCTGGATCTGGCGCGGCTGGGGGAGCCAGGCCTCGCCGCCTTCGAACCCGCCGACCTGGTGAACTCAGGCAACATCCCGGTCGAGCGGATCAACGCCTTTGCGATTCTCCGGGTCAACGGTCACGGCGTGCTCACCGGCATTGTCGAAAAGCCCGGTCACGGCGCTGAGACCTTCGCCAGGCGGTGGAGAGACGATGATCTGATCAGCATGAACTGCTGGTCCTTCGATGCCCGAATCTTTGCGGCATGTCGTGATGTCGCCCGGTCGGCGCGGGGCGAGTTCGAGCTGCCGGAGGCGGTGGGGCTCGCGGTGGATCGAGGCGTGCCGTTTCGTGTGCTGCGCGCCTCAGGCGGAGTACTTGATCTGTCGAAGCGAGGGGACGCGATCGAAGTGTCCCGCAGGCTCGCCGATGTCGTCGTGCGCCTGTGACGAGAGACTGGGTGATCCCTAAGCGAATGCGAATCAGGTATCTCACCGCCGCATGACTCCTGCCGACGCCGCCGAGAGGCTTGGCCAACTCGGTCTGGACAGCCGCGACCTCGAGTCCAGGCGGACGCTCTTTGACCTCGTGCTGTCACGTTTCCACACGCTCGGTGTGGGCCCGCCCGAGCATGTGTTCTGGGTGCCGGGGCGTCTCGAAGTGTTTGGAAAGCACACGGACTACGCGGGCGGACGCACGCTCGTGGCTGCCGTTCCGCGCGGCTTTGTCATCGCCGCCAGTGGCCGTCCCGGCACGAAGATCAACGTCTTCGATGCGGGACGGTCCCAAAGCGCCTCGTTCGAGATCAACCCCCCGCCCGCGGGCCGAGCCGGAGAAGTGAAGGCAGCGTCGGCAGGCTGGCGCCACTACGTGCACACGGTCATCAACCGCCTGTCTCGCAATTTTCCGGCAGCGAGTATGGCAGCGGAGCTGGTGATCGCAAGCGATCTTCCGAGAGCATCCGGCATGAGCAGTTCGAGCGCCCTGATGGTCGGCGTGGCTGCCGCCCTCGGACGCGTGGCGCGCCTGCAGCATCGAACAGAGTGGCGTGAGAACATTCGCAGTCCTCTCGATGCGGCCTCGTACTATGCATGCATCGAGAACGGGTTGTCGTTTGGGACGCTGGCGGGTGACTCGGGCGTGGGCACACATGGCGGCAGTGAGGATCACGCCGCCATCGTCACTGGAAACGCGGGCTCACTGTCCGCCTTCACGTTCGTACCAATGCGCCACATTCTGGATGTGAGACTGCCGGACGACTGGCGTTTTGTCCTGACTCCTTCGGGTGTGGCCGCGGACAAGACCGGCGGGGCGAAGGGCCCATACAACAGGCTCTCGGACGGAGCACAGGTGTTGCTTCGGTTATGGAATGCCGCCGGGGCCGCGTCTCGGTCGCTTGCTGCGGCGCTGAATTCATCTGCGGACGCGGCCGGCCGGATGCGCGAGCTCGCGCAGCATTCGAATGTCGACGGCTGGGCGGCAGACTTGCTGCTGAATCGGCTCGAGCACTTCGTCCGCGAAGACGCGCGCGTACCTCTCGCAATCGGTGCTGTCAAGAGCCTTGACATCCCGGCTCTTGGCGATCTGTCCGCAGCCTCGCAGGCAGACGCTGAAGCGCTGCTCGCCAATCAGGTCGAGGAAACAGTCGCGCTGGCCACATCCGCGCGGCGGCTGGGCGCGTTCGCATCGAGCAGCTTCGGTGCGGGGTTCGGGGGCAGCGTCTGGGCTCTCGTCCAGGCTGATGCTGCAGATGCATTCGCCCACAAATGGCACCCGGGCGCGTTTGTCGCCCGTCCGGCACCACCGCTGACCGAGTTGTAGATCGGCGCACGGGTTGCAGACGGCAGGGCAGGGGGGACAGTGGAGAAACAGGACCCAAGCTCGGCCGCCGAGGAGCTGACGACAGACCAGAAGCGCGAGAACGTGATCCGGCTGGCGTTCGGCGGCAGCCAGGAGCAGTTCGATCGATTCGTGGACATCGTCCGCCAGGCGATCCCGCCAGGCACCGGCGTCATCCTGCGCGGGAGCGCCGTTACCGGCCAGCGCTGGAAGGATGGAGCGCCGTTCGACTCGGATGGTCCGGGCACGAGCGATCTCGATCTCACGCTCGTCGGCGGCGACGAGGTGATGGCGTTGTACAAGCTGACCGGTTTCTTCGTTCCCGGCGTTCACTCCAGACCCTTGAGCGAAGAAGATCCCGACATCGCGCCAACGCTCGTGCCGCTGCGCAAGCAGCTGATGGACATGGTGCGCCGCCCGGTGAATATCCAGGGATCGCGCGACGCGGTCATCTACTTTCGCGGCGAGCTCCTGGGCCAGCCCTACCTGACGTTGATCGAGAAGGATGACGGGACGCCGGAGTCGTGAGCACGCTGCGGATCCTGAGCTACAACATCTGCCGGGGCGGCCGAGGCAAGGAGGCGCATCTCAGCGCCGCCATCGCGCAAGCCCGCCCGGATCTGGTCGTCTTTCAGGAGGCCACCGACCCCTCCGTCGTCGAGCGGCTCGCGGCTGACGCCGGGATGGTGCAATGGGCGTCGCGCCGCGGAGAGTCGCTGGCGTTCATGAGCCGGGAACGCGTGCGCCACTACGAGTGGCACCGTCCGCGATTCTCACGGCACGCATTCCTTGAAATCGAACCCGGGCGAGGCGAGCTTCGAATTTTTGGTCTCCACCTGAGCGCGCTCTACTCGGCCTGGACCGAACAGCGGCGCGTGTTCGAGCTCCGCGCGCTCCTGGCCTCGATCCGTCGTCACCAGCAGGGCTTCCACGTGCTCACCGGTGATTTCAACACTCTCGCGCCCGGTGATCTGCTCGACTTCCGGAAGTTGCCTCATCGTTTGCGCGCGCTGGTATGGCTGAGTGGAGGGAGCATCCAGTGGCGGACCATCCAGCTGATACTCGACGCGGGTTACGTCGATGCATACCGGAGCCTCCACGGATCCGATCCTGGTTACACGTTCCCGACCTGGGCGCCGCACGTGCGCCTGGATTACCTGTTCGTACCGGGAGCCTACGTCGACCGCATCCCCGCGTGCGAAATCATCACCGGTCCGGCGGCCGTCGCCGCGTCAGATCATCTTCCGTTCCTGACGCAGGTGACGGAGTGAACTGAGTAGTTACCAGTTACCAGTGGCCAGTCACCAGTCGCCGTCCGTGGCACGTTTCGGCACGTGGATCTTCCGCCTGAAGGCGGAAGCCACCGCACCCCTTATAGTGCCCACCCCTTCCTGTACTCCCTCGTCAGGAACTGGTTGGCGGAAGCGTTGTTCGTGACGCGCATGGCGGGAGCGTCGTAATACAACTTGGTGCCGGCGCGGAGCGAAGCGATCCCCAGGAGCATCGTCTCGGTGAGTCGCGCGGCGTAGTCGAACGGGCAGGAGATCGTGTCCTTGCCTTTGATCGCATGTATCCAGTTCATCTCGTGCTCCTCGTGGGGGATGCGCACGAGGCGATCGCGCGGCGGGCCGAACGAGTTGTGGCGCGACGCAGGGAGAAGCCGCGCCTGCGAGGCGCTCTCCTGCAGGAGCTTGCCCTTCTTGCCGACATACAGAACCCCGCCCGCGGGATTCAGCTTGTCACCGTTCAGTTCTTCCGGCGCCGCGGGTATGAGCCCACCGTCGTACCACGTGAGTTTCACCGCGGGTTTGTTCCCGCGTGCGGCGAACTGGTAGTAGGTCGTCGTCGCACTCGGATACGTTGCGCCGTTGAACGGCGTGGCTTCGGTCTCGATGATCGTCGGCAGCCCGAGCTCGAGCGCCCACATCGGAAAGTCGATCAGGTGCGCGCCCATGTCGCCGAGCGCGCCGACACCCCAGTCGACCCATCCGCGCCAGTTGAACGGATGGTAAATCGGATGGTAGGGGACCTCCGGCGCGACGCCGAGAAACAGATCCCAGGCGAGTGAACCCGGAACGGGGTAGTTGCCCGCCATCGCAGCCGCGACACGCTGATCGACCGCCCGGTTGTCCCAGCCCTGTCGTGCGGATTCCTGAGCCGGTGCAGGCCGGGGGATTCCCTGCGGCCAGAACCCGTACGGGCGATTTGTCCAGACATGGACTTCGGCAACGTCCCCGATGGCGCCGCCCTGGATGTAGTCGACGACGCGGCGCTGGTCGTCCTGTGAGTGCCGCTGGTTGCCCATCTGCGTCACGACTCTCGTGTCCGCGGCTTTCTTCACCAGGTGCCTGGCTTCGTGTACCGACCAGCAGAGCGGCTTCTGCACGTACACGTGCTTGCCGACATCCATCGCGGCTGACGCGATGATCGCGTGCATGTGGTCGGGCGTGGCGACGATGACGGCGTCGATGTCTTTCTGCTTCGCGAGCATCTGCCTGTAGTCGCGGTGGCGCTGGAGCCGTGGGATCTGCTCGTCGACGAAGCGCTGGAGCGTGGCCTTTTCGTCCGTCTTCGCCCACCGTGCGTCCGCGGCGAGCTGCGCCCTGGTCGGGCCGAAGTCCTTCCACGCCGTTTCAGGCTTCGGGGGCGCCGCTGCTCTCGGCGGCGCCGGCGATCGCACGGCTTTCGTCCACTCCGCCAGTTTTCCGTCGAGCAGACTGTCGTCGCAGTCGCAGATGGCGACGATGTTCTGGCTCATGACCGCCCGCGCGTTGACCGCCCCCATCCCGTTGATGCCGACGACAGCCACGTTGACCGTATCGCTTGGCGCCTGGAATCCGCGCCCGAGGACACGGCGGGGCACGATCATCAGCGCGGCGCCCACGCCGGCAGCCGTCGTAAAGAAGTCGCGTCTGGAAACAGCTTTGGGTTCGGTCGCCATAATCTCGTCAGGTTTTGACATATTCGATCGGGGGAGTCAGAGGTTATAGGGTTATTTGGTTATAGGGTTATAAGGCTCGGTTTCACGTTGTACGGTTTTCAAGGTTAGGTCCAGGTCAGCTTCCCGGCTGTTCGGCTGTCTCAGTCTGGCGACTGGCAACTGGCGCCTGGTAACTGGTGACTGGTAACTGGTAACTGGTAACTATTTCCCCGTCGCCCTCTGATGAATCCACACCCTGTCCGCGAGCGGCGCCGCTCCGCGGACGGTCGCGATGACGACCTGACGCGACTGCTCGAACTCCAGTCCAAGTGCCCCGGTGATTTCCCCGAGTATCGGACGGGCTTCGTTGTGAAGGAACACACCCCCGGGCGTAAGCATCCGGCTGACGTTGCCGATCGCCAGCATCAACTGCAGGTCGTCGAAATACGGCAGGATGTTGGTCGCAATGATCAGGTCGAATGCCGGTGCCTCGAGGTGCTCGGTGACGATGTCGACGGTGGCCGCGCTGAGGGCCGAGGCCGACCTGGCACCGACCTGCACAGTCTTGATTAGACGCCCGGAGGTTTTCGTGCTCTCGGTCCGGGCTTGGGTGATGGTGCCGATCGCGCCGCCCAGCTGGGCAAAATAATCGCGATACTCGGCAGAGAGCTTGACCGTATCGCTCTCGGCGATTTCGCTGACCAGCGTCAGCACCGGAGGCGCCGCGTGCGAACGCGCGAGATGCTGCACGACCCGGATATTGATGTCGGCACCCACCACCTGTAAGTCATCTGCGCGTGAAAGCCCGAGCGCGAGCAAAGCGTCGATGACCGCCCAGGGTTGATAGCTCTCTGGCGGACCGGCTTCGAGCAGTCCTGTTCTCGGCGCAAGGTCCAACCCGGGGCCGACGATCAGCACCCGGCGAATCCGCCGTTCCGGATCGAGCGCGCGAACGATACCGAGGCCGTTGTAGACGACGTAGCCGGCTTCGACGGCGGTGTCCGTGCTCAGGCCACGGGTGCGATAGAGCGCGGCGACCGCGTCCGCGCCGGCACGCTGCGCAACGAACTCCTTCTGGTAGATGAAGCGCATCGCCCGCAGGTACTCGCGAAGGACGCCAGCCTGACGTTTCTGACGATCGGTAAATGTCGTTTGCACGAGCGATTGGAAGTAGGTGAGCCGCGAATCGCTCCCGGGTGAATCGAGCGCGCGCAACAGTGCCGCTACCCGCTGGCGGACGGGTTGTGGAATGGGCGGCTCGATGTCAGGACGTCCCTTGAGGAATGCGTCTCGACCGACGGCATCGAGGTTGTCGACCAGGGCCTTGGCACTGAGCGCCGGCTCGATGGGGGCCAGGCTGGTGAAGTGTGTCGACTGCAGCGCGTAGAAGACCAGATGGTCGAGGTCGCCCTCGCGCACGCGGCGCAGGCTGTCAGCGTGCGTCTTCTCGACGAACGCGCCGAAGGAGGCGGCGGTTACGCCGTGCGCCTCGAGCGTGGTCTGCAGCGGTGCAAGATCGGCCCATGCAATCGTTCTTGATGCCGCTTCAGGAGAGTCAGCGAGAAGTCCGGCGGCAAGTCCGAGCGCCGCGGCCAGGGCCAGTACAGGCATCTGCCTATTCTGAGGGAAGAACCGGTGAGATCAGGGTTCGGCTGACCGAAAAGAATTCGGGGCCCCAGGTCCGAAAACCTGGAGCCCCGAACATGGTCGTCGATGCCTCGGATCCCTGAGACCCGAAAGCGGGAAACCGTCAGAACACGAAGCGGAATCCCAGCTGCACGAATCGTTGGAAGTTCGACTGGGCAACCGTGTTGCGGTCGATCCGGCCGAAGTCCGCGGAGCTCGTGGTCTGGTTGTAGTTGCGCTCGTCGTACATCGGGCTGTTGAACACGTTGAACGCTTCGAGGCGGATCTGCATCCGGGTATGTTCGGTGACGCGCGTGCTCTTGGCGAAGTTCATGTCGAGCTGCCAATACGATGGCCGCCGGAACTCGTCGTAGCGGAACATCGCCGTGCGGCGCTGGTAGGTCTCACGGATCAGGAAGTCGGGCTGGGTGCAGCCGTACGCCGTCGACACGGACAGCAGGTCGTAATTGCCCGTCGCCGCGTTCCGCTGGCCAATGCACGGCTTCACGCCGTAGATATACCGCCCCTGCTTATCGGCCGGCACGGCAATGTCCTTGGGATCGACGCCCGGCGCGAGATCGACGTTACCGGGCATATCCCACGGCTGTCCCGACTGGTAGACGAACGCTGGCGCGATCGACCACCCGCCGAGCAGGTAACCGGCGACGCTGCGCTCGTTGCGGAACCATGGCAGTTCCCACACCCCCGAGGCGGTGATGCGGTGCTTTCGCTGCGAGAAGTACGGGGCGCTGTTCTGCAGCAGCGAGACTTCGTCGACGTAGGCGTTACCGATGCCGGTGGTCGTGTTCGCTCCGGTTTCAGTCCACCGCGGCACCCAGGTATAGCCGGCGTTGATGGTGACGCCCTTCGCCCAGCGCTTGTTCGCCACGAACTGCATCGAGTCGTAGGTCATCCTGCCCAGGTTCTGCTGGTTCATGTTGAAGCTCGTGAACGCAGGGAACGGCCGGGCGAGCTCGAACGCGGAGAGCGTCGGACTCGTGAACCGGTTCGTGCCCTCGAAGCCGGGAACCTGGAAGAACGGGTTCGTCACCTGCTGGTCGCAGAGGGTGCGGCTGCCGCCTTTGGTCACGTCGCACTGCGCCTGGTAGGCCGCGGACGGCTCGTTGTAACCGCCAAAGTTCCCCTCGATGTCGTGGCTCCGGCTGCCTGCGTAGGTCACGTCGAGTGAGATCCGCGCCGGCAGCTCGCGCTCGATGCCGATCGAGAACTGGTGGACGTTCGGCACGATGAAGTCAGGATTCGAGAAGCTCGGATTGCGCCCAAGGAAGGTGAGCGGGCCGAGAGAGCTTCCCGGAGGATCCTGGATGCCGTTCGGCCAGGGGTTCCCCAGCACGTAGGTCGGCGTGCGGCCGCCGTCGTTCGAGGCAACGATCTGATTCTGGATCGCGAACCCGGCGTTGAACGACTGGCTGGTCGGATTGAGGAAGTACTTCCCCCATCCGGCACGGAACACGGTCTTGCTGTTGAGTGAATAGGCCATGCCGGTGCGGAACTGGTAGTTGTTCTTGTCGTACTTCCACGGCTGGGTCGGAGCGCCGTTCACCCCGGCGAACCTGATCCCGCCCAGTACCTGCTTTCCGACCAGCGCCGAGACCGGGTTGACGATGGTCGGGTCGAACGCGTAATTCAGTTTGTTGTCCGCTTCCTGCACCGCGCCGTTGAAGTCCCAGCGGAAGCCGAGGTTCACGGTCAGCTTGTTGTTGACCCGCCAGTCGTCCTGGATCCAGGGGGCGGCGAAGAACCACTGGTAGTGCGAAATGGGGTTGACATCGACCTGGCCGCTGGCTGGCGCGCCCAGCAGGAACGACGCGAAGGAGTTGCCTTCGAGCACGCTCGTGCTGTTGAGCGTGCTGCGCGTGAAGTTTGGGGTGAACTGCACGAGACCGCCCGAATTGTTGTAGTTCTCGGCGAAGACGTTCGTCCACCGCACGTCGAGGCCGCTGCGGATGTTGTGGGCGCCGCGGTTCAGCGAGACGTTCGGCTGGAGCGTATAGATCTTGTTCCGGTTCGGGGCCGAGCCGCGCGACAGGTTCACGAACTCATTGTTGCCATTATTGGTGAACTCGATGCGCGGGAAGATCCCCCCGATCTGCTTGCTCGGCAGTTGGTTGACGAGATTCGCCGGCCAGAACTGCGTCGCATCGAAACCGAGCCCGTCGGTGGAGTAGCTCCACTCCAGGAAATAGGTGTAGCTGCTGCGCAGGTTGAACACCGTCCCGGCGCCGAACACGTGCACCCAGTCGCCGACCAGGGCGCGGTTGGCGCGCCACAGGGGAAGCTGCCCGTCCTGCGCGACGCCGTCCTTGATCGCGCTGGTGTTGCGAATCTCGTTACGCTTGTTCTCTCCCCACCGGAAGAACACGCGGTCGTTCGCGCTGAAGTTGTGGTCAACCTTACCGACCCAGTTCCAGAAGATGTCCTTGTTGAAGTGGTCGGGGTACTGGAGGTTCTGCTGCCACGGCGCGACGCCCGTGGTGGTGCCGTTGGGGTCCGGGAAGTACTGCGACAGTATCTGCGCTGTCGGCGAGATGCGATTCGCCGGGATTCGGTTGCCCGGGAACGGATCGCGGACCCACAAGCCGTTCACGTCGCGGCCGGTCGCCGGGTCGTAGATGGTGATGAGACGCCCCGAGGCATCGACCAGGCCGCTGAAGTCGCCGTTCTTCATCGCCGGCGTCGGCACCGTGCTGAACAAGGGGTTGGGCGTGCCCTCCCGGTACTTCTCCCCGGTGAACAGGAAGAACGTCTTGTTCTTGATGATCGGGCCGTCGACGCTGAAGCCGTACTGATCGATGTACTGGTCGGTCTTCGGTGCGCTGCGCGAGTTGAGGAGAAACGAGTTGGCCGCGAGGCCCTTGCGCCGCATGAAGTCGTAGCCGACGCCGTGGAAGTTGTTCGTTCCCGACTTCAGCGACATGTTGATGACGCCGCCGGCCGTCCGGCCGTACTGCGCGTCATAAGAGTTGGTTGAGACTTTGAACTCCTGCACGGCTTCGGCGGGCGGCACGTAGGCGATGTTGTTGCCGCCCTGGTTGGCGTTGTTCGGCGCGCCGTCGAGGAGAAACTCGTTGTTGCGGTTCTGCCCGCCGTTCATGGACCAGTCGGCGAGCGCGCCGTTGTCGAAGGGACGGAGGTAGACCGCCTGGGCGTTGTAGTTGACGCCGGCCACGAGGGTCGCGAGCGCCATCGGGCTGCGCGACTGCAGCGGCAGCTCGGCGATGCGGGCCTGGTCGATGACGGTGCCGCGGTTCGCGTTGCTCGTCTCGAGCAGCGGCGCTTCGGCGGAAACATTGACGCTCTCGGCCAGGCCACCGACGCCGAGCTGCGCATTGATGACCGCGACCTGGCTCACTTCGAGCCGCATGTCGCTCCGCGTGTATTTCTGGAACCCTTCCATTTCCACCGTCACGCTGTACAGGCCGGGACGGAGAAACGGGACGGTGTAGTTGCCTTCGCCGTTCGACGTGGCGGTGCCGAGCTCGCCGGTGTCCTGATTACGGACGGTGATCGTCGCACCAGGCAGGGCCGCCTGGCTCGAATCGACGACCTGGCCCTTCACGGTGGCCCGGAACTCCTGGGCCGTTGTAGCGCTGGCAAAAGCCAGCAGCAGCGCGATGCACAAGACGCTGTGACACGCACGAATCGTTTTCATCGATCTCCTCCGAACGCGGACTGTGAACCTTGCGGGTAACCACGAACACGGCAGGAGAAGGGTATGGCCACCACTCCTGTCCGTGACGGCTAAGGTTATACAACCGGTCTCGTGCAGACACAAGGAGCAAACACGGGGCAAACGCCGAAAAATGGGACTCTTAGCGGGACGGCGTCGGAGGGACGAGGCCGGGGTTGAGCTGAGCGGCCCTGGCGAATGCCGCCCGCGCCGCGTCCGGTTCGCCGAGCCGCTGGAGCACCAGGCCGATCTGGTAGTGCGCCGGGGCATATCCTTCGAACACGGCGGTGGCGCGGCGGAACTGGTCCAGCGCGCCGACCAGGTTTCCGCTTTCGGCGGTCCGGCTCCCGACCGCCGTCCACACGCCTGCCTCCTGCTCGAGGGCAGCTCGCGTGCGGAGCCGTTGAGCTTCGGCGAATTCGGCCGTGCCGCCGGCCGCATCGCCGGACTGCTGAAGCACGCGCGCCAGCGTGTCGTGTGCGCCGGGCATCTCCGGCCTGATCGCAATCGCGCGGCGGAGCGCATCCGATGCACCGTTCCAATCCTTCCGCGCGGCAAGGACCGCACCAAGCGTGTAATACGCGTCGGCGTAGCGCGGATCCATCGCGGTCGCCCGTCGCAGCACGCGCGTCGCGCCGTCAGAGTCTCCCTGTTGCCAGTAGATCACGCCCAGCGTATAGAACGCCTCCGGCCGCGGCTCGATCTCGATCGCGCGCGTCAGAGTCTCGACCGCCTCAGGCAGCCGATCGGCGCGCTTGAGAACCAGCGCCAGGTTGTAGCGTGCCAGCGTATGGCCGGGGTCGAGTTCGAGCACGCGGCGGAACGTCGCGATGGCAGCGTCGACGTCCTGTTCTGACTCGGCAAGCCCAAGCGTGAAGTAGCGGTCCGCGTCGCGCGGCGCTTCGGCGACGAGGGCCTTCGCCCGCATCACCGCCTCCTCGCCGTGGCCAGCCTTGACCAGCGTCAGGATCAGGTTGTTCGCGGCTTTTTGAAATGGCGCGCGTTCGGCGAGTGCGTGGCGGAAAGCGTCAATCGCGGCGTCGAGCGCGCCGATTCGGACGAGTGCTTCGCCGAGCGCGTTCTGGATATCGGCATCGTGGGGCGCGGCGCCGGAGGCATACCAGAGGAGCGCCAGCGCGGCCGAGTCATTTCCCTGTCGCTCGAGCCCAATCGCCCGTGCATACGCGTCCCGCCCGGACGCGCCCTCAGTCTGCCCGGCAGCCGCTCGGACCTGCTGCGCCGCGAGCGCCGGGGACAGCGTTGACAAGACGAGAAGCAGCGCAGGCGTGAGCCGCCGTGGAGCTCGCATCCGCACCCGGACGATGTTACCGCGCGTGCCGCCCGATGCCGAACTGATCGCCGGTGCCCGTCGGGCGTCCGCCCGCCATCGCCACCTCGACGACTTTTTCGCTCTGCACCTGGCCGCCCTTTTCGTCGCTGAGCGTCGTGACCACCTGTCGTGTCGATGTGTCGATGATCTCGCCGGTCGACGGGTAGGCGTACTTGCCATCGACACTGAACGTCACCCAGCCGGGTTGATCGCGAAGCGCGATCGTGGCGACCTGCCGGGGCGGCATGACGGTCGCATCGAAGATGTGCAGCCGGCTGTTCGGACCGTCCGACAGCCAGAGCTCCTTCTCGTCAGGCGTGAGACCGACGCCGTGGCTGGGGCAGCCGTGCCGTTTGACCGGCCCGTTTTCGTAGCCCGTGACCTGGACCCGGTGCAGCATCCGTCCGCTCTTCGACGTCCCCGACCTCGAACCCGAGCAGTTCGTTGACGTTGACGAAGCACAAGGTCTGCTCGGCGTTGATGGTGAACGGGCGGATCATGTTGCCGAAAGGCCCGATCGATCGCACGACCTTGTGAGTGTGGCTGTCGGCCACCATCAGCATCGGCGACTTCAGCCCCGCCAGATAGACATGCCGGCCATCCGGCCCGTAGATCGTATTGTGCGCCCCGGAGTTGGTGACGACGGTCGTAACCACCTCACCGGTGGCGGCCTTCAGCACATGCCAGTGCGGTCCCTCGAACGACGGCACATAGAGAAGGTGGCCGTCAGGGGCGATCGCCAGCCGGTCGCAGCCGCCGGGATACTCGCGGCTCCACACCATCCTGTCGGTCTCGAGGTCGAAGCACGCCAGTCGCTTGTGTGTCGTCACGTAGACACGACGCGTCTTCGCACTGGCCGCGATCCCCTTGACGTTCTCCGGCGCCTCGCCGGCCGGAATGGCAAACGTCGGAATGCGACGCACCAGCCGGTGATCGTGGTCGATGTCGTAGACGAGGATCCCGATCCCGCCGTACTCGAGGTAGTTGCGGATCCCCGGTGTGGCGACGTACAGGAATCGCCCGCTCGCGCCCGTGCGGGCGCCGATCGGTACGGTGCTCGCCAGCAGTCCGCCGGCCGCCATCGCCGCCGTTTCGAGAAACTCCCTGCGATGCATGGTCATGAATGCTCTTGTCTGTCAGCGGGTCTCGAGCACGAAGATGCCGTAACCCACGCCCGCCGGATCCTTGCTGCGTGCCGACTGAAACGCGATGCGGCGGCCGTCGCCGCTCACGACCGGATTCGAGGCCTTGAAGCCGCGGTACTCACCCCAGTGCGTCACGCGGGTGAAGTCCCGGCTGTTCGGTTCGAGCTTCAGCTTCCAGATGTCGATGTAATTCGAGTTCTGTTCGAGCTGGTCGCGGCTCGATTCGACCAGCGTGTACTCGCCATTGGGAAAAATCCCCTCGACCTCGTTGTACTCGGTGGCTTCCTTGCGATAGACCGTCGTCGCGCCGGTCTTCAGGTCGACCCCGAGCACGTCCGCGTACGGCGTCCGATAGCAGGTGTAAATCAGCTCGGTGTCGTTGTGCCGGAAGTCCTGCGCCTCGAGCGTGCACTCCGGCGCCATCGCGCGAATGACTTCCTTCTTGTTCGCAAGCCGGGGCTGGCCCCCTTCGTACACGACGTCCGCCGTGTAGATGACGGATTCGTTCGGCTTGAACTCGTCGGGGTATTGCCCACGGGTGTTGGACCAGGCGATCTTCATCGTCGTCCTCGAGATCGCCACCCCTTCAGAAATCTTGTGGTCGAGCGGCACCGCGTGATCGCCGGGCTTTCCATCCGCCTTCAGGATCCACATCTCCTGGTCGCGCGACCGCGTCGTGCTGATGTCGGTGAACGTGCGTGCGCCGATCAGGAAGTAGTCGCCGTTCGGCAGGAACTGCACTCGCAGAAATCCCGGGTGTGCGTAATGCGTCAGCAACCGGATGTTCCGCGTCGCGAGGTCCACTTCGTACGCGTCGCCGAAGCTCTTCTCCATGAACGCGATGCGCGTCCCGTCGGGCGACCACGACGCCCGTTCGCCGAAGTGCGAGAGCCGCGTCATGCCGGGTGGCAGATTGTCCTCGGGGCTGCCGTCGCGGGTGCCCTGGGGAGAACTCCACGCGACGGCAAGCGCCAGCGCGACGAACGTGAGAATCCGCATGGCGCGGATTGCACTGCATCTGCCACGCGGTGTCAACACGGGCCGCGCCGTCGCCGCTTCGCGGCGTAGGCGGGGGGTTCGGGGTTCGCTCGGTTGTAGACCGCTAGGTGTCGCTTGGCGTCTTTACCCGTAGCTTGCGTCTTTACCCGTAGCTTCCGCCTTCAGGCGGAAGATACCTGAAGGCCGGAAGCCGGACGCTGACAGCTGAAGCTGAAGCTGATTACTAACTGCTGACAGCTGATAGCTGATAGCTGTGAACTGATACGATCAGCATCGACATGCCGATTCTGCGGACCCTCCTTGTCGTGTGCTTTTGCGTGCTGCCGACCTGTCGCGCGTCGGCCCAGGCGGCCACTGTCCACACCGCCGCTCCACCGCTGGCGGATCTGTCGCGATCGCTCCAGGAGCTGTCCGCCAGGGTCAGCCCGACGGTCGTGCAGATCTTTGTCACCGGCTACGCGGCGCCGGATGAGGAGAACCGGGTCGCGACCGGCGAGCCGCAGCTCGAACGCAGCAGCGGCTCCGGTGTGATCGTCGATCCCGAAGGCTTCATCGTCACCAACGCCCACGTCGTCGAAAACGCGACGCGGGTCGAAGTGGAGCTCCCGTTCGATGCGACCGGTGGTGCGCCGGGACGTTCGATCCTCAAGCGCCGCGGCCGGATCGCGGGGGCGCGGGTCGTGGCGATCGATCAGGAGACCGACATCGCGGTCGTCAAGGTTGACGCGCGCGGCCTGCCGGCGCTGCCGTTCGGCGATTCCGATGCGCTGCGCCCGGGAGAGCTGGTGTTGGCGTTCGGGAGCCCGCTCGGCCTCGACTCGTCGGTGACGATGGGTGTCGTCAGCGCCGTCGCCCGGCAACTGACGCCTGAAGATCCGATGATCTACATCCAGACCGACGCCCCCATCAATCCGGGTAACAGCGGCGGCGCCCTGGTCGATACCGAAGGGCGGCTGGTCGGCGTCAATACGCTCATCTACAGTCAGTCCGGCGGGAGTGAAGGGATCGGATTTGCCGCGCCCAGCAACATCGTGCGCAACGTCTTCGCCCAGATTCGAAAGTACGGGCGCGTGCGTCGCGGCGAAATCGGTGTGAGCACGCAGACGATCACACCGCTGATGGCGGAAGCGCTCGGCATGACATTCGACGCCGGCGTCATGCTCTCCGACGTGACGCCGGGTGGCCCGGCGGCGAAGGCGGGCCTCGAACCCGGCGACATCGTCCTCTCCCTCGACGGGAAGCCGATGGAGAACGGCCGGCAGTTCAGGATCAACGTCTACACCCGCGGCATCGGCGAGCAGGTCGCGATCGAGGTCCGCCGGGGCAGCCGATCGCTGACGATGCGGGTGCCGGTGGCGGAGCGTGTGAACGACACCGGTCAGCTCGAGGCGCTGATCGGGGCGCAGCAATCCGTTCCGGTCCTGGCTGTCGTGGCGCTTGATCTCACGCCTCCCGTCGCGCAGCTCCTGCCGCAGCTCCGGCGCGCCAGGGGAGCGGTCGTGGCCCGTGTTCTGCCAGACACCCCGTATTCGCAGCAGGGAAAGCTCGAAGCTGGCGATGTGATCTATGCGTGTAACGCGAAGCCGATCGGCGGCGTCGAGGATCTGAAGGTCGCGGCCGCCGCCCTGAAGCCGGGGAGCGCGGCGGTCCTCCTGATCGAGCGCGAGAGTACGCTCATGTATCTGGCCTTCAGGGTCGAACCGTAGCGGCGATTTTCCGAACTGGTGCCATGGTGGACTTATCAGATCTGATCGGCATGCAGCTGTCCCTCCTGATCATGGGCGAGGACGATGACGAAGAGGATGACTGGGCCGTGCTGACCGGCATCGTGCAGGAGGGGAGCGATGGCCTGATCCTGGCCCGCCCTGAAGGGCCGTTCGCACTGCGGTTGGAATGGCTCGATCGGGTGAAGCCTGTCGACCCCCGGGTCCGAGGCGTCCTGCTCGGGGCCGACTACGTCCTACCCATTCGGATCGGCGATCTGCCCGCCAGCGCCACTCCGAAGCAGCTCCACGATTTGGGCGTCACCAGGCAGGGGCGACGCACTCGGGATTAGGGATCGGGGATCGGGGATCAGGGACGCGGGGTTCGGGGTTCGGGACTCGGGGTTCGGGTTCTGGTTCGGGTTCGGGTTCGGGTTCGGGTTCGGGGCACGGACACGGGACACGGGGGTCGGGGCTCGCGATTCGGGATTCGGGCCTCGGGACTCGGGCCTCGGCGGGACTCGGGGTTCGGACTCGGGGTTCGGACTCGGGGCTCGGGACTCGGGACTCGGGGGTTCTGGACTCGGGATTCGGGACTCGGGGTTCGGACTCGAGATTCGGGCTCGGGACTCGGGTTCGACTCGGGATTCGGGTGGCGCATCGTCGTTGTAGCTTCCGCCTTCAGGCGGAAGAAACCGAGGTACTGGGTACTGGAAACCGGATAGTCGAACTCGCTCAATCCTCAATCCCAAATCCCCAATCCCCAATCCCGAATCCCGCGAAGCTCTATCCGCCGCGAGTGTGCATCTCGAGGTGCGCATCGCGCTTGAGCGTGCGGACCGGGATGAGCGTCGTCTCACGGTCCACCTCGAGGCGTTCCTCGGCCCCCCGATCGGCACGCACGGACCACACCGCGGCCACGAGCCGCTGCAGATCGGCCGCTGTCGCGCCGGCGCGGAGCGGGCGCCGCAGATCGGTGCCGGTCGCCGCATACAGACACAACAGCCAGACGCCGTCCGCGGTAAGGCGGCTGCGGTCGCACGAAGCGCAGAACGGTTCGGTCGTCGACGAGATGATCCCGAAACTCGTTCCATCGGGCAGCAGAAAGCGGGCGGCTGGCGCGGACGATTGCTCGTCGATCGGCATCACCGCACCGTAATGGGCTTCGACGCGCGCGAGGATCTCGCGACGGGGCACAACCGCCTCGCGCGTCCAGCGGGTCGCGCCGCCCACATCCATGTACTCGATGAAGCGGACCTCCGCTCCCATGCGGCGGCCGTACTCGAGCAGGGCGACGAGCTCGTCATCGTTCACTCCGCGGATCACGACGGTGTCGAGCTTGAGTCCCGCGAATCCCGCGCTGGCGGCCGCATCGATTCCGGCGAGCACGGCATCGAGGTCGTCCATTCGTGTCAGCGACTGGAAGCGATTGCGCTGCAGCGTGTCGAGGCTGACGGTGATGCGGTGAAGGCCCGCCGCCCGCAGCGCCTGCGCCTGGCCGGCGAGCAGGACGCCGTTGGTCGTGAGCGCGAGATCGGTAATCGCGCCGCGCGCCGCCAGTGATTCGACCAGGACCGGAAGATCGCGCCGGAGCAGCGGCTCGCCGCCGGTGATCCGTACCCGATCGACGCCGAGCGGCGTGAACGCGTCGACGATGTCGGCCGTTTCCTCGAAGGTCAACAGGCTCTCGCGCGGCAGCCACACGTACTCCGGCTCGGGCATGCAGTACTGGCAACGCAGGTTGCAGCGATCGGTGACGGAGATCCGAAGGCTGCGCAGCGGCCGCGCGAAGCGATCGACGAGGGGCATCACTCTCTGATTATGACAGTTCCAACTCAGTACGTTCCAACGCGGAAAAGTTCCAGCAATGGCGAGTCTCCAGTCTCCAGTTTCCAGTAGTTTCCAGTCCCAGTGGTGCACTGGGAACTGGTAACTGGTAAGTGAAACCCTCGTCCCCCCGTGTATCATCTAGAGATGCTTCGGAGCTATAAGGGGCGCCTTCCGGTGGTGCATCAGACGGCGTACGTGGACGAGAGCGCCCAGGTCATCGGCGATGTCGAGATTGGCGAGGCGAGCAGCGTCTGGATGAATGTCGTGATCCGCGGCGACGTGCACCGCATCCGCATCGGGCGCCGGAGCAACGTTCAGGATGGCACGATCGTGCACGTCATGCGCGGGACGCACGCCACGACCATTGGCGACGATGTCACGATTGGGCACGGGGTGATCGTGCACGGCTGCACCCTGGGGGACCGGATCCTGGTCGGGATGGGCGCCATCCTGTTGAACGGCGTCGACGTCGGCCACGACTGCATCGTCGCTGCCGGCACACTCCTGACCGAGAACGCGCAGATTCCACCCCGTTCGCTGGTCATGGGCAGTCCGGGAAAAGTGCGCCGCGAGCTGACCGACGACGACGTCGCGTCGATTCGCGACTACGCCGAGCGGTACGTTGGCTATCGCCTCGATTACATGGGCGGAACCGACGCCGCTCCCGGGCGCTGATGGCGTCGCAGCAGACGAGGCCGGCGCGCGGCATGCGCGACTTCCTGCCCGAGGACGTGCGCCGGCGCGATTACGTCATCGGCGTCATCTCGGCTGTGTACCGGCGTTATGGATTCGAGCCGCTCGAGACGCCGGCGCTCGAGAACATCGAGACGCTGACGGGCAAGTACGGCGAAGAAGGCAGCCAGCTGATCTTCAAGGTGCTTCGCCGCGGTGAGCGCGAATCCTCCGGCGAGACCGACCTGGCGCTTCGCTACGATCTCACCGTCCCGCTCGCGCGCGTCGTCGCGGAATATCGCGGCAAGCTGCCGAAGTTTTTCAAGCGGTATCAGATCCAGCCGGTGTGGCGTGCGGACCGGCCGGCGAGGGGCCGCTTCCGCGAGTTCTTCCAGTGCGACGTCGACGCGATCGGTTCGCGGTCCATGGTGGTCGAAGCGGAGCTGTGTGCGGCGGTCAGCGACGTGCTGCACGCGCTTGGTTTCCGCGATTTCAAGATCCGGCTCAATCACCGCGCGCTGCTGACGGGTCTGCTGTCGGCGGCGGGTGTTCCTCCTGCGCTCCATGGGTCGGCGCTCGTCGCCATCGACAAACTCGACAAGATCGGCGCCGACGGCGTCGAGCGGGAGCTCGTCGAGCGTGGCCTCGTGGCGACGGCGGCGCGAGGGGTGGTGGACACGTTCAAGGCGCGTCTGCCGCTCACGCGCGTGGCGGAGATCGTCGCTGCCGATCCGGCGGCGGTCCGGGGGGCTGCGGAGCTCGAAGAGATCATGCACCTCTGCTCGCGCGGCAGCGCCGCCTCCCATGTGGAGCTCGATGTCAGCCTCGCGCGTGGCCTGTCGTACTACACCGGCGCGATCATGGAAGTGGCCGTGCCCGACCTTGCCGGCAGCCTCGGCGGTGGTGGGCGGTATGACGGATTGATTGGCATGTTCCTCGGCGAAGAGGTCCCGGCCTGCGGGTTTTCGCTCGGGCTGGAGCGGATCCTCGTCGTCATGGGGGAGCGCGGCGATGTTCCCGCCGTCGATCGACGGCGCCTCGGCGGATCTGCTCGTATCGCTCTTCGACGAAGCGACGATCCCCGATGCGCTTGCGCTTGCGGCCGAACTGCGTCACGACGGCGTGCGCGTCGAGGTCTACCCCGAGCCCGACAAGCTCGGAAAGCAGATGAAGTATGCGGCGACCAGATCGATACCGTTCGCGGCGATCCTCGGCGCCGACGAGATCGCCCGTGGCGAGGTGGCGATCAAGAACCTGAGCACCGGTGAGCAGGTGTCCATGCCGCGGACACAGGTGCGCGATGTCGTGACCCGCCTGTCGTCTGGCGAACCCGGAACCTGAACCCTGAACCCCGAACCCGCCGAACCCTGAACGAGAGCATGAACATAGAACCGCTTGGAACACTGGCGCGCACCCACACCTGCGGCGCGCTCCGCGCCGAGGACGTCGGGAAGGATGTCGTGCTGCTCGGGTGGGTGCACCGCGTCCGGGATCTCGGCTCGCTGGTGTTCATCGACCTGCGCGACCGTCACGGCATGACCCAGATCGTGGCCCGCGTGTCGACGAACAGCTGATTGCCGACGCGAAGCGCCTGCGCTCGGAGTTCGTCGTCGGCGTCATCGGGTCGGTCGAGCCCCGCGCGCCCGGAGACGGTGAACCCGAAGATTGCGACCGGCGAGGTCGAAGTGACCGCGCGGGAGTTCCGGCTGCTGAACGAGGCGCGGACGCCGCCGTTCATGATTGCAGACGAGATCGAGGTCACCGAAGAAACGCGGCTGAAGCACCGCTACATCGATCTGAGGCGGCCGCGGATGCAGCGCAACATGATCATGCGCCATCGCGCGGCCATGACGATCCGCCAGTACCTGGACGAGCAGGGCTTCCTCGAGATCGAGACGCCGATCCTCGCGAAGTCGACGCCCGAAGGCGCACGCGATTACCTCGTCCCGAGCCGCGTACACCCGGGCGAGTTCTACGCCCTCCCGCAGTCGCCGCAGATCTTCAAGCAGATCCTGATGATCGCCGGGATGGACCGCTACTTCCAGATCGCGCGCTGCTTCCGCGACGAGGATCTCAGGGCGGATCGCCAGCCCGAGTTCACGCAGGTCGACCTCGAGATGTCGTTTGCGACGGAGGACCTGGTGTTCTCCACGCTCGAACCGCTGATGGAACGCCTGATGGCGCTCATCGGCCGGACGGCGCCACGCCCGTTTCTGCGGATGCCCTATGCCGAGGCGATCGCGAAGTACGGGTCCGACAAGCCCGACCTGCGCTGCGGCATGCCAATCTCGGATCTCTCGCCTGCCTTTGCCGGCTCGCCGTTCACGGTCTTTCGTGACGTCGTCGCGTCGGGCGGAGAGGTTCGCGGCTTTGCCGTGCCCGGAGCGGCGAAGTACTCGCGCCGTGAGCTCGACGAGCTCGTGGCCCAGGCGAAGGGGCTCGGTGCGGACGGCCTCGTCTGGGCACGCCGCGGCGACGCCGGCGTGCAGAGCTCGGCGCTCAAGGCGGCGGGTGAAGCGGCAATCGAACAGGCGCTCGCGCTGGCAGGGGCGGGCCCCGCCGATCTCGTGGTCATGGCCGCGGGGCCGCACGCCGCGACATCGCGGTTGCTCGGGCAGCTGCGCCTTCAGATCGCGAAGAAGGAGAACCTGCTGGACCCGGATCGGTTCGACTTCCTCTGGGTCGTCGATTTTCCGATGTTCGAATGGGTCGAGGACGAGGGCCGGTACGAATTCATGCACCATCCGTTCACGGCCCCGCTCGAGAGCGACAGGCACCTGCTCGAATCCGATCAGGGACGCGCCCGGGCGCGTGCGTACGACCTCGTGCTCAACGGCAGCGAAATCGGCGGCGGCAGCATCAGGATTCACGACCAGGCCGTACAGCGGCTCATCTTCAAGCTCCTTGGCATTTCGGACGAGGAAGCGCGGCTGCGCTTCGGGTTCTTCGTGGATGCGCTCGAGTTCGGGACACCCCCGCATGGCGGGATCGCGCTCGGGCTCGACCGGATCGTGGCGATCCTGTGCGGGGAGCCGTCGATTCGCGACGTCATTGCGTTTCCCAAGACGGCGCAGGCGGTCGACCTCATGGCCGGCGCGCCCTCGACCGTCAGCGACAGGCAGCTGCGGGAGCTCAGGCTCAAGTAGGGCCGGGTACCTGAGGCCGGGTCGCGAACAATGGTAGAATCAGCGTAGTAACAGGCAGTCTTTACAAGGAGTTACGCTATCCCTCCTGCCACCGTCATGCGCAAGGTCTCGGTGCCCGACGAAGGAGCCGAGTCACTCTACGGAACCTACGACGAAAACCTCAAACAACTCGAAGGGCAGTTCTCCGTCCGGATTCGCACGAACGGTCACGAAGTGATCGTCGAGGGAGAAGCCCAGGACGTCGCCCGTGCCGAGCGGGTGCTCGAACAGCTCGCCGGGTTGATCCGGGGCGGTTACAAGCTCGGGAAGGGTGACGTGAAGACGGCGTCTCAGCTTGTCTCGCAGGACGAGACCGTCGAGTTGTCGGACTACTTCCTCCGCGGTGCCGCCCGCACGTCCGGGAAGCGGCAGGTGATGCCCAAGAGCGTCAACCAGCGGCGCTACCTGGACGCGATCGAAAAGCACGACATCGTCTTCGGCATCGGACCGGCCGGCACGGGCAAGACCTACCTGGCAATGGCGCAGGCCGTCTCCTATCTGCTCGCCAAGAAGGTCAGCCGGATCATCCTGGCGCGGCCTGCGGTCGAAGCCGGCGAGAAGCTCGGCTTTCTGCCCGGCGATCTCCAGGAGAAGGTCAATCCTTACCTCCGGCCGCTGTACGACGCGCTCTACGACATGCTCGAAATCGAGCGGGCCGATCGCCTGCTCGAACGCGGCACGATCGAAGTGGCGCCGATTGCGTTCATGCGCGGCCGCACGCTCAACGATGCGTTCGTCATTCTCGACGAAGCGCAGAACACCACGTCCGAGCAGATGAAGATGTTCCTGACCCGGCTCGGGTTCGGATCGAAGGCCGTGATCACCGGCGACATCACCCAGATCGACCTGCCGAACGCCAAGGCATCGGGGCTGGTCGAGGCGATGAAGATCGTGGGCAACGTCGAAGGTATATCCTTCACCACTTCGACGAGAAGGACGTGGTGCGACACCCGCTCGTGCAGCAGATCGTGAAAGCGTACGAAGCTTACGGTGGATCCCGACAGTAAACGTCAGCCGCCGCGGCGCCTCCGGCGCCCTGGCGAGCGTGGCCGAGCGATGAGCCCCGGGCTCACGGTCGCGATTTCCGACGGGCGCGGCCGCGCGGTCGCGGACGGCGGCCTCGCGCGATGGCTTGCCGCCGTCGCGCCGCCACGCGTGCGCGGCGAAGTGGCGGTAGCGCTCGTCTCCGACGCCCACGTCCGGAAACTCAATCGGTTGTACCGGCACAAGGACGCGGCGACGGACGTGCTCTCGTTTCCAGGTTCCGGAGGCGGCCGGGCTCGGCTCCGCCGTGCCGGAACTCGGCGACATCGTCATCGCGACCGGCGTCGCCAGACGCCAGGCGCGCGAAGCGGGCCACACGTACAACACCGAACTGCGCGTGCTGGCGCTGCACGGCCTGCTCCACCTGCTTGGCTTCGACCATCACGACACGAAGGACAATGGCCGGATGGCACGGCTCGAGGCGCGCCTGCGCCGGAAGGGCGGGCTTGCCGCTGGCCTGATCGAGCGGTCACGGCCGTGAGCCCGCTTCTCCTGTTCCTGCTCGCGATTGCCGCTGTCTACGTCGGCATCATCGAGACGGCCTTCAGCGCCCTCATGCGCCTCTCGCTCCGCCTGATGGCGGAACGCGGCGGCCGTGCCGACCGCCTCGGGTTCTATCTCGACGACCCGATACAGCTGTTCCTCCCCGCACGGCTGCTCCTCGGGATCATTTTCTCGCTGTCCACGATGTTCATCGTGCTCCTCACCGGGCGCGCCGGGCTGCAAGTCGATCGGCCTGCTGCTTGTCTTCCTCGCCTTGTTCATACTCGTCTGTGCGCACGTGCTGCCGCTGCTGATCGTGCGCCGCAATCCGGAGCGCGTGCTCGAGGTGCTCCTGCCGCCGTTCGATGTCGTCGCCAGATTCCTCCACCCGCTGACCGGACCGCTGGTGAAGCTCATCACCGCGGAGGGCAGGCGCGAGCGCACCGATCCTCCTGTCAACAATGCCCCGACTGCCACCGATTCGGGGATTGCCCCGGAGGAGACGGACCCGGTCGACGACCAGGGCCTGATCGAGGGCGATCGGCGCAAGCTGCTCCAGTCGATCGTCGATTTCGGCGACACGCTCGTCCGCGAAGTGATGACGCCGCGGCCGGACATGGTGGCGATTCGGGCCGACGCCACGCTCGACGATCTCCGCGCGCTGTTTCGCGAGCAGGAGTATTCCCGCATCCCCGTCTACACCGAGAATCTCGACAACATCGCCGGCATGGTGTTCGTGAAGGACCTGATTCGTCTCACCGGCGCCGAAACCGGGACGATGCGGCTCGATCGGGATCTGCAGCGGCTGGTCCGGCCGGCGACGTTCGTGCCCGAAACCAAGCGCGTTCCGGAGATGCTGAAGGAGTTCCAGCGCAAGCAGGTGCAGATCGCGATCGTCGTCGACGAATACGGCGGCACCGCCGGGCTGGTGACGATCGAGGATCTGCTCGAGGAGATCGTCGGCGAGATCCGCGACGAGTACGACGTCGAAAGCGAGCCGATCGTCGACGAGGGCACATGGGTCGTTCGTGTTCAGCGCGAAGGTGAACATCGACGAAGTTCGCGATCGGCTTGGCGTCGAGATCGACCCGGACGGCTTCGAGACCGTGGGCGGCTACGTGCTGACGCGCGTCGGCCGCGTCCCGGCCGTCGGCGAATCGTTCGAGCTCGACGGACTCCAGGTCGAAGTCCTCGAGGCCGAGCGCCGCCGCATCCACAAGGTACGCGTGCGCCTGGCGGCGACGCCGGCCGCCGCGGAAGTCGAGCGCTGAGCCGGAATGAAGACCGGGTACGTCTCGTTCATCGGCCGCCCGAATGCGGGCAAATCCACGCTGCTCAACCGGATCATCGGCACCAAGGTCGCCATTGTCTCCGACAAGCCGCAGACGACCCGGCACCGCATCCTCGCGGTCAAGACCTACGAGGACGGGCAGGTCGTGTTCGTCGACACGCCCGGCATCCATCGTCCGCTCCACCGCCTGAACGTGCAGGATGGTTGACGCGGCGGTCGAGACGCTCCGCGAGGTGGACCTCGTCGTGCTCGTGTTCGATGCCGCGACCCGTCCCGGGCCACGGGGACGAGTACGTGTCGAACCTTCTCAAGAACGTGACCATCCCGGTCGTGCTCGTCCTCAACAAGATCGACCTGGTCGCGAAGGCGCGGTTGCTGCCGCTCATGGAGGAGGTGCAGAAGTGGCACGAGTTCGCCGCGATCGTGCCGGTGTCTGCCGCCACCGGGGACGGCGTCGAACGCCTCGAACGTCTGATGCTCGAGCAGATGCCGGAAGGCGAGCCCGGGTTCCCGGCCGACTACCTGACCGACCAGCCCGAACGGACGATTGTCGCCGAGACCGTGCGCGAGAAGGTGCTCCAGAACACGCGTGCCGAACTGCCGTTTTCGACCGCGGTCGTCGTCGATCAGTTCGACGAGGCGGACCGCGATCGCATTCTTCGACTGTATTGCACCATTTACGTCGAAACCGATTCACAGAAGCCGATCGTGATCGGGCGCGCCGGTGAGATGATCAAGCGGATCGGGACCGAAGCCCGACACGATCTCGAACAATTCTTCGGCACCAAGGTCTTCCTCGACCTGCGCGTGAAGGTGAACGCCGCGTGGAGAGACAACGACCGCGCGCTCGACGACATCGGCGTGCCGAAATCAGAGGGCAAGGCACGCACGTCCCACCAGCCACGGGGCTCGAGGAAGCCGCGCGCCGGCCGGCCCAGCCGATCTCGATCGTAGCCTCCTTCAACTTCCGGGAACTTTCCCGCCCCTCAAACTGAATACCCGGTGTGGGCGTCGAATCCAGCACCGTATGACCTGCGAACCCTTCGCCGGCGAACCTGCCGACGACGAGCTGCTGGAGAAGATGGCGGCGGGCGACGCCGCCGCGTTCACGGCGCTCTTCCGGCGACGGCAACCGCAGGTTTACAGGTTCGCTCTTCACCTCACCGGGTCGCCGGCCATGGCAGAGGACGTCACGCAGGACGCCTTCATGACGCTGATCCGGGAGGCCGATCGATACGTGCCGGGCCGCTCGGGTGTCTTTGCCGTGGCTGTGCGGCATCGCCCGGAATCACGCGCGGAGACGGCTGGCGCGCGACAGCAGGCTGGTCGCGCTGGTCGAGACAGACGACGGTGAGCCGGACATCGAGGTGGAGAACGACACCCCGCATCCGCTCGAGGCGCTCGCTCGGGCGGAGCAGTTCCGCGATCTGCGCAGCGCGTTGATGACCCTGCCGCTGCACTACAGGGAAGTCGTCGCCCTCTGTGACCTCCAGGAGCTGAACTACGCGGATGCGGCCGCCGCCCTCGAGTGTGCCGTCGGGACCGTGCGCTCGAGGCTCCACCGCGGGCGTGCATTGCTCGCGGCAAAGTTGCGTGCCGACAGCGCCGGCACGCCAGGAAAGAGGTGCATCGCATGACCGCGCCGAATCGACGTTCCGTACCCTCTCGCAGATGCTGGCGAAGTGATGAGTCCGGAAGCCGTGGCCCACATGGAGCGGCGGCTGCTGGACGCCTTTTCACAGCATCACCACCAGGCCGGCCCGGTCCGGCGCCACCGGGCACGATGGATCGGCATTGCTGCGGCGCTCGCGATCCTGCCGCTGCAGCCGGTGCGACGTGGCGAAGCCTGCACGTCGTTCCTCGACCGTCGCAGGTTGTGACGGAGGCGCCTCCCACGGCTTCGCAGGCAGTCGAGAACATCGCGTCGGTCTCCAGCGCACCGGGGTGGCTGACGCGAGTGCGGCGCCGCGACGCTTCGCACGTAAGCGGCGGCATACGGCCGAAGCCGTCTCGACCGGCTGTTCGTTCGGGTCGGCAGGATGCGCCGGCGGTCAAGCCGGCCGCGTTCATCGCGCTCCCGGGAGCCGCGAGTCTCCCGACGTTCGAGAGTGGCTCGATCGTCCGCATGGATCTCGAGCTCTCCGCGCTTGTCGCATTCGGAGTGGACATCTCAGCCGCCGGCAGGAAGAAGTCCGGTCCAGGCAGATGTGCTCGTCGGCCAGGACGGCGAACCTCGCGCCATCCGGGTCGTCACCAGTTCCTCGGAATTCGTCATCATCTTCACGGAGCAGACAATGAAAAATCATGCGATCGCCGTTAGTGCTGCTGGTCGGGTGTGCGTCGCCCGTCGCCGCGCAGACGTCTGACGACAGTCCGCATCCGCCAGGACGTGGTCCGACAAGCAGTCCGGCCGAGCCAGTCGGTGATGCGCGAGGGGCAACTGAGAGTCGTCGGCAGGATGAAGGAGAGAATGCCGGTCGAGATGCGGACGACAGCCGGCGCGCCGTATTCGGCCGAGGCCGTGACCGAGTCGACGCAGACGCTGCCGGATGGCAACCGCATCAATCGCAAAGTGACGACGCGCGTCTATCGCGACAGCGACGGCCGGACCCGTCGCGATCAGATCGCAGAGAGCGGCGCCGTCGAAAGCACGTTCATCGTCGACCCGCAGACGGGCACGAATTACGTGTTCGAGCAGAACATGCGCGAAACCATGGCCGGCCCGGAGACGAAGATCGTCTCGAGACACGACGGCCCTCCGGACGTCGTGGAGTTCAGAGGGCAACATCGCGGCATTCGGCGGCGGCGACGTCATGTTCGAAAAGCGAGTCGAGCCGGGAGACGAAGGCGGAGGCCGAAGCTCACGCGCGGACCGACGTTCATGCTCCAGCGCACCGTCTCGGACGGTGTCACGGAACGGACAGGTCGCGCATGAAGACCTGGGCACCTCGACGATCGAAGGCGTTACCGCAACCGGCACGCTGACGACGACGACCATCCCTGCCGGTGCGATCGGGAACCTGCAGCCGATCAAGGTCGTGTCGGAGGAATGGTTTTCTCCGGAGCTGAAGGTGCTCGTCCTCACGAAGCACAGCGATCCGCGAACTGGCGAGACGGTGTATCGGCTGGTCAACATCGTGCGGGCGGAACCGGACGCGTCGCTGTTCGTCGTCCCGGCGGAGCACAACCTGCGCAAGTCGGAGATCAAGAGCCCGGAGTAGCGCCTGACCGACGGTCGCGTGTCATCGGCGCGGAGAATCGGAACACGGTGGCGAATCGCCACCGTGTTTTTTTGTACTTCCGGAGGCGAACATCCGACTGCGCGCGCGGGTCGATGTGTTAAATTGAGTGGTTCCCACTCATAGCGCGGATACTCCTATGCCCCAGCGCAAGCTCGATGTCGTGCTCGACTCCGTGAAGCGCCTCATGCGCATGGGGGCGACGGCCAACCTGGTCAACCTGCTTCAGAAGCAGCATCCGGCGGATCTCGCGCAGCTCTTTTCAGAGCTGCCGGAACGCGAACGGCAAACCGCATTCTCGGTGCTTGCCGACCGCAACAGCCGGCTCGCGATGGAGGGACTGAGCGAGCTCGGTCCCGAAGCCGGTGCGGCGCTGCTCGCCGACCGCTCCGCCGAAGAAATCGGCAAGCTGCTGCAGGACCTGCCGTCGGACGACGCCGCCGCCCTCATCGACTATCTGCCCGAGGAGCTGTCGGCTTCGGTGCTCGAGCTGATGCAGAAGCGGCCGACCGGCGGCGACGTCGGTGAACTGCTCGAGTACAAGGAGCAGACCGCCGGGCGCATCATGAACCCGAAGGTCTTCGCGCTGGCCGAGGACATGACCGCCGGGGAATCGATCGTTGCGCTCCAGGGCTCCCGCGACGTCGAAGTCGTCTTCTATCTCTATGTGATCGACGTCCGCCGCCATCTCGTCGGCGTCGTCTCCCTCCGCCGGCTCCTGCTCGTCGCGCCTGATACGCCGCTCAAGCGGATCATGACCACCGATCTGATCAGCGTGCGCGCGGACATGGATCAGGAGGAGGTCGCGCGGCAGGTGGCCTCCTACAACCTGCTCGCGATCCCTGTCGTCGACGAAGAGAACAAGCTCGTCGGCGTCATCACGGTCGACGACGTCATCGACGTCATCAAGGACGAAGCGACCGAGGACGTCTACCGGCTCGCCGGTGTGGCCGGCGACGATCGCGTCTTCACCTCGTCGTGGGATTCGCTGCGCAAGCGGCTGCCGTGGCTGATCGTCAACCTCGCGACCGCATTCCTGGCCGCCTCCGTCGTCGCGCTGTTCTCGCGAACGATCGACAAAGTCGTCGCCCTCGCGGTGTTCATGCCGGTCGTCGCCGGCATGGGCGGCAACGCGGCGACGCAGACGCTGACGGTGATCGTGCGCGGGATCGCGCTCGGCGAACTGACGTGGGGCAACTCGCGCAAGGCGCTGTTCAAGGAAGCCTCGGTCGGCGTCGGGAACGGCATCGCGTGCGGGCTCGTCGGCGCGGTCGTCGTCTGGCTCTTCAGCGGCGACCGGGTGCTCGCGGCGATCCTGGCGATGGCGATGGTCATCAACATGTTCGTGGCCGCAACCGCCGGGACGGTGATTCCGCTGGCGCTGCGGGCGATGAAGGTGGACCCGGCGCTCGCGTCGGCGGTGTTCATCACGACCCTGACCGACGTGTTCGGCTTTTTCTCGTTCCTGGGGCTCGCGACCGTGATGCTGAAGTACCTGCACCAGCCGGGGTAGAATGAGTGGCTGCAGTGCAGGAGTTCACACAGGCTGTACGAAGACTGACATCCTGAATGCCCGTTTACACGTCCGAAGCGCTGATCCTTCGTACCTACAAGCTGGGCGAATCCGACCGGATCGTGGTGTTCCTGACGCGCGACCGGGGCAAGAAGCGCGGCGTCGCGAAGGGAGCGCGCAAGGCAAAGTCGAAGTTCATCGGTGCGCTCGAGCCGATGACGCGGGCCGGAGTGGCGTATTACGAGCGTGAGCAGCGCGACCTCGTCCGGATCAACTACGTCGAGCTGACCCGGTCGCCGCTGTCGGCGGCGAGCGGCGACGCGCTCGGGCATGTCGGGTACTTCGCCGAGCTCATCGACGAGTGGGCGCCGGAAGCCCATGCCGACGAACGGCTTGTACCGGCTTGGTTCGTCGGTGACGGACGCGATTGCGACCGGAGTGCCGGTCGACCGCGCTGGCCAGGTATTTCGAGTACCTGGATCCTGCGCCTGCAGGGCGTCTACCCTGCGCTCGGTGCGTGTCCGGGTTGCGGCGAACCTCTGGCCGGTGGTGCCGTCATGCCGCTCCGGGACGAGCTGTTCGTGTGCCGGGCGTGTGCGCCGAGCGGGGGCGCGCCGGTTGGTGTCGAGGCCCTGCGCTTCCTGAAGGCGGCCAGTGCGACAGCGCCGGACGCGCTGGACTCGTTGCTGCTCGGAGGCGAAAGCGGCACGCGAACTCGAAGCCGTGCACAGGCGGCTGCTGACCGTGCACCTGGACAAGGATTTGAAGTCCGCGCGGGTGCTGCGAGAGATGCGGGGTTCAGACCGGTAGCGGCCAGCGGGCAGTTACCAGTTTCCAGTTGCCAGGAAAGGCAATCCTGACTCACTGGCGACTGGCGACCGGTAACTGGAAACGTTTGATATTGAATGGTCACACTGCAACAGCTCATCTTCAAATTGTCCGAGTTCTGGGCTTCGCGAGGCTGCCTGCTGCAGCAGCCGCTCGACATCGAGATGGGCGCCGGCACGATGCATCCCGAGACATTTCTCCGCGTGCTCGGCCCGTCGCACTGGAACGTCGCCTACGTGCAGCCGTCGCGGCGTCCGGCCGATGGCCGTTTCGGCGAGAATCCCAACCGGCTGTTCAAGCACCAGCAGTTCCAGGTCATCTTGAAGCCCGCGCCTGACGAAGTGCAGCACCTCTATCTGCAAAGCCTTGAAGCCTGCGGCATCGATCTTCGCGCCCACGACGTGCGCTTCGAGGAGGACAACTGGGAGTCGCCGACGCTCGGCGCCTGGGGGATCGGCTGGCAGGTGCTGTTCGACGGCCAGGAGATCACGCAGTTCACCTATTTTCAGCAGGCCGGCGGCGTCGACCTCGCCCCGATTTCGGTCGAGCTGACCTACGGACTCGAGCGCTTCGCCATGGCGCTCCAGGACGTCGACAACGTGTTCGATCTCGAGTGGGCTCCGGGCGTGACCTACCGTGAAGTGCGGCATCGGGACGAAGTCGAACAGTCGAAGTACGCGTTCGGGCAGATCGACATGCCGGCCGCGGAGCTGCACGCGCTTCACCGGAACCTCTTCGATCAGTATTACGGTTTGTCGCAGACCCTCCTCCGGAGCGGGCTGGCGCTGCCCGCCCTCGACTACTGCCTCAAGTGTTCCCACATGTTCAACCTGCTCGACGCGAGCGGCGGGATCGGCGTCACGGAGCGGACCGCGTACATCCTCCGCGTCCGGCAGATGGCCGTGGCGATTGCGAAATTCTGGGTCGGCGAGGAGCCGCCGCAGTTACGGCCCTCGAATGGATAGAGAACTCCTGATTGAAATCGGCGTCGAGGAGCTGCCGGCCGGCTGGATGCCCACGCTCACGAGGCAGTTGGCCGAGCATGTCGGCGCGCGGCTGACCGCGCTCCGGATCGCCTCGCCCGGTGTGCCGATCGAAAGCTTCAGCACCCCGCGCCGGCTCACCGCTCGCGTCGGCAAGATCGCCGAGCGCCAGGAGGATCTCGACGAGACCATCAGCGGGCCTCCCGTGTCCGCGGCGTTTGGTGCCGACGGCACGCCGACCCCGGCGGCGCTCGGGTTCGCGAAGAAGCAGGGCGTGGCGTTCGAAGAGCTGACCCGCGTCACGACCGCCGAAGGGCGAGTACCTCGCGTATCACAAGCGGCACCGCGGCAAGAGCGCGGTCGACACGCTTCCGGAACTGCTCGGGGGCGTGCTGCGGGATCTCGCGTTCCCCAAGCAGATGCACTGGGACGCGAAGCTCGACGACGGCCGCGGAGAACTGCTGTTCGGCCGGCCGATCCGCTGGCTGCTGTTCCTGTATGGCGGGCGCGTCGTGCCGTTCACGATCGGGCGCACGCCGGGAGCAGCCGGGGCCCAGGTCCTCGATGTCGAGACCGGCGCCCTGACGTATGGGCATCGGGTGCTGGCGACGAGCGGGCGTGCGGGGCGGTCGATCAAGGTTCGCAGCTTCGACGAGTACCGGGCCCGGCTCGCCGAACACTTCGTCGTCCTCGAGCACACCGAACGGCGCGATCGCATCGCGCGCGATCTCGAGGCGCACGCGCGGCGCCTCGGCGGCCGCGTCCAGTTGAAGCAGCACGCGGCGTTGCTCGAAGAGGTCGCCGACCTGGTCGAATATCCCGGCGTCGTCGCCGGGTTCTTCGACCGCGGCTTCCTCGCGCTGCCGCAGGAAGTCCTGACCACCACGCTCGTTCATCACCAGCACTACTTTCCCGTCGTCACCGACGGCGGCGAGCTGAGGGAAGCGTTTCTGGCGATTGTGAACACGCGTCCGGCCGACGAGCGGGTAATTGCCAAGAACGCCGAACGCGTCGTCACGGCCCGGCTGCGCGACGCGAAGTTTTTCTGGGAGTCCGATCGCAAGGCGACGCTGGAATCGCGGCTCGAGCGGCTGCACACGCTGCTGTTCCACAAGAAACTCGGAAGCTATCGCGACAAGGCCGAGCGGATTTCCTCGCTGGCGGAATGGATCGCATCCGAACCGCTCGCGCATCCGGCTGACGCTTCGAATGCGGCGACGGCCGCGCGGCTGGCGAAGACGGACCTGACGAGCGACATGGTGTTCGAGTTCACGGAACTGCAGGGCACGATTGGCGGGATCTACGCGCGCGAGGAGGGACTGCCCGAGGCGGTCTGGAAGGCCATCTACTATCAGTACCTGCCGATCGGCGTCGAGGCGGATGCGCCACCGTCGCGCCAGCAGCTCGGGGCGGCAGCCACGACCTGGGCGGCCGTGTCGCTGGCCGACAAGCTCGACACGTTCGTGTCGCTGTCCCGGGCCGGGGAGCGTGCGACCGGCTCGCGCGATCCCTTCGGCCTTCGACGCCAGACGCAGGGCGCCGTCCGCATCCTGATGGACCTGCCGGAGCTGACCGGCATCGACCGGGAGATCTGGCTCGGACCGCTGCTCGCCCGGGCGGCGGCGCACGCGCCCGACACGACCGGGCCGTGGACCGACGAGGCCGCGGCCGCGGCGCTCGCGTTCGCGATCGAACGCGTCCGCTTCGCCCTGGAGCACCGCGGATTCACGGTCGAAGTCGTGCGTGCCGCCACGCCCGGCGACGACGTCAGCCCGCTGCGGGCGCGTCGCGTCGCCGAGGCGATCCAGGGCATGCGCGCGTCGGAGGACTTTCAGGCGCTGGCGGTGCTGTTCAAGCGGGTCAAGAACATCTCGAAGGAGCTGGGCGACGACAGCCCGCTCGACCGCGAGGCGCTCGTCGAACCGGCCGAGCGCGCGTTGCTCGAGGCGCTCGACCTGCGCCGACCCCGCATCGAAGCCGCCGTGGCCCGCAGCGACTACCGGGCCGCATTCGTCGACATTGCCGGCCTGCGCGCGGCCGTCGACCGGTTCTTCACCGAGGTGTTCGTAATGGCGGACGACGTGCGAATCCGAAACGTGCGGCTGAAGCTCATGGCGGATCTGCGCGACCTCATCCTGCATCTCGCGGACATTTCCGAAATCATTCCTCAAACGGAGTAGGCACTCGAATGGCGAAGAAGCTCGCACGAAAGACCCCGAAGAAGACAGCGCCGGCAAAGAAGACCGTCACCCGGAAGGCAACCGCCCCGAGTGCGTCGAAGGGCGGCAAGTACGTCTACGCCTTCGGTCGCAAGACGGATGGGAACGGTTCGATGAAGCCGCTGCTCGGCGGCAAGGGCGCGAATCTCGCCGAGATGTGCCGCATCGGGCTGCCGGTGCCGCCCGGATTCACCATCACCACCGAAGTCTGCACCTACTACTACGCCAACAAGCGGACCTATCCGCCGACGCTGCGGAGCGAGATGGAGAGCGGCGTGGCCGCGCTCGAGCAGCAGACCGGCAAGAAGTTCGGCGACCTGAAAAACCCGCTCCTGGTCTCGGTGCGCTCGGGCGCGCGCGACTCGATGCCCGGCATGATGGACACGATCCTCAACCTCGGCCTGACCGACCAGACCGTCGAGGCGCTGGCGACCAAGACCGGCAATCCGCGCTTTGCCTGGGACTGCTACCGCCGCTTCGTCCAGATGTACGGTGACGTCGTCCTCGGCGTGCAGAAGCGGCCCGACGAGGACCACGATCCGTTCGAGACGGTGATTCACGGCCTCAAGCACGAGCGCTATCACGAGGACATCGAAGACACCCGGCTGACCGTCGACGATCTCAAGGAGCTCGTCGCGCGCTTCAAGGCGCTGGTCAAGGAGCGCGCCGGCAAGCAGTTCCCGAGCTCGCCGTGGGACCAGCTGCTCGGCGCCGTCGGCGCGGTCTTCGGATCGTGGATGAACGACCGCGCGATCGTCTACCGGCGCAAGTACAACATCCCGACCGAGTGGGGCACCGCCGTGAACGTCCAGGCGATGGTGTACGGCAACACGGGTGAGAACTCCGGCTCGGGCGTCGCGTTCACCCGCAACCCGGCCAACGGCGTCAAGGAGTTCTACGGCGAGTTCCTGATCAACGCGCAGGGCGAGGACGTCGTCGCCGGCGTGCGCACGCCGGAGCCGGTCGCCGAGCTGAAGAAGCAGATGCCGAAGGCCTACGCGGAGCTCGAGCGCATTCGCCAGAACCTCGAGAAGCATTTCAAGGACGTCCAGGACTTCGAGTTCACGATTGAAGACGGCGTCGTCTACATGCTGCAGACGCGGAACGGCAAACGCACCGCGATGGCAGCGCTGAAGTTCTCGGTCGACATGTACAAGGAGAAGCTGATCGACTGGAAGACCGCGGTCATGCGCAATCCGGCGGACCAGCTCGAGCAGCTGCTCGCGCCCGTATTCGATCTGTCAGAGGTGGCCAAGGCGAAGGCGATTGCCACCGGGCTGCCCGCGGGTCCTGGTGCGGCGTCCGGCAAGATCTACCTGAATGCCGAGCGAGCGGTGGCGGCGGCTGACAAGGGCGAGAAGGTGCTCCTGGTGCGCGTCGAAACGTCGCCGGAGGATCTGCGCGGGATGATTGCCGCCGAGGGCATTCTCACCGCGCGCGGAGGCGTCTCGTCGCACGCGGCGCTGGTTGCGCGGCAGATGGGCAAGGTCTGCGTCTGCGGCGCCGCCGCGGTCGAGGTCGACTACCAGGCGCGCACCGTGTCGGTCGACGGGCACACGTACAAGGAAGGCGATTTCATGTCGATCGACGGAACGATCGGCAAGGTCTACGCCGGGCAGGTCAAGACCGCGCCGTCGGAGATCGTGGCCGGCCTGATCGACGGCAACGAGGAGGCAAGGAAGACCGAGAAGTTCAAGAACTTCCAGCAGCTGATGAAGTGGTGCGCGGAGGCGACGCGCATGAGCGTGCGGACCAACGCGGACACGCCCGAGCAGACCGCCAATGCGGTCGCGTTCGGCGCCGTCGGCATCGGCCTCACGCGCACCGAGCACATGTTCTTCGAAGGCGATCGCATCGACGCGATGCGCGAGATGATCCTGGCGGAGAATCTCGAGGAGCGCAAGGCGGCACTGGCCAAGCTGCTGCCATATCAGCGCGACGACTTTGCCGGCATCTTCCGGGCGTTGAAGGGATTCCCGGCGACGATCCGCTTCCTCGATCCGCCGCTGCACGAGTTCCTGCCGCACAGCAAGGAGCAGCAGGAGGAGCTGGCGAAGAAGATCGGCGTGCCCGCGGCGCGGATCCACCAGCGTGTCCAGGGGCTGCACGAGTTCAACCCGATGCTCGGGTTCCGCGGCTGCCGGCTCGGGATCGGCTACCCCGAGATCTCGGCGATGCAGGCGCGCGCCGTGTTCGAGGCGGCGGCGATCGTCCAGAAAGAAGGGATCAAGGTCCGGCCCGAGATCATGATTCCGCTCGTCGGCTTCAAGAAGGAGCTCGATCTGCAGATCGAGGTCGTGCACCAGGCCGCCCGCGAGGTGCAGGCCGAGCAGAAGGTGAAGCTCAATTACATGGTCGGCACGATGATCGAGATCCCGCGCGGCGCGCTCACCGCGGATGAGATCGCGCAGTCAGCCGAGTTCTTCAGCTTCGGCACCAACGACCTGACGCAGACCGGCCTCGGCATGTCGCGCGACGACTCGGGCTCGTTCCTGCCGCACTACCAGGAGCTGGAGATCGTCAAGAAGAACCCGTTCGCGACGATCGACGCCAGCGGCGTCGGCCAGCTCGTCGCGATCGCCGTGACGAAGGGCCGCGCCACGCGTCCCAACCTGAAGCTCGGCATCTGCGGCGAGCACGGCGGCGATCCGTCGTCGATCCAGTTCTTCGAACAGGTGGGGCTCGATTACGTGAGCTGCTCGCCGTACCGCGTTCCGGTCGCCCGGCTTGCGGCAGCGCAGGCGGCGCTCGGAGCCAAGGTCGGGGATTGATCACCGTCTACAAACACGAAGGCGGGGCCACCCGGATCGTCGACCGGGTGGACCCCGCCTGGCTCTCGCCGGAGAGCGGCGTGTGGGTGTGGGTCGACCTCGATAGTCCAACACCTGAGGAAGCGCGAATCCTGACCGACGTGTTTCACTTTCACGAGCTCGCGGTCGAGGACGCGCTCAGTGAGAGTCACCATCCCAAGATCGAGTCATACGGCAATTTCCTCTATCTGATCCTTCACGGCATCGACTTCAGCGCGAGCGAGCACTGCTTCCGCACCCGGGATATCGATTTCTTCCTCGGGGCGCAGTATCTCGTCACCGTCCACCCGGGTGTCTCACGCTCGATCGGCAAGGTCGGTCAGATCTGTACCCGGAACGATCGCGTCCTCGGCGAAGGTCCGGGCGTGCTGCTGCACCGGATCATCGACACGATGGTCGATAACTATCGCCCTGAGGTGGACAAGCTCCAGGAGCGGCTCGACACGCTCGAGGAAGAAGTGTTCGAAAAGCCGAACACTCAGCTGGCCAAGCAGATCCTCGACTTCAAGAAGGACGTGGCGTCGCTTCGCCAGGTCGTCATGCCGCAGCGCGATGCGATCGGGAGGCTCGCGCGGCGCGAGTTCCCGATGATCGATGAGCAGCTTGCGTACCGGTTCCGCGACGTTCACGATCACCTCGTCAGGCTTTCGGACGAAGCGATGTTCTTCCAGGACCGGATCACCGGCATCCTCGATGCGCATCTGTCGGCGGTTTCGAACCAGTTGAACCAGGTGATGAAGGTCCTCACGGTCTTCACCACTCTCGCCATGCCACTCGCGGTGCTGACCGGCGTCTACGGGATGAACGTGCCGCTGCCGCACTTTCCCGGCGGCGAAGGAGCGCAGTTCTGGTGGGTCATGGCAATGATGTTTGGCATCTCCGGCGTCATGCTGGCGTTCTTCCGCAGCAAGGACTGGATTTGATCCGTCGCACATCGCACGTCGCACGTAGCACGTAATTCATGGCCCGCATCCACCGGCTCCCCGTCCATCTTGCGAATCAGATCGCTGCCGGCGAAGTGGTCGAGCGCCCGGCCTCTGTCGTCAAGGAGCTGGTCGAGAACTCGATCGATGCCGGCGCGACCCGCATCGCGATCGCGATTGAGCTTGGCGGCAAGCGACTGCTGCGAGTCGAGGACGACGGCGAGGGGATGGAGGCAGAGGACGCGCGCCTCGCCATCGAGCGCCACGCGACGAGCAAGATCAAGAGCCCGGAGGATCTCGGCGCAATCCGCACGCTCGGGTTTCCGCGGTGAGGCGCTGCCCAGCATTGCGTCGGTCTCGCATTTCATGCTGCGCACGCGGGCGCGGGGAAGCGCGACCGGCATCGAGATCCGCGTCCATGGCGGTGCCGTCGTCTCCGAGCGCGAAGTTGGGGCTCCTGAGGGCACCTCAATCGAGGTTGCCGACCTTTTCTACAATCTGCCGGCACGGCAGAAATTCCTCAAATCCGATACTGCCGAAGCATCCCAGATTTCCAGGCTCGTGACCCAGATTGCGCTGTGCTATCCGGAAGTCGGCTTCACGCTGACGAGCGGCGCATCGACGTCGAGTGGTGGCGCGGCGCGCCGGCTGCTCCAGTGCCCTCCGGCGAACGGGCCGGCGGAACGATTTTTCCAGCTCTTCGGCGAACGCCTGGATCTGATCGAAGTGCGCAAGGAGGCGGCGGGGCTGCAGATCCACGGCTACATTGCGGCACTCGGCGATCAGGGGCCGGTGCGCGGCGCCCAGAACGTCTTCGTCAACCGGCGCATCGTGAAGGACCGCACCATCGCGCACGCGATTTCCGAGGCCTACACCGTCGCGACGATCAAGGAGCGGAGCCCCGAAGTCCACCTGTTCATCAGGATTCCACCCGACCGGATCGACGTCAACGTGCATCCCACGAAAGCGGAGGTCAGGTTTCTCGAGCAGTCGCTGGTGCACGAGGTGCTCCGCCGTGCGCTGGGCGATGCACTCGGCCAGGGTAGAGCGCCCGAACTCCAGCTGACGTCGTTTGCCGCGCGTCCCTCCGAGCCCCAGGCGATGACGATCCCCGGCGTCCTCGCCGGCGCCACCGTTGGGAACCGCTGGTCGTCAGAGCCGATGGGGCCCTGGCGCAACCTGATGCAGCCATACACGCCCGGCGGTCAGAACACCGCCGACGCCAGTGGAACCTCGCCGAACCATGCAGAACCGAGCGGAACCTCGTCGAACCCTGCAGAACCGAGCGGAACCTCGTCGAACCCTGCAGAACCCGGTAGAACCCCGTCGAACCCTGTAGAACCCGGCGGAACCTCGCCGAACCGGGCAGAACCCTCGTCAATGCGCCCGATGATTCCTCTCGGGCAGTTCCGCGACACCTTCATCATCGCCATAGACGACGAGGGGATTGCGATCATCGATCAGCATGTCGCGCACGAGCGTGTGCTGTTCGAACAGGTAATGGAGAAGCTCACCGCCGGCCGGCTGCCCAGCCAGCGGCTCCTCACTCCGATGCTGATCGAGCTGTCGCAGGCGCAGCGCCAGGCGCTTGCACCGCATGCGGCCACGCTCGAGCGCTTCGGTCTCGAGCTCGAGGAGTTCGGCGGCGACAGCGTGCGCTTGTCCGCTGTGCCAGCCGTGCTCGATCCCGCGGATTGCGAAGCTGCGGTTCGCGCCCTGGCCGAGGATCTCGAGGGCCTCGACCGCGGCTCACGCGTGGAAGACGCCCTTCGCGGTATTGCCGCGACGATGGCGTGCCATGCGGCCGTGAAGGCGAACTACCCACTGACGATGGAGAAGATGTACTACATCCTCGAGGAGCTCCGCCGAACCGCGTACTCGAGCGTGTGTCCGCACGGCCGCCCGGTCGTGCTTCGTATTACCAGGCGCGAGATCGAGAAGAACTTCCAGCGGATCTGAGGGCGGGCGGTGGTGCCAGGCCGGCCGCGAGCCGCGGTAGACTGGGCCTTGCCAGCCTGCGCCGGAGAAGGTCATGTTGAAGTTCAGGGTTCTCCTGCTGATGTTCGCGCTCCCGGCCGCGACTGAGATCGGCGGGCAATCACCTTCCGCCGCCGCACCACGAGTGTTCGTGTTTACCGCTCAATCGGAAGCAGCCCCGCCTGCCACGGAAGAGGAGCAGGGACGGCTGGATTCCGTGCGCGACGTGCGCGAGGCGCTGGCCCGGAAAGCTGGCCTGGTGATGGTGGCGAGCGCCAGCGACGCGACCGTACTCGTCGAGGTGATCGAGCGCGAGAAGCGCGACGCGCCGATCGGCGGATTCGGTGGCACCGCGGTCACGCCGCAAGGCGAAATGATTCTCCGTCTGCACTTGAAGTCCGGTGAGCACGAGACCGACGTCAAGGGAGTTGCGCCTGGATATTGGGGCCGGGCCGCGAAGGATGCGGCGGATCGTGCGATGAAATGGATCGCCAGGATCGCAGGCATGCCCGAGAAGGACAAGTCGCGTTCGAAGTAGTCCCGGAGAGGCGAGCCGTGAGTAACGCGCTCGTCGAGGCATTTGAGTGCTATTCTCATCGTCGGCGAAAACCATTGCCTCGGTTTTCTGCATGACCGCCGCGCGAGACTCAGGACTCGAGCAGAGGGGCGACGCATGGTTGAAGTGTCATACCAGCCGGCACAATCGGCGGCCGTGCCCCCGCATACGCGCTGGGTCCGGATCTCTCACGCGATTCTGAGCGTCAGCGTCCTGACGCTCGCGTTCAGCGGCTTCGTCATCCTGATGGCGCACCCGCGGTTGTACTGGGGCGAGGTCGGGAACGATCTCACGCCCGCGCTCTTCGAACTCCCCATCAGCCGTAACTACAAACACGCTGGCTGGGAGAAGCCGACGCCGTTTTTCGAGAACGCCGCGAGTCCGATCAGCGCGAACCGGACGTACGACATCTTCAACCAGAACGGGTGGGGACGCAGTCTGCACTTTCTTGCCGGGTGGTCCCTCGTACTGCCAGGTCTCGTCTACCTTGTGGCCGGCATCTTCGGCGGTCACTTCCGCTCGCACCTGTGGCCAAAGGCGCGCGAGCTTGCGCCCGCTCTGGTGTGGCGCGACATCGTCGATCACCTGAACCTCCGAATTCCGTCCGCAACCGGTCGGCCGCAGTACGCCTTGCTGCAGAAATCGGCGTACTCCCTGGTTGTCTTCGTCGCCGCTCCACTGATGGTGTTGACGGGCCTGGCGATGTCGCCCGCGGTCACTGCTGGCGTTCCCGTGCTGCTGCGGCTGTTCGGGGGTACCAATCCGCTCGGACCCTCCATTTCTTCACATTCATGGCGCTGCTGTTGTTCGTGGTCGTGCATGTCGTGATGGTCATCAAGTCCGGATTCAAGCGTCAGATGCGCGGGATGACGGTGGGGGAATGAGATGAAGACTTCCGGGCTGGTCACTCGCCGCGGGGCGATCCTTGCCGGCGTCGCCGCTGTTGGCGGCCTGATTTTCACTCGCTATCCGAAGGAGCTGCCCCCAACCTACGGCAATCTGCTCCGCATGGGGGACACCCTGACGTATGCGGCACATCGCACGCTGCTGCCGCGGCAGTCGCTGGTGCGGGAATACAGCCACAGCGACATCACGTCGTTTCCGGCCACCGGCACGACCAACCCCGGCGAGACCGAAAAGTCGGAACTCGGAGCCGCGTACCGGCAGCTCCACAGCGGATCGTTCCGCGACTGGCGGTTGTCGGTGGAAGGACGAGTCGCGGCGCCGCGATCGTTCACGCTCGACCAATTGAAGGGGCTCCCGCCTCGGACGCAGGTGACGCGCCATACGTGCGAGGAAGGCTGGACGGCAATCGGCCAGTGGACCGGTGTGCCACTCAGTACGGTTCTTGATGCGGCCGGCATTCTCCCCAGTGCCAGGTTCGTCGTGTTCTACTCGTACGACGACTGGGTTGACTGCATCGATTTGCTCGACGCGCTGCATCCGCAGACGATCCTCGCGTACGGGATGAACGGGCGTCCCCTCCCTCTCGCGCACGGTGCGCCGGTTCGGCTCCGCGTCGAGCGGCAGATGGGTTACAAGAGCATGAAATACCTGCGCCGTATTGTCGTCGCGGACCAGTTCGATGATGGCGGGATGAAAGGCAACATTCGGAACGGATGGGCCTGGTATACCGGGATCTGAGCGGCGGGTGTTTGGTGTTCGGTTGCGCCACGAATCTCCTGCGTAGCCATGTCCAGCAGTTCTAACCGCACGAGCCGTAACTATGGCGTGGCGCAGTCCGTGCTGCTGTCGTTGTTCGCGGCAGGCTACCTTCTCGATGGCTCAGTGCCGGTCTTTCACTCGCGCGGCGCCGCCGCGTTGGGTCTCGGCGTCTGCGCTGCCGGTCTCCTCTTGATGTTCTCGGCGCTCGCCTCGCTTCGCGACGTCGTTCAGGTCGCTCCCGAGCCGCGAGCAGGCGGGCACCTGGTCACGCGCGGCGTGTATAGCCGTTTCAGGCATCCGATCTACACCGCGATCCTGCTGCTCGTCGTTGGCCTCTTCTTGAGGAAGCCGACGCTGCTCGTCGGCATCGCCGGCCTCGCGGTGATGGGTTTTCTCGCGGTGAAGGTGCGGTTCGAAGAGCAATTGCTCGTGGCGCGCTACTCCGACTACGTCGCCTACAGGCAACGTGCATGGGGCCTCGTTCCATGGCCCCGCAGCCGCCGCTGATCGGGTTATCGTTGGTCATGGCCACCGTCTCCGACCGTCGCACATCCTTTCGTCAACTTCACCAGTCCGGTTGTTTCGTCATTCCGAATCCCTGGGATGTCGGCAGCGCGCGGTTGCTGGCGCAGCTCGGGTTTCCAGCGGTTGCCACGACCAGCTCTGGCTTCGCATGGACACTCGGGCGGCCCGACAACGGCGTCGCGATCGACGACGCGCTCGCGCATTTTCGGGCCATCGCAGAAGCCGTCGATGTTCCCGTCAATGCTGATTTTCAGGGTGGCTTTGCCGTAGACCCTGCGACCGTCCGCGAGAATGTGACCGCGGCCGTCGCGACGGGTGTTGCCGGGCTGTCGATCGAGGATTCGACCGGGGATGCGTCCAATCCGTTGTTCGAGTTCGCGCTCGCCGTCGATCGCATCAGGGCCGCGCGCGCGGCGATCGACGACACCCGCTCGGGTGTAGTTCTCACTGGCCGATCCGAAGGGTTCATTGTCGGGCGACCTGATCTGCCCGAGACGGTTCGCCGGCTTGTCGCCTATGCCGAGGCTGGCGCCGACTGCCTGTTTGCGCCGGGGCTGCGGAATCTGTCGGATATCAGGACGATCGCGACGGCGATCGCGCCCCGGCCCCTGAACGTCCTCGCCGGACCCACCTTCACCGTGCCGCAGCTCGAGGACGCCGGAGTCCGGCGAATCAGCGTCGGCAGCGGACTCGCGCGGGTCGCATGGACGGGGTTCCTCGATGCGGCGCGGGAAATCGCGACGACGGGATCGTTTGCCTCTCTCGAACGTGCCCTGACGTTCTCCGAGATGAACGCACGGTCATCGCAGTGAGCCGCCCGCCACGAGACTGCTCCGCCCGCGTTATAGTCGTAGGATGGCGCCGGTGCCCCAAGCGGAGGTCTGGTTGCGAGGGCCTGTCCCCACTATTCCTGATCTGCTGCAGCCGGTCGCACATGGACTGCTGCAGTGCCGCGAGGAACTGCACCAGTACGTCGCTCCGTTGAGTCCTGAGGCGCTCTGGGCGAGGCCGTCGGGAGCCGGTTCGGTGGGGTTCCACGTGCGGCACGCCGCCGGCAGTCTCGATCGCCTGTTCACCTATGCGCGGGGTGAAACGCTGTCTGCAACCCAGCGGGCGGCACTCGAGACCGAGAACGATCCCGATCTCTCTTCCGGCGCCGCGATCAGACTGCTCGCCGGGTTCGATGCCGCCGTCGAGGCCGCGCTCGCGCAGTTGCGGGCGACGGACGAGGCGATTCTGCTGCAGCCGCGAGGCGTCGGACGGGCCCAACTGCCGTCGACCGTGTTCGGCCTCCTGTTTCATGCCGCCGAGCACACGCAGCGCCACGCCGGTCAGGCTGTCACGACCATCAAGATCGCGCTGTCGCACCGGTCAGGAGAACAGGATTGAGCATTCGTCCCGCCGCAACATTGAACGTCGAGATGTCGGGTCGGAAACAGTCGAGTGGGACGCGGTGAAGGCGGACATCCTCGAGGCGGACCTCGATCGGCCGGATCATCAGGCGGCGGTTGTCGCGCTCATCGGCGCCTACGCTGAAGATGCGATGGGCAACGGCGGGCCGCTACCTGAAGCGGTCATGAAGGAGCTGATCCCGGGTCTGAGAAAACATCCGACCACGCTGATCCTGCTCGCGTATGTGGAAGGGCGGCCGGTCGGGATTGCGACCTGCTTCGTTGGCTTTTCAACCTTCTACGCACGACCGCTCGTCAACGTCCACGATCTCGCGATTCTTCCGGAATACCGGGGTCAGGGCATCGGGCGCCAGTTGCTCGAGGGCGTCCTCGACAAGGCGAAGCAGCGTGGATGCTGCAAGGTCACGCTCGAGGTCCACGAGACGAACCGACGCGCGAAGCAGATGTACGAGGCTGCCGGGTTCGCCGAGGGCGCTGCCCGCGAGCCGGGCGGTCGGTGGCTTTTCTACTCACGGCCACTCTGACCTGAGCCCGCGGTTGCCTCGAGGCCGCGGACGTTCACCATCAGGCACGTCGTGTAAGGATGAGTGTCCCTGTTTTCGGGTACGCTTGAATCTTCATGGGCATGAACGACAGATCGGAACCCGGGTTGGATGCGGACGCCGAGTTCGGCCGCCGCCTTCGCGACGCGGCCGCGCTGCTCGAAGCGATCGTCGCGGATCGAGGGCTGCTGGCGCGGGTCCCGGCGGAGGACCGGCGGCGAGTCCTGGCCGCGGCCGGCAACGTCTACAACCCCGACGTCCATGCGCGCCGACGCATGGTGAAGGCGACCATACGCGGGCGGAAGGCGGCGCGAATCCGGCGCGACGATTCGGTGCTCGCGGACACCGGGATTCGGTCACTGAGGCGCAAGCCGGTGTTCACCACGCCGAACGCGCTGCCGCCGAACGGGTTCGACACGGAAGACACACACCGCGAGCACCGGCACGCCGCCGACGCGCAGAACTGTTACGTCTGCAAGCAGGATTACACCGCGATCCATCATTTCTACGATCAACTGTGCCCGCCGTGCGCCGAACTCAATTTCAGCAAGCGCTCCGAACTCGCGGACCTCGCGCGGCCGCGTCGCGTTACTGACTGGCGGGCGCGTGAAGATCGGTTATCAGACCGGCCTGAAGCTTCTCAGGGCCGGCGCGCACCTGATCGTCACGACCCGTTTTCCGCGCGACTCTGCCTCGCGGTACGCCCAGGAGCCGGACTTCGAGGACTGGCAGCACCGTCTCGAGATCTTCGGCCTCGATCTGCGGCACACGCCCAGCGTCGAAGCGTTCTGCCGCGAGCTGCTCGTCCGTCACACCCGGCTCGACTACATCGTCAACAACGCCTGCCAGACCGTTCGGCGGCCGCCGGATTTCTACGCGCACATGATGGCGAACGAGACGGCGTCACTCGCCGGCATGCCGTCGCGCGTGCGGCGGCTGGTTGGAACCTACGAAGGTGTGCGCGGCGATCGCGTTGTTCTCGATCCCGAATCCGCGCTGGCCGCTCCCGCACTGCTCGGTGATCGCATCGGTGGCGCCGCAGGGCTGACGCATGCGGCGGAGATGTCCCAGGTAGCGCTCCTGCCGGACGAAGCCGAGGTGCGCGCCGAGCTGTTCCCGGCGGGCCGGCTCGATCAGGACCTGCAGCAGGTCGATCTGCGCGGGCGCAACTCGTGGCGGCTCCTCCTCGCTGAAGTGTCCTCGGTCGAGCTCCTGGAAGTGCACCTCGTGAATGCGATTGCGCCCTTCGTCATGAACGCGCGGCTCAAGCCGTTGATGCTGCGGACCCCGGCGCGCGACAAACACATCGTGAACGTCTCCGCCGTCGAGGGACAGTTCTACCGGAAGTTCAAGACCACCCGCCATCCGCACACGAACATGGCCAAGGCGGCGTTGAACATGATGACGCGAACTGCGGCGACCGATTACCATGCCGACGGCATTCACATGAACAGCGTCGACACCGGCTGGGTCACCGACGAGGACCCGGTCGACATTGCGGCGCGGAAGACCACCGACCATCGCTTCCACCCGCCGCTCGACATCGTCGACGGCGCCGCGCGCATTCTCGATCCGATCATCACCGGCGTGAACACCGGCGTGCACGTATGGGGGCAGTTCCTCAAAGACTACAGAACAGTGCCCTGGTAGCTGTCAGCTCTCAGCACTCAGCTTTCAGCTTTAGCGATCGCGTTCGCGACGGTTCACCTGAGAGAGGGCCTGTGAGTAGCCAATGGTTGATGTCTGGTGGCTGATGTCTGAGAACCGAGAACCGATTGCTGGGAACTGAGAACTGAGAACTGAGAACTGAGAACTGAGACCGAGAACTGATTGCTGATTGCTGATAGCTGATAACTGATAGCTGATAACTGATACCCATGTTGAGAGCTGGAATCGTCGGACTGCCGAACGTCGGCAAGTCCACATTGTTCAATGCCATCACCCGCACCCGGAAGGCCGAGGCGGCCAATTACCCGTTCTGCACCATCGACCCCAACGTCGGGGTCGTGAACGTGCCGGACGCGCGTCTCGCGCATCTGCAGAAGATTGCGAAAACGGGAGTCGTCATTCCGGCCGCGATCGAGTTCGTCGACATTGCCGGCCTCGTCAAAGGGCGCGAGCCAGGGCGAGGGACTGGGCAACAAGTTCCTGACCCACATCCGCGAAGTCGACGCGATCGTGCAGGTGGTGCGGTGCTTCGAAGATGCCGACGTGCATCACGTCTCGGGAACGGTCGATCCGGTCCGGGACATCGAGGTGATCAACACCGAGTTGATGCTCGCCGATCTCGAGACCGTGAAGAAGCGCCGCGAGCGCGTCAGCAAGGACCTGAAGCGCGGCGACAAAGCTGCGGCGATCGAGGAGGCGGTGCTGGCGAAGCTCGAGGCGGCGCTCGATGCCGGCAAACCGGCGATGACGGTCGATCTGTCGCCGGAGGAGAAGACGGTCGCGGCGTCATTCTTCCTGCTCACCGACAAGCCGACGATCTTTGCCTGCAACGTGGCCGAAACGGACCTCGCCACCGCCGACACCAATCGATACGTGCGGGAAGTCCGCGACTACGTGAAGACCCATCTTGCCTGCGAAGCCGTGGTCATCAGTGCGCAGATCGAGAGTGACCTCGTCGATCTGGCGCCCGACGAGGCTGACGCCTTTCTCAAGGATCTTGGTGTCGACGAGAGCGGCATCGGCGCGCTCATCCGCGCGACCTATCACCTGCTGGGGCTGCGGACGTACTTCACCGCCGGCGAGAAGGAAGTGCGGGCGTGGACGATACACGCCGGCGACACGGCGCCGAAGGCGGCCGGGGTGATTCATTCCGACTTCGAGCGTGGCTTCATCAAGGCGGAGACCGTCGCGTACGACGACCTGGTGACGTGCGGCTCGGTCGCGGCGGCGCGGGACAAGGGCTTGTACCGGATGGAAGGGAAGGACTACGTCGTCGCCGACGGCGACGTGCTGCTCTTCAAGTTCAACGTCTGACGAATCTCAAGAGAAGGACCTTCATGAAGCTGTCGACCCTGGTCGTGCCGACCCTCGTGCTCTTCGGCGCCGTGAATGCGGAAGCGCAGGTCCTGACGCCGAAGGCTCTCGACGCTGCGCTCGCCGCTCATCCGTCGGGTGCTGCCGCCGAAAGCCTGGCCGGCCAGATCCGAACGTACTTCGGCGGGCCCGATGTGCTCACGAAGGGTGCACCGGCGAAGATCGACGAGCTCGCGGTCGCCTGGGCGATCGATGCCCAGGTTCCGCCACCGAACGGCGCCCCCGTGAGAGTGGCGGCTGATGTCGGCGGCTTCATCCTGCCGCTGACGCGTGTCGGCGAGACGAGTCTGTACGCCGGCGTCGCGACGCTTGCGCACGGCACGGCGATGTCCTGGCACTACGAGGTTGGCGACAGGCGCGCGGGAGGAGGCCAGCTCGAAACGTACGAGGCGCACCCGGACAGCCGCGAACAGTCCGGCGTGCCGAAGGGCACGTTGAAGCAGATGACAGCCTGGGAGAGCAAGGTGTTCGAGGGCACTACACGCGACTGGTGGGTGTATGTGCCGGCGCGATACAAGGCGGAAACCCCTGCGGCCGTGATGGTGTTCCAGGACGGCTCCGGGTACAAGGACTTCGTCCCGACCGTGTTCGACAACCTGATGGCCAGGGGTGACATGCCGGCCACGGTGGGCATCTTCATCCAGCCTGGAGTGTTCAAGGATGGGCGCGCCAACCGGAGTTTCGAATACGACACCCTCTCGGATCAATACGCACGGTTCCTCCTCGAGGAGATCCTCCCGGAGGTCGAGAAGACCGTGAAGCTGCGCCACGACGCCGCCAGCCGGGCGATCGCGGGCGCGAGCAGCGGCGGGATCTGCGCCTTCACCGTCGCCTGGGAACGGCCGGACGAATTCAGCAAGGTGCTCTCGTGGATCGGCAGTTTCACGAACATCGCCAGCGGCAAGACCGTCCGGGAGGGCGGGCACAACTACGAGGCGCTGGTGAGGAAGACGCCGAAAAAGCCAATTCGCGTGTTTCTCCAGGACGGCGAGAACGATCTCGACAACGCCAACGGCAACTGGCCGCTCGCCAATCAGACGCTCGCGAAGTCGCTCTCGTACGCGAAGTACGACTACCGCTTCGAGCTCGGACACGGGTTCCACAGCAATCGGCACGGCCGTGCCATTCTCCCGGATACGCTGCGCTGGCTCTGGCGCGACTACCAGCCGTAAGGCGCCTCAGGCAACGTGGACATCGCATCGCAGCGCCTCGCGAATCAGCACATTGCGAGTCCGACGCTTCAGGACCCGGCCGAGGTCGTGTCCTGGCAGGGCGCCGTGCAGGCGCAGGACTATCCGGGCGGCCTGTGGGGCATCGGGTTGCGGACGCGCCGCGCCACCCAGGAGGACGTCGAAGCGCGCCGTGGCGCGCAGAGCCATTCTGCGAACCTGGCCGATGCGCGGCACGCTGCACTTCGTCGCCGCCGCCGATGCACGCTGGATGCTCGACCTGCTCGCGCCCCGGGTGATCGCGGCAACCGCCGGCCGCAGACAACAACTCGAGCTCGACACGCGTGTGTTCACGCGCAGCCGGAAAGTGATCGTGAAGGCACTCGAGGGCGATCGGCAGGTGACGCGGTCCGGTCTCTATCAGCTGCTCGAGGCTGCCGGTATCTCGACCCGTGATGGTCGGGGGCTCCACATCCTCATGCATTTCGCGCTCGAAGGCCTCGTGTGTTTCGGGGCACGCGAAGGCAAGCAGCCAACGTTCGCGCTCCTTGCGGAATGGGCGCCGCACGCGCGCAGCCTCGCTCGCGACGAGGCGCTTGCCGAACTCGCGCGCCGGTACTTCACCAGCCACGGGCCCGCAACCTGGCGCGACTTCGCATGGTGGTCCGGGACTGCGGGCGGGCGACGCGAGAGAGGCCATCCAGCTCGCCCGCACCCACCTGACGCGCGAAGGCCTGGACGGGCAGGAACACTGGTACGGTGCAGTCCTCGAAACGTCCGAGCGAGCGCGCGTTGAGTGCTGCCTACCTTCTTCCTCCATTTGACGAATATACGGTCGCGTACAGGGATCGAGGGGCGGTGCTGCACTCCCGCAGATGCGCGGCACGCGCAGTTCGGCGGAATGATCAGCTCCGTGGTCGTCATCAACGGCCGAGTCGTCGGCACGTGGAAGCGGACCACGGGCCAGGGAAAGGTGACCGTCGCGCCGACGCTCTTTCGCAGGTGCAGCGCGGAGCAGAAGCGCCTGGTGTCACAGGCCGCAGAACGATACGGCAGATTTCTCAAACTGACGCCGGCGCTCGGCGACTTCCGCCAGGTGGAACGAGTGGAATCGTGATCAGTAGCTTCTACCTGCTCACCTTCGGCGTTCTGCTCATCTTCGCGTTTCAGCGTGTGACGGCCTGGATGCACGCACGCGGCTGGATTCGCTGGCGGATGCGCCGGGGCACGAGCAGCGGCCTCGGCAACGCGGTCCTTGGCGCGCAGATGATTTTTCAGCCTCAGATCCGCGAGGTGCTCGAAGTGCGCCTCGACGAACGGGCAGACGCAGGGGAGTCGGGCGACCCGCCCGAGCCGGGCGTGGAAGGGTGGGGACCGGAGCTGGGTGCCGACGACAGGCGCGAGCGAGGGCGGATGCGGTGGTTCGATGTCGGCAGGGGACACGGCCAGATTGAGTCGGAGGAGTTCTATGACGTGCTCTGGGTCTACGCCGAACAGCTGCGCGCCGACGGCTCGGGCGTGCCGATGATCGTGAGCGAGGGCCAGCACGTCGAGTATGCTCGACGCGTTCGATCCGGACCTCAGGGGCCGCACATCGTCGCCGTCGACGTGGTCGCATTGCCGGCCGCCGGTCAGGGCTCGAAGGAGGAATGAGAATGTTGCGCCTGCGGTTGCTCCTGACCCTCGTCTTCGCCGGCCTCGCGGCCAGCGCGCCAGCGCAGCAGAACCGGATTGATGTCGTCACCCCACTTGCACCGGAGCTTGCCGCGTACGGCAAGTACGACATCGGAGTGCGCACCTTCCAGGCGACCGACAGGAATCGTCCCGACGTGCTGAACACACGGGAAGGAGAGGCGGCGGCCAGATACGATCGGACACTGACGTTCGAAGCCTGGTACCCGGCGTCGCTGGCGGCCGGCCAGCATGCTGGCGGCGACTACCTGGCGATCACGCGAGACCCGTCCGTCACCGCGACGCTGCACGGCAAGGCGGTTCGCGACGCAGCCCCGCTAACCTCCGCCGGCGCTTTTCCGCTGATCGTCGTGTCGCACGGTTATCCCGGCAATCGGTATCTCCTGAGCCATCTGTGTGAAAACCTCGCCAGCAAAGGCTTCGTCGTCGTCTCGATCGATCACAAGGAGAGCACCTATGACGACCAGCAGCGCTTCGCGAGCACGCTCTACAACCGCCCGCTCGACCAACTGTTCGCCATCGCCGAAATCGCGCGCCTGAGCCACGCGCCAGGCAGCTTTCTCGCCGGACTGGTGGACGCCGAGCGCACCGGCGTCGTCGGATATTCGATGGGCGGCTACGGCGTCATGAATGTCATCGGCGCCGGGTATCAGCAGGGCGAGTGAGACGCTCGAGGCTGCGCCGCCGAACCGGATGCTCGCCGAGCGTGGCGAGTCGAACGCCGACTACCTCAAGAGCATGGATCGGCGGATCAAGGCCGCGATCGCGATCGCCCCGTGGGGCATGCCGGCCGGATTCTGGGACGCCGAGGGGCTGCAGCACGTCAAGACTCCGCTCATGCTCGTGGCCGGGAGTAACGACGACGTGGCGGGGTACGAGAAAGGCGCCAGGGCCATTTACAGCGGGGTGGTGAACGCGGATCGCTACCTGCTGACGTTCGTGAACGCGGGTCACAATGCCGCGGCGCCGATTCCCGCGCCGGCGGAGACATACGCGTATTCAGAACGACTGAAGTCGTTTCCGTTTCTGCATTATGCGGATCCGGTGTGGGATACCGTGCGCATGAACAACATCCTCGACCACTTCGCGACGGCCTACTTCGACGTCTATCTCAAAGGTGATCAGGACGAGATCGCGTATCTGCAGCCGCCCGGTCCCGCAACACACGATGGCGACGGGGCGATGCGACCCGCGGGGACCGCCGCCCCGGATCCTGGATTGAAGGGGTTCAAGCCGCACACCGCAATCGGCTTGATCCTGGAACACGCGCCTGCCGGAAAGTAAGTGGAGGTTTCTTGACAGCCGGAGCAGGGGCGGCTGAGAATGCCCCGATCCGCGGAAACGAACATCCGCCATTCCCAACATACACTCGCATGCAGATCACTATGCAGAAAAGCTTCATCGTTGCCGCAGCCCTCGCACTGATCGCCTCGCCTGTCCTGGCGCAGCAGGCACCTGCTGCTGGCGCGCCGAAACCCGGCGCATCGCAGGCGGGAGCGCCGCAGGCCGCCGACCCGAATGCACCGAAACCGGCTGACACCGAAGTCTGGGAGCCGGTGCCGAAAGTCGTCACGCCGGGCCAGTCCACCAACACGGCCCCGGACGACGCGATCGTGTTGTTCGACGGGAAGAACCTGGACCAGTGGGTGGCCGTCAAGGACAAGTCGCCGGCGGGGTGGACCGTCGCTGACGGCATCCTCACCGTCAACAAGGCGACCGGGAACATCGAAACGAAGCGCAGCTTCACCAATTACCAGCTGCATATCGAGTGGCGCATTCCGGAGGGTGTCACGGGAGAGGGCCAGGCGCGAGGCAACAGCGGCGTGTTCCTCGCCTCGACCGGACCTGGCGACGGCGGTTACGAGTTGCAGGTGCTCGATTCGTACAACAACAAGACGTACGTGAACGGCCAGGCGGCCAGCATCTACAAGCAGGCGATTCCGCTCGCCAATGCGAGTCGCAAGCCCGGCGAGTGGCAGTCTTACGACGTCGTCTGGACGGCGCCGACGTTCAACGCGGACGGATCGGTGAAGACGCCGGCCTACGTGACCGCATTCCACAACGGCGTGCTCGTGCAGAATCACTTCGAGCTCAAGGGAGAGACGCTGTACATCGGCAAGCCGGTCTACAAGAAATACGACTCGGCGCCGATCAAGCTGCAGGCCCACGGCGATCCGAGTCCGCCGATCAGCTTCCGCAACATCTGGGTCAGGGAGTTGCCCTCCGCCCCCTCGAAGTAGCCGGATCACTCTGGAGCACGTCAGGCGTGGCATCGCGTGGGAACGGCTCCGGTCGTGGGGGTTCGCTCTTTGTGTGTGACGAGCGACCTCCGTCGGTAAGCCGCGATCGGACGCCTCGAGCATGAACGAACGCATCCACGCGCTGGTCGAGACGATCTGGCACTACCATCAGCTCAATCACGAGCTCACCAGGGCTGATGCCATTCTTGTTCTGTGCAGCCATGACCGGCGGGTGGCTGAGTGCGGCGCGCGCCTGTGGCTCGAGGGATGGGCGCCGCTGCTGATTTTCTCAGGCGGCCTCGGATCGATCACCAGTCGGCTGTGGAGTGAGCCGGAAGCAGATCAATTCGCTGCCGTCGCGCGCGGGATGGGTGTGCCAGACGAGAAAATCCTGATCGAGAACGCCTCCACGAACACCGGCGAAAACATCCTCCTCACGAAGAAGCTGCTCGACGCACGCGGGATAGACCCGCGACGATTCATCGTGGTGCAGAAACCGTACATGGAACGGCGAAGCTTTGCCACCTTCCGCAAGTTGTGGCCCGAGCCAGACGTGATCGTCACCTCACCGAAGGTGACGCTGGACGAGTACCTCGCGGGCTACTCCCACGATGCGCTGTCGGAGGACGAGGTCATCAGCATCATGGTCGGCGACCTCCAGCGGATCCGCATCTATCCCGCCCGCGGGTTCCAGATCCCCCAGGACATGCCGGCCGAGGTGTGGGAGGCGGCGCAGGAACTCATTCGCGCTGGCTACGATTCGCGGCTCGTCGCCGCGACAACGGAGTGAGATGGCCAGCGTAGGGGCGACCGTCGCTTTGTCGCCTCGCCTGACCCCGGCGGCAGCACTGGCCTGCGGTGCGCTGGCGGTCGGGATGCTGGACCTCCTGGACGCGATTGTCTTCTTCGGCATGCGCGGTGCGACGCCGATCAGGATATTCCAGAGTATCGCGTCGGGGTTGCTCGGCCGTGCGGCGTTCCAGGGCGGCATTGCGACCGCGATCCTCGGGGTCGCGATCCATTTTTTCATCGCTGCGGCAATCGTCGCGACCTTCTATTTCGCTGGCCGTCGGCTGCCCTGGCTCGTACATCACCCGGTGAGTGCCGGCATGCTCTACGGCGCCTGTGTGTACGGTGTCATGACCTACGTCGTCGTACCACTGTCGGCGGCCGGACACGGACCGTTCGTCCTCGTCGTGTTCCTGAACGGGCTGCTGATTCACATATTCGGTGTGGGCATTCCAGCGGCCTTCTTTGCCGGCCTCGCAATCAAAAATGCGCGATGAGCGAGGATGACAGCGCGGCGAGGTGTGTCAGCCGCCAAGCATCACCTTCTCAGCTGGTCTGGGTTTCCCCGCTCCATTTTCCCCTCAGCTCATGTGTTAACTCGTTCACTGTGTAAGATTTGCGCTTGACGTGTGTAGCGTGTCCGGTTTACAGTCTTGACATCCCAGCACGTCGTCGTCGTTCCTGAAAGTCCAAGCGAAAAGGGCTAGCCCCTGATGGGGGCGGGCAAAGCTGTAAGCTCCGGCGGATCCGGAGTGATTTAGCTGCCGAACTTGGAGTAATTATGTCCACACGCCGCGCGCTTCCCGCTTTTTTGGCGATTGTTTTCGCCATCATGTTCTTCGGGCTCGGGAACTATCTCGCCGCCCGGCAAACTGCTGACAGCGAAGAACGGCTCGCTTCTCTGCGGGCCGAAGTCGAATTTTTGCGGCATCGCGACCTCCAGATCCAGGCTGCCGGAACCACCGGACGGGTGCCCGCTGCCGCCGTTTCGACGATGGATACCGAAAGCCGCGCGTCGATAATTGCTGACGTCAAACGCGAGCTGACGGCGGAAATGGGGCTCCTCCCGCTGACTCTGCTGCGCGAGCGCCGCAACAGCTTCGTCGAATTGAACTCGTTCGACGCGAATGGGGCGAGCAGCTACGGCACCGCTGGATACCTGGGCAACGGCTACTTCATCACCGTGAAACATGCCGTGATCGCGCTCGGGCAGGATGGCGCGCCGGACCCCCGCAAGATTGCCGCGGTCAAGCTGACCTACAAGGGCAAGGCGCTCACGGCGCGCATTGTCGACTACGGCGACGCCCAGGCCGAAGTCGATCCGGGCGACTGGGCCATCATCAAGGTGAAGGAGCCGATCGATCTCCCCGCACTCAACCTGAATTTCTCTTATACGTTCGACTTCGCCAATCCCATCTTCCGGCTCGGCAACGACTATTCGAAAGGCATCATCCTCTCCACCGGCTATGTCGGCCAGCGCACGGCCAACAACCTGGTGACGTGCCTGACGGACGGTCATCCCGGCGTGTCGGGCGGCGGCGTGCTGAACAGCGAAGGGGACCTCGTCGGAATCCCGATCGGACGGATGCAGGGCGACTATCGCTTCTCGTTCATCCTGCCGCTGCGACCCGAGATGCTGCGCAAGGTCAAGTAGTCGAGGAGTCGCGGTTCGCCATCAGTCAGTCAGTAGTTATTCGCTGTTCGACTCGTCCGGTTTCTTCCGGATCGAGTCGAGCTTCCGCTTGATCTCGATCTCCATCCCGCGCTCGACCGGCTGGTAGAATCTCCGGCCCGCATGGGCCGGCGGGAGACACTCCATCCCGGTCGCGATCCCATCCGCCTCGTCGTGGGCGTAGCGATAGCCCACGCCATAGGCGAGATCCTTCATCAACTTCGTCGGTGCATTCCGAAGGTGCAGAGGCACCGGTTCCGCCACTTCGTTCGCGGCCGCTTCGGCGGCTTCCAGGTAAGCGCGATACACGGCGTTGCTCTTGGCTGCGACAGCCATGTAGATGGCCGCCTGGGCCAGCGCCGTGTTGCCCTCCGGCATGCCCATGAAGTGGACGGCGTCCTTTGCCGCCACCGCAATCGACAGCGCCCGCGGGTCGGCATTTCCGATGTCCTCGGAGGCGAACCGCACGAGCCGGCGCGCGATATACAACGCGTCTTCTCCTGATTCGATCATGCGGGCGAGCCAGTAGACCGTCGCGTCCGGGTCGCTGTTGCGCATCGATTTGTGGAGCGCCGAAATCAGGTTGTAGTGCTCCTCGCCGCTCTTGTCGTACAGGAGCGCACGGTTCTGCGCGAGGTCGGCGACGAGCGCAAGATCGATCCGCTTGGTGCTGGCCGCGAGCGCTGCCGCCGTATCGAGCATGTTCAGCGCGACGCGGGCGTCACCGTTGGCGTAACGCGCCAGTCCTGCCAGCGCATCGTCGTCGGCGGCAATGCCGAGCGCACCGAGACCGCGCTCGCGATCCTCCAGCGCGCGACGCAGGATCGCGCTGATCTGATGCGGGCCGAGCGCCTTCAACACGTACACCTTCGAACGTGACAGCAGCGCGGAATTCACTTCGAACGACGGGTTCTCGGTGGTGGCGCCGATGAGGACGATGTCGCCGGCTTCGACGCGGGGGAGAAACGCGTCCTGCTGTGACTTGTTGAAGCGGTGAATCTCGTCGACGAACACGATCGTCCGGCGCCCCAGGCGCCGCCGGGCTTCCTCCGCTTCCGCCATCACGACCCGGATCTCCTTGATCCCGGACAGGACGGCGCTGAACGAGATGAAGTGCGCGCGGGTTGCGCTCGCGATCAGCCGCGCGAGCGTCGTCTTTCCGGTACCCGGAGGGCCCCACAGGATGATCGACTGGAGGCGATCCTCATCGATGGCTCGCCGCAACGGCCGGCCGGGGCCGACGAGTGCCTCCTGGCCGACGAACTCGTCGAGCGTTCGTGGACGCATGCGTTCGGCGAGCGGCGCCGGCGCGTTCGATGCGGGAGCCGCTGGCTCGTCGTCAAACAGCGACATTGGATTTTTGCGACACAGCAGGGGCGCCAGCACGCTGCCGCGCGGCCTCGTAGAGGATGAGAGCGGCCGAAACGGCGACGTTCAGCGACTCGACCGGCGCTCGCATCGGGATGGTGAGTCGCTCGTCAGCCGCGGCGACCACCGCTGCGGGCAGGCCGGGGCCTTCGGCGCCGAGGAGAATCGCGCAGTCACCGCGAAGTTCGCACGCGGGAAGAGGCGTACCGCCGACCGCCGTCGTGGCAATGACGCGGAGTCCCGCTGTTCGTGCGGCGTTCAACGCCGCGTCGAGCGCATGGCCGCTGGCGATCGGCATTCGAAACGTGCTCCCCATCGCTCCGCGAAGCGCTTTCCAGCCGAAGGGGTCAGCGGTGCCTGTCGTGATCACGATCCCGGTTGCGCCGCATCCCTCCGCGGCGCGCACGATCGCCCCGACGTTACCCGGATCCTGGATCTCGTTCACGATCACGACCAGGGCAGGGTGTGCGCGGAGCACCTGTTCGAGAGTAGTCGTCGGACGCCGTGCGATCGCCGTCACGCCTGACGGTTGCCTGGCGGGGCTGATCGCACCAAGCACCGGCGCGGACACGATGACCACCCGCGTGCCGCGACGTTCGAGGTCAAGGGCGACAGTCTCAAGCCGCCCGTTCATCAGCTCGGTGACCGCGAGGACGTCCACCTCGAGCCCGGATTCGAGCGCCTCGACCACCAGGTGCTCGCCATCGAGGAGCATCCACTCGCCCGCGGGATCACCGGCCGCCACCTGGCGGAACCGCTTCACCAGCGCGTTCTGACGACTCGAGATGCGTTCCATTCGCAGGTGATTGTACCGCGCTACTCGGGCCTTCGATTGATGACGCGGGCGCGGTGGCCAGATTCCAGTCGCCAGTCGCCAGTCGCAGTTCCAGTCAGTGTGGAATGTGGGGGGATCTCGACGTACCGATCCCGGTTGCCTCGGCTGCGGAGTCACGACGGGCGACTGGTTACTGGTCGACTGGTTACTGGTTACTGTTCCTCTCAGCTCCCGCCGGTGCTACCATTCCTCCGATGAAGGCCCGTCTGCTGAAGAAGTTCGAAGATGAGATTCAGGCGCTCGACAAGGAGCTGAAGACCGAGCTCCCGAAGGAGATCCAGCGGGCGAGAGAGCTCGGCGACCTGCGCGAAAATGCCGAGTATCAGGCGGCGAAAGAGCGGCAGCGGCTGGTCGAGTCGCGGATCAGCATGCTGCAGAAGCGCGTCAGCGAGATCTCGTTGATGAACCTGGAGCGGATTCCGCACGACAAGGTCGGCTTCGGCTCAACCGTCCATCTCAAGGACGGCACCGGCCAGACGATCGTCTACCAGCTCGTCATGCCCGAGGATGCGAATGTCGAGGCGGGGATGATCTCCACGGCGTCACCGATCGGACGTGGCCTGCTCGGGAAGGAAGAGGGGGACGAGATCAACATCATCGCCCCCAACGGGAGCCGTCGGTTCGAGCTCGTCAAAGTGATCACGATCCACGACGAGTAACCTCGTTCCGTGTGCCCCCCACCCGTCATGACTCCTGACGCACCGGATCGCTCCTACTCGACGCGGCTCCGTACTGCCGTCGTGCTGACGGGGTCGGGCACGGCGGCCGCCTACCACGCGGGCGTGCTCCGCGCGCTCCACGAAGCCGGACTCAAGATCGACCTCGTGGCCGGCCGGGGCGCGGGCGTCATTGGCGCCTTCTTCGCTGCCGTCGACGGTGGCGCGAAGCTGTGGGACGCGGACGGCATCTGGCGGTCGCGGCCGGCCGCCCGCTTCTATGGCTGGCGGCCCGCACTTCGCGTCGCCGGCTGGGCGCTCGTGGCCGGCGCCGTCATCTTCGCCGTGCCGCTTGCGCTGCTGGTGCTGGCGGTGGCGGTGGGGACGATTGGACTCCTTCTTACGCTGGTCGGGCTCCAGGGCCCGGGCTCCCTGCTGCGATCGAGTTTCAGCGCCTGGGTCGACGCGCTGTTCGCACCAACCGCGCTTCCGACGGTGATTCCCCGACTCGTGCTCTTCGCGCTGCTCGTCGGCGTCGCGGCGCTGGCGGCCAGCCTCCTCTCCGGATCGCTGCGCGCGCGGGCGAAACGGCGGACCCAGCACGGCACCATGTGGCGTCTTCTCGGTTCGCCGCTGAGCGCTCAAACGGTGGTCGAGCGGAGCCTGGCGGAGCTGTGGAATCTGATTCGCGGTGCCGCTCCGATCGCCGCGCCGCCTTCGTCCGAGCTCGGGCGCAAATACGTCGAATTGCTGTCGGACAATCTGGGGCAGCCGGGATTTCGCGAGCTGCTCGTGACGGTCCACGACATGGACGCGCGTCGCGACCTGGTGTTCGCGATGCTCGGCAGTGCGCATCGGCAGCGTTTCTTCGGGCGGCCGCCGGCGGCAGAGGCGAACGGACGCGCGCTCGAGACGTTCGACCTGGCGGGCCTCGGCCGGGACCATGCGCTCGATGCACTGGCTGGCGCGCTGGCGATCCCGGTCGCGACCGAGCCCCACCTCGCCGCGTTCTCACCCGAAGGTGTCTGGCGGGGAGAAACGCATCGCGTGTGCGACCGACCGGGCGCGCTCACCCGGCTTCTCGAAGAAGTGGCGCTCGCCGGGGCGGAGCAGGTGATTCTCGTCAGTGCATCGGCGCCACCGGGACGTGCTCACGAGCTCAAGGCCGGGCGCGGCGACCTCAGAGGTCGTGCCGGCGAGCAGCTCGGCGGCTTCGAGGCTGCGGGACTTCGCGACGTGCTGCAGCAGTTCGACGGCCGTTTCGCCGGGTTTTTCGTCATCCGTCCGGGCCACAATCCCGTCGGGCCGCTCGACTTCGGCGGCGTCTACGACGAGCGATCCGACCGGACGCTGCCGCTCGCCGAGCTCACCGATCGAGGCTATGGCGACGCTTACCGCCAGTTCATCGAGCCGGTGGTCGGGGCCGGCGGCGAGCGCATCGAAGCAGTCCAACCCGGGAATGGTGGCGCCGGACGCAACGTCCAGCTGTAGAGTGCAGGGAGGATCGTGCCAAAGGGCCAAGGTGCCAAGGTGCTGACAGCTGAGAGCTGAAAGCTGGGAGCTGGGAGCTGAAAGCTGAAAGCTACAGCCGGACTACCCCTGTGCTGCGGGGCCGATCGTTTCCGCGTGAGCCGCCATGAAGCCAGCTACTGAACTGATCCGCGGTGAAGGTGTCAGCCACGACGCCGAGCCGCTCACCACGCCAGTCTACGAAACCACAACCTTCGTCTTCGAGAACGCCGCCGAGGTGCGCGCGTACAACGAAGGAAAGTCGGCGAAGTTCCTTTACTCCCGCTACGCGAATCCCACCGTGCTCGCGGTCGAACAGAAGATCGCGCGGCTCGAGGGAGCCGAATCCGCACTGGTGCTCTCGAGCGGCCAGGCAGCGACCACGACCGCGCTGCTGGCGCTGCTTCGCGCGCGGCGACGAGGTCGTGTGCAGCGCGGCGATTTATGGCGGGACGCTGCACCTCCTCGGCGATTTGCTCGCGAAGTTCGGGATCCGGCCCCGGTTCGTGTCGGTGGAGGAGCTCGCCCGGCCCGAGTCCATCTTCTCGGCCGCGACAAAGCTGGTGTGGTTCGAGTCGCCGGTCAATCCGACGCTCCGGTGCATCGATATCGCCGCCGTGGCGAGCGCATGCAGGGCCAGGCAGGTGATTTCGGTCCTCGACAACACCTTTGCCAGCCCGATCAACCAGCAGCCGATCGCCCTCGGCGTCGATCTCGTGATGCACAGCGCAACGAAGTACCTGAACGGCCACAGCGACGTGACGGCGGGTGCCCTCGCCGGCAGCCACGCGCACATGGCTCGCATCCTGGACGCGCGCAAGAAACTGGGAACGGTGCTCGACCCGCACGCAGCCTATGCGCTCGGTCGCGGGCTGAAGACGCTGGCGATCCGGATCGAACAGCACAACGCCAACGCGATGGCCGTGGCGCGCTGGTTGTCGAACGACAAGCGCGTGCACCGGGTGTATTACCCGGGGCTCGAAGAGCATCCGGATCACGCGCTGGCGGCGAAGCAGATGCGTGGATTCGGCGGGATGGTGTGCGTCGACCTTGGCGGCGGCTACGACCGTGCCGCGGCGTTCTTCGACCGGCTGCAGATTTTCAAGCGCGCCGCCAGCCTGGGCGGCGTCGAAAGCCTGTGCAGCCTGCCCGTGCTGACATCACAGTGGGGCCACTCGAAAGAGGAGCTCGCCAGCGCCGGCGTCACCGACAGCATGGCGCGACTGTCCGTGGGGCTGGAGGACGCGGAAGACCTGATCGCCGACCTCGATCAGGCTCTTTGAGAGGTTCTCTACAGGGTTCTACAAGGTTCTACCAGGTTCTACCGAGCGACCGGCTCCTTCTTTTTCTCGGTCGCGGGCTCGTGCAGGAACTGTTCCGCCATTTCGGCGATGCGCGCGGTGATCTGCGACGCCTGTAGATCGCCGAACTTCTGGCGGAACTTCTCCACCGGCACGACCGCCTTGGCCATCGCGCGATGGCCGCCCGCGCTGCCGATGTCTGCGAACCACCGCTTCACGAACTCGCCGGCGTTGCGCGAGTAACCGAGGTTGCGGACGCTCACGATGAAACACCCGTTCACGACCCCGGCGACGATCGTCCACTTGACGTCTTCGAGCTGGAGGAAGAAGTCGGCGGTGTAGGGGATGAAATCCTCGCGCGGCGCCTCGCCGATGAAGGCGCAGAACACCTGGTCCCGCATGACGCCGCCCTGGCTCGCCCGGGTGACGTATTCGAGCCGTTCCAGCGTGATTTCCGCCCCCTCCATCTTGCGGATGAGAGCCGCGTCGGCAAGGGGATAGAGAAACGTGAACGCCTCGAGATCGACCCGGTTCGTGTGCCGCGCGAAGAACAGCGTGTCGGATTTGATCGCGTAGAGCATCGCGGTCGCGGTACGCTCCGAGATGTTCACGTCGACCGCGCGCAGGTGTTCGGTCAGGATCGTCGACGTGGAGCCGTAGTCCGCACGGATGTCCTTGAACACCGCGCTGTACCCGGTCTGCTCGGGATGATGATCGACGACCAGGTCGACGCGGTCGAGCATGCCGCCGAAATAATGTGGCTGCACGTCGACTGTCGCGATTCGATCGAATTCCTGGAACGACGTCGGCGTGACATGCTCGACATGGATATCCAGCATGTTGGCCATCCGCAGGTTCTCAGGGCGGGTCACGCCCTGGACCGCGCCGATGATCGCCGTCGTCTTCGTGCGTCGCAGCAGGTTGCGCAGCGCCAGCCCGCTCGCGAGCGCATCCGGGTCCGGATCGTTGTGCAGGAGAATGAGCACGCGATCTGCATCGGCGAAGTAGCGCTGATATTGCTGGACCCTGGCCCGGGTCATCGAACGGCTCAGCTCGGTGATCAGGGTCGGTCGGATGAGCTCGGGGAGGTCAAGGTGGGTGACGTCGGGAAATTCGGCTTTCGCCGCGTCGACCCCGCGGCCGTTCGTGTGTCCGGTGTGGACGACATACACGAGCGTCCCGCCCGCATCGCGAATCGCGCCCAGCACTTTCTTGAGCGTCCGTCGGCCGTTGTCCTCGATGATGAAACAGGTGCTCGGCGAGATATCCGCCTTCAGGTAGGTGTCAACCCTCCGCGGGTCGCCGGCGCTCGCTTCGATCCCGGCGTCGTGCAGACGACGGGCGAGGGGCCGGCTTTCGACAAGGAACTCGACCTCGAAGCTTGGCAGAAGGACCGCGTCGAGCGATCGGATGACGAGCTCGTCCTGGCAGATGGCTACGACCCGCATGTCAGGGGCGGTTTGTGAACATGACCAAACCTGCATTATACGCCGTCGCCGGATCGGCGCTCCCGAGGGCGGCGAGGTGTCTGGCGCTGGTGGTGCTGTGGCTCGCTGGCGCGACCGGTGCGGGGGCGCAGGAACCGGTGTGTGGCGCCTGTGTTGCCCTCGAGATTACGCCGACCCAGACTGTCGCCCTGCCGCCGCAGCTCGATCGTCTCCCGGTGCTGGTGCGGGTCCCTGCCGGTTCCGAAGCCACCGCGCGCGAGGCCCTCATGGCCATCTCGAATCGCGGTGGACACGCCGGCCTGATCGTCTCCGGCCTGCCTTCCACGACGCTCCCTCAGGACGTGATCGCGCAGGCCGATCTGGTCCTGATCGATCTGACGACGGCGTCCGGCGATGATCCGCGGCAGGTCGCATTCGGCCTGAAGACCCAGAGCACCGCGGTGCGTGCCGCGGCCAGGGCTGGAGTGCAGATTGGGATCGTGGCCGCGGCAGCCACGGCCACGGCCCTCCTCGAACAGGATCTCGCGCCGTATCTGGATTTCGTGTTGTGGCTCGATGTGGTGCCTGCAGACCGCGGCGCACCCGCAGTGTGGCGAACGTATGCGTCAGCACCAGCATCGCTCCGGGAAGCCCTGGCCGCGACGGCCACACCAGGCGTGCAGCGGTGGCTGTGGCGGATGCCCGCGGACGACACCGTGGCTGCGCCGCTGATGACGGCTGTCGTGCAGGCGGCGGCGGCGCTGCCATCCGGCCTCGTTCCTTCGGCCCGCGTCGGCGTGGCGTGTGCCGGAACCGCGGCGCCGACCTATCTCAACCCGGGCACGCTCGAAATCGTTGCCCTGGCGACGTGCGCATCGGAGGAGGCCCTTTCGGTCACGCCGCCATCGCCTGGCGTCCAGTACGTGCGCCTCGCCACCGGCGATTTCATCGTCCGGGTGCCGGCGCGAACCGGCGAGGATCAGTTTGCCGAGGGCGTCCAGGTGTTCGGGGCCCGGTCGCTGACCGTCGCAGAAATCCTCGCGCGCCACCAGGCTGCCGCGGCGCGTCAGGCGGCCGCGGTCAGGAACCTGATCTCGCGCGGAACACTCACGATGTCCTTCGAGGCGCCGGGGTTCCCGGCACCGGTCTCGATCACCTCTGAGACGACACTGTATTCGGGCGGCGGGATCACCGAACTCGAACAGCGTGCGATCAGGGTGAACGGGATCGAGTTCAAGGGCAGCGGCGTGCCGAGGCTGCCGATCATCGAGCCCGAGCGAGTGGCGTCGCCGCCGCTGACGATTACCCTGTCGGACGTTTACCGCTACGAGCTCGCCGGACGCGAGACGATCGCCGGCACTCCGTGCTACATCGTCCAGTTCGAGCCGGCGGGGAACGCATCTTTGTTTCGCGGCCGCGCGTGGATCGCGATGGACAGTTTCGCGATGGTGCGGGTTGCCGCGGCCCAGACGCATTTGCGCGGCCCGATCGTCGCCTCTGAACAGGCTGACGATTTCGAGCAGGTCGAGACGGGTGTATGGCTGCTCGCTCGTTCCGATGTGCGGCAGACGTACGAAGGGGCGTCGTATCGGACCCCGATCCACCGCGTGCTCTCGATGACCGCTCACGAGATCAACCCGCCCGATTTCGCCGCCAGGCGCCAGGGTGCGATCGCGTCGGAAAACGTGATGCTGCGTGACACGACCGAGGGCTATCGCTACCTGAAGCGCAGCCGCTCGACCGGCGAAGGCACGGTGCAGGCGGAGCCCGAGGTCGCGGGACGGGCCAACCGCGTCCGGACGCTCGCGGTCGGCGTCATCCTCGATCCGAACATCTCGGTGCCGCTGCCGTTCGCCGGTCTGAGCTATGTCGACTTCGACCTGTTCGGCACGGGCACGCAGTTGAGCGCGTTCTTTGGTGGCACCTACGGACAGCTGGCGTTCTCCGCCCCGTCGCTTGGCGGTACGCGCTGGCAGCTTGCCGGGCGGGCTTTCGGCATCGCGTCGTCGTACAACGATCGCGCCTTCGTGGAAGGGCGCGAGATTTACGCCGAAAATATCCGGCAGCGCCCGGCGCAGGCGTCGATCTGGCTGCTGCGATCGCTGACGCCGCGCATCTCGGTCCGGCTCGGATACGACATCGACTACACCCGGCTCGCGCGCGGAGACTCGACCGCTCCGGGCTTCATCGTGCCGGCCAACCAGGTGGTCCATGGGGCGCGATTCGCGCTCGACGCGCAGCGCAGCGGCTGGAACACCTCGGTATGGTGGAACCCGGCGATCCGAACCGGGTGGCGTGCGTGGGGAGTGGCGGGCTCATCCGAAGCAGTTACGGGTCAGCGCGATTTCCAGCGCTACGGCGCGTCACTCACTCGCTCAGCCGTGATCAGCCCGCAACTCGTGGCCCGGCTCGAGGGCGCATGGATGGCCGGCAGCGACCTGGATCGCTTCAGCCGGTACACGTTCGGGACCTTCGACAACCGGTTGCGCGGATATCCGTCGGCGTTGATCCGGTACGACCGCGGTGCAGTCTTTCGAAGCGCGCTCGCCTGGTCCGCCGGGAAGCTCGTGCGCCTGGATGGATTCGTCGATGCGGCCGCGGTGCACGATCCGGGCTTCGGCCGCGGCCTGCGCAACTACACTGGCGTCGGTGCGGCGGCCGAAGTGCCGGCCCCCTTCGGTACGCTGGTCGCGGTCGAGTGGGGTTATGGCTTCCGCGGCGTCAACGGAGACGGTACACTCGGCACCCAAGTCGTTCGAATCAGCGCCTTCAAGGTGTTTTGACCATGAATCGCCCATTCGCCGTGCTCTGGCTGGTGTGTGCCGCGGCCGCCACGGTCAGCGCCCAGCAGACGTTCCGTACCGAGGTCGATCTCGTCCACTTTTCGCTCGTCGTCACCGACAAGCAGGGAGCGCCAATCACCGGGCTGACGGCCGGTGATTTCGAAGTCGTGGAGGAGGGGAAGCCGCAGGCGATCAAGTTCTTTGCCGCCGGCGATCCGGACACTGCGCCTCCGTTGCACATCGGCTTCCTGCTCGACACCAGCGGCAGCATGGAGGAGGACATCAAGGATGTGCGGACCGCGGCAGTGAAGTTCCTCAACACGATGGACACCGCGGTCGACATCACGCTCGTGGACTTCGACACCGAAGTGCGGGTCGCCCGGTATGCCGCGGCTGACTATCCGCGCCTGATCGAACGTATCCGTGGGCGGAAACCCGATGGCTACACCGCGCTCTACGACGCGCTCGGCGTGTATCTGAACGGCGCCGACTCGCAGTCCGGTCAGAAGGTGATGGTCATGTACACGGACGGGGGCGACACACGCAGCGCCCTGAGCCAGAAGGACGTGATCGATCTGCTGCGGGCGTCGGACGTCACCGTCTATGTGGTCGGCTACCTGCAGCACCAGGGCTCCGCCGCGACGGCACAGCGGCAGCAGCTCGACCGCTTCGCGCAGATGACCGGGGGGCAGGCGTTCTTCCCGGTCAGCGTCAAGGAAATCGACAAGATGTACGACAAGATCCAGCGCGAGATCGCGGCCCGCTACAGCATCGGCTACATGTCGTCGGACGAACGCACGAATGGCGCCTGGCGGCGCGTCGAGATCAAATTGAAGCGGCCCGATCTCAAGGGGACGCGGCTGCGGACCCGGGACGGCTATTTCGCCAAGATGAAGGAGTAGGACGGCGCACGTGGCCGGTTGGACGCGACGCCACGTGTGGTACGATTTTCTGTTCGCATGGCGTCCAAATACGACCGCTTCAACCTGGTGACCGAATTTCAGCTGCTTGGAGACCAGGCGCGCGCGATTGACGAGCTCGTCGAGGGGCTCGACCGCGGCGACCCGGCCCAGGTGCTGCTCGGCGTCACGGGCTCGGGCAAGACGTTCACCATGGCGCAGTGTATTGCGAGGGTGAACCGCCCGACGCTCGTCATGGCCCACAACAAGACGCTCGCGGCGCAGTTGTACCAGGAGTTCAAGCGCTTCTTCCCCGAGAACGCGGTCGAGTACTTCGTCAGTTACTACGACTACTACCAGCCCGAAGCGTACGTGCCGACGACCGACTCGTACATCGAGAAGGAAGCCACGATCAACGACGAGATCGACCGGATGCGCCTGTCCGCCACCCGGTCCCTGTTCGAGCGCCGGGACGTCATCATCGTTGCCAGCGTCTCATGCATTTACGGGCTGGGCTCGCCCGAGGCCTACTACGGGATGATGCTGCCCCTCGAGCGGGGCCAGCGAATCGATCGCGACCAGATCCTGAGGAAGCTGGTGGAGATCCAGTACGAGCGGAACGATCACGAATTTGGCCGCGGCGTATTCCGCGTGCGCGGCGACATCGTCGAGGTTCAGCCCTCGTACGAGGACACCGCGCTCCGGATTGAGCTCTTCGGCGACGAAGTCGACGAGCTCATCACGTTCGACCCGCTGACCGGCAAGACCATTCGCCGGCACGACAAGATCGCGATCTTTCCGAAGACGCATTTCGTCACCTCCCGCGATCGCACGCGCGCCGCGGTCGAGAGCATCAAGGAGGAGCTGACCTGGTATCGCACCCAGCTCGAATCCGAGGGCAAGGTGCTCGAAGCGCATCGCCTGCACCAGCGCACGATGTTCGACCTCGAGATGATCAAGGAGATCGGCTACTGCCACGGGATCGAGAACTATTCGCGGCACCTGACCGGGCGCGGTCCCGGCGACCCGCCGCCGACGCTGCTCGACTATCTGCCGGCTGATGCGGTGATCATGGTCGACGAGAGCCACCAGTCGGTGCCGCAGGTCCGCGGGATGTATCACGGCGATCGATCGCGCAAGGAAGTCCTCGTCGCCTACGGCTTCCGGCTGCCGTCGGCGCTCGACAACCGGCCGCTCAACTTCGAGGAATGGGAGGCGCGGGTCAATCAGCTGTTGTTCGTGTCGGCGACGCCAGGACCGTACGAGCTCCGCCGGGCAGGCGGCGTCGTCGTCGAGCAGATCATCCGCCCGACCGGGCTGGTGGATCCGCCGATCGACATCCGGCCCGTCCGCGGCCAGGTCGACGACCTTCTCGCCGAGATTCGCGAGCGGGTGGCGCGGCGCGAGCGGGTGCTGGTGACGACGTTGACGAAACGGATGGCGGAGGACCTGACGCAGGTACTATCAGGAGCTCGGGGTCAAGGTCCGGTACCTGCACTCGGACATCGACACGCTCGAACGGATTGAGATCCTGCGGGACCTGCGCCGCGGGGAATTCGATGTCCTCGTCGGGATCAATCTTCTGCGTGAGGGGCTGGATCTGCCGGAAGTATCGCTCGTGGCCATTCTCGACGCCGACAAGGAAGGTTTTCTGCGTTCCAGCGGCTCTCTCATCCAGACCGTCGGCCGGGCGGCGCGGAACATCAACGGCCGCGCGATCATGTACGCCGACCGGATGACCGACTCGATGAAGCTGGCGATCAGCGAAACCGATCGCCGGCGGCAAATCCAGGTCGCCTACAACGAGGAGCACGGCATCACCCCCGCGTCGATCGTCAAGAGCATCGACGAGGTGATGTCCAGCGTCTACGAGCGCGACTACGTCACCGTGCCGGCGGGCGAGGAGGGGGACCTCTTCAAGACGCATGGTGAGCTCGAGGCTCACATCACGGAACTCCAGACCCAGATGAAATCTGCCGCCGCCAATTTGGAATTCGAGAAGGCGGCCGCCCTGCGCGACCGCGTCAAGCAGCTGCGTACCCGCGAGCTCGGGCTCGCCGGGGGCCGGCGCTGATGCTGCGGCTGTTCGTAGGCTGGATCCAGGCGGCGCTGCTGGAGGTTCAGGAATACGTCGGGATGATCGGCAAGGTCGGCCGCGCCATGGTGACGCGCCCTTTTTACATGCGCGACGTCATCGAGCAGTTCGAAGCGGTTGGCGTCGGTTCGCTCACGGTCGTGCTCCTGACCGGCATGTTCACGGGCATGGTGCTCGCGCTGCAGTCGGGGCTCACGCTTGATCAATTCGGCGCCCGCTCGATGGTCGGCCGGCTGGTCAGCGCCTCGATGGTGAAGGAACTCGGTCCCGTGCTGACCGGCCTCATGGTCGCCGGCCGCGTCGGCTCGGGCATTGCCGCGGAGCTCGGATCGATGATGGTGACCGAGCAGATCGCGGCGCTGCGAGCGCTGGGCACCGATCCCATCCGCAAACTGGTGCTCCCCCGGATCCTCGCCGGTCTGCTGATGGTGCCGCTCCTCACCGTCGTGTCGGGCGGACTCGGCATGGTCGGCGCATGGATCGTCACCGTGACGCAGCTCAAGGTGCCGTCGGGCGTCTACTGGAACAGCGTCGTGATGGGCCTCTACATCCAGGACGTCTGGATGGGACTGATCAAGCCGTTCTTCATCGGGTTCACGATCGCGAGCATCGGCTGCCACGTCGGGCTGAGAACACGCGGCGGCACCCAGGGTGTCGGGCGCGCGACGACGAACGCGGTGGTTGCCGCCTCGGTCGCGGTCATCGCGGTCGACTTTCTCGTCACCAAGCTGCTCATCGCGCTGATGTACTGATGGCCATACAGCAAACCGCCCGCCCGCCGCTCCTCGACGAAGCGATGGCCCACGGCGGCCCGATCATCGTGTTCGACAAGGTGTGTCTCGCGTTCGACGAGAAGGAGATTTTGCGGGATGTCTCGTTCACGCTCCAGACCGGTCATACCAAGATTTTTCTTGGCGCCAGCGGCGCCGGCAAGTCGACCATCCTGCGACTCATCCTCGGATTGTTGAAGCCCGACAGCGGCGTGATTTTCGTCAACGGCGAACGGGTCGACAACATGTCGGAAGACGACCTGATGAAGGTGCGCGCCGACCTCGGGATGGTCTTCCAGGAAGGGGCGCTGTTCGATTCGCTCACCGTCCGCGAGAACGTCGGCTACAAGCTGTTCGAGGAGACCAACGCGCCGCTCGCGGACGTGAACCGCCGCGTCGAAGAGGTACTCGGTTTTGTCGGGTTGTCGGAGTTCATCGATCGCATGCCGTCGGAGCTCTCCGGCGGACAGCGGCGCCGCGTCGCGATTGCGCGCGCGATGACCGCCAAGCCGCGCATCCTGCTCTACGACGAGCCGACGACCGGGCTCGATCCGATCACGTCGCTCACGATCGACGAAGAAGTGATCAAGCTGCGCGACCTCGAGGGTGTCAGCTCGATCGTCGTCACCCATCAGCTTCGCGACGCATTCTTCGTCGCCGAACACATGGCGTTGCGCGAGAACGGCAAGCTCCGGTTCGAACGCGCCACGGCGCGGAAGGCCGACGAGGCGGAGTTCATCATGCTCAAGGACGGCCAGATTGCCTTCGAGGGGAACGCCTCGGAGCTGCGCGCAGCGGCGCAGAAAGACAGCTACATCGATGCGTTTCTCTCGTAGGAAGGTTTGCTGACATGCCTCGAACGCGATCCCTCGCCTGGTCGGAACTGAAGATTGGCATCCTCGCCGTCGCCGCGCTGGTGCTTGCCGCCATGCTCGTCTTTGCCGTTGGCGGCCAGGGCGGGTTCTCGTGGCAGCGCTACGAGATCAAGGCCAAGTTCCCGAACGTCCAGGGGCTCAAAAGTGGCGCCGTGGTCCGCGTCGCCGGCGTCGACGTCGGCCAGGTGACGGCGGTGGAATTCATCGGCTCCGAGGTACAGGTGACGCTTGGCGTCGGCAACGAAAACAGCTCGCGCATCACCGACCATTCGCGCGCATCCATCGGATCGCTCAGCCTTCTCGGCGAGCCGATCATCGAGATCAGCCCGTCGGCCGAGGGCACGCCGCTCAAGGACGGCGATTACATCCAGACCGCCAAGACAGCGGGGCAGATCGCCGATGTGGCCGCCGGTGCGAGCGAGACGCTCGATCAGGCCACCGGACTGATCAAGGAAATCCGCAGCGGCAAAGGCACTGTCGGGAGACTGTTCACCGACGATCAGATGTACAAGGAGCTGAGCCAGTTCGTCGGATCCGCGCAGGCGGTGGCGACCGGCATCCAGCAGGGCCGCGGCTCGCTCGGCATGCTGATCAAGGATCCGGCCGCGTACCGCGAAGCGAATGCCGCGCTGGCCAACCTGCAGAACATGACGCGGCGCATCAATGCCGGCGAAGGCAGCCTCGGCCGGCTGCTGAACGACGATGCGCTCGCAAAGTCGATGACCTCGGCCGGCGCGAACGCCGACAAGATCCTCGGCGGTCTGCAGCGCGGCGAAGGCACCGCCGGCAAGCTGCTCACCGATCAGGCGTTGTGGACCCGGATCAACTCCCTGTCCGATCGTCTCGACAAGGTAATCGGAACGCTCGAGACCAGCGACGGTACCGCCGGTCGGCTGCTGCACGACAAGGCGTTATATGAGAACATTGACGGCACGGCGAACGAGCTCAAGCAGCTGATTGCCGACATCCGCAAAGACCCGAAGAAATACCTGAACGTCCGGGTCAGCATCTTTTAAGCGCTGGAGATCACACGATGGCGACACGCGACGACGACAACGGCGCGGCGGGGACGGTCCTTCTGGCGTTCGTGCTCGGTGCGATCACCGGCGCGGCCGCGGCGCTGCTGATGGCTCCGGCGTCAGGCGAGGAAACCCGGCGCGTGATCGCCGACAAGGCGCGCGAGAGCCGCGAACGCGCTGCCGAGGCCGCCCGCCAGGGGCGCGAGATGGTGAACCGCGGCAAGGACACGCTCAACTCCGCAATCGAGCGCGGCCGCGAAGCGTACGAACAGGCGCGCGGCGGCGCCACCGGCCAGCCCACCGGCGGAGGAGAGGATCTGTGACGAGCGGCTGGTCCGAGATCTTCCTGGGCGTGATTGCGTCGGCGACGCTGATCATGGCGATCATCCAGATCGGCGCGATTGTCGCTGCCCTGCGCCTGACGAAGCAGGCGCAGGAGATGATCGCGTCGGTGCAGCAGGATGTCCGTCCACTCATTGCCAAGGCCAATGGCATCGCCGACGAGGCCACCAGGACCGTCGCCCTTGCAACCGCCCAGGCCGAGAAGGTCGACAGCGTCGTGACCGATCTCTCCCGGCGGGTCGAAGAGACCGCGGCCGTGCTCCAGGAAGCCATCATCACGCCGGCCCGCGAGGGCATGGCCATTGTCGCTGCCATTCGGGCCGGTCTCGGTGCACTCGGCGGCTGGCGCGACCTGCGCCCGCGGCACCGTCGTCCGGCGGACGAGGAAGATCCGCTCTTCATCGGCTGACACACTCCAGGCTTTACGGCCGAGCCGGACCGTGGTACAACGGGGCCCTCGCAACTTCCACAGTGGGGGCAACCATGCACGTCATTTCGCATCGTCGTATTCGTACGGCCTCTCTTTCCGCCGCCGTTGCCGCTGTCGCCGTCCTCGGATGCGTAACCGTCGTCCGCGCTGCTGAGGACTCCAAGTCCGCGGCGCCGGCAAGAGAGCTGGTCCAGGTGCTCGATACGGCCAAGCTCGATTCGATCGCGGTTGCCGACCCGTCGTCGCCGAATCATTTCATCGCCGCCATTTACATTCCTGAGACCCAGCTGCTCGTGGTGTCAGCCCAGTACTCCGCGCCAGCGCTGCTCGTCGACAAGATCAAGCTCGGGGACTTCCGCGGCGTCTACATGGATCTCCATGCGTCGGCGACCACCGGCACGAAGATCTTCGTCCAGGACATGGGGCCTGACGGACTCCTGTCCAAGTCGGACAACGGCGACTCGTGGGAAGAGGCCGGCAAGACGACGACGTTCGACGGCCAGTGGAAGAAGGCGAAGTCGACCGAGGCCGAGTACACGAAGACCTTCACCGATGCGGATGAGCGCTATGCGAAGATGCTGTCGCTCCTGATGACGCAGGTGAAGAGCGTCAAGAAAATCGGCTCCTGAGGATGGGGCCGCGGCGTTGCCGCAGGGCGGGGGCTTGGGCTACACTACGAACTTCCTCAGTTGGGCGCTTGGCTCAGTGGTAGAGCATCGCCTTCACACGGCGGGGGTCAGTGGTTCGAATCCACTAGCGCCCACCAACTAAGCTCAATCGACCGTAACGGCCCCGCATCGGGGCCGTTGCTGTGTACGGGCCGGGGGGCATTAGGGGTGCATTCCTGCGAGCCCACTCGCCGTTCTCGACGGACCTTCGCCAATGCCTTTGCGCCGACTTGAACAACCGACCCTGCCAGCCGGACGCCAGTCGAGCGTCCGCTGACCGACCGAAAGTAGTACTTGCGGAGCACAGGTGGCAGTTAGTTGTCCTGAACCCGAAACGGGATCTAAGGCGGAATCTACGCCGGCGCCGCCGCTGCCGGTGCGATGTTGGCGTTCAAGCGGAAAAAATTGTCTGGATCATACTTCGCCTTGATTAGCCTCAGACGTTCCATGTTGGTGCCGTATGCGGTGGATGCAAGTGCGCTCGCGCTTTCGTCTGCCTGACCGGTAAAGCTCGTATACGTTGTACCTGTGGAGTACGGTGCGATCTGACTGAAGCTCTCGCGCACCCAAGCGATGTTTTTTGCGGTGTCGGCGGGATCCTCCCAGTTCCCGTCGATTGACGACATCCATGGAGCAGACCGCTCCGCATAGGCCGTTTCCGTCGCGCCGACGCGGTTGATGGCGCCACCCATCTGGAAGGTGACCACGAGCGTGAGCGGCGCCGGCCGCTGATTCGCTCTGGCCGCGATGATCTCGATTGCCTGCTCCGGCAGAGACGCCAGGTTCTGCGCCTTCCAGTAACTATGCAGCTTACCCATGGGAAAGAATGGATCAAAGGCGGTCTGCACCTGGTGAAACGGCATCGGCTGGGAGATATCGGCGATCGGCGTACCCAACTCGCGTAGCGGTTTCATGGCGCGCATACCCTGCTCTGACGACCCGGCGTAGACTCCGCCGATGACCAGGCACGCCTGGTTGTGAATCGGCGGCGGCAGCGTCGGGGCTGCTGGCATCGTGATGGCAACGGCGAGCGACGTTATCTCGTCGGGCGCCTGCAGGCAGTAGTCACGCCAACGAGGCAAGATTTTCGCCGCATCGGCCGCCCGATAGAACACGCCGGCAAACGCGACGATCGGACCGAGCGCATGGGCGCGAAACTCAAAGGACGTCACTATTCCAAAGTTGCCGCCGCCGCCGCGCAGCGCCCAGAACAGGTCGGGCTCTGATTTCGCCGAGGCAGTGCGAACGGAACCGTCGGCGCAGACCACGCGCGCCGACAGCAGGCTGTCGATCGTCAGCCCGTGCTTGCGTCGGACCCAGCCTTCGCCCCCTCCCAGCGTCAATCCGGCAACCCCCGTCTCAGACACGACGCCACCTGGCACGACGAGGCCGAAGGCTTGCGTCTCGCGGTCCACGTCGCCCCATAGGGCGCCGCCCTGGACTCGAGCCGACCGCGATTCAGGTTCGATTTCAACGCCGCGCATGCGAGTCAGATCAATGACGAATCCATTCTCACAGCTCGAATGACCGGCGACGGAATGGCCGCCGCCCCGGACGGCGACTAGGAGATTGTGCTGTCGAGCGAATTTCACAGCATCCACCACATCGGCGGTGCCTGTGCATCGCACGATCAGCGCGGGACGCCGCTGATGCATCGCGTTATAGACCGGCTTCTCGCTATATCTCCGATCGGTCGGCTTCAGCACATCTCCGCGGATTGACGTCGCGACCTGGTCCAGTGCCGATTCGTCAATACTCGTCTGTCCACCGTCGAGTGTCGCGATCGAAATTGGCATAAGGTTCCTCCTGGGCGCTAGTTGGCGCTTTACCGAACGCGCGATGAGCGCAAACATTCTAACCGGATCGTCTCAAGGCCAACTCAATGCTCAGTTCCTCGATCAATAGAAAGGTGTCGCCGGAAAGGTGGATATCAGTAATGTGCAACGCCGATCCGTTTAGCGTTGGGTCGGGTTCGCGCGATAGGATCCGGAGCGCTTGTCGCAGAGTGGGAGAGTGGGCGTCCTCGGGCGATCAGCGACTTTCCTCACTTCGCCGCTGCCTTTCGTCAGCTTGGCCACGGCGGCAGTCTTATGTTCCGGCGCGAAGTGAGCGTGGCGGAGTGTCATCTCAAGGTCCGCGTGTCCGAGGCAACCGCGGACCGTGTTCAAATCGACGCCAGCCATCACCAGCCGACTGGCAAACGTGTGTCGCAGATCGTGAAAGCGAAAACTGAAATCGACGCAGCTTTCAACAGCGGCATCGACGCAGTCTTGATCTCTGTGAGCCGCTCGCCTGCGACCCCCAGGAAACACATAGACTCTGCCAGTGCGCGAGGACGTCGACCGCGACGGTGTTCAGTGGGACATGTCTGGCGGCGCCACTCTTGGCGTGCTCGGCGACGACCGTGAGAAGACCTCTGCCAACATTGACGTCGGCCCACCGCAAGCCAGTCAGCTGCCCGAAACGCACACTGCACCCCGTGGTGCATTCTGGGGGTGCATTAGGGGTGCAGTTCGTTGACCCCGTGGTCAACGGCGGTAGGCCAACGTAATATCTGAATTGTAGAAACCGCTAAGTAAATTGCGAAATACGGAGACTAAGGAGACGGCGGGGGAGCGCGGGATACTGGTGTGAAGACCTTCACACGGCGGGGCTCAGTGGTTCGAATCCACTAGCGCCCACCAACTAAGCTCAATCGACCGTAACGGCCCCGCATCGGGGCCGTTGCTGTGTACGGGCGCGTCTCGAGCCGCGGATTTCGGTCGAATCGGCAGTGTTACTATTTCCGGAACCCATGCCCAAACCACTCCCAAGACACATTGCGCCTGATACTGCTGCTCGTGTGCGGCGCCGGCGCGATCCTGTTCGCGCAGCGGTCGACCGCTCCGATCGTGATCGTCCAGGGGACGGAGATCGGTGCGCCGACCTTCGCGCCAGGCGACACCCCGACCGGCGGCAACGGACAGCCGGTGGACGGCATCGAGGGCTCGTCGCGTGAAATGCTCACCGTGCACATCCATGCGCATCTGTCGCTCTTCTCGAAGGGACAGCAGATCGCGGTGCCCTACGGGATTGGGATCCTCAAGCCGTTTCAGCTCACGAACGGATTCGTCGGAATGGGGAACGGTTTCTACTGGCTCCACACGCACGACGCGACCGGCATCATGCACATCGAGTCGCCAGACGCGCGCACTTACACGCTCGGCAATTTCTTCGACATCTGGGGCCAGCCTCTCAGCGCGCGCAATGTCGCCGGGCTGCAGGGTCCGGTCACGAGCTTCGTCGACAGCAAGCCTTACAAGGGTGACCCGCGCGCCATCGTCCTCGCCGCCCACTCGCAGATCACGCTCGAAGTCGGTGATCCAGTAGTGCCTCCCCCGGTCTATGTCTTTCCGAACGGGATGTAACCGGGGATTTGGGAGTGGGGATTGGGGACTGCCGGTGATGACCGGATACCTCCCAGCTGATAGCTGAGAACTGTCAGCTGCAACCAGGGGGCGCTTGGCGGGTTGCACGTATACTCTGAGACTTGGCCGACCCTTTCTCTATGCCCATGAGTTCACTATTCGGTGCCCGTGTGTGGCGGCGTCCACAACTCGCCGGACTTGTCGTCAGCCTCTTCCTGCTCCCACTCGCCGCGTGTTCGAAAGCAGATACCGCCCAGGCGCGCAGCCGCGAAGGGTCGGCGAAACCCGTCAAGGTGGAACTCGTGCGTGAGGACCCGGTCCATCGCGCCGTGGACGTCGTCGGCACCCTCGCTGCCGTCGATCAGGTCACCATCTCTTCCGAGGCCGACGGGAAGGTTCGCGCGATTCTTGCCGACCTTGGCGACCGCGTCCGGGCCGGGCAGGTGCTCGTTCAGCTCGACAATGAGAAGCAGCAATACACGTACGAGCAGCAGCAGGCGGCGCTCGCCCGCGCCCTGGCGCAGTACGGCGCCCCCGACCCGCAACACCTGCCTGACAACGACAAGACGCCCGAGGTGCAGAAGGCAAACGCCGAGCTCGTGCAGGCGACCCAGGCATTCGACCGCGCGACGGAACTCTTCAAACGGACGCTGATTTCGCGACAGGCGCTCGACGATGCCGAGGCCACGCTGCAATCGAAGCGGGCGAGCTACAACGTCGCGCTCCAGAACGGCAGGAACCTGCGCGCCAGCATTCAAGCCTCCGAGGCGACGATGAAGCTTGCCGGCCGCCAGGTGCGCGACACCGACATCCGTGCGCCATTCGACGGGTATGTCGAACGGCGAATGGTCAACCTGGGCGAGCTGGTCAAGACGCAGGTCCCGGTCATGACCGTCGTCCGGCTGACGCCGCTGAAGGTCACCGCCGAGATCCCGGAGAAAATGGCGCCCTGGATCGAGCAGGGCCAGCCAGTCAACCTGCGGGTGGACGCCTATCCGGACCGGACCTTCACCGGCAAGGTCTCGCGTATCAGCCCCGGCGTGAATACCTCGACGCGCGCCTTCCCGTTCGAAGCGCTGGTGCCGAACGACGACACGGTCCTGAAGCCCGGCACCTTCGCCCGCGTCCACATCGAGAGTGGAAAGGTCGACAAGGTGCTGACGCTGCCGTACTCGGCGCTCCAGTACCGCTACGGCGTCAACCGCGTATTCGTGGTGGACGGCGGGAAGCTGGCGATCCGTGAGCTTGGCGTTGGCGAGCGGCTCGGCGAGCGCATCGAAATTGTCTCCGGGGTGAAAGCCGGCCAGCAGGTCGCCGTCACGGACGTCGACACGCTGGTCGACGGCACATCTGTGACGGTCACCAGGTAGGGGAGGCCCGGCGTGCTATCCGAACTCTGCGTCCGCCGCCCGGTCTTCGCGACGATGCTGGTGATGTCGCTCGTGGTCCTGGGGATGTTCTCGTTTCGCGGTCTCGGCGTCGATCTCTTCCCCAAGGCCGACCCCGCCACCGTGAGCGTCGCGCTCTCGCTGCCCGGCGCCAGCCCGGACGAGATGTCGTCCTCCGTCGTCGAACCGATGGAGGAAGCGATCAGCGGCGTATCCGGTATCGACGAGATCCAGGCCCGCATTTCCGAGGGGCGCGGTCAGATCACGGTCCGCTTCGTCCTCGAGCGCGACATCAACGACGCATCGAACGATGTGCGTGAGAAGGTGGCGAGCGCGATTCGCAATGCGCCGCCGGAACTGCTCCCGCCGGTCATCACGAAAGTCGATCCCGACGCGGATCCCGTCATGTCACTGATCGTGTCATCGAGCGCGATGAGCCTGCGCACCTTGACCGAGCTCACCGACAAGCAGATCGCGCGGGTGATCCAGACCGTGAACGGCGTCGGGGAAGTCAGCCTCGCGGGTGGGCGCGGGCGCGAAATCCACATCGTCGCCGACATCGAGAAACTGAACTCGTACGGATTGTCGCTCTCGCAGATGCGTGACGCCATCGTCGCTGAAAACGTCGAGATCCCCGGCGGGACGGTGGAGCAGGAGAAGGGCCAGCTCCTCCTGCGCACGCTCGGGCGAGTGGACGCATCGAGAGACTTCAACGACATCGTCGTCGCGACCCGGAACGGCACGCCGATTCGCGTCTCCGACGTCGGATACGCGGAGGATACGTTCCAGCGCCCGACGAGTGCCGTGTGGCTCGGCGATACGCCGGCGGTCATGCTCGACATCCGCCGTGCGATGGGGGAGAACACCGTCGCCGTCATCGAGGGTGTGCGGGCGAAGCTCGCGACCATCGAGCGGTCCCTGCCCGGGACGGTCAAGGTCACCGTCATTCGCGACGACTCGCGGTTCATCTACGCGTCGATCGCGTCGCTCGAAGAGCACCTCATCTTCGGCGCGCTCTTCGCCACCATCGTGGTGATGGTGTTCATCCGCAACATCAGGGCGGTCCTCATCTCCGCGCTCGCGATCCCGGCCTCGATCATCTCGTCGTTCACGCTGATGAACATCATGGGGTTCACGCTGAACAACATGACGCTGCTCGGCATCACCCTGGCCGTTGGCATCGTGATCGACGACGCGATTGTCGTCCTCGAGAACATCTTCCGCTACATCGAGGAGAAGGGGTGTTCGCCGTTCGAGGCGGCAATCCAGGGCACCCGCGAAGTGGCGCTCGCGGTGATGGCGACGACGTTGTCGCTGGTGGTGATTTTCCTGCCGATCGCCTTCATGAACGGGTACGCGAAGCGTTTCATCAATCCGTTCGGATGGACGATTGCGTTCGCGATCATGGTGTCGATGCTGGTGAGCTTCACGCTGACGCCGATGTTGAGCTCGCGCTTCCTGAAGCTGTCGGATGCGGAAGCCGATCAGAAGAGCAAGGAGCGCGGCTTCTTCCACTGGCTGGACGGGTGGTATACGAGGCGCGTCAGCTGGTCGCTGGATCATCCGTGGATCATCATCGGCATCTCGGTCGTGACCGCGCTGCTCACGTTCCCGCTCAACCGCATGGTCGGTCGCGAGTTCGTCCCGAACGAGGACATGGGGGAGTGGACGATCCACGTCGACGCGCCCGAGGGCACCTCACTCGCGGGCACGAGCGAAGTGGCGTTCAAGCTGCTCGAGGAGTTGAAGGGAATCGAAGGAGTCGCGCAGATCGAGCCGTCGGTCGGGGTGTCATCGAATCTCGCCGCGCCGACCCACATCCACTTTCTCTGCCAGGCGCTCCCGATCGAGGAGCGAAAGCAGACGCAGGCGCAGATCATCACTGAAATGCGGCGGCGGCTCGCGGCGCACCCGAGTTACCGGCCGAGCATCAGTTCGCGGACGGCACTGGGGGCGGGCGAAGGCACGGGCGGGTTTGCCATTGCCGCCAACATTCTCGGTCCGGATCTCGATCAGATCGCCGACTATTCGAAGCGGGCGCTCGAGGCCGGGCTGAAAGTGCCAAGCCTCACCGAAGTGAAGATCGGGCTCAACGTCTCGAACCCCGAGATCCATGTCGCGGTCGATCGCAAGCGGGCGGCGGACCTTGGCGTGCGGATGGCCACGATTGGCAACACGCTCCGCCTCGCCGTGTCCGGAGACGATCAGATCTCCTTCTTCAAGGAAGGGCAGGAGCAATACCCGGTCAAGATCCGGGTGCTCGAAAATCAGCGGCGGGACATCAGCGAGATCGGCCGCCTGACCGTGCCCTCGGCTACAGGACCAGTGCGGATCGATAACATTGCGCAGCTCGAACGCGGGCTCGGCCCGACCACGCTGCAGCGATCCGACCGGCAGTTCACCGTCAATCTGATCGCCGACGTCGCCCCCGGCCACGCGCTCGACGAAGCGTCGAACGACGTCCGGAAGATGCTGGCGGGTCTGAACATGCCGCCGACGATGTCGTTCAAGCTGCAGGGACAGTCGAAGATACTGGACGAGACCACGACGAACATGATCATGGCGATCGGCCTGGCGATGATCTTCGTCTACATGGTGCTGGCGTCGCAGTTCGAGAGCTTCCTGCAGCCGGTCGTGATCATGCTCGTGCTGCCGATCGCGGTCCCGTTCGCGCTCTTCACGTTATGGCTGACGGGCCGAACGCTGAACCTCTGGAGCGCCCTCGGCATGCTCCTGCTGCTCGGCATCGTGAAGAAGAATTCGATCCTGCAGGTCGACTACGCCAACGTGCTGCGTGCGCGCGGCGTGCCGATGCGCGAGGCGATCGTGGAGTCCTGCCGGACGCGTCTGCGCCCGATTCTCATGACCACAACCGCGATCATTGCCGGGCTGATTCCGACCTCCCTCGGGATCGGGATCGGCGGCACCGGGCGTGCAGCCATTGCCGTCACGATCATCGGCGGGCAGTCGCTCTGCCTGTTCCTGACGCTGCTGCTCGTACCGGTCGCGTATGTGCAGTTCGATGCGCTCGAGCAGGCGGTCGTCAGCCAGCGCGGCAAGGCGTGGCTGGCGAAGGTGTCAGCCGCGACCGTCGGCAGGCTCAGACCCGCGTCCGAGTCACGACAGGGGTAACGACGGGGTTCCGCCGAACCCACGGCGCTCTGGGCCCGCGACCGGCACCTCGATCGTCGCTACGACGGCTGGTGTTCCTCGGCCGGCCTCACCAGCTCTTCTTCATCGAACCCCGATCGATCGGTCCGCAGGCGCCAGGTCCGCACCGCTTCTGGCCGTCCACCCATCACCGACACGATCACGTAGCGCAGGTTGGGCCACGCGTGCTCGAGATCGAATGCCGACGGGATCGCCGGATGGTTCGGGTGCGAGTGGTAGAAGCCGATCAGCGACTTGCCCGTTTCTGTGGCCCGGGCTTCGGCGGCGCGGTACGCGTCCGGCCCGATCAGGAAGCGGCGGCGCCGTTCGTCCGACGTGGTGTTCGAGAGGGCCAGCGCTTCGATGACGAGGCCCGGCTCGTCGCCGATCAGTGCGCCGCAACATTCGTCCGGGAATGAACTCGCGCCGTGGCTCCGAATCGCGGCGAGCACGGCCTCCGGGACCGCAAACTGGTCTTCTGCGGTCTCCGTCACCTCGTCCAGCGGGGTCATTGTCGAATCCACGTCGTCTCCTCCATTCCAGAATCCTTCTGACAGGTAGCGGTCGCCTCTATCCGGGAAAATCGTCACGATTACGGCCTGGTCGACTTCGTCGGCGATGCGGAGGCATCCGGCCAGCGCCGCTCCCGCCGAGGGTCCGACGAGCAGGCCTTCCTGGCGCGCCAGCCGCCGGACCAGGCGGTACGCATCTTCGGTTGAGACGCGCTCATCGCGGTCGGCGACCCCGGGGTCGTAAATCGGCGGAACAATCGACGACGCCATGTGTTTCAGGCCCTCGAGTCCGTGCAGCGCCGATTCGGGCTGCACCGAGACCAGCTGCACCGAGGGACGCCATTCGCGCAGCCGCCGGCTCGTACCGATGAACGTGCCGCCGGTGCCAAGGCCGGCGACGAAGTGCGTCACCCGTCCGCCGGTCTGTTCGATGATCTCGAGCGCGGTCGTGTCGTAGTGTGCCCGCCAGTTCGCCGGGTTGCTGTACTGATCGGGGTAGAAGTAGCGCTGCGGATCGAGTTCGTATCGGCGACGGACCTCGCGGATCGCACCGTCGCTGCCCTCCATCGGATCGGTGACGATGAGCTCGGCACCGTAGGCATGGAGCAGGCGCTTGCGCTCTTCCGTCACGTTGGAAGGCACGCAGAGCATGACCCGGTAGCCACGGGCGGCGCCGAGCATCGCGTACGAGATTCCGGTGTTGCCGGACGTCGCGTCGATCAGGATCTTGCCGCGGTGCAACCGCCCCGTCCGTTCGCCGTCCAGCATCATCGCCAGTGCGGCGCGGTCCTTGACGGAGCCGCCCGGGTTCTGCGATTCCAGCTTGGCGTATATCTCGATCCCCGGCCGCGGCTCGATGCCGCGCAGGCGTACCAGCGGTGTCCGCCCGATGAGGGCCGCCGGGGCCGATAGTTCCTGGGATGTGTCGATCACGAGCTTCCTCAAAATAAAAGGCCCGGGGGATGCCCGGGCCTTGTCTCAGCGCTGGTGGATAAATGCGGCGTTTCAGGGAACGTTCAAAGGCGCGCGCAGGTGTGACACCAGGCCGAGGATGGACCGACAACACGCACGCCGGGCGCCGGTCGCTGAAAATACCACGCACCAGAGATACCGCAGCAGGGGCCGGCACGTCAACCCGGACGGCTTTTCCAAGGGATCCACGACGATCCCGGAGCGCCACCTCCGGCGCTGCGCGAACGGCTGAGTGGGCACAAGCTATGCAGCCAACCTCGGCGGAGGCGGCATGCGAATCATCGGAATGATTTTGATCGTGATCGGCATCATTGCTCTCGTGTTTGGCGGAATCACGTATACCCGGCGGGAGAAGGTGCTGGACATCGGTCCCTTGCAGGCGAGCACGGAACGGCAGAAAACGATCCCGCTGTCGCCGTTACTGGGCGGGCTGGCCCTGGTCGGCGGTGTTGCGCTGATGATCGCCGGATCGCGCAAGCGGTAACCGGCGAGTGTTCGTCTTGCCATCGTGTCTCGTTGCCCTGAGGCCACTGGTCAGACTCGCTGGCTCGCTGAGTGATCCTTCCCGCACGGCGGAACCCACAATCGGTATTGAAGCGGGCTGCCAAAATGCGGTCGCCGGCTGCGACCCCGGACTCCGAGTCCCGTGTGGCTTCCGGCTCCGGCTTTCAGTTCCGGAGTTCCATCTGATGGCGAGCCCCGGAGCCCGAGTCCCCGCCTCCGCTCGCCCGTTAGATCTTCGAGCTACGGCGGGGCAGCCCGAACCGAACTCCGAACCCCGAACCCCGAACCCCGAATCCCGAATCCCGAATCCCGAGTCCCGAGTCCCGAGTCCGAAGTCCCGATCGCCGAGGGGCCGTCCGCGTGCTGCGCCACCATCCGCGATATCCGCTAGAATCGTGCGTCCGGTCTGGTGCGTCCGGTGTCAAATCAGTCGTCGGGCGGCACTTAGGTACTGGCGATTCCCGGACTTCTGCCACGACGCGCAGGCATCGCTCGTCTGGCCGTCGCGACCCACGCTCGTCCGCGTTGAACGGCCCAACCATCCGAGTCGGGTGGCCGTCTGATAGCCGGAGGTTGAATGGTCCGGAGCTCCGTCGTCGTGCGCCGGGGTGCCGTCGTTGCCACGGGCATTGCCGTCGTGGCGATGGCTGTATTCGCGTACGGCCGGCAGCAGACGCCAACAGGCAGCGGCCAGCGCGAGGGCCGTCCGAACACCTATACCGTCGCGCGCCGCGACTTCGTCCGCTCCGTCCGGCTGAACGGTACCGTGGAAGCCGTTCAGTTCACCACGATAGCCGCCCCACGTCTCGCCGGCCCGACCTCGAACTCGCTCATCATCACGAAGCTCGTTGCCGCCGGGAGTACCGTCAAGCAGGGCGACTTGATCGTCGAATTCGACCGCCAGGATCAGATCAAGAACGCGCTCGACAAGCGCGCCGAGCTGCACGACCTCGAGCAGCAGATCGCCAAGCGCGAAGCCCAGGAGCGTGCGGCGCGGGCCCACGATGACAGCGAGATCACGCTCGGCGAGAGTGCGATTGGACGGGCGCAGCTCGAGATGGTCAAGAACGAGATGCTGCCGAAGATCAACGCGGAGAAGAACACGCAGTTGCTCGAGCAGGCGCGCGTGACCCTCGAGCAGCTCAAGGCCACCTATCAGCTGAAGCGGCAGGCCGCGGAAGCCGACCTCCGCATTCTTCAGATCCGCCGCGACCGCGCCGCCCAGGCCGAGCGTCAGGCCGCCGGCAACGCCGAACGGATGGCCGTCCACGCGCCGATTGGCGGGATGGTGGTCGTCAAGACGATCTGGAAGGGCAACAACATGGCGGTGGTGCAGGAAGGGGAGGAAGTGCGCGCCGGAGTGCCGGTAGTGGACATCGTCAATCCGAGCGCGATGCGGGTGCGCGCACGGGTGAACCAGGCTGACGTGAACGATCTGCAGGTGGGGCAGATCGTCCGCATCGGCCTCGATGCCTATCCCGCGCTGTTCTTCGACGGGCAGGTCGCGCAGATTTCGCCCCTCGGGGTGACCTCGACAATGTCGCAGAGTGTCCGCACGTTCGTCGCACTCATCAACGTGAACGGCTCCCATCCCAACCTGATGCCGGATTTATCCGCGTCGCTCGACGTGACACTGGCGCGGTCGCCGCGCGCCATCGTAGTACCCAGAGACGCTCTCCGCATCGACGGCAACGCGACGTTCGTGCGGGCCGAGCGTGGCGGGGGGTTCGACGAGCGGCCGGTCACGGTGAGCGCCGTCAACGCGCACGAAGCAATGCTCGGGTCAGGCCTCGACGAAGGGGCGGTCATCGAGCGAAACGTGCAGTCTGCGTTTCGGCGCACCAAATGAGGGCGCGCCTGGCCACCATCGTCCGGCGTCCGCGTAACTTTGTCGCCGCGATCCTCGTCGTCGGCGTCCTCGCCGCAGGGGCGTACGCTGCCGGGCGGAGCACCGGCAGTCCAGACCTGCCGACGGTGGTTGTCACCCAAGGCATGTTCGTCGACACGCTCGAGATCCGCGGAGAAATCCGGCCGCTCAAATCGATTGTGCTGTCCTCTCCGATGCAGTCCGGCGAACTGCAGATCCTCAAGCTCGCGAAGAATGGCTCGATGGTCAAACCCGGCGATGTGGTCGTCGAATTCGACCCCTCGACGCTCAACCGGACGATCCAGGAGAAGCAGTCGGAGTTGAAGCAGGCGGATGCCGAAATCGAACAGGCGGAGGCGCAGACACGTATCGGCCTCGAACAGAACGCGACCGCCGTGATGAAGGCCGACTACGACATCGAGCGGGCGAAGCTCGATGTTGGCAAGGGTGAAACCGTTTCCCGGCTCGACAACGAACAGGCGAAGCTCGCCGTCAACGATGCGCAGCAGAAGAAGCGCGAGCTCCAGGAGAAGGTCAAGTCGGATCAGACGTCGGCAGCCGCCGACATTTCGGCGAAACAGCGGAAGCGCGAAAAGGCGCTGTTCGATCTCAAGCGCGCGGAGCAGGGGCTTCGCAACCTGCAGCTGCGCGCGCCCGCCGCCGGCATGGTCAGCCTGCTGCCGAACTTCCGATCCGGGGGCATGTTCGGCGGCCAGCAGGATTTTCAGCAGGGCGATCGCGCCTGGCCGGGCGCGGCGATCATGGAGCTGCCGGATCTGTCTTCCGTGCACCTGGAGGCCCGTCTCGACGAAACGGATCGTGGGCGCCTGCAGCCACAGCAGGAGGCGACGGTACGGATCGAGGCGCTCCCGGGCAAGGATTTCAAGGGGAAACTCGATAGCATTTCGGTTCTCGCCCGTGTCGACTTCTCCTCGGGGTGGCCACCGTCCAAGAACTTCGATCTCAACCTCGTGTTCATCGACGCGGACGCGCGGATGCGCCCCGGGATGACGGCCGTTGCACGGATTGCCACCGAGCGTGTGCCGGATGTCGTCCTGGTTCCGGTCGAGTCGATTTTTCAGCGGGACGGCGCCCCCGTGGTCTATACCCTGAGTGGTTCGACGTTTCTGGAGACGCCGGTCACGATCCGAAAGCGCGGCCGTGAGCAGGCGATTGTCGAACGAGGGGTCGCGCCCGGGGATCGGATTGCGACCCGCCGTCCGCCCTCGGCCCTGATCAGGAGAGCGGAATGAAGCGACGCATCCTGCTGCCCGCGATCGCGATTGGCATCGTTGCCGCGGCCGGAGCCGCCGCCGTCGCCGTCCCGAGTCTGCCGGCGCGCCGGAACCCGGTGCCAACCAGTCTTGTCACCAAGGGGCCGCTCAAACTGACGGTCCATGCGGTCGGCGAGCTGCGCGCCGGAAGGACGGTCACCCTCGTGACCCCGCCGGTGGGCGGCATGCTCCGCATCGTCACGCTCATGCAGACGGGCACGACGGTGAAGGGCGGCGAACCGGTGGTCGAGTTCGATCCTGCCGACCAGCAGTACGCCCTCGAGCAGGCGAAATCGGAGCTCGCCGAGGCAGAGCAGGAGATCGTCAAGATGAAGGCGGATGCCGCGGTCCAGGGCGCGCAGGACGACGTCGCGCTGCTGACCGCGCGCTTCGACGTGCGCCGCGCGGAGCTCGACGCGTCGGGTAACGAGTTCATCGGCGCCCTCGATGCGCAGAAGAACGTCCTCTCGTTCGAAGAGGCGCGCCGCCGTCTGGCACAGCTGCAGGAAGATGTGAAGTCGCGGGCCGCCACTAACGACGCGTCGATGGCGGTCGTGCGGGAGAAGCGGACGAAGGCGCAGCTCGCGATGCAGCGGGCCCAGCAGGTCATCGACAGCCTCGTGATCAAGGCGCCGTTCGACGGCGTCGTCTCACTGAAAGAAAACCGGGACGCGGCCGGAGGGATGATCTTCTGGGGCATGGTCCTGCCCGAATATCGCGCCGGCGATCAGATATCGCCTGGACGTCCTGTCGTCGACGTGATCGAGTCCGGCCTGATGGAGGTGCGAGCCAAGGTCAACGAGAGCGATCGGCCGAACCTGGTGGCGGGTCAGGCCGCGGTCGTCGAGGTGGATGCCCTTCCGGGCGAGACGTTCAAGGCGCGGATAGGGGAGCTCGCCGGCCTTGCGAGCCGCGGCAATTTCTGGGAATCAGCGGGCGTCACACGGCTGTTCGACCTGACGCTGAAGTTCGACCATCCCGACAGCCGGCTCAAGGCCGGTGTGTCGGCACGCGTGACGCTCGACGGCAAGGAAGTCGCCGGTGCGCTTCACGTGCCGCGCCAGGCGGTGTTCGACAAGAACGGGAAGAGTTACATCTACGTCAAGGCCGGCGAGCATTTCGACCAGCGCGAAGTGAAAGTGGAGCAGCGCACCGAGAGTCGGGTCGCGCTCTCGGGTGTGCCGGAAGGGACGGAGATCGCCCTTGTCGATCCAAACTCCCGTGGCGCCGCCGCGACGACGTCCACCGCTCCGGCCGTTCCATCGGCTGGTGGCTCGCGATGAACGCCGCCCGGCTGACGTCCCCGGTCAACACCGACTTCCTGCCCGATCTCAGGATGGGCATGGAGAACCTCCGCGCGCACAAGCTGCGATCGCTGCTCACGATGCTGGGCATGATCTTCGGTGTCGCGGCCGTCGTCGCGATGCTCTCGATCGGGGCCGGCGCACAGCAGGAGGTGATGGCCTTCATCGAGCAGCTGGGCGTACGCAATCTGATCGTGGAGGCGCGCGAGTCGGCGGACAACCAGACGCTGCAGAAGATTCGAAAGATTTCGGCGGGACTGAGCTTCCAGGACTTCCGTGTCATCCAGGCCAACGTCGAGGGGATCAGCGCCACCACCGCGCGCAAGCGGTTTACGCCATCGAAGCTGCTGCCGCGTCCGCAGGGTGACCCGCCGATGGTCTACGGCGTGAGTCCAGCTTATGTGACCATCGCCAATCTCGCGCTGGTCTCAGGACGGTTCTTCGACGAGCGCGAAACGGCCGGAGCGGCGCCCGTCACCGTCCTCGGGGAAGCAGCGGCCGCGTCGCTCTTCGGTGCCGACGACCCGATCGGCCGGTACGTGAAGGTCAACGAGCAGTGGTTCCAGGTGATCGGCGTCGCCGGTCCGCAGCTCACCGTCCAGACCGACGTTGCCGGGCTACCGGCGCAGGATCGCAACAACCTCATCTACGTCCCGCTCTACTCGGCGATTTTCCGCCTCGAAGACGGCCAGTCCAGCGAGAAGGACGAGATTGACGGGATTTACCTGCAGATGCAGCCATCCGCGGATGTCACTTCCGCTGCCGCCCTGTTGCGCGGCCTGCTCAACGTGTCGCACCGGAACGCCGGCGATTTCACCATCGTCTCACCGGCCGAGCTGCTCGCCGAACAGCGGCGGACCCAGCGTGTGTTCGAGATGGTCATGGTGGCGATCGCGTCGATCTCACTTCTTGTCGGTGGGATCGGAATCATGAACATCATGCTCGCGAGCGTCATGGAGCGCACGCGCGAGATCGGTGTCCGCCGTGCGATCGGCGCGAAGCGCCGCGACGTCATCCGCCAGTTCCTGATCGAGACCACGATCATTTCGCTCGCCGGCGGCGTCCTCGGGGTCATCGTCGGCGTCGCCCTGTCGCGGCTCATCGGCTACCTCGCCGGCTGGTCGACCATCGTGACGACGACGTCCATCGTCCTCGCGTTCGTCGTCTCGGTCACCATTGGTCTCGTGTTCGGCCTGTACCCTGCCGCCCGCGCCGCCAGCCTGGATCCCGTCAAGGCTCTGCATTACGAGTAGCGTCCGCCTTACGTGTGGCTTCCGCCGTAGCTTCCGCCTTTGCCGTAGCTTCCGCCTTTAGGCGGAAGTCAGCGGTCTTGCTTTCGCCGTATGCGGATTTCTTCCGCCTTCCGCCTAAAGGCGGAAGCTACGACTGTCAAGGCGGAAGCTTCCGACTGTCAAGGCGGAAGCTACGACTGTCCGGGCGGAAGCTACGACTGTCCGGGCGAAGCTACGGCCGTCCTGGCGGAGCTACGTCTCCGGTTGAGCTCGCGTATCGGCGGAGGTTGGCAACGCGCTGGCATTAGCGGCGTGCATGGATGTGCGGAAGGTGCTCGCGATTCTCTCTCTTGCCGGTCTGTCCGCGGGCGACTCTCCGCTGTTTTCCGCCAGGACAACGCTGGATCTCACGCTGAAAGCCCCGCTGCGGGAGGTCTTCGAACAGGCGCAGGACAAGGACAACTTCTCGGCTCGAGGAGAACTCGGCTACCGAGATCCCGGGAGCGGGTCGGACGTCGTCATCAGCGGAGTGGAACTGTCGGTAAGAGGCCATACGAGCCGGCGTGAAAGCGAGTGCCCATTCCCGAAGCTGAAACTGGCGTTCGGGAAGAAGGAGACGAGGCGGGACGAGTCGATCTTCGCCGGCATGGAGGGGCTGCGGATCGGCACGCATTGCGGCGAGAACGAGGGAGAGGAGCTGACGTCGAAATTCGGGCGGCTTGCGAACGAGAAGTCTCCCCTCCGCGAGGCGTTCGTCTACCGCCTGCTCGAGGCGATGGGCGTGCCCACGCTGCGCGCTCGGCCGGCGCGGATCACGTATTTGGACACCACGGGCGGCGAGTCGCCGCCGGTCGTACGAAACGCGCTTCTCCTCGAGGACGATGACGACGTCAGGCGCCGCATCGCCGCGACCGGCGAGATCAGCATGGAGCAGTTCACGACGGCGCGCGAACTGTTCACGCCTGCCGATACGGTCCGGCTGGCGTTTGCGCAGGCGATGATCGCGAATTTCGACTGGTGCCTTCGCTTTTACCCGGACGACACCTACCGCTGCGATGCGAAGCAGCCGTCTGTGGAATATTTCAGCGTTCAAGCGGGCCGACGGTCCGGCGCTTCCGGTCATTGCCGACTTCGATCTTGCGGGCATGGTCGTCGGCCGTCACAACTGGTTCGACAAGGTCTACTTCGCGGGATTCGTCCCGTCGCACTCATCGGTCGAAGTCGAGGTTCTCAGCCAGGTGCAGCGGACGCGCTCGCTGTTTTCGCGGGCGCAGCTGGATGACATGCGCCGGCATTTTCTCTCGCGACGCGCGGCCGCGTACGACGCCGTCGAGCAGAGTCCGCTCGACCCGCGCGGCCGCGAGCTGGCCATTCAGCACCTCGACGCGTTCTTTGCCGGCCTTGCGGACCAGGCATTTTACCGACCCGTGGTCGCACGGCCTGGCACCGCGGTGTATGTCGATGCTGCCAGGTCTCGCGAGGCCTGCGTTGCCGGTGACGTCGCCCTACCGGGTACGCCGGTGAACGTCATTGGTACCGGACGGCGACATGGCACAGGTCGCCCTGCTCGACGTGCACTGGCAGTGGGCGCCGCCGCGCGAGTGTGCGGCGGTGCGGAACGGCGCGGTGTGGATAGAAAAGGGCGCGATCGGCACCGAGTATCCGGCGCCCGGCCTTCAGCGGCAATAGATCGTGACCCACTGCGACGGAACGTCGGCGGTCAGCGACGTGCGCGCGTTCGACACCGGGTCCACATCCGGAGACTTGTTCCCAGGCGGACGCTGGAACGCGATGATCGCTCCTGCGCGATCGACATCGCTGGGTTCCGCACCGATCGCCGGATTCATGATCGAGGGTCGCGACGTGACGTGCTGGTATCCCAGTGCATGTCCGAGTTCGTGGATGCGCAGCAATCGCCGCCGGGCGTCGTTCTTATCGAAGTCGCTGTCGAGGAAAAGCGCCCCGCCGCCGATGCTGCCGTCCGCGTGCTCGGACCAGCTGCCGTAGCCAATCGTCGACGCAAACAGAACGATGTTGTTGAAGCGCCCGACGACGATTTTGCCCTCGCGGGCGAACGAGACCCTGGCGTCGCTCGCCGGCCGTTCAATCTCGACACTCGCGAAGCTGCTGTACGTGCCCCCGGTCAGCATCGTCAATGCCTCGGTCAGGTGCGCGAGCATCAGCGACACTTCGTCGTCGGTCATCTGTTCTTTCGTCGCGCCATATTCGTCGCCGTTCGCGCCGCGGTAGTTCATCACCGTCGCGACGAGCACGAGGCGGGGCTGTGTGGTCCAGCGCTGAAGCTGACCGTGCGACGTCCGGTACATCTGGTCGAATGCTTCGAGGTCGAAGGACGAGGGGATGAGCGACAGCCGTGCGCGGCTGCCGGGTGCGGCCACCGATGTCTCGCGATTGACGAACGCACCGCCGTGCAGGCTGGCAGTATAGGTACCAGCGGCGCCGACATCGACCTGGAAGGCGCCCGCCGCGTCGGTCATCACGGCGCCAGTGTCTCCGACGCGTACCGACACTCCCGATCCAGCCGACCCGTCGAGCACATCGACGGCCTGCCCTGCGACCATGCCGGATCCCGACGCCGACGACGGAGCCGAGGGGGAATGAGTGCACGCAGCGGCCACGACGAGGACCAGCAGACTGGAACAGCGCATGGACCTCCCCGTGCAAGCAGCATGCGGCTGTAAGTTGTTGATTTTCAGGCGAGCGCGGCCTGTCGACTGACGGATATGGCTGTCCGGTCACATTCCTGGTTCAGTCGGATCGCGCAGGATTCGCGACGGCCGACCTTGGTACTTGGTAGCTGACAGACCGGTGCAACTCTCCAGAAGACTGGGTTCTCAGTTCGCGAGTAGGATTGACCAGCTGCAGAACCTTGCTGCTCCAAGGTACGACCGTTGCAGCGTGCCGGCATCGCGCCGACGTTCGCTTTCGCGTTTCTCGCCGTCTTCCGTCGATCACCTCGCGTTTTCATTGGGGGATCAGTCAATGAGAGCCACCCGACCCACCACGGGCCTTCTGGTCCTCGCGATAGGACTCCTGTCATCGAGCGGCGTCATTCACGGCGGACAATCGTCGCCCCTCCCCGGCAGGGCGCGCCCGAGACCCCCAAATTTCGAGTCGGCGTAGACGTCGTCCGCATCGACGCGGTCGTCACCGACGCTGATGGACGCACCGTTCCAAATCTGACTGCGGCCGATTTCGAAGTGCGGCAGGACGGCAAGGTTCAGCCGGTGACATTCACCCAGTTCATGCCGGTCGCAAGCGGCCCGGCGCCGGTGGTCACGCTTCAGCCGGTCACTGGCAGCATGGCCCCGGCTGCGGCAGTGGCCGACCCGGTGATCCGGCGGGAGGAGATTCAACGGACAATCGCCATCGTCGTTGACGACCTCGGGTTGTCGTTCGAGAGTTTCCACGACATGCAGCAGGCGCTGCACGCGTTCGTCGACCGCGAGCTGCGCCCGGCCGACCTCGTCGCGGTCGTGCGCACGGGCGGCGCCGGCGGCGGGCTTCAGCCGTTCACGACGGATCGCCGCGTGCTGCATTCGGTGATCGATGGACTTCGCTGGAATGGAGAGTCGCGCAACGGCGTCGAGCCCTTCGTGGCCTTGAACAAGTGGACGACCTTCACTGGCGGTGGTCCTCCCGGGCAAGCGCCGACGCCCCTGACGATCGCGGACCCGAACGACTTCACCGAACATCGAGGAACTCCGCTCCTCCATGTCCGCGGCCGGCACGCTCGGTGCGCTCAACCTGGTTGTCAGGGGGACCCGCGAGCTGCCGGGAAGGAAGGCCGTGATCCTCGTCAGCGAGGGTTTTCAGCTGCTCGACAACACCGACATGCGGATACCGGAATCGCGCGTCCGAGCCGCACTCGATCGCCTCGTCGATCAGGCGACGCGCGCCGGTGTCGTGATCTACTCCCTCGATGCGAGAGGACTCCAGACGGGTGGGCTTCTGGCGTCCGACAACGTCAAGAACCAGACCGAAGCAGGGATCCGCAACTACAGCGGCGATCGAACCGACTTCAACCGGGACACCCAGGAGGGCCTGGCGTACCTGGCTGAACAGACGGGCGGCTTTGCCGTCCTGAACACGAACGACCTGGGTCGCGGCCTCGGACGGATCACCGACGACGTTCGGGATTATTACGTCATTGGCTATTCGCCGTCAGAGGGGACCTTTGCGAAACCCGGCGAAAAACCAGCCATCCACAAGATTTCAATCAAGGCGAAGCAGCCGGGCCTGCGCGTGAAGACGCGGAAAGAATTCATCGGCCTGAGCGATCCGCCCGATGTCACTGGACCGACCAATCCGGCGCAGCAATTGATCCACGCGGCGACATCACCTTTCGCCGCCACCGACATCGCGCTTCGTGCGACCACCCTGCCCGGCTACTCGCCGGACCGGGGCACGTTCGTGCGCGCGCTGCTCCACATCGACGCGCGGCCGCTGACATTCGTCGAGTCGGAAGGCGGGAAGAAGACCGCCTCTGTCGACGTCCTCGGCATGGTGTTCGACCAGGACGGCACCGAAGTGGCGCATCTCACGACCGGGTTCGCGATGGGGCTGACGAGCGAGGCCGCGGAGGCCGCTGTTGGCGACGGCATCGCCTACATGCTGCGGATACCGATCCCTCGCGCCGGCGGCTACCAGGTGCGATTTGCGGTTCGCGATCAGCACTCGGGCCTGACTGGTTCCGCGGGCGAATTCGTCGAAGTTGGCGACATGGCGCGGGGCGCCTTCGCGCTCTCCGGAATCGTCCTTCGCAGCGAGGACTCGCAGGACTCGGCGCAATCGAAGGTGCCCGACGACATCAGTGTGACGCCTGCCCAGGCACTCGCCGTGTATCGGCCAGGGCACTCGACTCTCGTACGCGTACGAGATTTACAACGCCACCACACCTGTCCAGGCTGCCACCACCATCTGGCGCGGCAGTGAGAAAGTGCTCACGGCGCCCCCAAGCACGCTCGTCGCGCCACCCGGAAGCCAGCAGCGGTTTGCCGCGGCCGGTGGGTTGAAGCTTGGAGAGAAGCTCCCGCCAGGCCGATACATATTGCAGATTGCCGCCATTAAAACGGCTCCGGAAGGGAAAGGTAAGCCCGACACCGCTGTCCAGCGCGTCGCGTTCGACGTGCGTTAACGAACCTCGGCTTTGGACGCGATTTTGCTTCCAACCACATATGACTCCTATGCGTGTGGTGAAGGCGGCGGTTCTCGCACTTGGGTTTGCTGCGCTGGTCGGTGCCTGCCACGGGTCGGACGCCAGCAGCCCGGCGGCGCCCAGTTCGGCCGCGGCCGGAGCGCAGAACGCGCCGCGCATCTTCAAAGTGGCGACGTGGAACATCCGATCCGGAATGGGAATCCGGGGCTTTACGACCACTTCGTGGAGCCACGAGACCTTGAACTGCACCGACCATTCCCAACCGCTGAACGCCTGGGGCATCGGTTTGCCACAAGCTGAGCTGGGACACATCAGGGACGATTCCAGCATCGTTGCGATGGCCCTGCAGGAGGCGTGGCACTGCGGTGAGCCGCAAAACGTCAACGGTGTGCTTGGATTCAAGGCAGTCAGTCGCGGACACGAGGGCACTGCCCTCCTCGCACGCTACGGTTTCGCCGGACCGGTCAAGTACCAGCCATTCGACGAGAAGGCCAACCAGTGGCTGATCGGCGGCAGCGTCTGCCTCGACGCTGCGTGCACGGCGACCATCCCGATGTTCTCGGCACATTTCGGCGATACGACCGACGAGGAAATTCCGAACCAGGCGCAAAGGGTCTTGGACCTTCTCGCGGTAGAGGGGCCAGCACGCCTGTTCATGGGTGACCTGAATGTCTTCAAGACGGACACCTGGAATCCGAAAGTCCCATGTACGGGCGATGACAAACCGGCACGGATGCGGACCATTGGCCTGATTGAAGGCGCGGGTTATGTCGACGCGTGGAAGGCGACCCAAAGCTCCGAGGGCTGGACCGGAATGGCGAGCCGTCCCAAATGCGGCTCGCCGAGCGGCAACCTCTACAAGCGAATCGACTATGTCTATTCGCTGGGCCTCCGGACGATGTCGACGGATCGGTTCGGACGCGCCGCGCCCGGTGCGGATTCGCCCTCCGACCACGTCGGGCTGATCGCCCAGCTCGCCACGATTCCAACCGGCCGCTGAGCTCGTTCTACACGACCGCCGCGGTTGGCCGCCCGGCGGCAACGGTCCTGGGCGCATCTGCAGGCGCCCGTCGTTCGCCGATCTGCTGACGCCACATCGCGTAGTAGAGCCCCTTCCTATCCACGAGTTCCTGGTGCCGGCCGGTTTCGACGATATGGCCGCGCTCGAGCACGTAAATGCGATCGGCGTGAAGGATGGTCGAGAGCCGGTGCGCGATCAGGACGGTGATGGCGTCGCCGCTCGAAGCGACGTCGCGAATCGTATCGACGATGCCTTCCTCGGTGATTGAATCGAGCGACGAGGTGGCCTCGTCGAACACGAGGAGATGTGGCTTTCGGAGGAGTGCGCGAGCGATCGACAGCCGCTGCTTCTCGCCGCCAGACACCTTGACCCCGCCTTCGCCAATGATCGTGTCGAGGCCGCGGTCTGCCCGTGCGAGCAGGTTCTGGCATGACGCCTTGCGCAGCGCATCGAGGCACGCGGCGTCGGTGGCCGCGGGATTCACGAACAGCAGGTTCTCCCGAATCGTTCCGGAGAAGAGCTGAGTGTCCTGTGTCACGAAGCCGATCCGTTCGCGCAGGGCATCGAGGTCGATGTCGGATCCGGCGACGCCGTTGTACAGGATCCGTCCGGACTGCGGCTGGTAGAGACCCACGAGGAGCTTGACCAGCGTCGTCTTGCCCGCGCCCGAGGGACCAACCAGCGCAATCGTCTCTCCCCGGTGGGCTGCGAACGAGATGTCGCTGATCGCCGGCGACGAGGCGGACTGGTGCTGGAAGGTCACGCCTTCGAAAGCCATCGTCGTGAGATCGGTGAGCGGCGCCGGGTTCACCGGCCGCGGCTCCTTCGGCATCCGCATGATGTCCTGATAGACGTTCAGTGACGCCTCGGTCTCACGGTAGATATTGATGATGTTCCCGAGCTCCTGCAGCGGCCCGAAGATGAAGAACGAGTAGATGAAGAGCGAGAAGAACTGGCCGACCGTGATCGCGCGGGTGAAGATCAGATAGAGCATCAGGAACATGATGCTCGTGCGCAGCAGGTTCACGGTGGTGCCCTGGATGAAGCTGAGGCTGCGCAGGTACTTCACCTTCTTCAGTTCCAGCGTCAGGATCTTGCCGGTTGTCGTATTGAGCCGGCGGATCTCCTGCTGCCCGAGCCCGAGGCTCTTTACGAGCTCGATATTCCGCAGCGACTCGGTCGTCGAGCCCGCGAGCGCCGTGGTCTCCGCGACGATGACCTTCTGGATCTGCTTGATGCGCCGGCTCAGGACCGAGCTGATGACGCCGAGGATCGGTACGGTCAGGAAATAGACCGGCGCAATCAGCCAGTGCACCGTGAATGCATAAATCATCACGAAGATGATCCCGACGAGCGACGTGAACAGCACGTTGATCGAGGTGGCGATCAGCCGCTCGACATCGGTGCGGACCTTCTGCAGGCGCCCGAGGGTTTCGCCGCTCCTCTGGTCTTCGAAGACCGAGTAGGGCAGCTGCAGGGAATGCTGGATGCCGTCGGAGTAGAGCTGTGCACCGAGGCGCTGGGTGATGACGTTGATGTAGTAGTCCTGGAAGTTCTTCGCCACGCGCGACACGAACGCGACTCCGACGGCCGCGCCGAGCAGGAGACTCACGCCCTTGAAGAATTCGATCGTCGTATATTCCTGGAACCGGGTGGCGTATTGATCGATGACGTGACGAAAGATCAGCGGATCGAGCAACGAAAACGTCTGGTTGATCGTCGCGAGCGTGAGGGCCACGGCAACGAGACGCCAGTAGCCGCGAAGATACGTGAGCAGGAGTTGCATGCAGTGATTATCATCCGATCCATGAAGCGAACCGCTCTGCTGGCGATTCTCGCCGCGTTCCTTTCGTTTGCGGGAGTCGCAGCCCAGCGCCGCGCGCCGGCGGAGCACTGGGTCGCGACGTGGGGCACCGCGCAGCAGCTGTTTCGCGCTCCGGCCGCGGGTCGTGGCCAGCCGCCAGCCGGAACTGCCACCCCTCCGGTGCAAGTGCCGGCGCCTGCCTCCCCGACCCCCGCCGGTGTGCCCACACCGACTGGCCCTCAGGGGCGCGGCGGACCTCAGCGAAGGTTCGGGATCCCGCCATCGCTCGTTGGACTGAAGAACCAGACGCTGCGCATGATCCTCCGAACGAGCATCGGCGGATCGCGTGTCCGGGTCCGCCTGTTCAATGCCCTCGGTGGACCGACCGTTATGCTCGGCGCAGCCCACATCGCGGTCCGTGCGAATGGTGCCGCAATCGTGCCCGGCTCCGACCGCCCCCTGACGTTCAGCGGACATCCGGTCGCCACGATGTATGCGGGACAAGTGCTCATCAGCGATCCGGTCCAACTCCAGGTCAGGCCGCTGGGAGACATCGCCCTCAGTTTGTATTTTCCTGGCGAGACCGGCGCGCCAACGGGCCACACCTTCGGGTTGCGGCCCACGTACGTCTCGAAAGAAGGAGACTTCACCGCCGCGGCTGATGTCGTCGACGTCGATTCGACGATGCAGTCGTATTACTGGGTGGCAGGGGTGGACGTGAGTCGCCCCGGCCGACGCGGGGACGCTGGTGACGTTCGGCGATTCGATCACCGATGGCGATCAGTCGACGCCGGACACCAATGGCATGTGGCCTGCGCTGCTGTCGGCGCGGCTGCAGGCGAGTCCACGGACGTCCCACATCGGGGTCGTGAACGCCGGCATCTCCGGCAATCGGCTGCTTGGCGACAACAACAGCGGCCTCGCCCGTCTCGTTTCCCACGCGCTCAGCGTCCCGGGCGTGAAGTGGTTGACGCTGCTCGAGGGAATCAATGACATCACCGCGGCAACCCGCCCTGGCGCCGGGCCACAGGCGCCACCGTTCACGGCCGATGATCTCATCGCGGCTTACCGCCAGGTGATTGAGATGGCGCACGTGCAGGGGGTCAAGGTGATCGGCTGCACGTTGACGCCGTTCGGCGACTCGAATGTTTACACCGAGGGTGGGGAAGCGATCCGCCAGAAGGCCAATGACTGGATCCGGACGAGCGGGGCGTTCGACGCGGTGGTTGATTTCGATGCCGCCACTCGCGATCCCGCTCACCCGACGCGATTTCGCGCGGAAGCGGACTCGCCTGACATGCTCCACCCGGGGACGCCGGGTACAAATTGATGGCGCAGGCGTTCGATCTATCAGTGTTCGATCGCGGGCGTTCGCCGCGACCTGGCCGCTGACGCGATCAGGACGTGAAGCGGCGAAGAGGAACCGGCGGCTGACCCCAGGCCTTGTCGATTCGGTGAACGGCGCGCTGAACGGTCTCGCCCAGGGCGAACCCATCCATCGCGAGCGCGCGTAGGTACACCTGCTTCGGCCCGGACTGTCCAAGGGCAACGAGGCTATCCTGCGACTCGGGAAGAGGGTCGTCGGCGGCGAGCGTCGCCCCATGCCAGAATCCTGAGGCGACGTAACGGTGTCCCTCGAGAACGCCGGCGCCTGCGACGCCGTGCCTTGCCGGAGCGAGTTCCATCGCGTCCGCATAGGCCGGCAGCCCGTCGACCGACACCGGGTACGCGCGGAGATCGCGCGGAACTGCAGGGATTCGCCGCGGCTGCTGCGTCCGGTCGCCCAGGTTTCGAGCAGGCCGAGCCGGCCGCCCGATTCGACAGTTGCGGCGATGCGCTGGATGAAGCTGCTGCCCGCGAATGGGATGGTCAGGCCCGGGTAGTACTCGAGCTGTCCGCCTGAGCGTACCGGTCAGTGTGACGTCGAGCCTCGCGTGATCGCCTTCGTCCATCGCCAGGAGCCGCGATGCGGACTGCATGATGATGACGGCGCGGGTCCCGGGTTCGACGGTCACCTCGATCGTATGCGTGTCGCCGCCGCACATGCCCGGACCAAGCGTCAGGACCTGCACCAGGAGCCCGCCACCCGCAAGCGGAAATGGCCGCACGATTTTGAGCGGCGCCGCCTGTTCGGCGTGGCGCAGCACGGTTCCATGGCAACCGGCAGCGAACGCCAGCGTCAGACGGCCGTGGACCCGGGATGCGCTGGCCGCGGGGCCGTCCATCACGCCGGCGGGTGAGTGGCCGACTCGGGAATTTCGAAGAGCACGTCGCGCCTGATCCACTCGATGACCTGATCGAGTCCGTCGCCGAGCTTCAGGTTGGTGAAGATCACCGGCTTGCCACCCCGGATCGCAGCCGCGTCGCGTGCCATCACGTCGAGGTCAGCCCCCACGTTCGGCGCCAGATCGATCTTGTTGATGACGAGCAGGTCGCTTCGCGTCACACCCGGGCCGCCCTTGCGCGGGACCTTGTCGCCGCCGGCGACGTCGACGACGTAGATGCTGACATCGACGAGCTCGGGGCTGAACGACGCCGCGAGATTGTCGCCGCCGGACTCGAGAAACATGATCTCCACGTCGGGGAACGTGGCACGCAGGTCGTCGAGTGCCTCGTGGTTGATCGAGGTGTCTTCGCGAATCGCGGTATGCGGGCACCCGCCGGTCTGCACGCCGCGAATCCGATCGCTCGGCAACGCGCCCGAGCGAGTGAGGAACTCGGCATCCTCATGGGTATAGATGTCGTTGGTCACGACCGCAAGGCTGTAGCGATCGCGGAGCCGCTTGCACAGCCGATCGAGCAGTGCTGTCTTTCCGGATCCAACCGGGCCCCCGACTCCGATTGTGACACTTGCCATTGTTCTCCTCAGTAGGTCACCCGCGCCCCCGAACCCGGAACCCGGAACCCCGAACCCGGAACCCCGAACCCGGAACCCCGAACCCCGAACCCGGAACCCGGAACCCGGAACCGAAGTCCCCTCACGACTGGAACAGCCGCGTGGTGAGGAGACCCTGCTGATGCGACCGCACGTCGAGCGCCGGCGTGCAGGTGAAAAGTCCCGCTTCGGGGTCTCGCATCGCATCGTCGACGGCGCGGACGAGGGCGGGGTGCAATTCGACGACCAGTTCCTGTGCCTGCATCGGGCTGATCGGCATGCAGCGCGTGGCCGCAGCGAGTGCCCCGGCGAGCAGGCTGTGTCCATACCCGAGAAGCACATCGGTGCGCGGCAAATCGAGCATCCGACCGGCAGCCCCGACGATCACCGCGTGGTGCGGCGTGGATAGCGTCAGCGAACCGAAAATTTGAGGGTGCAGGCGGCGAAGCAGCGCAAGCGTTCGCCTGCCAAGTCGGAGGCTTGTTTCCCGTACTGCCGGTATAACTTTACCCGCCCCGGCGACAAGTCCAATGCGCTCGAGACGAGGGTTGGAATCAGCGCCTGCGGCGGCATCCCAGGCGAGGCATGCTGTCGCCAGCTCGCTGCGCCCCCACCCGAGCGTCACCTGGTTGGCCATGAGCTCACGCAGTTCGGCCAGGCCTGCCCCGGCCTGGCCGTACGTCTCGAGTCCGCCCGAGTGCGCGAATGCGCCAACCGGAAGCTGCGAGTCGAACAGCTGGAACAGCCTCAGCAGCCGCAGTGACTCGTCGGTGGCGCCAGGACCGGCCATCAGTGCGCGTGCTCGCCCGGGGCCTTCCCGTGGAAGGGCCGCCGCACGCGCTCGAACGGCGCGCCCGATTTCTCCAGGCGATCGGCAAGGGTGTCGTCGGCAAGCGCGATGATGTCCGATCCCTCGACATGAATGTCGCGGTGGAGATTACCGATCATGTGTGCGATGCGCGCGGCTTCGCCGATATCGCGCGGGTGCACGACGAAGACGTCTTCATCGGCGGCGTAGACGACATATGCTGCCTCGGCGTCGCGGTGGAGCAGCTGGCCGGGGTGCAGGACCGTACCGGTCGCCAGCTCGAGCGCCAGCACCGCGCCGTCCGGCGCCTCGACGAGACGGCGGACGCGCCGCCGGTCGTGAGCGCTCATCCGCAATTCCACAATCGGCAGATCCGCCGGCGTTTCGGTGTGATGGGGCGGCAGGGCGCGAACGGGAATGGGAGGACCTGGAGGGCGCATATCAGTTCTCAGCAGTCAGCAAATCAGCAGTCAGTTGTCAGCAGTCAGTTCTCAGCAGTCAGCAAATCAGCAATCAGTTCACAGCTGGGAACTACCAGACGTCAGCTCTCAGCTTTCAGTTTCCGACTAAACATCGGACTCGCTTCCAGCTTCCAGCAAAGCATCCGACAAGTCCCGGTCCGCGCCGGAACCTCGAGCCCCGAGTCCCGAGCCCCGAACCCCGAGCCCCGAACTCCGCAGTCCCCAATCCCCAATCCCCAGGCCCACCTAGAACAAGAAATATCGCTGCGCCAGCGGCAACGAGGCGGCCGCCGTCGGGACGATCCGTTCGCCGTCGATGGTCACCGTGTAGCGCTCAGAATCCACTTCGATGTTCGGCACGGCGTTGTTGAGCACCATGTCGGCCTTGCCCAGCGTACGGGTGTGCCGGACGGGTAGCAGGACGCGGCGCAGCCCTGTCGGGAGCGTCCCGCGTTCCAATGACGCCTGCGACACGAACGTCGCGGACAGCGAGTGACTCGCAGTCCCGAGGGCTCCGAACATCGGCCGGTACCGCACCGGTTCGGGCGTTGGAATCGAGGCGTTGGGATCGCCCATCAGCGCCGCCACGATCATCCCGCTCTTTACAATGAGGTCGGGCTTCACACCGAAGAAGGCGGGTGACCAGACGACCAGGTCGGCGAGCTTGCCGACTTCGATCGATCCGACGTACTCGGCGACCCCGTGTGCGATCGCGGGGTTGATGGTGTACTTCGACACGTACCGGCGGATGCGCTGATTGTCGTGGCTTGCGGGGTCGCCCCGAAGCGCGCCGCGTGTCTCCTTCATCACGTGCGCGGTCTGCCACGTGCGCGTGATCACTTCGCCGACCCGGCCCATCGCCTGGGAGTCCGACGACATCATGCTGATCGCGCCGAGATCGTGCAGCACGTCCTCGGCCGCCATCGTCTCGGGTCGGATCCGCGATTCCGCGAACGCGACGTCCTCCGGCACCTGCGGGTTCAGGTGATGACACACCATCAGCATGTCGAGGTGCTCATCGAGCGTGTTCCTCGTATACGGCATCGTCGGATTCGTGCTCGACGGGAGGACGTTCGCCTGGCCGCATACTTTCAGGATGTCGGGCGCGTGTCCGCCACCCGCGCCCTCGCTGTGGTAGGTGTGAATCGTCCGGCCGGCGATCGCCGCGAGCGTGTCCTCGAGGAACCCCGATTCGTTCAGCGTGTCGGTGTGGATGGCGACCTGCACATCGTACTTGTCGGCCACCGAGAGCGCGGCGTCGATCGCCGCGGGCGTGGTGCCCCAGTCCTCGTGGAGCTTCAGGCCGATCGCGCCGGCGATCACCTGGTCCTCGAGCGGCTCGTGCCGCGAGGCATTGCCTTTCCCGAGGAACCCGAAGTTCAGCGGCATGCCCTCGACCGCCTCGAACATCCGCCGCAGGTTCCATTCGCCCGGCGTGCACGTCGTCGCGCGAGTCCCGTCGGCGGGTCCCGTTCCGCCGCCGATCATCGTCGTCACACCGCTGTAGAGCGCTTCCCACGCCTGCTGCGGACTGATGAAGTGGACGTGCGCATCGATTCCGCCTGCGGTCACGATCCGATGTTCGCCCGCGATGACCTCGGTTGACGGGCCGATTTCGAGTCCATTCGTAATCCCGTCCTGGATATCGGGATTGCCCGCCTTGCCGATCGCGCAGATGCGACCGTCGCGGATGCCGATGTCCCCCTTGACGATGCCCCAGTGGTCGAGAATGACGGCGTTGGTGATGACGAGATCGGGCGCCCCTTCGGCCCTCGTCGCCTGTGACTGCCCCTGGCCGTCGCGGATGACCTTGCCGCCGCCGAAAACGACCTCTTCGCCGTAGCGTGCGAAATCGCGTTCGATTTCGAGCACGAGGCCAGTGTCGCCGAGCCGGACGCGATCACCCGTGGTTGGACCGTACAGGTCGGCATACGTCGATCGGGGAACTCTCATCGCCGCGGCTCCAGGAACCCGCGAATGCGGGCGCGCTCGAGCGCCGCATCGCGCTGCTCGTCGAGGGACCCGGCGACGAGACCGCTCATTCCCTGGACGTGGCGCCGGCCACCGAGCGCGACCAGGTCCACTTCCCGGCCTTCGCCGGGTTCGAAGCGGAGTGCCGTGCCGGCCGGTATGTCGAGCCGGCAGCCATATGCGCTGGCGCGATCGAACAGCAAAAACCGATTCACTTCGAAGAAGTGGGTGTGTGATCCGACCTGGATCGGGCGGTCGCCGGCGTTATCGACGCGAATGCGGACGGGGGACCGCCCCTCGTTCAACTCGATCGGTTCGGATCGCAGAAAGTATTCGCCGGGAATCATCAGCCTCTCGTGCGGGTCGAGTCAGCGAATCGGGTCGTGAACGGTGACGAGCTTCGTGCCGTCCGGAAATGTGCCTTCGACCTGGATTTCGTGGATCATCTCGGGGATTCCCTCCATCACATCGTCCCGGGTCAACACCCGCGTCCCAAGCGACATCAGGTCGGCCACGCTCCGGCCGTCGCGAATGCCTTCGAGCACTTCAGCGGTGATGACCGCGATGGCTTCGGGGTGATTCAGCTTCAGTCCCCGGGCCCGGCGCCTTCTCGCCACGTCCGCCGCGGTGAAGATGAGAAGCTTGTCGATTTCGCGTTCGGTCAGGCGCATGGCAGGTCGGTCGGCCGGCCGATTACGCGGCCGGCACGGGCTGAGAGGTTTGTTCGCGCCGCTTCGGTCCGCCGGCGGGTGCGAGTTTGAGCCGCGGCAGAATCCGGGTGAGCGTGTCCATCATTTCGCGCACCATTCGGGGCACACGGTCGGAGCGGAGATGGACCCACCCGGTTTCGCGCACGAGCGTCTGGCCCGCGATCCGCGCGACCCGCAGCGACCCGCCACGGATCTCCCTTGCCACCGACTGGAAAGGGACGATGCTGATGCCGAGTCCGGATGCGACCATCGATTTGATGATCTCGACGTTCTCGGTTTCAGCGACGACGCGCGGCTGAATCTGGGCACCGATGAAGAACTCGTCGAGGACGCGGCGGGTGTTCGATCCGTTCTCGAACAGGATGAACGGCTGCCGCACCAGGGTCTCTGGCGGGATCGGCTTGTTGCCGTTTGCCAGGCGGTGGCCCGCCGGCATCACCAGCAGCAGTTCCTCGCGGATGACCGGAACCGTCGCCAGCGCCTGGTCGTCGATCGGCAGCGTGATGAGCCCGAGGTCCGCGGCGCCGGACCGGAGCTTGCGCAGCAGCCGCGGCGTCCCGCCGGTAATCACCTTGATGTCGACGTCAGGGTGATGACGCCGGAACTCCTTCAGCAGTGTGGGGAAGACGTAGAGACACACCGTCATTCCACCCACCAGCCGTAGCGTGCCGCTGAGCTTCTTCTTCGTGTCGAGAATGCTGGCCGAAGTGTCCCGGATGTCTTCGAACACCCGATGGCTCAACTGCAACAGCGTCTCGCCGATGGGCGTGATTTGGATCCGGCGGCCGAACCGGATGAAGAGCGGCTCCTTGAATTCTTCCTCGAGGAGCAGGATCTGCCGGCTGATCGCCGACTGCGAGACGTGCAGCCGCGCGCCCGCGGCCGTGAACGAGCCGCTGTCCGCGATTGCCCGGAGTATTTCGAGCTGTCTCAGATCCATCGGGCTCTATTTTACGTGCTGCGTGCGACTTCCGCCTGAAGGCGGAAGCCACACCCTTGGCACCTTGTCCTAAACCCCCGCGGGCTGCTTGTGCTTCACCGGCTTGAGGAAGGGCATCATCGCCCGCAGTTTTTCGCCGACCTGCTCGATCCGGTGCTGCTGCTCGGCCTTGCGCGTGGCATTGAACCATGGCCGGCCCTTGCGATCCTCCTCGATCCAGTTCTTCGCGTAGGTGCCATTCTGGATCTCGGCGAGCATCTTCTTCATTTCCTTCCGCGTTTCGTCGGTGACGAGGCGCGGGCCGCCGGTGTAGTCGCCGTGCTCGGCGGTGTCGCTGATCGAGTAGCGCATGTAGTTCAAGCCGCCCTGGTACATCAGGTCGACGATCAGCTTCAGTTCGTGCATGCACTCGAAGTACGCGACTTCGGGCTGGTAACCGGCGTCCACCAGCGTGTCGAAGCCGGCCTTGACCAGCGCGCTCACGCCGCCGCAGAGGACCGCCTGCTCGCCGAACAGGTCGGTTTCCGTCTCTTCGGCGAACGTCGTCTCGATCACGCCGGCGCGCGTGACGCCGATGCCCTTGCCGTACGCGAGCGCGACCTCGCGCGCGTGACCGCTGGCATCCTGGTGCACCGCGACGAGTGCCGGCGTGCCGGCGCCTTCCTGGTACAGCTCGCGAACCCGGTGGCCGGGCGACTTCGGCGCGATCATCGAGACGTCGATATTCGCCGGCAGATCGAGCGTACCGAACCGGACGTTGAAGCCGTGCGCGAACATCAGCGTGTTGCCCGCACTCAGGTTGGGCCGGATCGCATCGCGATAGAGCGCGGCCTGGACCGTGTCCGGCACGAGCACCATGATGATGTCCGCCCACGCGGTGGCCGCGGCCGGATCGTTCACCACGAGCCCGTCAGCCTCGGCCTTCGCGCGCGACTTGCTGCCGTCGTGAAGGCCAACCCGGACGTCGACGCCGCTGTCGCGCAGGTTCAGCGCGTGCGCGTGCCCCTGCGATCCATATCCCAGGATGGCGACCTTGCGGCCGCGAAGGAGCGTCAGGTCGGCATCAGCGTCGTAATAAATCTTGAGCACGAAAAACCTCTTCTCTCTGGAGTGACTTCGTTAGTGTCGGGGGGTTAAACCGAGTACGACACGCCTTCGGCTTCCGGCATCGCTGCCGAGGGTCCGGCGCCGCTGCTCCGCGTGCCCTGGCCGCGCGACATCGCGACGCGCCCGGTGCGAACCATTTCGAGCACGCCGTAGGGACGCAGGACGTCGAGCAGCCCGTCAATCTTGGCTTCCGATCCTGCCATCTCGAGCACCACCGATTCCGGCGCCACGTCGACGACGCGGGCGCCGAAGACCTCGGCGAGCTGCATGATCTCCGGCCGGCTCTCCCGGTCGGCCGCAACCTTGATCAGCGCGAGGTCGCGGATGACCGCCGGGCGATTGGTGATGTCCTCGACGCTGATGACGTGAATCAGCTTGTAGAGGTGCGCCTGGATCCGCTGCGCCCCGCCCGGGTCCGTCTGCACGACCACCGTCATGCGCGACACGCCAGGCGTCTCGCTGTGGCCCACGGCGAGCGAAATGATGTTGAAGTTGCGGCGGCGGAACAGCGACGACACGCGGTTCAGCACGCCCGGACGATCCTCGACGTAAACAGTGAATGTATGCATCATGCTCTCGCGTTCGTTCAGCGGTCCGCGCCGGTTTCGACGATCGGGTTGGGGCGGCGAATCATCGCGTGCAGGTCGGCGCCGGCGGGCACCATCGGGTAAACCGTGTCTTCCTGCTCGACCCGGAAATCGACCACCACCGGCCCGGCGTGGGTGCGGGCGTCCGCGACCGCCGGCAGAACGCCGCTGCGGTTGGTGACGCCAAGCCCCTTGACGCCGAATGCCTCGGCCAGCTTCACGAAGTCAGGGCCGGAGAGCGGGGTTGCGGCGTAGCGGCGCTCGTAGAAGAACTCCTGCCACTGCCGGACCATCCCGAGATAGCCGTTGTTGATGATCGCGACCTTCACTTCGATGCCGTCCTGCACGGCGGTCGCGAGCTCGCACATCGTCATCTGGAAGCCGCCGTCGCCGCAGATCGCCCAGACTTCGGCTTCGGGCCGCGCCCGCTTGGCGCCGATCGCCGCCGGGACGGCAAAGCCCATCGTCCCGAGCCCGCCCGAGGTGATGAGCGATCGCGGTGCTTCGTGATGGTAGTACTGCGCTTCCCACATCTGGTGCTGACCGACGTCGGTGACGATGATCGTGTCGCTGCCGCGCGTCGCGCGCCACAGGTCATTGATGACGTGCGCCGCATAGAGGTGCCCGTCGTCCGGCAGCGCCTGGATGTCGCGGACGGCGGCATCTCCCTTGATGCTGTCGATGTGCTGCAGCCAGGGCTGGCGATTGCCCGGCGCGACCGACGGAATCAGGCGCTTGAGCACGTCCAGCAGGTCGCCGATGAGGGCGACATCGACCGGGACGTTCTTGTTGATCTCCGAAGGGTCGATCTCGATGTGGATCTTCTTCGCGTTCGGCGCGTAGGTCTTGAGGTTGCCGGTGACGCGGTCGTCGAAGCGCATTCCGGCGGCGATGAGCAGGTCGGCCTCCTGGATCGCGTGGTTCACCCAGGCTTCGCCGTGCATGCCCATCATGCCGATGTTCAGCGCATGCGACGCCGGCATGCAGCCAATCCCGAGCAGTGTCATCGCGACGGGAATCTGGGCGCGCTCGGCGAGCGCCTGCAGCTGTTCCATCGCACCGGAAATCAGAATCCCGTGACCGGCCAGGATGACGGGTCGCTGCGCCTCGTTCAGCAGGGCCGCGGCCTGCGCGAGCGATGTCGCAGGCGCCTCGGGCACGGCGCGCCAGCCCGGTGTGACCGGCGCCGCCGCCTCCCAGTCGAACTCGCACGACGACTGCTGCGCATCCTTGGTGATGTCGATGAGGACCGGCCCGGGCCGGCCGGACTTTGCCACCAGGAACGCTTCGCGCACCGCGGCGGCAACGTCATCGGCGCGGGTCACGAGGTAGTTGTGCTTCGTGACCGGCAGGGTGATGCCGGTGATGTCGATTTCCTGGAAGGCGTCACTGCCAATCAGCCGGCTGCCGACCTGGCCGGTGATGCAGACGATGGGGGAGGAGTCCATCATCGCGGTGGCGATGCCGGTGACCATGTTGGTCGCGCCCGGTCCGGATGTCGCAATCGCGACCCCGACCTTGCCGCTCGCGCGCGCATAGCCATCGGCCATGTGCGTCGCTCCCTGTTCGTGGCGGACGAGGATGTGCCGGATCGGATAATCCAGCATCGCATCGTAGGCCGGCAGGATCGCGCCGCCCGGATACCCGAACACGTCGGTGACGCCTTCGCGCACCAGGCACTCCCAGAGAATCTGCGCACCAGTCAGTTTCATAAATTTGCTCGCTGCGCTCGCGGTTATAGGGTTCTAGTGTTTTCGGGTTTTACCCCGGAGCGCCACACCTGAACCTGTCCGATTCACATCCGAATTCAACCAATCCAACTTCACGACCGTAGAACCCGGACCATAGAACGTAAAACGCTAAAACCTAAAACCCGACCGTAGAACCCGATAACCGTAAAACCGTAAAACCCGAAGTTCTCGCCGTCAGAACCCGGTAGTCGCCCCCTCTGAAGCTGACGAAACCAGTCGCGCGTACTTCGCCATCACGCCGGTCGTATATCGGGGCGGGAGCGCGCGCCACTGCGCCAGCCGCGCCGCCATTTCCGCGGCATCCACGTTGACGCTGAGCGTCCGCGCCGGAAGATCGAAGCTGATGAGGTCGCCGTCTCGCACCGCGGCGATCGGACCGCCGGCGGCCGCTTCCGGGGCAACGTGGCCGGCCATCAGACCGTGGGTGGCCCCGGAGAAGCGGCCATCGGTAATCAGGGCCACCGAGTCGCCAAGACCGGCGCCGACGATCGCGGCCGTGACCCCGAGCATCTCCCGCATGCCGGGTCCGCCCTTGGGGCCTTCCTGGCGAATGACGACGACATCGCCAGCCTTGATGCGGCCAGCCTGCACCGCTTCGAACGCGCCTTCTTCGGATTCGAACACCCGTGCCGGACCGCGGAAGGTTCCGAAATCGTGGCCCGCGACCTTGACGACGCAGCCGTCGGGCGCGAGATTGCCGCGGAGGATCACGAGCCCGCCGGTCGGCTTGAGCGGACGGTCGACCGGCCGCACGACTTCCTGGCCGCCGGTTTCCACGGCAGCATCGGCTTCGGCGCCAATCGTCTTCCCGCTCACCGTCATCGCGTCGGCGTGCAGCGCTCCGGCGTCCTTGAGGCGACGGGCGACCAGACGGGTGCCGCCGGCGCGGTGCAGGTCAATCGCGACGAAGCGTCCGCCCGGCTTGAGATCGGCGAGGAGCGGAGTGCGTCCGCTGATCCGGTCGAAGTCCTCGAGGTTCAGCGGGACGCCAGCTTCCCGGGCAATCGCCATCAGGTGCAGCACCGCGTTGGTCGAACCGCCGGTCGCGGCGACCGAGGCAATCGCGTTTTCGAGCGATTCGCGCGTGATGATCTGCCGCGGCCGGACACCGCGCTTCAACACGTCCATCACCAGCCTGCCGGCGTGCTCCGCCACGCCGGCCTTGCCCGGATCGGTCGCCGGCACATCGCCACTGCCCATCGCGGCCAGGCCGAGAAATTCGCACGCCGTCGCCATGGTGTTCGCGGTGAACTGGCCGCCGCACGCACCGGCGCCCGGGCACGCGTTGTCTTCGACTTCGCACAGAGCCGCGTCGGACATGCGGCCGGCCGCGTGTGCACCGACCGCTTCAAAGACGTCCTGAATGGTGACGTCGCGCCCCTCGAATCGTCCCGGCGCAATCGAGCCGCCATAGAGAATGAGCCCCGGTATGTCCAGACGCGCGAGCGCCATGGCCGCGCCCGGGATGGTCTTGTCGCATCCGACCAGGATCACGATCGCGTCGAACAGATTGCCGCGCGTGACGAGCTCGATCGAATCGGCAATCACTTCGCGGCTCACGAGTGACGACCGCATGCCGCCCGACCCCATGGTGATGCCGTCGGAGATCGAGACGGTGTTGAACTCCATCGGCGTCCCGCCCGCCGCTCGGATCCCGGCCTTGACCGACACTGCGAGATCCCGCAGGTGGAAATTGCACGGGCCGATCTCGATCCACGTGTTCGCGACGCCGATGACCGGCCGCTTCAGATCCTCGCGCGTGAAGCCCGACGCGAAGAGCATCGCGCGCGCCGCGGCGCGGCTCGGGCCATCCGTGATTCCGCCGCTCTGCCACTTGAGCGGCTTGCCGTTTCCCTCAGCCACGCTGTGATCCTTCCTTCGTCAATGGCAGCGCCGATACCGCCTCGGCGGCGGCGACCGCCTCGGGCTCGCGCCAGCGTGGGTACGACCCGAGCGTGCGCAGCGAGGCGGCGAATTCAGCCAGGTGCACCATCGCGCGGGCGCAGGGCAGGTCCTCGCGCGCCGCCGCGACGTCGGCATAGAACAGGTATTCCCACGGCCGGCCCGGAACCGGCCGCGACTCGAGCTTCGAGAGATCGATGCCGCGGAGCGCGAACACGCTCAGCGCCTTGAACAGTGCGCCCGGCTCGCTCCGCAGCGTGAACACGAGCGACGTCTTGTCCGGCGGTCCGAGCGGCACGCGCTGGCGGCCGATTGCGAGGAAGCGGGTGATGTTGTCGTCGTAGTCCTGCACTCCGGCGCGGAGCGCGTCGAGGCCGAACAACATCCCGGCGCGACCGGAGGCGATAGCCGCCGTATCCCGACGCTGCTCGTCGCGCACCATCTTGGCACTGCCTGCGGTGTCGTAGGTGGCGATCGCTTCGACGCCGTCCAGAGTCCGGAGAAAGCGCGCGCACTGCGCCAGCGCCTGTGGGTGTGAGAGCACCCGCCGCACCTCAGAGAGCTCCACCCCCGGCAGCGCCAGCAGGTTGTGCACCACCGGCACCTGAACCTCGCCGACGATCGACAGTTCGCGTTCGACCAGCAGGTCGTAGTTGCGATGGATCGAGCCGCCAATGGAATTCTCGATCGGGACGACGCCGAGGTTCACGGCACCGGTGTGGACCGCGTCGAACACTTCGTCGAACGTCGGATAGGGACGCGGGTCGGCATCCGGCAGCAGGCGCATGACCGCCGCTTCGCTGAATGCTCCCGGCTCTCCCTGATACGCAACTCGCACGCTTGTCTCTTTTCTTGAACGTTCGCGGCCCGGTGGGACCCGGGCCAAAAAGCAAAAAGGCCGTCCCCGGTTCGAGTGACGGCCCCTGGTCTACCGCAGGTTCCGCCCCGTCACTCGTCTGGCGTAAAGCCGACGACCGCGCCAATCGTAACCGGGCGGCGAACGACGCCACCGGTCCCGCCAGGGGCGCCGACGACACGCATACCCGCCGACAGGATGAGACCGTGCATAAAGCTATGTTGTGTTCCTCAGCATTCAAAGTCAAATTTATAATGTTTTGAACTTCATAAGGGCAGCTGATACTAATCTGCGTTCTCCCTTGACGCATACGGATCGGCCTGCCTATACTCCTCGACGACATGCGCCCGATCACGTCGATGGCCGCGATCGCCTGTCGGATTCGCCCGATGCGAATCCACACTGGCGGCGGGGTCTGCGCGGTCGCACCTTAACAGTTCCGACAAGGTCAGCGCACCCGAACCCGCCGAAACGCCGGCGGGTTTTTTTGTGCCCGCGAATCAGCGAAGGCAGCGAAGCCGCACGGGTCAGCGAGAGTAGTTAGAAGTGGAGAGCAGATGGCGATTCTGAAGTCTGGCGCCGGACAGCGGCCGTGCCGTATCGCCATCGTGGGATTCGGAACCGTCGGCCAGTCCGTCGCGCGGCTGATGCTCGACCTGCAGCCGCGTGAGCTCGAGCTGGTGGCAATCTGCAATCGCGATGTCTCGCGCAAGCGGGTCGACTGGATCCCGTCGTCTGTCCGCTGGACCGACAACCTCTCGGACGTCCTCACAGACGACGTGGACGTGATCGTGGAACTGATTGGCGGACGCACGCCGGCGGAGGAATGGATTCGAAGAGCGCTCGAGGCGGGCAAGTCGGTCGTGACCGCGAACAAGCAGGTCATCGCCCATGCCGGGCCGGAACTGCTCGACCTCGCCGAACGTGCGGGCAGCCGGGTCCGCTTCGAGGCCGCGGTCGCGGGGGGTGTGCCGGTCGTTCGCGCGATCGAACACGGGCTTGCCGGCGACCGGCTGACGCGGGTCGCTGGCATTCTCAACGGGACCTGCAACTACATCCTGAGCCGGATGGAGCGCGACGGGGTCGAGTTTCGCAACGCCCTTGCCGAGGCGCAGGCGCTTGGATTTGCCGAGGCAGACCCGTCGCAGGACATCGAGGGGTTCGACGCCCAGGCAAAGCTCGCCATCCTCGCGCACGTGGCCCTGCACGCGCACGTCCGTGCCGGCGCGATCGAGGCGAGGCGAATTGACGCGATCGAAGCGGTGGACTTCCAGTACGCCCAGCAGATCGGATGCACCATCCGCCAGATTGCGTGGGCCGAGCGCACTGACGATCCCGGAACCGTGCGTGCGGCGGTCGGTCCGGCGCTCGTGCCGCTCGGATCGCCGCTGGCAAGCGTGCGCGGGAGCGAGAATTTGGTGATGCTGCGCGGCCAATATGGTGGCGAGACGACGTTCGGCGGTCTCGGCGCCGGCGGCGAGCCGACGGCGGTGGCGGTGATGTCCGACCTGCTCGCGATCGCGCGCGAAGCCGGCCCGTTCACCGCGCGGGCGGCCGCGGTTGGCGCGGAGGTCACCTCCGAGTTCGTGAGTCCGCAGTACGTGCGGTTTACCGTCGCGGACCGTCCCGGCATCATCGCGACGCTGGCGACGGTGTTTGCCCGGCACGACATCAACATCGACGCCGTCCTGCAGCGCCCCGGATTTCCGGAGGGCCGTCGCCCCTTCGTCGTCAGCCTGGATCCCGCCTCGTCCTGGGCCATCACCCAGGCGATGGACGAAATCGCCGCGTTCGACTTCCACGAGGTGCCGCCGGTCTCGCTGCCGGTGTTGTCGAGCCTGGTGCCCGGGGCAGGAACGGGCGCGTAATGGGTGTCGACGTCCCCCATACGCACGGCCGAGCCGGCTTGACTTGCGGACCCGCCGGGCGATATAACTGGGTAAATGTTTCGTGGAAGCCTCTGCGCGTGTAACTGTTGCTGCTGTATGCAGTGCCATGGGCTTCCCTGCCTTCGGTCCACGCGTTGATGCTCTGAACCAGGTTCAACAAGACGCAAGCGACAACGAAGCCCGGGAGGCCAGACCTTCCGGGCTTTTTTACGTTTCAGGAGACTTCACATCGCACTCTTCCCCGTATACCTCAAGCTCGACGGCCGCCGCGTCGTGGTCGTCGGTGCCGGACCGGTGGCGGCGTCCAAGCTGGCGGCGCTCCGGGCCGTGGGTGCCGACATCCTGGTCGTGGCGCCGGAGGTGTGTGCGGATATTCGTACCGCTGGCGTCGCCATCGAGGAGCGCGGGTTCGAGCCGCGGGACCTCGATGGCGCGTGGTTCGTGGTCGCGGCCGCGCCCCCGGATGTGAATCGCTTCGTCGCCGCAGAGGCCGAACGCCGTCATGTCTTCGTGAACGCGGTTGACGATCCGCCGAATGCGACCGTTTATCTGGGCGGCGTCGTGCGCCGGGCAGGGGTGACGATCGGGATTTCAACCGACGGCGCGGCGCCCGCGCTCGCCGGACTGCTGCGCGAGGCGATCGATGCCATCCTGCCGCCCGATCTGGAAGCGTGGATGCTGAGGGCCCACGAGCTGCGGCGTGAATGGCGCGAGCGTCAGGTGCCGATGCCCGACCGGCGTCCCGAACTTCTGGTCGCGCTCAATGCGCTCTACGAACGTCAGTCGGCGCGGGCCAGTTCGGAGCTTCCGCCGCTTCACGCCGACGCCAGACTGGAGCTGGTCAAGTGACCGGCCTCGTATCGCTCGTCGGTGCCGGCCCCGGCGATCCCGAACTGCTGACACTGAAGGCCGCCCGCCGCCTCGCCGAGGCGGATCTCGTGCTCTACGACGCGCTCGTCGAGGCTGACACGCTGGCGTTCGCGGTGAACGCGCGGCGGTTCTTCGTCGGCAAGCGCGCCGGCCGTCCGGCCATCCGCCAGGACGCGATCAATCGCCTGATGATCCGCGAGGCGCACCGCGGGCACCGCATCGTGCGGCTGAAGTGCGGTGATCCGTTTGTCTTCGGTCGTGGCGGCGAAGAAGCCCTCGCACTCGCGGCCGCTGGCGTGGCGTGCGAGATCATCCCCGGGGTATCGAGTGCGCTTGCCGCACCACTGCTCGCCGGCATTCCGGTCACTCACCGCGGGCTTGCGTCCGCGTTCGTCGTCGTCTCGGGGCACGCGGAGTCGGCCTACGGGCCGGTCCTCCGGTCACTCGCTCCCGGCAGCGCGACCGTCGTCGTGCTCATGGGCATCGCGAATCAGGGCGCCATCCGGCGACAGCTTCTCGACACCGGCTGGTCGCCTCGCACACCCGCGGCGATCCTTCTCGGCGCCTCGCGGCCCGGCGCCGAAGCGTGGCACGGAACTCTCGACACCCTCGGGGAGGCGGACGCGTCGCAGAGCGATCTCCCCGGTCTCATCGTTGTCGGTGCGGTCGCCGGGCTTGCCGGGCTCCTCGCGCCGCGCGAGATCACCGAAGATTCAATTCCAGGCGGGCGCGTCGCGTCCACCGCTACATAGGAACCTTATGGCAGTTGTAGACGATCCCAGCACGTACGGCCGCTCGCGGCTGTCCTTCGCCAAGACCAGCGACATCGACGAGTTCGCCCTCATGCTGGACCGCTTCGAACGCGGGGAAATCACGCCCGAAGAGTGGCGGAAGTTCCGCCTGCTGCGAGGTACCGTACGGGCAGCGGCAGGACGCGGATGCGCAGATGCTGCGGGTCAAGATTCCGCAGGGTATTCTCGACGCGTCGCACCTGGAGGCGCTGGCGGACGTCGCCGATCGTTACTCGCGCGGGTTCGGGCACATCTCGACGCGGCAGAACGTCCAGTTCCATTTCGTCAAGCTGCACGACGCGGAGCCGGCGATGCGTCTCCTCGCGGACGCGGGCGTGACGACGCGCGAAGCTTGTGGCAATTCGGTGCGGAACATCACCGCGTGTCCATACGCAGGTGTCGCGCGTGACGAAGTCTTCGATGTCACGCCGTACGCCGAGGCAATGTCGCGATACCTGCTGCGGCATCCGCTCAGCTCGACGCTCCCGCGCAAGTTCAAGATTGCGTTCGACGGATGCACTGCGGAGGATCACGCGGCCACGTCGATCAACGATCTCGGATGGCGCGCCGCGCTCCACCCCGATGGGTCCGGCCGCCGCGGCTTCCGGGTCAACGTCGCCGGGGGCACCGCGATCATGTGCCGCAGCGGCGCATCGCTCTACGAGTTCCTTCCCGCGTCCGACATCCTGATGGTTGCCGAAGCCGTGCTGCGCGTCTTCCAGCGTTACGGCGACTACGAGCACAAGCAGCGCAACCGCCTGAAGTTCCTGGTCAAGTCGATGGGCTGGGACGCGTGGCAGGCGGCGTTCCACGAGGAGCTCGACGCGCTGCGCGCGGCGGGCGGGGCGCAGCTGCCATTCGATCCGGAGAACCCGCCGGTCGAGCAGGCCCCGGTCGAACGGACGGAGGCGCCGTCAATCGCGGAAATCACTGCCCTCGTGACCGCCACCCCGGTGCGCGGTCCTGGCATCGTCCCGGTCGTCGAAGTGCGCGACGGTGGACCTGGACGTGAGCGCACCGAATGGCTCCGCACCAACCTCCGGCCCCAGAAGCAGGGCGAGTACTCGCAGGTGACCGTCTCGCTCGAGCTGGGCGACGTCACCGCCGGCCAGATGCGCGCGCTGGCGGTGCTCGCACGGGCGTATGCGGACGGCACCGTTCGCGTCACAGTCGATCAGAACCTCGTGATGCGCTGGGTCAAGAGTGGACAGGTGCCCGGCTTGTATCGAAGGCTGGCGGCCGCGGGACTGACGCGATCGGGCGCGGGAACGATCACCGACGTGACCAGCTGCCCGGGCGCCGAATCGTGCCGCCTGGCGGTGACGCAGTCGCGCGGACTCGCGCGACTGATCGAGGACAATCTCGAGACCCAGCCGGCGCTGGTGCGTGTGGCGTCGGACGTGCACATCAAGATCAGCGGCTGCCCCAATGGCTGCGGGCAGCATCATGTTGCGTCGATCGGGTTCCAGGGCAGCATCCGGAAGCTCGGCGATCGGCCCGTGCCGCAGTACTTCATGATGCTCGGCGGTGGCGCAGGTCCGGACGGGGCGAGCTTCGGCCGCTTGACGGCGAAGATTCCCGCCCGCCGAATTCCCGAGGCGGTGAACCGGATGCTGCGGCTGTACGAAGAGGAGCGGACGACAGGGGAGACGGCAACTGCCTTCTTCCTGCGTGTCGATCCGGCCCACGCGCGCGCGGCGGTTGCGGATCTCGAGAAGATGGCGGCCGAAGACGCGATGCCCGCCGACTTCATCGACCCGGGTGAGGACCATGCATTCAGTCCGGAGGTGATGGACGGCGAATGCGCCTCCTGAGGGTGCCGCACGAGATCGTGGTGCCGGCATCGATCGCCAATCTCGGGCCCGGGCTCGACACGCTGGGGCTCGCGGTGGCGCTGTATCTGAGGGTGAAGGTCACCCGGGTCATCGCGGATGGGGCCGGGCGGCTCAATTGTGATTTCTGCGACGGCCCGATCGGCGGGCCGAACCGGATTCAGCATGGTTTCGACGCGTTTCCGCCCGGCCGGCGCCGGCCTGCCCTCGCTCGACATCGAAGTGCGGAGCGCGATCCCGCTTCGCGGCGGGCTGGGCAGCAGCGCCGCGGCCACGATCGCCGGCATCCGGCTGCGCGAGCTCGTCGATGGCAGGCGGGACGGGGACGAAATCCTCGATGCGGCGTCGAAGATCGAAGGACACCCCGACAATGCCGCGGCGGCCATCTTCGGCGGGGTGACGAGTTGCTGCGAGCGCGCCGACGGCAGCGTCGCCGTATCGCGATGGCCGTGGCCGTCGCGCTGGCGCATCATCGTGGCAACGCCGCACGTCGAGCTCGCGACCTCGGTGTCGCGCCGGGCGCTGCCGAAGCGGCTGCCGCTGGGGGATACGATCTTCAACCTGCAGCACGTCGCGCTGCTGTTGAGCGCGCTGCAGACCGGGCGGGCCGCCGACATGCGCGAGGCGCTCCAGGACCGCACGCACCAGCCGTATCGCCAGGCCCTGGTGCCGGGGTTGCGCCGGCTGCTCGCGCTGCGGCATCCTGACGTGATCGGCGTCTGCCTGAGCGGCGCCGGACCGACGGTCGCGGTGTTCGCCTCGGGCAACGCACCGAAGGTCGAGAGCATGCTGCGCGACGTGTACGCTCGGGAACGGGTCGCGTGCACGGTCAGAACAGTGAAGGTCCATCGGGAAGGTGATGACGCATGACGTTCATGACAGGACTGCAGTGCCACCTGTGTGGTGCGAAATATCCGGCCGAAGCGCTGTGGGTATGCGGAGAGTGCCTCGGGCCGCTCGAGGTGACCTACGACTACGACGGCGTCCGCGAGGCGATGACCCGCGACGTCGTCGAGAGCCGCGCGCGCAACGTCTGGCGCTTCCGCGAGCTGCTGCCGATCACCGGTGAGCCGCGGACCGGCTTCCACTCCGGGTATACGCCGCTCGTCAGGGCTGACCGCCTCGCCCGCAAGCTCGGGCTTCGCGAGCTGTACATCAAGGACGACTCGGTCAACCATCCGACGCTGTCGTACAAGGACCGTGTCGTGTCGATGGCTGCGACTCGCGCCGTCGAACTGGGCTTCACCACGTTCGGCTGTGCCTCGACCGGCAATCTTGCGAACAGCGTTTCTGCCCACGCCGCCCGCCTGGGTCTCGAGTGCTACGTCTTCATCCCGTTCGATCTCGAGCTCGCCAAGGTGCTCGGGTCCGCTGTCTTCAAGCCGCACGTCATCGGTGTGCGCGGCAACTACGACGACGTGAACAGGTTGTGTACGCAGATTGCAGAGAAGCACGGCTGGGGATTCGCGAACATCAACCTGCGCAGCTACTACGCCGAAGGCGCGAAGACGCTTGGATTCGAGGTCGTCGAGCAGCTCGGCTGGCGATTCCCGCAGCATCTCGTCTCGCCGGTCGCCGGCGGCACGCTGCTGCCGCGCATTGCACGTGGATTCCGCGAGCTGCGGCAGATCGGTCTTGTCTCTGGTGAGCTGCCGCGCATCCACGCGGCGCAGGCCGCAGGGTGCGCGCCGGTGATTCGCGCTCTCGAAGAGGGGCTGGAGTTCCCGGATCCGGTCAAGCCGAAGACGATCGCCTCATCGATCGCGATCGGGAATCCCGCCGATGGATTCCAGGTGGTCGAAACGGTCAAGTCGACCGGCGGTTCGGGGGCCGCGTCGACAGACGAGGAGATCCTGCAGGCGATGGATCTGCTCGCCGAGACCGAGGGCATCTTCACCGAACCGGCGGGCGGTGCGACGCTTGCCGGTGCGATGGCGCTCGTGCGCCGCGGCGTGATCCCGGCGAGCGAATCCGTGGTGGTGTGCATTACCGGGAACGGCTACAAGACCGCGGCAGAAACGGTCGCCCCGCGTTTGCCGGCGCGAATCGAGATCGGCCGCGGGCTTGCCGACTTCGAGGCATACCTGCAGTCGGCGCCGGAGAAGGCGGCCGCGCTGCCGAATGCATAAACTCGTCACTGTCTCCATCTGGCGCGGCGAAGCGGGAACGACCTCCCGCCGGCGTCGGCGCGAGGAACGCCCCGGTCTCGACCGGAAGGACATTACATGGCTCATCGAATTCTGATCCCGACACCGCTCCGGCCGTTTGCCGGCAAGCTGGATGTCGTCGAAGTGGACGGCGGCACGGTTGGAGAGATCCTCCAGGCGCTCGTCGGGCGCTACGGCGATCTCCGCAAGCACCTCTACACCGACGAAGGCAAGCTCCGGAGCTTCGTCAACATCTACGTGAACGACGAAGACATCCGTCATCTCGAGCGGGAGAAGACGGCTCTCAAGGCCGGCGATACCGTCAGCATCGTCCCCTCGGTCGCCGGCGGTGTCGGCGCCGTCGTGCAGCGGGAAGGAGAGGAGCTCAGCCGCGAAGAGGTCCAGCGCTACAGCCGGCACCTGATCATGCCGGAGGTTGGCGTCGAAGGGCAGCGGAAGCTCAAGGCCGCACGCGTGCTGTGCATCGGCGCCGGCGGACTCGGCGCGCCGGCCAGCATGTATCTGGCGGCCGCCGGTGTCGGCACGCTGGGGCTCGTCGATTTCGACAAGGTGGATGCGAGCAACCTGCACCGGCAGATCATCTACGGCACGCCAGACGTCGGCCGTCCCAAACTCGAGGCCTCGCGCGATCGCCTTGTGGCGATGAACCCGTCGGTGAAAGTGGTCCTGCACGAAGTCGCGCTGACGTCGAAGAACGCGCTCGACGTTCTGCGCGACTACGACGTCATCCTCGATGGCACCGACAACTTTCAGACCCGGTACCTGGTCAACGACGCGTGCGTGCTGCTCGGCAAGCCGAACGCGTATGGCAGCATCTTCAGGTTCGACGGGCAAGCGTCCGTGTTCGCGGTCAAGGGCGGCCCATGCTACCGCTGCCTTTACCCGGAGCCGCCACCGCCGGGTCTGGTCCCGAGCTGCGCCGAGGGCGGCGTGCTGGGCGTGCTGCCGGGGATCATCGGGATCATCCAGGCCACCGAAGCGGTCAAGCTGATACTCGGAGCCGGCCAGCCGCTCGTCGGACGACTCCTCCTGTATGACGCGCTGCAGATGCGCTTCCGCGAGCTGAAGTTGCGCCGCGATGTCGAGTGCCCGGTCTGCGGCGACAATCCAACCATCCACGAGCTGATCGATTACGACGCTTTCTGCGGCGTGACGCCGACGACGAGTGCGCCGGTGTCGTCCGGAGTGCCTGAAGTGACTGCGCAGGAGTTGAAGGCGCAGATCGACAAAGGCGAGGACGTATTCATCCTGGACGTTCGTGAGCCGAACGAATACCAGATTTGCCGGATTCCCGGATCGAAGCTCATTCCGCTCGGCGAAGTCGCGGCCCGGTCCGCGGAACTCGACCGCAATCGCGACATCGTCGTCAACTGCAAGGTCGGCGGTCGCAGCGCCAAAGCCGTCGCCCTGTTGCAGGATCGTGGCTTCACACGTGTGAGGAACCTGAAGGGCGGGATTCTCGAGTGGATCGACAAGGTCGATCCGACGCAGTCGAAGTACTGAGCCGCAGATCTCGGATCTTCAAGGACACGGAAAACACGGACGAGCACGGACGAACACGGATCCGGAAAATACAGGCTGGCAGCCGCGCTTCGCGCGATGAGGGAGCTCTGAGTGTGAAAGGCGAGCACCCGAGAGATTGCTCGGTGTTCGCCTTCTCACACTCAGAGCTCCCTCATAACGCCGGCAGGTGAACAGTGGCCGGCGCTGCCAGCCCCGTTCACGGTGTCTCGGCCTCGCTTCGCTCCCCATAGGACAGACGAGTCTCGGCCGGCAATCAGCACTGACGGGTGTTCTAAGCAAGGACCCGACAGCTGGACCCCTCCGCGTCAGTCCGTGCTCGTCCGTGTTGTCCGCGGTCCGATGTCAGCGATGAGCGACACGGTTCCGGTTGTTTGCGGCTTGGCGGCGCAGAATCCGTCCCGAATCCCGAATCCCGAATCCCGAGTCCCGGTAGTCCCGCGCGGCGCTACTTGCGGCGCTCTGGCAGTCGCCGCTCTGAGGGACCGTCGTAGATGTGGTCCTTGGGATCGATTTGCCGCATCGGGTGCTGGCGTTCGCGTTCTTCCTGGGCCTGCGCGGTGATGCCGGGTACGCGCGAGATGATGAAGAGTGCATTGGCCACATCGGGCGGCATGCCGAGATCGCCGCAGACCGCGGCGATGGCACCGTCGATGTTCACCGGGACGGCCGGCTGCGTGCCGCGTTCGCTGCCGAGCAGCATCTCCACCGCCCGGATCATCTGGATGTGCCCGCCCTCGATCTCGAGCTCCAGCGCCATCTGAAAGAGCCGCGCCGCCCGCGGGTCCCTGGTGTGGTAACGATGGCCGAAGCCGGGCACGGCCTCTCCGGTTGCCTGGCAGCGGTCGACGATCTCCCGTGCTGCATCCTTGTACGACTTGCCTGACCGCACCAGCTCGAGGCCGGTATCGAGAAACTGCATGCAGCTCTCGATGTCACCGCCGTGGTATCGACCGAACCCCAGGACTCCCGCGGCAACACAGGCCCGGAGCGGCGCCCCGGCAGTCGCCGTATTGCGCGCTGCGAGCGTCGACGGCGGCGTGGCGCCGTGGTCGATGAACGACACGAGCATCGCTTCCATCAGTCGCCCGATGCCTGGCGTCGGGCACTCGCCCATCAGCAGCAGGTAGATCGTCTCGCCGAACGTCAATCGGCCCATCAGCTCATCGAGCGGATAACCCCGAACCAGAATCTTGTTCGGCTCGATGCCGGTAAGTGCCGTGCGCCACTTGGCGTCCGTCACCCGCTCCTGGCTGCGCCTTTCGACAGTACGCTCCGGTGTCGGCTGTTTCATGGCTTGGCTCACTGCCGCGCTTACTGCGTCCCATACAACCGATCGCCGAAATCGCCGAGTCCGGGCACGATGAACTTGTGTTCGTTCAGCCCCTCGTCGATGACGGGTGTGAAGATGTGCACGTCCGGGTGGTGGCGCTCGACGAGTGCGATGCCCTCGGGCGCCGCGACGATGCAAATCATGCGCACGTTGCGCGCGCCGGCGTTGCGAAGAAGGTCGAGGGCAGAGACCGCGCTGCCGCCGGTGGCCAGCATCGGATCGATCATCAGCACGAAGCTGCGGCTCAGATCGGCCGGCAGCTTCGAATAATAACGCGACGCCACCGCGGTCAGCTCGTCGCGCTGCAGCCCGATGTGTCCCACCCGCGCCGCCGGCAACAGCTCGAGGATGGCATCGAGCATGCCGAGGCCCGCACGGAGCACGGGCACGACGACGACATCGCCGGTGATGCGGCGGCTCTCTGCCGGACCGAGCGGCGTTCCGACCGTGGCCGCGACGCTCGGCACATCGCGCGTCGCTTCGGCCGCAAGCAGCAGGCTGATGCGGACGGCGACGCGGCGAAAGAGCTCCGGCGGCGTCCCGGCGTCCCTGAGCGTCGCGAGCGCATCGTGGACCAGCGGGTGCGGTATGAGGTGGAGCGGCACCGGTTCACTATACAAAACGGGAGCGGCAAAAGGGAAAAGAGAAACGGGATAAGATCACCCGTCCATGCTGCGCATTTCCGCGGCGGTGCTGGCCGCCGCCGCACTGCTTTCTGCCCAAGTCGCGCGCCGGCCCGTCTCTCTCGTCATCACCGGCGGGATCGTCGTCACCGTCGATTCGACCGGCCGTGTCCTGTCTCCCGGGGCGATCGCGGTGGACGGCCGCGACATCGTCGCCATCGATACCCCCGACGCGATTGCGGCCAGGTTTGCTCCGACGGAGACGATTGACGCCGCCGGCCAGGCCGTCATGCCCGGCCTCGTCAACACGCACACGCACGCCGCGATGGTCCTGTACCGCGGGCTCGCGGACGATCTCGCGCTCATGGACTGGCTGCAGAAGTACATCTTTCCCGCCGAGGCCAAGACGGTCACGCCCGAGTTCGTGCGGGCGGGAACGCGGCTCGCCGCCCTCGAGATGATTGAATCCGGGACGACGACGTACGCGGACATGTACTACTTCGAAGAGGAAGTTGCCCGCGCGACGAAGGAGGCGGGCCTGCGCGGCGTCCTCGGCCAGACGATCATCCGCTTTCCGGTAGCGGACGCGAAGACACCGGCGGACGGCCTCGCGCGCGCCGCCGCATTCCTCGATCGATTTGCCGGGGACGACCTGATCGTTCCCGCTCTCGCACCTCATGCGATGTATACGCTCGACACGGCAACGCTGAAGGCCGTGCGCGCCCTCGCGGATCGCAAGCACGCCCCCGTGCTGATCCACCTTGCTGAGACGTCGGACGAAGTGAAGAACTCAATCCGGGAGCACGGCGCGTCGCCGGCGAAGTACCTCGGACACCATCGGCTTCTGGGGTCCCCGCACCGTCGCTGCCCACGGCGTCTGGTTGACGCCGGGCGACATCGCAATCCTGGCGTCGCGCCGGGTCGGCGTGTCGCACAACCCCGAAAGCAACATGAAGCTTGCGAGCGGCGCCGCCAAAGTCGTTGCTCTTCGCGCTGCCGGCGTGCACGTTGGCCTCGGCACCGACGGGGCGGCCAGCAACAACGATCTCGACATGTTCGAAGCGATGCGGCAGGCGGCGTTCCTCGCCAAGCTGCAGACGATGGACCCTCGCGCGATCCCGGCGCGGCGCGCACTCGAGATGGCGACGATCGATGGCGCCCGCGTGCTCGGCCTGGACGCGCAGATCGGCTCGCTCGAGACGGGCAAGCGTGCCGACCTGATCATCGTATCGCTCGGCGCCGCGCGGCAGGTCCCGATGTACGATCCGCTGTCGCACCTGGTCTACGTCACGCGCGGCGACGACGTGAGAACGACGATCGTCAATGGCCGCGTGCTGATGCGCGACCGCAAGGTGCAGACACTCCCGGAAGCGGAGGTGCTCGCCGATGCCCGGGCGATGGCGGTCCGTGTCAGGGAGGCGGTAGGAAAGTAAGGGTGCCACGGGTGCCAGGGTGCCAGGGGTGCCAGGGGTCGTAGCTTCCGCCTTCAGGCGGAAGTCGAGGTGCCAGAGTGTGCCGTAGCCTGCCGCGCCGAAGCTGGGGCGCGAGCGAGCGAGGCGGGGGAGACTGAACGGATGAAGGTTCTGCTGGATGCGGCGACGATCCAGGCGCGGGTGCGGGAGCTCGCCGCGCAGATCGATGCCGACTACCCCGCGAACGAGGGGCTTCACCTGGTTTGCGTCCTCAAGGGCGGATTCGTGTTCATGGCCGACCTCGTGCGCGCGATGGGGACGCGGGTGACCCTGGACTTCATCGCCGTGTCCAGCTACGCGACGAGCACCAAGTCGTCCGGCGAAGTCCGCATGCTGAAGGATCTCGATTCCGGACTCGAAGGCCGACACGTCATCATCGTCGAAGACATCGTCGACACCGGGCTGACGCTCACGTATCTTCAGGACATCCTGCGCGCCAGGTCGCCGAAGACGCTGCGGACCGCGTGCCTGCTGAGCAAGCCGTCCCGCCGGGTAGTGGACGTCAAGGTCGAGTACGTCGGATTCACGATCGAAGACCGGTTCGTCGTCGGCTACGGACTCGACTACGACGAGAAATATCGCAACCTCGCGCACATAGCGGAACTCGAGGGGGAATGAACGGAGGTAGCGTTCAGCAATCAGCTCTCAGTGTCAGCTGTCAGCTTTCAGCTGTCAGCTCGTGTCCCCGCGCCGCGCATCGCAGGAATTGGCGGCGTCAAGCAGCTGGGAGCCGGAAGCGAACTGGGAACTGGTAACTGGTAACTGATGGCTGATAGCTGAAGCTGAACTGATTGCTGATTGCTGACTGCTGATAGCTGATACCTGACGTAGAACCGAGCCCCATGAAGCCTTTCGACCTGATCACCGAAGCCGACGCGCGGGTGCTGGATATCGGCACCACGGTGGAGCTCGTCTCCGGGCGGGCATGTGACGCCGCTGGCGCAGGACACGCTGGCCTCCCGGCGGGTGACCGTGATCTCTGCCGGCTCCGCCGACATGTCGAGGGCCGGCGACCTGGTGCCGGTCGCGGACATCCGCCGGGTGGCGATCGGGTCCGATCATACCGGCCTGCAGTTGAAGCGCGCTCTCGTTGCGCATCTGCGCGGGCGCGGCATCGCGGTCGAGGACGCAGGCACCGACACCACCGAGCCGGTAGACTACCCGGACGTGGCCGGGCGGGTGGCGACGAGCGTGGCGCGAAAGGAAGCGGACGCCGGGATCGTCATCGATGGCGCCGGCATCGGGTCCGCGATTGCAGCGAACAAGGTGCGCGGCATCCGTGCGGTGATGTGCACGACCGAGACGATCGCGCGGTACTCGCGCGAGCACAATGGCGCCAACGTCATCACGCTTGGTTCGTCGCTCGTCGACGCTCCCGAGGCCGTCCGCATCGTCGATACCTGGATCGGCACGCCGATGCGGGAGGCGCGATACATCCGGCGCCTTCTGAAGATCCAGCGGATGGAGGAGCGGTTCTGATGCGACCGCAGATGCAACCGGCGAGAAGCGAGCGAGCGTAGCGTGCTGGACCCACACGACCTGCAGCGGCTGATCGACATCATCACCGACGAGGTGCTGCGCGCGCAGCCTGCGACGCACCGGCGCGCCTCAACGCTGTGCCGTGCCACGCTGCCGTCTCAGACTGCTGCCCCGACCGCCTGCGCGGCGTGATCGATGCCGGCGCGACTCGTCTCGGCATGCACGCGAGCGGCAGCACGACCATCGGCGTGTCGTCGATGATCGACCACACCCTGCTCAAGCCCGACGCATCACGGGCCGACATCGAGAAACTCTGTCGCGAGGCAGCCGAGTTCCACTTCGCGACCGTGTGTGTCAATCCCGCGTGGGTCGCGACGGCGGCGGCGCTGCTGCGCGGCACCGGCGTCGGCGTCTGTTCCGTTGTCGGATTTCCCCTCGGGGCGACCACGTCCGACGTCAAGAACTACGAGACGCGGCGGGCGATTTTCGACGGCGCGACCGAGATCGACATGGTGATCAACATCGGCGCGCTCAAGTCGGGGGACCTGCGGACGGTGGAGCGCGATATCGTCGCCGTGGTCGAGGCATGCCGCCAGTGCGGCGTCCTCAGCAAGGTGATCATCGAGGCGGCACTGTTGACTGACGACGAGAAGATCGCCGCGTGCACCCTGGCCAAGGCGGCCGGCGCCGACTTCGTGAAGACGTCGACCGGCTTCGCTTCCGGTGGTGCCACGGCCGCCGACGTGGCGCTGATGCGGCGCGTCGTCGGCGCCGGCATGGGCGTCAAGGCCGCAGGCGGCGTGAGGGATCTCGACGGGTTGAAGGCGATGGTCGCCGCGGGCGCGACCCGCGTCGGCGCCAGTGCTGGCGTCAAGATCGTGCAGGAATCGGCAGGGCAGAAACCCGCGCCAGCGGCCGCCACCGGTTACTGACGCTCGGCGCTGCGCGACTCCTTCGGCACGGCGCTCGACGGCACGGGAAACGGGATCGCAAATCCGTGCTGTTCGAACGCCTTGACGATCCGGCGGCGCAGCTCCCGTCCAACGAACCACTGCTTCGACGGCACGGTCTTGATCCGCGCCTTCATGGCGACCGACCAGTCGCCGAACCCGTCCACTCCCAGAACTTCGATCGGCTCCAGGATCGATGGGCCGAACGTGGTATCCGCCTGCAGCTCCGCGCCGACATCTTTCAAAACCGCCGTGATCGCGTCGGTGTCGTCGAAGTACGAGACCGCGAGATCGACAACGTAGTACCAGTAGTCCTTGCTGCGGTTGGCCAGGGTGTTGATCGCGCCATTCGGAAATACGTGAACCGTTCCCTCGGCGTCGCGGAGGATGACCGTTCGCAGATTGATCGCTTCGACGGCCCCGGCGGTTCCGTTGATGGCGGCGACATCACCGACTCGTATCTGGTTTTCGAGGATGAGGAAGAAGCCGCTGATGATGTCGCGGACCAGCGCCTGCGCACCAAACCCTACGGCAAGGCCGGCAATGCCGGCGCCGGTCAGGACCGGGGTGATATCGACGCCGACGCCCTGGAGCACCATCAACGCCGCGGCCCCGATCACCAGCACCGTCGTGACCTTCTGAACGACGGCCCCCAGGGTGCGTGCGCGCTTTGCACGCTCGAGCGCATCCAGGTCGGTTCCGACGCTGAGATCGTGTTCGAACCGGCGCACCAGCAACGCGGACGTCCGTACCAGTGCATAGGCGAGGACGATGATGAGGACGGTGCGGAGCCCGGCGGCGAAGCTCCAGTCGGCAAGTTGCCGCAGGTGTACGCCCGCGCGCGGACGCAGCCCGGCGAGCTCGAAGGCAGGGAAGAGCAGGAGCGCAAAGACGAACAGGAACGTCGCGCCGCCGATGATGCGCAGCGGTGCTCGAACTGAGGGGCTCGACACGATGAGGGCCGAATCCGACATCAGGTGGCGGAGCCAGGCCGCGGTGAGCCGGCGGACGACCCTCGCCGCAATCCATGCAGCGACGAGCGTGCCTCCGATCGCCAGAACAACGGCGCCCACTCCCGCATGGCCCGCGAACAACGGTGACAACAGTCTGCGAAGAGCGTCGACGCCAGGCGTGTACAGATCCATCAAATCAGAATTCCTTGTCGGCTCAGAGCAGGTGTCACGATGCGATGCCCTGCGGCGCGGCGCCGTGCTGGAGCGGATCTGTCCTGAGTTGCGCGCCCGTGTGCAGCGGCACTCGAAGGCTGGCGCGGCACCCCTGGCGATCGGCGCGATTCTCGAGCGTGAGACTGCCGCCGTGAGCCTCGGCAATCTGCCGGCTCAGCACCAGGCCGATCCCCGATCCCCCGGGCTTGGTCGTGAAGAAGGGCACGAACAGGTTGCCGGTGTTCGAGAGCCCTGGACCTTCATCCTCGACCCACAGCTCCATCGTTGGCGGGACGGTGCCGGTGACGCGGTGCCATCCGACCGTGACACCGCCGCCGGTCTCGCGCGCCGCATCGATCGCATTTCGCAACAGGTTGATGAGCAGCTGCTCGAGTTGATCCCCGTCCCCTTGAATGGTCAGGCGCGGCCCCGGGGCGATGCGCACGCGGTTGTCTTTCTCGAGTGTGACGACGCGGTCGACGAATGGCGCGACTTCCAGCGCGGTGAGTTTCGGCGGCGGCAGCTTCGCGAGCCGGGCGTACGCACTCATGAAGCGGCTGAGAGCCTCCGACCGGGAGCCGATGACGGCCAGGCCGCGCTGCATGTCCTCGCGCCAGTCGGCCGGCGGTGGATCGCGCTCGATGAGCGTTCCGAGGCTGCCCGCGATTGACTTGATTGGCGCCAGCGAATTGTTCATTTCGTGGCCGATGACACGAATGAGGCGCTGCCACGCCTGTCGTTCTTCTTCCCGGAGCGGCTGGCTCAAGTCGGAAAGGACGAGAAGTTCGTGCGGCCGTCCGCCCTGGCGGAAGAGGCTGCGACGGATCTCCCATCGCCCGACGCCGCCCGGAAACGCGGTGTTGATCACGCGTGGGGCTTCGCCTTCCAGGCAGTCCGCCAGGTCGAGCTCCTCCGCGCGGCGGCCAAGCAGGCGTTCGCCCGGCTGACCAAGCAGCCTCGCACCCGCACGATTGACGAACTTCAGCTCGTGCTCCTCGTCGAACGTGAACACCGCGACCTCGATCTCCGCCATCACCTTTCGCAGCAGCGTCGTCGCCTCGAGTGCGTCGAGCCGCTGGTGCCGCAGCGTCTCGACCAGCGCGTTCACTTCGACCATGACCTCGCCCAGGGGATCGCCGCCGCGGGCACCGCGCGCGCGAATCGAGAAGTCTCCCTCGCCGAGCGCCGCGAGCAGGTTGGAGAGTGTCTGGAGCGGGAGGACGACGCGTTCCCGGAGGGCAAAGGCAAAGCCGAGACAGAACGTGCCGATGAGGACGGTCAGGGTCCACTGGACCTTGGGCGTGTAGTCACCGGTCCAGAGAAAGATCATGGAGATCGCCGCCCCGGGCAGAGCAGACGCGAACGCCATCAGCAGGATGCGGCGGTCGTGGCTCAGGCGCGGCTCGCGCGGGCGGTTTGCGGGCATGAACAGGGGTATTGTACGTCCCGCAGCCCTGCCCTGAGCGGAGTCGAAGGCCTGCCGAGCGGAGGCTGGCTTCAGCGCAGTCGGGAGTACAGGCCGTACCGCTGGAGCCGGCGGTAGAGCGCGCTGCGGCTCAAGCCGAGGGCCTTGGCGGCCTGGCTGACGTTCCCGTCGAAGCGCGTCATCGCCTTCTTGATCAGGAAGGACTCGACTTCTTCGAGGCTCATGTCCTCGAGCCGTCCGCCGCCGTCGCGGGTCGCGCGCAAGCCAAGGTCGCCGGGCTTGACCAGCGGACCCGGGGCCATCAGCACCGCACGCTCGATCGCGTGATCGAGTTCGCGCACGTTCCCCGGCCACGCGTGTTCGAGCAGCATCTGCATCGCTCCGCTTTCGAAGCCGGTCAAGCGCTTGCGATACCGCTGCGCGTGCTGCCGCAGGAAGTGCTGGGCGAGGAGCGGCAAATCTTCGCGCCGCTCGCGCAGTGACGGCAGGCGGATTTCAATCGTATTCAACCGGAACAGCAGGTCCTGGCGGAAACGTCCGGCGGCCACTTCGTCGTTCAGATCGGCGTTGGTTGCCGAGATGATCCGGGTGTCGACCCGGCGGGTTCGCGACGACCCGAGCCGTTCGAACTCGCCCGTTTCGATGACGCGCAGGAGCTTGGCCTGCTGGCTCATTGGCACGTTGGCGATTTCGTCGAGGAAGAGCGTGCCCTGGTCCGCCAGCTCGAAGCGGCCGACGCGATCGGCCTTCGCGTCCGTGAACGCGCCTCGCACGTGCCCGAACAGCTCGCTCTCGAACACGCCTTCCGAGACGCCGCCCGAATTCACCACCGTCATCGGGCGGGACGCCCGGCTCGAGACCGCGTGGAGCGCGCGGGCGACGACGCCCTTGCCGGTGCCGTTCTCGCCGAGGATGAGGACGTTGGCGTCCGATGGACCGACCCGCGAAATCACCTGGAGCACGGACTGCATCGCCGACGACTCGGAGATGAGCTTGGGCATGCCCTCGCCGCGCAGCAGCGAATTCTCGGCCTCCAGCCGCTGGCCTTTGCGCAGCGCCTGGCTCAACTCAATCTGCGTGCGGATGATGGCCATCAGCCGCGCGTTGTCCCACGGCTTCTGCACGAAGTCCCGCGCACCGCGTCGCATTGCTTCAACGGCGACCTCGACACTGCCCCAGGCGGTCATCACCACGACCGGCAGCGTCGGATCGATCCCCTGGATGCGCGAAAGCAGGTTGAGCCCCTCCTCGCCGGAGGTCGTGTCGCGGGCGTAATTGAGATCGATCAGGGCGACGTCGAACTCGCGCGCCTCGACCGCCGCGAGCACGCCGGCGGGAGAGGAGGCGGTTTCGAGCTGGAAGCCTTCGGCCTTGAGCAGCAGGCGCAAGGCCTCGAGCACGTCGCCTTGATCGTCCGCGATGAGGACGCGCGGTTCGCTCGGGCGCACCGGATGACGGGCGTGCTCCTGCGAGTCGCTGCGCGGACTTTTGAGGTGATCGCTTATAAGCATGCGTGAATTGCTGACGGGTGATCGCTCACGGCCGATCGTCGTCCCGTGGGGTAGACGGCGACCGGCCATCAGCAATTCGTTGGAAGGTCAGTGCGCGACGTCGAATCCGCTCTCTTCGAGCTCGCGCTCGCCGCGGTGCTTGCTGCCGTCCTCCTCGACCACCCGGCCGTCGAACAGGTGGATGGACCGGTCGGCGTGCCGCGCATACCGCGGGTCGTGTGTGACCATGCAGATGGTCGCGCCTTCGCGATGCAGTTCGCGGAGCAGTTCCATGACCGCTTCGCCGTTCTTCGAATCGAGGTTACCGGTCGGCTCGTCGGCGAGCAGGATCGAGGGAGCGCCGGCGACGGCCCGGGCGACGGCCACGCGCTGCTGCTGACCGCCCGACAACTGGCTGGGGAGATGCTTGGCCCGATGCGCCATCCCGACCTTCTCGAGCGCCGCCATCACGCGCTCCTTGCGCTCCGCGGACTTCATCCCGCGATACGTCAGCGGCAGCTCGACGTTCTCGTAGACGTTCAAGTCGCCAATCAGATTGAAGCTCTGGAAGATGAAGCCGATCTCCCGATTGCGGACGCGGGCGCGTTCGGACAACGGCAGATCCGCCACCGACTTCCCGTTGAGGATGTATTTGCCCTCGGTCGGCGAATCGAGGAGCCCCAGGATCGACAGGAGGGTCGATTTGCCGCACCCGGACGGGCCGGCAATCGCAATGTACTCCCCGCTCTTGATCTCGAGGTGAATGCCCGCGAGCGCGTGGGTCTCGACTTCGTCGGTGAAGAAGACCTTGGTGACGCCGTCAAGATGGATCAGCGTGGGGGCGGACGAATTTGGCGACGTGTTCATCGGTGCTCCTCAATCAGCTAGCAGTAAACGCAGGGGGCGGCAATCAGCAATCAGCAATCAGCTATCAACTATCAGTTCTCAGCTATCAGCGATCAGTTCTGTCAGCTATCAGTTACGAGCTCCAAGTTGCGCAGTTCCCAGTTTCAATGACTTCCGCGTCGCTCGTTCGTCGCCATTACCTGCCAGTGTGTCGCCGGCACTGAGAGCTGAGGGCTGACTGCTGAAAGCTGACGTGCTGCCCGCCTCATCCCGCGATTCGGATCCGATCGAACTGGTCCTGCGCGGACATGTCCGAGAGAATCACCTGGTCGCCCGGCTGCAGCCCGTCGACGATCTCGATCTGGTTGACGGAGCTGCGTCCGAGCTTGACGTTCGTCCGGATCGCTTCGCCATCGGCGTTCAACTTGAACAGTCCGACGGTGCTCTGTTCCTGGCCGAACGCCGGACGACCGACGTAGAGCACGTTGTCGAGTCGTTCGAGCTGGATGGTGCCGTCGACGCTCAGGTCGGGCCTCGCACCCGACGGCAACGCCCCTTCAAGGATGATGTCCACACCGACGGTGCCGCCCGCGGACGCGGGATCCATCCGCGAGACGTGGCCCTTGACGACGCCGTTGCGCGTGTCGACTTCGGCCGTCTGGCCGACGCGGATATCCTTGGTCTGGGTTTCGGCGATCCGCAGTTCCGCCTTCAGGTTGGTGGGATCGGCCACACGCGCCAGGTTCGTGCCCGGCGCCACCTGCTGCCCGCGCTCGACCGGGACCAGCTGCAGCACTCCGTTCATCCCCGCCTTGACCTTCAGGTCGTCCAGCTGCCGCACGCGCAGCTCGTAGGCGGCGCGCTTCTGATCGACATCCGCTTCCTGCGGCGCGAGCTGCGACTTGATGCCGGCGGTCTGCATCTCGAGCCGTTTCTGTCCGATCTCCAGCCGGTTCTTGAGCTCCTCGGCGGCGCTTCGCGACTGCTTCAGCTGAATCTCTGAGACGAGACCGTCCTTGTACAGCTTTTCCTGGGCTTCCAGGTTGAGGGCGGCGTTCTTGTACGACGCCTCGATGCCCGCGACATCGCCCTGCTGGTTGAGCAGGGCGCTTTCGAGCTCCTGCTTTCGATTCACGAAGTTGGCCTGGGCTGACTGATAGGCCAGCTGTGCTTCCTTGACGGACTGCTGCAATTCGGGATTGCTCAGCTCGAGGATGACCGTATCCGGCTTCACCGTCGCGCCGGGGCGGAGGACGATGTTCTCGACCCTGCCCTGCGTCGTCGCCGGAATCCAACGGATTTCTTCGGGCACGAGCGTCCCCGAACCCCGTACCTGGCGCAGCATCGAGCCGCGCTTGACGGTGTCGATCCACACGGTGGCGCGATCCACCGACGGCGCCGCCGGCTTCAGCCGTGATACGCCCACCGTGATGAGCACGATGGCGGCGAGCAGCCCGCCTCCGATGAGGATGCGGCGAATTCGTTTCTTGCGTGCCTGCGAGGGACGTGCGATGTCGACCATTGATTCCTCTGTCTCGGCTTGCCCGCGGAAGATCGGACCCCGGGCTCAGTCGTGACAGTCCAAACTAGGTGCCACAGCCGTGAGTTGCCACTAACTCGCTGATACGCAAAGGCTTTGTTCTTTGTTCCCGACCCGGGTTCGAAGCCGGGCCTGACCGGCAGCGAACCGTGGCGTCCCGAAACCGAACACCCTGCAAGTGTGACTCACGGGTTGCGGTCGTTCGCTGCAGTTGGACGAGAGTCCGGGGTGTCTGGTTTAGGCCAATCTGCGGTAAGTTGGCGTTTTCGCGAAAACCCGCGGGGCAGGCCGATCTTCAACGACTGAGCTCAGCCGTGCCAAGACGGCACGAGGCGTGCGAGGTGCGCCTGAGATGGGTGAAATCAATAACCAGGTACTCACGGAATTGGTAGAGGCGGTGAAACAGATCGTCCGGAAAGAGCAATCGGACCGCCTCCGGGATATCTACCTCATCGGCGACATCGAGAAAGACACGGCGCGGACGGTCATCGAGCGCCTCCGGGAGCTCGCCAACGACAACTCGCGGCCGATTACGATCTACATCAATAGCGCCGGCGGCAACGTCACCGACGGTCTGGCCATTCACGACGCCATCCGGCACGTGGTGTCGCACGGGCTCGAGGTCACGATCGTCGTCCAGGGCATGGCGTATTCCATGGGTTCAATCGTCGTCCAGGCGGCGAGTCCGGGCAGGCGCCTGTCGTTCCCGCATTCCTGGATCATGATTCACGAACCGGCGAAATGGGCCGGCTGGCAGTCGACCACGGCGGCCGCCCAGCACCTGGACCGGCTCAAACAGATGCAAGGCCAGATTTACCGAATCCTGGCGGAGCGATCGGGCAAGCCTCTGCGGCAGATCATCCGTGACACCAAGCGCAACGACTTCTATCTCGATGCGATGCGGGCGAAGGAGTATGGGCTCATCGATGGAATCCTTGGCCCGGTCCAGATCGCCCTCCCCTCGGACCTGCCGTCCGTCTCGACTACTGACGCAAATGGGGCGGCAGCGCCCGATATCGCTGCAGCTGAACGGCAACCAGACGCTCCGACCGACTGATTGGCCGTGGCATGTGCGTTGCGAGCATTGTCCGCGTGTGTTCTGCGAGCGCGCCTGAATTGGGAGTCCGGTTTCCTTCATGAAAGGCACGGCCGATGCGTACCCGTTCAGGAGCGTCACCCCGCCTGTCCGGTTCCTCATAGCCCTCCTCCTCGTGGGTCTCGTGTTTGCCGTCTGCTGGCGCGCCGGGGACAAGATCGACGACGGCAGCGAGTTCCTGCTGCTCGGCACGGCCGTGATGGCGTGCGCATGGTTCGGCGGGACCGGGCCGGCACTGGCCGCGACGGTGCTCGGCGCCCTGCTTGGCGCCTTCGAGGCGAGTCACTCGGCCACGATGGACGGGGCGGCGCCAACCCACCTGGCGCTGTTCGTTGTCCAGGGTCTGCTGCTGACCGCCGTCATCTCCGAATTGCGCGCCGCGCGCCGGAACGCGGAGCAGCAGGCGGAAGTGGCGAAGGCTGCGCGTCGAGAAGGAGAGGCGGCGAACCGGATGAAGGATGAGTTCCTCGCGACCGTGTCACACGAGCTCCGGACGCCTCTCAACGCCGTGCTCGGCTGGGTGCACCTGCTCCGCACCGGCAAGCTGGACGCGCCCACGGCTGGTCGAGGGCTCGAGTCGATCGAGCGGAACGTCAAGCTCCAGGCGCAGCTCACCGGCGACCTCCTCGACGTGTCGAAGGCTCTCACCGGCAAGCTGCAGCTCAACCCGAACCCCACATTACTTGCCGAACCTGTGCAGCAGGCGGTTCGGGCGATCGAGTCGGCCGCCCGGGCGAAGGATGTCGTGCTCGGGATCTCGCTCCCGGAAAAGCCGGTCGTCGTCCTCGGCGACCAGATGCGGCTGCGTCAGATCGCGTGGCACCTGCTGGCGAATGCGATCAAGTTCACGCCGAGGGGCGGCGCTGTCGATCTCGCAGTCGACACCGACGGACGGCACGCCCGCCTCATCGTGCGCGACAGCGGCCGCGGTATCGCACCCGAGTTCCTGCCGCGGATCTTCGATCGATTCACCCAGGCCGATGCGTCGCCGACCCGGGCCGCCGGTGGTCTCGGGGTCGGGCTGGCGCTGGTGCGCGAGCTCGTGGAGCTGCACGGCGGCGAGATCGATGCGAGCAACGCGGAAACCGGCCGCGGCGCGATCTTCACGGCGCTGTTCCCGCTGCAGCCGGCGGAACTGCTGGATCGCCACGTACCCTCCCGCGCCGCGATCGTCACGGCGTCCTCCGCGCCGCTCGACGGCCTCAGGGTCCTGGTGATGGAGCGGGATCGCGAAGGGCGCGATCTGCTGCGGACCGTGCTGCAGCAGCGCGGCGCCTCCGTCCGCACTGTTGAATCGGTCGCCGAGGCGCTCGATGCGCTCGAATCGTGGCGGCCCGACGTCCTCGTCAGCGAGAGTGCTGCTCCTGAACATGACTCCTATTCGCTCGTCGGGAAGATCCAGTCGCTCGACGCGGAACGCGGCGGAAGAATTCCAGCCGCGGCGCTGACGGCGTTCGGTCGAACCGACAAGCGCCTCGGTAAACTGCTCGCCGAGGTTCACCGCGACCTTCCCAAGCCGATCGAGCCGGCCGTGTTGACCGCCGAAATTGCGCGTCTGGCCGGCCGCGAGCGGCGACGCGCGCAGCGCTGACGCCGTTGTTGCGCGATATGCAAGCCGTCCGAGAACGCCGCCTGTCGAGCGGTGTCGAGATTCACGCCGACGGAGGAGTGTCCGTCCGGGTCTGGGCGCCGGCGCGGTCGCGCGTGGACTTCTCGATCGAAGGTGGTGCCAGCCACCCCCTCGTCCGCAGTGACGACGGTGTTTTCAGCGCCCGGATTCCGGGCGTTCGACCCGGCACCCGTTACCGGTATCGACTCGACGGCAAGGACCTCCGCCCTGATCCGTCGTCGCGGTTCCAGCCTGAAGGTCCGCACGGACCGTCGGAGGTCGTCGATCCCGATGGATTCCGGTGGACTGATGCAGGATGGCGCGGCGTGCAACCGATCGGTCAGGTCGTGTACGAAATGCACATCGGGACGTTCACTCGCGAGGGCACGTGGGCAGCGGCGATGGCTGAACTCCCCGCGCTCGCGGACCTCGGCGTCACGGTCGTCGAGATGATGCCGGTTGCCGACTTTGCCGGGCAGTTCGGGTGGGGCTACGACGGCGTCGACCTGTATGCGCCGACGCGCCTGTACGGCAGGCCCGACGATCTTCGCGCGTTTGTCGACCGCGCCCATGCGCTCGGCCTTGGCGTCATTCTCGACGTCGTGTACAACCATCTCGGGCCCGACGGCAACTACCTGTCGGACTTCTCACCTGACTACTTCACCGACCGCTACACGAACGACTGGGGCCGCGCCATCAACTTCGAGGGACCGCCGGAGGCGCGCTCGTTCTTCGTCGAGAACGCGGGCTACTGGATTGACGAATATCACTTCGATGGCCTTCGGCTCGACGCCACGCAGGACATCAGGGATGCGTCGCCGGTTCATGTCCTCGCCGACATCACCAGGCGTGTTCGCGCGGCGGCGGGAGGCAGGCGCGCTTACGTCGTCGCCGAAAACGAACCGCAGGACACGCGCCTCGTGCGCGATCCGTCGCGCGGCGGCTACGGCCTCGACGCTCTCTGGAATGACGACTATCACCACAGCGCCGCGGTGTCGCTGACCGGACGCCGCGAAGCCTACTACACCGACTACAAGGGGTCGGTGCAGGAGTTCATCTCGTGCGCGAAGTACGGCTACATCTACCAGGGCCAGTGGTACCGCTGGCAGGAGAAGCGCCGCGGTACACCCAGCCTGGATCTCCCGGTGCACACGTTCATCGCCTACATCGAAAATCATGACCAGGTCGCGAACTCGGCATTCGGGCGCAGGCTCCACCAGGTATCGTCGCCGCCGCGTTACCGCACGATCACGGCCCTGACGCTGCTCGGCCCGTCGACCCCGATGCTCTTCCAGGGACAGGAGTTCGCCTCGACCTCGCCGTTTCTCTATTTCGCCGATCACCGCGAAGAGCTGAAAGGACCGATCCGCACCGGTCGGCGGGAGTTCCTCACCCAGTTTGCCAGCATGTCGGACCCTGAGGTTTCCGACGTGCTGCCTTCGCCGGTGGATCGGTCCACCTTCGAGAAATGCAAGCTGGATCTCTCGCAACGCGACACCCACGCGAGCGCGTATGTCCTGCACCGTGACCTGCTCAAGGTTCGCCGCGACACGCCGGCAATCTCGCAGCCGCGCAAAGTCGACGGCGCGGTGATTGCTCCCGAAGCGTTCGTCATTCGATTCTTCTCGGACGAAGGCGATTGCCTGCTGGTCGTCAACCTGGGCTGCGACCTCGATCTCTCACCAGCGCCCGAACCGCTGCTCGCACCTCCGGCCGACCGGCGATGGTCCCCTCTCTGGAGCAGCGAGGCGGTGCGCTACGGCGGCCAGGGCACGCCGCCGCTGCACGCCGACGCCGAGTGGCACATCCCCGGCGAAGCCGCGGTGCTGTTCAATTCCGTTCCCCGGACTGCAGACGACGATGGCGAGTAGCCTGACGCGAGTGATCCCGAGGCCGCGGGACAAGGCGGCGGACGATCCGATGCCGCGCCGCGAATGGCTCGTGACCAACGGGCTTGGCGGCTACGCATCCGGCACCGTCGCGGGCATCGTGACCCGGCGCTATCACGGCCTGCTCATCGCGTCACTGCCGGCGCCGCTCGGCCGCATGGTGATGCTCAATCACCTGCTCGAGCGCGTGCGCTTTCCCGCCGGCGACGTGTTGTGGCTCGGCGACGAGAAGGAAGTGTCCGGTCCGAATGCCGCCGACAGGACCGAACACCTGGAGGAGTTCCGCCTCGAGGACGGGCTGCCGGTGTGGACGTACCGGATGGACGGCGTCGTCATCGAGAAGCGCGTGCTGATGCCGCACGGACAGAACACGGTCCACATCACCTACTGCCTGCTCGAGGGCGAAGGACCGGTACGGCTTTCGCTCCGTCCGTCGCTGCATTTCAGGCCGTACGAGTCCCCGGTCAACGCCGCGTCAGGCCAGGTCTTCACCGTCTCGTCGGTGCGGCGACGTTACGAAGTGTGCGCCTCCGAACCGAACCTCCCCGCGCTTCGGTTCCTGCTGCACGGGACCCGCAGTGCGCTCACGCTCGACCCGTCCACGTCCAACGTGTCCTATCGGATGGAGAAGCTTCGCGGCTACGAATCAGTGGGGACGCTCTGGAGCCCCGGCTATTTCAGGGCCGATCTCGGGACCGGCGAGCCGGTGACGCTGGTGGCGTCGACCGAGTCGTGGGAGGTGGTGGAGGCGCTCACCCCCGAGGCTGCGGCGGAGTCCGAGGCCGAGCGGCGCCGTGGTCTCCTCAACCGCGCTTCGGCGTGTACGGATCGATTCGCCTCGGAGCTTGTGCTCGCGGCGGATCAGTTCATCATCACGCCGGCGGGCCGCGCCGACGAAGCCGCACGTGCGCGGGCGGCCGGGGAGGAGATCCGCACCGTCATCGCCGGCTATCACTGGTTCACCGACTGGGGCCGCGACACGATGATCAGCCTCGAGGGGCTGACGCTGTCGACGAAGCGCCACCGCGAAGCCGCGTACATCCTCCGCACGTTCGGCCACTACGTGCGGGATGGACTCATCCCCAACATGTTTCCGGACGGCGCGCGCGAAGGCCTTTATCACACCGCCGACGCGACGCTGTGGTTCTTCCATGCGGTCCAGCAATTCGTCCGCGTCACCGGCGACACGGATACGCTCCGCACGCTGCTCCCGACGTTCGTCGACATCGTCCGCCATCACCTCGCCGGCACCCGGTTCGGCATCGGCGTCGATCCGCAGGACGGTCTGCTCCGCCAGGGTGAGGCTGGTTACCAGCTCACGTGGATGGACGCGAAGGTCGATGACTGGGTGGTCACGCCGCGTCGGGGCAAGGCGGTCGAAATCAATGCCCTCTGGTATAACGCGCTGCGGCTGCTGGCGCGATGGATCGAGGAGCTGGACGAGCGGGACGAGCTGGATCTCGCGTCACACGCCAGGCGTGCGCGCGAGGCGTTCAACCGGCGCTTCTGGTACGAGGCGGGCGGCCATCTCTACGACGTCGTCGATGGGGAAAATGGAGACGACGCGGCGTGCCGTCCCAACCAGGTGTTTGCGATTTCGCTCGACTATCCTGTCCTGGACCACGCCCGATGGAAGGCGGTGATGGACGTCGTCCGGGCACGGCTGCTGACGCCCGTCGGCCTGCGCTCGCTCGCACCCGGTCATCCGGATTACAAGGCGAAGTACTACGGCGATCTCCGCTCGCGCGATGCCGCGTACCACCAGGGGACGGTGTGGGGGTGGCTCATCGGTCCGTTCGTCGACGCCTGGCTCAAGGTCTATCCGGAAGACCGAGCGGGGGCGCGACGTCTGCTCGAAGGTTTCGATGCGCACCTGAGCGATGCGTGCGTCGGCTCGATCAGCGAAATCTTCGATGCCGAGGCACCTTACGTACCGCGCGGCTGCGTGGCGCAGGCGTGGAGCGTGGCGGAGGTGCTCCGCTGTCTGCTGAAGACCGCCGAAAGCACGGGATCGAGTTCCACGTGGCCGGGAGACGTCTGACGGCGATGGTCGTATGATTCCTGCACCTGCACATGCCTAGTTCGGCACTCGAGAGAACGTCCCGGACCGCCTCGTAGTGGCAATCGATCTCACCACGCTCGGATGGGACGCCCGCGTCGACGCGGCATTCGCGTCGTATGCCGCTGAGGGGCTCATCCCGGCCCGCGTTGTCCTCGAGCACACGCACATCTACCGCGTCGTCACTGCCGACGGCGAACTCCTGGCCCGGGTGTCCGGCAGGCTTCGGCACCGCGCCGCGAATCGTGCGGATTTCCCGACCGTCGGCGACTGGGTCGCGATCGCTCCGGCGCGGCATGCCGGGCGACGCGCGCATCATGGCCGTGCTGCCGCGGCGAAGCCGCTTCTCCCGGCGGGCGGCGGGCGATCCCACGGAAGAACAGGTGGTGGCCGCAAACATCGATACCGTTTTCCTCGTGGCGGGTCTCGACGGAGACTTCAACCCGCGCAGGATTGAACGGTACCTGACGGTCGCCGGAGAGAGCGGGGCGTCACCGGTGATCGTCCTCAACAAGGCGGACGTCGCTGACGATCCGGAATCGCTGGCTTCGTCCGTTCGCGCGCTCGCACCGCAGATCCCGGTTCACGTCGTCTCCTGTCGTATCCCTGAGAGTATCGAGGTGTTGCGCCAGTACCTCGGACACGGGCAGACCGGGGCGCTCCTCGGATCGTCAGGCGTCGGCAAGTCGACAATCGTCAACCGGCTGGTCGGGCACGACCTGCTGCGGACGCAGGACGTTCGCGAGTCGGATAGTCGCGGCCGGCATACGAGCACCGCGCGGCAACTCGTCCGGCTCCCTGGCACCGGCGTGCTCATCGACACTCCCGGTATGCGGGAGCTGCAGCTCTGGGACACAGGAGAGACAGGCACGGGCGCGTTCGAAGACATCGACACCCTGGCCGAGGGCATGCCGCTTCCGGGACTGCCGGCATCAGCAGGAGCCGGGCTGCTCCGTTCGTGCGGCCATTGCAGCTGGCGACATGCCTCTCGAACGGCTCGAGAACTATCACAAGCTCAAGTCAGAGCAGGAGCACCAGAGCCGGCAGCTCGATCAGCGTGCCCAGATTGACGAGAAGCGCCGCGCGAAGGCCGGAGCCAGGGCGTTGCGGAAGCGGGTGCACGACAAGTCCGGAGGCTAGTCAGCCTCGTTCACCGTGGACAGGCCACGAGTGCCACTCGCCGGAGACCGTCCGCCACTCACCGAGATCGCTGAACGCGAGCCCCGGGCACGCGTAAGCTACTGACGAACACGGGCCTCGGACCGCGGCCACGTGCGGTCCGGCGACGAGCGCGCGGGGAGCGCGCCCATGATGAACGTTTTGACAGTACGCGACGCGCGCAAGGCATTCGGCGCGGTCAAGGCACTGGATGGTGCGTCTTTCGAGCTCAGGCAGGGAGAGTTGCTGGCCCTGCTCGGTCCGAACGGCGCCGGCAAGACGACCCTCATCAGGGCGATTGCGGGCCGGGTGCGCCTGGACGGCGGCGAGATCCGGATGTTCGATCGGACCCTCGACGGCAGCCACACGCCGCCGGAACTCGGGATCGTGCCGCAGGAGATAGCGGTTTACCCGATGCTCACAGCCCGCGAGAACCTCGAGGTGTTCGGAGGACTCCACGGGCTCGCGGGAGCCGATCTCGCGAAGCAGGTCGACTGGGCACTCGAGAGCACCGGGCTCGCGGACCGCGCCCGCGAATCGGTCAAGCAGTTCTCGGGAGGCATGCGGCGCCGGCTGAACATCGCGTGCGGTGTTCTCCATCGTCCGCGGGTCGTCCTGCTGGACGAACCGACCGTCGGCGTCGATCCCCAGAGCCGCGACCGCATCTACGACACGCTCGCCGCGCTGGCCGCATCCGGCGTGTCGCTGTTGCTGACCACGCACCATCTCGAGGAGGCCGAAGCGCGATGCTCGCGCACGGTCATCATCGATCACGGGAAAGTCATTGCCTCGGGGACGACGCCCGAACTCGTCGATCAGACGGTCGGGCGCTTCCGTGTCGTTTCGCTGCGGCTGAACTCGCCGCTCGCCGCGGCCGATGCGGCGCGGCTCCTGGCGCAAGGGGCCGTGGAGGTCGATGCGGCGGACGGAACGCTCGTCAGGTCGCGTATGCGCGATGTGGCGCTGGAACTGCCGCCGCTGCTCGACGGGATTCGCGCGGCGGGACGGACGGTCGACGATGTGGACGTGCGGGGTCCGAGCCTGCAGGCGGTGTTCATCCACCTGACCGGAAAGGAGCTGCGGGAATGATCGCGACGCTGCTGCGCATCGGTTATCTGAACTTGAGCCGCGATCGCGTCGCCCTCAGCCTCAAGTTCCTGCTTCCGATCGTGTTCTTTTCCATTTTCGCCAGCGTGTTCGGCGGGCAGGGCGATGCCCAGACTGCCACGGATCAATGTGGCGGTCGTGGATCAGGATCGTTCCGAGTTCAGCCGGCGGCTCGTCGCCGGGTTGGAGAAGGAAAAAGCGCTGCGCGTCCGAACCACGGCGGACGCCACGCCGTCGAGCCCGGCGCTCGATGCGACGACGGCCGAACAGTCGGTCAGGAGCGGCGACGTGCCGGTCGCGATCGTCCTTCCGGCGGGTCTTGGTGACTCATTCGCGAAGAATGGGTTCGGCGGCGGCGGCGCCGCGATCCAGCTGCTTTCGGATGTGTCCGATCCGATCGCGCCGCAGATGGTGCTCGGGCTCCTTCAGAAGGTGACGATGACAGCCGCACCCGATCTCATGATGGCGGGTGGGCTGCGCCAGTTCGAGCAGTACGCGGGTGCGATGACGCCGCAGCAGAAATCGGCGGTGGATGCGTGGATGCCGAAGCTGCGCGCGCAGAGCGATCCCGCCGTTACCGCCGCCGGGGGGGCGCCAAAGACCGGCACCGGCGGGATGGGTGTGAACGTCGAGGTCGTCGACGTCATGCGCAATCACAGCAACCGCGGCTCGCTCGTTTCGTTCTACGCGGCGGGCGTCGGCGTCATGTTCCTGTTGTTCTCGTCAGTCGCGGGTGCTGGCGGTGCACTGCTCGAAGAGGCAGAGGCCGGAACGCTCGAGCGGCTGCTGTCCACGAACATGGGCCTGACGCGCCTCCTGGCCGGCAAGTGGATCTTTCTGGCGCTGGGCGGCATCCTGCAGCTGACGGTCATGTTCGCGTGGGGAAGTCTGGTCTTCGGCCTGCCGCTCTTCTCACACCTGCCCGGCTTCTTCGTCATGACGATCGTGACCGCCGGCGCCGCCGCCGCACTCGGGCTGGTGCTGGCGACGCTCGCGCGATCGCGCGAGCAGCTCTCGGGGTTTTCGACGATTCTCGTACTCACGATGTCCGCGCTCGGCGGGAGCATGTTTCCGCGTTTCCTCATGAGTGAGTCGATGCAGAAAGTGGGATTGCTCACGTTCAACGCGTGGGCACTCGACGGGTATTTGAAAGTCTTCTGGAGGGACGCTGCCCTGTGGCAGCTGTGGCCACAGGTGCTGGTGCTGTGCGTGCTGACCGCGGTGTTCCTGTTCGCGGCGCGGATGCTGGCGCGGCGCTGGGAGGCGGGCTAGGGCGGTCACGCCGACGCCGCTGCCCGGGATCTCTTCCTTCAAATCGATGCCGAATCGCTCGGCCATCCGGTAGAGCGTCCGGCGGTCGATCCCGAGGACCTCGGCCGCCCGCGTGCGGTTGCCACCGACCTGTTCGATGACGTGGAGCAGGTAGCGGCGCTCGACTTCGTCGAGGGACGGCAGGTCGGCAAACAGGCGCTCGTGGAGATCGGGCACGCTTCCCTTGAAGGGCAGGTCGGCAACCTCGATCACCGATCCCCGGCTGAAGACCACGAGCCGCTCGATTGTATTTTCGAGCTCACGGACGTTGCCCGGCCACCGGTATGCGGTGAGTGCCTGGATCGCAGGAGGCGAGAGTTCGATCCGGCGACCGGCCCTCGCGCACGCGTTCTGCAGGAACGTCTGGATCAGCAGGGGAATGTCTTCGCGCCGTTCGCGCAGCGCCGGCACGCGGATGACGATCACGCTCAGCCGATAGAACAGGTCCTGCCGGAATCGCTGTGCCGACACCTCGCGTTCGAGGTCCACGTTCGTCGCCGCTACGACGCGGACGTCGACCTTGGTGGTGCGGCTGCCGCCGACCGGACGCACCTCGCCCTCCTGAAGGACCCGCAACAGCTTGACCTGGAGACCGGGAGAGGTCTCCGCGATTTCGTCGAGGAACACGGTGCCGCCATGGGCCTGCTCGAAAATCCCCTTGGTGTCGCTGATCGCTCCGGTGAAGGCGCCTCGCGCGTGCCCGAAGAGCTCCGATTCGAGCACGGTCTCGGTGAGTGCGCCGCAGTTGATCGGAACGAATGCGCGCGGCGCCCGCCGGCCATGCGCATGGATCGCTCGGGCGACGAGCTCCTTGCCGGTGCCGCTATCGCCGATGATCAGGACCGGGGCGGCGGCGTTTGCCGCATGCGCGATCTGTTTGTAGACCGACAGCATGCCGGCGGTGCGGCCAATCAGTCCGGGCGGCGGGACGTCGACCGAGGGGCGTTCCGGCGTCGGCGTCGCGACGTCGGTCAACGCGCGGTCGACGGTCGCCTTGACTTCCGAGATGTTGAACGGCTTGCTGATGTAGTCGAACGCGCCGGCGCGGACCGCATCGATGGCCGTCTGCAGCGTCCCGAACCCGCTGATCAGGACGACGTGGCCCTTGGGGTTGCCCTGCTTGAACGCGCGCAGCACGTCCATGCCGTTCTGCTGGGCGTCCAGATTGATGTCGGAGATGAGAAGGTCGAAGGGCTGGCGTGCGAGCGTCAGCGCCTCGGCAACGTGCTGCGTGGTCCGCATCTGCCGGTCCGGGCGTTCCAGCAGTTCCGCCATGAACCGGCACGTCTCCCCGTCGTCATCAACAATCAGAATCCTGGGCATGATGTCTCTCCGCCGCCTGGGTCACGGGCAGCTCGATCGTGAAGGTCGTGCGGCGTCCCGGTTCGCTCACCGCGTGAATGGTGCCGCCGTGCCTGGCAATGACGTCTTCGGTGATGCTGAGGCCGAGCCCGGTGCCGCGGCCCGTCGGCTTGGTCGTCACCCAGGGCTGGAAGATGCGGGGCAGGAGCTCTGCCGGGATACCGGTCCCGGTGTCGCTGATCTCGATCCGGACGGTCTGGGGGAGCGGGGTCGCGCTGATGGTCAGCGTTCCGCCCTCCGACATTGCGTCGAGACTGTTCGTAATCAGGTTCAGCAGCGCGAGCTCGAGTTCCGCCGCATCCGCCCAGATGGGCGGAAGGTCGCCCGGAACCTGGAGCGTGAGCGCTGATGCCTGACGAGTCGAGCTTGGGACCGGCCACGTCGGCGACTCGAGACAGCAGCATGCTCAGATCGACGGCTCGCCGCTCTTCGGGGCGCCTGGCATGGTCGAGGAGGGTGCGAACGACGGTCGAGACTTTCTCGATTTGTTCCTGCACGATTTCGAGCCGGCGTGACGTGCGCGGCTCGGCCGCCGCCTGCTCCTGCAGCATCTGGACGTAGCCGGAGATGAGGTTCAGCGGCGTGCCCACCTGGTGGGCAACACTCGCCGCCATCTGCCCCACCGCCGCGAGCTGCTCGTTGCGCGCGACCGCCTCGCGCAGCGCGAACACACGCTGATAGGTCTCGACCAGTTCCTCGTTGCGCATGCGCAGCTCCGTGGTCGCTTCGTCGACCCGTTCCTGCAGCGCCTCGTTGAAATCCTGGAGGCGCCGGAGCATGTCGTTGAGCCCAATCGCAACCGCGCCAATCTCGTCCTGGCGGACGACCTCGGTCCGCGCAGTGAAATCGCCCTGCCCGGCGCGGGTCATCGTCTCGCGGATGTTTCCGATCGGCCGGTGGATGAGCGTTCGGCTCAGCCAATCGACCAGCAGGGTGAGGACGAGGATGGCGGCTGGCGTGAACCAGAGCGTGACGCGCCGGCCCTTGGTCCGCAGCTGGCCGAGTGACGCGAGCGACACCGTCGCGACCGCGGCCGCGCGCGCGCCGCCCGGACGCGAGACCGGCACCGCGACCGCCGCGCCGCCCGGTGGAGCGCTGCCTGATAATGTGGAGGATGCACCGACGGCGCGCAGCGCCAGGGTGAGGGCTTCGCTGCGCTCCTCGGAGGAGGTGCTCGCCACCACGGTGGGCGTGTCGTCCGCGACCTCGACAATGGAGAGCGTGCGGAGCGACGGCGTGGTCAGGACGAATTCGTGGAGATCGGCCGCGAGGGCGGCGCGATCGATCGGATCGATTCGGAGCTCGTAATCGTCGGCCACCGCGAGCGCCGTCAGGCGCGCGGTTTCGAGCAGGTCGCGTTCGACCTCGCGCTCGAAGACGCGGATTTCCAGGTACGCTTCGATGCCGATCACGACAAACGTGCTCAACGCCACGAGCAGCGCCAGTCGCAGTCGAAGCGACAGCGCTTTTCGCATTTTCGCCCCGGTGGGGCGATGCTGCGCTGGCCCGGCGACGTCGGGTGCCTGAGTGATCAGGGCGGAAGTCATTGCAGACTGGTGCTTTGGTTCATTTTATCGGTCGCCGTGCGCGGTGGCACCGGGATTGTGTTCAGAATTGATGCCCGGCGCGATCGTCGTCGCGCCGGCCGCGCTCCCCGGAATAGTGACCATTGTGACCATCTTCGCCCGCTTCCGCCGCTTGCCGGCGCGTCACGGAGTTCGACTGCGCATCGTGACCATCGCACTCGCGGCCGCCATCGTGCCTTCGGCATTGGCGATGCGCGCGCCCGCCGAGACCATGCAGGCGACGCCGAGTCGATTTGCCGCGACCCCGGTCGCGCAGCCGCCCGAGCGCTCAGTGGTCGGCACCCTCGACAGCATCGACCTGAAGGCGATGCAAATCGTCGTGACCTCGCCCGCCGGCAAGCAGACGCTCCATCTGCAAACGGGAGTGACGATCCGCCAGGGGGCCAAGACGGTGAAAGCGTCGGAGCTGTGCGGCGCACAAGGGCGAGCGGGTGAAGGTGCGGTACCACGAAACCGCTGGCGTGCAGCAGGCGGAGTGGATCGTGCTCGCGTCGCCAACCCCGCCGCACAAACCGAAGCACGCGGAACCGGAGCCGGCCGGGCGTGAGCCGCTGCCCGGGTCCCGCTGACATCGCCCGTCGCCCCTGCGTTCGACCCGCTATACTCGGTCCGTTCGCCTCCCGCCGGTGCATGGACGGTTCAACCACCGCCCGGACCGCGAGGCGTCTCTCCTCCATGATCACGCCGTTCAATATCGTCGCGCGCGGCCGCGCGCTCCTCGTTCTCGTGGCGCTGACGTGCTGCGCGGGTCTCAACTCGCAGACGTACTCGTTTGCCACTCTCGACGAGGCGCGTCGCGCCGGCGCGATTGCGAACGGGTGGGTGCCGGAAGGGCTGCCCCCGAGCTCACACGACATCCGCGTGGCACAGGTGCCGAAGACGTCGCAGCGCTGGGGCATCATCAACTTTCCGCGATCGGAGGAGTCGTCGCTTCGTGGCCTGCTGCAAGCCGAAGAAGCGCCGCTCGGCGGAGAGCACTGCGACATGCCGGGCAGGATCGAGTGGTGGCCGGTCGTGCTTGCGCGGCGAGCTCGACGCCAGTCGCGTCGCCGCTACGGGGTTGAAGGGGTATCGGTCGAAAACCGGCGAGCTGCTGTTTGCGGTGAACTGGAATCAGGGGCGGGCTTACTACTGGCGGGCCCATTGACGTGCCACGTGCCACGTGCCACGTCCGACATGGTACGTGCTACGTCCGACGTGTCACGTCTATAACGTGCGACGTGCCGACGTCCGACGTCCGACGTGCCACGTGCTACGTGCTACGGCCGACGTGTTACGTCGCACGTAGCACGGCGATGTGAACTGCGGCAGCGACGTAAGTGGTGCCGAGGCCTGGAATCGAACCAGGGACACCAGCATTTTCAGTGCTGTGCTCTACCGACTGAGCTACCTCGGCACGCGCAGGAAATCGGCGCACCCGAAGTGCGCCAGACCGCGTCGGACAGAACCCTCATCATAACAGCCAGCCGGACGGGTTCACAAGCGAGGCGCCCGCGCGGCCTGACTAAAGGACGTGCGCGCGGCCACGCGCACTAAAGGACATGCGCGCGGCCACGCGATCGCAGGCCCTGGCCTCCGAGCATGACCAGAGTCGACACTACCACCAGGAACGGGATTGGTGTGTCGCTCAGGCTATGTCCGGTTGCGGTGATAGCCGCCGCAACACACGCCCCGAACGCGAGCGGAAGGAGCAACCCCCATCGGCTCTGGATGAGCACGCCAGCGAGCACGGCAACCGCGAGGATCAAGATGATCGTCATGCTGAAAGCTTGGCCCTGAATCTCGCCGGTGTCCAGTTCGGACGTCCGAATGTTCGCACCTGAAATCGATTGTACTTTTGCAAATTTCGCGGTACTCTGCACTTGTACTTCGATCGTCGATTTGGTACCGTTCAACGCAATGCCCGAGACCCCTGTAGAAACGAGAGTGGCGACCGTACTCGCGCAGCACCAGCGGCGTGAGCGCCGTATTGGCCTGGTGCTGGTGTTCGTCGGCTGCGTCTTGCTGGCGAATGCGCTGGTGGGCGAGGGCGGCCTCGTCGCCACGATCAAGGCGCGGGAGGATTATCGCCGCGCGTCCGAGGCGCTCGCACGTATCGAAGCCGAGAACGCCGGGCTGCGTGAGCAGGCCCGGCGCCTCGAGAGCGATCCGGCGACGATTGAGATCTACGCCCGCCGCGACCTCCACCTGATCAAGCGCGGCGAAATCCTGGTGCAAATCCAGGACGTGAAGTAAGCGCCGCCGTCAGACCGCCGCGACCTCGACATCCCTGAGCAAGCCCAGCTCGCGGCGAACCTTCTCTTCGATCGCCTTGGTGATCGCAGGGTTCTCCTTCATGAACTGTTTGACGTTCTCGCGCCCCTGGCCGAGACGCTCGCCGCTGAACGCGAACCAGGTGCCGCTCTTGTCGACGATCTTGCGATCGACGGCGAGATCGAGCAGATCGCCTTCTTTCGAGATTCCCTCACCGTACATGACGTCGAATTCGGCTTCCCGGAACGGCGGCGCGACCTTGTTCTTGACCACCTTGACGCGCGTCCGCCCACCGACCACCTGATCGCCATCCTTGATCGCGCCGATGCGGCGAATGTCGATGCGGACCGAGGCGTAGAACTTCAGCGCCCGGCCGCCGGTCGTCGTTTCGGGATTCCCGAACATGACGCCGATCTTCTCGCGCAGCTGGTTGATGAAGATGAGGGAGGTCTTCGACTTCGACACGACGCCCGTGAGTTTACGCAGCGCCTGTGACATCAGCCGCGCCTGGAGGCCCATCTGCGCCTCGCCCATTTCTCCTTCGATTTCCGCGCGCGGCACCAGCGCCGCCACCGAGTCGACGACGACGACGTCGACGGCGCCTGAGCGGACCAGCACTTCGACGATCTCGAGCGCCTGCTCGCCGTTGTCCGGCTGTGACACCAGCAGGTTCTCGAGATCGACCCCGAGCTTGACCGCATACTGCGAGTCGAGCGCGTGCTCGGCGTCGACGAATGCCGCCATCCCGCCGAGTTTCTGCGCCTGCGCAATCACCTGCAGCGCCAGCGTCGTCTTGCCCGACGACTCGGGCCCGAAGATCTCGACCACCCGGCCACGCGGAACGCCGCCGATCCCAAGTGCATAGTCCAGGCTGACGGAGCCGGTCGATATGGCGGGGATTGTGTAGCCCGCGTCTTTCTGGCCGAGGCGCATGATCGACCCCTTGCCGAACTGCTTCTCGATCTGGCCGACGGCCATCTCGATCGCCTTGCTGCGCTCACGGTCGTTCCGGTCTTCAACTGGCGGCATAACGCTCCTACTCAAAACTCGTTCGTTGTTCTCGTCGACGTTCCGATCCCATCGTGCGCCACTGCAGTGACAGGGGAGGTCACGGCGCGTCGGCCTTTGATGGAAGCGGGTGCATGATAAATTTGTGCCGGGGAGAAAGTCAAGCGAAAATCTGTGCAGTCAGGCGCTCTAGGTTGCTGGATATCAACATCTTACGGACGCGACCGACTTTCGCCTCGTGGCTTCGAAAGTCGCAGATTCTGCCGCCGGTTTCGACCGCCTCGTACGTCGAAAGCGCCGACAGCTGGAGGTGAGGACCCTGACCGCCCGGACCGACGTCGTGACTACGGTGCCACGGCGGCAACCTTGATGAAATTGCCGTAGCCGACGATGACCGTCGAGCCGATCAGGATGGCCAGGCCGGTGCCGACGAGCGCGTGCGTGCGCCGGCTGGTGCCGTTCCATTCCCGCAGCGCAATCCCCCACAACGTACTGAAGATGATGATGCTCGCCATGTGCAGGGTCCAGCTGGAGAAGCCGTACCGGCCCATCTGCGCCGCCCCCATGCTGTAGAAGAAGAACTGCAGATACCAGATCACGCCGGCAAGCGCGCTGAAGACATAGTTGGCACCGAGCACGCGCCCGCTGTCGCTGGCAGGCGCATCGTGCCCCTCGCTCACGCGCAGATACTCGCGTCCGGAGCCGTTTTTGGCATTCAGGATCACGCACCACACGAGATTGGTCGTGAAGCCGCCGGCAAGGACGACGATCAGAACCGGCAGGTTCTGCCAGAGTTCGCTTCTACCGCCCGCGACCAGCTGCCGCCGCGCCGCGTCCGCCAGCGGCTGACCGGCAGCAAGACCGTAGGCGAAGCACGCGCTCATCACGCCCGAGAACGTCGCCACGAGCATGCCTTTCCGGAAGTTGAACTCCGGGATGGCGTCATGTTTCTGCGCCGCCGAGAGCTCGTTCTCCTTCGACACTCCCGCGCCGCCGCAGACCGCAATACCGACCAGCGACGCGACCACGCCGAGCAGGATGACCTGACCCGATCGACTTGCTGACGATGTCGCCGAATTCTCCACTGAAGAGCGGCGGCATCAGTGTACCGAACGCATTGCACAACCCCAGCGCGACCGCGACACCCAGTGCGATCCCGAGATATCGAACCGCGAGGCCGAAGGTGAGTCCTCCGAGGCCCCACAATGCGCCGAACGCGTACGCCCACATCAGACTGCGCGCCGGCGTCGCCTGGATCGCAGCGCGTGCATCGGGCACCAGCAGAAGCGCCATCGTCCACGGCGCGACGAGCCAGCTGAAGATCCCCCCGACCAGCCAGTACGTCTCCCATGACCAGCGCCGCACCGCGCGGTAGGGGATGTAGAAACTGGCCGCAGCGAGGCCACCGGCCCAGTGATACAGGACGCCGAGGAAGGGGTTGGGGCGTCATCTGGCCGGCCGTCGCAGAACCGCGTTCGAACCTTGGAGAACCCCGGAGAACCCGGAGAACCCCGGAGAACGTCGGAGAACCCTGGAGAACCCGGAGAACCCCCAACGTCCGTCCCGGTCGCGGACGTCACCAAGTGACCACCGCGACACCGTAGCCGTCCAGCTTCAGCGTGGCGCCCGAGGCGGCTCTCGATGCGGGCGGTCCGAACGCCGTGCTCTGATCCACCACGTCGACACGTGAAGGCGCGCCGGGCAGCACGATTTCGAACGATCGATTGCGCTTGTTCACGAGCAGCAGCTTGTGCTGACCGCCGCGGGTGACGAAGGCTTGCGCGTGCACGTAGCCCTGATTGCCCGGGAGCTCGACTTCCGTGTTGGTCAGGCTGTCACCCGGGCCGAAGTTGTCGTGCAGCAGCTTCAGCACCCAGTACCGCGCATTCGGACGGCCGTCGTTCCAGTCGACCATCGACACACTCGGGAACTGCGTTGGAAATCCAACCAGCTGCGACTCGCCGGCGACGTCGATGCCGATGCGGCTCAACTCGGAGAACAGGTAGGCGTAGAGCGCGCCGGACAGGTTCCAGTACGCCTGGGGGATGGGCGTGAACTTGTACCCCGGCTCACCCTGGCGCAGGTCGTCGGCAGAGATCGATCCGATCTCGTTGATCATCGTCTTCGTATCCGGCGACAGCCGCATGCGGATTCGCTCGATGTAGCGGACGATGTCGAGGAACTTGTCAGCCTGCTCGAAAAAGGTGAACTGCTGCACCTCCGGCGTCTGGTCGAGTGTCGGCACGGCGTAGAAGTGGTACGAAATCGCGTCGAGTGGTGTGCCGGCGCGATGGTGCTTCGGATCGAGGAAGTACTCGAAGAACTCGGCGGACTTGGCGGGGTACGCCACCGAGACTCCGACGAACTTCATCGCTGGATCGACCTGATGAATGGCGCCGACGACAGCGTCGTATTCGGTCGTGTATTGCTCGGGTGTCGGCTGGTGTTCGAGATCCGGTTCGTTCAGGACCTCCCAATAGGGGATCTGGTAATGATGTGGAGAGTCGTGCCGCTTTCCGAGTTCGTCGGTGAACCCGCCCTTCGTATACCAGCTGACCAGTCGCGCATAGTATTCGCCGACTTCGCGGCCGGACGGGTCGCGCAGCTCGGATCCCTGCGTGTAGTTCCAGACCGCCTGGTCAGGGTCGGACGGATACGTCACGGGCTTGTCGGTCTTGAACATCCACGCCGGAATGGTGCTGAAATTCAGGACCACCGAGTGGCCCGTCGTGGCGTCGAGAAAGTCCGTGGTCATCGGGTCGATCAGCGAAAAGTCCCAGGAGGTCTTCGTTGCGGTCGGCGGCTCGAGTTCGGCGACACCGAGTCGCGGATAGGGCAGCCAGGGCACGTAGCGGACGAAGTCGCACCCGAGGTCACGAAGCGCCTTGAATGCGCGCATCGTGAACGGGGGACCCGCGCCGCAGCGGAGGATTGACCACGACCTGGAGCGTCGGTGTCGTTTTCGACACTCGATCCACCTTCGTCCAGTCCACCTTCACCGTGGCTCTATCCGGATTGCCCGAGGCGGCCGGCGCCTGCGCCGCCGCGAACGATCCAGCAAGAGCCAGAGTGCCAGGCGGTCAGCAGCACGCTCGCGACTGTCGCGATCGTGGGACTCACGACGTGGCGCTGATACCTTGGTGACATGCAATGTCCTCCGGCGGAATGACACGCGTCAGCAGACGCGATTCACAGGAATACGCAGCAGCGACCCGAGCCGCTCGATCCGGTCGGCAATGTGGCCGACGCCGACGGCACAGTGATGCGCCGGCCCGTGGCTGTTCCAGTCGTTCACGAACCGGCGTGCGCCGGTGGCAAAGCGATAGCGGCTGTTGGTGTTGCCGATTTCCAGGATCGGTCCCGCGACCGACTCGCCCTCGGCGACGAGCAGGCTGAGTGGACCGCTTCCGCTTTCGACCACCGACAGCAGCGTGACCGGCCCGTGCCTCACGCTCATCTCGACCGACAAGCCCTGGCCGACCTTGCCGTGGTACACGGCGAGCGGACGGACTTTCGTCTTGCCCTCGCCGATCGCGAGATGCCCGGGACCGTCGTGTCCCATCAGGACGACGTCGGCGGGGTAATCCATGGCGTAGAACTCGGTGAACGAGCCGCCGGCGCCGAAGGTGTCGAGGATCTTCATCGCCTGCACGTTCTTGATCTCGTACTCGCCGGCGACCGGAATGCCCCGGGCGGTCAGCAGCGAGTTGCCGAGGATGATGGAGCTGACCGCATCCTCGTTCTCGGGCACACCGACGCCGCGGTAGTAGTAGGCGAGAGAGCCGAGGTCGTGATCGGCGACGAGACGATCGAGCGCCACCGACGTGCGCGCGGCGCGCTCGAGCTCGGTCGGCGTGCAGTCGGGCTGGACGTCGAACTGCTCGTGGAACATCGCCACCCGACAGCGCACCTGCTCCGCCGACACGTCGCGCCGGAGCGCGGCGAGCTCGTCGACTTCGAGCATCTCGATGTGCCCGCCGAAGGTCGCACAGTGCTGGGTCAGGTCCGAATAGATGTCGAGCATGCCGCCGTAGTAGTGGCCCATGACGCCGAGCCGGTTGTGCGACATCACGTGCGCGACACGCGCTGCCTGGATCCACGCGTCGACCTCCGCCCAGCACTCGGGATCGTCGTCGAGCATTCCGGTGATCTGATGGAAGTCGATCCGCGCGCGTCTGAAGACGTTGGCGATCTCCGGGACGGGACAGGCCGCGCAGTAGGCGAGCCACTCGCCGTCATCGCGGTGCGGTCGCCCATGCGGTTGAACGACGCGTAGTCGATCGCGGGTGCGGGCTGCAGGTTGAGGACGATGACCGGCACCCGCGCTCGCTGCACCACCGGCAGGACGGTTGCCGAGAGCGCGTAGGTGGTGACGTAGAGAAAGATGAGGTCGACGTCTTCCTGCCGGAAGCGGTGGCCAGCCTGCACCGCTTTCGGAGGGCTATCAATCAGTCCCAGGTTGACGACTTCCACCCCTGGGCGGGTCAATCGGCTGGCGACACGCTGCACGAACGATTGCAGGCGGTCCTGTAACCCCGCAAACTGCGGCCAGTACGCATCGAGCCCAATCCCGAAGAGTCCGATGCGCACGTCGTCCATGGCCGCTCCTTGTGCGGAGCCGTCGTCAGAGTCCGGCACCCGGGCTCAGAAGATGACCTTCAATCCGAGCTGGTTGATGCGCCCGGCACGGGCGCCGTTCACCACCCCGAATGTCGGCGACGTCAGGTCCGTGTCCACACTACTGAACTGCGTGTGGTTCAACACGTTGAAGGACTCGAGCCTGAACTGCAGCCGTGTCTGTCCCAGTCCCATTCCGAAGTTTTTGAACAGCGCGAAATCGAGATTGTTCACGTTCGGTCCGCGCAGGGTGTTGCGTCCCACGCTGCCGAACGATCCGGCGGCCGGCTGCGCGAATGCCGCGGTGTTGAACCACTTGGTGATGGTGTGCCCGCCGGTGTTGGGGTCGCCGACGAGATCGGCGCGATTGGCCCCGAAGCTGTCGTTCAAGCCGCCAAGATCGGCCGCGGTGACGGTCAGCGGGAACCCTCGCTGCCATGTGTAGATCCCGTTCATCTGCCAGCCGCCCACCAGCGCCTCCTTCACGCCGGTCGCATCTCCGGCGAATCGCTCGCCATTTCCAAACGGGCAGGTTGTAGACGAAGCTGCCGACCAGTCGATGGTCAACGTCGAAGTCGGAGAGGCCATGATCGCGCTCGGGATCGCTGTTGTCCAGGAACCCCTGCCAGCCGTTGAAGCCCGTCGCACCGATGCCGGCCGCCGCAGATTTGGTGTCGGTGCTCTTGGCCCACGTGTATGCGAAGGTCAGCAGCGCTGCCCGCCCACGGTGTTCGAGCTTGGTATTGAATGCGTTGAAGTTCGACCGTCCGCCCCAGTTGCTGTCGATGTAGACGCCGAAGTTGGGAAACGGCTTCCGTTCCGCGACCGTCGGATGCGCCGGGTCGTAAGGGAGCGCCTGCGCGATGTTCTGTCGCATCAGGAGATTGGTGCCCTTGTTCCCGATGTAATTCGACTTCGAGGACCGTGCTGGCGAACAGCTCGCGCTGGACGCCGAGCGACCATTGCTGCACGTAGGGATTCCTGCGGCTGCGGCGACTGGCTCACCGCCAGGAACGTATTGGCGGCTGGTGTCGCCACCCCTGGTGCCTCAAAGCTGGGGAACAGCACGTCAGTCGTCTGCAATGGCGCGGCCTGACCAATGGACTGCTGATAATTCCCGCGGCTCACGTAGGGGTAGACGTCGGCGGCCCCGTCGATCTCGCGTCCCTCGGATGAATCGAAGAACACGCCATAGCCGCCACGGAGCACGGACTTCCCGGACTCTGTCACCCGCCAAGCGAAGCCAAGCCGGGGGGCGAACACCTTGAACCGATCCGGATTCACCGGACTTCGTACGTCGGCGAGCTGGTAATACCCGCCGTCAGTGATGCCGCCGGCGGCAAGCGACTGGTCGGCTACGAGTAATCCGCCCGGCGCGTAGTCGAGGTTGCGCCACGCCATGCGGTTCCTGGTCTCGTACGGCGTGTTCCGGTAGTCCCAACGAAGGCCAAGATTCACAGTCAGCTTCGAGCTGACTTTCCAATCGTCCTGCAGATAAGGAGCGACATAAAGGAAGTTGAACTCACGCGGGTTGCCGGGCTGCCCGGGAACGCTGAAGGCGGCAGGCTGGAACAGCGCGGCGCTGGTGTAGTACCCGAGCAGCATGTCGGCGATCGGGTTACCCGTGAAGCCGATGTCGAACCCGTAACCGCCAAGGAAGCCGGTTGCGAGGTCGCGCTGCAGCTGCCAGCGCCGATAGTTGAACCCGAAGTTCAGGTTGTGGGCACCAACGACATATGTCGTGGAGTTGCCAATGTCCCACATCGGCTGGTTGCTCGCCGAGTACGCGTTACCGGCGCCACCGGTGCCGGCGTACCCCCGGATGCCGACCGACGGACACTCCCGCTGGATATCAGGCAGGTTGGTGAAAACGCCTGTGAGTTTGAGGGAGTCCACGTCTGACTGCGGACACGGAATACCGGCCTGGTCGGCGCGTGCGTCGACCCGCCCGACGCGGAGCTGGTTCACCAGGTTCGACTTGATCGCCCAGCTGTGCGACACCTGCCAGTTCTTCGTGTCCTGCACGAAGCGCCGGTCGCCAATCTCGAGAATGTTGGAGTCGGTGCGGTTCGAGTAACTTGTCTTCGTGAAGCGGCCGAACACCTGGCCATATTTTCCAAGCGTGTGATCGATCCGGATCGTGTTCTGGTCCTGGTTCTGCGGGAGTGTGCGCACGAGCTGGTAATTGCCCTGCGGAGTATTCGTGTTCGGTGCGGGACACCAGTTGTTGCGCAGCGCCAGCTGTGCGACCCGTGAGAAGCGCGACGACGGAATCGTGTTGTTCGGGAACGGCTGGCCGGTCTGCGGGTCGATGATTGTCGTCGAGAAGTGACCCGCGAGATTGTCCGGGTTAGGCACCGTGAAGAACGAGCTGGTTCCTCGCTTGATCCGCGTCCCTTCGTAGTTGTAGAGGAAGAACGTTTTGTTGCGCCAGATCGGCCCTCCGACGACGCCGCCGTACTGTTTCTGATCGAGTTGAGGCTTGTCCGCAGTCGGCGAGTCGAAGAAGTTGCGCGCGTCGAACGCCTCGTTGCGGAGGAATCCGAACGCCGTGCCGTGGAACGTGTTGGTGCCGGACTTGCTCACCACGTTGATCTGGTTGGCGCTGAAGCCGTACTCGGCAGAGTAAGTGGTCGTTTGTTCCTTGAACTCCTGGATCGCATCGACCGACAGGATGGCGGCGGGCGTGCCCAGCGCGGTGTCGACGTTGGACGTGCCGTCAATCATGAAATTGTTCGACGTCGGCCGGGATCCCATGATGCTGATCGCGTCTCCGACTCCCTGCCGCATCGCACCCTGCTCGCCGCCGATTGTGACGGCGCCGGCACCCAGGAACAGGAGCTGTAGGAAATTGCGGCCGTTCAGCGGCAGATCAGTGACCTGCTTCTCGGTGATGGTTTGCCCGATACTGGCGCTTCCGCTGTCGAGTGCGACGGTCTCCGCCTTCACCTCGACTGTCTCGCTGAGATTGCCGGCCTCGAGCTGCAGATCGACGCGCTGGATCTGGTCGACGTTAAGCGTCACGTCGGAGTGGAACGCGATCTTGAAGCCGGTCTCTTCGGCGGTGACGACGTAATGGCCGACGGGAAGCAGGGGCACGACGTAATCGCCCTGCTCGTTCGTCGTCGTGATGCGCGTCAGGCCGGTTTCCTGGTTCGTGACCGTGACCTTGACTTTCCTCATCACGGCACCGCTCGGATCCTGCACGGATCCGGTGATCTGCCCGGTGGCAGTCTGTGCGGCCGCAATCGACGCGGCCGCCAGTAGGGCGACGATGATCGTGCCGAGTAGTCCGACTCTTTTCATATCGGTCTCCCTGTTCGAAATCGCCCGCACGGCGCGGTGGCCAGCGTCAGAGCGTCCGTGGGGGCGGAGTCTGCTCGCGTCCACGCCCGGGTAGCAACCTGCGGCATGGCAGTGCACGTCGCTTTCACCAGTTGAAAGGAGCTGCTGCTCGTCCCACGCCATAAAGCCCACGCTGGCGCCTGTATTGCGCGGTCGTCCCTGCCTGAGTTGCTTTACCGCTTACCGATTTGGGTGTAGTGTGCCTTTCACATCGTGAAACCACTCACGAGCGCGTCGTCCGGCGTGTCGGGCCGTCCTCATCGCCCGCTGGTGCAGGTCGTGGCGCGTGCGTGCGACATCCTGACGCTTCTGCGCACGACCGCGGACGTGATGAAGCTGGCCGACATCTCCTCGCGCGTTGGACTGTCGGGGCCGACGACGTTCCGCGTCCTGGAAACGCTGTGCGCGAAGGGGCTCGTCGAGCGTCCCGGCCGCAGTGGTTACCGCATGGCCGGACTCGCGCCCGGGGAGCGCCGCTACAAGCTCGGGTTCGGCGCGCAGAGCTCCGAGTTCGCGTTCTCGCGGACGCTGGTGCAGAGCCTGCTCCACGCCAGCCAGGCTGCGCACGTGCAACTGGTCGTCGCCAACAACCGCTTCAGCCGCCGGATTGCGCTCAAGAACGCCGAATCGTTCGTGCGCGAGAAAATGGATCTGGTCATCGAGTTCCAGACCTTTACCGACATCGCGCCGCTCATCGCGTCGAAGTATCACGATGCCGGCATCCCGATGATTGCGGTCGAGATTCCGCACCCCGGAGCGACCTACTACGGCGCCGACAACTACCGCGCCGGCCACATCGGCGGACGATATCTGGGTAAGTGGGCGAAGAAGCACTGGGGGGGCCGGGTCGACGAAGTGGTCGTGCTCGAGCAGTCTGCGGCCGGCTCGCTGCCGCACTCGCGGCTGACCGGTACGCTGGATGGGATTGTCGAGGTCCTGCCTCACGTCGCCCACGCGCGGGTCGCTCACATCGAAGGCCACGGCCAGTTCCACGTCAGCCTGACCGCCGTTCGCAGACACATCAGAAGCAGCTCGTCACACCGCACGCTCATCGGTGCGGTCAACGATCCCAGTGCGATTGGGGCCGTCCGGGCGTTCGAAGAAGCGGGCCGCGGTGACGAGTGTGCGGCCGTGAGCCAGAACGCATCGGAGGAGGCCCGCGACGAGATGCGGCGACCCGATACGAGACTGATCGGCTCGGTCGCATACTTCCCCGAGAATTACGGACCTGAGATCATCTCGCTCGCGCTCGACATCCTGCAGCACAAGCCGGTGCCGCCGGCGGTGTTCACCCGGCATCACCTGATCACTCCCGAGAACGTCAGTCACGTGTATGCCAACGACAGCCTGATCGCGCGGGTGTGACGGCGCCGGGGTCAAGCCGGGCTGCCACTCTCGAGGACAGTGCGCACGGCCGGGATCGGTTTGACTTCGCACTCCCGCCCGGTAAGATACGCGCCACGTGTGCTCCGTGATCCGCGGCGCCGTGTTGTTACTCCCCAACGCACGAATCGAGCGATGCTGGTCAATATCGGCACTCTGATCTCCTACGCAGTCCTGATTCTGTGGCTGACGGCACCTGTCGCCAGCGCGCGGGACTCCGCAGGCGACAACTCCTCCGGCTGATCCTGCCCAGGTGCAATCCCTGTACAAACAGGGTGAACGCGCGCTCGCCGAGGGGCGTTACGCCGAGGCCGAGCAGGCCTACACGCGCATGCGCGAGCTCCAGCCCGGTGTCGCCGAGGTCCACGCGCGGCTGGGGCTCATCTACTTCCAGGAGGGGAGGTTTGCCGACGCTGTCGCGCCGCTGCAGAAAGCGCTGCAGCTGAAGCCGGCGCTGCCGAACGTCGGCGCGCTGCTCGCGATGTCGTTGTCGGAGATCGGACGACACCAGGAAGCGCTTCCGGGTCTGGAAAAGGCGTTCCACCAGTCGACCGACCCGGCGCTCCGCCGAATGGCGGGTCTTCACCTGCAGCGGTCGTACACCGATCTCGATCGCGACCGGGACGCCGTCGCTGTGGCGCTCGAGCTCAGTCGACTTTATCCGGACGATCCCGAAGTGCTGTACCACACCGGGCGACTCTTCGGGAACTACGCGTACCTGCAAACCGTCAGGCTCGCGCGCATCGCGCCCGATTCGATCTGGTTGCATCAGGCGGCGGGCGAAGCCAACGAGAGCCAGGGCCAGCTGGACGAAGCCATCAGCCAGTACCGGCAAGTGCTCGCGCTCGCACCGAAGCGGCCGGGGATCCACTTCCGCCTCGGACGTGTGTTGCTGGCGCAGGCCGCGCAGGCGAAAGGCAATCCGGCGACCGAGGCCGAGGCGCTGAAAGAGTTCGGGTTGGAACTGCAGATCGATCCGACCAACGCGGATGCCGCGTACGAGATCGGCGAGATGATGCGGAAGGGTGGTCAGCTCGACAAGGCCGCCGCGTCGTTCAAGCAGGCGGTCGCTTCATACCCCGATTTCGAGGAGGCGCTGGTCGGACTCGGCCGTACTCTGGTCGCGGCGGGTGACCCGGGTTCGGCGCTGCCGTACCTCGATAAGGCGATCACCCTGAAGCCGAACGACGAGGTCGCGTACTACCAGCTCGCGCAGGCGCACCGTGCGCTCGGGCACGACGCGGCGCAGCAGAAGGCGCTGGCGGAGTTCGAGCGTCTCCGCACCGCCAAGCAGAGTCAGGCGTCCGTCGTTCCAGCCGGTCCGTCGGCCGTGACCAAACAGCAGATCGACCCGGCAGGCCAGCCGAAGTAACCTTGCGGATGGCGATCGGGGCGGTCCGTTCGAGTCGTCGCGCATTCGTCTGGGCCACCTTGGCATCGGCGATCGTCGTCGTCGCGGCGCCGCGATCCGCGCCCGCAGGTCGCGTCCTGTTCACCGACGTCACGGCTGCCTCGCGCATCTCGTTCATCCACGCATCCGCACCCGAAAAGAAGTACATCGTCGAATCGATGAGCGGCGGCGTTGCCCTCTTCGATTTCGACAAGGATGGCTGGCTCGACGTCTACCTCGCGAACTCGCCGACGGTGGCGACGGCAGGCTCACCCGAGAGCGCGCGAAGCGCGTTGTGGCGAAACAATCACGATGGCACCTTCACGGATGTGACCTCACGCGCGGGCGTTGGCGAGGTCGGCTGGGCCATGGGCGTGACGACGGGCGACTACGACAACGACGGGTGGACGGACCTGTATGTCACCTGCTTCGGCGCCAATCACCTGTTTCGTAACAACGGCGACGGCACGTTCGCCGACGTGACCGCGCGCGCCGGTGTCGGCGATACGCGCTGGTCTACGGGTGCAGCGTTCGGCGACTACGACAACGACGGCAAGCTGGATCTGTTCGTCGCCAACTACGTCGACCTGCGCCTCGACGCCCTGCCGGAGTTCGGCCAGGGGAAGAACTGCGTCTTTCGCGGCCTGCCGGTCCAATGCGGGCCTCGAGGATTGACCGGCGCCGGCGATACGCTCTACCACAACAACGGCGACGGAACGTTCGCCGACGTCTCGGTTGCCGCCGGCGTTTCCGATACCGCCAAACGCTTCGGCATGGGCGTGGCGTGGTGTGACTTCAACGACGATGGCCGGGTCGATCTTTACGTGGCGAACGACACCGGACCCAACTATCTGTACCGGAACAACGGGAACGGGACGTTTACCGATGTCGGCCTTGCCTCGGGCACGGCGCTCAGCGAAGACGGCACCGAGCAGGCATCGATGGGGGTCACGATCGGCGACTACGATCACCGCGGCCGGTGGAGCATCTTCGTCACCAACTTCTCCGACGAGTACAACGCGTTTTATCGCCACGAGCGGGATTTTCTCTTCACTGACGCGTCGTACGCGACGCGCACGGCCAAGGCGAGCCTGCCGTATGTGGGCTGGGGGACCAGCTTCTTCGATTACGACAACGACGGGTGGCTCGATCTCATGGTATTCAACGGCCACGTGTATCCGCAGGCGGACAAGAGCGGCGGCGAGACCGCATATCGCGAGCGCAAGTTGCTCTATCACAACGACCGTGATGGCACGTTCTCGGAGGTCGCCGCGGCGGCGGGCGAGGCACTGATGGCACCGGCGGTTTCGCGCGGTGCGGCGTTCGGCGACATCGACAACGACGGCGACGTCGACGTCATCGTCAACAACCTGGATGGACCGGCGGCGGTTCTACGGAACGACGGCGGCAACGACGGCAACTACGTGACGATCGAGCTGGTTGGGGCGAAAGAGCAACCGAAGCGCGCTGGGCGCACGCGTCAAGGTCACGGCCGGCGACCTCGTTCAGGTTGCGGAGCGACGGGGCGGCGGCAGCTATCTGTCGCAGAACGACACGCGCCTCCATTTCGGGCTGGAGAAGCGCACGACAGTAGACCGGATCCAGGTGCGCTGGCCTGACGGCAACATGCAGACCGTCACGTCCATACCGGCGAATCGTTTCGTCACGATCACGGAGGGGGACGCACCAGGCGCGGTCAGCGTCGAGACATGGCGTCCCGCACATCCGTAACGTACGCGGCAGCTCACTGATGCCGTCTCCACTCGGGCACGCACTGGCCGGCGTGGCGGCGGGCTGGATCGTTGCGCCCCCTCGCAGTCGAAAGGACGCGGTGACGTGGGGCACGCTCTTCGCGTGTGCCGCGATGGCTCCGGATATCGACCTGTTCGCGAGTGTTCACCGCGGGCCGACGCACAGCCTGGCCGCGGCTCTCACCGCAGGAGCGCTGACGTGGATCGTTTCAGTCGCGATGACCTCACGCGGGCGGGACGAGAAGCGGCAGAGGGGAAACACACCTGTCAATCGTGAGAACGGCCGCCGTGCGCTGGCAATCGCCGCCGCCTACGCCACACACACGCTGCTCGACTGGCTCGGTACCGACTCGGCGGCGCCGTTCGGGATCATGGCGCTGTGGCCCGTGACCGACAACTACTACGAAGCGTCGTGGCACGTGTTCCAGGCGATCTCGCGACGATACTGGCGGCCGGATTTCTGGAGCCTGAACGTGCACGCGGTGGTGCGTGAACTGGCGATCCTCGGACCAATTGCCGCGCTCGTTGCCTGGCGTCGTGCGTGGAAGCCGTTTACCTCTTGAGCAGCGTGCTCATCGAGTTCTTGTCGACCGCGCGCGACAGCGCTTCGTCGGCGGTAATGAGCCCCTTCTTGACCAGGTCGTTCAGCGCGTCGTTCAACGAGATCATGCCCTGGGCCCGTCCGACCTGCATCATCGACGGAATCTGGAAGGTCTTGCCTTCGCGAATCAGGTTGCTGATTGCGCCATTGGTCAGCAGCACTTCCAGCGCGGCAATGCGTCCGCCCCCGACCTTGCGGCACAGCGTCTGCGCGATCACGCCGCGGAGCGATTCCGACAGCATCACCCGGATCTGCGCCTGGCGATCCGCCGGGAACTGATCGATGACGCGGTCGACCGTGGATGCGGCCGTGCTCGTGTGCAGCGTGCCGAACACCAGGTGACCCGTCTCCGCGGTCTCGATCGCGATCGCGATCGTCTCGAGGTCGCGCAGCTCGCCGACCAGAATCACGTCCGGATCCTCGCGCAGCGCCGCCCGGAGCGCATCCTTGAACGAGCGCGTATGCGTGTGCACCTCGCGCTGGTTCAGCAGGCACTTCTGGTTGTGGTGCACGAACTCGATCGGGTCTTCGATGGTGATGATGTGATCGGCGCGGGTCTTGTTGATATGGTCGATCATCGCGCAGAGCGTCGTCGACTTGCCCGAACCGGTGGGACCGGTCACGAGCACCAGGCCCTTTTTCAACTGGCAGAGTCCGAGCACATGGGGCGACAGGCCGAGCTGCTCGGCGGTCAGAATGTCGGCCGGGATGACGCGGAAGACGGCGCCGGCGCCGTGCCGATCGCGGAACACGTTCGCCCGGAACCTGGCCAGGCCGGCGATTTCGTAGGCGAAGTCGGTGTCGTGCCGCGCTTCGTACTCGGCGCGGTTGATGGCCGGCATGATGGCCGCCAGCAGCTGCATGATGATGTCGGACGACAGCGGGCCGGCTCCGTCGTGCAGGCGGCGCATCTCGCCATCCTTGCGCACCATCGGCGCCATCGTCGCACTGAGGTGCAGGTCCGAGGCCTTCATCTCGAACATGCGCCGGAACATCGAGTTGATGGCCGGCTCGCGAACCGGCGGTATCGCGGAGGCGTTATCGACGGGAGCCACAGACGCGAGGTCGGGCGCCACGGCGGCGGTTCCTTGCGTTTCTGAGGCGAGAGTATCCAGTGACGTTTCGGGCGCGGAGGTCAACATGTGCCGTCATACCGCAAGCGCCGTACCCCACGAATTGCTGCAATTCCGGCACTATTCCGGCCTGATCCGTGTGCGCGGTGTGCGCGCCTGTTCCATTTCTGCACACGAAGTGTCGATTGTGGTATGACGCAAACGGCTCTCAGTTCCTCAGCTGTCAGCTATCAGCTGTCAGCTGTCAGCTGTCAGCTCAGCTTCAGACTCTCACAATCGTAGCTTCCGGCTTCAGCCGGAAGAACTGAGTTGCTGATGCCTACACATCGTAGCTTCCGGCTTTAGCCGGAAGAATGGAGAGCTGACTGCTGATGGCTGATGGCCACACTTCGGCCTCCAGCCTCTCACGTGCGGTAGGTGTAGAAGCCCTGTCCGCTCTTTCGTCCGTGCTGGCCGGCGGCAACCATGCGCTTCAACAGCGGGCAAGGCCGGTACTTCGGATCGCCCAGGCCGTCGTGGAGCACGTTCATGATCGCAAGGCACACGTCGAGGCCAATGAAGTCGGCGAGCGTCAGCGGCCCCATCGGATGGTTCATCCCCAGCTTCATCACCGTGTCGATCGCTTCCGCCGTGCCGACGCCCTCCATCAGCGCGAAGATCGCTTCGTTGATCATCGGCATCAGGATGCGGTTGGCGATGAACCCCGGGTAGTCCGCCGCCTCCACTCCCGTCTTGCCCAGTCGAACGCACAACTCCGATGCTGCAGCCATCGTCTCGGCGGTCGTCGCCTGGCCCCGGATCAATTCCACCAGCGTCATGAGCGGGACGGGATTCATGAAGTGCATCCCGAGCACGCGCCCCGGACGGCTCGTCGCGGCCGCGAGCGTGGTGATCGAGATCGACGAGGTGTTCGACGCGAGAATCACGTCAGGCTTCGTGATCGTGGCGAGCCGCGCGAACAGCTCGCACTTGGCGTGCGGATCCTCGAAGATCGCTTCGACGACGTAGTCGCTGTCCGCCAGCATCTCGAGGTCGGTCGTCGTCTCGAGCCGTCGCAGCGCCGCGTCGCTGTCCGTCGCCGAGAGCTTTCCCTTCTCGACGAATTTTCCAAGGCTCTTCTCGATCGTCGCACGCGCCCGATCGAGCGCCGGCGCCGACGCATCGACGAGCCGCACCTCGAACCCCGCCTGCGTGAACACCTGCGCGATGCCGTTCCCCATCGTCCCGGCACCGACGACGCCGATCTTCTGAATCATCACTTAGCCCGAAACTAACCAGTAACCAGTAACCAGTAGCCAGTAGCCAGTGCCCTCAAGGGTGCTCCCGCACTTTACCTTCCGCCTGAAGGCGGAAGCCACCGCCCACCGCACCCTGGCACCTTGGCACCTTGGCACCGCACTGGCACTCGGCACCTTGGCACCCTGGCACCGCCTGGCACTCCTGGCACCTTGCCACTCTTGGGAACCTTTAGTCCCGCTGTACCGCCAGCGCCACCCCGTTGCCGCCGCCAAGGCAGAGCGCCGCGATGCCGCGCTTCAGGTTGCGCCGCTTGAGTGCGTAGAGGAGTGTGGTGAGAACGCGTGCGCCGCTGCCGCCGATGGCGTGGCCGAGCGCGACGGCGCCGCCGTGCACGTTGACCCGGTTGGCTGGAATCCCGAGTTCGCGCATGACTGCGACCGCCTGCACTGAGAACGCCTCGTTGATTTCGAACAGGTCGACCTCATTCAGATCCCAGCCGACCTTCGCGGCGACCTTGCGCACTGATTCGACCGGCGTCATCAGCACCATCTTCGGTGCGAGGCCCGTCGTTGCCTGCCCGACGATGCGGGCGAGTGGGGTGAGACCGAGCGAACGGGCTTTGTCGGCGGACATGAGGACGACGGCGGCGGCACCGTCATTGACGCCCGGGGCATTTCCCGCGGTGACGCTTCCGCCGGTCTTGAACGCCGGCTTTGAGCGCGGCGAGCGCTTCGGCGGTCGTGTCCTCGCGGATGCTCTCGTCGCGGTCGACGACAATCGGCGCGCCCTTCTTCTGGGGCACGTGGATGGGGAGCGATCTCGTCCGCGAACCAGCCTTCGCGGCTCGCGTGCGCGGCCTTGCGATGGCTCTCGACCGCGTACGCGTCCTGGTCGGCGCGCGACACCCCGTAGACCTCGGCGACGACTTCGCCGGACATCCCCATGTGGCAGTTTTCGAACGAGCACCAGAGGCCGTCGTTGATGACCGAGTCGACAACGGCGCCGTTACCCATGCGCAGGCCTTCGCGGACGCGCGGCAGGAGATACGGCGCGTTGCTCATCGACTCCATGCCGCCCGCGACCGCGACGTCGATGTCGCCGGTGGCAATGCCCTGGGCGGCCAGCATGACGGCCTTCAATCCGGAGCCGCAGACCTTGTTGATGGTGAGGGCGGCGACGCGCTCGTGCAGGCCGCCGTTGAGCGCGGCCTGACGAGCGGGATTCTGACCGTTCCCCGCCTGGAGGACGTTGCCCATGATGCACTCGTCCACGATCGCGGGATCGATCCCGGCGCGCACCACCGCCTCACGCACGACATGAGCGCCGAGCTCAGTGGCCTTGAAGTCTTTCAACGCGCCGAGAAATTTCCCCGTCGGGGTTCGTGCGGCGGCGACGATAACGCTGTCGTACATAGATCAAAGTGCCAGGGGTGCCAACGTGCCAAGAGTGCCAGGGTGCCCGCCTCCGCCGTTTGCGTAGCTTCCGCCTTCAGGCGGAAGTCGATGACGCCAGGTGCACGTAGCACGTAGGACGTAGCACGTGGCCCGTAGCCCGTCGCACGTTTATCCCTTCGTCGCGATGCGCGTCACCTGGTCTCGGCCGAGGAGATGCTGCATCTTCTGCAGGACGGCCTCCCGCGCGCGCTCGACCTCGGCCAGCCACCGCGGGTCCGCGGCTCTGACCTTCAGCACGCGGTCCTCGCCGAGCTCGACGGTCGTCGCCCGCGCCAGCGCAGGTCCAACCGCCAGCTGCCACGCGAAGCCCGGTCCGCTCTTTAGACGCCGGCTGGCGACGAACAATCTCCGCGAGCACGCCGGGCGCGAAGTTATTGATCGGAATCATACGATTCAGTCACCAGTTACGAGTCGCCAGTAACCAGTCGCCCGCCTTCGCTCCGTCGATCCCGCGAGCTTCGGCGCGGCAGGCGAGTCCCTGATCCCGAGTAGAGTCCCCAGTCCCGAACCCCGCCTTCGCTCCGTCGAACCCGCGAGCTTCGGCGCGGCAGGCGAGTCGAGCCCCGAGTCCCGAATCCCGCATCCCGAATCCCTGTGTTGGATACTATCAGCAGCGATGCACCTCATCCTCGCGTCGGCGTCTCCCCGCCGTGCCGAGCTCCTGAGCTCGGCGGGGTTCACGTACGAAGTCGCGCCCGCGAACGTGGACGAGAGCGTTCACGGCGACGAGGCGCCGACCGCCTATGCGCTGCGCGTTGCCCACGACAAAGCCCGCAAGGCCGTGTCATCGATGCGCCACCATCAGGCTGGTGTCGTTCTCGCCGCGGACACCGTCGTGGCCGTGGGCGACGCAAATTCTCGGCAAGCCGATCGACCGCACCGACGCGGCCCGGATGCTTCGACTGCTTTCCGATCGAATACACGAGGTCCACACTGCCGTCGTCGTCCGGCGCGGCGAGATAGAGCAGTCAGAGCTGGTGACGACGCGGGTCAGATTCCTGCCGCTCAACGAGGCGGAAATTGCCTGGTACGTGGCCTCCGGCGAGCCCGACGGCAAGGCTGGGGCGTATGCGATCCAGGGGCGCGGCGCCCGGTTCATCGACTGGATTGAGGGATCGTGGTCGACGGTCGTCGGCCTGCCGATCGCGACGGTTTACCGCCTCCTCGGCCGGCTGTAAGTCGATTGACCCCCTTCCGGCGGAAACGGTATTCTGGGCTTGGGTTATCCCGGAAAATCTTATGAAATCCAAATCGCTCAAGATTGCGGCGACGGTCGTGGTCATGGTGCTGGCGTTCGGCGGCTTGCTGTACTCCACGCTGCGCGACGGTACCGAGTACTACAAGCACGTCGACGAAGTGGCCAACGACCCGTCGGCGTGGAGCGGCAAAAAATTGCAGCTGCACGGATACGTGGTGAACAAGTCGATCTTCGTCAAGCCCGACACACTGGAGTACCGTTTCCAGATCCAGAACAAGGGTGCGGTGATCCAGGCGAGCTACACCGGCATCGTCCCCGACACTTTCAAGGACGGATCCGAGGTCGTGCTCAAAGGGCACCTGCAGACTGGCGGTTTCGCCGTCGAATCAAATGGCGTGATGGCGAAGTGTCCTTCCAAGTACGAGGCCGGTAAGGCCGCAGTTCCAGGTACGTAGCCATGCCAAGCCTCGGCAACTTCCTCCTCCTCGCCAGTTTTGTCGTCTGCGCGTACGCGATCGCGACCTCGGTCGCCGGTGCGCGGCGCCGGTCGCGCCGCCTGGTCGAAAGCGGCATCGGCGCGTTTCACCTGATCACCGCGCTGATGACGGTGGCCTCCGCGGTGATGGTGCACGCGTTCGTCACCAACGACTACTCGATCAAATACGTGCAGCGCTACTCGGACACGGTGCAGCCGCTCGCGTACAAGATCGCGTCCTACTGGGGCGGGCTCGACGGCTCGATCATGTTCTGGGTGTTCCTGCTCGGGATCTTCGGCACGATCGCAGTCCACACGAATCGCGAACGGCATCGTGAACTGATCCCATATGTCGTCGCGGTGATCGCGACGGTCGAGATGTTCTTCCTGTTCCTGATGGTTGTGCACAACAACCCGTTCTCGACCTACCTCGGGCAGGTACCGGCCGACGGCAAGGGGCTGAATCCTCTCCTCCAGAACTTCTACATGGCGATCCATCCGCCGTCGCTGTACGTCGGGTTCGTCTCGATGACGATCCCGTATGCCTTCGGCATGGCGGCGCTGATCACCGGGCACCTCGACGACTCGTGGCTGCGCGCGGTGCGGCGCTGGACGATGGTCGGCTGGCTCGTGCTGTCGTTTGGGCTGACGCTCGGGATGCTGTGGGCATACGAGGAGCTCGGATGGGGCGGGTTCTGGGGCTGGGATCCAGTCGAGAACGCCGCCGCACTGCCGTGGTTCACGGCAACGGCGTTTCTCCATTCGGTCATGGTCCAGGAACGCCGGGGCATGCTGCGGGTCTGGAACGTCACGCTCGTGATCGTCACGTTCTTCCTGACCATTTTCGGCACGTTCATGACGCGGTCGGGGATCGTGCAGTCGGTGCATGCGTTCGGCGAAGATCGTGCGCTCGCGACGCTCTTCACGATCTTCATGGTCGCCATCCTCATCTTCAGCTTCGCGCTGGTGATCTATCGCCTGCCGCTCCTGCGCGCACGTCACGATCTCGATTCGTGGGTTTCCCGTGAGGCGGCGTTCCTGGCGAACAACTGGGTGCTTCTGTTCTCGGCGTTCTTCGTCCTCTTCGCCACGATGTTCCCGACGCTGAGCGAAGCCGTGATGCACGAGCGGCTGACGGTCGGACCAGGCTTCTTCAACAAGTGGATGCTGCCGATCGGCCTCATCCTGCTGTTGCTCACGGGCATCGGGCCGCTGCTGGCGTGGCGCAAGTCGACGCTGTCGAACCTCGTGCACCAGTTCCTCTGGCCAGCGACCGCGGCGGTGGTCACCGCCGGAGCGTTGTATGCGGCCGGCATTCGGGTCTGGAGCTCGGGCGCGTGCTTCGCCCTTTGCGCCTTCGTTGTCGCCACGATCGGCCAGGAGTTCATCCGCGGCGCCGCCGTGCGCAAGGAGACGACCGGCGCCGATCTCCTGACGTCGATGATCGGACTCGTGAGCCGCTCGCGCCGTCGATACGGCGGCTACATCGTCCACGTCGGCATCGTCCTGATTTTCCTCGGGTTCGCCGGTCAGGGGTTCAAGCAGGAAGAGCAGGTGCTGCTCAAGGTCGGGCAGAAGGCAACCGTCGGTGCGTTCACAGTCCGCCACGATGCGCTTCGCGTGACGAGCGACGCGCAGAAACAGATGGTCACCGGTCACGTGTCGGTGACGCGTGACGGCAAGGCGATCGGCGAGATGGAGCCTGCGCGCTGGTTCTTCAACAAGCACGAACAGGAACCGACGACCGAGGTCGCGATCCGACGGGCGCCAGGTGAGGACCTTTATGTCGTACTCGGCGGCTACGACGTCGCGACTCAGAGCGCGACTTACGCGATCACGATCAATCCGCTCGTAAACTGGATCTGGTTTGGTTTTGCGGTGATGGCTGTCGGAACGGGACTGGCGTTGCTGCCGGAGACCGCCTTCGCCTTCGTCGCGGCGAAACTGCCCGCCGGCGCGACCACGACCTCGCTGTTGTTGATGCTGTTGCTGCTTGCCAGCCTCGCTGCTCGCCCAGGGCGACACGGTGCAGGCGGTCCCGCGAAGTGCGCTCGAGCGACAGCTCGAAGGGGAGATCCTCTGCACCTGCGGATGTCGTCGGCCGCTGAACAACTGCGGCATGCCGAACTGCGAGGGGCACGCGAGCCAGACGGCGAAGCTCCGGCAGTTTCTGCGCGAGGGCAAGGACCACGACGCGGTCGTGGCTGCGTTCGTCAAGGAGTTCGGTGGACAGGACATCCTGTCCGCACCGGTCGACAAAGGGTTCAATCGCCTGGCGTGGTTTTTCCCATACCTGATCGGTGCGACCGGAGCCGCCAGCGTCGCCGTCGTCGCACTTCGCTGGTCGCGGCGCGACGAGGCGGGCGACGCGGCGTCAGCACGGCCGGAGGTCGCCACTCCCGATCTCACGGCGAGATTGGACGATGAGCTCCGCGACCTCGACTGACCCCGGCTTCCGGCCGTGGCACTTCTTCGTCCTTGCCGCGCTCGCCGCCGCCACCGTGGCGGTGCTGATGTCGCGTCAATCGACGCCCGCCCATCTGATTCTCATCAGCATCACCATCGGATCCGCCGGCGCTGCCGCGGCCGCGTTCTATCGCATGCTGGTGCCGCTCACCGTTGACGATGTGACGCGTGCTCGGCGAGCGTCAGTCGGAGCGTGCGCGCGCCGCCATGGAGCGTGAGAAGGCTCTCGTGCTTCGCTCGATCAAGGAGCTCGAGTTCGATCGGGCGATGGGGAAGGTGTCGCCGCGCGACTTCGACGAGATGTCGACCCGGCTCCGAGAACTCGCGCGATGATGCTCATCAAGCAGGCCGACGAAGGTGGCGCCGGATACCGCGAGCTCATCGAACGCGAATTGAGTGCAAGGCTGGTCACGCGAGCTCGGGCGGGGGCGCCGAGCCTCACGCGAACGTCGAACCACGAGGAGACAACGGACGCTGCGAGCCGGTCAGGTCCGGGAGAACCAAGGCGTGAGAGTGTTGCCGCCCAGTTCTGCACCGCGTGCGGCACTGGCAACGACCGCGACGCCGCGTTCTGCAAGCGTTGTGGCGCACGCCTCGATGCGGTGACGGCGTGACGCGCTCGTCACTGCACATCGGCCGCCTTGTCGCGGTCCTGGTCCTTGCTGCCGGCTTCTATGCACCGGTCGCCGCGCAGCCGTTCGCTGGCGGCATGCCCGACCCGAAGCAGATGTCGGGCCGGCCGTTGCCGGTTGGAGACCTGCCGGTCGGAACTGTCACCGTCCGCGTCGTGCGCGGGTCGATGACCAACGTGGTCGCCAACCAGGCCGTTGAACTTACCGGAGCAGGCGCTCCCTTGACGGCTACGACGAACGCTCAGGGCCGCGCCGAATTCCCGGGTCTCCGACCCGGTCTGACCGTCCAGGCGACGACGACCGTCGACGGAGAGCGGCTGCAGTCGCAACAGTTCACGGTCCCCACGTCTGGCGGGATCCGGGTTGCGCTCGTTGCCACCGATCCGGCCTCGAAGGATGGCGCCGGCGGAGGAGCGCCTCCTCAGGCGCAAACAGGGACCGTCGAGTCTCGGCGATCAGTCGCGGTTCGTCGTCGAGATGGGAGCCGACGAAGCGCTCAACGTCTTCTACATCCTGGAAGTTGTGAACCCGGCGCGCAGCGCCTGTGCAGCCTCCTCACCACTGGTCTTCGAACTTCCCGCCGACGCTCGCGGCGCCGGAACGCTCGAGGGCTCCGGTGGGCAGGTGACGGTCGCCGGCACGCGTGTGTCCGTCCAGGGGCCGTTCGCGCCAGGATCCACGCTGGTCCAGTTCGGTTATTCACTGCCGATTGCGGGGGCGACGGTGGCGCTCGAACAGAAGCTGCCCGTTTCGCTGGCGCAGTTCAGCCTGATGGCGCAGAAGGTCGGGGACATGGAGGTCCACTCCCCGCAAATTGCCGAGCATCGTGACATGCCGGTCCAGGCGCAGACCTTCATCGTTGGCAAGGGACCGGCTGTTCCGGCGGGCGGCACCCTTGCAATCACGTTCTCGGGGCTGCCGCACCAACCGGTGTGGCCTCGCAACGTCGCCCTCGGGCTGGCGATGACGATCCTCGCTGGCGGCGTGTGGGCCAGCGTCCGTGCGCGCAAGCCGTCGCCCGGAGAAACCGACCGGCGCCGGCGCCTCGATGCCCGGCGCGACCGCCTGTTCGCCGAGCTCGTGGCGATCGAGGAACAGCACCGGGCGGGCACGCTGGCGCCCGATCGGTATGCGACCCGCCGGACTGAGCTCGTCGCCGCACTGGAGCAGCTGTACGCCCAGATCGACGACGAAGCGGCCGCGTAACGCCTGATGACGTCAGGTGCGACGCCGGCCGACTTCACGTCCCTGACCTTCGTCGACGTCTCCCGGCATTTCGGCCGTCGCCGCGTTCTCAACAAAATCTCATTACGCTGCGACGCCGGCGAAATTGTCGCGCTGCTCGGCCCGAACGGCGCCGGCAAATCGACGCTGCTCGCCATTGCCGCGACGCTGCTCGACCCATCGTCTGGTGAGGTCCGCTACGGCGATCGCACGGCGCGCACGTTCGGGAGCAGGCTGCGCGGCAACATCGGCGTGCTCGGGCACGACCTCTACGTCTATCCCGAGCTGACCGCGGCCGAGAACCTGTCGTTCTTCGGCAGCCTCTACGACCTGCCGGATCTTCCCTCACGAGTGACCGCCGCGCTCGATCGTGCCGGGCTCGCGCACCGCGACGATCCGGTGAGTCGATTCTCGCGCGGCATGCGGCAGCGGCTCGCACTCGAGCGCACGCTGCTGCACGAGCCCCGGCTGGTGCTGCTCGATGAGCCGTTCACTGGGCTGGACGATGCAGCGACGGAAGCGCTTCGCGGACGCCTGCGGCACCTGCGCGAGGCTGGTTGCATCGTGCTCGTCACCACTCACGATCTCGAGACGATCGAAGGCGTTGCGGATCGTGGCGTGATCCTGCAGCACGCGGCGCTCAGCGCGATCGAGCCCGGGCCCGGCTCGCTGCGCGATCGCTACCGGGCGGCGTGCGGGGCGGGAGCGTAACGGCCGTGTTCCTTCGGACCGTGTGGCTGATAGTCCGGAAGGACCTCCTGATCGAGGTTCGCAGCCGGGAGATCGTCTACACCACGCTGTTCTTTGCGGTGTCGTGCGTGCTCGTGTTCGCGTTCGGCTTCGTCCGCGACGGGCGGCCGGTGCAGGATGCGGCGGCAGGGATCCTGTGGATTGCGATTGCGTTCTCGGGCACGCTCGCGCTCGGGCGCGCGTTCGAGCGCGAACGGCAGAGCGAGACGCTTCGCGCGCTGATGATGGCGCCGGTCGATCGCCCGGCACTGTACCTCGGCAAGCTGCTCGGCATCCTGATGCTCCTCGCCGTGGTCGAGGCGATCATCGTGCCGCTCGTCGCACTGATGTTCCAGGCGCCGCTGTTCGCGCATCCCTGGCTCGCGGCGAGTCTGCTGGCCACCGGAACGACGGGCTTCGCTGCCGTCGGCACCCTGTTTGCCGCGATGCTCGTCCGTGCGCGCAGCCGTGACGTTCTCCTGCCGATCCTGCTGTACCCTATTACAATTCCAGTGATCATCGGGGGCGTGCGCGGGACCGCGGCGCTCCTGCAGCCGGACGTGGATCTCACGATGGCGACGACCTGGCTGGCGATGCTGACGTTCTTCGACGTCGTCTTCATCACCCTGGCGCTCTGGACGTTCGAGCCGTCGATGACCGAGTAGATGATGAAACGAGCATTTCCCATTCTTGCCGTGATCGTCGGAGCGATGTTCGCGTACGCGCCGGTCGCGATCCAGCAGGCGCCGTACGAATCGACCATGGGGCTGGTGCAGAAGATCTTCTACTTTCACTTCCCCTCGTGGATCGTGATGTTCAGCTCGGCGTTCGTCTGCGGGATCGGCAGCGCCATATTCCTGTTCTCCGGAGGCAAGACCGCCGATCGGATCGCCACAGCCGCGGCGGAGCTCGCGGTCGTGTTTGGATCGATCGGCCTGCTGACCGGCCCGCTCTGGGGCCGTAAGGCATGGGGCGTGTGGTGGCAGTGGGATGCCCGGCTCACGTCCGCGCTGGTGATGTGGCTGATCTTCGTCGCCTACCTCCTGCTGCGGAAGTACGGCGGGCCCGGTTCAGAAAAACTGTCGGCAGTCGTGGCGCTTTTTGGAATGGCGAACGTGCCCTTCGTGTACTGGTCCGTGAACATGTGGCGCACGGTCCATCCCAAGACCACGGTGGTCATGACGCTGCAGCGCGAAATGGCGGTGCCCCTGCTGTTGAGCACACTCGCGTTCATCGGCCTGTACATCCTCATGCTCTCGGCGCGAGTGCGTCTCGAGAGTCGCCGGGCGGAGCTCGATGGGCTGTTTCTTTCTCTCGAGGACTGACATGAAGATGTGCCGACGTGCGGGAAAAATTGAGGCGGGCTGCAGCCGTTGCGCTGCTGCTCGCGGCCGTTGCTACTGCACCGGCGGTTGTGGCCGCGCAGCAGCCGTCGGCCCAGCAGCCGCCCGAACCCCCGGCTGGTTTCGTCCCGGCCGACAGCCTGCCGCAGCAGGAGCAGTTGCCGGCGGCGCCGCTGGTCATCGCCGCCTATGCGGTGGCCTGGGTGCTCGTTTTTGGCTATCTGTGGACGATCTGGCAGCGCCTCGGCCGTGTCGAACGGGAACTCACGGATGTCAGGCGAAGAGTAGACGCGGGCGCACGACGGTGAACTTCTCTCACATGACGTCGGCGCACTTCATCTTCATCCCTTCAGTGCTGCTCGTCGGCGTCGTCATCGGCTGGATCCTTGGTTCGCGGGCGGCGCAGGACGCATTCGCGGCGGAGTTGAAGCGCCGAGAGGAACGGGCGCGGAAGAAAGAGGAGTCGCTAAATATCCAGTCTCCAGTTTCCAGTTGCCAGGGTCGAACGAGCCCGCGCCTTCGCTCATCGAGCTTCGGCGCGGCAAGCTCGGATCCCTGATTCCTAATCCCGTCTCCTTCCGGCTAAAGCCGGAAGCTACGGAAGAGCGCGCAAACCACCTGATCCCGAATCCCTAATCCCGAGCCCCAATCCCCGAGTCCCGAATCCCGAGCTTCCGCTAAAGCCGGAAGCCACTATCGCCCAATGGACAACCGATTCGCCAGACTCGGTGGCAGGCCCGCGTCCAGGATTCGTCGTTGCGCCTGGGCGATCGGGTAAGCGACCCGCCTGAGTCGCAGCGACGTGTCGGCGCTGTCGTAGATGCCGAATGCCGCCCGGGGATCGCCATCTCTCGGTTGACCCACGGATCCCACGTTGATCAGGTAGCTCGTGCCCCTCTCGAGGAGCACTTCGACATCCTCCGCGCTGTCAGGCACGAAGCCGTCGAAGGTGGTGGCCGTGCGGAGGAAGACGACCGGCAGGTGCGTGTGCCCGAACAGGCACAATGGCCGGGTGGCGCTATCGAGCGCGTGGCTCGCGTCCTCCGAGTCGAAGATGTAGTGGTCCTCGTCAAAAGGCGCGCCGTGGCAGATCTCGACGGTCGGGTCGATCGCAATGGGACCGGCCGGCAGCGCCCGCAAGTACTCGCGGTTCGCCGCCGTCAGCGTCTCCATCGTCCACATCGCCGCGGTCCGCGCGATCACGTTGAACGAGCTGCCGTCGTCGATCCCGCATGCCGCCTTGTCGTGATTGCCGCGAATCACCATCAGTGGGGCGAGCGCGAGGACGCGGTCGATGACCGCATTCGGCTCCGCGCCATAGCCAACCAGGTCGCCGAGCACCAGGACACGGTCCCAGCTGTCGGCCGGCGCCGCGTCGAGCACGCTGTCGAGCGCGTCGATGTTCGCGTGAATGTCCGAGAGAATCAGGTACCGCATGTTCGGGCCGGCCGGGGATCGAAGCGGCTGCTGCCGCCGAAGCCCGTGCAGCGGCGTGTCCTATCCGAGTGCCTCGATGATGCGCTCCGCTACTTCGTCGGGCCGTGCGCCGCGGGCATCGACGCGGACGCGGGCATTGGCATACGCCGCCTGCCGGACGACGTAGAGGCGCTCCAGCTGAGCGCGGTCGGCAGCAAGCGGCCGTCGCCCGTCAGCCGGTATGCGGGCGAGGAGCTCCTCAAATGGTACGTCGAGCCAGACCGACACGCCGTCGAGGTTGATCGCGGCCCTGTTGTCGGGGTCCATGAAGGTGCCGCCGCCGGTAGCGACGACCAGGTGCCGCAGCGGCAGCAGCAGGCGGAGAATGTCCCGCTCCAGGGACCGGAAATATGGTTCGCCGTTCCGGGCAAAGATATCGGCGACCGTCCGCCGCTCCCGCGCCTCAATCAGTTCGTCGACGTCGTCAGCGCGCCAGCCAAGCCGCGCGGCCAGTGCCCGCGCCACGGTGGTCTTGCCTGCGGCCATGAACCCGACGAGGTAAATCTTATCTGGCGTCACCGGTCAGGCGCGCGAGCTCATCGAAGAACCCGGGGTACGACACATCGACCGACGAGGCGCCGAGGATGGTGGTGGGTGCCGCCGCTCGAGTGGCGGCGACGGCGAACGCCATTGCGAGGCGATGATCGCCGGCGGCATCCACAGACCCGCCGGTCAATGGGCGTGCTTCGAGGGTGAAGCCGTCTTCGTACTCCTCGACCCGCGACCCCATGGCCCTGAAACCAGCGGCAAGTGCCGAGATCCGATCGCTTTCCTTGACCCGCAGTTCGGCCGCACCGCGCACGGTCAGCGTTCGACCCTCGGGCATCATGGCGGCAAGCGCGGCAAGCGCCGGAATCTCATCGATCACGCCGGGCACGTCCGCTGGCGACACTGAGAATGCGACGCTGTCGCCGGCGGAGAACCGCAGCATGCCGACCGGCTCACCGGAGCGCTCATCCTCGATGGAGCTGTCAACGACGACGCCCGCGCGTCTGAAAATCTCGAGGACGGCGATCCGCGACGGGTTGAGGCCGACACCCTCGACCTCGATGCGCGAACCCGGCGTGCCGCCCGCGAGTGCGGCCCAGAACGCCGATCCCGAGATATCGCCCGGTACCGTCAGACGCCCCGGCTGAAGCCGCTGGCCTCCTGCGACGGCGATCGTGGCGCCCTCCTGGATCACCTCGACGCCGAACGCCGTGAAGGCACGTTCCGTATGATCGCGTGTGGGAACGCTTTCAATCACCCGGGTCGTCCCGGGCGCGTGCAGGCCCGCCAGCAGGACCCCGCTCTTGACCTGCGCGCTCGGAACCGCGGGCTCGTGGGTGATGGCGTGGAGCGATCCGCCGCGAATCGTCAGCGGCGCCCGGTCGTTGATCGACTCGATACGGGCGCCCATTTTCGTCAGTGGCTCGATGATCCGGCGCATCGGCCGGCGCTGGAGGGATTCGTCGCCTCCGATTACCGTCTTGAAATCGTGCCCGGCCAGGATGCCGGACATGAGGCGAAGTGTCGTCCCGGAGTTCACCGCGTCGAGTGGTTCCGGCGCGGGCCGGAGGCCGCCGAGCCCGCGTCCCTGGATCGTGAGGGCGGCCGGACCGGTCGTGCGGATCGCGACCCCGAGCGCGCGCAGGCAGGCGAGCGTGGCGGCGCAGTCGGCCCCTGGCGAGTAGCCACCGATCGACGATTCACCGTCCGCGAGCGCCGCCATCAGGGCATAACGGTGGGAAATCGATTTGTCGCCCGGAACGCGAACGCGCCCTGAGGCGCGGGTCGAGGGGGTCACGGTGTACGAGTCAGCGGGCGCGCGGAACATTCATCGCACTATAGCATTCGCACTCCCGGCGGGATCCGGTTTAGTATGTTACTCACTCGCGTGCATTTAGTGTCCGTGTCCCTCCGTTCGTTTGCGCCCGGCCGCAACCGCGCCGGCGACCGCGTGCCTGCATGCTGACCCGCGGCGGCACCATCCGCATGCAGATCCACAGCAACTTCGATATGGTCGACTTCGTGCAGGTCGTCAGCGACCGCGTCGGCCAGCTCGCCGGCATGGACGAAGACACGGTCCACTGGATCGGCGTGGCGGTGCGGGAGTCGGTCATCAACGCGATCAAGCACGGCAACCGCGAACATCCCGGGAAACTGGTGACGGTGGAATTCACGTTCGCACCGGTGACCGATCCGCGCGAGCTGGTGGTGCGCGTGCTCGACGAGGGCGAGGGGTTCGATCCCCAGGAGGTCGCCGATCCACTCGCGCCCGAGAACATGCTGAAAGCCAGCGGACGCGGCATCTTTTTCATGCGCAGCTTCATGGACGATGTCGTGTTGCGCCGGGCCTCTGACGGCGGCATGGAAGTGCGGATGGTCAAGAAACTGGTGAACGGTGCCTGACGCGGTTCCCCCGGTATTTCTCGCGACGGCAATCGAGTCGGTCATTCGCGCGGGGCAGATCCAGATGGCACACTTCGGCGGCGCGATGCGCGTCGACAAGAAGGGAGCCATCGACCTCGTCACCGAGATCGATCTGGAGGTCGAACGCGGCTTCCGCGCACTGATCGGCGAGCGTTTCCCCGACCACGTGGTGCTCGGAGAGGAATTCTCGAGTGAGCGCGATCTCGACGCGGCGGCGGAGTACTGCTGGGTGTTCGATCCCGTCGACGGGACCACGAACTATGCGCACGGCCTGCCCATTTTCTGTTCCTCGCTGGCGCTCGAAATCTCCGGCGTGCCAGCCGTCGCCGCGATTTACGATCCCAGCCGGCGCGAGCTGTTCACGGCCGAGCGTGGCCAGGGCGCGTGGCTCAATGGCGCGCCGCTGCGGGTGTCGACATCCGCCACGCTGATCGATTCGCTGTTGTGCACCGGGTTCCCGTACAGCGTGCAGCAGGACGCCGGCTCCCTCGTGGGGCTGTTCGCCGAGTTCCTCGGCGTGTCGCGTGCCGTGCGGCGGCTGGGTTCCGCGGCGCTGGATCTTTGCTACGTCGCCGCCGGGCGGCTCGATGGCTTCTGGGAGCAGTCGCTCCATCCCTGGGACATGGCGGCAGGCGCGCTGATCGTCCAGGAGGCGGGCGGCCGCGTGACCGACTTGCGCGGCGGACCTTACAGCTCGCGCCGCGAGAGCATCGTGGCGACCAACGGGGTTGTACACGACCAGATGGTGGCCATAATCGATACGTTCTTCAAACGAGCGGAAGGCGGCCGGTAGACTGCTCGCCGAAGCTGAGGACCGGCCCCGCAATCGTCGATCGGCTGCCGCAACCGCCGTGTGCTCTCGAGCGGACGGGCTGACATCCGACGAATACACCCCCACTCCCGGAAATCCTGGTTTTACTCAGGTTCTGGCGCTCTGGCGTGGCATTGTTCATGCTCCTGCCGTAGTGACTGGGCGGGCCCTGCACGCAAAGGTGCCTCCCGAAACGGAGCTTCTGATGATGAAATTGATGTGGCGGCAGGGCCTGCGGGTATCAATCGGTCTCGCTCTCGTACTGGCTGCCGTATTGATCGCGCCCGCCGCTGCGCAGGCGCAGATCACACGGGTGAGCAGCAGCGCGTCGGATCGCCGCCAGGCCGTCGGCGTGACCTTCGGCCGGTTCTTCGTCAAAGATTATGGTTCGCGCGCCGATGGCGATGTGCTGGTCGCGGATCTCGACTCGCTGGCCTTCAACATCGGCGATTTCAACGGACCGGCGATCAACGGCGAATGGATTCTCGGGCTGAGCGACTACCTCGAGGCGGGCTTCAGCGCGGGTTATTACAAAGAGTCAGTGCCAAGCGTCTACGCCAGCTCGGTTAACGCGAACGGTTCGGAGATCGAGCAGAGGCTGAAGCTGAGCGTTGTTCCCCTGACGGCGACGGTGCGGTTTCTGCCAATCGGCCACGCCAGCGTCGAACCATACGTCGGCGCTGGCATCGGTGCATTCCACTGGCACTACAGTGAGACAGGCGAGTTCGTCGACTTCGACGACGTGATCTTCAGGGCAGACTACGGCGCTGACGGCACGGCCTGGGGTCCGGTGATCGTCGGCGGCGTTCGCTTCCCGTTTGGTGACATGTGGGATCTGGGCGGCGAACTGCGCTACCAGTGGGCGGAAGGCGATACCAAGCCTCAGGAGTCGCAGCTGCTCGGCGACAAGATTGACCTGGGGGGCTGGAATGCCGCGGTCACTTTTCACGTGAGATTCTGAACGGCAGGAACCAGTAACCAGTAACCAGGAACCAGTAACCAGGGCGTTCGAACTGGAACTGGAAACTGGTTACTGGCGACGACTAGCTCGCTTACTCGCCCTGTATAGCGCCGCCCCGCCGCCTTCCGCAACCCGGTCGAAACCGCGGAGGAAGTCGGGACGCTTCTGCGCCTCGAGGTAAAGCGCATCGCCTCCTTCGGAGCGCTCCTCGATCACGATCCAGCCGGCGAACTCGCGTGGGTTGGCGACGGCGAAGTTCCATAGATCGCCGTTTCCTTCGTGCAGGAAGTCGTGCACGGAAAACCCATAGGCAGACAGGTCCTGCATGTAGTGACCGAGCGAACCCATGCTCATCATGATGGTTTTGCGGTCGCGGTGGGCGACGAGATAGTTGCTGATCGCGCGGCGGCCTTCCTTGTTCGCCGCCTCGCGTTGCGACTCGACCACCATGGGCGCCGCGGGATCGAACGGGTGGGCCTGGATGACCGTCACGGCGATGAGCGCGGCGGCGGCAACCGGACGGATGCGCCCTGCTAACAGGGCCACTCCGCCTCCGGCCAGCGCGGCACACGCGGCAACGAGCGGCACGTCGTAGCGGATCCGAAACGGGTGGCCCTGCATGTAGGCCGACCAGGGCAGCGCGGCGGCACCCGCGAGTGCGAACAGCAGCAGCAGGGAAGCGCGGGCTCGAGACCTGACCGAGGCCAGAACGATCAGCGCGCTGCCCGCATACGCTGACCACACCAGCCCGGTGCCCGACACGCGGTAGAGACCCTCACGCACCTGCTGCGATGCGATTAACGGATGTCCGAGCGCCTCGATATTTTCGGGTACGAAGAAGCCGGCGCTGACGAACCACGCGCCCACGGTCCAGCGGCTGTTGATCAGAAAGAGAACGATCGCGAGCGCAGGCCAGGCTCCGAGCCGTACGCACCCCACCATCGCCTGCCCGACCGATGATCCCTGTCGCAGCAGCACGACGGCCGCGAGCGCGACCGCACACGCAGAGACCGGCCAGGCCTCATATCGCGTCAGGCAGGCTGCGGCCAGCACTGCGCCGGCGGCGTGCGGCCATTCCGATCCGCCGCGTTCGACCCACAAGACGATCAGCGCCAGCGACGCTGCGGTAGTCGCGAACAGCAGCGGCTCGGTCATCGGTGTGCTCTGGAGATAGAGCACGTCAGGATTGAGTACGAGCAGGGCCACTGCGGTCATCGCGCCGCTCCGCGACGCCGTCGCCCTCAGGATGACAAACGCCAGCGCCCACGCGGCTACCGCGGTGCTCATGACCGAGATTGCCACCGCCGAGGCGCCGGTGCGGTACAGCACGTCGACCTGCACCGGGAGCATGTTCAAGACGTGCGGGAGCGGAAGCCAGACGGCGCCGACCTGCTGCCAGCCCTGGTGTGAGGCTGTCGATGATCCGTCGTGCCACGACCAGGTGTGCGCGGGCATCGTAATGGCTGAGGGTCAGTCCGGCATGCGCGTAGAACAACGCGACGGCGGCCCCGAAAACCAGCGCGGCAAGGCCCAGAGCGAGTGCGATGCGATCGTCTGCCTGCACCGCCGGGCTGGCGCTGCGGCCGACGCTGCGAGGGCTCGTGGTGACCAGGGCACTCTTAGTCTACACTCAGCGGAATGCATCGTCTTGTCGCCTGGGTGCAGGCGTCCGCCGTCGCACTCGGTGGCCCGGGCCTGTTCATCATCGCCTTCCTCGATTCGTCGTTCCTCTCGTTTCCGGAAGTCGTCGACCTGCTGATCATCTGGCTCGTCACTGCCCACAAAGAACGGATGCTCTACTACGCGCTCCTGCCGACCCTCGGGTCGGTCGCCGGCTGCTTCGCGCTCTACATGGTCGGGCGCAAGGGCGGCGAAGCGTTTCTGCGCCGGCGTCTCAGCGACAGTCACGTCGATCGGGCACTGGGTGTGTTCCGGAAGTACGGCCTGCTCGCCGTCGCCGTGCCGTCGCTCCTGCCGCCTCCTGTACCGTTCAAGCCCTTCGTGCTCGCGGCCGGTGTCGCCGGCGTGCGTCCGTTCGACTTTCTCGTCGCGGTCGGAATCGGGCGCGGCATCCGCTATTTCGGCGAGGCGCTGCTCGCGGTCTGGTACGGAGAGCGGGCCGCTCAGTTCGTGCGCGACAACGCCCGCCCGGTATCGCTCGCCTTCGCCATCCTCGTGCTCGTCGGCGGCGTGCTCTGGATCTGGTACAACCGGCGCCGACACCCCGGTTCCATTGACGACCGCCTCTAAGCGCTAGTACAATCAATCGTTTACCCAAGATGCCCCCGGAGATATCGGTCGTCATACCGATGCGCAACGAATCGCTCAGCGTGGCGGAGCTCTATCGCGAGCTCACCACGGTGCTCGAGGGGTTCGGCCGTCCGTACGAGATCATTGCGATCGACGACGGCAGCACGGATGACACGTTCATCCAGCTGGCCGCTCTCCAGGCTCGTGACCCGCGGCTGCGCGTGATCCGGTTCCGGCGCAACTTCGGCCAGACTGCCGCCTTCGCTGCCGGCTTTGCCCACGCGCGCGGCAGTTTCATCGTCACCTCCGACGGCGATCTTCAGAACGATCCGCGGGACATTCCCGGGATGGTCGAACTGGCCGAACGCGGCCCTGACATCGTCGCCGGGTGGCGGAAGGATCGTAAGGATCCGTTCCTGAACCGCCGGTTGCCGTCGATGATCGCGAACGCCATCATTTCGTTGTCGACCGGCGTGAAGCTCCACGACTACGGCTGCTCGCTGAAGGTGTTTCGCGCCGAGGTGGTCAAGCCGATGAAGCTATACGGCGAGATGCACCGGTTCCTGCCGGCGATCGCGAGCGAAATGGGTGTGACGATCGAAGAGAAGGTCGTCAACCACCGTGCGCGCCGGCACGGGACGTCGAACTACGGCATCTCGCGGACGGTGCGGGTCGTCCTGGATCTGCTCACGGTCAAGTTTCTCATCAGCTATTCGACCAGGCCGTTGCACATCTTCGGATTGCTCGGGTTCATCATGGGGCTGACCGGCACCGCCGTGTGCGGATGGCTGGCGTGGATGCGGCTGTTCGGCTACGAGTCGATTGGCAACCGGCCGCTGCTGCTCTTCGGCATCCTCCTGGTGTTCACCGGTGTGCAGCTGGTGACGCTCGGGTTGCTCGCCGAGATGCAGGCCCGGACGTATCACGAATCGCAGAACAAGCCGATCTACGTCATCCGGGAGATTCGCGAGAGCGTGTCAGGCCCGCAGCCCGCGAGCGGAGTGTGATGCGCCGACTGCTGTCCTCGCTCGCGTGGGTCATACCCGTCGTCTTGACCCTGTCCTGCGGCGGTTCGCCCAGCGCTCCGGGCGGAACGCCGACTCCGACCCCGCCGGCACAGCCGACGAACCAGCCGCCGACGATTGAATCGATTGCGATCGGGGTCGAGCGCGCTGAAGTCGGGGACCGCGTCCCGGTGTCTGCCACGGTGCGCGATCAGGAAACGCCGGTGGCGGATCTGCAATATGCATGGAGCGCGGATGCGGGCACGTTCGAGGGCCAGGGGGCCTCTGTCGTCTGGCTGCCGCCCGCCGATCGCGCAACCCCGGCCGAATACACGATGCGGCTGACGGTGACCGAGACGTATGGCGTTGCAGATACGTCCGGGGTCCGGCCGAAAAACGTCGTGTCGGCAACCAGCACCGCGTCGGTTCGCGTGCACAACTCGCCGCGGGAGATCGGCGACATGTCCGCTGGGCTTTCTGCGCGACTTTGCCACGTCGGCGATCCCGGCGGACATCGCGGTCCGGGACTTCAGCGACAGCTGCAAGGGGAAGGCCTCGGAGCGCGCGGATATCACCGACAACCGCCAGAACTACGAAATCCTTGCCTCGTCTCTGAACCTCGTGAACGCGAGCGTGGCTAACAGCCGCCTCACCGGCGGGGCGCGAGTCGCCTGCGGATTCACCTCCCGGATCAAGGCATGCCAGGCGGGCCGCCTCGATTGCGTCGTCGGCGCCACGGAAAAGGTGGCCGGCGACTGCGTGCTCACGACTGTCTACGAGCAGCGCCGATGGTGGCTGTGCACCAGCACCTTCGAAAATGGCGTGGCGCTGCCGTCGATGCGGGGCTTCTTCGGCGCTCATCGGTGAGTCGCGGATAGCCTGTGCGGCTGTTTCTGCTTTCTTGTGCGCTCGTGCTCGGGGCGCTCCCCGGGCCAGCCCTTCGACAGCCGTCCGTTCCTTCAGACCGTCACCTGCGGATTGACGCCGCGTCCTTTCGCACGTCGTCCGGCACGCCATTCCAGTGGCGCGGCATTACCGCATTCAGACTCGTCGAGATGGTCGCGCACGGCAGAAAAGCTGAGGCCGCGGCATACCTCGACTGGGCCGCGGCTCGCCACCTGACGATCGTTCGCGTGTTCACGATGGCGCGAAGCCTGTTCGACCTGCCGCCCGCTGACGGGGTTCGTGCGCTTCCCGGGCTGCTCGAGATGGCGTGCCGCCCGCGGGTTGCACGTCGAGGTCGTGGCACTGGTCGATACCAAGGATCTCAAGACCGGACATCGATGCCCACGTGAAGGCGGTCGGCGAGATCGCGTCGCGGCATGCGAATGCGCTCGTGGAGATCGCGAATGAGCCGGCCCACCCGACGCAGGCGGTCGCGGTTCACGATGCTGGCGAGTTGAGGCGACTCGCGACGCTGATCCCGCGAAGCGTGCCCGTGAGTCTTGGCTCCGCCGAGGAGAACGATGGGTACGCGGGCGCGGGATACGCGACGTATCACTTTCCACGCTCCGGCGGTTCCGACACCGTGGGGCCACGTCGTCCGTCTTGCCGACGGTGCCGCGTTCGTCACGAAATGGAAGAAGCCGGTCGTGAGCGACGAGCCGATCGGTGCCGGACCAGTTTCTATTCCCGGCCGGCGCGACAACGATCCTGACCGGTTCCGCGCCGCCGCGCTGCTGACGCGGATGGCCGGTCTCGGCGCCACGTTCCACTACGAGCAGGGACTGCAGGCCAGGATCCCGACCGGCATCGAACTGCGCTGCTTCGACGCATGGAACGACGCGTGGTCATTGCTGCCGAACGACATCGAGGCGCGGTGGAGACTTTCACGCGGCAGGGGAGACGGGAGCTGCCGTCGGCGCGTTCGACCATGGCGCAGCATCGGCAGTGTTCGAGCGTCAGCGCGCCGGTACCGCGTACGTGCTCGTGCTGAACGCCCCGAAACCGCCGACGCTCATCTGGAACAAGGGCTGGCGATCGAGCCGCTCGAAACAGCTCGGTGCGGCGTGGTTGTTGACGGCGACTCGCGCAGGCGCCTGACGTTCTGAGCGGGAGCGCGGAACGATGCCTGCAGCGCTACCGCGAAATCGTCGGCGGGGTCGATTCGTACGCGCTCTTCATTGCGTCGAGAAAGATTTCCGCGATGCGCTGATAGCCTTCTTCCGTCGGATGCAGTCCGTCCTGCCCGATCAGCGAATCCGGCGACGCGGGCATTCACGTCGACGAGGATGCCGCCCTTCTTCGCTGCCATCGTTTTCACCGCGTCGTTGAACCGCCCGATATACGGAGCGCCGTGACCTTTCGGCAGGCGTTGCGGCGGAAGCGTCGCGACCATGATCGGGATCCGACGGCGACCCGCTTCCTTCACCATCTCTTCGAGCGTTCCGACCGTGGTGGCAATGGTGTCGTTCACCGCCTCTCCGGCATCGTTCAGATCGTTGGCGCCCTCCATCAGGAGGATCAGGTTCGGGTTCGCATCCGATACTTCGTGATTGAATCGCGCGAGCGTCGCCGCGTCGTACACGTGTTCGGATGGCTTGCCCGCATTCAGTACCGTGACGGTCTGCCCCGTGTAGCGCGCGGTCACGAGGTCCTGCAGCTTCGCCGGGTACGACTGCGACAGTCCCGCGGTCAGCGCCGAGATGACGGCCGCCGGCGAAGTGGTCCCGGCGGTCATGCTGTCGCCGAACGCCAGGATGCGCGTGACGCCAAGGACAGGCGCGGCCGGTGGCGGCGCCGGCGGCTGCGGCGTCGGCTGCGGTGCCGGCTGTTCGACGATCGGCGTCGGGGCGGTCGGAGTGGCTGCCGCAGGCCGAGAGAATCAGCCCCGTGCCCGCGACGGCGCAGAGTAGCACCAGGCCTCGAACGACTTGTCGACGTGGAAAAAAGGAGCGACGAGGACAGCGACCTTCCTTCACGATCGCTCCCTCCGCGCGACGACGAACGTCTGCCCGAGCCAGTAAGGCACCTGCAGCTTCCCCGCGCGCACCAGCCGAACGAGCGCTCGACTGAGCTTCGACATGCCCGGGCTGACGAGCGCGGCGCGGAAGAGCACGTAATCGAGCTCCAGCCGCTGCCAGTGGGGCCGCATCGCTTCGACCCGGAACCCGGTCGCGCCGAGCATCCGCGTGATGGTGGTCCGGTCGAAGTAGTACAGGTGGACGGACGTCAGGAACAGCCACCGGCGGCCCAGCACGCGAGCGATGGAACTCCCGATGTCCGGGTAGTTGACGATGAGCACGCCACCAGGCTTCAAGAGCCTCCGGCAGTGTTCGAGCATCTCCCGCGGGTTCAGCGTGTGCTCGATGACGTCCCAGAACGTCACCGCGTCGAAGCTGCCTTCGGCGTACTGATGGTCGAAGACGCTGCCCTGGCGGATGACAATCCCGTAGTGCGCCGCCCCCCACTGTGCGAGCCACGCGTTGGGCTCGCAGCCTTCCGCATCCCAGCCGCGCCCCCGGGCAGCGGCGACGAAAGCGCCGGCCGCGGTGCCGACGTCCAGGAGCTTCCCGGCGCCGCCGACAGCACGTTCGATTTCGCGCAGCGAGTGGGTGAACGTCCGCTCGCGAGCCTCGATTTGCGAGACGTATGTCGGGTCGTCGCCCTCCGTGTAGCCGGCAAAAATCAGGTCACCGCGAATGCGGGGGTTGACGTACTGAAACGAGCACTGCCGGCACCTGACGAGCTGATCGACCAGCAGCTCGTCACCCGAGGCGCGAAACTTCACCGCTGGATCGACGTCCTTCTCGCGGTCGTACTGCGCCTCGTAGACGACGTCGAAATCGTCCGCGCCGCAGAGAAAACAGCAGATCGATTCCAGGTTGGGGTGAACCGCTCGTTGGTGCATGCAGGGATCCATTAATTATAATGGGTGAGTGCCCCCCACGCCAACCGAGCGGTCACGGCTGAAGGTCGTGCTGTTCTCCGGCGGCCGCGGCTCGGGCGCGCTCACCGAACAACTCGTCACCAACCCCGGTATCGCGCTCACGGTCGTGATCAACGGCTATGACGACGGCGCATCGACCGGTGAGGTGCGCCGATTCCTTGGTGACGCGCTCGGCCCGTCTGATTTTCGCAAGAATGCCTCCCGCCTCGCTCGCCTGCTTCGAAGCTGCCCGTCGTCACTGATCGATCTGCTCGACCTGCGGCTGGATACGGGCCTCACGGAGGCCAGCACCGGCGCGCGGCTTGCGGCTGAGGTCAGGGGCGAGGAGACGGGGGTGGATCCGCGACTCGCGCCGATTCGGCCCAGGGCAGAGAGTCTTCCTGCGGCGACCCGCGACGCGGTCGCGGCGCGTCTGGATCGGTTTGCGGCGGAGCTGAAGCTGACCTCGGCACCCTTCAGCTTTGCCGATTGCAGCGTCGGCAATCTCGTGTTCAGCGGCGGCTATCTCCTCGCCGGACGCTCGTTCAATGCGGCAGTGGACGATTACTGTGGTCTGGTCGGGCTCCCTCCGGGGCTCATCGACAACGTGACCGACGGCGCGAACGCCTTTCTCGTGGCGATTGATGCAGACGGCCGCTTTCTCGGCAGCGAAGAAGCCATCGTCGATGCGACGCGCCAGAACCGGATCGAGGACATCTTCCTGCTCGCGGCGCCGCCCACAACCGAAGAAACGCAACGCTGGGCCAGGTGCTCGCAGGGAGGAGCTGGCGGGGATCCTGACGTCCCGCGCGGCTCTCGTGCGGCTGAACGAGCGAGTGGCCGAGGCGGTGGAAAAGGCCGATCTCATCGTCTACGCTCCGGGCACCCAGCACTCGAGCCTGTTCCCGTCGTACCTCACCCCGGGTCTGAGCACCGCGATTGCCGCGAATCTGACCGCGATCAAACTGCTGGTGACGAACATCCAGTCCGATGCCGAGATCACCGGCAGCAGTGCCGTCGACATCGTCGATCGTGCGATGTTCTACCTGCAGGGCCGCGGGCAGCTGTCGATCGCCACGCCGTGCCTCATCACCCACTACCTGCTGAACGATCCCGGGCATGCGGCAAGCGCTGTGCCCTATGTGCCACTCGGCCGGCTCGAGTCGATCGAGGACCCCCGGCTCGTTCGCGTCGCGAACTTCGAAGAGGCAGGCACCGGCCGCCACGACGCCGGCAAGATCCTGGGCCCATTCGTCGACTCGTTCCTGGCGCGCTGGACGACAACGCAGAAGGTTGCGGTCGTCCTGCAGGAAGCCAGTACGACGAACAAGGTGGTCCAGACCGTGCTCGAGATGGTTCGCGGCGGCATTCGCGACCTGCCGGTGACGCTCACCGTGTTTCACGACGGACCGGCTGACGCGGCGGCCGGGTTCGTCTCGTCTCCGGGATTTCCGCTGCGCCGCCTCGAAGGCAACGAAGTCGAGCGCGATCGCGCTCTGCGGACGATTCTCCAGGAGGAAGCGTTCGACTACGTCATCCTGTTCGAGTCTTCCGGCATGTACAACGGCGAAGACATTGCGACGCTGGCGTCCCACTTGAACCTGGGCCGTCTCGACGCCGTGTGGGGCAGCCGCCGGCTGTCGGTGCGCGACATCCACGAATCGTATCGGCTGAAATACCGCCACCGCACCACGCTTGGCGCGATCAGCTACGCCGGGAGCCATGCGCTCAGCCTGCTGTATCTGGCGCTCTTCGGTCGCTACGTGTCCGATACCCTCTCGGCTGCCCGGGCGATACGCGTCCGCGACGCGGTCAGCATCCCCGTTCCCCTCACCCACAAGATGGCGAATCAGCACCTGCTCTCCGCGCTGCTCCGGCGCAAGGCGGAGATGTTCGAGGTGCCGGTACAGTTCTTCTCGATCTCGCCAGAGCAGGTCCGCCGGACCACGCCGCTCGACGGCATGCGCGCGATCATGACCGCCGTGAGCGCCCGCCTGCGGGCGCCGGCCACTCAGCCGCCGGCAGCGATCCCGGTGGCTCCCGCGCGTCGCGACGAGGCCAGGGCCCGCTGAACCCACCGATGGATCGTCTTCTCGTCATTCCGGCGGCGGGCCTGGGATCCCGCCTGGGCGCGCACACGCCAAAGCTTCTGGCGCTGGTGAACGGGCGGCCGATGCTCGACCATCTGCTCTCGCTCTACGCCCCTGTCGTCGACGGTGTTGCTTTGGTCGTGCACCCCGCCGCGCGCGGCGCGGTGATGCACGTGCTCCACGAATCCCGTCGCACCGGCATCGACGTCGTTCGTGCAGGAGCAGCCGACGGGCATGCTCGACGCCATCCTGCTCGCGCGTCCGGCAGTCGGAGACCGGCCGGCCGCGACGCGTGTGGGTCACCTGGTGCGACCAGGTCGCGATTCATCCCCGCACCGTTGCCCGTCTCGCCGAAGCAGACGGCGGCGACCCGCTGATGGCGCTGCCGACGTGCACCGGTCCGGACCCGTATGTGCACCTCGCACGCGACCACTCCGGTCGAATCGTTCGAGTCCTGCATCGCCGCGAAGGCGACGTCATGCCGGCGGTTGGCGAAAGTGACGCAGGCCTGTTCTCGCTTTCGCTCGCCGCGTACCTCGAACTGCTCGGCGACGTTTGCGGCGGCGCCGGGCACCGGCACCGCGACCGGCGAGCGAAACTTCCTGCCCTTCATCCCCTGGGCCAGTGCACGTGGAGGCGTCGTGACCTTCCCCTGCACCGATCCCTCGGAAGCGATCGGCGTCAACACACCGGACGACCTCGAAGTCGTCGAGCGCACGCTGCGGCAGCGTGCGACGGAGACGACGTGACCGCGCTCCGCGTCCGTCAGCGCGTGTTGTCGATCGTCATCCCGGCGTACAACGAGGAGCGGTTCATCGGCACACTGCTCCAGCAGATTCAAGCTGTCGATCTCGAGCCGCTCGGCGTCGCCAAGGAAATCATCGTCGTCGACGACCACTCGGCCGATGGCACCTCGCGGGTCGCGGCAGGATTCGAGGGCGTGATCCTTCGCCGCCTCGAGAAGAACTCCGGCAAGGGCCGGGCGGTGCGTGAAGGCATCGAGCTGGCGACCGGGGAGTTGCTGATCATCCAGGACGCGGACCTCGAATACGATCCGCAGGACTATCGCCCGATGCTCGAGGCGCTGCTGCAGGGGCGCGGCGACATCGTATACGGCAGCCGGTACATGCGGAGCGGGCGGCACGCCAATCAATCGTGGGCGGCGTATCTCGGCGGCCGCAGCCTCAGCATCGTCGCCCGCGTGTTCACCGGTGCGTGGATCACGGACACCGTGACCGCACTCAAGCTGTTCCCGCGGCAGGTGATCAAGGAACTGGCGCTGACGACGAGCGGGTTCGAGCTCGATCACGAAATCACGGCCAAGCTGCTGGCGAGGGGTTACCGCATCGTCGAAGTGCCGGTCACGTACAACCCGAGGAGCAAGGAAGAAGGCAAGAAGATCGGGCTGCGCGACTGGTTCATCGGCACGCGGACCTTCTTCAGGTTCCGCAACGGCTGACGGCGTCTACCGGACCTTGATAGATGCGGACGGACGGGTTCGCGTACACACGCTCGAAGAGTGCCGGCTGTTCGTCGAACTTGCGCGTCCCCTCGGCGTAGGCCGCAACGTCGGTCTCATCCACGTAGAGGTAGTCGATACGAAGCCGCCGCGCCGCGTCGGCGGCGGCGGGCGCGTCCGATGTCGAGAAGATGGCCTTCACTCGATCGGAGCGTTCCTGGTACTCCGGCAGCGGCAGGAGCGAAATCGGGAGCCCGGCCGCCATTCTGCGCCCCGCGAACGACGGGATCAGCGTCCAGTGCTCGCGGCCGCGGACGACTGGTTCCATCTGCACGATCGCTGTCGCCGGCGTATTCGCCTTGATCCACGCGAACGCCTGCTGCTGTTCGGGGGTTGTCCAGATCGTCCATCGGAACCCGGGTCCCGGGCGACGGTTGCCGATGTCCTGCGCATTCCAGGCGTCGATTGCCGTCGTTGGAAAGCCTGCGACGAGGATCACCGCAGCGAGTACGAGGCGACGGCTGCTGTTCGAGGCGCGCCAGGACAGGCGCCAGGAGCATCGGCAGCGACACGAGAATGAGCTGGCCGGCGCGGAATCCGACCCAGGATGCCTCGGAGATCCTGACCAGGTAGAGCATCACGAGCGCGACCACCAGGCCCGACGTTCCGATCGCCCAGGCGCGAACGTTCCGAGATCGAACCGGCCACAGACCGGGAAGCGCCGGAATGAGGAGCGGACCGACTGAGAGCAGCAGCGTGAGCACCGGATGGTTCCGCGAGAATCCGGCGAACCCGAACTGAAGCGCCGACCCGGCGCCTTCCACGACCTTGCTGGCTGCCCCCCAGCCGACCGCAAGGACCACCGGCACTGCGGCGACCGCATGCCGCGGCAACAGCCGCCAGCCGTTCCGCTCGGTGAGTGCGTCGGCACCGACGGCCACTCCGTAGATAATCGAACACACCGCGCCGAGGAGCGGATTGATGGTGGTGGCGAGACCGAGGGCCAGGCCGGCCGCCGGCGATCGCCACCATGCTCGCGCGCGCGCCGGCAGTCGAGGCGACCACGAAGGCCGACCAGGCCGAGCGCGAGCGACGTCGTATGCTGCGGCGTGTACCACAGCGAGCGCGGAATGTTGTCGATGCGCAGGCCGCCGTACTTCCAGGCGGTGATCGCATCGATGTTCATGTCGGTCAGACCCTCGAGCGGCCGCCCGCGAGATACGAGGTCGATGATGGCGTAAAGGCCTTCAACGCTTGCCGCCAGAATGGCGAGCAGCACGGCCGCGGCAGCCGGTCCCGCCGACGCGACCGACGTTCGGACCAGCAGGAACAGCGCGCCGACCATCAGCAGCGCGGTGTAGAAGGCGTTCGTCTTGAGACAGGCCTGCACATCGCGCAGTGGCGCAGGGCCTGCCGATGCGACTGCCGACGGCAGGAGAAAGTAGGTCCAGTAGTAGTTCATCACCCGCGGCGCCAGATAGGGGTTGCGCGGCGGCAACGAGAACTTCCCCAGCTCGGACGCAAGCGCGGTGTGCCAGAGGAAATCGGCCGTGAAGTAGGCGCGGTAATAGCGGGTTCCGGTCGCGTCGGCGCGACCGATGTTCCGATAAGGGGGCGCCATCAAGGCCGGGACGATGAGCAGAACCAGCAGCAATGCGCGGGTGTCGGCGGCAGACCACGTGTACGCTCGCAATCGCCGGCCCACCGTGCTGCCTGGACCACAAAGCCCAGCTCCCTGCCGTCACGATCGACCAGGCCGCCCAGAAATGCCGACCGGTGACGCAAACCCGGCAACGATCACCGTCCACAGGGAGAGTTGGGTGATGCCGTAACCAATGAGGGCGCCGCACACCCAGGCTGCCGGGTGGCTTCGTCCGAACAGTGCGAAGCCGATCGGGAGACCCGGCGCCACCGCCAGTAGATAGACGAGGAGATAGAGCAGGCCCGGCACGTCCACCGCCGAACAGCCACGACAACACGACGACGCTGCCGGCGAGAACGACGGCTGCGATCTTCACGCCGTCTGCCGCGCCTCTCGGCTGCCGAAGACGTAGAGAAGACCGCCCGGAAGATTGCCGACGATGCCGAGCGTCACGAACAGGATCGAGAGTGCAACGGCGGCCGCGACCGGAACGCCGATCGCGCCGAAGAGCCAGACGAAGGCACCCTGGCTGGTGCCGAGCCCGCTGACCGTGACCGGCAGCAGCATGATCAGCAGCACGATCGGGATGAGGATGAAGTACATCGCGATCCCGACGTCGATTCCGAGCGCCCGCCCGAGACACCATGCCTGGACGACGCGGATGATCTGAACGCCAACGGACATGAAGAGCACGTTGACCAGTTCTCGATGGTGATGCGAGTACCGGCGGACGGACGTCAATCATGCCGAGCGCGATGCGCCGCACTCGTGCGTTCGCCGACTGCCCCGGCCAGTCGCTGCGCGAGTGACGCGGCGCGCTCGCTGAATACCGCGATGCCGCCGACCAGACATCCGAACGAAGCCAGCACGAGCGTCACGACCATGCCGGTATTGCGCGCTGCCGCTGGTGCCGGCACCAGCGCCGCGACACCGATAATCACGATGGCCATGACCCCGAGGACGCGATCCATCAGGACTGATGCGGCCGATTCGACACCGCTGACGTCGAGGCGAGACAGGCTATAGGCGCGATACAGATCGCCGCCGACCCCCGGAAGAAACGTGCCCACGAAGGTGCTGACGAAAAAGATTCGCAGCACGGCGTTGAAGGGCGGCCGCGACCCGGGCGTCAGGGCGCAGAGCAGCACCGTCCACCGGTACGCCATCAGGGTGCGATCGATGAAAAGGAGGCCGAGGGCGGCCACGATCCAGCGCCAGTCGGCTCCGCCGGTGACACGAAGCACCTCGCCGGGGTGCGCCTTGCGCAGGATGTAGGCGGTCAGCGCGACGGCAACGACGATGCGGAGAATACGGGAGAGGGAAGCGCGGTGCGGGGAAGGCGCAACAGCCAAACAGTCCGCCGTCTAGCGCACTGTTTCAGGCACCGGCAGGGTCTCGACGTGCCGGGATGGATCGCGTTTGACGGCATACGCGCGCTTCACGAACCGGGCATACGGCACGAACTGCTTCATCGCGCCGACGTTCACCTGGCACGGGCTCAGGCAGGTCGGGCACACCTTCGCCTTCAGCTGCTCGCGATGCATCAGGTTCTCGGCCTTGTAATACAGGGCGTCGGCGGCGTCGTCGAGCACGTTGCCGAGCTTTTCCGAGTTCTCGCAGTAGTGCAGGTCGCCGTTCGGGTTGAGCAGCAGCCCCTGCGACTGGAACGGGCAGGGCATCGTCCGCTTGTAGCCATTCGCGATCATGTCGGCGTAGTGCAGGTAGAGAAACGCCTGTCCACTGAGTACCGACTCTTCCTGGACCCGGTCGAGGAAGAACCTGCGCATGAACTCTTCTTCACGCTGCTTGAACCCGATCGTCTCTTCGAGCTCCTTGTTGTGGAGCATGGCGTCGGTGAAGCGGAGCATGTTGAAGACGACGTCGATGCCCTTCGTGCGCGCCCACGCCAGGATGTTCTCGGCATCCGTCAGGTTGGTCGCGAAGATGGTCGAGGCGATGCCGAAGGAGAAGTTGTCGTGCTTCTTCGAGAGCGCCTGCATCGCTTCGATCGTCTGCGAGGCCTTGTCGAAGCCTTTCTTGACTGCCCGCACCTGATCGTGGACGTCGCCGATGCCGTCGAGCGACACCCGGATGCTGATGAGAATGCCGTTGGCGGCGCAGAACTCGACGATGCGCGTGAGCATTGGAATCGCGCGCTTCGGGAGTCAGGCCGGTCGTGTTGATGCCGATCTTGCGCATCCGCGGCAGGTGGCGATGGAACATCTCCACCATCTCGGGCAGATCGTTCCGCGTCGTCGGCTCGCCGCCCGAAATGTTGAGGTTCTCGACCGCGCCCCAGAACGGGTTGGCGAACACCGGCTCGAGCTGCTCGAGCGTCATGTCCGACTTGCGATCGCCCCACTTCCAGTTGCTGCACATCGTGCACCGGGCATCGCAGACCCACGTGCAGTTATAGATGAGCACGGTCGGCCTGATCGCGTGGATCTTCGCGCTGATGAAGGTGTTGACGAGATCCCGGGGCACGCCTGCCGCGGCTCGAGCGAGGTACTGCAGGCGAAAAGTAGATGTGGACATCAGGGAAACACCTGATCATACCCCGCTCACAGGGTCGGGTCAAACCTTTAAGGGCCTTCAGTTTACGGGGCTGGCAGCGGACGTTTGCGGCGGCACGGCGCCCTCCGAGAAGAGCTCGACCCGCTCGAGCCGGACGGGATGGCGGCCGTCGATCCAGACCCGATAATCGAGATCATCCGTCGCCTCGCTGAGCACGAACGGGATCTCCGCAACCTGGCGCTGATCACCGCGAATGTCGCTGCCATAGACCTGGCGCCTGGCGACGAGCCGATCGCCCGCCCATACGTCGACGAACCCGAGCGCGCCGTTGCCGGGGTCGGTCACTGTCCCGATCCAGCGTGCGCGGTAGGTGCCCGGCTTCATCGGGATGCCGGGTCCCATCTGCAGGTAGCCCGCCCGTCCATTCGAGACGATCGTGCCCGCGGCATCGTCGCGGTCGCCAGCGTCGGGGGAGAAGCGCTCATTCGAGGCACGGATCGACAGGGCGACCGGGCGATGCTGTTCGTACCGCTTCGCCATGTCACGACCGCCTCCGGCATTCAGGTACCAGATGCTTCGGAAACGCGCCGCACTGAATATCGGGCCGCTCACGACGTCTCTCAAGCGATCGTAGTACGCGTGCAGCTGCGGATCGGCAATCAGGTTGGTCCCACTCGTCAGCGACTCGACATACCCTGGCGGAATGTCGCGGAAGTAGTGCCCGGCGTAGAACTCGAAATACAGCCGCGGCGACACCGGCAACCTTGCGAGGAGGGGATCCGACAGTGCGTTGCGATCGACCAGGATCCTCGCCGGACCCGCAGCAAGACCGTAGAAGCCGATGCTGCCCTGCACCGTCACCTTGTCGGGCCCGTTCCTGAAACTCAGGCCCTCGCGCATCCACGTATGGTCCGGGAGAGTGCGGAAGGGACTGTAGAAGAAAATGTTGGTGATGCGGTGATAGTGCCCGCGCTCGTCCTTGATCCCGTTCTGCGAGCGCCACGCCCATGCCGCGTCGTAGGCTCCCGTCGTCTTGACCGGGACAATGGGCATCAGCACGTTGTAGACGACGAGTGCTGCCGCAGCTGCCGCGCTCGACTCCCGCCGCACGAATTGCGGGATCAGGGCGATGACGGCAACGAGGAACGGCATGGCGAAGAACCGGCCGCTCATGAAGTCGCCGCCCACCGACACGGTGTAAACGACATACAGCAACGCCGACACCGCCGTCCATCGAACCGGTGCGGAGCCGCGGACCGACATGGCGGCGAGCGCACCGACGGTGCCAAGCGTGATCGGGTCGTGCGCGAAACTGTTCAGGAGGTAGGCAAACCCCTGACGATGGAGGAGCGAAGCCGGAATTCCGGTCGCGACCTTGGCGTAGTACGTGTTCGGCAGAGGGAAGCCGTAATAGATCGTCGCGAACACCAGCCATGCGGCTGCCGGTACGGCGAACGCAAGGACGAGCGGAAGCACCCTTTCATCGCGCCGGCGGATGGCGCGTAACGCGAGCCATGCCAGCGGCGCCGCATACAACGTCACGCTGTCGATGCGATTGACGAACGCGAGTCCTGCGACCAGCCCGAACCGTCGCAGCTCCGAGGACGTGAGCGGCGCATCCGAGATCCGGCAGAAGCGCACGTAGAAGAGTGCGAGCAGCAGGTAGCTCAGCGGGTACTCGAGCCCGGAGCTCGTGTAGTCCACGAACGCCTTCGAGGTCATGAGCCACAACACGGCGAGTGCCATGCCGGCGGCGGAGCGGGCGCTGCGCCCGACGACGAGGACGGCCGCGAGCGCGAATCCGTACGACACGGCGAGTGCGGTGAAAAAGAACTCGCGGGTTATGGCATGGGCGGCGCTGATCGTGAGCATCCACAAGGGATGCGTGTACGCCTGGACGCGCTCACCAGGATTGAACACGGCTCCGTAGCCGTGGAGCAGGTTCCACACCACTCGAAATGTGATGTAGGCGTCGTCGCCGAGCCAGGCGTTCGCGAGAAAGATGTAGGTGAAGCCGGCGATGACGAACGCGAGGGCAAGTCGGGAATACTGATCGGATGCGGGCGCGGTCTCTCGTTCGAGGGTGGGGGAATGGCTGGCGGGAATCACAGCGGTCGGTGCGCGGCAGAAGGGGATGTGTCCCCTCCTGCCGCACTTGAACGAACTACTTGAGGCCGTCCGGGCGAGGCCTCGACGAGATCCACACCTGCCGCACGACCATACCCGGCACCGTGGCCGCATCAGGTCCGCTGCGGCCGACCGGTGCGCCGATGAAGGCATAGTGCGGATCCGGATCGTACGCGCCCTGGTAGCCCTTCGTCTTCTGGTAAACCGTCCGGCCGCCGGGGCCGCCTTCCTGGGCGCGGACCGTCAAGCTGCCGTTCCAGATCGCGGTCCAGAGGTAGGGCAGGCTCTCGTTGAAGCTCACGAACTCGCGTTCCGCACCCTCCGTATCGATCTGATCGTTGTGCGTGATCATGCGCCACGCCACGATCCCCTCGGGATCGCCGCGCTTCTCGACGGTAAAGCGACGGTTGTTGGTGATGAGATCCGACAGCCCTTCGGACATCGCGAACAGTTTCGTCTTGCCGCCCTCGGTGTTGGTCGCGACGTTGGTGATGACCATCGAGAACTCGCCGTTGACCATTGGGCGAGGCAGGCGGTAACGGATGTGGCTGAAGTACGTATCGAGGCGGACGCCGACGCCGGGGATGAATGTCACCGGTCCGACGATCTCGCCGACCGTGCGGCCGTTCGTAAGCGGATCGAAAACTTCGTTGTCGCGGATGTACCCGCCTGAGGGCGTGCGGAACGATGCCGCGGTCGACCAGGGCCCGGCCGCGCCGCCGGGGACGACGGCACGAGCGCGCCACGTATGCGGCGAGTCGAACTCGAGCGCCCCCTCCACTGTGTGCTCGACGTTATTGGGTCCCGAGCCGACCCCACCGGTCACGCGCGAGTAGACGACCGCCCCGCCGCTGTTCTTGACTTCGAATTCGTACGAGGGCGAGACGCTCGTGAACTTCCCCTGCGCCTTGCTGGCGACGAGGACGATCGAGCCATCAGGCTGGGCATTGTTGACGGGCGACACCGGCACCGGCGCCGTGACCTTGAGCGTCGATCCGTCGCTCGGCACCGCACTCGCGCCAACGTCGGCGCTCGAACTCGGTGCAACCGGGGTCTCGGGCGACTTCGAGCAGGCCGCCGCGAGTGCAAACAGAGCGGTCGCCGAACAGAGAAAGAACCTCTTGTGGTCCATCAGTTTTCAATCCTCGAATTGTTTCTTGGGGTCCCTGGGACGGGACGTGCGAAGGCAGGATGATACTACAGGATTGTAAGTGTGTCACCGCAGAAGCGCAGTCTGCATGCTACCATTGGCAAAATCCAAACGGCGATCGGTCGGTAGCGATCCGACGTCCATCCCCCAGCAGGAGAGAACTGACTTGAACACGATGAAAGCCGGATTACTGTGCCTCGCGATGTGCGCGGCGGTGGCGCCCAATGCACAGGCGCAGATGACCTGGACCGACCAGATTTTCGTGAACGTCAGCGGCGGTTACCAGGCAGGCTCACACACCCTGACCACGAACACGCCGTTCGATCTTTACGACGAGCAGGGCACGGTAACCTCATCGCAGAAAGTGTCGGGCGGCGGCCTGTTCGACGTCAGCGCGGGTTACAAGGTGTGGCGCAATCTCGCCGCCGGCATCGGCTATGCGCACACCGGCAGCTCCTCCGATGCGACCGTGACGGCGCTCGTCCCCGACCCGCTGATCTTCAACCAGCTCCGCACCGTGACCGCGTCGGCCACCGACCTGAAACACTCCGAGAACGTGATCCACCTGACCGCGACATGGATGGTGCCGGTCACGGACAAGATTGACGTCGGTGTGTCGGCGGGGCCCTCGATCTTCACCGTCAAGCAGGATCTTCCCAGTGCGGTCGCGGTCTCGGAGCCTGGCCCGACCGTGACCGCCGTCACGATCGACAACGCCAGCAAGACGTCGGTCGGGATCAACCTCGGGGTGGACGTGACTTACCTCGTTCGCAAAGGCATGGGAGTCGGCGGTCTCGCCCGCTACACGCGTGCGTCGTCGGACCTCAAGGGTGCATCCGAGAACCTGGCCGTCGGTGGGTTCCAGATCGGCGGCGGGCTGCGACTCCGGTTCTAGCGCCAGGTCACGTCTCGCAGGTCTTGACCAGGGCCGGTGCGCAAGCGCCGGCCCTGTGCTGTGTACAGGCGTGCCGGCAGCAGCCGCGTGTGCGTCAGCGACCGCCGGGCGTGCGATGACGCTCGATCCGGCGTTTCACATCCGTCTCGAGGTCGTCATAGGTGTCGACCGTGAAGAGGGCTGCGCCGATGACGGCGCCAACGAAAATAGTGACCATGAAGGCGGCCACGTTCTTGGCTGCCTTCAACACATTTCTCACGTCGCCAACTTCTCCTGAGGCAGTGGACGTCTCAACCAGCGTAGCCGCCGCCGAGATTATCCACGAAAAACATATGCAAGAACGCCATTATCCTATAAATTAGCCGCACCCGATTCGAAAGGTTCTTTCGCACTGGCGACTTTGACGAGTTCTGTCGACATCCTTCCACGCCGCGGCCGTCCGCGGAAATTCAGCGCGCCATCCCGAGCCGTTACCCTGACGCTGCCGGAGCACGTCATCGAAGCGCTGGGCAGGATTGACTCCGACCTCAGTCGCGCGGTCGTGAGACTGGCGCAACCCGAGCTCCTCGCCGCGCCGCACGCGTCCGCGGAGCTCGCCGCCTTTGGCCGTCATGCGGTCATCCTGGTACATCCGAGCCGCACGCTCGAGCGGCGCACCGGAGTGGTCCTGGTACCGCTGCCGGATGGCCGGGCGCTGATTTCGTTCGATGAGCCGAAGACGATCGCCGAGCTCGAACTGCAGCTGCAGGACATGCTCGAGGACCCGGAGCTGGCCGGTTCGGATCGGGAAACGTTCGAACAGATTTTCGGCTTTCTGCGCGATGCGCGGCGCTCGAGTGCCGTGACCCTCAAACGTCGCAACATCATCGTGCTCGAGACGGCTCACAAACCGCGCCCCCGCGCGTCCGCAGGGGGCCATGCGCAAGAAACCAGACCGGAAAGGATCCGCGTGAGACAGCGAAGAACGTACGTCCCCTTGTCGATGCTGCTGGCTGCCGCCTGCGGCGGGAGCTCGACGCCAACGTGCTCCGACCCCCGTCGCCGCCACCCTCACCGCACCCGCACTGGATTCGCCGGCGAAGGACGAACAGCTCGACACACTGCGGCCGACGCTCCGAGTGCGCAACGCCACGGCCGACAAGACCGGGGCGCGCACGTACGAGTTCCAGGTTGCCGACAACCAGGGGTTCAGTGCCGCCTCGACCTCGAATATCGCGGGATTCGCGGCCACGCTGTCGAAGACAGGCGTCGCGGAAGGGACTGACGGCAAGACCGCGTTCATCCCCGAGACGGACCTGCAGCCGACGACGGTCTTCTACTGGCGCGCACGCGCGGTGCAAGGGACGTCATCCGGCCCATGGTCGGACACGGGAACGTTCCGCTCGAAGCTCGTGGGCTTCCTCCGCGCCGGCGAGCTGTACGATCCGCTGATTCACGAAGAGACCGTGGGCGAACTGGTCGGGTCCACGACGTTCATCAAGGGCAGAGGTATCCAGCTCAATACCGGTCAGAGCTACGTCAGGTACCTCCTGCCGCAGACGATCAGCAACGGCGAGTTCTCGATGGATGTCGAAGGCCTGCGCGCCAACGCACCCGGCGACAAGGCAAAGGTGTTCGGGATGCAGGAGGGGCAGACCGACTTCGTCACCAACCGCTACCGCGTGGATATCCAGTATCGCGGCACCACCGGTTCACCGCCGAACGCCGTCCAGTGGCGCGTGCTGTACGGCTCGGCGGACGACCTGAAGCTCCGCTACGAGCCCGACACCGCGAAGCGGAATGCGTCCGTCCTGCTGCTCAACCCGTCCTCGGTTTATCACTGGAAGGCGACCTGGGGCAGCGACTTCCACCTCGTCGTCCGCGACGGCGGCGTCAATGGCGCGACGATCTACGACTACGGTCTGCCGACACCCAGGGGCACGTACGCGCCGAATCCGCATTACGCGTACCTCGGGGCGCCGACCGGCCGCAGCGGCGGCGAGTCCGCATCGATCGCCGGCACGATCTACCGCAACGTGTGGCTGAGCAGTCGCCCGCGTCCGGAGTCGCTGGGCACAGCGCTCAGATAGCAATCAGCTGTCAGCAATCAGCATTCAGCTATTAGCTATCAGAGTTCAGCTGTTACGGTCGCCAGTAGCCAGTCTCCAGTAGCCAGTAGCGAAAGTGGAGCGAGGGACTGGCGACTGGGAACTGGTGAAGGCGAAAGCTGCAAGGCGGAAGCCGGAAGCGGAAGTTGGAACCTGAGCTGATAGCTGATAGCTGAAGACAAAAAAAGGGGGCTGGCCCGTGATCAGACAGCCCCCTTTTTTGCTGTCTTACTGCACCTCGCACACATCCACCCGGATGCCGGGCAGCGTGTTCGGTCCGTTCCATCCGGGGTTCTGGGCGCCGTCGATGTCGCCGAGCACATCGTACTGCCGCTGACCGCTGCCTGACCCGGCGCACAGCACGTCGCACGAGTATCCGCCGCAGTTGGTCCCACCGCTCTTTCTGAGGATGCCGAACGGACCGCCGCCGATGCCGTTCGCGTTGAGCGAGTGGGCGACGGCGCGCATGAACGCGGCCATCTGGTCGTGCGACATGTGCCCGTACTTCGCGCGTTCGCACTGGACGATCGCCTCGGGGTTACTCGAATTGCACGGCCCGCCAGGCGTCGGGCTCGGCGACGGTGCCGGTGCCGGTGTGGCGACGGCGACGGGAGTCCGGAAGGACTGGGTCGCTGCCCACGGACCCGTGGTTTCACGATCGGTCGCGCGGACGCGCCAGTAGTAGACCCGATCGGCCGTCAGGTCGACATCCGTAACGAATCGCGTCTGGCCGGGGCTTTCGTCGACCACGCCCGCGGAGGCCAGACCGGCGAAACTCTGGTCCGTCCCGACCTGGAACTCGTAGTCGATCTCGCCGACAGCGGCATTACGGTCCGCGTTGTTCACGGTGAGCGTCGGCCGCCGCGATGCCGCCCTATCCCCATTGACCGGCGCGACGAGACCGGGGGCGCCGACGAACGGCTTCGGAAGCACCTCGAACTGCGCCGTCGCAAACAAGCTGCTGTTCGCCCCGTCGTCCGCCTTCGCCCGCCAGTAGTAGGCCCGCCCGAGATCGAGCCGGTCAATCTGGACGCTCGTTCGCCCGCCCTCGCCGGCCGGTACACCGGCGCGGGCGTACACCTTGGTCGTGAAGTCGGTGTCGGTTGCGACCTCGAACATGTAGGAGACGGGCCGGACGCCATTGGAGCTGGCGTTCTCGATCAGCAGCTTGATCGGCTGCTGGGACTCCTTGTACTTGAACCCCTGCGCCGGCTCGAGCAGCTTCGGCGGAGTGATCGAGACGCCCGGAATCGGACCCGCCACCGAAGGACTGAGCGGGCTCGAGCTTTTTTCTGCCTCGCAGGCGAGGAGCGACAGGAGCAGGATCGCCGGCAATGCAGCCGCGGGAGTGTGGCGTCTCATGGTCGTATACCTGAAAGCTTCAGTCTGGTGCAGGCTGCGCACGGGCGCGCAGCCGCGTGCAGTCACCGTATCGGTTCGTGAAGCCGTCTGCTGTAGGGGAGCCGCGCCTGCCGGGAGCCTCAAGAGTAGAGGATTGAACCTCTCCGGTCAAGAAACCGTCACGGATGAGGTCGCAGGACTAGGTCGGGACGTGCGACTTGCGAAACGCGTATGTCACGCCGCCGGAAAGCGAGAAGACCATGATCAGGGCCGCGCCCATGAAGGAGACCAGCAACGCGGATTCGAGCGGCAGCCCCAGCCGCGCAAAATAGAACCCGAACGTCGCTTCCCGCACACCAAATCCGTTCATCGACAACGGCACCATCTGCACGATGAACGTGATCGGGACGATGACGGCGAGTTCCGCGAAACCGACCGGAATCCGCATGCTGTGGGCGATCGCGAGGTAAAACGCGACGAGCAGTGTCTGGACGATGACTGCGCCGACGAAGCAGCCGCCGAGCGATGCCGGCGATTCACGAAAGCGTGCGAGTGCCGAAGTGAGCCGTTCGATGCGGCCGCCAACCCACTCCGGGTGGATGACCCGGAGCGGCTGCAGGATCCAGGCGAGTCCCTCGGGGATGAGGAGGGCCGGCGTGGCAATCATGGCCGCGACACCGAAGCCCGCCCAGAGCACGCCTGGCCCGACCCCTCCGGCCGATGGTCCGAACGCGCGCGGCCCGGCGGTTGCGCCGATGGCCGCCATCAGAACCAGCCCGAGCAGGCCGATGCCGCGATCGATCAGCACGACGGTCGTCGCCAGGGTCTTGCCGGCGCCACGCGCCGTGTCCGCGATCCGGATGACGTCGCCGCCGATGTTGCTCGGCAGGAAATTGTTGAAGAACGTCGCGACGAGAAAGGAGCCGGTCAGCGCCTTGAACGAGAAGCGCAGATCCTGAGCGCGGAGCAGCAGGCCCCACCGCCAGGCGCTCGTGAGCACCATCGCCAGATAGAGGCCGAGCGCACCAAGGAGCCAGGCGGCCGACGCCGTGCGGGCCACCGCCCAGAGCCGTGCCACATCGACGCGCGAGAAGAGTAACCACAGCAACCCAACGCTGACGACAGCCTTGAGAACGGGAACGAGGACGCGCCGCGCGCCGCCGCTGGGGGAGGGAGGTTCTGTTTCGATAGTCACGTTGTTGAGAAAGACAAAAACCAGTAGTCTACCATGCTGTAGCCGCGGGGCACCCTTCGCCCTCGCTCGTTGCCACTTAACTCTTGCTAGCGGCGAGACTTACGTTGACCTTTCGCGCCGCGTTCCCTAAAATCTACCAACTGCATTGTGAAGATCCTCATGATTGCCCCGGAGCCATTCTTCGAGCCCCGGGGAACGCCGTTCAGCGAATATCATCGCATCCGCGCGCTTCTCGAGCTGGGTCATACCGTCGACCTGGTGACGTACCCGTTTGGCAGCGACGTCTCTCTGCCGGGGCTCCGCGTCTTCCGGTGTCTTCGCCCGGCATTCGTTCGCGACGTGCGGATCGGGCCGTCGCTGGCCAAGGTCCCGCTCGACCTCCTGCTCGCGCTGACGGCGCTTCGCCGGGCGGCATCAGAGCGGTACGACGCTGTCCACTCGCACGAAGAGGGCAGTTACATCGGTGTGCCGATCGCGAAGCTGCTCGGTCTGCCGCACCTCTACGACATGCACTCGAGCCTGCCGCAGCAACTGACCAACTTCGCGTTCAGCCGCTCGCGCATGCTCGCCGGTCTCTTCACGTGGATGGAGCGCTTCGTTGTACGCCGGTCCCGGGTTGTCGTGGTGATTTGTCCACACCTGCAGGACGTGGTGCGCGCGATTGAGCCGGCCGTCCCGGCAATCCTGATTGAAAATGCGCCCGGCTCCGGCGACACGCCGATCGCCGGATCGGGTGCGCGCGTCCGCGCCGAGCTCGGTATCGCGCCCGGTGCGCCGATCGTTCTGTATACCGGCACCTTCGAGGCCTACCAGGGTCTCGATCTCCTGTTCGAGGCGGCCAGGCACGTCGCCGCCGAGCGTCCGGACGCGCGGTTCGTGCTCGCGGGCGGGCGGCCGGAACAGATCGACGCGGCTCGCGCCATGGTCGAACGCGCCGGCCTCGGCGCCGCGGTCGTGTTTGCCGGGCAGCGCGCGGCCGAAGACATCCCGCTCTTTCTCGATGCCGCCGACGTGCTGGTCTCGCCGCGCAGCATCGGCACCAACACACCGCTGAAGATCTATCAATACCTGCGTTCCGGGCGTCCGATCGTGGCGACGCGGCTCCTGACGCACACGCAGGTGCTCAACGACGAGGTCGCGATCCTCACCGCCGCGACGCCGGACGGTTTCGCCGCCGGGATTCTCGCGGCCCTGGCCGATCCGGAGCGGGCACGGGCGGTGGGATACAGCGCGCGGGAGCTGGCCGACACCAAGTACAGCTACGAGGCCTACCTCACTCGGACGAGGCAGGCCTGCGCCCACCTGACCGGCGAGATCGCGCCGCAGGTGGCGGGCGGCATCGCGTGAGCGTTGGACAGCCACCCCGGACCGACCACTACAGCTACTCCGTCTACGCCGATCCCGCGATGGCCGAAGCGTTCGACACGCTCCGGTTCAGCGGCCCGATTGGCCGCATGATTGCCGAGACGCAGGAGCAGGTCATTGCCTCGTTTCTCGACCCCGTCGCTGGCCGCACGATCCTCGATGTCGGCACCGGGACGGGCCGGGCTGCGCTGGCACTCGCAGTACGCGGCGCCCGGGTCACGGGAGTGGACGCGTCACGCGAGATGCTCGCCGTGGCTTCCCGCCGGGCCAGTGCCGCGGGCATCGAGGTCACGTTCGCGGAGGGAGACGCGCACGCGCTCGGATTTCCTGACGCGTCGTTCGATGCGGTCGTGTGCCTCCGGGTCCTGATGCACACGCCCGACTGGCGACGATCCCTCGCGGAATTGTGCCGGGTCGCGCGCGAGCGGGTCGTGTTCGATTATCCGGCAGTGTCGAGTGCGGCGGCACTGCAGGCGGTGACGCGGCACGTTGCCCACGCGCTTGGCGCGCCGGTCGAGGCCTACCGGGTCTTCTCTCGTCGCTCGATCGAGATGGCGCTCGGCGCGAGTGGTTTCCGGCTGCGCGACACGCACCGCCAGTTCGTGCTGCCGATCGCGCTGCACAAGCGCCTGAACTCCGGGCCGGCGACCGAGCGGATCGAAGGGGGGCTGCGTCGCGCCGGCCTGACGCGGCTGCTTGGTTCGCCCGTCACCCTCGTGGCCGAGCGTTGCGCGTCCTAGTCACTGGCGCGACCGGCTTCACGGGCGGGCACCTCGCGCGCGCACTGGTCGCCAGCGGCGACTCGGTCAAGGCCCTGACCCGCTCGCCGGCGCCGGCGCTCGCCAACGCCGGGGTCGAACCGGTCATCGGCGACCTTCGTGACGCGAGCGCAGTCGCGCGAGCCGCGTCCGGGGTCGAGGTCATCTATCATGTGGCCGCGATCTATCGCCAGGCGGGTCTTCGCGACCAGGAGTATCGCGCCGTCAATGCGGCAGCGGTGCGGACGGTGGTCGAAGCCGCGGCCCGGGCTGGTGCCCGGCGCGTGGTCCACTGCAGCACGGTCGGCGTCCACGGCGATATCGACCACCCGCCCGCGTCAGAGGACGCGCCGCTCAAGCCCGGCGACATCTATCAAGTCACCAAGCTCGAAGGCGAGCGCATCGGCAGGGCGGCAGCCGAAGATACCGGGATGGAACTGGTCATCGTCCGGCCCACGGGCATTTACGGTCCGGGCGATCGACGATTGCTGAAGCTGTTTCGGGGTGTGGCACGACGCCGGTTCCCGATTCTCGGTCACGGCCGCATCTTCTATCACCTCACGCACATCGAAGACCTGATCGATGGCTTCCGGCTTTGCGCGACCGTTCCGCACGCCGCCGGGCGGACGTACATCCTCGCCGGCGGGGAAGTGACGACGCTCAACGAGCTCGTTGCGATTGTTGCCGACGAAGCGCATGTGCCGACGCCCCGATTGCACCTGCCGGTGTGGCCCTTCTGGACCGCTGGAGCACTGTGCGAGGCGGTCTGCACGCCGTTCGGCATCGAGCCGCCGCTCTACCGCCGGCGGGTGGACTTCTTCACCAAGAGCCGTGCGTTCGACATCAGCCGGGCGCGGAGGGAGCTTGGCTACGCGCCGCAGGTCGGTCTTCGCGAAGGCGTGGCCCGCACGCTCGCGTGGTACCGCGCCAGTGGCTGGCTCTGACATGAAAACCACCTGCCCGCGTGCGATGATCGTCCGATGACGCCTATCCGGCGCGCCCAGGATCAGCTGTTCGATGCCGGCAGCTCGGCGCGCGAGAAGTACGTGTCGCTGGTGGTCGGCCGGCGCGGCTGGCCGGCGCTCGTCGAGCACGAGATGGTGACGTTGCTGTCGCAGCACGTGCCGGGAGCGCTCGGCCTGGCGCTGCGCAAGACGCTCTATCCGCTGCTCCTCGGGTCGTGCGGCCGCAACGTGATTTTCGGGCAGAACGTCGTCCTCCGCCACCCCCACAAGATTCGGATCGGCGACAACGTCGTGATCGATGACAACTGCCTGGTCGACGCCAAGGGAGAGGCCAATGACGGCATCACCATCGGCAGCGGCGTGTTCATCGGACGCAACACCATCCTGTCGTGCAAGGATGGCAACATCGTGCTCGCCGACGGCGTCAACGTCGGCTTCAACTGCGAGATTTTCTCCGCCAGCACGGTGACCGTCGGCCGCGACACGCTGATCGCGGCGTACTGCTACCTGATTGGAGGCGATCACGACTTCTCCGATCCGTCGCAGCCGATCGTGGCGCAGGCGCGGCGCTCGAGCGGCGTGACCGTCGGCGACGGTGCGTGGCTTGGCGCCGGCGTCAAGATCCTGGACGGCGTGACGATCGGAGACCGCGCGATCATCGGCGCGGGGGCGGTCGTGCGTGAAGCGGTGCCCGCCGGGCGCGATTGCCGCCGGTGTCCCGGCGAAGATCGTGGGCATGCGCGAGGGCGTCCCGCTGTGAAGCTGAACGTGCTGCAGGTCTGCGATCATCTCGGCTGGGAAGGTTCGCGGATGCACGGCGTCAAGCGGCTCTTCTCGTGGATGATTCCGCGGTTCGATCAGTCGCGCTACAACGTGTCGCTGGTCAGCCTGCGCAAGAAGGACCTGTCGGAGGAGACGCTCGAGTCGTTCGGCATCGACATCACGTACCTGCACAAGTCGAAGTTCGACCCGGCCACGCTGCCGGCGCTGCTGAAGGTCATCGATCGTAAGAACATCGACATCCTCCACCTCCACGGATACGGCGCCACTACGTTTGGCCGCATGGCCGCGGCGATGCGCCGGCTGCCCGCGATCCTCCACGAGCATGCGAACCTCACCGATACGCCGTGGTTCCAGAAGATCGCCGACCTCTCGCTCGAGCCGGTGACCGACATTGCCCTCGCCGTCTCGCAAAGCACCGCGGATTTCGTCATCCACGCGCGCAAGATTCCGGCGAACAAGGTCAAGGTGGTTTACCTCGGTGTGCCGCTCGAGGAGTTCAGCCGCGAGCGCTCGGCTGACGAGATTCGTGCCGCACGCGAAGAGCTGGGGATTCGTCCGGAGGACTTTGCCGTCGGCACGATTACCAGGCTGCATGAGTCGAAGGGCAACTCGTACCTGGTCGACGCCGCCCGACTGGTGCTCGACACTCGCCCGCAGGCAAAATTCTTCGTCGTCGGCGAAGGGCCGCTTCGCGAGCCGCTCGAAGCGCAGGCACGCGCCCTCGGGCTTGGCGATCGCTTCGTGTTCGCGGGGTTCGCGCGCGACATCCCGAGAGTCGTCTCCGCATTCGACTCGAGTGTGTTCCCATCGCTGTGGGAGGGGACGCCGCTGACGGTGTTCGAGGCGCTCGCCATGGGGAAGGCCATCGTTGCCACCGACGCGGACGGACTGACCGACGTGCTCACGGACGAACAGGATGCCCTCATCGTTCCGCGCCGCGATCCGGCGGCGCTCGCCCGTGCCGTGACCCGGCTGATCGACGAGCCCGAAACGCGCGTGCGGCTTGCCGCGGCGGCACAGCAGACCGGCACCGAGTACGACATCGCTGCGCTCGTCCGCAAGCTCGAACAGCTCTACGACCTGCTTCACCGGGTGTCGCGACCGACTCACAGGCGCGGCGTCCTGGTCTCGGATCTGTCCTTCCTGACCGCCAAGGCACCGGCATGACGCCCGACACCCGCACGAGCCCCGCGGTTACCCCGGTCGGGCGTGCGCTCGGACCGGGGCTGGTGCTGGTCACGGCCCTGCTCGCGGTGTACGGCGGCCTCGCACTCACCGTCGACTTCCCGCGCGCCGCGATGGGGATCCAGAGTGATGAGGCGACGTACTACATGATGGGGCACAGCCTCGCCGAGGACGGCGACCTCACGTACCGTCGTCAGGACTTGGTACGGGTGTGGAAAGAATTCCCCTCCGGTCCGTCCGGACTCTTCCTGAAACGCGGGCGGGATATCGTCGATGCCGGGCTGATGTGGCGTCCGCCGTTCGTCTGGACCCGGACCGTACCGGATCCCGACCAGAAGCGATTCTTCTACGGCAAGGCATTCGCGTATCCGCTGTTCGCGTCGCCCTTCGTGCGGCTCTTCGGCACGAATGGATTCCTCGTGCTTCACGCGATTCTTCTCACGCTCGTCGCCTGGTGCGGCTACGTGTTCCTCCATGCGCGGATGAACGCGATGCTGGCGGCCGCGCTCTCCGGCGCTTTCGTCATGGCGTCGATCGTCCCGGTCTATTTCGTCTGGATCACGCCGGAGCTGTTCAATTTCGCGCTCGGATTTCTGGCGTATTTCTGCTGGCTCTACAAGGAGGTGGACAGCAGGGAGCATGCACCACGCGGAACCCGCTGGCTGTTCGGCGGAGCGGGCGACCTGGCCGCATCAGTGCTCCTCGGCATCGCCACGTTTTCGAAGGTCTCGAATGCGCTCCTGTTCCTGCCGCTTGTCGCATGGCTGTTGTGGCGCCGGCGATGGTGGCGAGCGGTTGCCGCCGGTGTGGTCTTTGCGGCCTGTGCCGGCGGACTGTTCCTGGCCAACATGGCGATATCCGGTGAGTGGAACTTCCAGGGCGGGACTCGCTCCACCTTCGTCTGGGAGTTCCCGTTCCAGAAGCCAACGTCGACCTTCGAGGTCGGCCTGCCGATGGGCCGCGACGAGTCGCTTGCCGGGGTCATTTTCGATCGGCGGGTGTTCTGGACCAACCTGGTTCACAACCTCGGGTACTACTTCGTCGGGCGCTATTCCGGCATCGTGCCGTATTACTTCCCCGCGGTATTCGCGCTCATTGCGTTCCTGAGCGCACCGCGGCGGCGGCCCGCGTGGCAGTATCTCGTCCTGGTCGCGGCGGTCGCGCAGATGCTGTTCTTCATCATCAATCTGCCGTACACGTGGATCGGAGGAGGCGGCTCGGTCGGCAACCGGTACTTCATGGGGGCGTACGGCATCTTCCTGTTCCTGTTGCCGCCATTGACGCGGACCGCGACCGCGGCAGTGCCCTGGGCGCTCGGCGCGCTCTTCACCGCGCAACTGGTCCTGAATCCGTTCGCGACATCGTTCCACCCTGGCGCCGCTGCGAAGCACGGTCCTCTCCGCTGGCTGCCGGTGGAGCTCACGATGGTGAACGATCTGCCGATCAACACGGAAGGACCGGAAAAGGTCCTCGTGTGGTTTGGCGATAACCCGGGGCAGAACGATCCCGGGTTCCAGATCTACTTTCTCGACGACAACGCGTACGGCCGCGAGATCGACAAGAGCTTCTGGGTGAAGGGTGAGTCCAGGGCCGAGTTCCTGATCAAGTATGCGCCGGCCAACCCGGCGACAGTGTCGGGCGGCAAGCCACTCAAGCAGCTCGTGCTGACGCTCAGCCCGGGTCCGCTGCCGACTCGCGTACGGGCCACCGTGAACGGCCGGACGCAGCAGGTCGACCTCACCGGGGAACAGCGAATTTCGTTCAACCTGGATCGCGGGTTCTGGTATCAGGCCCGTGCCTACGTCTGGGTCGTGTCCGTCTCGAGCAGCACCGGCTTCGTGCCGATCTTCAACGGCGCCGATCGCGACACCCGCTTCCTCGGTGTGCGCGTCAAGCCGATGCTCGTCGAATGAGCCGCATCGCCGTGGTCACGTCGAGCCCGCCCATGGTGGAAGGGGGGCACATGGTGATCGCGAGGTCGCTCGCGCAGGCGCTCCGCGAGGCCGGGCATTCCGCGGATATCATTGTCACCCCGCAGAACCGCTTCGGGCGGCAGGCGTCCGCGTACATCGCCACCTGGCTGACCGACGTCGGATCGAGCGACGGGCACCCCATCGATCAGGTGATCAGTCTCCGCTACCCGAGCTACGCCGTGCGCCACCCCAATCACGTCTGCTGGTTGAACCACACCATGCGCGAGTACTACGACCTGTGGCCTCGCTTCACCGAGGGGCTTGGGCGGATCGGGCGCGCAAAAGAGGGCGTTCGACGCGCGCTCATTCACCGGGCAGACCGCTATCTGCTCACGCGCAACGTCCGCAGGCTGTTCGTGCAGTCGCGCACAATCCAGCAGCGGCTTGCGATCTGGCCGGAACTGCGCGCCTCCGTGCTGTACCCGCCACCGCCGCAGCGACCGTACCGATTCGAGGGCTGGGGCGACTACGTGTTCATGGTGTCGCGGCTCACGCCGCTCAAGCGCGCGGATCTGTTGCTCGAAGCGCTCGCACAGACGGAGGCCGCGGGCATCCACGCCGTGATCGCGGGTGAAGGCAGCGAGCGTCAGCGCCTCGAGGACACGATCGCCCGACTCGGGCTCGGCGCTCGCGTCACCCTCGCCGGTCGGCTTTCCGACGAGCAGCTCCTCGATCATCTGGCCCGTTGCCGGGCGGTGTGCTTTCCGCCGCTCGACGAGGACTATGGCTTCGTCACGGCTGAAGCCTTCTCATCACGCAAGGCCGTGGTCACGTGCCAGCGACAGCGGCGGGCCGGCGGAACTGGTCGAGGACGGTGTCACCGGCTTCGTCTCAGCGCCTTCGCCAGGCAGCGCTCGCCGCGGCACTCCGTCGAGTGATGACGGATGAGAGTGCCGAGCGCATGGGAACGGCGGCACTCGCGGCGTCAGCGCGGTTGAACTGGGCGGACGCGGTCAAGACGTTGACGTCGTAGAATTGTCCGCGACAGCCATGTCCTACAAAACCCCACTCGAAGCACGCCTCGCCAAAAAGGTCACCAGGGCGATCACCGAACACGGTCTCATCGAAGACGGCGACCGTGTCATGGTCGGGCTCTCCGGCGGCAAGGACAGCTGGGCGCTGCTGAACATCCTCGACGTGCTCCGGCAGCGCGCACCGATCTCCTTCTCCCTCGTTGCGGTCACGGTGGATTCGGGATACGAGGGCTATCGGCACGACCTGATCGCCGCCACGTGCGAGCAGCGCGGATGGGAGTACCGAATCCAGCACACCGGTATTGGCGGGGTCATGGACGACCTGCTGGACGCGAACGCGACGCCGTGCTCGTTGTGCGCGCGCCTGCGCCGCGGTGTCCTCTATCGGATCGCCAGGGAGGTCGGCGCGACCAAGATTGCGCTCGGGCATCATCTCGATGATTTCGTCGAGACACTGCTGCTGAACCTGTTCTTCTCCGGCAGCCTCAAGGCCATGCCCGCACGCCTGGTGTCCGACAACGGCGAGCACGTCGTCATTCGCCCGCTCGTCTTCGTGACCGAATCGGAAGCGCGCACGTACGCCAAGGACCAGGGGTTTCCGATCATCAGCTGCTGCTGCCCGGTGTGCGGCGACCTCAGCCTGCAGCGCCAGCGGGTCAAGCGGCTGATTGCGCAGCTCGAAGTCGAGCACCCGGACGTGAAGAACTCCATGATTCGGGCGATCGGCAACGTCGGAACACGGCACCTGCTGGACAAACGACTCAATCCGTTGCCCGAGCTGACCGAGACGGCGCTGGCGGGCGGGGCGGTGCCGCTGCCCATCCGCGGGCTGTAGTCGTGTTGCCGGCAGAGGTGTTGATGCGAAGAGTATGTGCAGCGGTGATGGTCGCGGGCGTCCTGTTTGCGCACGCGGCGAGTGCGGGAGCGCAGCAGCGCCCGCTCGTGACCGAAGATCCCGAAACCATTGGCTCGGGACTGGTGCTGATCGAAGGCGGCTTCGACGAGCAGCACGATGTCTTCTATGCGGCGTCCGGGCTCGAAGGGAACCTGCTGCGGCTCCCGACACTTGGTGTGAGCTTCGGGCTGAGCTCGATCGCCGAACTGCAGATCGACGGCGGTCTTTACAATCGGCTCAACGTCACGTCGCGCGCTCCCGCGCCGCTCTCCCCGCTGCTCAATTTCGACGGTGACACCACCCACGACGTGGAAGACATCGTCATCGCGACGAAGGTCCGGCTGCTGTCGGAAACGGCTGGTCGGCCGGCCTTCGCCTTGCGTTTTGCCACGCGGCTGCCGAATGCAAGCAACGAGAGCGGCCTCGGACTCGACACCACTGACTTCTTCGTCTCCACCTTGTTCGGAAAAACGGTGCAGTCGATTCGTTTCGTCGGCAATGCCGGACTTGGCATCCTGGCGGATCCGACGGACGCGACCCGCCAGAACGATGTGTTCACGTACGGCGCGTCTGTCGCGCGGGCGGTCAGGCAGGGGCTCGAAATCGTCGGCGAAGTGAACGGCCGGGTCAACACCCGAGGTGGGGAGCCGCCCGTCGGCACCGGCACCCGCGGCGCGTTCCGATTCGGCGGCCGCTTTACCCACAGCACAGTCCGGGTGGACGCCGGCGTGATTGTCGGCCTCACGTCCGCCGACCCAAGTGTCGGCTTTACCGCCGGTGTCACCTGGGTCTTCAAGGGATTTACGATCCCTAATCCCTAATCCCTAATCCCTGATCCCCGATCCCTAATCCCCAATCCCGACTTCATATATCCCCCGGATCGCGGCGACCTCCTCGGCGACGCGTGTCGCGTCCCAGCCGAGTTCCGCGGCGGCAATTCGTGCACATTCGGCGACGGCGTCGTCGGGCGGCCGCCTTGCCGAGCCGAGGGCGGTGCGGCGGACGACGATGTCGGCCAGGCGAAGCGCCATCTCGTGCCGGATGACGTGGAGGACCTCTGCGCCGAGAGTGGCGACGCCGGCTCCCACTGGTCTGCCGAGGTCAGCACGCTGCGGCATCAGCCTGATGATGTGCGGCGCGGCGTCGGCATACAACGCGATGAGGTGCCGGATGACGGGCAGCGGCACCTCGAGGTTGATACCGCGCGCGGCTTCGATCGCGAGCGCTTCGTGATCCGCGATGCCGGCCCCTGGCAGCGTCGTCGTCGCGGTCCGTGACGGTGACACCCGCCGATCGAGACGGCGGGCGATGACACGCGTGACCTTCTCGGCAACTCCCCGCGCGGTCGTGTACTTTGCGCCGATCACCGTGACAGCCCCCTCGATCCCATCGGCGGCGTGGTCGAGAATGTCGTGTGAGGGCTTCAGATCGGGCACGTGGTCTCGCCCGACGACGGCGGGAACGACGCCGCGGTGTACGAGCGTGACGTCGGCGGTCGTGAGGTGCAGGGCTGGAAAGGCGTAGTTCGCGTCCTCGATGAGGGCAGCCACCTCCGCAGTTGCCACGGCGGTGTCGCCGGGTTGGACCAGGCTCGCCGACTGGCTCGTGCCGACGATCGCCGACCCGCGCCACGGTACGAGCGTCAGCATGCGCCCTCCACGGGCCGGGGCGGCAAGTGCCATGTCGCTTGCCGGTTTGGACGTCACCAGGTTCATCGCCTTGACGAGCGGGAAGGGACGCGAGACTCCGAACATTGCCATGACGTCGCCGCCGCGCGAGCCGGCGGCATTCAGCGTCACGCGCGCGCGCACCGCGAGGGTGGATCCGCTGAGCGTATCCCTGACGCGCATGCCGACGACCCGGCCGTCCTGCTTCAGCGCCCCGGTCGCCTCGGCGTGGTTCGCGAGCTCTGCGCCGGCGCGATCTGCGGCCGCGGCAAAGGCGATCGTGAGTCGGTCACTCTCAATCATCTGGTAGTCGTACCACTGCGCGCCGCCGGTCAGTCCGTCGGCGTTGATGCCGGCGAACAACTTGAGCGTGGCGGCTTTCGATACCAGGCGGGGCGCCGGCAGGTGCAGTTCCGGCTCGACGCCGTCGTTGCGATGCCGGCCAAGCCACGCGTCGAAGCGAAATGCGCCGCCGAGCGCCAGCCGGCTCCTGGTGAACGAGCGATAGGTGCCGATGAGGAAGGGGAGCGGGCGGAGGAACCACGGCGCAATCCGGCCGAGCGCGCGCCGCTCGTGGATGCTTTCCCGCGCGCGCCGCACGTCGCCGGATCCAAGCGATCGCAGGCCACCGTGCACCGTCTTCTGATGGTTGAACGACGCGCCGCTGCCGAAATCACCGGCTTCGACGAGGGCGACCCGGAGTCCACGGCTTGCCGCCTCGTACGCAGAGGCCAGGCCGTAGATGCCGCCGCCGACCACCAGCAGGTCGAACTCGTTCAACTCGAGGCGTGAGAGGTCGCGAGCGCGCATGGAAGCGCTTTTATCTTATAGTAGGGCGACGTGTCACCATCGGTCGCCCCCACCACTGCCGCAGTCCGCGAGTACTGGAACCGGCACATTCACGATCTCGAAATCACGACGCACCCGGTTGGATCGCCGGGCTTCTTCGCCGATCTCGATCAGTACCACTTCGAGAAGCTGCATCACCTGCTGCGCCTGGTCGACTTCGATGGCTACCGCGGAAGGAAGGTGCTCGAAGTGGGCTGCGGTGCGGGCACCGACCTGGCGCGTTTCGCCCGCGGGGGAGCGCTCGTGTCCGGTGTCGATCTGTCCGCCGCCGCGATCACGCTGGCGCGGCAGAACTTCGAGCAGCAGCGGCTGCAGGCCGATTTGCGCGAAGCCGACGGTGAGCACCTGCCATTTGCAGACGATTCGTTCGACCTGGTCTACGCCCACGGCGTCGTCCAGTACACGAGTGATCCGCAGGCTCTTGTCGACGAGTGCCGCCGCGTGCTGAAGCCCGGTGGCGAGGCGGTGTTCCAGGTCTACAACCGGATTTCCTGGCTGAATGCGCTGTCGAAGTTGATGAAAGTGCCGCTCGAGCACGAGGATGCGCCAGTCCTCCTGAAGTACAGCGCAGGGGAGTTTCGTGCACTGCTTGGCGGATTTCGCGACGTACGCATCGTCGAAGAGCGGTTCCCGGTGAAGTCCCGCCTGCACAAGGGCTGGAAGGGGACGGTGTTCAACACGTTCTTCGTCGGGACCTTCAACGCCCTGCCTCGCGCGTTCGTCCGCCGGTTCGGCTGGCACCTGCTGGCGTTCTGCCGCAAATGACGGCGGGTCGATTGAAGGTCGTCAAGGCGCACGCCTTCGGCAACGATTTCCTTCTCGTCCGCGAGCAGGACCTTCATGCCGTGCAGGATCGCGCCGCTCTGACGGTTGCCGTCTGTGAGCGCCATCGTGGCATCGGGGCCGACGGGCTGATCGCGTACGAGGAGACCACGACGGGTGCGTCGATGCGCCTGCTCAATGCCGACGGAAGCTATTCGGAGGTGTCAGGCAACGGCGTCCGTTGCCTGGGCGCATGGCTGGCGTCACGTCGTCGCGCGCGTGTCTCGGACGATCGTCCGATCGATATCGAGACCGAGGCGGGAATCAAGCGTCTTGAACTGCTCGGCGTCGAAGCGAACCGGTATACCTTCCGCGCCGCGATGGGGCTTCCCGAGCAGGTCACGCAAACGACGATCGATGTTGACGGCGTGCCGGTCGAGGCGATCACGCTCCGGGTCGGCAACCCCCAGTGCGTGGTCCTCGGCGAAGTCAGCAGCGCCCGGCTGCACACGGTTGCCGCGAAGCTGGCCGTCCATCCCCATTTTCCCGCCGGCACGAACGTCGAGCTCGCGACGCTGGAAGCGCCGAACCGTGTCCGCATCCTGATTTGGGAACGCGGGGTCGGACCGACCGAGGCGTCTGGCACCGGCGCGTGCGCCGCCGCCGTGGCCGCGATCCAGTACGCGGGCGCCGCCAGAGACGTTCAGATCGTTTCGCCCGGGGGCGCCCAGCGCGTCGAGTGGACGGATGAAGGCCTCTTCCTCACCGGATGGGCCGAGCTCGTCGCCGAAGCGGCCTGGCTGGCGTAGTCCAATCCGTCCGATCGTCAGCAGATCCGCGCAAATTCCAGAACGACCCGGAACCGACGGGTCGTCGCCGTGATCAGTGGCCGACTCAGAAATTGCGCGGGCAGCGAACAACGGGCGCGTCCGTTGCTGCGACGACGGGTCAGCGCGTGCGGGCGGCCTTGCGCGGTGTGCGAGCAGGCGGGATCGCATCCACGACCTGAATCTGCTGGTGAATTTGCGCTTCCAGCCCCTTCACCGTTGCGATCGCGTCCAGGTACGCTCCGCTCTTCAGGTTCGCGCGCGCTTTTTGCAGCGTAACGGCCGCATCCTTCGAGATGCGTCGCGGTTCGATGAGATCGCGCGCGGGCACGTGCGCGGCATCAGCGGCCTTGAGCTTGGCGTCGAGCGCCAGGGCCGCGGCGTTCGTCGTGCTCACGATCATCTCGGCGTCGCTGCGCGCCTTGGCCTTGCCGTCGGCCGCCAGCTTCGCCGCGTCCTGCGCACGTTCGTACGCGTCGATGGCACGCGACAGCGCCAGGCGGTAATCCCGCTGGTCCACCGCCTCGTGCGCCTGCTGCAGCGCCGAGGTCGCCGCGGTGAAGGCATCGGCGGCGTACTGGTCGGCGCCGGCCGACCGGGCGGCGTCGATAGCACCCTGTGCGCGATTGATTTCTTTGTTGGGGGGTTCGGAGCACCCTGCGGTGAGCAGGATGATGAGCAGGGCGGCGACACGACGCATCGCCCGGAAGTATAGCAGGGTATGGTGTACGATGAAGACGGTTGCACTGCACGATCGGCCGCGCGAAAAGCTGCAGCGCGTCGGCGCCGGCGGTCTCGGTGACAACGAGCTGCTCGCCATCGTCCTCGGCCACGGTCGCGCCCGCGCCAGTGCGCTGGACCTTGCCAATGCGGTTCTCGGCGAGTCGGGCGGTCTGCATGGTCTTGTCCGGGCGCGCTTCGACGAGCTCCGCGCGATTCCCGGAATCGGCGATGCGCGCGCCGCGCAGATCCTCGCGGCGGTCGAACTCGGGCGGAGAACGTTGACCCGCGCCGCGTCCGAACGCGTGCAGATTGCGAGTCCTCGCGCGGCGGCAGAGTTCCTGCTGCCGCAGTACGGCAACCGCAGCGTCGAGCAGTTCGGCGTCGTCCTGCTCGACACCAAGCATCGGGTGCTCCGCACCGTGGTGCTGTCGGTCGGAACACTCGACGCCAGCATCGTCCATCCCCGCGAGGTGTTCGGGGCGGCGACCGCCGCGGGAGCGGCGGCATTGGTCCTGTTCCACAATCATCCGTCCGGCGATCCGAAGCCGAGTGCGGACGACGTGGAGCTGACGAGGCGGCTGGCGGCCGCGGGCGTCCTGATGGGGATCGACGTGATCGATCACGTGATCCTGGCGGACGTTCGATACTTCAGTTTCAAGGAAGAGGGTACGATCTAGCGTGGGCAAGACCCTGTACTTCGATTGTTTTTCCGGCCTGTCTGGCGACATGGTGATCGGTGCGCTGCTCGACCTCGGGCTGCCGCTCGACGACCTGCGCGCGGCCCTCGGCAGCCTTGCGATCGAGTACGGCGGCGTGTCGTCGGAGCGCGTGCTGCGGGCGGGCGTGTCGGCGACGAAGTTCCGGGTGCATGCAGAAGAGGGCGCGGCCGGATCGCGATCCGACGCGGCGTCGGCGGCTACCTCGTTGCATCCGCACTCGCATCCGACCCAGGTCGGGCATGCGCACGCTCATTCGCATACCCACGACCATTCGCATACCCACGACCATTCGCATAGCCCCGCGCATTCGCACACGCACGAACACTCACACACGCACGTGGATGCGGAAACGGCAGGCCATTCGCACGATCCCGCTGCGTCCGGGGTCGAAGGCCGTCATTCAGGCGGATCCCGAACCCCGGGTGCCTGGCAGCCCGCCGTCGGTGTCATCTCCTGCGCACCATCACGAACACCACAGCCTGAAGGAGATCGAGGGATTCATCCGCCGGTCCGCTCTCTCGACTGCGGGAAAGGAACGTGCGGTACACCTGTTCGAGCGGCTGGCCGAGGCCGAGGCAGCGATCCATGCGATGCCAGTCGAGCGGGTGCACCTGCACGAGGTGGGCGCGCTTGACTCGATCATCGACATCGTCGGCGCGGTGCACGGGATGGAGCAGCTTGGTGCGACGACGGTCAGGTCATCGGCCTTGAACGTCGGCAGTGGGACGGTGAAGTGCGCGCACGGGACGTTTCCTGTCCCGGCGCCTGCAACCGTGCGGCTGCTCCAGGGCGTTCCCATTTATGCTGGGGCGATCGCGGCAGAGCTCGTGACGCCGACCGGGGCACTCATCGTGACCGGCTACGCGTCGGAGTTCGGCCCGTTGCGGGAGATGCGCGTCTCCGCGATCGGGTACGGCGCCGGCACGCGCGATTTCAAGGGACACCCGAACGTCCTGCGCATGCTCGTCGGCGACGGAGGGGTGGATGCCGCGGCGGAGCGGATTGTGTCGCTCGAGTGCGAAATCGACGACATGAATCCGCAGTTGTTCGGCCCGCTGATGGACCGGCTGACCGAGGCCGGTGCGCTCGACGTGTTTTTCGGCGCGGTTCAAATGAAGAAGAACCGGCCTGGCACTCTCGTCACTGTGCTCGCGCACCCGGATCGCCGCGAGGCGCTCGCGGGCGTGCTGTTCACCCATTCGACCACGATTGGCGTCCGGTATCAGGAGCTGCTGAGAGACCGGCTCGATCGTGAAATGCGGCAGGTCGACACGCCGCTCGGTGTCATTCGTTTCAAGGTGGCGACGCGCGACGGGCACGTGCTGAATGCCACCGCCGAGTTCGACGATTGCGCCCGGATCGCCGCCGAGAAGAAGATCGCCATCAAGGACGTGCAGGCGATCGCGATCAAGGCGTGGCTCGATTCAGCCAATCGCTGAAAGCTGAATGCTGATAGCTAACAGCTGGTAGCTGATAGCTGATGCCTGAATACTGATACTGATAGCTGATAGCTGGACCGTCACCGACATGAACCGTTTCTACATCACCACCGCGATCGACTACGTCAACAGCCGTCCACACCTGGGCACGGCGTACGAGAAGATCGCGGCCGACGTCATCGCCCGCTACCACCGCCTGTGCGGCGTCGATACGCACTTCGTCATGGGCAACGACGAGCACTCGCAGAACGTCTACCGCAAGGCGCGCGAGCTCGGCGAGGACCCGCTGGCGTACTGCGACCGCATGGCGCAGGAGTTCCTCGACGTCTGGAAGCGGCTGGACATCTCCTTCGACGACTTCATCCGCACGACCGAGCCCCGGCATCGGGCCGGCGTGCAGGAACTGGTCAGGCGGATGAGCGCGGCGGGGGACATCTTCGAAGGCCACTACGAAGGCTGGTACTGCGTCTCGTGCGAAGCCTTCAAGCAGGAGAAGGATCTGATCGACGGGACCTGTCCGATTCACCGGACCCGGCCTGACTGGATCCGCGAGAAGAACTACTTCTTCCGACTGTCGGCGTACCGCGATCGGCTGCTCGCACATTTTCGTGCGCAGCCGGATTTTCTCGTGCCCGACGTCCGCCGTAACGAGATCCTGAACCTGATCGAGGGCGGCCTCGAGGATATCTCCGTCAGCCGCGCCGGGCAGTCGTGGGGCATCCCGATGCCTGACGATCCGTCGAGCGTGATTTACGTGTGGGTCGACGCGCTGATCAATTACCTCTCGGCGGTCGGGTTCGGCACCGACGCGGCGCTGGTGGACCGGTGGTGGCCCGCGGACCTTCATGTCATCGGCAAGGACATCACCCGGTTCCACGCGGTGATCTGGCCCGCCATGCTGATGAGCGCCGGCGTTCCCGTGCCGCGGCAGGTGTTCGGGCACGGCTGGGTGAACTTCAAGGGCGAGAAGATGAGCAAATCGCTCGGCACCGCCGTCGAGCCTCTCGACGCGGCGCAGAGATTCGGTCCCGATCCGCTGCGGCTGTATCTCGTCAAGGAAATCGCGTTCGGGAACGACGGTGATTTCACCTGGGAGCGATTCGAAGATCGCTACAACGTCGACCTCGCGAACAATCTCGGGAACCTCGTCAGTCGCATCGCTGCGATGGCGGAACGGTACCGCGGCGGACGGGTCGCACCAGCGGCCGAGCCGGGGCGACTCTCCGGCATTGCGCTCGAGAGCGCGGCCGACTACCGCAGGCAGATGGACGGCTTTGCGCTCGAAGGCGGGGCGGCGGCGGCGTTTCGCATCGTCGACGCCGCGAATGAATACATCGCGAGCACCGAACCATGGGCGATCGCGCGCGACCCGGCGCGGGCCGACGAATTGAGCCAGGTCCTGTTCGACGTCGCGGAAGCCGTGCGGGTCGCGGCGGTGTTGCTGCTGCCGGTGATGCCACGGTCAGCCGCGGAGATCCTCCGCCGGGTGGGGGAGACGAAGCCGGTCGATCAGATTCGGATCGGTGATGCGGAATGGCGCGGAACCGGCGAGCGGGTCATTGCCAAGGCGGACGCGCTGTGGCCCCGCTCGGAACCCAGGGCGGCTGACGGTGAGGGCCAGGCCCCCCGAAATGCTGCTGCCGCGGGCGGCGGTAATGTGAAATCCGGCCGCACGGGCGGCAGTTCGGACAGGAGCAGAATCGTGGAAGAGAGCAAGGCACCCCAGACGGCACCACCGGCGCCGGCGGCAGCTCCGCCGGCCAGCCCCTGCACCCCAGGCGGCGGTGGACAACCGGATATCGATCGACGACTTCATGAAGGTGGACTTGCGTACGGCGAAGGTCCTCACCGCCGAGAAGGTTCCCAACTCCCGGAAGCTGCTGAAGCTCACGATTGATGTCGGCACCGAGCAGCGGACGCTCGTGGCCGGGATCTCGGAAGCGTATGAGCCGGAGACCCTCGTCGGGCGCACGATCGTGATCGTTTTCAACCTGAAGCCCGCCAAGCTGATGGGCATCGAATCGAACGGGATGGTGCTTGCCGCGAGCGCCGACGGCGGCAAGCCGACACTCGTCGGGTTCGATCAGGATGTGCCGCCTGGGGGCACGGGTCCGATAGCTCAGACGTCAGCTATCAGCAATCAGTTATCAGCTGTCAGCTTCCGGACAGACCTCCAGGAGGTTCAGGCGGTGCCGTTCATTCAAGAACTGACAGCTGAAAGCTGACAGCTGAGAGCTTACAAAATTCAGGTTCCAGCGCCGTGATCGACTCCCACTGCCACCTCGCAGGCGAGGAATTCGTCACCGACCTCCAGGCGGTCGTCGCCCGTGCCATGGATGCGGGGCTCACCGGGGCGTTGTGCATCCTCGGCGCCGGCGACCGGGACGAGTCCATGCGAGCCTCGGTCGTGAGGAGCGCATGGCCGGCGATGCGGTTCGCGACCGGCATCCACCCGCACCATGCGGGGGATTTTGCCGGCGATGTCAGCCGTGCGGTGATGACGGTGCGCAAGAGCGTGGCTGACGAGAGGGCGTGTGCGATCGGTGAAATCGGCCTCGACTATCACTACGACTTCTCGCCGCGGGCGGCCCAGCACGACATTTTCAGGGCCCAGGTGGCGACCGCGCGCGAACTGCGGTTGCCGGTCGCGATTCATACCCGCGAGGCGACGGCCGATACGTTCGACATCCTCCGCGACGAAGGTGCTGGTGAGATCCGCGGCGTGTTCCATTGCTTCACCGGAGACGAGGCCATGGCCCGGGCTGCGCTCGACCTGGGGTTCTATCTCTCGTTTGCTGGAATCGTGACCTTTCCGCGCTCGGCGGCGTTGCGCGAGGCGGCCAGGATTACGCCAGCGGATCGGCTGCTTGCCGAAACCGACTCGCCCGTATCTCGCTCCCGTCCCCTACCGCGGCAAGCGCAACGAACCGGCGTTCGTGGCGAACGTCTACGCCGAGCTCGCAGTCGTCAGAGGCGAACGTGTGGACGAGCTGGCGCGGCATGTCACACGGAACTTTCACGCATTGTTCGGCTCAGGCTCAACGGGCCAAACAGTCGCCGGTAACCGGTAACCAGTCAGCCAGTAACCAGTCAGCACTGGCGGCTTCGCGAATTCGATGCAGAGTCGCTTAGGGGGACCTTGTCTGTCGCATGGAACCGGAAACTGGATACTGCCGACTACGGATAGCCGACGGCCAACTACTCGCGGCAACTGACGTGCAATTCGAGGCCGAAGCGAGAAGCAGCCCCCGAGAACGCGAGCTGAGGGCCGAATGCTGAGAGCTGTGGGCTATTCGGCCGTCAAATATCGTCCCCGCAAGGGCTTAGCGCGTTGACACCCCGCGCGCAAGTTCAGTATTGTGAGGTGGCCCCTACAGCTGGATTCTGGCAAATACATTGAGCGATACAGCGCAGAACTCCCCCGTCTCTGCCGACCTGGCGCAGATCTTCGAGCCCATCCGCGAAGATCTCGAGGCCGTTGAACAGGAATTCGTCCGGCACATCCAGTCGCGCGTGGCCCTGATTCCGGAAATGGGTCGGTACATCCAGAAGAGCGGCGGCAAGCGTGTCCGTCCCGCCGTGCTCCTGATGGCGTCGCGTTTGAGCGGTTACACCGGCGACCGTGCGGTGCTTTACGCCTCGGTCGTCGAATTCATTCATACCGCGACCCTCGTCCACGACGACATCATCGACGACGCCGATCTTCGGCGCGGGCGTCTGGCCGTGCACTCACGCTGGGGCAACGACATCACGGTGCTGCTCGGCGACTACCTGTACATCAAGTCGATGGCGATGGCGCTGACGCAGGACTCGCTCGAGGTCATCCGGCTGCTCTGCGACGTCACGCTGCGGATGATCGAGGGGGAGCTCTATCAGCTCACGAAATCCGGCGACGTCGACATTTCCGAGGAAGAGCATTTCGAGATCATCCGGCGAAAGACCGCCTTCCTGTTCGGCGGCTGCGCCCAGATCGGCGGCATGCTCGGCGGCGTCACGCCGGAGCAGGAAACCGCGCTCCGAGAATACGGGTTCAACCTTGGCGTCGCCTTTCAACTGGTCGACGACCTGCTGGACTACACCGCCGACCAGATCGCCCTGGGAAAGCCAATTGGCGGCGACCTCCGCGAAGGCAAGGTCACGCTTCCCATCATCTTTCTGCTGCGCCGCGGCGGCGAGGAGGCGGATCGGCTGATCCGAACCGTTGTGCAGGACCGCGCGGTCAGTCCGGACCAGTGGCGCGAGATCCTCGCGCTGCTCCGCGAACACAGGGCCACGGAACTGGCCTACGAACGCGCGGTCGAATACGCCACGCGGGCGAAGAGCTGCCTGACGGCGTTCTCGCCCAGCCGCGAGCGCGACGCCCTGATGGCGCTCCCCGACTACGTCCTCGCGCGCGACAGGTAGGCTTCAGTTATCAGCTGTCAGCTATCAGACCTCAGCTACCAGATAAAACGATCAGCTCCAAGCTTCCAACTTTCAGACTTCAAGTTCCGGTTCGCTCTCCGCATGGATCCTGCCGCCCGGCTTGCGCGTCTTCGCGAACAGATTCGCCACCACGAAGAGCGTTACTACATCTACAACGATCCGGAAATCGCCGACGATACCTTCGATGCGCTGCTGAAGGAGCTGGAAGCGCTCGAAGGCGAGTACCCGGATCTGGTCACGCCTGACTCGCCGACCCAGCGGGTTGCCGGCCGACCGGTCGAGGGCTTTGCCACGACCGAGCATCTGGTCCCGATGCTCAGCCTCGACAACGCGTACAACGAGGACGAGCTTCGCGCGTTCGACGAACGGGTAAGGAAGGCCGCCGGCCTCGGGGATGGGCCGGTCACGTATGTGGCGGAACTGAAGATCGATGGCCTGAGCATCGCGCTGACCTACGAGGACGGACGGCTGGTATGCGGGGCCACGCGCGGCGACGGCGTTCGGGGCGAAGAGGTAACCTCCAACGTCAGGACGGTCCGGGCGATTCCGTTGAAGCTCCGCAGCGGCCCCTCCGGTCGCGTCGAGGTCCGCGGCGAGCTGTTCCTGCCCCGTTCCGTGTTTGCGCGCATCAACCGTGATCGCGAAGAGGCCGGCGAGCCGCTGTTTGCGAACCCCCGCAATGCGGCGGCCGGGACGATGAGGAACCTGGACCCGGCGCTGGTGGCGAGCCGTCGTCTTGGCGCTTTCACGTATCAGCTCGTGCTCCCGCCCGCTGCCGATCCCGCGTCGGAGCGCGCATTGCTCTCGCACGCCGAGACCTTGACGTCGCTTCGGTCCTGGGGGCTGCCGGTCGAGCCTCACTTCCAGATATGCACGGGCGTGGACGCGGTCCTTGATTTCTGCCGCACGTGGGCGGATGGACGCCGCGAACTGGAGTTCGACACCGACGGCGTCGTCATCAAGGTGGACGATCTGGCGCTTCGCGAGCGACTCGGCCGGACGGCAAAATTTCCGCGCTGGGCGATTGCCTTCAAGTTCCCGGCACAGCAAGCGCACACGCGGCTGCTTCGAATCGACGTCAACGTCGGCCGCACGGGAGCGAACACACCGTTTGCCGTCCTCGACCCTGTGTTTCTCGCCGGCTCCACGATCTCGCTGGCGACGCTGCACAATGCCGAAGACCTTGCGCGCAAGGACCTGCGCGAAGGGGACACGGTCGTGATCGAGAAGGCGGGCGACGTCATCCCGAGAGTGGTGGCGCCGATCCTCAGCCTGCGGCCGCCGGAATCACGCCCGTGGGTGATGCCGACGACCTGCGCCGCCTGCGGCAGCCAGCTGCACCGAGACGAGGAGGAGGTGGTGTGGCGGTGCGACAATTCGTCGTGCCCGGCTCGGCTGCGCCGCGGCCTCGAGCACTTCGCGTCCCGAAGTGCGATGAACATCGAGGGGCTCGGCGAGTCGCTGGTCGACCAGTTGATCGAGCGCGAGCTGGTGAGAGACTTCGGCGATCTCTATCACCTGAAGGCCTCGGAGCTCGAGGCGCTGGTCGTCACCCCGCGAGAACCGCGGTCGGAGCGCGCCGTTCCGCGAAAGCTCGGCAAGGTCGGCCGGAACGTGGTCGAACAACTCACGCGCAGTAAGGAGAACGACCTGTCGCGCCTGGTCTATGCGCTCGGCGTTCGCCATGTCGGGGAGAAGGCGGCCGCCACGCTGGCGCGGTACTTCCGCACGATGGACAAGCTGCTGGATGCGCCCCTCGAGGCGCTGCAAACCGTTCCCGACGTCGGACCGGTCGTCGCCGCGTCCTGGCGAGCGTTCGCGGACGAACCGCATAACCGCGCCGTCATCCGCAAACTTGCGGCGGCCGGCGTGAACATGCACTCGCAGCAACCCGAACCCGGGGCTGACGCGCCCGGGTTGCTGGCGGGCAAAACGTACGTGCTGACCGGCACCCTCGCATCGATGTCGCGCGAGGAAGCGGTCGCCGCCATCGAGCGGCTGGGAGGCAAGGTGACCGGCTCGGTGAGCCGCAAGACGACGGCGGTCGTGGTCGGCGCCGATGCCGGGAGCAAACTCGAGAAGGCGAAGGGGCTGGGGCTGCCGCTTCTGACCGAAGACGAGCTGAAGGCGCTTATAATTGAATAAGACGCCCATGTCGAAGCGTTTCACGCTGCTGACCGTCGCGCTCTCCGCCATGGTGGCGTTCCTGGTCGGCCTGATCATTGCCGGCGAGTTCACGCCGGCGCGGATCGTCTCGACCGCCCCGCGGACGCTCCCGCCGGCGCGCGACCCGGCGCGTGCGGCGATCACCGGCGGGCCGATGGTCGTCAACTTTGCCGACGTCGCCGAGCGCATGAATGCGGCGGTCGTCAACATCGATTCGACGTCGAAACGCGGCGAGCCGCGCGACTCGGCGACTCCCTTTCATCTGGACGGCGGAACCGGACCCGGGTCGCCGCGGGATCCCGACACGCCGCGCCAGGGCTCCGGCAGCGGCTTCCTGATCGATCGCGACGGGTTCATCCTGACCAATTACCACGTGATCGAGGCGGCCGAGCGGATCAGCGTGACGCTCGCGGACGGCCGCGCCTTCCGCGGAGAAGTGGTCGGCACCGATCCGGCGATTGATGTCGCCCTGCTGAAGATCGCCGGCAGCCACGATCTGCCGGAGGCACCGCTCGGCAACTCGGACGAGCTCCGCGTCGGGGAATGGGTCTGCGCCATTGGCAACCCGCTCGGCTACGTGCATTCGGTCACGGTCGGCGTGGTCAGCTTCATCGGCCGCAAGCTCTTCGACGCCAGCCTCGACGATTACATCCAGACGGACGCGGCGATCAATTTCGGCAACAGCGGGGGGCCGCTGATCAATTCGCGCGGGGAAGTGATCGGGATCAACTCGGCGATCAGCTCGCGTGCGAGCAACATCGGATTCGCGGTACCGATCAACCAGGCGGTCGGCATTCTCGCGCAGCTGAAGACCTCAGGCCGCGTCGCCCGCGGGTACATGGGCGTGTGGCTGACCGACGTCACGCCCGCACTCCAGCGCTCGCTTGCGCTCGGGGCCGCGCGCGGCGCACTCGTCCAGGACATCAGCGCCGGTTCTCCGGCGGAGCGCGCCGGCCTCCACGTCTACGACGTGATTCTCGATGTCGAGGGACGGGACGTCGCCACCAACGAGGAGCTGATCCGCAACATTTCGGCGCGCCAGCCCGGCACGGTGGCGCGGCTCGGCGTGGTGCGGGACTCGCGTCATTTCACGGTTCCGGTCAAGCTCGCGGAACGGCCCGGGCGCGACGACGGCGACGGTCAGGGGCCGGTGGAGGGGGATGCCGCTTCGCGCGGCCAGGCGCGTGGGCCGGAGCTGCCTCTCGGACTGACCGTCCGCGACCTGGATCGCGGCGTGGCCGGACGCCTCGCCATCCCGGAGACGGTCGAGGGCGTCATCGTCTCCCGCGTCGACCCGACCGGGACCGCATTCTCGTCAGCCCTCAGGCGCGGGTTCGTCATCATGGAAATCAACCGCAAGCCGGTCCGGTCGGTCGCCGATTACCAGCGCATGCTGGCCTCGGCTCACGCCGGCGACGTGCTCGCCCTGTACTGCTTCGACCCCGCGAGCGGTCAGCGCGCGATCGTGACGGTCGCGTTCGAGTGAAACGCCGCATCTCTCGACCGGCAAGCTGCAGCGGGCCGTGTGCGCGTTGCGCCCCGCGTCCATCCTCACGAAACGATCCGAATCGATGAAGTCACGAATCCTCATCATTGATGACGAAGCGGAGATCCGGAAGTCTCTGCGCATGATCCTCGAGTACGAGGGCTACGAGGTGCTCGAGGCCAGCGCGGGCGCCGAGGGGCTCAGCCTGGCGGAGCGCGAAGCGCCCGATCTGGTGTTCCTGGACGTCAAGATGCCGGGCATGGACGGCCTCGAAGTGCTCCAGCGCCTGCAGGCGTCGCGCGAGACGCTGCCGGTCGTCGTCATCTCCGGACACGCGAGCAAGGAAGAGGTCGCCAGCTCGATCAAGCGCGGCGCGCTCGACTTCATCGAGAAGCCGCTCGGCAGCGACCGCGTGCTGGTCACGGTCAAGAACGCGCTCGAACACGAGCGCCTGCGCGACGAGAACACGTCGCTCAAACGGGCGGTCGAAGTGCGCCACCAGATGGTGGGCGAATCGCCGCCTCTTCGTCAGGTGTGGGAGGCCATCAAGCGCGCCGCCCCGACCAACGCCACCGTGCTGCTGCTCGGCGAGAGTGGATCCGGCAAGGAGCTCGTCGCGCGCTCCATCCACCGGAACAGCCTGCGCAGCCGCGACCGCTTCGTGCAGGTCAATTGTGCGGCGATTCCCGAGGAGCTGATCGAGTCGGAGTTGTTCGGACACGAGAAGGGCTCGTTTACCGGCGCGACTGAAAAGCAGATCGGCAAGTTCGAGCAGGCCGACAAGGGGACGATCTTCCTCGACGAGGTCGGGGACATGAGCCCGAAGACCCAGGCCAAGGTCCTGCGCGTGCTGCAGGAGGGAGAAGTCGAACGGCTCGGCTCGGCACGAACGATCAAGGTGGACGTGCGCGTCATCGCCGCAACCAACAAGGATCTCGAGCAGGAGATCGAGAAGGGCACGTTCCGCGAGGATCTCTACTTCCGCCTGAGCGTGATCCCGATCCGGGTGCCGCCGTTGCGGGATCGCCGCGACGACATACCCGCACTGGTCCGGCATTTCGCCGATCTCTTCAGCCGGGACAACAACCGCCGGCCGCAACGGTTTACCGCCGCCGCGCTCGAGTACATGCAGAAGGCGCGATGGAAGGGCAACGTGCGCGAGTTGAAGAACACGGTCGAGCGCCTGATCATCATGACGCCCGGGGAGGTCATCGACGTCGACGACCTCCGCGACATCGTCCGCATCGAATCCAGAACGCCGGCGACGGACAATGAGCGGGAGCGGCCCGGCACGCTGCGCGAGTTCAAGGAATCAGCCGAACGGACGTTCCTCGTCGGCAAGCTGCGCGAGAACAACTGGAACATCTCGAAGACCGCGGAAGTCATCGGCACTCCGCGGAGCAACCTGTACAAGAAGCTGGAGCAGTACGGGATTTCGCAGGAGAACGACGGAGGATAGGAAGAAGAGTACGATTGAGACTTACCGCCGCAGCAGGCTAGACGATCGCCCGTCGCGCCGACACCTCGCAAGGGGTTGACGCCGGCGAGAGGAAAGTCCGAACTCCGAAGGGCAGTGCGCCGGGTAACGCCCGGTCAGGGCAACCTGAAGGAAAGTGGCACAGAAAATACACAGCCAACGGCAGGTCGCAAGGCCTGCCGCGCCGAGGCCCGCAAGGGCGGAGGCGGGCAATGGTGAAAAGGTGCGGTAAGAGCGCACCGCGCCCGTGGCAACACGGGTGGCAGGCAAAACCCCGCACGGAGCAAGGCCAAATAGGGAAGCACGGGACGCTTCGGCGCCTCAATGGACGGCCCGTCCACCGCTTCCGGGTAGGCTGCTTGATCCCGCCAGTAATGGCGGGGCTAGAGGAATGATCGTCGCGCCGAAGTCCGCCGTCGCGCCGCCCGCAAGGGTGGCGCTGTGGCGTGACGAAGGCGGACAGAATTCGGCTTACGGCCGGCTGCGGCGGCCTTTTTTTCTCTCGCCGATCACCAACCCGTGTCAGCCGTCGAGCTGTGCACGCTTATTGCTTAGGTACGTAGCATGGCTCATTACCTCGTCACCGGCGGTGCGGGCTTCATCGGGTCCCACCTTTCAACCGAACTCGTTCGCCGCGGCCATCGCGTCCGTGTTGCCGATTCCCTCATCACCGGAAAGAAAAGCAATCTCGATCACATCAGCGAGGTCGAGTTCCTGGAGGGCGATCTCGCCGACGCCGACTTTGCCCGGCGGGCGGCGGAGGGCTGCGACTACGTGCTGCACCAGGCCGCGATCCCCTCGGTGCCCCGATCCGTCAAGGATCCAATCACCTCGAATCGTGCGAATGTCGACGCCACGCTGAACATGCTCGTCGCGGCGCGGGATGCCGGTGTCAAGCGTCTCGTCTTTGCCGCTTCGTCGTCGGCCTACGGTGATACGCCGACGCTGCCCAAGCACGAACGCATGCCGACCGGGCCGCTCTCGCCGTACGCGCTCCAGAAGGTGGTCGGGGAGCAATACCTGCAGATGTTCACGCGTCTCTATGGCCTCGAGACCGTGAGTATCCGCTACTTCAACGTCTTTGGTGCGCGGCAGGATCCGTCATCGCCGTACTCGGGGGTGATCTCGGTGTTCGCGACCGCGCTGCTCGAAAACCGGTCGCCGAACATCTATGGCGACGGGGAGCAGACGCGCGATTTCACTTACGTCGCCAACGTGGTGGACGGAGTGCTGCGAGCGTGCGAGGCGCCTGGCGCGAGCGGCGAGATCATCAACGTCGCGACCGGCGGGCGGATTTCCCTCAACACGCTCTTCCGCTCGATGCGCGACATCATCGGTGGGAACGTCGAACCGACCTACCTCCCCGGTCGCCAGGGCGACGTGCGCGATTCCCAGGCCGATATCAGCAAGGCGAAGGCGCTGCTCGGGTATGAGCCGGTAGTCTCGTTCGAAGAGGGCCTCGCGCACACGATCGAGTGGTACCGAACCGCTCGCGCGGGCGCAACGGCATAGACGGCTACGAGCTTTCAGCTGTCAGCTATCAGCTTTCAGTTTCCTGTCTGCATTACTGACTACTGGTTACTGGTTACTGGTTACTGGGTTACTCGCTACTTGTGACCAGTTACTATCCAATCAGAGTTCAGCGGGAACAAAAAACGCCGGGGCAGAAGCCCCGGCGTTTCCTCTTTCAGCACTGAAGGCTGAGAGCTGACGGCTGATAGCTGTCAGCTGACAGCTATCAGAACGCAAACCTCCCGCCGAACCGGAGGCTCCGCTGGCTGCCGCTCGTGCCGGTGATCTGGCCGAACGTGTTGCCGGCGGCGGTGCTATAGGTCGTGTTCGGGTTGGCCCACCGAACCGAGTTGGTGAGGTTGTAGGCGTCGATGCGGAACTCCGCGTACTTCGTCCCGCCCACGGCAAAGCGCTTGAAGAGCGAGCTGTCGAGGTTCCAGAAGCCCGGGCCGTCGGGTCCGCTGTGACGCTTCATGTTGCCCTGCACCCCGGCCGCCGGCAGCGAGTAGACCGTCGGGTCGAAGTAGAGCAGCCCGGGACCCTTGTCGCCGAGAACCTTCTGGTCGCCATTGGCGTTCACAAACGCGCTGTTGCCCGGCGTGTTCAGCAGCGTCCCGTTCCCGCCGATGGTCAGCGCCTGGCCTGATTGCACGACCAGGAGGCCGCTGAGCTGCCAGCCGCCGATCACCTTCCCGAGCACGCCGTCGCTCAGCCACTTCTTGCCTGGCCCCCAGGGCAGTTCGTAGATCGAGCTCAGGACGTAATTGTGTGTCCGGTCGGTATCGGACCTCGCCCAGCTCAGGTCGAAGTCGATCGGCGTTCCGATCCCGGTGTTCTCATTCGCCAGGTCCATCGAACGGCCGAACGTGTACGAGTTGGTGACGAGGAACCCGTTTCGGAAGCGTCGGTCCAGTTTGACCTGGAGCGCGTTGTACTGCGACTTGTTGTCGTTGACGCGCGTGCGCGACGTGCCGGTGCGATTGAAGGCGGCGAACTGCGGCCGCCCCACATTCCCCGATCCGTAGACCAGGCTCGCATTGGTGTCGAGGTCCATGACCAGGTGCACGCCGCGGCTGGCGACGTACGCAATATCAGCGGTGAAGCTGTAGGGCAGCTGACGCTGGAACGCGACGTTCCAGGAGTGCAGCGTCCCCTCGCGCAGGTCGGGCGAGATCACGTCGAAGGTCGAGTTCAGCAGCGATCCCGCGGCTGGAATGATCCCATCGGTCGGGATGCTGACGAGGACGGGGGCAGGGAAGCCCGTGGCCATCGATCCGGCGCGCTGGAAGCCATTGGCGGCCGTCCCCGAGTAATTCTGCTTCACGGGGAAGTTGAACGCGTAGCGGTTGTCCGGGAACGGAATCGTGCTCGCACCATAACCGGCGCGGAGGACGCTCTTCTCGTCGAGGCGCCACGAGACGCCGGTTCGCGGCGCGAAGTTGGTGAACGTTTTCTTCACGTTGAGGGCGTTGCTGGTCGTGCCATACCCCGCCACGCGGATGGTGTTCGTCGCCGGATCGTAGTTGGCGAGCGTGCCCTTGCCTTCGACACCCTGAAGCGGATCGTAGTACTCCCAGCGCAGACCCAGGTCGACGGTCACGTTGCTGCGCGCCTGCCACTTGTCCTGGACGAACGCTGCCGTCGCCCAGTGGCGGGTGCCGGGCTGGTCGATGACCTTCAGATCGCGGGTGACGCCGTTCGGCCAGTCGATCAGGAAGGACGCCATCGAATTGGCGACGCCGCTGAGCGTCGCGGTTTCGCTCGGCAAGCCGGTGCCCGAGGCATTGAAATTGAAGTTGCCGCGCGAGCCGCCGGCATCCTGCGTCTGGAGGAGGATGTCGCGATTCTTCCGCCACTCGCCGCCGAACTTCACGGTGTGGCTGTGCATCAGCCGCGTCAGGTTGCCGGCGATGTTCCACGTTTGCTCGGAGCGGTCCCACGGCTGGCTGGCGGAGAACCCGAGCACCGGACCCGAGTAGCCGCCAATGTTGATCTGCGAGAGGCCGCTGGTGTAGTCGTCCAGGTTGGCGCCGGGAATGCCGACCTCAGTGCTGGTGGTCAGTCCGTTCCCCTGCGTCGCGGTGACGTTGTGATAGTAGTTCAACCCGCCCCGCACATCGAGCACCGTGCTCGAGCTGAACACGCGCGTCCAGTTGACGGCGTTGCTCGTGCTCGTGTTCTTGCCCGTTCCGGCGAATCCGCCGTTGGCCGCGCCGCCGTAAACGCCGAACAGCCCCGGGTCGAAGACAACCGGGCGCATGAAGCTCGAACGCACCGACAGCTGATCCTTCGAGGTGACCGTGTAGTTCACCTTCGCATCGAAGCCGTCAGTGGTCTTCTCCCTGACCTGCGCCTGCTGGAAGTTGTTCTGGCCGAGCGCCGCGCCGGGGATGTTCGGTTCCGGCAGGAAGGCCATCAGCTTGCGCGCGATCGGGCTGATCCGGTCCTGCGGGATCTGGTTGTTGGCGAATGCCACCCGGTTCGCACCGCTGACATCGCCGGTCAGCGGATCGTAAATGCGCTGCGCAACCGAGCTGAAGTCGCCGTTCCGCATCGCCATCGTCGGGATGACGGCGCGCACGACGTAGCCCTGGTTGTCGATTGTGCGCTGGTAGTCACCGAAGAAGAACAGCTTGTTGCGGAGGATCGGTCCGCCGAGCGTGAAGCCGCCGTTGGCGAACTTCGTTGGCGCCTTCAGATGGCTGAAGTAGTCGCTCGCGTTGGTCGCGTCGGTATTGCCGAAGAAAAAGGCGCTGCCGCGGAGGTCGTTGGTGCCGGACTTCAGCGTGACGTTCGTGATCGCGCCGCCAGAGCGGCCGAACTCGGCGTCGTAGTTGCTGGTCGAGACGCTGACGGTTTCGAGCGCGTCGGCTGCCGGGATGATCACCTGGAGCAGGCCGGTCTTCTGGTTGTCGTCGAGCCCCTCGATCATCGTGTTGTTCGCCAGGCGGGACTGCCCGTTGACTTCCGTGGACAGCGAATCCTGCGAGTTGAAGAAAGCCGAGTGATCCCGGTGCGGACGGGTCGCGCCCGGCACGGTGACGAGCAGGCCCTGGAAGTTGCGATTGAACGTCAGCGGCATCTCGCTGACCATCTTCGACTCGATGATGCGGCCGGTATCGGTGCGGTCCGTCTGCAGCACCGGCGTTTCAGCCGAGACCGTCACGGCCTCCGTCATCTGTCCGACTTCGAGCTTCAGGTCTACGCGGATCGTCGAGTTGACGTCGACCTTGACGTTCTGACGGACCATCTTCTTGAAGCCTTGCAGCTCGGCGTCGACCGAGTACGTGCCATTCTGCAGACTGGAAAAAATGTAATACCCGGACTCGTTGGTCGTCGTGGTCCGGCTGATGTTGGTTCGCGTTTCCGTCGCGACGACGGTCGCTCCAGGGACGGCGCCTCCGGATGAGTCCGACACGTTGCCGAGCAGCGTGCCGGTGACCGCCTGCGCGTGCGCCTGGGCGGGAACGATGAGTGCGGCTCCGAGCACCAGTGCCAGGGCCACGCAGACCTGCGAGAACACACTTCCTGACGCCTTCGAACTCCGGCGCATCTTGCTTCCTCCGTTGTATGCAGATTACTCGGCCTGTCTGCCGGGCGGCCGTCCGCGGGCGCAGACTTTTGGGCGGTCTATATTACCAGTGGTGGGGTCACCGCAACAGGCCCTGTGCAGCGCCGGGCAGTGGTGTGCAGGGGGCCGACAGGCCTCAGCGCTCAGATGTTCCAGCCCTGCGGGCCCAGGCAGTTCCGGGCCCGGTCTCCAGTTTGCCTCCGGCCTTCATCGCGTTGGCTCAGCCCTCCCCGCCTTCGGCAACAGATGGAAAACGGCGTCGTATACTACGGCACCGACGAAACAGTCGCCAGTCGCCATTGTTCGGAACCAGCAGGCACTGGGAACCGTGACTGGATCCTGTCAACCGAACGCTGAGAGCTGAGAGCTGAAAGCTGAGAGCTGAGAGCTGAAAGCTGAGAGCTGACAGCTAACGGCCAGAGCCATCGTGCAACCTCGGTGAGTGGAAGCGGCATCCATGCTGAAGTGTGTTCTCGTTGCCAGCGTCGTGGCCGTGGCCCTGTCGCAGACCCTGCCAGGGACGAAGAAGCAGCTGATCGCGCATCGGGGCGCGTCCGCGTATGCCCCCGAGCACACGATCGCCGCCTACACGCGCGCGCTGGAGCAGGGCGCCGACTTCGTCGAGCAGGATCTCGCCGTCACGAAGGACGGCGTGCTGGTGTGCATCCACGACATCACGCTCGAACGCACGACCAACGTCGAAGACGTGTTTCCACATCGATTCAGCGCGGACGTGCCGGCGGTGGCGGCCACGCCCGATCGGTCCGGGCGAGTCAGGGCATCGCTGGCTGGTGAACGACTTCACGCTGGAAGAGATCAAGCGTCTGGACGCGGGGTCCTGGTTCGGGCCCGCCTTTGCCGGTGCGACGATCCCGACATTCCAGGAAGCCATTGACCTTGTCCATGGCAAGGCCGGGATGTACCCCGAGCTGAAGGACCCGGAATTCTATCGAAAGCGTGGTTTCCGGCCCGACGTGCTCCTGGCGGCAGCGTTGAAGCGCAACGGGCTGGTCGCGAACCCCAAGACGCCCATCATCATCCAATCGTTCGACGACACGACGCTCAAGCAGCTCGCACGCGATCTGCCGCAGGTCCCGCGCGTGTTCCTGATCGATCCGCAAGGTGCCGCTCGCGTCGAATCCGCGGACAAGCTGAAGGAGATTGCGGGCTGGGCATCCGGCGTTGCACCGAACAAGGTGCTCATCGCCGCGCATCCGGAGATGGTGCAGTGGGCTCACGCGGCAGGCCTGACGGTGACGTCATGGACGTTCCGTTCGTCGAGCACGACCTTCCCGTCCGTCCGCGACGAGATGGCGAAGTTCCTGTACGAGCTCGGCGTCGACGCCGTGTTCACCGACAATCCCGATCAGTTTCCGAGACGCTGAGGCCGCGGCACTTCAGGAGCGACAACCGTCGCCTCCGGTGCCCCATGGTGGCGTCCGACGAAGACGTCATAAAGCCAGCCACCCAGCACGGCCCCGACCGGCGGCGCCACGACCGGCACCCACCACCAGCCGTTGCCCGCGCGGAACACCTCGCCGCCCCACCCGGCGACAGCAGTAAACAGCCGAGGACCGAAATCGCGCGCCGGATTGATCGCGTATCCGGAATTGAAGCCGAATGCCGCGCCGATGGCCACGACGAGCAATCCGACGAGCACCGGCCCCTGCCCGGCCGCCGGCGGGGCATTGCGTTTGTCGGTGAGCGCGAAGATGACAGCAACGAGCAGCGCCGTGCCGACCACCTGGTCGACGAACCCTCCCGGGAACGTGCTCAGGAACGGCTGCGGATACGTCGCCCAGATGCCGGCAGTGCCGTGTGCGCCGCTGACCACGCGCGTGCCCCCATCGAACGCATTCAACGCCTCGTGGTAGGTCGCGTAGACCACGGCCGAAGCGGCGAACGCACCGACCGAGCTGCGCCACCGTGTAGGGCACGACCTTGCGCCATGGGAAATCGCGGTGAATCGCGAGCGCGAGCGTCACCGCGGGATTCAGATGCGCTCCCGATACACCTCCCGCCACGTAGCACCCCATCGTCACCGCCAGGCCCCAGACGATGTTGATGGCGAGCTGGCTGCCGGCGGCGTTGTTGCTCAGGACGTACTGGGCGACGACGCCCACACCGAAGGTAATCAGGACGAACGTGCCGAGAAACTCGGCCAGCAGTTCGCGCCGATCGTCGTGCATCTTCTTTGACATGGATTCCTCAGGGGCCGCGCTCGAGCGGCGTGGCCGATTCGCTGCGGGAGTATATAGCAGCCCCACACCCGGCGTGCCCGAGTTCGATTAGACTTCCACCCGCGGCTCATGTTCGGGCTGCCGTGACCGATCTCCGGAGACCCACGTGCCTTATATCCTTGCCCTCGACCAGGGGACCACGAGCTCGCGCGCCATCGTGTTCGACCATGACGGCGGCATGGTCGCCGTCGCCCAGAAGGAGTTCCCCCAGATCTTCCCGCAGCCGGGATGGGTCGAGCACGACCCGGGCGAAATCTGGGCCACACAGGTGGCGGTGGCGGTCGAGGCGCTGGGGCGGGCGCAAATCAGGCCGCGTGACGTCGCCGCGATCGGGATCACCAATCAGCGCGAAACGACGATCGTCTGGGATCGCGAAACGGGCGAGCCGGTCTGCAATGCCATCGTCTGGCAGGATCGACGCACGGCCGAGTTCTGCGACAGGCTGAAAGCGGACGGGCACGAGGCGCTCGTGCGCCAGCGCACGGGCCTCGTCATCGACGCGTATTTTTCAGGCAGCAAAATCGCGTGGATCCTGGACAACGTGCCAGGAGCCCGCAAGCGGGCGGAAGCCGGGAAGCTTGCCTTCGGTACGGTCGATTCGTGGCTGGTGTGGAAGCTGACGAGTGGCGCCACCCATGTGACCGACGTGAGCAACGCGTCGCGGACGATGCTGTTCGACATCAACACGCTGCGGTGGGACACCGATTTGCTGCGGCTGATGAACGTCCCGGCGAGCATGCTTCCCGAGGTCCGTGCGTCGAGCGAAGTGTATGCACGCGTGTCGACCAGCCTGGGCGTGGCGGAGGTGCCGATTGCCGGCATTGCCGGAGATCAGCAGGCGGCGCTCTTCGGGCAGATGTGCGTGAGTCCGGGCCTGACGAAGAATACGTACGGGACAGGTTGCTTTCTGCTCCAGAACACCGGGACCCGGCCGGTCGCGTCGGCGAACCGGCTGGTGACGACCGTCGCCTGGAAGATCGGCGATCGCACCGAGTACGCGCTCGAGGGCAGCGTGTTCATCGGCGGCGCGGTGGTGCAGTGGCTCCGCGACGGCCTCGGTCTGATCGCCAAGTCGGTTGACGTCGAGCGGCTGGCGGCCTCCGTCGAGGACAACGGCGGCGTCTACCTGGTGCCGGCGTTTGCCGGCCTGGGTGCGCCGCACTGGGATCCCTATGCCCGCGGCCTGATGGTCGGGATCACGCGCGGAACCACCGCCGGGCACGTCGCGCGGGCGGCGCTCGAGAGTATTGCGTATCAGGTCGACGACCTGCTCGACGCGGTGTCGCGGGATTCAGGGATCCAGCTCGGCGAACTGCGCGTTGACGGCGGCGCCTCCACCAACGATGCGCTGTTGCAGTTCCAGGCCGACCTGCTCGGGGTGCCGGTGGTTCGGCCGGCAGTGACGGAGACGACCGCGCTCGGCGCGGCCTACCTGGCCGGCCTTGCCGTGGGCTTCTGGAAATCGGCCGACGAGATTGCCGGCCAGTGGCGCGTCGATCGACGGTTCGAGCCCTCGATGCCGAGAGCCACCGCCGCCCGGCTGCGTGAACGATGGCGGGAAGCAGTCGGGCGATCGAGGGGCTGGATTCCGGCGGCGAAAGAGGCCTGACCGATGGCCTCGACCCGGGCAGCGATGCTCGCGCGTCTCGAAGAGCACCAGGGCCCGTGGGACTTCGTGATCATCGGCGGCGGCGCTACCGGCGTCGGCATCGCGGTCGATGCATCGTCTCGCGGCTATTCCACGCTGCTGCTCGAGCAGAGCGACTTCGGTAAGGGAACGTCGAGCCGCAGCACCAAGCTGGTGCACGGCGGGGTGCGATATCTCGAACAGGGAAACATCTCCCTGGTGATGGAAGCCCTCAAGGAGCGCGGCATCCTCCGCCAGAACGCTCCCCACCTGGTCAGCAACCTGCCGTTCGTCGTGCCGAATTACGACTGGTGGGAGACGCCGTTCTACGGCATCGGGCTGAAGGTCTACAACCTGCTCGCGGGCAAGTACGGGTTTGGCGATTCGTCCATTCTCTCGCGTGAGGAGACGCTGCGGCGGTTGCCGACGATCAGGACCGACGGGCTGCGCGGCGGCGTCGTCTACTACGACGGGCAGTTCGACGATTCGCGGCTGCTGATCAATCTCGTGCAGACGGCGGCGGAGCAGGGCGCGACGCTGTTGAACTACGCGCCGGTGACCGCATTGACCAAGGCGGCCGACGGCACCGTAGACGGTGTGGTGGCGCGCGAGCTCGAGTCCGGGGTCGAGTTTCGCGCCGCCGGGAGAGTCGTCATCAATGCGACGGGCCCGTTCGCGGACAGTGTCAGGCGCCTCGCGGATCCGCAGGCGCCCGCGCTGATTGCGCCGAGCCAGGGGATACACCTGGTCTTCAATCGATCGTTTCTACCTGGCGAGTCGGCGATCATGGTGCCGCACACGCGTGACGGCCGCGTGATGTTCGCGATTCCCTGGCACGGGCACACCGTGGTCGGGACGACCGACACCCCAATAGGGGAACCCTCGCTCGAACCGATTGCGCAGGAAACCGAGATCGCATTCGTGCTCGAAACAGCTGCGCTCTATCTCCACAAGGCGCCAACGCGTGCCGATGTCCTCAGCGTCTTTGCCGGCATTCGTCCGCTGGTGCGGACCGGGGACAGCCGGCTCACCGCAGCGCTCTCCCGTGACCACACGATCGACATCGACGCGTCGGGACTGCTCACGACAGCGGGTGGCAAGTGGACGACCTATCGCCACATGGCCGAGGACGCTGTAGACCAGGCGATCGAGTTCGGACGACTGCCTGAGCGCAAATGCGTCACGCGCGAACTACGCATCCACGGATTCCAGCAGCCGGGCGCCACCGGGCCTCTGAATCTATACGGCTCCGACGCCGACGCGATCCGTCAGCTCGAAGGGGCCGATCCGTCGCTGGCCACCGTGCTCGACTGCGACCTCCCGTGCACCGGGTCGCAGGTCGTCTGGGCCGCGCGCGTGGAATTTGCGCGGAGTGTTGAGGATGTTCTCGCCCGTCGCTGCCGCGCCCTCTTCCTCAACGCCGCTGCCGCCGTTCGCATGGCGCCAGCCGTAGCCGCGCTGATGGCGAAAGAACTCGGGCGGGATGACGCCTGGCAGCGCGCGCAGGTCGCCGCGTTCGAGACGCTCGCAGGCGGATACATGCTCATGGAGAGTCGAGCGTAGCGCCCGCTCGGGACTCTTGACTCGGGGGCTCGGGATTCGGGATTCGAATTCGGATCGCCAGTTCTTGTAGCTTCCGCCTTCAGACGGAAGGCAGACCACGGTGCGTTGTAGCTTCCGCCTTCAGGCGGAAGGCAGACCACGGTGCGCACGTAGCTTCCGCCTTCAGGCGGAAGGCAGACCACGGTGCGTTGTAGCTTCCGCCTTCAGGCGGAAGATCTGGCGCCGTGCGGCCTACAGCCGCGGAATGGCCAGCCCGCCGTCGACGTGGATGACGCTGCCGGTCGCGTATGGGAGATCACCGCGAACCAGCGCGGCGACGACCCGGCCGACGTCCTCGGGCAGGCCCCAGCGCCGTTCGGGGACGATGCCGTCGGCGATGCGTGCGTCGTAGGCGCCGCGTACTCCCGCGGTCATGTCCGTCGCGATGATTCCCGGTCGCACTTCGTAGACTGGGATTCCGTGCTCGGCGAGCCGGGCGGCGAACAGCTTCGCCGTCATCGACAGGCCGGCCTTGCTGACGCAGTACTCACCGCGTCCGACCGAAGCCATCTCCGCCGACACGGACGTGATGAACGTGATCGATGCGGATGCCGACGGGTTCGCGCGTTTGTGAGCGAGCTGATCGCGCGCGATGGCCTGGGTGAGGAAGTACGGTCCGTGCAGGTTGGTGCGAACGACCTCGTCGAAACTCTCCTCGCTGCCCTCGAGAATGTCGGCGCGGACCCTTGGTGCCCGCCCGGCATTGTTGACCAGGGTGGTGACCACGCCGCATCGATTCCGCACCGCATCGAGGAGCCGCGCCCGATCGGTGGAACTCGCGATGTCAGCAGAGAAGTAGTTGACCGCGGTCCCGTGTCCGCGCAGCTGCTCCAACACCCCGGTGACGTCGGCTTCGGCACGCACTCCGCACAGTGCGAGATCCCAGCCCTCGACCGCGAGTGCAGTGGCAATGCCGAGGCCGATGCCGCGTGTCCCGCCGGTGACGAGCGCGGTTCCGCGCGTCATGCGGACTGGGTTCCTCCGAAAAAGGTCAAGTAGGGTCCACCGTCGGCGAGACGCTTCACATACAGTGCCGCTTCCCGGACGTGATAGTCACCCCACTGGCTCGATTCGCCGCGCGGCGTGGAGGCTCCGGGCGGCACGTAGTCCCACCGGTTCGGCCAGTGATATACCGAGTGCAGCAGTAGTCCCTGATGGCTCGAATCCGTGCTGAGGTACGGTCCTGACGGATCGAGCAGCGTGTCGAGAACCCGCAGACCAGCCTGCTCGTACCGTTCACCGTCGGTGTCACCGCGGCGCCGCAGGATGCTGCCGAGGCGCAGGAGCCCTTGCGCCGCGATCGCCGCCGCCGAACTATCCACCGGCTCGTGATCGTTGAACGGCTCGGCCGGCCTTGCACTCCAGTCGCCAAGCGCCGGGAGTCCCGGGGCGCCGGCGTCCCAGTAGGGGACTCCGTCGGCAGCGGCAATGTCCACGTAGTGATCACAGGTCGCGCGTGCCGCCTCCACCATCATCGCATCGATGTCTGCACGTCCTCCGGCAGGCTCGAGCGCCGCGTCCGCAACCGTCTGCAGGAATTCGATCTGCTCGGCAAATCCGAGCATCGCCCAGGCAAGACCACGCGTCCAGGTCGTGAACGGCGAGTAGCCCTGCTGCGAGCTCGGGCCGCGGTAGGTGCCGTTGGTCGCGTTGAACAGGCTTTCGTGCGCCGTGCGCCCCCGGACATCGTAGCGGTCGCGGCCGCGGCCGAAATAGACGTTGTAGCGGGCGGTTGCGCGTGCATGCTTGACCAGCCGATCGAGCAGGTTGACGCGGGAGTCCTGTTCCTCCATCAACCGCTGGCCCAGCATGTAACCGAGCGCCAGGGATCGCAGCGACCGGATCGTATCCACGAAAAGCGAGTGCGGTCCGTTGAACGAATGGATGAACCCGCCGTCCGGCAGCGCCGTCCAGCGTCGCGCCTGCACCGCCCCGCTCACCTTCAGCGCGAGCTCGTAAAAGTGGACCTCCCATGCGGTCGCCTCGACCCGTCCCTCGCGGGCAAGACGCCACAGGTTTCCGTATGTGCTGACGTTGTTGAAGCCGTGATCGTGCACACCGACGTGCGTCAGGTGGGTGGCCATGCGATCGATCGTGCGCGAGCGGCCCAGTTCGAGGAACTCGCCTTCGCCCGTCGCGTCGAACTGCAACAGCGCCGATCCGAACTGAAACCCTTCGGTCCATTCGGTCCAGCCGCGTGCCTGGTATCGGCCCTGGACCGTGAACACAGGGGCGCCGTCGGCCGGATTCCAGCTCTGTTCGAGCGATCGAATCTTCTGCGCCGACAGTCCGAACAGGCGCTCCACCGACGGCAGCAGTTCGCGTGCGGACCGCGGCCGATCGACCTGGATCATTGGGCGCGACGGTGCAGCAGGGAAGGATGAGTCATGGCCGGAGGCGCTTCATTATATGCGCGACTTCGCGGCAACTGTCCGGCCCCGTTTACCCCGGACCCATAGCGCGAGTACGCTTGCTGGCATCGTGGATGTACACCTCGTCGACGGCACGTACGAATTGTTTCGGCACTATCACGCGGTACCGCGCGCCCGGCTTGCCGATGGCACCGAAGTCGGGGCCGTTCGCGGAGTCCTGACGTCGGTCCTCGGCATGATCAACAGGGGAGCCACGCACGTCGCGGTCGCCACGGATCATGTGATCGAGTCGTTTCGCAACCGCCTGTGGCGGGGCTACAAGACAGGCGAGGGAATCGATCCCGACCTCCTGTCCCAGTTCCAACTGCTCGAGGACGCCATCACCGCCATGGGGGTCGTGGTCTGGCCGATGATCGAGTTCGAGGCCGACGATGCGCTCGCGGCGGGGGCAGTGGCGGCGGCACGCGATCCACGGGTCGGACGGGTGTTCATCTGCACGCCGGACAAGGATCTCGCCCAGTCGGTCGCTGGCACCCGCATCGTGCAGCTGAACCGGCGCACGAATGAGGTCCGCGACGAGGCCGGTGTCGTCGCGAAGTTCGGCGTCCTCCCCGAATCGATCCCGGACTATCTCGCGCTGGTGGGGGACGCGGCAGACGGGTATCCCGGGCTTCCGGGCTGGGGCGCCAAGTCTGCGGCCGCGGTCCTGGCACGCTTCAAACACATCGAGAACATCCCTGCCGACGCCAGCGACTGGCACGTGAATGCCGCATCCGCCGCGTCGCTCGCGCGCACTCTCCAGAGGGATCGCGATCTCGCCTTGCTCTTCCGCAATCTTGCGACGCTGCGCACCGACCTGCCGCTCTTCGAGAACGTCGACGAACTCGCATGGTCCGGCCCGACGCCGGCGTTCGCCGAGCTTGGAGCGCGCTTCGATTCGGCGGTGACGGAGAAGAGGAAGCGAGAGGGCGGCAGTCGCCAGTAGCCAGTTACCAGTAGCCAGTAGCCGACCTGAAGCGAAGAAACCTAGTGTATTTCCGGCTCTGCGATTGGCGCCGTGCCTTCGAGAAAGTCGAAGTCGCAGCCGCGATCGGCCTGGGTGACGTGATCGGCGTACATCCGTCCAAATCCGCGCGGGTACTGCACGTCGCGCTGTTTCCAGGTGGCGCGCCGGCTGGCGAGCTCCTCGTCTGAGACGCGTAACGTGAGTCGTCGCTCCGGCACGTTCAGCTCGATGATGTCGCCGTCGCGGACGAATGCCAGCGGGCCGCCGACGAATGACTCGGGGGCGACGTGGAGGATGCAGGTGCCGTAGCTGGTCCCGCTCATCCGCGCGTCGGAGATCCGCACCATGTCGCGGACGCCCTGCGCCAGCAGCTTTTTCGGAATCGGCAGCATGCCCCACTCTGGCATCCCCGGTGCACCGAGTGGACCGGCGTCCTGCAGTACGAGCACCGAATCGGCAGTCACGGGCAGCAGCGGATCGTCAATCCGCGCTTCGAGGTCGTTGTAGTTGCGGAACACGACAGCCGGGCCGGCGTGCTGGAGTAGTCGCCGCTCCGCAGCCGTGTGTTTGATCACGGCACCGTTGGGCGCCAGGTTGCCGCGCAGCACCGCGACACCACCTTCCGGTCCGATCGGCCGCTCGCGCGTCGCGATGACGTCATCGTTACAGACAATCGCATCGTCCAGGTTCGCTCCGAGTGTCTGGCCGTTGACGGTCATGCAGTCGGTGTGCAGGCAGTCGCGCAGGCGATTGAGCAGGCCGCGCAATCCGCCGGCGTAGTAGAAGTCCTCCATCAGGAACTGTCCCGACGGGCGGATGTTCGCGAGGAAGGGCGTGCGCCGCGACAGCGCATCGAACCGGTCGAGATCGAGCACCGCCCCGGCGCGTCCGGCCATGGCGATGAGGTGAATGATTGCGTTGGTCGAGCCGCCGAGCGCCATCGCGGCAGTGACGGCGTTCTCGAAGGCCTCGGTCGTGAGGATCTCCCGCGGCGTCAGGTTCTCCCACACCATCTCGACAATCCGGCGGCCGCTCGCGCTGGCCATTCGGGCGTGTGATGAATCGGGGGCAGGGATCGACGACGCACCGGGCAGCGTCAACCCGAGCGCATCGACAGCCGCTGCCATCGTCGAGGCGGTCCCCATCGTCATGCACGTGCCGTAAGAGCGGGCGATGCCGTCTTCCATCTCGCGCCAGGAGCACTCGTCCAGGGTGCCGGCACGCCGCTCCGCCCAGTACTTCCACACGTCGCTACCGGAGCCGAGAATCTGGCCGCGCCAGTTGCCGCGGAGCATGGGACCGGCCGGTACCATCAGGGTCGGGAGATTGGCGCTGGTGGCGCCCATCACGAGCGCCGGAACCGTCTTGTCGCACCCGGCGAGCAGAATCGCGCCGTCGGCCGGGTACGAACGCAGCGCTTCCTCGGCCTCCATCGCCAGCAGGTTGCGATACAGCATCGTGCTCGGCTTCATCAGGGTTTCGCCGAGCGTCAGCACCGGGATTTCCATCGGGAACCCGCCGGCCTGCCAGATGCCCCGCTTCACCTCTTCAGCGCGAATCCGGAAGTGTGCGTGACACGGGTTGGCGTCGCTCCAGGTGTTCAGAATCGCGATGACCGGCTTGCCGCCGATGTCCTCCGCGCTGAACCCGGATTGCTTCGCGCGCGAGCGATGGCCGAACGATCGCAGGTCGTCCTTGCCAAACCAGCGATAGCTTCGGAGGTCGGCCGGTTGCCGGCGTGGCCGGCTCACGCGTCCTTCTCCCGTAAAGTCTTCGCGACCGGTGTCAGCTCCGTGACCTGTGCCTCGGACAACCTGGACACGTAGGGTGGAATCGGTCCGGATGGGGCGATGCCTGCCAGTTCGGATGCGTGATGTAGCACGCGCGCAGGCCCCCATGCATCCCGCAGATCCTCGAGCGGCATGAACAGTTCGCGGCAGGCCTCTGCCTTTGTCCATTCACGGCGTCCGGCCGCGGCAAAGAGCTCGCTGCACCGGCGGGGCGCGAGGCATCCTGATCCCGTGGTCAGGCCACCGAGCTTGAAGTCACGCAGATGCACGACCGCGGGCCGCTCGCCCATTCCGCTGATGACCCTCCTGGGGTCCACCCGCCGCAAGAGTCCTGACAGGTAATTGTCAGCCGTGGCGTCGTCCCGAACGACCGCGTACTTGATCGCGACCGCGACACCGTCGTCCACCAGCCGCCCGACCGCGTCGAGCCCGCGTTCCAGATCGCTGCCGAAACCGTCTTCCGACTTGAGGTAGACGATGAGCGGCACGCCGCAGGCGTCGGCGACTTCGCGCAGCCCGGCTTCCATCCCTGCCGCGTCGCGCGGGTCGCCGCACGGCAGCATCATTACGCGTGCGGAATGCATGTCGGCGGATCAGGCGCGCCTGGTCGATTGCGCGTCCGTAGGACGGACCAACGCTTGGGATTGCCCACCGGGGCGCGGCAAACCCGGACAGCCACGCCAGCAGCGCCTCGTACTCGTCGAGTGTGATGTGGTACAGAAACGCGTTCCCGCCGTACAGGTATCGGGTGATGCCGCCGGCCTGGACGTGCGCGGCCACAGATTCGGCAGCCTCGAAGTTGAGCGTGCGTTTCGAGTCCGGCTTCCGCGGGAGCGGCGGGACTGCGTACACGCCGTTCAGATCATCGACGCTGATTGCCGGGCTCAATGCGCACCTGCCGCTGGGTACGTCTTCGTCAGGTTGTTCCTGGTGTTCGTGACCGTGAAGCTGCCATCCTGGCGCGCCGACACCTTGATCATGTGCGAAGTCGTCTCGTCGACGTTGGCAATGAGATTGTCGGCAGTGTTCGCGTCGTGACCACCGGCCTTCGACGTGTGGAGCTGCCAGAGATCCTGGAGACCGGGTGAGTCGCGGACGATGTGCCAGGCGGCCGCGGCGCCGCCCTTATCCGCGCCATTGTTTTGAATCGCGACACGCGGCTTCACGGCATGGACCAGGGCTGCCGGCCCGGACTGCTGATTGGTGTGATGTGTCGTGAGGTAGAGATCGATCGGACCGATGAGATTGGCCGGGCACGCGAGCCCGTGCTCGACGTTCCACGTCAGATCCCCGAGGTCCAGCATGTGGAACGCGCCGTACGCGATCACCACGCCAATCGAGCGTGCATTTTCCGACGGGTCGACCGGCTGGGGCTTGTAGGCCGCACACAAGGGATTTTGAAGTCCCGCACCCGGCAGGGCCGACTTGATTGTCTCGCCGGCAGCTGCCACGACAGTAACCTTGAGCCCGGCAACGGGAACCGTATCGCCAGGCTTGGCCTGCACATTCTTCCCCTTCTTCCGGGCCTCCAGGTACGCCGCGTACGCGGGATCGGCGCTGTCCTCGACCGTGGCTCCGTGATCGATGAATGTCCCGATCGGCACCTTCGCAGCGAGTGCCGGGACACCACCGACGTGATCGGTGTGATAGTGCGTGACGAGCATGTAATCGATCCGCGAGACGTGCGCGTCCTTCATCGCCGCCTGGATACGCCCGGCATCGCGGCCGTCGAATCCGGGCCAGCCTGCATCGACGAGCATCGACTCACCGGATGGGGAGACGACGAGCGTCGACTGGCCGCCTTCCACGTCGATGAAATAGATGTGGAGAGGCTTGGCTGAGGGCGCCTGCGCCCGGAGTTGCACGACTGTGTCGGCCTGGATCAGCGCGACGAGGAAGATCGATGCTGCAAGAAATCGCATGCCTGTACCTGTGGTCAACGCGGTTGCTCGATGGTTCGGAAGGAAAGTGTATCGCCTCGATGCCGGCCGCTCAAACAGCGGTGCGCGCCGGCGCGGTCCCGAGCGCCGGTCGCGGCAGGCGAAGCAGGCTGACGGCGATCGCTTCGACGATCAGGACCGCTGCCAGCACGAGCAGTCCGCCGACGTACCCGCCAGTCGATTCCCGCAGCCACCCCATCATCGACGGCCCGGCGGCGCCGCCCAGATTGCCGATCGCATTGATGAGGCCGATGCCGGCCGCGGCACCGGTCCCGCCAAGGAACAGGGGTGGTATGGCCCAGAAGACGCTCAAGACCGACCGTTGCCCCATCTGCGACAGGGTGAAGCTCAGAACCAGCAGCCAGATGTTGTGTTGGGATGCCGCGGCAAGCAGCAGGCCGACCGATGCCGTAACCGCGCAGGCGGCAACGTGCAGTTTGCGCTCGCCGGTCCTATCCGAGTGTCGCCCGACGAGCACCATCGCAATCAGTGCGGCGGTAAACGGAAGTGCCGTCATGCCGCTCAGGCTGAACCCTCCTGCCCCTGAGGTTTCACGCAGCATCTTCGGCAGCCAGAGAAAGATGCCGTATGTGACCGACGTGTTCATGAAGTAGACCGCGCACAGCAGCCAGACGCGGCCGCTCGCCAGCGTCCGCGTGAGCGATGCGTGCCCGATGTCCTTTCGCAACGCGTGCTCGGCGTTCATGGTCCGGGTCAGCCACTCGCGATCTGCCGCCGGAAGCCAGGTCGCCTGCTCGGGACGATCGGTCAGCACCCACAGTGCCAGGACGCCGAGAACCACGGCCGGGAGGCCCTCGACGGCAAACAGCCACTGCCACCCGTGCAGACCAAGGCGACCGTCGAGCGCGAGGAGCGCTTCCGAGACCGGCGCGCCGATGATGATCGAGACCGGCGCCGCCATCATGAACAGCGCACCCGTCCTGGCGCGATCGGCCGATGGGATCCAATAAGTCAGGTAGAGAACGAAGCCGGGGAAGAATCCCGCCTCGGCGATTCCGAGCAGGATTCGAACGGCGTAGAACGATCTCGGACCCGTGACGAACATCATGCCGATGGAGACGAACCCCCAGACGATCATGATGCGGGCGATCCACCAGCGGGCGCCGACGCGCTCCAGGATCAGATTGCTCGGTACCTCGAAGAGGCAGTACCCGAAAAAGAAGAGACCTGCACCGAAACCGTACGCCGTGTCGCTCAGATGCAGATCGCGCTGCAGCGCCTGGGCCGCGAACCCGACGTTCACCCGGTCGATGTAGGCGACGACGTAGCAGAGAAAGGCGAACGGCACGAGCCGGCGATTGACCCGCGAGATCACGCTCTTGCGGTACTCGGCCGTGTCCTGCCGTCCGGAGGCGGGAATCATTGCGCCCACGCCTTACGCATCAGTCCGAGGAAGTTGCCGTGTGCGATCCCGGAGATATCCTTGTCGCTGTATCCGCGCGCCTTGAGCAGGTCCGGGATGCGCGCAAGGTCGGCGATGGTGTGGACGTCCGCCGGTGATTGCTCGCGTCCGAATGCACCATCCAGATCGGAGCCGATCCCGCAGTGGCGTGCATTGCCGGCGATCTGGCAGATACGATCGATGTGATCGATCACCGTATTCAGCGTGACGCCCGCGCCTTCAGGCGTTGATTTTCCGCGCACCCACCCCGGCGAAAGCATCCAGGCGTCGAAGACGGCCCCAATCACCGCGTCCCGATCGATGAGCTCGCGGATCTGGTCGTCGGTGAACTGGCGCTCGTGCGGCACGAGGGATCGGCAGTTCGAGTGGCTGGCCCAGACGATGCCGGAGAACCGGTCGAGCGCATCCCGGAAGCTGTCGTCACAAAGGTGCGTCACGTCCAGGATGATCCCGAGTCGCTCCATTTCGCGGAGCAGCTCGTGACCCCGCGCGGACATCGGGCCGGTCGCGTTCGTCCCTTGTGCGTACACGCCGGGCCCGTAGTGGGCCGGGCCGAGGGCTCGAAGACCCTGCGCGTACATGCGCTCGAGGTGAGCCAGCGTGACAATCGAGTCGGCGCCCTCGAGGCTGAGGACGTAGCCGACCGGAGCACCAGGTTCCGGCGACTCCCAGGCGCGGAGATGCGCGTCCAGTGCCTTCGTGTCGCGGATCTGCACCAGCTCGCCGCGCTCTTCCATCGCCCGGTACCACGCCAGCTGACCCTGCGTCGTCGCCCACGCCTGTTCCTGCGAATGCCACCCCGGGAGCGGGTTGTCGGGCGCGACGTATCTCGCGATCAGCGTCGCGACGCACAGCCCGACACGCCGCGGCGCATTTCGGGAAGCGACACCGTCCCCTGGCCGCGATCGGGCTTGTCGTGTTGATTCCGCTCCCGCGCACGGATCTCCTCGATCGGACGCGTGAGGTCACGGTTCCACTCGAGCGCGTTCATCGACAGATCGAGGTGAGCGTCAAGAATGAGCATGGTTCGCGGGGAAGCTTACTCCATCGATACTTCGCGGTTGACGAGAAACTCGGGGTCTAATACAAGGTCGCATGCACCGTCGGTCGATCTTTCCGGAGCCACTCGCCGCCGGCCTCGCCGTGATTGCCCTGACGCTCGGGCTCAGTGCGCAGGAGCATGCGCACCAGCCGGCTTCGGCGCCTGTGCCGCTGCAGCCGCTCGCGGTGCAGGTCAGGCGGCTCGAGACCGCACTCGCCTATCTGGGTGAGCCGCTGTCCGCAGCCGATCGAGACGCGCTCAATGCCGCGGTCGCGCTCCAGGACGAACCGTCTGCCGTGGCGCGTATCCAGGAGGTGCTCGATCGCCGCGTCCTGGCGACGGTGCACATCAACCCGGAGAGCCGAGTCAAAGTTGACACCGGGATGCCGCGTCCCGAGCTCGTCCAGGGAGGAACTCGCATATTCCTGGTGAAGGTGCTGAACGACGCGGGCGTGACCGCGCCGCTCCAGGTCCAGAGCCCGAACACCGGGCGCGTGTTCGTGCCGTCCCACAACGGCGTCGGCGATCCGGAGCCGCGGAAGGTGCTCGGCGACACACAGGTGCGCGAGCGGTGGGCGGAGATGTCGGTCTACACGGAACCGCCGATGCGGCCGCGCCTCTCAGGTCTTCCCGTCGAGTACGCGATCCTGCAGATCTACAGCCGTGATGTCGGCCAGAGAACCGCGTCGCTCGGGTTCAATGTTGGCCAGGGCACGCAGGACATCGGTTTTCGCAACGACGTGGATATCCTGTTCGACGTCGTGCCCTCACATCCGGTCCGTCTCAAGGTGCTCGACGAAAACGAGAAGCCGGTCACCGCCGCCTTCCTGATCGAGGACGATCGCAAACGGATTTACCCGAACGTGTCGAAGCGGCTCGCGCCCGACTTCTACTTTCAGAAGCAGGTCTACCGATCCGACGGCGACACCATCAACCTGCCGGATGGTTCGTTCAAGCTCACGGTCTCACGCGGGCCGGAGTACGTGCCCGAGGTCCGGCGCATCGCTCTGGCCGGCCCACAGGAGTGGTTGTTCCGGCTGGTCCGCTGGATCGATCCATCGCGATACGGCTGGTACCCCGGCGATCACCACATCCATTCAGCCGGGTGCTCGCACTACGAGAATCCAACCGAAGGTGTGCTGCCGAAGGACATGTGGCCGCAGATTACGGGTGAAGCGCTGAGCGTCGCCTCGGTGCTGACGTGGGGTCCGTCGTACTACTTCCAGAAACAATTCTTCAGTGGCGCCGATCACCCGCTGTCGAACGCATCGACATTGATGCATTACGACCTGGAGGTCTCAGGCTTTCCGTCCAGCCATGCCGGCCACCTCGTCCTGCTCGGGCTCAAGGACCAGGACTATCCCGGAACGAAGCGGATCGAAGACTGGCCGACCTGGACGATGCCGGTGCTGCGATGGGCGAAGGCGCAGAACGCGGTGGTCGGGTTCGCGCATTCCGGCTGGGGCCTCGAGGTGCGCAGCAAGGACCTGCCGAATTACGAGATGCCCGCGTTCGACGGCATCGGCGCCAACGAGTTCATCGTCGATGTGACCCATCCCGACACCGTCGATTTCATCTCGGCCGGGGATACGCCTTACGTGTGGGAACTGAATATCTGGTACCACATCCTGAATGTCGGGTTCCGCACGCGCGTCAGCGGCGAGACCGACTTTCCGTGCATCACCGACGATCGTGTCGGGCAGGCCCGGTCATATGCGAAGGTCGACGGTCCGCTGACCTATCGCAAATGGATCGATGCCGTGCGCGCGGGTCGCAACTATGTATCGGACGGCAAGAGCCACCTGATGGATTTTGCCGTCAACGGCGTGCAGGCGGGGACGGGCGAGAGTGAAGTAAGGCTCGACGCGCCCGCCACGGTCAAGGTGACGGTCACGGCCGCAGCCAACCTGGACACGAACCCGGTCGAATCGATCCGCCAGGCGCGGTACGACGAAAAGCCCTACTGGGATCTGGAACGCGCGAGAATCGGGAACAGCCGTGAGGTGCCGGTCGAAATCGTCGTGAACGGTGCAGTCGTTGCCACTCAGAAGCTCGTGGCGGACGGAAAGGTTCGCGCGCTGACGTTCGACATTCCGCTCGATCGCAGCAGCTGGATAGCGGCGCGCATCCTGCCGTCCTCACACACGAACCCGGTGTTCGCGCTGGTCGGCGGCAAGCCGATCCGTGCGTCCCGCCAGAGCGCACAGTGGTGCCTGAACGCGGTGAACCAGTGCTGGACCCAGAAGGCGTCGAAGATCAAGGCCGGCGAGCTCGATGCTGCGCGGCTGGCCTACGATCGGGCGCGCGACGTTTATCGGCAGCGCCTGGCAGAAACGCAATAACGTCAGCGCACGAAGGGGAGTCCGTCAGGGCTGCACTCGCGCTTCGCACGTTCGATCAGTTCGATGTTGCGCTCGTATGAGGCGACGCTGGCCTGGGCGTCCCGGGGCGGGTACTGGTGGCGGGCGTAGACCGGATACGCCTCGGTCCTGAGGTGCGCGAGCATGTGATGCCCCTGCCGCGTCGCGCGTTCGTGACGCACGGCGCTGACGTCGATCGGGGCGACGACGATCCGTTCGCCGGGCCCAGGTGAGGCTTCGGCGAGCATCCTGCCGTCGAAGTCCACGATCTGGCTGCCGCCCGGCCACGAATACGGCGGGTAATGGCGGAGGCTGGCGCCCTGGTTCGCGGCAACGACGAACGCCGTGTTCTCGAGCGCGCGGCACCGATTGACCGTTGTCCACCAGTTCATCGGTTCGGTCGCGCCCCACGGGTCCATATACGCAGACACGCGGATCAGGACCTCGGCGCCATTCGCGGCGAGCTGTCGAATCGCTTCCGGGAACAGCCAGTCGTAGCAGATCGCGCATCCGATGCGGCCGATCGGTGTGTCGGCGACCGGGAACAGCGGATCGACGTAGCCCTCGAGTTCGTGCGGGCTCGAGTGCACTTCGTAGGGAATCCACGGGTTGACCTTGCGGTACTTGTAGAGGATGCCCTCGGGGCCGATCAGGCACGTGGTGTTGAAGACGACACCCGGCCAGAGCGGATCGGTTTCGATCATCGATCCACTTTGGATGTAGATGCCGTGCTCGCGGGCCTTCGCGTGGAGCCGGCCGGTATGCTCGTTTGGAATCTCGACCGCGAGTTTCTCGAGCAGCTCGGCGACGGTGGCGAAGACGGGCGCCGCGTGCGCGAACTCCGGGAACACGACCAGCCTGACCGGTAGAAATGGTGCGCTGCCCGCCACTGCCGAATCGATCATCGACAGCATGCGATCCGTATTCGCGCGCATCTGCCCGCGGTGAACGGGGTTGGGCAGGTCGGTCTGGCAGGCCGCGGCGGAGTAGCGGAGCAAAGGTGTCATGGCCATCGTACGGGCTGACCTCAGCGCGGCGCCGCGACGTCGAGTGACGGCAGATCGCTGTGCACGACCCGGGTGTTGTAGCGCGCGAGGTAATCCTGGTGCGCTGGTGTCCGTGGATAGTGTTCGCCGTCCGGGTACGGATACCGGGTCATCGCGTGGAACGGCAACGGTGCGGCATCGTGAGGACTCGCGGAGTTGATGTCCATCTCCTTGCTGTAGCCGTCGGCGTAGAGCAGGAACGTCCGGGCCCAACCGGCTGGCAGCGGCGGCAGCGCAGCCGCATCGAACGACAGCGCAATCTCATCGCCCGGGCGGGACACGACGAACATGTCGTCGGACGCGCGGAGCAGCGGCCGGACGTCGCCCTCGCGGGTATAGCGACCCGGCATCAGCTTCCAGGTCGAATCAGCAGTCACCCTGTTGTAGTCGTAGACGTACGGCTCGCGCCCGTCAGGCGTGATCTCGGCGGAGAAGCCACGCCAGCGGAGATCGGCAGACGAGGGATCGAGCCGGGTCATGCGTGTGCGATCGCCTCCACCGGAAGTGTCGACCAGCACCTGGTCCCAGTAGATCCGCATGTTCGTGACGATCCGCACCTCGCGCGCGCCCGCGAGCTTGCCGCGAAGATCGACGACGACGGTCTGAGGACGTCCGACGGGAATGCCGATGTCCTCGATGATGGTGCGCCAGGTGCCGGAGCCGTCCTTCGCTTCGAGTGAGGGGGCCTTCAGTGCGAGGCCCTGCTGATAGCCGGCGATGTTGTCGCTCGAGAACGCGTAGTCGGTCCAGCCGGTCATCAGCAGAACCGCACGGTCCGCTTCGGGGCCGAGGTCGAGGGTGAGCGTGTGGCGCTCGGCGTACCCGCGCGGTTTGGTGAGCGGGAAGTCGTCCACGTAGCGGCGGTCGACCGACGCGAGGCGCGGGAGCATATCGTGACCCTTGTCGTCGACGGCGGTCACGGGGGCGTGCGCGCCACGCGCCGTGGTGAGCGCGAACGGCGGCAGCGGCGCCTCCTTCAACCCTTCGTTCGGGTAGACGGCAACGGCCTGGGGATGGTCGACCGCGACGAGCTGCACCTTGTCGACGAACAGCGCTTCCTCGAGCTCGTTCGTGATTCGGAGATCGTAGCGTCCGTCGCGGAGCTTCAATTGATCGGGACCGATACGGACGTACTCGTCGGGATCCGGTGCGGCATGCTCACCCGGTGACACCCAGTACCCGAGCTCGCCGCCGCCCATGAAGTCGGTCACGAACTGGAATGTGGATCCGTTCCAGGTGAAGAGAAACGGGCACGACGACGGTTTCCGATTGAGTTCCGTGACCGTCACGGTTGCGGGGCCTGCGCCCGCCGTTCCCTGGGGCACCTCCGCCTGGACGGTTCCGGACGGCCAGAGTACGCGGATGACGTCGGCGGATGCACGCGTGCCGAGTCCAAACAGAATATCGGCGGGCGCCGCTGCCGGAACCGCTGCCGACGTTTCGAAACGCTGACGCAGGCTGCCGGCCCGCACGTCGATCTTCGTGCCCGCCGCCGGTGCGGTTGCTCTGCTGTGCTTCGAGACGGACGCGCACCGAATGCAGCCGGCTCCCGCCCTCGTTGCGCCACACACGCAATGCTCCGGTCGTCAGACGCACCACGATGTCGGTGTCGCCGTCAGCCGTCGAGATCTCCGGCAGCGGCGGACTGGATGCCGCTCGCCTGCGGCAACTGGAACGCGGCGCCTTGCAGGCCAGCCCGATTCGTCATGTCGGCCCACCGGCTACCCAGGTTGCGAAACACGCGCGCACCGCCGGCGCGGGCGACGAAGAAATCGACCAGGCCGTCGTTGTCGTAATCGATGAACGTCGCAGCCACCGCACTGGATGATTCCGGCGGCGCCTCGCTCGTGGTAAAGCGGCCGTGGCCGTCGCTCATCGCGAAGACGCCCGGCGCATCGCCGCGGCCGAAGAAGAAATCGGTGAACCCGTCCTTGTTGACATCGCCTGCGGCAACCGCGCTGTACGTCCCGGCTCCCGGCATCCCGGCGTCGGCTGCCGCCTCGCGGAACGACCCGTCGCGCACGTTCTGGAAGAGCAGTGGCGCGCCTTTGGACCTGACCAGCAGCAGATCGATGTCGCGGCGGTTGTCGAAGTCTGTCGGGACGATCGCCAACCCGCCGCCATCCCCCGCCACCTTCGCGTCGCTGGTGATGTCGGTGAAGGTGCCGTTCCCGTTGTTCCGCAGCAGTTGATTCAGCGGTCCCGCGCCGGTGTTCGCCGTTCGCGATTCGCCCGCAATGTAGAGATCGACATCGCCGTCGTGGTCGACGTCGACGAAGGCGGCAGACACCGACCGATGCGGGAACGCCGGGAGTCCGGGTCCTGGCGCGGCTTCGAACGTGCCGTTCTCCCTCTGGTGCAGGAGCCGGTGTCCCGAGGCGGTGTCGACGAAGATATCGGCGCGGCCGTCGTTGTCGTAGTCTCCCGCGACCGCAATCGACACCGGTCCACTGGCCAGCGCTCGCGAGGCCAGCGGCTTCCGAAGCATCAGCAAACGATCCGGAGGTATTTCGAAACAGGTGCAACCCGTCGGCGCCGCTCTCGAGGATGTCGAGATCGCCGTCGTTGTCGATGTCGATGAGGACGACGCTCCCCGCGGAGCCGGCGGCAGCGGCCTGGCGATCCGCGAAGCGCGTCCGCCGTGACGTCCGCGAACGTGACCGCCGGTGGTGCCGCGTCGACCAGGTCGGCTTCGGCGCCCGTCGAGGCCAGCGCTTCGGCGTACTGTCCCTGCTCGAGATAGGTCTGCGAGTAGGTCCGCGCGTAGGGCGTGCCGCGAAGCGTTTCGAACCGCTGCATCGCGGCCGGTCCGCCCTGATCGCCGGATCGGGTGAGAGCCATCGCCAGACCGTATGCTGCGGTCGCGTTGTACGGCTCGGTGGCGATCGCTTCGCGCAGGAGCGTGATCGCCTGCGCGTATTGACGCTGCTGCGTGTAGACCTGCCCGAGATTGACCTTCGTGCCGACGTCGGTCCGGATCGAGCTCGAGCGCTTTCTGGAACGAACGGACCGCATCCTCGGGACGGTCCTGCGCCCGCGCGATGAGTCCGAGCAGGTAATAGGCGTGAGGCGAAGACAGCCGCGCGGCCGCGGCCTCCGCTTCGGTCCGGGCACCGTCCGGCTTGCCGCCATAGAACAGGGCGAGCGCGAGGTCGAGATGCGCGAGCGCGATGTCCGGCGCGATCGGAGCGCGTCCTGGAATGATGTCGCGGCGGCGTCGAAGTCGTACTGCTCCAGGCGCGCGACCCCGATGTTCAGGGCACGATAGGCGGCTTCGCGATCGCTGGCGGCCGCTTGCGGCGACGGTACGAGCGGACCCGCCAGCACCGTCCGCGTGACCAATCCCTGCTGCCACCCGGCGAACCCGAGTGCGGCGGCGAGCAACAGCGCGGCGAGCGTCGGTCGTAGTCATCACGCGCCTCGCCGCAAGGGCACGTGGGCGACGAGGCCCTTGCCTTCCTGGATGGTGAGTGCCTCGTCGGCACGGGCGCCGCTGATCGTTTCCTTTTGGCCGGTGGGCCAGGTCACCTCGATGGCCTTGATCGCGGTCCTGCGCCCCCAGCCCCACGGTGACCGGGAAGTTCGCTCTGCGAGCAGTAGCTCGACCCGGTCTTGACCATGCTCGACATCGCCGTGCCGTTGTCGAGGATCGACCTTGATTCGCGTGCCGATCGCGTCGCGATTCGACGTCGCTGCCCACGGCGCGGATGCGCACGCTGTGGTTGCGGTTGCCGCCGTCGTTTCGAAGCAGCCGGGCGGCGCCGTTGTTGGTCGTGATGAGCAGGTCGAGGTCGCCGTCGTTGTCGTAGTCGCCGTAGGCCGCTCCGCGCGCGACCACCGGCTGCTGCAGCGCGGCGCCGGCGCGGACGTCACCTCCTCGAACTTCTTCGCTCCGGCGTTGCGAAAGAGGTGCGCCGGCTCGGCGTACTTCACGCGCGGCTGCACCGTGCTGATGTCGTCGGCGACGTGCCCGTTGGCGGCAAAGATGTCGAGCAGGCCGTCGAGATCGAAATCGAAGAAGAAGCAGGAGAAGGTCAGCGTCAGCAGCGACGCCTTGCCGATGGCGGACGTCGGCGCCTCGTCGATGAAGAGTCCGGTGCCTTCGTTCGAGTAGAGCGCCATCATCTCGTTCGAGAAGTTCCCGATGATCAGGCTCTGGCGGCCGGTGCCGTCGTAATCGGCGGCGTCGACGCCCATGCCCGCACGCGCGACGCCGGCCTCGTTGAAGGCGACGCCCGGCCGTCATGCCGACGTCCGTGAACGTTCCCTTCCCGGTGTTCTGATACAGCCGGTTCGGCTGCGTGTCGTTGGCGACGAACAGATCGATGTTGCCGTCGTTGTTGTAGTCGATGAGCGCGACGCCCAGGCTCTTGGTCGTCGGATCGTACAGGCCGGCCTTCCGGGTCACGTCCTCGAACGTGCCGTCCCCCTTGTTGCGGTAGAGCGTCGGACTCTGCCCCTTGTACGATTCCGGCGTGCAATAGGACTTCGACTTGCCGTCGAGCGTGCAGTACAAGATCCGATTCGGGCGACCACTGCACGTAATTGGCGACGAACAGATCGAGCTTGCCGTCCGGTCGTAGTCGAACCACGCCGAGCTCGTCGAGAAGCCCGGATCGCCGACCGCGGCGCGCGCCGTCACATCCTCGAACTTCCCGTTCCGCAGATTGTGGAACAGCCGATTGGGCCCGAGGCCGGTGAGATAGATGTCGATCCACCCGTCGTTGTCGTAATCCGCGGCCGACACCCCGAGCCCGTACATCTCGATCGCGAGGCCCGCCTGCTGCGTCACGTCGCTGAACGTCCCGTCGTGATTGTTGTGGTAGAGCGCCGGATTCGACGGCGCGCCCTTGTCGCCCGGGCCAGTTGCGCGAGTTGACGAACAGGACGTCCTGCCAGCCGTCGTTGTCGAAGTCGAGGAACGCACCGCCGGCGCCGAGCGTTTCGGGCAGGAACTTCTTGCCCGCGGCGCCGCTGTTGTGCCGGAAATGAATCCCCGCCGCAGTGGTCACGTCGACGAACTGCGGCACGGCGGCGGCGCCAACCGTCGCGTCGACCGCCAGGGCGGCGGCAACGAACCCGGCGCCCCACCAGAACAGGCGCGCACGATTCTAGTGCCCACCTGTATTCGCGGCCCGATAGGCGCCCGCCACCTTTGTCGCCGGCGGGGCAGTGAGCCGGTGCTCGTGGATTTGTTGCCGCTCGTTGTTGTCTTCAGCATGCAGTTGGCGATAGGGCCCGGTGATCGACTGCGCGGATTCGTCCGCCTTGAACCGTTCGTAGAGCGTACGCTCTCGCGATGCCTGGGCGTTGTCGCCCAGTCCCTGGTACGAAAGCATCAGGTTGTAGTGGGCCTGCAGATCTTCAGGATCGATCGCCAGGACCTTGTCGAACTCCGCGATCGCCTCCTTGAACTGCCGTTTCAGGAACAGCACCCGGCCGAGCTGATTGAGCACGACGCGGTCGCGCGGATACTTGGCCGATGCGATCCGCAGGTGCGTGACCGCTTCGTCGTACTGCCCGAGACTCTTCAGCGCCGTCGCGAGGAAGAAATGCGTCTTGGCCAGTTCCGGATCGACCGTCAGTGCCTTGCGCAGTACTTCTTCGGCGCCCGTCATGTTGCCTTCCTGCACGCGCGCCCGACCGACGTTGACCCAGCCGTCGGCATACCCGGGTTCCATCCGGGTGACCTTGAGGAATGTGGCTTCTGCGTTCTTGATGTCGCCCTGAAGCAGCAGGCCGATGCCGTAGTCGTTCCAGCGTTCGCGCACCGACGGATCCATCACCGCGGCTGGCGGCGGCAGCGTCGCGTTCGCGGGCAGCACGCGCAGGACCGTCTCGTTGTGCGCCATCACCGTCGTCGGGATATCGGGGATCGCCTTGATCTGCCCCGGACACGTGCTCGGTGCTTCCCGTGAACACCCACTTGCCATCGTCGTGGGACGGCCCGACCGACGGGTTCGGCTGCGCCGGATCGCGAACGCCCGCGTAGGCCCACTGCGTGTTCCACCACGCGAACTTTCGATAGTTGACCTTCGCCTTGAGGAAGATCTTCTCGCCCGCGTTCTCCGGGATATCCAGACGGTAGTGCACCGTGTCAGCCGCCCCCGGCGGGATGAGCCGCACGTAGGCGACCGACCGGGCGCTCCACGCGTTCCGCTTGTTGATCGGGTTCCCGTGGTCATCGAGCGCGAGGCTCTTATAGAAATGCGCTCCGGGATCGACCGGGCCGCGTCCGTCGTCCGCCGCGGCGCCGCTGTGGAGCAGCGTCCGGCCGTTTTCGTCGACCGCTTCGAGCTCGACCCAGACGTCGAACGCATCGACCGTGCCGCCGGGGAAGAAGTGACCGACCTTGCGGGTCCGCACGACCACGTCGACGCGAACCGAATCGCCGCGGCGGACGACCGCGTCCACTTTGCCGAGCGGAGCGATCACGTCTTCGGCTGGTGCGAGGAAGTTCTGTGCCGCGCCAAAGTTCATCGACTCTTCGCCGACCGCGAATGTGCTCGCGGTGCGCGGCTCGGTAGCGGTCTGCGAGCGGGTCGCCACCGACGGCTCGGCGCGGGGCGGTCCGCACAAGGCCGAAGATGTCGACCGAGATCTGTCCGTCGCGCAGGAAGTCCTGCGCCGCCTTGAGCTGCACGGCGTCGTGGTTGGCGAACGGCACCGCGGTGTTCGCGGCGGCAAACCGGTGCGACCGGACCTTGCCGTTCTTCGCCGCCGGATCCTGCGAGTCGACCAGCGGCATGTGGCAGTCGGCGCACTTCGACGGCTTCTTCGGGTAGTAGAACGAGCGTGCCCCCTCGCCCGACACGCCGGACGCCTGCCAGTTGTCGTAATCGTTGAACCCGCGGAACCAGCGGTAGCTGTTCACCGGCGCGTCGAGGTGAACCTTGTGGCAGCTCGAGCAGAACTCCGGCGTCTGGTCGGTGTGGAACGGCTTCATGAACGCCTCACGATGCGGCTGTGGATCGATGAACGTCAGCTTGTCGTGCAGGAACTCCAGCGCCGGATTCGTGCTCGCCGCCAGGTCGTGCAACGGCGGGTATTCGATCTCGAAATCTCCCTGTCCCATGGTGCTGCGCACGTGCGTGATCGAATGGCACGACGTGCACGCAAGACCGGCCTGCGCCTCGGGTGTGTCGATCTGTTCCTTGATCGGACGGTCGAAGCGCCCGTTGAAGAACACCGCATGATCGTGGCAGCCGGCGCACCATTTCGACGGCTTGGTGCCGACGACATCCTGCATGTACTCGATCGATTTGCGATACCACTGGTTGTTGAACGACGAGAAGTGGTGCATCGACGACTTCCACTCGTCGTAGATGCCCTGGTGACACCGGGCGCACGACGCGCTGGTCGTGAAGAAGTCGGCCGGGATGATCCCCTTGACGTTGGTGTCGGCCGACGACGGGAAGAACGGGCTCTTCGGACCTCGCCCTTCCTCGTTCATGCTGGTCGGCACGGTGGTCGGGTTGCGGACGACGTAGGCCTTGCGCCACGTCGTCGATGCGCCGACGAGCGGCGCCGCGATCGCGAGGATGATCGTCGCCGCGCATCCGACGGCGACGAGCGCGCGCTCGCGCGGACTGCCGGTACGCAGCCGCGTCGCGGCGGCAATCGCGAGAAGCGGGGCCCCACCGGCGAGCATCAGCCCGATGTGGACGGGGAGGAGCCAGCGCCACCGTCCCGCCGCGCCCGACGAACATGATCAAGAGGCCGAAGCCCGTGCCGGCGGCGAGCACGATCGCCGGCGAGGACGATGACGGCGCGGACGACCGTGCGATGAGCGCGCGGCGGCTGGAAACGACGGCGGACGACCTGCACCGCGAGGAACGCGGCCAGGGCGACGCCGAGCACCATGTGGAGCACGACGTTCGCGAAGTAGAAGACCGTCGGGCTGGCGAAGGCCGCCAGGTACGCCGTGTTCAGCAGCAGGATCGCAAGCGTCCAGTACAGGAGCTGCGTTTTCAAGGCGTGTGTCATTGCGGCGTTGTCGTGAAGACTGCCGGGCGCGGCGGATCGGGCGAGACCCGTAGCCTTCGCGCGGTCCCGGTTGGGGTCAGGTCAGCGTAGGATGGCCCATGGGCACGGTCAATAGCGCAAATGGACTACGAACAAGGTTCTACGCGGTTCTACGAGGTTCTACGGGGTTCTGCAGGTTCTACGGAGTTCTACGGGTAGTCTCGGCAGAGCGACGGTCTACGAACTCTGCCGAACCCGGTAGAACCGGCCGAACCTCGCGAACCCTGAACCCCGCAGAACCCTGCGAACCCGGCCGAACCCTGAACCCCGTAGAACCCTGCGAACCCCGTAGAACCCTGCAGAACCCTGCGAACCTGGTAGAACCCGGTTGACCCTTCGGAACCTGTTAGAACTGACAGGGAACATACGTTAGTATTCGACCGCTGTGGGGAACAATCCGGTAACCAGGCTGCTGTTCGTTGTCGCGCTCTTGAGCGTCGTCTTCGCGCTGACGCGGCGCGGCGCACGCCGAGCCCCGTCTGCCTCTGCTCACCAGAATCCAGGACATCCGCGCGCTGTCGCAGGACGGCGGCGCGCTCGGCTACCCGGTCCGCATTCGCGGCACGGTCACCCATTTCGACGAAGTTCAGAAGCAGACGCTGGTCGTGCACGACGGCGCCTTCGGCCAGTTCGTCATGCCTCCCGCGGACCCGGCGAGCGTCGGTGACTGGGCCGAATCTGCAAGACCGGCGACCTGATCGAGATCGAGGGCCGGACGGCGCGCGGTGGGTTTGCGCCGAACGTCGATCCCCGAGCACGTGCGCAAGCTGGGACGGGCGGCGCTGCCGCAGGAACGGACGATCGCGTACTCGGCGATGCTGACCGGCCGCTACGACTGCGACTACGTCGGCGTCGTCGGCGTGGTCCAGCGGGCGTGGCTGTCCTCGGATCCCAAGTCGCGGGTGATGTTCGCCGACGTCGCGATCGAAGACGGCATCGTCCGCGCCGCGTTCTGGGACTATTCGTCGCCCGCGGACCTGACGCGCTATGTCGACGCCCGGGTGCAGCTGCGCGGCAACATCGGCACGCTCTTCGGGCGAACCGAGCAGCTGCGCGGCGTGTCGCTCTTCGCCGGCACGAATCGAGGACGTGACCGTCCTCGAAGCCGCGCCCGATCCGTTCTCGCTTCCGACGCGCGCGATTCGCAACATCTACAACTACTCGTCCGAGGGTGAGGTGAACCGCCGGATTCGCGTCCGCGGCGTCGTGACCGCCCGCGTCAACGGCACGCCCGTCGCGATGAGCGACTTCACGACCTCCGCCACGTTCCGCTACGTCGTCAACGTCATCTACGTGAAGGACGGCACCGCGCGGGGTGCAGGATCGAGACGGAGCAGTCGCTCGTTCGTGCGCCCGGGTGACGTCGTCGAAGCGGCAGGTTTCCCGGCGGTGACCCCGGGCAGGCCGATCCTGCAGGAACGCGCTGCTGCGGGTAGTCGGCGCCGGGCAGCGCGACCGCCGCCGGTCGACGTTGCGCTGGCCGAGGACAACGTGCTCACGCCCGATCACGACGCCGAGATTGTCCGGATGAACGGGCAGCTGCTGAGCGTGCTCGCGGGGACGACGCGAGCGGGTGCTGGTGCTGCGATCCGGCGACACCATCTTCAACGCCGGCCTCGACATCGACCAGGCGAACGACAGCGCTCGACAGGATTCGCCCGGGCACGCCTGCTGTCGGTCACCGGCGTGTACTCATACCAGGGCGGACCGCCGCCTTCGTTCCGGCTCTTCCTCCGTTCGCCCGACGACGTGAAGGTGCTGGCGCCGGCGCACTGGTGGACGATGCGCCACACCGCGGTGATGGCGGTCATGCTGGCCCTGGTCGCGTGCGGCGGCGCGTTGTGGATGCGCGCGATCGCCAACCGCAAACGGCAGGAATACCAGGCCGTGCTGAACGAGCGGACGCGCGTCGGCGCGCGAGCTCCACGACACCGTCGAACAGGGGCTCGCCGGGATCTCGCTGCAGCTCGAAGCCGTGGCCGGCAGTTTCCAGACCGCGCCGGACGCGGCGCGGCAGTCGCTCGACGTCGCGCGGCAGATGCTGCGCTACAGCCTGGAGGAGACGAGGCGCTCGGTGATGGATCTGCGGTCGCAGGCGCTGGAGAGCGCGTGACCTGGGCGGCGCGCTCTCGAGCCTTGCGCGGCAGATGACGCTGAACACGCGGGCCGACGCGCACGTGAGGGTGACTGGCGCGCGGCTGCAGCCGGATGCTGCCGAGGACCACCATCTGCTGCGCATCGGGCTCGAGGCGCTGACGAACGCGCTCAAGCACGCGCGGCGCGACCCGCATCGATATCGAGCTGCGCTTCGGGATCGACTCGACCGACCTCATCGTGAGCGACAACGGCCGTGGGATGGAGAGCGGGGAGGGCGCCGCGGGTGCGCACTTCGGGCTGCAGGGTGTTCGCGAACGCGTCGACAAGCTCGGGGGCGTCCTGGAGATCGAGAGCAGTCCCGGCGAGGGGACACGTCTCGCGGTGACGGTGCCGGTGCGCTCCGGCAGCGTTCGAGCGGCGGTTCCGGCGGGAGAGTCATGGCAGACAAGCTGAAGATCATGCTCGTCGACGATCACTACCTGGTCCGCATGGGCCTCGCGAGCATCATCGCGCTCGAGCCGGACATGACCGTCTGCGCCGAAGCGGCGACCGGGGAGCAGGCGCTCGCGATGTTCCGCACCCATCGGCCGCAGGTGACGCTGATGGATCAGCGGCTGCCCGGATTGTCGGGGTCGGAGACAACGAAGGCGATCCGGCGCGACTTTCCGGACGCGCGGATCATCGTGCTGTCGACGTATGTCTGTGACGAGGAGATCTACAAGGCGCTGCAGTTTGGCGCGATGGCATACCTGGCGAAGTCCGTGCAGCGCGAGGAATTGATCGGCGCGATCCGGAAAGCGGCGAGCGGCCGTCGCCACATCACGCCCGAGGTCGCGGCGCTGCTTGCCGACGGCATGTCGCGCTCCCACCTGTCGACGCGCGAGCTCGAGGTGCTGCGGCTGCTGGTCGGCGGCAAGCGGAACCGCGAGATTGCGACCGCCCTGGACATTACCGAAGGCACGGTGAAGCTGCACGTGAGCAGTATTCTCGGGAAACTGGCTGTCGCCGACCGGACCGAAGCGGTCACGGTTGCCCTTCAGCGCGGAATTGTCCAGCTGGAATCTTAAGTTTCCAGTCGCCAGTAACCAGTATCCAGTCCCGAACTCCGAGCCCGCGAACCGAATCCCCGAATCCCCAATCCAACCCGAATCCCGAGTCCCGAGTCCCGAATCCCTAATCCCGTCCCTTGACGTATATGTCTTTCGATATATACGCCAGCCCCTCTTCAGCTACTTGTTTCGCAACTCAGCCCAGCCTAGTGTTTATGCGCTAGTATGTCCCGCGCGCGAATTGTCGGGGGACGAGTACGGATGCGACCCTTTTGTCGCTCACGGGTTACTGGAGATCGATTGCGAATGAGTCACCGTACATCGTCAGTATTGCAATCGCAGGCAGGTCCATCCGGCTCAGCTGACAGGTCATGTTCGAGTACAAGGGCAAGGAGATTCATGTTGCGAGGACAGTCGATCCAGGCAGCCTCCACCATCGTCGCCCGCTGGGCCACCATGGCGCTGTGCACGCTGTTGCTGACAACCAGCACAGCGCTCGGCCAGGGCTCAACGACCGCCACCATCCGGGGCAACGTTCAGGACCCGAGCGGCGGCGTACTTCCCGGCGCGACCATTACGGTCACGAACACGGGCACGAAAGCGGTCCAGACCGCAACGAGCGACGAACGTGGTCAGTACCAGTTCGCCGCCCTGTTTCCCGGCACCTACGATTTGCGCGTTGAACTCTCCGGGTTCAAGTCCTACGAGCGCAAAGGGCTGACGCTCAGCCCCAACGATAATCGCGGCATCGACGTTCGTCTCGACGTCGGCCAGCAGTCGGAAACCATTACCGTGACCGCGCAGCAGGAGGTCATCCAGACCCAGACCGGCGCGCGCGAAGGCGTCCTGAGCGCGAAGCAGATCGACAACCTGTCGGTCATCGGCCGGAGCGCACTGGAACTGCTCCGCATCCTGCCTGGTGTCGTGACCGAGTTCAACAATGGCGAATCGGTGAGCTTCGGCGGCGGCGCGAATGCCACCCAGAGCTACACCGTGAACGGCATCCGAGCGTCCGGCAACACCGTCTCGCTCGACGGGTCGTCGCTCATCGACATCGGCAACAATGGCGGCCTGATCGTGACCCTGAACAACGACATGGTTCAGGAGGTCAAGGTCCAGAGCTCGAACTTCGCGGCCGAATTCGGCACCGGCGGCATGAACGTCGCGGGGGTCACGAAGTCCGGCACGTCGGCGTTCCACGGCCAGGTCTACGACTACTCGCGCGACTATCGCTTTGCCGCCAACGACCGCTCGAACAGCATCGCCGGCACGCCGAAGCCGAAGAGCAAGTATCAGTATCCCGGCGGCAACATCGGCGGTCCGATCACGTTCGGGGACAGTTACACCAAGAACCGCGACAAGCTGTTCTTCTTCGCCGCCTTCGAAGTGCAGCGTCAGCAGGTCGACTCGGGGTCGCGCTTCAACCGGACCTACTCGCAGGCGATGCGCAACGGCGACTTCAGCGAGCTGCTCGCCAACCGCGGTTCGAACCTGAACAGCGTCGCGCAGCTGCGCATCCCGCAGGGGTTCCCGAACGCCGGGCAGCCCGCGCCGAACAACGACATGCGGCCGTACATCACGCCGATGGGGAAGTATCTCGCGAGCCTGTATCCGCTCCCGAACTACAACGACCCGAACAATCTTTACAACTACGTCTACAGCCGCCTCGAGCCCTCGAACCGGACCGACTTCAAGAGCCGCTTCGACTGGAACATCAGCAACAACACCAAGGCGTATGTCCGCGTCGCCCGAGAAGGTGAGACCAACGAGAATCCGCGCGGTGTGTGGTGGGGCCCGTCGGACGTCGCGCTGCCGTCGTCCAACATCGGCACCAACACCGGCAAGTCCGTCGCCGGCAACGTCGTGACTGTGCTGAGTCCGTCGATGACGAACGAGGCGCTGGTCAGCTACAGCCGCCTGGCGCTCGACAACCACTTCAAGGATCCGAGCGTCATCAAGCAGGGCGCCGGTGGCGATTACTTTCAACGGCATCTTCCCGGCCGGCACCACGAGCCCGTATCTTCCGACCGACCTGCTCCATGGATGGGGCGGCAGCGGGCAGGTCGGGAACATGTGGGCGGCCGCGAACGACGTCTACGCCCATAACGATGCGCTGCAGTTCAGCGACAAGCTGACCAAGCTCGTTGGCGGTCACAGCCTGAAGTTCGGCGCCTCGCTCGAACGCGGTCAGAAGCAGCAGAACTTCCAGAACCTCGAGGCCGGCCAGCTCTGGTTCGGCACCGACAACAACACCGGGACCGGCAACTCCGCCGCCGATATGCTCACCGGCGCGATCGGATCGCTGACCCAGGGCACCGCGGCCCACGGCCAGCCCTCACCCGGCGAGCCGTTCGGTGAATTCCGCTACTGGAATACGGACGCGTTCGCGCAGGACAACTGGAGAGTGCTGCGCAACGTCACGCTCGAATACGGTGTGCGGTTCGGCTACTGGACCAACAACCAGGAACTGAACAGCCTCGGCGGCTACTTCACGCCGTCGCTCTACGATCCGTCAAAGGGCTCCTTCCTGGATCCCGGGACGTTCCAGAAGGTCAACGGCATCTGCTACGTCGACACCGGCTGCGCCCCTGCCGGCGTGTTCGACAACCGGTCGCCGTTCGCCCTTCCGCGCGTGAATGTGGCGTGGGATATCGACGGCCAGGGCAACAACGTGCTCCGCGGCGGTTACGGCATGTTCTTCAACCGGAACATGGGCAACGTCGAATACGACAACACGCTGCGGCTCGCACCAAACGCCTACCAGCCCTCCACCGACTTCTGGGCCGGGTCCGCCTACGGCAACGGCGCGGGTCTGAACTACGACACCGCGCACGAAGCCACGCTGGCCAACCGCATCGGCAGCATCGGGATCAACTCGTTGACGCCGGACTCGTTCAAATGGCCGAAGACGGACAGCTTCAGCCTGTCGTTCGCGCGGCGGATTCCCGGGAACCAGGTGGTCGAGGCGAGCTACGTCGGCACCCGCGGTCACGACCTGGTCAGCCGCAGCAACGGCAACGTCATGCCCTACGGCGTGATGAGCTCCGGCACGTTCAACGGAGTTGACCTGTCGGTGCCGATCAACCGGGTCGCCGTTGCGACCCAGGCGACGAACCTGTCTGCGTTCAGGCCTTACAACGCCTTCAACGCGCTGACGATCTATGACTTCCGCGGCGTGTCGAACTACAACTCGATGCAGGTCACGCTGAGCCGGCAGACCGGCCGGCGGCTGCAGTACTTCGTCGCCTACACGCTGGCGAAGTCCGAGGGCACGCTCGGCGGCGAGTACTCGATCATCGACCCGTACGATCCCAAGCGCACCTACGGCGTGCTCAACGAGGACCGCACGCACATCCTGAACGTCTCATGGAACGCGTTCCTGCCAGACGCTGCCAAGGGCGGGTTGAACAACCCGGTCGGTCGAGGGATCTTCAACGGCTGGCAGCTCTCGGGGATTTCGTCCCTCGCGAGCGGCATCCCGATCCGGCCGACGTTCAGCGGTGCGGCCGCGAACAACTCGATCGCCACCGCTTACTTCGGCACCGCCGACGTGGTCGGCCCGAGCAACACCGGCGGTAACGCCCTGTCGCCGGTCTATACCTGCGACCCCAGGCTCGGCGGCGACTCGGTCGGGCAGAAGATCCTCGACCTGAACTGCATCTCCGTGCCGGAGTTCGGAACGAACGGCCCCCTCGTGGCGCCGTACAACATCCGAACGCCGATGCGGACCAATCACGACCTGACGTTGTTCAAGAACTTCGGCATCACCGGCGACCAGAAGCTCCAGGTCCGGGTCGGGTTCTTCAACATCTTCAACCAGGCGTTTGCGAACACGAACATCGGCGGCGACATCAACCTGACGCTCGACACGACCTGTCGCGTGCAGGCGGCCGCGCCCGATGGCACCGGAGCGACACCGACGGTCTGCGATCCAACCAAAGGGTTCGATTACACCCAGCAGACCAAGGACAACTTCGGCAAAATCAACCTCAAGCGCGGACATCGCGTTATTGAGTTCGTCCTGAAGTACTACTTCTAAAGAGTCCGTCCCGCCGGGGGCGGCCGAGTGCACAGCCGAGGAGGAGAGCCAGCGGTTCTCCTCCTCGTTGTTTTTCCGGGCTCCGTCCGTCATGGCGCGAAGGCGCCGAGCGGCGCCGGCGTTCGGCACCTGCTGCTACAATCTAGGCTGAAGGTCCGCTTCTCGCATCGACCTTCGAGACCTGCACAATTCAAATGTTCCGCGCTGCTCTTGGTTTCCTGCTCGCTGTAATGATCGCGGTCCCGGCAAGAGCACAGGCTCCGAGGGCCGAAGACTTCGATCGTCTGTTCGCCCGCGCGCTCGAACTGCAGCAGGCGGGGGACGTGCTTGGCGCGATCGACACCTACAAGGCCGCGCTCGCAATCTCGCCCGACCGGGCAGACGCGCTCTCGAACCTGGGCGCCGCTTACGTGAAGCTCGGGCAGTACGACGACGCGATCGCGCAGTACAACGCGGCGTTGAAGGTGGATCCGATGGCGAACTCGGTCCGCTTCAACCTGGGGCTCGCGTATTACAAATCCGCGCGTCCCAACGAGGCGATCGCGCAACTGAAGCGGGTCGTCGCCTCCGAGCCCGACGCGCGCAACGCCTACCTGGTGCTCGCCGACTGCTACCGGCAGACAGGGCAGGATCAGGAGCTCCTGGCGCTGCTCAAGCCGCGCGAGCAGCTGTTCGGAGACGATCTCGCCTATGCGTTCCTGCTCGGGACCGCGCTGCTGCAGACCGGAGACACCGCCGAGGGGCAGAAGTACGTCGACAGGATTTTCGGCGCCGGCGAATCGGCCGAGTCTCACCTGCTGATGGGGATCGCGCACCTCGGGCAACAGGACTATCCCGCGGCGAAGACCGAGTTGCAGCGTGCCGTGGAGCTCAACCCGCAGCTGCCGACGGCGCACTCGCTGTACGGCCGATCGCTGCTGGCGCTCGGCGAGCAGGCCGCTGCCGAGCGCGCCTTCAACCAGGAGCTCGGGTTGAACAGCAACGATTTCGAAGCCAACCTGCAGCTCGGGAACATGCGTAAGGGAGCACAGCGGTTCGCGGAGGCCTCGACCTACCTGGAGCGCGCGACGACCATCCGGCCGAACGATCTGACCGCGCGCAAACTGCTGGCGAGCCTCCGTCTGCAGACCGGTCAGGTGGAGGAGGCAGTCGCCATGCTCGAGGCGATCGCGAAGGACGCTCCCGACGCGGTTGAAGTCCACGTCCAGCTCGCCACCGGCTACAACCGGCTCAAGCGAAAAGACGATGCGGATCGCGAGCGGGTGATCATCGATCGACTGAACGCCGAGGCGCAGTCCAAGCAGCGGGGCAGCGGGACCGGCGCCGCATCGACCGAAGGGGCCGGCCGATGAACGCGCGGTTCGCCGCTTCTCTGGCTTCGATGATCTGGACGCTAGTCCTGTCGGCGCCGCCCCCGCTCGGTGCGGCGCAGGCGGCGCGCACGCCGCCCACGGCAACTGGGAAGACGGAGCCTCAGGCGCCTGCCCCCACCGCCAAGAAGCCGGCACCTGCGAAGAGTGCGGCGACCGCCAACACCGCGGAATTCGATCGCCTCGTCCAGGCCGGTGCCGAGGCGCGGCAGGCGCAGCGGTGGGAAGACGCCATCGCGGTGTACGAGAAGGCGGTCAAGATCAAGCCCGATTACGTCGAGGGCTACTGGTACCAGGGGACGTCGTACTACTCGATCGACAACTTCGCAAAGGGAGCCGAAGCGTTCCGTCGAGTGGTGAGGCTGGCACCACAGAACGGCGCTGCATTCGCGTTTCTCGGGCTGTGCGAGTTCGGGCTGAAGGACTACGACCGGGCGCTCGAACACCTGCTGCAGTCGAAGATTCTCGGCGTCGGCGACACCGGCGAGCTCGGGAACGTCGCTCGCTATCACGCCGCCATCCTGATGACCCGCACCGAGCAGTTCGAGCAGGCGCTCGAGACGCTCGGAGAGTTCGCCAGCGCGGGCAACGACAACCCGCGCATCATCGAGGCGATGGGGATGGCGACGCTTCGGATGCCGATGCTGCCGACGGAAGCGCCACCCGATCGCCGCGAGATGGTGCTGATGGCCGGTCGCGCCAGTTACATGATGGCGACCCGGAACACCGCTTCGGCGCAGAAAGCATTCGAGGCGCTCGTCGCCCGCTATCCCGAGACACCGAACGTGCACTATGCCTTCGGCGTGTTTCTCCTGCAGGAACAAGGCGACAAGGCAATCGACGAGTTCAAGCGCGAGCTCGAGATCCAGCCCGCCCACCCATGGTCGCTGATGCAGATTGCGTTCGAGTACTTGAAGCGCAGCGACGCGGCCACGGCGCTCCCTTATGCGCAGCAGGCGGCTGCGCTCGTGCCGAACGCGTTTCCCGCACACAAGGCCCTTGGCCAGGCCCTGCTCGACACCGGCGACGTCGACGGCGCGATCAAGGAACTGCTGATCGGGATCAAGCTTGCGCCGGACAGCCCCGGGCTGCACTTCACGCTCGCACGCGCGTACCAGCGCGCCGGTCGCAACGAGGATGCGGCGCGCGAGCGCGAGGAGTTCACCCGGCTCGATCGTCTCGCCCGGACGGAGCGCAGCGGCTCGCAGTCGGTCGGAGGACGCTGAGCAAGGTTCTACGGGTTCTACAGGGTTCTACGGGTTCTACAGGGTTCTACAGGGTTCTACAAGGTTCTACAAGGTTCTGCGAGGGTCTACGAGGTTCGGTTGAGCGGAGGAAAGCGAGTTACATGACACAGCGCCGGTCGCTCATTGGTAGCTTGGTAGTGATGTTCGCCCTCGTGGTCCATGGGCACGCACAGCAGACCACCCCGCAGCGCGCCAGCGGCACGATCGGGGAGACGGTCACGGCAGTGGTCGTCGACGTCGTCGTCAGGGACCGGCGTGGACAGCCGGTTCGCGATCTCACGCAGGCCGACTTCCAGGTGCTCGAAGATGGCGTCCCGCAGACCATCGGGTCGTTTTCGGGCGTCTTCGCCGGAGCGGCCGAGCCAGCGACGCCTGCCCCGGCGGCCGCCTCCGGCGCCGGCAGCCGCGAAGGCGACCGCTCCAATCGTCGCCGACACGAGCGTCCCAGTGACCGCGCTGGTGTTCGATCGCCTGAGCTCGGACGCTCGTCGTCTCGCGGTGCAGGCCTCACAGAAATATCTTGGCAACAAGGACGAAGCCCCGGGGTATGTCGGCGTCTTCGGCATCGACCTGGCGCTCACACCTTACGCTCCGTTCACCCGGAATGCCCGCGTTCTGCGCCAGGCGCTCAGCAAGATGGACAGCCGTGCCTCGTCCACCTTCAACAACGCCGGACAGAACGAGCGGAAGAGCAGTCTTGACGCCCAGGCTGCGTCCGCCGGCCAGGCGGCTGCGGCGGCGGAATCGGCCGGTGGCGCTGGGGCCGGCGCGGCGGTTGGCGGCGCACCCGGCGATGCGATGCTGGCGCAAATGGCGTCGGGAATGATCAGGGACTTCGAGGTCATGGAGCGCGATCAGCAGGGGTACTCCACGACCAACGGCCTGTTCACGATCATCAACACGCTGCGCCCGCTGCCGGGACGCAAGAGCCTGGTCCTCTTTTCAGAGGGGATTGCGATTCCTCCCGCGGTGCAGCGCCTGTTCCTCGGCGTCGATCGACGCCGCCAACCGCGCCAACGTCAGCATCTACGCCATGGACGCCGCCGGTCTGCGCGCCGAAAGCGAACAGGCGAAAATCCGCGACCAGGTGAACGCGGCGGGAGGAGCGGGCGGTGGCCTGCTCAGCGTGAGAGGGAGCGACGAGCCGCTATCGAAGTCGCTCGAGAAGAATGAGGACGTGCTGACGCCAGGATCCACACAACGGACTCGGCACTCTGGCGCAGGGAACGGGCGGGCTTGCTGTTCGAGAACACCAACAATCTTCAGCAGGGATTCGACCGCGTCGAAAGCGATCTCCACAATTACTACCTGGTCGGCTACACCCCGGCCAACCAGACGTACGACGGCCGCTTCCGAAACATCGACGTGAAGGTGACGCGCCCTGGTGTGACGGTTTCGGCGCGAAAGGGCTACTTCGCCGTCCGCGACGCCGGCGGCGCGCCGATCAACGCCTGGGAAGCGCCCGCACTCGGAGCCCTCGAACGGAAGCCGGTGCCGAACGGCTTTCCCGTGCGCGCCGGCGCGCTGCTGTTTCCGGAACGGGATCGTCCCGGACTCGTGCCGGTCGTCGTGGATCTCAGGACTGCCCCGCTGACGTTCCAGCCGGGCCCTGACTCGAAGACCTATACGTCCGACTTTGCCGTCATCGTCAGGTTCCTCGACGCGGAGAATCATGTCGTTCGCAAGGTGAGCCAGCATTACGAGGTGAAGGGCCCGATCGCGGACCTCGAACGTGCGAAGCAGGGGCAGGTGATTTTCTACCGCGAGCCCGAGCTGTCCCCGGGTGTCTACACGATGGAGACCGTCGTGTATGACGCGCTGGCGGAAAAATCCTCGGTGCGCCTGGGGACGGTCGAAGTCGCCAAAGCCGGAACCCGACAAGCTGCGCATGAGCAGCCTGATCCTCGTCAAGCGCGGTGAGAAGGTACCAGAGAAGGACCGCCGGGCCGAGAATCCGCTGCTGGTCAAGGATGTCGTGCTCTATCCGAACCTTGGCGAGCCGGTGAGCAAGGGTTCCAAGGAAGTAGCATTCTACTTTGCGGCCTATCCGGTGAAGGCCGGCCCCGCTGCGGAATCCACCATCGAACTGCTCCAGGACGGCAAACTGGTTGCTCAGTTCCCCATGGCGCTGCCGGCCGCAGACGCATCTGGCCGCGTCCAGCAGACGGGGCGACTGCCGCTCGATCAACTCGCCGCCGGGACCTATGACCTGCGGGCGATCGTCAAGCAGGGTTCTGAACAGGTGTTTCGCTCGACGATGTTGAGAATCGTGGATTAACGGACAGTCGCCAGTAACCAGTAACCAGACCAGTAAAGGACTGAACTGGAGACTGTTTAGCCAGCCTGGATACTGGTAACTGGATACTGGTAACTGGAAATAGTCGAAATCGAAGTGCCGCGCCGGCGAGAAAAGCGAGCCCGCAATGAGGAGAGCTTTCGTCGTTATCGTCGCCTTAGCGGCCTTGGCTGTATTGGCCCCTTCTCGCCCCTCGGCACAGTCCGGACACTCTTCTCCCGACGGGCAGTCGTTCACGGCTGCGACAACCGCGATCCTCGTCGACGTGGTCGTCCGCGACCGAAAAGGCCGCCCGGTCACTGACCTGACCGGAGCCGACTTCGAAGTCGCCGAGGACGGCGTGCTGCAGAAGGTCGACACCTTCGCCCGCGTCACACGAGGCGGCGGCATCGGTGTGGGCGTCGGCTGGAAGTCGCCAGACACAACCGTTGCCGTGACGCCCACCGGCAGCGCCGCCCCGGCCACCCTGAACCGCCCGTCGACGCCACGACGGCGCTTGTCTTCGATCACCTGTCGACCGAGTCCTTGAGGCTGGCACAGAAGGCGACACTCGACTACGTACCGATGAATGGCGAATCGGCCGTGCGCGTTGGTGTGTTCGCGACGGATCCCGGGATTCACATCGTCCAGCCGTTCACGACCGACCGCGGTCTCGTACGGAAAGCGGTGGCACGAGTGGTTCCTTCGGGAACGTCGGCTGAGGAGCAGAAGGCGGAGCGGGCAGAAGAGCTCATGAACAGACGGCGTGAACTCCAGGGCCAGGTGGAGGGTGCCGTCGGGGCCGCAGTCGGGGGCGCCAGCGCGGGACTGGCACAGAACGCATCCGAGCTCGGTGAACGCGAAAACGAGTTGCGCCTGATCCAGACCGAAATGAACATGATCCGATCCTTCGACAACCTGGATCGCGATCACATGGGGTACGACACCGCGCTCGCCTTGCGCTCCGTGGTCCAGTACCTCTCGTTCCTTCCCGGGCGGAAGACGATCGTGTTCTTCTCGGAAGGCTTGCCGGTCTCGCCGGTGCTCTCGGCACGGCTCGATTCGGTCATCGACGCCGCGAATCGCGCCAATGTGACGGCGTACGCGGTGGATGCCAAGGGCTTGCGCGCCAAGAGCACGCTTACCGGCACGCGCAAGGAAATGCAGGCGTTCGTTGACGAGCGTCTCATGCAGATCGGGTCGGGTACCGACCGCACCGAACAGCCGCTGACGATGGCGTTCGAGCGGGTGGAGGACACGCTGAAACTCGATTCCCGCACCGGGCTTGCGCGGCTGGCGGAAGAGACCGGCGGATTCCTCGTCGAGCAGACGAACGATCTCCGGTCCGCGTTCCGACGCATCGACGAGGACAACCAGTTCCACTATCTCCTGACCTACTCGCCAAGGAACGCGGCCTTCGACGGCAAGTTCCGCGCGATCCAGGTCAAGGTGCATCGTCCAGGCACGCAGGTATTCGCACGGAAGGGATACCGGGCCGTTCGCAACGGCCACGCTGTCGATTCGACTGGTTACGAGCTCCCGGCGCTTGCGATGCTGGAACGCACGCCGCTTCCGAATGCGTTCCCGGTGCACGCCGCCGGATTCAACTTCCCCGATCCCGGCCGTCCCGGCCTGACGCCGGTCCTGGTCCACGTCGACACGTCGTCGCTCCAGTACCGGGTCGATCCCGAAAATTCCACCTACTCAGGACAGGCCGCGATCCTCGTTCGGATTCGCGACGGTGAGGGACACGAGGTACAGAAACTCAGCCAGCAGTACGTCCTCTCGGGTGAGGCCAAGGACCTCGAGGCGGCGAAGCACGGCGAGATCCTGTTCTACCGCGAGGCCATTCTCGCGCCAGGCGTGTACACGATGGAAACGATCGTGTTCGATGCGACGGCGGCGCAGGGCAGCGCACGTGTGGCGACGCTGACGGTGCCGCCCGTCGACCGCACGATTGGCATGAGCAGCCTCGTGCTCGTCAATCGCATCGAAGACGTCAGGGACGCACCATCACCGGAAGCGGGCGTGACCCCGCCGCTATACGTCGGGCAGCGGCTGATGTACCCGAACCTTGGTGAACCGTTCCAGAAGTCCCGCACCGCCGAACTGCCGTTCTATTTTTCTCTGTATGGAGACGTGCGCGGCGCCACCGCTCAGGCCGAGCTGCTGCAGAACGGCCGCTCCGTCGCCGAGACGCCATTGCAGCTGCCGTCCGACACCGGGTTCGCGGGTGCAGCACGTCGGCCAGCTGCCCATCGGCACGCTTCCGGCCGGCACCTACGAGCTGAGGATCAAAGTCACGCAGGCGGGACACGAAGTGTCCAGGACCGCGTACTTCACGCTGAAGGACTGAGTTCGTCGCGGGCGATGGCGGTCCGTGAGTTGAAGATCCCGACCGATCACGGCGCCGACGGCTTCTTCCGCGGATTCGTCCAGACCTCGATCGGCGGCGGGGCCGGTCTTGTCGACTGAGAAGTTCCCGACCACGATATCGACATCGCCGTCGTCGTCGATGTCCCCTACATCGAGCGTCGCATGGCGCGGCATACCCATTTCAATCGTGTGGCGGACGTAAGTGCCGGGTGTGGTCTGTTCGAGCCACACCAGCGCCGGAAGCATCGTCTCGTCGACGTCCGAACCGCCGGCAAGCAACGCACAGGCGACGATATCCAGGTCGCCGTCGCCGTCGATATCCGCGGTTCTGGCGCGATGGACGCCAGGCATCTGGGTGATGGTGTGCTCGACGTACGGATAGGTGCCGGTATTCTCGAGCCACTGAATCCCGTGATACGGCTTCGCGAGCCCGTCGTCGAACGTGTCCCCGTGGGTGAGGAGGACATCGAGGTCGCCGTCCTTGTCGAGGTCGACCAGCTGAATACCCGACGACCCCCAGTTCGGATGCGGCGCCGCGTAGATGATCTTCTGGTCGAAGGTGAAGTCCCCCGTCCCCTTGTTGATGTACGCGATGACCGACTCGTGTTCCTGCGCGAGCAGCGCGATGAAGTCCATCTTGCCGTCGTGATTGAGGTCGACAGGGAGCACATGGATGCCCCCGGCACGCGGGTCCACGGTGTGCTTCGTGAACCCAGGCCGGGTGGGGACGGTCGTCGTGTTTTCCATGACGGCAATTTCCCCGGTCTTCCGCCACCCAAACGCCGCGACCAGCAGATCGTTGCGGCCATCGCCGTTGAAGTCAGCGGTTTCGACATCGGCAATCCTCGGCCATCCGTCGAGCCAGAAGGCGCCGAACTTGCCGTTGGCGAGTCCGCGCAGCCAGACGACCGCACCCTTGTCGTGATCGGCAGGGAAGAACTCGCCGAGATCGCCGACGAGCAGATCCTCGACGCCGTCCTTGTCGACATCGGCGAGGGTGACGTGAGCCGGGTGCGGAATGCTGGCGATGTTCGTCAGCGCCGCACCGTCTCTGGCCGGGCTGCCCGTGAACACGAGGCCGAGGCGCATGTCGGTCGCGAGCAGACTGAGCTGCTTGTCACCGCCGAGATGCACCAGCTGCACGTTCGACACCGCGGGTGACCCGGGCATGTCGGGCAGCGACAATCCGCGCCGCGTGAACTGAATTGGCGACTCGCTCACCGCAGGCCAGGGCTCAGGGGCGGGCAGACGCTCCGGCGCCCGAGTGGTGAAGAACGGAAGCGCCTGCTCCATGTCGGGCGGCAACTGCACCGTTCGGTTGACGACCCCCGGCGGGCCCAGCGGCGGCAGCCGCTTTTCCCGGATGAACATCATGCGCACGAATTCGTCTCTCCAGACCTGGCGCGGCAGGATGTCGGGAGGCGGAAAGGCGTGACACCCACCGCACGTGGCGCGTGCCTGCTGCTCATCCCCCTGTGCAGGCGGCGGTGACTGCAGCGCCGAAGCGCTGACGGGAGCGGAGGCGGATCGCGCGAGGGTGACAAGGCCGCAACCGAGGAGACCGGCTGCCAGCCACACAGTCGCACGCGCGGCAGTGCTGCGCACGGACCGCCTGACGAAAAGCATGAATCGATGCTAGCACGCGGCCCCTGCCGGCGCGGGAGGAGCCCCGGCTGAGCGTGCTAACATGACCAAAACCGGGCCCGGGTTTCCTTCGATGATCGCGTCTGCCGCCTCGATGTGCGCCGGCGACAGGAGCCCCTCGCCGACACCTGCATGTCTGTGGCATCGCTCATCGTCCCTTCCCGTCGCGAATTCCTGCGTCTCCTTGGGCTTGTCGGGCTGTCGAGCGTCTCGGGCCTGTCGCCATCCAGGTCGCGGCTGTTCGCGGCACCGCCTCTCTTCGAAGAGATCCCTGCGAGCGTCAGCGGCATCAGCTGGGTGCACGAGAACGCCCTGTCGGCCGACCGCTACCTCCCGGAGACCATGGGGCCAGGCGTAGCATTCATCGACTACGACAACGACGGCTGGGTCGACATCTTCATGGTCAACAGCGGGGCGAGCGATTTCTACAAGCCCGCGAAGCCGCTCAAGAATGCGCTGTACAAGAACAACCGCAACGGCACTTTCACGGACGTGACCGACGCGGCGGGTGTCGCAGGCGGCAAGGAGTTCGGGATGGGCTGCACCATCGCGGACTACGACAACGACGGCTATCCCGACATCCTGGTCACGGCCTATGGCCGGTGCACGCTTTACCATAACAATGGCAACGGCACGTTCACCGACGTCACCGAAAAATCTGGCGTCGCCGCTCCAGGGTGGACGACCAGTGCGGTCTGGTTCGATTACGACAACGACGGCAAGCTGGACTTGTTCCTCTGCAGCTTCGTGCAGTTCTCCCTTGCCAGCAACGTATTCTGCGGCGACAACAAGCTGGGCAAGCGCTTCTATTGCATTCCGCGGGTGTTCAAACCGACACCCAGCCTGCTGTTCCACAACAATGGCGACGGCACCTTCCGTGAGGTGAGCGCCGGCACGGACATCCAGCGTGCGATGGGCAAGGCGCTAGGCGCGGTTGCGACCGATATCAACGGCGACGGACTGATGGACCTTTTCGTCGCCAACGATACGGTCCAGAATTTCCTGTTTGCGAACCGCGGCAAAGGGAAGTGGGACGAGATTGCCCTTGCGGCCGAAGTCGGCTTCAGCGCCAACGGCACGCCGCGATCCGGGATGGGTGTGGACGCCGGGGACATGAACGGGGACGGGAAACAGGACCTCTTTGTTGCCAACGTCGACCAGGAGATGTTCTCGCTCTACAAGAACGACGGGAACGAGTTCTTCTCGGATGTCGCCGGGCCGAACGGGGTGGCGCAGGCGACACGCCTCCTGAGCGGCTGGGGCTTGAAGATGTTCGACTACGACAACGACGGGTTCCTCGACCTTTTCCTCGCAAACGGCCATCCCGACGACATGATCGAGAGCTATTCGCAGCAGGTTCGCTATAAAGAGCCGCTGGTTCTGTTCCACAATGACGGGACCAAGCTCGCGAACGTGAGCGATCAAGCCGGGCCGGCGTTCCAGAAGATGTTCCCGGCGCGCGGCCTTGCGGTGGGTGATTACAACAACGACGGCCGTGTCGACGTGCTCATCGGCAACAACGGCGGCGCGCCCGTGCTCCTCAAGAACAACGCGGGCGAGGGCAACCACTGGGTCGGGATCAAGCTCCAGGGGACGGCCTGCAACCGCGATGGCATCGGCGCCACGATCACCTGGTCGGTCAATGGCAAGACACGCAGCCGGCTGAAGACGCACGGCGGCAGTTACCTGTCGTCGCACGACCTACGCGAGGTGCTCGGCCTCGGCACCGCCGCCACGGCGGACTGGGTGGAGATCAAGTGGCCCCAGCCGAGCGGGCGCGTCGAGCGGCTCACCGGCATCCCCGCGGACCGTTACGTCACGGTCGTCGAAGGCAAGGGTTGGAGTTAGAACCCCGCGCCAGGGCGTGCACGTTCGCCGGCCTCTTTCTCGTCACGCTCTCGACTCTCACCTACCAGCTGCTGCTGACGCGCACGTTCAGCGTGACGATGTACTACCACTTCGCCTTCGTCGCCATCTCGGTGACGATGTTCGGGATGGCAGCGGGTGCGGTCGCGGTGTTCCTGCGGCCGGCAGTGTTCGAGCGCGCACGCGCGAACCGGCATCTCGCCATCGGTTCGGCCGCGTTCGCTATTGCGATCGTGGCCAGCTATCTCACCCATCTCTCTATCCCATTCGTGCTCGACGCCTCGCTCGTGACGGCGTACGGAATAGCCCTGACCTATGCGGCGCTCTCCGTTCCCTTCATCTTCAGCGGCATCGTCGTGTCGATTGCCCTGACGCGCTTTCCGCGGCAGGTGAGCGCGCTCTACGCCGCCGACCTTGCCGGCGCAGCGCTCGGGTGCGTCATTGTCGGTCCGATGCTCCAGCTGACCGATGCGCCGACCGCGGTGCTGGCGACGGCGGCCGCTGCCGCAGCGGGCGCCTGGCTTTTCGCCACCGTGGCAGGACGTGACGTTCAGCCTGGCGACCGCGGCTTTTCAGTTGCGCGAGGCCGCCTCCAGCTTGGGTGCGCCGGCCTTGCCGTGGTGCTCACGGTTGTCGCCGGGGCGCACGCGGCCGCGGCCCGTCACAACGCATCGTGGCTCAGGCTGGTGTGGGTCAAGGGCCAGTACGAGCCGCGTCCACTCGTGGAGCGCTGGAATTCGTTTTCGCGCATCCGGGTCATCGGCGACCCCGACAAATGGGTGAAGCCGTCAGGGTGGGGGCTCAGCACGACGCTCCCCGCGGATCGCAGGGCGCAAGAGCTGCACCTCGACATCGACTCCTACGCCGGGACGGAGCTGACACGGTTCAGCGGCAACCCGGCTGATGTGGACCACCTCCGCTACGACGTCACGAACGTCGTTCATTACATCCGTCCCTCGTCGCGCGTCATTGTCGTCGGTACCGGCGGCGGTCGGGACGTGCTTTCGTCGCTGGCCTTCGACCAGAAGGCGGTCACCGGCGTGGAGATCAACGAGGGGATCATCGGGCTCGTGAACGGCCGGTTCGGGGACTTCACCGGGCACCTCGATCGCGATCCGCGGGTCAGGTTCGTCAACGACGAAGCCAGGAGCTATATCGCCCGCTTGAACGATCGGGCAGACATCATCCAGATCTCACTCATCGATACCTGGGCGGCCACCGCGAGCGGGGCGTTCGTCTTGACCGAGAACTCGCTGTATACGGTCGACGCCTGGCGTGTCTTTCTGGATCACCTCGCGCCCCACGGAATCCTGACCGTCTCGCGGTGGTACTACGCGAACAAGCCGGGCGAAGTCTATCGGCTGGCGTCGCTTGCCTCGACGACGCTGATGGCGATGGGGGTCAGGCGCCCGGGTGATCACTTCGCCATCGTTCGAGCGCGGCCCGGCGGCGCTGACGCACCCGATGGCATCGGCACCATGCTCGTCTCGCGCGACCCGTTGTCGGCCGCGGACCTCGATGCGCTCGAGGCGGTCGCCGCGCGGATGAAATTCGAGATCGTGCAGAGCCCGAGGTTTTCGGCGGACGATACTTTTGCCGCCCTGGCGGACGCGACGCGACTGACGGCCGCGGTCGCGGATTATCCGCTGAACATCTCGGCGCCAACAGACGATCGGCCCTTCTTCTTCCACATGCTTCGCCTGCGCGACGTGTTCGACACGGCGCGGTGGCACGACCAGGGCATCGTCCAGTTCAACATGACGGCCGTCGGCGTGCTCGGAATACTTTTCGTCACCGTCGTCGTGCTCACCGCGTCGTGCGTCGTGCTTCCGCTGTGGCTGGCGAGGCCTCGCGCCGACTTCACCGGCGCCGGGCCGCACCTCGTGTTCTTCGGCGCGATCGGCCTCGGGTTCATGCTGATCGAGATCTCACAGGTGCAGCGGCTGACGGTTTTCCTCGGGCATCCCGTCTACAGTCTCTCGGTCGTACTCTTTGCGCTGCTCCTGTCGAGCGGGGCAGGGAGCCTTTCGACGGCCCACGTCGAGAGGGGTGACGGCACCTCCCGTGGCGCCGTGGTTCGTCTTGGGCTGCTGCTCATTGTCCTGATTGCATTTGGACTGTTGACCCCTGCCGCGATTCGGGCGTTCGAAGCTTCGTCGACGCCGGTCCGCATTCTCGTGTCGGTGGGGACACTCGTGCCGCTTGGATTTTTCATGGGCATGGCTTTCCCGATCGGCATGGGACGGGCCCTGCGTGATGTGCCCGCACTGTCGCCATGGCTGTGGGCAGTAAATGGATCGGCGTCGGTGTGTGCGTCCGTGCTGGCCGTTGTGATCGCGCTCGGGGCCGGCATTTCGGCGTCGTTCTGGACCGGCGCGCTCTGCTACGCCGTCGCCATGGCGGCCCTGGTCTGGGGCGCGTCGCGTGAACTCCACGGCGAGCGATCGACCGTCCAGCTCACGCAGATCGGGTCGTAGCTTCGCCTGCAGGATGCAGTGGCCAGTAGCCAGTAACCAGTAACCAGGTCTGGTGACTGACTACTGGCGACTGGTTACTGGAAAGCGAAAGCACCGCTACTTCCCCTCCGGCAGCGCCAGCAACTCCTCGTTGGTCCACGGCTTTGTCCGGCCGGCGGTCGCATCGCGCACGGACTTGACCGTCGCGGCGTCTACCGGCGTGCCGGTCTGTCCCCACTCGCGTCTGACGTAGGTCAGCACGCCAGCGATCTGATCGTCGTTGAGCACCGTGCCGATGGACGGCATCAGGCCGATGTTTCCCTCCTTGCCGTGCAGCAGGATCCGTATCGGGATCTCCGGCCGTGCGAGGGCAAGCGCGGACCCTACCAGGCTCGGCGCCACCCTGTCCTGCCCGCGGCCATCGGGCTGGTGGCACGCCTGGCAAATGTTGGCGTACACCTGCCGCCCGCGATTGAAGGCTTCACGCTCGTCGGGCGTGAGACCCGCAGCCGCGGCGGTCGCACCGGGCTTGCCCGGCCATTCGACCCGCGAGAGCACGCGCTCGGCACGCGCGGCGAGCGTGCTCCCGTCCGTTGCCAGCGTCCGCAGCGCCGCAGGTTCGTGGCCCAGCCGGACTCCGGGTCCACTCGTGTTCGGGTTGAACGCTGAGGGCTCGCCGCCATTCGCTCCACCGTAGCGCGCAGTGACTGCGGGGTCGGGACGCGAAAACGCATAGCTTCCGCCAGGACCGGCACGACCACCAGGACACGTGTCGCACGGGGCGGCGGGCGGTCGCGCCGCGGGCAGCGGTGCGTTGTGGCGGGTTGCCAGGCATGCTGGCTCCGAGCAGCGCCACTTCGGCTCCGCGCATCAGCGCCGAACGCTGCCACTCTGGATGGCTCTCGTTTGCCGACTTCCGCGAACACCTGCTGAATCGCCGGCTCGCGATCGCCTCGAATGAGCGTCGCGGCAATCATGGTGATCGCGGCCTCGAGTTGTGGCGTGTCACCGCTGGGCAGGCGCAGCAGCCGATCGAGGACCGCTTCTTCGCTGCCGCGGACGCCGCTGAGCGCTGCGTCGATGACGATCGGGTCGGTTGCGTGACGTTCGAGCAGTGATGCAATTGCCGACTCCCGCGCCCCTGCCGGCATCGTGCCGAGGCTTGCCGCCAGTTGCTCGCGCACCGACCAGTCCGGGTCGTCGATCAACTTGAGTACCGCGGCCTGTATCGGGTGACCCGGAGCGCCCAGCCAGCGCTCCGCGATCCGCAAAGCCCCGGCACGAACATCACGCGATCGATCCTCCAGTGCCTGCTGGACCAGCGCGGGGCGGACGGCGTCGATTCCGTCGAGTGTCCACAGCGCGTGCAGACGGGTGCGCCACTCGGGGGCCTGACGGGCCGTGTCGTTCAGGGCTCGCACTGTGTCTGGAGGAAGCCGTTGTCCTCGCTCCACCAGGAGCCGCTGCGCCGTGTCACGCCACCAGCCGTTCGGATGCGCGAGCGCGGTGACCAGTTGCGCGGCCGACGCTTTCGACAGGTCTGTCGACGAATCGCGTGAGGTCGTCTCGTGTACGACGCGGTAGATGCGGCCGAGGTTCGTCGGCTCGTCGAGGTGCCTGGACGTAATCTGACTGCGCAGGTACACCGTCAGCGAGTTCCGGTGCTCGAGGATTCCACGGTAGAGATCGACGACGTACATCGTGCCGTCCGGCGCGTTCGACAGATAGACCGGGCGGAAGCGCTCGTCTGTGGACGCGAGGAACTCCGCTCGCTCGTACGCCTTCCGCGCTTTCAGCGTCGTCCCGTCATCACTGAGGACTATTCGGCTGACCACGTTCGCTGCGGGCTCGGCAACGAAAAGGTTGCCGTATAGATCGGAAGGGAGGCGATCGCCGCGGTAGACGAGCGGGGCGCACACCGCGGTGTAGCTTGCCAGCGTGCCGTCCTGACGATCGATGCCAGCCTGATACGCGCGATTGGTGCCGGGGTTGGGACGAACCGGCCAGACCGCATTGAGCGATTCGTCCTCGTCGCTGAGGGCCTCGTAGCTGCCACGTGTCCGCAACAGGCCGCGATTGCGCGCATAGTACGGCGTCGGCACCAGATCCGCGTGCACCGCCGAGGAGTTCGTATTTCGGAAGATTCGGCCGGCATCGTCCTGGGTGACGCCCCATTCGCCCCGCAACAGCGTCTTCTCGACGGCGAACTTGCCCGCTTTGTAATGCAGGAAGACGTCGACCTGCCCGGCGGTGTAGAGGCGATTGTCCATCGCCCAGAAGAATCCATTGGCGTTGTTCTGAGGATCCGCGTCGAGTTGCCCGTACTCACTCGTCACGAGGTCCTTCGTATCCATGCGAAGATCCCCGTTCGTGTCGTGCATCAGCCACGCGTTCGGGGGCTCGCCGACGAGCACGCCATGCTCGAGCACCTTGATCGCGCGCGCCAGCACGAGACCGTCTGCAAAGACCGTCCGCTTGTCCATCGTGCCGTCGCGGTCGGTATCCTCGAGCACCACGACCCTCCCGATTGGATCGTGCTCGTTGCCGCCGGTCACGTTGCGCATGTAGCCGGGCATTTCGACAACCCACAATCGGCCGTGAAGATCCCAGTCGATCGCGACAGGTGCCTGGACAAGGGGCTCGCTCGCGACGAGTTCGACCCGGTAGCCCGGTGCCATGTAAAAGGTCGCAAGCGCGTCCTTCGGAGAGAGCGGCGGTGAGTCGTCTGCCACTTTCTGGACGCCCGGCGGCCATGGGCGGTTTGCCGGCGAGCTCTGAAAGAGGCTCGACGCGGCGATCGCCGTGACCGCCAAGGCGACTGTGCGAAACCCGGGCAGGAACATGTGGTTACGATAGCCCACCCACTCCGCAAAACTCCAACGGCGACGGCCGCGGTGCGTACCGAGCAGCAACTCCGGTCGTGCGATCGGTAGCTCTCGCGCGCGCTCCGGCTTAGAATGCCGACGATCAGACAGCCCAGGATTCAGACTGCTCTCGGAGGATTCCGCTATGCGGGCCCGACTTGTTCAATGGTGTCTCCCGTCGATCGCACTGGTCGTTGCGGGCGGATGGGGTCTATTTAACTGGCCTGTCGAGGCCTTCGCGTTCGCCGCCGCGGCGCTGCCGCGAGCTTCGGCGCCGCAGGCGCAGCCACCGCAGTTGTTCACCCTCCAGTGCGCCGGCTGTCACGGCGACCAGGGGCTGGGCACGAGCAAGGCGCCGGCGCTGGCGATGAACCAGCGAGTCGCGGAGCAGTCGTCCGAACAACTTGTGACCTATCTGCAGCATGGCAATCCCGCAGCCGGGATGCCGTCGTTCGCCGATCTCGCCGCCGGATGAACGTGCGACACTCGCGCGCTACCTGATGCGGCTGAACGTCGAGACGATTACCAAACCGGTTCCGCCTGCGGGGGCGGCTGCACCAAAGACATGGGGTCCGCCGGGCAGGGGTGACTGGCGCACCTACAACGGCGCGGACTCAGGCAACCGGTACAGTCCTCTCGAGCAGATCACCACGGCAAACGTGTCCTCGCTGAAGCTGAAGTGGGTGTTCCCGCTTCAATACTTCGGTCTCGAGACCACGCCGCTGGCTGCTGACGGCGTGCTGTATGTGACCGGGCCGAATGAGGTGTTTGCCCTCGACGCTCTGACCGGTGCGGCACTGTGGCACTATTCGCGGCCGCCCAGCACCGGGATGCTGGGCGATGCGCGGCTCGGCACCAACCGCGGTGTCGCGCTGCTCGGCGGCACGGTGTTCTTCGTCACCGACAACGCACACCTTGCTCGCGCTCGATCGCGCAACCGGCAAGTTGCTGTGGGACGTCGCGATGGCACCCGAGACGGCGCGCCGGCCGCTACGGCGGTACCGTTGCGCCGCTGGTCGTGAACGGCACGATTGTCGCCGGCGTCGCCGGTGCGGACCACGGCATCCGCGGATTCGTCGCCGCATTCGCCGCGGACACCGGAGCGGTCGTGTGGCGAACCTGGGTCGTACCGCGCCGCGGCGAGCCGGGCAGCGACACGTGGCAGGGTGAGGAGCCGGTCACCGGCGGCGGATCGACCTGGCTCACCGGCTCGTACGATCCCACTTCGGACACGCTCTACTGGGCGACGGGCAATCCCTGGCCGGATTCGGACGACGCGGGTCGCCGCGGCGACAATCTGTACACGAACTGTGTGCTCGCGCTGGATGGCGCGGACGGGTGAATTGAAGTGGCACTACCAGTTCACGCCGCACGATCTCAACGATCGCGATGCCACCGAGCCGAACGTGCTGGTCGACACGGTATACAGCGGCAAGCCTGCCAAGCTCCTGCTGCACGCCGATCGCAACGGGTTCTTCTATGTGCTCGACCGGACGAACGGGAAAGTGCTGCTGGCGAAGCCCTTTCTGCGCCGCGTCGACTGGGCGTCGAGCATCGCCGCGGACGGCCGTCCCGTCGTCGTCGATCCGCGCGGCTGCCCCAGCGATGCCGCGAACTGGTCCTCGACCGCGTATTCGCCGCTGACCGGGCTGTACTACTTTCTCGCTCTTGAAGAGTGCGTCGGTGACAAGCCGGGCGGCTATCCTGATCAGACCGGCCAGCGCTTCCTGCGCGCGGTGAACATCGAGACCGGCGAGATCGTCTGGGAAGTGCCGCAACCCGGCGCCGCGCGCGCGAAGACGTGGAGCGGCGTGCTTGCCACGGCCGGCGGGCTGATTTTCTACGGCGAGCCGAACGGCGGCTTTGCCGCCGTCGATCAGCGCGACGGCAAGCCGCTGTGGCGGTTTCCAACCAACGTCCGGATGAAGGCTTCGCCGATGGCGTTCGCGATTGACGGCCGGGAGTACATCGCGGTGGCCGCGGGACCGAACATTCTCTGTTTCGGCCTGTAAGTCACGGTCTCGGTCGCGGATGACAGCTGGGGGAACTTGGAAGCTGGGACGTGGCGGGCATGCGCAACGTCATCTCCGTACTCTGCTGTGTTCTCCCGTAGAATCGATGTTGAGTTCTGAACCTGGCTCACCTGTCTGGGAGGCAGTCACATGACGCTACGATCGCTGCACATCGCGCTGGTGGCATTCACGGTCGTCGCCACGGGCGCGGTCGCTCTGGCGCGTGCGCCGCAGAGCGTTCCAGACGACTTCGTCATCAGGATTGAGCGGACTCCTTGTTACCTCCAGTGCCCGGTCTACAGCGTCAGCATCGATGCCCACGGAAGCGTCACGTACGAGGGAGAGAAGTTCGTGCGTGTCAAAGGGCGCCAGGTCGACCGTGTGCTCGCTTCACGTGTTGCCGAACTGTACGAGACCTCGCAACGTATTGGAGTCTTCGATCTGCGCGACCAATATCGGATCATCCGGGCGGCGGACGGTTCCGAGGCCGTCGTCCCTGATTTACCAGGGACGATCGTGACGGTGACCGCCGGGGGGCGGACCAAACGCATCGAGGACTACTTCGGTGCGCCGGGGACGTTGAAAGACCTGGAGCGACAAGTGGAGGAAATCGCGCGTACCAACCGCTGGGTTCCTGTCGTGCAGCAATTCGCGCGTTGGCAATGACGGCGGTCCAAAGGACAGAACACGGAAAACACGGATCTACACGGACCCGGAGAGCACGAGAGCTGGGCATGGAGGCTGGCCCCCGCGCGTTGCGCGCGGGAGGTCGCAAGGATTCGCCGCGGCGAACACCGCACCGCGATCCCGGTGCTCGCCGCGGTGAATCCTCGCGACCACTGCATGCCGGCCGCAGGCCGGCATGGGCCAGCCCGATTCCCTATTTCAGTCTTTTCCGGACCGACGCAATCGGCCCCTTACTGGCCTGACAGTGAACGGCGTGCGTATCGACCGTGCGGTTCCGGCGCATGCACATTCCGGTTCGGGAGAGCGGGCGATTGCCTGTGGCACGCCGCCCGAATCAGCTGGCTCTGTCTTGTCCGTGTTCGTCCGTGTTCTTCCGTGAAGTCCGTGTCGAGCGTGGCGGGCGTGAGCGTTGTCGCAGTCGCGGTCGCCCTTTGCAGATGCCCCCCAATCGTCAGTGAATGCAAACTGGAGTGTGTGTGAAGGCGACAGCACCACGACCGCGGGCGCACTCAGTCCGTTTCCCGGCGCGCCTTTGTCGCCTCCTCCGGCGTCGCACTCGTCGGCCTTGCGCTGCAGACACGGACGTCGGCGGCCGACGATCCCATCATCGACATCCATCAGCATCTCGGGTACTCGGGGCGATCCGACGAAGTCTTCCTGGCCCATCAGCGCGCGATGGGGGCGACGACGACCATCCTGCTGCCTGCGGGACGGCCGGTCAGAACGCCGGCGACGCACGACGGCGTCGTCGAACGGGCTCGAGGTGCAGTGTCTCGGGAACGACGCGTGCCAGGCATTTGCCAAGGCACGTCCAGGAGCCTTTCTGTTCGCGGCCAATGAGGTGCCGGACGTCAAGGGCGCAGTGGCCGAGATCGATCGTTATCTGCGGCTGTGGTGCGGTCATGGTCGCGGAACAGAAGTTCGGCGTGGAGTGCGACTCACCCGAGATGCACAAGATCTACCGTCTCGCCGAGGCCCGCAACGTGCCGGTGCTGATGCACTGGCAGTTCGAGAAGTACAACTACGGCTTCGAGCGTTTTCACAAGATCCTCGCCCGTTACCCGAAGGTCAACTTCATCGGGCACGCGCAGACGTGGTGGGCCAACATCGACAGGAATCACACCGATCAATCGGTGCTGTACCCGAAAGGTCCGGTGACGCCTGGTGGGTGGACCGACCGATACCTCACCGACTATCCCAACATGTTCGGTGATTTATCGGCCGGCTCCGGACTGAATGCGTTGACGCGCGACGAAGCCTTCACCCGTGACTTCCTCGAGCGTCACCGCGACCGCCTACTCTTCGGCAGCGACTGCAGCGACGTCGAGGGATCGGGTGACGCGTGCCAGGGGTCCCAGACGATAGCGGCGATACGGCGTCTTGCGGCAGCCGCGCGCTCGAGCGCAAGCTGCTTCACGACAACGCCGCGAAATTGTTCGGGCTCTGACTCAGTCCTGACCCGCCGGCAGTGGGCGGGCTCGAGAGATCCCGCACGTAGATGTCCTTGAAGCGCATGTTGCCCAGTCCGCCCGAATGCAGTTGCAGGGCGATGAAGCCGTCGAACGACTTCGGCGTGGGGTCGGTGAAGTTGAGGACCTCGACGCCGTTCAGGACCGCGACCATGTGATTCCCTTCGACCTTGACGAGCAGTTCGTTCCAGTCGGTCGGCCGGATCACCTGCTCGTACTCGGGTGCGGGCCATGCGATCCAGTTCCGGCCGTCGCCGTAGAGGCCGCCGGTATGGTGGTTCAGCGTTCGATCGATTTCGAACTGCATGCCTTTCGACACGTCCACCGTGCCGGGAGTGAAATCAGTGTGGAAGTAGAGGCCGCTGTTGCCATCGGCTTCGCACTTGAACCGGAGAGACATCCAGAAATCCTTGTACGTCTTCGCGGTGCGCAGATATCCGTACGCGGATGTCACGCCCTGTCCGTGGATGGTGCCGTCCTCGACCGTCCACTTTTCTTTCCCGACTTCAACCCAGTTGGTCAGGTCCTTGCCGTTGAACAGCTGTTCCCATTGCTCGCCCGGCAGCGCGGCGCGGTTGCGCGGCACCTGTGCGGCGGCGAGCACCGGGATTGAGCATCCGAGCACAGCCACGGACACGACGCGGGAAAGGACCGATATCTTCGATGTCATTGAACGCATTGAACTCCTGCAGAAAAGGGGAGTGCTAAATATACTATTTCCATCGTGAGCATTTCTCGATCTGTCGCAGGTCTTGCGCTTGGCATCGCCGCGGTGTCGGTCCTGTCTGGCGCGCCGCGGGCACAGCAGCCGGCCGCGACCAGTCCCGCGATTCAGTTCCGGAACGTCGCCGAAGCCGCCGGGCGTCCACTTCGTGCACCAGCATTCGCCGACGCCGGAGAAGTACTACGTCGAGAGCGCACCGGGTGGCCTCGCCGTTTTCGATTACAACGGCGACGGCCGGCCTGACATCTTCTTCACCAATGGCGCCCAGACGCCGTCGCTCGACAAGAGCGCCGACAAGTTCGCCAACCGTCTCTATCGCAACGATGGCGGCATGAAGTTCACCGACGTCACCGATGCCGCCGGAGTACGAGGTGTCGGGTATGCCATGGGCGCGGCGGCGGCGGACTACGACAACGACGGCCGCGTCGACCTGTTCGTTGCCGGAGTACGGCCGCAACCAGCTGCTGCACAATCGTCCCGACGGCACCTTCGAGGACGTGACCGAGAAGGCCGGGCATTGCGAGCGGCGAGTGGGCCGCGGCCGCGGGCTGGTTCGACTACGACAACGACGGTCGCCTCGATCTGCTGGTCGTCAACTACGTCCAGTGGTCGCCCGAGACGAACCGCTACTGCGGCGACCAGGCGCAAGGGGGTCAGAACCTACTGCCATCCGCGGTTCTTCCAGGGCCTCCCGAATCGCCTGTACCGGAATCGCGGCGACGGAACGTTCGAAGATGTGTCCGCCCGCGCCGGCATCCTGGCGCACGTCGGCAAGGGCATGAGCGTGGCGTTCGCCGACTACGACCACGACGGCCACATCGATGCGTTCGTCACCAACGACACCGTGCCCAACTTCCTGTTCCGGAACAAGGGGGACGGCACGTTCGCCGAGTCCGCGCTTCTCGCCGGCGTGTCCGTCCCCGAATCGGGCCGTCCGGTCTCCGGGATGGGCACCGACTTCCAGGACTACGACAACGACGGATGGGAGGACATCACCCTGACGGCGCTCCTCGGGCGAGACGTTTCCGCTCTTTCGCAACGACCGCCGCGGTGGCTTCACCGAGACGACCCAGTCGAGCGGACTGGCGAGGCTGACCGTCGAAGGTGTCGGGGTGGTGCACGGCGATGGCCGATTTCGACAACGACGGCAGGAAGGACATCTTCACCGCGAACTCGCAGGCCAACGATCGCGCCGGCGAAACCGACACGTCCGGATGGAAGCAGCCGAACAGCGTCTTCGCCAATGACGGGGCAGGGGCGTTTCGACGACGCAACTCCCGGGCTCCGGACTGGCCGCGGCGGTTGCCGCACACCGCGGCTGTGGCGTCGCCGATTTCGACGGCGATGGCCGTCTCGACGTTGTCGTCCTCGTCCTCGGCGAACCCGCCGAGTTGTGGCAGAACCAGTCTGCCCTCGCCGCAACACTGGCTCATCGTCCATCCTGTCGGCAGCAAATCGAATCGTGACGGCATCGGCGCGCGAATCACCGTCGGAGATCAGGTGCGGACGATGACGAGTGCCGTCGGCTATGCGTCGTCTTCGCACGCCGGCGTGCACTTCGGGCTGGGCAGTGCGACCGAGGTGCCGCGGCTCGAAGTGCAGTGGCCATCCGGCACGCGGCAGGTCATCGAACACGTGAAAGCGGACCAGGTACTGACGGTGACAGAGAAGAGTGACTGACAGTAACCAGTGGCGCTGTAGCTTCCGCCTTCAGGCGGAAGAGAACGGGTCGGAACCAGGAGGCACTGGAAACTGGTGACTGGATACTGATAGGTGATGGATCAAACGTCAGAGTCGTAGCTTCCGCCAAGGCGCCGTAGCTTCCGCCTTCAGGCGGAAGTAGATATCGCCAAGGAGTCGTAGCTTCCGCCTTCAGGCGGAAGAAGACGGGAGCGATTCAGTTGTTGGCTGTCGGTATCGAGTCGCCAGTCGCCAGTAGTCGAGAATTGCAGGCACTGGAAACTGGCTACTGGTTACTGCAAGCAGCGAGTGAACGCTGAGAGCTGAAAGCTGACAGCCGAAGTCGATCGGCTACTTCGGCGCCTCGATCGTCCGCTGTCCTGCCGCGGCGCCGCGCTCCTGTGCGGCCTGCTGAAGCTCCTGCGACCTGGTGAGCAGCGCCTCGGCCCTGTCTTTCTGCCCCAGTCCTGAGTAGGCGCGAGCGAGCTGCACGTGCAGGCTACCGTCGTGATCGCGAGCGAGCTGCTCTTCGAGCAAGGGGATCGCAGCGGCGAACTCACCCTTCTGGAGGTACGCCCTGCCGAGTGCGAGCCGCGGCATCGGATCCGCCTGATCGTGCTCGACCGCACGGCGGAGCAGCGGGATTGCCTCGTCAACCCGTTGCAGCTGGAGCAGCGAGTCGCCGACGAGTGTCAGCAGCCTGGGATCGTCCGGGTTGGCCTTCAGCAGCGGCGTGAAGGTGTCGACGGCTTGTTCGAACTCGCGCGACGAGTAGTACGCGGTACCGAGATCGTCGACGCAGACCGGGGTCGTCTGGCGCAAACTTCAGCGCGACGGTGAGCTCGGCGATGGCATCGGTGTATCGGCGCTGAGCGAGCGCGAGAGTGGCGCGGACCTCGCGGCGCTCGCGTGAGTCGGGCAGATCCTCGAGCTGCTTGAAGGCGCCGAGTGCGAGTTCGGTCGCGGCGCGGGCCCTCCAGTAGCGCGACTCGAGATCCGTTCCGGCGAGAGCCGCGGTCAATGCCGCGCGGAACCGTCCGGCGCGAAACTCGCAGAGCGCCTTACGTCGTGCACACGCGGCAGGCGACAACGCCGCTTTCGCTCGCTCGGTTGCGGCCCAGTCGGGATGCTGGGACAGCTCGTAGATCCTGGCGATCGAATCGTGGATGCTGACCATCGCGGGGAGCCGCTCGAGGGCAGCGCGCTGCAGCGCGAACGAGTCGGTCAGGCGTCCGTCAGCGAGCAGCGCGTCTGCGACCAGCAACTGCCGCCAGGGCGAATCCTCAGGCTGATCCTCGAAGGTGCTCATCGCCTCCTGCGTGACGGCGTTGTAGGCATGCCCGAGCGCGTACCAGCCCGCCGGCGCCTTTGGTGCGATCTCGGTCACCGCGCGCAGCTGCACCACGGCATCCGTGGGACGTCCCGTAGTCGCGTAAGCCTGCGCCAGCATCCGCCGGCTTTCGATATCGGCGGGGCGCCCGGCCACGGCTTGCTTGAGCGGCGCGATGGCATCGGCGGCGCGCCCGAGTGCGAGATAGCTCGACCCCAGGAACAGCTGCGCCGGAATCAGCTGCGGCTTGAGTGCGACGGCCTTTTCGAGTGGCCCGACTGCTTCGGCGTCGTGCCCTCCCATCGCCAGCGCCATCCCGAGGTTCATCAGGAGGCCACCTTCGTTGGGCATTGCCTGGACGAGGTCCTGGTATATGCGGGCGGCCTCGTCGAAGCGGCCCTGGTCCATGGCACGTGCCGCCGATCTGCGACTTCGAAACCGTATCGGACGTGGACGTTCCTGACGGTGACTGCGCCCCTGCCAGCGAGCACCACAACGAAATGACGACACCAACAACGGCGGTTCTCATTGTCCGCGCTCCGTCGTCCCGCTGCCCCGGCGCAATACGATCTCCCGATCTGACTGCATGCCCGTCCAGTACTCCTTCGTGCCATCGGGCCATTCGGCCACGACCCTGTCGATCTGCCGCGTTGCTCCGAGTCCGAAGAGCGCACGCGAGTCGGAGGCCGAGAGATAGCTCCCGTCCGTGCCGACGCGCTTCCAGAGGGTGGGCTGCCCCTGGCGCACGATCCCGATCCGCGCGCCGAATCCCAGGCGGTTACCGGAATCCGCGGCAAGCCTGATGCTGACCCAGTGAGCCGAGGCTTGATTCATTCAACAGGACGCGCACCGGACCATTGTTCGCTGTAATCACGACGTCGACATCGCCGTCGTTATCGATGTCGCCGGTGGCCAGGCCGCGGCTGACGAGAGTGGTGTCGAACGGCGCGCCACTCGCGGCGCTGACGTCTGCCAGGCGTCCGGCTCCAGCGTTATGAAACAACTGGTTGCGCTGGGCGTAGGGAGCCGGCGAACCGCGCAGCCCTGCGGCCACGTTCACTGCGCCATTGGCGGTGATCAGGTCGAGCCGCCCGTCGCGGTCGTAATCGAGCCAGGCGGTGCCGAAGCCGGTCATCGCCGCCGTCGTCTGCGACACTCCCGCACGCGCGCGCTGATCTTCGAAGTTCCCGTGCCCGTCGTTGACATAGAGAACGAACGTCTCGCGACTCAAATTCGTGACGAACAGGTCCTCGTCGCCATCGGCATCGTAGTCGCCAGAAGCGATCCCCATGCTGCCCTCGGGGCGGCCGGCCGCATTCGCCGCCGCACCTGACACCCACCCCTCGTCTTCGAACGTCCCCTTCCGGGTGTTGATCCACAACTGGTTTGGCGTCGCATCGTTGGCGACGTAAAGATCGAGCCACCCGTCACCGTTGTAGTCGCCAACCGAAACGCCGAGTCCCGCGCCGTAGGCGCGCGAGATCCCGGCCGATTCGGTCGCATCCACGAACGTCCCGTTCCCCTCGTTTCTGAAGAGCTTCGCCGGAACCGGGTGATACGCGGACGGGGCGCAATAATCGGGCGCTCCCACGGGGTCGGTGCACGACTTGCCAGCCGCGACGGTGAAGTCCACGTAGTTCGCGACGAAGAGGTCGAGATCGCCGTCCCGGTCGTAGTCGACGAACGCGGCGCTGGTACTCCAGCGGGGATCGTCTATCCCTGCCTGGCGAGTCACGTCGGTGAATGTCCCGTTCCCGTTGTTCCGGTAGAGCGCATTGGATCCGTAAGCGGTGACGAACAGATCGAGGTCGCCATCGTTGTCGTAGTCGCCGGTCGCGGCGCCCATTCCGACACCCGAAAATCCGACACCCGCCGCGTCGGTCACATCGGTGAAGTGGAGTACCGGCGTGCCGGCCTCGTTCTTCGTGAGGTCGTTGCGATAGAGCCGGCTCGTGGACGTGGTCCTGCCCGCCGCACCGGCCGTACTTCCCGCGTCGAGCGGCCTGCCCTGCACGAGATAAACGTCGAGGTCGCCGTCGCCGTCATAGTCGAACAGCGCAACGCCCGATCCCATGATCTCGGGAAGGTACAGCTGACCGCGCGCCCCGTTGTCGTGCACGAACGTCAGCCCCGCCTTTGCGTCCAGTTCGCGAAATGGATCGGTCCCCCGCGCACCCGTCACGACCGGGCTGAACTCGAGCCACACTCCGGCAGCCACCGCCAGCACGAGGCAGGTGAGTCGGCGACACTGCCGCGACTGTTGCAATCTGACCATCAATCTATGTCACTACCGACGTCGGTCATCCACCGGCCAGACACGTCGCACGTCGCACGTGGCACGTCGCACGTGGCACATGGCACGTAGCACGTAGCACGTTACTTCAGCCTCGCGAGATCCCGCTCGATCGATGCCGCCAGCTCCTCCTGTCCATAACGGCGCGCCATGCTGAGTGCGGCGGTTGCCTGCGTCCGCCCAGCGGCGATGTCACCGACGCGGACCCGTGCCGCGGCCAGCGCGAACAGATACCGTGGTGTTTCTGCGTCCTCTGGCTCGAGGATCTTCTCGAACTCCGGAATCGCGTCCTGCGGCCGGCCCGCGGTTACGAGCGCGCGTCCGTAGTTGAAGCGCGCCGGCGCGCAGCGTCGGCGCATCGGCGACGGCCTGCCGGTAGGCCTCGAGCGCGCCCGCCGCATCTCCGGCCATTTCGAGCGCAAGTCCCAATCCGTTTCTCGCCGCTCCGTCAGCGGGGTTCGAGTCCAGTGCCGCCCGGAACACCGGGATCGCCTCTGCCGCCCGACGCTGCGCGAGCAGCACCTGGGCGTAATTCGCGTGAGCTTCACCGATGTTGCGGCCAGCGGCGAGCGCTTCCCGGTATTGCGCCTCGGCGTCCGACCATCGTCCGGCGCGGCCGTACAGCGTGATCAGGTTCACTCGCGCCTGCACCAGTGTCTGGCGAAAGCGCCAGCGCCTTCTCGTGTGCCGCAATCGCCCCCGGCACATCGCCGCTGGCGCGAGCTGGATCCCTCGCTTCAGTGTCGCGGCGGCATCCTCGCGCGCGGCCGGTATCAGGGCCGCGACACGATCCTCGACCGCCGGCCAGCACGCGACGCACTTCTGCTGCTGTTCGATCTCTCTGGTCGCGTCATCGGTGCTCGTCCCAGGCGCCGGTAAGCCAGAGCGAGTGCGTAATGCGCCGCACCGAAGTCCGGGAACGCCGCAACCGCGCGCTCGAAATGGCCGACCGCACCGGCGTAGTCCGCAGCGGGACATCACACCCGTCCCAGGCCGTATTCGGCGGGCGCCAGCGTGCCAGGCTCACGCACGAGCCGTGCGAGCAGCGGCTCGCTGCCCTTGAAGTCTCCAGTCTCCAGCCGCGCTTCGGCCACTCGCAGAACGCCCGCGCGATCGTCAGGCGCGAGTGTGGCGGCGCGCTCGAGCAATGGCAGCGCATCGGCGTGTCGTCCCCGGGCGGTTTCGAGCAGTCCGTGCGAGGTACCACCACCGCCGATCCTTTGGCGCGAGCGTCTGCGCAACCCGATAGGTCGCGGCGGCCGCGTCCCATTGTTCCCACGCGTGCAGAGTGATCGCGAGTCGTCCGACCGCCTCGACGTTGTCCGGATGTGCGCGCGCCTCGTCGTATGCAGCCGGAGATTGCCTCGCGTCGCGGCGCCGGGCAGCGCAGTGACGTCGATCGACGGCAGGGCAGTCGACCGGTGCGGTCTGCGCCTGCAGCGGCGGGCACAGAGCCCTACCGTGAGCACCAGGACGCGGACGAGCAGGGACATCCTACACGATTGTACCGGCCCGGACCTGAATAAAAAAAGGCCGGGAGGCAGATACCCCCCGGCCGAGACAGAACGACGAAAGGAGACTAAAACTCGAAGCGGAGTCCGAGCACAACCCGCCGCGGCTCCATGACGTCGCGGATCGTCATGAAGCTCGGATCCGTGAAGTCGGTGTTGGGAGTGCCCCAGCGCGAGTGGTTCAGCACGTTGCTGGCCGTCGCACGGAACTCCAGGCGATAGCGTCCCACCGGGAAGCCACGGAACAGACCCATGTCGAGGTTCCACACGCTCGGCCCACGGAACTGATTGCGTCCCGTGTTGCCCCACTTGTTGCCCGGCTGGGCGAACGACGCGGGGTTGTAGTAGACGGCGTCCGGCCCCGGATCTCCGACGCGCTGGAGTGGCGCGATGAGATCGATGGTCTGCGTGCCGCCACGCTGGTTGAGCAGCGTGTTGTCGCCGCCGATGGTGAACGGCGTGCCGGAGTAGAACGAGTAGACCCCGTTCAGCTGCCAGTCGCGGACGACCATCGCCACCGGGTTGCTCGAGCCCTTGCCAAACGGCAGGTCATACAGGAAGCCCATCTGGAAGTTGTGGGTCCTGTCGTAGCCGGCCAGCGCGTAGTTGCGGGACAGCTGCGACGGCTGATTCCAGTCGAGTCCCGTCCAGCCATCGTCGTCCGTCTCGTCCATCGCCTTGCTGAGCGTGTAGGCACCCTTCAGCAGAAGTCCTGCCTTGAACGGACGGTTGACCGCCACCTGCAGCGCGTTGTAACGCCGTTTGGTGAACGAGGCCCACTGGTTGATGTCGGCGGTGCCCGCCTGTGCGTAGAGCATCCGTCCGGTCTCGCCGCCCGCCGGGTTCGGAGTAGTTCAGGTTCAGGTCCGAATAGCCGCCGTCCATCGCGCGTGCCGACGTACGCCACGCTCACGGAGATGTCCGACGGAAGCTGACGCTCGATGGTCACGTTGTACTGCTGCGTCCGGCCCCGGTCGACGTTGTTCGGGTCAGGGAATCGCATCAGCGGTGTTTGGCGGCAGTTTGCACGACTCCGGTGCTGAGGTCGGGCAGCGGGATTTCCGGGATGCCCGACGCGAGCTGGAACGCATCGAAGTTGTTCGTGACGGCGTTGGTGTAGCCGATCGTCAGCGGGTAGAAGCCGCGGAGCGGACGCGACCACGGAATCGGATCGAAGGTCTGGCCGTAGCCCGCACGGAAGACCGTCTTGTCGTTGATGCGGTAGGCCGCGCCGAGGCGCGGCGCGAACAGCGTCTTGCTCACCTTGATCCCGTTGTCCTTCGGGTTGTTGCCGACGCCGCCGAGCAGCACGTTGAACGTCGGGATATCGAGAACCTCGATACCGCGATCCTCGCGCGACATCAGCGGGTAGTACTCGTAGCGGAGGCCGAGGTTCAGGGTCAGCTTCTGCGACACGTTCCAGCGGTCGCTGATGAACGTGCCGTACTGGTTCTCGCGGCCGCTCATGATCTCGTACTGGATGCTCTTGCCGTAACCGGTATCCAGGCCGAGGAGGAACCCGGCGTACTGGTTCCACAGGTTCGAGGTGTAGCCAGCGGCACCCGTGAGGTTGCCCGAGAAGCTGAAGTTGCCCCGCGGACCCGAGCCGAGCTCCGGCTGCCAGTGATTCAGCTGGTAGCGGATGAAGTCGAAACCGGTCCGGATCTCGTGCGCGCCGTAGCAGCTTCGTCAGGTTCGCCGTGGCCGTGTAGCTGGTCTCATGGCGCTCGAGCGGCGTCCATCCGGCGTCGTTGCCGAGGGTGCTCATGCCGGTCTCGAAGTACGGCATGCCGCTCTGACGCGGATCGGGCCCGTTGGTGCCGGGAATGCCGAAGGTCTCAGACCCGAAGTTCGTGCCGAAATCGCCGCCCTGCGCGGTCTGGTTCTGCTTGTTCATGCCGATGTTGCCGTCGAGCACCATCGTCGGGCTGATCGTCCACGTGTTGCCGACGGTGGCGACATACACCTTCGTGTTGCCGCCGCCGACGTCGGGCACGCCCAGGTAGAAGAGGTCGTCCACGTTGGCCTGCATCGTCGAGAACTTCGCGAAGATCTGGTGCGAGGTGGTGCGGTTCCAGTTGACCTTCGACGTCGTAGTTGTCGCGAATCCGCCTTCGGATTGCGCGCGATGAACAGGTTGTTCTGCAGCCCGTTGTTCGTGCCCGGGTTGTTCGGCACAGGATAGAGCGCCTGGATTTCCTGGGCCACGCTGGAGAGGCGGCCGCCGGGAATAACCGCGCCCGGGAACTCCGTCCGGCCAACACCGTTGCTGCCGGTCGACGGGTCGTACAGCTTGAAGCTCGGGTTGACCGCGAGCACTTCGCTGAAGTCGCCGTTGCGCATCTTGGCCGTCGGGCACGGTGTACTGATCGAACCGGCTGTTGCGTTCGCGATTGCTCTCAATGCCCGCGAAGTAGAACAGCTTGTTCTTGACGATCGGGCCGCCGACCGTGCCGCCGCCAATCGAGATGCTCGAATTCAGCTTTTCGGGATCGAAGAACGCCTTCGCGTTCAGTTCGTCCTGGTTGCGGAAGTAGAACGCCGACCCCTTGAGGGTGTTCGTGCCCGACTTCGTGACCAGCGTGATCGCCGCGCCGCCCGCCATACCGGCGGCGGCGTCGAAGTTGTTGGTGCTCGATGTTGACCGTGTCGATGGTCTCAGCCGGGGCGACATACCCGCGTGATGGGGCAGCCAGATATTGACGCTGCTCGCGCCGTCGATGCGGGTGTTGTTGTTCTGTCCGTCCATGCCGTTCACGTTCGTCCGCAGCGAGCGGCCCGGCGTGTCGGTCTGGGCGTTCTGGAACGACGCCGGTGTCGCGCCGGGCACCAGGTTGATCAGCGCCTGGTAGTTACGATACTGGTTCAGCGGGAGATTGATGATCTCCTTCGCCTTCAGCTCAGTGTGCAGGTCGCTCTTGTCGGTCTGCAGCAGCTGCGCGGCCGATTCGACCGTCACGCGTCTCAGCTCGACGGATCCGACTTCGAGCCTCGCCTCGACGCGGCTGATCTGACCGGCGGTGACCGGTACATTCGTCTTTACGAATTCGCGAAAGCCTTGCAGCCCGACCTTCACGTCGTAACGTCCGGGCTGAAGGTTCGTAATGGTGTACTCACCGTTTTCGGTGCTGACCGTTTCCTGGGTCAGGTTGGTGTCTTTGTTCACGACGGTTACGGTAGCCGCGGGGATAGTCGATCCCGAGGCGTCCTGGACGACGCCGACGATGCTGCCGTAAAGAACCTGTGCGTGTAGTGGAGCGGCGATTACGCCGGTAGTAAGAAGAGCGAGCAACGCGACACACAGACCGCCAGGCCGCCAACTGCGGCCTGACTTCACACGACGGACCTCTTTCACGAGGGTCCTCCCTTCCGAGACTAACCACGACGCGCCGACCTATTCGACGCGCGGCAGGGGGCTGGCAATAAAAAGTATACGACCGCTGTACGCGGCGCGCGAGGAGAGGTTGCAGATGGGATCGCGATCACGTCTGAGGTCGGAGGAGCTGTACAGAAGGAGAGTAGCTCTCCGGATCAGGAGAGTAGCTGTACAGAAAAATGCGAAGAGTAGCTGTACAGAAAAAAAGCCGGGAGGCTGATGCCTCCCGGCCGAAATGAACTACGAAGAGAGACTAGAACTCGAAGCGGAGTCCGAGCTGAATCTTCCGCGGATCCATAACGGTACGGATCTTCATGAAGTTCAGGTTCGTGATGTCCGTCACCGGGTTGCCCCAGCGCGAATGGTTCAGCACGTTGCTGGCCGTCGCACGGAACTCCAGGCGATAGCGTCCGACCGGGAAGCCACGGAACAGACCCATGTCGAGGTTGTACACGCTGGGCCCGCGGAACTGGTTGCGTCCCGTGTTGCCCCACTTGTTGCCCGGCTGTGCGAACGACGCCGGGTTGTAATAGACCTCGTTCGGACCGGGATCGCCGACGCGCTGCAGTGGCGCGACCAGGTCGATGGTCTGCGTGCCGCCGCGCTGGTTGAGCAAGGTGTTGTCGCCGCCGACCGTGAACGGCGTGCCGGAGTAGAACGAGTAGACGCCGTTCAGCTGCCAGTCGCGGACGATCATCCCCGCCGCGTTCGACGAGCCTTTGGCGAAGGGCAGGTCATACAGGAAGCCCATCTGGAAGTTGTGGGTCCTGTCGTAGCCGGCCAGCGCGTAGTTGCGCGAGAGCTGCGACGGCTGATTCCAGCTCAGTCCCACCCAGCCATCGTCGTCGGTCTCGTTCATCGCCTTGCTGAGCGTGTAGGCACCCTTCAGCAGGAGACCCGCCTTGAACGGACGGTTGACCGCCACCTGCAGCGCGTTGTAGCGCCGTTTGGTGAACGACGCCCACTGGAGGATGTCGGCGGTGCCCGCCTGCGCGAACAACTGACGCCCGGCGTTGCCGCCGCCCGGCTCCGAGTAGTTCAGGTTCAGGTCCGCGTAGCCGCCATCCATGCGCGTGCCGACGTAGGCCGCGCTCACGGTGATGTCCGACGGGAGCTGGCGCTCGATGGTCACGTTGTACTGCTGCGTCCGGCCCCGATCGACGTTGTTCTGGTCGGGCCACCGCATCGTGGTGTTGGGCGGCAGTTTCACGACACCGGTGCTGAGGTCGGGCAGCGGAATTTCCGGGATGCCTGACGCAAGCGAGAAGGTGTCGAAGTTGTTCGTCACCGAGTTGGCGTAGCCGATCGTCAGCGGGTAGAAGCCGCGGAGCGGACGCGACCACGGAATCGGATCGAAGGTCTGGCCGTAGCCCGCGCGGAAGACCGTCTTCTCGTTGATGCGGTAGGCCGCGCCGAGCCGGGGCGCGAACAGCGTCTTGCTCACCTTGATGCCGTTGTTCTTCGGCACGTTGCCGACGCCGCCGAGCAGCACGTTGAACGTCGGGACATCGAGCACTTCGATACCGCGATCCTCGCGCGACATCAGCGGGTAGTACTCGTAGCGGAGGCCGAGGTTCAGGGTCAGCTTCTGCGACACGTTCCAGCGGTCGCTGATGAACGTGCCGTACTGATTCTCGCGGCCGCTCATGATCTCGTACTGGATGCTCTTGCCGTAACCAGTATCCAGACCCATGAGGAACCCGGCGTACTGGTTCCACAGGTTCGAGGTGTAACCAGATGCACCCGTGAGGTTGCCCGAGAAGCTGAAGTTGCCCCGCGGACCCGAGCCGAGCTCCGGCTGCCAGTGATTCAGCTGGTAGCGGATGAAGTCGAAGCCGGTCCGGATTTCGTGAGCGCCGTATAGCTTCGTCAGGTTCGCGGTGGCCGTGTAGCTGGTCTCGTGACGCTCGAGTGGCGTCCATCCGGCGTTGTTACCCAGCGTGCTCATCCCGGTGTCGAAATAGGGCATGCCGCTCTGGAGCGGATTCGGCCCGTTGGTCCCCGGGATGCCGAACGTCTCAGACCCGAAGTTCGTGCCGAAGTCGCCGCCGGCCGCGGTCTGATTCTGCTTGTTCATCCCGATGTTGCCGTCAAAGACCATCGTCGGGCTGATCGTCCACGTGTTGCCGACCGTGGCGACATACACCTTGGTGTTGCCGCCGCCGACGTCAGGAACGCCCAGGTAGAAGAGGTCATCCACGTTCGCCTGCATCGTCGAGAACTTGGCGAAGATCTGGTGTGAGTTGGTGCGGTTCCAGTTGACCTTCGCATCGTAGTTGTCGCGAATGGCCTTGGGGTCTCGGGCGATGAACAGGTTGTTCTGCAACCCGTTGTTCGTGCCCGCGTTGTTCGGCGCGGGATAGTACGCCTGGATTTGCTGGGCCAGGCTTGACAGCCGGCCACCCGGAATGACGGCACCCGGGAACTCCGTCCGGCCGACACCGTTGGTGCCGGTCGACGGGTCGTACAGCTTGAAACTCGGAGTGACCGCGAGCACTTCGCTGAAGTCGCCGTTGCGCATCTTCGCGGTCGGCACCGTGTACTGGTCGAACCGGCTGTTGCGTTCGCGATTGCTCTCGATGCCCGCGAAGTAGAACAGCTTGCTCTTGACGATCGGGCCGCCGACCGTGCCGCCGCCAATCGAGACGCTCGAATTCAGCTTGACGGGATCGAAGAACGCCTTGCCGTTCAGTTCGTCCTGGTTGCTTGAAGTAGAACGCCGAACCCTTGAAGGTATTCGTGCCCGACTTCGTGACCAGCGTGATCGCCGCGCCGCCCGCCATGCCGGCGGCGGCGTCGAAGTTGTTCGTCGCGATGTTGACCGTGTCGATGGTCTCGGCCGGGGCGACATAACCCGCGTGATGCGGCAACCAGATGTTGACGCTGCTCGCGCCGTCGATGCGGGTGTTGTTGTTCTGTCCGTCCATGCCGTTCACGTTGGTCCGCAGCGAGCGGCCGGGCGTGTCGGTCTGGGCGTTCTGGAACGTTGCCGGCGTCGCGCCGGGCACCAGGTTGATCAGCGCCTGGTAGTTGCGGTACTGGTTCAGCGGGAGATTGATGATCTCCTTCGCCTTCAGTTCCGTGTGCAGGTCGCTCTTGTCGGTCTGGAGCAGCTGGGCGGCGGATTCAACCGTGACCGTCTCCGCTGACGGATCCGATCTCGAGCTTCGCCTCGACGCGGCTGATCTGTCCGGCCGTCACCGGCACGTTCGTTCTCACGAATTCGCGGAAGCCTTGCAGCCCGACCTTGACGTCGTAGCGTCCGGGCTGAAGGTTCGTTAAGGTGTACTCACCGTTTTCGTTGCTGACCGTTTCCTGGGTCAGGTTGGTGTCTTTGTTCACAATCGATCACGGTAGCGGCGGGGATGGTCGATCCCGAAGCGTCCTGGACGACGCCGACGATGCTGCCGTAAAGAACCTGTGCATGTAGCGGAGCGGCCAAGAGGCCGATGGTGAGGACGGCGAACGACGCGACGATCACCGACGACCAGACCAACTACGTCGGCCTGACGTCAAACTACTAAACAGACTCAAAGGTCCCTCCTTCCGAACGAACGACACGGACGCCGCCCTAGCGGATTCAAACTATAGAGCGGGGTCGGCAGAGTATACATCCGATCTGTAGACCAGGAAGGCCAGGATTACCGACCTGGTACGCCTAAATGATGAGCTGTCAGACGTTTGCGGCGAAAATAGCGCGAAAACACGCCAAACGCGAACGAACGGCAGCGAATGCGTGGCTTCAGGGTGTGCTGGTTCGTCGGACGGTGACGATTTGGTCAGTCCCTGACCCGGTCCTGCGTTCCGTGCCGCCGTCCGGCCATTGGACGATGACAGCGTCGACCTTGGGCGAGTTCCCCAATCCAAAGTGTGCGCGCGAATCGCTCGCTGACAGGTAACTGCCGTCCGTCTTGACCCGGCGCCACATCGTCGGGCGGCCCTGATCGCTCAATTCCGACCCGTGCGCCCAGCCCGAACCGGTTGCCGGAACCCTGCGAAAGACTGACGTCGAGCCAGTGGCTTGCCGGCGATCCGTTGAGCAGCAACTGAACAGGGCCGCCGTTGCTGGTCACGACGACATCGGTATCACCATCGTTGTCGAGGTCGCCAAACGCCGCCCCCCGCCACACCCCATCACGAGTGAACTCCGGACCGCCGGCGAGCGTGGACATCGTCCAGCCGTCCATTTCCCGCGTTGTGCAGCAGCAGGTTCGTCATCCCGTAAGGCGATCGCTGCCCGCGCTTTGCGGGAATGATGTTCACGGCTCCGTTCGCAGCGAATACGTCGAGCCAGCCGTCGTTGTCGTAGTCGAACCACTCCACGCCAAAGCCAGTGAAGCGCGGCGTCACAGGCGCGAGGCCGCTCGACACGCGGGCGTCCTCGAAGTGTCCGTGACCGTCGTTGCGATACAGGACGAACGTTTCACCCGCGATATTCGTGACGAGCAGGTCCTCGTCGCCGTCCCCGTCGAAGTCGCCTGACGCGATACCCATGCTGCCTTCCGGGATTCCCCTCGGCATTCAGCGCCGCGCCCGACAGGAGGCCTTCGTCGGCGAAGGTGCCGTCGTGCTGATTGATCCAGAGCTGATTCGGGGTTGCATCGTTCGCGACGTACAGGTCGAGCCACCCGTCGCCGTTGTAGTCGCCCACCGCGACGCCCAGTCCGGCGCCGTCCGCCTTGCTGATGCCGGCTGCATCGGTCACGTTCGTGAAGCGGCCATGACCGTCGTTCCTGTACAGGCGATCCGGCGCGGGAGGGTAAGTTCGCGGGCCGCAGTAGTCGCGCACGCCGGTTGCGTCCGTGCACGACTTGCTGCCGGCAACCGTGTAGTCCAGGTAATTGGCGACGAAGAGATCGAGATCGCCGTCGCGGTCATAGTCGAAGAATGCGGCGCTCGTGCTCCACAGGGGGTCGCTCACCCCTGACGCGGCTGTGACGTCGGTAAAGGTTCCGTCGCCATTATTGCGATACAGGGTGTCGGCCCCGAATGCCGTGACGAACAGGTCCAGGTCCCCGTCGTTGTCGTAGTCGGCAACGGCGGTGCCCATACCGTAAGCGCGAAGTCCCACGCCTGCGGCGGCGGTGACGTCGGTGAAGTGGAGCTGGCGCCGGCGCGCGCCTCCGCTTATCAGATCGTTGCGATACAGGCGGCTGGTGCGGGGCTCGGCTCCCGGGTCCGAGGAGTCCAGTGGGCCTCCCTGCACGAGGAAGACATCGAGGTCGCCGTCATTGTCGTAGTCGAAGAGCGCGACGCCGGCGCCGATTAATTCCGGCATGTAGAGACGACCGGTGGCGCCGTTCGCATGAGTAAACGTCAGGCCGGCGGCTGTGGCCACATCGGTGAACAGGGGCGGAGGAGCCGGTGCGGCCACGAACAGCAGCATCGCGGCGACGACGACGGCCGACGTCCATCGCGTCATTTGAGGCGTGCTAATTCCTGTTCAATCGCGGTGGCGAGCTGATCCTGCCCGTACTCTGCCGCGAGCCGCTTTCCGTCGTTGGCCCATCTGATCCCGTCCGCCAGGTTGCCGGCGCGAATGTTCGCGACGCCGAGCGCAAAGAGGTATTGCGGCGCCTCGGCATCACGGGGCTCGGTGATGCGCGAGAGTTCGACGACGGCTTCGGCCGGCCGGCCAAGCGCGATCAGCGCGCGACCGAGATTGAAGCGTGCCAGCCGGAAGGTCGGCTGGCTCTCCACCGCAAGCCGGTACTCGTCGAGCGCCGCCTCGAAGTTGCGCGTCCGCTCCAGGATCTGTCCCAGATTGTTGTGCGCCTGTGCGTGGCGCGGATTGATCTCGCAAGCGCGTCGGTACGCGGACCCGGCAAGATCCCATTTGCCCTGCATCTGGAGGAGCACGCCGTAGTCGTACTGGATGTCTGCCAGGTTGGATCCGATCTGCATCGCGGCCTTGTAGTGCCGTTCGGCGTTGTCCCAGTCCTGGATCCGGCCGTATTGGGTGAGGAGCCTTTCGTGGGCAACCGTCAGCGACGGATCGCGCCGGAGCGCGGCCTCGTTGGCGGCGATCGCGCCTTGAAGATCTCCGCTCTCGGCGAGCGCTTCGGCACGCCGGAGCATCGACGCGGCATCATCCCGCAGATCGAGGACGCTGGACAGCACTGGATCTGCGAGCGGGGGCCAGCGCGTCCCGTAGCGCGCGTGGCGTTCCATTGCACGCTGCGCTTCCTCGCGACGGCCAACTGCGCGCAGCGAGAGCGCGAGTGCGTAGTGGGCCGCACCCCATTCCGGATACAGCGCGATTGCGCGCTCGAACGAGGCGATGGCATCTTCCTGGCGGCCGCTCGCTGCAGCGATCCGCCCGAGCCCGAAACGGGCCGCAGATTCAGCCGCCGGGAGACTGACGAGCGATTCGAAGGCCCGCCGGCTCTCGTCGAGCGCGCCGGTTTCAAGGAGCGCTTCGGCGAGCTTCACGCGAGCGGGAAGGTAATCAGGTGTAATCGCAAGCGCCTTTTGCAAACGTACGACCGCCTCGGTGTGACGGCCGAGTCGCTGCAGGACGCAGGCATCGAGATAGTGCCAGGCGAACACGTCGGGCGCCAATGCGGCCGCACGCGAATAGGCGCCGTGTGCGAATTCCCATTGGTCCCACGCATGCAGCGCCTGGCCCAGCGCGCCGGCGGCCTGCGCATTCGATGGCTCATGACGGGCCTGTCGCTCCGCCGCCGACACCACCTCGCGCATTTGCGCCGAATACGTGTCGAGCGGAAGGGGAGGAAGCGGCGGTACTGGAGCCTGGGCTTGGGGCAGCAACGCGACAACCGTCAGGAGTGCGAGAACTGGGGCGCCCATGGTCTGAGAATGCCCCGCCGGCCGGTGGCCGGGGGACCTGCAGCGATCGAACTAGAAGCTGAAGCGCAATCCTATCTTTATCATACGCACCCGGGTACGCGACGGTGTTGCCGAACACGTGTGAACGTGTCGACGAGGTCGGCCGTTGTGTGTTGTTCCGGCGTCGTTCAGGCCGAGGTGCGCGCACTGGTATACTTCCGTGGTTCCCATGGGAAGCACTTTTTTTGACGCTCGCAGCCGCCGGAGCGTGGCGTGAAGATTGCGCCGACTCGACTGCCGGAATCCTGCGCCGTTGGTGCGCTCGGCGCAGTCGCTGTCGCGGCCGCGACCCAGACCACACGTCCCGCCGCTCGCCCGGGGAACGGCGCCGGTGCCCTGATCGATTTCGAGGTCGCAGATCCGGCCCCTGCTGTCGGAGCACTGCCTCGAGTGTCACAGCCAGGACAAGCGCAAGGGCGGGCTTTCGCTCGCGACCTACGCCGACGCGCTCGAGGGCGGCCGAAACGGCCCGGTGATTCGGCCCGGCAACAGCGCACGCAGCCTGCTCATCGATCGGGTGACCGGCGCGGTCGAACCGCAGATGCCGAAGGACGAGCCGCCGCTCGGTGCCGCCGAGCTGGCGCTGGTGCGGGCGTGGATCGATCAAGGCGCACGCGAATCGAGAACCTCCCCGCCGGCGCCGCCGCCCTGGGAAGCGCCACTCACTCTGTCCCGTCCCGTCGTGCCCGCAGCGACATGGCGAACGTGGTCCGCACCCGTCGATCGATTCGTCTCGGCCTATCTCCAGAAGCAGCGCCGTGACGAACCCGCGATCGTGTCGGATGCCCTGTTCGCGAGGCGCGTCTATCTCGATACGTGGGGCCTGCTGCCGACGCCGGCGGAGCTCGACGCGTTCACGACCGACCAGACCCCTGGTAAGCGCGAGGCGCTCGTCACGACGCTGCTCGCGGACAACCGGAAGTATCGCGATCACTGGATTTCGTTCTGGAACGATCTGCTGCGCAACGAAGACGGGGTCACGTACTTTTCCGAGACCGCGGGCCGCAAGAGCATCACCGAGTGGCTCTCAACCGCGCTCGAATCGAACCTGCCGTACGACAAGTTCGTCACGAAACTGATCAATCCGTCGACTCCGGGCGATCCCGATGGATTCCTTGTCGGCGTCAACTGGCGCGGCGAAACGAGCGCCGCGGTGACGCCGTGGATGCAGGCGTCGCAGAACACCGCCCAGGTGTTCCTCGGCGTGAATCTCAAGTGCAACTCGTGCCACGACAGCTTCGTCAGCAAGTGGAAGCTGAAGGACGCGTACTCCCTCGCCGCCTACTTCGCCCCCGATCCGAAGCTGCAGATGTTCCGCTGCGACGTCGCGCTCGATCGTTATGCGGAGCCGGGATTTCTCTTTCCGCAACCCGGGCACGCTCCCGCGTCCGGAGCGCTGTCGGACCGACGCGCCGCGGCGGCGGCGTTGTTCACGGACAAGCGCATCGGCCGTCTTCCTCGCACGCTGGTGAACCGCGTGTGGCTGCGCCTGCTCGGTCACGGCATCGTCTCGCAACCCGGATGAGATGGACGGCAAGCCGTGGAGTCCCGAGCTGCTCGACTGGCTGGCCAGCGACTTCGTCGATCACGGGTACGACATCAAGCACCTGATCGCGACGATCCTCACCTCGCACACTTATCAGATGCCCGTCGGTCCCGCGAACGGGGGAGCTGCCGGCGAGGGGCTACGTGTTCGCCGGTCCGGAAGTCCGCCGCATGACGGCCGAGCAGTTCGGCGATGCGATCGGCTCGATCACCGGCGAGTGGAATACCTATCCCGGTCCGGCGCCGCGCGACCGGTCCGGCGCCGCCACCCGGCAGTCCGCTGCCGTCGCTGCCGCCGACCGCGGGAGTCTACGGGCGTGAGTGGCGCGTCGCGTCGTCGAATCTCACGCGCGCACTCGGACGTCCGATCCGCGATCAGGTGATTCCCGTCCGCTCGGGGCAGGCGTCGACGCTACAGGCGCTCGAACTGGTCAACGGCGAGATCCTGACGCGGTGGCTCTCGCGCGGCGCGCGACGGATGCTCGGCGAAACCCCGGCGGAGACCTTGAGCCTCTACAACCGGACTGTCGCCGGACGCGGCGCCAAGCCGGCACCGTTCGTCGTCGACGTCTCGGGCGCCACACGCCTGTGGCTCATCGTCCAGGAGAACGGCTCGAACATGCCGCGCGCGCTGCTGCCGGCGTGGGCGCAGGCGGAGCTCGTCGGGCCTGTCGGGTGTCGTCCCGCTCTCGAGCCTCACGCCGGTCGACCGCTCGGGGCTTCGTCCCGGAACGGGACCGATCGAGGTGAGCGGCGCGACCGGCGCGGGCGTTCGCGTCCAGAATCCGTCCGTGGTTGCGTACGACATCGCGGGCAAAGGGTTCACGAGCTTCCGTGGCGTCATCGGCCTCGAGAACCCGCCGGCCGAAATCGGCTCCACCCTCGACCCGCAGATCAGGTTCTTCGTCTTTGGTGCGCCACCGGACATGGACCGATTGATTCCGCCACGCCCGGAGGTTCCATTGCCGCGCGCCGCCCACGGTGAGCTCGGTGTCCGAGGCGGTCGACCGCGTGTTCCGCCACGCTCTCGGGCGCGCTCCGTCGGCAGGCGAGCGCGCCGTCGCCGAAGCGGCGCTTCGTGACCCGTCGCGCGGAGCTCGTCCATCCGCCGAAGGACTGGCAGATTTGCTGTGGGCCGTGACGATGAAGCCCGAGTTCCAGTTGGTTTACTGAGTAGCCATCAGCTCTCAGCAGTCAGTTCACAGCCGATTGGAACAACCTGGGAACTGGCGACTGGCGACTGGTAACTGAAAGCTGATGGCTGCGTCCGTAGCTTCCGCCTTCAGGCGGAAGAAGGCTGATAGCTGAACGCTGAATTCGTAGCTTCCGCCTTCAGGCGGAAGAAAGCCGATAGCTGAATGGCTGACAGCTGATAGCTGAATTCGTAGCTTCCGCCTTCAGGCGGAAGAAGCTGATAGCTGATAGCTGATAGCTGAAAGACTGCCCTATGACCCGCGAAGAACAATTCATCTACTCGCGCATGAGCCGCCGCGGCTTCATGGGTGCGACCGCCGGCGCGACGCTCGCTGCGCTCGCGGGCCGCGAGCCGTATCTGCTCCATGGCGCGCAGGCGGCGAAGCCAAACCCCGGTGGAGCAACTGAGGTCAAGAAGATCCAGCCAACGGCTGACGCCGTCATCGTGCTGTGGATGGCCGGCGGGATGGCGCAGACCGAAACCTTCGATCCGAAGCGCTACACGCCGTTCGCCCCGGGCGTGAACATATCGGACGTCCTCAGCACGTTTCCCACCATTGACACGGCGGTCGACAACATCAAGTTCACGCAGGGGCTCGAGCAGATCGCGAGCGTGATCGATCGCGGCTCGGTGATCCGGACGTTCAATGCCGCCGACCTCGGCTTCATCCTGCACTCGCGCCATCAATATCACTGGCACACCGGCTACATCCCGCCGCAGCCGATGGCGATGCCGCACCTCGGTGCGGTCATCTCGAAGACGCTGGGCCCGAAGAATCCGGACATGCCGGCGTTCATCGCCATCGGGCAGACCGTCGAAGGAGCGGGCGAAATCGGCACGCTCAAGGCGTTCCATACCGCCGGCTTTCTCGGGACCGAGCACGGCCCGTTTCTGATCGTCGACCCGCAGGATGCGGCTTCCGCCGTCCGTCCGCCCAGGGAGCTTGGCGAAACCCGGTTCCGCAGCCGGCGCCAGCTGTTCGAGAAGCTGCTCGGCGATGAGCCTGTCTACCAATACGGCAGCGACTTCCAGCGCGAGTCGCTCGTGAAATCGCTTGACGCGGCCGACCGGCTGCTCAATTCTCCGTCGGCGAAGGCATTCGATCTCTCGCTCGAAAGCAAGGCGAGCTTCGACGCCTACAACTCGGGTCGATTTGGCCAGGGCTGCCTGCTCGCGCGCCGGCTGATCGAGGCGGGAGCACGGTACGTAGAGGTCACGTCGGAGTACATCCCGTTCGTCTACTGGGATAGCCACGAACACGGGCACTCCCGCGCCGAGGCGATGAAGAAGCTGATCGACGCACCCGTCGCCCAGCTGATTCGCGATCTGGAAGCGCGCGGTCTGCTCGATCGCACCCTCGTCATCCTCGCGAGCGAATTCGGGCGCGACGCGATGACCGAGGGCAAGGTCGGCAAGGAAGTGAAGGACCAGGCGATCAACATCCCGAACGTCATGACCGAGCCGCGCCACTACGGCATGCATCGGCACTTCACCGGCGCGGGCTCAGTCCTCATGTTCGGCGGCGGCGTGAAGAAGGGATTCCTCTACGGGAAGACCGCGGACGAACGGCCGTGCACCACGATCGAAAATCCCGTGATCATGGAAAATCTGCACGCCACGATGTACCACGCTCTCGGTATCGCGCCCGACACCGCCTACGTCGTCGAACGGCGTCCGGTCTACGTCACGCGCGATGGCAAAGGGGAGCCGGTGATGGAGTTGTTTGCGTAAGAGCTGTCAGCACTCAGCTATCAGGTCTCAGTTCCTGAGGGAGAACGAGACGCACGCCCGGAGCCAACCGCTCGTAATCAACAACCGAGTGATAGCTGATAGTTAATTGCTGAGAGTGGACTTTCGGAGACATAGGTAACCGAGCTGAGAGCTGATAGCTGATAGCTGAGAGCTGAGAGGGAGTGCGATGAGAACCAGCCGTCGTGAGTTCGTCAAGGCCATAGCCGCGGCGCCGCTTCTCGGGCCGACCCTGCTCGGAACCCAGAACAAGTCCGGATCGAAGCCACCAGTGCTGGGCACGGGCGCGCACAGGTACGAAGCCATCCACGACTGGGGCAAGCTGCCCGCCGCAGATTCGCTGGGGCAACACTCACGGCGTCGTCGAAGACTCTCAGCACAACATCTACGTCCACCATACCGTCCATGCCACGAGCGAGAGCGCCGACTCCATGGTGGTGTTCGATCAAAAGGGCAAGTTCATTCGATCCTGGGGCAAGGAGTTCAAGGGCGTTGCGCACGGGCTGCACATCCGCAAGGAAGGCAGCGACGAGTTCCTCTACCTGACGGTGAATGCCGCGAACCCGCGCCAGTTGCCCCCGCCCGAGATGCAGGCGGTCGTCATCAAGGCCACGCCGAGAGGGGAGATCGTCTGGAAGATCCAGGGACCGCCCGATGTCGACGCCTACAAGCCGGCGGCCGACGGCACGCCGAAGCGTTACAACCCGACCAACGTCGCGATTGCGCCGAACGGCGACATCTACGTCGGCGACGGCTACGGTTCGTACTTCGTCAACCAGTACAACAGCAAGGCCGAGTACATCCGCACGTTCGGCGGCAAGGGATCAGAAGCGGGCCAGCTCGCGGAGCCGCACGGGATATGGGTCGACACGCGCGGCGCAGCACCGGTCCTCGTCGTCGCCGATCGGCGCAACAACCGGCTTCAGCGCTTCACGCTCGACGGACAGCACATCGACTTCATCACCGGCTTCCGCCTGCCCTGCCACTTCGACGAACAGAAGGGGATGGTCGTCGTTCCCGACCTGCACGGCCGCGTGACGCTGATGGACAGCAAGAACGGCATCATCGAGCACCTCGGCGATTCGAACGCCCCTGAGTGGAACAACCCGCTTCGCACTCAGCCGAGGGAGGCGTTCATCCCCGGCCAGTTCATCTGCCCGCACGGCGCCTGCTTCGATCACGCCGGCAACATCTTCGTGGTGGAGTGGGTCGAGGTCGGACGGGTCACGAAGTTGGTCAGAGTTTGATCCTGTCGGTTTTAGGGTTATAGAGGTTCTAGGGTTATAGAGGTTTTAGTGTCAGGTTTTAGGTTTTAGGTTCTACGTTCTAGGTTCACGTTCTAGGTTCACGTTCCAGGTGCCAGGTTCGACGTTCTGCGTCTGAGGTTCGTTCCATGAGAGATCGCGCGAAGGGCAGTCGTAGAACGGAACCCGAACCCTATGACCCTATAACCCTAATACCGTCAAACCTGACCCTAAAACGCCTAAAACCATAGAACCCTAAAACCCTCCCCTGGTGCTCGCTCTATCCAAAATCCAGGCAAGCGCCTCCTTGCACGCCTGATACATCTCCTCTCTCGCCCCTCCAAAGCTATGGTTCTGTGCCTCGATGGCGCGGAAGCGTCGCGTCGGCGTGTCAGCACCGAAAAGCTGTGCGGCGGCCGCGGCTGGCAGGAAGTGGTCGTGCGTGGACTGAATGACGGCGATCGGCACCGTGCCGAGTAGCGGCAGGTATTCGTATACCTGGACCATCACCCGCTCTTGCGGCCGGTGCAGCAGCGGCAGCCGGCCGAACCAGCGGACGTACTCTTCCTCCCTGGTGAGCGCGATGGCGACGACGCCGGCGAGCTTGTCGTGAACCTGCGGCTGACCGGCGGCGACAACCTCGAGGCCTGCGCCCCTCGATATCGCCGATCAACACCACCGGCGTGTCGGGCGCGATGTCGAGATTCGTCTCCGCGAACGCGATGATGTCGGCGTAGTCTCTGCCGAGCCGTCGCGGCGTCGTGGTCCCGTCCTCTCCGCGGAGGTGGTCGAGGTAATCGGGCGCGCTGAACCCGGCGGTCGGATATCCCCACGAGATGATCTGCCGGTAGAGAGCGAGGTCCTTCCGCGCCCAGCCGCCGTCGCCGGTCGTGTAGAGGACGAGCGGTCGTTTCTGCGCGGTGTCTCGGTTCGCGAAGTGAAGCTTGAGCTCATGGGCATTCACGAGCAGCGATCGATCGAACGGGCGGCTGGCGGGCGGCAGGTGAGCGGCGCAGGCCGAACACACGAGCCAGAGCAGGACGGGCGAGACCCGCCGCAGCCGTCGAACCCGCGTGAGTGGGCGATCGAGAGCACGCGCCAGGCACGGCTGCGAACACGCGCAAGAGCTTGCGACCCGGCAGATGAGACGTGCAGAACGACCCCGCATCTCGTGGCTATGGTGGCGCGGGACTCACATCCCTGAAGCCATCATCCAGATCGGCTGTGGGTGGCGGCGGTGTGATCCCCTTGTCGGAGCGGGTCGAAGGGCGTGACGCGTCGCTCGACGGGCGCAGAATCCGGCTCCAGCCGCCGGCAATGAGGGCACTCGCGTGGGCGATGACGACCGGCCATTCCCACGCATTCTGATAAGCCATGTATCGCGGCCGCCACTCGGGGTGGTACTTGTCCTTGAAGAACCGCAGCCCCTGGAAGTTGTAAAACTGTTCGCCGCGCTGGAACAGCATCCGCGCCAGGCGTTCGCGCATGTGTGCACTTCGCTCGGTGCCGACAGACGCCAGCGGCGCCATTCCGAGATTGAACGTCTGGTAGCCCAGGCGTTTGCCCTCGAGGAGCAGCGACACGATCACGAAGTCCATGACCTGCGGACCATCGGAACGCTGACGCATCAAATCGACCGACAGCTCCTCGCGACGCGGCCCCTCGAGCAGGTTGGCAAACGCCAGGATTGGCCCGCCACGGCCACCCGATTCGACGATCGCGCACCGGAACCGTGACAGATACGCGGGATCGAAGAAGCCCATCGAGAACTGCCGCTCCGCGAGTTTCTTTTCGCGAAGCCAGACTGCTGAGACCTCAGCGAGTTCTGCCATCCGAGCCGGAACCTCGGCAGGTTCGAGAATGCGGAACGCGACACTGTCGCGTTCGGCCCTGCGCAACACCTGCCGGTACATCTTGCCGGCGTGGCCGTCGAGCGTCACGTCAGCGAGGTGGACGTGGGCTTCCTCACCGAGTTTGAAGAAGTTGTAACCGCGATCGTGGAGCACCGGAATCCAGTCGAGCGACACCTGGTAGAACGCGGGGCGGCGGTCCATGTCGAGTGCCGCGGTCGAGAGCTCGTCGAGAAAGGCTCCGCGTTCGTGGCTGTGCGTGACCGCCGGGTCCGAGAAGATCATCAGGTATGGGCCAACAGTCCGGTACAGGCAGAGTCCGTGTGGCGTGGACAGGACCGCCTTGTCGCCGGTTGCGACCATCAGGCCGTTGGTTCCATGACCAATCATCTGATGTCGTGCCAGTGCCGCATCGATGTCGGCCGAGCCCAGGCGGGTGAAGCGCGATGGCGGACGGAGCAGCAGGTACAGCGTCGCCGCCGCAACCGCGAGCGACATCGATCCGGCAGTGCGGACGAAACGGGTTCCCTCCATGAGGTAACCCGTGTTCGACCATCGTTCGAACGTTGCCGCTCCGAGTCGATGCGAGAACGTGCCGAACGTGACGAAGATCGTCAGCGCCGCAAACGCCAGCACGAGGTCAGGCCGTTCAATCCAGTCGCCGCGACTCGGCCGCTGGAACAGCTCCGACTGCGAGCGCGCGGCAATGCCGATGCAGGCGAGGATGATCGCCTCCTCCCAGTCGAAGCCCTTCAGGATCACGGCCACGCTCGCGAGCGTCAGGAGGATGAGGGTGGCGCGAAAGGCCGCGTGATAACCACGCGACAGCCCACGCGCAAGGACGACGAGGAGGAGGCCGGCGAAGGCGGCGGTGAGATGCCCGACTTCGACCAGCTGCAGAGGGACGAACCGTTCCATCGCCAGCAGCCGCGCGTGGACTGCCGGAGAAGCGCTGCTCAGGATGATCAGAACGCCGCCCCCGCCGACAAGACCGCCGACCATCCGGCGCGCCACTTCGAGGCGGCGCGGCGCGTAACGCGTCGCGCGGGCGAGCAGCAGGAGAGAGGCAATCGCCCACGGCGCGACGTAATAGATCATTCGATACGCAAGGAGAACCGCTGTCGTTGCGCTTTCGCGCATCGGCAGGCGGGCGATCCAGTACGCGTCGCTGCTGCCCACACCGCCCGGTACGAGGCTCGCCACACCGAGCGCCTGCCCGATGAAGAACCCGTGGAGCTGTGCGAGCGGGCCCGCGACCGCCCCGGCCGCATGAAAGCAGGCGATGAACACCGCCGCGGCAAGCAGCCAGTCGACCCACCCGACGACCGCGAGCTCCAGCGCCCCCGGAAAGGTGACATCTTCGGCAGCGGCCCCGCGGATGCGTCGCGCGACGATGCGCGCGATCGACGTCGACAGCAGGACCAGGCCAAATGAGGCGGCACAGAGCCCCAGGAAGGCCGCAGTTCCGGCGCCGCTCCAGCCGATCAACCAGCCGCCGGCAACTGAAGCGAGCGTCCAGCCCACGAGGCCAGACATGAAAGCGATCGCGATTGCGGCGATGCCGCTGTGCAGCTCGCTCAGGTCGTCCACGTCCGAGCGATAGAGCCACAGGCGCACGGCCGGTCCAGCCAGCGGCCCGAGTGTCAGGAAATTGCTCCACGCGAATGCCACCGCACCATGGCGCCACCGCTCCTGCCATCGGCACCTGGTCCGGCGAAATGCGATCACGTCGTAGACGCCCATCACCGCGATGTTCGCGACGGTGATCGCCGCAGCGGCAACGAGCCATGGGGCATCGAAGTGTCTCACCGCGAGACGGACGTCGCGCGGATGAATGTGTCGCAGCTCGCTCCAGGAGAGCGCCAGCACGATCGCGAACATCAGAAACGGCCACACTGCCGCACCGTGGGCGAGCGCCCAGACGAGCGCGACCTCGATGCGCGCGACGAGCCGGCGCCAGGCGTTCGCGAGCATGCCGATGGGAGGCTCAGTCACCGGCCTGCTTTCGCGGCGCGCCGACAGCAGTGTTCACCCACGCGATCGCGGACAGCATCTCGGCCCGGAGCTCCGGCAGCTTGTCCGTGAACCGATGGTTCGCGGCGGCGATCATCGTCATTCTCTTGGGTGCCCTCGCGGCACTGAGGAGTCGCGCCCGATCCGCCTCGGAGATGTACTCATCCGTGCCCGACTGGATCATCGCGAGCGGTATCGGCGCAACCGCACCAACGTATTCCACCGGTGCAAACGACGGCTCATCGGCGTCGCGCTTCATCAGGAGCGCGCCCCAATCAACCCAGCGCCAGGCGAGCTCCGCACTGGCCGGCAGACCGACGGCGACAACGCCGTCAACCCACGGTCGGTTCCCGGGATCTCCGGCTGCCACCACCGCCAGTGCCGCTCCTTCCGACACGCCCGAGAGCAGCACCGGATGCCGGAGCAGCCCGTGGCCGGCGAGCAACTCCGACATCGCCCGGTAATCAGTGCGCGCGTCCCCGATGTTGACGTGCTGACTCCCCTCCGTGAACGACGAGAGGTACTCCCGCACGTTGAACCCGACGACCACGTACCCCTGCTGGACCAGGAACTCAGACAGGTGGACAGCGAGACCGACCCACCCCGCGTCGCCGCTCCCGATGATGATCGTGCCTCGTGCGGACGTCGACGGCCGGTACACCGTCAGGGTCAGGTTCTTCGATCGCACTGCAAACGGGAGCCGCTCGGGCCCTCGGGCAAACGCGTCCCGGGATGTGCCCTGTAAGAGAAAGGCAACCGCGACGACCAATCCCCATTTTCGAAGCACTGACGGAACCCTCACCGGAGGTGGTCCGGACTGTCGTGCGCCGGTTGTCCCCCCCCTCCAAAAAGAGTAGCACTGCCGTGCCCGGCGGATAGCCTGGCCCGGCCGGGCGCCGCCAGTTGTCTCCGGGTGTTGACGTTTTTGAGTCCCTCCGTTCGTCCGGCCTCGGTTCGTCCTCACCCCTTGAACGCTAACCGGTCAATTACCACCCACTTGCGGTCGCGCGGCCCCGTTCCTTCTATCTCGGCAGGACGTTTGCGCCTGGTCTGTGCGACGCGACCGACGGTGCGGCGGTTCCTGCGTCCCGTCGGGGTCACTTCCTTCAATCGCTGTGACGGCCAGGTTTCCGCACCTGAAGAGGAGGTTAGAACGATGGGTTCATTGCTGCTGGCGCTCGCGCTGCTCTCGCCGCCCGTCTCCCCGGTGGTCTCCCAGGCGCCTGCCACGCCCGGTGCGACCTCGCCGGAGATGTTGCTGGTCGACGGAGCCAGGAACCCCGAATTGATCCCGCAATGGAGCGTCTGGGGCTACGTCTTTCGCGTGATTGCTGGCGGCCCCGGTGAGCTGCCGAGCTCGGTATATCCATTCGTTTCGAAAGCGGAGACGGCGCTCGTCATCAAGGAGTCCGCGGCGATTCAGAAGGTCGATGCCCGCTGCCAGGAACGAGCCATCAAGGCCGCCGCACTCCTGGGCGCCGAAAGCATGGCCTCGGTCGACGCGAAGATAAGGGCCATTTCGCTCGAGTGCCGCTGGGAGACCCTCCACACGCGCGATCGGGTGCTCGCCGCGCTCAACCCCGCCGCCGCCACCGCACTCGCCGCATTCGCCGAATCGACGAAGTCCGGCACGTCGATCAGCGTGCCCAAAAAGGATCTGGCCCGCTACCTGGAGCCGGAATAGCCGCAACCTGAATTCAATCGCGAGGTGCTTGTATGGATCGTCTTGGTTCCGTGGTCGTCGTCGTGTGTCTGCTCGGGCTTTCTACCGGGCCTGTGTACGCCAGCGACAGTTCTTCCGAAATGTCTTTCCCGAGCTGCGGCACGGTCAGCAACCGCAACACCAGTCACCAGTTCGGCCAATTCAACTGGGTCGAATACATCGTCGAAACGGTCGGCGTCTTTGATCTGTGTGGGCAGTGGTTTGTGCGGGTGGAGGCGGACATCAGCGGAGTTGGGAACTCCGGCGCGTCCGCCACGGGGGTCCTATATACCAGCGTAAAGCGACAGATTCCGGTGCCCGCCTACAACCGCTCGTATCAAACAAACGGCCGACATTTCGCTTCGGGCACCCTTCCCAGCCCGTTCGCAAATGCGTGGTGGCCCACCGGGAATACGGCCAGTTTTGCCACTCCGGTTGCTCCGCAAGTCGCCCAATACGACCCGGTGCTCGACTGCTACAACCGCGACGGCATCTGGCGCGACACCTGGTGCGACCTCAAACCCTCCAGTCCGATCATCGTCGACTCCCAGCGAAACGGATATGCGCTCACGAGCGTCGACAACGGCGTGCACTTCGACCTGGATGCCGACGGCATTCCGGAACTGGTCTCCTGGACCGAACGTGATTCAGACGACGAGTTCCTGGCGATGGATCGCAATGGGAACGGGCGCATTGATGACGGGTCTGAGTTGTTCGGGGACCACACGCCGGCGTACCCGAGTGGGCCACTGGTGACAACGGCGAACGGCTTTGAGGCATTGAAGTTTCTGCAATCTCCCTCATACGGCATGAGCCGGGGAGACAACGACGTAATCGATGCGGGAGATGTGCCGTTCTCACGACTGCTGCTGTGGCGGGATGCAAATCATAACGGCATTTCCGAGCCCGACGAACTGCGGCCGGCGTCTGGAGCGGGCGTGATCGGGATCTCGACGGAGTACAAGGAGAAAAAGCGCAGAGACCGTTACGGCAACGAGTTCCGTCAACGCGGCACGATCATCTGGCAGGACGGCCGCGACCCCCTCTACGACGTCTGGCTCCAGCACCGGTAGGATTCTGATTTCGGGACTCGGGGCTCCGGATTGGGGATTCGTGATGTGTGATGTTCGTTGATCGTTACTGATTGAGTAGTTCTGCCGGGCTCGAGCGAGTGCGCGCTGGCGCGTTCTGTTGCGGTTTACCTTCAGAATGCGGGCGGCAGCGTTTCCGAGCCTGGCAGAACTCCGCGACGTGTTCTTCGTGTCCTCCCTGAATTCACCGTCAGCCCACCCTTAGCACCCGGACACCGTGGCCGCCTTTGCCGCGACGCCGCTACGGCGGATCTCGCCATCGCCCGCGCCCAACGACACTGCGGGTAGAGGTCGACACTCCCTGCACCTTGGCCCGCCTTCGCCGCGATGCGGCTACGGCGGGTCTCGCCATAGCCCGCCGAGACGCGAACGCGGGCGGAGGCGGACGTGAACCGCCGTTGCGCTCACCGGAACCGGAGTTGCGGCGCCGCAACTCTCGAATCATCGATCGATGGCGTGGCTCGTCACCCGCAGTAGACGCCCGGCTCACCCGCGCGTCGCTCGGCCGGAGCGGCTCTTCGCCTGTGCTCACGTACCAACTCGCGTGCTCAGTGTGGGTTGCGGACGCACGGATCACACGCCCGATGGCGGTCCCTGCCTTGCCTCATCGAGAGCGGCCCCGGTGCTGGAACGTAAACAGAGTGGCCCGACCTCTCACTTTGGCAGGTCTGGCGCCGCGGGCCCTTCAACATCTTTGTTATTCTGGAGGACAGCATGCGTCGACTTACGTTCGTCATTGTGTTCATCATCGCCACCGCGGTAGCGGGCATCCCCGCTGCCCGGGCGCAAGCGAGCAAACCCGCCCCGCCGAGTAAGTCGGGCCAGGGCGGCGCGGCCACGTCGAAGGCGAAGACGTCCGCAACCAGCGCCGCGCGCGCGACGCCGAGCGCCCCCGTCAATCTGAACGCCGCTTCGATTGCGCAGCTCCAGACGCTTCCCGGCGTCGGTGCGAGCACGGCCCAGCGCATCATCGACTACCGGCAGAAGAACGGCGGATTCAAGAAGGTTGAAGACGTGATGAACGTCAAAGGTGTCGGCGAGAAGAGCTTCCTCAAGCTGAAGCCGCTCATCACGGTCAGTCCCGACAAGGGTGCGCCGGCGGAGGCGCAGAAGTAGTCGCTCCCGAGTGCCGGCCGTCAGCGGCGGCCGGCGTTCCGGAATAGCAGGGGCACGACCATGCCAATGAGAGAGCGATCGGGCGAGTCCGGTCTCACGTTGATCGAGTTGCTGTTCGCGGTGGCGGTTGCAATCCTGATCGCGGGGATGGCTCTCCCGGTCACCGATGCGGCACTCGACGACCTGCATACGGGTGCCGCCGCTCGCTACGTTGCGGGAGTCGTCTTGAACGACCGCATGGATGCGCTCAAACGCGCTCGCTCGGTTGCGCTGCACTTCGAACTGTCGGGGCCGGATTACGTGTTCGAACCATATGTCGACGGCAACGGCAACGGAGTTCGCACCGCCGAGATCCGGTCCGGAGTTGACCCTTCCATCGGCGCGGGGCAACGGCTGTCCGAGCGCTTCCCTGGCGTCACCTTTGGGCTGCAGGCTGGATTGCCTGACGCTGACGGTGTCCGGAGCACGAATACCGACGGAATCCGAATCGGCTCGGCGCGCATCCTGGCGACCGGACCGGACGGCACCGCGACGTCGGGCACGCTGTATGTTCAGGGTCGACGCGCGCAATACGCGGTCCGTGTGCTCGGAGCCACAGCGCGGACGCGTGTGATGAAGTTCGAACGAGGAGCAGGGGCGTGGACCAGTCGTTGATCGATCGCCGCGGAGATCCGCGCTTCCCGCCGGCACTGCTGCATCCGCTCCGCGCCACGCTCCGCCCCGGCTGCATCGTCTTCATCATCAACTTGAGTGCCAGTGGTGCCCTGCTCGAGGCTGCGCGTCCGCTGCGCCCGGGCGCACGCGTGCATCTTCAGCTCATCACGGAAGTTCGAACTCTCATCCTTGCCGCTCACGTCCTCCGATGCGTTGTATGGTCCCTGAACGACGCGAACGGGGTGAGGTATAGGGGCGCCCTCGAGTTCGAACAGCGATCGGAGGCGTTTCGCGAAGTGTTCCGGAGTGGCGATTGGGCGTCTCGAGAGCGGACTTAGGAGGTGAGCGGAATGTCTAGAAGTGACCGACGCTGCTGCGGGCGGAAGACTGCAGCCGTGCCGCTATGATCCCGACCGTTACAACCACGGCGATGGCGAACAGAAGCCACGGAGCCAGACGTGTCCGACTGGGGCTGGCAGCGGGTTTACCGTAACTTGTCTGAGTTTGGGAAAATGCTTCCTGTTTCGCGGGCGCGTCGTGTGTTGCCTCGACGACCGACCAGGCGCCGGAGGTTCCAACTCTGCGTGCCGCGCTCGATGGGGATATGAGGGGAATGGGCTGTAGAGCTGCGAGTGCTTTCGGCGACTTAAGGCTGCGTTGCCTGAACTCGCGCCGGAGAGACTTGATCGCGTTCTTGACCCGATCTGCGGCCTCTCCGGTGTGGGGCGACTCCATCGATTGCGGAAGAACGCTCGACCGCGGCTGCGGAAAAGACGACGCGGACAAGGGGCGTCGGGCGGCGCACCCGGAGAGCAGGGCGAAGCAGACGATCGCAACCGCCACCGAAGGGACTGCCAGCGCCATGTCGCCGGTCGGAGAGCAAAGGACGTTCCATGACGCTGACGAGGTGAGATTCGATGTCTCTGCGCGCTTCAGACCAAAAGCAGCTCTGGTCCAGACTGGATCGGGGAACCCGGCTACCGCCGCCGTTTGACACGTCCCTGAAAAGCGGCCGATTTTTCGGCCAGTCGGTCTGACCGGGTCCGCAGCGTAGCGGCGCGCGCGATCGCATGCTGGCCGCGGACCCTCAGCAGCAGCGCTCGTCGCCTGACCTCATCGATTTTTGTGAGGAGTGCATCCGGGAGACACGGCTTGGTGAGGACGACGTCGACACCAGCTTCCCTGGCGCGGGCGTTGAGCTCTCTGTCGTGCACCCAGCCGGTCAGCGCAATGACCCCGCACGTGCGCGTTCGCTCATCCCCCCGAAGGGAGCGGCACAGCGTCCACCCGTCGGCACCCGGTAGCGAGATATCCGTGACGACGACGTCGGGATGATGTTCGAGCGCGCTCGTCAAGGCCGCCGGCGCGGTCGCCGCCGTCCACACGTCCAGGCCCGAAAATGACAGAAACTCGAAGTACAACTGCAGCGTGTCCTGATCGTCATCGACGATCAGCACGCGGGCGAGGCGTTGCCGCGACGGTTCGAGGTGGGGAGCCATGTTCGGCCCAGTCAGCGAGCAGACCCAAACATAGGCTCGCCGCCGCTCGAATGCAAGCAGGATTCTCCGGCGGTCAACCCGGTCCGGGTAATACAGTGAGAATCGCGGATGTCTCGCGCGACGGCGCAGGGGTACCTGGTTACACAGTTTCCGGTGTTAGGTTGCGGCGGCGCTGTGGTGGCAGGTGGGGCTGAAGTGGCGACCTTCCTGCATCGCTGCTGCACGTGCGACGTCCGACAAACGCAGTGATTGCCGCGGCGGCAGCCCTTTTCCTGGCGGCGTGCGGAAGCTCCACCTCCACGAGCGTGACGAGTCCAAGTTCGACCGAACGATGCCAGACGACCGTGTCAGGTACCCCGCTGTTATTCGGGCCGTCGGGCGGCGTCGGCGCGATTACGGTCAGCGCCGCACGCGAGTGTGCCTGGGCCGCTTCGTCGCAGGCGGCCTGGATAGTGCTCACCTCAGCGGCTGACGGACAGGGCGATGGTTCTCTGTCATACCGCGTCGTCGAGAATGCGGATCCGGTGCTGCGGCGTGGCGTGATCTCGGTAGGAGGGCAGCAGGTTTCTGTCGCGGAGGAACCCGCAGCCTGTCGCTACGACATCTCCCCGGGAGCTCCGAACCTGACGGCAGCAGGCGGCCAGTTCACCCTCGAGATTCGCGCGCACGCGGCGTGCGCGTGGACCGTCGCGACGGCTGACTGGGTGCAGGTTTCCCCGACATCGGGACACGGGGACGCAGACGTTCGCATCGTCGTCGGAGCCAATACCGGGTCGGCAAGGCCAGTCCAACTTCTCGTTGCGGGTCAGCGGATCGACCTCATGCAACCGGCTGTGTCGGGTCCGACGCCTGCTCCAGCACCCGCCCCGGCGCCGGCACCTGGGCCAACTCCGAAGCCGGACCCGGTTCCGGCGCCCGCTCCGAAGCCCGACCCCGCCCCCGCCCCCGCCCCCGCACCGAAGCCCGACCCGGTTCCGGCGCCTGCGCCAGCACCAGCTCCGAAGCCCGACCCAGCTCCCGCACCGGTGCCAACGCCGGCGCCAGCGCCCAAGCCGGAGCCGAAGCCCGAGCCGAAGCCCGAGCCGCAGCCGAACCCGGAGCCGCCTCCCCCCAGAGCAGTGACGATCTCTGGAACGGTCGCGTCCCTCGCGGGTTCATGCCCAGGGCTCACATTTGTGCTCGACGGACAACGCGTGGTCACCAGCGGGGATACCGAATTCCTCAAGGGAGACTGCCGCCAGCTTCAAGACGGAACCGAAGTCGTTGCCGACGGTATGCAGCTGGCCGACGGTCGTGTGCGCGCGGACACGGTGAGGACGACTAAGGCAAAGAACGGCGACGACAGGGATGGGAACGGCGGCGGTCCCAAGGACAAGGACAAGCCAAAGGACAAGCCGAAGGACGGCAAGAAGGATTGAACGTCACCGCGCCCTATCGTTGCGATAAACCTTTCCTTCCTTCATCACGAACGTGACGCGCTCGGTCACGGTGATGTCGGTAAGGGGATTGCCCGGAACCGCCACGATGTCCGCAAGCTTGCCTGCCACGATCGTCCCCACGGACTTCTCCAGGCCAAGCAGGGCCGCCGACGCGGACACTGTGTGAAGCGCCGCGGCCGGTGTCATCCCGTTGCTGACGAGCAGTGCAAATTCCTGGGCATTACGGCCGTGCGGACTGACGGCCGAATCGGTACCGAACGCGATCTTCACTCCGGCATCCAGGGCGCGCTTGAACGCGCCGGAGCGCGCGGCGACGGCGGCGCGGGCTTTGGCGGCGATCTCCGGAGGGTACTGGCGGTCGCTGGCTTTGCCCGCGACATACTCGCCCGCCATCAGCGTCGGCACCAGGAACGTGCCACGCTCCTTCATCATGCTGACGGCCTCATCGTCCAGAAAGGACCCGTGCTCGATTGAGTCGATGCCGGCGCGGATAGCGACCTTGGCGCCGGCGGCCCCGTGTGCGTGTGCGGCGGTGCGTTTGTTGAGCCGGTGCGCTTCGTCAACGATGGCGTCCATCTCTGCTTGCGTGATCTGCGGCGTGTCGACGGCGTCGCCAAGCGACAGGACGCCGCCCGTCGCGCACACCTTGATCACGTCCGCGCCGTACTTGACCTGAAAACGAACCGCGTCCCTGAACTGGTCCGGACCCGCGGCGATTCCCTCGGCGATCCCCGGCTCAGGGCCGAACCGCTGGTATGGGAATCCCGTGTTGTCGCAGTGGCCTCCTCGCGCTCCAAGCGCGTGGACCGCGACGAGCATGCGCGGACCCGGAATGACTCCCGCACGAATGGCATTCCTCAGGCCCACGTCGATGTAGTCGCTCGAGCCAACGTCCCGGACGGTGGTGAATCCTGCCCGCAAGGTGCGCTCCGCAAACTGCGAGGCGCGCAGCGCCGCCTCCGCCACCGTCCGCCGCAGCCCGGTGACCGTATCGGCATTCCAGTCGTCTGAAGATTCATCCGACAGATGCGTATGTGCGTCGATGAATCCGGGGAGCAGCGTGACATCACCCAAATCGACAACGGAACTTCCCGGCGGGATCGCCAGGCGCGATCCTGCTGCCGTGATCGTGGTGCCTTCGACGACGATGACCGCGTCGGTGAGAGCCGTGTCGGAACGGCCATCAAACATGCGCGCGGCCTTGATGACGACCGTCGGCGACCGAACCGCCTGGCGCGCGATCGGCTGGGCGGTCGACACACCGAGAGCCAGGAAGACCAGTGGCAGCACTCGTCGCATTGCGATTTCTCCCTTGTCGAATGGCTGTGAGCTTACCAGATACGGACGAACCGGCCATCGGACTCCTGGTCTGCTGCACCCGGTGGTATGGTGCTCAGATGACGCAACCCTCGCCTGGAATGCGGTTCGATCTCGCCATCGGGCTCGCGATCCTCGAGCGCACGCCTGGTGTGGCGGATGCGCTGCTCTCAAACCTCGCCGTGGAGTGGACGACGGGGAACGAGGGTGGGGAGACGTGGAGTCCGTTCGATGTCGTTGGCCACTTGATCGATGGCGAAATGACCGACTGGATGCCGCGCGTGCGCATCATCCTCGAGCAGGGCGCGCGCCGGCGCTTCGATCCCGTCGATCGATTCGTCCACATCGCGCGCAACAAGGGACGATCGTTGAACGATCTATTGGTCGAGTTCCGCGAGCTCCGAATGAAGAATCTCAACGAGCTGCGCGCGCTGGCCCTGACCGCGGAGCAGCTCCGGCTCACGGGCGAGCATCCCGCGTTCGGCCGCGTCACCCTCGAGCAACTGCTGGCGACGTGGGTGGCGCACGACCTTGGTCACCTGGCGCAAATCACCCGTGTCATGGCGAAGCAGTATCGCGAGGCGGTCGGGCCATGGGAGGCCTATTTGCCGGTGCTGCACCGGTAATGTGCGAAACTCTGCGGCCCGCGCCTCTCGTCAAAATGGACACTGTCGAACTCGAGGGTGAGTTGTTGAGGATCCGGTCAGAGATTGTCAGGACTTGTCGCGAGCCAGGCCGCAGAGCCACGGCCGGTCGCGATGTCGCGGTGAAAGGCCGTCACGTGGCAGCGTGAAGGTGACATGGCGCGCGATCAGGAGGATCTGGATCCGGGTCGGTCTTGTGAGCGGGGCGGTCTTCATCGCGTGGTCGCTGCTCGCGTCTCGGGCGCAGCCCGTGGCGCGCGCCGCGCTCGACTCCGATGCGCGCGTCCGAGTGACTCGTGGCGATGGCTACTGGTCCTTCGTCCCGTCCTCGCCCGCCAGTGCGGGCCTGATTTTCTTTCCGGGCGCGCTGGTCGATCCGGTTGCGTACGCGCCAATGGTGCATGCAATCGCGGACGCGGGCTACACCGCGCTGCTCATCCAGGTGCCGAACCGCGGTGCGTTCGGGGGCGCTAACAGTCCCGAGGTGTTCGCTCGTGTGCGATCCGCGACCGCGGCGACCGGGCTGCGCCGGTGGGTCGCGGCGGGGCATTCACGGGGAGGGGTCATTACGGCGAGTCTCGTGCGCGACGGCTTTCCGGGTCTCGCCGGTGCGGTGCTGATCGGCACGACCCATCCGCGTGATTTCTCGCTCGCGTCGACGTCGATCGCGATGACCAGGGTTTTCGGCACACGCGACACCGTGGCAGACGCTTATAAGCAGGAACGCACGCGCGCGAACCTGCCCCTCTCGACGCGGATCGTACGCATCGACGGGGGCAATCATTCGCAGTTCGGGTATGACGGGTTCCAGCCCGGCGACTGGCCCGCCGGCATCTCCCGGGACGAGCAGCAGGCGATCACGAGGCGAGCCATCGTCGACGCACTTGGCGCGGCGTCGCGCCCGCCAGGGCCAGACGGGATCGTCGTCCGACCGCAACCGTGAATCGTCAGATGAGCGAGATCACGCTGCCGCGAGACCCGAAGTCACGGGTGCACGGATAATGGAGAGAGGAGGCAAACATGAACTGGATCGTCGGGGCATGCGTCGTTCTTCTCGTGTGCGGCCTCGCGATGTTGTTCGTGAAGAGCGCACAGATCATCCGGCGCGATGTGAACGCCCGTTTTCATCAGCTGGCCGACAGGTTGGAACACGCCGCCACCGCGGTGTTGCGCGATTTACTGGACGACCACAAAGAGGCGTAGAGCGAATCGCGCCAGGCCGTCACCTCCGTCAGCTGGCTGGAGCGGTGCGCCCGTCCTTTGCGCCGCGATGATACGCGGCGGACCACAGGTGATACCCCCCGCCCACGGCGTATGCCGCAAGGGCAAGGTCGAGAGGCACGAGTCCCGCACGCACCCATGCAACATAAACGTAGATCGCAAGGGGGACATAGAGGAGCACGCCCGTTATCGCACCTGGTGAGTAACTGCGCGACTTGAAACTCGCCCACACGTGCCAGATGCCGTTGGTCCCTTGAACAGCGGCGACGAGCAGCCAGTAGACCCCGCCCGCCCGCTGGCGTCCAAGGCGCCCGATGTTGAGGCAGGCGAGGAGCAGGCCGGCAATGCCCCACATGAAGGCATATGCCGCCGCGGCCAAGGCGACCGGCGCCAGGACTACGAACGCGCCCAGCAGGACTCTGTCGAGCACGTCTCAATGGTAGTCCGGCAGTGCGCCAAGACAGGGACGTCCCAGACCGCGCTCAGGGTTGGCACGTCTAACCGTCGACAGGAGGCTTCATGAAGGCAATACTGACGGCGATCTTCGTGGCAGGCACACTCGGCGTGCAGGTAGTGGCCGCTGCGCCGCAAACGAAGGAGGTCACCACGACACCCGTCCTGATCAAGGATGTCAAGGCGGCGTACACACCGGAAGCCATGCGGAAGAAGCAGCAGGGTCGGGTCGGTCTTGCCCTTACCGTGAAACCCGACGGCACCGTCGGCAAAGTACGGGTAACTCAACACCTCTCTCCGGAACTCGACGCGGAGGCGGTCAAGGCGGTCAAGCAGTGGCGCTTCAAGCCCGGCACGAAGAACGGAAAACCCGTTCCGGTCGAGACTGATGCTGAGATGACGTTCGCCCTTCGGTGATGGGGGAGTCTTCGGCGCGACTGGCGGAAGCCTGACCTACAGGAGTGGAAGACGAGCCATGAGCATCAGCGATGCGGATGATCGGTCGTTGCCGCCCTTTCTCCAGGTCATGCGCGAGGTCATGCCGAGAGTTCCATGGCGTGCTGCTGGTATCTGGGGCATCGCGCTCGGCTCAACGTTCGTGATTCGCGAGATCTACGACATCTTCAATCCGACGACCGATTGGGGACCCAGATCGTTGGCCTCGACCGTCGCGGCGCTGACTGTTTCCTTCGGTGCCGGGTTTTACGCCGCGTGGCGCAGGAGACAGCTCCACCAGGGAATCGCTGTGACGATGGTGGCGATCGTGATTGGATTTCTCGTGGCCATTGTGGGCAACGAGGCTGCCGTGCTCGTCATCTATCCGTTTCGACAGCTCGATCTGGCGAGCGAGTTAACTTCGGCTCTCGAAGTCCCGTTGCCAGTGATGTTGGTGATCGGCGGACTTGCGGGAACGGCAGGCGCAGCGATCGCGGTCTATCTGACGAGATTCCGAAACAGGACTGCTATGCCGTCCTGATTCATCTGGAAATTGGCTCATCTCGCAAGGTTCAAAACCTCACGTCGCCCTTGAAGATGATGAACACCAACGCAATGTCGAGGACGGCGACAAACGGTGCGAACATCGCTTCGCCGTAAGGAATGAATGGGAGAGCGAACCGCCCGGCAAGCCAGAGCAACATCACAACGCTAAGTCCCTTCGGACCCAACTCGTCCCAGAACCATCCATAGGCCACGAGGACCCAGAACGTCAGGTGAGCGATCAATGCCGCCAGGCCAACTGACCCCAAGCGCCAGAGTCTACGCCTTGAGGGGATTTTTGTCGGCTGCCTCGATAAACGCCACGGCGCGACACGCATGCCATGAAGTGTCGCGAGTGTCCCTCGAGTAAATCGCTGAACGTCCTTCAGGCGTCAGCGAGTGGGATCGCGTTGTTCCTGCCAGTGCGCTTCTTACATCGCAGCCGACGGTGGCGAGGTGTGAGCTCTCTCGATGTTCCGTGAGAGAGCTAATCCACATTGCGGTGTTAGATTGCCTCGCGAGCAATTCCCTCCAGCACGGCAGGAGCTAACCCGATTCGCGGCGACGTGGGCGCTCCCGTTCGACAGACTCCGGCGCAATATCGCTGACGACTTGACAACTCCCTGCGTGGGCCTAGATTGCCCTTACCGTACGTTCCCCTTCGAAGTTATCAAAAGCCCTTCTCGTCGAGGAGACGCCCATGATTCATCGGGCCGTTCTGCAATCCTCGTCGCTCCGGCCGCCACGACCGCCGCACACATCTGCGCTTGTCCACAGCGCCTCTCTGGGCCAGAAGATCCAAGTTTGTTTCTACAAGTACGAAGGTACCGTCGACCAGGAGCAGAGACTGGCCTAACCAAGGACCTTGAATTCGGTTTACGAGGAAGCCATGCATTACATCCAAGACACCAAACGAATGCGCTTCGTCCAGAGGTGTGCGTTGATACTACTCATTCTCATCGCTCTGCCTTCTGCGGCCAGGGCCGATGCCGTGACAGATTGGAATGCATATGGCGTTTCCGCCGTGATAACAGCCGCCCGAGGACCTGGCGGTTACGTCGATCTGGCATATATGCATATCGCAATGTATGACGCCGTCAATGCCATTGACGGACGCTATAGTGCGTTCGCCGTGCACCCGGCTCACGTACCTGCCGGGTCATCGAAAAATGCGGCAGTCATTGCCGCGGCGTACCACGTTCTGCTCGCGCTTTTTCCGGATCAGCAAGCGGTGTTTGATGCGAGTTACTCAGCTTCACTGGCTGCGATACCCGATAGCCAAAGAAAGGCCGATGGCATTGAAGTCGGGGCCGAAGCTGCCTTTCTACTTCTTGCATCGCGGGCCGGTGACGGTCGTAACGCGCCGATCACATACACTCCGGGCAGCGGACCCGGAGCATGGATTCCGACATCCCCAACTCCGCCCCTTGTGGTGTACCTGAGCCAAATGCGGCCATTTGCTATGGAAACTGCATCACAGTTTCGCGGCGGCGGACCACCGGCATTGACAAGCGACCAGTACACCGCCGATTTCAACGAGATTAAGAATCTCGGTTGCCTCAACTGCCCAGCACGGACCGAAGAACAACGAATAATCGGCCTCTTTTATACCGACCTCGGGCCTGCTCAGACAGGACGCGGCTTCCGACAGGTTGCAGTCGATTACCCGATGAGTTTGGCAGACGATGCTCGGCTCTTTGCGATGCTCTACGTTGCTCTTGGGGATGCTGCCATTGCGAGTGTGGAGACAAAATATTATTACGGCTTTTGGCGGCCGATCACTGCCGTTCGCCAGGCAGATACCGATGGCAACCCTGATACCACTGGGGACCCGGACTGGACTCCCTTGGCCCTCACGCCGAACTTCCCCGATTATGTGTCCACCCACGCGGCTACGTGGGGCGCATTTTCGGAGACCCTGCGGCAATTCTTTGGAACCAAGAAGGTCAAGTTCACGTTGACCAGCGCCGCGACCGGTACAACTCGAACGTTCACCAATACGGACGACATCAACAAAGAAATCATAGACGCCCGCGTCTATGTAGGTTTCCATTTTCGAACGGCCGACGTTGAGGGGGTGGTCATGGGAAAAAAGATCGGGAGACTTATTAGTAAGAACTATTTTCGGCCTCTGTGCGCGGACCACCGGTGCGCGTCTTAGTTCGGCACGTGTCGCGTCTTGGCTCCTGCGGAGGTGGGGAGTGGAGCCAGCTGCAGCGGGAGGCGTCCATCCACCGGGAGTGATTCCTTGGATCGAGCGCGCTTCGGTCGTCGCGCGCGACTACTGGCCGAACGCAACCTCTCCCGCGGTTCGTACGCACGAATCACTTGGACATTCGCTCATCTCGCAGCGTGACCGGTCGTGCCTTCTCCGGACGGAAGCGCAGATATCCCTGCAGCGTGTGGTACGAGATCCCCAGTTCGCGGCACGCCATGCGTTTGTTGTTGCTGCATCGCTCCAGCACCAGCCGCGCGTAGCGGCTGCCCCAGGCGCGCATCGAGAGACGGTCGCGCATCGCCGGCACGAGCGCTTCGGTGTAGCGACCAAGGAGTGCTGGCGGCAGATCGTCCAGGTCCAGGCACTGGCCGCTCGCCAATGCGACAGCACGTTCGATCACCCGTTCGAGTTCGCGCACGTTCCCCGGCCAGTCGTACGCCAGCAGCGCGTCGGCCGCCGCGGCCGATAGCGACAGCGGCCGAAACGTCCGGTGCCGTTCGAGGAAGTACCGCGCCAGTTCGAGGATGTCGTCGCGCCGATGCCGCAGTGGCGGAACCTGCACGTCGACGCCGTTGAGACGATAGAAGAGATCCAGCCTGAACCGGTTCTGCTCGACGAGCTCGGACAGCGGCCGGTTCGACGCCACGACAATGCGGGTGTCGACACGGCGAGAGGTCGAGGCGCCCACGCGTTCGACGGAGAGGTCCTGGATGGCACGCAGCAGCTTCGCCTGCGCGGCAGGGGAAAGGTCGGACACTTCGTCGAGAAAGAGCGTCCCTTCGTGCGCGTTCTCGAACTTGCCTCGTCGTCCGCGCACGCCCGTGGCAGTGCGGTCCTCGATCCCGAACAGCTCCGCTTCGAGCAGCGTCTCGACGATCGCGGCGCAATTGACCGCAATGAAGGGTCCCTTTCGGCGGCGACTCAGCTCGTGAATCTGGCGCGCGACGAGCTCCTTCCCGGTGCCAGATTCCCCTTCGATCAGGATCGTGAAATCGGTGCTCGCGACGCGCTCGATTCGCTCGCGCACGGCTCGAATCGGCAGGCTCGAGCCGATGAGCGGCGCCGCACCGTCGGGCCGTCCGCGCGTCGACGATACCGGCCACCGGCCGTTCGCGCGTTCCAACTCCAGCAGGAGTCCCGCCACCTGCGATGCCGAGGCGAGCATCTGCCTCGCCCGATCGTCGACCGGACGCTTCGAATCGAACACCGCGACGAGACACGGACGTCCTTCCATCGGCAGCGCCGGCAGTTCGCACGACACGATATGCGGTCGTTCGGGCGCTTCGCCCTCTTCGCAGAACGTGACGGACGCAGCACCGAGAAACGCGCGCAGTGTTTCTTCGAACCGCTCCCGCACGAGCCGAGGCTCCCGGACCGCCGCCAGTCCGGACGTGAGCGCGGTCAGCATCATCTCGGTCGAACATCGCCTTTGCCTGTCACTCGGGGGAGCCGCCATCCATCCTCCTTGCGCGGCGCCCGGGCGGACTCTTGAACCCGACGTCCGCAACGAATCGACGAGCGCGACAGCGTGTGGGCAGTCGCTAACCAAACCGAATGCCAGAGCTGAAACGTCCATGGAACGCGCGCATTTCGCCAGGGACGAACTCGCAGGGTATGCACCGCGGGTATGTCTTGCCCGGTGCGACATCGAGATCGGGAACTCCGGACCCGACCAGGGCTGAACGCCTCGATTGTCGGGCTGAACTGCCAGAACAGCGCGCCAGGATCCACGGCCGCTATAATCCGCAGGCCTTGACCATGATCAATTGCGAACCCTTGACGGCTGTCTGCGCGACGGCGTTCCTCACGATCGCGCTCTTCGCGAGCGGCCCCACAGCCGCTTCGGCGAATATTCAATCTCCCTCTCCGATCCGCATCGTCCTCGTCGGTGACTCCACGGTGACAGACGAATCTGGATGGGGCGCCGGCTTCGCACGGCTCGGCACCCAAGGGGTCGAGGTGATCAACATGGCCGCCTCGGGGCGAAGCTCGAAGAGCTTCATCGACGAAGGCCTGTGGGCGAAGGCACTCGCGCTGAAAGGCCGGTACTACCTGGTGCAGTTCGGGCACAACGACGAACCGGGCAAGGGACCCGAGCGCGAGACGGATCCCGCGACGACATTCCGCGCGTTCATGGCGAGATACGTCGACGAATCGCGCGCGATCGGCGCGACGCCGATCCTGGTCACCTCGCTCGTGCGCCGCCTCTATACCGAAGACGGCAGGATCCGGACATCGCAAACGCCGTATGTCGACGCGGTGCGTGCGCTCGCCGCCGAAAAGCACGTGCCGCTCATCGATCTCCACGCGATCAGCCTCGCCGACGCGGAGAACGCCGGCGACGACGTGTGGGCGGATCTCAGTCCTCGTGATGCGGCAGGGACAGGTCGACCGCACGCACCTGAACGCGAAGGGCGGAGACGTCGTTGGCCGGATGGTGGTCCAGAGCCTCGGCGAAATCGTCCCGGATCTGGCGCCCCTCTTTCGCCTCCAGTAGCTGGCGACGGCCCGCCTACAGTTTCTTACGGTTGGGGCCGACACCCTAGCAGAGGAGCGCCCAACAGAAATGCCAGCCAGACACGTCATGGTGGTCGAAGACGATGCGAATACGCTGACGGGATACCTCGAGTTCCTGAGTGCAGCGGGATTCGACCCCACGGGCGTGTCGGACGGCGCCGAAGCGCTCCGGATTGCGGTCGAGCGTCCCCCCGCCGTTGTCGTCACCGACATCACCCTGCCGGGAATGAACGGATTCGCGCTGGCCACGGCGCTGCACGCCGACAGCCGGACGCGCGATGTCCCGGTGATTGGGCTGACGGCGCACTGGGGCGTCGAGGTCCGAGGCAAGGCCGCGGAGTGCAGCATGCGGGCCGTGCTGGTGAAGCCGTGCGTGCCTGCCCACCTGGTGGCGGAACTCCACCGCGTACTTTCATCGCCCGTCGTCCCGCTCGGCGCGCGCTGACGCCTCAGCACAACAGGGACGACCGCATCTCGTCCCAAGTTGCTCGGAGCCACGCCTCCTCAGCGATACAATAATCACAATGATCTGGTTGTTCGAACGGGGAGACGAAGTCCTGCGCCTCGAGACGAGGGTGGACAACGCGTCAGGAGAATACGTGCTCGTGAGCACCTGGTCCACCAGCGATCCGAAGATCGAGCGCTTTCACGATCATGGCGAGTACCAGGCGAGGATCCTTGCGCTCGAAGGGCAACTTGCGGCCGACCACTGGACACAGGTCGGCAGCCCTCAGATCCTCTCGGACGGCTGGCGCGGTCCGATGACGAACTAGGCGCGGACTCCGAGTCGCTAGCTTTCCGCAGGTCCGCCTGGTAGATGTCGAGGCGGCATCTTACCGGTTGACTGGCACGCCGAGGAAACTTCTGCGAGCAGGCGGTCGAAGTCGACCGGTTTGCTCAGGCAGCGCAGCTTCAGCTGCTCGGCGACGACCTGGGGTTCGAAAATTGCCGTGACACAGAGCACCGGGCACGCTGCACAGGTCAGGATCGGCCATCTGCCGCGACCGGAAGGTCCAGCCATCCATGACCGGCATCATCATGTCGAGCAGCACCATGCACGGTCTGCGGTGCTGCATCATCTCGATCCCGATGGCGCCGTTGGCGGCGGTCATGGTTTCGTAACCAGAGGCCCGCAGGAGCACGTCCATGAAATCGCGGACGTCCTCATCATCCTCGACAATCAATACACAGGGCATTTCGGTGCTGCGGAAGGTACATCGAGTCGACCGCCGGATCAAGGCTCATCCGCGCGCTCGGACGGCAGGTCGTTCGTTTGTGCCCGCTCCGTCTCTGCCTTGACCCCCGCCGGGCTGCATAGTACCTTCTAGGGTCCGGCAGGCCGCTTAGAACGCGGTGTCCGGTCGCTCCACCCCAATCACCCGAATACAGCTGATGTCCCAGCCTGCCCCCGGCGCTGCTCAAGAAGACTCCTCTCAATGCGCGCCACCGATCCCTCGGGGCGCGAATGGTCCCGTTCGGCGGGTGGGACATGCCGGTCGAATACTCCGGGATTTCCGACGAGCACATGGCCGTCCGGACCCGCGCCGGACTGTTCGATGTCAGCCACATGGGGGAGATCGAAATCGCGGGCGCTGACGCGGTCGCGGCCGTCCAGCACATCACGTCGAACGATGTGGCGAAGCTCGCGGTTCACCAGATTCAGTATTCGGCGCTGACGACGCCGCAGGGAACGTTCGTCGACGATGTTCTGACGTACAAGCTGGCTGACGAGCACCTCATGCTGGTCGTGAACGCGTCTAACATCATGAAAGACTTCAACTGGATCACCGAGCAGATCGCCGGCCTCGGTGACGCCGTCGCGGTGAACACGAGCTCCCGGTACGCGCTGCTCGCGCTGCAGGGACCGGCGGCCCGGGACGTCCTCCAGACCCTGACCGGGGTCAATCTCGCGGAGTTGAAGTACTACTGGTTCACCACCGGCGAGGTGGCGAGCGTGCGCTGCACGATTTCGCGCACCGGGTACACGGGCGAAGACGGGTTCGAAGTGTTCGTCCCCCCGGCGTCGGCCGAGCGCGTGTGGGACGCGATCCTGTCCGCGGGGCGGGGCGCCGGCGTGGTTCCTGCCGGGCTTGGTGCGCGCGACACGCTCCGGCTCGAAGCGGCGATGCGTCTCTACGGCAACGACATGGACGACACCACGACCGTCGTCGAGGCGGATCTCGGGTGGATTGTCGGCTGGAAGAAGACCGGGTTCGTGGGCTTCGACGTGCTGAAGCGGCAGAAGGCCGAAGGTGCGCCGCGCAAGCTTGTCGGGTTCGAGATGCTCGACCGCGCCATCGCGCGGCAAGGGTACGAGGTCTATATCGACGGCGCCAAAAGCGGTGTCGTCACGAGCGGAACCCAGACTCCGTTTCTGAAAAAAGCGATCGGAATGGCGTACGTGCCCTCGGATCGCGCCGTGGCAGGCACCGACATCGAGATCGACGTCCGCGGCCGGCGGGTTCCGGCACGCGTGGTCCCGATGCCGTTTTACAAGCGCGCGAAATAGGAGGGCAGGAGCCGACATGTATCCGTCAGATCTCAAGTACACCAAGGATCACGAGTGGGTTCGCATCGACGGCGCGCAGGCGCACGTCGGTATCACCGACTATGCGCAGAAACAGCTCGGCGACGTGGTCTATCTCGAATTGCCCGACGTCGGGCGCACGCTCAACAAGGGTGACGTCTTCGGCACGATCGAATCGGTCAAGGCTGTATCCGAGCTGTACTCACCGGTGAGCGGCGAGGTGGTCGAAGTGAACACCCGGCTGACCGAGAAGCCGGAAGCGGTCAACACCGACCCGCACGGGTCGTGGATGATCGTCGTCAAGGTCACGGCTCCGGAGGAGACGTCCGAGCTGCTCGACGCGTCGAAGTACATGGATTTGACCAAATAAGTGAAGCAGTTCTGAATGACATCTGACAACCAGGGATCCTTCCAGCACAGGCACATCGGCCCCGACACGGCGGAACGCGACCGGATGCTTCGCACCATCGGGTTGACCAGCCTCGGGGCACTCATCGACCAGACCATTCCTCCGGGCATTCGCAGCGATGAACCGCTCGATCTCCCGGAAGCCGACAGCGAGCACGGATATCTGCGGCGGCTCGCGGGCATTGCGGCGCGCAACACCGCGGCGCGCTCGTACATCGGGATGGGGTACTACGACTGCGTCACGCCGAGCGTCATCCTCCGGAACGTCTTCGAGAATCCGGGCTGGTATACGCCTTACACGCCGTACCAGGCTGAAATTGCTCAGGGCCGGCTCGAGTCGCTCCTGAATTTCCAGACCGTCGTCAAGGATCTGACCGGGATGGAGATCGCGACGGCGTCGCTCCTCGACGAAGGCACGGCCGCCGCCGAGGCGATGACGATGTTCCATCGCCTGCAGTCGAAGAAGGCACCGGCCGGACAGCAGAGTGTGTTCCTCGTGTCGGACCGATGCTTCCCTCAGACCATCGCCGTTCTCCGCGGCCGCGCCGAACCGCTCGACATCGCGCTCGAGGTCGGCGATCCGAATGACCTGCCGAAGGATCGGTTCAACGCGGCATTTGGTCTCCTGATTCAGTACCCGGACGATCGCGGAGAAGTGTCGGACTTGCGTCCGCTGATCGAACGCGCCCATGCCGCCGGCCTGCTGGTCGCGGTCGCCAGCGACCTGATGGCGTTGACGCTGCTCGTCCCACCGGGCGAAATGGGCGCGGATGCCGTCGTCGGCAACTCGCAGCGATTCGGTGTGCCGCTCGGGTACGGCGGTCCGCACGCGGCGTTCTTTGCCACGCGCGAAGCGTTCGTTCGTCAGGCGCCGGGGCGGATCATCGGGATCTCCGTCGACGCCAGTGGTCGCCAGGCCTACCGTATGGCGCTGCAGACGCGTGAGCAGCACATCCGCCGCGAGAAGGCGACGTCGAACATCTGCACGGCCCAGGCGCTGCTGGCGAACATCGCGGCGATGTACGCGGTCTACCATGGCCCGCGCGGCCTGAAGAGTATCGGCAGCCGCATCCATTCCACGGCGCGGGTGATCGATCAGGCGTTGACGGCGACCGGGTTCCGCCAGACGAACCGCGCCTATTTCGACACGCTGCGGATCGAAGGGGCGGACGTTGCCGCCGTTCGCAGTGCGGCGCAGGCGTCAGGCATCAATTTCCGCTATACCGCGGACGGTGCGATTGGGATTTCTGTGGACGAGACCACGACGGCTGAGGACGCGAGTGACATCGTGTCCGTGTTCAGCGGTCATGTCGCGCGACACGAGTCCCGCCCGACGAGCAGTACGAGCGGGGGGCCCTCGTCGCCGCAGCTGCCCCGCGCGCTGCTGCGCGCTACGCCATTTCTGACGCACCCGGTGTTCAATACGCATCACTCGGAAACCAGGATGATGCGGTACATCAGGAGCCTCGAGCGTCGCGATGTCGGCCTCGACACGTCGATGATTCCGCTCGGCTCCTGCACGATGAAGCTGAATGCCGCATCGGAGATCATCCCGGTCACGTGGCCATCGTTCTCGCGCATCCATCCGTTCGTCCCGGTGGAGCAGGCGGCCGGCTATCACCAGGTGTTCACGGAGCTCGCACAGGCGCTCTGCCAGATCACCGGTTTCGCGGCGGTGTCGCTGCAGCCGAATTCGGGAGCGCAGGGTGAGTTCGCCGGGTTGATGGCCATCCGCGCGTACCACCGCGATCGCGGAGAAGCGGCTCGCAACGTCGTGCTGATCCCGGCGAGTGCCCACGGGACCAATCCGGCGAGCGCGTCCATGGCGGGGCTCAAGGTCGTGGTCGTCGCCTGCGACGCCAACGGCTACATCGTCCTCGACGACCTGCGCGCCAAGGCGCGTGAGCATCGGGAGTCGCTCGCGGCGCTGATGGTCACCTATCCGTCGACCTTCGGTGTGTTCGAGGAGGCGATCAAGGACATCTGTTCGATCGTGCACGAGCACGGCGGCCAGGTTTACATGGACGGCGCCAACATGAACGCACAGGTTGGCCTGACCAGCCCGGCGGCAATCGGCGCCGATGTCTGTCACCTGAACCTGCACAAGACGTTCGCGATTCCGCACGGCGGCGGCGGTCCCGGCATGGGGCCGATCGCGGTTGCCGCGCACCTGGCGCCGTACCTGCCCGGTCACCCCGTGATCCCGACCGGCGGCGGGAAAGCGATCCCGCCCATTTCTGCCGCTCCATGGGGAAGTTCGAGCATCCTCCTGATTTCGTATGGCTACATTCGCATGCTGGGCGCGCAGGGCGTCACCGATGCGACTCGCTACGCCATCCTCAACGCCAACTACCTGAAGGCGCGGCTGCAGAGCCACTACGGCGTGCTCTACGCGAATCACAACGGCCGCGTCGCCCACGAGATGATCTTCGACCTGCGGCCATTCAAACATGGGTCGGGTCCGTCGGTGGACGAGCAGGATGTCGCGAAGCGCCTGATGGACTACGGATTCCACGCGCCAACGGTCTCGTTCCCGGTGGCCGGGACGATGATGATCGAGCCGACGGAGAGCGAGTCGCAGGACGAGCTCGATCGGTTCTGCGATGCGCTGATCGAGATTCGCAAGGAGATCGAAGCCGTGGTCACGGGGGCGGTGGATCCAAAGGACAACGTCCTCAAGAACGCGCCGCACACCGCGGCCGAACTCACCGCTGACGTCTGGACGCACTCCTACTCGCGCGAGCAGGCGGCGTATCCGCTGCCGTTCGTCCGGGTCAACAAGGTCTGGCCGTCAGTCGGGCGGATTGACAATCCCTACGGCGACCGCAACCTGATGTGTGCCTGCCCGCCGACCGAGTCCTACGTCGAAGCGGGTGTCACGGGCTGAGGGCCACCCATGTTCCGATTCCCGATTGCGGCGATCACCGACGAATTCGCGACCGACGATCTCGACGTCGCGCTCGATGCCATGGCGGAGGTCGGGATGACCGGCGCCGAGCTCCGCGTCATCAGCGGCAAGAACATCATCGATCTCACGGATGATGAGGTCCGGCGTGCCCGAGCGCGGGTCGAGGCGCACGGGATGCGCGTGCTCAGCATCGCCTCACCTCTGCTCAAGTGCGTCCTGCCGGATGCGGGTCCTATCGACGAACGCTTCCAGCAGGACGTCTTCGGGTCGATCGTACACGTTCGAGGATCAACCCAGGCTGACGAAGCGCGCGTTCGACATCGCCGAAATCGCGGGTGCCCGGATCATCCGGGTGTTCTCTTACTGGCGCACCGTCAATCCGCCGAGCACGTACGATCGGGTCGCGGGCGCCCTGCGCGATCTCGCCGACGACGCGTTCGAACGCGGCATCATCATCGGGCTCGAGAACGAACATGCGTGCAACGTCGGCACGGGGGCGGAAGCGGCCCGGATGCTTGCCGCCGTCGAGCACCCGGCGCTGAAGCTGATCTGGGATCCGGCAAACGCGTCGATCCTGGGTGAAACGCCGTATCCGGCAGGTTACGCCGCCCTCCCGGTGGACCGCATCGCGCACATCCACGCCAAGGACTGCATCATGTCCGGGCACAAGCCGGTGTGGGGGCCGCTCGGGGAGATGAGTATCGACTGGACCGGGCAGGTGGCGGCTCTCGTCCGGGATCGCTACCAGGGAGCGATCAGCCTCGAGACGCACTGGCGCGGCGCCGACGGCGATCGTCTCCAGGCCAGCATCATCTGTGGCCGCAACCTGCGCGAGCTCGTAAGTACGTAGCTTCCGCCTTGGCTTCCGCATGTAGCTTCCGCCTTTAGGCGGAAGGACCTTTCACGCCGAATACTTCACCGCCATCGCTTTCAACGTCGTCAGGTATCGCGGCACCGCGACGAGCGGATCCTCTTCGGACTCGTACTCCAACCCCATGTAGCCCTTGAATCCCTGGCGGGCGAACATCGTGAACACCCGATCCCAATCGAACGGCCCGCGCGTCTTCCCATCGTCCAGTGCCATCTCCGTTTTCACGTGGGTGCTCACCGCGTAAGGGATCGACACCTCGATCTGGCCGTATACGTCGGGCGGACGGAAGTTGCCGATGTCGAGGTTCATGCCGGCCCATTGCGAGTCCGCGCCCTTGACGATCGCGATCGTTTCCTTGGCATGATCGGTAAGGCCGCCGTCATCCTCCAGGCCAAGGATGATGCCGCGCGCGCCCGCGTACTCGGCGCCGCGTTTGAGCGTTTCCGACGCCATCGCGATGGCTTGCTCCATCGTGGCGTTCTCGGGCTTCGGCCCGCTGAACACCCGTACGTGCGTCGCCCCGAGCCTCTCCGCGACGTCGACCCACTTGCGCAGGTCCGCCAGCTCCTTGTCCTGCAGGGCGCCTGCGGGTTTTGCGAGTTGAACGCGCGTCCCGATGCTGTAGATCTCCACCCGGTTGCGGTACGCGAGGCGGCGGAGCGGCAGGAGGTAGTCGTCCGAAGTGCGCGGCATCCAGTACACCGTCATGTCGATGCCGTCCGTTCCGGTCTCGACCGCGATACGGATGAGATCTTCGTACGTCATCGCCTTCGACTGCAGGGCAAGCCGATACGAATAGGCTACGAGCCCCGTCCTGAACCGCGCCTTGCCGGCTGGCGCTGGCTGCGCCTGATCCGCGAACAGCGGACCAAGGGAGGACGCCTGCACGCCGGTGGCGGTCGCGGCGACAGCGGCACCGGCGGCGGTGAGAAATCGGCGGCGGTCGAGGAGCGGCTTTGATTGGGTCACGAGCGTATCCAAACACAGATCGGAGCCGAGCACAAAGGATGTCCGCGCCCGCATCGCCGGGAGGACCTCGGGCCGAGGCACCAACCAAGCGGAATATGGAAGCCCGATGTAGAATCCGGCTCGGGGTTCTCAGACGCCGTTGACTCCTTTGAAGGGTCGTTCATGCATCCGTCAGTAGCTTCGACACCGGGCAAGAGCCAGGGCCTTTTCGACGGCGTCACTCCGTACCACTGGCTGGTGGTCGTGATTGCGTCGTGCGGATGGCTCTTCGACTGTATGGATCAGCGGTTGTTCATTCTTGGCCGCGAGTCGGCTTTGAAGGAACTGCTTGCGAACGACCCGGCGGGGCTCGCCTCGATCAAGACACTGATCGGGTATGCCACGACCTCGATGATTCTCGGCTGGGCGACCGGCGGAATCATCTTCGGCATGATGAGCGACCGGCTTGGCCGGGTGAAGACGATGGTCGCCACCCTCATCGTCTACTCCGGCTTCACCGGGTTATCCGGCTTCGCTCACAGCTGGGTGGACTTCACGATCTACCGCTTCCTGGTCGGCCTCGGCATCGGCGGGATGTTCGGAGCGGCGACGACACTCGTGGCCGAGAGTGTGCCGGGCCAGTTTCGCGCCGTCGCGCTCGGGTCGCTCCAGGCGCTCTCCGCGCTCGGCAATATCATCGGTTCGCTCGTCAGCCTTGCGATTCCTCCCGGCACGCCGGATTTCGTGGGTGGCTTTTCGGGCTGGCGCGTCCTCTTCTTCGTCGGCATCCTACCGTCGCTGATGGTCGTACCGATCATGTTCGCGCTGAAGGAGCCTGACTCCTGGCTGAAGGCCAAGGCGGCTGCCGCGGCTGGCGCGCTGCCGAAAGGCAACATCGGCTCCCCAGTTGAGCTGTTTCGCGATCGGAGATGGCGGCGGAACACCATTGTCGGCCTCTTCCTCGGCGTCTCCGGCATGATCGGGTTGTGGGGCATCGGGTTCTTCTCGCCCGAGTTGATCTCGACCGCGCTCAAAGGCGAACCGCAGGATGTCGTCGATCGCGTGCGCGGCCTCGGCACTGCGTTCCAGGACGTCGGATCATTTTTCGGGATGGTGACGTTCACGGTCGTTGCCTCATTTCTCAGCCGCCGCCTGGCGTTCCTGGGCGCGCTGATGCTGAGCATGCTGGTCACGATGTTCGTGTTCACGTCGCTCCACACCGCAAGCGACGCCTACTGGATGCTGCCGATGATGGGCTTTGCTCAGCTCGCAGTGTTCGCGGGCTACTCGATTTACTTCCCCGAGCTCTTTCCCACGCGGCTGCGTGGGACCGGCGTCGGCTTCTGTTACAACACCGTCCGCTACCTCGCGGCCCCGGCGCCAATCCTCTTTGGCTCGCTCGCCACGGTGATGACCTTCCGCAGCGCCGCCGTGCTCATGTCGACGGTGTACATCGTCGGCGCCGTGGCGCTCATCTGGGCGCCGGAGACCAAGGGAAAGCCGCTGCCGGAAGACTAGCTATCAGTTATCAGCTATCAGCTATCAGCTGCAGTACCAGCCTGAGTAGCTTCCGCCTTCAGGCGGAAGGCGGCCGTTCGCTGATAGCTCGAAGCTGATAGCTGAAAGCCAGGAGCTTGGAGCAACATGCGAGTCGGAATCATCGGGCTCGGCGCGATCGCGAATCTTCACGCGCGGGCCTACAAGAACATCGGCTATCCGATCACCGTCTGCCACACGCACAACCGGGAGGCGGGGCGACTGTTTGCGGCGGAGCACGGCGCCACCTTCGTCGAAACCTACGAAGAGGTTTGCCGGCACCCCGACGTCGACTTCGTCGACGTCTGCACGTTCCCCGATTTTCGTCTCCAGCCGCTCGAGATCTGCGCCGCGAACGGGAAGCACATCCAGGTGCAGAAGCCGATGTCGATCAGCCTGAACACGGCGAGGCAGATGATCGAAACGGCGCGTGCAGCCGGCATCCAGCTTGGCGTGGTCAGCCAGCATCGGTTCGACGTTGCCAGTGATTTCATGCTCCGGGCGTTGAAGGACGGACGGCTTGGAACACTCCTCCAGGCGGACGCGTACGTGAAGTGGTACCGCTCGGACGAGTACTATTCACGGCCGGTGAAGGGGAGCTGGCTGACCGAGGGTGGCGGCGCGCTGATCAACCAGGCGATTCACCAGGTCGACATCCTGCGCTGGCTGGCGGGGCCGGTCACGGAGGTGTTCGCCGTGTGGAACATCGGCGCCGCGCACAAGATCGAGTCCGAGGACATGGTCTCGGCGGTCCTCCGCTACGGTAATGGCGCCGCGGGAGTGATCCAGGCGTCGACGGCATTCTGGCCCGGGTACCCGGAGCGCATCGAGTTCCATGGCACCAAAGGCACGGCCGTGATTACCGGCGACAAGCTGACGGCGTGGGACGTGCGCGATGACGATGAAGGGGACAGGCCGCCGCTGGCCGAGAACCTGTCGTCCGGCGCGTCGGACCCGATGGCGATTTCCGTCGACACGTTCGAAAAGCAGTTCCTCGACTTCGGCGAAGCGATCCGCACCGGCCGGAAGCCCCGCGTCGGCGGCGAAGAAGGGCTACCAGGCGCTGGAGATCGTCGACGCGATCTACAGGTCGTGCCGCACTGGAAGCAAGGTGGTTCTATAGGGGTGAAACGTGGAGCCAGGGACCTCAGTAACCAGTAGCCAGTAGCTGGTAGCGAGCTGGAAGCTGAAGTCTGACAGCTGATAGCTGACAATTACTGTTCCCACCCGAAATACCGCCTGGCATTCCCGGAGCACACGTCCTCGATCAGCCGCCCGACCAGTGCGGGGTCGTCCGGCAGTTCGCCCGATTCGAGGTCGCGGCCGACGAGGTTGCAGAGGACGCGGCGGAAATACTCGTGCCGCGGGAAGGACATGAACGAACGCGAGTCGGTGATCATGCCGACGAAGTGGGCGAGCAGTCCGGCGTTCGAGAGCGCATTGACCTGCCACTCGATCCCTTCCTTCTGATCGAGAAACCACCAGCCGCTCCCGAACTGCATCTTGCCCTGGACGCTCCCGTCCTGGAAATTGCCCACCATCGTCGCCATGACGTAGTTATCAGCCGGGTTGACGTTGTAGACGATCGTCTTCGGTAGCGCGTTCTCCTGGTCCAGTCGATCGAGAAAGACAGCCAGAGCATCGGCCTGAGGCCAGTCGCCGATGGAGTCGTACCCGGTGTCGCGGCCCGAAGACTCGAAGCCGCGGGTGCTGGCATTGCGCCGCGCGCCGAGGTGCAGCTGTTTCGTCCAGCCTTTCTCCGCGTCGAGCCGCCCGAAGAAGTGCATCATCAGCGCCGAGAAGCCTTCCTGTTCTTCCGGGCTGACCGCCTGGCCGGCGCGGGCCTTGTCGAATGTCGCGGCGGCGGTCCACTCGTTCGAGAGCGCGACCGGGCAGCGGGAGAGACCGTGGTCCGACAGGCGGCCGCCGGCGGCGTGGAAGTCGTCGTGCCGCTTGCGCAGCGCGTCCTGCAGATGCGAGAAACGGGAGATCTCGATGTTGGTGAGTGGCCGCGAGCCGGTCGACCCACGGATTGAAGACCGCCGGCAGGTGGACGTCGAGCGCGCGGTCGGGCCGGAACGTGGGATAGACCCGTGTCCCGATGTTGGCGGCACGAATGCGATCGTGACTCCCAAGATCGTCGGCCGGGTCGTCCGTCGTGCAGAGAACCTGCACGCCGAACTTCGCGAGAATGCCGCGGGCCGACAGTTCCGGCGACTGGAGCCGCTCGTTCGCCTGGTGCCAGATCCGGTCCGCAGAGGATTCGTCGAGCAGTTCGTCGATGTCGAAGTACCGCTTCAGCTCCAGATGCGTCCAGTGATAGAGCGGATTGCGCAGGCAGCGCGGGACGGTCGCCGCCCACGCCTTGAACTTCTCGTACGGTCCCGCATCACCGGTGCAGTACATCTCGGGGATGCCGTTGGCCCGCATGGCGCGCCACTTGTAGTGGTCGCCTTCCAGCCAGATCTCGAACAGATTCCTGAACTGCCGGTCATTCGCAATATCCGCCGGCGGCAGATGGCTGTGGTAATCGAACACCGGCTGTCCGGCCGCGTGCTCGGCGTACAGCCGGCGCGCCGCCGCACTGTGAAGCAGGAATCCGTCGTGGATGAACGTCATCGAGCGATCGGGCCTACTCCTGCGCCGGCAGCTGACGAAGCTTGATGTTGCGGAACGACACCTCGTCGCCGTGATCCTGCAGCAGGATGTGACCACTGGTCGCGTCGCCGAAGCCCTTGATGTCCTTGTATTTGCTCTTGGCGATCAGCGCCTTCATTTCCGGGCTCCCGATCTCGAACTGCACGACCTTCTGGCCGTTCAGCCAATGTTCGACGTGGTGCCCCCGGACGACGAGTCGCGCCTGGTTCCATTCGCCGATCGGCTTCGCCGCGTGCGTCGACGGCGCGATCAGATCGTAGAGCGACCCGGCCGTGCGGTTGCCGTTTACGCCTTCCTTCGCATCCGGGTGCCGCTCATCGTCCAGGATCTGCATCTCGTAGCCGACACCGGAGTGACCCTTTCCGTCGGGTGTCTCCGTGATCAGATACTTGAGGCCGCTGTTGCCGCCTGGAGCGAGCTTCCACTCGAGTGCCAGTTCGAAATTGCCGTATTCGTCCGATCGTGATGATGTCGCCACCGGAATCAGGCTTCTCACCCTTCGCGACCTTCTTGATCGCGCCGTCCTCGACCGCCCATCCCTGTGCCGGGAACGTGGTCGAGTGATATCCGCGCCACCCGGCAGTGGTCTTGCCGTCGAACAGCAGTTTCCAACCCGCGGCTTTTTCGGCAGCCGTCAGTGTGTTCGGGGCCGCAGCGCCGGCGCCGGGCTGTGCCTGCGCAAATGCCTGCGACCCGGACACGACGCTCAGGGTCAGGATCGCGGCGGCCGCCAGGACACCGCGCACGGTGAGGGAATCACGAGTATCGAAACGCATGGAAGGCTCCTGTAGACGAAGGGTTCAATTCAGAGCGCCCCGACATTATAGGCGGGTTCAAACCGTGTACCGCGCTCGCACCGCCCCGTCCAGCCGTGATGCCGCCGCTTCGTCGAGGTAGAACGTGACATCGGAGTGGGTGCGGAGAATGGAGGCCGGCACTTCGGGGCGGACCTCGCTGCTGAAAGTTGCGGCGACGGCGTCCGCTTTTCGCGCGTCGGGGACGATGACGAGGATTTCGCGTGCCTTCAGGATCTGCTGCACCGACATCGACACGGCGGTCTTCGGCACGTCGTCCATGCTCGCGAACCAGCCTTCGCCGACCTGCTGACGGCGGCACGCTTCGTCCAGCGTGACGACGATGTACGGAGTCGTCGTGTCGAAGTCGGCCGGCGGATCGTTGAAGGCGAGGTGGGCATTTTCGCCGATGCCGACAAAGGCAACGTCCACGGGTGCCGCGAGGAGTGCCTCGCCGGTCCGCCCGCAGGCCTCGGCGGCGCCAGCCTCCACGTCAAGGAAGTGCACCGACGTCATGCCGGTCTTGTCGATCAGGTTTTCCTGCAGGTATTTGCGGAAGCTCGCGGGATGGCCTGGCGGGAGGCCAACGTACTCGTCGAGGTGGAACATTTCCACGCGCCGCCAGTCGATCCCGGGCAATGCCGTGAGCGCGGCCAGGAACTCGAGCTGTGACGCGCCGGTGGCGGCGATGATCCGCGCCTGTCCGCGACTCGTCAGTGCGGCGGTGATGCTTCTGGCCGCATGCTGCGCCGCGGCAACACTCATCGATGGTCGATCAGGGTAGATGTGTAGACGCATGTTGGACCCGATTCGGTTGTCGGCTGGCACGAAGGGCCGCGACGATTTCGTTGGGGGTGAGGCGCTCATGCCGCACCTTCGCGCCGTCGAGCGTAAAGCGTGCGCCCGCGTTGTGAATCAGCACCGACGTGCCGGCGAGCGTGGCGGCAGTCTGGAGTCCACCGGCCCTGCGAAGGCCGGGCACATACAGGTGGTTCAGATAGTCGTCGTCGCTGGAGGTATCAAAGTCTCCGACATCGAGCACCGCGAAATGCGCGGGAGCGACAGCCGCTGCAAGCAGCCCGGCCAGCGCCGCGTCGCCCGAGGCGACCAGCGCCGCGCCGGGATGCGCGCGCAAGGCGGAGACGATATCGGCGACACGTTGGCCAGCGGCGGTGCGGTTGTATGTCTCGAAATGTTTGATCTGCGCTGCGGCTGCGGTGTCGAACGGCGTGAACGGAATCGACACGGCTGCGAATCCGGCTTTGCGCAGCGCTGACTCGAGCGAGGGGTCAGCAGCCGCGAGCAGGACCGTTGCGGCGCCTGCTCGGTTGGAAACCCGGGGAGCGGTTGCGGGCGAAGCGCCGAAGCCTAGCGAGTGCGCGAGGGCCCGACCCAGGACCTCACTGCTGCTGGTTGCGATCTGACGGGTAGACGACTCGATCCATCCTGCCACCACGTCGTTTGCGGTCAGCGTTCCGGCCGGCAGCGCACGATCGTGGAACACGAGCAGGTCGTTCAAACCGTCGGGCGTGAACGGACGCTCCTTCCGCTGCACGTCGGCGGGCGCTCCTTGCAGCCAGTGCGCCATCCAGGCGTACATGGCCTCGCGTGACTCACGGTTGTAGTTGTGCTCCGCGTCGACGCGCACGGCGCGGACTCGATCGCGGGCATCCGCGAGCGCATAGAGGCTCTGAACGGCCGGGAACTCCTCCTCGAGCGTATGCGACGTCCAGTCACCCGTGGCCGACACCATGAGCAGCGGTCGGGGGGCGATCGTCGCGCCGATTTCGACGTTGGTAGTATCGAGGCGCAGCCCGGGCGGGTTCTCACAGAGGCAGCCACCCTGCATGCGCAACGAGATCATGTTGACCGGGACCGCCACCTTGATCCGATCGTCCACGGCGGCCAGCAGAAACGTCTGGGTTCCGCCGCCTGATTCTCCGGTGGCGCCGATCGCATCGCGGCGGACGTAGGGGAGTCCCTCGAGAAAGTCCACCGACCGCAGCGAATTCCACAGCTGCAGCCCGCCCAGGCTGAGCCCCCAGAGACTCTCGCGCGGCCCGCCAAACGTATGGGGAAGCTGCTGGCTGTCGTTGTAGCCGATCATGTCGTAGCTGAACACGACGAAACCCTGGCGCGCGAGATTGATGGCCCGCCCTGGCCCTGACACCAGCGACGAGTTCTCGAGCCGGCCGTACGCCCAATGGCCATGCGGTGACAGGATCGCGGGGAACGGACCGGGACCGAGCGGACGATACAGATTCCCGGTGACGAGAAAACCCGGCAGGCTCTCGAAGAACACTTTCGACACGGTGTAGTCGTCGTGCTTCACCTCGCCGAAGACGACAGGGTGGAGCGGCGTTCGCTCCGGCATCGGCAGCAGGCCGGCGGATGCAAGGATGTGCTCGCGCAGATAGGCCTTGCGCGCCGCCCATTCGTCAGCCGTCGCGTAGTGCGGCGCCGGGTAGGTCGTCGTGTGGGTACGAAAGGGCGCCTGTTGGCCCTGGCCGACCAGATGGTGGGCACCGAGGACCAGAAGCGCACCAAACGCGGCAGTCAAAGGACGCATCGATCAGTTATCAGTTATCAGCTATCAGACTTCAGCTTCCAGCTTCCAGCTTCCAGCTTCCAGCTTCCAGTTCCAGCTCGGCGAAGAGCTGAGAGCTGATGACTATCTGCCTACGTCTTCGGTTGCGCCAACGCGTCGCGGCAGAACTGGATCGACTTGGCGATCTCCGTCATGCGGTCCGACCCGGTCGGGACCGGGTACTCGAACTCGATCGTCGCCTGCATGTTCCACTTGTTGTCCCGGATCAGCTGCAGGACCTCCTTGACCGGGGTGTCGCCCTTGCCGAACGGCACGTTCTTGTCGTCGAGGGTCTTGTCCTTGACGTGCACATGCGTGATGCGGTCGTGGTACTGCTTGAGGAACGGGACCGGCGAGGTCTTGTTGCCGCTGATGAAGTGGCCGATGTCGAGGTTGGCGCCGTTGTACTTGGCGTAGGAGAACGCTTTCTCCCAGATCGCCGGCGTCATCGTCAAATGGCCGTGGAAGCCGATCATGATCTTGTGTTTATCGGCGAACTGGCCGAGCCGCTTCGCCCCCTCGACCTGGTCGACCGGCAGCTCGCACGAGATTGCGCGGGCGCCAAGCGTCTTGGCGAGCTCGAAGGCGTAATCGAGCACGGGATCGCTGAAGTTGAGGATGTTGTCGTACTTGACGATCTGAATGAGGACCCCGGCATCCTCGTACTTCTTGCGGAACTCCTTCGCTTTGCTCACTGGAGCGGACGCGCGCCATTTCTGCAGTTCGTCGGCCGCGGTCTTGCGGGCAGCCGCCTGTTCCGGCGTCGGCGCGCCGCGGCCAGGGCCAGCCAGCAACGCGGCGGGCACGCCCATGAATTGCTCCACCGGCTGCGAGCGAAGTTCGACGGCACTGATGCCCAGCTTGACGCATCCGTCGAGGACCTCGTCGCCGCTCATCATGTTGTTGCCGAAGTCATACGGGACGTTCAGCCCAATCTGCACGCCCGCCACCTTCGAATCGGGCTTGGCCGCAAAAGCGGCAAGCGGCCGGCCAGCCAGGGCGGCGGCCGGCACCGTGGCCAGGGCGAGCTTTCCCAGTTCGCGTCTCGTATACAGCATCACGTCTCCTTTACACCGTCACACTACCATCAACCGGACTCGGGATTCGGGATTCGGGATTCGGGATTCGGGGCTCGGGACTCGGGGCTCGGGGCTCGGGACTCGGCGATCGGGACTCAGCTCGACTCGGGACTCAGCTCGACTCGGGACTCCGAACTGGCGACTGGCGACTGACAACTGCGCGTAGCCCGTTTACTTGTTGAGCACGAACGCCGCCAGCGAGTTGCCGGCCGCGACCACGACATACTGCAATCCATCGAGCTCGTAGGTGATCGGCCCGTTGCTGACGGCGTTGGGCAGGCGCGAGGCCCAGAGAAAATCTCCGGTGGTGGCGTCGAGCGCCGTGAAGCCCGCGGACCCGCCGGTGAAAACGACGTTCCCCGCCGTGCTCAGCACGCCGGTGCGGCCGCCGCTGTCCCAGGGATGGCTCCAGCGGATTTTTCCGGTCTTGTAGTCGATCGCCTGCAGCATCGACTCAGACCAGCTGCCCCGATCGTTCCCGCCCCAGCCGGCCGGGTTGTCACTGAGGTCATACAGGTAGAACACGCTGTAGGCGCGGCTCGCGTTGACGTAGAAGAGCCCGGTCTTCGGGCTGAAGCTCGGCGAAAACCAGTTCGTCGCGCCGCCCGCGTTCGGCGACACGAGCGTCCCGTCAATCTGCGGCATCTTCGCCGGGTCCGGAATCGGCTGGCCGCGCTTGTCGTAGCCGGTCGACCAGTTCGTCTTGACGAATTCCGCTGACACGATCGACTTGCCATTCGTCCGATCGAGGACGAAGAAGTGCCCGTTCCGCGCCGCCATCGCGAGCAGCTTCCGCGGCTGGCCGTCGATCGTGCCGTCGAGGAGCACAGGCGTCTCGTTCGAGTCCCAGTCGTGGGTGTCGTGCGGTGATGACTGGAAGTACCACACCATCTTGCCGGTGTCTGCATTGAGCGCGACGATGCAGCCGGTGAACAGGTTGCTGCCGGGCCGATTCTTGTGGGCCATGACCGGCTGGGGATTTCCCGTCGTCACGTAAACAAGATTGAGATCCGGATCGTAGGTGACCGGCTGCCACGTCATCCCACCGCCGTGCTTCGCGGCCTCGAGGTTGGGCCAGGTGTCGGAGCCGGGTTCGTCGATCGTCTGCGGCACCGTGTACCAGCGCCATTGCCGTTCGCCGGTCGAGGGGTCGTGTGCTTCGAGATAACCGGGATTGTCCATGTCGTCGCCGCTCACGCCGGTCATGACGTGGTTCTTGATGACGACGGGCGCGACTGAACCGTAATAGAACTGGTTCATGTCGCAGATTTCCTTGTTCCAGCGCTGCTTGCCGTCCCTGATGTCGAGCGCCACCAGATGGCAGTCCGGCGTTTCGAAATACACCGTGTCGCCGAGAGCCGCCATGCCGCGGTTGGACAGATGGTTTCCCCCTTGTGACGGCCAGCTGTAGTGCCAGAGCTCACGGCCGGTCCGCGCGTCCATCGCGTAGGCGTTGTCCTGCGTCGAGAGATACAGGATTCCGCCGATCATCAGCGGCGTCGCCTTGATCGCCTGCACCGGCCCGGTCAGCGGGCGCATCCAGGCCAGGCTGAGCGCCTTGACGTTCGTCACGTCGATGTGGCTCAGCGCACTGTATCGGCGTCCTGAATAGTCGCCGTTGTATGTCGGCCAGGAGTCGGTCCCTGGATTCACGAGTTTGGCCGATATCGATGCCCGGCCCACTCTGGGTCCCGACAGCCGCCGCCGAGAGCAGCACGAATCCAATCGACGCACAGAGCGGCTTCACTTCATCGTCTCCAGGTATGCCACGAGATCGTGGATGTTGGTGTCGGTGAGGCGATCGAGCAGGTCGTGATGCGCCTGGAGCGGATCGTTCTTCACCACCTTCATTCCGGTACTCGCCGAACGACGCGCACCGTGCCCGAGGCGTCGCGGAACGTCACGAACATGTCGTCCATCTCGACGAGCGCTCCGGACATCGCCGGTCCCGACGGGGGCGTCAGTGTGACCGTCACCGTCGTCGGCAGAGGGCGCACCGGCAGGGGAGCCGCGTCGGCCGCCGCGCCCACCAGGGAACAGGAGGTGCTGCTGCACATCGACCGGCCCCGAGAGCCTGCGACGAAATCCCGGCAAGGTCGTTCGAGGTCGAGTTGTGGCACGACGCGCACTTGCCTTCACCTTTGAAGAACGCCGCCCCGGCTTCGGCATTGCCGGTCGCGACGTTGTGCTCGGTGAAGGGCGCCGCACCGCGCAGCGTATCCTCGATCCGCTGACGCAGGAAGTGAGTGAGGTCCACCACCTGGGCATCGGTCAGGCTCGAGCTCGGATTGCCGCTCTGCATGGGGTGTCCCTTCTTGAGGAAGGGACCGAGCTCGGTGCCGTAGCGGTCTCGCAGGACCACAAGCGAGCGGAGCAGGCTGGGCGCGGTGTCGGTGCCGCGCGCCTGGGTGCCGTGACAGGTGATGCACTCGGACACCCACACCCGCCGGCCACGGTCGGCCGCCTCCGGATCCACAACCGGCCGATCCGCAGGCCCGACGCCGGCGCGAGGCATGGTGGGCCGCTGGCCCTGCGCTGCCGCGTGCAGCAGCGCCCAGCTGCGGCGAACGCGAGCACGCCGACCCACAATTTCAGGTGATAATTCATCGATGGCTCTCGCTCCCAGGCGCCGGCACGATGCCGGCTCGTTAGCGGCGGTCATTCTACTGCGGCATCATGCGATCTGCCGGTGAATTGATTCGTCCGGCGACAGTGCCTCGTCTGCAGTGAAGGGCGATCCACAGATGACTTTGACAAGGACTCGCATCGCGGCGCTTCTCATCACGGCGTCTGCCGTCAGCGCCTACGGTTTCCAGAACGCGAAGCCCTGGCCCCCGGGCCTTCAGCCGGTCTCCGAGGATTCGCCCGTCCTGTCGCCCGAGGCGGAAATGCAGACCTTCTTCATGCCGCCCGGTTATCACGTCGAGCTCGTCGCGAGCGAGCCGATGATCGAGGAGCCGATCCTCATCGACTGGGATCCCGACGGCCGGCTGTGGGTCGTCGAGCAGCGTGGCTACATGCAGGATCTGACCGCCACCAACGAGAAGGCGCCGCTCGGCCGCGTCAGCGTTCTCGAGGACACCGACGGCGACGGGAAGATGGACAAGAAGACCGTCTTCATGGACGGCCTGATCCAGCCGCGAGCGTTGAAGGTGCTCGATCACGGCGTCCTCATCGGCGAACCGCCGAACCTCTGGCTTGCGCACGATACCAACGGCGACCTGCGCTCCGACAGCAAGGAACTTGTCGTCAATACCTACGGGACGGACCTCGCCAACGTCGAGCACAACGCCAACAGCCTCACGTGGGCGCTCGACAACTGGATGTATACGTCCGAGCACAACGGCTACCTGCGGCTGAAGGACGGAAAGTTCGATTACCAGCCGACGCTTGCGCGCGGGCAGTGGGGCGCGAGCCAGGATGACGCCGGCCGCATCTATCGCAACACCAACGAGCAGGCGCTGTTCGTCGACCTGCTGCCGGCGCGCTACTTCATGCGCAATCCGAATCTCCTGCGAACCCGCGGCAGCTACGAATCTCTGCAGAACCCCGACATCAACATCGTCTGGCCGGTGCGGCCGACGCCCGGCGTCAATCGTGGCTATCAGGACGGCATTCTCCGGCCCGACGGCCGGCTGACGCGGTTCACGTCGGTGTGTTCGCCGCTCGTCTACCGCGGCGATCGGCTGCCGGCCGAGTTGTACGGCAACGTCTTCCTCGCCGAGCCAGCGGCCAATCTGGTCAGCCGATTGATCGTGGAAGACGATGGGACGACGCTGCGATCGAAGAAGGCCTACGACGGCGCCGAGTTTCTGGCCTCCACGGACGAGCGGTTCCGTCCTGTCTACATTTCGAACGCTCCCGACGGCACGCTGTACATCGTCGACGCGTATCACGGGATCATTCAGCACAAGGGCTTCATCACCGAGTATCTGCGCGACCAGATTCTGTCCCGCAAGCTCGATCAGCCGAGTGGTCACGGGCGGATCTACCGGGTCGTGCACGACACCACGAAGCGGGACACTCCGCCGGCATTGTCGAAGGCCACGCCCGCGCAGCTCGTCGACGTGCTCGCGCATCCGAACGGCTGGCGGCGCGATACCGCGCAGCGATTGCTGGTCGAGCGGGGCGGCCGGTCTGTCGTCCCGGCGCTGAAGGATCGGGCCGAGAGTGCCCCTGACTGGCGCACGCGCCTGCACGCACTATGGACGCTCGACGGTATCGACGCGATTGAACCGTCGACTGTGACGAAGGCACTCGACGATCAGTCGCGCGATGTCCGGGTGTCGGCACTGCAGCTCTCCGAGCGCTGGCTCGGCCAGCCTGGCAATGCGCTCCAGGCGGCGGTGTTCAAGAAGCTCGACGATCCTGACTGGGCGGTCCGTCATCAGTTCGCCGCGACCATCGGCGCCGTGCCGCCGGGGACGCCGGCTCGGGAAACGACCGCGCTGACGCTCATCGAGCGCTTCGGCAACGATCCGCTGACAGTCGACGCGCTGCTGAGCGGCTACGCTGGTGCCGAGGCGCCGCTCCTCGAGCGGGTTCTTCAGGCCACTGACGCGACGCCGCAACGGACCGCCGCGATCACGACGCTCGCTGCGACTGTGGTCAAGGCGGCGCAGGATTCGTCGGTGCAGAACGTGCTCCAGTGGACCGCGCAGGACAGCCGTCCGGACTGGCAGCGCCAGGCGCTGCTTGCCGGGATCGAGGCGACGACCCTTGGCGTCGCGCTGCCTGGGTCGCCGCCCGCCCGTGGGGCCCCGCCGCCGGCGGCGAACGCGTCAGCGGCGGCTGCAGGAGGACGGGGAGGTCCGGGAGGCGCCAGGGCATTTCCGGACGCGACCAACACGGCGGCCCTCGCCGGCGGCGGCCGTGGACGTGGGGGAACGACCGTCGCGCTCGCGAGCGAGCCGACCGCGTTCGCCGGCCTCGCGGCAAAGGGCGGTGAGATCGGCCCCCGCGTGGAGAAAGTCCTCGAGAGGTTGAGATGGCCGGGCAAGCCAGCGGCGCAGGGCGACGCCCCGGCGGCGGCACCCCTGACCCCGGCGCAGCAGCAGCTCCTCACGGCAGGGCAGGGCGTCTACACCAGCCTCTGTATCGCGTGTCACCAGGAGGATGGCCGCGGGCGCGAGAAACTCGCACCGAGCCTGGTGGGATCCACGCTCGCGCTGGCCGCTCCGGAGATACCCATTCGGATTCTGCTGAACGGGAAAGAGGGGGAGATCGGCTTGATGCCTCCGCTCGGATCGAGTCTCAGCGACGAGCAGATTGCGGGCGCGCTGACGTATGTTCGCCGGCAGTGGGGCAACAGCGCCTCCGCGGTGGATCCCGAGACGGTCAAACAGATGCGAGCATCGACCGCCAGCCGCACGCGCCCGTGGACGAACCAGGAGCTGCTCGACCTCGCGGCTGGCGCTGGCCGCGGCGGGCGGCCCTGAGGCCACTGCGATCAGTGAGCGGCTATGTCGATCTGCAGGTCAACGGCTACGCCGGCGTCGACTTCAACAGCGACGCGACTGACCGACGTTGACTTGCATCACGCCTGCGAACGTCTCGACGCCGACGGGGTTGCGACGTTCCTCGCGACGATCATCACCGACGACATGGCGGCAATGTGCCGCCGCCTCGCAACGCTCGCGCGTCTTCGCGAGCACGATCCGCTCGCCCGGCGCTTAATCGCCGGCCTGCATATCGAGGGTCCCTTTCTCAACGATGCGGCCGGGTATCGTGGCGCCCACCCGGCAGACGCCATGCGCGACGCGGACGCGGAGCAGCATGAAGCAGCTGCTCGACGCTGCGGCCGGACTCACGCGTATCGTCACCCTCGCCCCTGAGCGGGACCCCGGTGGACGGATCACCGCCATGCTGGCCCGGTACGGGATTGTCGTATCTGCGGGCCACACCGACGCCTCGCTCGAGCAGTTGCGCGGCGCAATCGGCGAGGGCCTGTCGATGTTCACGCATCTTGGCAACGGATGCCCGATGCAGCTGCATCGTCACGACAACATCGTGCAGCGGGTGCTCAGCCTCGCGCCGCAACTCTGGATCAGTTTCATCGCCGACGGCGCGCACGTACCGTTCGTGGCACTCGGCAACTATTTGAGGCTTGCGGGTCTGGACCGTTGCATCGTCGTCACCGACGCGATTGCGCCGGCGGGGCTGGGGCCGGGGCGCTACACGCTCGGCCGGTGGGACGTCGTCATCGACGAGGACATGGTGCCGCGGGCGCCGGATCGCTCGCACTTCATCGGATCCGGGCGTCACCATGCGGCAGAGCGCGGCAAATCTGCTGGAGGCGCTTCAGCTTGCGCCGGCTGCGGTGCGGCAACTGACAGTGGACAACCCGCGCGTCGGTGATTCGCGTCTGAGACTCACGCCGGCGAACGGACTGCTTCGTCAAGGCACTTCAGCATGTAGTCAAGGCTGCGCGACGCGATCGTTTCCGGATCGGGCGAGTAGTCGAACACTTCAACCGACACCCACCGGTTGTAACCCGCTTCACCGAGCGCGCGGAATATCGGGACGAAATCGACGGCGCCAAACCCGGGCCCGCGCAGGTTTGCGTCGTTCGCATGGAAATGACCAGCGCGCTCGCCATATTGCCGGATGAGCTCCGGCACTGGCGTCGGTTCGCTCGACATCGCCTTGACGTCCAGGTGCAACGCAAAGTTCGGATGGTTCACCATCTCGCCGAGACGCACGGCGTCGGCGCAGGTGTTGACGAAGTCGGTCTCGGCGGGCGAGAGCGGCTCCATGCAGAGCGTCACCCCGCAATCCGCAATCGCCGGAAGCGCGGCGCGGAACGTTTCGGCTGCCCACTCGTACGCGTGGTCCGAGCTCACGCCCGGCAGGAGCGACCGCTGCTTCGGCGAGCCGAACACCATGATCGTTCCGCCCATTGCGTGGCAGGCTTCCGCTAAGGACACCAGGTACGCCGAGGTGCGACTCCGAGTGGCTGGCATCGGGCGAGGTGAGATACAAACCTTCCGTCTTCGCGAGCAGCCAGTGGAGCCCCAGGATCTCCACTCCCGCATCGTCGGCCTGGAGGCGCAAATCCGCACGCTGCTGGGGTGTGACGTCGGTGATCGATGGCGCCAGGGTGAACGGGGCAACTTCCAGACCCTGGTAGCCGACGCTGCTCACGAACCGGCACACGCGGTCGAACGCCCAGCCTTCGAATTGCTCGTTGCAGATCGCGAACTTCATAGCCGTGCATTCTAACGGATGCGACATCGCCTCCGCAGGTTGGCGGACCCGGCCGGCTGGAATATGACAGCGCGCATTGGCGCGCATATCATGAGCTGAGGAAGACCCGTCGTCTCGTTCAGTCCGTTCTCAATCCGAGGTCGCGACAGACTATGTTTCTTGCCAGGTTCCGTATCGTCGCGCTCGCAATGGCTGCGACCGCCGTCACCGCGTTCGGTTACCAGGGGTCGTCATCCACGGGCCAGTGGCCGCCACCTGTTCAGAAGGGCCCCGAGGGGTCGCCGGCGTTGTCGCCAGCGGAAGCGTTGAAGACATTTTCGATGCCTCCCGGCTACCACCTCGAACTCGTCGCGAGCGAGCCGCTCATCCAGGATCCGATCGTCATCGACTGGGATCCGGAGGGCCGGCTGTGGGCGGTCGAGATGCCAGGGTTCGTCCCCAATCTCAGCGCTCCTGAACCGTACATGGAACCAATCGGCAAGGTGGTGGTGCTCGAAGACACCGATAACGACGGCGTCGATGGACAAGCGCACGGTATTTGCTGACGGGCTGATCCTCCCGCGTGCGCTCAAGGTTCTGGACCACGGTGTGCTCGTCGCGCGAGCCGCCGAACGCGTGGCTGATGCACGACACCAATGGCGACCTTCGCATGGACACGAAGGAACTCGTCACCGACCAGTATGGCCGGCGCGAAGCCCGGGTCGAGCAGAACGCGAACGACTTCGAATGGGGTCTCGACAACTGGATGTACACGGCTGACAGCGACATCTACATGCGCTTCAAGAACGGCAAGTTCGAAGTGCAGAAGACGCTCTCGCGTGGCGAGTGGGGTGCGACGCACGACGACGCCGGCCGGATCTATCGGAACACCAACGAATCATCGGTCCACGTGGACTTCGTGCCGACGTCGTACTTCGCCCGCAACCCGAACCTCCTCCGGACCAGGGGCAGCTACGAGGCGCTCCGCGACGACGAGAACCTGGTCAACGTGGTGTGGCCGGCGAGGCCCAATCCCGGGACCAACCGCGCCTATCAGCTCGGTATCGATCGTCCGGACGGCACGCTCTTCCACTTCACCTCGGTCTGCGCGCCGCGCATTTACCGCGGCGACCGTCTGCCCGCGGAGCTGAACGGCAACGTCTTTGTCGCGGAGCCGGCAGCCAATCTCGTCAGCCGGATCATTCTGAACGACGACGGGACGACGTTGAGGGCGCGGAAGGCGTACGACAAGGGGGAGTTCCTCGTCTCGACCGACGAACGCTTCCGCCCCGTCTATCTGTCGAACGCACCCGACGGAACGCTCTACATCGTCGACATGTACCGCGGCGTCATCCAGCAGCGGGCCGATATTACGGAGTACCTGCGCGATCACATCCTGACCAACAAGCTGGAGCAGCCGACCGGGCTTGGCCGCATCTACCGCGTCGTCCATGAGACGACGCGCCGCGACAGCAAGCGGATGTCGACACCAACATCGGCGCAGCTGGTCGAAACGCTCTCGCATCCAAATGGCTGGTGGCGCGACACCGCCCAGCGGCTGCTGGTCGAACGTGGCGACAAGGCGGTGGCGCCGGATCTCGCGAAGCTCGCGTCGACTGCGCCTGACTGGCGAGTGCGTCTGCACGCACTCTGGACACTTGACGGGATCGACGCGATCGAGCCATCGCTCGTGTCGTCCGCGCTCGACGATTCCTCTCGCGACGTGCGCATGTCGGCAATCAGGCTGGCGGAGCGCTGGCTCGGGCTGGCGAACCATCCGATTCAGGCCGCGGTGCTCAAGCGGCAGGACGATACGGACTGGTCGGTCCGCCAGCAGCTGGCCGCGTCGCTCGGCACGCTTCCGGCCGGTGCGCGTGAGTCGGCGATCGTCACGCTGCTCGATCGTCACGGTGACGAACCCATCGTCGTCGATGCGGCCTTGAGCGGTCTGCGCGGCAACGAAGGGGCGTCGCTCGAGAAGCTGCTGCAGGCGGAAGGTCCGCAAACGCCGCAGCGCGATGCGGCCGTCACGATGCTTGCGGCCACGGTCGTGCGTGGTGGCCAGGACGCGGCAATTCAGACGCTGTTCGGGTGGGTTGCGGACGACGGACGGGTGGCGTGGCAGCGCGCGGCATTGTTGCGAGGAGCCGAGGTTGCGGTGCTCGGCGCGCCGATGCCTGGCGGACTCAGTGGGCGACGTGGCGGTCCACCGCTCGCACAGGCGCCGTGTCCAACCTGCCCGGGTGCACGAGGCGGTCCCGGTGGTGCGTACGCCTTCCCACAGGCGCCTCCGCCGCCACCGGTACGCCGGGTAGTGCGTCTGAGCCGCGAGCCGGAGACACTGGCCGCACTGGCGGCCAAGCCGAATGAGCTCGGCCCGCGGGCGGCGGCGATCATGGCGAGAGTCGAGTGGCCGGGCAAGCCTGGTGCGGCCGCGCCGATTGCTCCACTGACCGCCGAACAGCAGGTTCGTTTCAATGCCGGGCAGGAGGTTTACAAGAACATCTGCCAGGCCTGTCATCAGCCCGACGGCAGGGGACAGGAGAAGCTGGCGCCCAGCCTTGTTGGATCGGAGCTCGCCCTGGCACCGGCCGAAGTGCCGATTCGCATCCTCCTCAACGGCAAGGAAGGGGCGGTGGGCTTGATGCCGCCGGTTGGCTCGGTACTGAGCGACGAACAGATCGCTGGCGTGCTGACCTACGTTCGGCGCGAGTGGGGACAGGATGCATCGCCCGTCGACCCCGCCGTCGTGAAAGAGGTGAGGGCGCTGACTGCCGCGCGGACGCGGCCCTGGACCAACCCCGAATTGCTGGAAATCGCGAAGGCGGGTCGCAGCGGGCAGAGACCCTGACGCAGCTTCGCCGCCGCGAGGATCTGCAAGGACAGGTGACATCATGAGCGTTGCAGGAAAGGGTCTCCTCGAGGGCTATCTTTCTCCCGAGGAGATGGCCGCGGTTGCCGCCGAAGGCCTCGCCAGGCTGGAGCGTGGACGGCCGCCGCGTTCTCGTGCTCATCCCGGACGGCACCCGGACGATGCCGATGCCGGCCATGTTCGAGATCCTGGAGCGCGAGCTCGGGCCGCGCGTGGCGGCGCTCGATTACCTCGTCGCGCTCGGCACCCATTCCCCGATGGACGATGCGCAGCTCAGTGCGCTCGTCGGTCGTCCGGTTGTGGGCGGGCGAGCGGGGGCGCCGTCGGATCTTCAACCATCGCTGGGACGATCCGGCGACATTCGAGGAGCTCGGCACCATTCCGGCGAATGTCGTGGAGGAAGTCACGGGCGGTCGATTGAGCCGTACCGTGCCCGTGGCACTGAACCGCCTCGCCACCGAGTACGACCACGTCCTGATTTGCGGTCCCGTGTTCCCTCACGAAGTCGTCGGCTTTTCCGGCGGGACCAAGTACCTGTTCCCGGGGATTGCAGCGCCGGAGATCATCCACTTCACGCACTGGCTCGGAGCGCTGATCACGAGTTCGGAAGTGATTGGCACGATCGACACGCCGGTGCGCGCGGTCATCAACACCGCCGCTGCGATGTTGAAGACGCCGCTCTCACTGCTCGCGCTGGTCGTCACCCACGACGGCACGGCGGGACTGTTCTGCGGCGATCCGCATGAGGCCTGGCGCGAGGCGGCGATGCTTTCCCAGCGGCGCCACGTGCGGTTCGTCGACCGCGCCGTTCGACCGTGTCCTGGCGGTGATGCCGACGATGTACGACGACCTGTGGACCGGCGCCAAGGGCGCGTACAAGACCGAGCCGGTTGTCGCCGACGGCGGCGAAGTCATCATCTACGCGCCGCATATCACCGAGGTGAGCTACGTCCACGGCGAGCTCATCGATCGGATCGGCTATCACTGCCGCGATTACTTCCTGGCGCAGTGGGACCGATTCTCGCATTACCCGTGGGGAATCCTGGCGCATTCGACCCACGTGAAGGGGCTCGGGACCTACGATGCGGCAACTGCGACGGAGATCCCGCGCATCCGCGTCACGCTGGCGACGTCGATACCGCGCGAGCGGTGCGAACGGATCAACCTTGGGTATCTGGATCCGGCGACGATCGATCCGAAGACCTGGGATGACGGCAGCGGCAATGAGCTGGTGGTGCACCGTGCGGGAGAGATGCTCTACCGGATGGCCGCTGGCGCGGGACGCTGATTTCCGGTCACGGAATTCCACCGCGCGGTGCGGAGGCACAGAAAACACCGCGCCTAGGCGCCCGCGCCCACGCGCGAAACCTATTTTGCCGAATGAGCGCCCGCTCGACGGCGGTATCCCTCGAGCAGCTTCATGGTGACCGCACCCGGGCGGCCGTCGCCGATGATGCGATCGTCGATGCGCGTCACCGGGCTCAGTTCGCGCGTGGTGCTGGTGATGAACGCTTCCTCCGCCGTGTCCAGGTCGGCCGGGAACAGCGTCTCGTTGCGGACGTCGACGCCGACGTCCTGGCCCACCTCGAACAGAAACGCCCGGGTGACACCCTCGAGCAGGCCCGCGTCGGATGCGGGTGTCAGCGCGGCACCGCGCCGCACCAGGAAGAAGTTCGCCTGCGAGCACTCTGACAGCTCGCCGCGATAGTTGCACATCAATCCCTTCGTCGGCGCCGCGCCGGTTCGCCTCCTGCATTGCCAGGGCATTGTTCAGCAGGTTGTTCGACTTGATGATCGGATTGACCGATCCCGGGTGGTTGCGCAGGATCGACACGAGCGAGATGGTGATGCCTTCGGTGAGGATGCGCGCCGGCGGCTCGTCGAGCGGCTTGACGATGATCACCAGTGACGGTGTCGGGGTCGCGCCGACGTCGTAGGTCAGCTCGCCGATGCCCCGCGTCAGCAGCACGCGAATGTAGGCCTCGTCCATCTCGCCCGCGGCCGCGACGGTATCGTTGATCCATCCGAGAAGCGCCGCGTCGCTGAACGGCACGTCGAGGCCGAGGTGCGACGCCGAGGCACGGAGGCGGCGCACGTGGCGGTCGTAGAGAAACGGAACGCCGTCGTACGTGCGCAGTGTCTCGTAAATGCCTTCGCCGTAGAGGAACCCGTGATCGTACACGGGAATGACGGCGTCCCCGGCCGGCGTGATCCTGCCGTTGACGTAGACTGCGCCGCGGATCGGCATCGCTCTGAACGGGTCCTTTTTCGAAGCTGGCGTGTCGAAATGTTCGCAGCGGCGACACCGCCGTGCCGTCGTTGACGGCAGTCTAGCACAAGCGGTACGCTCGCCCGGATGCGCGTGCTCAACACTCAGCAGATGCGGGAGGCGGATCGGCGCACGATCGACGAGATCGGCATTCCTTCGATCGTCCTGATGGAGAATGCCGGTCGCCAGTCGGTCGCGGCGATGGAAGCCGCATTCGAGGATCTCGCCGACAGCCACGTGGGTGTGCTCTGCGGGCGCGGCAACAACGGCGGCGACGGCTTCGTCATCGCGCGCACGCTGATTCAACGCGGCGTTGAAACGTCGGTGTTCCTGCTCGGCAGCGTCGCCGACGTTCGCGGCGACGCGCGCGTCAATCTCGAAGTGCTCGGGCGCATCGGCCTCACCGTCGTCGAGATCACCAACGCGCAGGAGTGGGAGCTCCACTTCAGCGAGATCTCCCAGTGTGACCTGCTCGTCGACGCCATTCTCGGCACCGGGTTCAACGGCCAATTGAGCGGCCTGCTCGAGACCGTCGTCGCCGACGTCAACGGCCTCGGCGTGCCGGTCGTGGCGATCGATCTGCCCACCGGCGTCTCCGCCGATACGCACGAAGTGGCGGGTGAGGCGATCGACGCGTCGATGACGGTGACGCTGGCGGCGCCGAAGATTCCGTTGATCCTGCCGCCGGCCGATTCGCACGGCGGCGATCTCGTGATTGCCGACATCGGCATCCCGCTTCCGATTCTCGATGAGGTCGAGGGACCCCACATCGAGATCCTGACGCGCGAAGACATGCGCGACCTCGTGCCTGCGCGCACCGCCGATTCCCACAAGGGCGACTTCGGCCGCGTCCTCGTCATCGCCGGATCGTCTCGGACGCACCGGGCGCCGCGCATCTGGCGGGCCTCGGCGCGCTGCGCTCGGGCGCCGGACTCGTCACGATTGCGACTCCGCGCTCGTGTGTGCCGATGATTGCCGCGATGGCGCCGGAGTACATGACCGAGCCGCTCGACGAAACGCCGACCGGCACCATCGATTATTCGGCGCTCGACCGCGTGCTCGACATCAAGGCCGACGTCATCGCGGTCGGGCCGGGCCTGGGCCAGTCGCCCGGCACCGCCGCGTTCGTCCAGGGGCTGCTCGAACGCGCGGGCGTGCCGCTCGTCCTCGACGCCGATGCGCTGAACGCGTTTGCCGGCGAGCCGGATCGTCTCGTCGGCCGCGACGGCGTCGACGTCATCATCACGCCGCACCCGGGTGAAATGGCGCGCCTTCTGAGCATCAGCGTCGAGGCGGTGCAGCACAACCGGCTGCAGCACGCGACCGACTTTGCCGCCGCCCATCGCCTGCACGTCGTGCTCAAGGGGCATCGCACCGTCATCGCTGGCCCGGAGAATCGTGCCTTCATCAACCTGACCGGCAACTCCGGGATGGCGACCGGCGGCACCGGCGACCTCCTCACCGGCATGATCGCGGCCTGGTTCGCCCAGCTGCTCGACGCCGAAGCGGCGTGCCGGCTCGCGGTCTACCTGCACGGGAGCGCGGGGGACCTGGCCGAGGCCGACGAAGGGGAAGTAGCGCTCATCGCCGGAGACGTCGCCTCACGCCTCGGCGATGCGCTGATGGAGCTGACCGCGCGGCGGCGGAAGAAAATGTCCGAATAGCCGATGGTGACTCCCGTTCAGCCTTCCGCCTGAAGGCGGAAGCCACAACCTCGAGCGATCACAATTCCGCCTGAAGGCCGAAGCCAAACTCGAACTTCCCCGAAGCGCCAAATCCCGAATCCCGAACCCCGAATCCCGAGTCCCGAATCCCGAGTCCCGACATGAATACATCCCTGGTGACCCGCAGCGAGGAAGAGACGTCAGCCGCCGGCGAGGAGTTTGCTGCACGTATTCGCGCCGGGCGACGTGGTGCTGCTGCACGGGGACCTCGGGCGCGGGGAAGACGGCATTCGTCCGCGGCCTCGCTCGCGGTATCGGCGCCTCGGCGGAAGACGTGTCGAGCCCGACGTTCACGATCATCCAGGAGTACCGCGGGCGTGTGACGCTGTACCACGTCGACCTGTATCGGCTCGCACCAGTCGAAGTCGCGGAGCTCGGGCTCGATGAGATGTTCGAGGGGAACGGCGTCGTGGCGGTCGAATGGGCGGAGCGGTGGGGCGACGTGCCCGCGCACTCGTGGGTGGTCCGGATTGCACACGAGGGAAACGACGAACGGCGGATTGAGATCGAGCGCGGCTGAACCTGGATCGCGCCGCCCCGCGCTACTCGACCCGGTAGTTCGGCGCTTCCTTGGTGATGATGACGTCGTGCACGTGTCCCTCGCGGTGCCCCGCGGGGGTGACCCGGATCATTCTCGCGTCATGCTGCAGCGCCGGGATGTCGGGGCTGCCGCAGTACCCCATGCCGGCGCGCAGGCCGCCGACGAGCTGGTGAATCATGCCGGCGACGCTGCCCTTGTGCGCGACCCGACCCTCGATCCCCTCGGGCACGAGCTTCTCGCCTGACTCCGGGTTCGCATCGAGATCGAACTCGTCCTGGAAGTAGCGGTCCCGGCTGCCGCGCCGCATCGCGCCGAGCGATCCCATCCCGCGGTATTCCTTGAAGCTCCGCCCCTGGTAGAGAATCATCTCGCCCGGGCTCTCGTCGGTTCCGGCGAACAGGCTGCCGATCATGCAGCAGCTCGCACCGACGGCCATCGCCTTGGTGATGTCGCCCGAATAGCGGATGCCGCCGTCGGCGATGACCGGCACCTTGTGGGGCGCCGCGGCACGCGCGCAGTCGGCAATCGCCGTGATCATCGGCACGCCGATGCCGGCGACGACTCGGGTGGTGCAGATCGAGCCGGCGCCGATGCCGACCTTCACCGCGTCGACCCCGAGGTCGATCAACGCTTCGGCCGCCTCGCCCGTCGCGATGTTGCCGGCAATCAGATCGACGTCGGTGAACTGCCGGCGGATTCTCCGCACCATGTCGAGCACACCCTGCGAGTGCCCGTGCGCGGTATCAATCACCAGCACGTCGACATTGGCGGCGACCAGCGCTTCGGCCCGCGCGGTCGCATCCTTCCCGGTACCGATCGCGGCGCCGACCCGCAGCCTGCCGAGGCTGTCCTTGCAGGCGCTGGGGTACTTCACCAGTTTCTGGATGTCCTTGACGGTGATCAGCCCCTTGAGCATGTAGCGGTCGTCGACGACGAGCAGCTTCTCGACCTTGTGGCGGTGCAGGAACTCGCGCGCCTGTTCGAGCGTGGTGCCCACCGGCACGGTGAAGAGCGGATCGCGCGTCATGATGTCGGCGATCGGGCGATCGAGATTCGTCTCGAACCGGAGGTCGCGGTTCGTCAGGATCCCGACGAGCTTGCCTTCCTTGCCGCCGTCGGCGGTGATCGGCACACCGGAAATCCGGTACTTCTTCATCAGCTCGAGCGCTTCGAAGATGCGATTGGTGGGGGAGAGCGTGATCGGATTGACGATCATGCCGCTCTCGGACCGCTTGACCCGGTCGACCTCGGAGGCCTGCTCTTCGACCGACAGATTCTTGTGGATGATGCCGATGCCGCCCTGCTGCGCCATCGCGATCGCCAGCCGCGACTCGGTGACGGTGTCCATCGCCGCACTGAGCAGCGGCACGTTGACGCGGATGTTGCGGGTGACCCACGACGTCACGTCGACGGCGCTCGGCAGCACCTGCGAATGCCTCGGCACGAGCAGCACGTCGTCGAACGTCAGTGCTGTTGCGAGGCCGATGGCGATCTGATCGGAGTTCAGAACGTCGGTTCGGGTTTCCATGAACGCCTCAAAAGAAAAAGGGCAGCAAACAATCTGCTGCCCTCACGCACTCTCGGAACTTCCGCCTGAAGGCGGAAGCCACAACGGCGGATACTCTGTCACGCCGCGCCATGACACTTTTTGTACTTCTTGCCGCTGCCGCACGGGCACGGATCGTTGCGGCCGACCTTCGGCTCATCGCGCTTGACCTGCCGAATCACGTCGTCTCCGCCGGTGCGAGCCGGGATCGGTGGTCCTTTTCGCGCCGGTACCGGGTGCGGCAGCGCCACCCCCGACTGCGCCGAATGGTGACGGAGCGGAAGCGGACGGCGAGTTCAGCGTGATTTGCTGCGGCGGCCGCCGCGGCGGAGCAGGCCGGATCGGTTCCTCGTTCGGTCCATCGCCCGCGACCGGCGTCAGGCGCCACAGGTAGCGGACCATCTCTTCCTCGACCCGGTCCTTCATCGCCGTGAAGAGGGCGAAGCTCTCCTTCTTGTACTCGACCAGCGGATCGCGCTGGCCGTAGCCGCGCAGCCCGATGCCTTCCTTGAGGTGATCGAGGCTGTAAAGGTGGTCCTTCCACTGGGCGTCGACGATCTGCAACATGATGTCGCGCTCGACGCGGCGCAGGATGTCGGCCGGAACCAGCGCTTCCTTCGCTTCGTACTTCTGGAGGATCGGCGCCCACAGCGCATCGGTAATCTCTTCGGGCTTCATGCCGTCAAGGTCGATGGTGCCGAGCTCCGCGACTTCGATCCCGTAGATTTCGCTCACTGCCTGGAGCAAGGCGTCGACGTCGCGCTCCTCCGGGTCGACCTGCTCGCCGGCGTAGGTTTCGACGGTGCTGTCGAGCAGTTCTTCGGCGAGCGTCAGCAGGTATTCGCGGCTGCCGATGGCTTCTTCGTCGGTGATGTGGATCTGACCCTCGAGCAGCTCCCGGCGCAGCGCGTAGATGCTCTCGCGCTGCTTGTTCATCACGTCGTCGTACTCGAGCAGGTGCTTGCGGACGGAGAAGTTCTGCGCCTCGACCTGCTTCTGGGCTCGGGCGATCGCGTTGGTCACCATCTTGTGCTCGATGGGGACACCCTCTTCCATGCCCAGGCGCTGCATCAACCCGGCAATCCGGTCGGATCCGAAGATGCGCATCAGGTCGTCTTCGAGCGACAGATAGAACCGCGAAGAGCCCGGGTCGCCCTGTCGTCCGGCGCGGCCGCGAAGCTGGTTGTCGATGCGCCGCGCTTCGTGCCGCTCGGTCGCGACGATGTGGAGTCCGCCGAGCGCGACCACCTCGTCGTGTTCGGCATCGGTCTGCGTCTTCAGGGCGGAGTAGATGCGGTCGTACTCCGGACGCGGCACGCGGTAGAAGTTGTTCAGGTGGAAGAAGTAGACGAACTCGTCGTCGTCGACGAACTTCTCCTCACCCTTGGGCAGCCTCTCGGCGATCTCTTCGGCGAGCGTCTGCTGCCGCGCCATGAACTCAGGGTTGCCGCCGAGCAGGATGTCGGTGCCGCGGCCGGCCATGTTCGTGGCAATCGTGACCGTGCCCTTGCGTCCGGCCTGGGCAACGATCTCGGCCTCCTGCTCGTGGTACTTCGCGTTCAGCACGACGTGCCTGATGCCGCGAAGCTTGAGGAGCTTGGACAGCCGTTCCGACTTTTCGATCGACACCGTCCCGACCAGCACCGGCCGGCCGCTCTTCTGTTTTTCGATGATGTCGTTGACGATGGCCTCGAATTTTTCGCGCTCCGTGCGGTAGACCGTATCGGGCTCTTCGATGCGGCGGAGCACGCGATTGGTCGGCGCGACGAAAACGTCGAGCTTGTAGATGCTGTTGAATTCCTGCGCTTCGGTGTCGGCGGTACCGGTCATCCCGGAGAGCTTCTTGTACTTGCGGAAGTAGTTCTGGAAGGTGACGGTGGCGAGCGTCTGGTTCTCGCGCTCGATCTTGACCTTTTCCTTCGCCTCGACCGCCTGGTGCAGCCCGTCGCTCCAGCGCCGGCCCGGGCATCAGCCGACCCGTGAACTCGTCCACGATCACGACGCCGCCGTCCTTGATCATGTAGTCGACGTCGAGCCGGAAGAGCGTGTGTGCGCGCAGGGCCTGGTTGATGTGGTGGAGAAGCGGCATGTTGGCGGGGTCGTAGAGCCCGCCCGGCTGCAGCCGGTGCTCGAGCATCTTTTCGGCCTTGGCCATGCCGGTCTCGGTCAGCGTGACCGTCTTGTGCTTCTCGTCGACGAGGAAGTCGCCGGTCTTCTCGAGTTCGTCCCGATCTTCGGCCTTGACGTTCCCCTGGGTGACGGCGCCGGGGGTCAGCTTCGGGATGATGCGATCGACTTCGTAGTAGAGATCGGTCGACTCCTCGGCCGGTCCTGAAATGATGAGTGGCGTGCGCGCCTCGTCGATCAGGATGCTGTCGACTTCGTCCACGATCGCGAAGTTGTGACCGCGCTGGACATATTGCGCGAGGTCGAACTTCATGTTGTCGCGGAGATAGTCGAAGCCGAACTCGTTGTTGGTGCCGTAGGTGATGTCGGCGCCATACGCGATCTGGCGTTCCTGGTCGTTCAGGTCGTGCTGAATGACGCCGACCGTCATACCGAGAAAGCGGTACAGACGGCCCATCCACTCGGAGTCGCGGCGCGCCAGGTAGTCGTTGACGGTGACGACATGAACGCCCTTGCCGTCGAGAGCGTTGAGGTACGCGGGGAGTGTCGCAACGAGCGTCTTGCCTTCGCCGGTCTTCATCTCGGCGATCCGGCCGCGATGCAGCACGACGCCGCCGATGAGCTGCACATCGAAGTGCCGCATGTTCAGCACACGGCGGCCGCCCTCGCGGACTACCGCGAAGGCCTCCGGCAGTAGGTCGTCGAGGGTCTCGCCAGCGCCGAGCCGCAGCCGGAATTCGGCGGTCTTTCCGCGGAGCTGTTCGTCGGAGAGTTTCTCGATCTCCGGCTCTTTTGCGTTGATCGCGGCAACCAGCGGGCGCAGACGCTTCAGGTCACGCTCGTTCTGCGTGCCAATGACCTTCGCGAGGAGAGTATCAACAATCATTCAGGACGAATCTCTTCCGGGTATCTACCGATTGTACAACATGTGGCGGCCCCGTTTCCGGGTGGAACGCGGCGTCGATTGGCGCAAATTGCGGCTGAATGCGGCCTTGAAAGGGCTGATCGATGAGACGCTCGCCGGCGGGCGGGCGTTGCGGCCTGTCCCGAGCGAAGTCGAGGGGACGCTCTACCTTCCGGCGAGCAGCTTGAGCGGGTTGGTGAGCTGTCCGTTCAGCAGGATCTCGTAATGCAGGTGCGAGCTCGTCGATCGACCCGTCGAGCCGACGTAGGCAATCACGTCACCACGGTGGACGCGGTCGCCCGGGGCGGCGGCAAACCGTGACAGGTGGCCGTACCGCGTCGTGATGCCGTAGCCGTGGTCGATGACAACAAGGTTCCCGTAGGTGCCACTCGGCCCGGCACTCGCAACGATTCCGTCTGCGGGGGCGTGCACGGGACTTCCGTAATCGGCGGAGATGTCCAGGCCGGGATGGAAGTCTGCGCCGCCGTTGAAGGGATCGCGCCGCGACCCGTAGGGCGAGGACAGCCACCCGACCACCGGCCAGATGGACGGCGTCGCCGAGGCCAGGGCCTGCCGCCGTTCGACACCGTTGCGGACGATATCGAGACGGTCTTCGAGAACGCTGAGAAGCTCCCGGAGCGCGCCGAACGTACTGTCGGGAGCGGCAAACGTCGAGTCGAGCACGGGTGCGAGCACCGACGCTGTGCCGCCTCCCATCGCGCGGGACCTCACCAGCGCCGGAAGTTTATCCATCGCGCGGCTGGCGGCGGGATCCACTTTCGCCTGAGTCCCGAGCGCGTCGACCGACGCCTGCAGGTACGTCAGCTGCGTCGTCAGTTCCGCGGTCGCTTCGCGGTAACTGCTGTTTTCAATCTGGAGAGCGGTATTCGCGTGGCTCAGCTCGGCGATGGCGGACTGGGCGCTCCACCGCGCGCCGAGCCCGACAAGGACGGGCATGGCGAACAGCAACGTGACCCCGCCGAGCGTGGGCCATAGAGACAGGGTCGTGCGGCGCACGACTCCGGTCGTGCGATCGGCGATGACGATGGAATAACGGCGCGAAGCCAAGGTCCTCCCTCGTGTATCGGTCAGGGCGGGGGAAACGATTACTGCAGGACCCCGAACTCTACCATGGCAGCTCAAACCGAGGGTAGCCGTAAGTCATTGTAAGGAAATCCGATCTGGACAGTAGCTTGCACATCCTGGTGTGCCACGCATCACGGGCGAAAATGTAAGAAATTCGTGCCGCAAAGGTGGCAAGGGATCGGCAAATGAAGGCACTGTACCTCCTAATCGCCGCTTCGGCAATCGCCGTCACCGCGGCCTATGCGCAGGGACACCTGCCGGCCGGTTTCCTTGCCGCCGTCTCGAATGAACCGGTCGCGATCCTGCTCTCGGGAAGCCTCCTGCTCGGCCTCGGCGGGGCGCTCCGCAGGTGCGATTTCTAGACCGGCGATGCGCGAACTGAACACCTCATTGCTGCGCCGTCGCGATCTCACGATCGCCCTGGTGCTCTCCGCGGCTGTTCTTACCCTCTACTCCGGCGTACTGGTCGCGCTCGCACACCAGTGGGCGACCGACGACAACTACTCCCACGGCTTCTTCGTGTTTCCGCTCGCGCTGTTCTTTGCCTGGGAACGGCGTTCGGCTCTCCGCACAGCGGTTCGGCGCCCCAGCGTCGTCGGGTTGCTCGTGATCGCGTGCAGCCTGATCCTGCTCCTTGCCGGACGGCTTGGCGCCGAGCTGTTCCTCACGCGTGTGTCGCTCATCGGCTTGCTTGCCGGAATTGTGTTGTATGTCTGGGGTCGCGAGCATCTCCGCGTGCTGGCGTTTCCCATTGCCTTCCTGTTGCTGATGGTCCCGCTCCCGGTCATTCTCTTCAACAAGATCGCACTGCCCCTCCAGCTGCTGGCCTCGAGGGTGGGGGAGACGGCGATCGCGGCGGCAGGGATTCCCGTCGTGCGCGAGGGCAACGTCCTACAACTCCCGACCCGCGATCTCGAGGTCGCCGAGGCGTGCAGCGGGATCCGATCCCTCGTTTCGCTGCTGATGCTCGGCATCGTGCTCGGCTACTTCACCGAGAGACGCACGGGCGCCCGGGTGATCATTGCGCTCGCGGCGGTTCCCATCGCGATCGCGGCGAATGCGGCACGCGTGGCCGGAACCGGCCTCGCGTCAGAACTCGTCAGTCCCGCCGCCGCCGAAGGATTTTTCCACGCGTTTTCAGGATGGCTGATGTTCGTCGTGGCGTTTGCCGGACTCCTGTTCGTGCAGCGGCTCCTGGCGTTGCGGTCCGTTGGCAAGCCGGACGCCCTCGCCGGCGCCGGACTGGAGGCACGGTGATCGCACGTGCCGCTGTCGTGCTCGTGATGCTTGCCGGCGCGGGTCTCTACAGCGCCCGCGCGTCGTCGGTCGAGGCGGTCGTAGCGCGCGTCCCGCTGTCCTCGTTGCCGCTTACGCTCGGAGAATGGCACGGCCGGGAAGCCGCACCGCTCGCGGACGATGTGCTCGCGCAACTTGGCGTGGACGATTACGTGAACCGGCAGTACGCGCGCGCCGGCGCTCCGCCCGTGGGCCTCTACGTCGGGTACTACGCCAGCCAGCGACAGGGCGACACGATTCACTCTCCACAGAACTGCCTTCCGGGAGCCGGATGGCTGCCCGTAGAAACGGCGGTGACCCACTTGCGGGCTGGCGATCGCAGCGTGCCGGTCAACCAGTTCGTCATCCAGAAGGCCCTGGACCGCCAGGTGGTTTTCTACTGGTATCACGGCCGCGGCAGAGTGACCGCGAACGAGTACGCCAACAAGGCATTTCTGATGTTCGACGCTGCCCATCTGCATCGGACCAACGGCGGGCTCGTGCGGCTGATTACGCCGGTCGCCTCGAGTGTCGATGCAGCCAAGGCCGAGCTTTCGACTTTTGCCGGTCAGCTCTTCACACAGCTGGACCAACACCTGCCATGACCAGGTCAATCCCGCGGAGCCGCGCCTGGCTTGTGGTCGCATTGCTCGTCGGGGCGTGCTCGCACGATCCCGTCGCCCGCTCGGCGAGCTACGTCACGAGCGGCGATGGTTACACGGCGAAGCAGCAGTTCGCGCGCGCGATCCTCGAATACCGCAATGCGATCAAGGAAAGGCCTGATTGGGCAGAGCCTCATTACAAGCTTGCGCGTGCGTACGAGGCATCGGGCGATCCGATCAAGGCTTACGGCGAATATTCGCGGACGGCGGATCTCGAGCCGGCGAACGTCGACGCGCAGCTGAAGGCAGGCAACCTGCTGCTCAGCGCCGGCGAGTTCGACCGCGCCCGGACCCGGGCTGAACTTGCGCTCAAGACGGCTCCGAACAGCGCACCCGCCAATATCCTGCTCGGGAACGCACTGGCGGGCCTCAACGAAACCGCCAAGGCGGTCAAACAGATCGAACAGGCACTCGCGCTCGATCCCTCATACGCGCCGGCGTGGTCGGCCCTGGGCGCGGCGCAGTTCGCGGGAGGCAGCCGCGAGCAGGCCGGCGCCGCGTTTGCGAAGGCGGTGGAACTTGCGCCGCGATCGATCGATGCACGCCTGGCACTCGCCAATTACCACTGGGCCAAAGGCGACGTCCAGCATGCCGAGCAAGCGCTGACTCAGGCGCTCGCCATCGAGAGCAGCAATGCGGCCGTACATCGCGCGCTCGCCCTGTTCTATCTGGCGACGCGCCGCGCTGCGGCGGCCGAACCGCACTTCAAGGCGCTCGCGGCGCAGCCCGGAGGCGAGCTTGCGCTGGCCGATTACTACTCGGGGATCGACAGACGCGACGACGCGTTGAAGGTGCTGCACCGGATCGAAGCCGGTTCCGACAAGTCCGACAGCCGGGCCGCACGGCTGCGAATTGCCACCCTCGAATACAGCGCTGGCCACAAGGCCGAAGCGCACAAACTGGTCGACGCCGTCATCGCGGAAAAACCCAGGAACGTGGATGCACGGCTGGCCAAGGCACGCATGCTCCTCGGCGACGGCAAGGCCGACGAGGCGGCGGTGCACGCGAAAGAGGCGGTGAAGCTCGAGCCCGAATCTCCGGCCAGCCAGTACACGCTCGGCCTGACCGCGATGGCGCGCAACGACACCACCGGCGCCGAGCAGGCGTTCCAGGAAGTCCTCAAGATCAACCCGCGTGCGGCGGTGGCCAGCCTCCAGATCGCGAGACTGCGCCTGGCGCGCGGTGAAACCGCCGGCGCGGTGCATGCGGCGGAGGAAGTTTCCCGCGAGCGTCCCGACGACGTGGAAGCCGCGGTGCTGCTGTCGCGGAGCCTCCGTGCGCAGGGGGACGTGCAGCGCGCGCAGCGGGAACTGAGCGCCCGGATAGCGCGGCAACCTGACCAGGCTGCACTTCGGCTCGAGATGGGCTGGGTGTCGCTCCAGCGCGGGGATGTCGCGGGCGCGCGAGCATCGTTCGACCAGGCGCTCCGCCTCGCTCCTCAGTCGTACGACGCGCGCGCCGGCCTGGTCACCGCCGATGTATCCGAGAAGAAACTCGAGGCGGCGCGAGCGAAAATCACCAGTTGGCGACGGACAGGTCCGGACGATCCACGCCTGCGGTTGCTGTCGGCGCGGGTCGACCTGGCTGGAGGAAAAACCGAGGCCGCGGAACGCGAACTGCGCGAGCTCGTCACGGCCGATCCGTCACAACTCGACGCCTACGATCTGCTGGGACGAATCGCGATGTCCAGGGGGCAGCTCGATTCGCGCGCTCGCAGAGTACAAGGCTCTGGCCGATCGCTCCCGATCGCCCGCCGGACCGCTGACGCTACATAGGGATGATCGAGGAGGCTCGCGGTCATCGCGACGCCGCGCGCGCCAATTACGAGCACGTGCTGGCGGCGGACCCCAGGGCGGGCGTCGCGGCCAACAACCTCGCGTGGCTGTACGCGGACGACGGGCGGCTCGACGAGGCGCTCAAGCTCGCCACCGTCGCGCAGGAGGAAATGCGGCAGCGCCCCGAGGCCGAGGACACGCTCGGGTGGATCTACTACCGCAAGGGTCTCGCGACCCACGCCGTCGCCGCCTTCGACCGCGCGCTCTCGAAGGCGCCCGACAATCCGGTCTATCACTACCATCTCGGGCTTGCCCAGCTGAAGGCAGGGAACACGCGCCAGGGCCGCGCCGCGCTCACGCGCGCGCTGGCGCTCAAGTCCGACTTCAACGGCGCAGACGAGGCACGAAGAGCACTGGCGCAATAAGTAATACGTGCGACGTGCTACGTGCAACGTGCCACTGGCACGTGCGACGTGCTACCTCTCACCTGGTCGGACGACGTTGCACGTCGCACGTTGAGCGTCGCACGTTGGACGTAGCACGTGGCACGTTGGACGTTGCAGTTACGTCTCCCATCCCTCCCTGTACTGCTGACGCCGCACGAGCTTGTTCGCCTCGGGTGAGTTCGTGAACGCCATCGCGGCTGCATTCCACAGAAGGCGCTTGTACGGCACCCGCAGTGCGATGGTTGCGAGCGTGACCGCCTCCGCGAGTGGCGCGACCTGCTCGAAACTGCCCCTGGACTTCGTGCCGTTGCGTATCGCCCCCACCCATTCATCGTCGGACGTCGTCGGATCGACGTCGCGCGCCACGATCGATCCCTCGAAGGCTTTCTGCCGGCTCTTCGGGATGAGGCGGGGTTTGTTGGCGCGGAAGTCACAGAGAATCTTTCCCTTGTCGCCGATGAACAGCATGCCTTCGTCGGCAAGATCCTCGCTGTCTTCGTAGAGTTCCTCGGGTGTCTGCGGCTTCATGCCGCCGTCGTACCAGAAGGTGTCGACCGACGGTCGGTTCGCGGTCGCGGGATGGCGCCACCGCACGGTGCTGGCGCGCGGGAGGCCGACGAGAGACACGTGACCGCCGTCGCTCACGTGCTGCTCGTTCACAATCGCATCGTTGTTGGGGCGCGCTTCAACGAACTCGGGTACGCCGAGATTCAGGATGCGGTACGGCTGCCACAGGCTGTAGAAGCCCATATCCGCGAGGCATCCGGCCCCGTACGCGTACCAGCCGCGATAGAGACAGAAGGTGTAGTTGGGGTGGTACGGCCGGTCGGGTTCGGGCCCCTGCCAGAGGGTCCAGTTGAATCCGTCCGGGACCGCCGGTCCTGACGCGTAGTACTCCTGCCAGCCCTGCGGCCAGAACGGCCGATTGGTCCAGTTATGGACTTCGCGCACGGTGCCGATCGCGCCGGCACCAATCCAGGCGGCGAGGGTGTGACGATCGGCGGTGTTGCTGTACGCGAGAAGATGGGATGCGCTCCTGCTCGCCCGCGCCGCATCGACCGCACGGCGCACCTCCTGGAGCACGCTCGCCAGCGGTTTGTGCGAGATGGCGGCCTTGCCCTTCCGGAGCGCGGCGACGTTGATGCCACCGTGCTGGTGGTCTGGTGTGATGTTGACCACGCCCTGGATGTCGGGCTCGCGCTCCAGCATCTCGCGGTAGTCTTCGTACGACCGGATCCCTTTCGCGGGCCGCCCATGCTTGCCGTAATACGTCTCCATGATTTGCCGGGCGACGTCACGGCCGGCGCGGATGCCGGTGTCGCCGTCGCCCCAAGACGGCTCGTCGAGGAAGCGGCGGATCCGTGTGCGATTGCCGAAAGTCTCCCAGTCGACATAGTTCTGACTGTCGCGGTTGGGATCGACCACGGCGACGAACTGGAGGTCGGGCCGGGCGACCATGCCGGTATTCACCTGGCGCTGGGCCTGCGTGCCGCATCCCACCTGCGCCAGCAGGATCATGTCGCTTGGCGGAATCACGCCGCGGCCCCCGAGTACGCGCCGCGGGACGATCGTGAACGCCGATCCGGCCGCAACCGTTCCGAGAAAATCCCGTCGATTCATACTCGCCATCGATACCTCCCGGATGAACCCACGGCGGATGCTACTCAAGGCAGGCCGGGCCGTGCAACATCCGGGCGGCGGGTGCCGGACGCCGATGCGCCGGTGACGAACCGGGCTACTCGCCGCGGAATTGCAGCGCCTCGCCGAGGTGCGTGGTGCTGATGATCTCAGCCGGTTCGAGGTCCGCGATCGTGCGCGCGACGCGCAGGACCCGGTCGTGGCCGCGCGCGGTGAGTGCCAGTCGCGTCAGTGCGGCCTCGAACATCCGGCGGGTCCCGCTTTCGAGCGGCGTCCGGGCGCGCAGCGCCCGTCCCTTCAACTGCGCGTTGAGCCGCCCGTCCCGTGCCAGCTGGCGCGACCGCGCGGCGATCACGCGGTCCCGGATCGCGGCCGACGATTCGCCGCCAGCGGAGCCACTGAGCTCGCGCGCGGGCAGCGCCGACACCGCAATCGACAGGTCCATGCGATCGCGCAGCGGCCCCGACAGGCGCGATTCGTAGCGCGCGATCTGCAGCGGCGAGCACCGGCACGGGCGCGACGTGTCGCCGTGATAGCCGCATGGGCACGGGTTCATCGCGCCGATCAACATGAACCGGGCGGGGAAGGCGACCGTCCGCGCCGCCCGCGCGACGCGGACGCACCCTTCCTCGAGCGGCTGCCGCAGCACTTCGAGCACATGGCGACTGAACTCCGCCATTTCGTCGAGGAAGAGCACGCCGTGGTGTGCGAGGCTGATCTCGCCGGGTCGCGGGATCTGCCCGCCGCCGACGAGCGCGACATCCGAGATCGTGTGATGAGGCGCGCGAAAGGGTCGGTCGGTTATGAGTCCGTGGCCGGCCGCCAGCAGCCCCGCGACTGAATGGATTGACGTGACCTCCAGCGCTTCGTCGAAGATGAGCGGCGGCAGGATTCCAGCGACGCGCCGCGCCATCATCGTCTTGCCGGAGCCGGGCGGACCGACCATGAGCGTGTTGTGGCCACCCGCAGCGGCGATCTCGAGCGCGCGGCGGGCGAGTGCCTGCCCGTGTACGTCCGCGAAATCCCCCTCGGCCGCGTGGGTCGGTGCCGCTGCCACACGCGGGTGCCGCCGCGAGCGAGGCACGGAACGCAGCCGGATCGTTCAACGCACCGACCGCTTCGGTCAGCGACCGCACCGGGTAGAGCTCGAGTCCTGCCACCACCGAGGCCTCGGCCCGATTCGGCTGCGGCAACAACAATCCGGCGAAGTGCTCGCGCCGCGCCGCCGCGGCAATCGGCAGGACGCCGCGGGCCGCGTGGATCCCGCCGTCGAGTGACAGTTCGCCGAGCAGGAGCACGTCATGGACGTCGCGGCGGGTCACCAGCCCGGTCGCCGCAAGTACGCCAAGCGCGATCGGCAGATCGAACGACGATCCGGCCTTCCGCAGATCGGCCGGGGCAAGGTTCACGGTGACATGGTGCTGCGGGAACTCGAACCCCGAGTTGCGAATCGCGCTGCGAACGCGGTCGCGGCTCTCACGAACGCTGACGTCCGGCAGCCCGACCACGGTAAATGCCGGCAGCCCGAACGACACGTCGACCTCGACCTGCACCGGGCTGGCCTCGATGCCGAACACCGCCGCGGTGCGCACACACGCGAGCATCCACCTGACTGGTGCAAGCGAAGGGGCATCGCGGAAGTCGTGGGAATTCGAATGAAGTGAATCGAACGCCGCAGATTTGAGAAGGTTCACCGAACCGCTAAGATTGTGGAAACTGCGATCAAGCGACAGGCGCGATTCGCAGCGCTTGTCCGAACCGCCACGGAATACACGGAAGAACACGGACGAGCACGGACCCGGAAAGCGTCCCGCAGTTCCAAGGCACGAGGAACTGATCCTGTCGCTGGCTGTGAGGTTTGTCGCAACTGGAATTCGGTGCAGCACCAGAGGCAGACGCTGGATAGGAACGGATATGGGTTGGAACAAACATCGACTCCGGAGAGTCGCATGGCCGTCAGCGCTTCGCGCTGTGATGCGGCCTGACGGTGCAAACGCGAGCATCCGGCGGCCAGGGTGATGTTCGCGTTTGCACATCAGGTCGCCTCACGCCGCCGGCCGAAGGCCGGCGACGGCCATCTCACGTGTGGTCCGTGTTTTTCCGTGTCCGTCCGTGGTCGGAGGTCTTGTCGTGTCCGTGTCCGGCTCGGGATCGTCGCGATGGACAGCCGCGGGTAGGGCATACCCGCGGCCCGAGTCGTCAGCGCGCGATCTTCAGGTTGGTGCCGGCGACGACCGCATTGCCGCGGAGCCGGTTGAGCGACTTGATCCGGGTGACGGTGGTATCGAACAGCTGCGCGATCGACGACAGCGTGTCGCCGCGCTTGACGCGGTAGACGATCGGACTCTGGACGCGCGGAGCCGCCGCGGCGACCGTCGCCGGCCCGGTCACCGGTCGAGAGGCCACTTCGGCCGGTGCGGTCCGCTCCGGGCGTCCCGCCAGGAGCGTCGCGGGCGCGCGCGGGATGATCAGTTCCTGCCCGGTCGCGGACGCGCGACGTGACCGCGAGTCCGTTGGCTTCTGCCAGGTCGGTGCGGCTCACCTTCAGCTTGCGTGAAATCGACGCCAGCGACTCCGCGCCTTTGACGGTGTACCACTTGAGTGCCGTCATGTCGGACGGGGAGGCCTCGGCGAGATCGGGCCTCGAACTTCGCCCCGGTGCCGGTCGGTACCTTCAGCTGGAAATCCGCGTACTTCACTGGAGTCGTCCACCGGCGCAACTCCGGATTGAGCGCCTGGATCTCGTCGATGCCGACGCCGGTCCACTCGGCGACGCGGCGAAGATCGATGGCGCGCGGGACGGTGACCTTGTCGTACGAGATTGGCTCGTGCGCGATGATGTCGAAGCCGTACTGCGCCGGGTTCTTGGCCACGATCATCGCGGCCAGGATCAGCGGCACGTACTCGCGCGTTTCCTTGGGCAGATACTTCGGCGTCTGCGACAACGCCCAGAAGTCCTCTTCACCGGCCCGCTTCATCGCCCGCTGCACCCGGCCAGGGCCGCCGTTGTACGCCGCCAGCACGAGGTTCCAGTCGCCGTTGAACATGCGGCTGAGCGTCTTCAGGTACTTTGCCGCCGCGACGGTCGCCTTTTCGGGGTCCGATCGCTCGTCCACGTACCAATCGTGATGCAGCCCGTTTTCCGTTGCCGTGGCGCGCATGAACTGCCACGGTCCCTTGGCACTGGCCTTCGACAGCGCATTGGTCTTGAAGCCGCTTTCGATGATCGGGATGTAGGCGAGGTCGAGCGGCAGCCCTTCGGCCCGAACACGCTCTGGATCATCGGCAGGTACTTGGTGCCGCGGGTCAGGCCGTCGCTGATGAAGTCGCGCAGCCGGCCCTGGAACATCTCGACGTACGCCAGCACCCGGCTGTTCTGCGGAATCGGAACGTCGTGCTCGGTCGCCGCGAGGTCCTGCTTGACCGCCGCGGTGGTCTGGGCGTCGGCATCCGGCTTCGGGAAGGTCGCGATCTTCAGCAGTTCGTCGATCGAGGCCGGCTCGTACTTCTTTTCGACGAAGCCGTCACCCTGGGCGAGCGCCGTCACTTCGTAGGCGTTGATCCGATCGATGAGGCGATCGAAATGTTCGCGGGTGCGCGCATCGGTCCGCGCGCCATACGGCGATTCGAGCATGACGTCGACGGCGATGTCGAACTCCGCGCGCGCCTGTTCGAGATGTCCGACCTTGAGCTCGCGCTCGCCGGCCTCGAAATGCTTCCGGGACGTCTCAATCAGTGCGGCGATGGGATCGGGCTCGGCGGGAACGGCAGCCGGCACCGCCGGTCTGGGCGCCGGCGGCGGAACCGCCGCTGCGGTCGGCTTTGGATTCGAACCGCACCCGGCCGCGAGGGCCGAGCTGATCCCGACTGCTGCCAGAGTCGGCAGCCATGCACGTGACGTCATACTGGGCGCTCCCGCGAGACTCCGGCCGACGCAAAGAACCGCGCCGTTCGAAATACCCTGTGATCTTGCCCCCGCCCGTCTTGCGACCGGCGCCAGCCACTCGCGTCCAGTGCTGGCGTTCCCTGAACCGTGTCAGGGATGTGGGCCGGGGGGCCCGTTCAGATTTGACGGCCGAGCCGTGCTGCTGGCCGTGCTGTTTGCAAACTCGCCGCCTTGCCCCTCTGCCACCGCCGTCGGGCGCAAGGTCCTCTCGATTGCTGGGGTAGAGAGCATAGCACCCGAGCTCATCACCGGTCAAACGTAAGCCCAATCGACGCAACAATAAGCGTCGAAAACGCCTTACGATCGCCAGCTCACCTGCACGAACGTGTGGTGCTGCTCGCCGAGGTCCCGCGCCGCCGGTGTGACGATGGTTCGCTCCCCGATGACGATCTTGCGCCCCTGCCGAACGGCCTGCCGAACGTCGTCTTCGCAGACGAACTCGGCTGGTTTCTGAACACTCTGGCCCGGGCGGGCCGGACGGAGCGGGCAAAGCGTCGGCGGCGGTCGGTGCGGGTACGGCCACGATCTGCGGCGATCCGGCAGAAGCGGCGCTGGCAGGCGCGCCGGCGATCGCCGACGGCGCCGGCGGCGTGTATCCGCGAGACGACAAAAACTGATCGATGCGCCTGGCGAGCGACTCGGCCGCCAGTCCGCCCGGCACCCGCGGCGGTTCAGGCGCTCTCGGAAGTGGCGTCGCCGCCGGCGCTGCCGGACGCATCGCCGGTGCCGGGCTGGTTTGGTACGCCAGTCGCTTGATATTGAGCAGGTGCCGCGGGGAAATGTTGTCCGACGTGATATTTCCGCCGTATCCGCCGCACCCGAGTGTCATCGACGGATCCAGCCCGGTCGTCAACCCAATCGATCCGAGCGTCGTCGGCGTGTTGACGACGATGCGAAATGCCGGCTTTTTCAAGCCCGAACTGCAGAATGACGTCGTCATTCCGGGAGTGAATCGACATCGTGTGGCCCATGCCCGCCGTACCGGAGGATCTGCTTGCAGCGCTCGCACCCCTCCCGCCAGTCCTTGACGACGTAGAACGAGAGGACGGGGCAGAGCTTCTCAATCGAGAGAGGGAAATCGCGGCCGACGCCGGACAGTTCGGCGATCAGCACGCGGGTGCCAGGCGGGACTCGAATCCCGGCCTGCTCCGCGATGAACGTGGCCGGGCGCCCGACCAGCTTCGGGTTCGGCAACCGTTGGGGCGTGACGAGCAGGCGTCCAAGCACGTCGATTTCCGCCGCCGACAGAAAGTGGCCGCCGTTGGCGACGAACTGGCGCTTCACTTCCTCCACGAGGCCGGCGTCGCAGACGACCGAGTTCTCGGACGAGCAGAGCAGCCCGTTGTCGAACGTCTTGCCGGTAACGATGTCCCGGACGGCCTTCGGCACGTCCGCAGTCGCTTCTATATATGCAGGCGCATTGCCCGGGCCCACGCCGTAGGCAGGTTTCCCGGCGCTGTAGGCCGCACGCACCAGCCCCATCCCCCCGGTCGCGAGGATCACGGCGGTTTCGCGCGCCTTCATCAGCTCCTGGGTCCCTTCGAGCGTGACGGTCGTCATCCAGTTGATCGAGCCGTCGGGAGCCCCGGCACGCCGCGCGGCTTCGTGCATGATTTCGGCAACCCTGGTAATGCACCGGGCAGCCGAGGGATGCGGGCTGATGACGATCGGGCAGCGCGCCTTGATCGCGATCAGGATCTTGTAAATCGCCGTGGAGGTCGGATTGGTCGAGGGGACGATTGCGGCCACGACGCCGAACGGTTCGGCGATCTCGATGACCTTCCGGTCGTCGAACCGCGCCGACGACGCCGACGGTCTTCATCGGGCGGATGAAGTTGTAGATCTTCTGCGACGAGAAGAGGTTTTTCTGGACTTTGTCGGGTACGTTCCCGTACCCGGTTTCCTCGTGCGCGAGGCGCGCCAGCGCCTCGGCCTGGGGCGTGACGGCCGCCGCCATGGCGTCGACGATCGCATCGATCTGCTCCTGGGACAGCTCCGCGAGCGCCGGCGCGGCTTCGCGGGCGCGCCGAACAAGTGTCCGCGCTTCGCTGATCGACGTGAGGTCGCGATCGGTCGGGGCAGTCGGCTGGGCCATGCGTGACCGACGGAGGGACTAGGCCTTTGCTTCTTTCGGTTTGGGCAGGATCTTCTCGACCTCGGCGTGGGGTCGCGGAATGACGTGCACCGACACGAGCTCACCGACACGGCGCGCCGCCGCCGCGCCGGCATCGGTCGCGGCCTTGACCGCGCCGACATCACCGCGGACCATCACCGTGACGAACCCCGCGCCAATGTACTCTTTGCCGACCAGGACGACGTTCGCGGCCTTGACCATCGCGTCGGCCGCTTCGATCGCACCGATCAATCCCTTGGTTTCCACCATTCCCAACGCTTCGAGCATCTCTGGACCCTCTTGAACGACCTGCACGCTAGCATATTGCAGTAGCCTGAACAACTGCGGTACCATTCGCGCGCTCCATGTTCAGCCGCTCACGGGGATGAATTCTTTCATGCGCAGACGTGTCTCGATCAGTTTTTGCGTGGCGGCGCTCGCCGCGCTCGCCGTTGCCCCCGGCCTGCAGCCGCAAGGCGCCGGATGAACCGCCGGTGGCGACCCCGTCGGTGTCGCTCAATCACGACAAGGTGCCGATCGGCAGTCCGGTGAAGATCACCTACAAGTTCACCGTCGCGCAGAACGCGCCCGACATCATCAAGGGAGAGGAGTACGTCGTCTTCGTCCACGTGCTCGATCCGACCGGGGAGCAGTTGTGGACCGACGATCACCCGCCGGTGCCCGGGACGTCGACGTGGAAAGCCGGCCAGACGATCGAATACACCCGGACCGTCTTCGTGCCGAACTACCCGTATATCGGCGAGGCGCTCATGCGGATCGGCCTTTACAACCCGGGCTCGGGCAAGCGGCTGACGCTTTCGGCCGAGCAGGCGTCGCGCAAGGAGTACGTGGTCAGCAAGTTCCAGCTGCTGCCGCAGTCCGAGAACATCTTCCTGATCTACAAGGACGGCTGGCATGCCGCGGAAGTCGCGGCCGACAACGCCGCGTCGGAATGGCAGTGGACGAAAAAGACGGCGACGATCTCGTTCCGCAATCCGAAGAAGGACCTGATGTTCTATCTGGAGTGGGACGCCCGTCCGGACCTCTTTACACCTCCCCAGCAGGTCACGATCACGATGGGCGGTCAGACGATCGGCGCGTTCACGGCCGACAATCGCGACAGGAAAATGATGACGTTCCCCATCACCGCCGCGCAGCTCGGCACCGGCGAGATGGCGGAGCTCGTGCTCAACGTGAATCGGACGTTCACGCCCGGCGGTGGCGACACCCGCGAGCTCGGTATCCGGATATTTCACGCATTCGTCGAACCGAAGTAGTCGGGAGCGCCTCTGGCTCCGCTCTCGCGTCACCTCGCCGGACCGATTCGACGTCCAGAACAGCTCGACTGTAGCGATTCTGGACAGATGGGCTCGCCGATGGTAGGATCGGCGGCTCATGAAGGTTAAGGCTCCGGTTCTCCTCGCTGCATCCGCGGTTGCCCTGCTCGTTACGGCAGCCCCGGCCTCCGCCGAGATCGTGTTCCTGAGCTCCGGGCGGACGTTGTCCGTCAAGGATCACCGCATCGACGGCGACTCGATCGTCCTGACCCTTCGGAGTGGCGGCCAGGTCACCTGCGCGAAAGACCTCATCGAGAAGATCGAGGCCGACGAGGTTCCCTACCCTGAACCAGCCGCGGTCGAACCGCCGGCGCCGCCCGACCCGACTGACCCGCCGAGCGACCGACTGCTCGACGGCACGCCGTACGCCGATATCATCGCGTCACTGTCGGAGGCGCACGGGGTCAACCCGATGCTCGTCAGCGCCCTCATCCAGGTCGAGTCCGGCTATCGCCCGAGGGCGCGATCGTCCCGGGGAGCGATGGGCCTGATGCAGTTGATGCCGGCCACGGTGCGCGAGTACAAGGTCGGAAACCCGTTCGAGCCGAAGGCCAATATCGAAGGGGGGATCCGGCACCTCAAGTCCCTCATCGACCGGTTTGGCGTGGTCGAGATGGCGCTCGCCGCATACAACGCCGGCGAAGGAGCGGTGGCGAAGTTCAAGGGCATCCCTCCGTATCGCGAGACGCGGAACTACGTCGCGCGAATCCTCTCGCTCGCCGGCGGTCAGTAGTCACACCCGCTGTTTTTCCCCATCCGACCGGCTCCCATCCCTGTCTAACCTCGGGGGGCCGTCCGCCGCGGGCCCGCAGGCCTGTTGTATAATTTCGGTTTCGATCTGCCGATAATGTCCACAGACACAAGATCTTGCACCGGGGGCGACGCCTTCGGGCGCTGAGTCCATGGAGTTCCGCTGCAGGCTCGGAACCGCCGGCGGTGACGTCATCGAAGGCGTTTATGTCGCCGAAAGCGAAGCGCGGCTGAGGCGCGACTTCGAGGACAAGGGTCTGTACGTCCTCGCGGTGCAGCGGGCGGGGCGGGCGGCGTTCGGATCGTTCCGGCTGCCAAAGCGGTCGCGGATCTCTGCCCGCGAGTTCCTGGTCTTCAACCAGGAGCTGGCGACGCTGCTCAAGGCCGGCATGCCGCTCGTGCAGTCGCTCGACATTTTGCGCCAGCGCGTGGCGAATCCGCTGCTCAAGACCGTGCTCGACGATATATACGACCGGGTTCGGGCAGGCAGCTCGCTGTCGGAAGCCTTCGAGGCGCACGGAACGCTGTTCCCGGGGATTTACACGGCATCGCTGCTGGCGGGCGAGAAGAGCGGCAGCCTCGAGGCGGTCATCCGGCGTTACGTCGCGTATGTGAAGGTCGTGTCAGGCGTGCGGCGGAAGACGATTTCGGCGCTCGTCTATCCGGCGATCCTGTTGCTGCTGTCGTGCGTAGTCGTCGCGATTATCGTGCTGCGGGTGGTCCCGGAGTTCGGAGCGTTCTACAACCAGTTCGGGAAGGAGTTGCCGCTCTCGACCCGCATCATCGTCGCGATTTCGCAGTTTGCCGGGACCTACTTCCTGCTGATGGTCGCCGGCATCGTCGCAGCGGTGACCGCCTTCTGGTCCTGGTTGCGGGCTGCCGGCAACCGGCGCCGGTTCGACAAGTGGACGCTCAGGATTCCGATGCTCGGCGCCATCGCCCAGAAGTTTGCGACGTCGCAGGCGGCGCGGACGCTGGCGACGCTGCTCGGAGGCGGCATCCCGCTGGTGAACGCGATCGACGTCGCGTCGCGTTCGATCGGGAACCAGTACATGGCGCACGAGCTCCAGGCGGCGGCGCAGCAGGTCCGCGAGGGCCGGGCGCTGTCGACGGCGATGAACGACAGCGGCGCCTTTCCGGATGTGGCGATCAAGATGGTCGAGGTCGGCGAGTCGACCGGCGCACTGCAGGAGATGCTCAACAGCCTCTCCGATTTCTATGACGAAGAGATCGAGACGAACCTCGGCCGCTTCGTCACGCTCGTCGAGCCTGCGCTGCTCGTCATCATGGGGCTGGTGATTGCCGGATTGCTGCTCGCGCTGTATATGCCGCTCTTCAATCTGACGTCGGCGCTGGCGTAGGACGAATCGCAACTGGCAACTGGTAACTGGTGACTGGTGACTGGTGACCGGTGACTGGTACCGTAAGTAACTGTTAACTGGTGACAACTGGCAGTCGACTGAATATGCCTGAAGTAGTGAACGGAAAAGCCTCGACCTCCGGCCCCGTGCCCACCGACGACGCGGAGCTGTATGCGGGCGAGGCCGAGCCGAATGCAGCGGAACAGGCGGCCGAGACCGCGCAGGCCCGGCGCCTCGCGGAACGGTACCGGCTGGAATTCGTCGACCTCACGCGGTTCAACATCGACCACGACCTTTTCCGCGCGATACCTGCCGACCTGACGCTTCGGTACGGATTCGTTCCGTACCGCCGGGATGGTCAGGCCCTCGTGATCGTTGTCTCCGACCCGACGGATCTCCCGATGCTCGACGAGCTCGGAGTTCTCCTCGCCATGCCGCTCAAGGTGACGGTCGGGACCCCGTCGGCGATCCAGTCGATTCTGAAGAAGAGCGAGAATTCCACGCGGGTGCTGGAGGAGGCGACCGAGAGCTTCCAGCTCCAGATCCTGCGCGAGGACGACGGTGCGGATGATTCGCTGACCGTGGACCGCCTGTCGGCCGACTCGAGCCCGGTCATCCGGCTCGTCGACACGACCCTCTACAGCGCGATCCAGAGACGCGCGAGCGACATCCATATCGAGACGCAGGAAGATGCCGTCCACGTGAAATACCGGATTGACGGCGTCCTGCAGCCGGCGATGCGGCCGATCGACAAGCGCTTTCACAGCACGATCATCTCGCGCGTCAAGGTCATGGCGGAGCTCGACATCGCCGAGAAGCGGGTGCCGCAGGACGGCCGCTTCAAGCTCCGGATGCCGGGCAAGACGATCGACTTCCGCGTCTCGATCATGCCGAGCGTGCATGGCGAGGACGCGGTCATCCGAATCCTCGACAAGGAATCGATCAGCGAACAGTTCCATGAGCTGCGGCTCGACATCCTGGGCTTCCCCGAAGACGAGCTGCGCCGCTTCCGCAAGTACATCGCCGAGCCGTACGGAATGGTCCTGGTGACCGGACCCGACCGGCAGCGGCAAGACGACCACGCTCTACGCCGCGCTGTCCGAGATCAAGTCGATCGAAGACAAGATCATCACCATCGAGGATCCGGTCGAATACCAGCTCCGCGGCATCACCCAGATTCCGATCAACGAGAAGAAGGGGCTCACGTTCGCGCGCGGGTTGCGGTCGATCCTGCGGCACGACCCCGACAAGATCATGGTCGGGGAAATCCGCGACGCCGAGACCGCGCAGATTGCCATCAACTCGGCGCTGACCGGGCATCTCGTGTTCACGACCGTCCACGCCAACAACGTCCTCGACGTGCTCGGCCGGTTCCTGAACATGGGCGTCGAGGCGTACCAGTTCGTCTCGGCCTTGAACTGCGTGCTGGCGCAGCGGCTCGTCCGGAACATCTGCGTGCACTGCAAGCGGAAGGCGGTCGTCAGCCGTGCGCAGCTGGAAGAATCGGCGCTCGATCCGTCGCTCGAACACAGCGGCCTGTTCTACGAGGGCGCCGGATGCATGGAGTGCGGCGGTACCGGGTATCGCGGCCGCACGGCGATTTGCGAGCTGCTCGATCTGACCGATTCCATCCGCGAGCTTATTCTCAGCAAGCGTCCGACGTCGGAAATCAAGAAGGCGGCGCGCGACGACGGGATGCGGTTCCTGCGCGAGTCCGCGGTCGAGCAGGTGCTCAAGGGCGTGACGACGCTGCGCGAGATCAACAAGGTGACGTTCGTCGAATGAGTCCGTCCATCCCGCGCTGGCTGTCGAGCCGGCCGCCGCTTGCCGCCCTGGAGATCGACGCGCGCCGCGTCACCGCGGCGATCGTCTCGCCGCACGGCTCGTCGCACGTGCTCTCGTCCTACGCCAGCGAACCGCTGCCGCCGGGAGCGGTGGTGCCGGCGCTGAACGCGGCGAACGTGCACGACGCCGGAGCGCTGGCGGCGGCGATTCGCACGGTTCTCGACGCCGTCACTCCGCGACCGCGCCGCATCGCGCTCGTGCTGCCGGACACGGTCGCGAAGTTCTCGCTGATTCGCTTCGAAAAGGTGCCGGCGAAGACGCAGGACCTCGATCAGCTGATCCGCTGGCAGGTGCGAAAGGCGGCGCCGTTCAAGATCGAGGATGCGCAGCTTGCGTGGCTGCCTGGCGTCGCGCTGCCGGACGGCGGGCGTGAGTATCTCGTGACCGTCGCGCGCAAGGACGTGATCGAAAGTTACGAGCTCGCCTGCGTCGCCGCCGGGGCGCACCCGGGCATCGTCGATCTCGCGAGCGTGAACCTGGTCAACGCGGTGCTGGCGGTGCATGGCGGCGAGGCGCCGGGCGCCGACTGGCTGCTCGTGAACGTGGCCGCCGACTACAGCACCGTCGCGGTGGTTCGCGGCCGCGACCTGATTTTCTTCCGCACGCGGCCGGCCGAGCGCGAGGAGGACCTGGCCGACCTGGTGCACCAGACCGCCATGTATCACGAGGATCGTCTTGGCGGCGGCGGCTTCTCCCGCGTCGTGCTGGCCGGCGCGTCGTCACGCGGCCCGGAGATGGCCGACCGCATCCGCCACGATCTCGAAGGCCGCGTCGGCAGGCACGTCGAGGCGCTCGACTTTCGCGGCGCGGTCGCGCTCAGGGACCGGATCGTGGCCGGGCCGGACGTGCTCGACCTGCTCGCTCCCGCCGTTGGCGTCATCCTTCGCGAGCGGGTGGCGTAGTGCTGCGAACGAATCTCGCCACCCGGCCCTTCTACAACGAGCGCGCCGCGCACGTCGCCATCGGGCTTGCCGCGCTGATCGTTCTCGCCATCACGGCCTTGAACGTCGTGCAGGTCGTCAGGCTCTCGAAGCACAGTACCGAACTCTCGTCGCAGATCGACGCCGAGCGGGCCGAGGTCGACAGGCTGACCGCCGAAGCCACGCGGATTCGGGGGACGGTCAACAAGGACGAGCTCGCGCTGATCGTCGGCGCGGCGCAGGAGGCGAATGCGCTCATCGATCAGCGCACGTTTTCGTGGACGGCATTCTTCAACCAGATCGAGGCGACGCTGCCTCCCGACGTGATGCTGACGTCGGTGCGGCCATCGATCAAGAACGGCCAGACCCACGTCGACATGGGAGTCCTCGGCCGCCGTGCCGAAGACATCGACCAGTTCATGGACAAGCTCGAAGGGACGGGCGCGTTCGAGGAGATCGTGCCGGCGACGCAGGATCGAACCGAAGAGGGCTTGTTCCGCGCGGCGATCGAGAGCGTCTACAACCCGGGGCAGGATGAGCCGCGCCCGCACCGCGTCGCAAGGCGCCAAGGCGGATCACCGATGAGCGCCGCGCGCATCTTCCAGGAGAAGCGGGCGCTGATCTGGCCGGTCGTCGTCGCCCTGATCGTCAATGTGGCCGTCTACGCGATTGTCGTCTATCCGCTGTCGAAGAAGGTCGCGGGAGGAGAGCAGGCGGCGGAAGCGTCGGCGGCTGCCCTGGCGGCGGCACGCCGCGACTATGCGGCCGCCCGCGCGACGGTGGCGGGAAAAGGTCAGGCGGACGTCGAACTGGAGAAGTTCTACAGCGAGGTCCTGCCGCCGGACGTGAGCGGCGCCCGCCGCATCACGTTCCTGCGCATCGAGCAGCTTGCGACCCAGGCTGGCTTGCGGCTCGAGCGCGAGACCTCGAGTCCACAGCCGCAGCGCGACAGCAACCTGGTCAAGTTCACCTACGTTGCCGCGCTCTCGGGGGAGTATCCGAACATCCGCCGCTTCATCCACGATCTCGAAACCGCGCCGGAATTTCTCGTGCTCGAGAACGTCCAGTTGACTCAAAATGAAGGCGAAAAGCGGGGATTGAGGGTCTCCGTCCAGATCGCGACGTATTACCGGACCGGGAGCAATGGCGCCTGAAGCCGCGTCCGGCGCCTCCGGTCGTCCACGTCCCGCGCTGCTCGTCGCGCTGGGGATCGCGGTGGCGATGCTGCTCGTCTGGTGGATGTCGGGAAAGTCAGCTGCGCCTGCGACGGTCGCGTCTAAACCGAGGGTGGCGGCCAAGGCCGGGTGCGCCACAGCCTGGAGCGGGCGATTTGAACGTGCGGCTCGATGACTTGAAGCAGCCCCGGCCGGCGGACGGCGCTGGCAATCGGAACCCGTTTCGGTTCTACACGCCGCCGCCCCCGCCGCCGCCGGTGGCAGCGGCAAGGCCGGCGCCAGTACCGGTGCCGCTGCCGGAGGGACCACCGGTCCCCGAGGGACCTGCGCCGCCGCCGCCGATCCCGTTGAAGTACATCGGGCTCATGGAAGAAGGGCCGGGGAAGGGCAAGATTGCGGCGTTCAGCGATTGCCGCACGACGATGCGCGGGCGTGAAGGGGAGATCATCGGCGGCCAGTACCGTCTCGTGCGGATCGGCCTCGAATCGGTTGTCCTCGAATACGTAGACGGACGCGGCCGGACCACGATCCGCATGTCTGGCCAGGAATGCGTCGGCAAGTAGAAGCCCATCGATGCGGGCCTTTCTTCCATGGAGTGCCGTTGTTGAAGCGCAGGCTTACCGTCGTCGTCATTCTCGGGCTGCTGGTCGCGGGCTGTGCCGCCGCCCATTCCTTCCGCAAAGGAGAGGAGGCGACGCGGCTCGGGAACTGGGATGAGGCCGTCGCCGAGTACACGAAAGCGGTTCAGGAAGACCCCGACGCGCACGGACTACAAGATCGCGCTCGAGCGGGCGACGCAGAATGCCGCGCGCGAACACATTGCCCGCGCACGCGAGCTGGAATCCAAAGATCAACTCGATGCCGCGATGCTGGAATATCGGCGCGCGGTTGAACTGGACGGTTCGAACCGTCTTGCCGCGGCTCGGGCGGTCGAACTCGAGAAAATCATTCGCGACCGCATCGAAGCCACGCGTCCCCAGCCCGCGATCGACAAGCTCCGGGAAGAGGCCCGGCGCACCAATGCTCCGCTCCTGAACCCGACGGCTCCGCTGCCGGTCGTGAGCTTTGGTCCGAACGCCAGCGTCCGCGACATCCTCAATTTCATCGGCACGGCCACGGGGATCAACGTCACGTACGATCAGGCTTACCAGGACAAGGCGTACACCGTCCGCCTGGAAGACGTCTCGCTCGAGCAGGCGCTGCAGCAGATCATGGCGGCGAACCAGCTCTTCTACAAGGTCCTGAACCCGAAAACCATCATCGTTGTCCCCGACAACGCGCAGAAACATGCGCAGTACGACGATCTCGTCGTCCGCGTGTTCTACATCTCGCATGCGGACGTCGCCGAGCTGGCGCAGGTGCTCAACACGATCATGCGCATCCCGACCATGCCGGTGCAGCCGACGCTGTTGCCGAACAAGACGGCGAACACGATTACCGTGCGGGCCACGGCGCCAATCGTCGATGTGATCGAACGGATCATCAGGGCCAACGACAAGCCCCGCGCGGAAGTCGTGGTCGACGTCCAGATCCTCGAAGTCAACAAGAACAGAGCGAAGAATCTCGGGCTGAATCTGAACAACTACGCCCTGGGGCTGACGCTGTCTCCGGAAGTGGCGCCGCCGAACACGTCCGCCACGATCCCTCCCGCGAGTCCGCCGCCGTTCAACCTGAATACGATTTCGAAGGGCATCAGCACGGCTGATTTCTACCTGAGCATCCCGACGGCGGTCGTGAACTTCCTTGCATCCGACTCGCATACCAAGATCGTGGCCAAGCCTCAGCTGCGCGGTGCGGAAGGGACGAAGCTGACGATGAACCTCGGCGACGAGATTCCGGTCCTCTCCACCGTGTTCGGTGCCGCGGCCGCCGGAGGATTCGCCAGCGTCCCGCAAAGCTCGTTCAACTACCGGACCGTCGGCATCATTCTCGAGATGACGCCGCGTGTGACGTACGACGGCGAGATCGTGCTCGACGCCTTCTCGGTCGAGAGCAGCGCGCTCGGCGCCGACGATCAGTGTCGCGGGCCAGGACGTTCCCTCGTTCGCCTCGCGCAAGGTGACGACGAAGCTCCGGCTTCGCGAAGGGGAGTCGACGCTCCTGGCGGGACTGCTGAAAGATGAGCAGCGCAAGATTCTCACCGGCTTTCCCGGGGTGATGCAGACGCCCGATCCTGCGGTCGCTGTTCGGGCAGACCAACGAACAGGTGCAGCAGTCTGACATCGTGATGCTGCTCACTCCGCACATCGTTCGCACGCACGAGCTCACGGTGCAGGATCTTGTCGTCCATCTATATCGGGACACAGCAGAACATCGGGCTCGGCGGACCGCCGCCGCTCATCGCCCCGTTGCCGGAAGCCGGTGGCGGCAACGCGCCCGGCAACCCCGCGGGTCCGGGAGGCGCCGCGCCCGGTGGCGCGCTCAGTGGCGGGCCGCTGTCCGGCGGTGCGCCCGCGGGCGCGACACCCCCGGGTCAGGGAGCCGCTCCAGGCACTGCCGGCGGAGTGGCCGGCGGTATCGCTGGTGTGTCCGGCTTGCCCGGCGGAACCGGCACCGCTGCTCCCGCCAATCCGCCCTTGCTGCCGCCGGCGCCAGCGGGCGCAACTCCACCGCCGTTCCAGGGTGAAGGCGGCCAGGCGCCGGGTGCTGCCCCGGCTGGCGGTCAGGCACCCGGCGCTCGTGCCACCGGGTGGTCAGGCTCCCGCGTCAGTCGTCGCCTGTGGCGCCGCCTCGGGATCCGAATGCGACGCCGCCTGCTCCTCCGGGCGCGGCTGGCGGTCCGCCCACGTCGCCGGGCGCCGCGCAGGTGTTCGTGACGCCGCCCGGAACGGAGTTCCGCATCGCCGGCGGCCCTTACACGGTGCCGCTGTCGATCAACAACGCGTCACGTGTGTCGGTCATCACGCTCACGGTGACGTTCAATCCGAACGTCCTCCGGGTGCGCACGGTGCAGGACGGAACGTTCATGCGGCAGGGAAGTGTGCCGACGACGTTCACGCCGCGGATCGACGCGACCGCGGGACGCGTGGACATCGCCGTCACGCGCACGGCTGACCAGGCCGGTGCATCGGGTGCCGGGCTCATTGCGGCGCTGCTCTTCGATGCCGTCGGCCCTGGCGGATCGCTGATTCAGGTCAGCGGCGTCGCGAGCACGCCCGAAGGCGCGCCGGCGCCGTTGCAGTTCAGCCCGGTGACGGTGACGGTGAGATAAGAACGACAGAGTGCCATCGTAGCTTCCGCCTCACGTAGCTTCCGCCTCACGTAGCTTCCGCCTTTAGGCGGAAGCCAGGGTGCAATGCGTGGCTTCCGCCTCAGTAGCTTCCGCCTTTAGGCGGAAGGCGGAAGCTGCAAGGGTTCGACACGGGCGGCACACGGATGCAGTGGCCGCGTGACGTGGTTGAGTATGCCGATCTCGGAGGGACGAATTAACACGAGCGGTGAGACGATGACCTGGCCAGGGGTCGCGCCGCTACCCGTCCGCGTATCGGCACCTTCGAACTCGAGCACTTTGGCACCTTTGCACGTTCGCACTCTGGCACCCTCGCACTCGAGCACCCTGGCACCTTGCCACCCTGGCACCCTGGCACGTTTGCACCCCGGCACCCTGGCACCCTGGCACTCTGGCACTTCGTTATCAGCGACCCAACTTCCGCCTGAAAGCGGAAGCCACAAGCGCAGTTTGCCGCGTCGCGGTCTGCGTCGCGAGTCCGGCTTCACGTTCATCGAACTGCTGGTCGTCACGACGATCCTGCTGATCCTCGCCTCGGCCGTGATGCCGCTGGCGAAGGTCACGGTGCAGCGGCAACGCGAAGCGGAGCTGCGGCGGTCGTTGCGCGAGATGCGAACTGCGATCGACAGGTACAAGGAAGCCGTCGACAACGGATTGATCGGATCGATTGACGTCAAGGCGGGGAGCGAGGGTTACCCGCCCGACCTGGACACGCTGGTAGAGGGCGTCACTGTTGCGAATGATGCGAGCGGCCGGAAACTGAAATTTCTCCGTCGCGTCCCGCGTGACCCGATCATGAATTCCACGCGACTGGGGCAAACGGTCGTACTCCGACAAGCCGGATGCGACGACATGGGGCGGGTCGAGCGTGTACGACGTGTACTCCAAGTCGACAGCCAAGGCACTGGACGGGACGAAGTACAACGAATGGTGACGCCAACGGCAAGGCGCCGGAGTCCGGCGCACATCGAGCATGTGGAGCAATGAGTGGGGCGGCGTTCGGCCGTCATCATCGAGCGGTTCGGGCGGCGCACGAATGCGTGCCCGGGTCTCCTCGTTCGCCGTCGCGAGCGGTCGTCGCGGCGCGTCGGGCTTCACCCTGATCGAACTCCTCATCGTCATCGCGCTCATCACGATCCTGGCAACGATGGGGATCGTCCAGTACCGCAATTCGATCCAGAGCACGCGGGAGTCGGTCCTGCGCACGGACCTGTTCCGCATGCGTGACGCGATCGATCAGTACTACGCCGACAAGGCGAAATATCCCGCCTCGCTCGACGCGCTGGTGACCGACGGCTACATGCGGAAGATTCCCGAAGACCCGATCACCAAGAGCGCCGATACCTGGCAGACCGTGCCGGCAGAACCCGACCCGAGCAATCCGTCCACCGACCCCGGCGTCTACAACGTGAAGAGCGGCGCCGAAGGCACGGCTCTCGACGGCTCCTCGTACTCGGACTGGTAGCACCAGACAATGCTTCCGTGGCTTCCGCCTGAAGGCGGAAGCTACGACCATGCCTGGAAACCCCGAATCCCCAATCCCGAATCCCGCGCCTGACACTTCCCCCTTCCGCCTGAAGGCGGAAGCTACGACCTTGCCTGGAACCCCGACACCTCCGCCGCGCGTCGCCTGAAGGCGAGTCGCCGCGCCTGGACACCTGCCCGGCACATTCCACTTCCGCCTGAAGGCGGAAGCTACGACCATGCCTGGAACCCCGAATCCCGCAATCCCGAATCCCGCGCCTGACACTTCCCCCTTCCGCCTGAAGGCGGAAGCGACGACGGTGCCTTGAGCCGCGAAGCCCGAATCCCGAGTCCCGCGTCCGGAATCCCGCGTCCCCCGTCGCGCGTCTTCGAATGGTCGTACATGAAAAGCGGCTGTGGGACGTGCGCCCCACAGCCGCTTTCTCTATCGCCTCCGGCCCGCTAGTTCCCCGCGCTGCTCGCCGCGACCACGTTGACCGTGGTCTGGCTCTGGCCTGACGGACCCACCGCCTGGACGACGGTGACGCGAACCACCTTGGTGCCGGGCGTGCTGTACGACTTCGAGATCTGCGGCCCGGTCGTGACGGCGGTGGTGCCGTCGCCGAACTCCCACTGGTACGACTGGATCGTCGACGTCGCGCCGCTGACGGTTGCGGTAAACGTAATCGTCTGGTTCACGGTCGGCGTTGGATCCGAGGCCGTGACGATCACCCCTGGCGGCTGCCCCGGGAGCACAGTGATGTCGGTCGACACCGTTTCGGTGAACCCGCTCGCCTCGGTGGCGGTCGCCGAGACGTTGTAAGTGCCGGCCTCGTTGTAGGTGTGATTGATCGTCGTCGAACCGCTGAGCGCCCCGAGCGACCGTCGCGAGCCATCGCCGAAGTCGACGACCACGTCGCGAACGTTTGCGGTGGTGCCGACGTTGACGGTGAAGGTCGCCGGCACGCCAGCGGACACAGGGGTCGTCGGCCCGGCCAGCGTGATGCCGGTGCGCGGATTGAGGCCGACGGTCACGTCCGCGGTTTTCCCGGCGACGTTTGCGGTGACCTTGGACTGACGTGACGTGTTGAGCGTCACCGTCGCGAAGCCGTTTGCGTCGGTGATCGCGGTTCCCGCCGACAGCGTCCCGGTGTCGCTGGTGAACGTGACCGGCACGCCTGGAATCCCCGCTCCGGACGCATCTTCGACGCGCGCAGAAATCGTGGCGTTGCCGCCGGCAGGACCGAGTGTCTGTGGCGTTGCGCTCACCAGCACCCGCTCCGCGGCCGCACTGCCGACGCGCAGGTTCTCGAGCCGGCCGGACGCGCCGCCGGAGTAGGCCGTGATCGTGGCGAGTCCGCTCTGACTCAGTGCGCTGAACCGGACGCGCACTTGACCGTTGTCGGTTCGTGCCTCACGCGGCTCGATCGTGCCGAGCGTGGTCGTGAACGACACGAGCGTGCCGTTTTGTACCGGCGTTCCCGCCCCGGCACGCGTCGTAGTAGTAGTGGATGGCGTCGGGGTCGGCGTCGGCGTCGGCGTGGCGCCGGCGTCGTTGGTGTGGTCGGGGTAGTCGGCGTGGTTGGCGTCGTCGGCGTCGCCGCCACTCCGTTTTCGATGACGGTGACGACGATTTCCATGGTTCCGTTCAGCGGCACGCTGTTCGCGGCGGGGAACAGCGTAATCACCGACCCCGTCGGCGCCAGCAGCGGCACCTTGTCGCACGCTGTCACCAGAAGGAGGAACGCCGTGGCGAGCACAGGCACAACAGCGGCGGTCGGGCGGCGGGCGTGTGTTACCATATTTGACGCTAAGGATAATACTCTCATGTATTTAGAGGGTCAAGGCAACGACCGCGGATACGCCATGGCGGCGCTGCTCGTCAGCATCGGGGTGATGATGGTCCTGATGTCCGTGGCGATGCCGGTGTGGCGTCACGAGGTCCAGCGCGAGAAGGAAGCCGAGCTCATCTTCCGCGGCGAGCAGTATGCGCGCGCCATCAACCTGTATCAACGCAAGATGGGACCGGGGAACTTTCCCGCCTTCGATTGACTTCCTCGTGCAGCAACGGTTCCTGCGCAAGAAATACAAAGACCCGATCACCGACGGCGATTTTCAAATCATTCCGGTGGCGGCGGGAGTTCCACAGGGTCAGCCACAGCAATCGCAGCAGTCGCAACAGATGCAGCAGGGTGGTGGCCGCGGACGCGGTCAGTCGCCCATCGGCCAGATGCAGCAGGGGCAGCAGAGCAGCAGGGCCGCTCGTCGACCCAGCCGCCGGGCAGCCGCATTGGAGGGCCCGGTCAGTTCGGTGGGGGGTCCGGTCAGTTCGGTGGGGCGTCCGGTCAGTTTGTCGGAGAAGGCGGCCAGACCGGCGGCGGCATCATGGGTGTCGTCAGCAAGAGCAAGGACACCTCGATCCGCGTGTACCACGGCGGGACGCACTACGATCAGTGGACGTTCCTGTTTTCGAACGTGAGCAATCGTCCCGGCGGCGCTGGAGGTCAGGGTGCGCCTGGTGTTCCCGGCGGACAACGTGGCCGTGGCGGGCGCGGCACTCCCGGAATTCCAGGGCAGGGATGTCCGGGGCGCGAAATCCCGGCGGAGGCCTGGGCATGCCGGGGGGCGGCCTCGGTGCGCCAGGCGGCGGGCGCGGTGTCGGCCCGGGCGGCTCCGGAATGGGACGCGGTCGCGGCGGGCAATAGCCTCCCGCGGGCAGATGGTCCAGTCACTTTGAGTTTAGGACGGCACGCCCCGGTCGGCGGCTGACAAAAATTCTCGACGGTCTCTCGAACGTCACCCACTGACTCCCGTGTCGCCTGCCGGCGTGCAACCGTGTTGCAAGTTGGCGGCGCGGCACGTCTAATTGTCGGGATGCCTTCCGACCGGTCCAGCGTTTCCCCAGCGTCCCCCGACACCCCGTCCGACGGTTCGCTCGTCCGCGGCATTGGCCTGTGGCAGGCCACGGCGCTGAACATGATCGACATGATCGGCGTCGGGCCGTTCGTCACCATCCCGCTCATCATCTCGACCATGCACGGGCCGCAGGCGATGCTCGGGTGGATCTTCGGGGCACTGCTGTGCGTGTGCGACGGCCTGGTCTGGGCGGAGCTCGGCGCGGCGATGCCGCAGGCCGGAGGTCCGGTTCGGTATCTGCGCGCGATGTACGGCCCACGGGTGGGCGGGTGGCTCGCATTCCTGTTCGTCTTCCAGTTGACGTTCAGCGCACCGCTGTCGATGGCGTCCGGTGCCATAGGCTTCGCGCAATATACGGAATATCTGTGGCCGGCGCTGCACAACACGATCGCGTCGCAGCGTTTCGCGCTGCCGATTCCGTTCGTCGGCAGCACCGCCGTCGACGTCACGGTGACGAACGGGACGTTCCTGGCGATGGCCACCGTTGCCACCGCGGTGTTCCTGCTCTACCGGCGGATCAGCGCAATCGGGAAACTTGGCGCCTTCCTCTGGGTGGGTGTCATCCTGACCACCCTGTCGATCATCTTTACCGGGGTCACGCACTTCAGCCCGTCGCAGGCGTTCACGTTTGCTCCCGGTGCGTTCACGCTGAACGCACGGGTTCTTCACCGGCCTTGGCGCCGCGCTGCTGATCGCGGTGTATGACTACTGGGGCTACTACAACGTGTGCTACCTGGGAGGAGAGATCCGCAACCCGGGGCGCGTCATCCCGCGTGCGATCCTGCTCTCGATCGCTGGTGTGGCAGCCCTGTACCTGACGATGAACATCGCGATTCTCGGCGCGATGCCATGGCAGGAAGTGGAGAAGTCGCGCTTCATTGCCTCTGATTTCATGGCCCGCTTCTGGGGACCCGGCGTCGGTGCCGTCGTCACGCTCATGATGTTGTGGACCGCATTCGCGTCGGTCTTTTCGCTGCTGCTCGGGTACTCACGCGTGCCGTATGCGGCTGCGCTCGAGGGCGATTACTTCAAGGTGTTTGCGAAGGTGCATCCGACGCATCACTTCCCGCACGTGTCGCTGCTCTGGCTCGGTGGGACTGCCGCCGTGTTCTGCCTCTTCAAGCTTGCCGACGTCGTGACGGCGCTGGTCGTGATCCGGATCTCGGTCCAGTTCCTGGCGCAGACGATCGGGATCATGGTGCTCCGTCGACGCCGGCCCGACATGCCGCGTCCGTTCCGCATGTGGCTGTACCCGGTGCCTGCGGTCCTGGCGTTTCTCGGCTTCGTCTACGTGATCGTGATGCGGCCGAAATCGCTCGAATCGATCCGGATCGCGGTGCTCGTCGTGCTGGTCGGGACCGTGCTGTTCTTCATCAGGCGCCGCTTCTCACCAAAGGTGGGACAGTCAGTGACGTCACGTGGTTGAGACTCTCGTCGGTGCAGTCTCGGTTGGCAACCGCTGCGCCTGCGTGGAACTGCCCAGTGCAGCCCGGCATCAGCTCACGGCATCGACAACCGCATCGTGGAAGGCGGGACGGATCGCGCGGATCTGATTGTTCTCGCGGCTCGGGTGGACGCGGTTGGTCAGGAGCACGATATAGAGGTCGCGTTCCCAGTCGATCCAGAGCGACGTGCCGCTGAAACCGGTGTGGCCGACGGCAGTGGCTGACAGTCGCGCTCCGCAGGACGACGTGGGCAGCATCGTGTCCCATCCAAGCGCTCGCGAGCTTCCGGGGATGTCCAGTCGGCGGGTGATGAACTCGCGCATCGTCGCTGGCTGCGCCAGGATGCGGTCGCCCGCCACGGTCGCGAGCGTCGCGCGCGCGAAGGCGCCTACCGCCGCGGCGGTCCCGAAGAGGCCGGCATGCCCCGCGGCGCCGCCGAGCGCCCACGCATTCTCGTCGTGCACCTCGCCGCTCAGCGTTCGTCCCCGCCACGCATCGAACTCGGTGGGGGCCGTGCGGGTTCGATCCGCACGCGGGGGATTGAACATCAGTGGTTCGGCGGTGACGAAGGACGCCACCTTTCGGAACTGTGCCGAGAGTGCCGCCGAGGGTTCGAGCCTCCCCGGGGCGCCGGCTGTGGTCCGCGCATCCTCCAGGATGAATCCAAGCAGGATGAACCCGAGATCGCTGTAGACCGATTGCGTGCGCGGTCCATACTCGAGCGCGGTCCGGCAGATTGCCGGCTCGAACTCGACCCGCCCAGTGTGATCGCGGAAGAACGGCAGGTATGCGGGCAGGCCGGAGCAGTGCGACAGGAGATCGCGGATGGTCACCGCCTCACGGTCGCGCCCCCGCCACTCGCGCAGGCGTCCGCTGACCGGCTCATCGAGCGCCAGCAGGCCATCGTCGATCGCGCGCATCGCCAGCGTTGCGGTCGCGACGGGCTTGGTCAGTGACGCAAGATCGAAAATCGTGTCGTCTGGGATGTGGCTGTCGTACGGGTCGTATGTCATCGCGCCGAAGGCCTGGCGCCAGAGCGGCCCGGTACCCCGTCCGACTTCAGCACAGGCGGCGGGGAAGGCGTGTGCCGCGACGGCGCGTTCGAGCAGGGTGGCCGCGAGCTCGAACCGATTCACGACCGTGTCACGCGGCAGCGACGTCCGGGATCTCGATCAGCACGAACGACAGGATCCACGCCGACAGGCTGGTGACGCCCGCGCCGAGAAAGGCATACCACGTCCAGGCGCAGGCACCCGTCGCCCACGCCCAGGCCACGGCGCCGGTTCCGAGGAGCATGCCGGCAAGCATCGCTCGCGACTTGACCCGTGTGCCGAGAACCCCGGTGAGGAATGCGCCGAGCACCGGCCCGGCGGCGAGCGAGAGCACCGACAATCCTGAATCGAGCACGGACTTGGTCACGTACTGCGCTCCGAGCGCGACAGCAATCTGGGCGATGCCCCAGAACACGGTCGCGTTCTTGGACACTCGCATCAGCGTCTGTTCGTCTGCATCCGGACGGATGTACTTCTTGTAGAAGTCGTTCACCGTGGTCGCCGCGAGCGCGTTGATCGACGGCGACAGCGCGGCTGCGACGATGGCCGCGACGATGAAGCCTGCGGCGCCGTGCGTGAGCGCGGTGACGATGAAGAGAGGCAGGATCTCGTCGTTGGACACGAGCGGGCGCGGGAGTGGCGTGTGCTGGTAATACGTGAACAGCATCACGCCGATGATGAGAAACAGCGTGAACTGCGCAAAAACGATGACCCCGCTCAGAATCAGGCCGACGGCCGCGTGCCTCGACGACTTTGCCGACAGGAGCCGTTGCACCAGGAACTGGTCGGTACCGTGAGTCGCGAGCGTGAGCGCGATCCCGCCGATGAGGCCAGCCCAGAAGGTGTAGACGCGGTGCGGATCGATGCTGAGGTCAAAGAGGCGCAGGTGTCCGGCGCTGCCGCCGGTTTGCATCACCTCGTGCCACCCGCCCGGAATCAGGTGCAGCAGCCCGGCGAAGACAACGAGCGCACCGGCGATGTAGACGAACATCTGCACGACGTCGGTCCAGATCACGGCTGACACCCCGCCGCGGACGGTGTAGACGATCATCGCGGCGCCGAGCACCACGACGGTGAGGCTCACGGGCAGGTGGGTCACGACCGAGATGACCAGCGCGGTTGCGAACAGGCGGATGCCGTCAGCCAGAGTACGGGTGACGATGAAGATGATCGCGGCGGTGTTCTTTACCGACGGCCCGAAGCGACGGTGGAGCAGCTCGTACGACGTGAACAGTTCGCCACGGAAGTACGCGGGGAGGAAGAGCATGCTGACGAGCACGCGTCCGACCACGTAGCCGACGGCGAGCTGAAGGAAGGTCATGTTGCCGGCATACGCACCGGCGGGTACGCCGATGAAGCTGAGCGTGCTCGTCTCGGTTGCGACGATGGTGAAGCAGATGGCCCACCATGGGACCGAGCGGCCGGTCAGGAAGTAGTCGCGGGTGGTCTTCTGGAAGCGCGCGAACCAGGATCCAAACGCCGTAATCGCCAGCAGGTACCCGGCGATGACGAGGTAGTCGAGCCAGGTGAGGACCATCAGGTGTCGGCGGGTTCCGGTCTCAGCGAGATCCGACAGCGCGGACCGGGGGAGCGGCGAACGCTCCGCGTCCGACCAGGGTCAGGTAATCGGGGGACGCCTGGCGCGGGTTGATCAGGCTGTCGTACGAAAACAGGATCACGCCGGATGCGCCAAGGCGACGCGCGGTCTGGATGTTGTCGATCGTCTCGCGCGGCGAGAGCCGGTACGAGCCGATGCCGGCCCACACGGGACGTTTGCCGGCCACGGTGCGAACGCCGGCAATGAGCTCCGCAAATCGCGCCGGCTCGGTGGTGTAAGCCATCGGGCAGATCGCATCGATGAGATCCGCGTTGAGCCAGCCACCCCAGTCCTGGAGCCGGTGCTCGAGCGCGTCCTGGGCGTCGGGCGCCGCGGCCGCGGTCACCTGTGCCCCGGGCCGTTCGCTCTTGACGGCGCCGGCGAGCCGGCGCACGAGCGCGGTCAGCCGCGTGACTCGAAAGCTGCGCCACTCGGCCGGCAACGCGTCGGGATAGGCGAAGAGGTCCACCGCTTCGCGCGCATCGAGTGCCCGACGGGTCGCGTCGCTCAACCCCGGCCGGACAAACGTGCTGAACTGCCGGATGGCACCGCGGCTGTAGTCGAAGCGGTCACTCGGATATCGAGCGTAGTCGAGGTGGATGCCGTCGATGGCGTACCGCCGCGCGATGTCGCGCACGATCCCTTCGGTGTAGACCGCCGCGTCGGGATGAAGCGGCGACACATACAGGCCTTCGACGTCGGTCAGGTCTGCGCGCGTCCACCGGGCGAGCTTGCCAACGTACGCCGGGCTTTCCGGCGCTCGACCTTGGCGAGGTCCTGCGCGATCTCACGAGGGACCATCAGCCACGCCGGGTGACGGTAGATGACGTGCTCGCGCGCGGCCGGCAAGTCGACAGCGCTCGACACCAGGTTGATGTTGACCCACGCGTGCACGCGCAATCCTGATGCATGCGCCAGGCGGAGCACCGACGCGAGCGGGTCGAATCCTTCAGGCTGTCGCAGCAGTTCCGGAGGCCGCGGTTCGCTGCCACCGAGGAAATAGGCATCGCCGCGCCCCCGCACCTGCACGAACAGGGTGTTGAAGCCGTGATCGCGTGCGGCCTGCACCAGCGCCGAGATGCGGTCCGGCGTGGTCAGCGAGGTGCGGAGCACCCACATGGCCCGGATTTCGTCAGGCTGGGCAGCCTGTTCGCTGGAGGACGGGTCGGCGCCACGCGCGTTGAGGCGCGATGACAGCGCTGCAGCACACAGCAACAGCAGGAGTGTGAGCGACGTGATCGCACGCACCCGTGTGAAGCCGCCAAGATGACTCATAAAAACGCACGAATGTAACAGTGTGCGGCGGCGAGTGTCAACGCAGCGCTCCACCTGAGGTTACACTTTGACGACGGCGCCGAGCATCTCGTCGCGCGCGGATCTCAGCGAGCCATGACGACACCGACCATGATTCACGTCCTCGGACTCGATGCCGGTGGCACCAAGACCGTGTGCCTGCTCGCGAATGCGCAGGGGACGGTGATCGCGTCCGCGCGTGCCGGCGGCGCCAATCTGCAGGCGGTCGGAGAGCTCGCCGTCGAGAAGGTGCTGCACGACGTGATGGACGAGGCAATCGGCGAACGCGGCATCGTGCCGGCGGCGATCTGCCTCGGCATCGCCGGCGTCGACCGGCCCGACGATCACGCCGTCATTCGCGGGATCATGAAGCGAATCGGCCGCCAGGCCCGCATCCTGATCGTCAACGACGCGCTCGTGGCGCTGGAAGCCGGCGCGCCAGAGCAGCCCGGGGTCGTCGTCATCTCGGGCACCGGTTCGATTGCGTACGGCCGAAACGCGAGGGGCGAAGCGGCACGCGCCGGCGGCTGGGGCTACGTGCTCGGCGACGAAGGCAGCGGCTACTGGATCGGCCGAGCCGCGCTGCGCGCCGTGCTGCGCGAATCCGACGAGCGCGGGCCGAAGACGGCGCTCTCGCCGACTGCTGCTCGCGCATTTTGGCGTCGATCGGCCGCAGGGACTGATTCACGAGGTGTATCACACGACGCTCAAACCCGCGGCCATCGGCGCACTCGCCACCTGTGTCCAGGAGGCGTTCACTGCCGGCGATGCCGTGGCGCTCGGGATTCTTCGTGCCGCCGCGGCCGAGCTCGAGAGCTCAGCCCTGTCCGTGGCCCGCCGGCTCGACCTGGTTGGACAGCACTTCACGTTCATTCTTGCTGGCGGGATCTTCCGCGCCGTCCCGTGGCTGACCGCGGAACTCGAACGGCGTCTGCCGGCAGCGGCGCCGAACAGCCGGGCCCGCCGCCTCGATCGTGAGCCGGCCGAGGGTGCCGTCAACCTCGCGCTGCAGGAGGTGCGTGGCGGCGCACCGGTCCCTGCCTATAAACTGGGTTCATGACCGTCGATCACACAGGCACGGCCTCGGCGCCGGTTGCACACGGCCCCCGCGTCCTGATTTTCCCGGACGGGACCGCAGTCGCGCGGGCGCTGGCGCGGCGAATCGCCGCGGCCGCCGAAGTCAACCCCACCATCGTCCTGGGACTGCCGACCGGACGGACGCCGCTCGCGCTCTATCGTGAGCTCGGCGCGCTCCACGCCGCCGGAGCCGATTTTTCGCAGGTCACGACATTCAATCTCGACGAGTTCCTCGGCGTGCCTCCGTCGCACCCCGGAAGCTACCGCAGCTTCATGGAGACGCACCTGTTCCAGTACGTGAATATCCCGGAGGCGCAGCACAATTTCCTCGACGGCTCCGCTCCCGATCCGGACGCCGAGTGCGCCCGCTACGAACAGGCCATCGCCGATGCGGGCGGAATCGATCTGCAGATCCTCGGGATCGGGACGAACGGGCACATCGGGTTCAACGAGCCTGCGCGGGAGCTCCAGGCGCGCACCCATCGGGTCACCCTCAAGCCCGAGACGCGGCGGAGTAATGCGGCGCTGTTCGGCGGCGACCCCGCCCAGGTGCCGGCCGAGGCATTGTCGATGGGGATGGCGTCGATTCTCCGCGCCCGCGCTGTCGTCCTGCTGGCGACGGGAAACGGAAAGGCCGCGTGTGTCGAGCGGGTCGTCTATGGACCAGTGACGACGGAACTGCCGGCGTCGTTCCTGCAGCTCCACCCCGATGTGGACATCATGCTCGACGAGGATGCCGCCTCGGCGCTGAAGCGGCGCGGCTAGCTATGGCGTTCGTGCGTTCAGCAGTTCCTTGAGCCGCGAGCCTGCGTCTTCGCCGATCGCCTCGGCGACAGAATCATTGGCCTTCTTCAGACGTCGCTGCGCCTGCACCATGCTCAGGTTCGCGCGCTGCATCACGATCGCGATCTTGACATTCCACTTCGCGCGTTTCAGCAGGGCATCAGCGGCATCGTAGTCGACCTCGGCGACGATCATGACGATGCGCCGGGCGCGGTCCTTGAGCTTCTCCGACCCGGTCTTCACGTCGACCATCAGGTTGCCGTACGTCTTCCCCAGCTTGATCATCGCGATCGTCGTCAGCATGTTCAGCACGAGCTTCGTCGCCGTGCCGGCCTTCAGCCGGGTCGAACCTGCGATGATCTCGGGGCCCACCGCCGGCGCAATCTGCAGGTCGACGAAGTTCTGGAGCTCGGAACCCGGCCAGCACGTCACGAAAATGATCTTCGCGCCCGCTTTGCGCGCCCGGGTCAGGCCGCCGCGCACGAACGGCGTCATGCCGCTGGCCGACACGCCGATGACGACATCCTTCTTGCCGAGGCGAAGCCGGCCGATGCTCCGCGCCCCTTCCTCGTAGTTGTCCTCGACGCCTTCCTTCGCCTTGAAGACGGCGTCGTGCCCGCCGGCCATCAAGGCCTGGACCAGGTCCGGACTCGTGCCAAACGTCGGCGGCATCTCGGCGGCTTCGACGACGCCGAGCCGGCCGCTGGTGCCGGCGCCGACGAAGATGATTCGCCCGCCTTTGCGCAACGCCTGCGTGACGATCTCCACGCCGTGCGCGATGCGTTCCTTCTCGCGCTGGACCGCCGCGACGACCTTGCGATCCTCGTTGACGACCATGTCGATGATGTCGGGAACGGCGGCCTTGTCGACCGCGAGACTGGCTGGATTGATGGCTTCGGTCGGCAGCCCTTGCCACTTCGATTGGTGCGTCGTCGGCATTGATGGTTCCGTATGCGGGGGGTTGCCGGTCGCGTCGGCGCCGGGCAGCCGTGTAGGTTAGTCCTCGTGTGCGAAAGGTGTCAAACCGCGAGAGGAGGAGCGTGCTAGAGTGCGCACCGCATGTGCGACCGGAATCCTGACCGCGCGGACCCCTGATGATTGACGCTTACCTTGCCTACCTGGCCGACGTGCGGCGGATGTCGGCGAACACGATTGAGAGCTACGCCAGGGACCTCGGCGCTCTCGTCGCGTTTGCCAGCCAGCGTCGGACCGAGGTCGACGCGCTCAGTCGCAAGGACCTCGAGGCGTTCGTCCGCGACCTGATGGTGTCCGGCCTGGCGCCGCGGTCGGTGGCGCGATCGGTCGCGTGCATACGCGGTTTCTACCGGTTCGTGGCGGTCGAGCGGAAACAGGATCGAACCCCGGCGGACGATCTTCGCCCGCCACGGGCGTGGCCGGCGCTGCCGAAGTTTCTGTCGCTCGAGCAGGTGGATCAGCTGCTCGCGCAGCCGGATACCGCGACCCCGCGCGGGCTGCGGGACAAGGCGCTCATCGAAGTGCTTTACGCGACGGGACTGCGCGTCTCGGAACTGGTCAGCCTGAGAGCCGGCGATTTGAACCTGGAAGAAGGCTACCTGACCTGCATCGGGAAAGGCGACAAGCAGCGGATGGTGCCGCTTGGGCAGCAGGCTGTCACGTGGGTGCAGCGTTACCTCGCGGAGGGCCGCTCGGCGTTGCTGCGGAAGAAGAGCTCCCCGTGGCTCTTCGTCAATGCGCGCGACGGCGGCCCGCTGTCGCGGGTCGGTTTCTGGAAGGTCCTGAAAGATTACGGCACTCGGGCGGGAATCGGCGTCGGGTTGAGCCCTCATGTGCTCCGCCACTCGTTTGCCACGCACCTGCTCGACCGTGGCGCCGATCTGCGGATGATTCAGCTGATGCTGGGGCACGCCGACCTGTCCACGACACAGATCTATACCCACGTGCTCGAGGCGCGGCTGCGGACCGTGTACGACAAATTCCACCCGCGACGGTGACGTCCGAAGGAACCGCCGCCGCGGGCCGCCGTCTATGATCACGTGGAGCGCCCGGCGCTCGCGGCCGCGTGACGTGCGCCATCGGGCGGAAGGGATTCGGAATAGCACGGGATCGATAAAGCAAGGAGTCGCCATGACACGGACACTGTGGGAAACGATTGAAGGGAATGCCGGACAAATCCTGGCGCAGCTCCGGCGCGTCGTCGACGAAGGGAATGCCAGACGGGTGGTCGTCAGACAGCACGGAAAGACGATCGCGGAGTTTCCATTGACCGCGGGCGTGATCGGCGCGGTGATTGCCCCGGTTGCGGCCGCGATTGGCGCGCTCAGCGCGCTCATTGGCGACTGCACGATTGAAGTCGAGCGCTCCGTGGCCGACGGCGCCGACGACGTCCCGGCTGCGGGGCCCGAAGTCCGGCTGTAAGTCGAAGGCGCGACGGGCTCCGAAAGCTGGTATATTTGGAGGATCTGAACGATCCCATTTCTACTCACCTGGGCTGCCCTGCGGGGTGCGCCCGCGCAGCACGAGGAGCGCGACACGAATGAGCCGTAGAGGCCGTCATCTTTTCACGTCCGAGTCCGTCACCGAGGGCCATCCGGACAAAATCGCCGACCAGATTTCCGACTCCATTCTCGACGCGATCCTGGCGCAGGATCCGATGGGGCGCGTCGCGTGCGAAACGCTCGTGACCACCGGCCTCGCGATGATCGCGGGTGAGATCACGACGAACTGCTACGTCGACTTTCCGACCATCGTCCGCGAGACGATCAAGGACGTCGGGTACACGCGGGCAAAATTCGGCTTCGACTCCGAGACCTGCGCGGTGCTCTCGTCCATCCACGGACAGTCGCCGGATATCGCGATGGGGGTCGACCCGGGCGGCGCCGGTGACCAGGGCCTCATGTTCGGCTATGCATGCACCGAAACGGCCGAGCTCATGCCGCTGCCGATCATGCTCGCGCACAAGCTGGTCAAGGGGCTGTCGTGCGCGCGGCGCGACGGTCTGCTCGATTACCTGCGCCCCGACGGCAAGTCCCAGGTCTCGGTGGAGTACGACGGCCACAAGCCGGTGCGCGTCGACACCGTCGTCGTCTCGACGCAGCACAGCGCCGACGTCACGAACGACACGCTGCGCGACGACATCACCGAGAAGATCGTGAACCGCGTCATCCCCGCGGAGATGATGGACAAGAACACGCGTATCCTCATCAATCCGACTGGCCGCTTCGTCACCGGCGGTCCTCACGGAGATGCGGGCCTCACCGGCCGCAAGATCATTGTCGACACCTACGGCGGCGCGGCACCTCACGGCGGCGGCGCGTTCTCGGGCAAGGATCCGACCAAGGTCGATCGATCGGCCTGCTACATGGCACGATACGTTGCCAAGAACGTCGTTGCGGCCGGGCTCGCGGAACGCTGCATGGTGCAGCTGGCCTACGCGATTGGCGTGGCCGACCCGGTCTCGGTGCTCATCGACACCTTCGACACCGGCGTGATCGACGACGAGAAGATCAGCGCCATCGTGCGCGACCAGTTCAAGCTGACGCCGCGCGGGCTCATCGAGACGCTGGATCTCCGTCGTCCGATTTACCGCAAGACCGCGGCGTTCGGGCATTTTGGCCGCACCGAGCCGGAATTCACCTGGGAGCGCACCGACAAGGCAAAGGACCTGAAGGCTGCCGCCGGGGTGTAGCTCGTGACCGGGTGTCGCGCGTGAGACCAGCGTCACATGCGTAAGGCGATTGATCGTGACGGCGGCCGTTCTGGTCGCCGTCATTTTTTTTCTCCTCGTCTCCCTCCCGCCAAGCCCACGCATCGTTCCGATTGCAGACGCGGTGCTGGCGCAGCGTACCGTCGCCGGCGCGTATCACATCCACAGCGTGCGATCTGATGGGAGCGGCGATCGCCAGGCGATCGCGGCGGCGGCGGCGCGCGCCGGATTGAAGTTCGTCATCCTCACCGACCATGGGGATGGCACCCGCGTTCCGGATGCGCCGGCATACATCGCCGGCGTGCTGTGCATCGACGCGGTCGAAATCAGCACGAATGGCGGCCACTACGCCGCGCTGGGACTCGGACCCGCACCTTATCCGCTCGGCGGGGAACCAGCCGCCGTCGTCGAAGATGTCTCGCGGCTGGGAGGGTTCGGCTTCGCGGCGCACCCGGACTCGAGCCGGCCCGAGCTCGCCTGGAGCGACTGGACGCTGCCATTCGACGGGATCGAATGGATGAACGCGGACAGCGAATGGCGAAACGAGACCCGGACGCGCCTCGCGCGAGTGGTTTTCGACTACTTCGTGCGGCCCGGACCGGCGCTCGCGTCCATACTCGATCGACCGGTATCGAACCTGGCGCACTGGGACGCGCTCACGTCGACGAGGCAGGTGTCCTCCATTGCCGGCCATGACGCGCACGGTGGAATAGGCAGGAGCGCCGAGTATCGTGGAACCGGGCAATCCGGCTGGCTCCCAGGCGTGCCGTCGTACGAGGCAAGCTTCCGGTCGTTCAGCACGCGTGTCGTGCTCGAGAGAGGCCTGACTGGGGACGCCTCTGCCGATGCCTCGATCCTGCTCGCCGCGATTCGTCGCGGGCGGATGTTCACGAGCATCGACGGGGTCGCCGCTCCGGCGCTTCTCGACTTTCACGCCGTTCGCGGGCCTTCGCGCGCCAGCATGGGAGATACCATCGCGCCCGGTCCCGCGTCCTTCAGCGTGAATGCGGCGGCACCTTCGGGGGCTCGAACTGTGCTCCTCGGCAACGGCGAGCTCCTCGCTCAAGCCGGCGGGGGAGCGCTCACCCTGGACGTCCCGGCAGCGCAGGGTGCGTACCGTGTCGAGGTCCTCGTGCCCTGGGCACCCGGGGATCCGCCGGTACCCTGGATGGTCAGCAATCCCATCTATTTGCAGGAGACGCTGGCAGCGCTGCACCCGTCCGATCCGCCCGCGTCCGTTCCGCTTCCTCCCGGGATTTCGTGGCATGTCGAAAAGGACAGGGGCTCGACCGGGTCGGTGATCACGTCACCCGAGGAGGTGGCGTTCTTCTACCGGCTTCGCGGGCCCGGCCGCAGCAGCCAGTTCGCCGCGGCTGTCGCGGAGCTCCAGGGGCGGGCGACCGAAACGGGGGCTGTCACGTTTACCGCCGCGGCGGTACGTCCCGCCCGCGTCTCGGTGCAACTTCGTTACAGCGGGGGAGAACGCTGGGCGCACTCGGTGTACCTCGACGCAACACCCCGCGACATCGTCGTCCCGATCAGCGCCATGCGTCCGGCCGATCATCAAATCGGACGGCAGCCTGCGGCCACGACCGCAGTGTCGCTCCTGTTCGTCGTCGACCTCACGAACGCGCTGCCCGGGTCAGCCAACACCGTCCGCATCTCACGCGTCGGCTTCGCGCCCGCACCCTGACGCAGGATCACGACTGCTCTCGTCCAGGCGCAATCTCCCGCAAGGCTGCGATCAGGTCGCTCGCCAGCAGCCCATGACGGAATCCCTCGCGCAGCATCCGTTCCGCGATCTGGCGGGCGACGTTCGTCTGCCGACCCTTCCCTGACCAATCCTTCGGCCGCGGCGCGACGAACGTCCCGAGCCCGCGCTTGACGCGCACCACGCCGGCCTGCTCGAGGGTTCGGTACGCGTGCTGAACCGTATTGGCGTTGACCTTCAAATCGACGGCGATTTTCCGAACCGCCGGCAGAGGGTCGTCGGGCTTCAAAATTCCGGTCGCGACGCAACGCTCCACCTCATCAGCAATCTGCCGGTATACCGGCCTGGGGTCGTTCGGGTCGATGTCGATTAGCATACTAGTTAGCTAGTATACTGTACGCCTAGTGCGATAGTGCACTAGGCGCTCGACTCGGGACTCGCGACTCGGGACTCGGGACTCGGGACTCGGGACTCGGGGTTCGGGACTCGCGCCTCGGGGTCGGGATTCGGGATTCGGGACTTTCGGGACTCGGGCGCTCGGGATCTCGGCTCCATTGGGATTGGGGATTGAGGATTGGGGATTGGGGATTGGGGTTCGGATCCGGACCACCGGGGTAGCGCTCGCCGTCGGAGCGGGACTGGCCCTGGCGACTGGCGACTGGGAACTGCCACTCTGCAGTCGGTGAAGCCGGAAGCAGGAAGCTGGAAGCTGGAAGCTGAGAGCTGAAAGCTGCCGGCTATGTCTTCGTCGTGAGGATGAGGTAGATAGCGCAGGCGGAGACGATGATGTTTGGCGTCCAGGCGGCGAGGGAAGCGGGGAGCAGCCCGGTTTTGCCGATGGCGATGAATACGCTCATGACCAGCCAGTACGAGAGTGCGATGACGATGCCGAGGCCGATGCCGTAGAGGGCGCCACGGCGACCTGTCGTCACGCCGAATGGGACCGCGAGCAGCGTCATGACGAAGGTCACGAACGGAAAGGCAATCTTCCGCTGGAGCTCGACCGCCTGCGGCAGGTAATTGAAGCCGCTCTGCGACAGCTCGGCAATCGATCGGCGCAGCTGCGGCGCGGTCATCATCTCGGTGTCGGCCATCTCGGTCGCGAAGTAGTCGGGGGGCTCGAGGGTCAGCGGCTGCTGCTCGAAGGTCCGCCACTGCGGCGGTCCCGAACCTGACCGGGGAAACTGCTGCGACCATCCGCGCATGCCCAGCCAGTTGCGGCGGTAAACGGCTATCGTCGCAAACGTCTCAGATTCAAGCTTCCATTCGTGGGGCAGCAGGCGATACACGGTGAACGGCGCAATCCTGTTGGTCGCGCGCGTCGAAGACGCCGTAGTGGTAAATGCTGCCGTCACGCCCAATCATCCAATGCCTGTTCACGAGGTTGAAGGTCTTCGTCGGGCGGCCGCGGATCGTATCGTCGATGACACCGGCGCGCCGGTTGGCGCGGGCGAGGAGATCCTGATCGAGCGCAAACAGCACAGCGCTCCAGGCGAGGGAGAGGAGCACGACCGGGACGGCGACGCGGTAAAGACTGACTCCACACGCCTTCATGACCGTCAGCTCGCTGGTGCGCGAGAGTGTTCCGAAGGTGACGAGCACGCTCAGGAGCGCGGCAATCGGGATCACGAAATACACGAACTGCGGCGTCTTGTAGACCAGCAGCTGCATGACCATCGTGCCGGTCGCGACGCCTTTGAACAGCTTGTCGGACGCGTCGATGAACGTGGAAATGTAGAAGAGCCCGAGAAGCGCGAGGAACGAAAGGGCCACCACCCGGAGATAGAGCCGGCTGATATACCGATCCAAAAGGCCGGGGCCCGGCACCCGAAGTGCTGGCACGCGGAGCACGACGACAACGTTCGGATTCCGCGCCGGGCGTGTTCCCTGGCGCGCCGCGGCGCCGCCGGACCACCGGACCGGCAAACGCGGCAGGGCAAAGGAGAGGCTGACCGGGAACTGCCGTTCAGAAAAGCGCGCCCGCCAGACGAGGGCGGCGAGGCCGAACATCCCGAGAATGACGTTCGGGATCCATCGCGCGAAGTGCGCCATCAGGTACCTGGTTCCCGGCGGTTGCGGACCGGCGTAATACCCCTTCACGTAGGCCTCGGCCAGGAACATGACGATGTAGTAGGCGAAGATGACCGCGATGCCGACAACGAAGCCGGCAAGCTTGCTGTCGCGGGCGACAGTCAGGCCAAGGGCGAGGCCGATTGACGCGAACACGAAACAGGCGGTCGGAATCGAAAATTTCTGCTCGATCTGCAGGATCTCGGGATGCGGGCGAAAGACCCTGTTTGATCTTCTTGCGCATGTCGTCCCGGAGTTCCTGGATCGTCTTCTCGGTCACTCCGCGCGGTAGTTCGGCGCGCTTGAAGACGGAATCCGGGTCGAGCGACATCGTGAGTTCGCCGAACTGATACGTCTCCGTCTCCCCCGGATTTCCCCCCGTGTAGCGGACCCCGTCAGCCAGGATGAGGTCGACGCGCCGCTCGTCGCGTTTGATGACCAGCCTGCCGCGCGCGGCGAGGAACAGCTCGGTCGCGTCGAGCTTGCTCGTATTCGCCACCAGGACGTCGCGCCATCCCGCCTGCTGCTCGGGCTGGTCGCGAACATACAGGACCCACCCGGGGAAGTCCTCGAAGAATTCCCGCGGGCGGATGTCGTTCTCGACCTTCTTCGTGACCACTTCGAACGTGATTTCCCGGAAGGTCTGGTTGGCATCCGGGATGGCCTTGATCATCACGTACATGGTCGCGGCCGAGGCGACGGTCGCCATCAGGATGACCGGCCGCATCAGGCGGTACGGGCTGACCCCGCACGCCAGGAGCGCCACTGCCTCGCGGTCGGCCGACAGGCGGCCGAGGCCGATCAGCAGGCCGGTCAGGAGCGCCATCGGGATCGTGAGGCCGAGCCCCTGCGGGATCAAGGTGAGGACGATGCGCCCGGCGACCTGCCAGGAGACGCCCTTGGCCACGAGCGTCTCGAGCTCGCGCATGACCGGCGGGATTTCGAGCAGGAACGTGAAGATCAGGAGGGACAGGAGAAACGGTGGAATCACCTCCCGGATCACGTAGCGGTCGATGGTCTTGAGCATTGCGTGCTGAGGGCGATCCTATCCGATCCCAGGAGTGCCAAGACCCCAAGGTGCCAAGGGTGCCAAGGGTGCCAGGGTGCCTCGAACCTTCGTAGCTTCCGCCTTCAGGCGGAGGGACCGGGGACCTAGAACTGAAAGCTGAAAGCTGTTGGTCATCCCCCTGAATTCGGATGCGCGAACCTTCCACAGGGGCGATTTTCGTGGCAAATCACATGAGTCTGATAATGAGTGTTATGTTAACTAAAGGCGCTGAGCAGTTGGGTCTGGAGCTCCCGCACGGGTGCTGCTCCGCTCGGATTCGGCCATCGCGGGCAGCTCTCAGCTCTCAGTTTTCAGCAGTCAGCAGTCAGCTCTCAGTTCTCAGTTCTCAGCTCTCAGTTCTCAGTTTTCAGCACTCAGTTTTCAGCGCTCAGTTCTGAGTTCTCAGTGGTTCGTTGCGGTGCCCGCTATGCGGTTGCATTTCGACTTCGGCCGCCGCAGACCTGGAGCCAGCCCAGTGCTATTTCCGAGCCCCGAGCCCCGAGCCCCGAGCCCCGGCCCCGAGCCCCGAGCCCCCGCCTTCGCTCTGCATGCTTCCAGAGCTTCGGCGCGGACTCGGATTTTGTGAGGTGCCGCGCAGGCGTTCGTGGGTGTCGTTTTGGTGCGTGTTCGTGCGACGCCGTCCCTACGAGACGTCGCTTGCTGTTGGGCGTGATACGTTCCGACGCAGCCCGGGACCCGCGGAGTTGGCGATCCCTGATCCCGAATCCCGAATCCCGAGTCTTCGCTCCGCGAGAATCGGAGCTTCGGCGCGGACGTCCGAGCGCGAGCCTGGATCTTTGTGAGGTGTCGCGCACGCCTTTCGCGTCCTGCGAGACGTCGCTTCCTCGGGTGTGATACTTCCGGACGCAGTGGATCCCGTGAGGTGGCGCTCCCGATCCAGCCTGATCCCTGATCCCTAGTCCCGAGTCCCGACTCCCGTTACTTGGCTTCGCGCAGTTCCTTGATGATGTCCTGCAGTGCGGCGATGACTTCCTCGCGCTCGACGCGCGACTTCGTGAACCGCAGCTGCAGCTTGAACGCCTTGCTGGGAGCCTTATAGCTGAAGATGTACGACTTCGGACGACCGGCCTTCGGTTTCGCGGTCTCCTGGCGGACGGCCTCGCGGGTCGACCCGCCGTCACGCGAGATTTTCTCGACAAGGGCAACCATTTTCTGCGGGTCGCCTTGCCTAACTATCTGCAGGAGCAGTGACTTAGAGTGAATGTCGGCCAGCCGACATAGGTTTTTGACCTCGTCGGGCATGTTATTGAGCGCCAGCGACTCGGTAATGCTCGTCCGTGACTTCCCCAGCCGCCGCGCCATGTCTTCATGCGTATAGCCACAGCGCTCGGCCAGCGAGTGCAGCGCTTCTGACTCTTCGAACGCGGTCAGGTCCTTCCGCTGGATATTCTCGATCAGCGCGATCTCGATGATCTCGTTGTCGTCTACCTCGCGGATCACGATCGGGATTTCGCGGAGTCCGACCTGCACGGCCGCCTGGTAACGGCGCTCACCGGCCACGATCTGGAATCGCGGTCCACGCTGTCGAACGATGACCGGTTCGATGATGCCCTTTTCGGCAATTGAGGCCATCAGCTCGGAGAGGTCGCCCATGACCTGCCGCGGTTGATTGGGATTGGGTTCGAGCTGGTCGATTGGAATCATGCGTCCGATGGGTGCGCCGGCTGAACTCGTCAGCGCATCCACATAGTGCTCGTCGTGACGCATGCGAACCGTTTCGGGGAGTCCTCGTTTAGGCACGGTCCATGACCTCCTCACACAGGCGGTAGTACTCGGCGGCTCCGCTGGAGTCCGGCGCGAAGGAGAAAATCGACTCCTTGTAGGCCGGGCTCTCTTCAAGCCGCACGCTCTTGGTAATGACGGTGTTGAATACTTTGCTGCCGAACACCTTGTCGATCTGCGAACGGATATCGCGCGCGAGCGCGGTTCGCTTGTCGTGCATGGTGATGACAACGCCGAGAATCTGCAGGCCCGGATTCGCTCTCGCCCGCACCTTCTCGATCGTCTCCAGGAGGTCGTCCGTGCCCTCGAGCGCGAAATACGACGACTGGATCGGAATCAGGAGGTGCGTGGCGGCGACGAGCGCATTGACCGTCAGCAGGCCCAGCGTCGGCGGACAGTCAATGACGATGTTCGGGTACTGCTCGCGGACCGGCTCGAGCCGATCCTTCAGGCGGAAGTGCGCGTCGAGCTCGCCCACCAACTTCGATTCGAGCTTGGCCAGGGCAATCCGCGACGGGGCCACGAACAGGTTCGCCTGGTTGCTCGAGGGGAGAATCACGTCCGCGAAGGTGCAGTTCGGCTCCGCGATCGCATCGTAGACGCTGCGGGTCACCTGGGTGACGTCGATATACGACATCGTGCTGTTCGCCTGCGGATCCAGGTCGACGAGAAGTGTGGGCTGACCGCGGAGTGACAGCGCGGCCGCAAGGTTGATGGCGGTCGTGGTCTTGCCCACGCCCCCCTTCTGGTTGGCAATGGCAACGATCATCGGCTATGTCGGAAGGAATGCTCAGGCAAGGTGCGTGCATGATAAGCCCGCACGCTCGGCAGGATCAAGGAAGGGACGATTTACGGGCGTTTTTTGTCACCCTACATCTTGTATTTGCCCATGTCGTCAGGGTCGAGGCTTTCGAGCCACTTCTGCAGCCGTTCCGAATCCCCCTTCTCGGGGGTGAAATCGACGGTCTTCGCGCTGTCGATCACCGCGTCCTCGACGAAGATCGGCGCCCGCGCGCGCAGGGCCAGCGCGATCGCGTCGCTCGGTCGGGCGTCAATCGCGAGCGGCTGCCCGTTCACGCTCAGGTAAATCAGGGCGTAGAAGGTGTTCTCCTTCAGGTCGGAGACGACGATCTTCTGAATCTCGGCCTTGAGGTCGGCAATCACATTCCGCAGCAAATCGTGAGTCATCGGCCGCGGCGTCGTCACGTTCTCAATCTGCAGCGCGATCGCGTTCGCTTCGAAGACGCCGACCCAGATCGGCAGCACCCGCTGGCCGTCCTCGTCGCGCAGGATGATGATCGGCATGTTCGTAATCGGGTCGACCATCAACCCTTTGATTGTCATTTCAATCTGCATCCGCCCTCTCGTTCTTCCTCGCCGTACCCCGTGAGTGGTCAAGAGTCCGACCGAGCGAGCTCCTGCTCAAGAGAACGTAGGAGCCAGGCTGCGAGCTGTCAAGGTCGGCGGAGGCTACCCGGGCCCGCCGACTCACTCTGATCCGTCGACAGACTCACATCCCGCACCACCATCTTCGCGTCCACCTGGCTGGCCGCGTCCGCCACAACCTCGCCCCGCAGGCTGTACGGATTCGCGTCCGTGATGCGCACCGGCAGAATCCGGCCAATCCAGTCAGCGCGCCCCAAGAAATTCACCACGGTGTTCCCGCTGGTGCGTCCCGAAAGTTCCCACTCGCGGCGTCGGCTTTTCGCATCCACCAGGACGTCCAGAGTTCGGCCGATGTACCCCCGGTAAAGGTGTCCCTGGATCTCCTTCTGCAGCGCCTGCAGCGCGACGATCCGGCCAGTCTTCTCCCCCTCATCCACATCGTCTGCCATCCGCTTCCGTGCGAGCGTGTTCGGGCGCTCCGAATACTTGAACGAAAACATGCTGTGGTAGCGCACGGCGGTGGTCAGTGAGAGCGTCTGATCGAAGTCTTCGGCGGTCTCGCCCGGGAACCCGACGATCATATCGGTCGAGATGGCAATGTCCGGCATGGCCTCGCGCAGCTGTGCGACGAGGTCGAGGTAGTACTCGCGAGTGTGGCGCCGCCGCATCGCGGCAAGGACGCGCGTAGATCCCGATTGCACCGGCAGGTGCAGATGCCGGCATACCGCGGGCAAGTCCCGCATGGCCGCAATCATGCGCGGCGTGACATGGCGCGGATGTGGGCTCGCAAACCGGATGCGATTCAGGCCCTGGATCGCGTTCAGATGTTCGAGCAGGCCGGCAAAATCGCACGACGGGTCGTCAGGCGCCTGGTAGTGGTTCACGATCTGCCCGAGGAGCTGAATCTCACGCGCGCCCGTCGCAACCGCATGACGAGCGTCGGCCAGGATGTCGGCGAGCGCCCGCATCCGCTCGTGCCCGCGGGTGTAAGGGACGACGCAGAACGCGCAGAATTCGTTGCAGCCCTCGATGATCGTGACGTATGCCTTGAGGGGGTCATCGCGGCGGGCAATGCCGAGCGGAAACGACACGTCCTCGACCGCATCGAGCGCGAGTTCCGGCCGGCCGCATCCGGCTCCGCGACGCACGGCTTCGTCTACGAGCATCGGCAGGCGTTTGATGTTCTGGGTGCCGATGACGACATCCACGGCGGACGAACGCTTCAGGATTTTTTCGCCCTCCTGCTGGGCGACGCAGCCGGCGACCGCGACCACAGGACGGGTGCCGACTTCCAGTCCCATGTGGCGGATTTCCCCGAGACGCGTGAACAGCTTTTCCTCGGCCCGCTCGCGGACGCTGCACGTGTTGATCACGATGACATCCGCATCCCGCTCATCGTCTGTCGGCTCGTATCCAGCCTGGTCGAGGAGCCCCGCCATGCGCTCGGAGTCATGGACGTTCATCTGGCACCCGAACGTCTCGATGAGATACTTTCTGGCCATCCTTGAGGGACTTTCGCTTTCGCCTTTCGGTTTGTATTCGCTTTCGCTCGTGCGGTCGCGTCCGCCTTTCGGCGGGAGACTAATTCACTCCAGCGACTTGCGCCGCGGCTTCGAGGAACCGGCCCTGGATTGGCTTCGCAGGTCGAGCATCTCACGGGCGCTGGCACGAACCGCGGCGCTCAGGCCGGCTCCGCCGATCATACGCGCCAGTTCCTCTTCACGCTCTGCTCCGCTGATGCGCGCCACACGCGTGACTGTCCGGCCCGCTCGAACGCTCTTGGCAATGCCGTAGTGGGTGGCGCCGTAGGCGGCGATTTGAGGCAGGTGCGTGATGCACAGGACCTGGAACCTTCCGGCAAGCCGCTGGAGCCTGGCACCGACGACGTCGGCAACGGCGCCGCCGATTCCGGCGTCGACCTCGTCGAAGATGAGCGTTTTGCCGGGCGCGTCGGTCGATGCGAGCGTCTTGAGCGCGAGCATGATGCGCGACAGCTCTCCCCCGGAGGCGATTTTCGCCAGCGGCTTGACGTCCTCTCCCGGATTCGCCGATATGTAGAACTCGCCGGTTTCGACCCCGCGATCGGACCACTGCGACTCGTCTCGCGCGGGGATGAATCGGACCTCGCACCGCGTGCGGCTCATGGCCAGGTCGGCAAGCGATTTCTCGAGCGCCCGGCTGAAGACGTCCGCCGCCGACTCCCGCCTGGCCGTAAGGCGCGCGGCCGCCTGGCGATAGGACTCACGCGCCTGCGCAAGCGCCGCGTCCAGTTCTGCGGCCTTTTCGGTCGCATGCTCGATGTCATGGAGTTCCCGCCCGAGTCGTTCGCGCTTGGCGAGGACCTCATCGAGGGTAGGGCCGTGCTTCCGCTTGATCCGTTCGACGGTTGCAAGGCGATCCTCGACCTCCTGCAGTCGCGCCGGCGAGGCGTCGATCGACGCTGAATAGTCGCGCAGGAAGAAGGCAAGATCCTCGAGTTGGGATTTGAGCGCGGTCCGCGCGTCGAGGTAAGGGACGAAACGCTCGTCGAGCGCGGCAAGATCACCCAGCCGCTTCCACACCGTTCCGAGCGCCGGCAGGACGGCCTGGTCGCCTTCGTAGAGCCCGTCGTAGGCGTCGGCACAGAGACGCTGGACCCGGTCGGCATTGCCGAGGACGCGCCGCATCGCCTCGAGCTCCTCGTCCTCCCCAGGCTTGAGCTCCGCGCGATCGATTTCGTTGAGCTGAAAGGTGATGAACTCGGCGCGGGACGCCTTTTCACGCTCGCCAGTCAGGAGGCGCTCGCGTTCGGCGCGGATCTCCACCCAGTGCGCGAATGCGGTCGCCACGGCGGCGCGTTCGGAGGCGGCGCCGGCAAATTCGTCCAGCAGATCCAGGTGGGCCGCCGGGTCGAGGAGCAACTGGTGCTCGTGCTGGCCGTGCAGATCGACGAGCCCGGCCCCGAGATCCCGAAGCGCTGCGCTGGTGGCGAGAGCGCCGTCGATGGTGGCGCGGCTGCGTCCCTGGGCGGAGATCTCGCGGCGGACGATTGTCTCGCGCCCATCCGGCGCTTCGAAGATAGCCTCCACCGAGGCGGTCTCCTCGCCAGTTCGGACCAGCTCCGACGAGGCGCGGCCGCCGACCAGCAGGCCGACGGCACCGACGAGGATCGACTTGCCGGCGCCGGTTTCGCCGGTCAGCACGCTCAAGCCCGGCTCGAATTCGAGCTCGAGCGTGTCGATGACAGCCAGGTGGCGGACTGAAAGAAATCGCAGCACGGCAATAATGTAATCGGCGCAGGCGGTGTCAGAGCGGCACGGCACTCGAAAGGAGTGCGCCGGAGCCCCGAAGTACCATCCTATCAGATGTTTGACAGCGACGAAGGGGCGTGTTAGTCTTCGGGCAAACGCGCTGTCCCAGCGGCGCCCCTTTCGACGTTGCGGAGGACTTGTTGCACACGCTTGGATACTACGCCCTTGCGCTGGCGGCGCAGGGCGCAGCCCCGGCGGCTGGGGCCGGCGACGCCAACACCGACATCGTTTACCTCATCACCCACGGCGGTCTCGTCCCTCAGCTGGTCCTGGCCATTCTCCTTATCTTCTCCGCGGTTTCCTGGGGGATTGTCATCGCCAAGTTCTGGCAGTTCGGGCGGTCGGCGCGGCAGTCCTCGAGCTTCATCGACATTTTCCGGAAGAGCAGCAAGTTCTCGGAAGTGCAGGCGGTGTGCCGGACGCTCTCGCACAGCCCGCTCGTCGGACTGTTTCAATCGGGGTATACGGAACTCAATGCGCAGTTGCGGGCCGGCGGTCATGCGGACGCCGGAAAGCCATCCCCGACCGGGGGACGTCCAATCCTCAAAAGCCTGGATGCCGTGGATCGTGCGCTGCTGCGTGCGACCACGGTCGAAATGACGAAGCTCGAACGCCGGCTTCCGTTTCTCGCGACCACCGCGAGCATCACCCCGTTCATCGGACTGTTCGGAACCGTCTGGGGGATCATGAACTCGTTCCAACAGATTGGCGCGCAGGGCTCTTCCAGCCTGGCGGCCGTCGGTCCGGGAATCGCGCACGCACTCGTGGCGACCGCCGCGGGGCTCTTCGCCGCAATTCCCGCGGTCTATTTCTATAACTACTTCACCAACCGGGTGAAGCACTTCAGCGGCGACATGGACGACTTCTCGCTGGAGTTCCTGAATATCTCGGAGCGGAATTTCACGTAGCCCGGCGGGCACCGGGCCGCCAGACAACCATGCCACACGTGCAGCAGAACAGTCATGCGGGGGGCCGCGGCCGGCGCGGGCGCGGAGCACGCGTCTCGACGTCCCTCGCCGAGATCAACGTCGTCCCGCTCGTCGACGTGATGCTCGTGCTGCTGATCATCTTCATGGTGACCGCGCCGATGATGCAGCAGGGACTGCAGGTGGCGCTGCCGCAGTCACGCCGGTCAACGCCGGTCACCGCGACGCCGATCTACGTGACGGTGCCGGCTGACTTCAGCCGAACGCGGCAGGTGCACCTCGATAAGGATGCGATCAGCATCGATTTCCTCAACGAGCGCGTACACCAGGCAATTCTCACTCGCGACGACAAATCGGTCTTCATCCGCGCCGACGCGTCGGCCACGGTGCAGGATCTGGCGACCGTCATGGACAAGCTCAAGGAAGGCGGCGTCGAGAAGGTCGGCTGGATGACGAAGCCGGCGGGACGGTAGCGTTTGCACGAAGCCGTAAGCGACGTCCTCGCCGAACGCGTTGCCGGGGCTGACGGCGTCAGCCGGACCATCCTGCTGTCGCTTGGCGTCCATGCCGCGGTGCTCGCGACGATTGTGTTGATGCCGGCGAGCTGGCGATCGGTGCGAGTGCCGGTCGAAGTCACGCCGATGATGATTTCGCTGCAGGGCGGGTCGGCGCCGGACGCCGGCGGAATCACGCCAATCGCCGGGCGCGCCGTGCAGGTTGCAGCGCCGCCTGATGTGCGTCCGAGGCCGGAGGCGCCTCCGGCGGCAAAGGCGCCGGAGATGGTGGCGCCGGAGCCGACAGCGAAACCGCTCCCGAAGACACCGCCGCCCAAGGACGTCCCCAAGCCAACCGACAAGTCGTCGTCGAGGAAGCCGACGAGCGGACCGGAGGTCAAGACGGGTGATGCGCGGGCCGATACGGGAGGGGCGCCGATTCCGTTCGGGGGGCTGACGCGTCCGTCCGGCGGCGGGACGAGCTCGGATGCGACGACTGACTACGCCGATTTCTGCTGCCCCGCCTACCTGGCGCAGATGACGGACCTGATCAAACGCAACTGGAGGCAGAACCAGGGAGCTTCGGGCCGGGTGCAGGTGAAGTTCACGATTGCGCGCGATGGGAAATTGTCGAACGTGCAGGTGGAGCAACCAAGCAACATTCCACTACTCGATCTGGAGTCGCAGCGTGCGGTCGTCAACACCGCCGCGCTGCCGCCGCTGCCGCGCGAATTCACCGAAAACACGCTTACCGTTCATCTCGTTTTCGAATATCACCGCTGAAGAGACATATGCGACCATTCATCATCGCGATTTTTGCGGCCTCGGCCGCGCTGGTGCTCGCGGCGCAGGACGCGCAGCCGCCTGCCGCTCCGCCGCGCCAGTCCGGCGACATCAGCATCACGATCAACGGTGCGCCGGGGTTGCCGCCGAAATATGCCGTGCCTGATTTCATTGCCCTCACCAACGATGCCGAGACCGTCGCCGCGGCAAAAACGATGGGCGAGGTGCTGTGGGACGACCTCAACTTCGAACGCGAGTTCTACCTGATTCCCCGCGACACCTACAAGAGCATCCCGCCGGCGACGTCGATCGACCAGGTGCCCCTCGACCAGTGGAAGCAGCTCGGCGCTGACGGGCTCATCATCGGCACCGTGCGGAAGACCCCGGCCGGGGTTGCGGTGCAGGTGCGGCTGCTGGATGTCGCCACCGGGCGTTCGGCGCTGGCGAAGGAATACACCGGGACACTCAAGAACCCGCGCCTCTACGCCCACACAGCGTCGGACGAAATCCATCAGCAGCAGCGCGCGCTGCGCGGTGTCGCACGAACGAAGCTCGCGTTCACGTCCGACCGCGACGGCGAACGGATGAAGGGGCCGGTCGCCGACCGCGGCATCTCGAACATCTACATGTCCGACTACGACGGCGCGAATCAGATTCGCCTGACGATCACGCGCTCGCTCGATATCACGCCGGCGTGGTCGCCCGACGGCAAGTCGATCGCCTACACGTCGTACCGCACCGGCTTCCAGGACATCATCATCCAGTACATCCACGAGCTGCGCGACTATGTGAAGCCCGCCAACGGCACCTCGGACAGGCAGAATTACCTGCCGGCCTGGTCGCCCGACGGATCGAAGCTGGCTTTCACCACGAACAGAGACGGCAATCCGGAGATCTACGTCGTGAACCGAGACGGCAGCGGACTGCGCCGGCTCACGAATCATCCCGAAGTCGACGTGACGCCGACATGGTCGCCGACCGGCAACCAGATTGCCTGGACGTCGAACCGGACCGGAACGCCGCAGATCTGGATCATGAATGCCGACGGTTCGGAGCCGCGAAAAATCACGAGCGAATCGTGGTGCGACCGTCCGACGTGGTCTCCCGCCCCGTTCAACGAGATTGCGTACGCCTCGCGGACGGGCGCTGGCTTCGACATCAAGATCTTCGACTTCGCGAACCGCGGGACGAAGACGATCACGGACGGAATCGGCAGCAACGAGAGCCCGGCGTTTTCGCCGAACGGGCGTCACGTTGCGTTCACGTCGACGCGCGCCGGCAAGGAACAGATCTTCATCATCGACCGCGACGGCAAGAACCTGCATCAGGTCACGAAGACCGGCATGAACCGGTATCCGAACTGGTCGCAGTAGTTTCTTAGGGGTGCTACGAGGTTCTACGAGGTTCTACGAGGTTCTACGGGTTCTACGAGGTTCTACGGGTTCTACGGGTTCTACGGGTTCTACAGGTTCTACGGACGAAGCGGGAGATCTGAAACGATGATGTATAGACGTTACTTTGTAGTTGTTGCGCTGCTGGCGCTCCTCGTTGGCGGCGCGTGCGCCAAGAAGAAGCCGCCGGTCGCTCGTCCGACGCCACCGCCACCGTCGAGCGGGACGAACGCCGGTGCGCGGCCGCCGGCGCCGCCCGAGCCGGTGCAGGAACCCCAGCCGGTTCCCGCCGAGCCGATTGCTTCCGATACGCTGGCGGCGTCGGACATCGACGCGTTGAACCGCAATTCGCCTTTCCAGCCGGTCTTCTTTGCTTACGATCAGGATACGATCGACGACGCGGGCCAGCAGGCGCTGAACGCCAACGCCGCGCTGATGAAGAAGTATCCAAACTGGATCGTGACAATCGAAGGCCATTCCGACGAACGCGGCACGGCGGAGTACAACCTGGCGCTCGGGGAGCGGCGGGCGCTGGCGGCGCGGAATTACCTGGTCTCGCTGGGCATCCCGGCCGACCGGCTGCGGACCATCAGCTATGGCAAGGAATTTCCATTCGAGCCCGGGCACGACGAGGGCTCGTGGTACAAGAACCGGCGCGCGCATTTCGTCGTGACGAGCAAATAGCGGTTCAAGGTTCGAGGTTCCGGGTTCCGGGTTCCGGGTTCCAACCGAACTCGATGGACGTGCGGTTGACGAGGGAAAGACGATGACACGAAGGGCATGGCCGTCGATTGCGGCATTGGGGTTCGTGGTCCTGTGCGCGCCCAGGCCGGCGGCGGCGGCCGACAAGGCGCATCAGCAGCTGATGGCCGAGATCCGGATGCTGCAGGAACAACAGCAGCAGCTTCAGCAGGTCCTTGGCGGGCTTGCCGACACCCTGAAGGCCATTACCGGAAAAATGGACGACCAGGTGGCGACCGGCCGCAAGAGCGCGGCAGATAACAAACTGCTCATCGACAACATCGCCGAAGGCGTGCGGATACTCCGGGAAAAGGCGGACGACACGAACGTGCGGCTGTCGACGGTCAGCCAGGAGCTCGATGCCGTCCGTCAGGCGGTGTCAACGATGCCCGCGAACACCACGTCGCTGTCGCCCGGCCAGGATCCTGCCGCGGCGGCGAGCGAGAGTGCGACCGCGCCAAACGGCACCTCCGGCGCGCCCGGTGCTCCAGCACCGGGCGGCCAGGGCGGCCCGCTCATCTCTCCTCAGAAGATGTTCGACAACGCCTACAGCGACTACACCGCCGGCCACTACGACATCGCGATCATGGGGTTCACGTCGTTCATCAGCACGTTCCCGCGGAACGACAAGGCCGACGACGCGCAGCTGAATATCGGGCAGTCGTTGTATGGGGCCGGTCAGTACGCCGAGGCGGCGGACGCCTTTCAGAAGGTGATCACCAACTATCCCCAGGCCGACAGCGTGCCGGTTGCGTACTACAAGCTCGGGATGACGTACGAACAGCTGAAACAGTTCGACGCCGCGCGGAAGGCGTTCGAGACGGTGATTCAGAAGTACCCGGCCGCCTACGACGCCATCCTCGCCAAGCAGAGGCTGGATAGTCTCAAAGGCAAGTAGGTTCGCACTAGAAGTAGGGTTATAAAGTTTTAGGGGTTTTAGGGGTTTTATGAGTTTTAGGGTCAGGTTTTAGGTTCACGGTTTTAGTTCGACGGTTTTATGTTCGACGGTTTCAGGTTCTACGTTCGAGTTTTCAGTAGAACCCAAACGTAGAACGTCACGACCTAGAACCTGACTCTTAAATTCTAGAACGCCTAGAACACCTGTAACCTCCGCGTTCGTAAGGACCGTTCGTCAGAACGGAATATCATCATCCGTGAGCTCGCTGACCGGCTCGCCCATGTGATCGTCGGCGCCTGAAGAGGCTCCGGCTCCCGCGCTGCGATTCTGCTGGCGTGCACCACCGCCGCCACCGCCCCCGCCGCCGAGCAGGACGATCCGGTCGCCGCGGATCTCGGTCGTGTATTTATCCTGGCCGTCCTTGTCCTGCCACTTGCGTGTCTGCAGCCGCCCCTCGACGTAAATCTGCTTGCCCTTGGTCAGGTACTCGTTGAGGCTCTCCGCTGTTTTGCCCCAGAGGACGATGCGGTGCCATTCGGTCTTTTCCTGTTTCTGACCGGCCTTGTCGTTCCAGACCTCTGTGGTTGCGAGATTCAACGTGGCGACGGCGGCGCCGCCAGGAGTGAAGCGCATCTCGGCATCGCGACCGAGATTGCCTACGAGGATGACTTTGTTCACACTGCCCATTCAACGATTCCTTTCAAGAGTGCAGCCATTCTGGTGCGCGCGTGTTTACGCGTCAATCACCAACTTCCCGACCAGGGGTACGCGCGTGCTGCACACATGGCTCCGACTTACCTTGCCAATTTCTGCCCGGCAGCTGCTATGTCGTCCGCCCGTACCGATCTTCGAGCCGGACGACGTCGTGGAGTTCCGGCGTGGATACTTCGAAGATGTCGCAGTCGGTGATCGCGGTCATGCGATGCACAGTGCCGGGCGTCACGTGGACGGCCTGCCCGGGGCTCATCTCGCGCTTGACCAGCTCCTCCCCTTCCTTGATCTCGAACAGCATCCGGCCCGAGGCCAGGTAGATCGTTTCATCCTTCTGGTTGTGGTACTGCAGACTGAGTGCGTGCCCGGCGTCGACGTGAATCAGCTTGCCGACGTACCGCTCCGTCTTGGCCCAGTGCAGCTCGTAGCCCCACGGCTTGTCCACTCGTGTTACTTGTTCCGCCACGTCCAACTCCTTTTTGAGGCCCGTGAACTTTGGCCACCTTTGCCACCACTGACTTCCGCCTGAAGGCGGAAGCCACCGGGCACGCTTGGCACCTTGGCACTTCCGCCCGAAGGCGGAAGCCACCGGGGCACCTTGGCACTGTGCCTATTCGTTCCTGACCGTCTCCTGCGGGGCGAGAAACTCGCCGAGCAGTTTTTCGATTTCTGCCGCTGTCCTGGCGCGGAGTGCGCGCCCGGCTACGTGCGACGCCTGATCGGAGTGCAGCCGGCGGAGCGCCTGCTTCGCCAGCGGGATGGCGGTCGGCGCCATGCTGAACTCGGTGAGGCCGAGGCCGACCAGCAGCGCGAGCAGCATCGGGTCGGCCGCCATTTCGCCGCACACCGAGACCGGGATGCCGCGCCGCTTCCCTGCACGTGCGACGGTCCGGATCATCCGGAGGATTGCCGGGTGGAGTGGCTCGTACAGCCGCGAGACGCGGTCGTCAGTACGGTCGACGGCCAGGCAATACTGAATCAGGTCGTTCGTGCCGATGCTGAAGAAATCGGCGTGTTCCGCCAGCAGGTCGGCGGTCAACGCCGCAGACGGGACCTCGATCATCACGCCGATCGGCACCGGGGGGACGGCGTCACCGCGGGCCCGCAGCGTCGCCGCGGCGCGTTCGACCGCCGCCCGTGCTTCGCGCAGTTCGTCCAGGCCCGACACGAACGGGAACATGATGCGGAGCGGCCCGTGCGTTGCCGCGCGCAGCAGCGCGCGCAACTGCGTCTGGAACATGTCGTCCATCGACAGACTCAGGCGCACGCCGCGCAGCCCGAGTGGCGCCCTCGGCCCGTCCGCCTCGCCGGTACCGCGGCGCAGCTGTGCCGCGCTCACGTCGAAGGTCCGGACGGTGACCCGGCCCGGAGCCATGCTGTCGACGAGGCGGGTGTACGCGACGTACTGCGCTTCCTCGGTCAGCGCCGCATGTCCGCCACCGGCGAGCAGGAACTCCGATCGGAACAGGCCGATGCCGTCGGCGCCGCTTTCCCGGGCGCGGAGCGCATCGTCCGGCGATTCGACGTTGGCCTCGAGGCGAATCTGGACGCCGTCCGCGGTGACCGGCGGGAGCGTCCGGTACTCGTCGAGCGATTGCTCGTATGCCGCGCGCCGCTGCTGGCGTCCGCGCACGTGCTCGAGGGTGGCGGGATCGGGATCGACGAAGACCTCGCCGGTGGAACCATCAATCGCCAGAACTGCACCGGGCGCGATGACGGAACTCGCGTCGCGCAGCCCGGCGACCGCGGGCACGTGGATCGACCTCGCCAGTATGGCGCTGTGATACGTCCAGCTGCCCGCGTCGGTGACGAGCCCCGCGAGCCGTGTGCCATCGAGCTGCGCGATCATCGACGGCGTGAGCTCGTCGGCAACGAGGACCAAAGGTCCTTCCAGGTCCTTGAACAGTTCCAGCGGGTCGCCGCCGGCGCGGAGGTTCATTCGCAACCGGCCGACGACATCGCCGACGTCGCCCTGCCGCTCGCGAAGATAGGCGTCTTCGGCCTGATCGAAGAGCGCGGAGATCTCGTCGAGCGCGCGCTCGAGCGCCGAGCCTGCGTTCAGCCGCTCGGTACGAATGATTTCCGCCGCCCGATCGATCAGCATTGCATCGTCCAGCATCAGCAGCTGGGCGTCGAAGAGGTAGGCGTGCTCGGTGCCGGCTGATGTCGCGATTCGTTGCCGGATCTGCTGCAGCTGTTCGCGCGAACGCTCCCGGGCGGCAGCAAGCCGTTCCAGCTCACGGGCGACCCGCGAGGGCGGGACACGGAAGCGGAGGTCGCGAGTGCCTCGTTTCAGCACCAGGGCCTTGCCGATCCCGATGCCAGGGGAAACGCCGAGTCCGGTCAGGCGCATGACGCCTCGTCAAAGCCGCGAGTGATGAGTGCGCACAGCGCCGCCGAGGCTTCCGCCTCGTCCGGCCCGTCCGCGGTGATATCGATGACACTGCCGTGCGAGGCCGCGAGCAGGAGCAGGCCCATGATGCTCTTCCCGTCCACCTGCCGGCCGCCCTTCGACACGCTGATGCGTGACACGAAGCCGCTGGCGGTGTGCACGAACCGGGCCGCCGCCCGCGCGTGCAGGCCGAGTGAATTGACGATCGTGATGCTGCAGACCGTCATCGCGTCACTGGATCGAGCTGAGGCTGGTCGCGGTGTTGCGTGATCGTCATGGCTTCTCGGCCGGCGGCGCTTCGCCTCGAGCGGTGTCGCCGCGAAGGAGATCCGAAGCCACCCAAATCGCACTCCGCCCGTGGTCCCGCATCTCGCGCGCGAGCTCGCCGAGGTCGCGAGATGCCTGCGGCCGCGCCAGCTTGATCAGCATCGGCAGGTTGACGCCGGTGATGACCTCCACGTGCGGGCTGACGAACGTGACGCCAAGATTTGCCGGCGTGCCGCCGAACAGATCGGTCAGCACCAGGACATCCGCGGGCTCCGCCTCGTTGCCGCCGGCGAACTCCCCCACCCGCGCAATCGCCAGCCCGATCTCTTCCCGCGCCCGGTCGACATCGTCGTGCCAGCCAATCGACACGGCGGCAAATTGCGGTAAATCCCCCACGATCATTTCCGCGGAGTTCACCAGCTCCGTCGCGAGCTGCCCGTGCGTGACCACTACAACGCCAAGTTTCAACGATCTGATCTCCGGGGTTTTACGGTTCTAGGGTTCTAGGGGTTCTACGTCTTGTTTTAGGTTTTACTAGGTTTTACGTTCTACGTTCTACGTTCGGTTCTGGACTCCAGGTTCGAACTCTAGAACCAAACCTATAACCAAACCTATAACCCTTAGAACCCTACAACCTGACCCTATAACCCTTAGAACCCTATAACCCTAAAACGGACACGATTCACTCGTTAGCAATATCCCTGTGTTTGACCCGGACGCGTACGCCGGGTATTCCCGAGAGCCCCTTCTTCAGCGCCTCGGCGATCGCGACCGATCGATGCCGCCCGCCGGTGCAGCCGATGCCGATCGTCAAGTACGACTTCCCTTCGTGCACGTATTGCGGCACCAGGAACTTCAACAGGTTGAGCGTGTGTTCCAGGAACTCGTGCGTCGCGGTCGAGCGATCGAGAAAACGCACCACTTCCGGATCGCGGCCGGTATGCGGACGCAGCGCCGGCACGAAGTGCGGGTTCGGCAGGAATCGCACGTCGAAGAGCAGGTCGGAGTCGACCGGGATGCCGTGCTTGAATCCGAAGCTCAGGACGGTCACGACGAGCTGCGCGCCCGGCGCACTGCCGGCGCCGACGCCGGTGAAAGTATGCCTCAGCTCGTGCACCGTCATTTCTGACGTATCCACGACGTGATCGGCGAGCTTCCGAATCGGCAGCATCGCCTCGCGCTCTTCGCGAATCCCCTCGATCGCCGATCGGTCCGGCGACAGCGGATGCGGCCGGCGCGTTTCGCTGAATCGCCGCACCAGTGTCGGCTCCGCTGCCTCGAGGAAGATCAGGACCGGATGGAGATTCTTGCGGCTCTTCAGCTTCCGGTAAATCCCCGGGAACTCGTTGAGCATTTTCCCTTCGCGGACATCGACGACGACGGCGGCGCGGGAGATCTCGGTGCCGGCTCGCAGCGTCAGCTCCGCCAGCATCGGAAGCAATGAGACCGGCAGGTTGTCGACGCAGAAATACCCGAGGTCCTCGAGGGCGCGAATCGCCTGCGACTTGCCGGAACCAGAGAGTCCCGTCAGCACCACGAACCTGGACGTGACCGCCGTTCTCGCGGCGCGCCGTGCCGAGTGCCGCTTCTCGCGCATCACAGATCCTCGCCGGGATCGACGCCCGGCGGCGGGACGGCGAGTTGCTCGTTCAGCCGGCTGACGAGGCGATGTGCGGCATGATGCCCGCGAGCCCGCAGCAGCTGGTTGCGCGCGGCGACTTCCACCAGGATGGAGATGTTCCGGCCCGGCGCCACCGGCATCCGGATCATCGGGATCCGCGATCCGAGCACTTCGTAGGATTGTTCATCGAGTCCGAGTCGATCATACTCCCGCCCGTGCTCCCAGCGTTCGAGCTGCACCACGAGCTCGACGCGCTTCGACGATCGCGTGGACGCGACCCCGAACAGATCCTGGACGTTGATCAGGCCGAGCCCACGGATCTCCATGTGATGCCGCGTCAGTTCCGGACAGGTCCCGATGATGAACGACTCGGCCCGGCAGTGCAGATCCACGACGTCGTCCGACACCAGGCGATGCCCGCGGACGACCAGGTCGAGCGCGCACTCGCTTTTTCCGATGCCGCTCTCTCCGACCATGAGGACACCGAGGCCGAGGATGTCCATCAGCACGCCGTGCACCGTCCCTCTCGGGGCCAGGTGTGTATCGAGGAGTGCCGAAAGCTTCGAGATTGCGTCGGGAGTGGCTGTCTTCGTCCGCAACAGCGGAACGCTGGCGCGGTCGGCTTCCGTGAGCGCCTCCGCCGGCGCGTCGGCGCCGCCGGTGACGAGCAGGCACGGCAGTGGATGGCTGAAGACGCGACGCATTGCGGTGCCGCGCTCCTCGGCGGTCAGCGTCTCGAGGTAGTGAACCTCGCTTCGGCCGAACACCAGGACACGCCCGCCCTTCAAGTACGCGTCGAACCCGGATAGCGCGAGCCCGGTCTTCTGTGGGTGGGCGATGGTGATGCGACGGTCAAGGCCGTCCTTGCCGGCAAGCAGCTCGACTTCGAGCGCGCGCGACTCGCTCAACTCCCGGAGCACGGTGCCGACGGTGACGCTGCGAGGTGCGCTGGCGTCGTTCATCGCGAGCGATCCGGGATCGATGAGCGGTTGACATCCCGGCGGGCGCGGCGCTCCGGGATCTGGGCCTCGTTCACCGTGGACAGGCCACTAGTCCGGCTCGATCAGCGAGAGGTTACCGTCCTTGCGACGGTACAGAATGCTGACCGATTCGGTGTCGCTGTTGCGGAACACCAGGAACGATTCCTTCCCTGACTCGAGGCGCAGCGCCGCGTCGTCTACGGACATCGGCTTGACCGGATATCGCGCCCGGACGACCCGGGCGGCGACCGGCGTCGGTCCCGCCGCTCCGTCGCCGACCTGGCGGGCGGTACGAGCGCCCTTGCGTTTCCGATCGTTCCACTTGCCCTTGAGCGTCTGGGCCTGCTGCTCGATCTTGTCGGTTGCCTGGCGTACCGACACCGCCCACCCGCTGCTCTCACCATTGCCGCGGAGCACATGATCGCCGCGCGTGTGCACGGCGATCTCGGTGCGGAGCCGGTACTTCTCTTTCGTGAGGGTGATGGTCGCGGAGACCGCCGCATCGTTGAGCACGCGTTCGAGCCGCCCGAACCGCTTCTCTATCAGCTGTCTGAGCGGCGCCGTGATGTCCACGTGCCGGCCGGTGATGTCGAGTCGCATGACTAACGTTTCCAGTTCCCAGTGTCCAGTTTCCAGTAACCACGCCAGGTGTGTCGAGCGATCACTGGCAACTGGGGACTGGCTACTGGCGACTGTCTAGAACAGCACCTTGCGCTGGTTGGACGTCGGGATCTTCAGTTCTTCGCGATACTTTGCGATGGTGCGCCGCGCGAGCATCAGCCCTTCCTTCTGAAGAATGCTGACGATCTTCGAGTCGCTCAGGGGCTTGCGCGGGTCTTCGTTCTCGATGATCTTCCGGATGCGCTGCTTGATCGTGACCGAGGAGACGCTCTCGCCGTAGGAACTGCTGATGCCGCTGTGGAAGAAGTACTTCAGCTCGAACACGCCCTGAGGCGTGTGCATGTACTTGTTGTTCACGACGCGGCTGACCGTGGATTCGTGCATCCCGATGTCGTTGGCGACATCGCGCAGGACGAGCGGCCGGAGATACTCGATGCCGTGGTCGAGGAACTCGCGCTGGAACGTGATGATGCTCGTCGCGACCTTGTGGATGGTCTTCTGCCGCTGGTCGACCGACTTGATCAGCCACAGCGCCGACCGGAACTTGTCCTTCACGTAGGCGCGCGTCTCGTCGTTCTGTTCGGCCTGGCTGGCGCCCGCCGCGCCGGTCTTATCCAGCAGCCGTTTGTAGACCGGACTGATCCTGAGCTGCGGCAGCCCTTCCTCGTTGAGCGCCGCCACGTACTGATCCTCGACCTTGACGACGTAAACGTCGGGGATGACGTACTGCGACTGCGACGGGTTGTAGCGGCTGCCCGGTTTGGGATCGAGGTTGCGGATGATCTCGACGTGCTCCTTGAGATCCTCGATCGACATGCCGAGCTTGCGCGCAATCTCCGGCACCTGGTGGTTCTGCAGCAAGCGCAGGTGTTCAGTGACGATCTTTTCCGTCGGCGTGCCTTCGAGACCGAGGTGGCGCAGCTGGAGCCAGAGGCACTCCTGGAGGTCGCGCGCGGCGACCCCAATCGGGTCGAACGTCTGGACGTGCTGGAGGGCGCGCTCGACATCTGCGACGGGCCATTCCCCCATCGCCGCAATCTCCTCCACCGACGCCACCAGGTAACCGTCGTCGTCGAGGTTGCCGAGGATCGCTCCGCCGATTTCCTTGAGTCTTTCGTCGTCGGTTTGGAGGGAGAGTTGCCAGAGGAGGTGGTCGAAGAGGGAGGCCGCACTCGAGAGGGTGTTCTCGATTGGCGGCAGCTCCTTTACTTCCGATGGGGTCCGCGACCGGTAGCCGTCGTCCAGGTAGTCGCCGAAGAAGTACTCGTAGTCGGCGTCGTCCCAGGAATCCCCTTTTTCGGCGGCCGGCTGATCGGCGGGCTTCTCAGCCGCCTGCTGCTGTTCCGCCGGCTGGAGCTCCTCGGTCGGCACTTCCTCCAGAAGGGGGTTCTCCACCATCTCCTGGTTCAGCAGGTCGGCCAGCTCGAGAGTCGACATCGGCAGCAGCTTGATCGCCTGCTGGAGCGACGGCGTCAGGATGAGCTTTTGAACGAGTTTGGTATGGAGTTTCTGCTGAATCGCCATGGGTCAATCGGGTCGCTTCCGACCTCACAATATTAGTCCAATCGGAACTCTGCACCGAGGTAAATCCGTTTCACGTCCTCATCCGCCGCGAGGCTGTCGGGGGTGCCGCTCCGAAAGATTACACCGTCATGGACGATGTAGGCACGGTCCGTGATCCGCAGCGTTTCCCGCACGTTGTGGTCCGTAATCAGCACCCCGATGCCGCGTTCCTTCAGGTGGAAAATGATCTTCTGGATGTCGGTGACCGCGATTGGGTCGATGCCGGCGAATGGTTCATCCAGCAGGATGAACTTGGGGGAGATTACCAGAGCCCTGGTGATCTCGACACGACGCCGTTCCCCGCCCGAGAGTGTGTACGCCGGCGCCTTGGCCAGTGGCGTCAGACCGAGCTCGGCCAGCAGCTCGCGCTGGCGACTGCGGCGCGTCCCGGCGTCCAGCGGAAGCGTCTCCAGGATCGCGGCGATGTTCTGTTCCACCGTCAAGCCGCGGAAAATCGAGGCTTCCTGCGGCAGGTAGCCGATGCCCTTGCGCGCGCGCACGTACATCGGGTCATCGGTGACATCGATGCCGTCAAGGAGCACCCGTCCCGAATCGGGCGGCGTCAGCCCCACGACCATCGAGAACGTCGTCGTCTTGCCGGCGCCGTTCGGCCCGAGCAGGCCCACCACTTCGCCGGATGCGATCTGGAGGTTCACGCCTTTCACGACAGTGCGGCCACCGAAGGATTTCGTCAGTCCTGTTGAGCTCAGTGTGGCCATCCGCTACTGCGACCCCGTCGGACAGGCGATCGGGTTCTGCACGGAACGGATGACGCCGTTGCCGGAGGTGGAGACGGTACCCACCGCGCGCTGGAAGGTCAGGACGGCGCCAACGGATTTCCTGCAGTCGGGCGGCGTCGTTTCGACCGCGACCACGGGCGTGCCCGTCATCAGGTACGTTTCGGTTTCCACGGTATACGTGAGTCGGGCCCCGGTGGCGGTGCGTCCGCTCTCCTTGACCACCACGTTGCCATTGGCGCCGTAGCCTTCGACGCGCTCGAGCTCGTTGGTATCCGGCTTCATGTAGAGCTCGATCTTCTCGCCAGTGAGATCTCCTTCGGCACCGATCATGTGCGCCTTGCCGGTGTAGGTCGCCAATCGCTTGGCGTCGTCGTATACGAACGCGTCCCCTTCGCCGATCGTGCGCGTCTGAGTCCGCTTCCCGGCGGCATCGACGTCGTCCAGCATCATCTCGGTGCGAACCGTGCCCTGCGCCTCGAGGTTGCCTGACTTGTCGTCGACGACGACGGTGTCGCCACGAACCGATGTGTCCGACTGCCACAGGCGCGCGCTGCCGCTGTAAATGGCGTGGCCGGCGTCGCCATCGTAGGTCAGCCGGTTGGACGTGACGGTCACGGGCTGATCCTGCTTCAAGAGACCGGGGACGTGCGCCCCATCCGCATTGCCGCGACCGGTTGGCTGCGGTTTCGCCGCTGCAGCCGTCGTCCCCGCCCTGCCGGCCGGCGCGGGCTTGCCCCGGCCGCCGAGCGGCGCGACCGGCCCGATCGGGGTCGCAGGTTTCTGCTCGGGCATCATGGAGCTGCGGACCTTCGTGTCAGCGGTGAGCTTGCGGGTCCCGAGCGTCATCTGGATGGCGCGCGCCTCTACGGTCACTCGCCCGTCCGACACCCTGGGCGAGACCGGACCTGGTTCCTGGGTACTCGATAGCTCGATCTGATCGCGGTCGACATGATAGAGCGCCCGCGATGCGTCCGCGGCAACCTGCGGACCGTCCGTGAAGTGCACGTTGCCATGAAAGTCCGCCTGCTGGACCGCACCGAGACCAGGCTTGGTTGCGACGATCAGCGACTGTGAATGCGCAATCCGCTCGACCGCCGGCAGGTTGGCACGCGCGGTGCGAATCTCGCGGTACTCGACGTTTCCGGTAAAGGTGGCGTTCTCCAGACCCGCGCCTGGCGCACCGGTGGCGACGAGCGATGCCGAGTGTATCCGTTTCGCGGGGAGATCGCCGTCGGCGGGCAGATCGACCTGTACGTTCTCATTCGCGGTCAGGGCGGTGACAGTCGCCCCGTCTGGTGCAAGGTCGATGACGATCGTCTTGCCGGCGATTCGGCGGCCGGCTCCCTTCGGGTCGCCGGGCAGCTGGACGACGGCGTTCTCGAGCAGGTTAGCGTGCTGGAGGGTACGGCCGTCCTCGGCATAGGTGAGGTCGATGTCGCGTGCCGACATCGCCTGCGGTGCGCTGGCACCGCCGCCCCCCGCAATCCGGCTGTTGCCGCGCAGTTCGAGGCTGCGTACGTGCTGGTCCGGCTGCTGCGGCGTCGCCGGCGTGAGCGCAATCGTGATCTCGTCGGCATCGATGAGCCGCCCATCGGCATTGATGTGAGCGGTTCCCGTGAGGCGAACGTAGTTCTCCTGCCGGGCGAGGCCGGCCGACTTCGAGGACGCATCGAGCGCGCCCTGTCCTGACTTGTCGGGCGCAACGGTGATTTTCGCCTGGTCGAGCAGCCACAGCACTTCGCGGTTGCGATCGTACGTAGCACCGATGCCGCTCCCCTTCATTCGCGCACGCGAGAAGGTGACCGCCCCCGGAATCTTGACGACGCCCTCTGCCTCCGAATAGGTCGCCTCGTCAGCCGCGACTTCGAGATCATTGCTCTTCATTTTGACGTCGCGGAGGAAGCGGGCGTGATCCAGTTCGCTGCCCTTCATCGCCACTTCCGCTTCGCTGCTCGTGACAGTGAAGGGGCGTCCGTTGCGATCGGCCGTCACTGACACGCCGCCCGTCAGCTTCGACCGGCCGTCAGGATACGTGAGCTGGGATCCGAAGGTGAGCAGAAGTACGACCTTGCCGTCGCGATACTTCTCGATCTTCTGGGAGCCGTGGCCCTCGACGACTGCCGCCGGATCGACGCGCTTCGGCGCTGGCTCGCCCGTCGGCGCCGGCTTCCGATGGCGGCTGGCCGCAATCACGATCGCGATGAACACCAGGACGAAGGCGACGATCGCGCGGCGCGCAGTCTTCTGCCAGTTCATAAACTCACGAGAGCAGTGGCCAGTCAGCCAGTGATTCCTGGCCGATCCGGGCGAGGCGGAACCGTCAACTGGATGGCTGGACGCTTCAAACTGGATACTGGCGACTGGGAACTCGAGACTTCTATTCTACTTCCCCGGGGCACTGGAAGTCGGCGACGTTCAGCTCGAGGTAGGTCTCTCCCTTGAACTCGTTCTTCTCGAGCGAAAAGGCGAGGTTGACCGCGGCGCGGTTGCGGGTCAGGAGGTCGGCGCGCTCCGCGGCACGCCAGGCAATCGCGCGGAACCGGCGGCCCTCCTGGCTGAAGGTCATCTTCAGGTGTCGTTCCTTGAGTGTGCGCGGACCGTCCACGATCTCGACGCCGGTGGCGTGAAACACCGGACGTGGATTGGCCATGCCGAACGGACCCATGGCATCGAGGTCGCGCATCAGGTCATGGTTGATGGACTTGAGGCTGAGTGGCCCGTCGATGCGCAGGCGCGGGCGCAGCTGGTCGGGTTCGAGCACCTGGTCGGCATATGCGTTGACCCGGGCACGGAACTCGGGCACGCGCGCCGCGTCCATCGTCAGCCCGGCGGCCTGGTGGTGACCGCCGAACTTCACGAACAGGTCCGAGCAGTGCTCGAGCGCGCCCAGCATGTTGAAGTCCGGGATGCTGCGGCAGGATCCGTGCGCCACGTCACCATCAATCGACAGCACGATGGCGGGCTTGTGGTACGCGTCGACCAGTTTCGAGGCGGCAATGCCGATCACCCCCCGGTGCCATCCGGGACCTCCGACGACGAGGACGTTGTGGGCACCGACCGCCGGATCGTTCTCGATTGCCTTCCTGGCGTCGACCACGAGCTCGGCTTCCTCCTGCTGGCGGCGGAGGTTCTCGTCGTTCAGCTGCTGCGCCAGCGCGCGCGCCTCGTCGCCGAGCGCTTCGTCTTTCGCGAGCAGCAGGCGCGTCGCGATATCGGGAGTGCTCATGCGCCCTGCCGCATTCACGCGCGGCGCCAGGATGAACGCGACCTGGTAGCTGTCGATGGTCTTGCCGGTCAGCCCTGATGCCTCGAGCAGCGCGCGCAGGCCAATCGTGTGCGGCCCCTTGCTCAGCGATGCGAGTCCCAGCCGTGCGATGACGCGGTTCTCGCCGACGAGCGGGACGACGTCGGCGAGCGTGCCGATGGCGGCAATCTTGACGAACGCAGGGAGGTACTTTCCCTTGCCGGCCCGGTCGCACAGTGCCTGCACCAGTTTCAACGCCACCCCGACACCCGCCAGGTGTTTGTCGGGATACGTGCAGTCGTGCCGCTTGGGATTGATCACCGCGAGCGCGGGCGGCAGCGAGCCTTCAGGTTCGTGGTGGTCGGTGACGATCAGGTCGACGCCAAGCTCACGCGCACGCAGCGCCGCCTCGGTGCTGCGGATACCGCAGTCGACCGAGACAATCAGCTTCACCCCATCCGCGTGCAGTCGATCGATCGCCGTCGGCTGCAGCCCGTACCCATCGCGCAGCCGTTCGGGGATGAAGTGGACGACATCGCCCCCGAGGAGCTCGAGCGCGCGCCGCAGGATGACGGTGGAAGTGATGCCGTCGACGTCGTAGTCGCCGTGGATCGCAATCCGCTCGTGCTGAGCCAGCGCCCGCTCGAGCCGCTCGACCGCAACCCGCATGTCCGCGAGCTTGAACGGATCGTGGAGGTGATCGATCGAGGGGTGCAGGAATCGCTCCGCCTGCTCGGGATCGGCGAGGCCGCGCATGCACAGCAGCCGCGCGACGATCGGGCTGACGCCGAGGGCAGCAGAGAGCGCGGTCGTCTGTTCTTCGTTGCAGGGCAGGTGGTGCCAGAGAAGGGACTTGCGCATGCGGACCGCGGGTCAGCCCTCGAGTTTCAGCGCGGGGCTGGTTGTTTTCGCGGTGTCGGTGAAGGCGCTGCCTTCCTCCCCCATCCGGCGGAACTTCTCGTAGCGCAGCTGCAGCCGCGATTCGACGGTGAGGGCGGATACGTCCGCGAGCGCCGCCGACAACGCCTGGTCGACGAGTGCGGTGGCGGCGTCGGGATTGTTGTGTGCGCCGCCGGTCGGCTCCGGCACGATCCCGTCGATCAGGCCGAGCGCGAGCATGTCGGGTGCGGTGATCTTGAGTGCGGCCGCGGCCTCCACCTTGCGGTTCGGATCGCGCCACAGGATCGCGGCGCAGCCCTCGGGCGGGATGACGCTGTAGACCGAGAACTCCTGCATCAGCACCCGATCGCCGATCGCAATGCCGAGGGCGCCGCCACTGCCCCCTTCGCCGCAGACGATCACGATGATCGGCACTTCGAGCATCATCATCTCGCGCAGGTTGACCGCGATTGCCTCGGCGACGCCGCGTTCCTCCGACTCGACGCCCGGGTACGCCGCCGGCGTGTCGATGAAGACGACGATCGGCCGCCTGAACTTGTGCGCCAGCTGCATCACGCGCAGCGCCTTGCGATAACCTTCCGGGCGCGCGTACCCGAAGTTGCGGTAAATCTTCTGTTTGGTGTCGGTGCCCTTCTGATGGCCGACGATCGCCACCGGTTCGCCGCGGTACTCGGCAAACCCGCAGACAATCGCATGATCGTCGGCGAAGCGGCGATCGCCGTGGAGTTCGTCCCAGCCGGTGAACAGCCGCTCGACGTAGTCGAGCGTATTCGGGCGGCTCGGATGGCGCGCGACCAGGACGCGCTGCCAGGGCGTCAGATTCAGGTAGATCTCCGCGCGCAGCTCGTCGGCCCGCTTGCGCAGCGTTTCAATCGACCGCTCCCGCTCGGGCGTCCGCGGCATCATGCTGAGGGCCTCGATTTCCTTCAGCAGGACGCCAATCGGTTCTTCGAATTCGAGAATGTCAGCAGGCATAAGGTCCGCTCAGCGAAGCTCCACGGTTCCGGCGCCGCAGAGCCGCTCGAGTTCCGCGACGAGTCGTTCCGACGGCCGCACGCGCTGCGCCACGTCGGCCCGCACGCGCAACGCGCGGGGCTGGCCATTGACGTTGAGTTCGAGCGACACACGACGGTCGCCCCGGTGCCGCGAGAATACCTCGGCGAGGGCCTCGAATGTCGGGCGGCCATGCGGCGGGACGGCGAGGTGAATCGCCACCTCCTTGGTGGTACGCTCCTTCAGCGTCGCGATCGGCATCAGCTCCGTCGCCACGATCCGGGCGGACTCCTCGTCTTTTTCGAGCTTGCCCCGGACGAGCAGCATCGCGTCACTCTCGATCGCAAGTCCATGCTTGGAGAAGGTCTCGGGGAACACCACCACTTCGACGTTCCCGGCGACGTCGTCGAGCATGAACACGGCCATCCGGTCGCCCTTCTTGGTCTTGAGCGGCCGCAGCGCGGACACGATCCCGCCGACCCACACGTCGGCTTCGGACGTGGTGAGATCGGCGACCCGCCGGGCGCCGAAGGTCTTCAGGTCTTCGGCGAACCGGTCGAGCGGGTGGCCGCTCATGTAGAGTCCGAGCGCCTCTTTCTCACCGGCCAGCTGCTGGATATCGCTCCATGCCGGGGCGTCCGGAAGCACTGCCGCTCCCGCGGACGGGCCGTCGTGATCGCCGCCGCCGAACAGCTGCGATTGCCCCTTGTCGCGATCCCGCTGGTGCCGTCCCCCGTGCTCGATGGCGCGGTCGACGGCGGCGAACAGGCGGGCACGACGCGATGCCACCGTGCCGGCGCTCTCGGGGAGAAGGGAGTCCATTGCCCCCGCCTTGACGAGACTCTCGAACACTCGCTTGTTCACCAGGCGCAGGTCGGAATGTTCGCAGAGCGAGTAGAGCGAATCGATTCGTCCGAGCTCTTTCCGCGCCGCGAGCATCGACAAAATCGCGCCCTCGCCGACGTTCTTGACCGCACAGAGTCCGAACCGGACCGCGCCGTCCACCACCGTGAACGCCATCTCGCTCGAGTTGATGTCCGGCGGCAGGATCGTGACGCCCAGGTCCCGGCACTCGCCGAGATACATGGCCAGCTTGTCGGTGTTCGCCGCCTCGATCGTGAGCAGCGCGGCCATGAAGTGCGACGGAAAGTTGGCCTTCAGGTACCCCGTCTGGTACGCGACCCACGCATACGTCGTCGAATGCGACTTGTTGAAGCCGTACCCGGCGAAGAATTCCATCAGGTCGAAAATCTTCTTCGCCTTCTTCTCGTTGACGCCGTTCTTCGCCGAGCCCGCCATGAACGCTTCGCGCTGCTTGGCCATGACCTTGGGGTCCTTCTTCCCCATGGCCTTGCGCAGCATGTCGGACTGGCCCATCGTGAACCCGGCGAGGACTGCGGCAATCCGCATGACCTGCTCCTGGTAGGCGATGACGCCGTAGGTGTCGCCGAGAATCGGTGCGAGCTGCGCCAGCTCGTACTTGACCTCGGTCTTGCCCTGCTTGCGCGAGATGTAGTCATCGACCATCCCGCTCTTCAGCGGGCCCGGGCGGTACAACGCGTTCAACGCGATCAGATCGTCCAGCCGCTCGGGTTTGGCCTTGCGCAGGAGCTCGCGCATGCCCGAGCTCTCGAACTGGAACACGCCGTACGTCTGCCCGTCGCAGAACAGCTGGTACGTCTTCGCATCGTCGAGCGGTATGGCGTCGATATCGAGCGTGATGTTCTCGGTGCGCTTGATTTCGTCGAGGGCGTCCTGGATCAGTGTCAGCGTGCTGAGCCCCAGGAAGTCCATCTTGAGGAGGCCGACGCGTTCGACCTCCTTCATCGCCCACTGGGTGACGATTTCGTCCTTCTGACTCTTGTAGAGCGGGACGAATTCGGTCAGCGGCCTGGGCGCAATCACCACGCCCGCGGCATGAACCGACGCATGGCGGGTCATGCCCTCGAGACGGCGGGCGACGGCAAGCAGCTCCTTGATCCGGTCGTCCTTCTGTTCCATGTCCTTGAGGACAGGGTTTTCGGCCAGCGCCTTCTCGAGCGTCATGTCGAGCGCCGGCGGGATCGCCTTCGCCACGCGGTCGGCATCGGCGTAGGGAATGTCCATCACGCGGGCGACGTCGCGGACGACAGCGCGCGCCTTCATCGTCCCGAACGTGATGATTTGCGCGACGTTCGCGCGGCCGTACTTGGTCGTCACGTACTCGATGACTTCGCCGCGCCGCCGTTCGCAGAAATCGATGTCGATGTCCGGCAGCGACACGCGTTCGGGATTCAGGAACCGTTCGAAGATGAGGTCGTACTCGATTGGATCGACGTCGGTGATCCACAGGCAGTAGGCGACGAAGCTGCCCGCCGCCGATCCGCGGCCGGGCCCGACCGGGATGCCGTGCTCGCGCGCATACCGGATGAAATCCCACGTGATCAGGAAGTACCCCGGATACTTCATCTGCTTGATCATGTCGATTTCGTAGGTGAGCCGCCGCTCGTACTCGTCAATCGTGTGCTTGAGGACGCCGCGGGCCGCGAGCTCCTTCAGCCGTGGCAGCCGCTTCACGAACCCTTCGCGGACGACGTGCTCGAAGTAGTCGTCGAGCGTGAAGCCGTCCGGCACGTCGAAATTCGGGAGGTGATTGACCGTTCCGGACAGGTCGACGTTGCAGCGGCTGGCGATACGAACCGTGGCCTCGAGCGCGTCCGGGAAGTCCTTGAAGACCTGCGCCATTTCTTCGGCAGTCTTCAGGTAGAACTGATCGCCGTGGTACCGCAGCCGCTCCGTATCGTTGACCGACTTGCCGGTGCCGATGCACAGCAGGACGTCGTGCGGCTTGAAGTCTGAGTTCTGCAGATAGTGCACGTCGTTGGTGGCGACGAGCTGGAGCCCGAGATCCTTCGCGATCGGCTGGAGTCCGACGTTGACGACGCGCTGATCGTCGATGCCCTGGTACTGCATCTCGAGGAAGAAATTCTCAGGGCCGAGGATGTCGCGGTAGGCCGCCGCAGCGGCAACGGCTTTCTGCTGCTGTTCGGTGCGGATGCCGGTTGCCACTTCGCCCTTCAGGCAACTGCTCAGACCGATCAGCCCCTTCGCATGCTGCGCGAGCAGTTCCTTGTCGATCCGCGGCTTGTAATAGAACCCCTCGGTGTAGCCGGAGGAGACGAGCTTGATCAGGTTGTGGTAACCCTCCTTGGTTTCGGCAAGGAGAACGAGATGGTTGGCGGTTTCCCCGGGAGTTCCGCTTTTGGTGCGCCGGTCGCCCGGCGCGACGTACACCTCACAGCCCAGGATCGGGTTGAGCCCGCGCTTGCGCGCCTGGTCGTGGAAGATGATCGACGAGAACATGTTGCCATGCTCGGTGATCGCCACTGCCGGCATCTTCAGCTCCACGGCACGGTCGAGCATCTCCTCGATCCGGCAGGCGCCGTCGAGGAGCGAGTACTCAGAGTGGAGATGGAGATGGACGAAGTCGGGCATGGCAGGTACCTGGTTCCTGGGGGTCCAGGGACCCCTTTATTCCCACTCGATCGTCGAAGGCGGCTTCGAACTGATGTCGTAGACGACGCGGTTGATACCCTTGACCTCGTTGACGATGCGCGACGAGATCGCGGCGAGAATCTCGTGCGGCAGCCGCGCCCAGTCTGCCGTCATGCCGTCGCGGCTCTCGACCGCCCGGATCGCAATCGTGTATTCGTAGGTGCGCGCGTCACCCATCACGCCCACGCTCTGCACCGGCAGCAGCACGGCGAACGACTGCCACAACGTCCGGTACCAGCCGGCACGCTTCACTTCCTCGGCAACGATATGATCCGCCCGCCGGACCAGGTTCAACCGCGACGCCGTCACCTCGCCGAGGATCCGCACCGCGAGACCGGGGCCCGGGAACGGCTGGCGCCACACGAACTCGTCGTCGAGGCCGAGCTCTTTTCCGACCAGCCGCACTTCGTCCTTGAACAGCTGTCGCAGCGGTTCGACGAGCTTGAACCGCATTCGCTCGGGCAGCCCGCCGACATTGTGATGGCTCTTGATCACGTGCGACGGGCCGATCACCGAGACGCTCTCGATCACGTCGGGATAGAGCGTGCCCTGGCCGAGAAAGTCGAACGATCCGAGTTTGAGCGCTTCGCTCTCGAACACGTCGATGAACGCGGCGCCGATGATCTTGCGCTTCTGCTCCGGGTCGGTGACACCGGCCAGACGCTCGAGGAACAGAGCCGACGCATCGGCGAAGACCAGCGGGAGATGCAGCCGTTCGAAGCGCTTGCGAATCTGATCCGCTTCGTCCTGCCGCATGACGCCGTTGTCGACGAAGATGCACGTCAGCCGATCGCCGACCGCCTTGTGCATCAGGACTGCAGCAACGGTCGAATCCACTCCTCCGCTCAGACCGCAGACGACCCGGCCGTTCCCCACCTGCTTGCGGATCCGATCGGTCGCTTCCTGCACGAATGACGACATCGTCCAGTCGCCGGTGCAGCCGCAGATGTCGTAGGCGAAGTTCCGGAGGATGTCGAGTCCGTGGTCGGTGTGCGCCACCTCGGGGTGGAACAGCAGCGCGTACAGCCGCCTGGCATGATCCGCCATCGCCGCCACGGGTGCGTTCGGACTGGTCGCCGTGACCTGGAAGCCGCGCGGCGCGCTCTTGACCAGATCGCCGTGGCTGGCCCAGACCCGCAGCTCGTTGGGTACCGAGGCGAAGAGCGGCGCGTCCGCCTGCACCTGGATGGTCGCCAGGCCGTACTCGCGGTGCGGCGCGGGCGCCACTTCCCCGCCGAGCGTGTGCGTCATCAACTGCATGCCGTAGCAGATGCCGAGCACCGGCAGTCCGGCGGTATACACGCCCATGGCGCAGTGCGGTGCGCCGGCATCGGTGACGCTCTTGGGGCCGCCGGAGAGCACGATGCCGACCGGATGCCGCCGCTCGATCTCGGCGATCGGCGTGTCGAACGGAAGAATCTCGCAGTAGACCGAGAGCTCGCGCAGGCGGCGCGCAATCAGCTGGGTGAATTGCGAACCGAAATCGAGGACGACGACAGTTTGATGATTCACAGGGGGAGAGGTCTGAACAATCGGGTCATCCGGCCGTCGTGCGGCATGCCGCGTTCCGAGCGCTGGGACAGGTGCCGCGTCGCGTCAGCACGTCGCGGTCGCACGTCGTATGTGGTCGTGTCGTTCGATGCCCCTTATTATAAGGTGTGCTTCCCCTCCGCACCAGCCTTCTTCCATTCCTCCTTGTGCTCGTTAGTGTCGGTTGCGTCGAAGCAGGCGCCCAGGCGCCTGCCGCAAAGGAAGCCGCACAAGCGCTGCCCGCGGAAGTGCGCTGGTCGGTCGCCGTGTCGGTGCGTCCCGCGGCGCCGCCCGCCGTGGGCGGCGACCGCATTCTCCTGCCGCTCCAGTCCGGGGTCGTCGTCGCGTATCGAGCGAACGATGGCGGCGAGGCATGGCGCGTCGATCTCCGTGCCGATCAGCCGATCGCGGTCGAAGGCGACCGTGTCTTCGTCGCCTCTGGTGAGGCGATACACGCACTCGCGCTCGAAAACGCGGAGGTGCTGTGGCGGGCGCCAACCGGGACGCTCACGGCGCCGCTCCTCGCACAGGACGGCTGGATCATCGCCGCGTCTGCTGCCGGCCTGGCCGCGTTCCGCTCGACCGATGGCGTCAAGATCTGGCAGCGCGAGACTGGCGTGCAGCACGCGCGTGCGACGATCGAGGGCGACAACCTCTACGTTCCGCTCGACGACGGCCGTCTCCTCGCACTCGATCTGCGCACCGGGACGGATCGATGGGTCCATCAGTTCCGCATCCCAAAGCCTCCGGCGGCTGGTCCGCACCCGCCCGGTGTCTCCGAGGTGCTCGCGTTTCCCGATCGCCTGTTCGTCGGCGCGGCCGACCGCACCTTCTATTGTCTGAAAGCATCTGACGGCACGCTCGAGTGGCGATTCAGGATTGGCGCCGTGCTGCGCGGGCAGCCGGTGAGCGATGGCAGGCGGATCTTCATCACCGCGATGGACAACGTGGTGCGGGCATTCGATCGGCGGACAGGTGAGTTGCTCTGGCATCCGAGCGTGCCATTCCGGCCGACGACCGGCCCGGTGCTTCACGGCACCACCGTGCTGGTGCCAGGCGCCGCGGCGGAGATCCGCGGATTCGATGTCGCCGGTCGTCCGGCCGGCCAGATCAAGCTCGAAGAGGCGCTCGCGATCCCGCCAGTGTTTGCCGCGGCTCCCGGCGGTCCCGTCCTGGCTGCTGTCACCGGCAGCCTGAATGGCCAGTGGAAGCTTCTGCTGGTTGAAGAGTCGCGAGCGCTCCCCGTCGTCCCGCTCACGCAGTTGCCCGGGATCAGCGTGCCTGTTGCGCCACCGGGCCCGACCGGCTGAGTTCCTCGAGCTCTTCATGGATGGCGGCGGCGAGCCGCGCCACACCTTCGCGAATGCGCTCATGCGAAGCGGCGGAAAACGCCAGGCGAATCATGTGCCGTCCGCCCGAGTCGGTCGCGACGTCTGGGCTCGCCGCCGTCCGCGTTCCACGAAGAACGCCTCGCCGGCGACATACACGACGCCGTGGTCGACCGCTCGATCGAGCAGGCGATCGGCATCGATGGTTTCCGGCAGCCTGGCCCACAGGAAAAAGCCGCCGCGCGGATCGTCCCAGCGCAGCGCGTCTCCGAGCTCACTCCGCAACGCCGCCACCATCACATCGCGCTTCTCGCGGTAATGCGTGCGCAGCAGCGGCAGCTGCCGCTCGAGAATGCCCCGGCGTGCGACCTCGTAGACGACCCGCTGATCGAGTGTGCCGGTGCACACGTCCGCGGCCTCTTTCGCGACTTCGAGTTTCGATGCGATTGCCGGCGGCGCATCGATCCACGCGACCCTGTACCCGGGCGCCAGTGTTTTCGAGAAGCTGCTCAGATACACGATCCGGCCTTCTGCGTCGTCGGCCCGCATCGGACGCACGTCCTGCTCCGACGCCGAATCATCGAAGTAGAGGTCGCGATAGGGATCGTCCTCGACGATGAGGATGTCGTGCCGCGCCGCCCATTCGAGCAGTGCCAGCCGCTTGTGCCGGCCGATCAGCAGACCGGTCGGGTTCTGAAAGTTGGGGACGACGTACAACAGACGAACCCGCCGTCCGTCGCGGACGAGTCGGGTGTGGACGTCGTCGAGTGCCGCGAGGTCGATGCCGTCAGCTTCCTGTGGCACACCCGCGAGCCGCGCCTGCACGTTGCGAAACGCGGAGATGGCCCCTGTGTAGGTGGGCAGCTCGACGAGGACGACGTCGCCGGGGTCGAGCAGCACGCGTGCGACGAGATCGAGCCCCTGTTGCGATCCGGTCGTGACGATGAGGCGATTGGAAGTGGTCGGTGCCGCACGCTGGAGCATGATCGCGGCGATCACCTCGAGGAGCGGGCGATAGCCACGGGTGGCGCCGTACTGGAGCACGTGTTCGTGCGCTCCGGACAGCAGCTCGCGCGTGATGTCCTGGAACGTCTCCCACGGAAACGTGTCGGGGGACGGGTACCCGGGGGCAAACGAGACGAGATCGCCACGACGCGCGAGGAGCGCGCCCATGCGCCGGATAGCCGACTCCCGCATGCCCGCCGCCGCGCGCGAGAAGTGCGAGTCGTATTCCATCACGCGACGCCCTCCCCCTGGACCACCGCAGGCGTGTCCTGGACGCGAACGGCCGCAAGGCTGTGCAGGTAATACCGGTACTGCGTGAGGTACGCGCCGAATGCCGTGAGCGCCAGGTATTCGAAGACGAACCCTCGCAGCAGCCACGCGGCGACCTGCAGCGGGACCATCGCCAGCCCGACGAGCGGTACGAACGCGATCAGCCCAAGACCTGCCGTCGCCATGATCGACGCAATCGTTGCGACGACCACCAGAAGGAGGACAACGCCGAAGATACCGGCAACTTCGCGCAGGCTGACGCGGATGAACCGGGCGACCCGCGCCATCGCCTGCCGGACGCCAAGATCCTCCACCGCGATGGCCATCTGCGTCAGCAGGTAGAGGAAATTGATGAGCGTGATCCAGACCACGAGCGCACTCGACGCCAGCGCCGCCGCGAATGTCCAGCCGAGGAGCACGCCCGAATTTCCTGCAAGAGCGTATCCGCCGATGATGAAGCTGAGGTAGATCACGGCGGTCGCGACGTACGCAACCAGGAGGCACGCGCCGAGCTTGACGTAGCGACGCCACAGACGACGGCAGCCGTCGAGAAACGGCTCGATGTTCGTGCGATTTGCCCGCCGTAACGCCGCCAGCCTGAGCGGTGGACGTTCGATCGGCCCGGCCTGCTCCTCCGCTTCAGTAAGGATCGCAACGGTTCCTCCCTTGACGACGAACGTCAGGGTCGAGCCGCCGAGGAGCACGAGCACGAACGCCGCGGCGAACGCGGTCAGGGCGACGGGATTGGCGCCAAGCGCCACGAGCACGGCGCCGATGATTTCGCGGACGTCGCCCGCGAGCACTTCCTGGAGGTCGGCTCCGAGCAGGAGGACGACGAGGAAGATCCCGCCGACGACCGGGACCCCGAGGAGCAGCTTCAACGTGCCTTCGGCCACGAACTGCACGGCGATGAGCGGCCAGTTCGCGGCGGCGAGCAGAGCACCGCGCTTCAGCGAGGATTTCAACGCAGGAGGCTGCGGCATCGACAGGTCGATTGTACCTCTTGCGGTATTCTGCTGATTCAGTGTCCTCCCCTGTTTCCTCGCGGTTTCGCGATCGAACGGTGACCTGGCGCCGGCTGCTCGCGGCCGGGCTCAGCGCCGCCATGCTGGTGATCCTCGCGGGTGCGGCATTCGAGATCTGGCGCTTCGGCGCGTCTCCCGCGGGAGCCTCGGCTCGTCTCGAGCGCCAGGTGCGCCGCGACTTCGACCGGGTGACGGGCGTGCTCTCCCGCCTCGCAGACGGCGTCGCCACCGATCCCGCCGCCGCTCGGTCGCTTGCGGCCGGTCCGGACGCGGCGCGCGACCTCTTCGACCTCCTCGATCGGCGCATCGCCGACGCCGGCGCCGACATCGACGATATCGCGGCAACCATCTACGACACGCAGGGGATCGCCCGGGCGTGGAAGGGCCGCCCGTCGGACATCCGGGCACCCGATCGGCTCGCCGGTCCGGCCGTCTTCTTCGTCGCGCCGTCTCCGCTCGGGGTGACGGCTCGTTCACCTCGTGCCGATCATCGACGGGCAAAAACACCGGCTCGGTTCGGTCGCGGTCCAGCACCTGCTGTCTCCCGCGTCGGCGGCGGCAACCATCACCGAGACAGATTTCGTGCTGCCCACGCCGCTCGGCCCCGCGTCGCTGCGCATGCGCTGGGAAGGCGCGGGCGGGGACGCCCGCGAGAACGCGTTCGTCCTGCACGCACCCGGCGGTGACCCGCTGGTGGAAGTCTCGATGACGCCGGCCGACATCGAGCGCGCCCGTGCCCGCTTCCGCCGCACTGTCGCGGCCGCCGCGCTCGCGACGCTCAGCCTGACGCTGCTGCTGATGACCGGGCCGCTTCTGGATCGCCGCGAACAGGCGACCGACGAGCGGAGGTATTTCGGGCCGACCGCGTCGGCGATCGCGCTGGTTGTCGCGGCCGGGCTGATCGTCTGGGCGGCGCGTCGCGCTCTGGCTCGGCGCGACGCCCGGGTCGCCGGCGGTGCTGCTGCTCGGCGGACTGACGGCAGCCGCTGTCGTCGCGCTTCTCGCGGGACCCGCGGTGCGCCTGCGGATTGCCGCCCGGGCGCATCGTCGAGAGAGGCGGGCGTGGCGCCGTTCTCGTCAGCGCTGCTCCAGATCCTCGCCGGTGTCGTCGTCGCGGCAATCGTCGTCGCGTTCGACTGGCTCCTGCTTCACGCGGTCGATCCGTCGGCGGTCGACCTTCGTCATTTTTCGCTCCACCCCTGGGTCGCAAGCCGGCTCGCGCTGCTGACCGGCATCCTGGCGAGTCACGTTGCCGCCCTCTGGGCCGGCACGCTGATTTTGAATGCGTCGCTCGCGGGCTGGCGGCCCGGCACGACGACATCCACCTGGCAGCGGGGACGGGTCGGCGCACTGTGGGTCGCGCCGTCTGTGCTCGTCGCCGTGCTCGCGCACCTGCGCGGCTGGCCGCTGCCGGCATTCGGCATCATTGCGTCTGCCGTAGTCTGCGCGTTCGCGGCGCTTGCGGCCCGCCGCGTCGTGCCGTGGTTCCGCCACAGCACGGTGGCGGCGCGGATGCTCGGGTTCTTTCTCGCATTCCTGCTGCCCGCCCTTCTTCTGTATCCGTCGGTCGATTTCTATGCGGAGCGGGCGATGCGCTCGCTGATTGCCACTCGCTTCGCGGTGCAGGCGCAGCGGCAGCAGCAGACGCTGCAGGATCACCTGTTCGAAGCGCGGCGCGAGATCGACGGGATCGCGGGGCTGCTGCCCGGTCTGGTTACGGACGATCAGCCGGGGGCGCCGGCCGCCGAACCGACTCCGGACAGTGCATTTTTCGTCTGGAAACAAACCGCGCTTGCCCGGGCGCGCCTGACGTCCGCAGTCGAGTTGTATGACCGCTCGGGCACGCTCGTCAGCCGGTTCGCCCTGAACTATCCGGAGTATTCCGCGGCCAGGCACGCGCCACAGGCGGCGTCCGGCTGCGACTGGGACGTGTTCGGGGAGGCCACGCCATTCGGTTCGGAAGAGCGGACCGTGCTGCACGCCGACCGCCAGATTTGCGTGAGCGCCAATGCGGATGCGGCGCCCGAACCGGTCGGGACGATCGTCGTCCACGTTCTGCTGTTCGATTACCGCACGCTGCCGTTCATCACATCACAGAACCCGTACTTCGAGGTGTTCCGGCCCGCCGAAGGAGCAGGACCCGGGGAAGGGACAACTGGCAGCGATGTGGACGTCGCCATCTACGGCTGGAGTCTCAGCCCGATGTACACCTCGGGGCGCGTCGCCTGGCCCCTGAGCGATGCGCTGTTTGCGCGGATTTACGATCCCTCGCGCCAGCCCTTCTGGGCCACGGTCACGAGCGGCGGCCGACGCTACAACGTCTACTTCTCGAACGACCGCGTGTTCATTTATGCGATTGGCTATCCGTCCCTGACGCTGTTCGACCATCTCGTGCACATCGCCGAGCTGACGACATGGTCCGGGCTCTGCTACGTGCTCGTCCTGCTCGCGACCGCGATGTTCACGCGGATGGCGCGCGCGCGTCCGCGGCTCGGCCGGGCGCTGCTGCGCGAGATCCGCGCGAGCTTCTACAGAAAACTGTTCCTCGCCTTCGTCCTCGCGTCGATCATCCCGGTGCTGACACTCGCGGTGGTGATTCGCGGCTACTTTGCCAACCTGCTCGCGGCTGACGTCGCGCTCGAAGCGACGCGCACCGCGGCCGTCGCGCAGCGGGTCATCGAGCAGGCGAACGCGCTGCTGCAGCGCACCGATGCGCTCCCCGAAAGCGACGACGTGCTGATGTGGATCAGCCAGGTCATCGACCAGGACGTGAACATCTTCGACGGCGCCAATCTGATTGCGACGAGCGAGCGCGATCTGTTTGCCTCCGGGTTGCTCGGCACCCGGACGCCGAGCGACGTGTATCGCGCGATCGTGCTGCAGCGGCTGCCGAGTTTCGTCGGCGAAGATCGGATCGGGACGTTCCCCTACACCATCGCGGCCGCGCCGGTTCGGGCCGGTGGGCGGAAGGTGATTCTCACCGTCCCTCTCGCCAACCGGCAGCGCGACATCGACCGCGAGATCGACGATCTCGACCGCGGCGTTCATCTCCTGGCGCTGATCTTCGTCCTCGTCGGCGCCGGGATGGGGCTGTACATGGCCGAGCGCATCGCCGATCCGGTGCGGCGGCTGACGCGCGCCACACAGCGCATCGCACGGGGAGATTTCGACGCGCAGATCGCGGTCAAGTCATCCGACGAACTGCGCCGCCTCGTCGATGCCTTCAACAGCATGGCGGCCGAGCTCAAGGCGCAGCGCACCCAGCTCGAACGGACGCACCGGCTCGAGGCATGGGCCGAGATGGCGCGGCAGGTCGCGCACGAAATCAAGAATCCGTTGACCCCGATCCAGCTCTCGGCCGAGCATCTGCGCCGCGTGCACGCCGACCGTGGCGAGCCGATGGGAGAAGTGCTGGAAAGCTGCGTCACGACGATTCTCGGGCAGGTTCGTCTGCTGCGGCAGATCTCCGCCGAGTTCTCGAGCTTTGCGTCAGCCCCGACGGCACGCCTCGCTCCGGTGGATGTGGCGGAGCTCGTCGCCGACGTCGTCGATCCTTACCGGACCGGCCTCGCCGGCCGGATCGAGATCGTCAACCGGGTCGCCGCTCCCCTCCCGCCGGTGCTCATCGACAGGACGCTCATCGGCCGCAGCCTGGCGAACGTGGTCGAGAACGCACTGCACGCGATGCCGGGCAACGGCATCGATCGTCATCGACGCAACGGTGGACGAGCGATTCGTCTCGATCGAGGTTCGCGACAGCGGCGGCGGCATGGACGAGGATGCGCTTGCGCGCGTGTTCGAGCCCTACTTCTCGACCAAGACGACCGGCACAGGACTCGGCCTGCCGATCGCGCGGCGCAACGTGGAGCTCAATGGCGGGACGATCGAAATCGAAAGCACGAGAGGGCGCGGAACGCTCGTGCGAATCCGCCTGCCGCTCGCGGTCGGTTCCACCGCCGCGGTCGGTGGTCGAAGGTTCGACTGGGTTCGGCAGGGTTCTGACTGGGTTCGGCAGGGTTCGACAGAACCCGTAGCACTAAAGCACGCCGAGATCGCCGCCGGGTTCGGGGCTGCCGGCGATTGGCCGCCGCCGCACGCGGCTGTAGACCCAGGCGCCCAGCGCCGCCAGGACATACGCGTACGACATGACCACCAGCGCGAGCCGTGGATGGGACGCGATCAGCGCCAGCCCGACGCACGCCAGGAAGAGAACGAAATACGACCGGCGCCAGCCGACGTCGATCGCCTTGACGCTGCGGAACCGGATCGTGCTGACCATGAGAAACGCCGGCACCAGCACCATCGCGAGCGCCGGCAATGCCGTCTCGCGCTGATGAAGACCGTAGGGGTACCAGAACACCGTCGCGGCAATCACCGAAGCGGCGGCGGGGCTTGGCATCCCGACGAAGTACCGTTTGTCGGTGGACGCGGTGGTCGTCGCACTCTGGACGTTGAATCGCGCGAGCCGCATCGCGGCAGCGGCGACGAAGAGAAAACCAGCCGCCCATCCGAGGCGCTGCAGCGGCCAGAGCCCCCAGGTGAACGCGAGGATAGCCGGCGCCAGGCCGAACGACACCACGTCCGCGAGCGAATCGAGCTCCACGCCAAAGGCGGATGAGGAGTTGGTGAGCCGGGCGAAAAACCCGTCGAGCGTGTCGAGGATCATCGCGATGCCGATGAACAGCGCCGCGGTATCGAAGTCCGAGCGCGTCGAGTAGACCACGCAGGCGTAGCCGCAGAACAGGTTGGCGACCGTGAACAGCGACGGCAGCAGGAAGACGCCGCGACGGAAGCGGTGCTGCCGATCCTCGCGTCGCCGCCTCGGCAACTTATCGAGCACCAGCGCCCCGCAGCAGCGCGAGCACGGTTTCGCCGCCAACGACCCGCTCGCCGACAGCCACTTTCAGCTCGGCATCGGTCGGGAGGAAGACGTCCATCCGCGATCCGAACTTCATCAGGCCGACGCGCTGTCCGCGCTCGAGCATCTCACCCTCCTGGACGCGGCACACGATCCGGCGAGCCAGCAGGCCGACCACCTGCCTGAACACGACCGTGCGCCCGCCGTGATCGATCCAGAGCTCGTTCAGCTCGTTGTCGTTCGAACCTTCATTGTAGGCCGGCAGGAACTTGCCCGGCCGGTATTCGATTCGCTCGACGCGGCCGTCGACCGGCGTCCGGTTGATGTGCACGTCCATGGGCGAGAGAAAAATCGTGATCTGCTTCCACTCGCCCGGCGGCGCCCAGCGCCCGTCGCTTGGTCCGGCGATCATGACGCGGCCATCGGCCGGCGAGACGACCAGGTCCGGCTCCTGCGGCACCGTCCGTTCCGGGTCGCGGAAAAAGTAGGTCAGGAATGCGCCGAGGGCGGCGAAGGACGCGGCAAGCACGGGCTTGCGCCGCGCCGCGAGTGCCGCGGCCGGTACAAGCGCGGCCGCGATAAAGGGAAACCCCGCGCGATCGATTTTCATGTAAACGGGTGTCCGGACAGTCGCTGACATCGCGGGGACCAGCGGCCCGTGCGCGTGGCGCACGTCGGCGCTGGCCCTCGTGAACAGGCGTGGGAGTGGCGGCCGCGTTCAATGCCGCGCGGCGTGCGGCGTCTGGCCGTCACCGGTGTGACGACGCAGGATGCTCTCCATCTGATCTTTCAGGTGCAGCTTGTGCTTCTTGAGCCGAATTTCTTCGACTTGTTCCGGTTCCGACAGGAAATTTCGGGTGGTGAGGTCGTGGATGCGTTCGTCGAGGTCGTGATGCAGGGTGGCCAGCTGGCGGAACTCGTCGTCGCTCTGCAGCAGTTCACGCTTCAGCTCTTCGAAGTCTTTCGGCATGTTGCGCCTCCTCGGCAAGAGGTTCTTCACTCGCGGGCAGCCATACTTGGACGCTACCACAAGACCCCCCCACCTTCAAGGCGAGCCGCCGGGCGGTTCGCGGAGGTCGTGACGCCAGAGGATCAGACCATCTTCTTCCGGGTCCGAGTAGTACTTCGACCGCACCGCGGCGACGACGAAGCCGAGCCGTTCGTACAACCGCAGCGCCGCGACGTTCGAGCGGCGCACTTCGAGAGTCGCCTGGAGCGCACCGGCGCCGATCACGTCGGCCAGCACGTGCTCCAGCAGCGCTGTCGCAATGCCCCGCCCACGCATCGAGGCCTCGACCGCAAGCGTGTTGATGTGCACCTCGTCCATCACCAGCCAGCACGCACAGAACGCGACGATGCGTCCGTCGCGCCAGCTTGACGACATACACGCGCGTCACATCGGAATGACGCAGCTCGCGGACGAGCATGTCGCGCGTCCAGGGATTCGAAAATGACGCCGCCTCGATTTCGACAACCCGGTCGAGCTCCGCTTCGCTCGCGAGGCGCGAGATCGACCACGACCACATCGGGCGTTCCATCGCGCTCAGCCGCCGGCGAGACGCCGGAGCCGCGCCAGTTCGGCGTCCGGCTTCCGTACATAGATGGGCACCACCGCATGGGGCAGGACCGCGCGCTCCGGGTGCGCGGCCGCGATCTGCCCGATGATCCCGGCAAGCGGCGGTGGCTCGATGATGCGGGCGGCATCGCCGAACCGCGCCAGGATCTCAGCGCGATATCGTACGGCGCCGTCGCCGATGAAGACCGGGGTCGCTGGCGCCCCCGAGTCCCACGCGGCGAGGATCTCGTCGGGCAACGACGACTCTGCCGGCACGAGGACGGCGAGGCCGTCGGCCGTGAACAGCTCCGAGAAGACCTGCCCGCGATGTGCGTCCATCCACGCGGCGATCGGCGTCGTCCGTGTTGACCGCCGCCCGTGCCAGCGCCTCCAGCGCCGAGACCGGCACCACCAGGCGGCTTCCTGCCATCGCCAGTCCCTGCGCGGTCGCGATGCCGACCCGGAGTCCGGTGAAGGACCCGGGACCCGCCGCCACCGCGATCACCTCGACATCGTCGATCCGGACCGATGCCAGATCGAGCACGTGCGCCAGATCCGCCGGAAGGCGTTGCCCGTGCGTGACGTTCGGCGTCGCCGACCTGCTCTGCGAGAACGAGGCCGTCGCGAATCACCGCCGTGCTGCCCGCGGCCGTCGTCGTGTCGAGCGCCAGGATGATCAAGATCCCAATGTTATACTGGCCGCAACCTCCCGAAATGCCCTCTCCTCCTGTGTCCAGTGAACCTGCCGGCGCGACCCCGGCCATGCGGCAGTATTTCGAGGCGAAGCGGCAATACCGCGACGCGATCGTCTTCTTCCGCATGGGCGACTTCTACGAGATGTTCTACGAGGATGCGCTGACCGCGGCGCGCGCCCTCGAGCTGACGCTCACGTCACGGTCGAAGGATTCCACCGGCGGCGCGATCCCGATGTGCGGCCTCCCCTACCATGCCGCCGACGGCTACATCGCGCGTCTCGTGAAGAAGGGATTTCGCGTCGCCATCTGCGAACAGATGGAGGACCCGAAGAAAACCAAGGGGCTGGTGCGGCGCGAAGTCGTGCGCGTGGTGTCGCCCGGCACGCTGACCGATGTCGCCTACCTCGATGCGCGCGAGCCGGCGCTGCTGATGTCGATCTGCCCGATGTCACCGGCGCCGGGCTACGGCGTCGCCCTCCTCGATCTGTCCACCGGGGAATTCACGGCGGCGGAGTATACCGGGCCGGATGCGCGCCAGGCACTGGCCGACGAACTCTCGGTGCTGCGCCCGCGCGAAGTGATTGCGCCGCCGACCTTCGCCGACGCCGCCAGCCTGATCGCGGAATTGCGGCTCGAGGCGCGGCTGACGCCCGCGGATGAATGGACGTTCGAATTCGAGGCGGCACGGCGATCGCTGATGACCCAGATGCAGACGCAGACGCTGCACGGGTTCGGGCTCGACGACCGCGCCGCCGCCACCCGCGCGGCTGGCGCGCTGGTGCAATACCTGCGCGACACCCAGAAGGCGGACCTCGCGCACGTGCGCGAGATTGCATTTCGGACCACCGCCGACTGCATGGTCATCGATCCGACCACGCTCCGGAATCTCGAGGTCATCGCCGCCGCTGACGGCGGCCGCCCTGGATCGCTGCTCGACGAGATCGATCGGACGATCACCCCGATGGGCGGGCGCCTGCTCCGCGCCTGGCTGCTTCGGCCGCTGGTGTCGCTCGATCGGATTCAGGATCGTCTCGACGCGGTCGAGGAGTTCGCCTTCCGGAGCACCGAGCGCACCAAGGTGCGCGACACGCTGAAATCGGTCAACGATGTCGAGCGTCTCGTTGCCCGCGCCGCACTCGGTACCGCTGGCCCGCGGGATCTCGTCTCGTTCCGGCAGTCGCTTGCCGCCGTGCCCCGCATTCGCATGCTGCTCGACGAGTTCCAGGCGCCGCTCGTGCGCAGCCTCGCCGCCGAACTCGACGACCTGCCCGATCTGCGCAGCGAACTCGACCGCACCCTCCTCGACGAGCCCCCGGCGCTGGCGCGCGACGGCGGCGTCATCCGCGACGGCGTCGATCCGGAGATCGACGATCTGCGCGGCATCAGCCGATCCGGGCGGCAGCGCATCGCCGAGATGGAGGAAGCCGAGCGTGCGCGGACCGGCATCTCGTCGCTGAAAATCCGGTTCAACCGGGTGTTCGGCTACTACATCGAGGTGTCGCGGTCGAACCTGGGGAGCGTGCCGCCGGACTACGACCGCAAGCAGACGATCGCCGGAGGCGAGCGGTTCACGACCCCGGCGCTCAAGGCCTACGAAGCCAAGGTGCTCGGTGCCGACGAGCGGATTCTCGAGCGCGAGCTCGAGATCTTCGAAGCGCTCCGGCTGCGCGTCGCCGCTGAAGCGCCGCGCGTGCAGGACACGGCGCGCGGCGATCGCATCATTCGACGTCTTGTGTGCGCTGGCCGAAACGGCGGCGGTTCAGAACTACATCAAGCCGCAGATGCACGCCGGCGACGAGCTCGTCGCCACCGATGCGCGGCACGCGGTGGTCGAGCGCCACGCCGCCGACGCGTTCGTTCCCAACGACATCATGCTCGACGCCGCGGCGCACCAGCTGATCATCCTGACCGGCCCGAACATGGGGGGCAAGTCGACGTACCTGCGCCAGACCGCCCTCCTCTGCCTGATGGCGCAGGCCGGATCCTTCGTGCCGGCGCGCACGGCCAAACTTCCGGTGGTCGATCGCCTGTTTGCGCGCGTCGGCGCGTCCGACAACATCGCCCGCGGGCAGTCCACGTTCATGGTCGAGATGCAGGAGACCGCCAACATCCTGCACTGCGCGTCGTCGCGCAGCCTGGTCATCCTCGACGAGATCGGGCGCGGCACCTCGACCTTCGACGGACTCAGTCTGGCGTGGGCGGTTGCCGAGCACCTCGCCTCGAACAGCCGCGCACGGCCGAAGACGATTTTTGCCACGCACTACCACGAGCTCACCGACCTGGCTGACGCACTCCCCTCCGTGGCCAACTTCCACGTTGTCGTCCGGGAGTGGAAGGAGGACATCGTCTTCCTGCGCAAGGTCGTGCCCGGGCGTTCCGACCGGAGCTACGGGATCCAGGTGGCGCGGCTCGCGGGTCTGCCGCCGGCTGTCGTCGGCAGGGCGCGCGAGATCCTGAATGGACTCGAACGCGACGAGCTGTCGCGCGGCGGCCGTCCGTCGCTCAGCGGCGACGCCACCGCCCGGCAGACGCAGCTCGGCCTGTTCCAGGCGCCATCTGCCGCTGACGATCCCGTGCACCGCCGCCTGCAGGCGCTGGACGTCAACGACATCACGCCGATGCAGGCGCTGGCACTGCTCGCGGAACTGAAGGCCGAGGCCGAGCGGATGAACCGGCGTCCCCGGGGCGCAAGACTGCTCGCCATCACTGCCGCTGGTGCTGGCGGCGTGCCAGCAGCCGCCGCGCGACCCGAACTGGATCGTCGTCGCGATGGCCGACCCGGTCATCAACCTCGATCCGCGCGTCGGCACGGACGCCGCGTCACAGAAGCTCCATCAGCTGCTGTTCAGTACCCTCGTCCGCATCGATGAACAGCTGCGCGTCGTCCCCGATCTTGCCGAGTCGCTCGATCAGCCGGACCCGTTGACGTTCGTCGCCCACCTGCGCCGAGGCGTGATGTTTCACAACGGGCGCGAGCTCACGTCGGACGATGTGGTTTATACGTTCGGGAGCTTGCTCGACCCTGCCTTCCGCGGCCGGACGGGGGCGTACCGTCAGCTGGCCAGCGTCACTGCACGCGATCGGTACACTGTCGAGTTCAAGCTGAAGGCGGCGGCGGGGTCGTTTGCCATCAACCTGGTGATGGGGATCGTGCAGGCAGGGTCGGGCGCGGCGAACGCACGGGCGCCGATCGGCACCGGCCCGTACCGGCTGGCCCAGTTCATTCCGGACGATCGCGTCGTCCTCGAGGCATTCCCGGACTACTACTCGGGCGCGCCACGCAATCGCGGCCTCGTGCTCAAGGTGATTCCCGACGACACCATGCGCGGTCTCGAACTGCGCAACGGCACCGTCGATCTGATCGTCAACGATCTCTCGCCTGACATCGCCTGGCAGCTCCGGCATGAAGGACGGATGCAGGTCGCGACGTCGGCAGGCACTGACTACGCGTACGTCGGGATGAACCTGCAGGATCCCGTTCTCAGTCACCTCGATGTACGCAAGGCCATCGGCTACGCGATCGATCGTGACGCCATCGTCAATTACCTGCGCCGTGGTTTTGCAACAGCGGCAGTCGGCATCGTTCCGCCGATGTCCTGGGCGTTCGAGCGCAAGGTGTTCGACTTCCGGCACGACCCGGCGGAAGCGGAGCGGCTGCTCGATGCTGCCGGATATCCCGATCCCGATGGTCCGGGACCGCTGCCTCGCCTGCGCCTGTCACTGAAGACCTCGACGTCAGAGATCTATCGGCTGCAGGCCGCGGCGATTCAGCACGATCTCGCCCGTGTCGGCATCGCCATCGACATCAGGTCGTCAGAGCTCCAGACGCTTTCGGCAGACGTGCGCCGGGGCAATTTTCAGCTGTATACGCTGCAGTGGGTCGGCGTCACCGATCCCGACATGTTGAGGCTGGTGTATCACTCGGGGCAGCAGCCGCCGGTCGGACTCAATCGGGTGCATTACCGCAACCCGGACGTGGATCGGCTGATTGAAGACGCGTCGGCGGCAACCGACGAAGAGCACCGCGGCGCCTCATACACGAAAGCACAGCGGCTGATCGCAGAGGACGTGCCGTACATCAGTCTGTGGTACCGCACCAACGTCGCGATCTTTCAGCCCGACATCCGCGGCGTGTCACTTTCCCCGATTGCGGATTACGCGTTCCTGAGGAACGTCCATCGCGACGCTGCCGCACCCCCCGCCCACTGAGGCCGCGCAATCATCCGATGCGCATCAGCAGGCTCAGACTTTCCCGACCCTCCTTGTCTGTTCTCATTCGGCGTGCCGTCGTGCTTGTCGGGATCAGTGCAATGCTGTGTGGTGGGGCGGTTGCGCGGGCGCAGACCCCACCGTCCCGGGCTGATGCCGCGCTCGGGACGACGCGATACGACCCCGCACTGCGGTTCCGAACGATCTCGACGACGCGATTCGACATCTATTTCCATCAGCGGGAAGAGGCACTCGCGCGGCGGCTCGCCGGCTTCGTCGAGGAGGTCGCGGCGGAGGTCGACGGCCGGCTCGGTGCGCCCGGTGGCCGGGTGCACGTGATCCTGGTGGATCAAACCGACCAGTCAAACGGCTGGGCGACGGTGTTTCCCTATAACCTGATCGAACTTGCCGCATCGCCGCCCCCGCCCGAGAGCACGATCGGCAACACCAGTGACTGGCTGCGCCTGGTGTTTGCACACGAGTACACCCACATCGTGCACCTCGAGAAGTCACGAGGCTGGATTGGCGGGCTCCGACGTGTCTTTGGCCGGGTGCCCCTGCTCCAGCCGAATGTCTTTCTCCCTCAGTGGCAGGTCGAGGGCATCGCAACGTTCGAGGAGAGCGTGGTCACTGGGAAGGGGCGGGTGCCGGCGGGCGACTTCCGCATGATTCTCAATCGGGCCGCGGTGCAGGGCCGGTTTGCGCCACTCGATCGCGCCGGCGGCGGCGTCATCGACTGGCCATCGGGCAACGGTCCCTACGTTTATGGCGCCTACTTCCATCAGTATCTCGCTGAGCGCTACGGGTCAGTGTCACTGGAACGGCTCGCGGAAGCGACCGCGGGAACGCTGCCGTTCTTCGGGTCGCGCGCGTTTCGAACCGTGTTCGGCCGATCGCTCGGGGCGCTCTGGAGCGATTTCGAATCCGACACGGACAGCAGGATTCGCTCGTCCGGCATCTCCGACGCCTTCGACGCGACGCGTCTCACCCGCCACGGCTTCTCCGTGACCGCACCGGCGTTCAGTGCGGACGGGCGGATTTTCTATTCAGTCGTGAACCCGCACGACTTCCCCGCGTTGATGGAGCTGCGACCGGGCACGGCGGTTCCGCGACGGGTCGCGTCGCGGTATCTCGGCGAGCGGATCGCTGTCGCCGGCGACCGTCTGGTGTTCAGCCAGCAGGAGGTGGTCCGGCATACCGATCTGCAATCCGATCTCTACGCCGTTCCCGTCGACGGTGGTGCCACTCGCCGGCTCACTCGCGAGGCTCGCGCGACGGATGCGGATGTCGCGCCCGATGGCCACACGATCGTCTGCACCGTGCAGCAGACAGGCCGCCGGATTCTTGCCACTTTCGACATGCCGCCACCGGGGCAATCGCGGGTGCCGGCGCCATTCGTCTCTGAGGACGCGACAGAATTCTCGTCGCCGCGGTGGTCGCCTGATGGACGCGTCATCGCCGCCGAACGCCGTCGTCTTGGCGGCCCTTCGGACATTGTTCTCGTCGACGTCGCGACGCGATCGGTTCGGACGCTCGTGACGAGTGAACAGGGGCGCAACTTCGGTCCGATGTGGCTGCCGGACGGGGCGACGATCCTGTTCTCTTCCGATCGGGGCGGAACGCCGTTCGGGATCTACGGCGCAGACGTCGCAACCGGCGCTGTTCGAAAGCTGGTCGGAACAGGACCCGGTGCACAGTTTCCGGCACTCTCACCGGATGGGCGCCGGCTCGTCTTCGTTGGCTACACCGCTGATGGATACGACCTCTACTCGATAGCCTTCGATGCGCCGCAGTGGGCGGACATTTCAGGATCGGAACCGAATTCCCGCGCGTCCGTCGAAATCGTCGATCGTGCTCCAGCCGGGAGCCCCGGCGATGTGCCGTATCGTCCCTGGTCGACGCTCGCGCCGCGTTATTGGGTCCCGGTCATCGAGTCGACGCGAGACGATGTCCTGATTGGCGCGAGCACGAGCGGGTCCGATGCACTCGGGCGCCACGCCTACGTCGTAACCGGAACGTGGGCGGTTCCACGAAACGTTCCCAACTGGCAGTTCGATTACTCGTACGCGCGGTGGTGGCCCGCGCTGTTCGCTGGTGCGTCCGACAGCACCGAGGACTGGCGCTCCGGCGACGTGCGTTCGCGCGAGGTGACCGCGGGAGTGTTGCTGCCCGTGCGCCGAGTACGGTGGACGACCGAGGCGCTCGCTGCCGTCCGGTTATCTCATGACGAATTCGACTGCGCGTCGTGCCAGCCGCCGCTCGGCGGAACCGCGACACTTGCCGGCACGCAGTTCGGCTGGAGCTTTTCGAGCGCGAAAGCGTTTGGCTACTCCATCAGCGCCGAGCAGGGCGCATCCGCTGCCGTGACGACCGAGCTGCGGCGGAGCGGCGAGCGCGGGAGCGGAACCGCGGGTGCCGCAACATTCGATGTGCGCGGGTACACGCGAGTAGTGCCGCGGCATGGCGTCGTTGCGGTGCGGGCCGCGGGCGCAACGACCTGGGGCGATCCCGGCATCCGTCGCGTCTTCGAGGCGGGAGGCGCAGGCCCACAACCCCTCGGATTCGATTTCGGCTCTCGCGCGATCAATTTGCTGCGAGGTTTCGGCTCGACCGACCTGTACGGATTCCATGCCGCTGTCGTCAACATCGACTATCGGTTCCCGCTCGGGTGGCCGCAGCGCGGATTCGGCACCTGGCCGGTGATGGTCCGCAATGTGCACGGCGCGGTGTTCGTCGACGCTGGCGATGCCTGGGATATCGCATTCCGTGCCGGAGACCTTCGCCGGTCGATCGGCGCGGAACTGTCGACAGATACGCTTCTTGCCGACGTTTTCCCACTCACCATCACAGGCGGTGCAGCCTGGCGGCACGATCCAACAGGCCGTTCTGCCGGATGGGCGGCGTTTGCTCGTGTTGGCCGCGCGTTTTGAATCGCCCGCCCCGCTGCTCGTTTCCGCCGGGGCGTGGCTTAGAATCGTGCAGCATGACTTTTCCTTTCGCATACGACCACGGTGTGCCCCTTGGGTTTGGCGGCGCGCTTCCGAATCCACGATCGTTCGATGATGCCCGCATTGTCATCCTCCCCGTCCCGGTTGATCGCACGACGTCGTACGTCTCCGGCACGCGCAACGGCCCGCACGAGATCCTTCAGGCGTCCTCGCACATGGAGCTCTGGGACGAAGAGGTCGGCGCCGACGTGCACGGCGTCGGCATCTTCACGCTGCCCGAAATGGAGCTGCCGTTCGGCGAGCTCCCGGCGGTGATGAACGAAATCCAGCGAGTGGCCTCCGAAGTCCTCGCCCGCGACAAGTTCCTGGTGACGCTCGGCGGCGAGCATTCGATTACGCCTCCGCTCGTGGCCGCCGCGGCGGCGAAGTACAAGGGGCTTTCTGTCCTTCAGATCGATGCGCACGCGGACCTGCGCGATTGCTACATGGGGACGCCGCAGAACCACGCCTGCGCGATGCGGCGGACGCTCGACTACGCGACGGTGACGCAGGTCGGGATTCGCAGTATGTCAACCGAAGAGGCCGAAGCCGCCCCCGGCCTGAACACGACGATCTTCTACGACGCCACGATGCGCCGCGACCCGGCATGGATTGAGCGCGTGGTGGAGACGTTGTCGGGACCGGTCTACATCACCATCGACGTGGACGGCCTTGACCCGGCGATCATGCCGGCGACCGGAACACCCGAACCCGGCGGCCTCTCGTGGTACGAGATCCTGGCGCTCTTGCGCGCCACGATCGCCCGTCACAACGTCGTCGCGTGCGACCTCGTCGAACTCAGCCCGATTCCGGGTCTGATGGCGCCCAACTTTCTCTGCGCCAAGCTGATTTACAAAATCCTGACTTATCGCTTCGCCGCGTCGTTGCCATAAGGCACTGAACGCTGAATGCTGCTCGGTTTGGCGGCGCGGCCCACGGGCGTCGCAGCGGCCAGTACGCAACGCGAAAATGCGCCGTCCTCTTTCCGTCAGCGCACGCAACCGGGACGCTGGGAGCCTGGCGCTGAAAGCTGAGAGCTGAAAGCTGAAAGCTGAGAGCTGAAAGATGAGTGTTCCAGCCTTTGTATACAAGGTATACTCCGCCGCGTGAACGACCCCGACCTTTACACCGAGGCAGTCGAGGCCCTCGAGCGCGGGTACGGCACCGAGGCGACCACTCTGCTGATTCGAGCGTTGCGGCGTCCGGGTTTGAGCCGCGATCAGCAGGTGCAGATTCGCTGCGCGCTCGCCGAGGCGTGGCTGCTGCAGGACGACGTGCGGCAGGCGGCGGAGGCGTTGGGCCCGGCCCCGCAGGGGCGTGAGCGGATGGACCCGGCCCGGTTATCGGACGTCTGGCGGGTGCACGGACGCCTGTCGGTCGCCCGCGGCGAGCCATCCCGGGGCATCGCGTTCCTGACCAAGGCCCTGAAACAGGCCGAGCGCGCTCACGACTCCCGGGCTATCGGCCTCGCCCATTATGAGCTCGGGCTCTGTTACCGGCAGGTCGGCGACATGGCCATCGTCCGCGAGCACATCACCAATGCCGCATCGGCGCTCCACGCGGCGGGCGATCGACGCCACCTCGCGATGGTGCATTCGCTGTCCGGCGTCTCGCTCGCGCAGGAGGGACGGCTGGACGAGGCGATTGCGGCGCTGAGGCAGGCCGAGCGGCTGGCGGTGATCGTCGAAGCCGGCGACGTCCTCGCGACGGTGTGCGGCAACCAGGCGAATGTCGCCTTGATGCAGCACCGGCACGAGCAGGCGCTGTCGTTGGCCGAGCGTAGCGTCGAGCTGCAGGAGCATTCCGGGACGCCGCACGGGCTTGGCGTCGCGCTCGCCTCTCTTGGCCAGATCTGCGTGCGTGTCGGCAACCTGAAACGCGCCGAGGAGGCGCTCAATCGCGCGCTCGATGTCCGCAGTCCGCTGCATTTCATGCGCGAGACGACCGGTGCCGTGTTCGATACGCTGGCCCAGATTCACCTGATTCGCGGCGAACACGATCAGGCGAGCCGGTCCCTGCAAAAAGCGCGGGAAGCCTATGGTGAGACGCAGGCGAGCCGCTGGTACCAATGGTCGGTGCGGGCGCTCGAGGCGCGGCTCGCGCTGCGTCGCGGCGACGCCGACCGGGCACTGGCAATCGCCGGAGAAGTGGCGTCGGCGGCCGATGCACCTGGCGTGTACGCGCTGCAGGCCGATTTGATCGCGATCGAGGCGTTGCTCGTCCTCGATCGGACCGATGCCGCCCAGAAGCGGCTTGACGGCATATCCGCCCGGGTGCAGCCGGGCGCGATGACGGGCACGTGGGGGGAATTCCTGCGCCTGCGTGGACGCCTTCATGCGGCCGCCGGCCGGGCGACCGACGCGTATCACGACTTCGGTCAGAGCGTCAGCGTGTTCGACCTGCTCGGCGAAGGCTACCAGACCGGTCTCAGCCACCTCGAACTCGGTCGACTGGCGGCGACCGCGGGCGCACGGTCGCGGGCGAACCGCTTCCTGACCGCGGCGGCGGCCGTGTTCGAGGCTCTGGGTGCGGTGCCGGATCTTGCCGATGCCCGCGCCGCGCTCAATCATGTGCCGTCGACGGCCGCGGGCGGGTACCTCGGCGTCCAGATGGATGGCGACGACGCCCTGGTGCGGCGGATCGTCGATGCGTCGGCGATGCCGGCGCTGCTCGCACGCGAGGGGGCGACGGCGATCCTCGAGGCATGCGACGCACAGGCATCGGCCCTCTTCGTCCAGGCAACCGGCGGGCAGATTCACGTGCTGTCCGCGGCCGGTTGCGATCTGGACAGCGCTCGCGCACTGGCGGAGGCAGCCCTCCGGAATACCGCCGGGCCGGGCGTGCTCGTGCTGGAACCGGTCGGCCGGGCGCCCGAAGGGCCGCGCTTCGCCGCGCTCTCTTCGGCTCGCTCGATGACCTCCTCGACCCTGCAACGGTTTCGTACGCTGTGCGCAGTACTTCGCCAGGGGTTTGATCTCTGTCTGGCGCGCGATCGCCCGCTCGAGAGTGCGTCAGGTTCGCTCGAACGCCCGCTCGAACCGCTCCTGCCGGGTTTTGTCTGCGCCAGCGCCGCGATGCAGCGCGTCGCGGATCAAATTCAGCGGATGCAGGGCAACGACCTGACCGTTCTGATCACCGGCGAGAGCGGCACGGGCAAGGATCTGGTTGCGCGGGCCATCCACGCCGGGTCCCCGAGACGCGACAACATGTTCCTTCCGTACAACTGCACGAGCGCCACGCGTGAGCTCGCCGACAGCCAGTTGTTCGGACATCGGCGTGGAAGCTTCACCGGCGCGGTCGCCGATCAACCCGGCGTCCTGCGCACCGCGCTCGGCGGTACGCTGTTCCTGGACGAAGTGGGCGATCTCCCGCTCGACGTCCAGCCGAAGCTGCTCCGGTTTCTCGAGCAGGGCGAGGTCCTGCCCGTCGGCGACACCCGGCCGCAACGCGTCGACGTGCGGGTCGTCGCCGCGACGAACGTCGATCTCGAGAACCGGGTCAGCGAGGGCAAGTTCCGCGAGGATCTGTTCTACCGGCTGAGCGTCATCCACATGCACGTACCTCCACTGCGCGAACGGCGCGAGGAAATCCCGCACCTGAGCACCTTTTTCCTGCGCGATGCCTGCGAGCGGCTGGGAAAACCGGGCGTCCGTCTCGGGCCAGAGACGCTGGATCTCTTCGACACATTCCCCTGGCCCGGTAACGTCCGCCAGCTCCGGAACGAAATCCAGCGCGCGGTGGCGATGGCGCCGGCTGCCGGCCTGATAACCCCGGACCTGCTGTCGACCGCGTTCGGCACGCGTGGTCTCGCGATTGATCCGGCCTCCCGGCCACGCCAGCGGCAATCCACGCTTGCCGCCGCCGTCGAGAAAATCGAGCGCGAGATGATCCAGTCCGCTCTCGAGCGAGCCGCCGGCAATGTGTCCGAGAGCGCCCGGCTGCTGGGCCTCACTCGCCGGGGCCTGTACCTCAAGATGGAACGGCTGCGGGTCGGCTCGTTCCGGCCGATTCACTAGTGACCTGTCCCCGGTGAACAGGCCGAGATCGTGGAGCGCGGGCGCCCAAGGCGCGACGACCGGCGCTCGGGGTACGGGTCGAGATCGGGATTCGGGGCTCGGGACTCGGGACTCGGGAAAAGAGCTGGAAGCAGGAAGCCTACACCGCCAATACCCGGACTGTTCAAGAGAGGAGCGACGCCGCCAGGCGGGGTGCCCCGCCCGCGAGGTGTCGTCGAGCAACATGCCGGGCCCCACAGCCCCCGGCGCGTAGCCGTTACACGGGCGCACCGATACTTAGTATCCAGTTATCGGCGATCTGACTACTGGGTATTCACTGCCCGTGGTCACGCCCCGCACCCGAAGTGTCGGTGCAATTGTCAGAGGAGCAACAACTTCCGGCGTTCTGTGGCGCGCCCCCCGGGACCGGCCGGCGCGGGCCCGCCGCTTGATACAGGAGGAGCAGAGATTCTTCCCAAAGGACGGCAACGCATGGAACAGCGACTTCGTCTCGTGCAGGGTGGCAGTCGATACGAGAAGCGGACAGAGGATCGGCACCCGATCGAGGTGCCCGGCCAGATCCTGTGGAAGGACGCCAAAGGGAACACGCGCGTCGCCTCGGTGATGACGCGGGATGTCAGCCCGCACGGCGTCAGCGTTGATTGCCTTGGCGGGACGGCCATCCCGATGTATCGCCTGGTCTACTTCCAGGTCGATCGTGCGGCCCGTTCGCGGACCGACCTGCCCGCGCCGCTGCGCAAGTCGAGCGTGCTCTCCGCCGTGTTCCGCGTCGGTCCGGTCAGCGACGTCACTGGCGCGCCCGCCGACTACGCGCTGCGGCTCATGGTCGAACCTGAACGCCAGGCCGCGACGACGCGGGCGACATGGGAAACCGAAGCCGATCGCACCCGCACGGCCTGAGTGCCGCCACCGCGCCTCGAGGACTGCAAGGCTCCGGCGGGCCGCTGCCGCGAACGCGTGGGAGAATGATGATGCGAGTGGAGCGGTGGGACGTCCGGAGGGATGGCGCGTTCAGCGAGGCCGCCCTCCTGCACAAAGTCCGCGCGCTTGGCTGTGAACCGATTGCGCGTGCCTACCCCGCCCAGGCGATCATCGTCGCCGCAGCCCGACCGTCGGCAGCGCGCTTCATGCGGTCGTTTCGGGGCTGATGAAGGTCACGGTCAACAACGACGCGGCGATCCTGAGCGCGGGGGACCTGGTGTTCGTCCCCGCCGACGCGACGCCGCGGATCGAGATCCTCGGGCCGGTCAGCGCGACCTGCTTCGAGGGATGGTTCGATCTCGCCACTCCCTGAAACGCGGATCCGTCGCGGTTCAGCCCTTCTTCGCTTCTTCCATCTCCCGCCGCGCGTCGGCGACATAGAGCGATTGCGGAAACTCCTCGACCACGCGGGTGAAGGCGTGAGCGGCTTCTGATTTCTTGCCGGCTTTGAGGTAGGCCCGTCCAAGTTCCATCAGCACACCGTCGACCGGGATCTGCGACGTCGTATCCGTGCTCAGCTGCTGGTAAATCTTGATCGCGTCGTCGTACTTGGCCTGGGCAACCTGGACCTGCGCGAGCCCCAGTTTTGCCGTGCGCGCGTAGATCCGGCTGCCCGCCTTGTCGGCCACTTCCTGGTACCGCTGCTGCGCCTCGGCGAACCGTCCAAGCGACGCCAGAGTGCCGGCCGCGCGATAACGCGCCGCGATGCCCGCGTCCGTGTTCGGGTACGCGTCGGCGGCCTGCATCAACTTCGGCAACGCCGCCTCGAGCCGCGCGCGTTCGGTCTGGAACGTGCCCGGCTGCTGGACGGGCATCGGGCTTCCGGGGGCGGGTGCGACCGGTGCGACGACCGGCGCCTCGGCCACCGCGAGTGCCGCGGCGAGCATCGTGTTCGCCCTCGCGTCACGCGAATGCCGCCACGCCATGTAGCCAAACGCCAGCGCCAGCGCCGCGACGACCGCGACGGCCGACCATCGCCATGTCGCGGCCGCGGGTATCGATCACCTCGCGCGCCCGCGCCACGGTGTGCGCGAACTCGTTCTCTTTCAGCTTGTGACGTTCAGTGCTCTTCATAATCCCTGAAACTTCGTGCCCGGGTTCGGCGCATGCCCCGCGGTGCCTGCCAGGCTGGAGCCGGCCGCGGGTCACTGCGACTGCTGAATTTGCGAACACTGGATTATATCCGACCTGGATCAACAAAAACGGGCCGGAAGCCAGGTCTCAGGGGTGGGATGCGGGCAGGGCGACGCGCAGCGTTGGGTCGCGTCCGACTCGGGAGAAGCTGCAGCGCTCGCCTCGTCAACGATCGAAGTCGCCGCGTCGGGCGGCAAAGCGGCTGACAGGACATCTCGGATTGTCACAGACCCACGCCGGCGCCATCGCACCTTCGAACCTGAAGCGCTCATTGAACTCAATCACGCCGGTGCCGCAATGCGGACAGGGCAACCTGTCGCCGTGTGCAGGCCGAGTGGGAGCACGCCTTTCGGGGCGGTCGGGACACATGTCGTTGATGAAGTGAGAGACGGCGCAAGTGTAGACCGTTCCGCCGCTGTAGCAAACCCGGGGTGGAAGGATCGAACAGGGAAGAACCACCTCTGCTGAAGGCGGGCGAAGGCTGGTGCGCCCGGCAGGTCTCGAACCTGCGACCCCCGGTTTAGGAAACCAGTGCTCTGTCCTGCTGAGCTACGGGCGCGGAAAACCCCAATTCTATCAGGTTCGGTTAGTACTGCAGGACGGCCGTGACCTTCTCGCCCGCCAGCTGCGCCCGGCCATTGAGACCGACCAGTTCGATCAGCAGCGCCACGCCTTCGACCGTTCCCCCGAGCTGTTTGACCAGATCGACGGTGGCCCGGGCCGTGCCTCCGGTCGCCAGCAGGTCGTCGACGATGAGCACACGCTGGCCTGGCTGGACGGCGTCCCGGTGCATCTCGAGGCTGTCGCTGCCGTATTCCAGGTTGTACGTGGCACGCACACGTTCCGCCGGCAGCTTCCCCAGCTTCCTGACCGGCACGAACCCGGCGCCGATCCTGTCGGCCACCGCGGCTCCGAGGATGAACCCGCGGCTCTCGATCCCGACGATCAGATCGATCCCTCGGCCTTGGTGCGGCGACGCCATGCTGTCGACCGCATCGCGAAAGCCGACCGGGTCACGAAGCAGCGTGGTGATGTCGTAGAAGAGGATGCCGGGTTTCGGAAAATCAGGGACGTGCCGGATCTTTGATTTCAGCTGTTCCATCGAACTCCTGCCGTGGGCCGCACGTCGCGAGCGCGCCCTGACTACCGCGTCTCGAAGCCGGTGGCACGCCGGGATGGCGCCACGATTTCGACGTCGAACGATTCCACCCGCGCCCCGATCGGCCCACGCCGCAAGGCCAGCTCGATGCGATCGACCGATTCTTCGTCCCCTTCGACCAGCGCCTCGACCCGGCCGTCGGGGAGGTTCCGCACGTAGCCGTGCACGCCTTCGGCCGCGGCCCGGGATTCCGTGAACATCCGGAAGCCTACGCCCTGCACTTGCCCGCCGATCAGAAACCGCCGCGCGACGATCATGAAGCGGTTGATTATATCGGACGGTCGCTGCCGGTGGACGCGATTCCGCACGTGCGCCGCGCGTCGTGGTACATTCCGCCGATGCCCAGAATCGGATCGAGCAGCCACGGCGAGTCGCGCCTGCGCATGCTCCGGATCATGCGCCGCGGCGATCGCCACGATCCCAAGGAGCTGACGGTCTCGTTCCGCTTCGAAGGGGACTTCGCCGCCGCGTTCCGCGAGGGGCGCGCCGATGGCCTCGTCCCGGGCGAAGCCATCAAGAACCTGGTGCACCGCACCGCGCGCGAACACGGCTCGAGGGAGATCGAGGAATTCGGCATCGCGCTCTGCGACCGGGTGCTCACCGGACACCCGGCGATTACCCGCGCGCGCGTCGAGATCACTGAGAAGTCGTGGACCCGGCTCGACGCCGGTGGACGCCCCCAGGGACAGACGTTCATGGCCGGGACCCCGGAAGTAAAGACCGCCGCGGTCACCAGCAACGGTCGCAAGGTCGCCGTGGTGTCAGGGCCTCGACGCGCTCTCGCTGATGCGGACGGCCGGCTTTGCGCCGCCGCCGGGCGGCCATGTCGACGATGGGACGACGGATGGCCTGCAGCGGCTGCTCGTCGGGGCGCTGTCGGCGCGGTGGACCTACAGCAGCGCTGACGTCACTTTCCGGCCCTTCCGGCAGGGCGTACGCGCCGCGATCGTGGAAACCTTTGCCTGGCACGCGAGCCGGTCGGTGCAGCACACGCTCTATGCGATCGCTGATGTCGTCCTCGCGACATACCAGGAGATTTCCGAGATCACCCTGGCTCTCCACGAACGGCCCTATCGGCCGGCCGATCTGTATGGAGCCGGGGTCGAGAACCCGGACGACCTCTTCGTCGCCCTCGAGGAGCCCCTCGGAACCGTCGAGGTGACGGTCGAGCGCGATGCGATGTCTAAGCTTGCCTAAACTCAGCCTGTGATGCGCCTAATCGAGGGTAGCCGGCGACACATTTTGGTGCGGCGCAGCGATTGAGAGCCGATGCCGCGGTGGCTGCGCCGCCGGGATTACGGCACGGCTTGTGCTGAATGGTCCAGCAGGAGGAAGTGATGCTTTTTACGATTGCGGTGATTCTGCTGGTGTTGTGGCTGCTCGGACTGGTCAGCGGCTACACGCTCGGAAACTTCATCTACGTGCTGCTCGTGATTGCGATCGTACTGTTCGTGCTCGGCCTGGTCAGCGGCCGCCGGCGGGTCTGACCGTCGACGTCACCGGCACGAGAGGCGGTCGGCGGGTCGCGGGGGATCCCACGACCGCATTCGCCGGCCGCCATTTCCAACTGCTCCAACTCCAGCCGTCATTCCGCCGTCAGTCTTTTCCGCTTCGGCCGCATCGTCGATGAGGTCGTCGTCTTCCCACGGCCGCGGCTGCGGGCCTGGAATGATGCCGGCGATATCCGGATCCTCGCCAACCATTCCGGCGGTCGCCGGTTCATTCGCCTTGCGAACCTTCACCTCTTCGCGGCGCCGGGTCTTCTCCTGCATCCGCTCTTGTTTGGCGCGCTCACGGGCGCGCTTCTGTTGTGTGACCTTGGTGCGGTTCGCCATGAAATTTCCCCTATGTCAGCGCGCGGGTGCGCGGTACAGCAAAAAGGCCGGTCAACGACCGGCCCGGGCGTACTGGTGGGCAGCGCAGGGCTCCAGCCCGACTCGATCATTCACCTTCAATTCTAGCTGATCCGCCGAGCGAAACGGTGGCGAAATTCTACCGACACGTGCGGGTGATGTGTCGAGCTGTCACGAGACCCTGGTGTCGAACTCGGCCTCCAGCTCGGTCTGCGCCTCAGAACCGAACTGAAGTGTGCAGAACTACACGGTGCCGAACGCACGTGCGGCTCGTGCTTGCGCGAAGCATTGCTGGTGAAAACGCCCGCGAGCGCGTGGCACGTTCGTCTGCCTCACGGCGCATTCCACACTTCCCTCCACATCGTACCGCTGGAGATCTGCATTGGGTTCAAGAACTTCCTATCCAGTTGCGTTGTCGTGCGCGCTGTTGGTGATGGCCGCGCTCCGCGCCAGCCGCTCGGTGCGGCCGAGCGCCTGTGTGACACCTCGTTCCAGGACTGCCGCGCTCCCCTGCTCACGCTCATCGCCAACGAGCGTGCCCGGATTGACGTGGCGTTCGACATGATGGAAGACGATGTCATCGCGGACGCCCTGATCAAGCGCTTCAAAGGCGGTCTGCCGGTCCGGGTGCTGATGGATCCCCGGCGCAACGCCGTTTCGTCGCGCAACGCTGCCGTGCTCCAGAAGCTCGCGGCGGCCGGAATTCCGATGCGCGGCAAGACGTCGGGCAGCAGCCTTCCACTGGAAGTTCATGCTCTTTCCGGGGCAGGAGACGCTCGAAGTCGGCGCCGCGAATTTCAGCGACTACTACTTCATCCCGGTGACGCCGTATCTCAATTACACCGACGAAGCCGGTGTACTTCACCGACGACGCCGCGCTGGTCGATTCGTTCAAGACGCGGATGGACGACGTGTGGCTCAGCACGGCGGGGTTCACGAACTATGCGAACGTGCACAGCGCGCTGGCCAGGGTGTACGACACGTTCCCGATCAGCTCGAATCTGCTCTTCGTGCCGTGGCAGAACTTCGCCAAGCGCGCTGTCCCCCTCTACGACGCCGAGGCCACGCCGGATCGACGTGATCATGTACAAGATCACCGAGCCGAGCCATGCGGACGGCCTGATTCGCGCCGCCAAGCGAGGCGTCCCGGTGCGACTGATCGTCGAGCCGTCGTGGTATCGCAATACCTCGAACGTGTGGCAGGCCTACAACGTCGATCGGCTCTATGCGGCTGGCGTGCAGATCCGGGTGCGTGCGCACCTGGGCTTCACGCATCAGAAAGTGGCCTTGCTCTACGGGCAGCTCACCTCAATCTTCGGCTCGTCGAACTGGACGTCCGAATCCAACGCGTCGCAGCACGAACACAACTACTTCACGAAAAAGAGCTGGATCTTCACCTGGTTCAAGGCCAACTTCGAACGGAAGTGGAAGAACTCGACCGGCAACGCCGAGACCAAGGCGTTTGTGCCGCTGCCGCCCGACAAGCCGGTCTACACCGTGCCCGCGAACCTCGCCACCGGCCAGCCGTTGACGGGTGTGTACCTGACGTGGAAGCCGGGGCCGTGGGCCCACAGGGCCGACGTCTATTTCGGCACGACGGCGACGCCACCGCTGGTCGCGGCCAACGTGTCGGTCTCGCCCAACACGACGAAGAAGTATGCGCTTCCGACGCTGATTGCCGGTCGAACCTACTACTGGAAGATCGTCAGCAAGACGATGGCGAAGCAATCGGCGACCGGGCCGGTGTGGTCGTTCAGGGCTCAGTGATCGCCGCAGGACTCATTCGAGGCGGCTGAAATCAATCGTCGTTCGTGCCACGTCCCGGCCCTCGCACATGACGACCGCGTCTCTCGACGTGGTGCCGACTGCGGCCGCATCGAAGTCGGCCTCGAGCACGGCCCCGACGAGAGACGTCGTCATCGTTCCCCGATTGGAATATGGGAGCGACGAGCGCGGTGAGGTCCGCCGATCGATCGACGGGACGACTGGCATGCCCCCCATCATCACTTCGCAGTTGGGGACGGCCACGTAGACGTGCATCGCATCGAGTTGCAGATCCGCGGTGATGGTCACCTTGCCGCGCCACGGCTTCACCGCGTCGTCGACACTGTGACCCGTGAGGCTGCGCGCACCTTGCGCAACCGCCCAGTCGCCGCGCCTGAGTGCGTCCTCAGCGGCGAGAACCGTGCGCCGGAATTCGGTCAGCACCTGCATCTCGCGGATCCCGGAACCCTTCACGGCGATGACGTAGGGGGAATGGAACTGCGCGCGCGCGGTCTCGGTCGCGCCCGCCAGCCGCAACGCGCGCTGCGTGTCGGACTGTGTCAGCGCGACATTGACCGCGTCGGCAGCCGGCAGCCAGAGTGCGACGAGCGCCGCGGTGAGCAGGATGCGGACGGAGTACGGCGCAATCTGACCTCGGTTCTCGTGCACCTGGGCCACGCGTCAGTTGCCGTGAGAGGCGTAGACGCGGGTGTTGCCCTGCTTGTCGAACGACAGCACGTCGTAGCGCCGCGTCGCGCCGCCTTCCATGCCCGGCGACCCGGCGGGCATCCCGCCGACTGCAAGCCCGCTGATCGCGGGGCGCTCCTTGAGCAGCCGCTTGATGTCGGACGCCGGCACGTGTCCCTCGATGACATAGCCGCCCACCACTGCCGTATGGCAGGTCTGGACCGCCTGCGGCACGTGGTACTTGACCTTGACCGCATCGAGGTCGTCGACGTTCGTCGCCGTGGGCGTGAATCCGTTTGCGCGCAGGTGTTCCACCCACTTCGCACAGCAGCCGCACGTCGCACTCTTGAAGACCGAGACCGCGGTCGGTGCCTGCGCGCCGGCGCCGGTCCCGAGCCCGACCATGACCGCCGCCAGCAGCATTTTGCTAATCCCGTTTCTCATTGGCACATTATGACGGAAACCTGAAACAGGGTGCAGGTGCCAGGAGGTGCCAAAGGTGCCTTCAGGCGGAAGGTGCCAAGGTGCCAAAGTGCCAAGGGTGCCCAGGGGTGCCCAGAAGGTGCCAAGGTGCAATCGTGCCGAGGTGCCGGGGTGCCAAAGGTTCCATGGATGCCACGTGTGCAACGTGCCGCGGTGCGGTGCACAGCGTGCACGGGTGCTCGAGGCACCGTTCAGCTGTCGCTCGGCATCTTGGCACCACGCGGCCGTGCTTGGGCGCTCGGCGTCGGCATCTGGATCCCTGCACCCTTGGCCACCTGTCGCTTGGCACGCGTGGCACGTCTGGCACTTCTTGGCACCGGCTACCTGGCACCCTGGCACTCTGGCACCCCTGGCACCCTGGCACCTCTTCTCGCTTGGAACTCCCGAACTCCGCATGCCTCGGCGTAAAATGATGTGTCAGCGTACCGGATCCGGTGCGCCATTCCCGGAGACGAGACCCGATGGCCGACATGCACGAGATCGAGTACCAGATCTTCGGCGACGACATGCAGTATGTCGAAGTCGAACTGGACCCGCAGGAGGCCACGGTCGCCGAGGCCGGCGGGATGATGTACATGGACGACGGCATCGAGATGGAGACGATCTTCGGGGACGGGTCTCAGCGCCAGGGTGGCGTGCTCGGCGCGCTCATGGGCGCGGGCAAGCGACTGCTCACCGGCGAATCGCTGTTCATGACCGTCTTTCAGAACCGCGCCGGGCAGCGGCGCAAGGTGGCGTTCGGCGCTCCGTACCCCGGCAAGATCGTCGCGATTCATCTCGCGGAGATTGGCGGCGAACTGATCGCGCAGAAGGACTCCTTCCTCGCCGCGGCGAAGGGTGTGTCGATCGGGATCGCCTTTCAGCGCAGGCTCGGCGTCGGCCTGTTCGGTGGCGAGGGGTTCATCATGCAGCGCCTGCAGGGTGACGGCTGGGCGTTCGTCCACGCCGGCGGCACGCTGAAGGAGCGCACCCTCGCGGCCGGCGAAACCGTCCGCGTCGATACCGGCTGCATCGTCGCCTTTCAGCCGACCGTCAATTACGAAATCCAGTACGTGGGCAAGATCAAGTCCGCGCTCTTCGGCGGTGAAGGTCTGTTCTTCGCGACGCTGACTGGCCCCGGCCGGGTATGGCTCCAGTCGCTTCCGCTCAGCCGGCTCGCCAACCGGATCATCGCGGCGGTGCCGTCCGCGACGCGGGGCGGCCGCGAAGAAGGCTCGATTCTCGGCGGCCTGGGCAACCTGATCGACGGCGACAACAGCTGAGTAAGTCCGGAGCTGGACAGCTGGAAGCTGAAGCTGAAGCTGAAGCTGAGCTCCCGTGAACCTCTGACCTGCGCCGCGCGTATACCAGCGCATGTCCTTCATCCGCTCGCGGCTTGGCCGCACTGTCCGGCGCCTGTTCCGGGCGCCGATGTTCTCATCGTCGCGGTCCTCACGCTCGGACTCGGCATTGGCGCCAACACCGCGATCTTCAGCGTGGTGAACGGTGTCCTGCTGAAGCCGCTGCCCTATCCCGACGCCGACCGCCTCGTCGGTGTGTGGCACACCGCGCCGGGGATGAACATCCCGCTGCTGAACCAGTCACCCGCCACCTACTTCACCTACCGTGAGGAAGGCCGGGTGTTCGAAGACATCGGCCTGTGGGACAACACGTCGGTGTCGGTCACCGGCACGGGCGAACCGGAGCGCATCCAGGCGCTGCTCGTCACGCGATGGCACGCTGCCGGTGCTGCGCGTGCAGGCGGCCCTCGGGCGCATCTTCAACAATGCAGACGACAAGCCGGGAGCGCCGGGGCGCGTGCTCCTGACCCAGGGTTACTGGCAGCGCAAAATGGGCTCGGATCCCGGTGTCCTCGGTAAGATCGCTCGTCATCGACGGCACGCCGCGGGAAATCATCGGTGTGCTGCCCGCCAGATTCAAGTTTCTCAACAGCGCCCCTCAAATCGTGCTGCCGTTCCAGATCGATCGCGCCAAGGTGTTCATCGGCAACTTCAGCTACCAGGGCATCGCGCGGCTCAAATCCGGATCGACGCTCGGCGCAGGCGAATGCGGACGTCGCGCGCATGCTGCCGCTGGTCATCGAGCGGTTCCCGTTGCCGAACGGTTTCACCCGGCAGATGTTCGACGAGGTGCGACTCGGGCCAAACGTCCGTCCGCTCTCGGTCGACGTGATCGGGGACATCGGTCGCACCCTGTGGGTGCTCCTCGGGACTGTCGGGATCGTCCTGCTCATCGCGTGCGCGAACGTCGCCAACCTGTTCCTCGTGCGCGCGGAAGGGCGTCAGCAGGAACTGGCGATTCACGCCGCGCTTGGCGCGAGCCGGGCGCGCATCACCTGGGAGCTCCTGTCCGAAAGCCTGGCGCTCGCGTTCGTCGGGCGGCGCTCCTCGGCGTGCTCCTGGCCGCAGGCCGGCATACGGCTGCTCATCGCGGTCGCGCCGGAAGGGCTCCCGCGCGTCGACGAGATCCGCATCGACCCGGTGGTGCTGGCGCTTCACCGCGGCGGTGTCGCTCGTCGCCGGTCTTCTCTTCGGTCTGCTGCCGGTGTTGAAGTTCACGAGCCCGCAGCTGGCCTCCTCATTGAAGGAAGGCGGGCGGGCGTCGAGTGACGGACGGTCGCGGCACCGCGCCCGCAACATCCTGGTGGTGGCCGAAGTGGCGCTGGCGGTGGTGCTGCTGGTCGGATCCGGCCTGATGATGCGCACGTTCCAGGCGATGCGGAAGGTCGACCCCGGGTTCACGCAGCCAGAACAGGTGCTGACGCTGCGGGTCTCGATTCCCGAGTCCCTCGTGCCCGACATGGAACGGTCGGCGCGGACGCACGAACAGATCGCCCGGCGCATCGAGCAGATCCCCGGCGTCAAGGCCGTCGGTCTCTCCTCGTCCGTCACGATGGACGGCAACGACAGCAACGACCCGATCTTCGTCGAGGATTTCCCGGGCCCTGGCGGACGGATGCCGCCACTCCGACGGTTCAAATGGATCGGTGAAGGCTACTTCGAAGCGATGGGCAATCGCGTGCTCGCGGGCCGGACGATCACCTGGACCGACGTGTATACGCAGACGCCGGTCGTCGTGGTGACGGAGAATTTCGCGCGTGAGTACTGGAAGAGCGCCGATGCGGCGCTCGGGCGACGCATCCGCCAGAATCCGAAGAACCCGTGGCGCACCATTGTCGGCGTCGTTGCCGATGCACGGGACAACGGCGTAGCGCAGCCGGCGCCGGCGATCATGTACTGGCCGATGATGATGAAGGACTTCTGGGACCAGCCGCTGATGGTGCAGCGGACCATGAGCTATGCGGTGCGGACCGAGCGTGCGGGATCTCCGACGCTGCTCAAGGAGATTCAGCAGGCAGTCTGGTCGGTGAATGCCAATTTACCCGTCGCCCGGGTCCGGACCCTGGCGCAGCTGCGTTCGGAGTCGATGGCCCAGACCTCGTTCATGCTCGTCATGCTCGCGATTGCCGCGTCGGTGGCGCTGCTCCTCGGCGTCGTCGGCATCTACGGCGTCATCTCCTACGTCGCGACGCAGCGGACGCGCGAAATAGGCATCCGCATTGCCCTCGGGGCGGCGGCGCGGGATGTGACCGGGTTGTTCCTGCGCCAGGGGCTGTGGCTCGCGGTGATCGGCATCAGCGCTGGTCTGGCGGCCGCTGCCGGCCTGACGCGCGTGATGTCGGCGCTGCTGTTTGGCGTCAGCCCGATGGATCCGCTGACGTACTTTGCCGTCTCGGGCGGCCTGGCGGCGACGGCCCTGATCGCGAGCTACATCCCGGCGGCGCGTGCGGCACGCGTCGACCCGGCGATGGCCCTGAGGTGGGAGGCGTAAAAGAGGAACGGGCGCCATTCAGTAAAGGACGGCTGCTTCGCCTTTTTCTCCGACGCGCTTCTGGAACAACGCGAGGATGGCGTCCCGTCTCGCGAGGATTGACTGAACGTCCGCGCGACTGAGGTATGACTTCGTCCTGGCCTCCAGGTCCTCCTGCGTCAGCCCCTTGAGCGCAACGAGCAGCTGCCTGTCGCAACGAGTCAGATTCTCGGGGGCGATCAGATTGTGCGTGCGCCGGAAGGCGCGGGTGAAGTCGATCATCCACAGCTTCCAGTCGGCCGAAATGAGCACGTTGCCGAGATTGCGATCGGTATCGGCGACGAGTGCCGTGAAGACGCGCATCCGGTGCATCTGCTGATTCCAGGCTTCCGCGTCGGGCGGCTCCAGCGTGTTGCTTCAGTCGCTGGCCTTCATCCCAGCGGGCGTCCACCCACCAGCTGAGCGCCCCCGATTTGGAATCGTAGGTCCGCTCGACCGTGACCGGCATCATGTGGTCGAGTCCGATCAGCTCCGAAATCTTGTAGGCGGCGAGCGAGTATCTGTAGCTGTCGACGAAGTCGACTTCAGTCCGGCCGTTGGCGAACGACATCACGGGCTTTCGCTCGTCAACGGTCGAGAATGCGGCGTCGTGTTGCAGCGTCCCGTCCGAGAGGGTGACCCGCAGCGGCGCGGTCACCCCTTTCGATATCCCCTTCTGATGAATGATTCTTGCCGTCGTGAGGAAGTGCTCCATTTCCGCCTTGGTCAGCGGCGCTGCGGCAGCAGCCGGCGCGGCGCTTCCCTGCCGCAGCACGCCCGCCGGCGCGGCGGACAGAGTGAGCAGCACGAGGGAGACGGGAATCCACACTGCGTTCATGACGCCTCCGCTTCACGGTGTTGAGAGCGGCCGGAGCATACGCCTACCGGCCGTGCCGGGTCAAAGGCAATCAGAGCGTGTGTCAATCAGAGTTTGCGGAGCCGGTCGGCGGCGCGTCGAAGCGATCGGCCGCGTCGCCGCATGTCCTTCCAGAGATCGCCAACCGCCGAGACGCGGGCGGCCATGTTGCGGAGATTGAACGTCCGCGGGACGATCGTACCGCTTTCAACTTCTGCCCACGTGCACGGCGCCGAGACCGGCGCACCCGTGCGGGCGCGAACCGCGTAAGGGGCGGCAAAGGTCGCTCCGTACCCATTTCGAGCCGTATCGACGAGGATCCGACCGGCACGATCCACCTTGTGGAACTCCTGCGTGAGGTGGCCTGGATCCCGCTTGACCATGACGGCGCCGACCGCATGCGCGAATGCAGCGACCTCGCCGAAACCGGTCTTCCCGTCGAGCGGCACCACGATGTGAAAGCCCTTCGAGCCCGACGTCTTCACCCAGCTTGGTAATCCGAGCTCGTCGAGCAAGTCGCGCAGTGCGAGCGTGGCAGCGCCAAGGACCTCAAAGTCCTCGGCGGCCGGATCGAGGTCGAATATGCACAGGTCGGGCTGATACAAATTCGGTGTCCGGGAGCTCCAGACGTGGGGTGTGATGCAATTCTGATTGGTCACCCAGAGAAGCGATCGCGTGTCGGACACGAGCGGGTGGTGGACGGTCCCATCCTTCTTCGGCACCTCCACGCGCTCGAGCCAGTCGGGATATCCCTTCGACACATCCTTTTGGATAAAGCCTTTCGCGGCGATCCCACCCGGATAGCGCTCCATGGTGATCGGACGACCGCGGACGTGCGGGATCATCAGAGACGCGATCGCCTCGTAGTACGCAGCGAGCTCACCCTTGGTGATCGCGGCCTCTCCGTCGGCGGGCGGAAACAGCACCTTCTCGGGATGTGTGATCACGTCGTTTCCCTGATGACGTCGGTGGGCGACTTGTCGGTCCGGATCCCGAGCAGGCGGGAGTGGCGCAGCTTTCCATGCACCGTCCATTCGATGAACGCGACCTGGACCACTATCTCGGGGCGCACCCAGTGCGCGCGCAGGCGCGGCAGGCCGACCGCACGCGTGAACGGAGACGTCGCGATCTCGATCGCATTGAACCGGGTGCGGAGCTCGAGAAGAAGCTTGGTGTCGAATCCGGTGCCGACCTTACCGGCAAACACGAAGTCTTTGCCTTCGAAGTAGCCGACCAGCAGGGCGCCAAATCCGACCCGTCCACCCTGCGGGTCGGTGAAGCCGCCGACCACCAGCTCCTGTGTCGCCTCGCACTTCATCTTCAGCCAGTGTGGCGATCGCCGGTGCTCGTACACCGAGTCTCGTCGTTTGGCGATCACTCCTTCCCACCCGTCGCGGCAGGCTCGTTCCCACGGCTTCTCGTCATCCAGGGCGGCGACCCGTTTCAGAGGGGCTCGCAGCGGCACGCCCGACAGCAGATGCTGTCTTTCCGAGAGCGGCAATCCGGTGAGGTCCTGCCCGTCGAGCCAGAGAATGTCGAACACGTGGTAGGTGACCCTCCCCTGTTCTCGCCAGACGCCCGTCGCTTCGCCGTCGAGGATCACATCGCGCACCGGTAGGTTCTCGACCGCAGCGACAACGGAGGGATAGGCGGCGTTCTGTGCCAGTCGATTGCGGGACAACAGCCGAACGTGAGCGCCCTGCTTGAAGGCGAGCATCCGAATGCCATCGAGCTTCCGCTCGAACACCCAGTCGCGTCCGGTGAACCGCTCCGCGGTCAGCGTTGCCGCCATCGGTTCCATCCACTCAGGAAAAGTCGTCACTTCAGCCTGGTCTACAAGGTTCTACGGGGTTCTACTAGGTTCTGGCAAGGTTCGGTTCTACACGGTTCTGAAACGGTTCTAGCACGGTTCTATGCCAAGTAGAACCTTGTGAACCCCGTAGAATCCTTAACCCCCTCCGCTATCCAGAACCTGCGCGCCAGTATCCGATTAGATAGCGCCTGCATCAACACATCGGAAAAAGGGCGCAATTACTTCGCTCTGCCCCCTCGCGTCGCGGTACGTGCGTTGCGCTTCTCCGATCGGGTTATCAGCAAACGGAGAAAGCCAATGGGAGTCCCTCTTCGCGTTCTTGCGTCGGGTGTTCTACTGCTGGTGGCGGCGAGCGCGACGGCCAGCGCTCAGGAACGGCTCTGTGACGTGTCCCACGAGAACTGCCGATTTCCGCTGACACAGCTGATCGATAGCGAAACGGTCGGGATCGACGTTGGTGTCTGGTTCATCAAGGATGCGCGGATCCCGACCGCGCTCATTCGCGCGCGCTCGCGCGGCGTCCCCGTCCGCATGATCATGGATACGCGCGCGAACGCGAGCTATTCCGGGAACGCGCAGTTCATTGCCGACCTCGTGAACGCGGGCGTCCAGATGCGGCGCCGCACTGCCGGCGACATCTGCCACTGGAAGCTGATGATTTTCGCGAAGCAGGGTGTCGTCGAGTGGTCGGGCGCGAACTACAGCCCGCTGGCATTCGTGCCGAACGTCCCGTATCAGGACTACGAGGACGAGGTCATCCACTTCTCGCGGCTGCTGACACCGTCGTTCAAGAAGATCTACGACGACATCTGGACCAATACCACCGACTACGCCGACTACGCCAACGTCACGCGCCCGCTGATGCGCAACTATCCGACCGTGGCCGTCGATTCACGGCTGAACTTCCCGCCCCGTGACAGCTACCAGAATCGGCTGGTGCCACTCATCGACAAGGAGCCGGCAAGCGGCCTGATCGACGTCGACATGTTCCGGCTGACGATGGCGCGTCCGATCGACGCGATCATTCGCGCCGCCGCACGTGGGGTGCGTGTCCGGATGTACCTCGAGCCCAGCGAGTACAGCAACCCCGCCAGACCAGGGAACAAGGTGCAGATCGACCGGCTGGTCGCGGCCGCGAAGACCTATCCGGGGACGATCGAGATCCGGATGCGGTCGCACGCCGGGCTGAACCATCAGAAGACAGTCTGGCTGCACTCGCAGCACGTCGTCGTGTTCGGCACGTCGAACTGGTCCGATGCCTCTGACGACAACCAGCTCGAAGCCAACATTTTCACCGACACTATCCGGGACGCGTTCAGCGACTACCTGTTCACCGAGTTGAACAAAATATTCGAACGGAAGTTCTACAACGACGCGCCGGACGGCTCGATCGAAACCACTGCCTACAAGACGCCGAGCCTGCCGCGTCCCGGCACCTCGCCGATCCTCTGCAACGACCAGACGGCGACGAACTTTGGCGGCCCGGCACCGTGCACGTATCCACCTGCGCCGCCGACGTCCAGCGCGCCGACCGTGGTGCTGTGGCCGGCGACGACGAGCGCCGCCAATCTTCATGGCAACTGGCAGGTGGTGCAGGACACGAGCGCCGCCGGCGGAGCGGCGCTGGCGAACCCCGACTTTGCCCAGGGGAAGATCGCGCCGGCGCTCGTCGATCCTGTCAACGAATTCCAAATGACGTTTTCGGCCGACGCGAACACCCCGTACCACCTCGTGGGTCCGCATGCGCGCGCAGGGCAACAGCATGAAGAACGATTCGATCCACGTGCAGTTCAGTGATTCGATCACCTCGACCGGCGCTGCGACGATGCAGATAGGGTCCGCGAGTTCAGCCGAAATCGTTCTGCAGAACGGCGATGCCGACACGAGCATCAGCGGCTGGGGCTGGGCGGACAACGGCTGGAACGTCGCCGGACCGCATATCTACTTCCGCACGAGTGGAAGCCACACGCTTCGGGTGCAGCAGCGCGAGGATGGCGCGGTCGTCGACCAGATCGTGCTCAGTCCCAATCAGTACCTCACCCATGCGCCGGGCGCACGCGACAACGACACCACCAAGCTTGCGCAGACCGGCGGCGTCACTCCGCCACCGCCCGCGACCCTTCCCGCGCGAGTGGCAGACCGCGAACATCGGAGCGACGAGCGGCGGCGGCGCCGGCGAGAGCGGCGGGACGTTCACCGTGACCGGCGCCGGGGCGGACATCTGGGGGACGACCGATGCGTTCCGCTACGTCTACCGGACGCTCACGGGCGACGGGACGATCGTGGCCAGGGTCATGAGCGTTCAAAACGTCAACGCCTGGACGAAGGCCGGAGTGATGATCCGGGAGTCGCTCGATCCGGGATCGCCGCACGCGTCCACCTTCGTGACGCCCGGTAAGGGACTTGCGTTCCAGTCGCGGGCCACATCCGGCGGCACGAGCCTGAGTACCGCGATTGCGGGTACCGCGCCGCGATGGGTACGGCTGGTTCGCGCCGGCCAGACGGTCACCGCGTCGGTTTCGACCGACGGCTCGACGTGGACTGTCGTCGGTCAGCAGGCAATCGCGCTGACCCAGACCGTATTCGCCGGGATCGTGGTGTCCAGCCACGTGACCGGCCAGCTGGCAACGGCGACCTTCACCAGCGTCACGGTTACGACCCCGTTGCCCTGACACACCTGCCGGCTCCCACCGCGTGTCGATTGGAGCCGGATCGCGCGGGCCTCACTGGTACTGTTGTTGCGTAGTTATCTCCGGGGCCGAAGCCAGGCGCACGTCTCGCCATATCCTGACGCCGCAGGATCTCGGGCCCCCTTGGCCGTCCGCCGATTCGGACCGGCTGTGCACACCAGGGAGACCGCGGGATGAAGCAGCAGGTAGTTGTCATCACCGGAGCATCGGCCGGCGTCGGGCGCGCCACCGCTAGAGAGTTCGCCCGGCGGGGCGCACGGGTCGGATTGCTCGCCCGTGGACTGGATGGGCTCGAAGGTGCCAGGCGCGACGTTGAAGCGCTTGGCGGCGCCGCGATCGCCATTCCAACCGACGTCGCCGTGGCCACGGAGGTCGAGGCCGCGGCCGCGCGGGTCGAGCGCGAGCTCGGCCCGATTGACGTGTGGGTGAACAACGCCATGGCGTCCGTCTTTTCACCCATTCACGAGATGACGGCCGAGGAATTCCAGCGCGTGACCGACGTCACCTATCTCGGGACGGTGCACGGCACGCTCGCAGCGTTGAAGCGGATGCGCCCGCGCAACCAGGGGACCATCGTCCAGGTCGGATCGGCGCTCGCCTATCGCAGCATTCCCTTGCAGTCTGCGTACTGCGCCGCGAAGCACGCCGTCGCCGGCTTCACCGACTCGCTCAGATGCGAACTGATCCACGACCGGAGTGCGATTCACCTCACGATGGTGCAGATGCCGGCGCTGAACACGCCCCAGTTTGGCTGGGTGAAGAGCCGGCTGGCGCACAAGGCGCAGCCTGTGCCTCCCATTTTCCAGCCCGAGGTTGCCGCGCGCGCGATTTGCTGGGCCACGGATCATCACCGACGCGAGGTGCTCGTTGGTGCACCGACGGTCGCGGCGATCGTTGCCAACAAACTGATGCCTGGACTGCTGGATCGATATCTCGGACGCACCGGGTATGCCGCGCAGCAGACGCCGGAACCCGAGGATCCGGCACGCCCCGACAACCTGTGGACGCCGGTCGACGGCGACCACGGCGCTCACGGCACGTTCGACGCCCGGGCGACCGATCGCAGCGCGGAGCTCTGGGCAACGATGCACGGCCGCGAGATCGCGCTCTCGCTGCTGGGCATCGCCGGTATCGCCGGCATGCTGTTCAGCCGCCGTAAGGACTCGGAGACGCTACTGCCGTCCGGCGCTCGGCGGGGTGCTCGCTGAGGGCCGGGGCAATGGTTCTCCCGGCACCTTCTTCCCCAGCTCGAAATCGGACGCATGGAGACCCTTGCGGAAACCGTCGAAGCCGTAGAATGACGGCCGGTACTCGTCGACCAGGGTGACGTCCGCGCGCGACGGCACGTCGAGCCCGAGGCCCCAGTAGACCGCATTGACGACAAGCCGCCGCATACCTTCGTCCTCGAGATCCGTCGCCGATCCCATCGTCGTCGTCACGACCCGATTGGTCGTGCCGGTGTCGTTCCGGTTCAATCGGGTCCAGACCACAGGCATCGCAGGATCGTTGATCCCCTGTTCCTGCTTGTCGGTGGACCGGGCTTTCCGGTAGGTCGCCGGTGACGCCTCACGGGTCATTCCGTTCAGCACGATTCCGCGCACCAGCACTGTTGCATCCGCCGGCGGATACGCCTCGTAGACGTCGGTATCGGCGAAGATGCTGGTGATGCCGCGAAGGACCGGGTGGTTCCGCTGTGCCGGCTCGACCTCGCCGCGGGTGGCCTCCGACTTGTGCTTTCCCCAGTGCGTCAGCCACGTCTCGCCGAGAACGCGCTTTCCGAAGCCGCCGTCGTTGTTGTAGTTCCAGGATTCCCACGGGCTGCCCTTCGGGAAGCCGTTGAAGGCATGCGTGCTGGTCCGGAGCGCGACAATCGGCTTCCCCGCCTTCAGCAACTTGTCGAACCGTGCCATGTCTTCGTCGGGCCACTCGCGGAAGCGCAGCAGCATCACGACAGCGTCGGCGGTATCGAGCGCCGAGGGATCTGAGAGCGATTTCGTATTCTTCGGATCGATCGTTCCGTCCGCCGCGACCGAGAACAGGACCGTGCAGTTGAAGCCGTGGCGCTGGCTCAGGATCTTGGCGAGCATCGGCAGCCCCTCTTCGCTGCGGTACTCCTCATCGCCGGCAAGCAGCACGACGTGGCGTCCTTGTCCGGCGCCCGTCCTCGGCGCATAGCTGACGCTGGTCTTCTCCTCGGTGGCAACCGGGATTGCGGCAAGCGCACCGAGCAGCAGGAGGAGCATGGGCGGCACTTTCATCGATGACTCCAGGTTGAGGGCGCTTCAGACGATGGGCGGTGGTCGCCGCACGATAACACGACCGACAGTCGAGGCCGTTTCACACACGAGCGCGTCTCCGCGTCCAAGGACGTGCTTGATGGTCGTGCTTGGCAGTCGTGCTTGATGGTATCTCAGCTTCCCCGGTACGCTCAGACGTCGCTTCTTACAATTGTGCGCAGCGCCGAGTTGGCAGCTGCTTTGATTTGCGAGGCTTGATTCATGCGTCAGCGGCTTCTCTGGATTGTTGGCCTACTGGTTCTCGTCGTGACCGACGGATGCGCGCGCCGAACAGACCATCGTGTTCATGCGCCATGGCGAAAAACCGTCGGGTGGATACGGACAGCTGACGTGCCAGGGATTCAACCGCGCGCTCGCGCTGCACGATGTGCTGGTCGCGAAGTTCGGCAAGCCGGACTATCTGTACGCGCCCAGCCCCGCCTTCCAAATCAACGACAGCGCCGGCAGCTTCTACTATGTCCGTCCACTGGCCACCATCGAACCGACAGCCATCCGTCTCGGAATGCCGGTCAGGACGAAGTACTCCTACAGCGACATCGCGACCGTCCAGGCTGCGCTGGTGACATCGACCAAGGCGAACACCACCATCTTCGTCGCGTGGGAACACCTCTATCTGCAGAAGATGGTGCAGAACATCATGAACAAGTACGGCGGCCGCGTCGTCGTACCCGCATGGGCCTCGACCGACTACGACAGCCTCTACGTGGTGAAAGTCGATTATGTCGGCAGCAGCATCAGCGCCAGGTTCCAGCGCGATCGCGAAGGATTGAACGGCCAGCCGACATCCTGCGGATTCTGACGCGCGCGACTGGCATCGTTATCGCTGAGGGTTCTATCGGGCGACTGGAACGCGCCCCGGCCAGACCCGCTGGACGAGGCGCTCGAAGCGGGGTTCGCCACGTAGCGGGTTGTACCGGGGTTGACCCGGATTGCGCCGATGGCGTTGGCGCGTTCTTCGACCGCGCGTTCGAGCCACTCGATCGCGCTGTCGTATTCGCCGAGGCCCAGGCAGATGTCCGCGATTGATGCCGCAGATACGTAGCGAGTGGCAGAGAGTGCGATGAGCTCGTCGAGAAGGACCCGCGCCTCGGTGTGAGCTCCGGAGATCCCGAGTGCATATCCGAGCGATGCCGCAGCGAGGGGACCTCGGCCCGAGAGTTCGTGCGCGCGGCGATACTCCCGCACGGCGCGGTCATAGTCTCCCGCGCCCTCGTACGCCAGCCCCATCCGCGACCGGGTGAACGCGAACGCGGGATCGAACTCGAGGGTCTTTTCCATGTGCGCGACCGCCTCGTGATGCCTCCCCGCAAAATACAGCAGCCGTCCGTAGTTGCCGTTCACGTACGGCGAAAACGGGTCGAGCGCGAGGGCCCGCTCCATCTGCGCGCACGCATCGTCGTGCCGCTGCATCAGCGACAGCGCCATCGCATACCAGTGCCGCGCATTGAGATAATGTGGATTGAGGTCCAGTGACCGGAGGAACGCGCGCTCCGCGGCGGCCCAGTCCCATTCGTAGAAGACGCTGATCTGCCCGAGCGACGCATGGGCCTCGGAGAGTGCGTCGTCGATGCGAAGTGCCTGCGCGACAGCGGCCCTGGCTTTGGGCATCGTCTCGTGTGGCGCCTCGCCTCTCATCAACGCGACCTGCAGCGCGAGCATGACCCACGAGTCGGCGACGCCAACGTGCGCGAGTGCGTAATGAGCATCGAGCCCGATTGCACGCTCGAAGTACTCGATCGCGCGGTGGCAGCCCTCCGCCGTCCGCTTGCTCCAGAAAAAGCGGCCCTTCAAATAGAGCTGATACGCCTCCACGTTCTCGGTCTCGCGTCGCGACAGCGACTGTCGTTCGGCGCCTGACAGCCGCGGCGCAAGTTCGACCGCGACGCGCGAGGCGATCGAGTCCTCCACCGCAAAGATGTCCCGCAGGTGTTCGTCGAAGGCCGCGGCCCACAACGTGCCGCCGGTCGCGGCGCTCACGAGCTGCACTGAGACGCGGAGCCGGTCGCCCGACCTTCGGATGCTGCCGTCGACGATGAAGTCGACGTTCAGCTCGCGCGCCGCGCGCGCCGGATCCTTTTCCTGTGCGGCATACCGAAGGACGGAGCCAGTTGGGCGCACGACGAGCGATCGGATCCGGCTGAGCCTCCCGATGACCGCGTCGGCCAGCCCGATGGCCAGGTGCTCGTGGGCGGGACCGGCGCCGAGATCGCTGAACGGAAGCACTGCCGCCGCCGGCGTGCGCTCGCCGCCGCCAATCGGAGTCACGGTGGTCCCGAACCGATAGCCTCGGCCCGGAACCGTGATGATGTAGCGCTGATCCTTCGGCCCTTCGCCAAGCGCCCGCCGGATATCGGAGATCGCTTTGGCGACGCTGTTCTCTTCGACCACGGCGTTGGGCCAGACCGCGGCGAGGAGCGCATCCTTCTCGAGGAGCCCACCGCTCCTGACCAGTGCCACCAGTGCATCGAACGACTTCGGAAGGAGCGCGACGGGCACGCCGTCGCGAAGCAGCAGGCGCTGCCCGGTGTCGAGGCGAAAAGGGCCGAACTCGAAGATGCCCTCGGCTGCGGCGGCTTTCATAACACCTTCACGATATCTTCAGACCCCTGGAAAGACATGCGGCGGCTGCTGGCCCATGATGGTAGCGCGATGTGGCTTTCGACGAACCTCCAGAGCGGCGCGACGACTCGCCTGACCAGGGTGCAATGGCTCATTTGTGCGGTCGCGTGCATTGGCTTCGCGTTCGACACCTTCGAGATTACCGTCTTCGCCATCGTCGCGCGTCCGTCTCTCGCCAGCTTCGGGCTCCATCCCGGCGCCGCTGAGTTCAACCGGTGGGTCGGGATCCTGCTGTGGGTGCCGCAGGCAGCGGGGGGCGTCTTCGGACTGCTCGGCGGATACCTGACGGACCGGTTCGGACGCCGGCGAGTGCTGGTGGGCAGCATCGTCCTCTACGGCGTCTCGGCCGCCGGCGCGGCATTCGCCATGTCACCTGGTGCCTTGCTCTTCTGGCGGTGCCTCACCGTTGTCGGCGCGTGCGTCGAATTCGTCGCCGCGATCGCGTGGCTCGCTGAGACCTTCCCCGCTCGCGGCACTGCGCGAGAAGGTGCTGGCCTATACGCAGGGCTTCTCGGCCGCGGGTGGGTTTCTCGTCGCCGGCGCCTACTACGTCGCGATCACCTGGGCCGAGCATTTCCCGGTGATTCGCGGTGGTCACGACGCCTGGCGGTACACGCTGCTGTGCGGGCTGATTCCTGCGATTCCGCTCATGCTCGTGCGCCCGTTCCTTCCTGAGTCGCCGGTGTGGGAACGCAAGCGGCGAGAGGGAGGGTTGCGGCGACCCGGGCTGCGCCCACTGTTCGCGCCTGGCCTCCGACGGGTGACGATCGTGTCGACCGTGCTCACGGCGTGCAGCTTCGGGATTGCGGTCGGTGTCATCCAGCAGACACCGCGCATCGTGCCGGGCTCTCCCGACGTCCAGCACCTTGCCGCTCGGGCGATCGAACAGAGCGTGACGGCCGTCCACCTGTTCAACAACCTCGGGAACCTCGTCGGACGACTGCTGTTCGCGGTGCTCGTCGTCCGAATCGCCAGTCAGCGTCGGCTGTTCCGGACGTTCACCCTCCCGGCGCTGGTCCTGACGCCGATCGTCTACGTCCTTGCGCCGCACGTCCCGCTCTCGATCCTGAAGCTGGGCGATCTCGTCGCCAGTGCGCTGATGGTCGCCCAGTTGAGTTTCTGGGGGAACTACCTGCCGCGCATGTATCCGACGCACCTCCGTGGCACGGGCGAAAGCTTCGCGACCAATATCGGCGGGCGATTGATCGGCACGTCGGCGGCCCTCATCGGCGCGTTGCTGGTTCCCACGATGCCCGGAACGCCGCCGGTTCAACTCGCCTACGCGACGGCGCTCGTTGCCGCCGTGATTTACATCATTGCCCTCGTCGTCACCCCCTGGCTTCAGGAACCTGCAGACGAGTCTCTCCCCGAATAGGAGCACGCATGTACCTGCTGGACAACGCCGCTCACGAGGCAACCGATCGATTCGACGCGCTCGCCGCCGTCTTCGACGCGGGTACGGAGCGGCACATCACGGCGCTCGGCGTTGCTCGCGGGTGGAGATGCCTGGAGATCGGCGCCGGCGGCGGATCGATCGCGCGCTGGCTCGCCGGTGCAGTCGGACCTGACGGGAGCGTCCTCGCGACCGACATCGATCCCCGTCATCTTTCCACCGGCGGATTTGCCAACCTGGAGGTCCGACGCCACGACCTCGCGCTGGAAGCGCTCCCGACGTTCGCGTTCGATCTGGTGCACGCGAGGCTGGTACTCATGCACATTCGTGAGGATACCGCCGCGCTTCAACGTCTGATCGAGGCCGTAAGACCTGGAGGATGGCTCCTCGTCGAGGACTTCAGCCTGCCATTCGGGTCGGCACAGGCGCCGCTCGAATCTCTCGCCGCCATCCGGCGGCTGATGACCGCGGGCGGCGTTGATCTGGACGGCGGACACACGCTGGCGCCCCGCTTTCGCGCCTCCGGACTCGAAGACGTCGACACCGAAGCTCGCGCTTACATCTGGTACGGACGGTCGGCGGGATCGAAAGTGTTCCGTGCGAATATCGAGCAGCTGCGCGCGGCGATCGAACACGAGGGGATCGTCACCCCCGCGGAGGTCGCGGCGGACCTCGCGCGCCTCGACGATCCCGAGTTTGCGCTGCCTTCGCCGGTCATGTGGGCCGCCTGGGGCCGCCGACCTGCATGACCGTGCTTGTCTTTTATCGCCGATCCGCTGTGGCTTACGAACGCGTCGCGACGAACGGCGTCCGGCGCACCTGGGTCTCGGGCATGACGAGGTGCACCACGTTGAGCCTGTAGTACAGGTCGTCGCTGAACCGCAGCGAATCGGCACGCGCAAACAGGTCGCGGTCTGCTGACGAAATCACGCGCACGTCGACGCGCTCATGGGGCATTGCGGCCCCGACCCGCTGGATCAGGCCGTCTTCCAGGAACTGCAGCAGCCGCAGCTGAAGCCGCGGGCCGATCGCGCCGATGTTGGCCAGGAAGACGGTGCCGCCGTGCGCCTGTTCGAGCAGGCCGCGCGTCCCGCGTTCCGTGCCGGGCGCGGCCGCACGCGCCCGCCCGAACAGCCTCGCCTCCAGCTCGTCGTCGGTCGCGCCGGCACAGTCGATCGATCGGAACCGGCCGGCAGCCCGCTGACTGCCGCGGTGGATCATCTCGGCGAGCTCCTTGTTCCCGGCATCCCGCTCACCGGTGATGAGGACCCTGGCGTCGCACCGGACGGCGCACGTCAGGTCGAGCAGGACTTCACGAACGATATGGCCGATCGCGACGGACGGACGGTCAATGCACATGTTGATCACCTGGCACACTCCCTGGACGTGGCATCGAATTGCACGTTACTGAGCCGATTGAACAAACCTTCGAGAAACCGGCCGCTGGCGAGCAGCGGCGCCATGGGCGTGGTGGTGCCCGAGATCACGCGCAGATCGCCGGCAGCCCCGCCGAGCCAGTCGAACAACGAAATCTGATCCTCGATCGACAGCGCGGCGACATCGTTCAGCAGCAGCGTGCCGTGCCGATCGGCCGGAAGTTGAAGCGGCCCCGGCATCCGGCACCACCGGACCGGCGGCACGCACAGTGTCGCCGCCTGGGCCGCGAGTGCCTCGAACCCGCCCGGGTCGCACTCGACCAGCAGGTGCTTCCCTGGCTTCTGCGCCGCGACCCAGAGCAGGAGCAGTGGCGCGCTTTCGACGTAATTGACGGCAACCTGCGGCATCTTTGCCTCGCATCTCCAACTGGCGTTCACACGGTTAGTGTGGTGATGCGCGATTCCGTTTCATGCCCTGCGAAAAAAGATGCCGGGCTGAAACGAACCGCGGCGCCGCTGCACTAACTATGCGAGACCGGGATCGCCGGGAGGAGGTTGCGGCAGGGGCAGGCCGGACGCTACGATTGCGGCATTTGTCCCTTCGTCCCCGCTTCGCCTTCGACGCCGATTACGTCCGTCGGCTGATTGCGGAGGATCCTGAAACCGAACGGCATTTCACGGCCTACTTCGGGGACCTGCTCTCTTTGAAGCTCCGCTCACGGCTTCGCTCGGCGGCGCAGGTCGAGGATGCGCGCCAGGAAACCTTCGTGCGGGTGCTGACCGCCCTCAAGAAGAAGGGCACCCTCGACAGTCCGGAAAGCCTCGGCGCTTTCGTGAATGCGGTCTGCAACAACGTTCTGCTCGAGACCTATCGATCGTCCGGCAGGGCCGAGCAGCTCGACGACGAACGCGATCAACCGGAGGCCGGCGAGCCGAGTGCCGAGTATCGAGTGTTGAAGGCCGAGGAGCGCGTCAAGGTGCGGGAAGCAATCGCGGCGCTGCCGCAGAAGGATCGGGAGCTCATCAGATGGCTGTTTCTCGAGAATCGACCCAAAGACGACATCTGCCGCGAGCTGAATATCGACCGCGACTATCTGCGCGTCCTCTTTCATCGTGCGAAACTGCGATTCCGCGAGCAATTCGCAGCCGTAGAAGCGTCGTGACCCGATGACCCACCAGGAAGCCGCCGAGACGCTTGCCGCTGAGCGCTACCTGTTGGACGAATTGTCAGCCGGGGATCGAGAGGCGTTCGAAACGCATTACTTCTCTTGTGAAGAGTGCGCCGCCGATCTGCGCAGCACGGCTGCCATGCTGCAGGGCGCGAAAGAAGGTCTCGCCGGATCGGAGGCCGGCGCAGCTGTCATTCCGATGCCGCTGGCTCGCACCGGCACTCGACGGACCGCGTGGTATCGATCCACCGCCATCCCGTGGGCCGCGGCGGCCGCACTGGCGGCAATCACCACGTATCAGTCGGTCTGGGTGGTCCCGTCACTTCGGCGCGCCGAGTCGCCCGTTGCGCTCGCACCGGTGCTGTTGCATCCCGAGAGCCGCGGCACCGAGGCAACGGTCAGCGTCGGCTCGGAGGGTGGCCCCGTCACGCTCGCCCTCGAAGTCAACGATCCGCCCGCGGCCGGGCAAATCACGTATGACCTGCGTACTCAGTCAGGGCGGCGCATTCTGACGGGACGTGCGGCTGCGCCTGCTCCTGGAATGCCGCTCCTGCTGTTGTTACCCGCGTGGACAGTGGCTGGTGAGATGCATTACATTCTGACCGTCCACGATGCCGCTGCGGCCGGACGCTCGCTTGGCGAGTACCGGTTTGCGGTGTCGACACGCTAACCCGATCGCCTCCCAGAACATGTTCAATGGATCTGCTGCAATGGATTTGAGACGCCGGTTCATCTTCAGGGGAAATGCTGCCGCCATCGGCGGCCGCATCGTCCGACCCACGGATCTCTTCCTTGAATCCGGCACCGCAAGCTCTCTAACTGTCGTTGGCGGCCGTTCGCGGGCCGAGGCTGGCGCCACCAGATTCGGCGACCTTGTCAGTTTCGAGGGCGCCTCGACATCGGCCGAGGGCGTGTTCGATGACGTCAAGCGGCAGATCGAGCTCACGTACCATCGAGTCGCCGAGGATGCGTTGACGACGTCGACGCACGTCAGCGCGGACGTCAGCGGCTTCCGCGTCGACATCGACCCCGGCTTCAGCGCCAAGCGGGTGCGTGCGTCACTTCGCTCCACGAGCCCCACGGGAAGCGGCGAGCCGGCGATTGTCGTCACTGACGACACCGTGATCGAGGGCGCGGCGATTGGCGGCCATCCGCTCGTCATCCAGCTGGCGACCGCAGTGTTCCAGCGGCACAACACCCGGTCGAAGCTCCTCGCCGCAGCCGATGATCCGGACTTCGTCAAGGAGTCTGGCGACTGCCTGTTCATGCGCGCGTCGATGGGCGGCACGCCGCCACCGGCGACCGCGCGCGTGCTTCACTCGTCGGGAACGACGTACGCGACGATCGTGAAGTCAATCCACTGGGCACGCGATCCGTATCCCGGCGCAGAGATCGACCATCACTCGGTCATCGTCCGCGATTTCGGGCGGATCTTCTTTGGCGAGCTCCTGGTGACCGATTTGTCGCGGCGTCTCACCATGGTGCGGTTCGAGCTTGGTTCGCCGGTCGGCGGCTCGGCCGCGTGCGCGGAGGTTGAAAGCAACGGTACCTGGTCCTGATCGTGTCCGCCTTGCGCTGATCGTCGCGCTTATCGTCCTCGTCTGCGGCTGCGCCGGACGGCGCGAACGGCAGCTTGCTGCCACGCTGGACGAGGCGAAGCTCGCCGAACGGCGCGGCGAACTGCCCAGGGCGCGGTCGCTCACCGAGCGCGGCATGGCGCTCGCGGCGCCCGACTCGGAATGGTCCTGGACGTTCCGTCTCCTTCGCGGTGAAATTCTCGTCCTGCAGCGTCAGCCTGCGGAAGTCGAGTCGCTGATCGCGGCGACGCTTCCGCCGGCGGCGTCCTACTCTCCCCTTCGTGCCCGTCAGAAGTTCGTCGAGGCGATGCTGCAGCGGGGCCGCAATCAGTTCGAGGCCGCTCTCGCGACCCTCGAAACGGCGCGACGACTCGCGCCGGACGCTGCCGACGTCCAGTTCGACATCGCCTGGCTGGACGGCCAGCTGCGAATGCGGGTCGGCCAGTGGGCGGAAGGCGAACGACGGCTGAACGCCGTGGCGGTCAAGGCAGCGGCGGCCGGAGATCGATTTCACGAGGCTCAGGCGCTCAACGATCTCGGCATGGGCAGCGTCGTCCGGGCGCGCTGGGACGAGGCGCTGCCGCGGTTCGAACGGGTGTTGTCGTTCCGGGACCTCGACTCGCTCTCCATCTATGCGGCAGCACTGAGCAACGCCGGCATCTGCTATTCGCGCCTGGGCGATTTCGATCGGGCGCTCTCGATTCAGCGGCGAAGCGTCACCCTCCACACCGGGCGGGGGCCCCACGAGGACTTCGCGCAGTCGCTGGCCGGCGTGGGCAACACGCTGATTTTGAAGGGCGATTCACGCGAGGCACTGCCCTTTCTGCGGTCAGGCGCTGTCGGTCTCGAAGGAAGCGAACCTGCAGGCGGATGCTGCGCTGTGGGCGGGCAACCTCGCCTCCGCCAACATCGATCTCGGCGAGTGGGACGCAGCGGCGCGCTTCAACGACGAGGCGCAGACGCTGAAGCAAGCGAGCCACACCGGCAACCTCGTGTTCAACACCTTGAACGCGGCGCAGATTGCGAAAGGGCGTGGCCAGTTGGACGAAGCGGCGAGCTTGTTCGAGAAGGCGCTTGGCGATGGCACGTCGGATCCCAGCGTGCGCTGGTCGGCGCACGCCGGGCTTGCGAACGTGGCGATGGCACGATCGCGACCGGACGAGGCGTCGGCGCATTTCGAAGCAGCGCTCGATACGATCGAGAAGACCCGATCGGAGCTGCTCAAGACGGACTACAAGCTCTCGTTCCTGACGCGGCTCATCCTCTTCTACCAATCCTACGTGGACGCGCTGGTCAGCCAGGGCCGGATCGATCGCGCGCTCGAGGTGTCGGAGTCGAGCCGCGGCCGCGTCCTGGCCGACCGCAATAATCTTGCCCCGCCGGCTCGGGCAACCAGCGCGGGACTCCGGCAGATTGCCGCCAGGACACACACGACACTCCTCGCTTACTGGCTCGGAGGCACCCATTCGTACGTCTGGGTCGTGACCGGGAGCGACATCCACATCAAGCCTCTGCCGCCCGCGAGTGAGATCGAGCCGCTGGTGCGGCAGTATCAGGCGACGCTCAACAACACCTTCGCCAACCCGCTGGCCGGCGCAGGCACACCGGGCGATCGGCTGTACGAAGTGCTCCTCGCGCCCATCCTTCCGTGGGTGCCAGCCGGGACCCGCGTGGTCATTGCCGCGGACGGGGCGCTGCACGGCATCAATTTCGAGACCCTGCCGGTGCGTGGCCCGAAGCCGCATTACTGGATCGAAGATGCAGAGATCGAGATTGCACCAGGCTTGTCGATGTTGTCGAGCGCTCCGCGTCCGGCGGCCGCCGCAGCCTCACTGCTGTTGATTGGCGATGCCGCTGCGCGCGCACCCGATTTTCCCGCACTCACATACGCGTCTGCCGAGATCGCGAATATCTCGCGTCACTTTGCGCCGCGCGGTGTCGCGACGTACCAGGGCGTCCGCGCATCGCCGGCGGCGTACACGTCGTCGCCACCCGATCGGTTCACGTACGTGCACTTCACCGCCCACGCGACGGCGAACCTCGAGAGCCCGCTCGACTCGGCGGTCATCCTTTCGGGGCCCGAGGGTGCGTACAAGCTCTATGCGCGAGACGTCGCGGCGCTGCCGCTCCGCGCGGAGCTCGTCACGGTGTCGGCATGCCGGAGTGCCGGCACACGTGCCTATTCCGGCGAGGGACTCGTGGGATTCGCGTGGGCCTTTCTGCGCGCCGGCGCCAGCCGGGTGATCGCGGGCCTCTGGGACGTCGACGATCGATCGACGGCCGACCTGATGGACCGTCTTTACGCGGGCATCGCCGCGGGCGACACCGCATCGCACGCGCTCCGCGAGGCAAAACTGGTCATGCTTGCCCAGGGCGGCAACTATGCGAAGCCGTACTACTGGGGGCCGTTCCAGCTCTTCACGGTCGTCCCCTGACGCGGTGATCTCCGGCGAGCCGCTGCTGCTCGCGTTACTCGATCCGGCCCGGTCGCACTCACAAATGTGCGGCGTCACGACCGGTTTCGTCGGTCGCCGCGGCGCGAATCCGGCTTGTTGCGCCGTCTTCCGTCGGCACACTCTTCGCAACCGCCCTCGTATGAGCTGGTTCCGGGTTGTCGCTGGTCGCCTGCAATACCAGGGTCGGATCACGCGGGCTCCGTTCACGAAATGGACGACGACGAAAGAAGGCGCGAGTGTCGTGGCTCGCGTCGCCGGCGGAATCCGTTTCAGCTTGTTTGGACGGGCGGGCGCGGCGCGGCGACGAATCTGGCGCGCGCTGGACGGAGCCGTCCGGACCGATTCGGTCTCGGCGGCGATGACCGCGGAGGCGCAGCGATACATGCAGGCGCTTGCGAGGCTCTCGTACTCGGATGCGCTGCCGCGGGTCCACATCGCTCTGCACCGGCTGGTACTGCTGCCGCGGGCGATGGTCACTGCACACGTGCGCGTGGAGCTGTGCAAGCGCCTGTCAGACACGCCAGGGCTGCGTGGACTGGACGAGGAGGTGCGAAACTTCTTCCTCGACCAGGCGATTGTCGAAATGAACGCTGCCTTGCAGAAGGGGGGCCCTTCTCCGAAGCATCCCGTGCAGGCGCACGACGAGTGGGCGTGCGTCGGGGTAAGCAGGGGACTCGTTTGGGTGGATCCGATCTGGGCGGGCGTGGACGGAACCGGTCATGTCTTCATGTACGAGTTCCCGCGCCCAGGAATGCCGCGTCCGAAGCCGCGGGAGCTCACCGTGGCGATCGGCGAAATGTCCGCCGGCGTCGCCTCGTTGTCACGGCTCCAGCGATTCGCGCTCGTGCGCGCCGCAGTGGCTCGCTGACGGCACCATCGCGATCTGCCTCACCGCGCGGCTGCGGCCGAGATGATTCCGGGTTTTCGAGAATCTGCTTCGCGGATCCGTGCGCCGCGACATCGCAACCCGTCCGATCATTCCGGATGCGCCAAAGATGATGACATTCACGAGGTGTCCTCTCCGCACGCATGTGCTGGCGAGATCGACGCCAGCGGTGATTCACAAGTGACACGGATTCCACGGAAGAACACAGAAGAACACGGACCGGAACGACGTGAGGATGGCCGCCTGCGCTTCGCGCCGTGATCGACCGAGGTCGCTGCACACGAGCACCGGATTGCCGGGTGGTGTTCGTGTGCGCGCCTCGGCCCGCTCACGGTGCCGGCCGCCGGCCGGCGGCGGCATCCGAGATCTTGTCCGCGTTAATCCGTGCTCGTCCGTGGGCTGTGTCGAATGTCCGTGTCCCACGTCGTCCGGAAACTCGACAGGTGAATGAACTCTTGGTCAGTCCGCTTTGAACCACGCTACAGCGTCCGTTCGGTCATTACCGCAGCAGCGATTCGCGATCTTGTCCGCGTCAATCCGTGCTCGTCCGTGGGCCGTATCGCTGTCCGTGTCCGACGTTCCGGGAACTCGATTGGGTCCAGAAAGTCCTCTTAGGATCGCGCGGGGTCAGCTCATGTACCACCCTCCGTTGACCCCGATGGTCTGGCCGGTGATGTACCCATTCGTCGCCAGCATGACGGCAACGGCAGCGACTTCGTTGGACGTGCCGAACCGGCCGATGGGAATCAGCTGGGGCGTGATCGCCGGGTTGCCGCGGATCATGTCCGTGTCGATGAGAGCCGGCGCGATCGCGTTCGAAGTGATGCCCTCATTCGCGAGGAGGTTCGCGTAGCTGTGCGTGAGGCCGAGGAGACCGGCCTTGCTGGCGGCGTAGTGCGGCCCAATCACGCCCCCGGTGTGCGCGGCGACGGACGACAGCATGATGATTCGCCCCCACCGCTGTGCGCGCATCGCGGGCAGTGCCGCCTGCGTGACGAAGAAGGCGGACGAGAGATTGGTCGCGATCGTGTCGTTCCAGATCTGCGCGTCGAGCCGGTCGAGCGGCTTGCCGGCATTGACGCCGGCATTGTTGACGAGGACGCCAATCGGTCCGAGCCGGGCCTCGGTCTCGCGCACGAGCTCCGCGGCAGCGAGTGGATCCGAGACATCCGCCTGCAGCGCGACAGCCTTGCCGCCCGCGGACTCGATGTCACGGACGACAATGTCCGCCGCGTCGGCTGCGGCACGATAGTTGACCGCGACGCGTGCGCCCGCGGCCGCAAGAGCCCTGGCGATCTCGCGCCCGATTCCGCGCGAGCCGCCGGTCACGAGCGCGACGCGGCCGGTCAGGTCATCCATCAGTGGCATTCTCCGCAACTGGAACGTCGTTCATGATTGCGTGACACCGACCGAACGTCAACGCCCCTGGCCCAGCTGCCCGACCTGAAGCGCATCCCTTGTGATTCCCACGCCGCTGCGGCTGTTGTCGAAATCAGCGGCCCGCGTTCGACTACCCCGTGAGTGGCCCCATTCGGCCCGCCGATTTGACTTCCCCCTGGCCGCAACACCGACGATCGCGTCCAGTATTTCGAGGAGAATTGATTCGATGCAGAAGATCACCCCGTTTCTGTGGTTCGACACGCAGGCCGAAGAGGCCGCCGCGTTTTACACCTCCATCTTCAAGAACTCGCGAATCCTGAAGGTCACCCGCTACGGCGACGCCGGCCCGGGCCCGAAGGGCACGGCCATGACGGTCGAGTTCGAACTGGACGGGTCCCGCTTCATCGGGTTGAATGGCGGGCCTCACTTCAAGTTCACCGAGGCCGTCTCGTTCTCGATTGCCTGCGCAGACCAGGCGGAGGTGGACTACTTCTGGGGCAAGCTCACGGAAGGCGGCAGGGAAAGCCAGTGCGGCTGGCTGAAGGACAAGTACGGACTCTCGTGGCAGGTGGTTCCGGCCCGGATGAGCGAATTGATGAATGCGCCGGATCCGGTGAAGTCGAAGCGGGTGATGGAGGCGATGTTGAAGATGACGAAGATCGACATCCCGACGCTCGAGAAGGCGCGCGACGAGGCGTAGTCAGATCCGATCCGCCGGATCGCAGCCCACTAGTATGATGGCGTTCGTACGCCATGAGTGGCTGCGACCGGTGTGCCCGTGCCGCGGCCCACGGCTGTTGTTTCCCGCGGGCACGCATGTAGTCCGCACGTTCGAGGAGGATGAATGAGACGAGCAATTCTGCTGGCTGGAGCGCTGGGGATCGCCGCCCACGCGCACGCGCAGCAACCGACCGCTGCGCCGCAGCCGGCATCGAACCCCGCTGCCGCACACGTGCACATGGACGCGCAGGCGCCGCCGCCCGCGACCGCACCGCAGGGGCCGCCGGCACCCGGCGGGGGCCCTGGCGCGGGGCCCGGCGCTCAGCGGGGCGGCCAGCCCCAGACGCCGCCAATCGAGGTGCCGTGGAACGATGCCATCCCGGCCGGCACCCCCGAACACGCCGCGCGCGCGCTCAAGGAGTCGCCGCGACATGGCGAGTGGGTCGACATCAAGATGAAGGACGGCACGGCGCTCAAGGCCTGGGTCGTCTATCCGGAGCGGCCGAACAAGACCGGCGTCGTGCTGGTGATTCACGACATTTTCGGTATGCGCGATCTCCCGCGTGCCGTCGGCGATCAGCTCGCGCAGGACGGATTCATCGCCATCGTTCCTGACTTCCTCTCCGGCAAGGGCCCGAACGGCGGCGGCTCCGACTCGCTCGGCACTGGAGTGAACCAGGCGATCATGTCCTTGAGCCCGGCTGACGTGGTGGCAAGGCTCGACGCCGCGATGGAGTACGGCAAGGGTCTGCCCGCGTCGAACGGGAAGACCGGCGTGATTGGCTTCTGCTGGGGCGGTGCGCGCAGTTTCGGGTACGCGGCGGCGCAGCCGGCGCTGAATGCCGCTGTCGTCTACTACGGCGACGCGCCGGGTGCCTCGGCGCCAGGGGCGACCGCTGACACGGTCGCGACCCAACTCGCCAACATCAAGGCGCCGGTCCTGGGCCTCTATGCCGGTAACGACGCCCGCATTGGTGCCACGATTCCGGTCACCGAAGCGGCGATGAAGAAGAACGGCAAGAGCTACGAGGTCCACAGCTACGAGGGCGCGGGCCACGGGTTCATGGGGCAGCAGGCCGGTGCCGGTGGCGCGAACCTCAAAGCGGCCGAACAGTCCTGGCCGCTCGTGGTTCAGTTCTTCACGAAAAATCTGCAGTAGTTCGTCGGGCGGCGAGCGGAACGGGCCTCGACCCGTCCGCTCGCCGGCCCTCTCCCCTATCGATCCCGTTCGCGGGATCGAACGCTCGCCCACGACGGCCAGAACCAATCCCTTCCGCGGCGCCTGGTCATGACAGATGCTCCGCGAGCCGATCGAAGTATCCACTCCACGCAATCCTGAGCGCGTCAGCCGTCGCCTTGTCGGGGAGCTTCTCGTGTTGCACGGCGACCATGCTCTTCGCTGCTCCCTTCGAGACGAATCCGAGCAGCGCCCGCGAATCGTCATCCCATGTCAGGCGCATGCTTTTGTGCGGAACGGCCGTACGGACCGTGACGTTCACCGGCAGCCACACGCCCCGCGTGCGCGCGTTTGCGAACGCCGCGAACAGCGTCTCGACCGGGACCGCAAAGGTGCGGCTCTTGCTCGCTTCGTACGTCCCGCTGCGACGCTGGCCTTTGACCCGCAACCCGCGAATCCGCTCGTAGCCGACGGTGACCATCTGGCTCCACCAGTCAGGCGTCCCCAGCGATGAGACGTACGACGCGATCTCCTTGTGGGGTCGTTCAGTCGCGCGCGCCGCGTCGAGCACCCGAACCCACTCGGCCCACGTCCGGCCGGTGCGCTTGAGCACGGACGTGTCTGCCAGGCCAGCAAGCTGCGCATAGTCTTCGCGGCTTGACGGTTTGGACTTCGCGTCCGAGGTGCGGGGTCCCGGTTTGAGAACTTGGACCCGCGCGGCGGTATACGCCTCGCCGGTCTTCTTCATGCGGGAGCGAACGAGTCGCTTCAGATCTTTGTGGGACGGCATCACGAACTCCTTCGTACAGCCGCGAACGATGCTCCTCAGCAGCGTCGTCCACGGCGGACGAATGTTCGTCATGCCGATCCGGGAGTGTGCCCCCCTTTGCCTCGACGCGGCCTTCGCTGAGGGAAAGCCAACGAGGTTTGGCGCGGACCGCCGCCGGAGGAGAATGTAATGGGATTCAGGCGGCGAAGCAAGTGCTGAGGTTTGCAGGCTGACAGGGACGGGGTCGGACTACGATAACGCCGGCTGTAGCCCGGGGACGCGGGCCAGCCGCCGCGATTGTCCCCGATGAGAATGCCACATCCGGGTTCAAGGCGCGCCCCGACGTCTGATAATCGGCGTGGTGGCTCAATGGAGGGGATCGGTGAAGAACGTCATCATCGGCATCGTCGGAACGCTCGCGGCGATCGTCGCCTGTGCGTTCGTCATCTCACACCTGGGACTGTATCCAATTGGCGCCGACAATCCCCCGGGCAGCCTCGAGCGCTCGCTGGCCTCGCGGGCGATGGACGTCTACGCGAACAAGCACAAGCCGGCCGGCGGCAACCCGGTGCAGATGACGCCGGCAGCCCTCGCGGAGGGGGCGACGGAATACGAAGAGCACTGTGCTTTCTGCCACGGCGGCGCCAAGGCGAAGATCAGTCCGATGCGCGACAAGTTCAACCCGCCGGCTCCGCAGCTGGTCAATCGCATCCCGCATGACGACGATGCCTGGCTGTTCTGGGTCACCAAGCACGGCGTCCGCATGACTGGCATGCCGACGTGGGACGGCGTGATGTCGGACGATGAGATCTGGAAAATCGTCGCGTTCATCAAGCACAGCGACAAGCTGCCGCCCGAGGTGCAGGCAGTGTGGCAGAAGATGGCGGCCGAGCCGACCGAGATTGAGGAGCACACGCCGGAGCAGCACGAACACGCTCCGGCACGGTGAGCCTGGGAGGCACTGAAGGATGCGGGACGAACGCATCGGGATGAACCCGGCCATTTCGAGCGGGAGCCAAGGTTTTCACCTGGCGTTCCGGGGGATGGTCGGTCTGTTCCTCGTGTATGCCGCGCTGTTCATCTATCGCACGAGCTTTGTCGTCGCCGGCGAGCGGTACTTCTCGCTGTTCGACGACGCGATGATCTCGATGCGATACGCGAGAAACCTCGCCCACGGGTACGGCCTGGTGTGGAATCCAGGCACTCAGCCGGTCGAGGGATACACCAACCCGGCGTGGGTTCTCTACATGACGGCGGTCCACCTCCTCCCACTCGAGCCGTCGAAGACGAGCCTTGTCGTGCAGATCACGGCCGCCGTCATGCTGGCGATCAGCCTATTCTTCGTCCGCGAGATCGCGCTCCGCGTGTCCTCGGGGTCAGGCGTGATCGCGCTCGGCGCCGTCGCGATGACCGCCTCCTACCTGCCCCTGAACCACTGGAGCCTGCAGGGAGTGGAGGTCAGTGCCCTCGTTCTTGTCGTCAGCATCACGCTGTCGCAGGCACTCAGGTCGCTTGAAGACGGCCGCTTCAGGTCGTCACCGTACCTGCTGCTCGGCGCGAGCACGCTCGTTCGGCCCGACATGGTTGTACCGCTCGCGGGCCTGATGCTCTATCACGTCGTCGTCGATCGATCCAACCGCAGGAGGCACCTGGTGTGGGGAGCGTCGGCGCTCGTCGTATTCGTCGGACTGCAGACGACCTTCCGGCTCTGGTACTTCGATCAGCTCCTGCCCAACACTTACTATCTGAAGATGACCGGCTATCCGTTCCAGTTGCGGATCAGCCGCGGCATATTCGTCCTCGGGCAGTTCATCTGGCGCTTCAATCCGTTGCTGTTCGCGCTGCCGTTTCTGCTGCTTGTCAAGCGCGCGCGTGATACCGGGCTCCTGCTCTGGATGTTCGTGGTGCAGATCTTGTACAGCGTCTATGTCGGCGGCGACGCATGGGAATACTGGGGAGGGAGCAATCGATACATCTGTATCGTCATGCCTGCGTTCTTCGTGCTGCTTGCCTTCGCCCTGTTCCAAATCGCCGACACGTTCGTGAGCACGGTGCAGACTCGATCGGCCAATCGCGTGACGCTGGCGGCCTTCGCCGCCCTGGTCACCTTCAGCGTCTTGACAGCGAACAGCATTTACGGCGTCAGGGCGTGGCTCGAGGTCCTGCTGATCCATCCGCCATTGCATTCTGGCAACGGGGGTGAGAACCAGGGCGAGGTCGAACAGGCGCTGATGCTGCGCCGCATTACCACTCCCGAGGCGGTAATCGCGGTTGTCAGGGCAGGCACGATCCCCTACTTCGCGGACCGCCCATCGATCGATCTGCTTGGAAAGAACGATCTGCACATTGCGCGTGAGCCCTCGAAAGTGTCGACCGGCCGCAAGCGGTTCGTGGACTTCAGGCCAGGGCACACGAAGTTCGATTATCGCTATTCAATCGAGCAGCGGCGACCGGATGTTGTCGTTCAGTTGTGGCACGATCGGGACAAGGTGATGCCGTACCTCCACACGTTCTACGCGCCAGTATTGCTCGGCGACAAGTGCGTCTACGTCCAGAACCGGTCGCCCAGGGTGCGATGGGGGATGTTACCGGTCGAACGATGCGGCGACACGCCGGGAGGACATTCTGCGCCGTTCCCGGAGGAAGAGTGACTTCAGCGGGCGTCGAGGTTAGACCGCTTTGTAGCGAGCCTTGTTGAGTGGTTTCGCCGATGGTACTGTGGCTCGGATGACGCCGAGGCTCGGACGCCGTCGTTCGCGCACGGCACCTGCGCCAGCCTAGCCTAGCCATGTCCACGCTCTCGATGGAGCAGATGTTCGTCCTGGTGTACAACGAGTTGCACCAGCTCGCTGCCCGCAATCTCCGCGGCGAGCGGGACAGCCACACCCTGTCCACGACCGCGCTCGTTCACGAAGCGTGGCTCGAGCTCAATAAACTCAATCGCATCCAGTGGCAGAATCGCGGTCACTTCCTCGCGATCGCGGCCCAGGCCATGCGCCGGATCCTGATCGACTACGCCGTCGCCCGTCGTCGCGACAAGCGCGGCGGCGGGCAGATCGTCGTCTCGCTGGACGACGGTGATGCGATGGCGATTGCACACGAGCGGGCTGACGAACTGGTATCGCTCGACGAGGCGCTCGCGCGGCTCCAGGCGATCGACGAGCGGCAGGCGCGTGTGGTGGAGTGCCGCTTCTTCGGCGGGATGAGTGTCGAAGAGACCGCCGACGCGCTGAATGTCTCCCCCGCCACCGTCAAGCGCGACTGGGCGATTGCGCGCGCCTGGTTGAACCGCGAGCTCCAGACATGACCGGACCTGGCGTGCGGCGTGATCACCCGACCGCCGAACGCTGGCAGCGCGTCCAGGCGGTCTTCGCCGCCGCGGTCGAGTGTGACGTCGCCGATCGGGGACGCCTGCTCGACGAGCGCTGCGGCGAAGATCACGAACTGCGGCGCGAAGTGGAGTCGCTGCTCGCGGCACACGAGGGCCCGGGGCCGATCGACCGCCTCGCGCCGGCGATCGCGCCGGCGGCGTCATGGGCGCGAACGCAGTTTGCCGGCTGGGAGGGGCGCAGGGTCGGACAGTATGCCGTTCTCGAAGCTGGTCGAAGCCGGCGGGATGGGAGTCGTGTACAAGGCACACGACCCGCGGCTGGGCCGCCATGTCGCGCTGAAGTTCCTCCATCCACACCTCGACAGCCAGTCAGCACCGAAGCAGCGGTTCTTGATCGAGGCGCGTGCCGCGGCGGCGCTCGACCACCCGAACATCTGCACGATTCTCGAGATCGGCGAAACCGATTCAGGGCAGCTGTTCCTCGCCATGCCGCTCTACGACGGCGAGACCGTCGCCGCCCGGTTGAAGCGCGGGCGGTTGCCGTTCGACGAAGCGCTTCCGATCGCCGTGCAGGTCGCGCGCGGGATCGGCGCCGCTCACGCCCACGGCGTGGTGCACCGCGACATCAAGCCGTCGAACGTCATGCTCCTCCGCGACGGAACGGTAAAAGTCCTCGATTTCGGTATCGCGACGATCGAGGACCTGTCTCCTGTCGGGATGGACGGTCATTTCGGGACGCTCCCGTACATGAGTCCGGAGCATGTGCGCGGGACCGCGATCGACTCCCGCTCGGACGTCTGGTCGCTCGGCGTGCTGCTGCACGAGATGCTCACCGGCGTCCGGCCGTTCGATGGCGGGGACGCCTCGTCACTCGCCGACGCCATCCTCAATCGTGAACCCAATCTCGTCGCGACGTCCCATCCCGAAGTGCCCGCGGCGATCGAACGGGTGCTGCGGCGTGCGCTGACGAAGTCGCCGGACAGCCGTTATCAATCGATGACGGTCTTTACCGCCGATCTGCTCGCGCTGGTTCCTGGCGCCGACCCTGCAGTCTTCGGATCGGCTGGACCATCTCGAATCGCGTTGACCGGCCAGCCGGAGGCCGCGCCTGTGACCGAGCGCCGCCCCGCCGCAGTGCTCGTCACCTTGGTCTCGGACTATGGCAGCCTGGTCGAACGGATGGCGCCGGCCGAGGCTCGTGCGCTGGTGGCCAGCCTACGGCATATGGCCGTCGATGCGGTGCGGCGCCATGGCGGCGTGGTGAACCAGGCCATCGGTGAAGAGATCGTGTCGCTGTTCGGCGTACCGGCGACCCACGGCGATGACGAGCTTCGCGCCGTCAGGGCAGCAATCGAGCTGCACGCGCGCGTGGGCGAGATCGGGAGCGGGTCGGCTCGCGTCCCGGCATACAGATCCAATCCGGCCTCCACGCCGGTTCCGTCGTCGCGCAGCGCTTGAGTGAAGGGCCGCGCCGCTACGCGATTGTTGGTGCTCCGGCGACTGCCGCCTCCAGGCTCGCGACCCTGGGCGGGCCCGGCGACATCGTCATCAGCCAGGAATGCCAGCGTGTCCTGTCGCCGTTCGTCAATACCGTTGCGTGCGCGCCCGTGGTCCTCGACCCCGGCGCGGCGTCAACGACGCCCTTTCGCGTGACCGGGCTGACCGGCCTCGAGACCCGCCTCGAGGCGTCGGCGCGATCGGGACTGACGCCGTACGTGGGCCGGCATTCCGACCTGGCCCTGCTCGAACGGCATGTCGAGCGTGCCCGTTCAGGCGAGGGTCGCGTCGTCGAGATCGTCGGCGAGGCGGGCCTTGGAAAGAGCCGGCTGATATTCGAACTTCGCCGGCGACTCCAGGATACGGGCGACGTGACGCTGCTGCAGGGCCGCTGCCGCGCGTTTGGCGACGTCGCGCCGTATGGCCCTTTCATCGAGATTGTCCGGACCTCGCTGCGCATCGATGCGCACCGGCCGGCCGACCCCGCTGCCGTCGTGGCAAACGTCTGCGCACTCGATGCGTCGCTCGAATCCTTCGTGCCGCTGTATCTGCATCTCCTCTCATTGCGCGGCGAACGGTATCCGCTGCCGCGACACCTGCAGGGTGAACACCTTCAGGCCGCACTCGTCGATGCGCTGGCGGCGTTCTTCACCGCCGTGTCGCAGCGCACCACGGTCGTCGTGTTGTTCGAGGACTGGCACTGGGCCGACAGTGCGTCACGAGCCGCGCTCGCGCGCATCCGTGAGATTGTTCCGATCGAACGGCTACTCTTCATCGTGACCACGCGGCCCGACGCGGCGATGCCGGATTCGTCCCTGCCGGGTGTATCGAGACTTGCGCTCGAACCATTGGACTTTGCCGCCGCCGAGGCCATCATCGAGGCCGGACTGGGCGCGGGTCACGTCTCCGAGGCGCTTGTCTCCCGGGTATTCGAGCGGACGGGAGGCAACCCCTTCTTCCTCGAGCAGGTCTGTCGTGCGCTCGTCGAGCAGGGAGCGGTGTCGGTGCGCGGCGGCGAGGCTGTCGTCGAGGGTGGGCCGGACACCTTGTCGCTGCCCGACACCGTGCAGGCGGTCATTCGAGCGCGCCTCGATAATCTGGAGCCTCACTCCCGCGAGGTCGTTCGGGTCGCGGCGGTCTTCGGCCGCGAGTTCGAGCACGCACTCCTGGCGGATGTCGTCGACCCGCGGATTGATCTTGCCCCCGCCGTTGCCCGGCTCATCGACAGCGGCCTGATTTGCGAGTCCGGCGAGACCGCTGCGCCTGGCTACCGCTTCACCCACGTGCTCACACAGGAGGTCAGCTACGACAGCCTTCTCGTGCATCAGCGGAAGTCGCTGCACGAGGCGGTGGCGCGCGCCTTTGAGCGGCATCACCCCGAACGCCTCGACGAGGAGGCCGTGCTCCTCGCCCGCCACTACTCACGCGCGGAAGCGTGGCGCGAGGCCGTCCACTACGGGCGCTCGGCCGCCGACCGGGCCAGCCGCCTCAGTCAATTCGCCGAAGCGTTCGGCGCGCTCGAACAGGTCCTCCAATGGCTGCCCCATCTGCCAGACGATGAGGAATCGCGACTGCTTCGCGCGGACTTGATGTTCCAGCAGGAACGCGCGTGCGAGACGATGGGCCTTCGCGTCCGCCAGCGAAAGATCATCCGGCGGCTCACGGCGCACCTGGCTGCTGCGGGGCCGTCCGCCCGGCTCGCGGAGGCGTACTTGCGCGAGGGCGATGTTCTAACTCTACTGAAGCGGTTCAACGCAGCGGATCGCGCGCTGAGCACCGCGCTTCGGATCAGCCGCGACCTGGAGAACGCGAGCCTCCAGCGGAACATCCTCCGCAGTATCGGGCTTCTCCGCTGGCACGAAGGCCGCAACGAGGAGGCGCTGGCGCTCACGGAACATGCGCTTGCCATCGACCGTCAGGGCGGCGACGAGGATGCCGTGGCTGGCGACCTCGTCAATCTCGCAAGCATTCTCAAGAGCATGGGCGATTATCCGGGGTCGCTTGCACGAAGCGAGGAAGCGCTGGCGATGCCGTCGATGGCGCAGAATCCGAAGAAGCTCGCCTATGCCCTGCACACTCGTGCCAACGTCCATCGCGCGATGGGGAACCTCGACGCGACGCTGTCGACCCTGCGCCTGGCGGACCAGAACTCGGCACATTTGCTGCCGGTCCAGCGGTCCTTCCACCTGACGTCGATTGCGCACATCGAACTGCAGAAAGGAGAGATCGACTCGGCGATCGCGACCTATCGCCAGGCGATCGAGCTGAGCCGTCGGGCGCGACACGCTGAGGGTCTGGCCCAGGCATTGCGGACGCTGGGTGAAGTGCTGTTCGAGCTCGGGAGGCATGAAGAGGCGCTGCCGTGCCTGGCCGAAGCCGCGGGGTTATTTGCCAGGCTCGAGGACGCGACGGCCGAAGCGGCGATGTGGAACCGTGCGGCGGCGGCGCGCGAACGTGTCAGCCTGCACGCAGAGTCGCTGGACGCGTGGAACCGGGTCCATGTCCTTGCTCGCCAGGCGGGCGATTCGGACGGACAGTTGAACGCGCTCGAAGGCATCGCGCGCGCCCTGCGTCACGTCCACGGGGCGACCGACGTGAGCGTCGCCGCGTTCGCCGCCGCGCTCGATCTCGCGTCCAGACTGGGCGAATGGGACCGGGCGATCGCCTGCCGCAACACGCTTGGCATTCTGGAATGGACCCGGGGTCGGTTTGCTGATGCGCTCGGGCATTACGAGGCCGCATTGCTCCTCTCGCGCGAACTGGCGGACCCGAAACAGGAAGGGCTCATCCTGAACAGCCTGGGCGTGACACTCTCGAAGATGAACCGGCCGGAGGACGCGCAGACCGTGCTCGAAGAGAGCGTCGCCTTGAATCATCGCGCCGGTCAGCCGCTGCTCGAGGCGCACGCCTTCGCCGCCCTCGGTCATGTCTCACGGACGCTCGGCCGCCATCAGCGCGCCGCCGAACAATTCCACCGGTCCCTCGAGCTTCGGCGCGCCGCCGGCGATCGCGCCGGCGAGGCGTGGATGTGGCGTAGAATCGCCGAGAGCCATGTTGCGCTTGGCAGCCTTGCCGACGCCCGGGCCGCGGCCGAGACTGCCGCGCGCGTTGCGGCAACGAGCGGGGATGCGGACGTCATTGCCGCATGCGCCGCCGCGCTGCCGCTCGGCGAACTTTCGAAAGGCGACGATGCCCCGCTATCTGATTGAGCGCTCAGTCCCTGGACTCTCTCTCGCCGACGTCTCGGAGACCGGCCGCCGCTCGGTCGCCGTGCTGGCCGAGATGCCGGAGGTCAGGTGGATTCGCAGCTACGTCTCTGACGTCGACGGCAAGATTTACTGCGAGTACGACGCGCCCAGCGTCGAGGCGATCCGGGAGCACGCACGGCGGGCAGGTCTGCCCGTCGATCGCGTCTCCGAGATCGCCCTCGAGATCAATCCGGCGATGTTCGTCTGATCGCCCGGGAACCGCTCATCCCCAGCGCGGCGTCTCGTCCGGGTTGATGCCCAGCACCGTCTTCGCGACGATTTCGTGAGTCAGCATGGAATTGGCCGGGTGGATTCGGCCCAGCCGCGCATCGCGGAAGATCTGCTCGAGACCGCTGCGCCGGAAGATGCCAAAACCTCCGGCCACTTCGAGCGCGAGATCGACCACCTTCCACGACGCTTCAACCGCGTGATACTTCGCGCTGAAGATTTCCTTCGGCCACGCCGCACCGTGGTCGACTCCCGATGACCAGTCGGTCGCCACCCGCTCCAGGTGCGGCTCGATCGTGTCGAGCGCCAGCGTCATCTCCGCAACCATGTGCTGAATCTCGGGGTGGTACGCCATCGTTCGCGAGACCGCGATCGACTTCTTCGTCGTGACCGACTTCAGCGTCATCTCGTAGGCGCGGCGCGCCAGGCCATAGTAGATGTTGCCAAAACCGAGCAGCGCCCAGGCCAGGAGCCCCAGCACGAAACCGTCGATCCCGGCCGCGCCTGCCGGCACGACGCGTCCGACGTACCGATCCGGCACGAACACGCCATCGAGGATGGTGTCGTCGCTCCGGGTCGCGCGCATGCCGAGGACGTCCCAGGTCTCCTCGATCCGGTAGCCCTCGGTGTCGCGCGGCATGAAGGCATGCACGATCTTCGGATGCGACGGATCCGACGCGTCGATGCCGTGGAGGCCGAGGTAGGTCCAGACCGGCGTCAGGCTGCCAAATCCCTTGCGGCCGGTGAACCGGTAGCCGCCCTCGACGCGTTCGGCCCGGGTGGTCGAGAGCAGCAGGGGGATGTCGTTCCCGCTCTCGGCGTGGCCGGCGGCGAAGACCGCACCGCGCGCGGTCTCCTCCAGCAGCCACTGCAGCGAGAAATCGCCGGCGCGCGCGAGGTCGGCGGCCACACCCGTCCAGTAGAGATGCATGTTGATCGCGAGCGCCGTCGCCGGCGCATACGATCCGAGCCGGCGTTGCTCGCGAACGACTTCGGCGAGCGAGCGTCCGAAGCCGCCAAGTTCCCGTGGCAACGCGAGACGCAAGTATCCAGCGTTGCGCAGTTCGTCGAAATCCTCGGTGAAGAATGCATTGTCACGATCGTACCGGGCCGACCGCTCTGCAAAGCGCGTGAGCATCGCATCGGTCAGGACGGTGTCCGAAGCAGCGTCTGTGCGGGTGATGGTGGATGGCATCGCACTTCTCCTGAATGAGTAAACTCCCGGCGCTTCTCTCACTGATTCTGCGGATTGTACGCCTCGCAGGACACGTTCGGATTCCAGTTCGCGAACGTTCCCTGCGGGTTGTCCCTCCAGGCCCACACGTGCAGCGTGTAGAACTCGGGCAGTCCGAACCTGTTCGGGCTCTCGAACAGGTGGAAGAGCTGGCCCATCAGTTGAGGAGGCGCAGGATTCGTGGCGTGCCAGGCCTCCGATGTGACCAGGTAGTCGGCCGCGACCAGTTGGAACCGGTTGTTCGGCAGGGGCTCATACACCAGCAACTCCGGCTGTTCGACGTGCAGCTGTCCGTCATTCACCAGCCCGCCGTTGACGAAGTGGACTCCCATGACACCCTCGGACGATCCCGTTACGCAGCCGAACTGTGGCAGATACCCTTCCGCCATCGCGACCGCCGGATCGAGGAAGCGCCGCGTCGCTTCGCGAACGGCCCGGACCAACGCGCTCCTCCGCGCCACGCCTTCCGGCGTGTCCGGACGGCGTTCCGCCGTCGCCGAATGCCCGTGATCGTTCTGGGCCAGCACTCCCGACTGCGAGAGACTGGCAATGGCGACTGCCCCCACGATCGACAGGGCAAGCCGAACACCGAATCGCTGGATCTTCATGAGCTCCTCCCTTGGGTGACGGCTGAACGCCTCGGTTCGAGGGTCTCATCCGCCGCTATGGGTAAAAGCCGCAACCATCGGAAAAGCGGCTCACCGGCGTGGCCTCCAGGTCGCAGGCTCATTCCTGCGCGGTAGAATCCGGCCATGGATTTCACCCGTCGCTCATTTCTGTCGGCGGTCGGCGGCGCCTCGGTTCTGGCCCGCCACATGAGCGCGAACCTCGCAGGCGCTCCGCTCCCCCACCCTGCGGGCGGGCGGCTCGGCCTCGAGCTCTACAGCGTCCGGAACGAGTTGAAGAAGGATCTGGCGGGCACGCTGAAGCAGGTTCGCGACTGGGGCTTCGAGGAGGTGGAGCTCGCGGGGTTTCCCACGATGTCTGCGGAGGACACTGCACGGGCGCTGCGGGCCGCCGGTCTTCGCGCGATCAGTCAGTTCGTCGATTACGAACGGCTTCGCGACGATTTCCCCGGGGTCGTCCGCGATGCGCACGCCCTCGGCCTCGAGACCGTCATCTGTGGCTGGATCCCTCACGAGAAGATGCTCACGCGTGCCGATGCGGACGACGCGGTGGCCAGCTTCAACAAATGGGGGGCTGCGGCTGCGCGCGAGAAACTTCGACTTGGCTATCACATTCACGGCTATGAGTTCGTCGCGAGTCCTGACGGCACCCTGATGGACACCCTGTTCAAGGGAACGGACCCGCGGCTCGTCGACTACGAGATGGATATCTTCTGGGTGGTCCGCGGCGGCGGTGATCCCGTGGCCCTGCTCAATCGCTACGGCAGCCAGATCCGGATCGTGCACTTGAAGGACATCCGGAAGGGAACGCCGTCCGGGATTACGACCGGCGAAGCGCCAGACGAAGCGAGCGTGGCACTGGGGACGGGGACGATCGACTGGACGCAGGTGATGGCCGCAGCGGTCAAGGCGCGCGTGAAGTGGTATCTGATCGAAGACGAGCACCCGGAGGCGGTCAGCCAGATCCCACGGAGTATCGACTTTCTACGCAAGCTCAAGTTCTAGCTGCCGACTACACGGGCCCGGGCTACAGGACGCCTCGCTTCATTTCGTTCATCAGGAAATCGCACGAGCGCACCGCCAGCGCCATGATCGTGAGCGTCGGGTTCTGGCACGCGCTGGACGTGAAGCCAGCGCCGTCCATCACGAACAGATTTTTGATGTCGTGGGTTTGCTGAAACTGGTTCAGCACGGACGTCTTCGCGCTTGCGCCCATGCGCGCAACGCCGACCTCGTGAATGCCCATTCCCGGCATCCGATCCGTGACTGTCCACGGGTGTACATTCCGTGCGCCCGGCCGCCTCGAGCATCTCGGCAGCAGACGACGCCATGTCGGCGATCATCGCGGCCTCGTTCGCGCTCCAGCTCATATGGATGCGCAGCACCGGGATGCCGAATACGTCGACGACATCGCGGTCGAGTGCCACCGAGTTGTCGCGGCGCGCGAGGCATTCGCCGAAGCCGCCAAGATTCAGTGTCGTGACCGAACCGAGCAGCGCGGCCTTGAACGCCTCGCCAAAGCCTGGCGCGCTCCAGTTGAAATCCGGACCACCCCACCCGCCCTGGAATCCGTAACCGCGCAGGAAGGCTTTCGATTTCGGGCCCTTCTTCGTATTGCGGAACCGCACGACGTAGATGCCGTTGGGCCGCCGCGGCGCTCCCAGTGACGGCCTGGCCGGGATGTCCGGGAAATCGCCCGTCGCGCCGCCGCCATTCCAGACATGGTCCTGCAAATAGTGTCCGAGGACCCCGCTCGAGTTCGCCAGGCCATTTGGAAATCGCGGCGTCGCCGAGTTGAAGAGCACGCGAACCGACTCCAGCGCCTGCGCGCACAGAATCACGACGCGGCCGTAGACCTCGCGCGGCTGGCGCGAGACGCGGTCGATGTAGAGGACGCCACGCGCACGGGGCGCGTCGGGATCCATCACGACCTTGTAGACCATCGCGTCCGGGATGTGCGTGCAGTTGCCCGTCGCCAGCGCATCCGCCATCGTCGTGAACGCCGAGTTGAAATACGAGTGGGTCACGCAGCCGCGTTCGCACGGGCCGCAGTAATGGCAGGGAGATCGTCCGTTCAGAGGACGGGTCAGATTGGCGGCGCGGCCGATGGTGACCGTACGTCCAAGCTTCTCCTTTGCAGCCGTGCGGAGCCGCACCTCCGAGCAGGTGAAAGGCATCGGCGGCAGGAACTGGCCGTCGGGCAGCTCGTACACGCCTTCGGCAAGTCCACTGATCCCGACGTACCGTTCGACGAGGTCGTAGTACGGGGCCACGTCCGCGTATCCAAGCGGCCAGTCGATCCCGTGCCCATCGGTCGACGCCGCCTTGAAATCGAGATCGCTGAACCGGTAACTCTGGCGGGCCCAGACGTTGGTGCGGCCGCCCATGATCCGCATTCGTCCCTGCCAGCTGAACGGCTTTCCTGCCGGCGTCGTGTACGGCTCTTCGAGATCGTTGGCGAACCAGTCGAAGTTGTGCTCAGTGCAGGCGTAGCATTCGCTCTGCCGCGGCCGCGTCCGCTTGATCACTTCGGGGGCCCGGTTGCGATACTTGAGCTCGAAGTCCGGCTTGTGCTCGCGGAAGTCGCCAGCCGTGTGGCGGCGCCCGGCATCGACGACAGCGACTTTCAGGCCAGACTCCGAGAGTCGCTTCGCGGCCCAGCCGCCCGAGGCTCCCGATCCGATGACGATCACATCGAAGTGGTCCTGCGCTCTGGCGTTCACGCGATTGTCTCCCTGGTTGCCACTGGCGACACTACAGCGGCGCCTGGCGTGGCAAGCGCCCAGACCCTCGTCAGCGTGGGCCGTGCTAGACTGCGCCCGCCATGCGCGAGGACGTGATCCATCCGGGACGGCGGCGTGTCATCCAGCAGCTGGCGATGAGCGCGGGCGGCCTGCTGATGTTCCCGTGGGTTGCCGCCGCGCATCCGGTTCAGCATCACCTTCGTGACGAGACCGTCGTGGGGCTCGCCGAAACCAGGGCCGCCGCACCGGATTACGTTCCGGAGTTTCTCGATCCTCATCAGCTCGAGACCCTTCGGATCCTCGCCGAGCGCATCGTGCCTGGATCGACGAAGGCGAACTCAGGTCCTTTCATCGATCAGCTGCTGACGGTGGCAACTCCCGACGATCAGCGCGATTTCCTGCAGGCACTCGGCGCCTTCGAGCAGCTCGCCATCGGCCACGCCCGCGCGTCGTGGACCGGGCTGTCCGAGCAGCAGCAGACGGAACTGTTGACGCTCGCCTCGACGGCGAAGTCGGGTAGCCCGAATCAGGACGCTCGACCTTCGCGCCCTACCCGCGTCTCCATCCGCGATCACTTCGAGCATCTGAAGGGATGGATCGCCGGCGCTTACTACTCGTCGGAGCCAGGCCAGCGCGAGCTCGGGTGGACCGGCGCGATTGCGTTCGCGGCGTTACCCGGATGCGACCACTCCGACGGCACTGAGGCGTTCCTCACGGCAGCGCGAACGCGACATAACTGCCGCCGGACGGCGCGTCCGACTTGCCGCCGCCGGCCGCGATCACCACATATTGCTTGCCGTTCACTTCGTACACCGCGGGCGTCGCGTTGCCCGCCGCGGGCAGCGTGGTCTCCCACAGCACCTTCCCGCTCCGCGCATCGAAGGCGCGGAACTTCCGGTCGTAATTCGTGGCGCCGATGAAAAGGAGGCCGCTCGCGGTCACCACCGGGCCGCCGTAGTTCTCACTGCCGGTGTTCTTCAGCCCCGACCCGGGAACTTCGCCGAGCGGCACCTGCCAGGCGATCGCCGCGCGGTTCATGTCAATTGCGGTCAGAGTGCCCCAGGGCGGCGTGACGGCGGGAAACCCGTCGGGATCGGTGAAGCGGATATAGCCATCGAGCGTGTACTTCACGTCGAAGGGCGTCGGAGCATCGCCCCGGACCTCGGTCGACGTCCCCGTCGCGACATAGTTCACGATCGCCCGTCGCACCGCGTTGTGCAGCTCCGGATGTCCGGGCATCCGTCCGGCGCCGTTTCGCACGATGCTCTCCAGGTCGTCCACGCTCCGTCGTCTGCCGGCGTCGACGAGCGATGGAAACTCCGGAGGCGTGCCGCTGAGATCGGCCTTGTGGCACGACGCGCAATAAGTCTCGTACAACGCCTTTCCTGTTGTCGGCTCACCATCGGGCATCTTGCGCTCGGCGAGCTTCACCTTCCACGCCATCTCGTTCGCATTGACATAGAGGAGCCCGGACTTCGGATCGAACGCCGTGCCGCCCCACTCACCACCGCCGTCCATGCCGGGGAAGAGAATCGTCCCCTGGGCGCTTGGCGGGTCGAACTCTCCGCCCTTGCGGAGCTTCAGCCATTCCTCGCGCACCGCACGGTGCGCGTCCGGGGTGCGGTTGGTGATGAGATCCTCGGTGAACCGCTGGCGGGTGTAGGGCGGCGGCAGCGTCGGCAACACCTGCGTCGGCGACAGTTTTTCGCCTTCAATCGCGGAGGCCGGCGCCTGGATCTGCTCCATCGGAAAGAGCGGCTGACCGGTGTCGCGATCGAGGACGTACAGCCGTCCGTTCTTGGCCGTTTGCGTGACGACATCGCGCTGCCGACCCTCGTGGCGGATCGTGATGAGCGACGGCGATGCGGGGAAATCCCGATCCCAGACATCGTGCTTGATGCCCTGGAAGTGCCAGACGCGCTCTCCGGTGGCGGCGCGTAGGCACAGAATCGTGTTCGCAAACAGATTGTCGCCGAGGCGATTGCCGCCATAGAAGTCGTAAGATGCCGATCCCGTTGACGCGTAGACCAGGCCGCGGGCCTCGTCGAGCGACACACCCGACCACGCATTGGCGCCGCCGCTGTATTTCCACGCCTCAGCGGGCCAGGTGTCGTATCCGAGCTCGCCCGGATGAGGGATGGTGTGGAAGGCCCACTTCTGCCGCCCGGTATTGATGTCGAACGCGCGAATGTCGCCGGGTGCCGAGGGCAGCCCCTCGGGGACGATCGAACCGAGGATCAGCAAATCGCGATAGAACACACCCGGGGTGTTGACGCCGACGCTGAGCGTGCGCGGATCGCGTCCTTCAAAGCCCTCACGCAAATCAATCCTGCCGTCCTGTCCAAACTCCGGCAAGGGCTTGCCGGTCTTCGCGTCGAGCGCATACAGCCAGTGACGCGAGGCGAAGTAGATGCGACGGTCCTCCCCCCGCTCCCAGTACATGAGGCCGCGGATGCGTGTCCGCGAGAGTGTCTTCGCGTCCTGGCTGGTGTCGAAGGTCCAGAGCGGCGCTCCGGTCGCGGCGTTGAGCGCGAAGACGCGAAGCTTGGGCGAGGTCGCATAGAGGACGCCGTGCGCCACCACGGGCTGGCACTGCATCTCGGATCCCTTGAAGGCATCCTGGGTGTCGTACGTCCATGCGACCTTGAGCGAGCCGACATTGGCCGGAGTGATCTGCGTCAGGGTCGAGTAGCGGGTCTGCTCGGGGCCGCCGCCGTAGTGAGGCCAGTCGGGCCCGGCAGCAGACAGAGAGGCGACCAGTGTGAGGAGTAGAAGAGAATGGGCTCGCATGTGAGCACTCTTCTACACGGTTCGCGAGCGCACCGCAACCCGTCGATCACTTGCGCTGCAGGACCAGCGGCCAGCTTCGCGGCCCCTGCGTCCAGGTCCCGGTGAGCTTTCCATCTGCAAGGTCACCCTCGTAGCGGCCCGCCACGGGTCGGACCAGCAAGGTGAGGTGCGCATCCTTCTGCACCACGGCCGTGACGGGAATGGCCGCGCCGCCCTGGTCAACGCTGACGAGGACGGCCGTCGCTGGTCCGTCCGCATGGCTGGTGAGCGTCACAACCAGATGCAGGGTTGTGCCGTCGGCGTCCAGCGCGCCTTCCCAGCTCCCTTCGAGGGCCTTCGTTACCGCGGTGCTCGCCGGCACCTGCTCGATGACGGCAGGGCCAGTCCGCGTCAGCGCGAAGGGCAACGAACCGCCGCCTTGCTGGAATTCACCCGACAGCGCCTTGGCGTCCGCTGACAGCGTGCCGCGGAAGCGGGGCTCGCCCGGGACGCCTTTCATCGCGAAGCTCACGCCGCTGTCCTTGACGAGGATCTCAGCGAGCGGGAAGGCTTTCAGGCCCTGGGCCGGTATCCCGATCGCGCCCTCCCACTTGTCGCCGCTGCCGGAGAGATCGACAACAACCATGAGCTCCTGCCCCGGAACCTGGATGCTGCCTTCCCAGTGGCCGGACGGGCCCGCCGCCACCTGTGCGGACGAGACGCCGGGGTCAGCAAGAATGAAGAAGGAACACAGAACACCCGCGAGTGCGTGGCGACTCATGACGCTCCGTTCTGGTTCGGACCCGCAGCCGGTCACTTCAGCGAGACACGGCCGGTCCGATCGCGTCCCGGCGGTTGCCGAACCGCGGGAATGCGGCATTACATTCACACCTGTGGCGACGGGATTCAACAGAAAAAGACGCGTTCCTGGGTGGCTTGCTCTATCGGATTGCCACCGACTCACGATGCCACGGACAATTCGACCACGGAGTCACGGAGGCACGGAGGCGCACGGAGAATCGACTCCTATGTTTCGCAACACCGACGACTTTTGAGCCGCCACGGGTCACCCGTATGCGACACATGCAGTGGCCGCGTCGGCGCCGCAGGCCGGCCACGCGGCCACTCCGTGCGTCTCCGTTGCCTCCGCGCCTCCGTGGTTGCATTTCGTTGCACTCGACCGTTGGCTCGCAGCCCTCACTCCTTGACGAGCAGTGCGAAGAACGGACCCGAGCGGATCCGCCCGACAGCAGCAGGTCCGGCTTCATCGCAACGACACCGCGCACGCTAGTGCGGCGGCTGCGTGGACGGCAGAATCGTCGCATCGATTTTCGCGCTGCCTGGGCGTTTCGTCAGATATTTCTCCGCCGACAGCACGACCTGATCGATTGACACGCCATCCTCGCGCGTCTGGATCAGAATGGTCTGCGGATCGCGATCCTCATTGAGTGTCTGCGGGAACCGAAGCAGCATGCCATTGATGTTCGGCGCGCCCCAGCCGTCGTCTTCCCAGCCCCACCCCGAGACGCCGCACCCGGAGCACTCCTCCAGATTGACGGCCAAGCCGGACGTCGTGTTGATCTGAAACTTCTGCACGCCGGCAACATCGGTCGCCCCGGAGAACTGCACCCACACCGAATCGTTTGCCCACGAGTTCGCGGCCGCTTTCAGCCGGATCCAGAGCTTGTACGTCTGGGTCGGATCGGCAAAGAAGCGGAGGGCGAGATAACTCGCTGGTGGCGCCGGCGGCGCCGTCACCTTGGGCGCGCCCAGGTTTGGATCGAACGCACGAAGACCGCCCGCGGCTGTCGCATCCGGGACAAGGGACCAGTTCCCCTGGGCCAGGCCATCGGCGGCCCACAAAACGATCTCCTTAATCGTCTGGATCGTGATCCGGACGCTGTCGGTCGCAACGCCACCCCTGCCGTCGCGGACCGTCACAGTGAACAAGTACGAGCCGGGAAGCAGCCCGCAGAGCGTCACCGAGGGACGGTCCGACACGAATGTGCCGTCGCGCCGCCAGTCGAACGTCAGTGCATGCGAGTCGACGTCGGCGGCGGCTGCCGTGATTGCGGCACAGTCCTCCCCTTGCGTCGCACTGAATGGCAGCGTCGCGTCCGGACCGGCGCTCACGGTGGGCGCGTGATTCGTGTGGCTTCGGGTATTGGCAAGGACGACGATGCCGCTTTCGGCCGAGGCGATGATGTCTGGAAGTCCGTCTCCGGTGAACTCGGCGATGCGGAACGCCCCGATACCGTAGTCGAAGCGGCCGCCGAAAACGAACGCGCCGTCGCGGTTGCCAAACATCACATCACCGGATTGGAAGGCGGCGTCGACCTGGCCATCGTCATTCAGATCGCCGAGGGAGACATCGCCGAGCAGCGATCCGTCGGTTGACACGGCTGTGTGGACGGCCGCCGAGAAGCTCGAGCCGCTTCCGAACGACACCGCCATCTGTTCCCCGTCGGCCGCGACCAAATCGATGAACCCGTCGTGATTGACATCAGCGAGCTCGAAGTCGACCCCGATACCGTTCAGGAATTGTGCAGCACCCGCGGCTGATGTCAGTCCGCCGGACCCATTCCCGGACCACGCGCGAATTTCGCTGGGCTCCGAAACGCCCGTACCCGCGAGCATCACCGCGACATCGAGTCTGCCGTCACGGTTCAAATCGGCAAGTGCGAGTGAACGCGCGAACCCGGGAAGCAGCGCCGTCGTTGCCGGCGGACCGATGGCTCCATCCGCTTTCCCGAGGCTCACCTGCAGCACCCAGCTCGCGGCGGCGTCGTCGAATCCAAGACTGACAAGATCGGCCCTGCCGTCGCGGTTCATATCTCCGGTCGCCAACGCCACGATCCGCGCCGCTTCCGTCATCGCCGACCTGGCGAATGCACCATGACCATTCCCCAGATAGGCGCCGACCGCATCCGGTCCCTGGGTTGCGAATGCGATGTCCGGATTGCCGTCGCCGTTGATATCGGCAACTGCGAAGTCGGTCAGAATTCCGGCCAGTGGCAGCGTAACCGCGGGCTTGCCGGTCAGCAGAATGACGATCGCATCGCTGTCCGGACCGGCAACGGCGAGGTCGGGGCGTCCATCACGATTGAAATCAGCGGGCTGCGGGATCTTCGTGATCGGAGATACCACCGACGCGTCAGCCACAGCTGACCGGTGGAATGCGAATGCCGCGTCGGCGAGCGGCGTCTGGTTCGTGAGCACGGTCACCGACGGCGCATTCTCGTTGCCTGTCGCGATGTCGAGATGTCCGTCCGCATCGAAATCGGCGACGACGGCGTCGCGGCTGCCAAGTCCCGCGGCGGTCTCGACATGTGCGAGGAACGCGCCCCTGTGTGCACCGTCGCCACGCAGTACGCTGACCGTGCTCGAGGCACGATTGGCCGTGACGATGTCAGGGACCCCGTCGTCGTTCAGATCGGCGACCGCGAGCCCGCGCGGGGAGGCGCCGACGACTGCCGTCTGCGCGTGGGCCAGGCCGCTGGCGCCGCCGAGATAAACGCCGACTGTGCTGCCCTGCGTGGAGGCAGCGGCCACGTCGAGCCAACCGTCCCCATTGAAGTCGCCGACATCGAGGACATTCAGGTTGGCATCGCCCGCGATCGTGCGCGCGGCGAATGATGTCCCGCCGTTGCCATACAGGATCCGCAATCCCGTCGCACTCGCGCACGCGACCGCGACGTCGAGATGACCGTCGTGATCGAAGTCCGCTGTCGCGACGCCCTGCGGATGGAGCGCCGGGCTGATGTAAGTCGCGCCCTTGGAGAAGCCGCCTGAGCCGTTTCCGGTGAGCACCTGGACAACGCCGGTGGCGTAGCCGCTGTAAATCAGATCCGGCTTGCCGTCGTTATTGATGTCTGCGGTCGTAATCCCTCGGGGATTCTGGCCGGCCGCGGACAGGTCGGTGCGCGTGAAGGTTCCGTCACCCTTGCCGAGGAGCACGCTGATGGAGTTACCGTCGGCGTTCGCTACCGCGAGGTCCGGAATGCCGTCGCGATTGAAGTCACCGGAGGTCATGTCGAAGGGACCCAGACCGACGGCGACCTCGACCTTGGCTGTCAGCTGGCCCGCCGGGTTGGCGAGGAGAATCGACACCGTGTTGCGGGCGCCGTTCCCGACCGCGACATCGGGCTTGCCGTCGCGATTGAAATCGGCGGTCGCCGCCGCGCGCGCGCCCATGCTCGCGGCGTAGTCGTCGCGCGCGAACATCAAGGTTTGCGCGCCGGCTGTCGCGGTCACGGCGATGACGAGCACCGAGGTGGTTGCGCAGTTGCGCAGCACGGTTCGCCGACCGAACTGACCACCAGGTTTCATGACATCCCTCCCTCGCTGTGCACGGGACGGCTGGCAGCGGCGTGACAAGTGATTGACACGCGAGCGCTTGCATTCCCTGCGCCGCAGCCGAACGGGTGGAAACGCCAGCGAAAGCTGTCGATCTCGGAATCCCCGCCGGTTCGACACCCGCACTGGGAGCACAACGAGCCGCTGGTCCCTCCCCGGGAGCCGGCCGAATACTCAAAAGAGGTAAACGGGTAGTATGTCCGCCATGCCCGGCTTCGTTCGAGCGCTGTCGTTCTGGTCGGCGTCCTGCTGCTTCGTGACCCGGCACTCGCGGAGGTCGTCAATCTCACAGTTCAGAACCGCCAGCCGCTCGCGAACCAGCCGCAGCCCTACGAAGAGCTGACCGGGACGTTCCGCGGCGAACTGGATCCGGGCGCTCCGCAAAACGCGATCATCACGGACATCGAGCTGGCTCCGCGCAATTCGCATGGGATGGTCGAGTACTCCGCCACTTTCACCATCCTGAAGCCGCAGGACATGAGCCACGCGAGCGGCGTGCTCGTCTACCAGGTGCCCAACCGCGGGCAGACGAACATCGGCGGGGGCAGCTATTTCGCCGACTTTCGAGCGGCGGGCCACGTGCTCGTTGCCAGCGGGTGGCGGACATTCCGCCGACCGCCGGGATGGAAACACTCATCACGCCGGTTGCGAAGAATCCGGATGGATCGAGCGTCACCGGTCCGGTCATGGCGCGCTTCGTCGACATGCCGGCGGGTTCGACCTCACTGCCGATCAATCGTGGCCGCGTCACCGGCACGGCGACGCCCGCGACGTAGCACTTAGCAGTCAGCTATCAGCTTTCACTTTAGTTGCCAGTTGCCAGTTGCCAGTTGCCAGTCGCCAGTCGCCCCGATCCCCAATCCCAATCTCGATTTCCCGAACCCCGAACCCCAAATCCCGAATCCCGAGTCCCGGTGTAATATATAGCTCTCCTGCATATAGGAGTGCTATGCTCTCGTGCACGGTAGATATCCGGGACCTCAGAACCCGGTAGAGCCCGTAAAACCTAGTAGAACCCCGTAGAACCTGGTAGAACCCCGTAGAACCTTGAACATGCCCCCCCGTAACGCAATCGATGAAGCGAAAAAAGGCAGCGCCGAGGTGGTCATCCTGTCGATCGTCGACGAAGAGGCGCACCATGGCTATGAAATCGCGAAACTGATCGAGGTGCGGACAGGCGGGAGCCTCACCTTCACGCTCGCCTCGCTGTACGCGACGCTCTATCGCCTCGAGGAGCGCGGGTGGATCAAGGGACGCTGGGTCGAGAAGGCCGGTCAGCGCCGCCGGTGCTACTACCGGATCACCGACGCCGGCCGGAAGGTCCTCGCCGGGCAGCGCGAAGACTGGAGCCGCTTCGTGGCAGCGCTCGGGCAGGTCGCGGGGGTGAAGTATGCGTGACTGGAAAGCGCTGGTTCATCGTCACGTCCCAGTGACCGACGGCGGACTCGCGCAGCACACGATTGACGAGCTCGCCGCGCATCTCGAGGACATCTACGCCGACGCGCTCGCGGCTGGACGAAGCGAAGCCGAGGCCTTCCGCACCGCCGAGGCGGCGCTCGAGGAATCGGCCGCGGCGCTGCCGCGTGTGCCCCGGCCACGGACCAGGACGGCCGAGGCGCGCTCGATCAACCAGCCGCCGACGGCCACAGGAATGATCGGAATGGTCGGCGACCTCAGGTTCGCCTTACGCCAGTGGCGCCGGGCCCCGTCCTTTGCTGCGGTCGCCATCCTGACCCTCGGCCTCGGTGCGGGCGCCGCGACCGCGATCTTCAGCATCGTCAATACCGTGCTGCTCCGTCCGCTGCCGTTCCGCGACCCCGCGCAGCTCGTGACGATCTGGGAGAGCAACGCGGAAAAGGCGCTGCCGAAGGAGCGGCTGTCGCCGGTGAACTTCATGGACTATCGAAATACACGGTCTGCGTTCAAGGAGGCGGCGGCGTGGTGGCGGCCGGAGGTGAACCTTGCCGAGCCGGGGCTCGAGCCGATGCGGGTGAGTACGATTGAAACGAGCGGCAACCTGTTCCAGCTCCTCGGGGTGTCGCCGCAGCTCGGGCCAGGCTTCCCCCAGAACGGTCCGCTCTATTCCCGCGACCCCATCGCCGTCATCAGTGACAGGCTCTGGCGTCAGCGATACCACGCCGATCCGGCGGTCATCGGCAGGACGCTGAGCGTGTACAACGGCCTTTATACGATCGCCGGTGTGATGCCGCCGTCGTTCACGTTTCCGGACCAGGTGGATCTCTGGCTGCGGCTCAATTGGGACCTCACGCGTCACAGCCGGAGTGCCCATTTCGCTGAAGCAGTCGCGCGCCTCGAGCCTGGCATTTCCCTCGAACAGGCGGCGCGGGAGCTGGCGCAGGTCAGCGGGCGCCTCGGGAAGGAGTTTCCGGACACCAACGGCGGATGGCTGGCGCGACCAGTTCCGCTGCTGGACGACATGCTCGGGTACTACAGGCCCGCACTGACGGTGCTGGTCGGCGCAGTTGGTCTCGTTCTTCTCACCGCATGCCTGAACGTTGCCGGCCTGCTCCTGGCACGGTCGACGGGCCGCGCACGCGAGATGGCCGTGCGCGCCGCACTCGGCGCGTCACGCGGACGTCTGGTGCGTCAGATGCTGCTCGAAAGCCTGCTGCTTGCCGCGGCCGGTACGGCGGTGGGAACGGTCGTCGCGCTTGCGCTCCTGCAGGCTGCGATCGCGGTTCTGCCGGCGTCCGTCCCCAGGCTGGCGGAGACGACCATCGACCTCCGTGTTCTTCTCTTTGCTCTTGCCGTCGTCGCGGTGACCGCGCTGATGTTTGGACTGATTCCCGCGCTCGTGACGGCGGGCGCCAGCGCGTCAGAGGCGCTCAAGGAAAGCACGCGGACATCGACCCGGGCGCGGGGGCGCCGCTGGAGCCGCGTCCTCGTCGTCGGCGAGGTCGCGCTCGCGTGCGCAGTGCTCGTCGCCTCCGCGCTCCTCGTGCGGAGCGTCACGCGCATGATGGCTGCCCCGACGGGAGTCGTCTCGGACGGTGTCGTGGTGGCGACACTTCAGCTCGAAAATTCGCGATATCCGGACTGGACGAGTGTCGCGCAGTGCTACAGCGCCGTGCTCGATGCTCTCCGCATGCAACCGGGGATTGACGCTGCCGGCTTCTCGACTGCGCCGGTGCTCGAACCCGGTTGGCGACTTCCGATCGGCATCGAGGGTCGGCCCGCACCCAGGCCTGAGGAGGCGCCCATCGTTCAGCACGTCACCGTCAGCACGGGGTACTTCGAGACCTTCCGGGTGCGGCTGCTTTCGGGTCGCTTCTTCCAGGACTCGGACACGGCCAGGACTGAATCGGTGATCCTCATCAACGAGTCGCTCGCGAAGCGTCTCTTTCCAAGTGAGGACGCGCTGGGCCGGCGGATCATTTCGACCGCGCACAACATCGGTCCGCTCGGGCACAACCTGATGTTCGCCACGAGCAACGTCCACGAGGTCCCGTTTCGCATTGTCGGGATCGTCGCCGACGTCCAGCAGGCGCCAATCGGCCAGCCCGCTGAACCGGCGATCTACTACTCGCATCGTCAGTTCCCGTATCGTGCCATGACGGTGGTCGCCCGCGGCCAGGATACCGCCACCGTCGTGAGTGGTATTCGCCAGGCGCTCCACAGTGTCGACCGTGCCCTTGCGCTCGGCGATGTCCGAACGATAAACGACCGGCTGATGATGGCGACCGCGGCGCCGCGACTACTGACCGCAGTGTTGACGACCTTTGCGGTGCTCACCGGGCTGCTGGCGGCCATCGGCGTGTATGGCCTGCTGGCGTGGACGGTCAACGAACAGCGACGCGAGCTGGCGATCCGGCTCGCGCTCGGCGCGCAGCCCGCCGTCGTTGCCCGGCTGGTCACGCGACAAGGGTTGATCCTCGCCGGCGGTGGCGTCCTGCTGGGACTCGGCGTTGCGCAGCTTGCCGGACGACTACTCCGGCAGGTGTTGTTCGAGACTCGGACCACGGACGTCGTCGCGATGACGGGCGCCGCCGCGCTCCTGATCACCGCGGCGCTGCTGGCGTGCGTCGCTCCGGCGCTTCGCGCCGCTCGAGTGGCTCCGACGGAAGGGATGCGCGAGGGGTCATAGCATGGTCTCAACAAATCAGCTATCGGCAATCAGCTGACAGCTATCAGCTTTCAATTCCCAGTTTCCAGTTCCCAGTTCCAGTCTCGAACCCCGAACCCCGAACCCCGAACTCCGAACTCCCGAACTCCGAACTCCGAACCCCTAATCCCCTCGTGAACGAGAGTCGCCAGCCAAAGCGATGCGTTGGATCCACTCGACGACACGGCGCTTGTAGAACATCCACTCCGGGTGACCTTCCCAGTTCTCCATGCCGTGCGGCGCGGTGTCGAGTGCGATCACTTCGTGGTCGACGTCGAGTTCGCTGAGTCGCTGAGCGAACGCCTGCGCCTGAGCCCAGAGCCGTTCTCCTGTGCCGTTGACGAGCAGCATCGGCGGCATGTCTCTGTGCACTTGATATACGGGTGAATACTTGCGCAGAATCGCGCGCGCGTCGTCGTCGAGGACAGTGCGCCGGAAGAGTCGGACGAGCAGCGAGCGTGGAGACGCATCCGTGACCATGGCGGCAAAGTCGTACACGCCGTAGAAGGATACGACACCCGCCAGCGAGCGATCTTCGGTTGCCAGTTGTGCGACCATCTGCCCGCTCGCTGACTCCCCCACCAGAAAGATGCGTCGTGGATCGATATTGAATCGCCGATGCTGCGACTTGACGAAGCTGACGGCCCGCCGCAGGTCTTCGAGTTGATCCTCATTTGTGAAGTCGGGCGTGAGCCGGTAATCGATCGAGAACCAGGCCAGGCCGGCGTGCGCCAGCGGCTCGAAGAGTGGAGTGACATACGTCACCTTGTCACCAGCCTCCCAACCGCCACCGTGCACGACGATGACGGCAGGTACTGGTTTCGAGGACTTGGGGATCGCCGCATCAAGCCTGAGTCTATGGGAAGGGCTATAGAGAATGTCCTTCAATACGGCACCCGTGCGCGGTCGATATTCCGCCGCGTGCGCGTTTGTGAGCGTTCCGACCCAGGTGACGATCTCGCGCTTGTAGCTCCACTGGCTGGGGAACCAGTTCTCGCTGCGATGACTCGCGCCCGCGACTCCGACGAACTGGCAGCGTGACCCACTTGCCGTCACTTCGGCACAGTAGCGGCGAGCCTGCTCGGAAGGCACTTCGGTGTCAGCTTCGCCGTGCACGACCAGAACCGGCGGATTGCTCCGGGACGCTGGTGCGACTGGCGATGCGGTCTGAGCGAGCGCTCGTACAGGGTGGGCAACGGCGCCCCGGTCGTAGAGTCCGCCGATGAGAACCGCACCGACGACCCCTTCCGGGCGCTCGGTTGCGAGCCGTGCGGCGAGATCGGCGCCCGAGTCCTCGCCGAGGAGGACGAGCTGGTTGGGATCGATACCGAACTCCGCCGCGTGACAGCGGACGAAGCGCAGGGCGGCGCGCACATCGGCGAGCGAAGCGTCGATCTGGCCGACCCCGCCCAGCCGATAGTCGAGCGCGAACCAGTTGTATCCCGCCCGGGTTACGGCTTCGAGAATTTGTCCGATATGAGCGACGCGGCTCCCCGAGGACCAACCGCCGCCATGAATGACCACGACCGAAGGACGACGGGCTGAGCCCTGCTGCACGTACGCGTCGAGTGCGAGATCGCCCGAATACGGGATATCTCCTTTCGCGCCCGGCACGATGTAATTTCCGGCAGGGTTCCGGACCTGGAGCGGCGGGCACGGTTGCGCGGTCGCAGCGCTCGTCGTGATCAGCAGGACGATGACCGACGCGGCAGCAAGGCTGATGTGCCTGAACAACGGAGGACGTTCTCTCAACGATTCAGCGCCAGCAGGTTGGCGAGCAGACGGTACGCGCCGGGAACGCCGTAGGGCAACTGCCGGTGGAACGCATACGCGAAGTAGGTGTAGTGGCCCGTGCCGTATTTCGCGTGCAGCCAGCCCCCCTTCTGCGGGGTCTGGCCGCGGTCCCAGGTCGCGATCATCGGCGTGTACGCAGAATCCCACGTCGACCAGAACTTCGATCCACGCTGCTCCACCCAGTTGTCGAAATCGGCCTTTGTGATTTTGTTGGGCGTGTTGAAGACAGGATCTGCCGGCGCAAGGATCTCGACCGGTGAGTTTTCCTCAGAGACCTCCTCGGCGGAACGCGGCAGCTCCCCCGGGAACGGCGCGTATTGATTGGGCACGAACTCCTGCGTGTTGTAGAGGACGATCAGATTGCCGCCGTTCTTCGCGTAGTCGAGGAGCCGCCGGTTGTAGGTCTTCAGGTCGTCTCGCACCGCGTAGGCGCGCGTGCCGGTCATGATCGTGCTGAACCGGCTCAGGTCGCCACTGGCAAGATCCTGGGCGCCGAGCAGCTTCACCGCTACCCCCAGTTGCGCCAGCCCTGCCGGCACGTCGTCGCCTACGCCCATGACGTAGCCGACGGTGAGGCCGGGCGGACTCTTGACGTCGACGCCGCGGACGCCGGCAGCGGCGTCGCGAAACAGGTAGCGGGTCTCGAGATCGCGATGCTGGATGATGTCGTAGCCTTCGCGGAACGAACCCGCCCCGGACGAAGCGACCGCTTCGATGCGGTACTCGCGGTCCTCCAGCGCCGGAATCGTGACCGTAAATGGAAAGAAGCTTCGCTCCCCCGCATGGGCGAACTGAAAGGGCGCCGATCGAGGCTCGACGATCCATCCTGACGGAACGTTCAACGTCACGGTACCGGAGGATTCACCCTCAAGATTGGTCAGCACCTCGGCGCGCAGGTGCACCTTCTTGTCGGGGCTTCCCAGGGGCACCACGGCCTGCACGGGGCTGAGGGTCACGCCGATAGCGGGTAGCACCGCGAGCACACGCTGCTCATAGCCATACGGAGCGTTCGATTCGAGCCGGACGACGGGTTCCCGAAGTTCCACGGCCTCGCCGTTGACTTCGAAATGCGCAACGGCCGTCAATGGTGGCTCCGCGGCTGGCCGATCGACCTGCGACGAATCTGCCACGGTGTACCTCGGGTCCTGGATCGACCGGCGGGTGAAGTACGGACGTGTGAACGCGGCATCCGAGGGCACGGTGACGCCGAACGTCGCCGACAGCGGCGCGTTCGCGCCCAGATCGCCGGACGAAGCACTCCTGCCAGAATCTCGAACTGATGCGTCGCTCCCCGGGCGTGGCGAGGTGCCGGACTCTTGTCTGCGCGCGGCCCAGTCTCCACGGCCGGCGAGGCTGACCTGCACGTTCGTGAGATCGACAGCACTGCGATTGGTGAATGTGGTGCGAACCTCGAATGACTGCCCGCGGACGACCGGGGTCATCGCGACAGGTGGAGCAAATGCCGCGCCCTCACCGGAGGGAATTCGAGTCCCTGCCGGTTGCGCCACCGCCGTAAGTCTGACGCTCAGTGCGGCGTTGATGGCTGCCTGGAGTTGCTCTTCCTTGACCGCCAGCAGAAACGCGACGTCAGGATCAGCGCCGAGCTGTCGTTGCGCTGAACGGGTGGCCGCAAGGGCTCGTGCGATCGCCGGCGCAGACGCGGCCGGATCGATCATCCTGAAGTCGTGGACCGCTGACGCGACTTCGCGATCGATCGCCTGGAGCGCGGCGTCGGCTCCCGCGGGGGCGGTCGTCCGGAGTGCCTTGTATATACCGGGAATCGTGACGTCAATTCCGTCGAAGAAGCTCGTTTCCTTCGCCGGCGCATCGACAACCGAATCGAGTCGCTGGTAATAGGAAATCGAAGGGCCGGGCTGCGGCAGGAACTGACCGCTGTTCTGCGACCGCTGGAAGTTCAGGCCGCGCCGGCTGAAGGCCTGGTACGAATCGCCAAGCACCGGGTCGTACGCGCCCGTGTCCACGCGAAGCGTCCAGTCCTCGGTCTCGCGAACGCCTCCCATATAGAGCTTCAGCGGCTGCCACGGCCTAAGGCCGGCGGCAACCTGCTCTGGAAACCTGGCCGGATCGCCAGCGGCCCGGAACGCCTCGCGGCTGACGAGCCCCGCCGCCTCGTGATTGCCATGCCCGTCACGCTCGTTGCCCTGGAAGCGTGAGATCAGGACGAAGGGCCGATCGCGGCGGATGATCCGGACCACGTCGCGCAGGACGTTTTCGCGTCCCCACTTGTCGAGCGTCTCGTCGAGCCGCTTCGAGAAGCCATAGTCGATCACGGTCGTAAAGTACTGGCGATCGACGCCGTAGTACCGATCGGCGGCGAGCAGCTCCTCGGTTCTGAGCAGGCCGACGGCATCGAACAGCTCCGAGCCGATGGCGTTGTCACCCGATTCACCCCGGTTCAGCGTGAGGAGCGCCAGGCGCACCCCCTTACCGCGACTGAGCATCGCGAGCACGCCTCCATGCTCGTCGTCCGGGTGCGCCGTGGTGTGCATCGCGCTCGCTGTCGTCTGCAGTTTGAGCAGCTTCTGCCACGCTCCGGTTGCACCCTCGTCCGCCGCCGGTTGTTGGGTCGCCACGCCCAAGGGGAACAGCGTGCCGGCAGCGAGCAGCAGGGCTGGCAGCGAGAGACGTTGAATGATGGTGTGCATGCGTTCAGCTTGGTCGTGCTCTACCGGGTGCCGAGTGCCATGCAGACCGGCGCAAGGCTCCCAATGTTACACAGGTAAGTGCCGTGTCGCCGCTATGAACGAAACGAGCGGGTAGGTGCGGAGCTTGACCATTTCGTCCCGGAAGGACTGGATGCAGGGCCAATCGTGGCGCGGGCAGTCGGGTCGCTCACCACAACGACGGCGCCGGCGGATATGGCGGGGAACGCGACGTGGAGGAGATTGTCCTCGCAAAAGCCACTGCGGCTGGTTTGCGAGGACAGCGGGTTCCTGAGTGGTTCGCGATTGTGTTCGACGACGGGGCCTCCACGCGACCGTTCGAGAGGGACCCCGTCGCGATCATGCAGTCATTACGACTTTTTCGCAGTTGTCCACTTTGTTGACGAAAATGTCGTAACCCTTCGCCGCATCGGCAAGCGGCAGGCGATGGGTGATGACGACGGAGGGATCGATGTCGCCGTTCTCGATGCGCTCGAGCAGCGGCCGCATGTATCGGTGCACGTGGCACTGGCCGGTCTTGATCGTCAGCGACCGGTTCATCACCGTCCCGAGCGGGAACTTATCGACCAGGCCGCCGTAGACGCCGATGATCGACACAGTGCCGCCGTTGCGGCAGGCCATGATCGCCTCGCGAACGGCAATCGGTCGATCGGTCTCGAGGCCGACGGCCTGCTTGCCGCGATCGTAGAGGTACTCGAAACCGTGCCCGTGCGCCTCGAGTCCGACCGCGTCGATGCACGCGTCCGGCCCTCGTCCCGCGGTCATCTCCGTGAGCGTCTCACTCACGCTGCCGACCTGCTCGTAGTTCACCGTTTCGGCGTTGCATTTCGTTCGCGCCATCTCGAGCCGGTAGTCGAAGCGGTCGATCGCAATCACCCGCTCGGCGCCGAGGAGATACGCACTCTTGATCGCGAACAAACCGACCGGGCCACATCCCCACACCGCGATCGTGTCGCCGGGCTGGATGTTGCACATCTCGGCAGCCATATAGCCGGTCGGGAGGATGTCGGACAGGAACAGCACCTGCTCATCGTCGAAGCCATTCTCGATCTTGAGCGGCCCGACGTCGGCGAACGGCACGCGCGCAAACTCGGCCTGGCCACCGGCGAAGCCGCCGGTGAGGTGCGAGTACCCGAACGCGCCCGATGCCGCGTGTCCCATCATCTTCTCGGCGAGGGCGGCATTCGGATTCGAGTTCTCGCACAATGACCAGTTCTCGTGGCGGCACTGCCAGCAGTTGCCACATGCGATGGTGAAGGGGACGACCACCCTGTCGCCCACTTTCAGCTTCTTGACCGATCGACCGACCTCTACCACTTCGCCCATGAACTCGTGGCCGAGGACGTCGCCTTTCTTCATCGTCGGCATGAACCCGTTGTAGAGGTGCAGGTCCGAGCCGCAGATTGCCGTCCTGGTGATCTTGATGATCGCGTCGCTCTGGTTGAGGATCTGGGGATCGGGGACGTCCCGCACTTCGACGCTCTGCTTGCCCATCCAGCATGTCGCCTTCATCGCCGCACCTCCGTCCCGGGCGCCTGCGAGGGGCGCTGTTTCAGCATGCCCTGTCCGGCGCCTTCGAGGCTGCCGTCCGAGCGAACGACCTCACCGGTTTCCATCACCTGCTTGAAGCGGCGCAGGTCGTCGCCGATTTGCTGACCCGGCTCTTCGCCAAACAACTTGGCGATGGCGGCGCCCGCCTGTCCCGCCGGCGCGTCGTAGCGAAGATCGACGTGGACCTCAGTCCCTCGATCCGCAGGTGCCGGCTCGAATCGGACCGAGCCCTCATGGCGAATGTCGCCGCCTTCGAGCGATCGCCAGGCGATCCGTTCGCCCGGGCGGTCCTCGACGATCTCGGCGTCCCACTCGACGGTCTGACCGGCAGGGGCCGACACGACCCAGTGCGAACGCCGATCGCCGGTCGTCGCGACGCTCTGCACGTGCGCCATGAAGTTCGGCAAATTGCTGAAGTCCCGCCAGTATCGATAGACAGTGTCAGCGGGCTGCATGATGGTGATGGCCTTGGTTACGTGCAACATCGGATCTCCCTGGTGTGAGGGTCTGGGTGGCAGCGAGGCTGCTGCGGCACGCAGACGGTTGGACTCGAATGTGTGCTCATGTGCGCCGCGGCCCTGCCCAGCCGCGAGCGCCAATGCCGTTTAAAAGCAAGCGAGAGGCCAGACGATCGTGGCTTGTGCGTTCAGGTGGACGGGTTAATACTGCTTCCGCCTTCAGGTGGACGGTTAACGTAGCTTCCGCCTTCAGGCGGAAGTCATGATGCCAAAGTGAAGGTAGCTTCCGCCTTCAGGCGGAAGTCAGGGTGCCAACGTGCTCGCCTGCCGCGCCGAAGCTCGCGCATGACGTCGAGCGAAGGCGGGTAGCTTCCGCCTTCAGGCGGAAGTTCATGCGTGCGAAGTCCGAACCGGGCATGACGCCGTCTGAAGGATCGGTGTCGAAAATGGCGAAGGCCGTTCGATTAGATGGTGGAGGTCAGATTTATGGCGAAAGCAAAGAGCTCAGTTCCAGCGGGTTTCCACACCCTCACACCGCACCTGATTGTCGACAACGCGCATGAGGCGATCGAATGGTACAAGCGGGCTCTGGGTGCCGACGAGGTGGCGCCGCGCGCGCTCGGTCCGGACGGCAAGGTCATGCACGCCGAGCTCCGCATCGGCAACTCGATCTTCATGCTCAACGACGCAATGGGCGGGGGTCGCAGCGCGAAAGCGATTGGTGGATCACCGATCGGGCTGTGGATTTACGTCGACGACTGCGACGCGCTGTACAAGCGCGCTGTTGCGGCCGGCGCGCAGGTGCTCCCGCCGCCGATGGGCCCACTCGCGGATCAGTTCTGGGGTGACCGGACTGGATCGGTCAACGATCCCTTCGGCTTCAACTGGACCATTGCGACGCGAAAGGAAGATTTGACGCAGGACGAAATCAATCAGCGGATGCAGGAGTTCATGAAGAACTTTGCGTCGCAGCACGGCGCTCACGCCTGAGCGCGTCGCGGGCAGGCGGTCGTCGGCTCATCAGCCGGCGACCGCACTTTACTTACCTGAACAGCTTTGGCGCAACCTCGTGCAGGTAGAGGCGCCAGTTGGTCCACTCGTGGCCGCCTGGCGTCTCCATCGTTTCGATCTTCACGCCCTGGCTCTTGAACTTGTCGATCACCGCGAGGCCATTCGCGCGGGCAATGTCGGTCTCGCCCCAGCCCCACCAGAACAACTTGAGCTGATTGTTGTAGGTCGGGATCTTCGCGGCCTCCGCCTTGTAGAAGAACTCGCGGTCCTGCTCCGTCGTCCATCCCGAGCTCATCACCGCGACGTAGCGGAACGTGCCGAGATTGTGGAGCCCGGTGTTCAGCGTCTGGATGCCGCCCATCGACAGCCCTGAGAGCGCGCGGTTGTCCGATGTCGCAAGCGTGCGATAGTTCGCCTGCACGAACGGGATGATGTCCTTCATCATCTCGTCGTTGAATGGATCCTTTGTCGCGTCCGAGGTCATCACCTGACCGCCCGACGGCGTCCACCCGGAGGGCATCACCACGATCATCGGCCGGGCCTTCTTCTCCGCGAGCAGGTTGTCCAGAATATTGTTGGCGCGCCCCACCGTCGACCACGAGAGTGCGGTGTCGCCACCGCCGTGAATCAGGTAGAGCACCGGGTAGCTCGAGGTGCCCTTCTCATATCCCGGCGGCGTGTAGATCACCATCTCGCGCGGCGTGTTCCCGAGCGTCGAAGCCATGTACCGCACGGTCGCGACCGCACCGTGAGGAACGTTGCGCGTCTCGGAGAAGTCCCCCTGCACGTAGAGGATGCTCTGCACCTGCGTCTGGTTCGGTGAGACGTTGACGTTGCGCGAATCGACCGTCGTCACGCCGTCGACGGTGAAGTTGTAGCGCCAGCCGCCCGGGCTTGACGGCGCGGGTGGTCGTCCCGGCCCACACGCCGTTCTCGCCTTTGATCATGGTGACCGCCGGTGGACCGCCGCGTCCGCCACCGCGGGCACCAGCCGCCGCGGTGGGCGGAGCTGGTGCGGGAGCGGTCTCCGCCGCAGCCGCGGGATCCGGCACCAGGCTGCCGTTGATATCTCCGCCGACCGTGACCGTCGTCGCCTGCGGCGCCATGATGCGGAACGTCACGCGGCCGTCGGATTCAATCTGCGGCGACACGATCGCGGGCCCGCCGCGGCCGCCGCCCCGTCCTGCCGGCGCGGCGGGGGCCTGACCCGCTGCCGCAGGCGTCGCCGGTGTCGCGGGTGTCTGGGCCAACCCGATTGCCCCCGCGAGAAGAAGAGCGCTTGAGACAACTCCGATACGATGTTTCATATCACTCCTGGCGAATGGACTCTGCCGGGGACGTGCGGAAGCTTTCTCCAGTGCGCGCCAGCACGTGGAGAGACCAGTCAGATGCGGAATCGGTCACGAAAGCGTGGCTCTCAATCGGATTGCCGTCTTTCGTGGCGGATCGCAAGCCGCACCGCGACGTTGATGATCCCGAAAAAGGCGGTGGCGTAAATCGCGAACATGAAGAACGCGAGCAGGCTGAGAAAGAGCGACTCCACTGGCGGAAAAGCTACCACATCCGGATGAGCAGGGCTGCCTCCACGCATGTGGGAGTACGATGAAAGGCAGATCGCTCCCGCTGCGCACGGTTTACCAATGACATGTTCTCGATTCCACCGATGACGTCCCGCCAGGGCACATCGCTCAATCCTCCAGCCGTACTCCTTACCGGGGCGACAGGCTACATCGGCGGCCGGCTGGTGCCCGTCCTCGAGAAGAAGGGCGTTCGACTGCGATGTCTCGCCCGTCGTCCTGGCGAACTGGAGCCGCGTGTGGCAGGCGCGACGGAGGTCGTCGCCGGGGATCTCGGCGATCCGGAATCACTCGACCGCGCGCTTGCCGGCATCGCCGTCGCCTACTACCTCGTGCACTCCATGGGCGCCCACGGCGACTACCTGGAGAAGGATCGAATCGCGGCCCGGAACTTCGGTGAAGCGTCGCGCCGCGCAGGGGTGCGCCGGATCATTTACCTCGGCGGCCTCGCGACCGGTGAGACAACGCTCAGCAAGCATCTCAGAAGCCGGATTGAGACCGGTGAGATCCTGCGGGAAAGCGGCGTGCCGGTCGTTGAGTTTCGCGCCTCGGTCGTGGTGGGATCGGGCAGCCTCTCGTTCGAGCTCATTCGCGCACTGGTGGATCGTCTGCCGATGATGATTTGCCCCCGCTGGGTCTCCACCCTGGCGCAGCCGATCGGCATCGACGACCTGCTGGCGTACCTGGTGGCCGCGCTCGACCTCCCTGCCGACGAAGGTCGCACATTCGAGATTGGTGGTTCCGACCAGGCGAGTTATGGAGACCTGATGCGCGAGTACGCGAGGCAGCGCGGGCTGAGGCGCGTGATGATCTCTGTGCCGTTGCTGACGCCACGCCTGTCGAGTCTCTGGCTGGGGCTCGTGACGCCCGTCTACGCGCGAGTCGGGCGCGAATTGATCGGCGGGCTGAAGAACCGCTCGGTGGTGACCGATCCCGCGGCGTTGTCGGTGTTCCCGATTCGGCCTGTCGGTCTCCGGGAAGCCATCGCCCGCGCGATTCGCTACGAGGATCGCGCCTTCGCGCTGACGCGATGGTCCGATGCACGGTCGTCCGGAGGCCAGTCGGCCTCCCTCGCGGACGCGCGATTCGGCAGCAGGCTGGTCGACGCGCGGAGAATGCACGTCGACGTCGACGCTGATCGTGCGTTCGTGCCGATCGCGACCATCGGCGGTGTGCGCGGCTGGTATTACGCCACCTGGCTCTGGCGGATCAGGGGTGCGATGGACTTGCTCGCAGGAGGCGTCGGGATGCGTCGAGGGCGACGCGACCCGCACGCGCTTGCCGTCGGCGAGACGCTCGACTTCTGGCGGGTCGAGGCGTACGAACCGGGACGCAGATTGAGGCTCGCGGCGGAAATGAAAGTGCCGGGCCGCGCGTGGCTGGAATTCGAAGTCATACCGGATGCCACCGGCGCCGTCATCCACCAGACCGCGGTGTTCGAACCTGCCGGGCTGTCAGGACTCCTCTACTGGTATGTGCTCCTGCCTGTTCACTTCCTGATATTCGGCGGGTTGTTGCGCGCAATCGCTCGGCAAGCCGCATCTTGACGCTCCGCGGCAGTGTAAGAGGATCCGTCTGATCGCCATGCGGCCAACGCCGTGCTTATGGCTTCCAGTTCAACATCAGCGTGAGCGGTGACGCAGTGGTTTCAGCTTCCACGTTGATGAGGAAACGCCCATCGCGGTCGACATCGTACTGATGACCCCTGCCGATCACGTTCGAGCCACCCCCCACCCGCCGCGTCTGGAACAGTACCTGCCGGCAGGCCGGCCTCCATCCCCCCCGCCGTGGCTCGAATCGAAGCAGCCATCAGCTTTGCGTCAGGTGCGATGTAGTACAGCTCCGCGCCGTCGCGAGACCATCGCGGAGAGACGCCACCGGTGGTCGAGACGGGAAATGATCCGCCCTGCCCGGCAAACGGCCGCACGTAGATTTCGTATCTCCCTGTCTCATTCGACTGGTACGCCACCCAGCGTCCGTCCGGCGAGACTGCCCCCAGAGCTCGTTTGCCGCCGTCCTGAGGAACAGGGACGGCTCACGCCTTCCGATCGGCAGCACCCACAAGTCGGTGCCGGTCTTAGGATCCGGAACGTAGTACATGAGCGACAGGCCATCTGGTGACCAATCGCAGGGCACCTTCACCTCCGGCGATTCGAACAGGACTTCGGCTTCGCCGCCATCGGTCAAGTGCTTCATTGACAGCCGTATCGAACTCGATCCCACGGATGCGCCTCGACGTCGATGATTGCGCTCTTCGGTGTGCTGGTCTTCGCCGCGATCGCCAATGTGAGGCGGCCGGAGGTTCACAAGCGCCTGATGCTGCTGGCAACCGTATGCGTGATCCCGCCGGCGATCGCGCGGCTGTTCTTTGCCGTCAGTGTGGGGATAGGCCCCGGATTGCGTCCCGGTCTCGGGCCACCACGAACCATCGCGTCGGTGCTCGCTCCCAGTCTGGTCGCCGACCTGTTCGTCCTTGTCGGCATCATCTACGACTGGCGCACTCGCGGCCGACCGCATCCCGCGTACCTCGTGGGAGGGACTGCGATTGTCGCCGTTCAACTTCTGCGAAGTCCCATAAGCACCACTCACTGGTGATTCGGAGTCGCAGACTTTCTCGCGCACTTCGGCGGCTGAAATGATGTCTTGCTGACGGCGCGCAAACAAGGCGCTCGAGGGCGGAGTCGTTAGTGGAGTCCGTGCCCCGCCCGGCGTGCTAACTTTCGCCATGCACTTCGAGAACGCTGCGGAGGCCAAGGTCGAGTACACGGCGATGCTGCTGGGCGCCACCGGCAATGTGGGCGGGCGCATCCTGCACCTCCTCGTGCAGAGTTCGATGTGCAAGAAGGTGCTGGTCGTGACTCGGCGCAACGTCGCGGAGCTCGCGAATCCCAAGGTGCAGCAGGTGGTCGTGAACATGGACACGCTGGAGGAGGAGCTTGCGCCACTCGCCAAGGGGGTCGACATCGCGCTCGCGGCGTTCGGCGTCGGGAAGGGCAGCGCCAGGATGGCGGACGAGGAGGTACGTAAAATCGAGATCGCCTACCCCACCGCCTTCGCGTCTGCCGCCAAGGCGGGCGGCGCTCGTGTCCTGGCGATGATGACAGCGGCCGGTGCCGACTCGCAGTCGTCGACCAGCTACCTCCGCAACATCGGCGACAAGGAGAAGAAGTCGATGGCGCTCGAGTTCGACTTCCTCGGGCTCTATCGACCGGCCGTGATCCTCGGCAACTCCAACACGCCTACTGCACTGGGGTTTGTCATGCCGCTGGTGCACTGGGCGATGCCGTCGCGCTACCACTCGATTCACAAGAACGACCTGGCGCGCGCCATGGTGGCGCAGTCGGAGCAGGCGTTCCTCGCGCTCGCGCAGGGCAACGGCCCCGCGGCTCCGACGGTGAAGATTCTCGAGTACAAGGACATGGAGCCTTTCTTCAGCGCGGGCGACAGCTAGTGCCTTCGCCCGGGAACCCGTTGCGGGCTGAGTTCCACCGCGCCCGGAAATCTCGACTCAAGTCGCTGTCGATCTCGAACCACCGATCGGCCATAGAAACCAGACGTTGGCCGGGACTCGAAAATTGACTTTATGCGGCGAGCGTCGCAGGGTGGGCGGCGACCGGACGTCAGCGTGCGTAAGCCGCAGCCTGAATCGAATACAGCTGCGCGTACTGACCCCGCTTCGCCATCAGTGCGTCATGCGTTCCCATTTCAACCAGGCGCGCGCCGTCGAGGACGACAATGAGATCCGCCATGCGTACGGTCGAGAAGCGATGCGACACAAGGATGGTGATGCCGCCGCTGCGATCGGGCCCGCGCAGCGCGGCGGCGTAGCGCTCGAATAACGCGTGTTCGGTTTCGGCATCGAGCGCCGCGGTCGGTTCGTCGAGGACAAGCGCCACCGGCCTGTCGCGCATGAAGCCACGCGCGAGCGCGAGCTTCTGCCACTGCCCGAAACTGACTTCAACACCATCGGGCCAGGTCGGCCCGAGTTGCGTGTCGAGGCCTTGCGGCAGACGCGCGATGACATCATCAGCGCCGGCGCGCGTCACAGCGGTGGCCACGGTTGCCTCGTCGTCGAGCCGCGGCAGATCGCCGACGCCGACACTGTGCCGGGCGCGGAATTCGAAGCTGAAGAAGTCCTGGAACGCGCCGGCGAGCCGCGTCCGCCAGCTGACCGCAGAGATGAGGGCCAGGTCGGCTCGATCGATCAGGATGCGACCCGCCGTGGGCTCGTACATCTTCGCCAGAAGTTTTACGAGCGTGGACTTGCCCGCGCCGTTCTCGCCAACGATGGCGACGACCGCCCCGGCAGGTAATTCGAGGCTGATATCGTCGAGCACCAGACGATCGGTGCCCGGATACGCAAACGAGACGTGATCGAACCGGATGCCCTCGGCGAGGTGGGCCGGCGCGAGCTGGTTCGCTGTCGTCGCGACCCCACTCGCGTAATCCTCGAGCCAGCTAAGTCGCCGCGCGGAATCCATCCACATGCGCAGAAACCCGACTTCACCGACGGTCGCGCCCACATACGACGACAACCGCGCGCCCGCCGCCAGCACCAGCAGCACGTCGCCGGCCGGTGCCGCGATGCCTCGTGCAACAAAGACGATCGCGGCGACGTATGCGCCACCAAACATGGCCCACGCGAGCGAATACCAGCCTGCCGAGGCCCAGCGCGCGGCCGCGATTGGGGCGTAGCTGCGCTCCCAGGCTCCGCCGTCGTTGCTCGATGAGACGATCGGCAATACCTGTGACACGCACTTCCTTACCAGGCGAGGCCGTCGTCGCCATGTCGAACAGGTGACGCGCCAGACGCCCGCTCGCCGCGCCGCGTTCGTAGGCAGCCCGTTCGACCGCAGGGCGCCACGTCGACATCGCCCCGGCCGGCAGCGCGAAGAGCGCCAGCAGCCCCAGCGCGGGGTGAATCGACACGAGAAATGCAATCGTCACGGCAAGCCGCAGGATCCACCCACACGTCGAGAACAGCGACATGTACATGTGGTCGAGCATGAAGACCTGATTGCGCAGGACCGAGAGGCGATCGAGATAGTCGGGTCGCTCCTGGTGCGCAATGGTCGGGATCGACGCGAGCAGCGTTGCCACGTGCGCCTCGAGCGCGATCGTCACCTTGTCGCGGAAGCGGCGCGTCACGCGCGTGCTGACGGTCTGGAGGAACCACGTCGCGGTCGCGGACACGCCGAGCGCCAGCGCCGCGAAGCGCACCTGCCGCCAGTCGCCTCGCAGCACGCCCTCAGCAAGCATCTTGAACCACAACGCGAGCAGCGCATCCGGAAGCGCTGACAGCAGCGCCAGCGAGAAGGCCGCGACGATTAACGCCGGCTGGTGTTGGTAGCCGAGCTTGCACAACTTCCACATCGACGGCAGCGCCGGAGGCAATGACTCGCGCGCGGCATTGTCGGGCGAGCGCGTCATATCAGTGACCCTCCTCGCTCTCGCTGCTGAATCGTTGCGCCTGCAGATCGAACATGGTCCGATAGCGCCCGCCGAGCGCCATGAGCTCATCGTGTGTGCCAAGCTCGACGACCTTGCCCGTCTCCAGAACGCAGATGCGATCAGCGTGGCGGACTGTCGAGAAGCGGTGTGAGATCAAAACCGTGGTGCAGTGCCGCGTTGACGCGAGCAGGCGCTCGAAGATCTCGGCCTCTCCGCGCACGTCCAGTTGCGCGGTCGGTTCGTCGAGCACCACGAGGCCGACGCCCATCGTCACGGCGCAGAGTGCGCGAGCCAGGGCGATGCGCTGCCACTGGCCGCCGGAGAGATCGGTGCCGCCTTCGTAGCCACGCGCCAGAATGGTGTCGAGGCGTGCGAGGTTCGTGGCCGCCGCGGCGTCCAGGGCAGCGTTGACGACCGCATCCGGCGCTCCGCCGGGAGCGACGTTATCGCGCAGCGAAAGCTCCAGTCGGATGAAATCCTGAAAGACTGCGGCGACACGCGATCGCCATGACGCGATATCGAAATCGCGCACGTCAATACCGTCGACTTCGATTGCACCGTGCTGCGGGTCGTACAACCGACACAGCAACTTCGCCAGCGTCGTCTTGCCAGCGCCGTTCTGCCCGACGATGGCGAGTGACGAACCCGCCGGAATCGTGAGATCGAACCCGTCGAGGACCGCGGCACCGTCGGGATAGCCAAACGTCACGTCATGGAAGCGAATGTCACGCCGCGGCAGACCCTCAGCCGGTGTTCGTCCCGACGTGAGGTGACCGGCCGACGCCACCGCCGGTTCCAGGCGCCCGACTGCAGCGACCGGCGCTGCGGCGCCATCCATCGCCCAATTGATGCCGCCAAATGCGATGAGCGACGTGCCGACGACGCACTGCCCGTAAGTCACGAGTTCGCCGAGGTTGATGCGCCCGTCCGCGACGGCCGTCGCCAGTGCCCAGAGGACAATGACGTTGGCGACCGTCACGACGAGCAGACTCCACGCCAGAGGACGCTCGCGCAGACGCGTTGCTTCGTATTGCAGCTGGTGAAGCCTTCTGCGCTGCGCGATGAAGCGATCGATCGTCCAGCCGACCAGCCCGAACAGCCGCAGTTCCTTGCTCGCCGGCGGATCGACCGCCAGACGATACGCGTAATCGGCGGCCCGCTGCGCGGCGCGAACTTCGTCGGTATTGCGGTCGTGCCAGACGGCGCTCTCGCGCAATAACCAGTGTGTCGCCAGCCATGCGCCAGCGAGCACGAGTGGCGCCCACCACGTGAACGCGAAGAGGACGACGGCCGCAGCCAGGCCGCCGACCATGCCGACCAGACCTCCGGCGATGAAGTCCATTGAGTATGACAACGGTGGACCGGTCATGCCGCGATCGAACTCGCGCGCCACCGTAAGGTCGGTGATCAACGCCGGATTCTCCAGATGGGCAATGCCCTGTGGGCGCGCGCACGCGGTAGTCAGGCGGTCGTAGAGAAACGCCGCCGTCCGATCGCCGAGGTTATGACTGACGGCCGTCTGAAAGGGTGTGACCACCTGCAGCAGAACGAAGATCACGCCGACGACAATTAAGGGAGCCGTCAACAGTTCCCCGCGCTGCACCGCGTCGACGAGTACACCCATGGCAATCGCGAACAACGCCGGCAGTATTCCGTGCAACAGCACGACTGCCCACCATACAAAGGCGAGCGTGCCGTCGGCCCGGGGCAGCGCCGCGAAGAACATCCATTCGTTGCGGTTGCGCAAACTGGTCAACAACGGCACGTCAAGTCCTCATGAGCCATCTTCCTTCGCTGCGACTATACGGGCGGCCTGACGCCACGTCTTGTACAAAGCGGAACCGCCACGCCGCCGTTCGCGGACGAAGGTAGAATTACGCGAGTGGCCGATAACTCCAGCTCGTCCTGGATAGTTTCGCACCTGCAGTACAACGCGCCGCTCGCGGATTATGTCAGGCAGGCCGACGTGCTCTTCCTCGGCTGGCAGGCCGGCGACGAGCAAGCGGTCACCGTGTTCCGGGCTAGACATCCAAAGTTCCTCGATGCCAGAATTCCATGGCTCGAGCGTCATCTCACGGACCAGGAAGTCCGCGCGATGCCGATCACGCGCGACGATGCATCGCTGGCACTCGCTCGCTGGTACGACTTCGCCGACTGGCAGCCCCTGACCGAGTACGTCGAGACCGTGACGACACCAGGCTCGCCGGTGGCGCGCTTCGAAGCCGCGGTCGAAGCGGTGATCGACGGCGACATCGCGATGCTGACGAAGTTGCTGCGCGAAGACGCCGCGCTGGTGCGCGCGCGATCGACCCGCGTGACGCATTTCGATCCGCCGGTGCACGGCGCCATGCTGTTGCATTATCTCGCTGCCAACGGGGTCGAGGGATATCGGCAACGATCGCCGAAGAATGCGGCCGAAGTGGCGAAGGTCCTGCTGGAAGCCGGTGCCGACCCGAACGCGCTGTGCTCGCTGTATGGGGGTCAGTGCACGACCATGGCGCTGCTGGTGTCGAGCACACCGCCCGATCAGGCGGGTGTCCAAGTCGCCCTGGTCGATGTGCTCGTCGATTACGGCGCCTCGATTGCGCCTGCGGGCGAAGGCAACTGGACGTCGCCAATCGAGACCGCGCTGGTCTTCGGCAAACATCAGGCGGCCAACGCACTGGTCAGGCGCGGCGCGCCGATCGACACGGTTGCCGCCGCCGCTGGCCTCGGACGCATCGACGACGTGCGGCGGATGCTGGCCACGGCGGGCGCGCAAGATCGTCATCGCGCGCTTGCGCTCGCCGCTCAGCTCGGGCACGGCGACGTCGTCAGCCTGCTGCTCGATGCCGGTGAGGATCCGAACCGTTTCAATCCGCCAGGCACACATAGCCACACGCCCCCGCTCCACCAGGCGATTGCTGCCGGCCACCTCAACGTCGTCGAGCTCCTGATCGACAGAGGTGCGCGGCTCGACATCAGGGACACGATTTACCAGGGTACGCCGCTCGGCTGGGCGGAATATTGCGAGAAGCCGGAGATTGCCGCCTTCCTGCGCGCGAGAGGCGCCGTTAGCTGACCTCGCCGGACGCGATGACGCGCGACTTTGTCATCGGCCACAACAGCGCGAAGAGAAGCGCAGGCACAGTGACCCCAGGGAACACTGATTTTGCGGTGAGGCCGTGAGCGCTAGGGCAGGTCGAGTCGCGTCGGAGTGGCGAGGTTGCGCGACAGGATGCCTCGGCCTGGGCCCAGGGCGAATCCCCAAATCCACAGCGCGCCGTCGGACCGGATTGCATACGAGCTGTAGCCGCCGAGGCGCACGGCGGCGACATTCGTCAATCCAGGGACTCTGACGGGCACGACTTCGTACGAACCCGTCGCGCCGAGCCCGAGCTCTCCGTAGCCGTTCATGCCCCACACGCGCAACGAACCATCATTCAGCAGTACAGCGATGTGTCCGGCGCCAACCGCCGCGCCAGTCGCACCGGCAATGCCCTTGACTTGCAACGGCACCAGGTTGCGGCCACCGGGCTCATCCGGCGTTGGATTGCGCACGCCGTTCCCCATCATCGCTGAGCTACCGCTGCCCCATACCCAAAGCGTGCCGTCCTGACGCACGGCCGCCGACACACCGTAAGTTCCCTGACCGCTGCCCGCGGCAATGGCCACGATGTTCGACAATCCCGTCACCTCCGCCGCCGTCCACCCCGTCGCCCGTGTGCCGATGCCCAGCTCACCCGCGCTGTTGCTCCCCCACGACATCACCTTGCCGTCGCGCGTCAGCGCGATGTTGTGCGTCGGACCGGCGGCAATCTGCGTGATAGCCGTCAGCCCTCGCACGGCGACGGGTGCGGCCGCGCTGACCACGCGCAGGCTTCCCGCCGGCTTGGCGTCGCCGTCGCCGATTGCGCCGTCGTCGCGGATGCCCCACGCCCAGACCGTGCCGTCCTTGCGCAAGGCGACAGCGTGTTTGCGTCCCGCCGCAATGGCAGTGATGTCGGCGAGGCCGGTCACTCTGACCGGCGCCATCGATGGCTTTGGATACGTGCCGCTTGCCTTGTTGCTTCCGCTCGGACCGTTTCCGAGCTGACCCTCGTCGTTGTCACCCCAGGCGACGACGGTGCCGTCTTCGAGCAGTGCGTAAGCGCTGCTCTCGCCCACCGCCACTCGCTGCGCCGGGCCTGGGAGTGCGATGGGTGTTGGCACCGCCAGCGTTCCGCCCGGAGCCCGCCCCCAGGACACGACCGAGCCATCCCCTCGTACCGCCAGCGCGAACAGATTGCCGGCTACGTCACGAATCGGCGCCGCCGGTGCTCCCGTCTGCGCTGCGAACGTAACCGGCGCGCACAACGCGCCGAAGGTGAGGGACGCCAGGAAGAAGGGTTTCATTCCGCCAACTCTACCGGCGGTACGGCAGTCCGCACAACCTACCTCGTTTTGATAGCCCCAAGCGGCCGGAGCGATCACTCCGCACGAAGGGCTGTCGATGGATCGATGCGTGTCGCTCTCCGTGCCGGCAGGTAGCTGGCGACGAGTGAGAACAGCAACAGCACCGCCGATGCAAAGACGAAGGATGCGGGATCGGTCGCCGCGACACCATACAGCAGCGCTTCGAGCGTTCGCGACAGCGCGTAGGCCCCGGCGACACCGATGACGACTCCGGCACCAGCCAGCACGAACCCCTCGCGGACGATCATGCCCACCACATCGCCGGCGGTCGCCCCGAGCGCCATGCGGATCCCGATCTCGGCGTTGCGCTGCGACACAGAGTAGGACACGACGCCGTACAAACCCACCGCTGCGAGCGCCAGCGCCAGCGCCGCGAGTGTCCCGAGCAGCAGCGTTCGGAACCGCGGCTGCGCCGCAGCATCCAGTACCACGTCGCCCAGAGTGCTCACGGCCGAGACCGCGATCGCGCGGTCGACGGCCGCGATCTGACGCTGGAGCGTCATTGTGACGGCAGCCGAGTTGGAGGCGGTCCTGGCCACCAGAAACACGTTCGGCCACGGCTGCTGGGCGAACGGACGGTAGATGGCGTTGTCGGCAGCGCGGTCCAGGCCGGAGTACTTCACATCGCTGATTACGCCCACGAGTGTCATAGTGGCGTTTCGTTGCGCACCGTCGCGAAAGACTGGAAGCGACAACGTCTGGCCGACAGGATCGCCGTCGCCGAAGAAGTGTCGTGCCGCATCCGCGCTCATGATCATGACGTGCGGGTGATCGGCGTCGTCCGCTTCGGTGAAAAGACGGCCTTTCAGCAGCCTGATGCTCAGGGCCGGGAAGTAACCCGGCGTGACCGGGATCGCCGCTGCCTGGTAGGCAATCGCGTTTTGTCCCCGAAGGGTGAGGAGGATTCGACTCTCGCGCGGCGGCAGGCTCGTGCCGACCCCCGCCGATGTCACCCCCGGCAAGCCGCGAACGCGATCGACCACGCGATCGACGAGAGCTGCCTGCTGCGTACCGGTCAGCTCACGATCGAGCGACAGATTGATCGACGCTGTTGCGACCCGGTCGGTGACGACGCCGAGGTCGGTGTTCAGCAGGTGTGCCAGGCTGCGGCCGAGCAGAATGGCGCCGACAAGCAGTACGACCGAGACGGCCAACTCGAAGACGATGAAGGCCCGGCGTATGCGAGCGCCCCCGGGCCTCGTCGTCACACCCTTGCCGGACATGCTGAGCGCGGTCGCCGTGTCGGATTGCAGCGCAGGCACGAGACCGGTGATCATTGTCACCACCGCCGTCGCGCCACAGGCAAAGAGCAGCACGGGCACATCGACGTGAACGGCATCGAGCCGCGGAAGCTCGGCCGGATTGATGCGCCGCAGCACGTAAACCATTCCCGCCGCCAACCCCAAACCGGCCGCCGCGCCGGCGATCGCGAGGAGACCGCTTTCAAGGACCGCCTGCACGACGAGTCGAGTGCGCGATGCGCCGAGCGCGAGCCGCACCGCCGTCTCGCGCGCCCGTGCGACGTTGCGTGCAAGCAGCAGATTCGTCAGGTTCGCACACGCGACGAGCAGCACGAGGCCGACGGCCGCCATCAGAATCTGGAGGGACGGCTTCACCCGATGAACCATCTGTTCGCGAAGGCCGACGGCACTGACGCGCAACCCGTCGTACTGGCGCACATCCGCAGCGCTGAGAGCCTGGGCCACGCTGGTTGCGTCCGCTGTCGCCCGCTCGAGCGTCGCATCAGACGTGAGTCGTGCAATCGGAAGGAACGAGCAGCACCGCGCATTGACCGTGCGGACGAACCCGGCCGTGGTCCAGACATCCGTCTGTGGCGTAGGGAATTGAAACGAATCATCGACGACGCCGATAATGGTGAACGGCGTCCGGCGCCACTCGGCACGCTGCGTCCCATCCCCGCGGCGCGAGTTGAGCGTGACCCTCTGACCCACGACGTCGTGCGAGCCGCCGAAACGCCGCCGCCACAGACGTTCGCTGATCACAATTGACGGCGTCTTGTCATCACGCGGACTCAGCCCTCGACCGACCGTGAACCGCCCCCGAAGCGTCGAGAAGAACGCGTCTGTCACGGTGGCGAAGTCGACCTGCTCCATTCCGCCCGCGTTCGACACCACGCCAACGTCCGTCGCATAGAACGCGACTGATTCGAACGATGACCGCGAGCGAAACGTATCGAGATCGCTCAGACCGTAGAAAACGCGCATCGGCTCGTTCGCGCCGGCCACACTGCGACGAGCATCGATCAGTACGAGCCGCTCCGCATCGTCATATGGCAGCGGCCTGAGGAGGATGCCGTAGACCGCGCTGAAGATCGCGGCGTTGGCGCCAATGCCGAGCGCGAGCGTCAGAATGGCCGCAGCGGCAAAACCGGGCCGGCGAAGCAGTGTGCGTCCGGCGTGGTGAATGTCCTGGACGACCCGTTCGAGCATGCATCACCTGACGCGCCGCAGATTACCTCGCGAGCGTTCGTAATGAGCGTTCGTAGTCTTTCCGGATCAAGGATGCAGATGCGAGTGCCGTCAAGGGCATTCCCGTCTTCGGATCCGGCGGCGTTGATGATGGTAGCAGAGGTACCCTTACGTTCGCGTCAGCGCCGGTGAGCTGTGTCCACCGCCTGAACGCGGCAGCAGGCCATCAATGGGAGTGTCGCCGCAGCAGACCTGCGATCATGCCGCCGTCGAATCGCCTCATCCGGGTCAGCCAATGGCCAAGTCGAACTGGGGCTGACTGGCGAAGGCTAGATCAACACGTCACTCAAATCATTCCACGGCCCGGGCGGCCGAGGTTGCAACCCTAGACAGGGGCGCCCGACAGGCGCAAGATGAGTTAATCACCGACCTCGCGTCCTTGACCGACCGCCGCCGCGCCGCAGGCGCTTCGGCGGCGCTCGACTGACCGCGCGCCTCGCAATCGCAATGGAGGACTCCGAATGGCCGCACACCGCTTTGGTCGCGCTCTCCCAGTCGTGGCCCTCACGCTCGTCCTTGCGGCGACGCTGGCGTCGTGCGACCGCGGGACCAATGTCCCCCCGGACAACAACCGGGCAGCCGCCGTCGCTCCGGCCCCAGCACCGCCGGCTCAACCCACTCCGCCGCCGCGCGAGCTCACCTGGAGCGGGAAAGTCGACATGAATCTATGGTCGGCCGTTCGAGTCAAGGCCTACAGGGTCGCGTTGAAGCAGGAAACACCCAGGACGCTTGCCATCCTGCGCATCCCCAGGCTCAATCTCGAGGTGCCCGTCTACGACGGCACCTCGGATGCGGTGCTCGACCTTGCCGCCGGCCGGATCGAGCACACGGCCCTACCCGGCACGCCGGGCAACGTCGGCATTGCGGCCCACCGGGATGGTTACTTCCGGACTCTGAAGGACATCAAGGAAGGGGATGCGCTGGTGCTCGACACGCCGGTCGCGACGGAGCAATTCCGCGTCCAATGGATCAAGATCACCGCCCCCGACGACGTCAGCGTGATCGACCCCACGCCCACTCCTGCGGTGACACTCGTCGGCTGCTACCCCTTCTACCACGTGGGGGCAGCCCCGAAGCGGTTTATCGTGCGCGCGGTGCCCGCGGCGGGATCGCCCTCGGGCAGTTGATACGCCGCACTTACCCGTTTCAACCCGCCAGGCACACATCGTTGCGCCTCAACTGAACCTTAGCAGTTCGGCTTGCCGCCGTTCGTAAAGCGGGTACCAATTTCGCAATGCGCTGACGTGTTACCGCGCCGGACCCCGGGGAGCCCCCATGACCCGAACACATCTGATCGCCTTGGCCGTGTTGGCCACGCTTCTCCTGAGTGGCACCTCGTTCGCGGCGACGTTGTATCAGTACAACTTCGACAACGGAACGAGCGGGAGCTGGACTCCCGACGACCCGAGTTGGACGATCTGTCGAAGCGTTGCCACCGGCTCGCCGGAATATTGTCAAGCCGACGCGACCCCACAACTGTCGACCACGTCGTTCGATGGAGATCTCGCCTGGACCAACTATTCGGTCCAGGCCGATGTCAAACTCGACAATTATCAGTCCGGGGAGATTGGCATCATCGGCCGTGCGCAAGACGCGTCTCATTACTATCGGCTGTCGCTGAAAAGCAACCCGGCCACGGCAGCCAGGATGTGGTGGCTCTCGAAAATCGACGGCGGAGTCGTGACCCTGCTCGCATCTGGCGTCCAGTATTTCCAGAGCGGTTACTACTACACGCTCAAGCTCACCTTCTACAAGCAACACTTACAGGCGTCCTTCTCAACCGATCGCGGCGTGACCTTCAATTCGTTGGGCTTTGCTGAAGACACGCGATACCGCGCTGGAAGGATTGGCTTGATGACGACGAATACCAAAGGCGTCTTCGACAACGTGGCGGTGAAAACGCTCGGCGCCCCGAACACCCATCGCTTCGGACATATCGTTTTCATGACGCTCGAAAATCAGAACTACACGAGCATTGTCGGCAACCCGAACATGCCGTACCTGAACTCGCTGTTCGGCCGTGGCGCGCTGCTCACGAATTTCTACGCCAACTTTCATCCCTCGCAGCCCGATTATTTTGCGCTGACGACGGGACAGAGCTTCTATACGAAAGAAGGACCCATTCCGGCGGGCACGAATCACATCGTGAAGGCGTTGGCGACCAAGAACAAGACGTGGAAGGCCTACTACACCGACGTGACGACTCACGAAGCCGTGTTCAGGTACTTTCCCGAGATCTGGCAGAATCCCACTGCGCTCGCGAAGATCGTCCCTATCTTCCCGGACTTCATGCGCGACGTGACGACCGGCTCGCTGCCGAGTTACTCGATCATCCACGATCTGCCGACGGTCAACGGGCACGATCTGTACGGACGGCGGCGTCTGCATGGGACCGGTGGACGATCGCCTCAAGGAGACCATTGACCGGTACATCAATGATGCCTCCTTCATTGCGAACAACGATCTGTTGATCATCCTGTTCGACGAAGCGCAACTGACCGATGCGACCTGCAGCGGTCCCATTACGATCGCGATGACCGAGGCGGCGCGTCTGCGCGGCGCCTGGAAGTGCGGAGGGCGGACGGTAGCGCTGTTCCTCGGCGCGGGCGTGAAGCGCGCGTATCGGTCAACCACGCTCTATCACCTCGAAGCGTTCCTGCGGCTTTCCCTCGAAGGCCTCGGCGTCACGGATTCATTGCCAGGCGCCGCGGCGTTTGCGCCCAATATGGACGAGCTGTTCGAAGACGGCACGCCGACGGACCCGACCCGGCCGACTGTGGCGGCGGCACCCCTCGGCGGCTCGTTCGCCAGCGCGCAGTCGGTGACGCTGACCGCGACGGACAACAATCCCGGGACGTCAATCTACTTCACGACCAACGGCTCGACGCCGACGTCGGCGAGCACGCGCTACACCGCGCCGATTTCGATTGCGACGACCACCACGCTGAAGTTCATCGCCTTCGACGCGGCAGGGAACTCGTCGGCGATCGGCTCGGAGACCTACACAATCGCGGCCGGGCCTCCGGGCGGCAATGCCCTGCCCGCGAGCTGGCAGACCCGGGACATCGGCGCTGTCGGCGTCAGCGGGAACGCCTCGTTCGCGTCGGGGACCTACAGCGTCACGGGCGCCGGCGCGGACATCTGGGGAACGGCCGACGCACTCCGATATGCCTACACGACGTTGAACGGCGATGGTCAGGTCACCGCGCGCGTAGCAACCGAACAGAACGTGAACGTGTGGACCAAGGCGGGCGTGATGATTCGCGATAGCGTCGCACCTGGATCGCGGCAGGCGCTGATGCTCGTGTCGCCCGGCAAGGGCACCGCGTTCCAGCGCCGCGTCGCGACCAGCGGCGTGTCCACTAACACGGCTGGCGCGACCGTGACGGCGCCTTCCTGGGTGCGCCTGTCGCGGGTTGGCGACACGATCACCGCGTCGCAGTCGGCGAACGGGACGACATGGACCGTCGTCGGTACTGACACGATTGCGTTCGCGCAGACTGTCCTGGTCGGCCTGGCGGTCTCGAGTCACTCGACCACGGCCGCGGCCACCGCGACATTCGACAAGGTTGTCATCGAGAGCCTCTGGTCCAACCAGGACATCGGCGCCGTCGGCCTGGCGGGCCGCACGTCGATCGCCAACGGCGTCTTCACGCTCACCGGCGCGGGCGCTGACATCTGGGGCGCGGCAGACGCGTTCCACTTCACCTATCAGCGGCTCACGGGCGACGGCGAGATTATCGCCCGCGTGAAAAACGTCTCGGCAACGAACGTGTGGCACAAGGTCGGGGTGATGATCCGGAAGGATCTGACGCCCGGGTCAGCCCACGGCATGATGCTGGTCAGTTCCGCCAGAGGGCTGGCATTCCAGCGCCGCGTCACGAGCGCCGGCCTCAGCACGAGTACCGACCGGACCGCTGCTCGCGGCGCCTCGCTGGGTGCGCATCGCGCGCTCCGGCGACGTGATCACCGCGTCCTACTCGAGCGATCAAACGACGTGGAACGTGGTTGGATCGGACACGATCGTGATGGGACCGACTGTCTACATCGGCCTCGCGAACAGCAGCCATAGCACGACGGCGCTGGGCACCGCGACCGTTGACGGCGTCAAGCGCTAGCGGATACTCGGTCCTTCCCTTCCCGAGGTCGGCGCGAGGCGACTCGAAGGTCGAGACCACATTCGAGCGCAACCTCTGAACCCTCGATGCGGGCGCATTGGATTCGGGGGCGAAACAGGTCTATATTGCTCACAGCGCCTGCCGCGCCTTGAGGAGGTTTCCATGCCTCGAACGTTCCGACTCGCGGTCCTGCTGGGACTCTTCGTGTTGGCCGGACTTGCCGTTCCGTCTGTCGCCGACGCCCAGCGTCGCGGAGGGAGTCGAGGCGGCGGGAGCGCGCATGGCGCCGCGACGGCGCGGGCCGGTGGAGCGGCGGTCCACGGCGGCGGGGTATACGGCGGGAGCCACATGGCGGTCCCGAGGGCGTATCCGCGCTATTCCTACTACTCTCGTCCGTACTACTCTCGCCCGTACTACTCAAGTTATTACCCCCACTACTATTCGCAGGGGTCGTTCAGCCTGAGCTTTGGATTTGGCTGGTACGGAGGCTACTCCGCGCCGTTTTATGCCTATCCGTACTATCCGCCCCCGTACGTCACTCCGTATCCCGCGTATTCGTATCCCTATCCTTACCCGCCGCCTTATTCGTATGCGTCTCCGAACCCGTCACAGCCGCAATACCCGTCTCCAATCTCCGAGAACGGGTACAACAACTCGTTGTCGACACCCTCGCGCAGCACCTACCAGTCAGAGGTGCGAACTACGATTCGTGGGGACGTCCGAGGAGAGTTCGGCACACTGTCGATTCGCGTGATGCCGTCGGATGCCACGATCCTGATCGACCAGCAGGCCTGGGACCGTCCCCGGGGTGACGATCGCTTCTCGATCGAATTGGTCGAAGGTTCGCACCACCTCGAGATTCGCCTGGCCGGATACACCGCGTACGCGCGCACCATCGACGTGACGCGGGGACGGTCGGTTGTCGTGAACGTGGCGTTGACGCCCGGCGGAACTGGGACCGTGCCGATGGCGCGGACGGTACCGCTTGGGCGCTGACGCATCGTCCCCGATGCGCGCTTCGCGATTGAGAGCGCCGGTCTAAGCGGCGCATCCGATCGTTGCAGACGCCGCAACCAGTTCACCCTCTGGTTCCAACTGGCGAAAGTTGACGGTCACCAGGATCGAGGGGTGGAGCGACGCGCGCCGGGCATCCGCCGAGGTGCTGATCGAGAGCACGGCCAGACTATGGGCCTGGGAGGCGGTGAACCGTTGCATCTCGAGCGCGAGTGATGAGATCACGATCTGGCATCGTCGTACTGGCAAGTGCGATCCTGATAATCGTCCACGCCGCGGCGTTCTCGCAGACACCGTCGGCGGAATCATGCGCGGGCCTGGCTCGGCAGCAATTGCCGAGCACGAAGATCACCACTGCCGAGGCGATCAGCACGGGATCGTTCACGCCGGCAGGATCGACGGACCCGATCGGCAGCCTCCCGCCGTTCTGCCGCGTCGCGGGAGTCATCGCGCCAACGCCCGAGTCGCAGATCGTCTTCGAGGTCTGGCTGCCGCTCGGCAACTGGAACGGAAAGTTCGCCGGTGTCGGCAATGGCGGCTGGGCCGGAGTGATTTCCTTCGGGCCTCTGGCCGATCAGTTGAGGCGCGGTTACGCGGCAGCGTCGACCAACACCGGGCATGAGGCCAGCCCGGGTACGAACGCCGCCAAATTTGCGTTCGACAAACCGGAACAGCTGATCGACTTTGCCTATCGAGCCCATCACCAGACGGCGATGCAGGGCAAGGCGCTCGTGCAGGCCTTTTACGGCAAACCGGCCGAGCGCTCGTATTTCATCGGCTGCTCGTCGGGCGGGTACGAAGGCCTGATGTCGGCACAACGCTTCCCCACCGACTTCGACGGCATCGTCGCGGGAATGCCGGCGAACAACTGGACGCGATTGATGGCGGGCGACTTGGACGCGACGCTGGCCGTCTTCACCGACGCGGCAAGCCAGCTGACGCCAGCCGCATTGGGTGTGCTCTATCGCGGGGCGCTCGCAGCGTGTGACGCGTCTGACGGCGTGACCGACGGCGTCGTCGGTGATCCCGAGCGATGCCGGTTCGATCCGTCGACGTTGGTGTGTACGACGAACCAGGCGCCTGGATCGTGTCTCTCGCCGGCGCAGGCGGCAGCGGCGCGGCGGGTGTATCAGGGCCTGAAGGATCCCAGGACCGGAGCACAGCTCTATCCGGGCCTCGCCCCCGGCAGTGAGCCGTTCTGGCCCAACCGCGAACCCGCCAATCCGTTTCCGATACCCATCGCCCATTACAAGTGGCTGGTGTTCGCGGATCCCAACTGGGACTGGAAGACATTCGCGTTCACCGATCCGGCCGACTACGAGGCGCATGTCAAGGCCGAAGCGAAGTTCGCCCCCATTATGAACGCGACGGATCCCGACCTCAGCGCGTTCCAGAAGCGAGGTGGCAAGCTAATTCAGTATCACGGGTGGGTCGATCAGCTGATCTCGCCGCAGAACAGCATCGATTACTACGAGAGCGTGCTCTCGTTCTTTGGCGGCCGGAACAATCGAAGCCAGGCAGCGCAGGTCCAGAGCTTCTACCGGTTGTTCATGGCGCCCGGCATGGCACATTGCGGCGGTGGACCTGGCCCCAACACGTTCGACATGCAGGCTGCGCTGGAGCAATGGGTGGAGCACGGAACCGCACCCGAGCGCATCATCGCCAGGCGGTCGCTCAACGGCATCGTCGATCGCACGCGGCCCCTGTGTCCGTACCCGCAAGTTGCTTCCTACAACGGTTCAGGAGACACGAACGACGCGGCAAGCTTCGTCTGTAAAACACCCTGAGCAGGTGACTGCGCCGGTGAGGTTCAACGGCTGACCCTACTTGGCCGAACTTCCTCTAGAAATTCGAATCTCTACGAAAGGCGTCGCAGAAAAAGGCAATAAAAAAGGCCCTCAACGACCGCTGAGGGTCAATCGAGGGCCGGTTTCGTTTCTGAATTTTGGTCGGGGCGAGAGGATTCGAACCTCCGACCCCTCGGTCCCGAACCGAGTGCTCTACCAGACTGAGCCACGCCCCGACTAAGACGTGAACCGCTATTCTACGTCAACAACCGCCGCCGGCGCACCCGAGAAATCATCGCCCGCAATAACGGCCGGAAATGGCGCGAGAACGCTGGACGGCGGCCAGGGCACCAGCTATACAGATAAGGTATGACGCGCGATCTGACGAAAACCAGCCCGGCGGCGCTCTCGATCGGCGGAGAACAGGCCCGAACGGCGAACAATGCGCGGGCGGTTCGGGACGGCGGCGTCGGATCGCTCGAGCGCATCTGGCTCAAACGTGGCAAGCGCGGTCCGATGGATCCTGTGGCGTCCGCCATCCTCGATGCCGATCGTGGCCTCCGCGGCAATGCCAACCTCGGCGGCCGACGGCAGGTGACGATCATCAGCGGCGAACGCTGGTCGGAACTTATGGTGGCGCTCGGAGCGGAGGTGCCGCCCAGCGCGCGCCGTGCGAACCTGATGGTGTCGGGCATCGATCTCGACCAGTCGCGCGGTCGCGTGCTGCGCATCGGCGACACCCGGCTGCGGATCAACGGCGAGACCCGCCCGTGCGAACGGATGGAAGAGGCGCACGCCGGCCTCGAGGCACTGATGCGGGATCGCTGGGGCGGCGGCGCGTTTGCCGAAGTTCTCGACGGTGGCGAGATTCGTGTCGGCGATCAGGTTGCATGGGAGCCGGTGGCCGCGGCGCGGACGGAAGAAGAGACTTCCGCCTAAAGGCGGAAGCTACGACGGGGCGGAAGCTACGACGGGGCGGAAGCTACGACGGGGCGGAAGCTACGACGAGGCGGAAGCTACGACGGGCGGAAGCTACGACGGGCGGAAGCTACGACGAAGGCGGAAGCTACGACGGCGGCGGAAGCGACGACGGCGGCGGAAGCACGACGGCGGCGAAAGCTACAACGGCGGCGAAAACTACGACGAAGCGACGACGATGAAGGCGACACCCGACGATGTGTTCGCGCCAGTCCGAAGCGTCGGCCTCGATCTGCCTGGCGTCGAACTCGCGACGAAGTACGACGGCTCACCGGTGCTCAAGGTGAACGGCTGCTTCATGGCCGGCATGGCGCTCCACCGTTCCGCCGAGCGACACACGCTCGTCGTCCGCGCCGATGCCGACGCGCGCGAGTGCCTGCTGCAAGATGCACCTGAGACGTACTACCTCACGGACTACTACCGACCGCACCCGGTCGTGCTGGTGCGGCTGACCGGTCTCGGCCTCGAGGCGCTTCGTGACCTGCTGGCGATGTCGCGCCGGTTGACACTGGCGAAGGGGCGCGACACTTCGACGGCCCGCTTCTAGCCGCGCACAGATTCTTTGCCGGGCAGACTTCCTTCCGCCTGAAGACGGAAGCTACGGCGACTTCCTTCCGCCTGAAGGCGGAAGCTACGGCGACGGAAGCTGCGACGGCGGAAGCTACCGCGACTTCCTTCCGCCTGAAGGCGGAAGCTACGGCGACGGAAGCTGCGACGGCGGAAGCTACGGCGACTTCCTTCCGCCTGAGGCGGAAGCTACGGCGACGGAAGCTACGGCGGCGGCGGAAGGCACGACAGCGGCGGAAGCCACGATCCTGCTAACATCACCAAAAGTTCTGGTCCACCGACAGACAAGGGAGACGGCCGATGGGAATGTTCGACGGACTGCTCGGGGGCATCGTTGGCGGCGCCATGGTGACGGCCGTCAACGGCATCATCGAAAAACATGGCGGGCTGCAGGGCGTCATCAGCGAGTTCGAACGCAACGGACTCGGGCCGACGATCAGCTCATGGGTCGGCACCGGACCGAATCAGCCGATTTCTACCGGTGACCTGCAGCGGGCGCTTGGTCCTGAGCTGCTGCAACAGCTGTCGGCGAAGTCCGGCATGTCGGTGGAGGATCTGGCAGCTAAGCTGGCGCAGGTGCTGCCCCAGGCGGTGGACCGGATGACGCCAGACGGCTCGATCCCGAAAAGCTAGAGAGTCAAAAGCCGTTCGCTGCTCTTCCGGATGAAGGCGGAAGCCACAACGGGAAGGCGCCGGAACATCTATATGCGTTTGCCATCTTCTCTCAGCAGCGGGCTGATTGTCTTCGTCATCCTCGCGCCCGGTCCAAGCGCGCAGGAGCATCAGCATGCAACCGGCGCCGAGAAGCTCGGCACGGTCTCCTTCGAAACCTCGTGCAGCGCGGCTGCGCAGCCGCAGTTCAACCGCGCCGTCGCCCTGCTCCACTCGTTCGAGTTCGGGCGCGCGATCGAGACCTTCAGCGCAACGCTGACGACCGATCCCTCTTGCGCGATGGCGAATTGGGGCATCGCGCTGAGCCGATGGGGCAATCCGTTCAATCCGGGCATCCGCCCCGCCGCGGTGCTGCAACAGGGGCGCGAGGCTGTCGACAGCGCCAACAGGATCGGACCGAAGACCGACCGCGAGCGGGCCTACGTCGAAGCGGTCGCGCGACTCTTCGACACGGGAAACGCCGATCAACCCGCGCGCGTCAAGGCGTACCGGGACGCGATGGAAACGCTTGCGACGGCCTATCCGAACGACACGGAGGGGCGCATCTTCTACGCGCTGTCAATTGCCGCGGCAGCGTCGCCCAATGACAAGACTTTTGCCGACCAGCTCAAGGCCGGCGCGATTCTCGAGAGCCTGATTGCCGCCCAGCCGAACCACCCCGGGCTGGCGCATTACATCATCCACAGCTACGACGTCCCGCCCCTTGCCGATCGCGCGCTTGCGGCGGCGCGACGCTACGCGGCGATCGCGCCGTCGGCGCCGCACGCGCTGCACATGCCGTCCCATACGTTCACGCGCCTCGGCTACTGGCAGGACTCGATCGACACGAATATCAAATCCGGCGAGGTCGCGAAGCGCGAGCGCTCTGTCGCGGAAGAGCTCCACACAATGGACTACCGCGTCTACGCCTATCTGCAGACCGGGCAGGATCGGAGCGCGCGACAGCTGCTCGAGTCTCTGCCCGACGTCCGGTCGCGATTCGATCCCGACGCAATTGGATCCGCCGCGCCTGGTTCGGCCGGGGTCTTCGCGCTCGCCGCGATTCCGGCCCGCTACGCGCTCGAACGCGGCGCCTGGGTCGATGCGGCACAGCTCGAAGCGCATCCCGGCAAGTACCCGTACACGCGAAGCGCTCACCCACTTCGCCCGCGCGCTGGGTGCTGCGCGGACCGGCGACGTCGCGACGGTTCGCTCGTCGATCGAGGGATTGCAGCGAATCCAGCAGCAGCTTACGACGGCGAAGGAACTCTACTGGGCCGAACAGGCCGAGATTCAGCGCCGCGGCGCGACGGCGTGGCTCGCGTTCGCGGAACATCGCAACGCTGAAGCCCTTACGGAAATGCGGGCGGCCGCGACACTGGAGGATGGCACCGAAAAGGCGGCGGTGACGCCAGGACCGTTGGCACCCGCGCGCGAGCTGCTCGGAGAGATGCTGTTGTTACTGGGTGAGCCGGGCGCGGCGCAGAAGGAGTTCGAGGCGACGCTCACGCGAGAGCCGAACCGCTTTCGTGCAGTGTACGGCGCGGCACGCGCGGCATCGCTCGCGGGCGAGCGGATCACCGCACGCCGCTACTATGCGCAACTGCTGAAGATCTGCACGAGGGCGGATGCGCCCGGGCGCCCTGAACTCGCCGAGGCTCGTCGCGCCGCGTCCCCCGCACCTTCTAAGCGAGCCAGCTGACGATCGATCATCAGCGCGGGACTGAAGAATCGCCGGGAATCTTCTCCGCCATGAGCGACTCGACCTTCGCGATCGCCTGGTGGTCGGTCATGTCGGGCTGGAGCGGCGTGACCGACACGTAGCCGTCGCGTACGGCCTGGAAGTCCGAGTGGTCGTGCGGCTCCCAGTGGTTCTCCCCTTCCTCGATCCAGTAGTACGCGCGCCCGCGCGGGTCGATGCGCTCGTTGACGACCGTGATGTGGTTGCGCTTGCCCTGCACCGTCACGCGCACGCCGGCCGGGACACCGCCCGGCACGTTGATGTTCAGAAACGTCGACGCGGGAAGTCCGCGCTCGAGCACCGCCTCCGCCATCGACGCGGCCGCGGTCGCCGCATGGGAAAAATCGTACGCGCCATCACTCCGTTCGAGTGACACGGCGATCGAGGAGACGCCAAGCAGCGATCCTTCGAACGCCCCCGAGACGGTCCCCGAATAGGTGACATCGTCGCCCAGGTTATATCCCTTGTTGATCCCGGATACGACGAGGTCAGGACGGCCCCGGTACAGCTGCGTGATGGCGATGTTCACGCAATCGGTCGGCGTGCCGTCGACTTCGTACACCCGCTCCCGCAGGCGCTCCATCCGCAGCGGCCGCCGCAACGTGAGCGCGTGGCCGATCGCACTCGCTTCGACGTGGGGCGCGACGATGGTGACCTCTCCCAGCCGTTCCAGTGCGGACGCGAGCGCATAGATGCCCTCGGAGTGCACTCCGTCGTCGTTCGTCACCAGGATTTTTCTCATGCGGCGAAGGACAAGTATACCTTTCGGGATTCGGGACTCGGGATTCGGGACTCGCGGCTCGGGGCTCGGGGCTCGGGATTCGGGATTCGGGGCTCGGGACTCGGGATTCGGGATGGCTCGGGATTCGGGGCTGGTTACTGGCGACTGGTTACTGGCGACTGGCAACTGGCAACTGGCGACGCTGTTCGCTGCCCCGGAAAAGCATCAGCATGAGGGACGCCAGAACCGCGAGGCCGGCGCCGGTGAGGAATGCGAATGTTGGCGAGACGCGGGTCCAGAGGAGACCGAACAGCAGGCTCGCGGCGAGGCCGCCGACGCCAAGTGCGGCGTTGTAGATGCCGAACGCGGTGCCGCGCAGCGCGGCCGGCGCCATGTCTGCCACCCACGCCTTTTCAGCGCCCTCGGTCAGTCCGAAGTACAACCCGTAGACAAGAAAGATGGTGATGACGACAGCCAGCGAGTCGGTGAAGCCGAACCCGGCGTACACGGCAGCGTAAATGATCCAGCCGAGCGCGATCATGCGCCGCCGGCCGAAGCGGTCCGACAGCGATCCACCAACGATCGAGGACGTGGATTTGACAACGTGGAGCGCCGACCACAGAAGCGGAATCCAGAACGCCGGCACGCCGAGGTTGCTGAGGCGCAGGAGCAGGAACGCGTCGCTCGCATTCCCGAGTGAAAAGATCAGGATGATAGTGATTGCGAGGTAGAACGGACGGCCAAGCGCTGGCGCCACGTTCGCCAGATCGGCCGGGTTCGCCGTGGGTCGATCGGCACGGGTTCCTTCGACCGCACGCGCGGCGCTTGCCGGCTCAGGGATGCGCAGGATGAACAGCATGACGATGACGCCGGGAACAATCGTCAATGCGAACAGCGGCCGATACTGGCCGGGATAGAAATACAGAAAGGCCGACGCGATCAGTGGTCCCGTTACGGCGCCGGCGTGGTCCATTGCCCGGTGGAAACCGTAGACCCGGCCGCGCGCGGCGGCAGGCGCGAGCGCCGCAAGCATGGCATCCCTGGGTGCGCCCCGAATGCCCTTGCCGAGCCGGTCGGTGAAACGAATCGCAAGCACCTGGGGCCACGCATGCGCGAGTGCGATGAGCGGGCGGACAGACGACGCCAGGCCGTAGCCCGCAAACACGAGTTTCTTCGGCGAACCCCGATCGGCCCACCATCCAGAGAGCACCTTGAGCGCGCTGTTCGATGCCTCCGCCGCCCCCTCGATCACCCCGAGCGACATCGCACCGGCGCCGAGCACCTGCGTCAGGAACAGGGGCAACAACGGATACACCATCTCGCTCGCCATGTCCGTGAAGAAGCTCACCCATCCGATCAGCCAGATGGGACGGGAGAGGCGGAATGGTTTTTCAGAGAGCACGCGGGGAAGGGCCAAGGGTGCCATTCGGATCGGGATTCGGGACTCGGGGTTCGGGATTCGGGGTTCGGGATTCGAGGTTCGGAGGTCCGGGTTCGGGCAATTACAACTGGCGACTGGTAACTGTTTACTCGCGATCGGGTGCAGCGACAATCTGGAGCGGTCGTGCGTGGTCGTACCGGCGCACGGTCTGGATCACTGCGTCCGCCATGGTGTCGATGAAGCGCGGATGATCGTTGACCGCACTCGCACGCGCCATCGGCAGCCCGATTTCGCGGCAGACGTTCGCGGCCTCGACGTCGAGATCGTAGAGGACCTCGACGTGATCGCACAGGAATCCGACCGGGCAGAGTACGGCGGCGCGCAGGCCCTTGTGGTGCTCTTCCTTCAGATAATCGCCGATGTCGGGCCCGAGCCAGGGGTCTTCCGGGCGGCCGCTGCGACTTTGATACACGAGCGCGAAGTTGCTGCGTCCCAGATGGGCGGCGATCGCGGCGGCGGATTCTTCCAGGTGCCGCCGATAGAGCGAGCGCTCCGCCATCGACACGGGAATGCTGTGCGCCGTGAACACGATGCGCGCATCCTCGCGTACGTCGGCGGCAAGCGTCGCGAGCGCCGTGGTGACGTGAGCGGCGTTCGCTTCGACGAATCCGGGATGCGTGTGCCAGTCGCCAACATAGGTGACGGAGACGTCCGGAAGCCCCGCCTCCCGAAGAGCCGCGCGCGCGACGTCGACGTTCTCGCGATATTGCGTGCAGCTCGAGTAGCTGCGCTGAGCCGCGGCGATGAATCCAATCGCCCGCCGCACGCCGTCGCGTGACATCTGCGCCAGCGTGTCCTTCAGGTAAGGATGCCAGTTGCGCATCCCCAGATAGACGGGAAGCGGCACGGCGTCGCTGCTGAGACGATCCCGCAGCAACGCCGCCTGGCGTTTCGTCAGTTCCGTCAACGGCGACACGCCACCGAACAGCTCGTAGTGGTGCGCCACTTCTTCCACGCGCTCAGGCGTCACGCGGCGGCCACGGAGCACGTTGGCCAGGAACGGGCGCACATCCGCCGGCCCCTGCGGACCTCCGAACGCAATCACGAGAACAGCATCAAATGGACGATTCATTCGCGCGGGTGCCAAGGGAAAGTATAGCGGCGAAGGCGGGACAGCGGTCGTAGCTTCCGCCTTCAGGCGGAAGTCAAACGGCCAGGGGTGTTCGCCTCCGCCCGCGCAACAAGAGCCTGGGCGGGCCGCGAACCGTGCAAGAATCCGCGTATGCGCAGAGTGCTCCTCGCCGGTGTATGCGTGTTCGCCCTGTTCTCCCCTGCCGCAGCGAACGCCGGGGGACGGCAGCAGATCATCATCAACGGCGCCCCGGTCGAGGGACCCGGGACGCTGGGGATGCCTCCGCGCCAGTTCAAGGCAGGAACTGCGCGCATTCGGGGGCGTGTCCTCTCGGCCGACACCGGCACCGCCGTTCGGCGCGCGCAGGTGCGGGTGTCCGGCCCCGACATCGGAATGAAGGTGGCGACGACGGACGAGAGCGGGCGCTTCGACTTTATCGGCCTGCCGGCAGGCCGATTCATCCTTGCGGCAACCAAGTCCGGATACGTGTCGGTGCAGTACGGACAAACGCGGCCCTTCGAGTCCGGCAAGCCAATCGAGCTGGCGGAGGCACAGATCCTCGACAAGGCCGACATCCTGATCCCGCGCGGGAGCGCAATATCCGGAAGCATACTCGACGAATTCGGCGACCCGGTCACCGACGCGATGGTCAGTGCGATGCGTTCGGTGTGGTCGAATGGCCGGCGCCGCCTCCAGTCTGCCGGCAGGATGGCGATGACGAACGACCTGGGTCAGTTCCGCCTCTACGGACTGCCCGCGGGTGACTACTACATCAGCGCCGCCCTTCGTGACACGACCGCGATGGAGATGAGCATGATGGGCGGTCCGACGTCGGGCCCTTCGGGGCCGGCCTCCGGCTACGCACCCACCTACTTCCCCGGATCGGCGAACGGCGGCGACGCGCAGAAGATCACCGTGCTCTCAGGGCAGGACGCCCACAACACGGATTTCGCGCTTCTCCCCGCACGTCTCGCCAGGATCACAGGTGTGGTCATCAGCTCGGACGGCAAACCGGCCTCGGGATCGATGGTGAACGCCGTGCCGCGCAACGGTGACAACCCGATGGGCATGATGTTCGGCAATTCGTCACGGACGAACCGCGACGGCACCTTCACGCTTGCGGGCCTGCCGCCAGGCGACTACATCCTGGAGTCGCGCACGATGCAGATCATGACGAGCGGCAGCGGCGACATGATGAGCTTCTCGGCCACAGTCAAGGAACCGGGCGCGCCGCAGTCGGAATCTGGTTCGCTCGCTGTCTCGGTGAACGGGGAAGACATCGGCAGTGTGGTAATCACGAATTCGAAAGGTGCGACGGCCAGTGGCCAGGTCACGTTCGAAGACGGCGCAAGGCCACCGAACATGCCGGCCCTGCGGCTGATGGCGATACCCACGAACGACATCTCGATGATGGGATCGTCAGGGCCGCCCGCCGCGGTGACTCCCGACAACACCTTCGAACTGCGCGGTCTCACTGGCGGCCGCGTGCTGCGGGTGGTCGGCCTCCCGCCCGGCTGGATGCTCAGATCGGTGCTCGTCAACGGCGAAGACGTGACCGACAAGGGCATGGAGTTCAAGGGCACGGAATCGGTCACCGGCGTCGAGGTCGCGCTGACGGCAAAGGTGACGGAGCTCTCGGGTACGGTGAAAGGGCCGTCCGGAGCGCCCGTGAGGGACTACACGGTGATCGTCTTCTCGGAGGACCCTGACCGCTGGACGATCCCGAACAGCCGCTTCGTGGTCAGTGCACGGCCAGACCAGGACGGTCATTTCAAGGTACGTGGTCTCCCGCCCGGTGCGTATTACGCCGCGGCTGCCGACTACGTCGCGCAGGGAGAGGGCGGCGATCCTGAACTGCTCGAGCGGCTGAAGGCGAAGGCGTCCAGGATTGCACTCGAAGGTGGGGACAAGAAGGTCCTCGACCTGAAGATGGTCGACCGCTAGCGGTCTCCTCCCCGCTCGGCATCGAGCAGTGCCGCGGCCGCTTCGTCATCGTCGTCGTCCACCGGTCCCTGCCGGCGGGCGTAAAGGTATGCCGCGACGAACGTCACCACGATCACGGCAAGCGACGCCCACTTCGGCACCTCGAAGTGGGTCCACTCCATGGCCACGGCGTACTCCATGAGGAGCTTCGCGCCGACGAGCGCGATGATGATGAAGGCGCCGTCGACGATCGCCGGGTAGCGCCGGACGATCGAGAGCAGCTGCGAGATCACGACGCGCATCGCGACGATGCCGAGGAGCCCGCCCGTCAGCACCACCCACCGCTTCGGGGACATCGCAACCGCGACCAGGATCGAGTCGACCGAGAAGGCGATGTTGACGAGCTCCACCTTCAGGATGGTGCCCCAGAGCGCCGAGAGACCAAGCCACGGCCGCGCCGGCCTGGGTCTGCTTCGCTCTTCGGCCGTGCCGCTGCGAAAGAAGTGCTGGTAGGTGAGATGGAGCAGGTAGAGGCCGCCGAGGAGCTTTACCCATGCGATCTGGATGAGGTAGACCGCGAGCAGCGTCGCGACCGTGCGGAACAGGAAGGCACCGACCAGGCCGTATCTGAGGGCGTTCTTCTGCTCCGCCCGGGGCAGGCCGAGGATCATGACGGCGACGACCAACGCATTGTCCGCGCTGAGAAGCCCCTCGAGCACGATGAGGAGCCCTACGGTGATGAAATCGCTCAGCTGGATGTCCATGCGAGGGCAGGAGACCTTGACACGCCCCATATCAAGTCCTACATTGGATCAGCAGGTTTGATATGGAAGAAACAGATCTCTACTTTATCAGCATGGCTGCGCGCCTGCTCGACATGCACCCCCAGACACTGCGCAAGTACGAGCGGCTGGGACTCGTCCGCCCGACGCGGACGATCGGCAGCATGCGCGTCTATTCGAACGACGAACTCGAGCGCCTTCGCCTGATCAAGCACCTTGTCGACGAAGGCGGAATCAACCTGGCGGGTGTCCAGCGGCTGCTCTCGATTGCGGAAGCGGTCCAGCGGATTCGCCCGCTGATGAACCAGGATTCCGAGCGGCCCGAGGCCAGGCGGCGCATCGCCCTGGAGATCAAACGTATCAGCGAGATGGTGGGGCTGTAGTTGGAATTCAAGGATTACTACCAGACGCTTGGCGTGGCCAAGACCGCGTCTGACAAGGAACTGAAGCAGGCGTACCGGAAGCTGGCGCGAAAGCACCACCCGGACGTCAATCCGGGGGACAAGTCTGCCGAGGCGCGCTTCAAGGAAATCAACGAAGCGTACGAGGTGCTCGGCGACCCGGACAAGCGGCGGAAGTACGACGAGCTCGGGGCGAACTGGCGCCAGTACGAACAGGCGCAACAGCAGGGACAGGGATTTCCGGGCGGCAACCCGTTCGGCGGCGGTGCGCCGGGCGGCGGCGCCTGGAACATCAACATGGGCGGGCCCGGCGGGTACCGCACGATGAGCGAAGAAGAGATGCACGAGCTGTTCGGGAACGAGGATCCGTTCTCGGACTTCTTCCGCACCTTCTTCGGCGGCGGTGGTCCACGCGAAGGTGGCCGTCCGCGGCAGGGGCGTGCACCCCGCGCGCAGAATGGCCGCGACATCGAGCACGAAGTCGAGCTGACGCTCGAAGAGGCGTATCACGGCGCGACCCGGCGGGTGTCGATCAAGCAGGGCGGCCATGCGCGCAGCGTCGACGTCCGCATCCCGGTCGGGGTGAAGGACGGGTCCCGCGTGCGCGCCGCCGGCGAAGGAGAATCCGGCGGCAACGGCGGGGCGTCTGGTGATCTATACCTGCGAGTTCGCCTGCGGCCGCATGCGGTGTTCGAGCGCCAGGGGAACGACCTGCATACGAAGGTGGCGGTGCCGGTGACGACGGCGGTGCTCGGTGGCGAAGCGCAGGTGCCGACGATCACCGGGTCGGTCCGGCTCAAGATTCCGGAAACGACGCAGAGCGGCCAGGTCTTCCGGCTCAAAGGGCACGGTATGCCGGCCGTCGGCAAGCCCGACGACCGCGGCGATCTCTACGCCACCGTCGACGTCCAGCTTCCCCGCTCGCTGTCGAAAGACGAGCGGTCGCAGTGGGAGCGGCTCAAGGGAAAAGAAGAGAAAGTTTGAAGGAGGAAGGCTGAAGTCTGACAGCCGGGAGCTGGAAGCCGGAAGCCGGAAGCTGAGATGAACATCAACAAGTACACGGAAAAAGCACAGGAAGCGATCCTTGCCGCGCAGCAGCTCGCGGACACGGACGGGAATCCGGAAATCACGCCGGAACACCTGCTGCTGACCCTGGTCGAGCAGCGCGAAGGCATCGTCCCGGAGATCGTGCGCAAGATGAACGCCGACCCCGCAGTCCTCGCGAGCGCGGTCCGGGCGGAGCTGCAGAAGCTGCCGCGCGCACAGGGCGGTTCGCAGCCAGCGCCGTCGGCGCGGTTCCGGCAAGTCACGACCGCGGCCGAGCAGGAAGCCGAACGACTGAAGGACGAGTACGTCAGCACCGAGCACCTCTTCGTCGCGATTGCGTCCGAAGGAGCGAAGTCGCCGTCCGTCCGCCTGCTCCAGCAGCGCGGCATGTCGAAGGACGCCATCCTCCAGGCAATGACGGCGGTCCGCGGGTCCCAGCGCGTCACGAGCCAGAACCCGGAGAGCACTTATCAGTCGCTCGAGCGCTACGGCCGCGACCTCACCGAGCTCGCGCGCAAGGGCAAGCTCGACCCGGTGATCGGGCGCGACGACGAGATCCGGCGCGTCATCCAGGTGCTGTCGCGCCGCACCAAGAACAACCCGGTCCTGATCGGCGAGCCCGGCGTTGGAAAGACCGCAGTGGTCGAAGGGCTGGCACAACGGATTGTGCGGCAGGACGTGCCCGAAGGGCTCAAGAACAAGCGCATCGTCGCGCTCGACATGGGCGCCCTCGTGGCTGGTGCCAAGTACCGCGGCGAATTCGAGGAGCGACTCAAGGCCGTGTTGAAGGAGGTTTCCGAGTCCGAGGGACAGGTGATCCTGTTCATCGACGAACTGCACACCGTCGTCGGCGCCGGTGCGGCGGAAGGCTCGATGGACGCCTCCAACATGCTCAAGCCGATGCTGGCCCGGGGCGAGCTGCACACGGTCGGTGCGACCACGCTCGACGAGTACCGGAAGTACATCGAGAAGGACGCCGCGCTCGAACGGCGGTTCCAGCCGGTGATGATCGGCGAGCCGACGGTCGAAGACACGATCAGCATTCTTCGCGGGCTGCGCGAGCGCTACGAGATCCATCACGGAGTCAAGTTCAAGGACGCGGCGCTCGTCGCCGCGGCGGTGCTCTCGAACCGCTACATCTCCGACCGGTTCCTTCCGGACAAGGCGATTGATTTGATCGACGAGGCCGCGTCACGGCTGCGGATGGAGATCGACTCGATGCCGGCGGAGCTCGACGAGGTCGAGCGGCGCATCATGCAGCTCGAAATCGAGCGCGAGGCGCTGCGCAAGGAGACCGACAAGGCGTCGGCCGAACGGCTCCAGAAACTCGAGAAAGAGCTCGCCGATCTCAAGGAAGAAAAGAACCGGCTGGCGACGCACTGGAACCAGGAGAAGGAAGCAATCCAGGCAGCCCGCACGGTCAAGCAGAACCTCGAGGACGTGCGGCTGGACATGCAGCGGGCGCAGCAGGCGGGGGACTATGCGAAGGCCTCCGAGCTCCAGTACGGCCGCTTGCCCGAGCTCGAACGCAGGCTCAAGGACGAGGAGGCGCGGCTTGCCGAAATGCAGAAGGCCGGCCGGATGTTGAAGGAGGAAGTGGACGAGGAAGACATCGCGGAGGTCGTCAGCCGCTGGACCCATATCCCGGTCAGCAGACTGATGGAAGGCGAGATCCAGAAGCTGCTCCAGATGGAACAGCGGCTCCATGCCCGCGTCGTCGGTCAGGACGAGGCGATTTCGGCGGTCGCGAATGCAATGCGCCGGGCACGCGCCGGGCTCCAGGATCCGAATCGGCCGCTCGGCAGCTTCATGTTTCTCGGTCCGACCGGCGTCGGCAAGACCGAGCTCGCCCGCGCACTCGCCGAGTTCCTGTTCGACGACGAGCAGGCGATGATCCGGATCGACATGTCGGAGTACCAGGAGAAGCACACCGTGTCCCGCCTCATCGGTGCGCCGCCTGGATACGTCGGGTACGAGGAGGCCGGACAGCTCACGGAAGCCGTCCGCCGGCGCCCCTACTCCGTCGTCCTGTTCGACGAGGTCGAGAAGGCGCATTCGGAGGTCCTCAACGTCATGCTGCAGCTGCTCGACGACGGGCGGCTGACGGACGGCAAGGGCCGCACGGTGGACTTCAAGAACGCAGTGGTGATCATGACGTCGAACGTCGGCAGCCACTACATCGCGGAACAGGCGTTGAAGCGCGATGGTGCGTCGGCAACGCTGGACGAGCACGTCAAGCGGGAGGTCATGGATGCCCTGCGGGCGCACTTCCGTCCGGAGTTCCTCAACCGGCTCGACGAAATCATCATTTTCCACGCGCTGTCGCGGGTGGAGATGCGGTCGATCATCGACATCCAGCTGCGCGGGCTGATGAAGCGACTGGAGGATCGAAAGATCCTGGTGGATCTCACCGACCGCGCGAAGGATCTCCTGATCGCGGAAGGGTACGATCCCACCTATGGAGCGCGGCCGCTCAAGCGAACGATTCAGCGGCGGGTACTCGACCCGCTGGCGATGCGCGTGCTCCAGGGAGAGTTCGGCGAGGGCGCGGTCGTCCGCATCGACGCCCCGCGCGGCGAGCTCGAATTCTCCAGGGTCGAGGAGCCGGTCCACGCCTGAGGCCGTCAGGGCGGGCGGGTGATGCCCGTCCGCCATATTCAATAGCGGATAAGATCAACACATGGCGGAAGACACTCCGAAACCGGCGAAGAGCCGACGCGCCGGGGACAGGCGACTGCCCCCCCGCACCGGTCCCGGTTCGGCGACGTGGTACGTGCTCGGCTTGCTCCTGTTGCTCGCGCTCGGGCAGGCCTTCTTCTTTTCCCTCCAGTCGGGGGAAATCATTTCGTACAGCACGTTCAAGCAATACGTACGTGACGGCAAGATCCAGGAGGTCGCGGTCGCCGAGGACCGCGTCCACGGCACGCTCAAGGACCCGTCTGCGAAGCCGCGCGCGTTCACCGCGGTTCGGATTGAGGACCCCAAGCTGGTCGAAGACCTGGAGAAGAGCGGCGTCAAATACACAGGCGAAGTACCAAACCGCTGGATTGGCGAAGTACTCAGCTGGGTCATCCCGCTGATTTTTCTCGTCGGGCTGTGGAGCTTCTTTTTCCGGCGGATGGGGGGCGCCGAAGGCGGCGTCATGTCGTTCGCGCGCAGCAAGGCGAAGATCTACGCCGACGACGACGTGAAGGTGCGGTTCGGGGATGTGGCTGGGGTGGATGAAGCCGAAGACGAGCTCCGGGAAATCGTCGAGTTCCTGAAGAATCCGAAGAAGTACACGAGCATCGGCGGGCGTATCCCCAAGGGCGTCCTGCTCGTTGGTCCTCCGGGGACCGGCAAGACGCTGCTCGCCCGGGCCGTGGCGGGAGAAGCCAAGGTCCCGTTCTTCAGCCTGAGTGGCTCCGAGTTCGTCGAGATGTTCGTCGGCGTGGGCGCGGCGCGGGTGCGGGATCTCTTCGCGCAGGCGGAGGTCAAAGCGCCGTGCATCGTCTTCATCGACGAGCTCGATGCGCTCGGCAAAGCCAGGATCCAGTCGCCGATGGGCAGCCACGAAGAGCGGGAGCAGACGCTCAATCAGCTGCTCGCCGAGATGGACGGGTTCGACGGGCGGAAGGGCGTCATCATCATGGGCGCGACCAACCGCCCCGAGGTGCTCGACCCTGCGCTGCTCCGCCCCGGGCGCTTCGATCGCCAGGTCCTCGTCGACAAGCCCGATGTTCGCGGCCGCGAAGAGATCCTGCTCATCCACGTCAAGAACGTGAAGCTCGCCACGGCCGTCGATCTCAAGGTGATCGCCGCGCGCACCGCCGGATTCGCGGGAGCCGATCTTGCCAACCTGGTCAACGAGGCGGCGCTTCTCGCCGCCCGCAAGGACAAGACCGCGGTCGAAATGAAGGACTTCGAGGAGGCGATTGACCGCCTCATCGCCGGCCTCGAGAAAAAGCGGGTGATGAGTACCAAAGAGCGGCGGATCGTGGCGTACCACGAGTCGGGGCATGCAATCGTTGCGAGCGTGCTGCCGGGTCTCGATCCGGTGCACAAGATCTCGATTGTCCAGCGTGGCTTCGGCGCTCTGGGCTACACGATGCAGCTCCCGCTCGAAGACCGCTATCTGCTCACGCGCGAAGATCTGCTGAGCCAGCTGTCGGTGCTCCTGGCCGGACGCACGGCGGAGGAGCTGGCCTTCGGTCACCTGTCGACGGGCGCACAGAACGACCTGCAGCGCGCGACCGACATCGCGCGCGCCATGGTGACCGAGTTCGGGATGAGCGAGATGCTCGGAGCCGTCAACTATAATGGCCACAAGCGCAATGCGTTCCTGGACACGCCGTTCATGCAGGAACGCGGCAACTACTCCGAGGACACCGCGCTGAAGATCGACTCCGAAGTCAAACGCATCGTCGGCGAGGCGACGAATACCGCGCGTGAGGTTCTCCGCGAGCGCCGAACCATCCTCGACGTGTTGTCCGAGCGCCTGCTCGAGAAGGAAGTGATCGAATCGGAGGAGCTCAGGGCGATCATGGGGCCGCTGCCGACGAAGGACCCCGACGCGGTGCCCGCCGAGATACCCCCGCCCGGGCCTGCGCCCGCCGTTTCCTGATGCCGACCCGAACAGAATCTCAGTCGTTCGAGGACATCCTCGAGCATCTGCGACAGATGCGCGGCTTCGACTTCACCGCCTACAAGCGCGCCAGCCTCATGCGCCGCGTCGTCAAGCGCATGCACACCGTTCAGGTCGAGAATTTCGAGGCCTACCTCGATTATCTGCAGGTGCACCAGGAAGAGTTCGAGGCGCTCTTCAACACCATCCTCATCAACGTCACGTCGTTCTTCCGCGATCCGGACGTCTGGGACTACCTCGACGCCGAAGTGCTGCCGTCGTTGCTGGCCGACCGCCCGGCGTCCTCCCCCATCCGCGTATGGAGCGCGGGGTGCGCGTCGGGGCAGGAGGCCTACAGCGTCGCGATGCTGCTGGCGCAACACATCGGTCTCGACCAGCTCGCGGAGCACGTGAAGATCTACGCGACTGACGTCGACAACGAGGCGCTGTCGCAGGCCCGGCACGCAACCTACGACGCGCGGCAAGTGGCGGATGTCCCGCCGGCGCTGCTCGAAAAGTACTTCGACGCTTCCGGGCAGAACTTTTCGGTCAACCGTGATCTGCGGCGGGCGGTGATTTTTGGCGCCATCGATCTGATCCAGGACGCGCCGATTTCGAGGGTGGATGTCCTGCTCTGCCGGAACACGTTGATGTACTTCAACGCCGAAGCGCAGGCACGCATCCTGAGCCGCTTTGCCTTTTCGCTGAATCCGAATGGCGTGCTGCTTCTCGGCCGCGCCGAGATGCTGTTCAGCCACTCGACGCTGTTCGTTCCCGTAGACCTGAAGCGCCGTCTGTTTCGCGTCACTGCGAAGCCGAATCCGCGCCTCCGCGCCGGAGCGGCCGGCGACGCGCGCGAAACCATGGTGGAACCCGTGCCTGAAGAAGATCGCTTACGCTACGCCGCGTTCGATGCCGAGCCGCTCGCACAAATCGTCCTCGACGCCGGCGGCATTCTCGTCGCCGCCAACATCCGGGCCCGGCACCATTTCGGCATCTCGAGCCGGGACATCGGCCGGCCGTTGCAGGATCTGGAGGTGTCGTACCGGCCGGCGGAGCTGCGCAACGCGCTCGACCGTGCCATCACCGAGCGGCGGGAGGTCGCGCTCAAGGACGTGCACTCGACAGCCGCGGGGGAAACACGGTACTACGACATCGTCGTCGCACCGCTCTTCGACGACCAGCGCGGGATCATCGGCTCCCGCATTGCCTTCGAGGATGTCACCAGGTTCCGGCTGCTGCAGAGCGAGCTTCACGCATCGAAACAGGAACTCGATACGGCCTACGAGGAGTTGCAGTCGACCAACGAGGAGCTCGAGACCACCAACGAGGAGCTCCAGTCGACCGTCGAGGAACTGGAGACGACCAACGAGGAGCTCCAGTCCACGAACGAAGAACTGGAGACGATGAACGAGGAACTGCAGTCCACCAACGAGGAACTGCAGACGATGAACGACGAGATGCGGAGCCGAACGACCGACCTCGACACGATCAACACGTTTCTCGAGTCGGTGTTCAGCAGCCTGCGCCCGGCAGTTGTCGTCCTCGACCCCGACTTTACGGTCAAGGTCTGGAATTTGGGCGCCAGGGAGCTGTGGGGAGTAACGACCGAAGAGGCCGTCGGCGTGAACTTTCTCGCTCTAGATATCGGGCTTCCCGTCGCCGAGCTGCGGCAGCCGATTCGGGAGGTCTTGAGCGGAACCGTGCCTGAAGCCGACGCGACGCTGCAGGCAACGAGTCGCCGCGGGCGAAGCATTCAGTGTTGGGTGCGTTTGACCGCCCTGCGCTCGGCGGGACACACGCAAATCACCGGCGTGATCGTGGTCATGGAGGAGGCGATCGAACCGGTCTGAAGGACGACCCGCGGGCGGCGCACGGTTTACAGTTTGCGCCCTTGAGGCGTCAGCTCGTCGTCGATCGGCTCCGGTACAATTTCCGGCACTTCGTGAAGTGTCATCCGGTTTGTCAATAGATCCCGCAACACCGCGGCGTGCTCATCGGCAGCGAGTGCCCGATCTTCGAACGCCTTCGACACCCAGGCGTGATTCCGGCTCCGCGCCCGCTCCGACAGCCTGTGCGTGAGTGCGGCCCGTTCTTCGAGTGACCGGAGCGCTACCCACAGCGCACGATCCACCGAGTCGGTCTGTGCCGAGAGCATGCTCTCCGGCGAATAGACGTGCCCGACGCGGCATCGGAATCGAACAATGCCCCGTTCATCCGCCTCCCACAGCGTGCCGTGGCACTCGGGACAGGTAAATACTGAGACCTTGCCCGGCCGATCGCTGCCGTCAAGCGCAATATTGGGCGGGCCGAGATCGGTCTCGATCGCCTTGACGTGCGGCCCCTCGACCGTCGGACGCGAGCCGGTCTGCTCGTTCGTCAGCCCTGCGATCAGGACGCCGATCTCGCGGACGGGCAGCACGTGATCGACCGGCACGAAGGCGCGGGCGCTCCGCGGCATGCTCGATGCGAAGGCCTCGTCGGGATCCTGGACCACCGCGACGCCACCGGCTTCCTTTACCGCGGCAAGTCCGGCCGTTCCATCGTCGAGCGCACCGGTCAAAATGACACCCACGACCCTGGGGCCGTACACGCGTGCGGCCGACCGAAACAACGGATCGACGGCGGGCCGGTAGCCGTTCTCCGTCGGACCATGGACGACGCGGATCACGCCTTCTTCGAGCGTGAGATGGTGGTCAGGCCGTGCGACGTAGATCTGTCCGTACTCGATCCGATCCCCATCCGCAGGATGGGCAGCGGGCAGGCGCCCGGCGCGGGTGAGAATTTCCGGAAGCACACTGCGCCCGCGCGAGACGTGCAGCACAACGAAGACGGCCGCCCTCAGGCTGCGCGGCAGCTCGGCTACGAGGGTACTGAGCGCTTCGACTCCGCCGGCCGACGCGCCAATGACGACGATATCGTGAGTGGGCAACGAGTCTCGACTCCGCTCTGGAACGTGCATCATTTGTGCCTCCCAAGCCCCAAGGTGCTGTCGCGGTGCGAATCGAAGCTCGAGTGCGAAACTCGGGAGGGCGACAACGTGCGCGGGCGTACAATGAAGGATTGACTCAGGATACCACTCCCCCAGCGCGCCCGCGAGATGCCGGTCAGTTGCGTCCCGCGGGGCAAGGAGTTTTGCCATGGACACTCTGCAGATTCTGACGCTCAAGACAGCAACCGCCATCGGCCGACTTGCCGACCTGCAGCGTCGCGCGGATCACGCCCCGGGTAAGGCCGCGCCGGTCATCAAGCCAGCGCTGCGTGAGCTCACCGGTGCGCTCGAAGAGCTCCAGGTCGCGAACGAACACCTGCAGACGCAGCTGGATGAGCTTTCGGCGCTTCGCTGGAGCGCACTGGAGCTTGAGCGCAGGCTGGGCGAGTTCGCCGATGCGGTCCCTACAGCTTGTGTATGGACGGACATCGCAGGCGTCATCTCGGATGGCAACGAGGCCGCCTGTGAGCTGCTAAACATCTCGAAGCAGCGCCTGAGCGGGAAGCCGCTGATGCTGTTCGTCAGCGACCGCGACGCGCTCTTTGGCGCGGTCCACAGCCTCAGGGACGGAACGGCGGCCACCGTCGAAGCGGTGATGATGGTCAGGCCGCGCGAACGGCGCCCCCGCCGGCTCCGGGTGATCGGACGCCGGCTCGAGCACGACCTGCGATGCGTCTGGTTCCTGCAGGAGCCGGCGGCGGATCCGGCCGCGTAGCAACGGTCGGTCCGGTCAAGATCGTCGCCCGCACATAGCTACGGCCGGCGCCAGTCACGCGTGCACCCGCGGCTACCGTCACACCGCTCATCACAATCGCGACGACAGGGACGAACGGTCTGCTATAAGCAGACCGATGCGCACGCTCGTCCAGGACGTCCGTTACGCGTGGCGGACGCTCGTGCGGAGCCCCGGGTTCACCATCGTCGCCGCCTTGACCCTGGCGCTGGGTGTCGGCGCCACGACCACGATCTTCAGCGTCGTCAACGGCGTCCTGCTTCGTCCGCTTCCCTACCGCGATCCCGGCCGCATCGCCAATCTCTGGGTCCACTTCGGCGTTGGCGCGCAGGCGCTCCCGGTCATGTCGCCGGGAGACTTCCGCGACTATCAACAACGGAGCAAGGCGTTCGCGATGCTCGCGGCGGGAACCGGTTCGCAGGTGATCGGCGCCACCGGTGCGCTGACCGATCACGGCGGCGAACCGGAGCGGGTGGAGGTCTCCGCGGTCACCGCCAATTTCTTTCCGCTGCTCGGCGTCGATCCGCGGCACGGGCGGCACTTCCTGCCGGAAGAGGAAGCCGTCGGCGGGCCCCGCGTCGTGATCCTCAGTTTCGGGTTGTGGAAACGCCGCTACGGCGCGGACCCGCAGATGGTCGGCAAACGGATTCGACTCGATGGCCTCGACCAGACCGTTGTCGGGATCATGCCGGAGGATTTTCATCTCTGGCTGCCGGCTGAGGCGTTCCTGATCACCGACTCGCAGATCTGGAAGCCGCTGCAGTTCAATTACGCTGTTGGTCCGCCGCGAAACTTCACCTTCTTCACGGTGTTCGGCAGGCTGGCACCGGGCGTCACTTTCGATCAGGCGCAAGCCGATCTGAGCGGGATCGCGCGCCAGCTTCGCGCCGAGCACGCCGAACACGAGTCCGCCGACATGCACATCCGGGTCGTCGCGCTCCAGGAAGATGTGGTGAAGCATGCCCGCCGCGGACTGCTGTCGCTGTTCGTTGCGGTTGGATTCGTGCTCGTCATTGCGTGTGCCAACGTCGCGCACCTGCTCCTCGCGCGGTCGACCGCGCGCGAACGTGAGATGGCGGTTCGTGGCGCGCTCGGCGCGACGCGGTTTCGCCTGGTCAGGCAACTCGCAACGGAGAGTCTCGTGCTTGCCGCCGCCGGCGGCGCGATCGGTGTGTTTCTCGCCTGGGTCGGTACCGTGGCATTGACACGGCTGAACCTGGCGAACCTGCCGCGTCTCGATGCCGTCCGTATCGACTCGGCGGTGCTGCTCTTCGCCGTGGCGGCCACAGCGCTGACCGCACTCGCGTTTGGACTGCTGCCCGCTCTCGGGGCCGCGGAGATCGACTTGAATCGTGTGCTTCGCGCCGGTTCCGGAGCGATCGCGCCCGCACATCGCCGCGGGCTGCTGATGGTCGCCGAAATGGCGCTCGCGCTCGTCCTCTTGATCGGCGCCGGGCTGACGATCCGGAGCTTTGCCGCGCTGCAGGGCGTCCGGCCGGGGTTCGATCCCGCCGGCCTGCTCACGTTTCGAATTGCTCTGCCGCCGGCGAAGTATCCGCGCCCCGAACTGCGGACCGCCCTGCTCAAGGAAATGGAACGAAGGCTGCGCGCCATCCCCGGCGTCGCCGACGTCGGGCTGGTGTCGCAGCTGCCTCTGACAGGAAGTGGACCGCTCTCCCCCTTTGCCTACGACGAAGTGACGGCCCGACGATGGGAGAGCGAAACGTCGGACGGCCGGAACGTGTCGCCGGCGTATTTCCGGACCATGGGGACGAGACTCATCGCCGGGCGGCCGTTCGACGACCGCGACTACGGCCGACAGGACGTGATCATCGTCGACGAGACGCTCGCCGCGCGCGCGTGGCCCGGGAGCGATCCGATTGGAAAGCGGCTTCAGGTGCAGCCCACCGGCAACCCGAACGCGTTCGCGGAAGTGGTCGGCGTCATCGAACACATGCGGGCGCACGATCTCTCGCGCGCGGTGCGGCCGCAGATCTACTCGCCGCTTGGGGGTGGCGGGAGAGTCTCGGTCGTCGTTCGCGCCGCCGCCGATCCCGGGACGATCGTGTCCGCCGTACGCGGCACGATGCACCAGGTCGACCCCGATCTGCCGCTCGACCGCGTTCGGCCGATGGCGGCCTACGTCGCCGATGCGCTTGCCGAGTCGCGCCTCAACCTGATCCTCATGTCGCTCTTCGGCGGCGCCGCGCTGCTGCTGTCGTCAGTTGGAATTTACGGAGTGTTCTCGTACACCGTCGGTCAGCGGACGCGGGAGATCGGGATCCGCATGGCACTCGGACAGGCGCCCGATGGGATTCGGAACCTGGTCCTCAAGGAAGCGGTGGTCCTGATTGTGAAGAGTACGGTGCTCGGGCTCGGCGCGGCGTTCCTGCTCGGGCGTGCGGTCTCGTCGCTGCTCTACCAAATCACGCCCGACGACCCGGCGACGTTTGCTGCCGGGACCCTTGTGCTCACGACTGCGGCGCTCGCGGGATGCTACCTCCCGGCCCGGCGTGCGACCGCGGTGAGTCCGATCGTGGCGCTGAAAACGGACTGACCCGACGGTCAGCCCATCTTCTGCATCGACGCAAGGAAGTCCTGGTTCGACTTCGTCTTGCCCATCTTGTCGAGCAGCAATTCCATGGCTTCGACAGCGGACAGCGGGTTCAGGACCTTGCGCAGCACCCACACGCGGTTGAGGTCCTCGCGCGGCAGCAGGAGCTCTTCCTTGCGGGTGCCGCTCTTCTGCATGTCGATCGACGGGAAGACGCGCTTGTCGGTGAGCTTCCGGTCGAGATGGATTTCCATGTTGCCGGTGCCCTTGAACTCTTCGAAGATCACGTCGTCCATGCGTGAGCCGGTGTCGATGAGGGCGGTCGCCATGATCGTGAGCGAGCCTCCTTCTTCGATATTGCGCGCGGCGCCGAAGAAGCGCTTCGGCTTCTGGAGCGCGTTCGAATCGAGACCGCCCGAGAGCACTTTGCCCGACGGCGGGCTGACCGAGTTGTACGCGCGCGCCAGGCGCGTGATCGAGTCGAGCAGGATGAGCACGTGTTTCTTGTGCTCGACCAGGCGCTTGGCCTTTTCGATGACCATCTCGGCGACCTGCACGTGGCGTGCGGCGGGCTCGTCGAACGTGGATGAGATCACTTCGCCGTTGACCGACCGCTGCATGTCGGTGACTTCTTCCGGACGCTCGTCGATGAGGAGAACGATCAGGAAGACCTCGGGATGGTTCTTCGCCACCGACTGGGCAATGCTCTGGAGCAGCATCGTCTTGCCGGTCCGGGGCGGCGCGACGATCAACCCGCGCTGCCCCTTGCCAATCGGCGCCATCAGGTCGAGCACGCGGCCGGCCAGTGTGTCCGGCGAGGTCTCGAGGATGAAGCGCTCCTGGGGGTACAGGGGCGTGAGGTTCTCGAAGAACAGCTTGTCGCGCGCCAGGTCAGGCGATTCGAAGTTGACCGCCTCGACCTTGATCAGCGCGAAGTAGCGCTCCCCTTCCTTCGGTGGCCGAATCTGGCCCGACACAGTGTCGCCGGTCTGGAGGTCGAACTTGCGGATCTGCGACGGTGAGACGTAGATGTCGTCCGGCCCGGGCAGGTAGTTGTAGTCCGGGGCGCGAAGAAAGCCGAACCCGTCCGGCAGTACTTCCAGCACGCCTTCGGAGAAGATGAACCCGCTCTGCTCGGTCTGCGCCTTGAGGATCTGGAAGATCAGTTCCTGCTTGCGCATGCCGGTCGCGCCCGCCACGGTCAGGTCCTTGGCGATCTGCGTGAGCTGCTGGATGCTCTTGTCCTTCAGGTCGTTGATGTTCAGACCACGACCGCGGCGGCCTTCCTCCCCACCCGGGCCACCCTGTGCGGCGGGCCTGGGGGCCGGCTGCGGGTTCTGGGGCTGCGGGCGTCTGGGCCTGCGGGTTCTGCGGTTGTGAGTTCTGGGGCGCCGGCTCCTGGACCCGTTCTCCGTTGGACTGGCCATTCGGCGTTTCGAGGGCGGCGGCGTGATCGGCGGGCGATCGCCCGGACGTGCGTTTGTTGGTAGGCATGAGACTACTGGCGTTGTGGGCTGAATTTCGGGAATCGGTCTTTCTTACGGTTCGCTTGTTGTTGCTGAAAATGCAGGCGGCGTGACGTATATCCGGGCCCGCGGCTGAGCGGCTTGGCTTGGAAGTGTTGTGCTGTCGAAAGTATAGGCACGGTCCGGTCTCGTGTCAACAATCCGCCGGGCTGCTGTCGGCGTTCGGCCAGGATGCCGGGTTCGGACGAAACATTGTGAGTACCGGCAGCAAACCAAATTCAACCACGGAGACACGAAGACACGGAGGGCCACGGAGACGCGAGTCGAACAATTGCAGGTCGTGCTGCCGGCTGACGCCGGCCGCCGTCTCTCGTGCCGAACGGCAGCTTGGCGGCCTGAATCGTGCCGACGGCAGCCTGCGGCGGCCTCATCGACCGAGCCGCGTCTCAATCAGGCAAGCACCCGTGGGTAGCCGAGGTACTCGTCGTGCCGAGCCTCCCCTCGCCCCCCTTTGCTACCGCATTCTGGCCTGCGCTCGTCGACCCATAACCATCAACGGTGCCGGCAAGGCGCCTGAGTGTTCAGGTACTCGGCGGATCCCATGTTTGAGCGCGGCGACGTGAAAGTTGATGAGCAACCCTGCAGAGCATCCGGTCAGTCTCAGATACGTGAGCAACTGCGCAAGGTGAACCGCGGTGAGTTCGGTCACGCACTTCACTTCGACGACTACACAGGCGTCGACAATGAGATCGACTCGGAATGCCCGGGGCAGGACCAGCTGTTTATACGTAAGCGGCAGATCCTTTTGCACTTCTACAGCGAGCCCGCGCTGCCGAAGTTCCACGTCCATGCAGGCCAGGTATGCCGATTCCAACAGCCCAGGCCCGATTACTCGGTGTACTTCGATAGCCGCCCCGATTACTTTGCGTGTGACCGAGTTGATTTGCCCCGGATCTGCAAGCGCCACGGTAACGCGTGTGCAACCGTGCTGCCGTCCTGTTTCCCTCACGGATCACCAAGGTTGGCAGTGTGCTATTGGCATTTCCTGCGATAGGACGACGTCGGGGAAATCGCAAAGGTGGCCGCATGAGGCTGGCCGTCGCCGGCCCTTCGGGCCGGCGTTGTGAGGGAGCTTTCGGGTCCGACTGCGAGCACCCAAAGAGCCAGGGGTGCTCGCAGTCGGACCCGAAAGCTCCCTCAGCAGCGCGCAAGCGCGCTGACGGCCAGCCGCTCCCATCCTGCTCGACTAGAACCACGCCTCCGTGCGTCTCCGCGCCTCCGTGGCTCCGTGGTCGAATTTCCTCCTGAACAGCGCCAGGGCGAACCTGACAGCTCAGAGCAGAGGTCTCACGGCTGACACCAGCCTCGTCATGGCACGACCGTCACCTTGTCGAACGTGGCAGTCGCCAGCGTCGTCGTCGAGTGGCTCGACACCGCGAAGCCAATCCAGGCAGTCGCCGGCAGGTTAATCGTGTCGGAACCGACGACCGTCCAGGTGACGCCATCCGGCGATTCAGACGCCGTCACGAGGTTGCCGCTCCGGGTCAGCCTCACCCAGCGGGGCGCGCCAGTGAAGGCGCCAGTCGTGCCTGTCGAGACGCCGTTAGCGGTGACGCGGCGCTGGAAGTTGTTCCCTTTCGTGGTCCCCGGCGTCACCATCATCATCGCCTGCGCCGACCCGGCGGTCAGGTCGCCGCGGATCATCACGCCCGCCTTGACCCAGGCGTTGGTGTTCTGGATCGTTGCTACTCGCGCAATGATCGATCCATCGCCCGAGAGCTGCTGAAACACATACCGGAATGCGTCGGCGGTCCCCCAGATGTCGGCGCCCGCACCGGTGACGGAATACGTACTCGTCGCGGAGGCGAACGATCCGCTGCCCGCCAGGCCGACGGCGCCGATGTCCTGCGTCTGCCACGGCGCGACCAACCCGGACGTCGTGTCGTCATTGGTGATCGTGACGACGGCCTGGGCGTCCGCAATCGTGGCATTCACAGGCGCCGTCAGGTTGACGAGGACGGTCTCGTTCGGCTCGACCGCCGTGTCACCGACGATTGGCACGGTGATAGTGGTTGAGGTCGCCCCAGCCGTGAAGGTCGCCGTGCCGCTGGCGGTCGTGTAGTCAGTGCCTGCGGTCGCGGTGCCCGGGGCAGTCGCGTAGTTGACCGTGACACTGCTCGTGCTCGCCGCGGAGAGCGTCAGGGTGACGACGGCGCTGGTCGTTCCGGCATTGCCTTCCGTCACAGCACGGTCCGCAATCGAGATTGCGGGGACGGCCGCGGCGTCGTCATTGGTGATGGTGACGACGGCCTGGGTGTCGGCGATGGTCGCATTCACCGGCGCCGTCAGGTTGACGAGCACGGTCTCGTTGGGCTCGACGGTGGTATCGCCCAGAACCGGGACGGTGATCGTCGTGCTCGTGCTCCCGGGCGCGAAGGTCGCCGTCCCGCTGGTGGTCGTGTAGTCCGTGCCCGCGGTGGCGGTGCCGGCCGCGGTCGCATAGTTGACCGTCACACTGCTCGTGCTCGGCGCCGAAAGCGTCAGCGTCACGATCGCATTGGTCGTGCCGGCGTTGCCTTCGGCGATCGACCGGTCGGCAATCGAGATCGCGGGCGGCGCGGTCGACGACAGTGGCCCGATGGTGACGTTGTCGAACGTGGCGCTCGCCAGCGTCGTCGTCGAGTGGCTCGATACCGCGAGCCCCACGAGTGCGGTGGCCGGCAGCGAGATCGTGTCCGAGCCGACGACCGTCCAGGTGTCGCCGTCCGGCGATTCCGACGCCGTCACGAGGTTGCCGCTGCGGGTCAGCTTGACCCAGCGCGGGGCGCCGGTGAAGGCGCCGACCGTGGCGGTCGACACGCCGTTCGCGGCGACGCGACGCTGGAAGTTGTTCCCCTTGGTGATCCCCGGCGTCACCATCATCATCCCCTGCGCCGCCCCGGCGCTGACGTCGCCGCGGATCATCACGCCCGCCTTGACCCAGACGTTCGTGTTCTGCACCGTCGCGACGCGGGCGATGATCTGCCCGTCACCCGAGAGCGGCTGATAGGCGTACCGGAAGGCGTCAGCCGTGCCCCAGATGTCGGCCCCGGCCCCGGTGACGGTGAAGGTATTCGTCGCGGTGGCAAACGAGGCGCTGCCCGTCAGGCCGACCGCACCGATGTCCTGCGTCTGCCACGGCGCCAGCAACGACGGCGTACTGTCGTCATTGGTGATGGTCAGGACGGCCTGCGCATCGGCAATCGTGGCGTTGACCGGCGCCGTCAGGTTGACCAGCACCGTCTCGTTCGCCTCGACCGTGGTGTCGCCCAGGATCGGCACGGTGATCGTCGTGGTCGTGGTCCCGGCCGTGAACGTCGCCGTCCCACTCGTGGTCGTGTAGTCCGTACCCGCCGTGGCGGTCCCGGCGGCAGTCGCGTAACTGACCGTCACCGTGCTCGCGCTCGCGGCCGACAGCGCCAGTGTCACAACGGCGTTGGTCGTCCCGGCATTCCCTTCGGCGATCGCACGGTCGGCAATCGAGATCGCCGGGAGCGCGGCCGCGTCGTCGTTGGTGATCGTGACGACGCCCTGCGCATCGGCAATCGTCGCATTCACCGGCGCCGTGAGGTTGACGAGGACGGTCTCGGTCGGCTCGACCACGGTGTCCCCCAGGACCGGCACCGTGATCGTCGTCGTCGTGGTCCCGGCGGCGAAGGTCGCGGTGCCGCTGGTGGTCGTGTAGTCAGTGCCTGCGGTCGCGGTGCCCGGGGCAGTCGCGTAGTTGACCGTGACACTGCTCGTGCTCGTGGCCGACAGCGTCAGCGTGAGGACGGCGCTGGTGACCCCGGCATTGCCCTCGTTGACCGCCACATCCGCAATCGAGATCGCCGGTGTGGCCGCGGTGTCGTCATTGGTGATGGTGACGACGGCCTGGGTGTCGGCGATGGTCGCATTCACCGGCGCCGTCAGGTTGACGAGCACGGTCTCGTTGGGCTCGACGGTGGTATCGCCCAGAACCGGGACGGTGATCGTCGTGCTCGTGCTCCCGGGCGCGAAGGTCGCCGTCCCGCTGGTGGTCGTGTAGTCCGTGCCCGCGGTGGCGGTGCCGGCCGCGGTCGCATAGTTGACCGTCACACTGCTCGTGCTCGGCGCCGAAAGCGTCAGCGTCACGACCGCATTGGTCGTGCCGGCGTTGCCTTCGGCGATCGACCGGTCGGCAATCGAGATCGCGGGCGGCGCGGTCGACGACAGTGGCCCGACGGTGACGTTGTCGAACGTGGCGCTCGCCAGCGTCGTCGTCGAGTGGCTCGATACCGCGAGCCCCACGAGTGCGGTGGCCGGCAGCGAGATCGTGTCCGAGCCGACGACCGTCCAGGTGTCGCCGTCCGGCGATTCCGACGCCGTCACGAGGTTGCCGCTGCGGGTCAGCTTGACCCAGCGCGGGGCGCCGGTGAAGGCGCCGACCGTGGCGGTCGACACGCCGTTCGCGGCGACGCGACGCTGGAAGTTGTTCCCCTTGGTGATCCCCGGCGTCACCATCATCATCCCCTGCGCCGCCCCGGCGCTGACGTCGCCGCGGATCATCACGCCCGCCTTGACCCAGACGTTCGTGTTCTGCACCGTCGCGACGCGGGCGATGATCTGCCCGTCACCCGAGAGCGGCTGATAGGCGTACCGGAAGGCGTCAGCCGTGCCCCAGATGTCGGCCCCGGCCCCGCTGACGGTGAAGGTATTCGTCGCGGTGGCAAACGAGGCGCTGCCCGTCAGGCCGACCGCACCGATGTCCTGCGTCTGCCACGGCGCCAGCAACGACGGCGTACTGTCGTCATTGGTGATGGTCAGGACGGCCTGCGCATCGGCAATCGTGGCGTTGACCGGCGCCGTCAGGTTGACCAGCACCGTCTCGTTCGCCTCGACCGTGGTGTCGCCCAGGATCGGCACGGTGATCGTCGTGGTCGTGGTCCCGGCCGTGAACGTCGCCGTCCCACTCGTGGTCGTGTAGTCCGTACCCGCCGTGGCGGTCCCGGCGGCAGTCGCGTAACTGACCGTCACCGTGCTCGCGCTCGCGGCCGACAGCGCCAGTGTCACAACGGCGTTGGTCGTCCCGGCATTCCCTTCGGCGATCGCACGGTCGGCAATCGAGATCGCCGGGAGCGCGGCCGCGTCGTCGTTGGTGATCGTGACGACGCCCTGCGCATCGGCAATCGTCGCATTCACCGGCGCCGTGAGGTTGACGAGGACGGTCTCGGTCGGCTCGACCACGGTGTCCCCCAGGACCGGCACCGTGATCGTCGTCGTCGTGGTCCCGGCGGCGAAGGTCGCGGTGCCGCTGGTGGTCGTGTAGTCAGTGCCTGCGGTCGCGGTGCCGGGGGCAGTCGCGTAGTTGACCGTGACACTGCTCGTGCTCGTGGCCGACAGCGTCAGCGTGAGGACGGCGCTGGTGACCCCGGCATTGCCCTCGTTGACCGCCACATCCGCAATGGAGATCGCCGGTGTGGCCGCGGCGTCGTCATTGGTGATGGTGACGACGGCCTGGGTGTCGGCGATGGTCGCATTCACCGGCGCCGTCAGGTTGACGAGCACGGTCTCGTTGGGCTCGACGGTGGTATCGCCCAGAACCGGGACGGTGATCGTCGTGCTCGTGCTCCCGGGCGCGAAGGTCGCCGTCCCGCTGGTGGTCGTGTAGTCCGTGCCCGCGGTGGCGGTGCCGGCCGCGGTCGCATAGTTGACCGTCACACTGCTCGTGCTCGGCGCCGAAAGCGTCAGCGTCACGACCGCACTGGTCGTGCCGGCGTTCCCCTCGGCGATGGACCGGTCGGCAATCGAGATCGCAGGCGTGCCCGCACCTGCAGCGGCCGAGAACGTCACGTCTTGAAGCACAGGTGTGACGTCCGCGCTGGTGGTCGAGAGAACAGCGCTGTATTGGACGTATCGTGACGTCTGCGAGAGCGCTGCGCCAGACGACGCCAACGCGGCGAATGACGTCCAGGTCGCGTCGGGTGTCGGACTGTTACCGAACCGCGCACTGAGTGCGATGCTCGTACCGGTTGGTGTCTGCGCCGTCCAGCTGGCAGTGTTCCAGGTCACCGACGAACCGGCGTCGAGAATTCGCGACGTGAACGTGCCCGAGGCCGCATACGGCGTCAAGCGGATCCAGTCGACCGAGACGGTCTCCCCTGCGACTGCTGCGTCCGAGACGATCGGGCGCATGGTATCGGCGATGGTCACGGCGTGAGTGGCCACCAGCGTGCCGTCAATGAAGAACGACACGCTCGACGTGGTCCAGTCGATTCGATAGCGGTGCGGTGCGCTGAGCCAGTTACCGGCGATAGGTGTATCGGTCGACGTCGCGCCGGTATTCGTCCGGGCGTAGCAAAGCGCCTCCGTCACGGGTGGAGAAGATTGCCCACGGAGCGGCATCAAGAGTCACGCCGAAGCCGACGTGCTGGAAGCCTGCGGTCCCGAACGTCGCGACGAACTCGAGCGATGCTCCGGGCCCGAACAATGCGTCGGTCTGGGCGCGGGCTCCGTCGACCGTGACCACGCCTTGCGCGACCGTCGACGCGCCTCCCGTCGCCCACGGAATGCTGGTCCAGCCAACGGGCAGCGTCGCGCCGCCGAACTCGGCTCCAACGGTTGGTGTGAGGATCAACTCACCGCCCGTCGTCTCGCTGACGTACGCGCCGGTGCCTGGCGTTCCGGCACCGAAGTCAGCGGTTGACGAGTCGCCGACGGTTTTCCCCGGCTGCGTACCGGTGGTGGTGAAGGCGGTCGCCGATGCAGGTGCGGTCGTCGAGTTCCCCGCGGCGTCCGCGGACGTCACCTTGAAGAAGTACTGCGTACCGGCTGTCAGTCCAGTGAGCAGGACGGAGTGGCTCGTCGTCAGCCCAACAGATGATGCCGAGGACGTCAGTGCCGTCGCGGTGGTGCCGTAGTCCACACGCGAGGTCGAGGCCTCGTTCGTGGTCCAGGTGATGGTGGCAGTCGTCTGTCCGGGCACGGCGGCCACGGCGCTGATCACCGGCGGTGTTCCGTCGGTCCCGTACGTTGCCTGGTAGTTACCTGCCGTGGCGACAAAGGACGCGTACGACACGCCCTTGATCGTCTGCGTCGTGAAGGACACGGGCGTACCGCCGCGGGTGATGCCCGTCAGCGTACCGGTCGCGGAGGCGGTCGGGAGAAGGGCCTGGAGGCCGCGGGCGCCCGTACCAACCGAGATGCTGAATCCGAGTGTGTTGTTGCTCCAGCTGAAACTTCCAAACGAGGAACTATTGCGTCCATCGAGCCAGTCGAGCATTTGCTCCGACGACACGATCGGAACACCCCGCGTCTGCGCCGAGCTGACGATAGCCTCGGAACCCGGGTGTGACGCTGTGTCCGTGTGCATGTTCGCTGTGAACACGCCGTAATAGCCCTCCGGCCCGAGCGCGCGGTCCAGCAGCGAGTTGATGTGCAGCGGATAGCTCTGGCCCGACTCGTCGGTCATCTGTGTCGTGGCCTGGTAGACGTCGATGAGTGTGCCGTCCGCCTTGGCAAACCGCATCGGCATGCCCGACCCCGTAAACATCCCCGGCACGTCATTCACCCACGTGTCCGGCCAGTAGTAGTAATTGGTGTCGAAACGAATCCCGTGCGCCAGCTCCACCTGCGGCTGCGTCACGTAGTCGCTCCAGGTGATGCAGTGTGTACGGCTCGTCCGGGGTGCTGGCAGGCTCGAAAACGTGGCGGCAAAAGCGCCGAGGTCGTCCGAGTAATTGCCTTCGAGCGAGCTGGGCGTGAAATCGGCGCAGTTCGTGCTCACGTGCACGCCGATCTCGAAACCCTTTGAGACATACCCGGCGGCCGCCGTGGGAGTGATCGGAGTGCCCGGGTAGATGTACGAGGTGGCGCGGACGCACTCCCAGTCGATGAGCGAGCACCCGGCCGGACTGTCCGACGTGTAAATATCGAACCGGCCCTGTGTTCCGTTATTCCCGTGGTCGTCGCCCGTCATGACTACAGCGGCTTTGAGACCTCGGGGCAGGTACCAGAACCGCGGGAGAGGTTTCTTGTCGCGGTCCATCACCGTGATCATGTTGGCCAGCAGCCGCTGCTGTTCATCAGCCTGGGGAATCGCCACCTTTGTCAGATCCACCCAGTTCGCCTGGCTGCCGCCGAAGAAGAGGTCGTCGGAGCGAATCGGGGTCTGGCCATCGCGCTCGAGGCCACTCCAGGCCGGATTACCCTGGCGCGTGTAGACCACCGACCTGGCGAGGTCGTATGCGAACGCCGCGGCCTGGCCGCCTGCCGTGCCGACGCTGCGCAGCGTCACGGCTGGATCACTTGCGGACGTGGCCCGATCCGAGAACAGCGTCGCGATTGCCGTAGCGCCCGAGGCGGTGTACCGATCCGCCGTCCCGTGGAACTGCATCGTCTGCGACACGATGCCCGCGCCAGGCGCCGCCGATGTGTTCACCTGCAGGTATGCATCTCCGAGCGTGGTCCCCTTGTCGGTCAGCCCCAGCAGGACTGCCAGCTTTTTGTCCGGCCGCATCGCAATGAGATTTCCGCCCGCGGTGACCCAGTCCGAGAACATCGTCACCTGCGCAGCGGTCAGCGACATCTCGCCAAGGATCACGACATCGTATGAGGCGAGTGACGTGGCCGTGACCGTGCTGATGTCCACCGCCGCAAACGCATTCAACCCTTCGTTGCGGAGGATCTCGGAGTAGTACCTCGAGAAAGGATTCCCGCTCCAGCCGACGACAAGGATGGGCCCTCCCGGACCGTCGCTCGGTGGGGGCGGCGGCGTCGCGCGGGTCGTGAACGACCACACGCGGTCGCTGGCAAGGGGGTTGCCGGCTAAGTCTTTGACACCTGCGCTGCCGCCCTTCACGGTCGCGGTGTATGTCTGCGAGATACGCGAGCGCGCTGGCCGGCTGCAGTGTTGCCGTGCGCGTCGCCTGTGAGTACGAAACCGTTGCATTGACCAGTGCGTTGGCCGCGTCGCGGAGCTGGACTGTCGTCGTCGTCACTGTCGCAGGAGTCATGCTCTCGCTGAATGTGACGGTGACCGGTGCGGTGACCGCCGTCCCGGTTGCGCCGGACGCCGGCGTGACGCTACTGACCTGCGGCGCTGTGACATCTGGCGCCACTGAGGTTGCAAACACCACGTCTACCCAGTAGTTGGTGCTGGAAAACGTTTGAGTCGGGAATGCCGAGGCGCCGTACACATACACGCCGTTCGGCCCATCCTGCCCGTCTCGGAGCGCGTGCAAGGGGCCGTTGTCAGTCCCCGCGGTCGCGAAGTAGCCGTTGTCTGCGGCGTAGAATCCTGACGCCGTGTGATACGACACGACGTACGTCGTATTCGCGGTGATCGCGACGGGTGACGGCAGCGAGACTTCCTGCCAGCCCGAGGTGCTGACGCTGCCGAACGGAACGCTCGCGAGGAGTGTCCCGGTTCCGGTCCACAGGTTGGCGACATGGGGCCCGACGTTCTGCGTGCCCTTGTAGAACCGGACTGCGGTCACGAATCCGTTCACATCGGAGCGAAAACGGGTGCCGATTTCAACCGCGCCCCCGTCGTTGGCAGACGCAACGCCAGGCGACTGTGTCGGTGACCAGATCGAACACGGGCAGCTCGCGGTCCCGCTTCCCACGGTGACGCTGATCCCGGCGCTCGGCCTCTCGAGATTGCCGCTGTCGTCGACAGCGCGGCTCATGACTGTCACGGTCGCGCCCGGATCCGGTTGCCCAGCTGTAGGTCCAGTTCTCGCGGCCGGTCGCCCGATGCCACGTCACTCCGCCGTCGACCGATACCTCGACCCCGCCGACGAGGCCGGCGGTGTCGGCAGCCGTGCCTGCGATCGTGACCGTCGAGTTTGCGGCAACAGATGCGCCGCCGCTCGGTGACGTCACTGTCGAGGTCGGAGGGACAGCGTCTGCCGACGGGGCGCTCGTGACGAGTCCGGCTCCCGGCGTGAACGGCTGCGCGCCCATATCGGCGAGCAGGTTCATCGTCGCCTGCTGCATCGCCAGGCTGGACTCGCCGGAGCTGTTGTCGTGCTCGCTGTCCAGCCCCCACGTCCATTGCACTGTGCCGGCACCGAACACAAGTGCGCCGCTCGAGTGACGGTAGAGCGTGAGCGCGTGATTCGCCGTTCCGTTGTCGTAGTTGGACCCGAAATCCTGAAGGTACTGAACATTCGGGACTGTTGTGTCGGACAGCCGCATCAGCCCGGGCGGGCGAGAGCCATTGTCCTGATCCTCATCCCATTCGTACCCGAGTGTGCTGGCCGCCAGGGTGGCCACCCCGCCGCCCGTGAGCGCCGCCACGTCGGTGTTCCGCCAGAACCGCAGCTTGCCTTCCGCCGCGGGAACCTTGATTGCCGTGGTCCCCGAATTCACCATGAAGATGGTGCCGCTCAGTGCGTTCTCGGGGCGGCCCCCATCTGCTGGAGGGCTGAACCGTGGGTCCCGCCACGTTCCCGTCCAGATATTGCACGCTGGGGATCGATCTTGCCGTTCGCGTGCGTTTCCTTGTAGCTGACGAGCGTTCGGTACGGTGTCGCGCCGGAGGCGATACTGTTCTCCCATCGCGTCTTCCAGAAAATCTCGTTGCCGCTGAAGAAGGCCGAGGTGTACGCCGCGTCCGCGTGCGGTCTCGACATTCGTCCGCTGCCCGCCCGGACCAGTACTCGTCGTGGCCGACGGAAAGAAAAACCTTGTGTTCGAGGATCTCGGCTCCGCGGCGATCCGAATCGACGCCGGTCGAATAGCTCACGTTGTAGCCGTTGGCCTCCAGCCAGCGAACCATCGGGTATTCGGCGTTGAAGACCCAGTCCTCCGACGAGGTCGCGCGCGTGGTGAACGGTCGGTTATAGCTCACCTTGTACGCTCGGCCCGGGTTTGTCCCGGGGCCCCCGACGTAAAGACTGTTGCCCCCGTACTGGTTGTAGGCCTGCCACGTGCTGTCCGAGGTCTGCATCAGCAGGTCGGATCGCACCGTCGTCGTCACGAACGACGAAGAAAATGTGGCTCGAGCCGCCGCCGACGCGCGTTGCCTTCGCGAAATAGATTCCTGAAACAGCCGTAGACGGCACCGTCCACGAGGCCGTCACCGCCCAATTGCCGCAGTCAATCAGCCCGGTAGTCGTATCGTTCAAGCATGCAGGCTGGGACGGCGCGGTGGTCGACCGACGACGTCAGCGTGGCGACCCTTCGCGCGCCAAGCCCGTCGTAGTAACCCATCCGGTAGATGTCCAGCCCGTAGGCGGTCGTCGACTTGATCTTGAAAGAAACGGTTTGCCCCTGGTCGACGCTGATGTCGGTAGCGAACCCCTGGATGTCCGGATCGCCTGCGCCTGAAGATGTCCCATTCCGACGCGGGATTGCCTTGCTGCTGATTCTCACAGACGATGGGGTTCGACCCGGCAGGCGCATGCGCCCTGGCGGCCTTCGACCGTCGGCCCGGTTGCGAATGTAAGTGCGAGTGCGAGAACACTCGCGAACACGCCGGCGCGAACGGGCCGGACGAGGAGGAAGCCGATGGTGGAACGCAGTCTTACGCGAACGTGATACGCCATTTACGATCTTCCGGGATCCAGGAGGATGGGAAACGCGGCCCAAAGAATGCCGTGCCGCAGGCGAAACCAGGCAGCCGGAGTGCAAGACGCACCACCTCAACCAGACGTAGGATCGATCGGCAGCAAATACGGAGCAATCGTCCTGCGCGCGTTTGTCGGGCTCCACGGAGAAATCCGTCCTGGGGTAGACGAAAATCGCCGCCCATTGACAAACTGTGACTCGGCGGTGGACGGGAAGGTCAGCCGAGAAAGGCGACCTGACAGGTGGGCTGAACTCCGAGAGCTGAAGCTGCGAGCTGAAGTGGCGAGCTGAAGATCTGAGAGCTTGAAGTCTGGGAGCTGAAGTCTGAGAGCTGAAGTCTGAGAGCTGACGAGCTGAGAACTGAGAACTGAGAACTGAGAACTGAATGCTGAGAACTGAATGCTGATAGCTGACAGCTGATAGCTCCCTCAGTATCTGCCCGGACTCTCCCCAATCGCGATGATGCTGCACGCCTGGATCGGGTTGAGCCCGAGTGCACGCGCGCGGGCGACGACCGCACCATCGTCCGCGCCGGGGTTCAGCCACACTTCCTCGACGTTTCCAAGCTGTGCCAGCTGCTCCACCACTTGCACTCCGACGTGTGCGGGGACGTAGACCGTCGCAATGTCGATCCGGCCCGGCACCTCGAGGACTGACGCATACGCCCGGTAACCTTCGACCTCACGTTCGTTCGGGTTGATCGGAATGACGGTGTAACCCTGCTGCGCGAACGCCCGCAGTGCCTTGTTGCCGAACTTCTGACGGTTTGTTGACGCACCGATGACGGCGACGGTCTTTGCCATGACGTCGATTGTACCTGCGTCGAACTGCTGTGCCGTCGTGAGCGATGTCGCACCGCACACCGAACCTGCCGACGTCCTAATATGTCGTTATGCCTTCGCTCGCTGAACTGCTTGGAGACTCGAACGGCCGAGGCTGCGCCCGAGCTGGTCGAGACGATTTCGAAGGGCCGTGTCCGCTGCTACGCGTGCGGGCACGAGTGCCCAATCCCCGACGGCGCCGTGGGCGTCTGCAAGGTGAGGTTCAACCGCGGCGGAAAGCTTCACGTGCCGTGGGGCTACGTCGGCGGAGTGCAGTGCGACCCGATCGAGAAGAAGCCGTTCTTCCACGCGCGGCCAGGCGCGCTCGCGTTCAGCTTCGGGATGCTTGGCTGCGATCTGCATTGCTCCTACTGCCAGAACTGGGTCACCTCGCAGGCGCTCCGCGATCCGGAGGCGATCGCCGCACCGCTCGACGTCGCTCCGTCGGCGCTCGTGCGCGAAGCCACGCGACTCGGCGCGCAGGTCGTCGTCAGTACCTACAACGAGCCCTTGATCACGAGCGAGTGGGCGGTGTCGATCTTTCGGGAAGCGCGCGAGGCCGGGCTGCTGACGGCGTTCGTCTCGAACGGCAACGGCACGCCCCGGGTGCTCGACTACATCGGGCCATGGATCGACCTCTACAAAGTCGATCTCAAGAGCTTCGACGATCGCCACTATCGCGAGCTGGGAGGTCGGATCGCGCCGATTCTCTCGACCATCCAGACGCTGCACGCGATGGGACTCTGGATCGAGATCGTGACGCTCCTCATCCCGGGCTTCAACGACTCGCAGGACGAGATCGAGCGGCTGACCACGTTCATCGCCGGCGTCTCCACCGACATCCCGTGGCACGTCACGGCCTTCCACAAGGACTACCGGATGAACGATCCGGAGAATACGACGGCAGGCATGCTCGTGAATGCGGCGGAGACGGCGCGGCGGAATGGTCTGCGCTACGTCTATGCGGGCAACCTGCCCGGCCAGGTGGGAGATTTCGAAAACACGCGCTGCCACGAATGCCAGTCGCTGCTGGTCGAACGATACGGCTACTTCATCCGCGGCTACCGGATCACGGCCGACGGCGAGTGTCCGGATTGTCACACTCGGATTCCTGGACGCTGGGGATCGAAGTTCGAAGGCCAGATCGCGTCGTCGCCGTTCGTGCCCGGAACGCGCAGGCTGCGGACTCTTTAGACCCGCCGACGGACTAGCGGGCGGCTTCCGCCAGGGCGGCGTCGATGGCCGCCTTGAAGTCGGCGTAGGGTCGGGCGCCGTAGATTGAGCTCACGACCTTCATTGGCGCACCCGGTGCGGGGGTCAGGCCGATCAGCGTCAGCGGCGTGCCGCCGACGCCCAGCTGCTGCATGCGTTCGACGCTGGCCCGAATCGCGGCGGCGTGGACGTTTCCGTTCATGCAGTTGCCAAACTTCGCTTCGTCGAGTCCGAGTGCCTTTGCCTGCGCGGTGAACTGCGCGACCTCGCGTGCCGGCGCGTTGGTGAACAGGCTGTCGTGCATCTGCCAGTACTTGCCCTGGTCGCCGGCGCAGCTGGCGGCTTCGTGCGCCCGCGACGCGTCCGGATGGAGCTGCGCAATCGGGTAGTCGACGAAGACGTATTTCACCTTGCCGGTGTTGACGTAGTCGGTCAGGACCTGGGGCAAGGTCTGCAGCGTCTGGCGCCGGCAGAACGGGCAGTGATAGTCCGAGACCTCGACGAGCGTGATTTTGGCGGAGGCATTGCCCCGGCTCGGCTCGCTGGCAAGCTCGATCGATTTGTTGACGAACGGATCGCCCGCCTGCCCCTGCGCTTCCTGCAGGATCGCCTTGATGGCCTGGAGATCCCGCTCCATCGCCGATTGCTGCGTCTTCAGTTCCTGCAGCTGGCGTTTGAGAGCGGCGATTTCGTCCGCCTGCGATTGTGGCGGCGACAGCGACAGCAACGCCAGGAGACCGATGAGCGGGAGTTTCAACAGCATGGTGAGCTTCGATTGTACCAAAATGCTCACGGGAAGATCTTGCCGGGGTTGAGGATGCCGTCCGGGTCGAACGCCCGCTTGACGCGCTTCATCAGCGCGATTTCCTCCTCGGACAACTCGAGCGGCAGGTACGGCGCCTTCGAAAAGCCGATGCCGTGTTCGCCGCTGATCGATCCTTCGAGCGCGATCACGCCGGCGAAGAGCACGCCTTCGGCCACGTGCGCGCGCCTGATCTCCTCCGCGTCGTTGGCGTCGACCATGATGTTGACGTGGATGTTGCCGTCCCCGGCATGGCCGAAGCAGGGAATCCGAAGCTGGTAGTCGCTCTTCATCCGGGCGACGAGCGCAAAGAGATCGGGGATGCGGCCCTTTGGCACGACCACGTCGTGGTTGAACTTCAGCGACGCGACCATCTTGAGCGACAGCGACAACTCGCGCCGGACCCGCCACAGATTGATCCGCTGCTCTTCGTCGCGCGCGCGCAGGACCTCGGTCGCGCCCGCTTCCACGCACGCCTGTTCGACCAGCCGCGATTCTTGTGCGATCGACTCGCCCATGCCGTCGACTTCGATCAGGAGGAGCGCCGCCGTTCCCTCCGGGGCAAGCGATCGATCGTCCAGGTTGCGCCCGACCGCCTCGAGCGAATCACCGTCGATCAGTTCGAGCGCCGCTGGCACGACCCGCAGCCGGACGATGTTGTTCACCGCCGCGGCCGCGGCACTGACGGACGGGAATGTCGCCCGGATGGTGGCGTGCGCCGGCGGCTTCGGGATCAGCCGCAGGATGATTCTGGTCGTGATCGCCAGCGTCCCCTCGGACCCGACGAGCAGGCCGGTGAGGTCGTAACCGACGACGTTCTTGACCGATTTCCCGCCGGTCCGGACGACTTCGCCGGTAGGCAGGACCGCCTCGAGGCCGAGCACGTATCGCTTGGTCGTTCCGTACTTGAACGCCTGCGGTCCGCCGGCGCATTCAGCGACGTTGCCGCCGATGGTCGAGATGCGCAGCGACGCCGGGTCCGGCGGATAGAACAGCCCGACGCGCTCGACCGCGTCCTGCAGGTCGCCGGTGATGACACACGGTTCGACGACGGCGACCAGATTGGACTCGTCGATCTCGAGGATGCGGTTCATCCGTTCGAGCGAGATCACGACGCCGCCCTGCGTCGGAACGGCGCCGCCGGTATAGCCGGTACCGGCCCCGCGCGGGACCATGTTGATCCGGTGCTGGGCGCAGATCCGCGCGATCGCGGCGACCTGCGCGGTGTCGGCTGGCAGCAGGACGATGTCCGCGGCCCGGCCCCGCTTCAGCGCGTCAGTGCCGTAGGCGAGGAGTGCGTCGGCGTCGGTCCTCGTGTTCGCGGCGCCGACAATCGCCGTGAGCGAGGCGAGAGCAGCGGACGTAACCGTCATCGATCAGCCGACGACGGCTTTCCTGTTCTCCATCGACTTGACGAAGGCGAGGATCCGTTCGGTGCCGCGGCGCAGCTCCTCCATCGAGGTCGCGTACGACAGGCGGAAGAAACCGGGCGCGTCGAACGCTTCTCCGGGCGTGATCGCAACCCGCGCCTCGTCCAGCATCGCCTGGGCCAGCTCGGCGCTCGTCCGGATGCCGTCCGGCGACAGCAGCTCTGACGCATCGGGGAACAGGTAGAACGCGCCGGCGGGCTTCACCAGCCGGAGCCGCGGCTCGGCCGAGAGCCATTCGCACAGCTGGTCGCGCCGGCGACGGTACTCGTCGAGCATGACCGTCACGCAGTCCTGCGGACCGTTCAATGCCGCCGTCACCGCCTTCTGCGTGATCGAATTGACGTTCGATGTCGAGTGGCTCTGGAGCGCGTTGCACGCGCTGATGAGCGGCGCCGGTCCAAGGCTCCAGCCGCACCGCCAGCCGGTCATCGCGTAGGCCTTCGAAGCCGATCCGCAGATCACGGTCCGGTCGCGCATCTTCTCGACCAGCACTCGCGCCAGGTTGTGCGCCGCGGGATCGTAAATCAGCTTCTCGTAGCAGAGATCGAGGACGACCCAGATGTCCTTGCCCGCGATCGCGTCCACCAGGATCGCGAGCTCCCCTTCTTCGATCAGTGCGCCGGTCGGATTGCCGGGGGAATTGATCACGATGCCGCGGGTCCGTGGCGTCACTGCCGCGAGCAGGGTTTCTGCGTGCACGCGGAAGCCGTCCTCCGCGTGCGTCCGCACGATCACCGGCGTCGCCTCCGCCAGTTTGATCTGCTCGACCAGCGTCGGCCAGCCGGGCATGTGGGTGATCACTTCGTCGCCGGGCCCGAACAGGCACAACGCGGCGTTGAACAGCGCCTGCTTGCCGCCGGCCGAAATGATCACCTCATTCGGCGCGTATTCGATGCCGTAGTCGGACCGGTATCGTGCGCAGACGGCGCGGCGGAGTTCCTCGGTCCCGGAGTTGACCGTGTACTTCGTGAAGTTGGCGTCGATCGCGGCGTGTGCCGCCGCCGACACGTGCGCCGGCGTCGGGAAGTCGGGCTCCCCGGCGCCAAAATCGATCACGTCGACGCCCTGCGCCTTCAACTTTGCCGCCTCGGCGGCAACTTTCATGGTCGGTGAGACGCCAATCCGTTTCGTGCGTTCCGCGAGCATAGCTAAGCCCTCAAGGTTTCGCGCGCGAGTTTCTTGTCGCGCAGCCGCTTCTCGACGCTGTCGGGCACGAGACCGTGCACCGAGCCGCCAAGCGCGACGACTTCTTTGACCAGCCGTGAACTGACATACGTGTACGGTTCGGCCGGCATCATGAACACCGTCTCCACGTCCGGGTTCAGCCGCCGGTTCATCAGCGCCATCTGCATCTCGAACTCGAAGTCCGAGACGGCCCTGAGCCCGCGCACGATCACGCCTGCCCGGCGCTTCCGAGCGTAGTCGACGAGCAGCCCGTCGAACGTATCCACTTCGATGTTGGCCCACCCGTGGAACGCCTCGCGCGCGATGTCGACGCGTTCCGGAACGGTGAACAGCGGCGCCTTCTCCTGGTTGATGAGCACCGCGACTACGATCTTATCGAAGAGTCGCGACCCCCGCCGGATTATATCGACGTGCCCGTTCGTCAGCGGGATCGAACGAGCCCGGATAAATTGCGAGGACGTCATTCATTGGGAGCTTCGGTAGTTCTACAGGTTCTACGGGTTCTACAGGTTCTATGGGTTGGTTTTAGAGTTCTAGGTTTGTACGTTGCTACCGTTCGGTTCCAGGGTCGTTCGGTTCCCGCGGACCTCAAACCCTGAAACCTTAAACCTTGAAACCAGACGCTAAAACCCTAAAACCCGTAAAACCTAAAACCTCGAGAGTTCCGTCGATTCGCGTGATTCGCGCAACGAATAAAAAGCAAGCGCACTGTCCCCCGACGTGACCTCTCGCGTGAGCGTCAGCGCGCCGTGCTGTTCGGGGGCGCGGTCGCGCTTCGCGTGTTCGACGACCAGCAGCGTCCCTGGCCCGACGAGCGGTTCGGCGGCGGTCAGGGCGGCCGACAGTTCGGCTGCGCCGTACGGGGGATCGAGGAACAGGACGTCGACCGCGTCGCCAGCCAGCTGCCGGTCGGCACCCGCAAATACCGCGCGGATAATAGCATAGCGATTCACGACGCCGCAGCGCGCGAGGTTGGCGGCGATGAGGCGCGCCGCCCTCGCGTCCTGCTCGACGAACGACACGTGCGCGGCGCCGCGGCTGAGCGCTTCAATCCCGACGGCGCCGGTCCCGGCGTAGCCGTCGACGACGCGAGCGCCCCGAATTCGCGGCGCGAGGATATTGAACAGCGTCCCACGCAGCTTGTCGGACGTCGGCCGCAGCCCCGCCCAGTCAGGCGCTTCGAGCCGCCGCCCCTTGAACTCACCCGCGATGACACGCATTACAGCTCTCAGCGATTAGCTATCAGCTATCAGGTACAGCTATCAGTTCTCAGCAGTCAGTTCTCGGTTCTCAGTTCTTCAACTGCTTTCGAGGCTGCTGTCGTTTCCAGTCACCAGTCTCCAGTGCTGCGAGCTTCCACCTTCCAGCTATCAGACATCAGCTCTCAGTTCTCGGACTGCTTCGAACTGCTGTAGTCCCCAGTTGCCAGTCTCCAGTGCGGCAGACCACGTAGCTTCCGCCTTCAGGCGGAAGTTGGCCACGGACAGCGTGGATCGCGAATCCCGAGTCCCGCAGTCCCGAAGCTGCCGCACCCTGGCACGTTGCACGTAGCACCTTGTCCCTGTTCAACTTCCGCCTAAAGGCGGAAGCTACATAGTCCGGCTTCGCCTAAGGGCGGAATCCCTGATCCCGATCCCCAGTCCCGAATCCCGAGTCCCGCCCCGACTCCCTATCCCACTCCGACCAATCCGAACCGCTGCTCCCAGCTCGTTCGCACGAACGCGGCCAGCGTCTCCGACTCACGCACGTCGTCGAGCGCCGCGGCGGCTTCGCGCCGGGCTTCTTCCATGAGCTGGTGGTCGCGGACGAGATCGCCGACGCGCAGCGTCGGCATGCCGGACTGGCGTGTGCCGAAGAAATCGCCGGGACCGCGGAGCTCGAGGTCGCGCTCCGCGATGACGAAGCCGTCGTTGGTTTCGGTGAGCGCCTTCAGCCGCGCGCGACCCTGGTCGGTGAGCGGATACTGATAGAGCAGGACGCAGTACGACTGGTGCGGCCCGCGGCCGACGCGGCCGCGGAGCTGGTGCAGTTGCGACAGACCGAACCGCTCCGCGTGCTCGACCAGCATGACGGCAGCGTTCGACACGTCGACGCCCACTTCGACGACCGTGGTCGAGACGAGCACGTCGAACTCGCCGCGCGAGAAGGCGCCCATCACGCGTTCCTTGACGTCCGGCTTCATCCGGCCGTGCAGCAGCGCGACGCGGTACGCCGGGAAAGATGTCCTGCGCCAGGTGGTCGGCCATTTCCGTTGCGGCCTTGAGATCGACCTTCTCCGACTCCTCCACCAGCGGATAGATGACATACGCCTGCCGGCCTTCGTCGATCTGCCGCCGCACGAAGTCGTAAATCTCTTCGCGCCGCGACTCCGGCTTGGCCACGGTCTTGATCGGGAATCGTCCGGGCGGCATCTCCCGCATGATCGAGACGTCGAGATCGCCGTAGGTCGTGAGCGCGAGCGTCCGCGGAATCGGCGTGGCGGTCATCACCAGGACATCAGGATGCAAGCCCTTCGACCGGAGCGTCGCCCGCTGCAGCACGCCGAACCGGTGCTGCTCGTCGATGACGACGAGACCAAGCTCGCGGAAGCCGACCGGATCCTGCACCAGCGCATGCGTGCCGACAGCGAGATGGATCGAACCGCCCGCGAGCTCCGCCTGCAGCTCGCGGCGCTTGCGGGCGGGAGTGGCGCCAGTCAGGAGCGCAACGCGAAACCGTGACTGCTCCAGCAGTTTTCGGATCGTGATAGAAGTGCTGTTCGGCAAGGATTTCGGTCGGCGCCATGAAGGCGACCTGAAAGCCATTTTCCAGCGCCACGACCGCGGCGAGCATCGCCACGATCGTCTTCCCGGATCCGACGTCCCCCTGCAGCAACCGGTTCATCGGCTGCGGCCTTTTCATGTCCTGGATGATTTCCGCGACCGACTTCTTCTGATCGCCGGTGAGCTTGAACGGAAGCACGCGCCGGGCTGCCTCGCGGATTTCATCGGTGACCACGATCGAACGCGCCTTGCGCTCTGCATCGGCGCGCCGCCGCCTCAATACCAGCCCGAGCTGGAAAAGGAAGAACTCCTCGAAGATCAGGCGCCGCTGCGCCGGGGTCCTGAATGCATTCAGGTCGTCGATCGGAGTGCCGGCCGGCGGGAAGTGCACATCGGCCAGCGCCCTGCGCCGATCCACCAGCGCCTGGCGCTCGCGCACGTCCATCGGCACCGGATCCGGCACGTTGTCCGGCAGCTGCGACAGCGCCCGGTGCACGATCGCGCGCTGCATCTTGGTCGTCAGTGTCCCGGTCTTCTCGTAGATCGGGACGATGCGCCCGGTGTGCAGCGTGTCATCGTCGGAGTCGGACTGCGGCGCATCTCCAGCTGCGGTGTCTGACTCCGTCTCGGCTTTGATGATTTCGTACTGCGGATTCTGCAGCTGCAGTCCATGCGACGTCAGCTCGAGGCGGCCGAACAGGATCACCCGCTGATGCGGATGGAAAACGTCAGCGAGAAACCCCTGGTTGAAGAACACCGCGCGCAGCGATCCGGTCGCGTCGCGCACCAGCATCTCGAAGATCTTGAAGCGCGGACGACGGGTCGGGCGAAGCCCGCAGCTGAGGACCTCGCCGACGACCGATGCGGTAGCACCCGGCCGGAGTGAGGCGATGGTCTGGAACGTGCCGCGATCCTCGTAGCGGATCGGGAAGCGATAAAGCAGGTCTTCGATCGTGGCGAGTCCGACGCGCTGGAGATCGGCGGCGCGCCGTGGCCCAACACCCTTGAGGAACTGGAGCGGGGTGTCCAGGGGAAGCATCGGACCGGAACTGACGTGCTACTGGATCACGGTGGACGTGCCGGCGCCGACCTGAATTTCGCGGATGCCTGCCGGCAGTTCGAACGGAGCGTCCATGTCGATGCCGGCGGGATTCTCCGGAGTTTTCGAGTAGTAACTGAGCAGCTCCTGCAGAACCGCCTTCGGGACCGTGATCCCGGAGATCTCGGCGGACTCGAGCTGGAACTGGCCGCGCCCCTCCTTCGTCGTCAGCCGCCCCGCTGCGGTGACCGGCAGCCGACCCGAGAGGTAGTTGGCCGGATCGAGCCAGCCGCGCTGCTTCTGCTTGCGGACGGCATCCAGGTCGACGACCGCTCGACCGGTGACGCGGCCGTCGCCGACGGCATTGATCGTGGGTTCCATTACCCCAACCGGCACCTGCGCCTTGCCGTTGTACCTGAAGTACGAGTTCAGCTCGTTGTCGGTGATCGGCGTGGCTCGCGGCTGGGCGGATTTCTTGAGCGACGCCGTCTTACCCTGGAGGACGATCTTGCCGAGCTTCTGCTCGAAGCGATCGGCGTCCTGCTTCGTCAGGTTCTGCTCGGCGGCAATCGGGACACCCGCGAGCACGGCGACCAGCGCCAGAGCCGCGGAAGATTTGTGCATAGCCCCGATTGTAGCAAGCCTTCAGGGCTTCATGTTGCGCTTGCGCGCCGCCCCGTCCCTGGCGCGCATCAGAAGGTCGAGTTTGCGGCGCTCGATCATCTCCTCGAAAATCCGGAACCTTGCCTGCTGCCGGATATCGAGGACCTCATCCACGGCGTCGTACGCACGCCGGAGCTCTGCGGCGGCGCGGTCGTCATGCTCTCGCAGGGCCTTCAGGCGATCGCGGATGGCGGCTTCGTCGTACGGAGGTTGGGCCTGCGCACCGGCGAGCTTTCGAAGGTCCTGCAGCACCTGGTTGTGCCCCTGCTGATTGCGCCGGCGAACCTCCTGCAGCGTGCGGAGGCGAGTGACGAACTCACCGTAGTGCGCCTGGTCGAGCGACAACGCATCCTGCGCTCGAACCGCGGCGTAAGAATCGAGCATCCCCGCTATCTCCGCGGGCGACAACTGACCTGCCGGACGATTCGCACCGTCGGTCGGCGGCGCCGGGTCGGGTCGCTGCGCCGCCACGGTGGCCGGCACCGCCACCCCGAGCAGGAGCGCAGCGATCGTGCAACGAACGGCAACCCAGCCGGCTGAGGCGCTCATGTATCTAGACTCCACTCCGCTTCATCTCGGACTCGAGCAGCTTCGCCAGTTCGGCACGTTCTTCCGCCGTCAGTTCCATGACGACCCCTTCAGCGGCTCCGGGACGCGCCGCGATCCCGGCGGCCTGGACGTCCTCCCACGGCAGTCCATCGGCCGCCGCCCGCACGACCTTCCAGGCCTGATCGTCTTCCACGTCGTCGGTCCGCGCGGCGTCGGCCGTCCCGAGCGTGATGCCTGGGGCGGGTGGCGCGTGGAGGGTGGCGCGCCACGCCACCATCGTCGAACCCAGAATCACGGTCGCGACAACGGCGGTCCATGCCGCTGTCTGCCCGCCGAACCTCCACGTGCGCAACGACGGAGCGGGCTCGGGCACCTGATCGCGAATCGCGTCGGCGACGCGCGCGGCAAAATGGTCCCAGAACAAGGGGGACGGCTCGCCCCCCGGTTCGTTCCGCACCTCACCAATGATGCTGCGCAGGTCAGCTGCCGTTGCCTGGCATGCTGCGCACGCCTCGATGTGACGCTTTCGCTCAGGCGACAGACCTGACGTGTGCGGGTCGTCGATGAACTCCAGCAGGTGTTTGCGCGAGAGGTGGCTCATGACTCAGGCCCGCAGCAGCTTCCGCAAGTTTGCAACCGCGTGAAAGAAGTTGGCCTTCACCGCGCCAACCGAACTGCCGAGCACGCCTGCGATCTGTTCGTGCGGCATCTCGTGATACACGCGCAGGATGAGTGTGGCGCGCTGTTTACGAGGGAGTCGTGCGATCGCCGACCGGACCTGCGCCGCACGCTCGGTGCGAAGCAGCGCCGAGTCTGCGCGCTCGACGCGGAAGTCGGCGACATCGATAGCGCCAAGTTGTGTCTGAATCGGAGTGCGAGTCCCGACCCGGTTGAGGCAGACATTCACGCCGATGCGATAGAGCCAGGTCGCGAACGCCGAGTCTCCCTTGAATCCCCGCAGGCCGCGATATGCACGGACGAAGACATCCTGCGAGAGGTCGCTCGCATCTTCGTGATTCCCCACGAACCGGTAGCAAAGCTGGTACACCTGCCGCTGATGCCGGCGGACGATGACATCGAATGCCGCCCGGTTGCCCTCGATCGACGCGCGTACCGCGGTTGCGTCGTCTAACGCCAGCTCGTCCGCACCGACTTCGTCGGCGGCACGAGGTATCAAGCGCACGTTCCAGCCCGGCTGCTGAGCCGTCGTCCACGCCTGGCGCAAGGCCCTCGGAGTTGCCACTCGAACATTAGACCTGACGGCAGGCGAAAGGTAACGTGCGCCGCCTCTTTCGTTGACTTTCGCTTTTTGTTTGATATAGTGCGCGCATGCTGCCACTCACCAAGCGCCAGCGCGAGATTCTGGACTTTCTCAATGATTTCATCCAGCAGCATGGCTATGCGCCAAGTCTGGAAGAAATCGGCCGCCGCTTCAGCCTGTCGTCGCTCGCGACGGTCCACAAGCACCTGACCAACCTCCAGGAAAAAGGGTTCATCAAACGAGCCTGGAACCGGAGCCGGTCGGTCGAGGTCGTGCCCGCACGGCTCGGCAGCCGGGCCGTGGAACTGCCGATGCTCGGCTACGTCGCCGCCGGTTCGCCGATTGAGGCGGTGGTCGGGAGCGAAACGATCGCGGTGCCTGAAGACCTGGTCGGCGCTCGCGACAGCTATGTGCTTCGGGTGAAGGGTGACTCGATGATCGACGAACAAATCCGCGACGGTGACTTCGTCATCGTCGAGGATCGGCGGACCGCAGACAACGGCGAGATGGTCATCGCGCTGCTCAACGGCGCCGACGTCACGCTCAAGAAGATCTATCGCGAGCACGGGCACATCCGCCTGCAGCCTGCGAACCCGGCCATGCAGCCGATTCTCGCGGCGCCAGACCAGGTGCAGGTGCAGGGCGTCGTCGTCGGTGTCATGCGACGGTATTAGCGGCGCAGACAGGTGACGCGGTAATCTTGGGCTGCCATGTCTGACAGAAAACAAATCAATTTCACCATCGTCCCGGACGAAACGGCCGATCTTCCGCGCACCTACGCGAATTTCTGCGCCATCTCGCACACGCCGTTCGACTTCACCCTCGCCTTCTGCGAAGTCCTGCCACTCTCTGAGAAGGACATCCATGCGGCCGAAGCGGATCACATTGTCCGCGCGCCCGTCCGCGCCAAGATCGTGGTCCCCCTGCAGGTGGTGCCGAACCTGATTGCGGCGCTGCAAGAGCACATGCGCGTCTATTCGGAGTCGACCGGCAACAGCTGGGACAAGGGACCGGTTCACTGAGGCGATTCTGGTCGTCGCGGGCATTACAATCGAGCGATGCCCAAGGCCACGACTGCGGGGAAGAAGATAGCCGCGCCTGCCAAGAGTGCGGCCGATACCCGCCGTATCATGGCCCGGCTCGCAACCCAGCATCCGGACGCCGACACGGAGCTCCATTTCTCGAACGCGTATGAGCTGCTGGTCGCTACCATCCTGTCGGCACAGTGCACCGATGAGCGTGTAAACCAGGTTACTCCCGCGCTGTTCAAACGCTACCCCGACGCGCGCGCCCTCGCGGTGGCGACGACCGACGAACTGGAACCGCAGATTCAGTCGACCGGGTTTTTCCGCGCCAAGTCTCGTTCGCTTGTCGGGATGGCCAGCAGTCTCGTCGAGCGTCATGGCGGGAATGTGCCGAAGAGCATGGAGGCTCTCGTCGAACTTCCGGGGGTCGGGCGGAAGACGGCCAACGTTGTTCTTGGCCACGCGCTTGGCGTTCCGGGCCTGCCGGTCGACCGGCACGTGCTCCGCGTCGCAAACAGGATTGGCATTGCCCGCTCGGAGGATCCGGAAGTCGTCGAGCAGCAGCTCGGCCGAGCCATTCCACCCCCGGAATGGACGCGAGTCTCCGACACGCTCATTCTTCACGGCCGCCGCATCTGCAAACCGAAGCCGCTCTGCGATCGCTGCGTCGTTCGCGACGACTGCAACTATTACCGCGCGCTGCGGCCCGCGCCGGGCGCGCGCTCAAAGAGGGTCCGCCGCCCGTGACGCGCGAGCGATTCAGCCAGCTCGTCGAAGCCGCGCTCGATCAGATCCCGCGGCGTTTCCGCGAGGAGATGAAGAACGTTGCCGTCATCGTCGAGGACGAACCCGCTCCACACGTCCTTGCCGAAATGGAGATCGAGCCGCCCGACTCACTCTTCGGGCTGTATCACGGCACGCCTTTACCTGAGCGTGGATGGGCGTACGGCAACGCCCTGCCGGATCGTATTTCCATCTACCAGCGCCCAATCGAGGCGTCGTGTGAAGACGACGAGGAGATTCGGGACTGCGTCGCCGAGACCGTCATCCACGAGTTCGGGCACTACTTCGGGATGAGCGAAGAGGAAATCGAGGAAATCGAAGACAAGTACTGGCGCGGCGAGTCGCTCGACGAGGTGTGACCGGTCGTCCTACCCTGATCAGCATGCGGCCGAAGAAACGATACGGACAGCACTTTCTGCAGGCGGCATGGGCGGACAAGCTGGTTGCGGCAATCGACCCGAAACCCGACGACTCTTTTCTCGAGATCGGCCCCGGCCCCGGAGCGTTGACGCTGCGGCTGGCACCGCGAGTGGCGAGCCTCACCGCGATCGAGCTCGATCCCGAGATGGTTGCGTTGCTGGCGCCGAAAGCGCCGCCGAACGTGACGCTCGTTCAAGCCGACTTCCTCGAGTTCGATCTCGACTCTCTCCCGTCGGGCCGGCGCTTCAGGGTCGCGGGAAACCTTCCGTATAACGTCTCCTCCCCTATCCTGTTCTCGCTCATTGGTGCTCATCGTCGTCGGGGTGCCTTCGTCGATGCGACGCTCATGCTGCAGCGGGAAGTCGCGGACCGTATCCACGCGCGGCCTGGGACCCGCGATTACGGCGTGCTCTCCATTTTCGTGCAGCTGCATGCCGACGTGCGGCCGCTGCTGTCGCTGCCTCCGGGCGCCTTCCGTCCCGCGCCCAAGGTTCATTCGACCGTCGTTCTGCTACGGTTTCGGCCACCCGTCGTCGCAGTGCCGGACGAACCGGCGTTCGAGGCGATGGTTCGCACGATGTTCATGCAACGGCGCAAGACCCTGCTCAATGCGCTGCGGCCCTACGCCGTCGGCCGTGCGCGGGATGTCCGCGAGGCTCTGACGAGCGCGGGGATCGATCCATCGCGCCGACCCGAGACGCTGCAACTGACAGAGCTTGCGCGGCTTGCGGAGTTTTTCGCTACGGCTTCGCGGTAAGCTGTGCTATAGTTTGCGCAATTTTGCGCAGTCCCTGGTCGGCCGTCCCAGCGGCGCCAGGTGGACACACGAGTCGCGGCTCTCCGCCGCAATACACGCAGGCTCCGCCCGCCCGGGCGGCTCTCCTTGCGGGTCGTGTCCTTCGACTGGTGCAACGGCCTGTCTGAACAACCGACGTTGTCGCTGTCCGGCAGGGTGTCGTACCCCGCGATGTGTGGTGCCTTGAACTGGTGACTGACGATTCACGAGCAACAGCCGATCTCCCGCCGCTGGATTTGATCCCGCTCGGCGGCCTCGGAGAGTTCGGCATGAACATGATGCTCGTCGCCTGTGGCGACACCGCGATCCTGGTGGACGCCGGCGTCATGTTCCCCGAGCCCGAGCTGCTCGGGGTCGACCTGATCATCCCGGACCTGCGCCAGTTGCAGCAGTACAAGGTCGCGGCTCTTGTCCTGACACACGGGCACGAGGATCACATCGGCGCCGTCCCGCACGTGCTGCCGCACTTCGACGGACCGGTGTACGGCACGGCGCTGACGCTCGCGATGGTCGAGAACAAGCTCGAGGACGACGATGCTGCGGGGCGGAAGCGCCTCGTGACCGTCAAGCCCCGGGACCGGGTGCAGGTCGGAACGTTTTCGATCGAGTTCCTCCGTGTCACGCACAGCATCCCGGACTGTGTCGCGCTCGCGATTCACACGCCGCGGGGGGTGGTGATTCATACCGGTGACTTCAAGATCGACCAGACGCCGCTCGACGGCGAGCACGTCGACGTCCATCGCCTCGCCGAACTGGGATCCGCGGGTGTACTCGCGCTGCTCGCCGACAGCACGAATATCGATCGGAAGGGATTTACCGGCTCGGAAGTCGAGGTCGTCGACGGGTTCGAAGAGATTTTCACGAGCGCGACCGGAAAGATCGTCGTCGCGATGTTCGCGTCGAGTCTGTATCGCATCCAGATCCTGGCGGATCTGGCCGCCCAGTTCGATCGGCGCGTCGCCCTGGTCGGGCGCGGGATTATCGACAACTCCGAGATCGCCCAGCGGCTCGGGTACCTTCGGATTCCCGTCGGAGTGCAGATCAGGGATAGCGAAGTGCGCAATTTCCCGGGGCAGGACGTCGTCTGCATCTGCACCGGCTCACAGGGCGAGCCGCAGGCGGCGCTGCCGCGGATTGCCATCGACGATCATCGCCACGTGAAGCTCGATCCGGAGGATGTGGTGGTGTTCTCGGCACGCGAGATCCCGGGCAACGAGAAAGCCATCGGCAGGGTGATGAACAACATCGCCCGCCGCCACGCTGAGGTGATTTCGGACGGCGACAAGCACGTCCACGTTTCGGGGCATGGCAGCCGGGAGGAGCTCAAGCTCATGCTGTCGCTGGTCAGGCCGAAGCACTTCGTGCCGATACATGGGGAGTACCGGCAGCTCGCGCTCCACGCGCGGGTCGCGGCCCGGGTATCGAGGTCTACGAGGGTGCTGCTCGCGGAAAACGGAGACCTCATCCGGTTCGATGACGACGGGGCGCGGCTTGCGGGCAAGGTGCCGGCGGGACGGATCCTGATCGACGGGACCCGGAGCGGCGAAGTCGGCGACGAGGTCCTGCGGGATCGGCGGCACCTCGCCGGCGACGGGCTGGTGGTGCCGGTCGTGACGATCGGGAAACAGTCCGGCACGCTCGAAGAGACCCCGGACGTGATTACCCGCGGATTCGTGCTCGACGCGCGGACCGAGGCCCTGCTCAAAGAGATCCCGTCGCTGCTCGCGGCGACGCTCGAGAGTGCCAGTGTCGAGGAGCGCACCGATCCCGGACTCATCAAGGAGAAGATTCGCGTGGACCTGCAGCGGTTCTTCCGAAAGCGTTCGGGGCTCAGGCCCCTCGTGCTTCCTGTCGTGATGGAGATCTGACGTGGCCGCATCAACACTTTCGCGCCGGGTCAGCGAGTTCATCGGCGTCGCGCTGTTTGCCGCGGCGCTGCTGTCGTTCATCTCGCTGGCCAGTTACAGCGCGGCCGATCCGGTCTGGTTCTTCAACACTGGGGGCGACTTGCCGCCGGCGAACTTTGCCGGCCGGATTGGCGCGTTCGTGTCGGAGCTCTTGTATCAGCTCCTTGGATACGCCGCGTATCTGGTCCCGTTCACGTTCATGGTGATCGGCTGGCACCAGTTCTGGTGCCGGTCGCTCGACGCCATCTATACCAAGCTCATTGGTGCCTTTCTCCTCTTCGCCTGCGTCTCCGCCTTTCTGTCGCTGGCGTTCGAATCGCTCGACGTCTCCGGCAAGACGTTTCACCCGGGCGGGTATGCCGGCGACTACGTGTCGGGGATCCTCTCCGCGTACCTGAACCGGACCGGTTCGATCATCCTGATCCTGACGCTGCTCTTTCTCGGGATCATCCTCTCGACCCAGTTCTCGCTCGGTCGCCTGTTCGCGGCGCTCGGTCAGGTCCTGCGCGACCGGTATGCCGCCATGCTCGGTGCGCGCCGGGCACGGCTCGAGGAGAAGCGGCGCGACCAGGAGCGGCAGGAGGTGCTGAAGAAGCATCTCGACAAGGTGCCGGCGGAGGCAAGGGCAAAGGCGGACGGCAAGCCCGAGGGCAAACCGAAAATCGCGCCTCGCCGCGACACACCAGAGCCGGCACTGATGCGCCCGCCGGTCACCGGCCGGGCGGCGGCCGACGACCAGAACGCCGAGGCGGTGGCGCGCAAGACCCGGACGGCCGCGATGGTCGAAGCTGCCGCTGCCGCGCTCAAGGCTGCATCCGCCAAGCCGGCGCCAACGCCGGCGACGATCAAACGGCCGGCGCCCCCGGTCGAGGCCTCGCTGCCATTGACCGATCCCGAAAGGTCACCGGCGGAACGGAAGAAGGGGGCGTATGTCACTCCTCCGCTTGCGTTGCTCGATGCGCCTCGAGCAGAAGCCAAAATCGACGAGCGCGAGCTGATGGACGGTGCGCGCTTCCTCGAAGAGAAATGCCGCGAGTTCAACGTCGAGGGCACGGTCGTCCAGATCCACCCCGGCCCCGTGGTCACGACCTACGAGTTCAAGCCGGACGCCGGCGTCAAATACAGCAAGATCACCGGTCTCGCCGACGATCTGTGCCTGGCGATGCAGGCCGAGTCGGTGCTCATCGATCGCATTCCGGGCAAGTCCACCGTCGGCATCCAGATCCCGAACAAGAACCGCGACCTGATCTCGATGCGCGAGCTGCTCGAGTCCGAGGCCTACAAGCGTTCCGCGTCGCGCCTCACGCTCGCGCTCGGCAAGACCATCCACGGCGAGCCGTTCGTCGGCGACCTGGCGACGATGCCGCACCTCCTGATTGCAGGGTCGACCGGCACGGGCAAGTCGGTGAGCGTGAACGCGATGCTCTCGAGCATCCTGTTCCGGTCCACGCCGGACGAAGTGCGGCTGATCATGATCGACCCGAAGCGGCTCGAGCTCGGGATGTACGAAGAGATTCCGCACCTGCTCACGCCGGTGGTCGTCGATCCGAAGCTGGCGGCGAACGCGCTGCGCTGGGCTGTGCGGGAGATGGAAGAGCGCTACAAGACCCTGGCGAAGGTCGGCGTCCGCAACATCGAACAGTACAACCGCAACCTCAAGCTGGCGCAGGAGGAGAACAAGGGGCCGGTCCTCGACGACCATGGCATCGAGGTCAAGACGCTCCCCTTCATCGTCGTCCTCATCGACGAGCTCGCCGACCTGATGATGGTCGCGGGCAACGAAGTCGAAGAGTCCATCTGCCGGCTCGCGCAGATGGCGCGCGCGGTCGGCATCCATCTGATCCTCGCGACACAGAGACCGTCGGTCGACGTCATCACCGGCTTGATCAAGGCGAACCTGCCCGCCAGGATCTCGTTCCGGGTGTCGTCGAAGATCGACTCGCGAACGATTCTCGACGGCAACGGCGCCGAGCAGCTGCTCGGGAAGGGCGACATGCTCTACCTGCCGCCGGCGTCGTCACGTTTCCTGCGGCTGCACGGTCCTTACATCTCCGAACAGGAGAGTGCGCGGCTCGCAAGCTTCCTGCGCAAGCAGGGCAAGCCCACCTACGACAACACGATCACGGAAGACGAGAAGAAGGCCGGCGGTGATCTCGAGTTCGAGAAGGACGACCTCTACGACGAGGCGGCCCGAATCGTCGTCTCGAGCGGCCAGGCCTCGATCTCGTATCTGCAGCGGCGTTTGCGAATCGGCTTCAGCCGGGCGGCGCGGCTCGTCGACATGATGGAAGCGGAAGGGCTCGTCTCCGGCGTATCCGGGGCGGCCGGGGGCAAATCGCGCGAGGTTCTCGTCAAGGCGGATTACTTTGACGAGGTCGATGCGCAATTGAGGTAGGCATGAAGCTCAGGCTTGGTGTGGTCCTGCTGCTCGTCGCCACCGTGCACGCGGCGGTGCCCGAAGCGGCGAAGTCAGGCACGGCGGCCCGGACGCTGTACGCTCGCGCGCTCGATCGCGAGCGTGCCCTGCGTGAGCAAGACGGCGCGTCGCTCGAGCAATTGCGCGGTCTCGCCGAGACGTACGAGGCGATTGCACGCAAGTTTCCGGCAAGCGGCTACAGCGACAACGCGCTCTGGCAGGGCGGTAACATCGCGCTGCTCGCGTTCGATCGGTTCGGCCAGGCGGCCGATCGACGCACCGCCGAGCGCCTGCTGAACCAGTTGCGGCGCGGCTACCCGGCGAGCTCGCTGATCAGTCAGATCGACCAGGTGCTCGGACGCTACCCCGCCGAGGCGGCGCGGTCCGGCGGCCCGGTCAAGCTCTCGAAGCCTCTCCCGCGGGCCGAATCGCGTGTGCCCTGGCCGGTGGCGCTCGTCCCGGAGACACGGAACTCGCTGGCCAGCGCCGCCGGTGCGCCGGATCTGCCGGTGCAGACCGCGGGGATCACTCGTCTCCCCGGCAGCTGCGCCGGAGGCGGCGGGCGGCAGTAGCCAGGAGGCTGGGATCAGGGCCGGTCAGCATCCGCGATATCAAGCGCACGAGCATCGAAGGCGGCGTCCGCGTCACGATCGAGATGGACGGCGAGTCATCCTACCGCGCCGAGCAGCTCGAGCGCCCGCGTCGGGTCTTCTTCGACTTGAAGGACACGCGGCCGATTCCTGCGCTGCTCGATGCGACGCTGAAGTTCGACGACGAGGTGGTGCGCGAAGTGCGGCTCGGCCGCCATCCCGAAGAACACGACGCGCGTGGTGTTCGACATGCAAGGCGTGGAGAGTTACAGCGTCTTCACGCTCTACAACCCGTTCCGGATGGTGATTGATTTCAAGGCCGGCGCTCCAGGCAGTGTGTCGCCGACGCGGTCGGCCAGCGCTGCGCCGAAGCCGGCACCCGCGGAGCTGCCGACCGTTCCGATCGGAACCTCGCTTCCGGGGCCGACCGTGTCGGCACCGGTGGCCGCGCCCAGGCTCCCCCGCGACGGCGTCGATGCGAGCCTGTCAAGCCGATCCCGTCGCGCGCACTCGCGGCTCCGGCGCTCATCACGCCGGAGGTTCCGTCGGCGAATGCGGACGGAAAATTCTCGCTGTCCCGTCAGCTCGGTCTGAGTGTGTCGCGCGATCGTCATCGACGCCGGGCACGGCGGTCACGATCCCGGCGCCCAGTCGACGGGCGTCACCGAGTCAGAACTGACGCTCGACGTGGCGCTCCGCCTCAGCCGGCTGCTCGAAAAGCAACCGGGCGTCGACGTCGTGATGACCCGCGACACCGACGTCTTCATTCCGCTCGAGGAGCGGACCGCGATTGCGAACCGCGAAGGCGCGGATCTGTTCCTGTCGATCCACGCGAATGCCAGCCGCACCCCGGCGGCGCGGGGAGTGGAAACCTACTTCCTGAACTTCGCCTCCAATGCCGAAGCGTCGGCCGTCGCCGCGCGCGAGAACTCCGCGTCCGCGCGTGCGATGCACAGCCTGCCGGACATCGTTCGCGCGATTGCGCTCAACGACAAGATCGACGAGTCACGCGATTTCGCCGACATGGTGCAGCGTTCGATGGTGCGCAGACTGGCGACGCGCAACAAGCAGGTGCGCGATCTCGGGGTCAAGCAGGCGCCGTTCGTCGTCCTCATCGGTGCGGCGATGCCGAGCGTCCTGGCGGAGATCTCGTTCGTCACCAACAAGCAGGAAGGCCAGCTGCTGAAAACCGGGGCTTACCGGCAGCAGATCGCCGAAGCGCTCTTCGACGCGGTCGTGCGCTACCAGCAGTCGCTGAAGAAGTGGAAGTCAGGAGCCGTCGGCGTCGGGTCGCGCTAGGTAGCGAAAACGCGCCGTTAGACGATATGGATCGTGCCGGAATCGGCCGTGCCGGTTTCGTCGAGGCTGTTGCGCCAGGTCTTGAACAGGATGAGCGCGCCGCCGAGCACGCCGCCCAGAAGCAGCGCCGCGAGCACCAGCACACCGGCGAGCCCGATCGAACCCAGCAACACGTCCGCGACGGTGGTCGAGCGCACCGGCGTCTCAATCACGTGGACGATGATCGGGTTGGCCTGCTGAAGCATCATTTCCATGTCGCTGCGGTGAAGGCGAGCTCCGCGAGCGTGCGCACCGCAACACCGCTCGCGCCTTTGGGCATCCACGGCTTCGCTTCGTCGGCCCAGGCGGTACCGGCGACGTCGAGATGGGCCCAGGGAACGTCCCCGGCGAACTCCCGCAGGAAAATCGCCGCGGTGCACGCGCCCGCGGGTCGTCCGCCGGTGTTCATCATGTCAGCAATTTCACTTCGGATCTGATCGGCATATTCATCGTACAACGGCATCGGCCAGCAGCGGTCTCCGGCGGTCTGAGAGGCACGGCCGACTGCATCGACCCACGACTGCGGCCGTCCGAACAAAGCCGAGGCCGCCTTCCCGAGCGCGACGACTGCCGCGCCGGTCAGGGTGGCGACGTCGACGAGATGTGTCGCCCCCAGCTTTCGCGCGTACCACAGCGCGTCGCCGAGGATCAGCCGCCCCTCGGCGTCCGTGTTGATCACTTCGACCGTCTTGCCGGATGCGGACGTCAGCACATCGCCCGGCTTGACCGCCCGGCCGCCCGGCATGTTCTCGGTCGTGGGAACGATTCCAATCACGTTGATCGGCGCCTTGAGCAGTGAGATGGCGCGCATCGCGCAGACGACCGCGGCGCCTCCGGCCATGTCGTCCTTCATCCGCTCCATGCCCTCCGCCGGCTTGATCGAGATGCCGCCGGTGTCGAAGGTCACGCCTTTGCCGACCAGGCCCAGCACCGGGCCGCCGGCCGCTGCGGAAGCCCCGGAGTGCCGCATCACGATGACGCGCGGAGGCTCGGCGCTGCCACGCGCAATACCCAACAGCAGGCCCATGCCGAGGCGTTCGATAGCTTGCTCGTCGAGGACCTCGACATCGAGCCCTGCCGCGCGCGAAATCTCGGCGGCGCGGTCGGCGAAAACGGTCGGGGTGAGCACGTTCGAGGGCTCGTTCGACAACTCGCGCGCGATGTTGCACGACTCGCCGAGAATTCGGCCTCGCTCCGCGGCGTCGCGAAGAACTGCTTCGTCAGCCTTGGCCCCGGCGACGATGACCAGCTCGGTCAAAGGCGCGGCCGCGCGTTCGCCGCTCTTGTAGGTGTCGCCGCTGAAGAGTGACAGCGCAAGGCCCTCCGCCGCCGCCTGAACGGCGGCCGCGAGTGGCAAGTCGCCGCGGTTGAGCCACGCCAGCCGTTGTGCCCGCCGCTGACGTCCGTGCAGCGCGACCGCTGTGGCGACGCGGCGCAGACGTTCCGTCGTGTACTCGCTGCGCTTCCCTGCGCCGACGAACGCGAGCCGCCGGGCACGCCAACCACCGGTGACCGGCGTCACCAGCAGCTCGTAGAGGCGACCCTGCAGCTCGCCGGATGCGAGTGCCCGTTCGAGGGCGCCCCCGGTGGCGCTGTCGATGCCGCGGAGCTCGGCTCCCCGCTCCTCTCCCTCGAACACCGGGACGGCGACAATGTCCGTCTCAATCTCTGCGGCGGACGCACTGCTGACGTGCAAGAAAGGGACGGCGGCGATCGAAAACATCCGGTGATTATAAATCGGTACGCTCCCCGGCGCCGCCCGCCAGCACGCCCCTCTGTTAGAATGGCTGTTACCCCCGTTCAGGAGGTCCGAATGGAACTCACCGCTCGCCGCTGCACTCGCCAAGCCATATTCGCCGGGCTCGTTCTGCTCGGCTGCGTATACGCCAGCCCCGGCGCTGCCCAGGCTGACGGGAAAAAGTCGAAGCCGACGATCACGCTCAAGTCCACGCCGGTCATGGCGTTCTCTCCCGCACGGATGGTCCTCACAGCGGAGATCCGGGGCGGCGACAACGACTACCAGGACTTCTACTGTGCGACGGTCGAATGGGACTGGGGCGACGACACGCGGTCCCAGGCGGGCGCGGACTGCGAGCCGTACGAGGCCGGCAAGAGCGAAATCACACGGCGGTTCACGATCGACCACACCTTCAATACGGCGGGCGATTACCGGGTGGAATTTCGCCTGAAACAGAAGAACAAAGTGGTCGCGAAGGCGGCGACGGAAGTGAAGATCAGACCCGGCATCCGCGACAACACGGATATCCGGTAGTCTCTCGCGGCCGCTAGATCACGTCGACGAGCGCCACCTCGACGAACTCCTCGGCCCCCAATCGGTACCCGCGCACATCCGGTGTGCGCGGGTTCGCCAGCGAAACAATCAGGTAGACGAATTCGCGGTAGAGCGCCTCGCGCACGTCGGTCGGTGAAGGTACAGCTGCTCGAGCGCGGATGGGAGTGGTACGTCCCGACAACGCTGCGGCCCTCGGCGCGTGCGCGCCTGATGGCAGCGAAGTGGTCGGCCGGGTCGACGAGGTAGGCGATGGTGCTCTGCCGGAGGTTCGCGGCGCGAAGCGCCTCCTCGACCACCTCCGATGTGCCCAGCAGCAGACCGCAGCATTCGAGCGGCGCCTCGGCGCGGGCATGGGCGAGGATCGCCTCCCGGACCGCTGGCCGTAATCGGATTGCCATTCCCGCGCGCTCGGGCGCCAAATCTCAGGCCTCGACGATCATCGCCGTCCCCATCCCGCCGCCGATGCACAGCGATGCCGCGCCGCGGCCGCCGCCGCGAGCCTGCAGCACATGCACGAGCGTCGTCAGAACCCGTGCTCCGCTCGCGCCAATCGGATGGCCGAGTGCGATTCGCGCCGCCGTGAACGTTGACCTTCGCCGGATCGATCCCAAGTTCGCGGACGACGGCCAGTGACTGCGAGGCGAACGCCTCGTTCAGTTCGACGACGTCGAGGTCGGCGATCGACAGCTTCGCGCGTTTGAGCGCCTTGCGCATCGCCTCGACCGGACCTATCCCCATCAGCATCGGGTCGACGCCAGTCGTGCAATACGCCAGAATTTTCGCCAGCGGCTTGCGGCCAAGCGCCCGCGCCTTCTTCTCCGTCGCAACGACGAGCGCTGCCGCGCCGTCGTTGATGCCGGAGGAGTTGCCGGCGGTCACGGTGCCGTCCTTCGTAAATGCGGCTTTGAGCGCGGCCAGCTTCTCCACTGTCGTGCCCGCACGCGGGTACTCGTCTCTCGTGACCGCGAGCGGCGGCCCCTTGCGCTGCGGAACGTTCGACCGCGACGATTTCGCGATCGAAAGCGCCCGAGCTCACGGCTTCGGCCGCCCGCCGCTGGCTCTCGGCGGCGAAGGCGTCCTGGTCCGCGCGCGACACGCCGTACCGTTTGACGATCTCTTCAGCGGTCACGCCCATGTGGCAGCCGTTCATCGCACAGGTGAGGCCCTCGAGAAGCATCGAGTCGATCACTTCGGCGTTGCCCATCCGATAACCCCACCGTGCGCCCTTCAGCAGGAACGGCGCGTTGCTCATCGACTCGGTGCCGCCTGCCATCATCACGTCGACAAAGCCCGCCTGCACGGCTTCGACCGCATGCACGACCGCCTGCAGTCCCGATCCACAGACGCGATTGATGGTTTCAGCCGGCACTTCCACCGGCACGCCTGCTTTCAGCGCGGCCTGGCGGGCGACGTTCATGCCAGCGCCCGCCTGCAACACGCATCCCATGATGACATCGCCGATTTCTGCCGGGTCGACACCCGCGCGCGCGATCGCCTCACGGATGACGACGGCGCCGAGGTCGACGGCGGAGACATCCTTGAATACGCCGCCGAAAGACCCGATCGGCGTTCGGCAGGCACTGAGAACAACGGCATCATCCACGACATGCTCCTGCGGATCTGGAATAGGGATGGGTCATGACTGCAGTTCGGCGCGGTCGCGAAAGTGGACCAGCGCGTCCGGGTTCGCGAGTGCGTCGAGATTCCGCACCTCGCGCCCGTGCACGACGTCGCGGACGGCGAGCTCGACGATCTTGCCGCTGCGAGTGCGCGGGATCTCGTCGACGCGGACGATTCGCGCCGGGATGTGCCGTGGCGTGGCGTTGGCGCGGATGCGGCTCCGGATACGGCTCTCGAGATCTGGCGTGAGCGAGCACCCGTCGCGCAATCTGACGAACAACACGATCCGCTCGTCGCCGTCCCACTGCTGCCCGACGACCAGGCTCTCGACGACCTCGTCGATCTGTTCGACCTGGCGGTAGATCTCGGCCGTCCCGATGCGGACGCCCCCGGGATTGAGCACGGCGTCGGAGCGGCCGTAAATGACAACGCCTCCTCGTGCCGTGAGCTCGACGTAGTCGCCGTGATGCCACACGCCCGGGTACCGCTCGAAGTACGCCGCCCGATAGCGGGCGCCATCGGGATCGTTCCAGAAGCCGAGCGGCATCGATGGAAACGGCATCGTGCAGACCAGCTCCCCTTTGGCCCCGACGATCGACCGGCCCTCCTCGTCGAAGACTTCGACCTTCATCCCGAGGCCGCGGCCCTGGATCTCCCCCTGCCAGACAGGGCTGATCGGATTGCCGAGCACGAAGCAGCTCACGATGTCGGTGCCGCCGGAAATGGAGGCCAGGTGGACGTCGCGCTTGACGTGCTCGTAGACGAAGTCGAAGCTCTCGGGCGCGAGCGGCGATCCTGTCGACGTGATGGTGCGAACCGTCTCGAGCCGATGCGAGTCCATCGGCGCGAGGCCGGCCTTCGCGACCGAGTCGATGAACTTGGCCGAGGTCCCGAACATCGTGATGCCCGCCTCGTCGGCGAAGTCGAACAGGACATGGCCGTCGGGGTGAAACGGGGCGCCGTCATACAGGACGAGCGTGGCCTCCGACGCGAGGGCCGTCACCAGCCAGTTCCACATCATCCAGCCGCAGGTCGTGAAGTAGAACACGCGATCGCCCGGTCGGATGTCGCAGTGCAGCTGGTGTTCCTTGAGGTGCTGCACCAGCGTGCCGCCGGCACCGTGGACGATGCACTTGGGGACGCCGGTCGTTCCCGACGAGTAGAGGATGTAGAGCGGGTGATCGAACGGCAGCAGGACGAACTCGAAGGCCTCCGGATCCGCCGGACCGAGAAACGCCTGCCACAGTTCTCCGTGCCGCAGGTCGTCCAGCGTTCGGCGCGGCGTCGACGTAGGGAACGATCACCGTCCGCTCCACGGACGGCAATGCGTCGAGGACGGCTCTGACGCGCGGAAGCACCGGGTGGACCTTGCCGGCGTAAACGTAGGCGTCGGGTGCCACCAGCACGCGCGGGGCGATCTGGCCGAAGCGGTCGAGCACGCCGTCGACCCCGAAGTCTGGTGAGCAGGAGGTCCACACCGCGCCGATCGCCGCGGCGCCGAGTGCGGCAACGATCGTCTCCGGCAGATTCGGCATGTAGCCGGCGACGCGATCGCCGGGCCCGATCCCGGCCCGCCGCAGCGCCGCGGCAAAGCGCGTCACGCTGTGAGTAGAGCTCCCGGTGGCTCATCGTCCGGCGCTGCTGCCCTTCGCCGTTGAAGATCAGCGCCGGCGAGTCGTCGCGGCGACGGAGAAGGTTGGCGGCAAAGTTGAGCCGCGCGTCGGGGAAGAATCGCGCGCCCGGCATCTTGTCGAAGTCGATGACGATGCGGTCCCCGATCTCGCCGCGGACGTCACAGAAGGTCCAGACGGCGCGCCAGAAGTCCGCGGGACGACTGATGGAAAATTCGTAGAGCGCAGGATAGTCGGGAAGATCGACCTCGTGCGTGGCCTCGAGACCGCGCATGAAGGCTGTCATTCTCGCGCGGGCAACGCGGGCCGCGGAGGGGATCCAGAGCGGGGACGGCACCTTTGAATTATAGCGGCCGGGAGAGAGAGGACCGCGTGCCGCGGATGTGGGACGGCGGAGAGGAGGTGGAAATTCGAGCATGGAGTGTCGGAAACCACTCAGGACACGGACGGACACGGCAGCCGCGCGGCGCTCGCGCGCCTGCAAGGAGCGCACGGACGAAACCACAAGTGGTTCTGAAGTGAGCGACCGCTTGTGGCTTTCTTCCGTGCGCTCCTTCACTGCCGGCCGAAAGGCCGGCAGCGCGGCTGACACGGATTCCGGAGTCTGCTGAATTCAATTCAACTCAGAGTTGACCAGATGATTGAATCCACGTGCTGGGGGAAAAGGGCCGGTGTGCTGTGGTGGGTCGATCTTTGTTACCGTGCTGAGTTCATTTGCGCACGACGGCTGCCCATTCGAGAACGGCCGTGCGAGTCCTCACGAACCCATCCGTGCTCGTCCGTGAAATCCGTGGCCTTTCGTCTCTACCGCTGAATCCGGAGTTGGTCGGCACTGTTGAGCACGGTCCACCGCGATTCCGCCCCGACAAAAGAGCTGCAGGATATCGACCTTCGAGCGTACCTGTGGTCGCATTGTTCTCGTCCGCGGCTCAGGAAGGCTCGACGGCCCGCTCGAGTACCCGCTTCCACTCAGCGGCGGAATCGAAGGTGCGATCGAGGGCTTCCGGCGGGCTGTCCGGCGCAGGCTTCATTCGCAACAGGATCGCCACGAGCTCGTCGATGGCCCGGCCGATGTTGTCCTGGTTCGAGGCCGCGATGTCGCGCCAGATGTCGGCGGGGCTGGATGCGAGACGCGTCGTGTCGCGCAGGCCGCGGCCTGCGAGCGCGAGCCCCTCGGCCCCGGCGTGCTCTCCGACGACGTGCATCAGGGCGCTGGCGGCGAGCTGGGGAAGATGACTGAGGTATGCGACGAGCGCATCGTGCGCATCAGGTGTCATGGTCTGGACGTGCGCGCCGATCGCCTCGATCAGCACCGCCAGGCGCGTGGCAGCCTCCTCGGCCGCGTTGCTGTGCGGCGTCAGGATCCAGGGGCGTCCCTGGAACAGATCGGCCCTGGCCGCCTGAAGCCCGCCGACCGCAGCACCGGCAAGGGGGTGCCCACCGACGAATGCAAGGCGCGACGGCAGGGCGTACGATGCCGAGACGATGTCGCGCTTGGTGCTGCCGACGTCAGTGACGATGGCTTCGCCCGGGACGTACTCGGCGAGCTGCCCCACCAGGGCAACGTTGGCCAGCACCGGCGCGGCGAGCACGACCAGGTCGGCCTCCGCCGCCATGACGGGATCGTCCCCGCCCACGTCCGCGGCGTGCATGCGCATGGCACTCTCAATCACGTCGCGGCGATCGACCGCGATGATGAGCACCGACGGCCACAGTCGGCGGATGGCGAGCGCGAGTGATGCGCCGATCAGGCCGAAGCCGATGATCGCGATCCGCGCAAAAGGGGGCGGCGCCACGTCGGCGGTTGCCGCCATCGGCAGAAGCTTGGACAAATCAAGTTCTCAGCAATCAGCGATCCGACTTCGGCTGTCAGCAATCAGCTGTCAGCAATCAGACTTCAGCTCTCAGCTCTCAGCTATCAGCCATCAGACTTCAGCTCTCAGCTCTCAGCATTTGGAACGTACCCAATGCGAGTTCTCGGGCACGGGCTGACGTGGATTTCGGGGAGCTGATAACTGACAGCTGATAGCTGTGGACTGATTTCACACTCCCCATCCCCGCCGCGCCATCTGTTCGAGGCAGATGCTGCGGCCGATCGCGGGCGCGATGATGCGGAGCTCGGCCATCAGCCGATCGAACTGCGCCGGGAACAGCGACTGTGCGCCGTCGCTCATCGCATGATCCGGATCGTGGTGCACTTCGATGAGCAGGCCGTCGGCGCCCGCCGCCACCGCCGCACGCGCCATCGGCGCGACCTTGTCGCGCAGACCGGTTCCGTGGCTTGGGTCGACCAGGATCGGCAGGTGGCTCAGCTTGCGAACGACCGGGATCGCGGAGATGTCGAGGGTATTGCGCGTATAACTCTCGAACGTGCGGATGCCCCGCTCGCACAGCATCACGTCCATGTTGCCACCGGCCAGGATGTATTCCGCCGAGAGCAGCCACTCTTCGATCGTCGCGGAGATGCCGCGCTTGAGCAGCACGGGCGTTCTTGCGTGACCCAGCTCGCGGAGCAGCGTGTAATTCTGCATGTTCCGCGCACCCACCTGGAGGATGTCGGAGTACTTGACCATCATCTCCAGCTGGCTGATGTCCATGACCTCGGACACGAGCTTCAGGTTGTGGCGGTCGGCAGCGCTGCGGAGCATGCGCAGCCCCTCCTCGCCCAGCCCCTGGAAGCTGTACGGCGAACTTCGCGGCTTGAAGGCGCCGCCGCGCAGCACCTTGGCGCCGGCCCGCTTCACCGCGGCGGCCGCGGCCTCGACCTGTTGTTCGTTCTCCGCCGAGCAGGGACCCGCCATGACGATCACTTCGTCGCCGCCAATCCGCACGTCGCCGACGGAGATCACGCTGTTCTCCGGCTTGAACGTCCGGCTGGCGAGCTTGTACGGCTCGGTGATGCGGACGACCTCCTGGACTCCTTCGAGCACTTCGAGGAGCCTCGGATCCCGCTGGCGCCCGCCACCGACCGCGCCAATCACCGTGCGCAACGCGCCGCTCGACCGGTGCACATCGAACCCCATCTCGACCAGCTGCGCGATCACCCGCTGCACCTGTTCGTCCGTCGCCCGTTCCTGCATGACCACAACCATAATGACCTTCGATTCACTTCCGAATGCTTCAGACGAGTTCCCGGTTTCCAGCCCGCCAGTGTTCTTCCGCCTGAAGGCGGAAGCCACTCACCAACCCCGAATCGCGAACCCTCGAACCCCGAACCCCGAACCTTGAACCCCCAACGCCGAACCCCGAACCCCGAACTCCGAACCTTGAACCTCGAATCCCGAATCCCGAATCCCGAGCCCCGAGTCCCGAGTCCCTGATCCCGAATCCCCAGTCCCCGATCCCTATTCCCCAATCCCCAATCCCGACTCCCCGTCCTCCCCTGCCTCGTCGGCGATCCGCTCCAGGCGGCGGGCCTCGTCGATGATCCGCTCGAACAGTCGTTTGATCGCCCCATCGTCCAACGGACCGAGATTGACGTGCTGCACGTGGCGGAGCACGTCGGCCTCCCGCCCCGGTTGATAGACCTCGAGTCCCGCTGTCTTCTTCTCGTGACCAATGGCGAGCGCGCACTCGGCGCGGGCGCTCAGCAGCGCGACGAGCTGTTCGTCGATCTCGTCGATCCGGCGCCGCAGCTCGTCGAGCCGGCTCACAGCGCGCTCTTCAGCCATCGCACGTATTCGCCTGCCCGATGCGCCACGTCCGGTTCGCCGCCATGATCCGCGATCACCTGCACGAGTGCACTGCCGACGACGGCGGCATCAGCCGATCGGCAGGCCTGCGCGACGTGTTCGGGCGATGAAATGCCGAACCCCAGCGCCACCGGCAGCGAGGACTGCGCCCGCACGCGGTCGATCAGGCCGCTGACCTCGCCGTCGAAGCTGTCGCGCACACCGGTCACGCCCATCCTCGAAATCACGTACAGAAATCCGCGACCGAGCTTTCCGGACTGCCGAATCCGCTCGTCGGTTGTGGTCGGCCCGATGAGAAATATCGGGTCGAGGCCGGCGTCCACCAGTGGCGCTCGCAGCGGCTCGGACTCCTCGACCGGGTAATCGAGGATCAGCACGCCGTCCACGCCGGCGTCGCGCGCCGTCCGCGCAAACACCATCGGGTCCATTCGGACGACAGGATTGGCATACGTGAAGAGCACGATGGGCGTTGCGACGGCGGCGCGGACGTGCGGACCACTTCGAGCGCGCCGCGGAGAGTCGTGCCGCCGGCGAGGGCCCGTTCGCTGGCGCGCTGGATGACAGGCCCATCCGCGAGTGGGTCGGAGAACGGTACTCCCACTTCGAGGACGTCGGCGCCGCATTTCGCGAGCGCGATCAGGATGTCCGCCGAGGCAGCACGGTCAGGATCCCCGGCGGTCGCGTACGTGATCAGCCCGCCGCGCCGGCGCTCCGCCATGTCCGCGAAGACCGAGTCGAGGCGCGACATCATGCCGTCCCCGCATCCTGCGCCGCCAGGTCGAGCGCTTTCTGGATCGTCAGCACGTCCTTGTCGCCGCGGCCCGACAGATTGACGATGAGGACCTCGTCCTTGCGCATCGTGGGGGCGAGCCGGAGCGCATGGGCAATGGCGTGCGACGATTCGAGTGCGGCGAGGATCCCCTCCTCGCGCGCCAGCCGCTGGAACGCGCTCAGCGCGTCGTCATCCCCAATCCACGTGTACTCGGCGCGCGCCGAATCGTGCAGCCACGCGTGCTCGGGCCCGACCGACGCGTAGTCGAGGCCTGCTGAGATCGAATGCGTGAGCTCGATGTTCCCGTCGTCGTCCTGGAGCACGTAGCTGCGCGTGCCCTGGAGCACACCCGAGCTCCCGCCGGCGAACCGGGCGGCGTGCTCCCCCGAGCGTATGCCGCGGCCGCCTGCCTCGACCCCGATCAGGCGGACGGACGGATCGGCGATGAACGCATCGAAGATCCCGATCGCGTTACTCCCGCCGCCGACGCAGGCAACGATCGCGTCGGGCAGGCGGCCGACGGCCTCGAGGCACTGCGCGCGCGCCTCCTGGCCGATCACCGACTGGAATTCGCGCACCATCAATGGATAGGGATGCGGCCCCAGCACCGACCCGAGCAGGTAGTAACTGTGGTGCACGGTCGTGACCCAGTCGCGCATCGCCTCGTTGATGGCGTCCTTGAGAGTGCGCGCACCGGCGTCCACGCGCCGCACCGTCGCGCCCAGCAGCCGCATGCGGAAGACGTTGAGCGACTGGCGCTCCATGTCCTCGGCGCCCATGTAGACGTCGCACTCGAGTCCGAGCAGCGCGCAGACAGTGGCGGTGGCGACGCCGTGCTGACCGGCACCGGTCTCCGCAATCACGCGACGCTTCCCCATCCGCTTCGCGAGCAGTGCCTGGCCGAGCGCGTTGTTGATCTTGTGGGCGCCGGTGTGCGCGAGGTCCTCCCGCTTGAAGAACACGCGGGCGCCGCCGAGCGTCTCGGACAACCGGCGCGCCTCGTACAAAGGAGTCGCCCGGCCGACGTAGTCGCGCAGCAGCCCGGCGAGCGTCGCGCGGAAGTTCTCGTCCGATCGCGCCTCGAAATAGGCCTGACGGAGCTCTTCGATCGGCGCCATCAGCGTTTCCGGGACGAACCGGCCGCCGTAGGCGCCGTAGTACCCGCGCGCGTCGGGGTCGCGTTGGCCGAATGATGGATGCATATCAGTCGATATCCGGAATCACCGGGCAGCTGCCCGTCGGGCGCGAGCGCCCTGAAAAAGGCACGGAGCTTGGTCGGATCCTTGACGCCGGGCGCCGACTCCACTCCTGAAGACACGTCAACCATGTACGGGCGGACCCTGCCGACCGCCTCCGACACATTCATGCGGATTCAACCCGCCGGACAGAATCGTGGGGCGGCGTGCGGCCATCGCCGCGGCAACGCTCCAGTCGATCGTGCGGCCAGTGCCTCCGCGCCGCTCGGGGTCGTGCGCATCGAGCAATACCGTCACATCCTCCGGGACGGCATCCATGACGCTGCCATCGAACGGAACCGACACGGCGATCGCCTTGATCAGCGGCACACCGACCTGCGCGTAGTCCGCGACCGACTCATTGCCGTGAAGCTGAACAACATCGAGCGGCACGGTCTCGGCAACCTGCTTCACGAACTCCGCTGCCTGGTCCACGAACACCCCGACGCGCGCAACCGCAGGCGGCAACGCCGACGCAATCGTCCGGGCGGTCGCCGGATCGATGAACCGCGGGCTTCGTGGCCAGAAGATGAACCCCACAGCGGTCGCGCCGAGCTCCACCGCGAGGACCGCATCCTCGACGCGGAGCAGCCCGCACACTTTCACCCGAAGTGGAGAATCACTCATCACCGATCGCTCATCACGAATCCCAATCATGCGCCACGCAACTCGCGCAACGCCGCCCCGGGGTCCGCCTGCGTAATGAGGCGTTCCCCGACGAGAAACGCATCGTAACCGGCCGCGGTGAGCCTGGAAATGTCAGCGGCGGTTCTGATGCCGCTCTCGGCAACGGCGGTGACGGCGTCGGGCAACTGCTCGATGATGAGGTCGAGCACGCCGAGATCGACCGTGAGCGTCCGCAGGTTACGGCTGTTCACCCCGATGATCCGGGCACCGGCGTCGACGCGCGCGCCGCATCTCGTCCAGGTCGTGCACCTCGACGAGGGTGGCAAGGCCGAGCGTTTCCGCCGCGGCCAGCAACCGGACGAGCTCCGAATCGGTGAGCGCTCCGACGATCAGCAACGCGGCATCCGCTCCGAGCACCGCGGCTTCGAGGAGCTGGTACTCCGACACGATGAAGTCTTTCCGCAGGAGCGGGATGTCGACCGCGGCGCGGACCTGGCGCAAGTGGTCGGGATGGCCGTCGAAAAACGTCGGCTCGGTCAGGACGGAGATGGCGGCGGCGCCAGCCTGCGCGTACGCGCGCGCGTGGTCCGCCGGATTGTATTGCTCGCGCAGAATGCCCTTCGAGGGAGAGCGGCGCTTGCATTCCGCGATCACTCTCGCGCCCGCAGGGCGCACCGTCGACGCTGTCGACGGACCAGCGAGCGCCTGTTCGAACTCGCGGCCACGGGGCTGTCGCTGCTGAGCCCGTGCCAGCACTGCCGCCGGTGTCGCGTCGCTGCGGACCTCGACGACCCGGCGCGTCGCGGCCACGATCGTGCCAAGAAGATCCGCAGTCGAGACGCCTGTGCTCATCGCGCACCGCCGTTTCGCCGGCACTCGAGATCGCGATCAGCTTCTCCAGCGTCGCCCGGGCGCGGCCGCTGTCGATCGCATCAGCCGCCACGGCGAGGCCTTCGACCACCGTGGGCGCATGGCCAGCCACCAGTAGTGCCGCCGCCGCGTTGAGCAGGACGATGTCGCGCGCCGGGCCTTGCTGCCCGTCGAGAATCGCTCGCGCAATCTGCGCGTTGTCGGCGGCATCACCGCCACGGAGGTCGAGCGGGCGTCGCCTTTGTCGAGACCGAAATCGGCCGGGTGGACGTAGAACGTGTTGACGGCGCCGCCGCGGCACTCCGACACCTTGGTGTAGCCGGTCGTGGAGATTTCATCGAGCCCGTCTGCCCCGTGCACGACCCACGCGCGCTCGGAGCCGAGCAGCGCCAGCGATCGGGCGACCAGTTCGGTAAGCTCAGGACGGGGCACGCCGACCAACTGACGCGAAGCCCCGGCGGGATTGGTCAGCGGGCCGAGCAGGTTGAACGCGGTGCGCACGCCAAGATCACCCCGCGCCTGTGCGGCGTGCTTCATCGACGGATGAAAGGTCGGGGCGAAGAAGAAGGCAATCCCCGCCTCGTCCAGGCACTCCTCGACGACCGCCACCGGGGCATCGACGCGAACGCCCAGCGCTTCGAACAGGTCCGCGCTGCCGCAACGGCTCGACACGGAGCGGTTGCCATGCTTGGCCACGCGCACGCCGCACGCCGCGAGGACGATTGCGGCCACGGTCGACACGTTGAACGTGTTCGAGCGGTCGCCGCCCGTGCCGCACGTATCGAACACAGGGGCATGCTCCCGCGACAGCCGCGCCGCCCGGCCTCTCATCGTCCGCGCCAGGCCCACGATTTCGGAGGGGCGCTCGCCCTTCATCGTCAGCGCCACCAGCAGCCCGGCAACCTGGGCAGGACGTGCACGTCCGTCCATGATTTCGCCCATGGCGGTCGCGGCCTCGTCGGTCGTCAGGTCTTCGCGGCGCTGCAGTTTCTCGATCAGGGGCGCGAACATCACAGCTCCAGGAAGTTCCGCAGCACCTGCTGACCTTCGTCGGTCAGGACGGACTCAGGATGGAACTGCACTCCGTGCACCGGGAAGGTGCGGTGGCGGACGCCCATGATCGTCCCGTCCTCGGTGCGGGCCGCCGCTTCGAGCACATCGGGCAACGGATCCGAGACGACGAGCGAATGGTAGCGGCCGGCGACGAATGGATGCGACACGCCGCGGAAGACGCCGCGGCCGTCGTGTTCGACCGACGAGACTTTGCCGTGCATCAACTCGGTCGCCCTGACCACCGCGCCGCCGAAAGCGATGCCGATGCTCTGATGGCCGAGGCACACACCGAGCACGGGGATCCGCGACCCGAACCGGCGGATGACCTCGATCGAGATGCCTGCGTCCTCGGGGCGCCCGGGTCCCGGCGAGATCACGATGCGCTCAGGCTTGAGCGCTTCCACTTCGTCGAGCGTGATCCGGTCGTTCCGCTTGACGACGGGCATCGCTCCGAGCTCACCGAGCCGCTGCGCGAGGTTATAAGTGAACGAGTCGTAATTGTCGATGAGCAGCAGCATCAGAGCCCAGCCTCGGCCATCGCCAGCGCCGTCAGGACGGCCCTGGCCTTGTCGCGTGTTTCCTCGTATTCCGCTGCGGGATTCGAATCAGCGACGATGCCGGCGCCAGCCTGGATCCGGGCCCGCCCGTTTCGGATGGTGATGGTGCGAATGGCAATGCAGAAATCCAGGTTGCCGGCAAAATCGATGTAGCCGACCGCGCCGGCATAGATGTCGCGCCGCGTCGGTTCCAGCCGGGCAAGGATCTGCATCGCGCGAATTTTCGGGGCACCGGATACAGTGCCGGCAGGGAAACAGGCGACGAGCGCATCGAGGTGATCGCAGTCGCCCGCCAGCCGTCCATCGACGGTCGAGACAAGATGCATCACGTGCGAGTAGCGTTCGATCGCCATGTACTGCGGAACGCGCACGGATCCGAACTCGCATACCCGGCCCAGATCGTTCCGGCCGAGGTCGACCAGCATCACGTGCTCCGCGCGCTCCTTCTCGTTCCGCTTCAGCTCCTCGCCGAGACGGAGATCGTCTTCCTCGTTGCCGCCTCGCGGCCGGGTGCCGGCAATCGGGTGGGTCTCGACGTGCCGTCCTTCGACTCGCACGAGCATCTCGGGTGACGATCCCACGATCGACAGCCCGCCCATCCGGGTGAAGTACATGTACGGCGATGGATTGACGTAGCGCAGCGCCCGGTACACCGTGAACGGGTCTGCAGTCACGTCAGCCTCGAAACGCTGGGACATGACCGCCTGGTAGATGTCTCCGGCCGCGATGTGCTCCTTGATCGTGCGAACGCCCGCTTCGTACGTCTCGCGCGTCATGTTCGATCGGACGACCGGCGCATCCTTCGTCTCGGCGTCGGGCTGCGACAGGCCGCGCTCGAGCTCGCGCTCGAGGAACTGGATCTTGGCGCAGGCGAACTGATACAGCGCCTGCAGATCCTCGTCCCCCTTCACCCGCGCGTTCGCAATGATCAGAATCCGGTGTTTGACGTGATCGAAGGCCAGCACGGTGTCGAAGAGCATGAAGCCGGCTTCGTCTTCCGGTTCATCGCCCGGCGTCGAGCCGCCAGGGCTCCACGATGCCGAGGCCCAGGCCTCGAGCAATACGGGTTCGAACACCGGCGATGCGTCGTAGCCGATGAATCCGACCGCGCCGCCCGTGAACCGCGGCAGACCGGGGACGAACGGCGCCTGGAACTCGGCCATCAGCCGCCGCAGCGCGGTGACGAAGGGTTCGGTGCTCTCCGTCGTGACTCCCGAACGATCGATGATCGTCCGGCCGGCGCGCTGCCGCAGGACGAGAAATGGATCCTTGCCGAGAAACGAGTAGCGCGCGACGCGCTCGCCTCCCTCGACGCTCTCGAACAGGAAGGCATAGTCGGAGTGCTCGGCGATCTTCAGAAAGGCCGACACCGGCGTCAGCAGGTCCGCGATGATCTCCTTGACGACCGGGACGAAGGTGCCCCGCCGCGCGAGCTCGACGAATTCTTCGAAGGTCGTCTGTTTCACTGGATGGTGTCCTCAGTCGTGGGGCGGCCCTCGCCGCTCGCCGATGCCGCCGCCGCCGCGAAGAGCCCAACCGGGGGTCGTTGCCCGGTCCACAGCTCGAATTGCCGCTCCGCCTGCGCGATGAGCATTTCGATCCCGCCGATCGTCAGGCAGCCCTCGCTGCGCGCGTGCTTGATGAGGGGGGTGTCGGGCGGGACGTAAACCAGGTCGAACACGATTTCGCCGTCGAGTGCCACACCGGCCATCGGGTCGTCATCGGGCCCGCCGCGCCCGCACGAGGTCGTGTTGACGAGAACGTCCCAGCTCCCGGGACGAGGCGGCCAGGTGCCGGGTATGGCATCCGAGAGGCGCGCCACTTCTTCAGCCGCATCCGTCCTGCGCGCGCAAATCGTCACCGACGCGCCCTGCGACACGAGGCCGACCGCGACTGCCCGGGCGGCTCCGCCGGATCCGAGCACCGCCGCGCGCGTGCCCTTGAGCGACATGCGGCCGGCAAGCGGCGCGAGGAAGCCTTCGACATCCGAGTTCGCGCCGATCCAGCGGCCGTCGCGGACGATGAGCGTGTTGACGGCGCCGACGCGCCTGGCGACGGGATCGGTCTCGGTCACCCTGGTCAGCATTGCGACTTTGAACGGCGCCGTGATGCTCGCGCCCCGCATGCCGGTCGACCGTGCAAAGGCGACGAAGTCGTCGGCGTCGGCGGCATGCAGCGGCACATACACCGCGTTCAATCCGAGCGCGGCAAAGCCGGCGTTGTGCATGACGGGCGAGAGCGAGTGGGCGATGGGATTGCCGACCACTCCGTAGAGCGCGGCGTCGGCTCGAATCCGGCGGAAGCGGAATTCGTTCAACAGCCGTGCGGCGGGCATCTGCCCTGGCGCGACACCGTCGCCCGCGTAGGTCCATCGGTTCCGCAGGCGTGCGGCGAGGATCCGCGACGGTACGCCGGCCTGCCCCATCGCGAGCAGTACGTGTCCGTCCATTTCGTTCGATTCCGCAAACGCGGGATGCCGGGCCAGATCCATCAGCGTGCATGTATCGGTGAGCCGCTCCGCGGCGACGGCAATCTTGATCACTTCGGCGCCGGTCGACCGCATCGATTGGGCGCGCTCGGCGAGATCCCCGGGCACGCCCTCGAACGCGTGCATGGAAAGCACGATGCCGCGTCCCCGCCGGCGACGCACCATCGCGGGGACGAACTCCGCGCGCGCCTCGACGTCGATGTACTCCGCGCCGGCCGCCTGCGCGTCGGTGAGCAGTCGTTCGCGCTCCTCTTCCGACCCGTGGAACCCGCCTCCCTCCCAGGACGCGCGGCACGTGACCACAACCGGGCGCCGCCGGCCCTCCACCGCCCCGACCGCATCAGGTACGTCGACGGTGTCGAGGCGCACCTCCACCAGGTCGGCGTGGGCCGCGCCGTCACGTGCGCGGCGCAGCTCCTCCATCGTCCGTCCCGTCACCGTCACGCACACCTGGGGCTCGCGCATGGGCACCAAAAAGAAAAAGCCTCCTCAGCCGGGGCTGAGGAGGCTTCGTGGAATCCTTAATCCTGCCGCGTGCAGGTTAACGAACCGCCCCCTCAACCCGCGCGTACCACCACCAATAGGACGCGAGGGTCCCCTGGCGGAAGCGAAACGGCCGGCTGAGAAGCGGAAACGTCAAAACGTTTGTGACAATAACAGACCCGGCGGAGCACTGTCAATTTGGACCCCGGCTCGCGCCCGTTCCGCGGGGCTTTCTCCTTGACCCGCAAGCAGTTAGCGCTTATAACTGGATCTCAGCTCGTCCTGGTTCCTGATCCTGTCCCATATGAATATCCGCACCGCCGCCGTGGCTGTCGCCCTCACTGTCTTCTGCTGGATACCCGCGCCCGCGGTCTCCCAGTTGATGCCGCTCGACGAAATCAAGCCGGGCATGACAGGCATCGGCCGCACCGTCTTCGAGGGGACCAGCCTGCAGGAGTTCAAGGCGGTCATCGTCGGCGTGCTGCGCAATATACAGGGCCCGAACCGCAACCTGATTCTTGCCCGTCTCGAAGGCGGCCCACTGGCGAAGACAGGCGTCGCCGCCGGCATGAGCGGGAGCCCGGTCTATATTGACGGCCGGCTGATCGGGGCCGTGTCGTATTCGATTGGATCCTTCCCGACGGAAGCGATCGCGGGCATCACGCCAATCGCGGAGATGACCGACGAGACCCAACTCGGGCGCCGCGTGCCGTCGCAGCAGGCTCGCATCGAGCTGCCCGTCACTCGCGACGGCCTTGCGCTCGCGTTGAAGTCGGCCTTTGGACGGCTCGAGCCATTCGCTCATGGTCCGGGTGATGTCCAGGTGTTCGGTATGCCGGCGGCGTCAGGCGCACAGCTCGGCGCGATGCTGCGGCCGATCTCGACGCCGCTGATCCTGAGCGGATTCGAGCCCGCCTCGGTCGACCTGCTCGCGGGCGCGTTCGGAGCCGCCGGGTTCACGCCGGTTGTCGGCGGCGCGGTTGGCGGCCAGTCGACGTCGGCCAATGCACCGGAACGCCAGATGTCCGGCGCGCTTCGCGAGGGCGATGCAGTCGGCGTCTCGCTCGTCGGCGGCGATCTCGAGATGGGGGCCACGGGCACGATCACGCATATCGACGGCAACAAGGTGTACGCGTTCGGCCATCCGTTCTTCGGACTCGGTCCCGCACAGTTCCCGCTGACCCGCGCGTACGTGTACGCGATGCTCCCCAGCCTGATGTCGTCGTTCAAGATCTCGTCGATGGGTGAAGTCATCGGAACGATGCAGCAGGACCGGGCCACGGCCATCGCCGGAACGCTTGGCAGCGGACCCGCGGTGGTTCCGATGTCGGTCAACCTGCAGTCGACGCGTGAAGACGGCACCACCTCGTCGCGGACGTTCAACTACAGCCTGGCGCAGGACCAGGCGTTCACGCCGCTCCTCGTCTACGTCGCGCTCGCGAACACGATTGGCGCTTACGAACGGCAGTTCGGCCCGGCGACGTTTGCGATCAAGAGTCGCACGCATATCGAGGGGCACAACGACCTGGCGGTCGAAGACGTCTTCACCGGCGAGAATGCCACGCTCGGCGCGGCAACGGCACTTGCCGGACCCGTTTCGATGCTCCTCGCCAACGATCTGGAACCGGTGACCGTCACCGGCCTCGACATCTCGGTCGACGCGAGTGAAACGTCGCGGACCGTCACGATCGAACGCGTGTGGCTGGACGAAGTCCACCCCCGGGCGGGACGCACGGTCCCGCTCAAGGTCCTGACTCGCAGCTATCGCGGCGAAGAAAAGATCTCGACAGTGCCGATCGACATTCCCGCTCATGTATCGGGGCCGCTGTCGATCCTGGTCACGGACGGGCGCCAGTTGAATGCGATGGAACAGCGGGATCTTCGCCGCTCGCTTCAGCCGCAGAGTGTCGCGCAGATGATCCGCGTGCTGAACGACACGCGCCGCAACAACCGCATCTACATCCGCCTGCTCAACGGCCGCCCCGGCGCCGTTGTCAACGGCGAAGCGCTGACCGCCCTGCCCCCCTCCGTCCTGTCGGTGCTCGAAGGCGACAGCAATGGCGGGAGCTACACGCCCATCCGCAGCGGGCCGGTGGGCGAATGGGAGCTGCCCATGGGTTCGGCCGTCAGCGGTTCCCGGCTGCTCGCGATTGACGTCGAGTCGCGCGGCGGCCCAAGTCGTTAAGCCCTTTCTGTTGTTCCACAATTCCTTTCTGCTAACGTTTGCATCCATGCCCAAGTTCAGCCGTTGTGCCCGGCGCCTGCGCCGGACCCTGGCCGCAGTGTCGGCGAATCGATCCTGGAGTGCCTGGTCTGTTGCCGGCCTGACCGCGGCCGCTGCAGCGTTCATCATCATCGCGCGCCCCTGCCATCGGCGCGGCATCCGCCACGTTCTGGACCGTGTCGACACAGGCCGACTTCCTGAAGGGCGATGCCGAAGACGTCTCGATCGACAGCGACGGACGGCTCTTCCTCGGGCCCTCGCCTTCCGTCGTCGCCGAAACCTCCGCACCGTTTCTCTGGACCGTGATCGAGGGGGCGGACGGAACGATGTGGGCCGGGAGCGGAAACGAAGGCCAGGTACTGAAGGTGACGAAGGACGGCAAGCTGTCGACGTTCTTCGACGCGGCCGAACTCGAGGTGCATGCACTGGCGCCGGCGCCCGGCGGCGGCCTGTACGTGGGGACTTCTCCCGATGGAAAGATCTACCAGGTCGGTGCCGATGGGAAGTCGCGAGTCTTCTTCGATCCCGGTGACAAGTACATCTGGTCGCTGGTGGTCGACAAATCCGGCAACGTGTTTGCCGCAACCGGCGACAAAGGCATCATTTACAAGATCACTCCCGACGGGCAGGGAACGATCTTCTACAAGACCAACGCCGGTAATGTGGTTTCGCTCGTCCTGAACGCCGCGGGTGACCTGATAGCGGGAACCGAATCGCCCGGCCGCGTCTTCAAGATCGATCCGGCCGGCAAGGCGTTCGTCCTGCTCGATTCTCCGTTTCGTGAAATCCACGCCGTGCGGCTCGCGGACGACGGCACCATCTACGCCGTCGCGGTGAACGGCACGCAAGGTGGGGAAAGCCGCGCCACCGACCAGCTCCCCGCGCCTGAACCCGCGCGATCGCAGCCGGTGCCCTCAGTGTCGACCGAGATCACCTCGGTAACAGTGATTGACAGCTCGTCCGGCGGCGCCTCCGCGCCAGGTCAGACACCGCGCCAGCCGCGCAAGACAGGGCGTGGTGCGATCTACCGCATCCGGCCCGACGGCCTGTGGGACACCCTGTGGGATTCCGGCGAGGATGCGCCCTACGACATCGTCATCGAACCGTCGGGCAGCCTGCTGGTTGGCACCGGCACCGACGGGAAGATCTTCCGCGTCGGCGGAGATCCGGCAAGGGCCACGCTCCTCGCCCGCGCCGCCGCCCGCCAGGTCACTGCGCTTCTGCGCGAACCCTCGGGCCGGATCGTCGGCGCGGCAAGCAATCCGGGGAAGTTGTTTGCGCTTTCGCCGTCCCCGGCGCGGCGCGGCACGTTCGAGTCCGACGTTCGGGACGCGGGCACCGTGGCGACCTGGGGTGTGATCCGCTGGCGCGCCGCAACGAATTCCGGCGCGGTGAACGTCTTCACCCGGAGTGGCAACACGGCAACGCCTGACGAGACCTGGAGCGCGTGGTCCGCCGCCTACTCGAATCCCGGCGGCGAACAGATCGTGAGTCCGACGGCGCGTTACCTGCAGTGGCGCGCGGTGCTGACGGCGACCGGCAATGCCGGACCCGTGCTCACATCGGTCACGACCGCGTACCTGCCGCGAAACCTCCGGCCCGAGATCTCCACAATCACCGTCCATCCCTCGGGCACGGTCTTCCAGCGGCCCTTCTCGACCGGAGAAACCGAGCTCGCCGGATTCGACGATGCCGCTGCGGACGTGCGCTTCGCCGCGCAGGCGGCGGCCACGGCGACGCCCGGACAGCCCAGCCCGACGCCTGCCCTCGGACGCCGCATCTATCAAAAAGGCCTTCAGACCTTCGTGTGGAAGGCCGACGACGAAAACGATGACCGCCTGCTCTTCGACATTCTCTATCGGCGCGAAGGCGAGACGAACTGGAAGGTGCTGCACCGTGGGTTGACCGATCCCATCTTCGTGTGGGACACGACGTCGGTGCCAGACGGCACGTACTTCGTGAAGGTGTCGGCGTCCGACTCGTTGTCGAACTCTCCCGGCGACGCGCTCGTCGGTGAGCTCGAGAGCGTCAGTTTCGACATCGACAACACCGCGCCGACCATCGAACTGCGGCCCGCGACGCGCGCCGGCGCACGGGCCACGATCACCTTCACGGTGAGCGACGACCAGTCGCCGGTTCAGCGAGTCGAGTACTCGCTCGACGCGAGCCGGTGGCGGCTGGCGTATCCGAAGGACGGGATCGCCGACTCGCGGCGGGAGGAATTCGAGGTCAGGCTCGACGAGATCGATTCGGCTCGAAGCGTCATCATCAGGGCCACCGACGCGATGAACAACGTGGCCACGCGCGTGGCCGACATTCCGCGCTAGAGGCCTCGGTCGCTGAACGTCAGGAGCTCAGTTTGCCTTTGACCGTGGTGTGGGCGACGAGCCAGACGAGATTGACCGCGACCGGCGATCCGTCCGACTGAGCCGGTTCGAGACGGCCGCGCGAGAGCGCGTTGACGAGATCGTTCACTTCCTGCAGGTTGTGATCGGTGCTGAGCAGTTCGAGCCCGGAGACCCGCCCTTCCCTCGTGACCACCGCCGACAGCGGCAGCATCCGATCGTCAAGCGAAACGGACCGTTCGAGGGTCGCATACACGACGCCGTCCTCGGGAACGGTGGGGACGCGAATGCGTCCGTCCAGTCGCGCCGGGTTCAAATCCGATCCCGACGGGGCACCCATGATGGTGATCATGGCGGCGAGCGAATCGGCGCGCTCTGGCGACGCGTAGTGGAGCATCGAAAGCACGATTGCCGCACATGCAAACGTGGCTGTCGACGATGCGAGCCCGATCCAGACCAGGTGCATGTCGTCGAAGGCGCGGCGCGTGCGCGCCATCCAGGATTCGTGCTCCTCCGCGCGCATGCGGCTGACGACCGCCGAACGGAGCCCGGTCCAGTCGTCGAACGGCGCGGGCGCGGCGGCGAGGCGCAGCGCGTCGCCGACGGTGCGCAGTTCCACGAGCGCGGCGGCGCAGCGGGAGCAGTCGTGGATGTGGGATTCGACCGCGATTTGATCCCGCACCTGGAGCTCGCGGTCGTAGAAACTCTGAAGACGCCGCCGCACTGCCGCGCAGGTCCATAGAGTCATACATCCCTCAACTGTCCACGAAGCGCCTCGCGGGCGCGGGCGAGGCGGGATTTCACCGTCCCGACCGCAATCCCGAGCGAGAAGCCGATTTCCTCGTAACTCAGACCGTCGATCTCGCGCAGCACGAGAGCCGTCTTCTGGTCGAACGGCAGCTGGTCGAGCGCCGTCCGGATCCGTTCGGCAAGCTGCTTCCGGCCGAATAGCCGATCGGGCGAACCGCCGTCCCCCTGCGCCGGCAGTTCTCCGTGGTCGCGGATGTGCTCGTCGAGCGACACCTGCTGTGAGCGGTGGCGACGGCGCCAGAATCGCTGGCGGTTCCGCGCCTGGTTCACGACGATGCGGTAGATCCAGGTCCGGAGCGTCGACTGGCCGCGGAACCCCGGGAGCGTCCGAAAGACGCGAAGGAACACCTCCTGCGAGAGGTCGAGCGCTTCGTTGTGATCGCCGAGAAGATTGAGCGAGAGCTGATAGACCATCCGCTGATGTTCGCTGACGAGTTCGGCACAGGCCTCTTCGTCGCGGGCGGCACAGCGCTGGATGAGGGCGGCTTCCCGGCCCCCAACCTCGGTCCATGTGATGGAGGGAACAGGCTTCACAGTGAATCCTCCCGCCATCTTATCACCCCGCGTTCTATGGGGAACCTCTCACGTCACAAGCTTAGAACCCGGCCGGCGCTGGAAGTTCCCGCCGGCTGTGATCGGGGGCAGGCGGGGCGTCGGTGTTAGCATGAGCGGCGGTGAAGCGCGTTTTCCTGTCCGTGCTCCTCGTCGTCGTGTGCGTGGCCACCGCCTACGAACTGGCGGCGTTACGCCGGGAGGGAGAATACCGTCAGCTCATCGACCGTGGCGAGAGCGCCCTGGTGCGCGACGACACGTTTGCGGCAATCGAGGCGTTCAGCGGCGCGATCGCGCTCAAGGACGATTCGATGCTCGGCTACCTCAAACGCGGGGAGGCCTACAGGCGACGGCACCAGCTGGATGCCGCATCGAGGGATGCCCGGCAGGTCAGCGAACTGGATCCCGCGGCAGACGCCGCCATGCGCGACCTGCGCAAAGCCGCCGAACTGGATCCCCTGGCGCCGCGGCCGCTCGAGTTGATGGGCGACATCAGCTACTCGCTCCTGCGGTACGACCGCGCCGCCGAACGCTACCAGGCATATGTCGAGCTGGACGACCGATCGCCCCGGGTGCTCTACAAGCTCGCGCTCGCCCACTACAGCGCCGGACGCGCTCCCTCCGCGGTGCGGGCGCTGCAGCAGGCCATCGCGATCGACGATCGGTTTGCGGAAGCGTATTACCTGCTCGGTCTCAGCTTCCGCGACATGCAGAAGACGCGCGAATCGCTTCGGGCGCTCGAGACTGCCGCCCGACTTGCGCCCGCGATGGTGCACGCGCACGAAGAGCTCGCCGATTTGTACGGACGAATGGGCCGGCGGGAGGATCGCATCGGTCAGCTCGACGAGCTTGCGGTGCTCGATCCAGGCCCGGCTCGGCAGGTGGCGCTGGGCCTTGCCTACGCCCGTGCCGGGCAGTTCGATCGCGCGGTGTCGACCCTCGGGCACGCGTCCGAAGCGTACCCGGAGTACTCCTACAGTTACGTCGCACTTGGCCGCGTCTGGCTCGAAAAAGCGCAGCCCCCCGATCGGCTCGAGTTGATGAAAGCGCGCGGAGCGCTCGAAGGGGCCGCCAGCAAGGACGAGAGCAGCGAGGTGCTGATGCTGCTCGGGCGCACGCTGCTGCTGTCCGACCAGGATGCGCAGGCCGAGCGTGTCCTCCAGCGGGCCGCGGATAAACTGCCCGCCGATCCGCTCGCGTTCTATTACCTGGCCTCAGCGGCGGAACGTTGCGGTCACCTGGACATCGCCCGCCGCGCGCTGGTCGACTACCGCGCGCTCGAGGGTGAGGAAGCCGATCCCCATCGACGCACCGCGCAGGTGCTGCGGATTGGCGACCTGTCGATGAAGGTGGGTGACGCCGCCGGGGCGGCGGCCTGGTACCAGCGCGCGATCGACGCCGGCGGCGCCTCCGTGCCGCTGATGCTCAGGCTCACCGAGGCACAGATCAAGAGCGGCGCGCTCGATCGAGCCCGCACCACGATCGCGGGCGCGCTCGAGCTCGATCCCGCGAACGGGGATGCTCGCGCGTTGCTGCGACAGATTCACTGACGCGGCTCACCCGCCCGCGCTCCGGACCAGCCCCGGCCGCAAGTGCGTTTCCAAGATATTCTCAGGCGAGCACTCATGGTTCGATATCTGTTTCGCAGACTGCTGCTCACCTTCCCTGTACTGCTGGGGGTCGCGACGCTCGTGTTCGCCCTCATCCACCTCGTGCCGGGGGACCCGGCGCAGGCGATGCTCGGCGAAGGGGCGTCGCAGGAAGAGATCGTCAAGCTGCAGCACACGCTGGGTCTCGACCGCCCTCTCCTTTCTCAATACCGGTCTTTTCTCGTCGGCGTCGCGCACGGCGATCTCGGTACGTCCTTCCGTTACAACGCACCAGTGGCGGCACAGATCCGCGAGAAATTTCCCAACACGGCCGCGCTTGCCCTGGCGGCGATGCTCGTCGCCGTCGTCCTCGCGATCCCACTCGGGATCGTCGCCGCCGTGTACCGTGGGACATTCGTCGACCACGCCGCGATGACGCTGGCGCTCCTTGGCATCTGCATGCCGAACTTCTGGCTCGGACCGTTGCTCGCAATTCTCTTCGCGGTCAAGCTGGGATGGCTGCCGGTGTCGGGCATCGGCGGGCTCTCCCATCTCGTCCTGCCGGCGCTCACCCTCGGCGCCGCACTCGCGGCAATCCTGGCGCGGATGACGCGCGCCAGTGTGCTCGAGGAGCTGCGTGAGCTCTACGTGCTGGCGGCGCGAGCGCGCGGACTCTCGGGCGCACGCGCGGTGGTCCACCATGCGTTCCGCAACAGCCTGATTCCAATCGTCACGATCATCGGGCTCCAGTTCGGCGCCGTGCTCACCGGCACGATCATCACCGAAACCATCTTCGCGTGGCCCGGGATCGGGCGGCTGCTGATCCAGGCCATCAACTTTCGCGACTATCCCCTCGTGCAGGGCTGCATCCTGTTCATTTCGGTCACGTACGTGGCGATGAACCTCCTGACCGACCTCACATATGGGTTCCTCGATCCGAGGATTCGCATCGAATGATGGTGCGCGTCGGCCTGGCGATCGTGCTCGTCGCCGTGATAGCCGCGCTGGCCGGGCCGGTTCTCTCGCCGTACGACCCCGCGGCGCAGGAACTCGCGCGCCGGCTCGAAGCTCCCAGCCGGGCGCACCCACTCGGCCTCGACGAACTCGGCCGCGACATTCTCGCCCGGCTGATGCAGGGCGCACGGATCTCTTTGCTTGTGGGCGTCGCCGTCGTGTCGGTCTCGTCCGCAGTCGGCATGCTGTTCGGCTCCGTCGCCGGCTATTTCGGCGGACGCGTGGACGACGTCATCAGTCGCGGGATCGATGTGCTCATGGCATTCCCCGGGATCCTGCTTGCGATCGCGCTCGTGGCCGTGCTCGGTCCGAGCCTCAGGAACGTGGTGCTGGCGCTCTCGGTGATTGGATGGGTAGGCTATGCCCGCCTCGTACGAGGGCAGGCACTCCGAGCCCGGGAATTCGAGTTCGTCCAGGCGGCGCGTGCCTCAGGTGCCGGCCCCGCCCGCATCGTGCTCCGCCACATCCTCCCCACCGCCTTCCCCGCCGTCGTCGTCCAGGCCACGCTGGGGATGGCGGGGGCGATCATCGCCGAGGCGGCGCTCAGCTTCCTGGGCCTCGGCGTCCAGCCCCCAACGCCGAGCTGGGGGACGATGCTGGATGCCGGCCGCGCGCACCTGTTCGACGCGCCTCATCTCACGATCTTTCCCGGGCTGGCGATCGCGGTCCTCGTCCTCGGCTTCAACTTTCTCGGTGATGGCCTGCGCGACCGCATCGATCCGAAGATGGTTCGGTAGCATTCAAGGGTGCCAAACGTCGTAGCTTCCGCCTTCAGGCGGAAGTGCCAATGTAGCTTCCGCCTTCAGGCGGAAGGGCCAACGTGGCTTCCGCCTTTAGGCGGAAGGGCCAACGTAGCTTCCGCCTTTAGGCGGAAGAACCACGGTGCGGGTCCAAACGATGACGCACTCAGCCAGAGCCTCCTCCTCGGATGCTGACTGTGCCTTCGTTGTCGAGAGAAAGACGACGGAGCATCTTGGCGAGGCCCTGGCGTGTGACTCCCAGCGTTCTGGCGGCGCGGGCGCGGTGTCCGCCGGCGCTGGCGAGCGCGGCCTTGACGAATCGTCGCTCGAATTCCGAACGGGCGACCTCGAAAGAGCTGCCCGAGACGATGGCAGTCCTGGCAACGTGGGCCGGAACAGCGGCGGCCTGGATGCGTCCGCGACCCGGCGAGTGGACGGCCATCGACGCAATCACGTTCTGCAGCTCGCGGACGTTACCCGGCCAGTCGTAGCGCGCGAGCGCGGCGAGCGTCTCGGGCGAGAGTGTGGCGCGTGAGCCCATGCGGCCGGCCGCCTCGGTCCAGAACGACGACGCAAGCAGCGCCACGTCGCCGGCCCGGTCGCGCAGTGGTGGAACGTCGATGCGGATCACGTCCAATCGGAATCGCAGGTCGGCGCGAAACCGGCCGGCGGCGGCTTCCTCGGCCAGCCGGCGGTTGGTGGCCGCGACGATGCGGACGTCGACGCGGCGTGACATGTTTTCGCCCACGCGTCTGACCTGTCCGTCCTGGAGTACCCGCAGCAGCTTGGCCTGTGCTCGCGGTGACAGCTCTCCGATTTCGTCCAGGAACAGCGTGCCGCCGTCAGCCTCTTCGAAGAGGCCCGCGCGCTCACTGACGGCGCCGGTGAAGGCGCCGCGTGCGTGGCCGAAGAGTTCCGCTTCGAGCAGCTCGTCGGACAGGGCGGCGCAGTTGATGGCGCAGAAGCGCCGGTCGCGACGAGGGCCGAGGCGATGGATCGCGCGTGCGACGAGCTCCTTGCCGCTTCCACTCTCGCCTTCGATGAGAACGGGGAACGGTGCCCGCGCCGCACGCGCGATTGACTCGCGCATCGACTTCGCGGCTTCGCTCTCGCCCAGGATCTCTTCGCCCGGCGTCCTGGCGGCGGGAATCGGCACACCGCGATCGAGCTCGGCACGGACGTTCGGCGCGATCGCGAGCGCGCCCATGCGCAGCAGCGTTCCGACGCGTGCGGGATCGGGCGCTGACCCGGGCGTCCAGCGTGCGGCAACGCTGCCGATGATTTCGCTGCTGTAGCGCAGCGGTTCTGCCGCCTGGCACGGCTCGCGCAGTTGGTCAACCGATACACCGACGCCCCCCGCTATCGCCTGCCATGCGACGGATGGATCGCCGGACCATTGGCGGCCGCAGGAAACAATCACGCGCCGCTCCGGCTCGGGACCGATGACCAGCAGCGTCGCGGCCCGCAGACGCGTCCTCAGGTGCTCCGCGACACGGCAGATCGCGGTGCGGTCGTCGGCGGCGGTCTGCGATATGGAGACCAGGCGCTCGAGGTCGGCTACGGGGTTGGGACCGGGACCACAACCGTGTTGCCCGAGTACTGCCGCGCCGCTCGCCGCGATGAAGGCGCGGGTGTCGGCGTCGAGCTCTTCTCCGTTCACTCGCGCTCGCGCTGTTCGTGCCGCATAGCGCAGCAATGGTGGCCAGTGGATCGAGGAGGCGGCGAGCCGGGCAGCAAGCCGGCGGTGGTCGGCCGACGCGGCGCCCCTGGATGCGATCTCCAGCGCCGCGAGCCGAAGCCGGGCGACGTGCAGGGGCAGATGTGCGCGCGACGCAACACGCAGCCCAGCCTCGATGTGGCTGACCGCGGATGCCGCATCTCCCCCGGCCGCGGCCGCGTGAGCCAGAGCTCGGTGCGCCCCGGCGAGCACCGCTGCATCGCCCGCCTCCCTCGCGCGTTCCAGCGCTTCCCTGGCCGTTCGCGCGGCCGTGATCGTCGATCCTTCCGCCATGAGGACGCGGGCCAGCGTCACGCCGGTTCGCGCCAGTTCGCGCGGCGCCACCTGCGACGCCGAAACGACCCTGAGAACCGTCGCGGCTTCGTCGTGCCGCCCCTGCCAGAACAGGCATCGTCCCAGCCCCGCGTCAGCCCCCGCGGCGAGCGTTGCGTCGTCTAGGGTTTTCGCCGCGAGCGCGGCGGTCCGAAGCGCCCCTTCCGCTTCGACCAGCCTGCCCTCGTCAGTCCACGCGACGCCGATGCCGATGCCGGCCAGGACGATGGTGCGGGCGTGGGTCGAGAGCTCGCGGGCGCGGCCGAAGTACCGGATCGACTCGGCGAGCTGCGCGCGTTCGATTGCCAGCCATCCGAGCTGCAGCGCGCAGGCTGCGGCGTGGCGCGTCTCACCTCGCTCCGCCAGCACGTGCAATGCGCGGTGGAGCAGCCGCCCGGCCGCACCGTGGCGACCCGCTCGCGCCAGCGCCTCGGCGCGCTCGGGAGCCCGATGCAGGACTCCCGGCATAGTGCGCGGTGGCTGCACCGCGACCGAAGTAGCTTCGCCCCGAGAAGGCACGTCGTATGGCTGCACGCTCTCGTGCACCATGAACGACACCCGTGCGCCGCCCGGATCGGACGCACCGAGCCGGACGAGAAACTCTCCCGGCCGACCGTTCGACCGCCGTGCCGCATCGAAGAGCTGATCGGGTCGTGGCCCGTGCTCGACATCGACATAAACCATCTCGGTCATTGCGATGATCCCCATTCGTTCCACCCGCACCACGGGAGACATTGATGTGCCACGACCGAACGACAGCACGACGTGACGTCGAGCGCCTGCGGCGTCGAGGTGTGCGAGGGCTTCAGCGACCGCCGGCTGTTCTCGTCCGTCGTCGCTGCGAAAGACACAGACATGCCGGCCGGGCAGCGCGCCCGCGATCCACCGGTGTTCGCGCAACATCGAGGCGGCCAGCGGCACGTATCCTTCGAGGCGAGCCGTCCTCGCGGCCGCGACCTGTAAGGTTCGGAGCCCCGAGTTCGGCTCGCCGGTAACTGCCACCGCCGAGGCCCCTGGCGGCACGCCTGTCGCCAGGGCGTCGTGAATCGCGTCGAATGCACCACGCGGCTGCAGCGCGATGCCGAACGGTCGCAGACGCTCGCGTGCCCCAGGGATGACGCTACGCAACGCGTAGTTCGCCATTTCAGGAGCGAGGTAGACGTCGTGCGCCGCCAGAAAGCGGACCGCGTGGTTCATCAGCCGGGCGCCCGTACCAGGGTCGGTCCGTATTGCGTCACACGCCAGATATGCCTCGAACGTGCGGTGTGCGTCCGCCATGCCGTAGTCGATGAGCGGACTGATTGCGGGGTGGCGCAGACCGGCGAGCGCCGCGCACCGGCTGTTCCACTCGAGCTGTGTTCGAAGTGAACCGGCGGGCGCCACTCGCACGCGCACGGCCGCGCCGCTGGCGAGATCGATCCAGTCGGAACCGGCGAGAACGAAACGATCCGCGAGCAGTTGCGGCATCAACCGGGGCTGTTGCAAGACGATCGCCCGCACCCGATACATGCATTTCAGGCCGCAATCCGTGGCGGGCGAATCCGGGTGCTGCAGAAACTTCGTATACAATTGCCCATCGAATGGTGCGTTTTCTCACCGCCGGCGAATCTCACGGCCGCGCGCTCGTCGTCATCCTCGAAGGCATTCCCGCTGGTCTGTCGATCGACATCGAAGCCATTACCGCGGATTTGCGCCGCCGCCAGGGCGGGTACGGTCGCGGCCGTCGAATGGCCATAGAGTCGGACCGGGCTGAGATCCTGTCCGGCGTCAGGGCGGGAGAAACCATTGGCGGGCCGATTGCCATGTCGATCGAGAACCGCGACTGGGTGAACTGGCAGTACACGATGCGTACGACCGCGGAAGCGCCTGCTGATGCCGGCGGCGCGCGGCGCGCACCGGTGACGAAACCGCGGCCCGGGCATGCCGACCTTGCCGGCGTCGCGAAGTACGGACGTGCGGATGTGCGGGACATCCTCGAGCGCGCGAGCGCTCGCGAAACCGCGGCGCGAGTTGCCGCCGGCGCCGTCGCCCGCCAGTTCCTGCTCCGGGCCGGTGTGCGAATCACGAGCCACGTGTTCTCGGTTGGCGCAGCGAAGCTGGCCGACGGCACGCTCGTCACATTCGAACAGGCCGAGGCGCTGGCTCCCGATGCGCCGCTTCGATGCATCGACGAGACCGTCGAGCGCCAGATGATCGAAGAGATCGATCGCGCCCGCGAAACCGGCGACACCAAGGGCGGCGCGTTCGAAGTGATCGTCACCGGCTTGCCCGTCGGCCTCGGCAGCTACGTGCAGTGGGACAGGAAGCTGGACGGCCGCCTCGCCCAGGCGCTGATGTCCATCCCCGCAATCAAGGCCGTCGGCGTCGGTCTCGGTCCCGAAGCTGCGATGCGCCCGGGATCGCGGGTCCATGACGAGATTTTGCCAGCACCGGGCGGGAACCGCGTCACTGGCGTGTCGCGTCCGACCAACAACGCCGGCGGCCTCGAGGGCGGGGTCACGAACGGCGAGGATCTACGCGTCTCCGCGTGGATGAAGCCGATTTCGACTCTGATGAAGCCGCTCCGTTCTGTCGACCTCACCACGATGGACGAGGCGTCCGCGGCGATCGAGCGCAGCGACGTCTGTGCCGTGCCCGCGGCGGCGGTCGTCGGCGAAGCCATGGTTGCGCTCGTCCTCGCCGACGCACTCATCGAGAAGTTCGGCGGCGACTCGGTCGCCGAGCTCGAACGATCGATGAGCGCCTGGACGACGACGTTGCAGGAACAATTCACGAAGAAGGGCTGAGGGGCTGTCCCCATGGTCCTGCCGATTCTGCGATACGGCGAGCACCCGCTCCACAAACCCGCTGCCCCGGTGCCGGTCGTGGACGATGACGTCCGGCGTCTCGTCGACAACATGATCGAGACGATGTATGCGGCGCCAGGGGTCGGCCTGGCGGCGACGCAGGTGGGTGTGCCGCTGCGCGTGTTCGTCGTCGACGTGTCGGTCGGACGCAATCCGCGGGATCTGCTCGTCATGATCAATCCCGTCTTCGTCGAGCGCGACGGCATGCAGCTCGAAGAGGAAGGATGCCTGAGCGTCCCCGGGTTCAACGCGACCGTCGTGCGGCCCAGGCGCGCCGTCGTCCGGGGCCTCGATCGGAACGGAACCGAACAGACCGTCGAGGCGCAGGACCTCCTTGCCCGCGCCTTCCAGCACGAAATGGATCATCTCGACGGGATGGTCTTCGTCGACCGGCTGCGCGGCATCAAGAAGGATCTGATCGTCCGCAAGATCCACAAGATGAAGCGGACGGGCCGATGGTAGCGGACCCCGCGCCGACGTCCCCTCCCCTGCGAATCGTCTACTTCGGCACGCCCGCGTTCGCCGTGCCGACCCTGATGGCGCTCCTCAAGTCGAGGCACAAGGTCGTCGCGGTCGTGTCGCAACCGGACCGGCCGAAGGGTCGCGGTCATCGTCTTGCCGCGACACCAACCAAGGAGGTGGCTGTCCTCTGCGGCGTTCCCGTCCTCCAGCCGACGAAGCTCCGCGACGAAGAGTTCTTGACGACCATTGCCGGATTTAGGGCGGACCTGGGCGTCGTCGCCGCGTACGGCCGCATCCTTCCCGATGCCCTGCTCGCGACTCCACGTCTCGGGATGATCAACGTGCACGCCTCGCTCCTGCCTGCCTGGCGGGGCGCCGCACCTGTTCACCGTGCCGTGATCGCAGGTGACAGCGTCACCGGTGTCACGATCATGCGCGTTGTCCCGGAGCTGGACGCCGGGCCGATGCTCGCGCGCGTGACCGTGCCGATTGGGCCCGATGCGACCAGCCCCGAAATCGAAGCCTTGCTCGCCGAGCGCGGCGCCGCACTCCTCCTCGATGTCGTCGAGCAGCTTGCCGCTGGCGCGGCGGTGGAGACACGGCAGGATGATGTGCAGGCGACTCACGCTGCGAAGATTGTGAAAACAGAAGGTCCGATCGACTGGTCGCTTCCGGCCGTGCGCATCCACAACCTTGTCCGCGGGCTTCAGCCCTGGCCTCTCGCCTCGACGACCGTGAATGGATCGCGCTTCCTGATCCACGGACTGCTGTCGCGGATCAATCGAGTGAGGCTGCTGCCTGGAACCATCGTCCGGGCCGAAGGAGATACGCTTGCCGTCGCCACCGGCGACGGTGTCCTCGAGATCCTGCAGATACAGCCAGAGGGGCGCCGCCCCATGACCGTGCGCGAGTTCCTGAGCGGGCACAAGGTCGCGCTGAATACGCGCCTGCCGTCATGATCGCGGCGGCGCGACTCGCCGCGTACGACGTACTCCGCGCCGTGAACAGTGGCCGATCGGACCTGCCGGCCGCGCTCGCGCGTGCCCGGATGCGGCTCGAGGACGAACGCGATCGTGCACTCGCCGGCGAGATTGCAACCGGGACCTTGAGGTGGCAGGGTGCGTTCGACCTGGTCGTGGCGGCTTTCACGAAGCGTCCGGTTTCGAAGATGGATCCGGAAGTCCTCGACGTGCTCCGCATGACCACCTTCCAGCTGCTTCACCTCGACCGGATCCCGGCGTCAGCTGCGGTCAACGACGCCGTCAACCTCGTCAGCAAGGCCGGCAAGAAGAGCGCGTCCGGACTGGTCAACGCCGTGCTCCGCAGGATCAGCCGTGAGCGCGCGAAGCTGCCGCTCCCCCGAAAGGCCCTCGGATCCCGACCGGGACGTGCAGGCCGCACTCGACTATCTCTCCGGCACACTGTCGCATCCCGAGTGGCTGGTGCGGCGCTGGCTCGATCGATACGGCTTCGACGCGACCGAAGCCTGGACGCGCTTCGACAACAACCCAGCGGCGTTGACCATTCGCGTCAATACCCTGCGCACGTCGCGGTCCGCACTCCAGCAGCAATTGCTGCAGCACGATGTAGCGACCCGCACCACCCGCTTTGCACCAGACGGGCTCGTCGTCACGAAGGGCAATCCTCTGCTGACTCCGTTTGCCGACTCCGGTCTCTTCATCGTCCAGGACGAATCATCGCAGCTGGTCGGTATGCTGACGGCGGCTGCTCCCGGGGAGCACATCCTCGACGCCTGCGCCGCACCGGGCGGCAAGACGACGGCGATGGCCGCGGCGATGGAGAACCGCGGGTTGATCGTCGCCACCGACGTCCGCGGCCGACGTGTCGATCTGCTGGCGCGCGCCGTTGCGACCGCTGGCGCCACCTGCGTGCGCGTCGTCCAGGCCGACGCGGCGGGTGTCCTCCCCTTCAGGTCCGGGTTCGACTGTGTGCTCCTCGATGCGCCGTGCTCAGGTCTGGGGACGCTTCGACGGGACCCTGAGATCAGGTGGCGGCGCTCAGAGGCGTCGCTCGAGGGCCTTGCGGCGACGCAACTCGGCATGCTCGGCCGCGCCGCAGAGGTGCGTTCGCCGAGGCGGCCGGTTGATCTACTCGACCTGTTCGAGTGAGCCGGACGAAAACGAGGGGGTGGTCAGCCGTTTCCTCGAGGAGCGGAAGGATTTCGTGCTCGAACCGGTCATCGTGCCCGCCGCACTGGAGATTTTCAGGACCGCCGAGGGCCACTTCCGGACGCTGCCGCACCGCGACGAACTCGAGCCGTTCTTTGCCGCCATGCTGGTGAAAACTAAGGACTTGCAGTAAACTTTCTAGGTTCATGGCGCTGAAAACACGCGTATGGGGTGCAGGCAGGCTGCTGCTCATCGGCAGCGCTCTGCTCGTCACTTACATCGCTCTTTGCCGCCGCGTCGATGCGCATTGCGCTGCGGACGCGCGAGGTCGTCGTGCCCTCGCTCACCGGCAAGGCGCTCAACGATGCGACGGCCCTTCTGGCCGATGCCGGCCTGAACCTCAAGGTGGAGGAAGCCCGCCGCGTCGATCCGAAGATCCCTGCAGGCCAGATCATCTCGCAGGATCCCCAGGCCGGTGTCAGCACCCGTCGCGAGCGCAGCGTCAAGGTGTGGGTCAGCTCGGGACCGCGCAACACCGTCGTGCCCGCCCTGCTCGGTGAATCCGAGCGCACGGCGCAGTTGCGGCTGCAGCAGGAAGGGGTCGAGCTCGGCGAGATCGCGGAAATCCGGTCCGGCGATTACCAGGCCGACGCGATCGTGGCGCAGACGCCGCAGCCACAGAGCCTTGCGTCGCGGGTGACGCTGCTCGTCAATCGCGGCGAACGTGGTGCGACGTACGTCATGCCGGATCTGATCGGCGTCAACGGCGATCGAGCGGCCGATCTGCTCCGAGTGCGCGGCTTCCGAGTCGCGGTCGTCGGCGATCATCCCTACCCCGGCGTGCCCTCGGGCATCGTGCTCCGGCAGGGACCGCAGGCCGGATTCCAGATAGCCCCGGGTGAGCCGATCTCGCTCGAGGTCAGCCGGTGAAGGTCCGGATTGCCCCGTCCATCCTGTCGGCCGATTTCGCCGCGCTTGGCGTCGGCATCGCAGCGGTGGAGCGTGGCGGGGCCGACCTGATTCACGTCGACATCATGGACGGCCACTTCGTGCCGAACCTGACGATGGGACCGCCGGTGGTCGTGTCGATCCGGAAGGTGGCGAAGGTTCCGCTCGACGTGCACCTGATGATCGAGGACCCGGACCGCTACCTCGAGGCCTTCGTGCGTGCCGGCGCGGCGATGATCACGTCCACCTCGAAGTGCTCCCGCATCTCCATCGGACCATCCAGCACATCAAGGAGCTCGGAGCCAGGGCCGGCGTCGCGATCAATCCGTCAACGCCCGGTCGGCATGCTCGAGGAAATCGCCGGGGATCTCGATCACGTGCTGGTCATGTCGGTGAACCCCGGATTCGGGGGGCAGACCTTCATCCCTCGTACCGAGTCTAAGATCGAGGCGGTCCGCGCGCTGCTGGACCGCCAGGGCAGCCGTGCGGCGATCGAAGTGGACGGCGGGATCGATACCTCGAACGCGGCGCCGGGTGGTCTCGGCGGGCGCCGAAATCCTCGTTGCGGGCAGCGCCATCTTTGGCGCGCCGGATCCGGAGCGGGCAACGCGGGAGCTCCGCGCCGCGGCCATCGCCGGGTGCGATCGCATGAACACGCCGCTTCCGGTAAGCGATCGCCGTTCCTCGGTGTCGATCGTCAGGGTCCGGTATGCGGAGACCGACCAGATGCGCGTCGTCTACTACGCCAACTATTTCGTCTGGTTCGAGGTCGCGCGCGCCGATTTGCTGCGGACGTTCGGGTGGAGTTACCGGGAGATGGAACAGGCGGGGTTTCGCTGCCGGTGATCGACGCGCACTGCCAGTACCACCGGTCCGTGCGATACGACGACGAACTGGAGGTCAGGACGGAGGGGCGCCTGTTGTCGAAAGTGCGTATGGAGTTCGTCTACCAGGTCGTCCGCCGCGACGACCAGTCGCTGGCAGCGTCGGGTCGAACGATTCACGCGGCGATGGATCCGACCGGGAAGCCGTGCCGCCTCCCTGACCGCATCCAGGAGGTGTTCGCTTGAAGGCGCTCGTCACCGGCGCGGCCGGGTTCATCGGGTCGCATCTCTCGGGCGCCCTGCTGGATCGCGGAGCAGAAGTTCTCGGGCTCGACTGCTTCACCGACTACTATCCGCGTCGCGATCAAGGAAGCGAATCTCGATCACAACCGCAGGCGCCAGGGTTTCCGGCTCGTCGAGACGCCGGATCCAGGATGCGGATCTGCCGTCACTGCTCGAGGGCGTGACCCACGTCTTTCACCTCGCGGCACAGGCCGGCGTGCGAAAGAGCTGGGGGCGAGACTTCAACACGTATACCGAGAACAACGTGGAGGCGTCGCAGCAGCTGCTGGAGGCGTGCGTCGGGCGTCCGCTGCACCGCTTCGTGTATGCGTCGAGCTCGTCGCTCTATGGCGACAACGCCGCAATACCGATGCGCGAAGACGCGCTGCCGCAGCCGGTGTCGCCGTACGGAGTGACGAAGCTGGCGGCCGAGCAGCTGTGCTACCTCTATCACGTCAATTACGCCGTCCCGACCACGTCGTTGCGGTACTTCACCGTGTATGGCCCGCGTCAGCGGCCCGACATGGCGTTCCACCGGTTCATCCGCGCCGCGCTCGATCGTCAGCCGGTCACGATCTACGGCGACGGCGAACAGACGCGCGACTTCACGTTCGTGCTCGATGCGGTGGCGGGAACAATCGCGGCCGGAGACCGCGGCGTGCCCGGCCGCGCCTACAACCTGGGCGGCGGCTCGCGTGTCACCGTCAACCAGGTGCTCGACATCATCGGCCGGGTGACCGGCCAACCCCTCAAGGTGCGCCGCGAAGCGGCGCAGAAGGGGGACATGCGCGACACGTATGCCGACACCGGCCTCGCCCGGACCGATCTGGGCTTTGCCCCAAGCGTGTCGCTCGAAGAAGGGATCGAAGCGGAATACCGATGGTTGTCGACAATATCCGCGGTCGCGTGATGGCGGCCGCATCGAGACATTCCTGGAACGCCTGTTCCGCCCCTGCCCGCACCCGGTGGTCTCCGGCAGGCACAATCATCCTGATGCTCCTCGCGCTCGGCGGTGCGATCTGCCTGCCGGCGTGCAGCTCCGCATCGAAGAAGCCGCCGGTCGGCACGCTCGAACCGGACAAGTTCCTGTGGGAACGCGGGACGAAGGAGCTCAACTCAAAGCACTGGTTCAATGCGCGCGAGTACTTCCGCCAGTTGATGGACAGTTATCCGCAGAGCCAATACCGCGCCGATGCCAAGCTCGGTCTCGCCGATACCTACCTCGGCGAGAACTCGTCCGAGTCGAAGGTCCTGGCGATCAACGAATATCGGGAGTTCCTCTCGTTCTACCCGACGCATCCGCGGGCCGATTACGCCCAGTACAAGCTGGGCATGGCGCACTACTACCAGATGTTTGGTCCGGAGCGCGATCAGACCGAGACCCGCGAGGCCGTCGCGGAGCTGCGGACGATGGTGGAGAAGTATCCCAACAGCCCGCTCAAGCCTGAGGCGGCGAAGTATCTGCGCGAGGCGCGCGACCGCCTGAGCGATGCCGAATACCGTGTCGCCTACTTCTACGTGAAGACGCAGAAATTTCCGCCCGCCGCAATCGATCGCTTCAAGTCGCTGTTGAAGGACGATCCGGAATACAGTCGTCGCGATGCGGTCTACTTCTACCTGGCGCAGTCGTTGATGAAAGTCAATCGCGGTGCCGAGGCGCTCCCGTATCTGGAACAGCTGATCGCCGAGTTCGAGCGGAGTGAGTACCTCGCCCCGGCAAAGGAGCTCGAGGCGACGCTGAAGGCGGATCAGGCAAAGAAATAGCAGGAGGATCCAAATGACTCGCACGTTCGCTGTGGTGCTTCGTGTTGCCGCGCTGGTCGCGGCTGCGTGGTCTCCCTCCACCGCGTACGCGCAGTCGCCGCCCTTCCACCCGCCGGTGGCGAGGGATCTCGCCGCGGAGCTCGCGTGTGCGCCGAATGCGGCCGAGACCGCACCCGTCCAGGCACTGCGTGTCACCGGTGGCCAGGTCGCGGGCAGAAATCTCTTCGGCCGCGGCGAGACGGTGCACGTCGGCGCCGGCACCGCGCAGGGAATCGAGACCGGGCAGGACTACTTCGTCCGCCGCGTCGTTTCGGATCCGTTCAACGCGCATTACCCGGACGGCACTACGCACTACCAGATTCACACCGCGGGCTGGATTCATATCGCCGAAGTGCATGCGGGAGATGCCGTGGCGACAGTCACCCACGCCTGCGACGAAGTGATGGCGGGCGACTACCTCGAGCCCTTCGCACTGCCAACGGTCCCCGAACCCGCTGCGCCCGGTCAGGCCGATTTGACCGGTGCTGGCCGGCTCGTATTCGGCGACGAATGGACCGAGCTTGGCGGCGCTGGTTCGTACATGGTGCTCAATCGTGGTTCCCTCCACGGGCTTCACCCTGGACAACGCATAACGATCTTCCGATCTGCGGCGGACGCCGGGCCGCCTGGAATGATGTACAACCGCCAAAGCAGCACTCCGGGCGGCTTGATTCGCGTTGGCGAAGCGACCGCGATGCTGGTTCGACCGGGGACGACGACGCTCCGGGTCGATCGATCGGACGGGGTCATCTATGTCGGCGACGTGGGTGCGATCGACCGCTGACCGCACAGCGGCTGGCGTCGTGACGTCACTCAGGTTCGCGGCCGCTGATCACGTGACTGAAGCGCCGGTAGTAGTCCACGGCCGAGACGACCGCCGTCAGGACCGCGACCCAGAGCGCGATGATGCCCAGCACGAAGAACTCGCGCAGGTGTTCGCGCCCGAGAATCAGGAGCAGGATCGCGACCACCTGCGACGCCATCTTGAACTTGCCGAGCGGTGAGGCCGGAATCGCCACGCCGCGCGAGTGTGCGATGCTGCGCAGCACCGTCACCGCAAATTCCCGCCCCAGGATGACGACCACCATCCACGATTGCGCGAGGTCCATCTGAACCAGCGAGACGAGCGCTGCCGTAATCAGCAGCTTGTCCGCGAGCGGATCCATGAACTGACCCAGGGTAGTGACCTGCTTGCGTCGTCGCGCCAGGTAGCCGTCCAGCCAGTCGGTGAGCGAGGCGACGCCGAAGATGGCCGCGCCGACGAGCTCCTTGGGCACGCCGAAGATCATGCGCCCTTCGAACTTCGTCAGCAGCACGACCACGAGCAGCGGTACGAGGAAGATGCGTCCGAGCGTGAGCGCGTTGGGCAGGTTCATCGCCAGCAGTATTCAGAATCGGCAATCAGCATTATGATCGTAAGTTGATATGAAGGCCATTCTGCTCGCCGGCGGCAAGGGGACGCGCCTCAGGCCGTTCACCGTGCACACCCCCAAACCCATTGTGCCGATTCTCAACCGGCCGTTTCTCCACTACCAGATCGATTTGCTGCGCCAGGTGCCGGAAATCGACGAAGTCATCCTCAGCCTGAACTACCAGCCGCGCCGGATCGAGGAGATCTTCGGCGACGGTGAAGGCCTCGGCCTCCGCGTCCGTTACGTCGTCGAACCGATTCCGCTCGGGACCGGTGGCGCCGTCCGCTATGCCGGCGACTCGCTCAAGGATTCGGTCGTGGTGTTCAACGGCGACGTCCTGACGCAGGTCGACCTCGGTGCCGTGCTGCGGCTGCACCGGGAGCGCAAGGCGAAGGCGACGATCGTCCTGACGCCGGTGGACAATCCACGCGCGTACGGGCTGGTCGAAACCGATGCGAACGGCAACGTCAGCCGCTTTCTCGAGAAGCCGGGAGAGGACGAGATCACCTGCAACACGATCAATGCGGGGATCTACGTGCTCGAGCCCGACACCTTCGACCGCATCCCGAAAGACACGGCGTGGTCGATCGAGCGGAGCTTCTTTCCTTCGCTGATCGAACGCGGCGAAACCTTCGTCGCGTACGTGTACGACGGGTATTGGATCGACATCGGGACGCCGGCAAAATACATGCAGGTGCACCGCGACATCATGGACGGACGTTACCAGGCGCCCCCGTTCACCGGTTCGGCGGCGTCGATGGCCTGGGTCGCACCGGACGCGAAGGTCGAGCCCGGAGTGGAACTGCACGGTCCCTGCTTCGTCGACGAGGGTGTGGTGGTGAAGACCGGGGCGCGCATCCTTCCCTATTCCGTCATCGGTCGTCAGACGCACATCGACGAAGGGGCGGTGATCGACGGATCGATCATCTGGCCGAACGGATGGATTGGCCGGGACGCGGTCGTCCGCGCGTCGGTCCTCGGCCGCAACTGCCACATCGGACGTAGCGCGACGATCGAAACGCCCGTCCTCCTCGGCGACAAGACCGTCGTCACCGACTACAGCCGTTTATGAGCATCAAAGCATCGATTTTCAAAGCGTACGACGTGCGCGGATTGTATCCCGCGGAAGTGAACGAGGAGGCGGCGCGGGAGATCGGCCGCGGCTTCGTCGCTTACCTCGATGCCCGGCGCATCGGGGTGTCGCGCGACATGCGGCTCTCCTCCCCCGGGGTCGCCGCGGCGTTCATCGAGGGTGCACGCGAACAGGGCGCGGACGTCGTCGATTACGGGATGCTGGCGACCGACATGATGTATTTCGGCGTCGCGCGGGATGGTCTCGACGGTGGGGCGCAGATTACCGCGTCGCACAATCCGAAGCAGTACAACGGCATCAAGCTGGTGCGGCGCGAGGCGTTTCCGCTCAGCGGCGAAGCCGGTCTCGCCGAGATCCGCGACATGATCACGGCCGGCACGCTGCCGCCACCGGCGGCGACGCCGGGCTCGCTCTCGCAGATGGATGTCGTGGACGACTACGTGGAGCACGTCATGTCGTTCATCGATCCCTCCATCATCAAGCCATTCAACGTCGTGCTCGACGCCGGCAGCGGGATGGCGGGCCTCGTGGCTCCCCTGCTCTTCGCCCGGCTGCCGTGCCGGACGACGAACCTCTGCTTCAAGATCGACGGGACCTTTCCCAATCACGAGGCCAATCCGCTGATCGAGGAGAACCGGGTCGACATCACCGAGCGCGTCATTCGTGAGCGTGCCGACATCGGCATCGCCTGGGACGGCGACGCCGACCGGTGCTTCTTCATCGACGGCACCGGCGAGTTCATTGCCGGCGACTTCGTGACCGCGCTCCTTGCCGAGGCGTTTCTCCTTCGCCACCCGGGCGCGAAGGTCGTCTACGACGTCCGCGCGAGCTATGCGGTCAAGGATACGGTCCACCGGTACGGCGGCACGGCGTTGATGAACCGGGTCGGGCACGCGTTCTTCAAGCGGCGCATGCGCGAGGAGGGGGCGATCTTCGGCGGCGAGGTCACCGGACATTACTATTTCCGCGACAACTTCTTCGCCGACAACGGCTTCATCCCGGCGCTGCTGATTCTCGAGCTGATGTCGCGCAAGGGGATGACGCTTGCTGAACTGCTCGCGCCGCTGCGCGAAAAGTATTTCATCTCGGGCGAGATCAACACCAAGATGCCGGACATGCAGCTGGTCGCCGAGAAGATCGACGCGCTCAACGCCCACTACGTCGACGGCAAGACGTACACGATGGACGGCGTCTCGGTCGAGTACCCGGACTGGCACTTCAACGTGCGTGCCTCGAACACCGAACCGCTGATCCGCCTGAACCTGGAAGCGACGACGCAGGAGATGATGGAACGGAAGCGGGACGAGGTGCTGGCGTTCATCCGGGCCTGAGCGACGTGGGCGCGGCCGGGCTCAGCCAGTGCCTGCGCCCGGCGTGGTAAAATCAGTTCATCAGCGCGGGCTTAGCATAGTGGTAATGTCCTGGCTTCCCAAGCCAGTCAGACGGGTTCGATTCCCGTAGCCCGCTCCAACTTCCGCGCCCCCGTGATCACGCGGAAGTTGTCTCGCCGTAGCGCGTTAGCGCGAAGGCGGACCTCAGCCACTCAGTCCCCCGCCGATGCTGTGTCCAGAATATCTCCAAACTTTTCGACGGGTTCGAGGCCGGATTGGCGCCCGTCGAGCAACCGGATCGCGTCTTCCGTCGGCCGCCGGACTCAAGTGCATGTAGCGCTGCGTGGTCGAGAGATCCGCGTGGCCCGCGAGCTCCTGGATGGCCCGTGCCGGCGCCCCTTTCATCGCCAGGTGTGAACAGAACGTGTGCCGCAGGATGTGCACGCCCTGCGCGATCCCCGCGACACGCTGGGCGCTGCGAACGGCTTTGATGACCCGATCGCGCGTGATCGGTGACCGATCCGACAGGCACAACACGCGCTCGGATCGGAGATGCCGCGCGGATCGGAGTGCCGCCGTCAGTCGCTGCGTCAGCGGCAGCTGGCGTGACCGCCCCGCCAGTCGAAGATCCGCGATTCAAGAGTCGTTCTCGCTATCGTCGCCTCTGGGGTCGTTTACCTCTCGAACCATCGCATGCCGGTTTGCTTGTTCGGCATCTTTCGTCGGCTCGGCATTCATGTCGCGGCGCATTCCGTCCGAACAGCATCGGGTGGGAGCATGATAGGCGTCAGCCACTCACCGGGGACACCGCGGAGGTCGCGTGTCTCGCGATCATCGTCCAGGTACCGAGAACAGGATTGGGAGTAATGAAATGGCCACGGACACGCCCGACGACTTCATTCCGTATCCGATTCAACGCGTCGTCGGGACTATTGCTGACGCGCAGGATGCCCGCAGAGCAATCGAAACACTCCTGCAGCACGGATTTCGGCATTCCGACATAGACATTCTCAAGGGTGAGGAAGGCCTGCACCGCCTCGATCCGAGCGGATCAGAGCATGGATTCCTCGCACAGTTTCAACGGACGGTGCTCCGGGTATTTGGCGGGGCCGAGGAATTCAAGAGCTTGAGCCGTCATGCAGAAGATGTACGCGCCGGGCGATTCGTCATCATGGTCCTCGCCGAAGCACGCGAGATGCGGAACGTGGCTGCAGACGTCCTGAATTCGCACGGAGCGGAGTTCGTAGGTTTCTACGGTAAGTGGGCATGGCAGTCGATGTCGGCTGCCGGCGCACCATCTTCAGGGGCAGCGTCAGCCGACGACACAAGTCCAAGACCCTCGTTAGATGCCCCAACTCTCGAGGACAACAAAGCGACCGTCACTGCCTTCTACGATCTGATGTTCAACCAGTCACGACCAGACGAAGCTGTGCAGCGGTACGTGGGAGCGACGTACACGCAGCACAACCCCGGGGTCGGCGACGGCAAGGAAGCGTTTATCGAATATTTTCGGCGCATGGCTCGCGAGTATCCGGGAAAGCACGTGGAATTCAAACGCGTCATTGCCGAGGGACACTTCGTCGTCCTCCACTGCTTCCAGCGGTGGCCGAAAGATGGTGACTGGGCGGGCATCGATATTTTCCGGCTGGACGACACCGGAAAAATTGTCGAGCACTGGGATGTACTCCAACGGATTCCGTCCGAGCGCGCGAACACCAACAGTATGTTTTGACTCGTCAGTCCGCTCGAGGCGCTGAAGAATCCCGATTCTCCGAGTCCGCGTGTCTCTCGAACACGGTCCTTAGCTGCGTGCACTCGCCGATGCACTGCTCTCGGGCCCAACGATCAGCTCAGCCGCTGACGGGCCATCCGGTCGCTGGCAGCACCACCCTTCCTCAAGGCCTTCGTCCACCTCGCTCAGGCGGCCGCATCGGTCAACGCACGGAAGACGTGGGACGTGAGAGGTACTGGGCAAACAAGGCTTGACCAGGAATTGAGCACGCAGGGCCGCAGCACGTAGGGCCGTTGCCTCGTCAGTGCGGCCGGTGAGCACGATAGCCCGAATTCGAGCGGTCTTCGGGTTCGCTTGAAGCCATTCCAGGAGCTCAAATCCATCAAGGTTGGGACCGGATAAATCCGTGACGATGACGTCCGGCAGGAACTCCGACGCGGCAGATAGTGCAGTCGCGCCATCCCCCGATTCGAGCACTTCAACGTCGGAGAGGCTGAGTGCAACGGCATACATCGCGCGAGTGTCGGGATCGTCGTCGACAAGGAGGACACAGATTTTGTCGTGGCGATGTGGTGCCATTCCGATGCTCCTTGCGGGTTCGGCCGAGCTCCATAAGATGCGGCCTTCACTAGAATCAGCGTGAACGCGGACTGTAACAGCTCGTCCGTCCGCAGTTCGGTCGCCTAGGTGACGAAAGCCGTCGCGCCGAGTCTGGCGCCACGCCTCATCTATAAAGTGACGCGCCATCTGTCTCAGTCAGAACGAATGAGGTAATCGTGATTGCGGACTGGACCTGGGTTCAACTACTGACGACCGTGTCGGGCCTGTACACGCTGGCCATCGCGGTGTTCCTCATCCGCGACAATCGCAGTCCGCAATCGACTTTCGCCTGGCTCTTCTTGATGCTCGTGTTCCCAATCGGTGGCGTGATCATTTATACGCTGTTTGGGCGAGGCTGGAAGGCATTCAGTCGCAAGAACCAGTTGCATTCGCTGATGGAGGGCACCTCGCTTGCGGATCGGAGGACAGCCTTGCTCGAACGCCAACCCGGCATTCTCGAAGCGCTTTCAAACGATGGCACCGGCGAGTACGGCCGCCTCGGTCGAATGCTGTGGGCTTCGGCCGGCGCCCCGATCACCCTGGCGAACCAATTCCAGATTCTACAGAACGCGAGCGAGATGTACCCGCAGCTCCTGAACGACATGCGAGCCGCTTCGAAATCGATTCATCTTTTGTTTTACGAGTGGGCTGAAGACGCGTTCACGGAGACGGTTCGGCAAGTCTTGGCCGAGAGGGTCGCGGCAGGCGTCGATGTTCGCATCTTGTACGACCCCGTCGGCAGTCTGACGATGCTCAGCTGGCGGTACGTGCGTCGGATGCGGTTGGCGGGCGTGCAAATGTACCCGTACTCGCCCCTCTACTTACTCCACACGATCAGCTTATCGCAGTCATCGAAAAATCGCCGTTATCGATGGACGGATTGGCTACTCCGGCGGGCTGAACATGACCGAGAAGCATCTATACCAGGGCGCGTACTTTCACGCCAAGACCGTGTGTGTCGATTCGAGCATCTGCTGCATCGGGTCCGCGAACATGGATGTTCGGAGCTTCTCGATCAACTATGAGACGAATCTCGTCGTCTATGATGAAGCGGTTACGCGCGAGCTCGAGGCGATCTTTCAACCGACATGCACAACTGTGTCGAGTTCTCGACAGCTACATACGACGCTCAGCCTGCTCGAACCCGCCTGGTCGACTCGATGATGCGATTGTGTTCGCCACTTCTCTAGAGACCTCGCCTTGCGCACTGAAAAGCCCGACAACGGACGATATCCCCGTCCGTCAGACAGTCGCTCGCTACTTGGATGCAGGCTGATTTCGAGTCCTCCGTCACGGAAACGTCAACGCCAATCGTGGCGATGCGCCTCCGATTTGTCGCGCGAGCTCCCGGTATCTCGGGTCATTCCAACCGACCGCCGCGCGTCGAAGGACGGGATGAAGTGCGGATGGACGGAGTTCGGTGATCTGCTGGTAGGGAAAGCGCTTTTCGCCGGTCGCGAACGGCACGAGGTACTCGACGCCGTTCCGGAGGCTGCGGCCGTCGGCGGTCGTGTAGTTCCAGAGATCCACGCCGACGCGCTCACCGAGTGCAGCCAGGTGCAGAAACGCCGTCAGATCGAAGATGCTGTAGTTCCAGGCAAGTGTGCGTGCGAGCTCGCGCGGCTGCCGGCCGTCAGGCTCGAACTCCTGGGCGATGTCGGCCCGCGCCCCCTCGAGGATCGTCCGCGCCACGTCGGTCTGTCCGGTATACAGCGCGAAAGCCGCGACCTGCACGTCGGCCCACGTTTCCTGGTTATTGCCCCTCTCCGCCTCCTCGTGCCCAAGCGAGCTCTCGAGGAGCCACGTCATGTATGTGTGCATCCAGTCCTTCAATGCCTGGTCGTCTGAGGCACCCCACGCCGACGAACCCTGCAGCAGCATCACGCCATCGAGGATGTCTGGCAGCAGCCGGGTCTCGATGATGCCAGCCGAGCGTCCCTCCGCGATGCCCGGAATGCCCTGTCCGAACCGCAGATGTGGATTCATCCGGGTGGCCGGGTCGAGAAACCAGACTCGAACGAGTTGCGCCGCATGCTGCGCGTACTCTTCTCGGCCGGTGAAGTAGAACGCTAGCCCGAGCGAAGAGACGGCCGTCGTGAGGCGACCCAGATTGGCCCGATCCGTGATCCGGTCGATTTCTGGGTTCCGCTCGCCGTCCCTGCGGATGTACGGCCTGCCGCCTGGCTTCGAAGGATCGGGCCACCAGTATGGTGCCTGACTCATGTAGTCGTGCTTGTCGCCACTCGGTGGTGTGATGCCTTTGTCCATCACGGAGACGGGTGCAAGGTTCAGTGCGCGGTTGGCGTCGGCTACGAGCGCTGTCAGTGCGGGCTGAAATGTCGGCTCTCCGCGACGCAGACTCGCAGCGACCCCCGCCACGTGTGCGCTGTCGACCATCAGGAGTTGAGGTTGGATCGGCAGGGGCCCAGGGCCGGCGGGCGGAACGGTCGGCGGGACCGGCGCACCAGGAGCAAGCGGATGGCCTGGCGGCACCCAACCACCATTTACACAGAACCAACCAGGCGCCGGCGCACCTGTTTGACAAATCGCCGGCGGAACGCCAGGTGGAGCCGACGCTGGCGGCATCCAGCCGCCATTTACACAAACCCAGTCAGGCCCAGGGGCAACTGTTGGACAACTCGAGGGCGGTGTTCCGCGTGCTGCAATGGCAAGCGGATGGTCTGGGGGCACCCATCCGCCGTTGACACAGACCCAGTTGTCGGCCGGCGCAACGGTCTGACAGCTGGCTGGCGGCGGTGGCGAATCGACAGGTGGGCCCGGTGCACCTATACCGATCGGATAGCCGGGCGGCAGCCACCCACCATTGATACACACCCAGTCAGGTGCCGGCTGAACTGTCGAACAGCTCGCCGTTTGCTCAGCTGTCGCCGCGGCGGGCTCGATGCTCCGTGCGGAACTCAGAGCGACGGCTGTGCAATAGACGATTGTGGACGTTTGTAGAATTCTCCACATCTGTGCCTTTCACATCATCGATGTCGTCTCGCGAGGCCGGAACGCGCACTCCTGTGGTGTGCGGCGTGGCCGGCCCCGAAGGGTCTTCATCGCTTTCCGACACCAAGCTGCGGCGGCAACCAGCCACCATTGACACACACCCAGTCAGATGCCGGTTGGACCGTAAGACAACTCGCCGGCGCGTTCGGCGTGGGAGTGGGACCTGGAACCGGAGTCGGTGCGCCGGCAGTTGGATTACCCGGAGGCAGCCAGCCGCCATTGACACACACCCAGTCAGGGCCGGGCTGAATCGACGGACAGGTCGCCGGAGCATTCGGAGTGGGAATTGGAGCCGGCGCGCCGGCAGTCGGACTGCCGGGCGGCAGCCACCCGCCATTGACACACACCCAGTCAGGTCCCGGCTTTATCGTCGGGCAGCTCGCCGGCGGGTTCGGCGTGGGATTGGGAGTGGGGACCGGAGCCGGCGCGCCAGCCGCACCGGGCGGCAGCCACCCGCCGTTCACACACACCCAATCAGGGCCGGGCTGAACCGTCGTGCAACTCGTCGGCGTGGGAGACGGGGACGGCGACGGTGAGGGTGAAGCGTCAGGCTGGAGCGCTATTGTCTGGGCAAGTGGCGTGTTCGCGGAGGAACCCCCGACGTGGACGGTATAGTCGCCCACCGCCATGGTCCATGCGCCTTTTGACCACCCCGGCGTCGGCGCGTCGTTAACGGGCACCCAATACGAGAGCGGGTGGTTCGATGCGGAAGAGTCGACGGTAACGGTCACCTGCTCGCTCGCGCCCGCCATCAGATCGACCTTGTGAAAACCGACCAGCCGCTTGGACGGCTCGCCCGCGACCCCCGGCAGGGTGACATACACCTGCGACGATTCGGCACCCTCCCGATTGCCTGTGTTTGTAATCGTGTAGGTGACGGTCAACACCGGTTGGCGGCTCTGCGCGTTGACCCCCGGAACGACTGAGAGACCGCTGTACGCAAACGTCGTATACGACAGCCCGAACCCGAACGGAAACATCGGCTTCACGCCGTTGGCCTCGAACCACCGATAACCCATCTGCAGCCCTTCCGTGTACTCGGGAGAGAGCGCTTGGTCGTTGCTCCAGAACGGCGGCGGCCCCCACACGCCAGGAAACTGCGCGGTCGTCGCGTATGCCGCCTCACGCTCGGAGGTGCCGAACGTCACCGGCAGCTTGCCTGATGGATTGCGCAACCCAAAGAGCACGTTGGCAACGACGTTGCCGTCTTCCTGGCCGGGATACCACGCTTCGACCAACGCGGGCACCTTGTCGAGCCAGGGCATCAGGATCATGCCCTGGGTCTTGAGGACGACGACCATCTTCTGCGCCACGGCCGCGTCGGCCGTCAAGGCCTGCATCAACGCTTCCTGATCGGTGCCCTTGCCTCGCTCTGGCGTGGGCAGGGTGTACTCACCAGGCTTCACTTCGTTCCAGGCGCAGAAATCAATATTGCCGGGCGGGACGACTGGCAGGCGCAATGTCCGCAAGTCGCACCCTTCGGAGGGGTCGTCGCCGATCATGACGATGACCACGTCCGACTTCCTCGCCAGCGCGACAGCTCTGTCGATATCGGCTTGGGTCCCGGTGCCGCCGCCGCTCTCGTACGTGACCGTGGCGCTGGAGCCGACCGATCGCAACACGTTCTCGATCCCCTGCTTCGGCGTGACCGTAAACGGTGGGTTGCCGGCTTCGTTGAAAGGTGTGTTGTCGTCTCCGCCGCGGACCGGCAGCTTCGCGATGCCGGCGTACCACGACGCGCCGATGAGCGCGACTGATTGCAGGTTCCCCGCGCTCAGGGGCAGGAAATTGTTCTCGTTCTTCAGCAGCACGATGGCCTGCTGGGCGATCTCGCGCGCCACGACGCCATGCGAGAAGAAGTCGGGGGAGGCCTCGAACAATACGTCGAAGTTGGTGTCGAAGTGGCCGAACTTGAACATCTGGATATAGCGGCGTCGGAGCATCTGGTCGATGTTGCCGACCGTGATGCTGCCGGCCGCGAGGGCGGCGCCAAGGCCTTCGCTCGCCGGATTGTCTGGCCGATCCGGCTGCCGTTTGAGCGCATAGTGCACCGGTGTTCGATGGGCGAGCTCCCAGTCCACGCCGGCCTTGATCGACGGGGCGAGGTCGTGGAGGGCGCTTCGGTCGGTCATGACGTATCCCCCGAATCCCCAGCGATCGCGCAGCGTGACGTCGAGCAGCTCCGCGTTCGAACAGGCGGAGACCCCGTTCAGCCGGTTGTAGGCGCACATGATCGATGCCGGCTGGGTATCCCTGACGGCCATCTCGAACGGCAGCAGATAGAGCTCGTGCAGCGCTCGTGGCGGAATCACGGACTCTCCAACTCTCCGCGAGGTTTCCTGTTCGTTGCCGGCGTAGTGCTTCGGCACCGCGTGGATGCCCTGTGCCTGGATGCCCGTGATGGTTTCAGCGCCCATTACGCCGGACAGATACGGATCCTCGCTGTGCATCTGGTAATTGCGCCCGCCGTAGGGATGACGCACGGGGGTTACAGTGGGCCCGAGCAGCACCTGGTGTCCATGTAGCCGTGCTTCGTTGCCGAGCACCTCGCCCAGCTGCCGGCCCAGGGCAGGATTGAACGTCGCCCCCAAGGCAATGGTCGACGGCACACCCGTGCCGACCGGGTTGGGTTTGCAATCTCCGCCGATGATTCCGGTGCCGCCGTTGGTCATCCGTACTGTCGGGATCCCGAGCGCGGGAATCCCTTGGATGTGACGCCCGCTGCCCGCGAAGCCGCAGCCTTTAGGCCGATTCGCCGGATCCTGCGCTGGCCGCACGTCGTTTGACAGCTGCTGGACTTTCTGTTCGAGCGTCATCTCGGCGATCAGCAGCTCGGCGCGCTGCTCGGGAGTGAGACTCGTGTTCATCCACGGCAGGCTGGGAGCTCCCTGGGCTCGAGGCACGACTTCTTGCGTGAAGATCAGACCGACGGACACAAGAGCCGCGATCGGTACGGTTCGTAGAACTCTGCGCATGGATCCCTCCCGCACCTTCCCGTCGAACGGCATCGCGTCCGTCGGTTGAAATTTGTCGCCCCGCTGACCCAAGCTACTTGCCGCCTGTCGCGCCGGCGGGAAGCGGTTGGCCGGGCGGCAGCCACCCTCCGTTGACGCATGCCCAGTCAGGCGCGGGCTGAACCGTCTGACAACTCGCCGGCACGTTCGGCGTGGGCGTCGGACCGGGCGTGGGCGTCGGAGCCGGCGTGCCAGCCGCGCCGGGCGGCAGCCAGCCGCCATTGACGCACACCCAATCAGGTCCGGGCTTAACCGTCGGGCAGCTCGCCGGCGCGTTCGGCGTGGGCGTCGGACTGGGACTCGGAGTCGGAGCTGGCGCGCCCGCGCTCGGACTCCCCGGCGGCAGCCAGCCGCCGTTCACACACACCCAGTCAGGTCCGGGCTGAATCGTCGGGCAGGTCGCCGGCGGGTTCGGCGTGGGAGCCGGATTGGGAGTTGGAGCCGGCGCGCCTGCAGCGCCAGGCGGCAGCCAGCCACCGTTCACGCACACCCAGTCAGGGCCGGGCTGAATCGTCGTGCAGCTCGTCGGCGAAGGAAAAGGAGACGGAGAAGCGGCGGGCTGAAGAGCGATCGTCTGGACGAGTGGCGTGTCAGCAGAGGAGCTCCCGACGTGGACGGTATAGGCGCCTCCAGCCATATTCCAGGCACCCTTCGACCATCCGGCCGCCGGCGCGTCATTCTCCGGTACCCAGTAGGAGAAGGGGTGATTCGATGCAGACGAGTCGATGGTGATGGTCACCTGCTGGCTCTCGCCGGGCATGAGATCGACCTTCTGGAAACCGACCAGCCGCTTCGACGGCTGACCCGCCGCCGGCGGGAGCGTGAGATAGACCTGCGAGGCCTCGGCGCCTTCCCGGCTGCCGGTGTTGGTGATGGTGTAGGTCACCGCCATGACTGCGCCGCCCGTTTGCGGATCGATCGTGGGTGTGACGGACAGGCCGCTGTACCCAAATGTCGTGTACGACAGCCCGAACCCGAACGGGAACAACGGTGTCGCGCCGTTCGCCTCGTACCACCGGTAGCCCATCTGCAGATCCTCGACATAGTGAGGAGCGTGGACTGGATCCGGTGCCCAGGGCGGCCCGGGCTCCAATAGGCCGGGGAACTGTTCGGGCGTACTATATGCAGCCTCCCTGACGGACTTGCCAAAGGTCATCGGCAGCTTGCCGGACGGATTGCGCAACCCGAAGAGCACGTTGGCAACGGCGTTGCCATCTTCCTGTCCGGGATACCACGCCTCAACGAGCGCGGGCACCTTGTCGACCCACGGCATCAGGAGGCTGCCTTGGGTCTTGAGGACGACGACCATTTTTTGCGCGATTGCGGGATCCGCCGTCAGAGCTTGCATCAGCGCTGCCTGATCGGTGCTTTCTGCCTTGACTGTTTTCCTTGGGTCGGCCTCGTCAGGGGGCAGGGTTAAGCCCGACGACGCGCAAACATTCCTGTCAGCGGGCGGGACGATCGGCAGGCCCGGCCTCAGGTCGCACGATTCGTACGGATTGTCGCCCACCATCACGATCACGATGCTCGACCTTCTGGCCAGGTTCACAGCCCTGTCGATATCAGCACGCGTCCCGGTGCCGCCCCCGCTGTGGTACGTCACCGTGGCCGCGGATCCGAGTGATCGCAAGACGTTCTCGAGCCCTTGCTTCGGCGTCACCGTATAGGGCGCATCGACGTTCGCGTTCTCGGCGTTCAACGAGAGAGGCGCCATCTTTGCCATCCCGGCGAACCACGTGGCGCCAATCAGGGCGACGGACTGCACGTTCTCGGACCTCAGCGGCAGGAAGGCGTTCTCGTTCTTGAGCAGGACGATGCCTTCTTCGGCTATCCTGCGAGCGATCAGCCCGTGGGTGACGAAGTCAGGAGTCGCTTCGAACATGGCGTCGAAGTTCGTGTCGAAGTGCCCGAACTTGAACATCTGAACATAGCGGCGCCGAAGCATCTGATCGATGTCGACCGTCGTGATGCTGCCGCTCTGGAGCGCGGCGCGGATGCCTTCGCTGGGCCCCTGGCGTGAGTTGCCGGGCTGCGGGTCGAGCGAATAGTAGTGCGGGGTTTCATGGGCAAGCTCCCAGTCCACACCGGACTTGATCGACGATGCGAGGTCGTGCAGGGCTCGCCGGTCTGTTACGACGTATCCCTGCCACCCCCACTGCTCGCGCAGCGTCGTGGTCAGCAGTTCGCGGTTTGAACAGGCGGAGACACCATTGAGTTGGTTATAGGCGCACATGATTCCGGCCATTTCCCCATCCTTGGCCGACATCTCGAACGGGAGCAGGTAGAGCTCGTGCAGCGCGCGGGGCGGGATCACGGAATTCCCGTTGTTCCGATCGGTTTCCTGTTCGTTGCCGACGATGTGCTTCGGTACCGAGTGGACGCCTTCGGCCTGAATGCCCTTGATGGTCTCGACGCTCATGACACCGCTCAAGTAAGGGTCCTCGCTTGGAAAGTCGAAATTGCGTCCACCGTAGGGATGACGCACCAAGTTCATCAGAGGTCCGAGCAACACCTGGTGCCCCCACAGCCGTGCTTCATTGCCCAGCACATAGCCCAGCTGCGAGGCCATGTCACGACTGAACGATGCCCCTATCGCTGAGGCAGATGGGACCGCGGTAGCTTCCGGCTGCGGCAGGCACGAACCTCCGCGAAGCCCCGTGCCGCCATTGGTCATGCGGACGCTCGGGATGCCGAGCTCGGGGATGCCCAGGATGAAGCGCGCGATCCTTTCATACTTGCAGCTCGACGGCCGGTTGTCAGGGTCCAACAACGGTCGTACGTCGTTGGAAATCTGCTGGACCTTCTGCTCGAGCGTCATCTGCGGAATCAAGAGGTCGGCTCTTTGCTCAGGCGTGAGGGACGTATTCATCCAAGGCAGACTGGACACCGCTCGCGACTGGGCCTCGACCACGTTTTGCTCGGCGTTCGGGCTCACAGTGACGAGACCGATCAGCGTCGCGATCTGGACAAGCCTCCTCATGATGTACTCCCTTCACTCTCTGCCCTGCGCACCGCACGTCGCTCTTCCTGTGCCGGCTTTCCGTCTGCTTGATGGCTTGCTAAAGGTCAGAGGGTGATGATGAGCTCTGATGCATGATGATGAGCTCTGATGCACGGCAACTGGTTCAGCGGGCGGCGGCGCACGTCGGCGCACGTCGGCGCACGTATCCACAGAACCGATCCTCCGCGAACCAGCGGGTTCAAGCCTGTTCGACGGCGTTCTCCGAATGACGCTCGTCCCAAATCTCCGTCGCGAAACGCGACGCCGTCGTTGCCGCACACGACGCGCCTGTTACGGATTCGATTCACGTCCGGCTTGGATTCGTCGGCAGTGCCGCTACCCTACGAACGCACTGACTGCGTGGTGGACTCCGAATGGACCTCACGATCGTTTGATGCTGAGCTCGATCGAGCTGCACGTCTCAGTGGCCGGTGGCAGGCACGCAGAAGGCGTTAGCATTCGGTATCAATCCGTTCAATGCGGCGCTCCTCGGCATGGTGACCGGCATCGGTGGAGGCGTGCTACGCGACCTCCTGGTGAATGAGATTCCGATCGTGCTGCGGGCGGATTTGTACGCGCTCGCCGCGTTAGGAGGCGCTGGGGTCGTCGTCGCCGGCCACCTGCTGCACTGGCCGCCGATCGCCACGACCATCGCCGGCGCGGTTCTATGCTTTGCCATGCGTTTCATGGCGATCCGGCGCGGCTGGAATCTTCCGCCGGCCCACGTGCCGGTCTCGTCGTGAGAGCGCCGCGCCTCGGGCCGATCATCGTCACCGTGAAGCGACCCAGCGCCTCGCGACTTCTCTGAGATGCGCAGCCGGCGGGTTGGATTTGATGCGGGTGCACCTGGTCGACGACCCGAACTTACCAGACTGAACAGCCAGGGGGACGCCGCGCCCACGCCGGACGTGGCAACACCGCCTAGTCCACACCGGCACGGATGCTTTCCTCGACTGTTACGGGGGGCGCTTCACAACTCAGTCGTACTCAGCGCACCGACGCGCAATCAGCTTGGTGATCTCGCGGAGCCACAGGACTGAGCTCGCAACCGCAGCACAGAACACCCAATCCTGAACGTTCAAGCTCACGGTGCCGAATGCGCGCTGAAGAACCGGCGTATAGAGGACGACGATCTGAAGCAGAAGCGACAGGCCGAGAGCCATCCAGAGCCAGTGATTCGTGAACAAGTGCACGAATGCACTTCGCGTGTCTGACCTGGCGTTGAGCACGTTGAACATCTGGAAGAGCATCAGCGTCGTGAACGCCATCGTTTGCGCATAGCGCAGCTGACCCGACCCTTCGACGTAGCCACCCGGCAGTGACGCGTCGAGCACGAACAACGTACCGACCGCCATAACACTACCCACAAAAACGATACCGCGCCACATGCGTCGCGTGAGAATGCCTTCACCGATCGGGCGTGGCGGCTGCTGCATCAGCCCGCCGTCCGCAGGGTCGACGCCAAGCGCAAGAGCGGGCAGGCCGTCGGTGACAAGGTTTAGCCACAGGATCTGCGTTGCGAGGAGCGGCAGAACGAGTCCCCCGCCCTCCGCACGCAGCCCGATGCGTTGAGCCAGCACAACGCCGAAGAACATCGTCAGTACTTCCCCTATGTTCGACGACAACAAGTACCGCAAGAACTTACGGATGTTCGCGAAAATCGCGCGACCCTCTTCCACTGCGGCGACGATCGACGCGAAGTTGTCGTCGGCGAGCACCATATCCGCTGCCTCTTTCGACACATCCGTTCCCGTGATGCCCATGGCGATACCGATGTCGGCTTTCTTCAGCGCCGGCGCATCATTCACACCATCGCCTGTCATCGCGACGACGGCTCCACTCCGTCGCAGCGCCTCGACGATGCGCAGTTTGTGTTCGGGGGTGACGCGCGCGTAGACGGAGATTTCGGCAACGGTTCGGGCCCGTTCCGCTTCCGGTAGCTTCTCCAGCTCTGCGCCGGTGATGGCTCGGCCGTCATCCGTGATCCCGAGTTCCTGGGCGATCACAGCGGCGGTGCGCGGGTGATCGCCGGTGATCATGAGCGGACGAATCCCGGCGCGCTTAGCGAGGGCCACGGCTTCCTTCGCCTCTATGCGCGGAGGATCGATCATGCCAATCAGTCCCGCGAATACAAGGTCCTGTTCAATTCGCGCGTCAGGAGCGACCGCGTAATCCTCGATGACGTCGGCAGCCACCCAGAGACCAGCGACACCGAGAGTTCTCAGGGCCTCGCCCGCGAGCGCTTCGTTCACCTGCAGAATTTCCTCACGGCGCGAGGGCGTCAGGGGGCGCCGGCCGTCGCCGAGCACTTCGAAGCTGCACCGGGCCAGCAGCACATCAGGCGCTCCCTTTGTGAACACGATGCCGCGCGCTTGTTCCAAGTCCCGATGCAGCGTGCTCATCAGCTTGCGCTCGGAGGAGAAGGGAACCTCGCCAACGCGGAGCAATTGCTTGTCGAGTGCGTCGGAACTGAGACCGCACTTGCGGGCTGCGACCAGGAGCGCGCCTTCAGTCGGGTCACCTTGTACGGTCCATCGTCCGTCGTGCTCGTGCACTGAGGCGTTGTTTGCTCGATCCGCGACAGCGAGAGCGCGCTCGAGCTCTACCCGCAGCGGGCCGTCAATGGGCCCGCCGTCATCTCGGAGCACCCGTCCGTCTGGCGCATAGCCGGAGCCTTCGAACGTGGCTCGGCCACTTGCCGTCACCACGACCCGGACCGTCATCTCATTCCTCGTGAGCGTGCCGGTCTTGTCCGAGGCGATCACGCTGGCCGAGCCGAGTGTCTCCACCGCCGCCAAGTGCCGAATGATCGCGTGGCGCCGGGCCATCCGCTGCACGCCGATCGCGAGGACAGCCGTGACGACGGCTGGGAGGCCCTCAGGCACGGCGGCCACAGCCAGCGCCACCCCGAGAATCAACACATCGAAGATCGCGGATGGGCCGCGCACGTCTTCAACGACGATGATCGTTGCGATTATCACGATGGCGATGACCACGACAACGATACCCAGCATCTGTCCCGTGCGATCGAGTTCCCGTTGCAGCGGCGTGGCTTCGTCATGCGTCTCTTTCAGGAGGCCGGCAATACGGCCCATCTCCGTGCGCATGCCAGTCGCCGTCACGACCGCCGTACCATGCCCATACGTTGCTGCCGTTCCGCTGAAGACCATGTTGTGTCGATCGCCCAGCGGGACGTCCTCTGCGATTGCTGCCGTCTCTTTGGTGACCGGCATGCTCTCGCCCGTCAACGCCGCTTCTGCAGTCTGGAGTGCCGTCGATTCGACCAACCGTGCGTCGGCTGGAATGGTGTCGCCTTCTTCGATGATGATGATGTCGCCGGGGATAACCTCCGTGGCTGGGATGTTGTGGCGCTCGCCGCCCCGAATGACCGTTGCATCGGCAGCCGACATCGCGCGAAGGGCGGCCACAGCCGCCTCTGCCCGCGACTCCTGGATATAGCCCATCGTGGCATTGAGCAGGACGACGGCGAAGATCGCGATCGCCTCGTACGGCAATGCCGCGTCGCGCTCATAGACCCACAGACCGGCGGAGATCGCAGTCGCGACGAGCAGAAGGATGACGAGTACGTCCTGGAGTTGCGCGAAAAAGCGCCGCCACGCGGGAAGCGGCTTTTGAGCGACGAGTTCGTTGCGCCCATGCTGCTGGAGGCGCGATTGCGCCTCGCTGTCGCTGAGACCGCCCTTCACGTTGGTCCCGAGCGCCGTGACGACATCATCGATGGGCTGACGATATGGGCAGCTCTCAGCCGCCGTTTGGCTCGCGACGGGGGTCACGTTGTCGGCTCCTTGAAGATCTGCGCGCCAAATAGCGCGGTCGTATCGCATACGGTAGACGCGTCTATCAGGCTCCGATCAGCGCATTTATCAACGACCGCGAACCACGCAGTGACCGAACCTGCTTCCGTTTGGGCTCATAATGTCGCCATGACGTGGTCATGGAAGCTGGGATCGCGGGGCTTGATGTCTACGTCCACGCCACCTTCTTCATGGTGGTCGCGTGGATCGCCCTCCTCTGCTGCAACCAGAGTCAACGTGTCAAGCCGTCGTCGAGGGTGTCGGATTCATTCTCGCGCTCTTTGGATGCATCGTACTTCACGAGCTCGGCCATGCGCTTACGGCGCGTCGTTACGGGATCCGGACTCGTGACATCACACTCCTACCCCTCCCCGGTCTCGCGCCGACGCGAGCGGATGCCGGACGAACCCATCCAGGAGCTGTGGGTGGCGCTTGCCGGACCCGCGGTGAACGTGGCGATCGCGGTGTTGCTCTCCGTTGGCTGCAGGCATCGGGATTATGGGAATCCGTGGACCGATTGGGTGTGGCAATCGGAGGATTCGCCGAGCGGATCATCGTCGCCAATGCTATGCTCACCGGCTTCAATGTGCTTTCTGCGTTCCCGATGGATGGCGGTCGTGTGCTTCGAGCCCTGTTGGCGACCCGTATGGAGTACCCAAGAGCGACTCAGCGAGCGGCAATGATCGGCCAAGGCATGGCGATTGTTTTTGGCTTCCTCGGACTACAGGGCAGTCCCATGCTGATCTTCAACGCCAATTGCGATGGCGATAGCGGCAATCGTCGGGGAGACTGTTAGCGCCACTCCTCGCGCCATCGACACCGTTAGCGCGTCCACATCGGTGAGCCCCAGTACCTGCTGCGGACGTGAGCACGCCGGACGGCCCCCACCACCCCGCGCCATGTGCACAGCCATCAGCACGACCTGAAATAGAACGGCCATCGGGAGGGCACCAGCGAGTGCAACGGATTGTCGAGCGATACCGCCGCCGCGGGCTCGGCCCGCCCCGAGCGGCGGGCACCAACCACAGTCGTGAGCGCGGCGACCAAGGCATCGTGAACAGAACCCCCAGGCTCAGGACTGTTGACCACACGAACCGATTCGCCGAACGGACTAGAAATACTTGTCCTTGGGGTCTGTCGCGCCGCCCCGCGATGGATCGTGCCATTCGTGCAGCGAACCGCGGCTTGGGTGAGACCGAGATGAACGCGGATTGCTGTCATTCCCCCGAACGGTTTGCCGCAACGGAGCATTCTGCCAGAACGTGCGAGTCTGATTCTACCGGCCCGGACGATGGTTGCCACGCCAGCTGCGGGCCCCAGGCGCCGTCGCATGATCTGACGAGTCCGCGAGGAGGTAGCATGTGATCCGCCACACCAACTGGAGGGTTCAATGCAAACCGAGACGTCGTATCTGGGTATGCGCCTCGCCCATCCGTTCATCGCCGGCGCATCTCCACTGGGATATCGCGTCGATAGCGTCAAGCGTCTCGAGGATGCCGGCTGCGCCGCCGTTGTGTTGGATTCCCTGTTCGAAGAGCAGATCACGTTCGAGCGAGATGGGCGTATCGCTGGCGTCAGCGCGGACGAACGTGACTTTGCTGATATCTTTGCGGATTTCCCGCAGCCTGAGGAGTACCCATTACAGCCCGACCAGTATGCTGAACACATCCATCAGCTTAAGAAAGCGGTCGCGATTCCGGTGATCGGATCGCTCAATGGGCGGACCAAGCAGTCGTGGTTAAAGTTCGCAATCGACATCGAACAGGCGGGCGCGGACGCGCTTGAGTTGAACATGTACGAGGTCGTTACGGACCTGACCGTGCCAAGCACCCATATCGAATCGCAGCTCGTAGGGATCGTTCAGGAAGTGAAGCAGCTGGTGAAGATCCCGGTCGCCGTGAAGCTGTCTCCCTTCTTTACGGCGATCGGCAATGTCGCACACCGGCTCGATGAAGCCGGCGCGGATGGCCTGGTGCTCTTCAATCGCTTCTACCAGCCGGACATCGACATCCGCACGCTGCGAGCGTCTCCCCAAGTCCAGCTCTCAACGAACGCGGAATTACTCTTACGCCTTCGATGGGTTGCGATTCTCCACGGCCGGGTGAAGGCTTCACTGGCGGTCACAGGCGGGGTTGCGACGCCACCCGATGGTATCAAGGCGTTGCTGGCGGGTGCCGATGCGGTCCAGATGGTCTCGGCACTGCTTCGGCACGGCCCTGCTTACGTGTCAACGATGCGGCGGGGTCTCGAGGACTGGCTGGAGTGGGTTAAGGCAAGTTCGTTGGACGAGATGAAAGGCGCGGTCAGTCTGAAGACCAAACAGGACCCAGGGGCGTTCGAGCGTGCGCATTACATCCGAACGCTCCATAGCTGGACCAAGTGATTGCCGCTGTGAGATCCCTCAGCGCGTTCGGCGTCCGATCCAACGGTTTCATTCTTGATGGGATTCACTAAGGGATTGGGGCGGCACAACAAGCACGGGTACCTTCGCGAGACACAACACGCCGTACGCAATTGAGCCAGGACGAGATCCCAGGAATGCTTGGCTGCCAGCAAGTCCCATCACGATCACACCCGCTCGCCGCTCGTCAGCGATCGACGCGATCGAATCCGCTGGACGCCCCAGCGCGACCAGAGACTCACATTCCACAGGACCGCCCAAACGCCTCGTCAGCTCTTCCAGTCGCGAGCGGGCGTCGGCTACGCGAGCGTGGTCGGCGTTCTCCATATACGATTCCCATTGCGGTGCCACGGCGATCGCTTCGACGACATGAAGAAGCAGCAACGGGCTGGCGATCTTGTGCGCCAGATTTGCGGCCCAACGAACGGCGCGTGCTGACGTGTTGCTGAAATCAGTCGCCGCCAGGACCGGTCCCAGATCGACGGGCGTAGTATCGCTTGGAGGGATGGATTCGCTCACAGCGGGCGGCACCGCGAGCACCGGTATATGAGTACGACGGAGCACGCGCTCTGTTGTCGAGCCAAGGAGCCATTTGCGAACGCCGCCGAGCCCGTGTGTGCCCATCACGATCACATCGGTGCGCTCCCTCGCAGCGATGTCGAGGATGACGTCAGCTGGATTTGCCACTCGTACGTCGAAGCTCACATCGGTAGCTCGTGCGCTGTCGTTGCGCCATGTTGCCGCGACGAACTGACGAAGCGCGCGCTCTGTCTCAGCGTTCGCGAGATCGAGCCCGAGCCGCAGTCTGGCCGCTTCAGCCAGCAAAGGATCGACTGCGCTGAGGACGGTCACGCGCGCCTTGGTTCGTACAGCGAGAGCCGCGGCCCATCGAAGCGCTTGGCGTGATGGCTCCGAGAAATCAACCGGGCACAGGATTGAGCGCAGGACGACCATCTCATTCATATCTAGATCCCAGCCCATTCCTGCTGCTCCATTTCCGTCCGGATTCTAGACGGTGGCAAGATCGCTCTCGTTCGTCAGGTCGTAGCGCGACCTGATCGCCGCGACAATCCGATCGGTGCCTCCGTGTGTTCAGTGTTCCCATCCCGCCGCTCATGGCGTTGAAGGTCCCGCTCCAGGGCATGGTCTCCGAACACGTCGCCGATCCATCGTGAAAAATCGCCGCGGCGCAAATATCCCTCGGCTTGTGTCACGTTGAGGCTCTCGAGAATCGCGACGAACTCCCGCAGCGTGTGAGCCCGCGCCGTCACGCCGTGCCGGCCCGATCCGAACACGAATGCGCGTCTCTTCGAGACTGGTACGTCGACGTACTTCTGGCGATGCCGGACGTGAGGCGTCAGGCGCTCGCCGATTGTGAACGTGCGCAGCGCACCGCCAACCTCCTCTGTCACTGGCAGACCCGGCTCCGATTGAACAACAACACAATCGGCAGCTCGAGTTGTCGGATGACGTCGAGCAGACGATGTGCCGAACTCGCGTCTGCGTCCACCAGGCATTGGCGGACCCCAAATGGGATCCTCAACTCCTTGAGCCGACCAATGAAACGACTCGGGATAAGCGCGCCAAGATCGTCGTCTGGCCGCCGCCCGGAAAGTGGACCAGCGCACCGTTTTCGGCCACGACCGCATCGACGAAGGTGAGATCGCCGGCGACGCGGCGGAGGTCATCCAGGCGCTCTTTCGCGACGCGGTCAAATGCTCTCTCGCTTGCCTTCTCCAGATGGATGGCGCACAGAATGCGCGGAAGAGTACTCATTCCCTATCGGCCGGCGATGATCATGTTGTGCTCACAAGGCGACTACGTCCTCGGGGAACTATCAGACGCGGAGTCATCCTCAATCACCTCTGGCGCAGGGATGTACACCTCCGATCGAAGCGTGCGATGAACAGGACACATCTGCGCGATCTCCAGCAATCGGGCACGTTGTACCGGCGTGAGGTCGCCCCGGAACTGCAGGGACCACTCAATACGATCGAGCCGCCCCACTTCTGTCTCGCATTCCGCGCAGTCGGCTGCGTGAATCCTGGAATGCTGGAGCCGAACGGTCACCTCTTCCAGCGGCCATTCCTTCCGTCGCGCATACAGCGCGACCGTCATCGATGCTCAACTGCCCAGTGCAGCCAGGAGCAGATCGTACGGCGTCGGGCCGGTATCAGTGCCGCCGTTTGGAACCGGTTCGTCTGCACTCAGGCGATGGCGACGTGCCGAGATCTCCTGCGCGAATCCGCGTCCAGTTCCTCGAACGACTACTTTCGTTTCATGAGGTGTGTCATATACAGACATTGTCGTGAAGCTCCGTTGTAGAGACCAATCAAGTCACAAGGTTCGGGCGACGAAGCGTTGTAGGCGTTCTTCTCGGTCCGGCAATCTGCGGCTATTGAGGCGTTTTAGCCACCTCCGAAGCAGGCTGACCGCTCCGCCTTCGAAGCAAATCCAGGAGCAGCTGGTTTGTCTGCTCCGCTCTGGACTTCAGCTTCGATCGATGACTTTCAATCGCGGTCCGAATGGTGTCCCGTGTATCCCATGAGCGATCGATGCTGGCGATCAGCTGGCCGATGCCGATACTGCCGAGCGGAGGCATCTCGATTTCGAGATCCTCGAGCAGTCCGGTCACCTTAGACGCGTAGGGCAACGCCGTGAACGGTGTCCCGCTCAGAGCGGAGAAGATGCAGAAATGGAGGCGCATCCCGACGGCAAATTCGAACCGGCCCATAAGATCGATCAGCTGGCGCGGGCTGAACTGGCGTCTGACGATCTCGGCCTTCTCGGCTCGCTGCATGTGCGCGACCACGGCATGGCTATGCTGAACATCGGTTCTCTCCAGCGGGACGAAAACGACGTCCGCGTCGTACCGCTTGACGATGAAATCGGCGGCGTTTGCGAGCAGTTGGTAGTAATCGTCAGGATCGATGTCAGGAGCCGCCGGACCGGGTTCCCTGACCGAGAAGCCGACGAGGCGTTTCGAGACATCCACTCCCTGGGTCCGTAGTGAATCGGCCGGCAGTTCCTCCTTCTCGAGGAGAAACGCCGGGTCAGCCGTCAGGTGAATCTCCTGAGAAACGCCGACATCTTCGAGCAGTCGATAACCGAGCCGATCGCGCACGGTAATCACGGTGGTTGGGGAACCGTTCAGCCCGTCACGCACTGCTTGCCGGGCGGTATGGCGGGTCAGCGGCCCCGCACTGATCGCATACACGAATACGGGAACGTTCAGTTCGTTGGCGAGGAATACTTCGCGCATGTACTCCTCCGCATCATGGTCGTAGAGGATGCCGCCGCCGCCGAGAATCAGGAGATCGAACTGACGAAGTTCCTCGGCCATCTCTCGTCTCGTCATCGATCGTGCGGCGATGGCACCCTCCACGCGATGACGGGCCAGGGTATCCGAGGGATTGCGCGACAGGATCGTAATGTCCGCGGATAGCGTCGCGCGCAGCTGGCCGAGAATTCCCTCGAGTATCGCCTCATCGCCGAGATTCATGCCGCCGTACGATCCCGAAATCGCAATCCGCAGTGGTGTCTCTGAATACATGACTCCTCCCTACATCGGGGAAAGCGATGGCCAGTGGAGCTCGATACCTTCACGGCGCAGCAGCGCCTGGAATTCCTCGAGCATACGAGCACTCCTCCTCACGGCCCTCGGAAGAGTGTTGCGCTCAAGGCAGAACGCGGCAAGCAGCCCGGCTGACTCACCGATGTTCCATTCGACAGGATGCAGGCGGTAGGCGCCGTTGGTGATGTGCGTCACCCCGAGGTTCTTGCCGCCAGGCAGCAGGTTTTCAACTCGAACGGGGATCATCGAGCCGAGCGGAATCTGGAAGGGCCAGCAACCGATGTCGAGATAGCCCGCGCCGTTCACGCGTGGATGGAGATCGATCCGGTAGGCGCCGATGCCCACCGAGTCGTCAAAGATCTCCGGCCCGTCCGGTCTCAGCGGATGCGCGATGTGCTGCTCGAGGACGGTCAACTCTGCGCGAATGCGCCTGGACTCACGGACATACGGCGCTGGAGCCAGTCCGTCGGCGGTGGCGCCCACGACATCGCGTCGAAGGCGCAGCCCCGGATAACCGATTCCCCCGTCCGGGCGCGGTGCGTCAGTCTGGAGCCAGTACAAGAGACTGAGGCTGAGTCCTCTGGCGGCTTCTGTGTTCCGGGCCTGTTCGGCCGGATCGACGCCAACGATCGGACCGAACCAGTAGTCTCGAGTGAGAAGTCAGAGAAGTCGATTGGGCAGAGAATGCGATTGATGCGGACCATGTGAGATGCCCCCCGACGGTATAGGTTTCGCCCGGCCGATCCACCGCAGGGGCGCTACTATATCGTTGCTAGACCGTCAGCGATGCTTGGACCAGCCACGCAATCGCCCACTCCAGCTACTTCCGGGACTGTCCGCTTCCAAGGATGCCGTATCTGTCGTAGTGGCACGGTACGCCCCGCGACTTGACACGCCCGCGCGGGCAAGCGCGGTTCGATCGGCGCCTCGCGATCGTTGACAGACTTGGACGTGCGGCAGATCCTTGGATCTGACGCCCGTGTCCCGCATGAGCTTGAGGAGGAGCGATGTACGAGACGAATAATGACCTGTCGGAGACGACGCGCCGGTCCGTCATCGAAATTCTCAACGAGCATCTCGCCGATGCCATCGATCTGGAACTACAGGCGAAGCAGGCGCACTGGAACATCAAAGGCCCCAACTTCGTTGGCTTGCACGAGTTGTTCGATCAAGTAGCCGCGCAGGCTCGGGACTACGCCGACCAGATCGCGGAGAGAGCCGTCGCGCTCGGTGGGGTCGCACGTGGAACACTGCAAGCGGTCTCGCGCCAGACACAGCTCCGCGAGTATCCGCTCGAAGCCGGTGACTGGCGATCTCACGTTCAGGCGATGCGGGACGCGCTCGCGACTTTTGGCCGCGGCGTTCGCAAAGCGATCGACGACGCCACCGCACTGAATGACGCGGACACCGCGGACCTGTTTACCGAAGTGTCTCGCGGTGTGGACAAGTCGCTCTGGATGGTCGAGGCGCACGTGCAGGACACGCCCGCGCAGGCACAAGAGGCCGATCGATCCGTTCTGCGCAGCGAGTCCAGATCTTGATCGTTCCCGATCCGTTTTAGGCGAAGGCTGGGCCTCCGATCAGGAGAAACCGCCGTCCTGCTCGAGAACCAGGCGTCCGTGCGCGGCGTGCCAGGTAGTACAGGATTTGCTGTTCGAGGAGCTGTCCGTCTAACGCGCAGTCAAGCGAAGGGCGTCACGGACGGTCCGACGCGGTGCCAACTGATGGCACTGTGCGGTGGCGATCAAGCCGGCCGAAACGTGGACCGTCCTGCCAACGCAGTTCCGAATCAACGAGTTCCACAACATCGATGCGCGTCGGCGTGTCCCGGTAAAAACGGCGTTGCCCCAGGGTGGCACTTAGCATTTGAGACGTCGCACGTGTGGGTAGCACGTGGAACCGAACTGCTTCGTCAGCCTTTGCAACTGCGCGCGGGCGTCGGCCACGCGAGCTTCATCCGCTTCCTCGATACACGGCTGCCATTGCGGTGCCACAGCAATCGGCTCGACCACATGAACCAGCAACAACGAACTCGCGATCTCCTGCGCCAGGTCTGCCGCCCAGCCAAGAGCACGGGCTGACGCGTCGCGCTCGATCCTCTGTCCCGTTGATTGTTCTGAGCAATCACGCCATTTCGTTCATAGATTAGCGGAAACGCTCCTGAATACGCAGTCGGACGGGAACTGACCTACGACGGAACGCGCTTCCGCATCCTGGGCCATTCCTGCTGCTCAATCTCTCCCAGGGCATGTTACGTCTCGGCTGATCCGAACTCGTGAACGGTCGCAACATCGCGCTCGTCCGTCAGGTCGTACCGCGACCTGATCGCTGCGACAATCTGATCGAGCGCCTCCCGTCCCCCCATCACACGCCGCCGCTCATGGCCTTGAAGTTCGCGCGCGAGCGCATGATCGCCAAAGACGTCAGAGATCCACCGTGAAAAGTCACCGCGGCGCAGATATCCGTCGACTTGTGTCACGTTGAGGCTCTCGAGAATCGCGACGAACTCGCGCAGCGTATGGGCCCGAGCTGCCACGCGCCGGCCCGATCCGAACACGAATGCGCGACTGTTCGAGACCGGCACGTCCACGTACTTCTGCCGGTGGCGGACGTGGGGTGTCAGGCGCTCGCCGATTGTGAACGTGCGCAGTCCAGGGCCAACTTCCTCCGTTACCGGCAGAGCCACCGCCTGGTCGAGTCGGATGTGCGGGAGTATCTCCCATGCTGACGGGCTGACATGCTGGCAGGCCGCGCAGTGGTTCCGGAGTGCCTCGATCTCTTCGAGCTTTGATTCTCTCGTCACGAGGATCACTTCCGTCGCGGCAACGAACTCCTGTGGGAGCTGCGATGGCCAGAAGGTCACGACGGTGTAGCCATTGAAGTCGAGGTCCAGCAGGCCGCGATCGACGGCGTCATGCAGGAAGTAGTGTCCTTCGTCGAGGATGATCCGATGTGGCGTGCCCGTTCGCCGCCGCATGACGTTCAAAGCCGGCAGCACCGAACGGATGTACTCGAACTTCGCATCGTGTTCCAGAGACGACAAGTCAATGATGACGCTGCGGTCCGGATGTCTCAGCGCGTGGAGGAGCGCACGCGGAGGGGGCGGCGGATCCTCACCGCCAAGCACGGTGACTCCAGGCAGCGCGCCGAGCGTCCGATAGTCGCCTTCAGGATCGATTACACAGAGGCTGTACCCGTGGAGAATCAGGCGCTCGCACAGCAGCCCCGCCAGCCATGACTTGCCGGAATTCGAATCGCCGACGATCAGCACGTTGCGTCCCCGTACGGCGAGGGAGAAATCGCGACCCTCATCGGTGTGTCCTATAAGCAGGCGCCGTCTGGCTCGGACCGGGATGGGTAGCCGGCCGCTCGCCGCTACACGTCTGATGAAATTCCCGACGGCGTCCAGGCTATTGCCGGCGATCACGACGTCGGCCTCGGCCTGTAGTGACGCGCTGCCCCATTCCACCGCTGCTCCGACCTCTGCGATGCGTAGCAACTCGTGATCGTTCTCTGCATCTCCGATCGCCACTGTATTGCGCGGGGACGCGCGAAGGATGTCCAGTGCGGCTTTGAGGCCGGTGGCCTTGCTGACTCCCTGTGCCAACGCCATGACCCGGCTACGATTGAACAACAACACGATCGGCAGCTCGAAATCGCCGATCACGTCGAGCAGGTGGTGTGCCGAACTCGCATCAGCGTCGATCAGGCATTGGCCCGCCCCGAATGGGATCCCCAACTCCTTAAGCCGAGCCACAAAAGTACCAGGGATAAGTGGAGCAAGGATTGTCGTCTGGCCGCTGCCTGGAAAGTGGACCAGCGCCCCGTTTTCGGCCACCACTCCATCGACGAAGTTGAGCTCGCCGGCGACGCGGCGGAGGTCATCGAGAATGCGGCCAGTGACGAGGATCACTATCACATTGCGACGCCGCGCATCGGCGATGGCATCGAGTACCGGATGGGGGCACGCGGTCGTTGCGGGCGATCGTGCCGTCGTAATCCAACGCCAGGACTGAAAGCTTCATACGCTGGGCTCCGTCGCGGTTCGTCGAGATGAAATACTGGGCGCCGTGGTTCCGATCGAGGACACGACGTTCGAAGTATGCTCCTGTGAGCGGCAACTAAAGAAACACCAATCGACGAAAGCCGACTGCGCGGTGTCGTCCCGGACGGAGCGCACCAAGACGAACCGAAGGGAGATTCGATGCACGGTGGGCAACCAGCCGAAGGTCTCGTGATTGTTCGCCTCGCGGCGTTCGTCGAGATCAAGCTCCGTGGTGCTTCAGTCCCTCAACGTCGCGGCAATATCTTCTCGGTACGTCGTGATCACCTGTATCGGCCGTTTCAGGTTCACTTGCCGCGGCCGACTCGCATTCATCGCCGCAAGAATCCGCTCGCGAGCCGCTGGATCGCCTCGCGCGACTCCGGACCCCATGTCCCGGAATGGCCTCGAAGGGTTCGGCCTTCGGCACACTCAGCGCCTGCTCCTCGGCGCTCTTGACGATGCCCTGCGCAATCGTGTGCTCGGAATCACGTTCGACCGCCGCCGCGATCCGGAGCGTCGTTCGACCTCAAGCTCCCGTCCGTGACCGCGTCGACGACCCGGAACTCACCGTGGTGCAGCACGGTTTGGCTTTTCGGCGCCGACCTTCCCGGGGTCTTCGTACATTCCCGCGCTCTTCGGCACCGCCGTCTACTTCTACGGCGGGTTGGTCTTCGTCAAGGGTGGACTGCAAGAGCTCCGCGATAAAAAGCCCGGGACGCCATTCCGCTCCATAGGAGGGTCGGAATGCTGAGCAGCAACGTGATCCAGAACCGCTCCCGGAACATCGCGACGCTGTGCCCTTCATGACGGTCGTGTGCGCCGGCCTCGGCGTGACCGGCGTGTCCCGTCATTCCATGCTGTTCGTGGCGGGTGACAGATACGTCGGCCGGTTTGTGGCACGGCGTGATGGTGATCGTGCGATTTCGGCGACGTCCCGTTCATTCGGGTACTCCGATCACATCAAGTAGGTTTCGATCCTTAGCCGGGTGTTCGTCCTCACGATCCGAATCGTTCAGTACGTCATGTTCGTCCTGGCCAGGCAATCGTCAGGAGGAAGGCGCTCTCTTCAAGTGCGTGGACGTCGTGAGAGACGCCATGGTCGAGGGCAAGCAACCCGCCTGAGCGAAGGTTGAACGTCCGCCCCGAGGCTCTCAGCTGAATGTGGCCGGCAAGGACGTGGATCGAGATGCGCCCATCGGCCTTGTGCTCCTGCATCAGAGCCTCCGCCGCAAGTGCGATCAGGACGACACGGAAGTCGTCGTACTTGATGAGCGTTCTCGCGTTCTGACCGGTGTTCCAGGTGGTCTCGGCGTGCAAGCGATGAATTTCCGCCGGCAAGTCGAACTCCATGAACGGATCCGCCTTCGGCGGTGTGTGCGGTCGTCGATGGGCTTCGTGCTGAGGAGCATCGGACATCAGAACCTCCTGGCAGGCTACGGTGTGATCACCGCCCGACCCGCGACCTGCCCATGCTTGACACGCTCGTAGACGTCGTTGACTCTGGCCAGCGCCAGAGCTCCAGCGGGATTGGCGTCAGTCGGCCTCTCTCCGCCAGGGCGAGCACCTCGCGCTGTTCACGGATGTTGCCCCACCACGATACTGACACCGATACTTCTGGTTTGAGAGTCTTGAGCGCCGTAACGTGTGCTGTGCCGCCGGCGAGTCCCACCTGAACCACGCGGGCGGCCGGCTGTGTGCTGGGCATGGCGAGTGCGACCGTGCTGTCCGCGCCGACGAAATCGAAGGCGGCGGAGACACCGACGCCGCGTGCGATCTCGAGGATCTTCTGCCTGACCTTTTGGGGCACGTGCGTTGATGGTGTGCGTGGTGCCGGATCCCGAGCGGCCTTCAGCTTGCCGTCATCGAGGTCAACGGCGATGATTTCCGCGCCGGACAGAAGACGCAAAATCTTGACGCCGAACTGTCCAGATCAGCCGGCGTTCTTCACGAGGAGTACGTCGATTATCCTCCCGGCTGCATCACGCTCAACGTTCAGGAGCGTGCGCAGCTCGCCGACGAACGCCTCCTCCGTGGGGCTCAACCCTCCGTCTGACAGCATCAGGTCAACGGCAATGGCGAACGCGGTGACGCCCAGTTCCTTCGGGACGATCCCTGCTGCTGTCTGCACGACGCGGCTGATACCCTGCTCTGTGATGCGTGCGGCGGCCGTCGCGAATAGCTTCTGCAATTCTTCGTGACTATGGCCGCGGAACAACTTCATCCCTGCGACGACGTGTTCGATGCTGTTTGCCTCCTGAGCTGAAACAGACCCATCGGCCCTGGCGCTGGCGATCAGAAGCGACACGAGCGCCTCTTGAGGCGACAGGCGCTCGGCGCTCGCCTGTTCAGTTGGTGTTGTCTGCTGGATCATAAGAGGTCCTTTCCGGAAAACCACAAGCCGTCCCACGGTATCACTTCGCAGGTGCGCAATCAGTGACGTTACTGTCTGAGAAGTGCATAGGATAGGCCAGCGGCGCGAGCCGCGGAACGGCGGGATATTGGATGCGATGCCGCCCGAACCCAGCCCTCCTCCCATTCACGACGAAACCCGGCATTTTCGAACTGAAAGCTCTCCGACGGAAAGCCGGACGAAATTGAGGCGCCCGGCCGCCTGCCCCGCCGTCCGCGCACGGTACGGCTACTGTCGAGGGGATTGACACACACACAGCGCCATCGTCTTCCTCGCGGGCGAGCGCGCGTACAAATTTAATCGAGGCGTCCGGTGCGATTATCTCGATTTCTCGACGGTTGAACGGCGTCGCGCCATGTGCGACGCTGAGGTGCGCCTCAACCGGCGCACCGCACCTGACCTCTACCGGAGCGTCGTGCCCATCACCCGTGTGCTGACGCGGTGTACCGGCTCACGTCTCATGCCGCTTGGGAGCCTTGGGACACGCTGCAGTCGACACGGGCGCCGTGGCGAGCGCGCATTACGCTCGCCATGCAGTCGGGCCGATCGTCACGTTCGTCACGAGTCATGATCATTCCGCACGTTCCAACGGATCGGCTCGGGTCGGACTGGCCTCACTCTGCGGGCCTCACCGCCGGTCGGGCGCTCGAGGCCCGTCAGCGACACGGTCCGAACGACATCGTCGAAGCCGTCCCGCATCCGTGGTGGGCGCTGGCTCGCGATACGGCGAGGGATCCGATGATCTGGTTCTTCGCCGGAACCAGCGCGCTGTACGGCATCGTGGGCCAGGTGGCGGAAGCGGCCACGCTGCTCGTCGCGATTGTGCCGCTCGTCCTCATGGACGTCTTCCTCCACCGGCGAACCCAGGCATCGACTGAGGGCCTGAAGAGTCGGCTTGCGAGCCGGGCTACCGTCGTGCGTGATGGCGTGCCGATCGAAGTGGCTGCGCGGGACGTCGTGCCCGGCGACCTCGTCATGGTGATGACCGGCGAGACGCTACCAGCCGACGGCATTGTGTTGACGGGCGCCGATCTGCAGATCGATGAGTCGTCCCTGACTGGCGAGTCGTATCCAGTCCGGAAGCGCCCCCTGATCGCACCGGCGCACGCCAACGATGAGCCGCGCGTTGGGCACGAACAGTGGGTATTTGCTGGCACGAGGCTGCTGACCGGCCGGGCCTCGTTGGTTGTCGCGTACACCGGCGGTGAGAGCATCTACGGACAGATTGTCCGATCTGCCAAAGACAGCGAGCAGACGCGAACCCCGCTCCAGCAGGCGATCCAAGGTCTGGTCGTCGCGCTCACCGCTGCCGCGCTCGTCCTCTGTGCCATCCTGATCGTCGTCCGCCTGCGCCAAGGACATGGGTGGCTGGACGCAACCATCAGCGCGGTCACGCTGGCGACGGCCGCCTTGCCAGAAGAATTCCCAGTGGTGTTCGCATTTTTTCTTGGCGTCGGCGTGTACCGCCTGGCGAGGAGCGGTGCGCTTGTCCGTCGCGCCGTCAGCGTGGAGAACATCGGCCGGGTCAGCTGCATTTGTTCGGACAAGACGGGGACGATCACCGAGGGGAACCTGCGCCTCGCACACCTCGTTCCCATCGACGCGACCGACAGCGCCCGCCTGCTCACCGTGGCTGCCGCCGCGTCACGTCGGGAGAGCGGCGACCCCCTGGACACGGCGATCTTTGTCCGCGTTGATGAGGATCGAATCCCGGGCGCAGCGATCGACGAACGCATAGCCACGTTCCCGTTCACCGAGGACCGCAAGCGTGAGACCGCGATCGCACGTGACGAACGCGGTCAGATCCTCGCGTTCACGAAGGGGGCCGCAGAGGTCGTCTTGTCGCTCGTCTCGTTGTTACCCGCTGATCGCCAGCGTTGGGCCGATCACGTGTCCGGCCTCGCCGAGTCCGGACATAAGGTCATCGCCTGCGCGTGGCAGCCGTTGAATGCATGGACCGGCGCAGAACCGGCGAGAGACTTCCGTCTCGCCGGATTGCTGGCCTTTGAGGATCCGGTGCGAGACGGGGTCGCGGCCGCCGTTACAGCCTGCCAGGCCGCAGGTATTCAGGTCATCATCGTCACAGGCGATCATCCGGTCACCGCCCGCGCCATTGCCCGCGACATTGGGCTCGGGGGAGCGGTGCCGATGGTGATTTCGGGCGAGCAAATGCAGGCCGCGATCGATCAAGGCGAGAGCGCGACGCTGCGCCACGTCCATGTGATCGCGCGCGCGGCTCCTGCGCAGAAGCTGGCGCTGGTTCGCGCGCTTCAGGCGCGCGGCGAGATCGTCGCCGTCACAGGCGACGGCGTGAATGACGTCCCGGCGCTCCAAGCCGCGGACATTGGCATTGCCATGGGCGAGCGTGGTACACGCAGCGCGCGCGAGGTGTCGGCCATCGTCTTGCTCGATGACAACTTTCGAACCATCGTGCAAGCCATCGCGGAGGGGCGACAACTGTTCCGGAACCTGCAACTCAGCTTCCATTACATCCTGGTGATCCATATCCCATTGGTCATCACGGCGGCGCTGATTCCGCTGGCGGGCTATCCGCTCCTCTACCTTCCGACTCATATCGTCTGGCTCGAAATGCTGATCCATCCCACAGCCTTGCTGGTGTTCCAGGGGCTGCCATCCCCCGGCCGATTCGGGCCAATCGACCGGAGTCGCACGGTGCGATTCTTTTCTCGCTCCGAGTGGCTCCTGATCGTCGTGGTCGGATCACTCGTGACCGTGCTCGTCACGGCAGGATACGTCCGCAGCTTCGAGGCCGGCGACGTCGATCACGGACGAGCCATGGCCTTGGCTGTGCTCACACTATCGAGCGCGGTGCTCACCGCCGCCCTCAGCCGGCTCCGCACGACGACGTCACGGGTGATCGTGGCCGGCACTATCGGACTGTCGCTGGTCCTGACGCAAGTTCAACCTCTGGCAACCGCGCTCCATCTCGAGCCACTGCACGCCGACGACTGGGCGATCGCCGGGGTCGGAAGCCTGCTCGTAGGCATCTTGCCCCTGCTGTTCGATTACGTGCGGTCGATCCGGCGCCACGCCGGTGGAGGCGGACATGCTGAGGGCGCCCACGGAATAGCTGATCGAGCGCCTTAACTGCACGGCCATCAGATCGCGGCATTCTGGCCAGATGGACTGTCTGGAAGGCGCAGGTCCAATCGCCTAACGCAAAAGCGATCGTGTCGAACCTGCAGCGGGGGCGTTCGTATACGCACCGACGACCGGCCGTCCTATGCGGCGGCCTTGACGGCGCCGTGCGGGTCGATCACGAACTTGTTCGCCACTCCCTTGTCGAACTGCTGGTAGCCGTCGGGCGCGCGATCGAGTGTGATCACTGTGGCATTCACGATCTTCGCGATCGGCAGGCGATCGTGCAGGATCGCCTGCATCAGCTGCCGGTTGTAGCGCAGCACCGGCGTCTGTCCTGTCGCCAGGCGATGCGACTTCGCCCAGCCCAAACCGAAGCGCATGCGCAGGTTGCCCTGCTGTGCCGCTTTGTCCGCCGAGCCGGGATCTTCGGTGACGTAGAGGCCCGGGATGCCGATGGCGCCGCCGGCGCGGGTGATCGTCATCAGCGCGTTGAGGACGGTCGCCGGCGCTTCTTCGGTGTGCTGGGTGCCGTGCCCGCGGGCCTCGAAGCCCACGGCGTCGATCGAAGCGTCCACTTCCGGCACACCGAGAATTTGCTCGATGAGTTCCTCGAGCCTGTCGCTCTTCGTCAAGTCGACCGGCTCGAATCCGACCGACTTCGCGTGCGCCAGGCGCTCGGGGTTCATGTCACCGATCAGTACGACGGCAGCCCCCAGAATCTGCGCCGACGCGGCCGCGGCCAGGCCAACTGGCCCGGCGCCGGCGATGTACACGGTGGAGCCAACGCCCACGTCCGCACTGACGGCGCCGTGGAAGCCGGTCGGCAGGATATCGCTGAGCATCGTCAGGTCGCGGATCTTCGCCATCGCCTGCGCCTTTTCGGGGAACTTGAGCAGGTTGAAGTCCGCGTACGGCACCATTACGTAGTCGGCCTGACCACCGACCCAGCCGCCCATGTCCACGTATCCGTACGCGCCCCCGGCGCGTGACGGGTTGACGTTGAGGCAGACGCCGGTCTGCTGCTCGCGGCACGTGCGGCACCGCCCGCACGCCACGTTGAACGGCACGGTCACGAGGTCGCCGATGGCGACCGTCTCGACGTCCGATCCCTTCTCAATCACCTCGCCCGTGATCTCGTGTCCGAGCACGAGACCGGTCGGCGCGGTCGTACGGCCGCGCACCATGTGCTGGTCCGAGCCGCAGATGTTGGTGGCGACGATTTTGAGGATGACACCATGATCGATGTCCCTGCCGTTGGGCGCCTGCATCCTGGGATAGTCGATGGACTGCACTTCCACCTTGCCGGGACCCATATAAACGACGCCGCGATTGCTGGCCATGGAACCCTCCTTCCGGGATCACTGCTCTCCGGGCCTGACGCTCCCGGAACCCCTGCTACAACGCCTGCGCGCCGGCCTCGGCCACCGCGTGATCCTGTTCACCGGATCCGCCGCTGACCCCGATCGCCCCCACGACCTTGCCATCTTTCTTGAGGGGGATGCCGCCGGCAAAAATCATGACGCGTCCGTCGTTGGACGCATGAATGCCGAAGAACTGCCCGCCCGACTGCGAGTGCGTCGCCAGATCCTTCGTGGCGATGTCGAACGCTCGCGACGTGTAGGCCTTCTTGATCGAGATGTCGATGCTCCCCAGCCACGCGTCGTCCATCCGCACGTGCGCGATGAGGTTGCCGCCGGCGTCGGCGATGGCAATGTTCATGGGTTGACCGATCTCCGCGGCCTTCTTCTGTGCGGCGGCGATCACTCTCTGTGCGTCAGCGAGTCGAAGCATGCGGGCCTCCTGATGAGCGTGAATGTCGAGCACGCGGCACGAACCACCTCTCAGCTTTCAACTTAACACGTCGTCCGTCTACGCACGGTACATGGACGACGAAGGACGGTTTGCCGAGTCTGCATCCGGGGAGAGTGGCGCCTGTGCTCGAATCTGGTGCGCTACGGTGCTGGCACGGCTGGTCGACTCCTCCTTTCAGCCGCCTGAATCATCAGGAACTCTCCGACGTTGTCCATCGTGACGAGGCCAATCAACCTGCCGCGTTCCATGATCGGCACCGTGTGGCAGTCGCGGCCTCGCAGTCGCGCTAATACTGTCTCGAGCATCTCCGACCCTTCGGCCGTCGCGCACGTCCGCGCGATATGGTCGCCGACACGTGCACTTCTTCCGGCTCGCGTCAGCGCCGCGATCAGGTCTTTCCGCGTCAACATGCCCTCGACCCGCCCATCTCTGACGACCGGAAAATCCTGCTGCGAACCCGTCAGGAGCAGATCCACGGCATCGCCGAGTGTATTGTCGGGACTTAAGGTCCGAAAGTGCGTGAGCATCGCCCGGCGCACGGGGATCCCAGCGAGCGAGGACTTCATCTGCGCCATGCTTGTCTCCTGACCGGCGCCGATCCATACGAAGAGCGCGATGAAGATCAGCATGGGATTGCCCTGTAGTCCGACGAAGCCGAACAAGATCGCCATGCCTTGGCCGATCATTGCCGCTCGCTGAGTCGCTCGGGTGTACTCCATTCGAGTTGCCAACAGGGCTCGAAGGGCACGACCGCCGTCCATCGGGAACGCAGGAAGCAAATTGAAGCCGGCGAGCATGGCGTTGGCGACCATGATTCGCTCGGCGAACCCTCCGATCGCCACACCCAGTCGGTCCACAGATTCCCACAATCCCGAGGCCCGCAGCCAAACGAAGAGCAACAGCGCGATAACCACATTCACGGCCGGACCGGCAAGCGCCACCCACAGCTCCTGGAGGGGTTCGTCCGGCATCCGCTCCAGACGGGCGACCCCTCCGATGGGAAGAAGCGTAATGTCACGAGTCCGGATCCCGTAGCGACGCGCCGTGAGCGCGTGGCCGAGTTCGTGAAGGACGATGCATGCAAAGAGCGCGAGGATGAATCCGACACCCTCGACGACGGCCTGGACGCGTTGACTCTGGTTCCAGTAGATGAGGGCGATCCAGGCGACCACCATGAAAAAAGTGGCATGAACGTAGAGATCAATGCCCGCGATCCTTGCCAGTTTCCATGACCACGTCATGACGACATTATGGCCTGAACCGAAGCACGTTCGGTCAGTTCCTGATTCGCTGACATTGCTGACTGCGCTGATTGGACTCAGACTGGAATCATGGTGACCGATAGGCTGCGCCTCGGCACGCGAGATACACGATGATGCACGCACATCACTATCCGAGGAACTCCTGACCGCGATCACCCAACTGCTCGAGCTCACGCGAGAAAGCATGCGCGAGTAGGTGCGCGCCAATGCATGAATGCATTACCACGCGCGTCCATGCCGCCGGTACGCAAGAACAATGCGGGAGACATCACGGCCGCAGTAGCAGGTACCTCCTCATGATCCGGTTCGTTGCCGGTGGGGTCGTTCTGGTGATGGCAATTGCGATCTACGTTCGGACGCAGCGCAACACGTGATCGTGGCGGCCGATACGCTTTAGCCTGAATGCTCCGCTGCCTGGCGGATTTGGAAGGGAGTGGGGATCTAGGCTTTCATCGACTCGCCCGAGGACGGTTCATAATTGTGCTGAACGCGGAACGTCCGCGGATGCAGGATGCGGTCACCCGGCTCCGAGGTGTGGTGCCCGACGACGCGCGTGTCTGGGCCCGCCCGGAGGAACGAGTCGTGAAGGGCCGCGCGGACCAGGAAATGCTCAGGATTGTGGCGGACGACCATGTCGACCTGGTCGTTATGGGCGTCCAGGGGAAAGGCGCGGTGAACCGGCTCCTGTTCGGCTCGACGACAGACCGCGTGATCCGCGAGGCGGGCTGCCGGGTTCTGACATTGCACTCCGGCGGCGTCGGCGTGCAGTGAACGATCGATGAGGAGGTGTCGATGACACCAATCAAGAAGGTTCGGCGCGCCATCGATCTCACGAAGGCAAGAGTTCGGTCGGAGACTGTGTGCTGCGGAGCGCGGCGTGGCCGCTGCTGATTGTTCCGCGGGACCTCCCATCGAGGAGCGGCGTGCTGATCCGTCCGACGCTTCCTGATCTGACGGGAGATTAGCGATGATGACTCACGAGCCAACGCCCTATCGGGGCAACGACAAGCTCCTCTTCGGCATCATTCTCGGTGTGCTGGCGTTCTGGCTGTTTGCGCAGACCACCCTGAACATCGCGCCAGCCATGGCGACGGACCTCGAAGTCCCGACGAACGTCATGAACATCGCGGTGTCCATCACGGCGCTGTTCTCGGGCATCTTCATCGTCGTCGTTGGCGGTCTCGCCGATCGGGTCGGGCGGGTAAAGATTCTGATGTGGGGGTTCATCCTCAGCATCGTCGGCTCGCTCCTGGTTGCGCTCGCGCCACCGGGCGCATTGGCGGTTCCGCTGCTGATGCTTGGCCGCATCGGGCAGGGGCTGTCGGCCGCGTTCATCATGCCGGCCAGTCTGGCGCTAATCAAAACGTACTGGGACGATGCCGCCCGTCAGCGCGCGGTCAGTCTCTGGTCCATGGGCTCCTGGGGTGGCTCTGGATTCGCCGCTCTCTTCGGCGGTCTGATGGCAGAGAACGTCGGATGGCGCTGGATCTTTTTCGCATCGGCAGCTGTTTCAGCGGCCGGGATGCTGATGGTGCGCGGCACGCCGGAGAGCAAGTCTGCGTCCGACCAGAACTACCGCTTCGACACGATGGGTGTCCTGACGTTCATGGTGACGATGGTGGCATTGCAGGTGCTGGCCACACAGGGGAGTGAAATCGGTTGGACGAATCCCATCACCCTGGGCCTGGGTGCGATCGCCATTCTCGTCGGAGTGATGTTCTTCAGGGCCGAGACCACAACTCGCCATCCGTTCGTCAACTTTGCACTCTTCCGCAACTCCACCTACACGGGGGCGACGATTTCGAATTTCCTGCTGAACGCTGTGGCGGGGATGCTGTTGGTGTCGATGATGCTCGTGCAGCTAGGCGGCGGTCTGTCGGCTCAGAAAGCCGGCATGCTGACCCTTGGCTACGCGATCGCGATTGTCGCCTTCATCCGCGTCGGTGAAAAGCTGCTGCAGACGTTCGGGGCGCGCAAACCGATGATCTGGGGGAGCCTGATCGTTGGGCTATCGATCGCGATGGTGATGCCGACCAATCTGTTGATCGGACAGTACACGATGCTGGCCGTCGCCGCGTACACACTCTTCGGGTTCGGCCTGGCGTTCTACGCAACGCCCTCGACCGATGCGGCGCTCTCGAACCTGCCCGACGACCAGGCCGGATCCGGATCCGGCATCTACAAGATGGCGTCGTCACTCGGCGCCTCCTTCGGTGTCGCGATCTCAGCCGCGGTGTTTACGGCGCTCAGCGCCGACCGGGAATCGATCCGATGGCTGGACGGCGTGATCACGTTCGCCGGTCGTCAGGACAACGTGGCCGTCCGCCAGGCCGCGCTGATCGCATTGGCGCTCAATCTGCTCATGGTCGTGGCGGCCATAGTATCGATCATGCTCACCGTACCCAAAGGACGTAAAACTGGAGACTTGCGATGAATGCACTGGTCGACGAATTCAAGGGCCGGCTCGAGACGATCAAGGCCTGGCGACATCACCTGCACCAACATCCGGAACTGTCACTCGAAGAGGCCAAGACGGCGAAATACATCGCCGACCTGGTGAGATCGTGGGGCTACGAAGTTGTGGACGGCGTCGGCAAGCACGGTGTCGTCGCCTCACTCACCGCAGGCAATGGCACCAAGTCCATCGGGTTGCGCGCCGACACCGACGCACTTCCGATCCAGGAGGATAACCAACTGCCCTACAAGAGCGAGGTCGCCGGTGTGGCGCATCTGTGCGGCCATGACGGGCATTCGACGATGTTGCTGGCGGCCGGTGAATACCTCGCCCGGACGCGTAACTTCAACGGTACGGTCCGGCTGATCTTTCAGCCTGCCGAAGAGATCATGGCCGGAGGGCCTGCGATGATCGAGGACGGGCTCTTCGAACGCTGGCCGGTCGACGCGGTGTTCGGCATGCACAACATGCCAGGGCTCGCACTCGGTAAGCTGCACTTTCGCGACGGCGCGATGATGGCCGCGGTCGACAACTGGGAGATTGAGCTGATCGGCAAGGGCAGCCACGGATCGATGCCGGAACTCAGCATCGACCCGGTGGTGGCCGGCTCGTCGCTGGTAATGGCGCTGCAGACGATCGTGTCGCGCAACGTATCGCCCCACAACAGCGCCGTCGTCACCGTGGGCGCGTTCATCTCGGGCAATGCCGGGAACGTCATCGCGCAATCGGCGATCCTGCGCCTGTCGATTCGCACGACCACTCCGGACGATCGCGCGCTGGTGCTGGGCAAGGTACGATCGATCACGAAGGCGCAGGCGGAGACCTTCGGTTGCACCTACGAGATCCGGGAAGGCGTCCCTGGGGCGGTCCTTGTGAACGACCCGGCAGAGACGGCGAAAGCTGCGGCGATCGCGCGCGAGGCGTTCGGCGACGACGCGGTGATGTACCCAGGACCGAGCTACCTGGGCAGTGAGGACTTCGCCTTCATGCTGCAGAAGAAGCAAGGCACGTATTGCTTGCTCGGGAACGGCGATACGCCGATGGTGCATCATCCGCAATACGTCTTCGATGACGAAATTCTGCCGATGGGCGCCGCGTACTGGGTGGCGCTGACCGAGCAGTACCTGCGTTGAGCGAAGCCGTTACACCTCGCCGCCTGGGAACGCGACGACGTCGGTGTGATGCTCGGCGAGCATCGCCTCAGAGCTGATTCTTGATGAGCATGGCGTCGACGACGTGGCTCGCCACGCGAGCCCTGATGTTGAAGTTGACGGCCAGACGCTGCAGGAACTTCCGTTCTCGTGCATCGATCTTCCCATCGGCCAGCAGAAGGTCGGCGACGATGGCAAACGCCGACGGTCTCAGCTTGGCCGGGATTGCGTTCGCGGCGGCTTCCATCACCCCCGAAGGTTCCGGCTGTTCGACCAGCCTTTTCATCCGTTCGATGATTCGACCGACGGTCTCGCCTGATTTGCGTCGAAACCGCTTCGTGGACCAAATCAGATGATGGGCGCGGGCCAGTTCCTCGCGTGCCACATGATGGTTCGCGTCCATCGCCCCGATGAAAAGAGCGATCAGGGCTTCGTCGAGTTCGAGTCTCTTGATTCGAGGGCTTCTTGCCTTTCTGATCATCGTCATCACCTTCTTCGGAATCCGTCAGAGAGAGCGCTCTTGGATGACACGTGCTCCGGGTGAACCCGTGACGCATAGGAACAGCGAATCGACGTCGCTGCGGAGGCGACGCGCCTTACGACTGCAACCCGCGCACCGTCAGGACAGGACACATCGCGCCACGAACCAACTGCTGCGTCGTCGATCCAAACAACGCAAGGCCGATCCCGTCCCTTCCTTGAGCGTCCATGACGAGGAGGTCCGCCGGTTTCGATTCGGCCGCACGAAAGATATCTCGCGATACGGACGCCCGAACACCCTGACATCGTCAATTTCGACCCACGCCTCTCCGTTCTTGAACCTGACGTGGTCTTGAGCCCGGCCCCCGTCAGCGTACGACGAGGACGGCGACCGGGCTTTGGTTGAGCGCACCTTCAGCGACGCTGCCCAACAGCAGGTACCGGACGCCGCTGGTGCCCCTCGCCCCGACGACCAGCAGTTGCGCGCGACTCGCCGCGACAGCACCGAGGAGATCGCGCAGCGGTTCGCCGTGGACGAGCATGGTCCGCGGGTCCCACCCGGTGCGTTTGAGTCTGGTCGCGTCGCGATTGAGATCCTTCGTCGCCGCTCGCGCTCGTAGCGTGTTCTGGCGTCTCACTTCGCCCGCAATCGTCGCCGCGCCGGGGACGCTGCCCCGCGAGGGAGCCCTCAGCAACTCCACAGCCCTCACAAGCGTCACGCGGCCGCCCGGAGGCGGTACCAGCCGGCCGACAAAGGCCAAGGCGCGCTTTGCGCCCTCAGATCCGTCCACACCGACGACGACCGTACGTACATGCTGCGACCGCCGGACCACAAGTACCGCGCACTTGGAGCCGCGGACGACGCTTCGAGAGACGCTGCCCATCAGCAGGCGACGAACGGCGCCATGCCCGCGCCAGCCGACCACGATCACATCGGCCTGAAAGCGTACGGCTTCGCCGAGAATTGCCTCAACCGGGGGCTTGTCCAGGATTTCAGTTTCGACGTCGGGCCAGCGGCGCGAGAGGGTGCGCCGTGCACTCTCCGCCGCCTTCTCGGCTCCCTCATCGAGCGCGCGCAACAGAATCGATCGACTGTACTCCGCCCGGCTACGCCGCGCGCTGACTACCCGAACGCGGGTCCGATCCGCCCATGGAAAGTGCAACGTGGTCGCGATGGCGGCTTTGCCGTCGCGGGATCCGTCTGTCGCCACGAGGACACGAAGCTCTCTCGTTCTGGCCATCTGATGTGCTCCCTGGGTCACAGCGCAGTGCACCCTGTTGTGCGTTCGACTTCGTCGGTCGCCGCAACGGCCGCGCATCGTACCTGACGAGCACGGGGCATCGCGAGCGGCTGAGTACCCGCGTGGGTAGTCCAGGTCCAGCGGCGGGGCACAATTCTGACATGGGCGCCTGCCGCTCCAAGGAATCAAGGCCCGTCGCCACTGTGGCCGTTTCAGACGGCATGACGTGCGGAGCCTTTAGCTCGGCCTTACGCGCACGGCCATCGCGCTCGCAATCCTCATGCACTCTGACGTGAGAGACGAGAGTCAGTCGGGCAAAGACCCGACACGTCGCCCCCCAACCACTGGCAAGCGGCAAGCGCCAGAAACGGGCCGGGATGCCAGCGGCGCCGAGACCGCTCAACCGCCTGCTGCCCTCGCTCCCTGAAGACGCGTTCGGCCGCCTCCTTCCGGATCTGGAGACCATTCCCATTACGCGCACCCAGATTTTTTACCGCCAGGGTGATCCTGTCGAGAAGGTGTACTTCCCCAACGGTGGGGTCGCAGGACGGGACGAGATTACATTTTGAAACGGCCCTTTCACATCGAACGACAGAACGGCCGTTAGACCCGCCCCCCTCTGAAGAATCATGGGATCGGAAGTTGCTATAGACAGTACAAGTGCACGTCGGTCGGTGGCTCGCCCTTGGCGAGTGCGGTAGTCCGAGATCTCACGTGCAAGCTGTCATGTTTATCTGCTTCACTCCCCTGCTTCGTGCTCGCCATCGTTGCGGCGGCGCTGGCGGCGCGTTCGTCCCGAGGAGACTGGAGTCTCTTCGTCGGGCGGTCGCGCCGATGCTGCAAAGCACCGACGCCGCCGCTCCCGCCTGTCGATGCGCCGCTCGAGTTCCGCTCACTTTAATCTGATTTCGGAACGGCCGAGCGGTTTCCGGCGGCCTGTCACGAGGGGCGATCCGCGCCGCACGACCACCCGTGCCAAACACGCTGGGCGGTGAACGTACCCTCTCAACTACGACACTAGGAGGTTGACATCGTGGATAACCGGTCGAGGGCGTTAGAGCGACCAGACATCAAGTTCGTCGGGCGCGCCGTGCTCGCGGAGCCTCAGGCGCTATGCGACTCTACGTCAAGGCTGCTGCGGCAGGATCCAACCAAGGCACTCCCGTTGGAGTTTGGGATGGCCCCAGTGTTTGTCGCTACTTGTGAGATGTCCGAGCTCGAACAAGCATTTCTTCGTGATGCCGCGCATCTGATTGCGATCGAGCGCACTGCGCGTACGTGCCGTGAGAGAGGCTGGGTTCTGACATGAATCCATACAGCGCCATCGGATCGCGCCTTGGAACAGCCGAAGCGACCTCGCTTTCGCAGCGATTGGCCGCGTGGCACGACGCCATGGTGGCCCATGAACGACGACTCCGCGCTGGCCGTGCCGACGACGGATGTGATGAAGACTGCGGCCACAGTGACGCACGTGCGTTGTGGGCAGAAGCGCTGACGACGTTTGGTGACCGCGCTCACGAGTTGTCGTTCCTGCGGTCTCGCGCGACAGGTCATGGGAATCAATTCGAAGGAGGCTCAGAACAGCCGGACGGAGACGAGCGACCGGACGTCGACAATGACCGATCGAAGCAGGGCGGTGCACGACCAGCGGTGAGTGCACGACGCCAGACGTCGCGCCTGCCCATCTCCGGCGGTAGGACGACAGAAGAGAAACGGGGGGTAGAGCTGTGACGCTGCGAGAGGCGCTTGGCTCGGACGCTGAGCGTGTTCACGAGCAGGTCGACCAGATCTTGGACAACGAGGACGGCATCATTGTCCTCATCGGACCGCGGCAGGCAGCGAGCTACTGCCACGGGTTCGGTTTGTCCGGTTGTCAACTCGAGATGTTGTCCTTTCAAGTCGAACGTGCCTTGCGCGCACAGGCGCCTGCATCTTGGATACGTAATAGGAGGAACGTTCGTGACAACCACAGGACTGATCATGGCGATGGCGGTGATGCCAATCGTCGTCGCGCTGACCGTAGGTCTCGGTGGAGCCTGGCTGACAGGCGACGTGAGAGTGGTCGGCCTGGTGGGACTGGCGGCAGCGATCGTCGGGGCCGGGCTTGTAGGGTACTTCAACTGGCGAGCGCGGTTTCGACGTCGGATTCTTGATGAGGCCGATCAGGAACGACACGCAGCCTAGGCAGGAGCGTTTGGTGAAGAGGAAGCTTGATTCAGTGAGAGGAGGTTTGTGCGATGCCCAACCCGACACGTGCGGTGGCGATTTTCGGAGCACGCGTTGCATTACAAGTCGGCCATTTGAACCATCCACTCGTGAAGGGCTTGAGCCAGCAGACGTGTATCTGACACGACGGGTTCACGACCGTCAACCTTGTCAAGGAGGAGCGCTGTGGCTGCGGACGAAATCTTCGTCCTATTTCTGATCGTTGTGTTTGTGGGTACCGTCGTGGCGTTGTCGGTACATTCCCGGCGGCAGGAGACCGCTACGGATAGTTTGGGGGCGCCGCCAGTGCCGGCAGCGCCAGAGAGGTCGGAACCAGTGTCGACCGAGGGAAAACCTCCCAAGAACGGCGCTCTCGCGGAGCGCCGATGAAGCCCGGACAGCTGATGGGTGGCGCGATCCTCAATCGCGCGCCCATTTCCTCGGACGCAACTGGGGCTTTTTCTCTGACGCGATTGTTGGAAACCCGGAGTGCTCGAGGAGATGGCCGAGGCCAGGAGGCAAGCACCCTCGTCCTTGGAAGCTGTGTCGGCATCACTCGTCTGAGAAGGCCGGTGGCTCGCGACTTGCGTCGGATCCACGGATACTCCCGGCGATCGAACACTGAAAGGACCAGCAACGATGAGCAAAGACGGCCGTCGGATCACCCAGGAGAACAGCAGACCGCCCGGCGCGTCGTCGTGGGCCAGCTGGCGATCTGCGCCGAAGTCTGGCGACGTAGTCGCCTCGGAGCGTACCGCGCGGGCGGACGTCTATGACATCAGCGTGGTTCCAGCGCCTGCGCACACGGTCGCGGGGCGGTATCCTGAAGCGATCGAGAAAGTTCGCGAGCTGGCGCGGCAGTTGGGAGTGAATGGATGGTACACCGGCGATCAGACTCACTACGCGCTGGTCGCAAACCACCGAGAGCCGTCAGAAGATTGAGTCATCCGTAGGTCCGCGATGCGTGCTGAGGCGAGTTTTACGCATGCACAAGACAGGTCGCGCGACCAACTCCGCGGATTACGAACGCTGTCAGGGTGGGGTGATCTGGAGCGGTCTTCGTTTGATCAAATCTCTAATGCGCCCGGCCGCTCGATCGATCGCGCCGTGCACATGCCTCCCGTGCACCCGTACGACCGCAGACCCGGTCGGCTCGAGCACCACGGTGACGACGCAAGTGGCGCGGTCGGCGACGCCCTTCCGGTCGACGTGCAGGACCGCCCGTACGCTTCGTATGGCGCGGGCATATCGCGCCAGTGTCGCGAATAGTCGATATTCGGCGTACACGCGGGCCTGAGCGGTGATTGAGTCGTCCTCGTCAATAATGTCAATGCGCATGCCTCCAACGGAGCAAACGCAGGGCCGATTGGTGTGTGTCCGACCCTCCCCTCTCGGGCCTCGCCGGGGGACTAGGCAGACTCCCGTCACGCCTGTGTGAACCGCAGCAGGAACGGGGCGTCGGGCGTTTCGAAAAGAAGTCTCTGTCTTCAGAATGAAATGCCGGAGCCCGGTCACGCCACCAGGCCGTACTGCTTCATCTTGCGCCAGAGCGTCACGGTGCTGATTTTGAGCGCCTCGGCCGCCTCTTTGCGATTCCCGCGAAACCGCTCGAGGGCCCGTTCGATCGTGGCGCGCTCCTGCGCTTGAAGATCGAAGCTCTCGTCGTCCGGAGTACGCTGCCGAGCCTTCTGTGAGACCTCAGGCGGCAGTTCGCGGACTCGAATACTGGCGCCGCGAGCCACGATCACGGCGCGTTCGATCGCGTGTTCGAGTTCGCGCACATTCCCCGGCCAGCCGTAGCTCATCAGTGCGGTCATCGCCTCCGCCGACACAGTTTCGACGTCTTTCTTGACCCGTGCCGCAGCACGGCGAACGAAGTCATAAACGAGGGCCGGGATATCTTCGCGGCGCTCGCGCAGCGGTGGCACAGTGATCACGAAAGCTCCGAGTCGGAAATACAGATCTTCGCGGAACGTACCGGCTGCGACGGCGGCTCGCAAGTCCCGGTTCGTCGCAGCCACCACTCTGGCGCTCACCTTGATCGTCCGCTCTGCACCGACGCGTCGAATCTCGCGCTCCTGAAGGGCGCGCAGGAGCTTCGCCTGCACCGTTGGCGCAACTTCCCCAATCTCATCGAGGAACAGGGTGCCGTGATCAGCCACTTCGAAGAGGCCGGCTTTGTCGCGGACGGCCCCCGTAAACGCGCCTCGCACGTGGCCGAACAGTTCCGATTCCAACAGTGTTTCGGTCAAGGCGGCGCAGTTGATGGAGACGAACGGACCGCCCGCGCGCGGGCTCTGATCGTGAATCATCCGCACGATGAATTCTTTCCCGGTGCCACTTTCGCCGTAGACCAGAACGGTTGTGTCCAGCGGAGCGACGCGAGCGGCGAGCTCCAGCACATCTTGCATCGCGGCACTGCCGGCAACGAACTGCTTGGACGCCGCGTGACGGGCGACGCGCTCCCGCAACAAGTTCAGTTCGCGCTCGCGTTTGGCCACCAGTCGCTCGCGCCGGCCGACCTCCTGGAGACGCTGGTGCACCGCGTCTCGAAGTCGCTCGACTTCCTGCCCAAGACTCCCGCCTTGAAAATCATCGCGGAGCCTTTCCAGGTCATTGCCCCAGCTCTGCGCGTCCTTTCCAACGACCGTACACTGTGGCGCCCCTTGCCCGATGCATTCGCTTTCGCGAAAGTAGACCTCTTGTCCGAGGCAGGCGCTCGCGTAGCCGCTCGCATATCCCACTAACGACCAGCACACCGGTGTCTTGGTCCTGCCGTAGTGGTGCACGTGCTGTTCGGCCACGTAGGAGTCGTGCCAGACCACGTCCTCGTGAAAGCGGCCGGCCGAGGCGTCGTGTTCCAGGGCTCTGATCTCGGCCCGCACAATCCCTTCGAGTCTGTGAAGCACGACACCCGCCTGCAGCCCCTCGAGGGGAGCCGACCACCTCGAGCGGTCGCGAAGACTGACGGCGTCGTGATACCCGTCCGCATACCCAAACCGCAGGAACAAACGTCTGGCCGTCTCCAGGCCCAACGTGTCGATCAGCTCCTTGCGCATGAGCCCCATGGCAGCCGCGCTCAGGAGAACGACTCGCTGTTCGTGCAGCCGTATGATGCCCTGGTCAGGTCGAAACTCCACGAGCTCCGCGAGATGGTGGTGCTCGACATCGACCCGCGCGGACGGCGCCGTGGGCTTTCGTGTCATATAAGCCTGCTGATCCATTCTAGTGAATGGCCGCGATAACGCAGCAGCGCCGCGTCTCGGTCCGGCTGTTACCTGTGGTCTGCAAGATTTATTTACGACTTGCACTGACAGAAGCGGCGCACAGCAGTCGATGCGTGAGGTTCACGCCTAACTCACGGCCTCCTCGTGAGCCCGAAGATGGTGCTGCATGACGGCAGCGATCCGCGACGCGCGCAGCTTGGCGGCCTCGGCACACGGGCCGCGGAACGCGATATCAACGCTGTCGTGAAACAGATCGAGCCAACGGCCGAACTCTCGTAGGCCGAGTGGAACACGGCCCGCGAGCACGAGATGAACCGCCAGCGGATTGCCTCGGAATCCGGATGCGCCGAACAGGACGGTCTCCCAGAAATCGTACATCTTCGGCAAATGCGCGTCCCAGTCGGTGTTCGCGACGTCGTCAAAGATGGGCCCCAGGATTTCGTCGGCGCGGACGCGATCGTAGAAGTGATTAACGAGATGCTCGATATCGGCGCGCGAGACGATGTCTCGATCATTCGAGACCATGCACACCCTCAAGCGAGCGAGACGTTGAGCGGGAGACGCCCCCGCGAGCGCGTACGGGCTGGAGAGCCGACACCCGCGCGACCCACCGCGGTTCAGCGACGAGATCGGCCAGCGAGTGGCGGTCGAGTACCGGTCAGGAACGCTTCGAATGCCTCTCCGAGCACTCCCTGCAGCCCGCACGCGGTCGCCAGCGGGCATCTGTTCGTATCGCGGTCGAAACATTCCACCAACGCCATCGTGCCCTCCGTGCTCACGACGACGTCGCGTAGACGGATTCGCCCCGGGGGTTTCGCCAGGGCGAACCCCCCTTCGCGTCCTCGAACAGTCTCCAAGTAACCGAGGTGCTGGAGCTCGTTGACGACCTTCACCAGGTGATGACGTGAAATGCCAAAGGCGATTGCCACGTCGGCGGTGAGGCAGCGTGCGTCTGGACGCGCTGCCGCATATATCAGTACTCGGAGCGCGTAGTCAGTAAATTGTGAAAGTTGCACTTGTGGTACAACTTTAACTGAAGGCGGCGTGCGCTGACAAGGTGCAGGCTCTGCGTGGACGTTTCGCACCCTGAAGCCCTCACCAGCAAGGGTGGCCATGCGACCATGCTGCTGGAAAACCCGGTCGGACCTTTCGGACATCGAGGATGTCGGACTGCGGAGCAGGTAATGTCACATCGAACTCACGCCTCCCCCGATTTAGCCGAAGCCGTGCGCGCAGCCTGCCTGGATGCCGCGATGCTGGCGTACGAGGATGCTGGGATCAGCGGACTGTGCGCCGATGGCCGCTGGGAGGCGGCGCTGGCCGCGATACGCCTTTTGAACCTCTCGAGCGTGATCGAATCTGCGGCCAGCTCCGCGCGCGTCGACCCAAGCGTCTAGAACTGACGGACCGCTACGCCGCGTGTCCCAGCGATAGGTCTGGTGGCGCTTTTCGCACCTCGAACTCGTCGCGTCCCTGCAGCTCGGACCTCATCACATTCTCGGAGCAGAGCCTTTCAAACTGAGGTCGAACCTTTCAGTCTGAAACTAGAAGCGCGGCGAGAATCCAGAGGCGTCGGCGCATGATCGCCAGCAAGATGGTCGGATCCAGCGGGTTACACGCCTTCTAGCGACCGTGTAGTCGTTGGCCCGTCGCTTGCCCTTCCTAAATCGAATCGGCGTCTGACAACCGCGACAGATTGTCGCCTCCATCCCGCACGTTGGAATGATGTAGACCGTCATGCGCCCCTCTCATCAGCATTTGAAAGTAACTGTTGGTTGTGAACTGAGGAGTGCCCATGAAGATGCCAGCGATCGGCGTCGCAGCTATTCTGTCCTTTCCATTCGCGAGTGTGTCTGCTCAAGGTGTCAATGATGCGCAAATTGCGTCGATTGTCGTGACAGCGAACCAGGTCGATATCGATGCAGGCAAGCTCGCCGCGTCCCGGTCAGCCAACCGCGAGGTCAAGGCGTTCGCCCAGTTGATGATCACCGACCATACTGGCGTCAACAAGTCGGCGACAGCGCTAGTGGCCAAGCTCAAAGTCTCGCCGGAGGACAATCCCACAAGCCAGAGCCTGAAATCCGACGGCGCCAAGAACCTCGCTGATTTAAAGACACTTAAGGGTGCGGCGTTCGACAAGGCGTACGTTGATCATGAAGTCGCGTATCACCAGCAGGTGATCGATGCGCTCGATAAGACGCTGATTCCCGGGGCAACAAACAGCGAACTGAAAGCTCTGCTGGTCAAGGTGCGACCGGCTTTTGTCGCTCACCTTGAGCACGCGAAGCGTCTTCAGTCATCCGTTGCCAACGAAGGCTGACGTGCGGATAACAACCGTCGTCGTCGCGGTAAGTGTGCTACTGGCCACGGTGGGCGTAGTTGTGGGCGACGAGCCCAGATCAAGGACGCACACCGTAACCATCGAGGGCATGCGATTCGAGCCAGACGTGCTGACCGTCACGTCGGGCGACACAATCGTATGGGTCAACAAGGATCTGGTGCCTCACACGGCAACGTCGAAGGCCGGCAGCTTCGACTCGAAGGACATTCAGGCTGACAAGTCCTGGAGGCATACGATTCGGCAAACGGGTGACTTCGCCTACGTCTGCACGTTCCATCCGACGATGAAGGCGATGTTACGTGTGAGATAGTGACAGAGACGTTCGCCCCTGGCTGGCGCAGTGATAGGAGCAACACTTCGCCCTCGTGTATCGTTTACAGAACCCCCGCGATCAGGCTCTTCGGCGACGGAGTTTACGGTTCCTACGAACTGGCGTGCAATGAGCGCAGGTCAACGCTTTCGTCTCGTAGCAGTTGAAGATCCACCGCGCGTCGAGACGTGATGAGCGGCATGACACGGCGGACGTCCTTTCCGCGGTTGAGACCGACAGCCGCATCGATCCGACCGTCATTCACGTAGCACGCCAGATAGCTCCCGGAGTCCATACCGCCACGTACCACGAGCTGTTCCCATTTGGTGTGGAACCCCACGTACTGCAGGTTCGCATCGTACTGATCAGACCAGAACCAGTGAATCTCGTCGTACGCGATGCGTTGGCCAAGCATGTTGCGCGCGGCTGCGGTGCCTTGTTTGATGGCGTTCTGCCAGTGCTCTACCCGAATGTGGCGACCGAAGACCGGGTGATGGTGATTCGCGACGTCACCGGCGGCGTAATACCGCTGACGTTCGTCTGGCAATACTCGTCGACGACAATGCCGTTGTCCACGTGGATGCCACTGCCTCCGAGGATCTCCATGGCCGGTTCGATGCCGATGCCGACGACCGCAAAATCGCAGTAGAGCCTCAACCCCGCCCTGGTGACAACGCAGCTGACGCGTCGTCTTCCCTCGAACGCGGCGACGGTGTCGTCGAAGATTGTGCGAACACCGTGGCGTCGGCTCCGTCCTAGGCTCTCGTTCGAGGAACCTCCTTTCGTTTTGAAAGCCGTGGTTTCATTCTGAATCGGAAGCCTGCTGTCCCACGCTGCGCAATCCAGGGTTGTCGCACATTCTACGCCCTCGGTATCTGGCGGCTGGTGTGCACTTCTACCAACAGACGAACGTGAGTCGGGCGGTTCGCCAGGACAACGCAAGTCGAAGGAGGTGGGTAAATGGCACAGACGGATTTAACCAGCAGCCGTCCGGCGTACCAGGCGGACCGGTCATGAACCGACTTCTGGCGTTGAGCGAATGCGGCCAATTCCTGTGGCTGGACCACATCAGCCGTGGTTTGATCACGGGGGGCGGACTCCAGCGACTAATCCACGAGGACGGGCTGGGTGGCGTGACCAGCAACCCGACGATCTTCGCCAAGGCGATCGCCGACAGCACCGAATACGATGCTCAGCTCCGTCGCCTGCTCGACGCCGATGGCCACGTGAACGATCGGGATCTGGCCGAACGCTTAATGGTCGAAGACATCCAGTTGGCCGCTGACGTTCTTCGACCCGTGCACGCCAGTAGTGAGGGCGCGAACGGGTTCGTAAGCATCGAAGTCTCGCCAGGTTCCGCCCATGATACCGACGCGACCGTTACCGAGGCTCGTCATCTCTGGCAGGTCGTTGGACGGCCGAACGTCATGATTAAAGTGCCGGCAACCGTCGAGGGTATTCCGGCTGTTGAAGTGCTGACCGCCGAAGGCATCAACATCAACATCACCTTGATGTTCTCACTCGAACACTACGAGGAGGTCGCGCAGGCCTACCTTCGGGGTCTCACCCGCTGTCCGGATCCGCACCGAGTCACATCTGTTGCATCAGTATTCGTCAGCCGTCTCGACGTCGTTGCGGATCGTCTGCTCGAGGCGATCGGATCGCCGGACGCGCTGGCTCTTCGAGGACGAATTGCCATTGCCAATGCCACACGCGTCTACCGTCGCTTCGGTGAGATCTTTGGCGGCGAGCCGTTTGCGGCCCTGAAGCGACGTGGCGGACGTGTGCAGCGACCTCTATGGGCCAGCACTGGAACCAAGAATCCCTCGTACTCTGATGTCCTGTACCTCGAGGCACTGATCGGGCCTGGGACGATCACGACGGTGCCGCCAACGACGATGGATGCCTTTCGCGATCACGGGCGGGTTCGCGTCACGCTGGGAGCAGAAGACGCCGAAGCCGTCATGACGACGGCGGCGTCCTTGGGTCTTGACATACACGCACTCACTGAGGCGCTGCAAGCCGACGCAATCAAGGCATTCGCGTCGTCGTTCGACCAGTTGGTCGCAACTGTAGCTCAGAAGCGCCGACACGTTGTCTCGGCTGCCAGTTGATTGCGGATGCGCTTGTGGCCAGGGGCATCACGAGAGAAAGCTTGCGGGGCGCCCCAGATCACTCTCGAAACCAAATTCGCGGCCGATCGCAAGGCCGCGGTTCAGCGGTCAACACATGCGGGACGCGAGGGCGCTCCCCTGATGGAAGAGGTTCTTCCCATGAGTAAACAGTCCTCACCGATGCTCCACATCAAGAAAGAGGCGGCCGCGTTCAGGCTTCGTCAACTGCTGGACGAGCTCGGCATGCTGGTAGGTTCCTTCCCCGATCTGCGAGAGGCGTTCGATCCAGACGAATTACCCCTCGAGTTCATCCTGAAGAGAGACTCGCAAACGGAACCGGTCGGGAGGCGACTCAGGCCGATGCCGGCGAGGTTAAGTGCAACGAGCCAGGGGACGCTAGCACGGGTCGTTGAACATGGCCGGGGACAAAGAAAGCAGATCTCAGATGAATGGAAATCTCCAGGCCTGAAAGGACATGACACTCGCAAGAGAGGCTGATGACGAGCGGGGCATCAACGGGACCCGGATTCTGTCCATCGATGCGGTGCAGAACGGGAACTCCGAGCATCCGGCATGCCGATGGGCGCGGCAACGCTCGGGCTGCTGGACCACGTTTTTTTTGGTGGCAACTCCGATCGATGATCGGTTGTTATGATCACAGACTCAACGCTCGTGGGGCAGAGCCCACTCAGAGCCGAACAGGTTGAGACCTTTGCGCCCGGCTGGCCGGGCCGTCCCGCACGCTGGACGTCCAGCGCAAAGAGCGGGATCGGCACCGCGGTCAGCCGCGACAGCCGTGTCTGGTTCACGCTGAGCCACGGCATTCTCAACGAAATCTACTACCCGCGCGTCGATCACGCGTGCACCCGCGATCTCGGTTTCATCGTCACGGATGGGCACACGTACTTCTCAGAGGAAAAGCGAGATACGCAGCTCCGCAGACGCTCACAGGTCGCGCCCGGCATTCCGGCGTATCGGATTTACAACACCGCGGCTGATGGTCGCTATCGGATCGAGAAGGAAATCCTGACCGATCCGTGGCGCGACGTGGTGCTGCAGCGCGTGCGGTTCGTGCCGCTCCAGGGCACGCTCGCTGATTTCCACCTGTACGTGCTGCTCGCGCCGCACCTCGCGAACGCGGGCGCCGGTAACACGGCGTGGGTCGGCGACTACAAGGGCTCACCGATGCTGTTCGCGGAACGGGAGCACCACGCCCTGGCGCTCGCGTCGTCGGCGCCGTGGCTCGCCCGATCCGTCGGATTCGTCGGCGTCTCCGACGGGTGGCAGGAACTGCACGCGCACAAACGGCTGGACCATACCTACGCGCGCGCCGAGAACGGAAACGTCGCGGTCACGGGCGAAATCGATCTCGTCGTCGTGCGATGGAACGTTCGTGATCGCGCTCGGATTCGGGCCGACCGCGATGGAGGCAGGTCAACACGCGCTCATCACGCTGCTCGAGGACTTCGACGAGACACACGCCGAGTACGTCCGCGCATGGCACGCATGGCACGCGCGGCTCGTCGACGGCGTCCCGCCGAAGCAGCGAACCGCGCCTCTATCGGATCAGCGCCGCGGTGCTGCGGACACACGAATCGAAGCGCGTGGAAGGCGGGATCATCGCGAGCCTCTCGATTCCGTGGGGATTCTCGAAGCCGGACGACGACCTCGGCGGCTATCACCTGGTGTGGCCTCGGGATCTCGTCGGAGATTGCCGGCGGCTTCATCGCGATCGGCGCGCACGAGCACGTCAGGCGCGTGCTGCGGTACCTGCAGGTGACGCAGGAGCCGGATGGCCACTGGTCGCAGAACATGTGGCTCGACGGCAGGCCCTACTGGCACGGCGTGCAGATGGACGAAACGGCACTCCCGATTCTCCTGGTCGATCTTGCGGCGCGCGAAGGCGTCATCGACACGGCAGGACGGGATGCGCTGTGGCCGATGGTGCGCCGGGCGGCCGTCTTTCTCGCACGCAACGGTCCGGTCAGTCCGCAGGACCGATGGGAGGAACAACCGGGATACGCGCCGTTCACTGTTGCCACCGAGATCGCGGCGCTCCTCGTCGCGGCCGATCTCGCCGACGCGAGCGTCGAACACGATCGCGGCCGAGTATCTGCGGGAGACCGCCGACGCATGGAACGCCAGCATCGAGCGATGGCTGTACGTGGAGGGGACCGAACTCGCGCAACTGCACGGCGTCGAGGGGTATTACGTTCGTGTCGCGCAGCCCGACCACGCCGATGCCGCGTCGCCGTGTCAGGGGTTTGTCCCGATCAAGAACCGGCCTCCGGATCGAAGCGACCGGGCCGGCGGCGCTGATGGTCAGTCTCGACGCACTCGCGTTCGTCCGTTTCGGGCTCCGTGCGCCGGACGATCCGCGGATCCTGAGCACGGTCAAAGTCATTGATGCGACGCTGAAGGTGGAAACGCCGCGCGGTCCGGCCTGGCATCGGTATCAGGGTGACGGATACGGTGAACACGCTGACGGAGGCCCGTACGACGGAACCGGCGTGGGACGCGCGTGGCCGCTCCTGACGGGCGAGCGCGCGCACTACGAGCTCGCCGCCGGACGATTGCACGTCGCCGAGCATCTCGCGCAGGCGATGGAGACGATGGCCGGAGAGGCGGGCCTTCTTCCCGAACAGATCTGGGACAGCGCCGATATTCCCGAGCGCGAACTCTTCATCGGCCATGCCTCCGGTTCGGCCATGCCCCTCGTCTGGGCACATGCCGAGTATCTGAAGTTGTGCCGGTCGCTCTTCGATGGCCACATCTTCGATCAGCCGCCTCAGACGGTCGAGCGGTACCTCGTCCAGCAGACGACGTCGGACCGCATCGTCTGGCGGTTCAACAACAAGGTGCGCACGATGCCGGCGAACAGGACACTCCGCGTGGAGACGCTCGCGCCTGCCGTCGTCCATTGGAGCGTCGACGGATGGCGTACCGTGCACGACACCGCGACACGGGACACGACGCTTGGCGTGCACGTGTGCGACCTTGGGACCAGCGACCTGCGCCGTGGCGACCGCGTCCATCTCACGTTCTACTGGCCAGAAGCTGAGCGATGGGAAGGGGTCGACTTTCTGGTGTGCATCGAATAACGTCAGCGGCGGTTCGACGGTTACCCTGCTGAAGGTTCAAACTAAGTCAACCGCCTCCGCCGCTTGCGCCGTATGGACGTTGCGCGGCCCCGCAAGCCCACGCGTTTGCGCCGCACCCGTACTTGAACCGAGCATTGGAGAACACCAGCCATGAAGTCGTGCGACACGATTGAGTGGAACAATGTGAAAGACTGGTGGCACGGAAGACACGGATCGCGACGGCCGTGCCACTTCCCCCCGATCGCATCGAGCAGGATAATCCCGAGACAAATGCGTTTGCGATCGCAAACTCGTGTTCAAAGCGGCTGTTCGACGGTGCGTTCTACCACTCCCCTGCTGCGACCCCCTCGCGACCAGCATGTTCGCTGGTGTTCGTACAGATCGTCGGACGTAAACAGATGCGCCGCAGATCCTGGGCTGCCGGGGGGCGGGCAGCGCGCGAGCGTTTCGCGACTGAACGGCGGGTTGTGACCCGATCCCGGAATGGTGCGTATGTCGAGGACACGATTGACGCCGTGGGCCGTGAGCAGACGAATGAACTCGTCGATCGGCCGCGTCGAATGCCCAATCGTAAGGACACTGGGTAACACCGCACCCTGATGCGACAGCCGCGCCAACGGACGAACCATCGGAGGCGATCAGAGGCTTTCAAAACGTGTCCAGGATTTTCATATTGAAAGAATGGACCGGTCCCCTGCCGCTCACCAGTTGTTCGAAGTGATTCTGTTTTGGGACGTTGTTCTCACCCTGCTGAATAGCGCTATTGGATCGGAACTTGCCCTTTGACACGTTGAACGAGCCGTGGTTGGAGAGTACTCCTCCCACGCCACTTCAGCCAGAGACGAGCCCATCATCATGCCAACCGATAGACGCGAACGTCATCGGACGCCACAGACCAGGCCGACCTCAGGAATTCCCGCGCTCCTGCGACGAATTCAATGCGAGTACCAAGAGATGCCGGGACTGAGACTGACGCAAGCGCAGGCACAGCGCCTCTGGGATCTCGACGCGACGACGTCTCGCGCCGTTCTGGCGATCCTCACCGAACGAGGGTTCTTGAAGCGGACGCCGGCCGACACCTATATTCGGGCGCGGGACTAGCGCCGCGCGCGGATTTGATCAGGGAGAAGACCATGATCACACTGAAGCGCGTCTATGATCCGGTCTCACGCACTGACGGTACGCGCCTCCTCGTGGAGCGCCTGTGGCCTCGCGGCCTTTCAAAGGCAAAGGCTCATCTGAGCGCGTGGCTGAAGGAGGTCGGGCCCAGCACCGAACTGCGACAATGGTTCAATCACGATCCGCTGAGGTGGTCGGAGTTCCGCAGGCGGTATTTTCGTGAGCTCGACGCACATCCGGAATCCTGGCGGCCGATCTTGGCCGCGGCCAGACGCGGCCTGGTGACGCTCGTCTACAGCTCGCATGACGAGGCACACAATAACGCGGTTGCGCTCCAGGAATACTTGCGGGGGAAGAGCCGCAAACCTTCGCCGTCTCGGCGATCTACCGCGGCGAATCGGCCACGGCGTGGAGCTCGATCCGGATCTGCCGCATGAGGCATTGCCTGCGGTGATTATCCGGCCAATTCCGCCATTCCGCCTCGACTTCACCGTCTGGGTGCTGCGCCGCCGCCCGCGCAACGCCATCGACCGGTGGGACGGCACAACCTATCGCCGTATCGTGACGATCGGGGGGCGCGCCACCGAACTCGCTGTACAACAGTCGGGCTCGCCTGCCGCTCCGCGCCTCGTTGTCACCGCGACACCGTCACTTCGCACGCTGGCGGACAGACGGCATGTGCGCTCAGTCGTTGACCGGCTGCTCGGCGTGCGCATCGATCTTACCGAGTGGTACCGATTGGCGCATCGCGATCGGCGGCTGGCGGAACTGGCCGTTCGATTTCGTGGTGTGAAGCCACCGCGGTTTCCGACGGTATTCGAAGCGCTGGTCAACGCGTTCGCCTGCCAGCAGCTGTCCCTCGTCGTCGGTCTCGAACTGCTCAATCGGCTTGCCGCCGTGTGCGACGTGAGACGGGGAGCCGGCGCATCGGCCCAGTACGCATTTCCCGCGCCGCGCGATGTGGCGGGGAGTCGGTCGGCCAGCTATCGCGCCATCGGGTTCAGTCACCAGAAGGTCCGTGCGCTACTGGCCCTCTCTCGGGGATTAGATAGCGGCGCGATTGACCTTGACACGCTGGCGCTCGCCAGCGACGCCGAAGTATGCGAGAGACTGATGCAGCTTCGTGGAGTTGGACGCTGGACCGCCGAGTACGTGTCGTTGAGGGGACTAGGCCGTCTGCACGTGTTTCCCGGCGACGATGTCGGCGCGCAGAAGAGCCTGGCCCTGTGGCTTGGCCGGCCGGTGCCACTCGATTACCGTGGCGTGGCCAGGGCCGTTGAACACTGGCAGCCGTACGCCGGCATGGTGTACTTCCATCTACTGCTCGACGGCTTGTCCAGGTCAGGTGCCTTGGAGCCAGCGGCGTAAAACGTCCGCTGGGATCCTCGGGGTCGCAGTAGATAGCCCCGAGCAGGTTCGGCCAGGGCTCGAGCGCGTACTGCGTCACAATGGGCCCCCGTTGCTCGACGTGCGCGTCAACACACAGGAGCTCGTCATGCCGCCGTCGTTGCAGATGGAGCAGGTTGGCGGATTCGCCCTGTACATGGCAAAGGCCGTCCTGAACGGTCGTGGGGACGAGCTCGTCGATCGCTCGAACGAATCTGTTCCGATGAAGCTTGACGGAATTCGCTCAGCGAGTCGCGTCGACGTCCCCGACTCCCACTGCACAGGCGCGTTGATCTATGCCGCCCAACCGAGGACGGCCTGATCAAGCGTGCCCAGTATCTGCTTGACGTGCACGGTGGGAAGGACCAAAACGGGAACCGGCGAGCCGCGACTTACCCGGAGCGCGGTGGAGCCAAGGAATCTCCGACGCAGACCCGCCCCTCGAGTTGCGCCCATCACGATGAGATCGGCCTTCATTTCGTTTGCAACGCGCAGAATTGCATCGTGAACAGAGTTGGAACTGACAGTGACCTGCACGTGCGAGTCAAGTTCCTGCGTGTCCAGTATCGAATGAAGCCGCTTGCGAGCGTCGTTGGCCATTGCTCTCCAGAACTCCGGAACGGCGAACGGTGCATAGTGGCGTAGCCCGGCATCACGGAGCACGTGGAGCAGAGTGAGTTGCTCGCCGTCGCCGACAAAACGCGATGCATTTGCTACCGCCGCCGGTGATCCCGAGGAAAGGTCAATCGCACAGACGACCCTGCAAAAGGTCGTCGGGACGTGCGTCGTCGCTGCTGGAACGAGCAGCACAGGACACGCCGCTCCCTCTACGACGCGATCCGCAATCGACCGGAATCGAAAACGTGCGGGGCCGACGGGCTCATGCGAACCCAGCACGATGAGGTCGGGAGCCTGGGCTCTTGCGTGCAGCAGAATCACCCCCGCCGTGTCGCCCTGTTGAACGCGAACTCTCACGGCAATCTTCAGGGCTTCTGCGCGTTTACGCAGCGCCGCCAAGGCTGCGACCCGCTCCACGGCTCCCCAACTGTAGGCCCTGTCCTTGGATACGGCGTGCACGAGGACGAGTTGCGCACCGCGGCGTGCGCTCATGGCGAGAGCCTGCTCAAAAGCCGCCACGGCCGGTCGCGATGCATCAACGGCACACAGGATTCGAAATGGGTGTTTCAAGACATTGCTCCTTGGACGAAGCACCACCGGTGACGATGATGCGTCGTGTGACGTCACTGATGACAAGAGCAACTACAGCGCCAGGAGAACCACCATTGACTGGAAGTATTTTGCGGATGATCTACGGCTTCTGGGTTTCAGAATGAAACGTCGCGCGCAAAATGGAAATGGAGCCCACTCGGAGTCGGCGTTCACCATGGAGACACCCAAGGGTCACGATACCAATTGTCTCAATGCGCCAACGAATCGATCAAACGTCGCGCCACGGCGGCGCCTCAGATCGGTGGAACTCGTGATTGGCCCCTAGATTAAGCACGAATGGTCAGGACTGGACAGCTTGCTTCGCGGATTACGTGATCCGTCGTCGAGCCGAGACGAGAGGTTCAGGGTGCCTTTGCCCTGCACCGCCCATGACGATTCGCTCGACGCCTTCATCTATAGACGTGGCAGACAATGACTTGTGCTGCGTACCACTTTGCCAGCGCCAGCACATGATGAAGAGAATCGCGCGAGAACTTCGACAAATCGACGAGGCATAGGATGCGATTGATGTTTACCATGGTGAGATGGCGCCTGTTCTGCCGCGCAGCGGCTTCATGCGCCTGCGATGAACACATCTTTGAACCGCCCGTTCCGTCGCGCGGAGCGCGTCGTCGATGGCCGCGTGCAGCGCGGTGTGTCGGCGCTCGATCACGACGCTCGGGAGCCCACTGAGCACGACCTTCACGTTGCACACCTGATCAATGCCGCCCCGCGGCCCGTTCAAATCAGTCGCACGGACGCTGATGCGCTCAATCGATGTCGCGAACTTCCCGAGCTTCATACCCAGCTTTCGTCGGATATAGGCCCGCTCGTCCTCATCGAGTTCGATCCCGATCACGCGTACGTGAACCGGTGTGAGCAGCGTGTCCGTGCGACCGCTCTCTCGTTTCATAGGTCTTGGAATCCAGGCGGGCAGAGGTGCACGATGGGTAAGGTCCTGCGCCGTTTCCTGATCCCGTCCGAGCCACGTGGTCGTCATTTCCGTCCTCCTCGTTCTTCATGACCGTTTCCGATCCATGTCTCTCGCGATCCGCAACGCCTCGCGGACCAACTGACTCGAATACCCCCACTCGTTGTCGTACCAGCTCATCAGCTTGACCAGATCTCCATCAATGACCTGCGTCATTTCCAGGTCCACAACAGAGGCGCGGGGATCCTTGATGATGTCGGACGAGACGAGCCGATCCGTCGTCACACCCAGGACGCCGCGATAGCGTTCGGTCTCGGCCTCCTCCGTAAACACGCCGTTCACTTCGTCCACAGTCGTTGGTCTGGCCGTGAGTGCGACGATGTCTGCGAGCGACCCGATCGCGACGGGAACCCGGACTGCCACGCCATCGAATCGACCGCGATACTCGGGTAGCGCCTTGGTGGTCGCTACCGCCGCGCCAGTGAACGTGGGAACGATATTCGCTGCGCCGGCTCGTCCCCTTCGGGCATGTGTGGCTGGAGCGTCGACGATGGACTGGCTGGCGGTATACGCGTGAATCGTGGTCATCGTGGCCTTTGTGATGCCGATCCGGCGTCCGAGAATCTCCATTACCGGCGTGATGCAGTTTGTGGTGCAACTCGCGCACGAAATGATGACGGTGCCTCCCTCCGGTGTATTGACGCCATGGACGATCGTCGCCACATCATCCGTCTTCGATGGCGCTGAGAGGATGACGTAACTGGCTCCAGCGCGGATGTGTCCATCCAGGTCTTTTCGCCTGGTGAAGGCCCCGGTGCATTCGAGCACGATGTCCACGTTCAACGACTTCCACGGCAGTCGCTCCGGATTCATTTCGCGCAGGAGTATCAGTCGGTGCTCACCAATAGTGAGGTGTCCGTCGTCGGTTGCTTCGACCGTCTTCGCATACCTTCCGTAGACGGTGTCGCATTTCAGGAGATACGCAACGTTTTCGGCGGCACCCAAATCGTTCGCGGCGACCAGGCACAAGTCGGGCGTGTCCATCACGATCTTGAGTGTGGCGCGGCCGATTCGCCCGAGTCCATTAATAGCGACGTTGACCATGGGCCATCCTCCACCCTTGCTGTGCGACCTCGGAGTCTCGATCCGTCCAGTGTGCTTACCGCGCGGAGCGGCGACTCCAGCGCCTCGGCGCTTTTAGCGTGCACGACGCGGTGTCATGTGCGACCGGCCTTTCGCGGCTGCGTGTCACCGGAGGGCGTCTCCAACGGGTCTAGCGCTGGAGCCGCCGTTCTCTTCGCACCACCCGTCAGCGTGGATAGAGCAAGTGGTCAGCCATCAGCCCCTATCCCTGGATCGGCCACAACTGTTGATGCTGGGATGGTTTGTGCCGCCAGGCCCGGACGACGCCAAGGCTCTCGCCATCGCTCATTGTTTCAAAGTGAAAGCCTGCCACTCAATCTGAACGGCTTAGGACTCAGAGGTCGGTGATCGATGGAGTTGTTCCGCCACGACGAAGGTCGCGCGTTTATCAGTTGTTGGGGAAGGCTTGCGCGACCGAGTCGACAATCCGTCACTCGCGAAAAACATCCAACCTCGGAGGAGCGCAGCAACCCAACGCTGACTGGGACAGGCGACTAAATTGTGCAATCCACCACACATTCAAAGACATGAGGGCCGAGAGTGATTTCGCACTTCTCGGCCGGCCTGTTCCTTGCTCAAAGGATGGCGTAGCGCAATCGAGCGGCACCATTCACCAGCCTCGAGGAGGGCACACAGATGGCTCACGTCCCAAATCTCTCTACCGACCAACTCAGGCAACGACTGGCGCAAGGCGACAGCCCGCAGTTGTGGAACGTGCTGACCAGCCAGTACTTCACGGGTGAGTTCATTCCCGGTTCGCGGCGGATGCCGCTCGACACTATCGGTCACAAGACGGCAGCCGTGCCGAAGGGCGCCGAGATCATCACGTACTGCGGTGGGCCGCAGTGCCCGCAGAGTACGCAAGCCGCCCAACGCTTGATCGGACTCGGGTACACGAACGTCCGGACATACAAGGAGGGCCTCGATGGCTGGAAGGCTGCGGGACACTCTGTCGAGACGCTACAGGAACCGGCCGCGCGCGTAACCGCCGAATCACGCAAGCTCTCTTGCGAGCCTGGAGGCGCAACGCGACGGCGGACGATCGCTTGACTGTGAGCGACGGCAATGACGACTCCGGTGGCCACTTGGCCAGACGCGAGGCCGCATCGCGCGGCTAAGTTCGAGCGTGCCTGATCCTCCCACGCGGCCCGTCATCCGACCGGTCGGTCGTCGAGGTTCACCGTCATCTCCCCAGCCATCCACACGGTGCGACGAGCTGACTCCCGCAGTCATCAGTCGCTTACGTTCGCACACGAGATCTCTATGCAAACCACCACTCATGGTTGAAGTGACTTCCACGACTACCGTGGCGCGGCCGCTGGCCGTTACGAAGGCGCGGATCGAACCAGTCGCCGACACCGACATCGCATGGGCGCGGCTCGTGTTCAGCTATTTGGCTTGGGCTACAGCATGGCTCCTGTTCGGCACGCTGGTGGGCGAGTACCTCGGGATCAAGTTCGTGATTCCGGACATCGATCACGTCCCTTGGTTGGGTTTCGGACGCCTCCGTCCGGTCCACACGAACACCGTGTTTTGGGGCTGGTCGAGTCTGGCGATGGTTGGCATGGCGTTGTATGTCGTCCCGAAGACCAGCCGGCGCAAGCTCTTCAGCTTCCGCCTGGCCTATGTGAGCCTCGCGCTTATCAATCTGTCGGTGTTCGTCGGCGACTTGCTGTTGATGAGTGGCATCAACAACGGCGGGCAGGAGTACCGGGAGTACGTCTGGCCGGTGCAGACCCTTTTCGCCATCAGCGTGATCCTTATCGCCTACAACCTGATTCGAACCATCGCCGCCCGCGACCTCGAGGAAATATACATCTCGAACTGGTACATCATGGGCGGCCTACTGTGGACCATCGCTCTGATCGTTATCGCCTACTTGCCGTGGTACCAGCAGAACGGCACCAGTGAGACGGTGATCCAGGGCTTCTACATGCACATGGCCGTGGGCATGTGGTTCACTCCGATCGTGCTCGGACTCACCTATTACACGCTGCCGCGGCTCCTTAACAAGCCCATCTACTCATACTCGCTCGGGGTCCTGGCATTCTGGACCCAGATGGTCTTCTATTCGATGATCGGAGCACACCACTTCATCTTCGCGCCCATCCCCTGGTGGTTGCAGACGGTTGCGATCATCTTCAGCGTGGGCATGGTCGTCACGCTCGCCGCCGGCGCCGCCAATTTCCTGTTGACCATGCGCGGATCCGAACGCGCCATCGGCCGCAGCTACAGCTTGCCCTTCCTCCTGGCTGGCACCCTCGCATACTTCCTGTTTTCCTTCCAGGGCACCCTCGAAGCTTTCCGGTCGCTCCAGGCGTTGTGGCACTTCACGAACTACACCGTGGCGCATTCCCACCTGACGATGTACGGCTTCGTCGCATTCCTGATATGGGGCAGCGTGTACGGGTTGGTGCCGCGCATGACCGGACATGAGCCGTCTGCCGTATGGGTCGGTATTCACTTCTGGTTCGCCCTCATCGGCTACTTGCTGTACTGCGGCGCGCTGATGATCGGCGGCAGCATGCAGGGCCTCAACTGGATTGCCGGCAGTCCCTTTATTCAGTCGGTCACGGACATGATGCCCTACTGGTTGTCGCGTGCCATCGGCGGCACGCTGATGTTCGTGTCCCATCTAGTGTTCGCTTACAACGTGTGGTTGATGAGGCCGCATGAGAGCGCGTCGATCAGGGCCACAGCCGCGCAGAACGGTGCGTCATGACACTCGACTTCGGAAAGAACCACTGGCTGCTCTTCGGCGTTTCGTTCTTCGGCTTCATCGCTCTGGCATACGTCGTTGGGATCGGTCCGGCCATCTGGGTTCAGAATCATTCGCGGCCTCTGCCCGGATCCGTTGCTCCGACTGCCATCGAGATAGAAGGTCTCAAAGTCTACATCTCCGAGGGTTGTGGCTATTGCCATACCCAGCAAGTGCGACCGCTGGAGATGGACGCGATCTGGGGCCGGCCGTCGGCGCCTGGGGACTACGCGTTCGTGCAGCCGGCGAGCGTGTGGCAACCGTACGCCCCGGCGGTTCTTGGCAGTGAGCGCACGGGGCCCGACCTCTCCAACGTCGGCGCCCGCCAGGCCAGCGAGGTGTGGCAGTACATGCACCTCTACAATCCTCGCTCTGTAGTCCAGGGCTCGATCATGCCCGCCTTCCCATGGCTGTTCGATGTCAAGGCCGTGGCTGGCGAGGGCGAATCGATCGTGCCCCTGCCGCCATCCCACGCACGCACGGGCGGAGTCGTCGTGCCGAACGCGCGCGGGCGGGCGCTCGTGGCGTACCTGCTGGCCCGACGTCAGGTCCCGATCGAGGGCTACGGCGGGGCGCGCTGATGCTGGCCGGCCCATTCATCATCATCCTGGCGCAACAGATCGCCGGTGTCACCCGGTCGGCTCACGAGCTCTCCGAGTCGACGGCACACCATGCGATGGCATCCACGCACACGTGGCTGGATGCGGTACTCGTCACTGTGGGTGTCATTGCGGTGGTCGTAACGACGTTCTACACACTGCTGTATCTCCTTCGCCCGGGTGAAACGGACGACACCCACATCAAACGCCGCATTCTGGAGGACGGACGCGAGGGATTCCGATGACGGAGGAGCAGCAGCACGATATCGACGTAGGCAAGCCGCGTGACCGAATCGACATCTTCCTCGACGGCGCTGCGGAGCCGTTGCTGAGCACGACTCCACCCTTGAGCTTCGAACTGGATACTTCGCTCATGAAGGACGGACCTCACGTCATGCGGATCGAGGCCTACGACACCCTCGGAGTGAGGGGCACCCGCACGATCGATTTCAGCGTCCGCAACGGCCCTGGAATCGCCGTCGCGGGCTTTCGGCAGCACGATGTCCTCGATGGAAAGATCCCGGTCATCGTGAACGCTTATGGGGGAGCCACGGCGGTCAATTGGGAACCGTCTCAGGCCGAGACACCGGCGCCGGCGCCGACCTGGGCCTGGGTGCTGCTGATCGTAGTGGTCGCGTTTGGCATTTTCTACGGCGTGCAGCAGTGGTCGCCGACGGGAGAGTTCGAGCGGACCCCGACATACGGAACGTTCGGAGGCTCCCCGAGTCCGGCTGAAGCGGCGGGCGCTGCCGCAGTGCCCGCACATGCTGCCGTGGACGCGCCCGCAAACACCACGAGGCAGGATTCGACCGTGCCGTCGGCTGCTCTGGCGACTGTTGACGCGGCGCGTGGCGCCGCACTCTACTCCGTCAACTGCGCCGCCTGCCACCAGAACTCTGGACAAGGTCTCCCTGGCGTGTTCCCGCCGTTAGCTTGGAATCCCGTCGTTCAAGCGCTCGATCCGACCGAACACATCATCACCGTCCTCAACGGCAAACAGGGTTCGATCATCCGCGGGATCAAATACGCCTCCCCGATGCCGGCTTTCAAGGAAATCCTAAGTGACGACGACCTCGCCGCCATCCTGAATCATGAACGAACAAGTTGGGGCAACGCGGCTCCGATCGTCCGGGGCCCAGACGTCGCTCGATTGCGCAAGTGACGAGGGCGGCCCGCTTCAAATGTGCAGTGGCGTCTGCGACAAGTCCGACGCCATTTGCCAAATCCAGCGCGACCAAGAACAGTACGCGCTCCTGCAAGAATCGCTGAGAGACTTGAACCTCGTCACCGCCAAGGGCAACGTGTACTCGCTTCTGTTAATGGAGAAGAACGGCTCGTCCATGCCGGACCTGAAGGTGTACGTGACCGCCGACCCGAATACTCCGACGGGCAAGGCGTCTCTGTTTGCCGGCGGCGACCGCCACGCCGTTCAACAGATCGCGCTGCAGGTTCCGGCCAACCGACTGCACCTCGTTTCCGTCGACAAGCAAGGAGTCGCGACTCAAACTCCGAACCCGGTTTGACAGGGACGGCGAGCGAGGCATCCCCGAATCGACGCCGCGTCTCTCTACGACGCGCCGCCTACGATTGAGGAACTCTATCGAGCGGCGGCGAAGAACCACGAGCTGGAGAGAGCGCCTACTATGCCGAGCGCACCGCTCAGCGTTCACACCGAAGCGACGCCGATCGGTCGCGCTGCCCACGATTGGTGGCAATGTGTCCGCAGCGTCCAGCGCGAGTGCCGACCCGTTCAACAAGACGCTGTAGGGCGAGCCCCAGAAGCAGCATGCCAGCTCTGCGTGCAGCACTCTCGTCGACGTAATCACGTTTCTCCTTAGTGATCGAGGCTGCGCAAGCGAACCGTAAACGCCCTTAGCGCGATGAACCCGGCGATGATCGGTTGCGGCGGGTACTGCGGGTCAATCCTCGCGCCACTCGCCGGACGAGACGTCCGCTGTGTACACGATTCTGACCGGCATCTCGCTCAATCGGTCACCCAGGCGAGCCTCCGCGCGAATCGGCCACCAGTCGTAGAGAAATACTTCAAGGGGCCGCCACATCGCCACCCAGCCTCCGATCAGCAGACTCTCCCGCACGATCTCGGTCCAGCGGCTGCCGGGAACGTAGACGGCGAGTGCGTCGCCAAAGCCGATCGACAACGCGAGACATGTCACACCGATGGCGAGACTGATTCGGCCGCGCCGGAAGAGAGCGCGCAACTTTCGTCGCGTGCTGGCAGCCCACTCACGGAAGAACCCGTGAATCGCTTCGCGGAGAACGACCGCCTCATCAGACTGGCCAAGGGCCCGCTCCAGATGAACCACCAGCGCGAGTGGCGCATCGGCCGGGAGATCTCGGCTCCAGTCCACGATGAATTCCGCGGCGCGTGGATCGAGGTCTCGTTCTCGAAATGGCGATGGGTCGATCGCGTTGAACAGCTGCCGCAACTCGGCGACGCGCACCTCGATCACCTGGCATTCCCGCGGGATGGCGTCTCCAGCGGAGCGCGGCTTTGCGTCCATGTGCGTGGTCGAGACCAAGGACTCCCTGGCTACGCGTTCCTGGGTAGGACGGTATAGACCCTTGTGATGAACGCGTGGAACTCCGTCATGTAGTTCTGCAGGAATTCCGCCGTCGTGTCGTTCGTGACCTCGCCATCGGCAGTAATCAAGCCCGGCTCAAACTGAATGTAGGCCTCCACGGCATTCATTTGCGGCGAGTTGCAAAAGCCGAGAATGCTGCGCAGGTGTTGCTGAGCGATGGCCGTGCCGATTTTGCCTGGAGACGCACCGATGACTGCCGAAGGTTTGCGCGCGAAGGAGTTCTTGCCGTACGGTCGACTCGCCCAGTCGATTGCGTTCTTCAACGCCCCGGGAATGGACCGGTTGTACTCCGGTGTCACGAACAAGACCGCGTCGACGGCAGCGATCGCGTCCTTGAACGCCGTCGCCACTGGGGGATAGTCGTCGTCGTGGTCACGGTTGTAGAGCGGGAGATCCTTGAGAGGAATCTCAGTCAGGTCGAGTTCGGGCGGGGCAAGACGCACCAGGGCCTTCGCCAGCAGGCGGTTGATGGAGGACGTGGAGAGACTGCCGACGAAGTAGCCGACCGTGTAGTTGCTCATCTGATCTCCTCTGCCTTGTCACTCTTCACGGTTGGTCACCCGCCCGCCTTCACCTTCCCAGCGCGCCAGGGCGCGTGCCGCCATCCGAGTGTTCGTGTCCGGAGGGACACTCGAAAGCAGCACATTGAGGCCTTCGGCCATCGTCGGGTGCGTGAGGATCGCGTCACGAAGTCCGGTGTACGGGAGTCCGGCCAGCATCGCGGTCTGCACGACGGCGAGTACCTCGCCCGCATCCGCCCCGAGCATTGTGAAGCCGAGGATGCGGTCGCTGTCCGCGTCGAGGAGCATCTTCATGAACCCGCGCGTCTCGCCGATGGCTCGCGCACGGAGCACGGATGTCATCGGGATCCTGGCCACGCGAACGGCGATTCGCTGCTGCTGCGCCGTGGTCTCGTCGAGTCCCACGCGCGCGAGCTCCGGATCGATGAAGGCGCAGTAGGGGATCAGCCGATCGCGGGTGCTCCGGAGTTTCGCCGCGAGGTTGTCACGCACCACCCGGAAGTCATCGAACGCCACGTGCGTGAACTGGGGGCTACCCGCACACTCGCCCATCGCCCAGACTCCGGCCGCGGTGGTCTGGAGGCGATCGTCCACCTTGACGAAGCCGCGCGCGTCGAGCTCGATCCCTGCTTGCTCGAGCCCGATCTCGCGCGTGTTCGGCGTGCGCCCCGCCGCGACGAGAATGTCGGAGCCGTCGATGGTTCGATCGGCCGCCGACGTCTTCACGCGAAGACGCACAGCATCACCGGATCGGCCCTCCACGCCCTGTGTTTGGGCGCTGAGGACGACGTCGATGCCATCCTCCTCGAAAATCTCGAGAACGGCCGCCGCCACATCCGGATCTTCCCGACCGAGGAGCTGCGACCCGACCTCCAGAACCGTCACCTGACTGCCGAATCGCCGGAACGCCTGCGCGAACTCCACACCCACATATCCGCCGCCGAGGACAATCAGGTGCGAAGGAAGCCGATCGAGCTCGAGCGCCTCGACATGCGTAAGCGGCCGAGCGTCGGCAAGGCCGGGAACATCCGGGATCGTCGCTCTGGTGCCGAGATTCAGAAACAGGCGGTCGGCGACAAAGTGGCGTGAGCCCCCTTGAGGAAGTCTCGCCTCGACCGTACGCGGCCCCACAAGGAAGCCTTCGGCAAGAAGGAACTCGAGATGCGGCACCGCAAACCTCTTCCGGTGGATGGCGATCATGCCATCGACCATCTGGCGTTTGCGCTGGCGCACACCCCTCATGTCCATCGTCGCGCCCTCGATACGTACCCCGTAAGACGCGGCCCGACTGACGAGGTCGGCGACCTTGGCGCTTCGGATCACGTTCTTGCTTGGCAGGCACGCGATGGTTGGGCACGAGCCGCCAATCAGCGCGCGCTCGATCACGACAACCGGCCGACCCTGCTGGGCCAACTCCCAGGCGAGATACTTGCCCGCCTCGCCGCCTCCGAGGACGGCGTTTTCGATCTGCACGGTCTCGGTCATAGTGGGCCTCACCGACTTTCGGGTAGGAGTTCCCTTGCTGTGCTTCTCGATGATCGGCAGCGGGCTGAGTCGCGCCCGAGGTGACGAGGGCGCTTCGGCCGCACCATCATCAGAACGAGCATACCCGCGATCAGCGATCTCCACCTTGGCCGCAGTGAGGTCCGCATCACCCAGCCGTAGCGCGTTAGCGCGTAGGCGGACTTCATCGCTTCAGTCCGCCCCGCCGCTTTCTCAATCCCCTGTTCCGCTTCCTGTTCCCACTTATGGTTCTTAGCTCGAGCCGACCAGGGACGAGACATGGATAATTGACGAGATGCAGCATGACGCGTCGGACGGCCCTCGTTGCTTGGTAAGGCCGATCGCGTTTATCGCCAGGTGGGTTTCGCTGCTCCAATTGAGAGCGGTCCGGTTGTGTCCACGAGATACACTCTGGACGTCGCAACGACCTGGCTGCGCAGCGATGAACGCTCGGTGCCATCCCATCTGCGACATGACCGGGTTGTGGCAGCCCCGGCCCGTACGATGCGAGCTTGTCGTCGCCGCTCGCCTGAGGTGCGTTTATGCGTTGGTCTGCACGATCGAGATGGCGACAGGCGCTGTCGTTCGCGACGTACTTGTTTGTCGTCAGCTGTGGACCCGCGCCGCCAGCTCCCCCGCCGTCAATCGTGTTCGACATCGTGCCCGAGGCAGCGGCCGGGGGCTCGGAGAAACGTGCGCTGATGGCGGGCCGCGCCGTGGGTGCGCGTCCGGACGAGCGGATCGTGCTGTTCGCAAAAAGTACCGTCGGTGTCTGGTGGGTCCAGCCGCTGACGGTCGAGCCGTTTACGAAGATCGAGTCGGATACAACCTGGAAGAACACCATACACCTCGGAATCGAATACGCGGCACTGCTGGTGCGGCCGGGTTACAAGCCCCCCGACACCACCGAGGTGCTCCCCGCGCCGGGGGGGGACGTGACCGCGATCGCCACGGTCAAAGGTCGTGGAGACTTCGTGGTCCCGCCTCCGAAGCGGCTGTCTTTCAGCGGCTATGAGTGGGACGTGCGTCAGACGCCGAGCGACCGCGGCGGCGCGAACGACTACGCCGCGGACAATGTCTGGACTGACGCCGACGGCTTCCTGCATCTGAGCCTTCGACAGCGTGATGGCAAGTGGACCAGTGCCGAGGTAACCCTCAACCGCAGCCTCGGGTACGGGACGTACGTGTTCGTAGTCCGCGATACCTCACGATTGGATCCAGCCGCCGCGATCGGCATGCTCACATATGACCAGGGAAGTGCCGACCAGAACCATCGTGAGCTGAGTGTCGAGATCAGCCAGTGGGGCGATCCGAGCGCCAGCAATGCGCAGTACGTCGTCCAGCCGTTCTACGTGCCGGCGAACGTTTCGCGATTCGCAGTGCCAGCAGGCACGGTCTCTCACTCGTTTAGATGGGAGCCCGGTCGCGCGGTGTTTCGAACCAGCCGTGGTTCAAGGGCGGTGACGGCAAAATCCACCATCGCTCAGCATGAGTTCACGTCCGGAGTGCCGACCCCTGGCGGCGAGCGCGTCCAAATCCACTTGTACTTCTTCAGGTATTCGCCGCGACCGCCCGAGCGGGACGTCGAGGTCGTCATTGAACGCTTTCAGTACTTTCCTTAGGAGTACCGGCCTACGCCGGTGTTCCCGCATCGCCCTTGTCGCCACAACCGCAACCCTTATGGTGGCAAAGCCTGCCGCCGCGCTCGATCCGGACCGCGCGTTGGCGCAATACCTGCGCGACACGTGGGGCCCCGAGCAGGGGTTTCCGGGTGGCCCGGTGTACGGCCTTACACAGTCAGCCGATGGCTATCTATGGATTGCCGCCGAGAAGGGGTTGGTGCGCTTCGACGGTCTGCGTTTCCGCCTCTTCGAGCCATCGGGTGCGACGTCAGCCACGGGACCCACCGTGCTGGGCGTCGCCGCAGCTCCGGACGGAAGCCTGTGGGCGCGCCTTCGAGGACCGGCGCTCGTCCGCTTTCGTGATGGCGCATTCGAGAACATCCTACCGACCGTCGGCCTTCCCGGTTCTATTGTCACGGCCATGCTGCGTGGGCGTGATGGCGCCATGCTCCTGGCAACGGTGGGCGAGGGTGCCGTCTCCTACCGAAGCGGCGTGACCGCCAGAGTCATCGCCCCCAGGGACGTCCTGGGGGCGTCGTTCATCATTTCGCTCGCACAGATGCCGGATGGTCAGATCTGGTTCGGCACGCGCGATGCCGGCCTGCTGCGCGTCGACGGCTCCCGCGCCATGCGCATCACGGAGGGATTGCGGAATCCAAAGATCAATTGCCTGCTGGCTGGCAACGAGGGTGATCTGTGGATCGGCACGGACCGAGGTGTCACCCGCTGGAAGGCTGGCGAGATCACGAGTGCAGGAGTCCCGAAAAGGCTGGGCACTGTACCGGCGATGGCCATGGTTCACGACCACGATTCGAACCTCTGGATCGCCGCGGGTCCAAGCGGGCTCCTCCGAGTCAACGGTCGCGGTGTGGCCACGCTTACAGCCCACGACAGGACCTTCGCCGGGAGTGTTACCGCCGTCTTCGAAGATCGCGACCGGAATCTCTGGGTTGGAACGACGACCGGGATCGAGCGCTGGCGCGACGGCGCGTTTACGACGGACGCGACGGCTCAAGGGCTGCCTGCCGGAGGTGTCGGCGCGATCCACGTCGACACCGCACAACGCATTTGGATCGCGCCAACCGGCGGTGGCTTGTACTTGCTGCACGACGGGACGATCGAGCGCATCAGCGTCGACGGGTTGGATGATGACGTGGTCTATTCGATTACCGGCGCAGGTGCTGAGGTGTGGGTCGGCAGGCAGCGCGGCGGATTGACACGGCTGCGAGCGGCCTCGGGCGGATCCTTCACGGCAGACAGCTTCACCCAGGCCGATGGACTCGCGCAAAACAGTGTCTACGCCGTGCACGAGACGCGCGACGGTGCGGTGTGGGCTGGGACGCTCAGCGGTGGCGTCAGTCGGTTCAACAACGGCGTATTCAGCACGTTCGGGACGTCGCAGGGGCTCGCATCGAATACTGTGGCATCGATTCTCCAGAGCGCCGACGGCACCGTCTGGTTCGGGACGCCGAACGGGATCAGCACGCTGTCCCATGGCGCTTGGCGCAGCTATGCGACCAGCAACGGTCTGCCCTCGAACGACATCAACGTTCTTTTCGAGGATTCGGCCGGGACGGTGTGGGCAGGGACGGCCGGTGGTGCGGCCACCTTCACGGGTGCTGGGTTCCACACGCCTACAAAAATGCCGGCCGGCCTCCGAGGGTCGATTCTAGGACTTGCGGAGGACAAGACGGGCGCGTTATGGATTGAAACCGTCGATCGGGTGTTCCGCGTGCGCCGCGCGGCCGACGTCAGCACGCCGTCTGAATTCGAGGCCCGCGAATACGGCATCGCCGACGGTCTGATGACGCTCGAGGGCGTGAAGCGACATAGAAGCCTGGTGGCTGACGCGCGCGGGCGCATCTGGCTCGCCAGAACTGGCGGCCTGGCGATGACCGACCCCGCGCGAGCCGACGCGTCGGTCATGCCGGCGCTGTCCCATGTCGAGGCCCTTTCCGCGGACGGCACAGCCGTCGACCTTCTTGGACCCAGGCGGGTTCCAGCAGGACGTCGGCGAATCACGATCACTTACGCAGGGCTGAGTCTCGCCGTACCGGAGCGCGTCATGTTCCAGTATCGACTGGACGGCTTCGACACCGACTGGAGCCGACCAGTGGCGGAACGCGAGGCGGTGTATACCAACCTGCCCCCTCGTCCTTACGTGTTCCGCGTCAAGGCCTCGAATGGTGACGGCCGGTGGACCAGCACCGAAGCGTCGGTTCGATTCGAGATCGAGCCGAGCGTCTGGCAGACCGGCTGGTTTCAGGTCTCCGCCGCCGTGATCTGTGCACTCGGCGGATGGGGACTCTTCCGCTTTCGGGTCTTTCACGTATCCCGAAATCTCAATCGTCAATTCGAGGCACAGCTCGCCGAGCGCACACGCATCGCGCAGGAACTGCATGACACCTTGCTGCAGGGCTTCATCAGCGCGTCGATGCAACTCCATGTCGCGGCCGGAAGGCTGCCGTCCGATTCCCAGGTCAGGCCCGCGATCGCTCGGGTGCTGGAACTGATGGGACGGGTCATCGACGAGGGGCGGGTTGCGGTTCGCGGATTGCGGTCGTCGTCCACTGCCGCGCAAGACCTCGGGGATGCCTTCGCCGGCATCCGCGAGGAGCTGGCGGAGGCGGGACACATCGATTATCGCGTCACCATCGAGGGGGCGGTCAGGCCGCTGCATCCGATGGTCCGCGACGAGGTCTACAGGATCGGTCGCGAAGCGCTGCTGAACGCGTTTCGCCACGCCCGAGCGAGGACCGTCGACCTCGAGCTCGATTACGCGCCGAACCGACTGCGCCTGCACGTCCGAGACGATGGGGCCGGAATCGATCCCCAGGTCGCGAGCTCGGGGACGGACGGGCACTGGGGCATCGCCGGAATGCGAGAACGTGCGGAAAAGATCGGCGCCCGGTTTACGATCAGGAGTCGTCACGGCGCCGGCACGGAGATCGAGCTGACCGTGCCCGCGAAAGTCGCCTTCGATCGCAAGGTGACGGATCGACACGCCAGCTGGATCACACGAATCGTTGGCAAGAGCCGAAAGGCCAGCCGTCGCGACGAAACGAAGGACGTATGAGCGAAAAACCGAGGATCCGCGTGTTCAGCGTGGACGACCACCCGCTTCTGCGCGAAGGGATCGCCGCGGTCATCGACAGCCAGGCGGATATGGTGATGGTGGCGCAGGCGGCGACCGGCCGTGAGGCCCTGCCTCTCTTTCGCGCGCATCGCCCGGACGTCACCCTGATGGACCTCAGACTCCCAGATGTCAGCGGCATCGACGCGACCATCGCGATCCGCAGCGAATTTCCGGACGCGCGTATCGTCATGCTCACGACGTTTGAAGGGGACGTCGAGATCCAGCGCGCCCTTGCGGCTGGGGCACGGGGTTACGTGTTGAAGAACATGCCACCAAATGAGCTCGTCGACGTCGTCCGGCACGTCCACGCAGGCAAGAAGCGGATTCCGCAGGAGATTGCACTTCAGCTGGCCGAGCACCTCACGGACGAGGCGCTGACCCCGCGCGAGGTGGATGTCCTCCGGCATGTGGCGGGTGGCAACCGCAATCGTGAGATCGCGGAGCGGCTGTTCATCTCGGAAGAGACGGTCAAGGTTCATCTCAAGCACATCATGGAGAAGCTGGGTGCGACCGATCGCACTGCGGCGGTCACGATTGGAGTGCGTCGCGGGATTATCGAGTTGTAGGTCGGGCAGTGGCGCGCCGGCCCGTAGTTCTGACGGGATCGAACCCCGTCCCCCGTTAGTGGTAGAAAGTCCTACCCGGATTGCGGGATTCGCTCCCGTCGTGCAGCTGTTAACCTCACTGGGGCGTACACACCGGGCGCCTCCAGAGGGGGTGCCGATTGCAGCGACTCTTCTCGACGTTTCCTGGTCAATGGCCCGGCGTCGGCTTGCTGCTTCTGCGGCTCGTGGTTGGCATTACCGCCGGACTCCAGGGTGGAACGTACCTGCTGAACACCGACGCTCCGGCCAGCACGACGCAAGCCGCAGCCGCGGTCGCGATCGCCGGCGGCGCATCGCTTATCATCGGCTTTATGACGCCAGGTGCCACTACCGTCGCCGGGGTTGCCCTGCTAATCCTCGCGTCATCCTCCCCGGGTTCCGCTGGGGGTCTCTTCCTCGACCGACCGGGTGCCTTGTCTCTGGCACTGGTCGCGGCCGCACTCGTGCTTCTCGGCCCCGGAGCCCTGTCGCTGGATGCCCACCTCTTCGGTCGTCGTGAAATTGTGTTTTCTCACGACCGACCGCCGACCCTTTAAACGCTACTCTCCACGTGGGGCATCGCTGCCGCTTCGCTCGTCCGGTCGTGTACGTTCCGGTGCCCGCCGGCTTCTGCCGCCGGCTCGCGTTGCCCAGCGGCGAGACCCGGATGCAGGTGCGGCCCGCCTGACTCACGTGCGTGCCGCTCCGCCGATCTCACTTCCGCAAGGCCCACAACGTTCGGACCGACGCCAGCACCGCACCCGTTCCCGCAATCCAGAACACTGCGCCAATCCATGCTTGCCATCCGGTCGGCTGGTGGATCTGCATGAGGACAGCGAGCGCCACAATGCAGGCGGCCGACAGGATCGTGGCGTTCGAGCATTCAACCAGATGCTCGAAGCGCTTCATGAGCGGCTCAATGTCCTCGATGCGCGTCCACACCCGCAGATTGCCCCGTTCGATCTCGCCGAGCACACGGTCCAGCCGTCCGGGCAGTTCGATGCCGAGCGCGGCAGCGTCTATTGCGGAATCGCGCAGACGCTCGAGTGATTGCGCGCCCGCGAATTGTTGATATACGAGCTTTCCAAGCATCGGCTGCAGGTAGTCGACGAAACGCGACCGGGGATCGATCGCCAGCATGATCCCTTCGCACATCGCCAGCGCCTTGAAAAACTGCACGAGATTCCCCGGGACGCGGAGACCGTGCTCGCGAACCAGCCGGAGCAGCTCCTCCGTCGCGTCGCCGATGTGTATGTGATCAAGTGACACTTCGACGTATTTGCCGAGCATGCGATCGACCTGGTGCGTGAGCACCGCGCGCTCGATCGGGTGTGTCGGGGCGGTGATATCGACGAGGCGGTCCGTCAGGCGCTGGGCGTCGCCCCGGGCCATGGCCACGAACATGTCTGCCACGCGCCGGCGCACCTCCGGGGTCAAGCGGCCGACCTTGCCGAAATCGACGACGGCGAGCGAGCCGTCGTCCTGGATCAGCAGATTACCCGGATGCGGGTCGGCGTAGAAGACGCCGTGCTCGAACGCGGGTTCGAGCACGAACCGCGCGATGCTGTGCGAGACCGCGGCCAGGTGCGCTTTCAGCGCCCTGTCGGCCGCCGCGGTCGTCCGTCGTTCGACAGGACGCGAGGGCCCTCTGCGACGCCCGTTTGAGTGGCGGTCGCCGGCTGACGTCTTCCGTCCTTCTGGACCGCGCAACGTCGCCGTTCGGGACGCATCCGGCTGGCCGGCGGCCATCACGTTTCGGCCACAGACACGTTCCTGCGTCAGCACCCGATTCTTCGAATACTCTTCGATCACCTGGGGGATCTTGAATCCTGGTTCCTTCGAGAACAGGTCGCGGAAGAACCGTGCATGTGCCGCCTCTTGACCGTAGTCGAGCTCCTCCCGGAGTGCATCGCTGAACTCCCGAACCAGGCCGCGTGCGTCGTACTCTTCGAGCACTGGAAGCCGCGAAGACCACGAATCGACGAGACCGGCGAGAATTTCGAGATCGATCCGGACGAGCTCGTCGACGCCGGGCTTGCGCACCTTGAGCACGACATCGCGTCCGTCGGCCAGCCGCGCCGCGTGGACCTGTCCGATGGAAGCACTTCCCAGCGGCTTCGGATCGAAAGAGGCAAAGATCGTATTCGGCGAGGCACCGAGGTCTTCTCGGATGACCGCAGTGATGACATCCTGCGACAGCGGAGCGACTTCATCCTGCAGCTTCGCAAGTTCGGCACGGTATGCCTCCGGGAGGAGATCGCCCCGCGTCGAAAGCACCTGGCCGAGCTTTATGAACATCGTCCCGAGCTCTTCGCATGCGCGGCGAAGATGCGCGGCACGCGCGCGATCGCCAGGTTCGTGCTTGATGAACTCATCGCCGACGATTCCTATACCGTGACGCGCAAGGACCGTGACGATCTCGCGATAGCGCCGAAGCTTACTAATCATGTTGTTGACGGAACACCACACGTGAGTCACTGCGGAGTGCCGTGACGGCTGTGTGATCCTGCCTCCATTCGCGCAGCGTCGACATAGGTCGGTGCGCCGCGACAACACCTCCGCAACATCCAGGCCACGCTGTACCCACGGGTGCGCATGAAAGTCGAGTGTTCCCAGGGCTGTGCAGACGAAGGGGGACAGATATGTCCACAGACCGAAAACGCGCAGGTCAACGACTCGTAGTCCGTGGCGCGATGAAGATGCTGGGAGCTTCTTCTTACTTCTTGTCCGGTATAGTCAGGGACGTGTCACTGGAGTCAACGACGAAGACAGCCAGAAGGCTCGCCGGATCCTTGTCACTCGCATTTTCACTCACCCTGTGATGCGCACCCGGCTCCTCATAAAAGCCTTCTCCTGTCTGATAGACGTGAGCAGGCTCGTCGTCGACCTGGCTGCGAATGGCACCTGACAACACGTGAGCGTAGATGAATGCCGACTTGGCATGGTGGTGGGCCATCGATTTGCCGCCCGCAGGATAGGTGACGACGACGGCGACCATGCGCTTTCCGTCGATGTTCGGTATAACGTGTTCGAAGACCGGCTTTACCTCCTCCGAACTCTGCGCGCGTCCTGGGGAAACCTGCAGTGCTACTGTCGCCAACGCCAGCCCTACGCACCCGGCTCGCACCGTTCTCCTCATTGTTTTACCCTCCGCGGCATCTCTCAGCAGTCGAGGGAGCCACTCACGAGATTGCGACCGTAAGCGCAACTCAAAAACGAGACGTTGCGAGTTGCAAGCGGACCTTCCACGGAATTGAACGCGCGATGATGTCCCGTCCAAAGACAGCAGCACCTTAGCCCTCCTGTGCCACCGTGCTGCCCTCTGGCGACCATTCCTCGAGCCGGTCGTCTGCGTCTGACCGCGGAAGCGACGAGGGCCCTGTACATTGGTGGGTCGCTTGGCTCTGGCCGCGGAGCCGGCGCCGATGGCGGGCACATCCAACCTCGATGTCCCTGCTTGGAGAACACCACTACCCCGATCGTCCAGACGTCGGCCGCCGCGGGCGAGGTCACGACGATCCTCGATGCCGCGTCGACGATCCATTGGCCCCTCGACATTGTTATCCATTGGGGACGTCCTCAATCGAACTGTAGTCATGATGTGTGCCACGGACCGAGCTGACAATCGGCAGTCTCGCATCCCGTACGAGAGTCCTGGCCGGACGGCGGCCCCGGCCCGGCAAACGCGAGCAGATCGGAAATCGTCCGCGGCCAGACGTGCGGTGTGGCTTCGTTCTCTACGGCGCCTCCATGGCGTGCGTGCGGGTGTAAGCGTGTGGAGAGCGATCCGGGGGGCTGCTCATGGATGCACACAGATGTCTCGGTGATGCGCAGCGACGTCCGTGGAACTGCGTCGCGGATCCGCACTCGAGGGGTTCTCTGATGTTACGAAACGGCCGAGCGATGCAGCGCCGAGTTCGCTACTCTGCGCGAATTGAAAGAGTGTGATACTCCTCGGGCGAGTGGGCGGTGCGGCACTTCCCTTGCTCCAAGGGTTAGCTGCGGAAGAGTGTGTGGCATGAGCGTCTTACATGATGTGCTGGTAGAGGCCGAGCGCAGTGGCCGCGCGATCGGCCATTTCAATATCGGTGATTTCGTGATCTTCAAGGCCGTGGTTGCCTCGGCGCACGAATTGAAGGTTCCGGTTCTCGTTGGTGCGTCCGAGGGGGAGCGCGAGTTCATCGGACTCCGTCAGCTCGCGGCTTTGGTGCGCAGCGTTCGGGACGAGGTCGATGTTCCGCTATTTCTCAATGCGGATCACACCCACTCTCTGGGAAAAGCCATCGAAGCGGTCCGGTCGGGCTTTGATTCCATCGCCTTCGACGCCTCTGCCCTGCCGTTCGATGAGAACGTGCGCCGAACCAAAGAGGCCGTAGACGCCCTCAAGGGGATTAACCCCGACGTTCTCGTCGAGGGAGAGATCGGCGACATCGGAACCGGCTCCGAAATACATCAGGAAGCTCCCGATCTGGCGCATGGCCTAACAACGCCTGTCGAAGCCAGACAGTTTGTCGAGTCCACTGGCGTCGACATCCTTGCACCAGCCGTCGGGAACATGCACGGCATGGTCAAGAGCATGATCCAGGGAGGAACACAGAAGCATTTGGATATCGCCAGGATCGTTCAGATCAAGACTGCGGCACAGGTTCCGCTGACCCTGCATGGAGGCTCCGGAACCGCCGATGAAGATTTGCAGAAGGCGATTGTCGCCGGAATCAATATCGTCCACATCAATACCGAAGTACGGATTGCATGGAGACGCGGCATCGAGGAGGCCCTGGCCGCACAGCCGGCCCAAGTCGTCCCTTATAGGCTTCTGTCGGTTGCAGCCGAGTCTGTGGGACGTGTCGTGCGGGCGCGCCTTACGCTGTTCAATCGGGTGGACGGCCGCGGCGAAAGGTCCGCGGTGGACAGCTGAACTGGAATGTCGCCCGGGTGAATGCCCGCCATTGGTAAGCCACCCTCCGCACCCCGGCGCCGGGCGCGGCACAGACGCCGGGTGCAACCGCCAGGTCGCCCTTCGAATAGAGAACGCTCCCCCGCACACCATCGCCCCTGACCCCAAGCGCCACCAGACCTGACCGCTACGACAGCCGCGTTGGACATGGTTCCGCGGTGGGCCCCCCGTTCGCCGGTCGGCGCGGGTCTCTTCCGCCTGGGCTCAATGTGCGCACGCACTTGTGTGTGCCGGCGCACGCCATGACGTCACATCGGCGCATTTTCCCGGAAGAACCCACGGCAAAAGAATTGCCTCGGACGTGACGTTGTTGCATTAGCCAAGGAGAGTCACATGAGCAGATTCACGACCGCAGACGGGACAGACATCTATTTCAAGGATTGGGGCACCGGGCAACCGATCGTCTTCAGCCACGGCTGGCCGCTGTCGGCGGACGACTGGGACGCGCAGATGATGTTCTTTGTCGCTCGGGGCTATCGCGTCATCGCCCACGATCGGCGTGGTCACGGCCGCTCGTCACAGGTGAGTGAAGGCCACGACATGGACCACTATGCCGACGATCTCGCGGCATTGACGGCGCACCTGGATCTCAGGGGCGCCGTGCACGTCGGTCACTCCACGGGGGGTGGCGAGGTCGTGCGCTATCTGGCTCGCCATGGTCAGAGCCGTGTCGCCAAGGCGGCGCTCATCAGCGCGGTACCTCCTCTCATGGTGAGGACCGCCGCAAATCCGCGTGGGCTTCCCAAGGAGGTATTCGATGGGTTCCAAGAGCAGGTCGCAACCAATCGTCCCCAGTTCTATCGAGACCTCGCGTCAGGGCCGTTCTATGGGTTCAACCGCCCTGGGGCGAAGGCCCTGGAGGGACTCGTCGACAACTGGTGGCGCCAGGGAATGATGGGGAGTGCGAAGGCACACTCCGACGGGATCGTCGCCTTCTCACAAACCGATTTCACCGACGACCTCAAGAAGATCACCGTCCCTGTATTGGTCATGCACGGAGACGATGATCAAATCGTTCCCTATGGGGACTCCGCCCCGCTCTCGGCGAAGTTGCTCAAGAACGCAACCTTGAAGACCTATCCCGGCTTTCCCCACGGGATGATCACGACTCAAGCGGACACGATCAACGCCGAACTGCACGCGTTCATTGCGCAAGAAGCGGCCCACGCCGTCGCGTCGTGACGTGCGCAGATCGCCGGCCCGCCGTGCCGGGTGTTTCAGAACCGGCGGCCCATGACATTCCGGAACAATGACGGCACGTCGTGAGGGGGGCCACCGACCGGTAATGCCGGCACTGAAAGGCGTTGTAATGGCAGGAACAACCGATCGTCTCCGACTTAATGAGGCTTCGATGGCGGTGACGAGTCCGAGGACGTCGGGAGTCTCCCTCACCGTCAACGGTCAGACTGTGGAGTTCGAGATTGACTCACGAACGTCCCTCCTGGACCTGTTGCGCGAGCAGCTGGGCCTGACCGGAACGAAGAAAGGCTGCGACCACGGACAGTGCGGTGCCTGCACGGTACACGTCGACGAGCGGCGCGTCGTGTCCTGCCTCACGCTTGCGCTCCAGGCGAACGGACACATGGTGACGACGATTGAAGGGCTCACTCTCCCCGGCGCGGCGCTGCATCCGATGCAGCAGGCGTTCATCGACCACGATGCGTTGCAGTGCGGCTATTGCACGTCCGGGCAAATCATGGCGGCAGTGGCCTGCGTCCGCGAGGGCCACGCATCCACGGGTGAGCAGATTCGGGAGTACATGAGCGGCAACATCTGCCGCTGCGGGGCGTACGCGTCCATCGTTGCGGCGATCCAGGACGCCGCAGCGCATTTGGAGGAGCCATAGCCATGCGCGCCTTTGCGTACTCACGGCCCGAAACGACGTCCGCCACAGTGGAGGTGCTGGCCGCCGGAGACGCTGGCATTCGGTTGATTGCTGGCGGAACCACGCTGTACGACCTGATGAAGCTCGACATCGAAAGACCCACGAGCGTGGTCGACATCACAGGTCTGCAGGAGCTCGCGGTCGTCGACACCTCGGGAGAGCACGAGCTGATCTTCGGGTCACTCGCCCGCATGAGCGACGTCGCCTCAGATGCGCGCCTCCTTGGCGACTATCCCGCACTTGCCGAGTCGCTCCAGAAGGCGGCATCGCAGCAGCTGCGGAACATGGCCACTGTGGGCGGCAACCTGCTCCAACGGACGCGCTGCCCCTATTTCCGCGGTGGCGAGCCGTTTGAGTGCAACAAACGGGCACCAGGGTCCGGCTGTTCGGCGATCGGTGGACTCGATCGAGCCCACGCCGTACTCGGTGTGAGCGATGCGTGCATTGCGGTCTATCCAGGCGACTGGGCGGTTGCTCTCGTCGCATTCGATGCCCAGGTCGATGTCCTGGGACCGCAAGGCCATCGGACGATCCCTGTGGAGGCCCTGCATCGCGAGCCGGGCAGTACGCCGGAGCGGGAAACGGTCCTCGCACCCAATGAGCTGATCCTCCGGATCCGTGTGCCAGTGACGCCGCTCGGCCGTGGGTCGACCTATCACAAGATCAGAGACCGGGAATCCTACGCGTTTGCACTGGCGTCGGCTGCTGCAGCGCTGCGTTTCGAAAATGGAATTGTGCAGGAAGCGCGCGTCGCGCTAGGTGGAGTCGCGACGCGACCGTGGCGTGCGCGAGAGGCCGAGCAGGTAATGGTTGGAGCGCCCCTGACGGAAGAGACCGCGCACCTCGCAGGTGCTGCCGCCTTCGCCAACGCCGTCGCCGGTCGCGACAACGGCTACAAGATCGAGCTCGGCGCGCGCACGGTGGCGGATGCCCTCATGATCGCGGGGCAGAGAGCAGGTGCACGATGAGCCAACCATCGTTTCCCGACATCCCGCGTGTCGACGCGCGCGACAAGGTATGCGGAGCCCTCAAGTATGCCGCCGACCATTCTCCACCGGAGTTGGCCCACGCCATGCTCGCGGTGGCGACGATCGGGCGCGGCCGCGTCGTCGCCATGGACACGACCGCCGCGCGGTCGGTTCAAGGCGTCCTGCTGATCTTGACGTATGAGGATTTTGAGGGCGTGAAGCCGCCGGGATACTTGTTTGCCGAGGGATACGGGTTCCAGAGCTTTCAGCCGATGCTCGGCCCGGAGATCGCATACCGCGGCCAGCCGATCGCACTCGTCGTCGCAGAGACGCTCGAGGCCGCCATCCAAGGGGCATCGCTCGTTCGCGCCACCTATCAGGCCGAACCGTTTGCCGTGACACTCGACGATCCCGGCGCCGAAACGATCGATCAGGCCGCCGCGATCCCCATCCCGATGTTCGCGGACCGCGTAGCCGGTGACGCCGATACGGCGTTCGCTGCTGCCGACGTGCAGATTGATGCGGTGTATGAAGGACCGGCGCAGCACCAGAACCCAATTGAGCTGCTGACGACAGTCGCGGAGTGGCGGGACGGCACGCTCACGGTGTACGAGCCTTCGCAGAACAGTGGTGCCATTCGGCACGGCCTGGCGCGCGCTTTCGGCATCGAGCCTGAGCGGATTCGTGTGATTGCCTGGTCGGCTGGCGGCGGGTTCGGGCAGAAGAACTCCCTGCAGATGCACACCGTTCCCGTTGCAGTCGCCGCGCGCCGCCTCGGGCGGCCAGTAAAAATCGTGGTCCCCCGCTGGCAGATTTTCCACGACGCCAGCTTCCGCCCACCGACCCGTCATCACGTGCGCCTGGGAGCCGATCGCGCCGGCCACCTGGCAGCGGCGATACACGAGGTGAAGCAGCAAACCTCACGTCACGATGCGTTTCCAAGCCTTGCCACCGACATGACCGGCAGGCTCTACGGCATCGGCAACTTCCGCGGTCGCGAGCAGCTCGTACGCACCGATGTTCAGACGCCCGGCTTCATGCGAACGCCCTGGGAGCAGATGGCGGCGTTCGCCTTCGAGAGCGCAATCGACGAACTGGCGTATGCGCTCGGCTACGATCCGGTCGCTCTACGAATCGCCAACGATACCGCAACCGATCCGATCTCGGGAAAGCCGTTCTCGTCACGCCATCTGGTTGCGTGCCTGCGCCGCGGCGCCGAGCGTTTCGGCTGGGAGCGCCGCAAGGCCGAGCCGGGGTCGATGCGTGCCGCCGACGGTGCGCTGATCGGTTTCGGAGTGGCGGCTGGTGCGTACCCTGCGAGCATGGTCCCGGCCGTCGCGCGACTTCGCGTCACGGACGACGGCGGTGTTTCGATTTCGCTCGGCGTCCACGAGATGGGACAAGGAATCCGCAGCACCATCGCCGCTGTTCTCTCATCGAAGCTTGGAGTACCTGCCGCGAACGTTGTCGCCTGGATCGGTGATACCGATGCAGGACCGCAGCACAACACGGCCGGCGCATGGGGCACTGCGACCGCGGTTCCCGCGGCCGCGCAAGCCGCAGACGAGATGCTTGCCGCACTGCACCGCTTGCACCCTGACGGCCCGCCCGGGCGATCGCCCGATCAGATCCTGCGCGACGCGGGCCGGCCCTTCCTCGAGGTGGAGACCCGACGCCTTCCGCTGGGCCTCCCGGATGCGGCGTTCGGACGACTGACAAAGGGATTGCTCGCCATCGCAGGACCCGAGTATCCAGAGTTCGTGTCGTTCAGTTACATTACGCATTTCGTCGAGGTGCGGGTCGAACTCACGACTCGTCGCATCCGCGTGCCGCGAGTCGTGAGTGTTGCGGATTGCGGCCGGGTCGTCAGTCCGCGCACAGCGCGCAGTCAGGTGAATGGCGGCGTCGTGTGGGGGATCGGGTGTGCTTTGCGGGAAGCGAGTGAGGTGGACTCCCGGTTCGGAGGCTTCCTCAATGCCGACTTCGCCGAGTATGTCGTCCCCGTCAATGCGGATATCGGTGACCTCGACGTTGAGTTCATCGACGAGCCGGATCCGTTGCTCAATGACGTCGGCGTCAAGGGACTGGGTGAAGTGGCGCTCGTGGGTGTTGCCGCCGCGATCGCCAACGCGGTGTATCACGCCACCGGACGTCGTGTGCGCCGGCTGCCGATTCGAATCGAAGACCTTCTGTAGGGGCAAGCGATGGCTGCTGGTTACAAGCAGGACATGGTGCACCGAAGGAATGCCGTCCCATCGGTCGAGCCGCCCGCCCTGGCGGATGCAGCCACCGATGGGCGGAAAGCGCTCCATTGGTATGATCTCCTCTGCCCCTTTTGCTACATCGGCCAGCAGCGCAACGTGATCCTCGAAGAATACGGCATCAGGGTCGTACAAATTCCATTTCAGGCCCACCCGGATATACCAGCCGGTGGGCGGGCAACAGGGCCTCGCAGAGGTGCCATGTACGAACGCCTCGAGTCGGAGGCGCGCGCGGCGGGGCTTCCGCTCGTCTGGCCGGGCCGCCTGCCCAATACCCGCATGGCCCTGGCTGCGGCGGAATGGACACGGCGGCATGCAATCCGCTCGTTTCCCACTTTCCAGAAGGCTCTCTTTGCCGCCCACTTCGCCCTCGGCGAGGATCTCGGCGATCCGCGCATCGTCGATCGGCACGCGAACGAGGCGGGTGTCGACGTCGAAGCGATGCACGCTTCGCTCGAGAGCGGCGCCGCGTATGACCTCGTCGATCAGTCTGAATCGCTCGGAAGAAAGCTGGGGGTTCACGGCACGCCAGCATGGTTCGTCGCGGGCCACCTCGTCCAGGGACTGTACCCGCGTGAGCAGTTCGAACAACTCGCGCGCGAGGTGGCCCTCTGAACAGGGCCAGCCCAGCCGGCACCGCGGGAGGAGCCAGAGTACGCTCCGTAGTCTGGCATTGCCTGCCGACGATGGCTGCGAGCCCGATCGAGGCGAGCTTCAGATCACTGCGTTACAGGCCACCGGGTACCGCGCTCGCTACCAGGAAGTCGACGCTGAAGCGTCCTGCTCCGGCGAAGAACAACCACACCAGAATGATCAGATACAGCACCTCGGGAAGATAGAGGGCTGAACGAAGCCAGCCGACGAAGGAGGTGGCCTTGACACCGGGGAGCACGACTGTCGTCAGGGCCACGAGCATCACTCCGCTCAGCATCAGGCACGACACCGGCATCGCAAATCCCGCCGCAAGCAGGAGACCGAAGATGAACTCGACCGCCGAGACGAAGACAGCGTTGACCCTTGCTGCGGGGATCCCCGTATCCCGCAGCGTTTTGAACATTGCCTCGCGACGAGACGGCACGAAGAGCTTGCCGCTGCCAGAGAGCACAAAGACGGTGCCGACTGCCACGCGCGCCATCAAGATACCAACCCAGTCATATTGCTGTAGGGCACTCTCCCACGGGAGCCACGAAGTCATTGCTGTATCCTTTCCAAGCCTCGCTGTTGAAACTACTGAGCGGACCTCAATGGAACATTCGTTCCAGATGCTTCGACCGTCAGAACGATCTTGCCCCGCTTGTGCGGCTTGCCCGCCAGCATCTCGTGCGCGGCGCGGAAGTCGGCGAGCCGGAGCACGTCTCCAACACTGGTGGCCAACTCGCCCGCCTCGAACAACTGCGCGATCTGTTCGAGACGCGACGATGAAACCTCCACGACAAAGAACAACGCGTGCAGCGAGCGGTCCGCGGCCTTCTGCTGGTCGGGCTGCGACACGCTAGACACGAGGACACCCCCTGGCTTGAGTACCGCGAACGAACGATCCTGCGTGCTGCCGCCGACGGTATCGAGTACGACGTCGAGGTCCGTCAGGACCTCCTCGAAGCGTGTCGTGCCGGCGTCGATCACCCGATCCGCACCCAGGGACCGCGCGTACTCGACATCCCCGTGAAAAGCAGTTGCGATCACCTCACGAGCGACCCGCTTCGCCATCTGCAACGCGTATGCGCCAACGTTGCCGGCGGCGCCGTGGATAAGAACCCGTTTCGTGGCGTCGACGTGCGCGTGTTCGAAGACCATCTGCCACGCCGTGCATGCCACAACCGGGACTGAGGCGGCTTGCACAAAGCTCAACACCGCCGGTTTGCGCGCGAGCATCGTCGCTGACGCAATCGCGTACTCCGCGTAGCCGCCGGTGAACCGCGCATTCGTGACGCCAAAGACCTCGTCGCCGCTGCGCAGCTGCGACACTCCTGGCCCGATGTCCAGGACCACTCCGGAAATGTCGGACCCGGGGGTCAGTGGCAACGGTTGCGGGAGGACGCTCTGTCCAGCCCGGATCCAGGCGTCCCATGGACCCACGCCTGCAGCCTGGACGTGCACCAGGACCTCGCCGGGACCCGGTTGCGGGCGTGGCACTGTTTCCCATTGCAGTGCCTCGAGACCGCCGAACTGATGAACCCGAACGGCCTGCATCATTGCATCCATACACTCCCCCTGAAGATGGCGGCGACGGTCGTAGGATGTTCGTCGCCCTGACGACAACTGGCTCACGAGATAGAAGGATTGGCGCTCAGTCGATCCAGAAAGAGCGTGGCCGACAATAAAACAGCGCTGCCCCTGGGAGACGCGTGCAGTGCACGCAGCCGCACATCAAGTTGTCGCAGCCGCTCGCATCCGGCTCTCGTAGCGGCTCCCCCAGCGTCAAGGACCGCACCCGCGCCGGCCCGGGCGGCGGCGAGCGCGGGCCGCCCACCGGTTTGCAATAGCGACGTGTCTTCGAGGGTGCTCATGATGGCCATCAGGGCGTCCAGTCTGGCTTCCTCCTCCGAGCCACCCTGTTCCCGAGCGCGCTGAAGTACCGGCAGACCGAAGCCGATCACGTGGGGAAACGCCGCCTGTGCTTCCCCGCGCGCGCCGGCGGCGCCAAAACGCAGACGGGCGCGGTCGCCGTGGCTGAAGAGATCTGGTGCGAAACGATCGGTCATCAGAGCAATGGCGGCCGCGCCAGCCGCGACACTCATGGCGCGTGTGTCCTGTCCGCGACGCGCCGCCGACGCGACCAGCAGTCCGAGCACCCAGATTGCACCCCGATGCACCCGACCGCTGCCGAACGGGGGCATCCTCCCCTCCATCTGTCGACCGATGTGCCCTAACTCCTCGCGCAAATGTGGCGACGGTCGTTCAACGCTTGCTGAAGTCGAGGCCAGCGCGGCGAAGCCGTCGAGCAGCGCGGTTGCCGCCTGACGCACACTCGACAGATCCACGGCGCTTGACCCGTTGCTCCGCCGATCCACGAGAGCGGGCTTGGGCGTCAATTCAAGCGCATCAAGTAGTGCCGACACGGCCCCCGACGCCAGTTGCAGCGGCCGATGTCCCGGAGAGGTGGCGGTTCCGATCGAGTCTGTCACCTGCTGGAGGTCGGGTCTTCCACTCATGAGAGCCATGCTCCTTCGACGATCAACTCAGGACCGTGCGCTTCCTACGAAGAGTGATGGCAACGAACAAGCCAACGTCAGGTGCGGCTATACCGAAGATTGCGAACGATTCCAGCCATCGGCCGCGCAAGGAGACGCAGGTGTGCGCACCGGCGTTCATCGAATCCTGGGAGCCGCGAGCTCGAATGTCGTGGTCGCAGCACGCTTCACTTCGCGGCCGCTCACGAGGGTGCGCCGTCACGTGCTCGAATAGTTCAGGAACAACAAGTGACGATCATCCGGGATGTTGACCCGCGATCTCGTGGCGGGAGACGACGGCCGGTTCGTCGCAGAGTTGAACCGGTCGTCGTCCCGGTCATGGCGGGAGACGAGAAGAATTGTGGCTCGCTGGGAACGACAGCGGCGGCGAGATGTGTCGAAGGAACGCAAACGCCGAGCCATCGTCGTCGTTGCGTCCGAAAGCCCGGTTGAGTACAACCTCGAGTCCTTGAGTCCCTACCGCTGACTGGGGCACTCCCAGGCGCGGCGGCTCACTTCCACGTCGTCCGGATGATCGATATCAAAACTCGCGCGCGGGTTCCCAACCTCCAGCGGCGGCACTCGGCGTGGATCGAAGAGTACCGGACGCGCGCCGGTGTCGCCGCGAAGGCGGAGCAGCTGGTCATAGCATTCCGACGGCAGCATGGCGGGAGGACCGAGGTGCTCGCCTGCCCGCGAGAGGCACGCACGACCGCCGCCCTGACGCCACTCGTCGCGTAGATGTCGCAGATCGCAAGCGGTGATTCGATATTGATCACAGGCCAGTACGAGCAGCGCCGCGGCGTGACTCACGCGTCCTGCGGTCACGGCGCGGCGAAGCGACGACGCCATTCCTTCTTGCCATTCATGGTTCCAACAGATGTCGATCGGCAGGTCCGAGAGCGCCGCCGCGACATCTGCACCGTGCGAGCCGACGATGACGGTGACCGGCCCCACTTCTGCGGCCAGCGCAACCAGGCATTGTCGTCGCACGAGCGGCATTCCGCCGATCCGGACCAGTTGCTTGGGCATTCCCAGCCGACGCGATCCGCCAGCGGCGAGGATGGCCACCAACGGCCCGCTTTCAGGCATGGCAGACGCGTCGCGGCCCGGCCGACGTGTCGACTCGGAGCTTGCTGCAGAGGGGCTGAGCGTCACGGCCGTTTGTCCACGCAACGATCTCGGCGGTGACAGACAGCGCAATTCCCTCGGGCGACCGGTCCCCGAGGTCCAGGCCGATCGGCCCTCGCACTTGCGCGATGAGCGATTCGCTCAGCCGGCCATGGGTCGCTGCCTCGTCGAGCAGCCACTCGCGGCGGTCCGCGGGTCCCAGTGCGCCGATATACCCGGGCTGCGCCGGCAGCAGAGCGAGCACGCAGGCATCGTCTTCGAGGCTGTGCGTCATCAGAATCACAGCGGTGCGCGAGGTGACGGGAACACAGCCCAGAATGTCGTCCCACTCACCTGCGCTCACCATGTCGGCCTTCGGAAAGCGCGCCGGCGTCGCGAGGTGGGCACGGCGGTCGACGATCGTCACATGCCAGCCGAGCAGCTTCCCGAGATCGCACAACGGACGCGCATCGTCGCCGGCCCCGACGATCACGAGACGGCTGATCGGCGGCACGTACTGCACCAGCGTGCGACGGTTCGCGCCGAGCGGCACATGACACGTCTTTTCCTCGTTGAGGGCCCGCCTGCAGATGGCCGCGAGTTCGTGAGGCAGGTTCTTGGAGCGTCCCGACAAGTGCAGCCACTCTCGGCGGACCTCTACGGTATCGCCGGAGGTGTCGACGAGACACTGCAGCACGGACGGCGCGTCGGCGGCGCTCGCCTCGGACAGCTCCTTCAGGCAGGAACGGTGCCCCGCTCCCAGACGCTCTACGAGGATTTCGATCGAGCCGCCGCATCCGAGCGCGGGTGCGCCAACCGGCGTCTCGTGCGACGTGTTGAAGCTCAAAATGGCGGCCGGCTGATGCCGCGTCGCCAGCACGCCCTCGCGAAGCACGTACGCTTCGAGACAGCCGCCGCTCACGCCACCGGCGAAGGTGCCGGGCAGGCCGATCATCATCGAGCCGAGCGGCCGATACGTCGAACCGCGCGCAGCAAACACGGTCGCCAGGATCCCGGGGACGCCGGAAGCGATCATCCGCTCACCGAGCGCGACCATCTCCTGTAGTTCTTGTCTCATCGCAACTCCCCGCCCGCCGTGCTCACTGGTCGCGGCCGCCTCGCTTGTGCGCACGTGTCAGGCAATACCGCGGCCACATCTGACTGCCGCGGTTGTGCAGGATGGCTTGCCATCAAGCATCGGATTTTCGGACCATCCCACGTCGCGTCGACGCTGGCGCGGTCAGGACCGACTCGAATTGTGTCCGCTACACGTGTTCGCCTGGACGCAATGTTGTGGATCCATGTGCAGCAGCCCGCCGTGGCAGAAACCTTTAGCCGTCGCTCCCCCGCCGGTTTACCATTGCGTTCGGTTCCGACTTTGGACATGCGGCGCATGCCATTCGGCTCAGTCGGCTGCCGAGCGTCGAGCGCGCGTTCGTCCGTTCTCAACGGATTTTGGACCGACGATGACAACCGTCTGCATCCGCACGCACGCTGCTGTCGTTGCCCTGATCGCCTTGCTGCGGGCGATCGCCGCCGGCGCCCAGGTCGTGGGAGCAACCCTCACAGGGACCATTGCCGACCCAAACGGTGCCGCGACAGTGAATGGCATCGTGACCATCCGCAATGTGGAGACGGGCATCGTGACCGTCACTCCAACGAACGCGGCCGGCAATTATTCAGCGCCCAACTTGCTCCCGGGTGAGTACACGATTTCGGCCGAGGCTCCCGGGCTTACGTCAGGCGAGTTGCGGAGATTGACGCTCACGGTCGGCGACAGGCAGATCGTCAATATCAAGATGAGGTTCGCCAGGATTTCAGCAACCGTGGATGTCGAAGCCGGACCCGCCGATGTGGAGTTCGGGAGCGCCGCAGTCAGCCACGTCGTGACTGGGCGCACGGTTCGTGACCTGCCGCTGAACGGCCGCGACTGGACCAGGCTGCCCGCGCTCGAACCTGGGGTCAGCCTGATCCGTACACAGCCCAGCGCCACTGGCGGGAACAACCGTGGTAATCGCGGGTTCGGATCGCAGCTGACCATCGCCGGGGCCAGGCCTCAGCAGAACAGCTACCGTCTCGACGGCGTCAGCGTAAACGATTACGCCCAGTCCTCGCCCGGCACCACCGACGGACTCAGTCTCGGCGCTGAAGCCCTCGCCCAGTTGCTGGTGATCTCGAGCAACTACTCCGCGTCGTACGGGCTCACGTCGGGGGGTGTCATCAGCGCCATGACCCGTACCGGTGCGAACGATTTCCATGGGTCCGCGTACGGGTTTCTCCGCAACGACGTTTTCGATGCGCGCGGATACTTCGACGACACGAAGCTGCCGTTTCGCCGGCATCAGTTCGGGGCCGCGGTCGGCGGACCGATCATCAGGAACCGCACGTTCTTCTTCGCCAACTACGAGCGGCGGCGGGAGTCGCTCACGACCACGACCATCGCCACCGTGCCCTCGCCTTCTGCTCGCAGTGGCCATCTCGCGAGCGGTGATGTCACCGTAGATCCCGCGGTGCAGCGATATCTCGGATTATTCGCGCTGCCGAATGGCTCGATCGCCGGCGACACCGGCCTCTATAAGTTTCCCAACCAGTCCGTTGTCCCTGAAGACTTCTTCACCGCCCGGATCGACCACGCGATGTCCGCGCGCGATAACCTGCACGGCACATATATGTTCGACAAGGGATCCACCACGCAACCTGACTCGCTCAACGTCGTTCTCAACTTCAACGGCACGTCGCGGCAGGTTGGGGCATTCGAAGAGACGCACATCTTTGGACCTCGATTCGTGAACACCGTGCGCGTGGGTGCCCATCGGGTGGAGGCGGCGATTCTCCAGACCGCACCCGGGGCGAATCCCCTCGGATCCGATCCGTCGCTCGGCATTGCGGCGGGCCTGTATGCCCCGGTTATCCAGGTGACGGGGCTGACGAACTTCGGCGGTGGCCTGAACGGCACCTCGTTCGGCAACTACTGGTTCACGACGTGGCAGGCGTACGACGACACGTTCTGGAGCGCGGGGAAGCATTCGATCAAGGCAGGATTCGCCTTTCAGCGGATCTGTTCGGATTTCCTGCTGGCCGCCAATCCGAACGGAGTCTTCAGGTTCGACACGCTGCCGGACTTTCTCGTCAACCGGCCAACGTCGCTACAGGTGCAGTACGGCAACCTGACGCCGCGTGCGCTGCGCCAGAACGCATTCGGGGTCTACGTCGAGGACGATTATCGGCCGACCGGGAACCTCGGCCTGAATCTCGGGTTGCGTTACGAACCGGCGAGCGTTCCGACCGAGCTGAGTGGGAAGCTGGCGAATCTGCGGACCCTCGGATCCACGCAGATCTATTCCGGCGATCCGTTATTTCGGAATCCGACCTTGCTGAACCTCGCGCCGAGAGTCGGGCTGGCGTGGGATCCGTTCAGGACCGGACGAACCGCCGTCCGGGCGGGGTTTGGCATCTTCGACGTGCTGCCGCTGACGTACCAGTTCAACCTGATGCAAGTGTCCGCCGCCCCGTTCCAGGCGACCGCGAGCTCGTCAAGTCTGCCTCCCGGATCCTTTCCTAGTGGGGCCGCCTCGCTGGTGCAGCTGGGCAGCAATCAGCGAACCTCCTTCATCGAGTTTGAACCGAAGCGCAATTACGTCATGCAGTGGAATACGAGCGTCGAGCAGGAAGTGCTCCGCGGTCTGACGGTCACGGCCGGGTACGTTGGCACCCGCGGAGTGCACAACGCGATGCGCACGACCGACGCGAACGGCGTGATTCCTTCGATAACTCGCGACGGGCTCGTGTGGCCGTGCGCCGGCGAGGTGACGGATGGCGTCTGCAGCAGGCCGGGCGGCGGTGCGCGATTCAATCCTGCGTACGGTCAGATCGATGGCCAGGTGTGGAATGGCAGCTCGAGCTACAACGCCCTGCTGCTCACGGCCAGACGTCGCCTGGCGAGTGGTTGGGACGCGCAGCTCTCGTTCACGTGGGCACGCAGCGAGGACACCGGCTCATCGGTCGGATCGGGCGGCCCCTTTCTGAATTCTGTCTCGGGACAGTTCCTGTTCGCGCCTCTCCGCGCTCTCTCGGACTTCCATGTCGGCCGCACGCTCGTCGCGACCGGCACGTGGGACATGCCTTTCGGCCGTGCCCGCCGCTGGGGCGGCTGGCAGGTTGCCGGCATTCTGAACGTCAGCGACGGCGTGCCATTTACGCCGTTGATCTCCGGCGACGCGTTGGGACAGGGGAACCAGAGCCTGTTCGACGTGCCAAATCGCCTCGATCAGCCCGGGTGCGACACTGCGGTCAACCCAGGCAATCCGTCGCAGTACATCAAGCTGAAATGCTTTGCGTTTCCCTTCCCAAGCACGCACTTCGGAAATGCCGGCCGGAACTCATTGATTGGTCCCGGTTTCGTCACGCTCGATGCCTCGCTGATCAAAAACATACTGGTCGCCGGCCTCAGCCACGGCGCCCACCTCCAGATCCGCGCGGAGCTGTTCAACGTGGCGAATCGCGCGAACTTTGCGCCGCCGCTGACCAGCAACAGACTGTTCGACGCGAAGGGTGCGCCGGTGAACTTTGCCGGCCAGATCACGACGCTGGCCGGCAGTCCACGGCAGCTCCAGCTCGGGTTGAAATTGATTTGGTAGTGAGCGACGGCTCACAGGCCGCACTGGCGCCGGTCACGCGGACCGGGTCCTCATAGAGCTCTGTTCGCGAGCATGATGGGCGGGCATGATCGAAGTCAGACAACAACTCATTGCGACCGTGTTTGCTGTCGCGTCCGCGGTCCTGACGTGCTGTCCCTCGGCACTGGCGTCGACGGCGGCGCTGGACGTCAGTCAGTACGCGCATACCGCGTGGACGGTCGCCGATGGCTTCACGAAAGGCGCGATTCATAGCGTCGCACAGACGCCCGATGGCTATCTCTGGCTCGGCACCGAGTTCGGTTTGCTTCGCTTCGATGGCGTTCGCACGACGCCCTGGCCATCCGACGTTCTCCTCCCGTCCAGCCAGATCACCACGCTGCTCAACGGCCGTGATGGGACGCTCTGGATCGGCACCTCGAAGGGGCTGGCGAGCTGGAAGGACGGCAAGCTCACGTCCTATGCGGAACTTGCCGGACACGTCATAAACAGGATGATTGAGGATCGTGACGGTGGCGCCTGGGTATTCGGGACGACACCCCCGACCGGAAAATTGTGCACGGTCAGGGCTCGCGCCGTACGGTGCTGGGGCGCAGAGAGTCGGTTTGGCTCACGGGTCACCATGATGTATGAGGACCGCAAAGGCAATCTGTGGCTGGGGGAGCCGCATGGTGTCTGGCGGTGGAATCAGGGTCAACCACTATTTCATTCCCTTGCGGCTGACAAGATTGTTCAGGCCTTGAGCGAGGATGCCGACGGTGTTCTCCTCGTGCTGCTGTCGGGAGGGATCTACCGAATGGTGGACGGGACGGTGCGGGAGGTGTCCCGGCTACCCGGCACGATCGGACAGCTTCCGACGGGCTTCCGCACGCTGCGGGATCGCGACGGCGGCGTGTGGATCGGCGCGCTAGGAGGAGGCCTGGCGCATTTTCACGACGGGAAGGTCGATCTGTTCTCGCAGTCTGACGGCCTTTCGAGCGACACGGTCGCCGGGTTGTTTCAGGATCGCGAAGGCAGTATCTGGGTCGCGACCCACGGCGGGCTCGACCGCTTTCGTGAATTGCCAGTAACACCGTTCACGACCCGCCAGGGATTCTCCAGCCTCCGCGTGTTTGCCGTCCTTGGGTCGGCAGACGGCAGCATCTGGGTTCGCACTCTTGATCGCCTGAATCAATGGAAGGACGGACATGTTGCCGTCCACCGGGAGGTTCCCGACCTGTCGGAGCCGACGACGGGACCGAGGACACGAACGATCGGCGAAGGGGCTAACAGTCCAGAGTCGTTTGGGTCATCTGGAGGATCACTCTTCGAGGACGAGCGTGGGCGAATCTGGCTTTCGACGAGACGGTCGGTTGGCTACCTCGACCACGGCCGCTTTACTGCGGTCCGTGGCGTGCCGGGCGGAAGGGTCCACGGGATCGGGGGCGACCGCAAGGGGAACGTGTGGTTCCTGCACGAGACGCAAGGGCTCGTTCGTGTCGCCGACGGGCACGTGGCCGAACAGACCTCCTGGGCACACCTGGGCCATGCCGATTACGCCGATGCCGTGGCCGTCGACCCGGCGACCGGCGGACTATGGCTGGGATTTTATCGCGGCGGCGTCGCCTTCGTGAAGGGTGGTCTGGTCGGCGCGTCGTACACAGCAGCGGACGGAGTGGCCGCTGGACGAATCAACGATCTTCGTTTCGGAAGTGATGGCGCGCTGTGGGCTGCAGCCGAGGGAGGCGTCAGTCGCTTGAAAAGCGGACGCGCCACCACCCTTTCGTCGCGCGACGGACTGCCCTGCGACGAAGCTCATTGGACGATCGAGGATAACGACGGCGATCTCTGGGTGTCCATGTCGTGCGGTCTGGTACACATCACACGAACGGAACTCGACGCCTGGCGCAGCGCGGCGGACGGGAACCGACTCGCGCAGTCGAAGGTTCAATTGAAAGTGTTCAACAGCTCAGACGGGGTGCGCAGCCGGGCCAAGGCAGGCCCATTCGGACCGAAGGTCACAAAGGCGCCGGATGGCAGGCTGTGGTTTTTCCCCTTGGAAGGCTTGAGCGTCATGGACCCGCGCCGCATGTCGCTCCCCACGCTCCCGCCGCCGGTACAGATCGAGCAGATCGGCGCGGACAGCCAGCTCTATTTGCCCGCATCCGAAGTGCGCCTCCCGCCACTGATTCGCGATCTTCGGATTGAGTATACGGCGCTGACTTTCGTTGCGCTCGAACGGGTAGTCTTTCGTGTAAAGCTCGAGGGTCGTGATCGCGAGTGGCAGGACGTCGGCAACCGCCGACAGGCTTTCTACACCAATCTGCGTCCTGCCAGGTACCGATTCCGCGTGACCGCGAGCACTGACGGCGCCGTGTGGAACGAGGCGGGCGCCGCGGTGGATTTTTCGATCGCGCCCGCGTACTACCAGACCGTCTGGTTCCGAGCACTGGCCGCGGTTGCATTCATGATGCTGCTGTGGGCGGCGTACCGCTACCGCCTGCGACAGATCGCGTACGAATTCGACGCCCGGCTGCAGGAGCGAGTGCACGAGCGCACCCGGATCGCCCGCGAGCTGCACGACACGCTGCTGCAAAGTTTCCAGGGGCTTCTCTTCCTTCTGCAGGCGGCTACCGAGATGCTCCCCCATCATCCCGACGAAGCCAAACAGAAGTTCGAGAGCGCGATCGATCAAGCGGCGCAGGCGCTGATCGAGGGACGCGACGCCCTGCAAGACCTCCGTTCGACGGCTATCAACACGACAGATCTCGCGGTTGCGATCACGGCGCTCGCTGAAGAGCTCTCGGCGGCCGACATCGATGGCGCTGCCGCGAGCCCGGTGGTCGACGTAGCGGTCGAAGGTACTCCGCGCGATCTTCATCCGATCGTGCGGGACAACACTTACCAGATTGCCGCCGAAGCTCTGCGCAATGCCTTCCGGCACGCACAGGCTCGGCACATCGAAGTGGAGATCCGGTATGAAGACAAGCAGTTGCAATTGCGCGTGCGCGACGACGGAAGCGGCATGGACCTCAAGAATTTCGAGGGCCGAAAGCCGGGACACTTCGGGATACCCGGCATGCGCGAGAGAGCTGATCTCACCGGAGGGCATCTCGAGATTTGGAGTAAGGTCGGCCTCGGCACGGAAGTGAACCTGATCGTCCTCGGAGACCTGGCGCGGCCGGCGCCTGGTGTCCGGAGCCGCCCCCGGGCGTTTCGCGGCAGAATGAGCACGCCCTCATGAGCGCCAGGACGCGGTAATGACTGAGCCGGCCCGTATTCGTGTGCTTACTGTCGACGACCATCCACTGCTTCGCGCGGGCCTTGCCGCAATCATCAGGCAACAGCCGGACATGGTGCTGATCGCAGAGGCATTCAATGGCGAGGAGGCAGTCGGGCTGTTTCGCACTCACCACCCGGATGTCACTCTGATGGATCTGCGGCTGCCGGATATGAGCGGCGTGGAAGCCACGGCGATGATTCGGTCCGAGTGTCCCGAGGCACGAATCATCATCCTGACAACATTTGCTGGCGATGTGGAAATTCGGCGTGCGCTTGACGCGGGTGCAAGATCATATTTACTGAAGAGCACCCGATCGAAGGACCTCCTGCGTGTGATTCGCGAAGTGCACGCCGGGAAGAAGAGCATCCCGTCCGACATTGCCGAACAGTTGGCCGACCACTATGTGGAAGACGGACTGACCGCTCGCGAAACCGAGGTGCTCGGACTGCTGGCCACCGGGGCGCGGAATCGCGACATTGCCAATGAACTTTCGATCTCAGAAGAAACGGTGAAGGCTCACATCAGCCACATCATGGAAAAGCTGAACGCCAAGGATCGCACCGACGCGGTCGCCATCGGAGTTCGCCGTGGCATCATCCAGTTGTGAGCAATCCTCATCGTCTCGTGAGACGAGGTGGCGCGCGCCGACCTGTTCCCACTTTGCTCGCAGCCGACTCAGGCCATTTACGCGCGTGCTTCCCGAAATCCACGCAGCTCCGCTGGAAGCCAAACTATGGGTGCGTGAAAGCGCGCTGCCTACCTACCACGCTGACCTCTCGCCGGGATAAAACCGCTCCAGGGCCGAGACTCAGAAAGTCCCAGGAAAAACGTCGCAGCCGAAATGGCGTTCGATGCCCCTTCGGAATTCGATCGCCCGGACACATCAGGTCGCGTCGGCGAAGCGAAGTGGCGCCAGGCGATCAAGTCCATGTCTGCGCAGTCGGACGTACAGCTGCGTCCGCGTAAGACCCAGGCGTCGCGCCGCCTTCGCCTTGTTGCCGTCCGTCTCTTCCAACACCTGCAGGATCTTCTCGCGCTCAACCGCACCCAGATCGGTTCCTGGATGAGTGCGCACCGGAGCCTGTAACGAGAGATGCTCCGGTTCGACCGGCTGCCCGTCGGACAAGATGGCGGCGCGCTCGAGTGCGTTCTGCAGTTCACGGACATTGCCTGGCCAGCTGTGTCCGGCCAGTTTCTGGAGCGCCGCTTGAGTCAGCCGAATCTGGTGACCCATGGATCGACCGAGCGCGGTCAGAAACGACTCGGCCAGCAACGGGATGTCTTGAAGGCGCTCGCGAAGCGGCGGTATTGGAATATCGAATACCTGAAGGCGATAGTACAAGTCTTCTCGGAAGGTTCCATCTGCAACTGCCCGCCGCAGGTCCCGATTGCTCGCAGCAATCACCCGCACGTCGGCCTTCACCGGACGCGTGCCCCCGAGGCGCTGGAACTCGCGCTCCTGCACGAAGCGCAGCAGCTTCGCCTGGGCAGCAAGATTCATTTCACTCACCTCATCCAGAAACAACACTCCGGTGGAGGCAACCTCGATTTGGCCCGGTTTGGCCTGGTGGGCGCCGGTGAAGGCGCCTCGCTCGTATCCAAACAGCTCGGATTCGAGCAGCTGGTCGGGAAGGGCGGCACAGTTGATCGCGACGAACGGTCCGTTGCGACGTGGAGACGCTCGATGGATGAACCGCGCCAATACCTCTTTGCCGGTGCCCGACTCGCCTTGCAGGAAGACGGTCGTCTCAGTCGCGGCGACCTGTGTCGCGCGCCTCAGCGCCTGGCGCCAGGCCGGAGACTCTCCAATGACTTGTCGCCCGCAGGGCATCCGTTCCATGGCAACCGATCGGGCTCGGCCGTCGACCTGCGCGGTGCGAACCCGCGTCTCGAGACGCTCTCGCGTTGTCTCCGCGAGTTGCTGGTGTGATGCGGCGAGTACCAGGATGGTGGCAATACGCCGAACGGCTGACACGTGGTCCGGCGTGTACATCGCCGGACGCTTCGACAAAAACGCAAGGTGAACCGTTTGGCCGCCGGTCCGATTCCTTACACTGACACATGAACGATACCCGGAAGCTATGGCCTGCTCGACCCAGGCCTGCTGCTCGCGCTCCTGGAGCCTCAAGTCACGGCTGTCCCGGAGAATCCAGAATGCATCGGGCCCAGCAACACTCGTGTGATGGATAGCGGGAAGATCGTCGGTTGACCGCGCCAACAGCGTCACACGGCCGGACTCGTCGTGCGCGACTCATTTCCATGCCGTCGTGCGCCAACAACCGGCCGGAAATCTCCGAGATACGTGGGAATGCCTGCTGAATGTCGAGCCCGTCCGCGATTGTCCGAACAAGGTCCTCGAGCGTGTCCTGCTCGGAAGAGACTGCGGTATCGACCATCTCGTTGGCATTCCCGAAGGACCGCTCGAGCTCTGAAGGCCTTCCGTGACTCCGAAAATCCGCGAGTGCTGTGACCATTGTTCCTCACTCCGCGACTCTGCCAGTCGCCGTCCAATCCAGATTCGACAGTCGCGGCCTGTCGGGCCACGCGTGTCACTCTCCGACTCTCGACTGCGGCACTGTACCGGACCGCGCGGCCGTGCACATCGGAAGAGTGGGTCACAGAGGGCTCCCCCGTTTGGGGTATGACGGCCCGAACTGTCGATCCTCGCGCGGCTGTTTAGACCGCCTGCGCTGGCGATGGGCGGAAATCGAACTCGTACACGTGCAATGAGATATCAGACAAGGCAGGAGTAGAGGACTGACAACGAAGATGACGATGTTTCCGGCGTTCCAAAGCTGGTCGGGAACGAAGCGGGCCGGGGATGGATCCGTCAGGCGAAGAAATTCGCACGAACCCACACACGACACCCCAGCCCGCGCGGAACAGAGTAGCGCTTGCGCAGCGGTCACCCCGCGTGAATCAGCGGCGCGTCAACGGCGTGCTCCGCCACGAACCAGACCTGGAGCTCATTCGTGCGGATGATGTCGCTGACGATCAAATCATTCGTGCCATCGTCGCCGGCCGCGGCCGCGAGGCGCGCCATTGTGCGGCTCTCCTTCAGCACAATCTCGTGGGCGTGGAGCAAGCGGGAAATCTGGACGGGCACCTGCTCACGCCCCTTTGGCGGCCGCGGAATGAGCGTTGTCTCTGCCACGTCGTGCGCCATGGCGAGGCTAACGCCACCAAGCAGCTGGATTCGTTCCGCAATGCCGTCCACCAGATCGTTTTGTTCCTTGTAGTGCTTGTCGAACAGGAGATGGAGCTGAACGAATGTCGGCCCCATCACCTGCCAATGGTGCTTCTTGTACAAATCCCGAAGCGTGATCGTGTCGGCGACCAGCTGGTTGAGATTGTCCACTGCCTCCCGACACGCCGACTCGGAAAGGGCGATGGGCATTTTTACCAAATGGCCGTAGGGCTGAACCTCGTGGGCACCCTGATGAACGATCGGGGCGGCATGCCGCAACATTGCGTCGGCATCGATGGACGTCTTGCTCATGGTGTGTACTCCTCGAAAACGTGGGACGACGTCATCGGCCGGCACTGCAAGGAAACCGTCGCCTGTCTATGACGCATGTTTACGAAGAAGTGCACGTGCCATGCCCGTCGTACTGGTTAAACCGGCGGAGCAAACGTAAGTGAAAGGTGCATCCAGCACGCAGCACTGCGTATTCATGCTCATCGCGCTTGTTCCTCACCGTGGCGGTCCAACGTCGTCGACACAAGTCTTTCGAGCGAACCCGGCCAGGCAGCCATCAACACTGCACCGCTGCCCTCGATCATGTGACGATCCCGGCGATGACCCTGACGAAGGTGGAGGTGCAGGAGAAGTCTGCCGCCGTGTCCGACGGTGTCAGACCTTCTCACACAGGCCAGGCACTCCGGCGACCGCCGAGCAGCCCACCGACGAAGACGCGACGCCTTCGCCGGCGTGGTCGCGGCCGCTCTCCAGATCGAGAAACTCGTCAGGCGAGTGAACCCATTGATGTTGCAGGATCGCGCGCGCCTCGGCCAGGCGAACCGAATGATGCGACCGGAAGACAATCTCGTCCGGGCCGTCCTTGCCACGCTCGTAGATGTGGCTACGGAGCCATTGCTCACTGACATAACAAGTGTTGGTGCTCATTGGCCCTCCACGGCCGTTGCACGATGCCACTGCAGTCCAGAGTAACGGGCGCGTCGCGATGCCTCGGTACATGGGCTTGCATGACGGCGGAAGATTCTGCAGCGTGTCTTAGAGTCCTGCATACCAGTCATACCCCTGCTGCGCCCAGAAATCGGGTGGACGGGTGTTGGTGAACGCGATGGTTCCGATGCGTTTGATTGACTTGATCCCGTACTTGACCGGCGTCACGAGTCTGAGGGGAGCGCCGTGCTCGATCGACAGCGGCCGCCCATTCATTTCGTAACAGAGCAGCGTCTGCGGGTGCAGAGCGCTCTGCATGTCCAATCCGACGTAGTATCCGCCGTCGGGCGTTGTCAGCCCCACATAGCCGGGGAGGTTTTGCTGACCCGTCAGAGCGCCCATCGTCCCCGCATCTCGCGTTATGACCTTGTTGGCGGCGGCGAAGTCGCTCAGGCGGGAGCCGGCCCAGTTGACGACGACGCTCCAGCCCTCAATGCACATGAGCTCAGTCGTCATTTCAACGCGCGGCAGTCGTTTCACATCTTCGAGTGTGAGCTGGAGCGGATCGCCGGTTCCCAATACTCGCAGGCGCCAGGCCAGCGGATCGAAGTCGGAAGTCAGGCCTTCCGCACCATTCACCCGCGGCTCACGCGCCATCGTGCGGGGGAACGTGGGCGCCAGGCGCGAAGCCCTGAAATAACGCGCTGCAAGACCGCCGTTGAATTCGAGCGCACGTCGCAACAAGTAGGGACGACCATCGACCTCGGGCTGTCTGGTGAGCCACTCCCATCCGGCGACACCGGCGATCGCGCCAAGGCCCAGCGTGAGAAAGCTGCGCCTCGACTTGACGCGCATCACCTGTGAAGGGTGCTGATCACGGCCGTCACCGGCGTGGTTGCCTTCGTAAGACTTGCTCATGATGTTGTTCCCGGCGAGCGCGTGCCCGGTTCAAGCACCTCCGTTGCAGGGGTGATGCCCGTTGGTACGATCTCGTAGCCGGTGACCATCGCGCGGAAGTGACTCCAGCCTGCCCGGGCCACCTGGGTAACGTGAACGACGAGAAACACGACGTAACCGAGGGCCAGCCAGAAATGCTCCCAGCGCGCCCATTCGTAGCCGCCCAGCAGGTTCGTCAGCCACGCGAACTGCACCGGCTTGTATATTGAGATTCCGGTGAGCAGTGAGCCGGCGCCCATCAGGATTACCGTCGTATACGCGATCTGCTGCGCACCGTTGAACTTGCGCGCCGGCGGCTCGACCGTGCTCAGATGCAGATCGTGACCGACGACCTGAATCGCCTCCCGGAACGACCGTCGATTCGGGACGAGCTGACGATACTCGCCAGAAACCACCATATAGGCGACATACGCCAGGCCATTGGCGGCAAAGAACCACATGAAGAAGAAATGGATGGACATGCCCTCGGCCAGCCGATAAGGGATACCGAGCGCGGCGAAGAGTGGCTCGGGAAAGAAGGTAAACAGCGTCGAATTCCCGTAGCCGAGCCGATAGACCGGATTGGCCCAATAGATCAGGAGACCGCTCCAGACCATCATGAACAGCACGGACATATTGACCCAGTGGAACCACCGGATTGGCAGCGGGTATTCCTTCTTTAGTGTGCTCACCGGTTTACTCCTGCACCACTGCGTCTGCTACATCGGCGGGACGACACCGTCCTTGCCGGCGAGGACTCGATCGGCGGTCAGGACTTCGCCCGATTGCCGGTGGGCGACGATGAACACGTGCGTACCAGGCCGAAGATCACCGGCCTGGCCCGGCTCAATCGCGACAATGGGAATGCCGGATGGAATGGTGATCGTCCGAGACCCGCGGTCCGCTCCGTCCTTGTATTGAAGCGTCAGTGCTGATCCCGCTGGCCGCTCACTCACGGTTCCGTTGGTCATCCTCGAACTCGCCAGCGTGCCGTTAGTCATTCTCGAGGGCCTGGCAGTTCCGTTGGTCATTCTGCTGGCGCTGCCGCCACTACCGGGGAAATCCCAGGGATAACTGCCCTCACCACTCCCCCGCATGGCCTCAGGGAACACGTGGACTTCAACCGCCCGCTCGGAGCCGTCCGGCCCCGTAACGGACGTGATCCCGAGGAAGCTGCCGCCGGTAATGTGATCGCGGTCAGATGGAACGACTGTCCCGACTCTCGTCGATGGCTCCAGCTGCACCCGTACCGGATCCGCTGGCCGTTGCGACGGTGAGGACCTGACCTTCCAGACTCTCAACCGTGCCGCGGACATGATCCGTACTCGTCACGGCCGACTTGTGCCGGCACGCCTGAGCGAGGATCACCGTGCCGAGAACCGTCACGACAGCCGCATATCTCCGATAAGTGCTGGGCATCTCCATCTCTCCTTCTCAAAGACCACGGTGCCGCGCGCCGCTTCGGCGCGTGGAATTGATTGAACCGCCTTGCTTCGTTGTGCGCGCAAACAGTGGGCCACCCGGGCGCGGCTGGTGTAGTCACACCGCGCGGCCGGTCAATGCGCACTTGCCGACGCCACGCATCTACTCCGGCCAGTGGAATGCGGGCGGTTGTTGCGCGCGGCCATGCACACTTGTGTTCATGCCACGTTGCAGACGCGTGCACTCTGAGATCGTGCGCCGGAGAGGAGAATGCGAGTTGCTTCGAACGCCCGCGTCGATCCGGACCAGACCCGCGTGGCATCGCACTTGCCCTCAAAGAAGGCAGGAGAGTGAACCAATGAAGATGTCACGAATCGGTTTGGGTTTCGGTATCGCGATGCTGGTTGCGAATGCGGCGCTGGCGCAAAAGGTGACGACGGACTACACCAAAGGCACGGATTTCAGCCGCTACAAGACGTTCGCGTGGATCAAGGAGCCAAGTGCCACCAATCCCTTGACCAACCAGCGGATCATCGACGACGTCAATGCCGCGCTGACGAGCAAAGGTCTGAAGCTCGTGACAGCGGACGCGGACCTGGCAGTCGCGGCGCACGCAGCAACGGAAAAACAGCGGACGCTCGACACTTTCTACGACGGCTTCGGCGGCGGCTGGAGATGGCGTGGCGGATTCGGATCGTCGACGACAATGGTGACTACTTTTACGGTCGGAACGTTGGTCATCGACATCTTCGACGGAGCGACGAAGGACGCGCTGTGGAGAGGCACGTCGACAAAAACGCTCTCGGACAGCCCCCAGAAGAGGGCTGACAGCCTCAACAAGGCAGTCTCCAAGATGTTCAAGAACTTCCCTCCTTCGAGCACCGAGCGATCGAACTAAGCGAGTGACGCATCATCGCCACCCGGGTTTGCGGCGGAGAGCCGACGCCCGGGTGGACTTTCCCATCCACTGGACGGTCCGCTCTCGCAGCAGACGGACAGTCGGTCCCGCCTCTCCGCCTCCCCTCCAATCACACGAGCGTCTCTCGCTTGCGGAGGTCGTCGAGGACCGCTGCGGCGTCCACGAGATCGGGTGATATGAGCAGGACGGGAGGACTCAGAAGTAGAACAATTGCAGCTGGATCGTGAACTCGTTCTGCGACGCCAATCGCCTCGGCTCGATCCGGCCAAACGCAGCCTTCAGGTTCGCATTCTGACCTGCCCACCAGTAGTTGACGCCAATCGACCACTGAGTCTGATCACCGGCAGCCGCATCGACGACGGACCGGTTCGTGAACTGAAATACCGGCGTCAGTTTCCAATCGCGAACAAGATAGCCGAGCTCGAGAAGCGTGACGTTCTCCTTCGGCAGCATCACAAACAGCCGGCCGCCGTCGAAGCGACTGTACGCAAGCTGCGCGGTCACAGCGCCGGGGCCGGCCGGGTGATCGAAGAAGGCATCGGCGTCATAGGCGTGGTAGTCATCCTGCGTGTCGAACGCAGCAGCGACAGCCGCAATCTTCTTCGTGCCGAGATACGTCCCGGTGTAGAAGAAGCCGGTCGTCTCGGCCTCGAGGAATTGGAACTGCACACGTCCCGCGTATCGGAACGGACGATGCGAGCCGGCATCCCGCGTACCCTGGAACGCGCCCAGACGGTATTCGAGATGGTGCTCGAGGAAATCGCCCCTCGCCTGCACTCCGGTATCCCGGCCCACGATTGACTGTGTCGGTCCCGACTGGGCGAAGGTGTTCGCGCCGTAGTCGATCGGCAGTAGCGAGGCCGCCGACTGGAGGCTGTTACGGGAGAACGGTACGAACATCAACCCCACATCGATGGTGAACGCGTCGCGCACCTTGACGTTCCCGTAGGCGTCCTGCACGGTCATGGCTGGACCGATGTTCTTGCCCGTGGGCAGCGTCTTCCCAAGGTTTGGTGAGTCCGTCTCGACGAAGAAACTGACGTTCTTCGCAACCTGCCCGCCGAACAACAGCCGGATCCGGCGGATGAACAGGTTCTGCGTCGTGTCGTCTGACGCAGAAGTCTGGAGCCAGTCACCCTGGAATTGACCGAGCACGCCCAGTTTGACGTTCACATCCTCATTGGCCTTGATGACGAGTTGCGCGCGGGCGTCGGCGGCGCCTGCGAGCAACCATGTAACTGCGAGTGCGAGTGAAGTCTGGATGTATGGCCGCCGCGACATCTCCATTTGCAACCTCCCGGAAGGCAGGAGCGGCTGCAACCGGGATACCGGAGTGGAACGAAGCGTTCCTGTCAAAACCTTGCACGGAAGAACCCGCCGTGCGGCGCGCCGTGAGCCATTTCGTCTCGACCGATACAGGTGTGAGTGTTCTTGAGCACAGGCCGGTGAGGGTGTATAAGGGACGCGGCTCGAAGTTCCGGCACGACCAGTGCACGCCATCTCCGCCTGGAAGGAGTTCCCATGGAGATTTCGCGCCGCGATGTCCTTCGCCTGTCGGTTGCTGGTGGTGCCGGCTCTGCACTCGGCGGACTGATTGCTTCGGGCGTCAACCTCGCGCCTGTCGTGGCTCAGGCACAGGGGCTGCGGATCAAGGACGCGACGGTCACGCCGAGCGTCTGCCCCTTCTGCTCAGTCGGTTGTGCGACCCTCATCCACACCGTCAACGGCCAGATCGTAAATATCGAAGGTGATCCGCGCAGTCCGCACAACGAGGGGGCTCTCTGCCCGAAGGGTGCCGCGATCTTCCAGCTGCACGTCAATCCCAATCGTCCGACGCAGGTGCTGCACAGGGCTCCCGGCTCGGCAGAGTGGGAGGTCTGGGATCTCGATCGCGCCATGGACCGCGTCGCTGATCTGGTCAAGAAGACGCGCGACGAGACGTTCGTCGAGAGACTTCAGAACGGCAAAGTCGTCAATTCGACAACCGGCATCTTTGCCCTCGGCGGCGCCACGCTCGATATCGAGTTCAATCACATTCAACAAAAGCTGATGCGCGGGCTGGGCATCGTCGCCATCGAGAACCAGGCCCGAATATGACATAGCTCGAGCGTCCCCGGTCTGGGGACACGACTCGGGCGCGGTGCCGCAACGATGTATCCGCGGAGCATGGCGGACTCCGATTGCGTCGTTGTCATGGGTTCGAACATGGCGGAGAACCACCCGGTGGCGTTCCGTTGGCCGATGCAGGCGAAAGTGGAACACGGGGCAAAGCTGATCCACGTCGATCCGCGCTTCACGCGCACGAGCGCGGTCGCCGATGTCTATGCGCCGGTTCGCGCCGGCTCGGACATCGCCTTCCTCGGCGGGCTCATTCATCACGTCATCAACAGCGAACGATGGAACACGGATCCGTTCTTCCGGTCGTGGGTGACGAACTACACCAACGCCGCCACGCTCATCAACGAGCGAATTCAGGGACGCCGAAGATAACGATGGTGTCTTCTCCGGACTGATGGACTACAAGGGTGGCGTTCCGGAATGGCCGTACAACGGCCTTCGCCAAGCAGTACGACGACGAGAGCTGGCAGTTACCGCGGGACAAAGGTCGGCGATCAGGGCCGAGTGGCGGCGACGGCGCAGTCCGGGGAGATGCCGCGCATCAGCTCGGGGACGGAGCCCGCGGCTACGCCGCGGCCCGCTGGTCCTCCGTATGATGCCCTGGTCACGTCACTGCTGAAACCTCCACCGCAGCGCGATGACACGCTCCAGAATCCGCGCTGCGTCTTCCAGATCGTCAAGCGGCATTTCAGCCGCTACACACCGGAGATGGTCGAGCGCACCACCGGCTGCCCGCGCGACACGTTTCTCAAGGTCGCCGACACGATCCTCGCGAACTCCGGCGCCGACCGCACGACGTCGTTCGCATACGCCGTTGCGTGGACCCAGCACACGAATGGACTGCAGATCATCGGCTGCTGCGCGCTGCTCCAGCTGCTGCTCGGGAACTTCGGACGTCCCGGCGCGGGGATCATGGCACTGCGCGGACACGCATCGATCCAGGGGTCCACCGACGTGCCGACCCTGTACCACTCGATTCACGGCTACCTGAGTGCCCCGACCGCGCTGAAGAAGCACGACACGCTCGGGCGACTACCTGGCGGCCGAGACCGTGCCCACGGGATACTGGGCCAACACGCCGAAGTTCGTGGTCTCGTATCTCAAATCCATGTACGGCGATGCCGCGACCCCGGAGAACGAGTTCGGCTATCAACTGGCATCCCGAAGATCCTCGGCGACCACTCGCATCTTCCGATGTTCATGGCGATGAATGCCGGCAAGGTCAAAGGGATGTTTTGCATCGGGCAGAATCCGGCGACCTCGCTCAACGCAAAGCTCGAGCGCGCGGCGATGCGCAAGCTCGAATGGCTGGTGGTCAAGGACAACTGGCTCCACGAGACGGCGCACTTCTGGAAGACCGCGCCCGAAATCGTCAGCGGCGAAGTGAAGCCGGCGGACATACAAACCGAAGTCTTCTTCTTCCCCGCCGCGCAGATTGCCGAAACCGAAGGGACGTTCACCAACACGCAGCGGATGATGCAGTCCCACTCCAAGGCGGCCGACGCGCCGGGTGATTGCCGGACCGACGTCTGGTTCGTCTATCAGCTCGGCAAGCGGTTGAAGAAGCTGTATGCCGACAGTCAGTCTCCACGTGACCAGGGATTCAAGAATCTGACGTTCGACTATCGAGTCACGACGATCCCGAGGAGCGGAGACCGGTGAGGCAGACGCCCACGAAGCTCCTCAAGGAGATGAACGGCTACTACACGGCGACTCCCGACAAGCACCTGGCCGGCTTCGGCGCTCTCGCAGACGACGGCTCGACGACGTGCGCGTCGTGGATCTATTCGGGGGTCTATCCGGCGCCCGACAAGAACCTCGCCGCCAGCAAGGAGCCCGATCCTCCAGGCCAGCGCGGCGCCGCAGTTGAACTGGGGCTTCGCGTGGCCGGCGAACAGGCGGCTGCTTGTACAACCGCGCCTCGGCCGACCCGGCCGGGAAGCCCTGGAGTGAACGGAAGAAATGGGTGTGGTGGGACGGCGACGAAATGGACCGGCTACGACGTGCCGGACTTCGCTCCGACCAAAGCTCCCACGGCACAGGCAAAGCCAGGAGGCATCGGCCTCGACGCGCTGTCAGGAACCGACGCCTTCATCATGAAGCCGGACGGCGTGGGCTGGCTGTATGTCCCGACCGGACTCGTCGATGGCCCGCTGCCGACGCAGTATGAGCCGGCGGAATCGCCGGTGCACAACCCGTTCTACAAGCAGCAGTCGAGCCCGGTGTTCAAGTACTGGAAGGATCCAGCCAATGTGCTGGCGGCGGTCGGCGATCCGACGTTTCCGTACGTGATGACCACCTATCGGCTCACCGAGCACTACCTGTCAGGCGCGATGAGCCGGTGGCTGCCGTGGCTCACCGAGCTGCAGCCGGAGCTGTTCGTCGAGATCAGCCCGGAGCTGGCGCAGGAAAAGGGCATTCACAATCTCGACTGGGTCCGAATCTCGAGCCCGCGGTCGCACGTCCGCGCCAAGGTCCTGGTCACGCGACGCCTGCGGCCGCTCCAGATCGACGGCCGGACGATCCACCACGTCGGCATGCCGTGGCACTGGGGCTACGAAGGCCTGACGACCGGCGATGTCGTGAACGAGCTGACGGCCATGGTCGCCGATCCCAATATCAGCATTCATGAGGGTAAGGCGTTCGTCTGCAACCTCGAAAAAGCGTAGCGGGACGGAGCGGCCGCTGGGCACGTCGGCAGGTTTCCGCCGGGAGACGTCATGGCTGAACCGATGGGGTTTTACACCGACACGACCGTCTGCATCGGCTGTAAGGCCTGCGAGGTCGCCTGCAAGCAATGGAATCAGCTGCCGAGCACCAACGGCGGCCTGAATACGCTCAGCGGCGACAGCTACGACAACACGCGCAGGCTGGACGGCATCCACTGGCGTCACGTCAAGTTCGTCGAGCAGTTCAGCGAGGACCGCAAGGACGGACGCTGGCTGCTGATGAGTGACGTGTGCAAGCATTGCGTGCACGCCGCCTGCCTCGAGGTCTGCCCCACCGGCGCGATCATCCGCACCGAGTTCGACACCGTGGTGATTCAATCCAATACCTGCAACGGGTGCAGGGACTGTATCGCGGCGTGCCCGTTCGGGGTGATCGACATCAACCCGGTCTCGAACACCGCACAGAAGTGCACGCTCTGCTACGACCGGCTCCAGGGTGGCCTGGAGCCGGCCTGTTCCAAAGCCTGCCCGACAAAGTCGATCCAGTTTGGAACGATTCGCGACCTCCATGAACGGGCGCAGACACGGGTCGAGCAATTGCACAAGGACGGGGAAGACCGCGCTTACCTGTACGGAGCCGACGAGAAGATGCTGGGAGGGCTCAATTCGTTTTATCTGCTGGTGGATAAGCCGGAAGTGTACGGCCTGCCGCCGGACCCGAAAATGCCGACACGCAATCTGGTACCGGCATCCGTCTACACCGTGCTCGGCGCGATCATGGTCGGCCTGGCCGGCATCTTCAATTTCCGGAATCGCGGCAGCAACGAAAGCTCCTCAGCAGCGCTTCAAGCGGCCGGAGATTCGCAGTCATGAACGCGGTGCCGTCGAGCACCTGGTTCAGTGCAAGCCCGCACTGGGGATGGTTCATCGTCCTGTATTTCTTCATCGGCGGTCTGGCCGGAGGATGCTACTTCCTCGCAGCGCTCATCGACCTGTTCGGCAGACCCGAGGACCGTCCGCTCGCACGTCTCGGGTACTGCATTGCGTTCCCCTGCGTGGCGGTGAGCGGTGTGTTACTGACCGTGGACCTCGGGCGGCCCCTGCGGTTCTGGCACATGATGGTCGAACGGAACACATATCAGCCGATGTTCAAGTACTGGTCACCCATGTCGATCGGTGCGTGGGCGCTTCTGGTCTTCGGGTTGTTCTGCTTCTTCTCGTTCGTGGGCGCGCTGACGGAAGACGACGATCGTTTCCGGTGGCCGGCGCTGCGCCGGTTGGGGGCGAGATCGCGCGTTCTGCCCAAATTGCGGACGCCGTCCAGATCGGGCCGGGCCATCGTCGTCATCGGCGCGTTCTTCGGCCTCTACATCGCCGGGTACACGGGAGTCCTGCTCGCGGTTACGAACCGGCCGGTATGGTCCGACACACCGTTGCTCGGCATGCTCTTCATCGTATCGGCAGCGTCGACCTCGGCTGCGCTGATCATGCTGCTCGCGGACCGGCTCGGATGGACGGCGCCCGGCCTCGCCAACCTGCATCGAATGGAAGAATGGATGATTGGGCTCGAGTTGATCGTCCTGGTCGCGACAATCGTTTCGCTCGGGCCGGTGTTGCAGGCCTGGCTGAATGCATGGGGCCTCTTACTCCTGATCGTGATTATCCTCGGGATGATCGCGCCTTTGGTGTTGTCATGGCGGCGGCGACAGATGCGCGAGTGGAGCGCCACGACGTCTTCCCTCCTCGTTCTCACGGCGGGCTTTCTGCTGCGGGTCATGATCGTGTTTTCCGCTCAATCGGTGTGAGATGAAGACTGCCTTGAGGTTGCTGTTGATCGGCTGTGTCGGCGCCGCCGGCTGTGGCAGTCCGGAAGCGATTCGTGCGCGCGGCGGCCGCGGGGCCGACGTTCAGAACCGACCTGAAGTCGTGGAGATGCACGAAGGGTCCCGGCCATTCTGGAACACACCGAACCGCATCGGGGCGGTACAGCACCCGCCCCTGGAACCCGCCGCGCAGGCGAACACGCTCAGCCGCCCATGACTGCACCTGACGCGCTCAACGGTCTCAAACGCCAACGCCCCGAATGGCAGCCGTGGCTCGCGGTGATCGAAGAGATTGTGAGTGAAACGGCAGCCCGCGGGTGGGAGGCGTCGGTTCCTGACGACATCGGGCCGCGACAGATCGGGGCGCCACTCCTCGCGGGAGCTACGGTCGCCGTGCACGCCAGCTCGGTGACTCGCCTGTTGAAGCGATTGATTCGGGCGTCACCGAGTCCCACGCCCGGCATCACGACTCTGGGCACGGTCGTCGATGACGACCATGACGTCCTCGCGCTGTTCAATGCGTCACTGTGCCAAAACACCGATCGCGTCGAGGCAGTAGCGGCGGCCCGCGGCGCCGATGCAGTCGCCCTTCAGGCTGTCGTCGCTCTCGTTTCCGTGCCGTTGCTGCACGCGTGCAACCGGCGTTGGGCGCCGCTGGTTCCCACGAGCTGGGTGGAGGGATACTGTCCAGTCTGCGGGTCCTGGCCGGCGTTCGCGGAAGTACGCGGCATCGAGCGTACCCGGTTATTTCGATGCGGCCGCTGTGGCGGAGAGTGGCACGCCCGTCTGTTGTCCTGTCCCTACTGCGCCGAGCGGAATCATACCGCCCTTGCGTCTCTCGTCCCGGGGAATGGCGAGTCACAGGGCACGATCGACGGCTGCAAATCCTGCCGGGGCTACGTCAAGACGTTTACCAGACTCCGAGGTTGCTCCCCGGATACGGTGATGCTGGAGGACCTCGCCAGCGTTCACTTCGATGTCGCCGCTCTCGAACAGGGCTACACGCGCCCGGCCGGCACCGGCCATCAGCTCGAACTCGTCGTCACCGAGAGCGCATCCCGGAGTTTCTTCGGGTGGAAATCATGACCGCGGGCGAGGATTCATCGGGTGCGTTTCGACCGGCCGACGTGTGCAGGGCGCTCATCGCCGCGCTCGAAGCGGCGGAAGGACGGAGGCGCAAGCGCAAGCGCGACCAGACTCCTGATGCGATCGGACTTGGCGTAAAGCGGGATCTGCTGCAGCGGGTCGTCGACGAAGACCCTCCGCCGCACGCATTCGAGGAGTGGCTGTTGAAGTACCCGACGACGATCAGCGCCCCCGAGCTCGCCGGCCCCGCCCTTGCGATGGCGAGAGCGGTGTTCGAGGAATGGCGCCTCGCCCACTCGCTGGCCGAGTTCCGGATCTGGCTCGAGCAGGGGGCGCCGTCCGACGACGCGAAGATCGGGTAGCAGAGTCGGCTGTCATCCGCTGACGTCGTGATACCTGGCAGGTTATGTAATGTTGAAACTGAGAGCTGAGAGCTGACGTGACACAGATCACAGCCATCGTTCTTGCCGGCGGCCGGAGCTCGCGCATGGGAACTCCGAAAGCGCTGCTCAGGTTCGACAACGTTCCGATCATCGTGCACATCGTCTCGACGCTCCAGCGTCTCTCAGCCGAGGTCGTGGTCGTGGCCGCGCCCGGACAGGAACTGCCCGCGATGCCGGTCACGCTCGTGCGGGACGGCATGGCACATCAGGGACCAGTCGGCGGGCTGTGCTACGGGTTGGCGGCAGCGACCACCGATGTCTGCTTTGTCACCTCCTGCGATTCGGCGTTTTTGAACAGGCGTTTGATCGAAGATCTCGTGTCACGGATATCGGACCACGACGTTGTCGTCCCGCAGTGGCAGGGCCGCCTGCAACCGCTCCATGCCGTGTATCGCAGGAGCGTGCTGCCGCTCCTCGAGACGCAGCTGGTGCGTGGTGAGCTGAGGCCGATCTATCTGTTCGAGAAGGTCCGGACGCTGACCGTGTCTGAAGACGAAATCCGTCGCATCGACCCGGACGGCTCGAGCTTCTTCAATATGAACACGCCGGAGGACTACGCCGAGGCGCTGAAGCGCTGGAGCGAGCCCCGGCGCGAATCGGGAGAGAGTGATTCGATCTGCTGCACGATCGAGCTGTTCGGCGCCGCGCGGCTGACTGCCAAAACCAGGAACCTTGCGCTCGTGCTGCCGTCAGGGGCGACTTTCGCGCAGCTGTTTACCGCGCTGGCCGAGAAGCTGCCGATCCTGGTAGGCCGTGTCATCAGTCCTGATCGCACGAGGCTGATCAGCGGCTACGCCTGTAATGTGAACGGCCTGGATTTCATCCGCTCCCCGACCGCTCCCGTCAATGCCGGCGACAACATCGCCATCGTGTCCGCCGACGCCGGCGGCTAGTGCTCGAGCCATGCAGGGTTTTTGCGGCCGCCTCCTCCACCTCGACTTGAGTAGCGGTTCCAGTGCTTACCACCAGATCGATGAGTCGCGGGTTCGCGCGTACTCTGGGCGGCATCGGCCTCGGCACGAGTCTCCTATATGACTACGCACCCGGAGGGGTGGCTCCTTTCTCACCAGCGAATCCGTTGATCTTTACGACTGCTCCTTTGACCGGTACCGGGCTGACCACGACAGCGAAGTTCGCCGTCGTGACCAAGTCACCGCTCACGGGGTTTATTGCGGACTCACTCTCATCGAGTCACTTCGCTCTCGAACTGAAGCGCCTTGGCATCGACGCCCTGGTGATCACCGGGCGCGCCGCGTCTCTGGTCTACGTGTTCATCGACGGTGACGATGTCGAGATCCGGGCAGCCGACCACTTGAGAGGAAGGACGGCTCGCGACACTGAGCGCTCCATCGCTGGAGAGTTGAGTCGTTCCTCTGTAAGGGTGGCGTCCATCGGCGCAGCCGGTGAGCGGCTGGTGCGTTTTGCCACCATCAGCAATGAAGGCCGCCATGCCGGCCGTGGCGGCGTCGGCGCGGTCATGGGTTCGAAAAACCTGAAAGCGATTGCACTCTGCGGTGATCGAGAGACGTCGGTTGCGCATCCAGAGGAAGTTCAGGCCATCGCTGACCACCTGCGACGCCGCAGTCTCACTTCAGTGACGGACAAGTACCGGCGCATGGGTACTGTTGCCAACCTGGGGGTCTTCAATCGTCTCGGGACCCTGCCCACCCGGAACTTCCAGCAGGCGACGTTCGAGAACGCCGACGCCGTCAGCGGCGAGACCTTGACGGAGAACAATTTCAGCCGCCGGCACGGCTGCACATCCTGCACAATCCGCTGCGAACGGCTGTTCACGTCTCACCAGGGTGATCACGAGCAGCGGTTGGAGTACGAGACGTTGTTCGCTCTGGGACCGCTCCTGGGTATCAGCGATCCTGACTGCGTTCTCGAAGCCGCCCGTCTGTGCGATCGCTATGGACTCGATACGATCAGCACCGGCGGCACACTCGCGTGGGCGATCGAGACTGCCGAGAAGGGCTTGCTTCGTGAGGCACGGGCACTCGGTTTGCGCTTCGGGCATGGCGCGGGTATTTTGGCCGCGATCGAAGCGATTGCCGAGCGCCAGGGTGTTGGTGATCTGCTCGCCGAAGGTTCCAGACTCGCTGCGCTCGAGACCGGCAGGAACAGCGGGGATTGGGCCATGCACGTCAAGGGTCTGGAACTCCCGGGATACGACCCGCGGAGCCTCAAGACCATGGCTCTTGGTCTGGCGGTCAGTCCCCGCGGCGCCTGTCACAATCGCTCGGGCGCGTATGAGGCCGACTTTTCCGGCGAAGTGGACCGGCTCCGCTCCGATGCTGGCCGGGGCTCCCTCGTCGCCGCTTCTGAAGATTTTGCCGCGGTTCTGGACTCACTGATTGTCTGCAAGTTTCTGCGCAAGTGCTTCAGCGAGTTCTACACCGAGGCGGCGGACCTCCTCACCCACGTCACGGGCTGGGTGTATACCGGCGACGAATTGCGTCGCACCGGCGAGCGCATTCACACGCTGAAGAAACTGTTCAACATCGGTGAGCAGTGGCAGCCCGAAGATGATTGGCTGCCCCATCGGCTGCTCAGCGAGAGACTGCCGACTGGCGTGACGCGCGGTGTCGGCCTGTCTGCCGACGAACTCCGGGAAATGGTCGGCGGGTACTACCAGGCGAGACAATGGGACGCGAATGGGTTCGTTCCTGAGCGGAAGCTGAAAGAGCTGGGTATATCAACTGCCCGCCTGACCCTTCCGGCATGAGCGACCATGAGAGAGGAGCGCTCGATGACGTCCGGATGCGCGGGTTCGCGCACCGGCAGACGGTTGAGGCCGCGCTCGCCTGGGTTGACGCGCACCTGCCGCCGCCGATCACTGAGAACCTGTCGCTGCAGAGGGCGGCCGGTCGCGTCCTGGCGAGTGCCGTCGTCAGCGATGTCGACGTCCCGGGATTCGACCGTGCAACGATGGATGGATACGCCGTCGTCGCCGACTCGACGGAAGGAGCAAGTTCATACCTCCGGCTCTCCCTGGCGGTGATTGGCGACTCGTTGCCGGGAAATCCCTTTCACGGTTCGGTTGCAGCCGGGCAGGCCGTTCGCATCATGACCGGAGCGCCGATGCCGTCTGGCTGCGACGCCGTGCTTCCCGCCGAATGGGTCGACGACCTGGGTACGACAGGAGCCGCCCGCACCAACCGGGAACACGCTCAGTCCGCCCTGACGACTCCTCACAGTATCGACGCGCTCGCGGCAGTGTCGCCCGGCAAACATGTCAGCAGGCGCGGAGAGGACATCGTTCGTGGAACCACGCTGTTTCAGCCCGGCCGTGTCTTGCGCCCGCAGGACCTGGGAGTGCTCAGTTCCGTGGGCGCTGGCGAGGTTCACGTGTTCTCCCCGCCGCGGGTCCGGCTGGTCATCACCGGCAACGAACTGCTGCCGTCGGGCTCGCGCCCGCACGGTTATCGCATCGTCGACGCCAACGGGCCCATGCTCGCCGCACTCGTCGCACGCGATGGAGGTGTCGTCGACTTCCCTGGTCTGGTGGCGGACGAGCACGGCGCCATCCTGCAGGCACTGCATGCGGATGCCGACGTGATCATCGTGTCTGGGGGGTCCAGCGTCGGAATCGAGGACCTCGCGCCGACCCTTGTCGCGCAGCACGGCGAGCTGGCCATCCACGGGATCGCCATGCGCCCCAGCAGCCCGACAGGTCTCGGGCGTCTGGGAGGTCGACTCGTGTTCCTGCTACCAGGTAATCCAGTGTCGTGCCTGTGTGCGTATGATTTCTTCGCCGGACGGGCGATTCGCGCCTTGGGCGGTCGTCCCACGGCGTGGCCATACCGAGCAGTGCGCGCGAGACTGTCCCGCAAGATCAGCTCCCCTATCGGTCGGCTGGACTACGCCCGGGTGCGACTGGTCGACGCGACCGTCGCGCCTCTCGCGGTCAGCGGCGCCTCGGTTCTGTCGTCCACGACACGAGCCGACGGCTTCGTCATCGTGCCCGCCGACAGCGAAGGTTATCCGCCGGGGACCGAAGTGGAGGTCTGGCTCTATGGTTAGGGAGGAGCAATTCCTTCATGTGCTCGACCGTGACGAAGCAGAGCGACGATTCCGTGCTGCGATTGATCTCACCCCGCGCGGGATCGAAACCGTGCGGCTCGACGCCGCACTCGGTCGAGTGCTGGCGGTGGACGTCGTTTCACCGGTCGACGTGCCGTCTTTCGACCGCTCCAACGTCGATGGCTTTGCGGTTGTCTCGAAAGATACGTTCGGTGCATCAGAAGAAGCTCCCCGCTGTGTACACCTTGCCGAGGAAGCGATTCAGACCGGCGTAATCCCGAAGACCGTGATTCGGCCGGGAACGGCCGTCTCGATCGCCACGGGTGGAATGGTTCCGCGTGGCGCCGACGCCGTGGTCATGGTCGAGCACGTTGAGGCCGACGGGCGCGAACTGCGGATTGCCAAAGCCGTTACGGCGGGAAGCGGCGTGTCATTTGCCGGCACCGACATCGTCGCCGGCGAAACCGTCCTTCGCCGTGGTCAACTGTTGACCAGCCGCGATACCGGGGTGCTGGCCGCGGTCGGAGTCGCCGACGTCGAGGTCTGGCGAAGGCCCATCGTCGCCATTCTCTCAACCGGAGACGAGATCATTTCTCCCGGCGAGCCGATGCAGCCGGCAAAAGTCTACGACTCGAACGCCCAGGTGCTCGCCGACGCGGTGCGGGAGTTGGGCGGCGAGCCGAAACGTCTGGGGATTACGCACGACGATGCGGACGCCTTGCGCGAACGGCTGCACTACGCCCTGCAGTGTGCTGACATCGTGTTGCTCTCGGGTGGCACCAGCAAGGGAGCGGGTGATCTGTCTTACCACGTGGTGGCCGAACTCAGCGATCCCGGCATCGTCGCCCACGGTGTCGCGCTGAAGCCGGGGAAACCCATCTGTCTCGCGGCAACCGGCGGCCGTGCCGTGGTCGTTCTTCCTGGGTTCCCGACGTCCGCAATTTTTACGTTTCACGAGTTCGTGGCGCCAGTGCTTCGTGCGCTGGGAGGTCGGGGATCCGAAGAGCGAACCGTAGTCCCAGCCAGGCTGGCGGTGAAGGTCAACAGCGAGATCGGCCGCACAGAGTACCTGTTAGTCGGTCTGGTCGAGACGGGGGATGAGGCGGGCGGCGCGCTGACCGCGTACCCGATGGGACAGGGATCCGGTAGCGTCACCACCTTCAGTCGCGCGGACGGCTTCGCGACGATCGGGCGGCACGAGGAAATTGTTCCCGCGGGCACAACCGTTGACGTTCAGCTTCTCGGCCGCGAGCTGCCGCTGGTGGACCTCGTCGTCATCGGAAGCCACTGCATTGGCCTCGATTACCTGCTGGGCGAGTTGCAGCGGCAGGGCTCGCGGTCCAAGTTTCTTGCTGTGGGCAGCACCGCCGGATTGGACGCAGCGAGGCGCGGCGAATGCGACCTCGCGGGAATCCATCTGCTCGATCCGAAGACGGATCAGTACAATCGACCGTTTCTCACACCCGCACTCGACCTGGTCGCTGGCTACGGTCGTCTGCAGGGCGTCGTCTTCCGCCCGGGCGACGAACGCTTTGAGGGTCGGACGGCGCGCGACGCGATCGCTGCCGCATCGCAGGACCCCATGTGCGTGATGGTCAATCGCAACCAGGGCAGCGGAACGCGTGTGCTGATCGACCGTCTCCTGGCAGGCGCCAGGCCGGTCGGCTATGCCGTGCAACCTCGCAATCACAACGCGGTCGCCGCTACGATCTCACAAGGGCGAGCGGATTGGGGTGTGACGCTCCAGACGATTGCCAGAAACGCAGGGCTCGGATTCCTGCCGCTCCAGGATGAACGCTTCGACTTCGTGGTGCCGAAAGCGCGGGCACACCGCCCCGGGGTGATGGCGTTCAAAAAGCTGCTGGACAATCCTCTGACGCGAGACGCGCTCGCGGGACTCGGGATGAAGGTCTAGCACTCCGGGCCGTTGGTCTCTTCCGGCCCGTGCTCGTGGAACGCGCAACAGCACTGACAGGTGGCCGGATGATGGGCTCTGCGCTCAATCGATTCCGATCGCCGAATCGGCGTGAACGATCACCCGGTCACGCGGCAGTGGCATCTCCGCTGTGGCGAGTGCGGCAACGTGAACCCGGTCCTTACCGATGCGACCGACGATCTCGCGGTGCTCGACCAGATCCAGCAATTCCTCGACCACCATCGAAAACTCCACAGCCCCGGGTCCAAGCTTCAGAGCGCCGGCTCGCACGGCCACCCGCCGTCCATTGAGGAAAAGCACGGAATAGCCCAGGATCTCCGCGACTGCAGCGCTCGTCGGATTGAGCACCACGTCGCGTTTGTCGCCAGCGGCATGCACTTGACCACCGACCAACACCACCAGATCCTGGCCCAGGCGGAGCGCCTCGTAACGGTCGTGCGTGACCAGCACGGTCGTCGCCCCAAACGCTCCGAGCACCTGCGGCAATTCGTCCAAAAGACGCCTATAGGTCGTAGGGTCGAGTCCGGCGAGTGGCTCATCGAGAAGCACCAGGGGCGCCTGCAGGCACAGCGCTCGGGCGACACTCGCGCGTCGCCCTTCTCCTCCCGAGAGGTGATCGCCCCTGCGGTCGAGAACGTGTGCGATACCGAGCAGACGAGCGGCGTCATTGATCCGCTCGTTCGTCTCGGCCTTGGGGACTCCTCGCAGCCGAGGTCCGAGTGCGAGGTTCTCGCGCAGGGACTGTCGAAGAAACACGTCTTCCTGAAAGACATATGCGACGTTCTGCCGCACCCGGGTAGCGGGGCAAACTGTTGTTCCGCCTTGCAGGATCCGCCCCTGGCTTGGCTTCTCGAGCGCCGCAAGCAGGCGGAGCAGTGTGGTTTTGCCAGCCCCATTCGCGCCCAGGACTGCGGTCGTCCGATCGCCTCGCAGCCGGAGCGACGGTATATCGAGCACAACCCTGCCCTTCCGGTCGAAGATCAGATCCTCGATCTCGAGATCCATTACCCGCGACGACGCTGCTGGATCATGGTCAGTGGCAGGTTCACCACAAAGGCGAGCGTCAGCAGGAGAACGCCCAGGGCGAGCGCGCGTTCCATCTCCCCGCGGCTCGTCTCCGTCACGATCGCCGTCGTCAGCACACGGGTGCTTCGCTCCAGGTTCCCGCCCACGGTCATAGACGCGCCGACTTCCGAGACGATTCCTCCGAATCCTGCCATGACGGCGACCAGCAGTCCCAGTTTCGCTTCCCGTGCCAGGAGCCAGATGGTGCGGAGTCGTCCGGCACCGAGAACGGCAAGAAGGTCCGAGAGGCGCGGTGGCAACGCCTGAAAGGATGCGACGGTGAATCCGATGATGATCGGCGTGGCTATCAGGAACTGCGCAATCACCATGGCACGGCGCGTGTAGATGAGACCGAGGCCGCCAAAGGGACCGCTTCGCACCAGGAGGAGCCACACGACGAGACCGACGACAACAGGTGGCATACCCATGCCGGTATTGATGAACCCGAGTACGAACGTCCGTCCGCGGAAGTCCCTGCGGCTGATGGCGTACCCAAGCGGGACGCCGATCATCACCGCCAGCCCGGTGGCCGCGCCTGAAATCAGAACCGTTCGAACCGCAATCGCACGCACGCTGTTGTCAGTCCCGAACAGGACACTCCAGGCCTGGCGAATGGCGTCAAGCAGCTCGGTCACTGTTCACCCCGTTTCTCGCCATCCGGAATTGCATCGGGAGAGAAGAGAGGTTGACCGTACTCCTGCTGCCTGAAATCGCCGATGGCTCGTTGGACAGGCGCTGAGACGAGGAATTCGATGAACGCGCGCGCGCCGGCGACGTTGGCACGCCTGTGCCTGGTGGGGTTGACGACGTATACGTGGTACACGTTCTGAAGGACCGGCTCGCCCTGGCAAAGAATGACGAGTGAGAGATGCTTCCGGAGTGAGAGGTAGGTGCCACGGTCGGTCAGCGTGTACGCCCGTTTCTGGTCGGCGACGCTGAGCGTCGCGCCCATGCCCTGACCGGTCTCTTCGCGGCGGCTCGACCGAGGGTCCACATTCGCCGCGGTCCACAGCCGCAACTCCTGCGTGTGGGTCCCCGAATCGTCGCCTCGTGAGATGAAGACGCCGCGCTCAGCGATGGCGCGCATCGAATCCACAGTCGATGTCTGCCTGCCAACCCCGGCCGGGTCGTCGGGGGGCCCGACGATGACGAAATCATTGTGCATGACCGGGCGACCCTCGATCAGGTGTCCGGCATCGACATACTTCTTCTCGACGTCGGGAGCGTGGACCAATACAACATCAGCATCGCCGCTCGACGCCATCCGCAAAGCCGCACCCGTGCCCACCGCGATGACCTTGACCGCGATCCCGCGCTCGTTCTCGAAGCGCGGCACCAGCAAGTCGAGCAGGCCACTATCCTGCGTGCTCGTGGTTGTCGCCAGAATGATCGACGCCTGTGGATGTGCATGTCTCCGGTCGCAGGCAGTGACCTGAAGGACGAGCGTGGCAACGCACAGGGCGCCGAGCGTCCGCTCCATTGCTTTCTCCTTCGATTTCGACGGCGCGCGACGGTTTCGTGTCGTCACTCTCAGAAGATGAACTTTGCCGCCAGCTGGATTACGCGCGGATCGGCAGCCGTGGTGATCGATCCGAACCCGGCAGACCCGAAGACTCCATTCGGTGCTCCCAGGGGTGGCGTGTTCGTGGCATTGAAGACCTCTACCCGGAGCTCGAGCGAACTGGTTGCGGGGAGCATCACCCGGCGTATGACCGCAAGGTCGAGATTGCGATAGCCAGGACCTCGCACGGGGTTACGCGAGCTCGTACCAATCGTGAACTGTGGCGCCGCGGAAAACGTACTCGTATCGAACCATCGACCGACGGACCGTTCGTCACGAGAGAGTGTTGGATTGCCAATGAGGTTGGGCCGCTGCATTCCAAATCCTGCGAAGGCGTTATTGTTGGTGGCCTGCATGACCGAGATTGGCGCACCAGACTGCAGCGTCACCACGCCCGTAAGGGTCCAGTCGTTGATGAGGGCGCCGAGCACTTTGTCGGCGCGTCTACGGCGTCCCGATCCAAACGGAAGATCCCAGACCGCGGAGGCCACGAACACATGTGGGATGTCGCCGGTTGAATAGTCGCGTTCGAGGTGACGATTGAAACTGTCGGCCACCGGATAGTTGACGACCGGACCAGTGAGAATCGACGCGTCGAACACGGAGGATGCATCGTCCATCAGCTTCGAGCGCGTGTAGCTGACGAGATACGACACCCCGCGAGAGAACCGCTGTTCGAGCTTGGCGTAGATGCCGTGGTAAATCGTCGTGCCGACGTTGTTTCGATAGAGACTCACCGTGGTGTATTGGGGAAATGGCTTGAGCAGCTGGCCGGCGGGAATCGTCGGGTCACCAAGTGAGGACGAGCGTGGAATGGTGCCGAAGAACGGATTCGGGACTCGCTGCAAAAGCGCAGCCCCCTGGGCGAGCTGCTCCACGGTCAGCTGATTCAAGTTCGTGTCAGGGATACCGACTCGTGTGATCTTCGATCCGGCGTAGGCCACCTCGACAGCAATGTTCGAGGTCAGCTCGCGCTGGAGCGACGTGTTCCACTGCTGGACGTAACCGGAGCCGAGGTCGCGGTCGACGGCGAACACGCCTTGCCCCAGTCCCGCGGTTGGGGTCAATGGAATAGGTTCTAGGCGCGGTCCCGCCGCGAGCGTGAATGCCGGCGTGATGTTGTCCAGTGTCCGCTGCGAGACGGTCTGGAGGAACGGAAACACCGGCGTCGTGAACGGGGTGGTGATACCGGCCATTTCGATCCACACCAGCGCATAGCCGGTCCGCACGACGGTCTTGTCCGTGATGCGCCCGGCCACGCCCAGGCGGGGGCCGAAATCGACATTGTGGAGCTGTCGTGCCGCGCGCGGCTGGCCATCGCGGCCGAGAAATTCGAGTTGCTGCGTCTCCAGATTGAAGACCGCGGCCTGGTTGTCTTTTTCGGTCGACGGAAAATTGAGCGTGTAGCGCAGGCCGCCATTCACGGTCCAGCGTTTGGACAGCCGCCAATCGTCCTGGATGAAGTACTCCTGGACATGCGCCCGGTTCCGGATCTGCTCCAGTTGCTGGTCGATCGAGAACTGCTGAACCTGGCCGAGGAGGAAGCTGGCGAACGCCGCGCCCGTGTTCGGCACTCCGGGGAGGTCGGTGAACAGGTTGGTGAAGGTGAACGAGCCTCTCGGCGAGGGCGGCTGCACGACATTCAACCGTGCCCATCGGAGGTCAGCGCCCATCTTGAGCGCGTGACGCCCCTTCAACCACGTCAGCGTGTCGGCCAGCTCGGTGACGCTGGTGCTGAAGTCGGTGGCAGTGCTCGGTGGCGATCCGAGCTGCTGATAACCGCCGATGAGAAACGTCGGCAGCGTATTCGCGAAGCGTGGCGGCACAGGGAGTCCGGGGATATTCGGTGCCGTCGGCGCAGTGGTGTTGAGCTGAGCCGCCGTTCGTCCGACCGCTCGCCGCGTATCGCCGATGCGGAGCTCGTTCAGAAGGTGATCGGAGAAGCTGCGCTGGTAACCGGACGCGAACGACCACGCTCTCGACTTCTGCGGGCCGAGTGTCCCCGTGGTGGCCCCGCTGCCATCCGGCAACGGTGTCACGGGAATGAAGTCTTCCTGAAAGTGCGTAAGGCGTCCGAACAGATGACCGCCGGCTGCGACGCGTTGATCCAGCCGGACGCTGAATTGATCGTGGTCCACCGCTTCATCGCCGACACGGCGGAAGTTGTTGGCAGTACCTGCACTGGTAGGCAGCGGATACCGCTGCAGCAGCGCACGCGCGACCTGGTCGATGCGCGCCAGAGGGATCACATTACCCGGGAAGGGATCACGCGTCGCGCCGACACCGCCGGTGACGGTGGTGCCAGGATCGTAGATAGACGGCACGCGCCCAGCGATTGCCTCGGTAAAAATGCCCTGGCGCTGCAGCACGGTTGGCACGGTCGAGATGACGGTTCGCCCGATATGCTGACGCTGGCCCTGATAGTCGAGGAAGAAGAAGGTCTGATTTCGTCGGACTGGTCCGCCGAAGACGGCGCCGAACTGATTGCGCCGAAACGTGGGTGTGACCGGACTGGTGGCCGCGAAGAAGTTCCGCGCATTGAGCGCTTCGTGCCGCAAGAACTCGAACGCGGTGCCGTGGAACGCGTTGGTTCCTGATTTGGTCGTCAGGTTGACCACGCCGCCATTGAAACGTCCGAATTCCGCTGGCGGGCTGTTGGTTTCGATCTTGAATTCCTGAATCGCATCGATATTCGGAAAGAACGGGACCTGCCCAGGCTCGGGCTGAAGTACGGAAATGCCATCGAACAGGTACTCGTTGGTCCGTGGTCGACCGCCATTGATGCGCGGCAGCGACGATCCAGGCGGCAGCGCCACACCCGGCGCCAGGCCCGCGAGCGTGATGAAGCTTCGACCGTTCAGCGGCAGATCGGAGATGTGACGGTTGTCGATCACCTGACCGAGGGCTGAGGTCTCACTGCGCAGAAGGGGCGCATCTCCGGTGACCGTGATCGCCTCGGTCGATCCCACCGCGAGCTCGAGATCCAGTCGAACAGTTTCACCCGTCGCGATCCGGATGCCATCCCGCGCCAGCGGTCGGAAGCCGCTCAGCTCGACTCGAACTTGATAGGCTCCTGGTCCGAGGCCCTGAACCAGATAGCCGCCGTCCTCCCCTGTCACGACGGTCCGAGACTGGTTCGTTCCCACCTCGACGACCGTGACGATGGCGCGGGGCAGCGCCGCGCCGGCCTGATCGATGACGTCTCCTGCGAGAGCTCCCGCTCCAATTTGCGCGCCGAGCGGCGATGCCATTCCCACGGCGACTGGCACCCACAGCCATGCGAAACAGGCTGTAAGCGCCGGCAGTAAACAGCCCCCCACCCTCACCCGTCCGCTCGTGATCGAGATCATCAAGGCCCCCGCGGTTCGCGCCACGATTTGGCGTTGAACAAGATCCTCGACGGTCAAAACGCATACTACGCTCTTCATGCCACGAGCGCTATATCATCCGTGATACTTCGACCCAGCCATCTTCGACAGAGCCGCAGCTCCAATCCACCCGATCGCTCTGATGTCCAGGTGGAGGTGCTGACCACTCGAAGTTTGACCGATCGGACGGGCACGCTGGGCGTACGATACGGGAATGACTCGCGTGCTTCTCCGGCTCTACCTTACGCCCGACCGTCCCCTGGGTCCGGGCAAGATCCAGATTCTGGAGTCAATCCGCGACAGCGGTTCGATCACCCGGGCGGCGCGCGGGATGAAGATGTCCTATCGATCCGCATGGCTGCTCGTCGACAGCATGAATACGCTTTTTCAAGAGCCCGTCGTCAGCACGACGCGCGGTGGGCGCGGAGGCGGATCCGCGACACTGACCGAGTTCGGCGCGGAGGTGATCCATCACTACCGGGCGATGGAACGCGCCACGAGGCGCGTGGTCGCGAAGGACTTGGCCAGCCTCGAGCGACGCCTTCGCTCAGTCCACCGGAGAACCCGGAGGAGAACACCGCAACCGTAGACGTCGACACGGCGTTCGTGCGGGACATGCCCCCGCCCGGCAGAATCTCGGTGTGTGCCCGGTCAGTCACTTCCGCGATGCCGAGCGCGGCGGCTCGGCTGCGGGCAATGACTCCGGCATGCGCTCCAACCCGACCAGCTTCCATCGGCCGGTCTGGCGTCTGAAGTAGATGCGGAGCGGCCGCCGCCATGCGTCATAGACGTCGGTGATCGCGCTGACGTCCACCATGACGATCCCGCCTGATGCTGTGGGCAGGTCGCGCGGGGTGGCGAGCGTCGCGCCCACGCTGCTGGCCTCGAACAGCGGCACCACCTGGCCGGTCGCGTTATCGAACGAGAACCAGTTCGACCTGTATCCGGCCGGCGGTCGCGCCACGTCCGCTGCCACCGCAGCGTTGTCGAATGTCAGCGTGCCGTTCTCGTCGAGGCTCGGCGACACAATCGGGTTGATCGCCGTCAAATACGTCCGAATCACCTTGTTGCGACGCTGCGCCAGCACCGCTGCGAGATGTGCCTCGGCGCGCGGATCGCTGAACTCCCCGGTGTGGACCGCTGCACGAATCATCTCGTCGCTGAAGGCGAGAACGCGTCGTGCCGCCCAGAATGCGTCATCGTCCCGCATCTCCATATACGCCGTCGTTGGCGTCTGCGGCCGCCAGGTCTTCGGATTGAACCGATCGCCTTCGAATTTGCCAATGGAAGGATATTCAACATACTGGACGGTCTGCCACGGGCTCAACGCGAACCCGAATGACAACAGGCGGCGCATCGTCGTGTCCGCCTGGTAGAAGTACTCCCAACTCAGGTCCCATTCGTGCACGTCATTGCACATGCCGAACGTCGAGCCCACGTCCTGCAGGTAGTGCTTGACGATCGTTCGGCCGTTCTCGGCGACGAGTGTATCGAGCGTGTTCATCGCCTTGAGATCGGTCAGGTTCGTCCATGCGCCGAACACTCGCAGCGCGCGAAGCTCGCGGCGGTGCTCGTGCGCAACGAGGTCGTTCGGATCGTCCGGGCGCGTCCCCTCGAACCTGAAGCTGCCAAGAACTTCACCGGGGAGCAGACGACCGGCCACGATGCGGTAGGTGCCGTCGGACTTGCGCGCCGACTGTTCGAGAACTGCGTTCAAGTCATCGTGCGTGAACCTGGTCCGCGCGCCTGACGGACGACGAACGGTCGCATGAGGATCGATCTGCACTCGCTTCGGGTCGAATGTGGTCAGGAACGTCTCGACCTGGTTATAGCCGAGTGCCCAGAAGATCTTGGTCGCGATCTCGAGCGCCGCCGTCGCCCCTTCTGGATTGCTGGCTGGATCGAACTGGATGAACCAGGTATCGCCCTTCGCATCCATGGCGGTGACGCCGGGATGAACGCCACCCGACTTCTGCCGGATGACCACCCACCGGCTCGGATCCGGTGGAAGTCCGCGGTTGGGCCCGCGCACGACATCGTCCGTCGTGAGCTCGATCGCACCGACTCGGTTAGTGAACCAGTCTGAGTCCGGCACTTCATCGATCGTATTGAGATTCATTGCGCGACGGCCCGTCGGCTGATAACGAGCGGTTACGAACAGGTTATGAATCATCTCGTATGTCGAGGTGGTGTCCTCCCTCTTCGCTCGCGACACGTCCTGGGACGCCGGCTCATGCGCGATTGGGTCATCAGCGTAGAATCGTGGCGTTGTCGTCAAGACGGGTACGCCGAGCCAGAAGGCGAGTACGGCGACGGTTACGGACGTGCGAGTGAGACCGCGTGCGTGCGCGGCAGCGATCGGGCAATAAGTGAACATGACGACACCTCAAAAGGCCGACGATGCGGCGAAGATGACCTGGAGCCCCTCGTTCCCTCTCGCCAGTTCGACGCGCAATGGGGTCGCGAAAGGGCCGTGGAAGCGCACGCCGAATCCCACATCGCTCTTCAACCGGCGGAGGTCGAGGTCCGCCGCGCTTGCGGCGACTTTGCCCGTGTCGTAGAACACTGCCGTGTCCAGGAACCGGTTCGCGATGATGCGCCACTCTGCTTGCAGCAGAAGACTGTTGCGGTCGCGAAACCGCCAGCTGGAAAAACCGCGAAGCGACGAGCCGCCGCCGAGCGACGGCAACATGAAAAACGGGACCACCTGGTCGCTCTTTGCGGAAGTAGTCTGTGCCCGTGCGTGCAGGGAAAGGACCCAGGCTTCGCGCAGAATCGGGATGTGTTGCGTGACGTCGTAGTCGAGCTGCTGAAAGCCGAACGCCTTATCGCGATCGGTGTAGTCGTGGGCGGTCACCATGTAGATGCCGCCGCGGCGTGAATATCCCGCGGACGTGCGCCAGTCGAAGCCGACGGCACCCCGAGTGTGGATATAGGTCGTCTGGGTCCCCACCCCGGCAGGTGTCTCTGGAGGGGATGGGGATTCGATTGACGGGAACGTCCCGCTGCCGGAAATCAGGGACCACCGAGACACTTCGGAGCCGCCGCGGAGCATGAGTCCGTGACGATAGGGCCAGAACGACATCGTCGCCGCCGCATACGGTTGTTTGAAGCCGTAGTTGACGCGGTCGTCGCTTGACGTGTCCATACCTGTGCCATAGAAGGCGACCTGAGTCGCCTCACGCCATCCGCCGATCACGGACAAGGTGCCTCGACGTTGGAACAGGCGAGGCGCCGTGAATTCGGCCTCAGCGCGCTTGTATTGAGCCACCGAGTAGCTGCCGCGCATATCCAGGAAGTTGTAGCCGCTGACGTATTGGAGATAGCCGGCACCGGCTGCGAAGCCGCCGCCGGCGTAGGCGCTCTCCAAAAACGGATGCCATCCGCGTAGTCCGTACGTGACGTAGGTATCCAGCTTGTTGAGCAGCCGCTCTCCCTTCTCCGGGACGAACGGGTGCAGCGCGCCCTGCTTCTCCTCCTGTGCCTGTTCAATCGTGGCTCGTCGGGTGTCGGTTTCCGATGTCGGCGGTTCCTGCGCTGAGACGGGACAAGGCATTGCCGCGAGACAGCCAAGCGAGAACAGCAGTGACCATAACCGAGCGCGCATCGCGATGATCCTCCTCCATCGATCGGTCCGTGATCGACGAATGCCCTCTCCGCAATCCTCAGACCACCGGCAGCTGCGGCTATTTGTAAATAAACGCCAACAGCGGGCGCGTGTGAGATGGTCAGTGAAGATACCGACTGCGTATCCAGGCACAGTTATGCGTCTCTGGACAGCCTGGTGGAGCGTCGTTCGTTGTACGCCGCCGGGTTCTGCCAACACCCCGATGTTCAGTGGTGGGGCTGCGCTGGAGCGGGAGAGTCGTCAAATCGACGGGGACTGTTTTGCGCCGCTTGACGAATGCCCACCGCCGTGGCGGCTCGGCGGTACTTGCCCCTGCGTTGACGCGCCTCGTCGACAATCAGCGCGATCGAGCCGCTCACGAATGGCAGGAAGTAGTAAATGACGCGAAACAGAACGAGTGGGGGAAGCAGTTGCGGCGCGCTCAGCAATGGTCGCAGAAGTAGAACTACCACCCCTTCAAACACGCCGACTCCGCCGGGTACGTGGCTGGCTGCGCCGAGTGGAATTGCGACCACGAAGGTCCCGAGAAATTCAACAAACGAGAGTGGACTGGGAGGCAGGAGCACGTACAAAACCGTGGCGGCCAGGCTCCACTCGAGAGACGAGACCGCCAGCTGTGTGGTGGCGAGTCGCGCCGTGGGCAAGGCCAGTTGCAGCCGCCACAACCGGAGTGGCGTTCGCCGAAGCCCACACACGGCGATGTACGCGAGCGGCACCAGCATCAGCAGCCAGCCGGCCGCCGGTTGGCAACGTCCTGGAAACACGCTCGCTCGCGGCAGTGGCGAGAACGCGACACTCATGCCGGCCAGCGCCAGCAGCCCCAGCCAGAACGTCACGGAATACGCGATTACGATCCGCGAGAGTTCCTCAGCGGTGACGCCCCATCGCGCATAGAAGTGATACCGCACCCATGCCCCGGAAAGCGCCGGGAAGCCAACGTTGTTGGCAATGGCGTACGCGACGAACGAGGTGCCGACGATTCGCCGCCAAGGCAACACCTTGCCGATGTAGGCAAACGCGAGCCGGTCGTAGCCAGTCAGGACGATGTAGTTGAGGATCGTGAGGATGAGCGAGAGGATCAGCTGGCGGCTGGAGATGACCGCGATGGCAGCTTTCAGTTCCGGCCGGGTAAATGTGCGAAGCTCGACGCGCACTGCCGCCAACGCCACGATCAGAAGAACCACACCGGCGAGTGCCGGCCCCGCATACCGCGCACGCGACCACCACAGTCCGTTCATCGCTCCCCGTCTGGGTAGCCTCACCTGCTCATCGGATCGATCTCCGAGCGTTGCGATTCGCTGGTTCGGTTCTGACAGCCGTCGCTTGTCGAATGTGACTCCATTCGCGCGACTCCGGAATCGAAAGCAGGTCCTCGAACGCCCGGTCGAGTTTTGCGTGGAAGTCGTCGATCAGTGCCAGGCAGCGGACCCGCTCGTCATACTGCGCCGGCTCACCCGCGAGTTTCGGTCGCTCAGGGTCGCATTTCATAATGCCGGGACAGTTCTGCAAGCGCCACGCCCAGGCTAAACGTCGACGCGCGACGGATAGCACGTCACGGTCAATTGCGAGTTCGCGGAGAGTGCGTGGACCGTGAGCACGCATCAGTGCGCACGTGCGAACACTCGCTGGCGTGCCTGGCTCCGGTCGAACGCGGGTTGACGCACTAGTACCCCAGCATGGTGGCGTACACAGTCCGTGCATCGCGTTGGCATTCCCATTGCCTTGGACTCGGTGAGTGGACGCGGTGACCGGCGCCCACGGGCGGAGGCCAGGGCTCGTGATGATGTCAAGGGCCGAAGTCAACCGAGCAACCGGGTAGAGCGCGTTCACGAGCACAACTCGTGCGTCACCTTCGGCTGCCCGCCGACCAACGGTGATCGTGAAAGGCAGGAGAAAAATGGGCGTGTCCATTTCGGAAAAGCCGCTTCATATCGACATCCCAGTGCGGCTGTCGGAAATCAAGATCGCGTTTAGCGTCGCCGCGCTGGCATTTGAGGGAGATCTGCCGGCGTCCATTTTTCACCTGCAGCTCATTACGAAGGACATCGACGCGTGGGCCGCACGCTCAGAAGTCATCGTGGTCTTTCATACCAGTGCGGGTCACGTGACCTTGCACGACGAGGCGTACAACGCTGACCGAATGGTCTCGACGGGCAATCCGTACAAGGAGCTCGTGGCTGACCTGATGAAACGCGGCGTCCAGATCGAGCTCTGTGGCGCGACGGCGGCAGTTCACAAATGGGGGAATGCCGACCTGCTGCCGCAAGTTCAGGTCAATACAGATGCGATGGCTCGGTTGTCTCAGCTCGCCCAGGCCGGCTTCATCGAAATCACCGAGTGGGACTGAGCGAGAGTTGGAGGCAGCCGACGCTGCCCGGCAGATGACGGAGTGACATCGAGAACGACGTGAGTGGAGTGGCAATGATGAGTTCTGTCCACGGCATGGTGACGCGCGCGAGTACACATTCGTTCGCAGAGACAATGAACCTCCTCGAACGGGCGTTGACCGCCCGTCAGGTCAAGGTGTTTGCACGGATCGATCACAGTGGCGAGGCCGCTCAAGTTGGACTGGCGATGTTGCCAACGCAGTTGCTCATCGTCGGCAGCCCGCTGGCTGGGACACCGATCATGGTGTCGGCGCCGACCGCGGCGCTGGACCTGCCGATAAGGTTGCTCGTTGCCGCCGATGCCGCGGGACAAACGTCTGTCTCATACGACGCCGTGGAGTATCTCGAGGCGCGGCACGGGTTTGGCCGCAATCTCGGACGCAATCTCGCGGCAGTTGACCGAATTGTTGCCGAAGCGCTTGGCGTACCTATTTGAAGAGGCGTGATCTGCGCACGCTAATGTGGCTCGGCGACAAAGAGCAGATCGTTCCGGTCGGCGCGACGGCTATGTGGCAGTGGAACGCGGTACGTGAAGAGTTATGGAGACGCCGTACGGCATGCCTCCATCACCAGGATCCGGTCAACGAGGATTGGCTCGTGTTCATCAGAGGGTAGGCACCACCATGATTATCGCCACCGTCCCCCGTCGTCAGTTTCTGATCACCGCGATCGCAGCCGGCGCTGGATCGCTCCTCAAAGTGCCGCTGTTCGCACAGCATGAAGGCGACCAACTTGTGCAGCAGATTCGAGCCGCCGCCGCCGAGGCAACAATCTCGGTGCAATCGCTCCGTCGAGGGATCAGCGTCCTGAGCGGATCGGGCGGTAATATCGCGGTCTTGTCCGGACCGGACGGCAAGCTGATTGTGGATGCCGGCATTCCTGGACGCCTCGGCCAGATCGAGAAAGCCCTCGCCGGCATCAGCGCGGAACCGCCGCGCTACCTTGTCAACACCCATTGGCATTTCGACCATACGGACGGCAATGCCTTACTCCAGGCTGCCGGCGCCACTATCGTCGGACACGAGAATACGCGGAAGCACATGTCTCAGGTCACCCGGGTACAGGACTGGAACTTTACCTTTCCTGCGGCGCCGGTTGCGGCGCGGCCCACGATCGTGTTTGCTTCCGATTACACGCTTCAGATCAATGGAACGACAGTCGTCCTCGAGCACTATCAGCCTGCTCACACCGACTCGGACATTTCAGTGCGTTTTCCGGAGGCCGACGTATTGCACGTTGGCGACACATGGTGGAACGGAGTGTATCCGTTCATCGACTATTCGACCGGAGGGAGCATCAACGGCACGATCCGCGCTGCTGAGGCCAACATCGATGCAGCGACTCGAAGCACCATAGTGATTCCAGGGCACGGGCCTGTCAGTGATCGGTCAGGGTTGATCGAGTTTCGGGACATGCTCGTCGCCATCCGCGACCGAGTTCAATCGCTTAAGAAGCAGGGTCGCTCGGTCGATGAGGTCGTCGCCGCGAAGCCGACGTCGACCTACGACGCGAAATGGGGAAGTCTGGTGCCCCCGAGCCTCTTCACTCGCCTCGTGTATGCCGGCGTGTAGTGGCGGCCCGTGAAGCTCCAATCGGCTCGGGCTTGGGGGTATACCCCACGGCGATAACTATGGCTGGTCCGATAGCCGTCGCCGCCGCTTTGTCCCCCAAACTCGGACGAAAAGTGTTCGCCCGGAAAGCTCTGTCAGTCATTGCTGTCCGCCTCTCGTTTCTCAACACCGCCGTGGAGATTCATCGTCATGAGGGTCCCATCGCACGTTTGTCTCGCCCTGACCTGGCCGAACTTCGTCTTCGCTTTTCATGATGACGAGGCACCGGGCCCGCGCATTCTTACTCGGACCGCTAAGCACACCGGTCTGGCACGTCTCCACCTATAAGGTAAGAGCGACAGCGGCCGCTTCGTGGCACCTTCGCTTCATCCGCTAGTCCGAGCGATTCAGGACGACAACCGGGCCGACATCGACGAGGCACTCCTCCAACCATCGTCACCCAGTAGGTCCGCAGTCAGCGGTACGGCAAACAGTGTGAGATGCGCGCGTTCTAGCACAAGCTGCCATCTGGTGATACCAAAGCATTCTCGTTTGACTCACATAATCGCCTTAGGGGACACTCTGCCCTAAGAGAGTTATGGGAGTTGAAGACAAGACGGCAGAGATCCTTCAAGGCACCCTCGAACTGCTCATCCTCCGCACCCTCGCAACTGGTGAGAAGCACGGCTATGAAGTTGCGGAGTGGATACACACCGCCTCAGCCGACGCGCTCGAGATTGAAGAGGGTGCGCTCTACCCCGCTCTGCACCGGCTAGAGTTGCGCGGTTTGCTGGCTGCGCAGTGGGACGTCTCGGCCAACAATCGGCGCGCCAAGTACTACCGGCTCACCCCGAGCGGACGCAAAAGGCTCCGCGAAGCGACCCAGTCGTGGCGCAGGGCGAGCGGCGCGATCAATCGCGTGTTGGAAGCAATCTGATGGAGGGTTCCCATGCCCGAGTGGCTGAATACCCTGCGACTTCGGTGGCGCGCGCTCACCAGGCGCCACCAACTCGAGCAGGATCTTCAAGATGAGATGGCGTTCCATCTGGCCATGCGCGAGGAGCAGCAGCGAAAGGCGGGTGTGCCGGCAGACCAGGCTCGCGTGAGGGCGCGACGACAGTTCGGCAACGTGGGCGCGTTGAAGAATCGCGCCCGGGACGTGTGGATCTGGCCCTGGCTTCAGGATGCAGGCCAGGATGTGCGGTTCGCCGCGCGAATGCTGGGCCGTGCCCGCGGGTCCACTCTTCTCGCCGTGCTCTGCTTGGGTCTTGGCATTGGTGCCACTACCGCGATCTTCTCGATAATCAACGCGCTGTTGCTGCGACCTCTGCCTGTCGCCGAGTCGGACCGACTGATTCGGATCAGCCGCGGCCAGGAGACGGCACTCTCAATCTCTCTCCTCCGCGAGGTCAGCTCCGGCACTCAGTCGCTTCGTGCTGTCGCGGCAACGCTTTCCATGGAGTCCGATCTGGCTATCGACGGTGAAAGCCAATTCATCGCCGTCGAACTCGCCAGCGCAAACTACGCGGATGTCTTCGGCGTCAGGCCGTTACTGGGACGCTGGTTCGTCGACGATCGTGAGCCGGTTGCCGTGATCAGCGATGCCATCTGGGAGCACCACTTCAATCGTCGTCCGGACGTGTTGGGTCGCGTCATCCAATCCGGCACAGATTCGTACGCGATCGTCGGTGTCGCGCCGCGCGAATTCACAGGCGTGCGCGCACCGCTTCGAACCGATCTCTGGGTGCCCATGGAGACGCGCTTTCGGCTTGCGACCGAAGCGGAACAGCGACAGGTTGCGCGGATGCTGATGTTCTTTGGCCATCTCCGCCCAGGCGCCACCGCGAGGGGAGCAACGACCGAACTGAACGTGCTCGACGTGCGGATGCGCGGCCGCAGCGGCGCCACGCCGGAGGCATCCGCCCCCTTGGTGACCGAAGCCGTGGGGACGCTTCCCGCTGCCGGGAGTCGGCGTCTCGCGCAGACGCTGTCAGCTCTCATGGCGGCCATCGCGGCCGTGGTGCTTATGATTGCGTGCGTGAACGTCGGTCATCTCATGCTGGCGCGAGGCGCCCTTCGGCAGCGTGAGTTCGCGGTTCGTCGTGCGCTCGGTGCCTCACGAGCCCGGGTGCTCCGGCAACTACTGACCGAGGCCCTTCTCCTGGCCGTTGGCGGCACACTCTGCGGTGTCGTTCTCGCCCTGTGGGTCGGGAAGGTCCTGGAACGCTCGGTGCCTGCGGCCGCGGGTATCTTCGCCATTCAGCTCGATCTGTCGCTCGATGGGCGTGCATTTGTGTTCGCCGCGGGCATCTGCGCCATCACCACGGTGCTCTGTGGATTGCTCCCGGCGTGGCGCTTGTCCGGGATGTCCCGCACGATGGTCGTCCAGGGCAGCGTGGGCGCCAACGTTCGGCGAAGGCCGGTAGGACTCGTTGCCCAGGTCGTGATGTCCCTGGTCCTGCTGTTCATCGGGGCCAGCTTCGTCGCGGAGTTGCTGCGACTGCACGCGACGTATCCAGGCTTTGACGTGGCCGGGCGGCTGTATGCCTATACGTTTCTCCCGTCGCCGCCTTTCGCACCGGACGCTCGTTGGGAGTTGTATACACAGGCTCTCGACCGGTTGCGGGCCCTTCCCGGAGTGCGCCTGGCTGCCCTCACCTCGTCGTTGCCGCTGATTCCTGCCGGGTCGGACTGTGCATCGCTGTCTCCGGATTCGCCCCTGCACGTGACGACGAGTGCGGTGGACCCTGCGTATTTTGAGACCATGGGCATCGAGCGTGTCGCCGGGCGATCGTTTGCCGCGAGCGATCAGACCCCGGACACGGCGGTAGTCACAGAGAGCCTTGCGCGCCGACTCTGGCCAGACCGATCGGCTGTTGGCGAGCGCGTCATGATCGGATGCGACAATCCGCAGCCGGCTTTCGTCATTGGCGTCGTCCGCGACTCCTCGATTCGTGCGGTCGGCGAACCACCACAGCCGCATCTCTATCGCCGCTTCACTGCACGTGACGCGGGTGCGCTCGTGGCCGTGCTTCTGGACACTACGACCGATCCGGCGCGTCTCACTGAGACGGTGCGGCGCACGCTGCTCGACCTCGCGCCGGGTATTCGCGTGTACGCGGTGCAGCCGCTCGGTGTGCACGTCGCGCGTTCGTTCGGTCAGCTTCAATGGATTACAAGCATTTTGATCGGGTTTGGCATCCTGGCGTTGCTCCTCGCTGCGGCCGGCCTGTACGGCGCCATCGCCTATCGCGTCAGCCTCCGCACGCGAGAAATCGGTCTACGGATGGCATTGGGGGCCACTCGACGGAACGTCTTTCGCGGTGTCGTCGGGAGCGCTCTGGCGATTGTCGTGGTGGGAGTGGCCATCGGCGAATTTCTCACAACGGTGCTAACCGGCATCGTGGCGTCTGTGCAGGACAGCATCGTCCCGACGCCCTTATACACGCACGTGATCGTCGGACTCATCTGGATGGCGATCGGCGTCACGGCGAGCTACGTGCCAGCCGCACGGGCTGCGCGGCTCGATCCATCGGTGGCCCTACGAGAGGAGTAGGGAAATCACAAGCGCCCTACAGACCAGACACCGCGAAAACATCGATGCTTCCAGAGTTCCTGCTTCAGAAGGCCTTCAGAAGCCGGTCGTAATCGGCATGGCTGCCGATCCAGAGCCACGTGACCTCATCTTGCTCAAGCAGCCCAACGGCTCGGTACCCAAGGTTGACGCGCACCGAGTAGATCGGTTCACTGGCGTGAATCTTCTTGAACTGCAGGCTCGGATGGTTCGGGTTCTCTCGAAAGAGCCGGTAGGCCTTCCGCGCAGCCCTTGCGCACGCGTTCGGGAAGTTCGCGGTACGCCGCCCAGAATCGCGGAGTGCCGCGCGAATTCACAGGTTGTCGGAATCTACGTCTGTTGTGCGGCCGGCGGCTCGATCCGCGCGCGCTTCGGTGGCGAGCTTGCTCAGTGTGTCTTGCGACGCTTCGAACGTACGCGTCCACTGCTCCTCGTCGGCGAGCTCCTCAAGCAGCCAAAGACCCACACGGTCCTGCTCCTCCGGAGGAAGGGTCGCCAGCTTCGCGATCGCCGCGTCAAGCGTTCGGGTCACGACAGCAGTATAGCGGACGGTTCCAGAATGGGCGATCGAGCGTGTCCAGAATGTCTCCAGAACGTCGGGAGATTTCAGGAGACACCGGGGAATTCAGGTGAAGCGTGGAGAAACCGTAAATCGCTGAGGAACAAACCGTTATCGCCAGAAGTCGCGCGCCATCACCATTTAGAAAACACGCGTTAATCGGTTTCGATTCCCGTAGCCCGCTCCAACTTCCGCACTCCCGTGATCACGCGGAAGTTGTCGAGTGTCGGCACTATCACCTCTACGCTGCCGCCGGCGCGCTTTCGTCTGTCGCCATGAGCATCCCGTCCAGCCGTGCCGGCGAACTTGCGCGGACTGTCGCCGAACAGCAGCCGCCCCTCGTCGAGCGCCTTGCGGCACAGCGTGCGCTGGGCCGAGCGGAACAGCATGGTTGCGCCCTTGACGGCGTCCGCCTGCGCCGACAGCGTGCGATCCCCGGCAATCGTCGCCTGCAGGACGGCGAGGTTGTGATGTTCGCCCAGCCAGGTCTCCAGGTGCTCGAGCCGCTGTATCTCGCCACGCAATGGTGGCGCGATCGATTCAAAAAGGCGCAAGTGGTACCAGAGTGTCTTCACTCGTTTGCGCCATTCGTGCAGGTCTGAGGCGCTGCCGCTCCGTCCGGCCGCCTGCATCGCCTTGCGGCTGGCACGGTAGCTGGCGGCGAGCAGCTGAGGAATGTCCGACCGATGAATCGGCGGGATGTGCGACTGCTTCAGCAATCGGCGCGCTTTCGTCAGCTTTGCCGCCGCCTGAGTCACACAACCGTTTCTCCTCGCATCTCTCGCGGCGCGTTCCTTCGATCGGACGAGCCGTTCTCGAATCGCTGCGCGGCCCACTGCCCCCTTTGCTGAGCGCCGAACGATGCGGTCGTAGGTTTCAATAATCGCCACGGAATCCCGCAACGCCGAAAGAGTATGCGCGGCCGCACGGAGTCGCCGCTCAACCTTTCCGGTTTTGGTCGCGCCCGAGTTGCGCAACAGCGTCAGGATGGCCCGAGCTTTCTTGACGCCCTTCCGTGCCGCATGGACGGCCTCGTCACCTTCGGCTCGAAAGCGACCGCTCTGCAATCGTCGGCGGGCGATCCTCTCCAGTTCTCGCCGAATCGGCCTGGCCGGCTTCACAACAAACGACATGGCTCCTCACGATCGACTCGTGACCCGACGCTGGTCTTACGCAAAAAGGGCTCCAAGGTTACGGCGAGTCCCAGAATCTTGAACGCATCGAGACCGGCCGCATCGCTCTCGACCGACGTCACACGGTGTTTACACCCGCGATCGTGACCTGAGGGGACAACGTATGGTCAGTGCGGTTACCGCTCGTGGCCATTCATCCACAACATCGACGCTGCGCCTGCGGAGGACGCTCTGAACCGCGCGCTCTCGCCCTACGGCCTGATGCGCGATCTCCTTGTCTACGCTCCTTACCTCGATGTGGACTTGTACGATTTCCTCACCTCGTTGCCTGCGTCGGTGCTCATCGATCGCACACTGCATACGGAGGTCATCGCGCGGGCGTGGCCCCACGTCGCGGATGTCCCGTACGGCGATGGCCAAGGAGTGGCGACAGGCCGCCGGTCCGGACGCGCACTCGGAGCAGCGGTCGCCACGATCGTGCAGCGGCTGGGAACCACCTGGATTCGGCTGGCCGCCGTGCTCCCCGCCATCGCCGCCACTGTCCTCGACGGCAACGCCGGACGACTCTGGGCGGCACGGCTGCTCTTCTATATTGGTTACATCGCGGAACTAGCGTCCAGCGGCAGCGGCGGCATGGAGCCGCCATAGGGACGCGCTAGGAGAGCACTTTCTGAGCATCTCGCTATCGAAACGGCCGGGTAAACTCGAACGAACAACTCAAGGCGATGGCTGGTGGCCCGGATGTGAATTGTCGGTCGCCGGCGTGAACGAGCTGGCTAGCCGAGCCAGAGAGCAACGACCATCCCCGTGACAATCAGAACGACGACTGTAGACCGCTACGAGCGGTTCCCAGTGATCGACTCGCGGCACCGGATGGAACATGTGGCCTCCCTCAGCTCTTATCGGCCGTTTCGCCCTCATGCTGTAACGCGAGTTTGGAGCCTGCCGTCGAGGGCCTTCTGTGACCCCCGACGGCAGTTCGGTCACCTTACTTCGCAGGTGGCTTGGCAAACTGTGGTGCGCCCGAGATTTCAACCAGGCGGTCCACGCCGCTCGTCGGGTGTTGAATGTTGACGTAGGCCCGATTCGGTCGGTGCAGGTCGAGGTACAACCCGGTGAACTCCGAGCCTTGCGCCCCGTTCGACGCCCAGCGGCCGATGCCCTCGCCAGCGTCGAGCAGATCGCCATCCTTGTTCAAGTCCTGCGCGAACCAGATGTCATCGTCGCTGCCGCCGCTGCGATCTTCGACGATGTACATGTTGCCTTCGACGTCCACCGCAAGGTTGTCCGGGTTGCGGAACCCGCCGCCGACCGGCAGCCCGGTCGCGAGATCGATGGTGGACGCATCGGCAAACAGGCGCACGACGGCGGTGCTGAGGTCGACCGCGTACGTCCGACCGGTGCCGTCGGCCGAGCTGGCGTTGGTGTCCGAATCGGTCGTGTTGAAGTACAGGTGCTCGGTGCCGTCGGGGAGCCTCTGAATCTGCATGTCCTCAGGACGGTTGAAGCCGGTGCTGCGGATCGAGACCTGGTCAGCCGTCGCGCGACCGTCGATCGTGCCATCCGGCAGGATGGTCGACACGCCCGGAATCGGCCCGCCGCTCGCCGTCGTAATCGGGACCCAGGTTGCCCCGCCGGTAATCGCCGGTCCGCTGTTGCCCTCGAACTGTCCCCCGGCCCCGACGCGCAGCACGAAAGTCTGGCCGGCCGCGAAGAAGTCATCGCCTCTCGTCGCATCCGGGTTCGCCGAGATGTACTTGTAGATCGACCCGCCGTTCAGCTCGTCGACGAAGTAGAGGTTGTTGTCGCGGTCGAAGGCGAGGCCCTCGTGCGCGACCCGGGGGATGACGGTCCGCTGGATAAGGTTGCCGCCGTATTGAGTGGCGGAAACGGGATTGGTCACCTCGAACAGCCGGCCTTTGACGCTGCCGGCGCCCCACGACTCTTCACCGGTGAGGTAACCACCCCACGGCGTCCACCGCGAGGCGTCGCCCGACACAAACCCCTGCTCGCCAGGCGCAACGATGGTGACAGTGCGGGTCTCGTAGTGGGGATCGAGCAGGTCTACCCGCTGCACACCGGCCGACCCAGTCTCGAAGGGCATGAAGAGATAGCGGCCTGCGTTTGGGCCGGTCTCGTTCGACGTAACCATGTCCCAGTTGCCGGAATTGGAGTCCATTACCAGCTGGTTTTGCGTGCGGCGGTCGGCCACGGTCCGCTGGCTGAAGGCTCCGTTCGCGAGCGTGATTGGGGTGGCCTCTTCGGCGCCATCCACTGGAAGCGGACCGGCCGAGGCCGTGAGCGGAGTGAATTCCGAAAAGCGGGTACTGACCGCCGTAACGGTTGTCGCGGCGGCCAAAACAGCCAGCCACACCGCGACGGGTTTGCGATTGTGCATTCGTCTCTCCAGATTGAGTTCAGATTGAACGGCGCGTTGATGCGTCCCGTTCCTACCGACCTGGAGTCTAGGATCCGGGTACGACGTGACCGTGACGACCCGGCAAACGGGAGGCAACAAAAGCGCAGAACGCCCGAGGCACGAGTTCCGGCGGCTCACCAGTTCGGACACCATTCGCTGCGGTACGGGCCCGTCACCCGAAGGATCAGGCGCGGCAATCCTCAACGGCTACTCACCCGCCGTTACAGGTCGTTTACATTTGCGATATCCGACTCGGCGGTCAAGTATCATCGGCTGGATGTCGAGCGCCGAGAGTCCGTCGGCTGGAGAGGCTGCCGCGGCGGACGTACCTGTTCTGGTCGCCGTTCTCGACATGGGCGCCAGCGCCATTCGACTGGCCGTCGCCGAAATCGTCGTCGGGCACCCTCCGCGGATCGTCGAGGAGCTTTCGCGGCGTGTGTCACTCGGTCGCGATTCGTTTTCGTCGGGCGGGGCGATCAGGTCGCGGACTGGCGATGCCGTGATCGCCGCGGTCGACGGGTTCTGTACCTCGATGGAGTTGCATGGCGTCAGCCGGATCAGGGCCGCCGCCACCAGCGCCGTACGTGAAGCCCGGAACGGCGACGTGTCCTCGATCGCATCCGGCGTCGCACCGGCATCGATTTCGACATCATCATCAACGAGGCGGAAGAAGGCCGCCTGCTGTACCTCGCGGTGAGGGATCGACTCAAGCGGCATGCCGTGTTCAGTGGCGCCCGCACCCTGCTGATCGAAGTCGGTGGAGGTAGTGACGAGTCTGTCGCTGCTGCGGCGGGGCCAACCGACCCACTCGGGCGTGTACGCCTTCGGCTCAATCCTGGTGCGGCAGCAGCTCGACCTGCAGCGCCACAGCCACGACGTCCAGTTGACGCTTCTCCGCCGCTATATCGCCAACATCATCGAAGAAATTCGGGTCGAGGTGCCGCTGAATCGCATCACACAGATCATCGCTGTCGGTGGGGATGTGCGCTTCGCGGCGGCGCAGATCCTGGACAGCGACGCGCCCCTCGCCTGAGCCGATCCGTCAGTTGCCACGAGGATGTGGAATTCGTTGGTATAACCCATTGGATCCCCCGAGGGGTTATGGCGGTTTGCATTCGAACGCGGTACGACAATCACGCCCAGATACTTCCGACCACGTGAAAGTTCTCACATGTCCCTGGCCTGAACGTCAGCCGATTACAGGTGAAGCTTGTGCGATTCGACCCTGGCGCAAGCATAAATGTGAGCACCGTTAAATAGCGCCGATTCGGCGTGCAGCAGCACTCGCAGCAACGTTGCCGCCGGCCGCGGGTCGTGGGAAACCAGCAGCTGCGTAGATCTCGGTCTCATCAAGGGTTTCGTGAATCATCAGCTCCGCAACGACGGCGTCAAGTCTCTGTCGGTTGTCTTTCAGTAATCGTCGAGCTTCGGCAAAGCATTCGTCCGTGATGCGCCGCACCTCCTCATCGACCGTGCTGAGCAGGTGATCGGACACTCCGGTCATGCGCGGGTCCCCGTCAGCTGGCAAAACCGACAATCTGCCTACCCGTTCCGACATGCCCCACCGGCCGACCATCGAACGCGCGATCCGGGTGACCAGCTCGAGGTCGTTCTCGGATCCGGTGGTGACGACGTCGAACACTTCATCTTCGGCGGCCATGCCGCCCAGCGCACCGATGATGCGGCCGCGCAGGTAGTTGGCGTCGTAGCCGTACCGGTCGGCTTCCGGCGTGGACAGCGTCACGCCGAGTGCGCGACCGCGCGGAATGATGGACACCTTGCGCACAGGGTCGGCGCCAGGCAGCAACATGCCCAACAGCGCGTGGCCCGCTTCGTGGTACGCAGTCCGGCGTCGTTCACCCTCCGGGATGACGACGTTGCGCGCGGTCCCGAGTTGAACTTTCTCGAGCGCATCCATCAAGTCGCGCTGGAATACTTCGGTCCCGCCGCGCCGGGCCGCGAGGAGTGCCGCTTCGTTCACCAGATTGGCGAGGTCGGCGCCGGTCGTGCCTGGGGTCGACGCCGCGAGTTCGTCGAGGCTCACGTCCTTTGCGAGAGGAACCTGGCGTGTGTGGACGGCCAGGATATCGGCGCGGCCCTTGCGGTCTGGTGGATGGACCACGATCGTCCGATCGAAACGCCCAGGCCGCAGCAGCGCCGGATCGAGGACGTCCGGACGGTTCGTGGCCGCGAGGACGATCACACCTTCTGTGCCGGAGAACCCGTCCATCTCCGTCAAGATCTGGTTCAAGGTCTGTTCCCGCTCATCGTGACCGCCGAGCGCATTCGCGCCGCGCGTACGCCCGATGGTGTCGATTTCGTCGATGAAGATGATTGCGGGGGCCACCTTGCGGGCCTCGGCGAACAATTCGCGGACGCGGCTGGCTCCCACGCCGACGATCATTTCGATGAACTCTGATGCACTGGCGCTGAAGAAGGGTACATTCGCCTCGCCGGCGGTCGCGCGAGCCAGCAGTGTTTTTCCGGTGCCCGGCGCGCCCGTCAGCAGCACGCCTTTCGGCGCACGCGCTCCGAGGCGCCGGTACTTGGCTGGTTCACGAAGGAAGTCGACGACCTCGTTGATCTCGGCCTCGACCTCGTCGATCCCGGCGACATCGGCGAACGTGACCCTTACGGTTTCGGGGTCGACCGGCTTTCGCGCCCGGCCTCCCAGGATTCCGCCGCCCAGCGCACGCTGCTGGCGCCGGAACATCCAGAAGTAGAACCCGAACAACAACAACAGTGGCCCGATCGAGAACAGCAGGTTCGTCAACACGCCGCGTTCCCGGACGAGCGGCTTCGCTCGTACGGTCGCCGCGCCCTGCACCAACTCTGCGAGCAGGTCGTCGGTGGCAAAGGTGGGCCTCTCCGTGGTGAACTTGTCGTAGGTGCGATCCTGCTGGTCAGGCAACGGCGCGGCTTTCTTGAGCGCTCCCTGGATTGAGTCGCCCCGGGCAAACACCTCCTTGACGTTCTTGCTCGCGACCTGGCTCTTGAACTCGGTATAGGACACCGCCTCGGGTCCGCTCATCCGGTCCTGATAGGTGAACATCGCGAACAGCACGAGGTAACCGACCGGCCACAGTGCCCATCGCGTCCACCCGGAACGTGGCTTCGGCGGCTGTCCGCTCGGGACGCCTTCCGTGCGCCACGGTCGCTGCGCCGGTTCGTCAGACGGGGGCGGAACACTCGGCGGGTTCTGCGGTGGCTGCCCTTCTTGAACCGTCATCAACATCTCCTGTTTTCGACACCATTAACCGTCGGACCGAACGCGCGCTCTCGGCGCGCGGCGCGATGGGGTGGGCGACCCCGTCGAACTGTTTCGATCGCTTCCGTTTCGACGGCGCGTCCCACGGGACGATCAATACCGCCCAGGCCGCGCGTCGGAGCACACGTTCACCAACCGAGCCCTCTCGAAACCGCTGCCATCCGCGTCGCCGGTTCGATCCCAGGACGACGAGGTCGGCTTTCCTGGCGTCCGCATGGAGCACGATGACACCGGCAGGGTCGCCCTGTTGCTCGACGATCCGGACCGGGACGCCCTGGCGCTCTGCACGCTGGCGCAGGCGCGTGAAAAGCTCTAACCGTTCGGCCTGGTGCGATGAAAACGTCTGGTCGGGAGGTACTGCGTGAAGAACGTAGAGCCTCGCCTTGCTCACGCGCGCAATGCTGAGCGCTCGATCGAAGGCGTTCCGGCTTGCCTTCGTCAGATCAATCGCGCACAGGATCTTGGTGATCGTCGTCAATTCCGACCTCCCCGACAGAGAATGTCCGTCATGGCCTGGTCGCGCTCGTGCTCCTGTTCATGGCGATGTCCCAGAGCGTCCCTGTGCGCTACACCGTCGCGCTCCCACGTGCTCCTGATGCAGACATGGCCACGACCTGACGGCTTCGGCAGAAGAGAATCGCGACCCATGCAGGACCGCTGAGGCCTGATCAGACGGTCGTATATCCCCCATCCACAAGGTAGTATCCACCGGTGATGAAGGATGCTTCATCCGAAAGGAGAAAACACACCAGCGGGGCGACCTCGTCCGGGCGGCCGAGTCTGCCGAGGGGGTGACGGGCAACGAGCTGCGATCGCGCATCAGCGGGAAGGTTGGCCAGAAGCGGCGTCTCAATGTACGCCGGACCGACGCAGTTGATTCTGAGTCCGGCCGGGCCGTACTCAGCGGCGGCGTTCTTCGTCAGCCCGACAACACCATGCTTTGCCGCCGTGTAGGCGCCATTGCCAATCGCCGCCACGGTGCCGTGGATGGAGGCCATATTGACGATGGCGCATTCGCGAGCGCCCGTTCTGAGCATCGCCGGAATCTGATATCGCATGCCAAACAGGACCCCGTTCAGGTTGATATCGATGACCCGCGTCCAGTCTGCCAGGTCAGTCTCGCCGGCTGGAGCCTGGGCGCCGCCGATACCGGCGTTATTGACCGCAAAATGCAGCGCACCATACGTACCTAGCGCCTGTTGCACGACCGTCTCGGAGTGAGTGGGCTGAGCGGTGTCCTGTTTACACGCCCGGGCCGTCCCGCCCTCGTGACCGATCTCCGCGGCCACTCTCTCGGCACCTTGTAGGTTGATGTCGGAGAGGACCACCTTGACACCCCTCCGCGCCAGGGCTTTGCCAATCGCCTCCCCGAGTCCCGACCCTCCCCCGGTGACGATCGCCACTTTTCCGTCCAATCCCCTCATAGCGTCCTCCGCCAGGTTGAGTGTCCCGGGAGCGATTCTCGCCGCGCACATTCCGACTTCACGATGCGTACCGAGGTGTCTCGCGTATTGACGCCCATGAGGCGCCGACAGCGGTCGAACCGGTGCGGGCCGCCGAAGACAGCCCGAATTCGGACCATCGTGCTCACCGGCCGCACAGATGAGGCAACGGCCCGAGGTTTGTGGATGGTTGGGCTGACAGGTGTTGGCTGCCACAAACGGCCAGCAGCCTGCCTTGGTCCGCGGCCTAGCTCGCGTACCAGTCAACAACATATGATCGTCGCCCGATGCCTGCGGTGATCACTGACCCGCGGGCCATCTGTCTCAGTCAGAACGAATGAGGTAATCGTGATTGCGGACTGGACCTGGGTTCAACTACTGACCACCGTGTCGGGTCTATACGCGCTGGGCATCGCCGTGTTCCTCATCCGCGACAATCGCAGTCCGCAATCGACTTTCGCCTGGCTCTTCCTGATGCTCGTGTTCCCAATCGGTGGCGTGATCATTTATACGCTGTTTGGGCGAGGCTGGAAGGCATTCAGTCGCAAGAACCAGTTGCATTCGCTGATGGAGGGCACCTCGCTTGCGGATCGGAGGACAGCCTTGCTCGAACGCCAACCCGGCATTCTCGAAGCGCTTTCAAACGATGGCACCGGCGAGTACAGGCCGCCTCGGTCAAATGCTGTGGGCTTCGGCCGGCGCCCCGATCACCCTGGCGAACCAGTTCCAGATTCTACAGAACGCGAGTGAGATGTACCCGCAGCTCCTGAACGACATGCGAGCCGCTTCGAAATCGATTCATCTTTTGTTTTACGAGTGGGCTGAAGACGCGTTCACGGAGACGGTTCGGCAAGTCTTGGCCGAGAGGGTCGCGGCAGGCGTCGATGTTCGCATCTTGTACGACCCCGTCGGCAGTCTGACGATGCTCAGCTGGCGGTACGTGCGTCGGATGCGGTTGGCGGGCGTGCAAATGTATCCCGTACTCGCCCCTCTACTTACTCCATACGATCAGCTATCGCAGTCATCGAAAAATCGCCGTCATCGATGGACGGATTGGGTACTCCGGCGGGCTGAACATGACCGAGAAGCATCTGACGGGGCCAAAGGGCTTCAGTGGATGGCGAGATACGCACGCGCGCGTGATTGGGGACGCGGCTCTGACACTCCAGACTGTCTTTTTGACCATGTGGTACAACACGACCGGGCAGAATCTGTTCGAAGAGCGTTACTTTCCGAAGTTGAACGATATTTCCGCAACGCTCCCAGTCCAAGTCGTGAGTGCCGGACCCGACTCACAATGGAAAGCCATTCAGCAGTCGTATATGGCAATGGTGATGCTCGCGCGCCGTCACGTGTATCTTCAATCGCCGTTTCTCATTCCAGACGACGGCCTTGAAGAGGTGATGAAGGCCGCCGCGCTCGCGGGAATCAAGGTCGTCGTCATGATTGCGCCTCGCGGTGGCGAGGGGCAACTGGCCTATCGCGCGGGCATGACATACGCTCGCGATCTGGCCGAAGCGGGCGTTCGCGTATTGCTATACCAGGGCGCGTACTTTCACGCCAAGACCGTGTGTGTCGATTCGAGCATCTGCTGCATCGGGTCCGCGAACATGGATGTTCGGAGCTTCTCGATCAACTATGAGACGAATCTCGTCGTCTATGATGAAGCGGTTACGCGCGAGCTCGAGGCGATCTTTCACACCGACATGCACAACTGTGTCGAGTTCTCGACAGCTACATACGACGCTCAGCCTGCTCGAACCCGCCTGGTCGACTCGATGATGCGATTGTGTTCGCCACTTCTCTAGAGACCTCGCCTTGCGCACTGAAAAGCCCGACAACGGACGATATCCCCGTCCGTCAGACAGTCGCACGCTACTTGGATGCAGGCTGATTTCGAGTTCTCCGTCACGGAAACGTCAACGCCAATCGTGGCGATGCGCCTCCGATTTGTCGCGCGAGCTCCCGGTATCTCGGGTCATTCCAACCGACCGCCGCGCGTCGCGCCGAATCCGGGTGCGACGAAGCTCTTGCGCTGCGCCCCCAGATGCTGGAGTGCCCAGCGCAAATTTACGTGAAGCCTAAGTTAAGGTCAGCACTCTGGACGCCTCACCCGAGCAACCCCCGGTCCGCTCCTCTCGTCCAAGTGCGCGACCATGACTGCCCACGGACTGCTCTCAGATATTCGTCACGTCATCCGACGGCTCGTCGCGAGCCCATCGTTCTCGCTGGTCGCCGTGCTCTCGGTCGGATTGGGTATCGGCGCCAACACCGCCGTGGTCAGCGTCGCTCGCGCGTCCGGCACTACTGGCCGGCCAGCTCTATCACCGACGGAACCTGGATGCCGCCGGACGTCGAGCGGGTCAACTGAACGTCACAGGCTGGCAACGCCAGGGCGCTTCTGTCGCTGCCCTTTTCAAGGGCTTCAACGATGCCGGCGTTGGCGGACAACACCGCCCTGATCTGGTCGGAATTGATGGATGCCAAGTCCCAGTTCCTGACCGCTAATGCGGACACGCTGTATTCTGGGTCAACGTCAATCTTCGCGGTGGGCCGCTCGTCGTCGAGACGCACCGATGTCGCTCGGTGTCATTGACGACATCTGGTTCCGCTGGCTCCGCGAGCCCGAGGCTGCTGGGTTTATGCGGGACGGAGTTATACCCCATCGTGCCGCGCGTGAAGGCACCCGCGAGCGGCGTTGCCCACGCCGGTTCGTCGGGCAGACTCTTCGGTGCCCCTGGGTCGAGCAACACTTGACCATCTCAACCCGACAGACTCTGCGTCCTGGACAAACGGGCCCTTGGACGTCCGGGCGCTGCCCTCCGGGGGGTGCTGTCAACTATGAAGTCGACGTGGGAGACGAAGAAACCCGACCGTATGACGCAGCCACACGACGGCCCAGAACAACAAGATTCCAACAACAAAGATTTGCGGCTCGTGCTGCTTCCAGGGGAGCTTCGCGACTCTCCCGCCAACGTGCTGGTTCCAGACGCGAATCATCTGCAGGATGGACGTCCAAAACTCACCGACCATGACGAACAACCCGGCGAGAGCCACCGACACAATTACAAGAGCGACGATCGCCGGCAATGGCTCATCGCTGAAGCGCCGCTCAATCCTTTGCGTGACCCCCAGCACGGCGAGGACGAAGAACGCGGTGACGGGAACATTCACTGGAAGGTCGAGACCCTTTTCAGGAATCCGATCACGGGCCCGCATGACGTCACTGATGTCCACCCGGTGCGTCCGGGAAACGATAGCGGTCAATCTTTGCTCGCACCCTGCTTGGTCGTTTGGCACATGGAAACGGTAGCGATCGACAAGATCCTCGATCAGTTCTGTGTCAACGACGAGATGACGGCGATCCGTGCCGTTGGTGAGATCTAGCTGTTTTGGCGCTTCGGCTGGCCACACGCAGTCCGTGTTCATGCCCTGACGCAGGATGCACGCGCTCGACGAAAGACCGAGCAGTAGCGCCAGACTCGCAGCTGAAAACACGTGCCTCACGATGAGCGGATTCTACAGACACACGGTTGGTTCGGCAAAATAGTCCGCTCGCCGAGCGCCGGCGTGGATAGTTCATGGTCGTAGTCAGAACGCCGCACCGATCCGGATCGAAACAAGCTCAGATTCGGCGAGCTCCGGCGATAGGATTCTCGCACCGCAGCATCGATACCGGTCCGCATTCGTGCGTTCTCAGCGGACCTCCCCGAAGGAGCCCACCGCGGCACTTCGCACGACCGACACGCAGGGGACTGCCGCTCATGGTTGCTGACGGACAACCTCGTAGTCGCCCCTGCGCGCGCCTTCGCGCACCACCCAACCCGCCGCGGCCTTGAACGTCCACCCATCTCCGGAGATCGTCGCGTCGTCGCCGCGTACGGGCGCCGGCAGACGCCGCGAGCCGCCATCGGATGCCACCAGCACGCCGTCCTCCGCCGCGAGCCTGCCGCAGGCTCCCGACAGGCGATACGGATGGAAGTACACGGTCCCGGCACCTGGAATCATCACGGCGCCCAGAGAATTCGAGGTGCCGCCGCCTCCGCACGTCATCACGAACACCGGGTCGTCAACGAATCGCCGACGCAACTCGGCGATCCGTGCCTGCCGCTGCTGCTCGCGCCCTTCTTCGGCGGCGCGGCGCTCGGCGCTGCCGTGTGGCACGGCGGCCGCCGCCGCGTCCGCCGGTTGCACCCCAAGGTGCTGCTCGAACCACTGCATCAGTGCGGCATAGGCGCGCTCGAGATCGGCGGGAGCGGCGCCTGCAAACCCGTGTTCCGCGCCGTTGATCCGAATGAATGACGCGGCCACGCCCGCCCTGGTCAACGCCGCGTACATCATCTCTCCCTGATCGATCGGGACGGACGTGTCGGCGTCGCCGTGCACGATGAGCGAGGGCGCCGAGCCGGACGAGACGAAGCGCATGGGCGAGAACTGCGCCGCTTCGGCCTCGGTAAACGTTGAAGACCGGCTGCTGCGTCGCCCATCGAGCGAGATCCGTCGGCGGAAAGTTCGCCACGACCGCCGCGATACGACTGGATTCCCTGAGCACCGGGTCGGCGGCCGACGGATCGCCGGAGTCGCCCGTCGTCCCAAGCAGCAGCGCGAGGTGGCCCCCGGCGCTGCTACCGAAGACGCCAATGCGGCTGGGATCGACGCCGTACTCCCTCGCATGCTGGCGGATGAAGCGGACCGAGCGCCGCATGTCCGCCACGATCGACGACAAGGGATACCTTGGCCAGCTGCCGTGTCGCACCGCGAAGACGGTGAATCCTTTCTCGTTCAACGGAGGATAGGCCTGGGCGAAAATCTGGGCGAGCTCCACGCTCGATTGCCATCCGCCGCTCACGATGGAGATGAGGCCAGCGCCGTTGGGGTGTGCCGGGTGGTGCACGTCGAGCGTGAGCGCCAGGCCGTCCTCCTTGTGCCCGTAGACCACATCCGTCGTCACCGAGGGCTGACCCGCGGGTGCCTGGGCGCCGATGACGCGCGCCGATGCTGAACAGACGCACACGACGAAAGCGAGCAGCACGATCGACGAACGGACGCGAGTGCCCACTCCGATCCTCCTCTTCAACTCACGCTCACTGTTGCTGCCGAACGACTTATAGTCGCCCCTCCGGCCGGCTTCCGCCCGTTCATGGAGCGGCGGATCGTGCCGAAGAGCACCGTGATCATGCTGACGAACGGCGGCGACACCGATCGGATGGCAATCAACGCCAGTATTCACAAAATTTTGCGACCCATCAGTTAGACACAAACGACGCTCGGTGGGTCGCGACCCAGGACCTGCCGTAGCGCGGGTCTATCCGGACAGCGCGCCGTGAACAGCTAGCGCCTCTCCAGGAACCCTCTCCCTTCGATCGAGTATCGCCGGCATCGCCTTGTCGATTCGCGCCACCCGCGTCGCGGACTGCTTGGCCGCGGCAAAGTGGAACAGGTAACTCCTCTGCCGCCCCGGCGTCAGGGCGTCGAAGGCGCGCTTGAAACGCGATACACCATCTCCATGCCAGCACCATCCTCTGCGACATTTGGCACGATCAGCCGTGGCCGAATCAGCTGTCCCACTCAGCAGGGTGCCACGGCCGGGCGTTACCGAAGCCATGCTCCCCCAGATTCTAGCGGCGCCAAGGCCCGACGGCCCGACAACCCTTTCCTGCCCGATGTGCCGGTGATACGGTAGGATCGCGAGGCGTTCCGAACGTTGTGAATCCGCCACTCTCTCGGTAAAACCTCGCGTTTCAAAAATGCCCACCGGACAAATCCGAACGCGGGCGAGAGCCCGCGACGAGACGACTGTCGCCAATCCCGCAACAACGACGCCGACACTGCCCTGGCAGACGCTGAGCGTTCTTTATCTCTCGCTGGTCGCGGCGCTTCTCCTCGTCTATGCCCCGGCGCTGCACGGCGCCATTCTCTGGGACGACCCAGCGCATCTGACACGGCCGGAGCTCCGAACGGCCGCCGGCCTATGGCGTATCTGGTTCGAACCAGGAGCGACGCAGCAGTACTACCCGGTCGTCCACTCGGGTTTCTGGCTGATGTCGCACGTGTTCGGCGACAACACCTTCGGGTACCACCTCACCACCGTGCTGCTCCATGCAGCGTCAGCGGTGCTGGTCGCGGTCATCCTGACGCGGATCGGCGTGCGTGGGGCGGTCTGCGCCGCGGCAGTGTTCGCGATCCATCCGGTTCAGGTCGAATCAGTGGCGTGGATGACCGAGTTGAAGAACACGCTGTCCGGCGTCCTGTGTCTGTCGTCGTTGCTGCTTTATCTCAAGTTCGACGAGACCCGTCGCGTTGGCCTGTACGCCGCCGCCTTCCTCATGTTCGTGCTGTCGGTTCTCGCCAAGAGTGTCACCGGCACATTACCCGTTGTCTTGCTCGTGCTGTTCTGGTACCTCCGCGGTCGCCTCGACATCCGCCGAGACGTGCGTCCACTCGTTCCCTTCCTGCTGGTCGGAACGGTGATGGGCATCCTGACGACGTTCATGGAACGCGCCTACATAGGCGCAACTGGCAGCGCGTTCGACCTGAACCTGCTGGAACGCGTGATGCTCGCCGGTCGGGCGGCGACTTTCTACCTGGTGAGAGTCTTCTGGCCATCGCCACTGATCTTCGTGTACCCGCGCTGGGCGATCAGCGTGCACGTCTGGTGGCAATATCTTTATCCCGCCGGGATGCTGGCACTGCTCGCGCTGCTATGGGCGGCGCGGCGATGGTCGCGCGCACCCTTCGCGGCGCTCCTGATGTTTGGTCTCACCATTGGTCCCGCGCTGGGCTTCGTGAACGTCTTCCCCTTCAAGTTCTCGTTCGTGGCTGACCACTTTCAATACCTGGCGTGTCTGCCGATCGTCTCTTTCGCTGTCGCCGCGTGCTTCACGCCTGGCGGAGAAGCAGTTCTCAACGAAGGTGACGACGGTCGCATTCATCGTCATCATCTGTGGGCCACTCTCGCTCATGTCGCATGCCTACAGCCGGGAATATAGAGATCCGGAGACGCTGTATCGCGCGACGATCGCCAAGAACCCGCGGGCATGGCTGGCGCACAACAACCTCGGGATGCTCGCGCTCGAGGGCAACCCCGGACCAGACGACTTTACCAGGGCGCTCGTCAGCTTCGAGACAGCCATGGACCTGGCGCCACAGGAGTCGACCGTTCAGTTCAACGTGGGTACGGCGCTGTATCGCCTCGGGCGCTTCGAAGAGGCGGTGACGCATCTGCACGCCGCGGTCGTCGCCGATCCGGGCTACGTTGACGCGTGGGGCAATCTCGGCGTCGCGCAACAGAAGCGGAACCAGCTCCCACAAGCGATCGAATCCTATCGCCAGGCACTCGCCCTCAAGCCGGATCTCGTCTGGGTGCGGTACAACATCAGCACCGTTCTCCTGCAGATGGGCAAGCCGGTGGACGCGGCGAACGAAATCGCCACCACCGAAACCAACGCGGGCACCGCCAATAACCGGCTGATGCTGGCCGAGGCGCTCCTCACGAAGGGGCAATTCGCTCAAGCAGTCGATCAATATCAGCGCGCGATGGATTTCGGTGAGCTGCCAGCAGAGGCCCTGAACCATCTCGGGTATTCACTGTTGCAGATCGGCCGTGCGCCCGAAGCGGAGCAGTATCTCAGGCTGGCGATCGCCCGGCGACCTGACGATTCCGCCGCCTATAGCAATCTCGGCAACGCACTCCAGCAGCTTGGCCGCCTCGATGAGGCATTGGCAACCTATCGTCTGGCTCTGGCCTCGCCGGCAGGGGCCTCGCATCCGCATGTGCACAATGACTTCGGCGTCGCGCTCGCCCGCGCCGGCGAAATGGGCCAGGCGGTATCGGAGTTCCGGGAAGCCGTCCGTCTCGACCCGTCGTTCTTAGCCGCGCAGCAGAACCTGGCGAAAGCGCTGCAGACCCGGTAGCGCTCGCCGGATAGACGATATGAGAGTTGCCGCTCTGCTCGTCGCTCTCTTCACCCTTGGTGTCGGCGTAGTGGGTCTCATTTCGCCCGAGAGCGGGACGACGATTCGAGGGCTGTACTTCGCCACGCCTGCGCGACTCTACACGGCCGGCGCGATTCGCGTTGCGATGGGGCTCGTCGTGCTCCTGTCGGCAGCATCTTCTCGTGCGCCGAAGACGCTGCGCGTACTGGGAGCGGTCATGTGTCTGCAAGGGCTCGCGTCCACACTCATGGGGCCCGAGCACGCACGAGCGATCATGGAATGGGAGACGATGCGCGGGACCTCGGTCCTGCGCATCGGCGCCGCTGTGGCCGTGGCAGCGGGTGTCTTCATGGTGTTCGCGCTGACCGGCGACCGCGGCCACTCAGAGTGACCTACCCCAACGGAGGGTGTCGAAGGTAATCCGGCCGCTTCGCTAATGAAATGAGACCGCCTGCGGTTCGCGCCGGACCCAACCACGTCGTCATTGCTTGCGCGCCGTCAGCCTCGGAGGGCCGTCCAGATGATGAACAGCAGGACGATGGCGAGCAGGGTGTAGTTGATGCGATCGTGCCACTGCATCCACCGTGGTCGCGTCGGCCTCCTGTGCCAGTCCATCGCGGGCGTTACCCGAACACGGCCCTTCCGATGGCAACCAGAAGGGCTGCGATCATCATGATCATCCAGACCCAGTGGCCAATCCGGCGAGGTTTCGGCGGGAGGGTGTTGATTTCAGGCACGATGCCGGCGAGCTTAACACTCAGGGGTCAGGTCGTCGCGGTCAATCTGGTTCCGAAATTCGGTTGCCCGGCGGCCCGGCTCGCGGTCCGTCGACAAAACCCGCGTACCTGGGCAGGCTGGTTGAGGCCCTGCTTTTCGGGATCAGCGCCGGAGATCCGCTAACGTTGCCGTTGGTCCTCCTGCTCTTCGCCCTGCTGATCGTCTCCTCGTGTTATTTACCCGCACGGCGCGCCGGGCGCATCGATCCTCACTCAGCGCTGCGGCACGAGTGAAACGATAATCACGAGTCGCGAATGGGTCGTTTCAAGGCCGGCCCATCGATGACAGGTGACTGCGATTAGGCTGATGAGGTTTCTGGAACGGATAAAGACCCCTCTGGAGTCAGGACTGGCGCGGCATTGTGGTAACGAAAACACCAAGAGGAGAAGCGATGACGACTTCGGGCCCGCCCCTCATCCAATGTGAGCAAACGCACGCCGGCCTGGCGGTCGCCGACATTCCTGCGGCCGTCGACTTCTACACACAGAAATTAGGCTTCACGCTCGCGTTTACATGGGGCGATCCGCCGACCTTCGCGGGAGTGAATCTCGGCCAGGTCCAGATGTTCCTGCAGAAGGGAACGCCTGCTCCGAAGGGATGCTCGGTGTACTTCATCGTCGGCGACGCCGACCGGCTCTACGAGTTCCATCGCGCCAACGGCGTCGAAGTCGCGCAGGAGATCGGCGATAGAGAATATGCAATTCGAGACTACGTCGTGCGCGACTTGAATGGATACGACCTTTCGTTTGGGCAGCACCTGTTCAACGCCGGGCCCGCGATCAAGATCGAGCGGGTGGACGTACCGGTGCGGCTGGAGAAGCGACTTGCGGCTCTGCTCCACGACCTGGCGGAGCACAAACGTATGAGCGTGAGCAGTTGCCTCGAGGAGATGCTACTGCACACGAACGAGGGCGTTGAGCCGCACACGCAAGCAACCGTCCGTTACATCGCCGAACTGAAGAAGAAGCACGGGATTGACTACGACAGCCATGCGAGCTATCGGTTCGTGGAGGAGTGAATCAATTTTCACCGAGCACGCTGACGGGTAGCTCGCCTTGGGAACCGGCCAGAGGAAATTCACATGACGAAACCCGAGATTTCCGGCATTGCGCCATTCTTCATCGTCAAGAACGTTCCTGCCGCGATGTCGTTTTATCGCGACCGTCTCGGGTTCGACGTCACATTTCAAGGGCCCGGTGACGACGACATCTTCTTCGCCATTGTGCAGCGCGGCGCGGCGATGATCATGCTGAAGGACGTCGGTGTCGATCCAGTGCCGAACTGCACGCGAGATATCAACAAAGGGATTGCCCGCTGGGACGCCTATCTATATGTCCCGGATCCTGACGCACTGGCGGCAGAATTCTCGTCGCGCAATGTCGAGTTTGTTCAACCGCTCAAGGACGACGATGATGGCTTGCGGGGGTTTGAGATCAAGGACGCTGACGGTTATGTGTTGTTCTTCGGCCGTCCTCATTCGTGAGCGTGCAGCGCACGGGGGATCACTGCCGGGTATTCTGGGCTGAATGCTACGATCGGTACGGCGTGCGAGCGTGAAGCCTGGTACCCTGCCCCGGCCGCGTTTCGATCGAAAGCGCTCCTGCGACAATTTTCAGCCGCTCTTCCATGCTCACGAGACCCAGCCCGCGATCGAGCCTGGCTGCTTGCAGATCGAAGCCCGATCCCGCATCGCTGACCGCGAGGTGAACCTCGCCGTCGGCCGTCCACAACTGCACGTCGACATGGGCGACGCCGCTGTGTTTCGCGGAATTGTGCAAGGCTTCCTGCAGCACGCGGAAGAGGCAGAGGGACGTATCGGACGGCAACTGGCGAGGGACGTTGCGGCCGACGAAGGCAATGGTGACCTGCTGCTGCGAGGCGAATTCCTCACAGAACGCCCTCGCGGCAGTCTCGATTCCCAGCAACTCGAGCCTCGCCGAGTGCAGCTCGTGCGACAACGCCTGGATGTCGGTGCCGATCTCGACGACTTGCCGCTCCAGCCTCGCGGTCTCGGCCTGCTGAACCTCGTCGGGCGCGCTGCGCGATAACCGCGCCAACCCGACGGCCAGCAGCGCGACACGTTGACCGATGTCGTCGTGGAGCTCTCGGGCGATCCGCGCACGCTCCTGTTCCTGGGCGTGGAACAACCGCCGACTCAGGCGGGATACGGATTCCTCGGCCCGCTCTCGCAATCGAATTTCATTCGCGGCTTGCTCGCGAACGAGCGCCTCGCGATCATCCTTTGCGCGTTCCCGTTCGGCGATCACTGCGCCCAGACTCAGCCCCGACACCGCGAGAACCGCGAACAGGACGTCGAGGAGCACCGCGTTGGTGAACGAACTGTTCCCGGCGAACGGTCCCAGGCCGAATGCGGTCGCGACCGTGGCAGTGGCGGCGATGGTGAAGACGGCGAGGCTGGCTCCGCCAATGCCGAAGCTGATTGCCGCCCACATGACGAATGGAAGCACTGCGAAGGCCAGGACGTGGAGCCGAATCGGGATGAGGGGAAGGTCGCCAAACACGATAAAACAGGCTGCCGCGAGCAGCGTGAATAGCGCGGCGAACTCGGTGACGTGTGTGCGGGACCGCAGGTGACTCACGAGGCTGGGGACGGTGAAGACGAGCGGGGTGACCAGGAGGACACCGGTGCTGTCGCCAAGCCAGTAGATCAGCCAGGCCTTCGGCAGCCCGGAATACGCCTGCACGCCAGTCGAGTAAAGAGAGAACACGCCGATCGACGCGCTGATCATCGCACTGCCGAATGCGCCGACGACGACCAGCCACAGCGCATCCTTCAGGCGCGACAGTGACTGATCGAAATCAAGAACCCGCCGGAGGAGAGAAGCGCCCGTGATTGCCGCGAGCGTAGCGCCCAGCGCCTGGCCGGCCGCGGCCAGCGTCGGCACCGCACTCGAGAATGCAATCAGAAACGCGCTCGCCGCGATGCCCGGCCATACTCGATACCCAAACGCGAGAAACGCAGCCAGCGCAATCCCATACGCTGGCCATACTGGACCGAGATTACTGCTCCGGATGCTGGTCGTCGCCTGACCCAACCTGCCGGCAATGACATAGGCGAGGAATACAACGACAATCCGGAGGAGGAGCCGGAGCGCGGGCGCGTGCAGCGCTCCGGGAGCGAGCGCCGACAGGCGCGACGACACCGATGTCGCGACAACTGATTCCTTGATAGCCGAGGCAGAGACGCCGCTCGAATCGATGGTCAGATGTTGCATGGTCCCACCTTGAAGGTGCCGTCATCTTGGCACAGTATCGACATTTCGTCAGTCCAGACCGTTACCCGGGCAGCTAACCGCGGGCGGTCACGGAGGACGTTCTTGTCTGGTCGAGCTGCCCGGGTGCGTGGTATGCAGTGCGCGGCGATTCGAGCCGTGTTGCGGCGCCTGAAGGTGGATGTTGGAGCCGAAACGGCTCGCGGGGCGTTGTTGCGGTCGTTATTCTCGAACTGCCGCGCGATCGGACTGTGTCTGTATCACCGCCACCGAATGCCGCTCAAAGTCATCGACGGCGTGCTCGCGACGCATCCAATCCTTTGCGCCGATGGCGACTACCTGACGAATCCCTTGTACGATCCCGAGGTCAGCGGAGTTTAAAGCCTGTCCCTCCCCATTTGGCGGCTCCACATCATTCGAGTGAGGGTCGCGGCACGCAGTATCGCGCCACTGCCGCTGCGACCCTTTCAAGTGGTGCCGGTTTGGCGAATGCGTCCACCGCCCCGGTAACGCTGACGAGTTCAGAAAGCTTTGGCGTGCCGCTCAACAGGATAATCGGCGTCCCCGCCACTTGTTCATCGGGCAGCGCGCGTAGCAATCGCGCAAAGGTCAGCCCGTCCATCACCGGCATGGAGACATCCAGCAGGATGACACAGGGCGCCTCACGGCTAATGCACTGGAGCGCCGCGACGCCATGTTCTGCAGTGCAGACTCGGTAGCCCACATGAGTCAGGAACCACTCCATCATCTGGCGTGCGTCGTCGTGATCTTCGACCACCAGGACGGGCTTCTCTGCGCGGGTCATTGTGCAGGTCGCAGTAAGCAACCAGAGGGCCGCAGCAGGGCTTTACGCTCGTCGGAACCGCCGACGTGCGGTCTGCGCACACGCGCGTGCGGTGCTCGCACACGCCGCCTCCACACTCGCATGCCTATATTGGAGATCCCGTTAAATCTCGTCGGATTCGTCACAACGTTCGACCCGGGCTCGCTGAGGGAACGGCAGAACTCGCGAGAGGCTTTGTACGATCGAGTGACCAGCCCCACTACGGTGGGATGTCCGAACCGTTCACACCCGAGCAAAGTTCTCATGCTGTCTCGAGGTTCGCCTCCAGATGTAATAGGAGGCCGACTATCGCGTGCATGCCGGTACGGAATCGCGCCGGTTGCGCAGTAAACCTCGGCGGTTCAAGCACTTGACCGACGTTTCGCTTTCTGGAACGCTGACGTCGGTTGCGCGGACCCGGCCAAATGACGGATTGGAACCCTAGCAGGGTCACCGTCGCAATCTCAGTGAGCAGCCATTCTTCCAGTGCGATGTGATTCGCAGACCACAGGGAGGCGGAAAGATGCAACCTGTCGAAATCAATGGTGCGACATTGGAAATCTGGGACAGAGGATCGGGGGCGCCTGTCGTGTTCGTGCATGGCAGTATGGGTGACGAATGCGCTGCGGTGCTCGCCGAGCCGGCCCTCGCCAACCACTTTCGTCTGATCCACTATCATCGGCGTGGCTTTGGAAACAGCCAGGGTTCCGAGGCCCCCGTCAGCATTCGCCAACAAGCGGCTGACTGCAGCAGTGTCCTGCAACATCTGGGCGTTGAACGAGCCCACTGCGTCGGTCAATCCTACGGCGGCGTGATTCTCTTGCAGATGGCACTGGACTTCCCTGACGCCGTCCATTCTCTTGCGCTACTCGAGCCCGCGTTGCCTGCTGTTCTCGGCAACTCCCAGGCATTCGGTGAGTTGGTCACGAAGGCAGCCGCCATGTATGGTTCAGGCCGCAAGGCTGATGCGATCGAGACTTTTGGTGAAGAGGTAGGTGGTCGTGACTTCCGCGCGGTATTTGATCGGACGTTGCCGCCGGGGAGCTTCGAACGGTGGGTAGCCGATGCAGACACGGTCTTCAAAAGTGATCTGCCAGCACTTCAACCGTGGCAGTTCACGCGCGAAGATGCGGCTCGCATCAGGCAGCCGGTGCTGAACCTCTGTGGGGCCAAAACGAATGCTTATTTCCGCGAGATTCACGAAACGGTACGGACGTGGCTGCCGCATGCGGAGAACTCTGAACTGCTGAACGCGAATCACGCCATGCTACAGACGAACCCGAAAGGCGCCGCGGAGCGCTTGGTCACGTTCTTCTCGCGCCACCCATTGTGAGGGATCAACAGGCCGCGGAATTGATTCGCTGTCGAGTCCAGGTTAGACGCCATACCTGAGAGCGGCGGAACTGAAAGCCCGTCGTCATCAACAGTCTGCAACGGCGCACGCTTGTGAACAAAAGCGGTAAGTTTGTCCGCGCGCACCTTCGCCCGCGTCACCGATCAAACGGGCGCGGCAGTTAGACGATGACAACGTTCGCCTGCAGAAGGTCGTCGCGGGCCGCGACCTGGAGCTTGAATGGGCGCGGCGTGGCTATTTGCGGTCTTGGCGCCGGGTGTTCCTATGTCTCTCACGAGACTGGCCCTTAACTAGACCCCCCGGCATGTGGAAGGCCGCCGGCACAAAGCGGCGTGAGAGAGCGAAGGATTACGCGTACTTGCCGGACGGGCGAGCGTGAAACGGAACGACGTTCGTCTCTACTACGTGCGTATGCAGAGCTGAAATCTGTTCGAGCTGCGGCGTCTGCTTATAGAAGCTACCCATCGAGTAGCCGCATAAAAGCGCGAAGCAGTACTTCATGGCCAGCTTGTTCCACAGGATTTCAAGGTTCACTGCCGCCTCAGATTCGCCGCGCTTCCACAAGACGTCTACCATCTCGCCGTATACGCGTATGGGCGTCAGCGTCCGGCCCGCAAGCACCTGCTCGATCAGCCGCCCGACATTCGCATCGAACATCTGCGCGTCTGGCTGGTCGTTCACCATGAACAAACTCATCGTGTCTTCAGCGTCCAGCACCAGCAGTTCTCCTTCGCGCCGCGCCGTCTCGCAATCGATCAGTCGACCGCCCAGGTGCTCCTGTATAGCAGTTCGGTGGGCAGGGGTCGCGATCAGGATTGCTGGCTGATGCGCCACTAAACCTTCGGCCAGGAACCCGGCCACCGTTGTAAACAGGCTCTGGTCGCTTACGTAGAACTGAACGGCGTGATGATGGTTGGAAGCGGTTGAGGACGCCATAACACTCATTGCTCCATCCTACTGTGTCTTCGCTGGCGCGAAGGGACCTCAGGTACCGAACTTCCCGCCGCGTGTCCAGGTCTCCAGAATGTCTCCAACTCCTTGCGCGAGTTTGGATACTCGGTTTCTCACCGCTGTCGCCCGCGCTCTTTGCTTGTTGGTTGCCCCCGATGGGAGTAGTGTGCACACGCACTTCGTGCATCACCTCCGATCCGATGCGACCAACGGCCGCTGATCTCTCACGACAGATCTCGAACCGGGCGGTGTGTGCAATACGGGGGTGCAGATCGGAAACACGCGAAGGGGGGACACCATGACAGGGCTACGAAGACTCACCGGCCTCATCATCTGTGGTTGTCTGATGTGGGCAGTGCCGGCGGCTGCCGACCCAATCTCCGAGTTGAACGCGATCGCCGCGGATACGATCTTCGGCGGTGGACGTCCAGCCGGGGCATCGCCGCTCCTCGACTTTGCCATGGTCCACGCGGCGATCCACGACGCCGTCCAAGCGTATGAAAAACGGTTCCAGCCATATGCCGTCCACATTCGCGACGCCTCCGGCTCGCAAGTGGCCGCCGCTGCGGCGGCCGCGCGCGATGTCCTGGTGAATCGGTTCCCGCTGCAGACGGCAGCCATCCAGGCGAAGTACCTGCTCTTCCTCACGAACCATGGGTTGACCGAGGCCGATGAAGGCAGGCTCGTCGGCGAGGCCGCCGCGAGCGCGATCATCGCACGGCGGGCCAATGACGGAAGCTACCCGACGCCTCCTCCTCCGCCCGACCTCGGCGGCACCGGAGCCGGAGAGTGGCGACCAACGCCGCCGGGGCTCGCGCCGTTTTCGACACCGTGGCTGAGCGCGGTCGAACCGTTCACGATGGACTTCAACGAACAGTTTCGCGCCCGTCGTCCACCGGCGCTGACCAGCCGCCGAATACGCCCGGGCGTACAACGAGGTCAAAACCCTCGGCGGCCCGGTTGGGTACCCTGGAGTGACGCGTACTCCCGACCAGACCCAGATCGGCTACTTCTATTCGGGCAACACGATTGCCCTCTTTGAAGGCATGATCCGAGGACTCGTCGAAGCGTGCGAAACGGGGGCGCCACAACTGGTACTGTCAGAGTCTCAGCACGCTCGGTGACAGTGCCCGACTGTTCGCCCTGGCCAACCTGGCGGGTGCCGACGCCGGCATCAGGGCGTGGAACAGTAAGAAGCACTACAACTTCTGGCGACCGATCACCGCGATTCAGCAGATTCTACCGGGAGATAACGACGGAAACCCGGAGACGGAGGCCGATGCGACCTGGACGTCACTGGTTCCGACGCCGCCTTATCCTGACTACACGTCGGGCGCCAACAACCTTTCCGGCTCCTTCACGACGATCGTCAGGCGCTTCTTCGACACCGACAAGGTGACGTTCAAGGTCACGACGACTGCCCCGCAGGCCGTTCCGAATGAGCGAACGTATGATCGCTTCTCAGACTTGGCCGACGACATGGTCGACGCTCGCATCTACCTGGGGATTCATTTCCGCTTCGCGGACACGGCGGCGCGGAGGGAGGGGACTCACGTTGCGATGCAGGCCTTCAATCACTTCCTGCGGCCGGTTCGCGATCCCGGTCACGACCATAGGGAGTGCACCGGCCAGGGTGATGACGACGACTGGGGTGGTCATCATGGTCGTGGCGGCGACTGACAGAAGTATGTCCGAACCCGAGCCGGCCGCCGCGCGCGCGTGACGGCCGGCTCCGAGACGTCCCGTTCCGATCAGCCAACAGGGCCATCAAGCGCCTCTGCGATCACGATGCCGAGCGGACATTCACACGAGGCTCTGGAGGCCGCGTTGGGATCCGGGAGCAAACGTGAGTATCATCTTCCCTCTTCCTGATACTTAGGCCTGCCGCCGCCGAGCCGTTGGCAACTCTGTGGAAGTGACGCGGTGGTCCCCGGATCGTTCGCCGCGCTAACAACTGATGCCGGGGACCGACAGCTGAGAGCTGCCGCCTGACTCACAACTGAGATCGAACTATGGCCCTCCTGCGCTCCGGGTTACTCGGCGAGATCGTGACGATGTCGCTCGACACGCTGCGCACGAACAAGATGCGCTCGGCGCTGACCGTGCTTGGCGTGGTCATCGGCATCACGTCGATCGTCGGGATGACGTCGCTCCTGCGCGGGTTCGACAACTCGCTGCGCGACTCGATCAGCCAGCTCGGACCCGATACGATCATGGTGCAGAAGTGGGGTGCGCTCAGCCTGGTCGGGTCAGGCAAGAGCTTCCTCGAAGTCGCGCGCCGCCCCAACCTGTCGAGAGACGACGCGCTCGCGATCGAGCGTGAATGCCCCTCGGTCGCGCTGGTCGACGTCTGGCTCGGCATCTACGGCAACGCGCAGTCCCGCATCTACTACGGCCACGAAAAGACGAAAGTGATCGGCATCATCGGGGCGACGGAGAACTGGGCTGCGGTCAACTTCGCGAAGGTGGAAATGGGGCGGCTCTTTTTGCCGTCCGAGGTCGATCATCGCCGGCAGGTGGTCGTGCTCGGCAACGCGCCCTGGGAATCGCTGTTCCCGAATATCGACCCGATCGGTAAAGTGGTCCGGATCGGCGGCAACGAGTTCACGGTGATCGGCGTCCTCGGCAAACGCCCGAGCCCGGGCGGCTTTTCGACCGGCGCCGACGACTTCGCGGTGATCCCGTTCAGTGCGCACGAAAAGATCTACGGCAAGGTGCTCAAGGGGTCGGCCAAGATCTCTGCGAGCAGCTTCAATCCGGCGGTGTTCCGTACCGCCATGATCGCCATCGTCCCACGCGATGGCATGCGCGACGCGGCGATGCGCGAGGTCGAGGCGTTGATGCGCATCCGTCACAAGCTCAATCTCGAACAGCCGAACGATTTCGACCTCGTGACCCAGGACGCGATCCTGAAGGTGTGGGATCAGATCAGCCAGGCGACATTCCTCGGACTGGTCGTGATTTCGTCGATCGCGCTGATGGTCGGGGGCATCGGCGTCATGGCGATCATGATGATCTCGGTGACCGAGCGGACACGCGAGATCGGTGTCCGCAAGGCGCTCGGTGCCCGCCGCCGCGAGATCCTCTGGCAGTTCCTGATCGAAGCCGCATTTTTGACGTCAGCCGGCGGTCTGCTCGGGATTTTCTTCGGCAGCGGCATCGGCATCCTCGTCCACTGGCTCTCGGGATTCCCGGTCTCGCTCCCCTGGTGGTCATTCGCGATCGGTATCGGCTTCTCCGCGACAATCGGGATCTTCTTCGGCCTCTTCCCGGCAATCAAGGCGTCGCGGCTGGACCCGATCGAAGCGTTGCGGTACGAGTAGAAGCGTCAGCTTCACTGCCCCGTGGCCACTGCGCGCCTGCGGCCTGAAGCGCGGACGCCTTGCTTCCTTTCCGGACGCAGCCGCCGGCCTCCGGTCGATACCGGAGTGCGTACGGGCTTCCCAGCGCGCGATACTTGAGTATCTGGAGACACTCCGGAGGTGTGGTGCCCCCGAGGGTTGAAGAGATTGCGAGTGAACAGCGCGATGCCCGACCCGCACACCAGTCATCGACAAGCGGCGGACTACGAGCTCGTCAGGCCCGAAGAGCCGCGGCCTGCGCCTCCGTCCCGGCGGAACATCGGCGTGTGGGTGGCGGTCGCGGTGCTGCTCGCCGCGGCGGCGATCGCCGCCTACATCGTGTTGCGGGGCGGGAGCACGACGCCGACACGCGAGGCACAGGTCGGCGGCGGCGCTGCTCCCCGGTCGACGCCGGCACGGCCACTCGGCGGCGTGCCCGAGGCGCTTGACGTGCCTCCACTCAACGACACCGACCCCCTGGTTCGTTCCCTCGTCGCCGGACTCTCTTCGCATCCACGTGTCGCAGACTGGCTGGCGACGAACGGGCTGATTCGGAATTTCGCGGTCGTTGTCATCAACATCGCGGAAGGAAGCACGCCGGCTGTGCACCTGCGCGTGTTTCGCCCATCCACACCCCTTGCAGTCGTCCAACACGCCGACGGCCTCTACATCGATCCGCGCAGCTACAGCAGGTACGACGGGGTCGCGGCGGCGGTCGCCTCGATCGATGCGGCCCGCGCGACGCGCATTTACGCCACGCTGAAACCCCGGATCGAAGAGGCACACCGGGAGCTTGGGGCGCCGGATGGAACGTTCGACCGGTCGCTCGAGAAGGCGATCGTGACGCTTCTCAGCACTCCAGCACTGGACGAATCGGTGCGTGTTGAGCCACGAGGGGCTGGCTATGGATTCGCCGATCCTCGACTCGAGCGCCTGACGGCCGCACAGAAGCAGCTCCTGCGGATGGGACCCGCGAACGCTCGCCTGGTGCAGGGCTCCCTTCGGACCATCGCTCTCGAACTGGGCATCCCCGCCGAACGCCTTCCTCCAGTCAGTCACTAGGCATTGGGCTCGTGCGCCGGATGGCACGGCCGTTCCGCCGATCCGCGTCAGTTGTCGTTCAGTAGCCGAAGGTCAGGCCGAGATGAGCGGTGACAACATGTCGTCACCGCCGGCTGTCAATGTCAAAGGCCAGTGAGATTCGCGCCTGGCTTGTCTGGAGCTGGAGTCACCGTGGACCATGCCCTTCTGCAGTGATGCCCAGATCACGACGGGCTGTCGCAGAATCTCGGGCTGGTGAACGCGCTCGAATACGGAAGCGACGTAAACGCCGGAAACCCGCCATTGCTCCGCCTTCTCAGCGACCCGGCCCAATTCTTGCCTCCGCCCCCATCGCCGTCGCCTCTACGTTCCGGAGAGTCAGTCGATCCGTGCGCGCTCGGACATCCCGGTCCGTGATCTCATCTGGCCGAGTGCGTGCCGTTCTTCGCCGAGCGGGTGTCGCCTGTCGCCGCGGAGGAGGGTCTGTGGATTGTTGGATCGGTGTCGTGACCGAAAACGACAGGCGCGTCGTGCGCCTGGCCGGGCGACTGAGTGTGGCGCACGTACCCGAACTGCTCACGGTGTGCGCAGGCAGCAGGATCCTCGAGCTCGATCTCACCGACCTGATGTCCGCGGACGTGGCCGGGATTGAAGCGCTTCAGCGGGTACGGGCCAAAGGTGCCACCCTGTTCGGAACGCCCGGCTACATCCAGCTCAAGATCGACTCTACCGTCGGCGGACCGATCGCCCGGCTAAGGCCGGATCCCCGGCGCTGATCCCGCTTCTTCAGGACCGCGCCGACGGACGGGGGACTGCAAGCCCCTCCGGCTGTTCGGACCGAGCCCCCCAGCTTTTTCATCCGATACGCAAGTGCCCCCTTTACTCTTCGGACCAGTACGAATCCGACGAGTGGACGACAGGTCCAAGCTCGAGCCAGATGGACAACGCGGTAAGTGTCACGAGAATGACAATCAGGATGATGATGTGACGAGCGATCTGGCGTGCGGTCAACGTCATGGATTGCTTTCTCTGCTGTTCAAAAGCATCCGCCCAATCCCTCAGCGGTTCGCCGGCTCCATGCTACGGCAGGTTCATCGCGGCGTTTAGTCGTAACGGAGAGCCGCCTTCGGATCGCCGGTCGCCGCACGTCGTGCGGGTACATAGCACGCCATGAACGCCGTCAGGACCAGCATCAGCGGCACCACGGTCATCGTCAGCGGATCAAGTGGACTCACGCCGTAGAGCAGACTTTTGATCAGCTGCGTCAGTGCCGCAGCGGCCGCCATCCCGATGACGACGCCCGACAACGCCAGCTTCATGCCCCGGGTCACAAACAGACGCACCACGTCCCGTTTGCCGGCGCCGAGCGCCATCCGCAACCCGATCTCCGGCGTGCGCTCGCTCACGACGTGCGCAAGCAGACCATACATGCCGATGCCGGAGAGCAACAGTGCCAACACTCCCAGGCTGCTGATGAGATGCGCGAGCAGGCGCTGTGGTGTGAGCGTTGCGGTCACATGTTCGTCGAGCGCCTTGACGCGATAGACAGGAAGATCTTTGTCGAGGAACTGAACTTCCCGACGCAGACCGGCGACGACCTGCGCCGGCGGCACTCTGGTTCGCAGGTGCACGATGACGTTTGGTTCGTAGTCCTGCAGCAGCGGCACGTAGAACATCGGACCAGGCGGCTCGAACAGGTTCCGGCCTTTGATGTCGCGCACCACCCCGACGATCTCGATCGTCTGGCCCTTGAACGTCAGTCGTTGTCCCAGCACTCGCCCGTCCGGCCACATGATGCGCGCGAGCGTCTGGTTGAGAATGGCCACCTTTGGCGACTGGGCGTCATCGTGGTCGGAGAATTGCCGGCCGTGCAGCAACGGAATCTGCATCGTATCGAAGTAACGGGGTGAGACGACATTCTGGAAGGTCTGGATCCGCGTGGAATCTCCGGCCCTGCGAATCGGATTCTCCCAGCGGGCATCGTTGAGCGGGAGTGTGACGGCGAGGGCGGCGGCCTCGACATCAGGTCGTGCCTGCAAGTGTTCGATGAGCTGACGCTGAAAGACCCGGCCTCGATCCTCGTCGTAACCCTGTCTGGCGAGGTCGATCCGGGCGGTCAGGACGTGACCGCTCTCGTAGCCGGTCTCAATCCCCACCGCATTGTGCAGCGTCCTGACAAAAAGGCCAGCCGCGACGAGCAGGATCAGGGCGAGGGCAACCTCGCTGACGACCAGTGTGCCGCGGAGTCCAGATCCACCTCCGCGCCGGCTGAAGACGCCCGATCCTTTCAGCGTCGCCACGAGATCCGGACGGGAGGCCTGTAAAGCAGGCATGAGACCGAAGACCAGGCCCGTCGCGGTGGTAATGGCGAGCATGAAGCTGAACACCCGCCAGTCCAGGCCGAAATCCAGATTGAACGTCAGGAAGAGGTATTTTTCGGGCAAAAGAGTGTGCAGCCACTGACTCAGCCAACGGCCGATCATCAGTCCAGCGGCGCCGCCCGCAGCCGCCAGCGTCAGGCTCTCGGTCAGCAGTTGACGAACCACGCGAATCCGTCCGGCGCCAAGCGCAAGCCGGGTTGCAATCTCGCGTTGACGGCCGGCGGCACGCGCCAGCAACAATCCGGCGACGTTGGCGCATGCTATGAGCAAGACAATCCCGACCGCGACAAATGGCAGATACGCGAATCGACGCAACTGCGTTTGCACCTCGGGATCCCGGCCCAACCCGGCGACCATACCAGCGCCGGCACGTGCGTTCGTGTCGGGGTACGCGTGTGCCAGGCGCCCGGCAATCGTGGCAAATTCTGTTCGCGCCTGTTCGAACGTGCCGCCAGGCTTCAGTCGCCCGAACATCTGCAGCCACGACGCGCCGCGCTGATCGAACCGCGGGGTCATCTCCGGAGTGGTTCGCGGGAGTGTCACAATCGGCACCCACATGTCTCGAGACGTGCCGACCTCGATGCCCTCGAACCGCTCGCTCGCCACGCCGATGATGGTGAACTCGTGTCCGTCGACGGTGATCCTCGACCCGATCGCGCCGTCATCACCGCCCAGGCGCCGCTGCCACAGACGATAACTGACCACGGCGACCTGGTCGCTCCCCTGGTCGGTGCCCGCGATCAGTCGGCCGCGCGCGGCGGTCGCACCGAGCACGTCGAAGTAGTTGCCGGACACCAGTTCGCCTTCAACCCGCTCGGTTTCACCGCGTGCGCTCAGGTGAAAAGCCGTTGGCGTGGTGACCGCCAGGCCGGACATCGTCGTGTTGGCTGCGCGATAGTCGAGATAGTCCGGGTAACTCGAATCGCTGACATAGCTCTTCTCCGCGTATTGTCGGCCCACTTGCACGAGCCGATCGGGTTCGGCGACGCCGCCGAGTGGCCGCAACAACAACGCGTTCACGACGCCGAAGATCGCGGTATTCGCACCAATGCCGAGTGCCAGCGTAAGCACGGCGATCAGCGTGAACGCCGGCGCCTTCAGCAACATCCGGACGCCGAATCGAAAGTCCTGCACCATTTCGTCCTCTCGTCGTTGCCGCTGCAACCAGAGCGCATCCCAAAAGGCGCTCGAGCTGCGCCTGAACAGATCCCATTTGTGTCGCCAGTCGAGACGGTTCCAGTCGCTCAGGAGCCGTTCGCGATACCGCAATTCCGCTTCCCACTCCTGGCGCCAGTCGACCCGCAAACGGCGAGGGACGATGACACCGATGATGGCGATGAGAGCGAGGTGCGGCCGTGACAGCAACACGCGCCAGCGCGGGATGCGAGACACGGACGGCTTACGCTCCCGATCGTTTCGGCGCTCGTGCCCGGATGTCTGAGTCTACCTCGCTGAAATCCGAACAAGGTTGTGCGAAAACGTCGGATTCCTCGCACTGGTTCGCTTCCACTTGACTTCCAAGTAGAGCGCGCCGTATGTTGTCTACTGGAGAGACAAGTGGAATGGCGGACAACGAACGCGTCGAACTCCTGCACGGCACCCTGGATTTGATCGTGCTCAGGGCACTGGCGACGATGGGGCCGCTTCACGCCTACGCACTGGCGTCGCGTCTCGAACAGGTGGCCGAACATCCCCTGATGCTCAACCAGGGAACGCTCTATCCTGCCCTCGTCAGGCTCGAGCAGCGCGGCTGGATCAAAGGCGCGTGGCGCCAGACCGAAAGCCGCCGCGAAGCGAAGTACTACACGATCACGGCCGCCGGGCATCGCGCTGTCGCCGACCAGACGATCCGGTGGCGCCGGCTGTCTGCGCTCGTCAATAAACTGCTGCTCGACGAAGGATAAGAGGCTCCTGTCCATGCGCCGCTTTCTGCAACGTCTGCTGAACCTGCTTCGCGTCCGGCGACCGGATCAGGATCTTGCACGTGAGATCGAGGCGCACCTGCTGCTGCTTCAGGACGGCTACGAGGCACGCGGCCTGTCGCCGGATGACGCGCGGCGCGCCGCACGGCTGGCGCTGGGGAACGCCGACTCGGTCAAGGCACAACACCGCGACGCCCGATCCTTCCGCTGGATCGAAGACGGTTGCCAGGATGCCGCGCACGGGTTTCGCATGCTGCGGCGAAGTCCGGTATTCACCGCGACCGCGGCTCTGTCGCTCGCCGTCGGCATTGGCGCGAACACCGCGATCTTCACGGTCGCGAATGGCCTGCTCTTTCGTCCACCTGCCGGCATTACCGACCCTTCCGAGCTCGTCGTAATCGGTACCGCGCGCGGTGACGGCGGGTTGAATCCACTCCCCTATGCCGCCTATCGGCAGGTCGCAGGCCGCACGACATCACTCAGCGCCGTCTTCGCCCAGGGTCTTGCGCCCCGCGTCATGGGGCTGGCACCGTCGGTGACCGCCACCGCCGAGTCGGTCTTTGGTCAAGCAGTCACGTCGAACTTCTTTGCCGTGCTGGGGTCGCCGGCGGCTCGTGGCCGGGTGTTCGCGGAAGGCGACGAGAGCGCAGCGGTCCTCAACCATGACTACTGGAGGCGCCGATTCAACGGTGACGACAGCATCGTTGGCCGGACACTGCGGATCAACGGGCGGCCGATCACCGTCGTCGGCGTAGCGGCGCCGGGGTTCCAGGGCACGGGGATCCAGTCGTGCGACCTGTGGCTCACGATGGGATCAGATAGCACCGGCAGTGTCGTGGCCGGCGGTCGGCTCAGACCCGACGTGCCGCTTGCGACGGCGGCGGCTGAAGTGAGAGCCATCGGCAGCACGAACGATCGGGACCCGGGCGCCGCGACCGACCAGGCGCGACGATTGAACGCGCTTCCATTCTCGCGCGCGGGCGGGAACCGGAATATCGTGTTTGGCTTCGCCGGCACGCTGATGGTCCTGGTCTCACTGGTCCTTGCCTCGGCCTGCGCGAACGTGGCGGCCATCATGCTGACCCGGGCGACCGCGCGCGCGCGAGAGATGGCCCTTCGCGCGGCGCTCGGGGCTGGAAAGGGGCGTCTCGCGCGTCAACTGCTGACCGAGACGATCGTACTGTTTCTCGTCAGCGGTCTGCTCGGGATCGGCCTCGCACGTGCGTTGATGCTCATGGCCATGCTGATTCTCCCACCCTTGCCAACGTCGATTGTGGTGCCGCTCGCAGTCGATTGGCACGTGCTGCTCTTCGCGTTCTCGCTGTCGATCGGCGTGGCTGTGGTCTTTGGCGTGGCACCCGCTTTGAGGGGCTCGAGCGTGAGCCCGGGCGCATCGCTCAAGGACGGCGTGCGGTCATCATCAGGGCGCTCGCGTCTCCGGAGTGCTTTTGTCGTCGGCCAGATCGCGTGCAGTGTCCTGCTCGTCGTACTTGCCGCGCTGTTCGTACGCGCGTTGCGGCATGCGGGCGCCACCGATCCGGGCTTCGATCAGCGAGGCGTCGACATCGCCACGCTCGACGCGTCGGTCATCGGCGTGACCGGACCTGCCCCGGATGCATTCTGGCGGACCGTGATTGATCGCGTCCGCAAGACCCCGGCGGTCGAGCGCGCATCGCTCGCCCGTGTCCCGCCCGGCGGCTTCGAAGGCATCGGCCTTGGCGGCGTCGCTCCGGGAGACCAGCCGGCATGGACTGAAATGGTCTCGCCGGCCTGGAACATCGTCGACACCGACTACTTCGCGACGCTTCACGTTCCGGTTGTTGCGGGCCGCGATTTTGCCGCGACCGACACGGCGGGGGCGCCGCTGGTGGTCGTGGTCAGCGAGACGCTCGCGCGCCGCTTCTGGCCTCGACAACAGGCGATTGGGAAGCCGCTACGGCTCGAGGTGTTCAATGCGCGCGCGGGCCGTGTCGAACCGCACGTCGGGACCATCATTGGCGTCGCCGGCGACATCCGATCGAGCAGCCTGATCGACGGACTCGCCGAACCGTACGTCTACCTGCCCTTGGCGCAGAGTGATGCCGTGGGGAGCGAGATGACAGCCCAGATGTCAGTCGTGGCGCGGCGGCGTGCGGGGACCAGCCTGGTACCGACGATGGCGACTCTCGTTCAGGACATCGACCGGCGTCTGGTCGTTGCCAGCGCGCAACCACTCGCCGATTCGATCGCGTTGGGCCTGACGCCGCAGCGCATGCTCGCCACCATCTGCGGAGTCATGGGATGTGTGGCGCTGCTGCTGGCCTCGATGGGCATCTACGGTGTGACGGCCTATACCGTGGCACTCAGGCGTCGGGAGCTCGCCATCCGTCTCGCGCTCGGCGCGCCACGCGGGCACGTCGTCCTCATGGTGTTCAGGCAGGGAACCTGGCTCGTGGCCATTGGCCTTGGAGTTGGCCTCGCGTTGGCGATTGGCGTCGGGCAGGTCCTTTCCGTCTTCTTCTATGGACTCCCCGCCGCTCACCTGCCGACCCTTCTCGGGACAGTGGCGCTCTTCCTTGCCATCGGCGTGGCGGCATCCGTCGTGCCGGCCAGGCAGGCTGTCAGCAACGGATGGCTGCGCACGCTTCAGCAGGACTGAGCGACACACCGTAGACGAATCACGAACGCTTAACCTGGTTCGAGTTCCGCGAACGACGCCAATCGACACCGCCGCATGGCTCTCGGCCGTCGCGCTGATGTCAGAACACCAGGCGGGTGCCGAGCTGCACCGTCCTCGGCGCGCGCGCCAGGGTCCGGATACGCATGAAATTCGGATCCGTGAACGAGGTGATCGGAGCGCCCCACTGCGTATGGTTGAACACGTTCTGCGATTCCGCGCGAATCTCCAGACGGTAATGACCAAATGGAATCGTGCGGAACAGGGACATGTCCACGTTCCAGTTCGACGGGGCGCGGAACTGGTTTCGTCCTGTGTTCCCCCATGCGTTGCCCGGCTGTGAGAAGGCTGCGGGGTCGTACCACGGCTCGTCGGGTCCGGCCTTTCCGAATCCCGCCTCCGGGCTGCCCGTCACATTGATCGACTGGAAGCCTCCCGCCTGTTGCAGCAGGCCGTTGTCGCCGCCGATTGAGAACGGGTTACCCGAGAGCCACGAGCCGATGCCGTTCACCTGCCATCCCTGCACCAGTGCCGCAAGCGGCTTTCGGCTCTGCGCCGCGAACGGCAGCTCGTACACGACACCAATCTGCAGCATGTGAGGCCGATCGAAGCTTGCCAGCGCATAGTTCCGGCTGAATTGTGATTCCTGATTCCACATGTACGCGCCCGCATCGTCGTCGACGTCGTTCAGGGCTTTGCTGAAGGTGTAGGCCCCTTTTACCAGCAGGCCGGCCTTGTAGTTACGGTTCACCGCTATCTGGAGCGAGTGGTAGCGCGATCGTGACGTGCCGGCGAGGGTGTTGATCGTCGCATTGCCCGCCTGGGCGAAGAGCAACCGATTGGCATTGCCGCCGGCCTCCGCGTAGTTCAGGTTTCTGACGGTGTACGTGCCGTCCGTCCGTGTGCCGACGTAGCCGACGCTGGCTGCGATGTCGAGTGGCAGGCGCCGTTCCATGAAGACGTTCCACGACTGGGTCGAGCCGCGAGCGACATTGTTCGGGTCCGGCGATGTCATGTCGACGCCACGCGGAAGGGGCACGGTGCCGCTGTTGATGTCGGGCTCGGGTGCGTTCGGAATACCGGCTGCCAGGTTCCCGTACGGTGCGAATCCATTCAGGCCGGCGTCGCTGTAGGCGATCGTCAGGGGGAACCGTCCGCGCATCGGACGTGACCATGGCAGCGGGTCGAATGTTTTTCCATAGCCTGCACGGAAGACGGTCTTGTCCGTGAGCCGGTACGCGGCCCCGAAGCGTGGAGCGAACAGTGTCTTGCTGACCTGCAGGCCGAGGTCTTTCGGATTGCCGCCGAGACCTCCGAGCCGGACGGTGAACGTGTCGTAGTCCAGCACTTCGATCCCGCGGTTCTGACGTGACATCAGCGGGTAGTACTCATATCGGAGCCCGAGATTCAGCGTGAGCTTGGGACTCGCCTGCCAGCGGTCGGCCAGGTATACGCCGAACTGATTTTCCCGGCCGCTCAGTTCCTCGAACTGCACACTCTTCGTATAGCTGCCGATCTCGCCGAGGAGGAATCCGGCGTACGAATTCCAGCCGCCGACACCGGCATAGCCAGGCGTGCCAGTGACGCCGCTGCTGAATGTGAGGGCGCCGCGAGGGTTGCTGACCTCGGGCTGCCAGTGGTTCAGGCGCAAGCGAATGAAGTCGAACCCGGTCCGGAGCTCGTGGCGCCCACTTACTTTCGTGAGGTTGGTGGAAAAGGTGTAGCTGCGCTCGTCGCGCCACACCGGCGTCCACGTGTCGGAGTTGCCCACCTGCGACAGCCCGGTCTGCACGTTCGGCATCCCGCTGTACCGGTTGACATCGAATGAACCGGGACCGGTCGCGCCGGCCCCGTTCAGTCCCGGGATACCCCACACATCAGTGCCGAAGTTGGTCCCGAAATCGGGACCCTCCATGTGCTGTTTCTGGATATTCGCGCCGGCGTTCGCATCGAAGAGGAGCGTCGGGCTGAGCGTCCAGGTCTGGCCGGCGGTATAGATCTTCGTGTTCGTCTTCCCTCCCCCGGCACCATCCAGGCCGAGATAAAACAGGTCGAAAACCTCCGCCTGCATCATCGAGAACTTGCCCCAGATCTGATGCTGCGGAGTACGGTTCCAGTTCACCTTCCCGTCGTAGTTGTCGCGGTCGGCTTTTGGCTGACGCGGCAGGAACAAATTGTTCTGCAGCCCGTTGTTGGTCCCGGGATTGTTGGGGGCTGGATAGACCGCCTGGATCTCCTGAGCGATGTCGCTGATCCGATCAGCCGGGATCACCGCACCCGGGAAGAAGGTGCGATTCCTGCCGTCGGACGTACCGGTTGCGGGATCGTAGATGCGAAACGCCGGGTTGAGCGCGAGCACTTCGCTGAAATCGCCGACGCGCATTCTTGCCGTCGGGACCGTGTACGTGCTGAAGAGTCCCTGGCGTTCGCTGTTCCGTTCCCACGACCCGAAGTAGAACAGCTTGTTGTGCCTGATCGGGCCACCCACGGTTCCTCCCAGGATGGCGGTGCTCGCGTCCACCTTGCTCGGGTCGAAATACCCGCGACGCGCGTTGAACTCGTCCTGCTGACGGAAGTAGAACGCTGAGCCCTTCAAGGTGTTACTGCCGGATTTCGTCTGTACGGCGGTCGCGGCACCGCCCGTCATCCCCTGGGCGGCGTCGAAGCTGTTGGTGGAGATGTTGACGTTCTCGATGGTCTCGACCGGCGCAATGTACCCGGCGTGATGCGGCAGCCAGACGTTGATGCTGGCGGCACCGTCGATCCGCGTCACGTTGTTGTTGCGATTGGTGCCGTTGATGTTGGTCGAGAGTGCGCGGCCCGGAGTGTCGGTCTGGGCGTTCTGAAACACCGGCGGGGTCGCCCCCGGGACGAGATTCATCAAGTACTGATAGTTGCGATACTGATTCAGCGGCAGGTTGACGACGTCGGCGGGCTTCAGGTCGACGCTCACGTCCGCCTTGTCGGTCTTGAGGACGGCGGCCTCCGTGGTGACGGTGACAGACTCGCTCAGTGCGCCGATCTCCAGGCGGCCGTTGATCCGAACGATACCGCCCGCGGTGACTGGTATGCCGGTCTGGACGAATTCCTTGAACCCGTGCAGCGTCGCCCGCAGCGTGTACGTTCCACCCGTGATATTCCGGATCGTATAAGTACCGCTCTCGTCAGTCACCGCAGTCAACTCGAGCCCGGTCGCCTCGTTCCTGATGCTGACGTTCGCGCCCGGCAGGGCCGCGCCGGTTCCATCCGCGACGTTCCCGGTCACGCTTCCGTACAGAGTCTGTGCAATCAGATTGGTTGGCAGGAGGCCGAGGGACGCCACCACGGCAGCGGCCATCCACGACCAGCACAGGAATCGAGCGCGACGAGTGTTGGAGGGTTTCGGATCACTCACAGTAGATCCTCCTCAGCGTGATGATTGAAGCGGCGCGCACAGAGAGCGCTGACGTGGCGAAAACGAGTATCACGCGATTTCGGACGGGTCAATCTCGTCAGTTATGACGACCGCTTCGATCGAGCCGCCAACCCATCTAGAGGCGCATCAATCGCCGTAACACGTCGATCAGGACTGCCGGCAATTGATCGGGCCGCCGCAGTACGGCGAACCCCGACGGGCCGAAGATCCGCCCCGCATAGCGCGGTGCCTCCCGATCGACTGTGAGACAGAAGACATCGACGTTCTGACCGCGAGCTTCCGCGACTGCCTGTTTTGCATCCTCGGTCCCATAAGCGCCCTCGTAGACATCAACGTCGTTCGGCTTGCCGTCGGACAAAAGGAGCAGGAGCCGACGAGATGACGGTTGCCGGCTCAATGCGGCTGTCGCGTGGCGCACAGCGGCTCCAACCCTGGTGTAGCCATCCGCGTCAAGCGCTGCGACCCGCCGTCGGACCTGGTCCTCGGCGCATTCCGCGAAACCCTTGATCGTGGTCACCGACACGCACTCGGGCCCCTCACCAGAGAACGCAAAAATCGCGTGGCGGTCGCCGAGTGCCGCAAGCGCTTCGGTGACAACGAGAAGCGCCTCCTTCTCGACGTCCACGATGCGCTCGGTGCCGGACACCCAACTGTCAGTCGAGGCGCTGACATCGACGAGCAACGCCAGCGTGAGCTCATGGCGTCCGGCGCGCACGTCCACGTAGAGCCGGTCCTCCGTGGGCACTCCGGCGCGCGCATCAGCAGCGGCTTCGACGTACTCGGGAATGTCGAGCTCCGGGCCGTCTGGCTGCCGTCCGACACGGGTTCGCCGCGGGCGCAGGCGCTCGAACCTGGTGCGGACGCGCCGGATGAGGCGCGCGTGACGGGCAAGTGCGGACGTCACCCACTCCGGATCGCCAAGGGGCGCCGCTCCCTCGCGCACGATCGCACCCGGCTGGCGGTATGTGCCCGACCGGAAGTCCCACTCGGGGTATGCGACTCCCCCCGGGCGCGCCGTCATGCCGGCTGTGCCCACGGTTCGCGGCAGGTCCTCTCCAGCGCGGAGGATCTCCTTCGCGCGCCCGGCAGTGCGAACGACGCGCGCCTCCGGCAGTTCCGAAAGCGAATCCCCAAGTCCTTCCGGGTCTGCGTCGTCAGCGCAGTCGGTCGGACGCCGAAGTCCGAACGGGTCCTCCACACTCTCCTGCGGCTCGTCGGTACGAATCACCCACGTGCCTGTGCCGCTGTCGTCCTCGTGCTCGTCTGCCTCGCGAATTCGCGGGCGGCGGCGCATCTCGGCGACGCGCCGGTTGGTCGAGCGCCTGGGATCCCCGTCCTCCGCCGCATCGCGCATGGCCGCGCAGGCAACGGCCGGCGGCGTCGGGCGACCCCAATAATAGACATGCGGAAGTGCGCGATACGGTGTGGAACTCCTCGCGGCCGGCGACCACGACACCGCCCACGCGAGCGCGTCCTTGACCGTGGCGGACGCAGGCACATCCGCAAACGCTGTCAGCGGATCGCACGCGAGAAACGTCCGGAGCTGCTCCTCGGCGGCGCGCTCGTGTTGGCTGCGGGGCCAGGCGGAAGGACGTTGTGCCAGCGCGTCAAGTCGTGCCGCGCGCAGGGCGGGCACGAGCCCGGGTGCTTCGCGGACGATCCACTGGTCAACGCCGTGGCCATCCGCGATGAGAAACCGATCCCTGACGTCGTCGTCGCGGATCCCGAGAACGATCGCCGTGCTGCCCCTTGCAAGACGTGCCGCCTGCGCGACCGCAAGCAGGACGTAGGCCTGGAAGGCCAGGTCGGCGCCCGCCGAAGCGTCCCACGTCGCGGGAAGAAAAACACGGGTGCCGTCTGTCCCCGCCGGCACTTCACGGGTCGAATCGGCGGCGTGCCCGGCGAGACGCGCGAGCCAGCTCACGGGAGCCGGCGGCTCGGCTGCAGCCACCGCTATCCGCGCCTCGAAGAGGCCGTTCAGGATCAGCTCGAGGCGCAGTCGGACGTCGGCCAGGCACAGCACTCTTGCGGGCCGAGGCGGTGAGTAACGGCGCCATGCGTCGCGGACAAGTCGCGAGGCGACATATGCGCCATCGATGATGAGATCTTCGGGTTCGCCCATTGCCAGGAGGCTCTGACGAGTTCAACTGCCGCCCGGGGCTACATCGTCGCGGTGACGAGATCGTGCATCGCAGCGAGCAGATCCGGATCGTCCGTCAAGGGCCCGAGTAGTGCCGACGCACACGCGACGCGCAGCGGAATTCCACTGGCAATCAGCCGGGCGGTCGCGACGATCAAGCGTGTGCTCGGCACCTCGGCGAGGCCGCGGTCCCCGAGCTGGCGCAGGCGACGTGTCAGTTTGACGAGGGCGATCGCCGTGGGCCGATCGACATGACCCTCGTGGCTGACGATTGTCGATTCGAGCTCCTCCGGCGGAAAGCTGAACTCCAGGGCCACGAACCGCTGCCGGGTGCTCGGCTTCAGATCCTTCAGCCCATGCTGATAGCCGGGATTGTACGAGACCACCATCTGAAAATCTGGATCCGCTTCGAGCAACTCGCCCGCCTTGTCAATCGGGAGAACCCGCCGGTCGTCGGTGAGTGGGTGGATGACGACAACGGTGTCGGTACGCGCTTCGATGATCTCGTCGAGATAACAGATCGCGCCCAGCCTCGCCGCGAGTGTGAGCGGGCCGTCGAGCCACACGGTCTCGCCGCCGCGAATCAGGTAACGGCCGGTGAGATCGCTGGCCGACAAATCGTCATGGCACGCCACCGTGACGAGCGGCCGTCCGAGGCGCCACGCCATGTGCTCCACGAAACGGGTCTTGCCACAGCCCGTCGGGCCTTTGAGCATGACCGCAAGCCGTCGGGCATGACACGTTTCGAAGACCGCAATCTCGTCGCCGACGGGCAGGTAGTACGGCGCCTCCGGCGGGGGGTATTGCACCCCGGAACGTCGATCCGACGCGGCGCGGGCGGGCTCGGGCATCGGCCTGCCGGACACCGCCGTCATCGCTCGGCCGTGAGGGGCAGAGCGCCGATCGCTACCATCGGGCGCTTCTTCCACGACAGGAAGAAGAAGTCCCACAGGAAGAGCGCCACGCCAAGAGTGAAGAGCGCGCCAGTCGCCACCAGCATGAGGAAGTGCACCTGCAGCTTGGCCTGGGTCTCGAGATAGCCGAACCCCAGAATTCGCTCCAGATACGTCTGGGTGATCCCCGCGGCGGCGAACGCCATCGTCATCCCGAACATCCCGCCGACCTGGAGCCAGAACGCCCACAGGCCGACTTTCGATTCGCGCTCGGATTCGGCGTGCCCCGTCAACGCCGGGAGTGCATAGCTGATTACCGCGAGCACAATCATGACGTAGGCGCCGAAGAATGCCGCGTGGCCGTGCATCGGCGTGATCATCGTGCCATGGGTCCACTTGTTCACTGCCGGCCATGTATGTGCGAGACCGAGCAGGCCCGCGCCGAGCGCCGAGAAGATCGCGCTCCCGAGGGTCCAGTGCAGGGCGAGCGTGTTGGGATGCGAGACTCCCGAGCGTCGGATGGCGGAGTACGCGTATGCGGACATCGCCAGGAAGACGAGTGGTTCGAGCGCCGAGAAGAAGCCGCCAATCGGCAGCCAGTACTGAGGCACCCCGATGTAGTAGTAGTGGTGCGCCGTTCCCAGCAGGCCCGAGATGAAGGTCAGCCCCACGATGACGTATAACCACTTCTCCATCACTTCACGGTCGATGCCTGAAAGCCTGATGAGCAGATACGCGAGCAGCCCTCCCTGGACCATTTCCCACACCCCCTCGACCCAGAGATGGACCGTCCACCAGCGATAGAAAATCGCGATCGTGTAGTTACGGAATTCGAACAGTGACGGCAGATAGAGCAATGCCGTCATGACGAGCCCGGCCATGAGCACTCCCTCCGTCGTGGTCAGGCGCTTCGCCGTCCAGATGGTCATGCCGAGGTTGTACAAGAACATCAGCATCACGACGACAATGGCGAGCTTCACGGGCAGTGGCTGCTCGAGCAGCTTGTTGCCCGCGGTCCATCCGAACAGGTAACCGATCACGGCGACCAATCCAGCGAGCGTCCACAAGCCGAGCGCACCGTACGCGAGTGAGGGGCTGTGCAGTTCGGTACGCGACTCTTCGGGGACCAGCCAGTAGGCGGCTCCCATGAAACCGGTGAGCACCCACACGATCAAAAGATTCGTGTGGATTTCCTTGGTAACGTCGAAAGGCAGCCAGGCCTTGATCGGATCGGGCCCGAGATACTTGACGGCGGCCAGGAGACCGAACGCCATCTGCAGACCATAGAACAGCATCGCGACGACGAAGTACGGATAGGCAACGGCCTGGGTACGGTAGCGCATCAGGAGATTCCTCTCACTTGAGCGTGACAAGGTAAGCGACGAGGTGGTCGATGTCGGCCGGCTTGAGAGTGGTGTCGTAAATGGCCGGCATGATCGACTGCCCTGCCGCCGAAAACGTGGGACCAGGCACCACGTATGCGTTCGGATGAACGATCGACTCGCGGATGTACTGTTCCGGCGTATGTGCGGCGCCAGTGTACCCGGGACTGGTCAGGGTTTCGGAGGCGCGGCCGGCCAGTCCCGCCAGCGACGGACCGACAACCTGTACCCCGGGCTGCGTCGAGTGGCAGCTGAAGCACGCCGGGGGTGACTGCCGGAAGAGGGCCTCCCCGAGCGCAATCGGATCTTCGGACGAGGCGGACACCGGGGTTCCGAACGCCGCGTCCTGCGGCGTCGCGGCGCTTACCAGGATGGGTCGCGGCGGCCAATTGTTGTTGTCGATATTCGAGACCCACGCCAGGAAGGCAATCACGTCTCCGGCTTCTCGATCCGACAGGTTCGGATTCGGCATCAGCCTGCCGTGCTTCTCCTCCGAGTAGAAGCGGGATGGATCCTTCAGGAACTGGCGCAGATACGCCTCGCCGCGCAGCTGTGTGATTTTGGTCAGGTCCGGGGCGTAGTAGGCTCCCTCGCCGAGGAGCGTGTGACAGTTGATGCAGTCCTTGCGATGCCAGACGTGCTTGCCAGCGACCACTTGCTCGCTCAGCGCCTCTTCATGCGTGAGCCGCCCGAACTGCCTGTGACTGTCGATGGTGAGGGCCACGAACACCAGCGCGAAGACCGTCGTGCCGGCGACGAAGAACAACCGTGTCTGGCGTTTGGTCATGGTCTCCCCGGAGTGCGGCGTGTGCTGGTGCTCACGGCTGTTCGAGTGAACGAATCAGTGGCGTGCATGCCGGCAACGCCCGAGCCCGCTAGACATGAATGCGTGAATAATTCACCACGCCAATCCACGCCGCGTAGATGAGGGCGGCGAACATCACGACGAAGACGATGATGCACAGCGTTCGCGTAAGCCCTGTGGTCATCGGCAGTGATTGCAGCATCAGAACAAATCCTCACGCTCGCGTGCAGCCGCGCCAGCGACGCCTACCGCAGCTCCCACGCTGTCACTCTCACCTTGCCGTCGCGACGATATCCTGAGGAGCCCACGATGACGCTCCACGCGATTCGCGACGTGCGATGAGGACTCGGGCCAAGCCGCGGCTGGCCGTTACACGTGTGACAGAAGTCTTCAGGAGACTCTTCGAATCGCCCGGAGGGTGGCACATTAGCCGGGCTCGCGTCTTTGCGCAAGCGCAACCACGTCGGAATGCGGGAGGGGCCGCTTCAGCTGCGTCCGTCGACGACGGCCAGGAGGGCCTGCGGGTTTCGAATCACCATCCGCTTGCGGCCGGCCTCGAGAATGCCCTCTTGTTCGAACCGGCTGATGATCCGGCTCACCGTATACAAGGTCGTGCCCGTCATCTGCGCAATGTCTTCGCGCGTCAGCGGCAGGTCGATCAGTACACCTGCGTCAACGCGACGGCCGGTCTGTTTGATGAGCTGCAGAAGCGCGCGCGCGACGCGGCGCTCGACGTTTTCAGTAGCAAGTTGTCGATAATGAATCTGCAGCTCGTGATATCGGTCGGCGACGAAGCGCAATGCAGCGATCGCCAGCTTCGGATAGCGTTCCATCAGCGCCGCCATCACACTGCCGGGCCACTCGTACGCCGTCGAATCAGTGACGGCCTCCGCAGTAACCGGATAGGCCAGTCCGCCAAAGGCGGCAACGCCACCAAAGGCGTCGCCAGGCCCGATCAGGAGAAGCACGACTTGATCGCCTTCCCCGGCGAGCTGCGTCAGCTTTACCGAGCCGACATCGAGCACAAAGAACGAAGTGGCCGGGTCGCCCTCGCGAAAGAATGCTGAACCGGCGTCGATGCGCTTGACCGTGGCGACGGTTTTCACCTCGAGCAAGGCGGCGGGATCGAGCGCCGCGAACAGGGCGACTGGCTTGGCGAATCCGTGTTCATTCGGCACCCCGGCAGCATATCAGCGCAATTCGGAACAGGTGGGCCACTTGCAGGAGCCCATCTTCCCTTTCGCTATTGCTGTCCCGCCACGATCAGGAGGAACGCAGAGTTCTCCACCGCGCGAACATCATGCGGCTGGCCCGGCTCGAGTGCGGTCAACATTCCTGCACCCAGCTGTGTTGTGCCGTCCCTGGTGCCAAGCTCGATGCATCCCTGCTCAACCCGGACGAGCACTCGGCCTGCCGCCGTATGCTGCGGCCACGTGACTCCCTTGGCAATGCCGATCACGACAACGCGAACCTCAGGTGACTTCAACAGCATTCGGGCGATGCGCCCTTTTTGCCGCACGGCTTCGTCGCAGACGGAGCGGATCTCATTCTCGAGCGACCACGACGTCGCACTTCGGTCTGGCGATAGGTTGGACATCTGCCGCCCTTTCCTGATTCGAACGATGGTTCAGTCGTTACCCTCATAGTCGCCGTCATTCGCAGCCGCGGGCCCCGCGACAGGACAACGTTAGCGCCATTTCGCAGCCACGGTGGTGTTCGACTCACGCAAGGCGGGGAGCCATAAGCTGAACAATTTCCTCGCTATGCGGACGATTAGCGGCTAGGCTTCATGGGCCGCGCATTCCAGAGATACGCCCATCTGTGGTCGACGAGACGTCGACGCTCCGAGTCGAACTCGGTGACTGCGCACCTCCCCGACAACAAGGAATTATGAGAAAACACGCCCTCATCGCCGCCAGTCTCTTCGCCCTGACCGCCTGTTCGTCACAGCCGGCCGCCGCGCCGGCGGCACAGGCGCCCGCTCCGAGTGCTGCCACGATCACCGTCACCTCCACGTCTCCCGAGGCGGTCGAGCACTTCAAGAAAGGTCAGGAGCTGTTCGACAACCTTCGGACCACGGAAGCCGCCGCTGAATTCGCCGAGGCGCTCAAGCTCGATGGTGCCTTTGTGCTTGCGCACGCCTATCACGGCCTGGCGACTCCCGGCCCCGACGGCCTGAAGGAGCTCGAGGCGGCGTCGACAGCGGCGGGCAGCCTGCCGGAGCCGGAGCGCGTCCTGATCGAAGGCTCGGCGGCCGGCCGGCGTGGCGACCAGGCCAAGGCAACCGCCTCGTTCGTGCATCTCACGGAGCTCACGCCCGGCGACTGGCGTGCCCATTACTTGCTCGGGCAGCAGCTGATTAACACCCAGAAGTATCCCGAAGCCGTCACGGCGCTGCAAAAGGCCACGTCGCTCAATGCGAACGCCGGTGGCGCGCAGAACATGCTCGGATATGCCGCCCTGCGGCAGGGTGACGCGGAAGGTGCGATTGCCGCGTTCGAACAGTACGTCCGCATCATGCCGAAGGAGCCCAACCCGCAGGACTCGCTTGGCGAGGCCCTTCTCGGCGCCGGCCGCTTCAAGGAATCGGAAGCCGCGTTCCAGAAGGCGCTGGAGATCTCGCCCGATTTCTGGACGGCACACGAGGGCATGGCCTACGGCGAGGCTGTACGCAGGCGACGTGGCAGGCGGGCGCGACGCGCTCAACAAAGCCAAGGCCGCGGCAACGCAACGTACGGACAAGATTTCCGTCGACGACGAGCTCGCGGCGGTTGCAATGACACAGCATGAAACGGCAGCGGCACTCCGCATCCTGGACGGCATCGAGAAGACTGCGGGCGCCGAGCCTTCCGACATCGCTTTTGTGCCGCTCCGCCGCGCGTTCCTGATGAACGACGCCGGACGATCCCGCGAAGCGCTCGCGCAGGTCGCCCTCGCGCTCAAGACCGCCGACGGCGGCCAGGTCAGCTCTGGACTCTCCCGCGGCCTGCGACGTCAGGCCCTCGTGGAGCGGATCGCCGCGGAGACGCAGATGAAGGACGTCGCGGCCGCGACCAAAACGTCAGCGGAACTGGACGCCGCCGCAGGCGCGGACGCAGGCAGTCCCCTTACCCAATCCGCGATGCATTACGGCCGCGGCATGCTGTCAGTGGCAAAGGGCGACACCGCTGGCGCCCGCACGCACTTCAATGAGTGCTCACCCGAGGATGGCCGGTGCAAGTGGCAGGGTGTGGTGACTGCGGAAAAGGCCGGCGACAAAGCGGGCGCCGAAACCGCCCGCGCCCAGCTGCTCAAGATCTACGGCCGCGACCCGCTCGCCCTCGTGGTGCGCTCGCGCCTGTCGCCCGCCGCAGCCAAGCACACGACTCCCTGAGCGCAACAGCCGACGACCGGCAACGCCCAACGCTAAGGAACCGACCGCACCTCCGGTGGTGTGGTCGGTTCTGACGTCGCCCTCCGTTGCGTGGCACAAGACGCGCGCCCGCACTTTCAAGGTTCACACGCTACCCGCGCAGGTCGCGTGCCGCGTTCGACCATCGCCCCTACCTTCGCCGCTGCCGTGTCCCAGGTATTCATCGGCCGGCTCGAGAACGTGCCGAAGCCGCAGTCGGGATTGAGAAAGATCCGGTCGGGCGGGTAGATAGCGAAGCGCGTCCTCGACGGCTGCGCGAATTGCGGCGCTCGATTCCACGGCGTCGGTCCTCGGGTTGACCACACCCATGCCCAGCTCCTTGCCGCCGAACGACATGAGATCGCCGGCGCGATCGGTCGCGTACTCGAGCACGAGCTGCGCCACGTTCAGGCGCTCGAGATACGGCGCCAGCGGCTGATAGCCGCCCGACAGCAGCGTCGTTTCGTCCCGGCTCCAGTTGCCGCGGCACACGTGCACGCCGATCCGCACGTCCCGAATGCCCTCGACCACCCGGTTGATCAGCGACACGGCCAGCTCGAGCTCCTCGCGGGATCGCGGCGCGCCGCCAGCGCCGCGCACATGAACGTGCGCGTGCTTCCGGGCGCGAACGTCAGCTCGGTCAACACCGGTTCGTCGAACTGCACGAAGTCGGCGCCCTCGGCGGCCAGCTCGGCGAGCTCGGCCCTCAACAGCGCGACGACGTCCTCCGCGAGCGCCTCCTTCGACTCATAGAACGCGCCCGTCATCTCCGGGACGAACATGGCCCTCGTGAGCAGGTACGGTCCCGGCAGCGTGACTCTTCACCGGCCGATCGGTATGGCGCCTGACGAAGCGGAGATCGTCGCCGGCCAGCGGCTGGCGCCGATCGATCTTCCCGGCGCAGACTGGGACTGCTGATCGAGTAGGCCGGAACGTCGAGCGTCTGCAGCAGGCGCTCGAACCCCGGCCTTGTCCTCGACGACCTCGAGCATCTCGGCGAGCGTCATCAGGCGAACGCCCGCCAGCTTCTCCGAGACGAACGAATAGAAGTTGTCGCGCCGCAGCTCGCCGTCGGTCACGATGTCGCAGCCGAGGGTGTCCTGCAGCCGCAGCAGCTCGACCACCTCGGCGTCGACGATCCGATCGAACTCGGCGCGGTCGATGCGCTTCCGGCGAAACTGCCGCAGCGCCTCGGCGACCCTCGGCGGCCTCGGCCAGCTCCCGACGGTCGTCACCGGAAACAGCGGCAGCTCACTCACGACGCGCGAGCCGTGTTCGAAGAAGCGCTCCGACGGCCACGGCCGCGGTCAGCGGCGCCGAAGCCGCTCGTCCGGCCCGGTAGCCACGCCTTCAGCCCTTCGAGATCCATCATTTCCCGGTGCGCGGGATTGTCGTACCGCATCGCGAACAGCGCGTCGAGCCAGCGCCGCTCCGCGGCGGCATCGAGGTCCTGGCGGACCGTGAAGACGCAGTGATCGAAGCGATCGGTCTCGGCGACGATCGTGAAGCGGTCGGCGTCGATCGTGCCGTCCTTCGTCCAGCCGTCCCAGTTCAGATCGAGCATCGCGCAGGCCGCCGCCTCGCCGCGGCGTACGCACTCGAAGGCGTCGCGCTCGCCGCCGACGTGATCGCCGTGCTTGCCGACGAGCACGTCGAAGCGCCGGACGGTGAGGTCGGCCGCCGGATCGAGGCCGTCCCGCCGCAGCCGTCCGAGCGGAATGAGCGTCGCCTGCGGCGAGTCGCTCGCGCCGGTCGCCAGCGTCCGGTTCCGCAGGTCGGCGAGCGTGCGCACCGGTCCGTCCCGCGGCGCGACGAAGTACGACACGCGGTCGCGATCGGTGTCGCGCATGGCGATGGCGCGGCAGGTGCCGCCGGACCGGCGCTGCGAGTCGAGCCACGCGAGCGGCGAGTTCCAGGCGATGTCGATCGTCCGGTCGAGCAGACGCCGCGACCTGCAACTCGTAGGTGCTGTAGAACGCGACGTCGATCGGGCAGGCCTGCGACTCGAAGAAGGTGCGGATGATCTCCCAGATGACCGACACCTTCGGGTCGTACATCACCGCGCCGACGTTCAGCGGCCGATCCATCAGAACACCTCCAGGCCGCACAGCGCCCGGCCGATGAAGTCGTAGGCCTGATCGCTCGTCGGCGCCATCACGATCGGCGCCCGCGCGTCGCGGAACATCCGCTCGATGCCGTGCGCGCCGCCGAACGCGGCGCCGCCGCAGGTCCGCATCGCCAGGTCGGTCACGGTGACGGCGGCTTCCGTCGCCGCGGCCTTGGCTTCGAGGACCATCAGCTGCGTCGCCGGTCCGGGCGTCTCGAGCGAATCGAGCACCGCGCCGAGATGCGCGCGCGCGCGATCGGTCTCGATGCGCATGCGCGCGATCTGCGCGCGCAGCGTCGGCAGGTCGGCGAGCGAGCTGTTCATGTGCTCCAGGCGCGTGTTCGTGACGTGTCCGATGGTCGCCTGCACGGCCGCCTCCGCGATGCCGACCGCCACGGCGGCGGTGCCGACCTGGAACGCCGGCAGCACGACGCCGAGCATCATGTCGAGCCCCTTGCCCGGCGCCGTCAGCGCCCGATCGGCGCCGAGCTCGACGCTCGTCGAGCGACATCGGCGCGCTGGCGTTGCCGCGCATGCCGAGCCCGCGCCACGATCCGGCGACGCTGACCCCCGGATCGCCGCTGAGCACGAAATAGATCGTGCTCTCGATCGGTGTCGTCGCGCCGGCCGCGAGCGTCGAGACCACGTAGCTGTCGGCGTGGCCGGCGGAGGTCACGAACGACTTGCGTGCGCTCAAGCGGACGGCGCCGGCGCCGGCCTCTTTCGCGCGGCTGACCGGCGCCCAGAAATGGCTGCGCGATCCCTTCTCGCTGAACGCGAGCGTGGACAGATGCCGCCCCGCGGCCGCCTCACGGAGAAGGTGCCCGGTCTTGGCCGGCGCCGCTGGCGTAACAGGCGACGCCGCACAGGTGCATCAGGTAGACCATCGCGGTCGACGAGCAGCGCTGCGCCACCGTGTCGACGGTCGCGGCCATCGTCCGCAGGCCGTGGCCGAGGCCGCCGTACGCCGCAGGAATCGTCAGCCCGAGGAGTCCGCGTTCGCCGAGCGCCGCGATCGACTGGCGCGGAAATGCCGCGTCCGCATCGACTCGTGCCGCCTGCGGTCTGATGGTCGCGTCCGCGACGGCGGCCGCATCCGCGACGACCCGCTGCTGTTCCTCGTTCAATCGGTACATGTCATATCCTCCCGTTACGACGTGAGCAACCAGTTCGGTCGTCAGGGCAAGCGCCGCCCGGAGCGTGCAGACGAGCGGGAGCCGGTCGAGCATCGTGCTCGAACACGGCGCGAGTGGCGACGGCGTCCGGCGCCGACGACGAAGACCTTGACGTGAATGCGCGCGATCCTCGGCTGTCCCTGCTCGCCGATCGACCTCGAGGTAGGTCAGTCCGTTCTCCAGCGCGCCGCTGACCACCGCCTCGACGGCGTCGATCGACAGCCGCCGCCGGTCCGCGAACGCCCGCAAGCCGTTGACGATCTCACCCCCGACCGCGCCGAGCGCGTACTCGATCGCCGCGACATGCGGCGACGCCTCGTCGAATTCCAGCGGCCTGCCGATCGAGAACTGGCGGCGGCCGATCGAGACCCGCGCGACGTCCGGGTCCGGCGCGGTCACGCGCAGGGAGAAGGCGATGGTGTCCATTCGCGTGCCGATCCTCGCGGCGTGCGCCCGGGCGCACGCGATCCTCGTGAATGACGGGTGTGGAGGGGGGTGGCGCGACGCGCCACGAAGGGGGCTATCAGGTGAAGCCGGAACGGAAGCGATAGAAAGTCATCGCGCTGCCGGATCGTATCACGGCCGTTTGCAAGCGGCGACCGGGGCGGGTCGCTGGCGGGCGGCGTCAGTTCGTGGGGTCGGTCAGATTGTGCGGCGGTGTCTAAGGTTCGTCTGATTCAGCCACGATAGTTGGTTTCCAGTATTGCCGCCGTCAGCCCAACCGTCTAAGTTATGCGCCATGGTTGTAACCGCCCGTCGTGCTCTGGCTCTGACGGCGCTCGTCGGCGCAGCGCTCCTCCTGCCCGCGTCCCACGCGTGGGCCCAGGGTTGAGTCCTCATCAGACAGAACGGGCCCGTGTTTGGCTCGTCCAATCCGTATTCACAGGCCGGCGAAACCCAGATCAGTATCTCGACTCGTAATCTGAGGTCGAGCGACCACTACAACGGCACCGTGGAACAGGTGGCGCGGCAGACCAACGACACCTACGTCGTCAACCTGCAGCACATGGCCGACGTCAGCGTGTCGCACAATTTCAGCGAGCGCTTCTCGATGACCCTCGGCGTGCCGTTCATCCATTCGTCGTGGGGCATTCCGATGCCGCTGACGGGGGGCAGAGCGAGTCGTGTCGACCAGGTGGGACACGGCATTGGCGACATCACTTTGAGTGGCCGCGCCTGGGTGCTGCCGACCGACCGGTTCACATCGGGCAATATCGCGATTGGCGTCGGCCTCAAGACGCCGACCGGCAACCCGGATGACAAGGCCACGTTTCCGAACATCACCGGCACCAACCCTCGAGCTCAAACCCGTCGATCAGTCGGTGCAGCCCGGCGACGGAGGCTGGGGACTGACGATGGATGTTTCGGGCTTCAAGAGAGTTCCGCACGCGACGTTGTTCGGATCGGGCAGCTATCTCGCGAATCCGAGGGACCGCAACGGCACGACGTCCATCGCCTACAACATCTCGCCGCTCGCCGTTCCACCGATCAACCCGGATGGCACGTCGTACAATTCCGTGCCCGATCAGTTCATGGCGCGCCTTGGCGGCGCGGTGCCGATCGGCAGTACGGGGTTCGCCTGTTCACTGGCGTGGCGTGTGGAAGGGGTGCCGCGCTACGACGTGTTCGGCGAGAGTCACGGGTTCCGCCGGCCTGGTGTCGAGATGTTCCTCGAGCCCGGAGCGAGCTACGCCAGGGGCAGCCACGTCTACGCCGTCCAGATCCCCTTCGGGTACTACCGCAATCGCTTCCCCAACCCGTATACGGGGAACAAAGGCGACGCGACGTTTCCGAAGTACATCGTGCTGGCGTCCTATGGCTACCGGTTCGGCGGCGCCTCCAAACCCGATGCGTCGCTCACTGCCGGCGCCAGCTCGCGCCGTCAACGTCGGCAGTGGCCTCAAGCCGTTCACGCTCAAGACGCTCGACGGGGCGTCCAAGACACTGCCGAACGTGCTCGGCAAGGCGACGCTGGTTGTCTTCTTTTATCCAACCTGCCCGTTCTGCAACGTCGCGGCGCCGGAAATCCAGCGGCTCTACGACACCTACAAGGCGCAGGGCCTGTCGGTCGTCTACATCAACACCACCCCCAGCGAGGAGAAGCTCGTGCCTGAATGGCTCGAGGAGCATCACTACACGGTGCCGGTGCTCGTGGGGGCCAGGGCCAACGACGTGCAGCGGGACTACGCGGTGGAGGCGACACCGACGCACTACCTCCTCGATGCCAGAGGCCAGGTGCTGTCGAAGCACAGCGGATATCAGCCCGGGGACGCCCTCGTGCTCGAGCAGGAGATCCGGAACGCGCTGACAACTGTGGGGAGCTCGCAGTAGCTGCCGTCGTTCGGACGCCCATCGCTGCGCTGATTCAGCTTGCCGTCATTCTCGGCAGCGGGATTGGCTCGGCGCAATCGGCACCAGCGGCGAAGCGCATCGACTCGCCGGCAAAGTCGGCCGTCGTCTCGGCCGAAACGAAGCATCTCACAGTGCGCGCGACACTCTCGAACACCGAGGTGACGCCGGGCGCCCGGATCTCGCTCGCTGTCGACATCACACCCAAACCCAGGATGCACGTGTACGCGCCCGGCGGGAAGTACACCGCGGTGACGCTTCAGTTACAACCCCAGCCGTTCGTGAAGGCTGGGCATGTGGTCTACCCGCCAGCGGCAGACTACTTCTTCGAGCCGCTGAACGAGCATGCGCAGGTGTACAGCGAGCCGTTCAGGATCCTGCTCGACCTCACCATCGGCGAAGTCACCGATCAGAAGACGTCCGCTCAGATGCCTTCTCGGTTGACGCTCAAGGGGGCGCTCGACTACCAGGCGTGCGATGACACGTTGTGCTACCTGGCGACATCGGTCCCGCTTCAGTGGACTGTGAAGATCAAGCGATGAATTAGATCGGGATTCGGGATTCGGGATTCGGGATTGAGGACTGGAGGCTCGGGATTAGCATGCCCAACCTCAAGTCGGATCCCGAGCCCCCAGCCCCGAGTCGGGCCGTGCTACCTGCCGACGCGCAAGGCGGCGATGAGTCGTTGCGTGCTGCCTCCGTTGGCGACGGTGACTTCGATGGCGTAGTCCCCGGCCGCGAGGGCCGCGAGGGTGACGTCGGCCGCGACCCAGCGCTGGCCCTTGTCGTCGGTGCGTTCGCTGACGGTCACGGGAATGGCGAGCGGCTGGCCGCCGCGATCGAGCAGCCGCCCGGCACCCGGCTTTGCGTCGGCGGTCGCCGCGAACTCGAAGCGCGCACGTTCGGTCCGGCTGAACAGGAACGAGGCCGCGGGCACGAGCTTGTTGCCGGTGACGGGACCTCGCCGGAACAGCATCGGCTGCGGATCGGCGGACGAGAGATCGACCGACGTATTGCCGGAGAGCCCGTCGATCGAGGAGTCGGGTCCGGTGAGCCGCGCCCGCACGTCCAGTTGCGCCGCGCTGGCGAAGCCTGGCGGCAGCGTGACCGGTACGGCGAACGAACGCTCGCCCGGCGGCAGGGTCACCTGCGCACTCTCTGACTTGCCTCCCCCGCCGACACTGATATTGACCGTGCCCCCGGCGCGCGGCGATTCGCTGCCCGGTCCTGCCGAAAGCTCCCCCGCCACCCACAGAACGGACGGGGACGCTCCGGCGGCAGACCTGGGCGCAACCGCGTTCAGATTGAGGCGCGAGTCGGTTCGGATCCTCGCCAGCGACGACATTGCCGCCTGCAGCGTAGCCGTGCCCTCGCCGGCTGGCGCAGCGGCGGCAGCCTTCGCCGCGGAGACTTCAGCCGTCGTCGCGGCGCGGTACCCTTTGCGCGCGCGCACGTCGACGCCGGGCCGCTTCACGCGCACCTTGATGCTGTGGAACCTGCCGTCGAGTTTTCCATTCGTCGAGTAGTACCCGAGCAGGTAGTACGACGTCAGGTCATCGGAGATGCGCTTCATCCCCTTGTCGAGATCGTTGCTGTCGAGAACGGCGATGCCGTCGGTCGATCCGGCCAGGCCGCGCAGTGACTCCATGCGGCTCCGCAGGTTTCTCGCGTCGACGGCGAGCGGCGGCGGCGCCTTGGGGCCAAGCGGGCTGTCGAAGACGGCCAGGCCACGCGGGTCGACGGTATAGAAGCTGGCGTTGCCACGATTTGCTTCGTCGGTGAGATCGCGGAAGTACTTGTCGTCATCGATCATCGCGAGCTGCAGGCGTTCGCTGTCGCACTCGGTGCGCGAGTACGGCTCTGTTGCATTCAGGTTCTTCGTCGTGAGCCGGCCGTTGGGATCGACCGAGATTGGATCGACCGGGTTGGGTTTCACGTCCGACAGCCGCGAGTCCGGCCGGAACAGCAGCCACCCTTCCGTGACCGTGACGATCGCCTTACGCTCCTCCCGCATATCCCTCAGGTAGTTCACGAGTTCGGTGAGCGCGTCGAGTGTGGCGCGCTCCCTGCGGCGCTCGATCATTTCAGCGGCTGTCGCAGACAGCAGCCCACCCCCGAGCGGCGGATAGCATGAGTCGTAGAATTTTTCCCGATCGTCCAGTTGAGTCGTGCCGCGCTCCCCCCAGGGCCAGCGCGCCCGCAGTCCGCTTGCGATTACCTCGGTCTTGCGCGCGAACACGACGTCCGCCGCTGACATTTTGGGCGTCATCAGACCCACGAGATCGTCCGGGCCGAGCAGCCGGTCGATGAGACGAATGAGCGGCTCGCGCACCTGCCAGCCGCTTTCAACCGCCACGTGCGGCGTATCGAGAAAGAGGACGAACAGCCGGTTTCGGGGATTGGCGGCGAGCTGGCGTGATTCTTCGATCGTGTTCGGCTCGGAGCGTTGCTCCTGCGGGCCCGCCGGACTGATCAGGATGTGTTCGAACGACTGCACCGCCTGTGGCGCGCCGTCCTCGAACACCTCGAAGTCCTCAGCCTTCAGGTCCTGGACCGGCATCCCGTTCCTGGTCGGGTAAACGTCCACCCTGACGAAGTTGGCCTCGGTCCGGAACGTCGACGGGGGCGGCTGTTGCGGCTCGCCCGGCGCCGGCTTCGTGGTTCCGCCGGTTTGTGCCAGCGCAACCGTCGTTGCCGACACCGCGAGCGCGATGAATGCGAGAGAACGGCAGCGCACGTGGTCAGGTCCTGTCTGGCAGACGTGGAGTCGCTTGGCGTTAGGAGTGTATGCGATCTCGTCCGGCAGAGCACGCCGAAGTTCGCGTGCATAATCCGCCGTCGCTCCCGTCTGATTCTTAGCCGCGCGCGGGGCCCTTACAAGCCGCGCCGACGGGCTGATGCACCGTTTGCGGCCCGAAATCCACGTGAGCCGTGCCGCCCGACTGCTGGCAGTCAGTTTGCGTGAAAGTGTAATCCTGCAGACGCGGAGGGCGCCGTGACGACACGCAATCTCGAGGACTGGACCGTCGATCGCTGGAAGGTGGACTCGAAGTTTCCTTCGCTCGAGCTGGACGAGCCCTCGCCGGTCGATCAGGCGCCGCCGCTCTGGAAGGATCTGACGCTCGCCTCGCTGGTCGCGCTTGGGCTGTGGATCGTGGCCGCGATGATTCTCAGGTAGCGCGCGGCTCAGTCCCGGGCGGCACTTCGTGCCAGCCCTGTTCCTTCAATCGCCCCTCGTAGGCTTTGGCCCAGTTGACCGCCAGCCACTCTTCGGGAAAGAGCTCGGTCAGCACGACGTCCCGGTCCTGGATCACGCGGACTTCGACGGGCAGGCCATCCGAGTACAGGATGCAGCGTACGTCCGTCGCCCGCCGACGAAGACACCACAACATTCGCGCGCCCGGCTGGACGTAGTATGTCGACACGTTTGGCGGCGCTCCCTTTCGCGCGCACCGGTTGTTTGTGGAAGGAGTTGGAAAGATTTAATCCGAAGCGTTTCGGGACGTCAAGCTCTGCGTTTCACTCACAAGATGGATCTGGTACCCGCGCGCCGCGAACTCGGCTCGCACGCCCTGCGAACGCTCGTAGGCGGTCGATCGGTCGGGATAGCGCTCTCGCCGCGACACCAGTTCCCCTTCCAGAATTTGCAGATCGACACCGGCGCAGCCACGTTCGAGGACGCAGACGACACCGAGACCGCCTTTGTGGCCGCGCCAGAGAACTGTTTGTGCTGGCATGGGCGAGAGAGATACACGTACGGCGCGGCGCAGTAAACGGGGGCCGCACGATCACTGATGCTGTAAGTCACCAGTCACCAGTCACCAGTCTCCCAGTCCCCAGTCCCGAATCCCCAATCCCCAATCCCCAATCCCCAATCCCCATGCCCAGTCCCAGATCAGCCGCCGGCCGTGCTGTTCCACCCATCGGGCGAATGCTTCGACGAACTTGGCCAGGAACTCGCGCGCGGTCTGGCTCGTCAGGGCGCCTGACGCATCGAACAGCGTCGCCGCAGCGGAGATGTATGCCTCGGGCTGCTGCATGGTCAGCACGTCGACGAAGACGAGGGACTGGCGCAAGTGGTGATTGGCGCCGAATGCGCCGAGTGCACCCGGAGAGACGCTGACGACGGCACCGGGCTTGCCGTTCCAGGCGCCCTGCGCGTAGGGCCGCGAGCCAACGTCGATTGCGTTCTTGAGTACGCCCGGGACCGATCGGTTGTATTCCGGCGTCACGAAGAGCAGACCGTCTGCGGCCTTGATCCGCTGACGGAACGCGGTCCATGACGCCGGCGCGCCCGACTTTTCGACGTCCTCGTTGTACATGGCCAGCTCGCCGATTTCGACGATTTCGAGTTTCAGTGACGCGGGCGCCAGTGCCTGCAGCGCCCGGGCGGTCTTCCGGCTGAAGGACTCACGGCGGAGACTGCCGACGAGCACAGCGATGTCTTTCTGGGTCGGCATACACGCTCTCCATGGCACGCGAGCAGTTGTGCGGCCGGTTGCAGCGGTGGAATGGCCCTTGGAATCGTCCGCGGCTAGCGATTGACGGCCCGCATGCCACCTTCGGTATAGCGCTCGCCCGCCACCGCCGGTGCAATAGCGTCGAGGCTCGCGAGTTCGTCCGCGGACAGCCTCACGTTGACGGCTGCCGCATTCTCTTCGACCCGCTCGGACCGGGTCGAGCCTGGAATCGGCACGATGTCGGGGCCGCGCGACAGCAGCCACGCAAGCGCGAGCTGGGCGGGCGTGCACTTCTTTGCGCGCGCCAGTTCCTCGACCCTCGCAACGAGGTCCAGGTTTCGCTGGAAGTTCTCCCCCTGGAAGCGCGGGTTGTTGCGGCGCCAGTCATTCGGCGCGAGGTCGTCGATGGAGCGAAAACGGCCGGTGAGAAAGCCGCGGCCGAGCGGGCTGTATGCGACGAATCCGATTCCGAGCTCGCGGACGGTCGCGAGCAGCTCCCCCTCCGGGTCGCGAGTCCAGAGTGAATATTCCGTCTGCAGCGCCGCGATCGGATGCACGGCGTGCGCGCGGCGGATCGTGGCGGGTGCCGCTTCCGAAAGTCCGATGTGTCTCACCTTGCCGGCTTCGACCAGCTGCGCCATGGCGCCGACCGTGTCCTCGATCGGGGTGTTCGGATCGACGCGGTGCTGGTAGTAGAGATCGATGGTCTCGACACCAAGTCGCTTCAGCGATGCGTCACACGCTTCGCGGACGTACTCCGGCTTGCCGTTGATGCCAAGGAAGGCACCATCCGCGCCGCGCACGTTGCCGAACTTCGTCGCCAGGACGACGGCGCTCCGCCGATCGCGAATCGCGCGGCCGACCAGGCGCTCGTTGGTCGCAGGTCCATACGCGTCCGCCGTGTCCAGGAAGGTGATCCCGAGGTCCAGCGCCCAGTGGATCGTGGCGATCGATCGACCTTCGTCGGCGGTCCCGTAGAAATCCGACATGCCCATGCACCCGAGGCCAAGGGCGGAGACAGTGGGGCCGGTTCGGCCGAGCTGGCGCAATGGTATCTGCATGGTCATTCCGAGGTGCATGTCTCGCGCCGACCGGTCGAACGCCGTTGCTCTGCTTGCGCGCCAGCGCGACAGCGAAACCGGGCAGGCGGTTTGCTCTCGTCGACCGCGGCTGGGCGTGCGTGCCCGCATTCCGGAACCGTGATGCGCCGAGGTGTCAAATGAGTGAGTTGGCTGAGGTAGCTGCCGAACAGGAGTGGCTCGATCCCGTTAGCCTGACCCTGCGTCAGGGGCTTCGCAACGTGTTCCAGGGCGAGACGGGACGAACCGTCAAGGACTTCCTGAACGGCGTCTGGCTCGGCCATCCGCTGCACCCCGTGCTCACCGATGTTCCGATCGGGGCATGGACGATGGCGGAGGTGTTCGATGCGCTGGATGCCACGGGCGGCCGCGGCCGGTACGAAGAAGCAGCCCGCGTGTGCATCAATGTCGGCCTCGTCGGCGCCGCCGGTGCGGCCGTGACCGGACTGACGGACTGGACCGACACCGGTCAGGGCGATCGACGCGTGGGACTGATTCACGCGATGCTCAACATCACCGCCACGAGCCTGTTCTTGACGTCGACGATCCTGCGCCGCAGGCGCCGAACCCCTGGCGCAACCGGTATCTCCGCCGCCGGGTACGCGTTCGCGATGGCTGGCGCTTACCTCGGCGGCGCGCTTGTGTACAAACGGCGTATCGGGACCGATCACACGGTCCAGGGGGACGCGCCGGAAGGATTCGTCCGGACGATCCGAATCGACGAGATCCCGGACGGCGACAAACGCAAGGTCAGGATCGGCGACGCTGACGTCGTCCTCGTCCGCCAGGGTGAGAGCGTCTGTGCGCTGGCAGAGCGCTGCGCGCATCTTGGCGGTCCGCTCTCGGAGGGCGAAGTACGGGACGGCACGATCATCTGTCCGTGGCACCAGTCGCAGTACCGCCTGACGAACGGGCACGTGGTGCACGGGCCGTCGACATACGATCAGCCCTGCTACGCGACGCGGGTGAGCGATGGTTTCATCGAAGTGAACCTGGGGTGAACGAGGCGAGGGCGGGAGGCAGTCGTCGCACCCGCCCCTTGCTCAGTTCGCTCCATCGGCAAGCGCACGCTTGCCGGCTGCCAGCGTGCGCACGATCGCGTCGGCGTCGAACACGCAGCCACCCCACGTGCCGCCGCTTGCGTCTTGCAGTGCCGCCCAGATCCGCGTGTCCTGGGGCAGCGCCGGGTCGGGCGCGAGATCGGGCCGTGGCGATCGACGCGCGAGCTCGTCGGCGCCCTCCGCATGGTTCAACGACCGCGTCCGGTCGCCAACGAAATTGACTGATCCTTCGAGCGTGCGTGAATCGATCACGATTTCGACGAGATCGCCATCGCGCAGCCGCCCGATCGGCCCGCCTGCCAGTGCTTCCGGCGACACGTGACCGATGCACGCCCCGGTCGAGACTCCGCTGAACCGGGCATCCGTCAGCACGGCAACGTGCTTCCCGAACGGCAGGTACCGGAGCGCCCCTGTCAACTGGAACGTCTCCTCCATTCCGGCGCCCATCGGCCCGCGGCAGATGAGCACGAGGACATCCCCCTCGGCGATGCGCCGCTCCTTGATCGCGCTGATCGCCGCTCGTTCGCTCGTGAAGATGCGCGCCGGGCCGGTCAACCGGTACACGCCGTCCGTTCCCACGACCGACGGATCGATCGCGGTGCTCTTGATGATCGAACCTTCGGGCGCAAGGTTGCCGACCGGGAAGCACACGGTCGACGTCAGTCCCCGCGCCACCGCATCCGTCGGCGACATGATCACGTCGTCCGCATTCACGCCTTGTTGTGACTTGAGCAGCCGACGAAGGCGCGACCGCCGCTCGGAGTCCTCCCAGGCGTCGAGCTGGGCGTCGAGAGTGAGGCCGCTCGCCGTGAGCACGCTCGTATCGAGCAGACCGGCGCGCCGGAGGTGCAGCATGACCTCGGGGACACCGCCTGCGAGAAACACTTCCACGGTGGGATGATTGCGCGGGCCGTTTGGCAACGCGTCGACGATTCGTGGCACCTCGCGGCTCACCCGCGCCCAGTCGTGCGCGACAGGACGACGGAGGCCGGCGGCGTGGGCGATGGCGGGGACGTGCAGGACCAGGTTGGTCGAGCCGCCGAACGCCGCATGCGTCACCATCGCGTTTTCGATCGCGGCATCGGTCAGGATGCTGCGCAAGGAGATACCGCGCTCCTGCAGCGCCATGAGTGCGAGCGCCGAACGCCGCGCCATGTCGAGCCAGATCGCATGGCCCGAAGGCGCCAGCGCCGAATGGCCCAGCGACATGCCAAGGGCTTCGCCGACGACCTGTGCCGTCGCTGCGGTGCCGAGGAACTGGCACCCGCCGCCGGGTGACGCGCACGCGCGGCAGCCGGCTTCGGCGGCCTGTTCGAGCGTGAGCTCGCCGTGCGTAAAGCGGACGCCGATCGTCTGCACTCGACCCGCATCTTCACCGTTCGACGCCGGGAGCGTGACGCCGCCCGGCACCAGCACGCAGGGAAGATCGCTGCTGCCCGCGAGTGCCATCATCATCGCGGGCAGGCCCTTGTCGCACGTCGCGACGCCGAGTACGCCCCGGCGTGTCGGCAGCGATCGGATCAGGCGGCGGAAAATCGTCGCGGCATCGTTCCGGAAGGGCAAGCTGTCGAACATCGCCGTCGTGCCCTGCGAACGTCCGTCGCACGGATCGGTACAGGCGCCGGCAAACGGGATCGCGCCGGCGGCGGTAAAGGCTCCCGCCGCAGCTTCCATCAGCAGGCCGACCTCCCAGTGCCCGGTGTGATAGCCGAGGGCGATCGGTGTGCCGTCGGCGGCGCGGATCCCGCCGTGGGTCGAGAGCATCAGGAACTCGCGCGCGCCGAGCTTCGCGGGATCCCAGCCCATGCCGGCGTTCTGCGTCCACCCGAAGAGGTCGCCGGACGGACGATCGCGGAGCATCTCGGGGGTCAGCGGGAGCATGCCGATGGGGCCGACGGCGCGTGTCGGTACGTCGAGGGTGGTGCCGTTGTCGGTGTCGAACGGGTTCGGGGTCATGGAGTTCATCACGTCCGGTGACGCGCAGGTTTGAGGGTGGAGGTCCGCGGCGCGGTGGCCATCAGCGCCACGCCCGCCAGCATCATCAGCACCGCGGCCATGTGGGCCACGGTCAAGCCGGCGATCACCCGCTCGTTGACGCGGATGAATTCGATCAGAAAGCGCACTGCCCCGGCGATCAGCAGATACCGCCCGAGTACGACATGGTCGCTGACGCCCGAGCGACGCCATCGGAGAAGCAGAACGCAGAGCACCGCGAGTATCGCCGCTTCGTACAACTGTGTTGGATGGACGCGCTCCGTCGTCGGCGGCAGGCCTTTGGGAAAGGCCACGCCCCAAGGAAGCGTGGTTGGCCGGCCATAGTCGTCGCCGACCAGGAAGCACCCGATCCGGCCGATCGCGTGACCCGCGGCAAGTGCCGGCGTCGCCGCGGCCACGGTGCGGACGAGCGGGTAGTCCTTCGCGACGAAATAGACGAGGGCGGCGCCGACACCCCCGGCGAGCCCGCCGAACCAGCTCAGGCCACCGCGGCTGAACAGCAGGGACGTGAACGCCTCTTCGCCGCGGTGCTCGGCCACCCACAGCAACTTGGCACCCGCGAGCCCCGCGAGCACGCCGATGATCGCGCCGTCCACGGCATTTTCCGACAGCCCGCTCCGGACAAGCTCACGGCGGAACATCGACACGCCCACGAGCGCCGCCACGGCCACGAGGACGCCGAAACTCGTGATCTCGAACCCGCCGATACTGAACAGAATTGGATACATTGCGCGGCCAGCTTCGCCTCTCCCGCCGGAGAACAGAATTCATGATGGGGCGGAAGACCAGATCATTGTATGCCGCAGACAGGCGGACAGGGTGCCGGGGTGCCAGGGTGCCAAGGGTGCAACCCGGTGTAGCTTCCGCCTTCAGGCGGAAGTTCCCAAGGGTGCCCGGGGGGTGCGGAAGTGACGCGGATTTCACGGAAGAACACGAAGAACACGGAATCGTCAACAACGGGATGGCCGACTGCGCTTCGCGCGGCGAGCGACATGAGGCGCAACACGCGAGCACCTGGAATGACGTCGTGTTTGCGTGTCGCGCCTCACGTCGCTCACCATGCCGGCCGTAAAGGCCGGCATCGGCCATCCACTGTCTTGTCCGCGTAATCCGTGCCAGTCCGTGGTCGGGTTTTCGCTTGTCCGTGTTCCGCGTTTCGGTGGCACCGCTTGTCTTCAGGCAATCGCGCGGTCTACAGTTTGCGGGATGATCGAGGACCAGAAGCTGGCGCAGCGTGTCGCGATCGTGACGGGCTCCGAGCGCGGCATCGGCAAGGAGATCGCGCTGGAGCTCGCTCGCCACGGCTGCCGCATCGCCGTCAACTATCCGGCGTCGGCGGATGTCGCCGAGTTGACGGCGGCTGAAATCCGCGCTCTTGGCGTGGATGCGTTCGCAATCAAGGCGGACGTTGGCGTCGGCCCGGAGGTGCGGCGGATGGTCGCGGATGTCGTCGCGCGGTTCGGCCGGCTCGACATCCTCGTCAACAACGCTGGCGTGCAGACCTGGACGCCGCTCCTCGACGTTACCGAGGAGGAGTGGGACTTCGTCATCCGCACGAACCTCAAGGGCTGCTTTCTGTGTACGCAGGCCGCGGCGCGGCAGATGAAGGATCACGGCGGCGGCGTAATCGTGAACATCGGGTCGGGCAGCAACAAGGTTCCTTTCCCCGGGCTGATTGCCTACACCGCGAGCCGCGGCGGGATCGAGATGCTGACCAAGGTGTCCGCAGTCGAGCTCGGTCCCCTCAAGATACGAGTCAATTGCCTGGCACCGGGCGCGATCGAGGTCGAACGCACGCGGAAGGAATTGCCCGATTACGCCGGGACGTGGGGGCGCGCGACCCCGCTTCGCCGCGTCGGCCAGCCGTCCGACGTCGCCCAGGCCGCGGCCTTCCTGGTGAGTGACGATGCCTCGTTCGTGACCGGGCAGACCATCATGGTCGACGGCGGGTTGTTCACACAGGCGCCGTGGGCGCAGTCGCAGCAAACGTAGAGGAGCCGCATGTTTCGTCTGGATGGAAAGACAGCGTTCGTCACCGGTGCGGGTTCAGGAATCGGCGAAGCGACGGCGCGCGCGCTGGCGGCGGCGGGCGCCCGGGTGTTCGTGGCGGATCGCGATGTGGCCGGAGGCCAGCGGGTCACCGGCGCGATTCGCGCGAGCGGCGGCGCCGCCGAGTATCACTCGTTCGATGTCACCGACGAGGCGGCGTGCGCCGCAGCCGCGGCGCACGTCGGCGATGTCGACGTGCTCGTCAACAACGCCGGCGTGGGACATGTCGGCACGATTCTGCAGGCCTCGGGGACCGATCTCGATCGGCTCTACAGCGTCAACGTGCGCGGCGTGTTCAACGTCAGCAAGGCGTTCATCGGCGGCATGCTCGCCCGCCGCAAGGGCTCGATCGTGAACATCGCCTCGATCGGCGGCATCGTCGGCATCAGAGATCGGCTGGCGTACTGCACGACGAAATTCGCGGTGGTTGGCCTGACCAAGTCGATGGCGCTCGACCACGCGATCGATGGCGTGCGGGTGAATTGCATCTGCCCGGCTCGGGTCGAGACGCCATTCGTCTCGGCACGGTTGAAGGAGTATCCGGACCCCGACGCTGCCTACCGCGAGATGACGGCAACGCAACCGGTCGGCCGCATGGGCCGTCCCGACGAGATCGCCTCCGCGGTGCTCTATCTCGCGAGCGACGAGGCGACGTTCATCACCGGCAGCGCCCTGATCATCGACGGCGGCTGGAGCGCCGGCCGGTGACCCCGAGGGACGGGGCGCGGACGCCCGTAGCGATGGCGGTGCTCGAAGTCGACGCGCGCTGCACGCTTGGCGAGGGGATCACGTGGTGGGCTGCGCGCGAGGCGTTGCTGTGGACCGACATCCAGAGCTCACGACTCTGGTTCCATTCGCCAGAGGACGGCAGCACGCGGAGCTGGGCACTCCCCGATCGCCTCGGCAGCCTGGCGCTTTGCGCGTCCGGCCGCCTGCTGCTCGGGTTTGCGAAGAGCCTCGCGTACGCAGATCTGGATGCGTCGCCTGGTGACGAACTCGAAGTCAGGACGGTGCACGCGGTCGAGCCCGACATTGCGACCACTCGCATCAACGACGGGCGAACGGATCGCGCCGGCAACTTCGTCTTCGGGACGATGAACGAGGACGAAGGAAAGGCGCCACTCGGCAGCTTTTACCAATATACGATGCGGTTCGGCCTCAGACGCCTCAGCCTCGGCGGCGTTCATATTCCGAACAGCATCTGCTTCAGCCTCGACGGTCGGACCATGTACTACTGCGATTCCACTGCGCGCCGAATCATGCGGTGTGACTACGATGCGCGGTCCGCTTCAGTGTCGAACGTCCGGGAATTCGTGACGTTCGACGACCAGCAGGGCACGCCGGATGGATCGATCATCGACAGCGACGATCAGTTGTGGAATGCGGAATGGGGGGCGGCGCGAGTGAGGCGGTACACCCCGGCGGGCGACATCGATCGTTCCGTGGCGCTGCCGGCCAAAAACCCGACCTGCGTCGTGTTCGGCGGCGCGGCGATGGACGACCTGTTCATCACATCGTCGCGTCAGGAGATGACACCTGAGGAACTGACGCACACCCCCGACGCCGGCAGCGTGTACGTGGTGCCGCGCACCGGCTTTCAGGGAGTCTCCGACGCACTCTTCCGTGACGAGTAGTCGCTACCGCGCGGGCGGTGGCGCCCTGACTTCGACGTAGTCGAGCGCCGCCGTTTCCTCCCCATCGGGCCACCCTTCAATCTCGATGCGGTCTCCCGAGGCGAGTGGCACACTGGTGGCGACATACCGCGTCGAGGAACTGCCATCCAGCTTCCGCGTCGGAAAGCGCTCTCCAGCGGTCCACTCCCCCACCACTCTGCCGCCGACGCGCAGGCGAAAACGGGACGCTCCGGTGTTCACGTCGAAGTACTGGACGACGATGTCGCGTGTCCCGGGTGAGTCGGTGTAGGTGAATGCCGCGGTGCACGGCCCGGCGGCGCAGGCCGCGGCCCGATCTCCCGACGCGGTTTCCCACGGCGTGACGTCGACAGCCGCGTAGCCAGTCAGCGTCATGGATTCTGCCTCGATGCGACCCGGATACGCTCCGACGCGTCCCTTCGCGTCCGCGATGCCGGACGCTCGCAGGAACCAGCGGGTAACGGCATCACGCCACACGATCGCGTGGCCGGCCTGGTATGTGAGCTGTCTCAAAACGAGACCGAAGCGTTCCGGGTCGACGAGGCCTTCGAGCGAACGCCACTCTCGGGCGTACTCTGCCACTCGCGCGGCGCCGTCGTAATGCGAATCGTAGATCGATTGGATGACGGTCGTGCCGCTGTGCAGAACATACGTGTACGGCACGTGGTGCATGAAGAGCAGGAGGTTGTCTGGACAACTCTCCAGTGATTCGAACACGCGGCGCACCGGCGGCGAGTACTGGCCGATGTATCCGGTGCCGGTCGCCGTCGTCCGGTCCATGCCGACGCCCTTGTCGTCGGCCCGGTGCCACTGGCCCCATCCGTTCCGCTCTGACGCCTCCACGGCCACGCCGTAATGATTCCCGACGATGTCGGTGAGTGTCTGCAGGCCGAGCGGCCCGGTGTAGTTCTCGAACGTCCGCCACGAATCGAGTTGCACTTTCGTGACGACGTCGACCACGCGCGGATCGTTGCCGAAGGTGGCACGCGTCCACTCGTCGATGATGGTGGCCGCGCTCAGGTCGGGGTTCCACGCCAGGCGTCCGAAGCCATACAGATTCGCCTGCGACAGGTGATTGCCGAGCCACGAATCGTCGAGCCCGACGTTTGTAACGCCGACGAATCCGCCCGCTGGGCGCTGGAACGTGCGGCCCGCCGCCAGCGCCTTGACCGGCGTGCCGTCTCCGCGGACCTTCAGGTCGAAGTCCAGCGCCTCCTTCCACATCGGCACGAGGAACACGGTGTGCCGCCCCTGCCCGAAATACTCCTGTGTGATCTGCAGCTCGATCGCCTGGTTCGTTTTCGTCAGCGCCCCGAAAAGCGGCGACGCCGGTTCGCGCACCTGGAAATCAATCGGCCCGTGCTTGATCTGGATGATGACGTTGTCGTCGAACGCGCCGTCGAGCGGCTGGAAGTTGTCGTACGCGGCCCGTGCCCGATCGTTCTTCGGGTTGTTCCAGTCCATGTGGTGGTCGTACACGAAACCGCGGTAGAAGATCACGCCGCCGTGCGGTTTCAGCGCACGCGCCACGACATTCGCGGCATCGGCGTGCGTGCGGCCGTAGGTCGACGGCCCGACGCGGCCCTCTGAATCGGCCTTGAGAACGAAGCCGGCGAAGTCCGGGATCGCGGCGTAGAGCGCATCCGCCCGCCCGCGCCACCACGCGACAACGGATGGATCGAGCGGGTCGTACGTCGGCAGACCGCCGAGGGTGTTGGGGCTGCCGAAATCCACAGCCAGCGCAACCCTGACGCCCCATGGCCGAAGCGCCTCGGCAACGCGCGCAATCTGCGGCACGAGCTCTGGTGAGAGGAAGAGCCGGTTGGCATTGACGTTGTTGATCGATATGCCGTTGATGCCGATCGACGCGAGCAGCCGGCCATAGTCGCTGACCCGCGAGAGATCGGCGCGGACGCTGCCGTTGTCCCAGAAGATCGACCGGCCGCCGTAACCGCGCTCGATCGTGCCGTCGATATTGTTCCACTCGTTGACCCATCGCTGCGGCGCGTACGGCGCCTCCACCTGGTCGAGGTTCGTGAGCGGCTCGGCGGCGGCGATCCTGCGCAGCAGCGCAAACGTGCCGTACAACACCGCACGCTCGCTCTCTCCGGCAATCACCAGATACCGGGCACCGTCACGCGCCACAGTCCTGATCCGGAACGCGTCCGGCGCAAGGGCGCCGTCCGGTGCAAGCGTGGGCGCCGATCGGCGAAGCGCTGCCAGCGTGCCGATGACGATCGCGCCCGCAGCGGGGACCTCCGCCGAGACGCGCACCTCTCTCGTGAGCATGCCGCGGACGCCGCGCACCAGTTCGTCGCGTGCACGGGCAATGGGGGGAGCCGATTCGAACACGGTGAGAGCGGACGGGAGATCGGCCGCGGTCTGGGCCGCGGGCGTCAGCGCGGCATATCGAAGCCACGCGTCGTGGCCTGTCTCGGCATACAGGCGCGGCGGCGACAGCGCAGCCCACACCAGCAGCCCGGCGAGCAAGCGGACCGGCAGCCGCATGGGAACTAGTGGCCTGTCCTCGTCATGTGCACAGCGCCTTTCGGGCGGGGGCATCCCCGCTGACGGCGTTGCTCCTCCCTCAGACGGGTCACTAGCGCGCCGCGGGTCGCGCCCGAGACGGCCCTGGTTCGCCCGGGAGGGTCCATGCATAGAGACCCGAGCCGCCGCCGACGAGCAGATACTGCCGCCCGTCGAGTTCGTAGGTGGTCGGGGCGTTGCCCACGCGACCAATGCTCGAGTGCCAGAGCGTCGTACCGTCAGACGTGCGAAGCGCGAACACGTTCGTGCTCGTGTCGCCGCTGAAGGTCAGGCCGGTCGCAGTGGTCAGGATTCCGGCACTGCCTTCACCGCCGATGTCGTGGTTCCAGCGCACTTTTCCGGTCTGGTAGTCGAGCGCCCTGATCGTCCCCTTGCTCCACACACCGTAGTCGGCCCCGGCCCAGCCGTACTCGCCGTGCTCCTTCTTGTTGAAGTAGATGCCGTACGCGTCCTGCGCACTGACGATGAACAGGCCGGTGGTTGGATCGAAACTGGGTGACCGGTAATTGGTGCCGCCGCCCTCGTTCGGGGCGACCAGCCGGCCGTCGCGCGCCGGTTCCTGGTCAGGGTTGGGAACCGGCCGCCCTTCCGCGTCGATGTCTTTGGCCCAGTTCACCGCCGCGAACGGCGTCGTCAGCAGGTTCTTCCCCGTCGTACGATCGAGCACGAAGAAGTACCCGTTGCGGGAGGCCTGCATCAACATCTTGCGCCGCTGCCCGTTGAAATTCGCATCGACGAGCACGGGGACCTCGGCGGCGTCCCAGTCGTGGGTATCGTGCGGCGAGGCCTGGAAGCCCCACACGAGCTCGCCGGTTTCGGGCCGGAGCGCGAGGATGCTGCAGGTCCAGCGATTGTCTCCCTTCCGCATGTCGCCGTTCAGCACCGGCGTCGGATTCCCGCTTCCGACGTAGACCAGATTCAACTCGGGATCGTACGTGCCGGTCATCCACATCTGCCCGCCCGTCGATCCGCCCGCAATCGAGCCGGGCGTGCCGGGTGGCGGCGTGCTGTAGAACGTCCACTGGGTCTTGCCGGTCTCCGGATCGATCGACTTCAGCATGCCGGGAAGATTGTCGAAATCGCCCGAGACGCCGACGAGCATGTGGTTGCCGACGACGAGCGGTGCGTTGGTGGACCAGTAGCCTTTCTTGGCGTCGGCAATGACGACATCCCACTTCACCTTCCCGTCCTTCGCGTCGAGCGCAATCAGGTGGGCGTCGGGGGTGGTGAGGAACACGGTCTCCTTGTAGATCGCGGCGCCGCGGTGACCGATGTGGAACCCGGTGTTCGGCGGATAGGTGTAGCGCCAGATCTGGCGCCCGGATCGTGCATCGACCGCCCACATGTTGTCGGGCATGGTGACGTAGATGACGCCGTTCGCGAGGATTGGACTGGCCTTCACCCCGCCCTGCTGCCCGGTCTGGAACGACCACGCCAGCGTCAGCTGATTCACGTTCTCGGGAGTGATCTGGGTCAGCTTGCTGTGCCGCTGGCCCGAGTAGTCGCCGTGGTAGGTGGGCCAGCTGTCGGCCGGCGGTTTCAGCAGCGTCGCGGGATCGAGTCCCTGCGGCGCCCGCGCGATCACGATGCCACAGAAGGAAATGGCCAGGAACGTACCAGGTACAAACCGGAGTCGGTGTCGGCGCATGATTCTCTTGTCCACCTATTTCAGGGTCTGCAGGTACGCGAGCACGTTGTGCAGGTCGTCGTTGGTGTATTTCGGCAGCAGCGCGATGTGGCCGGAGAGCGGATCGCTGACGCTGACCTTCACCTGGCTCGTCGGCCAGGACCGGTACCAGCCGGTCGGGTCGGTGATGGCGATCGTGAACTCGTCCTGGTAGACGACCTTGCCGGTGACCGTCTGGTTCGACGGCAGCGTGATCGTCGCGACCGGGGCCGCCGGCGGCGCGCCGCCGCGCCCGCGTCCTCCCGGATAGAGCATGCGCTGCATCAGCACAAGACCCTCCAGGCGTGAGGCGAGTCCTGCGAAATCCCCCGATGGCGAATGGCACTTCGCGCATCCACCAGCGCCGTTGAAGAACTGCTGCCCCGCCTGTGCATTCCCGGTCTGCAGATCCGCGACGTCCACGCTGCGGCGATTGCCCTCGAGCGACTCCGCCTTCACCTTGGTGTCGTGGATGAAGGCGACGATGGCGGTAACGTCGGACTCCGGCAGATTGAACGGCGGCATGCCCTTTTCGGGACGGCCGTTGTGGATGACCGGCGCAATCCGGTCGCCGCGGACGTCTTCAGCCACGAGTGCCGACCGCGTCAGGTCGGGACCGGTCTCCCCGCCCATCGCGTCGCGCCCGTGGCAGAACCCACACTGCGAGGCGAACATCACGGCGCCAGCCTGCACCTGCTCCGGCGGATACGCCTGCGCCGTCGTGGTCTGCGGTGGCCGTTGCGATGCCGGGCTGCCGGCGCGGCCCTGCCCCTGGTCTCCTCCACCTCGACCCGTTGGCGGCTGCGTGCTCCCGCGGCCTGTCGGCGCCTGCGGCGCTCCGGGCGGAGGCACCGGCGCCTGCGCCTGCGCGTGAGTGAGAACGACCCCGAGGACCAGTGCGGCGGCAGCGGGCATCGTCAGACGAGAAAGACGGCTGAGCGAGAACATCATGGTGATCGCGCACGAGTATATGAGGTTTGAGCCAGAGGTCAATCGTGCCGGCGCCCGGAGGCATGCAGCTTGCTCTATGACCTGCCGTCACAACGGATCGATGACCATCCGGACATGGATAACCCTCACGACCTCATCGACGTTGACCTGACTTCTCCTCCCGGTGGAACCAGCGCCGCTTCGCCGCAGCGCCAATCGCCAAACCATCTGCTCGCGGCGCTCGATCCCACTGAATACCGTCGACTCGCGCCGAAGCTGCGCACCGTGCCGCTCACTCACCTGCTCGAGTTGCAGCGGGTCGGTGAACCGGTGCGGCACGTCTATTTTCCCGGGTCGGGCGTCTGCTCCGTCATCACCATCATGCGCGATGGACGGATGGTCGAGGTGGGAACGATTGGCCGCGAGGGCGTGGTCAACTTCGGCGTGTTCTTCGCGCCCGACGCGATCCAGGCTTTTGCCACGATCGTACAGGTTCCCGGCGACTCGGCCCAGGTGCTGTCCGCCGATGCGTTCCTCGAAGAGATGGAGCGCAAGGGCGAGCTGTACGAGCAGGTGCGGCGCTATGCGCAGGCATACTCGCTCTTCAGTATGCAGGCGACGGCGTGCACCAGCGTGCACAGTGTCGAAGAGCGGTGCGCGAAATGGTTGCTGATGACGCACGACCGCGTCGGCGCCGACAGGTTCGTCCTCACCCACGAATTCTTCGCCGCCATGCTCGGCGTGCGCCGGGCCACCGTGACGGTCGTCGCGCAGGCATTCCAGAGTGCCGGACTGATTCAATATGCCCGCGGCGTGATCACGATTATCGATCGTGAGCGGCTCAAGCAGGCGTCCTGCGAGTGCTACGACATCGTCGCCCGTCAGTTCGGCGAATTGCTGCCTGGCTGAACGCTCTTCGACTCGCGAATTGCTCCCTCGTACGGTGCCGTACCGCACGCGCGGAACGGTACATCTAGACTCGTCGATTCGAGCTCTCCGCCCTCCCTGGGCGCTCGAGTGAAGCGAGGTTCCCACATGGCCGCTGTTCTCATTGTCGATTCGTCTTCCGACTCTTCTGATCCCTACGTGTCGAGCCTGAGGGATTCAGGCTTCGACGTCGTCGTCGTGCCCACTGCAGAGCAGGCATGCGCTGCTGCCGACAGCGTGTGCCCGGAGGTCGTCGTCGCGCATGTTCACGGTGAAGAGTCACCGAACCGCGGCATCGAGATCACCCAATACCTGCGCGCCCGGCCGGAGATCGACGACATCCCTGTTGTGATCGTCACTGGATCGCTCGACCACTCGCACGCGACCGCGGTGGTGGCCGCCGGGTGCGACCGGTACCTTCGTGCCCCGATTGCGCCGCAGCGGCTGGTGAACGAGGTCTTCGAGGTGTCAGAACACGCGCGGCGTTTGCGGAACCGCTCGGCGTCCGTGCTCGCTCGCGCGGCAGGTCTCAGGGACCGGTCGGAAGCGCTACTGTTGAAGTCGGACACTCTTCGTCAGCAAGCCGCGCTCGTCACGACCGATAAGTTCGGCACCGTTCTCCAGCTCGACGATGCGGCGAGCGCGTTGTTGAACGTATCAGTCCGAGGAGGAGTCGGCAGAAACCTGCTGATGTTCGTCGGCGGTGAGCGCGACAGGATTTCGCGGGGGCTTGCGCAGGCGTCGAGCGGAAAGTCGACTGAGTATCACCTCACGCTGCGCCCACGCGAACGCAAAGGGATCGCAGTCACGGTCGAGATGCAGGCGAACGCGGGAAGTTCGGGCGACGTCGACTGGACAATCCGCCGCGCATAGCTCGGCTTGGCTCGTTTCCGGTGTTCGCCCCACCCGTCTCGACCGCACGTCCCTGCCCGCGCGTGCTACTCCATTACTCACTGCCGTACTTCTCCAGTACACACCGGATGCACCCCGATCAGAGCTCAACTGGTACTGGCTTGAGGTTGCGGCACTTTACCGTTCGGGACGATGTGGGCCCGCATTTGCAGTGGGGGCATCAGGACCGTGCCGCGCGTAAAGGCACCGGATTTTCACCCCAGCACGGAGGACGTAATGAAACGGCAATTTCTTTTCGGGACGATGTTCGCGGTTGCGCTTGGCGCCGGCGCGGCTGCGCAGACGCCGAGCGGAGCGCAGACGGGAACGGCCAGTGGAAGTGCAAGTGGCAGTCCGAGCCAGGGGCAGACGGTCGTCGTGACCGGATGTCTGGCGGGCGGCAGCAGCAGCGCGTCGGGCGCAGCAGGCGCAGGAACGACGGGAGCCACTGGAACCACCGGCAGCTCGTCGAGCGCGAGTGGCGGCTTCATGCTCACGGGCGCGAGCATGTCCAGTGCATCGGGCATGAGCTCGGGTAGCGGAGCGGCTGGCTCCACCGGCAGCGCCGGTGCGGGTGCGACCACGGGCGCTGGCTCGACCGGTTCGAGCACGGGCGCGGGTTCGACCGGCTCGACGGCGGGCGGCGCCGGATCGACGACGGGTTCAACCCCGGGCGCAGCAGGGTCGACGGCGGGTTCTACGGCGGGCGCCGCAGGCTCGACCACCGGCGCCACGGCTGGCGGGACGGGCTCCTCTACCGGATCGACGAGCAGCGGTGCGGGTAGCACGTTCATGCTGATCGGCGGGCAGCAGAGCGATCTGCAGCGCTACGTGAACTCGCGCGTCGAGGTTCGCGGCACGCTCGAGTCCGCAGGTTCGTCCTCGTCGGGCGCGACGGGCTCGACCGCGGACGGTCTGCGGCAGGCGGCTCGACGGCGGGTTCGACCGCTGCTCCGAGTTCATCGACCGCTTCCCCGGGTTCATCGACCGGCTCAACCGGTGCGACGGCCGGCTCTACGGGTTCGACGGCCGGCGCGGCTGGATCCAGCACCGGTTCGATGTCGGGTATGGGCGGCGCGAAGGCTCTGCGCGTGACCTCGGTTCGCCAGGTCGCGGGCAGCTGCTCAGGCGGCAACTAGTCGACGCGGTCGCTCTTTCCCTGCGCTGCGGGCGACCGCAGCGCAGGGGTTTTCCTTCCCTGCGGTTCCGACTCCCACTCCCCCGCGAACACTTCGACTGTCGTTCGGTACGGTTATTCCAGTCGTGCCGGTTCGAGTCTCGGCACGAGTATCTGGATGATTGCGAGCGCCACGACATACGCGAATGCACCGATGAGAAACACCGGCACGTAGCTGCCCGTCGCCTGCAGGATGTATCCGGTCAGCTTCGCGATCAGCATGCCGCCAACCGCACCGGCCATACCGCCGAAACCGACAACGGATCCGACCGCTTGCTTCGGGAACATGTCGGAGACGAGGGTATACAGGTTGGCGGACCACCCCTGGTGTGCAGCCGCCGCTACACTGATGAGCGCGACGGCCACCCACAACTCCTTCGCGCCTGATGCAAAGACCATCGGCAGGACCGACAGTGCGCAGGCGAGCATCGCGGTCTTTCGGCCGGCGTTGACCGTCCACCCTCGCTTGATCAGGCTCGAGGAGAGCCACCCTCCACCGATGCTGCCGACATCCGCGATCAGGTAGATGGCAACCAGCGGCGGCCCCATCGTGCTCAGATTGATCCCGTGATTGCGGTGGAGAAAGTCGGGCACCCAGAAGAGGTACAGCCACCACACCGGATCGGTCAGAAACTTCCCAAGCGCAAACGCCCACGTCTGTCGATGCGTCATCAGCGAGCGCCATGGGAACTTGGTTGCGACATCGGCGGGATCGCTGCGGATGTGCGCGAGCTCGGCCGCCGCCACGCGTGGATGATGTTCGGGACGTTGGTATGTGACCCACCAGATCGCCAGCCATACGAATCCGAGCGCGCCCGTGGCAATGAATGCCGCGGGCCATCCCCAGCGCAGCGTGATCAGCGGGAACGACGAGCGGTGTCACGAGCGCGCCGATGTTGGTTCCGGAGTTGAAGAGGCCGGTAGCAAACGCGCGCTCGCGTTTCGGAAACCATTCGGCCACGACCTTGATTGCGGCGGGAAAGTTACCCGCTTCGCCGAGGCCGAGTGCGAGTCGCGCAACGATGAAGCCGGCGACCGACGCCGAGTAAGACAGGCCGGCGAGTGCGAGGACGGCTGCCGCCGCTCCTCCGAAGAACCCGACGCCGGCGTGCGCCATCGCGGCAAGGCTCCAGATGACGATGGCGACCGCGAATCCCTTGCGCGGACCAAGTCGGTCGACGATCCCGCCGGCGATGAGCAAGCCGATGCCGTAGGCGAGCTGAAACGCGAACACGATGTCGCCGTAGTCGACCTCCGACCAGCCGAACTGACCCTGCAGCGTCGGCTTCAGGATGCCGATCACCTGGCGATCGACGTAGTTGATGGTGGCGGCGAAGAAGAGAAGCGTGCAGATGACCCAGCGGAACCGGCCGACACGCGGCGGTGCGGCGACGGAAGGCACGTCGCCGGAGCTCTCACTCGCGGACACATCAACCATGGGCACGCTCCACGCGGGGCCGCCCGCGTTGCTTTCGGCGCACCGGCGCGATCTCAGATCGTCGGGTTGCGCCGGTGAATCGCGAATTCGCGATGGCCGAGCCGTTCGGCCGCCGTTTCCTTCCCGGACGCGACCGCCAGGACTTCATCGAACAGGCGGTCCGCCGCGTGGTCCAGGGTCTCGGTGTCGGACATGACGCCGCTGACTTCGAGATCCAGGTTGTCGGCCATCTGCCGGGCCGTGCGTGCGTTCCCGGTGATCTTGATCACCGGTGCGATGGGATTTCCAGTGGGTGTGCCAAGACCGGTTGTGAACACCACGACCTGCGCACCGCCCCCGACCATGCCGGTAACCGACTCGACGTCGAGGCCCGGCGTATCCATCACCGTCAGCCCTTTCTGCCGAATCGGGGCGGCGTAGCCGACGACATCTTCGAGCCGCGCACGTTCGCCGCCCTTGTGGGTGGCGCCGAGCGACTTCTCCTCGATTGTGGTCAGGCCGCCGCGGATGTTCCCGGGTGACGGCTGTGTGCCGCGAATGTCGAGCCCCAGCGCACGCGCCTCGGCCTCGACGCGAGTGATGATCTGGATGAGCTGTGCCGCGGTATCGGCATGGCTGGCGCGCGCGGCGAGCAGGTGTTCGGCGCCCATGATTTCCGCGATTTCGCCGAGGACCGCGCTGCCGCCCAGATCCACCAGGCGATCGGTGACGCGGCCGAGCGCCGGATTCGACGCCAGGCCCGAGGTGTAGTCGGAGCCGCCGCACTTCAGCGACAGCACCAGGTCCGAGATGTCGCACCACTCGCGCGGCTGGGTCGCGAGCGCCTGCGCAAATTCCCGGGCGATGGCACTCCCCTTCTCGGTGGCACGGACGGTTCCGCCCTCGGACTGGATGGCGACGATGTCGACCGGCTTGCCGTGATGCCGCGCCGCATCCGCGAGTGCCTGCGCCACCACCTGCTCGCAGCCGAGTGCCAGGACGAGGACCGCACCGACGTTCGGATGTCCGCAATACGCCTTGAGCGTGTCGTGGGTCACGCGCATGTCGGGGCCAAGCTGTCCGCAGCCGGCGAGATGCGGCAGTGCGACACCGAGCGGAGGCGCGGCCGCTGCGACCCGTTCCGCAACGAGCGACGAACAGATGACCGTCGGGACGACGAGCACGTGGTTGCGAGTGCCGACCCGCCCGTCGCTGCGTCGATAGCCGTAGAACCCTGGACGTTCGGTCATCAGTGTGCCGGAGCGGTCTGGGGCACGTCAGGTGGTTCGGCCGGGCGAGCTTGCGGATCTGCCGGCCGAACTGGCAGGTCGCCCCGGCCGCGGCTGCTGGCGACATTGTGGGTGTGGACGTGTGCGCCGGCGGCGATTTCCTGTGTGGCGGTGCCTATCGGGCTGCCGTATTTGAAAACGCCCTCACCCATGGCGATGGTGCGGAGCGCAATCTTGTGTCCGGCGGCCACAGGCTCGAGAACGACGACCGACACACCGTTCGCGGTCACCGTCCGCCCGGTCTCGAGTGCTTCAAGCGCGGTGGCGACGTTGTCACGGTCGCTGATCACCAGCACGGCTCTCATTGGTTGACACCGCTTGCCAGGAACCCGCCGTCCACCGCCAGGACGTGCCCGGTCACGAACGACGCCGCGTCAGATGCCAGGTATACGGCGGCGCCGACGAGCTCCTCGAGCTTGCCAAAGCGCTGCATCGGCGTCCGGACCAGGAACTCCTTGCCACGGGCGGTCTCGAGCAGTGCGGCATTCAGGTCGGTCTTGAACACGCCTGGAGCAATCGCGTTCACGGTGACGCCGTGGGGCGCCCATTCGACCGCCAGCGCACGCGTCAATCCAGCGACGGCGGACTTGCTCGCGACGTAGGCGGCGACTTCGAACAGCCCGACAAACGACGACAGCGATGCAATCGTGATGATGCGCCCATAGCGACGCGCCACCATCTCCCGGCCGAACACCTGGCAACTGCGGAGCGTCCCGGTCAGGTTGGTTTCCAGGATATGCGCCCAGTCGGACTCCTGCATGTCCAGCGTCGGCACACGTTTCGTCGTTCCGGCGACGCACGCGAGGATGTCGACCTTGCCGTACTCGGCCAGGCACGCGTCTCTGAGTCGCTCGAGCGATCCGACATCGCTCACGTCCGAGGGCACCCGGATCGTTCGCCGGCCCCGAGCCTCGATCGCGGACGCGACCTCGTCGACGAGCGCCTCGCGCCGGCCGGTGGCGACGACGTCCGCGCCAGCGTCGGCCAGCCCGAGCGCCAGGGCGCGGCCGATGCCGCTCGTGCCGCCGACGACGACTGCCAGTCGGCCGGTGAGATCGAAAATGGAAGGAGTACGGGGCGTCGATTGCGCAGCGGTGCTCGGCATATGAGTGAGGCCATCATACGCCAAGGGCAATGTTGCGGATGCGATGCCAGGACAGGGTTCTAGGTTCTAGAGTTTTCCAGTTCTAGGGTCTGGTTTTACGGTTCAAGGGTTTTAGGTTGTAAGACGTAGAACCCGAGAACCCTGGAACCTAGAACGGACGAGTATCGTCCGTGTCGCCGCACGACGGGCAGCTGCGACTCTCCTCACCCTCACCGGTGCCGCGGCCGTGCCGGCGCGCCTGCGCCACCAGCCCCGCCGATTTCGCGAGCAGCGGCTCGATCTTCGACATGACCTTGGCGCTCCGCGAACGGAGTGCGGTCGACTGCGCGAGCGCCGCCCCCACCCGCGCGAGCAGCGTCTCGGGTGCGACCGGCTTGATCAGCAATCCCGCGACCTTGACGCCCGAGAGCGAGGGCACGTCACGCGGGTCGCGACCGGTCACGGCAAGAATCGGCACGTCGCGCAGCGCCGGATCCGCACGCAACTGGCGGATGAGTTCGGCCCCGTCCATGTCACCCGGCAGCCCGAGATCGGTCACGATCGCATCGGGCAGCAGTTCGTGGGCGTACTCGAACGCGTCAATCGCGTTCGATGCGCGCGCAACCCAGTATCCTTGCGCGCTCAGCAGGGTCTCGTACATCTCGACGGTATCGCGGTGGTCATCGACCACCAGCACAATCGGCGGCAGCGGGGTGCTGCCGTCGGCGGGTTCAACACCAGACATCCAGGACTCCTTGATCGGCAACGAGTGTTGCGGGGGCAGCGGAAACAGCGCATGGCCGCTATTCGAGAATATCGACTTCGACCGATGACGTCGGTACGCTCCCGCGCATAGCGTGTTGGCCACGCGGCGTTTGGCGCCGAGCAGCGCGCCGCAGTAATCTACGCCCGTCGCACGCGATGTGTTGACGCGGCGGCCGACAGGCCTGACGGGGGGAGTGGTGACCGAGAAACGCCGTGCAGTGGTCGAAGACGTTGAACGCGCGGGGATCGTCGCGATCATCCGGATGAAGGATCCCGACAAGGTGCGGGCGGTGTTCGATGCCATCGGGGCTGGCGGCGTCCGGGTGATTGAAGTCACGATGTCGGTGCCGGGCGCGATCGACCTCATCCGTCAGCTTGCGGCGTCGCTTCCACCCGGGGTCGTGCTCGGCGCCGGCACGGTGCTCGACGGCGAAACCGCCAGGCGTGTGATCGACGCGGGCGCCAGGTTCGTCGTCAGCCCCGTGTTCCGGCGCGAGGTCATCACCGCGTGCCACGCTCAGGATGCCGCGGTCATGCCCGGCTGTTTCACGCCGACTGAGATCCTGGACGCGTGGGACGCGGGCGCCGACGTCGTGAAGGTCTTCCCGGCGACCGCGCTCGGCCCCACGTTCCTGAAGGACGTGCGCGGTCCGCTGCCGCAGGTGAAGCTGATGCCTACCGGCGGCGTCACCCTCGACAACGCCGGGGATTGGATTCGCGCCGGCGCGGTTGCGGTCGGGGTCGGCACGGCGCTGCTCGATACCGCGGCGATCGCGGCGGGCAACTACGCGGCGCTGACGGCGAATGCCGCCCGCATCGTGGCGAGCGTCAAGGCGGCGAGAGGGAACGCGTGATGAAGCGGGTGATTACGTTCGGGGAACTCATGCTGCGGCTCAGTCCGCCGGGGTTCGAACGGTTTCTGCAAACGCCGCAGTTCGTCGCCACGTTCGGCGGCGGCGAAGCCAACGTCGCCGTCAGCCTGGCGCACTTCGGGTGCGACAGCACGTACGTCACCGCGCTGCCGAAGAATCCAATCGGCGACGCTGCGGTCCGCGCGCTTCGCGCCGAAGGCGTCCGCACCGACCGGATCGTCCGCAGCGGTGCGCGCATGGGCGTGTACTTCACCGAGGCTGGCGCCAGCCAGCGCGCGTCGACGGTGGTGTACGACCGTGCGCACTCCGCGATCAGCGACATGGCGCCCGATGCGGTCGACTGGGAAGATCTCTTCGAAGGTGTCGACTGGTTTCACGTCACCGGCATCACGCCGGCGCTCGGTCCGAACGGGGCGGAAGCGACACGGCGCGCGATCGCAGCCGCCGGCCGGGCGGGCGCGAAGGTCAGCGTCGATCTCAATTACCGCAAGAAGCTGTGGACCGAAGCGCAGGCGCGCGAAACCATGCGGCCGATGATGCGCGGCGTCGACGTCGTGATCGCGAACGAGGAGGATCTGCAATCGGTGCTCGGCGTCCACGTGCCGGACACCGATGTCACGAGCGGGCAGTTGAATCTCGACGGCTTCCGCGCGGCGGCGGAAGAGGTCACGCGGGACTTCGGCGCCTCACTCGTCGCGATTACGCTGCGCGAGAGCCTCTCTGCGAGCGACAACGGGTGGAGCGCCGTGCTGTGGGACGCGAAGGCGGGCACGATGGTGCAGAGCCAGCGTTACGACGTGCGGCTGGTCGACCGCATCGGTGGCGGCGACAGTTTCGCGGCGGGTCTGATTTTCGGGCTGCTGTCGGATCGCCAGCCGGTTGACGCGCTTCGTTTCGCGGTCGGTGCGAGCGCCCTCAAGCAGACGATTCCCGGCGACTTCAACCGCGTCACGGTTGACGAAGTCGACCGTCTGGTCGCTGGCGACGCCTCCGGCCGGGTACAGCGCTAGCGCGGCGCTCCCCGACCCGGAGCGTCAGGGGACGAGAGCCTCAGTGCGAGGCTGGCCGGTTCGCCTGTCGGTGCCCGCGCGAGCCTTCCGGCGACGATCGAGCCCACTCCGCCGCTCCAGTTCCGTGACCAGCGCCCCGAACGTGCGCTGCGCTTCATCGGCAAGCCGATCGTTCTGGTGCAGCGTCCGCAACTTCTGCTCGTACTCCGTCAGGACCTCCAGAACGGGGTCCGACGGGTTGTCGTCTTTCTGAGTCATCACGTGGTTCCGCTTCGCGAAAAGCACAAAACGTGCCCGCAGGCGCGGAACGGCATCACTCAGAATTAGACGATCGTGGACGGCACTTCAGCCGGCAACGCTGGTCTCGCGGCGTCGCGCTTTCGCCACCGTTCACGGAATACGGTTGCGAGCAATCCCGTGCCCAGCCCGCGGCCTCGAGACGGACGAGGCAACCGGCCGGACGGCTCTTCGCTACGGAAGGCCCAGCAGATCGGCTCGAGGCGCAGCCCAGTTCGTGACGTTCGCCGGGCACTCGGCGCCCCGGCTCGCAAGCGGCATGGCGGTGAAGTTGCCCCGCAGTCCCGTGTCGAACCTGAGATCCAGAATCATGTTGTCGCGAACGATCGGGGCACGACCGAACTGCAGCCAGGCGCGGACGCGGCAATCGTCCCGGTCGAAGTTTTGAAGGGTCGTGACTGACTGACGGAAGTCGTCACGCCAGGCGACTTCGTCGTTGGCACCCACCGGTCGCCATCGATCGCCCGCCAGCCGATAGGAGGCACACCGATCGGGGCGGAACCATGCCGGAGCCAGCGACAGCGTGCCCCGGTCGGTGCGATAGCTGTCGGTGTCCGGACCACGGGCCACGATGATGACGGACCAGCACAGTGGCATGCCGGGATCCGGCGACACGATCACGTCGAGTCGATCGCCTGTCGTCCTTGACGCCCTGGTGGCCTCGAGCCTGGCCGCTCTCGACAAACCGAACATCGACAGGACGAAGACCGTCATGACGACGAGTGCCGCGGCGGCGCGCGGGCGCGGGCGAAGCTGTCGAATCGCGGCGAGAAAGGCGCCGGCGGCGGCAAGATTCGCGACGAGCGCGACCGGCGGGATCAGGCCGCCCGCGGTGATCGCGACGAAGACCACCACCAGCAGGCACACGATCGATGTCCTGACACGCCGCGTTCGGGCGTTACACGCCGCGGCGACCCCAAGCATCAGCCAGACAACCGGTTCGAATACGAACACGGCGTCGCCGTAGTACCACCGCGCGTTGAAGGGGTAGAACGGGTGCACGCCGTACGCAGTTGAGGCCGTCGAGGGCCACATGCCCGAGAAGATTGACGGCGACAAGGCCCCACAACCACCCGCGGCCACGGGATCCCAGCCCGCGCACTGCGGGCCAGAGACGCATGACGAGCGGCAGCACGACCGACAGCGCCAGCAGTCCTGCGACCGTATGGGTGTACCCCCGGTGATGCAGCAGATAACCGAGCGGCGCGGGTGTGATCCAGGTGTAGGCGAGGTCGATATCAGGAAGATTCGCGGCGATGACGGCTCCAGCCATCAGCACGCGGCGCTCATCACTCGTCGCTGATGCGGGCAGCGCGAGTTCTGCGATGGCGACGCCGACGAGCGAATGAGTGATGTTGTCCACGCGGGAACCGAATCGGGAAGGCACGAGGGCGGGCGCGATCGCCCGCCCGGGAGCGGTCGATCAGTGCTCCATCGGAATGCCGAACGCGTAGAGCGTGTTGTCGTAGGTCACGACGTATACCTGCCCGGCGCCGGCCGACAGACCCGCGCGGGCGAACGAATTGATGGTCGTGCCGCTGTTCCACAGCTCTGCGCCGGTGGCGGCATCGAGCGCATACAACACCGCCGGCACCGAGCGCTGCGCCCGCTGGGCCGCGGTCAACGAACCGGCTGCGCGGCCCTTGAATTCGCCGCTCGACGCGACGAAGGCCACACCGTTCACGACAATCGGCGCAAGCGGTGATGTCAGCGGCCGCGACGTCCAACCACGTTCGAGCGTCAGTGTGCCGTTCTGGTCGACGAGTCGAAACGCCACCACGCTCCCGGCGGTTGCGGTGGCTGCCGCACCCCGACCGGCGGCGGCGCGACCGGCCGGCGCCGAGCCGGCTGCGGTGGCCAGGATCCAGCGGGTTCCCTGGTCCTCCCAGGTAGCCAGCGCCATTCCCGCGCCCGCCGCGGTGTACTTCGCCGTGACGTGCAGCGGCATCTTGTGGTCTGCGCCGCCGAGCGATGCGCCGTCGAGCAAGTACAGGCGTCCGTCGTTGCCGGTCACGGCGACGAGATCACGATCCTTGTAGCGGATGACCATGGGTGAGGCGTTGAAGTCTGCCCCGTCGGCGATGAACCAGTCTTTCCGCTCGAGCGTCTTGCGGTCGAGCGCGACCACGGCGTTGCTGACGCCGGCCGAACCCTCGGGCGCGGCGGCAACCCCGGAAGGATTGGCGGCAACCGCGACGTAGAGCGTGCCGGTCGTGCCGAACGCCGGACCGTCGGATCCGGCGACGCTCGCGCCGCCGGTCGTCCACGTCGTCACCTTCCGCTCCTTCGAGGCAAGGTCGATGGCCCAGACCGCATTGGGTGCGGCGCCACACGCATTCGACGTACTCGTGTACACGGTCCCGTCGACGAACACGAGGCTGGCAGGCCGGGCGCTTGGCGGAAGGAACGGGACCGGCGTTTCGGCATCGGCGCCATTGCTCGACAGCATGGTATGGAGCAGTCCGTCGGTGCCGACCGCGTAGACCGGATCGACGCCGCCGAACGGAACCGGCGCGACGGCAGGAGAATTCGGCACGGCTGGAGGGGCCACGGGGCCGGCCGGCGCGACCGCTCCCCTGCCCTGCGCACCAGCGCCGCGGGCCGGACGCGGCTCGCTGAGAACTGCGGCTCCCGCGCCCGCCGCACCGACCGCGCTGCCGCTCCGACCTCCGCGACCGCCGCCACCACCGCGGCCGGGCGGGGGCACGAGGCTGGTGCGCCGGCTCGGCGTCGCGATCAACCCTCCGGGGCAGGACGACGAGCTCGCGGGCTGGCCGCCGGTGTTTGCCGAGTAGTTCAGAATCGCGGTCCAGTACGGCTTGCCGAGATCGGTATCGATGGCGAACACGCGATCGTCGCTGCCGCCGACGAACGCCAGCGCCTTGAAGCCGCGGAACCCGATCAGCCGGTCGAGCAGGACAGGTTGGGTCAGCGAGTTCAGCTGACGGGTCTCGTTCTCGAATCGTGACTTCCAGAGGAACTTGAGCTCGTGCTTCTGCACCGCTTGCTTCGTGAGTCGCGCGTCAGTGGTCAACCACCCGGTGCGCTGCGCGTCCAGGCTGCTCGTCGTCCACTCGGTACTGCCGCGCCCCTGGCCATGCAGCAGCGCGGCGAAACCAATGGCGCTGGCGACGATCGCCGGTAGCCGAATCCAGAGTCGCATCTGTCGATCCTTTTCCATCACCGTGTACTTGCCGCCTTCCTGTCGACGCCGAAGCAATAGAGCTTGCCGTCGTACGTGCCGATGTAGACGCGGCCGTTGGCGACCGAGAGACTGCTGAAGTGGTTGAACGACGTGATCTGATCGCCGCTCGACCAGAGCTCGGCGCCGGTCTGCGCGTCGAGTGCGTAGAGGGTCGCGTGCCCCGATTTCGCGGCGCGGTTCGCCGCGGTGTTGTAGGCCAGGCCGATGTACGGATCCGCCTGGGTCGCATCCTCGCCACTGCCATATCCAAAGACGACGCCGTTGGCGATGACCGCCGGTTCCGCCTGGTGCATGTTGCGCGAGAGCCACGCGGGCGTGAGCTGCGGCTTGCCGGCCTTGATCTCCATCTTGAACGCGGCGATCGCCCCGTGCACGACTTCACCGTGCTCGATCGGTGCGCTGAATTGTGAGTGCTTCGGCCCCCAGAAGGGCATCAGGACCCAGCGCGTCCCGCTCGCGTCCTCCCAGGTTGAGAGTGCACCCCAGATCCCGGCGGCGGCGAACTGCACTTCCTCGTTGCACACGAGCGGCGTCCGGAAGACCGGCGTGCGATGATCCTCGCCGCCCAGCTCACGCGTGTCGAGCAGCCAGATCCGGCACTCCTTGCTCGACTGGACGGTGTACTCCTTGCCCTTGTAGTCGAAGACCGGCCCGGTCACGTTCATATCGAGGTCGCGCTTGCGCAGCCAGAATGCGTTCGACGGTGCATACCAGTCCTTGAGCTCGAGCGCTTTCGTTTCCGGGTTCTGCTTCACCGAGACGATCGCCTGTCCGTAAATCTGCTGTTCGGGGTAGTAGTCGCCATCACCGCTTCCAGCGTAGACGGTGCCGTCCTTGCCAACGGAGGGCCCCAGTCGCGGCCACAAGCCGCCGCTTCCGGGATTGAAGCTGCCGACCTTCTTCGTCGCGAGATCGTAGGCATAGAACTGGTTGGGATTTCCGCCGCACCCCTGTGCGGTGGTCGTGTACAGCACGTTGTTCACGAGATTGAGCGCGTACGGCTTCCCGTTTGCCGGAAGGAAGGGTTCGGCCGGCGCGAGGTCCTTGCCGGTGGCCACGTCGAGCTGGCGGAGGCGCCCATCCCAGGAAATCGCGTAAATTTTGTAGGCCCCCGGCGTCTCCATCGGGGCGACGACCGGTGTTGCGGTAAGCCCGCCCGGACACAGCGGTCCGCCGCCGCGCCCTCCTGCGGGCTCCTCGTACGTGCTGTCGAAATGCCGCTTCCAAATCTGTGTCCCCTTGTCGACGTCGACGCCGTAGAGGTTATCGGACACGCCGGCGAGGACGGCAATCTCGCGCGTCCCGGCGTCGGTCGCTACGGCGCTGACGATCAGCGGTGCGAACAGGTTGTGGAGCTGACGCGGCTGGTTGTCGGTCTGCAGTGTCCAGAGCAGCTTCATCCCCTTGACGGTCTCCGGCGTGATCTGGGTCTCGTCACGCTGCCAGGAGCTTCGCTGAGGGTCGCCGCCATCGGCGAACCAGTTGGCCTGTTTGCCTTGCGCGAACGATGGCACCCATCTCGATGGCGCGACCGCCACCGCGAGGGTGACCGCGCACAGGACTACTCTTCTCATCCGGGACTCCTTCGACCATGAACGCGGTTCTCCGCGCGAGTGTTTGTACGGTGATGAGCGAGCAGCGGTCAACTACTTTCCGGATCCCGCTTTGTTACGATGGGGTGTGGACTCCGACATCGCGGCCGCGTTCCGTGAACTCAGGGAGCAGTGGTTCCAGCTGAGCCGCGACTACACGACCTTGTGTGCCGCCCCGTACGATCCGGACGTGGTCGAGGCCCATTTGCAGAACCTGCGGCGCCACAGGGAAAGATTGCGCTTCCTGCGATCGTCCTTGCACCGGTCCGTCCATGAGTCGGACGTCCATTAGCCCTGAAATCGATCGGCAACGCTATGACCCATCACATCCTCGGACTCCACCACGTGACCGCCACTGTCGACGAGGCCCAGCCGGACGTCGACTTCTGCATCGGCGGCCTCGGGCTGCGGCTGGTGAAGAAGACCGTCAACTTCGACAACCATCACGTCTACCACTTCTATTACGGTAACGAGGGCGGGACACCCGGGACTATCTGGACGACGTTCCCGTATCACGGTCGCGGTGTGCGGGTCGGCGTGAAGGGGGCCGGTCAGATCGCCGTCACCTCCTTTTCCGTCCCGCCGTCGTCACTCGAGTTCTGGCGGGACAGGCTGACGCGACTCGGTATGAACGTCGAGCAGGTCGAGCGGCCGTTCGACGATCGCACGCTGATGGTGACGGATCCGTCCGGGCTCGCGATCGAGCTCGTCGAGTCCGTGGACGACCGCAAGGGCTGGACGGGCGGCGGCATTCCGGCAGCCTGCGCGATCCGCGGGCTGCACAGCGTCACCCTCCTGGTCCGTTCGCCGGAGCGGACGGTGCAACTGCTGACGGACTTCCTCGGCTTTCGAATCGTGACTGAAACCGAAGGGCGGATTCGGCTGGGAGTGAACGGGGACGGAGCGGGCAAGCTGATGGACGTCGCCTACCGATCCGACGCGCCGCCGGCCCTGAATGGCCTCGGGACCGTTCATCATGTCGCACTGGCCATCGGCAGCGCGGAGGAACAGGTGCGCGCCAGGGAGGAACTGCTCACGCTCGGCTACGGCGTGACCGACGTTCTCGACCGGCAATACTTCCAATCGATCTACTTCCGGGAGCCGGGCGGCGTCCTGCTCGAAATCGCCACCGTGCGACCCGGCTTTACCGTCGACGAGCCGCTGGCCGCGCTCGGCCGCGCCCTCAAACTGCCGCCGTGGGAGGAAGCGAACCGGCGGGAAATTGAAGGAGGGCTGGCGGAGGTGGCTTACTAGCTGACAGCTATCAGCGATCAGCTCTCAGTTATCAGCAATCAGTTCTCAGCAATCAGTTCTCAGCAATCAGTTGTCAGCAATCAGTTCTCAGCAACTGGCTACTGGTTACTGGCTACTGACCGGCGCTTTCTGCTCCCGGCTAGCTCTCACGCCTTCTTTCCTGCCGAGAGCAAGGTGCGCACGGCGTCGAGCTCGTCCTGGTTGATGGTGTGACCCATCCGTGGATAGATGCGCTCGTCGACGCTGGCTTCGAGGCGGCGGAAAACCGTTGCCGACTCGCGCACGCGTTCAACCGGAATGTGCGCGTCGACATCGCTGCAGCCGAGAAACACAGGCGTGCCCGCGAGCGATCCCGCGTAGTCTCGAGGCGTACCCGGGGGGCCAATCAGGCCGCCGCTCAATCCCACGACCGCAGCATAGCGATCGGCATGGCGGGCGGCGAATTCGAGCGACAGGCAGGCGCCCTGGGAGAAGCCGAGCACTCCGACACGGCTCGCCGGGATGCCGCCTCGACCGAGGTCCTCCACAAGTCCAGCGAGCACGCCCAGCCCTGACGAGATCCCCGGCTCATTCTGTTCGATCGGCGCGAGGAACGAATACGGATACCAGGTGTGCCCCGCTGCCTGTGGCGCCACCCAGGCGATGTCCGAAATCCCGAGCTCGTCGGCAAGGGTCAGCATCTCACTCGCCGAACCACCACGTCCGTGTACGAGGATGACGGCAAGGCGCGCCGCGGACGTCGCCGGACCTCGCCAAAGGGGTTTCTGGCCTGCGTGGGGGTTGGCGATCATACGGGACTCGGGACTCGGGACTCGGGATTCGGGACTCGGGATCTCGGAACAGTCAGTCGGGGGCCTGGGCTCGCGATCGGTTCGGCCGAGCCTCACCCCGAAGTGTACCGCCGATCCCGTCAGCTTACTTCGGCGGGCCCGGCTGCGTCGTCGGGGGCTCGGGCGGCGCGGGAGCGGGCGGCACTTTGCCGCCGAGTTTGAACGCCCAGAGATTGTCTCCGCGTTCCGATAGTTGAAACGTGTTGCCGCCCGCGAGAATCGCGACGTACTGCTCGCCGCCGATCTCGTAGGTCACGGCGGGCGCGTCCGCGCCGGCGCCGGTCTGGAAGTTCCACAGTGGCTCGCCAGTGGTGATGTCGTAGGCGAGCATTCTGCCATCCGACTCGCCGTGGAAGAGCAGCCCGGTCGCCGTGCTCAGGAGTCCGCTCCCCGTTCCGATCGGGAACTTCGTCCGCTTCTGCCACACGATCTTGTTCGTCGTGGGATTGATCGCTGTCAGGGTGCCGCTGCGCGGTTCGCCCGGAGGACGAAAGAATCCTGCCCCGGTGCCGACGGCACGGAAACTCCGCGTGCTTTCATCCCATTCCTGCCGCCGCAGGGAAAAACCCGAATTGATGATACTGCCCGGCACGTAGATCAAACCGGTCTGCGGGTTGAACGCCATCGGTGCCCACGAGAGCCCTCCCTGCGTGCCCGGCGCCATGACGACGGGTTCGGTCCAGTAACCGCCGAAGATGCAACTCGTCGGATACTTCGGATCAACGCTGCCAGGCTCGGGACAGGTCGGCACGAACGAATCACCGATGGGAAACGGCTGCGTCGGCGCGGTCTTCATCCGCGGTTCCTGCGCCACCGCGCGCTCCTCGATGCCGATGAGTGGCTTACCGGTGACGCGGTCCAGGATGTACATCATCCCCGTCTTGCCGCCGTGCATCAGGATCTGCCGCTTGCGACCGTTGAACCGGATGTCGGCGAGCACTGGCGCGGCGGCGTTGTCGTAGTCCCACAAATCGTGGTGCACCTCCTGGAAGTGCCACTTGTACGCGCCCGTTTTCGCATCGAGCGCCACGATCGACACGGTGAACAGGTTGTCACCGGCACGCGCGGTGCCGTCGTTGTCAGGTCCCGCGTTGCCGACTGCGACGTAAACGGTATTGAGCGCCGGATCGATCGCGGGCTGCGTCCATACCGGAGCGCCGCCGTAGCGCCACGACTCTCCTTCCCAGGTCTCGCTGCCGCGTTCTCCCGGCGCCGGGATGGTCCAGAACTTCCACACCTCTTTGCCGGTCGCCGCATCGTACGCCCCGAACTGTCCCCGAACCCCCAGCTCGCCGCCGCCGATGCCGATGTAAACCAGGCCGTCGTGGTAGGTCGCTGGCGCGCTCGTCGTGCCCGGGCCAGTCGTGGCCAGCTCGCTGCGCCACAGCCGCGAGCCGGTCTTCTGATCGAGCGCGACGAGCGAGTTGTCGCGCTGACCGGCGAAGACGCGGCCGCCTCCGACGGCGACTCCGCGATTGCTCCCGGGACGACCTCCTGACCGGTACTTCCACTTGATCGCGCCGGTCGCTCCATCGACAGCGAAGACATTTCCGATGCCTGTCGCGATGTAAATGACGCCGTCGACGACAACTGGCGTCGCCTGCATCGTGCCCGCCGGCTGGCCGTCCTCGAGGTGAATCATCCAGGCGCCGCCAAGATGGCTGACGTTCGTCTTCGTGATTCGGGTGAGCGACGAGTGCCGCTGGTTGGCGAGGTTGCCACCGACGGTTGGAAAATTCCGGCTGGCCGGGGCCTGGCCAGGGACAACGGCATCCGAGGCGAGGAGCGCGGTCGACAACACCATCGCCGCGGCCGCCGTCGCTCGTGTCCTCGAGTGACCTGTGGCATCGAGGAGTGAAGACATTCACCAATGAAAGCAGCATGCGCACGCCGAAACGTTTACCATATGGGGCGCGTAATGTCTGTGGAGAAATGCGTCCGGACGTGCGGGTGTCCGGAGCGGCGGTCCATCGCGGCTTTACGCGAATGCGTCGTGCTGATCTATCGTCGGTATGAAGCCCGTCCGCCGGGACAGGCCCTGATTCCTTGATGGGGTAATTGATGCGACCAAATACGAGTGTGGCTGCCGCGGCGCTGTTGCTGCTGGCGTCCTTTGCGGTCCGGCCCGCGGCGCAGCAGCCGCCGCCGCCCCAGGCCCCGCCCGCCGGTCAGGCGCCGCCGGCGCCGAATGCGCCACCGGGTGGCGCACAGGCCCCGGTGCCGGTGCAAGGTGGACGCGGACGAGGCAATCCCGCGACCTTCCCCGCCCAACAGCGTCCCCCGGGAGATCCCGCGCTCATCGCGCGCGGCCAGACTCTTTTTGGCGTGAACTGCCGGATCTGCCACGGCGCGGATCTCAGGGGCGGCGACATGGGCGGCGTCAACCTGCTCCGCTCACAACTCGTGCTCAACGATCAGAAGGGCGAGCTCATTCTGCCCGTCGTCCACAACGGCCGGCAGAATCCCGGCATGCCGCCGATGCCTCCCTTCCCGGGTCTGCCGGACGACGACGTCAGGGCGATTGCCGAGTACATCCACAGCGTGGCCGCAACGATGCGCGGGCAGGGCAATCCCCCGCCCGGGTCCGAGCCCGCCGCACTGAACATCGTCGTTGGCGATGCCGCGGCGGGCAAGGCGTTCTTCACCGCGAAGTGCGCCTCCTGTCACTCGGCCACCGGTGATTTGCAGGGGCTCGCCGGACGAATCACCGATCCGACGCAGCTCCAGACGACCTGGGTCTCGGGCGGCGGCGCTGGCCGGGGCGGCCGTGGCGGTGGTGGAGGTGGCGGCAAGCCGGTGACGGTGACCGTGACGATGCCGTCAGGTCAGAAGATCGAAGGCGCCGCTCGACCGGATTGACGATTTCGTTGTCGTCGTGAAGCAAGGCGACGGCCCGGCACGCGCGATTCGCCGCGACGGCGCGGTGCCGAAGGTCGAAATCAACGATCCGCTCGAAGGCCATCGGCAGCTGCTGACGGTGTACACGGATAAAGACATCCACGATGTGACCGCCTACCTGGTGACGCTGAAATGACATTGAAAAAGATATTGCTCACGACCGCGGTCGCCGTGGTCCCGGTGCTCCTCGCCGCGCAGGGTCAGCCGCAGGGCCAGGCAGCTCCGGCTGCGCAGGCAGCACCTGCTCCCGCGGCACAGCCTCAGGGCCAGGGCGGCCTCGATCCCGCGGCGATGCTGAAACCACTCGCCGAGGAGTGGACGAGCTACTCAGGCGACTACACCGGCCGGCGCTACAGCACACTGACGCAGGTCAACCAGACGAACGTCAAGAACCTCACGCTCGCATGGGTGTCGAAGCTCACCGCCGGTGCGGGGAATGCCGGTGGCGGCGGCGGATTCGGCGGCGGACGCGGTGGGTTCGGCGGCGCGGCGCCGGTGATCGTCGGTGGTGAAGGCAGCGGCGAGTTCGCGGCTGGCGGCAACGCCAACATCAAGGGAGCGATCCTGCAGGTCGGCGGCGTGCTCTACATCTCGGCGCCGGACAATGCGTGGGCGATCGACGCGCGCGATGGCCGCGAGCTCTGGCACTACTACTGGAAGACGAAGGGAGGCACCCACATCGGCAGCCGCGGCATGGGGATGTGGAACAACTACCTGTACTTCGAAACGCCGGACAACTACCTGGTCTCGCTCGATGCGCGTACCGGCAAGGAGCGCTGGCACGTCGAAATCGCCGATTTCAACCAGCAGTACTTCTCGACCATGGCGCCGATGGTCATCGGCAACCACGTGCTCGCCGGAACCGGAAACGACCTCGATGCGCCCGGCTTCCTGCAGTCCTTCGATCCCGAGACGGGTAAGCTCCAGTGGAAGTTCTATACCGTCCCGATGAATCCCGGTGACCCCGGCCTCGACACGTGGCCGAGCCTCGAGGCCGCACGCCACGGCGGTGGCCAGGTCTGGATCCCCGGCGTCTACGATGCCGAAACGAAGCTGTACATCTTCGGCACCGGCAACCCGACGCCGGGCTACACGGGCGTCGCGCGGAAGGGTGACAACCTGTTCACCTGCTCCCTCGTCGCCGTCAACGTCGAGACCGGCAAGATGGCGTGGTACTACCAGACCTCCCCTCACGACACGCACGACTGGGACTCCGCCCAGACGCCGGTGCTCATCGACGGCGTCATTGCCGGACGGCAGCGCAAGATGGTCTCGACTGCCGCTCGCAACGGCTACTTCTTCACCGTGGACCGGGTCACGGGGGAAAACATCGCGACGAGCAAGTACGGGACGACGACGAACTGGTCCAAGGGACTGCGGAAGAATGGTGCGCCCGAGCCGAACCCGGAGAAGGAAGCCACCGTACCGGGGTCACTCGTGTCGCCGGTCGAAGGCGGCGTCACCAACTGGCCGCCGCCGGCGTATTCGCCGGACACCGGTCTGTTCTACACGCAGGAGAACAACGGGTTCCAGCTGATCTACCTGACCGATCCTGATCCGCGTGGCTCGATGGGGCTCGGCGGCAAGCAGACCGTAGCGGTCGGTTCGTACCCCAGTTACCTGACGGCGATCGATCCCAAGACCGGCAACATCGCCTGGCGGCATCGAGTACCCGGGCAACTCGGGCGGCGGCGGCGCCGGCCTGCTTGCGACCGCCGGCAAGCTGCTCTTCGCCGGCGACAAGGGAGGCAACCTCGTCGCTCACGATCCCGCAAACGGCAAACCGTTGTGGCACTCGCGCATCGGCACGATCTCGAACGCGCCCCAGACCTACATGATCGACGGGCACCAGTACGTCATCGTCGCCGTCGGCGACACGCTCTACACGTACACGCTCTACTGAGGGTTCTGCAGGGTTCGCAAGGTTCTACGGGGTTTTCGCCCTTACTTCCGCCTGAAGGCGGAAGCTACACCTACCAGGGTTCTACGAGGTTCAGAAGGTTCCGCTGGGTTCGATCCCTCGAACCCGTAGAACCTGGCAGAACCCGTAGAACCTGGTAGAACCCGGTAGAACCTAATAGAACTCCTGAGCGAGCGCTCTCTCCAGCGAAGCTCTCCCTAGCACATACAGATTATTGCCGCGCGCGTGGCGCTGTCGTACTCTTGCGGCCCACCTCGACTGCTCCTCAGGAGAATCACTGGACGTCATGAAGTTACTGTCACGGCTCGTTGTCGCCGCATTGTTCACACTTGCGTTCGCCTCGGGCAGCGACGCCCAGACCGCAACGGCCACGCTGCGCGGCCGTGTGCACGATCCGCAGGGCGCGCCGGTGCCGGCGGCTGTCGTCACGATCACGGCGCCAGATACTGCGCAAACGCGGAGAGTCGTGACCGGCGCGGACGGCTCATTCGTTGCCGCGAATCTGGCACCGGGGATGGTGAACGTCGACGTAGCGGCGCCGGGGTTCCGCGACGTCAAAAGAGGAGGGCGTCGCGCTCGAAGTCGGGCAGGCGGCGTCCGTTGTTGTCGAACTGACGCTCGACAGCGTGCGCGTCAATGTGAACGTCGAGGGTGGCATCGGCGTGATCGCGGTCGACACCAGTCGTTCGGTCGTGGATGCGGTCATACGGTCTGCCCTGATCGACGTGCTGCCGCTGAACGGCCGCAACTTTCTCGAGCTCGCACTCCTCGTGCCCGGAAACACGCCCGCCCCGAATTTCGATCCGACGAAGTCGAACTCGGTCGTGATTTCGTCCGCCGGCCAGCTCGGTCGCGGCGGCAACATCATGATTGACGGCTCCGACAACAACGACGATGTGGTTGGCGGGCCGCTGCTCAACGTGACCGAGGAGTCGGTGCAGGAGTTCCAGATTGCCACCAACCGATTCAGCGCCGAGACCGGCCGCTCGGCCGGGTCCGCGATCAACGTCGTGACCAAGTCGGGCACGGACCGGCTGCGCGGGTCTGCGTCACTCTTCGCCCGCGACCAACGCTGGCAGTCGCTTCCCGCGACGTACGACGCAATCGCCGGCCTCAAGCCGCCGTTCGACCGGCAGCAGGTGGCCGGGTCGGCCGGTGGTCCGCTGGCGCCCGGAACGTTCTGGTTCGGGGCTATCGAATACCGGAACCAGGATGGCGGAACGCTGGTTGGCACGAGAGACGTCGCGCAGCGGATCATCCGGCGCACGTTTGCGCCCGCTCCCCTCGACGACCTGCTTGGATCGGCACGGTTCGACTGGCGCGCGAAGGGGCCGGACTCGGTGATGGTGCGCTATGCCGGCGAGCACGCCGAGGACACCGGCGCGAGCACGCTCGACCGGTCGATCGGCTCGGCGTCGTACCGTCAGGCCAGTGTCAACCGCTACCAGTCTGTCGTCGGATCGTGGACGCGCATCCTGTCGCCGACGATGGTGAACGCGCTCTCCACCTCGTTCAGCACTTACCACAACCGGATCGATCCGGTCACGGCCGAGCCGCAGCTGACATTCCCGAGTCTGGCCGATGGTGCGTCGTTCCGTGTGCCGCAGGGCACGACCCAGAAGCGCTTCCAGTTGAGCGACTCGGCAACTCTCGTCCGTGGCGCTCACACGATCAAAGGCGGGCGGCGAGTGGCAGCGCGTCCTCGGCGACTTCGACCTGGATGTGTTCCGCCAGGGTCGCGTCGAGCTGGTCGAAGACTTCGCCGATTTCGATCACAACGGCGATGGCCGAGTGGATGACCAGGATCTCCTGTTTGCCGTGACGCTCCGAAGCGGCAAGCCCGATCAGGGCCTGAATATTCCGGACGCGAACAACAACTACATCGCGTTGTTCGTACAGGACGACTGGCGGGTCCGGCCCGACCTGACGCTCAACGTCGGCGTCCGCTACGAGCTCGACACGGACGTGAAGAACATCAGCCGTGTCTCGGAGATCAATCCGATCGTCCAGCCGTTCCTGACCGGCACGCGCGGAAAAGACGTGAACAACATCGGCCCGAGGATCGGGTTCAACTGGGCGCCGGGTCGCGCGCGGACCAGCGTTCACGGTGGATATGGCATCTACTACGACAGGATGACGCTCGAGCTGCAGTCGCTCGAGCGCGGTCTCGACGGGCGCGCACTGCCAATCGAAGTGAGGGCCGGCAACACATTCTTCGTCGATCCGGCGACGGGACAGTTCCCGCCCTTTGCGCCGTCACTCGCAAACCCGTTCACCGGGTTCACGCTTCCCGGCGCCGGCGCATCCGGAATCAACATCATCGACAACGGCATGGAGAATCCGACCGTCCAGCAGTTCAACCTGGGCGTGCAGCACGCGCTGCCCCGGAACGTGGTGGTTCGCGTCGACGGTGTGCACAATCTCGGCACCCACTTCATCATCGGCCGGGCGATCGGGACGGTGTTCAACCCCGTCGTCGGCGGGCTCGATCGGGTCCTCAACCTCGAGTCGAGCGTGAACACGCTGTACGACGCGCTGCTCGTGAGCGCCGAGCAGCGGGGTAGCCGTTCCGGGTTCCGGGTTGGCTATGCGTTCGCCAAGGCGTTCAACTACGCCAACGACGATCAGATTCCGTTCTCGAACGGTCCGATCGATCCGCGGAACCTCCGGCGCGAGTTCGGGCCGACGCCGAACGACCAGCGCCACCGGCTCACGTTGGCCGCGTGGGGCGAGGTCCCTGGAGGGCATTCTCGTCGCACCGCTCTGGACGATTGCGTCGGCCGTCCCCATGGACATTCTCATGCCTGACGCGCAGTCGCGCGTCCCCGTGTTCCAGCGCAATGCCGGCGGGCGCCTGTTCCACTCGGCGGCCGATCTCAACCGCGCGATCGGTGACATCAACGCCGGTGGAGGCATCGCCGGAGACCCACTGCCGCTGGTCAGCGACTCGGCGAGATTCGGCGACTCGTTCAATTCGTTCGACTTCCGGGTGTCGCGTCCGTTCAACCTCCGCCACTTCAGGATTGAACCGACGCTCGAAGTGTTCAATCTGTTCAACGTGACGAACATTCTCGGCGTCTCGGTCAAGAACTACTCCGGATATGCCAACGTCCTGGTTCGCGACAGCAGCGATCCAGGCCAGCCTGGTTATCTCCGGTCGTCGTCGTTCGGACAGCCGGTGACGACCGCCGGTGGTGTCTTCGGATCGGGCGGCCCCCGCGCCCTGCAACTCGCCATACGCACGACGTTCTGAATCGATGTCTACCCGTAGCCTGACCCGCGAGCTGACGCTCCCGGCCGCGACTGCGCTCGTGGTCGGCCAGGTGATCGCGGTTGGGATCTTTCTCACCCCAGGGTCGATGATCCGCGCGCTGGCGTCTCCTTTCTGGGTGCTCGTCGCCTGGGGCCTCATCGGCGGGATGGCGATGTGCGGTGCGGTGTGTTACGGCGCTCTTGCCGCCCGTTATCCACACGCCGGCGGTGGATATGTCTACCTCCGTGAGGCCTACGGCCGACGTGTGGCGTTCCTGTATGGGTGGAAGTGCTTCCTCATCATGGACCCGGGGATTACCGCGGCGCTCGCGACTGGCCTCGCCTCCTACATCGCCTACATCGTCCCGCTCGGAGGTGGTGCGCAGCGCCTCGTCGCAATCGGCGCCATCGTTGCACTCGCACTCGTCCACGTCGTGGGGGTTCGCCCGGGCACCCGGCTGTTGACGGGCCTTGCCGTCCTGAAACTGGCCCTCATCGCCGCGTTGCTCGTTCTCGCTGCGGCGAGCCAGTCAGGCGACTGGCGCCACTTCGTGCCGTTCACGTCGCGGCCGCCCGCCGCGCCGCCCTTTGGCCCGGCTGCCGTCGGCGCCCTCATCGGAGCGTTCTTTTCATTTGGGGGCTGGTGGGAGGTCACCAAGATCGCGGGCGAAGTCCGCGACCCGTCGCGAACGATGCCGCGCGCGCTTCTGATGGGGCTCGCGATTGTCACGCTCGTCTACATCCTGACGACGCTGGCGTTCATCTACATCATCCCGATCGCAGGGATCGGGTCGGGCGATGCGTTCGTGGCACAGGTCGGGGCCGTCCTGCTGGGACGGTCGGGAGGCGTCGCGGTGGCGGGAATTGTCGTGGTCTGCGTCCTCGGCAGCCTGGCGGCGGTGTTGATGCTCGGCCCGCGGGTCTACTTCGCCATGGCGCAGGACGGTGTGTTCCCCGCCGCGGCAGCCGCGATTCATCCGCGCTTCGGAACGCCCGCGCGCGCGATCGCGGCGCAGGCGGTCCTCGCGTCGATTCTCGTCGGACTGGGGACGTTCGATACCATCGTCGCCTACTTCATCTTCATCACCGTGGCCTTCATCGCGGCGACCGTGGCCGCCGTCTTCGTGCTCGCCCGCCGGGACCCCGGCTTCAGCGTGCCGGGACATCCCTGGACCGCGCTGATATTCTTGCTCATGGTTGCCGGCCTGCTCGGACTGCTGGCGCTCAACAACCCGTTACAGGCGGCGCTCGGCGTTGGGCTCGTCGCTGCCGGCATTCCTGTGTTCCACCTGACCCGCGGTGTTCCTGCCGCCTCCTCCGCTGTTGCTCCAGAGGTTTCGCGATGACATGGATTCGCACGGTACCCTTCGAAGACGACGAGCGGCTGCGCGAGGCGCGCGCGGCCCAGCATGCGCTCTACCCGATTGAGTACGCGCAGCCGACACATCCGCATCACAAGGACACCGATGGAATCGTCGGCTCGCACTCGCTGATACCGGACGCGCTGCATCATGCCTTCGCCGCGTTCGGCGCGCTGATGTCGACCGACCTGCCCCTCACCCGCCGGCAGCACGAGATGATCACGACCGTCGTGTCGTCGATCAACCGGTGCCAGTATTGACTGGAGTCCCACGCAGAGTTTCTGCGTAGAGTGACGCTGGACGACGAGTTCGTGGAGGCGCTGAAGCGCGACTACCGGTCGGCCCCAATCTCCAGCCAGGATCGGGTCATGCTCGAGTATGTCGAGCAGATCACGCGTGACGCGACGATGATCGGACCGGAGTTCCACGATCGGCTTCGAGCCGAAGGCTTCGACGATCGCGGCATCCTGCAAATCACGCTCATCGCCTCATGGTTCAACTACATCAATCGCGTCGCAGATGCGCTCGGAGTGGGACGCGAGTGAAAGGTTCTACTGGGTGAGGTCCTGATCCTTCGTCTCCCTCGAGGCGAGGAGACCGACAAAGGTCAGGGCCGCGGCAAGGGTGAGATAGAACCCGACGTAGGGCAATCCATACGTCTTCGCCAGCCATGTCGCGATGTACGGCGCCAGCGAGGCGCCGAACACGCCGGCCAGGTTGAACGTCAGCGAACTGCCGGTGTAACGGACCGTCGTCGGGAACAGCTCGGAGAGTGCCGTGCCGAGCGGCCCATACGTCAGGCCCATCAGCGACAGCCCGAGCGCGATCATGATGACGGCACCGGCCGTGCCCGCCAGCAGCAGCGGTGAAAGCACGAAGCCGAAGATCCCGATCGCCGCGGTGACGACCAGGAGCGTGCGTCTCCGGCCGAAGCGATCGGCCAGGAGCGCGGAGAGCGGAATCGTCGCGGCGAAGAACAGGATCCCGAACAACTGGATGAGCAGAAACTGCTGCCGGCTGTATCCGAGCGCCGACGTTCCCCATGCCAGCGCGAACACTGTCATCAGATAAAACAGCACGAAGGTTGCGAGCGCGATGAGCGTTCCGAGTGCGAGAGCCCGGCCGTGATGCCGGAACACCACGCCCATCGGCAGCTTGACGCGTGCGCTCCGCGTCACCGCCTCCTGGAACACTGGCGTTTCGGTGATCGTCAGCCGCACGTAGAGCCCGACGATGACGAGCAGTGCGCTGGCGAGGAACGGGATGCGCCAGCCGAACCTGAAGAACTGATCGTCAGTCAGCCGCGACGACAGGAGGAGAAAGATCCCGCCCGAGCAGAAGAATCCGAGCGGCGCGCCGAGCTGCGGGAACATGCCGTACCACGCCCGCCGGCCCGGAGGGGCATTCTCAATCGCGAGGAGAACGGCTCCGCCCCACTCGCCTCCGAGCCCGAGCCCCTGTCCGAAGCGGCACAGTGCCAGCAGCAGCGGCGCGGCCACACCGATCGACGCGTAGGTCGGCAGCGCGCCGATCGTCACCGTCGAAATCCCCATCGTCAACAACGCGGCCACGAGCGTTGTCTTGCGGCCGACCCGATCGCCGAAGTGACCGAACACGGCGGATCCCACCGGTCGTGCGAGAAATGCAATCGCAAAAGTGGCGAGCGAGGCGAGCGTGGCCGAGGCAGGGTCGGACGCCGGGAAGAACAGCCTTGGAAACACCAGCACCGCGGCCGTCGCATAGATGTAGAAATCGAAGAACTCGATGGTGGTGCCAATGAGACTCGCAAAGAGGACCTGGGCCGGTGAGTTCACCCCGGTGCGCGGCATCCTGCGGTCGTCGTGACACTTCGGTTTCTACCATTGACTTCCCCGCCCCCGAGAATGGCGAGACACAAACGCTAAGGATGGTGCGGAGCGGCCGATGTGTTCGACCCGGCATGCATCGGCTGAAGCGCTTCGATGAGCACCCGGCCGGCCGACGCGCTGGGCATCGGAATGTTCAGAATGGTCGAGAGCGTCGGTGCGGCGTCGTTCAGTGCGACGGCGGCGGCGTATCGCCCCGGCACCACGCCGGGCCCCATCAGGATGAGCGGTATGGCGGCATCGTAGTTGTAGGGCGTTCCGTGCGTCGTACCTGTGGCCCCGCGAATCCAGTACGGCTCGAGGACGATTTCCAGATCACCTGAGCGCGAGGGGTTGAATCCCCGCAGCACCCGTCGCCCGATCACGTCGTCCGCGACTTCTGCGCGGAGGAGCTGGTCGCGCGTGTAGACACGCGAGACGTGAGCGGCCGTTAAGGCGCGAGCGGCGTCCGCCGCGACGCGCCGGACCTCTGCAGGATCGGCCTTCTTCTCGGTCATCAGCGCGTAGTTCAGATACGGGGCCGTGCCGGCGGTGGCGAGAAGCCACTTGCCCGCACCGAAGCGGGCTTCGAGCGCGCGCTGGATGGCATCGAACAGCGCCGGTCCGTCGGCCCGCCCGCCCGGCATATGCCGTTCTGCCATCGTCTCGGGCATCGGCGCAACACCGTGGTCCGAAGTGAACATCACGAGCGTGTGAGCGAGCCCGACACTCTTGTCGACCTCTGCGAGCAGCCTGCCGATCACCGCGTCCGTCTTGACCGCGATGTCGCGCACCTCAGGCGACTCGGGCCCGTATTTGTGGCCGACAGAGTCGTTCGCGGAGAAACTGACGGTGAAGAGATCGGTGACTCCACGCTGTCCAAGCTTTTCCTGCGCCAGCGTTTCGGTCGCAAGCGCGAGGAGCAGTTCGTTGCCGAACGGGCTGCCAAATACCGCGGTATAGAGTGGTCCACCGATCTTTTCCGGCATGGTGTGCGGTTCGGTCGGCTTTCCTTCCGCAAGCGTCCACGTCTTCCCCGCATACGAATCGGGGAGTTTCCGCTGGTTGAAGGCGACGAGCCACCGGGGCAGCTCCGGCTGATAGTAGGTGCTGGTGATGAAGGCACCGGACGTCATGTCCAGCCAGTAGGCAGCATTGGCGCCTCGGCCGGCGGGCAGGATGGCGGCACGGTCCTTCAGCGAAATGCCAATGACGCGCGGCGACTGCCCGCCCGGCCTGGTGCGAGCCATTTTCAGCTCATCGGCAACAGTACTTACCAGCAGGCGCCTGGGGGATGCTCCCGTCCCGGCGGCCGTGCTCCCGCCAACGACCTGAACCGACGTGTCGGAAACACTCGTCACCGTCGTCGCCGACTGCCGGTCGTACCAGTCGTTGCCGATGATCCCGCTGTCGGCCGGGATCGCGCCGCTAAGCATCGTCGAGTGCCCGATGGCGGTCACGGTCGGGTAATGCTCCAGCTTCGCGCTCGTGAACACGGCACCGTCGTTCAGGAGACGCCTGAATCCTTCCTTGTATTCCGGGTCGAATCGCGTCAGGTAGTCAGCCCGGAACTGGTCCACGGCGATGAGCAGCACGAGCTTGATATCCGCCGATGGCGCCGAGGGTCGCTGCGCCGGGAGGGCGGCTGGGCGGCCCGCCGCTGCGAGTCCGACCAGTACGACAACAATCAGGAAACGCTTCGTCAAAACAAACTCCAGAAAGAGCCCTGCTTTTCGAAGGGGCTACGCGCCCCGATATTTAGAAGGATATGCCAGAGTCGCGGGGCTGGGAACATCCGGCGCCTCCTGTGCATCCAATGTGCAAGACTGAGCGGAGACCTCATGCACGCAGGATTTGCTGATTCGGCGCGGCTGCCGGTAGATGATGCCGACCTGGTTCGCCGGATCGTCCTTCGCGACGACTCGGCGTTCGAGGCGCTGATGCGTCGCTACAACGGCCGGCTGTTCCGGGTCGCTCGCGCCATTCTCAAGGACGATGGGGACGCCGAAGATGCCTTGCAGGATGCGTATCTCGACGCGTTCCGGCATATGAGTGCTTTCAAAGGCGACGCACAGCTCGGAACATGGTTGACGCGTATCGTGGTGAACCAGGCGCTGATGCGCCTGCGGCGCCAGAAGCGCGAACGGGTCGTGCTTCCCTTTCACGATCCTGAACGCGGGAGCGACGCGCCGGAGGTACAGGTGCCGGATCGCACGACGGAATCTGCGCCCGAGGGCCTCCTCCGGGCGGAAATGCGCCGCCTTATCGAGCGGCGCATCGATGATCTGCCACTCGCGTTTCGAACCGTGTTCGTGATGCGCGAGGTCGAGGACATGACGGTCCAGGAGGTCGCCGATATCCTCAGCGTTCCGCCAGCAACCGTCCGCACGCGTCTCTTCCGCGCGCGCGCACTCCTGCGCGAAGCCCTGGCGCGCGACTTCGATACCGCAACGCTGAACGTATTCGGGTTTGCCGGCGCGCGATGCGACCGGATCGTCGCCGAGGTCCTGGCCCGAGTGCAGGCTGAGAGCGACGCGCCCGTTCCCGATGCTCCAGGTCCCTGTACCGCCTGAGTCTTTGCCGCCGGGAACGCGACGGCGCGTTCGTGCATCGAATACATGTTCGTCGAAATCGCCCGCACGCCAGGTGCTCCACTGTCTGTCCTGGGTCGGCCGCTTCCGCGGCCTCGTGCCGGTATTCCTCGGTTTTCCAACGATTCAAGGATGGATGCTCATGCAACTCTCAGCTCTCGTGATGGCCACTTCGCTGTTCGCTCCTGCCGCCGTCGTCTCGGCCCAGGGGATCAACGACGCGCAGATAGCCTCGATTGTCGTCACCGCCAACCAGGTCGACATCGATGCCGGCAACCTCGCGAAGTCGACCTCGAAGAATGATGAAGTGAAGAAGTTCGCGCAGACGATGGTGACCGACCATACGGGCGTGAACAAGTCCGCTACCGACCTGGTGACAAAGCTCAAGGTCACGCCACAGGACAACGAGACCAGCAAGAGTCTCCAGGAGGGCGGGCAGAAAAACATTACCGAGCTCAAGACGCTCAAAGGAGCCGCCTTCGACAAGGCATACATCGACCACGAGGTGGCGTATCACCAGCAGGTCCTCGACGCCATTGACAAGACACTGATTCCGTCGGCGAAGAACGAGGAGCTCAAGGCGCTCCTGGTCAAGGTCCGGCCGGCGTTCGTCGCTCATCTCGAGCACGCGAAGCACCTGCAGGCCACACTCTCGAAGTAGGCTGGACGTGATGAGACTCGGCGTCTGCGGATTTGTGGTCTGCGCCGCGATCGTGGCGGGGGTGCTCTCGGGCATGCCCCGCCACCCGTCCGCGGCCGTCCCTCCACCCGTGGTTCACACGGTGACGGTCGACGGCACGCAATTCCAGCCAGGCGACATCACGATCAATGTCGGCGACTCCGTCGTGTGGGCGAACCACGATCCGTTCCCCCACACCGCGACTGCGAACGATGGCACGTTCGACTCGAAGGAGATTGCGCCGGACAAGTCGTGGACCTACACCGCACAGGCTCAGGGCGACATCGCGTACGCGTGCACCCTCCACCCGACGATGAAGGGAGTCATTCGGGTGCGGTAACGGCCGGCGTCAGATCTGCGAGTACGCGGTCGGCCTCAGATACATGTTGCTGATGTTCGACACGATTTCCGGGTCGGTGAACCCTGGCGTCGTGGACAACTTCTTCCACTCAGGATCGGCGGAAAACGCACCCCACTGCTTATCGTGTGCGGCCATGTCTTCGTACACCAGCATGTAGGTCAGGTTGGGCATGTCGGGCCCGGCAACCGTTTCGCCAAAGAACACCGGCTGCAGCCCGGCGCGCCTGAAGATCGCGATTTCTCCGGTATTGAACATTTCGATCTTTTTCTTCGCCGCCTTTTCGCTGTGGCTCTCGTACCTCCGCAGCTCGAAGATGCGCGTCCGCTTGCCGTTCTCGCCGCCGCCGAAGGGCAGCTCGAGATGCGGCATCCCGTCAAAGGCTCGGGCGAGGCTGGTTTCGATGCGGACGAACGCAGGTTCGGTTGCGGCTGCCCCCAGGTATGCGGCCCCGGCTTTCTGGTAGTCGGCGTCAGCCGCAAGCCGCTCAGGCAACGCCGCAAAGGCGTCCAGGCTCTTGTGCGGGATCACCACGTAGAAGCTGGGGCTACTGGGGCCGATCATCACGGTGAACACGCCGACAGGCCCGGCTCCCGCGCGCTGCCATGCCGGCACCGCGGCGTCCTTCAGATACGCGTCGACGATCTGCTGACCCGGGCCGCGGCGGAGCTGGTAGCGGCGCAGTTCGTAGTATTCAGAAGTCTTGTCCATCGAACGTCCCTGTCCGGCGCCCTGACGCTCTGCGGCGGCCGCCGCCATGGGCAGAAATGAGCCACCGGTGGCCAGCGCCGCGCTCACAAATTCTCGCCTGTCCATATATAACCCTTCGAAGTCAGTTATCGTTTCGCACGTAGCACGTGGGAACGTACCACGTTCCACGTTGGACGTGGAACGTAGCACGTTTGCGTCTAAGCTTTGATGATGGCTGACACCACTGGACGGTCCGACGCGCTTGTTTTCTTTGGCGCGACCGGCGACCTCGTCTACAAGAAGATCTTCCCCGCCCTGCTTGCCATGGCGCGTCGCGGCCACCTCGACGTCCCGGTCGTGGGCGTCGCCCGATCCGACTGGACGCTCGAGCAGTTCCAGGCGCGCGCGCGCGAGAGCGTCGCGCAGCATGGGCCAGTCGACGACCGCGCCCTCGCCGCGCTGATGGGACGGCTGCGCTACATGCGCGGCGACTACGCCGATCCGGGGACGTACGAGACACTTCGCAAGGAGCTCGGCGGCGCCACGCGTCCGCTCCACTACCTCGCCATTCCACCGAGCCAATTCGGCACCATCGTCGAAGGCCTTGGACGTTCCGGCTGCGCGACCAATGGCCGCGTCGTCGTCGAAAAGCCGTTCGGCCGCGATCTCGCATCAGCCCGCGAGCTCAGCGCCACGCTGCACACCGTATTCGACGAATCACGAGTCTTCCGGATCGATCACTACCTCGGCAAGGAGGCGGTGCTCAACCTGCTGTTGTTCAGATTCGCGAACACGTTCCTCGAGCCAATTTGGAACCGCCACTACATCGAAAGCGTGCAGATCACGATGGCGGAGAGGTTCGGCGTGGAAGGCCGCGGCGGTTTCTACGAGGAGTCCGGCGCCATCCGTGACGTCCTGCAGAATCACATGCTGCAGGTGATTGGCTTCCTGGCAATGGAGCCGCCGGCCAAGGCGGTGCAGCAATCGATGCGCGACGAGCAGGTGAAGATCCTGAAGACGATGCGGCCGCTCGGGCCAACCGACGTCGTCCGCGGCCAGTTCCGCGGATACCGCAAGGAGCACGGAGTCGCGCCAGATTCGCAGGTCGAGACGTTTGTCGCCGCGCGCATCCACATCGATTCGTGGCGCTGGGACGGCGTGCCGTTTCTCGTGCGCGCCGGCAAGTCGATGGCGACGACCACGACCGAGGTGATGGTGACGCTCAGGCCGCCACCCCTCAGCAGCCTGTGCCCGGGCGAGACGAACTACGTGCGCTTCCGCCTGAGCCCCGACGTGACGATTGCGCTCGGCGCGCGGGTCAAGCGGCCAGGGGACGAGATGGTTGGCGACCAGACCGAATTGAGTGTCGTCCACCAGCCCAATGGTGACGACCTCGATGCTTACGAGCGACTGCTGGACGATGCGATGGATGGCGATCAGACGCTGTTCGCCCGTCAGGACGGCGTCGAAGCGGCGTGGGCCGTGGTCGACAACGTGCTTGGCAACGTGACGCCGGTCTACGAGTACGCGCCCGGATCGTGGGGACCCCTCACAGGAGAGCCAGCTGACGAACGGAAGCCGCGAGTGGCACAATCCGGCGCCGTCTGGCCCGTAGCGGCGGGACTCGGGGCTCGGGATTCGGGGCTCGGCGCTCCGAAACGAACGCGGAACCTTGAACCCGGAACCCGGAACCCGGAACCCGGAACCGTTCATCCGCTCCCCCCATCCGTCTCCGTCAAGTCCGCACTCGCGGCCGCAACACCCGCCATCAGCAGCGCGATCACGAGAAAGTAGTAATTGCAGAACGCCTTTTTGCTGACGAGGAACAGGAGCAGGAAGGTTGTGCCGAGGCCGATCGCGAACCCCGCGGGCGTCCGCGGCAGGCGCCACCACGACAATCCCAGCCCTGCGGCGAGCGCACAGAGCGGTGCAGCCAGCAAGATACCCTGCGTCGGCTGCCAGCCGTGGCTGGCGTAATAACTGAGGACGCTGAGCGAGTCGGCCCGGAACGGCTCCCGCAGCTGCAGGATCACGACCGACCGCCACACGCCGCCGGGATCCCAGAAAGCAAATGGGAGCGTCACCGCCGCCGCGGTCGCGCACGCAACGATGAAGATCGTCAATGCCGTGCGACGATCTTCTTCTGGGCCGGCGAAGCCACGCCGTCAGCATCAGCGCAATCGCGAGGTGCTGCTTGACCGCTACCAGGAGTCCGAGAGCCACACCTCGCAGTGTCCCGGCGCGGCCGACACTTCGGCGAATGACAGGCACTCTCGTCGCCGCGAACACTGTCAGACCCGCCCAGCAGATGACGAGTGATTCGGTCCACGCCTGCTCGAGCACGAAGAAGGTCCGCGGCGTGAACAGAAGCGCGGCGGCCGCCAGCGGCCCGATCCGGCCACGGCCGCAGTATCCAATGCACGCGGCCCCGGCCACGAGCGCCGTGAGCTCCGCGTAGCGGACGTCCCCGCCGAGGAGATACGCCGGTGCCGCCATCAACAGGCTGAGCGGCGGATACGGAAAGCCGAATTGAACCTGGCCGTTGACGACCAGGCCAGCGCCATAGAGGTCGGCGTTTTCGTAAATGTTCGGGAAGGTGATCGAATACGGACTCTTGAGTGTTCCGAGTGCCGCGAGGCCTTCCTGGAACACTGTCATCACGTCGATGTGTGGCCGCGGCGACACGCGAATCAGCCACACCCCGAGCTCGGCGTACATCGCCAGCAGTGCCGGGAACCACAGCGATCGCGCGCGCTCCCGGTCCGATGCCATGAGCACGATCAGAACGGCAGCAACCGCAGTGCCCGCGAGGAACTCCGGGTGACGTGCCGGTTCCGGATGGACCAGGTACATGCCGACCGGCATCGTCGCGAGCGCGAGCAGGTTCGACAGCAGTCCGGCGAGCAGGACGCCGGCAACCACGGGCTCCGACGCTCTCATCCTGCGCGGCGCCGCCGAGGCGCGCCGCGCCGGCGAGAACGCACGCGGCCGCAAGCAGTGCCCATCGGAGCGCGACGGCATCGTAGAAGCCGTCACGAATCTGGAGTGCGTGCCCGAGCACGACGGCCCCGAACGCGATCAACGCGAGATTGAGCGGCGTCAGCGTTCTCGAGGTCACGCGACGTCGCTCGAGGATGAGGCGGCGGGTCTCGCATACTGGTATCCGCCCGAGTCCTCGATCACAATCGGACGGCCGAAGAGACTGCCCAGCCGCGATGGCGTCAGCACCGATTGTCGTGCGCCCGTGCGCAGCGACCTTGCCGTCGCGGAGGAGCACGACCCGCTCGATCTCGGGAACAATCTCCTCGACATGATGCGTGACGAGCACGAGCGTCGTCCCGGCACGAGCGAGGCGCCGAACCGCCTCCATGAACGCGTGCCGCGCCACCATGTCGAGTCCGGTCGTGGGTTCGTCGAGGAGGAGCGCCCGCGGCGCGGTGGCAAACGCCCGCGCCAGCAGCACCCGGCGGGCTTCGCCGCTCGACATCTCGTCCAGCATCCGCCCGGCGAGGTGCGACGCGCCCGCCGCCGCGAGCGCGGCGGCCGTCTTCTCCCGCATCCCATCCGTGACTTCGCCATACCGCAGGATGCCGTACGAATTCAGGAACGCCGACAGCACGGCGGCCTCGCCGCTGATCGAGCCTTCGCTGTTCCCGTTCACGAAATGATGATGCAGGGCCGACGACACGATGCCCAGCTGCGATCGCAGGTCGAAGATGTTCCACGTCTGTTCGCCGAACACCCGCACCGGGGCTGTTCCGTTCGCCGGTGCCAGCGGCCGTTCGTCATGCGTCAGCAGACGGACCAGGATCGACTTGCCTGCACCATTGGGGCCCAGGATCGCGGTGTGCTCTCCCGCTCGAATCGTCAGGCTCACGTCGTCCAGCACGCGGCGCCCGTCCTTGACGACGGTGGCCCCGCTCAACTCCAGGATCGGTTCGTTCACGACACCATTGTGGATCGCGACAAGGTATCCTTGGCCGCCGTTCCCATCTCGAGGACCCGATGCACGATCTGACCAGCCTGCCGCACACCGATCCCGGCTCGATCTACCGCAGCCGGGACCAGCTCTACGCCGACGACATGCTGATCGCGGCGCTCACCGGGCTTGATTTCTTCTCGTGGCTCGACACTCACCCCGGCACCGTCGCGGAGATCGCCAGTCGATTCGGCTTCCACCACCGGCCTGTGGACGTGATGACGACCCTGTTTGTGGCGATGGAACTGCTGCAGCGCAGCGGTGACGTGCTGGAACTGACCGGGCGCGGCCGCGAACATCTCGTCGCGTCGTCGCCCTGGTTCCTGGGCCCGTACTTTCCGAAGCCCGCGGATCGTCCGATCGCGCGCGATCTGATTGAAATCCTGCGTTCGGGGCAGCCGGCCAATTTTGCCAGCCGGAAGAACGAGGCGGACTGGCACCGCGCGATGGAGACCGAGTCATTCGCCGAAGAGTTCACGGCCGCGATGGACTGCCGCGGCCTCTGGCTGGGTCCCGCGCTGGCGAAGCGACTCGACTTGTCGGGATCCTCCCGGCTGCTGGATATCGCCGGTGGCTCCGGCGTGTACGCCTGTGCGATGGCGGCGCAGTTCGCCCACCTCGAGGCGGCGGTGCTGGAGAAGCCGCCGGTGGATCGGATCTCGACGCGCGCGATTGCGAAACGCGGTTTTACCGACCGCGTCGGCGTCGTTCCCGGGGACATGCTGAACGAGCCGCTGCCGGGCGGGTACGATGTCCATCTGTTCTCCAACGTGCTGCACGACTGGGACGAGCCTGTCGTCGAACAGCTGCTGCAGGCGTCAGCGGAGGCGCTGGCGCCAGGAGGGCTCCTCATCGTCCACGACGCCTTCCTGAATGCACAGAAGGACGGGCCGCTCAACATCGCCGCGTACTCCGTGCTGCTGATGCACGTCACGCAGGGACGATGCTACTCGACCGCCGAAATGTCGCGGTGGCTCAGCCGCGCGGGGTTCGACGAGCCCTCCGAAATTCCGAGTGGCGCCGGGAGGAGCGCACTGGTGGCACGCCGACGCCGCTGATGAGTTCGGCCGTTACGCCGGCGTGATTGGCGGTAGCGGTCGCCAACCTTTTGCGAGGTCGTCCCGTCCAAGGCAGCGGACCGAGCCCATGAATGACATCACCTATGCCCTCCGACTGCTCCGCCGCGCCCCTGCTCACACCCTGACTGCGATTGCCGCGCTCGCCGTCGGTCTTGGATCGACGATCGCGATCTTCAGCGCCGTTTACGCGATCCTGTACAGACCTCTCCCACTGGTCGAGCCCGGGCGGGTGACGGTTCCGGTCAGCACCAACGCGGCGCGCGGCTTCGACCGCGCCAGCGTGCCGTACGCCGACTACGAAGACTGGCGCGTGCAGCGCGACGTGTTCGAGGAGGTCGCGGTGTACCGGCAGCTGCCGCTCGACCTTTCCGGGACCGAGGCGCCCGAGCGGGTCACCGGGCTGCAGGTGTCGGATGGTTACTTCCGGACCATGGCCGTCGCTCCCGTTGCCGGGCGGCTGCTGTTGGAGGCCGACTACCGGGCCGATGCCGCACGCGCGGTGGTCATCTCGGATCGGCTGTGGCGGACGCACTTCGGCGCGGATCCGAACATCGCCGGCCGAAGCGTGCGCATTGGCGGAGTCACTTTCGTTGTCGCCGGGGTGATGGACTCCCAGCGGGCGTGGCCACTCGAGGTCGATCTCTGGTTGCCGTTGCTGGCGGCGAGCCTCGACGCCGATTCGAAGACGCGGCGCGACAACATGATCTTCCAGTCCGTCGCACGGCTGCACCCCGGCGTGAGCCTCGAACAGGGACGCGCCCGGGTAAGAGCGATTGCGGCCCGGGTGGCGCAGGAGCATCCCGAGTCACGGGCCGGGTGGAGCAGCAATCTCATCGAGCTCCGCGATGACATCGTCGATCCGGAAGTCCGCACCGGCCTGCTCGTGCTGCTGGGTGGCGTCGGGCTGGTGCTGCTCATCGCGTGCGTGAACCTGGCCAACCTGCTGCTCGCCCGGGGCGCGGACCGCGCCCGCGAAGTGGCATTGCGGGCGGCACTCGGCGCGAGCCGGGGACGGATTGTGCGCCAGTTGATGATCGAGAGCCTCCTTCTCGCCGCCGGTGGCGGCGCCGCGGGACTCGCGCTCGCGTTCTCGCTCGTGCGCGCGTTGATCGCGGCGGCGCCAGAAACGCTGCCCTTTGCGGACGCGATCCGCATCGACGCGCCGTCGATCGTCGCCGCGGCCCTGCTGACCCTGACGACGGCGCTCCTCTTCGGCCTCATGCCGGCGCTCTCGGCATCGGGCAACGATTCCGCACAGACGTTGAGAAGCGAAGGCCACGGCGCCGGGGCGAGCGTCCGCTCGGGGCGGCTTCGTGACGTCCTGGTGATTGCCGAAACTGCGCTGGCCGTTCTGCTCCTCGCCGGAGCGGGGCTGATGCTGCGCAGCGTGTCACGCCTCATACACGTCAATCCCGGGGTCGATGTCGATCGCGTGATCACCGGACGCGTCGCCCTGCGCGGTCCCCGCTACTCGGTCGACGCAGATCGCGTCCGTTTCTTCACCCAGCTCACCGACAATCTGCGCGCGGTGCCGGGAGTGGAAGGTGCAGCCGCCGCATCGTATGTGCCGGCCGGTGCGCGCGGATTTGGTCTTGGCCGGGTGTTCCTGCGTGACGGTCAGCCCGAGCCGCCGGGGTCGAGCGACTTCCCCGCCAACTGGAATGTCGTCACGCCGGGCTTCTTCGATACCGTCGGCATGCGCGTCGTTCGCGGGCGGGCCTTCGCCGAGAGCGACCAGGCCGAGTCGGTGCCAGTCATGATCATCAACGAAACCATGGCGCGACGAGTGTTCGGCACCGAAGATCCGATCGGCCGGCGCATGCGGTCGTGGCGCGACGAGAATGTCCTGCGACAGATCGTCGGAGTTGTCGCGGACGTGAAATACGACGGCCTCGCCGACGAGGCCAGGTCGCTCGTCTATGTGCCGCACCGCCAGAATCCCTGGGGGCTCATGATCGTCGTCGTGCGAGCCGCCGGGAACCCGGCGGCTCTGGCGGAGCCCTTGCGTCGTGAAGTCGCGCGTCTCGATCGCGACGTCGCCGTCGGCCAGGTCGCCACGCTCTCGACTCAAGCGGCCGCGAGTATCGCCACGCAGCGCTTCGCGGGACTGCTCCTCGGACTGTTCGCGTCCGCGGCGGCGCTCCTTGCCGCGCTGGGAATCTACGGCGTGATGGCGTACATGGTGGTTCGGCGAACGCGCGAAATCGGCGTGCGCCTCGCGCTCGGCGCACGACCGGGGTCGGTCTTCGCCCTCGTGGTCCGTCATGGCGCAGCGCTCACGGCCGCCGGGATCGTCCTGGGCCTGGCGGGTGCCGCGGCTGCGGGGCGCGTCATGCGCAGCCTTCTGTTCGACATCTCACCGACGGATCCGGTCACTTTCGCGAGCGTGCCGCTGCTGCTCGGCGCCGTCGCCCTGATCGCGTGCGCGCTGCCTGCACTCCGCGCATCGCGCATCGCGCCGCTCGAGGCACTGCGCGGCGACTGAAGCGGCGGCGACCGGTTGCGCCCCTCCTCGGCGGTGCGTATGATCGCCACCTGCCATGCTCCCCCGCAGTGATTCCACGAGCCGGCGCCGGGTACGCGTGCGGCTCGTGACGGGCGTGCACGCGTGAGCCAGCGAGCCAGCCCCACACTCGAGCCGCCTCGGTCCCTGCCGGCGACGGGGCACGTGCGCTGGGTGATCCTGACCCTCCTTTTCGGCGTCACGGTCATCAATTTCGTCGATCGGCAGACGCTCTCCGTTCTCGCCCCGATCATCCGGGATACGTTCCATCTTTCCAATACTCAGTACGGCACCATCGTGTCCTGGTTCCAGTTCGGAATGGTGGTCGGCGAGTTTCCGATGGGTTGGCTGATGGATCGGGTCGGGGTCAGAGTCGGCCTGACCGCGGCGGTCGTCTGGTGGTCGCTGGGGAATGCGATGCACGCGGTGGCGGGCTCGCTGTGGAGCTTCCGCCTGTTTCGTTTCTGGCTCGGCACCGGCGAGTGTGCGAACTACTCCGGCGGCAACAAGGTCGTTGCGCAGTGGTTTCCAATGCGCGAGCGGGCGCTGGCGATTGGCGTCTTCAACAGCGCGTCGATGATTGGATCCTTCATCGCGCCATTCCTCGTCATCCCGATCGCGACTCGTTACGGCTGGCGCATCGGGTTTCTTGTCCCGAGCTCGCTCGGCGCTGCTGTGGGTCGCCGCGTGGTGGGTGTTCTACCGGCATCCCGATGAGCACCCGCGTCTGTCATCCGCGGAAGCGGCGTACATCGCTGCCGGCCGGTCAGGCGCCTCCGGCGCGCCCGCCCCGACGAACAGGCAGTTGCTCCGGCTGAAACAGACATGGGGCCTCATGCTCTGCCGCTTCTGGGTCGGGCCGGTGGTCCAGTTCTACATCTACTGGATGCCGAACTATTTCAGGGACGTCAGGCATCTCAGTGTCGCCAACAGTTCGTATTTCAATTCGGTCACATTCCTGTTCGGCGACATCGGCAGCATTGGCGGTGGCCTCGCCGCCGGCTGGCTCATCACTCGCGGCTTTTCGGTTGGCGCGGCACGACGCTCGACGTTGCTGACCGGCGCCGGACTGTGCCTGCTCAGCTTTGCCGTTCCCCTGCTCAACAGCATTCCGCTCGCGATCGCCGCGATCTCGGTCGTACTTCTCGGGCACACGTTTCTCTCGGCGAACATGTTTGCGACGGTTTCGGACGTATTCCCTGATTCGGCCGTGGCGCGCGTGACCGGCCTGACCGGCGTGGCCAGCGGGCTGAGCGGCATTCTGTTCCCGTACCTCACGGGCGTCATCGTCGATCGCTACAGCTACGTGCCGGTCTTCTTCATGGCCGCGCTGATGCCGCTCGTCGGTGTCGCCATCCTGTTCTTCACTGTCGGACGACACGATTCGATTGTCTTTCCGCCAGATGCCCGAGGCGGTGGCTTCCGGCTTTAGCCTGGAACGTTCCTTCGCCCGAAGCGATTCCAGACTGCATGGGATGCGAGAGCGCTCTGGACTGGCGGCGGAATCCGCGTGAAACACTGAGAGTGCAGGTCAGACGCCAGCCATGAACACGATCAGTGACTTCCCTCTTCCCGCGCCGCGCGTGCCCGCGGCCCTCGATCCTGGATTTCGCCCGGCCGTGCTCGCCACGCGTGCGTTCGCACGGCTCGTCGCCGCGAGCGGCGCCGCGGTTCCCGTCCGGCTCGGACTCGAACAGACCGATGGCTCGGTCTTCCATTTCGAAACCGCCGTACTGCCGGCGTCGCATCCGCATGCCGCGGCGAACCACACGCACATCGAACGACTGGTGAAGTTTCTCCTCTGGTCGCAGGGGCGGATGGCGGATTTACGTCGACGGCCCTCCGGAACTGGCCGCCACGCTCGCGTCGCACTATGTCGCGACAGCCCCGGGCCGGTTCGATGCCGACTTCGTCGGCAGACGGGTTTTCGATCATCCGGTCGAGGTCGTCGCCGCACGCGAACTGCCGCCGGAACGCTCCGTGACCCGGCCACTCGGCCGCCACCTGGATGGCTGCCGGATCGGATTCGATCTCGGCGGCAGCGATCGCAAGGCGGCCGCGGTGATCGATGGACGCGTGGTCTTCAGCGACGAAACGGTGTGGGATCCGTACCACAAGCCCGATCCCCAGTATCACTTCGACGGCATCATGGACTCGCTCCGGAAGGCTGCGGCGCATCTGCCCAGGGTCGACGCGATTGGCGGCAGCGCCGCCGGCGTTTACGTCAACAACAGGGTCAAGGCAGGTTCCCTCTTCCGCGGGGTGCCGGCCGATGTCTTCGACGCCCGCGTCAAGGACCTCTTCCTCGAGGTGCGCAGGGCGTGGAACGACGTGCCGTTCGAAGTCGTCAACGACGGCGAGGTGACGGCGCTCGCCGGATCGATGTCTCTTGGCGCGCATGCCATTCTCGGCATTGCGCTCGGAACGAGTACTGCCGGCGGCTACGTGACACGGGACGGCAACATCACCACGTGGTTGAACGAACTCGCATTCGTTCCCGTGGACTACAGCCCCGATGCCCCGGTCGACGAGTGGTCAGAAGACTACGGCGTCGGATCCCAGTACTTTTCGCAGCAGTGTGTTGCGCGGCTGATCGGGCCGGCCGGAATCGAGGCGCCGCGCGACATGCCGTTTCCGGAGAAGCTGAAGATCGTGCAGGCGCTCATGGCCGACGGCGATCCGCGCGCCAGGCAGATTTACCAGACGATCGGGACCTACCTCGGTTATGGCGTGGCCCACTTCTCTGCCTTCTACGACCTGCAGCACGTGCTCGTTCTCGGCCGGGTGACCTCAGGGCCCGGCGGTGACGACATCGTCGATGGCGCCCGCGGCGTGCTCGAGGCCGAGTTTCCGGAGCTCGGACGGCAGATCGCGTTCCACGTACCTGACGAACACGACAAACGCCACGGCCAGGCGATTGCGGCCGCAAGCCTTCCTGAGATTGCGCGGTAGCGAATGAACCCGTATCACGACTTTGTCACTCAACTCGATCGACTGCTCCGGGAGGGCAAGCACTATCCTCTGGGTGGATTTCCGGCGCCACAGCGTCCGCTGCTGCCGGCTGATGCGCCGCGCGCGCTGATCTTTTCCCCGCACCCGGACGACGAGTGCATCATCGGCGGGCTTGCGCTCCGCCTGGTCCGCGAAGCCGGGATGCGCGTTGTCAACGTGGCCGTGACCCAGGGCAGTCGAGCCGATCGGCAGGACGCGCGCTGGAACGAGCTGCAAGCGGCTTGCGAGTACCTCGGTTTCGATCTCGTTGCGACCGCGCCCAGAGGATTGGAGCGTGTCAATCCGACGACGCGGACGAACGAGCCGGAGCACTGGTCACGTTCGGTCGAACGAGTCGCGGGGATCATTGCCGAACAGCGGCCTGCGGTGATGTTCTTTCCTCATGACACCGACTGGAACAGTACGCACGTCGGCACTCACCTGCTGCTCCTCGATGCGCTGCGCACACAGCCGGCCGGCTACTCGCCGCTGGTCGATCGAGACCGAGTTCTGGGGCGCGATGCCGTCGCCCAATCTGATGGTCGAATTGTCGGTCGAGGACGTCACCCGGATGATTACCGCGCTCTCGTTCCATGTCGGCGAAGTCCAGCGTAACCCGTATCACCTTCTCGTTCCCCCGTGGATGCAGGACAACGTCCGTCGCGGCGGGGAACTGGTTGGTGGTCAGGGCGGCGCCGCGCCCGACTTCTCGTTCGCCACTCTCTACCGGGTGCGACGGTGGGCTTCAGGTGAGCTCCAGCCGGTGTGGCGCTGGCGGCCGGATTGTGACCGCTGCCATGAGCGCAGTGCAGGCGCTGGCAGCGTCGTGAGCAGCCGGTCGCTTGAATCCCTCAATCCACACGTCGTCAGGCGAACCGCGACTCGGCGGCCTCGCATGAGTGAGGCAGTCATCGCGTGCGACGCCGTGCTCTTCGACATGGATGGGACGCTGGTCGACTCGCGCGAGCTGGTCGAACGGATGTGGCTCCAATGGGCGGCCGAGCACGGCCTCTCTGCCGACGCCGTGCTCGCGGTTGCGCATGGTCGGAGAACGCTCGAGACCATGGCGATCGTGGCGCCGCACCTCGCGACCCCCGAGGAAGCTGCGCGCCTCGATGCGCTCGAGGCGAGTGAAGAAAGCAACCAGGCCGCGATCGCCGGCGCCAAGGCGCTGCTCGAGACGCTGCCCGCCGATCGGTGGGCGGTCGTGACATCTGCCGGCCACGAGCTGGCGCTGGCGCGCCTCGCCTCAGTCGGCTTACCGCGTCCGCTGGTCCTGGTTGGAGCGGACGATGTCGCGGAGGGTAAGCCGGCGCCGGACGGTTATCTCAAGGCGGCCGCCGCACTGGGCGTTCGCTCCCGAGCGCTGCGTGGTGCTCGAGGACACGCCGGCCGGCGCGCTGGCCGGCCGCGCTGCCGGCGCGACGGTCATCGGTTTGCGCACCACGTTCGCGTCGGTCGAACCGTGCGATTTCCTGGTCGACGACCTGCGCGCGGTTCGGGCGCTGCGAGCGCCCGACGGTTCGCTCACGGCGCTGATCGTTTCAGCGCCGCGCTGACCGTATTTCTCACAGTTTCCAGTCACCAGTTTCCAGTCACCAGTTCCCAGTCACCAGTCCCGGTTATCAATGTCGGTTGGCGAGACAGCGCCTGATCGGCAACGGTCGCTTACCGCCGACGGTGCGCGCGCGCGACGAGCTCCGCCAGGTCGAGCTGGTCGGACGGCGTCACCGTACCCTTGAGCACGCGCTCGATCTGGTCGAGCGCATTGTCGTTCTCACGCCTGGTGTTCGAGACGACGCAGTCGGACGGGACGATGATGTTGTAGTCGCGCATGTACGCGTCGTTGGCGCTGAAGAGGATGCAGATGTTGCCGGCGATGCCGGTCATGATCAGGGTGGTTGCGCCAAGGTACGCGAGCAGCGTGTCGAGCGTCGTCTCGAAGAAGGCCGAGTGTTTCGGTTTGAGCACGAAGTAATCGTCGTCTGCCGGCCGCAGCTGCCTGGCGACCTGTTCCCCCGGTACGTTGTCGTTGAGGCAATGCTCGATCAGCTTTCTGAAGTCCGACTGCCAGCGGCCGAAGTTGTCGTTGATGTAAACAGCGGGAATGCGGGCCTCGCGCGCGCGCTGTTTCAGCCGTGCGATGCGGGGGGCCATGGCCTCGGCCTGCGTGACGAGCGTTTCTGCGCCGTCGAAGTCCATGTCGTTGATGACATCGATCAGGAGCAGCGCGACCGGCGAGCTCTCGGGAACGTTCCCGTGCAGATCCGCGTTCTTATCCTTGACCTGGTGCATGCCCACCTCTTGCCGTCGCTGCCGCAGACAGGCGACGAGTGCCGTAATAACCCGCGACACACTGCTCGAGCACCGACGACGCCCGCGCGCCGCTCTCGGCCGTCGACTCGCAGCGTCCCTCGCCGCGCAGCTCGTTCACGATTGACTGGATCGAGTGGCTGGTGCACGTGCGGCCGGGTTCCGGATGTCGTACACGCGGTTGTCGGTACCGCGCGCTGACGACCACATCCGTATCGCTGAAGATCGGCGTGCGGAGCGTCCCTTCGGAGCCGACGAACGTCATCACGTCGGTCTTGGCGGCGGCATTGAAGTTCCAGATGCCGGTCCCGGCAATCGTGTTCGCGCTGGTGAACGCTGCGGCGGTGACGTCCTCGACCGCGTAGGCGCCTCCGGTATTCAGCGCGAAACCAGCGACGCTCGTCATCGGCCCGCAGAGGAAGTCGATCAGGTCAACGCAGTGCGAGCCAAGGTCGAAGAACAGGCCGCCACCGGCAATCGCCGGATCCAGGCGCCAGATGGCTTCGCCAGTCATCAGCGGCGCGGTCACCTCGACATGCACCGACGTGACGCGACCGATCGCGCCGTTCTGCAACAGGTCGCGGACGCGCAGAAATCGCGGCAGCGCCCGGCGGTAGTACGCCACCCACAAGGGGACGCCGCGCTCGCGGAATGCGTCGACCATCTCGAGACATTCGGCGTGGGTAGCCGCCATCGGTTTTTCGACCAGGCACGGCTTCCCCGCCTCGGCGACCCTGATCGCAAGGTCACGATGGCTCGAGGGGGGCGTGGCAATGTAGACGGCGTCAACTTCCTGGTCGGCAATCAAGTGGTCGGCGCGGTCGTAGGCGCGCGGGACGCCGTGGCGCCGCGCATAGTCTCGCGCCCTGGCGCCGTCGCGGCGCATGACCGCAACGAGCGCGGAGCCGTCCGCCTTCTGGAAGCCGGGCCCGCTCTTCACTTCGGTGACGTCGCCACAGCCGATGATTCCCCAGCGCACGCAGTGCATGTGGTTGATCCTTACGTCAAGCAGACGTGGCCCGGGCGTTCCCGGGACCTCAGGACAAGATTGTAACTTCAGCATGCGGAGGCCGGATGGCCGGCCTCCCGGTGTGAGCTGGATGTGGTGCGCCGTTGCTCGAGCGTTCGGGCAGCGCCCTTGTTGTCAGCGGCTCGGGCCGCGGCGGTCGTCGGCGATGCGGCGGCATGGCGGCGATCCGCGCCGTTCCGTCGCTCCTCCTGGAGAGTGTGATTCAACCGTTCCGCAAGTTGACCAAAAGCCCCGGCGGCTTTCCGAAGATGGTCATTTTCTTCCTCAAGGCGTTGCACCGTCTCCATGCAGGCGGTCAACGGATCGATATCCTCGTGGTCAGCCATGGCCCTCCTTTGACGCAGCGCTTCGGGCCAGAGCAAAAGACAGGCCGCCGTTATGGGAAGTTGATCGATACCTGATCGAAGGTGGCCGTCGCGCGGGTCGTGGTCGAGTGGCTCGACACGGCCAGGCCGACGAGTACCTGCGTCGGCAGCGCAACAGTTGCGGTACCAACGAGTGACCAGGTAACGCCGTCGGCTGACTGATACGCGGTGATTGTCGTGCCGGCCCGCGTCAGCTTCACCCAATACGGCGCCGTCACCAAGGGCGCCGGCGGTACTCGTGGACACTCCCCCGGCGGCGCTTCGACGCTGGAAATTGTTCCCTTTTCCGGGCGTGACCATCATCATCGCCTGCGCCGAATCGGAGGTGAGAGCGGTGCGGATCATGACCCCGGCCTTGACCCACGCATTCGTGTTCTGAACCGTGGCGACGCGCGCCACGATCTGTCCGTCGCCGGAGAGGGGCTGATACACGAAGCGAAACGCATCGGCCGTTCCCCAGATGTCCGCGCCCGCACCGGTCACCGAATAGGTGCCGGTGCCCGCCTGGAATGTCGCGGACCCGGCGAGACCTACAGTACCAACGTCCTGTGTCAGCCAGGGTGCAGGCAGACCCGGATCGGGCACGGTCCCGGAACCGCTCGACACAACCAGCGACACGGACGCTCCGGGCGCGACCACGGTCGCCGCCGGCGGGTTCTGGCTGATCACCCTTCCAGCCCCGACGGTCGTGCTGGTGGCCGTCGTCACCGCTCCCGCGGACAGGCCGGCGCCCACGAGTGCCGCGACCGCATCCGCTTGCGGCTGACCCACGACGTTCGGCACGGTGACTCCCACGACGGGAGGCGGGTCTACCGGCGGAGGTCCAGCGCTGACGGACACCTGATCGAACGTCGCCGTTGCAACCACGGTTGTGGAATGACTCGAGACCGCAAGCCCGACCAGGGCGTCCGCGCCCATCGTCATCGTCGCCGTACCCACGGTTGACCAGGTTGCGCCATCTGCTGACTGAGACGCGGTGACCGTGTTGCCGGCACGGGTCAGCTTCACCCAGTACGGCGCCGTGACAAGAGCTCCCGCCGTGCCCGTCGACACGCCGCCATTCGTGAGTCGGCGCTGGAAGTTGTTGCCCTTCCCGGGAGTGACCATCATCATCGCCTGGGCCGACCCTGGCGTGAGGTCGCCACGGATCATGACGCCGGCCTTGACCCATGCATTCGTATTCTGGACCGACGCCACGCGCGCGACGATCTGGCCGTCGCCCGAGAACGGCTGGTAGACGAACCTGAACGCATCGGCAGTGCCCCAGATGTCGGCCCCGGCGCCGGTCACCGAGTACGTTCCGGTCGCGTTCGCAAAGCTCGCAGTACCCGCTCGACCGACTGCCCCGATGTCCTGCGACAACCACGGGGTCGGCAGCGTGACCGGTGGCCCGAGCGACACGACCAGTGCGACGCTGGTCCCAGACGCCACACTCGTGCCCGCTGCCGGCGTCTGGCTGATGACACTGCCACTTGCGATCGTGGTGCTCGTCGCGGTCGAGACAGCACCTAGCGGTCAGTCCAGCGCCTGTGAGTGCCGCGGTCGCCGACGCTTGTGTCTGTCCGACGACGTTCGGAACGGTCACGCCTGCAGGACCGAGCGACACGACCAGCGCGACGGAACTGCCGGCGGCCACCATGGCTCCGGCGACCGGACTCTCGCTGATGATCCTCCCCGCCGCCACAGATCCGCTGTTCGCACTCGACACCGTGCCGACGGCGAGCCCGGCCGCTGCGATTGCCGCGCTTGCGTCCGCCTGCGTCAGACCGACAACGGCGGGGACGGCGACATCGCCCACCGACGTGACGGTGATGACCACCGGCTGCGATGTCGTCTGCGCCCCGGCGTCGTCGGTGGCCCGCGCAATCAGCACGTACTGCCCCGACGGAACATTCGACATCGTGACGGTGAACGGGCTCGAGGTCGCGATCCCGATCGAGTTCGATCCGGAGAAGAACTCCACCTGCTGAATCGTGCCGTCGGAATCCTGCGCCGCCGCCGTGACCGCCACGGTCGCAGGCGCCACGAACGTGTCCGCCGCGCCCGGGCTCGTCAAGGTCACGGACGGCGATGCGTTCACCGGTTCAATCGGCGGTGCGGTAAACGGCGATGGCGGTGCAATCCGGATGTCGAACGGGTCGTAGCCGATGCGATCGAGGACCTGCAACTCGCTCGCGCAGAGGATCCGCTTGGGCGTGATGTGATACGTGACGTACCGGGCCTCGACGGGCACCGGCAGCACGAGCTCGAAGTTCCATGCCGTCGCCTTCTCGTCGTCCGGCAGCATGTAGTTGATCGGAATGTCCTTCTTCCACAGCGACGTTCCCAGGAGTCCCCGGCTGGTGTACGCGACGCCGTCAGGCGACGTGAGGACTTCGATTCGATCGAGGACCTGCCCCTTGAGCGCGTCCCATCCCGGAGAGCCGAAGAGATGAGCGCGGAAGGCCCCCGTTGTTCGCAGCTGGCCGAGGTCGACGCGAAGGTCGACGTTCGCCCCGGACGACCAGCACTGCCCGAGCCAGTACGCGAAGCTCCCGGTCACCGGCGATCCGACGACGCCGTCCGTCAGAATGGTGGTGTTCGTCGCCGGCGCCGACGACTGGAAGCCGGATGGCGCCCGCGAGAACGTGTACGGCTGCTTGAGGGCGAAGTTGGTGCCGACGGTCTGCTTCCGGTAGAGATATCGCTCGCCGCCCGGGTCGACGCCGTCACCGTAACCATCCGGTGTCTGATCATCGGCGCTGCGCAAGTTTCACCGAGAGCGAGTCCATGACGGGATGATCGCTGCCGCCGACATTCACGACGTACTTGGACGGGAACTCGGTGATCCTCTGGTGATGGCTTCGCGCCACGGTGGTGCGATCGGCGCGGACCTCGCTCCAGCGCAATGTGACGTCCAGCGGTGCCGGCGTATCGTTCGCCGGGCGATGATTGACTTCCATCCGGACCGAGTAGAGCCCGCTCGCCCGCGTTGCCGTCGTGTTGGTGTTGTGGATCAGGTACTTGAAGAGCACCGTTCTGACGCCCGCCGGGATTCCGGTGACGGTTTCGTAGTGAATGACGTCATACGGCTTGCTGACACTGGTGAAGTGATAGGACCGCGTCCAGGTGACCCCGCCGTCGAGCGAGTGCAGATAGTCGATGTAGGACCCGGTCTGGTAGTTGTGCAGCCGTCCGCCGTACACGAACCGGGTGATATCGGTCGGTGCATCCATCCGGTATGTCAGGTACGCGTCCTGGTTGAGCACCGCCGGATAGGCGACTGCCGTGTATGTGCGAGGCACCGAGGCGGGCTGCGCCGTGATGTTGCGCGAGTCGTACGCGTCTTTCTTCCACAGGTCGGCGCGGAGATCCGGCCACAGCACCATCGTGTCGGACTGATCGCCGAGCGTCACGTACATCTCGTTCCTGCCGAGATTCAGCCGCGGAAGCGCCTTGATGTTCACCTGCGTCAGCGTCGTGACGGTCAAGCCCGTCAGGATGACGCCGTCAGGGGTCGCGGCGTCAGACGCCATCCGGACCCGCAGCAACGTCTCGTAACTGCCAGTCACCTCGGCTGTGCAGGACGGCGTTGACGGGCACGGCCGAACCGGTTGTCGCACCGATCGTCGCGACGTCGGTCCAGGTCGTCCCGTGATTCACGCTGACCGCCAGCGCTGCCGTCGCCAGCGGATCCGAGCGCGCGAACTGGGCCTCGATTTTCTGCGACGCGATCACGTTCGCGGCCTGGACCTTGTAAACCACCTCGGACGGCTGTGCCGGGACATCCGGCCGGAGTCCACCGCCGTCAGCGACGATGTTGATCGATCGATACGCGGCGCGGGCCCAGCCGTCCACCGTCAGCTTCGGCGTGAAGGTCCAGCTGCCATTGCCGCGCATGCCGAATCGATTCGTGGAATCGATCTGGAACGTCTGTCCCGGATCCGGAAGTGCAATCTTCTCGCTCGCGATCCAGTAGTCCGACGTCGTGCCGAGCGGACGGTAATACCGCGTATACGTCTCGTCCTCGCGCAGGTTCAGGACATACCGGTGGCCGGAGTTCCAGTTGTAGTAGTAGTCCCGATACTTCAGGCTCGCGGAACAGAAATCGGCGGCAAAGCCGGCCGTCACCGACCCGTCGGTCGGGTTGACAACATCCGGAAGGTTGCGGATTGCATCGGTGCCGGTGAGGAACCCGTTCGGGCTGGTCGCAGTACAAGCTGCGTTCCTTGACGAGCCGCGCCGAGTCCGCAGCCGCCTCCTGCACCGTCGCCAGCGTCACGCCATCGTCGTTCGTCACCAGGTTCGACATCGAGCTGTCGACCATGTGGAACTTGCCGTCGTACTCGACCGCCGAGACGGTGTGGTTACAGATGTCCCAGTACTGGTGGCGGAGCCCGATGGCCTCGTACAGCGACTGGTTGATCCCGGTGACCGTGCTGCACATCGTGTAGCCGTAGTCGGTCAGGTTGCGGATCGGATCGGTCAGTTCGGTTCCGTGGAGCACGATTGGCGTGGTCTGCCGTTTGAGGATGTGGCTCCAGTAGAACAGTGCCCACACCTTCTCGCGTTTCTCGACCCACAGCGACGTCGTGCTGTCGACCAGGCTCTGCAGATCGGTCAGGTCCGGAGATGCGTTCGATACGACCTTGATGTTGAAGGCCGCAGCGCCCGGCGTCGCCTGTGACGCGACTGTCGCGACGGCCGATCCATCAGCGCTGGAGACGACCTCGGCGGACGACGTCGAGCGGCGGACGCCGCGAGGCGGGAGTCAGGAGCCGCCGGCGATCATAGGAGCGCTTGCGGCTGCGCGTGTGGTCGAGGACGGCGCCGACAGAGGCTGTGCCAGCGCATTGGTCGCCGGAATCCATCCGGGTCCGCTCGCTGTCGAGTACATCGCCCATTCGACCATGAGGTCGGTCGCCGGATCTCCGAGGCTGGAGACGACGACCCCGAATTTCCTGCCGTCAGCCGCGGGGAATTCCTGGGCGATGCTGACGGGAGCGCGGCCGCCTGCCGGTACGTCGACCACGCGCTCGGCGGTTGTGCCGTCCTCGAAGAGCAGCGTAATCCGCGCGGTCGCCGCGCTGGTGGAGCGGTTCGAAATGGCCAGGAACGTATCGGTGTTGCCAGGTCCGCCAACTTCCCCTTCTGCGATGCCCCACTCTGTCGCCGTTGCGCTCGTGCCGGCGCTGGTGTGAGTCTCCTGACCTCCGGGAGAGGCGGCACTCACCCATCGCATCGACCGCTCCGCCACGAATGCGACTCCGTTCGTCGACCGCAGCGATGCGCTGACGGCGTTGTCAGCCAGACGAGGGTCGACGTCGTCGACCATGACGGCCGTGCGCGCGTTTGCCGGCACGGTGTAGAGGCGCGAGACGATCTCGCCCGATGGAATTCGGAAGTCCGCCTGGATCGTGGCCGCCGCTGGCGAAGGGTTCGCAATCGACAGCCACATGTCGTAGAACGAACCGGTGGCGCCTTCGGCGAAGAACCAGTCCGGCGCCGCTGCTGGCGCACCCGGGCTGCCGTGCCCGACGGCAAACGATTGTCCGTTGTGATCGACGAACATCTGACGTTCGATGGTGACCGGCACGGTCGACGTCATCGCCGCAGACACATCGACGGCGGCCAGCCCGCCGAGATCGGGATCCGTGCGCGCCTCGGCGTTCACCCAGATGGTGCGGCGGCCCATCGCCGGGACGCTGTAGGTTTTCGAGACCGGTGTTCGTGGGACGTCGAGAAGATACCGCACCACCACGTCCGCCGCTGTCGCGGACTGGTTCTGAATCACGTAGAACAGGTTCGAGCCCGAGTGCGTCGCCCCTTCGGCGAAATACCAGGTCTTCGACTCGGCCGGGACACTGCTTTCGGCGTGACTCGCGTAAGTCCGCCCATCCCGCGACGTGGTTCGATCCACGAGCACCTGTTCATCCGACTCAATCGTGGTGCTGAACTCGGTCGCGGCTGAGTCCGGCGATGGTTTCCGGGTAGATCGTCGTCCGCGAAGTGGGGCCGAGTTGAAGGGACTTATGTACCGGCGCTCCTTCGGATTTCAAGAACGTGAGGAGAATGTGCGCGGCGCGTGGTCCCGGATTGGTGAGAGCGATGCGGGTCTGAAACGCCCGGCCGGTGCCACTCTCCGCCAGGTACCTGACGAAACGCGCGGGCAGTGTGGTTGCGATCGGCCGTGCGAGCAGGCGACTGCGCTGACGGCATGATGCCGCCCACAGTGAGACCCAGGACGAGGGCGAACCAGAGGTCTTTCAGAAAGCACCCGATCGTTTGGGGTTGAAATGACGGAGACGAAGGGATTCGAGTGTGGGGGGCCGCGCGCGCACTGTCAAGCACAGCGGATGCGATCGGCGCTACAGATGACTCGGGTGAGGTTACTTCGCGCCGACTGCCGGCGCCGTCCTATCAAGCAGCTGGTAGACGACCGCGAGCAGCAGCTGCGAGAAGGAGAATCAGCCGCGCGATCGCCTCCACTCCAAACCTGGCCCCGGCCACTCCGACGAGTCCGGGCACGACCGAGAGTCCGAGGGCGGACGCCGCAATCTGGAAGCCGACGGCGTTTGCGGCGTGCGCGAGCCCGACTCGCGCCGGTGTCACGGCAATCAGCGATGGAAAGATCGGGCCGCACGCGACGCCCGCGAGCAGGAGGCCCGCTGCGGTCAGCCCGGCGGACAGGTTCGCCCACACCAGTCCAGCCCCGACGACGACTGCGAACACCGCGCCGGTCAGCAGGACGCGCACAGGCACGACGCCGCCGCCGACTGCGGCGAGCAGTCGCCCGGCCGTGATTCCACCCCAGTACAGACTGGCGAGAAGTCCCGCCTCGACGATGTCGATGTGGCGGCCCACGGTCAGCAGTGTGAACGTCCACGCACCGATCGACGCTTCGACGCCGGCGTATGCGACGAACACCGCCATCCCGAGCCACGCGGCCGGCACGCGCAGCGTCTCGCCCATCGTTGCACCGGCGCTGCGATCTGCCGAAGGCGCCAATCCGTCGCTTCGCGGCCAGGCGCGGAACGTCAGCGCAAAGCAGGTCGCGAGCGCAATCTGCGCGACGCCGACAATCACATACCCGCGCTGCCACGTCGAGCCACGCTGGAGCACCGCCGTCATCATCAGCGGACCGGAGGCGGCACCGACCCCGAAGCAGGCGTGGAGCCAGTTCAGCGTGCGAGCGCCGTGGTGCGTGGCGACATACGTATTCAGCGCGGCGTCGATGGCGCCGGCGCCGACGCCGAGCAGGACACCGAGCGCCAGCACCACCGGCCAGTGTGAGGCCGCGGCGTACCCGAGGAGGCCGCTCGCAGTCAGCAGGCAGCTGGCGGCGAGCACCGTACCGAGGTTCAAGTGGCGAAGAAGTCGTCCGCTCGAGAAACTCGAAGCGACGTAGCCGGCCGTTGTCGCCACCAGCAGCCCGCCAAGCGCCTGCAGGTCGACGCCGAAAAACACGCGCATCGACGGCCACGCGACGCCGAGCAGTCCGTCGGGCAGACCCAGGCTGACGAAGGCGAGGGCGGCAAGCGGCGCCACGAGACGCTTTGGTTGCAATGTCGGAGCGTGCATCGGAAGCTGGCTACTGTGTCCAGTTGCACGTTGCACGTGTTGAACGTTGCACGTAGCACGTGGCCCGTAGCACGTGGAGGGCTACTTCGCCTTCACTCGGGTCGCGACCAGTTCCTCGGTCGCAAAGTCCGCGACCTGGCGCGTGAACTTGATCTCGTCCGCCGAGGTGATCTTTCCGGTGTATTGAATGCGGATCGCCGTGCCCTGGAAGTTCAGCATCTCGACGAAGCTCACCGTGTCGCCGTCCACCTTGCCGTCGGTCAGCTCGGTCTCTCCATTGTCCGACTTGGCCTTCCCGGTGAGCGTCGAGTCCTTGACCGTGAAGTCGTAGGTGTAGTTCTGGCGACCGATCTGCGTGTCGAACGATGCCGTCCACGTACCTGAAATGTCGGTTGCGGCGGCGCGGCCGACAGATCCCGTCATGACCGCCAGTGCGAGCGCTGCAAACCAAAGCCGGACATTCATAAGCATTCCCACCTTTCGTGACGAGTCTACTTTCGCGCCTGCCGAACCGCAACGTCACGGCCTCTCGCCTGAGGCGGGAAGGTGTTCACAACTCCGTCACCTTGTCGCCACATCTTCCCCGTCCAATCGGGAAAGTCACCGGCGGATCCTTCTTCCGCGCGCAGGGGGATCCTTCTTCCGCTGAAGGCGGAAGCTACGAAACGCAGGCTTCTTCCGCCTAAAGGCGGAAGCTACGAACGCGGGGCGGAAGCTACGAACGCGGGGCGGAAGCTACAAACGCGGGGCGGAAGCTACGAACGCGGGCGCGAAGCCACAAACGCGGGCCGAACCTACGAACGCAGGCGGAAGCTACGAACGCAGGCGGAACGCTACGAACGCAGGCGGAAGCTACGAACGCAGAGGGAACCGACGAACAGAGAACCAGGAACATGGATGCCACTCGGAGTACGGCTCGCAGACGACGCAGAACTTCCTCCGCGGCATTCAGACGACGAACGGCAGCGGTGATGTGTCGTTCACCACGATCTTTCCCGGGTGGTATCAGGGACGGGCGACGCACATCCATATCGAGGTGACAATCGGCGGGACGTCGCGAAAGGTGACGCAGATTGCGTTTCCGGAGAGCGTCAACAACACCGTGTACGGTTCCGGCGTCTACGCCGCACGGGGAACGAACCCGATGGCCAATGCATCGGACGGAATCTTCGCCGACAGCCTGTCGTCAGAGCTGGTCATACCGACCGGGGACCCGGCCGCCGGGTATGCCGCGAACGTGCAGGTGGCGATTGCGCGGTAGCTAGCGCCGGATCTCTGCCGGCCACTGGTGGACGAGCACGAGGTGTTTTGGGTACTGCGAGTAGTCCGGCCGAAGCATGAGGAATCGCTCTCCGTCCGGAGTCACGTCGTACGTGCTCCCGTGTTCGAGCTGGAACAGCGTTCGTGCGGCGCCCACCCGCAGGGTGTTCCCGGCAGTGGTGACCGGGACCGACATCATCGTGTCGCCGTGCCAGTAGAACAGCTCACCATTTCTTCCCCATCGCGGCACGATGCCGCCGGACGTGGAGATACGGATCCGTCCGGCCGGCTGCTGGAACGCGCGGGCGTAGACCTCGTCGTCGCCTGACTCGTTCGACTGGTACGCGAGCCACTTGCCGTCGGGTGAGAACACCGGCTGGCTGTCCTCGAATGGCGTGGTGACGATCGGGTAGGGCTTCCCCGCCGGGGCGACCGGCAGGATCCAGATGTCACGCCGCGTGTCCGGATGATTTTCCGTGAACGCCAGGTACTTCCCGTCCATCGTCCACGCGTGCGGAATCCGCGCATAGACCCCGGGGCGAGCGGCTCGTCGGGCCCGTTGGCCTGGGCGAGCGCCCCGGGGGCGCCGCGCGGATCGTCCCACCGTTTCCAGAACATCTGGACACCAGGGCCGCGCTCGGACGCGAACGCGATGCGCGTGCCGTCCGGCGTCCAGACGGCGTTGCCCTCGTAATCGGCGCTGTGAGTGATGCGGCTGAACGTGCCCCGCGCCAGGTCGTAGATGTGGACGTCCGCATTCGCATCGCTGATGCTGATCGCGACACGCCGGCCATCGGGTGAGAGCCGCACTCCGGTAAAGAATCCTCTGGTCGCGCCGATCGGCGTCACCGCACCGGTCCTGCTGACCCATGCGAGTGACGCCGGCGTGCCTCCCCCGCCGGGCGGGAGGTAAATGAGTGAGCCATCGCCGGACACGGCGAACTGCGCGGCGGCGACGTACCGCGACGTCGACAGGCTGTCGACGATGGTCAGCGGATCGCCGGTCAGCTCCGCGCGCTCGGGATCGAAAGGCGCTGCCACGAGTGAGCTTCCCGAGAGGTACACGAGGTGCCCGGCGGCGTAGCGCGCATTGCGGCCGCCACTCACGATCACCCGGCGATCCTTGGGATCGACGAGCGATTGCACGATCACCTGCGCGTCGCTGAAGTTGTTGTCGGTGGAATTTCCCGCCGTGTAGAGAACGGCACGCCCGCCAGGCAGCACATCCGGCCAGCGATGCGAACGCTCGCGCGGGTACATGGTGAGCGTCGTGACCGGTTCGGGCCGGCCCACCGGCCGGGTCGACACGAAAGAGCGGCGTATCGCTGGACGGTGCGAAGACGATGGTGTTCGCGGTTTCCCAGCTGCCGCCGCGTCCGCGGGGCGCATCGCAGATGACGCGTGGCGAGCTGCCATCGAGCGAAACGGTCTTCAGCTTGCCTTCGGCGAAGAACCCGACCGCGGTGCCGTCCGCCGAGAAGAACGGATTCGTCCCGCCGTCCGTCCCGGGCAGCCGCGTCGCGTCAAGGCGGTCGAGGCGGCGAACGTACAGTCCGGTTCGCGCCTTTGATCGCCGCGGTATAGACCAGCCGTCGGCCGTCCGCGGACAGCGCCAGGGCTGGAGTTCCATCCTCGCCGACGATCGCGTCTGCCACGACGGGAATGATGGTGCGCACCGCCTGGAGGTCGGGGGCGGCTGGCGTCGGTCGGCGCGACGTTACGAACCACGTGACCGCCGCGACGGCGAGTGTGCCGAGTGCAATCGCGGCAGCCGATCGCCAGGGGACGGGCGGCGAGCTCTTCGACCGGATCTCGGGCACCGGCGCATCCGACCGCCTGCGGATCCATCGCAGCACCGCCGCGAGGTCGGTCGCGGTCTGCCACCGATCCTGCGGATCACGCTCGAGGCAGCGCCGAATCGCCCAGTCGAGATCGGAAGAGTACGTCGGCTGTATGTCGCGAATCGAGAGTGGCTCGCCGGTCAGGATGCGGGCGATGATCGCGGTGCTGTTCGGCCCCTCGAAGGCTCGCCGCCCGGTCGCCATTTCATACAGGACCAGCCCGCACGCGAACAGATCGGTCCGGGCATCACTCTCCTTTCCCTCGACCTGTTCCGGCGCCATGTACTGCAGGGTTCCCATCATCTGCCCGACATGCGTCACCGCGCGATCGGTCACGGTGTCCCGCTCGAAGAGCGTCGGCCGCAGTCCCGCCAGGCCGAAGTCCAGCAGTTTCGCGCCCCCCTTGGTCAGCACGATGTTGGCGGGCTTCACGTCCCGGTGCACGATGCCGGCGGCATGGGCATGCTCGAGGCCGCTGACGATTTCGATGCCGCGGACGAGGAGCTCGTCGAGGGGAACGGGACCTCGCGCAAGTCGCGCCGCAAGCGTTTCACCGTCGAGGTACTCCATGACGATGAAGTGCAGGCCGCCTTCGGCGCCGACGTCATGGACCGCGCAGACGTTGGGATGGCTGAGCGCGGCAATCGCACGCGCCTCGCGCTCGAAGCGCGACCGCGCCTGCTCACTGTCGCTGAGGGCGGCGGGCAGAATCTTGATCGCGACGGTACGGGTCAGCCGCGTGTCACGGGCGCGGTAGACCTCCCCCATTCCGCCCCGGCCAACCAGTGACACCAGCTCGTAAGGGCCGAGCCGGGAGGGCGACGGGGTGGGAGTGAGCGAGGCTCGGGAGCCAGGCGACATGATCCTGTAGCGAGTATATACGGGCCCCGAGTCGCGACGCCCCAGCAGGAGCACTCATCGCTCACTGCGGTGGCAAGCACGAAATGCGGATTTTCGAGGAGACCGATCGCGTTGCCGAACGGATCGCTCACGGTCGCGACCTTGATGCCGTCGCCAACCTCCTGGACCGGCACGGCGATCGTTGCGCCGCAGTCGGCAAAGGCCTTGACGGCGGCCTCGATGTTGTCGACCCGCCAGTACGCCACGGTCCCGCCCGGCCCCGGCGACCCGCCATCGGGATTCGGGTCGAGTCCAAGCTCGTATCCACCGATATTGAAGCCGACGTAGAAGGGCTGATCGAAATACGGCGCCTGCTGGAACGCACGCGCGTACCACGCCTTCGCCTCGTCCAGATTCCGAACGTGGTAGATGACCGTGCCGAGTCCTTTGATCATGGTCCCATTGTGGATGGACGCGCGCGCGTTGGTCCAGCGCCAGCGGTCACGGCGACGTCGCCCGATGGTAGAGTCGGTGCCCATGCGTAAACTGACTGCCTCTGCCGCCCTCATTACGTCAATCGCCCTCTTCATCGCCGCCGCCGTGTCGACGCCAGCGGCGCAGTCCGCCGCCGGGCCGGCTCTGCTCGCCGACCGGATCGATGTCAGCCAGGACTTCCGTGACTTCGCCAACGCGTATTACGTCGCCGACAGCGTCGTCGCGTTCGATCCGGTGACGCGCTCTGGCTCCCTCAAGTGGGTGCGCAACAACCGGTACCCGCGACTGGCGTTCAACTACGTCGAAGGGGTCCTGCGGCCGTTCGAGGGCGTCATTTTTCCGGAAAAGGAGTACGACACCGATCCGGTCTGGCCGTTTTCGATCCAGTTCGTCTCGCCGCGCACGGCCCGCATCCGGATCAAGACCGGCCCCGATACGCGCGCGCCCGAGCCGTCGCTGATGCTCGCCGGCGAGCCGGCAGTCGATGCGTCGTGGCAGTACGCGAAAATCGACGGCGGACATCGCTACACCAGCAGCGGTGGTTCGCTCGCAATCTTCGAGAAGCCGTGGCGGATCGAGCTTCGCGATGCGGCCGGCAAGCTCCTGACGAAGAGCCAGAGCCCGGTCGACTTCGAATCGACGCTGTCCCCGGCGCTCCCCTTCGCGTACATCCGGCGTGCATCCGATCACTCGCGGAGCGTCGCCGCGGTGTTTTCGCTTTCGGCGGGAGAAAAATTGTTCGGCGGCGGAGAATCGTTCACGCGTCTCGACAAGCGCGGGCAGAAGCTGGTGCTGTCGGTCAACGATGCGAACGGCGCGGAGAGCGACCGGATGTACAAGCCGATCCCGTTCCTCATGAGCAATCGTGGCTACGGGGTCTTCACGCACACGTCTGCTCCGGCGACCTTCGACATCGGCGCGACCTTCCACGGCAGTAACGCGCTGCTGCTCGGCGACGACGAGCTCGACCTGTTCGCCTTTCTCGGCACGCCGAAACAGGTACTGAACGAATACACCACGATCACCGGCAAGTCGCCGATGCCGCCGCTGTGGTCGTTCGGCTTCTGGATGAGCCGCATCAGCTACTTCTCCGAAGAGGAAGTGCGGAACGTCGCCTCCAAGCTGCGCGAGTACCGCATCCCCGCCGATTTGATCCACCTCGATACCGGCTGGTTCGAGACCGACTGGCGCACCGACTACGAATTCTCGAAGACACGCTTTCGCAACCCGGCGCAGATGATCGCGGACCTGAAACGCGACGGCTTTCACATCTCACTGTGGCAGCTCCCGTATTTCGTGCCCAAGAACAAGCTGTTCCCGGAGATCGTCCAGCAGGGGCTGGCGGTGCGCGACGGCAAGGGCAACCTTCCGTCCGAGGACGCGGTGCTCGACTTCTCGAACCCGAAGACGGTGACGTGGTACCAGGACAAGCTGTCGGCGCTGCTCAAGCTCGGGGTCGGCGCCATCAAGGTCGACTTCGGCGAAGCGGCGCCGTTCAACGGCGTCTACGCGTCGGGCCGCTCGGGTTTCTACGAACACAACCTCTACCCGCTTCGCTATAACAAGGCGGTTGCGGATGTGACCCGTCAGGTCAACGGAGAGAACTTGATCTGGGCGCGGAGCGCATGGGCCGGCAGCCAGCGCTATCCCCTGCACTGGGGCGGCGATTCCGCGACGACCGATATCGGGATGTCGTCGACGCTGCGCGGAGGGCTCTCGTTCGGGCTGTCCGGCTTCACGTTCTGGAGCCACGACATCGGCGGCTTCATGGGCCGCACGCCCGACGACCTATACAGCCGCTGGGTCCCCTTCGGCATGCTGACCTCCCACAGCCGCAGCCACGGGCTGCCGCCGCGAGAGCCCTGGGAGTTCGGCGAAAAGTTCACGAACGGATTCCGGCGCGCGGTCGAGATGCGCTATCGGCTCATGCCGTATATCTACGCGCAGGCGAAAGACTCGTCATCTCGCGGGCTGCCGATGCTGCGCGCGCTGTTTGTCGAGTTCCCCGAAGACGCCGGCTCGTGGTCAGTCGAGGACGAATACCTGTTCGGCAGCGACATCCTGGTGGCGCCACTCTTCGAGACGGGTACCACGGGTCGGGACGTTTACCTGCCGCCGGGACAATGGATCGACTACCAGACCGGCCGGGCGTACGGCGCGGGGTGGCACGCGATTGAGGCCGGTGCCATCCCCGTCGTCATGCTCGTTCGCGATGGCGCCGCCATTCCGCACATCGCCCTGGCACAGTCGACCGCGTTCCTGGACTGGTCGAAGCTCGAAGTGGACGTCTTCGCGACGACGGCCCAGAGGGCGGCGGGCGTCGTGGCGCTTCCCGATGGCGAGCTCCAGCCGCTCGCACTCGTCAGGCGAGGTTCGACCTTCGTTCTCGAGAATCCGCCGCTCGCCGGAAAGGTGACGTGGACGGTTGCGCGGCGAGGAGGGTTGCCCGCCGGCCGGGCCGGACGTACCCAGTTGCCAGATTGACCGTGTGGACGTACGCTCAGATTCGAAACGGTTTTCAGGAGAGGATACCAACATGCGTCTCGTATACGGTTCGGCGGTAGCAGTGACGGTCGCGATGCTCGTTCCCGCGATGATCGGTGCGCAGGCGCCCGAAACGGCGCGCCCGGTCGCCGGTGGCGGCGTCACGGTGCCCGGCTGGACGGGCAAAGTCGATCCCGGCGAAGAGAAATCCGGTCAGACCCTCAACAACGCGAAGTTCGCGAAGGAGGGCGACAACTTCCATGTGACGACGGGTCCGGCGGTGACGTACTGGAATCCGGCGAACAAGGCCGCCGGCAACTACACCGTCAAGGCCACGTTCAATGAGCCGAAGTACATGGGGCTCAACGATCACCCGCATCCATACGGCATCATGATCGCGGGCAACGACCTCGGCACGCCGACGCAGAGCTTCCTCTACTGCGCCGCCTACGGCAACGGCAACTTCATCGTCCGCGGCTTCGGTCCCGAGCCGTTCGCGATGAACGGCCGGCGCGGTGAGGCGAACGCGGCGGTGAAGAAGGCCTCGGCGCCCGGGCGAGCCGGTAACGCAGGAGATTGCCGTCTCGGTCAAGGGCGACCGCGTCGAATGCTCCATCAACGGCACCGTCGTCGCCGGCTACGACAAGCCCGCGCTCGTCGCGGAGGGCAAGCTGAAATCAACCGACGGCATCTACGGCCTCCGCATGGCCCACAACACCGAGGCGGTTGTCAGCGGCTTCACGATGACGAAGAACTGAGCGGCGCGCGTAAGCTGACAGCGACCCGGCTCGATCCCGGGTCGCTGTCAGCTTCAGCTCCAGCTCGCCGGCTTTCAGCTTTCAGCTGCAGCTTTCAGCTCCCGGCTTCCAGCTCTTCTCCCGAGTCCCGAGCCCCGAATCCCCCGCCTTCGCTCCGTCGACCCCGCGAGCTTCGGCGCGGCAGGCGAGTCCCGCGCTCCGAACCGCGAGCGCCGAATCCCGAGCCCCGGATCCCGAATCCCAATCCCCAATCCCTAATCCCCATCGAGTCCCCGCTCGAGCCAGATGACGTCCCAGTAGCGATCGAACTTCCGGCCCACACTGGAGAAAACTCCCACCTCGGTGAAGCCAAAGCGTCGATGCAGCGCGAGTGACGCCGCATTCGGCATCGTCACCCCCGCCACGATCCGGTTGATGTCTTCGCCGGCAATGACTCGAAAGAGCTCGCTGTAGAGACGGGTGCCGATACCCTGGCCGACGTGAGTCGGGCTGCAGTAGACGCTCGCCTCGACGGTGGTGTCGTATGCCGCCTTTGGCCGGAAGCGGCTGGTCGTGGCGTATCCAGCCACCTGCCCGTTGGCGTCCGCGGCCACGAGGAGACGAATCCGGCCGCCTGCAGTCGCGTGCTCGTCGAACCAGCCCTGCCGCTCCTCGGGCGTAAAGGGGCGCAAATCGAACGTGACGCTGGTGTGCTCGATGTAGTGGTTGTAGATCGCCGTCAGCTGCGCGAGATCGGCCGACGCGGCGGTCCGGATTGTCCATGCACTCACGAATGCTCCTCCGGCTCAGCATAACGCGGTGAACGCCCCGAGCCGCGGACCCTGCTCCGTTTGACCCCGCGAGCTTTCGAGCCCGGAAGGCGAGTCCCGAGTCCCGAATCCCGAATCCCTAATCCCGATCCCCGTCCCCGTGTATGATTACTCCCCTCACGTAATGAGTGGAACATGCGCGGCGTCCGCGCCGTCCAATTCGGGGGCAGACATTGTGAGTCACACGACGCTGACACTCCTCCAGGGGACCGTCGATCTCTTGATACTGCGGGCACTGCAGCAGGGCCCGGCCCACGGGTATACCGTCACGCGATGGGTTCGGGAACGGACGGACGGGGTCATCGCGATGGAAGACGCAGCCCTCTACCAGGCGCTGCACCGGCTCGAAGCAAAAGGCTGGATCTCGTCCGAGTGGGGACTCTCGGAAAACAACAGGCGCGCGAAGTACTACGCGCTCACGCCGGCCGGGCGCCGGCAGCTCCGGGCAGAGGTCGAGACCTGGAAGCGGTACGCAGCGGCGGTGTTCAAGGTGATCGAACCTGCGTGAGGTCAATCGATGAAGCCACGTGACGTGAAACGGCTGTTCGGATTCCCCTCGCGGAGCCGGGATGATGTTCGAGGCGAAATCGAGGAGGAGTTCAGGTTCCACCTCGACATGCGCGTCGACGAGCTGACACGCGCTGGCCTCGATGCCGCGGCTGCCCGCGTGCAGGCGCTGACAGGAATTCGGCGACCCGCATCCCGGCGTCAGCGCCTGCGCCGTGCACGGCGAGCATCTCGAGCGACAGCGGCGGGCAGCGCGGCTCGCCGGCGAGCTGCGCCAGGACACCACCGTCGCCCTGCGGCAGCTTGCCGCAGGGCCCGGCTTCGCCATCGTCGCAATCCTGACCCTCGCCCTCGGGATTGGCGCCACCGCCGCAATTTTCAGTGCGCTCGATGCCGTGCTGCTGCGCTCACTGCCTTACCCGGCGGCTGAACGCCTCGTCGAGGTGTTCGAAACGAATGACACGGGGAGACGCAATTCGGTGTCCGGCGGTGCGTTCCTCGATTGGCGCGAGCATCAGACCGAGTTCGACAGCCTGACACTCGTCAGCCCTGTCACTGCGAATCTGCGCGGCGCGGCGACTCCCGAGCGGCTCACCGGGCTGGAGGTGTCGCACGACTTTCTCCGCGTGTTCGGCGTGAGCCCGATTCTGGGCTCGGGTTTTCTCCCCGAGCACGATCGGCCCGGAGGGAACAACACCGTCGTGATCCTCACCGAGGAGCTGTGGCGTTCGCGCTTCGGCGGCGAGCCGTCACTCGTAGGCAGAACCATTGTCCTCGACGAGGTGCCGCGAACGGTCCTCGGCATCCTGCCGAACGGCGCCTGGATCTTTCGCGAGGCGCAGTTCCTGGTGCCCGCCGTGCTGGCGCCGGGAACATCGAGATCGCGGCGGTCGCCGCATTGGGCGGAGGTCTACGGCAGGCTGAAAGGAGGGACGACGGCGATGCGCGCCGATGCGGAGTTGAAGACGGTCAAGCAGCAGCTTGCGGCGGAGTACCCCGCATTCAAGCTGAAGTGGAATGTGCGGGTGGAGCCGCTGCACGATGTGCTTTCGGTCGATCGTCGACCTGTCCTGTGGACGCTGCTCGGGGCGGTAGCACTCGTCCTCCTCATCGCCTGCGCCAACGTCGCGAACCTCCTGCTCGCCCGCGCCTGCCGTCGCCAGCAGGAGATGGCCCTGCGCCGGGCCCTTGGCGCGACGAGTGCCAGGCTGATGCGCCAGCTACTCACCGAAGCGGCGATCCTCGCCTGCCTCGGCGGCGGCCGGCGGCCTCGTGCTGGCATCGTGGGGTGTGACGGTCCTGCGCGTGCTCATGACCGACGTGGTGCCGCAGGCCATGACCCCGCACCTCGACGCACGCGTCGTGGCGTTTGCCGTCGGCCTGAGCGGGTTTACCGCTCTCCTCTTCGGAATGGTTCCCGCCTGGCGTGCCGCAAAGCCGGGCAACGAGGCCGCGCTCAAAAACGGCGGCAGGAGCGCAACGCCAGCAGGCCAGCGGCGGACGCAGTCGCTGCTGGTCGTCGCCCAGGTGGCGTTGACGGTCGTGCTGCTGAGCGGTGCGGGATTACTCCTGCGCAGCCTGGCGAACGCCGCAGCCGTGGATCCGGGATTCGATGCGCACCGGGCGCTCGCGTTCGATCTCTCCCTTCCGCCCGCGAGCTATCCCACCCCCGAAGCACGGCTCATGTTTTCCAACGACTTGCTTCGCCGGCTGCGCGCCTTGCCGGGTGTGGAAGCCGCCGGTGCGGGAATGGCCGTACCGACGAGCGGGGGTGGATTCGGTGAGTACTCGAGTACTCCGGGCAAGCCAGCTGACACGGACTATATTCTCGGCCGCGTCGACTACGCGTCCGAGGGATATCTCGAAGCGCTCGGGACCACGCTGGTCAGAGGCAGGCGATTCGACGCATCCGACAATCGCCCGGACGGTCCGCGTGTCGCCGTGATCAACGCGACCGCGGCGCGGACGGTGTTCCCGGGCGAGAATCCGATTGGGCGGCAACTCGCAATCAGCGGAAACACGTGGCAGGTGATTGGCGTCATCGCCGACGTCGTCGATCGCCGCGTCGACCTGCCCGCGCGCGCGTTTGCATATCTGCCCCAGGCGTTCAATCCGTACTCCTTTGCCATCGTGCTGCGCACGTCGGTGACGCCCGGTGGACTGGTGCCAGCCATTCGCGAGCAGCTCAAACAGGCCGGTTCCGGTGTCGCCCTCGCGAACGTCCGGACGCTGGACCAGAGTCTCACCCGCTCGATGGCACAACAGCGAATGACGCTCACTCTCTTCGCGGCGTTCGCCCTCGGCGCACTCCTTCTCGCCTCGGTCGGAATGTACGGGGTGATGGCGTATGCTGTCGCGACCCGTCGTCGCGAGTTGTGCATCCGGCTGGCGCTCGGCGCGGCGAGCCGCGACCTGGTACGCGGAGTTGTCCGCGACGGACTCCGACTGACGATCGTCGGCCTCGTGGTGGGGCTGGGTGGTGCGATGCTGGCGGGACGGCTGCTCAGCAGTCAGTTGTTCCGCGTCGGCAGTGCCGACCCGGTGGTCGTGGCGGTGACGACGGCGTTGATGGTGCTCGTGGCGATCGCCGCTTGCCTCGTGCCGGCGTGGGACGCAGGGCGTTCGAACCCAATCGCGGCGCTGCGGAATGAATAACCCGCGCAAGGAGGAATCATGTCGCTCTGGACATCGATGTGCGTCGCGCTCTCGTGCGGACTGGCTTTGTGGGCGGCCCCGCAGGCACCAGCTTCACAGCAGCCCCCACCCACTCCGCGGGCGACCTTCGAGGCTGCGAAATCGCATAACCGCACCCTGACGAGTTTCAAGGAGGGTAACCGTGCCGGCCTTCGCCTCGACGAACGCGAGGGAGACGGCCTCGCGTGGTGGCCGGATCTGATGTTCGCGGATGGCAAGATCGAGTTCGATGTGCGCGGCAAGGACGCGCAGGGACAGAGTTTCGTCGGCGTTGCATTCCACGGCCTCGACCCCCAGACGTTCGATGCCGTCTACTTCCGGCCCTTCAACTTCAAGTCGACCGACCCTGCACGCCGGGCGCACGGCGTGCAATACATCTCGCACCCGGCCTTCCCGTGGGACAAACTGCGTGCGGATCGGCCCGGCCAGTTCGAGAAGGAAGTGTCGCCGCCGCCCGATCCGAACGATTGGTTCCACGTGGCTGTCGTCGTCCAGCATCCGCGGGTTCGCGTCTTCGTCAACGGTCTGACGACGCCGTGTCTCGACGTCAACCAGCTGAGCGACCGCAAGCGCGGATGGGTCGGCTTCTGGGTCGGGAACGGGTCTGGCGGCAGCTTCGCGAACCTTTCCGTCGGCCCCGTCCAGTAACGGCCCTCGAACCGTAGAACCCTCGAGCGCGTGCGCAGTAGACTGCGTGCGTGAGGTGACAGTGAGGGCGATCGTCAAGGTTGGACTGGCGGGTGTGCTGTGCGTCGTGGCGCTGGGCGGGTCGTGGAACTTTGTTTCTGCCCAGGCGCCGCCGGCCTCGATGTACGGCGAATTGCGGTGGCGCATGATCGGGCCGTTTCGCGGCGGGCGCACCAAAGCTGCGGCCGGCGTTCCGTCGCGACCTGGCCTTTTCTATATCGGCGTGACCAACGGCGGTGTGTGGAAAACCACGGACTACGGCCGGGTCTGGACCCCGATTTTCGACGATCAGCCCACCGGATCGATCGGTTCCCTTGCGGTTGCGCCATCCGACCCTGACATCATCTACGTCGGCAGCGGTGAAGGGCTGCAGCGTCCCGACCTTTCGACCGGCGATGGCATCTACAAATCCACGGACGCCGGGCGAACATGGACACACCTCGGCCTGCGTGACGGACAGCAGATTCCGCAGATCGCGGTCGATCCGAAAGATCCGAACCGGCTGTTCGTGGCGGTGCTCGGACATCCGTACGGGCCTAACGAAGAACGCGGGATCTTCCGATCGACCGACGGGGCGCGCACGTTCCAGAAGGTGCTCTACAAGGACGAGAACACCGGCGGCGCCGACGTCGTGCTCGATCCGGAGAACCCCGACAACGTCTACGCCGTGCTGTGGGAGTCCCGCCAGGGCCCGTGGGAGAACGGCGTGTTCACCGGCCCGAACAGTGCCGTGTTCAAGTCGACGGACGGCGGCAGCACGTGGCGGCCGATCGTCGACGGGCTGCCGACGTTTGCCGAGGACGGCCTCGGTCGCATCGGTATCACCGTCGCGCCGAGCATGCCGCAGCGGCTGTTTGCCACGGTCGAGGCGCGACGCCGCAACGGCCTTTATCGATCGGACGACGGCGGCGAGCACTGGACACGGATGACGACGGACGAGCGCTTCACGTCCCGGGCTTCGGATTTCGCCGAAGTCAAAGTCCATCCGAAAAACCCTGACATCGTCTTCACCGGCAGCATCGTCACCTGGAAATCCACTGACGGCGGCCGGACGTTCAGCGCATTTCGCGGTGCGCCGGGCGGCGACGACTATCACCGCGTCTGGATCGATCCGGTCAACCCGGACGTGATCCTGCTGGCGTCGGATCAGGGCGCGATCATCACCGTGAACGGCGGCGAGACTTTCAGCTCCTGGTACAACCAGCCGACCGCGCAGTTCTACCATGTGAGCACCGACAACGCTTTCCCGTATCGGGTTTGTGGAGGACAGCAGGAAAGCGGATCGGCGTGTGTCGCAAGTCGCGGCAACTACGGCGAAATCACGTTTCGCGACTGGACGCCCGTAGGCGTCGAGGAGTACGGATACGTCGCGCCCGATCCGCTCGATCCGGACATCGTCTACGGCGGCAAGATCACCCGCTTCGATCGACGGACAGGACAGGTGCGGGACGTCGCGCCTGCTGCGGTCGGACCAGGGTATCGCACCGTCAGGACGCAGCCGGTGGTGTTCTCGCCGATCGATCCGCATGTCCTGTACTTCGCCTCCAACACGCTGTGGAAGACGATCACCGGCGGGCAGACGTGGGTCAAGGTCAGTCCGGATCTGACTCGAGCGGCGTGGCCAGTTCCGGCGAGTGTCGGCAAATACCGCGATACCCCGGCGGCGGCCTCCACTCAGCGCGGTGTCATCTACACGGTGGCGCCGTCATACCTCGACATCGGCCGCATCTGGGCGGGGACCGACGACGGCCTGATCCACGTCACCGCTGACGGGGGAAAGACCTGGAAGGACGTCACGCCGCCACAGCTGACGCCCTGGTCGAAGGTCTCGATCATCGACGCATCACATTCGAATCCGCTCGGCGCGTACGCCGCCGTCAATACGTTCCGCCTCGACGACCTGCGCCCGCATATCTACCGCACCCGCGACGCCGGCGCCACCTGGACCGCGATCACCAGCGGCATCCCGGACGGCGCGGCGGTCAACACGGTCAAAGAGGATGCGGTCAGGAAGGGGCTGCTGTTCGCGGGTACCGAGCAGCAGGTCTATTTTTCGATCGACGACGGCGATCACTGGCAGGCGTTGCGGCAGAACATGCCGGCGACGTCGATCCGGGATCTCGTGATCAAGGGCGACGACCTCGTCGTCGCGACTCACGGCCGGGGCTTCTGGATCCTGGACGACATCACGCCGCTGCGGCAGCTCGCATCGCCTGTTGCTGACGTTCATCTCTTCACGCCCGCACGTGCGCTGCGGGTGCGCTGGAACATGAACACCGACACTCCCCTCCCCCAGGAGGAACCGGCCGGTCAGAATCCTCCAGACGGCGCGGTGGTCGACTATTACCTGGCGTCAGCGGCGAGTGGACCGGTGACGCTGGAGATCCTCGATGCCGGCGGGGCGGTCGTGCGCAAGTACTCGAGCGAGGATGCGGCCGAGCCGTTGCGCGACGAGTCGAACGTGCCGGCGTACTGGATCCGGCCGACCCTCCGACTCTCGACCGCGACGGGAATGCACCGCTTCGTGTGGGATCTGCACTACCGTGCGCCGGAGGGGATGCGGCGTTCGTTCCCGATTGCGGCGGTGTTCCACGACACCCCGCGCGAGCCGAACGGAGTGTGGGCGATGCCCGGGACCTACACGGTGAGGCTGACGGCGAACGGCACGAGCGTGACGCGGCCGCTGAGTGTCGAGATGGATCCGCGGGTCAAGACGCCGATACTCGCGCTGCAGCGCCAGTTCTCGCTGTCGAAGCAGCTGTCGGACGCGATCGATGACGTGAGCAGACGTGACATGACGCCGGAGGTCCGGGCACCCATCCTGGCCGCACTCCAGCGCGTCTACACCGACCTCCAGGACGCCGATGTCGCGCCAACCGCCGTGGCGGTCAAGGCCGCGTCCGAAGCCCTGGAGGGCGCCCGGCGAGAGACCGGCCGACCGCGGTAGAGGCCTCCGGCCGAGCGTGCAATTGACCTGTGATCGGTGCTTATACTCCAGCGATCCCATGACACTCCACACCATCGACTGGGTCATCGTCGTGCTCACGGTGCTGATCTGTTTCGTCCCGGCGCTCTTCTTCGCCCGCCGCGCCGGGAAGAACACGTCGGAGTTCTTCGCCTCCGGGCGCTCGGTTCCGTGGTGGCTGGCGGGGCTGTCGATGGTCGCGACCACGTTCAGCAGCGACACGCCGAACTGGGTGACGCAGCAGGTGCGGCAGTACGGCGTCGCCGGCAACTGGCAATGGTGGGCGTTCGTGCTGACGGGTGTGTCGACGGTCTTTTTCTTCGCCCGGCTGTGGCGCCGTTCCGGCGTGATGACCGACCTCGAGTTCTACGAGCTGCGGTATTCGGGGACGGCAGCCTCCGTCGTCCGCGGCTTCCGTGCGATCTACCTCGGGCTGTTCTTCAACTGCTTCATCATGGGGATGGTCACGCTCGCGGCGTGCAAGATTGCCAACATCCTCTTCGGACTGCCGCCGTGGCAGACGATCCTGATCTGCGGCGCATTCAACGTCGTCTTTGCCGCGCACGCGGGGCTCTGGGGCGTGCTCGTGATCGACATGGTGCAGTTCTTCATCAAGATGACTGCCGTGATCGCCGCGGCGTATTTTTCACTGAAGGAAGTCGCCCGGCACACAGGCGTCGGCAACAGCGCACTCTCAGGCCTTCACGAGCTGGTGCGCGTGCTCGGTGCGCAGCAGGTCAACTATCAGGCGGGGGCGCAGCCGGTGCTATCGCCGATCGACGGCAGCGGCCAGCCGATCCTCGACGTGATGCCGAACTTCGCGCTGAGCGAGCTCGCGTTGATGATCTTCATCGTACCGATTGCCATCGGCTGGTGGGCGAACTGGTATCCCGGCGCGGAGCCCGGCGGCGGCAGCTACATCGCGCAGCGGATGCTGGCCTCGAAATCCGAAAAGGACTCCCTCGGCGGCACGCTGTTCTTCAATCTCGCCCACTACGTCCTGCGCCCATGGCCCTGGATCCTCACCGCACTCTGCTCGATCATCATCTTCCCCGAGCTGAAGGACATCCAGGCGGCGTTCCCCGGGGCCGATCCGAAGACTGATCGGCCACGACAGCGCTTTTCCGGCCATGCTCAAGTTTCTCCCGCCGGGATTCGTCGGGCTGATGGTCGGCGGCCTGCTCGCGGCGAACTCCTCGACCATCCTGACCCATCTCAACTGGGGCTCCTCGTACCTGGTCCACGACATGTATCGGCGGTTCATCGCCACCGACAAACCCGAGAAGCACTACGTGGCAGTCGGTCGTGCCTGCACCGTCGGGCTCTACGTGCTGGCGGCGCTGCTCAGCACCGTTCTGGCCTCGGCGCAGGAGGCGTTCGAGGTCCTGATTTCGATTGGCGCCGGCACCGGCCTGCTCTACCTCCTGCGCTGGTTCTGGTGGCGGATCAACGCCTGGACCGAAGTGGTCGCGATGGTGAGTTCGTTCACGATCTCGGTCGTGTTCTTCGTGATGAAGAAGAACGGCCACGAGTTACCGTTCGCCCACACCGTCCTCTACTCCGTTGCCTTCACGACGTTCGCATGGCTCATCACCGCCTACGTGAGCCCGCCGACCAGCCGCGAGCGGCTGATCGCGTTCTACCAGAAAGTGCATCCGTCGGGCCCGGGCTGGGCGAGGGTTCGGCGCGACGCTGGCGTCAGCGACGCCGAGGCGGCGCTCTACAGCGACGCCATGGGCAAGGCGACAGTCGGGTGGATTTCGGGGTGTCTCACGATCTGGTCATCGCTCTTCGCGATTGGCAACTTCCTCTACGGCCGCACCGGCGCAGCACTGACGCTGACCGCCGTCTTCGTCGTCAGCGGAGTCGTCCTGCTCTACGTGACCAACACCCTGTGGGACCGGGAGGCCGTCACGCCCCAGGCCGCGCCACGGTAGCGCGCCGGCGTCGATTCACGGCGCGTGCAATGCCTAAGGTGCCAGCGCCAGCAGCCACTGCGGGACGTGCATCCACGCGCTCGTGGCACTCACCGGCACACGCAGCACCTGCACCGACAGGATGACCGCCAGGGCGATCCAATACGCCCGATGCACGCGTCCCGTGGTCCGGCGGTCGTGCACCATCGCGATGACAATCAGGAGATCCACGACGAGACCTGGCCCGATGCTGACCGCCACCGGCGGAGGGCTCGACAGGGCCGATCATGCCGGCAGGGCGCGGCGGCGCAAGGGCGAGCACGAACCAGCGGCCGACCGCTGCCTGCAGGAGCGAGGCGGTCGCGGCGAGCAGGACGCGCTTGTGCACCTCAGGCCTGCTCACATTGAGCAGCGCCACCGCGAACATCCCCGCAAACAGCGCAATCGCCGTCACCGGCACGATCGCGAACCGACGACCCGCATCGCCGAATCCGGCAGCATCCATCGTGCGGATACTGTCGACCGCCATCGCCAGGCCGACGAAGCACATCCCGGTCGCGACGGCGACTCCGAGCACGCCCATTTCGCGGTGCCTGACCAGCCGGCCTGACGCCGCAAGCGAGGACTGCTTCAGGAACAGCAGCAGCCAGCCATAGAAGAACAGTGCATGAACGTGCGCAATCGGCCTGACGGCGAGCGTGCCGCGTACCATCGGCACCCAGTACGTTGGCGCGAATCCGATGAACGCCACGGCGAGGAATGCGATCGCCATCCGGACGTAGAAACGCTCGGTGATCGACGCGACATCGAAGGCGCGATCGAGGGTAGCGGTCGTGCTCATGCTCGTCTCCGGTCCGCGGGAGTGGTCGGCGCGGTGGCCGCATTATACGTTTGAGCGTCGTCAGCCGGCGCCCTGCGTCGACCGGAGGGTGCCCGTATGGCGCTGGACAGCTGTGAGTGGGTGCTGGGAGGCTGAGTACTGATTGCTGACAGCTGATAGCTGACTGATGGCTGAGAGCTGATAGCTGACAGCTGATAGCTGATAGCTGAGAGCTATCGCCGGATACGCCGCTCGCGCCTGCCGCCAGGCACGACTTGACCGTGCGGATCAGCCGGTCCGGGCGAGACCGGCTTCGCCAGCACGCACGCGACGCTCAGGCCGTCGGCTTTTTCAGGGCTGCCCGTCACCACCACGACCGGGATGTCGCGGGTCAACGCGCTCGAGGCGATTTGCTGCTGGACGACGACGCCGCTGATGACCGGGAGCGAGAGATCGAGGACGACGAGAGAGGGCGGGTCGGTATCGATGCGGCGAAGCGCATCGAGGCCGTCGCCGACGATCTGGACGTCGAAGCCGGCGAACGTCAGCGCCGCCCGATACAGGCGCCGCAAATCCGGATCGTCCTCCACGACGAGGACCGTCTGGGTCGAAGCCATCGCCTAAAGAATACCGGCCTTTACTTCCGTCCTCAACAGAATGGCTCGGCTTCGCAGCTCGACAGTCGCGGCGATCTCGCCACCGAGTTCCGGCACGTTCTGCGAGCGCGCTGCGCTGACGACTCCGTCTATACTCACGCGATGACCATCCACGTGCTGCAGCGGCGCGACTGGGACGGCGATCCGGTCGTCGTTGGTGACGCGTTCCGCGTCCACAAGATGCGGGCCGGCCGGCAGCTCGAGGCGGCATGCCATGTCGTGACGCATGCACTCGGTTGGGAACTCCGGCTGGACGTGGAAGGATCGCTTCAGCGGTCGCAGGTCTGCCGCACGCAGGACGAAGTGCTGGACACGTCCGAGCAGTGGAAAACCGCGATGATCGCGAAAGGATGGCAGTGATCTGCCGATGAATCTTCTCCAGCGCCTGTAAACCCCGCCGGCCGCGATGCCGTCAAAGCCAGGCATGAGCGAGCATGAGCGTGAACTCCAGCCGGGCGCTGCAACCCTCAACCGTCCGTCCGCGCGACGAGGGACGGCCGGCGCTCCTCGACGGGCTCCGGCAGGACCTTCGCTACGCGGCGCGAACCCTCCGGCGCGATGCCGCCTTCACCTGGTTTGCCACGCTGATCGTCGGTCTTGGTATCGGCGCCAGCGCCACCGTCTTCAGCGTTGCCAACGCCGTCCTCATCCGCCCGCTGCCCTTTCGCGACCCTGGCTCAGCTCGTGTGGATCACCAATCGGAACAGCAGCGGGTTGTCGGGTCAGACGACGCAGGTGGCAAACTTCCAGGACCTGCGCGAGCGGAACGCGTCGTTTTCGGATGTCGCCGGGTATTTCGCCTTCTACGGCGTTGGCGACAGCAAGCTCACCGGAACCGGTCCGCCGGAGCGTCTGAGCGCCGTCCCGGTCTCTCAGAATTTCTTTCCGCTGCTCGGCGTGGAGCCGATGATTGGCAGGCAGTTCACCGCGGACGAGTGTCGAAACAACGGACCCAGGGTCGTCATGTTGAGCCACAACGTGTGGCAGCGGCGCTTCGCGTCCGATCCCTCGATCGTCGGCCGACCGCTCACATTGAACGATCAGGCGGTCACCGTCGTCGCCGTGCTGCCGCCGACCTTTGATTTCTCGTCAGTGTTCGCGCCTGCGAGCCACATCGACCTGTTCGTTCCGTTTCCGCTCACGCCCGAGACGAGCCGCATGGGGAACACGCTCGCGATCGTCGCGCGGATGAAGCCGGGAGTTCCAGTCGAGCGAGCCGCGACGGAAGTGCGTGCCCTCGGGCAGCAGATCACCCGTGAGCATCCCTCGATCGCAACAGCTTCGAGGGGAACCTCGTGCCGCTTGCCGCGCATGTCAGCGGCGGGACGCGGCCGGCGGTCGTCGTACTCGGCTGTGCCGTTGGCGTCGTCATGCTGATCGTGTGTGCAAACCTGTCGAGCCTGCTGCTGGCGCGATCGGCGACGCGGCAGAAGGAGATGGCGATTCGAGCCGCGCTCGGCGCGGGACGTGGTCGTCTCCTGCGCCAGATGTTGACGGAGAGCGTCGTGCTGTCCTGCTGCGGAGCGATGCTCGGTGTCGCCGTCGCGTTCGCCGGTACCCGGGCGCTCGCGCACCTCGACGCGGTCAGTATTCCCCTCCTTCAAAGCGTCCGGCTGGATACGACGGCGCTCGTATTCACGGTCGCGATGGCGCTCGTCGCCGGGCTCGCCTTCGGGATGGCGCCGGCGCTTCAGAGTGCCGTCCCGGCGCCGCAGGAGTCGCTGAAGGGATCGGCGCGCGGCTCCAGCGAGCCGCACGGCCGCAAGTGGATCCGCAACCTGCTGGTCGTAACCGAAATCACGTTCGCGTGCGTGCTGCTCGTGGGTGCGGGCCTGCTGATTCGAAGCCTGCTGCGGGTACTCGATGTCGACATGGGATTCCGCCCGGAGCAGACCGCCGCCATGCGGGTCGATCCGGACGCACGCCTCGACACGCCGGAGACACGGAACGCCTACTTCGACGAGGTGTTGCGGCGTGTTCGCGATGTCCCCGGCGTCGTCGGCGCGGGACTGACCGATGCGCTTCCCCTCGGCCGGAATCGCAGCTGGGGCATACAGGTCAAAGGCAAGGTGTTCGAACGCGGGCAGAATCCGACGGCGTTCGTCCGCGTCGTGAGTGACGGCTACATCGCGGCGATGGGGATTCGCGTTCTCGCGGGACGGGAGTCGTCGGCCGAGGACCGTGACGGCAGCGAACCCGTGGTCGTCATCAACGAGACCATGGCGCGACGCCTGTGGCCCGGCGAAGACGCGATTGGAAAGATCATCCGCCCCGATCGGGAGCGGCGGATCGTCGGCGTTGTCGCCGACGTCCGGCATCTCGCGCTCGAGCAGGGCGCGGGTTGGAAGTCTACCTGCCGATTCGGCAGAGCCCGGACTACGCCTCTGTCGATCTCGTGGTTCGCACCAGCATGCCGGTGGCGTCGATTGCACCGGGCCTTCGCGCCGCGATTGCGCCGGTTGAGCCGAACATCGGCGCCAGCGAATTCAAGCCGTTGCAACAGCTGGTGGACAAGGCCGTCTCGCCGCGGCGTTTCGTCGCGCTGTTGCTTGGCGGCTTTGCTGCCTTTGCGCTGCTGCTTGCGTCGCTGGGCATTTACGCGCTGATCTCGTATTCGGTCAGCCAGCGTACCCAGGAGATTGGTATCCGCATGGCGCTTGGCGCGTCGGCGGCCGGTGTGCAGCGGCGGATTCTCCTGCAGACGCTTGCGCTGGCCGCGTGCGGCGTCGCACTGGGCACGCTGTCGTCGTGGGTGCTCGCTCGCGTGCTGAGCGGATTTCTTTTCGGTGTGACCGCTACCGACCCGGCAACGTTTGCCGCGATGGTGGCGATTCTCACGGCCGTCGGGCTGCTCGCCGGGTACGTGCCTGCGCGCCGGGCCTCGCGCATCGATCCGATGGTCGCGCTGCGTGCCGGCGAATGAATCCTGCGGTATCCTTCGCACCGGCTGCCGGTGAGGCACGCTACTGCCCTCTGCCGCGCAAGGTGGGGGGATGCGACTGGATCAGTCACAGGAGTTTGCCCGGTGCCAGAGGTTCACCTGCCCCACCTCGACGATGAAGACGAGCCCGGCCCGGCAACGCCCCTTCCCGCCGAACGAGCCCAGGGGACCACACCGCCTGTCGTCGAGCCACCCCATCGGTCGAGATCCTTCGTCAAGCTTGGTCTCGAGGTCCTGCTGATCAGCGCCGGCGTCTTCCTCGGGCTCATGGGAGAGCAGTGGCGGGAACACGTCCACCACCGCGAGCTTGCCGAGACGTCCTTGCGCCGTTTCCGGATGGAGCTTCAGGCGAATCGGGACGCGGTCGCGGCAGTGAAGGACAAGCATGTGGCCAAGTTGAAGAGCGTGCAGGCGTATTTCAGCCTGGACGCGGCAGCGAGGCAGAAGGTGGTGGATTTCGACGACGCAACCGATCCGGCATTCCTCGAATATTCTGCCTGGGAGCTGGCATTGGCGACGCAATCGCTGGCCTACATCGACTCGGACCTGGCGTTCGCCATCTCGCACGTCTATGCCGCGCAGCAGCAGCTCGATGGGTCAACGCGTGGCGTGACCCAGGCGATGTACGCGACGGCAAGCCCCGAAGCGTTCCTGCGCAACGGCCTCGCCACATACTTCGGCGACTGCGTCCTCATGGAGCCGCGGCTCCTCGCCATCTACGATCAGGTGCTGCCCCAGATCGACCGCGCGCTGGGCGAATCGCCGGCCAACAACACTGAGCGACCAGGAAAGTAGCAAGGGGTGCTGGACGGTCTCGGCCGTGACGTCCGTCAGGCGCTGCGAGCGCTCCGGCATGCCCGCGGATTCACCCTGGCGGTGGTGGCAAGCCTGGCAATCGGGATGGCCGTCACCATTGCGGCGTTCGCCTTCCTGAATGCGCTGCTGTTCCGGCCGTTCCCCGGCGTTGCACAGCAGGAGCAACTGGTCCGGCTCTCGGTGAGTCAGGGCTGCGGCAGGCCTGACTGCTGGCGGCGCATGGCTTCAGCCGAGGACTACGTCGCGATGCGTGCCACGTTCGCCGGTCTGCAGGGGCTTGCCGGATACAGCCAGCATGAGTTCAGTCTCGCGCTGCCGGAAGTCCGGACCGCGCCGGGGTTCCTGACCTCCCCGGATTATTTCGAGGTGCTGGGCACGAGGCCGATCATCGGCCGCGCATTCGACTCCAGGGACGAGGCCGGTCGGTCCGCGGTCGCGGTCATCTCATACAGCCTCTGGGCGGGCGACTTCGCCGGCGACCCGGCCGTCACCGAGCGCTCACTGCGCGTCGGAGGGATTGACGTTCAGATCGTTGGCGTTGCCCCGCCGTTCTTTGCTGGTATCGACATGAGGCCTGGCGATCCCGCGCCAGCCGTGTGGCTTCCCTTGTGGGTTGGCGATCGTGTGCTGCCCGGGTCACGGGGTGCGCCGACGGACGACAATCTGTCCTTCGTCGGCCGGCTGCAGCACGGAGTTGCACTGGCGCAGGTCCGGGCGGAGTCCGACGTGGTGGCGGCACGGTTGGCTGCGACACGGGGCGCACCGGCATCGCCCGCGAGAGCGGACGTGAGTCGGGTCTGGAGGACACGGCCCGAATACTGGTACCTCACGTCAGCGATCGTGCTGCCGATCCCGGTCGTGGTCCTGGCCCTCGCATGCGTGAACGCCGCGAATCTGCTGCTGGCCCGAGGCTCACGCCGGCTCCGGGAGATTGCGGTTCGGCTCGCCATCGGCGCATCACGGGGCCGCGTCATACGTCAGTTGCTCATTGAGAGCGCAGTACCTGGCGCTTCTCGCGGCGGCGGCAGGAGTACCGATTGCCTGGTGGGCGCTGCGCCTGGCGAGCAACCCGCTGCGCGTGCCGATTCCCATCGATGGAACCGTCCTGGGTTTGACCCTTCTGACGACAGCGGTGACGACACTCGCCTTCGGCCTGGCGCCAGCGATGAGAGCGACCGCCCGGCAGCCTTCCGCCGCACTCGGACCCGTCAGCGCGGGCAGCGACGCGGTCCCCCGTCAGTCGCGGATGCGACGCGTGCTCATCGTCGCCCAGGTGAGCCTGTCCCTTGCGCTGCTCGCGACGGCGTCGCAACTGGTGGACACATTGCAGTCGCAATCGTTCTCCGGCGGTACGCCGCCGGACCGGATCCTGGTAGCGCAGTTCGACCTCAGACCGTTGAAACGCCCGGGCGCTGACGTGGATGATTTCTACCGCCGGCTACTCGACGACGTGCGGCACCTGCCGGGTGTGGAAGCTGCGGGACTGTCGCGCCACTCGTCGGTGTGGACATTCGGTCGGGCCGCCAACGGCGGCTCGATCCGTGTGTGGGAGCCCGGCGATCGTGCGGACGGTGGCAACGACACCATCGGCGGGATGATCGCGGGCGACCTGTTTCAGGCGATTGGCTTGCGCCTGGCGGCAGGTCGCGTGTTCAACGAATCGGAGACCCAGGAACCGCCTCGCGTGGCGATCGTCAATCAGACTCTTGCCGCGCGCATGAAGGCGCCTGCGCTCGGCAGCGTTCTCCGGGTTGCGGCCAGCAACGGCGATTTCAGCGCCGCTCGCGAGGTCCAGATCGTCGGCATCGTGGAGCCGGCAGTGGATGCCGCTTACGCCGAGGACCATCAGACCGCGCCACGGGTGTATCTGCCGTCGGCGCTCGAGCCAGAGCCCACGCTGGCGCTCTATACTCGTGCGCGCGCGAACGCGGTATCGCTGGCGCAGCCTCTCCGCGATCTGGTTGGCCGCATCGCGCCGCCCGTGCCAATCGGCCGCGTCGAGTCGTTCCAGGAACTCATCGAACGCTCACTCGGGCCCCAATTGTGGCTTGCGCGAGCCGCCGCGGTCCTTGGGCTCGTCGGTCTTCTTCTCGCCACCGCCGGCGTGTACAGGCGTGTCGTCGTACATCGTGGCGATGCGCTCCCGTGAGCTTGCAATCCGCATCGCGATTGGCGCCGGCCCGAGGGCGATATTGGGCCTGATGCTTCGGGAGTGGATGCGCCTCGCCGGCTGCGGTGTGGTTCTCGGCGGCGGCATCGCGCTTGTGGCCAGCCGGGTGATCGAGTCCCACTACCATGGGGTGCGAGGGATACACCCCCAGATGTTTGCCGCGACCGTCGCACTGTTCACCGCGGCCATGCTGGCTGCGAGTGCGCTCCCTGCGATTCGCGCTTCCCGCATCGATCCGGTCGATAACCTCAAGAACGTTTAGGTAGCCCTCCCCCCTTCACGGTCGTGAGCGGCCCGCGTCGCAGTCGCGAGTGGAGGACAATTGTTCTGCCAGGGTGCCGAAGACGTGTCGGCAATTGTCAGCGATCACGGGACCCGGGGCGTTGGGACCGCAGTGACGCGGTGAAGTCGCGACGCCGGCGCCCGGTGCGCGACGCCCCGATCACCGCGGCCCGAGTGACGCCTCGAGGGCTTCCATCCGCTGATTGAGATCGGTCCAGCGCGCCTGCTCGCTCGCGAGCTCGGATGCGATCGCCGCCTCGTCGGCGTTGGCGTGCTGCAGCACCGTTTGAGCCGTTGCCAGCTCCTCGGTGAATCTGATTTGCTGGTCCTTCAGTTCCTGCACCGGTGGCCCGTCTACTGCTGGATTGCGCAGGGCCTCTTCGAGGATGCGGCTGTCCCGCCGCAGGCGATCGTAGTTGGTCTGCGCGCCGCCGAGCGTCACCCGCACTTCGTCCAGCCGCCGAATCAGGTTATTGATCCGCTGCTCCTGCAACTGGACGCGTCCGAGCGCCAGCTGGACGCGGGGTCCGGCCGCGGCCATCTGCTCCATCGCGGCGCGAAGGCCACGGACCTCGAGCAGGAGCGACGGCAGCACGTCCTGCGGCGGTCCCGCGGGCCGCGCCTGGTCCGCGTCCGCCGCGACCTCGGTGCCAACGGCCACTCCGGTGATCACGCCGAGCAGCGTGAGCGAAAGAACAACGATGCCGCGTCTCATGGCTCCTCCTGGACGGTGATGCTCAGGCTTCGTACACCGGGTATATAGCGGCGTCTCGCCGGTGACCTCGGTACGATTACGTCGCGAGTGCGCTCCGCAGTCTCGACGCGCTTACGAACGTTCTGGACCGGCGAAGATCGCGGGCGCCATCGTAACCGCGCGCTTGCGACGCAGCAAGCGCCCCGGCCTTCAGGCGCAATCATCGCTTGGCGCCATTCCTCGCAACATGTCGTGACCGGGCCAACCGGCCGCGGTTGGAAGCTCGAGCCCGTAAGTCGACGCCGTGTCTAACGCGTTGTCGGTGAGCAACTTGCCAGGATTCTCGCCGTGGCCACCCGATTGCTCGTCTCCGAGCTGTTACGTCACCGTCAACCCGGAGTAGAACAGCATGAGAAAGACAGTTGCCGTCATCGCCGCTTCGGCGCTCCTCGCCATCCTGCCGTCATCGGCACGGGCGCAGGACGAGAAGAAGATCCACGTGAACTTCGGCGGCGGCCCCACCTTCCCCGCCGGCGACCTTGGCAACCACTTCAATACCGGCTGGGGCCCTGCGATCGGTGTCACGATGGACACGGGCAACCCCCGCTTCTCACTCCAGTTCGAGTATGCGTACCGATACATGGGGATCAGCAAGAACGCCGCGGTTCCGGCACCGCTCATCGTCGGGAACACGTTCGATGCGAATCACCAGACCAATCAGCTGGACTTCAACCTGATCGCGAACCTCTCGAAGCCTGGTGCGAAGGCCAGGATCTACGGCTTGTTCGGACCCGGCGCGTACCACCGCAAGGTGGAGATCACGAAGTACGAAGGCAGCGGCGTCATCTGCGATCCGTACTGGTACGTGTGCGGGACGTATCCGGTGAACAGCGTAATTGGTTCGCGCGGCGGATGGAATCCGGGCTTCAACATCGGCGGCGGCGTCGGCATTCATATTTCTGAGACCGCCGAGTTCTTCATCGAATCGCGATTCCATTATGTCGTCGGTCCCGACATCAACGACGCGTCGGCCACGGCGCAGGCCATTGTTCCGGCAAACGGCACCAGCACGACGGGCTACTACTGGCCGCTGACGTTCGGGTTCCGCTTCTAACCGGGCGGGCTCCGCGCCCTCCAACGACCTCGCAGGTCCACGCACGGCCGCGAATCGTGAGCGCTCCGTTCGGCAGGATCCGGCCTCGCGCTGGGTTCTGGCGTCAAGGCCTGGTCCGCCGAGCGTCAGTGACCCTTGGCGAGGCGCCGACGACGACGGTCCGCGACGACGTCACGGCATGTCGTGATCGCCACGCTCTCGGTTCGACGCAATATCGAAAAATGCTCCGAAACCTGGTCATGCGCACGACGACTCACGAAATGCGGGTGGCGCGCCGCTTGCGGGACCCGTGCCGCGAGTTCCTCGCAGCCGCCACTCAGGAGTTCCGGCGCGAAAAGCATGACCACCACCACCGCACCGCGGGCGATCGACACCGGGACGAGACTGGCCGCGGACCGCACCCAGCTCGCCTACGAGCGCACGCTCATGGCGTGGGTTCGGACGGCAACGTCGCTCATCACGTTCGGCTTCACGATCTACAAATTCTTCCAGTTCGAGGCGGGCCGAGGCGCGCCGGTGACGACGAGTCGGGTCCTGACTCCGCGGCACTTCGCCATGATCATGATCGGCACCGGTTTGACCGCCCTGTTCTTGAGCACGGTCGAATATCGTCGCGACATGAAGCGGCTGCACGACGAATTCGACGTTCCACAGCGCTCCGTTGCCGCGGTTGTCGCCGCGATCGTGTCGGTTCTCGGGCTGCTCGCCTTCGTCTCCGCCCTTTTCCGGGCCTGAGACTGTTGGCGGTTTCGGCTCAGACGTGTCGGTGATCGCAGTGGCGCACGGCGTGGCTCGGTGACGTGCTGTTCGACGAGAGCGACATGAATCAAATGGCTCCCGGCGATGTCTCTCAACGACGCGACCCGCACGGCGGTCGCGCGAACGACGCGAGCAGCATCGTCCGCGACTTCTACGAACGGATGCCCTACCCGGCACCACTCACGCTCTCCGAGGGGCGGGCCGGTTTGGCTGCTGCTGACCGGCGCCGCACCGCCTTTTACCGGATGTTCCCGACCGGGGATCTCCGCCCTGGCTTGCAGATCCTCATCGCCGGCTGCGGCACGTCGCAGGCGGCGCGTCATGCACTTCGCCATCCCGACGCGCACGTCACGGCCATCGACATCAGCACGACCAGCCTGCACCACACCCGAAACCTGCAGCAGCAGTATGGCCTCCGCAATCTCGCGCTGCACTGGCTGCCGATCGAGGAGGTCGGAGCGCTGGGACGACAGTTCGATCAGATTGTCTGTACCGGCGTGCTCCATCACCTGCCGGATCCCGACCTTGGCCTGCGTGCCCTGCGGGACGTGCTCGCGCCTGAGGGAGCGCTGGAGTTGATGGTCTATGCGCCGTACGGGCGCGCTGGCATCTACATGATGCAGGACTACTGCCGGCGACTTGGCGTCACTGCGTCGGACGCCGACCTTCGTGAGCTCGCCGCCACGCTCGGCCAACTGCCGCCGGACCATCCGATTGCGGGCGTGCTGCGTCATGCGAAGGATTTCCAGCAGCCGGCCGCGATGGCGGACGCGCTCCTCCATCCACTCGACCGTGCCTACAGTGTCCCCGAGTTGTACGCCTGGCTGGAGCGTTGTGGGATGAGGTTCGGCCGGTGGGTTGAGCAGGCGCCGTACCTGCCGCAGTGTGGACTCCCGGCGAAGAGCGCGCACGCGGCGCGTCTGCAGTCGCTCCCGCCCGCCCAGCAGCATGCCGCGCTCGAGTTGTTCCGGGGCACGATGGTGACGCACAGCGCGATTGCCTATCGGGACGATCGCGTCGAGGCCGCCCAGCCGATCACGTTCGAAGGTGAGTGCTGGCGTGGCTACGTTCCGATCGCTCCCCCGCCGGTCGTCTGTGTGCGCGATCGCGTCCCGGCCGGAAGCGTGGCCGTGCTGATCAATCGGGCCCACAGGTTCACCGATCTGATCTGTACGGTTGATCAGTTCGAGGACCCCCTGCTCGGCGCGATCGACGGAACCCGAACGCTTGGCGGGATCCTGGCACTCCTGGGGATTGCGGAGAGCTACGAGCGAGCGGCTCTGAGCTTTTTCGAGCGGCTGTGGCACTACGACCAGGTCGTGTTCGACGCGTCGGGTGTGGCGAGCGAGGCATCGCGCTGATGATCGCCTGTCGTGAGTCGTCGACCCCGTGATAGAAAAGCTCTTCGCCTGTCTTGACTACCTCCTGGGGGTGGACCGGCTCCTGATTCTGCTGGCGAGTCTCAGCAGCAGAATCGATCTTTAGTCCGCTCGCCAGAAAGTTCTTCGCGCGACGGGCCTGTGATGTACGATTCGCTGACCGCCTAGCGGAGAAGCCATGATGAAGCGTGCGACGCCACCGGTCGGCACATCGCCAAAGCACAGTCCCTCCATTACCGCCGTGCCGTTCGGCGTCGGCCCGCCGATGCTGCGGCTTTCGGGACGCGACCGCGAACACCTCGCGACCATTGCCACGCCGATGCGCGTCGACACCGGCACCATCCTGTTCCGCCGTGGGGAAGAGGCGCATTCGCTGTACAGCATTGTGTTCGGAAACATGTGCACGTATCGGGAAGGGTCGGACGGAAGCCGGCGCGTCCTCGCGTTTCTATTCGCCGGGGACCTGACCGGGCTCGCACGCCGCGGCGTCTATGTAAACACCGTGAAGGCGATCACGCCGGCGTCGCTGTTTCGCTTCCCAATGGAGACGCTGACCGCGCTCCTCACCCGCGATGCCGGGCTGCAGTTCCGATTTCTGTGCAAGACCACCCACTTCCTGCGGGAAACGCAGCGGCAGGCGATCATGATTACGCGGCAGGATCCGGTCGAGCGCGTCGCCATGTTCCTCTCGCAGCTCGAGGAGGCCCAGGGAGACACTCCCGGGAACTCCGCAATCCTGCTGCCGATGACGCGACAGGACATCGCCGACTACCTGAATCTGCCGGTCAAGGCGATCACGCCCGCGCTCGCCGCACTGGAGCATCGGCACATGATCAAGCGCAAGGCTGATGGCTCGGTCGTCGTGGTCGATCGGCGCCGCTTCGACGCGCTGGTGTCCGGCTGAGACACCCCCGGTCCTTCCGCGCCTGGCTTCGCGCCGTGTGGCTTCCACCTTCAGGCGGAGGGATGTTCAGACGGAGCTGAGTCGGGCGACGATCCCTTCGGCAATTTGAGAGGTCAGGTAGGTCCGGCCCTCGATGACCTCCTGGATGGCGGTGTGCAGTTCCTCGGTGGCCGAATGCTTCAGGAGATAGGCGGAGCCACCCGCGTGGAAGGCTTCGAAGGCGAGCGCGTTGTCGCCGTCCATAGTCAGAAAAACGAACTTGGTCTCGACCCCCGCGGCCTTGAGCCGGCGCAGCGCCTGGAGGCCGCTCGCAGCCGGCATGTTCATGTCCGCGACGACGACGTCGGGGCGGAGCCTGATCGCCGCTTCAATCAGCTTCTCTCCGTCCCCCACGCTGGCGAGGATCTCGTAATCGCGGTGCAACAACTTGCCGAGCGCTTCCACGATGACGGCCGAGTCATCGGCAAGGATGAGCGTGGTGCGGCGCATCGCTCTATGCTACAGGAGCGAGCACGCCAGCGCATGTGCGCGGTGCCGGTCGGCGACCCACCCGGGGTACTGCGCCGGGAGCGTCAACCCACGGCTCTGACGGCTGAAGGCTGGGCGAGGACATCCGGCGGCGGTGGTGTGAACGGCGCGGTGGCGAGATTGGTGATCGCCTCGACCGCTTCGACCGCGGCGGCGTGGCGCACTCGTGCTTCGATACTCGTGCCGTGTCCCGGCGAGGAGGTAATGGTCAGCGTCCCGCCGACGGCACGCACCCTTTCGCGCATGCTGACCAGACCCAGCCCGGCGGCCTGACGTTTCGCGACCGGGTCGAAACCACAGCCCGCGTCAACCACCCGCAACACGACATCCTGGTCGACACGCTCGAGCGTGACGAACGCCTCGGTCGATGCACTGTGCCGGACGGCATTACTGACCGCCTCCTCGAGAATGCGGAACAGGCAGAGAGCAATATCCGGGGGCAGGTCGGCTGGCACGTCGCGGTCGGTAAAGTGCACGCGCACGCCGTGGCGCGAGATGTCGCGGCAATGGCCGCGCATGGTAATCACCGCGCCCAGCGCCTCAAGCTTCGATGGATGCAGCCGGTGCGAGATACCGTGCACGTCGCTTGCTATCTCGGTTGTCCGTCGCCACAGATCATGCAGCGTCGCCGACAGAGTATCGGGCGGATGCATGTCGAGCTGCTGCAACTCGATCGCGAGCAGCGCCAGCTGCTGGCTCAAGTGATCGTGCAACTCCCGCGCAATGCGCCGGCGCTCCTCCTCCTGCGCGACGATCAGCCGCCGGCTGAGGTCTGCCAGCCGCTCCTCGGCTTCCTTGCGCTCGGTGATGTCGCGATGGGTCACGACCACACCGCCTTCCGGCCGGCGCAGGACTGCGGCAGTCATGACGAACCAGCACTCCTGTCCGGACGCCTCGCAGCGGTACTCGTGCTCTCCGGCCTGCTGCTCTCCTCTGCAGGCGGCTTCGATGCCCGCCAGTGTCTCCGCACAGGTGGGATGCCCCCGGTGCGCCGCCGTCAGGCAGGCGTCGAGGTAGTTGGTCCCGGGTGAGAGCTCTCTCTCGGACGAAATTCCCTGAGAGCGCTCGAACTGGGTCCAGGCGTCGTTGACCGAGATGATGACGCCCGATGAGTCGAGCACGGCAATCCTGGCTGGCAGCGACGACAGGATCGCGCCGTTCAAGCGGTCGCTTTCCTCGCGCGCGCCATCGGCCTTCATCCGTTGCAGCACTCCGGCAAACGCATCAGAAATCATGCGCAACTGACTCAGCCGCTCGCCCGACCAGCTCCCCACATTGCGAAACGATCCCCAGAAGAGCGCACCGAGAACGGCGCCGCCGACCTGCAGTGGCGTCGCAGCGGCCGAAAACCCGCCCTCGGCCTGCGCCACCCGCGCCCGGACGCTCGGTGGCAGTTCGTCGACGCTGGCGATCATGGCAGGTTCGCCGCATTCCAGCCTGAGCGAGCTCCACGCCGCGTCGGTCGCTTCGTCGTCAGGGTTCCACAGCCACACGTGATCGACGCCCATTGCGGCCGCCGCCCGGACCAGCGCGGCATCGATGGCCGGACCGATACGATCGGCCCCGACGCGGGCGAACGTCAGCGTGATGTCCGACAGGAGCCTCTCGAAGCGAAGCCGCCGGTCCAGAGACCGCTGGAGTCGCTGCCGCTTCACCGCGAGCGTAACGAGCCCGAGGACCAGTACCGTTTGGACGAGAAAGATCGATGCGAGAAGGGCGACGCTGAAGGCCCGGCGCGGGGAGGGGCCGGTTTGCCCAGCCGCCGGGAGGACTCTATCCGCCGGCGCGAGCTCCTGGCGGGCGGCGGCGTCGACAGGCGACCAGAGCAGGACGATCAGTACGCACGAACCGACCGTACGCCAGACCGCGACAATGGCGCGACGGGTGGGGCTCATGGTCCTGACCGCCAGGACGGTGGTCCCGACCCTGCCCCACAGTCGGCGTATTCGCCACCGTAAGAACCATCGGCAAATGTGCGCGCGTAAGATCGCCGAACGCTATTGAGCATCTCTGCACTTTCGGAAGACGGAACGACAACGCTTGAGCAGGCGAGTCTACTAGTCGAGGCTAGCGGCGTAAACTGGCAAGAATACCAGCCCGCTGAGAGCGGCCGGCGCGTGGACGGCAGGCCGTTAGACGATATGCTGCCGGATCGCGAACTGGATGAGCTCCGCATTGGTCTTGATCTTGAGCTGCTCCATCATCCGGTATTTGTGAAACGCAACAGTGCGCGGGGCGACATTCAGGAGCGCCGCCACCTCTTTCATCGACTTCCCCTCGGCCAGGAGTTGCAGCACTTCACGTTGACGAGGCGTCAGCTGAGCTGACGGCTGTTTCATGCCCCGCCTGCATCAGCGAGCCGAGCATCCCCTCGGTGACGAGCGGCGTCACGTACGAGCGATGCTTCATCGCCTCGCGAATCGCCATCAGCAGCTCCGACCCGGCGGACCGCTTCAACAGATAGGCCGACGCCGCCGGCGCGAAAGGCCTCAGCGGCCAGATCCGGATCCTCGTTCATCGTGACGAACACGAGCTTGATCGAGGCATCGAACTGCTTGATCTGCCGGCCCGCGTCGAGGCCATTGAGGAGCGGCATCGCGACATCGAGGACGACGACGTCCGGCCGATGCTCCCGGACGGCCGACACCAGCGCGCGCCCGTCGACCGCCTTCGCCACGATGTCGCACTCCGGCGCCAGCAGCTTCTCGAAGGCCTCGACGAGCATCGTGTGGTCGTCCGCGATGATGATCCGCGGCTTGCTCATGAAGTTGGAGGACAGCATACACAACAATCCGTCGAGCGCCCAAGAGGCAACCAACGATTTACCGGGTATTTACCACCCGCTGAGTTGGTCGATGCCGTCACGATTTTGTCGGTAGACGAAAGAGGAAGCTGGTGTCCTGATGGTCGGCAGGTACTCGTACCACACGGATCCGCCCATCAATCGGCGAATTCCCAGGCGACGGCGAGTCCGACATCGCCGGGCTCCTGCCCTCCCGGCTGCGATCCAGGAGGCGTGGTCGCCTGGAACGCACGTTCCTGCTCCGCGATGGTCAAACCGCCCCCGAATCTGAGACTGCAGATTACGTGGTCCGGCTCAGCACTAATCTCGATCCGGATCGTTGCGCGCCGGTTCGATCGCGCGATGGTGTACGCCAGCAGGTTGTCGACGATAACTGCAACCGCGACGCGGTCGGCCCAGGCGGGGGGGACCTCGCCGATGGTCTGGATCGCTATCGCGATACCTTTCATCTCGGCGGTGGGCCGGTGGTAGTGCACCGAGCGCTCCATCAGGAGCGGAACGTTGACGAATTCTGGTTTGAGCGGAAAATCTGGCGGCGCCGCGACGTGCAGCAGTCGCCCGATCGTGTGGTGCATAAGAACCGTGGCATGGTCGATTGCCCCGAGCCACGTCGCCACCTCCGGTTCGGGATGAGGCAGCGCGTTCCGCAGCATGGCCGTCGTCGCCGACATCACCGAGGCGTAGTTATTAAGTGTGTGTGCGACCGAGCCGACAATGTGGGGATCGAACGCGGGTATCTGGTCCAGTTCGGCCAGCGCGCGATCGAGATCCTCCCGTGCCTGCTCGATCGAGGTGACAGCTCGCGTTCTTGCATCCATCGCCTTCTCCTTCGCGAATGTTCAGTCGGTGCGCTCCGCCGGGCATCCCATGCATGCATGCGGAGTATGCCCGGAGGTGGAATGTTGCCAGTCGTGCCTCCGTAATGTCTCAGTCCTGACACTGGTACTTTACGGAGTAGACATTGCGTGCCACGCACGTCTAAGGTCGTTGTCAGAAGGGTGGAGTCATGATTGCTGGCCGGGCGGATGTTGGCGTGCGGGCGAGCGACGCGGCCGATGCCAACAGCCACGCCACGCTTCGCGCGCGCGTCCTGCTTGCCGACGATCACCAGTTGATGCTCGACCGACTCTCCGCGCTGCTCGCGTGCGAATTCAGCGTCGTCGGGACCGTTCTGGACGGCTACGCGCTTGTCCATGCCGCGGGCGCTCTCCGCCCTGATGTCCTCGTCATCGATATTTCGATGCCTCGGATGAACGGGCTCGAAGCCGCGGCACGAATACGGCGGACCGGCTCCACCGTCCCGGTGGTCTGCCTGACCGCGCATGAGGAACCGGAGTTCCTGGCGGCGGCGCTCGGCGCCGGCGCGCTCGGATATGTAACGAAGGCGTCGGTTGCGCACGATTCTCGTTCCCGCCATCAGGGCGGCCCTCGCCGGCCAGCAGTTCATCTCCGAGTCCATGAAGACCGCCGACTGAGCGGCCGGCGCACGAGTCCGTGTTCCCGACGGTCCGTCGTCCAGCCGGCAAGGCCGTCCCGGCCCCCTGTCAGAATGCCCAGCCAGTTCCCTCACTCTTGGCAGTTCTCCGCGTCTCGCGCGCGACTTACCGTGGCTGAGACGGTCGTCGCCCGGAGCCGGAGGCTACAAATGGCTGAATTTTCAGCATCGACTGGCATCGCTGTACGCTCGCACCTGTCACGCCTCGAGATCGTCGAGTTGATCGTGCAGTTCATGCGCGCCCACGCCGGCGAGCCGGTCCAGATGGCGCAGTTGTGCGACGCCACCGGGGTCAGCGAGCGTAGCCTCCGCAACGCGTGCCACGCAGTGTGCGGCACGAGCCCGAAGCGGTTTCTGATGCGTCAGCGGATGGAAGCGGTGCGACAGGCGCTCGTCAGCGCGGGCCCCGGCCAGTCCACCGTAACCCGCATTGCGACGGACCACGGCTTCTTTGAACTTGGTCGCTTCGCCGCCACCTATACCGCATTGTTCGGCGAGCGCCCGTCGGAGACGCTGCGCTCGTCCCCCTTGGCGTCGAAGAAGCCCGCTGCCTAGCGCTGTCACTCAGTCCCCTTCTTGCCTTCTGCCCGGTGATGGTCGTGAGGCGCTACGATTTCGAGGCTTCATTCACGGAAGCCTTGCTTACGGTACGCAGGAGCGGCTGTTCCCAGCTATGCAGTTTCGGCACGCGCGCGGAGCATCCAGCGCGTTCCGATCGCCTGCGAATGAGTTCTCGCGAGCGCTGACCGGTCAGGCCGACGCGGCGGCGGGACGTTCGGGCAGGTCGACTTGCGCGGTGAGGACCGTTCCGCGTCCAGGCCGCGACTGCACGACCAGTTCTCCGCCAATCATGTGGAGGCGCTCTCGCATGCTGGCAAGACCGAGCCCTTCGGAGCCTTCGGTGTAGTCGAAGCCCTTGCCGGCATCCTCGATCCGGAGGCGCAGGACTGAGGCTTCTTGCGACAGGGTGACATCGATGTGCGCTGCGCGGCTATGCTGGCCCGCGTTGTGGAGCGCTTCCTGCGCGACGCGGTACAGGCAGAACGCGATATCGGGTCGGACGGGACGGCCGAGGGCGTCGCTCTTGAACCTCACCGGGATGCCCAGATTTTTCTGGACGCCGGAACACAGTTCGTGGAGGGCCGCCCCCAGCCCCAGGTGCTGCAGCCTGGACGAGTGCAAAGCATGGGACAAATCGCGGAGATCAGTTGCCAGTTCGTCGGTCTTCTTCAGCACACTTCGAAATGAACTGTTGACGCTCCCCTGCTGCGCCGCCCAGCCCTCCCGTGCCAGCATGCCGAGCTCGATCCTGAGTGCCGCAACCCGCTGACCGAAGTCATCGTGCAGCTCGCGCGCGATATGCTGCCGCTCCTCGTCCGCGCGGTAATGAGCCGGCCGCTCAGGTCACGAAGCTGGCTTTCAGAACTCGTCAGCCGGCGCGTCTGCCGCACGAGCGTAAAGATGAGCGCAGCCTGGAACAGCAGCACGGCCAGGCCGGCGAGGAGATAGCCGCGATAGAGGTCCCACAGGGATGCTGTACGATAGAGCACCGTGCTGCCCGCCGGCAGGCGTGCCTCCCTGATCCGCCAGCGCAAAAGCTGGCGCGCGTCGAACATGTAGTGATTCGGGTTCAGCTCCTGAATCGGTATCTCGGCAGGCGGTTCACCGTTGAGGATGCGTTGCGCCATTCGAGCTGCGGCAACGCCCGACGCGGAAAGGTCGTACAGAGCGCCTCCGACAATGCCCTGGCCGAGGTGATCGGCGTTGGTGCCATACACGGGGACGTTCGCGGCTTCGCATATCAGGCCAAGCGCTTCCTCGGGCAGGTAGTACCGCCCGGCCGCGTCGGAGTAGAAGAGCGGGGAGAACAGCACGACGCTGTGGGGCGGCAGCTTCTTCAGCCGCGCGAGGAGCTCGGACATGCGCAGCCCCGCCAGGTAAGTGATCGCGACACGTTTCGCGTACAGGCTCGAACGCCGACCTCGCCTCTGAAGCCCACGCCTTTTCGCGCGCCGATCCTCCGATCGGGACGACAATCTCCGTCGTGTCCGGCTGGAGCCTCAGGATCGCGTCGACGCTGTCGCCGTAGTTGCGCCGCACGGCGACGCCGGTGATGTTGGAACGGAGCGCGACGTTCTGTACCACGTCGACGTTCACGGAGGTGAACAGGATGGGCACGCCTGGAAAGAGCTCCTCACCTTTGTTGAGGAGGAACTCGAACGTCAACGAACTGATCACGACAATGAGGTCGATCCGGCGTCCCGAGTACCTGACGTGCAGGTATTCCACCAGGCCGACGAGCCTTTGTTCTTCTGAAAACCGCAGGAGGTCGAGATACTCGGAGTAGTACTCGATGTCGTAAGGCGAACCCGCCTGCAGTGTCGATCGCAACGCGCGATCGAGGCTCAAGTAGCTGGCCATCTCCTGTTCGTGGGGATAAATCAGAGGAGAACACTTTTGGCGTAAGGCTCGGCCGCGGAGACCGCGACGGAATTGAGCCCGACCGCGGCGAGCACGAGCAACAGCAATGAGATTGCCGGGCTGCGTCCGCGCGCCGCCCTACGCACCGTCCGCACAATGGGTCGGCGGGTTCTCACGGCGCGACTCTAGCACCGGAATATCGCGTCGGGATGCTTTTTCGGCACGGCGCCCGGACTCGCGCACCCCGAACCGGTCGCCGGCCTCTCTTTAGCGTCCAACCTTCTGGTAGTTCATGTTTGTCGTCGTCACCGTCACGGGGCCCCGGACAAGTCAACTCATCTGTCCCTTAGTGGCTCCCGGCAGCCACTGGCCTGATGACGAGCTTTGGTTCACGAGTCAGAAACAGCGGCACGACGACTCTACAAAGGCACGAGCTGGGTGCCTATGCAGTTTCGGCATCGTGGATATCTGGATTCCGTGAGCGGAGTCGTTCCAGGTGCTAGGAAGGAGCTGACGTGATCGTGATCTACGGCTGAAGGCGTCGGCGACCAGCGGCCGTGAGCGCCACCCACCCAGCAGCGCTAACGGGGCTTGCGACGCGCGATTGAGAATCCGACGATGTCGA
>CAVOHG010000007.1:0-578631 GCA_963695655.1 uncultured Acidobacteriota bacterium | reverse complement strand
GCGATTGTAAGTCTTCCGTGTAAGTGGTTCGCGCCGCGCCCGCTGCCTGCAACAATTCGTCAGTCTCGACGTTTCTGCTCGGATTTCCGAGACCAGTCGCCAAACGTCCGGCACGCCTAAGCTGCTCTCGACCAACTGCCCTGCGGTTCGTGGCTACGTTGGCAACGCCAACGATTGCAGTACGCTGACAAAGGTCATCTACCGTCGAAGGCTGAAGTTCCAACTCCGCAAGAATCGCCGCCGCTGCTGCGTAATCACCGGTTGCGACCAGTCCTCTGAGTTGCAGCAGTGCAAAGCGATTGCGCCATGAATGATCGCCGTAGTGCTCCGAAGCATTCAGCGCCGCGACGATCCGGTCGTTGGCGGCACGCCACTCGCCCCGTGCCTGAAGAAGGCGGATCTTCGGTCTGGTGGACGGTCAAACTTGCCCACCGTGATCCTGATGGTGACGGGAGGTGGGTCAATTCCGTCTTGAGGTCACAAGAATTTGTTCACTCTTGTCGAGTTGGCCCTGTGCAATAGAGAGGTTGGCGGAGCAGTCGAGTGCCGCCACTCGAAGCTCAAAATCCGTTGTGTTCTCCGTAAGGACGGCGTCGATACATGTCCTTGCTTCGTCCCACCGTCCTAAGGCCTGCAGGGCATGTGACAAGTTCACCCGTCCACCAACGTGAGTTCGGCGATGTCCCGACACAGATGGCGGACTCGACGGCCCGTGCGGGCGTGCTCAACTGCCTCCAGTGGCGCACCGCAAATCGTGGCGATGACGGATAAGCCCAAGTGCACTCTCCCCTGCAACCACGGATTTGGGGCTGCAGCCAGTAGCCGATCGGCCGCAACGAGATGACCGCGAGCCTCCTGCAAACTATGGCGTGATGCTTCTGCACGTGCGAAGTGCAGTCTAAGATCCACGATCGAGTGCACGTCGCCGCTGTTCGCCACCGCCTTTCGGACACTGGAGACCACTGACGACGTCGGAGAAACTGACTCCGCACACACTCTGAAGAGCCCTAAGTGTGCCTGCGCGATCAAGGCACGGTTCGAACTCGCCTTTGCGAGCAACAAACACCGATGAATGAGCTTTAGGCTTGATGGGTAATCGCCACTCTCGAATGCCGTCATCGCCAAAACGTACGTAAGCCTGGCGGCACACTCATCGTCTTCGGCCGCAAGAGGCAATGCCGTAGTTGCCAATGTGATCGCTCGTGCCGTGTCGCCAGTGTGATAGAGAAGTTCGGCTTCTAGAGTGGAAGAGCGTTTGATGTCCGCTCGTCTTAAAGCTGGAAGGTTCTGCTGAAAATGACCGAGGGCCGACTTAAATCGGCCGGTGCGGACTTCGGATTCGAGCGCGTCCAAAGAGGCCACCGGCGCCATCTCAGTGGACCGGCCCGGGAGAGCGCCCGAAATCATCACGAGCTCGGCCAATCCGCTGTCGCGCCGCTGCAATTAACGCATCGATCGCTTGACCGTCGTCAGGCATTGCGGCGACTCCTACGGTCACACGGACGCGCAATCGAACCGACGTGCCAATTGGTTGCGATTCTACATGTTGACGAATGCGCGCCGCTACCGCTGCGGAGAGCACCTTGTCGGCTCCGAACTGAACGATTACAAACTGACCGCTCCCATGGCTAAACACAACATCGTCAGCGCGGATATGTCGCCTGACGCAAGACACGACATGGCTCAAGACCTCGCTAAGCATCTGGCGCCCGTGTGTTGCATTGATCTCCATGTGCTCATTCACGTCTATGTATATGAGCGAAATTCCGGTCCCATGAGAGGAGCGAACAAATGAAGCTGCTCCAGGCTGGGCAGTGTCGTCAACTGGTCAGAAGGTATCGCCACTCGTAGTCACGTCGACTTTCGTTGCTTGCTGGACAACAGGACCGACTTGACGTGCGACTACTTCGATTACCCTTTGATGCTCTTCTGAAAATGCTGCTAGGCGTCGACGAGTAGACCGACAGCACCGCGACGACCGAGTCACTGACGACCACAGGAGTGCTCAGGCAGCTCTTCGGCCTTGGGATCATCGATCGCGCCGCTTCGCCCAAATCAAGAACCGGATCCGAGTTTCGGATCGTTTGTCGATTTGCGGCAACCCAACCCGAGAGTCTCTGGCCGAGTGGTATTCGCATCCCTTTTATAAGACCGCCGTGTTCTCCTAGGCCATGGGCACAGAGCAGTTCGTCAGCATCCAGATCGTTCACGTACAGTGCCGACAAAGAGGAAGGAACCATCCGCCGCAGGTGTTTCAAAATCACGTCCGCTGTATCGACAAGGCTCATCGTGCCGCTCAGGCCGCGGGCCAGTTCGAACAGCGCGAGCATTTCTTCGCCACTTGACGTGATTTGGTCCAGGCGGTCTGGAGAAGCGCCAGGATCAGTCGAGAGCGAGTGAAACGTCGTCGCATCTACCGCTGCGCGGATGTTGAGCGCAGGGCCCGTCGGGAGATCGCCGTGCGCATAAACGTCCAGAAACGTATCCACGACGAGAGGATCATACATATGCCCTCGTCTATCCTTAACAATCTTGATTGCGTCCTTATCGGAAAGGCGCGGCCTGTAAGGCCTGTCTGAGGTTAATGCATCGAAACAGTCGACGACCGAAAGAATCCTGGCGCCGATGGGAATGTTCGCGCCGCTCAGGCCGTCGGGATAGCCACTTCCATCCCAGTTTTCATGATGATGCCTGACGATGGGTACCACTGGATAAGGAAAGTCAATTGCGGACAAAATGTCAGCGCCCACACTGGCATGAAGTTTCATCTTCTCGAACTCCGCCGGTGTCAACGGGCCAGGTTTGTTTAGAATGTATTCAGGAACCGCCAACTTTCCCATGTCATGGAGAAGCGCGGCGGCCTCAATCGCGCGAATCTGAGCGTCCTCGGTTACTCCCATTGCCGTCGCCAGTCTTACCGCCTGGACTTGAACTCGACGGATGTGTCCATGCGTAATCTGATCCTTAGCGTCGATTGCCATCGCAAGCGTCTCAATCGTAGACAAGTACAACCGGTTCAATTCGGAGAGGTGACGATTTGCGTCGTCCACTCGCCCCATTGCAGTCTTGAACGTCAGATATGAAATGAGAAGGAGTGGGAGCAATATGCCGACGACCCGCGCAAATTCTGGTTTTTCCGGTTGTAGATACGGCAACAGCAGCGCCGCGACAGAGGCACCGCTGAAATAATTCAGTGACAGCCATAGAAAGTTTTGACGCCAGACCACAAATGCCGAGACGCGTTTTTCGAACCCTACGGCGAGTGCAATCAATGAGCTGTTGAGTAAGAAGTACACAAGAGCGAGAACTGCCAAAGGTCCTAGCAGCGGCAGAATAGGTCGTGGCGAGTTAGAAAGCGGCTGAATGCCAGCTAACGTGTAGAACGAATAAGACGCAAGCCATATGGCAACAGCCGGCGCTGCCATGTTGAATAGAACGCGGGACGGACTTTGAAACTTACGACCCAGCCATAGTGAAATGACCAGACTATCTAGGACCACGATCATCGTTGCCGCGGCTGGCCCAAACATCAGAACCGCAGCAAAGACGAATGTTTCGGAAACAGACAACCGCGCCGGGATTGTCGGTATTCGAATGGTGAAAGAGCCGCTGAGTAGCGTCAGTCCCGCGAGTAATGTCCAGTGCAAACTGACTGGAGCGAAATGTAGAGTGTAAAGCGACGCAAGTACGGCGGTGAGGCCACCGGAGATGACAGTGGCCACGTAAACCCGCGCCGTTGCGTGCAGTCGCTCTTCTGATCTCATTGTGGGGCCCTCGGGGGCCTACCTAACTAGTCTCCCCAGATGATTAGGCGGCTCATTGTACGTCTCCTGATAATGGTTTATTGAACGACCTTGGTGACACGAGTACGGTTACTCACCCCACACGATTGTTTCGCCCCAGACAATTGTTTCGCCCCAGACAATCGTGTCGGCCCACACGATTGTGTCTGCGTGCGTCACGTCCTCACCCCAAACGATCGTCTCGCCCCATACGATGGTTTCTCCCCAGACGATGGTGTCGGCCCAAACGATGGTGTCGGCCCAAACGATGGTGTCGGCCCAGACAATGGTTTCGCCCCAAACGATGGTGCTAGGAAGGTTGACTTGTGACAAACGAGCCAGTGGGGGCCGACCCGACACCTCTCGGGATAAATTGGAGGACAGACCCCCGAAAGCTATGCCGGTAGGGGCAACCATCTCACCTGCTACTTCAAGGGACCCCAGCTCTCCCCCCAGGCCGAACTTCACTGCACCGGCCACGTTCAGGCTGCCGGCACCCGCTTCGATCAGGCCTGCGTCGGCCACCCGCGAGCTCGTGATCTGCAGCACCAGTTTCACGTCCGCGGGCCGCAGGCGCGGGTTGGCCTCGAGCAGCAACGCCACCGCCCCGGCCACGACCGCTGACGACATGCTCGTGCCGCTCATCTCCATGTACGGATTCGCGCCATGCCCGGCGACGACGCGGTCGGGATACGTCTCGGCCAGGTAGGACCCGGCGGCGGCCGTGGCGATGATCTTGTTCCCCGGCGCCACGATCTCCGGCTTGAGCACGTGGTCGAAGAGCGTCGGCCCACGCGAACTGTAGGTCGCCATCCGGTCGTCCGAGCGCTGGGCGGTCCCGAACGTGTTGACCGCGCCAACGGTCAGGGCCGCGGGGCTGTTGCCGGGTGAGATGATGCCGCCGACCACGGCCGTGCCGTCGGCCATCTTGCCGAAATTCCCCGCCGCGGCCACGACCACCATCCCCGCATCGACCGCGCGCTGCACCGCCGCGCACAGCGGATCGTCGCGATACGACTCGAGCACGGCATGCCCGAGCGACAGGTTGATGACGCGAATCGCATACTGACCGCGGTGATCGACGGCCCAGTCGATCGCGTTGATGACATCGCTGGTGTCGCCCGACCCGTCGGCGCCAAGCACCCGCAGGCTGACGATGTGGGCGCCCGGGGCGATACCAGCGTAGCCGCCATCATCCGAGCCGGCGACGATCCCCGAAACGTGCGTGCCGTGCCCGAACTCGTCGCGTCCGGCCTGTCCGGGCTTCCCCGAGTCCGTAAAGTCGACGCTGGCGACGATGCGCCCGCGTAACGCCTTGTGAGTCGCGACCCCGGAGTCGATGACCGCAACGCCGATACCGCGCCCGGTGTAACCCGGAATCCCGTTGCCGCCCCAGACCTCGGTCGCGCCGGTCGATTCCGTCGTCACCGCCATCGTGCGCTGGACGCGAACGTCCCCCGACGCATGATCGAGGTCAGGATCCTGACTGAGCGCCGTCAGCTGCCCGCCCGTGACTTCGAGGACCGCGCCGCCACGCAGACTCTTTTTGAGTCGGGCGCCGTAGCGGGCCACGAGCCCCTGCACCAGGTCGGGCGTTCCCGAAACGATCACGCTGGTAGGCTCCTCCCGCCCGGCCGCAACGCGATCCGCCAGGTCTCGAGAGAGCCGTGCCTTGTGCGGCGCCGCAGACGCCGGCCCGGCGACGAGCCCGACGAGCGAGAAAGCAACGGCGAGAGTCGTCCACCGCCACGCACAGCCTGCGACAGATCGAGTCTGGGACATACGCACACCCTGAAAAACCGGTTGTTTGGGAAAACCTGAGATGACCTAAGGCACAGGTAGTGCCAAGCCCAGCCGCGGCGCGCCGAAACGCGCATTCAACCGCCACTAACTGACTCTAACGCGCAATGTTGCGCGAAACTCGGCTGTGGATTAGGATTACCAGCAACTCCCCGCGCGCGACCCCGGCTCGAGCTGGCCAACCGATTGGCTGCCGCCGAGCCCGCAATCTGCCATCGGGTAGGCGCTACCCTCCAGATTGCTTGAACTTTCCGGTACTTTCGTCGCGGCCAATAACTTGGCCGGTGAGGGTCATCTGTGGCCAAGACCACCAGAGCGGTGGCGGTTTTCCTCGGGATCGCAGCCGTGGCGGCGGGGATCTCGATCGCCCGGCGACCATCCAGGGCCGTAACCGCCGTCACGGATCCGTCAGCGGGCGCGATCCCGCGCGGAGGCACGCTCGTCGCCTCGCTCCGGTCAGAGCCCACGAGCTATAACCGCTATGTCGACCAGTCTGCGGCGGGCGAGCTGATCTCGCTCCTCACGCAGGCGCCCCTCGTGCGGGTCAACCGGACGACGGACACGCTCGAGCCGTGGCTGGCGGAGAGCTGGTCGGAGTCCGAAGACGGGCGGGCCTACACCCTCAAACTGCGCGACGGGGTCACGTTCTCGGATGGCACCCCGTTCTCCTCGGCCGACGTGCTGTTCTCTTTTGCCGCCCTGTACGACCCCAAAGTCAATTCGGTGCTGGCCTCGGACACGTACGTAGCCGGCAAGCCGCTCGCGGTCGAAGCGCCCGACCGGCTCACGGTCGTGATTCGGCTCGCATCGAGGTCGGCCGTTGGCCTGCGCCTGTTACACGACGTCCCGATGCTCCCGAAACGGGCCATGCAGGCGGCGCTCGATCGCGGCGCATTCGGGGATGCGTGGCGGGTCAATTCACCGCTTTCCGAGATCGCGGGCCTCGGCCCATTCGTCCTCACCGCGCACATCTCGGGCCAGCGCCTCACCTTCTCGCGTAATCCCCGCTATTGGCGCAAGGACACGACCGGCGCCCCGCTTCCGTACCTCGACACGCTGACGGTCCTTCTCCTCGGTGACCAGAACACCGAGGCGGTCCGGATGCAGAGCGGCGACCTGGACCTGATGGCCAGTGGCGAGATCCGCCCCGAGGACTACGTCGGCTTCAAGCGGCTCGCTGACCGGGGCTCGCTCCGCCTGGTCGACGCCGGGGTCGGCATCGATCCGAACCTGTTGTGGTTCAATCTGTCGCCCGCGAGGACGGCCGATACCCGGCGTGCCTGGCTTCAGAGCACGGCGTTTCGGCAGGCGGTGTCCTGCGCGGTCGACCGCGACGCGATCGTCAACACCGTCCACTCCGGTGCCGCGGTCCCAATCTACGCGCCAATCACCCCCGGCAACAGGACCTGGTTCGCCCCGGTGCGCCCTGCGTGCGACCACGATCCGCAGAAGGCGCGGCAGCTCTTTGCCGCGGCCGGCCTCAGCGATAGAAACGGCGACGGCATGCTCGAGGACAACTCCGGCGTCCCGGCGCAGTTTTCGATCGTGACGATGCAGGGGCACACGATCCGGCAGCGCACGGTCTCGGTGCTGCAGGAACAACTTCGTCAGGCCGGCATCGTCGTCGACGTGACGGGCCTCGAACCCAATGCACTGTTCGAGCGGTGGTCACGACGTGACTACGATGCGATCTACTTCGGCGTGCAGGCGAGTGCAACCGATCCCGGTCTGAACCCGCAGTTCTGGCTCAGTTCCGGAAACTTTCATTTCTGGAACCCGCACCAGGCGACGCCGGCCACCGCGTGGGAAAAGCAGATCGACGATCTGTACAACCGCCAATCGGTGGCGCCGCAGCTCGCCGAGCGGCAACGGCTGATCACCGAGGCGCAGCGCCTGCTCGTCGACCAGCTCCCGGTCATCTACTTCGTCGCCCCCAAGGTGACGCTCGCGGTCAGTCGTCGCGTGCTGAACGCGCAGCCGGTGCCCCAGATTCCGCAGCTGCTCTGGAGCGCCGATACACTCGCGGCGGCGCCGGGCCGGTAGCCGCGGGATGACGCCATCAGCCGCTGTAGCCGAAACATGGAACGTGCACCGCGGTTTCGCCCGGTTCCTGCTGCGCCGAGTGGTTCATGCCGTCCTGCTCGTCGTGTTCGCCGCGTCTGGCGCGCTCGTCCTCGCGCGCCTTGCACCGGACGCGGAGGCGTTTGGCGCCGATCCTGCCGTCCTCGCGGCCGAGCGGCATCGCCTCGGGTTCGATCTCCCGTTTCAGCAGCAGTACGTCGTCTGGCTGACGCGTGGGATGCGCCTCGATCTCGGCGATTCGCTGCGTTTCCACCGTCCGGTGAGGGCCCTCATCCGCGAGCGTGCGGGCAATACGGCGCTTCTTGGCCTGTCTGCGCTCGCTCTCGCGACCGCAATCGGGATTCCACTGGGTGTGTTTACCGGCAGCCGTGACGGCGGGGTTCTGCCGGCGGCTGCCCGAAGCGCATCGGTTGTTCTCCTGTCGGTCCCGCCGTTGGTGATGTCGCTGGCGATGCTGCTCGTGGCAGCGCGCACCGGGTGGTTGCCAGCCGGCGGGCTCCCGGACATTCCGGACGGTGCCGGTGTGATTGCCGCAACGGCCATCACCGTTCGCCACCTGATCCTGCCGGCGTTGGCGCTGGGGCTGCCCATTGCCGCGTCGCTCGAGCGGCTGCAGTCGACGTCGATCCGGTCGGCGCTTTCCAACCCCTGTATCGCCGCCGCGTTCGCACGCGGCGTCCCGAAGCGGCGCGTGATCTGGCGGCATGCGCTCCGGCTTTCGCTCGGGCCGGTGCTGGCGATGTACGGCATCACGATCGGCGCGGTGCTCAGTGGATCGTTCGTCGTGGAGGTGGTGCTCTCATGGAGCGGCCTGGGGCAGCTGATGTTCCAGGCGCTGCAGGCGCGCGATCTGTATCTCGTGGCGGGCTGCGCCGCGACCGGATCGCTCTGTCTCGCTGCGGGGATCCTGCTGACGGACGTGGCGGCCGCGGTCATCGACCCGCGTGTCGAGGAGCCGGCATGACGGCGTCACGCCGCGCCGGAGCCGCCATGGTCGCAGCGCTCGCCGCCGTGACGCTCGGCGGGTCCTTTCTGGTTTCCCGCAGCGCCGGTCAGCAGTTCGCCGACTTGAGCTATGCGCCTCCTATGCGTCCCCATCTCTTCGATGACGCGGGGAAGTGGCAGGGCCCGTTCTTCTATCCCCTGCGCCTGGTGAACAGGCTCGAGCATCGATTTGCGGAGGACCGCAGCCAGCCGACTCCGCTCGTCTGGACCGGCAAGACGAGAGCGACGCCTGCGGTTGAAAACGAACGCGGACCATGGCTGCCGCTTGGCGCCGACGCGCTCGGACGCGACATCTTCGCTCGTGTCCTCCTCGGCGCGAGGCTGACGCTCGGCGTTGCGGTGATGGGAGCTCTGGGGGCGCTGCTCCTTGGCTCCGCGATTGGGGCACTCGCCGGGTTCAATCGCGGTCGGGTCGATGATCTCCTAATGGGAGTTGCCAGCCTGGTCCTGGTGCTCCCGGCGATTTACGTCGTAATGGTGCTTCGCGGCGCCATGCCCCTCGTCCTGAGTACTTCCACGGTGTTCTGGACACTCGCCGGTGTGCTCGCCCTTGCCGGCTGGCCCTACCCGGCCCGCGGCGTCCGGGCGATCGTGGCCCACGAACGCGACCGAGAGTACGCAGAGGCTGCGCGCGCGCTTGGCGCGAGTCCGTGGCGAATCCTGCTACGCCACCTGCTCCCCGCAACCGGGGCGCACCTTGGAGTGCAGCTGACGCTGCTGCTCCCGGCGTTCATCCTGGCCGAGGCGACGCTTTCGTTCGTGGGGTTCGGCTTTGCGGAACCTACACCAAGCTGGGGGGTTATGCTTCAGGACGCGGGGCAGGCCGGCGCTCTTGCCGATGCGCCATGGCTGCTGGCCCCGGCCGCGGCAATCGTCATGTCGGTGTTGTCCCTCCATCTGGTGGCTGGAAGGCCTTCCACGGCGGGCTCGGCCCCCGAACCAAAGTTGTAAGTTGCTGTCCTTCAGTAATTTAGGGATATTACAATGATGGCGAATCGGTGTGTCGTAGTGAGACACGAGATCGCAGCTTTTTGCACGCACAATCGGCACGACCCGCCAAATGCGCTGAGCCCTGTTCCATAACGGCGCAGTTCAGGGTGAAAAACAGTTCTGTATTCCGCCCGCCAGCAACATCTAAATAACTGCTAATAGGACACTTACACATTTAAGGCCGAGCTTTTAATGGCTGGCCTTGACCTTGCTCTTCCATGGGCGTCACGCAAGTGTGTAACGGTCCTCTTTAGAAAGGTTATAAGCCGTGGTTCGATGGCGCTTAATGTTGAGGGTGGGGCTGGCGCTCGCGCTGGTCTCCGTCCTGGGAGGCCCGCCGCCAGTCATGGCTGCCCCGGGTCGGGGCCCAGGCGATCACCCCAAGCTGGATCGCAAGCTGAACTTCCGCTATCAAAACGAGAACGGTGGCACGTCGCGCGTCATCATTCAGTTGAAAACCGGATCCGACCCATCTGCCGAGGTTGTGAAGCTCGGAGGAAAGCTCGGCCGCCGGCTCGCGCTGATGAACGGGCTGACGGTCCAACTTCCGAACAAGGTCCTTGGTAAGCTGGCCGACAATCCGGGGATTGAACGGATCATCTGGGATCGCCCGCTCGATTCCACGATGAACCGTGTCGCCGTGACGGTCGGTGCCCGCGCCGTCCAGGACACCCTGGGCTACACCGGGGCCGGCATCGGGGTCGCGGTGATCGACTCCGGGATCACGGCATGGCACGACGACCTCACCTACCAGGGGCGTTCGACGCTGGTCAAGGTGAAGAACGGCCAGCGCGTCTCGGCCTTCGTCGACTTCGTCGGCGGCCGCCTGAACCCCTACGATGACTACGGCCACGGCACGCACGTGGCGGGGATCATCGCGGGCAACGGGTACGACACGTTTGGCTCGCGCGCCGGGATCGCCCCGGACGCAAACCTGGTTGGCTTGAAGGTGCTCGACGGCAACGGCCGCGGGGTCATCAGCAACGTGATTGCCGCAATCGAGTGGGCCATCACCAATCGCGCGGCCAACAACATCCGCGTGATCAACCTCTCGGTGGGTTCGTCAATCACGGAGTCCTACAACACCGACCCGCTGGCGCTCGCGGCCAAGCGGGCCGTGGATGCCGGCATCGTGGTTGTCGCCGCAGCCGGCAACCTGGGGAAGAACGCGAAGGGTAAGTCGCAGTACGGCGGCATCACCGCGCCGGGCAACGCCCCCTGGGTCCTGACCGTCGGCGCGTCGAGCACCGAAGGCACGGTGTCGCGGCTGGACGACGTGTATGCGCCGTACAGCTCACGGGGCCCGTCGGCCATCGACTACCAGGCCAAGCCGGATCTTCTCGCCCCCGGCACGGGCGTTGTGTCGCTGAGCGATGCGACCAGCCTGCTGTCCCTCACCAACCCCGGCCTGCTCCTCAATGGCCTGCTGGGCAACAAGCCGTATATCAGCCTGTCGGGCACGAGCATGGCCGCACCGGTCGTCGCCGGCACGGTGGCGCTGATGCTCCAGGCGAATCCGTCGCTCACGCCCAACCTCGTGAAGGCGGCGATTCAGTACACCGCGCAGGTGTATCCCGGCTACGACGCCCTGACGCAGGGAGCCGGGTTCCTGAACACGAAGGGCGCAGTAGACCTGGTGCGCTTCTTCAAGACGGCCCAGGCGGGTCAGCGTCTCACCGTGCCGAGCACGTGGAGCCGCACCCTGCTGTGGGGCAACCACCGCCTGCAGGGCGGCATCATCAAGCCGAACGCGAGCGCCTGGAAGGTGGGTGTCGTGTGGGGTGCGCCGAAGAGCCTGACCGGACAGAACATCGTCTGGGGCACTCGGCTGAGCGCCTCCGAAGACAACATCGTGTGGGGAACCGCAGCCTCCGAAGACAACATCGTGTGGGGCACTGCCTCGGCGAGCGAAGACAACATCGTCTGGGGCACCTACGCGTCGGAAGACAACATCGTGTGGGGCACGATGTCGAGCGAAGACAACATCGTGTGGGGCACGAGGGCGTCGAGCGAAGACAACATCGTGTGGGGCACCGACTGCTCGGGCAAGAATTGCCCGAACGTCGTCTGGGGCACACGCGCCAGCGAAGACAATATCGTCTGGGGCACGGCTTCCTCAGAAGACAACATCGTGTGGGGCACGAGCGGCTCGACCGACAACGTCACCTGGGCGACGTCGGGAGATGACACCTCGTTGTTCGAGAATCCGGCAACGGACCCGGTGTCGTACGACACCGTGCCGTTCGACGATTTGTTCGGGACGGTCACAACGGTTCCGGTCGTAAACAGTCTCACGGGCGCGATTGGAGGGCTACTCTAATGGAAAAAATGCCATTCCGCGACGCCCAGACTGTCATGGACGTGAACGCGGTGATCAACGCCGCCAGGTCGACGGAAGCGGTAACGCTCGAGACCAACTGGCGCCAGTCGCTGCCAGTGCTGACGGGGACGATGGTGACGCTCCGGGAGCTGCGGCTTTCGGACGCGCCTTCGCTGCTCGCGATGCTGTCGACGGAGGAAGTGGCGCGGTTCATCTCACCGCCCCCAACCACGGTTGACGGCTTCGAACGGTTCATCGCGTGGACGCACCGCGAGCGCGCGGCAGGCAACTATGTCTGCTTCGGCGTGGTGCCCCACGGCATGGACACCGCCATCGGCATCTTCCAAATCCGGCAGCTCGAGCCGGGTTTTGGAACCGCCGAATGGGGATTCGCAATCGGGTCGGAGTTCTGGGGCACGGGCGGCTTCATGGACGGCGCGAAGATGATCGTCGACTTCGCGTTCAACACGATTGGCACGCACCGGCTCGAGGCCCGGGCAGCTGTCGCGAACGGTCGCGGCAACGGCGCGCTCCGCAAGGTGGGCGCGCAACAGGAAGGCATTCTGCGCAAGTCCTTCCTCCGAAACGGCGAATACCTCGACCAGACGTTGTGGACGATCCTGGACGAGGACTGGCGCCGTGCGAAGTCCGTGTGGGGTCCCCGGGTCCATTAATTCGGGGCTCTCGGCGCAAGACGACTGCCGGAGGCGGGATCACCCCGCCTCCGGCTTTTTTCGTTTGCCGGCAACCCGGATCCAGCCGTCCGCGTGGTACCCTGTCGGTTCGATGACGCTTGCGGCGGTTTTTCCCCCGATGGTGACGCCGTTTGCCGACGGCGAGGTCGACGCTGAGGCCATCCGCCGCAACGTTGCGCGCTGGATGGGCGCAGGTCTCGGCGGCGTCGTCGCCCTCGGCACCAACGGCGAGGCGGCGCTGCTCGACGACGCGGAAGCGGAGCGCGTTCTGGGAGCGGTCCGTGATGCCGTGCCGGCGGGGAAGCTGGTGATTGCGGGCACCGGACGGGAATCGACCCGCGCCACGATTGCTGCCTCCCGGCGCGCCGCCGCACTGGGCGCGGACTTCGCGCTCGTTCGCACGCCCTCGTTCTTCCGGTCGCAGATGACGCCACCGGTCCTGCTGTCGCACTTCCGCGCGGTTGCGGATGCGTCACCCATCCCCGTGCTCCTGTACAACTTTCCCGGTCAAACCGGCGTGAACTTCTCGGCGGACACGGTTGCTGCGCTTGCGGCACACCCGAACGTTGCGGGCATGAAGGAAACCGGGACCGATGCGGCGCAGCTCGCGTCCTTTGTCGACGCCACTTCCTCGTCGGCGTTTTCGGTCCTCGTCGGTGCGGCGCCTGGTTTCTATCCCGCGCTCTGCGTCGGAGCGGTCGGCGCCATCGTTGCGGTCGCGTGCGTGCTGCCGGAACTGTGTGTCAGGCTGCACTCACTCGCGCGCGAAGGACGTCACGGCGAGGCGCGTGCGCTGCAGCGCGAGCTGACCCCCCTCGGGCGGCTGGTGACGACGACGTACGGCGTGCCGGGGCTGAAGGCGGCAATGGATGCTGCAGGATTGTGCGGCGGCGAGCCGCGAGCGCCGCTCGCGCGTGTATCCCTGAACGTGATGGAAGAGATCCGCGCCGAGATTGGCCGGGTCCTGGAGGTCGCATGAAAGTACCGGAACGCCTGCTGCTCGGACCCGGTCCGAGTCCCGTCTCCCCCCGCGTCATGCAGGCGCTGGGGTCCCCGATCGTCAGCCACCTCGATCCCGCGATGATGGCGCTGCTCGACGACTTGCGCGCGCGGCTCGGCTGGGCGTTTGGCGCCGAGTCGAACGCCTTCAGCTTCGCAGTGTCGGGCACCGGAACGTCGGGAATGGAGGCGGCGATTGCTAACGTGACCGGCCCTGGTGCACGCGCGCTCGTCGTCGTCAACGGCTACTTCGGCGATCGACTGGTCCAGATCCTGGAGCGGTACGGAGCCGAGGTTTCGAAGGTGGACGTCGAGTGGGGCCGCGCCTGCGATCCGGATCAGGTCGCCCGCGCGCTGAAGTCTCAGCGCGCCGACATCGTCGCGGTGGTGCACGGAGAAACGTCCACCGGTGTGGTGAACCCGGTAAAAGACATCGTCAAGATGGCCAGGCAGCACGGCGCGACCACGATCGTCGACGCCGTCACGACCGTCGGCGGGGTTCCGGTGCAGGCCGCGGACTGGGGTGCGGACGTCTGTTATAGCTGCACGCAGAAGGGGCTTGGGGCTCCTTCGGGGCTCGCGCCAGTGACGTTCTCGCGGCGCATCATGGATGCGCGCGTCCCGTCGCGAAGCTTCTACCTGGACGTCGGGCTGCTCGAGGACTACTGGGTCCGCCGCAAGTATCATCACACGCTGTCGGCGCCGCTCATCTACGCGCTGCATGCGGCGCTCGTGGTCGCGGAAGAAGAGGGCCTGGAGGCACGCTGGGCACGCCATCGCCGGCACCATCTTGCGCTCGCCGCCGGTCTCGAGCGGCTCGGCATTTCGCTGCTGCCTCCGGTGGACGAACGGCTGTGGACGCTGAATGCCGTACGCGTGCCGGACGGCGTCGATGAAGCCGCGGTGAGACGGCGTCTGCTCGACGAATTTTCGATCGAAATCGGCGCCGGCCTTGGTCCGCTCGCGGGCCGCATCTGGCGGGTCGGCCTGATGGGCGCCGGCTCGACGCTGTCGAACGTCGTGCTGCTGCTGACGGCGCTCGAACATGTGCTCCGTCACTCGGGTTATCGCGGCGATTCGGCGAGCGCCGCGGTCGCCGCCGCCGAGGCGGCCGTTTCGGCGTGAGTCGAAAGCGCCGCCGCGGGCCGGGCCGCGTCGGCCAGATCGCGGCCGCGGCAGCCGCCGCAGTGTTCGCGTACGGCGCGTTCGTCTACGTCACCTTGCCTGACGTACGTAACCTGAAGCTTCGCAACCCGGACACCACGGCCTTCATCGAGCTGCGCGCGCAGGAAGCGCGCGCCCGCGGCGAAGCGCCAAAGCGGATCCAGCGGTGGGTCACGTACGGACATATCTCCCCGAATCTCACCCGGGCCGTGCTCGTGGCCGAGGATGATCGGTTCTGGAAGCACGAAGGGATCGACTTCGACGAGTTGAAGGAGTCGATGGAGATCAACATCGAACGCATGGAGTTCGCGCGCGGCGGCAGCACGATTACGCAGCAGCTCGCGAAGAATCTGTATCTGTCGCCGTCGAAGAACCCGATCCGGAAGGTCCGCGAGTTCATGATCGCGCGGGCACTCGAGGCGGAGCTCTCCAAACAGCGCATTCTCGAGTTGTATTTGAATGTGGTCGAGTGGGGAGACGGCATTTACGGCGCCGACGCGGCCGCGCGCACGTACTTCCACAAGTCCGCCGCGGAGCTTGCGCCACAGGACGCGGCGCTCCTCGCCGCCGCGCTCGTGAACCCGCGGCTGCTGGATCCGGCGCATCCCACGCCGCGCCTCAAACGCCGTCAGCAGATGGTCATGCACCGCATGGGCGCGGTGACGCCGCCTCCGGTCCTGGCCGGGCCGGTCGTGCCGCCGCCAGCGATTCCGGCGGTCGAAACCGTCCCGGAAGTGCCGATTGACGCGGCTCCGGCGGCCCTGCCGGGAGAGGCGGTTCCGGTCTCGAACGAGGCGCCGAAGGCTCCCGGTGACCCGAATTCGCCGTGAAAAGTCAAGTCGTTCAGCTCAGCCATTATCGACAGTGCCGCTCACCTTGACACGGTCCGCATGTGACTCTATAGTCCGAGCAACGTTTCAGCTTACAGCTCCCCTCCTGAAGCGACAAGGACCCGGCCGGGATCCAGTGTCTCCGGCTGGCGTGTGTCGGCATGATCAACTACACCGAACGCATCACCGTGTTGATGCAGGATGTCGTGGAGCGGACGCCGCGTCTGTCCTTCATCGACCTGAGGGAAGTGGTGGTGTTCGGCCGGTTCGGACGAACCGATGCCGAGGGCGCGTTCGCGACCTGCCACTGCCTGACGCTCCCGGAGAGCGAACCGGGCTATTACTTCTGGCGTGATCGGAGCACCGGCGAGCTGACCCGCCGTTCCGAATGGTTCGTCACCAAGTCGCCGCAGGTGCGGGTCGGAGGGACGGAGATCAAGTACCTGATCTCCTTCGTGCTGCCGCGTTTCTGCGACCAGTCGCTCGAACATTCCCGCAAAATCGAGCTCTATCCCCAGGGCACGCCGTCGTGGATCGCCAAGCTCGACACCATCGTCCACGAGCTCTACCACATCGATCCTGACGAGTCGGGCATCCGCCGCGTCTCGCGTTCTGACGGCTCCGATTCGCCGCGTTCGCACGGACCGTTGTTCTACGAAGAAGTCGCCGCGATGGTGAAGGGGTACATCGATTCGAAGCCGGATCCGCGGCTGTACGACTTTCTCCAGGAAGATTTCCAGGGACTCACAGCACGTCACCGCGGCGTTGTCGCAACCACGTTCAGGAATTTTCCCTTCGTTTCCGCAGCGCTACATGGAGCCGGTGAACATGCCGGCTGGCGATCCACTGCTCAAGGTCGAACCGCTCAAGCCGCTGACTCAGCCGGTGCTGTACACCGAAGACGACTTGCACATCCGCCAATTTACCGATGGCGGCGCCAGGCGGCTCACCCGAAAGGGGCAGCACAGGGCGGCGTAGCCGCCTCTGGTGTCGAATCGTCTTACTCGACCCGCCTGATCCCCACGAATCGTTCGGTCCAGTAGCGCGCGCCGAGGTGCTCCACCCGCACCTCCCCGGACGAATTGGGCGCGTGGACGAATTCGTCCCCACCGACCGAGATCCCGACATGCGACGGGCTGACCCCGGTGGTGTTGAAGAACACGAGATCCCCAGCCCGCAGATCATGCGCCGACACGCTGGTTCCGACGCGGGTACTGCTCGACGACCGTACGCGGAACCGCGATGCCATGCTGCGCGAGCACGTACCAGACGAGTCCGCTGCAATCGAACCCGTCCTGGGGGTCTGCCCCCCCATTCCGGTACCGAACGCCTCGATAGGCGAGGGCGGTGCTTGCCAGCGGATCCTGCTCACCGGGCGCAGCAACCGGTGCCTCGGATGAACCTGGCGGTGGCTCCATTGGCGCCGGCGGGCTGTCGGCGGGAGGGAGCCCGGGCGATGAACGGCCCGGTCGTGGAAATGGGCTGGGGACAGCCCCAGTCGATGCGCACGCGGCACTCCAGACGGCACAGACAACGATGAGGGCGATCAGCCAACGGCGCATGAGGCGGTTCTGATGGCGGCCGCGGGAGGCAGTCTGGTCCCCGGCCCGCGAGCGCCGCCCGGCATCTGGCCCTAACGCGCTGGAAACAATCCTGTTACGGCCTGTCAGTCTTGACAGTGCGGAGCCCATCGGTCAGAATAACTCAGGTTTATGGAGCAAACGCTCCTGCTCAACGCCACGTACGAGCCGCTGAAGGTCGTCCACTGGCAGAAGGCGATGACCCTTTGGTGCCAGGGTAAGGTCGAAGTTATATCTGTGTACGACCGCGAAGTGCGGTCCGTCTCCTTCAGCTTCAAGCTCCCCTCGGTCATCCGACTCCTGCGCTACATCAAAATCAAGCGCAATATCGACTACGTCCCGTTTTCGCGCGCGAATATCTACGCCCGGGACGATCACTCGTGCCAGTACCTGCGGCAAGGTGTTTCCGACACCCGAATTGACGTTCGACCATGTCGTGCCGGTCGCCCAGGGCGGCCGCAAGGACTGGGAGAACATCGTGACCTGCTGCATCAGCTGCAACCGGCGAAAAGGCGGACGCACGCCGGCAGAGGCCGGCATGCATCTGAGACGGGTGCCGAAGCGTCCAGAGAAGGCGCCGGCGATCCGGATCACCGTGGGCTTGAAGACGGCCCCGGACAGCTGGCGCGATTATTTCTACTGGAACATGGAGCTCGATCAGAGCTGACCCCCGCGATCGGCAGCGCACGCGCCGCGTCCGCCCTCCGCTCGTACCATTCACCAGCAGTCGCGGTAATCGACCCATGACAGCTTCCAGTTCGTCGCGCATTTCCGCGGTCCACCCGTTATGGGCCGTGGAAGGCGGACGAGTCACGATCGCGGGTTCGGACTTCGTTGTCGATCCCGTGCTGCCGCGCGTGCTCATCGGCGGACTCCCGGCGCGGCTCTCGAGTGCGTCGGCGACCGAACTGAACGCCATCGTTCCGGCGGGACTCGACGGCGGCCACACCCCGGTGCGCGTCCCCGATGCGCCGGGTGAAACGGCGTTCGTCGAGATTGGCGCCCCGCTCGCGACCGGCCTCCACCAGGTGGACAGTCCGGCCTTCGACGCGGACGGCAATCTTTACGTCACGTTCAGCGGGTCGCGCGGCCAGCAGGGGCCTGTCGCCATCTTTATCGTCCGTCCCGACGGATCGCGCGAGCCGTTCGTGTCCGATCTGGCGAATCCGACGTCACTGGCGTTCGATCGCGAGGGACACCTGCACGTGTCGAGCCGTTTCGAAGGGACCGTGCATCGCATCGATCGCGACGGCGCTGCGACAGTCGTCGCGTCGGAGCTCGGCGTCGCCTGCGGCCTGGCCTTTTCACCTGACGGCACTCTTTTCGTGGGCGATCGGTCCGGCACGATCTTCCGGGTGCGCGAGGGTCGACCGTCCGCCTTTGCCTCGATCCCGCCAAGCGTCGCTGCCTTTCACCTCGCATTCGGCCCCGACGGCTGGCTGTACGTGACCGGCCCGACGCTCGGCGCGCGGGACAACGTCTACCGCGTCTCACCAGGGGGCGACGTCGAAGTGTTCTTCAGCGGCTTCGGCCGGCCCCAGGGACTCGCCTTCGACTTCCGCGGCGATCTCTACGTGGTCGACGCCCTCGCCGGTGCGAGCGGCGTCTACCGATTGAGTATCGATCGTCCAACCGTGCCGGAGCAGCTCGTCGCCGGAGGTTCCCTCGTCGGGCTGGCGTTCGATCCGCTTGGCGGCCTCGTGCTGGCATCGAGCGACACGGTGTTTCGCCTGCGGGTTCCCACCGCAGCGGAACCCTAGGTTCCGGATCGGCGCTCCGACGACTTGATTCACTGCCGCGCCGCAGATACGCTTCAGCGTCCCGACCAATCACCAATGAGTCAATTGCTGCGGCGAAAACCTATCTCCGAGCTGATCCCGGAAGGGGAGCACTCGCTCAAGCGCGTCCTCAACGCCGGCGACCTGATCATGCTGGCGATCGGCGCCGTGATCGGCGCCGGGATTTTCGGCGCGATCGGGACCGCTGCCGCCGGTCAGGTGACCGCCACCGGGGAGGTGGTCCGATACGGGGCGGGACCCGCACTCGTGTTCTCGTTCCTGCTGCTCGGAGGCGCATGCGCGCTGGCGGCGCTCTGTTACGCGGAGCTGGCCGCGATGATTCCGCAGGCGGGCAGCGCGTACGCCTACACCTACGCCACGCTCGGAGAGCTGGTCGCGTGGATCATCGGCTGGGACCTCATTCTCGAGTACGCCGTCGGCAACGTCGCCGTGGCGATCTCGTGGGGCGACTACTTCACGACGCTGCTGCGCGGGTTCGGGCTCCAATTACCCGCATTCGTGACGACCGGGTACCGCACCGCGCTCCTCAGTTCATCACCCGAAGTACACGGGCTGCTCCAGACTGCGCCGCACGTCGCCGGGATCCCGATTCTCGTCAATCTGCCGGCGTTCGGGATCGTGATCTTCATCACCTGGCTGTTGCTCCGCGGCGCGAAGGAGAGCGCGCGGGCCAACAACATCATGGTGATGATCAAGCTCGCGGCCCTTGCGCTCTTCATCGCTGTCGGCGCCACGCATCTGAACATGGCGAACCTCCACCCGTTTGCGCCGAACGGCTTCACCGGCATCCACCAGGGCGCCGCGATCGTCTTTTTCGCTTACATCGGGTTCGACGCGATTTCGACCGCGGCCGAAGAAACGGTCAATCCCAATCGAAACCTGCCGATCGGTATTCTCGGCGGTCTCGCCATTTGTACCGTCATCTACGTCCTCGTGGGGTTCGTGCTCACCGGGATGGTGCCGTACAAGGAGCTCGCCGTTGCCGACCCGCTCTCCCGCGCATTGCAGCTCGCAGGTTTCAACGCTGTCGGCTGGATCGTGGCGCTCGGCGCCGCCGTGTCGATGTCGGCGGTGCTGCTCGTCTTTCAGTACGGTCAGCCGCGGATCTTCTTCGCCATGGCGCGCGATGGCCTGCTCCCCCAGTGGGCCGCGAAGCTCCACCCGACGCGTCGGATTCCGTACGCGACGACGCTTCTCACCGGCCTGCTGGTCGCGTCCGCGTCGCTCATCGGAGATGCCGCGGAGACGTACGATCTGACGAACATCGGAACCCTGTTCGCGTTTGCGCTGGTGTGCGTCGGAGTCCTCGTCCTGCGCGTGAAGGAGCCGGATCGGCCCAGGCCCTTCCGTGTGCCGCTCGTCTGGCCGGTGGCGATCCTCGGCACCGCCGCCTGTATCTTCATCATGGTGGGCCTGCCGCGGCAGGCGTGGGAGCGGTTCGGGATCTGGCTGATCGTCGGGATCGTCCTGTACATGGCGTACGGCTTCAGACACAGCCGTTTGCACAGGGACTGATTCCGCCACGGACCGACTCATCTTTAAGCCAGGCGGCAGAGAGTTCGCCCGCGGTTCTGCGGTAAAATAGCGGTTTCGCCTTCCCGCGAATTTGCTGTTGTACCTATGGCGCACGACTGGATTGCGGTACGCGGTGCGCGCGTCCACAACCTCAAGAACATAGACGTCGATTTGCCGCGCGACCAGCTGGTCGTGATTACCGGGCTATCCGGCTCGGGCAAGTCGTCGCTCGCCTTTGACACGATCTACGCCGAAGGACAGCGGCGCTACGTCGAGTCGCTGTCCTCGTACGCCCGGCAGTTCCTCGAGCAGATGGAGAAGCCGGATGTCGACCTGATCGACGGGCTCTCGCCTGCGATCGCCATCGAGCAGAAGACCACCGGATCGAATCCACGCTCCACGGTGGGCACCGTCACGGAGATCTACGACTATCTCCGGCTGCTGTTCGCCAACGTCGGCGTCCCGCACTGCCACCTGTGCGGCCGCGCGATCGCGTCCCAGTCGCTCGAACGGATCATCGACATCGTCATGCTCTCTCCGAGCGACGAGCGCATCAACGTGTTCGCGCCGCTCGTCCGCGGTCGAAAGGGGGAGTTCAAGAAGGAACTCCTCGCGCTGAGGGCAAAGGGATTCACGAAAGTCAGGGTCGACGGCGAGCTTCGGTCGCTGGACGATGACATCAAGCTGGATCGGCGGAAGAATCACACCATCGAGGTGGTGGTGGATCGGCTCGTCCTCAAGCCTGGGGTCGAACGCCGGTTGACGGAATCCGTCGAGATCGCCCTCAACCTCGCCGACGACATCGTCGTCATCAACACGCTCGACGGCGGCGACCGGCTTTTTTCGCGGAAGCTGGCGTGCACGTATTGCGGCGTGAGCATGCCGGAAATGACGCCGCGCGCGTTTTCCTTCAACTCGCCCCACGGGGCCTGCCCGGAGTGCCAGGGGCTCGGCGCGGTCTACGACTTCGACCCGCTGCGCCTCGTGCCCGATGACTCGCTCTCGCTCCAGGCGGGGGCCATCGTGCCGTGGGCAAAAGGGGACAAAAAACTCGTCCGCGAGGCCCTTGGCGGTCTGAGCAAGACATTCGGGATCGACCTCACGGTTCCTTTCCGCCGGCTGTCGAAGAAGTTACGCGACCTGCTCTTTTTCGGCGCCCCCGGCAGCGGCCGTCGCGGCGAGGGGGATCCGGCACGCAAGAAGACGAAGGGGCGTGCGGCGGCCGACGACCCGTTTGGCGCCGGCTTCGAGGGGCTCGTGCCGAACCTCCGCCGCCGGTATGAAGAGGGCTCCTGGCTGGAGCAGGAAAACCTCGAGCCGTTCAGGGCGCTCCGACCATGCCCAACCTGCGCCGGCGAACGCCTCAAGGCCCAGAGCCGGGCCGTGCGGGTCAAAGGCCGGACAATTTCCGAGTACGTGCATCTGCCGGTGTCGGAGGCGGTCCGGGTGTTCGACGAACTGGAGCTCACCGATCGCGAGGAACTGATCGCCAGCCGAATCCTTCGCGAGATCCGCGACCGGCTGCACTTTCTCGATGATGTCGGTGTCGGATATTTGACACTGGCCCGAAGCGCCGCGACGCTGTCGGGCGGCGAGGGTCAGCGCATCCGGCTTGCCACGCAGATCGGGTCGAACCTGACCGGCGTGTTGTACGTCCTGGACGAGCCGTCGATCGGGCTGCACCAGCGGGACAATCGCGCGCTCCTGGCGACGCTGGCCCGGCTGCGGGACCTTGGCAACACCGTCCTGGTCGTCGAACACGACGAGGAGACAATCCGGACCGCGGACTACGTCGTCGATCTCGGGCTCGGCGCCGGCGAACACGGCGGGGAAGTGATCTTCCAGGGGACTCCGGCGGAACTGCTGGAGGACGGCAACCGTTCGCTGACAGCGGCTTACCTCCGGGGGGAACGCGTCATCCAGACGCCGCGCACGCGCCGCCCGGCCGGGCGGCCGCAGATCGTGGTCAAGGGCGCGCGCGAGAACAACCTGAAGGACATCGACGTCGCCGTTCCGCTCGGGCTGCTGACGACGGTTACGGGGGTGAGCGGCTCGGGTAAGTCGACGCTCATCAACGATATTCTGTACAAAGCGCTGGCGCGGGTGCTGTATCGGGCGGCCGACGAGCCGGGCCTGCACACGTCGATTGAAGGCATCGACCTGCTCGATAAGGTCATCCAGATCGACCAGTCACCGATCGGACGCACCCCTCGCTCGAACCCTTCGACCTACACCGGGCTCTTCACCTTCATCCGCGAACTCTTCGCGATGCTGCCCGACGCGAAGGCGCGCGGTTTCCGCCCCGGCCGCTTTTCGTTCAACGTCAAGGGCGGGCGATGCGAAGCGTGCCAGGGAGACGGGGTGATCGCAATCGAGATGCACTTCCTCCCGAACGTGTACGTCACTTGCGAGCAGTGCAAAGGCCGCAGGTACAACCGGGAGACGCTCGAAATCCGGTACAGGGGGAAGTCGATTGCCGACGTGCTCGACCTGACAGTCGACCAGGCGCTCCCGCTGCTGGAGAACTTTCCGCCGATTGCGAACAAGCTCCGGACGCTGCAGGACGTCGGGCTCGGCTACATCGAGCTGGGGCAGTCGGCGACGACGCTGAGCGGCGGCGAAGCGCAGCGCGTCAAGCTGGCGAAGGAGCTGTCGCGGCGGGGGACCGGGCGGACGCTGTACATCCTGGACGAACCCACGACCGGGCTCCACTTCGAGGATACCCACAAGCTCCTGGATGTGCTGAACAAGCTCGTCGACCAGGGGAACACAGTGGTCATCATCGAGCACAACCTCGACGTGATCAAATCTGCCGACTATGTCATCGACCTCGGACCCGAGGGTGGGGAGGGGGGCGGCCGGGTGGTCGCCACGGGGACTCCCGAAGATGTCGCGAAGAGCCGAGAATCCTTTACGGGACAATTTTTGGCGGACATCCTCGGGGCTTCGCCGAAGCCGCCGCGCAGCCTGGCGTCATGAGATGACATTGGAGGCGTTCATGGACCGTTCAGCTTGTGGTAGATTAGCCACACTACGCGCTGACGATGTTGTGGTTCTCGAGCCACAACACGCCAGAACCCCCTGGTACCGGATCCCGAGATCGCCTCATAAAGCACTGCATTTCCAGCTACTTACAAATGAAGAGAAGGATTGTTTGAAGCTGGCAGGCCGTTTGCTGAGCTCGGAGTGGCTTTCCCAGCCGCCATCAGAGAGGTCATGAACGCGCAGCGAACTCTTCGGCGATCGGTCTCCTGCTCCGGAATCGGACTTCATTCCGGCAACAAGGTCACGCTCTCGTTGAAGCCGGCTCCGGCCGACTACGGTATCCGTTTCCAGCGGTCGGATCTCGGCGGTCTCGAGATTCCGGCCACGGTGACGCACCTCGGGGGCATCCAGTATCAGACCGGCCTCACGCGTGAGGCCGTGTCGGTCGAGACCGTCGAGCACCTGCTCGCCGCTCTGACGGCGCTCAGCATCGACAACGTCATTGTCGAATTGAATTCCCCGGAAGTACCGATCATGGACGGCAGCGCCGCCCCGTTCGTGTACCTGATTCTGAACGAGGCCGGGGTGAAGCGGCTCCAGGCACCGAGGCGTTACCTGAAGGTGCTGCGGCCGATTTCCCTGACCCACGGCGACAAGCGGATCGCGCTCTACCCGTCGGATCACTTCAAGGTGACCTACAGCATCAGCTTCGACCATCCGCTTCTTCGGCACCAGTCGCGGACGATGCGGATCACCGAAGACAGCTTTGTGGAAGAAGTGGCTCCGGCGCGGACGTTCGGCTTCCTGAAGGAAGTGGAGATGCTCCGGCAGCGCGGTCTCGCGCTTGGGGGGTCGCTCGACAACGCCATCGTGCTCGGCGAGACCGGCGTCCTGAACAACGCACTCCGCTTCGAGGACGAGTTCGTCCGCCACAAGATCCTCGACGTCATCGGCGACCTGACGCTCGTCGGCTACCCGGTGATCGGGCATCTTGTCGCGCATCGCGGCGGCCACGCGTTGCACACGGCATTTGCCGCCAGGATCCTCGAAGAGACCGACGCGTGGCGCCTCGTCGACGCGACCGCCGACGGCCTCGTCGGGATGCCCGTGGGCGTGCCCGCGAACGCCACCGCGGGACTGGCGAATTAAGTTTCGAAGTACCCAGTTACCAGTAACCAGTAACCAGTTAAAACTGGCTACTAATTACTGGTGACTGGCGACTGGCGCCTTCTCGCTCAGAACACAACCAGCGCCTTCGTCGTGGTTTCCGAGCCGCAGGCTTCGAACCAGTCGATCCCCTCGCTGACCAGATCGAACTTCAACCCGTAGCGGCCCGGTTTCGCCGGCGCCGTCATCGTCATCTCCACGTCAACGGTTGAATCCGGCGACAGCGTCTGCGGCAGCCATGCACGTTCGAAGTCGCGGCTGACCACTGCGCCGTCGCGTGCGCACAGCTGGGCGCCGACGCGGACGAGACGGCGGCCGTAGCTCGCCTGTGCGGGGAAGGGCCGCGATGAGAGGTTGCGAACCTTCATCCGCACGGTGACCTGGCGTCCGGCGCGGGCGACGAGCGGAAGGCCGGGCAGCGGACCGCGCACGTCGATCCTGGCGCGGGGGGTAGCGCCGGGGATGGCGTTGCCGAGATTGTTGTCGTCCCAGATCTCGTGCTTGATCGCGGCCAGGTCAGGCGTCCCCGGGGCAAACCGGCGCGAGTACATGTCTTCGGGGTGGTCGGTCAGTTCCCAGCACAGGCGATCGACGCCGATGTCGCTGGCGATCTGGCGCGCCCGCGACATCTCGGCGTCGCTATCGTTGTGATTGAAGAGGATGTATCGCCAGTTGAGGAACGGAAGATCGCGGCCGGTGCGCCTCTTCTCGTCTGCCGCCGCCGTGAGATTGCGAATCGCCTTGTCGAAGTCGCCGCGCTTGCGGTACTGGGCGTACGTTTCCGCGGTGGCGCCGTCGATCGAAAAGGTGACTTCGTCGATGCCCGATCGGATGAGCCGACGCGCCTGGTCCTCGGTGAAGGCCAGCCCATTGGTGCTCGTATACAGGTAGATGTGCGGGAAGGCGGCCTTGATGTACTCGCACATCTCGATCGCGCGCTTGTTGAGGAACGCTTCGCCGTAATTGAAGAAGTCGACCCGGACGAGCGACGGGCCCGCCTCGTCGATCACGCGGCGGAAGACCTCGAAGTCGAGCATCCCGGCCTGCCGGGTGCGGGTGATGCCGGTTTCCGGGGCGCAGCAGGCTTGTGCGCACGAGATGTTGCACGCGGCCGTGCACTCGATATAAAGCCGCGACGGCAGCGCGGCGACGTTGAGGTCGCGGACGGGAGGAGTCTCGTCTTTCTTCAGCGGGAGCTTGAGCGGGCAGTCGCCGCAGAATTTCGAGCCGCCGGCGTTCAGGTCGAGCCGCAGCCCGGACGCGCGCTCGCCGTTCCAAATCCCCGAGACGGTTTCAACCCGCGTGTCGCCGAGGACGCGCTTGCCGTAGGGATCGGCGCAGCCGCACACCATCCGGCCGTCGCAGAGCATGACCATCGTGCTCCACGGCCAGCTGCACGTAAACCGGGTGGCGAGGTAATTCAGGGACACGCGTCATTTCCTGGTCAGCTTCTTCATGTAAGCGCCGAGGCGTTCGTTTTCGTACGACACGGTGTTCAGGAAGAGGCTTTCGGACAGGTACTGCCGGCGCTCATCGTCGGTCATCTGCTCGATCAGGTTCTGGATCTCGCGGACCATGTCTTCGAACGTCCGCTCCAGCTCGCGCTTGGCCGTCACCTCGATGTAGAGGGCTTCGAGCACGGACAGGAGATCGCCGTCGAGGGTGACCTGCGTGCCGTTGGTCATCTTGATCGTCCGCATCGCTACGCTCCGAAGCTTTTGAGCGCGGAGGGCTCGTCCGGATGCACTTCGATGAAGTTCTGCGCGCCGGTCATCGTCAACATCGTCTCCACCCGCTTCTGGACGCCGGCGAGCTTGAGCGCTCCGCCGGCGGCGTTGGCCTGGCGATACAGGTCCATCAGGCAGCCGATCGTCGCGCTGTCGACATACCCGACCGCGGACAGGTCGACGACGACCTTGCGTTCGCCGGCGGCAATGAGCTGGGTCACCACCGTCGAGAACTCCGAGAGCAGCGGATACATCAACCGCGACTCCCCGATTCGGACGACGGCGACCCCGTTGGCGTGGTCGGTGGTGAGATTCATTCAGGTACTCCGCTCCGCCGGTTCCGTGGCCGCGACGAGGCTCCGCGGCGGCGGCGCAGAACCGGCTGTTTGTCCTGCAGCCGTTTGAGCTGTCGGCCCAGCTCCAAACGGCCGCGATTGATCCGCGACTTGACCGTGCCCTCGGGCAGCGCGAGCCTGTCCGCGATCTCCTGGTACGAGAGTTCCTGCAAATCGCGCAGCACGACCGCGGTCCGCAGCGTCACGGGCAGGGTCTCGAGCGCCTGCTTCAGCTGCTCGCGCAGGTCCTGGTGCTCGGCTGCCGCGTACGGCGTCAGCTCCCGCGATGCCGGCTGCAGGTCGGTGGTATCGACTTCGCGCGCGATCGTCTGCCGTTCTTTCCTGACGCTCCGATAATGATCGATGCACAGGTTCCGGCTGATGCTGATGATCCACGTCTGGAAGTTCGCCCGGCGGTCGAAGGTGTTCAGGGCCTTGAAGATCTTCAGGAAGATGTCCTGGGTCAGATCTTCCGCCTCGTCATGCCGGCCGACGAACTTGTAGGCGACATTGAAGACCTTCCGCCAGTTCTGGCGGACGATGATCTCCCACGCTGCCTGGTCGCCGCTCAGGCATTGTTCGATGAGGCTGTCGGGCGTCGCGGGCTGCGCCGCGGGGGAATCAACAGACATGCGCCATCTGATCAGTCGGCGGGAAACTTCGGCATGATATCAAACATGATGGCACATTACTAAAGGGTGTCCGCCTCCGCCCGCGTGGTGGCGCGCGGGCTATGGCGAGACCCGCCGTAGCCGCGTGCCGCGGCGAAGGCGGGCAGGGCCGCGGCGAGCGCCCTGAGATAGAATCTCTTCACCCCGTGCCAGGATTCCAGCGCATCAACGACACCCTTGTGTGTGACGACGTGCCCGTGACCGAGATCGCGGCGGCCGAGGGCACACCGCTTTACGTTTACAGCGCGTCCACGATCACGACCCGTTACCAGGCCATTGACGAGGCCTTTCGGTCGTATCCGCACTCGCTGCACTACGCGCTCAAGGCGAACTCGACCCTCGCGATTGCCCGGTTGCTGCGCGGCCTCGGGAGCGCGGCGGACGCGAACTCGGGAGGCGAGATCGACGTGGCGCTGCGCGCCGGATTCATCCCCGAGCAGATCGTCTTCACCGGTGTCGGCAAGACCGCCGCGGAGCTCGCCCAGGCGATCGATCTCGGGGTCAAGACGATCAATGCCGAATCCGAGGGTGAGCTCGAGCGGATCGATCTCCTCGCGCGGGAGCGGCAGACGCGGGCCCGGGTCGCGCTCCGGGTCAACCCCGACATCGACGCACGCAGCCATCCGCATATCTCGACCGGTCTCAAGACCAACAAGTTCGGGATCGCGCTCGACGCGGCCCGCGAGATCTGCCGGCGTGCGTCGCGGCGCGAAGCGCTCGAGATCGTCGGGCTCCACATCCACGTCGGATCGCAGATCACCGACCTCGATCCGCTCCGCCGGGCGGCCCAGGCGATCGTGACACTCGCGCGCGAACTGCGCGACGACGGGATCATCATCGATCACCTGGATCTCGGCGGCGGCCTTGGCGTGTCGTACGACGGGTCACCGGTGCCGTCAGCGCAGGATTACGCTGCGGCGCTGCTGCCGGTCGTGAAGGACTCCGGCCTGGCCATCGTCCTCGAGCCCGGACGCAACATCGTCGCTCCCGCGGGGGCGCTCCTGTCACGGGTCGTCGACGTCAAGGATCGGGCTGACGGGACCGCGTTCGTGATCCTCGATGCCGGCATGACCGAGTTGTTGCGGCCGATGTTGTACGGTGCGTACCACCGGATCGAGCCCGCGGTTCGATCCGCCGCGGTCGAGATCGCCTGCGATATTGTTGGTCCGCTCTGCGAAAGCAGTGACACGCTCGGTAAGGACCGCCGCCTGCCGCGGCCCGAGGTCGGTGACCTGATGGCGGTTCTGGACGCCGGCGCATACGGCGCGGTGATGGCGTCGAACTACAATCGCCGAACCCTCCCGGCGGAAGTCCTGGTCGAGAACGGGAAGTGGTCTGTCATTCGACGCCGACAAACGATCGACGACATCCTCGCACTCGAATCCTGACCACCGGATCCGAACTTCGAACGTAAAACCAAGCCGTACAACCTGGAACGTAGATCCGAACGCTACAACCTAGAACGTAAAACCTGAAACCCGACCCTATAACCCCTAGAACCCTAGAACGACACATGAAAGGAGTATTGATTTCCTTCGAAGGCCTCGACCAGAGCGGCAAACAGACCCAGGCCGAAGGCGTGCGCGATGAAGTCATCTCGCGCGGCCGCGAGTGCCGCCTGCTGTCGTTCCCTGACTACACCACGCCGATTGGATCGGAAATCGGCAAGGCGCTGCACGGCGAACGGGACTACGGCGCCGACGTCATGCAGTTGCTGTACGTTGCGAACCGGCACGAGCAGCGGGCCGAGATGATCAGGCTGCTCGAACAAGGCGTGGTCCTTGTCTGCGACCGCTACATTGCCTCGAGCATCGCGTATGGCGAAGCGCAGGGGCTCGATCCCGCCTGGCTTGCCGACATCCAGAAGTTCCTGCCACGACCCGACCTGACCATCCTGCTGGATATCGCACCTGAAACAGCGGTGCGGCGGAAGGCAAGCGGGCGGGATCGCTACGAGCGCGACCTGCAGCTGCTGTCGCGCGTGCGCGACAGCTACCGGCGCCAGGCCGCCGGCCCCGGATGGCTCCGCCTGGACGGCGAGCGATCGCGCGAGGCGGTCTCCGCCGACGTGATCACGGCCGTTTCGACACGACTCTCGCAAGCGTAAGCGCCCGCACTTCGCGGGCGCCGCGATCGATCAGTGCCTTCGCGCACGCATCGAGCGTCGCCCCGGTTGTGCTGACATCATCGACCATCACCACGACCGCGCCGCGCACGCTGATTCCGCGTGCAACGGCGAACGCGCCACGCACGTTCTCGTAGCGCTCAGCCTCCGGCAGGTCTGTCTGCGACGGTGTCCGGCGGATCCGCTTCAACGCGCGGATCATTGGGATCGGAAGCCGACGGGCGATGTCCTCGGCCTGGTTGAAGCCGCGCGTCCGAAGCCGTGCGCGGTGCAGCGGCACCGGCACGACGATGTCAGCGCCCTCGAGGAGTTGCGAGCCTGTCTGGGCGAGCAGCATCGCCAGCCTGGGCGCCAGCGAACGGCGCGCGTCGTACTTGAGGGCATGGACGATCGACCGGAGGGCTCCCTCGTATCCCCCGATTGCCCGCGCGCGCCTGACGTGCCCGCGGGTCCCGCGGCAACGGCCGCATTGGGCGACGGGCGCAATTGCTCTCCAGGACGGCAGGGGATCCCCGCACGTGTCACAGACAGGGGGCCGGATGATCGCGACCGATTGCCAGCAATCGGCGCAAACGGGACCGCCGGTCGGCTCGGCGAGGCCCTTTGCGCAGGCCGCGCAGGTGGGTGCAAGAAGGAGCGCAACGATCGCATCGGCCACGATGCGGGTGGTCGCCGCGAACCGCTGCCTGAGCGGGCTATGCGGAGGCCGGCTCCTCGTCGGAGATTTCGATTCGCTCAGCATCGCCCCAGAGCCTCTCGAGCGAGTAGAACGCGCGCGTCTGCGGCGTGAAGACGTGGACGATGAAGGTGAAGTAGTCCAGCAGCACCCACTCTGCACGCTCGTACCCCTCGACATGGGCCGGGCGGACTTTCGCGTTGCGCAGGGCCTCTTCAACCCCGTCGGCGATCGCCTTGACCTGTCGCTGGCTCTGGCCCGAGCAGAGCACGAAGAAATCCGTGAACGCCGGTGTGGCGCGCAGGTCGAGGACGACAACGTCTCCCGCTTTTTTGTCGAGAGCCGCGCGTACGGCCTTCCCGACCTCACCCGTCAGTTTGTGTTTTCCGCCGGTTGCAATACGTCGTTTTTCAGTTTTCGCCATGCAAGTGCACTGCCGTGGGATATGCCGATGTGTGTGTGTACAGCCTGTGCTGAAGAATGTGCGTCTCCACTCGTGCCGGCACGAGACCCGTCAGCATCTCGCCTGAGGCGATCCGCCGGCGGATTTCGGTCGAGGACACGTCGGGTGTCCGGGCATTCACGAGGAAGATAGCCGTGGAGCGAAGCGACGTTTCAATCGACGAGCCGATGCCTTCCGCATCCGGCACGGTGACCATCCGTGGGGCAAGCGACGGCAGTCGCACGCGCAATGTCTCCGTCGCGAACCCGGGGCGCGAGACGACGACGAAGTGCGCGAGGTCGAGGACCTCGGGGTACCGGTGCCACGTGGCGATTTCTGCAAACGCATCCGCGCCGGTGATGAAGAAAAGCTGCGATCGTTCGAGCCCGAATCGCTCCCGGCATCGGGTCAGCGTATCGACCGTGTATGACGGGCCCGGAGCACAGAGCTCCATGTCATCAGCCGCAAGCCCCTCGGCGCCGTTCACCGCGAGCGCCGCCATCGCGAAGCGATGATACCGGGACGCGACCGGCTGCAACGTACGGTGTGGCGGAACTCGCGACGGCAGCACGATGACCCGGTCAAGGGCGAGTGCTGCCCGCGCCGCTTTCGCCGTTTCCAGGTGGCCCAGGTGAATGGGATCGAGCGTGCCGCCGAGCAGGCCGAGACGACCGACGCCGTTCATTCAGTCAGCGTGCGGATGGAAGGCTCAGGATGGGCATCGCCGGCCGACGTGTTCGTGGCGGTTGCGACGCGTTCGCGCTCTCGCGACGCGGCGATCTGCTGCCACACGGCCTCGAGGAGCACCGGGACACCCTCGCCCGTTGCTGCCGACACCTTGTACAGCGGAATCCCGAGCCGATCGAGATGCGTCTGCAGCGCCTCCAGGCGCGCAGGTTCGTCGAGCGCGTCGATCTTGTTCGCCGCCGCGATGACCGGTTTTTGCGACAGACGCTCGCCGGACGAGTCACGCCCTGGAAAGAGCTCCAGCTCGCGCACGATCACGTCGTAGTCGTGCACCGGATCCCGTCCGCTCGACGACGACACGTCGACGAGGTGCACCAGCACCTTGGTTCGTTCGAGATGGCTCAGGAATCGGTGGCCCAGGCCGTGGCCGGCATGCGCGCCCTCGATCAGTCCCGGCACATCCGCGACAACGAAGGACCGCTCGCCCGATAGCCCGACGACGCCAAGGTTGGGAACGAGCGTGGTGAACGGGTAGTCGGCGATCTTCGGGCGCGCCGCCGAAATCCGCGAGATCATCGTCGACTTGCCGGCGTTGGGATAACCCAGGAGGCCGACGTCGGCCAGAAGCTTCAGGTGGAAGCGCAGATCCTTCTCTTCGCCGGGCAGCCCGGGCTGGGTGCGTCGCGGGGCCCGGTTCGTCGACGTCGCAAACGACGCATTGCCGTGGCCGCCAAGGCCTCCCTTGGCCAGCAGCACACGCTGGCCGTCGGTCGTCAGGTCCGCGATCTGCGCGTACGACCCGTCGTCCTGCTTCTCGTACACGACGGTGCCGGTCGGCACCTCGAGCTCGATGTCCGTCCCGTTCTTGCCGGTGCGGTTCGAACCCTCGCCGTGCGCGCCGCGGCCGGCGGCGAAGATTTTCTGGAAGCGGAAGTTGAGAAGCGTGTTGAGGTTGGCGTTGGCGACGAGGTACACCGAACCGCCCGGCCCGCCGTCGCCGCCGCTCGGGCCGCCGCGGGGGACGAACTTCTCGCGCCTGAACGCCATGGCGCCGCGGCCGCCGTGTCCGGCCGCCACGTGGATGTCGACTTCGTCTACGAACACAACAAGGACGCGCGGCGAGCGCGCGCTTCGTGCGTCTGCGGGCACTAGCTCTCCAGCGGGACGATGCTGATCACGCGTCCGCGGGCGCCGTGATCCTCGAACTTCACCGTGCCGTCGACCTTCGCGAACAGCGTGTCGTCCTTGCCGAGGCCGACATTCAGCCCGGGCCGGAACTTGCGCCCGCGCTGCCGGACGAGAATCGAGCCGCCAGTGACGACGTTGCCGTCGTGACGCTTGACGCCAAGGCGCTGTGCGTTGCTGTCGCGGCCGTTACGTGAACTACCCTGCCCTTTTTTTGTAGCCATAGTGACGCTCTATCGAAAAAGAAGTCCGCGGGTTATACCAGGATGTCGGTGACGCGAACCCGCGTATACGTGCTGCGGTGGCCACGGGTCTTGCGGAACCCCTTGCGGCGCTTCTTCTTGAAGACGACGATCTTGGGGCCGCGCGATTCGCCGTCGACAATGCCGACGACCCGGGCGTTCGCGACAAACGGTGCGCCGGCGAGCATTTCGCCGCCGTCCTTTTCGAGGAAGAGCACCTGGTCGAACGTGATCTCCTTGCCGACTTCGGCGTCGACGCGGTCGACGGTGAGCACCGACCCCGGATCCACCCTGACCTGACGCCCGCCCGTTTGAATGATTGCGAACACGTTCCACATCCTCCGCCGGCCCGCACGTGGGGGCCGAACTCACTCGAGCCTGCCGGCACACCGGGGCCCCGCAGGCAAATTTTGCCCAGATCCAAAAGATTCAGGGTAGCACGGAAGGGAGCCCGCCGCCAAGGCGAAGGGCCTGAAGGGCGCTACCTGAGCAGGACGCGCGTTCCCTTGATTTTCTGGTTGCTCAGCGTGCCCAGAAACGTCGGAATGACCTTGTCCATCAACTCGAAATAGGACGACAGCGCCGGCGTGTTCTGCTGCGAGTTGTACAGAATCTCCTCGTGCATCGTCTCGCTGTGCAGCGTCGCCCCGGTCCTGCCGTCGATGAAGATGAACTTGGGCGTGAGGATGAAGCCCTTGCGCTCCATGTACGTGCGCTGCGGAATCACCGTGCGGCGGCCGAGCTGATCGTAGGTTTCGACGTTGCGGGTGACGAATCCCGATGTCTGGTGCGGCGTGAAGAGGACGGTGCCGGTCACGATCAGCGGGTTCTCGTACTCTTCGCCAATCTTCTTCCAGAACGCCACGTCCGCGAAGATGGACTGGTACTTTTCGAGGTCCTTCTCGGTGCGGATCTTGGCTTCCACCGCGGCCGGTCCCTGGGGCGCCTGGGCCGGAGGCGCGGCAGCAGCCGGGGCTGCCGGCAGCGGGGGCACCGGCACGATCGTGGCGCCGCTGCCGTTGGCGGCACCTCCGCCGTTCGCACCAGCGGCTCCGTCGGCATTGGCCGACGTCGACGTTGGCGCCGGAGTCGTCGAGGCCGTCGTCGCCGCCTTGGCCTTGTCGGCCGCCATCTCGGCGAGCGGCAGGACCTCGGCTTCGATCACGCGCAGGCCGGATTTCGAGCGCAGCTGGCTTCGAAGCAGCCGCACGGTTTCGAGATTCGCGTCGACGTCTTCCGTGCCGCCGCTGATGAAGCCGGCGACGAGTACACGACGAAACGCCGAGACATCCATCTTGGCGGAGATGGGCGTCTCGATCGGCACCTCGAAGAAGTTGGTGCAGGCGCTCACCGAGGTGAGCACCACGAGGCTAGCGATCGCTGCGGCGCTTCGCGCGGTCATTGATTTCTTTGAAGAGATCGTAGTTCTGTCGGATGAGGAGGTTCTTGGGGTCGAGCGACACCGCCTTGTCGTAGGCCTGCCGCGCCTCGTCGAACTTTCCTTCGTGCTCGTATCCGATCGCCAGGTTGTTCCATCCGGCCGCGTAGGTGGGGTCGATTTCGACCGCCTTCTCCCAGCGGTAGGTCGCCTCTTTCCACAACCCGTTCTGGGCCACCTTGATCCCGAATTCGACCTGGGACCTCGCACTCGAGCGCGCATCCGCATACGCGGGCGGAGCGAAGGCCGCGAGCGCCGCCACAACGACGAGAACTCGGAACTGCATGGGTACTCGACTCACTATAGCCACCCGTCCGAATCGCCGCAAGCTGTTTAACTGCCGTCCAGCAGGAGGGACAAGTACCTGGCAGCATGAGCAATGCACGTACCATGCGGATCCGCAGCCAAACGGCCGCCGCGGCCTGAGAACCCGCCTTTTCCGTAAGCGACGGACGCGTCCCGTAAACGGCGGGCCGTCGTTCGGGAGACACCTGTGGCCGTATAATGAGACAGAGGGGTCGGGCCGCAGAGCTGCTACGCAGCCGCGGCGCCGACCCCTTTGCTCGTTCGGGCAGGCTGATCCGCGGCTCGGATGCGGCGACGAAGGATTCGAATGGATCTTCATGCCGCTGTGATGGTGTCGATGCTCGGCGTCTCGCGCTCCCGCGCGTCCGCCGTGTTCAAGGAGCTTCGCCAGGGGGATCCTGCGGCTCAGGCCGGGGACGTCCTGGTTGCGCTCGGGGTCGGCGGTGCGGATCGAGTGGTTCTCGAAGATCACGCGCGCCGGTCCGCGGACACGGCGATTGCGGCGGCGCCGCAGGCCGGGATGGTGCCCGTGGCCTGGTTCGATTCCGCCTATCCCGCGCTGCTGAACTGCATCCCTGACCCGCCACCGATCCTCTGGACCCGGGGCGACCTTGCGGTGCTCTCGCTGCCGGCGGTCGCGATCGTGGGGTCCAGAGCCGCCACACCGTATGCGCTCGATGTGGCGGTGAGGCTGGCGGGCGAGCTCGCCGCTCGCGGCGTTGCGGTCGTCAGCGGCCTCGCGCGCGGCGTCGACTCCGCCGCACATCGCGGGACGCTCGAGGCGAACGGGCCGACGATCGCCGTGCTGGGCTCCGGTCTGGATCGCGTGTATCCCGCCGAGCACAGAGGTCTTGCCGACACCATCAGCCGGTCGGGCGTAGTCATGAGTGAGCTGGCCCCCGGTGGCCTGCCGCTCGCCGAACACTTCCCGCTGCGCAACCGGATCATCAGTGGCCTGTCACTCGCCGTAGTCGTGGTCGAGGCCTCGGAGAAGAGTGGATCGTTGATTACCGCGCGCTGCGCGATGGAGCAGGGGCGGGACGTGATGGCGGTCCCGGGAAGCGTGCTGTCGGGGCGCAATCGCGGCTCCCACAGCCTGCTGAAGGACGGGGCAAAGGTTGTAGAGAGTGCGGACGATATCCTCGAAGAGCTCGGCTGGCCCGCGGCACGGCCCGCGAGTCCGCACCACAGCCGGGCCGCGTGTGAGGACCCGATCCTCGCGCACATGGAGCCCGGAGAGGCCTACGAACTGGATGCCCTCGTGACCGCAACCGGAACGGCGCCGTCCAGGCTGCTTCCACGATTGATGGAGCTCGAGCTTCTCGGGTACGTGAGGGCAGCGGGCGGCCGGTTTGGACGGGCTCCCGATCGCAACCGGCGCGCCTGACGCCGAACACCGCCGCGAGGGAACCGACTCCAGCGCGCGGCCGGATGATATGGTCTGAAGGAGAGCCGCGTTGAACGCCAGCGGCGAAGTCACGACGGAATCGATCAACATGCCCATTCACATCATCGGCGGCGGGCTGGCGGGGTCCGAAGCCGCCTGGCAGGCGGCTTCGATGGGCGTCCGCGTCACGTTGTACGAGATGCGACCGGTCCGGCCGACCGCCGTGCACAAGACCGACCGGCTCGCTGAGCTGGTGTGCAGCAACTCGTTTCGTGGCGACAAGCTGGATAACGCCGTCGGCCTGCTCAAGGAGGAGATGCGCCGGCTCGGGTCGCTGATCATGCGCGCCGCGGATGTCGCCCGCGTGCCCGCCGGAGCCGCCCTCGCGGTCGACCGCGAACGCTTCTCGGAAGAAGTCACCCGCGCGATCACGTCGCACCCGGCAATCACCATCGTCCGGCAGGAGGTTCCGCGCATTCCCGAGGGACTCGACGGTCCGCTGATCGTCGCGACGGGACCGTTGACCTCTGATTCACTGTCGCACCAGATCGCCGAGATGGTCGGAGCGAGTCACCTGTATTTCTACGACGCGGTCAGCCCGATCGTCCTCGCCGACTCGATCGATCGGTCGAAGGTGTTTCGCGCCTCTCGGTGGGGGAGGAGCATAAGGGGTTCTTCGGGGTTCGACCAGGTTCCGCAGGGTTCCGCGGGGTTCGACGAGGTTCGGCAGGGTTCTGCCGGGTTCGGCGAGGTTCTGCCGGGTTCGGCCCCAGCCTGTGGCGTGGACGATGGGGAAGGGGATTACCTGAACTGCCCGTTCACGCGCGAAGAGTATCAGCGGTTTTACGATGCGCTGGTCGCCGCCGAGCGCGCGCCGCTGCACGAATTCGACGAGCCCCGGTTCTTCGAGGGATGTCTCCCGATCGAGGTCATGGCGTCGCGCGGTGTCGACACCCTGCGATTCGGGCCGATGAAGCCGGTGGGCCTCGTGGATCCGCGCACCGGCCGCGAAGCGTTCGCGATCGTGCAGCTTCGGCAGGACAACCTCGCGGGCGACCATTTCAGCCTGGTCGGGTTCCAGACGCAGATGAAATGGGGCGAGCAGGCGCGCGTGCTGAAGCTCATTCCCGGCCTCGAAGCGGCCGAGTTCGTGCGCTTCGGGATGATCCATCGGAACACGTATATCAACGGACCGACGGTGCTGCGCGAGACGTGGCAGACCCGATCGCGCGACGACCTGTTTTTCGCCGGCCAGATTTCCGGAGTCGAGGGGTACGTCGAGTCGGCGGCATCGGGTCTGCTGGCCGGCAGGAACGCCGCCGCCCTGTCGCTGGGAACGGCGACTCCGCGTGGCGCCACGCACGACCGCGATCGGCGCGATGGCGTATTACGTGTCGAACGCGAACGCGAAGCACTATCAGCCGACGAACATCACGTTCGGCATCATGCCGCCGCTCGAGCCTGAAGGCGGGCGCCGGCCGCCGCGGAAGAAGGCCGACCGCAACGCGGCGCTGTCCGCCCGCGCCCTGACCGCGCTGGCAAGCTGGATCGCAGGAGCGCCGGACGGTGCCCCGAGCGCGATGGTGACGGCAGGGCGTCCCGAATGAAGCAGCACGTCCGCGACTTTCTCGAGCACCTGCATCTCAACGAGAACGCGTCGCTCCACACCGTGCGTGCGTACGAAAGCGATCTCGACCAGTTCATCACGTTCCTGGCCCAGCATCTCGGCCGCCGCCGGCCCGACGTGGCGGTGGCGGACTTCCAGCACCTGCACATCCGCGCGTTTCTGGGCGACCTCCACAAACGGGGCAACTCGCGCGCCTCCGCGGCGCGGAAGCTCGCCGCGCTCCGCAGCTTCGGGCGATACCTTCGTCGCGAGGGAGAGATCGAGGGGGATCCTGGCGCACTCGTGGGCACGCCCAAGCGCGAGCAGCGCCTGCCCGCGCATCTCGCTGAAGCGGAAATGTCGCGTCTCCTCGAAATGCCCGACGCCTCGGTGCCGCTCGGCCGCCGCGACCGCGCCATCCTCGAGCTGTTCTATGCCTCGGGGCTTCGCCTGAGCGAGCTTGTCGGCCTCGGCCTCGAGGACGTCAATCTCAGTGGCCGTGTGGTCCGCGTCCTGGGGAAGGGCGGCAAGGAGCGGATCGTGCCGTTCAACCGGCCGACCGAGGATGCGCTTCGCGCGTGGATGCAGGATCGGGAGACGTTCGTTGCCGGTGCTCCTGAGCCACAGGGCGGCATTCGTGGGGTGACGCCGCGTGGTGCCGCGCCTCGCGCATCCAGGCGCGCGCCAGCGCCGCAGCGAAGCCTGCGCGGCCGGCGGGTCGAACCATTGTTCCTGAATTATCGAGGCGGGCGGCTGTCGACGAGGAGCGTCGATCGGCTGGTCAGGAAGTACGTCGCCGCCTGCAGCACGCGCTTCGGGATCAGCCCGCATGCGCTGCGTCATTCATTCGCGACCCACCTGCTCGAACGCGGCGCCGACCTCCGCGCGATCCAGGAGCTGCTCGGCCACGCGCGCCTCAGCACCACCCAGCGCTATACCCACGTGAACTCGGCGCAGCTGATGGACGCCTACAAGAAGTCGCATCCGAAGGCGTAGCTCGGCAGCTCTCAGCTCTCAGTTCAGCAAACAGCAATGAGCCATCAGTTCTCCGCTGTCGGCAGTCCACGGTGACCCGCAACTTTTGACTGAAAACTGAAAACCGAAAACTGACTAGCTGACAGCTGATAGCTGAGAAACTTCGGTTACGCCATCGATTCGACCATCGGTCGGCGGCCACCGCGCGAGTAGTCGATGCCGAGCGTCTTGATCTTGTAGTTCATGACCCGCGGGCTGATCGCGAGCAGTTCCGCCGCGTCCTTCTGCACCCAGTTGGACATCTTGAGCGCTTCGAGGATGGCCTGCCGCTCGATTTCCTCGAGCGGAATCCCGGTCGGCGGAATCTTGACGACCGGGCTCTGATCGCCGCCCGAGTTCCCGGTCGAGAGCTCGCCCAGTGCGAGGTCGTTGCAGCTCAGTTGCGGTCCTTCGGTCAGCAGCACCGCCCGCTCGATCGCGTTCTCGAGCTCGCGGATGTTGCCCGGCCAGTTGTAGCGCATCAGCAGCTTCTGTGCGTCGGTGCCGAGGCCGTCGACGCGCTTCTTCAGCTCGCCCGCGAAGCGGCGCAGGAAGAACCCGGCGAGCTGCGTGATGTCTTCCTTCCGCTCGCGCAGCGGCGGCATCTCGATCGACACGACGTTCAATCGGTAATACAGGTCCTCGCGGAACTGGCCGTTCGCGACCATCTGCGGCAGGTTACGGTTCGTCGCCGCAATCAGGCGGACGTCGACGCGCAGCGTCCGGGTGCCGCCAAGGCGCTCGAACTCGTGCTCCTGCAGCACGCGCAGGATCTTGGCCTGCGTGTTCGCGCTCATGTCGCCGATTTCGTCGAGGAACAGCGTGCCGCCGTCGGCCTGTTCGAAGCGTCCGACGCGCTGCTTGTCGGCGCCGGTGAAGGCGCCCTTCTCATGTCCGAACAGCTCGGACTCGAGCAGGTTCTCCTGGAGCGCCGCGCAATTGACCTTGACGAAGTTGCGCCCCGCGCGGAGCGAATTGTGGTGAATCGCCCCGGCGATGAGCTCCTTCCCGGTACCCGTTTCGCCGCGGATGAGCACCGTCGTGTTGCTCTTCGCCACCTTCTTGACGACGGTCAGCACGGACTGCAGCGCGCCGCTCGCGCCGACGATCCGGTCGAAGTCGTAGATGTCCTGCTGCGTATGGCGCAGGTACTCGATCTCGTGCTTGAGGCGCCGGTGCTCGATCGCCTTGGCGATCTTGAGCTCCATCTCCTCGATCTCGAATGGCTTCTGGACGTAGTCGAACGCGCCGATCTTCATCGCCTCGACGGCGGTGTGGATCGAATCCGAAGGCGGTCATCAGGATGACCGCGGTATTCGGCTGGAGCGACTTCGCCGTGCGCAGCACGTCCATGCCGTCGCTGCCGCCCATCTTCAGATCGCTCAGCACGACGTCGAACTGACCCTCGTGGAGCTTCTCGATGGCGACGTTGCCATTCGGCGCCTCCTCGACCTCGTGCTGTGCGTCGGACAGCGCGCGGACGATGCCGCGTCGAAGAGAGTCGTGATCGTCTGCTACCAGAATCCGGCCCATTTGCAATGCCTCTCGACTGACTGATGACTACCGAGTGATCCCACAACGCCGCCGAATCGAACCCCGAGTCGCGAGTCGAACTACTTGAACAATTCGTGGCTGCCGCTGAGCGGCAGCGTCACGCGGAACCGGGTGCCGCCGTTCGGCTGTGCACTCACGTCGATCCGGCCATCGTGCGCGTCGACAATCTTGCGGACGATGGCAAGCCCGAGGCCCGAACCCTGCGGCTTGGTCGTGAAGAACGGGCTGAAGATCCGTTCCATCACGTCCGCCGGCATCCCCGGCCCGTCGTCGGTGACCTCCACCTGGATCATCGGCACCGCCTGCGCATCGGCGGCGCCGGCTTCCTCGTCGGGTGAGACCTGCAGCGCGGTGAGTCGGACGTTGCCGACGCCGTTCAGCGCCTCGAATGCGTTGGTGAGCAGGTTCGTGAACAGCTGCCGGAGCTGGTGCGGGTCCCCCTGGATCGGCGCGAGATCCTCGCGCAGCTCCACCGCGAGCTGCACCTTGCCGCGCGGGGCATGCGCCTCCGCCATCGTGATCGCGTCGTGCACCACGTCGGCGAGCGAGACGCGTTCGACCTGCAGCCGGATCGGCCGGACGAAATCGAGCACTTCGACCACGATGGCGTTCGCCATCTTGGCCTCTTTGATGATGTCGCGCAGGATCGACTGGGCGTCTTCGGACTCGGTCAGCTGACGCTTCAGGATCCCCGCCATCACCTCGATGCCGGCAAGCGGGTTCTTGACCTCATGGGCGATGGCCGCCGCCATTTCTCCGAGCGCCGCGAGGCGGTCGCGCAGCCGTTCGCGTTCTTCGAGCTGCTCGACGCGCGTCAGGTCCTTGAAGAAGAGGGTGGCACCAGTCAGGCGGCCGCGGGTGTCGACCACCTGCGAGAGCGTGTAGCCGATCACCTTGCCGGTCGTTTTCAGACGGAGCTCGGCACGATTGGGGAGGTGCGACAGCTCGAAGGCCCCGGCCAGGATCCGCGTCACGTCCGGCACGTGGCGAAGGACTTCGGCGAACGGCCGGCCGATATCCGTCGTCCGGGGCGGAAGGCCGAGAATCCGATACGCGACCTCGTTCATCACCGCGATATCGCCGTCGCGCGTGACCGCGAGCACGCCGTTCCGGAGATTCCATACGAGGTCGCGGTAGAAGCCGTCGGCGACGGGACTGCGGTCCGTTCCCGGCTTCCGGATCGCCACCGGTCGCTTCGCGGCGGGTCGCGTGGCCGACGGCGGCCGGCCGTCGCGTGGCGGGAGCGGATTTTCTCATCGGCATAGCATCGGGAGACGGAAACGGATCGCCCGGCTCCGGGGCGGCCGCGGTTGTAAGTGCCCGTTCTCCGTGAGCCAAGGTCTTTTCCATCTGTGATTTACGGGAACCCGCCACGGTGCGCGACGCTGAAGACGCTGCGCGCGAAGCGACGGTGTACCCGCAGGGCGGTAAAGGGCAAAGGGTGTGCCCCGGGTCCGCACACACAGACGATGAGATTTCCTAGCAAAACAGAGAAGGGGGGTCGAGCTGAAGAGGGAGTCTATTACAGATCTGGGGACCGATTACGGTTTTGTCGCGTGCAGCTCCTCCCACTGGTGCATCAGGTCGCCGATTTCCCACATCAGTGCCTGGTGCCTGTCCACAATCGGCTTCGCGGTTTCGTGGTTGTCGTAGAAACCCGGCGCCGACATCGTGGTTTCCAGATCGCGGACGGTCTGCTCGCGTTCGGCGATGCGGCCTTCGAGGTCGGTAATCCGCTTCTGCCGCGCGTCCGCGGCCTTCTTCACGCGGCGCGCCTCGGCATCGTCGCGCTTCCGCTGTTCGTAGGAGGGAGGTGTCTCCTTGACCGGCGCCGCGCTTCTGGTGCCCGCCGCGACGGTGGCGTGAGCGGCGACTGCTGCGCCGCGGCCATCCTTCGAACCACCGCTGGTCCGCGCCGGCGGCGGAGCGGCTTTGACCGCTCCGGCTTTCGACGGCGTGTTGCCTTTGTGCCCGGTTGCGGGTGCGGTCGCGGCGGACTCCTGTTGTTTGCGGCTCCACAGAAACTCTTCGTACGTGCCCGGGTACGGCACCGCCTCGCCGCCGCCGATGTGAATGACCTTGGTCGCGAGCTTGTCGACGAAGTAGCGATCGTGCGACACGAAGATCAGGGTGCCACCGAAATCCTCGAGCGCTTCGAGGAGCACGTCTTTCGAATCGAGATCGAGGTGGTTCGTGGGCTCGTCGAGGAGCAACGTATTCGAGGGCCGCAGCAGCATACGGGCGACAGCGAGCCGCGTCCGTTCGCCGCCGGAGAGCACGCGCACCGGCTTCTCGACGTCATCACCCGAGAAGAGAAAACCGCCGAGGATGTTGCGGATGCTCGGCACCATGTGCAGCGGCGCATCGCCGGCGAGCGTCTGGTAGATGTTCCGCGTCGGGTCGAGCCGCGTCGCCTCGTCCTGCGCGAAGTACTGCATCACCACCTGGTGCCCTTCGGTCCGTGAGCCCGAGTCGGGCTCCTCGACACCGGAGAGCATGCGCATCAGCGTCGACTTGCCGGCGCCGTTCGGGCCGATGAGGGCAATGCGGTCGCCCCGCTCGATGAGCACGTTGACGCCGCCGAATACGACCCTGCCGTCATAGGACTTGCGCACGTCACGCAGATCGAGCACCGTGCGGCCGCTCTTGGCGCAGGGCGGAAAGGTGAAGTGCACGCGCTTTCGCTCGGGCGGGATCTCGATCGGGACGATCTTCTCCCGCATCTTCAGCCGGCTCTGCACCTGCGACGCCTTGGTCGCGGTGTAGCGGAACCGGTTGATGAAGGCGTCCATCCGCGCGAGCTCCTCGTCCTGATCGCGCTTCTGCTGACGCAGCCGTTCCATCCGCGCTTCGCGTTCGACGAGATAATCGCTGTAGTTGCCGGGATAATCCGTCAACCTGCGCATGCCGATGTCGGTGATGCGGGTCACGACCGCGTCGAGAAAGAACCGATCGTGCGACACGAGAATGACGGCGTGGGGGTAAGTGGAGAGATAGTCCTCCAGCCAGTTGCGGGCGTCGAGATCGAGGTGATTCGTCGGCTCGTCGAGAAGAAGCAACCCCGGCCGCCCGAGGAGGAGCTTGGCGAGCGCGATGCGCATCTGCCAGCCGCCGGAGAACGTCTCGCTCGGCTTGCCGAAGTCCTCGGGCACGAATCCGAGGCCGCGAAGGACCGTCGTGATCTTCAGATCGATGCTGTAGCCTTCGAGCCGTCGGAAGCTCTCCTGCAGGTCGCTATACCGCGACAGCATCGACTCGTGCTCCGACTCCGGCACGGCATCGTCGCCGAGCCGCTCCTCGAGCGACTGGATCTCGGCGCGCATGTCGAGAAGCGGCTTGAAGGCGAGGCCGGCCTCTTCGATCAAGGTCCGGCCGCTATGGTTCAGTCCGTCCTGCGGCAGGTATCCAACGGAAAGGCCTGACGGTTTGATGACATTACCGCTGTCAGGTTCTTCGAGGCCCGCCAGCATCTTGAGCAGCGTGGTCTTGCCGGCGCCGTTCGGGCCGCTGAGTCCGACCCGCTCGCGATCGTCGATCTGCCAGCTGACCGCGTCGAGGAGGACGCGGTCGCCAAATGTCTTGCTGAGCCCTGAAAGTTGGATCATGGAGGAGGCGGAGGCACGTGGCCCCGACGCAGCTGCAAACGTACAATTTTAGCACAGCGTCGCCGGGCGACAGGTTCCGACCCGCCCGATCTATGGGCGTACAGGGGCGCGGAGGAGTGCGACTAGCTCCAGACGACTTTGTTCATGGCCATCCCCTTATCGGTCGTATCCGGGCTTTTGTGTCATAGGAGCCCGAAGACCGACTCGATATGACACTAACGTCAACTAAGGTAACCCAAAGTGCGCCTGAGGTCAACTGGTCCTATTCGCCAAGCGCCTTTGCCGCAACCGCCAGCACCCGGGGGACGCGGAACGGCTTCGTCAGATAGCCTGAAACGCCCAGATTGACCGCCTCGATTGCACTGGCCTCGGTCGAGAAGCCGGTGATGATGATGACCGGGATATCGGCCTTGAGCCGGCGGGCCTCCCGAATCACGGCAAGGCCATCCACCCCGGGCATCTTCAAGTCGGTGATCAGCAGGTCGTAGGGGACCATGCGGAGGCGCTCGATCGCGGAACGGCCGTCGGGCGCCAGGTCGACATCGTATTCCGCCAGGGCCAGCGTCTTCAGCAGCAGGTCCCGTATCGTCGCCTCGTCGTCCACCACGAGGACGCGCGCGCGGCCGGCCACGGGCGTAGTCGTCCGGACGGACGCTGTGCGCTGTGCTCGCGGGCGCTGATTCTCGAGCCAGGTGTCGATGTCGCGCTTGCGAAAGCGCCACTGCCGGCCGACGCGAACCGCGGGAATTTTCCCTGCCTTGATCAGGCGGTAGACGGTTCGCAGGTTGACCTGAAGGTAGTCGAGTACTTCTTCGGTCGTCAGGAAGCTTTCGTCCATCTGTCTGGACGCACTTTATCAGACTCTGAGGCTATCTGTGACGGGCGTCCTAGCCTTGCAGCGGGCGCGTTCGCGTTTTCTCGCTGGCGGCACGGGCAGGCAGGCGGCTTCTTCGCGCGTGACGGACCGGACGCGGCGGGAAGCTCGAGCGTGAACTCGGCCCCCCCGCCGGGCCGATTCCGCACGTGGATCGTGCCGCCGTGCTCCTGGACGATCCCGTAGGTAATGGTCAGGCCAAGTCCCGTACCCTTGCCGACCCCCTTGGTCGTGAAGAACGGGTCGAAGATGTGGGGCAATGCATCCGCGGCAATGCCGGGCCCCGAGTCCGCGATCGAGACGAGCACGCGGCTGCGGTCCCTGGTCGCCGTGATCGATGTCTCGATACGTCCTGGCCCGGTCGCGGCTTTCGCGGCGTGTTCGGCGTTGATGAGGATATTGAGCAGCGCCTGCTGGAGGAGCAGGGCATCACCGTCAACGCTCGGGACGTCCTCTTCCTGAGTGCGAACGACCTCGATGCCGCCCGCCCGAAGAGCGGCCGCGCGGCTCGCGAACGCCCTCGACAGCATGCGATCCACCCGCAACCGCACTTTCGTCAGGCGCCGCGATCCCGTGAACACGAGGAGGTTGCGCACGATTTTGGCGGCCCGATCGGCTTCGGTGTAGATCCGCCGAAGTGTCGGTCGGACCGGGCGGGCGTCCTCGGACGTGCGGATGAGCAGCTCGAGATGTCCGAGCACTCCCTGTAGCGGATTGTTCATCTCGTGCGCGATGCCGGCGACGAACTGGCCGAGCGAGGCCAGCCGTTCGGACTGCGCGAGCCTCCGGCTGAGCGCCTCACGCTCGATCTCGAGCTCCGTCTGGGCGGTGATGTCGCGCGCGACCACGACGCGTCCGATCGGGACGGCGTCCTGGTTGATCAGGGGCGTGACCGTCACGGCGAACATGCCGCCCAGGCGCGCATCGGTGAACTGTTTCGTCGCGCCGGACGCCACCCCGGCTTCGCGCGGTCGCGGCGCGGTGTCAGCGCGCGAGCCATTCCGCCAGTTCCGGGCTGATGAACGAGTCCAGCGGCTGGCCGAGCACGTCACCGGGCGGGCGATCGACGCGCGCGGCAAACGCGCCGTTCATCTGGACGACCTGGAGTGACGCATCGACGACGACCACGAGGTCGACGAGCGAGTTGAATGTGTCCTCGAGCAGCCGGCGCTGCTGCAGAAACTCTTCGAGCAGCTGCACGTTCTCGATCGAGACGGAGAGCTGCCGCACGAGCTCGTGGGCGCTGCCAACGAATTGCTGCTCGTCGAAGTCAGCCGGGATCCCCTTCGACGACGAGCGTGCCCAGGGCCCGCCGCCAGCCGCGCAGCGGCGCCACGAGGACGCGGCCGGACTGGCCCGTTGACCACGTGCGGTCGCCCCAGCCGGAGTCCGCGGGCCGGGTGCGTGTCGGAGTCGGTCGAGACGCGCGTTCCAACCAGGCCGTCGTCGGTCGACGACGCGGAGCAGATCAGTTCGCGGTTGCGCCGGTCGTGGAGCCACACCGATGATCGCTCGGTGCCGAACAGCGCGTTGGTTTCGGTCGAGAGCGACGCGAGCGCGCCGGCGACGCTGAGGGTGGAAGAGATCCCGCGCGAAAATCGAAGCAGCAGCTCCTGGATCTCGCGATGCAGTGAGGCTTCGCGGCCGAGGCGCGCAAGCTCGAGCGCGAGTCCGAACTGCACGCGCAGCGATTCGCCCGCCGGCGCGGCTTCGGACGAGGCGAGCGCCGGTGCCACCACGATCAGGAAGGCCGTCGGGCCGCTCCCGGTCAGCGGCACCACGAGCAACGGCTCGGTGCCCGCCAGCCGCCCCATGATGGGCCCCAGCACGTCCGCGTCGCACATCGTGGACGACTCGCCAACCAGCGCCTGCAGCCGTTGGGCGGCGGCCTGATCGAGCCAGTATCCGCCGGGTTCGTCGACGTTGGCGCTGGACGTCACGCCGTAGTTGCCCGAAGCGCCACGGCGCTGGAGGATCAGGGAGGCTGAGGCGTGCAGGGAAGCAACCGCCACCCGGTGCAGTTCGACCAGCAGCCCCGAGGGGTGCGCACCCTCCGCGACAGCCCGGGCGAGGGTCGAAAAGCGGCTGTGTGAACTCATGCGGTGGGGGACGAGGCATTCTAAGAGCTTGAGACGAAAAGGTAAACTGGTCTCCGACTGGAGCGGGCGCCCCGGCGTCTAAAGGTGTGAACGCGGGCGACAGCCGAGCCTCCGGAACCTAACGGCATGCCGTCTACAGACGAAGAGCTGGTCGCCCTCTCGGTAGGGGGAGATCTCGACAGCTTCAACCAGCTCGTGCTGCGCTGGGAGAGGCCTATCTACGCCCTCGCCTACCGCGTTCTCGGCCGGGAGGAGGATGCGCGGGACGTTGCGCAGGAGACCTTTCTCCGAGCGTTTCGCGCGCTCAAGGGGTTCAAAGGGCAGGCGAAATTTTCATCCTGGCTCTATCGCATCGCGCTGAACCTCTGTCGCGACTGGATCAGGCGCGAGCGCCGCGCTCCGGTCTCCCAGGCCCCAGAAGGCATCGACATCATCGAGCTCGCGGGTGAAGCCACTCCCGCCGAGTCGATCGAAGACATGGTGGCGCGGCACGAGCTCGGCCGCGCGGTCGGAAAGGCGATGTCGGCGCTCCCGGAAGAGCAACGCACCGCGATCATCTTGAAGGAGTATCACGGGCTCACGTTCCAGGAGATTGCGGAGCTCCTGGATTGTCCCCTGAGCACCGTGAAAACCCGGTTGTATCAAGGACTCACGGTCCTGCGGAAGCAGTTGCAGGACGCGGGAGTGGAGAGTACGTTCGGCAGGTAGCCGCGGCGGCGGCGCCGCCGACAAGTTTACGGAGCGATCGGACATACCCATGTGTGACAGCAAGGAACTGCTCATTTCGTTCGTCTACGACGAACTCGATGCGGCTGAGCGGGAAGAGGCTCGACGGCACCTCGCGTCGTGCGCGGAGTGCCGCGCCGAAGTGGCCGGCCTGCGCACCACCCAGCGTCATCTCGCCACCTGGGCGCCGCCGGAGCCCGACCTTGGATTCCGGATCGTGCGCAACTCGGCGCCCGTGGCACCCGTGGCTGCCCCACGCACCAGGGGCGCGCTCTGGGGCCTCGCGGCGGCGGCCGTCCTGGTGCTTGCGGCGGGCGCCGCGATTGCGAATCTGGACGTGCGCTACGACGCGAACGGATTTGCCATGCACACCGGGTGGAGCCGTCCGGTCACGGGCGGTCCCTCGGGCGTCGCGGCCGGCGCGCCCGGCGGCGTCGAGGTCGTGGACTGGAAACGCGAGGCGGAGGCGCTCAATCAGCGGGTGCGGCAGCTCGAAGCCTCCTTGTCCACGGTCTCGACCACGCACGCGAAGCCTTCCGACGCGGCCGTGCTCGAGCGCGTGAGTCAGCTGGTCGACGAGAGCGAAGCGCGCCAGCAGCGCGTGATGGCGGCCCGCCTGTCGCAGCTGACGCGCGATCTCGACGCGCGCCGCAAGGTGGATCTCGCCGTCATCGACCAGGGATTCATCCGCCTCCAGAACACGAGCGGCGCTGAGCTCCGGCAGTCGCGCGTCGCCAACGACCTGATGCAGCGCATGGTTCGGGCGACTGCGTATCAACCGAAGTAGTGGGACCAGGAGAGATCGTGAACACACGCATCACCCTCGCGATTGTCATGGCGGCGGCGCTTCCGGCAGCCGCATCGGCCCAGTCCACCGTCGCGCCGAAGAACGACGAGCTTCATCGCTACGATCAAATACGCGTCATGGAAGGCACGCTGATCGGTTCGGTGAGCCTTGCCGCGAACCAGGTCGCACGGGAAGTTCAGTCCAGGACCCCCGGCGCCACCCTGTTCACCGGCGAAGCACGGGCCAAGGGCTTCACCCTCGACGGTTACGGTGCCTTCTTCTACGTCGAGATCCCGGCGCTCGACCTGAACCTCGTCCTCAGCCTGGAGACGCTCGAGCGGGGGCAGCGACGCGGCGAACCGGCCAGCTGGTCCGACCCGCGCCAACCAGGTGTCGGAGGTCCAGATCGGGTGCCGACGATGCGTTGAGGAATGTGGCGGCCGACGACCCGGGCCAGAAATACCGGGACGCGGTGAAGCGCAGCCTCATCGACGCAATGCTCGATCACAGCAAGAGCATGGATCTCGGCCCCGACGAGTGGCTCACGGTCGCCGCGCGCGGCAGTGAGTCCGGCCTGATTCCCGGCGAGATCTACCAGCTGAAGACGCTCGAATTGAAGGTGAAGGGCAGCGATCTGGCGGACTTTCTTGCCGGCCGTCTGAGCCGCGACGAGGCGCGCCAGAAGGTCGGCGGTCCGTCAGTTCTGAGCTACAATTCGGAGGATGCGGGCGCGCTCGTGGCTGTTCGTTCTGGGTCTGCTCGCATCCGCGTTCGCCGTCTCCGCGTGCGGTAAAGCGGTCGATCTCAAGCAGGCCACGCAAATCACCGACGTGTCGTCCGGCTGGTTCGATGCCGGCATCCAGGACGGCAAGAACAAGCTCGTCCCGAGCATCACCTTCAAGATCCGCAAGAACCAGGGCACGGACCTCTCCTCGCTCTCGCTGAACGTCGTCTTTCGCGTCACCGGCGAACAGGAACACTGGGACGATGTCTTCGTCCAGCGTGTGGACTTCAGCGGCGACGCGACCGCCCCGATCACCGTGCGGTCGCAGTACGGCTACACCGGCGACCCGCCGCAGACCCGTGCCGACATGCTGAAGAACAGCCAGTTCCGCGACATGGAAGCGCAGATCTTTGCCAAGCAGAGCTCGTCGCAGTGGATCGAGCTGCACGAGGTGAAGATCGTTCGTCAGCTGCTCACGCAGTAGCGCCAGGTCCTGGTGGCGCACGACCTCACCGACCCTTTCACGGCGACCGCACCTCCCGCCCCCGCAGTCGCTCGACCGTCGTCTCGGCCCCTTCGACGCGGCCGCGATCGTCGTCTCGAACGTGATTGGCGGCGGCATTTTTTTCGTGCCCGTGATCGTTGCCCAGATGGTTCCCTACGGTCCGGCGATGCTGGCGGTGTGGGCGGCCGGAGGCGCGCTCGCGTTCATCGGCGCGATGGCGTACGCCGAGCTGGCCGCGATGCGGCCGCGCGCAGGTGGCGAGTATGTGTACCTGCGGGAGGCGTTCGGGCCGACGGCGGCGTTCCTCACCGGATGGACATCGTTCGTCGCGGGATTTTCCGGGGCAGTTGCCGCCAGTGCGGTTGCCCTGGCCGAGTACGTCGGACGCTTCATCCCCGCGGCGGCGAACTCGACGCCGCTCTTGACGATCCCGCTGCCCCTCATCCCGCTCGTGGTGTCGCCGAAGTCTCTCGTCGCGCTGACCGCGATCGCGGCGCTCACGCTCATCCACATTCGCGGCCTCGGTCCCGGCAGCGTGCTGCAGAACGTGCTCGCAGGGTTGAAGGCGACCGCACTGTTGATGATGATTGCTCTCGGGATTCGCGATCGGCACCGGCCATGCCGGAACGATCGTGTCGGGCACGCCGGCGACCGTGCCGGGGATGCTGCTCGCGCTCGTTCCGGTGATGTTCTCGTACTCGGGTTGGAATGCCGCGACGTACGTGGCGGAGGAAGTGCGGAACCCGGGTCGGAACGTGCCGCTCGCGCTCGCGATCGGAACCGCGGCGGTGATCGTGCTCTACGTTGCGCTCAACGCGCTCTACCTGTATGCGCTGCCAATCCCGGAGCTCGCCGGCCTGAGTGGCGGCCGACTGCTCGATCTGGTAGCCGAGCGCCTGTTCGGTTTCGCGGTGGCCAACCTGGTAGCGGTCTTCACGATTGTCAGCCTGAGTGCGAGCATCAGCGCGATGACGCTGGCCGGTCCGCGGGTCTATTACGCGATGGCGCGCGACGGCATGTTCCTTCGCAGCGCGGCAGTCGTCCATCCGCGATTTCTCACGCCGGCACGAGCCATCGTCGCGCAGGGGATCTGGAGCTCTGTCCTCGTCCTCTGCGGGTCGATGTCACAGCTCGTGAGCTACACCGGATTTGCTGTCGTTCTCTTTTCCGGGTATCGGCGTCGCCTCGCTCTTCGTGCTGCGCCGGCGCGAACCCGGGGCGGCGCGGCCGTTCAAGGCCTGGGGATACCCGTGGGCGCCTGGGCGTGTTCGTGGTCGCGAGCTTCGCGATGGTGTTGAACGAGATCATCCGCAACGGCCTGCCGGCGCTCGCGGGCCTGGCCATCATCGCGCTCGGAATCCCCGTCTACTACCTCTTCGCCCGATCGAAATAGGGTCTCGGCGTACAGAAGAAGACCCTGCAACGTTTCGTTGCAGGGTCGGTCGTCCCGGGAAGAAACGCGCCGTCAGTGGATCTTCGGCAGCTCGCCCTTGTAGGTGATCGTCTCGCCGGGAATCACCATCACGTCGAACTGGACCGGCGTGTAGCCCTCGGAGCGCACCTCCACCTTGTGAGCCCCTTCTTCGATCGTCAGCTTCTGAAACGAACCATCGAAGCTGTCGACCACGCCCATGAAGTAGCCATCGACATAGACCTGCGCATCCGCCGGCTTGACCTTGAGACGCAGCGAGCCGACGCCGCGATAGCCCGATCCTGACGACCCGCCGTAACCGCCGCCGCCGGACCCCTGGTACGGATCGTATCCATACGCGCCGTTCCCGTAGGCGCCGCTGTAGGAGCCATATCCGCCGAAGAGGAACGGATCGTACGCGAAGTAGCCGAGGCCGAACCCGTAACCATACGGGCTCCAGTAGCTGGAGTACCGGCTGCCGTAGTAGAACGGGTCGTAGTAGTACGCAGTAGTACGGGTCGTAGATGACGCCGGGATAGTAGACCCCGCCGCCGTGCCCTGGCGCCGGTCCGCGGCGATCGACCGCGGTGCCGACAGGCTGCCGTCCGTCACGCGGCCTGGCCGTGCCGGAATCCACCCGGTTGTTTCCGTCCGCCCGCTGGTTGCCGCCGTTCGAACCGGCATTCGAACTCGTGCTGCCACTGCTCGCGGCGGAACCACGCGGTACGGCGCGCTCGCCGCCGCCACCGCTCCCACTGCGCTGACCGCTGCCGCCGCCGCTGCCACCACTGCGATGCTGCTCGGCGACGCGCTCGGAACGCGGTGCGGCCTGCGGCTGGCTCGACGGCGAACTGCCCATCCAGTTCGAGCCGCCGTTCGACGAGGTCGAACCGTCGCTCGACCCGCCCGACGGCGCTGAAGAGGAGGACCCGCCGCCGCCGCTGTCGCGCGGCACGGCCGACCCGGTCGTCTCGGCACCCGCGGGACGATCCCGCTGCCCCGCCCAGGCCGGCGCGAGGCTGAGCGCGAAGGCTGATGCGACTCAGCCCGACTGTAAGCTTCTGACGAATCATGACAAGCTCCTGAGGAACCTGCTGCGAAGATGCAGCGCCTGCTGCGATATGCAAATCATGCGCGGGCAGGACCCGCGTCTGAGAAGAGGAGAAGCAACGAAGCTGCCACCGGGTTTCCGCGATAACCCTCAGCGTTTGCTTATTTTACTCCTTCCAGTCCGAAAGATCTGTCACCGGCCGAGTTCACCCGGCGTCCCGAGGGGCGGACACCCGCCTTCGCTGGTTCCGAGCTTCGGCGCGGCAGGCAGTCCGTGATCCCGAATCCCGAATCCCCCGATCCCTCCCCGCCTTCGCTCCTCGGCGAGCTTCGGCGCGGCAGGCAAGTCCGGATCCCGCCCAGTCCGCTGCCAGTCCCGGAGTCCCGAATCCCGAGTCCCGATCGTGAATACAGCCTGATACACTCAGACAGGTCCCGCCTCTGATGTTCCATGCCACGACAGTGCTTTCAGTGCGCCATAACGGCCAGAGCGTGATGGCCAGCGATGGCCAGGTCACGTTCGGCGACACGGTCGTCAAGCAGTCGGCACGAAAAATCCGGCGACTCTACAACGATCGCATCCTCGCCGGCTTTGCCGGCTCGGCGGCGGACTCGTTTGCACTGTTCTCGCGCTTCGAGGCCAAGCTCGAACAGTACCGCGGCAACCTCGAGCGATCGGCCGTCGAGCTCGCAAAGGACTGGCGTACCGATCGACTGCTGCGGCGTCTCGAAGCGATGCTGATCGTCATGGATCCGCAGGCGACATTCCTGCTCTCCGGCACCGGCGATTTGATCGAGCCGGACGACGGGATCATCGCGATCGGGTCGGGCGGTGCATACGCGCTTGCCGCCGCGAAGGCGCTGGCGAGGCACACGACGCTCGACGCGCGCACGATCGCCGCCCAGGCGATGGACATTGCCGCCGGCATCTGCATCTACACGAACGCGACCGTGACCCTCGAGTCTCTCTAGCGACCATGGCCATCTATCTCCCGGAGAGCACCGCATCCACGACCGAGTCGCTGACCCCGCGGCAGATCGTCGCGGAGCTCGACAAGCACGTCATCGGACAGGGAAAGGCGAAGCGGGCGGTGGCGATCGCTCTCCGCAACCGGATGCGCCGGCAGAAGCTGGCGCCCGATCTCGCCGAGGAAATCGCGCCGAAGAACATCCTGATGATCGGGCCGACCGGCGTCGGCAAGACCGAGATTGCGCGGCGCCTGGCGCGGCTCGCCCAATCGCCGTTCATCAAGGTGGAAGCATCGAAGTTCACCGAGGTCGGCTACGTCGGCCGTGATGTCGAGTCGATGGTGCGCGATCTCGTGGAGCTCGCCGTCGACATGGTCCGCGAAGAGAAGCTCGTCGAAGTTCGCGAGCGGGCGCGGCAGGCCGCCGAGGAGCGTCTGCTCGACCTGCTGCTCCCGCCGCTGCCGCCGCCAGCCGGGGACGACGAGCGGGGCGCGACCATCCGGGAGCAGGCGCAACGCACGCGCGAGAAGCTCCGCGATCAGCTGCGCGACGGACGGCTCGATCACAAGCAGGTGGAGATCGACGTTCGCGAAAAAAGTTTTCCGTCGTTCGAGATCATTGCCGGTTCGTCGGTCGAGGAAGTGGACATCAACGTCAAGGACATGCTGCCGGGGCTGTTCCAGGGACGCACGCGGAAGCGGCGGCTGCGGGTGCCCGAAGCCTTCGACGCGCTGACCCAGGAAGAAGAGCAGAAGCTCGTCGACATGGAAACCGTCGCCCGCGCCGCGGTCGATCGCGTGCAGCAGGCCGGCATCATCTTCATCGACGAAATCGACAAGGTCGCGGGGCGGGAAGGCAGCCACGGTCCCGACGTGAGCCGCGAAGGTGTTCAGCGCGACATCCTGCCGATCGTCGAAGGCACCACGGTGAACACCAAGTACGGCATGGTCAAGACCGACCACATCCTGTTCATCGCCGCCGGCGCCTTTCACGTGTCGAAACCGTCGGATCTCATCCCCGAGCTGCAGGGGCGGTTCCCGATCCGGGTCGAACTGGAAGCCCTCGGCCGCGAGGATTTCGTCCGCATCCTCACCGAACCCAAGAACGCGCTGATCAAGCAGTACGTCGCCCTGCTCTCGACCGAAGCGGTCGACGTGCGGTTCACCGACGGTGCGATTGCCCGCATCGCCGATTTCGCGACCCTGGTCAACGATCGAACGGAGAACATCGGCGCACGGCGGCTCCATACGGTCATGGAACGCCTGCTCGACCAGGTGTCGTTCGACGCACCCGACCTCGCCGACAAGAACGTCACGATCGATGAGTCGTACGTCCAGCGCATGCTGGCCGACATCGTCGGCAACGAAGACCTGTCGCGCTACATCCTGTGATGAGGTGTTCGGTTCCCGTGGTGGTGGCGACGGCCCTCGTGCTCGCCGGCTGCGGCAAGAAGGGGCCACCGCTTGCGCCCCTGCATTTGATTCCCGGACCTCCGACCGCCCTCGAGGTCCGTCGTACGGGGCCGGATGCGCGGGTGAATCTCGTGCTTCCCTCAGCGACGAACGCGAATGGCCCCGGCCCGAGCGTGCTCGATCGTGTGGAGATCTACGCCGTCACGCTCGCGCCCGGGATGACGGCACCACCGAACCGCGAGTTCCTCACGCCGAAGTTCCTCGTCGGGACGATTGCGGTCAAGCCGCCGCCGGTCGAAGGTGAACCGGCGCCTGCGGCGGACACTCCGCCGGACACCCGTCCGTCGGCGGGCGAAAAGGCGACCTTCGTGGAAACGCTCACGGCGGACAAGCTGGCCCCGGCTGCAGCCGGCACCGAGAAGGCCGCGGTGACGGCCGCCGCGCGACGGGCCGCGGGCACGGCGCTTCTGACTACGGCGATCGCGACCATCCCGGCGCGCACCGCCGGTGCCCCCTCTACTGCGGCGGCGACCGCGACGCCAACGGCGGGCCCGGCCGCCTTTGCGGCGTCGTTCGCGATCGCTGCGTCCGCCGCCGTCAACGCCGCGATCCCGAAGTATTCCGTCAGGTTATATGCCGCACAGGGGGCCACCAGTAACGGGCGTCCGGGCCAGCCGTCTGCCCGGGCGGAACTGCCCCTCGTCGATCTGCCTGGCGCGCCGTCGTCTCCAATCGCGACGGTGACGGAGAAGTCGATTGCGCTCACCTGGGTGGTGCCGCCGGGCGAGATTCCCGCGACCTTCAATGTCTACAAGCGAGAGGGAGGGGACCCGCTGAATGCTGCGCCGGTTGCCGCGCCGCCGTATGAGATGGCGGGGGTGACGTGGGGCACTGAGGTGTGCTTCGTCGTCCGCGCGGTCGAGAAAATCAGCGCGGCAACGTTGGAGAGCGTGCCCTCGGAACCCGCCTGCGTGACGCCGCGCGACACCTTCCCGCCCGCCGCGCCGAAGGGGCTGTCGGTTGTGGCCGGCCCGGGCTCGATCAACCTGAGCTGGGATGCGAACCAGGAACCGGATCTCGCGGGGTACGTCGTGTTGCGCGGTGAGGCGCCGGGTGACACACTGCTGCCGCTGACACCGGCCGCCATCACCGCCACCAATTTCGAGGACAAGTCGGCCCGGCCGGGCGTTCGCTACGCGTACGCCATCGTCGCGATCGACAAGGCAACGCCCGCCAACCGGAGTGCCCCGTCGGGCCGGGTCGAGGAAACCGCGCGGTGACGCCGCTCTCCGGATCGAACACAATGGCGATAGGAGCGAGCGAAGCGTTCGGACAACGGAGAAACAGCCGTTTTTCGGCTGTTGGCAGGTAACAACGGAAGGACAGCCGCGTGCTGTTGCGGGAGAGGCAAATGAAGCTGTTTATCGACTCGGGGAATCTCAAGGAAATCGAGAGCCTGGTGCCGCTCGGCATCATCGACGGCATCACCACGAATCCGTCGCTCATCGCCAAGGAAGGCGGCGACTACCGGGCGCTGTTGAAGAAGATCTGCCAGATCGTCAAGGGGCCGACGAGCGCGGAGGTGGTTGCCACCGACGCCGAGGGCATGATTCGCGAAGGCCGCGAGCTCGCCGCGATCGACGAACACATCGTCGTGAAGGTGCCGTTCACGCGCGAAGGCGTCAAGGCGTGCAAGGCGCTGTCCTCCGAGGGCAAGCGGGTCAACGTCACACTGATCTTCTCGCCGACGCAGGCGCTGCTCGCCGCCAAAGTCGGTGCGACTTACGTCAGTCCGTTCGTCGGGCGGCTGGACGATATCGCGACGTCAGGCATGCACCTCATCGAGGAGATCGTCGAGATTTTCGAGAACTACCAGTTCACGACCGAGATCCTCGTCGCCTCGGTCCGTCACAACATCCATATCGTCGAAGCCGCGCGGATGGGGGCGGACATCTGCACGTGTCCGGCGGCCGTGATCGAGGGGATGTTCAAGCACCCGCTGACAGACATCGGGCTGGAGCGGTTCCTGAAGGACTGGGAGAAGGCTCAGGCTGTTGCGCAGTCGAAGTAGGCTGTTCCAGCAGGCCAGATGACGAGCAGACCGACCCATCTCGAAGAGCTCGAAAGGCGCGCGGAGCTGGGGGGCGGCGAGGAGCGCCTGCGCCGGCAGCACGAGGCCGGCAAGCTGACTGCGCGGGAGCGCATCGATCTGCTCTTCGATCCGGGCACGTTCCAGGAGATCGACAAGCTCGTCACACACAGGTGTCGCGACTTCGGGATGGAGGACCAGATCGTGCCCGGCGACGGCGTGGTTGCCGGCCAGGGGCGGGTCGAAGGTCGTGTGGTGTATGCGTTCGCGCAGGACTTCACGGTGTTCGGCGGGTCGCTGTCGGAGACGAACGCGGCAAAGATCGTCAAGATCATGGATCTCGCGATGAAGATGGGCGCGCCGGTCGTGGGTCTGAACGATTCGGGCGGCGCCCGGATTCAGGAAGGGGTGATGTCGCTCGGCGGCTACGCCGACATCTTCCTGCGCAACACGCTCGCGTCCGGGGTCATCCCGCAGATTTCCGCGATCATGGGCCCCTGCGCCGGCGGCGCCGTCTACTCTCCCGCGATCACCGACTTCAACATCATGGTCGAGGGCACGAGCTACATGTTCGTGACCGGACCCGACGTGTTGAAGACCGTCACGCACGAGGAGGTCACGAAGGAAGAGCTCGGCGGCGCGATGACCCACAACGCGACCAGCGGGGTCGCGCATTTTGCCGTGCCGGACGACCGTGAGTGTCTGCGGCTCATCCGCGAGTTGCTCGGCTATCTCCCCGGCAACAACGTCGACGATCCTCCCCGGGTCGACACGTCGGATCCGATCGACCGCGAGGAACCGGCGCTCGACCGGCTCGTGCCCGAGTCGCCGAACCAGCCGTACGACATGCACGATCTCGTGCACGCGGTGTTCGACGACGGGGTGTTTCTCGAGGTGCACAGGCACTACGCCCGGAACATCATCGTGGGATTCGCGCGGCTCGGCGGCCGTCCCGTCGGCATCGTCGCGAACCAGCCGGCTCATCTCGCCGGCACGCTCGACATCGACGCATCGATCAAGGCGGCCCGGTTCGTGCGGTTCTGCGACGCCTTCAACATTCCGCTGGTGACGTTCGAGGACGTCCCGGGCTTTCTCCCGGGAACGCAGCAGGAGTTTGGCGGGATCATCCGGCACGGAGCGAAGCTGCTGTATGCGTTCGCCGAAGCGACCGTTCCGAAGCTGACGGTGATCACGCGGAAGGCGTACGGCGGGCGCGTACTGCGTCATGTCGAGCAAGCATCTGCGGACCGACGTCAACTTCGCCTGGCCGAGCGCGGAGATTGCGGTGATGGGTCCCGAAGGTGCGGTCAATATCCTGTACAAGCGCGAGATCGATGCGGCGGCAGACAAGGACGCGGCGCGCGCGAAGCGGGTGGCCGAGTTCAAGGAGAAGTTTGCCAACCCGTACGTGGCGGCGTCGCGCGGCTTCGTCGACGAAGTGATCCAGCCGCGCCAGACGCGGCCCCGGCTGATTGCCGCACTCGCCGGGCTCGAAACCAAGCGCGACAGGAATCCGCCGAAGAAGCACGGGAACATCCCGCTCTGAACCAATGAAGATCGTTGTAGCCAACCGCGGCGAAATTGCCGTCCGCATCATCCGGGCGTGCCGCGAAATGGGTCTGCGGTCAGTCGCGGTGTATTCAGAATGCGACCGCGACGCGCGGCACGTTCGCGACGCAGACCAGGCGTATTGCATCGGGCCGAGTGAGGCTGCCCGCAGCTATCTCAGCATCGACGCGCTGCTGGACGCGGCGCGGAAGTCAGGCGCCGATGCGGTGCATCCCGGGTACGGGTTCCTGGCCGAGAATGCCGCGTTTGCGCGCGCCTGCCGTGACGCCGGATTGACATTCATCGGTCCCTCGCCCGAAGCGATCGCGGCCATGGGCAGCAAGACCGCCGCGCGCGAGGCCGCAATCCGTGCCGGCGTCGCGGTCGTGCCTGGCACCGACAAGCCGCTCGACGATGCGGTGACGGAACCGGAAAGCGCACGGATTGCGGCGGGGGTTGGATATCCGCTGCTGGTCAAGGCGGTATCCGGCGGCGGCGGCAAGGGGATGCGCACCGTCGACGATTCGGCAGAGCTCTGGGCGGCAATCCAGACCGCGCGTTCCGAGGCACGTTCGGCATTCGGCGACTCCGCCGTATATCTGGAGCGCCGCATCCGCCATCCCCGGCACATCGAGATCCAGCTCCTCGGCGACACGCACGGGACGATCATCCCGTTCGTCGAGCGCGAGTGTTCGATTCAGCGGCGTCACCAGAAGGTCGTGGAAGAGTCACCGTCGATCGCGGTGTCGCCGCAATTACGGCGCAGGATGGCGGCCGCGGCAGCAGCGGTCGCCCGTGCGGTCGATTACACGAGCGCCGGCACGATCGAGTTCCTGCTCGACGAGAGCGGCGACTTCTTCTTCCTCGAAATGAACACGCGCCTGCAGGTGGAGCATCCCGTCACCGAGATGGTGACGAGTGTCGACCTCGTGCAGTGGCAAATCAGGATTGCCCGCGGCGAGAAGATCGACATCGATCCCGAGCGGGCGCTGACTCCCGCCGGGCATGCGATCGAGTGCCGCATCTACGCCGAGGATCCCGACGAAGGCTTCATGCCGTCGCCAGGCCTGATTCGTGGCCTCCGGCCAGCCGCGGGTCCAGGCGTGCGCGACGACGGCGGCGTCAGCGCCGGATACACGGTGCCGACGTACTACGATTCGATGATCGCGAAGCTGATCGCGTGGGCGCCGTCGAGGGAAGATGCGATCGTCCGGATGTCGCGAGCGCTGCGCGAGTACCAGGTGCTGGGGATACGCACGACGATCCCGTTCTTCCTGTGGCTGATGCACCAGCCCGAGTACGCCGCCGGCGATTACGACACGACCTACCTGGACCGGATCCTCGAGGAGCGGGCACACTCAGTGGACGGTCGAGGCCCGCGCCAGCTTCAACGAGATCTCGCCGCGGGAGGCAGAGGTCGTCGCGATCGGCGCCGCGCTCGACGCCTACATGCGCGCCACCGCGGCTCAGGCAGGGGAGGCACCGGGTGGCCGCGCGCGATGGCTGCAGGCCGCGCGTCGCGAGGCGCTGCGCGGGTGATCTTCGAGGTCGAACTGCACGGCCGGATGTACCGTGTATCGGTCGAGCGAGTACGGCCGGGTCGGTTCCACGTCAGCGTCGACGGCACCGTGCACGATGTCGACGCCACCCGCGTCGGCGAGTACGGCCTCTCGTTGTTGCTCGACGAGACAGGCGATCGCGGCTGCAGCAGCCGTGAACTGCAGGTTGTCCCCTCCGGCATGATGGCCGAGCTCCTCGTCGGCCTTGATGGACGGACGGTCCCGGTCAGCGTCAACGCTCGTCGTACCCGGCGCGGCGCTGCCGACGCCGCGGTACATGCCGATGGCGAGCAGTCGATCGTCGCTCCCATGCCGGGCCGTGTGGTGCGAATCCTGGTCGCCGAGGGTGATCAGGTGATGCCACGCCAGGCGGTGATCGTGGTCGAAGCGATGAAAATGGAGAACGAGCTGCGCTCGCCGAAGGCCGGCCGGGTGACGCACGTGGCAGTCGCGCCGGGGATGTCGGTCGAGGGCGGGCGCGTGCTCATCGTGATCGAGTAATCGAGGTCAATGGAACCAGAGCAGATTCCAGCGGAGCCGCCGGAGATTCCGGAAGCGCCGGCGCCGGGGCGGCGCCGCGCATGGCGGCGCTACGGTCTCGGACTGCTTGCGATCGTCGTCGCGATCGTTGCCGGCGTCGTGGTCACCTTTTTTACTGTCGACCTCGGCCCGTCGCTCGTCGCTAAAGCTGAGAAGGAAGGTTCGAAATACATCGAGCGGCCGCTGCACATCGGCCGGCTGTCCGCCAAGATCACACCCGGCGTCTTCGTCGTCGAAAATCTCGTGATCGACGGTCTTCAGCCGGGCGATCGGCCCTTCCTCAAGGCCCGGAAGATCGAAGTCGTGGTGCCGTGGTGGACCATCTTCAGCCGACGTCTGATCATCGACTCGGTCGAGATGACCGACTGGCAGATGGTCGTGGAGACCTGGCCGGGAAGTCCCGGGTACCCGAACGGGCGGCACAGTTTTCCCAAGTTCGTGCACGAGTCGAAGTCGAAAGGTCCGAAGCGGTTCACAACGACCCTGCGGTGGATGCTGGCGTCGCGGGGGAGTTTTACCTACGAGGATCACGGCACGCCGTGGAGCACGGCTGCGCGGGACTTGCGTATATCGATCAGCCGCGGGTTCGTCGACACCAAATACCGGGGCGCCGCTTCGTTTGCCGATTCGCTGATCACGATCCAGACCTACGAGCCATTCCACGCGAGCATGGACTCGCGCTTCACGATCGAGGGCTCCGACCTGCAGTTCAGCCGCCTCGATCTGCTGAGCGACGGTGCCAGGTCCGCGATGGTCGGGAACATCGACCTGGCGCGCTGGCCCGAGCAGACCTATCGCATCACGTCGCAAATCGACTTCCCGACACAGAAGAACATCTTCTTCCATCGGGAGAAGTTCAGCGCATCCGGCACCGGAGATTTCCGTGGGACGTTCCACCTCTTCAAGGGCGGCCGCGAACTGAAAGGAACCTTCACGAGTCCGATGGCAGGCGTGAACACGTGGCGATTTCCCGATCTGAAAGGGTCGGTGCTGTGGGTGCCGGATCGGCTCGAAGTGACGAATGCAACCAGTGGCCTCTATGGCGGCACCGCCAGGTTCGACTACATTCTTGCGCCGTTCGGGAAGAAGGACATTCCGACGCGTGCGATCTGGGACGTGTCCTACCGTGACGTAAGCCTGCCCCGCTTGACCGATTTCCTCGAGACGACCGGCCTCCGGCTCGGCGGCATCGTCAGCGGCAGCAATCACCTCGAATGGCAGCTCGGGAAATGGGCGGAGAAGCGCGGCAGGGGCGAAGTGACCGCTACCGCGCCGCCCGGCGCCGCCACGATGACCCGCGAATTCCAGCCGGACGTGCTCGCGGCCGAGGAGGCGCTCGCGCCCGAGGCCGGCCCGTTCAACCCGCGCGCGTCCCTCGGCTACCTTCCCATCACCGGCCACGTCTCCTATGCGCTCGATCCGGCATGGATCACGCTCGGTCAAAGCTGGGTGGCAACGCCGAAGACCTATGTCGAGTTTCGCGGCCGAACCGCGTACGGAGAGCGATCGCAGATCCCGTTTCACGTGACCAGCCTCGACTGGCTCGAAAGCGATCGCGTTCTGGCCGGGAATCATGACCGGGTTCGGAGCGCCGACGGGAGCCGTTCCGGTTGGCGGATCCGGACAGTTCGATGGCGTCATGCTCCTCGGGTTCACGAAACCGCGGATCGAGGGCACGTTCAGCGGCCGGAACATGCGCGCGTGGGACACGACCTGGGGTGAGGGCACGGCGAAGGTCGTGATCGAAAACGGCTACGCCAATGTGAGCGAGAGCGCGATCACCCGCGAGGGCTCACGCATCACTGCCGAGGGTCTGTTCTCGCTCGGGCTACCCGCGCAAGGACGGCGGTGAAGAAATCAACGCGCTCGTCCGGATCACTCGCCGGCCGCTCGCCGATCTGCGCCACGCGTTCCTGCTCGACACCTACCCGGTCGATGGGTTCGTCTCCGGCGAGTATCACCTTTACGGCAAGTACGAGACCCCATTCGGCTTCGGCCGTCTCACCATCGACGACGGGGTCGCATACGGAGAGCGGTTCGAGACCGCCACCGCCGCACTGCGTTTCGAAGGCGACGGGCGTGCGGCTCGACGGGCTCGAGATTCACAAGAGCGCCGGCAAGGTCACCGGTGCGGCGTGGGTGGGCTGGGACGGCAACTACTCGTTCGATGCGGACGGCGCGGGGATTCCGGTCGAGTCGCTGGCGACGGCATCCTTTCCGCGTGCGCCGCTCTCGGGGGTGCTGCAGTTCGGAGCGACCGGCAGCGGCACGTTCGATGTCCCCCGCTACGACGTGCGCGTGCGAGTGGACGACCTCTTCGCCGGCGACGAGGGCATCGGGCAGCTCACCGGCCGTTTGTCGCTGCGCGGCGAACTGCTGACGGTTGAACTCGAGGCCGCCTCACCCCGCCTCGTCGTCTCCGGCTCCGGCAGGATCGCGATGACCGACCAGATGGACGCCGAGCTGACGCTGCGGTTCGCCAACACGTCGCTCGATCCGTATCTGCGTTTCTTTGCCCCGCAGCTCTCGCCGTTTGCCAGTGCCGTGGCCGGCGGCACGGTCCGGGTGGTCGGTGAGCTCGCCGACGTCGATCACCTCGCCGTCGACACCTGCGTCGAGCAACTCGATCTGAAGCTGTTCGACTACCAGCTGAGCAATCGCAGCCCTGGCAACGCGGCGCGGGCGGCGGCGCCGCCAACCGGCGGCGGCTGCGCCGAGGGACCGGATGTGATCCTGCTCGACCTCAATCAGCACGTGGTCGACATTGGCCGTCTCCGGCTGTTCGGCGAGGGCACCGAGCTGTCGGTCGATGGCAACATCAATCTCCACGAGTCGACCATCGACGTCCAGGCATCCGGTGATGCGAACCTCGGCATCCTGCAGGGGTTCTTCCGCGACATCCGCAGCTCCGGCGGCGCATCGCTCAAGGCCCAGATCACCGGGCCGCTCGAAAAGCCGGTCTTCTCGGGGAGCGCTGCGATCACCGATGGACGAATCCGCCAGCTCGCGCTGCCGCATTCGCTCGAGGCGATCAACGGGCAGATCGCGTTCGACGCCGGTGGCATCCGCATCGACGGCTTGCGCGCGCGGCTTGCCAGCGGCGACGTGACCTTCAGCGGCCGGGTCGGGCTGACCGGCTTCAGTCCAGGCGACATCAACGTGACGGCGACCGGCCAGCAGATGCGCATCCGGTATCCCGAGGGGTTCCAGTCGGTCGTCGACGCGGATCTGTCGCTGACCGGTACCATGGCGGCGCTGCTGCTTCGGGGAACGGTGACCGTCCACGACGCGCTTTATGCGAAGCGCTTCGAACCAAACGCGGATCTCCTGAGCCTGGCCGGTTCCGGCGGCTCCGGGATCGGCGGTCCATCGACGCCGACGCTGCCGCTGACGTTCGACGTCCAGATCGATGCGCCTTCGGCGCTTCGCGTCGAGAACAACATCGCCCATATGGTGGCGAGTGCGGATCTCAAACTGCAGGGCACCTACGATCACCCGGTGCTCTTCGGCACGGCGCAAATCGAGCGCGGCGACATCCTGTTCGAGGGCAACCGCTACGTCGTGACCCGCGGCAGCATCGGGTTCGCCAACCCGGTCCGGATCGAACCGTATTTCGACATCGAGGCGGAAACGCGCGTGCGCGTGCCCGAGGGGCAGATCTACCGCATCACGCTCGGATTCACCGGCACGACGACGCGCATGTCCCTCAACCTCAATTCCGATCCGCCGCTGTCGAGCGTCGGAATTGCCCTGCTGCTGTTCGATCCCGTCGACCGACGTCACCGATGCCGAGCTCCAGGGGTTGAATGCGAGTGCGACGACCAGGTCACAGGAGGATCTGCTGAAGGCGGCGACCGCGCGGCTGCTGACCGGCAGCGTCTCGGCCCCGGTCAACCGCGCCGTCGAGCAGACGCTGGGCGTCAACATGCAAATCGCGCCATCGATTGGCGTCGCCGCCGGCGACCCGCTGACGCCGTCCGCTCGCCTCATCCTCGGCAAGCGTATTTCGAACCGCGCCTACATCACATTCGCGCGGCCACTCGGTTCAGCCACTCGAGACCAGGTGCTCGTGCTGGAATACGACGAAAACGAGAGGGTCGGGTGGGTCCTGACCTCGACCGGCGACCGCACCTTCTCGGTCGACTTCCGCGTGCAGCATCGAAGGTGATGCGCCGGATTCTGTTCCTCGCGCTCGTACTCGAGCTCGTGTCCGCCGCAGGGTTCGGCCAGACGCCGCCGGCGGATGCCACGGCATACATCGGGAAACCCGTCGTCGAAGTCGGCGTGCTGTCCGAAGGCCGCGCGGTCGAGGATCCTGCCGCCACAGCACTGATCGAGACTCAGGTCGGCGAACCGCTGTCGATGGCGGCTGTCCGCGCATCGATCACGCACCTGTTCGACCTCGGCCGGTTCCAGGACGTCCGGGTCGACGCGACCGATGTGCCCGGCGGCGTGCGTCTTCGCTACGACCTCATTCCGCTGCACAGCGTTCAGCAGGTGAACTTCCGGCCCGTCGTCAGCGCCGACGGCGCTCCCGCCCGGCCCGCGAAGTCGCTCGGCCTCGACGAGGGCCTGCTGCGCCGGACCATGACCAACAGGTTCGGGGCGTCGCCGGCGGTCGGCCGTGCCCCCGACGTCGCACGGACCCTCGAGCAGCTCTATCGGGATCACGGGTTCCTTCGCGCCACCGTCCGGCCCGTCGCGGTCGAGAGACACGACCCTGACCGCACGCTGCTCACCTTCGACATCGATCCCGGGCCTCGCGCCGTCGTCGGTGCGGTGCAGGTCGAGGGCACCCCCGCGGGCAAGCGAGATGCGTTCGTCAAGACGATCGGTGCCGTCTCCGGGAAGCCGTACGAACCGCTGGCTCTGACCGAGGCACTCTCTGGTTACGTCGAGAAGCTGCACAAGAGCGGCCGCTACGAAGCCGCCGCCTCGTACCGGTCGCGGCCGTCCGAAGACGCCACCACGGTGGACCTGACGATCTTCGTGCAGATCGGGCGCGCCGTCACGATCGCGTACCGGGGCGATTCGATCCCGCGCGAGAAGCTCGCCGACCTGGTGCCGCTCGCACGCGAGGGATCGGTCGAGGAGGATCGGGTCGAAGATTCGGTCCAGCGGATCAAGCGCTACCTGAACCAGCAAGGCTACTGGAAAGCGGATGCGAGCGCGACGCGTGAGGAAGGCGATGGCACCCTGACGATCGTGTTCACCATCCGCAAAGGTGCCCACTACGTAATCAGCCAGGGCGCCGAGATCGACGGTAACCGTTCGGTGCCGATCGAGCAGCTGCGGCCAGCGCTGGTGAAGCTCCAGCCGAACGACGTCTTCGTGGAATCCAACCTGAGCGCCGCAGTCAGTGCGATCGCCGGGGTCTATCAACGTCTTGGGTACGCGCAGGCCAAGGTCAACGCGAGCGCAAACGAGCTCAATCCGCCGGCGCCGGGGCAGGGGCTCGTCAGGCCGGTGATTACCGTCACCGAAGGGCCGCTCACCCTCGTCGGCGACGTCGCGTTCGACGGCGCCTCGAGTATTCCCGAGGATCAACTGCGGCCACTCATCACATCGCTGCCGGGCACGCCGTATTACGAGCCGCGGATTGCCGCCGACCGCGACAAAATCACGCTCGAGTACCGGAACCGCGGCTTCGAATCGGTCAACGTCGTCGTGGTGCCGAACTTGTCGGCGGACCAGCGCCTCGCCGGCGTTGACGTTCCAGATCAGCGAAGGCCAGCAGACGATCATCGATCACATCCTGATCGTCGGGAACACACGGACCGACGAGCGCGTGATCAAGCGCGAACTGGTGATCGAGGAGGGCAAGCCGCTCGGTCTCGAGGATGTCGCGGAGAGCCAGCGGCGGCTCGGCGCGCTCGGGCTGTTCCGGCGGTTCCGAATCGAGGAGCTCGCGCACGGCAGATCCGGAAACAAGGATGTGCTCGTCACCGTCGAGGAAGCGGCGGCGCGAACGTTCAGCTATGGTGGCGGCGCGGAGGTCACGCGCCGCCTGTTCACGGCCCTCGGGGGCCCGCAGGAGCGGCTCGACCTCGGCCCGCGCGGTTTCGTCGATTTCGGCTTCCGCAACATCGGCGGGAAGAACCGATCGCTCGATCTGTATTCCCGGGTCGCGCTGCACCCGGAAGCGACCGCGACCGGCGTCCACGAGCCTCACCGGCTTCGGCTTCAGCGAGTACCGCGTCGTCAGCACGCTGCGCGAGCCGCGAGCCATCGGCCTCAACGCGGACCTCGCCCTGACCGCCGCGATCGAGCAGGGGATCCGGTCGACCTTCAACTTCGCGCGCAAGGGCGTGAATGCCGAGATCGCACGCCGACTGTCCCCCGGCGTGCGGACCAACGCGCGCTACTCCTTCAACACGACGAGAACGTTCCAGAGCGGGCCGATCACACCCGAGAACCAGGCGCGGATCGACCGCCTGTTCCCGCAGGTGCGCCTGTCCGTCTTTGCCGGTGCGATTTCGCGGGATACGCGTGACGACGTGCTCGATCCGGAGCGGGGAACGTTCATTTCGGAGGAGGCGAGCGTCGCATCGCGGGCGCTCGGCGGCCAGGTCGGGTTCCTGAAGTCGTACATGCAGGGCTTCTGGTTCCATCGCCTGCCGGTGCACAAGCGCGTCGTCTTCGCCAGCCGCGTCGCAATCGGCCTCGCGGACGGATTCCCCCGCACCGTGGCCAGTATCGACGGCATTCCCCAGCCGCCGATCGAGGATCTGCCCGCGAGCGAGCGCTTCTTCGCCGGCGGCGACACCACGATCCGCGGTTTTGCGCTCGATACCGCTGGCGCACCAAATACCATCAGCCCGACCGGGTTCCCGAAGGGCGGCAACGCCCTCCTCCTGCTCAATGGCGAGCTGCGGGTGCCGGTGTGGCGCGAGTTTGGCGCGGCGGTGTTCATGGACAGCGGCAACGTCTTCAACCGGGTCTCGGAAATTGAACTCGACGAGATTCGCGTCACCACCGGTTTCGGCGTGCGTTACCGCTCGCCGATTGGCCCGATTCGCTTCGACATCGGGTTCAAGCTCGATCGCCAGGTCGTTGCCGGCCGTCTCGAGCCAGGGCATGCGTTCCACTTCAGCGTCGGCCAGGCTTTCTGAGTGGGTGCGGTGACACGAGGCGTCCGACCGCGCTCGATGCCTCGATTCATCGCACTCGTCCTGTTCGCGGTTGCGCTCGCGGCGACGCCCGCCGGGGCGGCACCCGACGTCATCGACCGCATCCTTGCGGTCGTCGACGGCGCACCGATCACGCAGTCCGACGTCAACGCCGCCGTTCGGCTCGGGCTGCTGCCGATCCCGGCCGGCACCGATCCGGTCACCGCCGTGCTCGACGGACTGGTCGAACGCCGGCTGATCGTCGCGGAGGTGGATCGGTACGCCCCGCCGGATCCCGCCGAGCCGGAGATCGCACGCGCATTCGAGGCCGTCCGTGCGCGCGTCGGTGCCGCCGAATTCACCGAGGTGCTGCGCCAGACCGGCGGCAGTCCAGAGCAGGTGCAGCGCTTCGTCCGGGACGATCTCCGTATTGCGGCCTACCTGCAGCAACGCTTCGGGACGATTCAGCCGTCAGAGCGGGATATAGCGCAGTACTACCGCGATCATGCCGATCGATTTGGCGGCCGAACCCTCCAGGAGGTGCACGACGACGTCGTCGCGCAGTTGACGGCCGACCGGCGGTCGACGCTTGTCGCGGATTGGGTTGCGGGCCTGCGGCGGCGGGCGAACGTCAATATCCTGCCGCGGTAGTGGCCTGTCCACGGTGATCAAGGACCACCTCGCGGGCGGGGCATCCCGCCTGGCTGCGTTGCTTCTCCCTTGAATACTCCCGGTATTCGCGGTCGGCGCGCCTTGCCAGCCGGGCGCCGCGCGCCGCGATCTGGACCTCGTTCACCGTGGACAGGCCACAAGTAACCTGTCGACTAAGGGTGGTGGGGTGCCGCGGGAGCGGGAGCGGCGGGTCCCAACTTGTAGATCCGAAGCTCAGGTCCCGGCACCTTCCTGCCATCGGGTGAAGGCTCGAAGCGAACGAGCTCACGGCTCTGCTCGAATATGCGCATGTACTGCGCGTACCCGGTGGGGTGCTGCTGCGGGTTCTCCAGGTACGGGCCGTACGACTCGCCCGACGCGACGAGATACTGCACGCCCCTGGCCTGGTACTCCTCGTAGGTGCGGGACCGCAGCTGCGCAATGTTCTCCGATTGATACGTCGGCGGCAGCAGCAGTTCCCGTGTCTCCAGCACGATGATCGATCCCGGTGGGATGTTCTGCTGGATCCACTCGTACGCCATCCTGGTCGTGTCGCGGCGGCCGATCAATTGATCGAACCTGATTGAGGCATATGCCGGATGCGCCAGTGCCGCTGCCGTCAGCGTCGCAATCAGTGCGGCCCTTGGTCCGCGGGGGATCTCGTAGCGGCGAAGAAGGCTGACGCCCGACACCACTGCCATCGCGGCGAGCAGGCACAGCATCGGCACCATGGGAAGCAGGTAGCGGCCGTAGACGAGCTGCTGCTTCGAGATCAGGTAGAAATGCGCGACCGGGATCACGAGGAGCACCGCCCACCGGGCGCGGCCCGGTCCCTTGATGATGCGGACCACGGCGAGCACGAACCCGGCCGCGGCGAGCAGCGCCGCCGGGTAGCCGAAGTAAATCAGCAGGTGCTTGATGTATGTGAGCGCCGGAGCTTCCGCCGGCGCCGGCCCGCCCGCATAGTGCCCGGAGAGTTGCGCGAACCCATTCAGAAATCCGGGCAGGTCGAGGAGGGTGTAGGGCGCACCCGCGACGAACGCGAGGAAGCAGGCGGCTATCGCCGCCAGTGCGCACCATAGCCGTGGGTCCTTGGCGCGCGGGGTCATGAGGCACGCGAGGAGCGGCATCAGCAGCGCGACGGCGCCATTGTATTTGGTCGCGGCGGCAAGCCCCGCCGCCGCTCCCGCCCACGCGAACGCCGCGATCGTCCCGCGCTCGTGCGCCGCGAGCGACAGCACCAGCGCCAGGGTCACGAAGAAGGTCATCGGCGTATCGGTGAGGACGTAATGCGACGACTGCACGTGCACCGGCATGACCGCGAGCAGCCCTGCCGCCAGCAACGCGTGCCGCGCACCCCAGCGCATGCCTGCCTGGAACACGAGCAGCACGGTCGCAGTGCCGAAGAGGACGGTGACGGCACGTCCGGCAACGTAGAACGGCACCGGGTCGATGGTGCCGAGCGAGTTCCACGCGCCGCTGAACGCGCCGATCAGGAAGCGGACGATGTAGACGACGAGCTGCACATACATGTACAGCGTCGGGTAATCGTAAAAGGGATGCGGGCTCAGCGTACCCGTGCGCATCATCGTCAGCGCGCGGTTGACGATCTCAGGTTCGTCGATCGCCGGCGAGTAGGGAAGTCCCTGTCCAAGTCCCCAGAACCGAAGGCCCGCTGCCGCAATCAGGACCAGCGCGAGGTTGACCCGCGAGGGTCGCATGTCGCTCGCTTCACGCCACTCGCGCTCTACCACTGTGAAAATCCCCTCGGTGAGAGGGTTAGCTTACTACAGCGCGGGCGGCGCTCTCCGGCCTGATGGAGCGGCGAAAATTCGACCACGGAGACACGGAGACGCAAACGGAGAGAGTACGACCAGGCCGCGCGGCCTCCTCACGTACTTCGAACATGGTCTTGATGCTTGTCGCACCTCCCACGCCGACCTTCATTGTCACGCAGCCCGGTAGCCGAGCTCCGGCGGTTTGACTGCGTGACGCTGTGGCGAGGTCTTGTCCGTGTCTTTCCGTGACGTCCGCGGGCGGGATTTTGGTCTTTCCGTGTTAAGTCGTTCCGGCGGCGCGCCAGTCGCTATGTCCCTGGTGTCCTGCCGAGGAGCCTTTCGTAGAGTGCAATCGTCTGGCTTGCGGCGGCGTTCCATGAAAATTCCCGCTCCACGATCGCGCGTCCCGCCACGCCCGAAGGCAGGCAACTGCTCCGGCCGTCCGAGTGCGCCACTGATCGCGGCGGCAAGCGCTGACGCATCGCCTGGTGGAACAAGCCAGCCGTTGACGCCCGGCCTGACTTTATCGGTGAGCCCTCCTGCCGTGGTGGCCACCACCGCCCGGCGGTGGGCCATCGCCTCGAGCGTGACCAGCGAACTGCCTTCGTACAACGTGGGATGCACGAAGAGATCGGCCGCCTCGTACCATGCGTGCAGTTCCCGATCGGGCAGGCGCCCGGTGAGTACGACGCGATCGCGGAGCCCGGCACTCGTGATCGCCGTCTCGAGCGCGCCACGGAAGGGGCCGTCACCGACGACGACCCAATGCCACCGCCCTTCCCCAATCTTTCCCGCATGATCGCGGAGGGCCGCGAGCGCGGACGACGAGGACGTGGAACCCTTTGTTCTGCTCGAGCCGGCCGACACTGAGGAGGACGGTATCGGCGGCCGGGATTTTCTGGCGGGCGCGCATTGACACTCCGTCAGCCTCGGTGGCCAGTGCGTCGAGTTCGGGAAGGTCGAGCGCGTTCGGGATCACGCACACGCGTTCCGGGTCCAGTTCGAGATGGGCACGCACAATCGGCTCGAGGCTGCGATCGGTGGCGATGACGCAATCCGCCGCGCGGGCGCACGCCAGCACCGCCCGGCGAAGCGGAAGATACGCCGCGCGCTTCAACTTCGCCCGAGAGGGATCGGATCCCCCGAACTCCTCGAGGCCTTGCGGATTGAGAACGAGCGGCACCGTCGCACGTCCCCGCCGACGGGCGAACCCCAGGACGCTGGCGCCGAAGCCGTGGACCAGGTCGACGGCCCCCGAGGTCGCGAGGTCCCACGCAACCCGCCCGGCCCGTTCTCCGAACAGCGGGTACGCGGTGTCGCGATCGAGGATCGTCGTACCGCGCCGGCCGGCGAGGGGGAACGTGCGATAGGGCACGAATCGGACGGCCACGCCGTCGGGCCACGTCGCCTCCGGTTTCGTCGCGCTTTCAGCTGGCCTGGTGATGAGCGTGATCTCGATGCCTCGTGCGGCAAGGTGGCGAACGAGATCGTAGACGCTGCGCTCGAGCCCGCCGACGCCCATGCAGCGGATACACCGCCCGCGAGACCACGGCAACGCGGAGGGGCCGGGTCACCGGTTTCCGCCCGTGAGCTCCCCGTAGAGCGCTGCCATGCGGGCGACGACGGATGGTGCGTCGAACCGTTCCGCCGCGCGGATGCGCGCCGCCGACGACAGCCGTGCTCGCAGCTCTCCGTCGGCGCGGAGCCGTCGCACATCCTCCGCGAGTTCGTCGGGTGAGTTCGACAGCAGTCCGGTCTCCTCGTTCGCGATGATGTCGGTGGTGCCGCCGGTGTTCATCGCGGCGATCGGCACGCCCAGGGCGCTTGCTTCGATCAGGACACGACTGAGGGACTCGGGACCACGCGAGGTGAAAATCAGCATCGAAGCGTGAGCCATCCACGCGGCGGCGGCGGGCTGATCGATCCAGCCGATCATATGGACGTCGCGGCTCGAGCGTGCCGCGGCTGCCGCGATCGAGTCGTACTCGGGGCCGGTCCCGGCAATGACCAGCGGCCAGTCGAGCGACGCCCGTTCAATCACCGGAACGAGGTGGCTCGTGCCCTTGTTTGGTGCGAGCTTGCCGATGTAAAGGGCGTATGGACCCGGCATCGGTGGCGCCGACGCCCGGCCGGCGGCGACCAGCGCGGCGATGTCTACTGGATTCGGAATGATCTCGAGCCTGGTGTCGCGAATCTCCGGCGCGCGGGCGCGCAGGTCGGACGCGATGGTCGTGCTGACCGCGACGATCGCATCCGCAGCCGCGAGGCCGCGGCGCTTGCGCCCGAGATTTGCGCGCATGTAGGGAATCATCGGCAGGGCAACCGGCCAGAGTGCTCCGGCGTGCGGACGGACGCACTTCGTCATCATTCGCGACGAACAGCCCGGGCAGAGTGCGGTGTCATCGGTGGTGTGAATGAGATCAGACCAGTAACACACGGGCCAGTAGTCGCGGACCGTGCACACCGCGGGGACCGCGGCCCGGCGTGCGGCGGCAATGGCGGGCAGACAGGTGAGGACATGCTGGCCGTGCACCAGGTCGATCTGTTCGCGCTTGATGAGGTCGGCGAGAAAGTCCGCAAGCCGCGGGTAGAGGCGCTCGTTCTTGAAGTAGTTGCGTACGTACGGTATCGGCGGGGCGGTCGCGCCGAACTCGAGGACACGAAAGCTGTCGAACGTTCGCTCGCGTACTCCCGGCCGGGTGTTGGGCCTTGGCTGGACGACCGTGACGCGATGCCCGCGCGCCCGCAGACCCCGGGCGAGCTCGTACGAGCTCCACCCGCTGCCGCCACACACGGGAGGAAAGGCGTCGGTCGCAACCAGGATGTGCATCAAATGTGAGCTGGGGCGTGCGCGCGACGCCGTGCCGCGGCGATGGCGACTTCGAGCGCTTTGCAATGCGCCGCCCAACTGTAATCGCGAACGGCGCGGATCCGTGCGGCCGCACCGAGCCGCCGTCTCAGCTCCGGGTCCGCAAGTCGTTCGAGCGCTGACGCCAGCGCGCCTGGCTGCGCAGGAGCGTAGAGCAGCCCTTCGCGCTCGTGACCGACGAGCGTCGGGATCCGATCCGCTGCCGGCGCGACCACGGGCAGACCCGAGGCCATGTACTCGAAGATCTTGAGCGGCGACCAGTAGAACCCGAGCGCGAGTGGGCCGTGCCGCCCCGCGTCGAATGGCGCGACGCCGATGTCGCACGCGGCAAGGCTCGCGGGCATGCGGTCGTGCGGCAGCGCCCCGGTGAACACGATCCCATCTACACCGCGTGCCACCTCGCGCACCGCGGCAAGCTCGGGCCCGTCCCCGATGAACACCGCGCCAATGTCGCGGCGACCTCGTTCGCGCAGCTCGCGGATCGCAGAGGCGAGGTGGACGGCACCGTGCCAGCTGCGGAACGCTCCGGCAAACACCGCGACGACCGGCGCCGGCCGGGCAAATGTCGGCGGGCCCTGAGCGCCGGGCTGAAACCGTTCGGTGTCAGCACCCCACTCGAGCTCGACTACCTTGGACCGCGGAGTGTCCGGCGGAAGGATTGCCGCAGCTGGCGTGACGATGACGTCGGCGCGCGCGCAAATCCCCTCGCGCCAGCGCCGCATCGGCTCGACCAGCAGGGCGCGATCCAGGCGTCCTTTCGCCGACCCGGGGAAGTCAATCACCGGCGCATTCACTTCGAGGACGGCAGTCGCGCCAACCCGTGCGGCAGCGCCGATGCCTTCGCCGCCGAAATTGTAGTACCGCTCCATGATGACGTCCGGGCGGAGGTCTGCTGCGAGCCGACGCACCGCGCCAGCGGAGGCCCACCGCAGTTCTTTCCGCCCGAGCGGCGGCGGCATCGCGATCCACCGCACCGGTCCGGCTGGAAATACGCCGCCCGGCGTGACGAGAGCGTGGACCTGATGTCCAAGCGCCGCGAGACCGTCGGCAACGGCGGTGACATGGACGGAGCCCCCCTTGGTCCCGGGCACGGTCTGGTCACTCGCGCAGTAGAGGATTTTCATCTCGTCGTCGTTCGATCGGATTGCCAGCGACTCACGGTGTCACGAACAAATTCGACCACGGAGTCACGGAGACACGGAGACGCACGGAGGTGGCCGCGTGGCCGGCCTGCGGCCGGCCCGAGTATGAACTCGGGCGTGGAATCACAAGCTGCACAAGGGAGATGGTCCGCTTGTGATTCCACGCGCGGGTTCATCGCGGCGCGCAGCGCCTACGCGGCCACTGCATGTCTCGCGTACGGGTAGCTTCGATCGTTTGTGGGCTCTCAGCACCATCGTCGTTGCGACCATGAAGTGGATTCTCCGTGCGTCTCCGTATCTCCGTGCCTCCGCGGTTGCATTCGTGGCAGTCGACGTTTGGCTCACAGTCCCTCACTCCTTGACGAGCAGGGCGAAGAACGGGCCCGATCGAATTCGCCCGAACAGCAGCAGGTCCAGCTTCATCGCGAACGACAGCGCGCGCAGCGCCGCGTAGGTCGTCGGGCTGCGCGCGATTCGCTCCTTGGCGGCGGTTCGGGCTTCGCGGATCCCGCCGGCGTCGGCAGCCTCGGCTGACATCGACCCTCGCAGGCGGCCGCTCGCTCGCCGGGCCATCGCCCGCTCGGCCAGCCGCATCAGGATGTTCTCGACGAATCCGCCGACGATTGGGGTGTAGTAGCGGATCCGCCCGATTCGGAAACCGGCGTCGTGCGCCACTTGCTCGAGTTCCGGGATGTTGTGCAGCGGGTTCAAATGATCGGACTTGCGCAGGTGTTCCTGCCGCAGATCGATGAGCCCGACCCGATCGAGCTGGCGGGCCAGCAGATTGATCCACCGCAGTCCCGCCGCGATCGGCGCGTTCTTCCGCACGTGTGTGTAGACGAACAGTGCGCCGCCCGGCGCGAGCACTCGCGAGGCTTCGGCGAGCATGTCGCGGAGCGCCTCGGGCGACAGATGCTCGAGCACGTCGAGCGAGAACGCCTTGGTGAAAGTGCCAGCCGCAAACGGCAGCTTCCGGAGATCCCCGATCAACAGGTCGACCGTTCGCCGTGCATCCGCGGAGAAGAACGGGCTGATGTCGACGCCGATGGTTGACGCACCCCAGTCGCGGTTCCACAGCAGCGTTCGGCCACTGCCGCAGCCGAGATCGACGACGAGGTCGTGACGCTCCGGCGCGAGGAAGGCACGCAGCATGTCGTTGCGGATCTTTGATCCGAGCAGCGGCGGCGAGACCCGTTCGTGGCGGGCGTCGACGTGGAGCGACTCGTCCAGGTATTTGGTCTGCTCCGCGTACTGCACCCTGGGCCGAAGATCGAGAAAATCCGCCGAGGCGCTGTGATACGCGCGGCCACACCCGCGGCACACCAGCGCATCGGCAGGGCCGGCGAGCACTCCGTGGCAGTCCGGGCAGCGAACCAGGGCGAGCATCGACTGGGAGATCATGAGCGGACGGCGACTGCCTCGTTGAACAGGTCCTCGAGCCGCTCGGCGCGCCGCTCCCAGGAATAGTGAATGGACGCCTCCGCCGCGGCGAGCGCCAGTCGCGCGGCGAGCGACGAATCGTCCAGCAGCCGGGTAATCGCTGCGGCGATCGCCGCGGCCTCGCCCGCTGGAACCAGCACCGCATTCACCCCGTCGTGCAGGACCTCGCGAATCGACGGCAGGTCCGACGCGACAATCGCCCGGCCCGCTGCCATGTACTCGAACAGCTTCAGCGGCGACGTGAACCGGTCCGAGATCGCGGACGCGGGATTCGGCAGCACCAGGATAGTGGCGCTCCGCAGCAGTTCCGCGACGCGACCAGGCTCTACCAGCCCGGTGAATGTCACCCTGTCCGCAATCCCGAGCCGTCCGGCCGCTGTCTTGACGCGTTCCAGGTCGGGTTCCGCCGAGTGCCCGCCAACGATGAGCCCGTGGACGTTCGGCACCCGCGCGAGCGCCTCGAGCAACACGTCGACACCTTTCCAGGCATACAGATGCCCGGCATAGGCGATCACCGGCGCACGACCTGAGGCGACGGATCTGGAGCTGTCGGGATGTAGCATGTCCGCGGCCGGTTCTCCGCCCCCCGAGTCCAGTGATCGAGCTCCGGCACCGCGAGTCGCGACTCTGGTCCCATCGGGCACGACGTGCAGCCGCGGCCGCTCACCGAACCTGGCCGCGAGGTCCTCGGCGAGGCTCCTGGTGATCGTGACATACCCGTCCGCGGCACGCCAGACATGCGCCTCGCGACGCGCCAGGCGGCGGAGTTTGCGTCCCGCGGGCGCTGAGGCGGTCGCAATCAACTGCGGTAGCGCCGCCGCGACATCCGGTGCATACCCGTGCGACTCGTACACGAGCGGCGGGCGCAGCGCACGCGGCAGCCGGAGGACGAGCGAGGCAACACCGAGGTCGCGCGTAAACACGACGTCGGCTCGCCCGGCGCCGGCGACGCGGCCAAGGGCGAACGACAGGTATCCAATCCGCCGCGCGGCGGCGGGCCCAGTGACCGGCGCGGTCTGAATGGTGAGCCGCTCCAGCGGTGCAAGGCCATAGTACGCAAACGGATCCCGGGCCGGCGCGTGCGTGTCCGGCCGCACTACGAGCTCGACGCGGTGCCCCCGAGTTCCAAGCGCATGGCACGTCTCCATCGTCTGGATGCCGTTCGCGCGCTCGATCGGAAAGCGGATATCGGCCAGGTAGACAATGCGCAAAGGACGGACCGTCACTGCCGATCCTGCGGCGGGGGCGGTGGTGGTTTGTAGAACGACGACCGGTGAGTCAGGTATCGGTACACGAGATCCGGCGCCATCGCTGGCAGGGTCACGAACGCATCGTACGCATTCCGGCCGAGCTCGAGACGATGGCGATCCATCAGTTGCGTGCCGAACGCGGCCATCAACGCGATGTTCCACCAGACGGCGAGCGCGATTGCCGCGTTGACCGCGATGTGCCCCGGCCGCCACGACGCTGCAGCATGCCGAACGGCGGCGAGGCCGACGACGAGGATCATCGTGATCGACACGAACCGCCGCTGCCCGAAGGCGCCCGCGACCGTCCACGATTCGACCGCGCCACTCACGTATACCTGCAGCGCAACCATGAGCAGCAGCCCGGCGCCGACGCGGCGCCCAGTCGCGTCGCCACGCAGTGTGACGATCAGGAGCCCCGCGATGCTGAGAATGGCCAGAGGCGTCCAGAAGAAAAAGCCGTGTTCCGGAGACCCGAGCACCTGCAGCGCGTGCGGCGCCGCCCAGTTCATCTTTCGTGTGACGAGCTCTGACGGCCGCGGTCTGCCGTTCAGCGCCTCGTATGCGAGCAACTGCGGCAGGTACGCGATGCCAAACGCCACACACCCCGCGAGCGCGGGCCCGAATGCGCGCCTGACGCGTTTACCGTCGCGGCCGTCCGCCCACTGCGCCGCGACCGTCACCAGGTAGTCGAAGGCCGGCACGAGCGCGAAGAGCACATCCTGCTCACGCACCATGGCGACGAGTGCGCCGGCGAGGCCGAGCAGTGCCGCACCACGTACGGTCCACGCTTCGCGGACGTGCAGCCAGATCGTCAGCAGCAGCGCAACCGCAAACGCCGAACAGGCATGCGAAAACGGCGGAGCGATGTACATGTAGAAGAGAATCGGCGTGCCCAGCCACACGGCAAGTCCGGAGCCGAGTGCGCCCGCTCCGACGAGGCGTCGGGCCGCCGCGATCCCGAGAACGATGGCGGCGAATCCATAGAACGCCGAGCCGTACGCGACCGCCGCGACATAGGGGCGCGAATAACCGTCGACCGCAACGTCGCGTCCGGCCGCACGTGCTGCGCGCGCAACGCCGTCGCCCACGGCATAGAACGGCGCCCACAGGATGGCGCTGCCGATCGTCCCGTAATTGATCCGCCGCCCGGCCGGCGTCGTCAGCTCGAGGAACGTCTGGTGGAAATCGCCCGACTGGGCGATGTTGTGGTCGTAGAAATACTGATATTCGTTCTCGAACGACACATCGTGATCGAACCAGAGCGACCTGAGATACGAAAAGTATTCGACTTCGTCCGACGAATACAGCCGGGCCGTCACCGCGGGCAGCGAACAGGCGAACAGCAGGAGCAGTGTCCCGAGTTCACGCCGCGAGAGCATCAGGGAACGGGTCAGTCTGCGGATCAAAGCGGCGGGCTACCTCACGGCGAACGCGAGGTACTTCAGAAGCTGCGCGAGGTTGAACGTCGCGTGGTTCACCATCGCGGCGACGATGCTGCGGCGGACGATATACAAAACGCCCCACGCGGCGCCGAGCAGCCCGGTCACGATCATCGCGTCGGTCCCCTGCTCCCAGTGGCCGAGACCGAAGAAGACGCTGTAGATGGCCACGCCCCACCCCGCACCACCGAGGTACTCGCCGAAGCGGTGGACGATGAAACCTCGCTGGACTTCCTCGCGGACGCCTCCCGCGATCATCACGACGGCGGCAAAGATCAGGGCATCGCCGCGGTTGCGCAGCATGTCCTCGAGCGGATTGTGAGCGACGTCGTGCAGGTGAGGCGCGATCCGCAGGATGACCAGCAGCACGATCATCGCGAGCATGAAGGCGGCAGGGAGCACCGCAATCCCAAGGAGCGTCTCGCGGAGCACGGGGCGGTCGCCCAGCAGCACCGTCCTGGCCTGCTCATGGTGTGCCCGCAGGAAGAAGAGCACCAGGGTGACGACGAGTGCCGCGTCGATCAGCGAGAGCGTGAAGACGAACGGCGGCGACAGCCGGCCGGCCTCGGTCAACGAGTGCATGCCGAACCCGCGCAGGACGAGGATCAGCAGAATCTGCGAGGGGTAACCGGAGCAGATGATGATTTCCACCAGCGCGGCGAGCCGCTCGAGGGGCAGCACCCGCTTCGGCTCGGGAAGATAAGGGAGCTCCGGAAGGGGCTCGTACACAGACGAGAACTGTACTACATCGCGATCACTCAGGATTGGGGATAGGGGACTCGGGACCGTCGACTTCCGCCTGAAGGCGGAAGCTACGAAGCGACCCCGAACCCCGAACCCCGAACCCCGAACCCGGAACCCGGAACCCGGAACCCGGAACCCGGAACTAGTCCGACTTCACCCGCAGGGTGAGAGGCGCGGTCAGCTTAATCGTGACTGGTGTACCCGCCGGGATGCGGACCTCGTCGCCTTTCGTCGACAGGACGACCGCCGTGCCTGCGCCGCCGCCGATCGCCGCCCCTTTCGCCGCACCGCTGCCGCCACCGAGGATGCCGCCAATCACCGCGCCGGCTCCGGCGCCGACACCAATCTTGGTGGCGTCCTTCTGCTTGGTCGTCTTCGACGCGCGCGAGTACGTCGCGGTGCTCACGTTCTCCTGGCCTCCGTCGCCCGGCAGGTCGAGCGTGCTGAAGCGAAACGCAATCGACGCGACGCCCTTGACCTTGCCGGCGGGCGCGACACTGGTCACGTGTCCGAGCACGGCCGTTCCCACCGGCAGCGCTTCGACTCCGTCGACGCGGACGGCGTTACGGAGCCTGCCGCGGACAGGATCCTCGATCTGGCTGGTGTCGGACCCGACGGTCGTCGCGAGCTCCACCGTCAGGGCGGTTCCGGATGGCAGCGTCACTTCGCGGTACTCCGGTTTGCGTTCCACCGGCTTCGCCGCTGCGAGGCGGCTCTCCTCGGCTGGGGCCTCCGCCGGCGTCTCGGCGAGCTTCGTCGCCGCGGCACTCGCTGCCGGTGCGCCCGGATTCGTCCCTTCGGCTGGGGCGGGCGAGGGCGCCGCCGCGGCGTTCGGCGTCGGGGCGGCCGCGTTCGGTTTCGCCGCGTCACGCTCTACAACCGCCGCGCTCTGGCGCATCGAGGCAATCTGCGATCGCTGCACGGGCGTCTTAACACCATCGCGGCTTTCGACGATGACTTGATCGGGCTTGACCTCGACCAGGCGTCCGGCCACAGTGACGCCATCCGTTTTCTCAACCGTCACGTCCGTGCCAGTCGGGATGTCGAGCGCCTTCTTGCTTGAGCACCCGGCCAGCGCCAGGGTCATTGCCGCCGCGATCCAGATCTTTTTCATTGCAATCTCCCGCAGCCAAGCTCTGCAATGGGTGTGCCCGCCTGCGGTCCCCCAGTATCGCGAGCGCGGAAAAGCAGCTTACAGATGGGTTTTGTGATAGGAATTGCCCATTACCGACGTCAAATCCGTCCCCGGCAAACTCTGAGTGTGTAACGCTTACCCCGGTGTTACGCTTGAAGTGTAAGAAACACACGAAAAGCCCCGAACGAAGATAGACAGCCTAGATGTCAGAAGTAACGCAAGCGCAGCCCCACGCACCCGAGCGGGTTCTTATAGTCGAGGACGATCCGGCGACCCGGACCGGCCTCGCCGAGCTCGTGCAGGCCTGGGGCTTCCTCACCGACGAAGCGCCCGAGGGCGAAACCGCGATGCGGAAAGTGACCACCTTCCGCCCGGCGATCATCGTCAGCGATCTTGTCATGCCCCGGATGGGCGGGCTCGAGTTGTTGCACGCGCTCAAGGATCAGCTCACCGACCTCACGTTCATCCTGCTGACGGCGCAAGGCACTGTCGATAGTGCGGTCGAAGCGATCAAAGAAGGCGCCTACGACTATTTGAGCAAGCCGGTCGATCCGCAGCGGCTGCAGATCCTGCTGCAGAAGGCGGTGGAACGCCAGGAGACGCTGCGCGAAGTGCGGCAGCTTCGCCGCCAGCTGCGCGAGCAGGGCAGCTTCGGCCGGATCATCGGCAACAGTCCTGGCATTCGCACGGTCTACCGCGTCATCGAGCAGTCGGCGCCGACATCCGCATCCGTGCTGATTGCCGGGGAGTCGGGCACGGGCAAGGAACTCATCGCGCAGACCATTCACGAGCTCAGTCCGCGCGCGACGTTTCCGTTTGTCGCCATCAACTGCGCCGCGATTCCGGAGACGCTGCTCGAGAGCGAAATCTTCGGCCACGAAAAGGGCGCGTTCACCGGCGCGACCGATCGCCGCACCGGTGTCTTCGAGCTCGCGCATCGCGGCACGCTGTTCCTCGACGAGATCGCCGAAATGATGCCGGCGACGCAGGTCAAGCTGCTGCGCGTTCTCCAGGAGCGCATGTTCCGTCGTCTCGGCGGGCGGCAGGAGATCTCGGTCGACGTTCGCGTCATCGCCGCCACCAACGTCGTCCCGCAGGACGCGGTGAACAACGGCAAGCTCCGCGAGGACCTGTTCTATCGGCTGAACGTCTTCGCCCTCGATCTGCCGCCGCTGCGCGAACGCCGCGAGGACATTCCGCTGCTCGTCCAGTCGTTCCTGAACGAGTTCAACCGGGTCAACGGCAAGGCGGTCCGCGCTGTCGATCAGGAGGCGATGTATCTCCTCGAGCGCTATCCCTGGCCGGGGAACATCCGCGAACTGCGCAATGTCATCGAGCGGGCGACGATCCTGGCCGACAGCGAGTTCATCGAACCCAAGCACCTGCCGCCGACCCTGATCACGCGCGGCGAGGAGTCGCTGCCGACGATGACGATTTCGCCGGGGACGACGGTGGACGAGGCGGAGCGGCGGTTGATCCTGCTCACGCTCGATCACACGCGGAACAACAAGACGCGCGCGGCCGAAATCCTCGGGATCAGTCTCAAGACGCTGCACAACAAGCTGAATCGGATGAAGGACGAAACGGGGGCACGCAGCTAGTGCTGGCAGCCCGCGGGTTCGCCGTCGCGGATCACTGACGCCTGATGTCGATCAAGGCGAAACAGGTTGCGGGCGTCACGACCCTGGTGGTCGTGGTCGTACTGGGGCTGAGCGCGTACCACCTGGCCACGCTGGCGAGGCTCAGCCTGCAGGAGACCGCAACGCATCGGCCAGATGCTGTCGCAGGCGATCTTCCAGCGCGCGCGGCAGGTCGTCGCCGAAGGCGGAGCGGATCCCGTACGGCGCCCTGCGCGCCGACGGCGGGGTGCGGTCGATCCTCGAATCGAGCGTCGGCTATTCCGAGAACGTCACCTACGCGGCGATCGTGGACAAGGACGGGATCGCGGTGGCGCACCTCTTCCCGACGCTCGAGGGCCAGCCGCTGGCGGAGCAGGAGAACCTGGCGCCGCTCGTGCGCGCCGGCACCATCGCGCAGCTTCGCGCCGTGTACTCCGATCGCACCTTTGAAATCCGGCAGCCGATGCTGGCGGGTGATCGGCAGTTCGGATCGATCCGGATTGGCGTCTCGACCCTGCTCGTGCGCAGTGAGCTGCGGCGCGCGGTCCTCGGCGCCGCCGGAACCGTGCTCGTCGCGCTCGCCGTGTCGTCGCTGTTCGCGATGCTGCTGTCGCAATGGATGCTGCGGCCGATCCATGTGATCCAGAGCGGGCTGACACGGCTCGGACGCGGGGAGCTCGACGTCCGGCTGGATCTGCCCGAGCAGGAGTTCCGCGACCTCGGGAGCTCGTTCGATGCCGTCAGCCAGCAGCTGTCGGCGATGGGGCGGGGCGCGGCGGATCCGGGATCGGCGGTCGTGCGCCAGCAGTCGAACGATCTCGAGTCGGTCATGGACAACCTCGAGGATGCGGTGGCGCTCTTCTCGCCGCGCGGGGAAGTGATCTTCAGCAACGCGGCGATGAACGCGCTGCACAGCCGGCTCGATCGACACGCTGCCGGCAGCCCATCCCGTCCGGCAGATCGTCGAACGCACGCTGGCGGGGCGGAAATCGCAGGGCCCGGTGTCGCTGTCGTTGCCGCCGAAAGAAGCCGCGAACGCGCACGGACAGTGCCGACACGCCCGACCCCGCCGATCGCCTGGTGATCAGCCACGCGATCACCGATGCGAACGGCCGGTTTCTCGGCGCGATGCTGGTCGCGCGCAACCTGGCGTATCTGAGCCAGGTGTACTCGACGCTGAACTACTCGCGAAAGCTCGCCGCACTCGGCCGGCTGATGGCGGGTGTGGCGCACGAGGTCAAGAACCCGCTCAACGCGATGACGATTCACCTCGAGCTGCTGAAGCAGAAGCTCTCGCGTCAGCTGGTGGCCGCAGGCGATGGGCCGATTGCCGCGCGCGACCCCGCCGCTCGTCGGGTCCGGCCCTGACGTGACGAAACACGTCGAAATCATCAGCAAGGAAATCCGACGTCTCGACGAAGTCGTGAACGGATTCCTGAAGTTCGCCAGGCCGGATGAGCTGAAGCTGCAGCCGGTGCGGCTGTCGACGCTCATCTCCGACGTGGCGACGACGGCGTCTGCCGAGGCTGAGCGCAGGCACATCACCATGACGGTGGACTGTCCCGAGCACCTGCCCGCGATCAACGCCGATCCCGGCATGCTCGGGCAGGCGCTGCTCAACCTGGCGTTGAACGCGTGCCAGGCGATGCCGGACGGGGGCACGCTCAAGATCGCCTGCCGTGCCGGCGGGCCGACGGACGGTGGAAGTCGATGTCGAAGACACCGGCGTCGGGATTCCGCCGGAGCATCTCAGCCGCATTTTCGATCTCTATTTCACCACCAAGGAAAAAGGCAGCGGCATCGGTCTCTCGATGGTCTATCGCATCGTCCAGCTCCACGACGGGGAAGTTGAAGTCCAGTCGACGCCGGGGCACGGAACACGCTTCCGGCTGATCTTCCCGCAGGCCTGACGGCGCATGGTTCGGCCGACTCAGACGAGGCGTTTTGACATGAGGAAGTTGTTGTTGTGGATCGCGGTGGCGAGTGCCGCCGCGAGCGGGGCCTGCGCCTCGGCGCAGGCGAAATCGCCCGCGGACCGACCGACGCTCGAAGTCCCGCCGGTGCCGCCGCGGGTGATCGAATCCAAGCCGCTGTCGCCGCCGCCGCCGGAACCGGTCGAGGACCTGCCCCCCGTGGCACCGCTGCCGCCGCGCGCGCGCACGCCGCCGCCGCCCCGGGAGACACCGAAGCCCGAGCCGAAGCCCGCCGATCCCGCACCGGTGACCGAGCAGCCCGCTCCGGCCGCTGCGGCTCCCGCCACCGCCCCGGTACCGCAACTTCGAACGCCGGAGACCGTGGACGGCGCCGAGGCCACGCGCCAGGTCCACGATGTGATCGAGCGCGCCAAGCGCGAGCTCGAGAACATCAACTACCAGCGCCTCAACAACGAGCGTCGGCAGCAGTACGAAAGCGCCAAGCTGATGGTGACCAAGTCGGAGGACGCACTGAAGCAGTCCGATTTCGGACTCGCGCGGCAGCTCGCCGAAAAGGCCGAGCGTCTCGCCAAAGAGTTGCAGGGACGCTGAGCTGCGCTCGGGATTAGGGACTAGGGACTGGGGATCCGGGGCTCGGGGTTCGGCGCGAGTTCATAGCTGGAAGCGGGAAGCTAGTAGCCGGAAGCCGGAAGCCGGAAGCCGGAAGCCGGAAGCTGACAGCCGGTAGCTGATAAATTAGGTCACTCAGAAAAAGACCGCGCCATTCCGCGCAAAATGTCAATATCTTGCGCGTGCCCTAAATTGAGGGCACAATATCTGGTAGATCCACCCTTGACAAGGACCTAAACAGGGTCCATATTCGTCTGCCAGCGCCACAGACACAAACGAGGCCTTCCCGGCCCTCGCGAGCAGTAGGGCGGATTAGCGATAAACCGTTATCCAGCAGGTAATTACCTGCGCCGCTCAACGACTGCGACGTCGGCGTGCGCTATCCAAAATCATTTATTTCGGGTCCTGACCTGGGGGTCTGGTCGGGGCTCGGCGTTCGGAGGGGAAGATGCAGAGAGGCGCTGCTCCGCAGGTGGAATCCACCGGCACGCAGACCACGGCCCGCACGCCGGCGACGGTGCCGGCAACCGTGCCTGGACTCGAATACGACCGTTTCTTCACCCGAGAGGGGATCGACCCGTTCGACGAGATCGAATGGGACGTCCGCTCAGCGGTGATCGGCAACGAGAAGGGGAACGTGGTCTTCGAGCAGCGCGACGTCGAGATCCCCCGGTTCTGGTCCCAGCAGGCGACCAACATCGTCGTCTCCAAATATTTCCGCGGCACGATCGGGACGCCCGAGCGCGAGCGGAGCGTCAAGCAGCTCATCGGCCGTGTCGTCGACACGATTACGGCGTGGGCGGTCAAGCAGAAGTACTTCGCCAGCGACGACGACCTGCAGGCGTTCAGCGACGACCTCAAGCACCTGCTCGTCTACCAGAAGGCGGCGTTCAACAGCCCGGTCTGGTTCAACGTCGGCTTCGAGAAGGCCCCCCAGTGCTCCGCCTGCTTCATCAATGCGGTGCAGGACACGATGGAGTCCATCCTCGGCCTGGCGAAGACCGAGGGGATGCTGTTCAAGTTCGGATCGGGCACGGGCTCGAACCTGTCGGCGATCCGGTCCTCGCGCGAGCTCCTCGCCGGCGGCGGAACGGCGTCGGGCCCGGTGTCGTTCATGAAGGGCTTCGATGCTTTCGCCGGGGTCATCAAGTCGGGTGGCAAGACGCGCCGCGCCGCCAAGATGGTCATCCTCAACGCCGATCATCCGGACATCGAGGAGTTCATCAACTGCAAGGTCGAGGAAGAGAAGAAGGCGTGGGCGCTGATTGACGCCGGCTACGACGGCTCGTTCACCGGCCCGGCCTACTCGTCCGTCTTCTTCCAGAATTCGAACAACAGCGTGCGCGTGACCGACGAATTCATGCGCGCGGTGATGGACGACGGAGAGTGGACGACCAAGGCGGTGCGCGACGGAGCACCGGTCCAGACCTACAAGGCCCGCGACCTGATGCGGCAGATCGCCGAAGCGACGCACATCTGCGGCGATCCCGGCATGCAGTTCGACACGACGGTGAACGACTGGCACACGTGCCCGAACACGGCGAGGATCAACGCGAGCAATCCGTGCTCCGAGTACATGTTCCTCGACGACACCGCGTGCAACCTGTCGTCGATCAACCTGATGAAGTTCCTGCGCGAGGACGGCGAGATCGACTCGGTCTCGTTCGAGGCGGCGTGCCGGACGATGATCACGGCGCAGGAGATCCTGGTCGACAACTCGAGCTATCCGACGCCTGCGATTGCGAAGAACAGCCACGAGTTCCGGCCGCTCGGGCTTGGTTACGCCAACCTCGGCGCGCTGCTGATGTCGCGTGGCCTGCCCTACGACGGTGATTCCGGGCGCGACTACGCCGCCGCGATTACCGCGCTGATGCACGGTGCGGCGTTCGCGCAGTCGGCAAAGATCGCGCGGGATCACGGCGGTCCGTTCGCCGCCTACGACAAGAACAAGGAGCCCTTCATCCGGGTGATGCGGAAGCATCGCGCCGCGCTCAAGGACATCGATCGCACGCACCTGCCGTCGGACCTCTTCCAGGCGGCGAAGGCGGTGTGGGACGAAGTCATCGAGCTCGGCGAGCAGCACGGATTCCGCAACGCGCAGGCGACGGTGCTCGCGCCGACCGGAACGATCGGTTTCATGATGGACTGCGACACCACCGGGGTGGAGCCGGACATCGCCCTCGTCAAGTACAAGAAGCTGGTCGGCGGCGGGTTGATGAAGATCGTCAATCAGACCGTGCCGATGGCGCTCACGAAGCTGGGCTACAACGCGACCCAGATCAAGGAGGTCATCGAGTACATCGACGAGAACGAGACGATCGAAGGGGCGCCGCACGTCAAGGAGCACCACCTCGCGGTGTTCGACTGCGCCTTCAAGCCGGCGCGCGGCGTGCGCTCGATCCACTACATGGGCCACGTCCGCATGATGGGCGCGGTGCAGCCGTTCCTGTCGGGAGCGATCTCGAAGACCGTCAACGTGCCGAAGGAAGCGACGGTCGAGGAGATCCAGCAGGCGTACATCGATTCGTGGCGCATCGGCGCCAAGGCGGTGTCGATTTACCGCGACGGCAGCAAGCGGACGCAGCCGCTGAACACCGCCCGCGACAAGGAGAAAGTGGCGGCGGTCGCCGTCGATCCGGGGCCGCGCCGGCGGAAGCTGCCCGACGAGCGCCACGCCTTCACCCACAAGTTCGACATCGCCGGCCACGAGGGCTACATCACCGTCGGTCTCTTCGAAGACGGGACGCCCGGCGAGATCTTCCTCGTCATGGCCAAGGAAGGCTCGACCATCTCCGGGTTTGCCGACGCGTTCGCGCAGGCCATCAGCTACGCGCTCCAGTACGGCGTGCCGCTGCAGGATCTAGTCGACAAGTTCAGCCACGTCCGCTTCGAACCCTCGGGGATGACGAAGAACCCCGACGTCCGCTTCGCCAAGTCGATCGTCGACTACATCTTCCGCTGGATGGCGGCGAAGTTCCTCTCGCCGGAGGCGCAGTTCCGCGCCGGCGTCAACAATCGCGAGGAGACGGTCACGACGCCCGAGCAACTGCCGCTCGACGTGGCGGCGGCGGCCGGTGCCTCGGCGACCGGCGCGATCAGCTCGCGGACGATGTCCTCGTTCGCGGCGATCAGGAACCAGGAAGATGCGCCGCCGTGCTCGACGTGCGGGTCGATCATGGTGCGCTCCGGTTCGTGCTACAAGTGCGCGAACTGCGGCACGACCAGCGGCTGCGCTTAAGACACCGGGACTCGGGGCTCGGGATTCGGGCCTCGGGTTTCACCGCGTAGCTTCCCGCTTGTCGTAGCTTCCCGCTTGTCGTAGCTTCCGCCTTTGTCGTAGCTTCCGCCTTTGTCGTAGCTTCCGCCTTTTGTCGTAGCTTCCGCCTTCAGGCGGAAGAACAGCTGGATGGAATCCGATGGTGATGTTGCCGATGGCGTCGGACACCGGCGCGGTGACCGCGGGTGTGTCGGGGCCGGCGCCGCGGATTACGTCGCTTCTCATCAAGCCCGCTTCCGCAGTCTGCAACCTGGACTGCGAGTACTGCTTCTACCTCGATCGCGCCGCCGACCCGTACCAGGACCGCAAGACCAGGACGATGAGTCCTGCGACCCTGGAGCGCCTCGTCAGCGGCTACCTGGCCTACTCGTTCCCGATGTCGGCCTTCTCCTTTCAAGGCGGAGAGCCGACGCTCGCCGGCATCGACTTCTTCAAACAGCTCGTGCACCTGCAGCAAAAGTATGGGCGCCGGGGCCAGACCGTCGGCAACAGCATCCAGACCAACGGAGTGCTGCTCGACGGTGGCTGGTGCGATCTGTTCCGGAAGTACGGCTTTCTCGTTGGTCTGTCGATCGATGGTCCGGAGGACGTCCACGATCTCTACAGGTTCGATCGGCAGCGGCGCGGGACATGGACGCGCGTCATGCGCGGCCTTCGGCGCCTGCAGCAGCACGGCGTCGACTTCAACGTGCTCTGCGTCGTCAGCAAGGGCAACGTCGGGCGTGCCGCGGAGGTGTATCGATTTTTCCGGTCGCTTGGCGTCGAGCACATGCAGTTCATACCCCTGGCGGAGTTCGCCGCGGACGGAACGCCGCTCGCCAGCACCATATCGGCCGTGGAGTACGGCGCCTTCCTGTCCGAGTTGTTCGACGCGTGGTGGCCGGAACGCCGGACGGTTCGCGTACGATTTTTCGACAACGTGGCCGAAGCGATCGCCGGACTCAAGCCGGGATGCTGCACGATGCACGACAGCTGCGACAGTTACGCGGTAGTCGAGTACAACGGCGACGTGTACCCGTGCGACTTTTTCGTGGAGTCAGGCTGGAAGCTGGGGAACATCGAGGCGGACAGCTGGCCGGAGATCGGGCGCCGGCAGCGCCGGCGGGCGTTCGCGGAAAAAAAACAGATCGCGCACGCGGAGTGTGCGGTTTGCGAGTATCAGTCGATCTGTCACGGCGGGTGCCCGAAGCTGCGGCATGCTCGACAGCAGCGCTTCGATGACCTCGATTGGTTCTGTGGTGCGTACAAACAGATATTCGCCCGCGCCGTCCCGGCGCTTGGCGATGAGATCCGAAGGGTGATGACAGAGCAGATGCAGGCGCAGCGTGTCCGGCCGTGACCAGACGGAGAGCGGCATGCCGCGCGTGAACCGCCGACAGTTTCTGCAGTCGGCTGCTGCCGCTGCGGTGGCGGCTCCCCTCGTCGCGTGCCGCCGGGCGCGCCGCCCCAACGTCGTCTTCGTCCTCTCCGACGACCTTCGCTGGGACTGCATGGGTGTTGCCGGGCACCCGTTTCTCAAGACGCCCAACATCGACCGGATCGCGAACGAGGGCATCCGGTTCTCGAACGCGTTCTGTACGAGTTCACTGTGCTCGCCGAGCCGCGCGAGCTTCCTCAGCGGGCTTTACGCTCACAGCCATCAGGTCATCAACAACTTCACCGAGTTTCCTGCCGCCATCCCCAGCTATCCTCAGCGCCTCCACGACGAGGGTTATCACACGGCCTATATCGGAAAATGGCACATGGGCGAGGGCAACGACGAGAAGCGCGCGGGATTCGACTACTGGGCGAGCCACAAGGGCCAGGGTCAGTACTACGATACGCCGTTCAACGTCGACGGGCACCGTCAGGTCATCAAGGGCTACTACGCGCACGTGGTCACGAACCTGGCAACGGACTGGCTGAAAACGGCACCACGGCCGTTTTCCCTCAACCTGGGTCACAAGGCGCCGCACGGACTGTGGATCCCGGAGCCGAAGTACGAGCACGCGTTCGATAGCGTCGCAATCAGAAAGCCTGATACTGCGCTTCCGGGCCCAGGCACGCCGGACTGGGTCAGCCGCCGGATGAAGACGTGGCACGGCATCGATGGCCCGCTGTACGGATCGAAGGACTTCGATACGTTCATCCGCACGTATCACGAAACCATCCTGTCGGTCGACGACAGCGTCGGGCAGATCTACGAGACGCTGCGGGCCATGGGGGAACTCGACAACACCATCTTCCTGTTTGCCGGCGACAACGGCTTCCTGCTCGGCGAGCACGCCTCAATCGACAAGCGGACGATGTGGGAGGAGAGCATCCGCATCCCGCTGCTTGTCCGCTATCCGGAGGCGATGCGCGATCCGCGGGTGATTGATCGCATGGTGCTCAATCTCGATGTCGCGCCGAGCGTTCTCGATCTGTGCGGCGCGCCGCCGCTCGGATCCGTTCATGGCGCGTCGTTCAGGAACCTCGCCCAGGGTCGCGAAGGCCCGTGGAGGAGCTCCTGGATGTACGAGTACAACTTCGAGAAGGAGTTTCCCTATACGCCCAACGTGCGCGGCGTGCGGACGGACCAGTGGAGCTACATGCACTATCCGAATGGCGAGGGGCAGCCGGACACGGAGAAAGCGGAGCTCTACAACATCAAAACGGATCCGCGCCAGAAGCAGAACCTGATCGACGATCCAGGGACACAGGGCACCCTGGCATCGCTCAAGGCGGAGCTCCTGCGCATTCAGCAGACTACGGGCGGACTCCCGGACACGATGCCGCGCAATCCTGAGCTGCGGTTCGAAATGCCGGACGCGGCGATTCGTTGAGCGCAACAGTCGTAACTTCCGGTTCTTCGAAGTTGCCGTCACCGGCTTGAACTCCCCATTTCCAGAGCCCTCCACCGGTTGCAAGCGTGGTCGGCTGGCGCGCCAGCGGCTCTCTGGCATACGCTTGATGTCGTCAACATCTTGCGGAAGGAAGACATGAAAACGTTTTTGGGTGCGGCTCTGCTCCTGGCTCTGACATCGACCGCGGCGCGGGCACAGATCAATGCCGGCGACCAGAAGCCGGAAGCGAGCCTTCCGTTCACGATGACGCAGGTCGCGACGTTCAACCTGCCGTGGCGCATTGCCTTCCTGCCGGACGGGCGCATGCTCATCACCGAGAAGCCCGGCGCGGTCTGGCTCGTGACCCAGCAGGGCGCGAAGACTCCGGTCGCCAACGTGCCCGCGGTCCTGCATCAGGGACAGGGCGGTCTGCTGGGCATATTCCTGTCGCCGCAGTACGCGAAGGACCACAACGTCTACCTGACCTACTCAGAACCAGGCGAGGGCGGCTCGAGCCTGGCGCTTGCCCGCGCCAAGCTGGCAATCGGCGAGGGCGCCGCGAGCCTGGACGGACTCGAAGTGCTGTGGCGCCAGATGCCGAAGGGCAAGGGCGGACAGTTCGGCGCCCAGATTGCCTTTTCTCCCGATGGCCAGTATCTGTTCCTCACCGTCGGCGAACGTCAGCGGATGACGCCGGCGCAGGACCCCGACCAGGCACTGGGCAAGATCCTCCGGCTGACGCTCGACGGCAAGCCGGCGCCCGACAATCCAATGGCAGGGAAGAAGGGCGCGGCGAGCGTGCCGCTGATCGACCCGCCGTCGGATACGGAGGCGGCCAAGACCGCGCCGGTGGTCAGCACCTACACGTTCCCCGGGCCGAATCTGGCGCCGGCCGAGACCTGGAGCACCGGTCACCGCACCCCTTACGGCCTGGCGTTCGCGCCCGATGGCCGGCTGTGGGAGGTCGAGCACGGTCCGAAAGGCGGCGACGAGCTGAACCTGATCGAGCCGGGGAAGAACTACGGCTGGCCGCTGGTCTCGTACGCGGTCAACTACAACAACGTGCCGATTCCAAGTCCGGACACGCGGCCTGACCTGACCAAACCGCTCATCTACTGGACGCCGGTGATCGCGCCGGGCAGCCTCACCTTCTACAACGGCGCGATGTTCCCGCAATGGAAAGGCTCGGCGCTCATCGGCGGCATGGGTGCGAAGTCCCTCACCCGCGTCACCTTCGACGGCAAGGGCGGCGCGAAGCCCGCGGAACTGTGGAGCGTCGGCCATCGCATTCGCGACGTCGAAGTTGCGTCGGACGGCGCGGTGTGGATGCTCGAAGACGCGAATCCTGGTGGACTGTTCCGCGTCACGCCGAAGTAAGAGCGCATCGACATCGAGACGGATCGATCTTCGAACCTGCGCCGTGACCCGATCGGCTGGCTACCGCTCGTTCGCCATTCCGGACCCGGCAACCGGAGCGGACATTCGCACGGCCGTGTTCTACCCCAGTCTTGCCGAGGAACGTCCCGAGACACTCGGTCCATTCACCGAATCGATCGCTCGCGACGGCGCACCTGCACCCGGTTCGACTGCGCTCGTCGTCGTCTCCCACGGAATGACCAGCATGCCGCTGCTGCACCGCGGACTTGCCATGCATCTTGCGCGGCACGGCTTCGTCGTCGCCGCGCCTGAGCATCCGGGCGACAGCCGAACTGACAGTCGGCTTGCCGGGACGGAAGCAAATCTCCGGAATCGGCCGCGCCACGTCACCGCCGTGATCGACTGGATGTTCCGGGCGGAGCTCTTTGGACCGTCGTTGTTGCCTGACACTGCCGCGGTCGTCGGGCATTCCCTCGGCGGCTATACCGCCCTGGCGAGTGCCGGGGGCCGGCCTGCGGCGTTTGCCTGGGAAACCGACAACAAGGAGGCGCGCCCCATCGACGTGGCGCCGGATCCGCGAGTCAAGGCGCTGGTCTTGCTGGCGCCAGCGGCGGCCTGGTTCCTCGCCGACGGCGCCCTCGACCGCGTGTCGGTTCCCATCCTGATGCTGACTGGCGAGAAGGACGACCTCGAGATTGCCGGAGACAAGACGCTTCCGGACGGTCGCGTGGTCTTCATGCCGTGGGGGCACAGCGAGATCATCAAGCGCGGCATCTCCTCCCCGGCGCTCGTCGACCATCGAATCATCCCGAACGCCGGGCACTACTCGTTCATGAGCCCCTACCCGGTTGCGATGAGGACGCCGGCAATACCTCCGTCGCAGGACCCGATCGGTTTCGACCGCGTCAGCTTCTACGAGCAGCTGTGCGCTGACGTCCTTACCTTTCTGCAGGAGAGGCTGACGGCGTCGTAACCAGTAACCAGTCGCCAGTCGCCAGTAACCAGTCGCCAGTCGCCAGTACCAGTCGCCAGTAGCCAGGAACCCGGAACCCGGAACCCGGAACCCGAACCCGGAGCCAGGCAGCCGTCACTGGCAACTGGAGACTGGATACTGGCGTCTGCCTACGTCACGGATGTCGCGACAGCCCGATCGTCACGCACAGCCAGGTGAGCGTGAGGCATCCGAACGCGAAGAACACAGGCGCCAGGCCTTCGGCAAGGCCAGCAGCAATGACAGTCGAGAACGCGATCTGTCCCGTGCGACTGATGAACCGGAGCTCGTTGGCGAACCCCAGGGCGAGCCCGGCAATCGCGGCGAAGACGGTGGCGAGCGACAGCGGGCGAATGAGCGTGAGCCGCTGCTCATTCGGCCAGATCGCATACACGACTGCCATTGCCAGCGGCAGGACGCCGACGAACATGCTTGCCAGAGCCGCGACGCCGGCGTTGGCCAATGCTTCCACAATCACCTCCTCGGAAACCGTCGACCTGATATAACGCTCTCGAGTGCGTGGCGTGACGCGGTCACGTTGCGGTGAGTTCAGCGTTATTAGTGCGATGGACGCGATGGACGCGATGGATCGTGATCTCGAACTCGAGGTCGTATCTCGCCTGCGAAACGGCGATCCTGACGCCTTCGATCTGGTGCACCGCGCATTCAATCATCGGCTGTACAACTTCCTCGCCAGGCTCTCGAAGCGGCCGGACGTCGCCGAGGACCTGCTCGAAGAAACATGGTTGCGGCTCGTCAAGCATGCCGGCCGGCTCCGTCCCGACACGCGCATCGGCCCGTGGCTGTTCACCGTGGCCCGCCACCTGCACGTGAGCTACTGTCGTTCGCGCTTCCTCGAGGATTCGCACGCCGGCGGCCTGCTGGGACTGTGGCCGCACGGGCGCCGCGAACCGTCTCCGTTCGAAGCGATCGAATCCGATCAGGCAGTGCGGCGGCTCGCGGAGGCACTGGCCTCGCTTCCGCTCGCGTCTCGCGAAGCGTTGCTGCTGGTCGCGGTCGAAGGTCTGCCACACGCGGTAGCCGCTCAAATCTGCGGTGTCAGCGTGGAAGCCATGCGCCAGCGGGTGAGCCGTGCGCGCGCCCTCCTGGCGTGCCACTTGTCTGAAACCGAAGCGGCAGGTTTCGCACGCCTGCGGGAAATCACCACATGACGTCCGACGCTGTTCACCATGTCGTTGCACCAGGGTTGAGCGAATTGACCCGGCTCGCGCCCGACTCCGACCGTGCCGAACGCGTCCGGTCGCAATGCCGGACACAGCTCGAGCGACGCTGGCGACGTCAGACTTCCGCGGCGACGTCGACGGGGCGTGCCTGGCGACTGCTGACGCCGGTAATCGTCGGCAGCGTCTGTGTCCTTTACGCCCTCGCGTTGGCGGTCGACGACGCTTCGACTCGAAGGGATCCTCTGATCGATCCGTGGCCTCGGCGTCCACGGTTATTGCCGCACTGCTGAGTCGGGTGTTAGGATCGCCACGCAGTTGCAGACATGGCGATGACCGAAACCGCAGTTCCCGCTCACGTTCAGCTGCTCGTCGAGGCCGAACTGGCGCAAGGAGTGCTCATGCCACGCATCGCAGGCCAACGCACCCGTCGCACACTGATCACCGGCGTCGCAATTGCCGTGACGATCACGACCGGTGCACTTGCCAGGCCAGTCCTGGCACAGGACACGGCGGTCTACGCCGACGTCGACCGGGCGATGGAAAACTACCGCCTCGACGCTCACATTCCCGGCATGGTGTGGGGAATCGTGCAGGATGGCCACCTGGTGCACGTGAAGGGCGCCGGCGTCCAGGACGTCGACACGAAACGCCCGGTCGATGCCGACACGCTCTTCCGCATCGCGTCGATGACCAAGGCGTTCACCGCGCTGTCGATCCTGAAACTGCGGGACGAGGGCAAGCTGTCGCTCGACTCACCGGTCGAAGCCTACGTGCCCGAGTTGCGCGGCTGGAAGTACCCGACCGACGACTCGCCGAAGATACGAGTGCGCGAGCTGCTGACGCACACCGCCGGCTTCGTCACGGATGATCCCTGGGGCGACCGGCAGACGCCGCTGCCGGATGAAGACTTCACCCGTTTACTCCGCGACGGTGTGCCATTCACGCGGCCGCCAGGAACGGCGATGGAGTACTCGAATCTCGGCTACGCCCTCCTCGGCCGCATCGTCACCAACGTGTCGGGACAGCCATACAAGGATTTCGTCCGGGGGTTGTTGTTTGCGCCCCTGAAGATGACGGCCACAGGGTACGACGTGGCTGCCGCTCCCCAGGAGCGTCGCGCCCTGGGCTACCGATGGGAGGACAACACCTGGAAACTGGAACCGACGATGGCGCATGGCGCTTTCGGTGCGATGGGCGGCATCCAGACCAGCGCCACCGACTACGCGAAGTGGGTATCGTATCTGCTGTCTGCCTGGCCGGCTCGCGACGGCGCCGAGACCGGACCGGTCCGGCGCTCGAGCGTGCGCGAGTTGGCACAAGGGGCGAACTTTCCCTCGCTCCGACTGCGACCGGGATCGAGTGGGGCAGAGGCGTGCCGTGAAGCGTCGACGTATGCCATGGGTTTCTACGCCGCGATCGACTGCGACCTCGGCCTGACGCTGAGCCACGGCGGCGGATACCCGGGTTATGGATCGCACGTGCTGCTGCTGCCGGACTACGGCGTTGGCGTCTTCGCGCTGGCCAATCGCACCTACGCCGGGCCTCGGCCGCCGGTCTGGGACGCAGCCGTCACGCTCTTACGAGCCGGGCGGTTCAAGCCGCGATCATCGACGCCGTCACCCGCGCTCACTACCGCGTATGCCACGGCGGTGAAGATGTTCACCGCGGGCTCGGTCACGTCCGCCGGAGATGTGCTGGCGATGAACTTTCTGATGGACCGCGACGCCGAACACCGGGCTCGCGACTTCGCCGGCCTGAAGGCGGAGGTGGGCACGTGCGACACTGGCGCATCGATCGTGCCCACGGGATTGCTCGAGGGAGAGTTCACGTGGAACTGCGACCACGGTCGCATCAAGGGGCAGCTTCTGCTCGCGCCGACGCCGACGCCGCAGATTCAGTCGCTCACGTTGACCCGATCGACGCCCTGAAACCGCGACGACGAGGGTCGGTCGAACTCAATGCCCTGCGCGGACAGATACTGGTGCGGTGGGTTGCCCGCCCGGCGCCTGCCCCACATTGCCGGCACCTGGACCCGTCCACTCGACGACTCGGCCGAGGAGGAACGGCAGGAAGGGATTCCATCCTATTCGCATCAACGTTTCCACCGGCACCGTAAGCACCCCCTTCTCCCCTCTCGGGCTCAGGCGTCCCAGCGCGATCGAGGGAGTCGCCGCTTCGGGCGGCTCGCTGCCATAGACGGGATCGTCGATCGCGAACGGTAAGGCGACGTGCGAGAGCGAAAACATCTGCATCGGCCAGTAGAGCCCCAGTGGCACGTCCTCGATGGTCGTTGCACCCGCCGCGATTGAACGGGCGCGGACCTCAGACACGTCGGCGCTGACGTTGGTGATGAGCGTGCGCCGGTAAAGGCGTGGGCCAGGAGCGGCCAGGCTTCTCACCAAAGCGGCGTCGGTAGGGCGGAGATACGGTTCGAGCCCGGCGCGTCGATTGATATCGAAGATCACGAGCTCGTGGCCGTTGCCGTGCAGACGATCGAAGAGATCGACCACCGCCGGTGTGCTCACGGTCGCGTCCACCACCGACTGAAACGCCAGGATTGGGGGCAGCCGGTCGAGCAGGCCGCTTCGGCTCGCGTCGGCGACCTCCGTCCGGAGCAGGGACGACACGCGGTAGCTCTGGTTCGCGGCGTTGGCCGGAAACGAATTGTATTTGAACGGGTTGTATTCCGGGATCACGTCGAGCCAGCGGGCCTTCTCGAAGAACGGCAGCGGGCCCAACGCGCTGATCACCCGCGCCACGCGCGCGAGCGGCGAGACGCCAATCATCGGTGAAATCAGCACGACACGCGCCGGGGAGGGAAGCCGCGCGTCCGCGGTGGCTTCGAGGGTGTAGCGCATCACCAGGGCGCCGCCGTTGGAGTAGCCGACCAGGATCATCGGGCGATCCGCGCCGATCGTCTGGCGCACGTGCCGCGCGCCCATCCTGACTGCCGCCATCCAATCCTCGGCGGTGGCGCGCGTCAGTGCACCCGGCACTGTGCCGTGGCCGGGCACGCGCAGGGCCAGGGCGTAGTAGCCCTGCGCCTGCAGGGTGTTGGCGATGCTCCGCATGCTGTAGGGCGAGTCGGTGAGTCCGTGGATCAGCAGGGCGCCGCCGCGCATTGCGCCAGGGGGCGTCAGCTCGAAGGTCCGGTTCCAGTCGCGGCTCGCACGTCGGGGAGAGCTGATGCTCGCAGACTGGTAGCGATTGGCTTCAGTTTGCGAACCAGACCGCGAGACTGGTGTCTCCACCTCGTCGCGCACCTGGTCGAACACCGCGGCCTCACGCGCCAGGTACTGTTGCAGCGTGAATCTGTCGTCCAGATCCGCGGCCCGGACTTCCGCATCGGGAATGAGCCGATGCCAGGGCTGCAGGTCGGGCACGTTGAGCACTGCCTGGACGCCGCCACCCACGATCAAGGTCACGGCGGCCAGCAACGCGGCCAGGATGAGCCTGACCATCCAGGTACGGAGGCGTGACCCGAGCGCGTGCCCAACGCGTGTCAACTGTCCCGGATTGAGCATCGTCATTGGGCCCCGCCTTTCTTCGACTGCACACGCATTCGGACGATCACCGCCACTTGCTTCCTCTCGAGCGCGGGTCCGCTGCGATCGCGCAACGTCCTGCCGCTCCTGAGTCTCGAACGGTCCAGCCTCGAGGATGACGATCTCACCACGGTTCGCGACGGCGATCACCGCATATTGCGAGCTCCACGCTCCAGCGCGGCGGGAGGGCCACCGAAGGCCGTTCTCAAGGTTGTTCTCGCCATGTTTGCAGCTGCCGTGCCGCCCGTCTGGCCCCTGGGGCGCGCCGTGTCGAGACCTGACGGAGCAATCCGGAATCGGTGCCACCACGGGCGCCGGGCGCGGCTACCGCGCACCCTGGATGCTATGTTCTGGATCCATGTCTTACCCGACGAGAGACGCGTGCGCGGCCCTGGACCGCACCGACCCGCTGGCCGCGATGCGTGCACACTTCGCGATCGAGACCGCGGATGCGGCCGGTCTCATCTACCTTGACGGCAACTCGCTCGGAATGCTGCCGCGGCGGACCGCCGCACGAGTGCGGCAGGTCGTCGAAGACGAGTGGGGACGCGACCTTATCAGCAGCTGGAACACGGCCGGATGGTTCACGCTCTCGCAGCGGATTGCCGACAAGATCGCCCCGCTCGTCGGCGTCGGCACGGGCGAGATTGCGGTCGCCGATTCGACCTCGGTGAATCTTTACAAGGCGCTGTCAGCCGCGATGTGGATTGCGGCTGCCGACAGCACGTCCCGGATCCTTCTCTCCGAACGAACGAATTTTCCAACCGACCTCTACGTAGCGGAAACGGTCGCGCGCGAGCACGGGTTCAGCCTCAGGCTCGTCGACGCCGACGACGTGGGCGCCGCCATGGTCGAGGGGCCTGCGATCGTGATGCTGACGCATGTGAACTATCGGACGGGCCGCAGCCACGACATGCTGGAGCTCACGCGCCAAGCGCACCGAGCCGGCGCGCTTGCCGTCTGGGATCTGGCCCATTCGGCTGGCGCGGTGCCAGTGATGCTGTATGGCGACGGCTCGAGTTCAGGCGCAGCCGACTTCGCCGTCGGCTGCGGCTACAAATACCTGAACGGCGGACCGGGTGCGCCGGCATTCATCTGGGCCCACCCGCGCCACACGGAGCGCATGGATGCCGCAGGATGGCGGCAACCGCTCGCGGGCTGGTTCGGCCACGCCGCTCCATTCGAGTTCGAGTCCAACTATCGGCCGGCACCTGGCATCGCGCGGTTCCTCTGTGGCACACCGCCTGTTGTGTCCCTCGCGGCGCTCGAGTGTGGTGTCGACACGCTGCTCGCCGCCGACAGGGCAGGGGGGATGGTCGCGATCCGCGACAAGTCAGTAGCCCTGACGAAGCTCTTCATCGAGCTCGTCGACAGACGATGCGCGGGTCACGGCCTGTCGGTCGTGACGCCTCGTGAGCCGGATCAGCGGGGGAGTCAGGTCAGTCTCAGCCATGCCGAAGGTGCGTACGCCATCATTCAGGCGCTCATCGCCCGTCACGTCGTCGGCGATTTTCGCGCTCCGGACATCCTCCGCTTCGGGTTCACGCCGCTCTATACGCGCTTTGCGGATGTGTGGGACTCGGTGGATCGGCTGGCGTACGTGCTGGAGTCCGGCGAGTGGCGGGACGATCGCTTCCACATCCGGGCGGCGGTGACGTAATCAGTCGCGCCGGACGGCCTCGAACAGGGAGTGCGCCGCCGAGAACAGCGCTGACGCAGGCCGTGCCAGCTCGAGGATCACGTCGAAGTGATTGCGTCCAGGTATCTCGAGACACGTGGATGGCGTCCCGGCGGCTGAGAGACGCGCTGCAAACGCGCGACTCTGGCGCTTGAACTCCGAGGTCTCGATCTCACCCCAGGCAACGACCGTGGGGCAGAACTGGTGACCTGCGTTCAAGAGGTCGAGCGCGGCCGCAGTCGCGGCATCCAGTCCGAGGGCGTCGTTGATCGACGTGCCGATGAGCGGCGCCACATCGTAAATACCCGAAACGCACACCATCCCGCGGAGAGGAATGCTCGAACGATCGCCGCACGCGGCGGCAAGGTATCCGCCCGCCGAACTGCCGGCCACGACCATGTTCCGGGGATCGAAATCGAGCACGTCGGCGCGCGCGTGCAGCCACGTGAGCGCTTCGCGACATTCGGAGACGATGGCCGGAAGGCGCGCCTCCGGTGCGAGCGTGTAGCCGACGACTGCGCACGCGAATCCGGCGGCGTGCCAGGCTGGCGCGAGAAACGCGAAGTGCTCCTTCGCGAGCTCCTGCCAGTAGCCGCCGTGAATGTAGACCAGCAGTCCCGCGCCGTGCACCGTGTCGGGCGCCGGGAAGAAGTCGAGCCGCGCGCGCGGCGCGGCACCATAACGCACGTCACGCTGGACTGACAGACTGCGGAACGCTTCGGCACTCTCGACGCGATAGCGCTCGAGATATGCCGCATAGTCGCCGCCAATCGCGGAACTGGGCGAGTACTCCCGTTGGCGCGTCGCCTGGTCGAGGAACATGCTCGTAGGTTCCAGCTTTCAGCTATCAGACATCAGCTTCCAGCTCTCAGCTTCCGGCTTACTGACGCTGACGCTTGTAGTTGCCAGTCACCAGTCGCCAGTCGCCAGTGACCAGTCACGGCATAGACTCCCGGCACCCAGCTTCCAGCTTACTGACGCTGACGCTTGTAGTCACCAGTCGCCAGTCACCAGTTCAGACATGAACTCCCAGCTTCCAGCTAGCTAGGTTACCGGTCATCGCCGCCACCGCGTCGGCGCTCGGGGACAATCGTGTCCCCGCGCGCGAGCATGTCGACCAGCGCCGCGATCTTTCGCGTGCGGCCGACGGCGGTCTTCATGTTGTTGGTACGGAATGCGAGTGCGAAAAGGTTGAGGCGACCGAGCGTCTGGAAGGTCTTGCGTGCCCGCGGATTGGCTTCGATTGCGGCGCGCAGGTCGTCTGGGATCGACGCTTCGCTCGCGCTGCGAATCGGCGCATACGCGGCGTCCCACCGGCCATCAGCCTTGGCCGCGTCCACCTGCCGCTGACCGTGGGGCGTCATCCGCCCGGCCGCGGTCAGCCGCGCGACATGGTTGCGGTTGATCTGACTCCAGATGCTTCGTGCCCGACGCGGGGTGTACCGCTGCAGGAACGACTCCCCATCGAACGATTTGCGGATGCCGTCAATCCATCCCCAGCACAACGCCACGTCCAGCGCCTCCGCCGTGGTGACGGTTGGCTTGCCCGAGCCTTTCTTGAAGACCCGCAGCCAGATCTCGGTCTCGCGCGCGTGGTTGGCTTTCATCCACGCTTCGAATGCCGCCCCGGTGCGGAAGCTCTTGATCTTTCCGGGGTCGGGGATCACCGGCGCCATGGAGCCCCAATGATAATCTCCAGCGCACGGCGTTGAACATCGCTGCGGAGACGGCGTGAGTTCCGCCCCCGGGATGAGCGTGGCGACGGTACGGAAGCCTTCGTGTCATCACAAGACAGCGGGGCCGAGCGGTGTGTTCAAGCGTCTGCCACGGACCCCCCGCGCGTGTTAGGATGCTGCCGCCGGCTTCGTTCAAAGGAGGCGTCATGCGCCGTCGTCTTCTCGCCCTCAGCGTGTTCATCGCACTCGCCGCGCCAGCCTTCGCGCAGGCGCCACCGGTTCCCCTGATCGAGAGAGCAAAAGTTTTCGGCAATCCGAGCAAGGTGGCCGGGCGGGTCAGTCCGAATGGTGAGTGGCTCGCCTGGATTGCGCCGCGGGACGGCGTGCTCAATATCTGGATGGCTCCAGTCGCAAACCCGGGTGCCGCCAAGCCGCTCACCGCCGAAACCAAACGGCCCATCCGTCAGTATTTCTGGTCCCCCGACTCGAAGACGATCCTCTTCCTGAACGACAGCGGTGGCGACGAGAATTTTCTTCTCTACGGGGTTGATGTCGCCTCCGGCACTCAGAAGACCCTCACGCCTTTCGAAAAAACGCGGGTGCTGGTGGTCGGCATCAGCCGCGTGGTCAAGGACCGCATCCTCGTCGGCCTGAACAACCGCGACCCGCGCTGGCACGATGTCCACAGCCTCGACCTCGCGACCGGGAAGCTGACGCTCGTTCTTCAGAACGATGGCGGCTACGCCGGCTACACCGCCGACGAGCAGCTCGTCCCTCGTATCGCGCAGAAGTCGACCGACGATGGTGGATCACAATTCTTCCGGATCCTGAACGGCAAGGTCGAAGACAGCGCGTTCGCCACCGTCGGCCTCGAGGATTCGCAGACAACCGGGCCGCTCGGATTCACGACCGACGGCAAGACCCTCTACTGGGTGGATTCACGCGGCCGCGACACCGCGGCGCTCGTCGGCCAGGACGTGGCGAGCGGGGGCCAGACCACGATCGCCGAGGATCCGCGCGCCGATATCGGCGAGACGTTGAGCGATCCCAGGACCGGCGTCGTGCAGGCATGGTCGGTCGATTACCTCCGCACCGAATGGCAGTCGAGCGATCCGGCGATCAAGAGCGAGCTCGCGTGGCTCGCATCGGAACTGAAGGGGGACATCAACGTCACCTCGCGCACGGACGCGGACGACAAATGGACGGTGACGGTCGATCCGGTCACCGAGCCGGCGAGCACGTGGTTGTACGATCGCGCCGGGAAGAAACTGACGAAGCTGTTCATTGGCCGTCCCGAGCTGGTCGGCGCGCCGCTCGTCCGCATGTTTCCCGAAACGATCAAGAGCCGCGACGGCATGACCCTCGTGTCGTACCTGACCCTCCCGGCCGGTACCGATCCCGATGGTGACGGCAAGCCGACCCAGCCCGTGCCGCTGGTGCTGTTCGTGCACGGAGGTCCCTGGGCCCGCGACAGCTACGGCTACAACTCATGGCACCAGTGGCTCGCCAATCGCGGCTACGCGGTGCTGTCGGTCAACTATCGCGGTTCCACCGGCTTCGGCAAGAAGTTCATTTCGTCAGGCAATCTCGAGTGGGGCCGCAAGATGCACGACGATCTGATCGACGCGGTCGATTGGGCGGTGGCGCAGGGGATCACGGCCAGGGAGAAGGTCGCGATTGCCGGCGGCTCGTACGGCGGCTACGCCACGCTCGCCGGTCTGACCTTCACGCCCGACCGGTTCCGCTGCGGCGTCGACATCGTCGGGCCTTCGAACCTGTTCACGCTGTTGCAGACGATCCCGCCGTACTGGGAGGCCGGGAAGCAGCAGTTCTACCAGCGGATGGGCAACCCGACGACCGAGGACGGGAAGGCATTGCTGCACGAGCGATCGCCTCTGTTCCTGGCGGACAAGATCAGGGTGCCGCTGCTCATCGGGCAGGGCGCCAACGATCCGCGGGTGAACATCCGCGAATCGCAGCAGATCGTCGACGCCATGAAGGGCAAGGACATCCCCGTGACCTACGTGGTGTTTCCGGACGAGGGGCACGGGTTCGCCCGGCCGGTCAACAACATCGCGTTCAATGCGATAACCGAGAATTTCCTCGCCTCGTGCCTTGGCGGGCGGGCCGAGCGGATCGGCGACGCGGTGAAGGAGTCCACCGCCGAGGTGCGTGAGGGCGCGGCCGGCGTGCCCGGGCTCGGCGCAGCGCTCAAACAGGACTGACACCGTTGTTCCTCCTGTCTGTGTATCATGCAGCGCATGCAGCACAGGCTTGACGCGAGCCGGATACCGACGGCGCGAGTGACGATTGTCGTTGCCGCCCTGTTTTTCGTGATCCTTCCCGGCTCGACACTCGACGGCCAGAGTGGCGGCGCGATGCGACGGCTGACGCGGGCCGCGCTCGAGGACAAGATCCGCGGCGGGTGGGCCGGACAGATGATTGGCGTGTCGTTCGGCGCGCCGACTGAATTCCAGTCGAACGGGAAATTGATCGAAGGCGCCCTTCCCTGGACGCCGGACCGGGTCAGCGAAGCGCTGCATCAGGACGATTTGTATGTCGACATGACCTTTGCCGCGGTCATGGACAAGGTCGGCCTCGGTGCGACGATCGACGACTACGCCGAGGCGTTCAGGACGTCGCAGTACTCGCTGTGGCACGCCAACGCCGCGGCGCGCCGGCTGCTGAATCAGGGCATCAAGGCGCCGCTGTCGGGAGATCCCCGCAACAACATTCACGCCAACGACATCGATTTCCAGATCGAATCGGACTTCATCGGGCTGATGACGCCGGGCCTGCCGCAGGAGTCCAATCGCTACTGCAGTCTGGTCGGACGCATCATGAACCATGGCGACGGCCTGTATGGCGGCATGTTCTTCGGCGGGATGTACTCGGCCGCGTTCTTCGAGCACGATGTCGCGAAGGTGGTCGAGGCGGGCCTTGCCACCATCCCCGCCGGCAGCGGCTACGCGCGGATCATCAGCGACGCCATCGCACTCTGGCGGAAGTATCCGTCCGACTGGCGAACGGCGTGGACCGAGCTCGAGGCGAAATGGGACCGCGATGACTCGTGCACGGACGGCGCGTCCCGCCCGTTCAACATCGATGCGCGGCTGAATGGCGCCTACGTCGCACTCGGCCTGCTCTACGGCGGCGGCGACTTCGCCCGGACTCTCGACGTCACCACCCGCTTCGGCCAGGACTCGGACTGCAATCCCTCCAGCGCCGCCGGCATCGTCGGCGTCATGCTCGGCTATGCCGCGATTCCGGCGGTCTATACGTCGGGTATCCCCGGCCTCGGCGACGCCAAGTTCGATTACACCGATTATTCGTTCAATGCGATTGCCCGGTCGACGCTCGATCGCGCGCTGAAAGTGATCGTCAAGGCGGGTGGCCGGGTGGACGGGGATGTGATTGAAATTCCGGTTCAGGCGGCGGTGCCGGCGGCGCTCGAGCAGTGGGACATGGGCGTTCCCGCCGCTCGCCTCGATGCCTCGAACAAGGCCTGGGCGTTCAGCGGCGAGTGGACCACGAACCCGGCATGGGACGGCATCGGCGTGGCGGAGCGAAAGACATCGACGGCCAGGGGCAATGTCGCGACGTTCACGTTCGAGGGAACGGCGGTCGCGCTCGTCGGCCGAATGGCCCAGGACGGCGGCCGTGCCGACGTGTTCCTGGACGGGAACCCCGCAGGCACGATTGACGCATACATCCCGCCGCGCACGTTTGACAATGACCTGTGGCACCGCGACGGATTGTCGCGCGGGTCGCCACACCGTCAGGGTCGTCACCCGGGACGGATGCAAGCCCACAGTCGACCGGGACCCGGATCACCTTCGAGGTCGGGATCGTGTATCGCGCGCGATGAAGATCGCCGCTGCGGTGTAGTATCCGACTGCCGTGGCCGGTCCCTCGCGAAAGCCCAAGCCCCAGATTCTCGTGATCGGCAGCTCGAATACCGATCTGATCATCAACGCTCCCGCGTTTTCCGCGGCCGGGCGAGACGATACTCGGAGGTGCGTTTACCAGGGCGGCGGGGGGCAAGGGTGCAAACCAGGCGGTTGCCGCCGCGCGCGCCGGCGGTGCGGTCACGTTCGTGGCCCGGGTCGGTCGAGACGACGAGGGCGATCGAGCGGTCAATGGTTTTACCGACGGCGGGCCTCGACGTGCGGCATGTGTCGCGCGATCCGGTGATTCCATCCGGGGTGGCATTCATCTACGTCACGCGGACCGGGGAGAACTGCATCACGGTCGCGTCGGGCGCGAACGACACGATCAGCCCGGCTGACGTGCGTCGGGCGAACAAGGCCTTTCGCGCCGCGAGCATCGCGCTGCTGCAACTCGAGATTCCGATCGCTGTCGTCGAAACGGCGGTCCAGCTGGCGTCCGTCGCCGGCCTGCGGCTGGTGCTGAATCCGGCGCCGGCCCGCTCGCTGCCGCGCACGCTCCTCGGGCAGGTGTATCTCCTGACGCCAAACGAGAGTGAGGCCGAGCGGCTCACCGGCATCGTCGTCAACAGCGAACGGTCGGCGGCGCGAGCGGCCGAGACGCTGTTGAGGAGCGGCGTTCGGAACGTCGTGATCACTATGGGATCGCGCGGCGCGTTCGTCGCCGGCAACGGCGTCCGGCAGCTGGTGCGCGGGTTCCGGGTCAAGGCGGTCGATACGACGGGGGCCGGGGACGTCTTCAACGGCGCGCTGGTGGTCGCGATTGCGGAGGGCAGGTCGCTCCTGGAGTCGGCGCGATTCGCCAATGCCGCAGCCGCGTGTTCCGTCACTCGCGCCGGGGCACAGCCATCGGCGCCGGCGCGGCGCGACATCGACGCCATGCTCTCGAGGGGACAGGTATGAAGAAGCTGATCGCGGGCCTTGTCGTCGTGGTGGCGCTCACCGCGGCTTGCACCAAACCGACCGGCGGGAAGGCGACGACGGCGTCGCACAAGCCGAGGGTTGCGCTGATCATGAAGTCGCTGGCGAACGAGTTCTTCAGCACGATGGCCGAAGGTGCGAAGCAGCACCAGGCGGCGCACGGCGACAGTTACGACCTGATCGTCAACGGCATCAAGAACGAGACCGACCTGGCCGAGCAGGTGAATCTGATCGAGCAAATGGTGGCGCAGCGGGTCGATGCGATCGTGATCGCGCCGGCCGACTCGAAGGCCCTGGTCACGGCAGTGAAGCGTGCCCGCGACGCGGGGATTCTTGTCGTCAACATCGACAACAGGCTCGATGCCGAGGTGTTGAAGCAGGAAGGGCTGAAGGTGCCATTTGTCGGCCCGGACAACCGTGCCGGAGCGCGCAGTGTCGGCGAGGCGCTGGCCGCGGCAGCTCCATCCGGGCGACAAGGTGGCGATCATCGAGGGGATACCGACCGCATTCAACGGCCAGCAGCGACGTCTTGGTTTCGAGGATGCGATGACGGCCGCGGGCATGAAGGTCGTGACGGTGCAGAGCGGCCGGTGGGAGATGGAGACCGCAAACAACGTGGCGGCGGCGATGCTCAACGCGCATACCGACCTCAGCCGCGATCCTGTGCGCGAACGACAACATGGCGCTCGGCGCGGTGTCGGCCATACAGGCGGCGGGGAGAACCGGGAAGGTCCTGGTCGTCGGCTTCGACAACATCACGGCCATGCGGCCGCTCCTCGACAAGGGGCAGGTGGTGGCGACGGCCGACCAGCACGGCGACCGGCTTGCGGTGTTCGGGATCGAAGCGGCCTTGAAGATCCTGAAGGGCGAGGCGCCGCCCGCGGATCAGACCACGACCGTGGACCTCGTGACCAGGTAGATGACCGCGCCCAGCGATCTGCTCGAAGTCTCGGGACTGCACAAGAGCTACAGCGTTCCCGTGCTCGAGGACTTCAGCTTCGATCTGAGGCGTGGAGAAGTCCACGCCATCATCGGCAGCAACGGCGCCGGCAAGTCCACGTTTGCCCGCATCCTCTCAGGACTGACCCGCGCGGACGGCGGTGACATGCGGCTCGATCGGCCGTCCATACCATCCCGGTTCGAAGCGCGATGGCGAGCGCGCCGGTGTCACCATCGTGCTGCAGGAGCTGAACGTGATCGGCACGCTCAGCGTGGCAGAGAATCTCTTCCTCAACCGCTTGCCTCACCGCGGCGGATTCATTCGCCCGGCTGTCCTGCGCGCTGCGGCCCGGGACGCGCTCGCGCGCGTCGGCCTTGGCGCGATCGATCCGGACCTGCCCGCGGCTGTCCTCGGCGTCGGTCAGCAGCAGCTGGTCGAGATCGCCGGCGCACTCTCGCAACAGTGTCGGCTCCTGATCCTGGACGAGCCTACGGCTGCCCTGACCGATCCGGAAATCGCGCAGCTCTTCGACAATGTCCGTCGGCTGAAGGCCGACGGCGTCGGGATTGTCTACGTCAGCCACCGGATGGAGGAGATTCGACGCGTTGCCGATCGGATCAGCGTGATGCGCGACGGTCGACGAATCGCGACCCACGACGTCAACGACGCGAGCGCCGACCAGCTGGTTCGGGAGATGGTCGGGCACGATCTGCCGAATCGGTTCGAGTGCACCGGCGCGGCCGGGAGGCGATATCGCTTTGAGCGTGCGTCACGTGCGAGCCGGCGACGCGGTCCGCGATGTCAGTCTCGAGGTGCGCGGCGGTGAGATCGTCGGGATCGCTGGACTGATCGGATCCGGCCGGACCGAGTTGTTGCGCGCCATCTTCGGCGCCGACCCGATCGACTCAGGGGAAATTCTCGTCGACGGCGAACCGGCCGGCATCAGCACGCCCGCGGATGCCGTCAGGGCCGGGCTTGCGCTCATTCCCGAAGACCGCAAGCGCGACGGGCTCCTGATGCCGCTCTCGGTCCGGGTCAACGCGACGCTCAGCGCAATCCAGGCCGGAGCGGGCGGCTGGCTCGATGGCGGCGCCGAATCGCGCACCGCCCGTGCGGCCTGCGCGCGAGTGGCGGTCCGGTGCGCCTCGATCGACCAGCCGGTGACTGAGTTGAGCGGGGGGAACCAGCAGAAGGTGATGATCGCGCGCTGGCTCGCCCGCGACAGTCGCATCCTGCTCTGCGACGAGCCGACCCGCGGCATCGACGCCGCGGCGAAGGACACGATTCATGCGTTGCTGCGTGAGCTGGCGTCGGACGGCAAGGCGATCCTGGTGGTATCGAGCGACCTGGTCGAGCTGATGGCGCTCTGCGACCGCATCCTGGTGATGGCGCATGGACGCATCACGGCACAATTCACGCCGCCCGACTGGACGCAGGAAGCCATCACCCAGGCGGCATTCGGCGTATGAGGCTGCCGTCGACGCGACTGGCCGAGTACTCGGCGATGCTGGCCATCTGGCTTGTGCTCGTGGTGCTGTTCGGTGCCCTCGCCGACAACTTCCTCAGCGTCGCCACCTTTGCCGGCCTGGCCAACCGGATCCCTGCGCTCGCGATCGTCGCGGCCGGGCATGACGCTGGTGATCATCTCCGGCGGGATCGATCTGTCGGTCGGCTCCGTCCTCGGCCTCTCCGGGGCGGTCCTGGGCACCGTACTCGTCGACTGGCATCAGCCGATGTGGGTCGCGACCTGCTTGGCGCTCGGGACGGGCCTCGCGGCGGGCAGCGTCAACGGGCTGGTGACGGTCTGGTGTGGCGTGCCCTCGTTCATTGTCACGCTCGGCATGCTCGAGATCGCGCGCGGCCTCGCCTACCTGACGACCCAGTCGCAAACGCGATACATCGGGAGCGCGGTCGAAGGCCTGTCGGCGCCCATCGCGGGGCTGGCGGTGTCGTCGGCTGCTCGTCATCGCGGTCCTGGTCATCGCCGCGGCCCAGGTCGTTCTCTCGCGCACCGTCTTCGGCCGTCACGTCGTCGCCATCGGCACGAACGAATCCGCGGTGCGGCTCGCGGGCATCGATCCCAGACCGCCCCGGATCGCGGTGTTCGCGGCGCTCGGCGCGATGACCGGCCTCGCCGCCGTGTTCTACACCTCGCGCCTGGGTTCATCGGATCCGAATGCCGGCGCAGGTCTCGAACTGTCCGCCATTGCCGCGGTGGTGATTGGCGGCACGAGCCTGGTCGGCGGACGCGGTTCGGTCGTCAACACGTTCCTGGGAGTACTGGTGATCGCGACGCTCGAAGCCGGCCTTGCCCAGGTCGGCGCGTCAGATCCGATCAAGCGGGTGATCACCGGTGCTGTCATCGTCGCTGGCGGTGATCGTCGACGCGTGGCGGCATCGCATCAGCACGTCGCCGGGGCGAATGCAGCCTTAGAGGTCGCTCGATGACCTTCCGCGTGAGGGCGGAAGCTACGGTCGAAATCCACCATCAGATCAGGAGTGATTCGAATGCCGGTTCTCAATGTCGAACATGTTGCCTGTAACGTCTCCGACCCTGCTGCGATGGCCGCGTGGTACGTAGACAACCTCGGGATGCGCATCCTCCGGCGGAACACGGCGGCACCATACATCCACTTCCTCGCCGACGCGCGCGGCCAGGTCGCGATCGAGATCTACAGCAATGCCGCAGACCCGGTTCCCGACTATCGGGCGCAGCATCCGCTGCGGTTCCACCTGGCGTTCGCTGCTGACGATCCGGACGCCGTCGCCGCCACGCTGGTAGCTGCCGGCGCGAGCACTGGTCGACGCGCAGACGCAGCCAGATGGCTCACGCCTGGTCATGCTGCGCGACCCGTGGGGCCTGCCGCTTCAACTCTGCCGGCGCACGACGCCCTTGCTACCCGCGCCGTAACCTCGCGAGGCACCGGCGGGAGACGTGGATCGGCGGCGCCCGAACGGCTCTGTTGAAGGCTACAGAAAACTGACGACTGACAGCTGACAGCTGTGAGCTCAGAGTCGGCCTTGACATATTCCCTGATAGGAATATGATGCTGCTCATGCCCCGCGCCGCGACGACTTCGGACAGTTTCAACGCCATCGCGGAACCGCGGCGACGGGACATCCTCGACTACCTCGCCCCTCGCGAACGTCCCGTCGGCGACATCGTCACGGCACTGGGGCTCGCCCAGCCGTCGGTGTCGAAGCACCTGCGGGTGCTGCTGGACGTTGGCCTGGTCGACGTTCGCCGGGAGGGCCGCCAGGCCTTCTACCGGACGAACGCGGAGGCGATCAAGCCCGTGCAGGAGTGGGCGAACCGGTTCCAGAAGTACTGGGGTCACCAGCTCGCCAGGGTGAAAGAACGCGCCGAGCGCAATTGAGGCGCAGCCGCGAAACCACACGTCAATCGGAGGCCGTCATGACCGCAATCGCAACAGCTCTCGACAATCTCTCACTCGACCTGACGCAGGAGACGCACGTCAGGTCTTCCGCTGTCGGCGACGTTCGCCGCGCTGCTCGAAGAAATGGGTCCGGGAAGCGTCGGACAGAACAACACGCCCATGCCGATGACGCTCGAGCCCTGGCCCGGCGGCCGCTGGTTCCGCGATCTCGGCGACGGCAACGGCCACCTGTGGGGTCACGTGCAGGCGATCAAGCGGCCGACACTGCTCGAGATCACCGGACCCTTGATGATGTCGTTTGCGGTTGCGTCGAACGTGCAGTACCGCCTCAAGGAAGTCGATGGCGGGACCACGATCACGCTGCACCACACCGCGATCGGTCTCTTCCCCGATGGATACCGAGAAGCGCTGACGCATGGCTTTTCCGGCGTGATGGATCGGGTCAAGAAGCGGCTGGGGCAGGCGTAGCACCCGCTCAATGGAGGACAAACGAATGGCAGTCATCGACGGCATGTTGCAGGAACTCGAGCACGAGGCTCAGACCACGCGCCGTGTGCTGGAGCGCGTACCAGGCCATCAACTGGGATGGCGTCCACATCAGAAGGCGAGAACCCTCGGAGAGCTCGCGCTCCATGTTGCGACGGTGCCTGGCACCGTCGCCGATCTTGCGAGCTCGCCATCGCCGGCCCAGGCGCCGCAATTCGGTCCCGATCCCACCCCGGGGAACGCGTCGGAGCTCGTCCCCGCGCTCGACCGCAGCATCGCGCATGCGAAGCAGGTCATCGGGCGGATGGACGACGCGACGCTCACCGAGGTATGGCGGCTGAGAAGCGGCGATCGCGAGCTGCTGGCGATTCCGCGAGTGGCGTTCCTGCGCTCAATCATGCTCAACCACTGGTATCACCACCGCGGGCAGCTGACGATGTATCTGCGCGAGCTCGACGTTGCGGTTCCCTCGATCTATGGACCGAGCGCGGACGAGAATCCGTTCCTGTAACCGGGCCCGGCGGGCGAGCGTGGAGAAGATCTGAGGGACGCCGCATCAGCGGGGCAATTCCAGGTACGGCCGCGGGAATCGGCATCCGGTTGCCTTCAGACCACAACGGTCTGGGCAGCCGGTGTCCGTTGGGGGGGAACAATGCGGCCGCGTCCGTCGTCCCCTTGTAGCTGAGGAGCTACAGGGCGGGGGAGAAGGAGGATGGACTCAGCATCAGACAGCGGCGATGCAGACAGCGGTCTAACCGAGCTGCGCGTACGAACGGGCACCTGGCAAGGTGACCGTCGAGTTCCGCTGTCCCTTTTCTTCCGCTACTCGTCCCGGTGCACGTTCGAGGGCGAGAACGCCGGCACACACACGGCGATGTACTCCGCGCCGTCCGGCTCAGGAGTGCTGTAGCGAACCCACTCACCCGGACTGGTCACGACTGCCTGACCGGCACGCACATCGAGCACCGCGCCTTCACTCTCGACTCTCAGCATCCCGCGCAGAACGACAGTGACTTCCTCGAACTCGGGGCGCTGCCCGGGTTCCTTCCACCCACCCGGTGATGTCATCCGGGCGACGCTCACGGCGGAATGCCCGGAGTTGACCCGTCCGGCGTACTCCTCGATGCGCTTCGGCTTGTTGCCGGCCGGGTGGATGATCGACGGGGCCTGTATAAGTCTCGGCATCCCCTCCAGAGTACTCTGCTGCCGTCTCATCTCGAAAGCCCGCCGTGATCGATCACCCGGCGCTGTCGCGCGCCAGTGCGAACGGCTAGACTGCAGCGATGAATGAGGCGTCCAACGGCTGGCTCCTGGGAGCAATTGTCCTGATCGCGGCAGCACCAGTCCTGGCGCAGTCACCGTCGGCCTCTGCTGTCCGCCTGAGATCGATCGACGCTGACCCCGCAACCGGGGTGGCGCGTGCTGTCGTCGTCGAACGAGGAGCGCTCGTCCACACCGCACTCATGTTTCCCGAGGATCGTGCCGGCCAGCTGCAGGCGCCGGGCAACGCCGAGGCGCAGGGTGCCGCCGTCCTTGCCAATGTCGAACACGCTCTCCGGGAAGCGCGAACGACGCTCGACAGCCTCGTTCGCCTGCACGTGTATGTCGCAGACGCAACCGTGACGCCTCGAATCGACCATCTTCTCGCGGAGCGGTTTGGCCGCGCCGCAGCAAAGCCGGCGGTGACGTTCGTCGAAACGGCAATGCCGCGCACCGGCGTGATGGTCGCGATGGACGCCGTTGCGGCAACAGCCTGGAATCCCGATGCCGGCGTTGCGATGCGCCTCGTCTCGCCGCTCCTTCGACGGCCGACGACGACTGCGTCCCATGCGGCAATCCAACCCTCCGGCCCCTTCGTCGTCGTCTCGGGTCGCGCCGCGCCCGGTGAATTCGACGCGGCCATCCGTGGGACGCTGGCACAGCTGCGCGGAGATCTGGAGCGCGTCGGGCTCGATTTCGATCGCGTCGTGCAGATCAAGAGCTTCGTCGGCGACATTTCGATGGCACAACGCCTCGAGGAGATCGTGGCGGCAACGTTCCCCGGCGCGACCGCGCCGCCGCAGGTCGTGATCGAATCGCGCCAGGGGGCAGAGCCCGCCGAGATCGAGCTCGTCGCAACCGTTCCCCGGACCGCAGACAGCCGCACCGGCGTCGAACATCTCGAGCCGATTCTGGGCCGATACAGCCGTGTAGCGCGCGTGTTCAGCGGTCAACCGGTCTTCATCTCCGGCTTGTACGGGACGGCGCCCGATCCGGCAGCGCAGGTCGACCAAATGTTCGCGCAACTTCAGCGACTGCTGCAGGCGGCCGGCAGCGACGTGCGCCACCTGGTGAAGGCGACCTATTACGTCGCGGACAAGGCCGCCGACGAACGCATCAACGCACTTCGCCCGACGATTTACGATCCGGAGCACCCGCCGGCCGCGTCCAAGCTGACGGTACGCGGCACCGGCCGCGCCGGCAAGGCGAGCACGTTCGATATGATCGCCGTCACTGGTTCACAGTAGCGGGGCGGGAGTTCGCCAAGGTTCACGTAGAACCCTGAAAAACCTAGTAGAACCAATTTAGCGTTAGACGGAGGCTGATGGGGAAGGGCAGATTGGAGGCGTTCAGCGACGGCGTGATCGCGATCATCATCACGATCATGGTGCTGGAGCTGAAGGTGCCGCACGGAGCGTCGGAAGCGAACATCGACGCGCTCAGGTCGCTCAAGGGCGTGTTTGGGAGTTACGTCCTCAGCTTCGTTTTCGTCGCGATCTACTGGAACAACCATCACCACATGCTGCATGCGTCGGAACGCGTCACCGGTGGGATTCTCTGGGCGAACGTGCACCTGCTGTTCTGGCTGTCGCTGGTGCCGTTCGTGACCGCGTGGATGGGAGAGAACGATTTTCCGCCGCTGCCGGTGGCGTGCTACGGCGCCGTCATGTTCATGTGCGGAGTCGCGTTCAACGTGCTCGCACACATGCTGGTGCGGGTCCACGGTCCGCATTCGACCCTGGCGCTTGCGCTCGGGCGCGACGGCAAGGGCTGGACGTCGCTCGTCCTTTACGGTTCGGCAATCCCCCTCGCGTTCGTCGATCGCAGGGTGTCGCTGGGGATCTACGTCCTGGTCGCGGGCATGTGGCTCATCCCCGACCGGCGCATCGAGCGGATCACTCACCACTAATCCCGAGCCCCGAATCCCGAATCCCGAATCCCAGCCCCGAATCCCGAGCCCCGAACCCCGAGCCCGAATCCCGAGCCCCGAATCCCGAATCCCGAATCCCGTCTTAAATCGCAATGAGCCCCCGCCGGAGTGCCAGGCGTACGGCGTCCGTGCGGTTCGACGCTCCGAGCTTGCCGAACACAGCGGCGAGGTGGAACTTGACGGTCTCGTCGCTCACCGCGAGACGCAGGGCCACCGCCTTGTTCGGGAGTCCGTCCGCCACGAGCTGGAGGACCTGCAGTTCGCGTGGCGTCAGCGGCTCGACCAGTGCGGCATCGGCCGCCTGGTCTGCGACCAGGAAGGCATCGGCGCGGACACCGAGCGTCCGCGCCGCGCTCATCGTTCGGGCGTCGCCAATCACTTCGATGTCCGGCGGCAACTGCGCCCGCAGCTGCTGCCGACGGGCGTACGGCCCGACCAGGATCACCTGCATGTGAATGTAAAGACGCCGCCCGGACGAGCCGTGTCCCGGTGTCGGCTCACTTTCGCTCGGCGACCGTGATTTGCGCGTCACGCACCGAACCGCCCCGCAGCGTCCGCGCGGTCACGGTCTGCCCCACCCGCGGACCCGCGACGAGCTCGAGCAGATCGTCGGCAGACTCGGTCGGACGGCCGTCGAACTCCAGGATCAGGTCGCCGACGATGATTCCGGCGGTTTCGGCGGGGCTGCCCTCAGTGACTCCCACCACGAGCAGCGCCCGCTCCCGTCCGCCCTGCCGTTGTGACGCCGGCAGCTGAACCGGCTGCACCGCCAGTCCGACGAATCCTCGCTTCGCCGTTCCGGTCGACAGCACCTGCGCCACGGCCGCCCATGCGATCGATGCCGGGATGACCACACCAAAGCCACGGATCGCGGTCGCGGTCGCGATCCCCGTCAATGCGCCGCGCGCATCGAAGACGGCCCCGCCAGAAAACCCGTCGTGCATGGGCGCGGTCACGCGAATGACTCGCGCTATCTGTCTCCGTCGTCCCGTCCTGAGAGGACCGCCGACAATCGCGACCGTGCCGGCGCTCGCCGTGACGGCATTACTCCACGATCGCGCGATCGCCAGGACGATCTCGCCAACCCGTGGTTCGGCCGCCGCCACAGCTGGCGCATCGATGTTCAGCCGTGAGGCGGTGCGCAGCACGGCAATGCCAGTGGCCGGATCCCACCCGGCGAGACTCGCCTCGACCGCGTCGCCGCCAGCGGTACGGATGCGGAGCCCGTCCTCGCGTCCGATTGCCCTGGCCATGGTGACGATCGTGTCGGGGCCGTGGACGACGCCGCTGGCCGGCCGTCGTGCGCCGAGTACCTGCAGGACAGGTGCGGCGCCAGCGGCGGCGAGATTTCCAAGTTCATCTGAAAGTGCGGAGAGAGTGGTATTTGCCATGCCTGCGATTCTCCGCCGCGCCGGTGGCCTGCGGATCACCCGGATGGGGAGGGCGCGTGCTGGTAACCTGTTGAGAGAACGTTGGCGAGACGTTCGTCCGTAAGTATTCGGCGGCTTCTCGCTTCCAGCTTCCGGCTTAGAGCTGAGATAGCTGATGGACTGAGAGCTGAGAGCTACCCTGTTCTGCGGCTCGGAGAGCTGGACATGAAAATCGCTGTTATCGGCGCCGGCATGATTGGTGCGACGGTGGCTCGCCTGTTCGCGCAGGCTGACCACGAAGTCGCGATCAGCAACTCGCGCGGGCCGGAATCATTGGCCTCGCTCGTCGCGGAACTGGGCCCGCGGGCGCGGGCGATGACCGTGGCGGACGCGGCACGCTGGGGCGAGGTCGTCTTCCTCGCCGTCCCGTGGCGAACGCCTGCTGCACTGCCGCCGCCCGACGCGGTGGCGGGCAAGATCGTAATCGATGCGATGAATCCCTACGGCGCCGACGGCACCGTGACCGATCTCGGGGCGTCGTCCTCGTCGGAGGAAACGCTGAAGCGGCTGCCTGGGGCCAGGCTGGTGAAAGCGTTCAACACGATCTGGTTCAAGCACCTTGGCGAACGTGCGCGGCCGGATCTGCGCGCGGACGAGCGCCACGCGATCTTCGTCGCCGGCGACGACCAGGCGGCCAAACGCGTGGTCATGAATCTGATCGACGACATCGGCTTTGGCGCGGTCGACACCGGGTCACTTGCTGAAGGCGGTCGTCGGCAACAGCCCGGTGCGCCCCTGTACAACCAGGTGATGACGGCGCGGGAGGCGTCGCGAGGCGCTTGGCGGCCCGCAAGCGTGAGCGCCATCAGACGGTGATCATGCCCTTGAACAAATCGGGCGACGCCGCCATCGTGGCGAAGCCGGCCGGCACATCACCGAGATCCAGCCGGTGCGTGATCCACGGATCCGTGTCGATGCGGCCGGACCCAACCGCGTCGATGATCGCGCGGAACGATTCCGGTTTGGCGTTCCTCGTTGCCAGCAAGGTCAACTCGCGGCGGTGAAACTCCGGATCGCTGAACGAGATCTCGCCCTGGACGAGGCCGACGAAAACCAGGCGGCCTCCGGCACACGGCCACCGGAACGCGGCGCACATCGACTGCGGATTCCCGGTCGCGTCGAACACGACAGCGGGCAGGTCGCCGCCACCGGCCTCGCGCACCTGTGCGTCGGCCGTTTCACTCTGCCCGTCGATCGTGCAGTCCACCTTCCAAAGACGACGGCAGAGATCGAGGCGCGCGGTGCTCGTGTCGACGACGGCGACCTTCGCGCCGGCGGCGCGCGCGAACTGGACAACCGAAACCCCGATCGGCCCGGCGCCGATGACGAGCGCGAACTCGCCCGGCTCGAGACTTGCGCGCTCCACCGCGTGGGCGCCGATGGCGAGCGTCTCCACCAATGCGAGCTGTTCGTACGAGAGCCGATCGGATCGGTGAAGCTTGCGGGCCGGGACGGCAATCACTTCGCGCATGCCACCGTCCTGGTGAACGCCAAGAACCGACAGGCTGGTGCAGCAGTTCGGGCGCCCATTGCGGCAGGCGATGCACGATCCGCAATTCAGGTAGGGTTCGACCGCGCACCGATCGCCGCGGCGGATCTCGCCGCTGCCTCCGGGCTCGACCACTTCGACGCCCAGTTCGTGCCCGAGCACGCGCGGATAACTGAAGAACGGCTGGCGGCCGCGGAACGCATGCAGGTCGGTGCCGCACACGCCGACGCGATGGACCCGGACGAGCGCCTCACCCTCCGCCGCGCTCGGCAAACCTGCGTCTGCAGCCACCAACTGACCCGGCGTTTGAAGCGTTACCTGGAGCATGCTGATCTCACTGTTGGCGGACCCTTGCCGGCCTTCAATCTAGCACGCCGCCGGAAGGATCCACAGCGCGCGCAGGGGCGTCTAAAGGCGCGTGCGTATTCATCACTTCAGCACTGCGGATACGATCGCGCTTCCTCGCGAACGGGTATTTCCTTTTTTCTCCGACGCCGCGAACCTCGAAGTGATCACGCCGCCGGAGCTGAGTTTCCGCATTCTCACGCCGCAGCCGATCGCGATGCACCCGGGTGCGCTCATCCGCTACCGCCTGCGCCTGATGGGGATTCCGTTCGACTGGCTCACGCGCATCACCGAGTGGAACCCGCCGGAATCATTCGTCGACGAGCAGCTGGCAGGGTCCGTACAAGACGTGGGTTCACCGGCATCGGTTTCTCGAAGTGCCCGGGGGCACACAGGTGGATGACGAGGTCAGTTACGAACTGCCATTGTTCCCGCTTGGCGAGCTCGCCGCACCGATCGTGGCGATCCAGGTGCGCCGGATATTCTCGTTCCGCGCGCAGGCGATCAGGCAGGCTCTCGGCGTCTGAACCGGCCGGGCATCACTCGCGGCTTTTCCTCGGAACGGCAACCACCGCCGACGTGGTGGCGATCCCCACCGTTGCCCACGCATTGACGACGACCGTCTGTTCGACGGCTCTCGGGTCCGTACAGCCGCGTTGCCGTCGCGACCGTCAGGTTGGCGAATCGCTTGAACCCGGTGTTGGTGCGCAGCGCCGAGTCGCGAAGCGTCTCGTACCAGATGCGTCCTGCCTTTTCCCATGCGAAGCCGCCCATGTCGATCGCCGCCTGGTAGAAGGCCTTGTTCGGGATGCCCGAGTTGATGTGGACGCCGCCGTTGTCCTGGTACGTGTTGTTGTACTGGTCCATGTGGTCCGGCTGCGGATCTTTCCCCAGCACGTCGTCGTCGTAGGCCGTTCCCGGCGCCTTCATCGAGCGCAGCGCGCTGCCGTTCACCGCGCTGGTAAAGAGCCCGGCGCCGATCAGCCAGTCGGCTTCGGCCGCCGTCTGTTTGGCCTTTCGCTGCTTGATGAGCGAGCCGAATACGTCGGAGATCGATTCGTTGAGCGCCCCGGGCTGGAACATGTAGACCAGGCCGGCTTCGTCTTCCGTGACGCCGTGGGTGAGCTCGTGTCCGATCACGTCGAGGGCAATCGTGAACCGGTTGAAGAGCTCGCCGTCGCCATCGCCGAACACCATCTGGTGTCCATTCCAGAAGGCGTTGTTGTAGTCGCTGCCGAAGTGCACGGTGGCGTCGAGCGGCAATCCCTCGTCGTCGATCGACTGACGGCCGTAGACGTCGAAGTAGAAATCCCACGTCGCGCCAAGGCCCTGGAAGGCTTCGTACGCGGCCACGTCGGACGCTTTGGTCGGCGGCTTCTGTTCGGTGCCGACGACCTGACCCGGGAGCTGCTGCTGGTTCGCGGCGGTGTAGATCGTCCGGTGCTTCGCGACCGGAACCGCTGCTGGAAGCGCAGTCGACCGGGGGCGCACTGCCAGCGGAGACGCGCGCAGGGTGCGAAAGGTCGCGTCCAGTGCGAGCGTGTTGGTCGCGGCGGCGCGCTGCGCCGGATTGCCGCGCTGCGCGATCTCCCGCAGGATGTGTGGCGGCATGATGCAGGACGGGCGAAGCCGCGTGACGTGCGAGCACATGTGGTGAGCTCCTTTTTCGACAGCAGGTCTATTTGAAGTTGTAGCTGAGGCCCACGAATGCGCCGCGGACCGCGCCGACACGGAACGGGTCCACCGTATCGACAGGCGGACTGCGGAACGCTTCTCCGGCCGCCGGGGTCGGTACCGCGACAACGACAAGGCCGGCGCTGACGGCGAGACCACGAACGATGAGCAGCGAGAGACCGGCGCCGACGCCAATTTCAGGAGCAATGACCGTGCCCGCAAACCAGCGCGTGCGCTCACTCCATCCCGGGCTCGAGCGTTGCGCGTCGTAGCTCCGGAATGCGCCGGTGACGACGACCATGGTGAGGTGCCGGGAGAGTGGGTCCGGCTGTAATCAGCCCGTTGGCGATTCGGGCGCGTGTGGCGCTCGTCCGTGGTCGCGCCAGGTATCCGGACGCAATGCCGAATCCGTATCGCGATCGCGGTGCGTTCGACACTTCGAGTGTCGCGGCGAGAACAGTCCGGTCCAGCCCGCCGACATACGTCCGGTACGCCGTGTCGACGCGCTGAAGCGCCTGCAGGTTCTGCCGTGTCTCCGCGGCGGTTTGACCTCGGCAGAGCGGCTGCTGCGCTTCGTAGAGTGACGAGAACTGGAGGTCGGCGAGCTGGACGCACGTTCCCGGGCCATCTGCGCAGATGCCCGCCAGCGACGTGAGGGCGGCGGCCAACTGCGCCGCGAGCTCCCGTGCGCAGCGCACGTGGGGCGTCTCGACGAGGGCCATTCGCCGGCCGAGGGCTACTGCCTGGAACTGGACGGCAGCCGCTGCCGGCGCGACGCTCGCGCGCAGCTCGACGTGGACCGAGGCGCGTCGAAACGGGAGATCGACACGCGCCACGGACGCCCACGCGGGTGCCGCCGGCGCATCGACTGTCGAGAGCGCCGTCCTGCCGAGCCGCAACTGTCCCCTGCTGCGCCGCCATGGCAACGAGGAGCGGACCCGCGATTGCGGCGGCCACGAGTGGCAGCTGCGCTTCGAGCGCATTCGGTTCGGGGGCCGGAGACGTAGACGCCGGCGAGTCGATCGAGTGGCGATGGCGCGAGCAGGATCTGGAAGAGCCGTGCCTTGCTGCCCGATCCGATGCCGGGGAGCGTGCGGCCGTGCAGGCCGTCGCCGGTGTGGACGAGCGCGGTGTAGAGGCTTCGATCCGACACCGCCCCGACAGCGGGCCATGCCACCACCACGTAGTCCGATTTCAAATCGATCGAGTTCAACAGGGCGCGATCGGGACCGTCGAGCGTGGCCGCGCACAGGCGCACCGACGAGACCACCCGGTTCGCGGCGTTGTCGAATAACTCCAGGTTGCCTGCCTCGTACGCCGACGTCAGACCCGCGACGACCGTCGAGTCGAACACCGCGCAGTGCGCGATCGGGACAGCCGTGGCCGGCGTCTGCGCGCTCGCGGGGACGGCGACGCAGATCGCGGCGCCGATGCACGCGGCGGCGTACCGCCGGCGCGACGGTTCACGGTTCGCCGAATCACGGGAACGCGGTTCCCCTGCAGCGCAAGTCAGAGTGCGCCGGGATTTGCAATCCTCGATCCGGAACGACTCGAACCGTCAACCCCGCTGCGAGGAGATGCCCGTGAGTGATGCACACCTGCCGTTCTGGTCCGCGTACCTGCTCGTCTCGCTGGGGATTGCCATCAGCATCGTGCTGCCACTGCTCCGGGCCCTGATTCCGACACCGTCACCGCTCCTTCCGGTCGTTCCCGCCGGACCCTACCTCGCGGTGGGCGCGGTATCGCTGCTCACCGCCGTTCTGATCCTCGCGTTCAACGACGGGCAGTTTTCGAGCCCCTACACGGCGCTGCTCGCCGGGTATGCGTGGGATTCGACGCTGCAGAAGGTGGCCAGTCGATGAATCTCGCGCCGGCCAAGCCGTTGGCCGCGAGGGGCGAACCGCGGCCACCACCCCGAGCGGCCGGGCTAAGGTCCCTTTTCACCCGCGCAGCCGGTATGATGAAATTGGAAATGCGCGCTGGCAGTCCGGTTCGCCGTCTCCTTCAACATGCCGTCAACCCCCGGACCGCTCCGCATCGCATTCCTCGGATGCGGCTTCATCACCGGCGTCCATAGCCGGCACGTGCTTCCCCTCGGGGACCGGATTGCCTGCAGCTACGCCAGTCGGGACAGTGCGAAGGCGGAGGCGTATCGTCGGAAGTACCGCGGCGTCGGCACCCACCGTGACTACGCCGACGGCCATCGCCGATCCTGCGGTCGACGCCGTCGTCATCGCGGTGCCGCCCCGGTTCCATCTCGACCTGACGCTCGAGGCACTCGCCGCCGGCAAGCACGTCCTCGTCGAGAAGCCGGGCTTTCTGACGCATCGGTGACTACGAGCGGGTGCGGGCGGCGCGGGACGGCGCCGCGCGGGTGGTGCTCGTCGGCGAGAACGACCACTACAAGCCGCTGGCGGTCACGCTGCGCCGGCTGCTTGCCGCTGGCGTCATCGGTGAACTGGTGTTTGCCCACTTCATGACCATTGCCATGCGCCTGAAGCCGGCCGACGACTGGCGCAACGACGAGACGATGGCGGGCGGGGATGCGTTCTTCGAAGAAGGCATCCACTGGCTGCACGTCGCCGGCAGCCTGGGACCGAGAATCCGCAGGATCGACGGCTACCGGCCGGCGCCCTCGCGTGAGGGCCCGGACACGCGCGTCAAGAGCATGATGGTGGCGTTCCAGTACGACAACGACGCCGTGGGGTCGCTGTACTATTCGCGGGAAATCCCGTCGCTCTTCCGCGGGCTCCGCGTCTCGAAGCTGTTCGGGAGGAAGGGTGTGATCACGTTCGAGTCGAACGGCTCGTTCGTCATCGTGCGCGGCGCGGGCGTGCCACGGGTGCTGTTCCCCGGGTTCCGCGACCTGCGCGGCTACCAGGCGATGTACCGGGATTTTCTCGGCGCCATCCGGGACCGGCGCGCGCCGGAAATGAGCCTCGAGCGGGCGATCGAGGATCAGCGCCTCATGGACCAGGTCTACGCCAGCGTCGGGAACTCCGGGCAGTGAACCCACATTTCGACATCATCATCATTGGCACCGGCGCAGGCGGCGGCACGATCGCAGACGCGCTGTCGTCGAGCGGGGCACGGATTCTGATTCTCGAGCGCGGTGATTTCGTCCCGCAGGGAGCAGGAGAACTGGGATCCCGAAGAAGTCTGGAAGAAGCTCCGCTACCGTGCCAAGGAGCGGTGGCTGGACGAGCGCGGGAATGAATGGACGCCGTATACGCACTACGGCGTCGGCGGGAACACGAAATTCTGGGGCAGCGTGCTCTATCGCCTCCGCCGTGAGGACTTCGCGGCGGTGGAACATGCGGACGGCATTTCTCCCGCGTGGCCGATCGCCTACGAGACGCTGGCGCCGTACTACGAGCGCGCGGAGCGCGTGTACCACGTGCGCGGACAGGAGGGTCATCGATCCGACCGAGCCGCCCCGCGGGCCGTACCCCTACGCGCCCGTGCCGCACTCAGCCGGGATGGCGGAGATTGTCGAGAAGCTGCGCGCCCAGGGGCTTCACCCGTCGCCGCTCCCGCTCGGGCTGCTGCGACCAGGCGAAGAGGATGGCTGCATTCTGTGCAACACCTGCAACTCGTTCGCCTGCAAACTGCACGCGAAGAGCGAGGCCGAGGTCTGCTGCGTGCGCCCGGCGCTGCAACGGTCCAACGTCACGCTGTGGACGAATGCCCGCGCCGAACGCCTGTTGACCGATCCATCGGGCCGACGCATCGACGGCGTCGAGGTCGACCGCGGCGGCACGAAGGTTCGCGTCACCGCGCCGCTGGTGATCGTCTCCTGCGGCGCCGTCAACTCCGCCGCGCTGCTGCTCCGGTCGAAGACGGACAAGCATCCGCACGGACTGGCGAACTCCTCCGGCCTGGTCGGCAGGCGCTACATGGCGCACCTTGCCACGATGATGCAGGGGTTCCATCCGTTCCGCCGGAACTCGACCGTGTTCCAGAAGACGGTGGCGATCAACGACTTCTACCTGCGCGGCACCGACACGCCCTACCCGCTCGGACAGATTCAGTCGCAGGGGCGCACCCACGGCGTCATGGCCCAGACCGCTTATCCGTGGATTCCGTTGTGGCCGTACGAGCAATGGGTTGCGCGCGGCGTCGACTGGCTGGCGATGTCGGAGGACCTGCCTCGCCTCGACAACCGTGTCACCGTCGAGTCCGACGGCCGGATCCGTCTCCGCTATCGTCCGAACAACGTCAAGCCGCACAGGATGCTGGTCGCCGAGACCAAGCGGATCCTGCGCCGGCTCGGCTTCTGGGTCGTGATGACGCATTCGCACGGCAGCACCAACACGACGCATCAGTGCGGGACGCTGTGCTTCGGCACCGATCCACGCGAGTCGGTGCTCGATCCGTATCTGCCGCACCCACGACATCGAAAACCTCTTCGTCGTCGATGCCTCGTTCTTTCCTTCGTCCGCGGCGGTCAACCCCGGGTTGACGATCGCGGCCCAGGCGATCAGGGTTGCCGACCACATCAAAACGACCGAGCTCAGGTCGACGGAGTCCGCCACGTGAAAGCCCGATCCTTCAGCCATGCCGGCATCACGGTCTCGAGCTTCAACCGGGCGGTCAGGTTCTACTGGGACGTCTTCGGCTGTCCACTCGTCGGCGTCGCCGACACTCCGCCGGACCGCGTCCGTGCGTTCTTCGGTGTCGATGCGCCGCAGCCGTCGTGCAAGATCGGCTGGGTGCGGGTTCCGGGCGGAGGCGTGCTCGAAATCTTCGAGTTCCAGCCACAGCTGCCGCCCGACGCGGTGGCGTGGAACCGGGTCGGCCTGACGCACATCTCGTTCAACGTCACCAACCTGCAGAAGTGGCACGAGTACCTGACGCGCAAGGGCGTCGAGTGCCTCGGGCCACCCGAGCGCTCACCACGCGGGCACTCGTTCTTCTTCTGCCGCGACTTCGACGGCAACCTGATCGAGCTCATGGACCTGGGCTACATGTACTACGTGCTCGGATGGCTCGGCCCGCTGGGCGGATGGATCTTCAGGCGCGGGATGTACAAGCAGGTACTACGAGGAGCCAGTCGGATCCCGGCGGTAGTCGCCGCCGGCCGCGAAGGTTAAGATGCGCATCATGCAGCGCATCTTTCTCCGCCTCCGTTTTCGATCGCGATTGCCGCGTCGGCCCTGGCGACGACTGGCAGCATCCCGACAGCCTCACTCAGCCCGCCAACCACGTCGTCATCATCACGCTCGACGGATTCGGCGGGTGGGCGCTCGACGATCCGCAACTGCCGCTCCCGACATTGCGCAAGCTGGCCGCCGGCGGCGCCGTCGCCAGGGGCATGCGTCCGGTGAACCCGACCGTCACGTGGCCGAATCACACGTCGATCGTGACGGGTGTGACGCCGGCGAAGCACGGCGTGCTCTTCAACGGCAGCTTGATCCGGCAGCCAGGCGTCGTCGCCGCGCGTCGAGCCGTGGATCGACAAGAAGCGAGATGGTGAAGAGCCCGACGCTGTACGATGTCGCGCACGCGCGCGGGCTGACGACGGCGCAGGTGGACTGGGTCGCGATCTACAACGCGCCGACCATCACGTGGGAATTTCGCGAGCGTCCGCCCGCGGGGGGCGGCGGGACGATTGCGGCCGAGATGGTCAAGGCCGGGCTCGTCTCGCAGGCTGACGTCGATGATTTCGCCTGCCGCAACATCCTCTTTCGCGATCAGGTCTGGACCAACGCGGCCGGCACATCCTCCGGCAGCACCAGCCGAACCTGCTGCTGTTCCACCTGCTGACGCTCGACTCGACCCAGCACCGATACGGTCCCCGCACCCAGGCGGCCATGAACACGATGGCGCTGCTCGACACCGAGGTCGCCGCGATCGTGCAGACGCTCGAGGACACGGGACTCGCGGCCACCACGACGTTGTTCGTGGTGTCGGATCACGGCTTCAAAGCGGTGAAGCGGCAGATACTGCCGAACGCGGCGCTGCTCAAGGCTGGCCTGCTCGAGGTCACCGACGGAAAGGTCACGAGGACGCAGGCGTACGTCGTGCCCGAGGGCGGCAGTGCGCTCGTCTACGTCACGGTTCCCGACCCGTCGGGGCAGATCCTCGCGCAGGTCAAACGTGCGCTCGCCGGGCTCGAAGGGATCGACACGGTCGTCGAGCCCGCCGACTATTCCAAAGTACGGGCTGCCGACGCCGTCTGCGAACGATCAGATGGGCGCACTATTCCTCACCGCGAAGGAGGGGTACGCATTTGCCGGAGGTGCCGGCGAGCAGGTCGTCATCGATGCGCCCGAGGGCAGCCTGGGCGCGCATGGTTACGTGTCGAGCGATCCCGATCTGCAATCGTTGTTCATCGCCTCCGGGCGGGGGATCAAGCCGGGCGTGATCCTGCCGACCGTCGCCAACGTCGATATCGCGCCGACCGCCGCACGCCTTCTCGGCCTCGAGATGAAGGACGTCGACGGCAAGGTCCTGACCGACATCCTGCGCTGAGCGTCAGCGCGATGCCGGCGTCCGAGTCAGCGCCTGCAGGTCGGCGGCAAAGCTCTCGGCGTCCATCCAGTTGCCGTCGTAGCGCCGGCCGTTGACGAAGAAAGTCGGGGTGCCGTTGACGCCGCTGCGCACGCCGCTGCGGAAATCGCGATGCACGCGCCCCGCGGCGGCGCCCGCCGCCAGATCCGCCGCCACGGCGGTCTGGTCGACACCGGCGGCTTCCGCGTACGCCAGAAGATCTCTCGTCGTTCAGCGCCTCCTGGTTCTCGAACATCAGGTCGTGCATTTCCCAGAACGCCTCGTCGCCGCCGCGGGACGCCGCCGACTCGGCCGCCTCGGCCGCGTGTTCGGCATGCGGGTGCGCCTCGCGCAGTGGGAAAGTGCCTGAACACGAAACGGAGCGCATCGCCGAGCTCACGCTGCAGCTGCTGCACGACGGGATGCGCCCGGCCGCAGTGGGGACACTCGAAATCACCATACTCGACGAGTGTCACCGGGGCGTGTTCCGAGCCCTGGACGTGATCCTCCGGTCCGACCGGCGGGGTGAGCGTTCCGTTACTCATGTGCGACTCCTCGGGACGCGGCGGCAGGCTCGCCCCGTTGTTCGGGGGTCAACGCATCGAGCGCCGCGAAAATGCCGTCGGCGCCCGGGTTGACGCCAACGGGAGAGAGATAGCTCCAGCGGACCACTCCTTCCGCATCGATGACGACGAGCGCGCGCTCGGAGAAACCATCGTGCTCGCGGTATGCCCCGTAGCGACGCGATACGTCGCCTTTGGGTTCGAAGTCAGCGAGCAGGGGAAAATGGATGTGACGCGCTTCGCTGAATGCCCGGTGGCACCAGACGCCGTCAACGGAAATGCCGAGCAACTGTGCGTGGTACTCGTCGAACTCCGCCTTCATTTCGTTGTAGACGCGCGATCTGGTCGCCGCAGACCGGACTCCAGTCGGCCGGGTAGAAGACGAGCACGACCGGTCTACCCCGGAAATCCGACAGTGCGACGGTTTGATCGGGTGTGGAGTGCAGCTCGAAATCGGGTGCCTTCTGGCCCGGCGACACGAGCGCGTGGGTCGACGATGACGATGGGGTTGATGTCATTGTGGTCGATTCGGGTCTGTCGGCTGGCGCTGAGCGATGCGCGCAGTGGAGCCGGATCGCTTCAATTGAAGCAAGATGGCGGCCACGGCCTGAATCGGTCGCGGAATATAATTCCGGCGTGCCGACATCACGACTTCACGTCATCGCTCACATCCATGCCAAACCCGAACACGTCGACAGCGTGCGCGAGCGTGTTGACGGGGTATGTCGAGGCGACCCGGGCCGAGGCCGGATGTTTTGTCTACGATCTGTACCAGGATTGCGCCGACCCGGCGCACTTCACGTTCGTCGAGGAGTGGGAGTCTGCGGCCGCGCTCGACGCCCACAGCAAATCCGCACACATCACGGCGGGACGGGCGCGTTTGCAGCAGGGGCTCACCGCGGCACCGAACCAGGTAGTGCGGTACACCCGCCTCGCCTGACGGTCTTCAATGCGGCGCAGGGGCGCCGGCGCCGAGTCCGTGCTGTTGCAGAAACGCCGAGATCGTGGCCACGAAGCGCGGTTCGTCCGCAGAGCTCGCGTACACATGGCCGCCGCGTACTTCCACGAAGCGCTTCTCCGCACGTGCCGCGTCGTACAGCCGCCGCCCTTCGCCGATCGGAATCACCTCATCCTCCGGGCTGTGCAGGAACAGGATGGGCGAGCGGATCCGATCCACGCGCTGAAAGGAATCGAACCTGCTCCGCATCACCAGGCGAATGGGAAAGAACGGATATTGCTGCTGGCCGATGTCGGCGATTGAGGCCGGGGCGCCCTCGAGAATGACCGCGGCCTGTTCGACCTCGGAGGCCAGCCGCACGGCCACGGCTGAACCCAGCGACCAGCCGTAGACCACGATCCGCGACGCGGGAACGTGGAGCGGACCGCGAAGGTAGTCGTACGCCGCGCGCGCGTCCACCGCGAGCGTCTCCTCGGTCGGCGTGCCGTCCAGGCCGGAAAATCCGCGGTATTCGGGTGCGAGGATGTTGACGCCCACGCTCTTGAGCACACGATAATGCGAGATGTTGACGTTCGAGGCGATCGTCGCCGCGTTGCCGTGCAGGAACAGCACCCACGGTGCATCGTCGCCCTGACCGCGTCGACATGCGCCACGCGAACTGCCGCTGCCCGTCGGGCCGCGGCAGGTCAACCTGCTCGAAGGGGAACGAGGGACGCGCCGGCCCGAGCGTCGCGCCGGCCTGGAACACGAGGCGGGTCTCCTGGGTCATGAGCCAGATAACCACGCTCATGTAGCCGACCACGACCAGGACGAACAGCGTGAGCAGCAGGCGCACGGGTCGCGGGCGCCAGCGCGCGACCTTTCGGCGTTCAGGACCGGTGTATTTGCGCGATCCCAGCATCACGCCGTACGGGTAAGTGTCATCGAAGCATCAGTATAGCGAAGGCCTCGGCCTTTGACTTCCGCCTGAAGGCGGACGCTAATCCTTTTTGCTCCACTTCCGGCGGAAGCTACACCTTGGGCGCGGAAGCTACACCCTGTGGGCGCGGAAGCTCCCCTTAGCCGGAAGCACACCCTCCAGGCGGAGGCGACAGCACGGCGTAGCTTCCGGCTTTAGCCGGAAGACGCGACCCGCCTCATGAAGCGTTCGTCGCGTGCGAGGCGTCTATAGATCGTGGCAGAAGCGGCCGCCGCGCCTCATCTGCACTCGACTCGCACTCGGTGCGCCGTGTCCAGCCGGACGGGATATCCTGATAGCAGAACATGCGACGAATTCATTACGTTCTTATTGCCGCCGCGTTGGCCGCGACCGCCTGCAAAGAAAGTCACCCCACAGCCGCCCCGGCGCCGGTCCCACCCAAGGTCGGGGTCGTCTCAGTCGCCCCGGAGCGAATCGAGCTCACCGGTGAGTGGCTTGCGACCCTCGACGGCAACGTCAACGCCCAGATTCGGCCGCAGGTATCGGGCTATCTCATCAAACGCAGTTACCGCGAAGGCGCGTTCGTCCGCAAAGGCCAGGTCCTGTTCGAAATCGACCGGCGGCCGTTTCGAGAACGCCCTGTCCCAGGCGCAGGCGCATCTCGCCGAGAGCCGCGCACAGCTCGCGAAAGCCGAGCGGGATCTCGCCCGCGACCGTCCGCTGGCTGAACAGCGGGCCATTGCCCAGAGCCAACTCGACAACGACATCAGCGCTCACGACGCCGCGCAGGCCGCGGTCGAGTCGTCCAAGGCCGCGGTGGAGACAGCCCAGCTGAACGTCGGCTTCACGCACGTCACCTCGCTCATCGACGGCGTGGCGGCGATCGCCACTGCCCAGATTGGCGATCTCGTCGGCCCGCAGACGCTGTTGACGACGGTCTCGCAGCTCGATCCGATCAAGGCGTACTTCCCGCTGAGCGAGCAGGAGTACCTCGGCATCGCCGAACAGCTGCGCGGACCCGGCGGTCCGTCGAAGCTATGGCAGGCGCAGGGCGGCCTTTCGCTCGTGCTCGCGGATGGAACCACTCATGCGCAGAAAGGCACGGTGCTCGCCGTCGATCGCGAGGTCGATCCCAAGATGGGCACGATTCGACGTGAGTGCGCTTTTTCCGAATCCCGGGCAACGTGCTTCGTCCCGGGCAGGGGGCACGCATCAGGGCGCAGACGTCGGTCCGGACCGACGCGCTCCTCGTGCCGCAGCGCGCGGTTTCGGAACTCCAGAACGGCTACCAGTTGAAGGTCATGGGCAAGGGCAACCAGGTCGCGATGCGCAATGTCACTCTCGGCGCGCGTGTCGGCGCGCGCTGGGTGGTCGAGTCCGGGTTGAAGCCCGGTGAGCAGGTCGTCGTCGACGGCCCTGCCGTCAAGGACGGCACGATCGTGGCCCCACATCCGTACGCGCCGCCAGCCGAGGGAGCTCAGTAGACCCGTGTCCCGCTTTTTCATCCGTCGTCCCATCGTCGCGATCGTGATCGCGATCGTGACCGTTCTCGGCGGCCTGGTGTCGCTGTCGGGGCTCCCGATCTCGCAATTCCCGCAGATTGTCCCGCCGCAGATCAGCGTGATCTCGAGTTACCCCGGCGCGGACTCGCTCACCATCGAACAGTCGGTCGCGACGCCGCTCGAGCAGCAGATCAACGGCGTCGACGACATGCTCTACATGCAGTCGAGCAACGCCAACGACGGGACGATGACGCTGACCGTCACGTTCGACGTCGACACGGTGCCGAACATCGACCAGGTCAACGTGCAGAACCGGATGGCCCAGGCGCAGCCCAACCTGCCGCCCGAGGTCAGCCAGTTCGGCCTGACCATGCGCAAGCAGACCGGCTTGCCGATGATGATCATCTCGCTGTCGTCGCCGAAGCGCTCGTACGACGCGCTGTTCCTGGCCAACTACGCCAACATCAATATTCTCGATGCGATTTACCGCGTGCCCGGCGTCGGCGAAGCCCGCATCTTCGGCGCCGGCGACTACGCGATGCGCATCTGGGTCAAGCCCGATGCGCTGGCGCGTCTTTCGCTCACCGTTCCCGACGTCGCGAATGCAATACGCCAGCAGAGCACGGTCAATCCCGCGGGACAGGTCGGCCAGATGCCGGTACCTGCCGGCCAGGAGATGACCTACACCGTCCGGGCGCAGGGACGGCTGCAGACGGAGCAGGAGTTCGGCGCGATCACCGTCCGCTCCAATCCCGATGGTTCCGTGATCCGCCTCCGTGACGTCGCCCGCATACAGCTCGGCGCGCTCAACTATCAGCAGATCGGCCGTGCGAATGGCCAGCCCGGATGCGCCATCGCGGTCTTCCAGGCGCCCGGCTCGAACGCCCTCGATGTCGCCGCTGGCGTTCAGAAGGTGATGGCGGAACTCCGCGACCGGTTCCCCGAGGACCTGGAGTACGGATACACCCTCGACACGACGCGTGCGGTCTCCGAAGGGATCAAGGAGATTCTGATCACCCTCGCCGAGGCGATGGTGCTGGTCGTCTTCGTCGTCTACCTCTTCCTCCAGAACTGGCGCGCGACGCTGATCCCGACTGTTGCGGTGCCGGTGTCGCTCATCGGCACGTTTGCCGTCTTTCCCGGCGCTCGGCTTCTCGGTCAACACGCTCTCGCTCTTCGGCCTGGTCCTCGCCATCGGTCTCGTCGTCGACGATGCGATCGTCGTGGTCGAAGCGGTCGAGCACCACATCGAAGAGGGCATGGCGCCGCGCGAGGCCACGCTCAAGGCGATGGAAGAGGTGTCGGGTCCGGTCGTCAGCATCGCCCTCATCCTCGCCACCGTGTTCCTGCCGGTCGCATTCATGAGCGGCATCCAGGGTCGGTTGAACAAGCAGTTCGCCCTCACGATCGCGATCTCGGTGCTGATCTCGGCGTTCAACGCACTCACCCTGTCACCGGCGCTCGCGGCGATGTGGCTGCGGCCGCGGACGCACACTCGCTGGGGCGGCACGGTTTTTCGGCGCCTTCAATCGCACGTTCGATCGCGCCTCGCGCGGCTACGTGAACATCAGCCACACGCTGATTCGGAAGGCGTTCGTCGGGATCGCGCCTGCTCGCAGGATTTGCTGTCGTCGCCGGCGGGATGGGTCGCGCATTGCCGTCCAGTTTCGTGCCCGAAGAGGACTACGGCTACTTCCTCCTGAACGTGCAGTTGCCGGCCGCGGCGTCGCTCCAGCGCACCGACGACGTGTGCAAGAAAGTGGATGCGATTCTGTCGAGCACGCCGGGGGTGAATGCCTACAATTCGATCGTTGGTTTCAGCCTGCTGACGCGCGTCACGGCGCCGAACTACGGCTTCTATTTCGTCGGGCTGAAGCCCTGGGATGAGCGCGACAAGTCGCACCTCGACGCGCGAACGATCGTCAACCAGCTGAATGCGAAGCTGAGGACGGAGATTCCGGAGGGCACGGTTTTCGCGACGATGCCGCCGTCGATCCCCGGGCTCGGGTCGCAGGGAGGCTTCTCCTTCTGGCTGCAGGACCGCAGCGGCGGCACGATTGAGTTCCTCGACCAGAACGTGCAGAAATTCCTCGCTGCGGCGCAGAAGCGGCCCGAGCTTGCCGGTGTCAATTCGACATTCAGCGCAGTCGATCCCGCAGCTCTTCGTCGACGTCGACCGCGACAAGGTGCTCAAACAGGGTATTGCTCTCGGCGATGTCTATCAGACGATGCAGGCGTTCCTCGGCGGCTTGTATGTGAACCAGTTCAACCGGTTCGGGCGCCAGTGGCGTGTCTTCCTCCAGGCCGAAGGGCAGGAGCGGGCCACGCCGGAAAGCATCGGCGAGTTCTACGTCCGCAACAACGACGGACAGATGGTGCCGATGTCCTCGCTCGAAACCAGCCGGCGGATCTTCGGTCCGCAATACACCAATCGGTTCAACGTGTTCCGCGCCGGGCAGATCACCGGGGCGGCGGCCCCGGGCTACAGCTCGGGCCAGGCGCTCGACGTGCTCGAAGAAGTTGCGCGGGAGACGCTGCCGCCGGAAATGAGCTACGACTGGTCGGACCTGTCGTACCAGGAGAGGAAAGCCCAGGGCAACGCCGGGCACGCTGTTCGCACTCTCGATCGTGTTCGTGTTCCTCATCCTCGCGGCGCTCTACGAGAGCTGGACGCTGCCGTTCTCGGTCCTGCTGTCCGTGCCGGTCGCCGTCGTCGGCGCATTTGGCGGCCTGCTGCTGCGCCGGTTCGACTTCGACGTCTACGCGCAAATCGGCGTCGTGATGCTCATCGGCCTGGCGGCAAAGAACGCGATCCTGATCGTGGAGTTCGCGAAGTCGCGGCGGGAGCAGGGGGCAAACCTGGTCGAGGCGGCACTCGAGGGTGCGCGCATCCGCCTCCGGCCAATTCTGATGACGTCGTTCGCCTTCATCTTCGGGTGTCTCCCGCTCTGGATCGCGACAGGTGCGGGCGCGGCGTCGCGCCGGATCCTCGGGACCGTCGTGATCAGCGGCATGCTGACCGCGACATTCATCGCCATTTTCCTGATCCCGATGCTGTTCGTCGTGATCGAGCGGCTCGGCGAGCGCAAGCCGTCGCGCGGCAAGGCTGCAGTCGCGCCGGAACCCGACCCGTCCTCCGCATCATGATGTTTCCTCGTATGGTGACTCGCGTTTCGATGGCCATGGTGTGCCTCCTGAGTGCCGGATGCCTCGTGGGGCCGAATTACGTCAAGCCGGTGCTGCCGGCTCCCGACAACTTCCGTGGCGCGACCGGTCCATCGCCGGCTGCGCTCGCCGACGCAAAGTGGTGGGAGGTGTTCGCGGACGAGCAGCTGCAGGCGCTCGTGCGCACGGCCACGACCGAAAACTACGACGTCCGCATCGCGGCGACGCGGGTCGAGCAGGCGGAAGCGCAGCTCGGGATCTCGCGGTCGAACCAGTATCCGACCGTCGGACTGGACGTCCAGGCGGGCGGCCAGCGGACTCCGGAACTCGGTACGACCGAGGCGCGCACCGCCGGAGCGGCGGGCGTGAGAGTCCGCGCCGCGTGGGAGCTCGACTTCTGGGGCCGCTACCGGCGCGCGAACGAGGCGGCGCGCGCCCGTCTCCTCGCCAGCGAGTGGGGACAGCGCGCCGTGATGTCAACGCTCGTCAGCCGTGTGGCCGACGCTTACTTCACCCTTCGCGCGCTGGACCTGTCGCTCGACGTCGCCCGGCGCACGTTTGCGTCGCGCAACGAGTCGCTCGATCTCGCGCGCATCCGTGAACAGGGGGGCGCGACGTCGATGGTCGATGTCCGCCAGGCGGAGCAGCTCGTGTACTCGGCGGCCGGGACGATTGCGGACTTCGAACGGCGGATCGAGCAGCAGGAGAACTTCATTTCGGTCCTGCTCGGCGGATTCCCCGGGCCGGTCACGCGGGGACGCGAACTCACCGCCCAGCCGCACGCGCCGGAAGTGCCGGCGGGACTGCCGTCATCGCTGCTCGAGCGACGCCCTGACATACAGGCGGCCGAACAGGACATCGTCGCCGCCAATGCCGAGATCGGCGTCGCCCGGGCGGCCTACTTCCCTTCGATCACGCTGACCGGAAACGGCGGCGTCCAGAGCACGGCACTCGGGTCGTTGTTCAGCGGTGGAGCGGTCGCGTGGACCGCCGCGGCGGGCCTGGCCCAGCCGCTCTTCACCGCAGGCCGGACCAGATCGCAGGTGGCGTTCGCGGAGGCCACTCGCGCCGAGGCGGCGCTCAATTACGAGCGCACGGTGAAGGAAGCGTTCCTCGACGTGTCGAACGCGCTGGTCGGGTACAGGAAGGCGCAGGAGCTTCGGTCGCAGCAGGAGCTGGTCGTCGCCGCGGCACAGGATGCGCGACGGCTTGCGGACATTCGCTACCGCGGCGGCGCGACGAGCTATCTCGAAGTGCTCGACGCCGAGACGCGCCTCTTCGTCGGCGAACTCTCGCTTTCAGATGCGCGGCTGTCGGAGCTGACGGACTTCGTCGAGGTCTATCGTGCACTCGGCGGCGGCTGGCAGCAGCAATAAACGGTGCCAGGGTGCCACGGTGGCGGGGTTCCGGCCGTGTCAGGCCGGAAGTTGCGCACTAGCACGTAGCACGTAGCACTGCACTGATTCGATGAACGGCTCGCGCGGATCGGCGGGGTCGGCCCAGCGATCGTTTGGCACCAGGGGCGCCCAGCCGGGCCTGGCAGGATCCTGATCGTACGGGTAGTTTCCGAGCTCGTTGTAAAGCTCCGCGTACTTCGCCAGCTTGGCGCGGTCGAGGCGAACGCCCAGGCCTGGCGCATCGGGCACGCGGATCGCGCCGCCTTCGTACTGCAGCTTGCCGCCTTCGATGATGTCGTCGACCAGGTGGTGATAGTGGGCGTCAGCGGCGAACGACAGGTTCGGCACGACCGCTCCGAGATGCAGCATCGTCGCGAGCTGGATTCCGAGCTCGCCCGATGAGTGGACGGCGACGCCAAGCTGGAACGTGTCACACACGCCCGCGGCTTTCACGCACGGGCGGATCCCGCCCCAGAAGGTCGTGTCGAGCAGGATCACGTCAACCGCCCGATTCAGCACATTCGCGGCGAGCTGTTCGAAATTGACGACGACGGTGTTCGTGGCCAGCGGCAGGCGCAGCTTCTCGCGGGCGTGGCGCATCCCGGTCAGGCCGAACACCGGATCTTCCAGGTAGTCGTTGTCGAGGTCCTCAATCGCGCGTCCGAACCTGATCGCCTGCTCCGTCGTCCAGACCGCGTTGGGATCGAAGCGGAAGCTGTCGCCTGGGAGTGATTCGGCGACTGCGCGGTAGCACTCGAGGTCGTGCGCCGGCGGGAACACGCCGCCTTTGAGCTTGTGCGACGTGAAGCCGTATCTGGCTTTCAACTCCCGGGCGTGCGCGACGAGCTGGTCGGCAGTGCGGATCGCGCCCCGTCCGTCCGCGGCCGCGTACCGATAGAACAGGTACGATGCGAACGGAACCCGATCGCGAACGCGCCCGCCGAGGATGTCGCAGACCGGCACTCCCCATTCCTGCCCGAGCAGGTCGAGGCAGGCAAATTCCAGCGCTGCGACAACCTGCGTCCGATTGTTGTAGAGAGAGGCGGTCGGGTTCGCGAGCAGGAACCGCATGTCCTCGAGAAGGGCGGGGTCCCGCCCGACGAGCGATCGCTTCAAGCGCCAGCACCGTCGCAATCGCCGACTCGCCACCGCCGCCCATCTCGCCGAGTCCGACGAGGCCGTTGTCGGTTTCGATCTCGACCACCGTGCGCACGAAGCGGCCCCAGTGGCACCCGTTCGCATGACGCAACGGCGCCTCGAGCGGCACCGTCACCGTCGTCGCACGCACGTCAGTGATTTTCAATTGGGCTCGCTCTCATAGCAGTGTTGCTCCGCCCGCCTTCCGCCTGAAGGCGGAAGCTACGAACCCGCTACCCCTTAGGCCGCCTTCCGCCTGAAGGCGGAAGCTACGTTGGCCCGCCTGGGCCTACCCGCCTGAAGGCGGAAGCTACCGCTAGACTGGCGCGCCTGAAGGCGGAAGCTACAAGCCTTCAACCCCCGCAGGATGTGGCGCGACTTTGGACCGACCACACGTCCATCACCGGGATCGGATCGGGTGGAAGCGGCCGTGATCCGGCCGACCCCGCCACCGGGCTGCCGCCGCCGACGGTGACGCGATTGCCGATCTTCACGCCGGGCTCGATCAGCGCCGATTTGCGGACGACGCCGGTGACCTCGACGAGGTGATGGTCCTGCTCCTTGATGTGGTCCATCAGGTCGCCCTTGGCCGAGAGCCGGAACGACTTGGCGCGGACCGGCGGACCGCTTTCGGTGTCGGGTCGGCGCACGTCGGACACCGCCAGGACCCTGCCGGTCAGGCAGCCGGTGATCGAAAGCTCGATCGAATCCTTTGGAACCTTCGGCTTTCCCGCGGGCGTTTCCTGCGGGGCGCCAAGGCCGATCATTGCGAAAAGCAGAAGCGTGATCATCTGGCGAAATCCTCGAATAGTGGCAGGCAATCTGACGATACCACGTCATTCCAGATTCGGGATTCGCGACTGGGAGTCGGGATTGGCGATTCGAGAGGGGCGAGAAGTGATTAAATAGCCCGTCCCTGGAGCGTCCTGAATGAAACTGAAGACCGTCTGTATTCTCCTGTGCCTCGGCGCTGGAGCGTTTGCGCCTTCCTCCGCGTCAGCTCAGATCGACGCGCGCATGTTCCGCTACCCGGCGGTGTCTGGCTCGCAGCTCGCGTTCGTTTACGCGGGGGACATCTGGGTCGCACCGAAGGCGGGCGGAAACGCCGTCCGGCTGACCTCCTCGCCCGGCGAAGAGTCGTTCCCCCGGTTCTCGCCGGACGGCCGGAAAATCGCCTACAGCGCATCCTACGACGGCAACGTTGATGTCTTCGTGGTCTCTGCTTCGGGAGGGGAGCCGGTCCGCCTGACGCATCACCCAATGGCGGACCGCGTCATCGGCTGGACGCCGGACGGAAAGCGCGTCCTGTTTGCGTCGAGCCGCGAAAGCGGCCGACAGCGATTCGGCCAGTTCTACACCGTCGGCCTCGAGGGAGGCCTGCCCGAGAAGCTCCCCGTGCCATACGGCGAGTTCGGCACCTACTCCCCGGACGGGAAGCAGTTCGTCTACATGCCGATGTCGCAGGACTTCCGCAACTGGAAGCGCTACCGGGGCGGCTGGGCGCCCGACCTGATGCTCTTCGATCTCAAGACGTTCGCAACGAAGAACATTACGTCGAACCCTGCCAACGACGCCCAACCGATGTGGCACGGCAACACCATTTATTTCCTCTCGGATCGAGGCGCGAACGAACGGAACAACATCTGGGCCTACGACGTCGCCGGCGGAGCGGTGCGCCAGATCACCCAGTTCAACGACTTCGACATCACGTTCCCGTCTCTCGGACCCGACGGGATCGTGTTTCAGGCCGGTGGACGGCTCTACATGCTCGACCTTGCCACCGACAAGTGGACGGAGGTGCCGGTGCACGTCGTCAGCGACGAGACGACGCTGCGGCAGCGGACCGCGAAAGTGTCGGCGCTCATCATCAATGCGGCCGTGTCGCCGACCGGCAAGCGCGCGGTGATTGAAGCGCGCGGCGACGTCTTCACCGTTCCTGCCGAATATGGAGCGGTCGTCAACGTCACGCGATCCTCCGGAGTCGCGGAACGATATCCGCGCTGGTCGCCCGACGGCAAGACGGTCGCTTACTGGAGCGACCGCACCGGCGAGTACGAATTGACGCTGCGTCCTGCGGACGGCTCCGGCCCGGAGAAGAAAGTGACCTCGATCGGGCCAGGTTTTCGCTATGCGCCGCAATGGTCTCCCGACAACAAGAAGCTCGCCTTCATCGACCAGGCGATGCGAATCCGGATCCACGACCTCGCTGCCAATACGACAACCGAGATCGATCAGAGCCCCGAATGGATCTCTCACGGCGGGCTTGAAACGTTTCGCGTGCAGTGGTCGCCGGATTCCAGGTGGTTGACCTACGCACGTCCAACCGCGCCCGCGAACACGGCAGTGTTCCTGTACGACACGAAAACGAAGAAGCTCACCCAGGCGACGTCGGGGTACCTGACCGATACGCAGCCGACCTTCGATCCCGAAGGCAAGTACCTGTTCTATGCGTCCGACCGCGAGTTCGAGCCGGTATACGGCAGCTTCGACAACAGCTGGACCTACCCGAATCCGACCAGGATCGTGGCCGTCCCGCTTCGGAAGAACGTCAAGTCGCCGCTCGCCGCGCGGAACGATTCGGAGAACCCGCTCCTCGACACGAACGACAAGGACGATTCGAAGAAGGACGACTCGAAGAAGGACGCTCCGAAGAAGCCCGACGACGAGGACAAGGGGCCTGAGCCGTCGAAGCCGGCGGACCGTCCGGAGGACCAGAAGCCGGCGTGAGAAGCAGGCCGACGACAAGAAAGCAGACACCAGAAAAACGGACGAGAAAAAAGACGACGGCAAGAAGCCGGAGGAACGCCCTCCTGCACCGGCCAACGTCGACATCGATCTCGACGGCTTCGAAGCCAGGGCCATCGTACTGCCACCGAAGGCGGGGAACTACGCGGACCTTCAGTCAATCAAAGGCAAGCTGCTCTATCGCCGCCTCCCCCGGTCGGGCTCGAGCGACGACAAGAACCCGATCGTGTTCTTCGATCTCGCCGAACGGGAAGAGAAGACGGTCCTGGACGATGCGAACGGGTTCGAGGTGACGTTCGACGGCAAGAAGATGCTGGTGATGAGCAAGGAGAAGTTCGCGATTGCTCGAGGTCAAGGCGAGCCAGAAGTTCGAGAAGCCGATGGCCACGGCGGACCTTGAAGCGCCGGTCAATCCACGTGCGGAGTGGCGTCAGATCTTCAACGACGTGTTCCGGTTCGAGCGCGACTTCTTCTACGATCCGAACATGCACGGCGTCGACTGGACGGCGCTGCGCGCCCGGTACGGCGAACTGATGGAGGATGCCGTCACGCGCTGGGACGTCGACTTCGTCCTCGGGGAATTCATCGGCGAGCTCAATGCGTCGCACACCTACCATGGCGGCGGTGACAAGGAGGAAGTGCCGGAGCGCTCCGTCGGCCTCCTGGGCGTGGACTGGGAGCTCGCCAACGGCGCCTACAGGATCAAGGACATCGTGCGCGGCGGCCCGTGGGATTCGGCCGTCCGGTCGCCGCTCGACGAACCCGGCGTCAACGTCAAGGCCGGTGAGTACGTGCTCGCCGTCAACGGCGTCGCCATCGATGCGAAGGTCGACCCGTGGGCGAGCTTCCAGGGGCTCGGCGGAAAGACCGTCCTCCTCTCCGTCAACTCGTCACCCGCACTGGCGGGCGCGCGCCAGGTCGTCGTCACGTGCCTCTCGAGCGAAACCGAGCTCAGGTTCCGGGCCTGGATCGAGGCGCGCCGGCAGGCCGTGGACAAGGCCACCGGCGGGAAGATTGGCTACATCTACGTCCAGAGCACGGGCGTCGACGCGCAGAACGACCTGATGCGCCAGTTCATGGCGCAGTGGAAGAAGGACGGGCTCATCGTCGACGAACGCTGGAACAGCGGTGGGCAGATTCCCGATCGGTTCATCGAGCTCCTGAATCGTCCAATCGTGGCGTATTGGGCGGTACGGGACGGCGCCACGCAGCAATGGCCGCCCGTTGCCCATCGCGGCCCGCAAGTCATGCTGATCAACGGCTGGAGCGGCTCCGGCGGCGACGCCTTCCCGACCTACTTCCGGCAGGCCGGCCTCGGACCGCTCATCGGCACCCGGACCTGGGGCGGGTTGATCGGGATCAGCGGCACTCCGGCGCTCACCGACGGTGGCGGCGTCACCGTCCCCACCTTTCGCATGTTCGATCCGAAGGGCCAGTGGTTCGCCGAAGGCCACGGCGTCGAGCCCGACATCGTCGTCGACGACGACCCGGCGCAACTGGCGAAAGGCATCGATCCGCAGCTGCAGCGTGCGATCAAGGAAGTGGGCGATGAAGTGGCCAAAGGCGCCAGGGCGCCGGGCCGGCCGGAGTACGAACGACGAATCCCGAAGTCCAAGGAGTGAGGGCGAGTTCCGGGTTCCGGGTGCGGGTTCCGGGTGCGGGTTCCGGGTTCAGCTGGAAGCCTGGAACTGATAGCTGTGAACTGATAGCTGAGAACTGATTACCACCCCTCGCGTACGGCGTACCAGAGGAGGCCGGCGATAAGGGCGCCGACACCGAGCAGCGACGGCAGCCCCGGTGTGAAGTACGGATAGATCATGTAGGCGAGCCCGGCGACGATGTAGGGCCAGCGCTGCTCCTTCTTGCCGTAGACCAGCAGCACGAATCCGGCTCCGCCGGGAATCAGCGAGAGGAACACCCACGTCGGATCGATGTTCATTGGTCGGCAGCGATCTGTACGCGCTAATGCGTATATCCTTCGCTCTGTGTCCCACGACAGCGTCCGTGTCGATCGGCAGCCGCATTACAAAAGCCTCTACGTGCAGGTGCTCGCAGGCATCGTCGCGGGCGTGCTCCTTGGCGTCCTGCGGCCCGAGACTGGCGTCGCGATGCGGCCGCTCGGTGACGGCTTCATCAAGCTGGTGCGGATGCTCATCGCGCCGATCATTTTCTCGACCATCGTCGTCGGTCTCGCGCGAATGGGGGAGCTCAGGCAGGTTGGGCGGATCGGTCTGCGTGCATTCCTTTATTTCGAAGTCCTCTCCACCGTCGCGCTCGCGATCGGGCTGATTGTCGTCAACGTCGTCCGCCCGGGTGCCGGCCTCCACGTGACTCCGAGCGCCGAGGACGTCAAGGCGGTGGCCGGTTACGGAACGGCCGCCGGTCAGGCTGGCGGCACGGTCGCCTTTCTCCTCAACGTCATCCCCACGACCTTCTTCGATGCCTTCACCAGGGGCGACATCCTGCAGGTGCTGCTGATCTCAACGCTCGTTGGCATCGCCCTCCTGGTGCTCGGCGAGCGCACCGCGACACTGGTGACCTTGATCGACCAGGCCGGGCAGGCGCTGTTCGTCGTCGTCGGTCTCATCATGCGGGCGGCCCCGCTCGGTGCCTTCGGGGCGATGGCGTTCACCGTCGGGCGGTACGGGATCGGCACGCTGCTTTCCCTGGGAAAGCTGATGGCCGCCGTTTACCTGACCTGCTTCCTGTTCATCGTCATCGTGCTCGGCGGCATGCTCCGCTTCGTCGGGCTCGGCCTGGTGAAGTTCCTGCGGTACGTCGCGGACGAGATCCTGATCGTCATCGGGACCTCGTCGTCCGAGTCGGCGCTGCCGCGACTGATGTTGAAGATGGAGCACCTGGGGTGCGCGAAACCAGTGGTCGGCCTGGTCGTGCCGGCGGGCTACTCGTTCAACCTGGATGGGACCGCCATCTACATGACGATGGCGGCGGTGTTCGTGGCGCAGGCGAGCGGCGTACACCTGTCGGCGAGGGAGCAGCTCTCGATTCTCGCGGTCCTGATGTTGACGTCGAAGGGAGCCGCGGGTGTGACCGGCAGCGGGTTCATCACGCTTGCCGCCACCCTGTCAGCGGTGCCGTCCATTCCCCCGGCGGGGCTGGCGCTGCTCGTCGGTGTCGATCGATTCATGTCTGAAGCACGGGCGGTCACCAACCTGATTGGGAACGCGGTCGCGACGATCGTCATTGCCAGGTGGGACGGAGCGCTCGATCTGGTCCGCGCGCGCGAGGTGCTGGCGCGGCACGGCGATCCCGATGCCGTACTGGCCGATCCGCTTCCGGCAGTCGAACCGTAATTATTTTCGGCCGGACGACAACTCACGCAATCGGGTGATGAGCGCCTGGAGTGCGGGGTCGCGTACAGGGTCGGAGGCCACGACGGTGTGCACTCGTCCGGCGTCCTCGACGGTGATTTCGTACGACTGATAATCAGCAGCGCCGGCCGCGACCGGCAGCCGCTCGGGCAGATCGAAGAAGTGTGCGGCTTCAAGCATGCGCTGGAGCGACGTACGCGACCACGGGGTCGAGCGCATCGACATCGATCGTTCGCGGTGCCGCGAGTCCCGGGACTGCCGCTATGCCGCCGGTTGTTCGGAAACGGACCCGCATCTGTTCGCTCGAGAGACCGGAACACTCAACGTGACCGTGAGTTGCTGGTCGGCACGGCCGGTGATGACGTGCCGCTCAATCGTCCTTACGATCGGTCTGGTGGTGTTCCCCTGACTCCATCAACTGTGGCAGCGCGGTGCCACTCCCCGAAGACAACAGGCCGGCCTTCATATAAGTGAACAGCTTGTCGCGGGTGTCGACAATGTCGAGGTTCCGCATCGTCAGCTGCCCGATCCGATCCTGCGGGGAGAAAGCCGATTCGCCTTTCTCCATCGTCAGACGCTCCGGCTTGTAGGTGAGATTTGGCGACGTGGTATCGAGGATTGAGTAGTCGTTGCCGCGACGGAGCTCGAGCGTGACCTCACCCGTGATCGCGCGTGCGACCCAGCGCTGCGCGGTCTCGCGCAGCATCATCGACTGCGGGTCGAACCATCGTCCCTGATACAGCAGCCTCCCGAGGCGGCGACCGTTGTCGCGATACTGCTCAATCGTGTCCTCGTTGTGGATTCCGGTCAGCAGGCGCTCGTAAGCGATGAAGAGAAGCGCCATTCCCGGCGCCTCGTAGATGCCCCGGCTCTTCGCCTCGATGATCCGGTTCTCGATCTGATCGCTCATCCCGAGGCCGTGGCGGCCGCCGATGCGGTTCGCCTCCATGATCAGTTGGACGGCGTCCTTGTAGACGATGCCGTTGAGGGCGACAGGGTGACCTTCATCGAACCGGACGCTGATCTCCTCGCGCTTGACTGCGACATCGTCACGCCATGATGCGACGCCCATGATCGGCTCGACGATCCGGATGCCCGAGTCGAGGCGCTCGAGGTCCTTGGCTTCGTGAGTGGCGCCCAGGATGTTGGAATCTGTCGAGTACGCCTTCTCGGCGCTCATGTGGTACTCGATGCCGGCACGGCGCAGGTACTCCGACATTTCGGCGCGGCCACCGAGCTCCTCGATAAAGGCCTGGTCGAGCCAGGGTTTGTAGATTCGCAGGTCAGGGTTCGCCAGCAGCCCATAACGGTAGAACCGCTCGATGTCGTTGCCCTTGAACGTGCTGCCGTCGCCCCAGATGTTGACCTGGTCTTCCTTCATCGCCGCGACGAGCATCGTCCCAGTGACCGCGCGTCCTATCGGGGTCGTATTGAAGTAGGCAACGCCGGCGGTCGAGATGTGGAACGCGCCGCACTGCAGCACCGCGAGGCCTTCCGCTACCAGCTGCTCACGACAGTCGATGAGGCGCGCGCGCTCGGCCCCGTACTGCAGCGCTCGCCGCGGGATCTCGTCGTAGTCAGGCTCGTCCGGCTGGCCGAGGTTGGCGGTGTAGGCGTAAGGAATTGCACCTTTGCCGCGCATCCAGTGCAACGCCGCACTGGTATCGAGGCCACCGGAGAACGCGATGCCGACCTTTTCGCCGACCGGAAGATGTTGAAGGATGTTTGCCATGTGTCCAGCTGTACATCATACCCAAGGTGCTCCTGAAGGATCGAACTGGCACCCCGCTTGCTCCCAAGTCACTGTCACGAAACCGAAACCAGATTGAGGGAGGATCACGCATGGCAACAGGATCGATCGCGGAACGTCAGGAACACAGCGAGGGTAGGGTCGCGAAGACGATCGAAGATCAAACGGCAAAGCTGCCGTCCGATACGTTCCTCTGGGCCGCCGTCGGGTCGATGGCGACGTCGATGACGTTGCAGCTCATGGGAAACAAGCACGCCAGCCTTTTCGTCGGCCAGTGGGCGCCGACGTTTCTCATTTTCGGTTTGTACAACAAGCTGGTGAAGCAGCTCGGATCCGATCGGACCGAGCGCGCATTCTGAGCACTGGCCGGAGCCGCCGACAGGCGGCTCCTCTCTTTCTCTCGTCTCCCGCCACCAACCCGCACCGGAATTGGACTCTCGACAGGCGCGCATCGCACGTAACATCCTCGCTGGGCAAGCCGGTTCCAATTTAGGGAGGTGAGTGTGTCGATGCTGGACGACCTGGACGCGGCCGCGCGCGTCGTCTACGACGCCATGCCTGCGACACCGCAGCAGCGATGGCCGCTGCTTGATGCCCGCTGCGGAACCGCCGTGTGGGTGAAGCACGAGAACCAGACGCCCGTTGGCGCGTTCAAGGTGAGAGGCGGGCTGGTCTACTTCGACCACCTTCGCTCCGCCGACGCGAACGTGGGCGGCGTCGTCGCGGCCACGCGCGGCAACCACGGACAGTCCGTGGCATTCGCGGCGCGCCGCTATGCGATACCTGCCGCGGTTGTCGTCCCGCGCGGGAACTCGCCGGCAAAGAACCGCGCCATGCGTGCGCTCGGTGCCGAGCTGATCGAGAGTGGGCACGATTTTCAGGACGCCCTCGAGGCCGCTTCGGCGATTGCCGCCGATCGCGGCTGGCACATGGTGCCGTCCTTCGACCCGCTGCTGGTTCGCGGCGTCGCGTCGTATGCGCTCGAGTTGTTCAGGGCTGTACCCGGTCTCGACGTCCTCTATGTTCCAATCGGGCTCGGGTCGGGAATCTGCGGTGCGATCGCGGTGCGCGACGCCATCGGCCTGCCGACGAAAATTGTCGGCGTCGTCTCGTCAGCCGCCCCGGCGTACGCGCGATCGCTGGAGCTCGGGCACGCGGTTTCCCACGATGCGAGTACGCGGATCGCAGACGGGATGGCGTGCCGCACACCGGTGCCAGAGGCGTTGTCGCTGATTCGGGCCGGTGCCGAGCGCGTCGTCGAAGTCACCGACGATGAAATCGAGGATGCGATGCGGGCGCTGTTCGAGGACACGCACAACGTGGTTGAAGGAGCCGGTGCCGCAGCGCTCGCGGCCGTGACCAAGGATCGCGGTCGGCTGCGCGGCCGCACGGTGGCGATCGTCGTATCGGGCGGCAATATCGACTCGGCACCGTTCAGCCGCATCCTGGCGGGTGACCGGAGCAGCGACCCGGTGATTCCGGGTCAGCTGCGGCGGGCCGCGACGTAGCCGTTTCGGGCGCGCACTTTGTATCCCGGGCCACTGACAGTCACCCGGATGGCGTGGTACTTCCCGTCGCCAGGGCGCGGCGACGAGTAGCCCAGGACGTACTGGTTGTTCAGTTCCTCCGCGATTCGCGCGGTCGCCGACCCCAGATCGGTCGTGTCGTGCACGACCTCGGTGAGGCCTCCGCTCTGGTTGGTGATTTCCGCCAGCGCTTCCGGATTGACGCGGGTGTTGATTGCCTGGCGTGCCTGCGAATCAATCGCAATCGCATAGATGAAGGCATCCGTGCGGAGCAGCGATGCGCGGAGATCTCTGAGCGTCACGTCACTCGCGGTATCGGCCCCGTCCGAAATTACGACGAGCGCCGCACGGTCTCTGGGGCGGCTGTCGATGAGCGGCAGCGCTCCCTCCACCGCATCGTAGATCGCGGTCCCACCCGACGGGCGGAGTGAATCGAGCGCGGTACGCACGATCTCGGGATCGCTGGTCCACGGCGTCAGTACGTGCGGCGCATGGTTGAACGCCATCAGGAAGAACACGTCGTCGGCCGACAGCAGTTCCAGCAGAAAGCGGGCAATCGCACCGCGGGCGTCGCGAATGCGTTCCCCGAACATGCTGTCGCTCACGTCGAGCAGCAGGCCCAGTGCGACCGGAACGCGCTCGTGCGTGAACTGGGTGATTTCCTGGAGCTCGCCGTCCTCGTATACCGAGAACGCCTCGCGCGGTAAACCGGTGACGAGCCGGCCGTCGCCATCGCGAACGGTGACGGTGACGGCGGTCACTTCGACGCTCGATCGCAACGTCCGAGGTGCACGCACCGGGGGCGGCCCCTGTGCCGCGGTGAGCGCGGTCACGCACAGGGCCATCGCCACCGCGTATGCCTGCGCGCGCTGAATCGTGAGGACGAACCCGCCGCCGATACCGTGCACGCCTCAGTCTAACCAGTAATCCCCAATCCCCAATCCCCAATCCCTGATCCCTGAGCCCGAATCCCTAATCCCTGATCGAACAGAGCGCTCCCCGTGACATTTTGATGGCGTGCGGGGCCGGGGTCCAGCCGTACGCTAGCATCCCGATATGGGCGGTCGCGCGCACGCATCTCGACGATGACGACGTTTTACTCGAGGAACACGCTGGCACTGCTCCGCGGCATGCTGCTGCTGGTTCTGGTGCTCGGCCTCATTGGCCTCGGGACGGAGTTGTTGTTCCTCGCGCACTATGAATCGGCCGTGCAGCTGATTCCACTCGGCCTGGTGGGTGCGGCGCTGCCGGTGATTGCGTGGCATCGCATGAACGGGGGGCCGGCGAGCGTCCGCGCCCTCCAGGTGACGATGGCAATGTTCGTCCTCGCCGGCGTGCTCGGCATCGGGTTCCACTACGCGGCGAACGTGGAGTTCCAGCGGGAGATGGATCCGTCCATCCACGGCATGGCCCTGTTCTGGAAAGCGATGGCCGCCAAGACACCGCCGGCGCTGGCTCCCGGTGCAATGACGCAGCTCGGGCTGCTCGGCCTCGCGTATGCGTTTCGCCACCCGGCACTCGGACGTGGCGCGGGCGGCGGATCGAGATACGGACAACGATGACCGCTGCGAAGCGGTTCAACAGGAGATGACATGAGATTCGTGATGCGATCGATAACGGCGATGCTGATAATCCTGGCACTCGGGGTTCCCACCCGCGTGAACGCCCAGGTCGGGAAGTCACAGGGCGTGGTCGATGCCAATACCGCGGCCGAAAAGGACCTCGCCGCGATGCCTCACATGACCCCGGCCATCGCGTCGGCGCTCGTGGCCGCCCGGCCGTTCAAGAGCATCGTCGATCTGAACACGTTCCTTGCCGGTCAGGGGCTCAAGCCGGAGGACGCGATGGAGTTCTACCGCAAGGCGTTCGTGCACATCGATCTGAACACGGCGACCCGGGAGGAGATTCTGCTGGTGCCCGGAGCCGGCAATCGCATGGCTCGCGAGTTCGCCGAGTACCGGCCGTGGAAGTCGTGGGCACAATTCGACAAGGAAATTGGCAAGTACGTCGGCCCCGAGGCCACCGCGCAGCTGGCGCAATACTGCTTCATCCCGGTCAACCTGAACACCGCCAGCGACGACGACATCCTCACGATTCCAGGCGCCGGGCCGCGGATGGTTCGCGAGTTCAAGGAATATCGGCCGTGGAAGTCGTGGGCGCAGTTCGACAAGGAGATCGGCAAGTACGTCGGCCAGAAAGAAACCGATCGACTGAAGCGCTACGTGACGTTCGAGTAGCGGCGCTGCTGCTTCGGGTCGCGGACCGAGTGAACGCGCGGCGTCAGCCGGTATTCCGCATGCCCGCCGCAATCCCGTTGACGGTCACCATGAACGCCTTGGAGATCTGCGACTCCGGATCCGCCTCGCCATCTTCGCGCAGGCGGCGGAGCAGCTCGATCTGGACCAGATTGATCGGATACACGTAAGGGTTCCGCACCTCGATCGATCGCCGCAGCACCACGTTTTCCGTGAGGAGACGTTCCTTGCCCGTGGCGGCCAGCACTGACGCAATGGTTTCGTCGAGGCGACGACGGAGGTCGGCGCCGACGTCGTGAAGTGGATCGGGAACCAGCCGGCGATCGTACTCCGCGGCGATTCGCGCATCGGATTCGGCGAGCACCATCGCGATGAGATCGAGGGTGGAGCGGAAGAAGGGCCAGCCCGCATACATTTCGCGGATCAGGGCCTGTTCGCCGCGTGCGTGCGCCGAGACGAGCGCTTCGCCGGTTCCCAGCCACGAGGGGAGCAGGAGCCGCGTCTGGGTCCAGGCGAATACCCACGGGATGGCCCGCAGTGAATCGACGCCGCCATCGGCGACGCGGCGGGTCGGACGGCTCCCAATCGGCAGCGTGCCGAGCTCCACCTCGGGAGTGGCCGTGCGGAAGTATTCGATGAACCTCGGATCCTCGTAGACGACGTCGCGGTACACGCCGCGCGCGGTTTTCGACAGCCGTTCCATCTCCTCGCGCCAGCGGGCCTGCGGCGCCGGCGGCAACGCGAGCGTGGCTCCGAGGGTCGCGGTGGTGTACAGCTCCAGCGTCCGCGCGGCGATATCCGGTAGTCCGAACTGGGCCTGGATCATTTCCCCCTGCTCGGTCACACGCAGCCGGCCTTCGACCGATCCTGGCGGTTGCGACTGGATCGAGAGGTAGGTCGGCCCGCCGCCGCGGCTGATGCTGCCGCCGCGGCCGTGGAACAGCGTCAGCTCGACGCCGGCGTCGCGGCAGACATCCACGATCGCCTCCTGTGCGCGGTACAGCGCCCAGTTTGCCGCCAGCCGCCCGCCGTCCTTCGCGGAATCCGAGTAGCCGATCATGACCTCCTGACGGCCGCCGATCCGATCCCGGTACTCGGGGATGGCGAGCAGGGCGCGGAGGGCTGCCGGGGCGTTGCCGAGATCGTCAACCCGCTCGAACAGTGGCACGATCCGCAGCCGCGCAGGAGACTGTGCCTGGAGGACTTCCACCGCGAGCACGTCGGACGGCGCCTGGGCCATCGAGACGACGTAGGCGGCGAGCGACTCGGGATTGATCTCGCCGAGCGCCTTGAACGTGGCGAACACCTCGCGCACTTCGTCGTCGGCCACGAGATCCGGCGGGACGATCGATTGAGACTCGCGCAGTGCGCCGGCCAGGTACGACTGCTTCTTCCCCTCGTCCCAGTCGCAGTAGCGGCCGAGGCCCAGGTGTTCGGTAATCGCGGTGAGCGCCGCGGCGTGGCGCGAGGCGTGCTGCCGGACGTCGAGACGTACGAGGGTGAGGCCGAACGCCGCGGTGCGACGCAGGAGGTCGGTGAGACGCCCGCCGGCGATGAGGCCCTGCCCGGTCTCCGTGAGCGATCGGTGGCAGAGCTGCAGCGGCTCGACCAGCTCCGAAATCGATCGGTACGGTGCGATCCGTCCGGTTTCGAGGCGCGGCACATCCGACTGGAACAGATCGGCGCGTGCGAGCTCACGGCCGAGCTGGTCGCGGGTGGCGCGAAGGCGGTCGCGAACGTCACGAAGGACCGCGCGATAGGGCTCGCGTGCTCCCCCGGCGCGGGCCCGCAGCTCCGGCGTCGCGACGGTCATCGACAGTTCGGCCCTGAGCGCGCCGATTTCGCGCTCGTAGAGGTCTGCCGCCATCCACCGCGCCACCAGGCATGCGAGCTGCGTGACCCGTGGCGTGACGGTGGGATTGCCGTCGCGGTCGCCGCCCATCCACGACCCGAAGTGAATCGGCGCCGCTTCGAGCGCGAGCGGACGTCCGGTCGCGGCCCGCAACGCGCCGTCGAGCGATCGCACGAAGCGCGGCACGGCGTCCCACAGCGTCTGCTCGAAAATCAGGAGTCCGGCGATCGCCTCGTCAACAGGCGTCGGCCGTCGCGGCCGGATCTCGTCGGTCTCCCACGCCGCCATGATTTCGCGGCGCAGCAGCTCGGCGATCTCCTGCCGTTCCGGGGCGGTGATGTCGACGCGGTCCTGTCGTGCGAGTGCCCCGGCGATGCGCAGGTGCTTCTGGATCAGGGTCCGCCTGGTGATGGTGGTGGGATGCGCCGTGAGCACCAGTTCGATCCGCAACGATGCGGTCGCGGCATGCAGATCGTCCGCGCTGACGCCCCCCGCCATCAGGCGCGCGAACGTTTCCTCACACGACCCACGCTGTGGCGGCGCCGACGCATCGTGCTGATACGCCCGGCGGCGCCGCACGCGGTGGTGCTGCTCCGCGATGTTGGCGAGGGTCAGGAAGTGTGAAAACGCGCGCGCAATCGGCACCGTGGATTCGACCGGCAGCTCGCGGAGCAGGCCCGCGACGGCATCCAGATCGCGGTCGCTGCCGGCGCGGCCGCTCTTCGAAAGTGCGCGCACCCTCTCCACCGTTTCGTAAAGCTCCGCACCCTCGCGCTGCCGCAGTGTCTCGCCCAGAATGCCCCCGAGCATCCGGACATCGTCCCGCAGCCGCTCGTGAGGGTCGCTCGTGCGCGTGGCCATATGCCGTATTTAATCAGTTTCGCGACGGTCGCGTGCGAGCCCGCGAGCCGTCGACCTGTGTGCCTGGCGCGAACGACGCGCTCACACCGCAAAGGACGCGTGCGCGGCAGCGTCCTCGAGGCCGTCGCGTTCGCCCGCACTCGACTCCAGCGGGGGGACGAATTACCATGCGAGGGTTGCGCGTTTGTGGATGAGGTCGGCGGGCGCGCCGGAGGTTGGATGTCGGACGAGCAGTCACAGGATCTCGACGCACGCACGCTCACCGGCATCAGTGGGCTCGACTACCTGCTCGACGGCGGGCTGCCGGCCAGGCGGCTCCATCTGATCGAGGGCGATCCCGGCACCGGCAAGACGACGCTGGCCTTGCAGTTCCTGATGGAGGGCCGCGCGCGTGGCGAGACCTGCCTCTACGTCGCATTGTCGGAGACGGCCACCGAGTTGAGAGGAGTGGCGACGTCGCACGGATGGTCGCTCGCGGGCATCGAGGTGTTCGAGCTGGCGCGGCCTGACACGCTCGGACCAGACGAACAGTACACGCTCTACCATCCGTCGGAAATCGAGCTCGGCGAGATGGTGAAGTCGGTCCTCGAGATGGTCGACCGTATCCGCCCGAGCCGCGTCGTGCTGGACTCGCTCTCCGAGATGCGCCTCCTGGCGCGCGATCCGCTGCGATACCGGCGGCAGATCCTCGCGCTCAAGGAATACTTCTCCGGCCGCGACTGCACCGTCCTGATGCTCGACGATCACACGTCCGCGGACAACGACCTCCAGCTGCAGAGCATCGCGCACGGCGTCGTCCTGCTCGAACAGCTGCCGTCCGAGTACGGGCGGTCCCGCCGGCGGGTTCGCATCGTCAAGCTCCGGGGCGTGGGCGCGAGCGAGGGCTATCACGACTTCAAGATTCAGCGCGGCGGACTCGTCGTGTTCCCTCAGCTGTTGTCGACGCGCACCGGCCCGAGAAAGCCCGGAGTCGTCTCGAGCGGAGTCACCGAGCTCGACGCGCTCCTCGGCGGCGGACTGACGTGGGGCACGACGACGCTGTTCATCGGGCCGGCCGGCGTCGGCAAGTCGACGCTGGCGGCGCAGTATGTGACCGCCAATCCCGATGTCCCGGCGGCCGTGTACCTGTTCGACGAGCGGCGCGAGACGTTCATCGAGCGGTGTGAATCGCTCGGCATGCGCATGCGCGAGCGGCTTGCCGCCGGACGGTTGTCGCTCGATCAGATCGAACCCGGGGAGCTGTCGCCCGGCGAGTTCGCCCACCGCGTCCGCGAACGCGTCGAAGCGCATGGCTGCCGCGTCGTGCTGATCGACAGCCTCAACGGCTACCTGAACGCCATTCCCGACCGGCCACGCCCCGCTCGTCCGGATGCACGAACTCGCTGGCGTACCTGAACGATCACGATGTCGCCACGCTCCTGGTCGCGGCACAGCACGGGATGATGGGCACGCAGATGGCCTCGCCGATCGACGTCAGCTACCTCGCCGACGCCGTCGTGCTGCTCCGGTTCTTCGAGGCCGAGCGGCATGGTGCGCAAGGCCATCTCGGTCGTCAAGAAACGCACCGGCGGCCACGAAACGACGATTCGCGAGCTGGCGGTCGGGCCGGAGCGCGTCAGGGTGGGCGAGCCGCTGTCGCAGTTCCACGGCGTCATGACCGGTGTTCCGCAGTACCGCGGCACCGCCGGCCCGCTGCTGCACGACGATGGCCAGATCCGCTGGATAACCTGGAGCGGCGAGTGCTCGTCTTTGCTCCGGTCGGCCGCGATGGGGCGTTGACGCGCGAGCTGCTCGGCCGAGCGTCGATCCCGGCCCTCGTGTGCGCGTCGATCGACGATCTGTGCACCGAGTTCGCGAACCAGGCCGGCGCCATCATCATGACCGAGGAGGTGCTCGACGAGAGCAGCTTTCCGCGCCTCGTGGCCGCGCTCAATCGTCAGCCGCGCGTGGTCCGACATCGCCGTCATCCTCTTTGCCGGCGGGATGCAGCCCTCGGGCGGCGGTCCGGACGCTCGGAGTGGTCGAAGCGCTCCGCAACGTGACCGTCATCGAGCGCCCGATCCGCGTCGCCGCGGTAGTGAGCGTCGTGCGCGCGGCGCTGCGCGCGCGCGCTCCGGCAGTACCAGATGCGGGACACGCTCCTCGCGCTCAGGGCGGCGCGCGCCGAGGCCGAGGCGGCGAGCCGCCTGAAGGACGAATTCCTCGCCACGCTGTCGCACGAACTGCGGACGCCGCTGAACGCCATCCTCGGATGGACCACCATGCTGCGCCACGGACAGGTCGACCCGCAGCAGGTGGCACACGCGCTCGAAGTCGTCGAGCGCAACGCCCGCGCCCAGGCGCAGCTGATCGAAGACGTGCTCGACATGGCGCGCATCATCACCGGGAAGCTGCGCGTCGATCTGGCGCCGGTTGCGCTCGGGCCGATCGTGGAGACGGCGGTCGAGGCCGCGCGGCCGGCCGCGCTCGCGAAGCGGATCGACATCGCGCGTCGAACTGCGCGACGTCCCCGCGATTCGCGGCGATGCCGGGCGGCTGCAGCAGGTGCTGTGGAACCTGCTGTCGAACGCGGTCAAGTTCACGCCCGCCGGGCGGGCAGATCTCGGTCTGTCTCGGGCCAGGCGAGTTCGGAGGCGCTCGTGACCGTCTCCGACAGCGGTGCCGGACTCGCCCCCGACTTCCTCCCGTTCGTTTTCGATCGCTTCCGCCAGGCCGACCAGAGCGCGACGCGCGGGCACGGCGGCCTTGGTCTCGGCCTGTCGATCGTCAAGCACCTGGTCGAACTGCACGGCGGGGCGGTGCGCGCCGAGAGCGCCGGCACAGGTCGCGGCGCCACGTTCAGGGTGTCGCTGCCGATCCCGGTCCTGCTCGAATCGCCTCCGGACAAACGCGGCGCCGAGCTGCCGGAGCGTGATGCGTTCGCCATGCGGTTCAACGGTCACCGAATCTTGATCGTCGACGACGATGCGGCGACACGCGAGCTCCTGACCCAGCTCTTCGAGCGGACCGGGGCCAGCGTCGAGACCGCCGCGTCGGCACGGCTGGCGCTGTCGAAGCATCATCAGGACCCCGCCCAATCTGCTGATCGCCGATATCGGCATGCCGAATGAGGACGGCTACGCGTTGATGCGGCGGGTTCGGGCCCTCGCCGGTCAGGTGCGGACGGTGCCCGCGATCGCGCTGTCCGCCTATACGCGCGCGGAAGACCGCGAGGCGGCCCGCGAGGCCGGGTTCACCCGGTTCATCGCGAAGCCGGCGACGCCGCAGCTGATCCTGCGCACGGTCGACCAGTTGCTGACGATCACCAAGAGCACCGGCCGCCGGCGACGCGGCGGTCGATGAACGCGCCGTGTAGAACGCGAGCGTCCCTGACGCTCCACCGCTCCGACCGTCTGACGAATCCGCTCGCCGCCGGGTAAAATACGATGATGGTACGGGCGACTCTCATCCCGACGCGTTCGCGCCGGCAGAGTTGGATGCTGGATGCTCGGGTGTCATCGGCGTGCTCGGCCTCGCGCCCGCCGCCTTCGCTCAGCTCCCCGACGGACCGGGCAAGGACGAGCTGGTGAAAGTCTGCAGCCCGTGCCACGAACCCAACCGCGCCGCTGCGTTCCGCCTCACCAGGGAAGGGTGGGAAGCGACCGTCGCTGACATGAAGTGGCGCGGCGCCAAGGGCACGGACGAGGAGTTTGCCGCCATCGTCGAATACCTCTCCACCAATTTTCTCGGCGAGGCTGCAGCCCAAGCTGAACATGAACCGGGCGACGTCGATCGAGCTTGAATCGGTGCTGTCGCTCCTGCGCAAGGAGGCGGCCGCGGTCATCGCCTATCGCGACAAGGTCGGCGGCTTCAAGTCGATCGACGATCTCAAGAAGGTGCCGGGGTCGACTTCAAGAAGATCGAAGCCGGCAAGGATCGGATCATCTTCTAGGCCGTCTCGGCCTTCAGCACCCGCACCGTTCAATTCCCGGACCTGGACATGGACTACCGACAGCTCGGCCGGACGGACATGCGCGTGTCCGTCATCAGCTTTGGCGCGTGGGCGATAGGCGGCAGCTGGGGGCAGGTCGACGATGAGGCGTCGATGCGGGCACTGCACGCGGCGATTGACGCCGGAACGAACTTCATCGACACCGCGGACGTGTATGGCGACGGCCGAAGCGAGCGCCTGGTCGCGCGGCTCCGCCGTGAGCGCCCGAACGACACGATCTACGTCGCGACCAAGGCCGGGCGTCGTCTGCCGTCGCAGACGGTCGAGGGCTACTCGCGCGAGAACCTGTCCGCGTGGGTCGATCGCAGCCTTCAGAATCTGGACACCGAGGCAATCGATCTCCTGCAGCTGCACTGCCCGCCGTCGGAACTGATCCAGCGTGACGAAGTGTTCGGCATCCTCGATGATCTCGTCACCGCGGGTAAGCTGCGCTACTACGGCGTCAGTGTCGAGACTGTCGACGAGGCCCTCGCCGCCATGCGCCATCCGCACGTGCGGACGATTCAGATCATCTTCAACATGTTCCGGATGAAGCCTGCCGCCCGCGTGCTCCCCGAGGCGGCCGCCACGGGTGTAGGCGTCCTCGCGCGCGTGCCCCTCGCGAGCGGCCTGCTGACCGGGAAGATGCGTCCCGACACGGTGTTTGCCCCCGACGATCATCGCCTGTTCAACCGTGAGGGCCAGGCGTTCGACAAGGGAGAGACGCTGTCCGGCGTGCCGTATGAAGCAGGGCTCGCGGCGGTCGACGCGTTGCGGCCGCTCGTTCCCGCCGGCGCGACCCTGGCGCAGTTCGCGCTCAAGTGGATCCTGATGTTCGACGCCGTGACCTGCGCGATTCCCGGGCGCGAGGAGCGAGGCGCAGGCACGCGAGAATGCGTCTGCTGCGGCGCTGCCCGCGCTCTCGGCCGATACGATCGCGGCAGTGGCGGCGGTCTACGATTCGCGCATCCGGCAGCACGTGCACGCGTCCTGGTAAACGCCACCCGCGACCCTGCCGCGCTCCCGAGGATTTGCGTGGCCAGGTGCGAAACGGCCGGGGCGGGCGGTCGGTCAGCTACCGCGACGCGGTGTGTTCTGGCGTCGACGTTGTAACATCGAGAAGCGCCGTCGGACGCGGCGACACCTCTCGAGGACTCATGCGCATTGTCATCCCGCTCGTCGCGGCGCTGTGCTCGGCACTGACGGTGCCGACGCAGTCGCAGCGCCAGGAGCCGGTCTTCCGCAGCGGCGCCGGAACCGTGGCCGTGTACGTGACGGTGTCCGACGCCGAAGGCAAGCTGGTCCCCGACCTCACCCGCGACGACTTCGAGATTTACGACAACGGCAAGCTGCAGAACCTCACGCTGTTCGAGAGCGGCGTTCAGCCAATCACGATCGTCGTCATGCTCGACCGCAGCGGCAGCATGATCAGCAACTTCCGTCTCGTGCGGTCGGCGGCGGAGCAGTTCGTCGAGCAGCTCCTGCCTGGCGACAAGGCCCGGATCGGGAGCTTTTCGAACCGCATCCAGATCGATCCGAAGGACTTCACCAGCAACAAGCGCGATCTGATTGAGATCTTGCGGACCGAGCTCCAGGAGGCCGGGCCGACGCCGCTCTGGAACGCGGTCAACGTCGCGATCACGGCGCTGCAGCACCAGGACGGCCGCCGCGTCATCCTCATGTTCACCGACGGGGTCGATCGGCCGATGAACAGCCACAGCATCAGCCTGAACGACGTCATGAAGAACGCCGAGGAGCACGACATCATGGTGTTCACGATCGGTCTCCAGGGTCGAAGCTACTTCCCCGGACGGGGCAGGGGACGCGGCCCGAGCGTCGGCCCGATGGGCGCGCCAGGCGGGGTTGGTCAGCCTCCCGAGTTCGAGAAGCCCGATGCCGGGTTGCCGCGCATCGCACTGGCGACCGGCGGCGGGTACTTCGAACTGACGTCCGCCAACAACCTGGGCCCGACGTTCACGCGCATCGCCGACGAGCTGCACCGCCAGTATTCACTCGCGTTCACGCCGGCGTCCTTCGACGGCAAGACGCACCGGCTCGAGGTCAAGATTCGACACCCCGGGCTGAAGGCACGCGCGCGCAAGACCTACGTCGCGCGCAAGGACGTGTTGTAAGGGTCGCGCGCGACCGCGATTCGGGAGAACGAGACATGTGCCGGAACATCAAACCGCTGTTCAACTTCGCGCCGCCCGCCACCGCCGATGAGGTGCGCGCGTCGGCGCTTCAGTTCGTCCGGAAAGTCAGCGGCTTCACGAAACCGTCGAAGGCCAACGAGCAGGCCTTCAACGCGGCGGTCGACGACGTCACCGCGGCTGCCGAACGACTGATGCAGTCGCTGGTGACGACGGCGCCGCCGAAGAGCCGCGAGGAGTTTGTCGCGAAAGCGCGCGAAAAAGCAGCCGAGCGCTACGGCCGCACCGACCGCCGGCCGGTGACGGGTTCGATATAATCAACCACGCGTGCCGAGACCAAAGATCGCCGACAACATACTCGCGGTCATCGGCCACACCCCGATGGTTCGCCTGAACAGCATCACCCGCGATGTCGCAGGCGACGGTGCTGGCAAAGCTCGAAACCTTCAATCCCGGCAATTCGATCAAGGACCGCATGGCGATCCGGATGATCGAGGACGCCGAAAAGGCCGGACTGCTCAAGCCGGGCGGCACGATCATCGAAGGCACCTCCGGCAACACCGGCATGGGGCTCGCGATTGCCGCCGTGGTCAAGGGCTACAAATGCGTGTTCACGACCACCGACAAGCAGTCGAAAGAGAAGGTCGACGCACTCAAGGCGTTTGGCGCCGAGGTCATCGTCTGCCCGACCAACGTCGATCCCGAGGATCCGCGCTCCTACTATGCGGTCTCGTCGCGGCTTGAAAAGGAAGTGCCGAACTCCTGGAAGGCCAATCAGTACGACAACCTGTCGAACAGCGCCGTCCACTACGAACAGACCGGGCCCGAGATCTGGGAGCAGACCGACGGACGCGTGACGCATCTGGTCGTCGGCGTCGGCACCGGCGGCACGATCAGCGGCGTCGGTCGGTACCTGAAGGAGCGCAATCCGAAGGTCAAGGCCTGGGGCATCGACACCTACGGATCGGTGTTCAAGAAGTACAAGGAGACCGGGATCTTCGACAAGAACGAGATCTACCCGTACATCACCGAAGGGATCGGCGAGGACTTCCTGCCGCAGAACGTCGACTTCTCGGTGATCGACCATTTCGAAAAGGTCACCGACAAGGACGCGGCACTGATGACGCGCCGGATCGCCAGGGAAGAGGGCATTTTCGCCGGCAACTCCGCCGGCGCGGCGATGGCCGGGCTGCTCCAGCTCAAGGAACACTTCCACAAGGACGACGTCGTCGTCGTGATCTTCCACGACCACGGCTCGCGCTATCTCGGCAAGATGTTCAACGACGAGTGGATGCGCGAGAAGGGCTTCATCGAGAAGTCGGGGATGACGGCGCGTGACCTCGTCGCCTCGGGGCTCTCGGGAGAACTGCTTGCGATCGAGGGGACGGAACCGGTCGAAACCGCCGTCAAGCTGATGGGCGAGCACGACTTTTCACAAATCTCGATCACCCGCGACAAACGCCTGGTCGGCTCGCTGAACGAAACGCATCTGTACGAGCAGCTCGTCGCCGCCCCCGCGGTCAAGTCGCAGCCGGTCGAATCAATCATGCAGCCCGCTTTTCCGTTCGTCGACATTTCCACTCCGGTGGATCTGCTCTCGACCATGATCACGCCGGCGAACCCGGCGGTGCTGATCCGTGATTTCAAGACGGAGAAGACGTTCATCATCACGCGGTCAGACGTCATCAGGGTGCTCTGATCGCCGCCGACGATCGGGCTGAGCACCAGGACCATCTCCCATCCATGCAGGGCTTGCGAACCATCGCCGCGATTGTCGCGGGCTTCGGCTTCATGGCGTCGACGGTGATGGTGGGGAGCATCATCACCACGGCACTGTTCGCGCCGGCGTCGATGCCGGTTTTCTACATGGCGGCGAATCTTGGTGTCAGCCTCGTTGGCGCGGTGATGGGCGGCTGGCTTGCGGCGCGGATCGGCGCGTCCGCGCCTCTCGCGCACGCCGCGGCACTCGCGGCGCTGACCGCGGTGCTGTCGGTGTTTTCCGCCGTGCACGCTGCCGACAGTGCACAGCCGGCGTGGTATCCGTTCGTCATCGGCATCATCGGCGTAGCCGGCGTTCTGCTCGGTGGAAAGTTGCGCGCCGCGGCAGCGGAGGCCGAGTCCGGCGTGATAGCGTAAGAGGTCGATCCTGGAGCCGATTGAATGAAGATTGCTGTTTTGGCCTGCGTGTGTGCACTCGTGATGGTTATCCCGGCCGCCGCCCAGACCGCTGACGTCGCCGGCACGTGGACGGTGAACGCGATTGTCGACGGCGGTCCGTTGCCGCCCTCGACGCTGACGCTGAACCGCGAAGGCACGAAGGTGGTCGGCACGTTGTCGGGCCAGCAGGGGGACATGCGGGTCGAAGCCAGCCAGAAGGACAAAGCGGTCACGATCTGGTTCACGGTGCCGACGCAGAACGGGCCGACCGCGATCACGATGAACGGGACGTTCGACGGCGACGTGATCAAGGGATCGGCCGATCTTGGTGGCGGGAACCAGGCGACGTGGACGGCGACGCGCAGCGCCGCCGGCGCGTCGCCGGCGCGCGGCGCAGTCCGACACGCGCGTCGATGTGACCGGCACCTGGATGATGGCGGTCGAGACCGCCGCCGGATCCGGCACGCCGACCGTCGTGTTGAAGCAGGACGGCGAAAAGCTGACCGGTCAGTACTCGGGCCAGCTGGGCGAAGCGGACGTCACCGGAACGGTGAAAGGCGCCGCCGTCGAATTCAGTTTCGACGTCTCGGCGCAGGGCATGTCCATCCATGTGACGTATGCCGGCACCGCCGATGCGACGTCGATGAAGGGTGCCGTCAAGCTCGGCGATCTCGGTGAAGGTACCTTCACCGGCAAGAAAAAATAGCGTCCGCCGCGGCGGGCCATTCCGTCCCGGGTACGCACGGGACAGCACAACCGGACTTGGAACATTTTTTGTCATTCAACGATCTCAAACTCCACCCCAGCCTGCTCAAAGGCATCAAAGAACTCGGATTTGCACGCCCGACGCCGATCCAGGCCGACGCCATCCCGCCGGGTCTCGAAGGACGCGATGTGCTCGCGTGCGCGCAGACTGGCAGCGGCAAGACCGCAGCCTTCCTGCTGCCGATCCTCAACAAGTTGATCGAGAAGCCGCGCGGCACCACGCGCGCGCTCGTGCTCGCACCGACGCGGGAGCTCGCGGCGCAGATCCTCGCCGACCTCAACGATCTCGCCGTGCACACGCCAATCACCGGCGCGTCGATTTTCGGCGGCGTCGGAATGGGTCCGCAGGAGCACGCATTTCGCAGCGGCGTCGACGTGCTGATTGCCACGCCGGGACGGCTGCTCGATCATCTGCGCGCGCCCTACGCGAAGCTCACGAACCTCGAGTTCCTGGTGCTCGACGAAGCGGACCGCATGCTCGACATGGGATTCCTGCCGGAGATCCGGAAGATCCTGCGCTACGTGCCCGCGAAGCGGCAGACGCTGTTCTTCAGCGCGACCATGCCGCCGCCGATTGCGGCGCTGACGACCGAAATGCTGCGCAACCCGGTGTCGATCCAGCGCGAGCGCCAGGCCGCGCCCGCGTCCGGCATCACGCAGGCGATCTACCCGGTGTCGCAGGGGCTCAAGCCGGTGCTGCTCGTCACGCTGCTGCAGCGCGGCGACATCCGGCAGGCGCTGTCTTCACCCGGACCAAGCACCGGGCGAACCGCCTCGCCGACCATCTGGTCAAGGCGGGCATTCGCGCCGAACGGATCCACGGCAACCGGTCGCAGGCGCAGCGCACGGCAGCCCTCGAGGGCTTCAAGAGCGGACGATTCCCGGTGCTGGTGGCGACCGACATCGCGGCGCGCGGAATCGACGTCGACGCGCTCGGTCACGTCGTGAACTTCGACGTGCCGCTCGTGCCTGAGGATTACATCCACCGGGTCGGCCGCACCGGACGCGCCGAAGCCACCGGTGACGCCTTCACGTTCGTGTCGCCCGAAGAGGAAGGCAACCTTCGCGACATCGAACGCGCGATCTCGCGTCGGCTGCCGCGCGTCACGGTGCCGGACTTCGATTACAACGCAAAGCCGCAGGCGAAACTCGAGGTGCCGCTGGCCGACCGGATTGCCGAAATCCGGGCCCGGAAGCGGGACGAACGTGCCCGTGCCGCTGTCAATGCGGCACGACGGTCGGCAAACCAGCGTGGCCAGGCGCCGCCGGCGGCGCCGCATCAGCCCGGTCGTCCCCATCACGCCGGGCGCCCGGCACCCCACGGCCGTCCCTCGCGCTTTGGCGGACCCCGTCGCGGACCCGGCGGATCCGGCGGCCGTTCGCCTCGCTGATCGGCTAAACCCCGGTCCGTGTTATGCTTATCCGCTGGTCATGACGTGTGACCGGCGGACGGGTTTGGGCGCCACGGCGCCTTTTTTGATGCCAGCCACCCCTGTCGAGTTCTCGCTCGAACTGACCCCGCGGGCCCGCGTCGATGTATTCGACGTGCGTCGCGAGGTCTCGACCCGCTACGGCGACGCCCTCAATCATTTCCCTCGCGCCCTGTGCTGCTCCTTTCACACGACGGCCGGGTACCTGGATCAGGGGGTCGCGGCGAGGTTGAACCAGGGCCCGGCCGGTGTCATGCCGTACATCGACCTGTTCAGGACGATGTTCCCCGAAGGGGCCGGATACGAGCACGACAAGATTGAGCGGCGGACCGAGCTGTCCGCAGAACAGCGCCCGACCGAGCCCCTGAACGCGGACTCGCACCTCGCATTCATGGCCGGCGCTTTGCGGACGTGCGTCGCCTACCTGAACCGTCCCGGCGAACCGATGTCGTTCATCGACCTCGATGGTGTGCACGCCGGCCAGCCCCGTACCCGGCGTACCACCGTTCTCGGGTACTCGCGCCGAAGAGACCGTCGCCCAGGCCCGCATCGTGGTGCCGGTTTCGGGCCACAGCATCGAGTCGGTCAACCTGAAGGATCCGCGGCTTGGCGTGTATGACCAGTGTGCCGAGCTGCTCGCTGCGCACGCGGTCACGAAGGGGCGCATTCGGCTGTCGCTTGGCCCCGGAGAGCGGCACGCGGGTCTGACCGTCAACGAATACGAAACCCTGCTGATGCGCCACGATCTGTCAGAAGTGCTGCGCGATCCGGTCCGGTTCATGGCCGAGAAGGCGGGGCACATGCTCGGTAATCCGCGCGCCATTCCCGCCCGGACGCTCGACTACGCGAAGTACGACCTCGTGCGCGTGTTCAACCGGCTCGTCGACGCGCTCGGCCTGCGCGAGTCGCTGGTGGAAAACGTGCTGTCGCGGGCGATCGCGATGCCGGCCTCACGGTTCCTTCGCATGAAGCGATCGGTCAGCCTGTTTGTTTCCGATCGCGACGCCACCGGCCGCGGCGCGATCGTCGAGGGCACCTATCAGAGCCCGATCCTCGTCCAGTGGCATCGCGGCGCGCGCCAGAAGCGCGTGCTCGACGTGACCCTGACGCGCTTCGTCTGATTTTCAACAGCACCGCCAGAATCAGGAACGTGCGGCCGGTATCATTGAGAAATGATTCGCGACGTCCGCATCAGCATCAACGGTCGACCGACCAGGTACCTCGAGGCCGGCGCCGGCTGGCCCGTCATCCTTCTCCACGCGTTCCCGCTCAACGCCGACATGTGGCGGCCGCAGCTGGAGCGGGTCCCGGCGGGATGGCGGATGATCGCGCCTGATTTTCGAGGATTCGGACCCGGTGCGGAATCGCCGCATCGCGCATCCCTTCTGGAGTCCCAGGCACCGAGTTCCGAGTCCGCGTCGAGTTCGATCCCGGGGATGCTGACGGTTGACGACTTTGCCGAGGACGTCGACACGTTGATGGATGCGCTGGAGATCGAGCAGGCCGTGATCGGAGGGTTGTCGATGGGCGGCTATATCGCGTTCGCGGTCTGCCGCAGGTTTCCCGAACGATTCACACGGATGGTGCTCGCCGACACACGCCCGCAAGCCGACAGCAGTGAAGGCCGCGAAGGCCGGCGGAAGATGATCGAGCTGGTTCGCACCCAGGGGCCGAGTGCCGTGGCCGATCAGATGTTGCCCAGGCTGCTTGGGCCAACCACTCAGATGGCACGCCCGGAAGTGGCTGCGACCGTGCGGCGGATGATTGAATCCGCCCCCGCCGACGGAATTGCGAACGCCCTTCAGGCCATGCTGACGCGACCCGATTCGACGCCCGATCTGGCGCGGATCTCCTGGCCGGTACTCGTCATCGTCGGGGCCGAGGATGGCATCACCCCGGTTGCCGACGCCGAAGCGATGAGTCGCGGTCTGCCACGGTCCCGCGTCGTCGTCCTGCCGGCAGCCGGGCACCTGTCGAACCTCGAAGCCCCTGAAGCCTTCTCCCGTGCGCTCGAGGATTTCCTCCTGTCGAACATGTGAGCCCCCGGTGGGCTAGGATCATTCAATGTCCCGACGCGTTTACTTCGCTGTGCTGTTCGGCTCCCTTTGCATCGGCGCGACTGTGAGCAACTGGTCGCTCGATGCCGCATCCCGGCCGATGGCTGCGTCACAGGCGTCCGCCACGCCGGACGTCCTGCATCGCCCGTTCGACCAGGTCCTCGACATCAACGTGCGAGACGGCATGGTCTACTACCGGGCGCTGAAGTCAGAGCGTGGCCGCCTCGATCGGTACGCGGCTTCGCTGAACGTGCCCACGGCGACGTACGACGGCTGGTCCCGCGACGAGAAGATGGCGTTCTGGGTCAATGCCTACAACGCCTTCGTGCTGCAGACGGTCGTCGATCGCTATCCGATCCGCGGCTCCAGCCCGGGTTACCCGTCCGAGAGCATTCGCCAGATTCCGGGTGCGTTCGAGTCCCTGCGCCACCGCGCCGCGGGACGAAACGTCACGCTCGACGACATCGAGAAGACGATCCTGCCCGAGTTCAAGGAACCTCGTCTCCAGCTCGCGCTTGGACGTGGCGCGATCGGCAGTGGTCGGCTGCGGAGCGAGGCATACACTGGCGCGCGCATCACCCAGCAGCTCGATGACATCCAGAAGGAGTTCGTGTCGGAACAGACCATGCTCAAGATCGATCGGGCAGCCGGCGAGGTGTCGCTCACGCCGATACTGAGCTGGCACCAGGCCGAGTTCATTGCCGCGTACGACAAGGGCAACGACGGGCCGCTCGCCGCGCGATCGCCGATCGAGCGCGCCGCCCTGGCGTTCATCAGCCCGAACCTGCTGCCGCTCGAGAAGGAGCTGGTGCAGAAGAACCAGTTCAAGGTGACATATCATCCCTTCGACTGGCGGCTGAACGATCTGACCGGTGGACGCCCGCAGTAGCGCATGGACCTTTCCCTGACCGACAAGATTGCGGTGGTGACCGGATCGAGCCGCGGCCTCGGGCTCGCGAGCGCACGCACGCTCGTCGCTGAGGGATGCCGTGTCTGCATTTGTGCGAGGGGACCGGAGCGCCTGGCCGAAGCGGCGGTGGAAGTCGAAGCCGCGGCGCGGCGCCCCAACATGGTGATGACGGTCCAGGCGGATGTCTCGACCGCAGACGGCGTCGCACTGGTGATCGATCGTGCCGTCGAGAAGTTCGGCGGCCTCGACATCCTCGTCAACAATGTCGGCCGCGCTGCCGGCGCGGGACTGCTCGACACCTCGGATGCCGAGTGGCAGGCCGCGTTCGACGAGACGCTGTTTCCGGCGATTCGGGCGTCGAGACTCGCCGTCCCGCACATGAAGGTGCGCGGCGGCGGCGCGATCATCATGATTGCGTCGATCTGGGGGCGCGAATCCGGTGGCCGCATGACCTACAACGCCGTCAAGGCGGCGGAAATCAGCCTCGCGAAATCCCTCGCGCAACAGCTCGCACCGATGAACATCCGGGTGAACAGCGTGGCGCCGGGCTCGATCATCTTTCCCGGCGGCTCGTGGCACACGCGTCAGCAGGCCGACCCCGCCGGCATCGCCGATTTCATCCGTCGCGACCTGCCGTTCGGCCGCTTCGGACGCCCGGAAGAAGTCGGCGCCGTCGTCGCCTTCCTCGCCTCCGCCCGCGCGAGCTGGGTGAGTGGCGCGTCGATCACCGTGGACGGCTGCCAGTCGCGCTCCAACATCTAACCGTCAGTCATCGAACTCCGAATCCCCGAACCTGGAACCCGAACCCGTAGAACCCAGTAGAACCTCGTAGAACCTCGTAGAACCCGAAATGATCTCCCCCCAGCTCGCCGACCGCATCCAGTCCGTCGCCGACGCGCTGTTCATGCCGTGGGTCGTCGGGGTGCTGCTCGGGGACCGGGCTGTTTCTCTCGCTGCGGTTCCGGTTCGTCCAGGTGCGCAGGTTCCGGGATGCATGCCGCGTCGCGTTCGTCCGGAAGGGCACCGGAACGACTGGCGCGCTGACGCCGTTCCAGGCGTTCATGACGGCAATGGCGGCCTCGGTCGGGACCGGCAACATCGCGGGCGTCGCCACGGCGATCGTGTCGGGCGGGCCCGGCGCATTGTTCTGGATGTGGGTGTACGGCTTCGTCGCGATGGCGATCAAGTTCGGCGAGGCGGTGCTCGGCGTCACCTTTCGTGAAAGCCGCGCCGGCGCCGTGCTCTCCGGCCCGATGTACTACCTGCGCGACGGATTGCGATCGCCGTTTCTGGCGTGGCTGTTCGCGCTCGTGGCCGCGGTGGCGGCGCTGACGACGACGCCGTTTACGCAGCCGAATTCGATGGCGCTGGCGCTGTACTCGGTCGTCGGCATCCCGAAGCTCGTCTCCGGCATCGTCATCGCCGTGCTCACGTGGCTGGTCATCATCGGCGGCATCAAGTCGATCGCACGAGCGGCGGAGAAGCTGTCGCCGGCGAAGGTTGGTTTGTACTTCGCCGGTGGACTCATCGTGATTGCCGCCAATGCGACGCGGATCCCGTCGGTGTTCGGCCTGATTTTCGCCGGCGCATTTTCGATGAAGTCAGCTGCCGCCGGTGGACTCGGGATGCTCGTCGCGATGCGCTACGGCATCGCGCGCGGGATCTATGCGAACGAGGCGGGCTATGGCACCGCGGCCGTCGCCTACGGCACGGCGCAGAGCGCCCAGCCGGTTCAGCAGGGCCTGAACGCGATCATCGAAGTGTTCGTCGTGTCGTTCGTCACCTCGACCATCAGCGCGATGACGATCCTGCTCACCGGCGTGTGGCAGTCCGGCCTGACGAGCACCGCCGCGGTCGCGGCCGCGTTCAATACCGTGATGCCGGTCGCCGGCGGCTACATCGTCGCGTTCTGCGCCTTCCTGTTCGGATACACGACCCTGATCGGCTGGGCGTACTTCGGCGAACAGTTCTTCGAATACATCCTCGGCCGCAGGGTGACGACGACCTACCGCTGGATTTACTGCCTGCTGATCCCGCTCGGCGCCGTGTCGAAGGTGGCGACCGTGTGGGCGTGGGGGGACCTGATGAATGCGCTGCAGGTGTTTCCAAACCTGATCGGCGTCATCGGCCTCAGCGGGATCGTCGCCAGGGTCGCAAACGACCGCCTGCTGCCGCCGCGGGAGCCCGGCGCGGCGCGCTGAGCATGGCGCGAATCGTCTTCACGGCCTGGGGATCGCTCGGAGATCTCCACCCGTTCCTGGCGCTTGCGATCGAAATGCAGCGTCGGGGTCATTCCGCGACCGTCGCGACACTCAGCTCCTGGCGCGACAACGTCGAACGGGCCGGCATCGAATTCCGGCCGATGCGCCCTGACGTGAGCCCGGACGACCCCGCAATCAGGGCCGTCGTCCGCAACATCCTCGACCCGGCGCGCGGGCCCGACTACCTGTTCAACGATGTGTTCGCACCGGCCATCGAGGCGACCTATGCGGACACGGTGGCGGCGGTCGAGGGTGCCGACCTGCTCGTGTCGCACCAGTTGCCGCAAACCGCTCCGATCGTCGCCGAGCGCACCGGGATCAAGTGGGTGTCGGGAGTGGTGGCGCCGTTTGGTTTTCTCTCGGCTTTCGATCCGCCGACGCCGCCCCAGGCACCGGCAGCACGCCGGCTCATTGCGCTCCATCCGGCGGTCGGCCGGGCGTTCAACCAGCTTGCCCGTGCGATCACGAATCGCTGGATGGCGCCGCTGTATCGACTTCGCGCGCAGCTCGGGCTGCCGCGCGGGGGCCATCCACTGTTCGAAGGGCAGCATTCGCCGGCGTGCGTGCTGGCGTTGTTCTCGGAAGCGTTCGCCGCCCGACAGCCGGACTACCCGCCGCAGACGGTGATGACGGGGTTTCCTTTCTACGACTCTGCCCCGACGCGGCCTCTCGAGCCGGGTCTGCTCGAGTTCCTCGATGCGGGAGATCCACCTGTCGTATTTACGCTTGGATCTTCGGCCGTGTGGATCGCCGATGACTTCTACCCGGTGAGCATCGCCGCGATACGTGCGCTCGGTCGCCGGGCGCTGCTGCTGGTCGGCGAGAATGCGTCCGCGCTTCGCGCCCAGGTGCCAGCGAATGTTGGCGTCTTCGACTACGCGCCGCACACGCTTGTCATGCCTCGCGCGTCAGTCATCGTCCACCAGGGCGGCATCGGTACCACCGGGCAGGCGCTGCGGTCCGGACGGCCGACCCTCGTGGTTCCTTTCGGACAGGACCAGCCGGACAACGCCAGGCGGGTGGTCAAGCTAGGGGTGGGGCGTACCATCCCGCGGAGCCGGTACACCGCTGATCGGCTCATCCACGAGCTCTCACTGCTCGCGGCTCCGGCGTACGAGGAGCGCGCGCGGGCGGTCGGCGCCCGCATCGCGGCCGAGCGCGGTGTCGACACGGCGTGCGACGCGATCGAGAAACAGCTCCGGACGTAGTTTCGGCCGCTTTCGCCACTTGATCGCCCACGCGCCGCCTGTTACCATCGGACCCTCAATCCCAACAGCCTCAACAGTTTCCATGGCGCAGCAGACCCTCCCCGTCGTGACCGGCGAAAAGGACAAATCACTTCAGGAGGTCCTTGCCCGGCTGACGGCGTCGCGCGGCCCGGTCACAGTCGAGTCCGATCCGGTCGTAACCGCTGCGCACCGCCTGCCGGCCGTTACGGCGTCATTTGCGCCGTATCCCGAGGGCACTGATGACCGGCTTCGCACCGCGCTCGCCGGCCGCGGCGTCGAGCAGCTCTACACCCATCAGGCGGAAGCGTTCGAGCACGTCCTCGCGGGGCGCAACGTCGTCACCATCACGCCAACCGCTTCGGGCAAGACGCTCTGTTACAACGCGCCAGTACTGAATGCCATCCTGAAGGACCCATCCACGCGCGCCCTCTACCTGTTTCCGACGAAGGCGCTCGCGCAGGACCAGCTGGCAGAGCTGCACGCGCTATCCGAGCTCGTCACACGGGACACGGACGTGGAGATTGGGGTCTTCACGTACGACGGCGACACGCCGTCCGACGCGCGTCGCGCGATTCGCGGCAAGGCGCACGTGGTGCTCAGCAATCCCGATATGGTGCACTCGGGGATCCTGCCGCACCATCCCCGGTGGGCGAAGCTGTTCGAGAATCTTCGCTTCGTCATCATCGACGAGTTGCACGCCTACCGCGGTGTGTTCGGCAGTCACCTGGCAAATATCCTGCGCCGTCTGCAGCGGATCTGCCGCCACTACGGATCGGACCCGGTCTTCATCTGCTCGTCGGCGACGATTGCCAATCCACGCGAGCTCGCCGAGGGTCTGACCGGGCGTCCATTCGAGCTGGTGGAAAAGAACGGCGCACCGCGGGGTGAGAAGTTCTTCCTGTTCGTCAATCCGCCCGTCGTCAACGCGCAGCTCGGCATCCGCAGATCGTACCTTGCCGAAGCGCGGCGGGTCGCGCTCGAGTTCCTTCGCCACAACCTGCAGATCATCGTTTTCGCGCAGAGCCGGCTTGCGGTGGAGATCCTGACGACCTATCTGAAGGATGCCTTTCACGGCCCGCCCGGATCCGCCGACGTCATTCGCGGCTATCGCGGCGGCTACCTGCCCAACCGCCGGCGTGAAATCGAGCGCGGGTTGCGCGACGGGCTGGTGCGCGCGGTCGTCTCGACCAACGCGCTCGAACTCGGGATCGACATCGGGGCGCTGGACGTATCGGTGATGGCGGGATACCCCGGCACGATTGCCGCAACCTGGCAGCGTGCCGGCCGCGCCGGACGCCGCACGACCCGATCCGCCGCTGTGCTCGTGGCAAGCAGCGCACCCATCGATCAGTTCATCGTCCGCAATCCGTCCTATTTCTTCGAGGGAAGTCCGGAGCACGCGCTCATCAATCCAGACAACCTGCACATCCTGCTCGACCATGTGAAGTGTGCGGCGTTCGAGCTGCCTTTCACGAACGACGAGCACTTTGGTGCCGAGGGGCGGCGGGACGAAGTGGACCTGCAGGCGATCCTGTCGGTGCTCGCGGAAGAAGGGTTCGTCCACCAGGCCGACGGGCAGTGGAACTGGACGAATGAGTCGTACCCGGCCGATGCCGTCAGCCTGCGCTCGGTGTCGTCGGACAACTTCATCGTCGTGGATTGCACCAACGGCGAACGCGTGATCGGTGAGACGGACTTCACCAGCGGCCCGTCGACGCTGCACGAGAAGGCGATTTACATCCTCGAGGGGCAGCTGTTCCAGGTCGAGCGGCTCGACTTCGACGGCCGCAAGGCGTATCTCCGCGCGGTTGACTGCGACTACTACACCGACGCGATCACGTATACGAAGGTCACGATCCTCGACACGTTCGAGTCCACGGTTTCGAGCCACCAGCTGCCAGCTTCGAGCGATGCGCCTGAAAGGGTCAACGCCCGACGCAGAAGCGTGGACTCCTGAGGACGAAGTCACGAATCTTCAGCCTCGAGTCCCGAACTCCGATTCCGGAGTCCCGGGCTCGATCAGATCGCACGGTGAAGTGCACGTCGTCTCGCGGGTGGTCGGGTTCAAGAAGATCAAGTTCTACACCAACGAGAACATCGGCTCCGGCGAGCTCGATCTGCCGGAGCAGCAGATGCACACGTCTTCGTACTGGTTGACGATACCGGCCGCAGTGATGGCGACGCTTCCGTTTGCCGGGGACGACCGCCGCGACGGCGTGGTCGGGCTCGCGTTCGCGATGAAGAACATCGCCCAGCTGCTCTTGATGTGCGACGGCCACGACATCGGGCTGTCGGTCGACGGCGGAACACTGGAGCGATCGAAGCGGACCGGCGGGATCGGCGGTGTGCCGGATGCACTTGCGACCGATCCGAACGTGTTCATCTTCGACAACTATCCCGGCGGGATCGGGTTCAGCCGTCCGCTCTTCGAGATGCACGCGCTGCTGCTCGCGCGCACGCGCGACCTGATTGCCGATTGCCCGTGCGAGTCCGGTTGTCCGTCGTGCGTCGGTCCGGAAGGAAACACGGGACCCTACGCAAAGCAGGTGGCGTCGCGGATTCTCGCCCTGCTGCTCGAGCGAGAGGCGGCCTGATGGATCTGTCGTCACGGCTGCGCGCCATCGTCAAGGGCGGTCCGCCGAAGCCGGCCGCCCCGGTCCCCGAGCGCGGCGGCCTGCGCGAGCTCACGTACGAACCGGATACCGGCGGGTACGAAGGCACGATGGATCTCTCGCGGGTTTCCGCCATCCTCGGTGGGCGGGTTGCGGAGACGACGTTCGGGCAGTGCCTCGTCATCGATCGGCGCTACGAGGCGGACAGGTTCCACGGCACCATTCGCATTGGCGACTGCGATCTCGAGGACTGCTCACCGCTCGGGATCCTGGACCCGGCGTTACACCCGTGGCTGGGTTCGTCGCTCGACCAGCGCCGTGACGGTGAGGCAGACGATCCCGATCAGAGCTGCGGCGGCGCGGCACGAACGCTCAACCGGACCGTCTTCATCGATCTCGAGACGACAGGGCTGAGCGGCGGTGCCGGGACGCTGGCGTTCCTGGTGGGGTGCGGATATTTCGATCTCGGCGCGTTCCAGGTCCGCCAGTTCCTGCTGACCAGCCATGCCGCCGAGCGTGCGCTGCTCACAGCGGTGGCGGAGTTCTTCGACGGCGCAGACCTGATCGTCACTTACAACGGCAAGACGTTCGACGTGCCGGTGATGGAGACGCGCTGGATGTTCCACCGGCTGCGGATGCCGCTCAGCGAGGTGGCGCATTTCGACATGCTGCATCCAGCCCGCCGCTTGTGGCGGTCGCGCGCGGGTGCGGGAGGCGATCTCGAAGAGGCGGGCTGTCGCCTCTCGACGCTCGAGCACACGCTGTTCGAGGTCGAGCGGGTCGGCGATGTCCCGGGGTTCGAGATTCCGGGCCGCTTTTTCAATTTCATCCGCAGTGGGGATCCGCGGCCACTGGAGCCGGTGCTCGAGCACAACCGGCTCGATCTGGTATCCCTTGCCGCGGTGATGGCGCGCGCGGTGCAGCTTGCGCGGGGCGGCCACAGCTCGTGCCGCGACGGCGCCGAAGCCCTGGCACTGGGGCGCGTCTTCGAGCGGGCGGGCGAAATGGACCGGGCGGCGGCGTGTTACACGGCGGCGATCGAATCACCTCAGCCGGAGGTGAAAGGTGAGGCGCTCTACCGCCGTGCGTTGAGGCTCCGGCGGGACCGCTGCTTCGCTGAAGCCGCGGCATCGTGGCGTGCAATCGTCCAGCTGACGGAGCCCCGGGGCATCCGGCGCCTGGCGCGTCTCGGCGACCTGCGTCAGTTTGCGACCGAGGCCCTGGCGATTCATCACGAGCACCGCGAACGCGACCTCGACGGCGCCCGCGAGCTCGCGCTGTTTGCACTCCAGGAAGCCGCCGGAGCGCGCGCCGACGGCATGCGGCACCGGCTGGCGCGGATCGACCGGAAGATTTCAGGCAGAGCCGACCGAGCCGTCCTCCGCCGAACGCGCCGAAGCGACATCGCCGACACAAAAAAAGACGCCCAGCTCTTCTCGAGCTGAGCGTCTCCGGAAACTCGCGGCGGAACCGGCGCGGCGCTACTTGGCGGCGGCGGTGGCCTTTTCAGTCTTCTTGGTTTTTGCAGCGGCCTTGCGGCTTTCGGACGTCTGAACGCCGAACCGCTTGGTGAACCGCTCTACGCGTCCTTCAGTATCGACCAGCTTCTGCCGGCCGGTGAAGAACGGATGACAGTTGTTGCAGATCTCAAGGTGCAGCTCCGGTTTCGTCGACCGGGTCTTCCACGTCGCGCCGCACGCGCACCGCGCCTCGATCTCGTTGTACTTGGGGTGAATCCCTTCCTTCACGGCAGGCTCCTTGGGGCTTTCGACAAAAGGTTATTATACCAGCCTCGCGGCCCAAAAGGAACAATCAAATGGGCAAGTTCCTTAGTTTGAGCTAGTTCCAGCCATTTACCGCCCCCGGGTCATTCGAAATCGACCTTCCGATCCCACCGGTGCCGCCGCAGCTCTTCCATAACATTGTCGGGCAGTTTCTGACCGTCGCTCACCCTGATGTTCTCTTCGACGTGGTTCGTCTTGCGCATGCCAGGAATCACCGTGCTCACATCGGGATGCTGCAGGATGTGCCGCAGGGCAAGTGCCGGCATGGTCATGCCTTTCGGAACGACCGGCCGCAGCTTCTCGACCCGCTCCAGCGTCGGCGTCAGATTCTCGGGGCGGAAGTAGGCGTTGCGAAAGTCACCTTCCGGCCAACGTGAATTCGCCGTCAACGTACCGGTCAGGCTCCCTTCGTCGAACGGCACGCGCGCGATCACCGCGATGTTCTTCTCGCGGCAGGCGGGGAAGAGCAGATCCTCTGGGCTCTGATCGAACAGGTTATAGACCACCTGCACCGCGTCGATGATCCCGGTGTCGAGCGCCCGTAAGACGTTTTCGGGCTGCCACCTGTTGATGCTGATCCCAATCGCCCGCACGAGTCCTTCTTCTTTCAGCTGCGACGCGGCCCTTTGCCATCTGTCGTCGTCTGCCCACGTGTCGCTCCACACGTGGAACTGCTGCAGGTCGACCGTCGAGAGGCCCAGGTTCGTCAGGCTCTTCTCGGTGTACTCGCGGATGTAATCGGAGGGATACACCTCGTCGAGCGTGTACTCGGGGCGCGCCGGCCACTTCCGGTTCTTCGGCGGAATCTTCGTTGCCGAGTAGAGCCGGGTATCCGGATGCCGCTTCAGCGTCCGCCCGAGCAGCACTTCACTGTGCCCGTCGCCGTACGCCCATGCCGTGTCGAAGAAATTGCAGCCGAGGGCGATCGCATGATCGAGTGACGCCAGCGATTCCTCGTCATCGCTGCCACTCCATCCCGCCATCCCCCACATCCCGTAGCCGATCTCCGACACGTCCCATCCCGTGCCGCCAAAAGCTCGATAGCGCATCCCGAAATCATATCGCTTCTCGCTGGGAGGTCGTAGCTTCCGCCTTCAGGCGGAAGACTTAGACGATCCGAGGACGTCGTAGCTTCCGCCTTTAGGCGGAAGATCCAGACGATCCCTCAGATCCCGGCACGGACACTGCTCGTTCGAGCTGGATGCCGCACCCGTATCCGAAGCACCTCGCGTCATTCGACTACCGCGGTAAGTACCTGTACTCGCTGACGTTCACAACGTTCGAGCGCGAACGGCGGTTTCTGAACCGGGACGCCGTCGAATTGGTGCTGCTGCAGATTCTCCGCAGTGCGCGCCGACACAACGTGTGCGTGGTTGCGTACTGCTTCATGCCTGACCACCTGCACCTGCTCGTCGAAGGACTCGATCATCGCTGCGACTGTCTTGAATTCGTCAAGGCCGCAAAGCAGTACTCCGGGTACTACTTCGCGCGTCAGAACGGCAGCCGGCTATGGCAACGGTATTCATTCGAACGCGTCTTGAGATGCGAGAACGAAAGGGCGCGCGCAATCCGCTACATCATCGGGAACCCAGTCAGAGCCGGGCTCGTCTCCCGCCCTGCGGAGTATGAGTTCATCGGTTCACAATGCCACACGCTGACAGATCTGCTGGAGGAAGCAGCGCGAGCTGACGAGTCTTCCGGCTGAAGCCGGAAGCTACGACGGACGGGGTCCAACGAAAGCAGAACGTCGGAGATCTTCCGGCTGAAGCCGGAAGCTACGACGGACGGGGTCCAACGAAAGCAGAACGTCGGAGATCTTCCGGCTGAAGCCGGAAGCTACGACGGACGGGGTCCAACGAAAGCAGAACGTCGGAGATCTTCCGGCTGAAGCCGGAAGCTACGACGGACGGGGCCCAACGAAAGCAGAACGTCGGAGATCTTCCGGCTCGAAGCCGGAAGCTACGACCGACGGGGTCCAACGAAAGCAGAACGTCGGAGATCTTCCGGCTGAAGCCGGAAGCTACGGCGGAGCCACGACATTACTGCCACCAGCTAAAATGGCGTATGCGCCGTTTGTTGATTGTTCTGCTGTTGGCGTTGATGTCGGTGTCCGGGACGGCGGGGCAGGCACCTGTCGCGGTCGGCGATGCGGACGCGCTCGCCCGCATCCGCGAAGAAGGTCTGACCCGGTCTCAGGTCATGGATCACCTCTCCTGGCTGACCGACGTCTATGGTCCGCGCCTTACCGGCGGCCCCCAGATCCTGCAGGCGAGCGACTGGGCGCTCGCGAAGTTCGCTGAATGGGGGCTCACGAACCCGCACCGGGAGACGTTCGCGTTCGGCAAGGGCTGGTCCCTCGTCCGGTTCAATGCCCAGATGGTGGAGCCTCAAGTACAGCCGCTCATCGCCTTCCCGGCGCCGTGGACGGCGGGGACGAAAGGCACCGTCGTCGCGCCTGTTCTCCGGGTGCAAATCAATGAGGAGGGGGACTTCGATAAGTACCGGGGCAAGCTCGCCGGGGCGATCGTTCTGACCCAGCCCGAACGCGCGGTGCCGCTGCTCGAGGGAAACGTCGTTCAGCGCATGGGGCCGTCCGACTTCACGGAAGCCGCGAACGACCCCGCTTCACAACCGGCGCAGCGCGTCAGTGTGACGCCTGCGGTTCCGGCCGCCAGGCAACCCGGTTTTGCCGCGCGGGTGGCGCGGTTCTACAAGGACGAAGGGGTCGTCGCCATCTTCAATCGCGGCAGCGACGTCGTGTTCCCGTCAACTGGCAGCGGCTTGTCAACCCAGCAGCAGCGCACCGACGGCGGCACCATATTTCCAACCAGCACAGGCTCGCGCGCGGAGGACGCCGGGACGGCGGTGCCGACCATCACACTCGCGATCGAGCACTACAACCGGATGGTGCGCGTGCTTGCGAAGAACATCCCGGTCAAAGTGGAGCTGACGCTCGAGACGAAGTTCTTCGACGAAACCACCCCGAATGGATTCAACACCATCGCCGAACTGCCGGGCAGCGACCCTGTCCTCAAGAATGAAGTCGTCATGATTGGCGCGCACTTCGATTCGCTCCAGGCCGCGACCGGCGCCACCGACAACGCCGCTGGATCGGCCGCGATGATGGAAGCCATGCGCATCCTGCACGCGGTCGGTGTACGCCCGCGTCGCACCATCCGGCTCGCGCTGTGGGGCGGGGAAGAGCAGGGGCTGCTCGGGTCGAAGGCGTACGTGAGAGACCATTTCGGCGACCCCGCGACGATGGTCCTCAACCCCGAGCACGAGAATCTTTCGGTCTACTTCAACTCCGACAATGGGGCGGGCCGGGTGCGCGGAATCTGGCTCCAGGGCAACACCGCGGCTCGCGCTGTTTTCGAGGAGTGGATGAAGCCGCTCGCGGACATCGGCGTAGTCGCGCTCGGGCCACGAGCGGTGTCTTCGACCGACCACGTCTCCTTCGACGCTGTCGGTCTGCCGGGCTTCCAGTTCATGGTCGACAGACTCGAATACAACTCGCGAACCCATCACTCCAACATGGACGTCTACGATCGAGTCCAGCGCGACGACCTGGTGCAGCAGGCGACCGTCATCGCCGTCTTCGCCTACGATGCCGCGATGCGGGACGGCAAGTTTCCCCGAAAGCCGCTGCCTTCCGCCCCGACACCTCCGGCCCGCTGAACCACGACGCCGTCGAGCTGGCGAGGAAGCGAAGCCGCTATCCGGCCAGCAGTCGGGATAAGATGCCTGCTCGATGAGCATACGACTGGTCAGGTGGAGCATCGCCGCTGCGCTCGGCGTCCTTGTCGCGATGACCGCCGTTGCTGGTGTCGGCTCCAGGACGTCGACATTGCGGAAGCTGGTCGTGCAAACGCTGTCCGAACGCCTCGACAGCGAGGTCGAGCTCGGGGCGTTCAGCGTCGACACGTTCCCGACCGTTCATATCACCGGGACCGCACTCGTCATCCGCCACAAGAACCGCCGCGACGTGCCCCCGCTCGTCAGCATCGATAGCTTTGCGCTGGACGGCGGGCTGTTCGGCGTTGTCGGCCGCCCCCGCCGCTTCCGAAGCGTCACCGTCACCGGGCTGCGCGTCAACATCCCGCCGGGCGGAATCAAGGGCGATCGCAAGCGAGGCCCGCAAGACGCCGCGCCTCGAACGGACGAACCCGCGGTCTCGACGAGAAAAGACGACGATGACGATGGTCCGGGCGCGATCGTCGTCGACCGGCTCATCGCCGAAAATGCAGCGCTCGTGCTGATCCCGCGACGGGCCAACAAGGAGCCGAAGATCTTCGACGTGAAGCGGCTGACGATGGAGCCGCTCGGCAGGGGGAAAGTGATGGCTTACAAGGCCGTCCTGACCAATCCGCTGCCAAAGGGGTCGATCGACACGACCGGAACGTTTGGTCCGTGGCAGCGGGAGGACCCCGGGAGCACCCCGCTGACCGGGAGCTACACGTTCGACAACGTCGACCTCTCGACCGTGAAGGGGATCGGCGGCCACCTGACGTCCACTGGAAAATTCAACGGGCAGCTTGATCGGATCGCGGTGACCGGCGAGACGCGGACGCCGGATTTCTTCGTGAAGGTCGCGGGCAATCCCGTTCCGCTCCAGACGAAGTTCGACGCGGTGGTGGACGGGACGGACGGCGACACGTATCTGAACGCCGTTTCCGGATCGTTCCTGAACACGGCGCTCACCTCGAGCGGCGCAGTCGTCGGCGCCGAGGGGGTCAAGGGCCGGACGGTCAAGGTGCACGTCAAGATCGAGGACGGGCGGATCGAGGATGTGCTGCGGCTCGCGGTCCGCGGCGAGCAGCCGCTGATGCGCGGCCGACTCGCCCTGCACGCCGACCTGAACCTGCCGGCGGGTCCGGGCGATGTCATGGACCGGCTCGCAATCGCCGGTGAGATGGATGTCGTCGCCGCGCGCTTCACCGACGGCGTCGTGCAGGAGAAGATCTCGAACATGAGCGAGCGCGCGCGCGGTCTCGATCCCGACGCCCGTACGGACAATGTCGCGTCGGACCTGCGGGCGAAATTCTCACTCGATCGCGGTGTGCTCGCGCTGCACGGTATCTCGTTCGGGATCCCCGGCGCCACCGTGCAGGCGGCGGGTACCTACGGCCTGTTTACCGAGGCGATGGCGTTCGACGGAACGGTGCGGATGAAGGCCACCGTGTCGGAGGCAGCGGGAGGCGGGATCAAGGGGGCGCTGCTGAAGGCCATCGATCCGCTGTTCCGGAAGAACGGCGCCGGTGCCGTCATCCCGATCAGGATTCGCGGCACCCGCAAGGAACCGGACGTTGGCCTCGACGTCAAGAAGGTATTCAAGAACAAAGGCTGAAATACCTTCGTACTCCAGCCTTCACACCCCGACCGTCAGTCCCGCTTACCGGCCGCCGTTCGCCATCGATCCGAGGAATTCGGCGTTGCTCTTCGTCTTGCCCATCTTGGACAGGAGCAGCTCCATGGCCTCGACCGGCGACAGTGGCGTGAGCACCTTGCGCAGGACCCACACGCGGTTGAGATCTTCCTTCGGGATGAGGAGCTCTTCCTTCCGGGTCCCGCTTTTCTGGATGTCGATTGCCGGGAACACGCGGCGGTCCGCCAGCTTCCGATCGAGATGGATCTCGAGGTTGCCGGTGCCCTTGAACTCCTCGAAGATCACCTCGTCCATGCGCGAGCCGGTGTCGATGAGCGCGGTCGCGACGATGGTCAGCGAGCCACCTTCCTCGATGTTGCGTGCCGCACCGAAAAACCGCTTCGGGCGCTGCAGGGCATTGCTGTCGACACCGCCCGACAGTACTTTCCCGGACGGCGGGACGATGGTGTTGTAGGCGCGCGCCAGGCGCGTCACGGAGTCGAGCAGGATGACGACATCCTTCTTGTGCTCGACCAGCCGCTTGGCTTTTTCGATCACCATCTCGGCGACCTGCACGTGCCGGGTTGCGGGTTCGTCGAAGGTCGACGAAATCACTTCCCCCTTGACCGATCGCTGCATGTCGGTGACCTCTTCAGGCCGTTCGTCGATCAGCAGGACGATCAGGTAAACCTCGGGGTGGTTGGCGGTGATGCTGTTCGCGATGTTCTGCAACAGCATCGTCTTGCCGGTCCGCGGCGGCGCGACGATGAGACCACGCTGGCCCTTGCCGATCGGCACCATCAGATCCATGACCCGCGCCGACAGGTTGTCGGGCGCGGTCTCGAGGTTGATCCGGTTCTGCGGGTAGAGCGGCGTCAGGTTCTCGAAGAAGATCTTCTCGCGCGCCTTTTCCGGCGGTTCGAAGTTGACGGCCTCGACCTTGATCAGCGCGAAGTACCGCTCGCCTTCCTTTGGCGGCCTGATCTGGCCCGACACCGTGTCGCCGGTGTGCAGATCGAACTTCCGTATCTGTGACGGGGAGACGTAGATGTCGTCCGGGCCGGGCAGGTAGTTGTAGTCGGGGGCGCGGAGGAATCCGAATCCGTCCGGCAGGGTTTCGAGCACACCCTCGGAAAAGAGGAGGCCGCTCTTCTCCGCCCGTGTCTTCAGGATCTCGAAGATCAATTCCTGCTTGCGCATGCCGGTGGCGCCGGCCACATCGAGCTGCTTGGCGATCTTGGTGAGCTCGGTGACGCTCATGTCCTTGAGCGTCGAGAGCTCCACGACCGCCACCGGTTCGGCCGCTGCTGCCGCCGGAGCGGCCTTTTCAATCGTCATCTGCTGCCTTCCCTGGGTCTCGCCAGTCTTGCTATCAGTCTCCACAGTTCATCCAATCCTTCGCCACCCGTTGCCGACACCGGCATGGGTGCGTTGCCAAAAACACGTTCGAGTTCGCGGAGGTTGCGGCCGCGCTCCGCGCGCGAAAGCTTGTCCACCTTGGTTGCGACGATGTGCGGCGTCGCCCCGACGGTCGACAGCCAGCGGAACGCCTGCACGTCGGAGTCGAGCCCGGGATGCCGTGCGTCGACCAGCAGCAGTGTCGCGCGGGGTCCTTCGGGGCGCGCGGGTTCGATCGTGGCCGCCGGCCGTTGCTCGACTGGACGGCGCGCCCGGGCCGCCGATTCACGCACGGGCTCGTCGGGACGGCCCCGGTCCGGATCCTGGCGACCGCTGCCGGTTGCAAAGTAGGCCGCCGCCACCTCGGCGAGCTCGTTGGCCGCGTCCGCCCCGCCACGGGCGTAACCGTAACCCGGCAGGTCGACGAGGTACATGCTCCAGCGGCCGATGCCGCCGGGGCCGCCCTCCAGCACCAGCCGGAAGATGTTCGCCAGGCGCGTCTTGCCGGGAGCCGCGCTCGTGCGCGCAACGCTGCGACGGACGAGCGCGTTCAACAGCGTCGACTTGCCGACATTAGACCGTCCGGCGAGCGCGATTTGACCAAGTCCGTCGGTTGGTACGCCGGTCGAGCGGCCGCCCGCAGCGGCGCTCGTGACGAAATCGGCGGACAGAATTTTCATGTAATTCGTAGGCCCGACGGTCAGATCGGACGGGTTCGAGACAGCGTCCTGCCCTGTCGAACGGTCACGACAGCGTCAGGCGCGTTCGAACGCGCCCGGCCGACACGGCCGGGCCTGCATGCGTCCAGCGATTCCTCAGTGGGTGATCGCTTCGTCTTTTGCGGTGGGCTGAACTTCGGCATCAGGGCGCGCGATTCCCGGGAGCGGGCTCACCAGCGCGATCTTCAACACTTCGTCCATGACGTCGACCATGTAGATGTCGAGGGTGTCGAGGACGTTCTTCGGAATGTCCGCCAGGTCCTTCTCGTTATCCCTGGGCAGGATGATCGTCTTCAGCCCCGCCCGGTGCGCGCCAAGGACCTTCTCCTTGACGCCGCCGATGGGGAGGACCTTGCCGCGAAGCGTGATCTCACCCGTCATCGCGACGTCCTTGCGGACCGCGATACCCGAGAGCGCCGACACCAGCGTCGTCGCGAGCGTGATTCCGGCCGACGGACCGTCCTTCGGGATCGCGCCTTCGGGGATGTGCACGTGCACGTCCATCGTCCGGCTGAAGCCCTTGGGCAGATGGAACTCGTCGGCCTTGGACCGCACGTAGCTCATGGCTGCCTGCGCCGACTCCTGCATCACGTCGCCGAGCTTGCCGGTGAGCGTCAACTTGCCCTTGCCCGGCATCAGCGTGGCTTCAATCACGAGGATTTCGCCGCCGACTTCCGTCCAGGCGAGACCGGTGGCGACGCCGATTTCGTTCTTCTCCTCGGCCATCGTCGGGCGGAAGCGCGGAACGCCGAGGTACTCGGTCACCTTCGCGGCGCTGATCTCTTCGCTGAAGCCCTTGCCTTCGGTGACGACCTTGCGAGCAATCTTGCGGCAGATCGACGACACCTCGCGTTCGAGATTGCGGACGCCGGCTTCGCGCGTGTAGCGCTGCACCACCGTCTGGAACGCCTCGTCGAGGAAGGTGATGTTGTCCTTCGTGAGGCCTGCGCCTTCGACCGCCTTGGGGGCGAGGAACTTCTTTGCGATCTGCACCTTTTCCTGCTCGGTGTAACCGGCGAGCTGGAGCACTTCCATGCGGTCCCGAAGCGCCTGCGGGATCGTGTGGATCACATTGGCGGTGCAGATGAACATGACGTTCGAGAGGTCGTACTCGACGTCGAGGTAGTGATCCAGGAACGCGTTGTTCTGTTCCGGGTCGAGCACCTCGAGCAGCGCCGCCGACGGGTCGCCGCGGAAGTCCATCGACATCTTGTCGACTTCGTCGAGCAGGAACACCGGGTTCATCGACCCGGCCTTCTTCATCATCTGGATGATCTGGCCGGGGAAGGCGCCGATGTAGGTGCGGCGATGGCCGCGAATCTCGGCTTCGTCGCGCACGCCGCCAAGCGACAGGCGGACGAACTTGCGGTTCATCGCCCGGGCGATCGACTTCGCCAGCGAGGTCTTGCCGACGCCCGGGGGGCCCGAGAACGTGAGGATCGTCGCCTTCGGCTTCTTGATGAGGGCGCGGACGGCGAGGAACTCGAGGATGCGATCCTTGATCTTCTCGAGGCCGTAGTGGTCCTCGTTCAGGATCTGTTCGGCGCGCTTGAGATCCCGGCTTTCCTTCGTCTTCTTGAACCACGGAACGGCGATGAGCCAGTCGAGGTAATTGCGCGAGACAGTGGCTTCGGCTGACATCGGCGGCATCGACTCGAGCCGCTTCAGCTCCTGGATCGCCTTCTCGGCGACTTCGGCCGGCATCTTCGCCTGTTCGATCTTCTTCTTGAGCTCGTCGACCTCGTTGCCCTTTTCGTCCTTGCGGCCCAGTTCCTTCTGGATCGCCTTCATCTTCTCGTTGAGGTAGTACTCCTTCTGCGCCTTCTCCATCTGCTTTTTCACGCGCGACTGGATGCGGCGATCGACCTGGAGCTTGTCCACCTCGGCTTCGAGGATGCCGGCAATGCGGTTCAACCGCTCGACCGGCGAAATGATCTCGAGCAGGTTCTGCTTCTCATCAACGCCGACGAGCAGGTGCGCGGCAATCGTGTCCGCGAGCTTGCCCGGGTCGTCCACGCGAACGGCGGCAATCATCGCGTCGTAGTGCAGGTTGTTCGACAGCTTCACGTACTGCTCGAACAACGACACCACGCGGCTCATGGTGCTTTCCGCGTCGACGCCGGTCTCCTTGTGCTTCGCGATCACCTTGACGACGACGCGGTAGAAGCCCTTGTCTTCCTTCCATTCGACCGCGCGCGCTCGCTCGATCCCCTCGACCAGGACCTTGATGTTGCCGTCCGGCAGCTTCAGGCTCTGGACGATGTTGGCGACGCAGCCCATCGTGAAGATGTCCGAGGGCTGCGGGTCGTCGACGCCGGCGTCGTGCTGGGCGGCGAGAAAAATCCGCTTGTCCTTGAGCAGCGCGTGCTCGAGCGCCCGGGTGGACGAGGGCCGCCCGATCACGAACGGCATCATCATGTGTGGAAACACGACGACATCGCGCAGCGGGACGATAGGGAGAGTTTCGTAGAGTTCCATGGGTAAAATTTGTCAGTTCACCAGTAGCCAGTCACCAGTCGACAGCCAGATTCGTGCGTCCGTGCCTCCGTTCGAAGAACGGCCCTGGCAACTGGAAACTGGCGACTGGAAACTATCCGGCCTTTTCGGAAACTATCCGGCCTTTTCGATCAGCGTGATCGGCTTCTCTTTGCTCTGCACCACTTCCCGCGTGATCACGCATTCGCGGATCTTCTTCTGGCCGGGGAGGTTGTACATCAGATCGAGCATGAGGTCCTCGATGATCATGCGGAGGCCGCGGGCGCCGATCTTGCGCGCCAGCGCCGCTTCCGCGATCGCTTCGAGGGAATCGTCCGTGAAGCGGAGCTTCACGTTCTCGTACTCGAACAGCTTCTGGTACTGACGCGTGATCGCGTTCCGAGGTTGCGTCAGTATCTGAACGAGAGCCGGCTTGTCGAGCTCGTGGAGCGTGCCGATGACCGGCAGCCGGCCAACGAACTCGGGAATGAGGCCGTACTTGATGAGATCTTCGGGCTCGAGCGCCTCGAGCGTGGTGCCGACGTCGCGGCTCGCCACCGATTTGACGTCAGCCTTGAAGCCGAGCGTCTTCTTGCCGGTCCGCCGGTCGATCTGCTTGTCGAGACCGACGAATGCGCCGCCGCAGATGAACAGGATGTTGGTCGTATCGACCTGGAAGAACTCCTGGTGCGGATGCTTGCGTCCGCCCTGCGGCGGGACGTTGGCGACGGTGCCTTCCAGGATCTTCAGCAGCGCCTGCTGGACGCCTTCGCCCGAGACGTCCCGGGTAATCGAGGGGTTTTCGTCCTTGCGGCAAATCTTGTCGACTTCGTCGATGTAGATGATCCCCTGCTGCGCCTTCTCGATGTCGCCACCGGCGGACTGCAGCAGCTTGAGGATGATGTTCTCGACGTCCTCACCGACGTAACCGGCCTCGGTCAGCGTTGTCGCATCCACGATCGTGAAGGGGACCGACAGGAGCTTGGCCAGGGTCTGCGCCAGCAGCGTCTTGCCGGTGCCGGTCGGACCGATCAGCAGGATGTTGGACTTGGTGAGCTCGATTTCGTTCCGGCCGCGCGCCTGCTTCTGGATCTCGATGCGCTTGTAGTGGTTGTAGACCGCGACCGCGAGCTTCTTCTTGGTCTGTTCCTGGCCGATGACGTACTCGTCGAGGAACTTCTTGATTTCCTGCGGGACCGGGAGCGATGTGCGCGCGCCGCCGCGCGCCTCGAATTTGTTGTCGTCCGCGATGATGTCGTTGCAGACCTCGACGCACTCGTCGCAGATGAATACCGTCGGCCCGGCAATCAGCTTGCGGACGTCGTTCTGGTCCTTGTTGCAGAAGGAGCAGCGGAGGATCTCGCCGTCACCGGCTTTTTTTACCATGCCAGCTGGGAACTCCTAGGCCCTTTTCCGGATGACATCGTCAATAATACCGTATTCCTTGCCTTGTTCGGGTCCCATGATGTAGTCGCGCTCCGTATCGTCCTGGATGCGCTTCAGCGTCTGGCCCGTGTGCATGGCGAGGATCTGGTTGAGGCGCTCGCGCGTCCGCAGCAGTTCGCGAGCGTGGATATCGATATCGGTCGTCTGACCGCCGAGCCCCTGCACCCACGGCTGGTGGATGAGGATGCGCGCGTTCGGCAGTGAGAAGCGCTTGCCCTTGGCGCCGGCGGCCAGGAGCACAGCGGCCACTGACGCCGCCTGCCCGATGCAGTTGGTCTGGACGTCGGGCTTGATGAACTGCATGGTGTCGTAAATTGCCATCCCGGCCGTGACCACCCCGCCGGGACTGTTGATATAGAGATGAATGTCCCGATCCGGGTCCTCGGCCTCGAGGAACAGCATCTGGGCAATGACGAGATTCGCCACCCCATCATCAATCGGCGTGCCAAGGAAGATGATGCTGTCCTTGAGCAGGCGCGAGAAAATATCGTAGGCGCGTTCCCCGCGGTTGGTCTGTTCGACCACCATCGGGATGAGCTGACTGCGTTCAGACATAGAAATCGAACCCCGGAGTGCGTGCGAGTCGGAATTGCTGGGGAAAGTCTGCGTAGACGGGCAGGTTTTTTAGGGACCTTTCCGGCGATTGTACCACAGCCCCCGCCCGGCCACTATCAATTAACGTATCGGCACATCACGGCTGAACCTTTGTGGCCCTGGCGAGCAGGAAATCGAGCGTTTTCTCCCGCTTGAGCCCTGAGTAGAGGCGGGCAATGCCCCCTTCCTTCTCGAGCCTGGCCCGGACCGCCGCCGATGTGCGGCCGCTTCGTTCGGCGTACCGCTCCACCTCGGCGTTGATCTCTTCGTCGGTGGCGGCAATCTGTTCCCGCCGGGCCACCTCGTCGAGCGCGAGCGCCCCGCGGACGGCTTCAGACGCGGCTTCGCGCTGCTTCTCCCTGAACTCTTCCCAGTTGATGTTCACCTTCATCGGATCGATCTGCTGATCCATCAACCGGCGGACGAAATCCTCGACCCGGCGATCGATTTCACGGTCGAGCAGTGAGGCCGGAACGTCGAAGGTCACCCTCGAGGCCAGCTGTTTCAACAGGTCCCCGCGGGCATCCCGTTCCGCCTCGTGCATGGCTTCGTGCTCGAGGTCTCCCCGGACTCGGGCGCGCAGCGCCTCCAGGTTCTCGAAATTGCCGAGGTCCTTCGCGAACTCGTCGTCGAGCTCCGGGACGATCCGCTTCCGTATCGCCTTGATCGTGACGTGGTAATTGACCGTCGTGCCGGCGAGCTCGGCAATCGAGTAGTCGTCGGGATACTGGACCTCGAACGCCCTTTCGTCGCCTTCGTTCAGTCCGACCAGCTGCTCGTCGAACCCCGGCGGGTTTGCTGCAGCCCCGATTTCAACCGTGACTCCGTCGTGCTTGTCGGTCTGGGGTTCTGCCGGCGATCGCGGCGGCGTCGGCTCGCCGGCGATGACGACCAGCGGCTCGTCGGGTTCCTGCTTTGGAAACGCCGTCCGCTGCAGGTCCATGACGACCGAATCGCCTTCGTGCACGCCGCGGCCTTCTACCGGTTCGTAGCGCGCCGCCCGTTCCCGCAAACCGGTCAGCGCTTCGTCGACCGCCGAGTCCTCGACGTGCGCGGCCTTCTCGGTGAGCGTGATCGTGGCGTAGTCGCCGGGTTCGATTGGCGGCACCGTTTCGAAGGTCGCGGTGAACTTCAGCGGGTGACCCTCTTCGACCACCACGTCGCGGATGTCGGGCGTGTCGACGGGTTCGACGCCGCGCTCGCGCAGCGCTTCGTCGACCGCGCGCGGAATCAACCCGTGCGCCACGTCGTGGAGAATCTGATCGCGGAAGCGCTGGCGCACGACCTTCGCCGGAACCTTGCCGGGCCGGAACCCGGGTACCCGCGCCGCCTTGCTGTAATCGCGCGCGACCTTGTCGATCTCGGCATCGACCACCTGGCTCGGGATCTCGACGACGAGATTTTTCTGCGTTTCGCTGACGTCTATGTATTCTGTCTTCATTGAATTTCAGATAGCTTGCCCGGTCGAAGCTCCTCGAGCGACGTCCTGGAGCGGAGGCTGGTCCGCCTTCGCGCCTTCGGCGCTTCGGCGCGACGCACACCTCGAGCTCGCGCGATCACGCGCGAGCCTGTGCGGTGTGCGAAAGGGGGGAGTCGAACCCCCACGGCCTTTCGGCCACCGGATCCTAAGTCCGGCGCGTCTGCCAGTTCCGCCACTTTCGCGCGAGGGACCAGCAAACATTTTAGCCTACCACGCCAACGGCCCGCAGCACCCAGCTCCCGGCTCCCAGCTTCCGGCTCCCACGAACCCGCTCGTCGCAACGTTGAACTCGAGGAGTCCACCTGAGAGCTCAGTCCCAAACTGAGTTCTGAGCGTGAGAGCTGGTAGCTGGCAGCTGGTAGCTGAGAGCTCTTAGCTCTCCGCCCCCAGCTCGATGCTGTAAAGCGTCTTGCCGCCGATGTTGCGCAGCTGCACGGTAAGGGCGCGGGTGCGGGCATCAACCCGTAAGGTCCCGAAGAACTGGAACCCCTCGCTCGGCGGGCGATTGTTCTTCGCCTCGCGACTGACCCCGGCAAACCGGACCTCCGGGCCGAAGGTCCCGTCGAGTGGGTTCTGGCGAAACGTCCCGGCGTGCAGCGGCCCGGCGACGAACTCCCAGAACGGGTCGAACTCGGTGAAGCGTGCGCGCGACGGATCGTAGTGATGGGCGGCGCAGTAGTGGACGTCCGCCGTAATCCAGACCGTGTTGCGGACCCGGTTGTCGCGGATGTAGCGGAGGAGATCTGCCACCTCCAGCTCGCGCCCGAGCGGCGCCCCCGGATCGCTATTCGCCACCGCCTCGTACACGTTCGGATCGCCATCGCGAACGACCAGACCGAGCGGCAGATCCGCGGCAATGATCTTCCACGTCGCCCTGCTGACGCTCAGGGCGGCTTTCAACCAGCGCAGCTGCGCCGCCCCGAAAATCGCCGACGCCTCGGTCATCACCGGCTGGCGGTTCGCGCTGTTGGCGCCTTTGTAGCTGCGCATGTCGAGCGCGAAGACGTCGACGAGCGGACCGAGAGGGATGACACGGTAGACGCGTTCCGGTTCGTCGGCCACCGCCGGGATGGGGTTGTATTCGAAGAAGGCCTGGCGCCCGCGCGCGGCAAGCAGCGCTACCGACTTCACCTGGAACCGGGCGTCGCTGTCCTGCCGCCGCTCCCAGTACCAGTTGTCGCGCACCTCGTGGTCATCCCACATGACGATTTGCGGGACTTCGCTGATGAACCGGCGCATGTGCTCGTCGGTCAGGTTGTACTGGTAACAGCCCCGGTATTCGTCGATCGTTTCAGCCACTTTCGACTTCGCCGGGGTCACCACGTTTTTCCAGATCGACCCGTCGTCGAGCTTTACTTCCGGCAGCAGGGGCCCGTCCGCGTAGATGGTGTCGCCGACGTTGATGAACACGTCGGGCTCCGCCTGGCGCATCGTGTCGTACATCCGCAGCCCGCCCCAGTCCGGGTTGATGCCCCAGCCCTGCCCGACCGTGTCTGCTGACCATGCCACGGTGATGTCGCGGGGCGTTGCGGCAGGCGTGTTGAAGCTGCCCTGCACCGGCTCGCTCCACGCGCGGAGATCGGCCAGGTCCTGGAACACCACGCGGTAGAAGATCCGCTGGCCCGGCGGCAAATCGGTCAGGACGGTGCGGGACGTGAAATCCGCCGGTTCGAGCGCTGCCGGACCCCTGATTCGCCGGGCGTCCGTGAAGCGCTCCGTGGTCGAATATTCGACGAACATGCGCGCCGATCGATCCGAGCGGCTCCAGATGACGGCCCGGCCATCGCTCGACACATCGCCGGCGGCCACGCCGAACGGCGCGGCCGGACGGAAGCCCGGCGCGGCGACGATCGCCGGAGCGCCCTGTCGCCCGGCAATCCCCGGGGCACCGTGGAGCGGCGGACCGACACGGAGCACGCTGGACAGACCGAGCGCACCGGTGGCGCGCAGGAACTCGCGGCGATCGACCCGCGGCCGACGACTCATGGCTGCATCCGTGCCGGTCCGGCGCCCAGATTGCGGACCGCCGGCAGATTGGGCAGGCCAGTCGCCTGCGTCGCGGCCCGGATGACCGCCGCAGCCATGACGTCGGCCGCCAGCGCTCCGAGCCTCAGCATGTCGTGATCGCCGGCCGCCGTGCCGGTCGCGATGGCGAACACCGTATCTCCGTCCACACGGGTGTGAATCGGCCAGATCGCCCTCACATACCCGTCGTCTGCCAGCTGCGCCAGCAATGACGCCTGTGCCTTCGTCAACTTTGCATTGGTCGCGATCACGCCGATGGTCGAGTTGTCGCCGGGCTTCACGGACAGCGCTCCGGCGCGCATGAGGATCCGCGCGTCGGCGAACGCGTCCCCGGACGCGGTGCGAACACCGGCGACGGTCTTGCCCGTGGCGGGATCGATCACGTCGCCGAGTGGATTGGCGACGACGAGGGCGGCGACGATGAGGCCATCGGGCATTCGCACCGCGGCGCTGCCGACGCCGCTCTTCATCGCGTGAGTCATCCCGTTGATTTTGCCGAGGGTTGCACCGGCCCCGGCGCCGACGCTGCCTTCCGCCACAGGGGCGGACGTCGCGGCCTGCGCCGCACGATACCCGCAGTCCGCGGTCGGACGGATGTGCGCATCACCGACCCCGAGATCGAAGATCGAGGCACCCGGGACGACCGGAATGTGGCGGTTGCCATAGACGATGCCGATGTTCTTGTCTTCGAGGTAACGCAGCACGCCGTCGCCGGTCGAGAGCCCGAACAGGCTCCCGCCCGAGAGTGCGATCCCGTAGATCTGCTCGACCATCTTCGTCGGGCTGAGGAGGTCGGTGTCGCGCGTGGCCGGCGCACCGCCGCTCACTTCCACGCCGGCCGTCGCACCCGATTCGATCAGTACTACGGTGCAGCCGGTCGGCCGCTCCGCGAGGGTGAAGTGGCCGACCTTGATGCCGTCAATCGCGGTGAGCGTCATGTTGTCGCCGCTGGCCGGCGACTGGGCGGGCGCGTGCTGCACGAGCGAGAGGGCGAGCGCCGCCGCCAGAAAGGTTCTGTTCATGATCACTGCGGGCGTCTAGTGGCCTGTCCTCGTCATTTGTACAGCGCCTTTCGGGCGGGGCATCCCGGCTGGACGGCGTTGCTCCTCCCTCAAATACACCCGGCATTCTCGGTCGTCGCGCCTTGCCAACCGGGCGCCGCGCTCCGAAATGCACAGCACAACTGACGAGGACAGGCCACTAGAAAAGATACTTCATTCCGAGCTGGAGTACCCGGCCGTCTGCGGCTGACGTGATCCGACCGAACGTCGGCGTGCCGATCGCCCCGCCCGGGTTATTGAAGCGGGCCTGGTTGAAGACGTTGAACGCCTCGAACCGCAGCTGGACGCGGCGCGATCCCCCGGCGGTGATGTTCTTGATGAGCGCCAGATCCGACGAACTGAATCCTGGACCTCTGATCGTGTTCCGCCCCGCATTCCCGGGCCGGTCGCCCGTCTGCGCGAGCGGACGTGCCACCAGGCACGATGTCTCGAACCACTCGTCGACCGTATGCGGCGCCCGGGCGTTCGCGTCGCACACAGCATCAGGCCGGTTGGTCAGGAAGCGGATGTCGAGCTGCGGATTCGTCAGCGTGACCGGAAAGCCGGTTTGCGTCTGCACGATTCCGGTCAGCTGCCACCGCCCGAACACGTGCCGGAGACCTCGCGCTGGCGGCGACGGCAGCTCCGCGGTGAAGCTCACGACGAAGCGGTGCCGCACATCGAACAACGCATCGCCCCACTCGAGCGCCAGCGCACGATCGAACGAGGCCGCGTCTCCAATTGTCACCGGCAGCACCGGGCGAGGCTCGCCGCCGATGTTCAACCCGGACGAGTGATCCCGGGCATGACCGTAGGTGTACGACGCGAGAGCGCTGACGCCGCGAGTCGACCGAAGCCTGGCGCTCGCCTGGAGTGCGTCGTAGCGCGACTTCGCGACCGGGAACGTCGGTCGCACCAGCGAGAACGCGGGCAAAAGCCGCGCGCCGACGGTCGTCTGGCCCGGCGAGTAGACGCCCGGATTCACCTCGATGAACATCGGCAGGTGCGCTCCGCGCGAGCCGACGTATCCCGCTTCGACCGCAACGCGGCCGCCGACTTGACGCTGAACCGTGGCGTTGAAGTGGTGCGCATAAGGCGTCTGGAAGCCAGGTCCCCAGCCGATGATCGTCAGGTTCGGCGGGAACGGCGTCGCGTCACCCGTTGCGCTGCTCAGCGGATCGCTCAACGTGATCGCAGCCGGAGGGGAGTTGACTTCGACCAGCGGCGTGAACGGCGGCGCGAGCACGCCGTTCTGAAAAAAATCACCCTGTCCCGCGAGTGCGTCGTAGAACACGCCCCATGCGGCGCGAACGGTCGTCGTCGCGCGTCCGGAAACATCCCACACGACGCCGAGTCTTGGGGCGAGGTTGTTGGTGTCGGTCTTGTACGTGCCCCGCGGCACCCCCGGGTCGCCCGGATACACCAGACCGACAGGCGCGGCGGGAAACCGCACCGACTGCACGCCGGGATGGAACGCGTTCAGTGCATCGTGGCTGTCGACGAACGGCTGTGCGAGCTCGTACCGAAGCCCCGCGCTCAGTGTCAGCCCGCCACCGGGTCGCCACTCATCCTGCGCATACGCCAGAGTACAGCCACCCGATCCCGTCCTGTGCCTGGTTGGTGGTGGTCCGCCGGAACTGTGACGGCAGCCCGAGCAGAAAATCCGCCGCCGCATTGCCGGTCTGGACGCCGTTGAACGTCATGTCCCCGTTCGGCCGGTTGATGAACGCAATCAGCATGTGCTCCTTGCGCACGTCGAACCCGAATTTCAGCGCGTGTGCGCCACGCGTCAGCGTCAAGTCGTCGGTGATCTGAAGGACTTCGTTGACCCGCTTCACGAACGGCTGCTGCGCGTCGCCAAGGGTGAAGAACCCGGTGATCCCGATCGACGCGAGCCCCTGCGCGAGAGGGTTGGTGTTCGGCACGTTGATCCCGAAGTCTTCGTTCCTGAGACCGCTCGTCGCGGACGGGTGCGCATCGATGCGGTTGTACGAGATGCGTGCGACGTTGATCGCGTTTGGCGAAACGACGTACGTGTCCGATGCCATGTAGTCCGACAGCGTCGCCCGGGCCGTGTTCGCCACCGCCGTCGTAATCGCCGGCGTCACGCTTCTGGTCCGCGCGAACAGGAAGCGTCCGAGCAGCGCATGGTTGTTCGGCCAGCTGCACATCGATGCGGGTGCCGGCCGAATCGCGATCGTCGGTCGTGTCGGGTGAGGCGACGTAGCGGTTGGTGCCGGAATTGGCGCGCGGAACGAACCGATCCAGAAGTTGCAGCGCCGACGGACTCAGTCGCGACACCGGGATCCGATTGTCCGGAAACGGCAGCCCGGTGAGCGGATCGCGGATCGTGGTACTGCCGAAATCACCAGCGCGTTGCGCGTCCGAGAGGACGACCACATCGGACGTGCTGCCGTGGAGATTGCGAAAGCCTTCGTAGTACCCGAACCCGAACACCCGGCTCTTGACGATCGGTCCGCCGGCACTGCCGCCGTACTGGTTCTGCTTCAACTTCGGCTTCGCGGCGCTGGCAGGGGCGAAGATATTCCGCGCCTGCAGCGCGTCATCGCGGTTGAACTCCCATGCGGCTCCGTGCAGCGTCGTTCGTGCCGCCCTTCGTGACCACGTTCACGACCGACCCCGAGTTGCGGCCGAATTCCGCGCTGTACGAGTGCGTCTGGATCTTGAACTCCTCGATCGCGTCCGGCGGCGGCCGCATGACGAACCCGGTGTTGAACGTGTCGTTGTTGCTCGCGCCGTCGAGGAGAAAGTTGTTGGACTGCGTCCGCATGCCGTTGACGCTGAAGCCCGACGTGACTGCGCCGAACCCTCCCGGCGTGGCATCGCCGGCGCCGCCGCCGAGCGCTGGTGGAGGCGCGACGACCCCGGGCACGAGCGTGCCCGAGCTGGGTGAAGTTGCGCCCGTTCAGCGGCAGCTCGACGAGCTTCTGGTGGTCGATGGTGATCCCGAGGGTCGCATGGGCGGTCTCGATCAGTGGTGTCTCCGCCCGGACGGTCACGCCCTCAGAGACGCCGCCGACGGTGAGCTTCAGATCGACCCGTGTCGTGTCGCCGACCGACACGAGCGCTTTCTCCAGCACGACCGGCTTGAACCCCGCGAGTGTGGCCTTCACGGAGTACTCGCCAGGCTGAAGCAGCGGAAACGTGAAGTATCCGTCTCCGCCGGTGACCGCCTGGCGCACGCGGGCGGTTGCGGCGCTGACCGCTTCCACCGCCACGCCCGGCAACACTCCCCCGGATTGATCGGCGACGATGCCGGCGATCGTCCCGGTGGCTTGCGCCCGCGCGGTCGACGACATCGTCGTGAGCGCAATCGCGACGAGCACCGAGGTCCGCCTCTCCGTCGTGTGATCACCGATGTTCCGCCGGGCGGTCCAGCCGCAGGCGCTCCCTCGTTCTATTACAGCGTACTCTTCGCGGGTCTCGCGGCTCGCGCGTCGACGTCCACCGGCCGCCGAGCTTCGACCACTTCGTTGTCAAACGCCCCCTCATTCGTTACAGTCGCCTGCTCCCTTGTGCTGACTCGTCATACATGTCCTACCTGATCCTGCTCGTCACCTACTCGCTCGCCCAGATCGCGCTCGGCGTCTGGATCGGGCGGCGTGTCCGGACGACGAGTGATTTCTTCGTTGCCGGCCGTTCGCTCGGACCCGGGCTGCTGTTTTCGACCATGCTCGCGGCGAACATCGGCGCGGCGGCTTCCGTCGGGGCCGCCGGCGCTCGCCTACCGCGACGGTGTCTCGGCGGTGTGGTGGGTCGGCTCCGCGGCGATCGGTTCCATCGTCCTGGCGGTCTGGATCGGGCCGGCGATGCGGCGTATCGCGGCGGCTCACGACCTGCGCACGGTTGGCGACTTCCTCGAGTTCCGATTTGGCGTTGGCGTGCGCGTGGCGATCACCGCGCTGCTGTGGTTCGGTGCGATCTTCATCCTCGCGGGTCAGTTGATTGCAATCGCCACGATCCTCAACGTCGTCGTCCAGTTGCCCTGGGCGGTCGGGTGCGTCCTGGGGGGCGTCCTCGTCACGATCTACTTCACCGCCGGCGGGCTCCTGACGTCCGTCTGGGTCAATGTCGTCCAGCTCACCGTCAAGCTCGGTGGGTTTCGCTCTCGCGCTGCCGCTGGCGATTTCCGGTGTCGGTGGCTGGAACTCGATCGCGCGCTCCATCCGCACCCCGCGTACTGGAACGTGTGGAGCAGCGGGCCCGTCGGGCCTGGTCTACCTCGCCGTCCTGGGCCCGGCGTTCATCGTCTCGCCGGGGCTCCTGCAGAAGATTTACGGCGCGCGGGACGATCGCGCGGTCCGCGTCGGCGTCGGCCTGAACGCGTTGAGCCTGGCGGCTACGCAATAGTGCCGGTCGTGCTTGGGATGGTTGCGCGCGTCCGGTATCCCGGACCTTCCGTCTCCTGATCTCGCGCTCCCGATGGTCCTGGTGCATGGCGTTCCGGCGGCGGTGGGAGGCCTCGGGCTTGCCGCCGTCTTCTCGGCCGAACTGAGTGCCGCCGACGCGGCGCTGTTCATGCTGACGACGTCGCTGTCGCAGGATCTCTATCGCCGCTTCGTCGCGCCGGGTGCGACCGAGGCGCAGATGCTGCGGATCACGCGCATCACCGCGGTCGTGGCGGGCACGCTCGGTGTGCTGGTGGCGCTCGTCGCCGCCAGCGTCATCACCGCGCTGAGCATCTTCTACACGCTGATGACCGTCAGCCTGTTCGTCCCGATCCTGGGCGGGCTGTATGTATCGCGGGCGCAATCACGTGAGGCGCTTGGCGCGATCGCTCGCCGGCGTCACCGTCGTCGTGCTGCGCCAGTTCGTCTTCGGCGGCACGCGTTTTTACGGGCTCACGCCGGCGATGGCCGGTCTCGGCGGCGGCTGCCGTGGTCTTCGCCGTCCTCCTTCTATCTCGGGGCGGTCGCGGTCCGGCTGAAGCCGGAAGCCTACAGGAACGTAGCTTTCGCCGCCTTCCGTAGCTTCCGCCTTCGGGCGCCCGTAGCTTCCGCCTTCAGGCGGAAGTCTCCCGTCTTCCGGCTAAAGCCGGAAGCTACAAGGGAAACGTAGCTTCCGCCTTCAGGCGGAAGTCCCCGTCTTCCGGCTAAAGCCGGAAGCTACATCGGCCACGTAGCTTCCGCCTTCAGGCGGAATCCCCGTCTTCCGGCTAAAGCCGGAAGCTACAAGGGTCCGTAGCTCCCTCGGCAATCCCCGGTCCTGCGGCTGGCGCGAATCCTGCAGCGTCCCACAGAGGAGTACGCCATGCCGCGGTCGATGTGGAAAGGGTCCATCGCGTTCGGACTCGTCAATATCCCGATCGAGTTGTACAGCGCCGTGCGCGATCACCGGCCGAAGTTCCGCCTGCTCCATGCGAAAGACGAGGCGCCGGTGCGCTACGAGCGCGTGTGCCAGACCGAGGGCAAGCCCGTCGGTTGGGAAGACCTGGTGAAGGGCTACGAGTACCAGAAGGGGCAATTCGTCGTCCTGACCAAGGACGACTTCAAGACCGCCGCGATCGAGAAGACCAAGACCATCGACATTCTCGACTTCGTCGATCCCGGCGAAGTCGACGAGCGGTACTTCGAGACCCCCTATTACCTCCAGCCCGGCGAAGGGAGCGGAACGTGCCTATGCGCTGCTGCGCGAGGCGATCCGCCAGTCGGGCAAGATCGGTATCGCGAAGATCATCCTCCGCGATGCGCAGCATCTCGCGGCGGTCGAAACGATCGGCGATGCGATCGTGCTCACGATGATGCGCTTTGCCGACGAACTGGCGGATCTCGACGACTTCAAATTCCCCGCAGCGGAAGGCATACGCCCGCCCGAACTGAAGATGGCGATGCAGCTCGTGGACAGCCTGAGCGCCAAGTGGGACCCGGGAAAGTACACCGACGAATACCGCGACAACCTCATGAAGGTGATCGAGGGCAAGGTCAAGGGTCGCCGGCCGAAGCTCCAGGAGCGCGAGACGACCCAGTCTGCGGATGTGGTCGATCTGATGTCACGGCTGCGCGCCAGCCTCGAGGGCAAGAGCAAAGCCGCCGGCGAATCGAAGGCCGGCTCGAAGTGCGCCGCGCGCCTCGCAGGCACGGAAAAAGGCCGCACCGAGAAAGCGAAGTGGGCATGCGGCCTGACGCCGGGGAGGCGCTTGGCGGAAAGGCCACGCGGGAGGATACTGGCTCGGTGGGGCTCGAACGTGTGTTGACGGTTGACCGGCCCTCGGTCACCGAATGGTATCTCCGCAACCGGGCACGCTCGCGGGCGATTTTCGACCTCATCGAGCCGGCGGCCTATTATTCACGCCCGATTGCGCTTCGTAATCCCATCGTGTTCTACGAGGGGCACCTGCCGGCGTTCAGCATCATCGCGCTGATCCGGCGCGGACTCGGCGGCCCGCCGGTAGACGCGCGGTTCGAGAAGCTCTTCGAGCGCGGGATCGATCCGGATAGCGCCGAAGCCGCGGTACCGCGCAGCGGCGCGTCAACCGAATGGCCCACGCCGGGACGAGGTGCTGGCGTTTGCGGCGCGCGCGGACCGGGCGATGCTCGACGCGCTCGGCGGCGCGGAGTTCCGGGAAGATCGCGCCGCGATGGCGCGCGGGCAGGCTCTCTACACCGCCCTCGAACACGAGGCGATGCACCAGGAGACGCTGCTTTACATGTGGCATCGTCTCCCGTACAGCCAGAAGCGAAAGCCGGCGAACCTTCAGCTACGAACTGGACGCGACACCGCTCCCGGGCAGTCGCGCGCCGGTACGCATCCCCGCCGGCACCGCCACGCTCGGAGCCGACCGGGGCACCGCACGGTTCGGATGGGACAACGAGTTCGACCAGCACCAGGTGCACGTCCCGGCCTTCGACATCGATCCTTTCAACGTGACGAACGAGGAGTTTCTCGAATTCGTCAAGGCCGGCGGCTACGACGACGAAAGCCTCTGGTCAGCTGAGAACCGGGCCTGGATCGAGGCTGAAGGCGTGCGGCATCCCGCGTTCTGGACCGAGGAACACGGGCAGTGGTTCTGGCGCGGGATGTTCGAGTTGATTCCGCTGCCGTCGTCGTGGCCGGTCTATGTGAGCCAGGCGGAGGCTGCGGCCTACGCCGCGTGGAAAGGACGCCGCCTTCCGACCGAAGCGGAGTTCCACCGGGCGGCGTTCGGGACCCCGGACGGGACCGAACGCGTCTATCCCTGGGGTGACGCCCCGCCGGACCAGACGCGAGGCAACTTCGATTTCGCCTCGTGGGAGCCGGTCCCGGTTGGATCGCGGCCGGCCGGTGCGAGTGCGTGGGGCGTGCACGACCTCGTCGGGAACGGGTGGGAATGGACCTCCACGGTCTTCGGTCCCTTCGCAGGCTTTTCGCCGATGGCGTCGTACCCGGAGTACTCGGCAGACTTTTTCGACGGACAGCACTACGTGATGAAGGGGGGCTCGCCCGCGACGGCCAGCGAACTCCTGCGCCGCAGCTTCCGCAACTGGTTCCGGCCGAACTATCCGTACGTGTACGCCGGGTTCAGGACCGCGGCTTGAGTTGCGTGGGCGGGGGCCGCCGTGCCAGTCCCGAGTTCCGCTGAGCGGGCGATGGACGGCACGTGACACATTCCCCGCAGTCGAGAGAGAGCATGATAATCAGCGCCCCGACTCGTCTCCTTGCAGAATTCGCCGCCGACGTGCGGCGGGATCTCGCGCTCGCACCCAAGCAGCTTCAATCGAAATACCTGTACGACGCGCTCGGTTCCAGCCTGTTCGAGGCGATCTGCCGGCTGCCGTGGTACCGCATCACGCGCGCTGAAAGTGCGCTTGCTGACGACGCACGCGTCAGAAGTCGTGACGGCGCTCGGCGAGGACGAGACCGCGACGATCGTCGAACTCGGATGCGGGAGCGGCGAGAAGCTGGTTGTCCTTGCGCAAGCGATGCAGGCGGCTGGCGGATCCGCCCGTGTGCACCTCATCGACATTTCGTCACAGGCGCTGGAACAGACCGAGCAGCGCCTCACGGGCTTGCAGCATTTCTCGGTCGTCGGTCACCAGTCGACTTACGAGGTCGGTCTCCGCCGTGCCGCCGCGGCGCGAACCGGCGACGGTCCCATGCTCGTCCTGCTGCTCGGATCGAACATCGGGAACTTCGATGCGCCGGCGGCGCTCGACTTCCTGCGCCGCATCCGCCTGGCGCTGCAGCCCGGCGACCTGCTGCTGCTCGGCGCCGATCTCGTCAAGCCGGAGCACGAACTGCAGCTCGCGTATGCCGATCCGCTGGGGGTGACCGCGTCATTCAACAAGAACCTGCTCGTGCGGATCAATCACGAGCTCGGCGGGCATTTCGACCTCGACGCCTTCGATCACCTCGCCGCCTGGAACGCGGCGGAGCAGCGCATCGAGATGCATCTCGTCAGCCGAACGACGCAGCGCGTGACGATCGACGCCGCGCATATGACGGTCGACTTCGAGCCGGGCGAGCGCATCTGGACCGAGAGTTCGTACAAGTACGAGCCGGATCAGATCGAGCGCATGGCGGTCGAAACCGGGTTCGCGATGCGCGACCAGTGGATCGACGACGCACGCGCGGTTTGCGCTCTCGCTGCTCACCGCGATCTAGGACGACCGCAGGCCGTAAACCTTTGACCTCCACTGGCCGATACCATGCTGCGTGAGCACCCGTCGCGCGCGCGTTGTCACTCCGGACCAGTGGGGCAAGCCTGAGCGGAACGAAGCGGGCGAGCCGATCTGCCGCTGGTGCCGTGCGCCGGTGAAGGCGCCGCGCCGGACATTCTGCGGCGACGACCTGCGTCCATGAGTGGAGAATCCGCAGCAGTCCGTCCTACGTGCGGCAGCAGGTGAAGAAGCGCGACAAGGGTACCTGCCAGCTGTGTGGATTCAACGTCGTGAAGGCACACCGTGCCTGGACCAAAGCCCGGCCGCCGGCCTCCGATCGCGCCGCCCGAAAGACCTGGCGGGCCGGCCGGCCTCGATGGGAAGCCGACCACATCGTGCCGGTCGCCGACGGCGGAGGCGAGTGCGGGCTGGAGAACTACCGGCTGCTCTGCCGTCCGTGCCACGTCGCGGTGACACTCGCCTGGCGAGCGCGTCGCACCCGGTCACGAGTGGAAGCATCCGCTTCGCCGGACGCGTCGACACCGACGCAGCCGGCCTGCTGACGGTTTCACCCCTGCAAACAGCGGTCTTGGCCCTCGCACGCTCCGCGCGTCCCCGCATGTATTTGTCTGCGACCGGGCAATCGAACAAACCCCTCGACGACGAAAAGACGGCCAACTATCCACCCCGCACACTCGTCTAAGCCACCGTCGTGACGCGCAACAAGTTTGACGCCCTGCGAACGATCAGCTGCCTCGTCCTTGTTGCAGCGGCAGCGGCCGATGCGCGCGCGGAAAAGCCCGCCGTCGTCGCCGACGTCGGCGACCGCGCTGCGCGTCGACGGGGAGCTGAACGATGCCGTCTGGCAGAGCGCTCAGCCGATCACGCAGTTTCTGCAGCGCGATCCGAAGGAAGGGGCAGAGCCGAGCTTCAAGACCGAGGCGCGGGTCGCGTACGACGCCACCGCTCTCTACATCTGCGGTCCAGGCGTTCGATCCCGAGCCGCAGCGGATCGTCGGCATCCGCACGCGCCGCGACGAAGATTCGCCCTCGGACTGGATCAGCGTTGTCGTCGACTCGTTTCACGACCGGCGGTCGGGATACGAGTTCGCCGTCAATCCCGCCGGCGTGAAGCAGGACAGCTACTGGTACAACGACACGAACAACGACCAGGGCTGGGATGCGGTGTGGGACGTGACCGTCTCACGGACCGAGGCGGGATGGCGGCCGCAGTTCAAGATCCCGTTCTCGCAACTCCGGTACCGCCCCGCCGACACGGCCACCTTCGGACTGGCGGTGATCCGGCGCATCGGCCGACTGAACGAGACGTCGACGTGGCCGCTCCTCGCCAAGAGCGCAAACGGCTACGTGTCGTCATTCGGCGAGCTGACCGGCTTGAGCCTCAACCAATCGCCGAAGCGCCTCGAGGTCGTGCCCTACGTCGTCGGCGACGTGAAGACGCAGGCCGTGGAGCATGGCAACTCGCTGTCGAAGGCGGCTGACCCGACAGCTTCGGCCGGCGTCGATCTCAAGTACGCGGTCAAGCCGAGCCTGACGCTGACCGGCACGATCAACCCTGACTTCGGCCAGGTCGAAGCAGACCCGGCCGTCGTGAACCTGTCGGCGTTCGAGACGTTCTTTTCCGAGCGGCGGCCGTTCTTCGTCGAAGGATCCGGCATCTTCCAGATGGACATCGACTGCAACGACGGCAGTTGCAGCGGACTGTTCTATTCGCGCCGAATCGGGCGTTCGCCCCAGAGGCAGCGCGACCGTGCCGGACGGAGGGTTCTCGAGCGCACCGGCGCAGACGACGATTCTGGGCGCCGGCAAGCTGACGGGCCGGCTCGGCGCTTTTTCCATCGGCGCACTGATCGGCGGTCACGTCCGAAGAGAACGCCGTCATCGTCAACGGTTCCGACAGAACCCGCCAGGCGATCGAGCCGATGACTGGATACAACGTCATCCGCGCGCGACGCGAGTTCAAGAACCAGTCGTCGTTCGGTTTCATGGCCACCGCGACGAACCGCAGGCTGGACGATGCCACCAGGTTTTTGCCCGGCCAGGCTTACACCGGCGGCGCTGGACTTCGACTGGCGCCTGAAGCGCAAATACGCCGTCCAGGGATTTCTCGCCGGCAGCGACGTCCGTGGCGATGCCGCCGCGATCGACGAGCTGCAGCGCAACAACGTGCACCTCTTCCAGCGTCCGGATTCGACCACGCTCCATTACGACCCGACCCGCACGTCGCTGAACGGGTATGGCGGCTCGGCGCGCTTCACCAAGATCGGCGGCCAGCGCGTCAGGTTCTTCAGCAGCGTGGGGGTCAAGAGTCCCGGCTTCGAGATCAACGATCTCGGGTTCATGCAGCGCGCCGATTCGCGCACGATGAGCAACTGGATGCAGGTCCGGTACGAGACGCCGTCGAAGTATCTGCGCAGCTTCCGCTACAACCTGAATCAGTGGGCGGGCTGGAACGCCGACGGCGATCTCCTGCAGTCGGGCGGGAACGTCAACGCTCACGCTGGTGTTCAAGAACAACTGGGGCACCGGCATGGGCGTGACCGTGAACGCGAGGTCGTTCGACGATCGCGCGACGCGCGGTGGTCCGGGCGTGTACCGAAATCCACAACGAACCATCTGGGGCTACGTCAGCAGCGACGAGCGGCCGGCGGTCGTCAGGCAACGTCTTCGCGGCCGTCGGCGGCGACAACCGCGGGTCGACGTACATGGAGATGAGTCCCTCGGTCTCCTACCGGCCCGTCCTCGTTCCTGAAGATCAGCGAAGGCGTGAATTTCAGCCGCAACTACGACGACTCGCAGTGGATCGAGGAGAGCGACAGCCACTACGTGTTCGGCCGGATTCGCCAGAAGACCGTCGGGCTGCAGACGCGCGTCAACTACACGATCACGCCACGCCTCTCGATTCAGATCTACGCGGAGCCGTTCGTGTCAGCCGGGAACTACTCCGATTTCAAGGCGCTGATCGACGGGCGCGCGCCGGTCTACGAGGATCGCTACGCGCCGTATCGCGTATACCGGCAATCCTGACTTCAACTACCGGTCGTTCCGGACGACGAACGTGCTCCGGTGGGAGTACAAGCCGGGCTCGACGCTGTTTGCCGTGTGGCAGCAGGGGAGGGAAGGGAACCTCGACCAGGGCACGTTCGACTTCTCGCGCGACTTCCGCGGCGTGTTCTCGGCGGCGGCGAAGAACGTGTTCCTCATCAAGTGGGCATATTGGCTCAATTACTAACGGGGTCCTTCGCTGTCGGGTTATAGGGTTATATAGGTTCTACGGGTTCTAGGGTCGGGTTGTAGGGTCAGGTTTACACAGTCCGTAGCCCCTCCGTAGCAATTCACTCCCCCGCCGGCAACTCGAAATCCAACCCGGGCACGTAGTGCGATCTGCGTGCGATCGATTTCGTCGAGGATCTGGCTCGCGAGCTCGGGCGGCGCGATGACGCGGGCGAGTGGTCCAAAGCCCAGGATCCAGCTGCGCAGCGCCCAGTCGTTGCAGACGTTCAACGTCATCGTCAGCGAGCCGTCCGCCGCCTCGGTGGTCTGCTGCGACGCGTGCCAGACGCGCTCCTTCACGTAGCGCGCAATGCGGGGCTCGAACGCAATCTCGATGCGTTCGGGCGTGCCCTGGTTGACGCCAAGGGAGTGGGCGAACGCATCCTCGGGCAGCTCGATCGGCTCGAAGCGTTCTTCCGTGAGTGACAGCGACTGGATGCGCTCGACGGCGAACGTCCGCAGCTGCTTGTATTCCGGAACGTAGGCGACCACGTAGAGCCCGCCTTGCGCGAACACGAGCCGGTACGGCTCGAGAAGGTAGTCCTTCTCCCGGTTGCTGGAGAACGAGTGATATCGCATGGTCGACGCGGCGGTGATGCAGGGTCGCGTCGAGGAGCTCCGCCACCCTGGCGCTCCGCGGCGCCGACTGTTTCGACGCGGTGGCGGGTGTCGACGGGTCGTCCATCGTCGACTGGCCGCCCGGCTCCGCCTTGGCCTGCATCACGAGCGGCAGCCGGTCGAGCAGCTGGCGCATCCCGGGCGTCAGCGCGGCGGCGAGCTTGTCGAAGGCGCTGCGCACGTCGCGCTGGAACGGCGTCGCGGCAAGGCACTCGACCAGCGATCGCGAGAAATACAGCGCGGTCATCTCCGCGAGCGTGAAGCCGGTGTCGTCGAGGCGCCGGAACGCGCGCTGCTCCAGCGTCCAGTACTTCTTGCCGTCGTGCACTTCGTCGAACAAGGGGAACCCGGCCGACTGCAGCGCTTCGAGGTCGCGCCGGATGGTGCGGGTCGACACGCCCGTGCGCTCCGCCGAGATCGTCAATCGTCACGCGGCGCGACGACTCGAGGTCCCGCAGGATGGCCCACTGCCGGATGACTTCCGCGTTGCGCATATTCAGTAGGTGCGGGATCCGGCCGTCAGGAGGTGGGCGCCTCGGGTGCCGTGGTCTGCGCGAGGCGAGCGACGAGCGCGTCACGGCGCTTTCGCGACTGAACCCCCATAGCCCAGTGGAACGGCCACAAAAAGGAGAAGGCAACCGGAGCGATGCGGGTGAGCTGCAGCGGCGCGACCGTGGCGATGAGCAGAGAGATCAGTCCGACGCTGGTGCTCACCAGGTGATGCGCCATGCCGGACCGCGCGTCGAACACTTCGAGCTCGGACAGCTCGAGCGCGGCCCGGCACCGGTACGCATGGTGATAAAGCAGCGCGAACACGATGAACACCGCCATGAATCCGAGCGCGTAGATGGCTGACGCATTCGCGAGCTGGTAGAGCTGCATCGGGGCGCCGGCTTCGCTCCGTCTCAGCAGCCCGGCAAACAGGCGGTCGAACATGAATTTCAGCGGATAGACATAGAGCAGGACGACGAACAGGAGCGTCGCATTGAGCGCGACGGTATACGCCGTCCTGCATGCCGAAGCGGCGGAAGAACGTGTTGTGCTCGGACCAGATCCAGACGAGGAGGGCAAAACAGCACGCGAACGCCGGGAAGCCCTTCATCAGGTCGATGAGCTTCTGGTAGTCGTGGGGGACCTCGAGCGCAACCACCAGCAGCGTCAGCGCGAAGGCAAAGACCGTGTCGCTGAATGCCTCGAGGCGCGAGACCTCATGTCCGCGCCACCTGAGAGGATTGACCATTCCTCGCTAAATATAGCGCAGCGCGCCGCGAGTCCCCAGTCCCCAGTCCCGATTCCGAACCCCGAACGCGGAACCCGGAACCCCGAGTCCCGAATCCCGAATCCCGAGCCGATTGACCTCCCCTGTCACACCCCTCTTTTAAAGTGGCGTCATCGGCGGTGACGACCCGCCACAGAGGGTCCGACAAGGTCGGACCGAAGGAGATGCGGACATGGCTCGCTTCGACGGATCGCTGGCTCGAACGCTCGATTTCGGAGAAACCACGACGACGGCCCCGGTGTATTCGGGTGGCCGCGCGGGGCTGCGGCTGGCGCTGCCGGGCGGGGTCCTGAGGGGACCCGGCAAGTACAAGGTGCTCGAGACGCGGCGTCGCCAGGCGCAAATGAATGCGCGCCGCGCGCTCGACCTGATCGAGGCGATGGAACGCACGACGGAGGGAGAGTAACGATGTCGCGCTGCACCCACACCCACGGCGGCACGCTGTGCTTCGAATGTTTTCGCACCGGCATGGAACGAACCCGTGCCCGCCACGAGGCCTGGGCTCAGCGGGCGCTGCCATTCGAGTCGCCAGCCAGGCTCGCGGTCAAACCGTTGACCGAGCAGGCCATCGCTCATCGTCGGCAGATGCTCGAGTACCTGGCGAGCACGGACCGCCGGCGGGCATAACCACGTGCGACGTGCGACTGCTACGTCCGACGCGCTATGTGCACCCAGTTGCGTCGCACGTAGCACGTCGGCACGTAGCACGTTTCGCACCTCTGGCGCCTTGCACTCCGCCTGAAGGCGGAAGCTACTGGCGCACGTCGGCACCCTGGCACTTCCGCCTGAAGGCGGAAGCTACTGGCGCCCGTCGCCACCTTGGCACATCCGCCTGAAGGCGGAAGCCACTGGCGCACGTCGCCACCTTGGCACTTCCGCCTGAAGGCGGAAGCTACTGGTGCACCTTGGCACCCTTGGCACTTTGTGGCTTTGACCCGACTCCCGGATCCCGGGTCCCGAATCCCGCCCCGTGAGCTTACTTGCCCTGCCGTCCGTTCGGCGGCCCGGCCTGCGCGAGCGCCTCGCGGGCTTTCGTCCGCTGTTCCGGCGTCAGCACCTGGGCGATGCGGCTCTCGATGTCGATCCGCGACGTCAGCTCCTCGCCGGCGGCCGCCGCGATGGCGGTCTTCAGCTCGTCGATCTTCTGGGTGTCCGGCGAGTCCGCGAGAATCGCCAGGTGCAGCTGCTTCTGGAGTGTCGGCCAGTTTCTGCCGCGGTGAGTCGGTGGCATCCCGCTGCTGCCGGGTGATCGTCCGAATCTGTTCGCGCTGCGCATCAGTCAAGTCGAGGGCATGAAGCATGGGGAACCCGCCTCGTCCGCCGAAGCCGCCCGGGCCCATCGGTCCGCCCGGACCGCCGCGCCCCTGGGGCGGTTGAGCAATCACTGGAATCGCGACGGCGGCGGCAATGATGAGGGCGGCCGCGGTCGCCCATATGGAACGTGTCATGTGCTTGTCCTCCTGATGGATGCTTAGACCCGGCATCCCCGCGGAATATTCCCGACCGCCGTTGTGGCGAGATCCGCCGACCCCGGCCGGGTGAGGGAATAAACTGGAGACTCGCCTGGTCTAACTCGCGGGACGACAGGAATCGAGAACAGCCACTGTGGATGCCGACCGCGGCCTCGTGGACGCCGCTGCGGCGGGGAGCCGCGAGGCTTTCGACGAGCTCGTCCTCCGGTACCAGGGGCCGGTGCTCAACCTGGTCCGCGCGATGACCGCCGGCGACGGCGACGCGGAAGATCTCGCGCAGGAGGCATTTGTCCGCGCATGGCGCAGTATCGCGTCGTTTCGTTCGGACAGCACGTTTCGCACGTGGGTGTTCGGCATTGCGATCAATGTCGTGCGAACGCATCGCGGCAAACGCGCGCGGCTGCGGCGCCTGTTCTGGTCGCCACCGGCGGAGGAATCGTTCAGCGATCCGCTCGACCGCGCGTCGGCGGACGACGGGATCGAGGCGCCGCTCGCGATGCGGGAGGTGATCGACCGCGCGCTCGCGACGCTGCCCGAGGACATGCGCGCGGCAGTCGTACTGCGGGATGTGCAGGGGCTCGACTATCGTGAGATTGCCGCGTCGCTGGATCTCCCCATCGGCACCGTCGAGTCACGCATTTTCCGCGCGCGCCAGCGACTTCGTCCGCTGCTCGAGCCTTTGCGAAAGAAGTGACCGCCTTGATGACCTGCCCTGACGCCGACGCGCTGATAGGACGTTTTGCCGACGATCCGGCGGCGCTCGCGCCCACCGAGCGGCAGCAGCTGGAGCTGCACCTTGCGAGCTGCCTGTCCTGCCAGCTGGCGCTCGACGATCAGCGCCACGTCGCGCGGGTTCTCCACGCCCGCCCGCCGGTGGAAGTGCCCCCCGCCTTTGCCGCCCGGCTGGCGGCGCGGTTGGACGCGGAGCCGCAAGGCCTGCTCGCGCTCGCGAACTGGCGCGTCTGGACCGTCACGCTGACACCGCTTGCCGCGGCGCTGGTGCTCGCGGCATGGCTCGGAGGTGACACCGTCCAGCGAGATGCGTCGGTCGCGTCCGATTCGTTCCGGACGTGGACAGAAACGACAGTCTCCGACGGCCAGTCGGCCGTGTTTCTGCAGCCGACGAACGGCGACGTGTTGCTCGAGGCGGTACCTGACTGGCGCCGCTGCGCCGGCGGGGGAGCCTGATGGCCGATAACCGCACCCGCGTGTGGTTCTCGCTCTTCGTACTGGCGGTTTTCTGCGTCGGCCTCGCGGTGGGTCTCGTTCTCGGCCGTCGCATGCCTCGGCCGCCTGACGGCGCCGGGATGTTCATGGGCGCACGCGGTGGCCCACCGGGCGCTCGCTCGCCACGGCCGGGGATGCTCATCGAGCGGCTCGATCGCGAATTGCACCTGACCGACGAGCAAAAGGTACGCGTCCAGTCGATTTTCGACGGACGGCGTCCGCACCTCGAGGCAATTCAGCGCGAGATGGCCACGCGCGCCTCGGACGAGCAGCGCGAGCTCCAGGCGGAGATACGGAAGGTGCTGACGCCGGATCAGCAGGTACGGTTCGACCAGTGGCTCGAGCAGCAGCCGCGTGGACGCCGCGGGCGTCCCCCGCTCTGACGAGGCGAGTCGTTGGGAGGTAACGTCCGGCGCGCTGGTCAACGAGGCTCGCAACCGGTCGAGTAATCGCCCCGGATGGCGCGAACGTCTGATCCGGCCATCTCGGATCGGGCGGCGTCTGACGAGGGAGGCAGAGGATGGCAAGTTTCAGTGCACGTCTGCGGATCGGTATCGCCCTCGCAATCGTGCCGGTGATCGCCCTCGGTGCGTCGAGCAAGAAGCAGCGCATAGACAGCCACTGGAAGGATCGCGAGATCACGATCGACGGGGACAACGGCGAGTGGCCTGGCCCGCTCGTTCCAGTCGACGAACATCAGCGGCTGGACGCTGCCGCCTTCAACGACGGCCAGTTCCTCTATCTCGTGCTCAGCACGCGCGATGCGACACTGCGCGCGCAGATCATCGGCCAGGGGCTCATCGTCTGGTTCGATCCCGGGGGCGGCGACAAGAAGGCATTCGGCATCAAGTTTCCCGTCGGGATGGGGGACAGCGAGATGCCCGGCCGCGGCCGCGGTTTCCACCGTCCGGATCCACCACCGCCGCCGGGAACTGGCGAAAGCCAGCCATCCGGGCACGCCTTGACGCTCGAGCCCCCCAACCGTCTCGAAGTCTTCGGGCCGGAGAAAGACGACGCGCATAGTTTCGTCGCCGACAAGGCGCCCGGTCTCGCGGTGAAGGTCGGGCAGGTCGAGGGTGCACTCGTGTACGAGCTCAAAGTGCCGCTGGTGCATACCGGCGAATTGCCGTACGCGATCGACGCGAAGAACGGCGCGCTCATCGGGCTTGGATTCGAGACGCCCAAGAGAGAACATCCCGCAGAGCACGAGGGAAGAGGGATGGGCGGGTTTGGCGGGGCGGCGGAGGTGGCGGAGGCGGCGGCATGGGTGGACGCGGTGGCATGGGGCGTAGCGGCGGCATGGGCCGGGGCGGCGGCGGAGGCATGGGTCCGGTCGACGCCGAACCGCCGAAGCCGCTCAAGACCTGGGCAGTGCTGCAGCTATCGAACCCGCGTTGATCCACCGCCGGCGTGTCGTAGGGCTGATGACGCCCGCACTGGATCGGATGTTTTTGCTGTATCGTTTGACACCACAGCCGCGTTGCGCGGCTGTATTCCGGTGACCCGGCACGGCGTCCGGGAGGGAGCACGATGTGGCCTCGCGAAAAAAATCCCCGCCATCGATCCGTCTCGTCGAGTCTGCCGCGGCGGAACTCCGTCTCGTCGAGGCGCGCGCGTTCATTCACGACCGCATCGCCCGTGGACCGCTGTGGCTCGTGGGACCGTCACGAGGGTCAGTCGATGACCTCGCGCGCTCGGTCGCGCGCGAGTGCGGCGCCACGATCGGCCTGCACCGATTCAGCGTCACGCAGCTGGCGGCGCGGCTCGCGGCCGCGTCGCTGGCCGACGCCCGCCTCGCGCCCGCGACCTACCTTGGCTCCGAGGCGGTCGCCGCCCGGGCGGTCTTCGAGACACAGCGTGCGGGATCGCTCGACTATTTCGGTCCGGTAGCGGCAACGCCGGGCTTCCCACGTGCCCTCGCCCGCACCCTGCAAGAGCTGCGCATGGCGCACGTGGCGGCCGACGATCTCGCCGCCCTTCCGCTCGGCGGTACCGACTTGTCGGCACTCCTGCAAGCCTTCGAGCAGCAATTCGTGCAGGCGTCCGCCACCGATCGCGCGACGCTCTTCGCGGCGGCGACCGCTGCCGTTCAATCCGGCGGCGGCGCCAGCGTACCGCTGGTGCTGCTGGACGTCGGGTTCGAATCCGAGGTCGACTTCGATTTCCTCCACGCCCTGATCCGTGCATCTCCGGACGTGCTCATCACCGTGCCGTTCGGCGATGTCCAGGCGCTCCAGCGACTCGAATCGATCGGCGTGACCGCGCAGGTGCTCGATCCCTCCGTCACCACGACCGGGGCCGGGCACGCGACCGATCTCATCGCGCTGAGACGAAACCTGTTCGCTCGCCGGCAGCCGCCGGCCAGGGAACAGACCGGGGACGTGAGAATCTTTTCGGCCCCGGGTGAAGGACGCGAATCGGTCGAAATCGCCCGTCGCATCCTCGAAGAGGCGCGGGCGGGCGTTGCCTTCGACGAAATCGCGGTGTTCGTGCGGTCGCCGCAACGGTATGCCGGATTGCTGGAACACGCGTTCAAGCGCGCGGGCATTCCGGCCTGGTTCGATCGCGGCACGGTCCGTCCGCATCCCGCGGGGCGCGCCTTCATGGCGGTGCTCGCGTGTGCGTGCGAAAAGCTCTCCGCGCGCCGGTTTGCCGAGTACCTGTCACTCGCACAGGTGCCGGCCGCCGACGTCCAGCGCTCCCCGGCGTTCATCGCTCCGAACGACGAGCTCCTTGGTCCGGCCGCCGAGCGCGGCGACGACCGCGAAGACGAGCAGACCCCCTTTGGAGCAGAGCCCGAGCGCGCCGATCGCGGATGACGAGGCGATCGTCGATGGCGCACTCCGCGCCCCGTGGAAATGGGAAACGCTCATCGTCGAATCGGCAGTGATCGGCGGCGATCCAGGCCGGTGGCATCGGCGGCTGGCGGGCCTCGCCCAGGAGTACCGCCTCAAGATCCAGGAGGAGACGCGCGAGGATCCGGAGTCGCCGCGCGCGAAGCGATTCCAGCGCGACCTGGAGAACCTGGCGCACCTGCGTGGCTTCGCGTTGCCGATCATCGACCTGCTCGCGTCGTGGCCTTCGCATGCCACCTGGGGTGAGTGGCTGGGCCGCTTCGCCGAACTTGCACCCATGGTGCTGCGTCAGCCCGAGCGGGTGCTGCGCGTAATCACAGAGCTGCGGCCGATGGCCGACATCGGTCCTGTCGCGCTCGACGAGGCGCGCGACGTGCTCGCCGAGCGGCTGCTCACGCTGGAGCTGGATCCGCCCCGCCATCGCTATGGACGTGTATTCGTCGGCGGTCCGCAGCAGGCGCGCGGGCGCGCGTTTCGCGTCGTCTTCGTGGCTGGCCTCGCCGAGCGCATGTTTCCGCTCAAGCCGCACGAAGACCCGATGCTGCTCGACGAGGAAATGCGGGCGCCGCTCGCCGCCGGCCTCGCCGTCCAGGAAGATCGCGGGCGAAACGAACGGCTCATGCTCCGGCTTGCCGTCGGCACCGCCACCGAGCGGCTGTGGCTGTCGTATCCACGGATCGATGTCGCGGAATCACGGCCTCGCGTGCCGTCGTTCTACGCGCTCGACATCATGCGCGCGATCACCGGGCGCGTCCCGAACCACGAGGAGCTGCAGGAGCATGCCGCAACCGCCGGGGCTGCAGGTCTGGCCTGGCCGTCGCCGGGTGAGCCTGCTCGAGCGATCGACGATTTCGAGCACGATCTCTCTGTCCTCCGTGAGCTGCTGCTGACTGACGACGCGAAGACCGTCAGGGGGCATGCGCACTACCTGCTGCGGCTCAACGATGCGCTGAAGCGGTCGGTGTCGGCCCGGTGGTCGCGCGCGCGATCGTCGTGGACGCCGTTCGACGGGATCACACGAGTCACCGGCACGACCGGCGAGCTGCTGGCCCGCCAGCGACTCGGGGCACGCCCCTACTCGCTGTCCGCGCTGCAGAAATTTTCGAGCTGTCCGTACCAGTTCCTGCTGTCTGCGGTTTACCGGCTGCAGCCCGCGGAGGACCCCGAGCCGCTGCAGAAGCTCGATCCGCTCACCCGCGGCGCGCTCTTCCACGCTGTCCAGGCGGCGTTCTTTCGTGAGCTGCACGACGCCGCGGCGCTGCCGGTGACGGAGGTCGCCTTGCCTCGGGCGCTGGCCGTGCTCGACGCGATCGTGGCGCGGGTTTCCGCCGGCTACTACGAACGGCTCGCGCCCGCGATCGACAGGGTCTGGCGCGACGAAGTTGCCGACATCGCGCGAGACCTGCGCGTCTGGGCCCGTCGCCTGCCCGACAACGGTGACTGGCAGCCCGAGTACTTCGAATACAGCTTCGGCCTTTCCGACGAAGGGCGCGATCCGCGCAGCGTCCCCGATCCCGTCCTGGTCGACGGCCGCTTTCTCCTACGCGGCTCAGTCGATCTGATCGAGCAGAAGCCCGGTGGTGTGCAGCTGCGCGTCACCGATCACAAGACCGGCAAGAATCGCACGACCACCAGAACCATCGTTGGCGGCGGCGCGGCGCTGCAGCCGGTCTTGTACAGCCTCGTCGTCGAGAAGGTCATGGCCACGCCGGTCGCGTCGGGACGGCTCTTCTACTGCACCGCTGCGGGCGGGTTCACCAATCACGAGATCCCGATCAACGACCACTCGCGGCGGGCCGGACTCGAGGCGCTCGAGATCGTCGATCGCGCCGTCGAACTGGGCTTCCTGCCTGCGGCACCGGCCGAGCGTGCGTGCGTCTGGTGCGATTTTCGAACCGTGTGCGGACCGAACGAGGAGAAGCGGGTCCGCATGAAGTCACAGGACAAGCTTGGCGACTTGCGGATGCTGAGGGACATGCCATGACCGTCCTGGCCGATCAGCTCGCGCGCGATGCGATTGCGCAGGCGCTCGACGAGACGCTCGTCGTCGAAGCGGCGGCAGGCACGGGAAAGACGACCGAGCTCGTCAAGCGGATACTGCGAATCCTCGGGACCGGCCGGACGACGGTCGAAAAGATTGTCGCCGTCACGTTTACAGAAAAGGCGGCGGGTGAGCTGAAGCTGCGGCTGCGGGAAGCGCTGGAGCGCGAACGCGCCGGTGCGCGCGATCCTGGCGCGCGGCAGCTGCTCGACAAGGCGCTGGCGAGCCTGGAGGAAGCGCATGTCAGCACCATCCACGGGTTCTGCGCCGAGCTGCTGCGCGAAAGGCCGGTGGAAGCCTCCGTCGACCCGCTGTTCACCGTACTGACTGAGGCGCAGGCCGAGCGTCTCTTCGAGGAAGCGTTCGGCGTCTGGTTGCAGGCGCAGCTGACCGATCCGCCGGACGCGCTGCGCCGGGCGCTGCGGCGCTCGAACCCGGTGTCGTTCTCGGGGCAGGCACGGCCGCGGCAGGATGGCCCTGTCGATCGCCTGCGGCGTGCGGCGTGGGAGTTGTCGCAGTGGCGGGATTTCTCCGCTCCATGGACGCGGCGGCCGTTCGACCGGGAAGCCGACATCGACCGGCTCGTATCGGAGCTGGATGCGTTCGCGGCGATGACCGAACGACCGTCCTACCCGAGGGACTATCTGTTTCTCGACACCGCTCCGGCAAGACATCTGAGCCAGGAGATCCGGGCCCGGGACGAGCAGAGCGGCCGCGATCGTTCCGAATACGACTGGCTCGAAGCCCGGCTCGTCGATCTATCGCGCGACCGCAATTTCGCCAGGGCGCGGCACGGGCGTGGTCCTGGATACGCGCCGGGTGTCGCGCGAACGGTCGTCATCGAGTCGCTCGAGTCGCTCCGCGCTCATCTGGATGGCTTCCGGCTCGACGCCGACGCCGACCTCGCGGCGGGCCTGCAGCGGGAACTGCAGGGGGCAATCGATCGCTACGAAGACCTGAAAGCCCGCGCCGGCGCACTCGACTTCCTCGACCTGCTGCTCAAGGCCCGCACCCTGGTCAAAGCCAACGAGGCGGTACGGCGAGGGTTCCAGGCGCGTTTCACGCATCTGTTCGTCGACGAATTCCAGGACACGGACCCGCTCCAGGCCGAGATCCTGCTGTTGCTTGCCGCCGCTGATCCCACGCCACGTCGACTGGCGCACGGCTGTCCCGGTTCCCGGTCGTCTCTTCATCGTCGGCGATCCGAAGCAGTCGATTTATCGCTTCCGCCGGGCCGACGTCGGCATATATCGGGAGGTCTGTGAGCACCTCGAAGCGTGCGGCGCGAGGCGGTTGCATCTGACGACAAGCTTCCGCGGCGTGCCAGAGATCCAGGCCTGCATCAACGCAGCCTTCGCTCCCGTGATGACCGGAGATCCGTTCACGTTGCAGGCTGATTACGTCCCGCTCACGCCGTTCAGGTCCGACTCGTCGTTGCAGCCAGCTGTCGTCGCGCTGCCCGTGCCCGCGCCGTACGCCACTCGCAACGTATCGGCAATCGCGATCGAAAAGTCGCTTCCGGATGCGGTGGGCGCGTTCATCGACTGGGTGGTCAACCAGAGCGGATGGAAGATTACGGAGCGGTCTGGCGACCCGCCCGTCAAGGTCGCTGCCAAGCACGTCTGCATCCTCTTCCGCCGGTTTCTCAGCTTCGGTGAAGACGTGACCCAGCCGTACGTCCAGGCCCTTGAAGCGCGGGGCGTACGCCATGTTCTCGTGGGCGGCAAGACATTCCACGATCGCGAGGAAGTGGAGACGTATCCGCGCCGCTCTCGCGGCGATCGAGTGGCCGGATGACGAGCTGTCCGTGTTCGCGACGCTGCGCGGGGCGCTGTTTGCGATTGGTGACGAGGAGCTGTTCGAATGGAAGCAGGGAGATCGCGCGAGCGGCTTCGGTGTGTTCCATCCGTTCCGCATCCCCCCGGCCGTTCCGTCGCATCTCGCGCCGATTGCGGCAGCGCTGCAGTTGCTCCGCCGCCTGCACGGCCGCCGCAACTACGTGCCGCTTGCCGAGACCATCCACGACCTGATGCACGCGACCAGGGCCCACGTCGGCCTCGTGCTGCGAACGGCGGGGGAACAGGCGCTGGCGAACGTGCTGCACGTCGCAGAACTGGCACGGCAGTACGAAGCCGGTGGCGGCATCTCGTTCCGCGGCTTCGTCGACGAACTGCGTGCCGCGGCGGAGACCGCTCAGGCGGCGGAAGCGCCGATTCTCGAAGAGGGGAGCGACGGCGTACGAATGATGACCGTCCACAAGGCGAAGGGGCTCGAGTTCCCGGTCGTGGTCCTTGCGGATGCGACATGCAAACTGTCGCGGACCGAAGCCGGACGCTGGCTCGATTCGGCGCGCAACCTGTGCGCGTTGAAGCTCGGAGGATGGGCGCCAGTGGACCTTCTCCTCCACGACGGCGAGGAAGCTGCGCGCGACAAGGCCGAAGCGCAGCGACTCACGTACGTGGCCGCCACTCGCGCTCGTGATGTGCTGGTCGTCCCGGTCATCGGCGATGGTGCGTATGACGGCGGCTGGCTCGACCCGTTGATGCCGGCAGTGTATCCGCCCGAGTCAGCGCGTCGTGAGCCAGCGCCCGCGCACGGCTGCGGCGCGTTCACGTCGAAAGACTCGGTGATGAATCGCCCCGACGGCGATCCCGCGCGTCCGCATACCGTCGCACCGGGAGCGTATACGTTGTTCCCGCCTTCGCTCCCGGGTGACAGTGCGGAGCTTCGGCGCGGCAGGCCCGAGTCTCTGATCCAGAGTCCCGAGTCCCGAGTCCCGAGTCCCGAATCTCGAGTCCCGAGTCCCGAATCCCGAATCCCGACTGAGTACACCGTAGTGTGGTGGGATCCGCATTGTCTTCACCTCGGCGCCACCTCGTCGTTCGGGCTTCGGCGCGACGACTTGATCGTGAAGGACGGCGACATGTTCGCCATCGAGGAGCGGATGGTCGCGTACGAACGCTGGCGAGCGGAACGCGACGCCGTCGTGGAGAGCGCGAGCCGGCCGGGCGTACGGGTCCAGACCGCAACCGCGTGGGCCGCGGCGGCGGCGCGGGACGGCATCGATCACGTCATCGCCGAAGCCGCCAGCGTCGAGATCGTCGAGCTGCGCGGCGCTGCGGACCGGCCGCGCGGTCCGCGGTTCGGCAGCCTGGTCCACGCGGTGCTCGCGACCGTGCCCGCTCGATTCGTCCGGAACCGGTGGTGCAGCGGACGGCCGAGACGCAGGGACGGCTGCTGATGGCTTCGGACGCGGAGGTCCGGGCCGCCGCGGTCGTCGTCACGTCTGTGCTGCGCCACGAGCTCATCGCGCGCGCGCTCGACGGTGCCGGCGATCCAGCGCGAGTCGCCGATTACCTGGCTGCAGAAAGACGGCACGATGATCGAGGGTGTGCTGGACCTTGCGTTCGAGGAGAACGGCGTCACCGTGGTGGTCGACTTCAAGACCGACCACGAACTGGCCGCCGGTGAGGACCGCTACCGCGCGCAGGTGCAGCAGTATGTGAACGCTGTCGCACGGGCCACCGGGCTGCCCGCCACCGGCGTTCTCTTCAAGGTCTGACCCGCGGCCGGCCGCTCATTCGTCGCTGCTGCCGCGCTCTCGTGGCCTTGACGTCGGCCCGCTTCTTCTTCGACGTCAGCCGGCGTTCCTTCGCGGCCGCCCCGGGCCGCGTTGGCCGGCGCTTCTTCGGGCGGTGCGACGCCTGTTCGATCAGCGCCACCAGCCGTTCCCGGGCGGCTTCCCGATTCTGCCCCTGGGTACGGCTCTCGCGCGAATCGATCACCAGCACGCCGCCGGTGGTCAGCCGATTGCCCGCCAGCGCCATGAGCCGTCTCTTGATGTCGTGCGGCAGCGACGACCGGCCAACGTCGAAGCGCAGCTGCACCGCCGTCGATACCTTGTTGACGTTCTGACCGCCAGGTCCGGAGGCACGGACGAACCGTTCGTCGATCTCCGCGTCGTCGATCGACAGCGTGTCCGTAATCCGGATCATGTGGCCGTCTCCGGCGGGATCAGTCGCGCCGGTTGCCGGTGAAACGCAGCAGCATCATGAACAGGTTGATGAAGTCCAGGTAGAGCGTGAGCGCGCCGACGATCGCATACGAGCCGGTCCGGCCATCCGGCATCGACAGCGCCATCGCCTTGAGGCGCTGCGCATCGTACGCGGTCAGTCCCGTGAACACGATGACGCCGATGAACGAGAGAACGAACTGAAGGCCGTCGCTGTGCCAGAACATGCCGACGAACGAGGCGATGACGACGCCGATGAGGCCCATGAAGAGGAACTGCCCCCAGCCCGCCAGACTCCGTTTGGTGACCGTGCCGTACGCCGCCAGCGCACCGAAGGTGCCGGCGGTCACCATGAACGTGGTCGCCACCGACTCACCGGTAAATGCCAGCAGCACGAATGCCATGGTCAGGCCGGTCAACGCGGAATAGGCCATGAACAGCAGTGATGCCGTCGCCGGCGCCATCGACTGCACGCGCGCCGACAGCCAGACGACAATCCCGAGCTGCGAGATCATGAGCCCCCAGAACAGCGCCCGGTTGCGGGCAATCGTCAGCACCAGCGCGGGATTCTGCGGCAACGACGTACGCGACGAGCGCGGTGATCGCGAGTCCGGTCGCCATCCAGCCATACACCGAGCGAAGAAAGATCGTGACGCGTTCATCCGCCGCGTAGGGCCTGGTGAACGCTGTGTCGGGCGTGATCTCGTCAAACCGTGCCATGGCCGCAACCTCCTGTTACCGACTCACCCGATGCTAGCACGCGAACGGCTCAGGCTTTCCAATTCCCCTCGCTCCGGCTGCGCTGGATCGTCGAGCGGCGGACTGTGTACATTGGCGCTGCGCGGGCGCGCGCCGGGCCTCGGCGCCCGCGGTGGTGGGCGTCGCGAATGGAACTGATCTGTTCGCGCCAGCCGTCTCATGGCACGTGCCGATGGTCTGGGACCTGCGACGTCTGGAACTGCTAACGGTAACTGGTAACTGGAAACTGATTACGACCTGAGATCTGGGACAACTCCGGAGGCCCCCTTGTCTACACTTCAGAACGTCGCCGAGCCAACATCCCCCGAGACCGCTGCCGCGCAGCAGCTGATTCAGCTGAGCACCGGTTACATCCTGTCGACGGCACTCCACGCCGCCGTCCGTCTGAAAATTGCCGACCTCATCGGCGCACGGTGGTAGCCCCGGTGCAGGCCCTCGCCCGCGAGACGAAGGCGAACGAAGACGCGCTCTACCGAGTCATGCGCCTGCTCGCGAGTGTCGGCGTGTTCGAAGAGCGTGCGCCGCGCGAGTTCGCCAACACGACGGCGTCCTCGATGCTGCGCTCGAACGTGCCCGGATCGATGTACCCGATGGCGTTGTGGATGGCCGATCCCACTCACCTGCGCATCTACGCCGACGCGATCCATTCGGTGATGACCGGCCAGCCCGCGGTCGAGAAAACCTTCGGTGTCCCTGTGTTCGAGTACTTCCCGCGCAATCCCGAGCTGTCGGAAATCTTCAACGACGCGATGACCTCGTTCAGCGCCATGGTCGTCCCCGCCGTACTCGAGAGCTACGATTTCTCGGGCATCCGCGACCCTCGTCGACGTCGCTGGCGGACATGGTGGCGTGCTCACGGCGGTGCTGCAGAAGCACCCGGCGATGCAGGGCGTGTTGTTCGACCTGGAGCACGTCATCGCCGGCGCCGGCCCGCGCATCGCCGAGCTCGGGCTCGCCGGCCGGTGCCGGACGATCGCCGGAAATTTCTTCGAGGCGGTCCCCGAGGGCGGCGATGCCTACGTCATGAAGCACATCATTCATGACTGGGACGACGAGCGGGCGTTGCTGATCCTGCGCAACATCCGCAAAGCGATGAACCGCGGTGGGCGCGTGATCCTGATCGAGTCGGTGGTGCTGCCGGGCAACCAGCCGGACTTCGCCAAGATCATCGATCTCGAGATGCTGCTGCTGCCGGGTGGCCGCGAACGGACGGAAGCAGAGTTCCGGGCACTGTTTGCTGCCGCCGGGCTCGAAATGACTCGGATCGTACCGAACCGGTCGCCGCTGAGCGTCATCGAGGCGCGATGATCGAGAGCGCGGGCGTGCACGGCGAAGCGGGACAGCACCGGGGCCGTATACTAGGCGTATGACAGCACAGTCCTACGCGAACCACGTGCACCGGCCGACACTTACCGCCATCGGAGGATTCTTCCTCGTCGTGGCGCTCGCCGCCTTCACGATGCGGTGGACGAACGTCGGCGGCCGGGCATCCTTTGCCGTGGGGCTGCTTGCGCTCTCGGCGGCAGTGCTGACGCTGCTGCTCATCAGCCGCGCCTATACGACCAAGCTGCAGGACCGGATCATCAGGCTCGAAATGCGCGTCCGCGGCGCACGACTGCTCACAGCCGGAACAGCAGCGGCAGCTCGAACAGCTGTCGATCAAGCAGGTGGCGGCGCTGCGGTTTGCGTCGGACGCCGAATTGCCCGCGCTGCTCGAGCGGGCGGCGCGGGAAAGGCTCGCGCCAGCCGACATCAAGCGCGCGATCACCGTGTGGTTGCCGGATCTCGACCGAACGTAGTCGGACACACCAGTCCCGCAACCGCGGGACGTTGCCAAGGAGGCAGCATGGCCCAGCCTCAAGTCTGCGCACATCCCGGGTGCTCCTGCGCGGTCAGCGCCAACAGCGAGTTTGGCAAATACTGCAGCGAACACTGCAAGGATGCGAAGGGGATGACGGAGCTCCGCTGCGGGTGCAACCACCCCGGCTGTCGCTGACGCGACCCGGTCAGTCGCATACCGCCGCTCGTCCTGCTTCCCGAAACCGACGATCCTGGGATTCGTGTGCCCGGGCGGTGCCGTTCTCGGATGGCCCCGTCAGCGGGTGCGGCCGGCCAGGGTTGCCAGGAGCTCGACCAGGTACGCGGGCTCGAACGGCTTCCCGACGTGGCCGTCGAAGCCTGCCGCGAGCGGCTGCTCACGGTCTTCGACGTGGCCGCGGCCAGTGATCGCCACGATCGGCGCTCTCGCGGTGCGCGGATTCCCGCGCAGCGTGAGCAGCAGGTCGTAGCCGCTGTCGTTCGGCATGGCGATGTCGGTCAGCACCAGGTGGATCTCGTCGCCGCCGGCCATCGCGATCGCCTCGGCGGCCGACGCGACAGCCGTCACCCGGGCCCCGGCGTGGACGAGCGCTGTCGCGACCACGTCCCGTGCATCAGCATCGTCGTCCACGACGAGCACGTGGAGGCCGGCCAGCGTCGATCGTTCGACCGGCGATCCGTCGGCCGCGGGTGCATTCGATGTCTTGTCCACGACGACCCGAACGATCGGAAGTCGCAGCGAGAAGACCGACCCCTTGCCTTTGCCGGAGCTGTGCGCCGAGACGCTGCCGCCGTGGAGCTCCGCGAGATAGCGGACGAGCGCGAGGCCGATCCCCAGTCCTGAGTGGGTGCGCGTGATGTCGCCCGTCTCCTGCCTGAACCGGTCGAACACGTAGGGCAGGAACTCCGGTGCAATCCCCTCCCCGTCATCTGTGATGCGAATCACGGCCTCGTTGCCTTCGACCTGCAGGCGGGCCTCGACGTGGCCACCGGCGGGCGTGAACTTGAGCGCGTTGGCGAGGAGGTTCCACAGCACCTGCTGCAACCGTCCCTGGTCGGCAGAGGCGACCGCCTCGGGACCCTGGTGCAAGGCCAGCGAGATCTGACGCGCGGCGGCGGTCGGCCTGACGAATCGACCGCCGCTTCGAGGACCTCCGAGAGCACGACCGGACGCATCTCGAGGCGCAGCGTGCCGCGGATCATGCGTGACATGTCGAGGAGGTCGTCGATGAGCTGGGCCTGCGCGCGCGTGTTCCGCTCGATCACCTCCAGTGCGTGGCCGTAGCGATCGGGATCGAGCTGCCCGGTCTTGAGCAGCGCCACCCAGCCGTAGATCGCGTTCAGCGGCGTGCGCAGTTCGTGGGAGACCGTCGCGACGAACTCGTCCTTCGCGCGGCTGAGGGCTTCCGCGTCGCGGCGGCCGGCCTGTTCCTGCGCGAGCAGCGCCGCGCGGTTTCGATCGACCTCCTGCTGTGCCTCGTCGCGCTCGCGCATCCGCGTCTGGAGGATCGCGGCTGCCTCGCCGAGCGCGATGGCCAGATCGTCAGCTTCCGCGATGCGGGACCGGAAAAGCTGGACCGGTTCACCGCGCGCCAGCAATCGTGCGGAGTGGGCGGCGGCGGTGTGAGTGCGGACGATGCCGCGGCTCAGGTACGTCGCCAGCACAATTCCGGCTCCGAGGATCGCGACACCAAGCGCGATCAGCATGACGAAGGACCGGCGAATCGGGCGGTCGAGCGGGACCGATGGCAGGCCGACACCGACGGTCCAGCCGGTCACGGGCGATCTCACCCACGCAGAGTAGGCCGGTACACCCTCGAGCAAGGTCGTTCGCCACGTGCCTTCGGTACCGGACCGGCTCTGCTCCGCGAAATCAGGCGCCGGAGAGCCACCGATGTACCTGTCCTGGTTCAGAGTCCTGGCGATGATCCGCCGATCGGTATCGAGCAGAGCGACGACGCCGTCCTGCCGGAAGCCGCGTCCGATTGAGGATGTCGCTGAAGTTCTGCGCGAACAGCCGCACGCCGAGCACGTGCTTGATCGAACCGCGGCGCTTGACCGCAACCCCGACCGACACCACCCACTGGCCGCTGCTCGGGTCCTTGAAGACGGTCGATACGGCAGGCTCGCCGGTCTGCAGCACCTGCTGCACCCAGCGCGGATTGAACACGGGCGACGGTTCGCCGGCGACGACCGCGGTATCGACCAGCACGCGGAGCGACGGATCGATCAGCCGGATCGCCTGCCAGCCGCGATGCAGCGGGAGCATGTGTGCGGCCACGGCGGCGAAGCGGGCCGCGTCAGGATCGTCATTCGGGTCGAGCTCCGCCAGCACGTGCAGAGCCGCAACCGTACGGTCGACCTCCTGATCCACCGCGACCGACACGGCACGGGCCTGCTCGATGTTCTGCCGATCGATCAGAGCCTGCTGCTGCCGCCACGACGACCAGATCAGACGTGCCGAGAAGAGCCCGAGGGGAACCGTCGTCGCCAGGACGAGCAGGGCAAGGATGGTCCGGAGGCGAAGTCGCGGGCGCGGCACGCCTTATTATCGTGCGGAATTCACCAGGTGGGCCGTCGCACGTCGCACGTCGCACGTCGCACGTAGCACGTAGCACGTAGCACGTAGCACGTAGCACGTACTACGTCAGGCCGGCCCGCTCGAACACGACCGTCGCCAGCGCCGAGTAGTCGTCCTCGCCTCGTCCCGAGCCGACCAGTGCTTCGATGAGCTCGTGGACGGCGTCGGAGACGGGTCCGGGCATCGCGTGTTCGGCCCGAGTCGCCGTCGCGATGCGCAAGTCCTTCGCGTACAGAGCGGCACGGAATCCCGGTTTGTAGTTCGTATGAAGGATGCGCTCACCGTGGACTTCGAGCACTCGACTGGCGGCGAAGCCGCCGAGGAGCGCATCGCGGACGAGCGCCGGCTCGACGCCTGCCTTTCGCGCCAGCGCAAACGCTTCGCTCACCGCCGCCAGGGTGCCGCCGATCACCATCTGGTTGCACACCTTGCACAGTTGCCCGGCGCCGGAGTCGCCAATCCGTACGATCCGATCCGGATTCCCCATCGCCTCGAGAATCGGCCGGACGGTCGCGAATGCGGCGGCGTCCCCTCCGACCATGATCGAGAGCGTCCCGTTGATCGCGCCGATGTCCCCGCCGCTGACCGGCGCATCGAGCATCGTCGCACCCAGACTGGCGGCACGTTCCGCGAGCGTGCGCGCCGATGCCGGCGCGATGCTGCTCATGTCAATCAGGATCGTTCCCGGCCTCATCGTGGTGAAGACGCCGTCGGTTCCGGTGAGTACCAGCTCGACGTCCGGTGCATCCGGAACCATCGTGATGATTCGAGTGGCCTGTCGGGCGACGTCTGCCGGCGAGGTCGCACGGGTTGCGCCCGCCTTGACCAGCTCGTCGACCGGCGCCTGGCTGCGGCTGTGCACGACGAGCGCGAAGCCGCGCTTCAGAAGGTTGTGGGCCATGGGGCGGCCCATGAGCCCGAGGCCGATGAAGCCGATTGTGTCGGAGGTCTGCATGCCGAATCATCGCATGCGCCGCGCGGCGCCGTCACTGTGCGACAGAGACGGTGCGTTCCACTCAGCCCGCGATCGGTGAGTCCGGCGACGGGATGGTGACCTGGCGGCGACGAAGCGCCACGAACCACCAGCGTCCGACCAGGAGCAGGATGGCCGCGCCGACGATCGATCCTGGAAGTGCGCCCGGGTAAGGGCGGCCGGCGCCACGGGCGATCGCGCCGACCGCGCTCATGGTCGCAACGGCAACAGGAATCATGCTGTAGTCATGGCGGAACAAGGTGATGCAGGCGAACAGCAGGCCGGCCGCGGTCAGAACTCCGCCGAAGATCCATCCGAGCGCCTGCACTCCGGCGGGGGCTCCCGAGATCACGATCCCGAGGACGACGACGAGGGCGCTTCCTGCGAGCGTCCTCCGAGTCCACGACAGCGTGACCCGGTCCACGAGGAGCAACGCCGACAGGAGCACGACCGTCGCGACGAGGAGTCCGGGCACACCGCCAATCGCCGCCTGCAGCATCGGGAACACGGCGCCGGCGCCGTCAACGTCTGGCACGCGTGCCCACTGTGGCGAAGCGAGCGCCACGCCGCCGGCGACGACGGCTGCAGCGAACAGTCCGGCGGCCACGCCAAGGTGCAGTGCGTCGCGCTCGGCAATGCGGCTCGTTCGAGCCAGTCGCTGAGGCATGGCGCCGAGCGCGAGCCCCACCATGGTTCCCTGCAGCGCAAGTCCGACCAGGCCTAGTGCGACGGCGCCGGTCGCTTGCAGCGTGAGGGGTGCAGCGGTTGTGAAGCTCGCGAGTGCAACCGGCCAGGCATTGGCTGCGCGTGCGATCGATGCCATGATCATCATCAGCGATCCGGCGACGAACATCGCCGGCGCATAGCTGCCGCGGCTCCAGGCGACGATCCCGACCACGGCCGAACCCATGAGCAACGCCGCGAACGTCAGCGTTCCCATGAGGCTCAGCATGCGGTTTCGGGTTGCCGCCGCACGCTGCCGCCGTTGCCAGTCTTCGGGAATGTAGACGTACCGCCCCGCGGCGGTGATCTCATCCCCCGCGAGAGTCACTTCGATGCGCGGCTCGCCGCTCGCGAGCGGCGCGATCGTCTCGTCCCGGAATGTGAACGTCCAGTCGGTGCGCGCCGGCAGCCTTGCCGGGGTAGCGGAAATCTCCTTGACCTGGCCACGGGCTGTGTCGAGGCCGAACCTGCGCTGAATCGCCGCTGCCGCCAGGCGCCGCGCCACCGCTTCGTCAAGGGAAGCGCCCGCCCGGCCTTCGGGCAGCGTATGCCGCACGTTGCGCGCCTCGCCGGAGGCCGTCACCATAACGAGCCATTCCTCCGCCCGATCGGCGATGTCGCCTTCGAACGACGCGAGCCGTACGCGCCATCGCGGCTTCGGAAGGTAGGTGCCGAGCAGCGATCGCCACCGCCCCTCGCCGGATGTCTCGACCACGAACTCGTGTCCGCTCGCATCACCGGCGTCCGGCGCCGGCAGGACCCGCCAGTTCTGGGCCGAGAGACGTCGATCGCCCGGGGGCAGGTCGGCGACGTGCTGATCGACCGCACGACGAGCCAGACTCGAAGCATCGGCGCGGGGCAGGGTAAGGGTGCCGAACGGCCCCGGCGACCACGCGCGGACCACGCCGAACGTGCAGAACACCAGGCCTGCGGCACCAAGACCGAGCCAGGCCCGGCGCAGGCCCGGGCCGATGTCGGCGCGTCGCGGACTCGGCAGCGGCTCCACGTGCTCCCGCGGTGACGGAGGAGTCCACGCCGCGTTCCGCTCTGTCTCGGGCAGGTCCGTCCACCCGCCCTCGCGCAGCCGTCGATACAAGACGATCCACAGCGGCACGAGGGTCAGCGCCAGGATCATCAGCCGATCGAACCAAATCCCCGGTGCACTCGCCATGAAGATGGGAAGCGCGAACCAGACGACGTCGAACGCAAAGTGCAGGATGATGCCCGGCAGCAGCCCGAAGTAGACGTAGAGGAGCCCGAATCCGATCGATGGGACGATCAGCTCGACCGGTCGGGCGAACGCGGGCTGGTTGGGATACGGCGCATGCCCGGATCCGAAGACGATGGCCTGGATGACGAACCCGGCCACCAGGCACGTCCGACGGTGCCCGATGCGGTCGCCGATCAGCGCCGCGCCCGCCAGCGGAACCGCCCTGAACAGCGCCTCCTCCCAGAATCCTGCCTGGAAGGAATTCGCGACCGCCGACAGCCACGGCGCATACGTCGCGAGCACGTCCGGGTGGACGAGCGCATCGGCCGGCGACCACCAGCCAAATGCTTTCGTCATGACGAGGTAGAGGACGACGTCGTATGCGAAGAACACGCTCACCAGCAGATATCCAGCCACTGTACGTCCGAGGATCGCGGTCGATGCGCCGGCTCCGCCGCGGGACCACGATCTCCACAGCTGGGGGTGCAGTCCGAACGCGCGCCGGGTCAGCGTCTCCGCCGCCATGAACGACAGCGCAAAGAACGTGGAGAAGCCAACGAACCCCGCCGCCATCGTCGTCAGTTGCTGCGCGATATAGGTCGAGCGTGGAATCGCCGTGTCGTAAGTCATCCACAGGAGGGGGAACTCGTTGACGGCTGCGAGAGTTTGAAGGAGCCCTACGGTGACGCCCCAGAACGCCGCCTGGCGCCACAGCACATATCGCCGGCGCATCATGAAAAACAGCCCGACGCCGATTCCGCCGAAGACATAGAGGAGCGCCATGGCGACGACCGATCCGACGCCAATCGCTTCGTTGGCCGAGCGCATGCTCGCGTATCGTCGGGTGAAAGACTCGGGGATCTTTATGTAGTGAGTAACTTCCGTCAGCCGATCTCCTGCAACGACGAGCCGGAGACGGTACCGACCCTCCTTCAAGGTTTCGGATGTGCGTTCGAAGGTGAAGGTATGGTCGACCCGGCCGGATGGACGGCGCTCCTGGCCCTGCTCCACCTCGTCGAACTGGCGAAGATCGACACTCCACCGCGTCGCCGCGGCCCGGGCAATCGCGCGTGCCGCCGAACCGTCGAGCGCGGCGCCGGGCGCATCCTCCCTGACCTGCTCGACGAAGCCGTACGGCTTCCCATCCGGCGTGAACCGAATCGTGGTCTCGTTGGTTTCGCCCTCTTTGAAGTGCCGCACGCGCCATGTGTATGCCGCGTACAACTGATCGCGCAGCATTCGCGTGAAGGCTTCCTTCCCTCCGCCCTCGAGCTCAACGAATGTCTGCGCTTCGTCGTCGCCGGTGAAAGAGGCTGCCTGTTTGTAGCCGGCTGGTCCGAACTTCTCGCGCGCCATCACCTCGCGCGCCTCGGCAAGGGCACGCTGACGGTCCATCGTGATGTTCAGGGCGACGATCGAGAAGGCGCGGGGAAAGTACTGGATCCCGACCCAGGCGGCCATCACCGAAACAGCGGCGAGCACGATCCACAGCGCCGGTCGTTTCACGGGGACTCCTTGCGAATGCGGCATCGCGATTCTAAGCCGTCACCAGGAAAGCAGAACAGCCGGGCTGCCGTACGAATTTGTAATATGCCGCCAGCTTTGTAATCGGATTCGGAGCGGCGAGCTTGAACGGTCGGCAAAATACTCAAAATTGTTAACGTTTTGCGAAGTCGTAATTTGGGACGGTCGGAACGGATCGTGTAGCTGGACGGGCTGTACCTTCAAGGATCCAGAGCAGCCCATGAGCCTCATGTCCGCGTTCGCCACCGATGTGGCGATCGACCTTGGCACCGCAAACACCTGTGTGTTCGCACGCGGCCGGGGCATCGTCCTCAACGAACCCTCCATTGTCGCGTTCAATACCGCGACCGGCGCGATTGAAGCCGTCGGTATCGAAGCCCACGAGATGCTCGGCCGGACTCCTCCCAACATCAAGCCGGTCAGACCGATGCGGGATGGCGTCATCGCCGACTTCGACGCCGCTGAAAAGATGCTCATGTACTTCGTGCGCAAGGCGCACGGACGACGCGCCTTCGTACGTCCACGGCTGGTCATCGGAGTGCCGCCGGAGATTACGCCAGTCGAGCGGCGTGCGGTGAAGGACAGCGGCTTCCGGGTCAAGGCGAGCGAAGTTCATCTCGTCGACGAGTCGATGGCGGCGGCGATCGGGTCTGGGCTCCCGGTCACCGAGCCGGCCGGCAACATGATTATCGACATCGGCGGCGGGACGACCGACATCGCCGTCATCTCACTTGCCGGCACGGTCTACGGAAAATCGCTCCGCGTCGCGGGCGACGCGATGGACGAAGCCATCCTCCAGTACATGCGCAAGGCATGTAACCTCCACATCGGCGAGCGGACCGCGCAGCAAATCAAGTACGACGTCGGCTCCGCCACCCCGCTCGACAAGCCGTTGTCCATGGAAGTGAAGGGACGCCACGCCGTCGAGGGGGTGCCGCGAACCGTGACCATTACCGACACCGAAATTCGCGAAGCGCTCTCTGAACCGCTGCGACAGATCTGCCAGGCGGTGCGCGACTCGCTCGAAAAGATTCCGCCTGAGCTCTGCGCCGACATCTACGATCGCGGCGTGGTCCTGACCGGCGGCGGCGCGCTGCTGCGCAATCTCGATTCGCGGCTGCGCGAGGAAACAGGCCTTCCCGTTCTCGTCGCGGAAAACCCTCTCACCTCGGTCGTGCTCGGTGCCGGGATGATCCTGTCGGACCTCCCGCTGCTGCGCAAAGTGTCCTGGGGCTGAACTCCCACAGCCCACGTCAGCGTCCGGTCGATGCGGTGAAAAGACGAGCTCTCAGCCCGTCAGCAACGAACGCGACGCGCAGCTGAGCGCTCCACTCGCGAGCCGCTGGCACGGATGTTCCTACTGAAATCGGTGAAACGTGTACATCACCGAAAAGGGGAACTCCGATGGAACATTCGAACACCACAAACTCCGACGCTGGCACGGGGAGCGGCATCGTGGACCGTGTGCGTGAGCGCGCGACGGCCCAGCTGTCCTCGCAGAAGGATCGCGCAACCGACGGGCTCGGAAGCGTGGCGCAGGCCGTACGGCAGAGCACAAAGCACCTCCGCGACAACAAGCAGGACGCGATTGCCAATTACGTCGAGAAAGCTGCCGATCAGATCGATCGCTTCTCGACCCAGATCCGCAACCGCGATGTGGGCGAACTGGTCAACGAAGTCCAGCGCTTCGCGCGGAGACAGCCGGCTCTCTTCGTCGGCTCCGCGTTCGCGATTGGCGTCATCGGCGCGCGTTTTCTGAAGAGTTCCTCGGACAACCAGCGCCACCGTGCGCTTGAGCCCTACGGCACGTCCTCACGCGGGACGATGGACTACGCGGGCAGGGGGATCTAATGAACACGGCAGGACGTGACGACCGCTCTCTCGGAGAGCTTTTCTCGGAACTGTCGCGCGAGACCGGCACGCTCATCCGCAAGGAGTTCGAGCTCGCGACGACAGAGATGACCGCCAAGGCGAAGGTCGCCGGGGGCCATGTCGGGATGGTCGCCGCCGGTGGAGCGCTGGCGCATGCGGGCCTGCTCGTGATGCTTGCGGCGCTCGTCATCGGCCTCGCCCAGCTGGGCATCACACCATGGCTCGCCGCCGCGATCGTCGGCGTGCTGACGATTGGCGTCGGCTACCTGCTCGCGAACAGAGGGCTCGCCTCGTTGCGGCAGACCAGCGTCGCACCCACCCAGGCCATCGAGGCCATGAAGGAGAACTCCACATGGACGACAAGACAAAAGGCATAGGCGTCGAGCGCACCTCGGGGCGCTCGGACGAATACATCAGCGGACGTGAAGCGCTCGACACCGACGGCCGGATCGGGGAGCGCGGCACCTCGCGCATTCCGAGCCGTACGAACCCTGCGACGACGTCGACCGGATCCGATACGACGTCCGATACGACGCGCAACCTTTCGAGCTCGTCCGCGTCGGATGCGCCGACCGAAGAGCGCACCCGCGAGATCCGCGCCGAGATCGAGCAGACCCGCGGCGAGTTGTCCGAGACCGTGAACGCGATCCAGGATCGTCTCCGCCCGGGCAATATCGCGTCGAATGCCGCCGAGAGCGTGAAGAGTACCGTCCGCAACGTGGCGAGCAACACGGGCGAGGCCGTGTCCGACCGCGCGCGCGAGATGGCGGACTCGGAGCCGGTCCAGTATGTGCGCGCCAATCCGATCCCGACCGCGATGATCGGCATCGGCATCGCCGGCCTCACGTGGCTGGCGCTGGGAGGACGCGAAGCGCAGCCCCGGAATCGATACCGCGGCCGTTCATCGCGGGATTGGCGGCGCCTCGCTCCGTATAACGAGGGCGAGCGCTACTACCGCGGCGGAACCGGGCACACCGGCTATAGCGGACAGAGCAACTACACGAGTGAGTCCGGCTTCGGTGACGCCGGTTTCGGCGAAGCGGGCTACCCCGGACAGGGTGGCTACGAGACCGCGGCGGCGTACAACCCGGATCTGGATATCAATAGCGGCGGCGGCGGCAGCTACTCGAGTACCCGCCGCACGTTCGGGAACGAGCTACCGCGGGAACCGCGGGGACTACGGCGATCGCAGCTCGTCATGGACTGGCGGGATGGCAGACAGCGTCAGCGACACCGCGCAGGATTTGAGCCGGCGTGCGCAGCAGACGACGCGCAGCGCCCAGCGAACGCTGCAGCGGTCGTGGCAGCAGAATCCGCTGATGATGGGAGCGGCCTCGGCCGTGCTCGGGTTGATCGTCGGGATGGCGGTGCCGCAGACCGAGATCGAAAACGAGTACATGGGCGAGGCGCGTGACAACGCGCTCGAAGGCGTGCAGCAGACCGTGCGCGAGACGGTCGGCAAGGTGCAGGACGCCGCCAGCAGTGCTGTCGGATTGGTGACCGGCGATCAGAAGTCCGGCGATCAGAAGTTCGGCAACCAGGGGGCGCAGCAGGGCAGCCAGGCGAACCAGGCCAATCAATGGAACCAGGCGCAGCGCCAGCAGCCGGGACAGTCGACCGGAGCAGGCGCGTCGGCAACCGCGCCGGGGACCACAGCGAACAACCCGTCCCAGCAGGCGGGCCGGCAGAATCAGCCGGGGGCCCCGAAGCAGCCGGGCAGCCAGCCGCCGAAGAGCCCGGGTGAGGTGTAACTAACGGGTAAGTCACCGGGGGGCCCGGCTTCAGCCGGGCCCCTTTTTTGTACGCCCCGAGCTCAGCGCATCACGTGCGAGAGCCACCGCTCGACGTCCAACCGGAAATCACTTCCGGCAGCGCTCTCCATTTCCCGCTGCATCGTCGTCCCGGCATCCTCGTCGGGAAGCGCACCGCGCACCGAATCCTCGGTGTGAGTGACCTCGAACAGGTTGAGAAAGAAGTCGACCAGGAACGACCGGTCCTCAATCGCACTCCTTACCCGCGTCGGCGCGCCGCCCGACATCTCGATGCCGAAATCCTCACCGCCGGACTCGGAGAGCAATCCGAGGAACAATCGGTCGGATTCGTCGCCTGAGTTCCGTCCGCCGGAAGCGAGGACGCGCATTTCGTGCGCGTCCGAATCGCAATAGACCTTGATGCGGGAGGGGAGAGTGATCACCCACACGTCCCAGGCGTCCTCGCCCCAGGCGAGGGTGAGCAGCGTGCGGGATCGGAGCGTCACGGCCGGGAACCGGGCGGCGTCATCAGCCAGCGCCTGCCCGATGACGTCGTCGAGCGGGATGGGATCGCGCGGCACACGGAGCGGGTAGAGCTCCTCACGGGTTCTGAACTGCTTGACCCGTTGCTCGAGGGCGGCCAGCACGCGAAGACGCTGCTGGCGTGTGGGCGGCATCGTTCGAAGTGTACCCTGCGGGTGCGCGGCGAGCGCACACGTCGCACAGCGGACCAACCTGTAAGGTCGGGGCCGAAACTGTCATTCCAGCCGGTATTCAAAGGGCAAATGATGCTGTAAAGCCTTGCAGGCGGGCACGGACTCAGCGGTACAGCGGTTGCACTCTTCGGGGTGTTCCCCTGAGGAGACTGATTAGATGACCCGCACAGTAGGCGCGGCGCTTGGATTCTTGCTCGTGGTGTTGTTCTTCGCAGCCGTTGCTGTCGAAAGTACTGCGTGCGGCCTCAGCGCCGTCCGTCACGTACGCCGCCATTCGGTAGGCGGCGGACTCTCGGTCAGGCTTTGGGTTCTGCTCTTCAGGCGAACGCTCGTTCGCTCTGGAAGCAACCCCAAAGCCGGCCCACTGACGATTCACTTCGCGGGTCGCGGCCCGCGACGGTGGTCAGGCGATCGTGCTTGCCGTTCCCGCGACCGGCGCCTCGTCCGGTTGTTCTTCTTCCAAAGGCCGCTGAGTCTGGCGATGTCCTCGCGCGAGCAGCCGCTCGGCCGGAGAGAGTCCGGAAAGCAGGCGGACGGCGACTTGGTACCCGATGCTGAAGATCGCGAGTGCGGACCAGTACGCGATTCCGCTGGCAAACGCAACGACACTCGCGATCGCTGCGACGACGATCACGTCAGCGGCTGCGAGCACAACCCGGCGTGCCACGCGCCGGCGCAGTTCTTCCGGATCCACTTCGAGCTTCAGCCGGAGCGCAAACGGCCCGTTCGGTTGCGCCGCCGAGCCAGACACGGCCGGATCGTGAACCGCCGGAGCCTCTATGGATGCGGTGTAGTATTCCGCGAACTCAGCCGCGACGTCGTCCGGATTGAGCCGGATGGCGACGGCGTAGCCGCGGATGAAGGCCCGGTTGTACATCCCGCCAGGCCAGCGTGAACAGTCGCCCTTTTCGAGCCCGGCGAACAGTGACGCAGCGACCTTGGTGGATGCTGCGATCTGATCGAGGGTGATGTGCTGCTTTTCCCTCTGGCGGCGCAGCCGTTCGCCAAATGCCCGGCGCTCGTTGATCACCCTTGGTCCTCGTGAATCCTGGCGGTTGCGAGCCAATCGCTGCTCACCTGATCGTTCCCGAACCGCGCCGGACTGCGGCTGACGAAGTTATACGTGGCGCGCGCCGCCACCAGGGCCGCGGCACCCACGACGAAGAGCCATATTTTCAAGTGAGGTCACTCTTTCTGAATCGAAGAGGGACGCTTGTTCCACGCCCCGTGCAAACATAATTCCCGATCAACGCGTTCGAGATTGCGCCGCTTTCATCACGTCGCCACGGCGACGAGCCGGCGAACCGTCAGATTCCACTGCGGTAACAATTACCACTTGGACTTGAATCACATCGATCACGACGGTGCTCACGCATGCAACACGTTGCGCGTCGCTGTCCTCGTGTGATGTTCCTGATTATGAGCCAAGAGTCCGCGAGTGCAGCCCCCAGAGATTTGATCGCGCGCAGATTTTTTTCTGAGCGAACTCTCGCGCGCGAGTCCGCGCCGGCGATCGGTCGCGGTCCGGTCGCATCGGGATTGGGGATTCGGGGATCTGCGGGATCGGGCAGGCCCGAGCCTCGAACTCCGGCTCGAGTCCCTTGATCCCTGAATCCCTGAATCCCTGATCCCTGATCCCTGATCGCCGATCCCTGACCGCCCGTGATTGCGGAATCGTCAGGCCGCGGTCAGGCAGGTAAGATTCACGCCCGGACGATGGTGCAGTGAGTCAGATAAGCTCATGCGGTTCATAGCACTTGCGTGTCCCTGTGTCCTGGTACATCCCTTGCGCCGCAGAGCTGTCTGGGCCGCGGACTTGCCCTGGGGCGACCGCGTCTCCAACAACCACAAGGAGGCCACGTGCCGCGCACTCTGCTCCCGGCGGTCGCGACGACGGTCGTCATCGTGCTGAGTGCGGCCGGGACGAATGCTGCGCAGGTTCCGGCCGTGCGCCCGAGCACCCCAACAGCGACTTCCGCTACGAAGCCGCATGCACCGGCGCAGGGTTCCGCACCAGTGACACGACCCGCCTCGCGGCGGAAGACCGCCGAAGCGGGCGACGCTCTCGGGTGTACAGATCGCATTGCAGCACACTCCGGACCTTGGCGAGCGCGGTGATGGTGCGATTGCCGGCGGGCGTCGACCTGATGGAGGTCTCGGCGGGATTTCAGAATCTCGGTCAGTTCGTCGCCGCAGTGAATGCGTCTCGCACGCTCGGAATTCCGATGCGCGACCTCAAGCGCCGAATGGTCGCGGACAGGATGCCGCTGCTGCTGGCGTTACAGGACATCCGGCCGAAGAGCAACTACCGCGCGGCGGCGCGGCGGGCCGAGGAAGAAGCCGCCGCAATGATGGCCCCGGGACAGACTCCGACACTGACGCTGGCCACCGGCAAGGGCTGAGCTCGAGGTCTCAGTTGACGAACACCTCGGCCTCGCCGTTCTTCTGAACCTGTGGCGTCGATCGCCGCAGCCAGGCGATCGCGCCTCGCCAGCACCGCGCGGATGGCACCGCGGTCGAGCCACTTGCCGAGGCACGTCGTCAACGCGGGCTCGTCCAGCGCGCGCATACGGGTCCAGAGTGCACGATCGATGTGCATGAATTTCGCGGGCAGGTCCTTCGTCGTGACGAACGCGCGCGAGTGATCGATCAGGAACACGTTCCAGGCGTCGTCGACGATCAGGTTTCCGAGATTGCGATCGGCGTTTCCGATCAGGTTGTCGAACATCTTCATCCTGACCATCTGCAAATCCCAAACGGCGGGCTTCGGCTTGAACTGCACTTCCTTCCAGGAGTGCACGGGCGAGAGCCACAGAATCGCGGCGCCGTTTTCGTTCTTCCAGCGCTTCTCGACCGCGACCGGGACCATGCCGAGCTCGAGCCGCTTGTCGAGTTCGTACGCCGCGATCTCCGACTTGTAGCTTTCCCAGTAACCGTTCGGTCTCCCGGTCGGGATCACCTTCCAGGCGGCGCTTGCAGCAAGGCCGCCAGGCTTGAAGTAGCCGCGACGGGGGTGAGTGACGCCAAGCGGGATATCCTCCAGCCGGTCGAACGGGGCCGTCGCGATGAAGGCTTCGAACTCTGCTTCGCGTCCCTGCCAGATCCGGGCGGATGCCGCGGCTCCCGTCGCCTGTGCTGCAGTGGCGGCGCCCGGAGCAGGGACCCTGGGCCCCCGGGCGCGGCACCACCGCGAGAGTGAACATCAGCGCGAGAAGATGGCTTCGCATCGGGAACCTTTCGGGTGGCGGCGACACGTTACCACGCGCAGCGACGGAACGGTTGGCGCTCGGCCTCTTACCCCGCCTCCATCGCGTCGTCGTCGATCACGGCGACGTTCGCCGGCGGAGGTGCCGGGCCTTCGGGGTCGACCGCGTTCCCCGCCAACAGTGCGTCCGCGAGATAGCCGTGGGCGGCAGGATCGGTGCGCGAGAGGAGCGCATCGAGCGGCGTCTCCGGCGTGCGCGATTCGCGCAATTGCATCGACGGGTAGCTGCCGTCCTCGCGCCGGGGTGCATACCGACACCAGAACCCGAGATGCCACACGAGGAACTCGCGAATGCGCGTCGTCGCGTACTCGTCCTCGCCCCAGTGCGCTTTGGCGAGCGCGACATACCGGCGATAGATCGCGAGCCGCTCTTCCGCCGGCAGGCTCTCGTCGCCAGACTCTGCCTCGCGGAAGATCCATGGTTTGATGAGCGCCCCGCGCGCAATCATCACCCCGGCGCAGCCCGACCTGGCGAGCGCCGTCCGGATTTCGTGGCGGAAGAGGAGATCGCCGTTTCCGACCACCGGGACGTTGACGGCCGCCGCGACCTCGCCGATCGCATCCCAGTCCGCCGCCATGGTGTAACGCGCCTGACGCGTGCGGCCGTGGACGAAGATCGCATCGGCGCCGCCGTCGACCGCTGCCGCTGCGACCTCCAGGTAATTTCTCGTCTTGTCGTTCCACCCGAGACGGATCTTGACCGTGACCGGCGCGCGCTCGACGCTGGCCTTCATCGCCGCGACAATCCGGCGGATCCGAGCCGGCTGCCGCCCGAGCGCGGCGCCAAGACCCTTGCGCGTGAAGTGATCGATTGGGCATCCCAGGTTGACGTCCACGAGATCCGCACCGCGCGCTTCGACGAGTGCCGCCGCCCACGCCATTTCGTCGGGGTCGTTGCCGGCGAGCTGGACGCCGAAGAACGGCTCCTGCGGGGCGCGCCGGATCAGCGCGAACTCGCCTCGCCGGCGCTGTTTCAGCTTCCGCGCCACCGTCATCTCGCTCATCGTCACCCGCGCGCCGAGCTCGATACACAGCTGACGGTAGGGCAGGTTGGACCCTTTCGTCATGGGCGCCATGACGCACGCGCCGCGCAGGATTTCGGTCAAGGACATGATCGGGGATTCGGGATCAGGGACTCGGGACTCGGGATTCGGGACTCGGGATCGGGACTCGGGATTCGGGTTCCAGTCGGGATTCGCCGAGGCGGAAGCTCGCGGCTCCAGAGACTCCGCCTGAAGGCGGAAGCTACGTTCGTGCGTTCGGGATCGGTGTTCGGCGTTCGCGGTACTCGGGCGTTCCAGACGGTCCGCTCGTTCGTGCGCTCGGACGGTACGTCCGTTCGTCGGCTGATTTCGTAGCTTCCGGCTTCAGCCGGAAGGCCGCGCCAGCATCCATTACTCCCCTCGGCGCGCGAGAAAGATTGTGTGTTTCGGTCCGCCCTTCTCGAGACGGGCGCGGACGCGCTCGACCCGGACTGTAAATCCCGCATATCGCAGCCGCTGTTCGAATCGGCGCTGTTCCCACGCCGACCAGACGGCCAGGACACCTCCCGGTCTTGAGCGCCTCGCGCGCAGTTGCCAGTCCTTCATCGCCATAGAGCCGCGCGTTCGTCGCCGACGTGAACGCATCCGGCCCGTTGTCGACGTCGAGCAGCACCGCGTCGAAGCGGCTCGCCGACTGGCGTGCAGTATCTCGGCGACGTCAGCGATTTCGACCGTGACCCGTTTGTCGCGCAGCGGCTCGCCGGCGAGCGGCGCGAGCGGCCCGCGATTCCATTCGACAACCGCCGGGACGAGCTCGGCGACGAGCACCGTTGCTTCGCGGGTGACAACGTCGAGCGCTGCCCGCAGCGTGAAGCCCATGCCGAGCCCGCCAACCAGAACGGACGGCTCGGGCGCGTCCAAACCGCGCAGCGCGAGAGACGCGAGCGCCTGCTCGGAACCGTGCATCCGGCTCGACATCAGGCTCCTGCCGTTCGCCATGATCACGTATTCGCGATCGTGGCGGGTGAGGGTCAGAGCGGTGCCGTCGGGGCTTCGGGCCTCGCCGAGCAGTTCCCAGGGCTTCAAACGTCATGCACCTCGGTCGGGGCAATCAGTTCCGCCAAAGAGCCTCGACCTCACGATCAGCGCCGCGATGCCGCGAGCGTCTCCTCGCTTCGTGCCGCGGCCTCTTCCACCGCGAGGATCTCGCGATACTGCTTGAACTCCTCGGCGACGACGTCGACGTGGCGGCGGGTCGCGCGTGCCTCGTCGCCGATCCGGTCGTCGATCGTGGCCAGGCGCTTCTCCACCGAATCGAACCTCGCCTCGATTGCATTGAATCGGGCCTGCACCTGTCCAAATCGCGCACTCACGCCGTCGAACCCGATCCGCATCTCCGAACGCAGCTTGTCGATCGCCATCGAACCTCCAGTGTAGTGTCCGCGAGCCCCGGAGTGCCAGCCTCGTGCCGCTGTCGTTTCCACACGAAATGGCGAATGCACTCGCCCGCGACGCAATTTCCGCGCTGTGACGAGTGGCCGCTGGTCTGGATTTCTGCACGGCCGCGATTCCAACGTGCAACGTGCGACGTGCCTGCACGGCACCCTGGCACTTGGCACCTTGGTCGACGGCGACTTCCGTGCGACGTGCACCCTTGGCACGCCTGGCACGGCGGAAGCTAGAGCCCCTGGCACGGGCAGCTTGGCACCCTTGGCACGCTTGGACCCGGGCACGGCGGAAGCTACAGGCGGAAGTCAGATACCCGCCTTGTCATACGATTAGCCCATGCAAACCCTTTCCCGTCCCGCGGTCGTGGTTCTGGCCGTCACTGCAGTCCTTGCCGGGTGCCGCTCGCCGCAGAACGCGGCGTCATCGGCGCCGGCGTCGAACGACCAGGCCTTCACTGCTGTTGCGCACCAGTACCTCGAGGACCTGTATCGACGCCAGCCGACGCAGGCGACCTACCTCGGGATCCATAAATACGACGATCAGCTCGAGAACTACTCGCGGGCGGCGGTCGACGGACGCGGTCGCGGCAGCGCGGGCGTTCCGCGACCGGGTCAGCGCGATCGATGCCGCATCGCTGACGCCCGACAATCAGCTGGACCAGGTGCAGCTGCTCCACGCCATCGACTCGCGATTGCTGTCCCTCGAGGTCGTCCGTCCGTGGGCGCGCGACGCGGACGCCTACAGCAGCGGACTGACCAACACCGCCTACATCATGATCAAGCGCGAGTTCGCCCCGCCCGACGACCGAATGCGCAAGCTGATCGCGAGAGAGAAGGCCATGCCGGCGGCGCTCGCGGAGGCGCGAAAGAACCTCGACAACCCACCGCGGATCTACACCCAGATCGCGATCGATCAACTCGACGGCAACCGTGAGTTCTTCCAGACGGCGGTTCCGGGAGCGTTCACGAAGGTGACCGACAAGGCGCTGCTCGCCGACTTCAAGGCCGCCAATGACGCCGTGATCGCCGCGCTCGGCGAGTACAAGACCTGGCTGCAGAACGATCTGCTGAAGCGTTCAACCGGCGAGTTTGCGTTCGGGGAAGACACGTACCGGAAGAAGCTCGCGGCGGACGAAATGATCGATGTGCCGCTCGACACGCTGCTTGCGACTGCCGAACGTGATCTGAAGAAGAACCAGGCGGCGTTTGCCGAGGCCGCGAAGCTGATCGACCCGAAGCGCACGCCGGCGGAGGTCCTGGCCGAAGTCGAGCTCGATCATCCCTCGCCGGACAAGCTGCTGTCGACGACCCAGGCGGAACTGGACGCGATCGGCCGCTTCATGACCGACCATCACATCGTCACGGTGCCGAAGGCGGCTCCCGCGCGTGTGCAGGAGACGCCGCCCTTTCTCCGCGCCACCACGACCGCGTCGATGGACATCCCCGGTCCGTTCGAAACCGTCGCCGACGAGGCGTACTACAGCATGACGCTGCCGGATCCGAAGTTGTCCGCCAAAGAAAAGGACGACTTCATGCGCCAGTGGTACTACGCCCTCATCACCAACGTGTCGGTGCACGAGGTCTGGCCGGGACACTACCTGCAATTCCTCTACGCGAAGAATTTTCCTTCGGAGGTGCGGAAAGTCTTTGGCGCCGCCACGAACTCGGAGGGATGGGCGCACTACTCGGAGCAGATGGTCATCGATGAGGGATTCCATGCCGACAACCCCCGCTTCCGCCTCGCGCAGGTGCAGGACGCACTCCTGCGCGACGCCAGGTTCATCGTCGGCATCCGCATGCATACGCGGGGCATGACGATGGCGGAGGCGGAGGAGTTCTTCGTCAAGGAGGGCTACCAGCCGCGGCCGGTGGCGCGGTCCGAGACGAAGCGCGGCACCTCGGACGCGACCTACGGGTACTACACGATGGGCAAGCTGATGATCATGAAACTGCGCGACGACTACAAGGCGAAGACGGGGGATCAGTATTCGCTGCAGCGCTTCCACGACGCCTTCATCAAGCTCGGGCCGTTGCCGCTGCCGCTCGTCCGCAAGGCCATGCTCGGGGATACCGGACAGCTGTTTTAACGCGCACAGAGACCGCTGCGTCTCAAGTCGCCGGTCCGCCCCAGCCGTGCCAGTTCGTCCCGGACCTGGTGCAGGACTGGCAGATCCGCGTCGGCATCCTTCCACAGCGCCAGGAGGGACTCGTAGACCTTCCGGCTCTCCGCCTCGTTGCCGGTGCGGGCGAGCGCGCGGGCGAGTCCCAGCTGCGACATCGGGATGAGTGCGGTGAATGGATCGGTGCCGCGGTGATCGATCACCGTCTGGTACTCCCGCATGGCATCCGCCGGAGCGGTCTTCAGCCGCGCTTCGCCGCGAAGAAAATTCGGAACGAGTGCGGCGACAAAACCGGTCTCGTACGGAGCGGACTGCCGGAGTTCCTCGACGGCGGCGTCGAAGGAGCCCTTCGCCAGCAGCACGGCGGCCTCGGCCGGCGGCAGGTAGGCGCGGTGCAGCAGCGTGTCCTCCTCGCGCACCGTGCGGAGGCGGCGCACGATGCTCTCGGCCTCGCCGGGTTCGCCCGCGAGTGCGAGCGCGACGGCCGCCCTCAGCTGCGGCTCGTACGCCGTCGCCGTCTGCACCAGGGCACGCGCGCGCTCGATCGGCGTCGTGCTTGTATCCGTACAGCGCTTCCATGATCGCGGCCTGCGCCTCGTAGCCGGTCGCAACCTGTCCGAACCCCTGGCGTTTGGCCGCTGCAGACGTCTCGGCGTAGAGCTGTCGCGCCTCGGTAAGCCGTCCGCGGAATGCCGCCACCTGTGCCCGGGCGCCGGTGATGTCGAAGCCCCGGCTGCGGGTCGACGCCCATTCGATGTGCCGGCGCGCCGCCGCCTCGTCGCCTTCGATTTCGGCAACCTGGTAGAGGAGGCGGCGCATCGGTACGGTCTCGAGGTTCCGCGAAATCGCCTGTTCGGCCACTCGACGCGCTTCCGCGTAGCGACCCTCGCCGCGACGCGCATACGCGAGGTTCGAGTACGGGAAGGCATGCGCGGGGTTGCGCCGGGCCGCCTCCTCGGCTTCGAGCACGGCGCCGGGGTAGTCGCCAAGCCGGTTGAGCAGCACGGCGAGCGCGTTGGCCGGCCGGTAGTCGCCGGGATACGTGCGCTTCCATACTTCGAGCGCCTCGCGCGTCTTCAGCTGGTTGCCCGTGTACCGGTCGTGATACTGATACGCGATGTACAGGCGTTCGCGTTCGCTGACGCGATCGCGATGCTCGTACGCCAGCCTGGCGAATTCTTCGCTGCGGCCGGTCTCTCCCAGTCCGCCATAGACGGTCGACAAGGTGGTATAGGCGAGCGCGAACTGCGGGTCCACCTGGATCGCGCGTTCGAGCAGCGGAATCGCGTCCATCTCGGCGCCGGCGGCGCGACGCGCCGCCGCCTCGGTATACGCCTTCAACGCTTCGAGCGACGGCGTGGTGGCATCCTCGATCGGCACGTTGTGACTGGCCAGCGATGCGCCCGATTCACCAAGCGAACTGCGCATCTCGGCGGTCAGCCGGCCGAGCGCACCAAGAACATCCTCCTTGCGTTCGACTTCGACCTGGCGCCGCAGGATCGTGTTTCGCGTCCGGCAGTCGGTCGCGATGAGCGAAATGAGCGTCGACGCGGCCGACGGCCGAGACGCTGCCTTCGAGCATCGCCTGCAGCCCGAGTCGCTCGCAGACATCGGCGCCAACGTCGTGCGTCAGGCGCACGGAGGGGTCCCGTCCCATCAGCTGCAGCGTGCTCCGCACGCGCTCGTCGGAGACCAGGTTCAGATACGGCGACTGGCCGAGATAGACGGTGACCGCTTCCCGCAGCGTGCCATCGAAGTCCGGATCCGCCGTGCCGTTCGCGATCGTGCTCACGAGTACCGCAGTTTCGTGGCGGCGCCGACCGCATCGGCAGTCCCCACCATCCGCGGGCCGATCCGGTGAGCGCGAGGACGACAATGAGCGCGAGGGTCACGCCGCGCGACGGCGCGTGGAACGCGGAAATGTCGTTTCTCAGGAGGCGCGGGGATCTCGGCGGCGCGCCTGGCCTGGCGCAGGTCGTCGAGCATCTGGCCCACGGACGAATACCGGTCGGCGGGGTTCTTCTGCAGGGCGCGCTCGATGATCGTCTCGAGCGCTCCGGCGGCGCGCGGGTTCAGGCTGCGCACACGCGCGCGGCTGCCGGCTGGTGATCGCCAGCGCCACGTCGGCGATCGTGTCGCCGCGAAAAGGGGGCATCCCCGTCGCCATGTGATACAGCAGCGCACCGACGGCGAAGATGTCGCTGCGTTCGTCGGCAGCGGTGCCCGCGACTTGTTCCGGCGACATGTAGGGGTGGAAGTACTCGCCGAGCAGCCCCGGGCTGGCGACGGCGACGCGGACGCTCGCCGTCTCGGAGCCCGTCGTGCTCGACCCGGTATCTCCGGCCAGCGCCGCAGTCGCACCAAGCTCGAGCAGCTTGACGTGCCCGTCGGTGGTGATGAACACGTTCGACGGCTTGACGCGGCCGTGGACGATGCCCCGCCGGTGGGCCGCCCCGAGCGCTTCGACCACCTGAAAGGCGATGTCGAGCACGCGCTCGATCTCGAACGGCCGGTTCCCGATCTCCTCGTCGAGAGCGCGTCCCTCGAGGAGCTCGCAGACGAGAAAGGCCTGGTCGTTTTCGTCGCCGGAGTCGTGCACGGCGCAGACATGCGGATGGGTGACGAGCGACGCAATGCGCGCTTCGCGTCGGAACCGGTCGAGTGCGCCGGGACGGGCCGCCTCCTCCGGGCGAAGCAGCTTGATCGCGACCTCACGATCGAGGCGAAGATCACGCGCACGGAATATCTCGGTCGGGCCGTCGCGTCCGATCGCGCCGAGAAGCTCGTAATGCGAGATCCGTCTGCGCGCCGTCGCCATGCCCGACCTCGGCGCTGTCACTGGGGCGCCTCGCTGGTCGATGACGAGAGGCGGGCGTACTCGGCCCTGGCGTCGGCGAGCGGACCGAAGTCGGCATCGGCGCGGCGCCATATCGTGAAGAGCTCGTTGTACTCGCGCCGGCTGGTCGCGAGGTCGCCGCTGCGCGCGCTCGCGCGGGCGAGGCCGAGGTGCGCCAGGGGAACGACCGGGGCGAACGGGTCGACGCCCCGATGTTCGAGCACGCGCTGGAATTCCCTGGCCGCCGGCGCGCTCGATCCCTTCCGCCACAGCGCTTCCGCTCGCAGGTAAACAGGCACGAGGCCCGCGACCGTGCCGAGCTCCGCCGGCGTTGACGCCTCGAGCGCCGCGAGGGCGCCGTCGGGATTGCGCTGGTGGAGCGCATTGGCCGCCCGCGCCGTCGGTCCAAGGACGGTGCGGACCAGCGTCGAGTCGGGATACCGCTGCTCGGCGCGGCTCACGAGAGCCTGCGCCTCAGGCCACAACCCGGCGAGCGCAAAGGCCGCTGCCTCACGAAACCGTGGCACGGTGGCGGTCGCGTCCGCCCCGGCTTCGATCAGCGCGACGACGCGCTTGACCTCGTCTGCCGCGCGCGGCGCCGGGAGGAAGAGCGCTTCGGTCCAGGCCAGGTGCGCAGCAAATCCCGACGCGGTGCCGCGAAGGCCGCGCGCAAGCGCCATGTCGGCGGCGCGCCGATACAGCTCACCCGCCTCCTTGGTTCGTCCTTCGTAGGCGGCCACCTGGGCCTGTGCCGAGACCAGGTCGAACTCCCGCGGCCGGTCCTTCGCCCACGCGAGCTGCGCCGCGGCCCCGGCGGTGTCGCCCGAGCACGACCGCGAGCTGGTAGAGCAGCCGTCGTGTCGGTGTAGTCTCGACTCCGAGCGCGACCGCTTCGTCGGCTACCTTTTTCGACTCTTTGTAGTTGCCCATCGCCCGGTAGGCAATCGCCAGGTTCGAAAGCGGGAACGGGTGGCCGGGGCTTCGCCGCAGGGCCTCGCGGGCCTCGGCTTCGGCCTGGCTGAAGCGGCCGATCCGGTTATGGATCAAGCGCGAGCGCGTTGGCCGGCCGCGAGTCGCGCGGGAAGGCGGCCTTCCAGGTTTCAAGGGTCGCGGCCGCGCGGTCTTCGTCTCCCGTGACACGGTCGTGGTACTGATACGTGATGAACAGCCGCTCCCGCTCGCTGACCCGGTTCTGCAGCCGGAAGGCGAGCCGCGCGAACTCCTCGCTGCGTTCCCATTCGCCGAGGCTGCCGTACACCGTCGACAACGTCGCGTATGCGGAAGCGAACTCGTGGTCGATCTCGATCGCCTGGTTGAAGAACGCGACCGATTCCAGCTCGCGTCCTTTGCGCCGCTCTTCGAGCCCGAGCGTATATGACTTGAGCGCCGCCAGTGACGGCGTCGTCGCCTGTTCGATCGGGATGTCGAACCGCTGGATCGACGGCAGGGATTCGCCCAGCCGCGTGCGCATCGACGACGAGATCGTGCCGAGCTCGCGCAGCACGCGTTCGCGGCTCGTCGCCTCAGCCTGCTCGCGCGCCAGGCTCTCGCCCGTCTGGCAGTCGGTCGCGTTCAGCGTAATCACGTAATTCGTGCCGAGCGGCGCGATCGACCCCTCGAGCATGGCCTTCGCGCCAATCCGCTGGCACGCCTCGCGGCCGGTCTCGTGCGTGAGCCGCTCGTCCGCGGCACGGCCCATGAGCCGCAGCGTTTCCCCGATGCGCGAATCCGGTACGAGTTCGAGGAACGGTGACTGCCCGAGCTGGACTTTCAGCGCGGTCGCGAGCGTCTGATCGAACACCGGGTCCGAGGTCGAATTCTCGAACGCACCGACGAGCAGCGTATCGCGGTCGGTCAACGTCGCGCCGCCCGCGCTGAAACGCTTCCAACCGGACACCCCCGCCAGGATGACGGCGGCGATCGCGATCGGAACGGCCCACCGCCGGGAGTTGAATCGTTGCTCCGACGGCGTCGCTCGACACCGGCGACGACCGGCTGCGGCGTTCGTTCGAACTCGTGCGACGCCTGCTCGAGGTCGGTCGCGAGCTCGGCCGCCGTCTGGTACCGCATCGTCGGATCGACGGCGAGGAGCTTCTGGATGATCGCTTCCAGCTGTTCAGGGATCGCGGCGTTCACCGTCCGAGGCGGCACGATGATGCCGTTCATGATCTTCATCACGATGAGCGCGAGGTCGTCGCCGCCGAACGCGCGGCGGCCGGTCGCCATCTCGTAGAGCACGCTGCCGAGCGAAAACAGGTCCGTGCGCGCGTCGAGCGGCTGGCCGTGCGCCTGCTCGGGCGACATGTATGCCGCGGTCCCGACCGTGTCGCCGGTGCGCGTCAGGTCGTTCGACAGCGGCGTGACCAGCGTCGGGGAGGAGGCGGTTGCGACCAGGCCGGTTGCCGTGCGCGGATCGTCGAGGGCAATCTTCGCCAGGCCAAAATCGAGCACCTTGACGTGATCCCCGAAGGTGACGAACAGGTTGGCCGGCTTGATGTCGCGGTGGATGATGCCGCGGCGGTGAGCGGCGTCGAGCGCATCCGCAATCTGGCTGGCGAAGTGGATCACTCGCTCGGGCGCGATCGGGCCCTCCTCGATGATCTGCTTCATCGTCCGCCCCTCGAGCCGCTCCATCGCGATGAACGGCTGCCCGCCATGTTCCCCGAGCTCGTGGATCATGCAGATGTGCGGGTGTTTGAGCGACGAGGCGAGGCGGGCTTCCCGTTCGAATCGTGCGAGCCACTCGGCCGACACGACCGTGTCCGTGCGCAGCAGCTTGATCGCGACTTCGCGGCCGAGGCGGAGATCCTCGGCGCGATAGACCACGCCCATACCGCCCTCACCGAGCTGGTCGAACAGACGATAGTGAGAAATGAGGCTTGGGGCCATGACGGTCCACACCCGTCTCCGATGGCCGGGAAGACCGAGTCGCTTGGGTGCGCTGTGAATTGTAACAGGACTCGGGAATCCGTTGGCCGCGCCGCCCACGGTGTCCGAATTCTCGACAGGTCAGCAGTTGAGGCGGTTCGGCCGACGCAGCTCCCGCCTTCCGGTGGCTACCGCGCCAGCGTAGCTTCCGCCTTCAGGCGGAAGAACACACAGCTGACTATGCAATCAGAACGGTAAACTTGATGACATCACGTGTAGCCGGCAACCGGCGGGAGCAAGACAAAGGATGATGTTTTCGGCGAGAACGGCCGTGGTGCTCGTGGGACTTGTCGCGGCGGCAGTGCCTCAGGGCAGCGCGCCGCAAATCCGCGTCGACGCCGCGCAGATCTTCGGCGATGTCGAGAAGCTGGCAGCCGACGACATGGAGGGTCGGCTCGTCGGCAGCGCGGGAGGCCAGCGGGCTCGCGACTACGTCGCCGCTCGTCTCAAGCAGGCGGGTGTGGTGCCGATCGGCGACCGGTTCGAGCGTGCCGTTCACCTTCACGTCTCGAACCGGCGGGCAGCAGTCAGGGCACGAACCTCGTTGGTGCCATTCGCGGAACCCGCGATCCCGACCGCTACATCGTGGTGACCGCGCACTACGATCACATCGGCGTGCGGAACGGCCAGGTGTTCAACGGAGCGGACGACAACGCGTCGGGTGTCGCGGCGCTCCTGGCCCTGGCGGCGCACTTTGCGTCGAGTCCGCCGGAGCATTCGCTGGTGATCGCCGCGCTCGACGGTGAAGAAGGGGGACTGCAGGGAGCGAAGGCGCTGATGCGCGACCCGCCTGTGCCGGTTACGGCAATGGTTGTCAACGTGAACATGGACATGGTTGGGCGCGACCCGGGGAACAAGCTCTTTGCGGTCGGCATCCACCAGTATCCGTTCCTGAAGCCCTACGTCGAAGCCGCGGTCCAGCCGCCGGTGGTTCTCGCCTTCGGTCACGACATCCCGGGTCACCTCACTGAGGGACCGGAGCAGGACTGGACGGCGGACTCCGACCATTACGTATTCCACCAGGCCGGCATTCCGTTCGTGTACTTCGGCGTCGAGGACTTCGATCAGCATCACAAAGCGACGGACGATTCGGCCACGATCAATCGCGAATTCCTGGCCGGAGCCGCGGCGACGGCGATCGCCACCGTCCGCCAGTTCGACGCCCATCTCGAGCAGATCGCCGCAGCACGATCGGCCCGGTAGACCGGCTGCATCGACGAGTGCGCGGTCGCGTCACGTTATCCTGCGGTCATGGACGTCTACCGGCCGGGCGACCGTGTGCACATTGCGGCGCTCGGCACCGGCGTCGTGCGGGAGGTTCGGAACGGCGGTCGCTACCTCGTCGAACTGAAAGGACAATCGGTCGTCGTCCCCGCGGCACGGATCGAGCGCGTGCCGGATCGCCGTCCGAGAACCCGCCGGCCGCGAGATCCGGAAACTCCACCCGAGGCCGTCGCCGGCTCGGCACTCACCCTCGATCTGCACGGGAAGACGGCAGCCGAAGCGGTGGAGACGCTCGACCGCTTTCTCAATGATGCGCTGCTCGCCGGTGCCGTCGAAGCGCGGATCATCCACGGCCGGAGCGGCGGCACGGTCAAAGGCGCGGTCCATGTTCGCCTGCGGCAACTGCCTTCGATTCGCGGCTTCCGACTGGACCCGCGGAACCCCGGAGTCACCCTCGTCCGGCTCTGACCCGCACGCGATCCGGTGCGACACGGCGCCGCTGAACGGCCGACGGACGATATACTCGAAGCTTTCCCGAATCGAGGAACAAGGATGCAGAGACCCTGGATGGCCATCGTGCTGGCTGCCGCGCTGAACGTGAGCGCGGGCGCGGCGCTTGCCGCGGCGCAGACCGTAACGGTGATAAACGCGCCTCCCAATTCGGCCATCGACGTGGTCCTGAACGCGACGCCGGTCGCCAGCGGCGCCGCGGATGCCGCCGGCGCGGCGACGCTGAAGACGAAGATGCAGGACGCGATCGGAAAGGCCGAAATCGACGCGAACGTCTTCGTCGATTACTGCGGCGAGCGGCGACGCGTGCTGATCGTCGAGGTCGGAGCGCCGAGTGCGCCGGTTGACGCCGGGTGCGATCGCCGCCAGATCAGCGGCCTGTACTGGGTCCGCCCGGTCAACACCGTCGTCGTCAACCTTGCCGGGCTGGCGCCGACGTTACTTCTGATCAAGGGCAGTTATGACATTCCTGCCCCGAACGTTGACGGGACTACGTCAACCACGGAATCCAACGCCCATTCCTGGACCCAGCCACCGAAGGGACTGGTGTTCTTCGGCAGCGCGGGGCTTTCGAAAATCAGCGATGCACTTGCTGCCGCCTGCGGCAACGTCTCCCCGTGCAGCGGTCACGATTCAGGGTTCGCGTACTCCGGGGGCGCCGCGTACTGGATCACCCGCTTCCTGGCCGTCGAGGGGACGTATGTCAAACCGAAGAACATGACGGCGCAGGGAGGAGACATCTTCAGGTTCGACAGCACCCTCGATCCCGATGTCTGGACCCTCGCCGGTGTCGTGGGTGCGCCGCTCGGCCCGACGCGACTTTACGGCAAGGGCGGGATGGACTATCACCAGGCGACGTCGACGACGGTCGAAATCATCAACGGTGCGACGCAGACGCTCGCGTTCAGAACGAAAGGCTTCGGCTGGGTCTTCGGCGGCGGGCTCGAAGTGTGGCTCAACACCCACGTCGGGCTCTTTGCGGAACTGGACTTCGCCCGGATGCAGGGTGATGCGGAAGGGGGCGGCGAGGCAGTCACGGACGATCACCTGCGCCTGCTCCTCGGCGGAGTGCGGATCCACCTCGGAAAATAGCCGCCGGTTACTGCGCGTCGAGCAGTTCGACTTCGAACACGATGGTGGAAAACGGCGGGATCGGGCCGTTCCGGGTCGCCCCGTATCCGAGCGACGAGGGGATCACGATCCGCCGCACGCCGCCAACCTTCATCCCGGTGACGCCCTGCTCGATGCCCGCGATCACCTGTCCGGCTCCGAGCGTGAACGTCAGTGCGCGTTCCACCCACCGAGGTCTCGAACTGAAGGCCCTTCTGGTCGGTTTTCGACGAATCGTAGAGCCAGCCCGTATAGTTCGCGGTCAGTAACTTGCCGGACACCGCGTCGACACCGGTCCCGAGTTGCAGGTCCTTCGTGCTATACGGTGCGCCGTTCTCCGGAGCCGTCGGCGTCGGACCGCATCCGTTGATGGCGACTGCCGAAAGAACGGCGGCGACCAGGGACAACACGAGACGAACGAGGCGGCTGGAGGGCACTGCCGCATTGTACAGGAGCGCCCTCGATGGCGAAAGCGACTAGCTGCGCGTTCCGGCGAGCGCCTCCGCCTTCATCTTCGCCATGAGCGCACCAAGCTGCTGCAGCTCGTCCCGGCTGAAAATGCCGCGCGCGGTGCGGAACATCTCCCCCTCTTCTTCCTTGATGTGGTGCTCGATATTCTCTTTCAGCACCTTGAACTTCGGCCCCCACTGCTCGTCGCTTCGTGCCAGCCCGTGCAGCTCTTTGACGAGCAGGTCGGCGACATGGTGTTCCTGGTAGCCTTCGAGGACGATGTCCTTCGCCTGCGGGTGGGATTGCAACGCCGGATAGAGCACCTTCTCCTCGATCAGTTCGTGTGAGTTCAGTTCGCGCGTCAAGGTGTCGAGCAACTCCGTCCGCACCTTGACGCCGCGTTCCGTCGTCTGTTCGCCCTGCGTCAGCAGGTTTTCCATTCGCCGGTGATCGGTCTCGAGCAGCTCGATCGCATCGATCTTGTCGGAGCTCCAGGGCATCTGGTCCGCAATCGCCGCAACCGCGCCGGCGACCACGCCGCGGAGTGCCGTGCCGACCGTCGTCTGGTCTGCCGGGGCGCGACGCTTCGTTGCCTTGCGCACGGCGGGTGACGGGCGACTGGCGCGGCGAGCTGCGCTCTTGCTGCCGGGCCTTCTGGCGGACGGTCGCTTCGCGGACGCTCGTTTGGGCGACGTCCCTTTCGCGGATGCTCGCTTGGCCGACGTCCCCTTGGCGGACGCGCGTTTGGCCGACGTTCGCTTCACCGACCGCTGAGTCGACGCTCGCTTGGCCGTCGACCGCAGCGCGCCGCGGGTGCGCTTGGCCGTCGACCGTTTTGCCGCAGCCTGTTTCCCGGCTCGCTGCTTTCCGCCTGCTCGCTTCGCCACGTCGCTCCTCCTGTATCAATTCACGCTGGTTCGCACGCCAACTGGCCCGAACGCAGGTCCTCATGCAAGACCCCAACCAGTGGGCGGCGCTCCGCGTGCAACCAATCGGTGGTGCGCCTGTGGCTTCCGCCTTCAGGCGGAAGGAGCGCGCGGGCATCGGAATGCGCCTGGCTTCCGCCTTCAGGCGGAAGTGGCGCGCGGGCATCGGAAAGTGTGCCTGTGGCTTCCGCCTTCAGGCGGAAGGAGCGCGCGGGCATCGGAAAGTGTGCCTGTGGCTTCCGCCTTCAGGCGGAAGGAGCGCGCGGGCATCGGAAAGTGTGCCTGTGGCTTCCGCCTTCAGGCGGAAGGAGCGCGCGGGCATCGGAAAGTGTGCCTGTGGCTTCCGCCTTCAGGCGGAAGGGGCGCGCGGGCATCGGAATGCGTGCCTGTGGCTTCCGCCTTCAGGCGGAAGGAGCGCGCGGGCATCGGAAAGTGTGCCTGTGGCTTCCGCCTTCAGGCGGAAGTGGCGCGCGGGCATCGGAATGCGTGCCTGTGGCTTCCGCCTTCAGGCGGAAGTCAGCGCGACGGCGTCGGAAAGTGCGCGGAAGGTATAATCCGGCTCCCGCAACCCACGATCAGTCCATCGCGTCTGTGCCATCGTCGTACTGAGGCGACCGACGACTGCACCGCCGAGAGTAGAGTGTGTCGTGGAGCAGCATCGGCAGATCCTTGTTCGAGTTGGAGACGTGCAGCAGTGATGGCGATCAAATCAGTCGGAGTCGCGGTGCTCGGCGCGGTGATCGTGGCGGCGACGGTGTCGACCGCCGGGGCGCAGACGACGGAAGCAGGGCGCAAGGTGTTCGAGAGCCGGTGCGCGCGGTGCCATGGCGGCGACGGCAACGGCGGGGAAATGGGGCCTCCGATTCTCGAGCGTCTTCCAGCCCGGGACGCGGCGCAGCTGACCACCCTGATTCATGAAGGAATCCCGTTGAAGGGAATGCCGCCGAGCGATCTCTCAGACGCCGAGTCAGCGGCTCTCGTCGCGTTCCTGCGATCGATCGAGCGGCGGCCCGAGACTGCACCCGTGGTTCGGGTCCAGGTGCAGACGACGGACGGGAAGATGCTGGACGGGCAGCTCATGGCGGAGGGGTTCGACGATCTGCAGGTGATGACGGACGACAAACGACTTCACCTGCTGCGCCGCACCGGCGATCGGGTCCGCGAGGTGTCGTCCGGGGCCGACTGGCCCGGGTACAACGGAGAACCCGGGGGCAATCGCTACACGAGGTTGACGCAGATTGACAAGAACACCGTCGCGCACCTTGCGCCGCGATGGATGTTCAACATTCCCGGGGCCGGCCAGTCGCAGACCACGCCAGTTGTTGTCGGCGGCGTGATGTATGTGGCGAATCCGAACGAGTGCTACGCGCTCGATGCCGGAAGCGGGCGGAAGATCTGGCAGTATCGGCGGCCTCGTACGGCGGGTGCGACGAGCGGCCACGCGAACCGCGGGGTCGCGGTCGCCGGCGATCGGGTCTTCATGGAGACCGACAACGCGCACCTGATCGCCCTCAACCGCCAGACCGGCGAGCTTCTGTGGGATACCGAGCTGGCGGACTGGAAGAAGAACTACTCGGCGTCGTCAGCGCCGCTGACCGCGGGCAATCTCGTGATTGCCGGCGTCACCGGGGGCGAGCACGGCGCGAACGGGTTCGTGGCGGCGCACGACCAGGCGACGGGCAAGGAAGTGTGGCGCTTCTGGACCGTGCCGCAGCCAGGGCAGCCGGGGTCTGAGACCTGGGCTGGCAAGGACGTCGAGCACGGCGGGGCGCCGACGTGGTTCACCGGCAGCTATGACCCGGAGCTCGACCTCGTGTACTGGCCGGTCGGCAATCCCAGCCGCGAGTACAACGGCGATCTGCGCAAGGGGGACAATCTCTACTCGGCAAGCCTGCTGGCGCTCGATCGCAAGACCGGCGCGCTCAAGTGGCATTACCAGTTCACACCCCACGATCTCTGGGACTGGGACGCGACCCAGACCTCGGTGCTGATCGACGCGAACTGGCAGGGGCAGCCGCGCCAGCTCCTGCTGCACGCGAGTCGCAACGGCTTCTTTTATGTGTTCGATCGCCGCGACGGCACGTTGCTGCTGGCCAAGCCGTTCGTGAAGAACCTCACCTGGGCGAGCGGCATCGGAACGGATGGCCGTCCGATCAAACTCCCGAACCAGGAGCCGACGGCTGAAGGCACCAAAGTGTGTCCGTCGCAGGACGGTGCGACGAACTGGTTCTCGCCGTCGTTCAACCCCGGAACCGGCCTTTACTACATCCAGACCTTCGAGAAGTGCAGCATCTACACGAAGAGTGAAGAAGCGATCTGGCAAAGCGGCAAGTCGTATCTTGGCGGCACGCAGAAAACCGCGGCGGACCCGAAGCCGGCGCGAGTCCTGAAGGCGATCGACATCCGGACCGGCGCGATCAAGTGGGAACTGCCGCAGCCCGGTCCCGCCAACTCGTGGGGCGGCACCCTGAGCACGGCCACCGGCCTCGTCATCTTCGGCGAAGAAGGCGGCGCGCTCATGGCCGCCGACGCGGTCACGGGCAAGCCGTTGTGGAGCTTCCAGACGAACCAGTCCTGGAAAGCCTCGCCGATGACCTACACATTCGATGGCAAGCAGTACATCGCGGTGGCGGCCGGCTCGAACATCATCGCGTTCGCGATCCAGGACTGAATCGCACGGGGATTCGGGACTCGGGATTGGGGATCACGGACTTCCACCTGAAGGCGGACGCTACGGATGACTTCCGCCTGAAGGCGGAAGCTACGAAATTAGGGGCTCCGGGACTGGGCTCCGCCATTGTGGCTTCCGCCTTCAGGCGGAAGAGCGCCTCTGAGGAACTTCCCGCATGCAACTGAAAGACGCGGCGGTAACGGTCGAGAGCCCGCAGCCGTTCCACGCCGTGTTCGCGCGGCGCTCGCTCATCATCCTGGTGGCGCTGCTGCTCGCCGAGACGACGATCAACTTCATCGACCGGCAGGTGGTGTCGGTCCTTGCGCCGACATTGCGTGCTGAATTCCACCTCAGTAATGGCCAGTACGCGATGATCCTGAACGCGTTCATGGCGACGTACGCCGTGAGTTATGCGTTTGCCGGCTGGGGACTCGATCGCCTCGGTGTCGGCCGCGGATTGACGCTTGCGGTGGGATGGTGGTCGTTGGCCGGTATCGCGACCTCGCTCGCGTCGGGACCGGTCAGCCTCGGGTTCTTCCGGAGCGCCCTGGCACTGGGTGAAGGGGGCGGCTGGCCTGCCTTTGCCAAGGCGATCGCAACGTGGGTGCCGCCGCAGGCGCGGACGCTGGCCATCGGCGTGTGCAACAGCGGCTCGAGTCTGGGGGCGATGATCGCGCCGCCACTCGTCGCATGGATCACTATCCGCTTCGGCTGGCGCTATGCCTTCATCGGCACCGGGGCTCTCGGGCTGATCTGGGTGACGGCGTTTCAGATCTTCCGGAAACTGCATCCCGAGATGGAGGCAGCCGAGCGCGCGGCGAAGACGGCAGGCGACAGGGTGCGCTGGGTGGATCTCCTCGGCTACCGCCAGACATGGGCCCCGTTCGTCTGCCGGTTCCTTGCCGATCCGCTCTGGTATTTCTACGTCTTCTGGATTCCCGAATTCCTCACCCGCGAGCGCGGCCTGAACCTCGCCGCCATCGGTGCCGTCGCGTGGATCCCGTTTCTCGTCGCCGATCTGTCGAACCTCGCCGGCGGGTACGTCTCCCTCCGCCTCCAGCGTGCAGGGTGGACGGTCAACCGTACCCGCAAGACGATGATGGTCATCGCCACCGTCGTGTCGCCCGTCGGCATCCTCGCCGTCTACGCCCACTCGCTGTTCTGGACCATCGGACTGATCTCGATCGCGATATTTTTCTGGATGTGGTGGTCGATCGCCGTCCACAGCCTCCCCGGGGACTACTTCCCGCCGCGCGCGGTCGGGTCGGTATACGGCATTGCCGGCACTGGTTCGACCGTTGGCTCGGTGATCAGCACGTGGGCGGTCGGCCGCACGCTCGACGTGACCCACAGCTATGCGCCGGTGTTCATCGGCATCGGCCTGCTGATGCCAATCGCACTCGTCGCCGGCTTTGCGTTGATGAGGAAGGTGGAGCCCGTCGGACGGCTGGCCTGACGACGCCGACCAGTCCGCGGACGACCGGAATCACGCCATGTCGACCCGGAGATAGCCAAGCTCGCCGAGGCTCTCCCAATGCCCCGCCGTTCGCGCCTGCTCCTCGCGCGATGCGGCGAGTCGGCGCGACGTTGCCGCGGCAGCGAGGCCGCCGACGACGTACCAGGCAACGGTCATCAACTGGTTGGAGAGGCGCTCGCTCCGGGGTGCATCGCCAAGGCCCATGCGCTGCGGGAGCACGAGCGCTCCGACCCCGGCGGCGAGTCCGAGCGCCAGTCCACGGGTCCACGACGTGGCGAGCGAGTAGTAGGCGCTGTTGCAGACGATGTCGCCCGCGAGCGCGGCGCGATGAAGTGTTGCACGACTTGGCACGGGCAGGTCCGCCATGTGCGCTCCGCGCGTCAGTGCCCGCTCGCCGAGCACGTCCATTCGCGGTGCATCCAGCGTCACCCGGCGGGCGACCTGATGCACAGCGGTCACCGCGAGAGCCCCTACCATGCCGGCCAGGGCGGCATCACGAAATCGAAATTCTTCGCTCATGCTGGCCTGGCAGCAACTTCGGTGCCGCAGGCCCTTGCTAGCGCATGAAGCGGCCCATCGGGACGCCGGAGTACCCGGTCATTTCGAGGTAGCCACGTCCCTTCACCGGCCGGCCGTTCACCTGCGCGGCGACGTCGATTGCCCCTTCCCAATACGTGACACCGGTCGACTGTTCCGTGTGCAACTCCTGGTCGTCGAGGGCTGCGGCGGCCGCGAGGCTGATTCCCTGGCGCGGCAGTGCGACTGTCCATTCGACCGGATAACGCGTGCCGCTCGCGGAGGATTTCCAGGTTCTGCCCGGCGTGAGGTGAAATCCGCTGGCGAGGGTGATCGGCTGAACCGATCCATCAGGTCCTACGAGCGTTCCGCTCGACCGCGGGTCAACCGAGCCGTCCGCGCGCCGCAACTGAAAAATCATCAGGTCGCGCCCGTCGTCGAGCTGGATCGAAAACCAGTCCCATCCAACCTGTTCGGGCTCGAGGAAGCTCGTCCCGAACTCGTGGTCCATCCAGCTCAGTCCGGCGATGGCGATGGTGCGGCCGCCGAGCACAATCGTCCCGCGTGTCGGCATCCGCGTCAGGGAGTAGTAGTGCGACGCGTTGCCCGCTGCCGCCCCCTTGCGGCTATACCCGTGGTTGCCGTGCAGGACGGCGGGCCGATTTTCGTCGAGGTGCAGGTCGATCGCGAATCCGGCTGTCTGCGCCTGGAGATGATGTACGCCGCCGGCGTCAATCGTCGCCTGCCAGTTCTCGTTCCAGACGTGGTAGCGGGCGGTTTCCGCGCCTGCCCAGCCCGGACCCGAGCGATTCATCCGTTCGGTGAACTGGTACTTGCGTCCGCTCACATCCGAGAGTGCCAGGTGAGTCATGTAGAGATCGCGAACCGCCCACCGCGACGGATTCGCTGGTGCGGGGTCCACGCCGATGCGAAAGAAGGTGAGCTGATAACCGAAGCGCTGGCCGGCGCCATCGAGATTCCCCGTGTAATACCACCACTCGAGCTTGTAGTCGGGGTGACTGGCATGGTCCGCCGGAAGCGCGATCGGACGGCCTGGCGCGGCTTCTTTCCAGGCGCCTTCGCGTGCGAGCACATTTCCGGCAACGCACAGCGCAATCATTGCGTGAGGGGCAATCCGGCGTGTCCACCGGGAGCGCGGCATACCGCATTTTACAAAGGTTCTACGGGATTCGTAGAACCCGTAGCACCTGCAGTAAACTCGCCCGTTCTTCGCCGCGCGTTTACCCATCACTCTCGGAGGTCAAGATGACGAGTCCGACACGGCGGTCATTTCTGCAGAAGGCGGCCGCCGGCGTGGCCGGCGCTGCAATCGTCCCGTCGGCGGCGCGCACCGTCGTATCCGCCGCGTCGCAGGATCAGGTGGCGGGCGCGAACCGCCGCGTGCGGGTCGGCCTGATCGGCTGCGGCGGGCAGGGGACCAGCGACCTTCGCGCCATGCTTCGACTCGGTGCGCAATGCGTCGCGCTCTGCGACGTCGACGACGAGCAGGTGGGTAAGGTGAAGGACCGCGTCGCCAGGGAGTTCAACCAGACGCCGGGCTTCACCACGCGGGACTTCCGCCGCGTGCTCGAACGCACCGACCTCGACGCCGTGATCGTCGGCACGCCCGATCACTGGCATGCGCTGGTCATGGTCGCCGCTGTCGACGCCGGCAAGGATGTCTACGTCGAAAAGCCCCTCTCGCTGTCGATCGGCGAGGGGCGTGTGATGGTGAACGCCGCGCGGCGCAACAACCGTGTCGTCCAGATGGGCACGCAGCAGCGCAGCGCCACGCATTACAACGATGCGGTCGAGTACGTGAAGAGCGGTCAGCTCGGGAAGATACGTCTGGTCAAGACCTGGGCCTACCAGGACTGGATGGGCAACATCGCGCCCGTGCCCGACAGCGCGCCGCCGCCGACGGTCGACTACGACATGTGGCTTGGTCCGGCGCCGAAGCGGCCGTTCAACCGCAACCGGTTCCACTTCAACTTCCGCTGGTACTACGATTATTCCGGCGGACTGATGACGGACTGGGGCGCGCACATGATCGACATCGCCAACTGGGGGATGGGCGTCACCGCGCCGACGGCGGCGACCTCGGTCGGCGGCAAGTTCGGGTTCCCGGACGATGCGGAGGAGACGCCCGACACGCAGCAGGCGCTCTGGGAGTGCGACGGGTTCACGATGCTGTGGGAGCACGCGACGGCGATCGGGCTGGGCCCATACCAGCGCGATCATGGGGTCGCTTTTCACGGCAACAACGGCGTGCTCGTCGTCGACCGCGGCGGCTGGGAAGTGTTCCCGGAGACGGAAACGAAGAACGGCAAGAAGGTGTATCGCGCCGGCGGGCAGCCGCGTCGCGGCGTCAGCGGCGACATGCACCTGGAACACGTGCGCAACTTTCTCGAGTGCATGGATTCACGCAAGCGGCCCCGTTCGGATGTCGAAATCGGCCACAACTCGATGATCGCGTGTCATCTCGGGAACATTGCGTTCAGGACAGGCCGCCGAATCCAGTGGGATGTCGCCAAAGAGCAGATCGTCGGCGACGCGGAGGCGCAGAAGCTGGTGACGCGTCCCTATCGCGGACCCTGGGCGCTGCCAGGAACCGCCTCGTCGCTCCCTTAGCGCCGCGTTCCCGCCCGACTTGCTCACGCCGCCGGGGCTGACCGCCCCGGCGACACCATTCCTTGACGCCGTGTCCTGCGGCGATACTCAGGCGTCGCGCTGCGCCGAGTAGGTCCCGAGCTGCTGTGCGCGCCGCGCCGGATAAATGCCCGCCAGCGCCGTCGCCAGCACCATCAGGATCGAAGCCTGGATCAAGAATGCAGCAGGCAGGTGAAACTGAATCGTCCACCCGAAGCTCTGCACGTTGATCACGTAGATCAGCACGAGCGACAGGAGCAAGCCGACGACCAGCCCGACGGCCTGGCTGATCGCGCCGATCAGCACCGCCTCGCCGACGACGATTCTCCGGATCTGTCGCCGACCGGTTCCAATCAGTCGGAGGATGGTGAACTCGCGTTCCCGCTCCAGGATCAACGTGAGCAGCGTGCCGGACACGCCGAGGATCGCGACCAGGATGGCGATGATCTCGAGCGCATACGTGATCGCGAACGTGCTGTCGAAGATGCGCAGGACCTCCGTTCGCAGCGATGCGTTCGTGTTGATGAGGACGCGGTGGGTCTCGCCGACGCGGTTCAGGAGCTGCTGGCGCGCCGCTTCGTGTTCGGTACCTGGGCGCAGATAGACGCTCAGGCCGCTGACCGCACTGTCGCCGTAGTGGCGAACGAACGTGGCTCGGTCCATGACCAGCACGCCGCGGTCGCTCGAGTAGTCGTAATACACGGCGGCAATCCTGAACGGGACGACGCCGTGGGCAGTGGGCAGCCGCACGTCGCCGCCGACGTCGACGTGCTGCTTGATGACGAAACTTTCGGAGACGACGACCGCGTCCTGGCCGATCGCGCGACGCATCGCATCGCGCGCGTCGGCAGGCGCCTTGAACAGGAGTGTCCCGTGCTCGAGCCGGACGGCGAAATCGCCACCGCCGACACGCACACGGGTGTCACCGTAGGGCACCTCGATGCTGCGGAATCGATCCACCGCGGCCACCTCCGGGCTGCCGGCGATCGTGTCGACGACGGCGGCGGACAGGGTCTGCTCGGGTCCCCCTGCCTGCCGCGCACCGGGACTGACGAAGAGGTCCGCCTGCAGCGTCTGCCCGACCCAGTAGATCACCGTTTCCCTGAAGCTGCCGATCATCACTGATACCGCCACCATCATCGACAGGCTGACGGCGAGGGCGGCGACCGAAATCGACAGGCGGGGCACGGCGGCGGCGAGATTGGTGATTGCCAGCCAGTCCTCGACCTTGAGCAGGCGTCGGACCGGGCGTTCGAGTCCGTGCGCGACCGCAAACAGGATGGAGGGAACCAGGAACGACCCGCCGAAGACGATGACGATCGCCGACGCATAGCCGAACAGAGGAAGCCCGCCGATTGGACCGAGTGTGGCGAGCCAGCCGCCGAGGAGAAGGAGGACCACCCCACATGCGAGCGAGCGCACCGGGAAGCGGGCGGCCGCGTCCACCTGGTCGGCCCCCCGCATCGCCGCCATCGGCGGCACCCGTGATGCCTCGAGTGCCGGCACGAGTGCGGCGAGGAGCGACAGCGGAACGCCGGTGAAGAACGCGAGTGCGATGTGGTACGGAGTAAGCGCGGGCGGTGCGGACGCGGTCGCAATGTAAAGGGCCGACACCGTCGTCGACGTCAAGGCCACCGTCGCATTTGCGAGCAGGCGTCCGATCAGCAGGCCGCCAGCCGAACCGACCGCGGCCAGCGCCGCGGCCTCGGCGAGAAACAGGGTCCTGACCTGGCCGCGTGTGACTCCGAGTCCCCGGAGCGCGCCGATTTCGCCGCGCCTCGAGAGCACGGCGACCGAAACCGTGTTGTAGACGAGGAACAGCCCGACGAGAAGCGCAATGTAGGAGAGGGCGGTCAGGTTGAGATGAAAGGCGGCGAGCATCCGTTCAACCTGGCGTCCGCGCTGCGCCGGCCGTTGCACGGTGAGCCCCGGAGGAAGTCGCGCCGCAATCTCGGACTCTGCGGTGTCGATGTTCGTCTCGTTCGCGAGCCTGATCTCGATCCGGTCGACGCGGCCGTACCGCTCGAGCGCCTGCTGAGCCGCCGCGATGTCCATCAGGACGAATCTGCCGTCGAGCACGCGGGCGGGACCGTCATCCTTGAGCAGGCCGCGGATTTTCAGCGGCAGCCTGCGGTCGCCCACCGTGACCAGGAGTGTCGATCCGACTCCGAGTCCGAGCGGCTGTGCAAAGCGGGCGGCGACGATCGCCGACGCCGGATCGAGGAGCAGGCCGAGGAACTCGGGTGCGCTGATCTCCCCGCTCCGCGTGTTGTCGCGAGCGCTGTCGCGTCCGGGTGCATCGCCCCATTCGAGCAGGTTGTAGTCGCGAAATGGCTGATCGCGGAGGACGTCGACGCCGAGCAGCCGCAGCACTTCGGTCGGATGGCCCGGCTGCCGGAAGACGAGATCCCCTTCGATCACGGGCGCGACCTCGCCGTAGGCACGGAGCCAACCCAGTTCCGGCAGGCGCAGCTCGTCGACACCGCCGCCGGCACTGAGAATCTCCAGCGACGTGCGGCCGGATACGGTGTTGAGCGCGGTCTCGAATCCCGCGAGCGAGCTCGCGTTCGTCAGCTGGATCGCGACGACCACGGCGACGCCGAGTGCAATGCCGAGGGCGGTGAGGCCCGATCGCAGCGGCTCGTGCACGACGCGCCGCAGGATGAACCACCTAAACAGCCGCATCGGTCACTTCGGCGGATTCGATTCGTCCATCCCGCATGCGGACGATGCGGTGGGCGGCCGCGGCAACGTCGGGCGCATGCGTCGCGAGCAGCATCGTGATCCCGGTTTCGGCGTTGAGCTCGCCGAGCAGCTGCACCACACGCCGGCCGTTTTCCGAATCGAGGTTCCCGGTCGGTTCGTCGGCGACGAGGAGTGCCGGGCGGTGGACGAGCGCGCGGGCGATCGCGCCGCGCTGGAGCTCGCCACCCGAGAGCTGCGCCGGGTAATGCGCGAGCCGCTCGGCAAGCCCGACGCGCTGCAGCAGCGCCCGCGCCGCGGGCTCCGCTCTCGCACCGCGCTGGCCGCCGAGGAGGAGCGGCAGTTCGACGTTCTCGAGGAGGGTGAGTGTCGGCAGCAGGTTGAAGAACTGGAAGACGAAGCCGACGCGCTCGCGGCGAATCCGGGTCAGCTCGTCGTCGCCGAGCGTCGCCAGGGCCCGGGACTCCAGGCGCACGACTCCGGACGACGGCCGATCCATCGCGCCGCACAGGTGCAGCAGCGTCGACTTGCCGCAGCCGGACGGTCCGACAAGCGCGACGAACTCGCCCTGCACGACTTCAAGGCTCACGCCCGCCACCGCATGTACTTCGGTGTCGCCGGTCGCGTAGGTGCGGCGGACGTTGTCAACGACGAGAAGGGGGGCGCTTGTAGCTTCCGCCTTTAGGCGGAAGTAGGGGGTGCCGCCGTGCGGTCTCAAGCCTTCTTCTTGCGCATCTGCACCTCGCGACCGCCATCGGCGAACTGCACGTCGTCCATGAGGCCGTTGATGAGGAAAATCCCGCGGCCGCTTGGCTTCAGGATGTTCTCCGGGTGGAGTGGATCGGCGACGGCGGTGTGATCGAATCCGTCACCGGGATCGCGGACGGTGATGACAACCTCGCCGGCCGCGTCGCACGTGACCGAGCATTGCAGTTCCTTCGTCGTATCGCCGCCGCAGCCGTGGCGGATGGCGTTGGCGACGGCTTCCTGCAGCGCAAGCTCGACCGCCATGACGTCCTTGTCGTTCCAGTGCTTTTCCTGGAGCACCTGCGTGACGCCGTCGGTCAGCGCGGGGATGGCCGACGGGTCTGCCGGTACCGTCATCGTGAACTGGCAGGTGGAGCAGAACGGGATCATCGCGGCGAGGCGCTTGACGTTCTCGTTCGAGGCGCGCAGGTCCTTGATGAGCGCCGCCTGTGCAGCCTGCGCGTCGTCGCGTTCGGCAAGGGCCTCCTCGAGGCGGAAGACGTGGCGGCGCAGTTCGAGCTGCGACTGGACCTGGCGTCGCAGCGCGTCGAGCGCCTCGACCTGGTCCTTCGTCAGCGTGCGGGTGACGCGATCGACCACACACAAGGTGCCGAGCGCGTGGCCGTCGGGCGTGACCAGCGGCGCGCCGGCGTAGAAGCGGATGTGCGGATCGCCGGTGACGAGCGGGTTGTCGCGCAGCCGTGCGTCGGCGCGGGTATCAGGGATGATGAAGAGGTCGTGCTGCTGGATGGCATAGGCGCAGAACGAAATCGTCCGCGATGTTTCGGACGGGGTGATGCCGATGCGCGACTTGAACCACTGGCGATCGGCGTCGACCATCGTGATGAGCGCCATCGGCGTGCCACAGATGTGGGACGCCAGCATCGCCAGATCGTCGAATGCGCGTTCCGGCGCGGTGTCGAGGATGTGGTAGCGCTGGAGGGCTGCGAGGCGCTCGGTCTCGTTGGTGGTGGTCAATGGGTTGTCCCGTCGGAGAAGCTCGCGATCGCCTCGTTTTCGGACGTGAACGTCTCGAACACCTTGAGGAGGCCGCTGATTTCCATCACATGATGCGAGCGCGGCGATAGCGTCAGGAGCCGGACGTCGCCTCCCTTTCGGCGCACGCTCACGAATTTGGCGATGAGGACTCCGACACCGCAGCTGTCGATGTAGGTGATGTCCTTGAGGTCGAGGATGATCTTGAGGCGCCCTTCGTCGACGAGATCGTTCACCCGCGACCGCAGGTCCGAATCACCGTCGTCGAACACCAGGCGGCCCTGAAGCTCCAGGAGCGTGACGTCGGAGATCCGCCGCTCAATCAGTTTCATCGGGGCACTGGCGCGATTATAGCGCCGTCGCAATGGCACCTGGCACCAGAGACTTCCGCCTCGAGGCGGAAGCTACGGGGACTTCCGCCTGAAGGCGGACGCTGCGGGCACCAGCGGAAGCTACTGTCACCATGTACACTGTTTCACGATGGATGATGCGCTGAAATCGGTGCGGCCGTGGGTGAATTTCGCCGGCTGCGTCCTGGTCGTGGTGGTTTTGTACTGGGCCCAGGCCGTGCTGGTGCCGGTGGCGCTCGCCATCCTGCTCACGTTCGTGCTCACGCCGCCGGTGACCTGGCTGGAGCGGTGGGTTGGCAGCGGGGCGGCCGTGCTCATCGTCGTCACTCTGGTCTTCAGCCTGCTCGGCCTGGCGGGCTGGGGGCTCGGGCGCCAGATGAACCATCTGGTCGAAGATCTGCCCAGCTACCGCTCGAATATCCGCGCGAAGATCGCCGACGTCCGGGGCGCCAGCAAGGGCGGAACGGTCGAGAAGCTCAAGGAAAGCTTTCAGGACATCCAGACCGACCTCGGCACTGCGCCGACGCCGAAAGGGACATCCGCCCGCCCGGTGGTCGTGACGTCTCCCCAGGCAACCGGCTTCACGGGTTTTTCCTGGCTCGGCCCCCTCGTCGGCCCAATCAGCACTGCAGGCGTGGTCATCGTGATGGTGATTTTCATGCTGCTCGAGCGGCGCGATCTGCGGGATCGGCTGATCGGGATCTTCGGCCATGGCCGGCTCGCGATCACGACCAAGGCGTTCGACGAGGCCGGGACGCGGGTCAGCCGTCAGCTCCTGATGCAGACGCTCGTCAATACGACGTACGGCGTTGCGGTCGGGGTCGGACTGTATTTTCTGAATGTGCCGTACGCCCTCGTCTGGGCGATGCTCGGCGCCGCCCTGCGATTCATTCCGTACGTGGGCCCGGTGCTCGCTGCCGGCGCCCCGATTCTCGTGAGTCTTGCGGCGCTGAACGGCTGGAGGGGACCGCTCGAAGTGGTGGCTCTCTTCACCGTCCTCGAACTGTTCACGAATCTCGTGCTCGAGACGGTGCTATACGCCGGCGCGGCGGGTGTTTCGCAGGTGGCGCTGCTGATATCGGTGGCGTTCTGGACCTGGCTCTGGGGGCCGCTCGGACTGCTGATGGCAACGCCCTTGACTGTCTGTCTCGTCGTGCTCGGCAAACACGTCCCGGGGCTCGGGTTGTTTTGCACGTTGATGGCCGACACACCGGCCCTGGCGCCGGAGTACGCGTACTACCAGCGCCTGCTCGCGCGCGACCAGAGCGAAGCGGCCGATTTGATCGAACGGCACATCAAGACCGAGCGCCCGGACACGGTGTACGACGCGCTCATCCTGCCGGCGCTGAACTACGCCGAGCGCGATCGCATCGAGCAGCGGTTGTCGCCGGAGGAGGAGTCGTCGGTTGTCGACGCGACGCGTGAGCTCATCGTCGACGCCACGGCAGCGATGCGCCGGCTCCAGGCTGCGGTGCCGGCGGAGGCGGCGTCGGCGGTCGCTGCGGCTGCAATCGCGCCGCCTCGTGCGGCTCTCGGCGTGCTCGCGTATGCGGCGAACGGGGTGGCCGACGAGATTGCCCTCGCCATGTTCACGCATCTCGTTGCGGATCTCCCCATCGCTCTCGAGATCAGCCGGACGCGCATGCTTGCGGCCGATGTCACGGCTCTCATCGAGGAGAAGAAGTTCTCGATCGTCTGCATCGCGGACTTGCCCCCGAGTGCCTCGTCCAAGACGAGATATCTGGTCAAGAGGCTGCGCGCCGCATTTCCCAACCTTCGGATTATCGTCGGCCGATGGGCGCCGCCGGCGCTGGCCGACGAAAACGCCCAGGTGCTGCGCGATGCCGGCGCCACGCACGTGGCCTCGACCCTGATCGAAACGCGAGACTATCTCGCCACCCTCGTCGATGTCGCACCCGCGCGCGACATCGACGCTGCCTGACGCCGCCTGCCTCCGACCCTCTCTGCTATGCTTCGCGCACGGTTGATCTCGGTAACCAGTAACCAGTAACCAGTAACCAGTAACCAGTAGCCAGTAGCCAGTAGCCAGTAGCCAGTAACGGCATGAGTGCGACTGGTGACTGGATACAGGTGACCGGATACTGGTGACTGGCAACTGCCCAGTAGTGACTGGATACTGGCGACTGGAAACTCCATAGCGACAGTAATGGAGAAGCAATGCGTTTAGTGAGGGCGGCGGCGATCGCGTGGTTGATGGGGATGTCGGTAGCGCTGTACGCAGTACAGCAGCCAGCGCCATCTGGCCAGTCTCCCGCGCCTTCGGAACAGCGGCCGAGGCCGGCGACGGATCCGGCGACGCCTGGCGAGCGGACGACCGCTCCGGCTGAAAACCCCCAGCGTCCGGCGGCGCCAGCACCAGCGGCGCCACCGTCGACCGGCGGGACCGCGCCGCTCGTGTCGAATCCGTATCCGTCAACCTACAAGCCACTCCCGTCGCAGACCACCGTCATCCGGAACGCCACGATCCTCACGGCTGCCGGTCCGCAGATCGAGCGCGGCTCCGTGCTGCTCCAGGGCGGAAAGATCGCCGCTGTCGGCCAGAGTGTCACGGCTCCCGCTGACGCGCGCGTCATCGATGCCGCCGGCAAGTGGGTCACGCCCGGCATCATCGATACACATTCTCATCTCGGTGTTTACCCGGCTCCCGGGATCGCCTCGGTCGAGGACGGCAACGAGATGACGAGCCCGAACACCGCCGAAGTGTGGGCGGAGCACTCGATCTGGCCCCAGGATCCGCAGTTCGATCTTGCGCTGATCGGGGGAGTGACGACGATGCAGCTGCTGCCCGGATCGGCAAACCTGTTTGGCGGCCGCGGCGTGACGGTCAAGAACGTGCCATCACGGACCGAACAGGGGATGAAGTTTCCCGGCGCACCTTACAGCCTGAAGATGGCGTGTGGCGAAAATCCGAAGCGCGTCTACGGCGGCCGCAACAGCTCGCCCCAGACCCGCATGGGCAACGTTGCCGGCTACCGCCGCGCCTGGATTGCGGCAACCGAGTACCGCGACAGCTTCAAGCGGTGGCGCGACAGCGGTTCGGATCCCGCGAAGCGGCCTGACCGAAATCTGCAGATGGAGACGCTCGCCGGAGTGCTGAACGGCGAAATCCTCGTCCACAATCACTGCTACCGCGCCGACGAGATGGCGGTGATGATCGATCTGGCCAGGGAGTTCGGCTACAAGATTTCGTCGTTCCATCACGCGGTCGAAGCCTACAAGATCCGCGACCTGCTGGTGGCCAACGGCATTTGCGCCAGCATGTGGGCCGACTGGTGGGGGTTCAAGCTCGAGGCGTTCGACGGCATCCGCGAGAACATCGCGCTCGTCGATGCGGCGAAAGGCTGCGCCATCGTCCACTCCGACGATCCCAACGGCATCCAGCGTCTGAACCAGGAGGCGGCCAAGGCGATGCGCGCCGGACGTGAGGCAGGGTTCACGATCGGCCCCGCGGACGCCGTCAAATGGCTGTCGATCAATCCCGCCAAGGCGCTCGGCATCGACAAGATGACGGGTTCACTCGAAGTCGGGAAGGGAGCCGATGTGGTCATCTGGTCGGCGGATCCATTCAGCGTCTACGCCCGCACCGAGGAGGTGTTCGTGGACGGTGCTCTCCTCTACGACCGGAACGATCCGCAGAAACAGCCGCTCCGTGACTTCGCCGCCGGCACCGCGCAGGCCGGGGAGGTGCGATGAGGTTCGCCGGCCCGCTCCTGCTTGCAGCGACGCTCCTGTCGCATCCGGCGTCTGCTCCCGTGCACCGGGACGTGCGAATGGTGTCGGGCACTGCACAGACGCGGGACGTCTCGCCCTCTCAGGGTCGCGGGCGGCCAACCCCACGTGTCGTGCCGCGTCCTGCAGTGCCTGCCCCACCGGTTGGAGAAACGGTCGCCATCATCAACGGCCGTGTGCTGCCGGTGTCCGGCCCCGCCGTCGACCGCGGTGTCGTCCTGATCGTGAACGGGAAGATCTCGGCGGTCGGGGCGAGCGTCGTTGTGCCGCCCGGCGCGCGGGTGATCGACGCAGCTGGCAAGGTGGTGACGCCAGGCTGGCTGGACTCGGCAACACAGATCGGTGTCGTCGAGATTCCGTCCTCGGCCGAAGGGACGGCGGATCAGACGACGAGCGATCCAGGGCTGAGTGCTGCGTTCAACGTCGTCGACTCGTTCAACGGCGATACGACGTTGATCCCGGTGACCCGGGTCGAAGGGATTACGCGTGCGGTCGTGATGCCCGTCGGCAACCACGTGTTGATCGGACAGGGCGCCGTGATCGACCTCTCGGGCGCACAGGCGCCCGCGGCGATTGTGAAGACGCCGGCGGCAATGTTTGCCCAGCTTGGCGAGGCTGGCGCGGCCGCGGAAGGCGGATCCCGATCGTCCGCCATGCTGCGATTGCGTGAAGCGCTGCAGGATGCGTTGGATTTTTCCCGCAACCGGGCGGCGTGGAACAGCGCTCAGCGGCGCGCATATACGCGCGGCCGGCTCGACCTCGAAGCACTCGTACCGGTGGTGCGCGGCGAGTTGCCGCTCGCGGTGCAGGCCAATCGTGCCAGCGACCTCCTCGCGGCCATGCGGCTGGCGCAGGAATTCAGACTGAAATTGATCCTGATGGGTGCGGCCGAAGGGTGGCGGGTTGCCGGCGAGCTGGCAGCGCAGAAGGTCCCGGTCGTGATCAAGCCGCTGACGAACATCCCGTCCTTCGACGCACTCAACGCGACGCTCGAGAACGCGGCCCGGCTGTCGCAGGCCGGCGTGACGCTCGTCCTGTCCTCGTTCGATACCCACAACGCGCGCAATCTCCGCCAGGAGGCGGGGAACGCAATTGCCTACGGTCTCGATCGCGAGGCGGCGCTGCGTGCGGTCACGCTCACGCCGGCGGAGGTCTGGGGCATCGCGGCGAGGTATGGCTCACTCGAGCCCGGCAAGGACGCCGACGTCGTGGTGTGGTCGGGAGATCCGTTCGAACTGACGACCGGGCCCGAGCACGTGTTCATCCAGGGACGCGAGATGTCGAGAGACACTCGCCAGCGGCAGTTGCTCGAGCGCTACCGGACGATCAGGTGACGACCGCGGCTGCAGGCGCGGCGCTGGTCAGAACAGGCCCACCAGTCGCAACGCCGCAATCGCGGCAAACGCGAGCAGCAGCAGGTCGAACGTCCGCTGAGGGATTCGCGCGGTCAGCCATCGTCCGGCGAGCAGGCCGGCGACGATGACCGGACTCAAGACCAGGTTCAACAGCAGCGTGCCGCCGTGGATGAGACCGAGCGCGATGCTGAACGGAATCTTGAACGAGTTCACGATCAGGAAGAACCACGCGCTGGTGCCGACGAACTCCATCTTCGGCAGTGATACCGCGAGACAGTAAACCGCGAAGACGGGTCCGGCCGCATTGGCGAGCATGGTCGCGGCGCCGGCGATCAGCCCGACCGTCCACGCAAACAGCCTGGTGTGTGGCACGCTGCCGAACCATCCGGGTTTCTGCATCCGCGCGATCTGCAGCGCGATCAACCCCAGGATGATGCCGCCGATGATCGGCTTGTAGACGCTCTCGCTCAACGACCGCATGTACCACGCCGAAATAATCACGCCGAGGCAGGCCGGGGGCAGCATGCGCCGGATGTAGTCCCACCGTGCATGGCGATGAAATGCGCGCACCGCCGTCACGTCACCGACGAGCAGCATCGGCAGCACGATTCCGGTTGAGGTGCGTGCACCGAAGATGAACGCGAAGATCACGACCGGCAGAAGGCCCATGCCCGAGATGCCGGACTTGCCAAGGCCAACGCACGCGGCGCCGGCGCCGGCGAGCAGCCACTGCACGAAATCGAGATGGGGCATGGTGCGCGGACATAGTATCGGATGGGCTCCGGCAGGCGTTCTTCGTGCTGCGGCGTGGCGACACCCTTGCACCGTGATGCGCGGCCGCGTGCGATGCGCGGCGTGAATAACCCAAGGAGCTCGTCAATGTCCAGAGCAGCATCACCTCAGGCCCCTGCCCCCACCGATCCGAAGACGCAGGGCCCCAGGCCTGAATATCCGCAGAACAGCATCGAAGCGCCCGGTTCGGTTGCAGAGATGTCGCCCAGACCCGACCACGGAGAGGACTCGTACCATGGACTCGGGCGCCTGAAGGACCGCGTCGCCCTGATAACCGGGGGCGACAGTGGGATCGGGCGGGCCGTAGCCATCGCGTTCGCACGGGAAGGAGCGGACGTGGTTCTCAGTTACCTTCCGGAGGAGGAAGAGGACGCGGCCGAGACCGCGGAGCTCGTGCAGCGCGCCGAGCGCAAAGCGCTCAGGATTGCCGGGGACATCAGGGATGAGCAGCACTGTGCTGCGATGGTGGACCGTGTTTACGACGAGTTCGGCAAGCTCGACATTCTCGTCAACAACGCCGCCTTTCAGATGACGCACGACAGCATCGAAGAATTTTCGACGGAGGAGTTCGACCGCACGTTCAAGACGAACGTCTACGCGATGTTCTGGCTGTGCCGTGCCGCGCTGCCGCGCATGCAGGCGGGGGCCGCCATCATCAATACGGCGTCGATCCAGGCGTTCGATCCGAGCCCGAACCTGCTCGCCTACGCCCCGACCAAGGCGGCCATCGTGAGTTTTACGAAGGCGCTGTCGCAGACCGCGATGAAGAAGGGCGTGCGGGTCAACGCGGTCGCGCCGGGCCCGGTGTGGACACCGCTCATCCCGTCGACGATGCCGGAAGAGAAGGTGAAGAGCTTCGGGAAGGACACCTCGTTCGAACGTGCGGCCCAGCCGATCGAGATCGCGCCGGTGTTCGTGTTCCTCGCCTCGAACGAAGCCCGGTTCGTCACGGGTGAGGTGTACGGCGTCACCGGCGGCCAGACGCCGTTCTGAGCACCGGCTCCGCCGGCCGCGGGGGCCTTCCTCGTGCTGCAGAGACCGGCGTCAAGGTTCTGACGAAGGGTGAGCGCCAGAACGGACTATAATCGGGGGTTCCCCCCGAATGTTCACCAAGGCGCTCGCACCTTTCGTCAACGTCAGAACCCGTGCAAAAGGGCTTCAGTACTTCAGCTCGGGCCGCGTCATCGACATCACCGGCGCCGAGTGGGTCGCGAACGCCGTTGTCCGCGGCACTCGCGATTACCGGGTCGAGCTCGTTCGCGACAGGAACCGGTTCACCGGGTCGTGCGAGTGCCCGTATTACGCCGATCGCGCGGAGATCTGCAAACACATCTGGGCGGCGCTGCTCGAGGCCGAGGATCGGCAACTCCTTGGCGGCGACGGCCCGGTTGGTGACGATGCGGTCCTCGACCCCGAGTACCGGCCGAGCGCCGCTGACGTGCTCGAGCAGGCCGAAATCGGTTACTCCGGTTCCGGCGTCCGGACCGCCGCCGTCAAGGCACCGCCGTGGCAGCGCTTCCTCCACGAACTCCGGCAGGACGTGGCGGCGGCCGAAGGCGCCGTGCCCCTCCCCCGGTTTTCGAACGGCGAGATCGTCTACGCGGTCGACGTCCGCGAGACGCTCGCAGGACGGGGCACCGTGGTCTGCGTGTTCTTCCGTCAGCGGCGGAAGAGCGGCGCGTGGACCAAGCCAAAGCCCGTCGGCGTCACCCCGGCCGAAGCCGAGCACATGGTCGATCGTGATGACCGCGAAATTCTGTCGCTGCTCATCGGCGCGTCGAACGCGTGGTATCAGAGTGCCCCGTACGAAGCCGGCTACCCTCGTCTGTCCCGTTACGTTCTGAACGGACCGCTCGAAGATCGGGTGCTGCCGATGCTGGCCCGCACCGGGCGTGCGCATCTCGACAACACCAATGACGGCCAGGGGCTGCTGCCGATTTCCTGGGATGTCGGCACTCCGTGGAAGTTCGAGCTCGACGTCAGGACCGACGAGAAGGACGACACCATCCTCATCGACGGCGCGTTCGTGCGCGAGGGCGAGCGCATGCCGCTGCGCGAGCCGGTCCTGCTCCTCAGCCGCGGGTTCCTGTTCACGCGGACGACCATGGCGCGGCTCGACCTCGAAGGCGGGTTCGCCTGGCTGGCGCGACTCCGCAGCTTCGGTCCGATTGCGATCCCACGATCGGAAGCCGGCGCACTGCTCGAAACGCTCGCCCGCTCCGGCCTCGACCCCCGCTCACTGCCGGGGGAGCTCCGCTACGACGTCGTCGACGGCGTGCCGCGGCCGCGGATCCGCGTCGGTCGCCCCGAGCGGCAGAACCCGTACGCGCTGCGTCAGGATCTGCGGGCCTCGGTCCAGTTCGATTACGACGGGATCGTAGTCGAGGGGCCACCGGGCGCGACCGCATACGACCCGGAGCGGCGACGGCTGGTGCGGCGCAATCGGAGCGCCGAGCAGTCGGCCATCGATCGGCTGCATCAGCTCGGGTTCCGCTACACGTGGAGCCATTTCGAGTCGCGGCAAATCCTTGGCATCTCGCCAGAGCAGTTCCCGAAGGTCGTGCACACGCTTGTCAACGAGGGCTGGCGCGTCGAGGCGGAAGGCCGGGCGTTCCGGTCCGCCGGTCGGCATGCAGCTGGAGGTGTCGTCGGGGATCGACTGGTTCGATCTGCACGGCGACATCGATTTCGGCGACGGCCGGTCGGCGCCCTTCCCGCAGCTGCTCGCGGCGATCTCGCGCGGCGAAGACGTCGTCGTTCTCGACGACGGAAGCGTCGGCTTGCTCCCCGAGGAGTGGCTGCGCCGTTATACGGCGATTGCCGGATTCGGAAAGACCGAGGGAGATGCGATCAGGTTCGGACGATCGCAGGCCGCCCTGCTCGATGCGCTGCTGGCGACGCAGCCCACGATCGCGTACGACGAGGTGTTCGAACACATCCGCTCCGAGCTGCAGAGTTTTGGCGGCGTCAGCGCCGCCGACGCGCCGCCGTCGTTCCGCGGGACGCTGCGCGAGTATCAGCGCGAGGCTCTCGGATGGTTCGAGTTCCTGCGCCGCTTCAGCTTCGGCGGGTGCCTGGCCGACGACATGGGCCTTGGCAAGACCGTCATGGTGCTGGCGCTCCTCGACGGCTGCCGCCACAACCGCCGGCATGGCGAACGCGTCCCCTCACTCGTCGTCGTACCGCAAGTCACTGGTCTTCAACTGGATGGAGGAGGCGGCACGGTTTGCGCCGGAGCTGAAGGTCCTCGACTACACCGGACCGGTGCGCGATCCCGCGTCCATCCGGGGCGCGGATCTCGTGCTGACGACGTACGGCACACTTCGGCGGGACGCGGTGGAGTTGTCGGCGATCGAGTTCGACTACGCCATTCTCGACGAGGCGCAGGCGATCAAGAACGCGGCGACCGCGTCAGCCAAGGCGGCGCGGCTCCTGCGCGCGCGTCACCGCCTGGCGCTGAGCGGCACGCCAATCGAAAATCATCTTGGCGAGTTGTGGAGCCTGTTCGAATTCCTCAATCCGGGACTGCTTGGAACGGCGAAATCGTTTCAGCGGGCGAGCGGGATGCGCGGCGGCGGCGACGAGGATCTGCGAGTGGCTCGCGCGGGCGCTGCGTCCATTTCTCCTGCGCCGCACCAAGGAGCAGGTCGCGCCGGAGCTGCCGCGGCGAACCGAGCAGACGCTGCAGTGCGAGCTCGAAGGTGCACAGCGGCGGCACTACGACGAACTGCGGGCGCACTACCGCGAGACGCTGCTCGCGCGCGTCGCCCGCGAGGGCGTCAACCGTTCGAAGATGCAGATCCTCGAAGCCCTCCTCCGATTGCGGCAGGCGGCGTGCCACAGCGGCCTCATCGATCCGCGGCGCGCGGACGAATCGTCGGCGAAGTTCGACGTCCTCATTCCGCGGCTGTCGGAGGTGATCGAGGAAGGGCACAAGGCGCTCGTGTTTTCGCAGTTCACGAGCTTCCTGGCGCTGCTGCGTCCGCGGCTGGACGCGCTCGGGATCAAGTACGAATACCTCGATGGCCGCACGCGGGACCGTGCCGCGCGGGTCGAGCGCTTCCAGTCCGATCCGGAGTGCAGGCTGTTCCTCATCAGCCTGAAGGCGGGCGGCCTGGGCTTGAACCTGACCGCCGCGGAATACGTGTTCCTGCTCGATCCGTGGTGGAACCCGGCGGCCGAAGCGCAGGCGATCGATCGCGCGCACCGGATCGGCCAGTCGCGGCACGTCTTTGCCTACCGCCTGCTGGCGCGCGACACCGTGGAGGAAAAAGTGGCGGAGTTGCAGCGGACCAAACGGGAACTGGCTGACGCCATCCTTTCGGCTGACGCCGGTCTCGTCCGCACGCTTCGGGCCGAAGACCTCGAATTGCTGCTGTCCTGACGAGCCGGCTGGCGGGAATGCTCCTTGCTCCTCCAGTCCGGCAGTTGGACGAACGAATGAAAATGGCCTTGAAAGTCGACCTTCACCTGCATTCGTCGGAGGATCCCGAAGACCTTATTTCCCACGATGCGCAGACTTTGGTCGAGCGGGCGCACGTGCTCGGGTTCGACGCGCTCGCCCTGACCCTCCACGACCGGCAGCTGGCCGATGCCCGGCTCACTGCCTATGCGAAGGACCTCGGAATCACGTTGATTCCTGGTCTGGAGCGCACGATTGACGGCCGCCACGTCCTGCTGCTGAACTTCCCGGCGGCGGCCGAGAACGTACGCACACTCGCGGACATCGCCACCCTGAAGGCGCGCAGCAACGGAATCGTCATCGCGCCGCATCCGTTCTTTCCGCACCCGTCCTGTCTTCGTGGGCGGATGGAAACCCACGCCGATCTGTTCGACGCGGTTGAATGGAGCTACTTCTGGACCGGCGGCCTGAACTTCAACGAGCGGGCGGCCCGGTGGGCAAACGAGCGGGGCAAGCCCGTCGTCGGCAATTCGGATCTCCACGATCTGCGGCAGCTTGGCCGCACCTACTCACTCGTCGATGCCGAGCGCAGTGCGGACGCGGTCTGTGACGCCATCCGGGCTGGGCGCGTGTCACTCGAGACGACGCCGGTTCCCAGGCTGGAGCTGGCGCAGGTACTGGGCGGAATGTTCAGGCGCGGACGAAAGGCGACGGCGCCGGCGCGCGAGCTCGCCACGACCTGAGCCTTCGCGCATTTCGGCTTACGAATCGATCCTGATCAGTTCGATGTCGAAGACCAGCATGCCCTGCGGCGCGTCAGGGTTGTCGGCATAGGCGAGCGCCGCCGGAATCCAGAACCGCCGCTTCTCCCCTTCCACCATCATCTGCACGCCCTGCGTCCATCCCGGGATCACGCCATCGAGGCCGAACGTGGACGGCTCGTTGCGCGCGACCGAACTGTCGAACATCTTGCCGTCGACCGTCCAGCCGGTGTAGTGCACCGTGACGCGCGAGTTCGGTCGTGGATGTCGCGTGCCACGGCCCGGTGAGAGGACCTTGCTCGCCAGGCCGGTGCTGCTGACCGTCGCGTCGGCCGGCGGCGCAGCGACGTCGGGAGGCGCGGGAATCTGCGGCAGCGCGGCCGGTTCACGGCTTCCTTCGTTCGACCGGGAACAGCCGGCGAGTGGCAAGACTGCCGACACGAGTACTGCAACCAGAAGAGGTCGAACCGCGAAGTGACGAATGCGAGCAGGCATCCGGGTATTCTGGCATCCTTCGGCATCGGCAGTGACTTTGATACCCTCTCGGGATGTCTTCCACCCTCGCGGATCTGCAGCAGCGCGCGGTTGAACTCGCCAGGGACTCGAACTTCGGCCCCGAGGCGCTCGAGGTCAATCTCGAGATCACGCGAGCCGATGCGACCAACCAGGGCGCGTGGACGCGGCTCGCGCGCTGCTACCTCGAACAGCGCCGGTTCGCGGACGCCGCGGGAGCGCTCGCGACAGTGCTCGAACTGAATCCGTCGAACACGATTGCACGCAGCCTCCTCAACGAAGTGACTCGCCGGCGGGCGACGGCGCTGCCCGCGGCCGAGGCTGCGAGCGGATTCGGGCCGCACGACTTCGACGCGCTCGGCCACCTCGCGCCGCCCGATGCCGGGCGCGCCCTCGGCCCGAAGCTCGAGGCCCTCCTCCTATCCGTCAACGAACAGCGAACCTCGGTTCGCATCGTCGAGGCACGCACGCGTGCAGGCGAGTCGGGGTCGAAGCTGTTCCACCGCAACAGCTATCACGCGAGGACCAGCGGTCACATCTATGCCTACCATCATGGCGGCCGCCGCGAGCCGCAGTTCAATATCGGCCTGTTCAGCAGGACGCCATGGGGCGGCAACTGGATTCGAATCGGACTTGGATTCAACCTCGCACCGGGCGCCCGGGACAACGAGGCCGATGGCGGGCAGGAGCGAGTGCTCGTGAGATTCGAGAGCTTCCAGCGGCAGCTTGGCGGTGCGTGGGGAAGCCACCTGGTTCAATGGATGGGAACGTCGGGCGGGTTCATCCAGTACGGCAGCCGCGGACCCGCGGTCGATCTGCTGCCGAAGGACGCGGTCGCCTGGCTCATCAACTGTCGCAATCCCGCCGCGCAGGGCTGGGTATTCGTCGGTCGATGGCTCTCGCTCGACCAGCCGGAGGACGCGAACACAATGTCATCGATGCCGCGGCTTGTCGCCGCCGTGGAGGACAGCTTCGCGGCGCTCTTCCCGCTCTGGATGACGATTTATATTTGAGCCAATTCGGGGTTCCGGGTTCCGGGTTCAGGGTTCCGGGTTCGGGTTCCGGGGTTCCGGGGTTCCGGGGTCCGGGGTTCCGCGATTCCGTGGTTCCGTGGTTCCGTGGTTCAGGTCGGCCGGTTCATCGTTCGTTCGGTGCTGCAACGACGTGGGTGTTTTAGGAACCTGGAACTCTTCGAACTGGAACCGCCAACTTCGAACTGGAACCGCGACTTCGAACTGGAACCGCGAACTTCGAACCCTGGAACGCCGAACCTGGAACCGGAACCCCGAACCCGGAACCCGGAACCCGGAACCTAGAGATGCAGCGCAATCGCGGCGATAATCCCCAGCCCGCCGAGCACGAGCAGCGCGAGATAGACGGGGACGGCGAAAGTCAGCCAGTCGCCGTACTTGACGCCCGCCGCTGCGGTGACGGCCATCAACGCGCCGTTGGTCGGCGTGATCAGGTCAGTGAGCCCGGCGCCGTATTGGTAGGCGAGCACCACCACCTGGCGGGACAGTCCGATCAGGTCCGACATCGGCACCAGCACCGGCATCGTCAGCACCGCCTGTCCGCTGACACTCGGGACCGGCCCGTGCACCGCCGCCTGGACCGCCATCATCCCCAGCGCCGAGAGCGCCACCGGCAGGTTCTGGAGCGGCGTCACGAGCGCGTTCACGATCGTGTCGATCACGCGTCCCTCGTCGAGCACGACGAAAATCGCGCGGGCAAATCCAATCAGCATCGCGGCGTTCGCCATGGCGGTGAAGCCGGTGACGAATGCGCTCGCAGTGTTGCCGATCCCGAGTCCGCCGATGAGACCCGAGAGGAGGCCCATCGCGAAGAACAGTGCCGACATCTGGTCGAAGTCCCACCCGAGCCGCATGACGCCGTAGACGAACACCACGAACGTGGCGAGCACGAGCACGAGGACGGCGGCACGGCGGCGATCGAACCTGCCCGCTTCGACGAGATCTGCGGCCTCCGGTGGACGCCTGGTACGGATCGCGTGGCGCCACGTCGCGATGATCCATGTCGCCAGGGCAAGGGCCATCAGCACGATTCGGAACATGGCACCGGACAGCAGCGGCAGCCCGGCAAGCTTCTGCGCGATCTGCACCTGGAACGGGTTGATCGGGCTGAACGCGGCGCCAACACCGGCCGCGCCCAGGCTGATCGCGACCGCGGTGACGGCGTTGAATCCAAGCCGGCGCGTCACGAGCAGGAGCACGGGAACGAGCGCAATGATCTCCTCCGACATGTTCTCGAGCGCTCCGCCGACGGCGAACGCGAGGGAGACGATCGGAATGACCAGCGCTTCTCGACGCTGCAGCCGCCTGACCAGCCACTCGACTGCCTGTCGCAGTGCACCGGTCTCGTCGACGACCGTGAAAGCGCCGCCGACCAGGAAGACCAGAAAAACAACCGACCCAGCGTCGGCCAGGCCCTTCGGGATCGCGACCATGGCCTGAAAGGGACCGACGTGCGCCGCGTCCACCCGGTGATACGTGCCTGCCACCACGACCTGGCGTCCGGTTGCCGGATCTTCATGTCGGGCGTACTGACCGGCCGGGAGGATGTAACTGAACGCGGCGGCAACGAGGATGCAGGCGGTCAGTAGCGCCAGCGGATGCGGGAACCGGGCGGACGACATTGCCGGGCATGCTAGCATGCGCCCCAGGCGATTGCCGGCCGACGACACTGATCCCACATGCCCCTTCTCCACGCATCGACTCTCTTTTTGCTCCTGCTTGTCGGCGGACCCGGCCAGGATGCGGCGACGAAACCTGATTGCCGGGCGGTCGCCGAGTGCCGTCAGCTTGCACTCGCCGCGGCGAACCGGCAGGACTTCGAGGTCTTTCACGACCTCGCCTGGCGCGCTGTCCAGCTCGGTCCGAAGAACGATCCGTCGCTGATGTACCTGCTGGCGCGGGCGCAGAGTCTCAGCGGCCGCCCGAACGACGCGATCGTGATGCTCGAACGCATCATCTCGATGGGCGTGGCGGTAGACGCGGCGACGAACGACGACTTTCGCCGGGTCCGGGCACTGCCGCGATGGCCAGAGCTGGCGGCGAAGATCTCGCCGCCCGCACCGGTCACTGACGCGCCCGCGTCGGGCAAGCCCGCGGTTTCCGAGCGAGTGGACAAGACGCCTCCGCCGGTGACGAGTCCTCCTGCCGTTGCCAAATCGCCGATGGTCGCCGATGCGGCCGTCGCTTCTGTGGCCCTGGACCAACTTCGTTTCACGACGCCGCGGTTCACGCCTGCCGGCCTGGCTTACGACGCCGTGTCTCGCCGGTTCGTGGTCGGCGATCGCCAGGGCCGCAAGCTCGCGGTGGTCGACGAGTTCTCACAGCACGTGGCGAACCTCGCCGGAGCGCAGACGTCGGGGTTCGGTGAGATTGCCGCGATCGAGATTGACCCACGACAAGGCGATCTGTGGGTCGTGAGCTCGGACGGGAGCCGGACGTCACTGCACAAGCTGCAGCTGATCTCGGGACGGCTACTCTCGACCTACCCGATCGCCGAAGATCTCGCGCCGGCGAGCTTCGGGGACGTCGCCATGGCCCCGACGGGTACGGTGCTCGCGCTCGACACCGCCGGGCACCGGCTCTTCCGTCTGCCGCCGCGTGCGACCGCTCTGGAGCTGGCGGTGACACTCCCGGACAGTGGTCCCGTCTCCATCGCGCCGGCCGAAGCAGGCATCGTCTACGCCGCGACCGCGTCCGGCATCTCGCGTGTGGACCTCGGTGCCCGCACGACCAGCGCAGTGAAGGCGGGGAAGGGTGTCGAGCTCGGCGCGGTCACACGCATCCGATGGCACGACGGCGTTCTCGCGGGACTTCAGAAGACGTCCGACGGCACCTGTCGCGCCGTGCGGATCACCCTCGATCGTGCCGGTCGCACGGCGACGGCGCTCGCGGTGCTCGACCCGCGGGTTTCGATCAGCAATCCGACCGCCGCCACGGTGGTCGGCCGAACGCTGTACTACCTGGCGAATGGCGAGGGGAGCGAGATGATTGTGAGGAAGGTCACGCTGCCCTGATCGGGCGGTCGCAGGCTCCTCAGAAGCCGACGATCGCCTCGCGAGCCGCGCGCCGCACCTGTTCGGCGCTCCACCCGCGCGCGCGAAGTTCGCGGATCCCGGTGTCGCCGTCAGACTTGCTCAACTTCTGATCGGGCGATTTCATAATCAGCGGGTGATGGAAGAACACCGGCATGTGCTCGCGGCCGAGCAGGCGTGCGAGTCGGATCTGCCGGCCAGTCGACGGCAGGAGATCCATGCCGCGAATGACGAGGTCGACGCCTTGTTGCCAGTCGTCGACCGTGACGGCGAACTGGTAGGTCCAGTTACCGGCGCGATCGCGAAGCAGGAGGTCGCCGCACTGGGCAGACGGATCCTGTTCCTGCGGTCCCAGCCGGGCGTCCTCGAAGGTCTCGATCCCGGGGTCGATCCGCAGGCGCCACCCCACGTCCTTGGCAAGGGCAATGTTCTTCCCGCGACAGCGGCCGGCGTAGTGGACCTCTGCCGAACTCGCCGACTGCGCGAGGGAACGTCGCGAACATTCGCACCCGTACACCAGGCCGCGACTGGCGAGCGACACGAGCGCGGTCATGTAGACATCATCGCGATCGCTCTGTCGGCCGGGGCAGACTCCCGCTCGATAGTCGTCCGTCGTACAGGTATCGGCTGCGAATCCGAGCCAGTCGAGATCGTCGAGAATCGCCGCTTCGAACTCCGGCCGTGCCCGGCCTCGATCGTGATCTTCGATGCGGAGGATGACGCGGCCATCGAGCGCGCGCGCGAGTCCCCATACATACTCCGCGTTGAGTACGTGCCCGAGATGCAGGTCGCCTGTCGGCGCGGGAGCGAATCGCGTCACTGGATGCGCAGGCAGGCGGCAGGCGAGACGAGCGGTGTCGACGGCGGGAGTCACACGATATGGTGCCACACGCCGAAGAGAGTCGAAGCGAGGCTGCCTGGCCTCTGGCCCGCAGGCGCCGGTCCTCGGGCGTAAGCTGTCGACGTGCAGATCACCGCAACATCATCGAACCGGCGGGCGCCATCCGCGGTCGCAGGGGTGGCGGTCCATTACGTCCTGCTGCTGGCCTTATGGGTAGGCGCGTGGCTTGCGTACAGCGCGACGGGGATGGCCGCACGTTCTTCGGTCGTCCAGTTTCTCTACTGGACGGCGGCGAAGCTTCTCATCTGGATCTTACCGGTCCTCCTGGTCGTCAGGATGCGGCAGCAGGAGCCAATCGCCACCTACCTGTGGTTGAAGAACGGACGCGCCGGCGCCCGAGTCGGAGTGCTCCTCGGCATCGGATTCGCAGCCGTCTCACTGGTTGCCGACGTCGCGACCAGGCATTTCGGGTGGCCGGCCGCGGGGTTCGCGCTCGTGAATGTCCTCGTCGTCGCGCCGTTGTTCGAAGAGGTCGTGTTCAGGGGGTTCTTCCTCCGCGAACTGCAGCACTCGCACCTCGCGTTCTGGCCCGCGAACATCACTGCCGCGCTGATGTTCCTCGGTCTCCACCTCCCCGGCTGGTACTTCGTCGGCCGGCTCAGGCCGTCACAGGCAATTCTGGCGCTCGGCATTTGTCTCGTCGGGCTCGTCGCCGGATACGCCAGGCGGAAGGCCGAATCGACGTGGGCCGCCGTCGCCGTGCACTTCGTCAACAATCTGTACTCGTCGTTTGTGCACTGATGCCGCCGCGCTGGCGGCAGCACCGGACGCCGAAAGTGATCCACAATCCTTCTGGTGCTCGTTGCCAACTTCCGCCTGAAGGCGGAAGCTACGCACATGCTGCCGACTTCCGCCTGAAGGCGGAAGCTACGCACATGCTGCCGACTTCCGCCTGAAGACGGAAGCGACGCGCACGCTGGCGACTTCCGCCTGAAGACGGAAGCGACGCGCACGCTGGCGACTTCCGCCTGAAAGCGGAAGCTACGCACACTTTGGCACCCTTCAAGGAGTCTTCCGGTGCAGCTCGAAGGCGTCTATTCCGTGCTCCCCACGCCCTTTCACCCCAATGGTGACATCGACGAGGCGAGCCTCAGGCGCGTGGTGGACCTCTTCATTGCGGCTGGCGTCAATGGCGTGACGGCGCTCGGGGTAACCGGCGAAGTGGCGCGTCTCGATGAAGGCGAACGCCGCCAGGTGCTGGAGGTCGTGGTCGAGCAGGTCAACGGCCGTATCGGCGTCGTTGCCGGCACCACCGCCGAGGGCACGCGAACCTGCATCGGATACAGCCGGCACGCGCACGCAACAGGGGCGACGGCGGTGATGGTGAGCCCGCCCCGGATGGCGAAGCTCAACTCGGACGCCGTCCTGCGGCACTTCGCCGCGCTCGCCAGTGCCGTCGACATCGAAATCGTCGTCCAGGACTATCCGCCGGCGTGTGGATTTCCAATGGAGCCGGGGCTGCTCGCGCGCATCGTCCGCGAGATTCCCCGGGCGCGGACGATCAAGCTCGAAGATCCTCCGACGCCCTTCAAGACCTCTCGAATCGTCGAGTCGTGCGGCGAAATACCGGTCCGGATTTTCGGCGGACTTGGCGGCGTGTTTCTCCTCGAGGAACTGCTCGCTGGAGCGACCGGGGCGATGACCGGCTTTGCCTTCCCCGAGATTCTCGTTTCTGTCGTCTCCCACTTTCGTGCCGGGCGGATCACGGAAGCGGCAGATACCTTTTACCGCGCCGTGCCGCTGCTGCGCTTCGAGTTCCAGGAGGGCATCGGCCAGGCGATTCGGAAGGAAGTCCTCCGCCGTCGGGGCGCGCTCGCGCACGCGGCGATGCGGCCTCCGGCCGGGGCGCTGGACCAGGCGACGCGCGAGGCTCTCGACCGGGTCATGGAGTGGAGCGAGCCGCTGCTCGAGGCGCCGCCATCCCCTGTGGACGCGCCAAAACGATCGGCGGCGGCCGGCACTGCCAACTGAGGATCGGGGCCCGAACGATGGGAGTCGCTACATAGAACGGGCGAGCACTGACCCCCGGGTAAGTACCGTCCGCAACCGCGGAGAATCGAAGATGGATCTTCAGCTGAAAGACAAAGTGGCGCTCGTCGCCGGGGCGAGCAAAGGACTGGGGTACGGAGTCGCCCGCGCACTGGCCGGTGAGGGCGCTCGCGTGTCGATCTCGTCGCGTGACGAAGCGGCGATCGGGGACGCCGGCGCGCGGATCGAGCGCGAGACTGGCAACAAGGTGCTGGTCATGTCCGTCGATGTTCGATCTGCGGTGGGCATCCAGCAATGGGTCAAGACAACAGAGGACACCTTCGGCGGTATTGACGCCCTGCTGACCAACTCGGGAGGGCCTCCCGCCGGTCTGGCGCTGTCGTTCGACGACGCCGCGTGGCAGGATGCGGCGGAGCTGCTGCTGTTCAGCACGTTGCGCATGGTGCGCGCGGCGGTGCCCTCGATGACGCGGCGCGGCGGCGGAGCGATCCTGATGTCCACGTCGTCGTCGGTGAAGGAACCCATCCCGAACCTGGGATTGTCCACCGTACTCCGCGCATCGGTCGCCGCACTCGCAAAAACTCTCGCGCTCGAACTGGCGGCGTCAGGCATCCGGGTCAATCAGATCATCCCGGGCCGCATCGACACCGATCGCGTGCGGCACCTCGATCAGGTCAACGCCACGCGTCAGGGGGTGTCGGTCGAGGAATCGAAGAAGCGCTCGATGGCCGCGATCCCGATGGGCCGGTATGGCACAACTGACGAGTTCGGCCGGGTCGGCGCTTTTCTGCTGTCGGACGCCGCCGCATACATTACCGGCGCGACCCTGCAGGTCGACGGCGGGGCGATACATAGTGTGATGTAGGCGGCAGTAGCCAGTAGCCAGTAGCCAGTAGCTAGTAAGACTGGCAAGCACTGGATACCGGAAACTGGAGACTGGAAGCTCCAGCTGTGAGCTGATACTGAGAAACCAATGTCCCTGCTCCGTAAAACGCTGCTCGCCGGTTCGACGAACCCGTGGCTGCGGGAACGCGCGACGCGGACGACCTTCGTGCGCAAATCGGTCGCGCGCTTCATGCCCGGGGAGCGCATCGAGGATGCGATCCGGGCTGCGACGGAGCTGAAGCCACAGGGCATCACGACCATCCTGACCCGGCTTGGCGAGAATCTCGAGAGCGCCGACGAGTTCGAGGAAGTGACGCAGCATTACCTCGAAGTCCTCGATCGGATTGCGGCCGCGGGCCTCGACGCCCATATTTCCGTGAAGCCCACACAACTCGGGCTCGACCTGGACCCTGCGCTCTGCGAACGGAATCTCGCGCGCCTCGTGGCTCATGCTGAGGGGCGCCGGAACTTCGTCTGGATCGACATGGAAAGCTCCGGCTACGTCGATCGCACGATCGCGCTCTATCGAAAGATGCGGGCGCAGACGCCGCGCATCGGGATCGCCCTGCAGGCGTACTTGTATCGGACCGAAAAGGACGTGGAATCGCTGGTCCCGCTCGGGGCGGCGATCCGCATCGTCAAGGGTGCGTACCTGGAACCGCCCGAAGTCGCTTTCCCCAAAAAGGCGGATGTGGACCGGAACTTCTTCAAGCTGTGTACGAGGCTGCTGGCCCCGGATGCGCGCCAGCCCGGCGCCCTTCTGCACATCGCGACCCACGACATCCCGCTGGCGGACAGGCTTGCGGCGCATATTGCGCAGGAGAAGGTGCCGCCGTCCGCTTACGAGTTTGCAATGTTGTACGGCATACAAAGGGGGCAGCAGGCACGGCTTGCGGCGGCTGGGACCCGGCTCCGCGTCCTCATCAGTTACGGTGAGTACTGGTTCCCCTGGTACATGCGCCGCCTTGCGGAACGGCCCGCGAATATCTGGTTCGTCGTACGGACGATGTTCGGGTAGAGTGCCGCAGTCGACAGGAGAGCGAGTCATGAATACGAAACGAGTGTTCGGATCGGGATTGGTGGCTGCGATGTTTGCCGCAATCCTCGTCAGCGCCATGGCGCGCACCAGTGCGGAGCAAGCCACCGCCGCGGCCCTCGTCCAGGTGGACCCGGACGATCTCGGGGGCGTGGTGAGCGGCCCGAAAGGGCCGGAGGCCGGCGTGTGGGTCATTGCCGAGACCTCGGACCTGCCAACGAAGTTCGTGCGCATCGTGGTGACCGACGATCGCGGGCGCTATCTCGTCCCCGACCTGCCAAAGGCGACCTACTCGGTGTGGGTTCGCGGATACGGGCTCGTCGATTCGGCGAAGGTGACCACGACGCCGGGCAAGGTGCTGAACCTCACGGCGGTCACTGCGCCCAATCCCAAAGCGGCGGCGCAGTACTACCCGGCCGGTTACTGGTTTTCGCTCCTGTCGGTGCCGGACAAGAGCGAGTTCCCCGGGACCGGTCCCAGCGGAAACGGAATCTCTCCCGACATGAAGAGCCAGGGCGAATGGATCCGGCAGGTGAAATCGGGCGCCTGCCTGTCCTGCCATCAGCTCGGAAGCAAGGGCACGCGCGAACTGCTGCCGGCGCTCGGCCATTTCGATTCCTCGACCGATGCGTGGCAGCGACGTCTGCAGTCAGGGCAGGCTGGCGCCGACATGCTGCGGGCGCTCAACCAGCTCGGGCCGAAGCGCGCACTCGCACTGTTCGCGGACTGGACCGATCGAATCGCCGCCGGCGAAGTCCCTCCCGCACCGCCGCGCCCGCAAGGGATCGAGCGCAACGTCGTCATCACGGAGTGGGACTGGGCGCATGCGAAGGGGTATCTGCACGACGAGGTCTCGACCGATCGGCGCAATCCGACGCTCAACCCGAACGGCTTGATTTACGGCTCGCTCGAGCTCAGCGCCGATTACCTGCCTGTCCTCGATCCGGTGAACAACAAGATCAGCCAGGTCGAGCTGACCGTGCGCGACCCGGCGACGCAGCCGGCGGCCTCGCCGACGATGATCCAGCCGTCGCCCTATTGGGATCGCGAAGTCCTGTGGAACAGCAAGAACAACGTCCACAACCCGATGTTCGACGGGAAGGGGCGGCTGTGGATCACATCCACGGTCCGGCCTGCCGAGAATCCTGACTACTGCAAACAGGGATCGAGCCACCCGTCCGCAAAGCAGTTCCCGATCGAGCGGGCCGGCCGCCATCTCGCCATGTACGACCCGAAGTCAGGGAAGCTCACGCACATCAGCACCTGCTTCGGTACCCACCACCTGATGTTCGCGGAGGACGCGAACAACACGCTCTGGACGAGCGGTGGCGGCCAGGTCGTCGGCTGGCTGAACACGAAGATGTTCGAAGAGACGGGAGACGAGGAGAAGTCGCAGGGCTGGACCGCGCTCATCATGGACACGAACGGAAACGGCAAGCGCGACGCCTACGTCGAGCCGAACCAGCCGGTCGATCCGGCCAAGGACAAACGCTTCGGCGCGGCATTCTATTCGGTCGCCCCCGCGCCCGATGGATCGATCTGGGGATCGGTGCTTGGCTATCCCGGCGCCGCCGTCCGTCTCGTGCCCGGCGCGAACCCGCCGGAAACCGCACTGGCGGAAGTGTACGAACCGCCGTTCAACGATCCCGTCAACCCCGGATTCTCACCTCGCGGCATGGACATCGATCGCAACGGCGTCGTCTGGGCGGCGCTCGCGAGCGGCCACATGGCCAGCTTCGATCGGCGGAAGTGCAAGGGGCCGCTGAATGGGCCGAAGGCGACGGGCCAGCACTGTCCCGAGGGATGGACCCTCTATCCCGAGCCGCTGCCGCAGCTGAAAGGCGTCACCGCATCGGGAAGCGCCGAGGGAAGCTACTACACGTGGGTCGACCAGTTCGACACGCTCGGCCTCGGGAAGAACACGCCGATCAACACCGGGAACGAGTCGGAGGGTCTGCTCGTCCTGAAAGACGGAAAGTGGGTCGTCCTGCGGGTGCCGTATCCGACCGGCTACTACACGAAATGGATGGACGGCCGCATCGACAAGGCGGACGGCGGCTGGAAAGGTCGCGGGCTCTGGAGCACCGTCAGCACGCGCGCGCCATTTCACATGGAGACAGGGAAGGGGACCACGAGCAAGGTGATCAAGTTCCAGCTGCGCCCGGATCCCCTCGCGAAATGAGTTCGGGCGAGGGAATGGATCGACCGGGCGAAGCCACGCTGCAAAGCGATCACTGATGCCGCTGCGGTACATCGCCTTTCTGCGCGCGATCAACGTCGGCGGCCATACCGTGCGCATGGAGGAGTTGCGGCGGCTGTTCGAGCGGATGGGAGCGGCACAGGTCCAGACGTTCATCGCCAGCGGCAACGTGATTTTCGAGTCCGCCGCTGCTCCCGACGTCCTGGAACTGCAGCTGGAAGCCGGACTCGAGAAGGCGCTGGCGTTTCCCGTCACGACCTTCCTGCGCACCGTTCCGGAGGTCTCCGCGATTGCGCGAGCGCAGGTGTTTCCGGAAGCAGACACCCGCGACGGCGCGTTGTACGTGGGGTTTCTGAAGGCGGCTCCAGCGAAAGCCCTTCGCGCCGCCGTAGCCGCCGCCAGCACGAGTGCGCACCGGTTCGCGGTTCAGGATCGTGAGATCTACTGGTTGCGAGTGAACCTCGCTGACGAATTCGTCGCGCCCAAACTGGACAAGGCACTCGGTCCGACGACATTTCGCAATATCACCACGGTCCGGAAGATCGCTGAGAAGTTCTGCGGTCCAGCGCTGGAGAAGAAAAAACCCTCGCGACCGAACAGGAGTGCCAATTGATCGACGCCCGCGCGCACTGCGATTCTCATGTACGCCGTCTTCTGCTCGCGGCCTTGACGATGCTGTCGTTCGACGTCGCCGCGCAGCAGCCGACGACGCTCCGTCCAGATCTCGGGAGTGCGCAGCGCATCGCGGAATGGACCCTCGACGGGTCGGGCACCTGGGACATCACCGCCAACACCCTGCGACTCACCGGTGCGGGCACCCCGGGCGGGGCGATTCGGCGTCCGGCAGCACTTGCGATTCTCAAATCGCCCCCGCTGACGAAGCTCACGCTCGAAGCGGAGATCAAATCGACCGCGCCCGTGGATCTGCCGGTTCGAGACGTGGAACTGATCTTCGGATACGAATCGCCGACGCGGTTCTATTACGTGCACCTGGCCGGGATCACCAATGCCGTCCACAACGGCATTTTCCTGGTCGCCGACGCGGATCGCCGCCGGCTCGATCAGCCCGACAGCGTGCCGCAGATGAAGGACCAGGGCTGGCACCACGTCCGGCTCGAACGCGATCCAGTCAGCGGTCGCATCGAGATCTTCATGAACGGCTCGACCACGCCCGCCCTGAAGGCAACCGACACCACGATCGCCGCCGGCCGGATCGGGTTTGGTTCCTTCGACGAGACCGGCGAGTTCCGCAATATCGTGGTCACGGGAGGGACGAAGTAGGGCGCAGACGGCAGCTGACAGCTATCAGCTATCAGCTGCCGGCTTCCGGCTTCCGGCTTCCGTGGCGAGTTCGACGCCGCAGGCGAACGAACCCCGAACCCCGAACCCCGAACCCCGAACCCCGAACCCCGAACCCCGAATCCGAGCCCCGAACCCCGAATCCCTAATCCCTGATCCGAGCCCCGAGTCCCGAGCCCCGAGTCCCGACTCGATCTTCCTTGGACCACTCCGAGGGTACGTCGATGTACGACTCGTTCAGCGCAGTGACGGTCGGGCAGCCGAGCAGCTTGATGGTACGCATCACGTCAGCCTGCAGGATCTCGATCGCGCGCGCGACACCGGGACCTCCGGCAGCGCCCAATCCATACGCGTACGCGCGGCCAATCAGCACCGCGCGGGCGCCGAGGCAGAGTGCCTTCACGACATCGCTGCCGCGACGGATGCCGCCGTCGAGCAGGACCTCCGCCTGGCCGTTCACGGCGGCGACGACCTCGGGCAGCACCCGCAGCGTGCCGTGCACGCTGTCGAGTTGACGTCCGCCGTGGTTGGATACCACCACGGCGTCGGCGCCGACGTCGATGGCTTGCCGGGCGTCGTCTCCGCGGTGGACGCCCTTGACGACAATCGGCCCTTCCCAGGCGTCACGAATCCAGCGGAGATCGGGCCACGTCACGGTGGACGACTCGAGCGCGCTGCCCACGTCTGCGTACGGCATCGGCCCCTCACCCGGGAGGACCACGTTCGGGAAACTCATCATCCCGCCATCACGGAAAAATCCCGAGAGCCAGCGCGGTCGCGCGGCGAACTGCCAGATGAACGGGAGCATCTCGAGCGGATTGCGCGTCACCAGCTCCTTCATGCCGTTGCGCAGGTCGCGTTCGCGGAGGCCGGCGACCGGCGTGTCGATGGTGACGACCAGCGCCGAGTAGCCCGCCTTCCGTGCACGCGCGATCGAGGCGAGTGCCACGTCGCGGCCGCCGACGAGATACAGCTGGTACCACGCCGGACCCGCTGTCGCGCGCCGCACATCCTCGAGCAGGCAGCCGGAGAGCGTCGACAGGATGTAGACCGTCCCGGCCTCACCGGCGGCGTGCGCCGCAACCTCTTCGCCACGAGGGTAGAACATGCGTGAGCTCCCGACCGGCGCCAGGAGGAAGGGCAGCGCGACTGGCATCCCGAGCACCGTCGTGGCGAGGCTGTAGTTGGCGTTCGCCACCGCACACCGTGGCCGGAACGACACCTCGTTGTAGGCCTGGCAATTCCGATCGAGCGTGATCTCGCGATCCGCTCCGCCATCGATATAGTCGAAGACCGCACGGGGAAGCCGGCGCTTCGCCGCCCTGCGCAGGTCTTCGATGTTGACGATTCGTGGAGGCGCGACAGCGCGTGGAGTGGCCATATAGGTGTTGAAACCGGCGCCGGCTGATCCGGGCGCCACGAGACCTCGACATATTATGATGGCCGCGGCCAAATATGACGTGGGCTCCCTGGATCCAGAGCTACGACCCTCTCGGCAGCCCGTGGCTCAGCACGGCGGCCGCAGCCTTTCCCATCGTCCTCCTCCTTGTCGCACTGGCGGTGCTCGAGTGGCGTGCCCACATTGCCGCGCTCGCCGGGCTTCTTGCCGCGCTGGCGGTGTCGACGCTGGTGTTCGGCATGCCCTTGCTCACCGCCGGCGCAACGGCGGCGTACGGTGCGGCTTATGGCCTGCTGCCAATCGGATGGATCATCCTCAACGCGGTATTCCTGTACAACCTGACGGTTGAGACCGGACAGTTCGAAGTAGTCAAGAACTCGGTCAGCCGTCTCTCGGCCGATCGGCGCATCCAGGCGCTGCTCGTGGCGTTCTCGTTCGGCGCGTTCATCGAGGGTGCATCCGGCTTCGGAACGCCGGTGGCGATCTGTTCCGCGCTCCTGATTGGCCTCGGGTTCACGCCACTGTACGCCGCGGGGCTTTCACTCATCGCGAACACCGCGCCGGTCGCATTCGGCGCGATTGGAACGCCGATCCTGACCCTGGCGGCGGTCACCGGCATTCCCGCCCAGACGCTTGGCGTGATGGCCGGACGGCAGCTGCCTTTCGTGTCGCTCATCGTCCCGGCCTGGCTCGTCGTGACGATGAGTGGATGGCGCGGGTTGCGCGGGGTGTGGCCGGCGGTCCTCGTCTGCGGCGGCATCTTTGCCATCGTCCAGTTCGCCTGGAGCAACTACGTCGGCGTCGAACTGGTCGACATCGTCGGCGGGCTTGCCTCGATTGCGGCGCTCGCGCTCTTCTCGCGCGTCTGGCAGCCGCGTGACGTCTGGGAATTTCCCGAAGCGGCGGCGGTGACGGCCTCGGCAGCGGGACGTCTGGTGACGCCCAGTGCAGCCCCACGCCAGGCGATCGTGCGTGGAACCAAAGATCCGCTCCAACCCGTCGCCCCTGCGCCAGGCGCTGTCCTGCGGGCATGGATGCCGTGGCTGTTCCTCAGCGTGGCAGTGATCCTGTGGGGCCTCACGCCCGTCAAGGTGCTGCTCAATGGTGGTCCCGGAGCCCTCTCGGCGTATCGCCACGGCGCCCGGCCGACGACGAGTGCGCTGTTGTCGCCCGCGTGGGACGTGCCGCTGCTGCATCGCGCGGTGTTCCGCGAATATCCGGTCGTGCCGGCGGCGGTTGACCGCGCCAGAATCGGCGAGCCGGCCTATCGGAACGCGAGGGCGGAAGCGGCAGTGTTCACGCTCAACTGGGCGTCTGCGACCGGCACCGCGATTCTCGTCGCCGCGCTCGCGACCGCGCTCTATTTCAGATTGCCGTTCTCGCTGTTGATTCGAGTCGCCGGGATGACCTTGCGGCGCATGCGATCGTCACTCGCAACGATCATGCTGATGTTGTCGCTCGGATTCGTGACCCGCTACGGCGGCACCGATGCGACCCTCGGCCTGGCGTTCACCAAAACCGGTTTTCTCTATCCTTTTTTCGCCGCGCTACTGGGGTGGCTTGGTGTTGCGCTGACGGGATCGGACACGAGCTCCAACGTGCTGTTCGGCAGCCTGCAGAAGATCACGGCGCAGCAGCTCGGATTCAACCCGGTCCTGATCACCACCGCCAACAGTACCGGTGGCGTCATGGGCAAGATGATCGACGCGCAGAGCATCGTCGTGGCAACGGCATCGACCGGCCAGGTCGGACAGGAAGGACGCATCCTCCGGTTCGTCTTCTGGCACAGCGTCGCGCTCGTCATCCTCATGGGCGCGATCGTGATGCTCCAGGCGTATGTGCTGCAGTGGATGGTGCCGGCGCTGCCCTGAGGCGGGCGCGTCAGAAGCTGAAGCCGGTCCCGATATTGAGCCGAGTCCCGGAATCGACCCCGTGTGCCACATTGAAGTTGAGGCGCACCAGCGGGGCGATCATGAACAGTCCGATCCCGGCGCCGCGATGCCATTCGACGTCGCCAAGGCTGGTCCCGTAGTTCGCCGCCCGCGCCGCATCCATGAACGCGACGATGCCGAACTTCGCGCCGCGAACCACTGGCGTCAATGGCGCTCGCCATTCCGCCGACGTGACCACCATCCGGTCGGCCTCGAACGAGCCGGCACGAAAGCCGCGCAGATTCGAGGCGCCGCCGAGGAGCAGCCGCTCGTACGGCGGCAGCGTGCCGTCGGCGTCGAAGTACTGCACCCGACCGGCGATGACGTTCTGCCGGAAGACACGAAGGTAGCCGCGCGCATCGGCATTGTAGCGGTTGACGGGATCCGAGCCGGCGACGTGCAGTGCCGACCAGCCGCCGCCGAGCAGGACCGCATTCGCGGGGAACGTCGGGTCGTGGCGCGTATCGTAGGTGACGTCGCCGCCAACCGTCCAGATATTGTCGTCGAGGGGGGCGAAGCTGACCGACGCGCGTGACGCTTCGACGGCGGTCCGGAGCCGCCCGGCAAACAGCCGCTCGGCACGGCCCCGCCATTCGACGCGCTGGTCGTCGATCTCGTAAAAGGGATTCTCACGATTCCAGATGCCGACGCTGGTGAGGATGCGCGTCAGCGGCCCGCTCTTGAACGTCCGCTCGAGTTCGAGCGTCGCCCGCTTCGTCGCGCCCCAGGTGAGAGGGAGTGACAGTCGTTCCCCTACTCCCATCAGGTTGAACGTGCTCACCCGGCCGCCGTACGTCAGGCCGTAGCCATCGGCGTAGCCCAGGATTGGCAGGAACATCAGGCGGCTGGTGAAGCGCCGCCATGCCGGGGGAGGCGCACCGCCCGATATTTCTGACGCGACGCCCGGGCGCTCGTGCACGAGCAGGACCATGGCCACGTCGGTCGGGTCGTCGAGCGATCGGTAGCGCTTCCGGACCTCGACCGAATCGAAGCGGCGGCTGGCCGTCAACCGCTGTTCGATGTCTTTTTCGGCCGATGGCGTCACCGGATCGCCAACCGAGATGCCGGCGAGCTTCAGCACCGCTTCGTCGGTGAGCGAGGCGTTGCCGTGGACGCGAATCTCGCGAATCGTCTCGACCGCCTGCTCGTCATCGACGAACGGTCCGTGCTCCGGCGGCAAGGTCTCGGCCTCCGACCAGCTCGCCAGCAGCATTGCGGGCGCTCGTGGCACGTTTGCCGCTTTGGCGCCGCCAACTTCCGCCTGAAGGCGGAAGCTACATGCGCAATCTGGCACCCTGTTGGTGCCCTGGCACTCTTGCACCCTGGCACCCTGGCACCCCTTGGCACTCTGGCACCTTGGCACCTCGGCACCCTCGCACTCTGGCTCCCTTGCCGTGGCCTCCAATTTCGGGACCTTGATCGTGGTCTTGATGTCGGCCTCACGGTAATTCGTGAACGCGCGCTCGTAGCTGGCCTCGAACGAGCCGGTGGCGAGCGTGAAGCCGCCATGAATGTTGATGGTGCGCGGGAGCCAGATACCGTCGAACGGCTGGCCCATGGTCATCGAGGCGCGCAGGTCGTCGACGCGCACGAGCCAGGCCCCGGGCAGGAAATCGAGCCACACGTTGTCGAACGTGTACTTGACGATCTGGTGCTCGGCCGGATCGACCCACAGCGTGATGAGTGCGGTCTTGTTCATCTTGCGGTCGATCTCCTGCTCGGCACGGTCGTCGCGGTTCTTCTTCACCTCCCGCGGCGTCTTCTCATCGTCCGTATCGTTGAAGAGATGCGTCGGGTAGTACTCGATGCGCAGGACGTCATGACCTTCGAGCTTCTCCCGGCCGGCCAGGTAGTAATTGCCGGCCTCGAACTTGAAGTCCATGAAGTAGGCCTCGGACACGAAGCGGGGCTCGGCGCCGCCGATTCCGCCGCCACTCATTTGCAGGCCGTCGGCGCCGATCGTCAACTCGTTCTTCTCCGGCTCGTGGCGGTCACGCCGGGCCTGGCGTGCCTGTTCGCGCTTGATCCAGTCGTCCTCGTACTGCCGCCGCGCGGTCTCGGTAATCGCGACACCGTCGAACCGCACCGGGCTGCGGACGTGCATGCCGTCGCGCGCGTACCAGGTGAACTCGCGCTTCATCCGATGGAGGGGTGTGCGGGCCGGGCCGAGCATCTCGAACGATTCGGTTTCGTCGAGCACGTACTGGTTGAGCAGCACGCGATTGGCGTCTCGCCGCGCGAGCACCTGCTTCATAAGGGCGTCGAGACCGCTGGCCGATGCTGCCGGAGCTGATGTGGAGCCGGCCTGCGCCAGGACCGGCGGACTGGCAGCGAACGTCAGAAACGCGATCAGAAGCGTCGCGCCGAATGCTGGATACACGTGGGCCTCCGAGGGCGGGCTGGTGATTTCAATTAGACGGCCGCCCGCATTCCGCGGTTTCCATCAACTTTACTGCGATACGATTTCACCCGTGTTCACGCCGGGTGTACGACGGGTGGCTCCCGTCGTGCTTGCAATCCTGATCACGATCTACGGCGGCCTGGTGCGCCTCGACGCGGTGGTCGAGCGGTACGGTCCAGTTGAACATCCCGGCTGGGCGCGGGTGGTGACCCATGCGGCGCCCCGATGGGCCGCCGCGGTGAAGCCGGAGGCACACCGCTGGAACCGGATTGCGGTCCCGTACGCGGGTGGCGATCCCATCAACTATCTTCGCTTCGCCCGCGAGATGCGGACCTTCTACCAGCCTCACGTCCGGGAACCGCTCTTCCTGGCGTGGACGCGGGGGTTCCTCTGGCTCTTCTCCGATCAGGACGTCGCCATCAGTTTTGCCTCCGCCGCGAGTTCGACGCTGGCGATCTTCGGGATCTACCTCCTGACCGCCGCCGTCGCGTCTCCCGCTGCTGGTGTCGTGGCTGCGCTGCTGCTCGCCTGCGAATACGACCTGATCACCTGGGGGATCGACGGCTGGCGCGACGATACCTTCATGGCCACTGTGGTGTTCGCCGCCTGGGCGTTCGTCCGGCTCCAGCGCACCCCCACGTTCCGGACCGGACTACTCGTCGGCGTGACAACGGGTCTCGCGTGTCTCACGCGGATCACGGCGCTCTCGTTCGTGGTGCCGGCGTTCCTCCTCGTCATTGTCGACGGACCACCGGCCGTGTGGCGGCAGCGCGCGAGGATGGCGGCGCTGGGAGCGGTGATCTGTGGCGCACTGGTGGCGCCGTTTCTCATCAGCTGTGCGATCGCAACGGGGGATCCCTTCTACGCGATCAACTATCACACCGGCTACTACCGCTTCGGCGAAGGGCTGCCGTCGGATCGGCCGATGAGCACCGCTGCCTACCTGAGTGCGAAGTTCGGCGCGCATCCCGTCCGGGTGCTCGACACCGTGCTCACGGGGCTGTTCGTGCAGCCCTTTGCGACCAGGTTTCGCGGCTACGAGGGATACGCGCCGCACATCGGCGCCGTGCTCCGGTGGTGTTCTGCCGCCGGACTGTTGATGCTGCCGTTCGTCCCACGAGGTCGGATGCTGATCGTGATTCTGGTGTCGTCGCTCCTGCCCTACGCGTTCACCTGGAACGTGTCTGGCGGCGGCGAATGGCGGTTCACGATGCACGCGTATCCGCTCTACATCACTGCCGCGCTGTTTGCCGGTGACGGCGCCGTCCGATTTCTTTTGCGTCTGTGGCAGCAGACCCCGGCGCGACCGGTCGCGATATCACGGGCCGCGGCGCTGCGCGTCGGGCTCGTCCTTACTGTCGCCATAGCGGGATGGACGATTTACCTGGCGCTGCCCTGGTTCGTCGTCCGGGAGAGCATCGTGAGGCGAGAGGACGTGAGTATCGAAACCGGGCCGCGCGATCGTGTGTTCTTCGCGGCAGGATGGTCCGCCCCGCACGATGACGGTGTCCGGGTGCGGGTGTCTGTGAGCGAGCGCGCAACCGTGCGGTTCCCGCTGCCGGCACGGCGCGACTACACCGTTGTCGTGCGCCTCGATCCCATTGCTCCGGATGTGCAGCGCCGCATGACCGTCCTCCTCAACCGGCAGCTCGTGGGTGCGGTTTACCTTCGTTCAGATCCGGCCCGCATGGGCGCGTATCGTCTGCGGCTTCCCGGCGAGCAGGTGAGAGTCGGCATGAACGAGCTGACGATTATCCCGGACACGCTGGTCACCATGGCATTGGCGGGACCGAAGTTCGACTGGCTCGATCCGGGCGCGCGTCCAGGCGTAAGGCTGTGGTACGTGCGCGTGCTCGGGCAACCTAATCCATAGATCAACGGGCAGCCGGACCCAGTCGCAGCCGAGCCGTTACTTCCACCTCGGGGACTCGGGACTCGGGACTCAGGATCTCGGGACTCGGGACTCGGGATCTCGGGACTCGGGATCCGGGATTCGGGGCTCGGGATCGAGTCGTGCCGCGCCGAAGCTCCCACGGCATTCGGGAGCGAAGGCAGGAGCTTCCGCCTTCAGGCGGAAGACAGGTAGCTTCCGCCTTCAGGCGGAAGAAAGCTGCGAGCTGAAGGCTGGAAGCTGACCGCTGAAAGCTACGCGATCGCTTGCCACGCGTTCGTATCCGCGGACTTGAACAGCGCATCGATGACGCGGAGATTGGCGATCGAGTCTTCCAGCGGATACGGCGCGGCGGCGCCGCGGCGAATGGCTTCCGACAACAGGTCCCCCTGGATGGTGTACTGGTCGCACACCTCGATGTCGATTGCTTCGCGCGCCGGGGTGCCGTCCGCCGCGCGGGCCTCGACGTACAGCCGTGACGCCCGGTCCGGCGGAGCGTTGAATGGAATTGTGATCTCGACGCGGCCGAGCGTGCCGCTGAGTACGACGCTCTGTCCCGCGGCCAGCTGTGTGCCGCACGTGCCGACCGCCTGGCCTCCCGGAAAGTCGAGCAGCAGCGAGGTCAGCCGGTCGACGCGAAACACGGGATCGCGATCGATGAGGGCGCACACCCGGCCGGGCTCCTGCTCGAACAGCATGCGCGCGGTGTTGACGAGGTAACAGCCGATGTCGAGCAGCGCGCCGCCGCCGTATGCGGGCACGTTGCGGACGTTGCCGGGGTCGTCGTTGAAGTAACTGAACGTGCCCACGATCGAGCGCAGCGGGCCGATCCGGCCGGACCGCACGATCGCCCTCGCGCGGAGCCACTGCGGGTGCGTGCGGACCATGAACGCCTCTTCGATGAGGACGCCGGTCCGATCGCGAACGTCGATGAGTTGCGCCGCTTCGCCGGCCGAAAGCGCAATCGGCTTTTCGCAGAGCACATGCTTGCCGGCGTCGGCCGCGCGAATCGTCCACGGTACGTGAAGATGATTCGGCAGCGGGATGTAGACGGCGTCGATATCGCGGTCCGCGAGCATCTCTTCGTAGGAAGAATAGGCCTTCGGGATCCCGAGGGAGGCGGCCGCGCTCCTGGCGCGCGCGCCGTCACGCGACGCGATCGCATCGACACGCGTCCACGTGCCCTTCTGCATCGCCGGGATCACCTTGTTCGTCGCGATCCGCGCAACCCCGAAAACGCCCCAGCGAACTTTCGAATCACTCATTGATCCCCCGCCTTCGCTCGCGCTGCGTTGGTGAGCTTGAGGCCGGCAGGCCCCGATCCCTAATCCCGAATCCCGAACCTAGTCCCGGATCCCGAATCCCGAATCCCGGCGAAGCCCATTCACCATCGACCGATTGTCATAAGCGTGTGTTATGCGCACGCGAGCGTCAAACGCGCCGAAAACCGCGCGTAAAAGCCACGGGCGACTGGCCAATTATCGTTCGAACCGCAGCAGGTTGCGTCAAATCACCGTTGACGTCTCTCCGCCTCCCCAGCTATACTTCGCGACAATCGTGGTGAGCAAGATTACGCGGACCATCTGCCCTAAGCGGGTCAAACGACTCGGCGCGGTGGTGTGTGTGCGCGAAACGTAGCAGTAACTACAGGACGACTCACAGCCACCCGTCGGCCCTCACCAGGGCGGCGGGTTTTTTTTTGAGCTGTGGTTCTGGATCAAGCGGGCGGAGCATCATGCAAGCGAAACGAATCGATGTCGGCATCCTTGGCGCGACTGGAATGGTCGGCCAGCAGTTCATCAGGCAACTCAACGGCCACCCCTGGTTCAATCCGGTCTGGCTCGGCGCAAGCGAGCGCTCCGAGGGTAAACCATACGCCGAGGCGGCAACGTGGCGGCTCTCTTCGCAGATGCCCGACGACCTGCGCGGCATGCGCGTGCACGCCTGCACGCCCGGCAACGCGCCGCGGCTGATGTTCTCAGCGCTCGATGCGGCCGCGGCCAAGGACATCGAACCGGCGTTCGCCAAGGCCGGGCACATCGTCATCAGCAACGCCCGCAGCTATCGCATGGATCCGCTCGTGCCGCTGCTGATACCCGAAGTCAATGCCGATCATCTTGCTCTTCTCCCCGCACAGCGGCGCGAACGCGGCTGGCGCGGAGCGATCATCACCAACCCGAACTGCTCCACCGTGGTGCTGTCGATGGCGCTGGCGCCGCTGCGACAGTTCGGCCTCCGATCGGTCATGGTAACGACGATGCAGGCGGTGTCAGGCGCCGGGTATCCGGGAGTGCCGTCGCTCGACATCATGGGCAACGTCGTTCCGGCGATTTCGGGCGAAGAGGAGAAGATGGAGAGCGAAACCCAGAAGATCCTGGGGACGCTGGAGAATCAGGGCGTGACTCCGCACCCGGTCGTCGTCAGCGCCCAGACGACGCGCGTGGCGGTCATCGACGGCCACACGGAAAGCGTATCGGTCAGCCTCGACGCCAAGCCGTCGGTCGATCAGGTGATCGAGGCGATGCGCGCGTTTCGCGGCCGGCCGCAGGAGCTCGGGCTGCCGCTCGCGCCGGCTGCACCCGTCGTATATCTCGAGGCCGCCGACCGGCCGCAGCCGAGGCTCGACGCCGAACGGGATGGTGGCATGACTGTCACCGTCGGCCGCGTCCGCCGCTGTCCGGTCCTCGACATCAAGTTCATCGCGCTCGGCCACAACACCATCCGGGGCGCCGCCGGGGCCGCCGTGCTGAACGGCGAGTTGCTGCAGGCCGAAGGCCTGCTCCAGGGCGACTGATCATGGTGCTGACCGGACCGATCGTCATGAAATTCGGCGGCACGTCCGTCGCCGATGCCGAGGCCATCGCGCGGGTTGTCGGGATTGTGAAGGGCGCCCGCGAGAGCTCAGGGCTGCCTCCCGTCGTCATCGTGTCGGCGATGAGCGGCGTCACCGATCGTTTGCTCGAGCTGACCGAGGCAGCGGGACGCCGGCGCGATGCCCACGTGCTCAACGGCGTTGCCGACCTGTCCCGACGCCACTTCGAAGCGGTCGAGCGCCTGTTGCCGCCTGAGTTCGCAACCGATGTGCTCGCCGAAATCGGAGTCGCAGCTCGACGATCTCCGTGCGCTGCTCAAGGCCACCGGGATCCTGCGCGCCGCCTCGCCGAGCGCGCACGACGCGATTGTCTGTACCGGCGAGTTGATGAACAGCCGGATCCTCGCGGCCGCGCTCGCGCACGCCGGCGTGGCGACGGCGTGGGTCGATGCACGCCGCGCCGTCGTCACGGACGGCGCCCACTCCGCCGCCGGGCCGCTGGCGGCCGAAACGCGCGAGGCCGTCGCGCGCGAGATCGTCCCGCGCGTCGCCGAGGGCCGGGTGCCGGTGCTTGGCGGTTTCGTCGGCGCCACCGTTCAGGGCGTGACCACGACGCTCGGACGCGGCGGGTCCGACTACTCGGCCGCCATCGTCGGCGCGGCACTCGACGCCCGCGAGATCCAGATCTGGACCGACGTCGACGGCATGCTGACGGCCGATCCGCGGGTGGTGGCGAACCCGCGCGTCGTCCCGCACCTCTCGTTCGGCGAGGCGTCGGAGCTCGCCTACTTCGGTGCGAAGGTGCTGCATCCGAGCACGATCCTCCCGGCGGTGGCGAAGGACATCCCGGTTCGGATCCTGAACAGCCGCCGGGCTGAAGCCACCGGCACGACGATTACCGCCGAGCCGCCGCCGGCCGATCGTCCGCTCGCCGCGGTCGCGTGCAAGCGGCACGTGACCATGATCGAGATCACGTCCACGCGCATGTTGATGGCGCACGGCTTCCTGCGGCGCGTGTTCGAGATCTTCGAACGGTATCGCACCGCCGTCGACGTCGTGACCACATCCGAAGTCAGCGTCTCGGTCACGGTGGACGACGACCGCGGACTCAACGACATCGTCGAGTGCGCTCCGTGAGTTCGCCGAAGTCAGCGTCGAAGCCGATCTGGCGATCCTGTGCGCCGTCGGCGACAACCTGCGGTCGGACCCGCGCATCGCCGCCCGCGTCATCGGCGCGCTCGAAGGCTTCCGCGTCCGGATGGTGTCGCAGGCGGCGTCGCGACGGAACGTGACGATCGTGCTCAGCGACAAGGACCTCGCCGCCGCGATGGCGCAGCTGCACGACGAGTTTTTCCAGGAGGTCGGGGTCAGGACCTCCTGAGAGGATCAGATGCGCCTCTTACTTCTCGGCTACGGCCGCATGGGCAAGATCGTCGACGAGCTGAGCGCCGAGTACGGCATGGAGGTCGTCGGGCGGGTGGATCCGATTCAGGGCGAAGCGCTCGACACCTGGCCCGAGGCGGACGTCGCGATTGATTTCTCCATCGCGAGCGCCGTGCCTGATAATGTGCGTCGTCTTGCCGCGCAAGGCGTCAGCGTCGTGATCGGCACGACCGGCTGGGCGGACCGGGAAGCCGAGGTCCGCCGGCACGCGGAAGCGGGTGGCATCGGCGTCGTGGCCGCGGCGAACTTCGCCCTCGGCGTCAATCTCTTCCTCGCGCTCACCGAACGGGTCGCGGAGCTCATGGCGCCCCACGCGGCGTTCGGCGCCTGGATTCACGAGGCGCATCACGCGGCCAAGCGCGATGCGCCGTCCGGCACGGCGCTCAGCCTCGAAGCGGCGCTGAGAAATCGCGGCTACGATCGGCCGGTCGATGTATCGTCCACACGGGCGGGATTCATCCCCGGGACACACACCGTCGGCTTCGATGCCGCGTCGGAAACGATCACGCTGACGCACACCGCGCGCGATCGCTCCGGTTTCGCCCGCGGCGCGCTCCAGGCGGCCCAGTGGGTCAAGGGGCGGCAGGGGTGGTTCAGTATGAGAGATGTTCTTGGGATCTAACGTCACGGTCGGTCGGGTTTTAGGGTTTTAGGGTTTTACGGGTTTTAATCGAGGCTCGCGTCGCGTCAGGTTTTACGTTCTAGCGTTATACGTTGTAGGAAGCCAGAAACTGACAGCTGATTGCTGAGCTGAAGCTGATAGCTGAAGTCTGATGTCTGTGAAAGGAGCGACGTAGATGAGAACCCCGTTTACGGGATGCGGTACGGCGCTCGTCACGCCGTTCACGCCGGGCGGCGCCCTGGACGAGGCGGGCGTTCGCCGGCTGGCAAAGCGTCAGATCGACGCCGGCATTCACTTTCTCGTGCCCTGCGGCACGACCGGAGAGACGCCGACGCTCACGGCCGCGGAGCGCGTGCGCGTCGTCGAGCTCGTCGTGGAGGAGGCCCGGGGCAAGGTTCCGGTGCTCGCTGGCGCCGGCGGCTACAACACGCAGGAAGTGATCGACTCGGCGCTCGAAATGGCCCGGGCGGGCGCGGACGGGATCCTGTCCGTCGCCCCGTACTACAACAAGCCCACTCAAGAAGGGCTGTTTCAGCACTACCAGGCGATCGCCAACGCGGTCCCGCTTCCGATCGTGGTCTACAACGTCCCCGGTCGGACGGGATGCAACGTCGAAGTCGGCACGGTCGCACGGCTGGCGCAGGTCACCAACATCATCGGCGTCAAGGAGGCGTCGGGCAATGTCACGCAGATGTGCGAGCTCTGTCACGCCGTCCCTCAGCGCTTTCTCGTCCTCTCCGGCGACGACGCGCTGACGCTGCCGGTGATGTCGATCGGCGGGCGCGGCATCGTGTCGGTCGCATCGAACGAAGTGCCGGCGGAGATGGTGCGGATGGTCGAATTCGCGGAGGCGGGGGATTTTGCCGCGGCGAGGAAAGTGCACAACGATCTGCTGCCGCTGATGCAGGTCAACTTCGTCGAGTCGAGTCCGATCCCGGTGAAGGCGGCGATGGCGATGATGGGCCTCCTCGAGGAAGTCTATCGCCTGCCGCTGGTCCCCCCGAGCCAGGGCTCGCGCGAGCGCATCGGCCGGGTGCTGCGCGAAGCGGGGTTGCCACTCGCGACCGCCGCCACGCGCCTGAACGGTGATCGGGCAGGCGCGGACAACGCAAGATTCCTGGTGAGTACCGCATGAGTACGCTGGCGTCTGAGATCACCGAGCTGTTCGCCGCCGGCACCACTGCGGATCGCGAACGAGTCAGGGCCGTGTTCGCCAGGCTTCGCGCCGCGCTCTCCGCTGGTGACGTGCGCGCGGCGGAACCCGACCCGTCGACGCCGTCCGGCTGGCGGGTCAACACGTGGGTCAAGCAGGGCATCCTGCTTGGATTCCGTTTCGGCGATGTCGTCGACGCATCGGCCGACCACGGCCGCTGGCCCTTTGCCGACAAGGACACACTGCCGCTGCGACGGCTCGACCCCGGCGCCGGCGTCCGCATCGTTCCCGGCGGTTCGACCGTCCGCGACGGCGCCTTTCTGGGCCGTGCGGTCGTCTGCATGCCCCCGATGTACATCAACATCGGCGCCTATGTCGGCGACGAGACGCTGATCGATTCCCATGCGCTGGTCGGATCGTGCGCCCAGATCGGCCGGCGCGTGCACATCAGCGCCGCGGCGCAGATTGGCGGCGTGCTCGAACCTGTCGGCGCGCTTCCGGTCGTGATCGAAGACGACGTGCTCGTCGGCGGCAATTGCGGGATCTACGAAGGCGCGATCGTCAAGCGCCGGGCAGTCCTCGCGTCCGGCACCATCCTGACGGCATCCACTCCCATCTACGACCTCCCGAACGCGCGCATCATCACCGCGTCCGGAGGTCCCCTCATCGTCCCTGAAGCCGCGGTCGTCGTTCCCGGTACACGCCCGATTACGAGCGGCCCCGGGCGCGAATGGGGCCTCGGCGTCGCCACTCCCATCATCGTCAAGTACCGCGACGACAAGACCGACCTCCGGACCGCGCTCGAAGACTGGATCCGTTAGGATCCGGGAATCGAGATCGGGATTCGCCCGCCTTCGCTGGCGGACGGGCTCGCCAGCTACGGCGAGGCCGCGCCGTAGCCGCTTCGCGGCGGAGGCGGGGACTCGGGACTCGCGGTTCCGGGGATTCGGTCGTAGGACAAAACTATGACATTGCCTTTCGACCCCATCGCTTTCGCACGCGCACTGATTAATATCGATTCGACGACGGGCCAGGAGGCGGAGGCGGGCCAGTTGGCTCGCACGAGAGCTCCGCGCACTTGGCTACGACGTCGCCGAGCAGCCGCTGGAGCGGGGATGTGCGAACGTGATCGCGACGCTCGACCCGCCAGCGGTGGTGCTGTCGACGCATTACGACTGTGTGCCGCCCTTCTTTCCGAGCCGGATCGAGAACGGGCGGCTCTACGGCCGCGGTGCGTGCGATGCCAAGGGCATCCTGGCGGCCCAGATCGCCGCGGCGGAGAGACTGAGGGCGTCGGGTGAGCGCCGCGTCGGGCTGTTGTTCGTCGTCGGAGAAGAGCGCGGCAGCGACGGCGCCATGGCCGCGAACGGGACGCCTCCGGGATCGCGTTTCCTGATCAACGGGGAGCCGACGGACAATCGGCTGGGAGTGGCGACGCGCGGCGTGCTGCGCATCCGTCTCCGGGCGTCCGGCCGGGCGGCGCACTCGGCGCATCCTGAGCAGGGAGAATCAGCGATCGACAAGCTCATCGACGCGCTGATCCTGCTGCGTTCGGTGCCGTTGCCGTCGGATCCGGAGCTCGGGTCCACGTATTACAGCATCGGACTGATCGAGGGAGGTGTCGCTCCCAACGTGATCTCGCCGCACGCGTCGGCGGAGGTGCTGTTCCGAACTGTCGGTCCGGCTGAGGAGATCCTGACCGCGATCCGGCCGTTGCATGCCCTGGTGACGTCTGAAGAGATATTGCGGGTGCCCGAGGTGCGCCTGCGAACCGTCCCTGGCTTCGACACTGCCGTCTTTGCCTTCACGACCGATGTGCCGTTCCTCGCGGCGTGGGGGACGCCGCTGTTGTTCGGGCCCGGATCGATCCTCGTGGCGCACACGGCGGAGGAGCACCTCGAGATCGAGCAGCTGAACCGCGCGGTCGATGCCTACGAGCAGCTTGCCGCTGCCTGTCTGGCGTCGGCGACGTAGCCCGCGCGGGTAAACACAACCAGGGCTGTTGCCGTAACCAACTGAACCGTCACGCACTCGCGAGGAGGTCCCTCAGCGGACGGCGGTACAATCAGCGCGGAGGCCGAAGGCGCGCCCAGCCGCCGGAGTGACCTTGGATTCGCTGTTCCATTTCTTTTTCGGCTATCGGCCGGTGATTTTTCAGCAGGGGGAGTTCCGTCTCGCACCCTCCACCGGTTCGTACGTCGCCGCGGCGATCGCCGTGGCGGCGATTGTTGCGACCGTGCTCACGTACCGGGCGGTCGCGGCGCGCGGGCGCGTGCGCGACCGGATCGTCCTGACCGTCCTGCGCCTGGCGACGCTCGCCCTCGTGCTGTTCTGCCTGTTCCGCCCGATCCTCGTGGTCAAGGCCGCCGTTCCGCAGCAGAACTTCCTCGCCGTCCTCATCGACGACTCGCGCAGCATGCAGATTACCGACTGGGGGACCCAGTCGCGCGGTGCGTTCGTCAAGCAGACGTTCGGCAAGGACGCGGCGCTGGTCAAGGCCCTGTCGGAACGATTCGTTCTTCGGACGTTCCGGTTCTCTTCCTCGGCGGGGCGCCTCCAGTCGACCGACGAGCTGTCGTTCGGCGGGGTGCAGACCCGCCTTGGCGCGGCTCTCGACGGTGCGCGCCAGGAGCTCGCGGGGTTGCCGCTGGCCGGGATGGTCCTTGTGAGCGACGGCGCGGACACGACCGACGCGTCGCTGAGCGACGCCCTGCTCGGGTTGAAGGCAGCGGCAGTGCCGGTGTTCACCGTGGGTGTGGGCCGGGACCGGCTCGCGCGCGACGTGCAGGTGGACCGCGTGTCGACGCCGCGGACCGCGCTCCTCGGTACGTCGCTCGTGATCGACGCAGTCGTGACGCAAACCGGGTACGCCGGCGAGACCGTCTCGCTCGACGTCGAGGACGAAGGCCGCATCGTCGGCTCCCAGGAGGTGAAGCTGCCGCAGGACGGCGAGCCGGCAGCGGTGCGGGTGAGATTCACCGCGTCGGATGCCGGTCCACGGGTGTTCCGCTTCCGGATCGCGCCCCGTCCCGGTGAGCTCGTGACGCAGAACAACGTGCGCGAGGCCCTGATCGACGTTGCCGATCGACGCGAGCAGATCCTGTACTACGAAGGTGAGCCGCGGCCGGAAATGGCGTTTCTGAACCGCGCGGTCCACGACGACAAGAACCTCTCGGTCGTGACGCTGCAGCGGACCGCCGACAACAAGTACCAGCGCTTCCTCGAGGTCGACAATCCAGACCAGCTGGCGGCCGGGTTCCCGAAGACGCGCGAGGAGCTCTTCGCCTATCGCGGGCTGATGCTCGGCAGCGTCGAAGCGGGCGCGTTCACGGGCGATCAGCTGCGGATGATCAGCGAGTTCGTCGAACGACGCGGCGGCGGGCTGCTGGTGCTCGGCGGCCCGCGGTCGTTTGCCGAAGGCGGCTATGCCGGCACGCCAGTCGCCGATGCCCTCCCGGTCACACTCGAGCGGCTGGCGAGAGTGGCCGAGCCGCTTCCGGTCGCTCGCCTCCACGTCAAGCCGACGCGTGCGGGCGAAGCGCACGGCGTGACCCAGATCGCGCCGACCGAGTCCGCCTCGCTGGCGCGGTGGAAGGACATGCCGGTCCTGACGAGCGTCAACTCGATCACGGCGGTGAAGCCTGGCGCAACGGTCCTCCTGAGCGGCAGCGACGGACGCAAGGAGCAGGTCGTCCTCGCGTGGCAGCGGTACGGCCGCGGCAAGGCGCTGGCCTTCCCGGTCCAGGACTCCTGGCACTGGCAGATGGACGTGAAGATGAGCCTCGAGGACCAGACGCACGAGAACTACTGGCGTCAGCTGCTGCGCTGGCTGGTGGACGGCGTCCCGTCGCCCGTCGACGTGCACACGCTGACCGATCGTGTCGAACCGGGCGAGCAGGCGACCCTCGTCGCCGACGTCGTCGACGGCACCTTCGTCGAAGTGAACGATGCACGCGTCGTGGCGAAGATCACGGGGCCGAAAGGGGAGACGAGCGAAGTCCCGATGCAGTGGACCGGCGAACGGAACGGCCAGTACCGGGCCACGTTCGCGACCAGCGCGGCTGGAATGTATTCGGCGCAGGTGGAAGCGTCACGGGCGGGGAAGCCGATCGGGACCGGGCGCACCGACGTCCGCGTCGCACCGGGTGATGCCGAGTACTTCGACGCGACGATGCACGCGCAGCGGCTGCAGCGAATCGCGGAAGACACCGGCGGCCGTTTCTATACACCCGAGACGATCAGCGGCATGCCCGACGATCTGCGCTACACGGGCCGTGGCGTGACCACGGTCGAAGAGCGCGAGCTCTGGCACATGCCGATCGTGTTGATGCTCTTTGTCGGATTGCTCTGTGCGGAATGGGGCTATCGCCGCGCCGTCGGCCTCGCGTGATGACCGGGGCACTCGAATTCACTGTCGCGTTGAAATCATAGTTACGATGGTCCAGATCCTGACAAGAGGACTCGTGTTCGCGGCGCTGCTCGTCATGGCGGCTCCCGTCGCGGCGCAGTCCGTTCACCTGGCGGTGATCGTCGGGCTTTCGGGCGATCCCGAGCATGCCAAGCTGTTCGAGCGCTGGGCCTCGACGCTCGTCGATGCCGCCTCGGCTCGTATGGGCATCGCGAAGGATCACATCGTCTACCTGGCCGAGCGTCCCGAGGACGACGCGCAGCGTGCCAGCGGGAAATCGACGCAGGCCGAGATTACCCGTGCATTCGCCAATCTCGCGAAGAGCGCCAAGGAAGACGACGTCGTGTTCGTCGTCCTCATCGGGCACGGAACGTTCGACGGGCGGGTAGCGAAGTTCAACCTTCCGGGGCCGGACATGACGGCGGCGGATTTCGCGCCGCTGCTGAAGAGCCTGAAGGTGAAGCAGGTGGTGTTCGTCAACACCGCCAGCGCGAGCGGTCCGTTCATCGAGGAGTTGTCAGCGCCCGGACGCACCATCGTGACCGCGACGCGCTCCGGCGCGGAGCGATTTGCCACTCTGTTCGGCGGCTACTTCGTGGACGCACTGTCCGGCGATGCCGCCGACGCGGATCGAAATCACCGCGTGTCCGTGCTCGAGGCATTCGATGCCGCACGGCTTGGCGTGGGGCGTGCGTACGAGCAGGCGGGCACGATGCTGACCGAGCATCCGCTGCTCGACGACAGCGGCGATAAACAGGGCAGCCCCGATCCCAAACCTGACGGTAAGAACGGCAGGATTGCCGCCGTGCTGTCGCTCGGGACCCCGACCGCCGCCGAGGCGCTGCCGGAGGATCCGAAAGTGCGCGTCCTGTACGAGGAGCGGCGCGACCTCGAACGCCGCGTCGAAGGCTTGAAGCTGATGAAGACCGGGATGGACCCCGACCGTTATGCGTCGGAGCTCGAGAAGCTGCTGACCGCGCTGGCGCTCAAGAGCCAGCAGATCAAGGCTGCAGAGGGTAAGCAGTGAATGGGAAGCGCAGCCGGTTTCTCGTCACGATTGCGGTCCTGGTCTGCCTGGCAAGCGCCGTCGCGTTCGCGCAGCGTGGACGCCGGAGCCGGAGGCCGGAGCTGAGCGTGCAGGTGCAGGGCAACACGCCGTACGACGGCCGCTTCGCGTTCGTGCGCCTCAAGTACAGCGCCGCGTTCGGTCGCTACGGCAACTGGATCGGAGACGGCGGTGTGCCGTGGTCGCACGACTACCCCGACGGCGAGGTGCATTTCTCGAAGATCCTCGAGGAGCTGACGCTGATGAACATCAGGACGGACGGTTCGAACATCCTCGGCCTCGACGACCCTGAGTTGTTCAACTATCCGGTCGCCTACATGGCGGAACCGGGGCACTGGGGCGTGACACCGGCGGAGGCGACCGCGTTCCGCAGCTACCTCCTCAAGGGCGGCTTCGTCATCTTCGACGACTTCCGCGGCGGCGACTGGGACAACCTGCAGGATCAGATGCGCGTGGTCCTGCCAGAGGCACGGTGGGTCCAGCTCGATGGGACGGCGAAAGTGTTCCACTCGTTTTTCGAGATTCCGCATCCGGAGACGCTGGCGCCGCCGTCGATTTACGGCGGGCAGTTCACTCCGAGCTACTGGGGCCTGTTCGTGGACAACGATCCCGCGAAGCGCATGCTCGCGGTCGCCAACGTGAACAACGACATCAGTGAGTACTGGGAGTTTTCCGACACCGGCGTCGCGCCGGTCGATCTGACGAACGACGCGTACAAGTTCGGGGTCAACTACGTGATGTATGCGCTGACGCACTGAGTGCGTTCGTGCCCATGCGTTTCCACCTGCTGAGGAGGCCGTCTTGAATTCCGCCGTCACCGACACCATCGATCTCGAATCGCCCGACGACGTCGCTCTCGCCGAGCGGATGAAGGCGGGCCGCGATCGGATCATCACCGAACTGCGGAAACTCATCATCGGCCAGGACGATGTCGTCAACGAGGTGCTGCTGACGCTGTTCGTCGGCGGCAACAGCCTGATCGTCGGCGTGCCCGGGCTCGCGAAGACGCTCTTGATCCACACGCTTGCGCGCGTGCTCGACCTCAAGTTCAACCGCATCCAGTTCACGCCGGACCTGATGCCGTCCGACATCACCGGCACCGACATCATCCAGGAGGACTCCGCGACCGGCAGACGCCAGATGGTGTTTGCGCCCGGGCCGATCTTCGCCAACATCGTGCTCGCGGACGAGATCAACAGGACGCCGCCGAAGACGCAGTCGGCGCTGCTCGAGGCGATGCAGGAACACCGGGTCACGATCCAGGGGCGCACCTACAAGCTCGAGGAGCCGTTCTACGTCTTCGCGACGCAGAACCCGATTGAGCTCGAGGGCACCTACCCGCTGCCCGAGGCGCAGCTCGATCGGTTCATGTTCCACATCGTCATCGAGCATCCGCCCGAAGACGAGGAGTTCGAGGTGATTCGCACGACGACGGCGATCGTCGATCCGAAGTTCGAGCGCACCGTGACCGGAGAGGATCTGGTTGCCTTCCAGCGGCTGGTGCGCCGCGTGCCGGTGGCCGAGCCGGTGATGCGCTACGCGCTGAGCCTGGTGCGGGCGAGCCGGCCGAAGTCGCCGACCTGCCCGGAATCGGTGAGGAAGTGGGTGGCGTTCGGCGGCAGCGTTCGCGCCGCGCAGTACCTCGTGCTCGGTGCGAAAGCGCGCGCGCTGACGAGCGGCCGCTATCACGTGAGCTTCGACGACATTCGCGCCATGGCGCACCCGGTGCTGCGCCACCGTGTGCTGACGAATTTCCACGCCCAGTCGGAGGCGATCTCGACCGACACGCTGATCGACCGGCTGCTCGAAGCCGTGGCCGTGCCGCGATCGGGTATGTGAAGGGAAGGCGCGGGGCATGCGGTTGCACCCGGGCGAATGACGGCAGAAACGGAGACACACGGTGATTGGTTCGGAGAGCACGCCCGGCGCCCGATTCATCGATCCCGTCGTGCTTGCGCGCATCGGCAACCTCGAGCTGGTGGCGCGGCACGTGGTCGACGGGTTCATCAACGGCATGCACCGATCGCCCGTACTTCGGTGCGTCGGTGGACTTCGCCGAGCACCGCGGTTATGTCGCGGGTGACGACATCCGGCGCGTCGACTGGCGCCTGTACGCGCGGACCGACCGGTTCTACATCAAGGAGTACGAGGCTGACACGAACGCCAACTTCTCGGTGATCCTGGACGTGTCGAAGTCGATGGGGTTCGGCAGCCGCGGCGTGACGAAACTCGATTACGCCAAGATGCTGGCCGGCTGTCTCACGTACCTCGTGCACCGGCAGCGCGATCGGGTCGGGCTCATCGCGTTCGATTCGGACATCGTCGCGCACGTGCCGCCGTCGGCGAAACACATGGACGTGGTTCTGCACACGCTCGACCGGCTGACGCCGTCAGCGCCAGGCAGCCTTCGCGCGCCCCTGCACAAGATGGCGGAGCACTTCGGCCGCCGCGGGCTGCTGGTGCTCATCTCCGATTTGTATGAGGAGCCGGACGCGGTGCTCGAGGCCGTCGGTCCGCTGCGGTTCCGCGGCAACGACATCGATCGTGTTCCACCTGCTCGATCCGGCCGAGCTCGACTTCAGCTTCGACGCGCCGTCGAGCTTCGAAGATCTCGAGACCGGCGAACAGATCCCGGTGGTGCCCGAGGCGTTGGCCGAGCAGTACCGCGGTCTCGTGCGGGCTCACATCGACGGCCTGACCGAGCGGTTCTCCGGCAGCCGGATCGATTACACGCTCGTCAACACGTCAGCGCCGCTCGACCACGCGTTGTTCAGTTATCTGAGCTCGCGGGAGCGGCTGACGAGGGTTCGCTGATGGCGCACGCGATGGAAGCCGTATGTCGTTTCTGACCCCGTTGTTCCTGCTCGGGCTCGCGGGCCTCGCGGTGCCGGTGATCATCCACCTGATCCAGCGCGAGCGGAAGAACGTCGTGCAGTTTCCGTCGCTGATGTTCCTGCAGCGCATCCCGTACCAGTCGGTCCGTCGCCGTCGCGTCCGCAACTGGCCGCTGCTCCTTCTGCGGCTCGCAGCGCTGGCGCTGATCGTGGCGGCGTTCGCGCGGCCGTTCCTGCGGCGGCAGGCGCTTGCGGTGTCGGCGGCCGGTGGCGCTCGGGAAGTCGTCGTCATGGTGGACAGGTCGTACAGCATGGCCTACGGCGATCGCTGGACGCGCGCGACCGCCGCCGCGCGCAAGGCCATCGCGGCCGTGGGGCCGTCGGATCGCGCGTCGCTCGTGTTCTTCGCCTCCGGCGCGGAGGTGGCGCTCCGATCGGCATCGGACCACGGACGGCTCGAAGCGGCGGTTCTCACGACCAGGCCTGGAGCCGCCGCGACGCGGTACGGCCCGGCGCTGAAGCTGGCCGGCAGCATCATCAGCGAGTCGTCGCTGCCGCGGCGTGAAGTCATCATGATTTCCGATTTTCAGCGCAGCGGCTGGCAGGGGGCCGAAGGTGTGCGTCTCCCCGACGGAGTGGTGCTCACCGCCGTCCCGATCAGCGATGCCGACACCGCGAACGTGAGCGTGACCCCGGTGTCGATGCAGCGCTCCACCTTTTCCGAGCAGGACCGGGTGACGATCACCGGCGGAGCCGTGAACCACGGTGCCAAGCGGGTTGCGAATCTGGAGATCGTCCTCGATCTCGACGGCCACCCGGCGCAGACGGAGCACATCACCATCGAGCCGAACAGCTCGGCCTCGATCAGCTTCACACCGTTCTCGCCGGCCGCCGCAGGCACACGTGGCACCGTGCGGATTGGTGCGGACGCGCTGCCGCTCGACAATGCGTTCAACTTCGTCGTCGGTCCGAAACAGCCGGTCCGAGTACTGATCGTCGAGCGTCCTGCCTCGACGCGTGATGCGAGTCTCTACCTGTCCCGCGCGCTCTCGCTCGGCGATGACCCCGCATTCCAGGTGTCGACCAAGTCGATCGAGGGGATGTCGCAGGACGACCTGCAGCGTGCGGCGGTCGTGATCCTGAACGATGTGCCGGTCCCCCAGGTCGCAGCCGAGCGCCTCGGCGCATTCGTCGCCCGCGGCGGAGGGCTGCTTGTCGCCACCGGAGAACGTGCGTCATGGCCGGCGCCCGGCACTGCGGCCACCGTGGCGGATGTTCTTCCGGCGACGCTTGCCGCCGCGGTCGATCGGACGCAGGGCAGCTCGGCGCGGCTGGGCGCGCTCGAGTACGGCAATTCGATCTTCGAGCCATTCAAGGCGGCGCGTACTGGCGATTTTTCGTCGGCCCGGTTCTACAGCTATCGCTCGGCGGTGCCGGTCAAGGGCGCGCAGATCGTCGCCCGTTTCGACGATGGCGCGCCGGCGCTGGTCGAGCGTCGGGTGGGCAACGGCCGTGTGCTGATGTGGACGTCGTCGCTCGATCTGCAGTGGACCGACCTGCCGCTGAAGTCGATCTACCTGCCGTTCGTTCACCGCATGGCGACGACGCTGGCAGCGTATCGCGACAAGCCCGCCTGGCTGACGGTCGGCGAAGTGCTCGAAACGGAACGGCCGGCGATGGCGCCGGGTGTTGCCCGTTCCGCCCCTGCCCGGATGGTGCTGACACCCTCCGGTCAACGCGTGACTCTCGACGGCGAAGGACCGGACGTCCTCGAGCTCGGCGAGCAAGGATTCTACGAAGTTCGCGCCCAGGGTCCGAATGCTCCACCGGTCGTCACGGTGGCCAGCAACATCGATCTTTCGGAATCGGATCTCTCGCCGATGGACCCGCAGGACGTCGTCGCAGGGGCGACGGGCAGGGCCGGCGGCGCCGTGCCGCCAGGCACCAACGTATCGACAACGGATCAGGACCAGGAGCGCAACCAGCGCCTGTGGTGGTACCTGCTGTTTGCTGGGCTGGTCCTCCTCGCGATCGAAACGTTCATCGGTAACCGCGTCGCGCACCCCGGCCGTGTGCAGGCGCAGCGGCCGTCGATACTCGGGTAACAACCGGCAGGGCCGGCCGGCCCGATGCTAAGCTGGATCACAGGAGCAACGCGCCATGACAGACGATGTTCGCCGCGACGATTCTTCGACCGAACTGGTTGACGTCATCCGTCAGGTGCGCCGCCGCTGGCGGATGAAGCTGGCGCTGCGCGGCGCCCTCGGCGTGCTCGGCCTCGGCCTGATCGTCCTGCTGCTGTCGGCCTACGGCCTCGAGTCGTGGCGATTCACGCCATCGTCGATCATCACGTTCCGGATCATCCTCGGCCTGGCACTGGCGGGCCTTGTCGCCTACCTGCTGGTCCGGCCGCTGATGCGGAATGCGACAGACGAGCAGGTCGCGCTCTACCTCGAAGAGCACGAGCCGTCGCTGCAGGCGGCGATCATCAGTGCGGTGGAGGCCGGCCGCGGCCAGGGTGAGCTGGCCTTCTCGGCGTCACTGGTACGGCGGCTGGTGCAGTCGGCAGTCGAGAAATGCCGCGAGATCGAGGGCGGCCGGAGTGTGGAGCGGCGGAGCGTGCGGCGCTACGGCGCCACGCTGGCGGCGATTGCGCTGGCGGCGATCGCGCTGTTCGTTGTCGGCCCTGCCTATCTGCGGCATGCGCTTTCGGCGCTGTTCGACCTGTCGCGGGATGTCGAGGCCGCGGCGCCTTACCGCATCGAAGTCACGCCCGGCAATGCGACCGTTCCAAAGGGCGCCGATCAGACCATCACCGCACACCTGTCGGGCTTCGACGCGGACCAGGCGTCGCTGATGATCAAGAAGAAGCCCGATGCCGCGTACGAGCGCGTGCCCCTGCTCAAAGGCGACGACGGCAAGTACGAGGGGATGCTCTTCGATCTCGCCGGTCCGGTCGAGTACCTGGTCGAGGCAAACGGCGTGCGGTCCGGCACCTACACCTTGAAGGTCGTCGAGCTGCCGTACGTCCAGCATCTCCAGCTCGAGTATCACTTCCCGGCCTACACCGGCCTGCCGCCGCAGAAAGTCGAAGAGGGCGGCGACATTGCCGTGCTCAAGGGCACCGAGGTCCGCCTGCGCGCGGTCCCGACGATGGAGGCGAAGAGCGGCGAGATCGTCGTCTCTGACAAAGCGAGGTCGGCACTGTCTCCGGCCGCCGAGGGAGGATCACCAGCGCCGCTGACCGGTGCGTTCAAGGTCGACGAGAAAGGCTTTTACAGGATCGAGCTGGACGGTCCCTCAGGCGAGCGCCTTCCCGCCTCTCCCCAGTACACGATCGACGCGCTCGCCGATCGGGCGCCCACGGTCTCGATTGCGAAGCCCGGTCGCGACACCCAGGCGTCCCCGATCGAAGAAGTATTCGTCGAGGCGCGTGCCGACGACGACTTTGGCGTAAAAGACCTCGAACTCGTGTACTCGGTCAACGGCGGTGCGGAAAAGACAGTCAGGCTGTTCGACGGCAAGAAGCGCACGCCGGAGGTCACGGCCGGTCACACGTTCTATCTCGAGGAGCTCGACGTCAAGCCCGGGGACTTCGTGTCGTACTACGCGAAAGCGATCGACAACGACGAGATCGCCGGGTCCAAGCCGGCGATGAGCGACATGTACTTCGTCCGCGTCAGACCGCTGAGCAAGGACTTCAAGCGGGCGCCATCGGACGCGCAGCAGGGCGGCGGTGGTGGCGGCGGTCGGCAGAGTCAGGTCGGAGCACTGTCTGAGCAGCAGCGGCAGATCGTCGCCGCGACCTTCAACGTGCAGCGCGACCGGAAGAAGATGACGGGCGACAAGCTGCGTGAGAACTCCACGGTGATCGCGTTGTCGCAGTCTCGGCTGCGCGAACAGGTCGACGGACTGCTCACCCGGATGAACAGCCGGCTCGTCCAGCAGGATCCTGCGTTCAAGAAGGTTGCGGACCTTTTGCCCCAGGCGGTTGCGGAAATGAAGAACGCCGAATCCAGGCTGCACGCGGTCAAGCCGGAGGGCGCGCTCGCGCCAGAGCAGAAGGCGCTGCAGTTCCTCCAGCAGGCAGAAGAAGAATACGAGATGCAGGTGCAGGTGCAGCGCCAGCAGGGTGGCGGCGGAGGCGGGGGCGGCAGCGCGATGTCGCAGGATCTCGCCGACTTGTTCGAGATGGAGCTCGACAAGATGGCGAATCAGTATGAAACGCGCCAGCAGGCATCGCAGGAGCAGTCCGATCAGAAGCTCGACGAGCTGATGGAGAAGCTGAAGGACCTCGCCCGGCGTCAGGAGCAGGAAGCCGAACGCCAGCGGCGTCGCGCCGCGCTCGGCCAGCAGGCATCGGGGGGCGGATCCGGCCAGCAGCAGCGTGATATCGCCGACCAGGCCGAGGAGGCAGCGCGTCGGCTCGAGCAGCTCGCGCGCGAGGAGAATCGGCCGGAGCTCACCCAGTCCGCGCAGCAGCTGCGCCAGGCTGCGGATGCGATGCGGCAGGCGGCGGCCAACGGTCAGCAGGCCTCCGGGGCGCAGGCGGCGGCCGCGCTCGATCGCCTCAAGGACGCGGAGCGCCGGCTGCAGCAGTCGCAATCGGGCCGCGCCGAGCGCGACGTAAAGAATGCGCAGCAGCAGGCCGAGGAGCTTGCCCGCGAGCAGCAGCAGATCGCCGATGCGGTCAAAGGGCTTGATGCCAACCCGGACCGGCGCCAGGAGAAGGCGCAGCAGCTCATCGATCGCAAGTCCGCACTCGAGGAGAAGGTCGGCGAGCTCGAAAAGGACCTCGATCGCACCGCCGGAGATCTGCGCGCGGGAGAAAAGGAAGCCGCGCGAAAGATGGCGGAGGCGGCCGGATCGCTGCGCGACAACAAGGTCCGCGACAAGATCAGGTATTCGAGCTCGATGATCCGGGCGGGAATGTCGCCCGGCGACCAGCAGCCGATTGAGAATTCGATCGGATCGAATCTCGACTCGTTGAAGACCACGCTGGGGCAGGCGGCATCGGCACTCGGCAAGCCGAGCCAGTCCGACACGATGAACCAGGCGCTCGACAAAGCGCGTCAACTCGCGCGCGGCGTCGACTCCCTCGATCAGCGGCTGCGCGAGCGTCAGCAGGGGCGCAACGGTCAGCAAGGCCAGCAGGGGCAGGCCAACAACGGCCGTCAGGGACAGGCCGGTCAGCCCGGGCAGCAGGGTCAGAGCGGGCAGCAGGGTCAACAAGGGCAGCAGGGGCAACAGGGTTCGCAGGGCCAGGAAGGCCAGCAAGGCCAGAGCGGACAGCAGGGCCAGAGCGGACAGCAGGGCCAGGGCGGACAACAGGGTGGGCGTAACGGCGGCAACGCCAGCCAGGGGCAGTTCGCGAATGGTGACGCCACCAGCCAGTTCAACAGCTACGGCGGCGGCACCGGCCGTCCAGGCAATCTCGGCGCGCAGTTCGACCCCGGGGACATCCGTCAGTTCCGCGGCGATGCGCGTCAGTTCGCCACCGACGCCGCCCAGCTCCGGCGAATGGTGCAGGGGCAGGGTGTCGATCCCAAGCTGCTCGATGAAGTGCTGCGCAATCTCAAAGCGCTCGACGACGATCGCGTCTACCAGGATGCCGCGACACTCGAGCGGCTCCAGTCGTCGGTCGCAGAAGGCATGAAGCGTTTCGAGTTCAGCCTGCGCCGCCAGGCCGAAACGAAAGGCAGCGAAGTCTTCCTCTCGGGCGCGGACGACGTTCCGGAGCAGTATCGCAAGCTGGTCGACCAGTATTACAAGTCGCTGTCGCAGGGATCCGCGAGCGCGGATCGCAAGGCGGCGGATCCGAAAACAGTGGACAAGAAGTAATCCGCGGCATGAAGCGCCTGCTCGTCGTGTCGTGCCTCATGGCGCTCGCGGCCGGCGCCGTCGGCGCACAGGGGTTCCGCCAGGGCTGGGGCCGCTTCCGGACCGCCCCGCCGCGCTTCCCTGATGCCACCAGCTTCGATGGGTCGTTCACGTTCTGCCGCGGGATGTACACCAGCGACCGCCGCGAAGCCGGCGGCATGGGCTGGTGGACCGACTACCCGGACGCCGACATCAACTTCTCGATTCGCCTTTCCGAGCTGACCAAGGTTCACATCAGCAAGCAGCCAGACGGCGAACCGAATCATCTCGTCGTCCATCTCACCGACGACGCGCTGTTCAACTGTCCGATGATCCAGATGGAGGATGTCGGGACGATGCGGTTGAGCGAGATCGAGGTCGTGCGCCTGCGCGAGTACCTGATGAAGGGCGGCTTCCTCTACGTGGACGACTTCTGGGGCGAGTGGGCGTGGGATCAGTGGGCCGAAGAGATCGGCCGCGTCCTCCCGCCAAACGAGTACCCGATCAAGGACATCACCCCGGACCACCAGTTGTTCCGCCAGATGTTCGTCATCGACAAGCTGCCGCAGATCCCGTCAATCAATTCGTGGATGCGGATGGGCGGCGCCACGTCCGAGCGCGGCGAGGAGACGGCGGTGCCGGACATCCGCGGGATCAGCGACAAGAACGGACGGCTGATGGTCGTCATGACGCACGACACCGACATCTCCGACGCGTGGGAACGCGAAGGGGAGGACCCGCGATATTTCTTCCAGTTCTCTCCCGACGGCTATGCCGTCGGGATCAACGTCGTCATCTACGCGCTGACACATTGAAGAGGGTGCTGGCTTCCGCCTTCAGGCGGAAGTCTGCAGGTCCCGAGGCCTCTTTCGCCTGAAGGCGGAAGCTACAAGAACTCTTTACTGGTGCGTCAGCCTGCCGAGGGACCCTCCTGCACAGAAGTAAATCGCACCGTCGGGACCGATGGTTACCACGTCGATCGGGCCGACTACGTCCTGCAGGAGCGTCTCGGTTGCGGCAATCCGATCGGGCTGGTCGTCTGAGAAGCGGATCTTTTCGATGTGGCGTCCGGACGGGGATGCGATCAGGAGCGCGTTGTCGAACCCCGGCATGGCCGTGCCCGAATAGAAGGCGATGGCGCCGCTGCCGCCCGTCAGCGGCTGGCGCGCACGGACGACAGCGCGAAGCGGACGGCCCTGGAAACCGACACCGCTCAGATGCGCCTCCCCGTCCTGTTCGTCGGCAATCCAGGCGATGCCCGAACGTGGGTCGACGGCGAGCCCTCGTGGCGACTGCAAGCCCTGTGCAACGGCGGGCTGCGTTCCTGCCTGATCGCGCGGCATCGTCCCGTCGAGGTTGAGACGGAGCAGTGTGCCGGGGAACCCTTCGGCGCCCGCGGCCAGGTACAACTTGCCGTCGACGCCTGGGCGCAGCACCGCCGCGGCGCTCGATGCCGGCGGTCCCTCTGCCTCGATCAGTACCGCTCGTTCCGCGAGGATGCCGCGGAGTTCGCGATAGCGGCTCAGCCTGAAGACGTCGCCTGACCCGGTGTGGGCGGCGAGCACGACGAACACGAAATGGGTTCGCTCGAAGTCAGGGTCGATTGCGATCGACAACACACCGTCGACGTCGTCGTCGATCGACGTCGTGAGGGCATCCGGCACCTGCAACTGCCCATCCTGCACGACCCGGATGCGTCCGTGTCGCTCGGCGATCAGCAGCCGGCCGTCGGGGAGGAACGCGGCATCGACAGGATCGTTCAGGCCTTCGACCACCTTGTCGACGCGTAGAGAAAGGCCATCGGTGGTTTTCTCCTCGATCGCTGCTGGCCAGGTCACGGGAGCTGTGGATGTGGCGCCACCGACAGTGACCATGAGCGGTGACGAGCGTGCGCTCTCACCCTCGGACGTGAACGCGGCGACCTCGAGTCTGTGCGGGCCGGGAGAGAGGTCGGGACCTTTTCCGCTGCACGTAAAACTCAGGACCAGGGTGCCAGGGCTGCACGATACGTCGGCGAGCACGCTCCGCTCACCGTCGACGTATATGGCATACCCGAATTGGGCGAGCTGTGCGGCGCTGTCTGCCGGCTGATCCCACGCGACGCGCTCGCGCCCGCTGATCGGCGCGCTCGATCCGCCACCACCAGCAGGAGGCGTCGCGGCGGGATCGCTGCTGCACGCCGCAAGCGCCAGAATCGTGATCCCGATCGACAGATTTGAGAGATGCGGCACGCGGCCCCATCATAAGCTCCGGCCTGCCCGGGCTGGGTTAAGATCCTGCCCATGCGAATCCAGCGTGCCGCTGTCGTCGTTCTCGTGGCCGTGCTCGTCGCGCGCCTCGAAGCCCAGGCGCCAGCGCGGACCCGCGTGGTGGCGTCGGGGCTCGCGTCGCCCGTTGCCTTCGTTCAGGATCCCTCCAATGCCGCCGTGCAGTTCGTCGTCGAACAAGGCGGCCGCATTCGCGTCGTCAACAACGAGGTGCTTGGCGCGATCGACTTTCTCGACCTGCGCGGGGCGATAGCGTCGGGCGGTGAGCGAGGTCTTCTCGGGCTGGCGTTTCCGCCAGACTACGCCACCAGCCGACGGTTCTACGTGAACTTTACGAACCCTGCCGGGAACACCGTCGTCGCCCGCTTCAAGCGTTCCACCGCCGATCCGCTGGTGGCGGATCCGTCGACGCGGTTCGATCTGCGCTGGGGAACGTCGCCGTCGGCGTCACGATTCATCGCGCAGCCGTTTGCCAATCACAACGGCGGAAATCTCGCGTTCGGTCCTGACGGTTACCTGTATATCGGGATGGGCGACGGCGGATCCGCTGACGACCCGCAGTCGCGTGCGCAGAACCCAGCGGAGTTTCTGGGGAAGATGCTGCGAATCGACGTGAACGTCGCCGATACGGACGCGATGGGATACGCGGTGCCGCCCTCGAATCCTTTCGTCTCGAGCGGCCCGGCGGGGACGCTGCCGGAAATCTGGAGCTTCGGAATGCGCAACCCGTGGCGCTTCTCTTTCGATTTGCCCGCGCGCGGCGGGACCGGGGCCCTCATCATCGGCGACGTCGGCCAGGGCGCGTGGGAAGAGATTGACTACGAGCCCGCCGGCCGCGGCGGGCGGAATTACGGCTGGCGGATCAGGGAAGGGGCGCACGACCACATCACCTCGCCGGCCGCTGCATTTGCGCCGCTGACGGATCCGATCCACGAGTACGATCGCTCTGTCGGCCAGTCGATCACCGGGGGAGTGGTCTACCGCGGTACCGCGCTCGGCGCCGGGTACCGGGGACGTTACTTCTTTGCCGACTACGTCCAGGGGCGCGTGTGGTCGATCGGCTTGACGATCGACCCCGGCACCGGCAATGCGGTCGGGTCAGCCCGCGTCGACCATACATCGGATCTGGGCGGCTCGGCGGTGGTCGGCAACATCAGTGCGTTCGCGGTCGGCGCTGACGGCGAGATGTACATCGTCAATCACACTGGCGGGACAGTCGTGAAGGTGGTCAGTATGCCGGTGGTACCTGCGGCGCCGACCAATCTGCGAATCATCCGTTGATGCGGCGAGTCGATCAGCGCTTCGTCCAGAAGTGGTCCGTGCGAACGGAGCCGCCCCGCATGAACGGCGCGCGGTCCGCCGGATCGTAAATCCGCACATCGCGGTCGATCTCCGCGATCGGCGGCCATTCGAGCCGTCCTGTGGCGCTCTGCTGGCCGAAACGTGCCCGGAATCCCGGCTCTTCCCACGTCTCGAACAACAGAAATGGATGATAGCCGCGCCCGCGCAGGTATTCGAGTGCGCGGTCGAGCCAGCCCGGGTCGAGGTCAGCCCACACCACAGTCTGTCGGCCAGAGTAGAACCGTACGCTCCCACTCTGGTGCACGGTGAGGATTGCCGCGTCCGGGGGCAGGTGTGAAGCGACGTATTCTCCGGCGACGCGGAAGCGGCTCTCGATCTTGCGCAGTTCGAACACCTGCCGGTGTGCCGCGATGCCGAGGTAAAAGACGACAAGGAGTCCGACAGCCAGCCCGAGTACCGGCGCGCGCCGCGCAGGCCGGAGCCGCGCGACGAGGCGCACGAGGACGGCCGCACTGAGTGCCAGAAGGACAGCAAGCGCGGGAAGCACGAAGCGCAGGTACCACCACGCGTCAAAGACGACGTACGGCAGATAACAGGCGAACGTCGCAGCGGCAAACGCCAGGAGCGCCAACGCGGCGACAGATTTCCTCACCCTTGGCACACCAAACCATGGCGCGACGAGTGCCAGCGCAACGACAGGACTCTCGGTTTCAATCATCCAGCGCGGATATCGCTGCAGGTTGGGGAGCACGTGACTGGCGGTGAAGAGCGCGCCGAGCTGGCCGTATCCGGACGTGAGCGGGCCTCCGTACATGGCGTTCTGTATCGCCATCACGCCGAGCGCGAACGGCAACACGCCAAACCCAAACACAACGATGGGCGTGAGTCTTTGACGGGAAGCCCCTGACCCAGCTGCGAAGATCCAGAGCATCAGCACACCGGCGAGCGGGACGAGGTTCGGACGAATGAGTACGGCGGCGCCAGCCGCGGCCCCACTCACGGCAAATCGGCGCCAGTCCCCGCTGTCGATCGCTCGCCATGTCAACGACAGCGACGCAAGCCACAGCGCCAGCGCCGGAACATCACTCATCGGCTGCACGACCTGATACAGAAAGACCGGACTCGCACCGAGGAGGACCGCTGCGGTGACGCCAGCCAGCGGTCCACAGAGGCGCTTCGCTATGACGAAGACCAGCCAGATGGCCAGTCCTCCTAAAACAGGAACGACCGCGAACATCGCGGCGCGCCCGGCGACGGTTCGCACCGCGGCCATGATCAATGGGTATCCGGCCGGACAGATCGGCACGATCGCGCCCGCGGGTGCCGGTGCAGGGGCGTGGCCCGCGGGCACGAACGTCCATGCCGCGTTGATCCACGGCGCACCCGCGGCAACCGGCTGCAGCTCGCGCACGCGTCCACTCGCGAGGAGCTCGGCCTCATTGAGGTAGCAGTAAGAGTCCGATCCGCCCGCGACGTGCGTTCCCCAGCCCCAGCCCACGGCGACGATGAGCAGCGCTGCGGCACACGCGATCGGCGCCGCGGCATGTTCGACGAAGAACCACCACCATGTCGACGCGGCGCGCAGCTGATCGCGGCCGCGTGCGAGTGCGATCGCGCCGAGCACGAACGCAACGATGCCCGGAAGGAGTGAACTGTGTGCACGCACGCGCAAGCCACCGACGCTGAAGGCGATGCCGCCGATGGCCCCCACCGCAAGCGTGGTCAGCAGGGCCACCAGCGCGAGCAGCATGAGCGCGCGCGTGGCGAACGCGCCGGCGGGTCGGAGCCGCAGCAGGACGCCGACCGCCGCAACCGCATCCTGCCATCCGATCTTCTTCCCGGCTGCCCGCGAGCGTGGCGTGAACGTGACCGGCCGCTCGTCGATCCGGTATCCAGCGGACAGCAGCTTCGCGGTGATCTCCGGCTCGATGTCGAACCGGTCAGCGGTCAGCTCGAGGCCACGGACGACGTCGGCGCGCATGATCTTGTAGCAGGTCTCCATGTCCGTGATGGACGACCCGAAAACAAGGTTCGTGAACGCCGTCAGCGCGCGATTCGCGACGATCGTCGGCCACGGAGCGGCGGGACGCGACGCGAGGAAGCGCGAGCCGTAGATCACCTCACTCGATCCCTCGAGAATCGGCGCGACGAGCGAGGCCAGCTGCGCGGGATCGAGCTCCAGGTCCGCGTCCTGGATGGCGATGACAGTTCCGCGCGCACGGGCAAACCCCTGGCGGATGGCGTGGCCTTTCCCGCGGTTGCGCTCGGAATGCATCACTGTCACTGACGGCGTCCCCGGCAGCGCATCCAGCGCCGCACGCGTGCCGTCGCTCGAGCCATCATTGACGATGATGATTTCGCGGGGAGCGGGAAGGTCGATTTCGAGCAGCCGTGCGATCACTGCCGCGACGGTCGACTGCTCGTTGAAGACCGGGACGACGATCGAGATGAGCGCCGGCGAGTCGGGCCGCTGACTGGTCAATCGCGGATCAGGAGCTTTGCCAGCCGGCCGCGATCGCCAGCGCCCCAGCCAATGCGGGCCCGAGGCGCGAAGCTCACCGTGTCGACACCGGCGACGGATATCGAAGTCCATGTCCGACCGTCGTCCACCGACCAATCGACTCCTGACGGTCCGGCGGCGACATAGGAGCTCGTCGTGGTCGGCACCCAGGCGACGACCGAGCGGTATCCGCTGAGACCGCGGGTCGAGGACCGCCAGGCGGCGCCGCCGTCGGAGGTGATCGCGGCGTTGCTGACCGCGGCGGATTCGTCGCGGTAGTCACCGCCGACGACGACACCGTGGTCGCGATCGCGAAATGCCACTGAGAAGATCCCGGACGACTCGCCTGATGGAACCGGCGTCGTGGCAACGCTCCATGAGCGTCCGCCGTCGGTCGAATGAAGAACCCTGCTGGCGCCGGTGGCAATCCAGGCATCGCTCCTGCCGCTGACGGCGACATTGGTGCCGCTGGCCGCGAATGCGCCTTCGTTCGGGAGGGCAGCCGGCAACGGCGCCGCATCCAGTCGTGTCCACGTGCGCCCGCCATTGGTGGTCGTCAGGATGTACAAGGCGCCGCCGACGGAATCGCCGACGGCCACGCCGCGGTCGGCGTCCCAGAATGCCATGGCGTCGAGGAACACGGCCGGACCTTTGTCCTGGAATTGCAGATCCCAGTGTTCGCCGCCGTCGTTCGTCTTGAAGATTCTCGACGCTTCGCCGGGGCCGATGCTGAGCACGTAGGCGACCTGATCGCTCATCGCATCAACGTCGCGAAAATCCAGCGTCGATGCGCCGGGCACGGCGCGAGGCTGCCAGTTGACACCGCCGTCCACGGTTCGCAGCACCGTTCCGTTCGCGCCGCTGGCCCATGCCACCTGCGGCGAGACCGCGCTGAGTCCGCGCAGTCGCGCGGTGACGCCGCTGTTCTGGACGTCCCACTCGAGCCGCGGAACAGAGGCCTGCAGGCCGAGCCCGGCGACGAGGAGGAACGGCCACAGTCTCGAGCGCATTCGACGGTCATTCTATGCCGCGGCGGGCTTGTCCAAGGCACGAATTGCCCGATCGTGACAACGAATCGGAACGATCACCCGCAGGAACACGGACCGGATGGATCGAGCCGGCACTGATGAACGCGGATTTCACGAACCGGATCGCGGCGAACTTCACCGCGGCGGTTGTTACGTGCGGGCGATGGGCGGAAGAGTGGAGGCGGTAGTACCGAGCACGAGGCGTTTGAAAGCCGGCTCGCGGCCGAAGTTCAGCAGCAGTCCGACACCACCTCCGGCAGCTTTGAGGTAATTGAGCAGCTGCGCGACCGCATAATTCTCAACGTGGGCCGCGGCCTTGAAAGCACGACTCGGTCCACGACCAGGTCGGTGTAGAACCTCCCGATTACCTCGCCGCGAAAACGAACGTTCAGCGGTACTTCCTCAATCACGTTCAGTCCGGCGGCTCGAATGACGATCCGGAGGGCACGCCGGTAGACCGCTTCCGAAAACCCATACCCGAGCTCGCGGTATACCTCGAAGAAGCACCCGATGATGGCGCGGGTGACTTCTGCGTGCGCCAGCCTGGATTCACCAGGGTGTTCCATCCTGTCGTACCAGCAACAGCTTCGCCATCCGCATACACGAGGGATTTCGTGAGTCGCTTTTTTGCGATCGCAGTTTTTGCACACGCCGTGAAGGTGAGGGTTGAGCGGTTGCGCAACCGCTGAAGCCGTCGTGGGGGTGAGTGATATTCGAGGTTACGAGCAGGTAGTGGCGCCGAGCACTGCGGCTCTTGTCCGTGCTCGTCCGTGTTCTTCCGTGGAATCTGTGTCCTTCAGCTATCAGCTATCAGCTATCAGACTTCAGCTATCAGACTTTCAGGTAACAGACTTCAGCTACGAGACTACAGCCAGCAGCGTTCAACAGTGAGCCCCGATCCGCGGCTGGAATTTCAATTCAGCGGGCATCGGTGACCGGACCCTCCCGGGTGAGGCCAGCCTTCAGCATCGTGACGGCGGTGTAGACCACGACGACGATGACCAGCCAGCGGACGGCGTAGATGGGCATGTTCTTCACGATGAAGGCGGCGAGCAGCACACCGGGGATGCCGCCGATCGCGAGACCGAGTGCCGCGCGCAAGCCGTAGCAGCGCTCCCGGATGAAACGAAGGCTGCCGACCGGCATCAGGAACGCGCACGAGCCCATCATGATCGGGAACGCAGCCGTCGGGTTCATGCCGAGCAGGCTGACCAGGATCATGCAGGGTGCATACAGGCCGATCCCGAGCGACATCAGCGCACCGAGGATGAAGTTCACGCCGACGCCGATCCCGAGCTTCACGCCGCGGACGCCGAGCGCGTCGCCGCCGCCGGGGAACATGCTCATCTGCGTCATGAACATCAGCACGGCGGCGCCGAGCAGCGCCGCCCCCATCCCGACCTGCACCTTCTGCCGCGGCCACGAGGCGACCACGCCGGCACCGAGCCATGAGCCGAGCACCGCCGCCGCAATCAGCGCGAACAGCGTCAGCACATCCACCTTCACGATGGTCGTGTAGATCAGCGCCTGCACGACCGTCGGCAGCGTGTGGCCGACGTTCAGCGTGCCGGGGATGAAGCGATCGGGAATGATCCGCAGCGCGCGGAAGATCGCCGTCGTCGTCGCGAACGAGCCGATCCCGAGCGTGTCGAAGAAGTTGGTGAGTGCGCCAATGCCAACCTGGACGCCAGTTGGTCCGCCAACATCCGTGGCGGGAGAGGCCTCGGTGCGCGGCGCGCGGCGGATGGCGACGACCACCGCCGACCAGCCCACCGCGAACACCGCGGAGAGCACGCACGAGCGCAGTCCGCAGCGCGAGGATCGGATTCAGTTCCATGCGAGTGTGTCTCTCCCAGGCCCTTCAGCGGGGCAGCGGGCAGCAGGTTGCAGGCGGATTGTTCCGGATGATAACTCAGGATGAGGGCAGAAACGGTCGATAGCGTCCGCGGCTCAGGAGCCGAGTCTCTTCTGGAAGTCGGCGTAGGAGATGAGCATCGTGCGCTCGAACGCTTCGGCAAACGGCACACCGCTGCCGACCGCCTCGAGCAGGCTGACGATCGCCGCGCCGCCCGCCTGTTCGAACATCGCCTGCACGGCGACGGCGCTCTGCGCGTACGCGAGCGTCGCGTCGGCGGCCGAGAGTGCGGCGAAGGAGGTTTCGAGCCGTGGCAGCGGGAGCAGCGCGGGTGCGCTGCGCACGCGCGTTCGTTTGCCCTCGGGTTCGCTGCCCTCGAACCGAACGGCCAGGCCTTCGTCGAGCCAGAACGGCACACCGCGGGGCGCGATGCTGTGCACGAGCGCGTGCGTGAACTCGTGGGTCAACACGCGCTCGAATTCGGCCGGGTTGGCGAGCGCTCCCTGCACCGGCATCCGGATGCGCCCGTCGTAGGCGCCGCCGGCCCAGTCCGGCGACTGCGTGATGTCGTGGAACTGTTCCCGCGTGTAGAGGACGACCGTGATCACCTCGGGTGGATACGTGAAGAGCGCCGTCCCGATTCGGAGATACGCGGCTTCGAGAATCGCGACCGCACGGTCGGCGAGGTCCGCTTCGGCGGGTCCTTCGAACAGGACGGTGAAGTGATTGGCCAGCTTGCGATGGAAGCCGCTGTGAAGATCCGCCTCTTTGCGCCAGGCCTCCAGTTGCTGGACCAGCCTCGGATGGCCCGGTGCGTGGACCAGCGCGCGCTCGTACGTGTCGATCGCACCGTCGATATCCCCGGCCTGGTAGAGCACGGCCCCGAGCACCAGCGATGCTTCCGTGAGTCCAGGCTCGATCGCCAGCGCGTCGAGCAGCAGTCGCCGCGCATCGTCCTCACGGCCCTGGAGACGCGCCGCAATTCCGGCGCCGAGGAGCAGCGTCGGCTGCTGCGGCGCGAGTTTGAGCGCGGCATCGAACGCGGTGGTCGCCTCTGACACACGCCCGGCGTTCAGCGCGTCCCAGCCCCTGCGCGCCAGTGGCACGGCCTGACCCTGCCGCGCCTCGGGAACGGCAGTGCTCGCCAGGCACAGCACCACGACCAGGACCAGGAGGCGCATGGATGCGATCATAACGGGGTTTCAGGCCCGGTCGCGGCCCCCTCGCGGCTGCCACCTGATGCCGGGCCCGAGCTCGGGTCCGAAACAGTATGCGGCTCGAACTCAACTGATGCTACCCTCAAGGCTGACGTTCTGGAGGTGTCTATGTTGAAACTGTTGTCTGCGTGCGCCGGGTTCCTGGCGACCAGTGCCGCTGTTCTGGCGGCAGCGCAGACCGCCGCGACTCCACCGAATCCGGCGGAGCTCAAGGTCGGCGATACCGCTCCCGCATTCGCTCTGCAGGGCTCGGACGGGAAGATCCACAAGCTTTCGGATTACCAGGGCAAGTACGTCGTCCTTGCCTGGTTCCCGAAGGCGTTCACCGGTGGTTGAACCGCCGAGTGCAACTCGCTCCGTGCGAGCGGGGAAATGATTCGCGCATTCGATACCGCGTATTTCATGGTCAGCGTCGATACGCCTGAGGACAACAAGGCCTTCGCTGAAAAGGAACACGCCGACTTTCCCATCCTCAGCGATCCCGACAAGACAATTGCCAACGCCTACGGCGTGATCCCACCGGGCCGGCCGCCAGATCGTCAGTTCGCGTCGCGGTGGACGTTCTACATCGATCCCAAAGGCAAGATTGCCGCGATCGACAAGGAAGTAAAGCCGGCAACCTCCGGTGAAGCCGTCGTGGCAAAGCTCGGAGAGCTCGGCGTACCGAAGAAGAAGTCATCGGCAAAATAGGCTGCCGACCGACAACGCTGCGCGTACGATGACGATTTCTGCGCGCGGCGTCGTCGGTTCCTTTCTCTCCCTCGCAGCCGAAAACCCCGGAATGGAAGGACTTGCGGTGAGTCGCCGCCGCGGCATGCGGTGTGAAGGCGGTGCCAGGGTGCGAGTCCGCCAGTGGCTGCCGATCGTGATGCTCTCTGCGACCGCGCTCGTCTTGGCGGCGGTCCCGCCCGTGCTCAACGACACGCTGGCAGGCCGCCAGGTGTTCTCGCCGGCGAACTGGTGGAATCTCGACATCACGCGCCGCGCCGGTCGATGCGCGATCCTCCCAGATCATCGACTTCATCAGCGGGCGTACGGCAACGAACAGGACGCCCGTTCGACATCTTCATCCCGACTTCGGTCCTCCTCCCTACGGGATACCCTACGTTGTCGTCGCCGGCGATCAGCCGCGGGTGACGCTCGCGCTCGGCGCCTACGGCGACGAGAGCGATACGGGCGCGCCCGGGTTACCCGGCTATCCGATCCCGGTCGAAGCGCGGACGACCGCGAATTACATCGAAGGCGGCGAGGCCGGCGGTGGCGTGTCTGGGGATCGACACATGCTCGTGGTCGACCGCGATCGATGGCTGCTCTACGAGACCTACGCAACCCACTGGAACGCGGCGCAGGCGACAGTGGGAAGCCGATTCCGCGGCCGTGTTCGACCTGTCACGGAGCGATCGACGGCCGGATGGCTGGACGTCCGCCGATGCGGCGGGGCTGGCAATCTTTCCCGGCCTGGTGCGATACGACGAGGTGTTCGGTGCTGCGGAGATCACCCACGCCTTTCGCGTGACCACACGCGCAACCAACGGGTTGGTGTGGCCGGCGTCGCATGCGGCGGGCACGACCACGGGCGCGCCGCCGATGGGAGCGAGGCTGCGGCTGAAGAGCAGCAAAGGATATTTCCGGATTCACTCCCGAAGTGCAGCGAATCTTCCGCGCGATGAAGCGCTACGGTCTGATCGTGGCGGACAACGGGTCGGACATGTACATCAGCGGATCGATGGATGGCCGGTGGAACAACTCGGTCCTGAACCCCGCGTTCTCGGCGCTGACCGCGGATGATTTCGAAATCGTGCAGCTTGGGTGGCAGGGGCAGGGTGTCGCGCCGCTGGCGCCGACGAACCTGCGAATCGTTCGCTAGCGCCGGCTCGCTAGTCGATTCCGATCACGGCGCGCACCGGCCCTGGTGCCGCGTCCCCTTTGTATAGCACTGCTTCGAGGAACAGGCCGGCCGCAGGTGCGGCGAGAGCTGCGGGAGCGGCTGAGTCCTTTCCACCGTCCTCCAGGAATGCCGCCGCGTCGCGCGCGCTGAGTTCCCCGCGTCCGCACGCCGCCAGGACGCCAACCATGCGACGGACCATCTTCCACAGGAAGTGTGAGCCCTGGATCCTGACGAGCAGCAGTGCACCTTCCTCCACGATGTCGACGGAGTCGACGAGGACGCGCGTCGATTTCTCGTCGGGATCGTCGGCCGTGAAGGCCTCGAAGTTCTTCATCCCGACAAACGAGGCGGCCGCCGCCCGCATGGTGCCGACGTCTAGTGATTCTCGAATCCACCAGACATAGGGCTTGCCGAACGCGGTTCTCCGCCGTGAGATCTGGTACAGGTAGCAGCGCGCGAGCGCGTCGTGTCGGGCGTGGAACCGATGCGGGCGCTTTCTCGATTGCGCGGATGTGAATATCGGCGGGCAGCTCGTCGTTGATCTTTCTGCGCAGCGATTCCGGTGGCAGGTCGGTGTACAGCTCCAGGTGCGCGACCTGGGCGAGCGCATGGACGCCGGCATCGGTTCGACCTGACCCATACAACTCGAATTCCCGCCGCCTGGACACCTCACGCACCGCGCGATCGATCTCTCCTTGCACCGTCCGCGCATTCTTCTGAATTTGCCAGCCGCTGTAGCGCGTACCGGCGTACTCGATGAGAAGTTTGAAACGCGGCATGTTTGGAGCGATGATCTTAGCCGTTCCGTGCGCGTCGTGCCGAGCGCGGCTCTCGTCCTGACGCACCCGGCACCCGAGAACCCGGAACCCGGAACCCGGAACCCGGAATCCCGAATGTGACGAACCCGGAACCCGAGCCCCGAATCCCGAACCCCGAGTCCCGACCTTGATGACCCGGATCCCGAGCCCCGAATCCCGAGTCCCGAATGTGACGAACCACCCGCTCTTGCTCGAACTCTCCGCCTGGCCGTGGCTCGAGCGCCTGTCGCGGTACTGAGGGGCGGCACGTCACGCTCGGGGATGTCCCCGGCGACGCGTGGGATCGCATTGCGCACGACGGTTTCAGCCTTGTGTTCCTGATGGGCGTCTGGAGCCGGAGTCCTCTGGGACGCGAACTCGCGCGCACCGATCCCGGCATGATGCGCGAGTACGATCGCGTCCTCCCCGGCTGGACCGCGGACGACGTCGTCGGATCGCCCTATTGCATCGACGGCTACGATCCCGACGCACGGATGGGTGGGTGGGCCGGTCTCGCGGCGGCGCGTGAAGAACTGAGCGGCCGCGGAATCGGGCTGATCCTCGACTTCATCCCGAATCACACCGGGTTCGATCATCCGCTGGGTGCGGCAGCATCCGCAGCGATATGTGCTCGGAACCGACGAAGACGCGCGCTCCGCTCCCGATGACTTTCGAACGGTGGACAGCGTGCAGGGGACGGTGCACGTCGCCTGCGGCAGGGATCCGTATTTTCCCCCGTGGCGCGACGTCGCCCAGCTGAACTACTTCAATCCTGAGACGCGCGAGGCGATGCGGCGGCAGCTCGGCAAACTGGCAGCGCACTGCGACGGCGTGCGATGCGACATGGCCATGCTCGCCCTCAACGACGTCTTCGAGCGCACGTGGAGGGCCAGGCTGCACGGTGACTGGCCCAGGCTGCCGGACGAGTTCTGGCCGGCAGCGACGCGGAGCACGCCCGAGCTCACTTACATCGCCGAGGTGTATTGGGATCTCGAGGGCGTCCTGCTCGACCAGGGCTTCACGTTCGCGTACGACAAGCGGCTGCTCGATGCCCTGCACGCCAGCGACGCGGCGCCCCGTGTCCGCCAGCTCCTGGTCGCCGATCGTCCGCCCGCCACAGGACTGGTGCGCTTCCTGGAGAATCACGACGAGGCCAGGAGCGCCGTAATGTTTGCCGACCGCGTGCCAGCCGCGGCTGCGCTTGCCGGGACGATTCCCGGAATGCGCTTTGTCTTCGACGGCCAGCAGGACGGGCGGCGTATCCGAAGCCCCGTGCAGCTGGCGCGCTGGCCCGACGAGCCGGTCGACGTCCGGGTGCGTGCGATCTACGACGCGGTGCTGCAGTTTGCCTCGCAGCGACTCCTCCACGATGGAACGTGGGAAGCGCTCCAGACCGCAACCGCCGGCGACGACACCTGTCGCGACATTCTTTCGTACTGCTGGCGATCCGTCGCAGGCCTCGCGATCGTCGCGGTCAACTTGAGCACGTCACCGGCCCACGCGAACATTCCGATACGCGCCGATCTGCTGCACGAGGGAGACACCTTCAGATTCGATGACGCGCTTACGGGCGAGCGGTATCGCTGGACCCGCGACGCACTCGAGCGGATCGGCCTCTATGTGCGCCTCGACCCCGGCGCTGCACACCTGTTCTCGGTGCAGCGCCACGACCTGAGCCACGCTGGCGGCCTCTCTCCAACCTTTGTGTTGACCAACCCTCGCGTTCGCGGGACGATCGAGATTTCGAACTGTCCCGGTTAACGCGAGGTGCTCATGCGCGGAGTCAACGGTCTTCATCACATCACGGCGATCGCCGGTCCGGCGCAGGAAAACCTCGACTTCTATGCCGGCGTTCTGGGCATGCGGCTGGTCAAGAAAAGCGTCAACCAGGACGATCCCGGGACGTATCACCTGTTCTACGCGGACGCCGAGGGTCGGCCCGGCACCGACCTGACATTTTTCCCCTGGACCCACATGGCGCCGCCACGCCTTGGCCACGGCATGGCGGTGGAAGTCGGCCTCGAGGTGCCGCCCGGAAGCCTTGGCTACTGGGGCTCGCGGCTGCAGCGGTACGGAGCCACCATTGAGGCCGTGGAAGATGCGGTTCGGGTCCCGAGTCCTCCCGGTGATCGACCCGCACGGCCTGCGGCTCTCGCTCGTCGAAGCCGGCAGCGGCCGTCCGTTCACGCCGTGGGAACGCAGCACTGTCGCCGCCAGAGCATCAGGTACGCGGGCTCCACAGTGGCCGCCTCTGGGAGCGCGACGCCGCCTTGACGGCCAGCTTCCTGACCGGCGTGCTCGGCTTCGAGGCGCTGGGCGCCGAGAACGGCTGGACGCGTTATGGGTTTCCGAACGTGCCCGGGGCAGTCGACATTCGCGAAGCCCGCGAGGCGCGGCGAGGCGCCTGGGGCGTTGGCAGCGTGCACCATCTTGCCTGGAGAGTGGACGACGAGGAGCACCAGGTGTTCGTGCGTTCGCAGGTGGAGGCGGCGGGCGCGGACGCGACGCCCGTGATCGATCGATTCTGGTTCAAGTCGGTGTACTTCAAGGAACCGGGCGGCGTCCTGTTCGAGCTCGCGACGGATGGCCCCGGGTTTGCCACTGACGAAGACCCCGCACATCTCGGCGAGACGCTGGTCCTCCCGCCGTGGCTGGAGCCTTCGCGCGAACGGATTGAAGCGGTGCTGCCGTCGCTGACGACGCCTGAGCCCCGGGTTGCGATCTAACCGGCGGTGGCGCCGGCGGCAGTCGATCGCTCCACGAGGTAAAAGGGCCGCTGGCTAGCGCCGCCGTTCCTCTATAGAGCAGCCACACGTCCGCGTCGGCGCGGTAACGTTCGCGGACCGTCCGCCACGGGCGTTCGGCGACGAAGCAGCCCTGCTTGCGCACGCAGACACTCCCTCCGCCCGGCTTCGTCGAGCCTGAGATGTTCGGTCGTGAACCGGGCGGGGCTTACTCAGGCGTGGGGCGACGTGAACGAAAGGGAGTGGCCGTGCTCGAGCAAGGTTTCCACTTCGGCGAGTGACGGTGCACCGGCCATTGCGCCGAGGCGCGTGACGCTCACCGCCGCGGCCGCGTTGGAGAAGCGGAGCACCTCCGCCGTCGGCCAGCCGGCCAGCGTCGCATAGACGAATCCGGCACGGAAGACATCGCCCGATCCGGTGGTGTCGACCGCGTTCACCGCAAAAGCGGGTGAGTGGATGATGCGGTCGCCGTCGAGCGCCATCGCACCGTTGGTGCCGAGCGTCACGCACAGGAGGCCAGGATGGAGCTTTCGCAGTTTCCGCAGCGCCCGCTCGGGATCGCGCTCGCCGGTCAGCAGCGGCGGCAGGTGCTCGGCGAAGATGGGAACGGACACGCTCCTGACCAGCTCCGGCGTGCGCTCGGTCATCCGGTCGAGATCGCTTGTGACGGTGATGCCAGCCGCGACGGCGAGGCGCGCCACCCGGATCGATCCTTCCTCGTCGACATCGTCGACATGCAGAACACGACCTTTGAGGATTGCGACATCGATCGGCGCATCGCCGAGCAGCAGCCGCGGATCGCGATGCCACAGCACTGTCCGTTCGCCTGTCGATTGATCGACGAGGACGACGGCGAACTGGTTGTCAGCCTCGCGGATGATGACGTCGGCGAGGTCGACGTGGCGGGCGGCGAGATCCTCGCGCACCCGTCGGCCGTTCGCGTCATTGCCGATCGGGCCGAGAAAGCGAGTGCGGAGGCCGAGCGACGCGCACGTGGCGAGCATCGTCGCGACCTGGCCGCCGCAGGAGATGAAGTGCGCGTTGATGCGCAGCTTGGTTTCCGCCGCTGCCCCTCCCGGGGCACAGGGGAGAAGGTTGACGTAGTCGACGGAGCTGGCGCCGAGGCCGACAACGTCCATCAGGCGTGACCGGTATTCGGCGTGACGAGCGGACGCCGCAGGAGCACATGCCTGGCTGGTCGCATCGAGCGTCATTATAGACGTGGACCGCGCGCTTCACCACTGACGGGGCGTGGGACGCCTGCACCTCGGCCTGTGGCCAGAGCACGCCCAAGGCCCGTCTGTGCATAATAGAGTGGTCTTTTGGGCTGCCCCGTCGTATGGTTAGCATTCGCCCCCGGCAGTCCGACATCCCCGTCAGCGCGGGTTCTGGCACCCTGCGGTAGAGGAGATTCCTTTTTGCGCGTTCACCTCATCAATCCGAGCCATCTCGCGTTCGGCGTCGGTGTCATCACGCCACGCTGGCTTTACGTTCTGGCGGCTGCGACGCCGCGAAACTTCGGCGACCCCATCATTACTGACGAAACACTCGAGGTACTGGACCCGGAGCGGATCCAGCCGGGCGACGTGGTCGGCATCGGTATCCATACCGGAAACGCGCTGCGTGGGTACGAAGTCGGCCGTCTCGCGCGCGAGCGCGGCGCCTGGGTCGTGTTTGGCGGCATTCATGCCACCCTTTACCCTGAGGAGCCGCACACCCTCGGCGGCGCTCACGCGGTCGCCAAGGGCGACGGCGACGTAGTGTGGGGAAAGGTCGTCAACGACTGCGCGCTTGGCGCGCCGCAGCTCGTATACGAGGGCGGGAAAGTCGACGCCGATTCGTTCGTCCCGGCGCGGTGGGATCTGATCCCGCCCAACAAGTACATGTGGGCATCGGTCCAGACGGTCCGCGGGTGCCCCAAGCACTGTTCATTCTGTTCCGTGTGGCGCACCGACGGGCAGAAGCCGCGGCAGCGCGGCGCCGACGCGGTGATCGGGGAGATCGTCCAGCTGCGGCGTCTCGGGTTCCGCTTCATCGCGCTCGCGGACGACAACTTCTACACGGTGACGCTCACCGACATCAAGATGGCCGGCCGCCGTGCCGACCCGGCCCAGCGCCAGTACCTGGAGGGATTGCGCGCCGAGCGTTTCGAGCTGATGGAAAAGCTCGCGAAGCTGCCGAGCGACATGATCTTCTTCACGCAGATCACGATGGAAGCGGCCGAGGATCCCGCGTTCCTCGCGGCGATGAAGGCGGCGCGCATCAGGGGCGCGCTCGTCGGCGTCGAGGCGGTGACACCCGAGGGTCTGAAGGACGTCTACAAGGACTTCAACTACGCGGGCGAGACGCTGGTCGAACGGCTGCGGGCATTCAAGGACGCGGGCGTTCACGTGCTCGGATCGTTCATCTTCGGCCTGCCGTCGGATCGGCCGCAGACGTTCGAGGCGACCTCCGCGATTGCGACGCGCGCCGGCGTGACGTTCGCCCAGTTCGTGATGCTGACGCCGTTCCCCGGCACCGTCGACTTCGCCGCCTGGGAGAAGACGATGGAGTCGGACACGACGCGGATCGGCGGCGTGCCGCTGACGCGACACTGGCTGATTCCGCAGGCGTTGCGGCCGAAGGTCTACACCCCGCACCCGGTGATGGAAGCGGACGAGATTCGCCGCCGCACGCAGGCGGTGTGGGACGATTTCTACAGCCTGCCGAAGGTGTGGGAGCGATCGAGCTGCGTCGTTTCGCTGAAGTCGCGGATCGCGTTCGTGCTCATCTCGAAGCTGTACCGGCAGATGTATGCGAACACCGGGATTGCGACCGACAGCGCGCGCGTGAACCGTTCGGCGCGCTGGGCGCGGATGATCGCGGCGCCGTGCCGGCGGCTGTTTTCGGCGCCGCCGATGCCCGATTTGCAGGTGCCGGTCTAGAGAATCCGAAATCGCGGGGCGGCTTGTACGCCGCCCCTTCCTTTCCCCCTCTGGCTCCCCGCCCGGCGACCCTCGCCATCCGCTCTTGAGCTACATTAAGCGCATGCGCACCCGCTCGACTCGCCTCCACGCTGCGTTCGCCTTCGCTGTGGCGCTGAGCGCGGCTTCCCCGTTGACCGCCCAGACCCGGCCTGCAGCGGCTCAGACGCAGCCCGCGCCGCCTCGGACGCAGCCGGCGGCCCCGGCGTTTGCTCCGGCGGAAAAGCTGCCGTTCGACCCGGCGGTTACGACCGGGACGCTGCCGAACGGGCTCACGTACTATCTTCCGGCGCAACACGCGACCGGAAAAGCGCGTCAGCCTGCAGCTTGCCGTCAAAGCCGGCTCGGTCGACGAAGAGGACGATCAGCAGGGGCTCGCGCACTTCGTCGAGCACATGGCCTTCAACGGCAGCCGTCATTTCAAGCCGGGCGAGCTGATCTCCACGTTCGAATCGACCGGCGCGAGGCTCGGCCCGCACGTGAACGCCTATACCGGCTTCGACGAAACGGTGTTCATGTTCACCCTGCCGACCGACCGCGACGGCATCGTCCTCAAGGGAATCCAGGCGCTGTCGGATTTCGCCGGCGGCCTGACGCCTCGACCCGGCCGAGATCGACAAGGAGCGCGGAGTCGTCATCGAGGAGTGGCGCGGCGGGCTGGGCGCCTCGTCGCGGCTGCGCGATCAGCAGATCCCGGTGCTGTACTACAAGTCGAAGTACGCGGAGCGCCTGCCGATCGGCAAACCGGAGGTGCTCAGGAGCTTCACGCCGGATCGGCTGCGAGCGTTCTACACGAAGTGGTATCGACCCGACCGGATGGCGATCATCGTGGTTGGCGACGTCGATCCCGCGGCGATGGAGTCGATGATCCGCGCCGAGTTCGGCGCACTGGCAAAGCCGGCGACCCCGGCGCCCGATCGCATCTACGACGTGCCGTTGCAGGCGGAGTTGTTGATCAAGGTGGCGACCGATCCGGAGGCGCAGCAGTCGTCGGTCTCGCTCTTGAGGAAGAAGGCGCGGCTGCCGCAGGACCGCGTCGCCGACTACCGCCGCGACCTTGTGCACCGGCTCGTGTTCCAGATGATCAACGATCGGTTCGACGAGCTGTCGCGAAAGCCCGACGCGCAGTTTCTCGGCGCTGGCGCCGACGAAAGCCGTTTGAGCCCGACCGTGGGAACGTTCAGCATGAGTGCGGCGGTCGAAAACGGCAAGCTGCCGGCCGGGCTCTCCACCCTCGAGATCGAATCGAACCGGATCAAGGAGTTCGGCTTTGGTGCGGCGGAGCTCGAGCGGGCGCGGAAGTGGATGCTGGCGTCGTACGAGCGCGCATATACGGAGCGCGACAAGAGCGAGAGCGGATCGTACGCCCAGGAGTATGTAAACCACTTCCTCGAAGGCGAACCGAGCCCCGGGATCGATTTCGAGTACCGCCTCGCCAAGGATTTGATCCCGTCAATCGCCGCCGCGGAGGTGGGCGATGCGGCCCGTCGGCTCTTCTCGGACGAGAGCCGGGTGATCCTCGCGGTTTCAGCCCAGAAGGACGGTGTGCCGGCCGCGACCGACGCGCAGCTGCGTGATGCGCTCAAGGCCGCGGACGCGGCAGCGGTCACCGCCTGGAACGACACGGCGGCATCCGCGGTGCTGATGGAGCACCCTCCGGAACCAGCAGCCGTGGTTGAGCGCCGCGCGGTGGCGGAGCTCGGCGTCACCATCGTCCGCTTCGCCAACGGCGTCGAGGGCTGGTTCAAACCGACCGACTTCAAGAACGACCAGGTGCTGTTCTCGCTGACCGCCTCCGGCGGCGCCTCGCTCGCACCGACGCCGTTGTATCCGGAGGCGACACTTGCCCCGGCGCTCGTTCAGCTCTCCGGCGTCGGCGGGCACACTGCCGTCGATCTCCAGAAACTGCTCGCCGGGAAGATCGCCGCGGCAAGCCCGTTCGTTTCCACGTCGTCTCACGGCATTTCGGGCTCGAGCACGCCCGCGAACCTCGAGACCGCACTCCAGCTGCTCAATCTCAATTTCACCGCCCCGGGCAGCGACCCGCAGGCGTTCGCGCTCATTCGCAAGCAGCTCGAAGCGTCGTACGCCAATCGCGACAACAATCCCGGGCTGCTGTTCCGCGAGAAACTCTCGCAGGTGAATTCAAGCAATCATTTCACCTCGCAGCCGCTCACGCTCGACCGGATCGCGAAGCTCGATCCCGGGGCGATGACCTCCTTTTACAAGGAGCATTTCGCGAACGCGGCAGACTTCACGTTCTTCATGGTCGGTGCGTTCACGGTCGACGACGCGGTACCGCTCGTTGCGCGCTATGTCGGTTCGCTGCCGTCGACGGGCAAGGCGGTGAGCGCCTTCGCCGACCTCGGGATCAAGTTTCCACCGGCGAGCGAACGTGCCGTCGTCGAAAAAGGGCGCGAGCCCCGCGCACAGACGGTCCTGAGCTTCTTTGCCGATCCGCCGATTGAGGAAAACGAGCAGACCCGCGTCGCGGCCGCGGCTGATGTCCTCGAGATTGCGCTCCGCGACATCCTGCGCGAGGAAATGGGCGAGACCTACAATGTCTCGGCGGGCCTGTCGCAGGCGCTGCCGCAGCGCGGCGGCGGGCACATCTCGATCAACTTCGGCGCCTCTCCGGAGAACATCGACAAGATGATCGAGCGGACGCTGCAGGAGGTCGCGCGGCTGCAGAAGGAAGGACCGTCAGAGGACCTGGTGACGCGAGCGAAGGAGACGGCGCGACGTGAACACGAGACCGCGCTCAGGCAAAACGGTTTCTGGCTCGGCCGGTTGCAGTCGGCCAGGCTCCTCGGCCGCGACCCGTTGCTCATCCTGAAACGTGAAGAGCGCATCGATGCGCTGACTGCCGCGAACATCCAGGCGGCGTTTCGCACGTACTTCCCAGCTGACCGGATCACGGTCGTCACGCTGATGCCGGAGAAGAAGTAGCGACGGCACCCATCTTGCGGAACATGCCTTGTAAAGGCACGCTTCACGCCTCCAGACGTATCCCAGCGATACAGTTCAAGGCAATTGTGGAAGAAACAGGTAACCAGTGTGTGTGTGTCGGCTGTCCTCACGACTGCGGGTCAGGGGACAGCCCAGCAGCTCAGCGCAGGTATTGACGCATGATCATGCAGTCCAAAGTGCATGTTCTGCTCGTGGAAGACGATGAGGACACCCGTGAGGTGCTGCGCCTGATCCTCGAATCCGACGGGATCGAGGTGGCGGTCGCGCGGGATGGACTCGAAGCGCTCAACCGTATCGGCCAGTTGCGCGAGCAGGATCCCGATTCGCCCTCGGTCATCGTGCTCGACTACATGATGCCCCGGTGCAGCGGACCGCAGTTCCGTCAGCGGCAGCTCGCGGATCCGGAAATTGCCGACGTGCCGGTGATCCTCGTGTCGGCGGTATCGGACCTGTCCTCGCGCGCGGCGCTCCTCAAGCCCTACGCCATGCTCCAGAAACCCATCGACCCCGATCAGCTGACATCGGTCGTCCGCGAAGCGAGCAACGCGCGCCGCAATTCCTAGTGGCCTGTCGCCCGGTGAACGAGGACCAGATCGTCGGAGCGCGGCGCCCGGCTGACTAGCGCGCTGAGGTGATGCGCGGGAATCGGACGACGAAAGTCGAGCCGGTACCCGGGCCTTCACTCCGCGCTTCGATTGTCCCGCCCATTCGCTCCGTCAGCTCTTTTGCGATCGCGAGGCCAAGGCCAAGGCCGCCGTGGCGCCGCGTCGACGAGGGATCCCCCTGCAGGAAGCGCTCGAAGACATGCGGCAGGAATTCCGCCGCGATGCCGACGCCGCTGTCGGACACGCTGATGTCGACGTAGTGCGCCGCCGGTTCGACGCGCAGGCGCACGTGCCCGCCCGCGTCGGTGAACTTCAGCGCGTTCGCCAGCAGGTTCGAGACGATCTGCTGCACGCGCTGGGGATCTGCCTCGATGGTGCAGGGCTCCGGCGGAATTGTGGTTTCGAGCGTGAGCCCGAGCCGATCCGTCTCCGGGCGTGACTCTATCGCCAGCGCGGCGACGGTTCCGCAGATGTCGATCGGTTCGCGGGCGAGCTCCAGGTGTCCCGCGCCGAGCCGCGCGAAATTGAGCAGGTCGTCGACGAGCTGCGCCTGGGTGCGCGCATTGCGCTCGATCGCCTGCAGCGCTTTTCGCAGCGTCGGTGCGGCGTAGTCGCTGCCGAGCAGCATCGTGCTCCACCCGAGAATGGTGTTGAGCGGGGTTCGCAGCTCGTGCGATACCACCGCAAGGAATTCGTCCTTGACCTGGTTGGCCCGCTGCGCGGCTTCGTAGAGCTGGGCGTTGTCGATCGCCAGCGCCGCCCGGCCCGAGAGATCCAACAGCAGCGCAAGGTCGTTTGCGGAAAAGCGCCGGTCTGGCGTCGAGCTCACCCACGTGATGATGCCGAACGTCCGGCCGCGCGCGATGAGCGGTGCCATGACCACCGACTCCAGCGAGAGCGCGCGAAGGCTGGCGAGGTGCTCGGCGTCCCTGGCGCTCGCGGCGAGCATGTCGTCGGTGATCTCGGGGATGAGCAGCGGTTCACCGGTACGAAGCACGTGCCCCAGGCCGGCATCCTCGGAGAGATTGGGTGGATACCGCGCGAGAAACTGCTCGGCGAATTCGACCCGGGCTGGATCGATGTGCGCGGTGGCGAGCCGTTGCAGACTGCCGCTGGTCAGGATGTCGACCGCGCACCAGTCTGACAGCACCGGGACCGACATCTGCGCCACCTGCCGCAGCGTTGTTTCGTAGTCGAGTGAGGTAAAGAGCGTCGAGGAGTCGGCGAGAAACGCCAGCCGCGCCGCCTGCCGCTCTGCCTCCTTGCGAAGGCGCCGCTCCTCCTCGAACGACTGGGCATGGCCCATCGTCGCGGCGGCAAGATGTCCGAGGGCAATGGCGACCTGCAGTTCGCTCTCGGACACCCGGTGCGCGGTGCGGTAGTAGAGAACGAGCGTGGCGTCGCGTTCACCGTGAACCGGCAGCGGCACGGCCACGAGACTGCGAATCCCCTCGGTTCGGTACTCGTCGCGGCGGTGTTCGAGGATCGGGGCGAGATCGAGATCGTCGACGACGAGGGGCGCGGCAAACGGCAGGGTCGTTCCCTTGAGCACGTGGCCGGCAAACGTCTCGGTCAGCCCGACGCTGTGCACGATCCGCCACTCGCCGACGGCAGCGTTCAGCGCCCAGATCGCGATCGCATCGGCGTCCGAGACCTGCTGCGCGAGGTCGCAGATCGCGCGGCGGACCGATCCCGTCCGCACCGCGGCGAGCAGGTGCTCGGCACCGCCGGTGAGCGCCACGAGCCGTGCGCGCAGCTGGACGCTCTCGGAGAGCGCATCGGCGTCGGGGTTGGGTGTCATACGCGTGACCCCGTCAGGCGAACCACCGGATGGTGAATTCAACCGCCAGGAGCGCGAACAGGACGGTCAGGACGAGCACGACGAACACCCAAGTGAGCATTCGCCGAAGTCCTTCGTCAGCGTCGGATGGCGGTCGAGAGTCATTGCCGTTCGATGATTCGCCAGCATCCATATCGCGGAACCTCCATTATAGGGCGGCGAATGGTGGGAGAGGGGCGCGCCAACGGGTGCGAAGGGCTGGATTCGCGTGAAGAACCGGTTGATCGCGAGCGGCGCAGAGGAGAGGGATGCTGCCCGGCGCATCGCCCGGGCAGCATCGTCGAACGCGGTTACTTGACCGTCAGGTCGCCCTTCATGCCCGCGGCGAAGTGGCCAGGGAACGTGCACAGGTATGGATACACCCCCGCCTTCGCCGGCACCTTGATCGTGACCTCGACCGTTTCTCCGGGCCCCGCGAGTTTCGTCGAGCCCAGAACGTCGGCCTTCCGCGCGGCCGGCACGTAGTCGGTGTCTTTCGCCATCATCGCGTCCTGGCTGAACTTTGCCGCATCCACTCCCGCCTTCAGGGCGACGAAGTTGTGCGCCATTGCCACCTTTGGCACGGTGCCGGTGTTCTTGAGGACGATGTGCAGGGTCTCGCCGGGCTTGGCTTCGATCGCGGTGGTGTTGAACTTCATGTCGTCACCGCCGGTGATCTCGACCGTGCGTCCGGCGCCGGCAGCTTCTTCGCTGCGGGCGCTGCGGGTTTTGCAGCTTGGCCGGCCGGCTTAGCGGGCGCAGCCTGCGCCGCCATCGGCGCGACAGAGGTCGCGGCCAGCGCGGCGGCGATGGACAGGGTGCAGAGGAGTCGCATCATTGATGATCCTTATCGAGTAACGATTTCGTGATGTGGCGAACGCCCCCGGTGCGAAGCTGCCCATGAGGGCGCAAGACCACGGAAGGTCTTCGAATTCGAGTTTATGCTCAGCCAGCCCGGCGACACAAGCTGGACGGATCTGGCGGCTGGCCTGATCAGCCCGGCCACTCGAGAGCGTCAGGGATCCGGACGGCGTGAGGCGCCAGGATCCGGTACTCCACCTCGACTCGCGTCCGCGCCGGGATCCAGCGGTACGTGGGCACGCCGAACAGCCGGCCGCGGTCGATCATCTTCCGGCGGGACTCGGGAAACGGGGAGACCCCGAACTCCATGCCGCGTGTGAGGGTCTCGCTGTTCCAGGGCGGCGCGGCGCGGCTGTGGTTCTCCTCCCAGATGCCCATCCAGGGGAAATCCGTCCTCTTCCAGACGTAACCAAACGCCTGCTGCAGCCGCGGCGAGTAGGCCACGAACCACGCATGTGGCCGCGTGACGTCCATCAGGTGGGCGGTGTACGCGCCCGACACCGCCGCATCGTTGAACACCTGCAGGTCGGCGGTGCCGCCGCCTCGCCGCGGCGCTGCCGGCCAATCGAACTCAGCCGCCGGTACGAGGTAGTCCGCGGTGCCGAACTCCGCCTCCAGCACTTTCGAGCGCGTCGCCGAGGCGCGGAACTCGGTCGCGCCGCGCTCGAGGAACGGCGGACCGAGCGTGACGTGCTCGGTCCAGGCCACCGGGCGATCGGTCGCGGTCATGTTCTCCACCGATTCCACGATCCGCACGTTCCGATCCTGCAGTTCGATATACCGCTCCACCTCCAGCGATGCCTCCGCCAGCTGTGCCCGCATCGTCAGCCGGATGGCGGAGGGCTCGATGTCGTAGAGTGCAATCGACGCTTCGCCGTGCGGGTGAAGCCCTGCGGCTTCCTCTTCGGTCGAAGGGCCGCCGAAGATGTCGAGGCACAGATTGTGGCCCATGATGCCGGCCAGCAGCCGTGCTTCCGACGTGTTGCCGTAGGTGCTGTCCGACTGCGGATCGAAGGCCGCCGGCTCGATTGACGGCCAGGGTGGAATCCACAGCGGGCTCACACCCGTGCGCTTCTCGAGCACCTCGGCAATGTGTCCGCCCCCCGCAATCACTGTCACTCGAAGCGCACTGTTCTCGATGCTGGCGGCGCGTCGGCCGCGAAACGTCTGTAAGGGCACGGCGTAGTGTAAACCCGGGACTCGGGACTCGGGATCGGGATCGGGATTCGGGACTCGGGACTCGGGACTGGACTGGGGCTTCGCCGTCGGGCTTCGCCCGGGATCAGGGATCGGGGATCAGGGATTGGGGAAGAGCGGCGGCGCTGCTTAACGTAGCTTCCGCCCCTTAACGTAGCTTCCGCCCCTTAACGTAGCTTCCGCCCTAACTAGCTTCCGCCTAGGCTGCAGCGGTGCCGGCGTGCCAAGGTGCCAAGGTGCCGAAGTGCCAGAACCGGAAGCCGGAGCTTGAAGCTGGAAGCTGGAAGCTGGAAGCTGTTATAGAGTTAGCGGTCGCCGGCGTGGACGTGGCGGTGTTTTCAATCAGCAGCTCTCAACGGGGATACAGATGCTCGAACGATCGCAGGTGCAAGAGGCCATTGATGCTGGGGCGGGGCTGCTTCGGCTGGAGCCAGCGTGGGTGCCGCGCTCGTTCATGATTCCAGGCCGTCGCCTGCGGCTGCATCCGGATGACTACTACGCCTTCGGCGGGCACCGCGGCGGCATCAACGAACGCTGGTTCTCGTCGACCACCAACGCCGACAACGGCCCCGGGACGCCGGCGGACGAAGGGCTCAGCTACGTGCGCCTGGCCGGGGGCAAGCGGTTCCTGCTGAAGGACGCGGTCGAATCGGCGGGAGATCTCCTCCTCGGTGCGGACGTGATGTCGCGTGAGAAGGGCTGGAACCTGCTCTGCAAGTTCTTCGACAATCTCGGCCCCATTCCTCACCACATGCACCAGAACGATGAAGCCGCGCGCCGCGTCGGCCGCCGCGGCAAGCCCGAGGCGTATTACTTTCCGCCGCAGTACAACCCGACCGAAAACAACTTTCCGCACACCTTCATGGGGCTCGAACCCGGCACGACCAAAGATGACGTGCGGCGGTGCCTGGAGAACTGGAGCCGGGGCGACAACGGCATCCTGTTCCTTGCGCGGGCATACCGGCTCCAGCCGGGCGCCGGCTGGCAGATCGACCCGGGAATTCTCCACGCGCCCGGGTCGCTGCTGACGTACGAACCGCAGGTGAACAGCGATGTCTTCGCGATGTTCCAGTCGGAGGTCGAAGGGCGCATCATCGACTGGAGTCTCCTCGTCAAGGACGTGCCCAGCGAAAGCCACCACGATCTCGATTACATCATCGGCATGCTGGACTGGGACGCGAACGTGAATCCCCGGTTCGGCGAAACCAACAAGCGCTTTCCCGTCCCGGTGAAGCCATTTGCGGAAACCGAGCCGGAAGGCTATCGCGAACAGTGGGTCACGTATGGCACCGGCTGGTATTCAGCGAAGGAGCTGACCGTGCTACCGAGGCGCAGCGTGACCGTAAAAGATGCCGCCGCCTACGGGATCATCATGACCCAGGGCTACGGCACGTTCGGTTCACTGCCAGTGTCGACGCCGGCGATGATCCGGTTCGGACAGATGACGGAAGACGAAGTGTTCGTCACCGCCAGCGCCGCCGCCGCGGGCGTGCGGATCGAGAATCACAGCGAGACCGAACCGCTCGTGATGCTCAAGCATTTTGGACCGGGGAATCCGGATGCGGAGGCGCTGCGGCGGGCGGGAAGGTAGCTATGCGGTTTCGGGTTTTAAGGGTTCTAGGGTTATCGGGTTTTACGGTCGGGTTTTACGTTGTAGAGTTTTACGTTTTGAGGTTTCGTTCGACCGGTTGCCTGCACGGGTAATCAAACCTTGAACCCCAAGCCTGGCAGCTCAAACGTAAAACCCGAAACACAAAACGTAAAACCTAGACCGTAAAACCTAAAAACTTAAAACCTAAAACCAGACCCTATAACCCTTAGAACCCCTAGAACCCCTAGAACCCTAATACCTGTGAGCGAGTGAGCGTAAGCAGCGAGCGAGCGAGGATAAACCGTGAACAAATACCCAGCAGTCCATAACGCGATGTGGCCGGGGCTCGTCGGCAAGGGCCCTGACTCTGAGCCGCCGATCGATCTCGACACGATGCTCGACATGACCGCGGCGGCGCAGGTCGACGGCGCGCGGTTCGACGGCGTCGACCTGTTTCTGTCCGACCCGCACATCAGCATCGATTCCTCGGCCGACGACTTGAAGCGGCTTGCCGACAAGATTGCGGCGAAGAATCTCGTCGTCGGCTCGCTCGTCGCACCGGTGTGGCCGGGCACGGGGGGAGGCTCGGCGATGGGCGGCCCGGAGGAGCGGCGCGCGTTCGTCACGCAGGTGCGGAAGGCGTGCGCGATCGGCAGGACGCTTCGCGATCTTGGCGTCCGCAAGTACGGCGTGGTGCGGATTGATTCGGCCGCGAGTCCTGCAGACTGGGCGAAGGACCCGGAGGGCAACACGCGCATGATCGCGGACACCTTCCGGCAAGCCGCGGATGTGGCGGAGAGTTTCGGCGAGCGGCTCGCGGCTGAAGGAGAAATCTGCTGGGGCGGCATGCACAGCTGGAAGCGGATGGCGGAACTGCTCGAGATGGTGGGGCGGCCGAAGACCGTTGGTTTCCAGGCCGACATGGCGCACACGCTGCTCTACACCATGGGCTACAACGCACCCGAGGATCGGATTCTTCCAGAAGGGCACGACTGGTCGAGCCGTTCGGCTCTCGACGCGGCGCTGAGGACCGTGACCAATACGCTGCGGCCGTGGACGATCGACTTCCACGTGGCGCAGAACGATGCGACGGTCAAGGGCTCGGGCTCGCACGACAAGACCGGGCGCCACTGCCTCCCGACCGATCCCAATGGAAAGCTCGACATCGCAAAGGACGCCGGTTTCTGGCTGCGCGACGAACAGGGCAAACCCACGCGCGCGGTGCAGCACATCTGCTGGGACGGGTGCATGTTCTCGAACGCCGTCATGACGCAGCCCAAGACATGGAACGACGTGCTCGGGACAATGCTCGCGGTCCGGAATGCACAGGGGTGGGACTAATGCACGTGCGACCTGCGACGTGCGACGTGCCGACGTACGTCGTAGCTTCCGCCTTCAGGCGGAAGTTCGGGTGCGACGTACGTCGTAGCTTCCGCCTTTAGGCGGAAGTCGGGTGCGACGCAGTCGTAGCTTCCGCCTTCAGGCGGAAGATCAGGTGTCAGAGAGTAAGAGGCTGGTGAATGAAGACACTGAATATCGGGCTGGTCGGGTACGGGTTCATGGGGCGCACGCACTCGAATGCGTTCCTGCAGGCGCCGCGATACTTCGACCTTCCTTATCGGCCGGTTCTCAAAGCCATCGCCGCGCGCAATGCGGAGCGCGCGAAGGCGTTTGCCGCCAACTGGGGCTACGAGTCGACCGAGACCGACTGGCGCGCCCTGATCGCGCGCAAGGACATCGACGTCATCGACATCGCCAGTCCCAACGACACGCATCAGGAGATCGCGATTGCGGCGGCGAAAGCCGGCAAGATGGTGATGTGCGAAAAGCCGCTCGGACGCACTGCCGCCGAGGCGCTGGAGATGGTGGCCGCGGTCGAATCGGCCGGCGTCCCGAACACCGTCTGGTACAACTACCGGCGAGTTCCCGCGGTCACGATGATCAAGAACCTTCTCGACGAAGGGCGATTCGGGCGTATCTTCCACTACCGCGCCAAGTTCCTGCAGGACTGGACGATCTCGCAGGACCTTCCCCAGGGAGGCGAGGGTCTCTGGCGCCTCGACGTCTCGGTCGCCGGCAGCGGCGTCACCGGCGACCTGCTCGCCCACAACATCGACACGGCGCTGTGGCTGAATGGCCCGATCACCGAAGTGACGGCGATGACCGAAACGTTCATCAAGGAGCGGAAGCACTCGCTGACCGGCAAGGTTCAGCCCGTCGGCATCGACGACGCCAGCGCGTTTCTCTGCCGGTTCGAGAACGGCTCGAACGCAACGTTCGAAGCAACCCGCTACGCCCGTGGTCACAAGGCGCTCAACACGCTCGAGATCAACGGTGAACACGCGTCGGCGTCGTGGGATCTGCACGACCTCCACCGCATCCAGTACTTCGACCACCGCGACGAAGGACGCGTGCGCGGATGGCGCAACGTCCACGTCACCGACGGCGATCAGCCGTACATGAAGCACTGGTGGGTCCCCGGCCTCCAGATCGGCTACGAGCACACGTTCATCCACCAGTTCGCCGATTTCGTCCAGGCGGCAGCGTTCGGGCAAGAGTCTCGCGCCGACGTTCCGGGACGGGCTCGCGACCGACTACGTCACCGACGCCGTCCTCAAGTCCGCGAAGTCGGGTCGCTGGGAGCAGGTTGGCTCCGCGCCCGCTAAACCGTAAGGAGAGCAGATGTTCCACAAAGACGTTCGTGCGGCGCTCGTTGCGACTGCGGCAGTCGCTCTTTCGCTGGTCAGCGTATACGCCCGCCAGCAGCCCGCACCATCAGGTCCGGGTCAGCAGGCAGCCCCCGCGGGAGCGCAGCCGCCTGCGACCCCCGCCGCCGGAGCGCGCGGGGGCGGCGCCGGGCGCGGCGGTCAACGTGGCGCGGCCCCGCTCGACCCCGCCGATCACACCGGCTTCGAGCAGATCTTCGACGGCGTGAGCATGAAGAACTGGGACGGCGACCCCGCATACTGGCGCGCCGAGAACGGCAGCCTGATCGGCCAGACGACGGATGCGAATCCGCTCAAGGAGAACACCTTCGTCATCTGGCGCGGCGGCGAGCCGGCGGACTTCGAGCTGAAGCTCGAATACCGGATGAGCGCGACGAACAGCGGCATCCAGTTCCGCAGCACGCAGCTGCCCCAGGGCTCGACCACCGGTCCTAACCCCAACCAGACGATCGCCGGCAAGTGGGTGCTCAAGGGCTACCAGGCCGACATCGATTTCGCCAACCAGTTCACCGGCATGATCTACGAGGAGCGCGGCCGCGGCATCATCATGATGCGCGGACAGGCGGTCTACATCGGACCTGACGCCAAGCCGAAGGTCGTTGGCGATCTCGAACGCACCGCCGACGAGTTGAAGGGGCTGATCAAGCCGGGTGAATGGAACACGATCCACCTGATCGCACGCGGCAACACGCTCATCAACATCGTCAACGGGCACGTCACCGCGATCCTCGTCGACGACGATGTGAAGGGGCGCGCATCGAAGGGACTGCTCGGGTTCCAGATCCATGTCGGTCCGCCGATGAAGGTCGAGTTCAGGAACGTGTACCTGAAGACGCTGTAATCCGTCGGGCCGCTCGGTCCCACAAGAGCCGTACGTCACAAGGGCCAGGGGAACGTCCCCTGGCCCTCGCCATGTACGCCGACCGACGGCGGTCAGATGCGCGTCGGCTTGAACCCGCCTTTGGATCGGTCATACAGCCAGATCGCCGCGAACACGATCAGCAGGATGGCAGGGAGCACCGCGACGGCCCGGAACGACGCCTGGGCCGCGATGCCAAGGACGTTGTCGAGCTCGGGTCCAGGCTGCAGGCGGTTGAACGCGTCGACGCCGCCGGCCACTTCGATCTTCTTGTTGTCGTACACCGAGCCCATGAGCGGCAGCACGACGCGGGTCGACAGGGTCCCTGCGGTTCCCATCAGCCCCATCAGCAGCGCACCACCTCGTGGAAAGCGTTCGGACGAAGCGCCGAGCATGGTTGGCCACATGTAGCAGACCCCGACGCCCCACAGCGTGGCGGCGAGGAGCCCCGTCACCGGTGAGTTGGCGTAGCTGAGCGCGACCAGGCCCAGTGCCGCGAGCAGGCACGAAACCCAGAGCAGGCCGATCGATGACAGCCTGTGCACGAGCGTCCCGGCGAAGTGGCGCATCACGAACATCAGACCGCTGACGTAAACCAGGAGCAGGATGCCGGGCATGTGCACCGTCCGACTCAGGGCGAAGTCGACCCACTGCCCCGGTGCCAGCTCGGATGCCGCGGTCAGGAACATCGACAGGAAGAAGACGACGAACATGGGGTTGGCGAGCTCGCGGAACATCTCTTTCGTGCTGACGCCGGCGGCGACGCGCTCCGTCGGCGGATACGCCGGGCCGATGCTCAGCGCAATCACCGCCAGCGCCGGGATTAACGCCATCACGAGCTTGGCCTGCCATCCCAGCCCGACGGCCGACATCGCGACGCCAAGGACGCCGCCAATCACCAGACCGCCGGGCCACCACGCGTGGAGGAGGTTCAGCTTGGCCGTCTTCTCGTCGGGGTAGAGCACGGCGATCAACGGGTTGATGACGGTTTCGACCATGCCCCAGCCGACGCCGGCGAGAGCGGCGCCAGTGAAGAGCGCGGTGTAGACACCGGCGCCCGACGCGAGCTGTCCGGCGAACAGCATGATGAGCGTGCCGACGGTGAAGAGGAGGCCCGAGAGCGGCAGCAGCAGGCGCATGCCGATGTAGTCGAGCATCGGGCTGCCGATTGCGATCGTGATCGCGAAGCCCAGGAAGGGGACGCCGAGCACGGTGGCGATCATCTCGGCCGAGTGCACCCGGTCGATTGGATCGAGGAACGTCCGTTGTAGATCACCCGCGATGTTGGCCCTGACGGCGGCATTGACGCCGGCCATGACAAGCGCAAGGCTGCTCACGGCGAGCAGCCGGCTCTTCTGGTAGACCCGGTGCTGGGGTGCGGTTCCGCCCACTGATGTGCTCATCTGCGTCCTCGTCGGCAGCCATCGCGCGCCCGATCGCCGGTGCGCCACGCTGCGGATCTGTGTTGGTGATGACTCCCGAAACAGGAACCCGCGGCATCTGTCGCAGCCCGCGGTGGCCGCCCGGTCGGGCGATTCGAGCCCGCAGGGGAACGCATTGTGCCATGGGACGGCGCGGCCTTGCGAGAGAGAAGATGCAAAAAAGTCGGTGAATCTGGACATCACGCCAAAACCGGATAGGATGTTCGACGTCATGACACATTCCGCCAGACTCCTGAGCATCGCCAGCCTTCTCGTCGCGGGGGCCCTCGTGTCCACGTCGGCCGTCGCGGTCCGTGGCGCGCAGACCACGGCACCGACGCAGGCCGCAGCCGCGAAGCAAATCGTGCTCATCGCCGGCCGGCCGAGCCATCCGCCGGGCATGCACGAATTCCGGGCCGGCACCCTGCTGTTCCAGAAGGCGCTGTCCGGGGTCCCGGGGGTCAACGTCCAGGTCTACTTCAACGGCTGGCCGACGAAGACCGTCGACGGACAGGTGGTCGACGACAACGCCGCGCTCGACAAGGCCGACGCCGTCCTGATCTACGCCGACGGCGGGAAGAACAATCCTGCCATCCAGGGAGATCGGATCAAGGTCATCGACGCGCTCGCGGCGCGGGGTGTCGGTTTGGGCTTCGCGCACTACGCGGTGGAGGTTCCGGTCGGGGAGCCCGGAAACGCAATGTATCGATGGATTGGCGGCTTCTACGAAGATCACTACTCGGTCAACCCGATGTGGAAACCGCCGTTCGAGAGGTTCCCCGTGCATCCGGTCACGCGCGGCGTGAAGCCGTTTGCAACCCTCGACGAGTGGTATTTCAACATGCGCTGGACCGAGGATGCAGCGGCGAAAAGCCGCATCACGCCGCTGCTCGTCGCAACCCCGAGTGACGAAGTGCGCAAGGGACCGTATGTCTCGCCCAAAGGTCCATACGACCACATCGTCGCCGCGAGCGGAAAACCCGAAACCATGATGTGGGTGTACGAGCGGCCGGGTGGGGGCCGGAGCTTCGGCTTCACCGGCGGCCACACGCACGCGCACTGGGGCGACCGGAATCAGCGCAAGCTGATGCTCAATGCGCTTCTCTGGTTGGCGAAGGTGGACGTCCCCGCCCAGGGCGTCGAGGACGCGATCACGGATGCTGACCTCACGCTGAACCTCGACGACAAACCGGTCCGCCGCACGCAATAGGTCCCATCGGTCCAGTGATGCAGCGCTTCCTGGTCCTCATCAGTGTGCTGGGCGTCCTGGGCCTGCCGACGGCGGCTGCCGCGCAGAATCCGCACCTCGTCACGTATGAGGGGGATGCCGGTCCAGGCCACGGCAAGCACATTGTCTTCCTGGCCGGCGACCACGAATATCGATCCGAGGAGACCCTTCCGGAGCTGGCGCGAATCCTGGCGAAACACTACGGATTCAAGTGCAGCGTGTTCATCACCACGAACCCGCAGACCGGTGCGATCGAGCCGGGCAGTTCGGACATGTCGGGGCTCGAGGCGCTCGACACCGCAGACCTGCTCGTCATCGCGCTGCGATTCCAGGACTTCCCTGACAAGGAAATGCAGCACATTGCCGATTACCTGAATCGAGGCGGGCCGGTGGTCGGACTACGCACCGCCACGCATGCGTTCCAGATCAAGCGCCAGGACGCGAAGTTTGCGAAGTTCGACTGGCACGGCACTCCCGATTACCCCGGCGGGTTCGGACGGCAGATCCTCGGCGAAACCTGGGTCTCTCATTACGGCAGCAATCACGTCCAGAGTTCCCTGCTGATCTTTCCAGCCGGAGGAATCCGCGCACCCGATTCTCCGCGGCGTCAAGGACGTCTGGGTCCAGTCCGGCGGATACACCGCCGCGCCGATCGAAGGCAGCCACATTCTCGCGAAAGGGCGGATCCTGAACGGCATGACGCCCGACTCTCCGCCCGCGACCGACAAGCAGGAACAGCCCGTCGCCTGGTACCGCAGCTACACTGGCGCCTCCGGGCGGTCGGGTCGAGTCTTCACCACGACGCACGGTGCCTCGGAAGACCTGTTGAACTCCGGTTTCCGGCGGATGGTGGTGAACGCGTGTCTCTGGGGTGCGGGCCTCGAGAGCCGCATTCAGCCCGACGGTGAGATCAGCTTCGTCGGCCCTTACCACCCCTCGACATTTGCATTCGGCGGACACGTCAAGGGGATCAGGGTCGCGGATCTGGCCGGCTGGGATTCCCCGATTCCTCCGACCGGTCAGAAGTAGAATTCGACATCGTGCACCTTTCGGGGAGCCCTCGATATGACCAACACGCGTAAATTGCTCGCCGTCGCCGGCGGCCTGGCTTTGATCTGGACGGCCGGCGGTCGCGCGGCGGAGCCGGTGCAGGCACAGCGGTCGGCCGCCCCGTTCGAGCTGCACGAGAAAGAGCACATCAGCCTCATCGGCAACACACTCGCCGAGCGGATGCAATACGACGGCTGGCTCGAGACGATGTTGTATGCCCGGTTTCCGAAGCACGACCTCGTCATCAGAAACCTCGGGTTCAGTGGTGACGAGATCGGGACGCGCCTCCGGTCGAAGAACTTCGGCACGCCCGACGAGTGGCTGAGCGGACAGGGGGCTCCCATCGGCGGCTACGAGCAGAACCGCTTCGAGGGCACGAATACGCGCACGGACGTGCTCTTCGCGTTCTTCGGCTACAACGAATCGTACGCCGGGCAGGCGGGACTTCCCGCTTTCAAGCAGCAGCTGACCGAGTGGATCCGCCACACCCTGGAGCAGAAGTACAACGGAAAATCGGCGCCGCGGATCGTGCTGTTCTCGCCGATTGCCCACGAGGATCTGAACACGCCCGATCTGCCAGACGGGAAGGAGAACAATCAACGGATTGCGCTGTACACCCAGGCGATGGCGGAGGTCGCGACCGCCGCAGGGATCACGTTTGTCGATCTCTTCAAGCCCACCACGCAGTTGTATGCATCGACCACCGCGCCACTGACCATCAACGGGATCCACCTGACCCCCGAGGGGGACCGGCTGCTGGCGCAGGTGATCGACCGGGAGCTGTTCGGTGCGGCGAAGACCTACCCGCCGCCCTACCTCGCGTCGCTGCGGCAGGCAGTCGTCGACAAGGATTTTCACTGGTTCAGCCGCTACCGGGTCACCGACGGGTTTGCGACCTATGGAGACCGCGCCTTTCTCACCTTCATCCGCGGCAATCCACGCGACGTGAGCCTGGAGAAGGTCGGCCCGGTGGCAAAGGAGGACATCCTCCCGACCAACTACGAGGTGCTGCAGCGGGAGGCGTCAGTGCTGGACGTCATGACTGCGAACCGCGACCGGCGGGTCTGGGCGATCGCAAGCGCGTCAGGCCTCAAGACGTCGGACCCGAAGGTCGAAGACAGCGACACACCGCCGCTCATCAACGCGCTGACGAACGAGCCAGGCCCGGGGCCGAACGGCGCCCACGTCTTCCTCGACGGCACCGAAGCGATCCAGAAAATGACCATTGGCGCGGGCCTCAAGGTCGAGCTCTTCGCGTCCGAAAAGGAATTTCCCGAACTCGTCAATCCCGTGCAGATGGCGTTCGATACCAGGGGCCGGCTCTGGGTGGCGGCGTGGAAGAACTATCCGCACTGGCAGCCCAAGGACGCGAGAGACGACAAGCTGCTGATCCTCGAAGACACCGATGGCGACGGCAAGGCGGACAAGCGGACCGTGTTTGCTGGAGACCTGAACAATCCCACCGGGTTCGAGTTCTACAACAATGGTGTCCTCGTCGCGCAGTCGCCGAACCTCGTGTTCCTGAAGGACACGAATGGCGACGACAAGTACGACGTCAAGGAGTACCTGCTGCACGGTTTCGACTCCGCCGACACGCATCACACCATCAACAGCTTCACCTTCGATCCCGGTGGTGCGCTCTACATGCAGGAGGGGATCTTCCACCGCACCCAGGTCGAAACGCCGTGGGCGCCGACGATGCGCCAGGCGGATGGGGGCGTGTTCCGATTCGAGCCGCGAACGTGGAAGGTCGAGGTCTACATCCCGATGAACTTCCCGAACCCGCATGGCCACGTGTTCGATCAGTGGGGACGCGACATCGTGTTCGATGCGACCGGGGGGCAGCCGTACTACGGGCCGTCGTTCTCGACCAAGAAGTACTACCCGGCGATGGAGACGAAGGATGCGCCGAAGCCGGGCCCGGTGCGCACGCGCCCGGTCGGCGGCACCGAACTCATCTCGAGCCGCCATTTTCCCGAGTCGATGCAGGGCAACATGGTCGTGCTCAATACCATCGGGTTCAGAGGCATCCTCGACTACAGGCTCAGCGAGGACGGCGCCGGGTTGAAGTCGACCGAGGTGGAGCCGATCCTCCAATCAGCGGATGAGAACTTCCGTCCTGTCGACGCCGAAATCGGGCCCGACGGCGCTCTCTATTTCCTCGACTGGCACAACCCGCTCATCGGGCACATGCAGCACAACCTGCGGGATACGTCGCGGGATCACGAGCACGGCCGGGTCTACCGCGTCACCTACCCGGGTCGTCCGCTGCTGAAGCCGGCAAGCATCGCCGGCCAGCCGATCCCCCACCTCCTCGATCTCCTGAAGGAGCCGGAGGATCGGGTGCGCTACCGCACCAAGATCGAGCTGAGTGGACGCGATCCCAAGGAGGTGCTGACGGCGCTCCAGGCGTGGATCGACAAGCTGGATCCGAAGGACCCGAACTACGAGCACCACATGATGGAAGCGCTGTGGGTGCAGCAGTGGTTCAACCGGGTCGACGACAAGCTCCTGCGCCGCATGCTCCGATCGAGCGAGCCCTGGGCGCGCGCGGCGTCCACCCGCGTGCTCTGCTACTGGCGCGACCGGATCCAGGATCCGCTCGCACTGCTCAAGGTCCAGGCGAACGACGAGCACCCGGCGGTTCGACTCGAAGCCGTGCGCGCGGCGAGCTTCTTCCAGAGTGCCGATGCGGCGTCGGTGGCACTCGCCACGGTCGATCACCCGCAGGATCGGTTCCTGGAATATACGCTCGACCAGACCATGAAGACGTTGAAGCCGTTTATCCGCTGATGCCTGCCCTGCACACATCGGCGCTGCTGTCGCTGCTCCTCGGTGCACTACCCGCCCCGGGGCTGTCGTCACCTCCTGCGCATTACGCGCATCCGCAAACGCCGCCGGTGCAGGAGCCACCGCCGAAGATTCTGCTACGACCAGTCGCCGAAAGCCGTCGCCTACCAGGTCAGCAGGCTCACGAACGACGAGCTCGCGCGGGTCGAGCGGCAGCCGGGCGATCCGAAGTACCGGCCGATCTACGGCGCGCTGCTCACCCGCAAGGGCCTCGCACGGCCGCTGCGCGACGAAGCCATCGCGGCGTTGACCAAACTGGACAATGCCAGCACCACACAGGTCCTGCTCCAGGCGCTGTCCGGAATGCGCGTTGAGACGGATGAACCGACCGCCAATCAGCTCCTCGATATCCTGCTCGCGCAGTCGCCCGAGACATTGCGCAGCCAGCGTGATGCTCTTGGCGCCGCGCGCAACGGCGGGCAGCCCTTCGTCCTTCGGGCCGCCTACGCGGCCGAGATGATCGTCGACGGCAAGACCGCCCCGGCCTGGCAGGCTGCGACGAAGGAGGGCCACCTTGCCGATTTACTTCGTGCGGTGCCCCTTCTGGGCAAGTACGTCGAGCTCCGCGCAACCCTGTTCACGCCAGTGTCGGCGCTCCTCAACGACTCCCCGGACGCGGGCACTCGGGCGGCGGCGGTTGCCGCGCTCGCATGGACGCGGCAGGATGGAGCCGCTTTCGACCTGCTCGCACGCGAGATCGTCGAGCCGTCGCGCGGTGACGCCGCGACGCGAGCGGCTGCCGTCGCCGGGCTGCAGCTCATTCCAGAGAGCGCGTGGCCGAAGGGAACCCTGGAACCGCTGGCCCGCGCCGTGGTCGCCATCGTCAAGGACACGGCGCCCGATCGTCGAACGGATCCCGCGACGATCGCGGCGGTGCAGCTCGGGGAGAAGCTTGCCGCCACGCTTCCCGACGAACCGAGACGTCTTGTCAGGCGGGACCTGCGCGCCCTCGGCGTGCGTATCATTCCGATCGAAACGGTTCCCGAGCAGCTGCTGTTCGACCTCAAATGGTTTGTCGTCGAGGCGGGCAAGCCCGTGCAGATCGTGCTGTCGAACCCGGACGGCATGCCGCACAACCTCGTTGTCGGCCAGCCCGGCTCGGTGCGCGATATCGGCACGGCGGGGGCTGCCGTGGCGCCGACGTCCGATCCCAACGTCAAGCCGTACGTGCCGGACCTGCCACTCGTGATCGCCGCGACGCGGCTGCTGAACGGTGGTGAATCGGAGCGTTTGAACTTCACCGCGCCGGCGAAGCCTGGCGAGTACGTTTACCTGTGCTCGTTCCCGGGCCACTGGATCCGCATGTACGGCGTGATGCTGGTGGTGGAGAACCTGGAGGCGTGGGAAAGCAAGCCGACGGAACCCACCGACCCGCTGACCAGCCAGGCGATGGGCGCGCCCAGGCGCTGAACGCCGTTACCGGCCCTTTGCCTCGAGGTTCTTGACGAATTCGTCGAGCGTCGCGTAGTGGCCGAACACGAAACGCGACATGAACCGGAAGACAGGGTTGTAGACCTCGCCATCCTCGGTAATCGTGACCGCGCTCCCTCCTGCAGCCGGAGCGATGCGGTAGGTCCACGTCCCGCCAAACGGCAGTGACGGACCGGCAATGCGCGCGACCAGCAGCGTCGGCCGTTCCATTTTTTCGAAGTACAGGGGGATCTGCATGCCGCTCACCGTTTCCGCCCAGGCGGGGCGGCCGTCGCGATCGGGTTGTCGATCGAGTGCCTTTACTGCCGGGCGCCAGGTCGGATAGCGATCGACGTCTGACAGCAGCGAGTAGACGGCGTCGGGCGGCTGCGCCACCTGCGCGACGCGCGTGACGCTGTGTGCCTTCGGAAGGCTGTACCCCACTGCGACCACGATGAACGCGACCAGAGCGATTCCGGCGACGATCCAGATGATCCAGCGCACGGCTGCTCCTCCCGTCTTGAATGTAGGGGGAATCAGACTCGATCGGCGGGAGAGGTGCAAGTCCGGCTTCCCGCGACGGCGCTCAGCCAGGGCTGGACGCCGGGCGGGAAGCCGGGAGGAAGGTCAGAACGTAAAGCGGGCGCCGAGCTGGATGCGGCGCGCGTTGTTGGTCGCGCCGGTCAGCTTGCCGAAGTTGGTGTTCGTCTGGGCGCCGGTGGTGTAGTCGAACGTCGCTCCGGTATTCACGGCGGTCCACTGATCCGTGTTGAACGCGTTGTAGAGCTCGACCCGGAGCTGGAATCGACGCGTGCCGCCGACCGGGACGTTCTTGAAAAACGAAATATCCCAGTTCATGTATCCGGGTCCGGTCAATTCGTCCCCGAGGGTGTTCCCGAGGCGGTACTGGTCGCTTGGCGCCGCAACGCACTCGGTCCTGAACTGGCGATCGAAGGTGCGTTCGCCCCGTGGAAGGCTGGGATCGCAGGTCAGATCGGGACGGCTCGCCGCCCCGTCGATCGCGCCGGTGCCACTCAGCACACCGGTCGGCACATTGGCATAGCCGTAAGTGAAGCCCTGCTTGTTGCCGCTGAGGAACGTCGTGATGCCCGATACCTGCCAGTCGTCGAAAACGGCCTTGGTGACGACGTTGTTCCACTTCTGGCTGAGATTGGGGATGTCGTAGGCGTAGTTGATGGTGAGCGCGTGCGGCCTGCGGCCGTTCACGCCAGTGGTATCACGATAGAACCGGGCCCGGTTGTCGGACGCGAAGGGATCGATACCTTCGAGCGTCTTGTTGACCAGTTGGTAGGTGTACGAAGCGCCGAGCGAGAGGCCATCCGCAGAGCGGCGCCGGTTGACCGAGAACTGCATCGAATGGTAGTCGGAGTAGCCGGTGAATTCACGGTTCTGAATCCTTCCATAACCCTGGTACGGCCGGAGCAGGTCGTTGGGAAGCGGCTGGGCCTGTCCACCGGACACGTTGGTCGGATCCAGACTCGACGGCTGGTAGATGTACCCGTACGTCTGGCCGTTGATGTCGCGGGTGATTAGCTGGTCCCGCGCGGCGTTGCCGACATACGCCACGTCGGCGATCAGTCTCCAACCGATGTCCCGCTGCACGCCAAGGCTCCAGTTGTAGACCACCGGCGGAACGAACTCCTCGATCCGGCGCACCGCCGTCGGCGTTGCCGTCAACGGGCTGGCGAGAAGGGCCTGGACGGTCGTGTAATTCGTCGTGAACGTCTGGAGGACCGGTGGGAGCTCGATGAGATCGAGGATGTTGTCGTCGGAGTAGCGGTCGTAGAACACGCCCGCGCCGCCGCGGACTGCCGTTTTTCCGTCCCCGGTCACATCCCACGCGAACCCGAGCCGTGGCGCCACTTTGAACGGGTTCTTCTTCTGCGGCGTGTTGTCGTAGACCGCCATGCCGTTGATGAAGTTACCCGAGTTCGGCACCAGCCGGCCGACATAGACGAACGGCTGCGTTTCGTTGGTCAGCGGGTTGCGCGCGACGCGCACGCCGTTGACGACCGCCGGTTGATACAGCTGCGGCGCCTGCGCCGCGTTGAATTGTCCGGGCTCGAACTGGGGCACCTTGTCGCCCTGGCTGGAGGTCGGGGTGATGTAGTAGAAGCGGATGCCGGCGTCGATCGTGACGTTCCGGCGGACGCGCCAGTTGTCCTGGGCATAGAACTCGGTGTTCATGAACTCGCCGTGTGCCGAGGGGTGGCCGTCCGATTCCTGGTACTGGGTCACCGCGCCCAGGAGCGCGTTCGCGAATCCAAGGTTCGTGTTGCCCGGGTTCGAACCATCGGTGTTGAAGCTCAGCGATCCGTTGAACGTCGACGAGCGCTGGGCAGGGCGAGTCGTGTGCTCCACGAACAGGCCCGTCTTCATGTTGTGAGCGCCCTTGACCTTGGTGATGTTCCCCGAGACGTTGAAGAGCGTGTTGTAGCCGAAAAAGGGCCAGCGGCTCTCGACGTTGAACGATCCAATCGTGCCGGGCACGCCGCCGCTGAAGCTCGCCTGCGGCAGCAGGTTGTCCGGGTTGGCCGAGGGGAAGAACTGCTGGAAGGACGGCAGCACCTTGGTGCGGTCGTTGATGTCGATCGCCGCCTGGTCGAGCGCGCTCGTGTACTGGTGCGCCCAGTTCACGCCGACGGTGAATTCGGCGAAGGTGGTCTGGTTGAAGGTGTGCAGCAGCGTGTTGACGTAGCTGACGGTGTCGATCTCGTACTTGCTCGGCTGCTGCGGCCACCCTGCACCCGTCGAGCCGAGGAACGACACGCCGCCGGCGCGCTTTTCGTATCCCCACTGCAACCGGCCGTACGCAGTCGTCTGCGGCGCGACGTTCCAGTCCATGCGCAGCACCTGGTCGTTGCGCGGCCAGTCCTGGACGGTCTGGAAGACGTAGTTGTACTGGCGGCCGCCGGTCGGGTCATCCGCATTCGGCAGCGGGAACAGGTTCAGGAGTGAAGACCCGACCGCGTCGAATCGGCCGGCGGGGATGACATTGCCCGGGAAGCACGCGGGTCCGCCGCTCGTCGCCGAGCAGTTGCCCGGCAGCAGCGGGTCGCGGATGAACACGAGCTTGCCCTGCGCATCGAACGTCTGCGAGAAGTCTCCCCTGCGCTCGAGTGCCGTCGGCATCCGGCGCTGGTTGAGGCCGCCGGGATCCGTACGCTGCAGAATGTCCTGCGAGAAGAAGAAGAACAGCTTGTTCCGCCCCTTGTTGAAGCCGGTACCCGGAATGAGCACCGGACCGCCGAGCGTCCAGGCTTCGTTGTCGAACTTGTAGAGCGGCGGCTCGCACTGGGCGGTCACGCCCAGGCCGCACTGCTGCCGCCGGCTGAACTCGTTGCCGTTCAGGTTCGTGTCGCGTTTGTAATAGGCCGCGCTGCCATGCCAGTCCTTCGTCCCGCTGCGCGTGATGACGGTAATCGTCGCGCCCGAGCTGCGGCCGTACTCGGCCTGGAAGTTCGAGGTCTGCACCCGCACCTCGGCGATCGAGTCGAGCGCCGGCGCGGCGTAGTTGCCGCTGTTCGAGCCCGTGTCCTTGTTGGTGACCCCGTCGTAGGAGAAGTTGAACCCGCCGCTGCGGCCGTTGATCGAGAGGCCGCCCATGCTGCCCCAGCCCGGCGCTTCGCGGTTGGTCGTATCGATCACGCCCGGCAGCAGTTTCAGCATGCCGGCGAAGTCGCGGCCCTTGAGCGCGATGTCGTCGATGTTCTCGCGCGTGATCAGGCCCGATCGGGCCGCGGTGGTCGTCTGCACCTGCACCGACTCGGCCTGCACGGTGACGGTTTCGGCCAGGCCGCCGACCTCGAGGGCGATCGCGCGAAGTGCGACGCGCTCCGTCGAGGCGAGGGTGATGCCCTTCTGTTCGTAGGTCTTGAACCCGTTCACGGTGACGGTGATGTCATATTTTCCGGCGAGCAGGTCCGGAAACAGGAAAGCGCCGTCGGAGCCGGTGATCGTTTCGCGGGTCGTGTTGGTGCCGGCGTTCTTGACGGTGACGGTGGCCCCGGGCAATACGCCGCCGCCCGAATCCGTGACGGTTCCTGAAATCTGGCCGGTCAGCCCCTGAGCCTGAACCATGTTCAGGCTTCCCCCGAGCGCGACGAGTGCCGCGATCGCGAGCAAGATCCTGCAAGAAAATTTCACTGTCGATACTCCTTGGTTGTGACGAAAGTCCCGTGCGGACTCAGATCGCCGGCGGTCTTTCGAGGCGTCGCGGGAACTCCGCGTCCGACTGCCGCTGCCCGGCCTGGTTGCGCGGCGAGGTTACAGTTGGCGGTGATCGCGAGTCAAATACTCTGCCCGGGGTGAGCCTGTTTCCAGGTGTCAAACGCCTGCGCTGCAGCCAAAGGCCACATTGCCAGTCTGTTAGCGCAGTGGCCGACTCTACCGCATCATTGAAGGTCGCGGCGTCTCATTGTGCAGTGCGAAACGTCGCGCCGCCCTCGTACCACGGTCCGTCACTGCCCTCCGCCATGCCGCGGGCAATCGCCGGTGGAAGGGTTTTGTGATCCGAGACACCGGAGCTATGCTGTTCGCCGCGATCAACAGGTGCGGACCGGTCGTCCCCGCCTCGGACATCGCCGTTCCAGACCGTGGCTTCCCCCCGCATGAGTGCTCATTTTCTTGCGATCGATCTCGGCGCCGAAAGCGGTCGCGCCATGCTCGGCCGCCTGCGTTCGGGCATCCTCTCCCTCGACGAGCTCTGCCGCTTTCCGAACGAACCCGTCCGCCAGCATGGTTCGTTGCAGTGGGACGTGCTTCGCCTCTGGCTCGAGATCCAGCGCGGCCTGGAACGGGCCGCGCCGCATGCGCCCGAGAGCATCGGTATCGACACGTGGGGATGCGACTACGCGCTCCTCGGTGAACACGGCGGCCTGCTCGAGAACCCGTATCACTATCGCGATGCGCGTACCGCGGGCGTCATGGAGGAGGTGTGGCGCCGCGTGTCGCGCGAGCAGATTTACGCCATCACCGGCATCCAGTTCCTCACCTTCAACACCCTGTACCAGCTCTATGCCGCCTGTCGTACCGCGCCAAACCTCATCGCGGCAGCGGCGCGGTTCGCGACCATCCCCGACCTTCTCAACTACTGGATGACCGGGGAGCTCACGGCCGAGTACACGATGGCGACGACCACGCAGTTCATCGAAGCGAAGACGCGAAGCTGGGCGACCGGGCTGTTGAACGACCTCGATATTCCAACCCGCCTGCTGCCGGCACTCGTCGAGCCGGGCACGCTCGTCGGTCAGGTGAGAAGCGAGGTGAGCGCCGCCCTCGCGGGGACCCCGGTGGTCGTTCCGGCGTGCCATGACACCGGATCTGCCGTCGCATCCGTCTTCGCTGGCGGAACGTCTGCGTTCCTGAGCTCCGGCACATGGTCGCTGCTCGGCACCGAACGCGACGCCCCGGTGATCACGGCGAGGGCGCGCGACCTGAACTTCACCAACGAAGGCGGCGTCTGCGGCACGACCCGCGTGCTCAAGAACATCGGCGGGTTGTGGCTGCTGCAGGCCTGCCGGCGCTCGTGGGCCGCTTCCGGGCTGGATCTCCCGTACGAAACCCTGCTCGCCGGCGCCGCTGACGACCCCCACGCCTTCCGCTCGCTCTTCGATCCCGACCACCCGGGGTTCTTCCAGCCGCCTGACATGGTCGAGGCGATCGCCGGTTATTGCCGGCAGACCGGTCAGCCGGTGCCCGCCTCGCCGGCGGCCTTTGCCCGCGCCATCCTGGAGAGCCTCGCGTTCAAGTACCGCGTCGTGCTGCGCTCGCTCGAGGAGATCACCGGCACCGCGTTCGACGAAATCCGCATCGTCGGCGGTGGATCGCGCAATCGCCTGCTGAACCAGTTCACCGCGGATGCAACCGGCCGCACGGTGGTCGCCGGTCCGGTCGAGGCCACCGCGCTCGGCAACATTGCGATGCAGATGCTCGCGACCGGCGCGGTGTCGTCGCTGCCCGAAGCGCGCACGATCATCGAGCGATCGTTTCCGGTCGACCGGTTCGAGCCGGTCGCTGCGGATCTCTGGGATACTCACTACGCACGATTTCTTGAATACGTGGAGATGACCTGTGTCTAAGACGGAGACGGCAACGAAGTATCTGAAGAACCTCTGGGACGAGAAGGAAGCGGCGAAGTTCGAGTCGAACCCGCTCGAACTGCTGCGCTACCGATCCAACCTCCTCGGCGCCGATCTCCGCATCACCAATTTCGGCGGCGGCAACACCAGTTCGAAGTTCGACATGACCGATCCGCTGACCGGGCAGCCCCAGCGGGTGATGGCCGTCAAGGGAAGCGGCGGCGATCTGCGGTCGATCACCACGTCCGGCTTCGCCATTCTCTATCTCGACAAGCTGAATAGCCTGATTGCGCGCTATCGCGGCGAGGCGCTCGAGGACGAGATGGTCTCGATGTACCCGCTCTGCGCCTTCGGCGAGAACCGCGTTGCCGCCTCGATCGACACGCCGCTCCACGCCTTCCTTCCGTTCCCCCACGTCGATCACCTGCACCCGGACTGGGCCATCGCACTCGCGGCGAGCGCCAACGGCGAGCGGAAGATGCAGGAGTTCAACCGCACGTACGGCCGGAAGATCATCTGGGTCCCGTGGCAGCGGCCGGGATTCGAGCTCGCGCTGATGCTGAAGCGCGCGGTCGAGGCCACACCCGGGTGTGACGGCCTGATCCTCGGCGGTCACGGCCTGTTCACGTGGGGCGAGACCCAGCGCGACTGCTACATGAGCAGCATCCGCACCATCGACGAGATGGGCGACTTCATCCAGGAACACACCCGCCGTGCCGGCAAGCCGCCGTTCGGCGGCGCCAACGTCACTGCCGTCGTCGGCGACCGCGAAGGCACCGTCACCGCGCTGCTGCCGTACCTGCGCGGCATCGTCTCGTCGAACCGCCGTGTCATCGCGCACTACGACGGCTCAGAGGACGCGATGACGTTTGCGAATTCGAAGTGGGCGGAGGACCTGTGCCGCATGGGCACGAGCTGCCCCGACCACTTCCTGCGCACACGCATCTCGCCGATGTTCATTCCATGGGATCCGGCAGGTGGTGACGTGACCCGGCTCGAACACCTGATCGGCGAGCGCGCGCAGAAGTACCGGGCGGACTACGCCGAGTACTACAACGCGTGCGCGGACAAGGCCTCGCCCGCACTGCGCGATGCGAACCCGTCGGTCGTCGTCATCCCTGGCCTCGGGCTGTTCGGGTTCGGCAAGGACAAGCGCGAGGCGCGGATTACGTCCGAGTTCTTCGTCAACGCGATTCATGTCATGGCCGGCGCGAATGCGCTCGACGATGAGAGCGGTACGGGAGGGACACTGCCGCAGGTCCGTCGTCCCGAGCAGGCGAAGGACTTCAAGAGTTTCCAGAACTACGTCGCCCTGCCGCGGACGGAAGCGTTCCGGATCGAGTACTGGGCGCTCGAGGAAGCCAAGCTGCAGCGCATGCCGGCGGAAAAGGAGTTCAGCCGCAAGGTCGTGGTTGTCGTCGGCGGCGGCAGCGGCATCGGGCGCGAGGTGGCAGTTCAGATCGCCAGGCGTGGCGGTCACGTCGTGATCGCGGACATGAACACGGCGGGGGCTGAAGAAACCAAGGCGGAAGCGGTGAAGGCTTCGTCGGCCGAGATGGTCATGACGGCGGCGATGGACCTGACCGCGCGCGACACGATGATCGCCGGGCTCAGGGCGGCGGTCCGGCAATTCGGCGGCTTCGACGTGGTGATCAACACCGCGGCGTGGTATCCGACGCCGGATCCGTCGGTGCCGGCCGAAGGCGTGTGGGCGCGCGCGCTGCAGATCAACCTGACGTCGAATTACGTCCTCGCGCAGGAAGCCGCGCAGGTGCTCAAGAACGCAGAATCTCCCGGCGTCGATCGTCCTGACGAGCTCGGCCAACGCGGTGGTCCCGAAGGCGGGCAGCGAGGCCTACGACGTGAGCAAGACCGCGATCAATCACCTGATCCGCGAGCTGGCCATCGGACTCGGTCCGCTCATCAGGGTGAACGGCATTGCGCCGGCCACCGTGATCGCGGGATCGTCCATGTTCCCCCGCGACCGCGTCATCGTGGCGCTCAAGAAATACAACCTGGAGTTCAGCGAATCGCAGTCGACCGACGAACTGCGCAACACGCTGGCGGAGTTCTATGCGCGGCGGACGATCACGCGGCGGCCGATTCTGCCGATCGACAACGCGAATGCGATGTGCTGGCTGGCCGGGGATCAGAGTGCCAAGACAACCGGGCACGTCATCCCGGTCGACGGCGGTCTGCCGGAGGCGTTCCTGCGATGAGTTACGTGCTACGTGCTACGTGCTACGTGCTACGTGCCACGTGCAAGGTGCGACGTGCCACGTGCCATGTGTTACGTGCGCCGCTAGATGTGGGTGCCGGCAGGCGTTTGCGTCAGGCGGTCGTTGGGATAGATGTGATCGACCGTCTCCGGCGTGACGAGCTGGTGTTTGACGAACACGGCTGGCGGCACCGCCCGGCGATGGAGGATATCGAGCGCGACGGTGACGATTTCGGCGCCGTACTTTTCGGGGAAGTACGCGACCGAGCCAATCAACCGCGTCCCCGGTTCGCGCAGTTCGGCGCGGCCTTCGGGTGAGGCGTTCTGGCCCATGACCGCGCCGGATTCGCTCCGGCCGGCCTCCTGCAGCGCGCGAATCGCGCCGAGCGCACTCGGATCGTTGATTGCGCCGATGAGGAAGCGGCGCGCGCGGCTGGCGCGAAGGTGCTTTCGCATCGCTTCGAAGCTCTCGCCGAGCTTTCCATCCCCTTCGAGATACGCCACCTGCGCATGCTCGAGCTGCGGACAGGTTTCCTTCATCCCCACGAGCATGCCGGTCAGCCGCATCCTGGGCAGACTGCCCGCGCGCTCGAGCGCCAGCAGGATGATTTCGGTGATCTCCGCCGGACCATGCTGCTTGGCCCAGCGCCCGAGGTGACGGCCGCCGATCAGTCCGGCTTCGTAGTTGTTGGCGCCGAAGTAGGTCGCGCCGGGATGCGGCACTTCGATCGCAATGAGCGGGATGTTCGCTTCCCGGTACTTGGCGGCGACGATCGAGGCGACGTGCTCGTCGGTCTGGAACTCGATGACGAGGTCCACTTTCTCGCGCACCAGGACATCGGCGTTGCGCTGCGCGATCTTGGCGCTGTAGCGGTTGTCGACGCAAATGAGCTCGATACCCTGGGCGGCGGCGGCCCGTTGCACGCCGGTCGAGATCTCCTTGGAGAACTGGTAGTCGGTGCCTTGCGCGGCGTAGCCAAGCCGATAGGGGCGCTGCTTGAAGGGACGCAGGTGCGAGCGATACAGGTTCTCGCCCACTTTTTCAATCATCCCGCAGCGCTCGAGGGTGTACAACAGCCTGAACGCCATGCTTTTCGGCAGGCCGCTTCGCGCCGCCACTTCCCGGAGCGGCAACGCCTCGCCGGACGAGCGGAATGCGGATAACAGTTGCGACGAGTGGACGACCGACTTGACGAGATAGGGATCCCGCGCCGGAGGCTTGGAGCTCATACGTCCGTTCCTTCGCTATCCGCCGCGAATTGCGGCGCGTCATTATGCCTCACCATTTCGCAGCGCGCAATCACGTCGTCCGCCGGTAAGCCCGGCGGCACACGTGTTTACAGTGATTACAGGGCGTTTTTGGCAACAAGGCTGTCTTGGGCCGTATTCCGGTATGCGCAACGCTCGGCGACTCGGGATTCGGGATTCGGGACTGGGAGGGATTAGGGACTCGGGATCGGTGATGAGTAATGAGTGACTCGGCCCTTGTCGAGGCCCGCGGCATCAGCAAGTCCTTCGGGGCGGTGCGTGCGTTGAGCGAGGTGTCGTTCGACCTGCGCGCCGGCGAAGTCCACGCGCTCGTGGGCGAGAACGGTGCCGGCAAGTCCACGTTCATCAAGATCGTGACCGGGGCGGAGCGCGCCGATGCCGGGACGCTGGTCATTGCCGGCACGCCCGTGCCGCACCTCGACCCGCACACGGCGCACGCGATGGGCATCGCCGCCATCTACCAGCAGCCCTCGCTCTTTCCGCACCTCACCGTGGCCGAGAACATTGCGCTCGCGCTCGAAGAGATGCAAGCCGTGGGGCCGGGTTCGCTGGAAGGCGCGACGCGTCACGCCGCGGAGTTGCTGGCGCGCGTCGGGGCTCCGATCGATCCGGACCGGCTCGTCGAATCACTGAGCATGCCGGAGCAGCAGGTCGTCGAGATTGCCAAGGCGATTGGAGCGGACGCGCGCATCCTCATCATGGACGAACCGACCGCCTCGCTGAGCACGCGCGAGGTGGAGCAGTTGTTCGCCGCCATCGCGCGGCTGCGGCAGCACGGCGTCGGCATCGTCTACATCTCCCATCGTCTCGAGGAGATCACCGCGATCGCCGATCGGATCACGGTGCTGCGTGATGGACGGACGATCGCGACGCGCGCGACCACGGACGTCGACCGCTCCGAGCTCATTCGGCTCATGGTCGGTCGTGAACTTGCCGCCGTCTTCCCCAAGCGGACAGTCGCGATCGGCGAGGTTGCGCTGGAGACGCGTCGCTTGACCGCCGCGGCCGGCGGCATCCACGACGTGTCGCTCGTCGTTCGCAGGGGAGAGATTCTCGGGATTGCCGGGCTCGTCGGCTCGGGGCGGACCGAGCTGGCCCGGACACTGTTCGGCCTCACTCCCGCCGATTCGGGCGAGATCTCTGATCGCCGGAGTGCCCGCCGCGATCACGTCGCCGGCCGACGCGATTCGCCTTGGTCTCGGGTTCGTGCCTGAAGACCGGCGCCAGCACGGGGTCATTCTCGACATGTCGATCGCGGCCAACGCAAGCCTGGCGAGTCTTCGCACCGTGTCCCGCCGCGGACTGATCGATGGTCCGAAGGAACGCGCGGCGGCGTCCGGCTACATCGAACAGTTGCGAATCAAGGCGCCGTCACCGGCGACTGAAGTAGGCGCCCTGTCCGGCGGCAACCAGCAGAAGGTGGCGCTCGCGCGCTGGTTGGCGATCCTGCCCGCGGTCCTCATCCTGGATGAGCCGACGCAGGGTGTGGACGTCGGGTCGAAGGCGGAAATCCACGCGCTCATGCAGACGCTCGCCGAACGCGGCCTCGCGATCATCATGATCTCGTCGGAGCTCCCGGAGATCCTGGGAATGAGCGATCGGATCGCGGTGATGCAGGCCGGCACCATCCGCGGCGTGCTCGACCGCAGCGAGGCGACGCAGGCGAGCATCCTGGCGCTCGCGCTGACAAATCAATCATCGTTGTAGCGAACCCCGAACCCCGAATCCCGAATCCCCGAATCCCGAATTACCAGTGGCCAGTCCGTGATCCCCAATCCCCAATCCCAATCCCGGGTCCGAAGTAAGATCACTCATCTTCATATCAACACCTGAGGGGGGACTGAGACCATGGCGGGCAAGAACGTAATCGCAGTTGTCGGCGCGACCGGCGCACAGGGAGGCGCGCTGGCGCGCGCGATCCTCGCGGATCGCAACAGCACTTTCGCAGTGAGAGCCATCACCCGCGACCCCAGCAAGGATGCCGCACGCGCCCTCGCCGACGCCGGCGCGGAAGTCGTCCGTGCCGACATCGACGATGTCGCGAGTGTGCAGAAGGCGTTTGCGGGTGCCGCCGGAGCCTATTGCGTCACCAACTTCTGGGAGCATCTGTCAGCAGAGAAGGAAAAGGCCCAGGCCCGCAACCTTGCGGATGCGGCGAAGGCCGCAGCCGTTCCGCACGTCATCTGGTCGACGCTCGAAGACACGCGGAAGCTGATGGATCCTGGCTGATACAAGGATGCCGATGCTCCAGAAGGACTACCGCGTCCCGCACTTCGACGCGAAGGCCGAAGCTGACGCGTACTTTGCCGGGCTTCCGGTCACCTATCTCGTCACCTCGTTCTACTGGGACAACATCTACTCGTTCGGCCTTGGTCCCAAGAAGGGCGACGACGGTGTGTATGGCTGGTCGTTCCCGATGGGCCAGAAACGGCTGGCCGGCATTGCCGCCGAGGACATCGGCAAAGTGGCGTACGGGATCTTCAAGGCGGGATCGAAGTACATCGGAAAGACCGTCGGGATTGCTGGAGAGTTCCTCACTGCCGACGAGATGAGTGAGAAGTTGGCCAGAAGCCTTGGCATCAAGGTCAAGTACACGCCAGTCGAAGCGGATGCCTACCGCGGCCTTCGGCTTTCCCGGTGCGGACGAACTCGGCAACATGTTCCAGATCTATCGCGACTTCGAAAAAGAGGTCCTCGCGGCCCGTGACATCGAGCTCGCACGATCGCTGAACCCGGCGCTGCAGAGCTTCGATCAGTGGCTGGCGCTGAACAAGAGCAAGATCAGTTTGTAGTCGCTGCCGTCAGGCGCATGAGAGTCAGCAGCTGTCAGCCGCCGGCTATCGGTTCCGACCCGTGCAAACGGGAAGCTGAAAGCTGAGAGCTGAGAGCTAGTCGACGGCGTGGATCGCGGGCAGACCTCCTGACGACGCGCCACCGCCGTCACCCTTTTACTGCGATGTTGCGTTCGCCGAGCAGCGCGCGCAGCCGCTCGCGCAAATCTCCCTGGAGCTGGACGGTGCCGTCGACGACGGCGCCGCCAGTGCCGCAGCCCCGCTTGAGATCCTGACAGAGTTCCTTGAGGAAGTCCGCGTTCTGCGGCAGTCCGTAGACGACCGTGACGGTCTTGCCGCCGCGCCCCGCTTTTTCCATCCTGAGTTTTGCCACCACCCGCGCCGGCACAGCCTCGTCGGCCTGCTTGCGGCTGCAGCGGCAGTTGGACGCCGGCCACCCGCATCGGGGACAGACGCGTCCCTTGTCGCTCGAATAAACGATCCTCGCGTCGTCACGCGCTGCCATTCCGGAATGATCTCACACCGTGCCCGAGGCTGCCGTGATGTGCCGGATCGAGCGACCGACTATGCCGCGGCGCCGTCGTGGATTCGGATGATGCCGGTGGCAAACTCGCGTGCGAACGCCTCGTCATGAGTCGACACCAGAATCGCATGGCCCCGCGCCGCGAGGCTCGCGAAGCAGACCGCCGAGGTCAGTGCGTCGCTCCGGATCCAGTGATGCCGTGGGCTCGTCCATCATCAGCAGCGGCGGATCGAGTGCCATCGCCCGCGCGATGGCCACCCGCTGCGCCTCACCCCCCGACAGCTCGCGCGGCAGCGCGGCGGCCCGATGCTCGACGCCGAGCGAACGGAGCAGTTCCCGCGCGCGTGCCTCGGCAGCGGCGCGCGCGATCCGATGGACGTGGACCGGCGCGAGCGCCACGTTCTCGAGCGCGGTGAGGTGGTCGAACAGGTGATGAAACTGGAACACCAGCCCCATGCGGCTGCGCCACTGGCGGAGCATGTCGCCGGTCAGCGCGCCCGGTCCGGTGGTGGCCAGGCCCTCGAGCGAGATCTGGCCGGCATCGAACCGCTCGAGCGCCGCAATCGCCCGCAGCAAGGTCGTCTTGCCGGATCCGGACGGGCCCATCACGGCCGCGAGCTCTCCGCGGCCGACGGTGAAGCTCACGCCGGTGAGGATGCGCCGCACACCACGGCGAAGATGCACGTCATGGACGTCGAGGACTACCGTCATGACGTCGGAGCTTTCCACCGCCGCTCGAGCCGGCGCGCCGCGGCGGCGAGCGGCAGCGACATGGCGAGATAGAGCGCCGCGCAGAGCGAGCCGGGAATGACCCAGCTGCCGATGTTGGCGGCAAAAATCTGGGTCTGCTTCGTCAGTTCCACGACCGTGAGCACGGACACCAGCGACGAATCCTTGAGCAGCGCGACGAAGTCATTCGTCATCGGCGGAAGTGCGAGCCGGAATGCCTGCGGCCCTCGCACCAGCGTCAGGATCTGCCGCTCCGTGAACCCCAGCGTCCGCGCTGCTTCGAGCTGTCCGGTCGAGACCGCCTCGAGTGCGCCACGATAGATCTCGCTTTCGTACGCGGCATAGTTGAGGGCCAGGCCCGCGAGTGCTGCCGCAAACGCCGGCAGCCGGACCGCGGCGGCGATGCCGTAGTAGATCACGAACAGCTGCAGCAGGATCGGCGTACCCCGCATCAGCTCGACGTACCCGGTGAGTGCGAGACGCAGCGGTGCGCGGCCGTATACCCGACCGCTTGCGATGAGCATGCCGAGCACGACGGCGACCGCCATCGACAGGCATGAGAGTACGAGCGTCATCCCGGCGGCGCGCACCAGGGTGGGCAGGTATCGCCGCGTCACCTGCCAGCGCGTTGCGACGAGCGCAGGGACGGCCTCTGCGACTCCGGATGCGACGTCTGCCCGGCCCGCGTCGAGCAGCTTTGCATAGAGCGCCGGCTGATCGTCATTCCACACCCGCCACTTGCGGAGAATCTGTTCGAGGGATCCGTCGCGCATCGCGGCGACGAGCGCGGCGCTCACCTGGTCGCGCAGCGCGCCCTTCTCCTTCGCCAGGACGCCGACATAGTGCCCGACCGCTACGGACATGGGCTGCACGGTTACGCCGGTCAGCTGCCGAACCCGTCGCTCGGCGATGACGTTGTCGAGCAACACCGCGTCGACACGGCCGACCAGCAGATCCGTATAGGGATGCACGTCGTCGTCGTAGGAAATCGCCTCGATGTGGTATCGCGAACCGGCGGCAAGCAGGATGTCGTACGCCATCGTTCCGCCGAGCGTGCCGACGCGGCGACCGGCGAGATCGGCGAGGGTACGCAGGCGCGTGGCGTCGCTGCTGCGAACGGAGAGCACCTCGCGGAACTCGTAATACGGTACGGTGACCGCCATCGCGGCGCGGCGGGCCGGCGTATCCTCGAGCCCGTTCAACCCGAGATCGGCATCACCGCGCGCGACCGACTGGTCGATCGAGGCATATGCCACGAATGCGAACCGCGGCGTGCGGCCCAGTGCCCTCGCGATCAGATCCGCGATGTCGACCTCGAAACCTTCGACGCGAGAGGGATCGGCCGGGTCGGCCTCGACGTACGGTGCGCCGCCTTCAGGGTCGGCCGCCCACCGCAGCTCGCGAGGTTGTGCGCTGAGGCTTACGGCGGTCAGGGCGACAAGAAGGACCAGCGGACGCATCGCGGGCTCAGACCGCAGCGCGGCAGGAACGGGAAACTCGCATCATCGGGGTATGACGCGAATTCTACATCGTGGCGTGCGGTCGAACGCGCCCCGGCTGTCGACATCACGCGCGTGGGTCACAAGTGGTGAATAATGGCGCCACCGACGGCTCTCGAAACCGCATGCTGAAGCGCCACCGCAGGGAAGCATCCATCGCGCTCGTCATCGCTGCCCTGGGCATCGTCCTCGCCGCAGTCGCGCCCGGATATTTTGCCCAGGACAACCTGAGCGATCTCTTCCTTGGCAACATGCCGGCGCTCATCGTGGCACTCGGCGCCACGCTGGTAATCCTGACCGGCAACATCGATATTTCCGCCGGATCGATGTTCGCCATCTGTGGCGTTGCCGCGGGCGTTCTTGCGAAGTCGGGTGCGCCGATGATCGTCGTCGCCCTGACCGCATGTCTTACTGGTGCGGCACTGGGCGGCCTCAACGGCGCGCTGGTTGCCTACGCTCGAATCCCGTCGGTCGTGGTCACGCTCGCGACGATGGTGGCATTGCGGGATGCTCTGCGCTGGACAACGCAGGGGGCGTGGGTGCAGGACCTGCCCGCCGGCTTCCAGTGGTTTGGCCTGTCTCAGGCCTCGTACCCATTCGTGGCGTGTGCCATCGTCGTCGTCCTGCAGGTCGGGCTCGGCTGGGGGATGAGGAACCTGGCGGCCGGCCGTGCCGTGTATGCGACGGGATCGAACGAGCACGCCGCACGCCTGGCCGGCTTCGACACGGCGCGGATCAAACTGACGGTGTTTGCCGTCGCGGGTGCGCTGACCGGGCTCGCGGCGCTGCTCAATTCGGTGCGCTTCAATCAGATTCCCAGTAACGCGGGCATCGGCCTCGAGATGAAGGTCATTGCCGCGGCCGTCGTCGGCGGCGCCGCGGTAAGAGGCGGGCAGGGCAATGTGACGGGCACGCTGCTCGGCATCGTACTCCTTGGCGCGATCGGCCCCGCGCTGACGTTTCTTGGCGTGAATGCTTACTGGGAGCGGGCGCTGCAGGGGAGCATCATCCTTGCGGCGGTCGCTATCGACGCCGTTCGCGACCACGGCCGCACCCGTGCAATGGACGCCGTGGCGGACCCGGCATGATCCAGGGGTGGCGGCGTCGCTGGTTTCCGAATGGTGAATGGATCGTGCTCCTCGCGCTTGCCGGGGAGATTGCCCTTTTCACCGCGATCGCGCGCAACTTCTCGACCATCGGCAACTTCTTCGAGGTCACCCGCCTGAGCGTGGAGCTTGGTCTCCTCGCGGTGGCGATGACGCCGATCGTGATCACCGGCGGAATCGACCTGTCGGTCGGTTCGATGATGGGCCTTGCGGCTGTCGTATTCGGCGCCGCGTACCGTGACTGGCACATTCCTGTTCCGGGTGCGGCGGCGCTGGCGCTGCTCGTCGGCTGCGTCGGCGGGAGCTTGAACGCGCTCCTGATTGCCCGATTCAACATTCCGCCGATCATCGTGACGCTTGGAACGTTTTCGCTCTTTCGCGGGATCGCGGAAGGCCTCACCGAGGGAGCCGTCAACTACAGCGGGTTTCCTCTGCACTTCATCGCACTGGGGCAGGGCTATCTCTGGGGCGTCATCCCCGCGCAACTTCCCGTGCTCGTCATCGTCGTGGCAGGTTACGTTGTCCTGCTGCACCGATCGGTCGTAGGCCGCGCGTGGTACGCGATTGGTTTCGGTGCCGCGGGAGCTCAGTTACGCCGGGATTCCCGTCCAGCGTCGGATCGCCCTCGCGTATGTCCTCTCTGGAGTGATGTCCAGCCTTGCCGCCATCGTATATGTCGCGCATCTCGGTCAGGCGAAGTCGGATGCAGGGACCGGCTACGAGCTCGATGCGATCACCGCGGTGGTGCTTGGCGGCACGTCGGTATTCGGCGGCCGCGGCACGATGTGGGGTACGCTCATCGGGCTGTCGGCGCTCGCGGTGTTGCGCAACGGACTGCATCTGGCAGCGCTGCCGTCGGAGCTTACGGGTGTCCTCACGGGTGCATTGCTGGTTGCGACAATCGCATTCGATCGCTTCAGGAGCCGTGCGCGTCCCGCAGTCAATGTATATTCCACCGGGGAAGCGGCCGCACCGCGGCTGGAAGGTCTCACTCCGCGCGCCGACCACAGCGGAACCGTTCCACTCCATGCGTCTGCAGACGAGGACACGATCGTGAGGAATGCCCAGGTGGCCGTGTTGTGCGCGGCCGTGATTGGTGGATCGCTGCTGGTGGCCGGCACGAACGTATGGCTGGTCCGCTCGCTCGTGCCGCTCGCGCGAAGCACTTCTGAGACCGGCGCGCCGGCGGCAACGCCGGAGACACGGCGGCCGGTCGTCGCGATGATGCCCAAGGCCAAGGGTGATCCGTATTTCGTCAGCTGCAGGGCGGGTGCGGAGGAGGCGGCGAGGGAGCTCGGTGTCGACTTGATCTGGGACGGCCCGACCGGACTGGACGCGGCCAAGCAGAATGAGCTCGTCGAGAACTGGATCACGAGAAAGGTCGACGTCATCGCGGTCGCGGTCGAGAACCGCGGCGGCATCTCGAGCGTGCTCAGGAAGGCGCGCGAGCGCGGCATCCACGTGGTGACGTGGGACTCGGACGCGGATCCTGATGCGCGCGATTTCTTCGTGAACCAGGCGACCTCCGAGGGCATCGGCAACACGCTGACGGACGAGGCGGCGCGGATCCTTGGCGGCAAGGGTGAGTTCGCCGTCATCACCGGTGCTCTGAGCGCCGCGAACCAGAACGAGTGGATCTCGTTCATCAAGAAGCGGCTTGCCGAGAAGTACCCGAACCTCAAGCTCGCGACCATCCGTCCGAGCGACGACGACCGCGACAAGGCATTCGCCGAGACCCAGACGATCATGCGGGTGTTTCCGGCGGTGAAGCTGGTGATGGCGATCTCGGCGCCGGCGGTGCCGGGATCCGCCGAAGCGGTGCGGCAGGCGAACCGCCGCGACGTGAACGTCATCGGGCTGTCGCTGCCCAACATCAACAAGCCTTACGTGCACGACGGGTGGGTGCAGACCGTGGTGCTCTGGAACACGCGGGACCTCGGGTATCTCACCGTCCTCGCCAGTTCGCTGCTGGCGCAGAAAGGGATCGCGCCGGGCAGTCCGTCGATCGACGCGGGGCGCCTCGGCAAGATTCAGATCCGGGGCACGGAAATCGTCCTGGGCGCGCCGACGATGTTCACCAAGGCGAACATTGACAAGTTCGACTTCTAGTTCGAAGGTGCGCTGGGCGGTTCTGTGGACGATCCTGATCGCAGTCGTCCTCGTGCCGTTTCTCATCTTCGAAAAACAGTTCGAGGCACTGGCGACATGGCTCGCTGCCGGGAATGCCTCCGGCTGGGCCACGGCCGGCGCCATCGGCGCGCTGCTCGCGCTGGATGTGTTTCTGCCTGTCCCCTCGAGCATCGTGTCCACCGGTGCCGGCGTGCTGCTCGGCTTCTGGACCGGCGCGGCGGTGATCTGGATCGGGATGACGCTCGGCTGCGTGATCGGGTATGTGTTCGGCGCATACGCGTCCGTTCCCGCGCGCCGGCTGGTCGGGGAGCAGGGGCTGGCGAATGCCGGTAAGGTGATGGACCGGTACGGTCCGTGGGCGATCGTGATTTGCCGGCCCATCCCGGTGCTCGCAGAGTCGAGCGTCGTCTTCGCAGGACTGGTGAAGAGCCCCATCGGGCCGTTCCTGTGGCTGACGGCGCTGGCGGATCTGGGCATTGCCATCGCCTACGCGGCTGTCGGTGCGTTCTCGATGGCGGCCGGCTCGTTCCTGCTGACCTTTGCCGGGGCGATCGCCCTCCCCGGCATCGCGCTCCTCGCCGGCAGGCTCTGGCTCGGGCGAAGAAGTGCGGCCGGGTAGGACGGCAGCCGAATCGGTCTTGGAGCGGGCTCGCGGGTGGCGCGCGGCGGGCGCCCGGCGGTGGCGAGCGCGCGTTACCATTGAGCCCCATGCCAGCGCGCGAGCACCGCTGGGCTGCCGCGCGACAGGACCCGCGGGGCGCCCGCGTCGGCACCGGTTCGGAGCACGCACTGGGATTGGCCATGGAGGCCGTATACGCCACAGGCCCTGATCCCCAATCCCAACTCGAGCCGCCGAGCGTCAGAATGGCCGCGATAATGGGTTAGTATCCGCAGGCGAGAGATGGGTCCGCGTTGGATGGCGGATGCCGTATCGCTTATTCACGAGGGAGAGACCGATGGCAATCAGCGACGGCGACAAATTTTTGTATTCACGCAGGGCGTTCGGAAAGCTGGCGCTCGCCGGGTTGCCGCTGACGCTGGCGCTCAGGGACCTTGAGGCCTTTGCGGCGATCGATTCGAAGATCAACGGCGTCCAGATCGGCGCGATCACTTACAGCTTCCGCTCCATTCCGAGCGCGGATGAAATCATCAAGGCGTATGTGTCGATCGGCCTCGGCGAGATGGAACTGATGTCGAATCATGCCGAGATGCTCGCCGGGGCGCCGATCCCCGCTCCGCCGGCAGGCCGCGGCCGTGGCACCGGCGCGCCGCCGACGCCGCCGCAGCCACCAGCGGCCCCGACACCCCCGTCACCTGGCAGTGCCACAGCATCGGGTGCCACGCCCGCGCCCCCGGCGCCTCCGGCAGCTCCTGCGGCTCCGCCGGCCGGTCGGCAGGGCGGCGGTCGACGCGCGCTGACCCCGGAAGAGCAGGCTGAGGCTGACGCCCGTGCCGAGGCGCTGCGCAAATGGCGGATGTCAGCAACGGAAGCGACCTTTGCGCCGGTCAAGAAGAAGATTGCCGATGCCGGGATCGATCTCCGGATCCTCTGCTACAACATGAACGTCCGGACGACGAAAGACGACGAGATCGAGTACGGGTTCATGATGGCGAAGGCGCTCGGCGTGAAGGTGATCTCGACCTCCACGCAGGTCAGCATGGCAAAGCGCACCGCGCCGTTCGCCGACAAGCACAAAATCCGACTCGCCTTCCACGGCCACGACAACCTCACCGACCCGGACGAGACCGCGACGCCGCAAAGCTTCGCGACGATTCTCGCCGCCTCGAAGTACCACGCGATCAACCTGGACATCGGTCATTTCACCGCCGCCAATCTCGACCCCGTCGCCTACATCCAGGAGCACCATGATCGGATCACGCACCTGCACCTCAAGGATCGCAAGAAGGATCACGGCGCGAACGTGCCGTGGGGGCAGGGCGATACGCCGATCAAGGCGGTATTGAAGCTGCTCGAGAAGAACAAGTGGGATATGCCGGCGAACGTGGAGTTCGAATATCCCGGGGACCCCGTGGTCGAAGTAGGGAAGTGCCTGGCTTATTGTAAAGAAGCGCTCGCGACCTAGGGCAAACGGGATTGGGGATTAGGGATCGGGGATTACGGTTCTTCCGCCTAAAGGCGGAAGCTACAACTTCTGATCCCTAGTCCCTGATCCCTGGTCCCTAATCCCTGATCCCTGATCCCTGATCCCCAATCCCGTCATTTGCCCACGATCACAGCAAATGACGTAGTCCGCAGCTTGCCAAGGCTGTTCGTCGCCCAGCAGCTCACCGTCGTCTTGCCCACCGGGAACTTCGAACCCGAGGCCGGCGAGCACGACGCCGGCACCTTGCCATCGACCTTGTCCTGAGCGGTGGCGGCGAAGGTCGCGGCCGCGCCGTCGGCACCGGCAGCCGGGACGGTGACGTCGCCCGATGTCGTGATGACCGGCGCTTCGGCGGTCTCGAACCCGAGCGGCAGCCGGCTGGTGCAGTCGCCATTCGGGCATTCGTTCGCATCGAAGCAGCCGACATACCCATTACCCGCGAAATCTTCAGGGCACGCGCCGCAGGTTCTCGATCCCGGCGTGTTGATGCAGGCCGCCAACTTGTTGCAGCCCCCATTCCGCACGGCGCATTCGTTGACGTCGACACACCCCTTCTCCGGCGAGCCGCTGAACCCGGCAGGGCACAAGCCGTCCTTCGTTGCCGCCGGTGCGGCGGCCTGGGGCACAACCGGCGCCGACGCGGCGCTCAGGATGGCCGCGAGCGTCAGGACGAGTGAAACACCAACAACAGACTGTGTGACCCAGCGAGGGGTGGGGAATTTGGACATGGACGGATCATAGGACGGATTCTCCGGCATGTGCAACGCCGGTCCGTCGTGAGTCCGTTGGTCAGTCCGGACTGTAAATGGCCCTGAGGGCGGGATATATGCGACGGTATCGCGAGTACCTGATCGTTCATGACCCGAACCACTTCGGGACGCGCAGGTGTGACCTGGGCTGTTCGGACGACGGCATCGCACGCCTCGTCGACCGAGTGCCAGAATCCTGCGCCGACGCCCGCCAGAAGCGCAGCCCCGTAGCCGGCGCCTTCTTCCGTCGCGACGGTTTCGACATCCTGGCCGTAAACGTCGGCCTGGATCTGGCGCCAGGCCGCCGACCGCGCGCCGCCGCCGCCGAGCCGAATCTTCCCGACCGGGAGGCGCAGCTCGGAAAAGATCGTGAACGAATCGCGCAGGCTGAACGCCACCCCTTCGAGCACCGCGCGGACGACGTGCGCGCGGGAGTGGCTGGCGGCAATTCCCACGAGTGCGGCGCGGACGTTCGGGTCGAGGTGAGGAGTGCGTTCCCCCATGAGATAGGGCGCCCACAGCACGCCTTCGGCCCCCGGCGGCACGGACGACGCTTCCGTCACCATCTCTTCGTACCCGCGGTCGCCCGCCGTCGTCAGGCCGTACTGATCGCGGAGCCACCGCAGCGACAGGCCGGCGGCCTGGGTGACGCCCATGACGTGCCACCGATCCGGAATCGCGTGACAGAAGGTGTGCAGCCGTCCGCCTGGATCGAGGAACGGCCGATCGGTTGCGGCAAAGACAACGCCCGACGTGCCGAGCGTGGCGCTCACGGTACCGGGCCGCGTAATGCCCATCCCGACCGCACCTGCCGCCTGGTCGCCCGCACCGGCAACGATCGGAGTTCCGGCGCGCAGTCCTGTCGCGGCGGCGCCCGCGTCCGACAGGCGCGCGCACACTTCAGGAGACTCGAACAGCCTCGGCAGGACGGCAGGATCGATGCGGACCGCGTCCATCATCTCCTGCGACCACCGCCGCGCCACGACATCGAGCATCAGCGTGCCGGACGCATCGGCAACGTCGATCGCAAACTCACCGCTCAACCGATAGCGGACGTAGTCCTTGGGCAGCAGCACGTGCCGGACGCGGCTCCACAGCGCCGGTTCGTGCGTGCGCACCCACAACAGTTTCGTCAGCGTGAAATTGGTCAGCGCCGGGTTGGCGGTGAGCTCGAGCAGTCGCGCGGCGCCGACCTCCCGGTCGAGCCACCGGCACTCCTGCTCGGTGCGCTGGTCGCACCAGATGATCGCGGGGCGCACGACGGCGCCGGCGTCGTCGAGCAGCACCGCGCCATGCATCTGTCCCGACAGGCCGATCGCCGAGATACTCTCCGGCGACGTACCCGTCGATGCGAGGAGGGATCGCACCGCCTGCTGCGATGCACGCCACCAGTCTTCCGGATCCTGCTCCGCCCAGGCCGCCTGCGGCGACCGGAACGGCGCGTGGTCGGCGGTCGTCGAACCACGCAGACGCCCGTCCTCCGCCAGCAGCAGCGCACGCGACCCACTCGTTCCGACATCAATTCCGAGGACAGGCATCTCTGTGCTCTGAGAGTCGCCAGTATCCAGTTCCCAGGAACTACTGGTTACTGGTGACCGGCAACTGGCTACTTCGTTATCCCCTTACCCCGAGCAACACTTCCACCGTCAACTGGTCGAGGCGCTCGTAGCCCAGTCCCTTGGCGGCCATGCCGACGCGGTCGAACGGGTGCGCGAGCAACGCCTCGCCGCCGCGCGGCGAGTACTCGCCCGTTCCCGGGAGTGTGCCCTGGGCCTTGCCGATTTCCTTGACGAGGGCCTGGATTTCCTTGTCGGCGTTCCAGCGTGCGGCGCGGTCCTTGAGGATGAGATACGTCCGCATGCAGCCGCGCGCGAAATCGCGGACGCCGTCGTAGTCCTCGGTGCGATAGGCATGCGCGTCGAAGTGGCGCGGGCCGTCGTATCCCACATCCTCCAGGAACTTGACGAGGAAGAACGCCCCCTTGATGTTCGTCGATCCGAACCGGTAGTCCTGATCGTAGCGACCGGGCGCCTGGTCGTTCAGATCGATATGGAACAGTTTGCCGGCCTCGTGCGCCTGCGCGACGGCGTGCAGGAAGTTCAGCCCCGCCATCGTTTCGTGCGCGAACTCGGGGTTGACGCCGACGAGCTCAGGGTGCTCCAGCGTCGGGATGAGCCCGAGGTAGTTGCCGGTGGTGGCCATGTAGATGTCGCCGCGCGGCTCGTTGGGCTTGGCTTCGAGCGCAAATCGGTACCCGTAATTCTTGTCGAGCGAATACCGCACGAGATAGTTGATGCCTTCGCGCAGCCGTTTGACCGCCTCGTCGGGGCGGCGGCAGGCATCCGTTTCCGTCCCCTCGCGGCCTCCCCACAGCACGAAAGTCCTGGCGCCGAGTTCAGCCCCAAGGTCCATCGCGCGCATCGTCTTCTGGATGGCAAACGCGCGCACCGCCGGGTCGTTCGCGGTGAACGCGCCATCACGAAAGACCGGGTCGAAAAAGAGGTTGACCGTCGCCATCGGCACCACGACGTTGTGCCGGGCGCAGGCGGCCTGGAATTCCTTGACGATGCGGTCGCGCTCCGCGAGAGTGGCGTCGATCGGCACGAGATCGTTGTCGTGAAGGTTGACGCCCCACGCGCCCACTTCGCCCAGCATCGCCACCGCGTCGACCGGCGCCAGCGCCGGCCTGACCGCTTCGCCAAACGGATCGCGGCCACGGTTGCTCACCGTCCAGAGACCGAAGGAGAATTTGTGTTCGGGACGAGGCGCGTAGTGGTCGGACATCGGGCGAGTTCTCCTGAGGGACGTGCGGCGTGCGCCCCGGGCAAGGGTTTGCTGCGGTATCATGCAGCGCCGCGAGCGGATTAGGTTACTCGCGGATGCGGACTCGGCGCAAACATCGAATGCGCAACCATCGACGTGGCTTCCGCCTTCAGGCGGAAGTAACAGGGTGCCCTCGTACCAAGGTGCGGGTGTAGCTTCCGCCTTCAGGCGGAAGTTCACGGCCCCCAACAGATTGACAGTGGAGACATCAATGCGGGATCGAGCACGTCTAATCGCAAAAGCCGGCCACTACGCACTGACGACTGCGGCGACCGCGTCTGCGCTGACGTTCGTCCTCCTGGCTCGGCCCGGCGCCCAGGCCGCACCCCAGCCGCCAGCTGGTGCTGCACCACCCGCGGGTGCGACGCAGGCCGCGGCTCCTGCCCCTCAGGGACGCGGGGGCGCTGGCGGCGTTTATCCGGAGTATGTGCCCGACGATGACGACGGGTTCGTGCCGATATTCGACGGCAAGACCCTGACCGGGTGGGATGGTGACACCACCTTCTGGCGCGCCGAGAACGGCGAAATCATCGGCGAGAGCACCCCGGAGAAGGTGGTCAAGACCAACAGCTTTCTGATCTGGCGCGGCGGTACCGTCAAGGACTTCGAGCTGAAGATCGATTTCAAAATCAGCGGCACCAACAGCGGCATCCAGTATCGCAGTGTCGAACTGCCCGACGTCGGCAAGTGGGTACTGAAGGGCTATCAGGCCGACATCGACTTCGTCGGTGAGTATCTGGGCAACGTCCACGAGGAGCGCGGCCGCAAGCCCGGCCACGTCGTCCTTGCGAAGCGCGGCCAGCTCACGCGGATCTCGGCCGGGCCGAAGTACAAGACGCTTGCGACCATCGCCGACGGCACCCTGCTGAAGGGGGTCGTCAACATCAATGGCTGGAACCGGTATCACATCATCGCGCGCGGCCCGGTGATGATGCAGATCATCAACGGCCAGCTCGTCGCGGCGACGATCGACGAGGACACCAAAAACTTCGTCCCCGAAGGCCTGCTCGGCTTTCAGATGCACGTCGGGCCCTCCTTCAAAATCGAGTACCGGAATATCCTCTATAAGAAGCTGGGGCAGTGATCGCCGTTCCAGCCGGGAGTGCACCATGGCGCAGATAGGTGTAAATGCGTGGGTCTGGTCGTCGCCGATCACGACCGAGGAGCTGGGTCGGCTGGCGCCGATGATCGCCGGGATGGGCTTCGACCTGGTCGAAGTGCCAATCGAGAGCACGACCGATCTCGACTACCGCAAAGGCGCCGAGATCGCGCGCGCGAATCGCCTGGCGGTGAGCGTCTGCGCGGCGATGGGGCCGGACCGCGACCTGATCCACCCTGACGAAAGCATCCGGACCAACGGCATGGACTACGTCCGGCACTGCATCGACGCGGCGCAGACCCTGGGCGCGACCAACGTCGTCGGGCCCTTGTACAGCGCCGTCGGGAGGACGTGGCAGCAGACGCCGGACGAGCGCAAGCAGGACCTGGATCTGCTCGTACGGCAGCTGCGCGACCTGGCGAAGTACGCAGCGGATCACGGCGTCACCATCTGTGTCGAGCCGCTCAATCGCTTCGAAACCAGCTTCCTGAACCTGGCGTCGCAGGCGATCGAGGTCGTCGACCGCGTCGACTCCAGCGCCTGCGGGTTGCTGCTCGATACCTTCCACATGAACATCGAGGAGCAGTCGATTGGCGACGCCATCCGCGCCGCCGGCCCGAGAATGCGCCACCTGCACACCTGCGAGAACGATCGCGGCGCGCCGGGATCCGGACACGTCCCGTGGGAGGAAGTTGCCAGGGCGTGCGGGGACATCGGCTACAAGGGGCCGATGGTGATCGAGTCGTTCACCAACAAGGTGAAGTCGATTGCGCGTGCCGCGGCGATCTGGCGTTCCTTCGCGCCGTCGCAGGACGCGCTCGCGACCGACGGGCTGCGCTATCTGCGCCGCCTCTTCCCGAACTGACGTCGTGGCGGGCAGACATCCCCGGAACTCGTCGACGGCCAGGCTCGCCCGATCGCGCGCCGGTCGTCTGATCACTGTGGCCCTCGGGGTTTACGTGGCGTGCCTCGTCGTCGCGGCGCAGGCGCCCGCGACGTCGGCGCCGGCGGGTGCACCGGGCGTGACCGCACCTGCGGCGGCGCAGGATCCAGCCGGCCGCGGCGGTGCTCCCGTTCCTGGCGGGCGCGGCACGGGCGGCCGCGGTCCGGATCCGTTCGACGGCGCCGATCTGACGCCGAAGGACCCGATCCTGGCGGTCTCGGCCGAAGAGCAGCAGAAGCGCTTCGTGCTGCAGCCCGGATATCGCATCGAGCCGGTCCTCACCGAACCCGACATCCAGGAACCGACGCAGATCGCATTCGATGGCAACGGCCGGATGTTCGTCGTCGAAATCCGCGCCTACATGCAGGATGCCGACGCGACCGGGGAGCTCGATCCGATCGGGCGCATTTCGCTGCACGACGATGTCGACAACGACGGCATCTACGAGAAGCACTCGGTGTTCGTCGACAGGCTGGTGTTCCCGCGCTTCGTGCTGCCGTTCGGCGCGAACAGCATCCTGACGATGGAATCGAACCAGGACGAGGTGTGGCGGTATACCGATACGAACGGGGACGGCGTCGCCGACAGGAAAGAGCTCTTCACCACCGATTTCGGCCGCGCCGGCAATGTCGAGCACCAGCAGAGCAGTCTCTATTGGGGCATGGACAATTGGCTCTACAGCACTTACAACGCCTTCCGTGTGCGCTGGACGCCCGATGGTGTGCTGCGCGAGCCCACCGGCACCAACGGCGCGCAGTGGGGCATTACCCAGGACGACTACGGCAAGGTGTGGTTCCAGGGTGGCGCGAGCGGGCTGCCGTCGTACTTCCAGTTCCCGATCCACTACGGAAATTTCCGTATCCCCGATCAGCTGGCACCCGGCTTCGAGATTCCATGGGGCGTGGCGGGCGTCGGGGACTTCCAGCCGGGCACGAGTGCGATTCGGCGCTCCGAGCTGACTCTCGCGAGCGTCACCGGGTCAGCGGGCAACGACATTGTCCGCGGTCACCGCATGCCGAAGGATCTCCTCGGCGACTACTCGTACGGAGAGCCGGTCGCGAGGATCGTGCGCCGGGTGCGACCCATCGTCACCGAGGGGCTGACGCAGCTGCAGAACGTCTACCAGTGGGAGCACTCCGAGTTCGTTCGCTCCACGGATCACCTGTTCCGCCCGGTCGACATCGCCACCGCGCCTGACGGGACCGAGTACATCGTCGATCTGTATCGGGGGATCATCCAGGAAGGAACGTGGACCCAGCCCGGAAGCTATCTGCGCGCGAAAATCGACCAGTACCAGCTTGCGAAGAACGTGCGCCGCGGGCGCATCTGGCGCTTGTCCGACGAGCGCACCGGCCGGGATCGCACCCAGCCGCGGATGCTGAACGAGACCGCGGCGCAGCTCGTCGCGCATCTCGACCATCCGAATGGCTGGTGGCGCGAGACCGCGCAGCAGCTGCTCGTGCTCAAGCAGGATCGATCCGTCGTTCCCGCGCTGCAGCAGATCGTCCGCTCGTCGCCGAACCTCTTCGGTCGTTTCAACGCCTTGTGGACGCTCGAAGGACTCGGCGCACTCGATCCTGCGCTCGTCCGGCAGCAGATGGAGGATGCAAACCCGAAGATGCGTGTGCAGGCGATCCGGGTCAGCGAAACTCTCTACAAAGCGGGCGATCGATCCTGGGCGGCGGACTATCGGAGGCTCGCCAGGGATCCGGATGTGGACGTCGTCATCCAGGCGATGCTGACGTTGAACGTTCTGAAGGTGGCTGACGCAGCGGCAACCATCCAGGCGGCGCAGGCCGCGAACCCGGCACGCGGGGTCCAGGAGATCGGCAGGCAGATCCTGAACCCGCCGCCGCTCACGTACGGACGTGCGGGCGCTGCCTTCTCCAGCGAAGAACTGAGTGTCATGCAGCGCGGCGACGCCATTTACAAAGAGCTGTGCTTCTCGTGCCACGGCGACGATGGCCGCGGCACGCCGGTGGCAGGCGCCGCAGCCGGGGCGATCATGGCGCCGGCGTTTGTCGGCAACCCGCGCGTGACCGGACATCCCGATTACGTCGTCAAGGCCCTCCTCCACGGTCTTTCGGGTCCGGTCGACGGCCGCACGTACGCCGGTGCGGTGATGGTGCCGATGGGATCCAATCGCGACGAGTGGATTGCGTCAGCCGCGTCGTACATCCGGAACACCTTCGGCAACGCCGCCCCGTTCGTCACCCCTGCCGATGTCGCCCGCGTCCGCAGCACCACCACCGGTCGCACGTCGAACTGGGATTTCGAGGCGCTGGTCGCGTCAGTGCCCCGGCCGATCGCATCCGACGCCAGCTGGAAGGCGACCGCGAGCCACAACTCGGACAAGGCGGCGCAGGCGTTCAACTTCGCCACGTGGACGACGACGGTACCCCAGGCACCTGGCATGTGGTTCCAGGTCGAGCTCGCGCAGCCGACGCCCCTGACCGAAGTGCAGTTCGAGTCCTCGCGCACTGGCGGAGGTCGAGGCGCCGGCGCCCCGCCTCCGACTGCAGGTTACCCTCGTGAGTACGTGCTCGACGTGTCGGACGACGGGACGAACTGGAAGACCGTTGCCAAGGGGGCGGGCACTGGCGTGAGCACCGCGATTCGGTTCGCCCCGGTGCAGGCGAAGTTCGTCAGGATTACGCAGACGGCCACGACCGAAGGCGCACCGCCATGGTCGATGCTGCGACTGCGCCTGTACGCACCGGGAAAATAGTGACAATGAATGCCAGTACGTTGCAGCTGTCGAGGCGACTCGAGTCATTCGTTTCGGAAACCGCTCCGCACGCCGGAAACACGCACCTTCGGCTTACCGTCGTTGAACGCGGCGCGCGACCATTGAGGATCGCGCGCCCTGTCGCTGGCCTGCGGCGCGTGTTTCGTGCAGTGTAACGGCATGCTCCGCATCGTTTCCGAAACGAACGACCCGAGTCGTCTCGAGTGATGAATAATCGAGGGAGTCGAGCTCGCGACTGCGCTGTAAGCCTGATGCCTGACAGCCGAGCTCTGAAGTTTTTGAACTGACGTCTGATAGCTGATAGCCGATAGCTGAAGTCTGATAGCTGTGCTGGGGAGGATCGCCGTGAAACGGATTGGGATGGGAATCGTCGGTGCGGGGTTCGTGGGGCCTCATCATATCGATGCGGTCCGGCGGCTTGGCTACGTGGACGTCGTTGCGGTCGCGGGCAGCAGCCAGGCGTCGGCTGAGAAGAAGGCGGACGCGCTCGGTGCGCGCAAGGCGTACGGGAGTTACGAGGCGCTGCTCGACGATCCCGACATCCAGGTCGTCCACAACGCGACGCCGAATTACCTGCACTACCCGGTGAACGCCGCGGCAATCGCGAAGGGCAAGCACGTCATCTCCGACAAGCCGCTCGCCATGACGGCCGCGGAAGCCAAGACGCTGCTTGATCAGGCGACGAAGGCCGGGATCGTTCATGCCGTCACGTTCAATTATCGCGGCAACCCGCTCGTGCAGCAGGCGCGCAATGCGATCGCGCGCGGTGACATCGGCCGTCCGACGTTTGTCGTCGGCCAGTACCTGCAGGACTGGCTCCTCAAGGACACCGATTACTCCTGGCGGCTCGAACCGGACAAGGGCGGCGCGTCGTCCGCACTGGGGGACATCGGCTCGCACTGGTGCGATCTCGCCCAGCACATCAGCGGCCTGCGGATTACCCATGTCCTGGGCGACATCACGACCGTCATCCCGAAACGCAAGAAGCCCAAGGGTTCGCGGGAAGCGTTCGCCGTCGCCGGCGCGGACCAGGGCGTCGAGGACGTCGACATCAAGGTCGAGGACCTCGCGTCCGTGCTCCTGCGCTTCGACAACGGTGCGAAGGGCAGCTTCTCCGTCGGGCAAGTCTGTGCCGGACACAAGAACGATCTCCAGCTCGAGGTGTGCGGTTCGAGCGCGTCGCTGCGATGGCACCAGGAGAACCAGAACGAGCTCTGGATCGGACGACGGGACAAGGCGAACGAGCTGCTGGCCAAAGATCCGTCGCTGCTCGACACCGAGGCGGCGCGGTACGCCCATCTGCCGGGCGGGCACCAGGAGGCGTGGGCGGACGCCTTCTGCAATGTGATGCGCGACATCTACGGCTTCATCGCCGCGGGCAAGAAGCCGTCTGATGCGCATCCCCCTTCATTTGCGACCTTTGTTGACGGCTACCGCGCGAACTGCATTGTCGAGGCGATCCTCGAGAGCGCGCGCAATGGCTCGGCGTGGACGAAGGTCCCGTATCAGGCGTAGGGAACGATATGAAAATCCAACCGTTCGAACCGAAGTTCATGAAGGTCGGGGTGCTGACGGCAGCGCTCCAGGAGCTGACGCCACGCGAGATTCGCGACGCCGATCCGGACCGTGCGATCGAAGAGTGGGTGGGCTTTGCGAAGGAGCTGGGCGCGAACTACATCCAGCTTGCCGCGGCGCTGCATCCGACGGAAAGCGACGTGCCGCTCGAGGCCCAGCTCGATCCGGTCGCGAACACGCTCGACCTGAGGAAGCCGTTCGACAAGGACCGTGCGCGCCGCGTCAAGGCCGCGCTCGACGCAAACGGGATCGGGATCTCCGAGGTCGGGTATTTTGACAACCTCCTGCACCACGATCCTGCGATTCGCGCGAAGAAGTACGACTTCATGCGCCGCGTGTTCGACGCGGCGGCGCTGCTCGGCGTCGACGCGGTCTGCGGGTTCGTCGGCCGCAACCAGCAGCGGAGCATGGATCAGAACCTCGTCGACTTCGAACAGTGGTTCGTGCCGCTGCTCAAGGATGCCAAGGCGCGGGGGCTCACATATCGTGTCGAGCAGTGCCCGATGCCAGGCTGGACGACCGGCGACAACTGGCACAACAACATTGCCTACACTCCCGGGACCTGGATTGCGCTCCATCGGATCTGCGAGAAGCACGGCGTTGGCGACCAGTTCCGCATCCATTACGATCCGTCGCATGCGATCCTGATGGGGCAGGATACGCGGTCGATTTTCCAGTACCTCAAGGACAGCGGCTACAACTTCCTGATCGGCGGATTCCATGTGAAGGGGCAGGTCGTCGACGCGAAGGGTGTCTCGGCGTGGGGCTACGGCGGCCAGACCGTCGAGCGCGGCGACTGGAAGGACGGCAAGGCGACGGACAATCCCGCCGAACAGCTGAACGCGTGGAAAAAACAGATCGTGCTTGCCGAGCACGAGCTTCCGGGCACCGCACGGCACGACCCGCTGGCGTACCTGCAGAACCGCACCGTCGACTGGCTCGATCACCAGCTCGCCGCGCGTGAGCTGCTGCAGCTGGATGTTGCGAACACGCACCTGGTCGTCGAGCACGAATATCCGCCGGCCCGGCTCCAGGATCGTGAGCGCGTCAAGCCGATCCTGCAGGGATCGATTGCGTTCGTCCGCGCCATCGACCAGGCTGCCGCGTGCATGTATGCGCTGCAGCACGAGGTGCTGGAGACGCAGAAGATTCCGATCCAGGGAGTTGGCCGGCAGGCGTATCGGTCTTAACGTGCGACGTGCGACGTGCGACGTGCACGTGCGACGTGCGACGTAGCACGTGCACGTGCACGTGACGTGCTGCACGTAGCACGTTGCACGTGAAACGTGCTGTAATCGATTGCACCGGCAAGGTGCGGCAATAAGGATTTTGAGGACATCGTGGACATTCACAACAAGCTCGCAATTCTCGTCGGCGGCGGTCCGGCGCCTGGCATCAACAGCGTCATCGGCGCCGCCACGATTCGTGCGCGCCTGGAGGGGATCGACGTCGTGGGCATCCGCGACGGGTTCGAATGGCTGATGCAGGGCGACATCGATCACGTCATCCCGCTGACGACCGATGCGGTCAGCCGGATCCATTTCCGCGGCGGATCACACCTCGGCATCGCGCGGGCGAACCCGACCAAGGATCCGCAGCTGCTCGAGAACACGGTCACCTCGCTGCTGCGGCTGAACGTGTCGCAGCTCGTGACGATCGGCGGCGACGACACCGCCTTCTCCGCGATGAAGCTCGAACAGCACGCGGCCGGACGAATCCGCGTCGTCCACGTGCCCAAGACGATCGACAACGATCTCGACCTGCCGCCGCACGTCGACACCTTCGGCTACCAGTCCGCGCGGCACTACGGCGTCGACATCGTCAAGAACCTGATGGTCGATGCGAAGACGACGACGCGCTGGTACTTCGTGATTGCAATGGGCCGGAAGGCCGGCCACCTGGCACTGGGGATCGGGAAGGCGGCAGGCGCGACGGTCACGCTCATCACCGAGGAGTTCGCCGCGCCGATCCGCCTCAAGACGATCGTCGACACCCTCACCGCCAGCATCATCAAGCGGATGGCGGAAGGGCGCCGCGACGGCGTCGCGGTCATCGCCGAGGGGGTCGTGCTCGACCTCAACGAGGACGATCTTGCCGGGCTCGGCGACGTCGAGCGCGACGCGCACGGTCACCTGCGCCTGGCCGAGGTCAATCTCGGCGAGATCCTGAAGGCGAAGGTCACCGAACGGCTGCGGACGTTTGGTATCAAGACGACGATTGCGGCGAAGAACATCGGCTACGAGCTCCGGTGCGCGGATCCGATTCCGTTCGACATGGAGTACACGCGCGACCTCGGCTACTGCGCGGCCAAGTACCTCGTCGCCGGCGGGAACGCGGCGATGATTTCGATGCAGGGCGGGCACTTCGTGCCGGTCCCGTTCTCCGAAATGATCGACGGCGCGACCGGGCGGACCGCCGTACGGCTGGTCGACGTCGGGTCGACCCGCTACGCGATTGCGCGGCGCTACATGATCCGGCTCCGCCGGGACGACATCGAAGATCCGCACCAGGTGGCGAAGCTGGCCAAGAGCGCGAACTTGAGCGAGGAGGAATTCCGCCGCGAGTTCGAGTATCTTGTGGCTGCCGAGCCGCCGCGGCTCATGATGGACGAACACGGCGAGCGGGCCGGAACAGCCACACCTTAACTGCAGCGCGCGCTCCGCGGAAGGCGCGAAGGGGTCGGACCATGCCGTGGATGCGCTCCTTGTCGTTCGCCCTTCTCGCCCTCGCGGCGTCGCGCAGTGAAGCTGCCGTCGCCGCGCAGGTCGAGTCGCCGGCCCGAACCGTCTACGTGACGGTGACCGACAAAGTCGGTGGCGCGGTGCCTGACCTCGGTCCCGCCGACTTCATCGTCAAAATCGGCGGCAAGCAGCGCGAGGTCGTGCACGTGGAGCCGGCGACGGCGCCGCTCAAGATCGCGCTGATTGTCGACGACAACGGTACCGGCATTTTTCGCTACGGTGTCGGCAAGTTCATCGAGCGTCTGCAGGGGCACGCCGAATTCGCGATCAGCAAGGTGAACGGGCAGACCCAGAAGCTCGTGGACTACACCACCGACGGGCGTGAGCTGACCGAAGCGATCGCGGCACTGAACGCCCGGCCCGAGACCGCGGATGGCGGGCAGCTGCTCGAAGGCATCGCCGAAACCGCGCGTGACTTCAAAACCGGACGGCCGCGGCGCGCCATCATCGTCGCCCTCACCGTCGGCGGCGAGGAGCACAGCACACTTCCCGCACACCACGTCCTCGAAGAGCTGCGCAAGAGCGGCGCGGCGCTGCACGTCGTGTCCGTGTCGGGCGCGGCTCTGCGGGCGACGGTCGCGGTGCAGAGGCCATCAGCGCTGCTCGGTGAAAACCTCAACCTGAGCGAGGTCCTCGGGGAAGGGCCGAAGCAGTCGGGCGGGACCCGGGAGGAAGTCGTCGCAACCGCGGGGCTTGTCAGCGGCCTGCAGCAGCTCGCCCAGACACTGCTCCGCGGCCAGTACGCCGTGTCCTACTCCGAGCGCGCCGGCGAGAAATCGTCCGATCGGATCAACGTCGCGCTGCGGGTGCCGAACACGAACCTGCTCGCGCCGACCCGGATCCCGGACAAATAGGGCGGGTAGCTTCGACTGGCAGTCACCAGTCCACACAGTTGCCAGCTCTCCGTGCTTCAGCGTCTGCATCAGTAGCGACGGGTACTGGCTACTGGCTACCGGTTACTGGCGACTCCTCACCGCGGCGGCATCGCCGCGAACGTGCGCTCGATGTTGTCGAGAAGCGCGAGGGTGGAGCGGACGCCGGCCTGCAGGTAGCGTTCGCCGGTTTCGGCTGTCGCCTTCCTGGGATCGCCCCATGTCCCCGACTTCGTCGCCCAGTGTACCGAACCGGGGTTGCTGAAGAAAAACGCCGAGTGCACGGCGCCGATGTTCGGCACCGTGAAGTCCGGGAAGGGCGGGAACTCGGGTGCGGCCTTGTCCAGATCCACCAGGTCAGGGTTGATCGCCATCACGGCCGAGGTCTCGGCGAGGTTGGCGTGGAGCCCGTTCTTCAGCCCGGAAAATTCCGCGACCTCCGCTTCGGTCAGCGCATCCCAGTAGTTCACGGGAAACGCCTTTGTCCCCTTCGGCATGCGCTCGGCGGCGGTGGCGCACGCGTACGCAATCGCATAGGTGTTGTCGTAGTGCCCGTTCAGGAAGACGATCCGCCTGAAGCCTGACGCTGCGAACGATGCGCACAAATCCTCGATGAGCGACATGAAAGTCGGGATCCGGATGTGCACCATCCCGGTGAATCCCACGTGCGGGTACGAGAGCGTGTAGGCGAGCGGCGGAGCGACAACGGCGCCGATCGACGGCGCCACGCGGCGCGCGATTTCGTTCGGAATGAGCACGTCAGTCGCGAGCGGCCCGTGCGGGCCGTGCTGCTCGGTCGCACCGGTTGGAATGATGACTGTCTCGTGCGTCTTCAGAAACGTTTCGACCTCGGGGTTGGTCATCTCTCCGAGGAACACTGTCGCTGGTTTCATCGCTCTCTCTCCGAAATGGGGCACTCAACGACCCGGCCCCGGGGCTCAGGCCAGTCGTGGGGCGGCGGTCTTCGGGACGATATCGATTTGCAACGCCGGGTCCGCCGCGGGAATGTATGTCTGCTCCAGGCCGAGCTCGCCGCGGACGATATTGCAGCCCTGCGCGATCGCGCTCGCCTTGTAGAACGCGATTTCGCGGTTGCAGCCCTGGCGTCCGAATCCGCAATCGCTCGACACGATCAGCTGCTCCGGAGCGATGTGTTCGAGCGCGGTGCGGATGGCGGCGGCGACGTCCGCGGCCCGATCGGCCTGCAGCGTCCTGTGGCTCACGGCGCCGATGCAGATCTTTCTTCGGCAGCTTGCCTTTGTAGCGGCCGAACAGCTCGATGTTCCTGAAGTCGCGGTCCTTGGTCTCGATCGTCCAGACATCGCCGCGCATCTCGTTCAGGTAGAGCTCGAACGACGCCTCGTAGCTGGTGTCTTCCATCACGCGCTGCATGTTCGGGTTGCCCCAGCAGGTGTGGATCCAGATCTCGACATCGTCGAGCCCGCGCACTTCGCGGTTGTAGCAGTCGATCATGAACTTGACCTGCTCGTGATCGGCGCCGTAGGTATTCGCCATGAAGTGGAGCGTCGGTTCTTCGATCTGGATGCAGCGGCAGCCGGCGTCGCGGAGCGCGAGCAGCTCCGTGTTCATCGCCACCGCCATGTCCCACAGCACTTCCCGGCTGTCCTTGTACTTGTCGGTGTGGATGTCGAGAAACAGCCCCATCACCTGTGAGCAGCACGTGCCGAAGCGGACAGGCTTACGCGATTTGCTCTGCGCGATGCGCCAGATCTTCGGGTAGTCGAGGGGCCGGTGTTCGATCGTGCCGGTCACGTGCGGCCATCGCCAGCCGGTGTAGATTTCGTTCAGCAGCGTGCCGGGCGGGTATCTCAGCCAGGGACTTCGGGTTTCTTCGGATTGGAGAATGTCACCCTCGAATCCGGCCCAGCGCTGGAGCGGGTAGTGATGCCAGCTGCGGCCGCCGAAGTCCTCATCGCAGTGGAAGTCGCCATGGGTCAGGATGTCGATGCCGGCGCGCTCCTGGTCGCTCGTCACCACCGCGAGCGCATCCTGGAACTTCTCGCGGAAGCGGATGTCCTGCATGCACGTGTCGAGCGGCTTCGCCCACATGCTCATGTCGAACCAGCGCGGGCGGGGCCACGAGCCGGTGACCGTGCTCGGCAGGACGAGATCTTTCGTGACGGTGAAGGCCATGCACACCTCAAGAGGAACGATCCGGGGAACGTCACCATGAAGATACAACAGCGGCGTTGTTCTTTGACGCTGCAACGGCAAACAGCGAGAATGCGATCAGCCGCTCGACTGTCGCAGCGGTGTTTGCGCACCAGCAGAAGGACGGGACGACTATGAGTGACACGACTGCAAGTGGCGGAGCCCTCGACCGCCGTGACTTTTTCAAGACCGCGGGCGCCGGGCTTACCGCTGCGGGCTTGATGCTGGCGCCGGGCCAGGGAGCGGCGGCGCAGGCGAGCGCGGAGAAAGACCGGCTCGCGCGCATTGCTTCGAACTCCTACCCGATTCGATGGATTTTCAAGACCCGTTCCAACGGCGGCCGCGGTGCGGCAGCGCGCGCCGAACCCGGCGCGCTCTCCGGTGAACGGGGGCGTCTCCCGCGAAGAGATGAAGAAGAAGTACGGCGAAATCACGATGCTCGATTTCCCGCAGTTCACGAAGGACACGTTCCCGGGCGTGACCCACATGGACATCTTCTCCGGTCTCTTCGGTGACGTCACCGACGACACGATGTTCGCGGGACCGACGTTCGATCCGTCGACACCCTCGGGCAAGAAGTGGCTCGACAAGCTGGCCGAGAAGCTGGTGCAGACCGGTACCAAGGTGCAGCACATCTCGAACAATGCGCCGAACGACCTCGCGGGTCCCGACGAAACCCTCCGCAAGGCTGGTGTCGAGGTCGGCAAGAAGTGGCTCGACGGCGCGGCGATTCTTGGCGCGAAGTCGGTGCGGATGAACTCACCGCGGGCGCTCGGACCCAGCATCCGGCCGCAGGCCGCGATCGATCCGAAGAACGGCTATCCGAAGAACGACGAGATCATGCCGCTACCTGGCCAGCGCGATCGAATCGTACAAGGAAATGGCCGACTACGGAGGTAATCTCGGCATCCGCGTCACGCTCGAGAACCACTGGGGGCTTGCCGCCGATCCGATCAACATCCGCACGATCATCGACGAAGTGAACCACCCGTACTGCGAGGCGTCGCCGGACTTCTGCAACTGGGAATACGACTACATGCTCGTCAGCGGGCTCAAGGCGCTGGCGCCGTACTCGCACACCAACGTGCACGCGAAGTACTGGGATCGATGGGGTGAGAAGAACGACGTCCAGCGGTCCGTCCGGATCATGCTGGCGGCGGGCTTCAGGGGCACCTTCGCGCTCGAGTACGAAGAAGGCCCGCTGAACGGCGTCGAAGGCGCCAAGTACCTCTACAAAGAGGTGCTCGCCGCATTGACCGCGCCGACACCGGTCATCTGACACCCTGGAATCCACGGGAGCAGCCGCGGCCGCGCGGCTGTTCCTACCAGGTCAAGGCGACGGGCCGTTTTTCCCGCGCCGACTCGTAGGCCGCCATCGCAACGATGAACGATCGCCGGGCGTCCTCGATCGTCGCCGCCGGCGACCGGTCCTGTTCGAGGCACTCGATCAGGTGCGTCAGCGGAAACGGGGCGGCCGGCGCGTAAGGCTGTTCCGACTGCCGCTCGTAAACCCAGTCGGCGGCGCCGGCAGCCAGCACCGCCCGCCCGGGTGCGCGGAACCACTGGTCGATGATTTCGCCGCGCGTGCCGATCAGTTCCAGCCGGACGACGCTGTTCTGTTTGGGGGAAGGCCCGGTCTTCCGTGGTGCATTGATCGTCCAGGACGCCTCGAGCGTCGCGACGATACCGTTCGCAAAAGTGAAGGTGGCCATGCCCCAGTCCTCGACCGCGAGCTCCCTGTGCACGAGATTGGCGACTGTGGCCTCGACCCGCACGACCTCGCTCGCCGCCATCCATCGAAACAGATCGATCCAGTAGATTCCCTCGTCGATCAAGGCGCCGCCCGGCACATGCCGGGGATCGGCAAACCATCCCGGGGTGCCGGAGCCGAACGCGTCCTCCGCGATCGACCATCGGCTCGCCTGGTGCATGACGACCACGTCGCCGATGTCCCCCTTGTCGATCCTGCTCCTTCAGCTCTGCCGCGCGGAGACGCATGATCCCCTGGAACGGGAAGCACTTCACGCCGGCGTCCGTCGACCGCCTCGACCATCCGGTCGGCTTCCGAGAGCCGCATCGCCATCGGCTTGCCGATCACCAGGTGCTTGCCGGCGCGTGCCGCCATGATCGCCAGCTCCGCCAGCTCGGACACCGGCGCCGCGGTCTGGACGATGTCGACGTCTTCGCGTTCGAGCAGCTGCTCGTAGCTGTCGTAGCCGGGGACGTTGAACGTACGGGTAAACGCGTCGAGCTGGGTTCGGTCGCTGCGAGGCTGCCGCGACGAGCGTGGCACCCGGATAGTCGCGGAGCGCGCGCGCGGTGTTGTAGGCGGAATACCAGTGACCGAGCCCCATGATTGCCACTCGCCACTTCCGCGTCATCAGAGGACTCCAGACATCAGCTATCAGACTTCAGCTCTCAGCTATCAGTAAGCACGGACTTCAGCTCTCAACCGCGGCTTCCGCGTTGTTGCTTCCAGCTTCCAGCTGCCGCGCTTCGACGCCTCTGAAATCGGACAGCTGATGTCTGACAGCTGACAGCTGTGAGCTATCAGCGACCAATCATACCGCGCGCCCGATGCTACAATCGCGCCGCTTGAGGAGACAGAGATGAAGCAGAGGTCATGGACCGCGGCGGTAATGACTGCGATCGTCGTGGTCGGGATCGCCAACGTGGCGGGCACTGCGGTACCGCAGCCGCCCAAGGGTTTCACCAAACTGTTCAACGGCAAAGATCTCACTGGCTGGCGCGGACGGCAGCCCAACTACAACCCGGCCGAGGAGGCGAAGCTCTCGAAGTCCGAGCTCGCGGCGAAGCAGGCCGAGTGGAACACGGCGCGCGACCTGCACTGGAAGGTCGACCCCGCCAAGGACGAGATCGTGTCCGACGGCCAGAGCCCGCACCTCGCGACCGCGAAGGATTATGGCGACTTCGAATTCCACGTCGAGTGGCTGATGGTCAGTCACAACGGCGATTCGGGCGTGTACCTCCGCGGCTATCCGCAGGTGCAGGTCTGGGATCCCGACAATCCCCACGAGGTGAAGAACGGCGCCGCCAAAGGCTCGGGTGCGCTGTGGAACAACAATCCCGAGAACCCGGGGAAGTGGCCGCTGGTCAAAGCCGACAACCCGGTCGGGGAGTGGAATGCCTTCCGCATCCGGATGGTCGGTTCGCGCGTCTGGGTGTGGTTGAACGACAAGGCGACGGTCGAGGGGCAGGTGCTCGACAACTTCTTCGATCGCGCCCAGCCTCTCGTGGCTCGTGGTCCGATCGAGTTGCAGACGCACGGATCGGAGATCCGGTTCAAGAACATCTACGTGCGCGAGATTTCCGCGACCGAGGCAAAATCCATCGCCGATCGGGTCGGACGCTGAACCGGATCGCGCGATCGAAGTTCTGCGGCGCGTCAGTATGAAGCAGGCGCCGTGCTCGCGCGGACGACGAGGCGATGGGGCAGCGTCACCGACAATGGCACGGGCTTTCCGTTGAGAAGGTCGAGCAGCAGGCGCACGGCATGTTCGCCAATCCGCTGCATTGGCTGCGCGATGGTCGTCAGCGGCGGGTTCGTGTGCGCGGCATACCGCACGTCGTCGAACCCGACGATCGACAGGTCCTCGGGCACGCGCAGGGTGTGGCGGCGCGCGGCGCCGAGCGCGCCGATGGCCATTTCGTCGTTGAAACAGAAAATCGCGGTCGGCGGATGGGATCGCGCGAGCAGCAGATCTCCCGCGACCGACCCCGACTCGATGGTGAAGTCGCCGTGCGATGACGAGCAGGTCCTGTTCGGCCTTGATCGCCTCGGCCGCGCCGGTCACGCCAAGGAGGCGGTCCCGGCTGAGCGGGCTGACGAGCGGTCCCGTGACGATGCCGATCCGGCGATGGCCGAGCGCGTACAGATGATGCATCGCCTCGGCAGCCGCCGCGGCATTGTCGATGTGCACGCTGGGGATTCCAAGCTGTGGACTGAACTCGCAGCCGTTGACGATCGGCGCACATCCCGGGGGAGATGAACGGATCAGCTCGGCGGCTGTTTCGGGCAGACGATGGCCGAGAAAGATCAGGCCGTCCGCTTCCTTGCGCCGGACCATCAGCGCATACCGTTCCTCGCGTTCCTGGTCGTGCTGCGTGTCGCCGAGCAGCACCGCATAGCCCTCGCTCCTGGCGGTTTCTTCGATGCCGCGAAGGATCAGCGAGAAGAACGGGTTGGAGATGTCAGGCACCATCACGAGCAGTTGCCCCGATCGGAGCGTCCGCAGGTGCTTGGCGGCGGAGTTCGGCGCGTAGGAGAGGAGGGTGACCGCCTCCAGCACCCGTCGTCGTGTCTCGGGCGACACCACATCCGGCCGGCTGAGAACCCTGGAGACGGTGGCCGTCGAGACCGCGGCGCACTTGGCAACCTCGTAGATGTTCGACAGGACTGACCTCCAAAAACGTCGCCATCATACCGGGTCACGGCCTCGGTAACGGGCGAAATCGGACCGAAATCTGCCGATTGTTTCGCAGTGCGCAACGGCGCGCGGTAAACAGACCTCCGCGTGCGTCGTAATTGGCACCGTCGACGCCAGCCGCCGTAATTTTGTCGCACTTTTCGCGGCCCGGGTTCCGGCGCTGTGGTGCCACGTGGTGGCTGCCACGCCGTAGCTTCCGCCGCCACGCCGTAGCTTCCGCCTTTAGGCGGAAGACGAAATGACTGTGGCCGAAGTTCCGCTTCGTCATGGCTTCCGCGGGTGTAGCGTCCGCCTTCAGCCGGAAGGAAAAAACCGTCGCCGGCGGCTCCGGTTCGTGACTTCCGCCATTAGGCGTGCAGCATTTATCAAATAGACGAGAGGTCGAGGCGGAATGAATCGATTCGCGATCCGGGTCTGCGCACTTGGTGCTGCGCTTTGCGGCGGCAGCGCGCTCGTTCTCAGTCAGGGGGCGCCGGCTCCAGCTCCCGGTCCGGCGGGACAGCAGCCGGCCTCCGCCGCACCCCAGCAGCCGGCGGGCCGCGGCAGCGCCGACGATCTGGCCGCGGGCGCCGACTTCCTGAAGCGCCCTCCGGTCGTCCGACTTGCGCCCGAGGCTCAGCAGAAATTATTCCTCCTGCCCGAGGGCTACAAGATCGAGCCGGTCCTCACCGATCCGTTAATCCAGGATCCTGTCGGCGTCACGTTCGACGGCAACGGCCGCATGTATGTGCTCGAAATGCGGTCGTACATGCAGGACGCCGCGGGCACGAACTCGCGTGCGCCGATCAGCCGCATTTCCCGCCACGAAGACACCGACGGCGACGGCGTCTACGACAAGCACACCATCTTCGTCGACAACATGGTGATGCCCCGGATCGCCTTTCCGCTCGGCGACGGTGTCATCCTCGCGCTCGAGACCGACAATCGCGATCTCTATAAATACACGGACACGAACAACGATGGCGTTGCCGACAAGAAAGAGCTCTTCTACGAGGGCGTCGGCCGGGTGCAGAACATGGAGTGGCAGCCCGGCGGGTATGACCTGGGCGCTCGACAACTGGATCTACACCACCTACAACCCCTTCCGGCTGCGGATCACGCCCGCGGGCAAGATCCTGCGCGAAGAGACCGAACCGAACGGCGGCCAGTGGTGGTCCGCGCAGGACAACTACGGTAAGACCTGGTGGGTGGACGGCGGCGGCGAGCTTGGTCCGGTCAACATCCAGGCTCCGATCGCCTACGGCGCATTCAACGTGCCGGATAATTTCGAGCCGGATTTTCAGGTGCCGTGGCCTGCAGCCGGGGGCATCGCGGACATGCAGGGCGGCATGCGGCGGGTGCGATTGCCAGACGGCACCCTGAATCACTTCACTGCCGCGGCCGGGGTGGAAATCTACCGCGGCGACAGCCTGCCTTCGGATCTCGTCGGCGATCTGTTCTTCAACGAGCCGGTGGCTCGTATCGTTCGCCGCGCCAAGGTCGTCGTGACGGACGGGCTCACGCAGCTGCGCAACGCTTACCCGAAATCCGAGTTCATCCGATCGACCGATCCTCTCTTCCGGCCGGTCAGCATCTCGAACGCACCTGACGGCACGCTCTACCTGGCCGACATGTACACCGGCATCATCCAGGATGCCCAGTTCGTCGCCCCCGATTCGTACCTGCGCAAGAAGGTCGATCAGTACGAGCTCGACAAGCAGCACAACTGGGGACGGGTGTGGCGGATCACGCACGACAGCAAGGCCCCGAGCTTCAAGCCGCCGCGGATGTACGACGAGTCGGCGGCGCAGCTCGTCGAGCACCTCGAACATCCGAACGGCTGGTGGCGGGACACCGCGCAGAAGCTGCTGGTCCTGAAGCAGGACAAGTCGGTCGTCCCGGCGCTTCGAACGATGGCCCGCGGGTCCGCGAACCAGCTCGCCCGCATCCACGCGATGTGGACGCTCGAGGGGCTGGCCGCGCTCGACGCGAAGCTCGTGCGCGAGTTGATGAAGAGCCCCGATCCGCAGATCCGCATCCAGGCGATTCGTGCGAGCGAGACCCTCTACAAGGACGGCGACAAGTCCTTCGCCGCCGATTACCGCGCGATGGTCGAAGACTCCGATCCCAACGTCGTCATCCAGGCGATGTTGACGATGAACCTGCAGAAGGTGCCGGACGCGGTGAAGATCATCGCCGCAACTGTGGCGGCAAGCCCGATCCGCGGGGTCAAGGAAATCGGCGGCCAGATCCTGAAGCCGGCGGCGTCGCTCGGGCAGAGGCCATCGCTGGCCGATACAGCGGTCGGCTTCATGAACCTTTCGGCCGACCAGCGGAAGTCATTGCTCCGTGGCGAAGGGGTCTACAAGGAACTGTGCGCGTCCTGCCACGGTCCCGACGGTAAAGGTGCGCCGATGGCCGGCGGGGCGGAGGGGGCAACGCTGGCGCCGCCTCTGTCCGGATCCCCACGCGTGCAGGCCCATCGCGAGTACGTGATCAAGGTGCTGCTCAACGGGCTGACCGGTCCCGTCGGTGACAAGACTTATTCGGGCGGCGTCATGGTGCCGATGGGAACGAACACCGACCAGTGGCTCGCCGACGTCGCGAGTTACGTCCGCAGCAGCTTCGGCAACACGGCAGGGATGATTGCTCCCGAGGACGTGACCGCCGTCCGGAAAATGGTGACCCGGAAAACTCCGTGGACACTAGCAGAACTGCTGCCCACCGTTCCCGCGCCACTCACGAACACGGCGGAGTGGAAGGTGAGCGCGAGTCACAACGCGGCGGCCGCCGCCAACGTCGTGGCTCCCGCGACCCCGGGTGCGCGCTGGGATTCAGGCGCGCCGCAGGCAGCCGGGGATGTGGTTCCAGATCGAACTGCCGCAGGCTTACACGGTCGCCGGGCTGCAGATCGATTCAGTCGCGACGGGTGGCGGCCGCGGGCGCGGCGGACGCGGCGGCGGACCGCCGGCCGGGGGCCCGGTTGCATTCAACGTGCAGGTATCGACGGATGGGGCGACATGGCAGCCGCCGGTGGCGGAGGGTGCCGGGTCGACGCCGACAACCATGGTGACGCTGCCGCGCGTCCAGGCCCGGTTCATCCGGATCAACCAGACCGGCACTGCCGCAAACGGCCAGGGATGGGGCATCCAGCAACTCCGCGTCTTGGTGGTGGAAGGTACTAAGTAGCCAGTAACCAGTAGCCAGTAACCAGTAGCCAGTAGCCAGTAGCCAGTAACCAGTAACCAGTAGCCAGTAACCAGTAACCAGTCACCAGTTCCCAGTAGCCAGTAACCAGTAGGGTTGGTGCGGAGCAGGTCGCTCAGTGGGCTGGCACTGCCGACTGGTAACTACTGGCTACTGGGAACTGGTTACTGGGAATGAGCGAACTCTCGAACATCGTGAGCTCTTCAAACAGAGGTCCTGAAGAATGTTTCGATATGCATGTGTCGTTCTGATGAGTGTCATCGGTCTCGCGGCTGCGGGCCTGGCGCAGGCGCCTGCCCCGCCGGCCGGCCCGGCTCCGGGCGGTGCGCCGCAAGCCGGTCGCGGCGGTCCGCGTCCTCCCGCCATCGTCTCGCCGCAGGTGAACCCGGATCGCACGATGACGCTGCGCTTCCGGGCGCCGAATGCGAAAGAGGTCAGCGTCATCGGCGAGATCGATGGCAAGCCACACCCGATGACGAAAGGCGACGACGGCGTCTGGACGGCCACGATCGGCCCGCTTGCGCCTGACGTCTACAACTACCAGTTCAACGTCGACGGCGTGGTCGCGATGGATCCCGCGAACCCGTCGGTCAAACTCGGGTTCGGCGCGTTTCCGCCGGCAAATCTCGTCGAGATCCCGGGCGATGGCCTGCAGTTCTACGACGCGAAGCCGGTACCGCATGGCTCCGTCCGCTTCGAGACGTACGACTCGAAGAGCGTCGGGGCGCCGCGGACGCTATGGATTTACACGCCGCCCGGATACGACCGCGGCAACACGCGGTATCCGGTGTTCTACCTGCTGCACGGCTCCGGCAACATCGATTCGAGCTGGATGCTGACCGGGCGCGCGAACCTGATCATGGACAACCTGATTGCCGAGGGCAAGACGAAGCCGATGATCATCGTCAATCCGCTCGGCTACGCCCGTGCCGGCGTCGGTCTCGGGCCCGGAAGCTCCGGCGCCCGCCCCATCGGCCGGTCCCGGTGCGGGAGTTGGCGGCGGCCTGTTCGGCAAGGATCTTCTCGAGGACGTCGTGCCCTACGTCGAAAAGACGTTCCGCACGTTGCCGGGTGCGGACAATCGCGCGATCGGTGGCCTCTCGATGGGCGGCGGACAAACGGCGGCGATCGGGTTCTCGCATCCGGATCTCTTTCACTACATCGTCATCATGAGCGCCGGCTCTGCGAACGCGGCAGAGACGTACCCGGACTTCTTCAACAACGCCGCGGCGACGAACAAGAAGATCAAGCTGTTGTGGATGGGCGTCGGCAAGGACGACACCCTCGTGGGCGCCGGCGCCAAGGCGCTCGACGAATCACTGACGGCGAAGGGCATCACGCACACGTTCCGGTTGACCGAGGGCCGGCACGAGTGGGTGGTGTGGCGCCATCACCTCAACGAGGTTGCGCCGCTGCTGTTCAAGTAGCTCGGGGTGAGTATCCGCTCGATGCGCTGCGTCGAGCGGTGTTCCCACCCGCAAATCAGGCTGAAGCGATGTGATACTGTCTCTCGTTTCCAACGGAGATGTTTCCATGCGCACCTGACGCGCGGAATCGGCGTCACGGATCGGATTTCAACCCACGGGGAAAAGATCGCATATGAGGTCGAGCAGGACCGTTCTGGCGGCGGCGATTGTATTCGGCGCCGCCTTGTCGCTACACGCGCTCACGCCGCAGGCGCCGGCGCCAGCGCCGCAGAATCCGCCGGCCGGCCCACCGACCGCCGCTCCGCCTGCGGGTGACCCGCCGCGCGCCGTCCCTCCGGGTCGCGGCGGCGGCCGTGGAAATCCGGCAGCGGCGCTCTATACCGAGACTTGCTCCGGTTGCCACGGCACGGGACTCGAGGGCGGCCGCGTGCAGAGTCTCTTCGACGACAAGTGGACCCACGCGACCGACGACGAGTCGATGGCCGCGATCATCGCGAACGGCATCCCCAACACCGAGATGGTGCCGTTCAAGGCAACGCTGAACGAGGCGCAGATCTGGCAGCTGGTCGCGTACGTGCGGACGCAGGGCGCCAACCTCAAGGAGAAACCACAGCTCGTTCCCGATCCGCAGGATCAGGTCATCAAGACCGAGAAACAGACCTTCAAGATTGATGTCGTGGCGCGGAACCTCGAGACCCCGTGGGGCCTCGCATTCCTGCCCGATGGCCGCCTGCTCGTGACCGAGCGTCCGGGCCGCCTGCGCATCGTCGAGAAGGGGACGCTGCTGCCCGAGCCCGTGAAGAACACACCGAAGGTGTGGGAGAAGCAGGACGGCGGACTCCTCGACGTCGAGGTGCATCCGGATTACGCGCGCAATGGCTGGATCTACCTGGCCTATTCCGAGACGGTGCCGGGCTACACGCCGCCCGCTGCTGCGCCGGTCGACGCCGCACCGCCGCCCGCTCCCGCCCCACCGCCGCAGGTCGGCCGAGGCCGCGGCGGCCCGCCCGATCCGCCGTCGATGACGGTCATCGTGCGCGGAAAGATCAACAAGAACAACGAGTGGACCGATCAGCAGGTGATCTTCCGCGCTCCGCCCGAGCTGTACAGCTCGACCAACGCGCACTACGGGTCGCGCTTCATCTTCGACAAGCAGGGCCACCTGTTCTTCACCATCGGTGAGAAAAACGCCATGGTGCACGCGCAGGACCTGGGCGATCCGCTTGGCAAGATCCACCGGGTGAACGACGACGGGACCGTGCCGAAGGACAACCCGTTCGTAAACCGCGCCGGTGCGATCCCGACGATCTGGAGCTACGGGCATCGCCATCCGCAGGGTCTCTCGTGGAACCCGGTCGACGGCTCGCTGTGGGAGTCGGAACATGGCCCGCAGGGCGGCGACGAGATCAACATCATCAAGCCCGGGCACAACTACGGCTGGGGCGTGATCAGCATGGGCATTCAGCCCGGCATCACCAAGCGGGCGGAAGAGGGGATGGATCAGCCGGTCGTCTACTACACGCCGACGATCGCGCCGAGCGGAATCACGTTCTACACCGGCACGAAGTATCCGGGCTGGACGAACAACCTGTTCGTGAGCGGGCTTGCCGGGCAGCAGCTGCGCCGGCTGGAGATCGCCGGCGAAAAGGTGACGCACCAGGAAGTGCTGTTTAACCAGTTCGGCCGTGTGCGCGACGTCATCATCGGACCCGACGGGTATCTGTACGTCATCATGCAGCTGCCAGGGCAGAGCCTGTCGTCCTCGACTCCGGGCATCGTGGCACGCCTGGTTCCGGCGCAGTAGGCGACGACAACGGCCTCCGCCTTCGGGCGCAGGCAAAATCCGGTTCCTGCATTCGAGTCACCATGTCCTTGTCCAAGACCCGCATCGCCGCGTCGTTGTCGGTTCTCGCCATTACGTCAATCGGTGTCGTCCACGCCGTCCAGACTCGGCCCGCGCGTCCATCGTCTGGCGCAGCCGCCACGACATCGCCGCGCGCGCCCTGGCCGGGTGAAGTCCACAAGACACCTGCCAAGGCGCCCGTTCTCTCGGCCGAAGACGAAGCCAAGACGTTCGTCCTTCCGCCCGGCTACCACGCGCAGCTCGTCGCCAAAGAGCCGCTCGTCATGGATCCGATCGCCATAGATTTCGATCCGGATGGCCGCCTGTGGGTGCTCGAGATGCCCGGTTTCATGTCCGAAGCAAACGCGCTGAACTCGCGCGAGCCGGTCAACGACGTGGTGGTTCTGGAAGATCAGAACGGCGACGGCGTCATGGACAAGCGCACAGTCTTCGCCGACAAGCTGGTCCTGCCGCGATCGCTCAAGGTGACGGACCACGGTGTCCTCGTCGGGGAGCCGCCGAACCTCTGGTTGATGAAGGACACGGACGGCGATCTCAAGGCCGACACGAAGGACCTCGTCAGCAATACATACGGTCGCGGCGAGGCCAGCATCGAGCACAACGCGAACAGCCTGTTCTGGGGTCTCGACAACACGATCTACACGTCCGAACACGACTGGCACCTGCGGCTGAAGGACGACAAGTTCGAGACCGTTCCGGCGCTGAGCCGCGGCCAGTGGGGGGCGACGCAGGACGACGCCGGTCGAATCTATCGGAACGTCAACGACGCGCCGCTGTTCGTCGACTTGATTGCCGCACGCTACTTCATGCGCAATCCGAACCTGGCGCGCACGCGCGGCCTCTACGATCCGCTGATCTCGCGCGAAGCGTCGACGATCTGGCCGGTGCGGGCCTCGCGCGGCGTGAATCGCGGCTACCGCGATCAGTTCTTCCGCCCTGACGACAGCTCCGTCACCATCCAGGGTGTTGGTACTCCCGTCATCTACCGCGGCGATCGGCTGCCGAAGGAACTCTATGGTGATGCGTTCATCACCGACTCGACGACCAACCTGGTCCATCGCTACAAGATCATCGACGACGGCACCGGGCGGCTGAGCGCGGTCGACGGATACAAGAAGGGCGAGATTCTTGCGTCGTGGGACGAGCGGTTCAGGCCGGTCAACCTGCTCGGCGGGCCCGACGGAACGATGTACGTAGTCGACATGTATCGCGGCGTCGTCCAGGAAGCCATCTACTGGACCGACTACCTGCGCGATTACATCAAGGCAGGGGAGCTCGAACAGCCGATCAAGCACGGACGTATCTGGCGGATCGTGCACGATACGACCAGGCGCGATCGTCAGCCGGCGCTGTCGAAGGCCACGACCGCGGAACTGGTGCAGACGCTTTCCCATCCGAACGGGTGGTGGCGCGATACCGCGCAGCGGCTGCTGGTCGAGCGCCACCCGGCGCCGGCTGTGCCGCTCCTGACGAAGTTGCTGGCGCAGACGTCCGACTGGCGCGTCAAGCTTCACGCATTGTGGACGCTCGATGGACTCGACGCGCTCGACGCGGCGCTCGTGCGCCCGTCGCTCACCGACAAGTCACCAGACGTCCGCGCCGCCGCGATCCGGTTGTCCGAGCGCTCGCTGCGCGAGGGCGATTCCGCAACCACCGCCGCCGTGCTCAAGCTCGCGGACGACCCGTCGTGGACCGTCCGGCGGCAGCTTGGCGCCAGTCTCGGCGAAGTTCCGCAGGCGGCCAGGACCGAGCCAGCCGTCGCGCTGCTTGCACGGTATGGTGCTGATCCGGTGCTCGTCGACGCTACGATCAGCGGCCTTCGCGGCGCCGAAATGGACGTACTCGATCGTGTGCTGCAGGCGAGCGACGATTCGGCGCAGGCCGACGCCGTCACGATCCTCGCCGGAGCGGTTGCCAAGAGTGCGGATGTGCCGTCGGTGCAGAGAATGATTGCGCGCGCCGCGACGGCATCGATGCCGGCGTGGCAGCGCAGCGCCATCCTGCAGGGTCTCGATACCGGTTTGCCGTCAGCCGGCGGTGGACGGGGTGGGCGGGGAGGCCGCGGCGCGGCGCAGCCGGTGCGGCTGGTCTCGCTTCCCGCCGAGCCCGCGGAGCTGACCCGACTTGCCACGACTGATGACGAAACCGGAGCCGCCGCCAAACGGGTGGTTGCAAAGCTCGACTGGCCAGGGAAGCCGGCGCCGGTTGTCACCGCCGCCGTGCCGCTGACCGCCGAGCAGCAGCGCCGATACGACGCCGGATCCGAGCTTTACAAGAGTGTCTGTGTCGGCTGCCATCAGCCCGACGGCAAGGGCAAGGAAAAGATCGCCGCAAGCCTGCTGGAGTCGCGCTACGTGACCGGACCGGATCCAGGTGCGGCGACCCGGGTGCTGCTTGGCGGCAAGGAGGGGGCGATCGGCCTGATGCCGCCGCTTGGCAGTGCGCTCAGCGACGAACAGATTGCGTCGGTGCTCACGTACATCCGGCGCGAGTGGGGGCACACGGCGTCACCCGTGGCACCCGACGACGTGACGGAGATCCGCGGGCTGACCAAGACGCGAACCCGGCCGTGGACCGATCCTGAATTACAGGCTGCCGGCCGGGGTGGCCGCGGTGGACCGGGCCGAGGCGGGCAATAAGTGGCAGTCCAGCACATTGGTCTGGCGACCGCGGCCCTGTTACTGGCCAGTAGCGGGGCGGCTGTCGCGCCGCCCCGGATCGCGGTCTCCGTCTTTGCCGCGGCCCCGGCATATCGCGCCGAGCGCGCCGGTGAGGTCGTACGGCTCGAAGATGCCGCGGCGCGGACAGTCGTCTCCATCATTCCGTCGTCAGGCAACAAGGCTTTCGAGATGAAGGTCAATGGGCAGAACGTCCTCTATTTTCCGTACGCATCGATAGAGGACTTCAAGACCAAGGGCGCCGGCGGCTTCAACGGGATCCCGTTTCTTGGTCCGTGGGCGAACAGGCTGGACGAGCAGGCGTTCTATGCGAACGGCCAGCGGTATGCGTTCGACATGCAGCTGGGCAACGTGCGCGGCGCTATCCCGATCCACGGGCTGGTGACGACGACGAACCAGTGGCAGGTGATTGAGGTCAAGTCTGACGGAAAGAGCGCGTGGATGACGAGCCGGCTGGAGTTCTACAAGAACCCGGCGTGGATGAAGCAGTTCCCGTTCGCGCACACGATCGACATGACCTACCGGCTCCAGGGCGGCATCCTCCAGGTAACGACGAAGATTGCAAACCTGAGCACCGACCCGATGCCGGTGGCGATCGGCTTCCATCCCTATTTCCAGCTGACCGATTCCAGGCGCGAGGACTGGACGGTTTCGGTCGGCGCGAAGTCGCAGTGGCTGCTGGCGCCGAACAAAGTGCCGACCGGCGAGACCGAGCCAATCGAGAAGCTGTTTCCGGATCCGCGCGCGATTCCGCTGAAGGACTTCGATCTGGATCACGTGTTCGGCGATCTCGTGCGCGAGGCCGATGGCCGAGCGGTGATGACGCTCAAGGGAAAGACGCAGAAGCTCGACGTGCTCCTCGGCCCGAACTATCGATCGGTCGTGATCTATGCGCCGAGGCCGGCGCCCCCGCCAGCGCCGGGAGCACCAGCTGCGGCGACCGGCGGGCGCGGACAGAATGCTGGAGAGCAGGATCGGAACTACATCTGCTTCGAACCGATGGTGGGGATTACGGATGCGATGAACCTCGCGCACAAGGGCCTCTACAAGGAGCTCCAGAGCATCCCGCCCGGTGGCACCTGGCAGGAAAGCTTCTGGGTCCGGCCGGCGGGGTTTTGACGTCGCGGGTAGCGATCAGCTGTCAGCTATCAGTTGATGACACGAAGCCGTGACCGCATTCGTTGAGTACTGATTGCTGATTACCGAGAACTGATTACCGAGAACTGATAACTGATTGCTGATAGCTGATTGCTGATAGCTGAGAGACTGCATGACTCACAAGAACGTATTAGAGAGTTTCCGGCTCGACGGAAAAATTGCGCTCGTGACTGGCGGAGCGCGCGGGCTGGGCCGGACGATGGCGACGGCGCTCGCGGAGGCTGGCGCGGACATTGCGCTCTCCGGGCGATCGGTAGAGGCGTGCCGCGAGGCTGCGGAAGGAATCACGGCGGCCACCGGGCGACGGGCGCGCGGCTTTGCTGCTGACGTGACGAAGCTCGCGGATGTCGAGCGCCTGGCATCGGAGGTCGAAGCCGAGCTCGGTCCGGTCGACATCCTGGTGAACAACGCCGGCATCAACATCCGCGGTCCGATCCAGCAACTCTCCGAGGCCGACTGGGACGCCGTCATCGATACCAACCTGAAGGGGCCGTTCCTGTGCGCACGTGCGTTCGGACCGCGCATGGTCGCGCGCGGCTGGGGCCGCGTCGTCAACCTCGGTTCGGTGCTCGGCGTGATTGCACTGCCCGGCCGTGCCCCGTACGCGTCGTCGAAGGCCGGCATCATCAACCTCACGCGGGTGCTTGCGCTCGAATGGGCTGGAACGGGCGTGACCGCGAACGCCATCTGCCCTGGCGCGTTCGCGACCGAGATGAACCGGCAGCTGCTCGACGATCCGGTCAAGTACAAGGAATTCGTGGCGCAGATCCCGATGGGCCGGTGGGGTGAGCTCGACGAGCTGACGGGCGCGGTCGTGTTCCTCGCCTCCGGCAGCTCGTCGTACGTCACGGGGACATCGATTTTCGTCGATGGAGGGTGGATAGCGCGGTAGACCCGAACCATTACTGTCGGTTTCAGGTCCACCATCACGGCCGGTTTTAGGTTCTAGCAGTTCTATGGGTTCTAAGGTCAGGTTCGACGTTATAGGTTCTACGTCATAGGGGTTTGTAGCTTCCGCCTTCAGGCGGAAGATCAGCGGTCAGGCAGTCGTAGCTTCCGCCTTCAGGCGGAAGTAAAGGAGGGAGATACAGTGTCAAACAAGTTGTCTGTTCTTGTGATTGTTGTTGCCTCGTTTGCGGCGGGGTTCGCGATGCGCGGTGTGTTTGCGCCGGTGGCGACGCTGCATGCGGCGTCGGACCGGGTGTTCGAGTTGCGGACCTACACCACGCCTCCGGGAAAGCTCGAAGCCTTGAAGAGCCGCTTCCGCGACCACACGATTGAGATCTTCAAGAAGCACGGGATGACGAGCGTCGGGTACTGGGTCCCGCAGGATGCACCCACGAAGGACAACACACTCATCTACGTCCTCGCCCACCCGAGCCGCGAAGCGGCAGCGAAGAACTGGGCGGAGTTCCGGACGGATCCGGAATGGGTGAAGGCGAAGGGGGAGTCGGAGAAGGATGGTCCGCTCACGACGAAAGTCGAATCCGTGTTCATGGACCCGACTGATTTCTCGGCAATCAAATAAGTGAGCCGGCCGTACACCTGGAGATCCCTGATGAACTCGCGCCGCGCCGTTCTGCTGTTCTCGCTCGCTGCTGGAATCCTCATGCTTTCGGCGACCGGTCGCGCACAGGCGCGCGGGCCGCAGGGGCGTGGCTCGCAGGCGGCGAACTCCAAGCCGATGACGATATATGTCATCGACACCGAGGGCGGTAAGGCGACGCTCTTCGTGACGCCCACGGGCGAGTCGCTGTTGATGGACAGCGGCAATCCAGGAGGCCGCGACACCGACAGGATCATGGCGGCGCTCGCGGATGCAGGTGTCAGCCGCATCGACTACCTGCTCACGACCCACTATCACGTGGACCATGTCGGGGGACTCCAGGAACTGGCCAGGCGGATCCCGATCGGCACGTTCGTCGATCACGGGCCGACGGTCGAAGAGCGCGAACAGGTCGCGGGGTTTCAGCAGGCGTACGCGGAGCTGTACGGCAAGGCGAAGCACCTCGTGGTCAAGCCGGGTGACCGCGTCCCGATTACCGGCGTCGACTGGCGCATCGTCACGTCCGCGGGGAACGTGCTCAAGACCGCGCTCCCCGGCGGCGGCAAGCCCAATGCTGCGTGTGCCGCCTTCACGCCGAAGGACATCACGACCGATCCCGAGAATGCCCAGTCGGTCGGCAGCGTTGTCACACTCGGGCAGTTCCGCACGATAGACCTTGGCGATCTGCTGTGGAACAAAGAGTTCGAGCTGATGTGCCCGAACAACCCGATTGGACCAATCGATCTGTATCTCGTGTCGCATCACGGCACCGATGCCTCGGGTTCGGCCGTGCTCGTACACGGCCTGCAGCCACGAGTCGCGGTGATGCAGAACGGCACTCGCAAGGGTGCGGGCACGCAGGTGATGCCGACGATGCGATCGTCGCCGGGACTGGAGGACATCTGGCAGCTGCACTGGGGGTACGGTGCGGGCGTGGAGCAGAACAGCGCCGGCGTGTTCATCGCCAACATCGATGAACCCGCCGTGATCGCGGGCGTGCTGACTGCGCCACCGCGGGGCGGTGGTCCGGGTCGCGGCGGACCGGGCGCGGGCGGTCCGGGCGGAGAGGGTCCGGGTGCCGGTGGTCCCGGCGCGGGTGGTCCAGGCGGCTGCCGGTCCCGGTGCGGGCGGACCCGGTGCGGGCGGACCCGGTGCGGGCGGACCGGGTGCCGGTGCGCCGACTGCGGGCGGGCCGGGCGCCGCAGCCACGGGAGCGCCAGGGGCTCCGCCGCCGGCGGGCGGACCAGCCGGAACCGGTCCTCAGCCCGGCGGCCCGGGCCAGGGCGGACCAGGTGGAGGCCGCGGTGGCGGCGCCGCAGCGGCGCATACCCCGGCTTATTGGATCAAGATCTCGGCGGAGCAGAACGGCACGTTCACAGTGACGAACAGCCGCAACAACTTCAGCAAGACGTACACGAAACGCTGACTCGGTGCGCGACGGATCGAGTGTCCGCCCGGCCGCGTCGGCCGGTAATTCGGGTTCGGATTCGATTCGATCGACACGCCAGCTTCACGCTCGTCCAATGGTTCGCAAGAGGAGAATGGTCATGAAGATTCGCATCCCGGTGCTGGTCCTCGCCACCGCGTTCGCAGGGACGTCGGTCATTGCGCGGCAGGCGGGCACGCCGGCGCCCCGCGGGGCTGCGCCCTCCGCCACCACCCCGGCGAGTGGCGCCGAGCAGATTCCGGCCGCACCGGGTGCGCAGCGTGGCGGGCCGCAGCCCAGCCCGTTCTCCACCCCGCCTCTCCGCGTGTTCATCTATGCCGGGCTGAAGACGCACTCGGAGGGGCAGCACGACTATCCGCAGTTTCTCGCCGACTGGAGCAAGCTGCTGATGAACCGCAACGCGCTCGTCGACGGCGGGCTCCATTTCCCGTCGGCGAAGGAGCTCGGAGCGAGCGACGTGCTCGTCATCTACAAGGGCGACGCGGGATACCTCAGCATGGAAGACCGCGCCAACCTCGACGCCTACGTGCGGCGCGGCGGCGGGCTGGTCAGCATCCACGATGCGCTCTGCGGCCCGGACCCGGCGGATTTCGCGTCGCTCGTCGGCGGCGCCAAGAAGCACGGCGAAGTGAACTACACGCTCGAGGCCGACATCGATTACACCATCGTCGATACGGCGAGTCCGATCATGCAGGGGATGACGAACTTCAAGATCCAGGACGAAGCGTTCTATTCGATGACGTGGGCCAAGTCGCCGGAGATTCACGTACTGGCCACGTCGCCGATTGCGCCGACGCCGAGCGCCAAGGGATCCGGTCACGCCGGGGAAGTCGTGCCGCAAATCTGGACGTACGAGAAGCAGATGGGCCCGGCGCTCCCTGGGGCCGCGACCGGACAGTCCTACCGCGCGTTCGTCTGGATGCAGGGGCACAACTACTCCAACTTCGCGAATCCGCAGATCCAGGGAATGCTGCTGCGCGGCATCGCGTGGGCCGGCAACCGCTCGGTCGACACGCTGATGACCGAACGTCCCGCCCGCGGCCGCCGCGGCGGTACGCCACCGACCGCCGCCGCCGGACGCGGGGGACAGTAGGATCGGGATTCGGGGCTCGGGATTCGCCCGCCTTCGCTCGCCCACGGCCTCGCGCGAGCTACGGCGAGGCCGCGCCGCAGCCGCTTCGCGGCGGAGGCGGGGATTCGGGATTAGGAATTAGGGATTAGGGATTCCGAGTCGAAGCTCTTAGCTGGAAGCCGGAAGCCCGAAGCTGGAAGCGAGACTCGGCGTTCTGCCGCCTGAAGGCGGAAGCTACGTGGGTTGTACGCGCGAGCACTGGTGACTGGAAAACTGGCGACTGGAAACTGGTTACTGCGGGTGAAGCTGACAGCTGAATGCTGACGGCTGAATGCTGAACTAGCTGATAGCTGAAATCATGTCCGACGAGCAGAAGCGGAAATATCGATCGAGCGCCTGGTTCGGCCCGCCCGACAAGGACGGCTTCATCCATCGAAGCTGGGTCGGCCGGGGATTGCCCGAAGGGATCTTCGAGGGACGGCCGGTCATCGGGATCTGCAACACGTGGTCGGAGCTGACGCCGTGCAACGGGCATTTCCGGGAGCTTGCGGAACATGTGAAGCGCGGCGTGTGGGAAGCCGGCGGCGTGCCGTTCGAGTTCCCGGTGATGTCGCTCGGCGAGACGAGCGTCCGGCCGACGGCGATGCTGTTCCGCAACCTCGCGAGCATGGACGTCGAGGAATCGATCCGCGGCAACCCGATTGACGGCGTCGTCCTGCTCTGCGGCTGCGACAAGACCACACCGTCGCTCGTCATGGGCGCGGCAAGCTGTGACCTGCCGGCGCTCGTCGTGTCCGGCGGAACGATGCTGAACGGCAAGTTCCGTGGTGCGGACATCGGGTCCGGCACTGACGTCTGGCGCTTCAGTGAAGAGGTGAGAGCCGGGGCGATGAGCCTCAAGGAATTCATGCAGGCCGAATCCTGCATGTCGCGGTCGTGGGGCACGTGCAACGTCATGGGGACGGCATCCACGATGGCGGTGATGAGCGAGGCGCTCGGACTTTCGCTGCCGGACAACGCCGCCATTCCCGCCGTCGACTCGCGCCGGTTCGCGCAGGCGCACCTCGCCGGCCGCCGCATCGTCGCACTCGTCGAGCAGGACATCCGCATGTCGCAGATCCTGACCCGCGCCGCGTTCGAGAATGCGATCCGCGTGAACGGAGCCGTCGGCGGTTCGACCAACGCCGTGCTGCACCTGCTGGCGATCGCCGGGCGCGTCGGCGTTCCGCTCACACTCGAGGACTGGGACGTGCTCGGCAGGGATGTGCCGACCTTCGTCGACCTGATGCCCTCGGGCCGGTTCCTGATGGAGGACTTCTATTACGCCGGCGGGCTGCCTGCCGTCATCCGCGCACTTGGCGAAAAGGGGCTGCTCAACCGCGACGCGATGACGATCAACGGCCACACGCTGTGGGAGAACTGCGAGGCCGCGCCGAACTGGAACGCCGAGGTGATCCGTCCGATCGACTCACCCCTGGCGCCGCACGGCGGCATCGTCGTGCTCCGCGGCAATCTTGCGCCCTCGGGCGCCGTCCTCAAGCCGTCCGCCGCATCGCCGCGGCTCATGCGCCACCGCGGCCGCGCCGTCGTCTTCGAAAGCATCGAGCACTACAAGAAGCGAATCAACGACCCCGCGCTCGACGTCGACGCCGACTGCGTCCTGGTTCTGAAGGGCTGCGGTCCGAAGGGTTATCCCGGGATGGCGGAGGTTGGCAACATGGGCCTTCCACCCAAGGTGCTCACCACAGGCGTGACCGACATGGTGCGCATCTCGGACGCGCGTATGAGCGGCACCGCGTACGGAACGGCGGTGCTCCACGTCTCGCCGGAAGCCGCCGCCGGCGGCCCGCTCGCGCTCGTGCAGGACGGCGACATGATCGAGCTCGACGTCGAAGCACGCCGGCTCCACCTCGACGTCAGCGACGACGTGCTCGCCGCCCGGCGCGAGGCATGGCGCAAACCGGAATCCGTGCTGCCGCCAGGCGGCTATGCACAGTTGTACGTCGATCACGTCCAGCAGGCCGATCAGGGAGCCGATCTGGATTTTCTCGTCGGCTGCCGCGGCCATGCGGTACCGAGGGAGTCACACTAACGAGTGCCTGCAGTTGCCAGTTCCCAGTTGCCAGTGCCCGCACGGGTCTGACCTGACTCGGAAGCCCTCTGGAAACTGGAACTGGTTACTGGATACTGGCTACTGAGACCGAACTGAACCATGAAACTCCTCCGCTACGGCCCTTCGGGCCACGAAGCCCCCGGGCTGCTCGACGGCAACGGCACGATTCGGGATTTGTCGGGAATCGTCGGCGACATCGGACGCGAGACGCTCCTGCCCGAATCGCTCGAGCGCCTGCGCGCCATCGATCCGGCGACACTGCCGAAAGTCCCCGGCACGCCTCGCATCGGCCCGTGCGTAAGTCAGGTCGGCAAGTTCATCTGCATCGGCCTGAACTATTCGGACCACGCTGCCGAATCGGGCATGGCGGTGCCGAAGGAGCCGATCGTCTTCATGAAGGCGACGTCGGCGATCATCGGCCCGAACGATGACGTGGTGCTGCCGCGCGGATCGTTGAAGAGCGACTGGGAAGTGGAGCTCGGCGTCGTGATCGGCCGGCCGGCGAAGTATGTCGAAGAGGCGGATGCGCTGTCGTATGTCGCCGGCTACTGCGTCATCAACGATCTCTCGGAGCGTGCCTATCAGCTCGAGGGCACCGGGCAGTGGGTCAAAGGCAAGAGCGCCGATACGTTTGGCCCGATCGGGCCGTGGCTGGTGACGCGTGACGAGGTCGCCGACTGCGGCGCCCTCGACCTGTGGCTCGAAGTCGACGGCCACCGATATCAGAACGGGTCGACGCGCACGCTGGTGTTCGGGGTTCCGTTCCTGGTGAGTTACCTGAGCCGCTTCATGAGCCTGCAGCCCGGCGACATCATCTCGACCGGCACGCCGCCAGGCGTGGGCCTTGGCCAGAAGCCGCCGGTTTACCTGCGCGCCGGCAACGTGATGCGTCTCGGCGTGCAGAGTCTGGGTGAGCAGACGCAGCGAGTCCGCGAGGAGTAACCGTTCACGATCCGTTTCACGGTTCCTTCACCACCAGCACCTGGTTGGCGGCGACGTCGTTCAGAACCTGGCGCGCGCCGTCCGGCCACAAGACGTCAATTCGCCGCGCGGCTTTTGCGCTGCCCAGGCCCACGTGCAGGCGCACGTCGCTGCTACTCAGGTAGCTGGCGACGTTGTTGATCTCCCTGACCTGCACGCCGTCCGCTGTTTCAATCCGGACCGTCGCTCCCAGTCCGAACGTGTTGCGCTTCGCGCCCTGCGCCCGAATCAGGAGCCAGTTGCCGGTGTGCACGCTCTCGTTCCTGAGCAGGACGGGCCGTTCGCCGAGGCTGGAGATGACGACATCGAGATCTCCGTCGTTGTCGAAATCGGCGACCGCCAGTCCGCGTCCAACCCGGGGAGCCTGAAGCGCAGCCCCGGCCGTTGTCGGTCACGTCGCGAAAACGGCCGCTGACGTTCTCGAACAACAGGTCCTTTTGCGCGTACGTAAACGCCGGCGTGTACAGCTTGACGTTGTCGATCACGTGTCCGTTGGTGATGTGGATGTCGAGATCACCGTCGTTGTCGATGTCGAAGAGCTTGGTGCCAAATCCAAGCGTGGCGAACGCCGAACCCATGCCGGCGGTCGCGGACACGTCTTCGAAAATTCCGCCGCCCGGTATTCTTGTAGAGCGAGTTGAGCTCCTCCGAAAAATTGGTCACGAAGATGTCCGGCAACCCGTTGCCGTCGACGTCGGCGCAGTCGACGCCCATGCCCGCCTGCGGCTTTCCATTCGGGTCGAACCCGACGCCCGCGCCGTACGCGACGTCGAGGAACGTGCCGTCGCCGTTGTTGCGATAGAGAAAATTGCGGACGAGATCGTTGGCGACGTAGACGTCGGTGTCGCCGTCCTGATCGAAGTCGCAGAAGGCGACGCCGAGGCCTTTCCCCGCCGGATTGGCGATGCCGGCAGCTTTCGAGACGTCGGTGAAGGTTCCGTCGCCGTTGTTGCGAAAGAGCCTGTCGGCCATGCCGTCGAAGATCGTCGGGTTGCAGTACATGCGGTAGCCCGGCTTGCGCAGGCCGCAGTACGGGTTGTCGTCCAGGCGATAGTCGAGGTAATTGACGACGTACAAGTCGAGGTCGCCGTCGCGATCGAAGTCGAAGAATCCGGTGCTGGTGCTCCACTCGTTCGCGTCCGCCGGCAACCGCCGCGGTCGCGGTCACATCAGTGAACGTACCGTTGCCGTTGTTGCGATAGAGAATGTTGGGACCGAACGCTGTCACGTACAGGTCGAGATACCCGTCGCCGTCGTAATCGCCGACGGCGACGCCAGTCTTGAACGAGCGGCTCCCGTCGGCGGCCACGCCCGCCGTAGCCGTGACATCGGTGAACGATCCGTCGCCCTTGTTGTTCCGGTAGAGCGCATTCGCGGCGCCCGGCGCGCCGTTCACGAAATAGAGATCGACGAAGCCGTCGTTGTCGTAGTCGATCCACGCCACGCCGGAACCAAACGTCTCCACCATCCGCTTGTCCGGCGATGCGCCCGACTGGTGAACGAAGCTGATGTTCGATTTCGCCGTGACGTCGACCAGCTGTATCGCGGCTCCCGGCGTGTCCGCGGCGCGTGGCGGCGACTGTGAAGCGATCGAAACAGGAAGCAGAAGAAGGAGAAGGAGAACCGGCCACCTGGCTGTAATCACGCCGCATCCCCCGGGGCCGGCTTGCGGCCGCTGGCCGGGAGCAGGCGGCGGACTTCCGACAGCTGACGCGCGGCGTCCTCGCGATCGGGTTGCAATTCGAGCACCTTCTGGAACGCCTGGGCCGCCGCCTGCAGCCGGCCCTGCTGCCGTCGCAGGAGCCCAAGCTCCATGTAGAAGTCCGGCTCGGGCTGCTGTTGTGAAAATTGCGGTGTGCCCGATGCGGCGGCTTTCGGCTTTGCCAGCACCAGCTCCGCATCGGCCTTGTCGAGGAGCCCTTTCGTTCGCAGCGCGCGCGCCAGCACGATGCGCATGTCGGCACGCGACGGGTCGATCGTCGTCCCCTGCCGAAGTACCTGGATCGGCTTCGTCGACGCGTCCCGCGTCGAGGTACGCGGTGCCGAGGGCAAGATTCGGGTCGGCCACTTTCGGCCCCGCCCGAACGACCCGTTCCAGTTCGACGATCGCCTCGTCGCGCTTGCGAAGATCCAGCAGCGCGAGCGCGAGATAGTACCGGGCCTGGGCGAATGATTCGTCGCGCTGCAACACCTGGCGCGCAAGCTCGATCGCGCGCTCGGGATGACCGAGCTGCCGTTCGGTCTCGGCCAGCAGTGCGAGCAGCTGCGGATCGTCCGGGCGCTGCGCCAGCCCCGTCGTCAACGTCTCTTTCGCTGTTCCGGCGCGACCGATATCCAGATAGAGCTGCGCCAGGTAAATCCGGGCGGGCACGAGCTCCGGCTTGAGTGCGAGCGCCTGGACGAGCTCTGCTCGTGCCTCGGCCGTCAGCTCCGGCGAACCCTGCATTCGGTAGGCGATGCCTAACAAGAAATGACCTTCTGCTGATTGAGGATCCGCCGCAAGAAGACTCTTGAGCTCACGGACGGCCTCGTCCGGAGGCGTCGTGCCGGCGAACAGCCCGGACCCGACGCGGTTCAATCGTTGCTGGACGCTGGCGGGACCCGGTGCGGATTGGGAGGTCTCCTCGGCGTGCGCTCTCGATGTCGCGATCCCGCTCGCCACCACGCACACCGCGACCACGCGGATGAGCCTCCGGCCGGCCCGATGAGGCAACGGCTCCGATGAGTGTCGTCGGCTTCGCGAACGGCGGGCACTGACAGCCATGTTACGACAACGACCGCTTCCAGCTTCCAGCGGCTGACTTCCGCCTGAAGGCGGAAGCTACGGGGAATGCTTCCAGCTTCCAGCTTCCAGTGTGCCCAGTGCCCCCAGTGCCCAGTGCCCAGTGCCCCAGTCCCCAGTCCCCAATCCCCAATCCCGTGGCCCGAGGCCGGAGTCCCGAGTCCCGAGTCCCGAGTCCCGAGACCCGAGTCCGAGCCCCCCGCCTACGCCGCGCACCGGCTACGGCGCGGCCTCGCCGTAGCTCGCGGGGGCCGCGGTTCGCGAGCGAAGGCGGGGGATCCCGACTACAATCCCCCCATGGCCCTGTCTGCTGCCGTCACTGACGGCCTCGTCAGCATTCTCGGCGCCGAATGCCGTGCTCACGAAGCCGGAAGACATCATCCCCTACGGCTTCGACGGGACGGCGGCATTGCGGCAGGCACCAGGCGCCGTCATTTTTCCGCGGACGACGGACGAGGTCGCCCGCTGCGTGCAGCTCGCCGCCGCGCGTTCCCTGCCGATCGTGACGCGTGGTGCCGGTACCGGCCTGAGCGGAGGGAGCGTGCCCGGAGCCGGGCAGCCTCGTCCTCTGTCTCGCGCAGATGAACGCGATCCTCGATGTCGATCCACGCAACCTCACGTTGCGGGCACAGCCGGGCGTCGTGACCCTCGCGATCGACGAAGCCGCCGCGCGGCACGGGCTCTTCTATCCCCCCGATCCGGGCTCGATGAAGGTGAGCACGATTGGCGGCAACGTCGCCGAGAACTCCGGCGGGCTGCGCGGTCTCAAGTACGGCGTCACGCGCGACTATGTGATGGCGCTGGAAGTCGTCCTGCCCGACGGGCGGATCACCCGCTTCGGCAGCGCGTGCGTCAAGGATGTCGCCGGCTATTCGATGAAGGACCTGTTCATCGGCTCCGAAGGCACGCTCGGGGTGATCACCGAGGTGCTGCTGAAGCTGGTGCCGCGTCCGCCCGCGCGGCGGACGATGCTGGCCGTCTACGATCGGATCGAGGACGCGGCCGACACGGTCTCGGCGATCATCGCCGCCCGCATCATTCCGTGCACGCTCGAATTTCTCGACCGGATGACGGCGGTCTGCGTCGAGGAGTTTGCCCACGTCGGCCTGCCGACCGATTGTGCCGCCGTACTGCTGATGGAAACCGACGGGCATCCGGCGGCGGTTGCCGACGAAGCGGATCGCATGATGGCCATCGTGCGTGAGCACGGCGCCCGCGAGGTGCGGGCCGCGCGCGACGAGACCGAGGCCCTCGCGCTGGCCGTCGGCGCGACGGAACGCCTTCTCGGCGCTCGCCCGGCGCCGGCCGACCACCATCCTCGAGGACTTCACCGTGCCGCGCAGCGAGCTCGCCGCGATGGTCACCTTCATCGCCGAAACCGCGCGGGCAGCGAACCTGCAGATCGGCACGTTTGGTCACATGGGTGACGGCAACCTCCATCCGACCTTCCTCACCGACGAGCGTGACGCGGACGAAATGGCACGCGTGCACCACGCGCTCGATCTGATCGCCAGAAAGACCCTCGAGCTGAACGGCACGATCACCGGTGAGCACGGCGTCGGACTGGCAAAGCGGGCGTGGTTGCGGCAGCAGATGGGCGACAGCAGCTTCGACGTCATGCGACAGGTGAAGCGGGCCCTCGACCCTGCTGGCCTCCTCAACCCGGGCAAGATTTTCGATTGACACATCGCGCCGCCGCACTCGACGACGCCATCAGCCGTCTGCGTCGCCTCATCGTCCTCAAGTCGTGCGAGCCGAAAGCTGAGAGCTGAGAAATACAAGTGCCAGGCGTGCCAGGCGTGCCGGTGCGACAATCGGGACTTGGAACTCGGGATTCGGGGCTCGGGATTCGCCCGCCCTCGCTCGCCGACGGGGTCTTCCGCCTGAAGGCGGAAGCTACGCGTGGGTTGTAACCTCGAGCACTGGCGACTGGCGACTGGTTACTTCCAGCGCAGCTGATAGCTGATAGCTGATAGCTGAGAGACTGAACGACCATGTCCGCCACCCTCAAGTCGATCGACTACTCCGTCCTGCAGCAGTGCATGCACTGCGGCATGTGTCTGCCGACGTGCCCGACCTACGACACGACGAAGCGCGAACGGAACAGTCCGCGCGGGCGCATCGCGCTGATGCGCGCGATCGCCGACGACGAACTCGCCGTCAGTCGCGAGTTCGCGGAAGAGATGAGCTACTGCCTCGGCTGTCTCGCGTGTCAGACGGCATGCCCGGCCGGGGTGAATTACGCAGAGCTCTTCGAGACCGCCCGCAACGACATCGAGACGGCGGGCGCGCATCCGGGCCTTGAGCGGAAGGTGTGGCGGGCGCTGACGCTCCGCCTTCTCTTCATGCATCCGCGCGCCCTGCGTGGAGCGGGCCGGCTGCTGCGCGTCTACCAGCGCTCGGGGCTCGAGCGCCTCGTTCGGCGCAGCGGCGCGTTGCGTCTTCTTCCCGCGGCACTGCGCCGCGTGGAACCGCAGGCGCCGCGCGTCGGCGCCGCATTTTCACATCGGCTGATTGCGCGCGGAGGAGCGTCCGGCCGGTGCGGTTCGTCACCGTGTCGCACTGCTCACGGGCTGTGTCCAGGATCTCGTGTTCGCACCGGTCAATCGCGATACCGCCGACGTGCTGCTCGCGAACGGCTGCGCGGTCGATACGCCGCCCGTTCAGCCCTGCTGCGGTTCGCTCCACGCGCACAACGGCGATCTCGACGGAGCGCGGATCCTGGCGCGCCGGATGATCGACCTTTTCCCACCTGATCGATACGACGCCATCATCACCAACGCGGGTGGCTGTGGCTCGCACCTGCGCCGCTACGGTCCATTGCTCGCCGACGATCCGGCGTATGCCGAAAGAGCGCGGGCCTGGGACGGGAAGCTGCGCGACGTTCACGAGTGGCTGGGTGAGATCGGCTGTCGTGCACCACAGCCGCAACGGCACGCCGGGCGGGAACCGGACTTTACAGAGCGAGGGACGGTCGTCGCGTACCACGACTCCTGTCACCTGGTGCACGGACAGAAGATTGCGCATCAGCCGCGTGCGTTGCTCGCGCTGATTCCTGGTGTGACGTTGGTACCGCTCCCGGAATCGACGTGGTGCTGCGGGGCGGCCGGGGTGTACGCGATCACCCAGCCTCAGCAGGCGGACCTCCTGCTCGCGCGCAAGGTGCAGCACATTGTCGAGACGGGCGCCGGCGTCCTTGCGACGGCGAATCCGGGGTGTCAGCTGCAGATTGCGCGGGGTCTCGACGCAAGCGGCAGCGGGATTCGCGTGGTGCACCCCGTATCATTATTAGCCGCGGCGTACCGGGACGGAGTCCCGGAGCATATTGCAGGGCGATATGTCGCAGATCGTAAAAACACGTGTTTCGACACAGAAATGTGCGAAAACGCGTTCCACGCTACAAAACGCGCGAATCCTCTATTGCAACCCACCCTCGGGGCGGATAGCATCCCGCAACCGATTACATCGGCGTTACAGCTATCAATCTCTCGGCAGGTAAGACGCCGCGTCGTCCCCGGCGGTTGGGCGAAGAGGGGCGAGATTCACCGATCGGTCACTCGGCTCGCGAGCAATCAGGAGTTCAATCAATGACGAGGATGCGGTTCGAGCGCGTAGCAGCGCTCGCGATGGTCGCCCTGTGTATGGGCGCCATCAATGCCAGCGCGCAGATCACGACAGGCACGGTCGCCGGAACGGTGAAGGACGCCCAGGGTGGCGTCGTTCCCGGTGCGACGGTTGTGCTCATCAGCCAGGCACGCGGAACGCGGACGGCTCCGGCCGTCACGAACGCGCAGGGCGACTACGTTATCGCCAACGTCACGGCCGACACCTATACGGTCGAAGTGACGATGGAAGGATTCAAGACGATCAAGCGGTCCGACATCGCCGTCAGCGGCGGCGACCGCGTGGCCGTCCCTGCCCTGACTCTCGAGGTCGGCGGCGCGGCGGAGACCGTCAACGTTTCGGCAGAGGCCCCGCTCGTGCAGTCACAGAGCGGCGAGCGATCCTTCGCGGTCACGACCGAGCAGATCGAGAACCTGCCGATCGCGCGCGGCAATTTCACCAGCCTGACCCAGCTCACCCCCGGCGTCATGTCCGGTGGTGCGAGCGGCGAGGGTGCCCGCCTCGGCGGCACCGGCGTCGGCGCGAGCCAGAACAACATCATGATGGACGGCGTGTCCGCGATGGACACCGGCAACAACGGCCAGATGCTCAACATGAACATCGAGTCCATCGGCGAGGTCAAGATCCTCACCCAGGGCTACCAGGCCGAGTACGGCCGCTCGAGCGGTCTTCAGATCACCGCCGTGACGAAGAGCGGCACGAACCGGTACCGCGGTTCCGCCTACAGCGTCTTCACCAACTCCGACTGGAACGAAACGACGTGGGTCCGGCAGAAGAACGGCGACCCGACCCCGCACACCGATCAGAAGACACTCGGTTACACCCTCGGCGGCCCCGTCGGCAAGCCCGGTGGTGCGAACAAGCTGTTCTTCTTCTACGCGCACGAGTACCGGCCGCAGACGACCGCGATCAACAACGGCAATACCCTCCGGTTCCGCGTCCCGACCGCGCTCGAGCGCGCCGGCGACTTCTCGCAGAGCCTCGACAACAACGGCAATCCGATCCCGGCTCTGGCCGATCCGACTGGCGGCACCTTCCCGGGTAACCGGATCCCGGCCAATCGTCTCTACAACACGGGACTTGCGGTACTCAACCGCTACCCGCTTCCGAACGTGACGCAGGCGGCCGGCACGAACTACAACTACCAGGTGCAGGCCCCGACGGTGAAGGACCTCGTCCAGCAACCCGCCGTCCGTCTCGACTACCAGCTGTCGGCGAAGCTGCGCGTCACCGGTAAGTACTCGGGTCAGCGCTCGCGTCCGCTCGTGACGCCCGGACAAATCCAGGGCTTTACCGACGTGGTCACGCCGTTCCCCTACATCACCAACTACGCCGCGACGATCAACTACACGATGAATCCGACGACCTTCGTCGAAGGCACGTATGGATTCATCCGCAACGAATTGACCGGCGGTAACGAGAACGGCGTGCTCGTGAACGATTCGTCGAATCGTCTCAACGGGCTGGCTGATTTCCCGATGCTCTACCCGAACGCCGGTCTCGTCGACCCGCGCTACTACGCGAATGAAGTGCTCAACGCGGTCGACGCGCCGTTCTGGGATGGCCACAACATGACCCTTCCCCCGAACTTCTCGTGGGGCGGCCGCATCGGCGCCCCGCCGCCGAACCAGCGCTATCCCGGCTGGCTGAACATCAACCGCACGCAGGACGTCGCCGCCAGCTTGACGAAGGTCGTCAGCCGCCACACCTTCAAGGGTGGTTTCTACAACAACCACAGCTTCAAGGCGCAGAACGTCGGCGGCACGCTGTTCCAGGGCAACGTCGACTTCAGCAACGACACGAACAACTCGCTCGACACCGGCTTTGGCTATGCCAATGCGGCGCTGGGTGTGTTCACCCGCTATCAGCAGGCGGACAAGTTCGTCGAAGGCAGCATGATCTACAACAACACCGAGTTCTACCTGCAGGACAACTGGAAGGTGACCAACCGGTTGACGCTGGACTACGGCATGCGCTTCACGCATCAGCAGCCCCAGTACGACCAGTTCCAGCAGATGTCGAACTTCTTCCCCGACGCAGTGGAACCCGGCCCAGGCGCCGACGTTCTACGTCGCCGGCTGCAGCAACGGCGCCGCCGTCTGCTCGGGCAACACGCGTAACGCGATGGATCCCCGGACCGGCCAGATCCTGACCGTGCCCAATACCGCCAACACGCAGGCGGCGATCGGCACGCCGATCCCGAACTCGGGCAACCTCCTGAACGGCATCAAGAAGGCGGGTGACGGCATTGCGAAGACCGGCTACACCTTCCCCGCGCTCGTGCTCGGACCCCGGTTCGGCATGGCCTACGACCTGACGGGCAACCAGACGACGATCCTCCGCGCCGGCGGCGGGTTGTATTACGACCGTCCCGACGGCAACACCATCTTCGCCATCCCCGGCAATCCGCCGATCGCAACGTCGCAGGACCTGCGCTACGGCCAGCTGCAGACCCTCGGGCAGGGCCTCAGCACCGTCGGTGTCGCCGGCATGACGATCTTCCAGTACGACGCCGAAGTGCCGGCCTCGTGGCAGTGGAACGCGGGTGTCCAGAGGACGCTCCCGTGGGCAATGGTCGCCGATCTCTCCTACGTCGGCAGCCGCGGCGTGAACCGCATCAGCAACGCGCCGAACCTCAACGCGGTTGATTTCGGCGCCGCCTATCTGTCGCAGAACCAGGACCCGACCCGCGCCGGCACCAGCGCGGTTCCCGGAGCGCTCGCGTATCCGGAAAACCAGCTCAAGGCCTACAAAGGCCTTGGCAACATCACCACGTATACGACCGACTTCTGGGACGAGTACCACTCGATTCAGACTTCGGTGAATCGCCGGTTCCGGAACAGCTTCTCGTTTGGCCTCAACTACGCCTACGGGATCTCGTTCAAGGGCAACACCGGTCTGACCAAGCGGTTCGAACACGCGGCGGATGGCACGCTGTCCGTCCGCGCCGACCAGGCCGTCTACGAAAAGCAGAACGAAACGCTCGACCGTCGTCCGCACACGCTCAAGGCGAACGGTGTGTGGAGCCTGCCGAAAGTGCCCGCCAGCATGGGAGGTGTCGTGGGATACATCCTCAATGACTGGCAGCTCGCAGGTGTGCTCACGGCAGGGTCCGGTGCAGCTTACGATCTGGTGTTCAACGGCAGCACCTATCAGAGCAACGGCCAGGCGGTGAACCTCACGGGGTCGCCGAACTACAACCCCAAGCTCGTGATCAACGGCGACCTTGGCAGCGGTTGTTCCGACAATCAGTATGCACAGTTCAACACGGCCGCTGTGTCCGGGCCTGTGTATAACAGCGTCGGACTGGAGTCGGGCAGGAATCTGCTTCGCAACTGCGCTGACAAGAGAGTGGACCTGTCACTCTCGAAGGACCTGCGCGTCGGTGGCAGCCGCCGCCTCGAGTTCCGTGCCGACGTGTTCAACGCGTTCAACGCAGTGATGATCAATGCGAGGAACGTGAATCCGGTGTGGGCGAGCCCGACCAATCAGACGCTCGCGAACAACCAGTACAACGCTGACGGCTCCCTCAATACGTCGCGTGCGAAGCCGAACAACGCGGGCTTCGGTGCGGCGACGAATGCCCAGGCGATGCGCAACGTGCAGCTGCAGCTCCGCTTCCAGTTCTAAAAGCGGTCTGTCGCTGGTTTGGCCGGGCGGGCAGGGGTTTTTCCCTGCCCGCCCTTTCTTTTGTACGCGGTTGTCACGGCTGGGCTCGATGCGTGCCCTGCGGTTTTCCGTATCGGGGTTTGTCCCTGCCCGCTCTTTCTTTTTGTAGGCTGCGTCCTGCCGGGCCCGGATTCTCGTTGAGCTGGCAGCCCGTCCGTCTCGCAACGCCAGCGCCGACAAGTACAGCCGTCGAAGTGACGACGGAAGGATCAAGACGCTGCGCCGGACGGTGTGCATCTGACCGGCGGTGATCGTGTCGCCGTTCCGGCCTCGTGATCGAGGTTGGTGGTGCCCCCGAGACCGTCAACGTCACCGCGGAAGCCCGGTCGTGCAGTCACAACGCGGTGAATGAACGGCGTAAACGATCGTACCGGGTCAAGCGTAATACGCGGCGTCAGGTCGTTTCATTGCGCATCGTTTGGATACGGTGTAGCCTACGGCTCCGCGGGCGCCAACCCGTCCCGGAGGACGGCCAACGTGCGGCGTCGGGAGGCAGGGCACGCCGCGCGCGCTGCACTTCCCATCGGCAATCCCGGACTCGCGTCGACGGATACTCCTGAGCTCCTTTCGCCCGGCGCTCGCCGGCCGAGAGGACTTCGCCTGGATGCCCCGTCTTCGAGCAGAAGTCACGACGACAAGGAGAGACATGGAGAGCAGGCGCAAGTTTCTACAGATTTCTGCGGCAGCACTGACCGCGGCAGCGGCAAAGCCGCTCTTCGGCGCGGGCATCCAGGGAGCCAACGACAGGATCCGGATGGCGATCATCGGGACCGGCAACCGCGGTGGCCGCGTGTTCGACTCGTTGTCGCGGCACAAGGACTGCCAGTTCCTCGCCGCAGCGGAGGTCAACAAGGCGAAGCTCGACCAGTGGATGACGCCGGCGCGCCAGACCTTCAACCTCAAGGTCGAGGGGGATTACCGCCGCATCCTCGAACGGAAGGACATCGACGCGGTACTCATCGCGACGCCGGATCACTGGCACAGCCAGCAGCTCGTCGACGCGATCGCTGCCGGCAAGGACGTCTATTGCGAGAAGCCCGCTTCGAACACGATCCCGCGGCTCAACGCGATGCTCGACGCGTACACCAAGGGCAAGCAGGTCGTGCAGATCGGCACGCACCAGCGCAGCTGGGATCACTTCATCGAGGCGAAGAAGGTCGTCGACGACGGCACTCTCGGCAAGGTGACCCAGGTCGTGATCGTGCAGCCGGGCTCCTACGCGCGGCCGAAGGAAGCGGAAGCGCCCGTCCCGGCGGGGCTCGACTGGGACATGTGGCAGGGGCCCGCGCCCAAGCGTCCGTTCAAGCCAAGTCGGCTCGGCTTCAGGGCCTGGTATGCATACGGCGGCGGCATGATTGCGGACTGGGGTGCGCACCACGTCGACGTCGCCCACTGGTTCATGAACGCCGACGGAAAGGTCCCCGTGCGCACGACCGCGAATGGCGCATTCCTGGCCGTCCCGGACGCGGATCCGGAAGAGATCCCGGACACGTATTCGATCTCGTGGCTCTACGACAACTTCCTCATGACGTTCGCCAATGGTGAAGCGTTCACCGAGAATCCGATCGAGAACTGGGGCGTGTTCTTCATCGGCAACCGCGCGTCGCTGCAGGTGAATCGTCAGGGCTACGCCGTGCGTCCTGTCGTCCCTCCCGTTCGCAACAAGGTGGGGCCGCCGCCTCCGCCGACGGCCGGCGGCGTCACGCTCGGCGCCGGCGGGACCGCGATCGCTCCGGGAGGCCCCGGCGGGCCTGGTGGCGGACGCGGTGGTGGCCGCGGCAGCAACCTGCCTCCGGTCGAAGCGAAGGTGTACGTGAACCCGCGGGGCGGCGTCGAGGAGGACTACCCGCTCGACGTGCACACGCGGAATTTCCTCGACTGCATCAAGTCGCGGCAGAAGCCGAACGCCCACATGGAGATCGGCTATCACTCGGCGCTCCCGTGCCTGCTCGCACTGGAATCGATCGAGCAGGGCAAGCCGATGGGCTGGGACGCGGAAGGCGCGGAAGAGTAAAGCAGTATAGAGCGCGCTCCATCCAGTAACCAGTAGCCAGTAACCAGGAGCCGGTGCCGAATCTTGAGACGGTTTCGCGACTGGCGACTGGTAACTGGCGCCTGGCGGACTTCCTGTCATATGAACGAATTTCGCGTCGCACTGCTGGGGCAGGGTTTCATGGGCAAAGCCCACTCGAATGCCTACTGCCAGGCACCTCATTTCTACGATCTCCCGTACCGCATCCGCCGAACGCTGCTCTGCGGCCGCGATGCCGCGTCGCTGGCGTCGATGGCGCAGCGCTGGGGCTGGGAAGAGACGTCAACCGACTGGCGCAGCGCGATCGAACGCAAGGACATCGATGCCGTCGATATCGCGCTGCCGAACCATCTGCACGGTCCCGCTGCGATTGCCGCGGCCGAAGCCGGCAAGATCGTCCTCTGTGAAAAGCCGCTCGCGTTGTCGCTCGACGAAGCGCGTGCGATGGAGAAGGCGGCGCGCGGCGTGCCGACGCTGGTGTGGTTCAACTACCGGCGCGTGCCCGCCGTCGCGTATGCGCGCCAGTTGATCGACGAAGGCCGCCTCGGCACGATCTTCCATTACAACGCCGCCTACAAGCAGCAATGGGGCGCCGACACCTCGCGGCCGGCAACCTGGAAGATGGATCCCGCCCTCGCCGGGTCGGGCGTGGCGGACGATCTGCTGACCCACTCGCTCGACACGTCGCTGTACCTGAATGGACCGATCACCGAGACGGTCGCCAGGGCGCGCACGCTCGCGCCTGGACGCGCGGTGGACGACGCAGTGATGGCGCTGGTGATGTTCGAGAACGGGAGCGCCGGAACGTTCGAGTCGACGCGCTTCGGCATCGGGTGCAAGAATCAGAACCGGTTCGAGATCCACGGGTCGGGCGGGATGCTCCGCTTCGATCTCGAGCGGCTCAACCACCTCGAGTTCCTCGATGCGTCGAATCCGTCGACCGAACAGGGGCTTCGCGACATCCTCGTGACCGATCTCAAGAGCCCGATTTTTCCGCAACTTCTGGCGGCCCGGTCACATCATCGGCTACGAGCACACGTTCATCGCCACGCTCGCCGAATTCCTGCAGTGCCTGTCGCGAGGAGAGTCCTTCCACCCGAACTTCGCGGATGCCCTCGCGGTGCAGCAGGCGCTCGACGCGGTCCAGCGATCGGCCAGGACGCGGCAGTGGACGAAAGTAGATCAATCATGAACGTGACCACGAGTCCCGGGACTCTCATCACAGGCACGCTGGACGATCGTCGGCCTGCTGTCGGCCTCGATCGCGATCAACCTGCTCGATCGTCAGGTGCTGTCGGTGCTCGCGTCCGAGCTCCGAACCCAGTTCCAGTGGAGCAACGCGCAGTACGGCTACATCGCCGTCTTCTTCAACCTCGGCATGATGATGGGGCAGATCCCGGCCGGCGCGCTGATGGACCGGCTCGGCACGCGTTCGGGCCTGGCGCTGATCTTCGTCGCCTGGTCGCTGCTCGCTGCCGCGCACGCACTGGTCGGCGGGGTCGCCGCGGCCCTCGGGCTCGAGCACGCTCGTCGGCTTCATCGTCGTTCGCTTCGTAATGGGCCTGTCGCAGTGCGGTAACTACACCGCCGGCATCAAGGCCCTGGCCGGCCTGTTCCCGGCCGCGACGCGGTCGCGCGCCGGCGGCGTCTTCAACGCCGGTGCGCAGTTCGGGTCCGTCATCGCGCCCCCAATCGTCGTCTTCCTCGCGAGCCAGTTCGGCTGGCGCATGGCCTTCATCATTCCGTCCCTCCTCGGGTTGCTGTGGCTCATCCCGTGGCTCGCCATCTTCCCGGACAAGGCGACGATGACGGCGCTGGCGGTCAAGCCGTCCGGTGCGGCAACCGCGGCGACGGCACCCGCCATCAGCCTGGGTCAGCTCATTCAGAATCGCAAGGTGCTGGGGTTGTTCCTGATCAGGGTATTCACCGGCCCGATTACCACGTTCTACTGGACGTGGTTGCCGCTGTACCTGCGCACCGGACGCGGCATGTCGTTTCTCGCCGTCGGCTTCTTCGCCTCGGTGCCGAATCTCATCGGCATGGGCGGCAACGTCATCGGCGGACTGATCACCGATCGGCTGGTGAAGGCCACCGGGTCAGTCGACCGCGGCCGGAAGATCGCGTTCACGTGCGCGTTCCTCCTCGGCGCACTGAGCATGACGATGCCGTTCGTCGCGAACAACTACCTTGCCGTCGTCCTCATGGGGCTGGCGTTGTTCGGCAACCAGTGGGTGGCCGCCACGTACATCGGCACGGTGGGGGATGTCGTGCCGCAGCAGCTCGCCGGCCGCGTCAACGGCATCGCCGGTCTTGGCGACAACGGCGCCGCGCTGCTCGCGGTGTTGTACACGGGTGTGATCGTCGACAAGTACGGATGGACACCGGTATTCTTCGGCGCCGGGATGCTGCCCTTCCTGGCGATGGCCAGCGTGTTCCTGGTGCTGAGGAAGATCGAACCGGCGAGGTTCGAGGGGAACTGACGCTGTCAGCTTTTGGCGATCAGCTAATTTAGCCATCAGCTATCAGCCGTCAGCCATCAGTTGCTTGTCACTTCCTCGCCGTAGGTTCGCTATGTCCTCGCCGTAGCTTCCGCCTTCAGGCGGAAGGCAGGTGTCAGGGTGCGAACCCGTCGGGATTCGGGATCAGGGACTCGGGATTCGGGACTTTCGAACTGGGGACTGGTGACTTCGGGCCGAAGCTGAAGTCAAAGCTGAGAGTTGAAGCGAATGTGCAGTAACCAGTCGCCAGTCGCCAGTCAAAGCAACTGGGGCACTGGAAGCTGGAGACTGCTAACTTCTATCCGGCCGCAAGCGACTGGGCCGTACGGTAAAGAGGAGTCCCATGCGTCGAGAGCTGATCTTTGTAGTCGTGACGGCTGGAATCGTGATCGCCGCGGCCGGACTTCCATTGCGCGGGGCGCAGGCACCCGGCGCGCCGGGCGCGGCCCAGACGCCAGCCGCTGTGGCGGCGAGCGTTCCGGCACCGATCGCGCCGCCGAAGCCGGTCGTTCCCGAGGGCTTCACGCCGCTGTTCAACGGCGAGAGCCTGGCGGGCTGGCATGTCAGCAAGACGAATCATCACGGCACGACGCCTGACTATCATGTCCTGCACGGATTGATCGTTGCCACGCAGAGCCCGCTTGGTCGCGGCGGCATCCTGCTGACCGACAAGAAGTACAAGAACGTCGAGCTCTACATGGAAGTGAAGCCGGACTACGGCTGCGACAGCGGCCTGTTCTTCCGGTCGAACGAAGCCGGGGACGCCTACCAGGTGACGATGGACTACCTGCCGGGTGGTTCGATTGGTGGCATATACGGGGAAGGCCTGGAGGGCGTAGGTGGCCGCGGCAACGCGCCGGCGGCGGCCGCGGGAGCGCCGGCGGCGCACGAGGTGCGGCCGCCGGTGCGTCGGGCTCCGCCGTTCCGGCCGCGCCGGCTCGCGGTGGCGCAGCCGCGCCGGCGTCCGAGGTGGCGGGTGGAATTCCTCTCGGCAGCACGACGCCGCAGGGCGATGCCCCGTGGATGAAGGCGTGGAAGCGCGAAGACTGGAACAAGGTGCGTGTCCGCATGGTCGGTGAGGTGCCGCACATCACCGTCTGGCTGAACGATCAGCAGATCACCGATTTCACCGACACCGCGAACCACGCGAAGGACGGCATCACCGAAGGCTCGATCGCGATTCAGGTGCACGGCGGCACGCGCTGGGTGCCGGGCGGGTTCTGGCGCTGGCGCACCATCGCGGTCAAGGAGCTGCCGGCTGACGCGAAATGAGTCAGGTAACCGGTAACTCGGGATTCGGGACTCGGGTCTCGGGTCTCGCGGAACGCAACCAGTAACCAGTAACCAGTAACCAGTAACCAGTCGTCAGTAGGCGGTGACCGGTGATGGGACTGGGGACTCGGGATCGGATTCGGGGACTCGGGATTCGGGGCGGCAAACAGTAGCCAGCAGCCGGGCACTGGAAACCGGGAACTGGCAACTGCGAATTCAGCTGAACGCTGATAGCTGATAACTGTGTTGAGGTGAGATGAACTCTCCATCCGCGTCGCCTTACGGCACCGCGCCGGCGGCGCCGCCACTTGGCGCGCCGACCCGCGCGCGCAACATCGCGGTCGTGTTCACGATCGTGCTCGCGATCATCACGTATATCGATCGCGTGTGCATTTCGATGGCCGCGCCCGCGATCCAAAAAGATCTGGGACTGTCGGCAATCCAGATGGGATGGGCGTTCTCGGTATTCGGCTGGGCTTACGCCTTTTTCGAAGTGCCCGGCGGCTGGCTTGCCGATCGCATGGGACCTCGGCGCGTCCTGATGCGCATTGTCGTCTGGTGGTCCTTCTTCACGGCGGCGACGGGGTGGGCGTGGAATTTCAGCTCGCTGATCGTCACGCGGACGCTGTTCGGGGCCGGCGAGGCCGGGGCGTTCCCGAACATGACCCGGATCTTCACGACGTGGCTGCCGAAGGCCGAACGCGAGAAGGCGCAGGCAACGCTCTGGCTCGCGTCGCGCTGGGGTGGCGCGCTGACGCCGCTGCTCGTCGCCTACATCCTGCAGTTCCTCTCGTGGCGGCGCGCGTTCGAAGTGTTCGGTGTCCTCGGGGTCATCTGGGCGATCGCGTTCTATCGCTGGTTTCGCGACGACCCGGCCACTCACCCGTCTGTCAACGCAGCGGAACTGGCGCTGCTGCCGCCCGCGCGAGAGACAGCGCCGGTGGCCGGCGCCGCTGCCGTGGCGGCTGCTGGTCTCGAAGGCATCCGTCTGGCTGCTGTGCGTGCAGTATGCGTGTCTGGCATACGGGTGGTGGTTCTACGTCACGTGGCTGCCCACCTACCTCCGCAACTCGCGCGGGACCAGCGTCAAGATGAGCGCACTCCTGGCCGGGCTGCCGTTGCTGATGGGGGGCGTCGGGTGCCTGATCTCCGCTGCGCTGATTCCGCGAATCGCGACGTCGATCGGCAGCGTGGCGCGTGCGCGCCGGATCGTCGCGATCATCGGCTTCCTCGGCGCGTCCGGCTCCATCCTCATCTTCACCAGGATTCAGGACCCGACGCTCGCGATGATCGTGCTCGGGTTCGCCGGGCTGTTCAACGATTTCGTCATGCCGGCAGCCTGGGCGGGCTGCATGGACGTCGGTGGCCGGTACGCGGGCACTCTCGCGGGCAGCATGAACATGATGGGCAGCATCGCCGGCGCGCTCTCGCCGCTCGTGGTCGGCTACCTGCTCGCGTGGACGAACCAGAACTGGACGCTGACGTTCTATGTCTCCGCCGCTATCTACAGCGTCGGTGCGGTGTGCTGGATCTTCCTCGACGCGCACACGCCGATGGAGGCGTAAGAGCTTCACGTGCTACGTGCGACGTGCTACGTGCTACGTGCGACGTGCGACGTGCGACGGGCTGGAAAGGAGATTCGCAGTGCCTGACAACGATGTCCGCGATGCAGAGTTTTCTCCGACGAGACGTCATGTGCTGCAGCTCGCGGCCTATGCGCTCGCGCTGCCCGGCGCCTCGGCGTTCTTCGGCGCCTGGCTGGAGGCGTCGTCCCAGCAGCACACCATGGGAGCGCAGCCGCCGGAGCCGCCGCTCCTGCGCGACTACCAGCCGAAATTTTTCGATGCCGAGGACTTCGAGGCGCTCCAGTCGTTCACGGCCATCCTGATCCCGACCGACGACACGCCCGGAGCCCGCGAAGCGCGCTGCGCCCACTTCATCGACTTCGTGCTCCAGGCGTCGACCGTCCACGCCCCCGAGACCCAGCGACAATGGCGCGACGCGATGGCGACGCTGCGAAAAGCCGGCTTTCACGCCGCCGACGGACCCGCACGCGCGGCCCTCGTCGAGGCGATGTCCAGGCCGGAACGCGAGCCCGGCGCCACGCATCCGGCCTACGGAGCGTACCGGTTGATCAAACAGCAGAACACGTTCGCCTTCTACACCTCGCGCGCCGGCATGATCGAATGTCTCGACTATCGCGGTAACGCATACAACGCGACGTTCCCTGCCTGTGAGCATCCTCAACATCAGGTGCTCTGACGATTCATTGCGAACTTGCAGCGTTTACGAGGTTTATACGGTTTTAAGGGTTCTAGGGGTTCTAGGGTCAGGTTTTAGGTTTTACGTTTTGGTTTTACGTTTGGTTTTACAAGTTGGCGGGTTCGAGGTTGTGTCCGTCTCGCTGAACAGGAAGGTGGACCGATTCGCGCACGCCCGAACCAAACCGAACCCAAAAACCTAGAACCCTAGAACCCGACCCTAGAACCCGACCCTAGAACCCGACCCTAGAACCCGTAGAACCCGTAGAACCCTAGAACCCGACTGAGAGTCTCCCGTATGGAATACGACGTCATCGTGGTCGGATCAGGAGCGTGCGGCGGGTGGGCCGCCATGGAACTCGCGCAGGCGGGCATGAAGGTGCTCATGCTCGAAGCCGGCGCGCGGGTCGAGCCGGCGCAGGAATTCCGGCACAGGTTTCTCTACCAGATGGACTATCGCGGCCGCGGCGAGCCCGGCCTGCTGCGGCGGTATGCCGGGAGTGAGCGGAACTACCGCATCATGATCGACAACACCGAGAACCCCTACACGACGTCCCCCGATACGGTCTACAGCTGGGGGCGATCCCGGTGTCTCGGCGGACGCACGCTGCACTGGGCGCGGGCGACCGACCGGATGGCGGACTACGAGTTCAAGGCCGCCTCGCGCGACGGCTACGGGATGAACTGGGCAGTCTCGTACGCCGACATGAAGCCGTATTACGACCGGGTCGAGCAATTCATCGGCGTCAGCGGTGCGAAAGAAGGGCTGCCGCAGTTTCCCGACGGCGAATTCCTGCCGGTGATGCCGCTCAACTGCGCCGAGACCATCTTCACTGCCGCCGCTCGCGGCCTCGGCTGGGCGTCGACGCATCGCCGCCTCGCGCAGCTCACCCAGCCGCACAACGGCCGTCCGCCGTGTCACTACTGTGGCAACTGTGTGAACGGGTGCGACGTCGGCGCCATGTTCAACCCGATCGCGGTGACGCTGCCGCCTGCGCTCAAGACCGGCAACCTCGAGATCCGCACCGACAGCGTGGTCGCGCGCGTGCGGATGAACGCGGAAAATCGCGCCCAGGGCGTGACCTACATCGAGCGCCACACGAGGCAGTCGGTCGACGTCGACGCGACGTGGGTGATTCTGGCCGCGTCCACGCTCGAGAATACCCGCCTGCTGCTGCTCTCCGCGAAGGGTGGACTGGCGAACTCCAGCGGCACCCTCGGGCAGTACATGATCGACCAGATCGGCGGCGGTGGTGTCAGCGGCATCCTCCCGAAGCTCAAAGGCGGCCCGAGCCGGCTGGACGACGGGAAGATGGCGGGGATGACGATTCCGAGCTTCCAGAACTATGACGAGAAGACGCAGCGCAAGGACTTCATCCGCGGCTACGTCATGAACGCCACCGGCGGGCAGACCGAGTTTCCGCAGTTTGCCGCCGGTCTGCCGGGCTACGGGTCCGACTGGAAGAAGGAAGTGAAGAGCCGCTACGTTGCGCAGGCGCGGGTATGGAACGCGGGCGGCGAGATGCTCGCGCGGAAAGACAACTTCGTCGAGCTCGATCCCGAAGTGAAGGACGCCTGGGGAATTCCGGTCCTCAAGATCCATTTCACTCACAGCGACAACGATTACAAGCTGCTCGAAAACTTCCAGCAGAACGCCGAGGAACTGTTCAGGAAAGCCGGGGGCGAAGTGATGCCTGCCGCTCCGGTGGCGCCGGCAGGTTTTCCCGGCGGTCCCGGCGCGCCGACGGCTGCGGGGGCATCGAGGCCGGCGGCAGGGCGTGGCGGATCCGGCCGGGCGGCAGGCCGGCGGAGAGGCCGGAGTGGAGGGTGAGCGGCCCGCAGGCCGCGGCGCCACGGCAGGTCGGCGTCGCCCCCTCGGTGGATCAATCCACGAAGTCGGCACGGCCCGAATGAGCGAGAAGCCAGGCGACGGCGTGCTCAACTCGTTCTGCCAGACCCACGACATCCCCAACCTCTACGTGTTCGGCGGGAACGCGTTTCCGTCAACCGGCGACAAGCACCCGACGCTCACGATGATGGCGCTGGCCGCGCGCGGCTGCGATCACCTGAAGGAGCGCGCCAAGGGAAGGACGGTCTGACCGCTACGTTCGCGCTCGTCCGGAAACGACTTCGGGATTGAGCAGGTCCATCGCCGCGAAATCGCCGCGCTCTCCGAGCGTGACGTTCCGCAGCGCACGCTCGGCCATCCGGACGTTCGCCTCCGCGGTGTTGCTGCCGATGTGCGGCACGAGCACGCACGCGAACGACAGCGTGCGCAGGTCCTTATCCGGATCGGCCGGCTCGTACAGGCTCCTTCGCGAAGACGTCGAGCGCGGCGCCTGCCGATCCGGTCCGACAAGCACCGCGTCGTAGAGCGTGGGCTCGTCGACCACGGCTCCACGTGCCGTATTGATGAGCCATGCGTGTCTCTGCAGGTGCGCGAAGCGCGTGCTCGTTGATGAAGTTCGGCATTCTCCGGAGACGCGGGAATATGGAGCGAGACGTAATCCGCGCGACCGACAGCCTCGCCGAAGTCGGTCGTGATTGCGTCGAACTCGAGGTCACCTTCCGGGGCCGGGGCAGATCGGCGATAGCCGACAACGCGCATGCCGAAACCCGCTTTCGCAATGTGCGCGGTGGCCCGTCCGATCGTGCCGCAGCCGATGATCGCCAATGTCTTTCCGTGGAGCTCGACACCGGGTTGCGGCGTCCACATGGCGCCGCGCATCGCTGTGGAGACCTGCTCGAAGTGCCGCGCCGCGGCAAGAATCAGCAGCATCGTCAGCTCGGCGACTGACTGGTGCAGCACATCGGGCGTGTTGGTGCAGAGAAGTCCGGCCGCGGTCGCGAGCCGCTTGTCGATGCCGTCGTGGCCGACGCCGTAGCGCGCGAGGACTCCACCGGCCGGCAACGCGGCATACAATTCGCCGCGGTAGACGAACGGCCCGACGATCGCATGTCGCGCGCCGGCAGCGCGCGCCGCCTTTGCCAGGTCGGCTTCCGCCGCCGGTGCGACGACACACTGCAGCGAGCTTGCGGCGAACACGGCTTCCGCTCGGCGAAACTCGGGTTCGGTGACGACGACAACGGAAGACATCCGGGTAGTGTATACACGTTCCGCGGGTTCTAGGGTTGTACGGGTTCTAGGTGTTCTAAGGTCAGGGTTTTAGGTTGTAGGTTCTACGGTCAGGTTCTACGTTGCGAGCGCCGGAGGATTCAGTGCGAACAGGGCTTAGCGTGCTTCTCGCGTTGGCGGTCTCGAGTGGCGTCGTCGTCTGGAGTCAGCAGGCACCCGCCCCGGCGCCGGCCGGCGGACAATCCGCCGCGGCGCCGCAGGCGGCTACCACTCCTCGCGCGGATGCGAATGGGAATCCATTGCGCACGGCGAAGACCGGGCACGTCTCGAACTACGACGAGACGAAGGTGACGCCGTATACGCTTCCGGATCCACTCATCCTCTCCAACGGACGTCCAGTCCGTGACGCCGGCACCTGGAATCGCCAGCGTCGTCCCGAGATCATGCGTTTGTACGAGACGGAGATCTTCGGGCGGGTGCCGTCGAATGCGCCGAAGGTGACGTGGGACGTGAAGGGGACGGATCCGGCGGCGCGGGGCGGCGCGGCGTTGATGAAGGAGATCGTCGGCACCGCGGGCAGCGGTCCGAACGCCGTGCACATCCGGGTGACGCTGTTCACGCCGGCCAAGGCGAACGGTCCAGTGCCGGTGATCCTGATCGCGAATTTCGGCGGCGGCGCGGCGCCGGCGCGGGCAGGCGGCGGTGTTCAGCTCGGGGATCCGCCAGTCGCGGCCGACATCCTGGCACGCGGCTGGGGATACGCGATGGTGGGCTATCAGGACATTCAGCCGGATCGCTTGAACGCGCTGAACGAGGGCGTCATCGGTCTGACGCTTGGCTCCGGTCAGACCGAGCCCGGGCCGGATGGGTGGGGCAGCATCACCGCGTGGGCGTGGGGAGTCAGCCGCATCATCGATTACCTCGAGACGGACAAGTCGGTGAACGCGAAGCAGATCGCCCTGCAGGGGCACTCGCGGCTCGGCAAAGCCGCGCTCTGGGCGTCGGCGCTCGACGACCGTATCAAGGTCGTCTACGCGAGCTGTTCAGGCGAGATGGGGGCCGCGTTGTCGCGCCGCGACTGGGGCGAAACCGTCGACGACATGGCCCAGAACTTCCCGTGGTGGTTCGCCGGGAACTTCCAGAAGTATGCCGGGCGGTGGAACGACATGCCGGTCGACGCCCACATGCTGATCGCGCTCAGCGCGCCACGCCCCGTGTTCATCACCGGAGGCACGACCGACCAGTGGGCGGATCCGGTCGGGATGTTTCTCGCCGAAGTGAACGCCGGTCCGGTCTACAGGCTGCTCGGTCGGACCGACCTGGGCGTGACCCAGGTGCCGCCGCCGCTCGACACACCCGTGACAAAAGGCGATCTCGGCTGGCACTACCACACCGGCGGCCACGCCGCGACGCCGGCGGACTGGACGGCGTTTCTCGACTTCGCGGGGAAGTACCTGAGGTGAGTGCGGAGTCGGGGATCGGGACCAGGGACTGGGGATTCGGGACTGGGGGCTCGGGATTCGGGATTCGGGATTCGGGACTCGGGGTTCGGGGACTCGGGGCTCGGGACTCGGGACTCGGGACTCGGAACCCGGAACTCGGAACCCGAACCCGGAACCGGAACCCGAACCCGGAACCCGGAACCCCGAACCCGGAACCCGAACCCGGAACCCGGAACCGGCGTCTATCCCCTCACCATGAACACCGCGTAATACCCCATCAACACCACCATCGCCGCGGTGGTGATCCACAGTGCGATCGTCGTGGCTCGCGAAGGGGCGATCTGCGACGGCAGTCGCCGATGCCGCAGGAAGATCGCTCCCGCGCCGATGACCGGCAGCATCAGGGCCTGGACGATGCCGCCGATCATGACCATCGTGACGGGCGCCTGCACGGTGAAGAGCAAGGCGACCGGCAGCAGCCCGAGAAACGACGACGAACCGATTGCGCATGGCGATGCGCGCCGGCAAATCGTCGACGTGGAAGCGGCCGGCAAGCCGGCACATGTCGGCGAAGAGGCGCGAGTGCGCGGCCGTGGCCGCGAACACCGTCCCGTACAGCGTCGCAATGGCGCCCAGGTAAAAGACGCCGAGCGACCAGCGTCCCAGCGTCTGTGTGTAGAGGTTCGAGAGGACCGGAATCATGTCGGAGCTCGCCGGCACCAGTCCCATGCCGTGAAGCACGCCAGCCCCGAGCAGGTAGAACGCCACCGTCGCGGCCGTGTAGATGATCATCGAGACGCCGATGTCGAAGTGCATCACGCGGATCCATCCCCGCGCGCGCCGCTCCCACCCGCCTGACGGCTCGGGCGCGCCGCAGAACTGGGCGTAGCCTTTTTCGACGCACCAGTACGGATACATGAACAGCTCCGCGGCGCCGACACCGGTGATGCCGAACACCGCGATTGCCATGCCGATGCCGGAGGGCGGCAGCTCGAACCGGAGGCCGCCTGCGACTGCGTCCCACGAGAAGAAACGCGGCATCCGGATCAGCACGACCGCCGCGAGTGCGGTGATGACGGTGAACAGGCCGACCTTGACCATCGCGATCCGTTCGACCCGGGCGTACCCTCCGCCGAGGAGCAGCGCGAGCGTGAGCGCGAGGAAGATGACGACCCATGCGGCGATGGGCACGGCCGGTATGAGGAGGTGCATCACCTGCGAGACGCCACCGTACATCGCCCCGACCTGCAACTGGGTTGCCGCGACCATGAGTGCCCAGGCCCACACGAGCCAGTTCAGTTGTCCCGCACGCGGGCCGGGGATGTGATTGAGGGCCTCGAGGCCGGTTTCGCCGGTGGCGATGGTGTAGCGGCCCAGTTCCGCCTGGATCACCGGCTTGATCAGGCAACTGAGGAGCACGACCCAGAGCGCGGTGTAGCCGGCCTGCGCGCCGAGCGTCGTCGTCGCGATGAGCTCACCCGATCCGACGATCGAGGCCGCGAGCACCATGCCGGGGCCGATCCGCCGCAGCGTCGCAAGGAACTCGGTCGGCGGCTCTTCGATCGCACTGGGGACGAGCGCGTACGGATTGGGTGGTGCGGCGGCCCCGGTGGGAGTGACAAGCGTGCTCATGGCGCGAGAGTATGCGCCTTTTTGCCACGTCTGTCGCCAGCTCCAGTCACCAGTATCCAGTCGCCAGTAGCCAGCAGCCGGTGAACACCATGATCTGGAGACTGGGTAGCCGGATCTGCTTCTTCCCGTGGCCAGCCGCCAGTAGGCAAAATGAACTGGAGACCTGCTCCCGGCTGACGACTGACAGCTGATTGCTGAAGGCTAAGCTGGTGACACTGGGAACTGGATAACTCCGTTTCACCCGTGCCCTTCAGCGCCGCGATTGATTACAGGTATCATCAGGCCGCGACCGGCGAGCGTGTCAGCACGAGCGGATGAGATCCGCTTGCCGTTCGCCCGTGGATTGCCGAACCGAGGAGAATCGAAATTGATGCGGACGGTGAGCAGGGTGTTGTTGAGAATCATCCCGTTTGCGGCGATGGCCGCGATCGTTTTCGCCGGCCAGGCGCCACCGCAGGGAGCAGCGCCGCCGGCGCCCGCCCAGGTGCAGCCGCCGGCCGGTCGCGCTGCCGGCCCCCAGGGCGCACCCGCTCCCGCGCGAGGGGGAGGCGGGCTGCTGGCCGGCGCCGGTCCAGCCGACAAGCCGCCGGTGGACGGAGCGGCGGCCGACCGCGGACGCACGGTCTACGGCGCCGAATGCGTCTCGTGCCACGGACCACAGGCGCGCGGAACCCAGAACGGGTCGAATCTGGTGCGCTCTCTCGTCGTGCTGCGCGACCGTTACGGCAGCGAGATCGGTCCGCTGCTGAAGCGCGGCCACAAGGAGATGATGAGCGGTCGATCGAGCACGGTGCTCACCGAGGCGCAGATCGTCGACCTCGCCAACTTCCTGCGCCAGCGCGTCAACGACTCACTCCGCGGCTCTCCCATTTTCCAGGTCCAGAACGTCCTGACTGGCGATGCCAAAGCCGGGGAGGCGTTTTTCACCGGCGAGGGAAAGTGCAGCTCGTGCCATTCGCCAACCGGGAATCTCGCCGGGATTGGCACACGGCTCGAGCCGGTTGAGCTGCAGCAGCGGTTTCTCTTTCCTGCCACCGGGCGAGGCGGACGGGGACGCGGTCGTGGTGCCCCGGCCGGACCATCAGCCACCGCCGTGACCGTGACGGTCACGCCGGCCGGAGGCCAGGCGGTCACCGGTACGCTGGTGCAGATGGACGATTTCACCGTCACGCTGCGCGACGCGGCGGGCGACATGCGGACGTTTACCAGGACGCCGGCGTTGCAGGTGGTCAAGAACGATCCCCTCGCCGCCCACCGCGCGCTCCTCGATTCCATCACCGACAAGAACATGCACGACGTCGTCGCCTACCTGGAGACCTTGAAATGAGGAGAGTTGCGCTGCTTGCCTGTGTGCTGACTGCGGCCATCGTCGCGGGTCTGTCTGCACAGGGTGGAGTGGATGAGAAAAAGCTGCTCAATCCGGGGACTGACTCGTGGCCCGGGTACAACGGCGACTACACCGGTCGCCGGTTCAGCCCGCTCGATCGGATCAATGCGTCCAACATCAAGGCGCTCAGCCTCGCCTGGGTCTACCGCCTGAATCCTGGTACCCCGAACGCGAACGTCGGTTCGATCAAGGGGACTCCGGTCCTGGTGGACGGCGTGATGTACGTGACCGCGCCGGATCACGTGTGGGCGCTCGATGCGCGAACCGGGCGTGAGCGGTGGCACCATGCCTGGCAATCGAAAGGCGGCATCCACATCGGCAATCGCGGGGTCGGCATCCTGGGCGACACGCTCTATTACCAGACGCCGGACTGCAATCTCGTGGCGCTGAACGTCAAGGACGGTGTCGAGCGCTGGCACAAGCAGGTCTGCGATCTCGATCAGTTCTATTACGGGTCGGTGGCCCCGGTGATCGTGAAGAATCACGTCATTGCCGGCGTCAGCGGCGACGATCTCGACGTGCCCGGCTACGTCCAGGCGCACGATCCCGTGACCGGAGAAATGCAGTGGCGCTGGTGGGTCGTGCCGCAGAAGAAAGGCGATCCCGGGTCGGACACGTGGCCGAACGAGGAGGCGATGCAGCACGGCGGCGGCATGACGTGGCAGCCGCCGACCTACGATCCGGAGCTGAACCTGGTTTACGTGACCACGGGTAATCCCCAGCCGGTCATCGCCCACGCAAACCGTGCCGGCGACAATCTGTTCACCGCCTCGATCGTGGCGCTCAATCCCGACACTGGCAAGATGGTGTGGTACTTCCAGTCGTCGCCGCACGACACGCACGACTGGGATGCGACGCAGACGCCCGTCCTGATCGATGGCGAGATCAACGGCCAGCCGCGCAAGCTGCTCGCGCAGGCCTCGCGCAACGGCAAGTTCTTCGTCCTCGATCGCGCCACCGGCAAGGCGATCGTCTCGTCGGATTTCGTGCGCACGAACTGGTCAACTGGCTTCGACGCGAAGGGCCAGCCGATACCCGAACCCGGCAAAGCACCCCCAGCTCGATGGCACGCTCGTCTCTCCCAACCAGGGTGGCGCAGCGAACTGGCCGCCGCCGAGCTTCAGCCCGCAGACCGGGCTGTTCTACGTCAATGCGAACCAGGCCTACAGCGTCTTCTACATCTACGATCCGGACGAAAATCCGCAGGGCTGGGGCGGCACGGATCGCGGCGGCTACTCGGAAGCCATGCTGCAGGCGATCGACTACAAGACCGGCAAGATCAAGTGGAGCCATCCGTGGGAGGGCGGCTCACGCGCGGGACTTCTGAGCACCGCGGGCAATCTCCTCTTCAGCGGCGGCGCGTCGAACGACCTCGTCGCGCTGAACGCGACAACCGGCGAGGCGCTCTGGCATGCCGGTCTGAATGCCTCGGTCTCGAACGCCCCGATCACGTACGAGATGGACGGCAAACAGTTTGTCGTCGTCGGCGCCGGTGACATGCTGTGGACATTCGTGCTGAATCCTTAAGGGTATGGCGTCCGCGCTTGTGGCTTCCGGCTTTAGCCGGAAGAGAGGGCCTTCCGCCTGAAGGCGGAAGCTACGGCGGTGTCGCAGGCGGAAGCTACGGCGAGGCGCCGCCGTAGCCGCTTCGCGGCGTAGGCGGGGGATTCGGGACTGGCGACTGGGAACTGGCGACTGGGGACTGACAATTTGTGCTTCGATGGGGGATATGAGAATGCCAGAACTGACTCGTCGGCAGGCGCTCGCGGCCGGGGCCGCGACGTTAGCGGCCGGCGTCGCGCGGCCCGCAGGGGCACAGTCGCAGCCTGCCGCGACCGCTAAGGCGGTGACGAAAGGGCGGCTGAAGCAATCCGTCTCACGCTGGTGCTATCAGAAGATCGCGATGCCTGAGTTCTGCAAGGCGGTCGCGGGCATGGGCTTGACCGCCATCGATCTCCTGAACGAGCCCGAGTGGGCGATCGTGCGGGACTTCGGCCTGATCTGCTCGATGGGGTATGCAGGCGGAGGGTCGATCGCGAACGGCCTCAACGTCAAGGCGAATCACGACGAGATCGTCAAGAACTTCGAGCTGAACATCCCGAAGGCCGCGGCACAGAAGGTGCCGAACGTGATTACGTTCTTCGGGAATCGCCGTGGGATGGGCGACAGCGAGGCGATCGCGAACTGCGTCGAGGGGTTGAACCGGGTCAAGAAGATCGCGGAAGACTCCGGCGTCACGATCTGCGTGGAACTCCTGAACAGCAAAGTGGATCACAAGGACTACCAGGGCGACCACACCGCATTCGGAGTGGAAGTAGTCAAGGCGGTGGCGTCGCCCAGGGTCAAGCTGTTGTACGACATCTACCACATGCAGATCATGGAGGGGGACATCATCCGGACGATTCGCGACAACAAGGAGTACCTCGCGCACTTCCATACCGGCGGCGTTCCCGGCCGGCACGAGCTCGACGCGACCCAGGAGCTCAATTGGGCGACCGTGTGCGCGGCGATTGCAGATACCGGATACCAGGGGTATGTGGCGCACGAGTTCGTGCCGACGCGCGACCCGCTGACCTCTCTCCGCGAAGCGGTGGTGCTCTGTGACGTATAACCGCCTCGTTCGTGTTCTGGTGCTCTCGATCGTCGCGACGATGGGAGCGTGCACGCATCCGGCGCAGCGCGCAAACGTGGCCAAGCCGGGTGCTGCCGCGGCTGCAGCCAACTCACCGGACCGTCGAGAGTGGATTCAGCTGTTCAACGGCAAGGACCTCGACGGCTGGGTCCCGAAGATCAAAGGCTACCCGCTCGGCGAAAATTATGGCGATACGTTTCGCGTCGAGAACGGCGTCCTGAAGGTCTCGTACGACAAGTACACCAGCTTCGACGAGCGCTTCGGCCATCTCTTCTACCGCCAGAAGTTCTCGCATTACATCATCGCCGCCGAATACCGGTTCGTGGGCGAGCAGGTGCCGGGCGGACCAGAGTGGGCGATCCGGAACAACGGACTGATGCTCCATAGCCAGGCGCCCGAGACGATGGGCAAGGATCAGGACTTCCCGATTTCGATCGAGGCACAGCTCCTCGGCGGCGGTCCGTCCGGCGAACGTTCGACGTTGAACGTCTGCACCCCCGGGACGGAGATCTTCCAGAACGGCCTGATGGTGAAAGGGCATTGCAAGAATTCCACGTCGGCGACCTACAGAGGCGATCAGTGGGTCCGGGTCGAAGTAGAGGTCCTCGGGGCCGATCACGTCAGGCACATGATCGACGGCCGCACGGTGCTCGAGTACGACACGCCGCAAATCGGGGGCGGCAACGTCTCGAACTACAACCCCGAGGTGAAGATTGACGGCAAGCCGCTCTCGGAGGGATACATCACCATCCAGGGCGAGAGCGCTCCGACCGAGTTTCGCAAGATCGAGGTGCTGAACCTGTCAGGGTGCATGAAACCGGACGCTTCGAATTTCAAGTCGTACTACGTCCATCGCGACGACGCGAGCTGCCGCTAGCGGTCAGCTATCAGACATCAGCGATCAGACATCAGCGAACAGACATCAGCGACAGACAGCGATCAGACATCAGCTATCAGCGATCAGACATCAGCTAATCGCTACGAGGTCGTAGCTTCCGCCTGAAGGCGACGCTCGAACTCGTAGCTTCCGCCTGAAGGCGACGCTCGAACTCGTAGCTTCCGCCTGAAGGCGACGACCGAACTCGTAGCTTCCGGCTGAAGGCGACGACCGAACTCGTAGCTTCCGGCTGAAGGCGACGACCGAACTCGTAGCTTCCGGCTGAAGGCGACGACCGAACTCGTAGCTTCCGCCTTCAGGCGGAAGTCAGAGGTCCGACGGACAGTAACCAGTAACCAGTAACCAGTAACCAGTCACCAGTAGCCAGTCGCCAGTCACCAGGATCGGTTACCAGGCCAGATGAACCCGGAGATGACTCCATGAATCGTAAATGGTTGGCGGCGACTGCAACGGCCGCGCTGATTGTGCTTTCGTTGATGTCGCGGGCCGAAGCGCAGGCCCCGGCGCAGGCTCCACCGGGCGGCGCGCGCGCCGGCGCGCCTGCGGGCCAGAGGGGGCGAGGAGGGCCGGGTGACCCGTTCGCGGGACAGCCACGCATCAAGGCGCTGATTGTCAGCGGTGGCTGCTGCCACGACTACAGTGGAGAAGCCAAGGTGTTGATGGACACCGTGTCGAAGGTGCTGCCCGTCGACTGGACGGTGGCGGTGCAGGGTGGCCGCGGCACGGTCGGCAACATCTCGCTCTACGACAACCCGAACTGGATTTCCGGCTTCGACATCGTCATCCACAACGAATGCTTTGCCGACGTCTCGGACCCTGCCTATCTGCGAAAGATTACCAACGCGCACAAGGGCGGAGTCCCGGCAATCGTGATTCATTGTTCGATGCACTCCTACCGTGCGGCGGAAGTCGACGACTGGCGCGAGTTCCTCGGCGTGACCAGCCGGCGGCACACGGCGGCCCACAACATCTCGGTCAAGATCGCCGCGCCGGATGAACCGGTGATGAAGGGGATGAAGACCGACTGGGTGACGCCCGTGGACGAGCTCTACGTGATCGAGAAAATCTGGCCGAATACCAAGGCGCTCGCGACCGCGGTCAGCCCCGAGGACAACAAGGAATACCCGCTCGTGTGGATCAACCAGTACAACGGCTCCACACGGGTGTTCGGGACGACGATCGGGCACGGTGAAGCCACGTGGAACGATCCGGTGTTCCAGGATCTGCTCACACGCGGCTTCAAGTGGGCGCTGAAGCGCGACTAACGCACGTGGCACGTGCCTAGACCGTCTTCGGATCGGGGTGCACCCACGGTGCGCGATAGGGCCGGCGCAGCAGTTTGTTGGCGTCGTCATCCTTGATGACGACGCCGTTGACGTGATCCCATTCGAGCGAGCGACCGAGCTTCATCGACAGGTTGGCGAGGATGCACGCGGTGGTCGACATGTATCCCTGCTCGATGTCCGACACCGGGTGGCTGCGGTTCTGGGTCGCTTCCAGGAAGTTCGTCATGTGCGCGCGGATCGCCGGCGCGACGTGCTGTTCGAGATCCTTCTCCGTCCGATCCTCAGGGAACTGATCCAGCTCGTAGGTCACGTCTTCGTGCATCGGCGCCTGGCCTTTGCCTGACGGAACGAAGTCGTAGCCCATCACCCCGGCCTTGAGCGTCCCCTTGTCGCCGTAGAAGGTCGCGGCCCACGGATACTTCGGATCCGGCGCGTCCCCGTACGAACGGTGCGTCCAGACGACCTGCAGGTTGGGGAAGTCGAAGGTGGCGACCTGCGAGTCCGTGATGTTGGCCTTGCTCGCCTTGTCGACGAGGATCCCGCCGGACGAATCGATGCGCGTCGGCATGCCGAGGTCCATCATCCAGCGCACCATGTCGAGCATGTGCACGCACATGTCGCCGACAATGCCGTTCCCGTACTCCATGAACGCGCGCCAGCTCCTCGGGTGCACGAGCTTGTTGTACGGCCGCATCGGTGCAGGCCCGGTCCACATCTCGTAATCCAGGTTCTCCGGCGGCGCCGTGTCGGGTGGATTCTCGGTCGCCCGCATATGGTAGTAGCAGCAGATTTCCACGAGACCGATCGTGCCGAGGAGGCCCTGGCGGACGACGCGGTCGCGGGCGCGGACCAGGTGCGGAGTGCTGCGGCGTTGCATCCCGACCTGCACCACGCGCTTGTACTTCCGCGCCGCCGCCAGCATGGCCTGCCCTTCGACGACGTCGACGCTCACCGGCTTTTGCACCCACACGTCGAGCCCACCCTTGACGGCTTCGATCATCGGCAGTGCGTGCCAGTGATCGGGTGTGCCGATGAGCACGATGTCCAGGTCCTTCTCGGCGAGCATGGCGCGGTAGTCGCTGAACGTGCGCGGCTTCTGCTTCGAGGCCTGGCGCGTGGCGACGAGATCCGCGGCGTCGGACAGCATCCGTTTATCGACGTCGCAGAGCGACACGACATTGACCGGCGCGACCTGGATCATCCGCAGCAGATCGGACTTTCCATACCAGCCCGTGCCGATGAGTCCGACCCGCTTGCGGGTGTCGGCGAGCTGTTCGACGTAGCGGGGCAGGCTCGAGACCGCAAGCGCGGCCGCGCTCTGCTTCAAGAAGTCGCGACGATACATGAATCATCCTCCAGCATGGGGATACATCCCCGCGGAACGTGGGGAAATCCGTCGAACCGATCAACCCGCCTGCCCGGACGCCAGGCCGGACCATCCCGGGACACTCTTCGCCGCGCGCACGGCGCGCACGATCGCGTCGGCGACGACGTCGGCGGCGAGCGCACCGATGACCGTCAGCTGCAGATCCGGCTTCTCGATCTTCCGGGTAGAGACCGCGAACAGCTGATCGCCATCTCCGGTCGTATGATACGGCCGCACCGCCCGTGCGCCGCCGCAGTTCGCCATCGATGCGACTTTCGTCAGCGCGGTTTTCTGCAGGTCGACGTTGGTCGCGACGACGACAAGTGTCGTGCTGCCGAGTGCCGGGTCCTGTACCGCGCCGGCGGGCCTGCCGGTAACCAGCCCGTGCATCACCTTGACGCTGTCGGCAAGTGTGCCGTCTGGACCACGCGCCCCGGCGACGATCTGCCCGGACGACCAGTCGAGGACGTCTCCGGCGGCGTTGACCACCGCGAGCGCAGCAACGACGACATCGCCGAGGATCAGGCTGGAGGATCCAATGCCCCCCTTCATTCCGGGATACCCGCGTGCGACGTGCATCTTGCCGACCGTCGCGCCGGCCCCGGCACCGATGTTCCCCTCGACAACCGGAGCTGACGTGGCTGCCGCGCATGCCTTGTAGGCGGCGTCAGCGTCGGGCCTGATGCGCGGGTCGCCGACCGCGAGGTCGTCAATCGCGCCGGTCAGGACGATCGGAATGCGCAGGTCGGGGGTGCCCCAGTCGAATCCGACCTTGTGTTCCTCGAGGAAACGCACCACCCCGCCGGCCGCGGCGACGCCGAACATGCCGCCGCCGGTGAAGAAAATCGCGTGGATGCGCTCGACCGGACTGACCGGCTGGAGGAGGACGCCCATCGACTCCGCCGGTGCGGAACTGCTGTAATCCGCCCCCGCGGCCGCGGCCTGGTCGAACAGGATAGCCGTGCAGCCGGTGGGGCGGCGGGTATCCGTCCAGTGCCCCACCGTGATTCCGGGCACGTCCGTGAGCGACCCGACGCGCCCGGCGCGGACGCTCTCACCCTGGAGGCCAGCCCCGTCAGAGCGACCGACACGCGTGCCGGCAATCCCCAGGGCCAGGGCGCCAGTGAATTCTCGTCGCGTGAATTGGGTCATTCGATTTCTTTTGCAAGGTTCTAGGGTTTTAAAGGTTATAGGGGTTCTACGTCTGGTTTTAGGTTCTAGGTTTTAGGCTTCAGGTTCAGGTTTTGGGTTCCAAGGTCTAAAACCTACAACCTAAAACCTGAACCTTATAACCTCTCTAGAACCCGTAGAACTGTAAAACCCTGGAGGGCATGATCAATCGGCTCAGATCCCCTGATAAGCCCTGAACAACGCCTTGAAATACCCGAGCACGCGAACCGCGTCAGGCGACTCAGGAATCTCGGCAAAGCAGTAGCCAGGAAACTTCATCGCCGCGAGCGACGACACCAGCTGCTTCCAGGGATACTCCTCGAGCGACAGGTCGCGCATGTGCACCTGGCCGATCTGGTCGCGGAGCAGCTTGAAGTTCGCGTCGAACCCGCCGTCGAGCAGGTCCGTCTGGTTCGAGTTCCAGCAGGCGCGGACGTTGGGGTGGTTGCCGCCGTAGTCCAGCACCTTTCGAATCCGCGGCACCCGCTGCGTCTCGGGTCCGTGGACTTCGAGCTGGATGACGATCCCGTTGTCGCGCGCAAACGCGCCGCATTCGGCGAGCGCCTTGCCGATCTGTTCGAGCGTCTGGTCCTCGGGCACATCCTTGCGCAGGCCGTTCGGGCGGACCTTGACGCTTGGCGACCCGATGTCCTTCGCCAGCTTGACCCACTCCTTGGTTTCGTCGATGTTCTTGCGGACGACGCCCGAATCCGGCGAGTGGAACTCGCACGTCGTGCCCAGCCCGCCGATCTTGACGGGGGAGGCCTCGAACTGCTTCCGCACATCCACGCGGGCCGCCGCCGGCAGGGTAATCTCCACCCCGTGCTTGTGCGTCGTCCGCAGCTCGACGCCGTCGAAGCCGACCTCGGTCAGGTTCTTGATGATCGTCGGGATGTCCCAGTCTTTCGCGATGTTGTAGGTGACAATCCCGAGCTTCAGTCCGCCTCGGAGCGGGGCAGGCGGCGGAGCCTGCGGCGGCTGCAGCGACGAGAGCATCGGCAGCGCCGCCACACTGGAGAGGAATGTGCGTCGATTCATGCGCGAGAGCTTATCGCAGCGCGCCGCAGGGCGCATCGAAGAAAGGAATAATTCCGGGTCTGCCGTTCAGGTTGGCGGGCCGGGAAAATTGAATCGGCCGGGTACGGAAGCGAGTAAGGTATGCACGAAACGTTTTCGCCCATCGCGGCGTATCGGGCAGTGGCATACAGCCGCCTCGGGGGCGTGCTGAGGAGGACTACATGGGATTGAGTCATTCGAGAACGACGTTGGCGGTGGCCGTCTGCGGCGCGGCGCTGCTCGCGACCAGTGTGCGTGGCGTCGCCCAGCAGCCTGCACCCGCGGCACCGCAGGGGCAGCCGGGCGCTGGACGCGCGGGCGGCGGTGGCGGTGGACGCGGCGGGGTCGCTCCGGCGCTGTTCACGGCGGCCGACGGCAACAAGGACGGCGCGGTCAGCCGCGAGGAGCTGAAGACGACGTTCGATTCATGGTTTGCTGCCGCCGACACGAGTAAGGCCGGCGCCGTGACGCAGGAGCAGCTGGCGACGGGTATGGCGTCGGCGTTCCCGCAGGCGCCCGCTCCCGCGGCACCTCAGCCCGGCCAGGATTGTGGCGGCCGCAGCTCCAATCCCCGGACGCCCTGCGCCAATGACGTGCAGGCGATGATGGCGGCCCTGCCCGCGACGGCGCCCGCCAAACCAAAGCAGCCGAGGAAGATCCTGGTGCTCGGGGCGGCACAGGGGTTCGTCCACTCCTCGATCCCGCTGGCGGCAAAGACGATCGAAGCGATGGGCGAGAAGACCAAGGCATGGACGGCAGTGACGACGTATGACCCCGCCGACATCAACGAGCAGAATCTGAAGCAGTACGACGCCGTGTTCCTCGACAGCACCACGGGGTGCTTCCTGGACGACCCGACGGACAAGGCGGCCACCGCTGCACGCCGGAAGGCCTTGATGGACTTCGTCAGGAGCGGCAAGGGCATTGCCGGCATCCATGCCAGCACCGATTCGTACCACGGCACCGCGTGCCCCGAGGGTCCACCGGCGGCGGGCCGCGCTGGTGGCGGATTCGGCGGCGGACGCGGCGGCGCCGGCAACGCAGTCGCGGCGATGCTGGTGAGCCAGGGTGACAAGAACGCGGACCAGAAGGTCAGCCGCGACGAACTGAGCTCGCTTGCTGATGTCTGGTTCGACAAGCTCGATCCGGAGAAATCCGGGAAGGTCGCGCAGGCTGATTTCCCGCAGCGGTTTGCCGCGCTCTCGCCCCAGCCCGCCGCGCCCGCGGCCGCGGCTGGCGGCGGTGGCGCTCCGGGAGGCAATCCGCTCTGGCCGGAGTTCAACAAGATGGCCGGCGGCTACTTCAAGTTCCATTGGAACGATCCGCAGGAAATCACCTACAAGATCGACGATCCGAAGAGCCCGCTGACGGCGATGTTCAAGGGTGCGCCGCTGGTCGTACACGACGAGACCTATACGTTCAACCAGGAGTCGTTCTCGAGAGAAAACGTTCATGTGCTGACGAGCATCGACTACTCGAAGATGAGCGACGCCGACAAAGCGAAGGAGCCCACTCCGAGGACGGACCACGACTATGCGCTCAGTTACATCCGTCGCGAAGGGAATGGCCGCTACTTCTACATGGCGCACGGGCACGGCGAACGCAACTATGCGGTGACGCCACTCCTCGAGCACCTGCTCGCGGGTGTCCAGTATGCGCTCGGCGACCTGAAGGCTGACGACAGCCCCAGCGTCAAAGCCGGCACGAAATAGCCGGTAGCTTCGATTCGGGAGGGCGGCACCCGCTGCCCTCCCGTCCTCTCCGTTTCACTGCCGAACGTCCGTGCGGCACCGCATTCCAGAACAGCATCTGAAAGAGTCAAGGTCATGCCGATCACACGTGTTCGCGCCCTGAGGATCTCGCTGGCAGTCTGCACCGCCATCGCCGCCGCCACGCTCTCGCTCGTTGCGCAGGGGCCCGCACCGGGCGCCCAGCCGGCTACTGCCCCCGCCGAAACAGCACCGCCGGCCCAGGCCGCACCGGGAGGACAGCCGCCGCCGGGAGGCGCACAGGGCGCGCAGGGCAGGGGCCGCGGCCCGTCGATGATGGAGCCCGACTTTTCGAAGAAGCCGCCGGTGCTCCCGCTGACGCCCGCCGAAGAGGCGAAGAAGTTCCTCCTGCCGCCCGGATTCAAGATGGAGCTCGTTCTTTCGGATCCGGACATCGAAGAATCAGCACAGATCGCATTCGACGGCAACGGCCGGATGTTCGTGCTCGAGTTGCGCGGGTACATGCAGAATGCCGACGCCGCCGGTGAGCTCGATCCCGTCGGTCGCATTTCGGTCCATGAGGATCGCGACAACGACGGGGTCTACGAGACCCACAAGGTCTTCGTCGATCACCTCATTTTTCCGCGCTTCGTCCTGCCGTTCGGCGCCAACGCCATTCTCACCAAGGAGTCGAACTCCGACGACGTGTGGAAGTTCACGGATACGAACGGCGACGGCACGTCTGACAAGAAGGAGCTGTTCACGAGCGGCCTGGGCCGGCTGCTGAACGTGGAACACCAGGAGAGCGGGTTCACCTGGGGGCTCGACAACTGGATTTACAGCACGATCAATTCGGCGCGCGTGCGCTGGACGCCCGGAGGCGTCCTGCGAGAGCCGACGGGATCGAACGGCGGCCAGTGGGGAACGACCCAGGACAACTACGGCAAGATCTGGTTCCAGGCCGGTGCGAGCGGGATGCCCGGCTACTTCCAGCTGCCAATCGCTTACGGCAACTTCGCCAACCCCGATCAGTTCGAACCCGATCTGAACATCACCTGGGGCGCCCCGGTGCTGATTGCCGACATGCAGGGGGGCATGAACGCGACGCGGATGCCTGACGGCTCACTCGCGCGCGCAACCGCGGGTGCCGGCAACGATGTCTTCCGCGGCGACCGCCTGCCCGCCGACGTGCTTGGTGATTACTTCTACGGCGAAGCCGTGGCCCGCATCGTCCGCCGCCTTCATCCCGTGAAGACGGAAGGGTTGACGCAGCTGCGCAATGTGTATCCGCTGTCCGAATTCCTGCGATCGACCGATCCGCTGTTTCGCCCGGTCGATGTCACGACCGCGCCGGATGGCACGATGTACATCACCGACATGTATCGCGGCATCATCCAGGAGTCCCAGTGGTCGGGCCCCGGCACTTACCTCCGTTCGAGGATCGACCAGTACGGCCTCGACAAGGTCGTGAAGCACGGGCGCATCTGGCGGCTCACGTACGACGGCATGCCCAGGCGCACGGCTCCGCCGCGCATGCTGACCGAGACGCCGGCGCAGCTCGTTGCCCATCTCTCCGATGCGAACGGCTGGTGGCGCGATACCGCGCAGCAGCTTCTGGTCCTGAAGCAGGACAAGACCGTCGTACCGGCGCTCACGCAGATGGCCCGTGCCGACTCGAATCAGCTCGCGCGCATCCACGCAATGTGGACGCTCGAAGGTCTGGCGTCGGCCGACGCGGCGCTGCTTCGCGAACTGATGGAGGATCGGGATCCGCAGATCCGGATTCAGGCCATTCGCGCGAGCGAGACGCTCTACAAGGCCGGAGATCGCACACTTGGCGCCGACTACAAGGCGCGGGCAAAGGACGCCGATGTCGACGTCGCGATGCAGGCGCTCATGACGCTGAACACGCTCAAAGTGCCCGACGCACAGGTCGTCATCAAGGCCGCCCAGGAGGCGAACACCGCCAAAGGCGTGCAGCTCGTCGCCGGGACGATCCTCAATCCTCCGGCGACAGCGGGTCGTGGCGGCGGTTTGGGCGCCGCGGCGGCACCGACGCCGGCCGAGCAGGCAGTGCTCGACAAGGGCCAGGCCATCTACAAGGAAGTCTGCTTCGCCTGCCACGGGGACGACGGGCGCGGAGAACCGATGCCGGGCGGCGCCCCGGGCGCGACGCGGGCGCCCGCACTTGCGTCGTCACCCAGGGTCACGGGGCACCAGGACTACGTGATCAAGACGCTCCTGCACGGATTGACGGGACCGGTAAACGGTACGACCTACGCCGAGGTGATGGTCCCGATGGGACAGAGTCCTGACGACTGGATTGCGGCGATCGGCTCGTATATCCGGAACTCGTTCGGGAATCGAGCGGCGCTCATCGCCGCCTCCGACGTGGCGCGTGTGCGCGCCGCGACGGCCGGGCGGAAGACGTCATGGTCGACCGCGGAGCTCGAGGGCTCGCTGCCTCGCTTGCTGGTCGTGGAACCTGGCTGGAAGCTGACCGCCAGCCACAACGCCGCGACTGCGCCGGACGCGCTGACGATCCGGCCGTGGACCTCGGGTGGACCCCAGCAAGCCGGCATGTGGCTCCAGATCGAGCTGCCTCAACCCGTCCAGCTCACCGAAGTCGAGTTCCAGTCGAGCGCGGTTCCACTGGCCACCGAGCCAGCCGTGCCGGGAGCGCCGACCCGCTCCGGGCTCGGCGGCAGAGGAGTCCCGGGGGCGCCTCCGCCACCGGCGCTGCTGCCCGGCTTCCCGCGCGCCTATCAGGTCCAGTTGTCGGTTGATGGCACCACCTGGAGCAAGCCGGTGGCGGAAGGCAAAGGCTCGGGTAGCAGAACGGATGCGGCGTTCGCCCCAACTAAAGCAAAATTCGTCAGGATTACACAAACGGCGTCCGCGGCAGATGCACCCTGGTCGGTGGAACGGCTCCGCTTGTACGAGTCTCCCCGCAGCGGCAGCACGCGCTAACCCTCCGCACAAAGAGGCCCGGACGATCGGTTTCGTCCGGGCCTCTCCTTCGATTTAGCGCCGTTCCGGCGCGTGTTATCGTACAGGGCTGGTTTGGGCGCTCGCCGTCGATCTCGAGCGGACTTTCCGAGGTTGCGCCTCGTCGGCCGTCCACGGTCTCGCGAGTAAACGCGTGGGCAGCGGGCGTCGTTAATGTACGTGCCGCCGTACTCTTGTCCACGTGTGCCTTGATGCCCAGACAAACGAATAGATTTTTCGCCGCCGGCCTGCTCCTCGTGCTGGTGACGGCATGTTCATCCCAGAAGGCTGCCGAGCCGGGAGCCGGGGGTGCGCCGGCCGGGGGTGGCGGTCGGGGCGGCCGCGGTGGCGGTGGACCGGTTCCGGTGATCACCGGGCATGTGCAGAAGAAGGCGGTCCCGGTCACGATTCCTGCCGTCGGAACGGCAGAGGCGCTGCAGACCGTCCAGGTCCGCGCTCAGGTCACGGGGCAGCTGAGCGGCATTCATTTCGCGGAAGGCCAGGAGCTCCGGAAGGGCCAGCTCCTCTTTACCATCGATCCGCGTCCCTTCCAGGCGGCGCTCGAGCAGGCGCAGGCGGTCCTCGCGCGTGACACTGCAACGGCAAAGAACTCGCAGTCCCAGCAGGCGCGCTACGAGGATCTTTTCAAGCGCGGGTTGATTCCGCGGGATCAGTACGAAACACAGATGGCGACTGCCTCGGCGCAGCAGGCGACGCTGGCGGCCGATCAGGCCGCCGTCGATACCGCGCGTTTGAATCTTCAGTACACGAGCATCTCGGCGCCGATCGCCGGCCGCGCCGGGGCACTGACCGTGCATCAGGGCGACTTGGTCCGGCAGAACGACACCACGCCGCTCCTTGTCATCAACCAGATGGCGCCGATCTACGTGGGATTCTCGGTGCCGGGCCGATATCTCAGCGATATTCGTAAATACCAGGCGCAGCGATCGCTGAAAGTGCAGGCTCGATTGCAGGGCAGCCCAACGGGGCCGACGCAAATCGCAGTCGGGACGCCCAATGCCCGCCCGGGTGATGCGCCGCCACCGGCGGCACTCCCGACCGCTGCAGCCGGCCCGGCGCCGGAAGAGGGTGTGGTCAGCTTTATCGACAATACGGTCGATCCGACGACCGGCACAATCAAGCTGAAGGCAACCTTCCCGAACACCAGCCACAGCCTCTGGCCGGGCCTTTTCGTGCAGGTCACACTGCTGCTGACGACCGATCGGGACGCCCTGGTCGTGCCGGCGACCGCCGTTCAGGAATCGCAGCAAGGCACGTACGTGTACGTCATCAAGCCCGATCGCACGGCGGAGATGCGCAACGTGCAGGTCGATCGTCAGCAGGGGGAAGAAACGGTTATTGCACAGGGAGTGACCGCAGGGGAGGAAGTCGTGACCGACGGGCACCTTCGCCTCACGCCCGGCGCTCGCGTCACGACCGGAGCCGATTCGGGTAATCGCGGACGCGGTGGCACAGGCGGCAGTCGCGGCCGCCAGGGTGGGCAGGGCGGAGAGGGAACACCGGCAGAGGGCGCGGGTGGACGTCGGAGCGGGGGGACATCATGAACGTTGCTGAACCATTCATCAAACGGCCGGTCGCTACCACCCTGCTCGTCACGACCATCCTGATCTTCGGCATCATGGGCTACCGGCTGCTGCCGGTGAGCGACCTGCCCACGGTCGACTTCCCCACGATCCAGGTCAACGCCGGCCTCCCGGGCGCGAGTCCCGAAACGATGGCCTCGTCGGTCGCGACACCTCTCGAAAAACAGTTCGCGACCATCTCGGGCATCACCTCGATCAGTTCGCGCAGCTCGCAGGGGCAGACGAGCATCACGCTGCAGTTCGATCTGAGCCGCGACATTGATTCCGCCGCTCAGGACGTCCAGGCGACGATTGCGCGGGCACAGCGGAGCCTGCCGCCGGGGATGCCGTCGCCGCCATCGTTCCAGAAGACGAACCCCGCCGACGCGCCGGTGTTCTTCCTGGTGCTCAGCTCGGCCACCCTGCCGCTGCCACAGGTCGATCGTTATGCCGAGACGGTGCTCGCGCAGCGCCTCTCGACGGTCACTGGCGTCGCTCAGGTCAACATCTTCGGTGCGCAGAAACCCGCGGTTCGGATCGACCTCGACCCGATGCAGCTCGCCTCGCGCCAGGTTGGTGTCGACCAGGTCGCGCAGGCAATCTCCGGCGCCAATTCGAATCGTCCGACCGGCACCCTTTACGGCCCGAACCGCAACTATGTCGTCCAGGCGGAGGGACAGCTCCTCGACGCGGAAGGCTATGAGAACGTCGTCATTGCTTACCGCAATGGCAGCCCGGTCCGGCTCAACGAGGTCGCGCACGTGTACGCGGGGGTCGAGAACGAACGAAACGTCAGCTGGTACAACGGCACGCGTGCGATTTATCTCGCCATCCAGCGTCAGCCCGGCACCAATACAGTCGAAGTCGTCGATGCCATCAAGCAGCTGCTGCCGGAGCTCACCGCGCAGTTGCCGGCACCGATTCAGCTCGCGATCAGAAGCGATCGATCGGTCTCGATTCGTGAGTCGGTCGACGACGTCAAGTTCACGCTCCAGCTCACCATCGCGCTCGTCGTCCTGGTCATTTTCCTGTTCCTGAGGAATCTGTCGGCGACGATCATCCCCAGCCTGGCGCTGCCGTTCTCCATCGTCGGCACGTTTGCGGTGATGTGGGCGTGCGGCTACAGCATCGACAACCTCTCGCTGATGGCGCTCACCCTCTCGGTCGGGTTCGTCGTCGATGACGCCATCGTCATGCTGGAGAACATCGTCCGGCACATGGAAATGGGCAAGACGAGGATGCAGGCGGCGCTCGACGGGTCGGCCGAGATTGCCTTCACCATCGTGTCGATGACGCTGTCGCTCGCGGCCGTCTTCATCCCGATCCTGTTCATGGGCGGGATTGTCGGACGGCTGATGCACGAGTTCGCCGTCACCATCGCGTCGTCGATCCTGGTCTCGGGCCTGGTGTCGCTGACGCTCACGCCGATGCTCTGCAGCCGGTTCCTCAAGGCGCCGCACTCGGTCAGACACGGTCGCCTCTACAACGGCATCGAGCGCGTGTTCGATGCGTGGGTGAACAGCTACGGCTGGACGCTGCGGCAGACGATCAGGTTCAAGGGCATCACGATGGTGATCTCGTTCCTGCTGCTGGCCGGCACCGTCTACCTGTTCCGGATCGTGCCCACCGGCTTCATTCCGAGCGTCGACACCGGACAGGTGAGCGGACAGATCGAAACCATCCAGGGGATCGGGTTCGACGAAGCCGTCAAGCACAACCTGGAAGTCATCAACATCCTCGCAAACGATCCGAACGTCGCCGCCTACACCGCGAACATCGGCGGGATGGGCGGCGGGCGGCTCGACATCGACCTCAAGCCGCGTGACCAGCGGACTCTGACCGCGGACCAGATCATCGAGGTGCTGCGGCCGAAGCTGGCGTCGGTGCCTGGCGTGCGCGTGTTCCTCACCAACCCGCCCGCGATCCGGATTGGCGGCATGCAGTCGCGCAGTCAGTACCAGTTTGCGCTGCAGGGGCCGGACACGGACGAACTGTACAAGTTCGCGCCGCAGTTCGAAGCGGCGCTGCGCAACGTCGAAGGGCTCCAGGACGTCACGTCCGACCTGCAGGTGCGGAATCCCCAGCTGTCGGTCGATCTCGATCGCGAGCAGATCGCGGCGCTCGGTCTCACTGTCGACCAGGTGCAGCTGGCGCTGAACTCGGCCTACGGCACGCGTCAGGTCTCGCAGATCTACGCGCCTGACGACGAATACCAGGTAATTATGCAGGTCGCGCCGCAGTTCCAGCGCGATCCGGCGGCGCTGTCGATGCTGTATGTCCAGGCCGCGGGCGGCAAGCTCGTCCCACTGTCGGCCGTGGCGACGACGCGGCAGACGGTCGGCCCCCAGTCAATCAACCACATCAGCCAGCTGCCGTCGGTGACGCTGTCGTTCAACCTGAAACCCGGTGTCGCACTCGGCGATGCGGCCGCACGCGTGCAGGAGCTTGCGCGGACCACGCTCCCGGGCACGATCACCGGCAGCTTCCAGGGGACGGCGCAGGCGTTCGAGGAGTCGATGCGGGGTCTTGGCTGGGTGCTCGCGCTCGCCATCTTCGTCATCTACGTCGTGCTCGGAATTCTCTACGAGAGCTTCATCCATCCGATTACGATTCTCTCGGGTCTGCCGTCAGCCGGGTTCGGTGCCCTGCTCACGCTGCTGATCTTCAAGCAGGACCTGAATATCTACGCGTTCGTCGGCGTCATCATGCTGGTCGGCCTGGTCAAGAAGAACGGGATCATGATGATCGACTTCGCGATCGAAGCGCGGCGCGAGCGGCATTTGAGCGCGTCCGATGCGATCTACGAGGCCTGCCTGGTTCGGTTCAGGCCGATCATGATGACGACGATGGCGGCGCTCATGGGCACGCTGCCGATCGCGCTCGGGTGGGGCGCGGGCGCCGAGGCTCGCCGTCCACTGGGCCTGGCGGTCGTCGGCGGCCTGCTGGTGTCGCAGACGCTGACGCTCTACGTCACGCCGGTCTTCTACATCTACATGGAACACCTGCAGGACTGGCTGCGCGGCCGCCGCAAGGTGCGCCAGCCGGAACAAACCGAGCCTGTGCTCACACATCTCCAGCCGCAGCGCTCGGCCGAGCGCTGATCCGGCGAAGGACGGAAAGTCCTGGAACTGGAGCCGAACGTTAGCTAGCTGACAGCTGACAGCTGAAGCTGACAGCTACGTTTCAGAACAGGCGCGGGGCGAAGTCGACGAGGTACTTGCGCCAGACGGTCCAGACGTGAGCCCCTGGAGTCTCGACCCAGACGTGCTGGACGCCCGCCTTTGCCAGGTTCTGGTGCGAGGTCCGCACACCCTCGAGCAGGAAGTCCTCAGTGCCGATCCCGATCCACAACAGTTTCATGCTGCGGTTGAACGCGGCTGCATCCTTGAAGCGCCCGTTGTAATCGGTCGCCGTATCCAGGTCTCCGATCGCCGGACTGAACAGGCCCACGTACTGGAACAGATCCGGGTGGTTCACGCCGATGCGCATGGCCTGCGCACCTCCCATCGACAGCCCGGCGATTGCCCGGTGGCCGGCGTCCGCGAGGGTACGAAACCGTCCGTCGATGTACGGAATCAAGTCTTTCGAGACGATCGCCTCGAACTCGGTGAACGGGTTGTCCATCATCGCCCGCGACGAACGGCCCGCGCCCGCACCGGCGGGCCGCGGCGCCGGCGGATTCGGGTTCGCCATCACGCCGTTCTCGTTGACGATGATCATGGGCTTGACCTTGCCGGCGGCAAGCAGGTTGTCCATGATGAAGTTCTCGTGCCCCTGGATGCTCCAGCTCGTCTCGTTCTCGCCCGCGCCGTGCTGCAGGTAGAGGACGGGATACCGTGTGCTGGTGGCGGTGTCGTAACCGGGAGGGGTATAGACCCGGATGCTCCGCCATGCGCCGCCACTCCCCGCGCTCTTCGCGAAATACCATTCCTCGCGCACGGTCCCGTGAGGAACATCCTTCGGTGCGAAGAATTCCGATTCTGCCCCTGGCACTTCGACCGCACTGTTGTAGCGGCCGTAACCGAAGAACGAGCTGCTGCCCGGATCGGCCGAAGTAAAGCCGTCAACCACGACCGTGTAGTAATAGAAGCCGGGTTCGAGCGGCTTGCTCGTCGCCATCCAGAAGCCGTCGTCGCCCCTGGCGCAGTCGAGATTTGTCGAGCCCAGTGCGATGCCGACTTTCTGGGCAGTGTCGGCACGGATCCGGAACGTCACGCTGCCGTCCGCATTGATGCGCGGGTAGGGGGCGTTCAGGACGTTCGAAGGTGCGGGCCGCCCACCTGAAGGCGCCTGGGCCATGCACACCGTGCTTGATGCGAGGAGGATCGCGAGCAGTCGCAGCAACATTCCGAGCCCTTTCACAATTACGGCGGCACCGACGCGATGCCGTATCGGACGTCAAGATTACACGGCCGGCTGAACGGGAAGGTACGAGGAAATCGGCCTGTTGATCTTTCGCCGAAGTGCCGCGATACTCAGTCGCCGCTCCGGTCCGGCGGACGACATCGGCACGGGGCAATCTGGAGACATCGTGGATATGCAGATGGTGGCGGGCGCGTGAGCACTGCCGTTTTCGCGAATCGAGAGGCGCTCGTAGCAGAGATTGCGCGGCTCGGCGTGCAGATCCGCCTCGAGCCCGAGATCACGACGGCGCTGACGCCGCTCCGCATCGGCGCCCGCACGGTCGGCAACCGGCTGGGGATCCACCCGATGGAGGGGTGTGACGGCACCCTCGAAGGCGCTCCGGACGAACTCACGACTCGACGGTGGAGCCGATTTGCCAGCGGCGGTGCAAAGCTCCTGTGGGGCGAGGCGGTGGCAATCGACCCGGACGCTCGCGCCAATACGCGCCAGCTGCTCCTGTCGGAGAAGAACCTGCCGGCGCTCGAACAGCTGATTGCCCTCGCCCGCAAAGAGCATGGTCCCGGCGCTGACACGTGTCTCATCGGCCTGCAGCTCACACATTCAGGCCGGTGGTCCTACCCGTCGCCGGTGGTGCTCTTCCACGACCCGGCGCTCCGCAACAACGGCCGGATCATGACCGATGCGGAGCTCGATCGGCTGCAGGATCGCTACGTCGCCGCGGCGCTGCGCGCGCGCGACATCGGTGTCGACTTCGTCGACATCAAGCAGTGCCATCGTTACCTGCTGTCCGAGATGCTCGCCGCGAGAACCCGGCCGGGGAAGTACGGCGGCAGCCTCGAGAACAGAACCCGCTTCGTCCGCGACGTGCTGACCCGGCTTGCGAGCGAGGCGCCCGACCTGATCCGCGCGACGCGGATGAATTTTTTCGATGGCGTGCCGTACGCGAAAAACGTTCAGACCGGCGCGGGAGAGCCGGTGCCCGGCGCAACCGGGAATTACCTCGAGCTCGACGAAGCGCTCGACGCTCTCCGCATCTTCCGGACGGCGGGACTGCAGCTCGTCAACGTGACCGCGGGATGCCCGTACTTCAATCCTCACATCGGCCGCCCTGCCGACCGTGAGCCGCCGGACGGCTACCTGGCGCCCGAGCCCGGTCTGGTCGGAGTCGAGCGGCACTTCATGCTCGCGGAAGCGGCCCAGCGCGCCTGCCCGGATATCCCGGTGGTCGGCACGGGCTACAGCTATCTTCGGCACTTCGCCCTCGAGGCCGGCGAGGCCAACCTTCGCGCCGGACGCGTGTCGCTCGTCGGTCTCGGCCGCGGCGCAATTGCCTATCCCGATTTCGCCCGGGACGTGCAGATGGACAAGCGCAAGGCGTGCATTACCGTGAGCTACTGCACCACGCTGATGCGCGCGAAAGACAACGAGCTTGGCCAATACGCGGCCGGTTGTGTGCCGAGAGATCCGGTGTATGCACGCCTGCTGCAGGTGATCCAGAAGGATGCGAAGCGGAAGGCCGCGTCAACGACGCCGGACTAGCGGGCGGCCCGTCTATGCGTACGAGCTGACGGCCGCGGCGTTGCGGCCGGCGCGCTCCGAGGTGATGCGCTCGAGATAGCCGCCCTCACGAAACGCACGCAGCGGGTCGACCGGGAGTTGATGTCCCGAGCGCCACTCGCGAATGGCAGGGCGCACGTCCGTGGCGAATGCGTCCTGCAGCAGCGACTCCGCCGTCACCAGGTCCGAGCTCGCCTGCGCCGCTCGCAGCCGCTCCAGATCGACGAGCGAGGCCTTCGCGAAGAGCTCCTGGGCGACCGTGACCGTCTGGATCATCGCTTCGATCTTGCCCTTGAGGTTGTGGCTCTGGTCGATCATGTACGCGATATCGGCGGGCCCGCCGCTGTCGTGTTCGAACGACCTGATCTCGTGGAAGATCCGGAAGATCTGGTAGGGATCGATCGATCCGAGCGTCAGGTCGTCGTCCGCATACCGACGGTCGTTGAAATGGAAGCCGCCGAGCATGTCTTCGGCCAGCAGCCACGACACGATCTGCTCGATGTTCTGCGCCAGGTAGTGATGCCCGGTATCGACCAGGACGCGTGCCTGCGGCCCGGCTGCGCGCGCGAGCAGCAGCGCCATTCCCCAGTCGGCGATGTCGGTGTGGTAGAAGGCCGGTTCGAAGGGCTTGTATTCGACCAGCATCCGCTGGTCGGATGCGAGCCTCGCGTGAACCTCACGAAGGCCTTCTTCGAACCACTGCTTGCGTGCCCGGATGCTGGTGGTGCCCGGGTAGTTCGAACCATCGGCAAACCAGAGCGAGACGTCGCGGCTGCGCAGCGCGCCGGCGATCTGCACGCTGTCGACGATGTGCCGGACCGCCTGCCGTCGAATCGCGGGATCGGGGTTGCCGAGCGATCCGAATTTGTAGGCCTGGTCCTGGAACAGATTCGGGTTGATCGAGCCGGGGCGGACGCCGTGCCGCTCGGCGAGGGCGGCCACTGCCGGCACGCTTTTGACACCGTCGTCGAAGTCCCAGAGGACGTGCAGCGCCAGCGTCGGACACGCGCCCGTGAGCGCGTGGACGTGTCCGGCATCGGCGAATTTTTCCTCGATTGTCGCCGCCGCGGCGGGCTGCACGAACTTGCCGAACCGGGTGCCGGTGTTGGCGAATCCCCACGACGGGAGCTCGATCCGGAACCCGTCGAGCGCTGCATGAACACGGTCGATCAGCGGTGATTGCATCGCGCCGGTGAGTCTGGCCGCGATGCGGGAGGGCTGTCAAGCGGCGTGCGGGCCCTTTCGCCTGAGGCGGATTTCGCCTATGCTGCGCGAGGCCGGCAGGTCCCGGCGAGGGAGCAGGGATGCGTCATCGAACGTGCGTGTTATCGGGATGGAAGACCATCGCCGTCATGTCGGCGGTGCTCCTGGTGTCGGTGGCCGTCAGCGGCCAGGGACGCGGGGCAGCGCCACCGCAGGGGCCGGCCGCGGGTGCGCCTGCGCCGCAGCCATTACCCGCCGGCACACCGGCCTCGCAGCCGCCGCCCCCAGGGGCTGGACGCCAGGGTCGCGGCACCGCCCCGGTCGATCGGCCGGGTCCGAACGACAAGATGGTCGTGGATCCGGCGGAAGCGGACGCCGGCCGGACGATCTGGACGGCCGAGTGCGTCAGCTGCCACGGCGCCGATGCGCGTGGCGGCAACGGCGGTCCGAACCTGGTGCGATCGGTCATGGTTCTGCACGATCGCTACGGCAGCGGACTCGGTCCCTTTCTCAAGGAAGGCCACCCGATGCAGAGCGGCAAGCCGAGCGCGGCGCTCACCGACGCCCAGATCGTGCAGCTCTCACACTTTCTCCGTCAGCGCCTGACCGACACGCTTCGGGGGTCGCCGATGTTCGACGTCAAGAACGTACTCACCGGGGACCCGAAATCCGGCGAGGCCTACTTCAATGGCGAAGGCAAGTGCGCCACCTGCCATTCGGCAACCGGAGACATGGCCGGCATCGGCACACGCCTGACGCCCGTGAACATCCAGCAGCGGGTCATCTTCCCATTCGCGGGCGGGCGGGGCCGCGGCGGAGCGGCTGCAGCGCCACCCGCGCGATCTGCCACGAGTGTGACAGTGACACCGCCGGGTGGACAGGCGATCACCGGCGTCAGGCTCGAGCAGGATGATTTCTACGTCACCCTCCGCGACTCGTCAGGCGTGCAGCGCACGATCAAGCGAACGCCCGGGACGACCGTCGTCGTCAACAACCCGCTCCAGTTCCATATCGATCTCCTGGAGCGCATCTCCGACAAGCAGATGCACGACGTCGTTGCCTACCTGGAGACCTTGAAATGAAGCGTTTCGCTTGCGTGATCGCGCTCTTGACCTGTGCGGCAACGGCGTTTGCACAGAGTGGGGTCGACCCGGCACAGCTGTCGAAGCCGGCCACCGACTCCTGGCCGACGTACAACGGTGACTATTCGGGACGCCGGTTCAGCACGCTCAAGCAGATCACGGACGCGAACGTGCAGTCGCTGAGCCTCGCCTGGATCTACCGCCTTGGCCCCGGCGGACCGCCGGGCGGGTCGATCAAGGCGACACCGCTCCAGGTCGACGGCGTGATGTACTTCGCGCTTCCGGATCACGTCTGGGCGGTCGATGCGCGCACCGGGCGTGAGCGCTGGCACTTTGGCTGGCAGTCGAAGGGCGGCGACCATATCGGCAACCGCGGCGTCGGCATCTCGGGCGACATGCTGTATTTCGAAACGCCCGATTGCAACCTCGTCGCACTCGACATCAAGGACGGGACGGAGCGCTGGCACAAGCCGATCTGCGATCTCGATCTCTACTACTTCGGCACCTCCGCTCCCGTGGCGATCAAGAACCACATCATCGCCGGCGTGAGCGGCGACGATCTCGATATCCCCGGCTATATCGAAGCGCACGATCCCGTCACCGGCGAACGACAGTGGCGGTGGTACGTCGTGCCGCAGAAGAAGGGCGATCCCGGCTCGGACAGCTGGCCCAACGAAGAAGCAGCAAAGCACGGCGGCGGCATGACCTGGCAGCCGGTCACGTACGACCCTGAGCTCAACCTGATTTACGTCGCGACCGGCAACCCGCAGCCGGTGGTTGCGCACGCCAACCGCGCCGGAGACAATCTCTTCACCGCGTCGATCGTCGCGCTCGATGTCGATACCGGAAAGATGGCGTGGTACTTCCAGGCGTCGCCGCACGACACACACGACTGGGACGCGACCCAGACGCCGGTGCTGATCGACGACGTGGTGAACGGGCAGCCGCGGAAGCTGGTGGCGCAGGCATCCCGTAATGGCAAGTTCTTCGTGCTCGATCGCACGAACGGCAAACCAATCGTCACCAGTGAATTCGTGAAGATCAACTGGTCGAAGGGGGTGGGCCCCGACGGCCGGCCGATTCCGAATCCGGAGAAGAATCCGCAGATTGACGGCGCGCTCGTCACGCCGAACCAGGGGGGCGCGGCGAACTGGCCGCCACCGAGCTTCAGCCCGTTGACGGGGCTCTTCTACGTGCCGGCGACGCAGGGCTGGAGCATCTGGTACATCTACGATCCCGGTGAAAACCCACAGGGATGGGGCGGCACCGACCGCGGCGGGTATTCAGAGTCGATGCTGACGGCGATCGATTACAAGACCGGCAAGACGCGCTGGACGCACAAGTGGGAAGGCGTCGCACGTTCGGGCGTTGTCTCGACCGCCGGGAATGTCGTCTTCACTGGCGGCAACACCAACACGCTGGTCGCGCTGAACGCAACCACCGGCGATGCGCTCTGGCAGGCGCGCCTGAATACGACGATCAGCAACGGGCCGATCACCTATACGCTCGACGGGCAGCAATACGTGGTGGTTGGCGCTGGCGACACGCTGTGGGCGTTCGTTCTCAATCCGCCGCCGGCGCGACGCTGAGTTACCGGGTCAGGAGCGGAGATGGCTCAGGATGTGATCGTGGACGTCCACTGAACTGATGCGTGAGGAGGGCACCAGCCCCTTCTCACGGCTGATGAGCACGGGCCCCTCTTCGTCCCAGCCCGTCTGCCGGCCATGCGATCCCTTCACCAGCGTGGCGTCGAGAGGGATGACGTCGAGCAGCGAGCGGAATCCGGCCTTCCTCTTTGCCAGCTTCCATCCCACCGCCAGTGCCGGAATCCGAATCGCCGGATCGACGAAGAGCTCCACGGGGTCGTAGCCTGGCTTGCGGTGGATCTCCACCGTCCGCGCAAAATCCGGCGCCCGGTCGTCATCTTCCCAGAAGTAGTAGGTGAACCAGGCGTCAGCAGCGGAGACGGCGATGAGATCGCCCGCGCGGGCGTGATCGATTCCGGCCGCGGCCTTCTGTTCCGGCCCGAGCACCATGTCGACGCCCGGAGTCCGCTCGAGAAGGTCGCGCACCGCGTGCAGCTTCGAGCCGTCGTTCACATACACCTGGGCGACCTGGTGATCGGCGACCGCGAAGGCCGCACTTGCGCCCGGGTCGAGCATTTCGTGTCCGAGCTCCTCGCGCACGGCGATGAGGCCCTGCTCGCGCAGCACTCGATTGAGATGGATCGGCTTCGAGACATCTCGCAGGCCGTACTCGGAGAGAACGATCACGCGTGCTCCGCGCCCCTCATAGTGGCCGATCAGGTCGGCGCAGACCTCGTCGACCTGGCGGAGATCCGCCGCGGCTGACGGGTGGCCAGGTCCGACCCGCTGCAGGTTGTAATCGAGGTGCGGCAGGTAGACCAGCGTCAGCGTCGGATTGAACTTCTGATCGACCTGCTTGGCCGCGTCGGCGATCCACCGCGTCGATCGGATCGACGCCCTTGGCCCCCAGAATTCGAACAGCGGAAATGTCCCGAGCGCCGACTGCAGCTCATCGCGCAGCGACGATGGCCGGGTGTAGACGTCCGGGATCTTGCGACCGTCTGCCGGGTACATCGGCCGCGGCGTGACCGAATAATCCGCGGAGGAGTACATGTTGAACCACCAGAACAGGTTCGCGCACGTGAAGGACGGATCGGCGGCGCGCGCCGTGTCGTAAATCTTCGGCGCCTGGACGAGCAGGTTCGACTGCTTCCAGAACTTGATCTCAGCCTCCTCGCGCGAATACCACCCGTTGCCGACGATGCCGTGGGCTGCCGGGCGCGTGCCGGTGAGGTAGTCGGCCTGCGCCGAGCACGTCACCGCCGGAAAGGCGGATTGGATCCGCGCCACCGCGCCCTCGCCAGCCCAGCGCGTGAGCGCCGGCATCGAGCTGCCGAGCAGGCCTGGCGTCAGGCCAACGACGTTGAGGACGACGGTCTTGTGCATGGCGAATGCAGGGATCTGGCCGGTTCGCGGCATTCAGGCGTTGATCGGAAAATTATCGAGCACCCACTCGTACTCGCGGCCAATCGAGTCGAGCAGGTCGACCTTGAGTCCGGCGGGCAGAACCTCCCACGTGTAGGTCTCGATCTCGAAATGCCCCGCGACATGCGTGCGCGCGGCCGTCTGCAGAATCGTGCGCACGTAGTCCTGCGTCGACTCGAGCCCGTCGTACGCGGCGGCAAAGAGCGGGACGTGGAAGTGGATTCGCCACTCGGCCCCGGACGGCGGCGCGCCGGCGGCGAGCGCCTGGTCCAGATCCGCGAAGTGCCGGAGCTCGTGGCCGTTCCGCCGTTCGATCACCTGGTGCAGGTAGGTCGAGTCGGCGAACCGGTGCAGGCGATCGGTGAGCGCGTCGGCTGCGAGCGGGTCCCGTGGAAACGTCACCTTCAATGCGGAACTGAGCTGCACGCGCCCGATCTTGATGCCGGCACGGTGCAGGCGCTCGAGGGCGGCCTCGGCGTCCTCGAATTCGACAGCGAAGTGGCAGCAGTCGAAGCAGATGCGAACGTGGTCGGCGATGAGCCGCCGGGCTTCGTCGAGGCTGCAACCGAGCGCCGTCGCCAGCAGCGGTCCACCTTCGGGGAGGAGATACTGTTCGAAGAAGGTCACGAACTCCAGGCTGTGCTCGATCAGGCAGTCCGGCTCGGGCTCGATGTCGAGGTGGATGAACGTGCCGCGCGCGTTCCGTACTTTCACGAGCGACTCGACAACCCGGATGACGTTGGCTGCGAACGTCCGCCACGTCGCCGCATCGGGACGTCCGAGCCAGAGCTTGTACGACAGCGGCACGGTGGAGACGCCGCCGTCCATGCCGGCGGGGAGCAGTCGGCTGAGGATCTCCACGAGATCGAGCGTATAGCGGACGCGCTCCTCGTCGCGCCAGTCGGGCGCGTAGACGTCGGCCTTGACCACGGTCCGATGGAACGATCCGTGAGGGAAACCGTTGATCAGTGCGACGTAGAGGCCTTCGGTCTCGAGGAAGGTCCGCAAGTCGTCGAGGCGGCGGCCTTCGAGCAGCTCACGTGCATCGCGAGCGGATAACCGCAGGCCAAGCCCGAACCGATGGTCAGGCGAGAGGCGCTGCTTGAGCGCCGGCGCGAACCGGCGGATGTTCGCATCAACTTCGTCCCATCCGTTGCCCGGATGGATGTTGGTGCAGTAGGTGAGTTGGAACGCTCCGTCGCGACCGAGCTGCACGCGTCGTTCCCGTCAGCCGACCTGTGCGGGAGTGATTTCGGTCGAGCCCGCCGGCAGCTTGAACTTCGGCGACTGGCTGAGGAAGCGGACCGGATTGTCGAACACCACCCGCTGGATCAGCGCTTCGGGATGTTTCCGGCGGCGCATTTCCATGGCAAACCGCGGAACCGCGATCGGATCGCTCGGCCCCCAGTCGCACGCCCCCGCGACGCAGATTCGTTCCGGCCCGTACTTCTCGATCACGTCGACCGCGCGCTGAGGCGAGATCTTGGTCTGCGGATACAGCGTGAGTCCCGCCCAGAACCCGTGCTCCAGGATCATCTCGATGGTGTGTTCTTCCGCGTGATCGATCATCACCCGCTGGGGATCGATTTCGCGGTACCGCCGGAGCACGTCGACCGAGATGGTCGTGCCCTTGTACTTGTCCTCGAGATGGGGCGTGTGAATCAGGATCAGCTGGCGATGCGCGATCGCGAGCTCGACCTGGTCGGTGTAGGTGGCGATTTCGTTCCGCGTGACCCGGTTCAGACCGATCTCGCCGATCCCGAGCACCGTCGGACGATCGAGGAACTTCGGAATCCTCTGAAGGACGTCGCGCGACAGCTCGCGGTCGTCTGACTCCTTCGGGTTCACAGCCAGCCACGTGTAGTGCTGGACGCCGTACTGCGCGGCGCGGCCAGGTTCGAATTCCGTGAGCTGCCGGAAATAATCCTCGACGCTGTCGCCGCAGCTGCGGTCCCACCCGGCCCAGAACGCCGGCTCGGTGACCGCGACGCATCCGGTCAGCGCCATCTGCTGGTAGTCGTCGGTGGTCCGCGACACCATGTGCGCGTGATGATCGATGTACTTCACGAGCGCGCCTCCTTCTCCCAGCGGTCGTAGGCGCCGCGGGCGCTTTTACGGTCCAGCCGTTCCAGCGGGCCGGTCGTGGTATCGCTCAGGAGCAGCTGGATTCGCGTCAGGCGCTCGCCCGGTCCCGAGAGGGCGTCCACCGCTTCGGTGAACGCCTTGATCCGGAAGTCGTTCTCGGCGCTGACCGCATCGGTACGGTCGAGCCGGTCGAGAAACGCTGCAATCTCGAGGAGCCGAGTACGGTTTTCGATGAAGTACTCGTCGATGAGCTGCGCCGCGGTAAGGGGCGATCGATAGGATGAAGCCATGGAAGTACCTGCCGGTTGCGGCGGATTACGACGCCTTCTGCGCGCCGGTGACCGCGCGCGCGGTCTCGATTGCTTTCAGCGTATCGATGCTCTGCAGCATCAGGTCGGTCCGAATCTGGTGGACGTCAAATGGCCTGCCGATGTCCTCGAGCATCATGATGGTCAGCTCGCCACCCAGATGCTCCTGGAATTCGCTCAGGCCGCGAAGCACAACCCGTGAGTCGTCAGCCGCGGTCGCCTTCTCGTCGAGCATCTCCGTATAGACCGGCAGTCCAAGCGCACCGATCAGGTCGATGATGCGGCGCCACTGCCGCTCCGGCAAGTATCCCGCAAGGTGCGAGTACGTGCTGTCGAGCGCAATACCGATGCCGACCGCCTCGCCGTGGCGCATGCGATGTTCGGTCAGCTGCTCGAGCTTGTGGGCGGCCCAGTGTCCGAAGTCGAGCGGCCGCGACGATCCGAGCTCGAACGGGTCACCGCAGGTGGCAATGTGCTGCAGATGGAGTGCCGCGGATCGGCGGATCACCTGCTCCATTGCCGCCCTGTCGCGGTTCACGAGCGCCGCGGTATGCGCCTCCAGGAAGTCGAAAAACGCGGCGTCCCTGATCAGGGCAGCCTTGACTGCTTCGGTCAAGCCGCCGCGCCAGTCTCGATCGTTCAGGGTCGCCAGGAACGCGAAGTCGTTGATCACGGCAAACGGCGGGGCGAACGTGCCGACGTAGTTCTTCTTCCCGAAGGCGTTGACGCCATTCTTCACCCCGACCGCGGAGTCGTCTTGCGCGAGCACGGTCGTGGGCACGCGAATCAGGCGAACGCCGCGATGCGCGGTTGCGGCCGCAAACCCGGCGACGTCCAGCACCGCCCCGCCGCCGACAGCCACGACGTAGGAATGACGACAGAGTGCCGCGCCATGGATGGCCTGGAGCAGCCGTTCGACCTGTGCCGGATCGTTCTTGGCCTGCTCGCCTCCCGGAATGACCACTAGCGGTCCGGCCAGCTCGACCGCCGACTGATGTGCGGTGAAGTACTCGTGGACGGCACCGGTGATATCTGGGTGGGCCCGCTCAACGCCGCTATCGAGCACCACGAGCATGCGCCTCCGCCCCGAGGCGCCCGCACGCCCGGCGAGATCACGCAGGAGCGTGTTCCCGGGCGAAAAGACACCCGTGGTGAAGTGCACCGGGTACTGAAAGGAGACGTGTATCTCCTGCTGGATCGCGTCCATCTCAGGTAACCGCAAATAACCGCGCCAGGCCGGCGGCAACCACGGCGGTGGCGAGCACGACTGCGCCAAAGAACGGTCCGGCATACGCAGCCGCGAGGGTGGCGTCGACCAGCACCAGCGAAAGCACTCCTGTTCTGACCGCCTGCCGGATTCCGGCAGGCGCGGGGTCGCGGTAGACCCGCCAGAACGGCGGGATCACCCGGAACGCGAGCAGCACAGCGACCGCGCCAGCCGCCGCCCTTCGGCCCGCGCCCGCGGCCGCCGCGATCGTGCCCAGAGCGGCGACCACCCCTACCAACGATACCAGAGCCAGCGCGGCAGGTCCGCGTTTTCCGCCGTGGACCTCGCCGCGGCTGACGACGGTCACGGCGGCGATGTAAGTGAAGGGGATGAGGGTCAGCGGCCAGCTGCCAGCGAGCACCGCGGGCGCTGCCGCGATGCCGATCAGCAGGTTCAAGCCGCGACAGGCGCCCATGACGACCGGCCCGAGCGGGCCCTGGTGCTTCGCCCAGCTGTCATACAGCAGGATCATCGCCGTCGTCGCGGTCGCCACCACCCCCGCCGCCGGGTTTGCTCGGAAGGCGAGGCCGATGCCCCCAATCAACAGCCCCGATCCGAGCGCCGCGGCGCCCGCCGCCGGGACACGGCCGCTTGGTAGCGGCCGCTCGGGCCGTTCGCGCGCATCGAGATGACGGTCGAAAAAGTCGTTGAGGACGACTCCGCCGGCATACAGGCTTGCGGTCGCGCCGAGGAGCCAGGGCAGCGCCGCCCAATTGCTCAGCCCGGCCACCGCATAGCCGGCGAGCACGTCCGCCACTGCCGTCATCACATTCGGCGGGCGCAGGAGTTCCAGGTACCCGCGTAACACGACGTTCAGCTCCCAACCGCGGGTGCACGGACCCGAAAAGGGGTTTGAGTCCGTAAATACTACATCGGGCTCGCGGCTGGCTGCTGCCCGCTCGCCAGACGGACTCGGGACTCGGGATTCGGGATTCGGGACTCGGGATTAGGGATTATTGATTAGGGTTCCGGGATTCGGGCTCGGAACTGGGGCTTGCCGCGCCGAAGCTCCGGGGTGACCGGAGCGAAAGCTGAAAGCTGAAAGCTAGACGGTGCCCGTGATGCGGAACACGGCACCTCGAGTTGTGCCTCCCGCTTCGCGGCGTGGCAAAACGGGTCCTCCGGGGTTTGCCTGGCGATGCGGCGGCGCTCCGGGTTTGCCGCTGCGCCGGTGAGCCGACTGTTCGCCCCGGTGGGTGTGCCGGACGCCTATCGCGTACTCGTCGGCGCCGCCACGTCGAGCCCCTGCGAACCCGTTTTGTGACTGACGCGTATCACGCCGCTCAGAGGTCGGCACACCTCGAGGCACCGTGTGCCGCGCCGAGGCTGAAAGCTGAAAACTGATCACTGTCGACCGGGCGCCCGACCTGCCGTGCGCCCGGCCTGTCCGTCAGAACATCGCCCGTGCCGCCCGCCACGCGGCGCGTGCGGCGGTGCTGACGCCTCGTCCGACGACGGCTGCGCCGGGATCGGTATCGGGCTGAACCTCGGCAGCAGCGGCGAGCCCCGCCGCATACGCCCGCTGCGACTCGAACGCCCCGTCTGATCGCCGTTGCGTGACGCCTGCATCCCCGCGCCTCGCGAGCGCCCGCAGATCGACACCGTCGATGAACTCGGTTACGTGCTCGAACTCGTGCGCGAGCAGTTCCACGAAATCAGTGGTCGCGACCGGAAGTTCGATGTCGACGAACAGGAGGCCTGACGGGAACCGGCGCACCACCGATTGCGCCCGCGTCAGCGGAGCCGTGACGTGGGGAGTCATCGTGACCCGGACACGAACCTGCGGCGCCGCGGCAATCCGGGCGCACTGGCGGCGCAGGATCCGCGATCGGGCGAGCAGCTGCGCGATGTCCTGGCGCACGTCGTCGTCCGCCTGGATGTTCGCCGGGAGCACGCGGCACTGGTTCGGCTGCTGCAGCGAGGGAACCGCAGCGGCGTGGAGACCGAGAGCACAGAGCGAGAGAACGATTCCAGGCGAAACGAGCGGAGTCATGGCGGCACACTCCTTCGAAGCGGTGAACGATCGATCGACACGCGGGATCGAAGAGCAAGCGAGACGCCACACGCAGTGGACTGTCCGGAAACCAGCCGAAATGCGCGCGTCGGAGGGCATCAGGGTGGCCGCGACGGCGCCCGGGCGTGCCTCCCGCCAGACGCCGTAAACAGACAATTTTGTTCAGTGCGCGATCGATGACCGACAAGGTCGTCGGCCTGCACGCTCGGAAACAGGCGATCAATCAGCAATTCCTACCTGTGAACGCGTGTTCGTCGTTGACGCGGCCATGCGCCGCGGGCCAGAATTGGGACTTCCACGATTGTGCGCACGACAATTTTGTTCAGACGGATTTCTCATCGATGACCACGAAGATTGCCGCACGCAGCACTCCGACCGACAGCCCCTCGACCGAGCAGGAGCGGCTCGCGACGCTGCTCCAGATCACCGACGCACTCTCGAGCACCCTCAACACCAAGAGCGCACTCCAGGAGGTGCTCGAAACGCTGGCGCGGCGGCATGCGATCGCGCAGAGTCTGATCGTTCGCATGGACGAGGACGGACGCCAGCTGCACGTCGAGGCCGCGCACGGGCTCAATCGTCCGTCCCACCACATCCACTACACCCTGGGCGAAGGGGTGATCGGGAAGGTCGTCGAAACCGGCAAGGCGGTGATCGTGACGAGGGTCAGCCGCGAACCCTCGCTGGTCCTGCGCGCGACCGGCCGCGAAGACACGCAGGCGGAGGAGACGAGCTTCATCTGTGTCCCGATTGGATTCGACCGGCGCGTCGTCGGTGCGCTCGGGGTCAGCCTCAAGTTCAAGGCCGACCGGAATTACGAGCGCTCGAAGGCGTTCTACAGCGTCGTCGCCTCCGCGATTGGACAGGCGCTCAAAGTGCAGCGGCTCGTGGCCGCGCAGCACAAGCGGCTGGTCAACGAGAACGCGCACCTCAAACAGGAGCTGCGCGAGCGCTACGACTTCGCCGGGATCGTCGGCAACAGCGGACCGATGCAGCGCGTCTACGAGCAGGTCGCGCAGGTCGCGCGGACCAACACCACGGTGCTCCTCCGCGGCGAGTCCGGCACCGGCAAGGAACTGATCGCGAGCGCGATCCACTACAACTCGTCGCGCGCCAAAAAGCCGTTCGTGAAGGTGAGCTGCGGCGCACTCCCCGACACGCTGATCGAGTCAGAGCTCTTCGGCTACGAAAAAGGCGCGTTCACCGGCGCCGACGCGCGCAAGAAGGGGCGGTTCGAACTGGCCGAAGGCGGGACGCTGTTCCTCGACGAGATCGGGGACGTGCAGCTGGCGACCCAGGTCAAGCTGCTGCGCGTCCTGCAGGAGCGCGAGTTCGAGCGCCTGGGCGGCCACGAGACGCTCAAGTCGGACGTCCGTTTGATTGCCGCGACGAACAAGGACCTCGAGCGCGCGATCGAAAAGGGGTCGTTTCGCGAGGACCTCTTCTACCGGTTGAACGTCTTCCCGATCTTCATCCCGCCGCTCAGCGAGCGGAAGCCCGACGTGCTGCTGCTCGCCGACCACTTCCTGCAGCGCTACTCGGCCGAGCACGGGCGCGACATCCGCCGTCTCGCCACGCCCGCGATCGACATGCTCACGTCGTATCACTGGCCCGGCAACGCACGCGAGCTCCAGAATGTCATCGAACGTGCCGTGCTCGTCTGCGACGGGCACGTCATCCACGCTCACCACCTGTCGCCAACGCTGCAGACCGCCGAGGCCTCCGGTACCGTCATGAGCATCGCGCTCGACGATGCGGTCGCGGCGTACGAGAAGGATCTGCTGCAGGATGCGCTGAAGAGTGCCCGCGGCAACCGCGCGAAGGCGGCTCGGCTGCTGCGCACGACCGAGCGGATCGTCAACTACAAGGTGCGCAAGCTCGGGATCGACTGGAAGCGCTTCAAACCCTGAGCGCGTCGTCCGGTGTCAGCCGTGGACCGGCGTCCCGGCCATCAGGCGCATCAGCGCCGCCTGCGTCGCCTCGGCCCGCGGCAGCTCTCCGGCGATCCGGCCGTTGCGGACGACGATGATGCGGGTGGAGAGGTGGAGCACTTCGGGCAGCTCGCTTGAAATCAGGAGGACGGCGCTTCCGGCCGCTGCGAGCTCGTCGACGAGCGCATGGATCTCCGCCTTGGCGCCGACATCGACGCCTCTCGTCGGCTCGTCCAGGATCAGGATGCGGCACTTTGCCGCGAGCCACTTCGCAATGACCAGCTTCTGCTGCGTGCCCCCCGAGAGTCCGGCCGCGACGGCATCGAGCGCCGACACCCGCACGCGCAACCGATCGAAGTAAGTCCGGGCGAGCCCGCGTTCCGCGCGGTGCCTGATGAACGTCAGGCGCGCCAGCGCCATCAGGGTTGGCAGCGTCGTGTTGGCGAGTGCGGACATCGACAGGATCAGTCCCTGGCGCTTCCGGTCCTCGGGCACGAGCGCGATGCCGGCGTGCATCGCATCGACCGGTGAGCGGGGAAGCCCCTCGACACCATCAATCCAGACCTGGCCGGTGGCGCCAGGGTCGAGCCCGAAGAGCGCGCGGGCGATCTCCGATCGCCCCGCACCGACCAGCCCGGCAATCCCGACGACCTCGCCGGCACGGAGCGTCAGCGACACGCCACGGAAGTGGGGTTCACTCGTGAGGTCCTTGACCCGCAGCAGTTCCTTGCCGGGCGTCCCGTGCAGGTGCTTTGGAAAGTACTCGCCAAGCGAGCGGCCGATCATCGCCTCGACCAGGGTTGCCTCGGTGAGCGCGGCTGCCGGCTGGGTGCTCACGTGGCGACCATCCCTGAGGACGGTGATGGTGTCGCACAGCCGGAAAATCTCGTCCATCCGGTGGCTGACATAGATGAGCGTGACGCCGCGCTGCCGCAGGTCGCCGATGACGCCGTACAGCCGCTCGGCCTCGTGCTGCGAGAGACTGCTGGTCGGTTCGTCGAAGACGATCACCCGCGCGCCGCGGCCCACCGCGGCCGCTATCTGCAGCATCTGCTGCTGCCCGGTACTCAGCTCGCCGACGAGGCGTTCGACATCGATCGACGCGCCAATCGTGCCGAGCATCCCGGTCGCCCGGCGTCGCATCGCCTCGCGCGAGACGAACGGGCCGGTGCCCGGAAGCGATCCAAGGCACAGGTTTTCGGCGACCGAGAGGTTCTCGCAGAACGCGAGCTCCTGGTGGACGATCGCCACCCCCGCGGCGAGGGCCTGCTCGGGGCTCGAGAAGCTGACTGGCATCGCCGAACACGATGACGCGGCCGCCGTCCATCGGGTGGATGCCGCCCAGGATCTTCCCAAGCGTGCTCTTGCCGGCGCCGTTCTCGCCGCAGAGCGCGTGGCACGATCCGGCGGCCACGTCGAAGCTGACGTCGTCGAGCGCGAGCACGCCGGGAAACCGGCGGGTGACGTGCTCGAACCGGATGGCGGGGGCTGGCGTCGCCATCGGTCACTGCAGCTTCAGGTACGCGTCAGGCACGTCGGTGAAGCCCCACGTCTTCAGCTGCCGCGCCCAGGTCCCGAGGTTGTCCTTCGTGACGCGCACGACCTCCATCGGGATGATCTGGGGGACGTCCTGCTTGAGATGCACCTTGTCGACGATCCGCTGGACCGACACGTAGCCCCACATGTAAGTCGGTTGCGCGAGCAGCACCGGGGCCAGCCCCTTCTCGACGTAGACGAGCTCGACCGGCAGCGCGTCAACCGCGACGATCTTGACCTTCGATGGATCGAGGTCGGTCAGCAGCGTCGGGGTGAAGAGCGGCCAGCCCCCGATCATCGCCCAGCCCTGGATCTGCGGATTGGCATTCTGCGCGCGAACCACTTCGGCCGCGGCATCCTGCGGCGTTTCGATGTGGTAGAAGGTGTCGACGATCGTGATCCCCGGGTGCTTCGCCGCTTCCTGCTTGACCCCGAGGACGCGGTTGCGCAGGTTCGGCGCATTCTGGTTGCCGGCGAGAATGGCCACCGACCCCTTCTCGTTCATCAGCGGTGCGAGCTCACGCATCACCGCTTCGCCGGTGCGCACATCGTCCACGCCGTAGAATGCGAAGCGCTTCGATTGCGGTGCGTCGCTGTCGAAGGTCATCACCGGAACGCCGCGGGAGACGGCATCGTCGATCGCACCGGTCACCTTGCCGGCATCGGAGCAGGAGATGAGGATGGCGTTCGCGCCCTCGTTGACCGCCTGGGCGATTCGCTGCGCCTGGACCTGGCCGTCTTCCGACGGAGGCGTCATCCAGACGATCTCGATCGGGATGTTGTTCTTCTGAGACAGTTCTTTCGCCGCGGCCTCGGCGCCGGTTCGCGCCGAGAGGAAGACCGGGTTGGTCGAGCTCTTCGCGATCATCGCGATCTTGAGCGCCGCGTGCGTGGCCACGAGGCTCTTGTCCGTCGTCGCGGGCTGGTCGCCGCCGCGGCAGCCCCCGAGTGCTCCCGCCGCGAGGAGCAGTGCCACTGCCGCCGTGGTTCTCGGATTCGTCATCTCTGGTTTCTCCCCTGTCGTTGCTACCTGGTGGCGGCGCGGGCGAGCCGCCGCGCGGTGAAGCTGGCGCTCGCGCGGTCCAGCACGACTGCGACGATCGTGGCGCAGCCGATGATGATCCACTCGTAATTCTGGTCGAAGTGGAGCGTCCGGATCGATTGCCTGATGAGCACGATGAGCAGGGCGCCGAGCATGGCGCTGATGGCGCTGCCCTTGCCGCCGGAGAGGCTGGCGCCGCCGACGACAGCCGATGCAATCACGTAGAGCTCGTAGCCGGTCGCGTCGACGCATGAGGCTGACCCGTAGAAGCTGGCGCCGATGAAGGCGGCAATACCCGCCGTCAGTCCCGAGATCACGAAGACGCTGCTCTGGATGCGGCGCAGGGAGAGCCCTGAGAACCGGCTGGCCTCTGGATTGCCGCCGACGGCGAACACGTGCCGGCCCATGACGGTCTGGCGCAGATAAATCGCGCCGAGCGCGGTCACCATCAGCATTGCCAGCATCGGCACCGGATAGAGAGACTCGCTCAACCCGAGCGAGGCCTTGGCGACATTCGTCAGCGCCCGCGGCAGCAGGATGCTCTCCGCGTTGCTGGCGACGAACGCCACGCCGCGCAGGATCCACATCGTGCCGAGCGTGATGATGAACGGGTGCACGTTGAGCCAGACCACCATCAATCCGTTAATCAGCCCGCAGGCGAGCCCGACGCCCACCGTGACCGCAAGTCCGGTCGCGACCGCGGCGGCACCGTCCGCCGGGCCGTGCGCGCGCAGCACCATCGCGGCGGTGACGCCGGCCAGCGCATAAATCGACCCGACCGACAGGTCGATGCCACCGGAGATGATGACGACTGTCGCACCGACCGCCATGATGGCGAAGAAGCTCGCATCGGTGGCGGTCTGGATCAGGGTGTAAGAATTGAGGAAGTTATTGACCGACTGGCCGGTGAGCCGATCCACGTGCGAGCCGGCGAGGAGCGTCAGGACGGTTCCAAGGAGCAGGATGACGAGCACGAGCCCGGCCTGCTGCGAGGCGAGGATCTTGCGAATCGGATTGTGCCGGCGTGACGCATCGGTGGTGGACATTCGTGCGATTGTCGGGTCCGTATTCGCGCGTCGTGTGAGTGAGCCGGAGAGAAGCCGCAGACAGGGCGTTCGGCCACGTCCGGTCCGGTACGATAATCCGCGGGAGCATAGCACGGCTCAATTGAGCGGAGTGCTCTCTAGGGTTCTACAGGTTCTAAGGGTTATAGGGGTTATACGGTCAGGTTGTAGGTTATAGGGTTACAGAGGTTGTAAGGTTCTCAGGTTTCAGGGTCAGGTTGACGTTTGAGGTTTTACCAGTCGCGGTTCAACCGAGGACTCATAACCGAACGCTAGAACCCTTAAACGTAAAACCATAAACGCAAAACCTAGAACGTAAAGCCGCTAAAACCAGACCTAGAACACCTATAACCCTAGAACCCTAGAACCCCGTAATTGGTACCAAATTGATGCCCACCCCCCGAACCATTATCGCCACCCTGCTTGCCTGCGCGCTGGTCGCGCTCTCATCGTCCCGGTCGACGCACCTGCAGGTCCTGGCGCAGGAAGCCGCGGTGCCGGCGGGTGCGACGCCATCCGCGACACCGGCGGTCGACCCGCGGGTGGAGAAGTACAAGCGCGATGCCGCTGCCGATGTCGACGGGATGAAGACTTTTACTCAGCAGATGGTCGATCAGGTCTTCAGCTATGGTGAGCTGGCGTTCCAGGAAGTGGAGACGTCCAGATACCTGACCGGCATCCTCGAGAAGAACGGGTTTCACATCGAGCGCGACTATGCGGGCATTCCGACCGCGTGGGTGGCGACGTGGGGCTCGGGAAAGCCGGTGATCGCTCTTGGGTCGGACATCGACTGTATTCCGCAGGCGTCGCAGAAACCGGGCGTGGCGTATCACGATCCGGTTCTTCCCGGGGCGCCGGGCCATGGTGAGGGGCACAACTCCGGTGTTCCGCTCAACATCACGGCCGCCCTGGCGGTGAAGAAGATCATGGAGCGCGAACACCTCGCCGGCACGATCAAACTCTGGCCGGGAGTTGCCGAGGAGGTCGTCGGCGCCAAAGCGTATTTCATCCGCGCCGGCTTGTTCAATGACGTCGACATCTCGCTCTTCGCCCACGTTGGCGCGAACTTCGACACCTCGTGGGGTGCGAGTGCCGGCACCGGCCTCGAATCGGTCGAGTACACGTTCAGGGGCGAGAGCGCTCATGCCGCCGCGAATCCATGGCGCGGCCGTTCGGCTCTCGATGCCGTCGAACTCATGGACGTGGCCTGGAATTTCCGCCGCGAACATCTGCGTCTGCAGCAGCGATCGCACAGCGTGATCACGGACGGCGGCGATCAACCGAACGTGGTGCCCTCGACGGCAACCGTCTGGTACTACCTGCGCGAGACGGACTATGCGCACATCAAGGAACTGCGGGAGATTGCCGATCGGATTGCGAGGGCCGCGGCATCGATGACCGACACCGACGTGTCGTCGCGGCTGCTCGGGTCCGCATGGCCAGGCAACATGAGCAAGCCGATCGCCGAAGCCATGTACGCGAATGCAACCGCGGTCGGCCTGCCGAAGTGGGACGAGGCGGACCAGGCGCTCGCGAAAGCGCTCCAGAAGGAACTGAAGCAGCCGGAGATCGGGCTGCCCTCCGAGATTCCGGCGACGAAGGCCGGCCTCGCGCCGGATGAGAACTACGGCGGCGGGTCGGATGACATCGGCGACGTGTCATGGACGGTGCCGACGGCGACGCTGCGGTATCCGGCGAACATTCCCAACCTGCCCGGCCACAACTGGGCCAATGCCGTCGCCATGGCGACTCCCATCGCGCACAAGGGCACGACCGCAGGCGCCAAGGTGCAGGCGATGACCGTGCTCGACTTCCTGACCCGACCCGAGCTGGTCCGGCAGGCGCACGAGTACTTCGAGACGACGACGACGAAAGATCAGAAGTACCAGCCGTTGATCGGACCGGACGACAAACCGGCCATCCATCTGAATGCGAAAACTCTCGAGCAGTATCGTCCGGCGATGCGGAAGTACTACTTCGATTCGTCGAAGTACAAGACCTACCTCGAGCAGCTGGGAATTACGTATCCGACGGTCCGATAGGGGTTGGGGATTGGGGATCAGGGATTCGGGATTCGGGATTCGGGATTCGGGATTCGGGATTCGGGGTTCGGGGTTCGAGGTTCGGGATTCGGGGCTCGGGATCCGGGGCTCGGGATTCGGGGCTCGCGACTGGGGACTGTGCGTGGCTTCCGCCTTCAGGCGGAAGGTCATCGAAGCTCAGCGAGCGAAACTACGTCCCCGCCAGAAACAACTCGTATCCGACGTTGCCGATCTCACGCTGATAGCGGTAGCCAAGTCCGTCCAGGAATTCTTCGAAGCGCCGCATGTCGGTGGCTGGCACCTCGAAACCGGCGAGGACGCGGCCGAAGTCGGCGCCGTGATTCCGATAGTGGAACAGGCTGATGTTCCATCGGCCGCCAAGCTGTTCGAGGAACGCCATCAGTGCGCCGGGTCGTTCGGGAAACTCGAAGCGGCACAGTTGTTCATTGGCAACATCCGAGCTCCGCCCGCCGACCATGTGCCGCACGTGCAGCTTCGCGGTCTCGTCGTCGGTCAGGATCGTGGTTCGGTAGCCGCGTTCCTCGAACGCCGCCTCGAGATCGACGGCGTCCTGGCGCGACCGCGTCGCGATGCCGACGAAGATGTGGGCCTGGTCGCGTCCGCTCAGGCGATAGTTGAACTCGGTGACGACCCGGCGGCCGATGGCGGTGCAGAAATCACGAAACGCGCCGGGCCGTTCGGGGATGGTGACGCCGAAGAGCGCTTCCCGTGCTTCGCCGAGCTCGGCGCGTTCTGCGACGAACCGGAGCCGGTCGAAATTCATGTTGGCGCCGCTGAGCACGGCAGCGAGGCGCTGGCCGGTGGTGCCGGTCCGCGCCACCCACGCGCGCATGCCGGCAACCGCGAGCGCTCCGGCCGGCTCGAGTATCGATCGCGTCTCGTCGAAGATGTCCTTGATCGCGGCGCAGATCTCGTCGTTCGACACGCGAACGATTTCGTCCACGGTCGCCTGCACGATCGGGAACGTGATCTCTCCGACCTCGCGGACGGCAACACCATCGGCGAAGATGCCGACGCCGTCGAGCGCGACGCGTCGTCCCGCGGCGAGCGACTGGAACATGGCATCGGCTTCGAAGGGTTCGACCCCGATGACGCGAACGTCCGGCCTCAGCGCCTTCACGTAGCTGGCGATCCCGGCGATGAGCCCGCCGCCGCCAACCGGCACGAAGATCGCCGCCACGTCGCCGAGCCGATGTCGCAGGATCTCGTTGCCGATGGTCCCTTGCCCGGCAATGACGAGCGGGTCGTCGAACGGGTGAACGAACGCGAGACCGGTCTTGCGCGCAAGCTCGTCGCAATGCGCTTTCGCCTCCGCGTACGTATCTCCGCTCAGCACCACCTCAGCGCCCATGTCGCGCACCGCGTCGACCTTGATCTCCGGCGTCGTCTGCGGCATGACGATCAGCGCGCGAATCCCGAGATGGCGGGCAGAGAACGCGACCCCCTGGGCATGGTTGCCGGCGCTCGCCGCGATGACGCCCGCGGCGCGTTCGGACTCGGCCAGGTGCGCGATGTGGTTGTAGGCGCCGCGGATTTTGAAGCTGAAGATCGGCTGCAGATCTTCACGCTTGAGGAGCACGACATTTCCCAGCCGTTTGGACAGGCGCGGCGCGTGGTCGAGCGGCGTCTCCTGCGCCACGTCATAGACGCGGCTCGTCAGGATCAATCGCAGCATCGTCTCGGGATCGACTTGCAGCGTCCTGGTCGTCGGCACCTTGTAATCAGGTCTCATGCGTGGCAACCGTCAGCGAGCGGCGAGTGAATACACATCGTTGAGGATGCCTGCGGCGGTGACTTCCGCGCCGGCCCCGGGACCGCTGATCACGAGTGGCTCAGTCCGGTACCGTTTCGTCGTGAACGCCACCAGGTTGCGGGTCCCCTGCAACGCGCCGATTGGGCCATCGACCGGCACCGCCCTCAGCATCGCCGACACTCCACGGGCGGTCGCGGTGACGACGTAACGCAGGACACGGCCCGCCGCCAGTTCGCGTCTGGTGCGCGCCGCCCATTCCGCATCGAGCACCGACACGCGGGACATGAACTGGGGGATCGATAATTTCCTGAGCGCAGCGGGAACCAGGTTGTCCGCCTTAGGTGAGGGACCACGGTAGCCGAGCAGGCGTGCGAGGATCAGCGCCTTGCGCGCGGCGTCCTGCCCCGAGAGATCCTCTCGCGGATCCGGTTCCGCGTAACCGCGCTCCACGGCCTCGCGTATCGCGACCGAAAACGGCGTGCCGGCCGACACCGCCGAGACGACGTACGTGAGCGTGCCGCTGACGCAGCCCTCGATGCGCAGCACGCGATCGCCGGTCTCGACCAGCTTGTCGAACGTATCGATGATCGGCAGGCCAGCGCCCACGGTCGCCTCATAACGCAGCCGTCGCCCTCCGGCCGTCGTCGCCTCGAGCAGGTCAGCGTAGCTGCGCCACGACCCGGCGAGCGGTTTCTTGTTGGCGAGCACGACATCGAAGCCGTGTCCGACCGCGGCGCGGAGCAGGTCGCCGGTTTCGTCGCTGGTCACGTCGACGATGACCGGCCGCGAGACGGCGTGGCGCGACATGAGCGTGAGCGCCTCGGCTGCCGCCGCGGGCTCTCCGCCAAGCGAAGCCAGCAGTGCTCCCGCGTCTTTCTCACGCGTGAGCGCGAGAAGGCGGCGCCGCGAAATGCCGCGAGCGTCGAATACATAGCCGGAGCGGTCGAGCAGCCCGACAACGCGAACCGCGGGGCGACCGTTCGGGGCGGCGATCTGATCCGCGAGTGCCCGGCCGACACGCCCGAATCCGAGCAGGACCACATCGGTTCGCGGCGCCGCCTGCGAGCGGCCGCCGCCGATTTTCGAAAGCTGGAACGCGGCATGAACGCTTCGAGCCGCAGCCGCCGCGTCCTCGCCGGCGACGGCAAACGAGATGTTGCGCTCCGACGATCCCTGCGCGATGGCGACAACGTTGATGCTGTGCGTGGACAGCGCGGTGAACACCCGCGCCGCCACGCCCGGTGCCCCGGCCATGCCGTCACCGACGACGGCCACGACGGCCATCCCGCCGCGGGTGGTGACATGGTCGATGAGCCCGGCCGCGAGCTCGTTGCGGAACGCATGGCGAAGGCTTTCGACCGCGCGATCGGCCTCTGACTCCGGCAGCGTGAATCCAATCGAGCTCTCGGACGACGCCTGGAAGATGGTCGAGACCGAGAGGCGTTCGCCCTCAATCGCGGCGAAGGTGCGCGCGGCGATACCGTGCACGCCAATCATGCCTTTACCGGCCACCGTGACGATCGCCTGGCCCTGGACGATCGCCAGCGCCTTGACCGGGTAAGCGGACGCCGATCGGCGCGCGGAGACTTCGGTGCCGGGTGCTTTCGGATCGAGGAACGATCTGACCCGGAGCACGATTCGCGTGCCGGCGAGCGGAATCAAGGCGCGCGGGTGCAGCACCTTGGCGCCGTAATGCGCGACCTCCGCTGCCTCGCGGTGGTGCAGCTGCGGAATGAGCCGGGCGTCGGGCACGAGCCGGGGATCGGCGGTGAGGATGCCGGGCACGTCCTTCCACAGCACGACGCATCGCGCCGCCAGCGGTGGCGCGAGCAGAGTCGCGGTCAGATCCGAGCCGCCGCGTCCGAGCGTGATGACGCCGCCGTCCGGTGCCGCACCGATGAAGCCGGGCACGACCGGCGTGATGCCACCGGTGAGTAACGGGCGCAGCAGGCGCCGTGCGCGGCGGCCGGTTTCGGCCAGCTCCGGGGCCGCGTTTCCGTGCTGCCCATCGGTCACGACCATGTCGGCCGCATCGACGTATGTCGCCCGGCGCCTCGCGCGGGAAATCGATGCCGCGAGAATGGTCGCGGACATCCGTTCGCCCCTGGCGATGAGCATGTCGCTGGCGCGTGGCGCCAGGTGCCCGAGGACCGCGACTGCGCCGCACAGATCGCGATACTCCCTCGCGGCTGCGTCGATGCGGGCGAGCAGGGCGCGCCGTGCCGACCCTTCCGGCAGCAGCGCTTTCGCGACGTCGTGATGGCGGCGAAGGAAGACCGCGGCAGCCTTTGCGGCTTCGTCCGCCTTTCCGGACGCGGCGAGTGCTGCGCCGGTGAGGAGCAGATCGGTCACGCCGCCAAGTGCCGATGCGACAATCACGAGCGGACCGGGATGGCCGGCGATGAGCGCGGCGGCGCGCTCGATCGCGGCCGCGTCCGCAAGAGAGGCGCCGCCGAACTTCCAGATTTCCAGCCCCCCCGGGCGTGCGCCCCGCCCGCCCGACACCTGCATCATGAATCGCCCCGCAGCGCCGGGGATCCGGCCGGGGCGGCAGCGACCATGCTGTCCACCGTTCGGCGCACGGCGTCGTAATCGTTGGGCAGTTCGACCGGTGGATTCGCGTGGCGGGCGACTACGCCAGGCAACCCGCCGGTGTGGTAGGCGACCTTGAATTCGCTGAACTTGAGCCCGTTCGCCGTGGAAATGACGATCGTGCGGTCGGTGCCGGCGATCTCGCCGCGCGCGGCGAGTTTCTCGAGTGCAGCCAGTGCGACGCCGGTGTGCGGGCAGTTGAACATGCCGGTGCGGTCCGCCCGTGCCGCCGCGTCCGAGAGCTCGCTCTCCGTGGCTTGTTCGACAATACCGTTGAACCGCTGCAGCGTCTTGATCGCCTTGTGCACCGACACGGGATTCCCGATCTGAATCGCCGACGCAATCGTCGGCCGCGCCGTCATCGGCTCGAACTGCCAGTTGTTCTGATACGCGGCATAGAGCGGGTTTGCCGCCGCCGCCTGCGCCACGACGATCCGAGGCCGCTTCGAAATGATCCCCAGCTCGATCATCAGGTCGAACCCGGCGCCAATCGCGCTGACGTTGCCCAGGTTGCCACCCGGAACGATGACGACGTCCGGAACTTCCCAGTCGAACTGCTGCGCGATCTCGATCGATAGCGTCTTCTGCCCTTCGAGCCGCAGGCTGTTCATCGAGTTCGCGAGGTAGACCCCTTCTTCCTCCGCCAGCCGCCGGACGATGCTCATGCAGCCATCGAAGTCGGTATCGAGATACAGCACGCGGGCGCCGTTGGCGAGCGGTTGCACCAGTTGCGCGGCGGTGACGCGTCCTCTCGGCAGGATGACCACGGCCGGGATCCCGGCGGCCGCCGCGTACGCGGCAAGTGCGGCGGAGGTGTCGCCGGTCGAGGCGCACGCCACCGCACGGACACCGGCGCCGTCGGCGACCATCTGCTTCACGACCGACACGAGCACGGTCATCCCGAGGTCCTTGAACGACCCGGTGTGGGAGTTGCCGCACTGCTTGACCCAGAGATCCTCGATGCCGAGCTCCCGGCCGAAGCGCTCGGCCCAGAACATGTTCGTGCCGCCCTCGTCCATCGAGACGACGTTCTCGTCGCGCAGCTCCGGGCAGACCCACTCCTTCTTGCCCCACACCCCCGAGCCATAGGGCCAGGTGGTCCGCTTGTAGCGGTCGTCGAACAGCCGTCGCCATTCGGCGGCGCTGCGATCGCGGAGAGCGTCGACGTCGTGCACGACCTGGAGGAGCGAACGGCAGGTCGGGCAGCGATAGAGCGGCTGCCAGATGCTGTGGTCGCCCGGGCACCCGGCGGTGCACCGGAACACGGCGCGATAGCCGCGGGCCGCGGTGGTCATGACGCGACCGCCGGCGCCGCCGTGGCGGATATGAGGACCATGGCTCCTTGTTACCTCGAGCGCGGCCGCACGTCGCGCGGCCCAAAAAAAACCCGCCGGCCCGTGGAGGCCGGCGGGTTTGCGAGTGTCCGGGATTCGATGTCTTATCCGGCCAGCGCGCAAACACCGCCGACGGCCCGAATCCGCGTCGTGCGGGGCCGGGCCTGGCAAATGCCGATCGTGCGGATCTGCGCCAACATCGTGCAGTCAGTATAAGCGGCGATGATTTTCGACGTCAACCTATACGGCGGGCTTATGGGAGGATTAGGGCACAGACAGCAGGCATCAGCTGACAGCGACCTGACTTCCAGCTATCAGCTATAGCGTTCAGCAGTATCCAGTTCCCAGTATCCAGTGCCTAACAAAAGCTGAAAGCTGAAACTGAACTGAAAGCTGACAACTGAAAGCTGACAACTGAAAGGAAGCTGGTCGCTGTCAGCTGACGTCCGAGCGTTACGCCCTTTCCTGGACGATCGCGGCGTGCCGGCCCGAGTTGCGCGAGCGCCGGCCGGCCTTGTCGTGATACATGCGCTCGTCGGCGGCGGCGAGCAGTTCTTCGAACGTGCGGCCGTCGACCGGGAATCGCGCCGGACCGGCACTGATCGAGAGCGAGACCTGCACGCCCGGCCGTGGTTCGAATGGGTAGCCCGCCACCGCCATCTGCAGCTCGCGGACGCGGCGGGCTTCCTGTTCCGGCGTGGTGTCCCACAGCAGGACGACGAACTCGTCACCGGCGAAGCGGGCGCACAAGTCGTGGTCGCGGATGTTCGAGCCGAGCACGGTGCCGACGGCGCGCAGCGCGCGGTCACCGGCCTCGTGTCCATAGGTATCGTTGATCTCCTTCAACCGATCGAGGTCGAGCACGATCAGGCTGACCGTGCCGCGCGTCCGCGACGCGCGCTCGAGGCCGCTCTCGAACTGACGGTCCAGCGAGCGTCGATTCGCCAGCCCGGTGAGCGCATCGGTGTGCGACTCGTGCTGCGTCTGCTCGAACCGCGTCGAATTGAAGATGACGGCCGCGGCCTGCTCGCTGACGCGCCCGAGCAGCCGGCGGTGCTCGTCGGTGAAGTGTCCGGGCACGGTGTGATAGATCGCGATGCCGCCGATGAGCGATTCCTCGAACGTCAACGGGCAGGGGAGCATCGCCGCGAGCTCCTCGCCGTGGATACCGCGGCCATCGGCGCACGGCGGCAGACTGAGCGCAATCTCGCTCCACGACCGCGGCGCCCAGTTGAGCAGCGCCTCGGTCCCGGGCCCATGGGCGTAGCGGCACACATAACCCTGCTCTTCGTCGCCGAGGAACAGCGCGCAGGTCACGAACGGCACCAGACGGCGCACCTTTTCGCCGACGAGTGCCATGGCGTCGGCGACACCGAGGCTCGAGCCCAATGCCTGCGCGATTTCATAGAGAATCTGCTCCTCGCGGTGCGTCTGAGCGATGTCCTGGAGCGCCACCATGCCCTCTCCCTGCGCCCACGCGTCTTCACCCGCGAGGTCGGCGGTGCCGTTCCGATCGGCGCGATCGACCCGCGCCACCAGCAGATCGACGAGCGCCGGGTCGAATGCCGCGCCAGCTTCTTCTCTGAGCGCCGCAATCGCCGCCGCTCCGGTGCGTGCCGGCCGATACGGGCGATCCGATTGCATCGTGCTGTAGCAATCGGCGATGGCGAGGATGCGCGCGCCGATCGGGATGGCCTCGCCGCGGAGACCGGCCGGATACCCGAGGCCGTCCCATCGTTCGTGATGGCACAGGACCATGTCGGCGACCGGCGCACCGAAGGGAACGTTGCGCAGAATTTCGGCGCCGACCCGGGGGTGATTCTTGATCCGCTCGAATTCCTGTGGCGTGAGCGGCGTCGGCTTGGCGAGAATGTGCTCCGGTACCGCCATGTTGCCGATGTCGTGGAGGAGCGCCGCGGTCCGGACACCCTGGACCTCCGCATCGGAGAGCCCGCTGGCCTCCGCGAGCACGGCGGCGTACTGCTGGATCGACTGGATGTGCTCGGGCGTCGACCCCGCCTTCGCCTCGATCGCGAGCGCGAGTGCCTCGACCGTCGCGAGCTGGACCTCCATCGCCCGTCGTGTTTCGTTCTGTTCTTCCCGCAGCCGTCCGACGACCGTGTGATAACTCCGGAAAACCAGATACAGCGGCAGCGCGAGCAGGATGAGCCACCCGAATGCTCCGCGGGTCGCCGCCATGGTCGCAACCGCCGCGAGTGCCGCGCCGGCCAGGTAGCTCGGTGCACTCCACAGGAAGTTGCGGCGCCAGACACGCGCCAGTGGCTCCCGGGTCGAGAGCGCAATCGCGCCCGCGACGAGCGACGCGTTGACGAAGAAGTACAGCGGACCGACGACCGCTGCGGCGCGCGCGAGCGCCGCGGCGCTGTCGGGATGGCTGCCGAGTACGAAGGCCAGCGGGACGCCGGCGACCCAGACCGTAAGCGTCAGGGAGGCGATGCTGAACACGATGCGGTGCAACGGGTTCCGCGGCCCGCGCCGGAACGTGCACTGCGCCCACGCGCTCACCGCCGCGATACAGACGGTCGGCGCTGACCCGAGCGCGAACAGCGCCCAGAAATTGACCGCGTGCGACAACGACAGGTTCGACTGGCTGCGGCCAAGCGGCAGCTCGATCTTCGCGCTCGACGTGGCGACCGCCAGCAGGAGCAACACACCGAACAGCCAGGGATGGTCGAAGCGCAGGTGCATCGCCGCGGCCAGCAGGCACGCGGCTCCCGCACCGATCACCGCCGCGACATATATCCGCGCCGAGCGCGGCAGCGACATCAGCGTCGGCAGCGTTGACGTAAAGGATTTCATCGGCGCACGACCTGTCTGGTGTTATGACAATTCATGACAATAAAGAACTCTGTGTGCTCATTGAGCAAGCGCGGTACCACGCTTAGGGAATCACCGCTCCTCAGACCCCGCCCTCATTGGAAGTGGTGAGGTACAAGCGTTTGCTACGCCTGATGGGAGCGAGCGCGGTCCGGCGATGACGATTCTGCGAGGACTATCGGATCGGCAGAAATGACCCGTTCTGGAACACGCCCTCACGATGCTGGTTGTGCGAATCTGCACGCAAATCCGTAATGTGAGGCCGGTCAGCCCTGGAATTGCGCTACTTTGGAACGATCGTCGCCTCCGCCCTGGCGTGGCCCGGTCGTCGTCGCTACGGAGGGTTGAGTGGCGGCAGTGGCCGCGCCGGACGATGCGGTCATGAGCCGCACCGCGCCTCGATCGCGCTGCTGGCCTCAGATGCGGTCAGCTCAGCGGAGTGGTCGTCTGCTCGAGTTGGTGCGCGCCGAGCGCACTGGCGCTTTTACTTGCGGCGTGCCTGCGTGCGTTTGGCGCGCTCGTGCTGTGCGGCATTTCTCGTCGGGAACGGTCGATCCGACGGCGAGATCGTGATGATGCCGCCCTGCGGGATCCAGTTGTCCGGGAGGTCGACGACGTACCACTGCCCGTCGTGCTGGTTTTCGATGATCAACGGAATCGCAGCCATGCGGTCGATTGTAACGTGTTCTGCGCGCGGAAGGCCGCGAGCCGGCGTTACTCCGCGGAGACTCGCACCGACCTGACCGCTCCGGGCGCGCCCATCATTTCTGCAGGCCGCCCGTTGACCGTCCAGCGAATTGCGCCAGCGTTGCCAACCCTCAGGGCGATGGTGTCGCGTCCGCGGAGCGATTCGTGTTCGCCCGGCTGCATCGTGCGGTAGACCGCGCGCGTCCCGTCGACAGTCGCCGTGACCCACGCGGGGGCGGTCACATCGAGGTCGACTACAACCCCTGAAGCCGGCGTGCCGCCGGTGCGGCGATCCTGCCCCGATGCTGTTTCGGCAGCGACCGCTGGAGTGCCGGTGCCCGCGGTGCCGACTGTCTGCAGTGGCGTAGTCTCCCGCGCCGGGCCCCTTCTCAGTGTGACCGACAGCACGACGGCCACTCCGACGCACAGCAGCAGCACGGTCATCATGCCGGTTTGCGCACCTTCGTATGCAGGCGTCGGCGTCGGGCGCGAAGGCGCCGTCTCGGGAACAGGCAGGTGAGCCGACGGCGGCTCGAATTGTGCGAAGAAATCCCGGACGGTCTGCTCGGAATCTTCTCCGAGGTGAGAAGCGTAGGCCCTGACAAAGCCCCGGCCATACGGGCGCGGCGGCAAGCTCCCGCCGTCGTTGTGCTCGATCGCCAGGAGATACCGTGGCTGGATCCGCAGCGCAGCCGAGACATCCGCGATCGAGTATCCGCGCCGTTCTCGTGCTGCCTGCAACCGGGAGCCGATGTTCATGGCCATTCCCCGTCTTTTTGCCGTCTGACCTAATGAGACAAGACTATCAGGTCCGCACCGGGACCGCGCGTGCCTTGCTGAACCGACGCGGAGTACACTGAGCCATGCAGCTGCGTACTGCGAGGCTCTGCCTCGACTGTGAAGAGGTGCACGACGAGGGCCAGTGCCCGGTGTGCGCATCCGAGACTTTTACCTATCTCAGTCGCTGGATTCCCTCGGACGAGCGCCGCCGACGTCCACGGGTCGAAGCGGCCGAAGCCGCGATTCGGTCACCCGAGCCGCCGTCGCGGGCACCGGGCGAGATCGATGCCTATCGCCGTCTGGCGACGGGAGACGTGCCCCCACCGCGGGGCCGGCAACTGCTGAAGAAGGGGGTCATGGGCCTGGCCGCTGTCGGGGTGGTCGGGTTGTTGTGGGGTCGCAAGGACGCAGGCCAGTCGAAAACGCCCAAGGCCGAGAGCTGAGCCGGTCTGGTCTTCGGTTTTACATTAAGATGCGCGCATGCGCATTGCCCGATCTGCCTGGGCGTTCGGCCTTGCCGTGTTGTCTGTCGCGATCGCCGGTGCGTCTGTCGGCGCCGCTCGCCCGGCCGGCAAGGAGCAGGGCGCCGCGGCGCGCGTCAGTTTCAACCGCGAAATCCTGCCGATTCTCTCGAACAACTGCTTCGCCTGTCACGGGCCCGACGAAGACAAGCGCGAAACCAAATTCCATTTCGATACCCACGATGGCGCCTTCGCGAAGAAGGGCGTCATCGTCCCGGGCAACGCAACGGAGAGCTTTCTCTTCCAGCGCATAACCAACCCCGACCCGGATGAACGGATGCCGCCGGCCGAGACCGGGCATACCCTGACGTCAAAGCAGATCGATCTGCTGCGCCGATGGATCGACGAAGGAGCGAACTGGGACACGCACTGGGCGTTCATCCCCCCCAGGCGCCCGGACCCCCCCGTGATCGCATCCGGCCAGGCGCGCTGGGTGCGTAATCCCATCGACCAGTTCATCCTCGCGCGACTCGAGCGCGAGGGGCTCAAACCGTCTCCGGAAGCCGACAAGACCTCATTGCTGCGCCGGCTCACCTATGACCTGACGGGATTGCCGCCGAGTCCTGAGGCGATCGACTCTTTCCTCGCCGACCAATCGCCTGACGCCTACGAGAAGCGGGTCGACGAGCTGCTGCAGTCTCCGCGTTACGGCGAACGCATGGCGATGCCGTGGCTCGATGCGGCACGTTACGCCGACACGCACGGGTATCACATCGACAGCCTCCGCGGGATGTGGCCCTGGCGCGACTGGGTGATCTCTGCGTTCAATCGCAACATGCCCTACGACGAGTTCGCGATCGAGCAGCTCGCCGGCGACCTGCTCCCGAACGCCACGCGCGAACAGAAGGTGGCCTCCGGGTTCAACCGCAATCACATGATCAACTTCGAAGGCGGAGCGATCGCCGACGAGTACCAGGTCGAGTACGTCATCGATCGGGTCGAAGCCACGTCGGGCGCATTCATGGGATTGACGATGGGGTGCGCGCGGTGCCACTCACACAAGTACGACCCGATCACGCACAAGGAGTTCTACCAGTTCTTCGCCTTCTTCAACAGCGTGCCGGAGCTCGGGCTCGACGGCCGCACCGGCAACGCGCAGCCCTTCATCCAGCTGCCGTCACCCGATCAGCAGGCGCGCCTCGACGAGCTCACCGCCGCGATCGAGACCCGCGAGGCCGCCCTCGACGATGCGGTCGTCGCGCCGATGCAGGCCGCGTGGGAAGCGACGCTCCCGGAGAGAGCCGCGGCCTCAGGCGACGGACTGGTGGCGCATTACGAGCTCGACGGCAACTTTTCCGACATCTCCGGCCGTTACCAGCATGGTCGTTTCCTGACCGGCGATCCCACATTCGATCCCGGGCAAATCGGGCGGGCCGCCTCGTTCGACGGCGACACGCAGGTCACGTTCGGGAACGTGGGTGCATTCGATCGCCGCGATCCGTTCAGCCTGGCGGTGTGGATCAAGGGCCGCGGCAACCTGCCGATGTCGATTCTTCAGAAGCTCGACGACGGCGTGCGCCGGCGTGGCTACGAGTGGGCCTTCGACGACATCAAACTGGTAGGCATCCAGCGCTGGGCGGCGAAGTTGACGGTCACGCTGGCGTCCGAGCCGTCGAAGAAGATCCAGGTCAGGACCCGCGAACGGCTGCGCCTCGGCGACTGGTATCACGTGGCGGCGGTGTACGACGGTTCCGGAAAGGCGGCCGGTCTTCGGATCTTCGTCAACGGCGAACTCTTCGCAACCGACGTTGTCCGCGACACGCTGACGGGGCCGCTGAAGACGGACGCCCCGCTCCGGGTGGGCAGCAAGGACCTGGGAACGCCTTTCACCGGTCAGCTCGATGATCTCCGGCTTGTACGACTGCATCCTGACGCCTGAGCAGATCGAGCAGCTTGCCATCCACGACAGTGTGCGCGTGATCGTGTCCGGCGTCCACGGCAAGCGGTCGAAGGACGAGACCGAGCAGGTGCGCGAATACTTCCTCACCTATGCCGCGCCGGAGACGCTGCGGACGGTCAACACCGAGCTGAAGGAGCTCAGAAAACAGAAAGCGCAGCTCGACACCGCCATTCCGACCGCGATGGTGATGGCGGAGATGAAGAAGCCACGCGATACGTTCGTGCTCGGGCGCGGCGACTATCGCAACCAGACCGAGAAGGTGCAGCCCGGCGTACCCGCGATGTTGCCGCCCCTCCCGGACGGGGCGCCGCTCAATCGGCTGACCCTCGCGCGATGGCTGGTACAGCCGGACCACCCGCTCACGTCACGCGTCGCCGTCAACCGGTTCTGGCAGATGTACTTCGGCGTCGGCATCGTCAAGACGCAGGAGGACTTTGGGGTGCAGGGCGAGGCGCCGGCGCATCCCGAGCTGCTCGACTGGCTCGCGACCGAGTTCGTCCGCACCGGCTGGGACATCCGCGCGATGCAGCGCCTGATCGTGACGTCCGCCACCTACCGGCAGTCCGCCAAAGTGACGCCTGCACTGCTCGAACGCGATCCGGAAAACCGTCTCCTCGCGAGGGGCCCTCGCTACCGTCTCCCGGCAGAGATGATTCGTGACACGGCGCTTTCTGCGAGCGGGCTTCTGAACGATCGAATCGGCGGCCCCAGCGTTTCTCCGTACCAGCCGAAGGGGCTCTGGGAGGAGATGGCGTTCGGCGACGGCTTCTCGGGTCAGGCCTACGAACAGAGCCACGGACCGGACCTGTACAGGCGCGGCATGTACACGCTGTGGAAGCGAACTGTCCCGCCAGCATCGCTCGCGACCTTCGATGCACCGAATCGCGAGAAGTGCACCGCACGTCGAGCGCTGACGAATACGCCGCTCCAGGCGCTGACACTGATGAACGACCCGACCTATGTCGAGGCAGCACGCGCGCTGGCGCAGCGGGCGCTGCTCGAAGGCGGAACCGAGACCGACAATCGGCTGGCCTATGCGTTCCGCCTTGCGACGACCAGGAAGCCGAGCGGCAAGGAAACCAAGGTGCTGCGGACGCTTCTCGATCAGCGGCTCGTGTCGTTCAGGGCCAACCCGCCGTCCGCCCTCCAGCTGGTGTCGGTGGGGGAATCTCCCCGCAGCCCAAAACTCGATCCCGTGGAGCTCGCGGCGTGGACGACGGTGACGAGTGTCATTTTCAATCTTGATGAGGCGCTCAATAAATGATCGCGCGCTATAGGGTTCTAAGGTTTTATGGGTTTTAAGGGTTATAGGGTCACGTTGTAGAGTTCGATGGTTCTACGTTGTAGGGTTTCGTTCGAGCTTGTGCCTGCGCCTTGTCGAACCTGCAACCGAACTTTAGAACCGTATAACCTTAGAACCTATAACGTGACCCTATAACCCATAGAACCCCTAAAACCTAAAACCGCGCAGCGGTGAAGGTCCAGAAAATACATGACCGAATATCGAAAAGCGCTCGATATGACGCGGAGGCAGTTGTTCGGGATGTCGGCGCAGGGGATCGGCATTGCGGCGCTCGCGTCACTGCTCGGGCCGGACCTGCTGGCGGCCGGACAGGCGCAGACGGCGGCGTCGAAGACCGGCGGGCTCCCCGGGCTGCCGCACTTTGCCCCCAGGGCCAAGCGCGTGATCTTCCTCCACCAGTCTGGCGGTCCGTCGCAGCTGGAGACGTTCGATTACAAGCCGGGGCTGGCGCAGTATCAGGGGACGCAGATTCCCGACTCTGTCCGTCAGGGTCAGCGCGTGGCGCAGACGATGGGACAGTCGTCGCTGCCGGTGGCGCGGTCGCTGTACTCGTTCGCGCAGTACGGGCAGTCAGGCACGTGGGTCAGCGAGCTGCTGCCGCATACCGCGAAGATCGTCGACGACATCACCGTGATCAGGACGATGAACACGGAGGCGATCAATCACGATCCGGCGATCACCTTCATCCAGACCGGATTCCAGCAGCCGGGCCGGCCGAGCATGGGCGCGTGGCTCAGTTACGGGCTTGGCAGCGAGAACCAGAACCTGCCCTCGTTCGTCGTGCTCCTGTCGCAGGCGCACGCGATCAACACGGACCAGCCGCTCTTCTCGCGGTTGTGGGCGAGCGGGTTCCTGCCGTCCAGTTACCAGGGCGTGCGCTTCGGCACCGGCAGCGCGCCGGTGCTGTACCTCGACGATCCTCCGGGCATCAACAAGACGACGCGGCGACAGATGCTCGACGCGGTCGCGAAGCTGAATGGGTTTGCGCACGAGACATATGGCGATCCGGAGATCGAGACGCGAATTGCGCAATACGAAATGGCGTATCGCATGCAGACCTCGGTGCCGGACCTGATGGACCTGTCGAAGGAGCCGGACTCGGTCTTCGAAATGTACGGCCCGGAGTCGCGCAAAGCGGGATCGTACGCCGCCAACTGCCTGCTCGCGCGCCGGCTCGCGGAACGCAACGTCCGCTTCATCCAGCTCTATCACCGCGGATGGGACCAGCACAAGGATCTGCCGCGCGATCTTGCGTTGCAGTGCAAGGGCACGGACCAGCCGACGGCCGCGCTCATCACCGACCTGAAGCAGCGAGGGCTGCTCGACGACACGCTCGTCGTCTGGGGCGGCGAGTTCGGCCGAACGGTCTTCAGCCAGGGTAAGTTGACCGACGCGAACTACGGCCGCGATCATCACCCGCGCAATTTCTGCATGTGGGTCGCGGGCGGGGGCACGAAGCGGGGATTCGTGCTCGGCGAGACCGATGAGTTCAGCTACAACGTCGTGTCCGATCCGGTCTCGGTGTACGACCTGCAGGCCACGATCCTGCACCTGCTGGGGATCGATCACAAGCGACTGACGTACAGGTTCCAGGGGCGCGACTTCCGCTTGACCGACGTCCATGGCGAGGTCGCGACGAAAATTCTCGCCTGATCACGCAATCCGCAGTCGTCAGCGGTTCAGTGCACGAGACGGTGAGACCCGTGCGGCCCGGAGCGCGGGGATGTAGCTCGCGAGCACCGAGGCGGTCGCGAGGATCGTCGGGGCGAGGACGAATGTCGCCGGGTCGAGGCCGCGGACGTGGAACAGCAGGTGCTGCACGCCGGCTGCGACGAATGCGGCTGTGACCAGGCCCATTGCAATACCGATGAGCGTGAGCCGCGTGCCCTGCCACACTACCATCGCCACAACCCGTCCGGGTGACGCACCGATGGCCATCCGCACCCCGATTTCCGGAATCCGCTGCGAGACGTTGTAGGCCATCATCCCGTAGACCCCGACGACCGCCAAGGCGACGGCGACGATGGCGAAGATCACGACCAGGATCATCTGGAGCCGCGGCTGCGCGACGCTGCCGGCGACGGCGGTCTCCATCGAGCGGACGTTGACGAGTGGCTGGTTTGGATCGATCTCCCGCACCGCAGTTCGCACCGACGCTGCGGTACTCATCGGATCGCCGGCGGTCCTCAGGACCAGCGCAGTGTTCAAATAGAGCTGCACCAGGATTGGATCAGGATACTGACTGTAAGGAACGAACATTTCGGCCTTGGATCCGGCCTCGAACGATTGCTTCATGTCGCCGACGACACCGACGATCTCCATCACCGGAAAATCAGGTGAGGCTTCCGTGCCGAGCTGGATGCGTTGCCCGAGCGGGTCGACGTCCGGAAAAAACTGGCGCGCCATCGATTCGTTGATGACCACGACCCGTGGCGCCCGCTCATTGTCGGCCGCCGCCAGCATGCGGCCCTGCTTGAGCGGCACGCCAAGGACCGACAGGTAATCGGGCGTGACGGCGCGGAAACCCGCCATCACGTACTCTTCCGGGCCCTTCGGCGGATGCGCGGCCCGGTTGAAATGAATCGTCGATCCGGCCCCCGCCATCGGCACCATCGTCGTCACCGCGGCGCTGCGAACGCCGGGCAGTGCCTGGGCCCTGGCGACGATGCGTTCGACCGCCTTCGTGCGCGCCAGGTTGTCGCCATATGTCAGGGGCGAGAGCGGGAGGTTGACGACGAGTAAATTCGACTCGTCGAAGCCGGGCGAGACATGCGTCAGGGCTGAGAAGCTTCGCAGCAGCAAACCGGCGCCGACGAGGAGGACGAGCGCGAGCGCCACTTCCGCGACCACCAGGGCCGCCCGGATGCTGCGATGACGTCTGCTCGCGGATGCGCTGCGGCCCTCCTCGTGCAGCGATTCGCGGACATCGAACTGTGTGCCCTGCAAGGCCGGCAACAGTCCGAAGATCGCGCCGGTGAGGAGCGAGAGGGCGAGAGCGAAAAAGGCGACCGGCCAGGCGACGCCGATGCGGTGGGCGCGCGGGAGGGTCGCCGCAGTCGCACCGGTGAGCGTGAGAAGACTGACCCCCCACCAGGCCAGCGCAAGGCCGGCGACACCGCCGAGCGTGGACAGGACCATACTCTCGACGATCAGCTGCCTGGCAATCCGCCCGCGGCTGGCGCCGAGTGCGACGCGAACCGCGATCTCCTTCTGCCGGCCCACGGCTCTCGCCAGCAGCAGGTTGGCGACATTGGCGCACGCGATCAGGAGCACGACCAGCACGGCAGCCGACAGCATCAGGAGTGCGGGCCGGACGTTCTGCACCAGCAAGTCCTGCGCGCGGCTGACGAGCACGCGCACGTTGGTGTTCGAATCGCTGAATTCCGCCTCGAGCTGGCGGGCGATCGCATCCATCTCTACACGCGCCTGCTGGATCGACACTCCGGGCTTCAGGCGCGCGATCGGCAGAATGCCCGGATGCCAGCCGCGGTCGTCCGGCAGCGTAGCGGCCCAGGGACCAAAGGGGACATATACGTCGGCAGGCTGGAACAGTTCGAAGTCATCCGGGAGCACTCCGATGACGGTGTACGAGCGGTTGTCGAGCTGGAGCGAGTGCCCCACCGCGTCGGTCCCGGCGAAACGGCGGGCGGCGAATCCGGCGCCAATCAGGACGACCCCTTCTGCGCCCGGGCGGTCGTCTGCCTCGGTAAAGCCGCGGCCGGACGTGATGGCCACGCCAAGCAGCGGAAGGACAGATGCCGACATCATCTTGATCGGGACCCGCTCGGGTTCTCCACTGCCAGTCAGCGTCATGTTCGTCGAACGGACCGCGCCCATCGCCGAGAAGGCCTTCGCCCGATCTCTCCACGCTTCGTAGTTCTGCCGTGTCACCGAGAGCAAGGGCAGCTCGGGCGTCTGCTCGTTCAGCACGACGACGTCTTCCGGATCCGCATAGGGCAGCGGCGCAAGGACGACAGCGTTCAGCACCGTGAAGACCGCGGTGTTGGCGCCGATTCCGAGCGTGAGCGTGAGGATGACGACAGTCGAGAATGCTGGCCGCATCCGCAGGTTACGAATCGCGAGACGAATGTCCTGCATACCTGCCAGTTTACTCTCGCGTCGCTGCACCGGCGGTTGACTTCCGCCTGACGGCCTGAGACCGGGGGTTGACTTCCGCCTGAAGGCGGAAGCTACAAGGCGGAAGCTACAAAGGCGGAAGCTCCAAAGCGGAAGCTACGCGCCAAGCGGAAGCTACAAAGGCGGAAGCTATCGAAGCGGCGTATCCTGTCAGCCATAAGCTGTCAGCTGTCAGCAATCAGTAGTAGTCAGCAATCAGTAGTCAGCAATCAGGCAATCAGCAGTCAGTAGTAATCAGCGAGTCAGCAATCAGTAGTCAGTAGTCAGTAGTCAGCAACCAGTAGTCGTCAGCAGTCAGCAGTCAGTCAGTATCAGCAATCAGCACGTTAGCTCTTAGCTGACGGCTGATAGCTGACAGCTGATAGCTGAGATCCGTGGAGGCCCGCGATGACTGACGATGAGAAACGGCACCTCGATGAGCAGGGATACGTTGTCCTCAGAGGATTAATCGAGACGGACCTGCTGCAGGGGCTGAAGCACCGCATTGCCGAGTTGTTCGACGAAGAGGGTTCGCATGCGGGTCACGAGTTCAAGCAGGAAGAGCACGCGCATCGACTCTCGAACCTCGTCGACAAGGGCGAAGTGTTCCAGCGTGCGGTGATCCTGCCCGGCCTGCTCGATTACGTGCGCCATGTGCTCGGCCCCGGGATGAAGCTGAGCAGCCTCAATGCGAGATCGGCGGATCCGTATTCCGAAGACGGTCAGCCGCTGCACGTCGACATGGGGGGGATACCGGACGAGCAGGGATACTGGGTGTGCAACACCGTCTGGATGCTCGATGCGTTCACAACCGAGAATGGCGCGACGCGGATGGTCCCGGGCTCGCACAAGTGGGGCACTCGTCCGCAGGATGTCATGGCGAACCCGATGGCCCCCCACCCTGATGAAATCCTGCTGACCGGCGAGGCGGGAACGATCGCCGTGATGAATGCGCACATGTGGCATGGCGGCACGGCCAACCGCACTGGCGCACCGCGTCTGGCGATGCACGCGTTCTACTGCCGGAGCGACAAACCGCAGCAGCAATATCAGAAGCGGCTCCTCAGGCCGGACGTCCAGGCAGGCATGGGACCCGACCTGCGTCGTCTTCTCGCGCTCGACGATCCGCGGAACGACGAGTTGAGCTCCGCTGTGACGGTGCGCAGCGGCTTCCTGAAATAAGCGTTCGCTCAGCCCTTATAGCCAAGGAAGATTCTGGGCAGGACGAGCGTGATGACGGGAAACGTGGCAATCAACGCCAGCCCGATGAGGAGCGCGACCAGGTAGGGCACGTACGTCCTGCTCACGTCGTCGATGTCCACGCGCGCAATGCCAGCGGCAATCGACAGGCCGACGCCGACCGGAGGCAGGAAGAACGCGATACCCATTGCCGCGACGATCACGATCCCGTAGTGCACGGGGTCGATCCCGACCAGGCGACTGATCGGGAACAGGATGGGGCCGAAGATGAGGAGCGCGGGCAGCCCCTCGAGCAGCGCGCCCACGACCACGAACAGCGCGACGGTCATCGCGAGCACGCCGGTACGGCCGGCGCCGGCGCCGCCGATCCATTCCCCGAGCATCTGCGGCACCCATTCACGCACCAGGATCCACGCAAACGCCGAAGCCGCGGCGAGCACCCACAACGTCGTCGCGGTGACGACACCGCTGCGCGCAAGCTGCCCGGGCAGTTCGTCACGCCGGATTCCTCCCATGAACATCCCGGCGATCAGGGCGTAGACCACGGCGATGAGCGCCGCCTCCGTCACTGTCGTCAAGCCGCTGAAGATGCCGCCGAACAGGATGACCGGCAAGCCAAGCGGAACCGCCGCGCGGCGGGCCGCACGTGCGAGCTCGGCTGCGGTCACGCGACGGCTCACGGGCCAGTTCTGGCGCCGGGCCCGCACCGCAATCAGGATGAGAAGAACGGCGGCAAGGATGAAGGCGGGCACGAAGCCGGCCAGGAACAGCGTCACGATCGACAGGTTCACCAGCGACCCGAGCACCACCATCGTCAGGCATGGAGGTACCAGGATCCCCATCGCGGAGGCGGCCGCGACGACGCTGACGGCCTCGGGTCCCGAGTACCCGGCTCTCCGCATCGAGGGCACGAGGAGCGAACTGATGGCTGAGACATCGGCCGCGGTAGAACCGGAGATGCCCGAGAACAGAATTTCCGCCACGACCGCAACCATCGCGAGACCGCCGCGAACCCGCCCGACGATGGCCATCGCGAGATCGACGATGCGTTCCGAGATGCCCCCCGACTCCATGAAAGCGCCGCCGACGATGAAGAGTGGAATGGCGAGCAGGACGAACGAGTCGACGCCGCCGAGGATCTTGATGGGAAGAATGACGAGGCTGACGCCGCCGATGCCAAGAAGATAGGTGAGTGATGTCAGTGCCAGGGTGAATGCGAGTGGAACGCCGAGCGCCGCCGTCACGAGAAAGCCGGACACGAGGATGACGATCGGCGCCGCCCCGGCGAAGAGCGGGACGAGGACCGACGCGAGCGCGAGCCCGGCCGCGCCTGCGGCCCAGGCTTGCGCGCCGCGGTCCTGCCACACGTCGTAGCCGTCGTGCCGCAGCTGCTGAACAAGGACGGCCGACATCAGTACGAGAGATACCGGAAGGACGGCGGAGATCGCGGCACCGGAGAGGCCGCTCGCGGGAAGCCGCTCGTGCGCACTCTCAACCGTGAGTCGGAAAGCCGGAAAGACAAGGCACGCGAAGAAAGCAATGAGCACCAGGCGCAGGCCCCGATCGACGGCCTGTCGGTGTGGATTCCGAGAGCAGCCGCAGGAGTGCCGTGACGCGCGGATGGTGGCCGTCGCGCAGGCCGGAAATGCCGCCGACGCACATCAGCCACACGAGGAGCAGTCGTGCGATTTCCTCGGTCCACGGGATCGGCTCGCGGAGGATATGTCGGCCGATCACCTGCAGGCCGACCACGACCGCCTGCGCGACGATGAGCAACGCGATCGACAACTCCAGGGCCCGATCGGAGCGTGCAGGAGCGGTGGGGCGCTCGACGGTGATGCTCGTCACTCGCGCATCGCCTGCAGCCACGAGCCGACGCCAAGCGCGCGCGCTTCTGCTTCCCACAGCCGTTCCGCCGGCTGCCCGGAACGGAGTGCCGTCGATGTCCCGGATCGTCATGCCCCGGGCGGTGAGCTCGCGCGACGCTTCGATGTCTTCCGCCGGGCCCATCGCCCGCTGTGCCTGCGCGGCATCGAAGGCGGCGCGTTCGACCGCGGTGCGGATGTCCGCGGGAAGCCGGGCGAGGCCCTTCGTCGACGCGAACAGCCCGAGGACGCCGGCGATGTGCCGAGTGCGCACCATGTAGCGCGCGACTTCGAAGAAGTGCTGCTGGTAGGTCGTGCTGGCGTCGTGCTCGTATCCATCGATCACGCCGGTCTGCAGCGACGTGTAGACCTCGCCGAATGCCATCGGCGTCGGGCTTCCGCCCATCAGCTGGACCGCCTTGACGTAGATCTGCGACTGGATGGTCCGGATCTTGAGCCCCGCCAGCTGCCCCGCCTCGGTCACATCGCGAGACCGCGTGATCACCTGCCGGAAGCCGAACGAGTCGCCCCAGGCGATCGGCCGGATGCGAACCGCGCTCTCGAGGTAGTCGGCGGCCTCACGGCCGGTCGGCCCGTCGACGACCCTGTGCACGTGGGCCCAGTCACGCCAGAGGAAGGGGAAATCGAACGCCTGCAGCCGCGGAGCAACGCTGCCCCAGATCGCCGTCCCCGATACCATGAAGTCGATGAGGCCTTCCTGCACCTGCTGCACGACCTCCCGTTCCTGGCCGAGCGTGCCGCTCGGAAACACGCCGGACGGTCACCGCTCCGTCGGTCGCCGCCTCCGCGAGTTCCCGGAACTTGTCCCCGAACACATGGAGCGCCGTCCGCCCTGCCGACATGGAGTGCGACAACCGCAGCACGATGGGCCTGGCCCCGGCGTCCGGCCGGCACGCCGCCGCGACCGCTCCGCCACCCAGGGCCGCAAGGAACCCGCGCCGCCCGACCGAATGCGCGCCAGCCATGGGGGCATTATGGACTGGGGATCGGGGATTCGCCCGCCTTCGCTCGCGGACCGGGACCGTGCGAGCTACGGCGAGGCCGCGCCGCAGCCGCTTCGCGGCGTAGGCGGGGGGCGCCGGGTTCGGGGTTCCGGGTTCCGGGTTCGCGGGGTACGGTCGTAGCTTCCGCCTTCAGGCGGAAGACCACGGTCGGAGAGGCGACGGTACTGGTTACTGGTAACTGAGAACTGAGAACTGAAAGCTGAGAACTGATAGCTGAAAGCTGAAAGCTGAAAGCTGATGCCTGATGCCCCGCGATACACTGCGCCATGCAGAATTACATGGACCTGACCGGACGTATCGCGCTCGTGACGGGTGCGTCGTCCGGCATTGGCGCGGCGACCGCAACGACACTCGCCGATCTTGGCGCGGCGGTGGGGATTGCGTATCACCGCAACCAGAAGGGAGCGGAAGCGACGCGGGATGCGATCGCAAAGGCCGGCGGCCGCGCGATTGCGGTGGCGGCGGACGTCCGGCAGTGCCGACGCGGTTCGGTCGCTCGTCGACCGGGTGACGGCTGAACTCGGACCGATCGACGTGCTCGTGAACAACGCCGGCTCGCTCGTGATGCGGCGCAGCATCCTCGAGATCACCGAGCCGCAGCTCGACGAAATTCTCGCGCTGAACCTGAAGAGTGCGGTCCTCGCCGCGCAGGCCGTGGCGGCCGGGATGATCGAGCGAAAGCGCGGCGCGATCGTCAACGTCGTGTCGATCGCGGGGCACACGGGCGGAGGGCCGGGAGCCGGGGCATACGCCGCGTCGAAAGCGGCACTGACGTCGTACACCAAGTCTCTCGCAAAGGAGCTTGCGCCGCATGGGATCCGGGTGAACGCGGTATCCCCGGGGGTCATCGACACGCCGTTTCACGAAATGTTCTCGACCCCCGAGATGATGCGCTCGTTCGTGGCCGCGATTCCGATGGGGCGGGTCGGGACTGCTGCCGAGTGCGCGACGGTGATTGCCTTTCTCGCGTCCGCCGCCGCCAGCTACATCGTCGGGGAGACGATTGAGGTCAATGGCGGACAGTTGATGCGGTAGCGCTCAGGTCGGTCCGCGCTCCTGCGAGCACGACGCGCATCGCAGTCACCACCGCCGACAGGACATATTCCTCGTCGTCGAGGCTGCTCACCCGGACGTCCACGGTCGCGCGCCGTGGCGAGCCGCCATATTCTGTGCTGACCGTGAATTCGGCGACCTCGGGCTCGAACACCGGACGGCCGGATGCCGAATCCAGCCGCAACGGACAATCGTGGCCGTCGACGTCGACGCGGGTTGTCTCGATCCGTTCGCGCAGCGTGTACGGGATCACCACGTCGTCGTGCACTCGCCGCGCCGCGGCGGTCAGCGGCATCGCGGTCGAGATCTGTGGGCAAATCAGCGCCGAAAGCCATCGCCAGCCACGCGAGTGCGGCAGACCTGCTCGTGAACGGCGCGACGACAGCTCCCCGTGCGACCGATAACGCGGTGATTTCCACGGCCGCTTCGTAAAATCCTCCAGGCGACGCCGCGACTGCAACCGGCGAGCAGGGAAACGCGGTCGCGAAGAATCCGGCGAATACCCGTACCTCCGACAGCGGACGGCGTGTAGACCAGGTCGAGTGCGTCGATCAGGATCGCCACTCCCTGCGAGTAGGCGGCGTGCGCCTGGACGGCGTGCAGCGCACGCTGACCTTCCTCGGCCGTCCCACGCCCGTGCGCCCGCAGCGTGAGCAGCGTGAGGTCGGCGGTGGCGCTGATTTCGAATGGCATACGGATCTCCGCTTCCGACGTTCTTATTTTTCCCGGCGGACGAAACCACCCGGCGTCTCACGCAAGACCCGGCTGCGCACCAGCGCGGCGATCGCTTCGTCGCACTCGCGCTGCTCCAGGTCCCAAAGCCGTGCGGCCTGCCAGCGGGTCAGGCGGAGGTTCGGGATCGAGCGGTATTCCGCTTCGATCTGCATCGAGATAGTCAGGATCCGGTTGCCGTCACTGTTCGCTCCGTGCCCGTTCGTGCCGGCACGCCCACCGCGTGCACGTTCACGCACGAGCGCCCGCTGCAGCCGCTCGGCGAGCGCGGCGAATTCGTCCGCCGACTTCCGCAGCAGCTCGTTCTCGTCGCGAAGATGCCGAATTCTCTCGACGCAGGCTTTGTGATCGGCGGTTGACGGCACGTCCGGGTGGACGTCGACATCGTCCGTCCGCCGCTCGTGAGCCTTGGCGTTGCGACCGCTGTGAGCACCGAAAGCGTGTAGCGACATGGTGGTCACACCTGAGCAAGGAACGGTCCGGGATCCAGCGTGCAGCAACTACAACGAATCCAACTGTTTATGGATTGATGACGGTTCTGGCGGTCGCCGCTGTGTTCCTAAACGGGACAGGTGCGCACCGACTTGCAAGTTCGTTACAGTTCGTTTGTGTCGCTCAAGAGAAGAAAGTGAAGGTAGGAGCGGCGGGGCAGTGCGAACCGGCACCATCACCGGTTCGGCGGTTCAGTGAAGCAGTCGGCGGTTCTCGAAGTCCGGGCTTCGGCGCAAGCAGTCTGGCCGCGAGCGTGAGAACGTCCTGCATGGTCATCGGCTTGAAGCAGAGATCGGCGCCAAGCGCCTGCACCGCCTCCTGCGCCGTGTCGTCCAGGTGCGTGTCCGCCGTCACCACCGCGACCGGAATCTTCTGTCGGTCCGGATGGGCGCGCAGGGAGAGCAGGAATCCTAACCCTCCCATCCCGGGCATGCGCAGATCGAGCAGCACCGCATCGGGCATCAGCCCGTCGTCCAGCAGTCGCAACCCGTCTTCCGCACTGTGCGCGGGGACCGTTTCGTAGCCGTCCAGTTGCAGCGTTTCCGAAAACGCCGCGACGATGGCGGACTCGTCGTCCACGACGAGGACGATGGGAGGCTTGCGCGGGGTCTCCTTGCCGATCATGCTGCCTTTCATCCGCTCGACGCTCCCGCCGACGCCACCTGAAGGCGCGACGTGCAGGTCTCGGTCCGTACCCTGTTCCCAGGGGGCCGTCATGGTATCCGATTGTCGTGTGCGGCGGAGGATATCACTGCGCCGCGGTCGAAAGCTGCAGTTCGATCGCAGAAACCGATGCGGCCGGAAACTCCCAGGGCGCTTCGGGCGCCAGCACCCGTTCGGTCGTTTTCATCACGTTGGCGCTGTTCAGGTAGGACAATTCGACCGCGGTATCCCCCGAAATTTCGAACACCCGTCCGCTGCGGATGGTGACGCCCTGGACCTGCAGAACCGCCCGCACGGACTGGGTTCTGAGGGTGTTCGCGACGTGGAGAAACAACGTGTTCTCGCGCCGGCTGGCGACGACGTCGAGCACGTCGGGGGCGCTGGTGACGCGAACGGCGTGGCTGCCGGTGTGGCGGCGGTACAGCCCCATCACCCGTGCGACCGGCTGTAGATACGCACGGTTGTTGCCCCTGGGCACCGGGATCATTACCGCATTGTTCTGCCATCTCGTGCCGCAGAAATCCGCGGCAGTGGCGATCTCGAGCACATCGCCGTGCCGCTCGTGATTGTTCAGAATCCGTGCGTACGAGACGCCGGCGGCCCAGGTCGCGAGCACGTCGCAGCGATCGCGTCCCGGAATCGTGAAGTGGCACTCGGTCAGGGCGAGCGGAATCGGCCGGCCCTTGATCGCCTCGCGCATGGTGCGAATCTTCGCGTCGGTCAGTTCCCACGCCTTCATCAGCTGTGCCCACGTGGCATCAGGATCCTGGCGGTACAACTCTCCGCGCAGCACCGGCTGCTTCGGGTCGTCCGGATCGAGCATGTGATGGAAAGCGAGATAGTGGACGTGCTCGCCCGCGATCTCCGCCATCCGGCCGGCCCACCCGCTGTCGCCCCATGCGATGAGGCGAACCGATGCGTCCTCCCGCCGCATCGCCGTGGCGAACTCGACAGTCTTGCGCGCGGCGGTCTCGAGGTCGAACCCGTTCCTGTCGTACGAGGTCTCGTTCCCGATCTGCCAGTATCGGATGCCGTACGGCGCCGCCGCCCCGTGTGCCCTGCGTTCCGCGTGGTCCGGGGCGTTGCAGTAGCTCACCCACTCGGCGGCTTCCTTCGCATCGGCCGTGCGGACGCTCGATCCGAACCGCATGTACTGCCGTCGGCCGTCGGATTCGAAGTTCACGCACACGAGTGGCTCGGCCCCGACCTCGCGACAGAACCCGGCGAACTCGCTGGTCCCAACCTGGTTCGATTCGATCCCGCCCCAGAGCAGGTTGACGAGCGGTGGTCGGGCGGCGCGCGGACCGACGCCTTCCCGCCAGCGGTAATAGTCGGCAAAGATGCCGCCCCAGCGCATCATCGTTGGCGCGAGGTCCTTCGTCACCTCGACGACGTCTTCGCGCCAGGCGCCGCGCACGTGATCCCACGCCGCTTCGACCGAGCCGTCGGTGGCGCCGAGCGGTTCCATGAACTGCATGTAGAGGTAAGGAGAGAGTTCGAACGTTGGCGTCGGATCGAGTGCGATCGCGTTGCCGTTCCGCGCGTTCGCAGTCTGCCTCGTCGCGCCCACCGGACCCGCGAGCGCAACCGCCGCCGCCGCTCGCGTCGTCTCCTGCAGGAAGTGTCGTCGGTTCACGTCAGCGGACCTCCAGTGCATGCGCCACAGTCAACTCGAGCGTTCCCGCGGTTTAGACTTTTTGCCGGGTCTGTACGTAGACTGAAGGTAGCACGCGTCGCACGTGGCACGTTGCAGGCTGCACGTTGAACGTCGTTGACTGGAGGGACTATGACTGCACGAGTGAGTCGATGGGGAGCACTGGCGCTGGTGTTGTGGCTCGTCGCGCCCGTCGCGACCGGACAGACTGCGACCCAGGCGCCGTTCGAACCAAAAGTCGGCCAGGCGGGAAAGGATGTGGTCTGGGTTCCGACGCCACAGGCACTCGTGGACAAGATGCTGGACATGGCCAAGGTGACGCCGGCAGGACTACCTGATCGATCTCGGTTCGGGTGACGGGCGCACCGTGATCACGGCAGCGAAGCGCGGTGTGCGTGCGCTCGGGATCGAATACAACCCGGAAATGGTCGAGCTCGCAAAGCGCAACGCGGCGGAGGCGAACGTGTCCGACAAGGCGACGTTCGTCAAGGCGGACATCTTCGAGAGCGATTACTCGAAGGCGACGGTCATCACGCTCTTCCTGCTGCCGACGCTCAATCTGAAGCTCCGGCCGACACTCCTCAACCTGGCGCCCGGCACCCGCATCGTGTCGAACTCGTTCACCATGGACGACTGGCAGCCGGACGAGACCGCCACCGTGTCGGAAGGTTGCACGACGTGGTGCACGGCGCTCTTCTGGGTAGTGCCCGCGAAGGTCGAAGGGACCTGGAAGGTCGGCGACAAGGACCTGGTCCTGACGCAGAAGTTTCAGAAGGTCTCGGGGACGCTCGGTGGGACACCCATCACTGAGGGGTCGCTGCGCGGAGACCAGATTACCTTGAACGTGGGCGACACGAAGTACACCGGCCGGGTGGCAGGCAACGCCATCAGCGGCTCGGTTGCCGGCGGCACACCTGCCACATGGTCGGCCACCCGCCGTTGAGGGGCAAAGTGACCGTATAGACACACCGCCACGAGGTGGCGGGCTGGAGAGGCACCGGGTCGGCTCGCACTGCCAGCCGGGTTGCCTGCCGACACGCGTTCAGCTTGGAACGTTGTCTCGTCGGGCGGGCACCAGTTCGACGCGGCGATCGTCGCCGCGCAGGATTGTGCGCCGCTCGCGCCCTTTCCGACGCTCCTCCTGGAGCTCGGAGTTCAGCCGCTCGGCCAGCCGGCCGAACGATACGCCAGATTGCCGCAGTGCGGCATTCTCGTCGAGCAGTTGCTCGATCACTTCATGACACTTTTCGAGAGTTTCAGGCAGTTCCATGGTTTCCGAGTAGATGTTGGGCGGCCGACCCGCAATGCACGTGCCGGTCACTCGCGAATCGAAACGACGACTGTGCGCCGAGTTCGTCGACGCCGGGGTTGAAGACGACGCGTCGCGTCAGATGCGACGCGATGGGCGAGGGGTGACGAAAGAGGATCCCGGGGCGTCGTTCAAATTACCGGCCGCTCCGGCGGCGCGGGCGACCGGGGTGCGGCAAGCTTTTGTTCGATGCGTTCGAGCAGCGCGGACGGTGATACCGGCTTTACCAGGTAGTCCGCACCCATCGCGCGGGCCTCGGCCTGGAGCACGACGTCGTCGAATCCACTGATGACGATCACCGGGATGTTCAGCGCGTTCGTGGCGATGAGCTGAAGCCCGTTGAACGATCCCAGCCGAACGTCGGCAATGAGCATGTCCGGCGCGCCGTGGCGGAGGACACGCTTGCCTTCTTCGAAGGTGCTGACGGCGACCGCTTCATGGCCCGCCATCTCGACCAGCTGCTTCATGCCGGAGAGGCATGCCTCGTCGTCGTCAACGATCAGCACCCGACCATGCATGTCAGCAGCCTCCGGCAGTGAAGGAGTAGTGATAGCTCTCAAGCGCGACAAGTATTGCACAGCTCCGGGCGCGCCGTCTCACCGGAGTTCTTTAGTCTGCCTTCCGGGTGGATTCTGCCGCGCGTGCTTCGGAAATACAGGCAAACGGCATCATCCGGATGGGGCCGGAGTCTTGCTTCGGTCGCGCCATGCTGCTGGCCAGACGCGTGTGGCCGATTCCGGCGACGCACTTCACCGGGCACCTCGTGCTCGCCGTATTCGTCGTGCTCCAGCTGGCGGACGGCCTGATTACCTTCCAGGCGGTCTCGCTGTTCGGACCGATGGCGGAAGGCAACCCGCTGCTCGTCGCGTGGATCTCGCTGGTCGGTGCCGGGCCGGCACTCGTCGGTGCAAAGCTCGTGGCGTGCGGCTGCGCGGCATTCTTGTATCGAGCCGGCTACCTTCGCGTCATCGCCGGTCTCGCGACGGTGTATCTCCTTGTCGCGGTCGGACCGTGGCTGCATGTCCTGACCGTCCTCGCCCGGCAGCCCTGACCGTCAGACTCGCCAGACGGGCGCGCCCACCTATTTCCGAACCACCCACGCGAGTCCGTCGGGTTGCTTCCCGGCTTCGATCCGGCCGGTCACGGCCAGCGTCTTGACGTCGATGACGACGACGTAGTCGTCAGGCGTGCAGGCGACGTACGCGCGAGCGCCGTCAGGCTGCATCTGGATGCCGGCGGCGCCGTGCCCGACCGGAATCCGCTTGACCGGCTTCCTGGTTGCCGCGTCGATCACCGTCACATCGGGACCGCTCAGCGTCGACACGAACACCAGCTTGCCGTCGGGTGTGAACTTGAGGCGATTGGCGCCGGTCACGTCGGCGGCCAGCGTCTCCGTCACCCGCCTGGTCGCGACGTCGATCACGGAGATCGTGCCGTCCTGCGCATTGGCCGCCCACACTTCCTTACCGCCGGGAGAGACGTCAAAGCCCTCGGCCCCCCTGCCTACGGGAACAACCGTTTCCTCCCAGTCGGTCTGCCCGCCGGGACCGCGTCCGCCCCGACCACCGCCGGTCGTCCTGTCGATGAAGGTCATCGTCGCGGAACTGATGTTGGACGTCACCATCCACCTGGCGTCGGGCGCCACGTAAATCATGTGGGTGCGGTTCTGACCGGTGCCGAGCACCCAGTCGACTTTTCCTGCCGCCGGGTCATAGCTCCCGATCGCCTTGGCCGCCTCCGCCGTGAACCACAGCTTGCCGGCGACGAAATCGAGGCCGTGCGGCGCCCGCAGCGCACCGAGGTCGATCACCGGCATCGGCTTCATCGACACGAGATCGATCGGCGTGATGATGTTGGTGCCGCCGTTGTAGTTCGCGATGTAGGCGACACGGCCGTCCGCCGAGACGACGACTTCGTGGGGGTCCGGCCCCGAGGGTACCGTGCCGACGACCTTGAGGGTGGATGGATCGACGACCGACAGCGTCCTGTCGCCCTTCGAGAGCACGACCAATGCACCGGTGGACGGAACCTGCGCGGCGACGTTCGTCAGGGCGAAGCAGACTATCAGCAGAACGACAAATTTCAGGCTCATGTACGCGTCCTCGGAACGAGAGACCATGAACGACAAAGGATCAACGGGCTGACGATAGCAAATGTCCGGCGCGAGCGACGTGGAAGATTTGTGACACGGACCCGCGACGTGTTATTACCGACGGACAGGGGGCGCTATGGAGATGTCGAGGCGTGATTTCGTGAGGACCGCGGGAATGGCCGCCGCAGTGTTTCCGTCCATTTCGCGGCCACAGGCGCAGACCTCGCCGGCGCCGCAGCCGGTGCGCATCGGCATGACCGACTGGAATCTCGGAAAACGCGGCGACGTCTCGAAGGTCGCGCTCGCCCGCGAGATCGGGCTCGACGGTATCCAGGTCAGCCTCACGTTCCCGACCGACGGCAGTCCGCATCTTCGTGAGGCCGCGACGCAGGCCGCATTCAAGCAGGCGGCGCTCGATAACGGCGTGCAAATCTGCTCGCTCGCGATTGGCTCACCGGGAAAGTCGCGGTTGCCGCTCCACACCAATCCCGCCGCCGCCATTCTCCTCGTCGAAGCTGTCGAGGTCGCGCGCGTGCTTGGCACGACCAACATTCTCCTGCCAATCCTCGGCGACAGCCATATCACGATGACGAACCAGCGGGAGGTCGACACGTTCGTCGCGATGATGAAGGAAGTGGCGAGGTACGCGGAGAAGGCGGGCGTCGTGGTCGCCCTCGAGGACTGGATCTCAGCCGAGGACAACCTCCGGCTGCTCGATGCGATTGGTTCGGAGTTCGTCGCTGTCTACTACGATGCCCGCAACATCAAATCGAGATTGCACGATCCATACGGAGAGCCGGCACGGCTCGGAAAGCGCATCAACCAGATTCACGTCAAGAACGGACCGATGTTGATGCGCGACAAGGACATCATGGACTGGCCGCGGCTCGCGCAGGAGTATCAGGATATCGGCTATCGCGGGTGGTACGTGTTGGAAACGGACGCGCCGAGCGGTGATCTCGTTGCTGACACCCGCGCCAACATCGACTACGTGCGCAGTACCTTCAAGATGCCGGTGACGTAGGCGTCGGCACGTGCACTTGACGAGCGCTGCGCGGCAGGGAACTGGTTCCTGGCGATCGACCGGTGCGGATCGGCGAGCGGCGGGCGTTCGATTACAGCGCGCCGGCGTGGCTGCTGGCCGCCGCCGCGGCTTTCGACGCGGGCTGTCCCGATGGCGGGATCGACGTCGGATCTTCGTCCACGCGTATCCACCCGAGAGCTGCACCGACCTCGTCGGGGAGGTCGGCGATCCCGCGTTCGATCTGAAAGGCGCCTTCGGACGTGTGCACGATGCCACGGACAAGGTGCGGATGACGAAACAGCCCCATTCTGGTTCAACCTCTTCGCTGGGTGGAGCGTGACCGGCGCGGCCGCGACGAGGTCACGGCTGCGGGTGGACGGGCGATGACACGCGTCGCGAACGCGACGACTTCGCCGCGCGTCGCGTGGAGGTGCACGGGCAGCAGATCCGTGCGATGCCCGCACGACTCACACACGAACAGGTTGGCGCCGTCCTCGTTGGTGACGACGAAGCGGTGCCGGCATCCGAACCTCGCGGCGGCGTCCACGATCATCGCCATGCCCGGCTCCCTGCCACGGAACGTGCTGTGATGGGCAATAGTGTCATCGGCTGTCTGGCCTAAGGCAATGGCGATGCCGTTCGGCATTGCCGGCGAATCGGCCGTTTCCACGTGGCCCCGCTTGAATCGATTACAACGTTGGTAGGAAATTACATAATTGTCACGGCGCGAGTGCGCAGGTTTCTCGACCCGCCAGACGGCGTGACTCGCTCGCCCATTTCTCTTATCAGGTAAAACGTTGGACGGCGCGGTACCTGTCCAGAGCAATCGCTTCTGATCAAACATGAGGCAATGAGCCACAACGGTCGCGGAAATCCACGAGTGCTTGCCGACTCATGAGGATCGTGAACCGGCGTGAGTTCGTTGCCGCTGTGGCCGGTGCCGTCGTCGCGCCGTACGCGGTGCAGCGCGGCCCAGCACGTTTTCCCTGGCAAGCGGGAACCGCCACCATCGACATTACGCCTGACCGCTCCCTCTGGATGGCTGGCTTTGCATTGCGCAAACAGGCGTCGCAGGGGGTCGCGCTGCCGCTGCACGCCAAAGCGCTCGCTCTGAAGACGTCGAACGGCCCTGCCGCGGTGCTGGTCACCGTCGATCTCCTTGGCGTGACTCGCCGCATCACCGATCGGGTGGCGACGGAGGTCCAGCGGCGCCACGGAATTGCCCGCGCGAACCTCCTCTTCAATGCCAGCCATACGCACTGCGGTCCCGTCGTCGACGAGCAGCTGTCGGTTGCGTATGACCTCTCATCCGACCAGTGGGACGCCATTCGCGCCTATACGGTGGGACTCGAGGACAAACTGATCGCGCTTGTAGGCGACGCGCTGTCACGGATGCGTCCCGCGCGGATCGGTTACGCGCGCGGCGAGGCCGCGTTCGCCGCCAACCGGCGGGTCAAGTTCAGTCCTGACGGACCGGTGGACCACTCCGTCCCCGTGTTGCGGGTGGTGGGGCCAGACGACGGCGTGGTGGCGATTGTTTTCGGATACGCCTGTCACAACACCACGCTCCAGGACGGATTCGTCCAGTATCACGGCGATTACGCGGGAGTCGCCCAGGCGGCACTGGAGGCCAGGCATCCAGGCGTCACCGCCCTGTTCATGATTGGCTGTGGAGCGGATGCGAACCCAAAGCCGCGCGGCACGATCGAGCTGGTGCAGGCCCACGGGATCGCACTGGCCGACGCCGTCGATCGAGCCCTGCCCGGGGCGGCTCCAATCGCGCCGGCGCTGCACACCGCCTACGGGACCGTCGATCTGCCCTTCGCGGACGCGGCTGCCCGCGAGCGGTGGCGGCGTCAGCTGGACATCGACGAGGTCTACCTCCGGCGGCACGCCGCGCTGATGGAAGAGACAATGAGGCGGGACGGCCACTTGCCCGTTGCGCAGCGGGATCCCGTACAGGTCTGGCGCTTCGGCAGCGACCTGGCGCTCATCGGGCTCGGTGGGGAAGTCGTGGTCGACTACGCGATCCGCCTGGCTCGCGAATATCCAAAGCAGCGGCTCTGGGTATCCGGCTACTGCAACGACGTGTTCGGGTACGTGCCGTCGCGCCGGGTTCTCCTCGAGGGTGGCTACGAAGGCGGCGACGCCATGATCTACTACGGGCGCCCGGCGCCGTTCACCGACGCGGTCGAGGATCTCATCATCGACAAGGTCCACCGGCTGATGCGGTCCTGAGGTTGACGGCCGAATCCCGCCTTCATTCGACGCGTGGGTCGTGGGATGATCGGCCATGGCCATTCAGCAACTCACTCCCGCCGATTTGAAAAAGATGATGGACGGCGGCGAGCCGTTCGAGCTCGTCGACGTCCGCACGCCAGAGGAGCGCGCGATCGCGGCGATCGCCGGTGCCCGCCTGCTCGATCAGGAGTGCCACGATCGTCTGATGGCCCTCGACCGGGGCACCCGCATCGTCTTCCAGTGCCATCATGGGATCCGCAGCCAGTCGGCGGCCGAGTACTTCCACCACGCCGGGTTTGAGAACCTGTACAACCTCGCGGGCGGCATCGATGCCTGGTCACGGCTCGTCGACCCATCGCTGCCCAGGTATTGACGGGCGGAATGCGGTGGCGCTGCCGGCGACGCCAGGGCGGTCGATGGAGGGATAATAGGGAGATGGGGTCGACGAGAAGTCGCCGCAGTCCCGTTCAGCTCCTGCAGCAGGACGCCGGGGCGCCGCCCCGCGCGGGCACGAACGGGTTGCGCGACGCGACTGCGGCGGGTCTCACGGTGGAACGTCCATGCGGCTGACGACAGCGTCGAAGGACCAGGAAAGCGACCTTCACGAGGGCGGAAGCCCACAGCCCTTTGTTGTCGCGATCGTCGCCCTCCTGCTGGTGGTCACATTCCTGCTCGATCGCAGCACGGATGCGGCGCCGGTCCAGCACCTTTATTACCTGCCCATCATTATCGCGGCATCCCGCCTGCGCTGGAGCGGCGGCCTGGTGACGTCCCTCGTGGCCATCGTTCTGTACCACCTCGCGAATTCTGCCCTGCTCACGTTCGCGTACCGCGAGACCGATCTTGTACAGATAGCGCTGTTCATTGCCGTCGGTGGCGTGACGGCAAGGCTGACGGAAAGCGCGCGCCGGCTGCACGTGCTGGCGATGACCGACGATCTCACCGGCCTGCACAATCTGCGTTCGTTCGAGAGCCTCCTCGTCGCGATGATCCACGCCGCCCGCGAGAGAGGTGCATCGGTATCGATGCTGGTGTTCGACCTGGACCGGCTGAAGTCGCTGAACGACACGTACGGGCACCTCACCGGCGCCCAGGCAGTGCGCCACGTGGGCCAGCTCGCGGCCGCGCGGTTGCCCGCGGATGCGGTCGCCTGCCGATACGGCGGCGACGAGTTCGTCGTCTGCCTCCCGGGTCGCCGCGATGCTGACGTGCGCGCGGTCGCCGAGACACTGTGCACCGCTGTTTGTGACAGTGCACCTGTGCTGGCGGGCAGGAGGTTTCCCCGCGGCACGCTGTCGATCAGCGTCGGCGTCGCGCGCGGTTCGTGGTCCGGGACGCAAGCGCTTGACGGGCTGACCGACGTGAAGGCGGGCGAACTGCTCTTTCGCGCCGCGGACGTGGCGTTGTATGCCGCCAAGGCACGGGGCCGAAACCAGGTATTCGTGTCGCTCGATGCAGCCGAGCCCGTGGCCGCCGTTCAGGCGGATGCCCGCGGCTGAAACGGTCAGAACCGGAGGCCGACCGTGAGGTCGATCCGTCGTGAGGGCATCCGGTAATACTGCGCCTCGCCGAGCTCGCTTTCCGACACGGCATCGCGCCTGTCGGTCAGGTTCCGGCCGTCGGCTCTCACTTCCCATGCGTCCAGGCGGTAGCCCAGACCGACGTCGAGCGTGGTGAACGGCACCGCCAGCGCAGTGTTCCGTTTGTTCAGATACCGATCGCCGGTGTGCTTCACGATGACGCTGCCGACCACGCCGGTGTCGGGTGCGACGATGAGGCCGGCCGAGAAGAGATGACGCGCCGACATTTCGAATCGCCTGCCCGCCAGCTGGGTGTTGGTCCCGTCGAAGTCCTGGATGAAATCGGTGAACCTGCCGTCATGGAAGCTGTACGTCGCGCGCGCCGTCACGTTTCGGATCGCACGTGCGTCCGCCGCCGCCTCGAATCCCTGAAACCTCGTCGCCCCGGTGTTCTGGAGTGACGGCAGGCCGCCGACGACCGTCGCCGTCACGAGGTTCTGGAGATTCATTCGGAACGCCGACGCCTCGACGTCCACACGGCCCCCGGCCGCGCGCAGCTTCAGGCCGCCTTCGTAACTCCGCGCTGTCTCCGGTTCGAGAATGCCTTCGTTTTCGGCCAGCGAGAAGTCGAAGGCCGCCGGTTTGAAGGTGTCGCGATAGTTTGCGAACACCCGTACGTGGTCAGTTCCACGTTCCCACAGGCCGAGCATGGCGCCGAGACTGCCGGACGGACGCACGTGTGTCGTGCCGCCGCTCTCGCCTCGCCGCTCCGACGTGGCGTTCAACCGGACGCCCGCCGACACGCGGAGGCGCGACGCGGGCATCCATTCCACTTGTCCGTAGCCGCCCGAGAACGCCCGTCGGTTCTCGGCATCGAGATCGAGCGCCGATGGTTGGGGCACGGGTGTCGCGGAGATCCCGCTGAGGGGAACGGTGTACTGGAACGTCGCTCCGCGCCCCTCCCCGTTGCCGAAAAGGAAATCAGCGCCGGCGACAACCTGCACGTTCGACCGCGCCGGCCACACCAGGTGTGTGTCGGCATAGACGTCGTTGATGTCGATGTCTTCGCGGAAGCCGGTCGCATTGTCCGGGGAGTTCGAGACATCCGCCAGGAATCCACGGAACATGCTCTGTCCACTGTGGGCGTACGATGCGGTCGTCGCCCACCGCAGCGTCGACCCGACCGCCCTGTCCATGCCGAACGCGAACGAGGCCCGGGTCTCGTCGAGGAAGGCGTCCGCCGGGTTGTAATTTGCGTCGAGCGGAGTGGACGCGGCAAGCTCCGCGCCCTGACGCACGTGCGGACTCGCCGGCTGCTGGTTCAGCCAGTTGAGATCGGTTGACAGCCATAGTTTGCGATCCGGATCGGCGTTCCCCGCCCGGTAATTCGCATGGCCGCGGCTGAACGACGTGCGATCGTCCCTGAATCCCTGGCGGTCGGCATCAACGCTGAGCCTTGAATGCCACGAGCCGAACGGCGGCAGCGCCAGGTCGAGCGCACCGCCGCCGCTCGAGAAGCTGCCGACGCGCGCCGATGCATAGCTTCGGCTTGCCGCCGCCGGCTTGTGCACGACATGAATGACGCCGACGAACGACGTCGCGCCGTATGTCACCGGCGCCGAACCCCTGAGCACTTCGATTCGCTCGACGTCACGCACATTGAGCGTCGTCAGGTCCGGATTGAATGCGCCGCCCCAGGGGATGTCGTCGACGACGAGCAGGAAGGCGTCGAATTCGCGAAGCCCCCAGAACTCCGGCACGGCGCCGGCGGGTCCCGCATCACCGCCGGGGGCGACTTCCACACCGGCGGCGAGCGACAGCGCCTCGCGCAGGTTGGTGGCTCCGATCGCCCGAATCATGTCGCCGTCGATCACTTCGACCGAGACCGGCACGTCGTGCGTCGGCTCGGGGACACGGGTCGCGATGACCTCGATCTGCTCCTTGACTGCCAATGGCGCGACCGGAGGAGTTTGCGGTGTCTGTGCCGCGGCCGGAGCGGCCGCCAGCGTACCGCCGATCGCGAGCAGCAAGAGCAACAGCGAACCCTGCCGTGCCGCATTGGATCGACGGGCATGCCGCCCAGGCGCACTAGACAGATGCGGGAAGGGGAGAAAAGCCATACCAGCCAAGTAGTACACGCCGCGCGCCGCTCCCGCAACGGGTCGGCTCGCCCGGCGTCGTAGTTTTCGTCGTCACCCGCGCGGGTCCGCCTTCGGTGTGTTGTAGCTTCCGCCTTCAGTGTTGTAGCTTCCGCCTTTAGGCGGACGTCTTTGACGGTGTAGCTTCCGCCTTCAGTGTTGTAGCTTCGGCCTTTAGGCGGACGTCTTTGACGGTGTAGCTTCCGCCTTCAGCCGTTGTAGCTTCCGCCTTTAGGCGGAAGTCTTTGGCCGTCTAGCTTCCGCCTTCGATGTTGTAGCTTCCGCCTTCAGGCGGAAGTCTCCTGCTTCGCGTCGTCGATCCCGCGGAACAGCAGCAGATTGAAGAACACCGCGCCGGCGACGTATCCGACGACCAGCACCGCCAATGCGGGCTGCATCGGTGCGCGCAAGGCGTACTTGATGAGCGCGATTGCGCCAATGGTGAAGTGCACCTGGTCGGCGGTGACGATCGCCCGGCCGTAAATCCCGCCGAGCGCCGACCCCCGCGCGATGTGATTCATCGACGCCAGCGCCAGCAGCGCCGCACCGAAAAGCTGGTAGACGACGTCGGGGCCGGTCGCTCCGGCGGCGTCGGCCATCTCCCGTGGCGCAAAGAGCAGGCCAGCGCCCGCTACTCCCAGGCACGCGGCAACGCCCGTCACACCGCGGCGAGCGCTTGTTGCCGTCATCGTGCCGCTTCCATGGTGGTATGCATCGACGAAGTGAATACCACGAACGAGCGCGATCTGCGCTGGCCCACGGCAGCGCGGACCTCGCACCGCGTGGTACCGGCGGCGAGCCGCTTGGTATACGCTGTGGCCGACACTCAACCAGGGAGGCGCCGTGGCGGTAAGTCAGCTCGTCGAGCGTCGGGAGTCCGAGCACAAGTTCTTCTTTCTCGTGGCCGTCCTCTTCCCGCTGCTCGTTCTTGCCGGATTCGGTCGGACGTACTACCTCAAAGGACTGTTTACGACCCCTCCCGTGTCGGCACTCGTGCACCTGCACGGCGCGCTGATGACGGTTTGGGTCCTCTTGTTCATGACGCAGGTGTGGCTGATTTCGGCGCACCGGATCAAGACGCACCAGCAGCTGGGAATCGCGGGCGGCGTCCTCGGATTTCTCATGATCCCGGTCGGACTGTTCACCGCCGTTGCAGCGGCGAAGTACGGATCGCCGTCCTTTCCGCCCGATATCCCACCCCGCGTTTTCATGGTCGTCCCGTTATTCGACATGATCATGTTCATCGTCTTCTTTGGCGGCGCTCTCTACTATCGCAAACGGGCAGCCGAACACAAGCGGCTGATACTGCTCACGGTGATGAATTTCATCCCGCCGGCAATCGGACGCCTGCCGATTGCAGCGCTGGTGGCGCTCGGTCCCCTCGCGTTTTTCGGGATCCCTGACCTCCTGGCGTTCACGTTGGTCGGCATCGACCGGTGGCGGAACGGCAAAGTCAACAAAGCGTTTCTGTATGGTGCCATCCTGCTGACCCTTTCGCATCCTCTGCGGCTCATGCTCGGGTTCAGCCCGGTGTGGCTGCGATTCGCGACGTGGCTGACGGCCTGACCACGTCGTCGTTTCACACGCTGGCGGGTGATTGTCTCGGTGCGGCGCGACGGCGCACGTCCCGGGTTCGCACCGCCATGTGCCTCGTGCTCGTATGCCAGGCGTTCGGCGGCGCGGCATGCCGATCGGAGAAAAGCGCCGCTAGAGCGCAGGATGCGCTGGCTACGTTTCGTCTGCCCGACGCTTTCCACATCGAGGTTGCCGCGGCGGAACCGGAAGTGCAGAACCCGCGTCGCGATGGCGTTCGATGCACGCGGACGCCTGTTCGTGGTCGAGCTCCCGGACTATCCGCTCGGCGCGCCGAGGGCGCGTACGAACCTGTCAGCTCGCGGTGCGCGCCGGGATCCGGCGAACGCCTGGTCGATTCAGCGACGCAACAGCTGATTCGACTGCACGGCGCCCAATAGTTTGCGAGCGGCGCGGCTCTTACCGGGGGTCCCTCTTGATCTTCCGCGCAATTGACTGTCTGATGTCGCAATGATTCGAAACCTCCGAACGCTTACGGCCAGTGTCCTCTCACTCAGTGCCCTCGTCGCGTTGTCGGCGGCTGGACTTCCACAGGCGCAGCCCGCGAGCGGCGCCGATCGGCTCGTCTACTTCGGGACGTACACGGGCGAGAAAAGCCGTGGCATCTACGTCTCGCACCTGGATACGGCGACCGGGGCACTGTCGGCGCCGCAGCTCGCGGCGGAACTTCGCAATCCCAGCTACCTGGCGGTGCGTCCGGACGGCGGCTTCATTTACGCGGTCAGCGAAGTCAACGAGGCGGAGGGGAAGCCCGGCGGACTCGTGACGGCGTTTGCCGTCGACAAGACGTCGGGCATGCTGAAGGCGCTGAACAAGCAGTCGTCTGGCGGCGCCGGTCCGGCACACATCACGGTGGACAAGACCGGCACTCATGCGCTCGTCGCAAATTACGGCGGCGGCAGTGTGGAGGTGCTGCCGATCGCCGGCGACGGCACGCTCCAGCCTGCCTCGGCCGTCGTCCAGCACACCGGATCGAGCGTCAACCCGGGGCGGCAGAAAGAGCCGCATCCGCACTCGGTCAACGTCACTCCCGACAACCGCCTTGTATATGTGCCTGACCTCGGCACCGACAAGATCATGATTTATCGGCTCGGCGCCACGGACGGCAGTCTCAAGCCGAACGAGCCGCCTTTCGCATCCGCGGACCCGGGGGCCGGTCCCAGGCATCTTGCCTTCCACCCCGGTGGACGCTTCGCCTACGTGATCAACGAGCTGCTGTGCACCGTCACCGCATACGCAGTCGATCCGACCGGAGGAGCGCTCAAACCGATCCAGACGATCTCGACGCTGCCGCCGGGCAACAAAGTGACCGAGGGCTACAGCGGCGCCGACGTCCAGGTCCATCCTTCCGGCAAGTTCCTGTTCGCGTCCAATCGCGGGCACGACAGCATCGTCGTTTTCGGCATCGACGAGAAGACCGGACGCCTGACATACGTTGAAAACGAGCCGACGGGAGGGAAGACGCCGCGCGGGTTCGGGATCGATCCGACCGGGACCTTCCTCCTGGCCGCAAACCAGGGCTCCGATTCAGTGGTCGTTCTCCGGATCGATCAGGCGACGGGTGCCCTGACGTCCACCGGCCAGACCGCGGCGCTCGGCGCGCCGGTCTGCGTCAAGTTCGTGCCGCCGACCCGCTGACGCGCGGCGCGCTCAACGGCGGAGCAGCCAGGTCCGCCACGTGAGGGCGAGGGGAGCGCAGGCCGCCAGCGCGCGGCGAGCCGCTGCGTCCTTGTGGCGCCCGGTGGCGTATGAGACGTCGTTGACGCGTGCGATACTCCATTCGCCACACGGCCGGTCCGACAACGAGAGCTCTTCACCCGCGCTTACCACCCCGCGTTGCAGCACGCGAAAGTACCAGCCCGTCCGTCCCGACTGGAGCACGAGTCGCGGCAGATCGGGTCGATTCCACCTGGCGGCCAGCTTCCAGCACGGACTCCTCGGTTGTGAGACCTGCACGAGTGACGTGCCGACGGCGTACACGTCGCCGACGCACACGCTGGTCTCGTCCATGTGGCTGACCGAAAAGTTCTCGCCGAACGCACCGGCGCCAAGATCACCTTCGCGAAGCACCCGGCTCCATTCCGGAAAGTGATCGGCGGAGTATACGCACACCGCTTTGTCAGGACCGCCGTGCACGGTGAGGTCAGCCTGTTCGTCACCCGCGAGATTGTCCGTCTCCACACTGAGGGGGCCGGTCACCGCGCTCTTGAAGAACGACGTCACCCACGGTTCTTCGCCTGCCATCACTCGCGGACGGCCGACTTGAATCGAGACCACCACCGGCGTCGAGGGAGTGGAATGGGCCACGCGCAATCTTGACACTGTCGGGTCCGGCACGACTCGCCGTTGCGCAGCCGAGAAGATCACCGTCACACTCAAGGAGGGTGATCTCGAGGTCTACGACTGCGAGGCGGAACCCCGCGAGCAGAGCTCATCCATATACAATGGATTGATAACGGCCGAGCTTTGTGGCATCGTGAGCGCATGGCGGACAACAGTCGATACGCGTCGCCTGAGCCGGAACGGTTTCTCTCGTGCCCCAAGTGCAACGCTGTTGCTGCAAAAGCCGAGTCGCTCGGCCGCACGCTCGTGTATGTACGCTGTTCGGCATGCGGCGAAACCTGGACGATCGCTGAACGGCGGAAGGCGGCCCGCGCCATCGACCGCTCGGCACGCTTCCCGCTCGGCCACGCGGGCTGAATTCGCTACCGCGCCTCCTGGCGCAGGCTGAACGGCTGCCCGCCGATCGTCACCGTCGTCGTGCGCGCAGCGCCGAAGTTTGCCTCGACGATCAGCCGGACGGTGCCATTGCCGGTTCCGCTGCGTCCGTCCGCAACCGTGACCCACGAAGCCGTGTTCGTGGTAGTCCAGGTGCAACCCGGGTCTGCCATGACCTTGATCTCGATGTCGTCGGGTCCGCGGCCGGCATCGTAGTTAGTCGGCTTGAGGTCGACCTTGCAACCCGCCTGCGAGAGAGTGAAATTCTGGCCCGCGATGGTCAGCGTCGCCGATCGCGCTCCGCCGTTGTTCGGGTCGACAACCAGTCGAACCACGCCCGGCCCGCTTCCACTCCGTCCTTCGGCGATCGAGATCCATGACGCGTCGTTCGTCGTGGTCCACGCGCAGCCATTCTCAGCGGTGACGTTGACGCGCACGTTATCCGGTCCTCGTCCGGCCTCGTAATGGGTGGGTGCGATGCTGTAGCTGCAGGTGGCGCCCTCCTGACGGACCGTCAGCGTTTCGCCCGCGATAGTGACCGTCCCGGTGCGCGGCGCTCCAGTGTTGGCGTCGACGTGGACCCGCACGGTGCCATTACCGGATCCATTCCGTCCCTCGGCCACGGTCAGCCACGCGGCGCGACTTGTCGCCGTCCAGTCGCAGCGGCCCTCGGTGGTCACGCTGACAACCACATCGTCGGGACCCCGACCGGAATTGTATGACCCCGGCTTGATGCTGTAGCTGCAGGCCGCAGGCGGAGCGGGCGCCTCCGCCTGGTCAATCGTGACGCGGCGGCCCGCGACCGTCACGAACCCCGAGCGTGCAGCACCGCCGTTGCGGTCGACAGAGACCTCTACCGATCCGTTGCCCGACCCGCTGTTACGCCCGTTGATGTTGATCCAGTCCGTTCCGGCGCTTGCCGTCCAGTCGCATGTGCTCGTCGTGGTGACGCTTACGGTCACGGATTCGCCGGATGCCGCGACCGTCCTCCGTGTTGGCGATACGCCATAACTGCACGTGGGCGCGGGTGGATTCGGCGTAGGCGACGGCGTGGGGGTGGGCGTCGGCTCCGGTGTCGGTGCAGGGGCTGGCTCCGGGGAGGGGACGGGCGTCGGTGCCGGTGCCGGTGCGGGAGTGGGTGCCGGAGATGGCGTCGGTGCCGGCGTCGGTGTGGGCACGGGCGCGGCGTGGGCTGCGGCGCCGGCTGCGTGATGCTGCCTTGGACGATCTGAACCGTGACACCGGCAACGACCACCGCGCCCGTCCGTGGTGGGCCGGCGTTCGCCGAAACGTTGAACAGGACGCTGCCGTTGCCTTCACCTGACGATCCGGAGGCCGCGTCGATCCAGGACGTGTCGCTTCGTGCGCTCCATGCGCAGCCTCCGGGCGCCGTCACGCTCACCGATATCTGGCCACCTCCGGCGTCCGCCTCGCCGCTCGACGGCGACACGGTAAACCGGCACGGCGCTGCATCCTGCGTGACCGCGACCCGTTGCTCGCCGACGACGACCGCACTCTGACGCGGAGTCCCGTTGCCGTTCGCCGTCACCGTGTAGGCGACCGTCGCCGGCCCCTGACCCTCGGATCCGCTGAGGGAGATCCACGGCGCCTCGGCGCGAGCCGACCAGGAGCACTCGCGGTTGGTCTCGACGGTCAGGTTGCCTCTGCCCCCGTCGGCGGGCACTCTCGGCATGCTGTTGCTGACCGCGATGTCGCACTTCCCGGACGAGGGCTGAACGACGTTGATGCTCGACGAACCACCGCAGCCATAAAGGAAGGCGAGGACGAAGAAGGCGGGGGCGGAGCGGATGACGCGGGCGCGAGAACTCATAGCACGAGGAGCCTTGGTGTTGCGACTCCGGCTGGTACCGTCGCCGGCTGTCGGCCGACAGCGGCGAGAGTGCATGCAACGTCGGCGACGTGAGCATTTCCACGTCGACGTCCGCCCGGTGTCACGCCAGTAAAGGCAGATCACGGATGAGCTTGTGTTCAGACAATTCTGCGGCCCCTCCCGGGCGATTCGGTTACCCTGTCGCCCAGGGGGAGCCGCATGCGTGTCAGGGCCCGGCGTAAAATCGGGATGATCGTGGCCTCCCTCGCGCTTGTTGCGGGCGCACGGCTGCCCTCGTCCGCCGGGCAGGATCCCCCCAAAACGGATACATCCCGCGGCCTCCGTATCGAATACGCGGATGGAAAGGTCAGGACCCGGGCCTCTCCACCGTAGTGGTGGCATGTGGACGCCGACCTTCCCGACCATTGCCGGAGCCCAGACCGCCAGGGGAGGTGTGCCGCTGACGACCCTTGACGTCAAGCACGTGATGAGTGGCGCGGACGTCGTGGTCACGGTGTCGCTGTTCTACGGTGGTACGGGCAAAAACGGGGTCGAAGTGGCAACGGTTCGTGTGACGCCCGCGGAGCCGGTCAGAGTCGCCGAGTTGCGCGCCTACGGTGTCGAACCGATCGTCCTTTCGCTCGTGCCGATTGCCGCGGCGCCCGCGTACGCTCCTGACGTCGCCAGCGTGTCGGCGCAGCTGACCGTTCGCGCCCAGGCCGCCGGTCCGAACGTATCCGCCTACCGCGTGACGGTCACGAACCAGTCCTCTCAGCCGCTGATGTGGCTGCAGTTCAAGGCGTTTCGCGGCAGCAATGGAGCCGCGATCACTGGTCGGCCGCGAGGTAAGCGCAACGCGCCGCTCGTGATGCCGAATTCCGAGTACACGTTCGAGATTACGACCAGCACCGGTGGGCTGGACGCTGCGGATGGATCAGAGACGTGGCAGCCGATCGATCGCATCGAAGTCACGTCGCTGATGTGGGAGGACGGCGAGGTCGAAGGCGATCCGCAGTCCGCCCGGGAACAGCGCGCCGTGGACGCCTTTCGGGTGGCACAGATCACGGCGCTGCTCGCGGTGTTGCGGGATGGGTCCCACCAATCGCCAGCGACGCTTCGGGGACAGATTGCGAAGGGAATGACGTCCGACCTGGAGACGCGCCGCGGACGGGACGCTATGGTCGCCGACCTCGACGAGATCATGCGCACCAGGCGATCGCGGGACGGCCGGGATCTGGCGACGTGGCTGACGACGACGATTGCCGAATACGAACAGTGGCTGGCGCGAATTCCACGGGCGAAGTAGCTCTCGGCTGACAGCTGTCAGACATCAGCATCAGCTACCACTACTTGCTCTTTGCCGCCGCGGCCTTGCGCCTCTCCGCCCAGTATTTCTTCATCCGGGCTCCGACCGCCTTCCGTTCCGCGGCTGTCATCGGCCGGCGCGGACGCCGCCCGCCGCTGGCGCTGGCCCGTCGTGTCGCGGGTTTCGTTCTCGGCGTCCCGGTCGATTGCAGATTGAAGCCCCGGCCCTGCTGCCGGAGCTCGGGGAACGCCTGGAAGATTGCGCGGGCTTCTTCCGCGATTTCCAGCAGCCGCTGCTCGGCGCCCTTGACCGCCCACCCGCGCAAATCAGTTGATGCCATTGCTCTCCTTCGAAGTTCGGACGCCGCGGACGCGATGCGGCACCTTCCCTCGCAGCATACCAAAGAGCTGGCGGATGGTGCTGGTTTCCGCCGCAGCGGCGGCGCGGCAGGCGCTGGTGGCCCGTCCCCGCATCTCGTCGTCGTGCCCGGCCAGCCTGTCGCCGCGCTCCGAGATGCACGGCACAACTGACGACGAATAGGCCCTAGTGGGGTGTCCCCGGAGGAGCCGGCCGTGGCGGTGAACCCGCGGGCTGCCGCCGCGACTTGCGGAGGCGGTGCCTGTGCGTCGCCAGTGCGGCAAGGTGTCTGCGCAGCGCGTCGAGATGCTCGTGATGATCGAGCACGTCGAAGACGGCGCGTTCGCGCCTCAGTGCCGCGTGACTTTGCATGAGCCGGCTGGTGCATTCCTGCAGCCGCGCATGCTCGAATTGCATCGCGGCGGCGCGCGGATACGACGGGTGGGCCGCGTCGATGAGTCGAGACACCTCGGAGACGAGCGACGTCGGGCGGGCAGGGCTTTGTCAGGAACGCGGCGGCCGTTGCAGCAGCCGCCGCGGTGGGCGTCTGCGCGTCGCCGGTGAGCACGAGAACCGGGATTCCGGCGGTGCGGATACTCGCCTGAAGGCACGAGATCAGCGCGAGTGCGTCGATCTTGCGAACCGGCGTGTCCGTCACGATGACGTCGGGCAGGTATTTCGTCGTCGCGCGCGAGAGCCTCGAGCCCGTCAGGTGCCAGCATCACCGCGAAACGTGCACGCCGCCAGCGCGCGACCGTACGCGGTCCGGGTATCGTCATCGTCTCCGACGAGCAGCACGGAAAAAAACTGGCCGAGCGGTTGAGCGCCACGGGTGCTCCCTTCGGGAATTCCCTGGAATGGCTCCGCCGTCAGCGGGAAGGCATTCACCTCGTCGAGTGTCGCCCTGCTGAAAGTGAGGTCAAAGAGAATGAGCCGCGATTTTACCTCGACTGATCCAATCCGCCTAATCGTTCGTACCCGGCCACGGCATGTCAAAACCGCAACCGATCGCTGAAAGCTACGGGTTCGCGACGATGCTGGACACGACACCCCAAGTCGTACTCCCGCTTCCAGGCGTGACCGGCAGCCGCAGGCCTCAATCAAATCCGCGAGAAGGGTTCCCCCGCAGGGATGAACTCGATCGGCACATCGGTCACGAACGTGCGCAGCCACTCGGCCACTTCCTGCATGCCATGGTCTTCGGACATGAGATGTCCGAGGATGATCATGCCCTTTGGCTTGCCGGTCGCGGCGGCGTCGAGAGCGTACTCGGCGTTCCCGCCCGCCTCGGAGGCTTCTCCGCCGATGGCGACGTCGATGTCGGCGGTCAGCGCCGGAATGCCGTACCCCGGTCCGAGTGCGACGCGGCTGACGCGCATGTCGGGATCGCCGACGACGCGGAGCGCGCGGTCGTTCAGGCGACGCGCGACATCGGTGGCAAGTGCGCGCAGTGTCGTAGGCGGCAGGACGTAGAGGCGCGGGTCACCGGCCGAGGCGTACTCGGTCCACCCGAGCGCGCGGACCGATCCTGCGATGAGCGGATCCGGCCGCATCGCATGCGCGTGATCGTGAAACCGCCAGACGATCAGCCGGCTGGCCGCAATGAAGCGCTGCTTCGCCAGATACGTGGCGTCCGCCTCGAGCCCGGTGAGGAGGTCCTTGTCGTTGTAGAACGTAGGCTCGTGTGTGACGACGAAGTTGCGGCCGTTCGCGGCTGCCCGCTTGAGCACGTCGAAGGTCGCCATGCCGGTGGTCGCGATGCCGCGCACCGGAGTCCCTGGCTCACCAGCCTTGAAGGTGTCGCGCGACTCCTCGCGCCACTGAATGCCCTGCGCCGCCAGCTTCTGCTGGATGCGACCGACGAGCTCCTGCCCGGTCATACGGCAGGCCTCCAATAGGGATCACCGACCGGAACGGCGTCGACGGGCAGGTTTCCGACCACGCTGCGCAGCCACGCCGCGCACGCCTGCATACCCGGTTCTTCGGACACGATCCGCCCGATCGCCAGCAGCGACCGCGATTCGCCGGAGACGGCCGTGTCGGCCACGTATTCAACTGCTTCCCATTCACGCGGTTCCCCGCTCACGATCAGGTCCGCGTCGCGCAGGTTTGCGACCGTGCTCGCCAGGTCCGTCGTCCCGGGGCTGAGCACGACGCGGCGGACCACGGCGTCGGCCCGGCCGACCAGGCGCATGCCCCCCTTGATCTGGAGCCGGCCGCGAATGTGCCCGGCCACGCCCGCGACGGTTGTCGGCGGAAGGATGAAGAGTCGCTCGTTGCCCGGATCGCGTCCGGCCGTCCAACCGAGCGCATCTGCCAGCGCACGCGTGAATTCGCCCGGCTGACGCGCGAGCCAGTGATCGGAGAACCGCCAGACGACGAGGCGGTGCTCGTCGATGAAGGCTCGTTTCGCGAGGTAGACGGGGTCGTTCGCCCGAGGACCGGGCTCGTCGGTCCCGGTGTAGAACGTGGGTTCGTGAGTGATGACGAGATTCCGCTTCGCTGCCACCGCCTGGCGGAGGACATCGAGCGTGGCCATCACCGTCGTCGCGATGCCGGTGACGACGGTGTCGGGATTCCCGGCCTTGAACGTATCGACGGTTTTTTCCCGCCACGGGACGCCTACCTGCGCTTGAATCCGCGCGACGACCTCCCGTGCGGTCATTGGCTGGTTCTGGCTGCCGCCTCGAGGCGGAAGGCCGTGAACCACCCGGGCGGAGAGCAGCGTCGCGGCCCCGGTGAAAACAAACGTTCTTCTGGATACTCGGGTTACGCCGCTCGCCATCGTCCCTCCTCACCGGCCGCGGGTGCAGGATACACGGATTCGGAAGCTCTCAGATGCCTCACCGCTTCCAACATCTGCCACAATTGCGCGTGCCCGAGCTGAGGACCATTCGAGTGACGCGCTACGTCACCCCACTGCGCGAGGGCGGTTCCCTCCCGGCCATCGTCGAGGGAGATGACGACGGGTTGTACGTGCTGAAGTTCAGGGGCGCCGGACAGGGGCCGCGGGCGCTGATTGCGGAACTGGTGTCGGGAGAAATTGCGCGCGCACTGGGACTGCCCGTCCCGGAGATTGTCTTCGCGGACCTCGAGCCGGATCTCGCGCGGACGGAGCCGGACCCTGAGATCCATGCGCTCATTCTCGACAGCGCCGGACTCAACCTCGCGCTCGACTATCTCCCCGGCTCGGTGACGTTCGATCCGCTTGCCGATCGGCTCACAGCGGACATCGCCTCGCGCATCGTCTGGCTCGACGCGTACACGATGAACGTCGACCGGACGGCGCGGAACACGAACATCCTGATGTGGCACCGCCGGCCCTGGCTGATCGACCACGGCGCGACGTTGTACTTTCATCACACTCCAGGGTGGGAATCCGGCGTCGATCGCTCGCGTGACCCCTTTCCGCTGGTCAAGAACCATGTGCTGCTCGGTGCGGCCGACGCACTCGAGGAGGCCGATGCGGCGCTCTCCCGGGTGCTGACCGCAGACGTCATCGGGCGGATTCTTGCCGCCGTACCTGACGCATGGCTCGAAGCCGACGCCACCGCTGGTGCCGCGCCCGCGTTCCGGGACGCCTACGCCCGCCACCTGCTCGGACGCCTGCAGGCGCCGCGCGTGTTCGTGCAGGAGGCCGCGCGTGCCCGCTGAATTCACCTACGACTACGCGATCGTCCGCGTCGTGCCGCGCGTCCAGCGTGGCGAGATGATCAACGTGGGCGTCATTCTCTCGTGCGCGGATCTGGAGTTTCTCGGAGCCGGTATCGAGCCCGATGAGGCGCGCCTGCTGGCGCTCGATCCCGCGCATCGATCTCGAGGCGGTGCGGACGCATCTCGCAACCATTCCCGCGATCTGCAAAGGCGGTCCGGAGGCGGGGCCGATCGGCGAGCTGCCGCCGCGCGGTCGGTTCCGCTGGCTCGTATCACCGCGCAGCACGATTATCCAGATGTCTGCGGTCCACACCGGCCGGACGAGCGATCCGGCGGCCTCCCTCGAGCGGTTGATGGATCAAGCTGGTTAGGACGTGAGGGGAGAGGTTCCGGGTCGCTCCGGTTCAGCGTTCTGGGTTCCGGGTTCGCTTCGGTCATCGTTCTGAGTTCCGGGTTTAGGTTCCAGTTCCGGCTCGGACGACCGAACCCGAGCCGGAACCTGAACTCCGTAACCCTCACGCCGAATCCCGAATCCCGCATGGCGAACCCGAACGCGAAACCCTAAACCCGGAACGCGGAACCTGAACGCGGAACCCTGAACCTGAACCCGGAACCCGAACCCGGAACCCCGAACTACCGCGTGACCGTCAACGCCGCGTTCTTCGTCACCGCGTGCGCGGAGGCCTTGATCGTCACAGTCGTCGTGGCGGCCGGCCTCGTCGTTCGTACCGTGAACGTTCCCTTTGTCGCGCCTGCCGCGACCAGAATCGACGACGTCGTCGGCGCCGCGATCGGTCGTGTTCGTGCTCGACAGCGCGACGGTCATGCCTCCGGACGGGGCCGCGCATTCTGTCGTGGCCACACCGCTGACCGGGTTGCCTCCGACCACCGACGATGGCGTGAGCACGAGGCTCTGGACGTAAATCGGCCGAACACTGAGGTTGAGTGTTTTCGACGTGCCACCGTACGACGCCGTGTACGTGCCGGCGTTGATCGTCGACACCGCGCGCGAGTTGACGGTGAAGCTGAGGCTGGACGTGCCTGCCGGAACCGTGACGCTCGTCGGGCTGTTCACGCCGGCGGCGGTTGCCGCGAGCGAGACGACCGCTCCGCCCGACGGCGCGCGACCGGTCAGCGTGACTTTCGCGGTGGCCGTCTGGCAGGACCCAATCATCGTGCTGCGTGTCAGGGCCAGGGCGCTGAGCTTTGGCGGCAGGACCGTCAGCGTCTGTGAGATCGTGACGAGTCCGTAGGTTGCGGAAATCACCACGCTCGTTGGTTGCGAGACAACCGCGGGCACGATGTTGAACGAGCGGGTCGCGGTCGGCAGCTGAACGACCAGCTGCGAGGGAACAGGAGCGACCGCGGGGTTGCTGCTGACGACCTTGATGACCGCGCCTCCGGACGGTGGCAGGGACGTCAGCGTCCCTTTCGCGGACACGGCGGTCCCGCCCGCGACCGAGGACGCCGACAGCGTGAAGGCTAGCCAACGCAATCCCGATATTGTCCTGGCGGACCGTGTCGGCACTGTTCGGGATGCTGTTCGCGGCGGTCGCATGCGCCGTGTGGGAGAAGACGCCTGGCGCGGTCACGCGCACGGTGACCCAGACTTCCTCGGCGAACGAGCCCGACATGCCCACGCTCGCGATATGGCAGGTGACGATGTTCGCTTCTACGCTGCATGTCCCCCCGTCGTCGTGATACAGCCGGACGCCCTGAATCTGGATCGGCCCGCTCATCGTGTCGGTGAACACGATGTTCCGCGCCGTGCCGTCGGACGCCACCTCCACGGAGGTCACGAACGTCACGTCACGCCCGACCTGCACGCCTGTGGTCGGCAGGTTGCCGTCTCTCTGCGACAGTGTGCCGCCCGAGCGAAGCGAGAGTCTCACCGATGGCAACAATCGGTACGCATGCCGCAGCCCGTTGTGGCGCCCCCACCCGACGATCTCGCCCGCATCGTTGATCGCGGTGGCGGCTTCGAGCACCCATCCTGAGCCGGCCGGCAGACGCGAGTTCAGGTCGGTCATCGTGCCCTGGTCGTACAGGAATGCGTGCGTGCCCCCGCCAGGAACGTCCGATGTTCCGACCACCTGAGTCGAGCCGATGTAATTGATTCCCGTCGCCTCGCTGTTCGTACCCCCCAGCGTGCCGAGGTCGACCATCACACCACCCGAGTACAGAAACGCGTGACGCGCGCCTGACGCGAGTGTCGATCGTCCGGCCACTTCGGCGGCGTCGTTCACCGCCAGAGCCTCGCTGGACGTGCCGAGCGTCCCGAGATCCGTCATCGTCCCACCGCTGTACAGGAAGGCGTGCACGGTCGCGTTGCCGGCCGTCGACGCCCAGCCGACGACCTCCTGGCCTTCGTTGGCAGCGGTGGCAGCGCTGTTCGTGCCGCCGAAGGTGCCGCCGAGCACCGACATGGTGCCGTTGCGGTAGATGAATGCCCGCCTGGCAGCGTTGCCGGCGGTATCGGAACTGCCGAAGATGTCCCCGGCGTCATTGATGCCGACGGCCTCGCTCTGGCTGCCGCCGAGGGTGCCGAGTGATTGCATCCCGGTCGCGGGTGTGTAGGCGAACGCCCTGTTGTTGCCACCGGCTATCTGCGCCCGCCCGACGATGGTGCCGATGCGACTGACGTCAGTCGCCGCACTGGAGGCGCCGCCGAGCGTCCCGAGATCGGTCATCGTGTTCACGAACACAAAGGCGTGAACGCTTCCGTCCTGCCGGCTGGCGCTGCCCACGGTCTCCGGGCCGCGCGGGCTCAACCCGAGCGCCCGGCTTTCGGCGCCGCCAAGCGTTCCCAGGTCGGCAATGAAGTACGGGTCGGACGCGGTCTGCGTCGAAACGCCGCGTTGTCCGGCGACGATACAGAGGGCCACGATCAGGACGGTGCTGACGGAACGGATAGTCATGACGTCACCTGGCACAGATGGAGAAGCTCTCCATCACGACGAAAACGTGCGCTTACAGACGTACCGGTCGACTCTCGATTGAGACGATCGGCGACGGGCCGGCACGCGGGCGACCCGCGTATCGCTGTCGTGCAAGTACACCGACCTGAGCCATTGGGACGAATAAGACGTTTTGATTCAGGAAAACTGCGGGCGTGTGCGCACGCCGCACAGATCCTCGCCGATTGGATACAGCCGGATCGGATACAGCGGCGACGCCACGTCTGGAGACGCGCGCCGTTCCGCGCACCGCTCAACCGAGGGTTCTGTACCAGCCGACGATGCACAGGAATGCGCCGACGATCGCAAGCATCAGCCAGAGGCGCATGTTCAACCGGTCCGGGCTACGGTTCTCCACGTTCTCCTCCTTTGTCGACGGCAGGCTGCGTCAACCGGTCCTGCCGCAACGCCGCGGCGCCCAGCATCCCTCCCATGCCGAGCGAATCGACGGCGCTGCTCGGGACCAGCATCAGTGCCCCCTTGTCCTTGAGGCCTTCGTACAACATGTTCATCGCGCGCAGCTGGAGCGCGGTCGGATTGTCGTAGTACGCCTTCGCCGCTTCCTGGAACGAGTGGGCGATTTCCATTTCCGCCTCGCCGAGGATGATGCGGGCCTGCTTCTCGCGCGCGGCCTGCGCCTCGCGCGACATCGCGTCCTGGAGCGCCACGGGGATGACAATGTCCCGCATCTCGACCGACGAGACGGTGACGCCCCACGGGGTCGAACGCTGATCGATGAGCTGCTGGAGGTCGGCTTCGATCCGCTCGCGGCCGCGAAGCAGCTCGGTCAGCGGCGTCCGGCCGATGACGTCGCGAAGCGCCGTCTGTGCCGCCCAGCTCACCGCCTGCGCGTAGTCCTGCACTTCGAGCGCGGCCTTCTGCGCGTCGTACACCATCCAGAACAGCACCGCGTCGACGTTGACCGGCACGGTGTCCGACGTGAGCGTCTGTTCGGCGGCGAAGCTGGTGGTGATGGTTCGCTGATCGATCCACGACGACACGCGCTCGACGAACGGGACGATCCAGAACAGCCCCGGACCGTGCAGCCCGTCGAACCTGCCGAGTTTCAACACCACCGCGCGTTCCCACTGCTGCGCCACCTTTGGCGACTGCATCAGCACGAACCCGACGACGGCGAAGACGACGAGAGGCAGCGGGTTGCTGGTCATCAGCGATCCGAGAATGCCGGCCGCGAGGCACCCGACCAGGAGCGCAACCGCCACGACGTTGGGCCGCCCGAGTTCCACGCCTGGCCCGCCCGATCCTTCGGAACGACGACGGAGATCTATCAACGCCATGCTGCTCTCGTCCTTTCTGACAGTAATCGTGCGACGGGACTCCTCCGCATGCGTCGCGCGCCTGCATGCGGCGCAGTCGGGATCATGTCTGCCGCGACCGCAGCGCGTTCACGACATCGTCGACAGAGAAGCCCGCGGCATCCGCGTCCGCCAGCACCCGGGTGACGAACGCACGCAGGCGGCGTTCCTGGTCGCGCGGCGGATGAGCCTGCGTCGGGGTCGCGCTGACGAAGGAGCCGACGCCGCGACGGGTTTCGATCACGCCGGCACGTTCGAGCTCCGCGTAGACCCGCGCCACCGTGTTCGCGTTGACGCGGAGATCCACGGCGAGCTGCCGCACGGTCGGCAGCTGGTCGCCCTGGGCCAGGCGTCCGGTCGCCACTGCCGCGCGGAGCCCGCGTTCGAGCTGGGCGTAGATTGGCGTCGCGTCGCGGGGGTCGATTGAGACGATGCTCACGTCAGTCACATTATACTAGTGTATTGGTACAGATCGCGAGGAATTTCCGAGACCCTCGAGTGAGCGGGATTGGGGATCGGGGATCAGGGATCAGGGATCAGGGATCAGGGATCAGGGATCAGGGATCAGGGATCGGGGATTCGGGGCTCGGGGCTCGCGGTTCGGGAATCGGGATTCGGGAACTCGGGAACTCGCGATTCGGGACTCGAGACTCGGGACTCGGGAGCTGAAAGCTGACAGCTGCGAGTTTAGACGGGAGAGTCGTCTCGAGTAGCCAATAGCAGTCGCGAATTCTGGCCCGGACCCCGGACCCCGGACCCCGACCCGACCCCGAATCCCGAATCCCCAGTCCCGATCCCGAGTCCCGAAGAAAAAACGGCTGCCGTCGATTATCGCGGCTCCGCTTCGTATAGATAGTGAGAAGTGGCATGGCGCCCTTGCTCATCTGACGAGAGGGTTACAGAAATGAAGCAATATCTGCTCAGCGTTTACCAGCCCGGGGGCGAAGGCGTTCCGCCTCCCGAATTCCTCGAGAAGGTCATGGCGAATGTGATGGCACTTCGCCAGGAGATGAAGACGGCAGGCGCGTGGGTGTTCGGCAACGGACTCCATGCTCCCAGCACCGCGACCGTGCTGCGGGTGAAAGACGATGACGTGCTCATGACCGACGGGCCGTTCGTCGAGGGCAAGGAGCACCTCGGGGGCTTCACGATCGTCAACGCGCCCGATCTCGATGCGGCGCTGGGGTGGGGCAGGAAGCTCGCGCGGGCGACGACACTGCCGATCGAAGTGCGGCCGTTCCAGGGCGAGGCGGGCTGAATTCGCCGTGACGTTGGTGCCCATCTCGGAAATCGAGCGCGTCTACCGCGAGGAATACGGACGCGCGGTGGCTGTCCTGGTCCGCGTGTTCGGCGACATTGATGTCGCCGAGGAGGCGGTCCAGGATGCGTTCACCGAGGCGGTCAGGCGGTGGCCTGCCGCGGGCCTGCCCCCGGCCCCCGCCGGATGGCTCATTGCGACGGCGAAAAACCGCGCGATTGACCGCTTTCGTCGTGAGGCGTCGCGGGAGGACCGTCACGCCCGGGCAGCCGCCCTGCACGTCCGAGATGAGCCCGTCGAGGAGGATGCCGTGGGAGACGACCGGCTTCGCCTGATTTTTACCTGTTGTCACCCCGCGCTCGGGCGCAGCGTCCAGGTTGCGTTGACGCTTCGTCTCCTCGGCGGGCTCACGACGGGGGAGATCGCCCGCGCCTTTCTCGTTCCCGAACCGACGATGGCGCAGCGCCTCGTCCGGGCAAAGGGGAAGATCCGCGACGCCGGGATTCCGTACCGGGTGCCCGGCGACGCCGATCTCCCGGAGCGGCTTCGCGCGGTGCTCGCGGTCGTGTATCTGATTTTCAACGAGGGCTACGCCGCAACCTCGGGTGACCGGCTGGTCCGCGACGACCTGTGCGCCGAAGCGATCCGCCTCGGGCGGCTCCTGGGCGAGCTGATGCCGCGCGAACCCGAGGTCATCGGCCTGCTTGCGCTGATGCTGCTGATCGAGTCGCGTCGGCCGACGCGGACGACGTCGGCGGGCGACCTCGTACTGCTCGCGGACCAGGATCGCAGCCGCTGGAACCGCCGGCTGATTGCCGAGGGGCAGGGTATCGTGCGGCGGTGCCTGCGGCGCAATCAGCCCGGCCCGTATCAGATTCAGGCCGCGATCAATGCAGTCCACAGCGACGCCGAGTCAGCGGCGGCGACGGACTGGGGTCAGATCCTTCAGTTGTACGATCAGCTTCTGACGCTTACTCCGACACCGGTCGTCGCGCTGAACCGGGCCGTCGCCCTCGCCGAAGTCCAGGGAGCACACGCCGCGCTGGTGATGGTCGAGGCCATCAATCTGCCTCAGTACTATCTCTTCCACTCGATTCGCGCTGACCTGCTTCGCCGCCTCGGACGCATCGGAGAGGCAGTCGTTGCCTACGAGGCTGCGATCGAGCGCACCGAGAATGCGGCAGAGCGCGAGTTCCTGCAGCGCCGGCGGCGCTCACTCATCGAACCTACCGGCACTGTCGACTGAAGCCGAACCGGCCAGAGACACGCCAGCGAGCGGCATCCGGGTTGCCCCACGGCACGCGCCGTGGTCAAAATGGTGCGTGCTCATTTGCGGTCCCGTGGATCTTGTGCTGGAGGCATCATGCGAAGAGCCGCATCCTACATATCGATTTCGCTCGCAACGCTGTTCACGTCCGCAATCGTCGTCGGCGTTGGCGCGCAAGGCCGCGGCGGGGCCGACGTCTCATTGCCGGAAGGCGCCGGGCCGTGAACTGGTGCAAGGGACGTGTGCCCGGTGCCACGGACTCAACATGATCGCCAGCTCGTGGGGCAACGACCAGGACGGCTGGCGCCAGTTGTTCGGATCGATGGTCGCGCTGCCGCGCGAGCAGGCGGACACCGTTTCGGCGTACCTGGCGAAGAATTTTCCACCGCGACCCGCGCCCGCGGCCGTCGTCATCGCCGGACCCGCGAACGTATCGTTCAAGGAGTGGCTGGTGCCGACCCTCGGGTCGCGTCCGCACGATCCGCTCGCCGCCGGCGACGGATCGATCTGGTGGACCGGCCAGTTCGCCAATCGTCTTGGCCGGCTCGATCCTGCGACCGGCCAGATGAAGGAGTTTCCCGCTGACGAAGCCCGGATCGGGGCCGCACGGACTCGTCGAAGACAGGGCGGGACAGATCTGGTTCACCGCGAATCAGAGCACGTACGTCGGCAAGCTCGATCCAAAGACCGGGCAGGTCACCGAGTACCCGCTGCCGGAAGGTGCCCGCGGCCCGCATACGCCGATCTTCGATCAGAAGGGCACGCTGTTCTTCACCCTGCAATCGGGACAGGTGGGCAGAATCGATCCGGCCACCGGCACGATGAAGCTGGCCGCGACGCCGACGGCGAACAGCTATCCGTACGGCATCCAGGTCAACTCGAAGGGCGTGCCGTGGTACGTGGATTTCCGCGGGAACCGCGTCGGCAGCGTCGACCCGGTCACGATGGAGATCAAGGAGCACACGCTGCCGGCCGCGAACGCACGGCCGCGGCGCATCGCGCTCACGCCGGACGACGTGGTCTGGTACACCGACTTCGCGCGCGGCTACCTGGGACGGCTCGATCCCGCGACCGGGGTGGTCAAGGAATGGGCGTCGCCTGGCGGTGCACAGTCGCAGCCGTACGGCATCGCCGCCACGGGCGGCGCGATCTGGTACAGCGAATCGGGCGTCCGTCCCAACACGCTCGTGCGCTTCGATCCACGAACCGAGAAGTTCCAGACCTGGATCATTCCGGCTGGAGGAGGTGTCGTGCGCAACATGATGGTCACGCGCGACGGCAACCTCGCACTGGCAGAGAGCGGTGTCAACCGCGTTGCGCTCGTGACGATCGCGAAAGGCGCGTCGAACTGAGAAGGTCGCCTCGCCGTCGCGTTGTAGCTTCCGCCTTCAGGCGGAAGAAGATAAGCTTCCGGCTGAGGAGATACGATGAGTCACTATCACGAGCCGGAAGATCTGAAGCTGCTGCCCCAGTTGAAGCAGCTGGCACCCGAAGAGTTCAAGGGATTTGTTGCGCTGGATTCGATCATCGGCCGGGAGGGCGGTGCCATCCCGCGCAAATATCGCGAGCTGATCGCGACTCGGCATCGCCTGCACGACGCACTGTCCCGTACTGCCTCGATGTGCACACGCGAGCGGCGAAGAGGGCAGGCGCGACACGCGAGGAAGTGGCAGAAGCAGTCTTCCTGTCCGCGGCGCTCAGGGCCGGAGCGTCGGTCACGCACGGCACCCTCGCCCTCAAGCTGTTCGACAACGCCTGACGATCGAGCCGGCAGCGTCACCGGGCGCTGCCGGCCGAAGATGTCCCTCCGCTGCCGATCGGTCTCCCACCCGCCGAACAGCCTCCCTCAACCGGCCCGCAGAACGTCGAGTGGATCGAGCTGCGACGCACGGTAGGCGGGCACGAGGCTCGCGGCCAGCGCGACGAATGCCAGGATGCCGGCGACGCCGAACAGCGTGATCGGATCGGAGGCGTTCACCCCGAACACCAGCTTCCTCAGCACCGGGGCCGCCATGATCGCGGCGACGATGCCCATCGCCGATACCGACGAGGGCAGGTGCCATCCCCTCGAACACGACCAGCCGCACCACGTCCGCCGTTCGCGCGCCGAGTGCCGTCCTGATGCCGATCTCCCGGCTCCGCCCGCGGACGATGTACGAGAGCACGCTGTAAATCCCGACTGACGCGAGCGACAGCGCCACCGTCGCGAACCCGCCTAGCAGCAGCACGCTGAAGCGCTGCGATGTCAGCGTCTGTTCCAGCACCGCATCCATCGTCAGGATGTCCTCGACCGGCTGACCCGGATCGAGTGCCTGCACGGCGCCGCTCGCCGCACGGGCAACCGTGAGCGGCGGCACGGACGTGCGCAGCACGATCGCCATCCCGGGGGAAGGTTTCTGGTGCGAGTAGAGGTACACGGTCGGGACCGGCGCTTCCGTCAGATCGCCCAGCTTCACATCCGCGACGATGCCGACCACTTCGCGCATCACGGTCCTGGACATCAGCGGCAGCGTGACCCGCGTCCCAATCGGATCCTTCTCGCCCCAGAGCAGCCTGGCCGCCGACGCGCTCACGAGCAGTCCCTCCTGATCCGCATCGGAAACGTCCCGGCCGCGCCGCAGCGGCACCTGCATGGTCCGCAGATATTCGGGCGAGACCTGCCGGACGGCAACAGTCGGCTGATCGCGCGGCGAGAGCTCGGCCGTGCCTTCCACCACCACGGGCTGCACCGAGCCGCCCTGCGACGGCAGCGTATCGATTGCGGCCGCTGACTGGACACCCGGCAACGCTCGCATCCGCTGCAGCGCCGCCGCGAAGAAAGTCGTTATCTGCGACGGGGTCTTGTAGCGGGTTGTCCGGGAGCGAGACCTGGAGCGTCAGGACGTCGTGCGGGTTGTAGCCGGTGTCCACGCTGCGGAGGGCGAGGAGCGTCCGGAACATGACGCCCGCCCCCATGAGGAGGACGAGCGACAGCGACACCTCGCAGACGATCAGCAGCCTGCGAGTGCGGAGTCCGACCGCGGCATCGTTGCGGCCGCCTTCTTTGAGGGCGCCGTTCAGGTCGGTCTTGCTGGCCCGAAGCGCCGGGACCGCACCGGCAAGAACGCCGGTGACGAGCGAGGCTCCGAGCACGAACAGCACGACGCGGAAATCGATCGCGATTTCGTCCGCGCGCGGTATCTGGTCGGCGAGCAGAGCGGCCGCGCCAGTCAGCATCAGTCGTGCGAGCAGGAGACCCGCCGCACCTCCGGCGAGCGCCAGCAGCACGGCTTCGATGAAGAGTTGCTGGAACACGCGCCCGCGTCCGGCGCCGAGTGCCGCCCGGATCGCCATCTCCTTGCGCCGGCCGAACGCCCTGGCGAGAAGAAGATTGCCGACGTTGGCGCACGCGATGAGCAGAACCAGCGCGACCGCGCCGAGCAGCATCAGCAAGGTCGTACGAATGTCGCCGACGATCACTTCCTGCAACGGCACGACCGTCGCGCCCCATCCTGCATTGGCCTGCGGATACTCACGCTCGAGCCGCGACGAAATCAGGTCCATTTCCGACTGGGCGCGGCGCACGTCGACTCCCGGCTTGAGACGTGCGATCACCTGGGCGTTGTGATTGTCGCGAACGGCGCGCTGCTCGTTCGTGTACGCGAGCGGCACCCACAGGTCGCGTGCGGTGAGATCCCACGAGCGGACCGTGAACCGCGCCGGCATCACCCCGATCGACGGTATACACGTTGCCGTCGAGCGTCAGCGTCCTCCCGACCACATCGCCGGCGCCGCCGAAGTGGCTTCGCCAGAATCCATCGCTCAGGATGGCGACATGCCCCCGCGCCGGAGAATCCTCGTCGGGCCGGAATGTCCGGCCGAGTGACGGCTGGGCGCGCACGACCTCGAAGAAGTCGGGGTCCACCGCACCGGCGACAACGGACCTGGGCTCTCCACCTCCCGACAGCGTGAACTGTCGAAACCGGTACACAGCCATGCCGTCGAACGAACGCGCGGCCCGCTTCCAGTCGTAATAGTTCGCGGCCGAGACGGAGAACCGGTGAATGCCCGGGAAACGCCGCCTGCGGCGGCTCGTGGAACAGGCGCACGACGCGTTCCGGTTCTTCGAAGGGCAAGGACCGCAGCAGCACGGCGTTGACGATGCTGAACATCGCGGTGTTCGCGCCAAGTCCGAGCGCAAGCACGCCAACCACCGCGAGGGTGAACGCCGGAGTGCGGGCGAGAATCCGGATTCCGTACCGGACGTCAGCAACCAGTGTGCGAAGCATTGAATCTCCTGATGAATCCTGCGGTACCGTCGGAGTGCCAGCGTACGGGCGGGGGTGCGAGCACGCAGCGCACGGCCTGGCGCCAGAACCAGCGGCGCGCGGCCGGCGCCGAGGTCCGCGAGCGCGCATGGAACTCCTCCTCGAGATCGCCGAGGACGAAATCGCGCCACGTGTCCGACAGACGGTGCGACAGCAGCCACATCGCCAGGCGGGGCGGGGTGACCTTCATTTCGCACCCAGCCGGCCTTCGAGGCCTTCGGCCATGGAGTGAAAGGCGTGATAGGCCTGCCGCAGTGCCGCTACCCCGGCTGGACGCAGTTCGTAAAACTTCCGTCGCCGGCCGCCGCGCTCAGCGGTTGGCTGACCGACCCACGACCGCAGCAGGCCCTTGCCCTCGAGCCGGTCGAGGGTGGTGTAGACGGCGTTGATCGAGACATCCCGGCCGGACCGCTCGTGGATTTCGCGCCTGATGGCGGCGCCGTAGGCCTCGCGATCGAGGCGGAGCACGCCCATGAGCACCAGTTGTTCGAAATCGCCGAGCGGCTGTGTCTTGTCAGACCACATTGTGGGGGATATTGTCCCATGTGACGGGTCGCGATGGCGAAAGGTTGCATCCATTACCGAACGGATGAGGCGTCAGCGACTGGCGTCGTCGCCGAGTGCGGCGAGTCGCGCGCGCCGCTCGCGCGCGGCGGTGGCGTGCGCGCCGTTCAGCTGTATCAGCCTGGCGGCGATGATGATCATGTTGATTCCGAGGATGGTGGGCAGGATCAGCAGTCCATCGTATTTCGCCCAGTCGATCCAGAACAGGATCGGGGCGGCGAGGACCAGGACCAACGCTCCGATCGCGTTCCGACGCGCGGTCCGCGCGTTGCCGTCGAGTGTCGCCACCCGCGCCGGATGCACGATCGTGAGCAGGGGCGGCGAGCTGCGGCCGGTCGACTCGAAGACGTCGACGCGCATGGAGGGAACACGGTCGACCGATTCCCGCCCGAAGCGGCGGGCGTCGGCGAGCGAATCGAAAATGAAGCAGGTGACGGCGTCCGCTGACGCGAACGGCATGCCGGAAGGATCACAGGGTGTGTCGGTGTCCAGGTGCTTCGCAAACGCGACGAACTGACCCGGCCGGATGATCTCCGTCCAGTTCGGCGGTCGCCGCTCGGCATCGTAGACGCGAACGATCTGCATTGGTGGCGAGTCCCTTCGGGCGGGACCGCCCGCATCGGATACCGAACGCGTCACAGCGGCTACTGCGCCGGCCTGGTGGCCTTCGACGCTGTCGGCGCGAACAGATCGCCGAAGTAGTCCTTCGAGTACCACTGCGCCCGGGTCGTGGCGTCGGCAAGCGTCCCGGACCACGCGGTAATTGAACTCGGCGAACTTCGCGCCGGCCTGCCAGTTGATCGGCTGTGTGAGATCGTCCGACGGCTGATGATAGTTGGTCGAGAGGAACTTGCCCCAGGCCGCCTCGCCGCCGTTCGCCATGCCGGTCGCGAGCATCACGGCCGGCACGCCCATTTCGACCATCGCGTAGTGATCCGAACGGACGAAGACCGCCTGTTCCGGCATCGGGTCGGGCGACAGCTTCACGCCCATCGCCGCACCGGCCCTGGCGAACACGCCTTCGAGAGTCGAATGGCCCGCGCCGTAAGCCACGACGTCGGTGAAGTCGTACAGCAGCATCGGCATGTCGAGGTCGATCGCGGCGGTGATGCGCTCGATCGGGACGGTGGGATAGTGGGCGAAGTATTCGGCCCCGAGCAGGCCCTTCTCCTCGGCGGTGTTGGCCACGACCAGGATCGACCGGCGCGGGCGTTCGGGCGCGGTCATGAACGCGCGCGCGACTTCGATCAGCGTGGCGACGCCGGCGCCGTTGTCGAGCGCGCCGTTGTTGATCCGGTCGCCCGTTCCCTGTGCCTTGATGCCGATGTGGTCGGCGTGGGCCATCAGCGCGACGTATTCATCCTTGAGCCTGGCATCGGCGCCGTCGATGATGCCGATGACCTCGGGGCTGGAAAACCGTCGCACCTTGGTCGCAACCGCGATGGTGACCGCGGGTGTGAGTGCGAAGCCGGTTGGACGGCCGCCGTTCTTGTCGGCTTCGTCGAGGACCTGCTCGAGCGACTGAGGCGCACCGGTGAAGAGCGACGCCGCCGCGATCGGATCGATCAGCGACCGACGCCTGCAGACCGTGCTGGGGGTCGAACGGCTTGCCCTCCTTACCGACCCAGGTGGTCTGGCCGATCGGCCAGGTGCACCCTTTTCTCCCACGGAAACGCTGCCTCGGTGGCTCGGGTAGCGACGCGGATCATGCCAGTCGCGCCGTGTTCGGCAGCGACTCGCGCCTGCTCGTGCATGAGGTGCGCGCCGATCTCGCTGTCCATGCCCTTTGGAGAGCCGAACAGCACGACGGCGACCTTGCCCTTCACGTCGAGGCCCCGGTAGTCGTCGTACCCGAGCGTCGCGTCCTCCATGCCGTATCCGGCGAAGACGAGCGGCGCCCGCAGCCGCACGCTGCCACCAGCGATCGGGCCCTCGACCGCGACCTCAGTGCCGTGTTTCAGGACCACCGGTGTGGCACCCGGCCGGGTCAGTGTGACCGTAGGCTGTGGTCCGGTCAGGCTCGATTCGAGCAGTTCCACCGGTTCGAAATACGTGCCGTCCCGGCCACCAGGCTTCAATCCAAGCAACGCGAACTGGCTGGCGACGTAACGCGCCGCGATCTCGTGTCCGCGCGTTCCCGCTTCGCGCCCTTCGAGCAGGTCGTCGGCGAGGAATGTCACGTGCGCCTTGATTCGATCGGCGCTGAAGTCGGGCTCCGCGCGGGCCGACGCACCGGCGATCGCCGCCGCGACCAGGATCGCGGCAAGCACGGTCGTTCGTGTCATGAGAGGCTCCGTTGATAGCGCGGCGGCTCCGTCGGGGAGCCTGCTAGACCTTAGCAGCCACCCGCGCGCGCGGGCAAGCCAGCGCGCGGCGGCGGGTAGAGCCGGCTCACATCCGCACACGCTCCGTGGTGCAGCAGGCGGCGCGGGCAGGACAAACGGCGACGTGTCGCGACTGTGCTGCCGCGGGCCGATAACACTGTCAACTCAGTGCCGCGCGTCGGGATTGGCGATCCACGCGCCGACCTGGCGCTCGAGGACGTCCAGCGGCACCGCCCCTTGTTCGAGCACGACGTCGTGGAACTTCCGGACGTCGAACCGCGCTCCGAGCTGCTGCTCCGCGCGCGTGCGCAGTTCGCGAATCTTCAGCTGGCCCATCTTGTAGCCAAGTGCCTGGCCGGGCCACACGATGTAGCGATCGACTTCGACGACGATGTCCTGATCGGCTTTGGCGGCGTTGGCGCGAAAGAACTCGATGGCCTGGTCGCGCGTCCATCCCATCGAGTGCAGGCCGGTGTCGACCACGAGCCGGACGGCGCGCCACATCTCGTAGGTGAGCCGGCCGAAGTTCGAATACGGATCCGCGTAGAACCCCATTTCGCCCCCGAGCGATTCCGCGTAGAGGCCCCACCCTTCGACGAAGGCGGTGTAGCTCGAGTTCTTCCGGAACTCGGGCAGACCCTGCCGTTCCTGGGCGAGCGAGATCTGCAGATGGTGCCCGGGTACCGCCTCGTGCAGCGTCAAGCGCTTCCATCTCCCATCGCGGCCGCGAGTCGAGCTTGTAGGTATTCGCGAACATGACGCCCGGCCGTCCGGCGGCGAACGATCCGGGGTTGTAATACGCGGTCGTCTGCGACGGCGCCGACGCGTCGGGCACGGCCTTGACTCCGTACGGCGTCTGCGGCAGGCGGCCGAACAGGTGCGCCAGCGCGGGATCGGCGCGCTTGGCGACATCGCGGTAGGCCGACAGCAGCGATGGCGCGTCGGTAAAGAAGAACTGCGGACTGGTGCGAAGAAACTGCTTGAACTCGTCGTAGCTGCCATTGAAGCCGGCCGACCGCATCACGTCGTCCATCTCGGCTCGAATACGACGGACCTCGGCGAGTCCGATCTCATGGATCTCTTTTGGCGTCCTCGCGGTCGTCGTATGCCATCGCACGTTGTACGCGTACATGGCGTCGCCGTTCGGGAGTGCACTGGCGGCTATCGTGTCGCGACACGCGGGCAGATACCGTGTTGTCAGGAACGTCTGCAGTCTGTCGAACGCGGGCGCCACCGACTGCCGGTATGCGTTCGTCGCGCGCGTCGTCAATGCTGCGCGGTCGGCCTCGGGGATGACCGACGGCCATGTCCTGAACGCGTCGAGCAGCGGGCTGCGCGCGGGGTCGTCGACAATCTGCGCCCTGACCTGATCCGGGACGTCGCGGAAGGTGATGCGCGGCGGCATCATCCGGTCGGCCATGCCCTGCTCCATCAGCGCGATCGTCTGGTCGACGAGCGGACCCACGCCCTCGAGCCGGGCGACGATGTTCTCGTAGTCGGCGCGGGTTGCCGTCGGCATCTGCGCGATCACGCTCGGCACGTCCTGCTGAACACCCTCGATCTGGTTCATCGGCATACGGAGGTTATGAGGCACCACGCCGCGGATGGGCATGGCATCGTTGTGGAACTCGAGGCCCTGTGCCGCAGTCTGGAGCAGGTCGCGATACAGATCGTAGCTGACCTGATCCTCGGCGGTCAGGCTGGCACGATCGATGTCCGCAATCCGCTGGACGCTGTTTTTCAAGTGGGCCGCGCGAGCGTCGATCGCTGGCTGGGAATAGTCGGTCCAGCGCGCATTCTGACCGGGGTAGCCGACCGCGGTCGCGGTCTCCGGGTATTGCGCCATCCAGTACTTCCAGTCTTCGTCGAGCTGGGCGCGAAAACCCTCGGGCGCGCCCGGCGCGTGCGTCGTGGCACAGGCCACCGCCAGCAGGGAGAGCACCGGAAAGACGCTGAACAGCAGGTGGTGGCGCATGCGCCGGATTGTCGCACGAGACCGAATACGATGACGCCTACGTCGGGACGCAGATGACGCGGTCACTTGCCGATTCGCCGCACGCCTTGACGATCAGCGGGTCGTGGTTGCCGCCACGTTCCGCGCCGCCACGACCTGTCGCTCGAGGAAGTCGACGACGCGTTCGAACGGGTCGAAACCGAATGCCGCCGCAACCGACGGCCGCAGGTTGGAGTTCGCGTTGATGTCGTAGAACACACGGCGGCCGTCGAGCGTCTCGAGATATTCGATGCCGCCGACGTCGAGCTTTGCGGCTCGCACGATCCGCTGCGCCGTTTCGACCGCCTCGCGCGGCACTTCCGGGAACGGGTAGAACTCCACCGCCGGTGCATCGTCCACGGTCTCCGCCGCGGGCAGCTCACACTGCCCGGACCCGTCGTCAGGATTGCACACCGGGGACGGGCACAGGTTGAACCGGCCGTGGGTCACGACACGCATCGCGTACAGGAGCTCGCCGCCAAGAAACTCCAGCCGGATGATCCCGCGGTCCGGATCGTGAGGCAGATATTCCTGGAGGAGGAACAGATTGTCCGGCAGCCAGATGCCGGGATCGCGTGAGAAGAGGGCCTCGATCGATTGCAACGAGTCGACCACCTGGATGCGCGCGCCGCTGCCTCCCTGGTCGGGTTTCAGGAGGGCCGGCCAGCGGATCCCGGATTCGTACGCGCCGAGCGCCCGCGGATCGTTGAAGGTAATCGAATACGGGCAATCGATGCCGAGTGTCCGCAGCAGTGTCGCCTGTGCGCTCTTGCTCAACTCGAGCGCGAACACGTCGGCGCCATTGAGGACGCGAGCGCCAAGCAGTTCGAGCGAGCGCATATACGCGAGTGCCAGCGGCACCGCCCGGGTATTGCCGCGAATGTAGGCGCTCGGGCTCGCCTGGTTGAAATAGAGCGCTGCCCGGAGCGGTTCGACGTTGCTGAACGCGGTGCGCGTCACGTCGAACGGCTCGAATCGAATGCCGCGTCGCGTCAGCGCGGCGAACAGCGGCTTCTGCCACTCGGGATGTTCGTGGAGGACGACGAGATCGGGCGTGGAGGGCATAGGGTCGATTGTAGCTCTCAGCTCTCAGCTGTCAGACTCAGCTTGATTGGGAGCTTCGCTGTCGCTTCCAGTATCCAGTCTCCAGTTTCCAGGTCCCTCTCCGGCGTTGGTTCCGGCTTCGAACCCGGGCTCGCCCAGCTGACAGCTAATAGCTCTGATGGCTGAGAGCTGAGCTGTGAAGCTGATAGCTGATGGCTGATAGCTGTGAACTGATAACTTATAGCTGAGAACTGGCCCTGGAACTGGTAACTGGCTACTGGTTACTGGTTACTGGTTACTGGTAACTGAGGATGAACCCCCGATGTCGCTGTTCCGTGCCACGCTCTTCATTGCCCTGCTCGCCGCGCCTGTCGTGCCGACCGTCATCGACGACGTGCAGGTCGCTCCGGCTTACCAGGAGCGCGATTTCCTGACCCGCGTGCGACGGCTCACGATCGAGGGCAAGCGCGCCGGCGAGGGGTACTGGTCGCCTGACGGAAAGCGACTGGTCTTCCAGAGCGAACGCGAGCCGAACAACCCTTTCTACCAGATCTATGTCCTCGACCTGGAGAGCGGCGACACGAAGCGCATCTCCCCCGGGATCGGCAAGACCACGTGCGCGTTCTTCCGGCCGGGCACCGACGAGATCGAGTTCGCCTCGACCCACGCCGACCCGAAATCCAGGGACTACCAGGACCAGGAGCTGGCGTTCCGGGCGTCCGGGAAAGAGCGTCGCTACTCGTGGGACTACGACCCCGAGATGGATATCTACAGCTACGACGCAAAGACCGCTGCGCTGAAGCGGCTCACGACCGCGAAAGGCTACGACGCCGAGGGCAGCTACTCGCCGGACGGGCAATGGATTGTCTTCTCGTCGATGCGCAACGCCTACGACCATCCGCTTACCGAGACCGAGCGGAAGTCGCTCGCCGAGAACCCGAGCAACTTCGCGGAGATTTACATCATGCACGCCGACGGCTCCGGCCAGACGCGGCTGACGACCACGCCCGGCTACGACGGCGGACCGTTCTTCACACCGGACGGCAAGCGCATCGTCTGGCGGCGTTTCGACGAGCAGGGTCTCATTGCCGACGTGTGGACGATGAAGCCTGATGGGACGGACCAGATGCAAATCACGAACTTCGGCGCGATGAGCTGGGCGCCGTACATGCACCCTTCCGGTGAGTACATTCTGTTTGCCTCGAACAAACTCGGGTTCGAGAACTTCGAGCTGTTCATGGTCGACGCCGGTGGCACGAAGGAGCCGGTGCGCGTCACGTACTCGCCCGGCTTCGACGGCCTGCCCGTACCCTCACCGGACGGGAAGACGCTCGCGTGGACGTCAAGTCGCGCCGGCGGATCCGCCGGGCAGCTGTTTCTCGGCCAATGGAATCACGACAAGGCGCTCGAGGCGCTGAAGAACGCCCCGGCACGGCAGCCGGCCAGAAAATCATGAAGAGTCGTTTCTCGCTCCGTTCTCTCGCGTCCACAGCGTGTGCGCTGATTGCCCTGTCAGCCGCGCTGTACGCCCAGGCGTCCGCCACCCGACAGCACGTCGAGACGCTGGCGTCCCCGCGCTTCGAGGGCCGCCTCGCGGGATCGAATGGAGAGCGCCTGGCCAGCGACTACATCGTCGTCGGAGCTGACCAGAATCGGGGCGCGGCCGCTTCCCGGGCAGACGGACTTCCGGTTGCCGTTCGAGTTCACCGCCGGCACCAGGGACGGCGGCTCGACCCTGACCGTCGGCGACGTGGTGTTCGGGCGCGATCAGGTTCGCGCGCTCTCATTCTCGGACAACGGCGAAGTGACCGGGCCGGTCGTGTTCGCCGGTTACGGCATCGTCGTGCCGGCGAGCCAGGAGCTGAGCTACGACAGCTACGCAACACTCGACGTCAAGGACAAGGTCGTCGTCGTGCTGCGCTATTTCCCCGAGGATGCGGACGCGAAGACGCGCGGCGTCCTCGCCCGCTACGCGGACCTGCGGTACAAGGCGATGGCCGCCAGGCAACGCGGCGCCAAGGCGATCGTCGTCGTGACCGGGCCGCAGTCGCCGAACGCCGGCCAGCTGGCGCCGATGTCATTCGACACGGCAATTGCCGGTTCCGGGATTGTCGCCGTCAGCGTGACCGGCGATGTCGCGGCCGCGATCTTCAAGGCCATACCGGACAAGCCCCTCGCCGCGACCCAGAAGTCTCTCGACAGTGCCAACCCGCACGTCAGCGGTTTCGCGGTGCCCGGCGTGACGCTGGCGGTGCACGCGGTGGTCGAGCGCGAAAAGCGCACCGGCCACAATGTCGTCGGGTATCTGCCGGCGACAACCGCGCCGGCGACAAAGCCGTGGGTCGCGATCGGCGCCCACTACGATCACCTGGGTCATGGCGAAGCGGGCAACACGCTGGCGGAGAAGGACGATGCCGGGAAGGTTCATGCCGGAGCGGACGACAACGCGTCGGGATCGGCGGCGATCCTCGGGATTGCGGCGAAGCTCGCGAAGGAGCCCCGCCGTCGCAACGTCCTCATCGGCTTCTGGTCCGGGGAGGAGTTCGGGCTGATCGGATCGGCGGCGTTCGCGACGAAGCCGCCCGTGCCGCTCGATGCGATCGCGGCGTACCTGAACTTCGACATGGTCGGCCGGATGCAGGACAACAAGCTCAGCGTCCAGGCGACCGGCTCGAGCCCGGCGTGGGCGAGGATCATCGAGCAGGCCAACGTCGCGGCCGGATTCGACCTTGCCGTGCAGGAGGATCCGTACCAGCCGACTGACGTGGCGACGTTCAACGGCGCGGGCATTCCGTCGTTGAGCTTTTTCACCGGCACTCATGCCGACTACCACAAGCCGTCCGATACGCCGGACAAGATCGACTACGAGGATCTCGATCGCGTCGTCGACTTTGCCGCGGCGATCGTCAAGCGGATCGAAGATACGCCCGAAGCGCCGGCGTTCACGAAAGTCGATCAGCAGCTGCAGCAGGGTGCGGGGCGCGCCGGCGTGCGGGTGTTCACGGGCACCATTCCGGACTACTCGTCCGAGGTGAAGGGGCTGCTGCTCGGCGGCGTGGTCGGCGGCGGACCCGCCGAGCAGGCGGGACTGCGAAAAGGCGACATCATCGTGGAGATTGCGGGCCAGACGATCGCCAACATCTACGACTATACCTACGCGCTCGACATCCTGAAGATCGGCGAGCCGGCGAAGGTCGTCTATGTCCGCGACGGCAGGAAAATCGATACGACGATTACGCCGGCGGCGAGGAAGTAGGCAACGGGTCCTACTCGGACCGCAACGCCGCCATCGGATCCACCTGCGCCGCGCGGCGGGCCGGCAGTAATGATGCGAGCATCGCCACGGCAATCAGAACGATGGCAACCGCGCCGTAGGTCAGCGGATCGACCGGCGACAGTCCGAAGAGCATCGAGGCGATGAAGCGGCTCGCGCCGAAGGCGGCCACGAGTCCTGTCGCCAGCCCCAGCGCGGCAAGAACGAACGCCTCCCCCAGGATCATCCTCAGGATCTGCCCGGGGACGGCGCCGAGTGCCATGCGGAGGCCGATCTCCCCGGTCCGGCGCAGGACCAGATACGACATCAGCCCGTAAAGTCCCACGCACGCCAGAAGGAGTGCGATCGCGCCGAAGCACCCTGCGAGCCGCGCGAACAGCCGCTCCTGCGATGTCAGGCGCTCGACCTGCTCGTCGTGGGTGTGCAGATCGATCACCGGGAGCATCGGGTCGGCCTCGCGCACCGCGGCACGAATCGCCGGCCCGAGCGAAGCCGGATCGGCCGCGGCGCGAACGTAGAATGCGGCCGTGCCCTCGAGCATCTGGCCCGCGGGCACATAGATGGTCGGCGGGGCCGCCTCACGAACGCCGGTGTACCGTGCGTCGCGGACCAGGCCGACAATCATGACGTCGGCAGGTCTGGCCGTCGGAGCTGACCCGCTGAAGCGAACAGTCCGTCCAATCGGGCTGGCATTGCCGAAGAACTTCCTGGCGAAGGCGGCGTTCACGATCGCGACCGGTGCTGCGGCGCTGTCGTCGCGCGTATCGAACTCGCGACCCATGAGCAGGGGGATCTCGAGGGCGGTCAGGAAATCCGGAGCGATGCCGTTGATGTTGAAGATCATCGATTCGCCGGGCGCGGGGGTGTAACCGGGAACCGTAATCCGCCGGTTGCTGCGCACTCCGGCGAGGAGCTGGACGCGCGCAAACGTTGCACTCACCACGCCGGGAATCTGCTGAAGCCGGCGATGCAGCGCCTCGTGCAACGGCGCGAAGCGATCACGGTTGTAACCCGCCGACGCTGCGTCGACGCGAAACAAGACGAGACGTTCAGGGTTGAACCCGGGGTCGACGGCCTCCAGGTTGCGGAGCGTGTGGGTAAAGAGTCCGGCGCTGACGAGCAGCACGAGCGAAAGCGCAATCTGGGCCACCATCAGGCCTTGCCGGACGCGGGACCTGCCCGGATCGCCGAGCAATCGTGCGCCGCCGTGGAACTCGCTCGTCAGATCGACCCGCGTTGCCCGCACGGCGGGGAGCAGACCGAATGATGCACGCGGTCGTCACCGCCGCGGCGATCGTGAAGCCGAGCACGTGCGAGTCAATCGGCAGGTCGAGGGCTGCTGGTGTACCGCCAAATTGGCGCAGGCCGACCAGTAGCCCGCGCGTCCAGTACGCGAACAGCACGCCGGTGGCGGCACCGCCGAGCGCCAGCAGCATGCTCTCGGTCAGGAGCTGCCCGATGATCCGCGCCCGACCCGCGCCCAGCGCAAGACGCAGTGCGATTTCGCGCCGTCGCGCTGCCGCCCGGGCGAGGAGAAGATTGGCCACGTTGAGGCAGGCGGCGAGCAGCACCAGGGCGACAAGGACCATCAGGATACGCAGCGACTGCATGTACTGACGGCGGCGATCGTTTTCGCCCTGTGCGCCGGGGTCTGCCGCCAGCGCCGGGAGTGCCGGCCATGGCGGGCGACGCTTCAGGATCGAGCGCGCGGCCCGCGAGCCAGCCTTCGCGCGCGGTCTGCTGAAAGAGCGGCTCCAGGCTTGCGGCAGCCTGTTGCGCCGTCACCCCCGGTGCAAGGCGACCCATGATCCGAAGCCACCAGTAGTACGGCTGCGCCCTGGCCGCGGCCCGATCGGGCAGCAGCCGCACGTGCAGAGACAGCGGCAGCGTGATGTCCGCCGCCTCGCCGATCTGCATCGCGCCCATGAATCCTGGTGGTGTGACGCCGATGAGAGTGACTGCCACTTTGTTGACGTAGATCGTCCGGCCAATCGTCGCCGGATCGCGGCGGAAGCGGCTGGTCCAGTATCGATACGAGATCACGGCGACGGGCGCCGCCGCGGGCGTGTCGTCTGCTGGAGAAAGCGTGCGGCCGGCGACGGCCGATACACCGAGTCCGTCGTAATAGCCGCCCGACACCAGCTGGCCGAGCGGGATGGTCTCGGCGTCGCCGCCAATCACGACGCTGACCTGGTTGATCGGCGCGTAGGCGAACACGTCGGAGAGCGCCTGGTGATTGTCACGAAAGCGCGTCAGCGTGAAAAAGGAGAAGGACGTGCTGGCGCTGCGGCCGGTGGCGGGATCGATCGATCCGTTGTTCTCGCCGGCGCGCGAGAGGCGCCCGCCCTGGCCTTCGATGTTGCGAAAGAGGACGAGCTCGCCAGGATTCTTCACCGGAAGCGTGCGAAGCAGGACGTCGTTGACGAGACTGAACACCGCGGTGTTGGCGCCGATGCCGAGTCCAAGCGTCGCCACGACCGCGGCGGTGAAGCCGCGATTGTGAAGAAGCTGCCGTGCCGCGATTCGAAGATTGCCCATCATGCCGCTTAGACGGGCTCGCCGGTTTCGCCGTTGCCGCCCGGCTAGGGGCGTTTGGCGGAGGAACACGTCCGAGGCGATAATCGTCTCAAGGGTGCAGCGCTGATGTCCGTGCCCTGATGCTTATCTGATGTACCGAGCCCTTGCCTCACTCGCGCGGCGACTGGTCAAGATCAAGGGCAATGGGTCCGCGCCCGAAACGGCCGAGCTGGTCGGGGCCTCGTCGACGGCTTCGGCGGGCGCGGTTGTGCACACCGCTGGCACATTGCGACCCGAGCCGCCCGACGTACATGTCCAGCAGTGGAAAGGAGCCTGGGTCAGCGGCGCCGAGAGCCGTTGGACGGGCGCGTCGGCACTCGCGAATCCGCACCAGGTCGGCACGACGCGAGCGGCGGCGTGGCGGGCAGGGTGGCACTGGGCGGATCGTCAGCCCGACCGGCGGCAGCCGGACAACGTGCGGTTCGCGCACGCCCATCGGCGTCGCACCGATCGCACGTCCCCGCTGGTCCGCCGCGCGCAGGCCGGGGCGGTCGGTCTCTCGATGCTGACCATCGCCGGGTGGCTCTGGCAGATCCGGCGGCAACGCCGCGCCGCCGGGAATGATCCCACCGAGTTGAAGCGGTAGCGTCCGTCCGGGAACCTGCCCCCGCGCACGCGGGGTGCGCACGCGAGGGCATCAGGTCATCGGTTGCAGTGCCGGCCGGCGTCGCGACAGTGCGGCCTCAATCCAGTAGCAGCATGTAGTTGACCATGTCCTGCTGGTCCGACGGCGTGAGAACAATCAGCCCATTGGTGACGACACTGAAAAACTTCGCGTAATGGGCCGCCACATCGGCCAGTGTCTTTGCGGAGTTGTCATGGAAGTACGGCGCCGTCCGCCGGATCCCCCACAAAGGCGAGATCTTGAAGGCGTTGACGTTCTCGAGTGTCACAGTCGGATCCGCCACAGGCCCGATCCCCGTGATCAGCGCCCGCCCGGGATCGGGACTGAACACATGTGACTCGTCCGCCGTGCCCTGGTTGAAGACGAACTCCCGGACCGGATTGTTCGCGGCGTTGAACTCTGACACAGCGACGCCGAAGAATCGGGTTCCCGGGACGATCGGGAGTCCGATGAAGTCCGGGGCGAACTGGTTGGTTTGATTGAGCAGCGGCCCGCTGTGGCAGTGCGCACAGAGACCCGGCCTGAAGCCGTCCGCCGGGTTCGGGGGAACGTCCTCGAAGAACCGTCGCCCCCGCTTCTCGGACTCCGTGGTTCCCGGTGGCAGCACCGGGGCAGGGCCGCCGCGCGCGAAGCGCCGCAGCGCCGGCGAACTGAAGAAATCATCGGTCAGCTGGAACTGCGCGATCTTGTGCAGGTCCGCTGCCGAGGGAAGAACGCCTTGCGCGTGATCCTGAATCGCGCCGGCGGCCTGGGCGTCGAGCGTCGGCTGACGGCCATCGACCATCAGGACCGGATCGAGCGCGGGCGTGTTGAGCGTCGTCGCAATCCCTCGCCTCAGGATGACGAAGGTGGCCGTCGGGTCGTCCGCGAGCGTGACGTTTGCCGGGAGCGGGATCTTCATCAGGACGGTCGCATCGGCGAGCATCCGCGTGACCCCGTTGCCGAGGCCGTCGTCGGTCCCGTCGTGGATGAAGAGCGGGTCCGCGGCGTCCTTCTTCAGGCGCTTCGCGGCATCCTTCGGTGAGACGGTCCCTGAGGCCGCGCTGTGGCAGGTGCGGCAGGTGCGGCCGTTGCCGCCGAACGTGTCAGTCTCGAACAGGCGCTGGCCCGCGCTCGGTGGGCTCGTCGGAGCTGACTGGCCGGCCGCAGGGCTGACGGCAGCCGCGATGAACAAAACACCGACTGCCGCGGAAAGGGCGGTTTTCATGTTGTCCTCTGTTTCTGCACGGGGTCGGAGCACGGCGCCACAGGGGCTGGAATAGTCCCGTCACTCCATCGCAGCGTGACTTCGACCCTGGGTCACGCCGGATCGTGCTGATCCCGCGCGCGGTGTCGCGTCGCGAGACGCAGAGGTGCATGTGGGCGAGCCACTATACAGGAAGTACCTCAGCCGGCCGCGCCAAACGCTTCGAGAACTCGCATTGGCCAGGTACGTTGGTCCGATTTATCTGCTCCCCGCTCATGCCCGCCGGTTTGACTCCCGGGTACCCCGGGGATATCGTGGCGCCACATCCGAACTCGTCAATTCGCAAGAGGAGAGCAATGAAGCAATTTCTGGCCACCGGTGTGATCGTGATGCTCAGTCTCGGCGGAGTGCTGGCGAAACAGGCTGCGGCGCCGGCCGGCGCGAAAGGCGCGGCGAGCGTGTCACAGACCCTGATCGACATGGAACAGCAGTGGAACAAGGCCTCCAAGGCGGGCGACGCGGATGCCCTGGCGGTGTTCCTCGCTGACGACCTCGTCTATCTCGACTCGGACGGCACGATGCGGACGAAGGCCGAGGTGCTGGCGCGAACGAAGAAGGCAAAGTGGACGATGATGGAGCTCAGTGACATGAAAGTCACGATGCACGGGGACACAGCGGTCGTGACCGGCGCGTGGACGGGTAAGGGGACCGACGGCGCGGGTAAGGCGGTCGACGACAAAGAGCGATGGGCCGACACCTGGGTGAAGCAGAGCAACGGCAAGTGGCAGTGCGTCTCCACCGCCGCTGCGGCAATCAAATAGGTCGCTCGGCGAGGCGTTCGCGACAGGTTTAGAGAGGCGCCGTTCGGCCGATGCCGCGCGGCGCCTCGTCACGTTGTACCTTCCGCCTCGTCACGTCGTACCTTCCGCCTCGTGACGTCGTAGCTTCCGCCTCGTCACGTCGTAGCCTTCCGCCTCCGCCCTATCACGTCGTAGCTTCCGCCTCATCACGTTGTAGCTTTCGCCTTCAGGCGGAAGTTAGCCGTCGCGCTTCTGCCTTCCGCCCTATCACGTCGTAACTTCCGCCTCATCACGTCGTAGCTTCCGCCTTCAGGCGGAAGCCGCTGCTGCCTGCCGTCACCGCCTCCGACGATCCACTCGCACTCATTGCCGCCGCGAGCGGTGGCGATGACGGCAACTCTCGCTGCAACGCTGTTCCAGCCCGGCTCGCCGCGCGCACCGATGTGTCGTGGGTGCGTCGGGATCAGTGACGCAGACATGCGTCCTGCACCTGCCCATTGATGCTGTGCATGGGACGGCACTGTCCGCGTCAGCCGAAGAGGTGCTGAAGCGGATCTCTGGCCGTCGGATCGCATCATGCAGCCGCCGTCGGGGCGATCGACAATACGCCGAGCAGAATTACGCTTGATTGTGAGTGCGACGAAGGGGGAAGCCGTGGCCTCGAGCCAGCAGGTCCCGGCTCCCCGCGCGCGCATTCACTTCAACGCACTGAGTGCGATGTCGATTTTCGTTACTTCACCACTCACAGGATCTGTCGCCGTCGTGTACTGGGCACTCTGTCCATCGCGAAGGAGGATGTTGAAGGTCGAGTGGAACGAGCGAAAAGACGGCTGCCCTTCCGGCGAAAGGGGCTTGTCGCGCTCCGCATAAGTGACTGACGAGTCGCTGACCGTGAGTGCGAGCTTGTAGGTCGCGCCTGGACCGACCACGGCATTGCAGTCGATGCTGGTGCCGACGTTTCGGTAATTGATCGAGGTGCCTGCCTGGAGCGGCATCTCGACCCCCATTCGCAGGTTGGTCGTGCGCGGGTCGTTCGCCGTCACCCAGAGCGTGTACGGCGCACTGCTGATCCTCTTGTCTCCCTGGTAGCGCGCGAGCGTCAGCAGAACCTTGAGCGGGACCAGGGCTTTCGCCGTGCTCTGCGCCCCGGCCTGAGGGGTGACGATCTCCGGTGCTGCCGGGGATACTTCCTGGGCAGCTGTTACGGCAGCCGCTGCGAGTAACACCATCGCGAGGGTCGTCGATCGTATCGTCGTGTTCACGGTCATCTCCTTTGAGCTTGCCAGCTGCCACCAGGCACTTGGTCCGCGACGGTAGGTTCCGTGAAGTCCAGGTCACGGTTTGTCGCTACAGCTCGTAGACGCCTCGACATCGGGCCGGGTTGGGTTAACCACTTCACATGGGCGGCCTCAGCGACGAGCGCACGACGTTCCTGTATGACGCTTGTGGTAACTCAGTCGAAGAAAGGACGGATCGTCGCGAGCGCGAGATGAGCATGGACGAGAACGATGGCATGCGGTAGTGCTCCGTCAGCGACACCCCGACTCTTCTCGCGGAACCTCGACCGTCCCGAGTACACGTCCTCCCAGCGATTGCCGGAAGCCGCGGCAGTGCTGGTGCCGGTGTTCACCGTCAGATCGTTCCTCGCTGCACCCGTATCCCATTAGGCAGGGTCGGGTTATCCAATCTGACGCAGGATCGGTATGAGCGGTGAGCAGACGAGTCGGCTATCCACAACGCAATGTCTTTCCAGAATGAGCGTCGCTGTTGAGCGGCCGCGGGCGCGGGGTTTGCTGTTGTTCCTTGTAGCGTAGCGGGAGTCGTTGACAGGCAGTGGAACAGCGCCTTGCTTCGCAAGGGCTCAGGAGGCCACGTGATGGATCAGCACAAAGGTGCATCCCTGGAGGCTTGCCGGGAAGCTGTTCGACGACTGGAGCGTCAGAACCTGCAGCTCCGTCGAGTCGCGGATTCCTTTGGCGGGCTGGCGGAGCGCATCAACCATGTGCTACGCAAGCAGAAGCGCGGCGGTTCTAACGGGCTGAACGGATCCCACAAGTAGCGCACACGATGGTCATGACACCGTCCGCCCGCACTCACCGGGTCTCGAAAGGCAGCAATCCTTGCTTTGACGTTTCGTTGCCGCTGATCGCCGCGGTGTCCTCGACGTCATTCGAGCGTCGGTCCGATCGCTTCACTCGAGTTCCTGCAACAGCATCCGCGCGTCTTCCGCGTCCTCCGCTGCGACCCGAATCTCCGGCGCCGCGAACCGGCTGACCGCCCCGGGATACAGGCCCGCCACAGCCGCTCCGGCGACAAAGAACTCGATATCGGCGGCTTCGAGCAGCGATTGCGCCACGGCTACCAGGCCCGGGTCGCCCGACTTGAACACCGTCACAGGCTGCCGCGCGTCTTCCTGAACAGGCATTTGCCGCCCCCTGAAAAGAGTCGATCGGACGGGACCATGTCCAGTCCATCTGAGTTACCTGGTAATCATTGTGCTCCTGAAAGGAACTCGACGAGCACGCGGTTCACTTCGGCTGGCGCTTCGTTCTGGACCCAATGCCCGGCGTCCGGGATGTGGTGCACGCGGGACCGCGGCGCGAACCTTTCGATACCGTCGAGGACTTCAGTTCCCAGCGCTGGGTCCCGGTCGCCCCAGATCACGAGTGTCTTCGCGGCGATGCGGAGATTGCGTTCCGCCGCGAGCCCGCCGGGCCCTGCGTTGGCGCGGTAGTAGTTCAGCGCTGCCGTCAGCGCGCCAGGTGACGACAGTGCGTCGACATATTGCTGGATGTCCGCCTCACTGAACGCACCCCGCTGCGCGGGGAGCCGGCCGAGCATGTGGCGCACGGCGTGATAGTTGCGCACCGAGAGGGTCCACTCCCCGAGGTGCGGCACCAGAAAGAGCAGCACATACCCGCTGCGGAACATCTGCGGCGGCCGACGCACTTTCTGAAGATAGATACCGACTGGCGGGGCGTTGAAGAGAACCAGCCGGTCGACGAGCTCCGGGCGACGCCCGGCAAACGTCCAGGCGACGAGTCCACCCCAGTCGTGGCCGCCAATGTGCGCGCGTGCTTGGCCGGTCGCACGCACGAGGGCTGCGACATCCGCGACGAGATGCGTGAGGTGATAGGCGTTCCGTTCGCGGGGCCGTTGCGACTCGTTGTAGCCCCGCAGATCAGGCGCCCACACTGAGAATCCTGCGTCGACCAGCACGCGGAACTGCCGTCGCCACGACCGCCAGTTTTCCGGGAAGCCGTGGAGCAGAATCACCGGCGGCCCGTCACCAGCGATGGCGACGTGCAGCTCGACTCCGTCGCCGCGTATGCGCTCGTGGCGAAGCGGCGCGAAGTCTTGGTCGTAAATCTCCATGGAACCCACTTAAACAGGCATCTGGGCCCGATGATTCGGCACTGACGCCAAGAGATCGTCCGAATCAGCGATCATGGCGGGTCGCACGCGCGACGCTATCGCCCGAGAAGTGCATTCCCACGCTCCCGGTCCAGCGCTGCGGCGCGGCTCAGGGCCGCGGTCACCAGCGTCTCGGGCGCCCCGTGCAGACGTAGCAGCGCGATCGCATTACGAGTGGTCGCGCGGCCTGGCTGCAGGCGATGGTCGAAGATGAGACCGTTGTCGCCGACGGCATCGCCGAAGTGATGCGCCGCGTACAGCGGGGCCAGCAAATCGACGAGTTCGCTGTCGTGGGTCGCGGCGAGCACAACGTGCAGGGGGGCTTGGCGATCGGATCGGAGCAATTCCCGCAGCACGGCTTCGCCGGCCGCGATCCGCTCGATCGCGTTCGTACCGCGAAATAGCTCGTCGAGGAGATACAGGTGCGCGGTCTCGCTGCGACTGGAATCCACCAGTCCAAGCAGCGCCTCGACTTCGACGATGTAGTAGCTCTTGCCGGCGACGAGATCGTCCGCGCGCCCGATGCAACTGCGCAGCCGCAGCACCGGTGCCGAATACGTTCGTGCAAGGCAGGTGTTCAGTGTCTGAGCCATGACCGCGGTCACGCCGACGGTGCGCAGGAACGTGGACTTGCCCGACATGTTGGAACCGGTGATGAGCCCACCAGTGCCCGCGTCGAAGGCGATCGTGTTCGGTACGGCATCCGTGACGAGCGGATGCTTCATGTCGGTCATGACGATCGCGGTCCCGGTGCGGTGAAATTCCGGGATGGTCCAATCGGCGCGACCGGCCCGGAATGACGCCACACTGAGGGCGACGTCGATATCTCCTGCCGTCGCAACCATCTCGACCAGCGCGGCGCCGTGTCGCCGAAGCTCGCCGGCACAGGCGCAGGCCCCCGTCGCATCGAGCAGCAGCGCCCCGTTCAAGTACTCGAACGCGGTGTTCACGATGTCGTTGAGCAGGAGCGTCAGTGAGCTCGAGTGTGCCGGCAACAGGAAGGGGTCGCCGGTGGTCCACCGGGTAATCGTTTTCAGCCGCTGGAGGCCCCGGGCGTCGGACTGGAGCGCACGGCGGTCCAGCCGCGGCTCCCCGGGCTCGAGAAACGCCAAGGCATGTCCGGCTGCTATTACCGAGGGCAGCTGTCGAAGCGCCATGGTGATCGCCCCGATGTGACGGTCTGCCAGCCAGCGCACCGCGACGTTCCCGCCGGCCATCAGCATGGCAACTGGTATCAGTTGATGCCAGACAACCGCCAGCGCGATCACAAGAATCGTGGCGAGTGTGAGTGCCGGAAAAACGATGTACCACGACGCGGTCGTGACCGCATCGGGCCGAGCGAGCCACCACAGATCGTAACCTTGCGGATCCTGTAACCCCGCGAGCGCCACCTGCGCTGTCTCGCGTGCCGGGACGTCGATCCCGAACCGGCTGACCAGGCTCTCGAACGCCTCCCGGTCACCGGCCGCAGGCGTGACTCGCAGGCGGTGATAAAGCGCGTGCTGGCCGAGGGTGCTGTGCGTGCGGTCGATCGCGGCGAACACTTCGTCGAGGGTGAGGTCTTCCCACGTGCGGTCATCGAGAGCCGTCGCTGATTCCACGTGGTGCAGGCGGGAAACATGTGATGCCTTGATCGCATCGAACCGGTGTGGCCGATCGACCGGTCGTCCCCAGCGGGCGCGCTGTTGCCGGAGTACCCGGGCGCGGTCACGACGGACGAGGTGGGCGACGATGCCGATAACGACAATCAGCGCGGCGACGAGAGTCTGGCCCATCTGGCGTTGGGAGCACTCTACTCGACTTGGCCGCCGTAACGGCTGGTCTGCCGCGGCAGCCAGGACGAAGCGGTCCATCGGCGAACGAGGCAGACCTCCGGGTACAGATGGCTCCAGCCCGCCGCACGGGGGCGGGCTGCACCAGAGTCCTCACACCAGCGCGGTCTTATACAGCGCGATCAGCTTCGCCCAGGCTTTCTCCGCGTCCGGCTTGTTGTAGATCGGTGTGCCGTCGGCGGCTTTCGGCATGTCCGGGATGCACCAGCCGTGAAGCGATCCGTACACTTCGATTTCGGCCGGGACCTTCGCGGCCGCGAACGCCTCGCGCAACTTGTCCTTCGCGTCAGGCTGCGTCTTGTCGTCGTTCGCGGCAATACCGAAATACATCCGTGCCTTGATCTTCGGCGCGAGCAGATGCGGGCTGTCGGGGTTGGGGGTCACGAGACCGCCGCCGTGGAACGACGCGCCCGCCCCGATGCGGTCAGGCAATGCCGCGGCGGTGCGGACGACGAGCGGTCCACCCATGCAGTAGCCCTGGGTGCCGATCTTCTTCGTCGTGTTCACCTGCGGCTGCGCGTCGAGAAATGCGACGTATGCAGCGGCGTCTTTTTCCGCCGCGCCGGCCGCGTTCACCGATCCCATCAGCGGCTGCAGCCTGGCGCGATCGGCAGGATTCGAGAAGCTGAACGACGCCGGGTCGGCGATCACTGGCGCTTTCGCGACGCGATAGAACGGGTTCGGCACCAGCACGGAGAAGCCCTCCGCCGCCAGCCGCTTGCCGATGTCCCGCAGTGACGGCCGCAGCCCGAAGGCGTCCGGCCACACGAGCACGCCCGGGTGGGAGCCGCTCGTCGGGTGGATGAACACGGCGTCGCAGGTGCCGTCCGGGGTCTTGATCTCGACGCTCTTCTCGACCACCGGCAACTCGGCGGCGGACGCGCCGCTTGCCGCCACCGCCAGCCCCGCCATCACCGTCGTCACGAACGTGCGACGGGACGGGTGGGTCAAGTTTTCCAGATCGCGTTTCTCATCGGTCATGGTCGTGTGCTCCTGCGAGGCGGAAGATTGGTGCGCTGAGGCAGGTGGCGGTCATAGTGTGCCCAGGGCCGCTCCTGCTCAGTCCATAACATCTTACGGCGTCCGTCACGCTGATCGTCGATCCGATCGCTGGTCCGTGAGGTCCCGGACCCGAACCTCCCCTCCCCAGTCGCAGGAAAAAGCGCGGTTTTGAAAAAGGGACACGAGACGGCTACGGCTACGTCTGCGCAAGCGCCTGCGCGAGAACATGAAGGCACTGCGGGGCAGTCCCGAGGAAAAGCGTGGCTGCAGCGCTACACTCCCTGCACCTTTGGCACCCTGGCACTCCTGGCACCCTGGCACTCTTGCCGTGCCTGTCGCGCGGATCAAATGGTTGGCGGTGGAATCAACGCCCGGATGGTTGCCAGCACTTCTTGCGGCAGCGCCGGTTTGGCGAGGAAGGCGTCGCAGTGACCGGCGGCGGCGCGTGCGCGGTCCTGATCGCGGACGAGCGCGGAAACGACCACGACGGGCAGCGGTGGGCCCGGCATGGTCTTGATCAACCGCAAGAGATCGAACCCGTCCATGTGCGGCATCTGGAGATCGATCACCACGATGTCCGGCCGACACGTCGCGATCGCCGCAATAGCTCCGCGAGAGTCACCGAGTTCATCCACGTCGTACCCGAATCCGCGCAGGTACTCCGCATAGGCCTCCCGGCTGTCGCCGTCGTCGTCGACGAGCAGGCATCGTGGCATCCCTCACGGAGTGCAAGGCGGGCGACACCGCCTGAACCACCCTAAGTTGTTGCAGGGACAAATGACCGTCCCGGATGATGCGGTAAATACTTCCGGTCGTGTATCGAACGCGATGAGCTGGCCGATTGCCGATCGAGTGAGAACGTATGCGCCTCGTGCGACTCAGCGGGCGCCAGGCACCGTGCGGCGGTGTCCATGATTAGCGGTGTAGCGTTCCGCGACCGAGTCGCGATCTGCTACACGCAGCCCGTGCTTACCGATCGGGCACCGGTGCAACGACATTTTCGCTGAATGCTGATTGTGTGCCCGCTCTCAGACGGGTGCTGTGTAGTTAGTTCCAAAGGGCTGAGTAACAGAGTCGGACAGAAGCACACCTGCCCAGAACGGTCCGTCACGAAACGGCCGGCCAGCCGCACCTTTACCGACTCGGCCGGCCTCTTGCCCTGAGGCGGCCACTCAAGAGTTCCCGCAAAAGGAGCCCTCGTAAAAACAACAACGTTGTTGTGACGGGAGAGGTGTGCCATGAGACCCACATTTACAACACCGACATCAGCAATCCTCGCGGTGGCAGGCGTAAGCCTCCTCGCGTTCCAGGTCAAGATCTCGTCCCAGGCCGTTGTCGCCCGTGACCCGGGTGTGCGCGCCGGCGCAGCGGGGGCGGGCGGTCCGATCGCCGGTCTCACCGCGCAGCAACTGGAATACTTCAACGCGGGGAAGGAAGAATTCGACGAGGCCGAGGAGATCACAGACGGCATCGGGCCGCGCATGAATCTCGATAGCTGCGTCGGCTGCCATGCGCAGCCCTTCAGCGGAGGCACCAGTCCGGCAGTCAACCCGCAGGTGGCGTTTGCGACCATGAACGTCGGCGGTGACACGGTTCCATCGTTCCTGTCGGCGAACGGCCCGGTGCGCGAGGCGAGGTTCATCTGGAATCGCGATGGCTCGCCGGACGGCGGCGTCCATGCGCTGTTCACGATCACCGGACGAGCGGGAGCAGGGTCGTGCACGTTGAAACAACCGGACTTTGCCACGGAACTCGTCAACCACAACGTGATCTTCCGCATTCCGACGCCGGTGTTCGGTGCCGGACTGATCGAAATGATCCCGGACGTGGCTCTGACCGCGAACCTGGCGGCGACGGCGTCCGCGCGCAGCCTTCTCGGCATTCGCGGGCGGCCGAACTACCATCTCGCGGGCCGCACGATCACGGGCCAGACCAACAACAACGGCAATGACGGCACCATCGCGCGGTTCGGCTGGAAGGGGCAGAACAAGTCCCTGCTGCTGTTCTCAGGCGAGGCCTACAACGTCGAAATGGGAATCACCAACGAGATGTTCCAGACCGAGCGCGACGAGAGCGCGGCGTGTCAGTACGCCGCCCACCCCAACAGCGTCGTCGACACCAACGCGACCACCGCGGTCGGGGCGATGAGCTCGATCGAGAAGTTCTCGTTCTTCATGCGCACGCTTGCGCCGCCGGTCCCGTCGATCGACACCCCCGGCGGAGCACCATCGATTGCCAGTGGCAAGGCGCTCTTTGGCTCGGTCGGATGCGCGTCGTGCCACACGCCGTCGTTCAAGACCGGCAACACCAGCATCGCGGCGCTCGCCAACCAGCCGGTGAACCTGTTCTCGGATCTGATGATCCATGACATGGGCACGGGACTGTCGGACGGCGTGAGCCAGGGTGAAGCGGGCCCGAGAGAATTCCGCACGGCGCCGTTGTGGGGACTGGGCCAGCGGATCTTCTTCATGCATGACGGGCGGACCCCGGATCTGCTGGGCGCGATTCGCGCGCACCAGAGCACCAAGTCCGAGGCGAACACCGTGGTCTCACGATTCCTGAGTCTCACGGAACAGCAGAAGCAGGATGTGCTGAACTTCCTGCGATCGCTGTAAGCACGCAAAGGCTACGACCGCTGCGCGGTGGGCTGATCGTTCACCGCGCAGCAACGCCCCCCGGGGGCAAGCCAATACACGGGTCTACACCGAGGGAGGGTGCCTGGAGTCCAGCGCGCGGCAGTCTGTGATCGCCTTCCATCGTCTCCAATCCGAGTCCCGAATCCCGAATCCCGAGTCCCGATGAAGCGGCGAGGCGAGGCCGTCCTCATCGCCGTTGGGCCTGTGCACTGGCTGCGCCCCGCGCGGTGGCGTATAGTGGCGCGGTGGGCGACCGCCAGCGTCTGACCCGTTCGAACAACAAGATGATTGCCGGCGTGTGTGCCGGGGTTGCCGAGTACCTCGGGCTGGAACGTCACCAGCTTCCGCATCGCCTTCGTGGTGGTGTCGATCCTCTCCGCCGCGTTCCCGGGCATCTTTGTCTATCTGGTGCTGTGGGTACTGATGCCCCGTCCTCAAGTAACCTAGACGGCATAGCCCTGTCACTGAATCGGGTGGGCCAGCCGCTCGTTCCACCCACCGGGTTCAACCCGCTTGATTCGTCCCCGTCCTCGCCAGTCGCCTGAACAATTCGCTCTCGATTTCAAGCGGCGAGCTGGCTCGCGCACAAGCGATTTGCGGACCCACCCGGGTCGACATGGAGTATGGTTCTGGCGCATCACTGATGCAGAACCACTCCGCTATGAGCACTCCCGTCACCCAACGCGAGCCCGTGTCGAGGCTGCTGTCTCTCGACGTCGCGCGCGGGATCACGATCGCGTTCATGATCATGGTCAACAACAACGGCGGCAAAGGCTCGTGGGGCTTCATGAACCACGCCGCCTGGAACGGCCTGACCGCCACGGATCTCGTGTTCCCCACTTTCGTCTTCGTCATGGGCGTGTCGGTGGTGTTTGCGATCGAGGGCCGGCTCGCACGCGGCGCAACGCGGGCGCAGCTGGTGCGGCGCACGGTGCAGCGGGCCGTGATCCTCTTCCTGCTCGGCATCGTCGTCAACAGCTTTCCGTTCTTCGAGCTCGAACACATGCGGTTCTACGGCGTGCTGCAGCGCATCGCCGTCTGCTACCTTGCGGTCTCGTTGTTGTACCTGTGGAAGCCCCGGGCATGGCCGATTGCGGTGGCCCTGACCGTCGCGCTCGTCGGCTACTGGGTGCTGCTGCGGTGGGTGCCGGTGCCAGGCGCGGGCATGCCCGGCCGCGACGTGCCTTTCCTCGACGTCCGTCAGAATCTCGTGTCGTGGCTCGATCGCCAGGTCTTCCCCCATCACCTCTATCGCGACGTGCCGGATCACAACGTTCGCGATCCCGAAGGGTTGCTCAGCGATCTCCCGGCGATCGGCACCGCGCTGATGGGCATGCTGACCGGTCTCTGGCTGCGGATGCGCCGGCCGATTGCCGCGAAGACAACCGGGCTGGCCGCGGCGGCGGTCGTCAGCATCGCCCTCGGGTATGTGTGGGCGGTCTGGTTTCCGCTCAATAAGAACATGTGGACGAGCTCCTACGTCCTGGTGGCGGGGGGATACTCGCTGCTGCTGGTGACACTCGCGTTCTGGGCGGTGGAGCAGCAGGGGTGGCGAACGGGCTGGACCTGGATCTGGCTCGTCTTCGGCTCGAACGCGATTGCCGCATACATGTTCAGCGAACTGCTGCCAGGCGTGTTGCACAACATCCACATCACGGCCGGCGGCACGCGGACCGACGTGGATGCCTTCGTGTTCAACCACGTCTTCGCGCACATTCATGATCCCGGCTGGGCCGCGTTCGCCTACTCGGTCAGCTTCACTGCGTTCTGCTTCATCCCGGTGTGGATCCTGTACCGCAGGCGAATTTTTGTGAAGGTGTGAGTGTGCGCGCCTGAGGACGGAAGGTTGATCTGATTTGCTGACGCTCTGGCGCAAGTTCACGATGCTGCCGTGGATGCGCCCGTTTACCGAGTGGCGTGTGTACTGGAAATGGCATCGGCGCGGCCGCCTCATTCCGGCGCCGCCGATCGTCAAGCAGCGTATCGTCAAGGCGCATTTGCGGCGGTCCGGGGCGTCCACGGTGGTTGAAACCGGCACGTTCCGGGGCGACATGGTCGATGCCCTCGCCCCGATTGCCGCCCGGATCGTGTCGATCGAGCTGGACGATCAACTCTATGCCGCCGCCTGCCGGCGATTTGCGGCGCACCCGCATGTGGAATTGCTGCACGGTGACAGCGGGACCCTGCTGCCCGGCATCTTGAGCACGCTCGATCGCCCGGCTCTCTTCTGGCTCGACGGCCACTACACGGGGGTGGGCTCCGCGCGCACGGAGGTTGACGCCCATCGTCACCGAAATCGAGGCCTTGCTCCAGCACCCGGTTACGGGACACGTCGTGCTGATTGATGACGCCCGCGAGTTTTCGGGAACGGGCGGCTATCCGACCGTCGATCGGCTGCGCGGCATGATTCTCGAACGCCAGCCACTGGCGCATTTCGTCGTCGCTGACGACATCATTCAAGGGACCACGCGCCCGAACCAAACGTAGCCCGAGATACGTCACCTGGCAGTCTCTTCTGCATAAATATGAGCAGACGGTAACCGACCGACCTCCGGTCCAAAGGTCAGCCTCCGCGATGTTGTTACGAGTAGCCTTCCCTCGAGGCGGCGGTGGATGCGATACAGCAGAGGTTGCAGGTATCGCCTTTGCAACGGCGTTTGTGTGCACCTGCAGGTCGACCTGACTCAGCCGCATCCCGCGCGCCTCGATGGCGAGAAGCGCCGTGTCACGGTCCGGGGTCCAAACCACCGCCCGGGTATTCGGGAGTCTCTCTCGATTCTCCTTGCTCACGGCGATCTCTTTCGCGCGCTGACGGCCCACCGCATCCGCGTCAGGTACAAGCAGTCGGCGCTCGGCGTCTGCTGGGCCGTGCTGCAGCCGGTGGCGCTGATGCTCATCTTCACGCTGGTATTCGGGCGGATTGCCCGGGTGCCGAGCGAAGGGATCTGGTATCCGCTCTTTGCCTACTGCGGTCTTCTGGTCTGGAGTTTTCTCTCCACCGGGCTCAGCAATGCAACCCACGCGCTGGTAGCTCATGCACAGCTGATCACGAAAGTGTATTTCCCGAGGGAAATCCTGCCGTTGACTTATGTCGCAGCCGGGCTGTTCGACTTGTGCATCGGCAGCGTGGTGTTGGCCGGCTTGATCGTGTATCGCGGCCATCCATTGACGTGGCACGTGGTCTACGCCGTGCCGGTGCTCGTCGTGCTCACGGCGTTCGTGACCGGGACTGCGTTTCTGCTGTCGGCGCTCCAGGTCCGGTTCCGCGACGTCGGCCTTGCCGTGCCGCTGATTTTGTATCTCTGGATGTTCTCGACGCCGATCGCGTACCCGCTCTCGTCGGTGCCGCCCGCCTACCGACCATGGTTCCTGCTCAATCCGATGACCGGGATCGTCGAGAGCTTCCGTCGGGCCGTGGTCCATGGCGCTGCACCGGAGGCGCACGTGCTCGGCGTGCCGGCCATCGTTGCCGCGGTCCTCCTTCCCCTGTCGTATGCGTTGTTCAAACGTATGGAATCGACGATGGCGGACGTGATTTGAGGCGATGACGCGAGATGGCCATGATTGACGTGCGCTGCGATCGCGTCTCGAAGCGTTACCGGATGCAGCCCCGGCGTGGGGCAGCGGCCCAGAGTCTGGCCCGCAGGGTAGCCGATGCGCTTCGGACCACGACCCGGGATTTCTGGGCCTTGCGCGATGTCAGCTTCGATATCGCGCGGGGCGAGACGCTCGGGGTCGTCGGACGCAACGGCGCCGGGAAGAGCACGTTGCTCAAGCTGCTTGGCGGCATCACCGCACCGAGCGAGGGAGAGCTCACGATCGTCGGCAGGCTCTCGGCACTGATCGAAGTGGGGTCCGGCTTCCACCCCGAGCTCACCGGGCGGGAGAACGTCTTCCTGAGCGGCGCGATTCTCGGGATGCGCCGCCGTGACATCGCGGCGCGGCTCGACAGCATCGCGGACTTCTCCGGCGTCGGCGCGTTCCTCGAAACGCCGGTGAAGTACTACTCGTCCGGCATGTACGTTCGCCTCGGCTTTGCCATCGCCGCGCACCTCGAGCCCGACGTGCTCCTGGTCGACGAGGTGCTCGCCGTCGGCGACAGCGAGTTCCAGACCCGGTGTCTCCAGCGAATCCAGGAGCTGAAGCGCCGTGGTACCACGATGGTCGTCGTGTCACACGATCTGGGCGCTGTCGAGCAGCTCTCGGATCGCGCCATCCTCATCGATGGCGGCAGGGTGACGGCCACGGGATCGCCACACGAAGTAATCAGCACGTACCAGCGGCTGGTCAGCGGCCCCGACGCGGTCGGGCTGGACGCCATGCCTGCAGATTCTGGCGACGGCGTACCCGCGATTCACATCGAAGGGTTCACTCTGCACGCCGCCGACGGCGTCGCGGTCCTCACCGCGACAGCCGGCCAGCCACTGCTGGCCCGCGTCACGCTCGTATCCGACCGGGAGATTACTGCAGCGGTGACGCTATCGTTTTACGATTTCGACGCCGGCACCTTGTTGTCGCAGTGCGTCGGCGAAGTGCACGCGAACCCGGCCACTGCATCAAACCGTCTGCAGGTGGAGTTCGTGCTGCCGGAGTTGCTGCTGGCGCCGGGCGTCTACACGCTCGGAGCGACGGTCACGCCTGCCGGCACGCAGCGTCCGGTTGCGTGGCGGTTTGGGCGCACCACTCTCTACGTTCAGGGGGCGACAACCGCGAAGGGCGTGTTCGTACAGCCGTATCAGTGCCACGTCAGTTCTTGCCCGGTCGTCGAGGCCGATACGGTGCCATTGTCATGACGCCCCCAACCCTTGCCGACGGCGTCACGCCTCTCGTCTCGGTGGTGATCCCGAGCTACAACCACGCACACTTCCTCGGCGCCGCGATCGCGAGTGCGATCGCGCAGACCTCCCATCCCGTCGAGGTGATCGTCGTGGACGACGGGTCGGTCGACGACACCGAGGCGGTTGCCAGGGCCTTCCCTCAGGTGCGTTACATCCGGCAGGAAAACCGCGGGTTGGCCGCCGCCCGCAACACCGGTTTGGCGTACTGCCAGGCGGACCTCGTCGTCTTTCTCGATGCCGATGACCGCCTGCTTCCCGGCGGCCTGGAGATGGGCGCGCAGCTGCTGCAGGCCGACCCGGATCTGGGCTTCGTCGCCGGCCACAGCCGGTTCATCACCGGCGACGGCGTGCCGCTCCCCACGCAGCAGCCGGTTCGCAGCGATGAAGATCCTTACATCGCGCTGCTCCGCCGCAACACCATCAGGAACCCCGCCATGGTGATGTTCCGGCGCAGCGTGCTGGACAAAGTAGGCTCGTTCGACTCGCGGGTGGATGCCTGCGCGGACTACGACATCTATCTGCGCATCAGCCGCATTCACCCGGTTCGCTTTCACGATGGACTGGTGGCCGAGTACCGAAAGCACGGCCAGAACATGTCGAGCGATGCCGCGCTGATGATCCGGCAGCTGCTGCAGGTCATGCGCGCCCAGCGGGCTCACCTCGCCAGCCCGGCGCGCCGCGAGGCGTACCGTGCAGGGCTTCGCAACATGCGCCAGTACTACGCCGACCGGCTTGCCGATCAGATCCGCGAGCGTCTGCGATCGGGTTCGTTCACGCATCGGACTCTCGCTGACGTTGCCACGCTGATCAGGTACCATCCGCTCGGCGCGATCGAGCACGGCCGCCGCAAGATCCTGACGTGGTGGCGAGGTGGAGAGCCGACGACGAATTCAGCATGACGACTGGCTGCACTACGGACTCTGCCCACTCCGCTCCCGCTCTGGCGAATAATCCACACCGCACACCCAGTACTGACCGTCGTCGTACTCGGCGACGCACGCCTGCATGAACTCCGGCGAAGCGACAGCAAGTGCCTCCGGCTGGAGGCGGGCCAGTTCGCGGCGGTCGAAGAGGATGTGCGTGATCCCCAGCGCGCGCAGTGCCGCGAGCGTTGTCCCGACGCGCTTGTCTGACCCACCCCACACCGCTGCCCGTGCGCTGGTGGCATCGTGCGAGATGCGGCTGCGAGCCGCATAAAGCTGGTCTCCGCCCGAGAACGCCAGGACGCGTGCATCGGCTGGCAGCCGTGTGTTGATCCACTCCCATGCGCGAAATGAGCGGACTTCGCGACGAAGGTACGTCGCCTGCGATTCCCTGCCGGCAACTACCGTGACAGGCGATTCGCGCAGCACATGTGTGAGCCAGCCGTTCCATCCGACTCGATCTGCTTCGTGGAGCGGTGTGAATGGCGGCAGGTTCAGGAGCGCGAGGCACATCACAACCGCAGTGACCAGACCGCTTGCGCGCGGCAGCACCTTCGACTCGACCTCGCGTGCCACGTTCAGGGCCGTAGCCGCGAGGAGGGCCATAGGTGCGACGATCGGCAGCAAGAACCTGAGTTGAAAGCTGCTCACCGGGGAAGCCCACAGCAGGACGTAAGCAGCAATCCCCGCGGTGAGCCATCGCACGGCCGTGGCCGGTTGGCGCACGAACAGGACCAGTGGCGCCAGCAGGAGAAAGATGGGACCGAGGGAGCCGGAGAACAGCGCGCCGTGCACCGTGACGTTCCAGGGCAGTAGAAGCAAGGCGACAGGCGAGCGTCCCATACCGAAGTGAGCTTTGAAGTGCGCCAGGGCATGATCGGTCACCGCATCCCAGCGCTCGGGCGGTAACGCGCCGAACACGCCGAACAGTTCCGGAAATACGGGGTTCCCGGACCGGAGCCAGGCGCGCAGATACCACGGAGCCGGTACTGCGGCGGCGACGAGTGCGATTAGCAGCGCTGGTTTGATCGCTCGACGCACTCCGCGGCGGTTATGGGCGGCGACGACAAACAGTCCCAGCGCGATGACGGTGACCAAAATGCCGAGATGTTTGGTGGCTGCAGCCAGTCCGAACTGCAGCGCAGCCAGCCCTCCCCATGACCACTCACGGCTTGCTGCGTAGTGCGCCAGCGCATAACACGCCGCGGCGGTGTGCAGCGCCAGCGCGAGATCCACGTACGCCGTGGTCGACTGCCACAGGAGCGTCGGAGTCGTCACCACGAACGCCGCCGCCGCAACCGGCGAGGCACCCGGAACGAACCTGCGCGCCGCCTGGGCCACCAGGAGCGCCAGGAGTGGGAGGCAGGCAAAATGGAGCAGCTTCGCGGCAATCGGACCGCCCAGGGCCATGCCCGCGCCAAACACCAGCTCCCACGTCAGCGGGTATAGCGAGACATATTCGTCGACGATGTCGACCGGGCGACCGGCCTCCATCCAGACTCGCGGGAGCTGCAGGTGATACCAGAGGGCGTCGTATTCCTTCTCGGGCGCGAGTGCGGCGATCAGTGCGTACCCCAGTGCGACCAGGATCACGCCAAACCACAGGGCAGTCACGGGCTCGCGCTCATCCGGAGCCGCGCGGCCGGACCACTCGCCGATTGGGCGTCGGGCGTGGGCGGCGCTCGCCGCGAGCAGGATTGCGATCAGGATCGCCCCACCGAGCGGGCGATACACACCTGCGGCGGCAAGTACGAGCGAGCCGTACGAGACGACACCCACTCCGGTAGCGGCTCCGAACACCACCTGCTCGGCGGACGAAGACGTTCGCCATCCGATCAGGCGGAGCACCAATGACCCGGAGCCGAGTGCTGCGGCGGCGACGAGCACGGCGCCGGTCAGTGCGGCGGCCGCCCTCCCGACCGCTTCGCCCAGCGCCGGGAAACCGGGTGCGCTCAGGCTGACAACCGATGCGGCGAGATGGTGCCACGAGAGAAGCCACGGCACGGTGAGCAGGCCGGCGATGAGAAAGAGAGACGCTGCACGAGAGTGCAGGCAGCGCGACAACCGGGCGGCGTGTGCCTGCGGAATTGAAAAAAAGCGAATCCACAGGGCGCTGCCTGCAAGGAGTAGCGCCACCGCCCCGGCGCTCGCCACCACCGAGCGTGATGGGAGATGGCCGTCGCGCAGGGTGCGTGCGACCTGGACGTAGTAGTGGGATAGAAGCACGGACGCCCACGCGAGCCATGCACCGGAGATCAGCCAGTCGCGTGAACGCGCGAGCATGACCGCGGTCAGGCCGGCCGCTCCTTCGAGCGCTTCGTGAACCAGGCCGTGAGCCGACTCGGAAGTGGCGGGACGCTCGACCGCCGCCGCGAGCTGGAGCGTGTCAGCGAATCGCCTCGCGTAGGCGGTTCGCAACAGCCCGCGCAGGTGGCGCCCCTGAAGCGGCTCGGCTCCAGGTTCCGCGGGAACTGTGGCGATCGCGAGCCGCCCCCACCGGAGCCGCATTGCAGCCGGCGCGATCCGATCGACCTTGTGCATCGCCGGTTCGAGGCCAGGCTGCAGGTCGACGTCACACACTTCGGCATCGGCCAACACGGCGGCGCGGCGGACCGTCTCGAGCGGCGCGCCGGCGAGTGCCTCACCCACGCCGCGCCAGTACCAGTACAGACAGCAGGTCATCGAGCAGCCTGCGCCAGCGGCTGCGCAGGCGGGCACCTTCGAGGAGTGGCAGGGCGCTTCGGCAGGCCGCCTCCAGCAGGTCGCCTGCAGCCGGTGATGCGACCGCGAGCTTCGTAAGCGTCCGGCCACGCCTCGTGAGATGGGCGTGCGTTCGTGACAGCGGCAGCGCCGGCGCGAGGGCTGGATATCGGCGGGCGAGCGCGACGTCTGCGCGGCCCTCGTCCCGCTTGCGCTGCAGTGCACGGCGGAGGTCGGTCTGCTCATGGTGCCAGCCGGATGCGCCGGCGGCAAACTGAATCCTCGCGCCCGCGGCAATCAGGCGGAAGCCGAGCTCGTAGTCTTCATGACACCGGAGCGATTCGTCGAAGCCGCCGACACGTGCGAACAGTGAAGTCGAAAGCGAGAAGTTGCCGCTCAGGAGGTCGGAATATCTGAAGCGGTGTGCCGGGTCCCGCATGCGCTCGAACATTGCCTCCCACCACGCCCGCAGCATGATGGTGAAGAAATCATGTCGCCCCTGCAGATCCGGAGGCAGGTAGCCGAGCGCGACACCTGAAGGGTCGCCGTCCCCGTGCGCACCAGCGTGCGCAGCCACGAACGCCGGCGACACCTCGATGTCGTCATCGAGAAAGATCAGCAGCTCTCCCGCACTCGCCGCGGCGCCGCGGTTTCGCGCGGCGGCCGGGCCCAGGGCGGGTTGGTCGATCACGCGCAAAGGGAACGGCCAGACGGAGAGCGAGATCTCCGATGTCCCATCCGTGCACCCGTCGGCGACAACGATGACCTCGATGGCGGCGAGGGGATATGACTGGCGGGTCAGCGCCGCGAGCGTGCGCTCGACAGACCGCCGCCGGTTGTGCGTCGGGATCACGATCGAGACCGTCGGATCGGGCGGTCGCATCACCCCTCGCGTCCGCTCACCCGGCGACGGGCCCTGAAGTATGCGAAAGGTCCCTCGACGCAGCCGCGGAATTCGGCGACGAGAAGGTCGAGCGGCATGGCGCCGCGCCGGCGCCGAAGCGTCCGCCACAACCGGGGAAGCTGGCCGTAGCGCAGCCAGCGGACTGCGTGCTTCAGCACGGCCGGCTCACGCTCGAACAGCAGCTTTCGGGTCCACATCGCATACACACCGACGCCGTACCCGTAGAGGGCCTGCCGGAGCTCGTCCCAGGTACGGCGGTGGCGATGCCAGCTCACGGCACGCGGCTCGTACACGATCCGATAGCCGGCCGCGAGAACCCGTGCGAACATCTCGTGATCGCCGCCGGACATCGTGGCTGTACCGGCGTCGAGCGCTTCATCGAATCCACCGAGGTCGAACAGCACTTCTCGTCGCACCGCCATGTTCGCCCCGGCCCCTGCCTTCGACACGGCAAGCGGGTCCTGTCGCGTCCCGTCGAACACCTGACGCTCGTACCCTCGCCCGAACGGGCTGAATCGCTCGAACCATTCCTGAGCCGGTGTCTCCAGCTCCAGCGGCAGCGTCAACCCGCACGTGCACCAGACACGCGGATCCTCAAAGGGCTGGACGAGGTGTGTCAACCAGCCGGGCTCGGGCGAAGCGTCATCATCGGTAAACGCGACGATCCCGGTCCGCGCTTCACGCAGCGCACGATTGCGCGCAGCGTCGAGCCCCGGACGATCTTCGCGGATGTAGCGGATGCCGGCGAACGAATCCGCCACCCTGCGCGTGCGGTCCGTCGCGGCATTGTTGTCGATGACGAGGATCTCGGTCGGCGCTGGAGAGAGTGCGACGACTGCGGCGAGCGCCCTCTGCAAATCGTCAGGGCGCTCCCGCGTGCAGATTGCGACGCTGGAGGGGAGTGGCAGCGCCGGCGGGTCGGGGCCGAGATAATCATCAACCTTCCATCCCCATGGCCGGCGCCCAATCGCAGACACGAGGGCACGGGCGCACCGCTCCATGTCGAGGTCTCCGGCCCGAACCGGGACATAGAAGTGGGCAACGGGAACCCCTCGGCGGCGAACGACGACGAACGCTCGCGTATAGACCTCGGCAACCCTGAGACGTTCGGGGAGTGCGTGAACATCGACCTGGACGACTGCCGTTGCCACAGCTGAACAGTTGCAAACGGTCTGCCGGGCAGAACCCATGAGAGCTGAGATCACGTTATTGATGAGTTTCTGGGTCTCGTTGAGCAAATCGATTTTGTCGCGCACGGCTCTTGTCAGCCGGATGCACAGCTTGCGATCGTCAGACTTATATCGCCCTCCGGCCTGACCTTCTGCCTCGCGACCTCCGTCTTGGCGGACTTTTCACTCGTTCACTCCGGTATCCCTAATGCTTCGTCAGTCCGCGAGGGTTTCAGCTCATGAAGAGCCGCTCTCGATTCGATATCCACATCTTCGCTTGGGCTGCACGAACCGGCTGATGACTGACGACGATCCCACCTCGACCACGCGTGCTTCCCTGACCATCCCGACTACAAGCTCTCGCTCGAACGGTCGACAAACCTCGCACCGGCGGGTCGCCTGGTGGTTGCGGCTGGTGTCGCTCTGGGCCGGGATCATCTGCGCGCCCGTGCCGGTTCTCGCGCAGGTCAACATCCTCACCAATCGCTACGACCCGCAGCGGACGGGCGCGAATCTCTCGGAAACGATCCTGACCGCAGGTAACGTCAGCGCCGCTGGCTTCGGGAAGCTGTACCTCGTACCCGGTGGATGGAGCCGTGTATGCGCAGCCGTTGTATGTTGCGGGCGTCACCATCGACGGGGTCGCTCGAAACGTGCTCTACGTCGCGACGATGAACGACAAGCTGTACGCGTTCGACGCCGACCAGCCCTCGCCGACGCCGTTGTGGATGCGCGATTTCACCAGGCCGCCGTCAGTGACCGCGATCCCGATCACCGACCTCGTCGCGGCGAACCTGAATATCATCGGCAACGTCGGTATCCAGAGTACGCCTGTCATCGACCTCCCGACGGCCACCATCTACCTCGTCGTGCGGACGAAGGAGAGCGGCGCATACGTGCAGCGCCTCCACGCCCTCGACATCGCGACCGGCTTGTCGCGAGCCGGGAGCCCCACCACGATTGAGGGATCGGTCCCCGGAGTGGCCACGGAATCCACCATGGACGCGACCGGCCGCACTCTCGCGTTCGATCCAAAGATGCAGGCGCAGCGGACCGGGCTTGGACTGGCGAACGGCGTCGTTCTGATTGCCTGGGGGTCGCACGAAGACGCCGCGCCGTACCATGGCTGGGTGATGGGGTACGACGCGACGACGCTCGCACGGGTCGGGATCTTCTGCGTCAGTCCGGACACGTCGGCCGGGGGAATCTGGCAGGGCGGACGCGCGCCGGCCATCGATACCGCGGGTAACGCCTACTTCGCGACCGGGAATGGCCCGTGGGACGGCACCCGGAGCTTTGGTGATTCACTCCTCAAATTCAGCGTTCGTCGATCTGGCATGTCCGTTGTCGATTTCTTCACGCCAGCGAACCAGTCGGCTCTGTACCTGGATGATGACGATCTCAGCGGGTCGGGGTTCACGATCCTGCCCGGGAGCAACCTTCTCCTCGGCGGCGGTAAAGAGGGCGTTCTATATCTGCTCGATCCAGCCCATCTCGGGCAGCTGACGACGAACGACGGGCAGGCCCTGCAGAAGATCGCAGTACAGGGTGGTCACGTGATGGGCGGGCCCGTGTTCTGGAACTCTTCGGCAGCGGGGCCTCTCGTCTACAACTGGGCGGAAGACGACGTGCTCAGGTCGTACAAGGTGAGCTCGGGGCGACTGGTGACGCCGGCATATGCGCAGGGTGGAGTGGTGTCGGCTGGGCATCCGGGGGGATCTCTCACCGTGTCGGCGAACGGCGCGGCCCAGGGGACGGGGATTGTCTGGGCATCGATGCCGACTTCCCAGGACGGCGTCCACGGCCTCGTGGCTGGAATCCTTCGGGCCTTCGACGCCGAGACACTGCGGCTGATCTGGACGAGCGAGCAGAACGCCGCCCGCGATCGGATTGGAACGCTGATGAAATTCGTTCCTCCGGTCGTCGTCAACGGCAAGGTCTACATGCCGAATCACGACGGGGCCGTGGCGGTGTACGGCCTCCTCCCCGCAGCGGTGGCTGATTTCAGCCTTGCCGTCAGTCCATCCGCGCGGGCGATCGCACCGGGACAGTCCGGCACGTTCACAGTGACGGTCAACGCGGTGGGCGATTTCTCGGAAAGCGTTGCGCTCAACGCGTCCGGCCAGCCGCCGGGCACGACCATCTCCTTCGCTCCGTCGTCGATCACCGGGGCCGGCACTTCATCGATGGTGGTTTCCGTGCCTTCCGATGTGGCTGAAGGCACGTACACCATCACTGTTTCGGGCACGAGCGGGAGCAATGTCCGCTCAGCGCCGCTGCGGATTACCACCGCGCCGGTCCGCGCGATCGGGGTGAGTTTCGTCGGCAGCAGCACCGTGCCGATGGGCGCAGCCGAGAGTGCGGGAGTCGTGCCGCAGACGAACTGGAACAATGCGACTGGCGCCGCGCGCACGTCTGGTCTGGCACTCATCGATGCCGCGGGGAATCCGACCACCGCAACCGCGACCTGGTCGTCCAGCGGAAACTGGATGACACCGACTACCGATCAGCCGGGCAACCGACGGCTGATGAAGGGCTACATCGACACGACCAACACCTCGACGACGACCGTGACGCTGGCGGGGTTGCCTCAACAAACCTATGACGTCTACGTCTACGTCGACGGCGACAACAAGACTTACGATCGATCGGCGACGTATGCGATCAGCGGCCCGGGCATGACGACGACAACCGTCAGCGTGACCGATGCGGCCGGCGTCAACTTCGGGACGACGTTCACGCGCGCCGCCAACTCCAGTGGCAACTACGTCAAGTTCACCGTCGCTGCGTCGGGCTTCACGCTCACCGCGACGCCGACCTTGCCAACGGGCGGGACGCGTCGTGCGCCAGTCAACGGCATTCAGGTCGTACCGGTCCCACCGCCGGTGCCCGACTTCACCATCGGCGCAACGCCAGCCGCTCGCACCATTTCTGCCGGAGGATCGACCACATACTCGCTCGCCATCGATCCGGTGAATGGATTCGCGGGTGCCGGTCGACACTGACACTCGGCTCCATGCCTGCGGGACTGGCCGCTTCGCTCAGTTCGACGACTGTCACCGGCCCCGCCACGGTGACGCTCAAAGTTGATTCGACCTCCTCGACCCCGATCGCGACGTCGGCTCTTACGATCACCGGCACGAGTGGCGACCTGATTCATCAGACCACCGTGACGCTGTCGGTTGCGCCGCCGGGCCAGACCGTCAGCGCGATTGGGATCCGGTTTGCCGGCAGCAGCACCGCGCTGATCGGCGCGAGTGAGAGCGCCGGCGTGGTGCCGATCACGCATTGGAACAACGCCGCCGCTGCCGTCCGGACGACCCCGCTCGGGTTGAACAACCAGGCTGGCGATCCGACCGCGGCGACGGTGACGTGGACGGCAAACGGCGTCTGGACGACGCCGATCGTCGATCAGCCTGGCAACGCCCGGCTGATGAAGGGGTATCTCGACACCAGCACCACGAGTACCACGACTGTGACGGTCGCAGGCCTCTCGCCGGGCGCTTACGACGTCTACGTGTACATGGACGGCGACAACCACGAGTTCACGAGAACCGGTATCTACACCCTCGGGCCCAGCGGCGGAACCGCGACCACGATCAAGGCGACTGATGTCGCCTACGTCAACTTTTCCGGCAGTTTCACCCGGGCGGCCGACAGCAGCGGCAACTACGTCAAGTTCACCATCGTCGGCGGTGGATTTACGCTGACCGCGTCGCCGGGCGTCAGCACCAACACGACGCGGCGCGCACCGGTGAATGCAATTGAAATCGTGCCGCAGTAACACCGCCGGGCAGGCGCCGGCTATTTCTTCGCCGGTGGGTTAGCGGCTGCCACCGGCTTGAGGTCGAACGCGCCGCTACTCTCGACGAAGAACACGCATTCCGCCGCCTTGTCACACGACGTGGTGTGCCGGTAGTTCCCGCCTGGCTGCATCATGTACGAACCGGGTCCGAGCCGCACCTCGGCTTTGCCTTCGGGCGCCTGGATATAGGTGCCGGAAATGAACACGACCTTCATCGCGTGGGTGTGCGTGTGCAGGGGAGTGGTGAATCCTGCCGGCAGCTTGAGGAAGCCGCCGAATGCCCCTTTCGCATGGTCCCCCCACAGATCCGCGACTTTGACGCCCGGAGCGCCGGTCGGATCGAGGTCGGTCCATTTCAGGTCAGCAGCCGGGGTGAAGACGGGTTGGGTTGCGACTGCTTTCGGAGCGGCGTTGGTTTGCGCCTTGGCGGGCGGCTGCGCCAGAACTGGCGTCGCCAGGAGCAGCGAGATCGAAAACGCCAAAGTGTTTCGTGGCCTCATCGATTCCTCCTTTTGCCGATTTGTTCGGTGCGGAGGCTATCACCGGACGGCCGAAAAGTCTTCAATCACGGCCCGGCGTGCCAGACCGAGTTCCTGCAAATGAAAAACGGTTGCCTTGGCATGATCGCTGGGGCACACTGCGGCCGGTGACAGACAACGACCCTGCTCGATGAATCGCGAGATTGATCAGGATCTGCCCTGGGCCAGTCGGCACCGGGGCTGGTTACTTTTCTGGGGGATCCTCGCGGCCACCAACTTAGGCGCCGGTCTCGCCATCAGTCGATGGCCCGAGCGACAGTCGGCCCTGCGCAGAGTGGCGGAGGCAAGCCATCGCCGGCACCGACTGCAGGCAGCGTGTCGCTTCCGGAGCCAGATGTTGACTGACCCGGGCACAGACAGGACGACAACAGGCACCCTACACAGGCGCGATCGCCGTGAAAGCCCCCTATAATGCTCGCTCACCTGTTTGGAGACACTTTGGAGCCGTTGTTCAGCCGATGCGCCTCGCGCATGATCCGCGCACTCACACTGGCCGCGTGCACCGGCACCGCGGCATGTTCCCGCTCCGCTCCTGCCGCTGAACCGGCCGCAGTTGAAGCCCCTGCCCTTTTCGCGCAGGCGTGCGCGAAGTGTCACGGCGTCGACGGCCGGGGGGGACTGGCGATGGTCGCCAATGGACCGCGTCCGATCGACCTCACGTCTTCTGAGTGGCAGCGCGCCCGCTCCGATCAGGACGTCGCCACGGCGATCCGCGGCGGTCGCGGAGCCATGCCACCCTTTGCGGACGTACTGACGGCCAGGCAGATCGATGCATTGGGCTCTGTACGTCAGAACGTTGAAGCGCCCGTAACCGGTCAACATTCCTCTCGAGAATGCGAATCCATGATGTTGAGAAAAATTCTCATCGTTCTTGCCGTGCTCGTTGTCGCTGTCGTCGCCGCCGTGCCCGCGTATCTTTATGGGGCGTACCCGAAGATGCGGCCGGCGCCGGAGATGACCGCGCCGAATACACCCGAAGCGCTCGCCCGAGGACGGTACCTCGCCGAGGCCATGGCCGGCTGTGTCGCGTGTCACTCACCGGTCGACGAGTCGAGGGCTGGCGATTTCCCCCAGACGGGCCTCGAGTACGCGGGGCGCGTGTGGCCGGCCGGATCGGGATTCCCCGGACACATCGTCGCACCGAACATCACGCCCGATCCGGAAACGGGGATCGGCCGGTGGACCGACGGTGAGGTTGCGCGGGCGATCCGTGAAGGAGTGAGCCGTGACGGCCGTCCGCTCTTCCCGCTGATGAACTACCCCGCATATCGCGATCTGACCGACGCGGACGTGCTGTCGATCGTCGCGTACCTGCGCAGCCGCAAACCGGTCCGGCGCGACAATGGCCGCACCGATCTCGACTTTCCGGTCGGCATGATGATCCGTACCGTGCCACAGCCGCTCGCTCACTCCCCGGCCGGGCTGCCGGTGGCGGGTGTCGAGCGCGGCCACTCCATGCTGAAGCTGATGCTCTGCGGTGAGTGCCACACGCCGCGCGATAGTCGTGGGAATCCGGTTGCCGGCAAGGAGCTCGCGGGCGGCAATAGCTTCAAGGGCGAGTGGGGCACTGTCTACTCGGCGAACATCACATCCCATGCATCGGCGGGGATCGGCGCGTACAGCAACGACGATTTGAAGCGCGTGTTCAGAGAAGGCAGAAATCGTGCGGGCCGGGAACTGTGGGTGATGCCGTGGAGCGTCACGAAAAACCTCAGCGATGCCGATCTCGACGCGCTGATTGCGGCGCTTCGCGAAGTGCCCGCCTCCCCGAACCTCGTACCAGCCGCCCAGTTGATCGGACACGCCGGCTCGCACTGACGTTCGCCATGGCATCCTTCACGCTCTCGACCCTTCCTCCGGCGACAACTGTTCGTCGTCGGTTACCCCTCGATTGGGTCAAGGACTCGCGATTCGAGAACGTCCCGGGTGCCGCCGTGATCATCAGCAACGAGAAGAACGCGATGATCGCGCGAACCGCGTTGCCGTGGGGGATCAGATTTGTGCCCGGACAGGTGCTGCAGCGGTGCACCGAGTCGGGAAGGTCATCATCCTGTGGCGGCCGCGTCCACAGAATCCTGCAGATTAGGTCGGGGGTCGGTCCGCGCGAGTGCGCCGCGCGGGACCGAGACAGAATAGGGGAGACCAGGAGCAGGCGCTACGGCGTGATCCTGGTGTATTTGAACTCGGTCGCCACTGGCTTGCCATCGCGCTGGCGCTCAACGACGATGTTGAGGGCAGCCGGGTCGGGACTGGTGAACGTGATCCGTGTGGGGCTGGCGGGTGTGCCCCCTTCGAACACCGCGGTCCTTCCGTCGAGCGCGACGAGCACGTGGTTCATCGACTCGTCTTTACTTTCCTGGCCCACGAGCCCGGGGCCGGGCGCGAAGTGCTTGATCCGCAGCACGACGCCGTTTCCCTCCTGCTCGATCGCGAGCAATTCGTACAGCGTGGCGCGGTTGTCCTGGATGCTGCGGTACATTGCGATGATGGACCCGGCGAGCGGAGCACTCCAGTGTTGCTCGATCGTGCGCTCGCCGAGCTTTCCCGTCCATGCGCCTTTGACCCACGCGAGCTGATCTATCGTCGCCTTCGCCGGTGCCGCCGCGCCCGCCTGAGGGGCCTGCGCGCCCGTTGCCACCGACGCCAAGGTCACCACCGCCAACAGCGCGGCTCGAAATACCATCTGAGTGTTCACGAAACAGTCTCCTCCACAGTGTTTCGGACTCGGGACGCAGCTGGCCGCGGCGCGACCCGAGCGGAGTGCAATTACCTGGCAGCGGAACCACAGCCGAACACGCTGCACCCTTACGATACCGAGATTCCTGTTACGCGGCCAAACAGCTGCGGTGGCGCAGTCAGCCCATTTTCCCGCGGATCTCTCCTAGGATGTTCTACACCGATGTTTACATTGGACCAGGTTGTGCCCTGGGGCCGGTCGTTCGACGAATACCGCCGCATGTTCGCCCTGACCGACGGCGACCTTGATCGGCGGATTTTGGGATGCGGCGACGGCCCCGCCAGCTTCAATGCCGAAGCAACGCGATGCGGTCACCGCGTCGTCTCGTGCGATCCCATTTACCGTTTCGGTCGCTCACAGATTGAGGAACGGATGGCTGCAACCTGTGACCAGGTGCTAGCGCAGACGCGCCTCAACGCCGACGAATTCGTCTGGGGCGATCGAATCAGGAATGTCGAAGAGCTAGGGCGGGTTCGGATGGCCGCCATGCAGGCGTTCCTGGACGACTTCGAGGCTGGAAAGCGCGCCGGTCGATATGTGGACGCGGAGCTGCCGAGACTGCCTTTCGACGACGGCGCATTCGACCTCGGCCTCTGCTCGCACTTTCTGTTTCTGTATTCGACGCAGCTCGGCGAGCAGTTCCATCGCGCCGCTCTGCATGAAATGTGTCGCGTGGCGTTGGAGGTGCGGGTATTTCCTCTGCTTGCGCTCGGGAGCCAGCGGTCATCGCTTGTGGACGGCTGTCTCGACGATTTGAACAGGTCAGGTTATCAGGTCACGCTGGAGAGAGTGCCTTACGAGTTTCAGCGCGGTGGCAACGAGATGATGCGCATTCGTTTGCGAAGTTGAGCCGTGACTGTCCCCTCGCCCGAGGAGCCAGAGTTGCTCGGACGACCCGATTTCGCTCCGTGGCTTGCGGCCCGGCGTACCCGCGGACAGCGCGGGCAACATCAACACCCTAAGCTTTCGCGCGGGAATCCGACACCTTGAATAGGTGTTGACTATCAACATGTGCCGCCATATGTTGATCGTCCACAGATGGATTCCAACCAACCTGCCGGTGAGGTGCCCTACGGCACCCTTGACCTGATGGTCCTCAAGACCCTCCAGGTCATGGGCGCGCTGCACGGGTACGCGATCGCCAGACGCATCGAGCAGGTGGCCCAGGGCTCGCTCTCACTCAACCAGGGCACGACCTATCCCGCGCTGCTGCGGCTCGAGCAGAAGGGCTGGGTCACGAGCAAATGGGGCATCAGCGAGACGAAGCGGCGCGTGCGCTTTTTCACGATCACCGCCTCCGGCCGCAGGCAGCTCGCTGAGGAGCAGCGCCTGTGGGAGCGAACGGTTGCAATGCTCGGCCGTCTCCTGGAGGAGCGATGACGACGCTACGGGTGCTTCTCGCACGGGTCAGGGGATTCGTGCGCCGCGGCCGCGCCGACGCGGCGCTCGACGACGATATCCAGGCACACCTGGAGCTGCTGACGCTCGATTACATCAACCGGGGGCTTTCACCCCGGGATGCGCAGGCGGCCGCACGACGTGCGTTCGGCGGCGTCGATCAGATGAAGGAGACCTATCGCGATCAGCGCGGCTTTCCCGCCGTCGAAACATTCCTGCAAGACCTCAGATATGCAGCACGGCTCCTGCGCCGCGATCCGGCGTTTGCGAGCGTGGCGATCGTCTCACTGGCGATCGGGATTGGGGCGTCGACGGCCGCGTTCACCGTCTTCAACGCCGTGATGCTGCGCCCGCTGCCCGTGCCAGATCCCGATCGACTCGTCCTGCTCCAACCCCAGCGCCGCGGCGAGCGATTCGTCCTGTTCAATCCGATTTACGAAGAGATCCGCTCGCGTCAGACGACCTTGTCGGGCGTCTTCGCCGCAAACGACACGCCCTACCTGAAAATCACTTTCGAGGACGAATCGGCGCCGGCCTACCTGCACGCGAGCCTTGTCTCCGGGAGCTACTTCGCGGTGCTCGGCCTCACGCCGCATATGGGACGGCTGCTGACCGAGCAGGACGACGAGCTTCCGTCAGCCTCATCGGACGACCGCTGTGCCGCGGTGATCAGCTATCGATTGTGGGTCCGACGCTTCGGAGAGAACCCTGCCGCTCTCGGGCGGATGTTGCGAGTCAACGACAAAACATGTGCGATCGTCGGGATTGCTCCGCCGCACTTCGAGACGCACCAGATCGGCTTCGCCCCGGACGTCTGGCTTCCTCTGCGGCCGCTGACCGATCAGAAGCTGCTCGCCAGCCGCGGTATGGCGTTTTTCTCCGGCGCGATGGGCCGCCTGGCGCCGGGTGTGGAGATCGCCCAGGCGGAGGCTGAAGTCACGAGCCTCTATCAGCAGGCGCAGGCCGCCCAGCCACAATCGCCCGCCAATGCCCGTCAGCCGCAGACGACGGCTGCGGATTTCAAGATACACCTCGCGTCTGGCGCGCAGGGCTTCGACGCCATCCGCCGCCCCTTCAGCGCCCCGCTGTTCATCATCCTGGCCGTCGCCGGCGTCGTGCTGCTGATCGCGTCGGTGAACGTGGCGAATCTGCTGCTGGCGCGAGGCGCTGCGCGGCTGCCGGAACTCGCGACGCGTGCCGCGCTCGGCGCCGGGCGCTGGCGACTCGCGCGGCAGCTCGCGACCGAGGGGCTGATGATCGCCGCGCTCGGCGGACTGCTCGGCGCCGGCCTGGCGTGGATGACAGTCCCGATTCTCGTGTCTCAGGTTTCCCTCAACTACATCGCACTGACCGAGGCGCGCCCTGACGCCCGCGTGCTCGGCTTTGCCGTCGCATTGACCGTGGTCGCGGCGCTGGTTGCCGGTGTCCTGCCGGCGCTTCGCCTGAGCCGGACGACGCTTCAGGCCGGGCTGGCGTCCGGCGGCCGTACGACGATTGCGTCAGGCCGCCGGTTGCAACGGCTGCTGGTGATCGCGCAGCTGGCGATGTCGCTGCTGCTCGTCAGCGCGGCCGGCCTGCTCCTGCGCACGATCGTCCACCTCGCGGGCATCGATCCAGGCTTCACGCCAGCGCACGTCGTCATGCTCAGCGTCCGCGACGAAGCTCCACAGGCGTCCTTCGGCAGCGTTGACGACGCGGCGCGGAAGGCGCAGCGGGCCGAGCGATACCGCGTCCTCGACGAGCGCCTCAACGCCGTGCCGGGCGTTCAGGCTGCGAGCGTGTCGTGGCTCGGCCTGTTCAGCATGCAGGACCTGTGGCTGCCGCTGATCGATCCGGACAGAGCCGACGACCGGCCGAATGCACGTGTCGACTACGTGTCGGCGCGCTACTTCGAGACAATGGGCATGCAGATCCGGCAGGGCCGCGGCTTCCGCGACAGCGATCGCGACGGAACGCCGCGTGTCGCCGTCATCAACCAGACGCTCGCACGAGTCAGGTTCCGCGACGGAGATCCGCTGGGCCGCCGGATCGCGCTCGACTATCGAGGCGAAGAGCAGCGCCCCTTCACCGTAATCGGTGTCGTTCGTGATTCCAAGTACAACGATCTCAGGGACAGCCGCCCCAACCCGATGATCTGGGTGCCGATTGCGCAGGCGCCGTTCCCGATCTCCTCAATCTCATTGCGGACCGTACCCGGCGCGGAGGCGTCCGTCGCGCGCCGTGCCGAGGAGGTACTGCGGGCGACGGATCCCGACATCATGGTAAGGAACATGACGACGCTCTCCGCCGAGGTCGCGGGAAAGACGTCGCGGGAGCGTCTGCTGCTCGGGCTCTCTTCCGGATTCGCGTTCGTGGCGATCCTGCTGGCTGCGGTCGGCCTCTACGGCACGCTCGCGTACACGGTCAGCCGACGCACCCGTGAGATCGGTGTGCGACTCGCGTTCGGCGCTCGGCGCGGCACCATCCTGCGCATGATCGTCGGCGATGCGCTCCGGCTAGCGGCCGTGGCCCTCGTCATTGGTGTGCCGCTGTCGCTCGTGATCGGACGTTCGCTTCGCGCGTTTCTCTTCGGCGTCACGCCCACTGATCCGACGGCGCTCGGCGGCGCCTGCCTCGTGCTGACGATTGCCACGCTGCTCGCCGCGTACCTGCCGGCGCGGCGCGCCGCGGCGGTCGATCCGATCGTTGCGCTGCGGTGCGAATGACGATTTCGCGCGATGGCGGCCGACGCCGTTGGCGGTTCGCCTTCGCCTTACCGCGCAGATTCTGGGCCTGCCGAATATCCGCGAAGCGACGCTGTATCCACGCGATCGATATCGCGTAACGCCATAGGTTGGTTCGGCCGGAACTCCTCGTCTGGGGACAACGCGGGCAGGTGGTCCGTGCTCTCGGCCGTTGCTACGACCGACGAATAATGCTGGCCTGATTTACGCCCGACCCTAAGTTGAGGAGCGCCGCTGCCGCTCCGCGCTCGGTCTTGATGAGTGACTATCGAGCGGCATGTTAGATTGTTCCACGAGCTCCATGAGGTCCTCGACGCTCGCCACGCTCGCGGTTGAAGATGGCTCGTCTGTGAAATGCAGCCAACGCCTCAGAAACCAGAGTGCTCTGAACGCGCGGAGGCCGGCCTGCTCCGCACCCGACAGTTCCTCCTGTGCCCCGTCACCGATGAACCAGGTGTCCGACGCTGCAACTCCCAGACGCCGAGTGGCCTCGCATAAAGATCTCTGGATCCGGCTTGGCGAGGCCGACTTCGAACGAGAACACGCTGCACTCGAAATAGCGGGCCAGGGCACACTGCGACCATGCCGCAACGTCCTCCGCGAAGCAGTTGCTGGCAATTCCAAGGCGCACGTTCCGACTGCGAAGGTGATCGAGCATCATCAGGATTGGGTGCTCTACGTGGGCGAGAGGTTTCGCCTTTGCGCGGACTCGCTCGTCGCATATCCGCTGGAGGATGGCATCGTCAGCGTGGCTTCCGAGAGTGGTCATGATGTCGCGGAGCGCTTGACCGAACGACACGCGTCCGATCTGGACCGCCGGGCGAACGGCTTTCCATTGCCGTCGGAAGGCTGTTCGTTCACATCCAAGGTCTGGTGCCAGCGAGGACACGCCGGAGGGCGGGGTCCCGGACTCGGTGACCAGCGTTTCGAACAGATCGAACAGGACGGCCCTTACCATCACGCGTTGCGGGCTCGGATTATCGCGCCGACGCGATGAATGTGTCGATCTGCTCAGACAGCAGGTCGAGCGGCAGCCGGCCGTCGTGGATCACCGCATCGTTGAAGTCCCGAACGTCGAACTTCGGACCGAGCGCTCGCTCTGCCTTCGCACGCAGCTCGCGGATGCGCAGCTCGCCGAGTTTGTACGACAACGCCTGCGCCGGCCACGAGATGTAGCGGTCCACTTCCGCGAGTGAGGTCTGCGGACTGTGCTGCTTGAAATAGTCGATCGCCTGCTGACGCGTCCAACCGAGTTCGTGAATGCCGGTGTCCACGACCAGCCGCACCGCCCGGAAATTTTCGCTCGCGAGCTGCCCGAATCGGCTGGTCGGATCCGTGTACACACCCAGCTGCGATCCGAGCGACTCTGCATACAACGCCCATCCTTCGCCGAACGCGCTGTTGGAGTAGAAGCGGCGGATCTCGGGCAGCGCGGTCTGCTGCCTCGCCACCGCACCCTGGAAGATGTGTCCCGGAATTGCTTCGTGGAGCACGAGCGCTTCCTGGTCGTAACGCACCTGTTTCTCCGGCTGGTAGGTATTGAGGTTGAACCAGCCAGGCGACGTCAGATCGGGCGCTGCCGCCTGGGCGTTCGTCGCGCTGGCCGCCTCGCGATCCGGCGGAATCGGACGCACGCCGAAGAGGAGGGCGGGAATGCGCCGGAACTGGCTGGGTAGCTCCGGCATGATGATCATCGCGATGTTGCGCGAGTTGGCGAGCATTTCCTCTTTGGATTGGAAATGCTGGGCGGGGTCGGCCTGGAGCTTGGCCTGGAAATCGGCGACCGACCCGGTGAACCCGGCGTTTGCGGCAATTGCCAGCATCTCCCCCTCGATGCGGGCGACTTCTCGTGCCCCAGTCTGGTGAATCTCGGCCCCGGACAGTGTTGTCGTCGTGAGCTGGTGAATCAGGATGGCGTATGCCGCGCGTCCGTCCTTCATCGATTGAATGCTGTCGGCAGAGCGCACACGTGGCAGGTAGCGCTCGGCCATGTAGGCACGGAGCTTCCGCCATGACGGGAGGAACTGCTGCTCGAAGGCGGCAAGCGACTCGCGCCGCAATCGTTCCTGATCGGCACGAGGCATGTTCGAGGGCAATGTCCGGAAGGCCTTGAGCAGCTCCGTGTGGTCGGCGTCCTGCGCCAGTTGCGCGTCAATCTGCCGAATCACCAGGTCGGCGACCACCCGCGGCTGCATCATGCCGGCGGCAATGGCTTCGTCGAGGAGGTCGAGATTCTGATCGACGTAGGTTGAAATGGTGCGCAGCCTGGCAATGATGTTCTCGAGGTCGTGAACGCTCCGCGCCGGCATCTCGTCGATCGCCTCGTAGACGCGATTGTGGAAGCCGTCCAGCTGGCCGACGCGCAGCAAATAGGTGTCGAGATCCCACGCCTCCACTCGCGAGGCGAAGTCGTATTTGAGCAGCCGCGCCGTGAGTTGATCCTGCGCCGAGTCACCGGTGCGAAGCGCGTTGAGCTGCTCGAGCCTCGACGCAAAGAACTGCCGGCGTGAATCGCGCGCCGCCTTCGACCAGTCGGTCCAGCGATCGTCGAACTCGTGGTGTCCGGTGCCGGTGGCGAATTCGGGATTGGCCCGGAGCATCGCGTCGAACGTGTCCTTGAAAAAGTCTGCGGACGTCGGCCCCTGCGCCAGCAACGTTCCGAGTGAAACGGCGATCGCACCAATGGCCGCGGCGAGAGCGCCTGGGCGAGTGGCCGCGCGAGCGTGCCCGCTGGCGTTGCTGTGGATCATCTTCGTGAGCCTCCGTGCTGAAGTGCGACAGTCGAAAAATGCTGGACGAGGATTGCGATTTGCCGTTGGCAGCTGGGGAGGATTCTACAGCGTCCATTTCAATCTAGCGCCCGGGAGCGACCGCGCGCACCTGTCGCGCCCTCGGTCAACTCGGAGAGGAGGGCGGCAGGACAGACCACGACACGTGCGGGTCGGCCATGATACGGCTCCGCCGATGTATCATCGCTTCGCTCTCCATGCCATTTGCTGCCGGGACGCGCTTTGGACCTTACGAGACTGTCGCCTTTCTGGGCGCCGGCGGTATGGGCGAAGTCTATGAGGCACAGGACGCCCGCCTGGGCCGTCGCGTCGCACTCAAGATTCTGCCGCCCAGCCTGATCGCCAACGAGGAGGGCCGCCGGCGGTTCGTGCAGGAGGCCCAGCTCGCCTCGTCCCTCCATCACCCGAACATCGTCACCATCTTCGATATCGGGTCGGCCAACGAGACCGAGTATCTGGCGATGGAGCTCGTACGCGGCCGAACGCTCGACACCCTGATTCCGAACAAAGGGCTGCGGCTGACCGATGCGCTGCGCTACAGCATCCAGATCACGGATGCGCTCGCCGCCGCGCACGCAGCCGGCATCGTCCACCGCGATCTCAAGCCGGGCAACATCATGGTGTCCGACCAGGATCAAATCAAGATTCTGGACTTCGGGCTCGCCACGCTCGTCCAGCATGGTCTCGTTGCCGAGGCCGACGAGACCCGCGTGCAACCGGCCATCGAAACGGGCGTGGGTACGATTCTCGGCACCGTCGCCTACATGTCGCCCGAACAGGCGGAAGGCAAGAAGGTCGACGCGCGGTCCGACATCTTTTCGTTCGGGGCGATTCTGTACGAGATGTTGTCGGGCCAGCGCGCGTTTCGTGGCGATTCGACCCCGGCCACCCTGGCGGCGGTGATCAACCTCGAGCCGCGGCCGCTGACGAACATTTCCGAAGGTGTGCCCCAGCCGATTGAACGGCTTGTCAGCCGATGCCTGCGAAAAGATCTTGCGCGCCGTGCCCAGCACGCATCAGACGTCAAGATCGCGCTCGAGGAGTTGCGTGACGACTCCGGTCAGCGGCGTGCTCGCGGGCGCCCGGGCGCCCGAACGTCGACGGCAGGGATGGGCCATCGGCGGCGCCGCAGCAGTCGTCGTGATCGGCCTCGGCGGGACGGCCACATGGTGGTGGCCTCCCACCGCGCCGGCACCCGCGTCCTTTCTCTCGACCCCACTGACGTCGTTGCCGGGGTCCGAAGCCAATCCCGCGTTCTCACCGGACGGGTCCCAGGTCGCGTTCGGCTGGCAGCCGGAAGAGACTCGCTGGCCTGACGTCTACGTGCAGTTGATCAACGGCAGCGGCGCGCGGCTGCGGCTCGCCAATGATGGCCACGTGCGAGATTATCCGTCGTGGTCGCCGGATGGACGGTTCATCGCGTTGTGGGGGAACCGTGAGCTGGAAGATGCCATCCACCTGAATCCGATTTCTCCGCTCGGCGGTCCAGAGCGACGGTACGCCGCGAGGGCGTGCAGTTCAAGTTCCCGCCAGGACCGATCGCGTGGTCGCCCGACAGCCGCTGGATTGCGACCGGTCCCGGTGCAGCAGCCGGGCGGCTCGGGGATTGTTCTGGTCTCGGCCGCAACAGGTGAACGCGTCGACTGGGTCGCTCTCGATCCGGTGTTCCTCGGGTCAGCGGAGCCGGCGTTTTCGCCAGACGGACGACGGCTGGCCTACACGCGGACTACCGGCGACTTCACGGGACAGGTGAACATCGTTGGCGTGGGCGCCGACGGCAGGCCGGTGGGGGCGCCAACCCAGTCGTCTACAACGGGCAGGAGGCGCACTCTCCGACGTGGACACCCGATGGCCGCAGCCTCCTGGTCATTGACGGCTCATCGACGAGTAA
>CAVOHG010000006.1:0-153871 GCA_963695655.1 uncultured Acidobacteriota bacterium | reverse complement strand
CGCCGCCAGACCTCGACTCCGCCGTCGCGCTCCTGGAACTTGGCGGACATCCGGACATCCTGGCGCGCGAAGCCATCGCCGTGCTGACGGCGGCGGGCTGCCTCAACGCCGTCGCCCTCGTCGCCCGGAACGCGGCCGGCCTCCACGTGATCGAAGCGCACGGCTGGAGCGAGCGCGAAGCCGCCGCCGCGGCACGCCACCCCGCCGACGACGACCTGATCCCGGTCGGCACACATCGCGACCAGCCCCTGCTCCTCCTCGTCGATGCGCGGCCCGAGCTCGAACATCGCTGCACGCTGATCGCGATCCGCAAGCTGATTGGAATCGCCCTCACGCTCGACCGCTATCGCCGCGAGGAAAAGCAGCGCGCCGCGCTGTGGCCCGCCGAGGCGCTCGACGGCGACCCCGAAAGCATCTGGGCCTCCGCCGCCACCGCCGAAGTCCTGCGCGTCGGCCGCCGCATCGCCCCGACGACCGCTGCCGATTCTCCTCACCGGCGAAACCGGCACCGGCAAGGAAATGCTCGCGCGCGCCATCCACCGCGCCTCCGATCGGGCCGAACGCCCGCTCATCCCGTTCAACTGCACGGCAGTCCCGCGCGACATGCTCGAGAGCCAGCTGTTCGGCCACCGCAAGGGCGCCTTCACCGGGGCCGACACCTCCTTCGCCGGGGTGATCCGGTCGGCCGCCGGCGGCACCCTGTTCCTCGACGAGATCGCAGAGGTCGGCGTCGACCTCCAGCCCAAGCTCCTCCGCTTCCTCGAGTCGTCCGAAATCCACCCGCTCGGAGAGCCGCAGCCAATCAAGGTCGATGTCCGCGTGATTGCGGCGACGAATGCGCGGCTCGAACAGCTCGTCGCCGAGGGCCGCCTCAGGGACGATCTGTTCTACCGCCTCAACGTCGTCCGGCTCGAGCTGCCGCCGCTGCGCGAACGGCGCGAGGAGATACCGCCGCTGGTCGATCACTACCTGCGCCGGCACGGCGACGAACTGAAGAAGGGCCGCCCGACGGTGAGCGACGAGACGCTCGAGTACCTGCTGCTCTATAACTGGCCGGGCAACGTCCGCCAGCTCGCGAACGAGCTGCGCCGCATGATCGCGATGGCCGATGCGAACGCGACGCTGACGCCGACGATGCTGTCGCCCGAGATCAAGGCGTCACGGCGCACGATGCCGGCGTCGGCGGCCGCTGACGCGGAGATCGCGGTCGCGATCGATCAGACGCTCCCGGTCGCCGTCGACCTGCTCGAACAGCGCATGGTCCGGAGCGCCCTCAATCGCTCGCACGGCCGGGTCGAAGAGGCCGCCCGCCTGCTCGGGATCTCGAGGAAGGGCCTTGTTTCTAAAGCGCCGCCGCTGGGGCCTGCACAAAGCCTCCTGAATTACCCCTGGCCGAGCACCCGCTTCGCCTGCCGGTTGTGGCGGATGACGTGCGCGGTCGCCCACTCCCCGACCTGGTAGACGCTGATCGCACCGACAATCGGATGCGTGATGCCCATGCGGTCGCCGCGATCCGGGCTGAGCCCGTCGAGCGCACGGGTCATTCGCTCGCCGGCCGCCTCCAGCGCTGAAACCGCATCTTCGCGGCGCACCGAGGACGGCGGCACCGCCGTCGTCGGCGCCTCCAGGTGGTCGGGAATCGACGCCGCGACATCCGTCCATGCCCGCTCGCGAAAGTCCGCATCGAGCGGCTTCGCCGCCGGCACCTCTCCCGAAATCATTCCCGCGAACCGCGTCGTGACCGCCGCGACGTGCCAGCCGATCTGCGAAGCGGACCAGCCCCCGGCCGGCAGCCGCTCCGCCGCTTCATCGCTCGCCTCGCGCAGGCGTGCGACCAGCCGCTGGTTCGCCTCCGCGAACGACTCGCGAAGCTGTCCGATCCGCGTGGCGTGCTGCATGACTTCCATGATCGTGCTCCTTCGCTTCGAACAACCCGATCCTCACGCCGGCCGGCCGCCGTAGAACGACGGCACCGGCATGTCCCGCATCGTGTGAAGGCCCGGCGCGGCGTCCAGGATCCGGGGCAGCGAATTCACGACGATCGACGCGGTCGCGATGTCGCCGTGGATGCCGCCGTCGATCTTCATCTTCAATGCCGGCGAGCCCGTAATCTCGACCGCATCATACGACTCCGGCGCGCCGAGATACGCCTCCATGTGCAGCGTGATGAGCGGCACACCCTCGCGGTAACCGACGCCGTCCTGCACCAGCCCGCAGACGAACCCCGGGTCGACCGCCAGGAACTCGCTTTCGACCGTCTCGGTCGCGATCTTCGGCTCGATCTCGTCGGTGATCCCGTCGAGCTTCCACCCCATCGCGTCGGCAATCATCGAAATCGACTCCGCCAGCCCGACATGCCGCACGGTGCCGTCATCGACCTTCTTCTGGAACTGCGCCGGAGTGAGACCGGTGCCGATCTTCTGCTGGAACGGAAGCCTTCTGATGCGGGCGTCCTGCACCCGCTCGACGTGCACGCGCCTGCACGCGTTCGCAGACCCCGGTCAGCATGATCGGGAGAGCGTCCATCGCGAATCCCGGGTTGACGCCCGTGCTGAGCACCGCCACCTTGTTCTTCTTCGCCGATTCGTGGATCGCGCGTGCGTACTTGAGATTGGACCTGGTCGGATACGCAAGTTCCTCGGTCGTCGACACGATCGGCACCCGCAGCTTGAGGATCTCTTCCACCTGGCCCACGATCTGCTTGAGCGACGAGCTCGTGCACAGGACGACAACGTCCGGGGTCGCCGCCTTGATCGCCTTCCTGACGTCGGCCGACACCTTGACCCGCAGCGAACGTCCGAGCCCCGCAACTTCGCCGAGATCGCGGCCCGCCTTGGTCGGATCGATGTCCGCGGCGCCGACGATACGGAATCCTTTGCGTTCCGCCACCTGGCGGACGACCCCTGCTCCAATTGGTCCCAGCCCGACGTGCATGACCCGGATTGGGCCGGCCTGCCTTCTCATTGCGTCACTCCTCTGATGTTCGATGCAATCGTGGATTATACCTGCCGCCCCCTGGCTCGCCCGGGCAGGCGGAAGTTCTGGTGTAGGATTGGCGCGTGTTTGCGCGTTCCGCGGTCGCGATCGCCCTGTTGACGCTCGGCGGCACGGCGCTTCCCGCGCAGCAACCGGTTCCGCCGACCCGCGCCGCGTCCACATCAGCGGAAGCGCCGGCCGGCCGGCCGGTCGCCGCGAAACGCGAACTACGCCATCAGCGCTCGACTCGATCCCGGCAAGCCGCACGCTCACCGGCGACGAGCTCCTGACCTGGCGCAACATCTCCACGAAAGCAACCAGCACGCTCCAGTTTCACCTGTACTACAACGCCTGGCGCAACAGCCGGTCGACGTGGATGCGCGAGCGCGTCCGGACCGATCCACGCGTCGCGAAGCGGCCGGAGTCGGATTGGGGATGGATCGAGGTCACCAGCCTCAGGATCATCCAGCGCGGCGGCATCCCCACCGACATCGTGTCGCAGGCCAGGTTCATCGCTCCGGACGATGGCGAATGCCGACGACAGGACCGTGATGGAGGTGCCCCTCGCGCGGGCGGTGGGCCCGGGCGAAACCGTCAACGTCCAGATCGCATGGTCGGCGCGTGTGCCCCGCACGTTCGCGCGCACCGGCACGATCGGTGATTTCTATTTCGTCGGCCAGTGGTTCCCGAAAATCGGCGTGCTCGAGGACACCGGCTGGAACACGCACCAGTTCCACTCCGGGACCGAGTTCTTCGCCGACTTCGGCACTTACGACGTCCGCCTGACGGTGCCGAAGGGCTGGGTCGTCGGCGCCACGGGTGTCGAGCGCGAGCGCCGGGACGAGCCGGACGGCCTGACCACCACCCACCGATATCTCCAGGACGACGTCCACGATTTTGCCTGGACGACGAGCCCGCATTTTCTCGATCGGCACGCGACGTTTGCGGAGGGCGGCCTGCCGCCGGTCGACATCCGGTTGCTCCTTCAGCCCGAGCATGCCGACCAGGCCGACCGCCATTTCACCGCCGCACGCGCGACGCTGAAGAACTACGGCCAGTGGTTCGGGCCGTATCCTTACGGCCACCTGACCATCGTCGATCCGGCGTGGCAGAGCGGTGCGTCGGGAATGGAGTACGCGACCCTCATCACCGCAGGTTCGCGCTGGCTCACGCCGGCGGACACCAACGTGCCCGAAGGGGTCGTCGTCCACGAGGCGGGGCACCAGTTCTGGCAGGGACTCGTCGCGACGAACGAGTTCGAACACGCGTGGATGGACGAGGGGTTCAACACCTATTCGACCGCGCGTGTCGCGGAGCAGGCGTTCGGCCGCACCTACTACACGAAACGCTACTTCGGCGACTTCATCCCGTGGGTGTTTCGCGACCTGCCGCTCAGCCGGGTCATCGAAGGCGATCGGATGCCGACCTACCGCCGGAATGCCACCGGTGATCCGGCGGCGACGGAAACGTGGCGAGCGTATTCGGAAGCCGCGGGAGCCATCAGCTACGCCAAGACCGCGCTGTGGCTGCACACACTCGAGCGGATGGTGGGCTGGCCGATGCAACAGCGCATCCTCTCGACCTACTTCTCGCGATGGGAATTCCGTCACCCGAAACCCGACGACTTCTTCGCCGTGGCCAGCGAAGTCAGCGGCCGCGATCTGACCTCGTTCTTCGACCAGGTCTACCGCGGGTCTGGTGTGTTCGACTACTCGGTCCAGTCGCTTACGAGCCAGCCGAACGTCGCGCGCGGCTATTTCGGCGACGGCGCCAGCCGGCGGTTCGCCGCGTCCGAGGGGAAAGCGGGCGAATACATCACCACCGTCGTGGTGCGGCGGTTGGGCGACGGCATCTTCCCGGTCGATGTGCGGCTCGTCCTCGACAACAAGGAGGAGATCCGCTGGCCGTGGGATGGACGCGATCGCTCGAAGACCTTCCAGGTGGTGAAGCCATCCCGGGCATCATTCGCGCAGGTCGATCCGGAACACGTGCTGCTGCTCGACGTGAACTACACGAACAACTCGGCCAGTCTCGCGCCCCAGGCCGGCCGCCGCCGCGCGCAAGTGGTCTCTCACCTGGCTGGTCTGGCTGCAGGACCACCTCCTCACGTACGGGTTCTTCGTCTGATGCCGGTGATGAGCGCGTTCAGGGATGGCGCGCGGCGCGTACGCGGCGCGCCGATGATGCTGCTTGGCCTGTTTGCCGTCACCCTGTTGATGGCGCTGCCCCTGTCATACGTACTGCGCACGATGATCGCCGACCATCTCGGGGCGAGCCTGGCGGCAAACGCCGCGGCGGCCGGGGCCAACTACGAATGGTGGCAGGAGTTCCTGTCCCAGGCGTCCGGACTCGGCAAGACGTTCGTGCCGTCGATCATCGGCTTCGGCGCGGTACTCGACAACCTCAACGGGCTCCTCGACAATCTGCCGCTTGCGTCGGCGATTCTCGGCATCACCGCCGTCTGGCTGATCGTGTGGTCGTTCCTGAGCGGGGGCATCGTCGATCGTCTGGCCCGCGGCCGCCGCACCCGATCGCATGGCTTTTTTGCCGCGTGCGGGATGCACTTCTGGCGATTGCTGCGGCTCGGGGCGCTGGCGTGGCTCGCGTACGGCTTTCTCTTCCGCTACGTGCACGGCTGGATCTTCACCGGTATCCTGGCGCCGGCTCACGCACGACGTGACGGTCGAGCGCACCGCGTTCGCATACCGTGTCGTCGCGTATCTCGTGTTCGGCGCCCTGCTCGTCGCCGTCAACGTGATTTTCGACTTCGCCCGCATCCGTCTCGTCGTCGAGGATCGGCGGAGTGCGATCGGCGCGCTCCTCGCAGCGGGACGCTTCGTGCGGCGCCACGCCGCAGGAGTTGTTGGCCTTTATGTGCTGAATGCCTTAGCATTCCTCCTACTCATCCTGATTTACGCGCTCCTGGCTCCCGGAGCTCCAGGCGGCAGGCTGTCGTCGGCGGCGGCACTTGCGATCGGGGAGGCCTACATCCTGGCGAGGCTCTATCTGAAGCTGCTTTTCTATGCGTCCGAAACGGCGCTCTTCCAGGGTGCGCTCGCGCATGCGGCGTATACTGCAGCGCCCGCGGTCGTGTGGCCGGACTCACCGGCAGCGGAGAGCATCGCGAACGCGGACCGTTCGCCGGCCTCCTGACGGTATCAAGGCACAATGGCCCCACGGATCTTCAAGAACGCACGCATCCTCATCGTCGACGACGAACCGGGGAACATCGAGCTGCTCCTGCGGCTGCTCCAGCGTGCCGGGTTCAGCCGGATCGAGAGTACGACTGACGCCCGCGAAGTGGCCGATCTCTACGTGAAGTTCCGCCCCGATCTGATCCTGCTCGACCTCCACATGCCGCACCGCGACGGGCTCGCCGTCATGGACGAGTTGAACCAGATCGCGGAGGCGAGCTACCTGCCGATCCTGATGCTGACCGGCGACGACACGCAGGAGGCGAAACGCGAAGCGCTCTCACGCGGCGCCAAGGACTTCCTGAACAAGCCGTTCCACAGCGACGAAGTGCTGCTCCGGATCAACACGCTGCTCGAGACGCGGTTCCTCTATCTGCAGATCCAGAGTCAGAATCAGATCCTCGAAGCGAAGGTGCGGGATCGCACGCGCGAGCTCGAGTCGGCGCAGATCGAGATCATCGAGCGGCTCGCCCGCGCAGCGGAGTTTCGCGACGACAATACCGGGCAGCACACTGAGCGCGTCGGCCAGATGGCGGCGCTGCTCGCGCGCCAGGTTGGACTTCCCGACCCCCAGGTGTCACTCATCCGGCGGGCGGCGCCGCTGCACGACGTCGGCAAGATCGGCATCCCCGACTCGATCCTGCTGAAACTCGGCAAGCTGACACCCGACGAATTCGCGCTCGTGAAGACACACACGACGATCGGCGCGCGCATCCTCTCAGGCAGCCGCTTCACCATCCTGCGGCTCGCCGAGGAGATCGCGTTCAATCACCACGAGCGCTGGGACGGCGATGGGTATGCGGGCGTCGCTGGTTCGGCGATCCCGCTCGCCGGACGCATTGTCGCGGTCGCCGACGTGTTCGATGCCTTGACGCAGAACCGGCCGTACAAAGCGGCCTGGCCGGTCAACGATGCGATCGCGGAGATGGAGCGGCAGCGCGGCAAGCAGTTCGATCCAGCTCTCGTCGACGCGTTCCTGCGCGTGATCGAACAACGCGAACCGCAGATGCCGGTCACGTAGCTCAGCGTGTCAGCGTCTCCACACCTGTTCCCGGTCCGCGGTCCTCGACCCGGCAACTGAGCGCACTGCCGACATCAGGCGGTCACGACAGATCTCCATGAGCAACAATCCCAGACAGATTCCAGAGTGGCTCCGGCAACACCTGACCATCGGTGGCGCCCAGGGATTTGCGGTCGGATTGAGCGGCGGAATCGATTCCGCCGTCGTCGCGCGGCTGTGCCAGATCGCCGCACCGGGCAACGTCGTCGGCGTCATCATGCCGTGCCATAGCGCAGCGTCCGACGCGGCCGACGCCAGGCTCGTTGCCGACCACTTCGCGATCCCGACGATGTATGTCGATCTCGGGGCGACGTTCGACCGCCTCGTCGGAGACGTGCGGACCGCGTTTGCGCAGGCGGGAGGCGACCAGATGGCAAAGGTGCTCGCCGGCGGCGACGATCCCGAATCGCAGCGGCCGCTCGGAAACCTCAAGGCCCGGCTGCGCATGTCGACGCTGTACTTCGCGGCGAACTCGCTGAACTATCTCGTCGCCGGCACGGGCAACCGCAGCGAGCTGATGATCGGCTACTTCACCAAGTACGGCGACGGCGGCGTCGACGTGCTGCCGATCGGTCACCTGTTGAAGGGAGAGGTACGGATGCTCGCGCGCGAGCTCGACGTGCCCGAAGCGATTATCGACAAGCCGCCGGCCGCCGGTCTGTGGGTCGGCCAGACGGACGAAGAGGAAATGGGGTTCAAGTACACGGACCTCGAGCGCTACGTGATCGAAGGGCCCGATGCCGTGTCGCCCGCCCTCGCGATGCGCATCGAACGCCTCGTCCGCGCCAGTGACCACAAGCGCGCCCTCGCGCCGATTCCGGACTTCGAATAATCGCGCCTTCGCGCGGCAAGCGATTCCGAGTTCCGAGTTCCGGATCTCCCGCCGTTGTCGCGGATCGCCGAGAGCTCCGGCGCGGCACGCAGATCCCGAATCCCTAATCCCCGATCCCTGATCCCACGCGCAGCGTCAGTTAACCCCCATCGTCATTTCAGCCGGCGTGGGTGGCGGCTGCGGCAGTGCCTCGGAATCGCCTGCGAGCCGCTGTCGGGCGGCCAGTGCGGCTTCGCGCAGCTCGGGATCCGGCGAATTCTCGAATCGCTGCAGCTCGCTCTCGAGGCCGTGCAGCTGCAGACCGCCCACGGCGTGGACGGCACACGAGCGCAGCCAGCCGTCTTCGCTCCCGAGCAGCGTCCCGACCGCCTGCTCCGCGGTTTCGAGCGGCGCACCGACCATCCGATTCGCGAGATCGATCCGCGTCTCGACACTCACCTGGCTGTCGAGCAGCGGCACCAGCACGCGCCGCAGCTCGGGTTTGAGGATGTTGTCCAGAAACTCCAGCGAGTTGGCGCGGACGGTCGGGTTGGTGGAGGTGACGCCGACATACGCGTCGTGCAACCCGTGCCCGTCGAAGAGCAGCGCCATCAGCCTGAATATCCGCTCGAGCTCCTGTTCCATCGTCTGGTGCAGCGCCAGGAGAATCACGTCGTCCTCCTTGAGCTGATGGCGAAGCGGCCCGAGCACCTGATACGAGCGGTAATGGCCGGCGATCTCCGCCGCCAGCAGGAGCTCGATGAGCTGAGTGTCGAGCGGAACATCCGGATGCGAGTCGTGCAGCTTGTTCAAAGAGGTGATGATCCGGTGCCGCAATTCGACGTCCGATTGGAGCAGGCTGTCGACGAGGACCTGCTGCGCGAGCGGCGTGCCGATCCGGACGAGGACCGGTGGCAGCTCGCGTTTGAGGTCTGCGGATTCGTTCGGATCGTGCAGCCGTTGCTCGATGTCAGGCACGATGGCATCGCCGTAGCGCGCGAGCGCGATCGCGGCGGCGGCGGTCAGATCGGGACGCGCAAGCGCATCGAACAGCGGGGCAATGAGCTGCGGCGGGTGGCCGCGAGGTGCCGCGAGGATCGCCTCACGCGCGACGACAGGGTTCTCGTCCTCGATGAGGCGGGTCAGCAGATCCGCGAAACCGGCCGGCACGACGCCGAGCACGCGGGCCGCCTGACGTCTATCCTCCAGACCGGCCTCCCCCGACGCTCCGACCATCCCTTCGAGAATCAGCCTGGCGGCGTCGAGGTTCTGCGACTTGCCGGGGGAGGCGAGAAACGCCGCCAGCCCCGCACGGATCGAGAAGTCCTCCACATCCCCCAGCTCTTCGAGCTGACGCAAAGGATCAGCGCCGAGCTCACGTGTCACGTACAGCAGCGCCTCCGTCCTGACGCCGAGATCGCTGTCACGGAGAAGCGTGGTCGCGCGCGCGGCGATCGTCCGGTCGCCGGTCGCACTCAGCAACGCGAGTGCGCGACGCCGGATTTCCGCGTCGGGATGGTCGAGAAGCGCCTGGACCGAGTGCTCGACCCCGCTGAGCGGCTGCGATTCGAGCGCCGAACAGCGCTTCCTTGACCCGGACGGGGTCATCGCTGGCGAGCGTCGTGGCTAGCGCCGCGAGGGCAGACCGATCGAGCAGTTCGGAGGACGCGCGCTCCGCATCGATCCGATGCCGGTGGATGCTCTGCTGAATCGTACGCACGTACTCGACCCGCAGTCGCCAGGCGACGGCGAACCACGCGCCGATCACGACCAGGTTGACGGCTGCCGTCCCACGAACTCCAAGCCCCAGCCCCTGGAGCATGAAGAACCCGCGGGTTGCGCCGCCCAGGATCACCGCGCCGACGGCATCGGCGACGCGGCTGACGACGATGTCGACGGCGCCCTTGATTGGACCCCGCTGGTACGGCGGCAGCGGCAGATAGAGCAGCTCGTAAGTCGACTTATCCAGCGAAAATCGAAAGCCCTGGTCGCACGCGTTGGTGAACAGGACCGGCCAGAATCCCGGGAGCAGCAGGATGAGCGCGCTGCCCATGCCGAGCGTCAGCGGCAGGATCACGATGGTCACCGCCACCCCGAACCGCCGCAGCACCGGCCCGCTCAGCAGCAGCTGAAGCGTGAACGTCGCGACCCCCATGACGAAGTAGAACGTGCCGAAGAACGCAGTGAGCGCGTCGGCGTGGGCGCCGAAGCGAGCATTGGCGACGACGCTCAACTGGAAGGCGGTCCACTGCGTCGATATGGCGACGAGAAACACCAGTGCCGCGAGCAGGCGCAGATACGGAGAACGGACGATCAGGCCGATGCTGTCCGAGAATGGATGCTTCGGTGGCGTCCGGCGCGTCGTCGGCCCGACCCGGCGCAACCGCACTCCGGCAAACGCCACGATGCCAGCGGCGGCAAGGATCAGGGCCGCGAGAACCAGCAACAGGTTGACCGTCCCGCCAACGGGGCGCACGAGGACGCGCGCCAGCAGTCCGGCGGTGACGGCACCGAGTGACGCTCCCGCTCCGACGAGTCCGAACAGGCGACGTGCCTGCCGGGTGTCGAACAGGGTGCTGACGAACGTCCACGCCTGGACCGGCGCGATCGCACCAAAGCAGTTCACCCACACGTAGAACATGCCCGGCAGGAGGAAGCCGAACGAGCCCGGCTTCGTGCCCGCCCCCGGATGGGCGCGGAACCCATGCCAGAACAGCAGGGCGTTGGAGCTGAAGAACACGAGCGTGCCGACGGTCATGACCCGAGAGCCCAGCCGGGCGGCAATCCGCGTGTAAACCGGCACGAACAGGGAAAGGACGAGCGGGACGGCGGCGTACACGTACACGAGGGCGTACGGCCCGTACTGTTCGAGGAACAGGCTGTTGCGAATGGGCCTGGCGAGCAGGAACGCGGCGACCACCACTGCGACGTACAAGAAGGAGAGGAGGACGCGCATGCCCTCGCCGGGCCGCACGTCGAAGAAGCGACGGATCCGCGGGAGCATCAGGGTCAGGGCAGTTTACTTCAGCTCACGCATGTCTTAGGCTCTCTCGAATGCTGCAGCGTCTCCTGTCGCCGATTGTCGAAGTCCGGAAAGAGGAGAGCTTCACGGCCTTCCTCATGTTCGCCTACTCGTGCCTGGCGATGACCGCGTACAACACCATCAAGCCGCTCACGCGATCGAAGTTCATCTCGAACCTCGGGGCCGACAACCTGCCGTACGTGCTGCTCGGCGCCGGGCTGATCATCGGCGTGCTCATGGCCGGCTATGCGTGGCTGATGGCGCGGCTCCCCCGCCGGTGGGGGCTCCCGATCACCCAGGCCGGGATGGCGGTGATGCTGATCGTCTTCTGGTTCCTGTTTCAAACCGACGCGACGTGGGTGTCGGTCGCGTTCTACGTCGCCGGGCTGATCCTCGGTGTCCTGCTGATCAGTCAGTTCTGGACGCTTGCCAACGTCGTCTACGACCCGCGCCAGGCCAAGCGGCTGTTCGGGTTCATCGGCGGAGGCGCTCCGCTCGGCGGCATCGCCGGTTCGGCGCTGGCGTCGTACGCGTCGCGAATTGGTTCGGTCAACCTGATCCTGCCGAGCGCCGCGCTGATGGCATTCTGCGCCGTGCTCGTGGTCATGATCATCCGGCGCGAGCGCGTCGAGGCCGACCCCGTCGTCGGCGGTAAAGAGGGAGAAGGGCGTCAGCGCCCTCGAAGCGTTCGAACTGCTGCGCGAATCGAAGCACCTGCAGATCATCGCGCTCGTGATCAGCTTTGCTGCCGTCGGCGCCGCGATCATCGAGCAGCAGCTCAACATGGCGGCACAGGCCGCCAAGGGTGCAGGCGCGACCGACTCGATCACGGAGTTCCTGGCCCAGGTCGGGCTGTGGACGTCGTCGATTGGATTCGTCATCCAGGTGTGGCTGACGAGCCGCATTCACCGCTACCTGGGCATCGGCTTCGCGCTGATGGTACTGCCCGTGAGCCTTGGCTCGACGGCGGTCGTCATGCTGCTGAACGGTGCGCTGTGGGCGCCCGGCCTCGCACGGGTGCTCGACCAGTCCCTGCGTTACACCGTCGACAAGACGACGCGCGAAATCCTGTTCCTGCCGCTGCCGGCACATATCAAGCTCAAGGCCAAGTCGTTCGTCGACGTCACCGTCGACCGGATCGCGAAGGCGCTTGGCGCGCTCATGCTCCTCGTTCTGGTCAAACCGTGGGGACTGCATCTCGACTGGCAGCGCCTCAGTTATGCCAGCCTCGCGGTGACGGCGCTCTGGATTTACATGTCGCTCCGGGCCCGCAAAGGCTACCTCACGGCGTTTCGCCAGAGTATCGAGCGCCGCGACGTGGTCCCGGACGATGTGCGCTTGAGCGGCGGCGATCTGTCGACGATAGAGACGCTGGTGCAGGAGCTCTCGCAGCAGGAACCCGCGCGCGTGATTTACGCCATCGACATGCTCGAGTCGCTCGACAAGCGCAACCTCGTCACGCCGCTGCTGCTCCACCACGAATCGCCGGAGGTGCGGCGGCGGGCGCTCCGCGCCATCGGCGCGGTGCGGGCGGATATCGCGATGAGATGGCTGCCGCAGGTGCGGCGCATGCTCACCGATCCGGATGTCAGCCGTGCGGGCGGCGGCGATCGTGGCCATCGGAGCGATCAACAACGAGGACGCTGAAACGCTGTCGCGGCCACTGCTCGTCGATCCCGATCCGCGAATCCGCGTGACCGCCGCCGTCGCGCTCGCAGCCAGCAGCGCGCCGCAAGACGTCGACGCCGCGGAAGCGGCGCTGGTCGACCTCGCCGGTGACGGCAGGGACCAGGCGGCGGAGGCGCGACGCCAGGTTGCCGCGGCGGTGCGCCACATCGGCGAGCCGAGATTCCGGCGAATCCTGATCCCGCTCCTCTACGACGCGTCGCCCGAGGTTGCGAACGAGGCGATGGAAAGCGTGCGTGCGGTAGGGGCTTCGGACTTCGTGTTCGTACCCGCGCTGGTGTCGCTGCTGAGGAATCGCAGGTTGAAGGGCGCGGCACGCCAGGTGCTCGTGAGCTACGGGGAACCGGTCGTCAGCGCGCTCGCCCATTTCATGCGCGACCCCGAGGAAGACATCTGGGTTCGGCGCCACATCCCGGGCACGCTGGCGCTGATTACCTCGCAGGCGTCGGTCGACGTACTCGCCGGCGGGCTCGAGGAAACTGACGGTTTTCTTCGCTTCAAGGTCATCGCCGCCCTCGATCGACTGCGCCGCACCGACGCGCCGCTGACGCTTTCCGACCGAAAAGCTGGGCCGGCTGGCACTGCGCGAAGGTCACCAGTTCTTCAATTACCTGTCGCTCCTCGACAATCTGGTGCGAGCGAAGGTGCCCGGCGATGCCCTTCTCGTCAGGGCAATCCACGAAAAGATGGAGCGGGTCCGCAGCCGCATCTACAACCTCCTCGCGCAGATGTACCCGTGGCGCGACATTGCCGCGGCGGAATGGACGATGCGCCACGGCGAGGCCCGCGCCCGGGCCAGTGCATCCGAGTACCTCGACAACATCCTGAAGGGTGACCTCCGCAAGTACATCATGCCGGTCGTCGAGGACCTCCCCCTCGAGGAAAAGGTGCGTCGCGGCAACTCGCTGCTCAAGACGCGGCCGCGAGACCTCGAAGAAACGCTGCTGCAGCTGATCAACGACGACGACCAGGTGATCGCCGCCACTGCGATCGAGGTCGTGCGCGAACAGCACCTGTGGGCGCTCGGAGACGACGTCGAGCACGTGCTCGCGTTCCGCGATCCCAAGGACTGGTACGTCTTCGAATCCGCGTCGTGGGCGCTCGCGGAGCGCCGGATGCCGGCGTCCAGGCGACGGGAACTGTGGCTCGAACCACTGCCCGCATCGGAGATCGCGGGGCGAATTCGGGCGCTGCCGCTCTTCGCCTCGGTCAGCGTGGATGAGCTGTTCCGGATTGCGAACGCATCGAAGCAGGTGCGGCATGACGCCGGCGCAGTGCTGCTGCAGGAGGGCACCGTGCCCGATACCGTGCACGTACTCCTCGACGGACGTGTGACCGCAACTCGGCAGGGCGCCGAGCCGCGCGCGATCGACACCGCGGCGGCTTTCGGGTTCGTCGAAGCGCTGCAGGGTGCACCGGTGCGCCGCACGGTCCGCACGGCCGAGGCCGCGGTTACGCTGGCGCTCAGCGCGGCGGAGCTGCAGACCCTGCTCGCGGACAACACCGCCCTCGTGCGCGGCCTCTTCACGACGCTGGCCGATCGGGTGAAGCTGGAAACGTCGAGCAACGTGCAGTCGGCCAACGCGGCGGCGGACTTCGAGCAGCTCGCGGCCAACGGACTGCGGCCGATCGAGAAGGTCCTCGCGCTTCAGCGGATCCCGGTGTTTGCCCGGATTTCGGCCGACGAAATGCGTGCGCTCGCGCAGATCACACATACGCGACAGGTCGTGGCCGGCGAGGCACTCTTCCTCGAGTCTGCTCCCGTTGCGCTGTGGATTATCGTCTCCGGCGAAGCCACGCTCACGGAGGTGACCACCGGGCAGCAGGTGCCCGTCGGCGCCGGCAACATCATCGGATCCCGGGCGATGCTCTCGGGACGGCCGCTGAACTACTCGGCCTCGGTGGTCAGGGGCGGGTTCGCGCTGCGCATCGACAGGGAGGACCTGTTCGATCTGCTGGAGGAACGGCCGGAGCTGCTGCGCCAGCTGTTCGAAGGGATGTTCAGGATCGACACCGAGGCCGCCGAGGGCGCACCGGCCCTGCTCCAGTGATACTCGTGTCGGCCGCGATCAGCGTGCGCGGGCCAACAGCTCGCGCACGGCGCCGACGATGTGCCGCGCAGAGATGCCGTAGCGGTCGATCAGTTCGTCCGGCTGGCCACTGCGTGGAACTTCACGGACCGCGAGCCGATGGACCGCGAACCCGCCCGCGGCGATGGCTTCGCTGACCGCATCACCAATCCCGCCGGTCGCATAGTGGTCCTCGACCGTAATCACCTTCCCCGCCGTCGCCTTCGCCGCGTCCATCATCGTCGCGGCGTCGATCGGCTGGACCGAGTACGCATCGATCACGCGGATGCTGATGCCCTCGGCCTTGAGCTGATCGCAGGCCTTGAGCGCCTCGAACACCGTCACCCCGGCGCCAATGACGACGGCGGCGTCGTTGTCGCTCTGCCGCAGCACCTTCGAACCGCCGATCGGAAAGGTTTCGTCGGGGCCATAGAGCACCGGCGTCTTGGGACGGGAGGTGCGCATGTAGGCCATGCCCTGGCGCCGCGTCATTTCGACCACGAGCCGCTCGGTGCTCATGCCGTCGCAAGGATAGAGCACCGCGCACCCCGGGACGCTGCGCATCATGGCGAGGTCTTCGAGCGCCATCTGTGACGGACCGTCCTCGCCGATCGAAACGCCGCAGTGCGAACCGGAGAATTTCACGTTGGAGAACGAGACGCCGCCCATCCGCACGAAGTCGCTCGCGCGGGTCAGGAAGCACGCGAAGGTCGAGGGGAACGGAATCGCGCCTCGGGCCGCCAGCCCCATCGCGGCACCAACCATCACCTGCTCGGCGATGAAATTCTCGTAGAAACGATCCGGCGCGACCTTTTCGAACTTGTCGCTGAAGGTTGAATTCTTGACGTCCGCGTCGAGCGCGACGACGCGGGTATCGACCTTGCCGACCGCCGCCAGGCCGACCCCCCACGCTTCGCGCGTGGCGATCGAATCCCCCTTCTTGTAAGCAGGTGCCGGCACCTTCGAGTAGTCGGGCTGCGTTTCAACGCGGCTTTTCGAGCGGGGCCCCTGGATCTCGGGCCTCGGCAGGTCGCCTGAGATCTGCTTCTGCAGCTCCGCAACCGCGCGGTCGGTTTCTTCGCCCTTCTTCAGTGCTTTGCCGTGCCACCCCGGCTTGCCCTCGATGTCGGCAAGGCCCTTCCCTTTCAGCGTTCGCGCCAGCACCATCGTCGGGCGCCCTTTGGTCGTTCTCGCTTCCGCAAAGGCCTTCTGCAGTGCCGGGATGTCGTGGCCGTCCACGACGATGGCGCGCCACCCGAACGCGTTCCAGCGCGCGGCGATCGTCTCCATGTCGTGGCCGAACTGCGTGTCCTGGCTCTGGCCGAGGCCGTTGACGTCGATGATGCCGCACAGGTTGTCGAGCTTGAAGTGGATGGCCACGTCGGCGGCTTCCCAGACCGACCCCTCCGCCATTTCACCGTCACCGCAGAGCACGTAGGTCCGGTACTCGGAGCCGATGCGGCGGGCGTTGAGCGCGGTCCCGATTGCGGCGCAGATGCCCTGCCCGAGTGACCCCGTGGCGACGTCGACGAACGACAACCGCGGCGTCGGGTGCCCTTCGAGATCCGACCCGATCTGCCGCAGCTTCAGCAGTTCCTCGCGCGGGAACAATCCGGCCTCGGCCCACGCCGAGTAGAGAATTGGCGCCGCATGTCCCTTCGACAGGATGAACCGGTCGTTGTCGGGATTGCGCGGGTTCTTCGCGTCGAAGCGCATCTCGTCGAAAAACAGCGTCGAGACAATGTCTGCCGCGGACAGGCACGTTGTCGGATGGCCGGTGCCGGCTTCGCTCGTGGACCTGACCGAATCGATGCGGAGCTGCGCGGCGATGTTCTTGAGGGCGGCGAGGGATGTGCTCATGGGTGAAGGCTCGAACCAGCGGGCGTCAATTGAGTCGCAGTCATGTCGGTCCGGAGCCCGCAGCCGGACGAATCCGGCAGTGTATCACCGGACCGCGGCGGCACGCACGGCGAGCAGGTAATGCGCAGCAAGGGGCCCCTGGGCTGGTGCAAGTGGCGCCATTGCCGCGAGGGCGCGGTCAGCGAGTGACGCGAACACGTGTTCGCCTGAGGCTGCCGCCAGACGACGGAGCGTGTGCGTGAGATCGCAGTTCATGGCAAACGGCTTCAACCGGCTGCGCATGAGGCCGACCGCGGTTTCCGGATCCTCGGCGGCACGATCGAAAAATCCGCCGTCGGTTTCGTCCCACATCGTGCGCACGGCATAGTGCGCCAGTTCCTCGGCCATCATCTCGTAGACGATGTTTCCGGTCACTTCGAAAACATCGAGGCTCGCGGACGCCATCGCGAACTGGTCGGCCAGCAGACCACGGAGGCCGGCGTGGCGATCGTACGAATGAGCGACGCCCGCTCCCGGCTTGTAGCACGCCAGCAGGACGCGCTCGAATGACTTGATGGCGAAGTCGCGCAAGCCGTCGTCGTCGAACATGCGGGCGGCGTGCAGCGCGGCCGAGACCATCGCGGCATTCCCGTCCGCGAACAACACGGAGCCCACCGGCGGGGCGGTGCGCGTCCGCCGCTCCTCGATCGAGCCGGCGGAGTAGTAGTCCGCATCGGCCTGCTGCGAGCCCCACCAGCCGCCGTCGACCGGATCGGCGAGCCAGGTCTGAACGTAACGCAGGACGTCGGCGCCACGTTCGCCGAAGCGCGCGAGCCCGAGCGCCGCGCCGGCGTCGAGATAGACGCGGAGCAGCGCCGCGTTGACGTCGAGCATCTTCTCCGACTGCGGCTGCTGCCAGTCGCGGGTCCTGGCAAAACGGAAGAAGCCGCCGTCGATGTCGTCATACAACCCGCCCCAGCCCATCGCGTCAAGGCCGGCTTCGGCGATCTGACGATAAGGCTCATCCTCACCGTCCCGTACCAGATCGAGTGCAAGCTGGATCGGCGCGACAAGAGGGAATTTCGGCGCGACGCCAAAGCCGCCGTGTTCCGGGTCGCACGTTTCGAACACGCGTGCGGTCAGTTCGACGACCGGAAGTGCGTCGGCCGGGGCGAGGCTCTGATGGTCAGGAGAGACATCGTCCGCGCCATTCGGGCGGGCGGCAAAGGCATCGGCGACACGGACCAGCACGGACACCATCCGGTCGTGCGGCACGAACGTGCCACCGCCAAGCACGGCGCCGCCGGGCGTGAGAAATGCGGTCGTCGGCCATCCGCCGAGACCGTATCGCTCGGCGATATCCGGGCGTTGATCGACGTCAACCCGGACCGGAACGAAGCGCCTGTTGATCAAGGTCGCAATCGATGGATCAGCGTATGTCGTGCGTTCCATCTCGCGGCACGAGCCACACCACGTCGCTGTCATCGACAACAGCACGGGCTTCTGCTCCCCGCGTGCGCGCGCGAAGGCGGCGGCGCCCCACGGGAGCCAGGCGACGGCGTTCGAAAGCACCTCGAAGACGGCCATCCAAAAACCCCGTGATTATAATGAGGGGATGCTCTTCCTGCGGTACGCCGGCCTCCTGGCGCTCACCATCTGGGTCGGCGGGCTGGTTGTGCTCGGTGGGGTCGCGGCCCCTTCGGTGTTCAACGTGCTCGCGGAACGCCACGTGCCCGACAATCGCCTGCTGGCGGGGGCTGTGTTCGGCGAAACGCTGCGCCGGTTTCACCTGGTCAGCTATGGCTGCGGCGCGGTGCTGCTCGGAACGCTGCTGGCGCGCGGAGTACTGGGTCCACGGCCGGTGCGATTCGCCCTCCGCCTGCTGGTCGCGGCGCTCATGCTGGCGGCCACCCTTTACTCGGGGCTGGTCGTGTCGTCGAGAATCGCTGCCGCCCAGGCCGCGATCGGTGCGCCGCCATCGAGCCTGCCCGCCGGCGATCCCCGTCGGGTGGAGTTCGGACGCCTGCATGCCACCTCGACCGGGCTGTTGATGGTCCCGGTATTCGGCGGTCTCCTCCTGCTCTTCCGGGAACTGAAAGACTCGCCGCGATGACTGCCTCTGCACACCCCGGCGTCCTCGACCGCATCCGCAGGGAGACAGACGCGGAGACCACTGCCCGCGGCGTCCTCACGCGAACCGTCGCCGTGCTGAAGGACGCGATCCCTGACTACACCTGGGTCGGAATCTACCTGCTCGAAGGGGACGAGCTCGTGCTCGGGCCGTTCCTCGGCAAACCGTCGCCGCACACGCGCATCCCCCTTGGCCAGGGCATCTGCGGCGCTGCCGCGACAGCGAAAGCCACGCTCATCGTCGACGACGTGAATGCCGATCCGCGGTATCTCGCCTGCAGCATCGAAACCCAGTCCGAGATCGTCGTCCCGATCATGCACGGCGAACGAGTGCTCGGAGAGATCGACATCGACAGCGACCGCCTCGCGGCGTTCGGTGCAGCCGATCGCGAGCTGCTGGAGGGAGTCGCCGCGCTCATCGCTCCCCGGCTCGCGCGCGATCGATCGGACAGGTCCTGAGGCTTCATGTCCCACATCATTACGCTCATCCCCGGCGACGGCATCGGGCCGGAGGTGTCGGCGGCGGTCGTGCGGATCTTCAAGGCCGCGGCCGTCGACGTCGAGTGGGACCGCCACGAAGCGGGGGTGAATGCGTTCAAGCGGTACAACCAGTCGCTCCCCGTGTCGCTGCTCGACTCGATCAGGACGAACCGGGTTGCGCTGAAGGGGCCGGTGACAACGCCGATCGCGGAAGGCTTCACGAGCGTCAACGTCGGGTTGCGGAAAGCGCTGGATCTCTACGCGAACCTGCGGCCGGTCCGCAATCTGCCGGGCGTGGAGAGCCGCTTCACCAATGTCGACATCATCATCGTCCGCGAGAACACCGAAGACTTGTACGCCGGGCTCGAGCACCAGATCATCCCCGGAGTCGTGGAGAGCATCAAGATCATCACCGAGAAGGCGTCGACGCGGATTTCGGAGTTCGCGTTCGAGTACGCGCGCGCGAACGGGCGGCGCACGGTCACGGCGATCCACAAGGCCAACATCATGAAGCTCAGCGATGGGCTGTTTCTCGAGAGCACGCGCAAGGTCTCGAAAGAGTTCATCGACATCGCCTACGACGAGCGCATTGTGGACGCGGTGTGCATGCAGCTGGTGATGCGTCCGGAGAAGTTCGACGTGCTCGTTCTGCCAAATCTCTACGGGGATATCGTGTCCGACCTCTGTGCCGGACTGGTCGGAGGCCTTGGCGTCGTCCCCGGTGCGAACATCGGCAAGGAGTCGGCGGTGTTCGAGGCCGTGCACGGCAGCGCGCCTGACATCGCGGACAAGAACCTGGCGAACCCGACCGCGTTGCTCCTCTCCGCGCTGATGATGCTCGACTACATCGGCGAGCGTGAACGTGCCGAGCGTATCCGCGCGGCGTTGACCCGGGTCCTCACGGCGGGAGCGGTGCGCACTCTCGATCTCGGCGGCACAGCGTCCACGACCGAGTTCACCGACGCGGTCTGCCGCGAGATCGAACGTCGTTAACCCGTAGAACCCCGTAGAACCCCGTAGAACCCGTAGAACCCGTAGAACCCGTAGAACCCCGTAGAACCTGTGTATAACCCCGTAGAACTGATATAGTCCCGGCGTGATGCTCGATGACATCACCCAGGCCGTCCTCGCGCGCGAGGAAGTGGCGCGCTATCTGCGTGGCGGCCCCGGCCAGACAGTGCTCGAAGCGCGTGAGCGGATCCATGCGTACCTCGACGAGCTGCGGACGACGCAGCGGTACCCCATCTACCGCGCCCTCAAGCACCCCCTCTATCCGATCCTGCGGAAGATCGAACGCATCGACGAACACGTCGAAATTGCGCAGCAGGCGACGAAAGCGGGGCGGGTCATCTACATTTCGAACCACAAGAGCCACCTGGATTACCTCGTCGAGCCGCTGGTCCTCGACGACAGCGGCGTCCGACCTCCGGTCATTGCCGCCGGCATCAACCTGTTCGGAGGCCCGCTCGGCCTGATCCATCGACACGTGACCGGAGCGATTCCGATCAGGCGGAACACGAAGGATCCGGCGTACCTCGTGACGCTCAAGGCGTACGTCGCCGAGCTGCTCCAGCGTCACGATCTGCTGTTCTACTTCGAGGGAGGACGCAGTTACTCGGGCGAGCTCAAGACGCCCAAAACCGGATTGCTGCATGCCACCATGCAGGCCGAAGCGCACGCGGTGATCGTCCCGATGGCGGTCGCCTACGACGTCGTGCTCGAGGACCACATCCTCGCCCACCAGGCTGGGAAGGGTCGGGGGCGCCCGTTTGCTCGCGAAGTCGCCGAGATGGTCCGCTACGCGGTCGGGTATCAGTCGCGGGCGTTCGTCACGTTCGGCGAACCGATCAGCCTGGAGGGATTCGATCCTGAAGCGCGGCGCGACGTCATGGCTCTCGCCCACCTGACCCGCGATGCCGTCGGCCGGCTCTACAAGATCGTGCCCACCGCCGTGCTCGCGGCGGCGCTCAAGCCGTCGATTACCCGGCGCGAGCTCGAGGCCAGGGCTGACGCAATCATCGACACGGTGCGCGCGGCCGGCGCGAACATGGGCGTCACGTCGGGGCGGCAGGCAATCGAGGAAGGGGCCGAGCCGCTCGAAGCGCGCAACATCATCCACGTCGAACGGGGGGGCCGGTTCCGCGTGCGCGAACGCACCGTGCTGCGCTACTACGCCCGCACCCTCCAGCATCTCCTCGCGGGAGTGAAGCGCCCCAGTCGACTGCACTGATGATCGCGCACGTCTCGAAGGCTTTCTTCCAGGCGCTCGCCGCCAGCCGGGGATTGAAGCACCTGGCGTCCCGCTACGGCATGCGCCGGCCTTCGAGCTTTGCCCGGCGATTCATCGCCGGCGAAACCGTCGACGAAGCCATCGCCACCGCCCGCACCATCGAAGCCGCCGGCTTCATGCAGACGCTCGACATGCTCGGCGAGAGCGTCGTCACCATGTCCGAGGCAGACGCCGCGACGCGTGCCTACCTTGCCCTGATCGATCAGATCGTCGCCGCCGGGATCGGCCGCAACATCTCGCTGAAGCTGACGCAGCTCGGTCTCACCGTCGATCGCGCCACGTGCGTCGACAACCTGCGGCGGATTCTCGACAGTGCCACCACGCACGAGTTCTTCGTCCGCGTCGACATGGAGAACTCGCGGTTCACACAGGTGACGATCGAAATCTTCGAGACGATGTGGCAGCAGGGATACCGCAACGCCGGGATCGTGCTGCAATCGTATCTGCCGCGCAGCCTGGCGGATGCCGTGCGGCTGAACGAGCTGGGCGCCCGGGTGCGCCTGGTGAAAGGCGCCTACAACGAGCCAAAAGGCGTCGCCTACCAGGATAAAGGCTGACGTCGACGCCGCCTTTCTCGAGATCCTCAAGTTGCTGCTCGTGGGTGGGAACTACCCGGCCATCGCCACGCACGACCCGGCAATGATTGCGGCCGCGCGTGCATTTGCGTCACAACGTGACATTTCGGCCGATCGCTACGAATTCCAGATGCTCTACGGGGTCCGCCGCGACCTCCAGGCGGGGTTGCGGGCCGACGGGTATCGCCTCCGCGTATACGTGCCATTCGGCCGCGAATGGTTCCCCTACTTCATGCGTCGGCTGGGCGAACGGCCAGCGAATGTCGCGTTTGTAGTGGGCGGAATCCTGCGCGAGCGATACTAGTCGGGTCGTTCATCGACCTCATCTGGGTAATCCAGCATCCAACCTGGCGACGCGGCTGCGTCAACGGCTACACACTCCCGCACCCCCGCTAGTCAGCATTTCAGCCTCATCCGCTCATAAGCCTTGGCTCAGCAGCACGATGCGAGTACTCGCTGGTCCATGGCACACGCTTTGATATTCATGAGCCTGAGAGACGACCGGGGTATTCCCGGCGTCCTAGCGAGCAGATCAGGAAAGGGAACAGGGAGATCGCTCATGGTGACCAACTACCCGCAGCAGCTCACGGCCAGCGCGGAGATGAACGCTGCGCGCACGGCGACGAACACGGTCGTGGCGCGTGCGATGGGCCGGCTCGGCCAACTGTTCTGTGGGCTTCGCGGCCACGATTCGGTTCTGCACTTCGAGGGCAGTCGCGTGAACATGCGCTGCACGTCCTGCGGGCACGACACGCCCGGCTGGGAGATCACCGGCAAGGGACCGAGGCGGCGTTACGAGGGCGACGCCCGACGCCACCTGCTCAAGTCGCCGCGCCTGGTGCTTCGGAAGAGTGCGTAGCGACGTCAGTCAGCAGTAATCAAGTGCGAGCGCGGCAAGTGTGTCGCGGCACGCAATCACGTCATCGAGCCGAACGTACTCTTCCGTGCTGTGGAGCCCGGCGCCGCCGGGCCCGAAGAGGACGGCCGGAATGCCAGCCTCCCCGAGGATTGCGGCGTCCGTCCAGAAGCTCATGCCGACAGGACGGGCGCTGACGCCATTCGCCGCCGCGGCGCGGACGAGCGCCGCCGGGAGCGGATGGCCGTCCGCGACCTCGTATGAAGGTCGCGCGAACGTCAGCGCGGCTGAGGCCTCGAATCCAGGATCCTCCGCACGTAACTCTTGCAGCAGCACCTCGATCTCGCGCATGAACGTGTCGCCGGTCTCGCCGACGATCGTCCGGCGTTCCAGTCGAAGCACACAGCGATCGGGGTAGCTGCTCCACTCGCGGCCACCCTCGATGATCGAGGCGTGGAGGGAGCCCGTCCCCATCAGTCGATGTGCCGGCCGCGCCTGAAGGTCACGATCGAGCCGTTCGAGTCCGTGCAGCACCCGTCCCATCCGCAGGATGGCATCTCGCCCCTCCGCGGGTCGACTGCCGTGGGCCGCCCGGCCCGCGGTGCGGATCTCCGCCCATGCGAATCCCTTGTGCGCAACGCCGATTTGTAGATCGGTAGGTTCCGTGACTACCGCCGCATCCGCGCGCCAGAGCTGGGCAAGCGCGTCGGCGCCGATGCTGGCGTACTCCTCGTCGATGACCGCAGCGACAACGATCCGCCCCTTTTGGAATCCGCGTGCCGTGGCCACGCGAGCGGCGTCGATCATCGCCGCGACGCCGCTCTTCATGTCCTGGGCGCCGCGGCCGTAGAGCCGGCCGTCACGCTCCACCGGATCGAACGGCGCACGCATGCCCTCGACTCCAACGGTGTCCATGTGCCCGCAGAACATCAGTGACCGGCCCGGCTCCGCCCCTTCGATCACACCAACGACATTGCTCCGCCCGGGCACGACCTCCTGCACCGTGACGTCGAACCCCGCACGCCGCATGTGTTCGGCAATCGCGTCGGCAATCGCACCTTCGCCGGCAGCGCCCGGCACCAGCGACGGATTGACCGAATCAATCGCGACGAGCTCGCGCAGCAGAGAAATGCAGGGATCGCTCATCGGGCTTCGATCATCTTACGCGGGCCCGCCTTCGCCCACGCGGCTACGGGGGGTCTCGCCATAGCCCGCGTGACATCCGATGCGGGCGGAGGCGGACACGCTTGTCACTTTGACGAACTTCCGCCTGAAGGCGGAAGCTACCGCGACCGTGGCACCGCATCGAACTTCCGCCGGAAGGCAGAAGCTACGTGACCATGGCACCGCATCGAACTTCCGCCGGAAGGCGGAAGCTACGTGACCATGGCACCGCATCGAACTTCCGCCGGAAGGCGGAAGCTACGTGACCATGGCACCGCATCGAACTTCCGCCGGAAGGCGGAAGCTACCGCGACGATGGCACCGCATCGAACTTCCGCCGGAAGGCGGAAGCTACGTGACGGTGGCACCGCGTCGAACTTCCGCCTGAAGGCGGAAGCTACGTGGACTCTGGCACCGCGGCTCGTCGTCGCGACTCTTGTATCATGCGCGAATGAGTCTCGCCGGACGAGTGGTTGCGATCACCGGTGCGTCGTCGGGGATCGGACTGGCCTGCGCGCAGCAGCTCGCCGAGGCAGGTTGCGCCGTCGTCCTCGGCGCGCGCCGCGTCGCGCGCCTCGAAGAGACCGTGCAGACGATGCGGTCGCGCGGGCAGCGGGCAGAATGGGTGGCGGTCGACGTGACCTCGGAGGATGACGTGGTGCGCCTGGTTGCGCGCGCGCACGAGTCATTCGGCCGGCTCGACGTGATGGTGTGCAATGCCGGCTTCGGATACTACGGCACGCTCGAAGACACGCCGCCCGACACGATGCAGCGGATGATGGACGTCAACTTCATGGGGACGTTCTACGGTGCGCGCGCCGCCCTGCCGGCGTTCCGGGCCCAGTCGAGCGGGCACATCATCATCATGTCCTCGATCGTCGGACAGCGCGGCATCGCGCAAATGAGTGCCTACAGCGCCACCAAGGCCGCGCAGGTCGGGTTCGCGGAAGGTCTCCGCGCCGAGTTTGCCGGCACCGGCATCCACGTCAGCGTCGTCTACCCGGTATCGACGACGACGGAGTTCCGCCAGGCGATGGAGCGGGACTTCGGCCACTCGGTGTCCGGGCTCGGCCCAAAGCAGTCGGTCGACGAGGTCGCGCGGGCGGTGGTCGCGTGTATCCGGCGGCCGCGCCCCGAGGTATACCCTCATGCCCTCTCGCGGGGGCTCGCCATCCTCAATGCTGTTGCGCCGGGCTGGTCGGACAGGCTGGTGCGGAAGTACGGCCGTCGACGCGTCTGAGACCTGATGGGTTCCGAAACGTTTGCTGACCCCGGCTTCGCGATCGTCATCGCGCTTGCGCGCCGTGTGCAGGACGCCGGAGGCCGTGCCCTGATTGTGGGTGGCTGGGTTCGCGATCGGCTGATGGGGCGCGTCTCGAGAGACATCGATCTCGAGGTCTTTGGCCTCTCCGCGCCGGCACTACAGGTGGTGCTGGCGGAATTCGGCACGGTCAACACTGTCGGAGAGAGCTTTACCGTCTACAAGGTTGCCGGCATCGACGTCGCGCTGCCCCGGCGCGAATCGAAGAAGGGGCGCGGCCACCGCGGCTTCGAGGTCACGGGCGATCCGGATCTGTCGATTGCCGAAGCGGCGCGGCGCCGCGACTTCACCATCAACGCGATCGCCTGGGATCCCCTCACGGATGAGTACCTCGATCCCTGGAACGGACGCGGAGATCTGGCGGCCCGCGTTCTCCGCGCGGTGGATCCCGTCACCTTCGGCGACGACACGCTCCGGGTGCTGCGCGCGCTGCAATTCGCCGCGCGCTTCGACTTCGATCTCGAGCCCGGCACACGCGACATCTGTCGCGGCCTCGATCTCGATGACCTCCCGGCTGAGCGCATCTGGGGAGAATTCGAAAAGCTCCTGCTCCAGGCTCCGCAGCCGTCGGTCGGGCTGCAGCTCGCGCTGGAGCTCGGCGTGGTCCGTCAATTGTTTCCCGAGCTCGAGGCGCTCGTCGGATGCGAGCAGGAACCCGAGTGGCACCCCGAAGGTGACGTGTGGGTGCACACCCTGCTCGTCGTCGACGAAGCGCGCCAGCGCATCGACGATCTCGACCGGCCGCGGCAGGCGGTCGTGATGCTCGGGGCGTTGTGCCACGATCTCGGGAAGCCATCGACGACGGCGTTCCTGGATGGCCGCATCCGATCGATGGACCACGAACAGGCCGGAGTAGCGCCGGCAACCGCCGTGCTCGACCGGCTGAACGTGAACTCGATTGACGGGTATGACGTGCGCCACGAAGTGCTCGGGATCGTCGCGCACCATCTCAAGCCGGGCATGTTCCGGCAGGCGCCCACACCCGTGTCGGACGGGGCGTTCCGGCGTCTCGCGCAGAAGGTCGATCTCGAGCTGCTGGCGAGAGTCGCGAAGTCGGACTGCCTGGGGCGCCTCGGCGGGTTCGACTGCTCGGCGATGGATTGGTTTCTCGAACACGCGCGAGAGCTCGGCGTCCAGCATGCGCCGCCTGAACCGCTCGTCAAAGGCCGCCACCTCCTCGCGCTCGGCATGACGCCGGGGCCGCGTGTCGGCGAAGTGCTCAAGCACGTCTACGAGCGCCAACTCGATGGATCGATCACGACGACCGACGAGGGCGTCGCCCTCGCCCGCGAGCTCCTGCCCGAATCAGGGCAGTGATGCGAATACAATCATCGGCATCGATGAGGACGATGTTGCGGTTCCGGGTTCAAGGTTCGGGGTTCCGGGTTGCGGGTTCGGGGTTCCGGGTTCGGGGTTCAGCGATCCGGGTTCTCGGTTCGGGGTTCATTGCCGCGCTGTTGATCTTCTCCGCGTCGGGCGCCCGCGCGCAGGACGTTCCGCTCGAAGACAAGCCGATCGGCCGGTTCGTCGCCGACGTGCGCGGCGCATTTCCCAAATTCAAACAGGATCCCAACATTGCGAGCGGGATCAACGTGCAATCGACCAACCTCCCCGCCCGCGCCCTGGGCTTTGTCGTCGGCGCACACTTCTACCCCGCGCGTCTGGGCCCGGTTACGTTTGGTCTCGGCGGGGAAATGATGGTGGCACAACGCAACCGGACACTTCCCCCCGCGGAAGAAGGCGGCACGCCGGGCCCCACCGTGCACAGCCGGATGTCGTCGGTGACGCCGCAATTCTCGTTCAACTTCGGCAAGCGCCAGGGATGGAGTTACATCAGCGGCGGGATCGGTCGTACGGCGTTTACCGCCGAACGAACCGACGCGCCACTGCCGCCGCAGTCGGGACGCAGCCAGACGTTCAACTACGGCGGCGGAGCGCGATGGTTCTCGAAGAAACACATCGCGTTCTCGGTGGATTTCCGCTTCTACGCCATTGCCGCGCAGGAAAAGACCGCCACGCGGCCCGCCTTTTCGCGCATGACGTTGACCGCCTTCAGCGTCGGGGCGGCATTCAAATAGACTTCAGCTGACAGCTCACAGCTCACAGTTTTTAGTTACCAGTTTCCAGTTTCCAGTTCCCAGTCTCCAGTCCCGGCCTCAGCCTCAGCCTCGGACCATTAGAGCTTTTTATGGTTTCGCCGAACTGATAGCTGATAACTGATAACTGACTGCTGAGAGCTGATTGCTGCCGCGTCAGATATCCCAGATCCTCTCCCGCTGATCGTAGAACGTGATCAGTCCGTCCTCGCTCACCTTGAGGACGGCGCCGTAACGGCCGGCGGCCATCGCCGCGGTGGTTCGCGCACCCTCGACCGCAAGATTGGAATGCGGCTCGGGTGGTTCGGAATGGAGCAGGATCGCGCCGACGGCCAGCAGCCGGCCGGTTGGATCCATCACCGTCGCGCCATCCGTCCTGGCGAGACCGGCAAGGACGGCGGGATCGAGCTCACACGCATTACGGCCGCGCAGCATGTGCAACAGCTGCCCGCGCGTCGGCACGCTCCCTCCGGTGTGCCGGACGGCATCCAGTTGATCGGCCGGTGCGACGAGCTGTGGCAGGCCGGTCGGCGGATCGCGCAGCACGACGAACAACGCGCCTTCGCGCGAGTCGGCGAGGTCGAACGCGGTCTGGAACAGGCGCTCCGCCAGCGGGCCGTTGCCGATCGCCGCCGCCCACATTTCGTACTTCGCCTGGAGATCGAGCAGGTGCCAGCGCGCGTTGCGGAAGCTGAAGGTCTGCACGCCGTCGGCGAACATCTTGATTTCGTGCGAAGGGCTCAGCACGATCGACAGGTTGCGGGTAGCCCTGGTCGCCATCGCGTGCGGCCGGTAGCGCGTCGCGCATGGCACCTCGAGCGGCGTCGACGCCGCATAACGGGCAATCTCGACGATGTCGAGAACGACGCCGCTCCGGTTGACGAGAAACAGCGTCTCGATCCCGTCGCACAGGCGGTAGAAACTCTTGATCGTCGTGAGCGACTGCGAGTAGCGGTACGCGTGGTCCGGCGTGATGTGGCGCGGCCGCTCCGGATCGTCGTCTTCGCCAAGCACCAGCACGCCGGATGAGATCGCGCGATTCTCGTAGCTCGAGAGCGCCGCGACCCGAAGGACCTCGATCGCGGTGGCAATGAGATCCGCACGCGAGTGTGAGGGCTCGCTGGCGGTCGCCATGTCGAGGAACGCACCGACGTAGCGATCCTCAATCGCGCCGCCAAACAGTTCTCCGCGCTCGAGCATCTGGCGCGGATCGAAAATCGCCCTGTATCTCGCCGCCAGCACAGCGCCAATCGCGCGCGCGAGCCGGACCTCGTGCGCGGTGAACGGCCGCCGGGCAGGCACGTGCAGGACGTGGCGCGATCCGAACCATCGGACACTCAGAACCGACGGATCGCTCGTCGGTTCGATCGCCAGCCGGCCGTCGGACGACAGCGACGGAATCGGCTCGGTCTCGAACGTCGCCCGGCTGAAGAACTGGCGCAGCGCTGCCTGCAGAAGGCTGTCGTAGAGGGCACTTGCGGCAAATACCGGCGGGAGCGACATGGATCTTCCATCATAATTCACGGGAATGCTGCGGCGCACGCTCATCGACTTCTACGCGGATCTGTCCGCCATCGACGGCGAATTCATCGTTTCGGACGACGGCTACCGGAGCTGGTCGTACTCGTACGCGCAGGTCACCGCAGCGGCCGAGGTGTTTGCGGCACGCCTGCGTGATGCCGGGATCACGCCCGGCCAGTCGGTCGCGATCTGGAGTGAGAATCGCGCCGAGTGGATCGTCGCACTGTGGGGCTGCCTGCTCGAACAGGTCGTGCTGGTCCCGATCGACTTTCGAGCGTCTGCCGACTTCCTGCTGCGAGTGACCGCCATCGTCGACGCCCGCGCCGTGCTCGTGGGCGACACGGTCGACGTTCACTCACTGGGCGCGGAGCTGAGGGTCTGGAACCTGGCGGACCTGCGGCCGCACGCCGGTGCACCCGGCGACGCACCCATGCCGGTTCGCCCACCCGAGCCGGGAGCGGACAACCGGACGGCCTCCAGCCCGACGCAGCCCGCGACCGTGACCGCGGACACGAGAGCTGAAATCATTTTTACGTCTGGCGCCACGGCAGAGCCCAAAGGCGTCCTCATCACCCATCGCAACATCCTGGCGAACATCGTCCCGATCGAGCGGGAGGTGATGAAGTACAAGAAGTGGGCGGCGCCGTTCCGGCCGATCCGCTTCCTGAACCTGCTGCCCCTCAGCCACATGTTCGGGCAGGCGATGGCGACCTTCATCCCGCCGATGCTGGGCGGGGTGGTCGTCTTCACCCGCAGCTACGCGCCTGACGACATCATCCGGCAGATCCGTGACCGCCGGATTTCGGTGCTCGTCTCGGTGCCGAAGATCCTCGAGGTGCTGAAGGAGCACGTCATCCGTGTCGCCCCCGAGGCCGCCGATGCGCCCGTGACGATGCACTGGGTGAAACGGTGGTGGAAATTCCGCCGCATCCACCGGATGTTCGGCTTCAAGTTCTGGGCCATGGTGGTTGGCGCCGCACCGCTCGATCCGGATCTCGAGGCCTTCTGGGGGCGCCTCGGGTTCGTGGTCGTGCAGGGATACGGCCTCACGGAAACCGCTCCGATCGTCACGCTGAATCATCCGCTCAGGGCGTCGCGCGGCGCAGTCGGCAAGCCCATCGCCGGCGTCGAAGTGCGCATTGCGGACGACGGAGAGATCCTCGTGCGTGGCGACAACGTGACGACCGGCTACTACAACGCTCCGGAGGAGACGCGGGCGTCGTTCGTGGACGGCTGGTTCCATACCGGCGACATCGGCGAGCTCGACGCGCAGGGCCAGCTGCGGATTCGGGGCCGGAAGAAAGAGATGATCGTCACGGCTGACGGTCTCAATATCTTCCCCGAAGACGTCGAACGCGTGCTGAATGCGATACCGGGGGTGAAAGAGTCGGCGGTCGTGGGTGTGTCGCAGCCAGGGTCACAGACCGAGCGCGTGCAGGCCGTGCTCGTCGCCGCCCCGGAATCGGATCTCGACGACATCGTCAAGCAGGCCAACGCCGGGCTCCAGGATCACCAGAAAATTCGCGCCGCCGCACTCTGGCCCGGATCGGAACTGCCCCGCACCGAAGGTACGCGGAAACTCAAACGCCGCGAGCTCAAGGATTGGCTGGCCACTGCCGCCGTCGGCACGCCAGCCCGACGCGGTGGATCGCCGCGGTCAATCGCATCCGTGATCGAACGCTTTGCTCCGGGGCGAACGATCGCGCCGTCGACGACGCTCGACGAACTCGGGCTGAGTTCGCTCGAACGCGTCGAGCTGATGATGGCGCTCGAGGAAACGATGCAGGTCACGCTCGACGAATCGTCCTTTGCAGCTGCCGCAACCGTCGCCGACCTGGAGGCGATGACGCGTCCGATCGAAGCCGGGAGCGCGCCCGCGGCGATCGCAACAACCGAGCCGATCGACTTCCCCACCTGGAATCGTTCCGCGCCGATCCGTGGCCTCAGGCGGGCCAGTCTGCCGACCTGGATCCTGCCGTTGACCCGCGTCTTCGTCTCCCTGCGCGTCGAGGGATTGCAGCATCTGGACGCGGCCGGGGGTCCGGTGATCTTCGCCGCGAATCACCAGAGCCACCTGGATACACCGATGATTCTCCAGGCGCTTCCTCCGCAGTGGCGCTACCGGCTCGCACCCGCGATGGCGAAGGAATTCTTCAAGGCCCATTTCTACCCGGCGGGATACTCGGCCGGCGCGCGGCTGACGAACAGCATCAACTACTACCTCGCCTCGGCGTTCTTCAACGCGTTTCCGCTGCCGCAACGGGAGACCGGTACGAGACAGACCCTGCGCTACATTGGAGACCTCATCGGCGGCGGCTACTCGGTCCTGATTTTTCCCGAGGGTCGGCGGACGGACGCGGGCGAAATCAAACCGTTCCAGCCCGGGGTCGGGATGATTGCGGCCAGGCTCGGGATCCCGGTGGTTCCGGTCCGGCTCGAGGGGCTCGACCGCATCCTCCATCACACCTGGAAATTTCCGGTCCGGGGCACCGCGCGGGTGGCGTTTGGCGCACCTATGTGGTTGAAAGGGAAGGATTACGCGAGCCTTGCGGCCGAGGTGGAAGAGGCCGTCAAACAGTTGTGACGGCTGAGTTTGCTTAACCGGACACAATATGGCACAATCTTTGATTGAAAGGATAGCAATTGAGCAAGGATGATCTGATAGACGTGCAAGGCACGGTCGTGGCGGTTCACAGCGGCGGTTTGTATCGTGTGCAGTGCGACCAGGGTCACGAGGTGCTTGCCCAGTTGAGCGGCCGGATGCGCCGCTTCCGAATCAAGGTGGTACCTGGCGATCGCGTCACGGTTGGCGTTTCCCCCTACGACCCCGTCCGCGGCATCATCACCTTCCGAGCTCGCTAGAATCACGATTTGAACTCTCATTCCACACCACATCGGGCCCCGAACGGCAGACGGGGACGACGAGGACCGCGCGCGGGCGCTGGTCGAGGCAGCAGCAACGGCTCGCACTTCCAGGTGCCGGCGACGACCCGCGAGGTCACTCGGGCCCAGGCCCCATACGATCCGCGGCCCGTCGGTTTCGACACCCTTGGCCTCGAGCCCTCGCTCATCGAAGGCATCCGCATCCGCGGATTTGCCTCGACCACGCCGATCCAGAGCGCGGTCATTCCTTACGTGATGAGCGGCGACGATTTGATCGGCTGCGCCGACACCGGCACCGGCAAGACCGCGGCGTTCCTGCTGCCGATCCTGAACCGCATGTTGAGGGCTCGGGCGACGGCGCCGGAAGAACGCGGCTATACCCGCGTCTTGATCCTGGCACCGACCCGTGAGCTCGCCGTCCAGATCGAAGATGACGTCCAGGGATTCATCTACCACACCGACATCACCAGCATCGCGGTCTACGGCGGCGTCGACATGGGGCCGCAGGAACGCGCGCTCAAGTCTGGCGTCGACATCGTCGTCGCGACGCCCGGCCGGTTGATGGATCACATGCGCAGCAAGACCGTCGGCTTCGACAAGCTCGACACGCTCGTGCTCGACGAAGCCGACCGCATGATGGACATGGGCTTCTGGCCCGACGTGCGCCGCATCGTCCAGACGCTGCCGGATTCGGCGGCGCGCCAGACGCTGCTCTTCTCGGCGACGATGCCGGAAGAAGTCATGAAGCTCGCCGACGAAGTCGTGCGCGATGCCAAGTACGTGCAGGTGGGGTCGGCTGGCGGCCCGGCAAAGAGCATTACGCATACGATCGAGAACGTGGCCGCCGCTGACAAGACCGAGTGGCTCGCACGTTTCCTTCGCCGGACCGACGGCCCCGTGCTCGTGTTCATGCGCACCAAGTCGGGCGCCGAACGGCTCGCGCGCAAGCTGTCGTCACTCGGGCTCAAGGCGGCAGCGCTCCACGCGGACCGGACGCAGCAGCAGCGGACGCAGGCGGTCGAGGGGTTCAGGAGTGGAAGCTACCGGGTGCTCGTCGCGACCGACGTGGCCGCGCGCGGGCTCGACATCGACGGCATCACGCACGTGGTGAACTACGAAGTGCCGTCCAGCCGCGAGACCTACGTCCACCGGGTTGGGCGCACGGGCCGGGCGGATGCGACGGGAACCGCGCTGACACTGGTCGCCCCGGAAGAACTGCGGGCGCTGCAGGCGCTGCAGCGCTCCTTCGGGCTCGAATTGCAGGGATGATGGACGATACCAATCCGTTCGCGCAGGCAGCCATGCCCGTGGAGGCTGACACCCAGCCCTCCGAGGGCGAGACCTCGACCCCGGTATCAACCCAGGGGCCATCCCCGGGCGGTAACGGCGCGGCGCCCGCGGCAGCGCCGACACTGTCGGCGGCGGTCGCGAAGTTCCATTCGTGCCGGTGGCGCGCGACCCCGGACGTCGGGGATTTCTGCACCCACCGTGACGTGCTGCCGTTCGCCGGCAAGGAAGGCTTCGTCGCGGAATCGTGGTGCCCGGAGTGCGCGTTCTACAAGCTGCGCCGGACGCCGAAGAAGCGGGACTACTCGGCGTACTGACGCTTCGCTCGCAGTTACCAGTTCCCAGTTGCCAGGAGTTCACTCTCCGCTGGCTACTTACAGGCGACTGGCTACTGGTTACTGGTTACTGGCTACTGGTTACTCGCTACCGGCTACTTCCCCTCTTACTCGAGAAACTCCCCCGCCAGCTCCGTCCATTCACCTTCAGGCGCGAGCTCCTGGTACGCCTTCCAGTGCGGCTTCGCTTCGGCCGAGTGCCCTGTCTTCTCGAGCGTGACGGCGAGATAGAAGTGCGCGTCGGCGTACCCCGGGTTGAGCGCGACCGCGTCGCGGTAGCACACGAGGGCGCGATCGAACCGGCCGAGGTCGTGCTGGATGTTGCCGACGTTGAAGTGCGCTTCGAAGCAGTTCGGATCGAGGCCGATGGCGCGCTCGTACAGCGCCTGCGCCTCGATCAGATCGTCACGGCCGTAGTGGATGTTGGCGAGGTTGACGATGGCCGGCACCAGATCCGGATCGATGATGAGCGCCTTCCGGTACGCCGCCGCGGCTTCGTCCATCGTGCGCTCGTCGCCGTCGTCCAGCCGCGACCCTTCGATGAAGTATTTTGCCGCCAGGGCGGCCTGCGGTTCGGGGACGCGATACGGAAGGACGGATCCGGGTCCGCCTGATCCGGCTGCGGTGCGAAAGGGTTTGCGAGCCTCGAGGCTGACGACCTTCGCCCGCGGCGTGTCGGTCGTGCCCTGGCCGGCGACGAAGTCGAGTTGGAGCTGTCCCTCGCGCTCGGCGACGAGCGTGCGGAGAATCAGTCGCAGCGGCGTGCCGCGATCGAGCTCCGCCGAGACCTGGCGGATGGTGAGCAGATCGGTGAACGTGTACTCGCGCCGGTCGCGCGGGCTGCCTGAATGCCGCAGCAGCCCCCATTTTTCAAGGTAGCGGAGATGTTTTTCGGTGACTGCCGGATAAAGACTGCGGATGTCGCGCAGGCCGTAAGGACCGCCAGTTGATGACGGGAGCGACGTCATTGATCGCGAAGATGAGCGAACGGCGTCGGAATGTCAAGCCGCGGATTGAATGGATAATACGCCATGCTCCTTGCAGGCGACATCGGCGGCACGAAGACACTGCTTGGCCTGTTCGAGGCCGGCCCGGCACGCCCCGCGGCGGTGCACGGCGCCGAATTCGTGACGCTCGACTTTCCCGGGCTCGAGCCGATGGTCGCACAATTCCTGCAATCGCAGGGGACCGACGGCACCGCCGTCGATGCGGCATGCTTCGGCGTCGCCGGGGCGGTCACCGATCAGGTCGCGCACCTGACCAACGTTCCATGGAAAATAGACTGCGTCGCGGTCGGCAAGGCGCTCGGCTTCCGCCAGACCTTTGTCCTGAACGACCTGGAAGCGCTGGCGTACGGCATCGGCGTGCTCCAGCCTGACGAACTGGCGCCGCTCCACCGCGGGCGGCCGTCGCGGCACGGCAACGCCGCTGTTCTCGCTGCCGGCACCGGCCTTGGTGAAGCTCTCCTCCTCAATGTCGACGGCCGGCTGGTGCCCGGCGCGTCCGAAGGGGGGCACGCCGACTTCGCGGCGAGGACGGCGCGGGAGCTGGCCATGGTCGGCGAGCTCGCCCGCAGGCTCGGTCGGGTCAGCGTCGAGGACGTCCTCTCCGGTCCCGGTATCGTCAACATCTACCAGTTCACGCACGACGCGTTCGGCACCGGACCGATGGGCCCGCCCCGCAGCATCGCGCCGTCACGGTTATGCGCCGGCGTCGGCGCGGTGGACGACGTGGCGGATCTGCCGCCGCGCATCACCGCGGCGGCAGCGGAACGGCGCTGTCCGCAGTGCGTCGAGACGATGGACATGTTCGTCTCGATCTACGGCGCCGAGGCCGGGAACATCGCGCTGCGCACCGTGGCGACCGCAGGCGTCTACATCGGCGGCGGGATCGCGCCGAAGATCCTGCCGGCGCTCCAGGCGGGGGGGTTCATGGACGCGTTCCTCGCCAAGTCACCGATGGACGAGCTCATTGCTTCGATCCCTGTCTCGGTGATCCTGAAGCACGACGCCGGCCTGCTTGGAGCGGCCGCGCACGCCCAGTACCTCTCGCAGCAGCCCTGAAGCAGCGTCGGCCTTCGTGTTAGCATCCCCCTGTCGTCGACGGGTCGCCGAGGTCCCGTCGTGCACGTTTGTCGTGGAGGCAGAGCATGCGTTTGAGAGGTGTGCTGGTCGCGGTGCTGGGCATGTGCGTGGCGCTCGCGGCGCCGGCCGCGGCGCAGCAGACCGGTGCGATCAGCGGCAAGGTCGTCGACACCGGCGGCGGCGTCCTGCCGGGTGTCACCGTCGAGGCGCGGTCCGACGTGCTGCCGGGCCCGCGCGAAACCGTCACCGATACGAACGGTGAATATCGCCTGCCGGCACTCCCGCCGGGAAATTACACCGTCAAGTTCGAGCTCGCCGGGATGCAGGTCGTCACCCGCGATGCGCAGGTGCAGCTGTCGCAGGATACCGTCGCCGACGCGACGCTCGGTGTCGGGGGCGTCTCGGAGAATGTGACCGTCACCGCCTCTGCGGGTCTCATCGAGCGGGACTCGTCGTCGATCACGAGCGGGATCTCCAACCAGCAGATCCTCTCCCTGCCGGTCGGGCAGGACTACCGCGATCTGATCAAGTTGATCCCTGGGGTGCAGGTCACGCAGGACACCATCCGTGGCCCGAGCGCGGGGGGGAGCGGCCAGGACAACGTCTACCTGTTCGACGGCGTCAATGTCACGCTGCCGCTGTTCGGGACGCTGTCGGCTGAACCCTCGTCGCACGACATCGCGCAGGTCACGACGGTCAGGGGCGGGGCGCGGGCAGTCGATTTCGACCGTGCGGGGGGATTTGCGATCGATTCGGTCAGCAAGTCGGGCACCGCGAAGTACACCGGGCAGATCAGCTACCAGCTGCAGAATGCGGGCATGTCGGCGCCGCTCACGAGCGGCGCCGTCTCCCGCTACGAATCCGATCGAAGCTGGATCGTCGCGAACACCGGCGGGCCGATCGTCCCGGATCACCTGTACTTCTACGGGTCGTACTACCGTCCCGAGAACCAGCGGAACAACAGGGCGAACTCGTACGGCGAGCTGCCGGAATATCAGAGCACGCGAAACGAAGGTTTCGGCAAGCTCACGTTCACCCCGACGAACTCGATCCTGATCAACGGCAGCTACCGTGACTCGAAGCGGGTCGACAAGAGCGACCTCTTCCTGGCGAATGCGGCGCCGACGACCGGCACCGGTGCGGACATCCGGCAGAAGATCGCGACCGCCGATGGATCGTGGGTGATCGGGCCGAGGAGCCACGCGACGTTCAAGTACACGCATTTCGCCAACCTGTCGCTGGGACTCCCCGACAACATCGCCAACGTCTCGATCAACACCACGCCCGGCACCAGGCTGGACATCGCCAACCTCGACACCCTCGGTCGGGTGACGGTCCCGGTACCTGTGACCGGTGCGACGGCGTTCAACCAGTTCGTCCAGCCGATCATCAACCGATACGGGTACGTCTCGAACGGCGTCCCGACCGGGGGTGGCACGGTCGGGTATGGCAGCCAGTTCAATGACGAGGACTTCTACCGCGACGCCGGCCAGGTTGGCTACAACCTGGTCGTCGGCAGCGCCGTCACCCACGAACTGCACTTCGGCTACCAGATTTACCTCGACGCGGAGGATCTGACCCGGAGCTCGAACGGGTGGGGAGAGATCTCGGTTCCGGGAGGACGCCTGACGCCGATCGCCGGAACCGGGCAGTCCGCCTTTTACACGGCGCGATTCCAGCAGCAGACCGGCGGTGCCGCGTCGGTTATTCACTCGAAATACGGTTCGCAGAGCATCGAAGCCAACGACACGATCCGGTGGAAGAACTGGACGTTCAATGCCGGGCTGCTGGCGAGCAACGACACGCTTTACGGGCAAGGCCTGCGCGAGGACAAGTCCGCGCTGTCCGGATTCGTCGCGGCGCCGGGAAACAAGTACAACATGTACGAAATCCCGTTCAGCAAGATGCTGCAGCCCCGTCTCGGGGCGACGTGGGCGTACAACGGCCACGACACCATCTTCGGCAGCTACGCCAAGTACAACCCCGCCGCCAGTTCGCTTCCCCGTGCCGCATCGTGGGATCGCAACCTGATCGGCACCTTCATCGACGCGCAGTTCGATGCCAACGGCGTGCTCTTCGCCACGGTGCCGGTCGGCTCGTCGTCGGGCAAGCTGTTCGTGGATGACCTGACGCCGCGAACGGTCAACGAGGTTCTCGTCGGCACGGCGCGCCAGCTGAACTCGGCGTGGACGGCGCGGCTCTACGGGCGTTACCGCAAGGGCAGCCATTTCTGGGAAGACACGAACAACAACGCCCGGATCGCGTTCGAACCACCGCCCGGGATTCCGCGCGAGCTCTACATCCCGGATCTGACGGCGAAACTGGCCCAGATCGGCAGCGGGTCGACCTACGTGATTGCCGAGCTCGACGGCGCCTACACGAACTACTACGAGGCGACGATCGAATCGGAATGGCGGGGCAGCAAGTCGTTCGTGCGCGGGTCTTATACGTATAGCCGCTACTACGGCAACCTCGATCAGGACAACTCGTCGACCAGCAACGACGACAACATCTTCATCGGGTCGTCGAACATCGGCGACGGGGCGGGCCGTCAGCTCTGGAACTTCAAGGACGGGACGCTCCGTGGCGACCGCCCCAACCTGCTGAAGCTGTACGGCTATCGCACGCTGCCGTGGAACGCGTCCGCCGGCGCCTTCGCCATCGCGCAGTCCGGTCAGCCGTGGGAGATGTGGAGCTACGAGCCGTACATCGCGCTCACGACCAGCACCAGCGATACCGCGCGATATGCCGAACGGGCTGGCTCTCGTCACACCCCGGCGCACTGGCAACTCGACCTGAACTACACGCAGAACATCCGCATCGCGCCGCGACTCAATCTCCAGTTCGCGGGCGATCTGTTCAACGTGTTCAACAAGCAGACCGGCTACGACTTCGAGCCGAGCGTGCACAACTCCGCGTTTGGAACGCCGCGTTCGTATTACGCGCCACGGCGGTTCCAGCTCGCCGCACGGCTGCAGTTCTGAGCACGTTGCACGTAGCACGTAGCACGTAGCACGTGTTTATTGGCGGAATAGCCGCTCGGACGCGATCAACGGACGGGTCGTCGCGTCGGCGTGCTGTCGGGCGGCGGCGATGCGCGACGTCAGGTCAGGTTCGCCGAGCAGCGCACTGACCTGCGCGCGCTTGAAGAGCGCCATCGGATAGTCCGGGCTGGACGAAGGGACGCGGTCGAGAGCGGCGCTGGCCTCCTGCAATCGCCGCGAGGCGAGATAGAGGACGCCGAGCTCGAGATCGTGTTTGAAGGCGCGCCCCTCGGCCGCGCGCGCTTTCTCGAAAGCGTCGGTTGCGACCGCCGTCTGGCCAGCCGCCATCGCGTCTTCCCCGAGGCGCTCCAGCTCCGCTCCCGTGGGGCTCCGCAGCGTGTAGATTTTCTGTCGCAGCGCCACCGCGTCGGCGCTCCGCCCCTGTCGCTCCCGAATCACCGCCAGCGCCTCGACCGCTGCCAGCCGCTCCGGCGTTTCTGCCACCACACGCTCGAGCATCGGCACGGCTCGCTGCCACTCCGGCCCGCGCGCATAGTGGAGCGCCACATACAGGTTGACGTCGGGTGAGCGCGGCGCGATCGCGGCAGCCCGCTTGAAAGCCGTCATCGCCTGAGACTCGTGCCCGAGCGCCGAATGCGCAGTTGCGAGCCGCAGCGTCGCGTCGAGATTGTACGGATCCGCGGCAAGGATTTTCTCGAGCAGTGGAATCACGGCGGCGTACTGCTCGTTCACGAACAACCCGGACGCCTTCTCGAGCATCGCCATGATCGGGACCATGTCGGCCGGACGAGGCGCGTCCTTGCGCACGATTGGTGCGGCGCCTGCGCTCACATATCCCAGGCTTGCCAGTCGCCGGCGGGCCTCCTCATCCAGGTTCTGCGGCGCCCTGGCGCCCTCCGGTGACGGAACCGGATAGTCGTCGAGGGCCGCGGCGAGCGCCTTCGGAACATTCGCGCCACCGCCCAGGTTCCGCTCCTCGCGCGGGTCGGTGCTGATGTCGTAGGTTTCCACTTTCCCGGCAAGGATCGATTTGAACGGTGGGACGATGCTCATGACCTGCGGCTGCCAGCCGTACTCCAGGAACGGCTTCATCGATTCCCCGAGCACCGCTTCCGGCGCGCCATCCCGCGCCGCGGCTGGACCGGCCTCGAGGAGACCGTTGCCGACGCCAAGCCCCGCCCACGACAACACCGTGTGATAGATGCGCCGGACGCTGACGGGGGTGTCGCTCGCCCCCGCGGCGAGCCCTGGCGCGGCAAGGACCAGCGGCACGTGCATCGTGGATTGATAAAGAAGGTTGCCGTGCTGCGACTCCCCATGATCCCCGAGGCCTTCACCGTGATCTGCGACGATGACGATGGCGGCGGGATGCTTTTCGTTCGCCGCGCTCGCGTCGAAGGCGGCGAGCAGACGCCCGAGCTCGTGATCCATCGAGGCAATCTCGCCCAGATACGGCGACCCCTCATAACGGGTGCGATACGGCTCTGGCGGCGTGTACGGGTAGTGCGGATCGAAGTAATGCACCCAGACGAACCTTGGTGCTGCACTGCCGCTCTGCAGTTCCGCGAGTGCAGCGGCGGTCGTCTCCGCGGCCGATCGTTCCGACTCTCCCTGGCGCAGGTTGTCGTCGTAGACGTCGAACCCCCGCGCCAGGCCGAATCGTCGCGCCAGCACGAAGCTGGAGACGAAAGCGGTCGTTCGATATCCGGCCTTCTGGAGCTGCTCTGCGAGGACGGGGTGAGCCGGCGAGAGGGTCCGCGCATTCTCGTGCACACCGTGGCCCGCCGGATAGAGGCCGGTCATGATCGACGTGTGTGACGGCAGCGTTTCAGGAACGCTCGCGTAGGCGTGACGATATACGCGGCCGCGCGCGGCAAGCAGGTTGAACGATGGTGTTTCCACGCCGGTGGCACCGGGACCGATCGAGTCGGCGCGCGTGGTATCGAGCGTCACGAGCAGGATTGAAGGACGTGTCTTTGATTCCGCCGTTGCGGGCTCGCCCGCTCTTCTGCACCCGCCCGACACGATGAGCGCAGCCAGCACCGCGGGCACAATGCCCTTCGTATTCATTGCGTCAAATTATATGATCCGCGGATCAGTGATCATTCTCGTCCGGCCTCGCCCATGACGCGCCCCGCCTATCCCTCGTCACCCAGGTCGGCGGTCGTCGATACTTATCACGGCGTTCGCGTCCCCGATCCGTACCGATGGCTCGAGGACGCCGGGAGTCCCGAGACTCGCGAGTGGGTCGCGGCGCAGAATGCGTTGACGCGGTCGATCCTGCACGGGCCGGTGCGCGACGAGCTGGTGACGCGGCTGACGACGCTCTATGACTACCCGCGCACCGGTGTGCCCTTCAAGCGTGGCCGTCACTACTTCTTCACTCACAACACCGGACTGCAGGATCAGCCGGTTCTGTACGTCCAGGACGGATTGGACGGCGCGCCGCGCGTGCTGATCGATCCCAATGTCATGCTGGCGGAGGGCCCGATCGCGCTCACTGCCATGGCGCCTGACGAAACCGGCCGACTCCTGGCCTACGCGCGGTCGGAGAGCGGCAGCGATCGCCAGGATCTGTTCATCCGCGACGTGGACACCGGCCGCGACCTGCCCGATCACCTGCAGTGGGTGAAGTTCGTGTCGGTCGCGTGGCTGCGTTCGAGCGAGGGTTTCTACTACACGCGGTTCCCCGCCCCCGGCAGCGTTGCGGCGGGCGATGAGAACTACTTCAACCGCGTCTGCTATCACCGTCTCGGTGACGCGCAGGATCAGGACGCAGTGATTTTCGACAGTCCGGGACAACGCGAGACGGTCTTTGCCGTCGAAGTAACCGATGAGGACCGCTGGGTCGTCATCACCGCGTATCGTGGATCGAGCGACAAGAGCGAGGTATACCTGCTCGACAGGGAGGCGGCCGGGTCACGGCCGGTGCCGCTGTTCACCGGGTACTCGGCCGCGTATGCGTTCGTCGAATCCGCTGGCGGGCGGCTGTTCTTCCACACCGATCAGGGTGCGCCACTCGGTCGCGTCATCGCCGTCGATCCGTCGAACCCCACGGCCGCGGTCGTCGAGGTGGTGCCCGAACGGCCGGACAAGCTCTCGTCCTGCATCATCGTGAGCGGCACGCTGGTCGTGTCTTACCTGCACAACGCGAGCGACCAGATCCTCCTGTTCGATTTGTCCGGTCACACGGCTGGCACGATCGAGCTGCCCGCGATTGGATCGCTCACCGGCATCAGCGGGCGGCCGGAAGACGACGAGATGTTCGTCGGGTTCACCTCCTTCACATACCCGCCGGCAAGCTTTCGGTACGAGTTTACGACCCGCACGCTCGCACCCTCCCCTGTTGGCCTCGGGACGGCCACCGGTTCCCACGCCGGACTCGTCGGCTCGGAATACCGCATCACCCAGGCGTGGTACCCCTCCAGGGACGGCACCAGAGTATCGATGTTCCTCGTGCACCGCGCCGACATGCCGCACGACGGCAATCGTCCGGTGCTGCTGACGGGATACGGTGGCTTCAACATCAGCCTGACGCCCGCATTCGACCCCGCCAACTTCGTGCTGCTCGACAACGGGGGCATCTACGCCGTCGCCAACCTGCGCGGCGGAGGGGAGTACGGCGAAGCGTGGCACGACGCCGGCACGTTCGGACGCAAACAGAATGTGTTCGACGATTTCATCGCCGCCGCCGAGTGGCTGGTGAGCGCCGGCTACTCGACCGCAGACCGGATTGCGATCGAAGGCGGAAGCAACGGCGGGTTGTTGACCGGGGCGGTCATGGTCCAGCGGCCGGAGCTCTTTGGTGCCGTCGTGTGCCGCGTGCCAGTGGTCGACATGCTGCGTTACCACCTGTTCACCGTCGGCCGGTTCTGGGTGTCCGAATACGGATCGTCAGACGATCCGAAGCAGTTCGAATATCTCTACCAGTACTCCCCGCTGCACCGGGTCAGGGACGGTGTCGCGTATCCACCAATCCTGATTACGACGGCGGACACGGACGATCGGGTCTCGCCCGGCATGGCGAAGAAATTCGCGGCAAGACTACAGGCCGCCGATGCGGACGATACCCCCGTGCTCATCCGGGTCGAGACCCAGGCCGGCCACGGTGCCGGCAAACCGGTCTCGAAGATGATCGAGGAAGACGCCGACATCTTTGCCTTCCTGTTCAAGTATCTCGAGATCGAATAACCGCAGTCTTTCAGCTTCAGCTATCAGCTTTCAGCTATCAGCAGTCAGTTATCAGCCAAGAGGGCTGGGGTGTGAGAGCTGACCATCCCAACAGCCGTCAATCTGCACCCGAGCTGACGACTGATTACTGATTACTGATACTGATAGCTGATAGCTGACAACTTCGTTTACCGCTGGATGCGCGCCGATCCGCCCTTCGCGAACGCACGCACCTGCTCGAGCGTGGCCATGGTCGTGTCCCCCGGAAATGTCGCGACGAGCGCGCCGTGGGCCCATCCCAGTCGCACCGAGTCGTCGGGTGTCTCGCCCGACATCAGGCCATAGATCAGCCCCGCGGCAAACCCGTCGCCGCCGCCGACCCGGTCGTAAACGTCGACCTCACACGTCGGTGCCACGTACGGCTTTCCGTTGATCCATGCGACCGCTCCCCAGCTGTGGCGATTGGTCGAGTGCACTTCGCGCAGCGTCGTCGCCACCACCTTCATCTGCGGGTAGCGCTCGACGACGCGCTCGATCATGCCGATGAACGTGGTCGGATCGAGCGCCGACTTCGCCGTGACCTCGGGGCCGCGGATGCCCAGGCCCTTCTGCAGATCCTCCTCGTTGCCGACGAGCACGTCGACATGCTCGACGATCCGGCCCAGGACCGCGACCGCACGCTTCGAGCCGCCAGACGCGCCCCACAGCTTCTCCCGGTAGTTCAGATCGAACGAGACCACGGCCCCATGGGCTTGCGCCGCCTTCATCCCTTCGATGATCAGTTCCGCCGCGGTCTCCGACAGTGACGCGAAGATGCCGCCACTGTGGAACCAGCGGACGCCGCTGCCGAAGATCGCGTTCCAGTCGAAATCCCCCGGTTTGAGCTGCGCCGCCGCCTCATTGCTCCGGTTGTAGAACACGATCGGCGCGCGGACGCCGTGGCCACGGTCACTGTAGACCGTCGCCATGTTCGGGCCCCAGGCGCCGTCGTGCTGAAACATCTTGTAGAACGGGACCACTCCCATGGCCCTGACCCGCGTCGCAATCAGCTCGCCGATCGGGTAGGCAACCATCGCGCTCGCGATCCCGGTGCGCATCCCGAAGCAATCGGCGAGATTCGCCGCGGTGTTGAACTCGCCACCACTCACATGGATGGCGCAGGACGTCGCCTTGCGGAACGGGACGGGACCAGGGTCGAGCCGATGGATGAGGGCGCCGAGGGAGAGAAAGTCGAGGGCGCCGCCTGCAGGCACGTTCAACGGAGTGTTCATGGATAGAAACGCTATGCGGCGGCTGACGGGCTGTCAAGCGCACAAACATCAGCTGTCAGTTATCAGCTCTCAGCTATCAGTTTTCAGACGCAGCTCTCAGACCGCAGCCCTCAGCTGTCAGACCTCAGACGTCAGCTGACAGCTGCCGGCCGCAGCTCTCATCTGAAGATTCCCTTCAACTTGTTGCCGATCGCCCCCAGCATGCCCTCGAACACCCGCCTGACCTGCTGCTTCACGTTGCCCTTGTGGACCGGGCACAGCCGTGAGGGCACGTCGTCGCCCTCCTTGAAGTGCTCGGTGTAGACCGGACAGCCCTCGACCGGCCGAAGATAGGAGACGCGGCACATCTGCACGTCGTGCAGTCCGGAAGGAACGGTGAACTCCTGCGGCGTGCGCCGCCTCGCCGCCCGGCGCATGAAGTCGGTCCAGATCGGGAGCGCGTAGCGTGCACCATACGCGTCCGGTGCAATGGTCTTTGGCTGATCGAACCCGACCCACACGCCGACGACGAGCGAGGACGAGAACCCGACGAACCAGGCATCCTTGAAGTCGTTGGTCGTTCCGGTCTTCCCTCCCGCAGGGAAGCGGATGCCCCAGTTGCGGGCAGCCGATGCCGTGCCGCGGTCGAGCACGTCCTCGAGCATCGAGACCATCTGGTAAGACGTCTGCGCCGAAAGGACGCGTTCGGTGTGGGGCGGGTTGTCGTACGCGGACCCGCCATCGGCGTCGATCACCCGCGTGATGCCGCGAGGACGGACGGCGAAGCCTCCGTTCGGAAACATCGCAAAGGCGGCGGTCAGATCGAGCGGAGTGACCTCACCGGTGCCGAGCGACAGCGACGGCACGTTCGGCAGATCGCGGAGGCCGGCGTCGGAGGCAAGACGGATTACCGGTCGTGCCCCGACGCGCTGCTGCAGCATGGTCGCGGCGCGGTTGTTCGACTCGATGAGCGCTGCCCGGAGCGTCAGCGCATCCTCGGTTTCTCCGCCGGCATTCCGCGGCGCCCACTCTTCAGGGCCCTGCGGCTTGATCGTCGACAGACCGCTCAGCACCGACACCGGTGAGAAGCCATGTTCGAGCGCGACCGCAAACAGGAGCGGCTTGAACGCGGAGCCTGGTTGACGACGGCTGCGGGTGGCACGATTGAACTGTGACAGCTGGAAGTCGCGGCCGCCGACGAGCGCAATGATGTCGCCGCTGCGCGGATCGATGGCGACGAGGGCCGCCTGGAGCTGGGGATCGTTGAACCGGCGCAACCCGTCGGAGACCGCCCGCTCGGCTGCATCCTGGAGGTCGGGAAGAAAGCTCGTGTGCACCTCCCAGTCGGGCGGGTGATCGCCGCCGAACACCTCCCGGAACTGCTGCCGCAGGAACTCCTTGGCGTAGCCGGCGCGCGGATCCGTCGGCCCCGGATACGGAGCAATGCGGATGCGCGTCGCGCGCGCCTCGCGCTCCTGGGCTTCAGTGATGAACCCTTCCTGGCGCATGCGGGCGAGCACGACGTGGCTGCGCTCGAGCGCACCGGGCAGGTTGGTCCAGGGCGACAGGCCGGCGGGCGACCGCGCCAGGCCCGCGATCAGCGCACATTCAGCGAGGTTGAGGGTCTTGGCCGGGCGTCGAAAGAGGTGGCGCGACATCGTTTCCACCCCGTAGACACCGGCGCTCAGGTAAATGCGATTGAGGTACAGCTCGAGAATCTGCTGTTTCGAGAGATCGGCGTCGATCATCAGTGCCAGCGCGGCTTCGCGGATCTTCCGGCCGTACGACTTCTTGTTCGACAGGAAGAGCGTTCGTGCGAGCTGCTGCGTCAGCGTGCTGCCGCCTTCGAGGCTGCCAGACGCGCGGATGTCGCGCACCACCGCGCGGCCGAGCGCGATCGGATCGACCCCCAGGTGATGGAAGAACCGGTGGTCCTCGATCGCCACGAACGCATGCTGCAGGTTGAGCGGGATGTCCGCGAGCGGCACGTCCTGGCGGCGCTCGTCCATCCGGAACCACTGCCGGCCGTCGGCGGCAAGGAACCAGGTGTCCCCGACGCCGCGGTGCAGCTTGTGAACGGCCCATGCCTGGCGCAGGGTCCACATGAGCGTGACCGCGGTCATGATCACGAGGACGCCGAAAACAACGGCGGCAATCCGGTCGCGGATGCGAGGCGGAATGGTAATCCAGGGAATCACGAACGGTGGCCGCGTCGGGCGTCGAGCATGAACGAGAGCACGGCGTAGTAGACGGGAAAGAACAGGGAGACGATCACGAGCGCGCCCGGGACGTCAGGCATCGACGCAATCATCGTCAGCACCATCACCCCCCAGACCGCCCCGAGTGCAATCGTCAGGCCGCGGAGCACCGGCGTGCGCGTCGGGTAGACGTAGCCGTTCCTGACGAACACGAGCGCACTCAAGCACCAGGAGGATGCCCGCCGACACGGCCGGACCCAGCCTGGCGGCGTAGAGATACACCGCGACGATGTTCCAGTACGACGGGAAGCCGGTGAAAAAGCCATCATCGGTCTTTGCGTCGGTTGCGCAGAAGCCATAGGCGCTGCTGAGCAGCACGGCGGCGACCGGCACAGCCGCCCACCGCGCCGGCAACTCGCCCGCACGATAGAGGAGCAGCATCGGCACGAACACGAACGTGAGGTAGTCGACGATGTCGTCGAGCCGGGCACCGTCGAAATGGGGCGTCGCCTGCTTCACCCGCGCGAGACGCGCCAGCACCCCATCCGTGGCATCGATCACCGTCGCCAGGACGAGAAGTGCGAACGCCGTGCGGTAGCGATCGTCGACGATCGCGATGACCGCCGCAAACGCGGCAAGAGCCCCTGACGCCGTGTAGGCGTGGACCGCCCAGGCGAAAGCCGGATGAGGCGTTTGCACTGTTGGAGCGGCGACGTAAGGCTGAGCTGACATCGTGGGTGGGCCGGTTCACCGGTTTACATATGCACGAGCGCGTTGTAGAATCTCAGCACATTCCATTCCCCAGCGGAGTGTTCTTTTTCACTCTTTAGTCTGCCGCCCTGACCGTTCACGGGCGGGAGCCTTGTTTGCGGACTGGCGCAAGCTGCATCCGCACAAGGGCCCGCCTCGCGTGCCGGCTATGCGGCGCACTTCGCGAAACGGATGTATCTGTGCTTCCAGCAGCTTTCCGTCGTCCACGTTTCCTGATCCTCGTTGCCGCCATACTTGCGCTGACTGCGGTGCCGGTCGGGATGTATCTCTCGAAGCGTCCTCCTGCGCTGCAGGAGATGGCCTTTTCCGAATTCCTGCACGAGCTCGACGCCGGCGGCGTCACCGGGATTACCTTCCGCGACCGGGCCATCGACGTGACGCTGCGCGATACGCGGGTCGTGAAGACGATCGCCCCGCCCGAGTTTCTCGCGGCCAACTCGTCGTTCGTCACCGACCTGGCAAAGCGCCGCATCCGTGTGAGTGTCGTGCCGGCGCCGGATCCGTCGGCGCTCGGGTACGGCGCGATCGTGACCGGCGTCGCCTTCTTCGGGCTCATCTGCTTCACCGTCTACCGGACGACCGCGGGACGGATTCCGAATTCCGGCCGCGCCCGGAACGCCGAACGCGGGCAGAACGTGATTACGTTCCAGGACGTCGCCGGCGTTGACGAGGCCAAGGACGAAGTGAAGGAGATCGTCGACTTCCTCCGTCACCCCGACCGCTTCTCGGCCATCGGCGGGCGCATCCCGAAGGGCGTGCTGCTCATCGGCCCTCCCGGCACGGGCAAGACGCTGCTGGCGCGATCGATTGCGGGTGAAGCTGGCGTGCCGTTTCTGTTCGCGAGCGGGTCGGACTTCGTCGAAATGTATGCGGGCGTCGGCGCCGCGCGCGTGCGGCGGCTGTTCAAGGACGCACGCCGACACCCCTCGTGCATCATCTTCATCGACGAGCTCGACGCCGTCGGCCGCAGCCGCGGCGGCAACTCGCTCAGCCACGAAGAGCGGGAACAGACGCTGAATCAGCTGCTGGTCGAGATGGACGGCTTCGAGTCGCACCAGGGGATTGTCGTCATCGCCGCCACGAACCGCCAGGACATCCTCGATCCGGCGCTGCTCCGCCCCGGCCGCTTCGACCGGCAGGTCACGGTTGGCAATCCGGATCTGCGTGGCCGCGAGGCGATCCTCAAAGTGCACGCACGCAAGGTCGCGGTGGATCCCGACGTCGATCTCAGGTCGATTGCCCGCGGTACTCCGGGCTTCTCCGGGGCGGACCTCGCTAACCTGGTGAACGAGGCGGCGCTGTTCGCGGCTCGCGCGGCACGTTCCTTCGTGACCGACACGGACATGTCGGAGGCTCGCGACAAGGTGCTGATGGGTGTGGAGCGGCGCTCGGTCGTATTGAGCGAGCTCGACCGGGTGAACTGCGCGTATCACGAGGCCGGGCATGCGCTCCTCGCCGCGCTGCTGCCGAACGCGGATCCGCTTCATAAGGTCACGATCATTCCGCGCGGCCGCGCGATGGGCGTCACGATGCAGCTGCCCGAAGCGGACCGTCACACCTATACCAAGGACTACCTGCACACGCAGGTCGCCGTGCTGATGGGCGGCCGGGTCGCCGAAGAGCTGTTCATGCAGCACATGACGAGCGGCGCGTCGAACGACATCGAGCGCGCCACCGAGATCGCGCAACACATGGTGTGCGAGTTCGGGATGTCGGACCTGGGCCCGCTCGCCTATCGCAAGCCGGGCAACGCCTTCGATGCCGACCGTCCGCACTCCGTCAGCGAGGCCACGGCCCAGCGGGTCGACGAGGAGATTCGGAAGATCGTGATGAACGGGTACGACCACGCCCGGTGGGTGATCGAGCGCAACAAGGAACCGATGCGGGTGCTGGCCGAAGCGCTTCTCGAGCAGGAATCACTCGAAGCCGCGGATGTGGCGGTGCTGCTCGACCAGGCTGGCGTGCAGCGCAACTGATCGCTCGGACCGCGGCCGGGCCCGGCGGAGAGCGCCGGCACCTAGCGCATCTGGTGAAAGTGGCAAGAAGGCGGTCATACGGCCGCCTTTGCCTTGTACCGACAGGCGCGCCTGCCAGGCCCTTATACGGCAGGACGCCTGCGAGGCGTCATCGGGGCTGCGTGACGGGGCTACTTGACGGCGAGCCGCTTGTCGATTTCCGCGATCGCCAGCTTGATCTGCTGCTGGCGCACGGGGTGCGCGGTGGCTTCGGCCTGCCGCTGCAGGTTGGACTTCGCGAGGCGAAGCGACTCCTGCTCACGCACTTTCTCGGGATCGATTTTCGGACCGGAATTGGTGCGGCGACGCCGTTCGGCTTCCCGCTCCTCCATCTGTTCCTGAATCCGTGCTTCTGCGTCGACGAGTCCTTCTCCGGAATCACCCATAAGAATGCTGATACTGAATCCCGACTGCTGAAAAGAGATCGAGGCAGCGCGAACCACCTCGACAGAATGTTAGCGGCATCCATTGTGACGTGATCGGACCGGAGGGTCAACGGAAGCCACTAAAATAGATCCGTGGCACGGCGAACCGATGTTCTCGCGCTGTTCAAGCCGGCGGTCGCCGAATGGTTCCGGGCATCGTTCGACGCGCCGACACCGCCGCAGACGCTGGGGTGGCCGGCGATTGCCCGCGGCGAATCCACACTCATCCTGGCGCCAACAGGCAGCGGCAAGACGCTGACGGCTTTCCTGTGGTGCATCAACCGGGTGATGTTCGATCCGGTCCCGCCGAAAGGACATCGCTGCCGGATTCTGTACATCTCGCCGCTCAAGGCCCTGGCGGTGGATATCGAGCGGAACCTGCGCGCGCCGCTCGCCGGGATCGCCAACCGCGCGATTGCCCGAAGTGACCCCCACCATCAGCCGACGGTTGCGATCCGGACCGGCGATACCCCGGCGATCGAACGCGCCCGGTTCCTCCGGGATCCGGCTGACATCCTGATTACCACTCCGGAATCGCTCTACCTTTTGCTGACGTCCAACTCGCGTGAATCGCTGCGGTCGATCGATACGATCATCCTCGACGAGATCCATGCGCTCGTCCCGACCAAGCGCGGCGCACACCTGGCGCTGTCGCTCGAGCGGCTCGAAGCGGTACGGCGCTCGGCGGGCGATCGGGTCGCGCCGCTGCAGCGGATCGGCCTCTCGGCAACGCAGCGCCCCCTCGATGAAGTGGCGCGATATCTCGGTGGCGGACTCGATCGAACGGAGACGACGGAAGCCGTTGCTGCCGTCGACGCGGCACCTGCGGCGGGCGGCGCAGGGACCGTTGCCGTCGGCGCTCCCGACATTGCCATCCATGCCGAGTTCACCACCGGGCGCACCGACATCGCCGGTTATCGCCCGGTCACGATTGTCGACACCTCCGAGAAGAAGAAGCTCGATCTCCGGATCGAGGTTCCGGTCGAAGACATGGCGAAGATCGGGCAGCGCGAGGACGACATCCCGAGTGGTCCGGCATCGAAGGCGCCGCCGCGGCAGTCGATCTGGACCGCCATCCACCCGCGTCTCCTCGAACTGGTGCAGGCGCATCGATCGACGCTGATCTTCGTCAACAGCCGCCGGATTGCGGAACGGCTCGCGGCCGCTCTCAACGAACTGGCTGGCGAGGTGCTCGTCCGCTCGCACCACGGGTCGCTGGCACGCCCGCAGCGCATCGAAGTCGAAGATCGACTGAAGGCGGGCCTCCTCCGCGGCCTGGTCGCGACGTCGTCGCTCGAGCTCGGCATCGACATGGGGGCGATCGACCTGGTGATCCAGATCGAGGCGCCGCCATCCGTCGCCAGCGGGATGCAGCGTATCGGGCGCGCCGGCCACACCATCGGCGCCGCCAGCCGCGGCGTCATCATCCCCAAATTCCGCGGCGACCTGGTCGCGTGTGCCGCCGTCACTCGCGCGATGCACGAGGCGCGCATCGAGGCGATTCGGTATCCGCGCAATCCGCTCGACGTGCTCGCCCAGCAGATCGTGGCGATGGTGGCGACGGACGACTGGAACGTGGACGCTCTCTACCAGGCGGTGCGGCGGGCGGCGCCGTTTGCCGAACTCAGCCGGTCGGTGTTCGAAGGCGTGCTCGACATGCTGTCGGGCCGCTATCCTTCCGATGACTTCGCCGACCTCCGGCCACGACTGACCTGGGATCGCCTGAACCACAGACTCACGGCGCGCGAAGGGGCGAAGCGTGTCGCGATCATCAACGGCGGCACGATTCCGGATCGCGGCCTCTACGGGGTGTTCCTGACCGGCGCCCGCGGCCCGGGCGCCAGGGTCGGCGAACTCGACGAGGAGATGGTCTTCGAGAGCCGGGTCGGCGAGACGTTCCTGCTCGGCGCGTCGACCTGGCGAATCGAGGAGATCACCCACGATCGAGTGCTGGTCTCGCCCGCACCCGGCGAGCCGGGCAAGATGCCGTTCTGGAAAGCGGACTCCGCCGGGCGGCCGCTTGAACTCGGGCGGCACATCGGCGAGCTGGTGCGAACCCTGCGGCACCTTCCCCCGGCGAGTGCGGTTCAGCGCCTGGTCACGCATCACGATCTCGATCAGCAGGCGGCCGAAAACCTGGTGCGCTACCTGGCCGACCAGGCCGCGGCCGGAAGCGCGGTGCCGGACGATCGCACGATTGTCATCGAGCGGTGCCGCGACGAACTGGGTGACTGGCGCATCTGCGTGCTGTCGCCGTTTGGTGGACGCATCCACGCGCCCTGGGCGATGGCGGCGGTCGAGCGCGCGCGTGCAGAGACCGGGCTCGACGTCGAAACGATGTGGACGGACGACGGGTTCGTGGTGAGATTTCCGGAGACGGAAGATCCCCCCGACCCGGCGCTTATGATTCCCGCCGCCGACGAAGTCGAGTCGCTCGTCGTCCGACAGCTCGGCGGCACGGCGCTGTTCGCGGCAAAGTTCCGCGAGGCGGCGGCGCGGGCGCTGCTCCTCCCGAAGAGAAGACCGGGCGGCAGGAGTCCGCTGTGGCAGCAGCGTAAGCGAGCCTCGGATCTGCTCCGCGTCGCTTCGAATTACGGATCGTTCCCGATGCTGCTGGAGACGTACCGCGAGTGCCTTCGCGATGTGTTCGACATTCCGTCGCTGGTCGAGACGCTCCGATTGATCGAAGCACGGGAGATCAAGACCGTCACCGTCGATTCGGCAATGCCGTCGCCGTTCGCGTCCGCCCTGCTCTTCGGCTATGTCGCCAACTACATCTACGACGGCGATGCCCCGCTCGCCGAGCGTCGCGCCCAGGCACTCTCGATCGATCAGGCGCAGTTGCGCGAGCTGCTCGGCGAAGCGGAGCTCCGCGAACTGCTCGATGCCGATTCACTCGCGGAGATCGAACGGCAGCTGCAGCATCTCGACCCTGACCACCACGTGCGGTCGGTCGACGGAGTGCACGATCTGCTGCTCAGGCTCGGAGACCTGACGGTCGACGAAATCGCCAGCCGGAGCCGCATCCCTGCGGAAGCCGCGCTCGGTGAGCTCGTGCTGACGCGCCGGGCGATTACCGTCAATCTGGGGGGCGAACCGCGAGCGTTGCCGGTCGAATATGCAGGGCGCTATCGCGACGCCCTCGGCGTGCCGTTGCCGGTCGGCCTCCCCGAGGCACTGCTCTCCTTCTCACCGAATGCGGCGCAGGATCTCGCGCGGCGGTACGCGCGCACCCATGGTCCGTTCACCACGCTTGATTTCGCCACCCGCTACGGCCTCGGCCGGGGCACGGCGGAAACGATTCTGACAACGCTCTCGTCGGCCGGCAGACTGCTCGAAGGTGAGTTCAGGCCCGGCGGGTCCGGTCGCGAGTGGTGCGATCCGGACGTGCTCCAGTCCATCCGTCGTCGTTCGCTGGCGCGCCTGCGCCGGCAGGTAGAGCCGGTCGACCCGGCGGTGTTCGGCCGGCTGCTGACGGCCTGGCAGGGGGTCGTCCGGCCGCGCATCGGGCTCGATGCGCTCCTCGACGCGATCGAAAACCTCCAGGGGGCGCCCCTGCCTGCGTCCATTTTCGAATCGGAGATTCTGGCCGCCCGGGTCCAGGGGTACAACCCCGCCGACCTCGATGCGCTCGCGGCAGCAGGTGAAGTGGTGTGGTGCGGACTCGAACCGATCGGGGATCGTGACGGCCGGCTGTCGCTCTATCTCACCGACCAGTTTTCCCGCCTTCGCCGCGCCACCGCTCCGGGTGATCTGTCTCCTCGCGCCCAGGGGATTCTGTCCCATCTGGGAACAGAGGGGGCTTCGTTTTTCGCCGCGCTCCATGATGCGGGCGGAAGCGGATTTCCAGGCGATACCGTCGATACGCTGTGGGATCTCGTGTGGAGAGGCCTCCTGACCAACGACACCTTCCATGCACTGCGGGCGTTCACGCGACCTCCAGACCGCCGTCAGCGGAAGCCGGGAGCGCGCCGTACCTTCCGCAGCCGGCGTACGGCCCCGCCGTCGGCTGAAGGACGATGGTCGCTCATCGAGGATCGAACCGGCGCGCGGGTGTCACCAACGGAATGGTCGACGGCGACGGCGCAGCAGCTCCTCGCGCGTTACGGGGTGCTGACTCGCGAAGTGGCAGGCGCCGAGGGAATCGCGGGCGGGTTCAGCGCCGTTTACGACGTCCTCAAAGCGATGGAGGACGCGGGTCGCATCCGCCGGGGGTACTTCGTCGCGGAGGTGGGAGCGACACAGTTCGCCGTGCCGGCCGCGCTCGAATTGATGCGTTCCCTCGCCGAGCCGCCGGAGGCTGCAGAGACGATCGTGCTCGCCGCCACCGATCCCGCCAACCCGTTCGGAACGATGCTGAAGTGGCCGGCGGCCGGAGAGGGCGAGCCGCCGGCAGGACGCCCGACGCGAACCGTTGGTTCGCTTGTCGTCCTCGTCAACGGCTCGCTCGCGTGTTACATCAGCCGCGGCGGGCGCCAGCTGCTCGTCTACCTGCCGGAGGACGAACCCGCCCGCTCGATCGTCGGGCGCGCACTTTCGGCCAGGCTCGCCGCACTGGCACGGCCCGACGAAGGGGGTGCAGGGCTGCTCGTCGCCGAAATCAACGGCGCGTCCGCGCCGGAGCATCCGTTCGCGCCATACCTGATCGACGCCGGGTTCAGCCCGTCCGCGATGGGTTTCCAGGTGCGCAGGCAGTCTCCGCCAGTGCCCTCTTCGAGGCAGGCCGCCCCCGAACCCGCACGCCGCGCAGGCGGCCATGCCTGAAGGCGACACCATCTTCCGCGCCGCGCGGACGCTGCACCGCGCGCTTGCTGGAAAGACTGTCGTCCGCTTCGAATCCATGCTGCCGGCGCTCGACCGGGTGCACGACCAGTCGCCGCTCACCGGCCGCGTCGTCGAGCGAGTGCACGCCTCGGGAAAGCACCTGTTGATGCACTTTTCGGGCGACCTGGTTCTCCGCACTCACATGCGGATGAACGGGAGCTGGCACATTTACCGACCGGGGGAGCACTGGCAGCGGCCCCGTCGTGACATGCGGGTGCTGATCGCGACGGGTGACTTCGAGGCGGTCGGATTCAACATTCCGGTGGCGGAGTTCATCCGCTCCCGGGATCTCGAGCGGCACGAGGAGCTGCGCCGGCTCGGGCCTGACGTCCTGTCGGAGACCTTCTCGCCCGAGGAGGCGATCCGTCGGCTGCAGGAGCGCGCGGACACGCCGGTGGCCGATGCGGTGCTGAATCAGCGAGTGCTCGCCGGCCTCGGGAACGTCTACAAGTCGGAAGTTCTGTTCATGTGCGGCGTGAATCCATTCGCGCCCGTGCGCACGCTGGACCTGGCTGTGCTCACGTCCGTGGTCGAGACCGCGAGACGAGTTCTCAAGGCGAACGTGTCCGAAGTGCTCGCGCCGATGACGACGTACTCCGGGCTGCGCCGCACAACCGGGCGTGACGCGCCGAAAGAGCGGCTCTGGGTTTACGGCCGCAGCGGTCTTCCCTGCCGGCGATGCGGAACATCGATCCTCGTCAAGAAACAGGGACCGGATGCGAGGCTGACGTACTGGTGTCCCGTATGCCAGGCCTGAGCCGGGGGAGAACCGTGTGAACGACGTCTTCGTCTGGGCCGCACTTGCCGCGGGCGCCGCCGCCGCGTCAGCGGCGCTCTACGGACACTACCTGGTGTTGCCGGCGTGGCTGACCGGACCAGAGGTCTGCCTAATGGAGGACGGCGGCTGCGCCGTCCTGTTCCGCAATCCGCGCTCGAGGCTGCTCGGCGTGCCCAACGCGCTGCTGGGTGTCGCGCTTTACATCCTGCTCGGCATCGGCCTGATCCTGCACTGGCCCTCGGCCCTGCTCTTCGTCATGACGATACCGGCCGTCGCGATGAGCGTCTTCCTCGGCAGGAGCCTGATCGTCAACGGGCTCCAGTGCCGCATCTGCTGGACGGGGCATGTCGCAAACGTCGCCCTCGCAGTCGCCTTTGGCGTGCGCGCGTTTGCTCAGTGAGCGCTACCCCAAGTCCCGAGTCCCGATCTGGAAATCGCGAATCCCGAATCCCGAGTCCCGAATCCCCGCCTATGCCGCTCTTCCGCCTCAAGGCGGAAGCCACACCCTTGCGAGCGAAGGCGGGCGCCCTAGACATGATTCCGAAGCATCAGCTCACGCGGGTGCGGCTGCAGATATACCTGCCCGGCGAGGTACTCCACGTTGTGGATCCGGACGTGATGCTTGATCAGTGTGAGCGGGACGACGAGCGGAACGATGCCGGTCCTATATGCCTCGATGCACTCGACCAGCTCCTGGCGGGACGCGGCGTCAATCCTGTTTTTCAGGTGACCGGCCATGTGGCTGAGGACATTGGTGTGGCGACGGGTCGTGGCCGGAAGTGAGAGCGTGGCCATGAACAGGTCTTCGTAGCGGCTTCGCAGCTCGGCGCGAGTGAGTTTTTTTCCTCCTGCCACCAGGCGTCCGAGCTCCTGGTACGCCGTGGTCGAATGCGCCAGGAGCGACATCTTGTGGGCGGTGTGAAACCGGACGAGCGCACCGTGCGACCAGCGTGACGCGAAAAGGTTCTTGAGGCGACGATACGCAAAGACCCGTTCGATGAAGTTCTCGCGAAGTCGCGGATCGCAGAGGCGTCCCTCTTCCTCGACCGGCAGCAAGGGCGCCCGATCGATCAGCGCGGCGGCAAAAAGTCCCCGGCCGTCCCGAACACCGGGCCCGTCGCTGCCGTACACCTTGACGCGTTCCATCCCGCAACTTGGGGAGTCCTTCTTCAGCACGTAGCCGTCGAGATCTTCCGTGGCGAGAGCCTCGACGCGCTTGCGGCTCCACGCGTTCATCGCGTCCGTGTAGTCCTTCGCCGATCGCGTCGTGACCATCCGTACGCGGCCGTTCTCGCGTACCAGCCGCAACGTCTCTCGTGGCGTGCCCATCCCGACCTCGACTTCGGGGCACACCGCCACCCACTCGACGTGGGGCGCCAGCACCTCGGTCAAGAACGTATCCTTCTTGTGGCCGCCGTCGAACCGCACTTCCTGGCCGAGCAGGCACGCGGAAATCCCGAGCCGGATCCCCGCTGGTTCGGCCTCTCGCCGCGACATTGGGTCGTCTGCCATCGGTGCCGGTAACTATATCGCCGCCACACTCGGCAGAGCGGATCCGACCAGCTCGGCCGATCTGCTCGCTTGCTCGCGGCCCGGTTTACAATGACGCACGAAAACTTTTCCCTTTTGTCTGGAGGATTCGGTATGAAGCGTTTGCTGATCTCCTGTGCCCTGGCGTTGCCGATCGTCACGTTGGCGGCCGGTCCAGCCGCGGCCGAGGTCAAGACCCGTGAGAAGTCGCAGGTGAAGATCGAAGGCATGATCGGCCGGATGATGAGCATGTTCGGCGGCAAGGCGGCGAAGGAGGGAGTCGTCGCCACCGCGGCGGTGAAGGGCAACCGCAAAGCGACGATGAACGACAGCACCGGCCAGATCGTCGACCTCTCGGAGGAGAAGATCTACGACCTCGATCTGAAGAAGAAGACGTACCAGGTGACCACGTTCGACGAGTTGCGCCGCCAGATGAAGGAAGCGAGAGAGAAGGCCGAAAAGGAGGCGCGCGAACAACCGAAGGAGGACACGAAGGAAAGCCAGCCGCAGAAGGCCGAGAAGCCGGAGAAGGAATACGAGGTCGATTTCGACGTCAAGGAAACCGGTCAGAAGAAGCAGCTGGCCGGCTACGACGCGCGCGAAGTGGTCATGACGGTCACACTACGCGAAAAAGGCAAACAGCTCGAGGACAGCGGCGGCTTCGTCATGACTGCCGACTCGTGGCTGGGTCCCCAGATTGCCGCCCTCAAGGAACTGCACGAGTTCGACGCGCGCTACTGGAAACAGCTCCAGGGAGAAGAAGCCCTCGGCATGTCTCCCGAACAGGTGGCCACCGTCATCGCGGCCTATCCGATGGTGAAGCAGGCATCGGAACGCTTGTCCAAGGAGGGCTCGAAGCTCGAGGGCACTCCGCTCGCGACGACGACGACGTTCGAGTTGGTCAAGTCGAAGGAGCAGATGGCGCAGCAGGCCGAGAGCAGCAGCTCCAGCGGCGGTGGCGGCCTCAGCGGCATGCTGGCCAGGAAGATGGCGAAGAAGGATAACGAGGTCAAGCCGCGTTCGACGATCTTCACCGTGTTCGGCGAGACACAGGAAGTTTCTACCAGTGTCGCGGACGCGGACGTGCAGCTGCCACCGGACTTCAAGGAAAAGAAGTAGCGCTTCAGGGGGCGCGCGGCAGGTAGACCAGGAAGCGCGTCCCCTTCCCTTCTTCGCTCTCGAGATAGATCCCGCCGTTGTTCTGCTTCACGATCCCGTACACCGTCGCGAGGCCAAGTCCCGTTCCCTTCCCCTGGCTCTTGGTGGTGAAGAACGGCTCGAAAATGTGTAGCTGCACGCTTTCCGGTACACCGAGTCCCGTGTCCGACACGACCAGCATGACGTAGGCGCCGGGCCCGAGGCCGGGCCGTCGGCGCGCGTCGGCTTCTTCGACGTGAGCATTCCTCGTCGTGATCGTCAGCCGCCCGCCCTCTGGCATCGCGTCGCGTGCATTGGCGGCGAGGTTCATCAGAATCTGTTCAATCTGCCCGGGATCCGCCTGCACGCTCCAGAGATCTCCCGCCGTGTCCAGTTCGAAGGTGATGTCCTCCCCGACGAGCCGCGCCAGCAGCATCTGCAGGCTTTCGACAACTTCGTTGAGACTGAGCACCCTGGGCTGAATCATCTGCTTGCGGCTGAATGCCAGCAGTTGCCGCGTGAGCGCTGCCGCGCGCTCGGCGGCGCGGCGGATTTCCTGGACATCGCCGTGCCGTGAGTCGTCGGCCGGGATTTGATCGAGCAGCAGATCGGCATACCCGAAGATCGCCGTGAGCACGTTGTTGAAGTCGTGGGCGACGCCACCCGCGAGCCGGCCGATCGCTTCCATCTTGTGCGTCTGCCGCATCTCGGCCTCGCGGCGGATCCCGTCCTGGCGCCATTCCGCGCGCTCGCACGCGTATCGGATCGATCGCTGCAGCAGCTCCGCGTCGGTCCGGCTCTTCACGAGGTAGTCCTGCGCCCCACGCTGAACCGCCTGCCCCGCCACCGCGTCGTCGTCCGTCGCGGTGAGGACAATCAACGGCGGGACGTTGCCGGTGCCCTGCAGGGAGTCAATCGTCGAGAGGCCATCGCTGTCCGGGAGACACAGGTCGAGCAGGACGGCGTCGAACCGGGCATCCGCGAGGGCGAGGATGGCCGCCGACAGCGAACCCACCCGGTCCATGCTCATCGCCACTGACGACGCGCGGAGCTGGGCGCCGACCAATCGCGCGTACTCGTCGTCGTCGTCGACGAGCAGGATGCGAATGGGATCAGGAGATGTCGGCATGGCGATCCGGGAGCAGGAGGCGCGGGTATTCTACTGTCAATCAACGAGACGCCGTGGATGATCGTTGCGACCGGAGAGCTCAATGACCGTGAAGCCGAAACAGGCGCCAGCGGCTCCTCGGCCGGTCCCGGTTCTGCGACCGCTGCCGGACTCGTCGCTTTCGGCATCGGCACCGAAACACGTGGATCGATCATTTCACCGTCGAGCGCAAATGGCGTCACCGGACTTCGTCCAACCTACGGACGGGTGAGCCGCCACGGCGGGATGGCGCTCAGCTGGACGATGGACAAGGTTGGCCCGATGTGCCGGTCGGTTGAAGACTGCGCGCTGGTGTTCAACGCCATCTACGGGCCTGACGGGCAGGACGAGACGGTTGTCGATGCGCCCTTCGCCTGGCCCGACCTCAAGCCGGTGACGAAGCTGCGCATCGGAGATGTGGAAGCCGAGTTCAATCCGAAGCCGGAGGACTCCAATGCTGGACGCGGTGGGGCCGGCCCAAGTGCCCCAGGTCCGACCCCGGAGCAGCGCGACGCCAGGAAGAAGATCTTCGCGGATGTACTCGACGTCTACCGCAAAGCCGGGATCAGCATCGAAGCCGTCGAATTCCCGGCGTCGATTACGAACATCGCCAGCATGATTTCGTTCGTGCTCACCACTGAAGGCGCCGCTGCGTTCGACGACCTGATGCGCAGCAAGGACGCCAGCGATCCGTCGCTGAACACCTGGCCGAACGCTTTCCGCACACACCGCTTCGTCCCGGCGGTCGAATACATACGGGCGCAGCGCGCGCGCACACTGCTGATACAGAGAATGGACACGTTCATGAAGCGCTTCGACGTGCTGCTCTCACCAACCGCCAGTGCCACTCTCGGGGTCACGAACCTCACCGGACATCCCGCCATTGCGCTCAAGGCAGGATTTATCGACAACGCACCGGTGGAGTTGATGATTACGGGACAGCTCTACGACGAGACCACGCTGCTCTCCGCCGCACTCGCCTTCGAACGCGCGACGACGTGGCACACGAGGAACCCCAAACCTCTAGCTGTCAGCTTTCAGCTATCAGCTATCGGCCTTCAGCTATCAGCTAAAGGGCCACGAGCCGCGGCAGTAACCAGTTCCCAGTTACCGGTGCCTGTCAGTCGAGCAGCGCGGCACTGGTGACTGGCAACTGGTTACTCCGTCGGCTGGTACCTACTTGCGCCTCTCCGCCTTGACCAGTGCTGCGAGCACTTGGCCCTGCTCGAACTGCCCGAGCTTCTCCGCCGCGTCGATGTAGGCGTCGCGCGCCTGGCCGTCGAGGCTGTGCGTCCGCGCGACCGCGAGCAGGACGTTCGAACGCTCGAAACCGCCATCGATCCCTGCCGCCGAGCGGAGTGCGGCGAGCACCGTTTCCTGTGACGCATCGGGCCGGCTGGCCACCGCCTGCAGGACGCGGCTCCGTTCGAACGACGAGTTGACTGAATCGAGCGCGTGGAAGAACGGGACGCGCAGCGGTCCTTCAATCGATTGCCGGCCAGCGAGGTCGACGAGGAAAGACGCGACTTCGAAGTCCGACGGGATCGACGCCGCCGAATTCAGCGCGGCCGCGGCTGTTTCCGGATTCAGGTCCGGGCGAGCGGCGACCGCGGTGAGCACCCGATGGTGCTCGAAGTCGGACCCGACCGTCGAAAGAGCGGCAAAAAATGGCCCTCTCGTGGTGCCGTCGATGGGCTGCAGCTTCGCCACCTCGATGAGGAGCGACGCTTCCTCGAAATCGTTATCGATCTTTTGACTGGCCGCCAGGAGCGCCGCAAGCGCCGCCGGTGGCATCACTCCGCGTTTGACCGCCGCCGAGTAGACACGGTGCATCTCGAAGTCCGACTCAATCGTGCGCGCCGCCTCGAAGTACGCCTGGCGTGTCGGCTCGTCGACCATCAGCTTGTCGACGCAGTCGATCAGCAGTGACGCGAGCTCGAAATCGGAGCCGATCTCGCGGCTGGCCTGCGCGAGCACCTGGCGGACGGTCGAGGAGTCCAACGTCGCGCTCTTCAGTAGTTCCGTGAAGTAAATCTTCTTCGCGTAGCCGCCGTCGATGAGCGCGATTTCCGCCAGCACGCCGGCCGGCCCTTTTGCCGCGAGAATTCGCCGCACCCGCGCGGGAGCACCGATTCCGGTCTGCCGGATAAAACGCGGAAGCACCTGTGCGACCCACTGGCGGCCCTCCGGATCGTACGGGCGCTCCGACATCCCCGCCCAGTAGCGCCTGACGATGTTTCCGTCCTTGTCGACGGAGAAGTCGACCGTGTGTGAGGGGAACATCCAGCCGTCCTTGATTCGCAGCGTTCCATCAGGCGACAGGCGCTTCACATCCGTGCCGTCGTCGGTGAACTCGGCCTCACCGTCGTATTTCACGTCCAGTCTTTCGCTGTCGTTCGACCAGCTGAACGAACGATGGGCCTGACCCGACGCGGCAGCGGCCGGGAACGCGAATGTGGCAGCTGCGACCACCGGAACGTTACGCACGGCGGGTTGCGGATTGGCAGCCCCAGTCACTGGAGAGGAATGAATGCCGCGTGCGGCAAGCACCGGCTCAGTGCCGGGACTCCCCGGACGCGCGGGCACCACCACCGGCGAGTGCTCGTCGCGGACAGGCTGACGAACATCGTCGCTCGCTCGAACAACCGGTTCCACATCGTTCGAGCGGACCGCCAGCTCCTCGTCTCTCGGCTGGACCGCTGCTTCCTTCGCGAAGCCCGGACCAGCTTCGGCGGCCGGCAGGGACGACATCGCTGATGCTGTGCCCGGTGTGCGTGACGTCTGGAGCCCGGCGCGGCCCGGTACGCGGAAGGTCTCCGTTCCGACCGCACCAGCAGCAATCCCCGACAGCAGTACGAGCGCCAGTCCACCGGCCAGCCACGCCGGAGTTCTTTCGGTGTGTCTCGGCGCCCCGAGCAGGCGGCTGATTCTGTGCACGAGCGACGCCCCATTGGCAGCCATCACCAGGTGGCCGCCGGTTCCGCGAAGCTCTTCGAGATCGGCAAGCGCCCGGGCGTATGCGACCGGGTCGCCGCAGAGCGCGACCGCCAGATCGTCGCAGCAGTTCTCGCGCTCGCTGCGAATGCGCGCGGATAACCACCACACTGCGGGGTGGTAGAACAGCAGTGTCTCGACCACGGTCTGCAGGAGGTTGACCAGGTAGTCGTGACGGCGCACGTGCGCGAGCTCGTGCGCGAAGATCGCCTCGAGCTGCGCGGGCGCAAGGCCCGCAAGCGCGCTGGCCGGCAGCAGCATCACCGGCTTGAGCCACCCGATGACCGTCGGCACGTCGACGAGCGTCGATTCGAGGAGCTTGACCGGCGCGGCGATGTGCAGCCGCCGCGACAGCCGGACCACTGCCATCTGCCACTGGTCGGCAACCGGTCCCGTCCCGTACGATTTCATTCGCTGCACCCACAGCCAGCCACTCAGCAGACGAAGCGTGAGCGCCACGACACCCGCCAGCCACCCGAGCACGAGCGACGGCATCCACGACTCGAGACCACGCTGACTCGGCGCAAGCGCTTCGCCTTGGGTGGCGCCCTGGCCGGCCACGTTCTCGGGACGAACGGCCTGCGCGGGAGGCACAACGGGCAGATCAACGCGAACCATCTCCGCTGCCGCGGCGCCTGCATCGTGTCCGCTTCCTCGCCACAGCTGGACGGCGGTCACGACTGGCATCGTGAACATCACCGACAATCCGATCGTGCCGACGACGTAGCGGATGTCGGGGCCGCTGCTGCGCAGCAGCCTCAGGATCAGCGCGGTGATGCCGGCGACAAGCGTTCCCTGCCACACGAAGTGCAGCAACGCCCAGCCGACAGCCTGCGCCGCGGGGTGATGGACCATATCTGCGACGGCGTTCACGATGTTCACAGTTCACCTCGATCCGGATCGCTGCTGGTGTCGCGTCCTTCGCGCCGCGACTCGATCAACCGGCGGATCTCCGCGAGTTCTTCCGAGGTTGCCCGCCGGGTCGTGAGTGCCTGGAGGACGAGCTTGGATGCCGACCCGCCGAAGGCGCGGTCGACGAGGTCGCGAACCAGCTGCCGCTGGGTCTGCTCCTCGGTCAGCTTCGGTTGGTAAACATGGGTCCGATCGCTCACGTCGCGGCGAACGAGGCCCTTGTCGGTCATGATCTGGAGCATCTTGAGCGCGGTCGTGTAAGCGGCGGGCCGCTCGCGCGACAGCGCCTCGTGGACCTGGCGCACGGTGCTGGCGCCGCGCTCCCACAGCACCCGCAGGATCGCCAGTTCCGTATCAGTCGGCCGTGGCGGCTTCGACATCGTCATGTGCCTCACTATCTACGAATGTCTTCGTATATGTCAACGAAGATCTTCGTAGTGCTGGTCCGATCGGGTATCCACCGACCGGACCGTGCGGAGTGGTACCGGGCATCGGCGGGTTGGACGAACCCGCGCCCTGATTGTTTGTCCGGAAGGGCCTATAATTTCATCCGGCCGCGGAACGCCGCGGTCGTCGCCTCAGCAGTGCAGATCGTAACGAGCGGCACTCGGCTGGGGCTCAGAAGGAGACTCGCGTGGAACCCGGTACTTACGCTCGCTTCGACACGACCGAAGGGTCGTTTACCGTCCGATTGTTCGACAAGGAAGCCCCCAACACCGTCGCGAACTTCGTCGGCCTTGCCGAGGGCACCAAGGAATGGCGCGACCCCGCAAGCGGCGACAAGAAAAAGGCGCCGTACTACGACGGCGTGACCTTCCACCGCGTCATCAACGGCTTCATGATCCAGGGTGGCGATCGCCTCGGTACCGGAACCGGCGGGCCGGGCTACAACTTCGCCGACGAGTTCCACCCCTCGCGTCGGCACACGGGCGCGGGCATCCTCTCGATGGCGAACGCCGGACCGAACACCAACGGCAGCCAGTTCTTCATCACGCTCGGTCCGACACCGCACCTCGATAACCGCCATACCGTGTTCGGCGAGGTGGTCGAAGGGCTGGACGTCGTGCAGAAGATTGGCGCGGTGCCGGTCGGGCGGCAGGATCGCCCGGTCAAGCCCGTGGTGATGAACCAGGTCACCATCACGCGAGTCTGATGGCCGAGGACGATCGGCAGTCGCTCGAGACGCTGCTGCCGATCGTTTACCAGGAGCTGCGGCGTCTGGCGGCGAGCTACGTCGCGCGCGAGCGCGCCGGCTATACGCTGCAACCGACGGCGCTGGTTCACGAAGCCTACCTGCGCCTCCTCAAAGACAAACCGGGCCGATGGCAGAACCGGGCGCACTTCTGTGCCATCGCGGCCCATTCGATGCGCCAGATCCTGATCGAGCGGGCGCGCGCGCGCGATGCGCAGAAGCGCGGCGGCGAGCGGCACCGGGTCACGCTCGACGAGAGCCTGGTCGCCGGCGGCGATCGATCCATCGATCTCATCGCGCTCGATCAGGCCCTCGACCGGCTCGCCGCGTTCAGCGAGGAACAGGCGCGCCTCGTGGAGCTCCGGTTCTTCGGTGGACTGACCATCGAGGAGACCGCCGAAGCGATGAACATTTCGCCCGCGACCGTGAAGCGTCACTGGACGGTGGCGTGTGCGTGGCTGGCTCGCGAGCTCGAGGGCAGCTCGCCGGTGTGACGCCCGAACGCTGGCGGCAGGTCAACGAGTTGTTCCAGGCGACGCTCGACCGTCAGCCGGCGGAGCGGCAGCCATTTCTCGAGACGCAGACCGCCGGCGACCCCGACCTGCTGCACGAGGTGGAGACGCTTCTTCGCAGCCATGCGCGGGCGGCAGGATTTCTCGACGAACCTGCCTGGGGTGTGGCCGCCGGCCTCGTGCTCGACGAACCACGGTCGCTGACCGGCCGTCAACTCGGGCCGTACCTGGTCGGCCCGGAGATCGGCCGCGGTGGCATGGGCGTCGTCTACGCCGCCCGCGACCAGCGGCTCGGGCGGGCGGTGGCGATGAAGGCGCTGACGCCGGAATTCACCCGCGACCACGCCCGGCGCGAGCGGCTCACACGCGAGGCGCGGGCCGCAGCGGCGCTTTCCCATCCCGCCATCGCCACGGTCTTCGCTCTCGAGGAAATTGACGGCGAGCTCTACATCGTGTCCGAGCTGATCGCCGGGGCGACGCTGCGCGCGGAGCTTGCCGCCGGCGCACTCCCGCCCGACCAGCTTCTCGGCACGCTGATCGATATCGCGGCGGCACTCGCGGCGGCGCACGCCCACGGCATCGTGCATCGCGATCTGAAACCGGAGAACGTAATCAGGCGCAGCGACGGCCAGATCAAGGTCCTCGACTTCGGCATCGCCAGGTCCGAGCCGTCGGGCAACGCGACGTCGTTTACGCGGCTCACCGATATCGGTGTGGCGATCGGAACCCCCGGCTACATGGCGCCCGAGCAACTCGTGGGCGGCAACGTGGACTTCCGCGCCGACGTGTTTGCGTTTGGCGTGCTCGCATGGGAGCTGGCGACGGCGGAGCACCCGTTCGGCCGGGACTCCGCCGCGTTTCTGGCGCGGATGACCGAGTTGATGAACGGCGGATCGCCGTCGATCTCACGCGCGCTCCCGCTGCCCGGCCTCGACGCCATCGTGAGGAAATGTCTGCGCGCCGCTCCCGCGGATCGCTATCCCTCGGCCAGCGCACTCCTGGCCGACCTCCGATCGCTCGAGAGCAGTCCGACGGCACTGCCGGTCGAGGCCCACAGCAGGCTCTGGTGGTGGCAGTTCCACCAGGTCAGCGTCGCCGCCCTGAACGTCGCGATGACGGTCGCGGTGTGGGCAATGCGGCATTGGATCGGCCGGCCCTACGGCTCATTGATCTTTCTGCTGACGCTGATGCTGGCGACGGTGTCGGTCACGCTCCGTCTGAACCTCTGGTTCACCTCCCGGGTCCATCCGGACACGCTCTCCGCGCACCGCGCCCGCGTGTTCCAGGCCGTGGTCTCCGCCGACGCGCTGCTCGCGGCGCTGTGGCTGACGATGGCAGCGCTCATCGCCGGCGATCATGACGAGATTGCCGCAGTGCTCGTGACGTCCGGTGTCGCGAGCCTCGCCTCCCTCGCCTTGATCGAACCGGCCACCACCAGACAGGCCGGCCTCGAAAGTGCGGCTGTCAGCCCGAGTAGCCAGTAACCAGTAACCAGTAGGGCGCAGCGCACCTGAACAGTTCGTGGGCGGCCGACGTGAGCTTCGCGGAGAGTGGACCGGAGTTTGCGAGCATGGCGATCGGAGGCCAGATGGCAGACACGAAAAAGAAGGACGACACGTCCGAATACTCGTCCTCGAAGTCACCGGAGACGCGCGAACACGCCGAGGAACGCAAGACCAAAGTCGATGACCGGCTCGAGCCCGGTGGGCCGCTTGGAACTCCCGAGCCGACCGGCATGTCCGGGCTCGATCGCGAGCAGGTGCCTAACCGTGCGGCTGCCCGACGACAGGAAGCGCAGCGACTGAACACGTCAGCTTCCAGTTTCAGCTCTCCGCGACTGGCGACTGGCGACTGGCGACTGGTCGGTACTGGTTACTGGTTACTGGTTACTGGTTACTGGTTCGGGTTAATGCAGGCGCTCGGACAGGAGGCCGACGCTGAGCGCATAGGTGTGGGCGCAGTTGTAAGCCAGGAGACCGTCGTAATTGGCATAGACCAGGAAGTTCCTCGTCCCGGCCTGCACGAGCGAGGCGGGCGTCGCGGTGGCGGGCAGCGGCCCTCCCGTGAGCGATCGCAGCCCGAAGCGCGCCCACTCCTTCAACGGCTGCGCCGGGGTCATGAGACGCTCGGCCCGACAGCCGGTCTCGCGCCTCGGGATCGCGAGCGCCTTCGCGTTAATCGCAGCCGGCACCTTGATCTCGCGACCCCACGCCTCTCCCTTCGTCCACCCGTGTCGCTGCATGTAATACGCGATCGACGCGAACACGTCGGGCTCCGAGGTCCAGATGTCGCGGCGTCCGTCGCCATCGAAGTCCTGCGCGTACTCCAGGTAGCTCGAGGGCATGAACTGCGGCTGGCCGAGGGCGCCGGCCCAGGATCCCTTCAAGCCGGAGATGTCGACGTCGCCGCGGTTGAGAATGTCGAGAGCGCTGAAGAGCTCAGAGCGAAAGAAGGTCGCCCGGCGCTGGTCGTATGCGAGGGTGACCAGTGTCGGAATTGTCGGCCGCACGCCGGCGAACCTGCCGAAGTTCGACTCGAGACCCCAGACGGCGACGAGGATGCGCGGGTTGACGCCGTACTTCTCACCGACGCGTCCGAGCAATGCGCGGTGGCGTGAGTACATCTGCTGCGCCGTGTGGATGGTGGACGTCGTGAGGCGGCGCTTCAGATAACCCGGCGAGATCGAGCGTGAACTCCGCCTGCGAGCGATCGCGATCGAGGATTTGAGCGACTGGCTCGACGCCGTCGAGGGCCTGTTCGAGAATTTCAGGTCGAATGCCGCGAGCGGCGGCCTCTTCGCGAACCGACGCCAGCCACTCGGGAAAGGGCGGCGGCAGCGGCGCCACCGGCGCAATCGGCGGCAGCTCCTGTGCCGCCGACGCCGCGCCGAACGCCAGTACAAACAGCAGTGCGGTCGCGAGTCGTGGCATTCGTCATTCTAGCAGGCCATATCGAATGGGACGGAGTTGGGATCAGGGCTGGCGTTCCCCAGCCCCAATCCCGAGTCCCGAATCCCGAGTCCCGATCAGGATCGACTTCGCGGAACTCCGGATCGAGGATAATCCCGCTCGGGAACAGTGGTCATGAACCAGCTCGATTTGCGCGCGCGCGTCGCGGTGATTACCGGCGGCGCCCGGGGTATTGGTTATGCGACGGCGCGACGGGCGCTGCAGTCCGGGGCCGCGGTGTGTCTCTGGGATGTCGACGGCGACAGGGCGGCGGCCGCGCGGTCGGAGCTGTCGGCACTCGGTCCTGTCTCGATCTCGCAGGTCGAACTGACCGACGCCGCGTTCGGTGCAGGCTGCCGCGCACGCCACCGTCGACACACATGGACGGATCGACATCCTCGTCAACAACGCCGGCATCACCGGCGGCAACGGTGTGACCTGGGAGCTCGATCCTGACGTCTGGCGCCGCGTGATCGACGTCAACCTGGTGGGCTGCTTTCTCACCTGCCGGTCGGTGATCCCGCACATGATCGAGGGAGGCTACGGGCGGATCATCAACGTCGCGTCGATTGCCGGGAAGGAAGGCAACCCGAATGCCTCGCACTACAGCGCATCGAAAGCAGGGCTGATCGGCTTCACCAAATCACTGGGCAAGGAGCTCGCCGGCCGGAACATCCTGGCCAACTGCGTCACTCCGGCGGCCGCGAACACCGACATCTTCGCCCAGATGAAGCCGGAGCACATCGAATACATGCGCTCGCGCATCCCCATGGGCCGGTTCGTCGAGGTCGACGAGATCGCCGCGCTCGTCTGCTGGCTGGCATCGGAGGACTGCTCGTTCTCCACCGGCGCCGTCTTCGACATCAGCGGCGGCCGCGCGACCTACTGAATCCGGTTTAGCGCGTTCCCGCGAGAACTACCCGTGCACGGGTCCGGGCCGATTCCCGTGCGGCTTCGAGAATCTCGGTCACGATCATGTTGTTCTCGAGCGAGGACAACGCATTCGGCTTGCGCGTCCCGCGGACGACCGCGAGCAGGTGCGAGATCGAGTCCTGTTCGTCGGGCGGGCGTGGCTCGGGCGTGACGGCGTGCTCCGGATCGGTGCCGACGCGCACGCGGAGAGCATTGCGGCTCCCGACCGCGAGCGCGCGCTCGGCATAGACCTCGAAGTCCTTCCGGTCGAACGGCCAGTTCCACGATGCCTGGATGATCCCCTGCGCCTTCGGGTACTCGACCAGGATTGTCGCCTCGTCGTCCACCTTCGCGTAGATCTCGGGTTTGAACTGCTGGGTGAGTGCGACCACCGAGAGCGGCCGCTGGTTGTCCATCATCCACGTCATCAGGTTGGCGCCGTAGCAGCCGAAGTCGAACAAGGCCCCGGCCCCGTTCTGTGTCGGATCAGTCAGCCACGTGAGGAATTCAGGACCGACGTTGATCTCCTTGGGCCCTTTGTGGCCGTCGAGTGCCACCATCTTCCGGATGTCGCCGCCGGCATGCTGCTCCTTCAGCAGCGTCCACATCGCCGCGTGGCTGGGATACCAGGTGGTTTCGTAGTTCACCAGGATGTCCACGCCGCCCGCCTTTGCCGCCCGCTCGATCCTCCGCGCGTGCTCCATGCTGACGGCCAGCGGTTTCTCCATCATCACGTCGATGTGGCGCGACGCCGCGGCCTCCACGATCGCGGGATGATCGTACGTGCTGGTGAAGGAAGCGACGGCTTCCGGTCTGGTCCGGTCCAGCATGGTGCCGAGGTCGGTGAAGAAGATCGCCCGGTCGAGGCTGAACTGGGTCGCGTACTTCTGCTGGAGTGCGGTGTCGGGTTCGAAGATGCCGACGATCTGCACGTCCTTGCGGGCCTGCGCGGATTTGAGGAACCCCGATACGTGCCCGTGCACCAGGCCGGCAATCGCGAGTTTCAGCGGCGCACCCGGCGCCGCCTGTGCCGGCGCAGCGCCGATGAACCCGATCGTCGAGAGCAACAGAGACAGGAACAGGTGTGCCATGGCGTAGCACTATACAGGCGAGGCTGCCATCCGGGACCGAGTCGTGATGAAATAGACCCGCATGAAGCGCTTCGTCGTGGTTTCCTCTGCTGTTTCTGTGTCGCCTTTCTGTCGGCGCCCCGAAATCGCGTGCTCGCTGGTTCCGGCCAGGCGCCCGCAGACTCGCGCGCCTGGATCCAAGCCAGCAACAAGCACGCGCAGGTGCTGCTCGACGTCCTGGCGCGGTTTGGCCCCGAAGGCGCGGGCCAGATCGGAGTGGCCGGTCTCGATCGCGAGATCACGAGCCTGACTCCGGAGTCGCTCCAGCAGACTGAGACAGGCGAGCTCGGCCGCGCTGGCCCGCTTGAAGACGCTGCTCGACTGCCGAGAAGGATCCCCTGGTGCGACAGGATCTCGAGATCCTGGTGCACTCGGCGCAGACCGAAGTGCGCAGCCAGCAGCTGGACGAGGATCGGCTGCTCCCCTACACCGACGTCACCGCCCTCGTATTCCGCGGCGTCCGGTCGTTGCTCGATCCGCAGGTCGAGCCGGAACGGCGGGCCGCGGCGGTCGAACGCCTGCGAAAGTACGCCGGGATGGTCGGGAACGTCGAACCAATCGCGATCCAGGCGACCAAACTGACCGCGGGCGCATCTTGGCGACCCGAAGCTGCTTCCGCCCGCACGCTCGCAGGTCGAACGCGACCTGTCCAACGGCCCCGTGCTGATCGCCGGGATGGAAAAGCTCTTCGAACAGTACAACCCGGAGGGCTGGCGCGAACCCTTCGCGAAGGTGCGTGAACAGCTCGCCGCATACGAGCAGTTCGTCCGGACCGAGATCCTGCCGAAAGCGCGCACCGATTTTCGCCTCCCCGCCGACCTGTATGCGTTCCAGCTCGAACAGGTGGGCGTCGGACTCGCGCCGGAGCCGCTGGCGAAGCTCGCGCACGAGGCCTTTGCCCAGATCCAGGGCGAGATGCAGCGCCTCGCGCCGAAGGTCGCGCAGGCTCGGGGTCTCGAGACGACCGACTACCGCGACGTCATCCGCGCGCTCAAGAAGGAGCAACTGGTCGGCGATGCCATCCTGCCGCATTACCGCAAGCGGCTCGAGGACATCGAAGCCATCGTCCGGAAGGAGAAGCTCGTCACACTGCCTGAGCGCGCAGCCCGGATCCGCATTGCCACCGATGCGGAGGCGGCGCAGACGCCGGCGCCGAACATGCGGCCACCGCGACTGCTCGGCAACACCGGCGAAATTGGCGAATTCGTCCTCCCGCTGAACGTCCCGGCTGCACCGGGCGCCGATCCGGCGCGGGACACTTCGACGACTTCACGTTCGCAGCGGCGTCGTGGACGCTGACGGCGCACGAGGCCCGGCCCGGTCACGAGATGCAGTTCGCGAAGATGATCGAGGCCGGCGTATCGGTTCCCCGCGCCGTCTTTGCGTTCAACAGCACCAACGTCGAAGGCTGGGGCCTGTATGCGGAGTGGATGATGCTTCCGTACATGCCGGCCGAGGGGCAGCTGATTTCCCTGCAGTTCCGGCTGCTGCGTGCGGCGCGCGCATTTCTCGACCCGGAGCTTCACATGGGCCGCGTCACTCCGGACGAAGCGAGACGGGTCCTGCGCGAAGACGTCGTCATGTCGCCGGCGATGACGGAATCGGAAGTCGAGCGCTACATGTTTCGAACGCCCGGCGCAGGCGACGTCTTACTTCTATGGCTACACGCAGCTGCAGGAGCTCCGCTCGACAGTGGAACGCTCGATGGGCACGCGGTTCAACCCGCTCGAGTTCCACGACTACATCCTCGCGCAGGGGCTCCTTCCGCCCACGCTGCTGAAGGAAGCCGTCACGAAACATTTCACGCCGGCGGCCCACTGAGGGCCGAGACACGTTCGCTCATTCGGAAAGGACAGAACCGATGATTCCCGCGCCAGCTGATGTTGCCGCCCCGCCGGCGGATGCCGAGAAGACGCCGAGCGGCCTCGCCACCAAGGTCCAGGTCCCCGGCGCCGGCAAGCGCCACCCCGCTGCGAACTCGCGTGTGCGCGTCCACTACACCGGATGGACGACGGACGGCAAGATGTTCGACAGCTCGGTGGCCCGGAAGGAGCCGATCACGTTCGGCCTCAACCAGGTGATCGCCGGGTGGACCGAGGGCGTCCAGCTGATGGTCGAGGGGGAGATCCGCCGCCTGTGGATTCCGGAGAAGCTCGCCTACCAGGGCCAGCCAGGTGCGCCGAAGGGCATGCTCGTGTTCGACGTCGAACTGATCAGGATCGAATCCTGAAGGCACGGCCATGAGCATTACGCGCAGCGACTCCGTGCTGGCGACGGCGATCCGCGAGCTGAAGGAGTTGCTCGGCTCGCGGTGCAGCGACAACGACACCGTGCGGGAACATCACAGCCACGGCGAGTCCTACCATCCGCCGGCGGCGCCGGATGTCGTCTGCTTCCCGTCGACGACGGAGGAAGTTGCGGCGATTGCCGCGATCAGCGCGCGACACGGCCTGCCGATCGTTCCGTTCGGAGCCGGGACGTCACTCGAGGGTCACGTGCAGGCGCTCTCCGGCGGGATCACCATCGATCTCGGCGCAGATGAACCGGATCCTCCGCGTGGGAACCGAGGATCTCGACGTCACGTGTCGAGGCCGGCGTCACGCGCCTGCAGCTCGCAAAGGCGCTGCGGAACACCGGCCTCATGTTCCCCATCGATCCGGGCGCCGACGCCACCATCGGCGGGATGGCGGCAACGCGCGCGTCCGGCACGACGGCCGTCCGTTACGGCACCATGCGCGAGAACGTGCTCGCACTGAAGGTCGTCCTGGCGGACGGGCGCATCATCACCACCGGCACCAGGGCACGCAAGTCGTCAGCCGGGTATGACCTCACCCGCCTGTTCGTCGGATCCGAAGGGACGCTCGGCATCATCACCGAGGTGACGCTCCGCCTCCATCCCGTGCCGGAGGCCGTTTCCGCGGCGGTCTGCTCGTTCGACACGCTCCGTGGCGCGGTCGACACCGTCATCGCCACGATTCAGCTGGGTGTGCCGGTCGCCCGCATCGAGCTGCTCGACGACCTCCACATGGACGCGCTCAATCAATACTCGAAGACGAGTTACGCGGTGGCGCCAACGCTGCTGTTCGAATTCCACGGTGAGAATCAACGGCACGTCTCCGAACAGGCCGCCACCGTCCAGGAACTGGCGGCGGAGCGCGGCGGGCGCGGCTTCGAGTGGGCCACCCGCCCCGAGGACCGCGACCGGCTGTGGGACGCCCGCCACAATGCGCACTTCGCCGCGCTGGCGCTGCGGCCAGGCTGCCGCTCGTGGGCGGGCGACGTCTGCGTCCCGATCTCGAAGCTCGCCGACTGCATCATCGAGACCAGGCGCGACCACGAGAACACGCCGTTTCCGGTGCTCCTCGTCGGGCACGCCGGCGACGGCAACTTCCACCTGGTCTACCTGCTCGACCCCGCGCAGCCCGACGAGCTCGTGGAAGCGCGCCGCCTGAATGCGCGGATGGTGGCACGCGCCCTCGCGATGGGCGGCACGTGCACCGGCGAACACGGCGTCGGCTACGGCAAGATGAAGTCCCTCATCGCCGAGCACGGCGAAGGGGTTGCCGTCATGCGAGACATCAAACGCGCGCTCGACCCCGATAACCGGATGAATCCCGGCAAGGTCGTGGACGCATAACCTTTCTGACGTCCGCAACACACTTTTGACAAGCCGAACTGAACCGTTTCAGTATTGCGCCGGAGCCGCGCGATGATTCAGGTCCGCGATCTCGTCAAGACGTTCGGTGATTTCACCGCGGTCAACGCGATCTCGTTCGACGTACGTGAGGGAGAGATCTTCGCCTTTCTCGGTCCCAACGGCGCCGGAAAGACGACGACGATCCAGATGCTGACGACGCTGCTGGCGCCGACGAGTGGAAGCATGACACTCGACGGCCTCGACCCGACCACGCGGCAACACGATGTCCGTCGCCGCTTCGGCATCGTCTTCCAGGATCCGAGTCTCGACGGTGATCTCACCGCCCACGAGAACATGGAACTCCACGGCGTGCTCTACGCCGTGCCCCGGCGCGTGCGAACCGAGCGCATCGAAATGCTGATGCGCCTGTTCGAGCTCTGGGACCGCCGCGATTCGCAGGTCAAGACCTTCTCGGGCGGAATGAAGCGTCGGCTCGAAATCGCCCGCGGGCTCCTTCACCTGCCGAAAATCCTGTTCCTCGACGAACCGACACTGGGCCTCGATCCCCAGAGCCGCAACCAGATGTGGACGCACGTCCGGCATCTCAATCAGACCGAGGGCGTGACCGTCTTTCTGACCACCCACTACATGGACGAAGCCGAACGGGTCGCTCACCGCATCGCGGTCATCGACCACGGCCGCATCGTCGCGCTCGGGACGCCGGACGAATTGAAGCAGCAGACCTCGACCGAATCGCTCGAGGCGGCCTTCCTCTCGCTGACGGGATCGACCATCCGCGACGAACGCGCCGACGGCGCCGATCAGCTGCGGCAGATTGCCAAGATGTGGAGGAAATGAGTTGAGTGCGATTTACATCCTCTGGCTGCGCGAGGTGAAGCGGTACCTCCGCTCGCGGACGCAGATCATCGCCTCGCTCGCACAACCGCTGCTCTATCTCCTGGTGCTCGGGTTCGGCCTCGGGCCCGTGTTCGAGAAATCCGGGCAGGGCAGCTACCTCCAGTTCGTCGCCCCTGGAGTCATCGGGATGGGGATCCTGTTCACGTCGATTTTTTCCGGGATCGGTCTGCTCTGGGACCGGCAGTTCGGCTTCCTGAAAGAGACGCTCGTCGCACCGGTGCCGCGGCTCTACATCATGATGGGCCGGACGCTGGGAGGAGCCACCATCGCGCTGCTTCAGGGCACGCTGCTGCTGGTCGTGTGCCTGCTTGCGGGGTTCCGGCCGCACCACGTCGCGCTGCTGCCCGTGGCGCTGCTGTTCATGGCCATGATCGCAATCGTGTTCGCCGCACTCGGCACGGCCGTGGGGTCTACGCTTCGCGACATGCAGGGCTTTCAGCTGATCATGAACTTCATGGTCCTGCCGATCTTCTTCCTCTCCGGCGCGCTCTTCCCGTTGAACAACCTGCCGGCGGCACTGACCGTCGCGACCCGGATCGACCCCCTCTCCTACGGCGTCGACGGCCTGCGCGCGGCCTTTCTCGGACTCTCTCACTTCAGCATCGCCACCGATCTCTCGGTGCTCCTGGTCGTGGCGACCGGCTTCATGGTGCTCGGCGCCTGGTCGTTCTCGCGCATCCAGATTTGACCGCCACGCGCGAGGCGCCCCCGGAACGACCGGCGTGCATGCCGCGACCGGGAGAAAGTCCCGTCCGGGACCGGCAATCAATGATAAAAAGCTACGGCCGTTCGGAGAGCGAGCCCCCGCGTCGAGTTGCCGGGGTCCGTCTCTTCGCGGCATACCCCGACGGAGGATTCCGATGAGGCGTACGATGGTGGCGGTGCTGGCCGTCGGTGTGGCCTGCACGTGGACAACGACGACCGCGTTCTCGCAGGGTGCGGCCGCGGCTCCGGCCACAGCGCCCGGCGCGCAGACACCCGCCGCTCCGCCCGCCGGCGCGCAGGCCGCGCCCCCCGCGCCCGCTCCGCAGGGACCCAATCCCGACAGCCACTATCAGCTCGGGCCCGACTCGTTGCCGCAGGACGGCGTGCCCAAAGGCGAGGTTCGCGGCCCATTCACGCTCCCGAGCCAGGCGTACCCGGGCACGCAGCATACGTATTGGGTTTACGTGCCCGCGCAGTACGATTCAGCGGTCGCGGCGAGCCTCATGATCTTCAACGATGGGCAGGCCTTCAAGAACATGGAAGGGGATGCCCGCGCGCCGAACGTCATGGACAACCTGATCTACCGGCGCGAGATCCCGGTGATGATCGGCGTCTTCATCAACCCGGGGCGGCGGCCCGAACAGCCCGAGCCGACACCACAAGAGTGGGGCGACCGGACGACGAACCGTCCGACCGAATACAACAGCCTGGACGACAAGTACGCGCGCGTGATCGTGGACGAACTGCTGCCGGTTCTTTACAAGGACTACAACATCTCGAAGGACCCTGAACGCCACGGCATCGGCGGAGCGAGCTCGGGTGCGATCGCCGGCTTCACCGTCGCCTGGGAGCGGCCCGAGCAGTTCCACAAGGTCCTCAGCATCGTCGGCAGCTTCACGAACCTGCGCGGCGGACACGCGTATGCCGATCTCGTTCGGACGACACCGAAGAAGCCGATTCGGATCTTCATGCAGGATGGTCGCAACGACAACCGGGGCGTCGGCCGCGGCGGCGAGTACGACCAGAGCCGCGACTGGTTCTTCCAGAACGTCCGGCTGATGCAGGCGCTGACGGAAAGAGGTTATGACGTGAACTACACGTGGGGCATCGGAAAACACGGGCAGAAGCAGGGCGGAGCCGTGCTGCCGGAGATGATGCGATGGCTCTGGCGCGACCACCCCGTCTCGGTTGATGAGAAAGACACCGTAGAGCGCTCTTTCAACGAGCCCGCGTCGAAAAAGTGAGCGCGCGGGCGCTCTGCGAAGGAGTGATGTATGCGCCGCGCGAGTGAATTGAGGATGACGGCCGTCGCGGCGACGGCGATGCTCGCCCTGGCGGGCTGCCGTGGCCCGAGTGGCGGCAGCAGCAACCAGCCAATGAATCCGTTCGACGCCGATCTCGCGTTTCTCCGATCCCACTCGGATGTCGTGGTGCTCGCGGACCCTGCCGGCCAGGCGCGTGTCGCGGTCGCGCCGAAGTATCAGGGACGGGTGATGACGAGCACCACCGGTGGAGACGCCGGCCCAAGCTTCGGCTGGATTGGGCGGGCGGCTATCGAGAGCGGTGAGAAACAGCCGCACATGAATGTGTTCGGCGGCGAAGATCGCTTCTGGCTTGGTCCCGAGGGCGGGCAGTACGCGTTGTACTTCAAGCGCGGGGACCCATTCGACCTCGAACACTGGCAGACGCCGGAGCCGTTCGATTGGGGGCCCTGGGATGTCGCCAGCCAGTCCGCGAACCAGGTGAGCTTTCGAAAGCAGATGGCGCTCGTGAACTATTCCGGCACGTCGCTCGACCTCGCCGTGGACCGCAGTGTCCGTCTGCTGACCGCTGCGGAAGTTGCGTCGAACCTCGGCAGCACGGTGGGTGACGAGGTTCGCCTCGTCGCTTTCGAATCGTCGAATACGGTCACGAATACCGGTTCCGATCCGTGGCGGCCGGAGTCGGGGCTCGTGTCGATCTGGATCCTCGGCCAGTTCACGCCGTCGCCACGCACGACCATCGCGATCCCATTTGCGTCGGGCACGCAGGCCTCTGCCGGACCGATCGTCAACGACAAGTACTTCGGCGCCGTCCCGGCCGATCGGCTGGCGGTCAAGGACACCGCGTTGTTCTTCAAGGCGGACGGGCAGTACCGGAGCAAGATCGGCCTGCCGCCCGCGCGCGCACTGGACGTGGCCGGAAGCTACGACGCTGCCGCGCATGTGCTGACGCTGGTCCAGTACACGCATCCCGCCGGCGAATCCCGCTACGTGAACTCGATGTGGGAGATCCAGCAGGAGCCTTACAAGGGTGACACGATCAACAGCTACAACGATGGCCCGGTCGCGCCCGGGAAGCCACCGCTCGGCCCGTTCTACGAGCTCGAGACCTCGTCACCCGCGCTTCAGCTCCGGCCCGGCGAGCGCTACACCCACGTCCACCGCACCATCCATCTGAACGGACCCGAAGCCGACCTGGATCGGATCGCGCGCGCCACGTTGAAGGTCGGACTGTCGGACATTACCGGCGCGTTCGGATCACATTGACTCAGACAACAGGAGACCGCAATGAAGCGTCGTGACGCTCTTCGCTCACTTTCGTTGGCCGGCGGCGCCTCGCTGCTCGCATCCGGCCGTACGCTTGCCGAAGCGATGTCGCCGGCGCCGAACGCCGCGTACGCGCAGGCGGTGAAGGGCACCGCGCCGGTGAAGATTCGCAACATCACCACCGTCCTCACCGCGCCCAACCGCATCCGCCTGGTCATCGTCAAGGTCGAGACGACGGAGCCGGGGCTGGTTGGGTGGGGGTGTGCGACCTTCACGCAGCGCGCACTGGTCGTTCAGACCGCGATCGAGCAGTATCTCAAGCCATTTCTGCTTGGCCGGGACGTCGACGAGATCGAGGACATCTGGCAGTCGAGTTACATGAGCTCGTACTGGCGCAATGGCCCCGTCCTCTTCAACGCGATGAGCGGCGTCGACATGGCGCTGTGGGATATCAAGGGGAAGCGCGCCGGGATGCCGGTGTATCAGCTGCTCGGCGGCAAGGTCCGGCAGGGCGCCGACTGTTACTTCCACGCGAGCGGCAGCAGTTTCACGGAGGTTGAAGACAGCGCCAGGAAGGCGATGGAGCAGGGATTCCGGCACGTACGCGTGCAGGTGGCCACGCCGGGATACGCCGGCTACGGCGCCGGCGGCGGGGCGCGGCCTGCCCCGGGCGCGGCCGACGAAGTCGTCGGCCCGACGAACCCGAAAGCGATATGGGAATCGGGTCCTTACGTCCGCATGCTGCCCAAATTCTTCGAACATCTGCGGACCAAGCTTGGCGACGACGTCGAGCTCCTGCATGACGTCCACGAGCGCGTCACGCTCAACGAAGCCATCAACCTGTGCAAGTCGCTGGAGCCGTACCGCCTGTTCTTCCTCGAGGATCCGTTCCCGCCTGAGGAAAACGACCACTTCCGGCTCCTGCGGCAGCAGACCAGCGTGCCTCTGGCAATGGGTGAGCTCTTCAACACCCAGCACGAGTACGTGCCACTCATCAAGGAACGGCTGATCGACTTCATTCGTATTCACATCTCGCAGATTGGCGGCCTCAGTCCCGCTCGGAAGGTGGCGGCACTTTGCGAGTATTTCGGCGTTCGCACCGCGTGGCACGGCCCCGGCGACGCATCACCGATTGCGCACGCGGCGCAACTCGCGCTGGAGCTGTCGATCTACAACTTCGGCGTCCACGAAGGGAGCGGGTTTCCCAAAGAGACCCAGGACGTTTTCGTCGGCTGCCCGGAGGTCAAGAACGGCTACATGCTGGCGCAGGAAAAGCCCGGGCTCGGGATCGAAGTGGACGAAAAGCTCGCGGCGAAGTTCCCCTTCCCGCCGGGGCCGCCGAACTTCGATTATTCGTGGGGCACGACGCGGCGCAAGGACGGGACGGTTATCCGTCCCTGATCAGCATCCTCTGGAAGTCCCGCTGCCGCATCGATAGCGTCCGGCGGGAAGACAGTTTTCTCGCGTACGACCGAAGGGCACAGCATGACCATCGAGAGCTCGACATCCCCAGTCGCCACGGTCGGCACGACGATCGCGCCGACGATGGCCGACCGTCGCCGGATCGCCGACCGCATCTTTCGCGGCGCCCTCGCCTTCAACACCTTCCTGACGCTCTTCTGGGGCTTCATGATGGTGACGCGCCACGACGCGCTGATCTTTCACCAGTACGCGATCGACCGCACGGCGGTGGCGAGCATCTTTTTCAGCCTGATTTTCTTTTACGTCATCTGGGGCTACATCTGGTACGCGGTGAAGAATGCGCTGCTGAAGTACTTCGTCGGCTTCACGAAGGAGGAGCGCCGCCAGGCGTTCTCGTCGCGAATGGATGCACCGTTCGACGTCGCCGCAATTGTCGCGCGCTATTCGGAGCGCCGGATCCGGATCACCGACATGATCGGCCGGCGCGGGCGCTTCATCACCATTGCAATGGCAGGGTTCTACTTCCTCTACACACGCGTCGCGACCGAGCACACGCCCGCGTTCGCAACGCTCTTCCTCCAGGACAACCTGTTCGACGCCGTGGTCACGAGCTGGGTGTTCCTCGCCTTTTTCTATCTGAACGGGTCCGTCGCCGCCGCGTTCTACGGGGCGCAATCCCGCGTCATGGACGGTGTCCTGGCGCGCGCGAACAACCTGCTGATCACCACGCTGTGGACGGCGTTCAAGTTCGTCATGGTGCCGCTCGGGGCCAAGCTCGCGACGGTGTATCCCGCCGACCAGTTCGCCATTGTCTTCGCGCTGATCTGGGGCTCCTACATCGCGGGAGACGCCCTGGCGGAGATCGGCGGCTCACTCTTCGGCAAGCAGACGCTCCGGGTGTGGGGGATCGGCGATGTCAACCGCAAATCGGTCGGTGGAACGATTTCCGGGTTCGTCGGCTCGCTCGTGCTGTGCGTGTGGGTCGTGACGGCGCATGGCCTGCCCGCTCCGTGGCTCGCTCTTGCTGTCGTCATTTCGGTGTCGAACACGGCGCTCGAGCTCTTTTCCCCGCGAGGGACGGACGACTTCTTCATGGCGACGGGCAATGCCCTGCTCTGCCTCGCCTTCGGGATGATGATGCGGTGACGCGATCCCCGTCGCGCCTGCCTCGACTGCGAGCGTCGGGTACGACCCGGCGGGAGTTCATGCGCACGTCGGCCGCGCTCGCTGCCGCAGCGCTCGCCACCAACCCGTCCGCGGTCGCGTCGGCCGACATCGAGATCATCGACTGCCACACGCATTTCTACGATCCCGATCGTCCCCAGGGTGTTCCGTGGCCGGGGAAATCCGAGACCGCACTCTACCGGCCCGTCTATCCCCGCGATTACAGAGCGCTGGCGGCGCCGCTCGGCATCACCGGCACCGTGGTGGTCGAAGCGAGCGCATGGCCTGCAGACAACGACTGGATCCTCGACCTCGCCCGGTCTGAGCCGCTGATCCGCGGGTTCGTCGGGCATCTCACTCCCGGCGATCCCGCTTTTGCCGCCGCGGTGTCGCGCCTCGCGCGCAACCCGTTGTTCCGCGGCATTCGCGTCAGCGGTGGGGACGTTGCCGGACTGATCGACGCGGGAAAGCTTCGTGATCTCGGCATCCTCGCTGATCACGATCTCTCGCTCGACGTGAACGGCAACGTCGCATCCCTGCCGGCCGTCGCCGCGGTCGCGCGTGCGGTGCCGCGCCTTCGCATCGTCATCGATCACGTTGCGAACGTGGCGATCGACGGGAAGACGCCGCCAGCCGAGTGGCTGAGCGGGATGCAGGCCGCCGCCGCGCAGCCACATGTCTTTTGCAAGGTATCCGGGCTGGTCGAAGGCAGTGGGCGGCGCGACGGCAAGGCGCCCGCCGACGTCGAGTTCTACAGGCCGGTCCTGGACGCGGTATGGGAGCGGTTTGGCGCGGAGCGCGTGATCTACGGCAGCAATTGGCCGGTCAGCGAGGTTTTTGCTCCGCTCGCCACGGTGCACCGGATTGTGCGCGATTACTTCGGCACACGCGGGGAGGTCGCGTCTCGCCGCTACTTCGCCGGCAACGCACAGGTCGCGTACAAGTGGCTGACGGGATTAGGGATTGCGTAGCTTCCGCCTTCAGGCGGAAGAACACGTGTGACCCGCCCGTCACTGGGACGGTGACAGCCCGCGATCACTCGACCCGCTGAAGCGGGCCGGTCAGGGCCGCGCCCGAACCCGATCCCGGTGATGGATCGTGATCCGGTTCGGTATTGCCGCGAGGCCGCGAGTAGGCAAGGCCGGCATGAAACGACTCGGCGGCCGAGAGTTCTCCCTTCGGGCAATCTCCAGCAACGAACGGGTACATGAGACTCTTGCGGTCGCCGACGTGGAAGAACCCCATCGCGTGCCCCACTTCGTGCATCGTGACCGCGCCCGGGATCTTGTTGCTCCCACACGAACAGACGTCGTCGTTGAGCGTGATCGAGCCCGGATTCGCGCCGACGTAGGCGAAGCCACAGACCTGTTTCTCGGCCGGGTCACGCCTGATGTCGACGTTCATCCAGTCGTTGACCGGCGGTCTCGTCTCGACGCCGGTCTCGATCGCGGCCGCTGACATGCGCCCACCGCTCCATGCGGGGACGGCCCGGCTCAGCGCATCGATCACGATCGCGAGGACCTCGGGCTCGATCGCCCGGCCATTCTGGTCCACCGTCTTCACGTAGAACTTCGGCGGCGTCGTCCATCGGAGGACGGGCCACGGCGCGCCAGGCTGATCGTATTTTCCACGTACCAGCTGCCCGTAGAAATCGCCCGAGAACGGACCGGCATCACGAATCAGGTCGAGCGTGACGTTCGTGCGCGGTCCTCGCTGCCACGTGATCCAGAGATCGTGGGAAAGGAATCCCGGCGCTGCGACGGTCACCGGGTATGGGGTGGACGGCGGATTGGCCGTGTCTCCGAACTGGTAATTGCCTTGTGCGTCGGCGGCGACCGCCGCAAGTGACCATCCCGGTGTGAGCGACGCTCCACCGACGCCCTGCTGAGATCCGGTCGCGATGACCTGGCCGGCAACTGACCAGGTGTTCGTCGCAGGAACGGGTGTTGTCGCGACGGGCGTGGGCGTGACTGGTGTTGAGCCACCCTCGCTGCCGCCGCCGCATGCAGAAACAGCAAGCACGACCACGACACCGCACCCCCATGAAACCGAGCGCCCCCCTGGCATTTTCATCGCGGCGAATACTAGCACGGCTCATCCGTTGGGCGAGGCAGTTTGTATTGATGAGCAGCTGGCAGTTGTCAGCTCTCAGCTCTCAGCCATCAGCTCTCAGCCATCAGCTCTCAGGTGTCAGCTATCAGCTAATAGCCGTCGACCGCGCTCACTCGAGTTCGCGGGCCTTTCCGGAACTGACAGCTGAACGCTGTTTGCTGACAGCTGACCCAACCCTGTAGGCTAACCTCGTGCATGACCTCGCAGTGAGGTGCGACGGCCTCGAGAAACGCTACGGCGACGTCGTCGCCGTGGCCGGTCTTTCGTTACACGTCCGTCGCGGCGAGTGCTTCGGGCTCCTCGGCCCGAACGGCGCCGGTAAAACGACGACGATCGAGATCCTCGAGGGACTCCTTGCGCCTGATGGCGGCCAGGTCGAGATTCTCGGACTCGCCTGGAAGACGAGCGAGCGTCAACTGCGGGAACGGCTCGGCATCCATCTGCAGGAGACACAACTCAGCGACAAGCTGACCGTCGAAGAGATGCTGCGGCTGTTCCGGTCCTTCTACCGTCGCGGCCGCCAGGTCGGTGAGCTGCTGGAGATCGTCGCGCTCGAGGGTAAGCGGCGCAGCCGCGTCGGGACGCTTTCGGGAGGACAGAAACAGCGGCTCTCGGTTGCGTGCGCGCTCGCCGGCAACCCGGACCTCCTGTTTCTCGACGAGCCCACTACCGGTCTGGACCCGCAGTCGCGCCGACAGTTGTGGGACGTGCTCGAGCGCTTCCGCTCTGATGGTGGCACCATCCTGCTCACCACACACTACATGGACGAAGCGCACGTGCTCTGCGACCGGGTCGCGATTGTCGATCACGGCAAGCTCATTGCGCTCGGCACACCGCAGGAGCTCATCAACTCACTGGCCGCGCCAAAGACCGTCGTCCAGCAGGGCACGCTCGAGGATGTCTTCATGTCGCTGACCGGACGTCACCTCCGCGATGAGTAACGTGGATCGCGGCGGCGCCTATCATCCGGTCATCGAGCTGACCCTCACGCGTATACGCGAGTTCGTGCGCGAGCCCGAGGCGCTGTTCTGGACCTTCCTCTTCCCGATCGTCATGTCGATCGTGATGGCGTTCGCCTTTCCATCCCGAACGGCACAGCCCGTTCCGGTCGGCATCACCGCCGGCGGCGACGCCGCCTCGGTCCGGCAGGCGCTCGCGAATTCGCCCGGCGTCCGCCTGAAGGACATACCGGCCGGCCAGGAACAGCGTGCGCTTCGAGAGGGCGAGGTCCACGTGATCGTCGTTGCCACCAATCCGCCGACGTATCGGTTCGACGCCGCACGCGCGGAGAGCCACACCGCGCGGCTCGTGGTGGACGATGCGTTGAAGCGTGCCGCGGGACGTGTCGATCCCTGGGTCGCACGCGAGGAGAGCGTGCAGGTGCCGGGATCGCGGTATGTCGACTGGCTCATACCCGGACTCGTGGCGATGGGGATCATGAGCAACGGCATGTGGGGCGTGGCGTTCTCGATCGTCCAGGCACGGATGCGGAAGCTGCTGAAGCGCATGATCGCCAGCCCGATGCAGAAGCGTGAGTACCTGTTTGCCCATCTCCTGGCGCGCCTGCTGTTCCTGGCACCAGAGGTCGGCGTGCCACTCGGGTTCGGTGTGCTCGCCTTCGGGATGCCGATCAATGGAAGCCTCGGCGCCATCGTGGCCGTGACGTTGACCGGCTCGCTCGCGTTCAGCGCGTTCGGACTGCTGCTCGCGACCCGCGCCCGCACGTTCGAGGCGGTGTCCGGGCTGATGAACATGGCGATGCTGCCGATGTGGCTGCTGAGCGGGGTGTTCTTCTCGTCCGCCAACTTCCCTCGCGCGGTGCAGCCGTTCATCCAGGCGCTGCCGCTCACGGCGCTGGTCGACGCACTCCGCGCCGTGGTGCTCGAGGGCGCGCACCTCCCGGCGGTCTCACGCCAGCTCCTGGTCCTCGCTGGTTGGACGATCATTCCGTTCGCGCTGGCTCTCCGGTTGTTTCGCTGGCGCTGACCGCCAGCACCGATCTTCGACAACTACGCGGCTGGATATCGAGCGGCTGATCGATCACAGGCGTGCCATAACTCCCGGCGATGTCGTCAGCGACGACGCGGTGACTGCATCGACCGCGTGTGAATCCGGGCCTTTCTGCGGGCGCGGTCTTTGCACGCCGTGGCAGTGACCACGACACCAGGGGAGGCGCACATGTTTCAACTGAGCATCATCGATCACATCCGTCTGAGCTTCGGCAGCGCCGTGGGCGCCTACCAGGGGCACACGTCGGCCGCGCTGCGATTGTCTCAGTGGGGCTGGTATTCGAAAATTGCCAGCCTGAGCCTGCTCGGACTGGGCGCTGCGGCGAACCTGCTCGCGCTGCGACAGGGCCACGGGTTCCAGATGACGGCGGCGGTCCTGGCGGCAATCGCCTTCGCGGCTCTTGCAGTGCACATCGCGTTCGATCCCACGCCGCGGATCTACGGCCACCGGGCGTGTGCGGCACGGCTGTGGGCGCTCTGTGAAAAATATCGTGCGCTGTTGACCGAGGTCCAGGACGCGTTGATCGATGTCGCGACGATCACCGCACGCAGGGACGCGCTGCTCAAGGAATTCGGCGCGATTGTCGAACAGGGGTCCCCTGACGACCGCCAGTCGTATCGCATCGCGCAGAAGGCGCTGTCCGGCCCGCACCTCGGCGGTTACTCGGACCAGGACCTCGATCAGTTCCTCCCTGCCGCGCTCCGTCGCAGCAACAATCCACCAGAGGCGATGCCCCAGCCCGCGGGCTGATTTTTTCACAAAGACCGCCGTAGCTTCCGCCTTTAGGCGGAAGTCCGCGCCTTCCGGCTGAAGCCGGAAGCTACAAGGGAACGTACCTTCTGCCCGTCCTGGAGCTTCCGCCTTCCGTAGCTTCCGCCCGCTTCCCGTAGCTTCCGCCTTCCCGTAGCTTCCGCCTTTAGGCGGAAGTCCCGATCTTCCGGCTGAAGCCGGAAGCTACAAGGGAACGGCCTGGGGTTGGTCATGATGCTGGCGGTGCGGCAGGCCGCTGCCTTCATGCACCCCCGCTGAGTTTCGCGAGGAGGCCGCCACTCCGCGGTCATGCCTTCGCCGGTTTGCCGCGCAGGATTCCAATCTGTATCAGCAGCCCGGTGAAATCGTAGTACCGGCGCTCGTGGACGATGAGGCCGTCCGCCATCTCGAACAGTCTCACCCCGATGATCGAAAACTTGCGTCCGCTCGGCGGGAGCCCCATGAACGCGCCGCTGTGGGTCGCATCCACGGCGAACTCCTGCGCGACCCGGCCGCCATCGATCACCAGCTGCTGCCCGACGTAGTGCCAGTCCGGAAAGGTCTCGAACAGCGACTGGTACGACCCGAGGATCTCGGCCCGTCCGTGCACCGTTCGAAAGATCGGGCTGACGATCGTGCCCTGCTCGGCATGCCGGAGGGTCAGCGCCGCGCTGTCGCGGCGATTCCATTCCCGCTCCTGTTCGGCAAAGAAGGCGACGACTTCCTCGTGTGTCATGACGGCTCCCGTTGAAGCTCGACGCTGCGGACAAGCTTACTCCCAACCGCCTTGACTTTGCCTCGCCCCAGTGGCAGGCTGCGCCCACTATTTTCAACCCCCAAGGTCCAACCGAGCGGCACCAGGCGCCGAAAGGCAGGAGAACGAGCCATGCTAAAGCGACGACGGACGTACGGCGCCGGCTTCGGAGTCCTTTTCGCCATCCTGACGAGCGCAGCTCCAGACGCGCGGCAGGTGACCACCGGCGCCATCGTGGGGACCGTGAGCGACTCGAACGGTATCGTCCCCGGCGCGACCGTGACCATCCGCGAGGTCAATCGCGGCACGTCCGACACCTTCGTGACCGACGCAACCGGGAGCTATACGGCGCCATTCCTGACGCCCGGCACCTACACGGTGGAGGCCAGCGTCGCCGGCTTCAAGAAGTGGTCGCGCGCCGGGGTGATTCTCCAGGTCAATCAGCGAGCGCGCGTCGACATCACGCTCGAGGTCGGCGGCATCGAAGAGACCACCACCGTCGTCGCCTCGACTCCGCTTCTCCGCACTGAGTCCTCCGAAGTCGGAACCGTGATCGAGGAGCGCGCCATCAAGGAGCTCCCGTTGAACGGGCGCAACTTCGCCGCGCTGGTTTATCTGACCCCCGGGATCACGCCAGGGCAGGCGGGCGAGAACCTGTCGGGGGCCAGCACCTTCAATCCGCGTGGCGCGTCGAACTTCAACGCGCTCGGCCATCAGGCGAACGCGAACGCCTGGCTGATCGATGGCATCGACAACAACGAGTACTCCTTCAATACGGTGATCATTGCGCCGTCGGTCGAGCAGGTCCGCGAGTTCAAAGTACTCTCCGGAGTGTTCTCCGCCGAGTTCGGGCGCGGCGCGGGCGTCGTGTCGGTCTCGACAAAATCAGGCAGTAACGTCCTCCACGGCACGGTGTTCGAGTACATGCGCGATGACGCCTTCGATGCCCGGAATTTTTTCGTGCGCAAGGTCGCCCTGCCGGGTGGCGGGCTGCAGGTCGATCCGAAGCCGCCGCTGAACCGGAACCAGTTCGGGGGCGCGGCCGGCGGCGCCGTCGTCATCCCGGGCGTGTACGACGGCCACAACCGCACGTTCTTCTTCGCTGACTATGCCGGTCTCAAGGAAACCCGGGGCCAGGTGTTCGTGAACACCGTGCCGACGGCGCAGACCCGCACCGGCGACTTCAGTGACTTCCGGAGCACGAGCGGTGCCCTGATTCCGATTTACGACCCGCTCACGACGCGGCTGAACCCGTCCTTCGACGCCGCGAGGCCGGTCAGCGCCACGAACCCGCAGTTTCTGCGCGATCCCTTTCCCGGTAACGTCATTCCGCAGAACCGCATTGACGGCGTCGGGCGGAACATCGCAAGCATCTATCCCCTGCCCAACGGACCGGGGAATTTCGACAACTACACGTCGACCGTCAACCGCGAGGTGACCGACAACGTCTTTTCGGGACGCATTGACCACAAGGCGTCCGACCGGGACTCGCTGTTCGTCCGCTTCAACTGGGGCAAGTTCAAGCTCGATGCGCCGCAGGGGCAGGCGGCGTGCTGTCTGCCGACACCGGCTGACGCGGCGTCGCGGTTCGATCTCGGGCCCTTCGTCGCCGGCATCCAGAACACCCGCCTGACAACCCACGGCGCCGGGCTGAACTACTCGCGGATCCTCGGTCCGGCCTTCGTCAACGAGCTGCGCGCCGGGTACGCATTGACCCAGCCGTTTACCTTCCAGTCCGACTTCGGCACGCACGCCGCCGACTCTCTCGGCATCCGTGGCATCAACGTGACCGAGTTCACGACCGGCCTCCCGAACATCAACATTCCCGACCTGACCGGGATCTCCGGCGGCCCTGCCTTCCTGCCGGTGAACCCGAAGCAGTTCCACTGGCAGGTCGAAGACGCGCTGGTGTGGCTGAAGGGACGGCAGCAGTTGAAATTCGGGTACCGGCTGGTGGACCGCTACCCCAGCCCGTTCACCAATACCGACACACGCGGCACCATCAACTTCGGTCGCAACTACACCAACAATCCCGTCACCAACAGCGGCGGCTCCGGGATCGCCTCGCTGCTGACCGGATACATCAACAACGCGGCGCGCGGCTTCCTCCTCGAACCATACACGCTGCGGACCCAGGAACATGGGCTGTTCGTGCAGGACGACATCAAGGTCAATCCGCGGTTCACCGTGAACGCCGGCGTGCGCTACGAGATTTTTCGCGCCGAGACGGAAGAGCACAACAAGATCGTCAACTTCGATCCCGTCGGCTTGCGGCTGATCTACGCCGGCGAAGACGGGACCAGCCGCTCCGTGAACAAGCGCACGGACTATGGCAACGTCGCGCCCCGCCTGGGTCTGACCTACGATCTGTTCGGCACCGGCACCACCATCCTGCGCGGCGGGTTCGGCATCACCTACTTCCCCGAACAGCCTTCGGCCTCGAACATGATCGGCCAGCAGGTGCCGTACACCATTTCGCAGAACGTCAACTTTGCCACCAATCCAATCGACTTCTCCGTCGTCCGGACCATCGCCGACCCATTTCCAACGATTGCCCCGGTCAAGCCGCGCACAACGGCGGAGCTCCAGGCGGCAAACCCGCGAGTACTTGGCCATTCATTCGCGAATGAAACGCCATACGCGGAGCAGTGGCATCTTGGCGTCGAGCGCCGGGTGGTGGCCGCGATGGCGGTCGAACTCACTTACGCGGGCAGCGCGGGCAAGCATCTCGTGTTCTGCTACAACCCGAACGAGGTACAACCCGGAATTGGTTCGCAGGAGTCCCGACGGCTGATCCAGCCGCTCAACCTGGTGAGCAATATCGTGCAATGCGACCCCAGGAACCGGTCCACTTACCATAGCGGACAGGTCAAGGTCACCCAGCGGTTCAGCGGCGGGTTGCAGTTCCTCGGCAGCTATACGTACGGCAAGGCGCTCGACTACGGCGGCTCGGCGGCGAGCGGCGGTGGCGCGGTGGGCAACCCGCAGACGATCACCGACCTCGATGCCGGCCACGGACCGGCGGGCTTCGACGTGCGGCATCGGGCGGTCGTCAGCGGAGTCTGGGAACTGCCGTGGGGTCAAGGCCGCCGATGGCTGAGCAACGGCGGTGCACTGGGAATGGTGGCAGGCGGGTGGCAGATCTCCGGGATAGGGACGGTCACGACCGGCCGCCCGTTCACGGTCTTCATGCAGAACGGTGTCAACAACGGGGCGCCGAGCTGGCCCAACCGGATTGGGTCCGGGAAACTGGACCACCCGACGGTCGATCAGTGGTACAACCCTGCCGATTTCGTCGCCCCGCCCGCGAACACCTACGGCAATACCGGGCGCGGCATTCTTTACGCTCCGGGGCACGTCAACATGGACACGTCGCTGTCCAAGCGTTTCGCCGTGCTCGGGCGGACGAACGTCGAGTTCCGGTGGGACGCGTTCAACCTCTTCAACCATCCCGGATTCGGATTCCCGAACCAGAACTTCGATTCGCCCACTGCGGGACGCATCACGTCGACCATCGTCGACAACCGTTCGATGCAGTTCTCGTTGAAGCTGAATTTCTAAGGAGGACATGATGAAATCTGCAGTCGCGCATCTGCTCGACAGTTCGCCTTCCGCCGTCGACCGCCGATCCTTTTTCAAGACGCTCGGCCTCGGCACCGCCGGCGTGCTGGCCTTGACCGGAGAGGCGGCAGCGGACGCGGCCGCAGGATTCGTCCAGTCGAACGTCAAGCGTGCATCGGAGCCGTCGGCGCTGAAAATCACCGATCTTCGCGTCGCCGTCGTCGTCAACGCACCCATGACCTGCCCGCTGATCCGCGTCGACACGAACCAGGGGCTGGTCGGGTGGGGTGAAGTGCGCGATGGCGCCAGCGAACTGTACGCGCTCTCGCTCAAGAGCCGCATCCTCGGCGAGAACCCCTGCAACGTCGACCGGGTGTTCCGCAAGATCAAGCAGTTCGGCAGCCAGGCGCGGCAGGCGGGCGGCGTCTGCGGCATCGAGATGGCGATGATGGACCTCGCCGGCAAGGCGTGGGGCGTGCCGTGCTGGCAGATGCTCGGCGGCAAGTTCCGCGATCGCGTACGGCTCTACGCCGACACCACCGAACGCGACACGCCGCAGGAACAGGGGCAGCTGCTCAAAGAACGTATGAACCTGGGTATCACCTTCCTGAAGCAGGACTTCGGAATCGGCCTGCTGAAAGACGTTCCCGGTGCACTCTCGATGCCCGCCGGCACCAACATCGGCGGCGGCGAACGCGTGATGCACCCGTTCACCAGCATCGAAATCACCGACAAAGGCATCGCCTGGCTCTCGGACTGGGTCGGCAAGCTCCGCGAGGTGATCGGCATGGATATTCCGCTCTCCTCCGATCACTACGGCCACATCGGCGTGAACAGCTGCATCAAGCTCGCGCGCGCGATGGAGAAGTGGAACCTGGCGTGGATGGAAGACATGGTCCCGTGGCAGTTCACCGATCTTCTGAAGCAGATCAAGGATTCGACGACGACGCCGATTTTGACCGGCGAGGATATCTACCTCAAGGAACCCTTCATGAAGCTGATCGATGCCGGTGCGGTCGACATGATCCACCCGGATCTAGCAAGTGCGGGCGGCCTGATCGAGACGAAGAAGATTGGCGACTACGCGATGGAACACGGCGTCGCGATGGCAATGCATTTCGCCGGCACGCCGGTGTCGTTCATGGCCAACGTCCACTGCGCGGCGGCGACCGAGAACTTCGTCGCGCTCGAACACCACTCGATCGACGTGCCGTGGTGGGAGAGCCTGGTCAAGACCACGGGCGGGAACGCGCTGGTCGAGAAGGGGTTCGCGGTTGTTCCCGACGCGCCCGGGCTCGGCGTCGAGCTGAACGACGACACCGTCAAGGCGCACCTCAGGCCGAAATCAGGCTACTTCGACCCGACGCCGGAGTGGAACGAGATCCGGAGCAACGATCGACTCTGGAGCTGAGCGATCGCCACGCCGGTGCCGCTTACTTCGGGTTCTTCTGACGAATTTCTTCGAGCCGCTTCTTCAGGTACTCGTCGTATTCCTTCTTGAGCGCGGGATCTTTCGGCGTGCCATAGATGTCGCTCGACTTGTACTTGCCTTCGTCGAATTTCTTGCGCGTCCACTCGTCGTGGATGTGGGTCTCGTCGGCCTTGTCCACGACCTGCTCCACGAGCGCGGGCGGGATGAAATAAACCCCTTCGGAATCGCCGAACACCAGGTCCCCCGGCATCACCGTCGCCTTGCCGATACGCACCGGCACGTTGATGCCGCTCAGGACGACGTTGCTGATCGCGCTCGGGTGGGCGTCGCGGAAGTACGCGGGCATGTCCATGTGGGAGATCCCCTCGAGATCGCGGATGGCGCCGTCGACAACGAGCCCGCCGTTCTTCGTCGTCTTCATGATGTAGTAGAAGAGGTTGTCGCCGACGATGGTGCCCCCCTCGACCTGGCCAAAGAGATCGACCACGAGCACGTCCCCCGGCTGGAGCATGTCGATCGCGACCTGGTTGTTCATACGGGCGGCGCCGGCCGCCTTTGCCCTGGTGTTGATCAGTCCCTCGAGGTCAGGCCGCAGCGGCATGAACTGCACCGTGAAGGCGCGCCCGGCGAGCTTGTGCTCCGGATGCAGCACCTTGAAGCCGTCGGCGTACTGATTACGGAAGCCCTGCCCGGGGAGGACCGCCCACACTTCCTCGGCGGAGAGTCCCCGCGCGCGTTCGATGAGCGCATCCGGGATTTTCGGACGTCCATCGCTGAACCGCTCGAACGGGTTCTGGGCCGTGGCCTCGACCATCTGATCTCTCGTCCACGTGAACAGCTGCGCGTCGGACACGACCGGTATCAACAGCGTTGCGACCGAGATGCTGGCGGCCAGGAGTGCCGGATGTCTCATGTCTGATTCGATCCTTTCCCGATGCCGGACATCGTCTTCGATGCGCCGGTCCGCACGGTCAATCAGGCAGGCTGAATTACCGCGCCCCTATGAAGTCAGCGCTGCCTGCAACATCGCGCGGGCGTAGCCCACGTTGTAGATCTCTCCCGCAAAGCCGCCGCCGCCCGGATACTGATTTCGTATCGGACCTGCTTCGCGGTCCGGATCGATGGCGCGCGGATGTTCAGGGTAAAGGCCGCGCGAGTAGCGTTGCCGCACCAGTTCGCGCATGACGCCGAACATGTCGACTTCGCCTTCGTCGAGGAAGACCTCGGTGTAATCGACGTAGGGCTTCCGCACCACGACGTTCCGGAAGTGCACGTGGTTGATGCAATCCCTCTTGCCGAGATATCGGCACACGTCGACGGGATCTTCTCCCATCTCCCGCGTGACACCGCAGTCGAACGTCATCCCGTTGTACGGGCTCTTGACCAGATCCAGATACTCTTTCCAGTGCTCGAGGCTGGCCATGAGTTGCTCCGATCCGCGGCTGAGCGGCACCGGAGGATCGTTGGGATGAAGCGCGAGGCGCACGTGCGCCTTCTCGGCCTCGGGCACGATCACCTTCAGAAACCGTTCCGCGCGCTTCAGTTGATCGGCCCGCGTGTGGGTGCCGACGTCGTCTCGGGGCGGCAGTTTCCGCGAGAGCTCGTAGTCGTACGCGGTGTAACCCGCGCCCGCACGGCCCTGCTCCTCCTTGTAGCCTTCGATGAGACGATGCGCGTAGAAGTTGTACTCGATCACCGGCAGTCCGGCTTTTCCGGCGGCGCGGATCGACTTCACCACGTCTTCTGTCTGTTCGTCCGCTCTCGCCCGCCCCCAGATCACGTCGTCGAAGCCGGAGATCATCAGGTTGAAGAGGGTCAGGCCAGCCGCCTTGTAGGCCTCGATTCGTCCTTTTATGTCGGACTCCTCCCACGGGATTCTGGGCCCACCCGTCAGCACGTTGTTCACGCCAATCTGCTTCAATCGACGCATCGCGCCGGTGTCGGTTGCGGCAACGCCGCCGAGACAGATTCTCGGCGTGTCCTTGCCTTCGACCGGCATCCGGGCGAACTTCAGCGCCGCCGCCGTCGAGATCCGCGGCGCGACCGCGCTGCCCACCGCCGCCGCACCGACCGCCTGCAGTAACCGCCGGCGAGACAAGGCAGGAATCTTCATGCGCCGAGAGGATATCGGCGGCGGTCCCGAGAGGCAAGCGAATAGGAGGACCACGAAATCAAACCACGGAGACACGAAGGCACGGAGACGCACGGAGACGCACGGAAAATCGACTTTCATTTTCAAAGATGGCGCCAGTGCTGGGAACCCGAACCCGTCACATTACCAGGGGTCCGAGACAGGCAGTGGCCGCGTAGGCGCTGCGCGCCATGGCTTGAACGCGCGCGTGGAAATCGCAAGCGGGCCACCTGGGCTCGTGCCGCTTGTGATTTCCACGCGCACGTTCATTCTCGGGCCGGCCGGAGGCCGGCCACGCGGCCACCTCCGTGCGTCTCCGTGCCTTCGTGTCTCCGTGGTCGAATTTCTTCCGCCGTCGGTCCTACAACTTTGGCGGCGTGACGGCATCCGCAGCCACGATGAATCGGCAGCGTGCGAGAAGCGCCTTGAATCGCGGATCGGCACGGTAGGGATCCCATTTCGGATCGACGGTCAGGTAGATCAAACGCATATCGTGCGCCGCGAATGCTTTGTCGAGCCATGCGAATGCGGCATCGGGCTCGTTCAGGCCGGCGTGGACGAGCGCCATCGCGAACGGCGGGACATATTGGTGCTCGGCGGTGCCTTCGAGCGCCTTCAGGACGGCCCGGGCCTCGGCCGTGCGCCCGGTGCGGGCGAGGATGTATCCGCGCAGCGAGAGCGCTTTGCTGTTGCCACCCGAGAGGCGGGCCGCGTCTCCGAGCACTTCCAGTGCCAGTTCGCTGTGGCCAGTCTGCTCGTACGCCTGCGCGAGCTGCATGTAGCCGATCCACAACCTCGAGTCGAGCCTGATCGCCTCGCGTGCATGCTCCACGGCGGCGGGGTAGTTCCTGGCCTGAAAGGAAACCTGGGACGACAATCCCTGGATGGTGGCATCGAGCGGGTCGAGCTCACGGGCGCGGCGCATCGCCACCTCGGCTTCCCGGTGACGAGCCATCTGCGACAGCACGTGTCCGAATTGGCGGTATGTCAGCGCATTCTGCGAGTCGAGACTCAGCGCTCGACGGTATTGCACTTCCGTCGCTTGCGCCGACGCAGTTCGTACGCCGCAAGGTCGAGCTCGAAATCGCCGAAGCGGAAGGTCTCGCGTGACCCGGATGTGTGCACGGTCAGGTGACCACGACGCTTACATTGCCATAACTCGCGGCGGTTCTGCAGCTTGGCGGTTCAGAGAGTTTCCATGATTTCGCAAGGTCGCCACCATGGTCAGTCCGTTCGCAACGCGCCACCATCGCCCGGTCCCGGAATTGTCAGCCGAGCGTCATACCGACGCCGTTGTCATCCGGGCGGGAGAGCCTCATGACCTCGAAAACATCACACCTCACGTACCGCACTCGCCGGGCCGTCATTCTTACGCTCACCGTCGCACTCCTTGGAGGGTTCAGCGGCGGCGTGGCAGCCCAGTCAACAGAGTCGGCCTCGAAGGGCAGCCCGGTCGGAGCCTGGGCGATACAGGTCACGCTGCGCGATTGCACGACCGGCGCGCCGCTCGGACCGGCGTTCAATTCGCTGGTGACGTTCCACCGCGGCGGAACCCTGAGCGAGAGCGCGGGTGGAACCGCATTTGCGCCGGGCCAGCGCAGTCCAGGACATGGCGTGTGGACCCGGATCGGACACGACACCTATCTCCAGAAATTCGTCGCCATGCTGCTCTTCCCCACCGCGCCAAACCTGCCCGGCCTTCCCGGATTCAATCCGGCCCTGCCTGTCTCCCCCGGCTTCCAGGCGGGCTCGGCGACAGTGACACACAGGGTCGTTCTCACCGACGCCGATCACGCCACATCGGCGGGAACGAACCAATTCTTTGCGGCTGACGGGACGCTGTACCGCAGCGGCTGCTCGACGGCAGTGTCCAAGCGCTTCGAATAGAGCGGGTGAGGGAACCGTTGCCCGCTTGATCCAGTGCGGATCGGGTGGGCGGCGCAGCTCAGGAGCTGATGCCTTTGCCTTCGGTGACGACGTAGGCCTTGCCGGTGGCGAGATTTTTGAACTCCTCGGTCCGGCCGCTCGGCCAGGCGACGACAACGCGCTCGACGCGGTCGCGGGTGTCGACGCCGAAGGTCACGGGCAGTTCGGACTGCGACAGGTAGCTCGACCCGCTCTTCACCGTTCGCGCCTGCGACGTGCCGCCGTGGTAAATCCGGATCGTCGCGCCGATACCGTCGCGGTTCGACTTCACGCCGGCGAGCCGGAATCGAAGGCTGCGGCGCCCGGCGACCTGGTCGTTCCGGAACAGCACCGGCGGACCGCTGTTGGTCGTAATCAGCACGTCGACGTCGCCGTCGCGATCGAAATCGCCGCACGCGAGCCCGCGTCCGACCCGCGGCAGTGCGAATCCGCTCCCGACCTCCGACGCGACGTCGCGAAAAGTACCCGCGCCGCGGTTCAGGAAGAGGTGCGGCGCCTGGGCGTAACCGGCGTTGCCGCGGATATTCCGCACCGTATCGTCGATGTGCCCGTTTGCCACGATCAGATCGAGGCTGCCGTCGAGATCGAGGTCGGCGAAGAGACAGCCGAACCCGAGGCGGGTGCGCGAGGCCGACCCGAGGCCGGCCGCGACCGTCACGTCGCGATAGACGCCCTTGTCCTGGCCACGATAGAGGCCAATCATCTCGCCTTCGAAGTTGGTGATGGCCAGCCCGGGCCGGCCGGAGTTGGCGAAATCGCCGCTGTCCACGCCCATGCCGGCGCGCGCCTTGCCGTCCTCGCTGAGCGCCACGCCGGCTTCGAGCGCGACGTCCTTGAAGGTGCCATCGCGCTGGTTGCGATAGAGCTTGTTCGGCTGGGTGTCGTTCGCCACGAAGATGTCGGGCCAGCCGTCCTCGTCGTGATCGACGAGCGCGACGCCGAGAGATTTCGAGCTCGAGTCGAAGATGCCGCAGGTCGCGGTGATGTCCTCGAACGTGCCGTTGCCGCGGTTGCGAAACAGCCAGCAGGTGTCGCCGCGATATGCCTCGGGCGTGCAGTACGACTTCCGCTTGCCCTCGAGGCTGCAGAAGACATCGTGCTCGGGCGACCAGCGAACGTAGTTGCACACGAACAGGTCGAGGAGACCGTCGCGATCGACGTCGACCCACATCGCGGAGGTACTGAACGCCTCGCGTCCACCGAGGCCACTCGTCCGCGTGATGTCGACGAACGTCCCCGCGCCGGTGTTCTTGAACAGGCGGCTCTGGCCGACGCAGGTGACGAACACATCCTGGAAGCCGTCGTTGTTGAAGTCGCCGACGGCAACTCCCATCCCGTACATCTCGAGATCGAGGCCGGCGGCGTGGGTCACGTCCGTGAAGGTGCCGTTGCGGTTATTCCGGTACAGCTTCAGGGTCGACCGCTGCCGCTTGTGCCCGGGCCAGTCCATCCCGTTGACGAGCAGGATGTCCTGCCAGCCGTCGGCGTCGTAGTCGATGAACGCGCAGCCGGCGCCCAGCGTCTCGGGCAGGAACTTGCCCCCGTACGCGCCGTTGTTGTGACGGAAGTCGAGGCCGGCCGCTGCCGTGACATCGACCAGGCGGAAGCCCGGCGCTCCGGGAAGTTGTGCGCCGAGAGCGACGCCGCCGTACGACAGTGCGGCGCCAGCGCCGCAGCGGGCGAGAAAGTCCCTGCGGTTCACAACGGATTCACCAGGCCGTGCTGCATCGCGTACATGACGAGCTCCGCCGTCTTGTGGACGTTCAGCGCATTCATGATGTTCGTGCGATGCACCGCCACGGTGTTCACGCTGAGCGACAGCCGCTCGGCAATGGCGCGGTTCGACAGCCCGTCACAAATAAGCTGGAGGACCTCGAGCTCGCGCGGGGTCAGGCGGCTTCGCTCGCCGGTCGGCTGGGCCGGACGCGCGACGGCGGGATCGAGCACCGTCTCGCCGGCGGCGATGCGCTTGATCGCGGCGGCCAGATCGAGGTCGAGTGCGCTCTTCAGCACGTACCCCCTGGCGCCGGCGTCCATCGCCTGGCGGACCAGCGTTTCTTCCGAGTGCATGCTGAGCATGAGGATCTTGACATCGGGCGAACTCGCCATAATCGTGCGGGTCGCCGCGAGCCCGCTGGTACCCGGCATGGCGGCGTCCATCACGACGACGTCGGGCTGGAGCTCCCGCACCATTCGTATGGCATCGTCGCCGTTGCTCCCCTCGCCGACGATCTCCATCGACGCATCGTCTTCGAGCATCCGGCGGAATCCGCGCCGCACCAGCGCATGGTCGTCGACGAGGAGAACGGAGATTTTGGACGTCATACAGTTACCGTGGGTGCCGCGGCCGGGACGGTCAGGCGCACGAGGGTGCCGCCGTCGCGAGGTTTGAGCAGTTCCAGCGTGCCGCCGAGCAGTTCGGCCCGTTCCCGCATCGCAACCAGTCCGAGCCCGCGACGCGAGGGTCCCGAACCGAGGCCCTTCCCTCGATCCTCCACCTCGAGCTCGATCGCACCATCCTGCCGTCGAAGGCGCACGCGGGCGGTCTTGACGCCGGAATGGCGGGCGACATTGCTGATCGCCTCCTGCAGGACTCGGTAGACATGGATGCCGGTGGTGTCGTCGATCTTGCCCGCTGTGCCTTCGCGTTCGTAGTCCACCTTGATGCCGAGCTGCCGCTCGACTGTGGTCAGGTACCAGTCAATCGTACTCTCGAGACCCAGCTCCTCGAGAATCGACGGGTGCAGCGTCTGTGACAGCCCGCGCACGTTGTCGAGTGCCGCCTGCGCGATTTCGCCGATCTCGCGCAGGTCGGCGCGCAGGGCGGACCCTTCCGGCGCCTGACGCGTGGCGCGGCCGAGCATCGAGCCCATCGCCGTCAGCACCTGCCCGAACTCGTCGTGCAGCTCGCGCGAGATCTCGCGCAGCGTCGACTCGCGTGCGGCAATGAGCTTCTGGGCGAGCTCGCGGCGCTGGTCGGAGAGGTCGGTGAGCTGGGCAAAGAGCCGCCGGTTCGATCGAATCAGAAAGAGGCTGGTCAGCGCAATGGCGCCGAGCGTGGCGGCGAGGAACCAGTACACCTGCCGCTGAACCACGGTGTAGATGTCCTGGACCTGCTGCGCCGTCTGCTCCTCGATCGCATTGTTCTGGACCAGCAGCCGGGCCACGGTCGATGTCAGCGCCTCCTGACGGGCCTGGAGCGAGACCCGGATCTGCAGACGCGCCTCGTCCTCGCGGCCCGAACGCGCCAGCTGAAAGATGCGGTCCGCGGCGGCCCAGAACTGCGCCACCGAGCTCGTCAGGTACTCCGCCTGTTCGGGCGTGCGTCGGGCGATGGCGACGTCCTCTTCCTGGGCCAGGGCGGCGTCGAGATCCAGCCGGATGCGGGCGAACTGCGCCGACCAGGCGGCGAGCGGATAGCGCGCGCTCGCATCCAGCATGTCGCGCATCGCCAGCGCGAGCTGGTTCAAGTCGTTCTGGATGCGCAGGAGCTGCAGCGAGTCCCTGCGGTTCCGATCCGTGAGCTCGGTCTGGAGCCGCCGCAGCCCCGAGATCTGCCCCGAGACGTACCACGAGTAGGCGACGACCGTCGCGAGCGTGATCAGCAGGCCCAGCAGCAGGGCCAGGGTCGGAGGCCGGCCCGGGGCGTGAGGGTTCATCACAGGGGAACGATCATTATAGCGACTGCCACGGCAGCTTCCGGCCGCAGTAGCTTCCGCTTCCGGCCTCTCGTAGCTTCCGCTTCCGGCCTCTCGTAGCTTCCGCTTCCGGCCTCTCGTAGCTTCCGCCTTCAGGCGGAAGTCACGGCGGACTGTTGGCATCGCGGACTTCCGCCCGAAGGCGGAAGCCACCTTGACATCGGCTCCCACCATATGTTGCGATCGCACATATGGCAAACCGTGACGTGGCGCCGGACGTCAAGAAGGGCAGCGCGGAGCTGCTGGTGCTCGCGCTGGTCGAGGACCGGGCCCGGCACGGGTACGAAGTCGGGAAGCTGATCGACGAGCGCTCGGACGGCGTCCTCAAGTTCCACATCGCGTCGCTCTACCCGATGCTCTACCGGCTGGAACGCCGCGGCCTCATTGCCGGGCGGTGGGTCGAAAAGGCGGGCCAGCGCCGTCGTCGCTACTACCGCATCACCGCTCACGGCCGGCGCGTCCTCGCCAGTCACCGCACCCGCTGGGAAGAGTTCATCACGGCGCTGACACGCGTCGCCGGGATCCGCCATGCCTGAGTTCACCGATCCCGGTCTCGATTCAACGAACAGGCCACCCGCCTCGTGATCGGGCGATCGCTCCTGCCGATCGGCGCCGGCATTGTCGCCGGTATCCTCGGATCCGTCGGTGCGTCCCGCCTGCTGGCGGCGCTGCTCTACCGGGTTCACCCCGACGATCCACTCGTGCTCGTCACGATCGTCGTGGTGCTCGGAACCGGCGCGCTAACGGCGTCATTGATGCCGGCGCGGGCAGCGGCGGTCGATCCACTAATCGTCCTGCGAGAGGAATAGCGGCGACGATCCGGACTCGCTGGGAAGAGAACGGCGAGACCTGCAACAATAGGGACCGTGATCGCTTCCGGCAGGCTCACCCGGGCCCTTCGACATCCAAATTATCGCCTCTTCTTCGGTGGCCAGAGCATCTCGCTCATCGGCACGTGGATCACGCGAATAGCCACGAGCTGGCTGGTCTATCGCCTGACCGGCTCGGAACTGCTCCTTGGCATCGTTGGCTTCTGCGGTCAGATTCCGACGCTGCTCGTCGCGCCGTTCGCCGGTGTGCTCGTCGATCGGTGGGATCGCCACAGGATTCTTCTCGTGACGCAGGTCCTGTCGATGCTGCAGTCGCTCGCCCTCGCCGGCCTGACGCTGTCCGGAACCGTGACGGTGCGGTCGATCCTGCTGCTCCAGGTCGTCCAGGGGCTCATCAATGCGTTCGACACACCTGCGCGGCAGGCGTTCGTCGTCGAGCTGGTCGAGGACCGCGCCGATCTGGCGAATGCGATTGCGTTGAACTCGTCCATGGTCAACGGCAGCCGGATCCTCGGGACCGTCGATTGGCGGTGCATTGATCGCGGCGGTCGGTGAAGGCTGGTGCTTTCTCGCCGATGCAATCTCCTACCTGTTCGTGATCGCCTCGCTGATTGCCATCCACGTCCCCCGCATGAGACGGCGGCCGGTCGAAGCACGCGTACTCACCGAGTTGAAAACTGGTTTTCGCTACGTGATGGGATCGGACCCCATTCGCACAGCTCTGCTGCTTCTCGCGATCGTGAGTGCGATGGGGATGCCGTATACCGTGCTGATGCCAGTGATCGTGTCGACCGTGCTGCACGGCGGGCCGAGGACGCTCGGGCTGCTGATGACCGCGAGCGGGCTCGGTGCGCTTGCCGGAGCGCTGTACCTGGCCTCGCGCGAGTCGGTGGTCGGGCTGGGGCGAGTGTCGACGATCTCGACGATCGCGTTCGGAGCCGGGCTGATCGCATTTGCCTCGACCCGCAGCGAAGTCGTCGCGCTTCTCGTCCTGCCCATCGTCGGAGCCGGACTCATGGTCCAGATGGGATCGATCAACACCATCCTGCAGACCATCGTCGAAGATCACCTGCGCGGGCGGGTGATGGCGTTCTACACGATGGCCTTCTTCGGCAGCGCGCCGATCGGAAGCCTGCTCGCCGGAGTTGCTGCGGATCGGATTGGGGCGAGATGGACGATTGCGTTCTGCGGAACGGCCTGTGTCGTCGGCGGGTTGTGGTTCGCGCGCCGTCTTCCGACGCTCCGGGCCCTCGTGCGGCCGATCTATATCGACCGCGGCATCCTGCCGGTCCCCGCTGTCGACAGCGGCGCCAAGACACTCTGACCCGCGGCGCGTCGCTGGCCGGGAGCGGTCGTCACTTCACGTTCCCGAGATGAAGGCCGCACTCCTTCTTCGTCTCTTCCTCCCACCACCAGCGCCCCTCGCGTTCGTGCTGCCCCGGATGCACCGGCCGCGTGCAGGGCTCACACCCGATCGAAACGAAGCCGCGATCGTGCAGGGTGTTGAACGGGACCGCCTCGTCGCGAATGTAATCCCACACCTGCTTCGAGGTCCAGGCGCTGAGCGGGTTGAACTTGACGAGCGGCCGATCGGCAGACCCGAACGTCGGATCCAGCTGCATGACGGGAACATCGCTGCGAGTGCCCGGGCTCTGATCCTTCCGCTGGCCGGTGACCCACGCCCGCGACGACTCGAGCGCGCGCGTCAGCGGCTCGACCTTCCTGATGCCGCAGCATTCCTTGTGACCGTCCCGGTAGAAGGAGAAGAGTCCCTTCTCGTGGACGAGCGCCTGGACGGCTTCCGGTTGCGGAAAGAAGCTGTCGATCTGAATGCCGTAGTGGCCGCGAACCTTCTCGATGAACTGGTACGTCTCGGGGTGCAACCGCCCGGTATCCAGCGAGAAGACCCGGAACGTCCCGCCGAGCTTCACCGCCATATCGACGAGCACCACGTCCTCGGCGCCGCTGAACGAGAGCGCAAGGTCGGGCGCATATTCTTTCAATGCGAGCGCGAGAATGTCGCGCGGATGCCGCTCCGCGTACGCCACGGCCGTCGCCGCAATGGTGCCAGGATCGAGTGCCATTCAATCGAGGATACCTCGAACTACACCTCGTCAGACGTCACGAACTGCCCGTGGGCAAATGCCGCAACCAGCGACACTCCGCCGATCACATTGCCGAGCAGGGTTGGCACGAGGTACGAGGTCAGGTATTCCACGAATGTCTTTTCGCCGCTTGCAACCAGGACCAGCACCTCGGTCGAGCCGGCAATCACGTGGCTGAACTCGCCGATGCCGACGACGTAGGTGATGAGCACAATGACCCAGAGGCGAGCGCTCTCCGCTCCAGGCATCAGCCAGACCATCAACGCGATCAACCAGCCGGCGAGAATGCCGCGAATGAGAATGGTCACGAACCCGGGCTCCGTCGCCCGATGACCGATCTCGCGGAACGCGCTCACCACGGCTGGATCGAACACCGAAGTCCTGGCGGCAACCAGGGCAAACGCGAAAGCTCCAACGAGATTGGCGAGGAGCACGACCGACCAGAGCCGTGCGACGTTGTTGAATGTGCCTCTGTCGCCATGGCGCATCAGCGGCAGGATGACCGTGAGCGTGTTCTCGGTGAACAGCTGCTGACGCCCGAGCACGACGACGACGAATCCAATGCTGTAGCCGAACTTGGCGACGAGCGGGCGCCACTCGGTATCGGGGAGGTGCGCGCGAAGGAGCCCTTCGGTCATCAGCGAGAACCCCATCGACAGGCCGGCCGCCAGACCTGACCACAGGAGGCCGACGGTATTGCGCGAGAGCTCGTCCTCCCCTTCGCGGCTGATGGCGCGGTAAATGACCGAGCCCGGCGGAGCGCTCCGTGCCTCGGCTTCTTGATTTTCAGCCTCGGCTTTGGCCTCGTCTTCCGGCGGTTGTTCGTCAGTGCGGTGCGCGTCGCTCATCCGATTGCCGGGCGCAAGAAATCTGCCACGACGATTCCGCCTGAACGTTTAACAACGTGCCGTGCACTCCGGTGCCGACGGCACCCTGCGGTAACCCGGGAGTAAGTTGAACTAATGGAAATGTTGAGAACGTCACGAAGAACAATCCTGAGCGTCATGCTCGCGGCAATGATCGCTGTTCTACCAACCACCGCTGCAGTTGCACAGGCGCAAGGAGCGTCACAGAGGCGGGCGGCGCCTCGGAGGTCGTGCTCAACATCACGGCAGTCGGGTGCCGGCAATCTGCTCGGCAACCTGCTGTGCGCGATTGCTGGGCTGCTTGACGGCAGTTCGCCGCTTGCGGGTCTCGCGACTCTCCTCAACAACCTGCTGGCCGCACTCGGTTCGCTCTAGTTGTCACTCTCTCGGGGCGGGGATCTATCTCCTCGTCCCGAGTCCGCCCCTCCCCGTTCTGGCGACACGTCTCCCGATCACAGTCGACCGGTCCTGGCGATCTTGAGGCAATTGTCCGTCACCGCCCCGGGAGCCGTCCCTGGCCCCGAAGCCCCGAGTCCCGCCGAACCGGCCGTGTCGTGTTCTCGACGCGGTTTGCGATCCCTCATGTAAGCCCGCCATTTACGGTGAATGAAACGTTTCACCTGGCGGCGACACCATGGAGCAGGGGGATTGTGAATGAAGCCGACACAGACTCACGTGTTGACGGTCTCGCGCTGCCTCACCGTCGCCATCATCGCGTCGATCGCGGCGACCGGCGGAATGCTCGCGGCTGTCGGCATCACCCAGGCCGACGAACCGGCGGCGAACCAGCTGACGTCGTCGGATTCGAGCGGCGTGCTCCGAACCGTCAGCACGGCTGGCGAGATCGACACGAACAACCCGTTCTTTCAGGACCTCGGCACCAACGGCCGCACCTGCTTCACCTGCCATCGACCTGACCAGGCGTGGAGCGTGACGCCTCAGGGTATCCGCGATCGTTTCAAACAGACCGTCGGTCTCGACCCGATCTTCAGGAACAACGACGGGTCCAACTGCAAGGGTGCCAACCTGTCGACGCTTGCGGCGCGCCGGTCGGCCTTCAGCCTGCTTCTGAACAAGGGGTTGATCCGCGTCGAACTGCAGGTGCCGCCGGGGGCCGACTTCGACATCGTCGACGTCGACGATCCTTACGGGTGCGGCGCCCCGTACAACATCGCGTCGATGTACCGGCGGCCACTGCCCACGAGTAACCTCGCCTTTCTCAGCACCGTCATGTGGGACGGCCGCGAAACGGTCAAGGGGCAGGCAATCCGCTCCGACCTCGTGACCCAGGCGTCGAGCGCGACGACCGGGCACGCGGAAGGCACCGCGCCGACCGTGGCGCAACTGCAGGCCATCGTCGCCTTCGAGCTGTCGCTGTCGACCGCCCAGGCACAGACTCACGGCGCCGGCAGCCTGTCAGCCAGCGGCGCGCGCGGTGGTCCGGCGACGATCGCACGGCAGCCGTTCTGCATCGGGATCAACGACCCGCTGAACATCCTTCCGGTGATGCCCGGCGCCTGCGCCCTGTCGTCGGGCGGCCTCAATCCGAATGTGTTCTCGCTGTTCGGTGCATGGGAGGACGCCGGTTCACCGCATCGGCAGGCGATCGCCCGTGGCGAAAAACTGTTCAATACACGATCGTTCGTCATCGACAACGTCGCCGGCCTCAACGGCCGCCAGGGAGATCCCGTGGCCGGAGCGATGCAGGCCGGTACGTGCACGGTGTGCCACGATACTCCGAACGCGGGCAATCACTCGATCTCGATGCCGCTCAATCTGGGTCTCACGACCGAAGCGCTCCGGACGGCGGATCTTCCCCTCTACACGATCGAGAACAAGTCGACGCACGAGCGGGTCAAGACGACCGACCCCGGCAGGGCAATGGTGAGCGGCAAATGGGCGGATATCGGGCTCTTCAAGGGGCCGATCCTGCGCGGCCTGGCCGCGCGCGCGCCCTACTTCCACAACGGATCGGTCGAGTCGCTGGACGCACTCGTCGACTTCTACGACACGCGGTTCCACATCGGCTTCACGCCGCGGGAACGAGCGGACCTCATCGCGTTTCTCAACGCGCTCTAGTCGGCGCCGTTGGTTCGCGCCACGTTTCGTGCTGTCCGCGACGCCGGCCGGGTTCAGTCATCCCGTCGTGCCGGGAAGCACCAGCCGCACGCTGAACGAAAACGTCGACCCTTCGCCCGGCGTGCTGACGACGTGCACTTCGCTGCCGTGCAGGGCCAGCAGCTTCCGTGAGATCGCGAGGCCGAGGCCGGTGCCGCCGAACGTCCCCGCGGTCTCGTCGCTCGCCTGCGTAAATGCCTGGAAGATCCGATCGAGGCGATCGGGCGGGATCCCGATCCCGGTGTCGGATACGGCGAAGTGGAGCGTCACGGATTCGGTTGTCGTTTCGCCCGCATGCACCGTGACGACGACTTCGCCCGACTGGGTGAACTTGATGGCATTGCCGACCAGGTTGGTCACAATCTGTCGCAGCACGACAGGGTCGCCCAGAACGGTCGCCGGTACGCCGTCGAACACCGAACATCGCAGCTGCAGCCCTTTGGCCTCCGCGGTGGGACTGAACGTCGCAACCACGTCCTCGACCAGCGCGGTCAAGTCGAACGGGGTATTCGCGAGCGCATAGCTGCTCGACTCCGCCTTGCTCAGTTCGAGCACACGGTCGAGCAGCCTGAGCATGTTGTCGGAGGAAGACTTCAGGAGCTGCAGGTGACGCCGCTGCCGCTCGGTCAGCTCGCTGCGCTCGAGCAGCTGCACCACGCCCATGACCGCATTCAGTGGATTGCGAATGTCGTGGCTGAGCATCGAGAGCAGGTCGGCCTTCTCCTTGACGGTCTGTTCGGCCCGACGCCTGGCGAGCAGGAGCTCGCGCTCGTAGCGTTTCCTGTCCGTGGAATCGAAGACCGTGATCCGGTTGAAGAGCACGGCGCCGTCGGCGGACCGCTTCTGCACCGAGTTGGCGATCACCGGCAGGATGCGGCCGTCGGCGCGGACGACGTCAAATGCTATTTCGCGCGCAATGCCCTGCATCTGCAGGAGCGGGGCGTAGTGGGTTTCGTAGTAGATCCGCGATCCGACCGTGAGGAGGGCCTGGAATCTGGTTCCTGACAGCAGTGTCTCGCGGTCAAACCCGGTCCAGTCGACCAGCGTCTGGTTGACTCGCGCGATGGTCCCGTCCGGCAGGGTCGACAGGTACCCGCATGGCGCGTGGTCGTAGAGGTCCTCTACGCTCTCCTCGAGCAGCGAGTCGTTGCGGTCGCGGGACGAGTCGTGGGGCACACGTCACCTGCCCGGTGCGAGAAACTCCTGGATCGCGGCAATCGTCTCCGCCGGAGCACTCAGGTTCGGGCAATGGCCGGTCGCCTTCATGTTGACGAGGCGACTCGCCGGCATCTGGCGATGGATGTACTCGCCGACACCGTTCGGCGCGATCACGTCCTCCGCGCACTGGAGGATCAGCGTCGGGGTCGAAACAGCGGCGAGGTCCGCCCGGTTGTCGGAGAGGAACGTCACACGGGCGAAATGCGCCGCGATTGCGGGATCCGCGCGGCAGAAGCTGTTGGTCAGCTCCGCCGCGAGCTCCGGACGATCCGCGTTGCCGATGATCACCGGCGCCATCGTACTCGACCAGCCGAGATAGTTGCTGTCCAGGGCATCGAGCAACCCGTCGATGTCGGCGCGCGAGAACCCGCCGACATAGTCGTCGTCATTGAGATACCGCGGCGACGGACCAACCAGCACGAGCTTCGCGAACCGCTTGGGCTCCCTGCCGGCGGCGAGCACCCCGATCATCGCGGCCACGGAATGGCCGACGAAGACAACGTCCTGCAGGTTCAGCTCGTGGCAGATCTCGAGCACGTCGGTTGCGTACCCGGCAAGGCTGCTGTACTTCCGCTCGTCGTATGCGGAGGTGTCCGAATGGCCGGCGCCGACGTGGTCGAACACGACCACCTTGTAGGCTGGCTCGAACGCCGGCACGACGAAGCGCCACATGTGCTGATCGCAGCCGAACCCGTGCGCAAAGAGCATCGGCTGTGAGCCCCGACCGGAGACATGGATATTGTTCCGTTCCCTGACGCCCATCCGCATATCTTAGTCGGCGCAGGCATCCGGGGAACGTCGCCGCGCCGCAATCGCCGCCGGACTATGGCGGGGCACCACGTCGCCGGCCACCGCGGTTGACATCGACGGAATTGGCCTGGAGCCACCTCGTCTGTGGCGTACAGAGTCCGGCGCGGCGCGTTCAGTCCTTGTGGACGAGAGGTGAAGGTGAGGCCGTGGGAAACGGATTGCGTTCCGCGAACCCGCGCTGATGCCAGTACGGATAGGCCGGCGTGACGGCGCTGGCCGCATCGAGGGTGGCGACCTGTTCGCTGGTGAGGCTCCAGCCGAGCGCGCCCAGGTTCTGCCGCAGTTGATCGCCGTTGCGTGCGCCGATGACGATCGTTGACACCGTCGGCCGCCGAAGCAGCCAGTTCAGCGCCACCTGGGGCACCGTCTTCTGCGTCTCGGCGGCAACTGCATCAAGCGCGTCGACGACCCGGAACAGGTACTCCTCCGACACCTGCGGTCCGGCAGCGAGGTTGGTCTTGTCGTGCAGGCGCGAAACCTCCGGGCGGGGCCGTCCACGGCCGAACTTCCCGGTCAGGCGAGCCCACCCGAGCGGGCTCCAGACGACCGCTCCCACTTTCTGATCGACGCCGAGCGGCATCAGTTCCCATTCGTAGTCCCGGCCGACGAGCGAGTAATACGCCTGGTGCGCGACGTAACGCGTCAGGCCGTACCTGTCCGCCACCGCAAGCGATTTCATCAGGTGCCAGCCGGAAAAGTTCGACGCACCGATGTAGCGGATCTTGCCAGCCCGGATGAGGTCGTCGAGCGTGCGCAGCACCTCCTCCACCGGGGTGAGCGCGTCGAATCCGTGCAACTGGAAGAGATCGATGTAGTCGGTACCGAGCCGCGCGAGACTGGCGTCGACCGCACGCACGAGGTGAAAACGCGACGACCCGACGTCATTCGGACCTGTCCCATGACGGAAGCTGGCCTTCGTCGAGATCAGCACACGGTCGCGGCGGCCGGCGATCGCCTTCCCGAGAATCTCTTCGGCCTGGCCGTCCGAATACACGTCTGCGCTGTCGAACATCGTCAGGCCGGCGTCGAGACAGACGTCGACCAGGCGCGTCGCCTCCACTGCCCCGACGGTTCCCCAGTGTTTGAAGAACTCATTGCCGCCGCCAAATGTTCCGGTGCCAAGAGTGAACACCGGAACGCGAAAGCCCGATCCGCCCAGCTGCCTGTATTCCATCGTTTGGTCCTGTCCCGGTGCTCCCAGAGCCCGAGCGTGACCTAGGGGCGGCTGAGGTCCAGCAGTGTAATGTCCTTGTACCAGGCCTCGGTCGGAGGTCCGGCGTGGATTTGCACCGCGATCACGCCGTTCGCCTCGATCGATCGATCCTGCTCGGTGTAGTCGACGGTTTGGACGCCGTTCAACCAGAGGCGGATCCGCGGTCCCTCGGCCCGCACGACGTAATCGTTCCAGTCTCCCGTTCTGACCAGCCCGTTGATAACGGCATGATCCGGAGCCTTCAGCGTCTTCTTTCGTCTCGACTCGTCGTACAACGAACCCCAGTAGTCCTGGCCGATGTCGGCCTGGTAACCGATGACCTCGTGATTGTTCGGGATGCGACGCGTCCGGAACTGGACTCCCGCGTTCGCGGAGGAACCGCCGAGCAGCTTGACCTTGAGCCGCAGTTCGAAGTCGCTGTACGAGGCTGTCGTGCAGAGAAATTCGTTCTGGGCAATCTTGTCGCGCAGAGAGCCGCCGACGATCGCCCCATCCTCGATTCGGAAGATGGCGCGATTCCCTTCCCATCCATTGAACGATCGGCCGTCGAAGATGGGTACCGGCGCGCGTGTGGCCTGGGCGACGTGAGCGGCCGCAGACGACATCGCAAGTGCAACGAGAGGAACGAGGATTCGCATGGTCTCACCCGGCCTGATGTGAATTTTTTTCGTCACTCTGTGGTGCGTGCTCATCCCCGATTCCATCACTCGCACCGTCGCCGATTATGTCCGTACCACACTGCTCCCACAAACGGGCATCTCGCAGCGCGTCAGCGCGAGCGCGAAGCTCTCGAGACCGCCGGAAAAGTAAACTTCCCGGCGCGACTACTCGTCTCACTTTCCATGTTACGCACTCGAACCGCAGCGGTCGCGATCGCCGCGTTCTCGGTTCGACTGGTCGTCGCCGTCCCCGCATTTGCGCAATCGAGCAACCTCTCGCTCTCGTCGACTCCGTTCGTCCCTCTCGAAGCGGATCGCACGCGCACCGGCGTCGCGCGGGCGTTCTACACCGAGGATCCCTCGCATCCTGGCTTGTCAGTGCCATCCAATCTCGTCGTGCCGCCGGTCTTCCGTGACCTGGTCGGAACGATGCTGCGTGGATCGCCGACGTTCCGACGGCAGTGTGCGCGCCTTGCGAATGCACCGCGAATGGAGGTGGTGCTGGACTGGTCCCTGCCAGAGAGTGGTGACCGCACGCGCGCACGAACGGTCGTGTCGCCGACCGCGGGCGGCGGGCAGCGCGCCGCCGTCACGATCCGCTCCGGCAATGACCCGGTGGAACTCATCGCCCACGAGCTCGAGCATGTGCTCGAGCAGCTGGACGGGGTCGACCTGCGGTCGCTCGCCGCGGTGCCGGCCAGCCAGGTCCGTGGGTGTGAGTGCGGCGAGGAGAGATACGAAACGGTCCGGGCCGTCCGCGCCGGGCGCGCCGCGGCTGAGGAAGTGCGCCAGCACGGCAGGTAAGGTGTGCAATGCATGCGCATGCGTGGACGGCGGTCACCGTCGCGGGCGTCCTCGCGTGGGCCGCGATCCCGCACGCCGACATCCTGGTGACGCTTCCGCAGGCGGATTCGTGGCGGTTCTCGACCAGCCCGGCCACGGCCTCGGTCAGCGCTGACGGCCGATACGTGGCGTTGTCGTCGTATGCGCGCCTCGTGCCCGCCGACACGGATGCTCGGGCCGATATCTACGTCCTGGATCGCATCAGCGGCGCCGTCACGCTCGAAAGCGTGGCCGTCGACGATCGCCCGTTGATCGGCGACAGCAGCCATCCGCGACTGAGTGGCGACGGCCGCTATCTGGTATTCGACACGGTCGTCGTTACAGTCGACGGCCGGCTGGACACCGACATCGTGATCCGCGATCGCGTGCGGAACACCGCGACCTCCGTCAGCCATGATCGCCCTCCTGCACGGGCCGCAAGTCGTCACCCCGCGATCAGCGAGAATGGGCACGTCGTCGTGTTCGCCTCCGCAGGAACGACTCTCGTCGATGGGAGCGATGAGAACGGGCCGTCTGAGGACGTCTACGCCTTCGACACGACGACGAGAGCGATCACCCGTGTCAGCGTCGACAGCCACGGAGTTCAACGGTCGACCGGAGCCAGCTTCTCACCCGCCGTCAGCGCCGACGGACGATTCGTGGCGTTCACGTCAACGGCCAGCCTCGACGGCAACGGCCGCCATGCGGACGCTGGCGCGCGTGCCAGTCTCCGGGCGCAGGTCTACGTCCGCGACATGCGCCTCGGCATCACCACACTGGCAAGCGTGGCGACAACCGGCACGCCGGCGGCCGGTCCGAGCGATCATCCGGCGATCAGCGATGACGGGCGCTACGTCGCGTTCGTCTCTGAAGCGAGGTTGGTTCGCCGCGACGACAATCGGTCTGCCGACGTGTTCGTGCGCGATCTGCAGGACCACTCGACAACGCTGGTCAGCCGGAGCGCCGGGGGCGGCTCTGGAAACGGAGCGAGCGTGAGCCCGGCAATCTCCGCTGATGGACGTTTCGTGGCGTTCCAGTCCACGGCATCGGATCTCGTGTGTGCGCGCCGTTGCGCGGCGGCGACCGACGATCTCAACCTGCTGCCGGACATTTTCCTCTTGGACCGTGTCACCAACGAGATGAGATGGCTGAGCGCCACCGCGGCGGGAGGATGGCCGGAAGAGAGTGACGCGCCGCAGATGGACGCCACCGGGTCGGTCGTGACTTTTTCGTCGCGTCACCCGATCGAGGCGGGGGATCTCAGGAACGACTTCGACGTGTTCGTGCGCATTGCGGCGAGCCGGAACTCGGATTCTGCATCGATCGGCTCGAAATGACACGGATTCCGCGGAAGAACGCGGACGAACACGGACCTGACTGTGACAATCCCTGGACGACCTCTCCTGGAAGGCGTCGCACAACTCACTCGCGTGATTGTGGCCGAGTAACCGGTTTCAAGCGATTCACGCTGGGGATTCTTGGTAACGTCGCGGCGTAACGGATGGCGTGACGGCGCAGTGCCGACCGGAGGTCGGCGTTCTGCGATCGAAGCGATCTGTACCTACGAGCCGGTGCGATGTCAGCCCGGTTCGTAGGTACCGATCGCTTCGATCGCACGCGCGCTCTGCGCGCCTGCGCCGTCGAACCGTCTCGGTTTCTTTCCTCCACCGTGTCCTCCGTGTCTCCGTGCCTCGCGACGGTCAGATTCGGGCACCGTCGCCCTGTATTTCGTAAAACACATTAGTAGGCTTGCGCGTAAGGGGCGGCCGGGTTGCGCCGCGCGCATGTGACTTTGCGATTCCGAGCGATTCCGCACACGGACACAGCGCGCGCGAGGCAATGGCAGGCGAGTTCAGTCGTTGGCGGCCGGGTGCGCCCGGCGACCGAGCAACTCGGCGATCGCGCCCAGGAGTGCGTCGGCCCCAATCGGACGCCGCACGTATCGGAGGGGCTGCGCCGGGGCGTGCGGTAACGCTGGCGGTTCGTTGGTCACGACGACAACCGGGACGTCGTCTCGCGTCCCCCGGATGGCGGTGATCGCCTCGGTGCGGTGCCGGGGCCCTTCGTCGGCAATGAGGATGACGGGATTGGTATGGCGATTGAGCAGCATCAAAGCCTCCGTCAGTGTTTTGGCACCGACAAGAGCGTACGAGGCAGGAACAAGCAACCGTTCCAGCATCGCGCGGGTCACTGCCGTCGCCTGCAGCACGATCACCGTAGCCCGGGGCGCAGCCGCAATTCTGGGTTGTGGAGCGTACGGCAGAATGGCGGTGTCGCCGTTATCGCCGGCTGACTCGGGCAACGAACCCTCGATGCCAGCGGGCGGAGGCTGCCGGCGGCTTCTTCGGAGCTCGTCCAACAGCTGGCGTGTCTCGAGTTCGGGCTCGACGCCGAGTTCCTGCTCGATGATGCGGGCGCAGTGGTTGTACTGTGTGAGCGCTGCCCCGAACCGGCCCTGCTGGTGATAAAGCTTCATCAACGCGCGGTGCACCCATTCGAGCAGGGGATCGAGCGAGAGCAATCGGAGCGCGGTGGCAATCGCCTCGTCGACCGGGCCTTCGTCGATTGTGCGCTGCAGCTCTCGCGAGAACACCCCCACGGCGCGGTGGTGCAGGCGTTCGCGTTCGGCCGCAAGCCATCGGTCGAACGCGGGCTCGTCCAGGTGCACGCCTTCGAGCAACTCCCCGATGTAGGCGGTTGTGGCGGCACGCAGGTCTGGACCCGGCCCGCTCGAGGCCAGCTCGGCGAACCTGATCGCATCGACCGAAACCTCCGGCGTGTTGAGTCGAAGCGTGTCGGCTTCGGCGACGATCAGCGGTGTGGGCACATCGTCGAGCGCGCTGCGTATGAACGAGATCGTTTGACGCAGGCTGTGTCGCGCCTGCGATGTCGGCACGTGGCTCCAGAGAAGCGACGCGAGCGTGTCGCGCCGGTGTGCCTGCAGCGGCCGCAGGGCAAGGTAAGTCAGGAGCGCCTGCGCCTTGTGCGAACGAAGAGACCGCGGCGTCCCCAATGCGGTGAGGCCGAATGTCCCGAGCAATGTCAGCTCGAAGACCGGCATGACACCTGAGCGGACGCAAGGCGGGTGCCGGCCCGCATCCAGCCCATCCGGCGTTGCCGTTCCAGTGACGACCCGTTTGACGACGCGTGACGCGCAGGTGTTGACTCTTCCGTGATCACGTCAGGATGCCTGTGCAGTACTTTGGTCCCGCGGAGCCCGCTCGTCCTCTGCCTCGAACGAACGACAAACGTAAATTGTTTGACGAGTTTGGTGAGACGGCGGATGCTTGCGCGGCTTCTACGGTTTTCCCGCGATCGGTGCGATGCATCTGGCCGAGGCGGCCCCTGCGAACCGGCGTATCACCGCACGCGTGGTCGCGGCAACCAACCGCGTGTAAGCGCGACCAAAGCGCTTCCGCTGATCACCGGCACAGCCGGAGGCGGCGCCTGGCGTCCTTCCTGGTCGCCGTAATCCTCGAGACCAGTGCAGCGTCGCGCGTCGACACACCCTGAATTACACTGGTGGCCGGTTCACGTCAGTCACGCTGTGCATTTCGGAGCGAGGCGCCCGGCTCGCAAGGGCGCGACGGCCGAGCATGCCGGGAGTTCCACCTGTCCCAGGGAGGTCACGTGAGGAAGTCGGCCGTCGTGTTCGCCGCGGTGGCGCTGATCGTCGCGGTCGTCGGGAGCGCGCAACAGTCAGCGGCTCAGACCGCACCGCTCCGGATCATTGCATTCGGCGCGCATCCGGACGACAACGAGCTGAGGGTCGCCGGCACCGCGGCCAAGTGGGCGGCGCTCGGCCACCAGGTCAAGTTCGTCTCGGTGACCAATGGCGACATCGGACACTGGCGCGAGGCTGGTGGTCCGCTCGCGCGCAGGCGGACCGCCGAGTCGCAGGAGACGGCGCGCATCCTCGGCATCACCACGCAGGTACTCGACATCCACGACGGCGAACTCGAGCCGACGCTTGAAAACCGTCGGACGATCACGCGGCTGATTCGGGACTGGAAGGCGGACATCGTGATCGGCCATCGCCCCAACGACTACCACCCCGATCATCGCGCCGTGGGCCAGCTGATCCAGGACGCGTCGTACATGGTCACGGTGCCGTTCTTCTGCCCGGACACGCCGCCCCTCGCCCGCAACCCCGTATTCCTCTCGTACGAGGACGACTTCACCCGGCCGAATCCGTTCAGGGCGGACGTCGTCGTATCGATCGACGATGTCCTCGACAAGAAACTGGCCACGGTGGAAGCGCTGCCGTCGCAGTTCTACGAAGGGGGCGCGAACGGCGGACCGCAGCTGATGCCGACGGACGAAGCCGGCAAGACACGGCGGAAAGCGGAAGTACGCGACAGTTTCAGGCGCCGGTTCGTGCGGACGGCGACCGAGTATCGGGCAAAGCTGCGCGAGCTCTATGGCGCCCAGCGCGGTGATGCGGTCGAAGCCGCCGAAGCGTTCGAAATCTCAGAGTACGGCAGCCGGCCCAATGCGGAAGAGATCAAGCGGCTGTTCCCGTTCTTCACGCCGCGATGATCCGCACCGATGCCTTCTCAGGCCACTGCTGGTCTGAGAAGAGCGTCGGCCTCTTTACCAAGCCGCGACAGCATGTGCGGGAGCGCCTCGATATCGTCGAGGGAAGTATGGAAGTTGACGATACAGGCGCGCAGCAGGAACCGGCCATCCACGACCGCGTTCGACAGGAATGCTTCTCCGCTCTTCTCGAGTGCTGAGAGCAGGCGCTGATTCAACACGTTCAGGTGCTTCTCCACCTCGTCGCTCCCGAGCTGTGGCCGCAGATCCGGCGGCACGTAGCGGAACGTCGTGATGCTGAGGCTCTGGGTCAGCGCCTCGAAGTCGGGATGCTCCGTCAGGAGATCGTAGAGATGACGGGCAAGCAGGATGTCGTCGCCGATCATCTTCATATAGCCGGTCCGGCCGACCTGCCGGAGTGCCAGCCACACCTTCAGTGCGCGGAACCCGCGTGAATTCTGCGGGCCGAAGTCGAAGTAGTTCACGACCTGGTCGTCGAAGTGGTAGTAGGGCGGATGATACGAAAATGCGCTGCGCAGCTTTGCGGCATCGCGGACCAGCGCGCAGCCGGCTTCGAGCGGCGCATACATCCACTTGTGCGGATCGACAGCGACCGAGTCGGCGAGCGTCAACCCGTCCAGGCCCGCGGGCGCCCCGGGGACCTGGGCGGCGAGGCCGCCGTACGCACCGTCGACGTGGAACCACAATCCGTGTTCGCGACAGATGGCGCTGATCGCAGGGAGAGGATCGACCGCACCGGTGCTGACCGAGCCCGCCGTTGCAGCCACCATGAACGGATGGAGACCACCCTCGCGATCCTGTTCGATCTGCCGGCGGAGCGCGACCGGATCCATACGCTGACGATCGTCGGTCGGAATCAGTCGAAGCGCACTGGTCCCGAGGCCGAAGAGATCCGCGGCCTTCTGGATCCAGGTGTGCGTCTCGCTCGAGGCGTAAGCGAGCAGGCCCTCACCGCGCCGCGCCAGCCCTTCTTTTCTGACGTCCCAGCCAGCCATCGACGCGCGGGCGGCGACGAAGCACACGAAGTTTGCCATGTTGCCGCCGCTCACGAGCAGGCCGCCGGCGTCACCCGGAAATCCAATCAGCTCCGCGATCCACCGGATCGACTGCGCTTCGATCTCGGTCGCGAGCGGTGACAGCCGCCACGCACCCACGTTCTGATTGAGTGCCGCGGCAAGAAAGTCACCCAGCATTCCGATCGGCGCTGGGCTCGAGGTGATGTATCCGAAGAATCGGGGGTGACCGTTGAACAGCGAGTGGTCGAAGAGGAGTTCGGTGGCGTCGCTCACGATTTGAGCGGGATCGGCGCCGCCCGAAGGCAGAGTCTGTTCTGCCCGAATGAGCCGCCGGAGTTCGGCCGGAGAGTCGTCCGGCGTCACCGGCCCGTCCGGTATTCTCGCCAGCCGGTCGGCGATGTCGTCGACCAGCCGATGCGCTATCTCGCGGAACTCCGCCGCATCCATTTCGAGCGGCGCCCGCCGGTGCCTGAGTGCTTCGATTTCCGGGGCAGTCCTCATCTGAGTCCCTCGAACAAATCCGATTCCTGCGTGCGGCCGCCATTCACGGTGCTGAAGACACGGTAGAACTCCTGCGTTCCCCAGAGCGACCGCTGGTGTTCTGCCGGCAGTTCCTCGAGCTTCCTGTAGATCGTCATCTGCGTCTTGTGGCACGACACCGCGCGCCAGACCGTGGACCAGACCTCGCTCGTGTCGAGCACAGTGGTAATCGCCCAGTCGGGCCACGGGGTCGCTTGTCGCTCCTGGCCGTCGACCCTGCTTACGAGCTTTCGCAGCGCCGTCTGGTACGCAGACCACTTCTTCGAACTCCAGGCAATGAAGTACAGCTTGGAGACGCGGTGAGGCTCTCCGACCGGAGGCGCGGTCACGAACGACGGGTCAGCCGCGCACACAATCGCAGACGTCGTCAGCTGGCTGATCGCGATGTGGTCGGGATGGCCATACGCCCCCTCGGGCCCGAAGGTGATGACGACGTGCGGCCTGACCCGGCGCAGGTGTGCCGCGATCTTCGCGCGCGCTTCCATGGTGTCGACCCGGTCGAGCGTCCCGTCCTCGTAATCGAGGAACGCAACTTCCCGCAGGCCAAGCTCGATCGCGGCGGCGCGCAGTTCCGCCTCTCGGGCTTTGCCGACGACGGCAGGGCCAGGCGACTCGGGGCTGTCGCCATACCGGCCACGCTCACCTCGCGTCGCCGTGACGAGATACGTACCCACGCCTTGTGCCGCACTCTTCGCCAGTGCTCCACCGGTTCCGAGCGACTCGTCGTCTGGATGCGCCAGGACGCACATGAGCCGAAGTTCCGAAGCGGGCATATATCAGGTCACAGCTGTCAGCTATCAGCTCACAGATCACAGCCAACACTGACAGATTACAGGAACGTCGCCCGACATTGCTCTCCGGAGTAGCCGCTTGTGCCCCGAGGTTCCGGGTCGGACGATCGCGGCGGCACTGGTCGCCTCCAACTCGCGCGTAGAATATTCGTCTGCTCCAGTTCCGCCGGTTACGTCAGCGTAAACAGAGTCGCGTCGGGGGCCTGGACTGCCGACTGGGAACTGGAAACTGGGAACTTCGCGTGAGAACTGAGAGCTGAGAACGGACGCCTTGCTCATACCCGCGACACTCAAACGGCTCACCACTGACGGATGGCTGCTGTTCTCGACCCGCTTCATCCGGCTGTTTGCGTACGGTTCCCTGTCCGTCGTGCTGGTGTTCTACCTGGTGGGCATCGGCCTGAGCGAACCGCAAACCGGCATGCTGCTGACGCTGACGCTCGCCGGCGACACGGTGGTGTCCTTGTTCCTGACTACCCGGGCCGACCGTATTGGCCGTCGCCGCATGCTGGTGATCGGCGCGCTGCTGATGGTCGTTGCCGGGACTGTATTCGCGAGCACGCGGCAGCTCTGGCTGCTCGTGCTTGCGGGAACCGTCGGCGTGATCAGCCCGAGCGGCAACGAAGTCGGACCGTTCCTGTCGATCGAGCAGGCGGCGCTGTCGAACGTCGTCACCGACCGGACGAGAACGGCGGTCTTTGCCTGGTACAGCCTGACGGGATCGATTGCGACCGCACTCGGTGCGCTGGCGGGTGGCACGGTTGCCGGGCTGTTGCAGACGTCGGCGAGGGTCGGCTCGGTCGGCAGCTATCGCGGCGTTATCGTTCTGTATGCAATTCTCGGCGTCGTACTCGCCGCGCTGTTCTCCCGTTTGTCGGCGACCGCAGAGGCAGCCACCCTCGGCCAGAAGAAAGCGTTTCAGGCAACATTCGCAGGTCTGTCCGGACTCGATCGCTCGCGCGGCGTCGTGATGAAGCTCTCGGGCCTGTTCGCGCTCGACTCCTTCGGCGGCGGGTTCGTCGTGCAGAGCTTTGCCGCGTACTGGTTCTACCTGCGCTTCGGAGTGAATCCGGCGACACTCGGGGTCGTATTCTTCTGGGCCAACATCTTTGCCGGCATTTCCGCGCTGCTCGCGTCGCGACTGGCGGCGCGGTTCGGATTGATCAAGACGATGGTCGGCACCCATCTGCCGTCGAATCTGCTGCTCATCCTGGTGCCGCTGATGCCGACCTTGCCGCTCGCGATCCTGGTCCTGCTGCTCCGCTTTAGCATCAGCCAGATGGACGTGCCGACCAGACAGTCCTACACCATGGCCGTCGTCACACCGGAGGAGCGGTCGGCGGCCGCCGGCATCACCGGTGTCGCCCGGACCGTCGGGGCGTCGCTCAGCCCGCTCTTCGTCGGCTTCATGTTTGCTCGACCGGCGCTGATCAACCTGCCGTTCTTCATTGCCGGCACGTTGAAGGTTGTCTACGACCTGCTGCTGTACAGGGCTTTCGTGACCGTCCGGCCGCCTGAAGAAATGCCGCGGTGATGCCTCGCCGAATGGCGATCCCGATCGCAGTGCTGAATGGCTGGCGCTCGCGCCTCGCGCGGTGAGGGAGCCTGGAAATGAAATGAGGTCGTGGCGCGGCTAAAACCCGGGCGGGCGCTCTCCGGCGGCATTGAACGCTCGCTCCATCGCAAGTCCCGCACGCGCCACGATCCCTTCGTCGAATAGCCGTCCGAGCAGGGTGATCCCATGCGGCACGCGACGAGGCGGCGAAAACTTCGGCAGCGGGTTGTTCGGATCGGGGGCCCAGTCGCTTCGTGCCTCTGACACGTTGACGAACCCGGCGCGGAGGGTGAGCGACGGATGACCGGTGAAGTTCGAGATCGTCAGCATCTCGTCACGGAGGGACGGCACCAGCAGCAGATCCACCTCCGAGAACACGCGCGCCATCTCGGTCGCAAACCGCCGGCGCAGGCGGTCCGCCTGCACGAAGTCGACCGCCGATAGAAAGCGCGCCTGCCGGAGCAGGTTTGGCCACGCATCCGGCACCTGCACCTTCAACGCGTCCAGCCCGCCGCTGAGCGTCAGTTCCTCGAACGCCGCCGCTGCTTCGCTGAAGAGCACCGGCATCAACGAGCTGTGCGGCCAGTCTGGCAGATGCACTTCGATCGCCGTCATCCCAACCTTGCGCACGGTCTCGAGCGCAGCGCGGTCGACGTCGGTGGCCGGATTCTCCTTCATCCACGCCGGCAGGTATCCCACTCGCAGGGCCGTCACCGCTGCCGATGCATCGAAGTCCAGGTGACTCGGCAGGCTCGACTCATCACCGCTGTCAGGCCCGCTGATCGCATGCAGCACGAGCATCGCGTCCTCGACACCGCGCGTCATCGGTCCGAGCTTGTCGAGTGACCAGCACAACGTCATCGCGCCTGTCCGCGGGACCCGTCCGAAGGTAGGCCGGAGGCCCGTGATACCGCATCGCATGGCCGGCGCGACGATGCTCCCGCCGGTTTCGCTGCCGATCGAAAAGCCGACGAGTCCGGCGGCAGTGGCCGCGCCAGGGCCAGCACTCGAGCCCGACGCGCCCTCTTCGAGCAGCCACGGGTTCATCGTCTGGCCCCCATACCAGATGTCGTTCAGTGCCAGTGCGCCCAGGCTCAATTTTGCGATGAGTACCGCGCCGGCATCGAGCAGACGACGGACGACCACCGAGTCCGTCGAGGGAATCCGGTTGCGGAACGGCTCTGCGCCGTAGGTCGTCGGGATACCGGCGGTGTCGAGGAGATCCTTGACGCCAAATGGAATGCCGTGAAGTGGCCCCCGGTATCGCCCGGCAGCGGTTTCAGCATCTGCCTTCCTCGCCTGCGAGAGAGCGCCTTCCCGGTTGAGCGTGATGATGCAGCGCAGCTTCGGATCGAACTGCTCAATCCGCCGAAGATAGATCTGGGTCAGACGCTCGGATGTAAGGGCTTTGTCCTCTATCCACCGCGACAGTTGTGTCACCGGGGCGAATGCGATGTCGGCATCACTGGCGGGCAACGGCACGCGCTCGGATCTGCTGCGCACGAAGACATCTCGCGACGCCCCCGCAGGAGCGCCGGCAATCAAGGGGTTCCACCGCGTGGCGGGCGCGACTTCCGCACCGAGCGCAACCTTGCGCGGCCCGACCCGGCGTTCGAACAGCGGCGCCATCGACCGGGGCCAGCTCGCTGCGGCCATTTCGCGCTGTCCGGAGGTCATCGTGACCTGCACCAGCTTCTCTGCATCTGCGAAGGTAGAAGCTGAAACGGGCGGTCCGGACGCTGGCGCGGCACCGAAGGTCGGCGGGGCGCCCGGAGTGGCAGCCGGCGGCGCTCCGGTGGTGCCCTGCCGATCACCGCCGCACGCCGCGGCAGCGCCGAGGACGGTGAGTGGTGCGGTAATGAGGAATTGCCTGCGCGTGTTCATCGTGGTCCTCGGGACGGGAGTTCACGGCCGCCGCGCGGCTGCATCGCCTGCTGCGGCAGCCATCCTGTCACGAGGCTCGCGCGTCGATCAACGGGGACGCGCGGCGGGATCCGCCTCAAACCTGACTCGCAGCCGTGCGTCGCCGAGCACGATCTCGTCGGACGATTGGAGCCGGATGCCACGGGCACCCCGCGGAACCGGCACGGTGCGACCGCCGCGCACGATCCCGGTCCCGTGTTCGCTGCCGTCGTCGTGCAGCCGAAACTCCCGTGAGCGAGGCTCGTGTGAGATGTGGGCATGCCGCCTGGAGACGCTCTGGTTGATCTCACCGGATGCATCGACGAACGCGACATGGTTGGTTCGCACCAGGCGATGCCGACCGTCGCGCACTTCGCCGCATCGGCCGAGGTCGATGCGCGTGGCACTGAAGGAGTACGTCCGCTTCTCAGCCACGCCGCTGAGGATGGTCAAGTCCACCCTGAGAGGTGTCGCATCCCCCCGCGGATCCTGCCGCTGCGGGTTCTCGGCCCGGAGGAACTCGAGATGAAATTCCGGGACGCGCCAGCTCCTGGGCGCTCGCGCGACGTAGTCGAGCGCAACGTCGAGGTCGATGACCTCGCACCCGTCGGCTCGAAGCCGTTCGAGGAGGCGGTTGCGAAGCGGCGGGCCGTCGGCGAGCACGGCCTCGAAACGCGCGCGGGCGTCACGGGAGGGGGCGAGAATCGTGACCCTGACGGCGTTGAACGGGAACACGCGGCGACCGCGGCCACTCGCCTGAACCTCCTTCCCGGCGGCCTCCACGATCGCATGAACAATCTCGATCGGCTCTCGCGTGCCCGACTGGACGAAGTCGCCAACCGTCCGGTCGACCCGGCTGGAAATTTTCGCTTCGAGATCCCGCACCTTCCGCAGAATGTCCATAGGAGTCACTTTTCGATCAGGCCCGCCGCTGTGGCCGCGGTGACGATTTCGCCGGCCGCCGGCGCCGCGGTCGCACCGCCGTATCCCGCGTGCTCGACGATGATGGCGAAGGCGATCCGCTTCCTCGCGGGACCATACGGCGCAAACCCGACGAACCATCCGTGTGAGGGTGCGTTCGACACTTCCGCCGTTCCGGTCTTGCCGGCGATCTGCCCGGGATGCGCGCGCAGGCTGCGGCCGGTACCGGTCAGCACCACGTCGCGCATGAAGGTGCCCAGGCGCCGCGCCGTCGCCGCGTCCACGAGTTGCTCGGTCCGAACCTCGGCACCCTGGCCCTGGTCGAGGTGCGGCTGGTGAATGACGCCATTGGCCGCGACCGCTGCCGCGACGGTCGCCATCCGCAAGGGCGAGGCCACCACCTCCGCCTGTCCGTAGCCGACCTGCGGGAGTGTGTCTCGAACGCGCTGCAGCGCACCGGCCGAGTCGCGCGCGAGCGGGATTCCTAGGCGGCCGGCCATCGCCACGATCGGCGCCGGGCCGAGCCTGGTCGCGAGCTGGGCGAAGTACGCATTGCAGGAATGGACGAACCCTTCGTGCATGTTGATGGTGCCGTGCGGCTGCGTGTCCAGCACATCGTCGCGCACCGGTCGCGTCCAGCCAGGAATGACCGCGCCAATGCGGCCGTTCGGCAACCTCGCACAGGTGTACGTCGCCGCCCCCGACTCCGGGTTCTGCCCGAGCGCTGCCAGGGCAACCACGAGTTTGAACGTCGAGCCCGGAGGATAGGTGCCGTAGCGTGCGCGATCGAGCAGGGCGTCACCGGCATCCGTGCCCGCGGTCGGAGCCAAATCCGATGCTGTCGGCCATGGGTAGCTGGCGCTGGCGAGGACTGCGCCGGTATCGGGATCGAGGACGACCGCGGCGGCCCTGCCGTCCGCCTTGCGGGCGTAGTCGGCGACGATCGCCGCAACGCGAAGCTGAAGGTTCGCATCGAGCGTCAGGCGCACATCCCGTGGCCGCGCCTGGAAGCTGGCGACCGCCGGGTCGGCCGGATCGTATCGATGCCGCAGCAATGGAACGAGGTCGCGGTAGTCGCGGGTGACGGTATACGTCGCACGACCGGTCGCGTCGATGGTCCTGACGGTGGCGGCATGGTCGTCGAAGCCGCGAAGGCGATCCGCCGAGTCGCGCTCCACGAACGACGTGTTCGATGCGGTCCAGTTGGTGCGCGCCCGTGCGTCGCCAATGACGTGGAAGGCACGGCCGCCGAGCGGATAGCACCGCTCGGTCGCATCGGGGCAGGCGTCGGCAAGCGTGACGCCGAGTCGTGCATACGCCTGGCGCGCGTCGGCGAGGACGTGGGCATCTTCGGTAGCCAGCGGCAGGCCGCGTCGATCGTAAATCGTACCGTGGGGAATGCGTGAGGCAACATCGAGTATGCGCGGGTTGTACTCGAACCGGCGCGCACCATCCGCCTGTATGCCGAGATGCGGCCGCACCACGTACGCGTCGGCATTGACGACCTGGACGTTCACGGCGATGGCGACGAGTACGACCGCACCGGCGGCGAGCATGGTGCCAAGCCACGTCATCGGCACTCGAAACGGCGCGAAATCTCCTGCCGGCCTGGTGTCCGCGTGTATGGCGGCAAGGATGCCGAGCGCGGTGAAGTTCGCCAGCATCGCCGACCCGCCGTAGCTCAGAAACGGCGTGACGACGCCGGTCAATGGCGTGAGACCGACCACCCCCGAGGCCATGATGAGGACCGGGAGCGCAAGAAACAGCGTAAGCGCGGTCGCAAGAAAGAACCCGTAGTCGTTCGAGGCGACCCGCGCGATTCGAAAGCCGCGCCAGGCCAGGACGGCGAAGGCCCCGGCGACGACAACCAATCCGGCGAGGCCAAGCTCTTCTCCGATCGCGGCAAGCACCAGGTCGGTGTGCCCCGCCGGCAGATACCGCGAGCTGCCCAGGCCGAGGCCGGTGCCGAATCCGCCGCCCGTGGCCATCGCCCACATCGCGTGAGTGATCTGGTTGCCTCCCGCGACCGTGTTGTCCCACGGCGACTGCCACATCCGGACGCGGTCGGCGAGCGTCACGGAAATCTGCAGCCGGTAGCCGACGTAAAATCCAGCGACCAGCAGGGCAAGTCCGGTCGCGGCCATGCCGATGTGTCCGCGCGCAACGCCGTAGACGGCAAGGAAGACGCAACAGAGAAACAGCGCCGGCCCGAGGTCCTTCTGAACGAAGAAGAACAGGAGCGCCGTCCCGACGCCGACGAAGACCGGCAGGACGTACTCGCCTCGCGGAAGATTCAACCACCCGGGTACCCGCAGCGCACGAAACGACTGGCCTCGAACTTCCCGGAGCAACTCCCACCGGCGGCCGAAATATCCGGCCAGGAACAGCGCAAGCAGCAGGCGAATCGCCTCGATCGGCTGAACCGGCCCGAGATTGACCCGGGCGGAGCTGGAGCCCGGCCCGGTGCCGAACAGAATCAACAGTATGGAGAGCGATAGAGCGGCAACAAGCGGAACATAGCTCAGCGCCACTGATCCGGCGGCGGCAAAGTTGACGAGCGAGAGACCGGCCATCAGCGCCAGGCCGGCCACGACTGTCTCGGCGAATCGGACGAACAGCAGCCCGTCGCGCAGCGGATCGGGCCGGCTCAGTAGAACGGCAAATCCAATCGCGGTGAGGAGGTGCGCGGCTGACAGCAGGAGGGTGTCGCCGTGGACGTGCCGCCACCTCCAGACGAGGGCCACGGCGTGGAAAGCACACAGGTACAGGACGCCGGCGAGGAGCACCGCTTTCCGGAACTCCTCACGCGTCCGAACCACCAGGTACGGCTTCAGCGTCGCGATTTGGGCCGGCGTCAGGACCGCCATCGAAGCCGGCACAGCGGCTGATCTGCCGCTCGCGGAAAGGTCCTTCAGGCGCTCCGCGAACACGTGCAGGTTCTTCGCCGCTGATATCGACTTCGTACTGACAGTCGCTCGAGCGAGGACGCCGACATTCGGATGGATGACGCGGGTCGCAGCGTCCGCGCTGATGAAGCGGAACAGCTCGCGGGCGGCGAACACGCGATCCGTCGCGTCAGTGAACACCAGCGCGAGCGCACCTTCGAGCGCGCCGGGATCCCGCACGGTGTTCAGGTTGACGACTTGACTGGAAGTAGTCGCCGCCTCGCTGGCGTCGAACGCGCGGACGCGGCCGAAGTAGGCGAGCGCGATCGCCAGGGCGGCGACGAGCGATGTCGCGCACAGCACCGCGTCGGGAAAGCGACGGCCCATCGTGCGCCGGGCTCGCCGCACGTCCCGTTCGGCTGCCCGCGTATAGGTGACGGTCATGCCGACACCGCGAGCGGATCACACGCCCGCGGCCTGATGCCGAAGACGATCGGCACACGCGACGTCATCGTGTCGGCGGTGCCTCCTGTCGGCGCAGGCACCCGCCCGATGCGATCCTGGACCTGGTGTAAGTGCCGCTGCGCCTCACGCAGCTTCTGCGCCGCGGACGGGAGCCCGACGACCTTCGAATAGGCATCGATCGCCTGGGTGTAGGCCTCCGCCGCGCGAGTCAGCGAATCGATGTCCTCGGTCGCAGCAAGTCGCTCTGCGCGCGAATAGTAGCCATCCGCGAGCTGGGCCCAGTCCCGACTGACAGCGGTATAGGCGTAGCGCTGCGCCTGGGCCAGCGCATCGGCGCCACGCTCCATGTCGTCGAGCGCGACAAAGGTCCGCATCAGCCCGAGGAACGGATCCGGCCAGTTCGGGCGCAACTCCGCCGCCTGCCGAAAGGCGGTGACCGCCGCCGTGAGCTGCTGCCTGGCAGCGTCCGGGTCCTTGGCCTTGCTGCGTGCTTCGCCGTCGATCCGGCGCAGATGCCCTTCGCAATAGAGCAGTGCCGCCTTCAGGCTGCGATCCGCGGGTGCGGCGCCGAGGGCGCTCGACAGCGCGGTTCGGGCGGCGCGCCACTGGTTCTCGCGAACAATCATCGTCGCGGTGCGATACCGCGCGAACGTCCGGTCCGTCAGCACCGTCGTCTGCGGAATGAGCGCGCGCTCGAGCGGCCGTGTGCCGATGCGCATGCTGCGCTCGCTCAATGCCTCGTACTGATTCCACGCCTCGACCAGTCCATCGAGCTCCTGGGGCACATTCCGTGCGAGACCCGCGGCGATTGAGTGAACCGAAATCTCGTTCCAGATGAGCAACAAGGCAAATGCCATGAGTGCCCGGCGCGCAAGCCGGAGCGCGCGCACTCGCCGCCCGCGGCGTGGTAGTGGTGGTGGAAGACCAGCCGCGGGAGCAGCGGCGGTTCGGGACTCTGCACCCGGCCGCTTCAGCGACGTCACGGGGTATTCGCGGACGGTGCGGCGCGTCGCTTCCTCGTCCGCAGGGGGCGGCCGATGCGTGCGCCGTGTGGCAGCCTCGTCGTGTTCGCGGGCTGGAAAGCCGTCCCGCTGCGCGCTGGTCTCCTGCCCTGCTACGAAACCCCGAAGGTCGTCCCGGATCTCACCGGCAGTCCGGTAACGATCCGCCACGTTTCCCGCCAGCAGCTTTGCAATCACGGCCTGGAGCGCAACGGGGCATTTCCCGTCGAGCAGTGCAGGAGGCCGGCGCGCGCGAATCCGCTGTTCGAGCCGCCGCGTGTCGGGGGCCTGGAACGGCTGGATGCCGCTGACCATCTCGTACAACAGAATGCCGACGGCCCAGAATTCGGCCTGGGCGTCGACGTCGCCAGACTCGATCCGCTCGGGCGAGAGATAGGCGGTGCTGCCGAAGTCGTTGCGTGTCACCTTGCGGCTCAGGGACAGCGCCTTCGCGATCCCGAAATCGAAAACCTTGATTTCGTCGTCGGCCAGCACGCGGATGTTTCGCGGTTTCAGGTCGCCGTGGAGCAGGGGTCCGCGCTTCTCGCCGTCGAGCGTGACGGTGAAGGCAATCGCGGCTTCGAGGAACTCGCAGAGCTGGATTGCGACATGCGCCGCACGCTCTGGAGACAGGGCGCCTGCACTGATCACGTCGGAGAGATTCTGGCCGTCCAGGTACTCCATCGCGATGAAGAAGTACTTGTCCTGCGTGCCGTACTCGAACACGGTCGGGACATACCGGCTCACGCGGCAGAATGCTTCCTGCAGCTTCGTTCCGAGGCGCTCGGCCTCGATAATCTGCCGCCCGTCGTTGTCGTCTTCGATCGAGACGAGCTTCAGCGCGACCCGCCGGTTCGTCCGCGTGTCGGTCGCGAGGAATACAGCAGCCATCCCCCCGCTCCCGACCTGGTGCAGGATTTCGTACGCGCCGACGCGATGGAACACGGTGGTCATCGTCACCCTCAGCGGCCACCGGGGCGTGGACGGACCGGCCGCATCGCCTTGCCGTCCATGAACCAGTTGTCGCGGGCAAGCCTGGCCCGCGCATCACTCGAGCCGGCGAACATGTCCGGGCTGACCCCCAGGAAGACGTTGGCCATGAAGGTCGCGGCGCTGTTCTCCTCGACCGACCACGCGGTTCGACCGTTCGCCGAACCATTGCGCATGAATACGTTGTGAGAGACGGCGGCGTTCGCCCCGGGACGAAGGACCAACGCGGCGCCGGGATTGTCGTGAATATCGCTGCCGATGAGCCAGACTCGCGACGTGGCGTCCACCTCGACGGCGGCCGTTGCGGCGCCGGTGATTTCGATGCCCGACATCGACACTTCGGAATTCGTCACCGCGATTCCTGTGCCGAGCGGCGTAGCCGCGTCGCCGATCACCTTGAATCCTTCGATCGCCGCGTCCGTCACGTCACGTGCCTGAATCGCGGCATCGACATCCGATGCGCTGCCCGGCAGCCTGATGAGCGCGCCGTGCGGAACTCGGCTGACGACACGGATGTAGCTCTTGAGCATCATCGTTTCGCGATACTCGCCTGGCTCGACGATCACCGTGGTTCCTGCGGCGGCACTCTGCAGCGCCGCCTGAATCGAATCTGTCGGCTGCACCACGATCGTTCCGGTGTTGGACACCGCTGCGGGCCGATCGGGCGCGGCCGAGAGCGGCGCCAGCGGCTCTGACCGGTCAACGGCAAGCACGATGACGATCGTGAGCAGCACGAGCAGCATCCAGCGGACGGCCTGCCGACGCTTCGACGTTGGCTCCTCGACATCGTCCGAAGCTGCCGACTCTCGAGCCGACGAGGCACTCTGTCCCGTGCTCAGCCGGCGCGTGATCTCGACTGACGCAGCGGCGCCAGCCGGTGGCGCGAACTGTTCGCCTTCGACGTAAACGACGGTGATGTTGTCCTTCCCACCGGCGTCGTTCGCGGCGTCGATGAGAGCCCGGACGACCTGCTGTGGCTGGCCTGCCCACCGCCACACAATTTGGGCGATCGTCTCGGACTCGACCAGGTCGGTCAGGCCGTCGCTGCAGAGCAGCAGTGCGGCATCCGGCTCGAACGGGATCTCTTTCACCTCCACGAAGTCCGGGTCGCTGGCCTCGTGACGCTCGGAGCCAACATCCCGGTAGACCTCGTTGCGACGCGGGTGGTGCATCGCTTCGAGCTCGGAGAGTTCATGCGCGTCCTCGCGCTCCCCGACCGGCGAGTGATCGCGCGTGACCTTGTCGATCCGGTCGTGCCGTATCTTGTACAGCCGGGTGTCACCCACGTGCCCGACGACTGCGCACGCCTCGTCGAGTACGACGACGGTGAGGACGCAGGCCATGCCGTTCCATTCGGGCCGGAGGCGGGCGAGCCGGTGAATCTCGTTGTTCGAGATAGTGATGGCTTCGCGAAGCCGATCGACCGGCGGACCGGTCTCACGTTCGAGACGCGACCTCAGCATGCTCACGGCAGTGTCGGCAGCCTTGCCTCCCGCCGCCTGTCCGCCGACGCCGTCGACGACCATGAACAGCCGCCGGGCAAGGTCGAAGTGGAACCGGTCTTCGTTGACCTCGCGCTGCAGCCCTGGATCGGTGTCGCCTGCTGCTCTCAGCACGCTGACCATTGCCATCGCGCCACTCACTTCCTGTTCTCCGAGTGGTAGGCCGTCCACGCGAACATCGCGACAAGCGCGATCAGGATCACGGGGAAAATCAACCGCGCCCACAGCAGAACGGTCATCACCGTACGACCCCGAAGTCGAGAAATACGAGGTCGGCGAGCCCGATTCGGGCCGTGTCGGGCAACGCGGTTTCGGTTCCGTTCTCCCGCTTCGATCCCTCCACCTCGTCGTAGCCCCTGGGGACGTGGCGCCCGTTCAGCGTCGTACCGAGCGAGCTCAAGTCGACCAGAAAAAACCGGCCGGTCTTTGGATCGCGGCGAATGCGCGCATGTTCACGCGATACGTCCGGTGACGAAGCAATCCGAATGTCGACGGGATAGGCAGTTCCACCCCGACCGATCGTGACCGAGTCCTTCGCGATCTCGAACGAGTGGTGACCCGTGTCGTCGTCGTATTCGACCCGGGCGAGGACCGGCGACACCGCGGCGGTCGCGGTGCGATTCACCGTCTGTTCGCGCGTTGACGTCCCCTGCCGTGCGTGAACGGTGGTGATCCGGCGCGTACGTTCGCCGACGCCAAGGTCGCTCTTTGCCGGCAACAGAAGCTCCGAATCAATCAGGAGATCGCCTTCGCTCATGTCGCCGTCGGGGTCGGCCAGGAACTCCACTTGCCAATCCGGCCCCGGGTTGCTGATCTCCGGCTCGGATGCCCCTCGCCACCGCTCTACCCACCGGCGCACTGGCGCACGACGGTTCAGCCGGGCGAGCTCCTCGGCAAGCGCCCTGGTCGTCTGCTCCTGGAGGATCGGAATGATCCCGTCCAGGCGTGAGTACTCGTTCGGGTGGAGATACACGACGTAGCGGCTCGGCGCCAGGGTCGAGTACTTCAGTTGCTCGAGGTTCTGGCGCATGTTGTCGACCACCGCGTCGATGATGTCGCGGGCGGGGCGCCGTGTGCCGGAGGCGCCGGCGGCAGTTCGGGGCGGAGGCATGGCACTCCTCGGCAGAAGCGAATCAGTCATCTCTTTCTCGAGCAATCCGGCACATGGCTTCACATACGCCGCTGTGAGCGCGGTGTTCCGCCTTGCGTTTTCTTCCGCCTGAAGGCGGAAGCTACAAGGTTCCGACTCGTTGCGCTTTCTTCCGCCTGAAGGCGGAAGCTACAAGGTTCCGACTTGCGGTATGCATCTCGAGCACTATGGACTCCGGGGGCGATCCAAGTCCTAAGGAAATCCGTAAGGATTTGTTAGGCTTTGAACGTTTTGGTGAAAGTCCTTTTCGGCCCCTTCGCGATCGATCCAGGCACGCGCCAGCTGCTGCGCGGGCAGACGGAATGCCACCTGCCGCCCAAGGCCTTCGACCTGCTGTGGAACCTGATCGAGGCAAGGCCCAGGGTCCTCGACAAGGCGGACCTTCACCGACGGCTCTGGCCCGAAACGTTCGTCGTAGACGGCAGCTTGAACGTGCTGATCGGGCAGATCCGCCAGGCCCTGGGGGATGAGGCGCAGCGGCCGCGTTTCGTCCGCACGGTCCACGGGATCGGCTATGCCTTTTGTGGTGACGCTGTCGCGGAATCCGTTGCGGGAGCTGCCGCGACGGTGACACGTTGCTGGCTCGTCTGGGGCGACAGAACCTTCGGCTTGAAGGAAGGCGCCAACCTGGTCGGGCGTGACCCCGACTCTTCGGTGTGGCTCAATTCGTCCAGCGTCTCACGGCGGCATGCGCGAATTACCGTCGACAGCACAGGCCGGCGCCTCACGCTCGAGGATCTCGACAGCAGCAATGGCACGTTTCTCGGGCGCACGCTCGTGAAGAAGCCGGTCGAATTGCCTGCCGGCGCCGTGATCACGTTCGGGTCGGTCGAAACAACGCTGCAGCTGTGGGATTCGGGAAAGGGCGCCGAGACGAAGCGCATTCCGCGAAAGCGCCGGTAGACCACAACAGCAGCTTCCCTGCCGCCGGGCTCCCGCCCGGGCCAGGTCGTGCTAGACTCCGCGCTCCGCCAACGTCCAACCCGGAGGATCCATGGCCCGCCACATCCCGGTGCTTCTTGCGTTCACTGTTGCTGCCTCAGCCTACGTCTTTGCCGCGACCGGCAAGCCACCCGCGGGTTCGAGTGTTGGTGCCGGCACCGTCTTCCTGCCCAATCCCGTTGCCGATCTTGGCGATCAGACGCTCACCGACCGGAAGGACGCGGATTATCCCGCCCTCGCGCCGGCTTATCACGACGTCGCACTCACGAATCTCGACGGCAGTGGTTTTCTGGTCGGCAGGTGGGCACAGATTGCGAGTGAAACGGGCGACCCCGCCTACTCGGCGTCGAACGAGTTCCGGTATCACCGCACCGACGATCGATTCGAGCAGGTGATGGCGTACTACTGGATCACGGAGGCGCAGGAGTACATCCAGAGGCTCGGGTTCGGCACCTCGCGGCGGCCGGTGAACATGAAGTCACAGCGCGTCCGGATCAACCAGTGGGGCGTCGACAACTCGTTCGCGACCGAGCACAAGGACGAGCTCCGATTCGGCAAGGGGGGTGTGGACGATGCCGAGGACGCCGAGGTGATCCTGCACGAATACGGACACGCGATTCATTTCTCACAGGGGTTCATCTTCGGTTCCGAAGAGGCCGCCGCGATCAGCGAAGGGTTTGGCGACTACTGGGCGGTGACGGTGAGCACTCTCGTCGCTCCGACCCCGGACCCGGCGTGCGTCGCTGACTGGGACTCGACCTCATACACGTCGTCTGTGCCCCACTGCCTGCGGCGCGTCGATCGGAATCTGCACTATCCCGCGGATCTGAACGGCGAGGTCCATCACGACGGCGAGATCTGGTCTCGAGCGCTCTGGGATATCCGTCAGGCGGTCGGCAACATCAAGGCAGACACGCTGATCCTCGAAGCCCAGTTCGGGTTCCCGGGCACGACGATGCGCGAGCTGGCTGGACGGACGGTCACGACCGCGGGCAATCTCTACGGCCGCTCCGTCGCGGCGCAGGTTCGCACCGCGTTCGTGAACCGCGGCCTCTTGTAGCCACCGGCTATTCGTAACGGAGCGCGACGATCGGGTCGACGCGCATCGCGCGACGGGCCGGCACGTACCCCGCAACAGCTGCGACGGCGGCCAGGCCGGCGGCGACAGCGACGAGCGTCGCAGGATCGTAAGTCGACACGTCGAACAGCATGTGGCCGACGAGCCTCGAGGCGGCGAGCGCACTCGGTATCCCGACCGCGAGCCCCACCAGCGTCAGCACGAACGTCTCGCGCAGCACCATCCGCAGGATTGCGCCTCGCGGTGCGCCGAGCGCGACGCGGATGCCTATCTCGTTGGTCCGGCGCGAAACAGAATAGGAAATCACGCCGAAGATCCCGGTCGCGGCGAGAACGAGCGCCATTCCGGCAAACAGACTGAGCAACAACACCCTGAACCTGGGCTGCGCGAGCGAGGCCTCGAGAATATCCGGCATCGTCGCAACATCCGTCACCGGCAGTCCGCTGTCGAGCGCTTTCACCTGCCGGCGTATCGCCGCCGCGACAGCAGACGGGCTCGAGCTGCTGCGGACGACAACGTTCGCACCCCAGAACGGCGCCTGAGCAAACGGGACGTACATCATCGGACCGGGATCCTGGCCCAGGGCGGCGTCCCGCACGTCGCCGACGACGCCGACGATTTCACGCACGACGGTGCCGTCGGGAGGAAACCCGAATGCGAGCTTCTTCCCGACCGGATTCTCGTTCGGGAAGTACATCCGCGCCATCGCCTGGCTGATCAGTGACACGCGCGGTGTTGACGATATGTCGTGCTCGTCGAAGAGGCGCCCGGCCATGAGAGGAATCGCCATGACCCGAAAATATCCCGGGCTCACCGAGACGTAGTCGGCCGTCCTCGACGTGCCCGCAGAGGCTGGAGGATGGCCGACGATGTCGAAGCCCAGGTTCAGCGTGCCGTCCGCGATCGGCCTCGGGACCGCGACCGCCGACTCCCGCAACCCCGGCTCGGCGTGGAGACCGGCAAGGAATCGATCGGCGAACGATGTCCACTGCTGCGGGGTCGAGTACTGGAAGCGGGGCAGCGAGATGTCGGCCTTGACCACGTGCTCGACGTTGAAGCCCGGGCTGACCAACATGAGCTTCGCGAAACTGCGGAGCAGCAACCCGGCGGCGACGAGCAGCACCATCGCCAGGGCGACTTCCCCGGCGGCAAGCACGGCGCGCGTGCGGCGGCGATTGCTGCTTTCACTGGAGCGGCCGCCACCCTCGCGCAGGCTCGACTGAAGATTTCCGTCTGCCGCGAACAATGCCGGCGCCAACCCGAACGCGCATGCGGCAGCCAGAGAAAGAAGCAGCGCGAAACCCAGGACCCAGCGATCAACGGCAATCGCATTCACCCGGGGCAGGCCGGCGGTCACCAGGATCTCCTTCTTGCGACCGGTGATCCGCAGGAAGCCGTCGTCGTCGAGCTCGCCGATGTCGCCGGTGTGGAACCAGCCGTCGCGCACGGCCTCGGCGGTGGCGACCGTCGTTGCCGCGGTAGCCGCGGAAGACGTTGACGCCGCGCAGCAGGATCTCGCCGTCGTCGGCGATGCGGACGTCGACGCCGGGCAGCGGCTGGCCGACGGTGCCGATCCGGATGCGCGCCGGGGCGGTTGACGGTGGCCGGCGCCGTGGTCTCGGTGAGGCCGTAGCCCTCGAGGATCGTGACGCCGATGCCGCGGTAGAAGTGGCCCAGGCGGGTGCCGAGCGGGGCGCCGCCGGAGACGGCGTACTGCACCTTGCCGCCCATCGCCTCGCGCAGCTTGCCGTAGACGAGCTTGTCGAAGACCGCGTGCCGCACCCGCAGGCCGAACGGGACGCTGCCGGCATCCTGCGCCTCCGACCACGCGACCGCGGCGGCGGCGGCGCCGGCGAAGATCTTGCCCTTGCCGCCGGCCTCGGCCTTGGCCTCGGACGAGTTGTAGATCTTCTCGAACACCCGCGGCACGGCGAGGATGAAGGTCGGCTGGAAGGCCGTGAAGTCGTCGAGCAGCGCCTTGAGGTCGGAGGAGTGCCCCATCCGCACCCCGGCCGTGACGGCGAGCACCTCGATGAAGCGCGCGAACACGTGCGCGAGCGGGAGGAAGAGCAGCGTCGAGGACCCGTCGGCCTTGACGACCTCGGCGAGCTTCTCGGCGGTGTTCTCGGCGAGGGTGAGGAAGTTGCCGTGGGTGAGCTCGACACCCTTGGGCCGGCCGGTCGTGCCGGAGGTGTAGATGATCGTGGCGAGGCTGCTCGCGGTCGAGCGCCTCGCGGCGGGCGTCGAGGTCGGCGTCGTCCACGTCGTCGCCGTCGCGGCTCAGGCTGTCGACGTCGCCCTGGTCGATGACCCAGACGTGCTGCAGTCCGGTGAGCCGCGAGCGGCCCTTCTCGACCGAGGCGAGGTGGGCGTCGGTCTCGACGATCACGCCGACCGCGCCGGAGTCGGCGAGGATCCACTCGACCTGCTCGGCCGAGGACGTCTCGTAGATCGGCACCGGCACGGCACCGGCCGACCACAGCGCGAAGTCGGCGACGGTCCACTCGTAGCGGGTGCGGCTCATGATGGCGACCGCGTCGCCGACGCCGATGCCGGCGGCGATCAGGCCCTTGGCGAGCGCCGCGACGTCGGCGGCGAAGGTGGCCGAGGTGACGTCGGTCCAGCCGGCACCCGACCGCACGGAGAAGGCGACACGACCCGGCTCGGCGCTCGCCCACCGCCCTGGCACGTCGGCGAGGCTGCCCTGCGTCGTCTCGGGTAGGACGAGCGGCGTGGACTTCTCGTGCACGGTCGACTCCTTCGGGGGGTGCACCACATGGGACACCTCAACTCTATGACCCCGCGGGACGGGTAGCCTCCGTGCCATGGCCGACCGCACACAGTCCTCCGTCGAGATCGCCGCCGAACCCGGCGCCGTGCTCGACGTCATCGCCGACTTCGAGCGCTACCCGGAGTGGGCGAACGAGGTCACCTCGGCCACGGTGCTCAGCGAGGACGGCGACGGCTGGGCCGACCAGGTCGAGTTCCACCTGCACGCCGGGGCGATCAAGGACCACTACGTGCTCGAGTACGACTGGGACATCGCCAAGGACGGCACCGGCAGCGTGTCGTGGCACCTGGTGCGCGCCACCCTGCTCAAGGGCCTCGACGGCACCTACGCGCTCGCCCGCACCGCCACGGGCACCCAGGTCACCTACGACCTCGAGGTCGACCTCACCATGCCGATGATCGGCATGCTCAAGCGCAAGGCCGAGAAGCACATCATCAACACCGCGCTGACCGAGCTCAAGAAGCGCGCGGAGGCCTGACGCCCGCCATGACCCGTGTCGTCCTCGTCACCGGCAAGGGCGGTGTCGGCAAGACCACGACCGCCGCCGCCACCGCGGTCCGGGCCGCCCGCTCGGGGCTGCGCACCCTGGTCATGTCCACCGACGCCGCGCACAGCCTCGGCGACGCCCTCGACGTCGACCTCAGCACCGCGGCCACCTGGCGCGAGACCACCGAGGTCGAGCCGGGCCTGCACGCCCTCGCCGTCGGGGCGCACACCGCCGTCGAGGCCGACTGGCAGGTGGTGCGCGACTACCTGCTCGGGGTGCTCGACGCGATGGGCGTCGACGCCGTCGTCGCCGACGAGCTCACCTCGCTGCCCGGGGCCGAGGAGGTCACCGCGCTCGCCGCCCTGGCCCACCAGGCCGACAGCGGCGACTGGGACCTCGTCGTCGTCGACTGCGCCCCGACCGCCGAGACGCTGCGCCTGCTGGCGCTGCCCGAGGTGCTCGGCTGGCACCTCGACCGGCTGCTGCCCGCCCAGCGCCGCCTGCTCACCGTGCTGCGCCCCGCGGCGTCGGCGGCCACCGGCGTGCCGGTGCCCGGCCCCGAGGTGCTGCTCGTGCTGCGGGCCTGGCGCGAGCTCATGGTCGGCGTGCGCACCCTGCTCACCTCCACCCGCGCGAGCGTGCGCGTCGTGCTCACCCCCGAGCGCGTCGTCATCGCCGAGAGCCGCCGGGTGCTCACCTCGCTGTCCCTGCACGGGTACGCCGTCGACGCCGTCGTCGTGAACCGGGTGCTGCCCGCAGCGGTCCCGGGTGACGTCGACCCGTGGCGCACCGCGTGGACCAGCGCGCAGGCGACCGGGCTCGACCAGGTGCGCGAGTCCTTCCTCGGCATCCCGCTGCTGTGCGCGCCCTACCTGGCCGGCGAGCCGATCGGTGCCGACGCGCTCGACGACCTCGCCGACGCCACCGTGGCCGACGGCCGGCCCGCGCCCCGGCGCTGATGGACGACGTCGACGTGCCGCGGATGCGGGTCGAGGCCGACGGCGCCGACTTCGTGCTCACCCTGCCGCTGCCGCTGGTGTCGGCCGGGATGGTCGGCATGGCCCGCCGCGAGGACGACCTGCTGCTCGAGGTGGGGGGCCAGCGCCGCGTCGTCACCCTTCCCGTCGGTGCTGCGGCGCTGCATCGTCAACAATGCCGCCGTGGGCAACGGTGAGCTGCGGGTGCGGTTCGAGCGTGACGAGGAGCTGTGGGCCAGTGGGCGCTGAGCGCTGGGACGAGCAGGTCGGGTCGGTGGCCGACGAGGCCGGCCGGCTCCTCGAGAGCCTGCGCCGGTCCGCCGCCGAGGCGGCCGCGCACCCTGCCGAGGGCGACCACGGCCCGGATGCCGCGGGGTCGCCGTCCCGCGCCCGGCTCACCGGAAGCGGGCCCCGGCGAGAGCGCGGCGCCGGGTGCCGGCGCTGCTGCCGGCCCGGCCGCCGGCCCGGACGGCGCCGCGCACGACCCGTTCTGCACCTGGTGCCCGCTGTGCCGGGGCGCGGCCGTGGTGCGCTCGCTCAGCCCCGAGACGCTGGCCCGGCTCGCCGACCTCGCGAGCCTGGCCGCCACGGTGCTGACCGAGCTCGCCGCCAGCCGCCCGGCGAGCGGCTCCCCGGCACCCACCGACGGCGCCGACGGCGCGGACGACCCGAGGGGACCCGTGCCGTCCGCCGCCCGACCGCGCCCGGCCACCCGCGCTCGCCGCACCACCCCCGCGCCCAGCCGGCCCATCCCGGTCAGTGACGCCGACGACCCGCAGGAGGCACCCCGTGGCTGACGGACCGCTCGCGATCGGCATCGACATCGGTGGCACCAAGGTGGCCGGCGGCATCGTCGACGCCGACGGCCGCGTGCTGGCCCGCTCGCGGCGCGACACGCCGCACCGGTCGACCAGCCCCGCGCGTCGTCGAGGACACCATCGTCTCGCTCGTCGACGAGCTGCTGGCCGGGACCGCCGACGAGATCACGGCGGTCGGCATCGGGGCCGCCGGGTTCGTGGCCACCGACCGCGCCACCGTGGTCTTCGCACCGCACCTGTCGTGGCGCAACGAGCCGCTGCGCGAGGCCCTCGGCGAGCGGGTGTCGCTGCCGATCTTCGTCGACAACGACGCCAACGCCGCCGTGTGGGCCGAGCACCGCTTCGGCGCCGGCCGCGGCGAGAGCCACCTCGTCATGGTCAACCTCGGCACTGGCATCGGCGGCGGCATCGTGCTCGACGGCCGCGTCATCCGCGGCCGCTACGGCATCGCCGGCGAGTTCGGGCACATGCAGGTCGTGCCCGACGGCATCCGCTGCGAGTGCGGCAACAAGGGCTGCTGGGAGCAGTACGCCTCGGGCAACGCGCTCGTGCGCGAGGCGCGCGGCGCTGATGTCGGCCGGGCAGCCCCGTGGTCGTCCGACCTGTTCGAGCGGGTCGGCGGGCGCCCCGAGGACCTCACCGGGCCGCTCGTCACCGAGGCCGCTCGCGACGGCGACCAGCTGGCGCGTCGAGCTGCTCGCCGAGGTCGGTCGCTGGCTCGGCATCGGCATGGCCGACCTGGCCGCCGCGCTCGACCCCGGCATGTTCGTCATCGGCGGTGGCGTCAGCGCCGCCGGCGACCTGCTGCTCGACCCGGCCCGCGACGCGTTCCGGCGCCAGCTCACCGGCCGCGGCTACCGGCCCGAGGCGGCCATCGTCTCGGCGCAGCTCGGCAACGAGGCGGGCCTCGTCGGCGCCGCCGACCTCGCCCGCAGCGACGCCGTCGGCGGCTGAGCGCGACCGTGCCCGCCGTGCGGGTCGCGAGCTACAACACCCGCGACTTCCTCGACGACCACCACCTCGCGGCGCGGGTCGTGCGCGCCGTCGACCCCGACGTGCTCTGCCTGCAGGAGGTGCCCCGGCGGCTGTTCGGCGGGTGGCGGGTGCGAACGGTTCGCCGCCGCGTGCGGCCTGCGCCGGTCCGGGGTGCACCGGGGGAGCGGCGGCACCACGGTGCTGACGTCCGACCGGGTGCGGGTCGTCGGGTCCGAGCACCTGCGGCTGCCGGTGCGCTGGCCGGACCGCACCCGGGGTTACGCCGTGGTGCGGGTCGCGCTGCCCGGCGGCGCGCGAGCTGACGGCCGTGTCGGTGCACCTGAGCCTCAAGCCGCCGGAGCGGGTCAGCCACACCGAGCGGATCCTGGCGGCGATCGCCGACCGCGGGCCGCTGGTGCTGGCCGGGGACCTCAACGAGGACCACACCGGAGGCGCCTGGCGGCTGATCGACGTGCCCGACCGGCTGCGGCTGGTGTCGCCGGACCGGCCGACCTACCCGGCCAGGGCCCCTCGCCGGCGGCTCGACGTGGTGTTCGCCTCGCCCGATCTGCGGGTGCTGCCGCACCGCGAGGTCAGCCTGCCGGATGCCGTGTACGCGGCGGCCAGCGACCACCGCCCCACCTGGGTCGACCTCGAGCTCACCTGACCGGCGGGTCGGCCTGCACCGAACGCGGAACTTCGGCCGGCACGCAGCAGTTGCTTCCGCGCGGCATCCGAACTCCTGCGTGCCGCTCGCCTCGTCGAGAGTAGAGGCCACGGCGTGTGCAGCCGGCGCCCGACGGAGTGTTCTCTACTCTCGAGCCGGGCGGGGAGGGGTGGGTCGGCTGGTAGACGCCGAGGGTGCCGCCGCCGGGGAGCGTCAGCGCGGTGATGGTGCCCCACCGCTCGGTGGTCGGCTCCCCGCAGGGCACGCCGAGCCCGGCCATCCGCTCCCGGAAGGCGTCGAGGTCGTCGCACATCAGGTACAGCTCGTGGCGCCGCCGCCTCGGCCGGGTGCACCGCCAGCTCGGCCGGCGGCAGGGCGAAGATCAGCCAGCCGTGACCGGCATCGACGCTGAGGGTACTCGAGCACGTCGCGGAAGAAGGCCCGGTCGGCCTCGGCGTCGGTGCTGTAGAGGATGACGTGCGCCCCGGTGATCACCCACCGAGGGTACGTCGCACCCGGACGGTCAGACCCGGGCGCCGTCGTCGCCGCTGGTGGGGTCGCGGTGCTTGGGCTGGCGCAGCACGAGCAGCCCGAACCCGACGAGCGACACGATCACCGACACCACGAACCAGCGGGTGGTGTGCGACGGCCGGGCGAACACGACCCAGAGCAGCATCAGCGGGCCGGCGACCAGCCCGATCACGGCACCCCAGAAGTGCAGGTCCTCCTGCGGGGGGAGCACGACCTCGGGCGGCTCGAAGTGCTCCTCCTCCGTCAGCGCCTTCTCGGCCTCCTCGGCCGCCGCCTGCGTCGCGGGGTCGGCGGGCTCGGCGGCCCGCCAGGCCGACGCGGGCACCACGACGTCGAGCGGGGACGGGTTGACCCAGGGGGAGCGGGGGGTGACCGGCGGCGCGGCGGGCTCACCGGCATCCGCCTCGCCGGTGTCCTCGGCCGGGGTCACCGTCGGTGACCTCGTCGGCGGCGGGTTCGGCGGTGGGGCGCTCGGGGGCGTCGTCGGCCGGTGGGTCGTCGGCGTCGGGCACCGGGCCGTCCCACCGCGCGACGATGGAGGCGAAGCGGGCGTCGACGTCGCGCTCGTCCATGTCACCGGGCCGGTCGGGCACGGGCACTCCTTAGGGTGCTGCGGGGTGGGACAACGATCTTCGCACGGCAGTGCGCCCGAGAGGCAGTGTGACCCAGTGCACTAGAGTCTGGGCGTTGCGCGACGAAGGGTGGTCCGGTGATCTACTGGGTGTTGAAGACGGTCGTCCTCGGGCCGATCCTCCGCCTGCTCTTCCGCCCGTGGGTCGACGGCGCCGAGCACATCCCCGAGACCGGGGCCGCGATCTTCGCGAGCAACCACCTCTCGTTCTCCGACTCGATCTTCCTGCCGCTCGTCGTGCCGCGCCGGATGACGTTCCTCGCCAAGAGCGACTACTTCACCGGTGAGGGCATCAAGGGCCGGCTCACGGCGGCGTTCTTCAAGGGCGTCGGCCAGCTGCCCGTCGACCGCTCCGGCGGCCGGGCCAGCGAGGCGGCCCTGCGCTCGGGCCTGAAGGTGCTCAACCGCGGCGAGCTGCTCGGCCTGTACCCCGAGGGCACCCGCAGCCCGACGGCCGCCTCTACAAGGGCAAGACCGGCGTGGCCCGGATGGCGCTCGAGGCCGGGGTGCCCGTCATCCCGGTCGCGATGATCGACACCGACAAGGCGCAGCCCACCGGCACCAAGATCCCCAAGCTGATCCGGGTCGGCGTGCGCGTGGGCACCCCGCTCGACTTCTCGCGCTACGAGGGCATGGAGGGCGACCGGTTCGTCCTGCGCTCGATCACCGACGAGATCATGTACGCCCTGATGGAGCTGTCCGGCCAGGAGTACGTCGACATGTACGCCACGGCGATGAAGGACCGGATCGCCCGCGAGAAGAAGAACAAGGCCAAGGAGGTCGCCGAGGCCGCCCAGCCGGGTCGTGCGGCCTCCGAGCTCGAGGACGCCCTCGGCCTCGACGACGGCGAGACCGACGACGACGGCGACCACGGCGACGCCGGGTCGCAGCGCCGCGCGAGCTGACGGGTTCGCGGATGGGGGTTCTCGGCCCGCGCTCGGAGCGCACCGGCCGGCGGGAGCCGGTGGTCGTCGAGTCGTTCCACCGCGGGCTCGACGTCTTCCGCCCGCTGGCGGCCCTCTACGCCGCCGTGCTGGCCTGGCAGCGGCACGAGACGATGGTGCGGCCGTGGGTGGCGGGGCTGGTCCTCGGCGTGATGTTCGCGTGGTCGATCGGGCTGCTGTTCTACCGGTATCAAGGGCCTGATCGACGAGATCGACCTCGATCACCGTGCCCGAACTGCCCGAGTTCGACGATGCCGCCGTGGTCACCGAGTCGCGCGGGGTACGCGCCCAACCACTTCCTGCGGGAGAACTTCCACCGCTGCATCGACCTGTACTCGAAGATGTGGCACCACCACACCGAGTTCCTGCATGCTCGGCTACGGCGCCTACGTCGTCTTCTTCGAGTTCTGCAAGCAGGCGTTCCCGGAGATGGGCGACCAGATGGTGGCCCGCATGGTCGCCGGCATGGACGTCACCATGTACCGGCCCGGACGACGAGCTGAAGAAGCTCGCCGCGCCTGGCCGTCGAGCTCGACCTCGGCCGACCTGTTCGTCGAGGGCGCCGAGCCGGCCAAGGTGCTCGCCGCGCTGGCCGAGCGCGGCGACGCCGGCGCCCGCTGGCTGGCCGCGCTCGAGGCGGCCAAGGACCCGTGGTTCAACGTCTCGGTCGGTGACGGCTTCTACCACCACCACCTGTCCTGGGCCGACGACCTGACCGTGCCGTTCGCCGCGCTGCCCCGCTACGTCGAGCAGATCGCCGCCGGTGAGGACCTCACCCGCCCGACCGAGCGGCTGGCCGAGGAGCGCGACCGGATCGCCGACGAGTACCGCGCCCTGCTCGGCTCCGACGAGGAGAAGGCCGCCTTCGACCAGATGCTCGGCCTGTGCCGGCATGGTCTTCCCCTACATCGAGTCCACAAGTTCTACTGCGAGCACTGGTTCACCACCCGCTTCTTCCAGAAGATCCGCGCCTTCGGCGCGCTGCTGGCCGAGCGCGGGGTGCTGCGCCGAGGCCGACGACGTCTTCCACCTGCGGCACGTCGAGGTCGAGGACGCGCTCGCCGACGTCATGCTGGCCTGGGCCGTCGGGCGGCACCGAGCTCGGTGCCCGGCACTGGCAGCCGATCGTCGCCGAGCGCAAGCGGATCGTCGAGGCGCTGTCGCGGCTGGTCGCCGCCGCCGGCGCTGGGCGCCGTGCCCGAGGCGCTCAACGACCCGGCCGTGAAGATGCTGTGGGGCATCACCCAGGAGACCGATCGAGACCTGGCTCGGCGGCGAGGACGACGACGAGTCGACCGTCCGCGGCTACGCGGCCTCGCCGGGCGTGGTCGAGGGCGTCGCCCGGGTGCTGCTGAACGTCAACGACATCGGGCAGATCCGCGAGGGCGAGATCCTCGTCTGCCCGGTGACCGCGCCGAGCTGGGGCCCGGTGTTCGGCAAGATCGCCGCGGCCGTCTCCGACATCGGCGGCACGATGTCGCACGCGGCGATCGTGGCCCGCGAGTACGGCATGCCGGCCGTCGTCGGCACCGGCATGGCCACCGCCCGGATCAGGACCGGCGACCGCGTCCGCGTCGACGGTGACCGCGGCATCGTCACCGTCCTGCGACTGATGGGAATCCTCATGACCATCGTCGCTCCCGTCCTGCACTTCGCCGACGTCGGCGCTGCGGCGACGTCCCGGCCGTCGGCGGCAAGGGCGCCAGCCTCGGCGAGCTGCTGCGCGCCGGCATCCGGGTGCCGACCGGCTTCGCGGTGACGACGGCGGCCTTCCGGCTGGCGCGTCGAGCACCTGACCGTGGACGGCGACCGATCGCCGCGCGGGTGGCGGCGCTCGACCCGGCCGACCGCGCCGCGGTCGCTGGCCGCCGCGTGCGCGGAGCTGCGCGCGGTGGTCGAGTCCGCGCCGCTGCCGGCCGAGGTGGCCGACGCGGTGATCGCCGGCCTACGCGGCGCTGTGCGACGAGTGCGGCGACCCGACGCTGCCGGTCGCCGTCCGGTCCAGCGCGACCAGCGAGGACAGCGCCGAGGCCAGCTTCGCCGGCCTGCAGGACACCTACCTGTGGGTGCGCGGCGCCGACTCGGTGCTCGAGCACGTGCGCCGCTGCTGGGCCAGCCTCTACAGCGTCGAGTCGGTGACCTACCGGCTGCGCCGCGGCATCCCGGAGACCGACCTGGGCATGGCCGTCGTCGTCCAGCGGATGGTCGGCGCGCGCAGCTCCGGCGTCATGTTCACCCGCAGCCCGCTCACCGGTGACAGGTCGGTGGTGGCCATCGACGCCAGCTGGGGGCTCGGCTCGGCCGTGGTCAGCGGCGACGTCACGCCGGACTCGTTCGTCGTCAGCAAGGTGACCGGCGAGATCACAGGCGGAACGTCGCCACCAAGACGCGCTGGCACCGGCCGGACCCGTCGGGCACGGCGTGGTCGAGACGCGACGTGCCGGCCGACGCTGCAGGACGTGCCCGTCGATCTCCGACGACGAGATCGCCGAGCTGGTCGCGATCGCCCGCACAGGTCGAGGCGCACTACGGCTGCCCGCAGGACATCGAGTGGGCGGTGGCCGACGGCGCGCCGGAGGACGAGATCGTGTCCTGCTGCAGAGCCGGCCGGAGACGGTGTGGGCGGCGAAGGACGCCGACCGGCGCCCGCGCCGCGCCGCGCCGGCGGCCGGCCGTTCGACCACGTGCTCAACCTGCTGGGCGGCAAGCGCCCGCTCGGGGAGCTGAGCGGCATGGAACTGACCCCGGACGACGTCCGCGACGTCCTGCGGTGCTGGACTCCAGCGGCCTCGACGAGCTGCACCTGGAGCTCGCCGACCTGTCGCTCACCGTGCGCCGCGAGGGCGCGGCCGGGTGGACGGCGGAGCAGCAGGTCCTCGCGCGCGCCGGTCGCTGGAGCCGACCGCCGGCGCCGGTCGCCGCCGGCGGGAGCCGCGCCGGCGCAGGCCGAGCGTGGCCGAGGGGCTGGTCGCCGTCCGGCCGCCGCTGCTCGGCACCTTCTACCGGGCGCCGCAGCCGGGAGCACCGCCGTTCGTCGAGGTCGGCGACCAGGTGGACGAGGAGACCGTCGTCGGCATCGTCGAGACCATGAAGATGATGACGCCGGTGCACGCGGGCGTCCGCGGCACCGTGGTCGAGTTCCGCCTCGGCAACGGCGAGTTCGCCGAGGCCGACGCGGTGCTGCTGCGGTGGAGCGCGACGGCCGGCATGAGGCCCGCGGATCCGCCGGCTGCTGATCGCCAACCGCGGGGAGATCGCCGCCCGGGTGATCCGCACCTGCTCCCGGCTGGGCATCGAGTCGGTGCTCGCCGCCTCCGACGCCGACCTCGACGTCGCTGCCGGCCCGGCTGGCCGACCGGGTCGTCCGGCTCGGGCCCGGCGGCGGCGGCGCAGTCCTACCTGGACCCGGACGCCGTGGTGCGCGCGGCGGTCGGCGGTGGGCGCGGACGCCGTCCACCCCGGCTACGGCTTCCTGTCGGAGAACCCGTCGCTGGCCCGGGCCTGCGCCGCGGCCGGCATCGTCTTCGTCGGGCCGGCCGCCGGAGTCGCTGGAGGCGGTCGGCGACAAGCTGAAGGCCCGGGCGCACGCGCTGGCCGCCGGCCTGCCCGGTGGTGCCGGGCGGGGAGGCGGCCGACCTCGCGGGCGCGCAGGCGGTGGCCGCCGAGGTCGGCTACCCGCTGCTGGTCAAGGCGGTCGGGCGGTGGTGGTGGGCGCGGCATGAAGCTGGTCCGCGACCCCGGCCGACCTCGCGCACACCCTCGACCTCGCCGTCTCCGAGGCGGCGGCCGCGTTCGGCGACCCGCGGGTCTACCTGGAGCGCTTCGTCGTCGTCCGGTCGGCACGTCGAGGTGCAGGTGCTCGGCGACGGCGCGACCGCGCGTCGCGCTCGGCGACCGCGACTGCTCGGTGCAGCGCCGCTACCAGAAGCTGTTCGAGGAGGCGCCCGGCCCCGCTGATCTCCGACGCGCTGCGGGCCGGCGATGGCCGACGGCCGCGCTGAAGCTGGCCGCGCACCTGGGCTACCGCGGCCTGGGCACCGTCGAGCTGCTCGTCGACCGCGAGCGGGACACCTTCTACTTCCTGGAGATGAACGCCCGCATCCAGGTCGAGCACCCGGTCACCGAGATGATCACCGGGCTGGACCTGGTCGCCGAGCAGCTCGCCGTCGCCGAGGGCCTGCCGCTGCGGATCCGGCAGGAGGACGTCGTCCTCACCGGGCACGCCGTGGAGTGCCGGATCAACGCCGAGGACTGCGGCGCACGGCTTCCGGCCGTCGCCCGGACGGATCGACCGGGTCGTGCTCCCGGTCGGCGACGGCCTGCGGGTGGACACCCACGTGCAGGGCGGCTCCGTCGTCCCGCCGTTCTACGACTCGCTGCTGGCCAAGCTGATCGTGCACGGCACCGACCGCGCCGACGCCCTGGCCCGGGCGCGCGGCAGCGCTGGACCTGCTGCGGATCGACGGGCGTGACGACGACGGTGCCGGTGCACCAGGCGCTGCTGGCCGACGCCGAGTTCGTCGCCGGGGGAGTGGACACCGCCTTCTTCGAACGCTTCCTGGACGCCCAGACCGGACCTCGTGGGGGTGCGCTGATGGCCGACGTCGGACTCGTCGACGTCTCGCTGCGCGACGGCAACCAGAGCCTGTGGGGGGCCACCGGCCTCCGCACCGGGCACGTGCTGCAGGTGGCGCCGCTGCTGGAGCGGGTCGGCTTCCGGGCGCTGGACTACAGCTCGAGCACCGCCATGGGGGTCGCGGTGCGCACCCACCGGGAGGACCCGTGGGAGCGGCTCCGGCTGACCCGCGCCGCGATGCCGACGACGAAGCTGCAGTTCATCGGCACCGGGTTCCGCTTCATCTCCTGGGAGAACTCGCACCCGGACACCATGCAGCTGGTCTACGACCGGCTGGCGGTCAACGGCATCGACCGGGTCGTCGTCCTCGACCCGATGCACGACATGGACGCCGCCCGGCGAGACCGCCCGGCGGCTGAAGCAGGCCGGCGATCGACGAGGTCGTCGGCGCGCTGACCTACACGATCAGCGCCGTGCACGACGACGCCTTCTACGCCGACCTCGCCGCGCAGTGCGCGGCCGACCCGAACATCGACCGGGTCTACGTCAAGGACCCGGCCGGCATCCTCACCGCCGAGCGGGCCCGCACCCTGCTCCCGGCGGTCAAGGCCGCGCTCGGGGCGACGCCGCTGGAGCTGCACTCGCACGCCACGATCGGGCTGTCGCCGCTGACCTACTCGATCGCGCCCGAGCTGGGCGTCGAGGTCGTGCAGGTCGGCTGCGGCGCCGCTGGGCAACGGCTCGTCGCTGCCCGAGGCGCGGCGGACCGTGGCCAACCTGCGCGAGATGGGGCACACGCGTCGACGTCGACGACCGCGCGCTGGGCCTGGTCTGCGACTTCTTCGACCGGCCTGGCCGCGGCCGAGGAGCTGCCGGTCGGGCGCGCCGCAGGACTTCGACGCCGCGTTCCTGCACCACCAGATCGCCGGCGGCGTGATGACGACGACGCGGCGGCAGCTGCGCGAGATCGGGCATGGAGGACCGCTTCGAGAGCCCTCGATCGAGGAGGTCGGCCGGGTCCGCGCCGAGCTCGGCCACCCGATCATGGTCACGCCGTTCCCGCAGATGGTGGTCTCGCAGGCGCTGTTCAACGTCATCGGGCGAGCGCTACGCGAACGTGCCCGACCAGGTGATCCGGTACGCGCATGGGCGGCTTCGGCCGGCCGACGGCGCCGATCGAGCCGGACGTGCTCGACCGGATCCTCGACCGCCCGCGGGCCCGCGAGCTGGCGGCCGAGCCGCCGCCGCCCTCGCCGGCCGAGCTGCGCCGGCGGCTTCCCCGGCGTGAGCGACGAGGAGCTGCTGCTGCGGGCGCACATGCCGGCCGAGCAGGTCGACGCGATGGTGGCGGCCGGCCCGGCGCCGCGGCACTTCAACCCCGCGCTCGCCGCCGGTGCTCTCGCTGCTGGGCGAGCTCGGCTCGCGGCCGTCCGTCCACGACCTCGCGATCGCCAAGCCGGGTCTCCGGCTGTCGGTGCGCCGACGTCCGAGGGGGCCGTCCGTGCCTGAGCCTGGTGCCGCGGCGACCGGCTGCGCCAGGTGCGCGGCTTCGTCCTCGACATGGACGGCACGCTGGTGCTCGGCGACCGGAACAACCAGGGCTGCGCGCCGCTGCCCGGCGCGCTCGAGTTCACGCGGCGGCTGGCCGGCGCGGGCTGCCGTTCTGCGTCTTCACCAACGGCACCATGAGGACGCCGCGGCAGTACGCCGACGCGCTCGCAGGCCGGGCTTCCCGCTGCCGGACGACGGCGTGCTCACCCCGGCCGTCGGCGCCGTCCGAGGTCCTGCTCCGCGGCGCGGCCACCGGCGGGTGATGGTGCTCGGCGGCAAGGGGATCACCGAGCCGCTGCGGAGGCGGGGCATCGAGACGCTGCCGCCGTGCCCGGGGCGCCGGCGGACGCGGTGATGGCCGGCTGGTACCGCAGGAGCTCACCTTCGAGGCGCTGGAGGCGGCGTGCGAGGCGGTCTGGGCGGGGCCGAGCTACTACAGCGGCTCGCAGTCGCCGTTCTTCGCGACCGCGGAGGGCCGGGCCTGGGCACGTCGCGGGCGATCAGCGCGATGGTCCGCGACGTCACCGGCTGCCGGTGTCCGTCGTCGGCAAGCCGTCGCTGCACGCGCTGCGGACCGCCGCGCGACCGGCTCGGGCGTCCCGCCGCGCGAGCTGGCCGTCGTCGGCGACGACCCCGAGCTCGAGGTGCCGATGGCGCACGCGCGGCCGGGCGCTGGCGCGTCGCCGTCCACACCGGCCTGGGTGGTTCGGTTTCCTATGACGGGCTGCCCCTGTCGCGCCGCCCCCACCTGCAGGTGCGGGGCGTGGACGAGCTGCTGGAGATGCTGGCCCTGGTGCTGATCTTCTGGCTGACTATAGGTATCCGGCAGGCGTTCTGAGCGGCAGGATGTCCTGATGGGTGACGTTCGCGATGGGAAGGGCGGGTGCAGATGGCGGTCTTCGTCCTGGTGCACGGCGCGTGGGGCGGCGCGCACGGCTTCCGCAAGGTGCGCGGTCCGCTCCGGGAGGCCGGTCACGAGGTCTTCACGCCCAGCCTGACCGGCATCGGCGAGCGGGCGCACCTGACCAGCCCGCAGGTGAGCCTGACTACTCACATCGCCGACGTGGTCGACGCCGTCTGGTACGAGGACCTCAGCGACATCGTGCTGCTCGGCTACTCCTACGGCGGGGTCGTGGTCACCGGGGCGCTCGAGCACATCGGCGACCGGGTTCGGCACCTCGTCTACCTGGACGCCTTCGTGCCCGGCGACGGTGAGACGTGGCCAGCCTGGGCGGCGCAACGGCCGGAAGCGGCCTGGCGGCCCTGGGCCGCGACTGGCTGGTCCCGCCGCTTCCCCGCGAGTACGACGACCCGGCCGAGGCGGCGTGGGCCGGACCGCGGCGCACGCCGCACCCGGCCGGCTGCTTCACCGAGCCGGTCCGGCTGCGCGCGCCCGCTGGAGGACTACCCGTTCACCCGCACCTACATCAAGGCCACCGGCGAGCCCCGGCCCCAGGACGGCGGGCCGTTCTGGGCCGCCGCGGACCGGGCCCTGGCCTCGCCGGCCTGGCGCTACCGGGAGATCGCCACCAACCACATGATCGCCAGCAACCGGCCCGGTGACCTCGTCCGGTTGCTGCTCGAGCTGACCTGAGCCTTCAGGCCTTCACCCGCAGGCCGGCGGCCTCCACATGATCTACACCGGGCCTGCAAGCGGTTTGCGCGGCCATGGCGTGATCTGGGGCCAACCCAGAGGAGGACGCCATGAGCGACCAGATCCAGCCGTGGCCGGTGGTAAAGCAGGGCAGCCAGGGGCATCCCGTCCCGGCCCTCCAGTACCTGCTGCGGGACCGCGGCCACCACGTGACCGTGGACGGGATCTTCGGGCCGAAGACCGAGGCGGCGGTGGAGCAGTTCCAGATCGCGGACCAGTTGCACGTCGACGGGATCGTCGGGCCGCAGACGTGGGGCGCCCTGGTCATCGTGCTGGCCCGCGGCAGCACCGGTGACGCGGTCCGCGGTCTGCAGGAGGAGTTCCGGTTCCGCGAGCAGTCCGGCGGCCCGGGCCACGGCCTCGCGGTCGACGGGATCTTCGGGCCCAAGACCGCGACCGCGGTGCGCAGCTTCCAGCAGGCGCTCGGGCTCACCGTCGACGGGATCGTCGGCCCGCTGACCTGGCGGGCGCTCGTCAGCGGCATGCTCTCGTTCTGATCCGCCCCGGGTGGCGCATCTGGGTTCGCTGGGCCGCGGGGGCGCGGAGCGGGCCAGGGCCGGGGCGAGGAGGGCTGCGCGGGGGCGGGAACCACGCCCGTTCGGCGTAAATCACCGGCTCGGAACCTGTACCGACCTGTCGACAGTCGACCGGATTGGTGTAAGGCGTGTTACTGAAGTTAACAAGAGGGGCCTTGGTGCATGGGGCGTGCAGTTTAGCAGCCTGCGGCCGATTTAGTCCATTTTGAGCAATTAACACCAAAGTGGCCGTAAGCTGCCCGGATGTCAGGCGCTCCGAAGGCACCATGCACCTTGTGGTGCCTTCGAGGTGAGCGCGACCTGCTCGGGAAGGAACCCTTTGGGGCGCCACAGCAAAGCATCACGGCTCAAGCACCTCGTAGTACCCGCGGCCACCGTGCCCGCCCTGGCCGGCATGGCGGCCGCCGTCTGCCTCGCGCCGCAGGCGCAGGCCGACCCGGCGCCGGCCCACGCGGCGCAGCCCGCCGCGGCCACGCGGACCGGCACGATGGCGGACGCGCTCAGCCAGGCCGGCATATCCCCGGCCGAACTGTTCGCCGCGGTGCGGCAGACCAGCGCGAACCCCGTCCCGGCCCGCCCGCTACACCGTCCGGTCGGGTGACTCGCTCTCCGCGATCGCCGGGAAGGTCTACCACAAGCAGAACGCTTGGACCGTTCTGTACTGGGCCAACCGCGGCACGATCCACTGGGCGAACATGATCGGCGAGGGGCAGGTGCTGAAGGTCCCGGCGCTGCCCGCCAAGATCCCGGCCGCGCCCTCCCAGCTCGGTCCGGCACCGGCGCCGGCACCGGCACCGGCCCCGGCGGCCGCGCCAGCCGCCGCGTCCTCGTCGACGTCCGCGCCCGCCCGGGCCACGGTCTCGGGCAGCTACTCGGGCGCCAGCGGCTCGTACGCCTCCTGCGTGATCGCCCGCGAGTCCGGCGGCAACTCGCAGGTCATGAACTCGAGCGGGCACTACGGCCTGTACCAGTTCAGCTCGTCGACCTGGGCCGCGTACGGCGGTTCGGCCGGCGACTTCGGGCACGCCAGCGTGTCCGAACAGAACCGGGTGTTCAACAACGCGATGGCGCAGGGCGGCCAGTCCAACTGGTCCCCCTACGACGGTTGCTGACCGGCTGAACCGCACCGGGCCCCGCGGCGCTGCCCGCGGGGCCCGGCCGCGGCCGCGGGACGGACCCGGGGATCGCTAGGCGTCCTGGACGGCGTCGTGCTTGGCCACCAGCTCGTCCAGGACGGTGGCGAGCTCGCGCAGGCGTTCCAGGTGAGCCCGGGTCAGCTTGTGCAGGACCCGGTCGCCGTCGCGGGTCAGCCGGACCCGGACCACCCGGCCGTCTTCCCCGTCCGGCGTCCGCTCCACCAGCCCGGCGGCTTCGGCCCGGTCGACGAGCTCGACCGTGCTGTGCGGCCGCAGCATCAGGTAGCCGGCCAGGTCGCCCATGGTCGGAGGCTGGTTCCCGTGGTGCCCCTTGATCGCCACCAGGAGCTGATGCTGGACGTGGGTCAGGCCCTCAGCCTGAGCCTGATCCTCGCTCCAGCGATGGAAGCGCCGCAGGGTGACCCGGAACTCGAGCAGCCGCTCGAAGTCCTGTCGGGTAAGCCGGGGCATCGTCACCTTCCGAATGTGCATGCAGTTTCCCGCCCGAGACTACCCGGCCGTTCCGCCATCCTCGGGAACCGGCGCGGTGAGCTCGAGCTGGATGCCGTCCGGGTCCTCGAACGAGAGCACGTCGATGCCGAACGAGGGCAACCGGGTGATCTCGCCGTGCGTCACGCCGCGCTCGTCGAACAACCGGACCGCCTGCTCCAGGTCGCCGCGGGCAGGCACGCCGAAGCTGAGGTGGTCCAGGCCGGCCCGGTCGGGGTGGAAGCGGTCGGCCGCGGGGGCCATCGGCCGCAGCCCCATGATCAGGTTGCCGCGCGCCATGACCACGCCGCCGAACAGGACCTTGAACACCTCGTCCGCGCCCGGGTCGCCGGGCGGCGGCGACTCCACGACGACCTGGAAGCCCAGCAGGCCGGTGTAGAACTCGCGGCTACGCTGCACGTCGGTCACTGTGAGCCGGAGATGATGGATGTCGCCGCACGGAATCATGACTGCCTCCCTGGCACCGCGGTCGCGCCTTCGCGCCGCGGCATCGGTCCCTGGCATCAGCATCCCAGTCGGAGCGCGTCTGCAACACCAGGAAAACCAATCTGCACGCTAATTCGCACACCAGTGCGATGAATCTTCGTCTATTAGCGTGGTTGATTCGGGTTTCGTGGTGGATTTAGGGGTCTATAGTGCACCGAATCCACCGCATAGCCCGAATCCACCACGATCCTTTGGCGGCGGGACGGCGCAGCACGGGCCGCTTGAGTAACACAAGACGCACGGGTCTCAGCGGTGACGATCGGCGGCCGCGGGCGGAGCACGACGGCGGCCGCGGGGAGGAATCGGCGTGCCAGCGCGGGCCGCGTGCTTAGCCGTACGTGGGGTGCTGGGGCCAGCCGGGCGGGGAGTCCTCCCAGTCCTCCTGCCGGCCGTACGGGGCTCAGGTCGAGGATGCTGTTGGCGAACAGCGAGCCGGTCCACGCCGCGCGAGGTCGTGTTGTAGGTCCGGTAGACGTCGTCGCCGTCGCGCAGGAACACGCTGAGCATGAAGCCGCCGCCGGCGCCGCAGTCGTCGCGCGAACGAGGTGCCGCGCGACGACACGAACGGCAGCGTCCAGCCCATCCGCGTCCTTGTAGCGCCTCGATCTGGGCCAGCGGCATGTTCGACACGGTCACCCAGCTGACGTCGCGTCGGCCAGCCTGGTCAGGCCGGGTCGGGCACGTTGTTGGTGAACGCGGTGCAGCCCGGGCAGAAGTGGTCCGGGCCGTTGTCCATGAACTGGTAGACGGCCAGCTGGGCGCGGCCGTCGAACAGGTCCAGCAGCGGTCTGGTGCCGCGGGCGTGTCGAACACGTAGTCGCCGCGCGAACCTGACCATCGGCAGGCGCCGACGCCGCGCCGCGATCGCGTCCAGCGCACGGGTGGCTTCCTTCTCGGCGGTGAGCAGCTCGTCGCGTGCCTGCTGCCACTCCCCGGCGGAAACGACGGGTGGCTTGTCCATAGGCCCGATTATGCGCCGTGGGCGGCGATCAGGTCGTCGGACAGCTTCGGCCAGGCCTGCCGGGCCCAGTCGCCGAAGTTCTCGTCCGCCAGGGAAACGCAGGCCAGCCCGGCGTCGGGGTCCACCCACAGGAAGCTGCCCGACTGGCCGAAGTGGCCGAACGTCCGCGGCGAGTTCCGCGACCCGGTCCAGTGCGGCGACTTGGCGTCCCTGATCTCGAAGCCCAGGCCCCAGTCGTTGTGCTCCTGGCGGCCGAACCCGGGCAGCACGCCGGACAGGCCGGGAAAGGCGACCGAGGTCGCCTCGGCCAGCAGGTCCTCGTTCACCAGGGACGGGCTGGCCAGTTCGACGGCCAGGTTCATCAGGTCGCCGAGCGGGCCGACCGCGCCCCAGGCCGGGGAGCCTTCCAGCCGGGTCTGCGTCATCCCGAGCGGACCGCAGATCTCGTCGGCCAGCAGCCGCTCGAAGCGCTGGCCGCAGCGGGCCGCGACGGTGTCGGCGACGATCTCGATGCCGCGGTTCGAGTAGACGCGCCGGCGGCCGGGCGGGCCGAGGACCGCGTCGCTGTCGAAGGCCAGCCCGGACGCGTGCGAGAGCAGGTGCCTGACCGTGGCTCCCGGCGGTCCGGCCGGCTCGTCCAGGTCGAGCAGGCCGCGCTGCACCGCGTCGAGCGCGGTCAGCGCGACGAGCAGCTTGGTCACCGACGCCCAGCGGAACGGCTGGGCGGCCGGTCCGGCCGATTCCATCAGGCCCGCGGCCGACGCGACCCCGGCCGCGGCGGTGGCCGGCCAGGATGCGACCTGATCGAGTGGATTTGCCACCGCCTCAGGGTAAATGCTTGAGAGACCACCGAGAGGGCAGGGGGCGCTGATGCTCGAAGACCTTGACCCGGCCGAGACGCGCGAGTGGGTGGAAGCGCTCGAATCCGTGCTCGCCTTCGAGGGCGCGGACCGCGCCTTCTACCAGCAAGTACCGAGGAGTGCCGGATTTAACGATCCGTTGTGAACGATTCTTCAGCACCCGTGGAACCGGAGCGGACTTTGCCTGCAGGGCAGGAGGTGTCTCCGGCGTGTTTTCGGCGGGGGTTTGTGGCGCCAACGCTCGAGGATGAAAGCAAAAATCGCCTCGAAGGTGGTGGCGAGGCCCAACTCTGGCTTGTTGATCCATTGCAGCTCCAGGCCGTCCATCAAACCGAAGGACCACGGATCTCGCGTTCCATCTCCTGGTCCGACATTGGCTTGACCTCGCCTCTGGCCTGGGCGATGCGAAAATGCCGAGACGCGTCGCGCACGATGGTGTCGAACCTGGCTGCGACCCACGGCCTGGCCGGGTGAGCGGGGTCGGTGGCCTTACCGCAGATTGTCAGGTACAGCTCCACCAATCCGGGATGCTCCTCGTGGTACCGCATCACGTCGGGGTATTGCAAGTACCACTCCAGGCCCTCGGCATGCTGCTGGAATAACTTGATGGTGTCCTCGTCCCACTTGTCCAGGACTGCTGTCAACAGCTCCTCTTTGCTGGCGAAATGCCGGAGCAGTCCGGGGACGGTCACGCCCACCTCGTCTGCGATCTCTCGCAGCGAGGCACCGGTGTAGCCCCGGCGGGCAAAGGCGACGGTGGCCGCCTCGATGATCTGCCTGCGCCGGATGACACCCGCCTTGTAGGGCCCGCGCGGCTTCGCCGTTGACGACAAGGCGCTCCCTCCGATACTCCTGGCTCGACGTGGACCCAGAGCCCGTGACCAGACAGTTACTTGCCAGAAGGCTACCAGGCATTTACTGTTGAGCGAATAGCTACTGAGCACTAACGATTCACGCCGCCGCACCGGGTGGCTGGCCAGCCCCGCCCAGTTTCAGGAGAGCTCCTCACCGATGGACGTCGAATTGGCCATGCACCGCGACAACCTCGCCAGGAGCCTTGATCTCCTGCGTGAGGGCCCTTCCCTGACACTGTCCGAGCTCTCGGAACTGTCCGGCTGCTCCGAGTCGATCATTGGCGACTGCGTCCGGGAGCTCCTTGGTTGTGCGTTGATCACCGAAGACGGCGACGCCGACGAACCGGCCCCGCCGGCACGTGCGATCAGCTTCTGTGCCGACGGTGGGATAGTCCTCGTTGCTGATCTGGGTGCATCCCGCACCAGCGTCGGAGCTGCAGATCTCAGCGGACGACTGATCGACCGGCGCAGTGGTCCCACCGATCTCTCCGGCGGCCCCGAACCTGCACTGGCCATCCTGGAAACGCTGTTGAAGCAACTACTCCTCGACCTACCGACCGACGCCCCGATCCGAGGTATCGGTATCGGTGTGCTCGGCGCGGTGGATTCGGTGTCCGGTCGGACCCTGGGCGACCCCTTGCTGGCCGGCTGGGACAGGTATCCCATCAGGGACCGGCTCGCCTCCACATTCGACGTTCCCGTCTGGGTGGACAACGACGTCAACATGATGGCCGTCGGCGAACTGAAGGCCGGCGCCGCCCGCGGACAACACAACCTGATCTATCTCAACATGAGCGAGACAATCCGCGCTGGAATCGTCTCGAACGGCAGGCTTCATCGCGGTGAAGGGGGCGCCGCCGGCGAGATCGGCCACGTCACGGTGGTCGAAGAACCACCCATACCGTGCTGGTGCGGAGGACAAGGCTGCCTCGTGCGCTTCGCCGGTGGCGACGTCCTCGCCGCGTCCGCAGCACTGCTTGCAGGGAGACACGGTCCTCTTGCCGATCGAATCGCCGACCACGGCCACCTCACAGCCCACGATGTGGCCGACGCAGCTCGGGCCGGTGATCCGGTCGGCACGGAACTGATCAGCCGCGCCGGAACATTGACCGGCAAGGCCCTCGCCAACCTCGTCAACACCTTCAATCCAGGGCAAATTCTGATCGGCGGCACTATGGCCGCCGCCGGCGAAACCCTTTTGACAGCTATCCAAAACGCTGTCTATCAACGGGCGATCCCCGCCGCCACCCGACAGCTGGAAATTCAGTATTCCCCGCAGAGCGACACAGCAGCACTGCTCGGGGCCGCCCACACCGTAATCGATCAACTCCTGTCCCGAGACATTCTCAGCGTCTGGAGTCCGCACGGCAGCCCCACCGGCCTAGCCGCCGAAATCCACCAACTACAGCATCAATAAACCATTGTCCACAGAACTCTCACCTGACCTCGACGAAAAGGCCTCGGGTCACCCACATCCCGCGGCAGACCCCGGTGGCGCGGCCCGTCGCAGCCCGAAGGAAAGACCACCCCGGGTCCGGGGGCGAATGGAATTTCAGCCACATGACGAAGTTCCTGGGTCGAGTCGCTCGCCTTCCGGGGATCAGCATTGCAAAGCCGGGCTGATATGCGGGCCGATGGTCAATCAACACCACCAGCCCCGGTTGGCTCGCATCGCAAACGGCACCATGGGGCTGCGCCGGTCACCTATGATGC
>CAVOHG010000005.1:380000-398874 GCA_963695655.1 uncultured Acidobacteriota bacterium | reverse complement strand
CCGAACAGCACCTTCTATTACTGGATGCCCCGGGACCATCCCATGATCAACACGATCGGCGAGGAGCAAGGGTGTCGCCGTCGAAATCGCGCCAACCGAGAACTTCGAGCTTCGACCGCTTCATCGCCGAGGCGAACGAGAAGAACAGCACCGGGACTCTACGGCGGAGTGACGCCGTTCCTCGAGATGATCGCGCTGGTCGAGACGGGCACGATCGAGCCCTGGGACGATACCTGCCGGAGGGCCTGCTCGACGACTTCGCGCCGGCGACGCGAGCCGAGGGAACCCTGGACGGCAAGTTCTACGTCTGGCCGCTGCTGCTCGACATCTGTGTGCAGGCCTCGAACGCCGATCTGGTCGAAAAGGCCGGCCTCGATCCGACGGCCGCCCCGAAGACGTGGGATGAGTTCATCGAGAACGTCGCGCAAGGTTCAGGAGAGCGGCGTTGCGCCGTACGGGCTGATCTTCGACAACCGCGACTGGCGGGTCCTCGCTGATCCCAGTCACGCACTCGATCAGCACCGACGTCTACACGCCCGATGGCCTGTTCCGGTACGACAGCGACGCGGCGATCCAGGCGCTCGAAATCCTGAAGCGGATGATGGAACTGACGAGCGCCGACGTCCTCGCGCCGGGCAGCCCTCGACGCCCCGATGCTCGCCGACGAAGCCGCTCTTCCAGGCGCAGCAGGCGGCGTACTACTTCAAGTATCAGAACTGCGCCGCTGCGCAACGCTGCCGCAGTGGCCCGATCCCTCCAAGCTGTGCTTGCCAAGCTCCCGGCTCCCGAGGGTGGCGCGGGCGGACGGTCTTCTGGGACACCGGCGCTGTCCTTTTCAAGTATGGCAAGAACAAGGAGCAGGCCGTCGACTTCTTCACTGCCCTCTCGACCGACGAGCGGTTCTGGCAGGAGAGCGTCGGTCGGTGATCCAGCGCGAGGAAATTCTGCCGTCCGGTCAACTGCCGGTCTTGCAGTCGGTATGGACGGCGTGGAAGGACAATCCACCCGAGTGGATAACGGCCAATCCGTGGACCTGGGAGATCTACGACAGTCTCGCCGACGCCAGCGCAATCGCACCGACGATCCTCGGCGTCAAGCAGTTCGACACGGCGCGACCAGAATGGCACAAGTACCTCACCGGGGAAGTCGCCGGACGCCAAGACGGCCGCGACCAACGCGATGAACGCGGTGCGCGCTGAGTTCAAGCGGCAGACCGGGAAGGACGCGCAGTAGCGTTCAGCCGGGCTCATCAGCGTTCCCCTCTCCCTCGATTTCCTTCGGACTCGCCGCGAACTCTGTGGGCCGCGAGGAGAGGGGAACCCCGAGGTCGAGCAGGCGCCGCGGGAAGAGGGGAGCCCTAGTGGCACAGGCGGTCGCGCCGGGTGAAGCGGTCCATGGTGCCGTGCCGGCCAAGAACCGCGCGGACGGGCCGGTGGAAAACGGCGCTCGATTTCCTGCGGACCTATCCCTACCTGTTGCCGGCGATCATCTTCTTCCTCGGCTGGCAGCTCCTGCCGATCTACGATGCGCTCAGGATCAGTTTCACCGACGATAAGTTCCTCGATCAGGCAGCCCCGAACTGGATCGGGCTGCAGAATTACCGTGACGTCCTGCACGACCCTCTCTTCTGGGAGGGAATCAAGCGTGCCTTCATCTTCACCCTGATCTTCGTGCCCGGGGTGATCCTCATCCCGATGGCGGCGGCGGTCTGCCTCGACCGAGTGAGGAGCAATAAGCTCTCGACGGCCTATCGTGCCGATTCCAATGTCAGGCTTGGCGATCCCGAAACGCAGGTGATCCTTTCGCTGGTCGACGAGCCGATGCTGCCGCTGCTCGTCGCGGCGGCTGAAGGCCGTCTCCGGCAGCCTTCGTGCCGACTCGGCCGGGACAAACTGGTGGGCGTCGTCATCGCGTCCCGCGGCTATCCTGAATCATCGGACCCGGGACGGCTGATCCGCGGGACCGAGGACGCGGCAACCGTCGCGCAGGTCTTTCATGCTGGAACGGCCCAGCAGGATGGCGTCGCTCGTTACCGCCGGTGGTCGGGTGCTGACCGTCGTCGGGCGCGGCGTCAGCTTCGACGACGCGATCGCCCGTGCTTACGACGGCGTGTCGAGGATTCACTTCGACGGGATGCAGTATCGGCGGGACATCGGACGAAAAGCACTCTCCTGAAACCTAATCACCACGGAGGACACGAGGACACGAGGACATCCTGTCGATCTGACCTCCGCGTCCTCCGTGGTGGAGAGTTAACGTGAAGTACTCAATCATCACCTTCGGCTGCCGCGTCAATCAGGCCGATTCGCTCGGGTTCGAGGAAGACCTGCGCCGCCGCGGCGCAACGACGGCGGCATCGCCGGACGACGCAGACGTCGTGATCGTCAACACCTGTTCGGTGACCTCGAGCGCCGATCAAGGCGCGCGGCAAGCGGTCCGGCGTCTGGCGCGCGTCAATCCGGATGCGAAGGTGGTCGTCACCGGGTGCTACGCCACTCGTCGTCCCGACGAGTTCGGCAGCCTCCCCAACGTGCTCAGGGTCGTGCCGAACGGCGACAAGGCGAGCGTCGTGTCGCTGCTGGCCGCCGATCTCGGCCTGACGACATCCGAGCGGTTCGGCAACGGTGACGGCAGCTGCGGAGCGGCGATCGAGCCCGGGGTCGCCGGCCGTACCGCGTTCACGCTGCGGGTGCAGACCGGCTGTGCGCAGCCATGCGCCTACTGCATCATCCCGACAACGAGAGGCGCCCCCAGGAGCGTGCCGCCGGGCGGAATCGTGTCTGAGGTCGACCGGATCGCCGGCGCCGGCTTCAAGGAGATCACGCTGACCGGCGTGCACCTCGGATCGTACGGGCGGGATCTGCAACCGGCGTCGTCGCTGCACGAGTTGCTGCGAGCGCTGAATGCCTGGCACGATTCGACGGCGTTGCCGGGCGGCGAAGCGGACTGTCGGGGAGTCTCTGTCGACCCTTGCCGGCCCGTTGTTCGCTTCCGGATCAGCTCGCTCGAACCGATGGACTGCTCGCCGGACATCGTCGATCGCGTGGCGCGCCACGACTGCTTCGCGTCGCATTTCCATCTTCCGCTGCAGCACGCCAGCGATCGGATGCTGACCGCGATGCGTCGGCCCTACACCAGCGCGTACTACGCGGAACTGGTCGATTCGATCCGCGCGCGCATCCCGTCCGCGTCGATCGGTTCGGACGTGATCGTCGGGTTTCCCGGCGAAACCGACGATGGACTTCGACGAGCTGTGCAGCTATCTGGACCAGTCACCGCTCACGCACGTGCACGTCTTCCCATACTCCGACCGGCCGGGGACGGTCGCCTCGGCGATGAGCGGGAAGGTCCACGGGACGGTCATCAGGGAACGAGCGGCGCGGGTGCGCGAGATCGGCCGTCGGCTGACTGTCAGGTTCCGGGAATCGCAGCTCGGCACGATCCATCGGGCGCTGACGCTCGAGGACGGCTCGCTCGCCGTCACGGGCAACTACCTGAAGGTGAGAATCCCGCCCGGCCACGTCCGCAACGAATGGATCCGGGTGCAGGTCACCGGCGCCGGCGAGACCATGCGCGGTGAGGCGATTGAGTAACGAAGCCTCGCGTGAAACCGCCGAGTAGGCGTCCCGGCGGTCGGTGCGCGAAGCTTCGTTGCCAGGGCATGGCTTTAGAAGATGTTTAGAGCGCGTTGCAAAATGTAGTGCGGACCTTAAGGTCCGCCTCGCAGTCGCTGGGCAGGCCTGAAGGCCTGCACTACATCTGTTTTTGCAACGCGCTCTTAAGGACCGAACGCGAGCGTCGCCAGTTGCTGCCCGGGGGACTTCCGCGGTCCCTCGACGATCAACTGTCCGCACGCCGCTCTGATGTCGCGGCCGCGGCTCTTCCGGACGGAAACGGTCAGATGGTGATCGGCGAGGATCTGCGCGAACCGATCGATCGTCTGGTCGGACGGCCGTTCGAACGGAATTCCCGGCGCGGCGTTCAACGGGATCAGGTTCACCTTCGACTTCACGCCGGACAGCAGCGCGGCGAGCCGGCGCGCATCGTCCGGCGAGTCGTTGACCCCGGCCAGCAGCACGTACTCGAACGTGATGCGGCTGCGGCGCTTCAACGGGAATCGCTTGCACGCGTCGATGATGTCAGCGACGCCGTACTTCTTGTTGATCGGCACGAGATCGCCGCGGATCGCGTCGGTCGGCGCGTGCAGCGAGATGGCCAGGTTGGGCATCAGCGGCTCCTGGGCGAGCCGTTCCAGTGCCGACAGCAGACCGACCGTTGACAGCGTGACCCGCCGCGGCGACACGGCGAGGCCGTGCTCGTCCGCCAGGATGCGCAACGCCTTCATCGTCTCGTCGTAGTTGTGCAGCGGTTCTCCCATCCCCATCAGGACGAGATTGAACCGCTTGTCGCGCATCCCGAGTGCGTCGGCCAGCACCCGGACCTGGCCGACGATTTCGCCGGCGGTGAGGTTCCGGACCAATCCCATCTTGCCGGTGAGGCAGAAGCGGCAGGCCATGGCGCATCCCACCTGTGTCGAAATGCAGAAGGTCATCGCCGGCGTGTCGGGGATGAAGACCGATTCGATCATGTTGCCGTCGGCGAGGCGCAGGACCAATTTCTCCGTGCCGTCAACCGATCGTTCGCGTTTGACGACCTGGGGGGTTGTCAACGTGAAGCTGTCGGCGAGCGCGGCGCGCAGCGGCTGTGACAGGTCGGTCATCTCGTCGAAGGCGGTGACGCCGTGGCGATAGATCCATCGGAACACCTGCCGGGCGCGGAATCGCTCGAGGCCGAGCTGCTCGAACGCCGCTTCGAGCGCCGGACGCTCGAGCTCGGCGAGGTCCAGGGAGCCGGGTGGAATTGGCCGTCGGTATCTGATTGGTTTTCAACGGGTTGCCGCTCGCCGTGATCCTATCAAAAAAGGTACCTGACCCCTTTTCCGCGCCTTTCAACGGCCCGAGTCCCTTGCTCCGCCGGACGGCCCGTGCTATAGTGGCAACCCGAGCTTGTAATTCCTTCTCTGTCAAGGCTTTGCGGCACATCGCCGGCCCTGGTGAACACGCGTTCCTGCTGCGAGCTCCATCTTGTCTAACTCACCCATCGTCAGAGACGTTCTCGACAACGGCCTTCGTCTTCTCACCGAGAAGATGACCCAGGTGCGCTCGATCAGTATCGGCGTCTGGCTCACGCGGGGATCGCGGCATGAAACCGCCGAGCGCGGCGGCATCGCCCATTTCGTCGAGCACATGCTGTTCAAGGGCACGACGACGCGCTCGGCCGAGGACATCGCGCAGGCGATCGATTCGATCGGCGGGCAGCTCGACGCCTTCACGGCGAAGGAGTACGCCAGCTACTACATCAAGGTGCTCGACGAGCACCTGCCGCTGGCCATCGACATCCTGTCGGACATCGTGCTGAATCCGGCGTTCGGCCCGGACGACATCGAGCGCGAGAAGAAAGTGGTCCTCGAAGAGATCAAGATGGTCGAGGACACGCCGGACGACCTCGTCCACGAGCTGTTCACGCAGGGCTTCTGGGAGAACCACCCGCTCGGCCGTCCCATTCTCGGCCGGCCGGAGACGGTGGATTCGTTCGATGCCGACCTGCTGCGGCGGTATTTCCGCAACGCCTATACCGCCGACAATCTGATCATCTCCGCGGTCGGCAATCTCGATCACGATCGGGTCCGCCAGCTCGTCGAGGCGAAGTTCGGCGCCGTGCCGACGTCGGGCGAGACCGCCGGTGAAGAGGCGCCGACCGTGGTGCCGAAGATCCTGATTCGGAACAAGGAGCTCGAGCAGAGCCACGTGTGTCTCGGCGCGAGCAGCTATCCGCAGAATCACGACGATCGGTACGCGAGCTACGTGTTGAACACGATGCTCGGCGGGTCGATGAGCTCGCGGCTGTTTCAGAACGTCCGCGAAAAGCGCGGGCTGGCCTACGCGGTGTTCAGCGGCCTCAGCGCGTATCGCGATGCCGGTTCGTTCACCATTTATGCCGGCTGTTCCAATGCCGCGGTCGGCGAGGTCATCGACCTCGTCGTCGAAGAGCTGCGCGGCGTCAAGCAGGCGCCGGTGCCGGATGCCGAGCTGCAGCGGGCGAAGGATCATCTCAAGGGCAGCCTGATGCTGAGCCTCGAGAACACGGCCAGCCGGATGTCGCATCTGGCCCGGCAGGAGATCTACTTCGACCGGCAGTTCGGCCTCGACGAGACGTTGCAGGGTGTCGAGCGCGTGACGGCCGCCGATGTCCAGCGGGTGGCGGTGGATCTCTTCCAGAACGGCTCGCTCGCGGCGACGGTGCTCGGCAATGTGAACGGGCTCGAGATTCCGCGCGAGCGGCTCGAGCTGGGTTGAACATTTCGGATCACTGGTTGCTCGGCAATCGATGATTGCAAGATATACCCATCCGGAGATGGGCCGGATCTGGAGCGATCAGCATCGCTACGAGACCTGGCTCCTGGTCGAGACCGCGGCGGCGGAGGCGATGGCCGACGCCGGAATCATCCCGCCCGAGGCCGCTCGCGACATTCGCCAGCGCGGCGCGTTCGACATCGCGCGCATCGAGGAAATCGAGCGGACCACCCAGCACGACGTGATTGCCTTCACCACCGCCGTGGCGGAGAACGTCGGACCGTCCGGCGCGCTGGCTGCATTTCGGTTTGACCTCGTCCGACGTCATCGACACCGCTCAGGCGCTGCAGATGCGCGAGGCCTGCGACGTCATCCTCGAGGATCTCGACCGGTTGGCGGCGGCCGTGCGGGATCGCGCGTTCGAGCATCGCCGCACACCGATGATCGGCCGCACGCACGGCGTCCACGCCGAACCGATGACCTTCGGCCTGAAGCTCGCGCTCTGGTACTCCGAGATCGGCCGCGACATCGAGCGCGTCCGGCGGGCCCGCGCGGTGATCAACGTCGGGAAACTGTCTGGCGCGGTCGGTACGTTCGCGCATCTCTCGCCGGACATCGAAGCCGCCGTCTGCCGTGCGCTCGGGCTGGCGGCCGCATCGGTCGCGTCCCAGGTGATTCAGCGCGACCGCCACGCCGAGCTGCTGGCGGCGCTGGCGATTACTGCCGCGTCGCTCGAGAAGTTCGCCCTCGAGGTGCGCGGTCTGCAGAAGACCGAGCTCGGCGAGGTGGAAGAGCCGTTCGCCAAGGGGCAGAAAGGCTCGTCGGCGATGCCCCACAAACGCAACCCGATTGGCTGCGAGCAGATTGTCGGTCTGGCGCGGCTGGTTCGCGGCAATTGCCATGCCGGCGTTCGAGAACATCGCGCTCTGGCACGAGCGCGACATCTCGCACTCCTCGGTCGAGCGCGTCATCCTTCCCGACAGCTTCATCGCGCTCGATCACATGCTGCGCCGGTTTACCAGGATTACCATGGGTATGGTCGTCAATCCGGATCGGATGCGCGAGAATCTCGAGCGGTCACGCGGCGTCGTGTTTTCGGGTACGGTACTGCTGGAGCTGGCGCGCCGAGGCGTCTCGCGCGAGCAGGCGTACGAGTGGGTGCAGCGGAACGCCATGCAGTCGTTTGCCGATCGACGTGACTTCAAGGAGCTGCTGCTGGCCGACCCCGACGTGTCGGCCGTGCTGTCGCCGGCCGAGATCGAGCGCGCCTTCGATCTGGACGAGCAGTTCCGGCACGTCGACGACATCTTCGACCGGGTGTTTGATGCCACGACGGTCAACGCCTAGAGCTCGGCTTCAGATCCGGACCGGTGCCAGGGGCTCCCGGCTGAGCGTCGTGAGAGAGGATTCAATCCATGCGCGCACGAGTTTTCGTCACGCTCAAGGCGTCGGTCTTCGATCCACAGGGCAAGACCATCGCCGACGCGCTGCACTCGCTCGGCTACGCCGGCGTGGACGACGTCCGCCAGGGCAAGTACTTCGAGCTCGATCTGAAGACGACCGAAGCGGCGCAGGCCCGGGCGCTCGCGGCCGAAGTGGCCGACAAGCTGCTGGCGAACCCGGTGATCGAGAGCTACCGGGTTGAGATAGATTAGCTTCGAGCGGCCAGCGTCGGGCTGCCACCCGGTGCCTGGCAGTCCGAGCTCGGAGTTTGAAGCGGGGAGCCGGAGGCTTATGAAATTCGCGGTCGTCGTCTTTCCGGGTTCGAACTGCGACGAAGATGCCTACCACGCAGTCCACGACGTGCTCGGTCAGCAGGCCGAGTACATCTGGCACAAGGACAGCGATCTCCAGGGCGCCGACGCGGTGATCCTGCCGGGCGGCTTCGCCCACGGCGACTACCTGCGCACCGGTGCGATGGCCCGCTTCTCGCCGATCATGCGCGCGGTGGAGCGCTTCGCGGCCGACGGCGGCCCGGTGCTCGGAATCTGCAACGGCTTCCAGGTGCTGCTCGAAGCCGGACTGCTGCCCGGCGCGATGTTGCGGAACCGGGCGTTGAAGTTCCGCTGCGAGCACGTCCACATCCGCGTCGAGCAGACCGATACGCCGTTCACGGCGGCGTGCCGCCCCGGGCAGGTGCTTCGGATTCCCATCGCGCACGGCGAGGGCAACTATTTCGCCGAGCCTGACGTGATCGCCCAGCTCGAGGCAGACCGTCAGATCATCTTCCGCTACACCGACGCCGCCGGCGACGTCGGCGACGCGGCCAATCCGAACGGATCGACAGCGGCGATCGCCGGGCTCTGCAACCAGGCGCGCAATATCGTCGGCCTGATGCCGCACCCCGAACGCGCCTGTGAGTCGATCCTCGGCAGCGTCGACGGCCGGGCGATCTTCGAGTCGGCGATTGCCGCCGTGAAGACCGGAACGTTCGGCGGATCCACCGGATCGGCCCTGCAGGCGGTTGGCTGAAGTGATCGACGCCCAGACTCTCGACCGGCACGGGCTGAAGGCCGACGAATACGATCGCATCGTGCAGGTCCTCGGCCGCGAGCCGAATCTGACCGAGCTCGGCATCTTTTCCGTGATGTGGTCGGAGCACTGCAGCTACAAGAGCTCGCGCGTCCATCTGAAGACGCTGCCGACCGAAGGGCCGCAGGTGCTGCAGGGGCCCGGCGAGAATGCCGGCGCGATCGACATCGGCGGGGGACTGGCCGCCGTCTTCAAGATCGAATCGCACAACCACCCCTCGTTCATCGAGCCCTATCAAGGCGCGGCGACCGGCGTCGGCGGCATCATCCGCGACATCTTCACCATGGGAGCGCGACCGATCGCGCTGCTCAACTCGCTGCGATTCGGCGAGCTCGACGCGCCGGGCACGACCCGGCTGCTCGAAGGCGTGGTCGCCGGCATCGCCGGCTACGGCAACAGCATCGGCATTCCGACCGTCGGCGGCGAGATCGCGTTCGACGCTGCCTACGCGGGCAACCCGCTGGTCAACGTCTTCTGCCTGGGCATCGCCAGGGCCTCGGACATCATCAAGGGTGTCGCCTCCGGCGTCGGCAACAGCGTCTACTACGTCGGCGCCAAGACCGGACGCGACGGCATTCACGGCGCGACGATGGCGTCGGCGGAGTTCGACGACAAGACCGAGGAGAAGCGGCCCGCCGTTCAGGTCGGCGATCCGTTCATGGAGAAGCTGCTGCTCGAGGCCTGCCTCGAAGTGATGCAGACCGACGCGCTCGTCGGCATCCAGGACATGGGCGCGGCGGGGTTGACCTGCTCGACCACCGAGATGGGTTCGCGCGGCGGTGCCGGCGTCGAGATCGACGTCGCGCTCGTGCCGCAGCGCGAGACCGGCATGACCGCCTACGAAATCATGCTGTCCGAATCGCAGGAGCGGATGCTGCTGGTCGTCAAGCAAGGGACGCGAGGCGGAGATCGAGCGGATCTTCGACAAATGGGACCTGCACGCCGTCGCATATCGGCGAGGTGACGAGCGACGGCATGCTTCGGGTCAAGGAGCGCGGCGTGGTGGTCGCCGAGATTCCGAACCCGGCGCTGACCGATCGAGGCGCCGGTGTACCACCGTCCGATGGCCGAGCCGGAGTACCTGGCCGAGGTTCAACCGCTGGATCTCGATGCGCTCGCGGCGCTCGAAACGTCGCGCCGTCGAAGCGCCGATCGCGCCGAGCCGGGACCGGCGAACGCCGATCTGCTGACGCTGCTGGAGTCGCCGACCATCGGCAGCAAGCGATGGGTGTATCGCCAGTACGACCACATGGTGCGGACCAACACGGTGAACGTTCCCGGGCTGGGCGCCGGCGTCGTGCGCATCAAGGGGACGGATCGAGCGCTCGCGCTGTCGGTCGACGGCAACGGTCGCTACTGCTATCTGGATCCGTACCGCGGTGCGATGCTGGCCGTCGCCGAAGCCTGTCGCAACGTGGCCTGCGCCGGGGCGCGGCCGCTGGGCGCGACCAACTGCTTGAACTTCGGCAATCCCGAACGGCCGCCGGTCATGTGGCAGTTCGCCCGGGCCGTCGAGGGCATCGGCGCGGCCTGCCGTGCGCTCGGCGTGCCGATCACCGGCGGCAACGTGAGCCTGTACAACGAGACCGACGGTCGGGCGATCTATCCGACGCCGGTGATCGGGGTCGTCGGGCTGCTCGAGCACGCCGATCGCGTGGTCAGCCGCCGCTTCCAGCGGTCCGGCGACGTCGATCGTGCTGCTCGGCGTCGATCGCGGTGAGCTGGGCGGCAGCGAATACCTGGCGGTGGTGCATCGCCTCGTGCGCGGCGTGCCGCCGTCGCTCGATCTCGACGCCGAGCGCGCGCTCCAGTCGCTGCTCGGTCGACCTGGCGGACGCGCGGCTCCTGGGATCGGCGCACGACTGTTCGGACGGCGGTCTGGCGGTGACCCTCGCCGAATGCTGCTTCGATACCGCCGGTATCGGCGCGGAGATCGCCATCGACGCCGCCGACCTGTCGCCGGAGGTCGCGATCAACCGTGCCGCCGCGCTCTTCGGTGAATCCGCCATCGCGGGTCATCGTGTCGACGGCGGCCGATGTCGTCACCGAGGTGCTGGAGCGGGCGGCAGCGGCGGGTGTTCCGGCGCGCGTCGTGGGGCGAACTGGCGGCAATGTGCTGCGGATCGCCGTCGCCGGTCAGATCGCCGTCGACGTGACCGTCGAAGAGGCCGAACGAGCGTGGGCGTCGGCGCTGGATCGGTACTTCGTCAAGCGCGTGGCGTGAAATGGTGTCCGGCGGGTTCGCGACCAACCCGCCACCAAGGAAACATGCTCGACAAGTTCAAGGACGAATGCGGCGTCTTCGGCATCTTCGGGCATCCCGAAGCGGCGAACATGACCTATCTGGGTCTGTACGCGTTGCAGCACCGCGGACAGGAGAGCGGTGGCATCGCCGCATCCGACGGCGCCAAGGTGCGGGTGTCCCGGGCGATGGGCTACGTCGCCGACGTGTTCGACACCGAGACGCTGGCCGGCCTGCCCGGGACGCGGGCGATCGGCCACGTCCGCTACTCGACCGCCGGTTCGAGCCAGCTGTTGAACGCCCAGCCGATCCTGATCGACTGCGCGCACGGGCAGATCGCGATTGGCCACAACGGCAACCTGGTCAACGCGCAGGAACTGCGGGACGAGCTGGTCCGCCAGGGCTCGATCTTCCAATCGAGCAGCGATACGGAAGTCGTGCTGCATCTGTATGCCCGGTCGAAGGCCGCGACCGTCGAGGAGGCGATCGTCGAATCGGTGTCGCAGGCGCAGGGCGCGTTTTCGTTCGTGCTGCTGACGCGGGACAAGCTGATCGCGGTCCGCGATCCGCACGGGTTTCGCCCGCTCGCGCTCGGCCGGCTCGGCGACGCGCTGGTCGTCTGCTCGGAAACCTGCGCGATGGATCTGATCGGCGCCACCTACGTCCGCGACGTGGAGCCGGGCGAAGTGCTGGTGATCAGCGAACAGGGGATGCGGTCGATCAAGCCGTTTGCGCCGGCGCCGCTGGCGCACTGCGTCTTCGAGCACGTCTACTTCGCGCGGCCCGACAGCTACGTCTTCGGCAAGAGCGTCAACGAGGTGCGAACGAACCTCGGACGGATTCTGGCGCGTCGAGCACCCGGTCAACGCCGACGTCGTCGTGCCGGTTCCCGACTCCGGCGTGTGCGCCGCGATGGGTTATGCCGAGGAATCGGGCATCCCGCTCAGGATGGGTCTGATCCGCAATCACTACGTCGGCCGCACGTTCATCGAGCCGCAATCCGCCATTCGGCACTTCGGCGTCCGCGTGAAGCTGAACCCGGTGAAGAGCATCCTCGACGGCCACCGCGTCGTCCTGATCGACGATTCGATCGTGCGCGGCACCACCAGCCGGAAGATCGTGAAGATGGTTCGCGCGGCCGGCGCCAGGGAAGTGCACGTCCGCATCAGCTGTCCGCCGACGATCTCGCCGTGCTTTTACGGCATCGACACGCCGCGGCGGTCGGAATTGATTGCCGCCACCCACACCCTCGACGAGATCACGAAGTATCTGGACGCCGACAGCGTGGCCTATCTGAGCCTCGAGGGGCTGCTGACCGCGGTCGGCTCGGACCGCGGCTCCTACTGCACGTCCTGCTACACCGGCCGCTATCCGGTCGAGTTCCCCCGCGACGAGGCCAGCTACCTGCAGCTCGCGCTGAAGCTGGACAAGAGCGCGGCGGTGGTGGAATAGCCATGACCATGACGGCGAGGCTGAGGTCGGCACGCGGACGCGGAGGCGGGGGACGTCGCGGACTGTCACGCCGCGCTGCGATTCGCGCCGGTTTCACCGGCCTCTGCGTCCTCCTGTTCCTCTGCGTCCCTCGAGTCGGCCGCCGCCCAGGAACCCGCCGGCACCGCAGGCCGTGCCGGCGGCGCAGCTCCAGGCCGCCATCGACAAGCTCGGCGATCTCGACTACGCGACCCGCAGCAACGCCGCCCGCACGGTCCGCCGCGTTCCGGCGTCGCAGGCCGTTCCCGTGCTCCTTCAAACCGTGGCGGAGCACACCGACGGTTACGTCCGATATCGCGCGCTCGTCCTGCTGACCGGCTTCAACGATCCGCGGACGAAGGACGCGATGCGAGAGGCGGTGACCAGCCCCAACGATCGGCTGCGGACGGTCGCCTACAGTTTCTTCGAGCACAACCCGGATCGCACGATGGTGTCGCCGCTGCTCGCGGCGCTCGACAAGGAGCAGGCGGAGTTCGTCCGGCCGGCGCTCGTCCGGGCGCTGGCGGCGCTCGCCCGGGCGCTGTCGGTTCCCGCATCGGCGCCCGAGTCGGCTCGCGTCCAGCAGGCGCTGGTGCGCGACGTCAGCCGAGGGGAGGATTTCTTCCGCAGCGTGGTGATCGAGTCGCTCGGCGACTACAAGGCGGCATATGCCTTCGACGCCATCACCGCCAGCGCCACGCTCGAAGGTCCGCTCCAGGACGATGCCGCGCTCGCGCTGGGAAAGATCGGTGACAAACGCGCGCTCGAGACGCTGGCCGGCTTGCAGCGCACCGCCGCGCGGAACACGCAGCCGTCGATCGCGGCGGCGATCTGCCTCCTCGGCATCAATTGCCCGAGCCACGAAAACTACCTGATGGAGACGCTGAAGTTCGCCGACAAGAACGCCGGCTTCCAGGAGCTGCTTCGAGCCGCCGCCACCGGCCTTGGTGCGCTCGGCGTCGCCGGCCGTTCCGAGGCGGTCGAAGGGCTGCTCGAGATCGGCATTCCCGCGCGCGACGATGCGACGCGCTCGCCCATCGCGCTGGCACTGGGCGCCGTGGCGCTGCGGAATACCGCGCTGGTCATGCCGATGCTCGAGAAGTACTCCGCGAGAGATGAGGCGATCGAGCTGCTCGCCGAGGGGTTCGACATGCTCGAGGAGGACCTCGACAAGGAGCGGTTCTTCGCGTTCGCCCGCCGCACGTTCTGGGACGCCGCCGACGGTTCGACCACGCGTGCGTTGATGCAGACGCTGATCGGGAAGCTGGAGTTTTGACCACCGATCCGCCGGCGTCCGCCAGCAGCTACCGTGCGGCAGGGGTCGACATCGACGCCGGCAACGAGACCGTCCGGCGGATCAAATCGATCGCGCGCGCCACGTTCACGCCCGGTGTTCTCTCCGAGATCGGTTCATTCGGCGGACTGTTCCGGCTCGATACCGAGCCGTTACCGGGAACCGGTGCTGGTGGCGAGCGCCGATGGCGTCGGAACCAAGCTCAAGATCGCGTTCGCGACCGGCCGGCACGACACGGTCGGCGCCGATCTCGTCAACCACTGCGTCAACGACATCCTCGTCCAGGGCGCCGAGCCGCTCTTCTTTCTCGACTATCTGGGCACCGGCCGCCTGTCGCCGGAGATTGCCGAGCAGATCGTCGCCGGCATGGCGCGGGGTTGCCGGGAGAACGGTTGCGCGCTGATCGGTGGCGAGACGGCGGAGATGCCCGGGTTCTACGCCGCCGGCGAATACGACATCGCCGGCTTCATCGTCGGCGTCGTCGAGCGGTCGCAGATCGTCGACGGCCGGACGATCGAGCCGGGCGACGTCCTGATCGGCCTGCCGTCGTCGGGGCTTCACACCAACGGCTATTCACTCGCGCGCCGCGTGTTGTTCGACGTCGCCGGGATGACGCCCGACGACCTTCGTCGCCGGAGCTTGGAGTGACCGTCGGCGAGGCGCTGCTCGCGCCGCACCGATCGTATCTGCACGCGGTCCGCCCGCTGCTCGACGCCGGTCTGGTGAAAGGGATGGCGCACATCACCGGCGGCGGCATCACCGAGAACCTGCCGCGCGTGCTGCCTGAAGGGAGCGCCGCGGAAGTCGACCGGCGGACGTGGACCGTCCCGCCGATATTCCAGCTCCTGCAGACGCACGGTCAGATCGCGACCGACGAGATGTTCAGGGCGTTCAACATGGGCATCGGGCTGATCGTGGTCTGCAGCAGGCCGAACGTCGAGCGCGTGCTCGCGATGCTGGAGCGCAGCGGCGAACGGCCCGTGTCCCTGGGTCAGGTTGTCCGGCGGCAACCGTGAGGTCCGCTACGTGGGCGACTGAAAGAAAGGGTCGGGAAACATCATGCCTCCAGAAAAAGACTCCCGACCCCTTTTCTCGCGGTTGGCCGTCCTCATCTCCGGCCGCGGTTCGAACCTGCAGGCGATCATCGACGCCATCCGGGACGGCCGGCTCGACGCCACGATTGCCGTCGTGATCTCCGATCGCGCCGACGTCGCGGGACTTCGTCGCGCGCGTGACGCGGGCATCGAGGCGATCGACGTCAACCCACGCGAGTATGCCGGACCGCGACGCCTACGACCGGGCGCTGGCCGCTCTGCTCCGCGCACGAGCCGTCGATCTGGTCTGCCTGGCGGGTTACATGCGTCTGGTGCGCGCCCCGCTGATCGAGGCATTCCCGAACCGGATTCTGAATATCCATCCGTCGCTCCTGCCCGCATTTCCCGGACTCCAGGCGCAGCGGCAGGCGCTCGAACACGGCGTGCGCGTCTCGGGTGCGACCGTGCATCTGGTGACGTCCGAGCTGGACAACGGTCCGATCGTTCTGCAGGCGGCGGTGCCGCTGCTCGACGATGACACGGTCGAGACGCTGTCGGCGAGGATCCTCGTCGAGGAGCATCGACTCTATCCCGAAGCCATTCGAATCGTGCTCGGCGGCGGCTGGTCGGTCGCCGGTCGCCGCTTCATCTGCCGGCAGGCCCGCCAGTCGTCATAGCGCAGGAGGACACGCATGTCGGAGTGGAGCGAAGAGGACTCGTCGACGTACCGCGAGATCGCCGACATTGCGGTGCCGCGGCAAGAGGAGATGCTGGCGACGCTGGTGTCAGCGGCGCCATTCACCGCCGATGACGCGCATCCGGATCGTCGACATCGGGGCGGGCGACGGTCGCCTCGCCGACGTGCTGCTGGAATGCTTTCCGCGCGCCACGCTGCTGGCGCTCGACGGGTCCGAGTCGATGCGGGCGGCGATCACCGCTCGCACCGCCGGCGTCGCCGATCGCATTCAGGTCCGGGCGTTCGAGCTCGATACGCTCGACTGGTGGGACCTGATGCACGCGTCCGATCTCGTCGTCTCGTCGCTGTGCCTGCATCACCTCAATGACGCGAAGAAGCAATACCTGTACAAGGCGATCGCGGAGCGGCTGACGGCGCGAGGCGCGCTGCTGATCGCCGATCTCGTCGAGCCCGCTCACGCGGCGGCTCGCCGGGTGGCCGCCGACAGCTGGGACGCGAGCGCCAGAGCGCAGGCCGACGCCGCCGGCGGCGCCGGAACAGTTTGCCACCTTCGTCGAGAGCCGGTGGAACCACTACCGGTTTCCCGATCCCAGGGATCGCCCGTCGGCGCTCTTCCACCATTTCGTCTGGCTGAAACACGCCGGCTTCGCACGTCGTCGATTGCTGCTGGCTCTACGCGGGACATGCCGTCTACGGCGGGTTCAAGGCCGGTGGTGGCGGCGGCGGGCAGCGGCATCGCGTTCGAGCGCGCCCTGACGACGGTTCGGGCACGATTGAGCCGCCGCATGCCATCGGACTGCTGAGACCGGTCGCGAGCGCCTAGGTCGGCCGGGCCTCTGGCTTGAGGGTCAGCACCGCGACTTCCGGCGCGCAGTTGACTCTGACCGGGACGTACACGGTTCCGATTCCCCGACTGACGAACATCGTCGTGTGTTCGCGTCGGCCGATCCCCCAGAGGACCGGAAAATTCTGCTTGGCGACGGCGCCGATTCCCGGAAGCACGACCTGCCCGCCGTGCGTGTGGCCGGACAAGCACGAGCGGAATGTTCAAGGCCGCTGCCTCGGTCAGCCGGCGCGGATCGTGCGCGAGCAGGAACACCGTGCCGCGTGGCGCCGCGCACGATGGTGGCGATATCCGACGCCGCGCTTGGTCCAGAATCGGATGCCGACCAGATCCACCGCCTCGCCCCTGATCGTGATGGCGGTCCGGGCGTCCTTGAGCATGCTGGACGCCGCGCGCCGCCAGCGCCGCCGGCATGTCGTGATCGTCGTCGTGATTGCCGAGGATTCCGTAGACGCCGTGCGGCGCCGACAGAGGCGCCAGCGCATCGGCGGCGGGACCGACGTACTGTCGGTCGCCCCACGTCACGTAATCGCCGCCGAGCACGATCAGGTCGGGCTGTTCGTTCATCAGCAGCGCCACGGCGTGAATCACGTCGTCGTGCGAGACCCAGCGGCTGCGGTGGACGTCGGTGAGCAATCCGATCTTGAAGCCGGTCAGCGCCGGCGGCAGGCCGACGACCGGCAGGTCGATCCGCGTCACCCCGAGCTGGTGCCGCTCGTACAGATAGCCGTACGCGCCAGTTACCGTCACGCCGCCGAAACCTGTCGCGAGAAGCGTCTTGAGGACGACGCGCCGACCGATCGCCATCGACTGCTATAGTAATCAAATTGCTGCGATGAGGAATCTCTACGACGAACTGGTCTGGCGGGGGCTGATGTATGACGCCACGGAGGGATTGGCGGAGCTCTTCGCCAGGGAGTCGGTGACCGGGTACATCGGGTTCGATCCGACCGCCTCGAGCCTGCACGTCGGGTCGCTGCTGACCGTGATGGGGCTGGCGCGGCTGCAGCGGTTCGGTCACACGCCGATCGCCATCGTCGGCGGCGGCACCGGCATGATCGGCGACCCGAGCGGCAAGTCGCAGGAACGGGTGCTGCTGTCGGCCGAGCAGATCGAGATCAACGTCGCCGGCATCCGCCGGCAGCTCGAACGGTTTCTCGATTTCGATGCGCCGGCGCAATGCCGCCCGCATCGTCAACAACGCGGAATGGCTCGGCACGATCGATCTGCTGTCGTTTCTGCGGGACGCCGGCAAGCACTTCACCGTCAACTACATGCTCCAGAAGGAGTCGGTGAACCGCCGTCTCGAGAGCGAAGACGGCATCTCGTTCACCGAGTTCAGCTATCTGGTGCTGCAGGCGTACGACTTCCTGCAGCTGTTCGATCGCTTCGGGTGCCGACTCCAGATGGGCGGCAGCGATCAATGGGGCAACATCACCGCCGGCATCGATCTGATTCGCAAGCTGCGCGCGACGAAGGCGCACGGCCTGGTCTGGCCGCTGATGATGACGGCGACCGGCGTCAAGTTCGGCAAGACGGAAGCCGGTACGGTCTGGCTCGATCCCGATCGCACGTCGCCGTTCCGCTTCTATCAGTTCTGGTTGAACACCGACGATCGCGACGTGGTGGCGTACTTGAAATTCTTCACGTTCCTCGAGCGCGCGGCGATCGACGAGCTCGCGGCGGTGACGAGCGGCGCGCCGGAAAAGCGCGACGCGCAGCGCGTCCTCGCCCGCGAGGTGACCGGTCTGGTCCACGGCGTCCGAGCAGGTGGCGCGCGCCGAGCGCGCGTCAGTCGATGCTGTTCGGCGAAGACATCGCGACGCTCGACGTCGGACGATGTGTTGACGGTGTTTGCCGATGTGCCGTCGACCGAGCTGCCGGCCGGCGATTTTTCGAGCGAGGGCGTGGCGATTGTCGATCTGCTGTCGCGTGTGCAGCTGGTGTCGTCGAAGAGCGAGGCGCGCCGGCTGGTGCAATCCGGCGGCGTCTATCTGAACAACCGCCGCCTGTCGGATCCGCAGACCCGGGTCACGGCAGGATCAGGCGATCGGCGGTCGGTTGTTGGTGCTGCGCAAGGGCCAGCGCCAGCAGCATCTGGTGAGGCTGGTCTGAGGCGCGACCGTTCGCCGCGCCTGCGCGGCGTCGATCGGCGAATCACGGACATCGAAGAAATCGTTGACCTTGACGTCGACGCGCGACGTACGCGATACTCTCTGCACGTTCGGTCCGCGAGAAATTCTGCCGGAAGTCAGTGCAGCGTTCCTAGCTCGGGCGTCTATCCAACCCCATCAGCAGCGTCGACATCGAGTTGTGCTGAAATTTTGTGCTTGACAGGGTTGGGTTGGTTCTATAACCTCAGAAGGTTCCCCTAACGACGGTAAAGTTGGTTGAGACCAACGAGTTGG
>CAVOHG010000005.1:0-375000 GCA_963695655.1 uncultured Acidobacteriota bacterium | reverse complement strand
CGCCTCCTAAAGTGTAACGGAGGCGCGCGAAGGTTCGCTCAGGCTGTTTGGAAACCAGCCAGAGAGTGCAAAAGCATAAGCGAGCTTGACTGCGAGACCTACAAGTCGAGCAGGTGGGAAACCAGGCTTTAGTGATCCGGTGGTTCCGCGTGGAAGGGCCATCGCTCAACGGATAAAAGGTACGCCGGGGATAACAGGCTGATCCTTGCCAAGAGTTCACATCGACGCAAGGGTTTGGCACCTCGATGTCGGCTCATCACATCCTGGAGCTGTAGCAGGTTCCAAGGGTCCGGCTGTTCGCCGGTTAAAGTGGTACGTGAGCTGGGTTTAGAACGTCGCGAGACAGTTCGGTCTCTATCTGCCATGGGCGTAGGAGATTTGCGTGGGGCTGTCCTTAGTACGAGAGGACCGGGATGGACGGACCTCTAGTGTACCGGTTATCGCGCCAGCGGTAGCGCCGGGTAGCTACGTCCGGAAGGGAGAAACGCTGAAAGCATATAAGCGTGAAACCCTCCACAAGATGAGATCTCCCTGGATCATAAGATCCCTGAAGGCTCCTGGAAGATTACCAGGTGATAGGTCGGGTGTGTAAGCGTGGCGACACGTTGAGCTTACCGATACTAATCAGCCGTGAGGCTTGACCATAACTTCGTTTCCGCGGTCCCTGCAAAAGGGGCCGCGACAACCAAGCGTAGATGCACGCAGAAACGCTGCGTGAACGTGGTCGGTCAAACTACCGTTTGCAGGATATTCAGTTGCCGTTCGACGCCGCCGTCGAACCCGCGCTCTTTGACAGCACGTCGTCGACAAGGCATCACAAGATTGTCTGGGACGACCCGCCTGCGCGCCTGACGGCGCTTCGGTGGGCCAGCCGCGTCACAGGGCTTGCCCGCCGTAGCCCGCAGAGCGAGCGGAGGCGGGACCCCAGGCAGCAAGTTTGCCGGTGGTCATAGGAGCAGGGACACACCCGTTCCCATTCCGAACACGGAAGTTAAGCCTGCTACCGCCGATGGTACTGCATGGGAAACTGTGTGGGAGAGTAGGTCGCTGCCGGCATTATCTCAAGAGCCCGCGAGCGTCGGTTCGCGGGCTTTCGTCTGTACGGCCGGATCGCTGTCACCACAGTTTCCCATGCGCTGCATGGCGTGTTTGCCGCCTCGGTCGCGGCTGTGGTGTCGCTGCCGCAGATCGCCCGCGTCAGCTCGCGGGCTGCGACTGTCGGTCTCGCCTGACACTGCAGTTCCATGCGCTGCAGGGCGATGTCTTGGGCCGCCTCGCAGCCGGCGACTGTGAGAGCGTGCCGGCAGATCTCAAGCCCGCGAGCTCCGGTTCGCAGCGCTTTCCCGTTGTGTCTCAATCGCTCGATCTATTTGTCGTCCCAAACGCCGCCCGGGTGACAGACTAGCTCATGCACCCAGACACCGCGGCGCTCGAGCAGCGGGCGCTCGAGCTGATGAAACAGGCGGACTTCGGCGCCGAAGCCGTTCGCGTCAACACCGAGATCCTCGAGCGTGCGCCGAAACAGGAATCCGCCTGGACCCGCCTCGGCCGCTGCCATCTGGAACAGAGAAACTTCGACGAGGCCGTCTCGGCCCTTCGCGCGGCGCTGGCCCTGAACCCGGCGAACGGCGTGGCGACGAATCTCCTGACCGAAGTCCGCAAGCGCCGAGCCCTCGCGCCGACGGCGACCGCGCGGGTGACCACCGGGTTCTCCGCGCGTGAGTTCACCATTCTCGAGACGTTGTCGCCCGACGAAGCCTGTCGCGCGCTGCGGTCGAGAATCGAGGTGCTGTTCGACTCGGTCAACGCTTCAGCCATCGCCGCGCGCATCGTCGAGGCCCGCCAGCGCCGGGGAGAGAGCGGGTCGAAGCTGTTCCACGCCAACAGCTTCCACGCTCACGCCACCGGACACATCTTCGCGTTTCACCACGGCGGCCGCTGGGAGCCGCAGTTCAACATCGGCTGGTTCAGCAGCCCGCCCTTCGACGCGAGCGCGGTGCGGATCGGCCTGGGCTTCAACTTCTCCCAGGCCGGGCGCGACCCGGATCGCGTCGCCGGCCAGGAGCGCGCCCTGGCATTCTTCGAGCGATTTCAGCAGACGCTCGACAAGTCGTGGGGGCGCGAGCTCGCGCGCTGGATGGGCGCCAACGCGGGATTCATTCAGTACGGCGATCGCCCGCCGGCGCTCGACCTCCTGCCGGAGCGCGCCGTCGAATGGCTGGTGAACTGCCGCAACGCCGCCGCGCTCGAGTGGATCTTCGTCGGACGCTGGCTGTTTCTCGAGGATCCTGCCGACGCGAAAATCCTCGCCGACCGTGCCAGGCTCGCGTCGACGATTGACGATACCTTTCGAACGCTGTATCCGATCTGGCTTGCGACCTATACGAACCCTCCGACGGCCGGCCGGGCCCGATCTCCAGGCGAGGATCCGACGCCGCCCGCGGCGACTGTCGCCGCCCGCACAGCCGGCTCTTGATTCGCGCCGACCTGCGCGATGCCGGCACTCCATCTGACCGCGCCTGCCGCGAACGTGCGCTGGTGGACCGAGCGTCGGCCTTCATCAGCCGACCGGCAGATCCAGCCCGAGCCGCACGAACGATCGCGCTCCCGGAAACCGCTCGTCGATCCCCTGTTCGAGACCGCCCAGGAGCGACACCAGGGCGTCGATCTCGGCCGCGCCGATCCTCGGTACGCATCGCCTGCAGGGCGCGCCGCGATCGAGCCGCCATCACGATCGTCCGTTTCGCGCATCCCAGCGCGTCGCCTCCACCGCTGTTCGCGGCTGGGCGGCGTGCGGCGCTGACCAGCGCCTGGAACACGCTCATGTAGATGCGCAGATGACACCAGAGGACGATTTCTTCCGGCTCGGGTCCGGCAGGCCGTGGCTCGAGCGCCGCGATCGTTCCGGTGACCGGCATCATCAAGACCGCAACCCGAATCGCGTACTCCCACGCCATCGACGCCAAGGGATCCGACTTGACGAGATCCGAGAGCCCGGACGGATTCGCGAGCATCGCGTCGAGCTCGTCCGTGCGCATCCCTTCCGCGTCGGCGAGCTCGCGCGTGAATCTCGCCGCTTCGTCCATGCCGACGAACGGCGGGTCGGCTGGCGAGCGGCCGCGCTGCTGGCGCCACTCCGCGATGCACCGGAACGCCAGGCAGCGGCGGGTGACGGCGCAGTAGTCGCACCATTCATCGCAGTAATGATGGACGCCGGGAATGATCGCCGCGCGAAGCGACGATTCACGTTGGCTCCTGCCCGGAGGCGACCGCCGAGCCGAACGCGGGCCGATTGACTACGGCTCGACGTCTCGCTGCTGCACGCGGACTCAGACGGACCCGGGCCGCTGCGACGGGAACTCGGGTGCGCGCGTGGAAACCGCGCCCGCAGGTCGCGGTCCAGCTCGTCCAGCATCTTGACCGCCTGCGCCGGGACGCCGTCGGCGGTCGCTTTGCCGGCTTCCATCAGCACACCCCATGCTGCGCGAGACTCTGCGATGCCGAGCAGAGCGACCTTGGCCGATCCGTTGTGATCGGTCTGCACGCCGTCAGGATCCTCCCACCCGTCGGACTGACCGCAGATGGCGCGGCGGATCTTTGCGCTGATCAGCGTCGAGAACCAGCCGATGGTGTCGACCGCCTCGATGACGGCCGCGATCGCCGCGCTGTGCGACGACAGGTTCCAGCGCTTGCGTGATCCGCCAGGCCAGCTCGGCGTACTGCCGCGCGCCGGCGGCCAGCGGATCCCGCGTGTGACGCTCCGGGTCGTCCTCGATCGTCCCGGCATCGGCATCATTCGTGATATCGTCGAGATCGATCTCCTCGCGTCGCGCCACCTCGGTCAGGATGGTGAGCGTGCGCCGCAGCGACGTGCTGACCATCTCGGCGATCGGTCGACGGCTCCACGGCGGATTCGAGCTCGCGATTGTCGAGAAACGTCAGGCACCGCTCGGTGAACGAACATCGGGGGCATCGTCCGTCGCAGTAGTTGTAGATCCCGGGAATCAGGCGCGGATCGGCTGCGCGCGCCACGAGACGATCGAAATCGGCTGGATCCATGCGCCGGCATCATGCAACCGTGACGCCAAGCGGTTTTCCTGGAGTTTTTCGGTGTCGGCCGTCAGACCACGCAGTTCTCGCAACGCGGAACGCCGACGGGCAGGCAGATTCTGCGTCGCGGCGTTCGTCTCCGTTTGGCGCTGCTCCGGCGCGGTAGAATGCCGATTCGGTCCTTTCCGAAGCCTCGTGACAACGAAAACACAAATCGGCGCGAGTACGACCGTCGTGGCGCCGTTGAGCGTCCGCGATGTCTGGGCGGTGGTCGTGCTGATGGCCGCCGGCCTCGCGCTGGCCATCGCCGCGATCGCCGTCCGCCCCGGTGTGATCCTCGGTCCCCAATTCCTTTTCGACGACGAGGGGCAGAACCTTCTCATCGTGCAGACGATCCTCTCCGGCGGTTCGCTCTACCGCGATGTGTATTCGCAGTACGGCCCGATCCCCGCCTACGTGCATGCCCTGGTGGCCTGGGTGTTCGGCAATACGCCGCTCGTCTACCTTTCTCTTCTCGCCGTCGTCAGCAGCGCGAATGTCGGCCTGGCGTACGCGCTGGTCAGGCGCGCCGCGAACGTGCCGGTGGCGGTTTTCGTCACCGCGATTGGCGTGCTGCCGATCATGCTCATCCCGGGCGCGCTCGCCGGTGGAGATACCTCGACGGCGTACATGCCGCTCGAGCGGACGCTGCTGCTGCTGGTCGCGTTGTCCTGGGCAGCCCCCACCGCACGATCGGTCCGGCGTTCGATTCTCATCGGCAGTCTCCTGGGTGCGTGGCAGGGTCTTCGTTTTGGCGCCGTTGCCGCCGCGGCCGCTTCGATCGTGGTGATCGACTTCCTCCATCTGTGGTCCATCGGCTTCACTCGAGCACATCTGCGCGCGTGGATGGCGACGCTGTTCCCGATCGCGGCCGCGTTCGTCGCGTTCGAATTGCTGTGGGCGGTCTACGCGTTCGCGACGCTGCCGGCCGCCGTGGCGCTGGACCTGTTGTGGCCGCTCTACATCCTGGAGTCGTACGAGGTGTGGCCCGCTGCCGCGGGTGGCTGGCTCCGGTGGGGCGGTTGGCGGCTGATGATCGGACAGTATCTGTTGCCGCTGTCGGCCGGGGTGCTCGGTCTTTCAGCGTGGCGGCGATGGTCGGCTGGCGCGCGCCGCTCCGGGAGTCCCGGTCCCGGACCATCGGCGTGGGCGGATGGCGGGGCGGTGTTCATCCCACTGTGCTTCTACATCATCGGCTGCTGCTTCCTGTTTCGGATGGCTCACGATTTCCGGCAGTTTCTCTGGGCGCTCGTGCCGGCGGCGGCATGGGAGCTTCAGCGTCGAGGCGCCGCCGTGCGCACGGTCGTGGCGTGCATCTGGGCGCCGGGCTTTGCCGTGATGGTCAAGGCGAGCGTGATCCCGGCGGCGGCCGCATCCCTCCTCGTCAGCGTGAACCTACCGACCGGTGGAACGATCTATACGTCCGCGCCACTGGCCGCGCGCATCCGGTTCCTGGAGCAGTTCACGGCTCAGGAGACGAAGGGTGCGCCGGTCTTGTTCGTTCAACGCGGCCTCGGCGGCGGCTCCGGCTGGCACTACGCCTACACCGTCCCGCACGCGACGCGCCACACCTGGTTCTTTGCGTTGAATCCGATCAGACCCTACGAAGAAGCGGCGTTCATCGACGCGTTGAACCGCACGGTCGCGCTCATTGACTGCGACGAGAGCGGCGGTGGCGGACCCAATCACCGGACCTCACGCAGGACCTGCCGTTTCCACCCGCGGTGGCTCTCGCCGTCCGCAGCCGGTTGACTCCGTGGAAGAGTGAGGCCGGGTGCCGCGTCTACCATCTTCGGCAGGTCTGAAGGCCGCTCGCGGCAGAATTCGCTCGGCGATTCGCGAAACGTGCCGGGCTAGGCCGGCCGCGGAGCCCGCCGACGATCTTGGCGGTGGTCACGATCTGCCCTGCGTGCCGCTGGGCGTGCTCGGCGGCATGAAACAACAGTCCCCGGACCGTCGACGGCAAACCCGCCCGCCCGACGCTGCGCGGCTCGTCCAGCGTCTCCACGCGGGTCGTCAGGACCTGATGCAGCGCCCTCTCGATGGCGTCGCACGCCGCTCGCAGCAGAATCGCCGGCTGATCGTTCGCCAATCCGGCGCGTTCCTCTCCGTCGAGCGCCGACCGCTGCACATCGCTGAGGCTCTCGCCTCGTGCGTAGGTCAGCAGCCGATCGAGACTGCCCGCGAGATGCTTCAGGTGAAATCCAATCGAGGCCGCACCGCCGGGCCTCGTCCAGAGCTCTTCAAAGGACAACGGCCGAATCGACCGCGTCGACTTCCTCGAGAACCTGGAGGAGCGAATGAGCAACTGGCATCAGCTCAGGAGGAAATCCCGCGACCGGGCCGCGCAGCCACACTTCGGGCAACGAAGGACGCATCCCCTAGACGTCCATGGCGTGGACGGCGTCGAGCGTCGGGGCGTGCGCGGCCGCCGCAGCACGTGGTGAGGACGTGACGGCGTTGCATCGGCGCATTATAGGCACGGCGACCCGCCCGGTCGCCTCCTATCGCTTGCGAGTACTGGCGGACCGGCCGGCCTGCCGTGACGCGGGTCCGCCTCGTGACGTGGGTTCGGGTCTTCGGCCGGATTGAGCTTCCCTTGTCGAGAGTGGGAACCGGCTTTCGCCGTATTTCCTCGCCGCTTTTTGGGCAGCTTGGCGACCACGAGCTCGTACGAGCCGTGAAGCAGTTGTGTCAGCTCGCGACGATCCAGCGTCTCGCCGATCTCCTGCTCTTGAACCCACATCGCCCGCGCGAGATAGGGCGCCGGGATGATGCCATCCCGTTCGACCAGCTCCGCGAACCGTTCCGGCGTGCATTTGAAGGCAACGGTGTGCGGCGGCTCGAGACAGACGACGGCGAACATCTTGCCGCCGACGCTGAAGACGAGATCGTGGTCCCATTTGATGTCTTCCGTCGTGTCGGGCAGGGCACGGCAGATGGTGCGGATGGTGTCAATGGTCATGGCTGTGGCTGCTTCGAGCGCCATGCCCGGTTCGAGCGGACCGAGGATGGAATACGAAGTGTCCGTCGTCACGCGGACGGTCTATTCATACCGCAACGCCGACCAGCGGATCCAGCCGCGTCGCCCGTCGCGCCGGCCAGTAGCACGCGGCCACGGCGACCGCAATCAGCAGCAACGCAATCGAGATGAGCGTCGTCGGATCTGACGGGCTGGTCTGGACGAGAAGACTCTGCAGCACCCTGCCGACGCCGAACGCGCCGGGCATGCCGATCGCGAGACCGATCGCCAGCTGGACGAACGCGCGCCGGGCGATCAGCCACCACACCTGCTTGGCTTGCGCGCCGAGCGCCATGCGCACGCCGATCTCCTGCGTGCGCTGGGTCGACCGAGTAGGCGGTGATCGCGTACAGGCCGACCGCCGACAGCACCAGCGCGATGATCGCGAACACCGCGAACATCGTGCCGAACACCCGGAACGGCCAGCGCTGCTGCGCCAGGTTCTGATCCATCGTCCGGATGTTGAACAGCGGCATGTCCGGATCGAGCGCGCGGATTTCCTCGCGAAGGAGCGAAGTGATCTGCGCCGGATCCGACCGCGTCCGGACGAGCAGCGTGATGCCGGGGTTCTGCTGCGTGTTGGCGGCATGCGGGATGTACACCACCGGATCGGGTTCGGGATCCTGTGGTATTCTGCACGCCGCGCTGACGCACGTTCGGCGTCACGCCGACGATGGTGAGCGCCGGCAACGGGGGACCGTTCGGATTCGGGCCCTCGTCGGTGAGGCGGATGCGCTTGCCGACGGGATCGTCGCCCGGGAAGTACATCTGCACGAACCGCTGATTGACGATCGCGTTGGCCTGGCCGGGCGTTCCGTCGGTGTCGCGTCAAGATCCGGCCGCGCACGGCCCGGATGCCGATGGTGTCGAAGTACTTGGGCCCGACGCTGAGCAGGGTGACGATCGGCAGCCGCTCATCCGGTTTCGTCTGGCCATCGATCGTGAGCTGAATGCCGCGGCCGCCGCCGAGCGGAAAATTGCTGGTGGTGGCCGCCGACTCGAACGCGCCGATTCGCGGCCAGCCGCTCGTCGACCCGCTTGATGAACGCGTTCCGTTCGTCGGAGGTGCTGTACTTGCGATAGGACAGCGCCATCTGCATCGTCAGCAGTCGTGACGTGTCGATGCCCAGATCGAGGCGGTACATCGCCATGAAGCTGCGCATCATGAATCCCGCGCCGGCCAGCAGCACCAGCGTCAGCGCCAGGTTGACGACGATCAGGGCGCCGGTCCAGCGCCGGGCGCGGATGCCGCCGGACCCCATGCCGCGTCCGCCTTCCTTGAGCACCTCGTTGACGTTGGTCTTGGACACGTGCAGCGCCGGCGCCAGGCCGAAGACGATGCCGGTGGCGAGGCGAGACGGCGGCGAAGAACGCGAACACGGTGCCGTCCATGCGGAATTCCATGTAGTACGGCTTGCCGACGTCCTGGGTCGCGGCGTCGAACAGGTTGATCCCGACGATCGACAGGGCGAAGCCGAAGACGCCGCTGATCAGCGCCAGCAGCACGCTTTCGACGAGCAGCTGGCGCACGATCCGCCAGCGCGACGCGCCGAGCGACACGCGCACGCTGATTTCGCGCGAGCGGTGAGCGGCGCGCGCCAGCAGCAGGTTGGCGACGTTCGAGCACGCGATCAGCAGCACGAACGCGACCGCGCCCATCAGCGACCAGAACACCGTCCTGATCTGCGCGCCGTTCTGCTGCTCGTTGTAGCGGACCACCCGCGGCGAGATGTCCTTGTTGGTGGTCGGGATAGTCGTTGGCCAGCCGCGTGACGATCGCCGCGAGCTCGGCCTGCGCCTGCGCCGGCGTGACGCCGTCGGCGAGCCGTCCGATCACCTTGTAGTTGCGCAGCTGCCGCGCCTGGCCCTGGACCAGCGTCGACTGTCCCATCGGCAGCCAGATGTCGGTGTTGGGCGGAAACATGCATGCCTTCCGGCATCACGCCGGCGACGGTGGCGATGCAGGTCGTCGACCTTGATCGTCCGGCCGATCATGTCCGGGTCGCCGCCGTAGCGCGTCTGCCACATCCCGTAGCCGATGACGACCCGCGGCGGCGCGCCGAAGCGATCGTCGTCGTCGGTGAATCCCGGACCGAGGAACGGCTTCTCGCCGATCAGCCGGAAGAGATTCGCCGAGACGACGGCGCCGGCATACCGCTCCGGCGGACGGCCCTCCTCGCTGACGTTCAGCGTCGGCTGCCCCATCAGGCGTCATGTCCGAGAAGGTCTTGGCCGAGGCCCGCCAATCCTCGAAATCGAGGAACGACACGCCGAGATTGCGGTTGCGCGCGTCGCGTGTGCCGAGCGACATGATGCGCTCGGCGTCCTTGAACGGAATGCCGCGAATCAGGACGGCGTTCACGAACGTGAACACCGCGTTGTTGGCGGCCATGCCGAGCGCCAGCGCCAGCGCGGCGACGAGCGTGAACCAGCGATCCTTGATCAGCAGGCGAACCGCGAAGCGAAGATCGTGGAAGAGACTCATGGCGTAATAACCCCGCTACCGCTGATTCGTTTCGCGACCGGCCGGCCGGGTCCAGCCGCAGTGGCCCGCCGGGCCGGCCAGACGCGCCCGCCGGTCCTCGAAATCCGTCGAGGACACCCCGAGATCGCTCCCCGAGTGGGGACGAGCAGCCGGATCGCACGCCAAGGTCTTGCGCACAGCCTCAACGGGAGACTCCCGCGCGAAGGAATGGAACGTTAGACACTCTTTACGCGGATTTGGCCGATGAGGTTCACACCGACCGTTTCGCGCTGCGCAACGACGGATGTGATGCAGGGCGCCGGCTGACGAGCTCGCGAGGCCTCGTCAGCGACTCGTCGAGCACGCGGTCTTCAGCGCCTGCCATGGCCGCTCAGGTACAATTCCGGTCATGCAGAACCCTGACGACGAATGGCGGGACAAGCTGACCGCCGAGCAGTACCACGTGCTCAGGAAGCACGGCACCGAACCGCCAGGCTCGAGCCCGCTCAACACCGAGAAGCGCGGCGGCACGTTCACGTGCGCCGCCTGCGGACAGCCGTTGTTTTCTGCCGACGCCAAATACGAGAGCGGAACCGGCTGGCCAAGCTTCTGGAAACCGATCGAGGACCACGCGGTGGCGACGACGACCGATCGCAGCCTGTTCATGACGCGCACCGAGGTGCACTGCGCGAAGTGCGAGGGCCATCTCGGCCACGTGTTCCCTGACGGCCCGCAGCCGACCGGATTGCGCTACTGCATGAATGGGGTGGCGTTGAAGTTCGAACCGGAGAAGACGTGATCGCTTCATCGCGCGTCAAGCTCGGGCCGCGGGAAGACGAAGCGTCCGGCCACTGCATCGACGATATGGACCCGGCAGGAAACGTAAGAGGGCCGCCGATTTGCGCAGTTCTGATAAAATCGACCCTCCCTGGCGGCGAACCACCCTTCCACGCTGACCGCACGTCAACTCAATCGCGCCACTCTCGCGCGGCAGATGCTTCTCGCGCGTGAACGCACCGGCGTGCTCGATGTCGTGACGCGGCTGGTCGGCCTCCAGGCGCAGGCCCCCCGGCCACCGTTCGTCGGTTTGTGGACGCGACTGGATGGCTTCAGCCGCGACGATCTCCTCCGCCTGTTGTCGGCCCGCCGCGTCGTGCGCGCGACGGCGATGCGCGTGCACGCTGCATCTGATGACCGCCGCCGACTACATCGCGCTGCGGGGAGCGCTGCAGCCGGCGCTGACCCGCGGCATGCAATCGGTGCTGCGCGACCGTGCGAGCGCGCTCGACTTCGCCGGCGTTGGAGGCGACCGCCCGAGCGTTTCTTCGGCGAACGCGCCCGGTACCTTCGACGGCCTGCGGTCAACACTGCAGACCACGTACCCGACGGCGACGAGCGCGCCATGGCATACGCGATCCGAACCAGCGTTCCGCTCGTCCAGGTGCCGACCGATGCACGCTGGGGGTTTCCGGCGTCCTCGGATTTTGCCCTGGCCGATGCCTGGCTGGGAAAGACGGTCCGGACCTCGGACGCGACGGCGCGTGTCCTGGTGCGGCGATATCTCGCCGGGTTCGGGCCGGCCACGCCGGCCGATGCGCAGGTCTGGTCGGGATTGTCCGGGCTGCGCGAGGTCTTCGAGAGCCTGCGGCCGACACTGGTCACGTTTCGCGGCGCCAACGCGCGAGAGCTGTTCGATCTCCCGGACGCGCCTCGTCCGCCGGCAGATTCGCCCGCGCCCGTGCGCTTCATCCCCGAGCTCGACAACCTCGTGCTGTCGCACGCCGATCGCACCCGCGTCCTGGCCGACGAGCACCGTCCCGGCGTCGTGCTGAAGAATCTTCAGGTCCGGGCCACGTTCCTGGTTGACGGCTTCGTCGCCGGCACCTGGAAGATCGAACGGAAGAAAAATGCGGCGGTCCTGGTCGTCGAACCGTTCCGTCCGCTTTCCAGGAAGATCGCTGCGGAGCTCGAGGCGGAAGGCGATCGGGTGCTCGGCTTCACCGACGACGATGCGGAGGATCGAGACGTGCGCGTCGCTCGGCCAGCGTAGGGGTCAACGTCAGGGCTCGAACGGATCCACCACTGAGACACATGACACAAGGTATAGGTGTCTCCTTGTGGTGAATCGCGTTCGTTCTTTTTCGTGGCTGGTTCTGGCCCGGTCACGAGCGGACCCTCGGCTGCTACGCCTGCTGGGTGCGCCACCCTGCGGCGTACCCTCGCGCACCGCTTTGGAATACGGCGCGGGGCTGACCGTCGCGCGGATTTCAATCTGCCTGTGTCGCTCGACCGTCGCCTTCTTCGAACCGCCGCCTTCCTCGCCCCAGACGAGCGTGACCTCGGTGCCGAGCTCGATGTTCGGCTCCACGATGCCCAGGGAGAGCATCGATCGCTCGTTGTAGCTGTAGCCGGCGAACATCGAGAGACCGACCGTCTTCCCGCCAACCAGCACCTTGTCATACGAGGCGGACGCGTAATTCGACAGCGGAAGATCGATGAACCGGTAGATCGGGCCCGGCTCGAACATCGATCGGAAGGCCTTGGCCACATCATCGGTATTCCAGGCGAACGTCACCTTCTTCCGGTGCGGCTGATTCGCCATTCGTTCGAGGGCCTGTCGTCCGATGAAATCATGGTCGAATTTGACGAACGACCCGTAGCCCATCTCGTACGGCGTCACGTAGTAGTCTTCGACATTGTTCGAATAGAAGCTGCCGCCCAGTGAAGCGGTACCCTCCCAGGACGCAGCCGGCAACCACTGGCGGTACGGCTTCATCGCCTCGCCCGTATAGACGGCCGGCAGCGGCGACGGAATCCAACCCGATTCCAGCGTGTTGGTGGCGTAGGCCCTGGAACCGACGAGATGCAGGTCGAAATCCTTGCCGGCTTCGATGAACGCGGCTCGGATCTCCTCGCGTTCCTCGTACGGACCCCACACCTCCAGCCCGGGAGTGCCCGCCATGCCGTGAAACAGGGCGCGGACCTTCCGTCCGGCGACGTTGATGGTCCCCATCCTGAAAAACTTGATGTCCGGAAGCGGGCCACCGTTCACCTTCTCGAGCACCTTCTGGGCATTCGGCCCTTGTATCTGGTAACGGTAGAGCGTGCGAACGACGGCCTTCCCGCCCGGGTTCGAGGGCGATCGATCGTCCTTGTCGGTCTTGACGTTGTATCCACCGGTCGCGGCATGGAACTCAATCCAACTGGCGGCCGGGGCGCGGCCGACAAATGCCAGCTTGTTCTGTTCGAGAGGAAACAGGATGCCGTCGCCGATGACCTGGCCGTCGTAATTGCACGGAGCGAATTGTTTGGCCCGGTCGAGAGAAAAGTTTGCGAAGGTGTTGAACCCGAGATGGGACACGAGTTTTACGGCATCGGGGCCTTCAACATACAAGTTCACCATGTGGTGAGAGAGGTCGAACATGATGCAGCTCTCTCGCCACGCACCCTGTTCGTCGCGCCAGTTCGTGTATTCGGAAGGGACCACCGGATAGACATAGGCGCCGATCCTCGAATTCCGGAGCAGGTCCACCGGATTACCGGCCTTCTGGAGCAGATCCTCGAGGCTTTGGGAACTCGGTTTGAGAACTCATTGTGTCAGGCACTCCTCTTCGCGATAACCGTCCGTTTGAGAAAATGATGGAGGTGTTGATTATCGCGGACGCGGACTGCTTGTCAACCGCAGGCCCGTCAGGCCTCGCGCAGCCGGACCGCTGGGCGAACGTCGTTCGTTTCAGGGCTACAATCTGGCTCCGTGCGACCGTAGGGCCGTCAACGCTCGAGGAGGAGTCCGAATGCGCTCGAAATTGATCACCGCCGTTGCCGCCGCGTGCCTCGCCGTCGTCGCCGGCGGCTACTCGCCGACTCCGGTTCGCGCCTCCACCGGCCCGATTCCGCTCAACTGCGATCGCGCCTGTCTCGAAGGCGTGATGAATCAGTATCTCGCCGCGGTCGTCGCGCACGATCCCAAGCAGGTGCCGCTGTCCGAAGACGTGATGTACACCGAGAACGATCAGGTGATGAAGGTCGGCGACGGCTTCTGGAAAACCGCCGCCGGGATCGGCAACTACAAGCACTACTTCGCCGATCCGGAATTCGGCCAGGTCGCGTTCATGGGCACGATGCAGGAGGCCGGCTCGCCGCTGCTGTTGAGCCTCCGCCTCCGTATCGAGCTCGGACGCATCACCGAGATCGAATCGGTGTACTTCCGCACGGGCGGCGGCGGACCCAACAACATCGCGGGGATGGACAAGGACGGCAAGATCGAAGACATCTGGTTCAAGTCGATTCCGCCGGCGCAGCGGCTCCCCCGTCAGCAGATGATCTCCATCGCCGACGGCTACTTCACCGGCCTGCAGAAGAACGACGGCAAGGGCATCCAGGGCACCGGCACCTATCCGTTCACCACCGACTGCCATCGGATCGAGAACGGCTCTCCCACCACCAACGTGCCGAAGCCGGCGACCGCGGCGCCGGGCTCGATCAGCCCGTTCTGGTTTGATTGCCTGACGCAGTTCAAGATGGGTCTCTACTACGTCGTGCAGAACATCCACGATCGGCGCTACCCGCTGGTCGACGCCGAGCGCGGCATCGTGTGGGCGCATGTCGTGTTCGATCAGGGGACGGTCAACCAGGGCGTGCTGTCGGACGGCACCAAGCACAGCTATCCAGGCTTCAACCGGCCGACCAGCATCCTGGTCACCGAGGCGTTCCTGATCGAAAACGGCAAGATCCGCCGGGTCGAAATGATCGGCCCCGGCGTACTCCTATCACCTGAACTCGCCGTGGCCCGGCGGGCTGAGCGGGAACTGATCGACCGCGGCGGACGCTCATGGCGCGGCTCATGAGCTCGTCCGGTTCTTCTCCTGATTCGTGTGGTGTAGGATCGGCCGTCGTATGGGAAAGCGAGACCCTCGGGTCGACGCGTACATCGCCAACGCGGCGGACTTCGCGAAGCCGATTCTCACCGGGTTGCGGGAGATCGTGCACGCGGCGTGTCCCGACTGCGAAGAGGCGATGAAGTGGAGCTCGCCGACGTTCTCGTACAAAGGGATGCTCTGCGGCATGAGTGCGTTCAAGGAGCACGCGGTGTTCGGCTTCTGGAAGGGGCCGCTGGTGGTGGAGGAGCAGACCGGCGACAACCCGTATCGGGTATTCGGCCGGCTCACGAAACTCTCCGACCTGCCGTCGAAGAAGACGCTGACCGGATACATCAAGAAAGCGATGGCGCTGAACGACGCCGGCGTCACGATCAAGAAGGCGCCGAAGGGTCCCGCCAGGCCGATCGCCGTGCCGAAAGACCTCGCCGCGGCGCTGGCGAAGAACCGGAAGGCGAAGGCCGCGTTCGACGGGTTTTCGCCCAGCCACAAACGCGAATACCTGGAGTGGATCACGGAAGCCAAGCGGGACGAGACGCGGACCCGCCGGCTGCACACCGCCATTGCCCAGATGGCCGAGGGCAAACCCCACAACTGGAAGTACATGAAATGAATAGTGTCGCAGCCCGGGCCGGTGGAGCGGAGCGGACGGACCGGCGAGGTTCAAGACCGGTTTGATCCTCAGTCTCCTCGGTGTCCTCCATGGTGGCGCGTTCGCGTCGGCCGCGACCTGCAGCGGCACGGCGGGGCCGGCCGGAACGGTCGATCTGAAGATCGGCACGTTCACCCGCCCCTTTACCGTGCGTCTGCCCGCCGCTTACGACGCCCGTACGCCTGGACCGCTGATCTTTCTCTTCCATCCGGGTGGGATGAACGCGCAATACATGCAGGGCCGGGTTCCCGTCGCGCGGGTATGGCCGGAAGCGATTGCGGTCTACCCGAATGCGATGCCCCGGCTCGGGGGCGGCGCCGGCGGCTTGCAACCCGGGTGGCAGAACCGGCCGGGCGACCTCGGCGACCGCGACGTCGCCTACTTCGAGTGCGAGGCAACCGGCGAAGAGTGTGAACGCCAGCCAGTATCGCGGGAGGGTCGCAGCCGTACACGCGGCAGCGGCGACCAGCACGGCGATGAGCGTCCACGGAATCGATGCGACGTTCTCGACGAAGCCACCCGGCATGCTGCGCGCCCCCTCGGCAAACAGGCGACCGAGCCAGGGGTGGAGCGGATTAGGGACGAAGAGGGAAAAGAGGTCGAGGCCGGGAGCACTGCTCTGCCACAAAACCGTCGGCCGGCTCCATTGTGATTCGCCCGCAGCACCCACGAGCGCAGAGAGCACGGGCGACAACAGCACGACACACGCCCCTCCCGAGACAAGGAGTACGCGGGCGGACGGGAGTCTCGTCGGGAAGACCCACGAGATTCGCGAACGTACGATGATCCAGAGGCGGGCGAGCGCAAGGACGGTGAAGAGCAGCACCGGCGTGTACAGCCGGGTCATGCTGATTCTCACCGTGAACACTTCAATCCGCCGGCCACCGCCGACGAGCATGCCGCCGATCAGCCCGGCGATGCAGACGAGCAGGACGTCGAGCGCGAGCGTCCCGCGGTAGGGGCGAAACGGCAGCGGCCCGCGCTGGACCAGGACCGCCGAGTACGCGATCGCAAATCCACCGATGACGAGGCAGTAGACGGCGTAATACGGATCGCAGAGGAACGCACACGCAACCGTGATACCGGCGGCTGCCGCCACCCGGAACGTCGGCCTGAAGTGCAGACGCTCGAGCAGCATGACGAAGATCGGCAGCGGCGCGGTCTGCACCAGGCTGAAATGCTCCGTCGCCCGGGCGCTCATGAATGGCGAGAACCCGAACGCGAGTCCCGCCACCCACGCCGCCCCAGTGTCCCCCGTCAGCCGGCGTGCACAGACGAACATCGCGTGCGCCGCGACCACGCCGCTGCCAATCACGAGCAGGTTGAAGGTCGCGACGATCCCGAACAGCGGCAGCAGCGGATAGGCGATCGCGTTTGCGAGCGTCGTGTAGTTCTGGAGCGTCAGCGGCACCGCCGACGCAAGCGACAGGATTTCGGCGGTGAAGAACGGCATCTCGCGATGCGCCGTGATCGCGTGCCTGAACACCCACAGGTTCCACACGTAGACGCCCGTGTCGCCAGAGACCGGGCCCGGGAGAGCCGTGGTCAGATGGAGCGGCAGCGGCCACGCGAACGCCACCGCAACCAGCACGTATCCCGTCAAGGCGAGCGCGTGCCGGCGCATCGCCGAAGCGAATTCGGATCTCGCGGTTTCCATGTGTGTGCGCCCGGTGTGGGCGAAGCAGGTCAAACCCGTTCGCCTCGAGCGCGCGCTATTTAACGTTCACTCCTTCCTTTTTAGCAAGGTGATTCGCGCGGCAACGTGAAGTGTCTCAATCCGGGTGTCTCATCGAGGGTCAGGGTGTGCCGATCCAGAACAAGCACCGGCTAATTGACGGGTACCGCGACGCTTGACACGTTCGGTCGTCGCGAATCCGTTTCGCCGCAGTCTCAGGACGGCACACACCACAGAAGTGTGAGCCGCAGACAGATCTGTCAAGTGCTTTGGATAGTGCTGGTTCTGGGGTTGTGCCGGCCCGGGTCGTTCGGGACTGCTTCTTGCCCTCGGTGGACTGTTCAGCAATGTGACCCGTGCGGTTCGAAGCGACCGCCTTGCTCCTGGAGTATCCATGCGACGCCCGTTTGTGTTCCTGGTGATTCTGCTCTGCGCGCTGACCGGGTGGCCCGCCGTCCCCTCGGGCCAGGGTGGCCCAAGCCTGTCTGGCGATCTGCTCAAGCCAGGCCGCGCGGGCGAACGGATTCGCGTCATCGTGCAGGCACACGACGGGACTGAGACATCGGGGCTTCGCGGCCATCTCCGTGGGCTGGTCCGTCGCGAATTGAAGGGTGCAGTCGCGCTCGAACTGTCGCGCGCGGAGCTGGATTCGCTCGCGCGCGACTCCGCCTTCGCCCATATCTCCGCCGACATGCCTGTCGCTTCCGACATGGCGATTACGAACAAGGTGACCGGCGCCAGCGCGGTGTGGCAGGGCACGACCAGCCTGCTCGGTTCGACTCCCGGCTACACCGGTGCTGGCATCGGCGTGGCGGTGATCGACTCCGGCATCGCGCCGCACACGGCAATTGCCGATCGAGTCATCGCGCGGGTAAACCTGGTCTCGTGGGAGGGTCCATCGACCGGCGATCCGTACGGCCACGGCACACACGTCGCAGGAATCATCGGCGGCAACACCACCGCCGCGAAGTACACGACGCCGGCGTTTGCCGGCGGCAGCGCTCCGGCAGTCCGGTTAATCGACGTGCGCGTGCTCGGCTCGAACGGCATGGGCTACACGAGCGACGTCATCGCCGGGATCGACTGGACGATCGCCAACCGGGCCCAGTACGGCATCCGCATCATCAACCTCTCGCTCGGACACGCGGTAGCGGAACCAACCGCGACCGACCCCCTCTGCCAGGCGGTCGCTCGTGCCGTCAAGGCCGGCATCGTCGTCGTCGCCTCCGCGGGCAACTACGGGCTGACCAGCACCGGTGCACCCGTGCTTGGCGGCATCACCTCGCCGGGGAACTCGCCGTACGCCATCACTGTCGGCGCCATCGACACGGCTGGCACCGTCGACCGATCGGACGACAACGTTGCGCCTTACAGTTCGCGTGGACCCACCGCATTCGACATGGGCGTGAAGCCCGACGTAGTCGCGCCGGGGACGAAGCTGGTATCGCTCGAGGCGCAGAACTCATACCTCGCGGTCCACTATCCGAACTGGCACATCGCCGGCTCCGGCAAGAATGCCTACTTCCGCTTGAGCGGGACGAGCATGTCGACCGCGGTCGTCAGCGGCGGCGTCGCCCTGCTGCTCGACGCGCAGGACGACCTCACGCCCGGGCAGGTCAAGGTTGCACTCCAGGCGGGCGCGTATTTCGTTCCCGACGGCGGACTCGTGGGCGGCGGCGCGGGCAGCGTCAATTTCCCGCAGTCGGTGAAGCTGGCTCGAAGCGGCCTGGTGCCGACGTTGCTCACGACGGTCAGCGGCCTGCTCGGCACGTCGGGTGGCGCCACCTTCCGCGACAGCGGCACGCTCATCGATCGGTTGTATGGCAACTCCGGGTTGAAGCTTCTTGGCATCCTCGATACCGGGTTGTTGTGGCAGCAGGCCGACAACGCTGAATGGGGCGTGCTGAACGTCCTCGGGCTCCTCAACCCGCTGGCGAAAGTTCCGGCGCATCGCCTGATCTGGGGTCAGGTCGCCGACTGGACCCAGAGCAACCACCTCGTGTGGGGCGACTCGGTCCAGAACCCCTCGGGCCAGCACCTGGTGTGGGGCGACTCTGAACACACCGGCGCCAATCACCTCGTCTGGGGTGATGCCGTCCAGGGCGATGGCGGCCAGTAAGCACGAATGAGCACTCCGAAGCGCGCGCCCTCACCCGCAGCGCGCGCATACGTCTGGACCGTCACAGCCCTGGGGCTGGCGCTCGCGGCCTATTGCCTCTGGACCATCGGTCACACTCGCGTGACGACGCAGATGCTGCTGTTCGCGACGCTGACGATTCTCAGCGGCCGCGTCACGCTCAAAGTGCCGTCGGTCACGGCGCGCTTCTCCCCGTCGGAGATGTTCACCTTCACGTGCGTGCTGCTGTTCGGACCCGAGGTCGGCGCGCTCACCCTTGCGACCGACAGCCTGCTGCTCGCCGTGCGGCACCGGTGGCGGCTCGAGCAGACGCTCTTCAACTTCGCCAGCCTGACTCTGTCGATCTGGATCGCCGGAACGCTGTTCTTCCTGACCGCCGGGGTTGCGCCCGGCGCCGTCGGCGCGGCGCGAGCGAACGCGCTCGTCCTTCCCCTTGCCCTGGCGCTTCTGGCCGGCGCCGCCTTTGTCATCAACAGCGGCCTGATCGCGACCGCGATCGCGTTCGACAGCCGCCGGTCGCCGTTCGCGTTGTGGCGGCAGCACTTCCTGTGGCTCGGCCCGGGCTACGCCGCCGGAGCGTGCGTCGCATTGCTGGTCGCCATCGCGCTCCGCCAGTTGCACTTCGGCCCACTCGCGGTTTTCTTGCTCATCGCGCCGGTGCTCGTCGTCTTCTACTTCACCCTGCAGTCGTCGTTCGGGCGGGCGGAAGACGCCAAGGGGCATGTGGCCGCGCTCAACCGCCTCTATCTGTCTACGGTCGAGACGCTCGCAACCGCCATCGATGCCAAGGACGAAGTCACGCACGGCCACATCCGCCGCGTCCAGGTTGCCGCGATGGCGCTCGCGCGCGAACTCAAGATCACCGACGAATCGCTGCTCCAGGCGATCGAAGCCGCCGCACTGCTGCACGACACCGGCAAGATCGCCGTCCCCGAGCACATCCTCAACAAGCCCGGCAAGCTCACGCCGGCCGAATTCGAGAAGATGAAGCTCCATGCGCCGATCGGAGCAGAGATTCTTGCCGCGATCGACTTCCCGTATCCGGTCGTGCCGATCGTCCGCCACCACCATGAGAATTGGGACGGCAGCGGCTACCCGGACGGCATCCAGGGCACCGCGATCCCGATTGGCGCGCGCATCCTTTCGATTGTCGACTGCTACGACGCGCTGACGTCGGATCGCCCCTACCGCCGGCGCATGACCGACGACGCCGCCGTCGCCATCCTGCTCGAACGTCGGGGCTCGATGTACGACCCCGACATCGTCGATACCTTCATCAAGGCGCGGCACCAGATCATGCCGGCGAGCGAGCCTGGGGGACACCCGGTACTGCGAACGCTGAACGAAGCGCGCGAGTCGATCGCGCCACGCGTCGAGTCGCCTGCCGTCGCCACCGACCTCGCCGCCACCAGCGAGGTGCTCGCGGTTGCCAGCCTGGCGCGCGCTGTGTCAGGTGAGGCCGGAATTGCCGATGTCGGTGCGCTGACCTGGATGATGCTCCGGCAGGTCGTCCCTGCCGTGTCGATGTCGCTCTTCACCTATGACGAGAAGCGCGATGCGCTGACGGCGCAGTACGCCGCCGGGGCGCACGCGGGCTCGATGCGCGGAACACACATGACCATCGGTGCCGGGGTGGCGGGATGGGCGGCGGCTAATCGGCGCTTCGTTCTCAATGGCGATCCCGCCATCGATCTCGGGCCGACACTCGGGACGGCCGTGCCTCCGCTCCTCGCCTCGCTGACGATGCCGCTGGTGCACGACGGGGCGCTCGTCGGCGTCGTGTCGCTCTATGCGTCCACGGCGGAGGCATTCAGCGACGACCACGCACGTCTGCTGACGCTGCTCTCCCCGAGTCTCGCCGTCTCAATCGCAGCGTTGCCGAAGGCGGGTGCGTGGACCCGCATCCAGCCGGAACCGCTGCGGCCTGCCGCCGGCGAGTTGCGCCTGCTCAAGCGCTGACTACCGCCCCTCCCGAAACGCAATCCGCCATCGAGACGCGCGTGCAGCCAGGCACGCTACGCGGCGATGCGCGCGCTGTCGTTTGCGATCAAACTGAACCTGCTGCTGTTCGGACGGATTTAATCGGGTCCATTCTCCGCACTGCTGGTCAAGAAGAGAGACGCCGGGGCGTGAGCCGCAGGTGGAAGAACGAAATGCAACCACGGAGGCACGGAGACACGGAGACACACGGAGGTCGCCACGTGGCCGGCCTCCGGCCGGCCCGAGAACGAATCCGCGCGTGAAATCGCAAGCGGACCATCTGCCTCGTGCCGCTTGCGATTTCACGCGCGGGTTCGTTCACGGCGCGCAGCGCCTACGTGGCCACTTAAACGTCTCGCACCCGATAGTCGACTTGCCCAGGAGGGTTCCGAGGACAGTCTCCATTGGCGACCACCAAACGGAATTCTCCGTGCGCCTCCGTGCCTCCGTGACTCCGTGGTGGAATTTGTTCGTGACACCGTAAGTCGGCGGTAATCGGATGGAACGACGACCAGACGATGATCCTCTACTGGAATGACCAGACGGTGCCCCGGGACCAGGGGGGCTCCGTCCATATCACCGCGGTCGCCGGGGACTCGCGGCGAGGCACCGTGCCGAACAGCACGTGCAAGTTCGCCGCGCTTGTGACACGATGTCGGACCGGACTACCAAGATGATCACCAGTATCCTGATTGGAATCGGCGCGTGCATCGCCGGCGTGGCCATCGTGCGCGAAGCGCTCCGCCGGAGGCACCCTGAAGAGGCTGCCAGCATGGGCTCGGTGAGCCAGAGCTGGATGGCCGAGCATCGCGTCGGACGCTCGGATGAAGGCCCGCGTTAAGACGCGGACCGGGCACCGATCAGCGCTTCCGCGTCGCTGCCGACACCCATACATCGACGAGCGCCAGTGATGGACCGCCGAGGGTGCGGTACGCATCCGACAGGCGGATCATGCGCGCACGATCCTGTTCGGCGTCCTGGATCGGACGATTCTTTTCAAACCCCTCGTACAACACCAGCAACGCAAGAGCCAGCGACGGCTCGTCCACGGTGCCCTTCACGACCAGTTTGTCGACCGCGTCGAGCCCCTCGACGTAGCGGCCGGCCAGGAGCGACGCCAGCGCAAACCGCCGGTTGAGACTGTCGTCGTCCGGCCAGCGCGCCAGCCCGCGGTCGATCGCATTCAGCGCCTGATCGGGCCGGTCCTGTCGCAGCCATGCATCCGCGAGCAGCGCGTGCACTGCCACCGTGTCCCCTTCCTTGATCAACGCAGTGCGCCAGATGCCGGCGGCTTCCTTGTCCCTGCCGCCAGCCGCGTAGCAGGCACCGAGGTACACCATTGCCGGGTAGAAGTCCGGCGCGAGATTCATCGCGCTCTTGAACGACGCCGCCGCTGGATCGAGCCGCTTCTGCGACAGGAGCGACAGCCCATTGAGAAAGGCGGGGACGGCAGCGCTCCGCGCCAGCTGGTCAGGCACCTCCAGCCCGCCGGCGCCATCGGTCCGGACACGATCGAGCAACTGGCGAACTTCAGGGCTCGCCGCGTCGGGTCGGGCGGAAACGCGGTCGAGATACCCGGGGAGGACTGCCGGTCCCAGCACCTGGTCGACGCTGAATCGCGGAACGGTGCCGCGCGGCGTCAAACGAGCCGGTGCCACGTGTGCGACGTTGTTGACCGGCACGTCGGAAGCGGTCGCCATCGTCACCGGCGCTTCGACCACCAGGAATCGGCGGAACAGTTCGCCCACGTTCTCGCTGCCGGACGTCACCTTTGCACGGACGACGTACGGGCCCTTCGGCAGCACGCGCAAATCCGCCACCGCCTGCGCCAGGGCCGAGCCGCTGTGCGAGCCGGGCGACATCGTCGCCGGCGTGCTGACGAGGGCCTGTCCATCTGGGGTGGCCGCGATCTCGAAGACCACCCCGGCGGCCGCGGTGAGAGCGCTCGTGCCCTCGAGATCCATCTGCAACGCTAGTCGGTCGTCCTGCCGCAACTCGCCGAATGCGACGCGAGGCTGCCCGTTGAGATCGGCGGGCAGTCGAATGAGCAGCGGACGGGACGCCGTCAGCTCACCGAGTTCAACCGGTCGAGCATCGACCCGATGATCGACCGATCCGACACGCCCTGAGCTGTCCATCACCGCAAGCCGGACGATGTAGGTGCCTGGTGCCACCGGGACCTCTGCCGAGAACGGCAGCAGCTCGCCCCGAGCTTCGCCGAGCGGCTTTTCACCCGAGAGGATGCTCTTGCCGTCGATGTCCCGCACCAGGAGCTGGAAGCTCGCGTCTCCCGGCTGCAGCCGCGACGCCTCGCCGGCGAGAAGAATCTTGAGCCGGTTGCTGTCATCGGGATCCGAGATGACGTAGCTCGTCACGCGCAGGCCGACGCTCGAGGCCGGCACAGGGGAATCGAGCGCCGACGACATCCGCGCCGCCCAGTCGCGGTCCTCGTACGTGCGCACGTCGAACAGGTCGCGGGCCCGGATCGTGAGACCATTTCGCGCCACCTGAACTTTCATCCGCCTGTTCCTGGCACCCGCGTCGCCCGGATCCTTTTCGATGCCGATCCTGTAGTACCCGCCAAGCTCGCGGCGCAGACGGTCGAAGACCCCATCGGCGCCAACCTCCGCTCGGAACGTTCCGCCACCGGTCATGCCGGCCAGCGTTTCGAGCGGGCCGACATGGATATATTGGTCGCGCGACGCCGCCTGGACGATGCCGCGTCGATCGGCGGAAAAGGTGGAGGTCGGCACGTAGATAGTGAAGATCGTCGCACGCGCCGCGAGCGCCTCCGCCGCCACCTCGGAAATCAGGGACGTTTCGTCACGTTCGTCCAGCGGCCAACCGCCGGAAATCAGAATCACTGTCTTGTCCCCGCGCACGTTGGCGAGCTGTGCCAGCGTCTGCCGCATGGCCGAGACGCTCGTGAGCGAGTTGATTTGCGTCGTGCGCCAGGCGGATTCGGCCTGCATCTGCAGGTTGCGCATGCAGCTGTTCGCACCAAAGCCGCCGAACGGTGACGAGCTCGAGCCCCCGCGCCCGCCGCCGGTCCGTCCGCCACTGCCAGTGCTGGCGGTCCCGGTACCGCCCGACGCGCCGCCGCTGGATCCGCCGGGATCCGGTGCAGGAGCGGGACCGGCCGCCGGCGTCGGTTCGGACACGCCACCGCCGCCTCCGCCTCCGCTCCCGCCCGCGAGGATCGACCCGCCGCACTCGCGCTGGCCCAGGTTTCGAAGCGCCATATTGTTGTTGTTCGCGATATCCCGGGCGTCAGCCAGGCTGCCGTATTCCCAGGTCGTCCGGCCAGCGGCGGTGCCGACGACGCGCTGAAGTGCGTCGCGAACGGTGGCATGAGCCCACGTGAACGCGACGCCCTGACCCACCGGCAGCAGTGCCAGCCCCGAACGATCCGCAAACGTGAGGCCCGAGAAGAACCGGGTGGCCGAGCGCGCCACCTGCCGGGCGCTGCCGATATCAAGCGTGTTCTGATCGACCACGAACATCACCATCCGCCCGAGGCCGCCACCGCCGCCCTCGTTCGTGCTGATCGCATCTGCGTCAGGCGCCGACGCCAGCATCGTTCCACTGGCACCCGCATCGACGAACTCGGCGGTGACCACGCGTCGTGGGCGGCCGGCCACGGTCACGCTGAAATCTGCCGGACCGAGATCGCGCACCGGCTGGCCCTGCTTGTCGACGACGCCGACTTCGACGCTGACGGCTTCGACTCCGCTGCGGAAGGGCGGCGTCTGCTCAGGCAGCGACTGCTGCGCGTACGTCCAAGCGCCCGCACTCACGAGCAGTGCCGCGACCGTGCCGGTAACGCCAGTGTGTCTGTTCATGGTGGCTTTCCTCGAATTACCCCCGCGCCGGCGGCTCAACGTTCGGCACGCTCCGGCACGTTCGCTCGATATCCGCGGCGGGCACGAATGTCGTACTTGCCGCCACGCACCTGCACCTTGATGTTGCGCCATCCGCCATCCGGCTTCAGGTTCGTCGGTGCGTACGAAAGCACGTACTGGTGCGCGAGCTCCGTCACGATGTGCTCGAACACGCCGTCGAGCTCCTTCGTCGTTCGGGGGAAGAACGCCTTGCCCCCCGTGGACTGGGCGTAACTCTCGAGACTGTTGCGAAGGTTCGGGACCGTGGCACCCGCTCCGAAACCAACCGTGTAGAGCATCGCATCACTTGCCTGGACGCGTGCGAGCGCCGTCTGTCGCGTCGTCACGCTGTTCTGATCGTCCCCGTCCGAGAAGATCGACGACTCCCTTCCGTCCCCAGGCGCGGCTGACCATGTCGAGCGCATGGATGGTGGCGTCATACAGCGCCGTGCCGCCCCACGACGACAACAGATCGACAGCCTCCTCACGCACCTGGCGATTCTTCTCGCGCTCTGCCGCGATGAAGAACGTGTCGTTGAATCCGACGACGGTTGCCGCGTCTCCCGGCCGGAGTTTCGAGAGCAGCTGCTTCACCGCCGCCTTCACGTCGTCCAGCGCGTGTTCCATGCTGCCGCTGACGTCGACCGCAAGCACCAGGTCGAGCGCCGACTCCTCGTTGACGAAGCTGGCGATCGGCTGACGGATGCCGTCCTCGAACACTTCGAAGTCCTGCAGCTTCAGCCCGCGGACGAACTGACCGCCGTCGGTGACGATCACCGGCACGAGGACCGCTTCGGTGCGGACACGCTCGGCGTATCCCAGGTCCTTCGTGTGCAGATTCCCGACCAGCCGCCCGCCACCCTCCGCGAGCGTCGCGACCACGCGGATGTGGTGACCGCGAACGACATTGCCGGGATCCCAGGTGCACCGGAAGGGCCGCTGCTCGACGGTGCAGACGCTGCGTCCGTCGACGAAGAAGGTGAGGGTCTGTACTTTCGACGCGAGATCGTCGGGCGAAACGACCGCCTCCAGCCGCGTACTGCCGGCGAGGATGTCGTCGGCCGCGGGTGAGACGATCGTGAGGGTCGGCCCCTGGGCGGCCGTGGAGACGAAGGAGAGCGCGACGACGAACGCGAGCACGCGCACACAGGCACCGATCATCGTGACCCTCCAGCCCTGGCAGGTCCTGTACCTGGCGCGGCGGCCGAGTCCCCCACGGGGAAGAGAGGGCCGTCCGTTGTCAGCAGGGCGAGATATTCCTCGACCCGATCGGGTCCAAGCGCCTGCACGAATTCGACCGGCCCGCGGCGATCGTCAGGATCCCGACTCGTCGCGTTGTCGGTGAAGTCGACCGTTGCGGCGGCGAGTACGGCGCGGAGCACGGGGCCCGGCATCCGCAGGTCGGAGAGGAGTTCCACGAGCCGGAGATTGAGATCGGGGAAGCTGCTGGCGAGAACGCCGAGGTTCCAGCGGCCGGCGAAGGTTTCCCATGGCCGCCGATCGAGCAGTTGAACGCAGAGGCAGCCGAGTCGCGGGCCCGCGGGTGAACCCCACGCCTGGAGAGCGCCGTCGACCGGACGGGACTCGAGACCAGCCCAGAAAATTTCGATCGGGGAAAGGAAGGCAGTGATTCGCCCGGGATCATGCGCGACGAGCCAGGGCAGCAGCGTGCTGCGCGCGGGCCCGAGTCCGATTTCCGACGCGAGCGCTCGCGCGTCCGCATCGGTACCAATCGCGGCCAGACGCGCGCGTCCGTTCCGCAGCGTGTCGAGCACCATGCCCAATCCCTGGTCGGTGAGCGCGGCGGGCTGCGTCAGGGCGACCGATTCCGTCATCACCCGCCGATCCTCGTCGCTGAGGGTCGGTCTTCGCGCGGGCGGCCTGGACGAGAGCCGCAGAAGCGAGAGCTCGGCGAGCGTGACGTCGAGGCCGAGCAGTGAGCCGGTGATGTGCCACGTGTGGCGCGGTGCAGAGCGGCTGCCCAATGCGGGCATCTGCCATGCACCGGGGAAACCATGGCGCTCGACCTCGCCCATGAAATCATGGCGGCTCGCCGCCTCGGCAACCGAAATCGGCTTGCGATCGGGCGAGCCCATCGCGACCGCATACGCGAGATCCATCAGACCCCGCCCGAGCAGATCGTCCGCAAGTTCCCTCAGGGGCTTGCCCAACTTTGCCGCGCCGCGGCCATTGCCTTTGTGCGCTTCGCGGCGGAGCTGCGCGACGGTGCGTCGATATGCGGTCGGAGAGTTCGTGCGCGCTGAGGACGCGTCGCCTGCACCTTGCCAGCCGATCGCGGTCCCGGCGCTGACAAGCGCGTCGAGTTGCGCCACGAGTGCTTCGCGTTTGAGGTCCTTGTCTGCGAGGCTGTCGGCGATCGCGACGAGTGCCTGGGCCGAGGTGAAGTAGGGCCGATAATTGTCGCCAAGGAGCCGCGCCAGCCGGATGGCTTCCGCCGTCGCGACGTCGAACCGATAGCGTGTGCCTTCCCATTCGACGTACCGCGGGTCGCTCGACACCGGGCCGGCGATGAGCCAGAGCACGTTCCGATCGAGATCGCCCGGCACCCGCGCAATGACCTCGGCGTCTGTTCCGGAGAGCGACGGATCGGCCGTCGGCGCGGGCGCCGGCCGGCTGCCGGCACATGCGCTGACGAAGCCGGCGAGCCACCGCACCAGCCCACCCTCGTATTCGTCGTGCTCCCCGAGGTCGACTGCTGACAGCGACGTCACGGCAGCGCCGAGCGCGGCTGGCGCCAGGTTGCCTGTGAGTGCCGTCCGTGTCACGAGTGCAACCGCACCCTGGAACTCTGCGAGCGCACGCACGGCCTTTGGTTTGTCACCGATGGCCGAAAGCCCCGCGGCCCGTCGTGCGGCAGCCGCGTAGCCGGTAAGGTCGTCGAGGCCAGCGCGCTCGAGCGCGGCCACAAGGGCAGGAAGTGAGCCCGCCGCTCGAACGGCGACGACCGCGTCGTGCACGTTCTCCGGGGTGACTCGGCGCACTCGCCGCGCTGCGAACAGCACGAGGTTGTAGCGCGAGCGCCGCGCGAGCGCGTCAGCGTCGAAAATCTGTTCGGATAAGGTGCTGAAGTCGATCGCCTCCCCGCCGGTGAGCGCGTTCGTGTTGAAATCGTCGTGCGGGGCTTCGCGAGCGAACACGGTGGTCCAGAACTGCGGCGTTCCCGGGAGCACCGGTCGGCCGCTGCCGTCGAGCGGGAGCGCGCTCACGAGCAGCGCGGGATCGAGCGGAGGCCGCCAGAACGCGCGTGCCTCCACTTTCCAGGCGAGCGTCTGAAAAACGCCGTACAGGCGCCGGACCGCGGCGCCGCGCACTTCAACATCGGACGACTGGAGACCGAATGCGAGACCGATCTCACCGGGCGACAGCTGCGCCATGGCGCCGAAGTACCACGCGAGCACGTTGTCGTTGCCGCTCAGCAGGGCGCGGGTGAAGTCCGCCGGATCGTGCACGCGCCGCCGGACCAGTGCTTCCCATCCCGCTTCCGCCGGCGGACCTCCGGGGACGCGGACCGCACCTGCCCGGACGCGAAGCCCTGGCGCCGCGGCGACGAACGCGCCGGCGTGACGCGTCACGACCTCCTTGATCAGCGCCGGCTCGGTCGCGAGCCACGCACGCGTCTCGTCGTCGAGAGACATGAGGGCGTAATAGAAGAGCGACGCCTCGCGCGAGGCGAGGATCGACCGCACCAGCGTCCGGGTCGTGGCGCGACCGCCAAATACCACATCAATCCAGATCGAGGGAGTCAGCGGCAGCGGCAGCACGTCATCCGCCGACGGACTGGCGGACCGACCGTCCACGGCCTCGACGCCCGGACCCGCCGGGCCGGCTGGTGCAGTGTTGCCGGTGGGTGTCTGACCGGTGGCACGATCGAGTTCGGCCAGCAGCGCGCGCAGGACCGCGGCGCGCTGGTCGTCTTTGAGGATCAGCGGCGTGTCGTACGTCCGGCGGATGAACTCGAGCAGGAACTGGCTGCGGTCGGGCGCGGCGCGATCGTCAATCGCGGCGAGCGCCGCCTTCAAACCGCCCGGGACAGAGATCTCCGAGAGCGCACCGCCGGGTGCGACGCCCTGCGCCGCTGCAGGTACGATCGCGAGCAGGGTGAGAAAAATGTGGAGAGCGAGATTGCGGGCCCGGAACACGTGCCACCCTCCCGGGCGCCATTCTGTACCCGGGGCCCGAAAAAATGAAGGTGAAAATCGGACCGGAAGATTCGACCCTGCGGCGGACTTTCGTCCCGCCATCTGACTGAACTATTTCTTCGCTTGCGGCGTGTCGTTCCAATAAATCTTGATGTTCCGGGTGGCGCGGCCGGACGCGACGATATCGGGACGCCCGTCGCCGTTGAAGTCCCCCACCATGAGGTCCTCCGTGTCCATCCCGCCGTCGTCGATCATCTGCTTCGACTGGAGCGCACCGTCGCGATCGACGAAGTAAATCGCGAGACCCGGCTTGCCCCGACGCCAGCCGACCGCGAGATCGTCGTTGCCGTCGCCGTCGAAATCGGCCCAGCCGAGGGCGTGCCCTTCGGTCAACGCGGTTTCGATCGTCGTCTTCGCCCATAGCGACGCGCCCGGCTTTTCCACGTAGATCGCGACGCCCGCGCCGTGCCAGGGTTCGACCGTCGCAAACATGCGGCGCCCGTCGACGCGCCCGAGTTTCACCTCGCCGGGCGAACCTTCACCAATTACCGCGTGGCTCCAGGCACCGTCGCTGGCGCGTTTCCACGAGGTCAGTCCTTCGTGACTTGCGGTGACCAGTTCGTCCTGCGGGTCGGCGTCGAGGTTCACCGGCAGGAAATTGTGCTGGATGTGATTCGCCTCGCCGGCGACCTCCATCGGCCACGGGTCGGTCCGGGGGTTGGCTGGAGGCCTGAAAACCAGCAGGCGCGCGGCAGGACCGCTCGCATTGGTGGTTCCCTTGCCGTGCAGCGGGGCGACAACCAGTTCGCGTTTCTTGTCGCCGTCGACGTCAGCCCACTTGATCCGGTGCAGTGTCGGTTCAGCGGAAATGGGGAACACTTCCCACGCCGGCGTCGCTCCTGGCGCGTTCTGCCTGACCCACTGGAGCGTGCCGGTATTCTGCCCCGTCCAGCCGGCGCCCAGGGCGACATCGAGCCGGCCATCACCGTCGATGTCATGCGGCGCAATCGTCACGTTGTCGGCGGTCGTCGCGCCGGCCGCGAGGATCACGGTCTTCTCCCAGTCGGGCGCCTTGAACCAGACGAGCTCGGTGCCGCTGATGGCGAGGATGTCGGTCTTGCCGTCGCCGTTGACGTCGCCAGGTGCGACGGCGTAACCAACGCCGAAGTCTTTGGCAATCTCCTGCTCGTGGAATTTCACCGGGCCTGGCGCCGCCGCCAGCACTCCGATACCGGCAGCGATCATCAGCGTGCGCACATCGTTCATCGACCACCCTCCATCGAAGCTGGCCCTATCCTAATCGCTCTCGCGGCAAACAGAGCCCTTCAGTGGGCCACCGCCGTCAATCCTCGCGCCGTGCCGGGGCGCGTATAATCAGCCACCATCGCTTCAGACTCATAAGCAAGGACCTCGTGCCGCTGGCAGCTGGAACGCGACTCGGCCCATACGAAATCCTGTCGCCGCTCGGCGCCGGCGGCATGGGAGAGGTGTATCGCGCGCGCGATCAGCGGCTCAACCGCATCGTCGCGATCAAGGTGCTCGCGACGCACGTGTCCAACCGGCCGGACGTGAAGGCGCGGTTCGAGCGCGAGCCGCAAACGCTCGCCAGCCTGAGTCACCCGCACATCTGCCCCGTCTTCGACGTCGGGCGTCGTCGTCCTGAACTGGACCGCGGCGTTGAGGAAGTAAGGGGCGTGATGCCTGCCTCTTGGCCCGTCTGACGTTGGCTGCTGAGACCGGCAAGATGCTCGAGCGGGTCAGACAGGACTTCCGCTTCGCTTACCGCGGGCTGTGGCGAGCCAAGGCGTTCACGGCGGCCGCGGTCTTGACGCTCGCACTGGGCGTCGCCGGGACCACCGGCATGTTCGCGCTCATCGAAGGGGTGCTCCTCCGGCCCCTCCCCGTGGACGAACAGGATCGGATCATTCTTGCGTGGAAAGAGGTCCGCACCTCCGGGTCGGCGCGATATCCGTTCGGAAACACCGACATCGAAACCGTTGCCAGGGCCAGTCAGCTGCTCGAGAAAGCTGCTGGCGTGACGCGGAATGGGGTCGGACGCGCCGTGCTGATCGACAACGGCGTGTCGGGTTACGCGAACGTCGCAAACGTGACGGGCGGCTTCTTCGAGGTGTTGGGCGTGCAGCCGATTCTCGGTCGCACACTCGCACGCGACGACGACAAGGAGGGTGCCGAACACGTCATCGTGCTGAGCCGCGGCTTCTGGCAGCGCCGCTATGGAGCGTCGCCGGAGGTCCTGGGGCGACATCTCACGCTGAACGACCAGCCCTTCACCGTTGTCGGCGTGATGCCGCCGGATCTCGATTACCCCACCGGCGTGGAGATCTGGATGACCGCGAATTCCGTGCCGACGAACGGCCCATTCGATGATGCGGTACGACGCGAGGTCAACCTCATTGCGCGGCTTCGTCGCGGCGTCACGATCGATCAGGCCACGAGCGAGATCGTGTCGCTGAGCGAACGGCTCCAAGCCGGGGCTCCGGTGACAGCGATCCACGGTCTTGTTCCGGTCGTGCATTCGTTTGCACAAGTGGTCGTGGGAGATGTCCGGCTGGCCATGCTCGCATTGTTCGCCGCAGTCGGGCTCGTACTGCTCATTGCCAGCGCGAATGTGGCGAACCTGTTGCTGATGCGCGGAGAGGGACGACGTGCGGAGCTTGCCGTGCGCGCCGCGCTCGGGGCGACGCGCGGACGACTGGTGCGTCAGGTGCTCGCCGAGAGTGTCATCCTGTCGGTGCTCGCCGGGGTGGCGGGTGTTGCCGTGACCTTCTGGACCGTGCCGGCACTGCTCGCGCTGCTGCCAGACGGGCTACCGCGCCTCGAGTCGGTTCATGTCGACGGGATCGTGGTCGTGTTCTCGGCCACGGCTGCATTCGCCACGGCGCTGCTCGCGGGTGTCGGCCCGGCGCTGTTGTCCACGCCTCCGGATCTCCTCTCGCAATTGCGGATCGGCGGCCGAGGCGTGACTGGATCCGGAGCGACCCGCTGGCGTCGAACGCTCGTCGTCGCGCAGGTCGCCCTCGCGGTGACGACCGTCGCGGCGGCGGGGCTGCTCATTCGCAGCGTTCTCAGACTGCAGTCGGTCAATCTCGGATTGCCAGCTGACCGCCTGGTGATGGTGGACCTTCACCTGCCGGAGACGAAGTATGCGGACCGGCGGCAGCACGCGCAATTGCTCGACGACGTCATCGCTCAACTGGAGGCAGTTCCCGGGATCTCCGCGGCAACGCCGGTCAACCTCGCGCCCTTTTCTGGTCAGGGGTGGGATCTTCCGCGATTCACGGCCGAAGGCCAGAGCGAGGAGATGGCCGCTTCGAATCCCTCACTCAACGTAGAGTCCGTGCATCCGAATTACTTCACGGCCTTCGAGATCCCGCTCCTGCGCGGGCGCGCATTCACCGCAGCCGATCGCGAAGGCGCCCTGGATGTCACCATCGTCAGTGAAGACGTGGCCGCGCGAATCTGGCCGGGAGAGGACGCCGTCGGCAAACGTTTGAAGATGGGCGGTCCCGGTGGTCCCGCTTCCTGGTACACCATCGTGGGGGTCGCGGCACTGACCCGCTACCGTGACATCGCGAGCCCGCGCCCGACGATTTACCTTCCCGCGGCGCAGTTCCAGATGACCGCGACGATGCTCGTGCTGCGGACCACGGCATCGATCGATACCGTGGCTTCGCTGGCGCGTGCGCGAGTCGGACTTGTCGATCCCGATGTCCGCGTCATGGGGGTGGAACCATTCGCTGACAAGCTCGCCCGTCCCCTGGCCCATCCGCGGTTCAATGCGTTTCTGCTTGGCATCTTCGGCAGCGTGGCGCTGGTACTATCGGCCATGGGGCTGTATGGCGTGATGGCGGCTTACGTACATCAGCGCGATCGTGAGATCGCGGTGCGGCTGGCGCTGGGAGCAACCGCCAGCGGCGTCCGCAGGTTCGTGCTCGCGGAGGCTGCGCGGTTGAGTGGTCTCGGCGCGGCGATCGGACTGGTGGGCGCAATGCTGGGTTGTCGGCTACTGCGCAGCATGCTGTTCGAAGTCGATCCGCTTGATCCGGTGGCGATTGCCGGCGCGGTGTTGCTCCTGGGAGGAGTCTCGGCACTAGCTTCGTATGTGCCGGCGCGGCGAGCGACCCGCATTGACGCCGTCGCACTGCTGCGGAGTTAGTCAGGTGACCGTGATCGACGGCTCGAGTCTGCGTAAAGTTGCGCCATGCGTGGCCAGGCTCACGTCGGCACACTGTCGAGAACGGGTACAATTCTCCCGTGCGCCCGTAGCTCAGTTGGATAGAGCACCGGCCTTCTAAGCCGGTGGCCGCTGGTTCGAGTCCAGCCGGGCGCGCCAAATCGCCATTAGCCCAGTTCCGTGGTTCTGGAGACGAAAGGCGCCCGCCGCCCACGTTAAGGGTGCCGGCAGCTACTTGTGATGACGGAGGCTCAGGTTGAGCTTCCGTCATCCTCACGGCGTGCGACTTCACGATCAGGGTCCTGATGGACTCGTTCGTAATCGCGAGCGGGCTCACTGCGGTCACGCCCACCCGTCGCCACAGTCACCTTGGTGGTGTCAGTCCCGAGCAATTCGAGGCAGCATCGAAAAGACGCTGACGAAGTCTCCACTGAATCCTGGGAACTCCACAGCGCCAAGCAGTGTCGCCGCTATGCACGCGCCTCAGGAAAGTACGTCTGGGTGAGCACGCGTAGTGGGGCGCCGCTGCGAGCGTGCGCCCCACCTTCACGTGCATCGGCTAACGGATCATTCCTGCGACCAGCGAATTCAGGGAAGCAACCTCCTGCTGCGAGACGGCGACGAAAGACGGCGACGGATTTGTCAGATTGGCAAACGCGATTGAACCGCCGACTTGATCCGTGCAGAACACCTGCTCAACTGCCCGCAGCCGTACCGTGACGATGATGTTGCCGGTGGCACGACCGCGAAACCGCACGAGATAGTCGTAACCCGGCGAGGGGCTCGCTTCCAGCGTGCAGAAGTTTGCCAGACCACTCACGTCCGCTGTCGGTATCCCCTGAGGAAAGTCAGGAATACCGAATCGAAGCGTCGGCAGCCGGACACCCGTGGCTTGATCGGCGACGGCCTCACGATCCGTAGAGCCGAAAATGATTGCGTCGACCCCCGGCCCACCAACGAACGTCTCGCTGCCATCGCCGGGTGCCCAGAGATTCACGTCGTCGCCTGGTCCTCCAAGCATGATGTCGCTGTTCGGTGGGCCGCCGGGTGCGGCGCCACCATCCGGTCCGCCGAGGATGATGTCTCGGCCTGGACCGCCGTCCATGACGTCGCTTCCGTTGAGACCGAACATCACGTCATTGCCAGGGCCGCCTTCGAGAACGTCGGTGCGGTTGAGGGACTGGTTCGCCGCCGCGCCGGCTTGAATCGCCGCGTTGTCCTGCCTGTCATCGTCGAGTCCGATGAGGAGCTGCGGCCCCTTGCCGCCGTCGACCAGTGCCGCCTGCGCGGCACGCGCCGGGCCGAAGATCAGGCCGGCGCACGAGAGCAACAGGCCGGCAGAAAGAGCCGCCATTCTGAAGCGGGAAATCGGTTGCAGTTGGTTCATGGTGATGGTCCTTTTACGGCGCACGTTGCGCCAGCGTGAGTTGTTCATTTCTTGTAGAAGAAGTAATCCGCCGTGTACGGCACGAACGCTCTCTTGCCGACATCGGGCAGCTGGTCACAGCCGGTCGATGGCGCGAGGCCCCCACGCGTGTTAACGCGCTGGACAAACGTCGTATCGGAGAGCGTCTGGCCGCCGGTCGGTCCCACCCGCGCTCCGACTCTTACCAACTTCACCCAGGGAATCGCGTCGGGGTCGACCGTGGCGGCGGCGACTGCGCGCGCCCAGACCATGCTCGTATCCGCTGAGTCCTGCCATGTGGCGCGTACGACGCGGGCCTCGTCAGGGTTGGGACTGTTGAAGTGCGTGACGAGCTGCTCGTTCTGATCGCCGAACAACGTGGCCTGCGGAGTAAAGAGCGTCCAGTCGACACGTCCAAGAGAATTGACGGGCTGGCATTCGTAGTTCTGCGTACCGAAGGCGTGGCCGAGCAGGAACGCCTGGTTTGGGGCTTCGACCTCGAGCCCCGGGGGCACAATCGGAGGTGTGACGGTCTGGGCCTGTGCGGCCTGCGGCAGCGCGCATAGCAAGCTCAAGCCAAGTACAGCGATGCAATTCTTCATATCGTTCTCCCTGTGATCCGCCCTGCGAAACTGCAGGCGCGTGCACACACCCGACCTAACTTCACGACGTGGTCGAATATTCCACGGCGAGACTCGCGTCGCCTCACTGTCGAGTGCGTAGTCGCGCAGAGGCTGACACTGGATGACGCGGCAAGAAGCGATCGCATTGAGGAAGCGGATGCTTGTGCGGCGGATGGACCCGGTGCTGGAGAAGTCGCGGTTGTTCTGTTTTTCACACTTTGCGGTGGAACGAGCGCTCGACTTGCTGAAGACGGGGAATGAGAACGTTAGTGGATCGCGCTGTCATCGTCCTGCTGGTCGTTGAGAGACGGCTCGCTCGTGCTTCCGCTTGGCACCTGCGCCGAGGCCGCAACCGTGACGCTCATAAAGAGGGCAAGCAAAGAGAGTGATCGCTTCGTCGCCTATACAGGCTTCGTGCGGTGCATAAGTATTCCGGCCGTGAAATGAAGTGACGTGATTCAAACGCCTAGGCATGAGTGGAGTTCCCGACAGATAGCTCGGCGTGCGACACGGCCGGCTGCAACGAGGGCGCCGCATCGCTCGCGAACGCAGGCCGGCTCCGCCGAACGCGTCAATACGGCGACATACGCGCCGCACGAACGCGCTCGACTCACCGGCCATGGATTCGCACGCTGGGGCGTGCACCGCCACGTCATAGAGTCTCGCTCTGGACCTTCGGACAGTGTCACCTTTACTGATTCACAAGCGAGCCGACCATGTCTGGATGAATCGAGCAGTGGTAAGGGGTTGGCGCGCCGAGCGTCATCGGCTCGCTGAACGCGCCTGGTCCGAGGTTTCCGGTATCCAGTTTGCCGTCGTTGAGCACCACGCGGTGCGTCGTCGTATCGACGTTGTGCCACACCACGGTCTGTCCCGTTGGTACTGTCGCTGGATTCGGTGAAAACGATTGGTTGCCATTCTCGCGAACGACGTTGATGGTGATTGCGCCGGCGGGCGGCGACGCGTTGCTGGGAGCAGAAGGCGATGAACTGCTGTACCCACCGCCGCCACATGCAGCGACACCGAGCGTCAACGTGGCGAGACCGGCCGGAAGAAGAAGTCTGTTCATGATACTGATTCCTTTCGATAGTCAATTGGCCATCGGCGTGGCCGCCACGCTTACGATGGCCGCTTTCATCTGCTGGTGCCCGCTGCCGCACAACTCGGAGCAGGCGATTTCGTAGCGCCCCGCGTGCGGGGCTGTGAATTCGACGACAACGTTCCCCCAGCGCGGAATCTGGACGTCGATCTTTAAATCGCGTATTGCAAACCCGTGCACGCGGTCGGAGGAGTGAATCACGAGCCGAACCGGCTCTCCTGCCGTCACGTGGATCACCGCCGGCTCGAAGGCGAACTGTTTCCCCACCACCTCCACTTCATGCACAGGATCTGCGTGTGAAGGCGATGCTCTCAGCACGAACGAGGTCGCCACAAACACGATGCCGATTGAACAGAAGATGATTCGTCGCATGCAGAAAGTTCGCACCCCACACCAGTAGTCCTCCGACATGACCCGCTACGGCCACCAGCATTCCCGCGGCGAACAGGGCAATCCGGTAAATCCGCACACCCGCCGGCGATCGACGGTGAACGCCTCCTGTCGCGAGCGCTGACGCAAGCGCCGCCCCGGTCCCCATGGTTCCCAGCCACCGATGCCATTCGAGGAGCGGCGACACCTCCATTTCGGGCGCCAAGGCCAAACGCCAGCCCGCGATGGTCGACACCAGCGCGAACACCGCACCGGCCCGAAGGTTGCCGACGGCCAGGGTCCGCCAACCGCCGTCTCGTGTGACCATCGACGCGATCTCGGCCAGTGCTGCCGCAATGACGAGCGCCATCGGAAAGTGAATCAGCAGCGGGTGGAACCGACCGATGAATGCCATCTGCGGGTAGAGACCGCGACGATGGGAGCTTTATTCCGGGGAATAAAGCGAGCCGATGGCGTGTCTATGGGATAAATCGATGCGTTCGCGAGTGTCGGCAGCTCGCTCAACGTGAGACCCTGGCGAGGCTCGTGCGGGGCGCGCCATATTACTCGGCTCCAGATCGCCTGCGGGCACGAGTGTTGGCACAATCCACTCGATCCCTCTCGGTCCGTCGCGTCCTCGCATGGGCGGCAGCGGCGGTGCGCGTCCTTTCAGTCGGTGCAGGGATGACGCTCTGGCGATTGGCAACGAATCACAGGGAGGCAATCGCGGATGAAGTGGTTAATGGCCATGTGCGCTCCCTAAATGGCCAATCACCTGCTCGATGTTCAGTCCACGGATCTACACACAGTGAAACCGTGGTTCCTTGGCAAGCTCGATTTCTCCCCGCCGTTCCTTGATCTCGCCTCGAACGGATTCCCGCTTATCGGAGGCCGACTCGACTACGTGGGTGGACGGCGAGTTGCCGCGCTGGTATATCAGCGGCAGAAACATACGATCAATGTGTTCGTCGCTCCGGAGGGCGGTTATCTGTCCACACGCGATGTCGTCTTGACCGTTCGTGGATTCAACCTTCGTCATTGGATCCACAACGGAATGTCGTTCTGGGCCGTGTCTGACTTGAACAGTGCCGAGTTGGCCGCGTTTGCCAGCGCACTGCAAGCATCGTAGCTGGCCATGACGCGGTTCGATTCGGCCATTCGCATGGCGCGAGGAGGGATGACAGATCGCACTGCCGCCCACAGCGGAGACCTTCACGGCGTGGACGACCTCCACGCCCGCGATGCGTATCGGCGTGTCGCGCCGCAGTTAAGCGAAGGATGCTCGGTCCGAGTTCGCGTTGACCGACGGGAATAGCACGCAGCCGCGCCCAGTCTTCCTCAATGAGCGAGCGAATGATTCGCCGCTCTGATCCACAAGGAGACTGAGCATGAAGTTCGGCAGAAGCGTTGTTGCAGTTCTTGCAGTGTGCGCGGCGGGCGTCATCCTACCGCGTACCGCGACGGCGGACGAGTGGGACAAGCGGACGATCTTGACTTTCAGTCAAGCTATCGAAGTCCCGGGCAAAGTTCTACCGGCTGGAACGTACGTCTTTCAGCTGGTGGACTGGCCGGCAAGCCGGCATGTTGTGCAGGTGTTCGATCAGCACGGCAGGATCCTCGCCACCGTGTTGACGATTCCGACGACCCGCCTGACTCCAGCAGACGACACGCGCATTACGTTCCAAGAACAGCGGGCAGGCGCGCCAGTTCCGATTAAGAGGTGGTTTTACGGGGATCTCGGGGGCGAGGAATTCATCTACCGACGCACACGAACTGGCGACTCATCGACTGTCGGCAACGCGGGCGTTCGAATAAGGCGTGGGGCGCCGGTCGTCGAGAACCATGATTGCGCGATCGGAATCTCAATGCCCCTTATATGAACGGCTGAAACTTCGCTTTCAGTAGCGCGCTCACATGAATGTCTTGACTACATTCGGGGTCACTCATCGAGCGCGAGTATGAGATCGCGCCTTCGCGCGTGCTCTTTGGACGATGGCGTCGTCGCTCTAGTAGAAAGGGTTCGCCCGATGTTCAACGAAAACTCCGTTCGCCTCGACTTCTTGAGTGAAATGGACATGCTCGACTTCGTCAACGTTGTGAGCGACCACGTTGGTCGGACCGCCGGTCTGGATGAGGATGCGCTTCACCGCGTCAGTGTGGCAGTGCGCGAGTCAGTCGCAAACGCCATCGTGCACGGAAACGGAAACGATAAAGACAAGCGCGTGTTCATCGAATTTGCGTCGATTGACGGCGATCGCCCGCGTATCGCGATTCGCGTTCGTGATCAGGGCGCAGGATTCGATTTGAGGACGCTGTCTGATCCGCTGAGGCCAGAGAACCTGATGAAGCCGTGCGGACGAGGCATCTTCCTGATCCGCACGTTGATGGACGAGATGACTCTGCAACGCGCGACCGAGGGCGGCATGGAGGTCCTGATGGTTAAACACATCGAGCCGCAGGCGCATTAGCAGCGACGAACACCACCCGGGTCGCCTCGTTGTCCGCAAGCTCGCGCGCGACCTCCACAGCCAAGCGGGTTTTTCCGACGCCTCCTGGTCCGACCAGCGTGATCAGGCGTGCGGCGGGATCCGCGAGCCACTGCCGCAGGATCTGCATGTCGGCCTCGCGCCCGAGCAGCACCGTTGGAGCCGAAGGCAGCGAGGCGCGACGCGAACGCGGCCGCGCCCGTCGCGGCACCGCGGAGGCGCGGCGTGCGCGCCGAACACCGGGCGCTTTGAAGTTGTTCAGTGAATGAACGGCGACAATGAGAACTGCTTCGAACCCGGTGGTTCTGGCGTGCGCACTGATACTGACGCTGCCGATGGCGCAAATGGCACTGGGCGCTGGAGCGAAGGCAGGGGTAAATCACACCGTGGTTGCGGCGCCCGGCGCCGCCGCCCCCGCCGGCGGCAACTATGGATTGTTTACGCACGTCACCGTGAACGCACGGAGTCAGGTCGCCTTCGATGCGTCGCTGGGCGGACGCAGCACTCGTGCACGCACATGATGTCTGGATCCGCGAGGCACCGTCGCTATGTCGCGGTGTACCCCGTCGCGCTGTTCGTGGCCTGGGTCACCGCATGGATCGTCAATCTCGCGCTGCGTTCGCGCACCGGCTGGGACACTCACACCGACACCGTCTACTGGATCTCGATGAAGGTGATCGTCTGGATTCTTCCAGCGGTCCTCGCGATCCGCCTGCTCGAATGCGCGCCCGTCGGCGAGTTCATGGAGCTGCGCCGTCCTAGACTGGGCCTGCTCTGGGGATTGGGCGTAGGCGGATTGCTCGTGGCCGTCAACTATCTTGGAAAGACGCTCCCGTCGCACACGACTCTGCACACGCCGCAGCTCAGCCTGGTGTTCGTCAACGCCGTGGTGGTGGCGCCGCTGGTCGAGGAGATTACGCTGCGCGGGTTCCTCCTGACGCGGCTCGAACTGAACGGCCAGTCATTCTGGCGCGCCAACGCGCTCACGACGGTCGTCTTCGTCGCGATGCATCTACCCGGCTGGTATTTTCAGGGACGCACGACGACGCTTATCGGCTTCGCGCAGCGGGTGGCGCCGCTCGCCGTGCTCAGTCTGCTTTTCGGCTGGACGAAGAAACGGTCCGGATCGCTGTATGGAGCGATCGCGCTGCACGCGATCAACAATCTCTACTCAGCGATGTTCCCGTAGACGCAACGGGCCGTCATCCTTCCGCGCTCAGTGGCGCAGCAGGATGACGACATTCAGCTGGTCGTCGCGGCTTGCGCGAGCGCTCGCTCGGCGAGCTGTTTCATTTTCTCGAACTGCACGCTCACGTTCGGGAACGGCGGCTCGGGCGGGGACACGAACGCTCTCTATTTCGCCTCGGGGCTCGACGACGAGACACACGGATTGTTTGGATCGCTGCGCTTCGTAGAGTAGCGCTGACTCGAGTAGAGGCACCGCGCAGAATGGCTGCGCGGTGCGCTGCTCTTACTGAGAGAGTCCGACCCTACGCACGAGATCTTCGAACCTGGGATCTGAACGCAGCGGATCGAGCCCAGGCCTGATCAGGACGCCGGGGTTGAACCTCTCTTCGAACCCCTTCTCCAGCCAGCTCATCGCCTGATCGGTGTCACCAAGTGCTCCGTAGACGATCGCAATCTCCGGAGCATACGACTGGCTGGCGCTCGATCGCTTCTTCAATTCATTCAGAATCGGCGACGCTTCACTCCGGTTACCGGAAGCGACGTACGCGCGGGCGAGATTCGCCAGGCACGTCGCGCTGCCGCCCGACAGCTTCACCGCCTGGCGCAATTCAGCGATGGCGTCGTCGTTCATGTGCTTCTGGAGATACGCCTGGCCCAGGTGGTTGTGCGCGAGTCCGAAATTCGGATCCATTTCGATCGTCCTGCGGCTTTGTTGAATCGATTCGTCGTACGAGTGCGCAAGCGCAAGCAGCTCTGCGAGGTCAGCGTTGATCACCAGAGACAGGGGGTCGACGCTTTCCGCTTTTCTCATTTCCGCGATCGCTTCCGTGTAGCGATGGAAAAGAGCCAGGTGCCATGCGTACCAATGGTGCGCTGTCGCGTACCCCGGGCTCAATTCCACGCCGCGCTGGAATTCCTTGCCAGCCGCGTCCAGGTTCCAGTCGAAGCCGTCGAGGCAGAACGCAAGCGATGTGTGGGCCTCGCCGAGCGAGTCGTCCAGCTCCAGTGCCTTCATCGCCGCCGCTTTCGCTTTCGGCAGCGCGTCCTTCGGCGTCATGACCGCATACTGCCAGTCGCCCAGGAGCGCGTACGTGTCGGCCAGCCCGGCGTAGGCTCGCGCGTATTTCGGATCCTCGTCGATGGCCTGGTTGAAATACGCCAGCGCAACTTTCAGACTTTCCGCCGTTCGCTTGTTCCAGAAATACCTGCCCTTCAGATACGACTCGTAAGCGACAGGATTCACAACTCTCACGCTGGCGAGCGCAGCCTGCTCCTGTGGATTCACGCTAATGCGAATCTGGTCGGCAATCGCTTTCGCGACGGTGTTCTGCAGGGCGAGCGTATTCCGCAGTTGCCCCTGGTAGCTCTGGGACCAGACGTGCCTGTCGGCGGCGCCTTCGATCAATTGCGCCGTGATGCGGACTTCATCGCCGGAGTGAAGGACCGTGCCTTCCACGACAGCGTCGACGTTCAGCTCTCGCGCGATCTCGGGAAGCGATTTGCGCGTGTGCTTATAAGCCATCATCGACGTACGGGAGATCACCCGTAGCGCGCTGATCTGGCCGAGGTCCGAGATCAGCTCGTCGGTCATCCCGTCGGCGAAATACTCCTGGGAGGCATCGTTCGACAGGTTCTCTAACGGAAGGACGGCCAGGGAGCGGATCACCGTCCCAGAGTGGCCGGCGCGGGAAAACCTCCAGGCCGCCAGACCGAGCAGCACGAGCATCAGAAGGGCCGCAATCGCCCACGCAGGCGACACCGGTGTGGAAGTGGCGATCTTCACCGCTTCGTTCTGAGGAGGGTGAGCGTCCGTTGCGGGAGGACTGTCCGTTACTGCGAGAGTGTGAATCGCGGGACTGGGGCTGCCGACCGACACCGTGTCGGCGACTTTCACATCGGCGATGAAGCGGTAGCCGCGGCGGGCCACGGTCTCGACAAAGCGGGGGCTCTCGGCGGAATCGCCAAGCGCCTCACGGATCTTGTTGATTGCCTTGTTGAGCCCGTGGTCGAAGTCGACGAAGGTGTCCGCCGGCCAGAGCGCTTTCTGCAACTCTTCGCGGCCGACGACCTGGCCGGCACGTTCGAGCAGCAGCGCCAGGACCTGGAACGGCTGCTGCTGCAGTCGAATGCGCAAGCCGCGCTTGCGCAACTCACCGGCACGAAGGTCCAACTCGAAGACGCCGAAACACAGTCGTCCGCCACCGCGATCGTCTGCTTCCATGTCAGGGCTGAACCTGGTCAAAGCGTACCACACGTTTTCGCCCTGAAACGCGGGCTCAGAGGTGGAGGACCGTGGCGTGTAACTCCACTCGTTAGAGCGGTTTAGCTGGGGAGCACGGCTCCAGCGCAGAGGAATCGACAGGCCATTGTTCGATTTTGCGTGACCATCGATATTGCCTCCATGGACCTGCCGTCAGCTCTTGGCGCAGGCGCACCGCAACACCCGGCACAGGAGGCGAGATGTCAGACCAGCACGAGCTCGAACAGGAACACGATGACGATGGAGTTGATCGGCGGGGATTTCTGAAATGCATGGCGTGGGCAGGAACCGGCGCGTTCTTCCTGATGGAAGGAGGAGTGCCGAAGTCGTACAGCCTGAGCAGAATGCCGGAGCTGGCGGGCAAGTCGACCGGTGAGCTCGCGTTTGCGCAGCTCAGCGACAGCCATATGGGCTTCAACAAGCCGGCCAACCCTGACGTCGTCTCGACGTTGAAGGCGGCGGTGGACAAGATCAACGCGCTCGTCACGCCGCCCGAGTTCATCCTGCATACCGGGGACATCAGTCACCTGTCGAAACCGGAGGAGTTCGACACCGTTGACCAGGTGTTGAAGAGTGCGAGCGCGAAGGACGTCTTCTACGTGCCGGGCGAACACGACGTACTCGAGGACGAGGGCAAGCAGTATCGCGACCGTTACGGGAAGGGATCGAAGGGCGCCGGTTGGTACAGCTTCGACAAGAAGGGCGTGCACTTCATCGGGTTGGTGAACGTGATGAACCTCAAGGCAGGAGGCCTGGGCACGCTTGGCGCCGAGCAACTCGACTGGATGAAAGACGACGTCAGGCATCTGAAGCACAGCACGCCGATCGTTGTCTTCGCGCACATTCCGCTGTGGACCGTCTACCCGCAGTGGGGCTGGGGGACGGACGACAGCGCCCAGGCGCTCGCGTTCCTGAAGAAATTCGGCTCGGTCACCGTGCTCAACGGGCACATCCATCAGACGATGCAGAAGGTTGAAGGGAACGTGACGTTCCACACCGCCGCGTCGACGGCGTTTCCGCAGCCGCATCCGGGAGCGGCCGATTCACCGGGTCCGATGAAGGTGCCGGCGGAACAGCTGAGGGGCATCCTCGGGATCACCGATGTGACTTATCTGCGTGGGAAGCACCCGCTGGCGATCGTCGATTCGTCGCTCGCCTGATTCAGCATCACTCGAATTCAGTTCAAGCGGTTCAACGGAAGGAAGGCAACAGATGAAAAGAAGTGTGTCTACGGGAGTGTTTCTGGCGGCGTGCGCAGTTGCGATCGCCGCTCTCGGCGCCATCGCGGGCAATGTCGCGGCGCAGCCGCCGGCGCCGCCAACCGAAGTCAAGATCGATAACTTCACCTTCGGACCAGCGGAGGTGACGGTCAAGGTGGGGACGACGATCACCTGGACGAACCACGACGACATTCCGCACACCGTGGTGAGCACGGACAAGGAGTTCAAGTCGAAGGTGCTGGATACGGACGAGAAGTTCTCCACTACGCTCAGCAAGGCGGGAACGTTTACGTACTTCTGTTCAATCCACCCGAAGATGACCGGCACCGTCGTGGTGCAGTGACGGCGCGCGCATGAATCCCTTCGACCTGAGATCGGTGATCTTCGCGGAGCACGCCCAGCACGTCGTGCTGATTCACTTTCCGATTGCGTTGTTCATCACCGCGGTGGCGTTCGACTATGTCGCGCAGTGGACGAAGAACGTGGCGCTGGCGGCCGCGGCATATTTCAATCTGTTGCTCGCTGCCGCCTGCGCGGTGCCCGTCCTCGCCAGTGGCTTTGCCGCCTGGCAATGGGCGCTCGAGGGCCACCGGCTGACAGGAATCCTGCTCATGCACCTTGTGCTCGGCTGCATATCCAGTGTGCTTATCTGGCTGGTGTGCTGGATTCACTGGCGGGTGCGCCGGCATCCGCCGGCGCTCCTGCCCGGATATCGTCTACCCATTGAGGCATTCGCCGTGGTGCTGGTCGTCGTGACCGGGCACCTCGGCGGGTTTCTCAGCGGCGTGAATGGCGCAGGGTAGAGGCACAGGAGCTGTCAGCTATCAGCCTTCAGCTGACAGTTTCCTGAATGTGGATTGCTGATAGCTGAGAGCTGATAGCTGTTGATCAGTCCACGATGAACAGGACCGCCCCGTCTACCGTGTGCGAGCGATGAGGAGCGCGGCCGGTCGCGACCGTGTAGCTCATACCCGGCGAGAGGTGATGGAGGCTGCCGTCATTCAGCTCGGTGGTCAGTTCGCCGCTGAGGACGAGGACGATGTGGCCGAGGTCGCACCAGTGGTCGGCAAGGTAGCCGGCGGAATAGCGGACCATGCGGATGCGAGTGTTGCCGACCTGCAGCGTGCGCCAGAAGGCGGTCCCGGATTCGCCTGGATACTCGACTTCGGGGATGGTCGTCCAGTCGGTGAGGATGAACGGGTCGGTGACGGTGTCCATGGTGCAGTCGTTCTTGATGGCGCGTGCGTGGCTTCCGCCTTCAGGCGGAAGGAGATATTTCGGCCGTCCGCAGCTTCCGCCTCCAAGTTTGGCGTCCGTAGCTTCCGCCTTTAGGCGGAAGAATAATCGGCTTGTTCTTGGCGTGCGGCTGCCCTGAGTTTACCAGCGTGACTACCGGGTGCCGTGCGCGGCTTTCGTGCGATCGTAAAGATCGGTCTCAGTGACCAGTACGTGCGTTCGGGTATGGACACTGTCAAACGTCGTTTCCGTGACCCTGACGGACAGCACGAGGGCGTTCCGCCGGTGTAGACGCGAGGCCGCGTTCGCCGTCATGCGCGCGATCAGTTCAGGGTCTGGCTCCATGCATTCTGACTCGTGGCCGTCGTCTTCAGTGTGGAACGAGATGCAGGTCAGGTGCTGTCCGGGCCGGGCCGCGCGCGCTGCCGCCAGGACATCGCGCACGCAGAGAGGGAGAACCTGTTCGTCCACGGGTGAGCAATTGGCTGTGTGTGCCATCTACAAAAGGAACTCCCGCTGTCGCCAATTTATTCCGTCGTCGCCGTCCGTCGATGCCTGGTCCGATCGACGCCCACGCGCGCGGCTGAGGGCGAGCGGTTCGTGAACTCAACCCGTGCGTTGGCGCCGTTCTGCAACCGCTGGCTGCCCAAGAGATTCCCTGCTGCCTGACGGAACCTATCGCGGGCGCGCGACAGTGTTGACATGACCGTGCCCTGCGGGATGTCCAGCACCTGTCCGATTTCCTTGTAGGAGAGCCCTTCAAGCTCGCGCAAGGCGAGGATCTCGCGGTATCGGACTGGCAGACTGGCCAGGGCGTCGGCGACCAGGCGTGCGTCAGCATTCTGCAGCATCAGCTCTTCGGGGTTGGGTGCCTCGTCGCCGGGCGCATGGATGGCCTCGTCAAACTCGACGACCGGTTCGTGGACTCCCCGATTGCGCAGCCAGTCGAAGGCGGTATTGCGCACGATCGCGAGCAGCCAGGCTCGTTCGTTGCCACCGCGGAATGTGCCTGAGTAGCGAAAGGCGCGCAGGTATGCCTCCTGGACTACGTCCTCTGCGTCTTCGACCGTGCGCACCAGCCAGTGCGCCAGGTTGTAGGCGGAATCGAGGTGGGAGAGGAGCAGGTCATTGAGGGCATCGTCTTCTTGTCGTTCATGCATAGCGTCCACAATGGGAGCGCTGCATCGTCGCCACAATGGAGCGATAGTCCTGCGTGCCGGAGTTGTGAGTCCCCGGTGAAGTGGTTCAGCGAGCGTGAGTTAGGGGATGGGCTCCCCGGTGGCGTGGACGCGTCAACATGGCCGCCGTGTGTTCGTCGAGACGCCTCGTGGGACAATGAGGGACGGCGCGCTCTTCTAAGTAAGGTCGCGCTCTCACTGAGGTCTGAGTATTGAACGTCTCGTGAAGATCCGCGAAATCTTGAAATGCTCGAAGACCATGGCTGGTTGGTCACTCGGCAACGTGGCCCGCACCGACAGCTCAAACACGCAAACAAACGTGGGCTCGTTACCGTTCCCTGCTGCAGATCGTGAATCGTCTTAGGCCACCACGCGAAGAACACATCGACGCACTTCGCTGCGCAGAACTCGTTTGCGATGGCGCCCGCAAGCATGGACTTGCCCGTGCCGACAGGGCCGCTGAGATAGAGCTCGCGACTCCCCTTTGCTAATGCCCGCGCACGCTCGACAACCACCTTTGAGCCCTTCTGCGAACTCCCGGCGATAGTCAGGCGGGAGTGATGGGATCGAACTGGAGTTCAGATTCCGGGTAGTCAATGTCCGACCGTATGCCCTGAAGAACCTCGGCGAGGATGGGTCGGCCCGGAGCAGGCGACGGATAACGGTGGATTGGAGACTCGGCGTCACGCTCGGCGATGCGCACGAATTCGGCGTTGTCCTTGGCCTGCCAGCGCTCCGCCGCTTCTCAGAACCGCGTTGCCGCTGTTCAGGCGCATCCACCCGAGATAGAACCCCAGCTGGCTTGCCGGAGGCACCAAACCGTTGAGCCGAAGGTATGCCCCCAACGGCCCGTAGATGTCCCACGTGTGGCCAGTGAGGAAGACCATCCCTCTCGTCCGCGAGGACGGCCCCATGAACTTCGGCGGCATGATGGCCGCAACCAGTCTCAGGTCCATGTTCGGCCGCTTCACACGTCGCTCGGCGACCCGTCTCAAGCTGCTTCCCCACGATCCTTGCGTGTGACCAGCGATTCGACCGCCGCCGCCTTGTGCTCGGGGGCGAGGTGCGCATACCGCAACGTCATCAGCAGCGACTTGTGTCCCAGCAACTCGCGAACGGTGTTGAGATCGACGCCAGCCATCACCAGTTTGCTCGCGAACGTATGACGGAGGTCGTGGAACCGGAAGTGAGTAATCCTTGCGGCTTTCAAGACTCCGCGCCATGCCTTTTTGACCGCGACCAGCGGGGTCGATTCAGACCTCCCCCGAACACGGAACTGTCCGCGTCGACCACAGGAGGGCGCCAGGCTTTCAGCGCGCGACTGGCTTCGCGGTTGAGTGGCACATGGCGGGTCCGTCCGGTTTTCGCGCCTTCGCCGCGGACCGTCAGCATCCGGCGGGCGATGTCGAGATCGCACCACCGGAGTTGGAGGAGTTCGCCGCGACGGAGCCCCGTATTGAGTCCGAGCAAGACCAGCGGCGTCACGTGGTCCGAATACGTGCCGTATGCCGCCAACTCCTTGTAGCCGCGCTCACGGCGCCACTTGTTTGCCGACTCGCGACCAGCGCGCCTCGCATTGTCTCGCGCTATAAGTGCCCTCCTGAGACGCCGCTCTTCATCATCAGATAGGTATCGGACGACGGCATTTTCATCCTCGGATCTAAACGTGATGTCGCCAAGCGGCATCACGGAAATCAGGCGCCATTCCGTCGCACGGTTCAGTGCTGCGCGAAGGGCCTTGATATTCCGATTGATCGTCGACCGCTTGACGTCACGCGCCCGCCGCGTGGCAGGTGCGTCAGGTGCAGCGTGGTGGAACTTGCGGGTGACGCGCCAACGCTCGATTCGGGCCGTTGTGAATTCGGACAGGTTCAGGTCAAGCAGTTCGCGGAACGCCGATCGGATCCCTGCCACCTGCGTCGTCCGCTTCCCGTACGTAGCCTTCATCCAGGGCTCGTATGTCCCGTCCAGGAACGTACGTAGCGTCACCTGTGACTTCGGCTTCCGTGTCGGAATGTCCTGTCCGAGCGCCGCCTGCGCGCGTCGCGTTTGGGCCGTCTCGCGGGCGTCGCTCAGTGCAACTTCGTCAATGCGCCCAAGCGTGAGCCACCGCCGGTTCGGTAACTGCACACGCCACGAGTGAATGCCGGACGGGCGGGCGCGCAGCACGAAACCGGGCAACCGCGGATCCCGGTAGTCGGTTACTGCCTGCGGTGGTTGCTGTCGAAGACGACGAAGCAATTCCGTCGAGATCGTTTGTTCGGGCATGCCTTTTCCCTCCAGTGGAGCACGTTCGAACCGAGGACCCTGCAAATGTCGCGCACCCCCAGCACCCCCGCCGGGGGTGCATTAGGGGTGCGGCGATGCCGGGCTCGGACGGGATACCGCGTGAGAGCCTCGATACTCGACCGGTCGATCGAGGCCCGAATTCATTGATGTATTTTTGAACGCAGGGAGCGGCGGGGTGCACGACATCGCTACACGACTATGCCAGAATGTCGCTTCTAAGCCGGTGGCCGCTGGTTCGAGTCTAGCCGGGCGCGCCAACCTTCGCTCACAACCCGACGCGAAGGTGCAGGTCCGAGCGCGTCGGAGCGCCCAATGCGCGAAGGTGGGCCGGGCGCGCCATTTTCCGCTCGCGCTTGCCACCCCGACGTGAGCTAGGGTTGGCAAGCCACGCCAAGGCTGAAGCTCCAGCGCACCCGCCCCGGTTGTCGGGCTAGCCGATGGCAGTACCCGAAGATGCGCCCGACTCCTGCGGTGACCGCCATCGCCAAGGCGCCCCAGAATCCAACGCGTGCGGCGCCGACGATCGCCGATGCTCCGCCGGTTCGAGCTGCAATTGCGCCGAGTGCGATGAGGCAGACCAACGAGGTCACGGACACGACCACGACACTTGGAGGCACGACGATGATGGCGAGGATCGGTACGGCCGCACCTGCCGTAAACGTCGCTGCCGATGCGAACGCCGCCTGTAGTGGGCGGGCCGCCTGTTCTTCCGTCAGGCCTAACTCGTCTCGTGCATGTGCGACCAGCGCATCCTTCGCCATCAGTTGACTGGCCACCTGTCTCGCAAGATCGCGGTCGAGCCCTCGACGAACGTATATCGACGTAAGCTCGTCTTCCTCAGCTTCCGGCTCCGTCGCGAGTTCGCGTCGTTCGCGATCCAGGTCGGCGCGCTCCGTGTCGGCTTGCGAGCTGACCGACACGTATTCGCCAGCAGCCATCGACAATGCACCCGCGACGAGACCGGCAACGCCGGCAACGAGTATTTCCTGCCGACCCGAAGCGGCTGACGCGACGCCGACGATGAGACTCGCGGTCGAGACGATCCCGTCATTCGCACCAAGTACGGCGGCGCGAAGCCAGCCAATGCGACTGCTTCGATGCTGCTCGCGATGTCTCATAGCGTCCTCACAATGGCCCGGGCATCATCCTCCTGAGCGCCGGCGCCGTCGTCACCTGCCTCGCCTGCATCGCCCGGGACCCATGAACTTCGCGCTCAGGCCATCGGAGCTCATGGACACGCTCAGTAACGGTGCGAGGCCGTCGCCACAACGGTCGATGTGTGTGATTCCATGGCGCGGAAGAAGCTGACAAAGTTCGATGGCTCCGTCGAGGACGTATACCCGTCGAGATTGTGCGCCCAGCGATACGCGATCGGTTGATACCGAAGCTCCACGTCGACGCGCGCCGTACGCCGTCCCGGGGGACGCGGATCCGGTATCGCACCCGATCACCCCCGGCGGTGAAGGAGTCATCCGTATCCGCCGCGCCGAAAACCCCGATCTGCGGGTCCGCAGTCCTCTTATCGAAGCCCCTGGGCAGCAGTCGATTGTCCTTGAGATACTTCACCGCGGAGAGAAGGCCGGTCGTCGGATGCGAGTCAGAATCACCCAGAATCGACTCGTAGATTTCGACCTGGTCGGCCTGATCGATGATCTCGTAGTGCGTCTCGAATGCACGCGGGTCCGCGTCGTTGTCGTTGCCGACGATCGCGCCATCGGATGACAAGAGCGCCGGACTCGAACAGTGCCTGCCCGTCATCGTCGAGCACCCGAACGTGCAGCCAGGCGCGACGCGCAGGGTAGCCGGTCGGAAACTTGTGGCCGGTGAGATTGTGGATGCCGACCTCAAACTCGAATACGTCGCCGAGCACCTGCGGCGGTGAAATCTCTACTGTTGCAGTGTCCTCGCGGAGCTGCCGCTCGGTCAACAGCGCCATCGCTTCGAGTTCGGGTCCTGGCGCGTCGACGTCAAGAAGCTCACGGAATCGGTTCAACAGGCGGAGCATGAACGCGTTGCCGCCGACGAACGCGTGCCGCGACAGGCCGTCGCGCTCCTCGCCGAGCACCGACGACACTCGCACCGGGCCGGCGGTCCGCGGCATGTGGCAGCTCTGGCAGCTGCGCTCCTCATCGTAGAACGCGCTATGGCGCCATTCCTGGTAGTTCATCTGCTCGGGCAGCGATCCGATGACGCGACCGTCCCGGTCGATCGCTTCAGTAATGAGCGTGTGGCACGTCGCACACAGCTCGGACTGCCGGACGTGCGGCGCCTCGACCTGCTCGAATCCCGTGACCGATCGCATGATCGTGTGGCGTCCTCTGTCCACAGCGAACGGTCCGATGACGTCACGAACACCGTCGGGGCGTGCCGGACGCAGCCGGAAGTTGCCGTTGAACGACGACGCGGTGCCGAGGCCATCGGCCGCAATTTGGTGGCAGACCGTGCAAGAGACTCCATCCCGTGCCAGCCGATCGTCGGCGTCGGACGGTGCACCATCGGGATCGTGCAGGATCGTGGCGAGCCGGCTCTGCGCGTGTGCGGTCTTCTGCGCCATTGGCACATGGCACGCTGCGCACTCGTCCTGAATCTCGCGCGCTCGGCTCGGATGATCGATCGTCTCGCGTCGAACGCTCGCGCGAAAGTAAGGATCCCTCGCAGCATTCGCCATGATTGTCGACCGCCACCCGGCGCCGATGGATACGTCCTCGCCCGCCGGCGTGGACAGATTGTTGTGGCACGCGACGCAGTTCTCGGAGTGGATGAACAGCCCGTCGGCCGCGTGCGCGCTTGGTCGAGCTTGCGCCGCTGGCGCGCGGCGGGCCCTGAGCCCTGAGCGTCACGGCAACGAGCAGCACCAGCCCGGAAACGCACCAGAGCAGTAGGGGACCGAGACCGATGCGAGGCGTCATCACTTCCAGAAGCTCGTGAACGGACCGTCGAACCAGTCCCACAACAGATAGGTCACGACGGCGGTGCCCCGCTCGTCCGCGCGCGTTGACCGGGCATCCGCACGCCGCCGGCAATCACGACGTGCTGGATCTTCGACAGGCTGACCTGGAGCTGCGGCACGACGTCCCACTCGGCTGTGCCGCCGAATGGGTGCGCCATCAGCACCTCGACCTGCGGCGACCAGGACCGTCCGAAGCCGCGGTCGGCCATGTGCGTGAAGCCGATCGCGGTACGCAGGTACGCTTCCTTCGCCGCCTTGGTCTGGCATCCGACGGAATTTCGATTCCTCCATGCACCTGGAGGAACGCGTTGTGCGGCAGCGCCTGTCCGAGCATGCCGAACGGCTCGAACACGTGGTAGCCGTTGCCGAGGCCGCGATCCGCATCTCCCGTCGGGAACGCGACTTCCGCACCGGCGGCGGCGATCGTGCCGGTCCGTGCGTTCGCGACGAACGTTCGCCGAAACGCCAGCGCGACGTCGCCGAGCCCGCCGGTCCAGCCATCCTCCTGCCGGACGGCGTCGACCGGGACGACGGCCTCCATCTGGTTCCGCGCACCGAACCGCCGCTCGTACACGACCTCGTTGCCGACCGCGGCAGCGTCGCCGCGCGTGACGTGCTATTCGTGTAGACCACCTCGTTCTCGGGAAACGCCTTCTCGGTGAAGATCGCGCGCGGGAAAGTTGAGGTCTCCACGCGGCCACGCGTCGTTGACGCAGAAATGGCGGACGTAACCGACCACCGCATCGATCTGCGCGGCGGTCAGCGCGTCGCCAAAGGCCGGCATGTGGCGGTCGAGGCCGCGGATGCGGCCGCCCTCGTGGACCACGGCGTGCCAGTCCACGTCGGCCTCGGCGGTCGCGAAGGCGCAATCGGTGAAGTCCGGCAGGGGCGTGTCGAAGCCGACCGTCGATCGCGGCGACCCCTTGCCGTCCGGGCCATGGCAGGTCACACACGCGGCGCGATAGATCGCCTCGCCTGTCGACGCATCGGACAGCGCCGGGCTGGGTCGGCGGACGGCCAACGGCTCCCGCTGTTCGGCGCGGCCGCACAGGACCGTGAGGACGACCGCCCACATCGGTGAACGCGGTGCGCAACAGTCTGGAGACGCTTGCCGGCACGAGCCTTAGACCACGACTGCGGCGCTCGTCCAGCCGGCCGCGTCCTCGTCAGATTTGAAGACCTGCGTGACGTTCACGACCAGGGCGTCCCCGTCACGGCGGATGGGAAAGCGATCGAGGTTGCGAGTGACGCGGCCCGACGTGCCCCGAATCCCGTGAGTCTCATGTCGTCCCCCGCGCCCCTACTTGACGGTCATGAAGCGCCAGAGGCGCGACGTCTCCTGCGGCCCGACGTACTTTCCGATCTCCCTTGTCGAACTGCGCCTTCGTCTTCCACGGGCGGGACAATCAGTCGCCGCAGCCCGTGACCGGCGGACTGCCGGCTGTCGATGCGATCCGCACTACATGACCCGATGCTAACCGCCCGAGATGAACCTCACATGACAGTCCCGAGGCGCGTCGGAGACAATGGGACGTGCGCCTCCTGCTGGTCGAGGACGAGCCGCTGACCGTGCGAATGCTCGCGAAGGGACTGCGCGAGCAGGCGTACGCCGTCGACGTCGCGCGCAGCCGCCGCGCTGCGCTCGAGCTCGACCAGCGACACCAATTACGATCTGATCGTCCTGGACCTCGGCCTTCCCGACGGAGACGGCCTGACTCTCTGCCGGGAGCTGCGGTCGGCGGGCACGCCTGCGCCGATCCTGATCCTGACCGCGCGTGACGCGGTCGACGCGCGGATTGCCGGCCTCGACAGCGGCGCCGACGACTATCTGCTCAAGCCGTTCGACTTCGGGAGAACTCCTGGCGCGGCTGCGAGCGCTGGCCCGGCGCGGGAGCCGGCCGCCGCACGACGAACGCCTCGAAGTCGGCGAGCTCGTGCTCGAAACGCGCGCGCAGGTGGCGTTCTGCCACGGCACGTCGCTGCCGCTCACCACCCGCGAGTACGCGCTGCTCGAGTTCATGGCCCGGCGGGCCGGCCGCGTCATCACGCGCAGCGGACATCGCCGAGCACGTGTGGGACAACTCGTACGATCGCACTGTCCAACGTGATCGACGTTTACATCCGACGGCTCCGCGCCAAGCTGGCGCCCGGGGGCTGTCAGGACGTCATCAGGACCCGGCGCGGCGCTGGCTACCTGCTTTCGGCCGACCGTGCGACGTGAGGACTGAGTCATGAGCCATCGCAGCGGCGCGACGCGCTCTCGGCCGCATCCGGCCACGCCGAAGCCGTCGCCACTCTCGCCGCCGCATCGCGCCGGGCGTTGACTATTCGCGCACGGCTGGCGATCAGCTACGGCGTGGTCATCGCGGCGGTCCTGGGTGCGTCACGTTCGCCGTTGGAGCGGTGCACGAGCGCCTCGGGATGGCCCGGGTCGACGCCGACCTGACGCGCGCGATGCGCTCGGTTGCCGGCGTCGTCGAGAGCGAGATCGACGAGCGCTTCGACCTCGCGATCGGCGCGCACGAGGCACTCATCGAGCTGGAGCTGCCGGGTGATTGGCGTGCTCGCTGGTCGACCGGTCGGGCGACTGTGCTCGCGACGCGCGCGTCCGGAGCACCCGTCGTGGACGCCGGCCGCCTGGTCGTCGGCACGCGGCGACGCGCCGCCCCGCACCCTCGAGCCGGAACGCGTCCGGACGGCGGCCTCGAGCCTGGCGGCACGGACCGGATGCCTACACGGTCGTCACGTGGATGTCGCTTGGCGCGTCTCGATCGCGAGCACGCGACCGTGATGAACACGGTGCGCATCGCCATTCCGTTTCGCGGCCCTGGCAGCGCTGACCGGCGGATGGCTCATCGTCTGGCGCGCGCTCCGCCCATTGTCCGTCATGGCGGCGCAGGCCGACGCGATCGATCGCCGGCACCTGCAGGCGCGATTACCCGTTGCCGCCGCCGCGGGACGAGCTTCGCCGCCTTGCCGTCGCGTTCAATGCCCTGCTCGACCGGCTCTCGACATCCGTCAACGCGCAGCGCCGATTCATGGCGGACGCCTCGCACGAGCTGCGCACTCCTGTGTCGGTTGCACGCACGGCGGCCCAAGTCACGCTCTCGCCGCCGCATCGTTCCGAGCCGGAGTATCGCGAGGCGCTCGACATCGTCGTATCCCAAACCGGCCGTCTGACCCACGTCGTCGACGACATGTTCCTCCTGGCGCTCGCCGATGTCGACGGCCGACCGCTGGTGCACCGCCATCTCTACTTCGACGAGCTCGTCGGCGAGTGTGCGCGCGCCGCCGGCGTGCTGGCGGATCGCGCGGCGTCAGCATCACGTTAGAGTCACCGGAAGGTGTCCAAGTCCACGGCGACGAAGAACTGCTGCGTCGGATGGTCATGAATCTCCTCGATAACGGAATCCGATATTCGCCAGCCGGCGGGCGCGTGGAGATGAAGGTTGACACAGAAAATGGTCGCGTGACATTTAGCGTGCAGGATTCTGGCCCCGGGATTCCCGCGTCAGCACAGGACCAGGTATTCGAGCGGTTCATCAGACTCGAGACCTCCCGTCCGACATCCGGCGGGGGTTTGGGGCTCCCGATTGCCAGGTGGATCGCCGAACAGCACGGCGGCGCGCTCGCGCTCGAATCGACGTCTCATGGATGTCGCTTTGTCGTAACGTTGCCGGCGGCCTACTGAGCGGCATCGCAATGGCCTGGTCACGCACGCCGTGACCGACTGCGAGCGACCAGTTCATCGCCCGTTAATGCAAGGCTTGTAATCTCGGTGGTGTGCGATGTCGATTGGAGACCGAATCGCCACGGCCTCACACAAACCTGCCACGGATTTGCCAGAGGTCGGCTGTGTTCTGTCCGGTGCAGAGGACCACGGTTGAGTGTGAAGATGACGCCGCCGCCCTGAGACGGGGCAAATGCAAAGCCGTATCGAATGGCAACTCAGTTGCTATGTCTGGCTTCGGCCGCCGTCTGATCTCCATAGCCCCACGCGCGTTCGAGTTCCACGCCCGTGCTAGTGTGATGATCGTCATGCCCCTTCACCACGACGACGGTGCGGAGCGCCAGACCCGCAATCCTCAAGGGGACCAGCCGCAAGAAGCCGCGGTGGCGGTGGTCTATACAGCCGGTGATCTCACGCTGACCCAAGTCGGTCCCGACCTGTTTACCATTACGGACGATACCCGTGCCCTCGCCGACTTTGACGGCCTTGCGCGGGCGCTGGCTCACGGCCACGAGACCGCGACGCGTCGCCGCGTCACGTTGTGGCGCGGAGTGGAAGGTCGGCCTGAGCGGAGGTTGATTGCGAGCTATCGGACCGAGTGACTTTGTGCGCTAAGGTACCGACAGGTACGTCCGGAATCGGCCATGATGAGGGATGGATCAATAAGGCCGAGTGGCTAATCGGTGCCGCCTGACTGCCACGCCCACCAGGCCGAGGGCGAGGAAGCCAAGTGTCGCCGGTTCCGGTACTGGTGCGTTCGGAGTTTGCGTCAGGCTGAAGTCACCGTGGTCTACGTGCAAGACGTAGCGAATGCTCAGCGTCTCGCCCGGAGCGACTGCGCCGTTATATGCCGTGAGCACGTTTCCCTGGTTCGGCCCGCACTCGAGGGAGGAGTACACCTCGTTGCACCGCGCGAAGACGTCTTGGGGTACTCCGCGCCAGGAGGCACTCTGGGTGAAAAAGCCTTCCCGGCTCGCGAAGTACGTCCCGTGCACCGGCGGCAGCGCCGCTGGTTCCAGCGCGGCGGTGCGGCTGCCCCAGCTATTCCACGTGACTCCCGTCTGGTTCGTCGCCTCGGTTGTGATGTCGAGGTAGCTGCCTGGAGTGACGTTGCTAAAGCGCAGCGCCACGGGGTCAAGTCCCGTCCAGATCTGGGCCAGGGACACGGTGAATATTACGGGAGCGGCCTGCGGCTCCTGCGACCACGAGCTGCTGAAGGATGTCACGCCCCCCGCCCCGATGACCGAAATCGTGAGCGGGTCCGCGGTGGCGGGCGTGGTGGCGAGAGCGGCGATGATAAGGCCGAGCGCGACGCGGACGTTGCTGATCATCTTCTGATCTCCATGAGCCGGGTAGCCGCGGCGGCCAGGGCCCGGCGAACGACCACGTGAGTGGCAAAAGAGGACTCCCACGGGGATATTCACGCAAAGAGACGTACGTGCTCTCGCCCTCTACGGCGGGTTCATGGGGGCCATGCAACGCAGACGCCACCGCGTGTTTCAATGACGACGTCCACAATCACCGGCACCAGACCGCCGAGAGGACGCGTCCCCCTCTCTTTAACCAGGACACCCGGTCGACGCCGGCAGTGCGTCAGGGGACCGGCGTGCCAACCGCGACACTGGTGAAGGTCGCCGTCGCCAGGTGATCCGCGACAGGGCTCGACACGGCGAGGCGCGCGAACACGGTCTGGGTCAGCGCGATCGCCTGTTGACCGACGACGATCCACGTCGAACCGTCGGTTGAGACTGACGTCGTGACGGTCTGACCGGTGAGGACCAGCCGGACCCATCTTGGCGCCGTGCCCGCAACCGCGGTACTCAGGCTCGTGCCGCTCGGGCACCAGGCTGTTAGCAGGGCTGAGTACAGAATCCAAGACCAGAGGAGGCGGTCGCTGTGGCACCGGCGAAGGAGCGCAGTGATTGTGGTGCTCGACCCGCGAGTGGTGGTGATCACCGAACACCGGACGCCAGAATCAGCACGGGTCGACCGCAAGGTCGGCTCCGGCAGCGTAGACATCGTCGACAGTCCGAGCGCATTAGCGCAAGTGGTGAATGACAGCGCGCCGCCGGTGGACATCCGGCGTGGCACGTACCAAGCCTGTAACGATCGTGTTGTCAGTCCGTGCGTCGTCTACGGCGGAAGCCGAGGACGCCGAGACCGCTCGCCATTAGCAGAAGAGTTGCAGGCTCCGGAACGGGTTCGAGCTCATAACGGTAATCGAAGAATGCGGGATTTTGCTGAAACAGGTTCACCGTGGCATGGCCACGGCCGACAAGCTCCTGTTGAAACAGCAGCGCCCCCGTGCCCTTCTCGGAGGCGCGTAACAGGCCTTCGAACCTGAACGGCGCGGCGCCCCGCAGCAGGCCGAATTCGCCGGACTCGAGCACGGCTGTGCCGGTGGTGAACCGGAAGTCTCCGGCGATGTCGTAGACCCGCCCCGAGTCCGGCCACGTCGCTTCGATCGCCTGTCCGAGGGTGAACGTCGCGCGCGTAGAGAGATCGAACGGACGGCCCGCTTCCAACGGCACGGGCACCGGCGCTGTCGAAACTACCAGGCCGCCGTGCGTGCCATGCAGGGACGACGTTTCGAACACTTCGCCGCGCGCGTCCGGCAGGCCAGTTCCCGCGAGGAAGTAGATGAGTTCGTCGATCGGCTGTGGAATGTCAGGGAAATCTCCTCCGGCCGAATCGATAAAGACCGAGCCCGTGACGTGGATCGGTTCGGCTGCCGCCGGCGAGCACACGCCATACGCGATGAGTATGGCCCCGCTACTCAGAATGCGCAGAGCGACGTGACGAAGTCTGACTGAAACCATCGGATCCCTCCAACGAAGTGCCCGATCAACCTCACCGACGATCGGTTGCGACCCGGCGCGACGCGTGTTCCCGGACGGGTTGTGCATGTTCTCCGCCAGAGCCTCTCGCTCGTGATCGGTCTCCATTCGTCGGCGGCATCCATGGATCTGCCATTGCACGGCGGTGGTACAGATCCGCAGCTTGAACACCTGGCCTCCGATCGCCGGGACTGACGCGCACACCCGGACGACAAGCCAACCTCGCAGGTCCAGCGGCACCACCCGGAGGACGTTGGCAAGCGGGTCGAAGAGGACCGCCGCGGCCTGCACCGCCAGAGCACAGGCGACGCCAAGCAGCGCATACGGGTTCGAGACGATTACGCTTCAGCCGCAGGAGTGGGGCGATTTCGATGCGCCGGTAGTCAGCTCCTGGCCTCCTTGCACAATCAGGGGCGCGTTATCGTCACGTGGTCGAATGTTGCCGTCGCGAGGGTCGTGCTCGAGTGGCTCGACACCGCCAGCCCGACCAACGCGTTCGCCGGCAGCGTGAGCGTGTCGCTCCCCACCAGTGACCACGTGATTCCGTCCGACGACTGGTACGCCGACAGCGTGGCGCCGCTCCGGGTCAGCTTCACCCAGTACGGGGCGGTGACCATCAGCCCCGCGGTACTGGTGGTCGTGCCCGCAGCGACGCGACGCCGCTGGAAGTTGTTCCCTTTCGCCGGGGTCACCATCATCATCGCGTGTGCCGACCCCGGTGTCAGGTCGCCGCGAATCATCACCCCCGCCTTGACCCATGCGTTGCTGGACTGCACCGAGGCAACCCGCGCGATGATTGTGCCGTCTCCCGCCAGCGGCTGATACGCATATCGGAACGCATCAGCCGTTCCCCAGATATCGGCGCCTGCACCGGTGATTTTGTAGGTGCTCGTGGACGCATCGAACGACGAGCTGCCGGTCAGGCCAACCGCGCCAACATCCTGGGTCAGCCACGGAGTGGGCAGCGGTGGGCGCGAGATCGTCACCTGGTTGAACGTTGCCGTCGCCAGCGTCGTCGTCGAATGGCTCGAGACGGCGAGCCCGATCAGCGCCGTGGCCGGCAGTGTGATCGTCGCCGTGCCGACCGGCGACCAGCTGGCCCCGTCGGCCGACTGGTATGCCGAGATCGTTGCGCCCGTGCGCGTCAGCTTCATCCAGTACGGGGCGGTGACCAGCGCGCCAGCGGTGCTCGTGGACGTGCCTCCCGCCACGAGCCGACGCTGGAAATTGTTGCCCTTTCCCGGCGTCACCATCATCATCGCCTGCGGCGATCCAGGCGTGAGGTCGCCGCGGATCATCACGCCGGCTTTGACCCAGACACTCGTGTTCTGGACCGACACGACCCGCGCCACGATCTGGCCGTCGCCCGCCAGTGGCTGATACACGTAACGGAACGCGTCGGCCGCACCCCAGATGTCAGCCCCTGCACCCGCCACGGTGTAAGTGGCGCTGGTCGAATCGAACGATGCGCGGCCCGCCAGTCCGACAGCCCCGATGTCCTGGGTCAACCACGGTGCCGGCAGGGCTGCGCCGGGCGTCGCGATCGTGATCCCCACGGCTGCCGACCTGGTACTGGCGCCGTTCGAGTCCGTCGCGAGGGCCGTCAGGCTGTACTGGCCGGCGGGTGCGTTCTGCCAGGTCACGGAGTACGGCGCTGTCGTCGACAGGCCGAGAGAGGTGGCGCCGGCGAAGAACTCGACCTTGGCCACGGTGCCGTCCGGGTCCGTTGCCGCGGCCATCACGGAGATCGTGGCCGGCGCCGTGAACATGGATCCGTTGGTTGGCGTCGTCACACTTACCGTCGGCGGCAGGTTCCCTGGCATGCTCTGGACCGTGACCGTCACTGCGCCTGATGTCGTCGCCGCGCCGCCGTTGTCGGTTGCGCGCGCGGTGAGCACGTACTGCCCCGCAGGGACGGCCGTCCACGTGATCGCAAACGGACTGGCCGTCGCACTCCCAATCGCCGTCCCAGCGGCGAAGAAGTCGACCCGTGCGATGGTCCCGTCAGAGTCGCTGGCACTGGCGGAGACAGCAATATTTGCAGGCGCGGTGAAGGTCGATCCGGCCGCAGGGGCGGTCAGCGACACTGACGGCGGAAGATTCGCCGGTGTCGTGAATGCTGCCGGCGACGCAATCCGGATGTCGAACGGCTCATACGTGATCCGATCGAGCGCCTGAAGCTCACTGACGCACGCTGTGCGTTGCGGCGTGATGCGGTAAAGCACGTAGCGCGCGGACACGGCAGACGGCAGCGTCAGTTCGAAATTCCATGCCGTCGCCTTCTCATCGTCCTGCAGCATGTAGTTGATCGGGATGTTCTTCTTCCAGAGCGAGGTCTGCAGCACACCACGGCTGGTGAAGGCGGTGCCGTCGAGCGATGTCAACACCTCGATGCGGTCGCGGACCTCTCCCTTCAATGCGTCCCAACCCGGATAGCCGAACACGTGCGCCCGGAACGCGCCGGTCGCGCGTGGCTGACCCAAGATCGACACGCAGATCCACGTTCGACCCGGATGCCCAGCACTGTCCAAGCCAGTAGGAGAAGCTGCCGGTTACCGGGGACCCGACAATGCCGTCGGTCAAGATTGTCGTGTTGCTGGCCGAGGCAGAGGACTGGAAACCTGAAGGCGCCCGCGAGAGGGATGTACGGCATCCCCTTGGCCCAGTTGGTTCCAATCGTCTGCTTCGTATAGAGGTATTTCTGACCGCCGACGTCCGTGCCGTCGCTGTATCCATACGGCGAACCGGTGCCTGAGCCTTCGACGTTCAGGGTCAGCGACTCCATGATGGGATGATCGCTTCCGCCGACGTTCACGATGTACTTGAACGGGAACTCCGTGATCCTCTGATGATGGCTCCGCGCGACAGTCGTGCGATCGGAGCGCACCTCCTTCCAGTTCACCGTCACGTCAATCGGTGCGGGCGTCGGATTCACCGGACGGTGATCCACTTCCATGCGCACCGAGTAGAGGCCGCTGGCGCGCGTGGCCGTGCTGTTCGTGTTGTGAATCAAGTACTTGACGAGCACATTGCGAACACCCGGCGGAATCGCGGTGACGGTCTCGTAATGGATGACGTCGTACGGCTTGCTGACGTCGCTGAGCCGGTAGGACCGGATCCAGGTGGCGCCGTTATCGAACGAGTGCAGGAAGTCGATGTACGACCCCGTCTGGTAGTTGTGAAGGCGGCCGCCATACACCAGGCGGCTGATGTCGGTCGGCGCCTGGAAGCGGTACGTAAGGTACGCGTCCGTCGTGAGCACCGCGGGGTAGACAACCGCGGTGTACTGGCGCGGAATCGACACGCCCTGCGATGCGATATTGCTCGAGGCATACACATCCTTCTTCCACAGGTCGCCACGGAGCTCGGGCCAGAGCACCATCGTGTCCGACTGATCGCCGAGCGTGGCGTAGATCTCATTCCGACCCACATTCAACTTCGGCAGCGCCTTGGTGTTCACCTGCGTGAGCGTCTGGATCGTCAGGCTGGTCAGGATCACCCCATCCGGGGTTCCGCTGGCGGTCGTCATCTGAATGCGCACCAGCGCCTCGTAGGCGCCGTTCACTTCGGCGCGCACGCTGGCAGAGAGCGGCACGGCCGACCCGAGCGTGGTGCCGAGCGCAGCCAGCTGCACCCACGTGGCGCCATGGTTCACACTGACCGCCACCGTCGCGGACGCCTGCGGGTCGGTGCGCACGAACTGCGCCTGGATGCTCTGGGACGTGATCGCATTCGCAGCCTGGACCTTGTAGATCACCTCGGATGGCTGCGCCGCCGCCCCGGGGTGGAGCCCTCCCGCTGGATCGGCCGTGATGTTCGTATACCTGTACGCTGCACGCGCCCATTCGCTCGGTGTCAGCCTGGGCGTGAACGTCCAGCGTCCGTTCCCGCGCATGCCGAACCGATGCGCCGCGTCGTTCTCGAACTTCTGTGTCGGATCGGGTGCGGACACGCTCTCGCTGCCGACCCAGTAGTCCGAGCTCGATCCGAGTGGGGCGTAGTACCTGGTATAGGACTCCCGTTCACGCAGGTTCAGCACGTAGCGATGCCCGGAGTTCCAGTTGTAGTAGTAGTCGCGATACTTGAGGCTGGCGGCGCAGAAGTCGGCGGCAAATCCGCCCATGACGCTGCCATCGGACGGATTCACGAGGCTGCCAAGGTTGCGCATGGTGTCGCTGCCGGTGAGGAACCCGTTCGGACTGGTCGTATAGAGGCTTCGCTCGCGCACCAGTCGCGCCGACTCGGCCGCCGCTTCCTCGACGGTCGCCAGCGTGACGCCGTCGTCTTCGGTGACCAGGTTCGACATCGACGTGTCGATCATGTGGAACTTGCCGTCGTACTCGACCGCCGAGACGGTGTGATTGCAGATGTCCCAGTACTGATGCTTGAGGCCGATCGCTTCGTACAACGACTGGTTGATGCCGGTGATCGTGCTGCACATCGTGAAGCCGTAATCGGAAAAGTTCCGGATCGGATCGGTCACTTCGGATCCATGGAGGACGATGGGACCGGTCTGCCGCTTGAGGATGTGGCCCCAGTAGAAGAGCGCCCAGACCTTCTCGCGGTTCGTCGACCAGCGCGACGTGGTGCTGTCGACGAAGCTTTTCAAATCGGCGAGGTCCGGTGACGCGTCGGTGGCGACCTGGAGGTTGAACGCCGCCGCCCCCGGAGTCGATATCGCCGGCACCGTGGTGACGGTGATTGTCGCACCGGGCGTGACCACCACCGGTTCCGCGGCTGAGGCGGACTGCGTCGCGAGAGTCGTTACTGTGACGTTCGCGGCTATCCGGTCGTCAGCCGGCGCCGCAAATGCCGCCTCCTGCAGCGGCGTCGCCATCGCCCCCATCGCGGGAAGGAACCGCGTACCGTTGACACGCGAATACATGGACCACTCGACTGTGATCTCGCCCGGCCTCTCCCCGAGACTCTGGATGAGAATGCCGAACCGCTTCTCGGCAGCAGTCGGGAACGCGTCGGCAACGCTCAATGTCGATCGGCTCGCTGCAGGCAGGTCCACGTCCTTCGCCACCGTCGCCCCATCCTCGAAGAGCAGGGTCACGCGCGCCGGGGCGGCAACGTCGGCGGGGTTGATCATCGCGAGGACGGTGTCGGTGTCTGCGCCGCCGCCGACCTCCCCTTCCGCCACCCCCCAGGCGGTCGCCGTTTTCGACGCCCCGGCCCCATGATGCGCTTCCAGCCCTGACGCGGCGGTTTGCGCTCGCCAGTGCAGCGTGCGCTCCGCGGCGAACTCGACGCCGTTTGTCGACTCGAGACTCACGGAGACGGCGGCGTTCGCCAACCGCGTATCTTCTCCACTGACGACGATCACCGCCCGGCCATCTGGCGGAACGAGGTGGTCCCGCGTCATGAGCTCGCCCGAATCAAGGCGATAGAGCGCCTTGACCGCCGCTGCCGCGGGTGAGGGATTGACGAGCGTCAGGGAGAAATCGAACGTCGGGCCGGTCGCGCCTTTCGCGAAGAACCACCGCGACGCGGCGGCAGGGATCCCCGGACTGCCGTGTCCGACCGCGAACGATTGACCGTTGCGGTCCAGGTAGATCTGCCGCTCGACGATGACCGGAGCCGTTGACGTCATCACCGCGGAGACGTCCGTTGAGGCGAGTGCCGCGAGCGCCGGGTCGGTCTCTGCTTCAGCATTGACCCAGACTGTGTAACGGCTGCCCGCAGCCACGGTGTACGCCTTCGACAGTGGAGCCCGCGGCGGCGCAAGGAGATACCGCACGAGCACCGTGGCCGCAGTGTTCCCCGGGTTGTGAATCACGTAGAACAGGTTGAGTCCGGCCTGCGTCGCCCCGTCGGCGATGAACCACGATCGAGAGGGCACGGGCACGCTGGTCTCGCCGTGGCTCACATAGTCGCTGCCATTCTTCGAGGTCGAGCGGTCGACGAGCACCTCTTCGTCCGATTCGACCGTCGTGCTGAATTCGGCCGCGTCGAGGCCGGCGACGAGCTCTGGATGCACCGTCGCCCGGGAGTGCGGATCGATGCGCAGCGTCGTCCTGATGGCCGCTCCTTCCGTTCGCAGGAACGTGAGGACAACAGTCGCCGGTGCGGGTTCCGGGATTGGCGATCGCAATGCGGGTGCGAAAAGCGGCGCCCGTACCACTCTCGGCCAGGTATCTGAGGAAGCGGGGCTCGGTGGGTGTACGGCGCGGCACCGGCCCGTTCCCCTCGGACGACTGGCCCAGGATCATGCCGCCACCAAGCAGAATGGCGAGCATCAAGGCCGCTGTCCGATGGGTCGCCGCGAGCGCTCCGGCGCAGGACTTCTCCGAGAAGCTGAACCCAGCTCCACGGCGCCGCTGATTTCCTGATCGCATCGTGCACCTCGATATCGAGGGCAGCGCAGTTGTGATGCCAGCGGAATCGCGCCGGTACCGCGCTTCCGATCAAGCGAAGTCGGATCGAGGTATCCCTCCAGAGTGCGGAAGATCTCGGGGATCCGCGGAATTTCTCCGCCTCAGCAACACGTCGTGACGGGTCAGAGGAGATGGCGCGCTATCGAAGTGAACGCTGCGGAGCGAGGCCGTGGAGGTCACCGGCCCGATGCATGCGAGCCGGTGGGTGGCGACATCTGTCGCTGAGAGGAACTGAACGCCAGCGGCAGATGCTCAGCGCGTGATCGAACTGAACACGGTTCCGAGATAGTACGGCCACAGAACGACCGCGAGCACGAGCTTCCAGAAAGCCAGGTGCAAGTACCCGATTGTAAAAAGCCACCCGGCCAACCAGATGCCGCCCGTCACACTGTGCTGTTCGACGCGTATGGTCTCCATGACAACGTCCCTTCTCATCTCCGGCGGTCCAGTTCACGTGCGCTGCCGAACGGGATCGAGTGCAGTCGGCCGGGGCGCCGCTTCTCCCAGCCAGCGCGAGGGCTTCCTTCGCGGGCGCCGCTCGAGCCCAAACTGCTGGACGGCGTTTCGCTCGAGGTGCTGCATTGCCACATCAAGGTCGTCGGTGACGAGAAGCAGGTCGAGATCCACAGAGTCGATCGTCTTTTCCCGAACCATGCTGGTGAGGACGTCGACGAGGGGCCGCCAGTAGATCGTCCCGATCAGGATGACCGGAAAATTTTGTATCTTCCGAGTCTGAATGAGAGTGAGCGCCTCGAATAATTCGTCCAGCGTGCCAATGCCCCCCGGCAACGCGACGAACGCATACGAGTACTTGAAGAGCAGCACCTTGCGGACGAAGAAGTGACGACAGACAATCCACCGATCGAGATATGCATTCGGTTGCTGCTCGGAAGGCAACTGGATATTGCAGCCAACCGAACGACCGCCCGCCTCTCGTGCGCCCCGATTCGCAGCCTCCATCAAGCCCGGTCCTCCACCAGTCATGACGGTGAACCCGAGCGCGGCGATCCGTCGCCCGAGTGCGCGCCCGATTTCGTACGCGGGGTGAGCTTCCGTACATCTCGCCGACCCGAACACTGTCACGCACGGTCCGTCGAAGTGCAGCGCCCTGAATCCTTGAATGAACTCCACGGCGATGCGCACGACGCGCCACAACTCCCCACGCCTCGAGCGCGGGCCACTCAGCAGGATGAGGTCTTCACCAGCTGACCGAGGGATCGAGTGACGCGGCTGCTTCACGGGTGACCGGCATGTTCGACACCTCACTGCGTTCGAGTCTTTGGGCCGACGTACGCGACGGCACTCTCGCAATCCTGGGGATCTCGTGGGCGGACGCCTGGGAGCGCCTGCCGCCGGTACAGCACGAAGTCGAAGCGGCCGTGAAGCCATGCCTCGTTCTTCACATCGTCCCGCCTGCAATCAATGGCCTGATCAAAGACGTGCGCGTAATCTCCGCCCAAACGGGTCAGCTCCTGCTCGATCCGCGTGCGCGCCTGCGCCATCAGATCGTCGTGGCAGACCTGCCACAGGTCATCGCGGTGGGCAATCGTGCCCGGAACCCGACCACTCGTAGCCTCGATCGTGTGCTCCCCAACCGGTTCGGCATCGAGGGGTGGCAAGTCGCGATGCCAGAAAACACGCTTTTCGTCGTTGATGGTGTGCACTTGGGCTCCTCCTGTTCGTTCGGCCAAGAACCCGGTGGATTCGGGGTCAGGTGCGGCGCTGGTAGATCGCCGCTTCTACGCGATTGAGAGGGCAAGCCTCTTGCCGGCGACTCCGCGTCCAAAAGCCTGCGATACCAGACAACCCTGACGATCGGGTGCGGAATCATTCCCACCCTCGGGGATTTTCCCGTGTCCATGGGTGTGGGCGGCGCAGGTGGGAAACGGGCAGTCTCGTCATCGTCTCGGCGTCGGACGAGGCGGTGTCCTTAGCGTAAATCGACGCCGGTAGGTGCCCGGCATAGCGATTGCGAAACGACAGTCTTGAAGTAACACAGCTGGGGGTGTGCCATGCGAGTGAAAGACATCATGAGCACCGACGTCGAATCCGTCCGGCCCGACGAGACGCTCGAGCGCGCCCACGCGCGGATGCGAAGGCGTGGCATCCATCACCTCGTCGTGATGGACCACCGTGAGCTTCTCGGAATGCTGACCGAAGCTGTTCTGGCGCTGAGAGAGGCGGAGGGAGTCGCCAGTGTCGCGGACGCGATGACGCGACGCGGACGAGAGGGACACCAGAGATGAGGGTCAGTCAGGCGGCCACACTGATGCGGGGGCGCGCCGAAGGCTCACTGCCCGTGTTCTCTGGACCTCGTCTGGTGGGGATTGTCATTCTACGCCAACGGGGTCAGCCGGCCTGGTCTGCCACCGGGCCTTACTTTTTACTCCCACTGGTCGGCTGATTCGAAGGCTTGGATGCCGCGCGTGCAATTGCGCGGCGGCGGACTTCTTCGCCCTGGATGCGCCGCGCGCCGCTCCGATCTCACCGCGCGAGCGCCAGGCGATCGTGGGCTCCGACCTCCTGGCCATCGGCGCGCGAGAAATGGTCTTCACCACGGGCCGCTGCGGGCGGCAGGAAGGCGTCAAACGCTTTGCGTCCGGGCTTACCGCCCCGCCTGGGAGATGACCACTGTCTTGTCGCGCACCGTGATCTTTCCGACTCTGACCGCGGCACTGTCATTCGGGGCTACGGTAAACGCCACAGGATTGTCACCGCTGCGCGGCATGCTGCTCGTGATCGTCACCCACGGGGCGTCCGACACCGCTGTCCACACACATCGGTCCTGAGTCGCGCCGCCGCATGTGTTCGGGTCGCTCTGCTGGATGACGTCGAACGTCCCCGCTCCCCCGGCTGCCACGATGTTGAACGTATCTCGTGTGACCGCATACCGGCATCCCGCCTGTGTCACACGAACGTTCTGACCGGCCGTGGGCGTCGGCCACCGCACCATGACCACACCCTCACGGGGTGCGTCGTAGTTGTCGGAGTAAGTGATGGTGATGGCGCCAGGTCCGGTGCCGGACCCACCGCTGGGAATTCCCAGCCACGAGGCATTCGCGGTGACGGTCCACGAACATGTCGCCTGGGTCGTCACCATGGCAGTCAGGCTCCCACCGGGCATGCACGGGGTCGCGGTCACGGGAGCCACCGAGGTACCGACAGTCGATGGCGGGCACGTCACCGGCCTGGCGGACGGTGAAATTCAGGCCCCCTATGGTGATGGTGGCGGCTCGTTCTGCCGCTTCGCGGTTGCGCGTGATCGAGTACGTAACGGTGCCGTTTCCCGCCCCCTGTTGTCCACCGGTGACCACAAGCCACGGCGCGTTGCTCGACGCGGTCCAGCCACAGTCGACCGGACTGGCGACGGCGAACGTGCCGGTGGCTTCGTCTTTGCCGAAGTTCGCAGCGGATGGAGAAATGTCGTAGCTGCAGGCGGCCGGAATCCGACCCTCTTGCGTGACCGTGTGGCTCTGCCCACCAATCGTCACGGTGCCGGTGCGCGACTCCGGGGCGGCATTGGCAACGACGGAGTATCTGACGCTGCCAGGCCCTGTTCCGCTGGCGCCCTCGGTCACTGCTATCCAGTTTCCGCCTGACGTCGTGTTCCAGGGGCATCCGGCAGGCGCCGAAACCGCGACCGTGCCGACTCCCCCTTCTTCCGCAAAGGCGAGATTCGCTGGTGCAATGGCGATCGAGCAGGAGGGTCCGGTCGGTGACCCCTTCTCCGTGCAGCTGATGATGCTCATCGTGACGACAACGAGCACGAGACCGACTACCGGGATCTTGACAACCATCTCGCACCTCAGCGGACCTCATGGCAATCACCGAGCCACGACGCCGGTTGTCCTTGCGCGTACGCAGGCTGTCGGGCCGGCGGCGTGCGCTGCCTAGGGTTGACGCTTCAGGCGCAGCCTTCCCCGGCTTTTCGGTCCGCCCGCAGGTTCCCGGAGGAAAGTGCGCTCGATGTGCGCGGGACGTTGATGCGACCACGCACCGCGAACTTTTCCGCGCGCTGCAGGAAACATTTCGCGCTCATCGTTGCTGGTTCTGCGCCAGCACTCGGCGAGCGTGAACTCCGGTATGCTGCCGATCCGGTTCTTCGTCGTCGACGGCAACATCGTGGCCGGGTTCCTCGATGCGTACTGGGAACCTGACTGCGACTGCGAAGCGACCACCGAGTACCGGGGTCTACTCGGAGGCGACACCATCGCCGGCACCTTCATGACTCGCTTGCAGAATGGAGTCATTCACACCGGCCGGTGGAGTATGCGTCGCCGTCGCATGAGTGCATCGCCGAAGAGCGTCGGCACCACAGACGGAGCGCCAGCCCGCGACGACGTGATCAGGCTTTGGCTTTCGCCTGAATCGATTCGATGTACTTGACCAGGCTCTCGATGCGAGCCGCATTGACGGTCTCGCGGGTGTCCAGCCCTTTGAAAATCGGCCCCCACACCGGCATGTCGCGCGAGCCGTGAGCGGGCGTCGAGAGCCGCCCCTCTCCTCTGATGAAAGCTTCCAGCTTCCCCACGGGAAAAGTGCCGCGGTTACGTTGGGCGAGGGTCGTCAGGTCCGGCGGCTTCACTTTCAACGCATTCGCCGCGTGCCCGTTGCCCTTGCCATCAGCCCCGTGACAAGAAGCGCAGTAGAACTGGAAGAGATCACGGCCCGCCATCGATCTGAGGATCATGTCCGGCTTCGTCGGATCGGACGACTGGCCGCCATACGTGCCGATACCCGTGACGACGATCAGCGGAGCCACTAACCAGAGACAACGAGCAGACGAGCGCGTCATTCGACTCTCCCTTCGGTGTCACGTAGGAGTAGAGGCGCAGGCGATGGAGCGATCTAGCTCAGGCACTCTTCCTGGACCGACGATGACGAGGCGGCCCCATTCGCTCGCAGCACTTTGATCGCCAGGACTGCGATCCACAGGAGAAACACACTGATATTGATCCGCTCCCACAGTCCTATCCATGGCGTCGGCAGATTCGCCTGCAGGCGCGGAGCCTCGATAAACGTCAATACACCGAACGCAAGGAGCACCAGACCGCTCACGATGGAGTAGGTGCGGAAACGCTTCCCGAACGCCGCAGCGCCAAACCCAATGGCGACGAACATCAGGAGCACCGTTACGCCTCCAAGAGCGACGTGCATGGTGTCGCTCCAGGTCGCTCCGCCAGTTGCCAGCACCTCGCGTTGGTGCATCGCGGCAAACGGCCAAAGGAGGCCCAGGGATCCGTACGTCAGGATCAGTCCGCCCGTCACTCGCACCGCACGGTTCCGGCCGGCCGAACTCAGGACGCCCCATCCAAAGCCCGCGACCAGCGCGGTGTAGGTCGACCCGAGCCACATCCACATTGCTCGCGTTGGAGCACCAATGGCAGTCAGCTCACTGGGGACCTGAGACATGAGGCTGTAGCCTTCGTATCGAATTGTCCAGATCATCGCTCCGTACAATAGTGACGAGACAATGCCGCAGACGAGCAAGCTTTTGCCCCGTGCTTCTTGGTTCATGTCCGGTCTTACCAGCGACAAAAGGTTTCGACGCTGGATGCCGTGGAGATTCGGTGCGGCCATAGGGCAAATCACAATTACGCGCGTGTGGCAAGCAAACGAGACCAAGGAAGCGGGTCTCGGGATCTCGTCCCCTGCAGGTCACGATGCACAGCACGGACCATCACCACGGATGGAGAGAATCGCGGGCGCCGTGGCTACCGACGTGGCGCGAGACCAGGCGTGGTCTGCGTAATCTTTCCGGCGGCTGCGAAATAGTCCGCATCAGTTCGTCGTCTTTCCCGGTCCTTCCGCCCGCTGGCGGCACGCGCAGAGGGGCACCTCAATTGCTCCACCTGGCAATATGCGACGGGCTGTATTCGTCTGCTCGAGCGAGATGCCCAGTGGCTTTTGAGTGGGGACAGGCCTGGGCGCTCGATCCCGGCGGAACGCGGGTGCTGACGCCGGGCACTCCCGTGTTCATCGTCGGGCGCTACGATTTCGACGCGCCACCACCATGGCGCTCGCTCACATGGCTCTCGGGCACGGTGGTGCTGCCGCCCGCGTCAACGACCGAGAGCGACACCGCGGTGACGCCATGATCACCGCAGACCAAACACCCGTGATCGACTTCCTGGCTGCGCCCTCCACGCACGGCGGCGCCCGTGTTGAGCGAATCGACACGCACGCATCCATCGTTTTTCTCGCGGGTGCGCGGGCGCTCAAGCTGAAGCGAGCCGTGCGGTTCGACTATCTCGACTTCTCAACCGCCGAGCGTCGCCGCGTTCTGTGCGAGGCCGAGGTCCGCCTCAACCGACGCACGGCGCCAACGCTCTATCGTGGAGTGGTCGCAGTCACCCGCGAGAATGGTGGATCGTATTCGGTTGGGGGGAATGGCGCTCCTGTTGACTGGCTCGTCGAGATGAATCGGTTCCCGCAGGAGGCACTGTTCGATCGACTGGCATCGGTCGGGGCCCTCAGCCTCGAGCTCATGTCCCCACTGGCGGCGGCAATCGCCGATTTTCACGAGTCGGCTGAGGCTCGCCCCGATCATGGCGGCAGGGCGGGCATGGCGTGGGTTGTTGAAGGAAACGCCGCCGGCTTTGCCGAGTTCGGGCGCATCTGTCTGGATCCGTCGACCGCGGATCGAGTGACTGACGATTCGCGTCGCGAGCTCGATCGACGTGCGGAGATACTCGAACGCCGGCGCCAATCCGGTTGTGTTCGGCAATGCCATGGCGATCTCCACTTGCGCAACATCGTGCTGCTGGACGAACGACCGACCATCTTCGACGGCGTCGAGTTCAACGACGACATTTCCTGTACGGACGTCTTTTACGATCTCGCGTTTCTCCTGATGGATCTCTGGCGGCGAAGACTGCCACAGCACGCCAACGCCGTGTGGAACCGCTACCTGGTCGAGACGGCAGAGGTCGACGGGGTCTCTCTCGTACCATTGTTTCTGTCCTGCAGGGCAGCGATTCGGGCCAAGACCAGCGCAACGGCGGCACAACTTCAAAGGGACCGGGAACGCCGCAGTGAGCTCGAGGGCATGGCGCGCGAGTATCTCGCCATGGCCGAGCGGCTGCTCCATCCGCCGCATCCATGCCTCGTGGCGATTGGCGGCTTCTCGGGCTCGGGGAAGTCGACACTGGCTCTCGGTCTTGCGCCCTCGATCGGCGCCGTCCCCGGTGCAGTGGTCTTGCGCAGCGACGAAACGCGGAAGCGATTGTGCGGTACTCCGCTCCTGCAGCGACTCGGCCCGGAAGGCTACTCGTCGCAGGTGTCCGAGCGCGTCTACGCGGCGGTGGCAGAACAGGCCGGGCCCGTGCTTCGTGCAGGCCACAGCGTCATCGTCGATGCCGTCTACGCGCGGGCGGCGGACCGAAGAGTGATTGAACAGGTCGCCGAGGCCGCTTCGGTGCCGTTCATCGGGCTATGGCTCGACGCGCCAGAGTCAATGCTGATCGACCGGACCACGCAACGCCGCTGCGATGCGTCCGATGCAGACGCCAGCGTCGTTCGCCTGCAGCGCACCCAGGGCGTCGGCGCGATCCGTTGGTCTCGCCTTGATGCCTCGGTTGCGGCGACCTCGGTGCTGTCATCCGCGACCGATCGGCTGCGCGAGCGATCACACGACCTCCTGAACGTCGTCGCGGGTAAGCCTCTGTGACAACCAGGATCTCACCGCCGTGCGTCGACGCTTCCCGGTGCGGTCGTCCCTCGCTGCCAACATTCGTCGAGAACATGCGGTAGGCACCGCCAAACGGATGACGCGTGAGATCATTCGACCTGACGAGGTTCCTGCCTCGCATCGACGTGCACCTGTGATTCCGTCCATAAGGCTTTTCGCGCCTTCTCGGTCAACAGCATTGCCCCGGCAAAAGGCAGCACCACCAGCCATGCCTCGTATCCGATCGGCGCCGTCCCGAACACCGCGTTGCCCACAGCGGTGTAGTCGATCGCGAGGAGCAAGGCGATTTCGGCGACGATGCCGGAGACAAGGAGGGGGTTTTCCAAGCGCGGTCGAGACGCGGTCGATGTCCGGCGACCGCGGCAGATAAGGACGTTGACGACCTGCATCAAGACGATCGCGGTCAGGCACGCCGTGGTGGCTTGCCGGTAGCGCGTGTCAGTGAGGGGAAGCTCCTGCCCCCACTGCCATCCGTTTGCGGCGAGGACGAAGAAGAAGGCAGCCATCGCCGCGGCTGCTTCGAATGACCCGAGAAACAGGTATGCACGCACCAGGAGCCCCGGTGTCAGTAGTCGATCCTCCGGGCTTCGAGGTGGACGCTGCATCACTCGGTGATCCGAGGGTTCGGCACCCAACCCCAGAGCCGGCACCATATCGGTGCCGAGATCCACGGCCAGAATCTGGATAACCGTGAGCGCGAGCGGCACACGGGCAAAGGCGAACGCCAGATACGGGACCAACTCGGGAACGTTCGACGTCAGAATGTAGACGAGAAACTTCCGGATGTTCTCGAAGACCGTCCGGCCCTCCTCGATGGCGTTGACAATGCTCGCAAAATTGTCGTCCAAAAGGATCAAATCCGACGCTTCGCGCGCCACATCGGTGCCGGAGATCCCCATGGCGATGCCGATGTCGGCCGCTCGCAGCGCCGGCGCATCGTTCACGCCGTCGCCGGTGACCGCCACGATGCGGCGCTTGCGCTGGAACGCTGTCACGATCCGGAGCTTTTGATCGGCCGTGACTCGGGCGCAGACAATCTCGGGGGCATCGAGCGCAATCTGAAGCTGCGTATCCGACATCCGGCTGAGGTCGTCTCCTGTCAGGAGCGTCGGCGCTGCACTCCGTACCAGTCCGATCTCCCGCGCCACCGCCAGGGCCGTGTGTGGGTGGTCCCCGGTCGCCATCACGATCTTGATCCCGGCCTCACGGCACCGACCCACCGCCGCCGGCACTTCGGGTCGAGGTGGATCCTCGAAGCCGACGAGAGCCGTCAGAGTCAGGTCCTGCTCGGCATCGGCGAGGACGTAATTGGCAGGAAGTATGCGATAGGCGAGGGCAAGGACCCGAAGGCCGCGATCGGCCATACCGGTCGCCGCCTTGCCGAACGCATCGCGCTGCTCGACGGTCAACGCCCTCACACCCGCGTCGGAGTCGATCCAGTTCGCGCGTGGCAGCACCGCCTCCGGTGCTCCTTTCATGAACGTCACGGCCTCGCCAGCGACTCGATGTAGCGTCACCAACCGTTTGCGCTCAGGTTCGAAGGGGATCTCGTCGATCCGGTCGAACGTCAGCTCGTCGTCAAGCGCGGTTGCTGCCATCCGTGCCAGCGCTATCTCCATGGGATCGCCCAGCCAACGCTGGTGGCCGCCTTCGCCCGCGTCTTTCAAGTCGTGGCAGCATGCGGCGCACTCAAACAGGCGACGGTGGCGGGCGGCGAATGCGGGAGACTCGACCGTGCGCAGCTCGACGAACGCATCGTCCACGTACACGGATCGAATCTCCATCCGATTCTGTGTCAGCGTGCCGGTCTTGTCGGTGCAGATGACGGATGCGCACCCGAGCGTCTCAACGCTTGGCAGGTGACGCACCAGCGTCTGTCGCTTCCCCATCCGGCGTGCGGCCAGCGCCATCGCCAGCGTCACGGTTGGCAGCAGTCCTTCCGGCACGTTTGCGACGATGATTCCAATGGCAAACACGATGCTGACGGATGTGGACAAGCCGATGAACTGGCCAATGACGAACACGACCAGGCCGATGGTGATCGCGAGCGCAGCGATCGCGCGGCTCAGAGCCGCGATCTCATTCTGAAGCGGCGACGGAGGATCGACGGTCGTCTGAGTGAGATGAGCGATCTTGCCGAACGCGGTGTGCATCCCGGTCGCGAAAACCAGCGCCTGCGCTTCACCGCTCGTCACGGACGTGCCGGCCAGGAGCACATTCCGGCTGCGCAGCAGGTCCGTTTCAGTCGAGGGTCGAGCGTCTCGCGACAGGGGGCGCGGCTCACCCGTAATCGTGGCGTTGTTGACGCGAACGCCAAATCCTTCGACCAGCCGGCAGTCGGCGGGCACGTCATCCCCGGCCGTGAGAAAGATGACGTCGCCGGGCACAACATCCTCGGACGAGAGCACGACGGTTGTCCCGTTCCGCAGGGTTCTCACCTGGTGCGGAAGCAGGCGCTGCAGCGCAGCCATCGTCTCTTCGGCGCGATATTCCTGCCAGAACGAAAAGGCGCCGTTGATCGCGATCACGGCAACGATCGCAGTCCCGAGCATCCCCATCCCCTGGCCCGGCATCCACCGCGCTGCGACAAAGGCCAGCAGGGCGGCGACCCAGAGGAGGGCCGCGAAGAAGTGGGTGAACTGGCCGAGGAAGCGAACGGCGAGCGGCGTGCGCGCAAGGCGCTCGATGCGGTTGGGCCCAAACTCGAGCCGTCGCGCGGCAGCGTCTGCTCGTGACAAGCCGGTCGGGCCACTCCTCAGGGTTGTGAACGCGGCGTCCAGCGGGAGTTCGTGAATCAGCATCGTGGGCCAGTGGCGAGCTACGTCGACGCAGCCTGCTCTACCGAATCAGGAAATCGACCTCGATCGTGACGAGCACGTCCACCGGCGTTGCTCCAAGCCGTCCAGGCTCGAACTGCCACTGGGCGACGGCCGCGGCGGCTTCTCGATCGAGGCCTCCTGGGTCCAGTGACCGGACAATCCGGATCTCCGAGGCGCATCCGGCAGCGGTGACGATGGTTTCCAGCACAACCGTGCCTTGAATTCCGTTTCGGAGTGCGTCACTGGTGTACTTGGGCTTTGTCTCTTTGATCAAACGCGGTGCGGATACTGCCCCGCCGGGCCGGTAGATGCCCCCGCCACTACCGCCGCCGGATCCAGATCCGAGTCCAGGCCCACTTCCCGAGCCCGTGCCAATTCCACTTCCCGCGCCGACGCCGCCCCCGGACCCGGGGCCTGTTGACGCGCCTGTCACGACACCGCCGGTGGGCAGTCCAATCTGTTCAAACAGCCCGGAGGCCAGCGGCTGCGCATCGAGCACGATTGACGGGAGCGGAGGAACGTCCTTGACCGCAGCGGCGGCTGCCGGCGCCGGGGCTGTTGATGACGGCGGTTCTCCCACTCGCAGGGTCATCGGGTCTGCGCCCACACCCTGCGCGCGGCGGATCGGACCGGGTTGTTGATTGCCCCCGCCGCCCCCGCCGCCGCCTGTCGGCGCCAACTCTGGCGCGAGAAACACGACATGCCACACCTCTTCTTCGTTGGTCGTGGCGACTTGGCGGACCTCGATGTCAGCGGTCCACCGGCTCCCGATCAGGGCGGCGGTGACGACAAGAGTAATGTGCAGCGCAGTCGACGCCATGAGCTGGGTGAGGGCACCCGATCGCGGTTGCGGCAGCCGCGGCGTGCGAGGCGCGAGCGGGTCGAGATGAAGCACGACGCGAGATAGCGCAAAGCGGATACCGACAGACTCTGTCCAGAAGTTTCAGCCGACACTTCGCGATCGAAGTCAGAGGGCCCGATTTCGCGAGCGTTGCATCGGGCCCGGTGCTCACCCACGTGTCGCCGCTGGGGAAAATTCCCCAGCGGTCGGCGAAATCTCACGCCCACGTTCCTTCAGCCGCTGCTCCGTTCAGACTAGTTACGCCGTACCGATCGGCAATTGGACACTGACCGTGGTGCCGCCCGTGGGCGGACAGTGGATAGCGATCTCACCATTGTGCGCTTCGATGAGGACGTTTCGCTGTCGGCAAGCCCAGGCCAGACCCGCGTGACTTGGTCGTGAAGAACGGGGTGAACATCTTCTCGCGCAGGTCCATCGGTATTCCTGGACCGCTATCACTGACCGCGACCTGGCACATCGAGTCGATGACGTTGACGGCCACGCAGGTCGCCGCCGATCACATCAACAGCGATCCTTACCAGCCCAGAAGGGTCGGGCCGAACACCACGCCCAGCACCATCGCGATCGCCAGCGCGAGGAACCAGGCCAGGCCGCAGACCGCGAGGGCGCGGCCGGTGCTGGTGTAGTCGAGGGCCTGTCTCACGGCAACGACGCTTGCTGCGAGTGCCCACACGATCGCGAGCGTGAAGACCGGAACGGTCGCTCCAGGGAACACGCCGAAGACTTGAATCAGTCCCGGCGTGGCTGCAAATCCCAGGGTTCGGAGGAGCTCGCCGGCATCGACGCGCGTTTCGGCGGCTGGCAGAATGCGGGCCCCGATCTCGAACGTCATCAGGGCGAACGCCACCCACGTGATCACTGCGATTGTGCCGACCGTCCAAAACAACGCAATTGTTCCACCGCCCCCCAGGCCGCCGGCGCCGATAGCCGCCGCGAGGCTCGAGCCCACAACAATGGCCAGCGCCTGCGGCGTTGCAGAACGATCGGCTTCCACCTCCTCGAACGTCGCCACGTCCAGCATCGCGGCGCCGATGAGACGACGGATAAAATGCGCGAACGCGCGATCCTCGCGCGCGAACACGTCGCGATGTTGTGCCTTCACGTGCATCCTCCGCATGGCCTAAAACGCATGAGTGACAGCCTGGACGGTAGCCGGCCGCACGAATTCGCGCTCCGGATGGTGAACTGTGAGAACCGGACAGGGGGCCAGGCGCACGACGCGCTCAGCCACACTCCCCATCATGAGATGGGCCAGCGCGCCTCGACCGTGCGTGCCGATGACAATGATGTCGATGTTGTGGTCCCTGGCGTAGTCGACGATCGACAGTGCGGGCGAGCTCGAGGTCACGATCACCTTGACCGCCGCCGGTCCGCTCTTGTCGCTGTCGACGACCAACCCGTCCAGCCGCCGTCGCGCGCCGTCTTCAATCTGCTGTTGCAGCTCGGGCGCGAGTGCGGCGAAGTTTTCGGCAGCGAAGGCGCCGATGGCGATGTCCCCGACCGCGTGGAGCACGTGGAGCGTCGCTCCAAATCGACCCGCGAGCTCGCGGCCGTACATCAGCGCCGCGTCTGACGGCTCGCTGAAATCGACGGCAACGAGAATGTTCTTGAGCGTAATCATGGTGTCCTCCGCGGCTGGTACAGGGGCGTAGCGCAACCGCCGTGCCGCACGAGCACCGACGGAATTCAGTGAGGTCACTGAATCACGCCGTCGCCGCGACGGGCATTTCTTCCCTGAGCTGGGAAATATTCCGCGGCTGGCCGCGTGCGGTTACCCGGCACGGATGCCCCGGAATGCCGCCGGCAACGGATTCTGTCGTCGCGGCTGCTGGCACGGCCGTTGCCGCTTCGAGGACTGTCAAAAGGCCATCGTGATGATCACCTGAGGCAGATTCTCGCCGCCACCGACTTCAGGAAGCCTCGCGTGCGGCCGTTGATCGGGCTGATGCTCTGGCGTCCGCATTCGACGCGCAGCTACACTCTGCTCCATGTCGTTGACGAGCCCCTTCACGACCGTGGGCCGACCGCCATGCTGACAAGGTGAACGCCATGGAAACGATGAAAGCAGTTGTGTTCAAGGGCACGGATCGAATCGCCGTCGAGGAGGTCGCGAAGCCGAGACCCGGTGCAGGCGAGGCCGTCATTCGGATCACCACCACCACGATCTGCGGAACGGACGTCCACATCGTCCGCGGCGAGTACCCGGTCAAGCCCGGTCTGATCCTCGGTCACGAACCAGTTGGTGTGATCGACGAATTGGGTGCCGGCCTCGAGTCGCTGTACTCGGTCGGTCAGCGGGTGATCGTCGGGGCCATCACGCCGTGCGGGCAATGCTTCTACTGCCTCAACGGTGCACACTCACAGTGCGGCGGCGCTCTCGGCGGTTGGCGCTTCGGTAACACCATCAACGGGGCCTGGGCCGAATACCTGCTCGTGCCCGATGCTCGTGCCAACCTGGCGCCGATTCCAGACGATCTGCCTGATGAAGCCGTGGTGCTGTGCCCGGACATCTTCTCGACCGGTTTGTCCGGCGCGGAAAGTGGAAACATTCGCGTCGGTGACGCCGTCGCCGTGTTCGCCCAGGGCCCGATCGGCCTCTGCGCCACCGTCGGCGCGAAGCTCAAAGGCGCGTCGCTCATCATCGGCATCGATTCGAACGCCGAGCGACTCGCGGTCGCGCGCAGGCTGGGCGCCAACATCACGCTGAACACCAGGGACGGCGACCCGATTCCGGAGATCAAGCGCCTCACGGAGGGACGCGGCGTGGATGTCGCCATCGAAGCACTCGGCCGTCAAGAGACCTTTGAGAACGCGCTACGCGCCATTCGTCCCGGGGGAATCCTCTCGAGTCTCGGCGTCTATTCGGGCAAGCTGGTGGCGCCGTACGAGGCCCTCTACGCTGGGCTCGGCGATCAGAAGATCGTCACGACCCTCTGTCCGGGTGGCAAGGAACGGATGCGGCGCCTCATGGCGATGGTCGAGAATCGCCGGGTCGATTTGACGTCGCTTGTCACACACAGGTTTGCGCTCGACGACATCCAGGACGCGTACGATCTCTTCAGTCATCAGCGAGACGGCGTGCTGAAGGTCGCGTTGTATCCGGACGCAGCCCGCCTCACGTCTACACGGACGGAAGTAGGCGTCGGCGCGGCGAACCCGCGGTCCTGAGCAATGGCTGGATCCATGGTGCGGGATCTCCGACCGGTCGCACAGGCCGCAGAAGGCATCCTGGACGTAGGCGCTCCGCCTGCCGTGGCATTCGAACGGGTGACGTTTGCCTTCGACGATCACGTCATTCTCCGCGACATCAGTTTCGCGATTCCGAGCGGCGGCATGACCATCCTGCTCGGCGCGAGCGGCTCCGGGAAGTCGGTGCTGTTGAAACTCGCTCTCGGGCTGTTTCGTCCGGATTCCGGCATCATTCTCGATCAATGGTCGCCGGATCAGCGACGTGACTGAGCGCGAGCTGATGCAGATACGGGCCGACATCGGGATGTTGTTCCAGGAAGGCGCGCTCTTTGATTCCCTCAGCGTCGACGAAAACGTCGGTTACCGGTTGTACGAAGAGAGCGACATGCCGCGCGAGCGGGCGCGGGCGCGAGTCGAGGAAGTACTGCAGTTCATAGGGCTCGAGGACTACATCGACCGATTGCCATCAGAGCTGTCCGGGGGCCAGAAGCGGCGGGTCGCGATTGCTCGAGCCATTGCCGCCCGGCCACACCTGGTCCTGCTCGATGATCCAACGACGGGACTCGACCCGATCATTGCCGCGACCGTGGACGATGAGCTGGTGAAGCTGCGGGACCTGCAACACGTGACGTGCCTGATCGTCACCCATCAGATTCGAGACGCGTTTTACGTCGCGTATCACGAGGCACGACTCGAAGGACAACGCGCTTTGATTCGTGCCATACCCGTGAAGAGGGCGGACGGGTGAGATTCATGGTGCTTCACGAAGGTGACATCTGCTTCCAGGGGACCCCGGCCGAGCTTCTCGCGTCACACGACGCCTACCTCCGAGAGTTCCTGTTCATGACCCTTCCACCATGGTGACCTGGAGATACCGATGGACATTCTGAGGCAGACCATATCGACTTCACTGGCGGTTGCCATGATCATCGTTCCGAGTTCAGTGCCATCCGCGCAGGAGCTCGAGCGCAGTGCGCCTGTAAACGACACAATGTGACGCCGCTCCTCGCCGCCGACGACCTCACGATGCTTTCCTCTCTCCTGCGCTCTGGAGTCCTCGAGTTCTCAACGCGGCGTCGAGTGCGTGTCGAAGCGCCACGTCACGAGGATCTCCGGTCAGACTTGTGCCCATTCGACTCGTCACGTAGGCATAGCCGATGCCGGCCGTGGGATCGGCAAATCCAAGGGAGCCACCTGCCCCGGGAGATCCGAATGACGTTCGGCTGCCAAACGGCCAGACGCGACTTGGCTTCATGAAGCCCAACGAGAACTCGACCTCTCCTTTGAGGCACTCGTCGTGGAACCCATGGGTAGGCGCAACCGCCGGCTCGGCCAAACGAGCCAGCGTCTCTGGTCGTAATCCCGAGTTCCCGTCCACCGGTGGCAAACACGCCGTATGCGCGGGCGATCGCCCGGGCGGTGCCGACACCACCGCCCGACGGCACTTCGAAGTTCCGCGCATAAATCCGCTCGCTGTCGTGCGGAAGGTCTGAACCTCTCAGTGCTCGGGCCACATTGGAGCGCGGATTCAGCGCGAGGAGCGTGAAACGAAGTGGAAAACCGCGCAACATCTCGATCCCGCGCGGCCGGGACATCGTCGCCAGACGGGAGTTCGGGATGTGCTCGGGAAGGCGAATATAGACGTCGAGGCCCAGTGGCGACGCGATCTCGTCCTGGAAGAACTGTCCGATACTGCGATGCTGCGGATCGATCCGGCGCAACAGTTCGTTCTCGTAATAACCGAGCGTGATGGCGTGATATGCCTGCCGCGTTCCTGGCTCCCACGCAGGCCTCTGACGCGCCAACACGACCGCCAGTCGATCGAGGTCCGCGACGAGATCGCGATCGACTGGTTCGTCCAATGCAAACAGGCCTGCCTGGTGCGCCAGGAGCTGACGGACGGTGATCCGCCCTTTCCCTTGCTGCGCGAACTCTGGCCAGTACGCGCTGACTCGTTCGTCGTAATCGAGCCATCCTCGCGAGTGTGCGACGGCTAGCGCCATCGCGGCCAGACCCTTCGTCGCGGAATAGACGATGACCATGGTGTCCCGTTCCCATGGCTCGCCAGTCCCTTCGTTTCGGATGCCGCCCCAGAGATCGACAACCTTCTTGCCACGGTAATACACGCAGCACGCGCCGCCGAGCTCCCCGCGCCGAGTGAAGTTGTCGGTGAACGCGTCGCGTACCTCGTCGAACCCAGTACTCACGTCGCCCGATACCGGCGCGGATTGTGTGTCAGACATCGTACTTCTCCAGCCTCAGAACTCTGCCCACGCCAGACGTTCGCAGTTTGCCCGGCGCTGTCGGCAATCGGCGCCGTCCCGGATCACGCATGCGCGGCGCTCCCGAGTGCATCCGCCAGCACGAGTGTCCCCTAGCGCCGCTTGGGCATTTCGACCCAGAACCAGCCGCGAATCTCCCCGTCGGCAAAGCCGGCTCCCTTGTCGGCCGGGTACCGCTCGAGCAGCGCCGTCCTCACCGCCGGAGCCACCAGAGGACCGTGGCAACCGGCGCAGATTGGCCGCTCCGTAATCGGTCTGAGCACGCCCACCTTGTCACCCAGGTCGACGACGAAGCCTTCCACGCTGCGTGCGGACTCCCCGGCATGAGCGTTGACGAGAGGGGCGGCCCAGGGTCTTGGCGCATTGGTCGGGTTGCGCAGGCGGTCGCTCGTGCGGCCTGCCGCGATACCCTCCTGCCGGGCGAGACGCTGAATGGTGGCGGTGAGATCGAGGTGGAACACGTCCACCGCGCCCGCCGTGCCCCTGTTCGCGAGCTCGTGGTTCAGTTCGCGGATACCGCGTCCTGCATGGACACGATCACCAGGTCAGCGCGTGAAATCGCGGGCTGCAGTTCAACCGGTGCCTGGCTCACGCGCCATGAGGGCCGCTCACCCTGAGCCGCGAGCGTCGTCATGAGCCCGATCCCGAGGAGCAACGTGCGGAATGTCAACATGGGGCGCCTCCGATTGCACTTCGTCAGCGCAAGGGAAGTGCCACAACGGTCGCGCGTGCGCTGGCTGTGATTCCGAGGATTTCGGACGGGCGGCGCGTAAATTTTCACGGCGCTGCGAACTTTCCCGAGCCCCGCCCCGCGACGGGCCGTGAGCGACGCACGATCGTCGCGCTGTTGTCACCTCTTTCTGCCTCTGCAACGAGAACACCGCCAAGCCGATACCCGCAATCGGCAACGCGTAGTCGGCGCGTACGCCCAGCAGGACAGCCGCGGACCCGCCGATGAAAGACCAGGTCACAGGAATGATCGACACGCGCCATGATCGAGGTGTCGCGAGCATCAGGACACCGGCTGTGAAGATCATCGTCGGGCACGGAACGCCGAACGCCGGGATTCTGGAGATGCTGAGATGTTGCAGGGCATTGATGCCGGGGTACAGCAACCAGTACGCGATCAGGACCCACGCCACGGGCGCCCAGGCGCTGCGCCGGGGAGCAAAGGACAGACGTCCCCGCACGACTCCCCACCAGAAGAACAGCGCGCCTTGCAGGAGGAAGAGCGCAGCGAACACCCATGCGGCGGTGTTGATTTGTGTGAAAAACGTGACGTGGTACGCCAGCGCCGACCAGGTCCAATGTGCCGCGAGGAGACCGCTGATCCAGCGATCCGAAGGACGCGGCGACGAGAACAGCAGGATACTGCCGACGAGTGACGCCATCCACATTACGACCAGCGCCGGCCACATCGCCTCGTTGTAGGCTTCTAACAGATCGAAGAACTGTTCTGTCGTGAACGGCAGCTGCATCGGGGGCGATCTCCGTCGGATGCACGAGGCAGCACGCCACGTGCCAGGGCGAGCGTTCGGGACTGCATGAACGCGCAGGCGGATGCCGGCGACATCGTCCGCAGTCGCCGGGGCGAGGGCGAAATAGCGGGCTGACCGAACAACTCCATCATGGACGCGTTCACGACCGAGATCGGCGACGACAAGTCTTCGCCGGCAACTGCTACAACCGCGTCACCGGGGGTGCCCGCATTCACTGATGTGTTCTGAACGCCGGGAGTGCGCGGTGCACGACACATCGCCACGCGACTATGCCAGAATGTCGCTTCCAAGCCGGTGGCCGCTGGTTCGAGTCCACCCGGGCGAAGGTTCAGGCCCGTGCGCGCCGTACGCGCCTGAAGCGCGAAGGTGGGCCGGGCATACGAGGTAGGGAGGAGATGACATGGAATCGCTGACCCCTGCCCGAATCATGGAAGTCGGCATGTCGTTCTGGCCGGCAAAGACCCTCCTCTCCGCAATCGAACTCGGGCTGTTCACGCGCCTCGGCGACGGGGCCTTGACCGCGACTGAGCTCCAGCACGCCCTCGGCCTCCATGCCCGTGCGAACCCCGACTTCTTCGACGCGCTGGTCGCGCTGCGTTTCCTCGAGCGGGACGGCGACGGCCGCGAATGCGCGCTATCGGAACACGCGAGAAGCGGCGATGTTCCTCGATCGAGGCAGCGCGCACTACATGGGCGGCTTCCTCGAAATGGCGAATGCGCGGCTCTACCCCTTCTGGGGCTGTCTGACCGAGGCGCTGCGAACCGGCACACCGCAGAACGAGCTGAAGCACGGCGGTGCATCCATGTTCGAAGAGCTGTACAGCAGGCCGGACCGGCTCGAGCAGTTCATGGAGGCGATGGCAGGGATTTCGACCGGGAACTTCAAGGCACTGGCGGAAAAGTTCGATTTCAGCCGGTACGCCACGCTGTGCGACGTCGGCGGCGCCAACGGCCTGCTCTCCATGACCGTCGCGCAGGCGCACCCGCACATGCGGTGTGTCTCCGTGGATCTCGCGGCGGCAACCGCGGTCGCCGCCCGGAAGATCGCGGTCGCCGGCCTCGGCGACCGCGTCACGGTTCAAGCGGTGGACATCTTCTCCGAGCCGCTGCCCAAGGCTGATGTGATCACGATGGGCATGATCCTCCACGACTGGAACCTGGAGAAGAAGAAGTATTTGGTGAAGGCCGCCTATGATGCTTTACCTCCGGGCGGCGCGTTCGTCGCGGTCGAGAACGTCATCGACGATGCCAGGCGGGAGAACGCCTTCGGTCTCCTGATGTCGCTGAACATGCTGATCGAGTTCGGGGATGCGTTCGACTTCACGGGTGCCGATTTCTCGGGCTGGTGCGGCGACGCCGGATTCCGCCGGACAGAGATCCTCCATCTGGCGGGTCCGGCCAGTGCGGCGGTCGCGTACAAGTAGCCGCGCTGGGGCTTTCTCGACGCCGCGCGGTGCGCGCCATCACGGGCGCGTGACCGTCACGTGGTCGAACGTCGCCGTCGCGAGGGTCGTGGCTGAATGGCTCGACACGGCCAGCCCGATCAACGCATTCGCCGGAAGCGTGATGGTGTCGGTCCCGACGAGTGCCCACGTGGTTCCGTCGGACGACTGATACGCCGACAGCGTGGTGCCGCTGCGGGTCAGCTTCACCCAGTACGGCGCAGTGACCATCAGCCCCGCGGTACTGGTGGTCGTGCCGGCAGCCACGCGACGCCGCTGGAAGTTGTTCCCTTTCGCCGGGGTCACCATCATCATCGCGTGTGCCGAGCCCGCCGTCAGGTCGCCGCGAATCATCACCCCTGCCTTGACCCAGGCGTTGGTGGACTGCACGGAGGCAACCCGCGCCACGATCGTGCCGTCTCCGGCCAGCGGCTGATACGCATACTGGAATGCATCCGCCGTTCCCCAGATGTCAGCGCCTGCACCCGCGATCTTGTAGGTGCTCGTCGCCGAATCGAACGACGAGTTACCGGTCAGGCCGACAGCGCCGACATCCTGGGTCAGCCACGGAGCGGGCAGTGGTGGGCGCGACACCGTCACCTGGTTGAACGCCGCCGTTGCCAGCGTGGTCGTCGAATGGCTCGAGACGGCGAGCCCGACGAGCGCCGTGGCCGGCAGTGTGATCGTGGCAGTGCCGACCAGCGACCAGTTTGCCCCGTCGCCCGACTGGTATGCCGAGATCGTTGCGCCAGTGCGCGTCAGCTTCACCCAGTACGGGGCGGTGACCAGCGCGCCAGCGGTGCTCGTGGATATACCTCCCGCCACCAGCCGCCGCTGGAAATTGTTGCCCTTCCCTGGCGTGACCATCATCATCGCCTGCGGCGATCCAGGCGTCAGGTCGCCTCGGATCATGACGCCCGCCTTGACCCACACGCTCGTGTTCTGCACCGACGCGACCCGTGCCACGATCTGTCCATCGCCAGCGAGTGGCTGATATACGTACCGGAACGCGTCGGCCGCACCCCAGATGTCGGCACCCGCACCTGCCACGGTGTAAGTGGCGCTAGTAGTATCGAACGCGGCGCTGCCCGCCACGCCGACAGCGCCAACATCCTGGGTCAGCCACGGCGCCGCCAGGGTGCCGGCAGTCGCGACCGTGATGCCCACGGCTGCCGACCTCGTACTGGCGCCGTTCGAGTCCGTCGCGACGGCCGTCAGGCTGTACTGGCCGGCCGCCGCGTTCTGCCACGTCACCGAGTACGGCGTTGCCGTCGAGACGCCGAGAGAGGTGGCGCCGGCGAAGAACTCGACCTTGGCCACGGTGCCGTCCGGGTCCGTCGCCGCCGCCATGACCGAGATCGTGGCCGGCGCCGTGAACATGGATCCGTTGGTTGGCGTCGTCACACTTACCGTCGGCGGCAGGTTCCCTGGCATGCTCTGGACCGTGACCGTCACTGCGCCTGATGTCGTCGCCGCGCCGCCGTTGTCGGTTGCGCGCGCGGTGAGCACGTACTGCCCCGCAGGGACGGCCGTCCACGTGATCGCAAACGGACTGGCCGTGGCGCTCCCGATGGCTGCCCCACCGGCGAAGAAGTCAACCCGTGTGATGGTCCCGTCGGAATCGCTGGCACTGGCGGCGATCGCGATTGCAGCGGGCGCGGTGAAGGCCGACCCGGCCGCGGGGGCGATCAGCGACACGGATGGCGGAAGATTTGTCGGCGGCGTCGTAAATGCAGCCGGAGGCGCAATGCGGATGTCGAAGGGCTCATACGCGATCCGATCGAGCGCCTGGAGCTCACTGACGCATACCGTGCGTTGCGGCGTGATGCGGTAAAGCACGTAGCGCGCGGACACGGCAGACGGCAGCGTCAGTTCGAAATTCCATGCCGTCGCCTTCTCATCGTCCTGCAGCATGTAGTTGATCGGGATGTTCTTCTTCCAGAGCGAGGTCTGCAGCAGACCCCGGCTCGTGAACGAGACGCCATCGAGCGATGTCAACACCTCGACGCGATCGCGGACCTCTCCCTTCAATGCGTCCCACCCCGGATAACCGAACACGTGCGCCCGGAACGCGCCGGTCGCGCGTGACTGACCAAGATCGACACGCAGATCCACGTTCGACCCGGATGCCCAGCACTGGCCCAAGCCAGTAGGAAAAGCTGCCGGTCACAGGGGATCCGACGATGCCGTCGGTCAAGATTGTCGTGTTGCTGGCCGAGGCAGAGGACTGGAAACCTGAAGGCGCCCGCGAGAGGAGATACGGCATCCCCTTGGCCCAGTTGGTTCCAATCGTCTGCTTCGTATACAGATATTTCTGGCCGCCCGCGTCGACACCGTCGCTGTATCCGGTGGGGGAACCTGTTCCCGAGCCTTCCACGTTCAGTGTCAGCGACTCCATGACGGGATGATCGCTTCCGCCGACGTTCACGATGTACTTGAACGGGAATTCGCCGACCTTCTGATGGTGGCTCCGCGCGACTGTCGTGCGATCCGGGCGCACCTCCTTCCAGTTCAGCGTCACGCCAATCGGCGCCGGCGTGGGATTCACCGGGCGGTGATCCACCTCCATGCGCACCGAGTACAGGCCGGCGGCGCGCGTGGCCGTGCTATTCGTGTTGTGAATCAGGTACTTGAATAGAACGGTGCGAACGCCGGGCGGGATCGCGGTGACGGTCTCGTAATGAATCACGTCGTACGGCTTGCTCACGTCGGTGAGCCGGTACGAGCGGATCCAGGTCGCGCCGTTGTCGAACGAGTGCAGGAAGTCGATATACGACCCCGTCTGGTAATTGTGAAGCCGGCCGCCATAGACCAGGCGGCTGATGTCGGTGGGCGCCTGGAATCGATACGTGAGATACGCATCCGTCGTGAGCACCGCGGGGTAGACAACTGCCGTGTACTGTCGAGGAATCGACACCGGCTGCGACGCGATGTTGCTCGAGGCGTAGACATCCTTTTTCCAGAAGTCGCCCCTGAGGTCTGGCCAGAGAACCATCGTGTCCGACTGGTCGCTGAGCGTGACGTAGATCTCGTTGCGGCCGACATTCAGCTTCGGCAGCGCCTTGGTGTTCACCTGCGTGATCGTCTGGATTGCCAGGTCAGTCAGGATCACGCCGTCCGCTGTCCCGCTGGCGGTCGTCAATTGGATACGCACGAGCGTCTCGTAAGCGCCGTTCACCTCGGTGCGCACGTTGGCGGAGAGCGGTACGGCGGAGCCGATGGTGGCGCCAAGCGCGGCGAGCTCGGTCCACGTCGCGCCGTGATTGACACTGACCGCGAGGGTTGCGGACGCCTGGGGGTCAGTGCGCGCGAACTGCGCCTGGATGCTCTGCGATGTGATCGCATTCGCTGCCTGGACCTTGTAGATCACCTCGGCTGCCTGCGCCGCGACGCCGGGGTGGAGCCCTCCCGCGGCACCTGCCGTGATGTTCGTATATCTGTACGCTGCACGCGCCCATTCGCCCGGTGTCAGACTGGGCGTGAACGTCCAGCGTCCGTTGCCACGCATTCCGAATCGGTGCGAGGCGTCGTTCTCGAAGGTCTGTGCGGGATCGGGCGCGGACACACTCTCGCTGCCCACCCAGTAGTCCGAGCTCGATCCGAGCGGGGCGTAATACCTGGCATAGGACTCGTCTTCGCGCAGGTTCAGCACGTAGCGATGCCCGGAGTTCCAGTTGTAGTAGTAGTCGCGATACCTGAGGCTGGCGGCGCAGAAGTCGGCGGCAAACCCTCCCAGGACGCTGCCGTTACCAGGGTTCACCAGGCTGCCCAGGTTGCGCATCGTGTCGGTGCCGGTGAGGAACCCGTTCGGGCTGGTCGCATACAGGCTGCGCTCGCGCACCAGTCGCGCCGACTCGGCGGCCGCTTCCTCCACCGTCGCCAGTGTGACGCCGTCATCCTCTGTCACCAGGTTCGACATCGAGGTGTCGACCATGTGGAACTTGCCGTCGTACTCGACAGCTGACACGGTGTGATTGCAGATGTCCCAGTACTGGTGTTTGAGGCCGATCGCTTCATACAACGACTGGTTGATGCCGGTGATCGTGCTGCACATCGTGAAGCCGTAATCGGAAAAGTTCCGGATCGGATCGGTCACTTCGGATCCATGCAGGACGATGGGACCGGTCTGCCGTTTGAGGATGTGGCCCCAGTAAAAGAGCGCCCAGACCTTCTCCCGGCTCGTCGACCAGTGCGACGTGGTGCTGTCGACGAAGCGCTTCAGGTCGGCAAGATCCGGCGACGCATCCGAGACGACCTGGAGATTGAACACCGCGGCCCCGGGAGTCGAAACCGCCGGGACGGTGGTGACCGTGACGGCCGCGTCGCTCGTGGCCGCCGGGAGTTGCGCCTCCGCAGCTGACTGCATCGCGGCCGTCGCTGCGGTGGCGTTCGCGACTATCCGATCGTCCGCCGTCGTCCCATTCATGGGCGGCGGGTTCTGGAGCGGCGTCGCCATCGCATCCATCACCGGCAGGAACTGTGACCCGTTCACGCGCGAGTACATGCTCCACTCGACCGTGAGCCGGGCCGGCGAATCCCCGAGGCTCTGGACGAGGACGCTGAACCGCTTCTCGGCGGCGGTGGGAAATGCGGTTGCGATGCTCAGCGTCGAGCGGCTGCTCGCGCCCAGATCCAGGACTTTCGCCACCGTGGAGCCGTCCTCGAAGAGCAGCGTCACTCGTGCAGTGGCGGCAATCGGGGCCGGGTTGTTGATGGTGAGCAGCGTGTCAGTGTCGGCGCCGCCGCCGACTTCCCCTTCCGCGAATCCCCAGTCGGTCGCGGTTGCCGGAGCGCCGGCGCCATAGTGCGCTTCCTGCCCTGCCCCCGTCGTGGGCGCGCGCCACCGCAGCGTGCGCTCCGCCGCGAACTCGACGCCGTTTGTCGACTCGAGACTCACGGAGAGGGTGGCATTCGCCAGCCGCGTGTCCTCCTGGTTGACGACGATCACCGCCCGGCCGGTGGGCGGAACGAGGTGGTCCCGTGTCACGAGCTCGCCTGACGGAAGGCGATAGCGCGCCCGGACGGCTGCTGCCGAGGCTGAGGGATTGACGAGGGTCAGGGAGAACTCGAATGTCGGACCGGTCGCACCGGCGGCGAAGAACCAGCTGGATGCGAGCGCCGGGATTCCGGGACTGCCGTGTCCCACCGCGAAGGATCGCCCCTCACGATCCAGGTACGTCTGCCGTTCGACGATGATCGGAGCGGTCGATGTGATGGCTGCCGACACCTCGGTCGAAGCGAGCGCCGCGAGGGCAGGATCGGTCTCTCCTTCTGCGTTCACCCAGATCGTGTAGCGGCTGCCGGCCGCGACGGTGTAAGCCTTCGACAACGGTGCGCGCGGAACCGGCAAGAGGTAGCGCACGGCCACGGTGGCCGCGGTGCTCCCCGGGTTGTGAATGACGTAGAACAGGTTCAGTCCGGAGTGCGTCGCGCCGTCGGCGATGACCCACGTTGGCGAGGGAGCGGGCACGCTGGTCTCGCCGTGGCTCACGTAGTCGTTGCCGTTTTTCGAGGTTGAGCGGTCGACGAGCACCTCTTCGTCGGATTCGATCGTGGTGCTGAATTCGGCGGCTTCGAGACCGGCGACGAGCTCAGGCTGAACCGTTGCGCGCGCGTGCGGACCAATCCGCAGCGTCTTGCTGACTGCCGCACCTTCGGTTCGCGAGAACGTGAGGACGACCGTCGCCGTGCGGGCCCCCGGATTGGCGATCGCGATGCGAGTGCGAAAGGCGCCGCCCGTACCGCTCTCGGAAAGGTATCTGAGGAAGCGGGGCACGGTAGGTGTGCGGGGCTGGTTCGGCCGGGTTGCGTCGGACGACTGGCCGAACATCATGCTCCCGCCGAGGAGGATGGCCAGCAGCAGGGCCGCTGTCCGATGAATTGCCGCGAGCGCTCCAGCGCGAGACTTCCCCGACACGCCGAACCCGCCGCTCCGCCAGAGACTTCGTAGCCGCATGCTGCACCTCGATATCGAGGGCAGCGCATTTGTGATGCCAGCGGAATCGGGCAGGTATCACGGGCGCGACTGACGCGAGCCGGATCGAGGTTTTTCGCCAACGTGCGGAGGATCCCGATGGTTCGCGGGATTTCACCGCCTCAGCAGGTGGGCGCGTGACAGGACGCCGCGGACCAATCGGAGAGGATAGCGTGCTATCGAAACGGATAGCTCGGCCATCGGAGGGGCGGTCCTGGCTTCGCATCTGACGGCCGCCCGACCGCCTTCGACCGGGGTAACATGCCGCGCATGCGTAACTCCTTTCTGCTGGAGCCGCCACCCTCACCCCTCCCCTCCGGGCGCGCCTTCCTGCGCCAGGCTCGCTTTCGTCTTCACGACGACTATCTGGTGAAGATCACCCGAGCGATCGCCGAAGTGACGGACGAGCAGATCTGGTGGCGGCCGAATGAGGACAGCAACAGCATCGGAAATTTGATCCTGCACCTGTGCGGCAACGCGCGGCAGTGGATCGTTGCCGGTGTCGGCGGTGCGCTGGACACGCGCGAGCGCGCGCGGGAGTTCGGCGCGCGGGGCGGAGCCGATCGGCTGACTCTCGTAAACCAGCTCGAGGAGACGGTTCGGGAGGTTGACGCGCGGTTGTCAGATCTGGACCGAGAGCTGGTCGCGGATGCCTCTGACGCGCCGCTCCAGCGCGGGTGCCTGCCGCAAGGATTCGATCAGACCGTCCTCGATGCCGTCTTCCACGTCGTCGAACATTTCAGCTATCACACCGGCCAGATCGTCCTGCTGGCGAAGTGGCATGCGGGTGGACGTATTCGCCTGTACGACAACGGACGGCTGAACACAGAATTGCCGGACGCGCGAACGCCTTCCTGAAGTTCCTTGACCCGCATTCTCAATCACAGGATGCGTCAGATCCGCCATTTTCGGCTTGATACCTGCGAAGTCCTTGCCTTGCCGCCTTCCATCAGGCGCTGAATGGAGAGGGGTCCGAACCGCCCAATAGTGCGAAACGGTTCCGAGTTGCCCCGGCGACGTTTAGCCGTATTTCAGCTGTATGTGTAAGACGGCAGTGCCGTCAGCGACTACCTTGATCAGATGGAAATACTGCGCCGGCTGACGCCTGGAGGCGACGCCTGAACATGGCCGCCGATTCACCCGCGGGCCGTAGCGCACAGGAGAAGCGATACCGAGAAGTAGCGGACGTCTATTCCGCTGCACTGGAACGGCTGGTCAACGCCTACGAACTCGAACGAGACCGACGGCGCGACCTACTCCAGGAAGTGCACCTTGCACTGTGGCGGAGCCTGGCCGGGTTCGACGATCGGTGTTCGCTGCGGACCTGGGTATATCGCGTCGCACACAATACTGCGATTTCTCACACCATTCGACGCCGGGCAGATGCGCCCCCTCTCGCGGGTCTTGATCAGATCGATGACCTCGCGGAAGAGAGCGACATCGAGGATGTTACCGACCGGCGTATCTCGATGGAGCGTTTGCTGGTCCTCATCGAAGCGCTGAAACCAGTGGACCGTCAGGTCGTCCTGCTGTACCTCGAGGGTCTCGAGGCAGTGGAAATCGGCGAAATCGTCGGGTGCTCGCCTGGGAGCGTCGCAACAAAAGTGCATCGACTGAAAAAGCTGCTCACTCGGCGATTTCATGAACGAGGACGCCGTGGTGAATGAATCTGCTGATCGGGAACTGCGGGAGCAGTGGCAGTCACAGCCGGAAATGGAGCGTCGAATGAGTGTCGATGACGTTCGGAGCAGGGTCGATGCGGCGGACGCACGGAGAAGACGCCGCACCGTCGTATTCGTTGCGTGCGGAGCGACGATCATTCCGACCTGGCTGGCGGTGATGTGGTTGGCGCCGGACTTCCGAGTCATGGCCGCTGTGGGCCTGTGTACGGCGGTGTGGATTCTCGCGGCCGTATACCGGACGAGTGTCGCCCGGGTGACATCTGCACCCACTACCGGCACCCCCAGCGTGGCGTTCTATCGGACACTGCTGGAGCGTGAGCGGACGTACCACCGCACTCTGCCAGTATGGTTCGTCCCCCCGGTTCTTCTGAGCACGGGGGCGATTGTTCTGACGTTCGCGCGTAGTGCGAGGTTCGCACACACGCCCGTGTTCTACGGTGTGATGGCCTGGTATGTCGTCAGCGCGGGAGTGGCGCTCGCCATCGGACTGAAGAAGGGTCGGCGTGAAGCCGCACGCCTGCAGCAGGAGCTTGATGCGCTACGCGAGTAACGGCGAGGCGCGACGGCAGGCAAGGTGAGAATCATCCGGAGTCACGACGCCTCGCCGCAGTCGCATCATCGAAGCGAGCCCCGGGGCAAGCCGGGAGGGCAACTGCGCGACCCGACCTGCCCCAATCCAGGACTTGCAGGCGAACGCCCCTCTCCCAACGTAACGAACTGGGCCCGGTGCCTGGACGGATCCTGCCAGCCACCTGGTTGGCGCCACGAACCCGGACATCACGAGCGAAATCAGCGCGAGAACGAAAGCCGACCGCTTCGTCAAAACTTCAGTGCCTGCCGCGCGAAACCGTGATCTCGAAACGGATTCGTCCTCCAGGCGCTGCGGCCCTTCGCCGCGCGCGCCGGGTGATGGAATGACGCTCCGTTGCTCAGGTGTAACGTGGAGCGGTCCTCAGGACCGTCGCCGGCTGACGGCAGCGCACCGGTGCGGCGTCTCCGCACGATCAAGCCAATCGCCAATACCGTGCCCAGTGCCCACGCGATACCAATCGCGAGCCGGATGCGCGGGTCCGCTATCGCCACGGCGATCACGGCCGCTACCATCCCGAGGCCACCCACGCCCTCGACCTGGATGTGGGCCATGTTGATGAGTGCCGGGGTAGGTGCGGCGAGACGCCGTGGCACCACAGTGGACGGGCTTCCCCGCCGGGTCGAGGCCATGAGCAACGCAACCAGGAGACCGCCAACGATGCCCGGGACCAGAATGATGACCAGAGGCTCCATGATGCCCTCCTGTTGATCCGGTTGGTGCTGTAGGCACCGCTCAACGGACTGGACTGGTCGGACGCGAGCGGCGCACGCGACAACCGGGTTTCGCGTGCTGTGTACATATTGTACTAGTACAAGCGAACAAGTCAACAACAGGGTACCAAAGTGCCAAGGGGGCCAAGGGGGCCAAGGGGGCCAGAGATGCCAGAGTGCCAGAGTGCCAGGGGTGTCCGCTCCGCCCGCGTTCGCGTCTCGGCGGGCTGTGGCGAGACCCGCCGTAGCCGCACTGCGGCGAAGGCGGCCAGGGTGGCAAGGGTGCCCAGAGTGCGATAGTGCCAGGAGTGCGATGCCCAGCGGCCGAACTGATTGCTGATAGCTGATTCAGACTCCCGCTTGCGCCATCCACTCTTCCCGACCTCGCTCGAACCATGCCATCGGGCCGGCGGCGGCGTAGGCAGGATGAGTAAAAGCGCGCTCGCCTTTACGATCGAGTCCGATCTTCGAGAGGACACGCTGCGAAGCGTGATTGTCGAGATGTGCGATACCGACGATTCGCGGCAACGAGAGCGTCCCGAATCCGTATCGCAGAATCGCCCGTCCCATCTCCGTCCCGATACCTCTCCCCCACGCCGCCCGCGAGAGGACAAACCCGACCTGGATGAATGATTCACCCTGGACGTGATTCAGCAGGTGGAACCCCGCAGCGTTGTTGGTCGCACGGTCGACGGTCATCCAGATGCCGAGGCCGGGGTGCTCGTCGTAGTAACGAAGAATCCGATCGTTCAGCAGTTCGAGGACCTGCGCGCGATCCTTTCGGCCGCCGAGGTACCGCACTACGTCCGAGTCGTCATAGAGCGCGGCGAGCCAATCGATGTCGAGTGGGGTGAAGCGACGAAGGCCCAGGCGTTCGGTTTCGAGCCAGAACGGTGCCGCAGCCACACTCAGCTCACGGGCTCGGGGACGACGCGTCCGTCGAAGAGATAGATCCGCCGCGTCGTGCGCGCGATGTAGCGGGGGTCGTGAGTCGCGATACAGATCGTCGAACCGCCCGCGTGCAATTCTTCGAGCATTCGAATCACGGCTTCGCCGCTCGCCGAATCGAGATTGCCAGTCGGCTCGTCCGCGAGCACGATTGGCGGCCGGCCGGCAATCGCCCGCGCAATCGCAACCAGCTGCTGGTGCCCGCCCGACAGAGAACCAGGACGCGACTTCGCTCGTCCCGTCAGCCCCACTCTCGCGAGTGCGGCGTTGACGCGCGCCGGTCCGATCGGGGCCGGCGACTCCATGGAGCGTCAGCGGGTACTCGACGTTCTCGTACACCGTCATGTCGCCAATCAGGTTGAAGCTCTGGAAGATCAGCCCGACGTCGCGATTGCGCATTCGCGCCTTCTCGGCCGGCGGGAGCCGATCGACGCGCCGCCCGGCGAACCAGTAGCGTCCTGCCGTCGGCGCATCCAGCATCGCCAGGATCGACAGAAGCGTGGACTTGCCGCATCCTGACGGCCCCGAGACGGAGATGTATTCGCCGCGCCCGATGTCCACACTCACATCATCGAGCGCGCGCGTCTGCGCCTCGTGCCCATCCGAATCACCTTTGAACAGCCTGGTGATCCCGTCGAGTCGAATGAGCGGCATGTCGGGATCGACCGCTCCCGCGTCGTCGACCGTCTTGCCCTTGCTGCCGCGATTCCACCAGGCCATCAGCCCTCCCGCGAGTATTGGACGAACGCGGACGTCGAAACGTTACCAGTAATCAGCAGCGCACATTCCCAGGACAGGTGCGGCAGCACTCGCGGCCTGGACGATCGATGACCGCGAAGGCGTCGACGCGCATCAGGCACGCTGGTCACGCAGCAAGGGCATCCTGGTGTAGTGAGGCGGCACGGACTCCACATGGTCCGCAAGGACGACGTCGCCGTTGCGGCGCCCGACGATGCGAACGTAGCCGAGGTACCGCCCACGATCGGCGCCGAGCGCGCGAATTTCCGCTTCGTTGTCGGGCGCCACGGCCATGTGCCAGTCGAGCCAGCGCTGCCAGCCATCAGGCATGGTGTCGGCCACAGCGATATCGACGATGCCCGTCCGTTCCCAATGACGGCGCCACCACTCCGCCGAATGGAGCCCCCAGAGATCCTGGGTCCACCACGGAACGCAGGTGATCGGGTAGTGAACGTGCAATCTCCCGAACGAGCCCTGCCCCGGCGATGCCAACCTGGCCGCCCGGCTTCACGAATCGAGCAAGATAGTTCAGATACAGGTCGTCGGTTCCGAAGTAGGGGAATGAGTCGATGCCCACCACCGCATCGAAGAACTCAGGCGGGAACGGCAGCGATCGCGCGTCGGCATGAATCGGAAACACGCCGTCGTCCGACGCCCGCATCGCGGATCCGCTGCATGTTTTCGGAAGGGCTGAACCACAGGTCCGCTGCCCACACGTCGACGCCAAATTCTCGGTGCAGGAAGATCGACGATGCCGCCCGCCCGCAGCCGAGGTCGAGCACCCGCATGCCGGGCCGCAGGTCCAACGCCTCGGCGAGCCACTCGGTCACCCACAGCGCATTCGCGCCTCCGCTCGCACTCGCCAGCACCCAGTCCGGGTGGTACTTCGACGAGCGGGGAAATTGCGCGGACATGAGCCGCTGGTCTGAGGTCACGTGGACTCCGTCCTGGAGATCGCCGGGTTTCGTTGCCGGGGCGAATCTTAGCCGAACGAGGACCTCGATGATCGGGACTCGGGACTCGGGGTTGGATTCGTGGGTTCGGGATTCGGGGATTCGGGATTCGGGACTCGGGGGTTCGGGACCTGGGGACTGGGAACTGGTGACTGGGAACTGGCGACTGGCGACTGGCGACTGGGGAGTGGGAGTGGCAATCCAGTGTCGCTGACCGTGCGGTGCGATCAGCCCCTGGGTCCCGGATGCAGAATGGGGCTGGAGTCAGTGAGTCCGCTTCGGAGCCACCGTTTCCGGCGCTTCGGGGGCGGAGTTCTCTGCCCGAGCTCGGTCGACGTCTCTCTGTTCCTCCATGGCTGCACGATCGGCCTGCATACGCTGCGACAACCAGTGCAGCCGACGACGGGCCGAACGAATCCTCGCGGCGATACGTTCCGGGTCAATTCGAGTCGGGGCCATGATCCTAGCGTCGCAATCCGTCTGCCAGATCTGCGAGTGGCAGTATCCACGGATGACCTCGATGTTTGCAGGCCTGCTGACCTCGTCCGCCAGATCGCGCTCAGTGGGTGTGATGGAAAACGGACGCGTGTGGCGCGAAATCATGCGGCGGCAGCACACCTCGAACGATGAGCAGGGCGCCGGTCAGCGCAAGTGCCGCCGGCGTCAGTCGGCGGAGGCGGATTCGGATCGAGGGTGAGAGTGAGGATGAGGACAGCGCGATGCCGAGAAGCACCGGGACAGTACCCAGTCCGAATCCGGTCATGAACGTAAGTGCCGAGGAGATGCTTCCGAATCCGGCGGCCGCGATCGCGGCGGCGTAGACGAGGCCGCACGGCAGGAGCCCGTTGACCGCGCCGCCCAGCAGGTGACCGGAGAGTGGCCGGGTTCGCGTCGATCGACTCGCCGCGACGCAGGCACGCGTGATCACAAGGGACCAGAAGATCCCCGCCTTGCGTGGCATCAACCGTGATCCCCGGCCGGTGGCGACGATCAGCAACAGCAACCCTGACCCGATCGATACCGCGCGTCCGAGTCCGCCGTACGACAGCGCCCGACCCGTCGCGCCGGCGGCAACCGCCAGCAGGAGATACATCAGGATTCGGCCCGCATGGTACGCCAGCATTGGCGGCAGTCTCGCGCGGCGTGGATCGACCCAGCCGCCGAGGCTCAGCACCAGCGGTCCGCACATGCCGGCGCAGTGTGCACCGCCTGCGAGACCGAGCAGGAGGCCCGCCGCCAGAGTACTCACGGGATTGCCTTCGAGCGTTCAGGGTTGTTGTTTCGGCTGCGGCCACCTCGTCGCAGCGCCATTGGTCATCATCCAACCGGCGTTCGGCGGTGTCAACCGGACAGAATGACAGGGGCAGGGCAAGCGTAGCTTCCGCCTTCAGTGCCGGAGGCGTAGCTTCCGCCTTTAGTGCCGGAGGCGTAGCTTCCGCCTTTAGTGCCGGAGGCGTAGCTTCCGCCTTCAGGCGGAAGACCAGGGGGCCAGAAGTGCCAGGGTGTGGCTTCCGCCTTCAGGCGGAAGGCGAAAGTGCCAGGGTGCGTCGCACGTCGCACGTAGCACGTGATGTCAGTCCGCGAACGGGTAGAGCGGTCGCAGGCGGAAGAGCGCCTCGGTCAGAAAGAATTCGTTCATTACGTGGAAGTTCCGTCGCTCCGCACCGTCGACCATGGCGGCGACGAGCTGCCTGACGGCACGACGGGCGATCTGCAGCTCGGCGTCGTTGGTGATGAGCGATATTCGCCCTTCGAAGAGCGTCAGCAGCGCATCTCTTGCACCATCGATCTTGAAATCGAGATCGTCGGCGGCCCGTTCGGCGGTGGCCCAGAGCGCGGCGATTCGACCGACGGCGTCGGGCGACAGCACCTCCACTTTGGCGCCGATCGGCGTCGCAATCTTCTCGTCCTCGGGTGTCTCGACCGGGCACGTCGCCGGCGGGTTTGTACCCTTCACCGACGGCAACACCGAGTAGTGCCGGCGGTCCAGCGCCGAGATGAGGCGAATCTTCATTGGCAGCCTCGGATCGAGACGCGGAGCGGCGTTGGGATCGGGCTGCAGTTCGTTGATGTCGGACTCGGTAATCGGCAGGCCCGCCGCCCTCGCCTTGCTCATCATCCATTTCAGCGTGATGTCGTTCAAACCCCGGTTACCGTTGCCGCCGCCAATGTCCGAGTGCACCCCGCGGAACCACACTTCGCACGCCCCCTGGAGCCGCGTCGGCAGAAAGGACAACCGGCGCTCGTCGAGCGCCATGGCGTGAAAGCAGTAGCTCAGTCCGGACGCCGGAAGTGAGAGATGATGCCCGATGTTCAGTTCCGTATTACCCAGATTTGCAATGCCAAACGCCGCAACCACGTCCCACACGCCGAGGAAGCGGATGACAGGATGCTGCTCCACGACCTGGTCGCTGCCAGGGCGGCGGATACCATCAGTCTGGATGCGATGGCAAAAATCCAGTGTCGTCGCGGCGCCGCGACTGAACCCGACGATATCGATGATGCGATCGCCGTCAGCCCATCTCCCGCACAGGTGATCGTACGCCTCGTCGATGCGCGCCAGCTCTCCGAGGCCGAACACACCGCCGGCAATCTTGCCCACCAGGTCGAACCGCGTGCCGACGCCGGCGACGTAGAAGTCGGCGCTGATGGAGTGCTTCTCGTAGGCGCGATAGAAGCGGACGACGTTCGAGTTCTGGTATTGCCGATCCTCGCCGTCCTTGGCGCTGTTCCAGGTCCCGTCGAACGCATACAGTGCCATACGCCCCCCTTGATCGTTGCAGCCCGCGCGCACGGGCGGCGACCACTCCTCAGATCATGCGTCGAATTCCTTCTGGACGCGCTCGAGGCAGGTCGGGCAGATCCCGTGCGAGAACTCGGCATCCGAATGGTCGCCGATGTAGGTCTCGAGCTGGACGAGCAGCTTGTTGGCGTAGAGATTGTTGAAGCCGCGAACGGACACGGCCCAGCGACTGCTGTTCACCTGCGCGACCTGAACGCCAGGGACGAGCCGCATCAGATCAGGAAGCGTGCGCAGCCCGGATCGGCGGATGTCGTCGGCCGTGACGAACGCGGCCGCCGCCACCGAGTCCGCCCTCTGCTCCTTGCGGCCTGCCGCCGTAATCTCGATGCGCATCAGATCCTCGAGCGACGCCTGCGCCAGGTCCGCCGGTTTCATCTGCGCCGACACCGGCGCGCACAGGCCAGTCACGACGCAATGCGGCAACAAACGACAGAGTCCGATTATCCATGGGCTTTTCGAGGCGATCGCAGTGCCGGCGGGAAGGCGGCGAAGGACGCGAATGCGCAGGCGCTCACGACACCTGCGGCCGGGGGGTGCAGGCAAAAAAGCAAGAACTCAGCCACAGGTTCCCACGTCCGGACCCGCACACGGCCGAGACTCGCCGCCGCACGTGTGTGCCGCCGCTGTGCGATGACAGCACACCGGTGTGCGCCACCCGCGCAGCGTGAGCGCCCGCGTCATTCGCCGGTTGAAGCTGTATACACTTAGGCGCCGATGACAACAGCTCACCGCACCAGTGACGATTCCGGCGACACCCGCCATCCCCTGTCCCCCACGCGTGCGACCGTGCGCCTCATGGTCTCGGTCGCACTCGGACTCGCGACAGCTGCGTGGCTGAGCCCGGCCCATGCGCCGTGGTGGCTTCGAGTCCTGGGCGGCTGGGACGTCGCCGCCTTCACGCTGTCGGCGCTCGCCTGGAACATCATCGCGAGGTCCGGTGCCCCGCAGACCCAGCGCCGTGCCACCGCGGACGATCCCGGCCACAAGATGATTTTCGTCATCGACATCGGCTCCAGTCTCATTGGCCTGTTTGCGGCGGCGGTGGTGCTGCGCTGGATCAAGGCGATGCATCCTCCCGCACCAACGGCCTGGACGGTCGTGGCGCTCGCCGCGATCGCGCTCTCCTGGATCCTGACCCACACCTCCTACACGCTTCGATACGCCAAGCTGTATTACGGTGACCCGCGCCAGACAAAGGGCAGCGGCTGCCTGACCTTTCCGGGGAAGGAACCGCCCGCGGACATCGACTTCGCGTACTTTGCATTCACCATCGGCATGTGCTTCCAGACCTCGGACGTCACGGTGGAAACGAGGGAGATGCGGCGGGAAGTGCTCGCGCATGCGCTGCTCTCGTTCGTCGTACAACACGATGATCGTGGCGCTCGCACTGAATCTCGTGATCAGTCTGCTGTCCTAGCCGCAGAGCGACGGCTCGTACGGCCGCGCGTCCAGGGCAGGGGGTTGCGCTAACATCACCGCATGCTGAACTACATCTGGTTCGGTCTCATGGCCACCGCGTTCGTCGTCGCCGCCTTCCACGGCACCGTCGACGGCGTGACCCGCGGCGCAATGGAATCGGCGTCGAGCGCCGTGCAGATTGCGATCGGCCTCATCGGGATCATGACGCTATGGCTGGGGATCATGCGTGTCGCGGAGGCTGCGGGGCTGGTGACACTGCTCGGGCGGGCGCTGCGGCCGGCGCTGCGCCTGCTGTTTCCTGAGGTGCCGGCGGATCATCCTGCCGCCGGCGCGATCGTGGTTGCGGTCGCCGCCAACATGCTGGGGCTCAACAACGCCGCGACGCCGCTCGGCATCAAGGCGATGGAGGAGTTGCAGGCGCTCAATCCTGACAAGGACACCGCGTCCAATGCGATGGTCACCTTTCTCGCGATGACCACATCGGGCGTGCAGCTGATCCCGGCGACGATGATCGGGGTCCTGGCCGCGGCCGGCTCCCAGCAGCCGACCGCGATCATCGCTCCATCGATCATCGCGACGTTCATCGGCACCGTCGCCGCGGTTGCGTGCGCGAAGATCCTGCAGCGGGTCTATCCCGTGACCGCTGCGACCGCGGGGGTCAGGGAATGATCCGCGCCGTTCTCGACGCGGTCTCGCTGTGGGCCATCCCGGTCATGCTCGTGGGCATTCCTCTCGTCGGGCTGATACGAGGGGTCAAGGTCTACGACGTGTTCATCGAGGGTGCGACCGAAGGGTTCCAGGTCGCGGTGCGCATCATCCCGTTCCTCGTCGGGATTCTCGTCGCCATCGGCATGTTCCGCGGTTCGGGGGCGATGGATCTGCTGATCGCCGGCCTGCGCCCGCTGCTTGTCCGCGACCCGCTTCCCCGCCGAACTGCTGCCGCTTGCCGTCCTTCGATCGCTGACCGGCAGTGGATCGCTCGCGTTCGCAACCGACGTCATCAAGACGCATGGTCCCGACTCGGTCATCGCGCGCACCGCGGCGACAATGTACGGTTCGTCAGAAACAACGTTCTACGTGCTGGCTGTCTACTGCGGCGCGGTCAGTGTTCGTCGCACGCGGCATGCCGTGCCTGCGGCACTCGTCGGCGACGTGGTCGCAGCGATCGCGGCGGTGGCGGTGTGCGCGTGGCTCTTCTGATAGCCGGGAGCTCTCAGCTATCAGACTTCAGCTGTCAGACTTCAGCTCAGCGCACAGCTACCGGCTTCCGGCTTCCGGCTTCCAGCTGCCAGCACAGCTTCGGGCTTTGGCGATTCGCGAGTCTCCAGTTACCAGTCGCCAGTCACCCTTGCGAATCCAGAGACGCGTCCGGCAATGACAGCCGAGTAGGCGTGCAGGCGACGAAATGACATCGATGCCGATTCAGTCACTGGTCGGAGTCCTACTGCTGGCGCTACTTGTCGGAGTTTGGCGCGGGAGCCGCAGATTCTGAAAATCGTGACCGCTATATTGATCCAGCCCGCGAACCCCGAACCCCGAGTCCCGAATCCCGAACCCCGAGTCCGAGTCCCGAACCCCGAGTCCCGAATCCCTGATCCCTGATCCCTGATCCCTACCGTGCCGCCGCCCGCCGCGGCGATTTCGTCAGGTTCTCGGCTACGAACAGGCCGGCCTTGCCACCGCTGACGACGTCGAGGTCGCCGTCGCCGTCCATGTCCTTGACGTCGGTCTGCATCCCGCCGCCCATGCGGCCGCCGTAATCGATAATGTGGCGGGTCCACACCATCGCTGGCGCACTGCCGCGTCCTGCCGCAGGGCTCGCCGTTGCGGCGGCCGGACGCCGGAACTCGTACCAGTACAACCCGATCGGTTCACGTTCGCCGGGGTCGCTGCCGTTGTGAGCGAAGTATCGCTTGCCGGCCACCAGATCGAGCTGCCCGTCGCCGTTCACGTCCGCAAGCGTCGGCGCGTGCGCCTGTGACCACGTGTTGTCGATGACGCGCTGGGTCCAGCTCCCGTCGGCATTCTGTTCGTACCAGCAGACACCGTAGTCGTGCCCCATGCCGGTGACGACGTCGCGGCGTCCGTCGCCGTTGACGTCCATCACATACATGAAGCCGAAGTGCGCCGCCGGCGGCGGCGGAGTTGATGGCGCGCCAAACTCCGCGCCTGCAGCCCGCCCGGCCGGCGGATCACCGCCGCGCGGAGTGCCGCTCGCCGCGATCGGATGCTGCTGCCAGTCGGTTTCGTGGAACGCCCACGCGGCGTTCCGCACGTCCGCGGGCGACTCGAACCAACCGCGGGGCGTCAGGATGTCGTTGCGGCCGTCGCCGTTGACGTCTCCAGCGCCGATGCCGTGGCCGTAGCTGTGGTCGCTGACCACATGCTTGATCCACGTCCCGCCCTGCAGCTCGAACCACATGAGCGGCGCCGCCGGGCGATCGAACTCCGGGAGCAGCTCGCGAGCGTTGCCGTCATTGTCGAGATCGACGAGCTGGGCGAACTCGGTCGGAAAACCCGAATAGATTTCGGTCACCTTCCAGGCGCCACCCGCGCGCCCCGGGTTTTTCACCCACACGACATTGTTCGAGAAGTATCCGAACTGCACGACATCGACATGGCCATCGCCATCGACATCGATCGGCAGGTCGCTGAAATTGTCGACGTACTGGCCGTTCCACGCGATGTCGCGAATCTTGTGTTTCGTCCACGCCGGCGCCTCGTACCAGCTGTCGCTCGACACGATGTCGAGCCGGTGGTCGTTATTGAGATCGGCGAAGGCGGCGGTCTCGCTCGCGCCGGGATCGACCATATGGATCGCGAACCGAACATCGGCCGGCCGCCCCTGCGCGTACAGTGCGCCGAATCCGACAACGATGGTGCCCAGCACGCCCAGTGACAATCGATTCATAGACGGGGAGTGTATTCCAAAGCACGGGATTCGGGATTCGGGATCGGGGACTCGGGATTGGGGATTCGGGGATTCGGGGTTCGGGGTTCGGGGTTCGAGGTTCGGGGCTCGGGCGAACCGGATTCGGGATTCGAGATCGTTCGCAGCACGTGGCTTCCGCCTTCGAGGCGGAAGATCGCCAATCTCGAGCCCCGATCCCTGAATCCCGAATCCCTAATCCCTAATCCCGACTCTGAAGGCCCCCTTGACGACCGCCGCACATGATGTTATAAAAATAACAATGCGTTACAAAACTAGCAGGTCGACGGCGCGCACGCATGCGGTGCTCACGAAGCGCGAGCGGCAGATCATGGATGTCCTCTACCGGCTCGGCCGCGCAACGGCCGGCGACGTACGCCTGAATCTCGACGGGTCGCCCAGCGACTCGACTGTTCGCACCCAGTTAAGGGTGCTCGAGGCGAAGGGGCACGTCAGGCACGAGGAGGAGGGCCTCCGGTTCGTGTTCATGCCCACCGTGCCGCGGGTTTCCGCCAGGCGCTCCGCCCTCAAACATCTGGTTGACACCTTCTTCGACGGGTCGAGTGCAAACGCGGTCGCCGCCCTGCTCGGCGGCGAGGCGGCGCGCGTGTCGGACGAGGAACTCGAACGCATCGCCGAGCTCGTACGCAGCGCCATCGAGGAAACGCGATGATCCTGCTGCTCGACATCGTCGCGCGGACATCATTCATCGGTCTCGTCGGCCTGCTCTCGAGCAGGTTGTTGCGGAACCGCTCAGCGGCCCTTCGTCATGTGACGCTCGCGATGGCTCTCGTCGCCGCGGTGGCCGTGGTGCCCTTGACCATGGTCCTGCCGCGGTGGAACCCGCTCCCGCTGCAGGTCGAGGTGCCGCCAAATCCAGATTCGCGTCGACTGATAACCCCGGAACGAAGCGCGCCCATCACGCCAGCCAGCCCGTTCGAGCCAGGTGGGAGCGCGCGCGGTGCCAGCGCTGCAGTCATTGTCGGAGTCGTGTGGACCTCCGGCGTGGCCGTGTTCGGTTCGATGCTGCTGGTTGGCATCCGTCGTCTTCTCCGCATCGACGCCGGCGCCGAGTGCGTGCGGAGCGCGGATTGGCGGCTCCTCGTCGACGCGATTTCCGGCGAGTACCAGCTCAGGCGCCCGGTAACACTCTCGTTCATCGACGCGCCAGACTTGCTCGCCACGTGGGGCCTGTGGCGCCCCCGTGTGCTGCTGCCCTCACATGCACGTGACTGGAACGCGGACCGTCGCGAGGTGGTGCTCCGCCACGAACTCGCACACATCCGGCGTGGCGACTGGGTCGTGCAGCTTGGCGCTGAAATGGTGCGAACGCTGTTCTGGTTCAACCCGCTGTTCTGGGCCATCTGCACCCGCCTGCGGCGCGAGAGCGAGCAGGCCTGCGACGATCTCGTCCTCGCCGGAGGCGTCCCCGCACGTCAGTACGCGAGTCATTTGCTGGAGCTCGCACGAATCTGTCGCCCCTACCGGTCCCCCTCGCTCGCCGTCACCCCAATGGCACACCCGTCAACACTCGAGAGGAGATTTGCCGCCATGCTCAATCCACGCCTCGACCGCCGACCGGCGTCGCCCCGCACCCTGGTCGCCGCGGCGGTGCTGCTGATTGGACTCTCTTTGCCCGTCGCCGCATTTCGCCCGGGTCAAACCACACCCCTCCCACTCGGTGGTGCCGTTTACGATTCGAGTGGCGCCGTCCTGCCCTCGGTCGAGTTGACCCTCACCGATGCGGCGCGACACACGTGGCAGGCCATCACCGACGCCTCCGGTCGTTTCGAATTTCCGCAGCTCGGACCGGGACGCTACGAAATTGACGCGAAACTCATGGGATTCCGCTCGCTTCACCATGTGTTCGAGCTGCGAAGCCCTCAGGACTGGGATCGAGCAATCACCCTCGATGTCGGTCAGGTGTCAGAAGCCATCAACGTGACCGCAGCACGCCAACCGGGTCCGGAGGTCACGGCGCCGCCGGCATCGCAGCCGGTCAGGATCGGCGGCAACATCCGGCCGCCGCGAAAGCTCAAGAACGTCCCGCCGATCTACCCGCCCGCGATGCGCGCCGCCGGCCGCGAGGGAACGGTTCCACTCGAAGCCACGATCGGCACCGACGGTGCGGTACATTCAGTGCGCGTGCTGAGCGCGAGCATCCATCCCGACTTCGCCGTCGCTGCCGCCGACGCCGTCCGTCAGTGGCAATTCGCCCCGACGCTGTTGAACCGTGTCCCGGTCGAGGTCAGCATGAAGGTCAACATCGAGTTCAGGCTGACGGATTGAGCACCGACAGCTCAGCTGTCAGCAATCAGCAATCAGTTCACAGCTATCAGTGCTCAGGCTGAACTGTCCACGCCCGCCTGACGTCCGAAGTTATTACCTCCGAACCAAAGGGCTGAGCTGACAGCTGATAGCTGAGAACTCACTGCTGACAGCTGAGAACTGATAGCTGATCGCTGATAGCTGATCGCTGATAGCTGGTGGCCAGTAGCTGTAAGCTGTCTGCAGGAGCAAGTAGCCCAGGTGATTACCCACGCGTCGAATTCTGTCGCCGCTTCCATCGCTCCCCTGTTGTCCGTTCGGCGCGGAGCGGCGGCGGTCGAGTTCTACAAAACCGCGTTCGGCGCGACCGAAGTCTATCGCGTCGAGGATCCATCCGGCGCGGTCGTCTCGCGGCTGTCAGTTGACGGTGCGGAGTTCTGGGTCAGCGACGAGTCTCCCGAGCACGCCAACTTCAGTCCGGAATCTCTCGGCGGCGGCACAGCCAGGATGATCCTGACGGTCATGGATCCTGACGCGATGTTCGCGCGCGCCTGCACTGCAGGTGCCCGCGTCATCACCGCGGTTGAAAACGCCTACGGCTGGCGGGTCGGCCGCGTCGTCGACCCGTTTGGCCATCACTGGGAAATCGGCAAGCCGATCGCGTCCTAGCACGCTGCCAGGGGCTTACGGTCACACCCCTTCGACACTCGCATGCCACACCCAAATGAGGGTGCGCCGCGATGGATGGCCATCGCGGCGGTCGCCCTGTTCACCGTCTACGCGCTGAATTTCCTCTATTACTTCGTCGACGATGAGGCGATTCCGTACGTTTACGCGCAAAACATCCTGCACGGCAAAGGGTTGGCGTACAACGGGCTCGAAGGACGAGTCGAGGGGTACTCGGACTTTCTCCACGTCTGGATTTCGACGCTGATTCTCGGCGTCCGCAGCGTCGCGGGCCTGCCGAAGGTCGCCGTTTTCTTCATCGGCAAGGGACTGTCACTCGCGTGCGGTGTCGCCATCGTGCTGCTGGCGTGGGACATCATGCGCCGGCTGGGGACGGCCCGCGCCGGAACGGCGGCGGGGCTGGCGACGCTCGCACTTGCTGGCCCGCTTGCCGTCTGGAGCTGCTCGTCGCTCGAGGCGGTGCCGTTTGCACTGGTTGTCACGATCCTGACCGGCGCGCTGATTCGCGGCGCCGACAGAACTGCCACGACCGCCGCCATCCTCCTCGTGCTTCTGCGGATCGACGGTTTCATTTACGCGGGGCTCCTGATCGGTGGATTCGTACTCGTCGCCAGCGGAGCTCGCCGACATCGGATGGTTCGGACGATCGTGGCACCCGTTGCCGCGGCCCTGGTCGTGTACCACACCGGCCGGATGTTGTATTTCGGCGATCCGCTGCCGGCACCTCTCCGGGCAAAAATTCTGTACAAACTGATGCCGCACGCGACGCTGATGGTGAAGCCGCCGGAGCGTTCATATGGAGCGGCCTTTGTCGACGCTTACGGCTGGTGGGCGGCGGTGACTCTGGCGGCGGCAATCGTGCACAGCCTCCGATCCGGCGGATTCGCGCGAGCGCTTTCGGCTGCGGCCGTCCCGCTGATTCTTTATGTCGCAGTTGTTGGCGACTGGATGTTCGGGTTCCGCTTCTTCGTCGCACTGCTGCCGGTGTTTTCGGTGATCGTGGCGACGGCCATGAGCTCGGTGGCCGACGCGGCGCCGCGTGCCGCCGTGGCGCTCTCACTGGCATGGATCGTCGGGATGGGAGTCGCCGCGGCGCGGTTCACTGACAGTTACAGCAGCACCCTCTCGCTGCCGAGTTTTCTCCATGCACCCTCGCGTGACCTGCACCTGTTCTTCCGCCCGTATTACGGGTTTTACGAAACCATCCGGCCTGTCATCCCGGTCGGCTCGATCACGGCTTACAACCAGGCCGGGCTGCTTCCATATCTTCTCGACCTCAACAACATCGACGATCTCGGTCTCTGCTCCCGGTTCTATGCGTCCCTGCCCAGTACCGATGTTTACTTCACGGAAGGGGGACGGTACGTGGCGCTGACGAACAAGCCGCGCCTTCGCGTGCACGAGGCCTATCTCCTCTACCGCAACGCGCAGTTCATCCTCTCGGGCACGGACGTCCTCCGCCGCGCGAACGGCACTGCGATTCCTTCACGGTTGCTTGGCGATCGGTATCAGCTGGCGACCACTGACGCCCGCCACGACTTCGCGGTCTACCGCAGAATCGAGCAGCCGCCTGAAGAGATCACTGCAGCCCCCCGCTCGTTCGTCGAAAACGTTGCTCACGTCTCGTACCTTCGACGGGCGGCCATCGACGGAGCGCCGGTCGACTCGCGTGACTACGCGTGGCGCTTTCCATTCCTTCGCGACGGGACCGCCAATTTCCAGTTCACGGGCAGCTTCTCGATCGACGTGCAATTTGCGCGCGCAGACGAACGCGTCTACGCGGTCAGCATCGACGAGGTGCGGGCAACCCGGCAAGCCTCGCTCGCCATCACGCTCCTTGGTACCGGCGGGCGCATCATCGAGAAGATTGCGGTGCCGCTCGAGGCCGGGCATCCCCGACGGGTTGCCGCGGAACTCCCGGCGGGCACGACGGCCAGCCGCGTCGTCGTGGAACTCTCGACCGGCCATGGCGTCGCGGCGGCGGGTCGAATCAGCGACCTGCGAGTGGAGGGGCAGACGCCGGCGCTCGAGACGTACATCGCCCGCGAGTTGCAGGTTCCGGCGGCGACGACGTCCGGCAGGTAAGCGGAACGCGTACCTATCGTTGACTTCGGCGGTCGCCCCACTGCAGCACTTCAGTCGTAACCGGCGCGGTGCCGCGGGTGACGAAGTCGAGCCGCTCTGCCGCGGCTCTGGACAGATCGATCATGCGATGGCGGCGCGCTTCCGGCGGTCCCGTCCGATCCACCACCTTGACCTCGACGACACGGCCGTTCTCCTGATTGGTCACACGGAGAATCGTCCCGAGCGGATACGACGGATGAGCTGCGACGAGCCTGGTGCCGTCGTACGGTTCGCCGCTGGCCGTCTTTCTCCCGTTCAAGCTGTTCGCAATGAAGGACGCACGGCCGGTCCGCTTTTCCCCGGCAACACCGGACGTCCCGCTGACGTCGTCAGCTGCCGCGGAGGATCCGGCGGATAGCTTCGCTGTGGGAGCGGACTGGGCGGAGCATGCGGTTGCCATACATGTGAGCCCGAGCAGAATCCATCCCGACGACAACATCGTCGCTCCTATTCCACGGTGACTGGTCTTTGGCATGCGGCGGCAGGATTCCATGCGTGCCATGTATGCCAGAACGGTTCCGCAAATGTGTCGAACGCGGGCAACGCTCGCTCAACGCCTTGGCACGTCAGATGCTCTAAAGCAGGTTGCGTATGGATGAGAACGGACACCGCACGCCTGCCCTGGTCAAGGGTCTCGCCACCGTAGGAGCTGGATTTCTGGGGTGGGTCACTCTCGCCGCATTGTTCACGCCCCGGCAACGCTTCCATCTCCGCGCGGCGCTCGATCCGAAAAGCGACGAACTGCTGAAGTTCCTGGAGGCCACCGCGCCATCGCAGGTCTACCGCGGCAACCACGTCGAGGTCATGGCCGACGGCGCCGAGTTCTACCGATCGATGGTCGACGCGATCGGCTCGGCCGAGCGGACGATCAATCTTGAAGCCTTTGTCATGAACCCCGGGAGCGTTGCCGACTCGTTCATCGACGCGCTGGTCGGTCGTGCCCGCGCCGGCGTTCAGGTGAACATCGTCCTCGACGCCTTCGGCGCGAAGAAGATGTTCGGCCGGCCGCTGCGGCGATTGATGCATGGCGGCTGCCGCGTGCACTTCTACCAGCGCGCCACCTGGTACAGCCTGGGCCGGATCAACAACCGGACCCACCGCGAGCTGCTGATCGTCGATGGCACGACGGCCTTCACCGGCGGCCCCGGCATCGCTGACTACTGGGCGCAGGAAGACGGGTGCGAACCGCCGTGGCGTGACACGGCATTCCGCATCGAAGGGCCCGTGGTCGCGGGGCTCCAGGGCGTGTTCGCGGAGAACTGGCTCGAATCGTCGTCAGAAATCATCGCCGGGCGCGATTACTATCCACCTCTCGGTGCCGCCGGCTCGATTGCCGCGCTCGTGTTCAAGAGCTCACCGGCGGATCGATCGACCGTGTCCCGCATGCTGTTCCACTCGCTCATTGCGTGCGCACGGGAAACGATTCGAATCAGCACACCGTACTTCATACCTGACCGCGGAATGCGCGACGCGCTGACCGACGCGGCCAGGCGCGGTGTGCACGTCGACGTGCTCGTCCCCGGAGGCACGCACGCCGACCAGCCGCTGGTGCGGGTGGCAAGCCGCCACTGGTTCGGCGAGCTGCTCCAGGGCGGCGTGCAGGTGCACGAGTATCAGGCCTCGATGATTCACCAGAAGCTGCTGATCGTCGACGACTGGTGGGTGGTCATGGGCACGACCAACATGGACAACCGCTCGTTCGAGCACAACGACGAAGTAAACGTGGCATTCCCTGACGAAGGGCTCGCGCGGCAAATTTCCGAGCTGTACTCGCGCGATCTGACCCAGTCGACGCCGGTCAACCTCGACGGATGGCGAGGGCGTTCGCTCACCGAACGCGCCGTGTCACAGGTCGCGTGGGTGCTTGGACAGGCAGCAGTAGTAGCTTCGCGAGTCGGGACTCGGGACTCGGGCTCCGGGAGCTCACGATTCGGGATCGGATCCAGGATTCGGGACTCGGCATCCGGAACTTGGCGCTCCGCATTCGGGATTCGGGATTCGGGATTCGGGACCCGGACCCCGAACCCCGAACCCGGAACCCGGAACCCGGAACCCGGAACCAGATCCTCACTGTGGCGGCGAATAGGTCGGCGGCAGGATCGTGGCGTCGTTCTTCGCAAGACCGGGCCGCTTCGATGCGTACTTGCCAGAGGACAGGACGACCTGGTCGATCGACACGCCGTCCTCGCGAGTCTGGACCTGCAGTCGCTGGACGCCACCCTCGGGGAACTTCAACGTGATGCCGTTCGCATTCACCGCGCCCCACCCGTCATCTTCCCATCCCCACCCGGACACGCCGCAGCCACTGCACTCTTCCAGGTTCACTGCCAGGCCGGACGCGGTTCCCACACGGTAGGCGGGTTTCCCCGCGGCGTCGGCTGCGCCCGAGAACTGGACCCACACCGAGTCGTTGCTGAACGAGTTACCGTCGGCCTTGAGCCGGACCCACAGCTTGTACGACTGGGACGGATCGGCGATGAACGAGAGCGTGACTGCGCTCGACGGGGCGGCGACCGGCGTATTCACCTTCGCCGCATTGCGATTCGGGTTGTAGGCGCGCAGCCCGCCGGCAGCGGTCGAATCGGCCACGAGCGACCACGCGGTCCCCGCGATCCAGGCGTCTGCCGCGTAGAGAACGACCTCTCGGGTCGGTGCGATCGTCACCGTCACCGTTGCCGTGGCCGAGGCCCCTCGGCCATCACTCGCCGTCACGGTGTACAGATAGTCGCCGTCCTTGAGCGTCGACTCGAGGCTCACCCAGCCAGCGTCCGAGATCAGCTTCCCGGTCGAATCACGCCACTCGTACGTGAGGTAATGAGCGTCCGGATCGCTCGCTACCGCCCTGAAGCTGAGCGTGTCGTCGCCGAACTGGTCCTGGTAGTTGAACGTGTAGTGACTCGCTGTCACCACGGGCTTGTGGTTGACGTCGTTGCGCTGGTTGAGCAGCAGTCCCACCTGACCATTCGTGGTGCCGAAGAGGACATCGGGCAGGCCGTCCCGGTTGAAGTCCGTGACCTCGACGCCGTAGCCCTGGTAGTCGAACCTGGCGGGCACGACGCTGCCGTCTCCGCTCCCGAAAAAGATCAGCCCCTGATCGGTGACGATGTCGAGATCGCCATCCAGGTTGAGGTCGGCGAGCGCCAGGGCGCCGCTGCCGGACCCTTCATACACCAGAGGCAGGTAGGTGGCAGGTCCGAGACCTGCGGCGCTGCCGAGCAGGATTCCGAGCGTGCCGTCGCTCGAAGCCACCAGATCGGTATACCCGTCGTGATTGAGGTCGCCCGTAACAATGGAGGATTCGATGTTGGACAGAAAAACGTCGCTGCTCTCTGTCGACGCAAATCCGCCGGCGCCATCGCCAAACCAGACCTGCAGCCCGCGCGGATACATCATCACCGCGGCGTCCTGCTTGCCGTCGCGGTTGAAGTCGCCGTCGCCAAGCACGTATACCAACGAGCCGATCGACTGTGCGGGCCCCGCCGCGAAGGTGCCGTTCCCGGCGCCACGCAGCACGAGGATGACTGAATTGTCGCTGCCGGGGTCGAGGGCGGTGGCGATCAGATCCGGAAACGAGTCACCGTTCATCCGCGCCGCGCGAATCGTCTGCAGCTGCAGCGCCGATGTCGTGCGGACGGGGGTTTTGAATCCGCCCTGCCCGTTGCCCAGGAACACGCTCAAGACCGTCGTCGGGTACCCCTGTGCGAGCAGCACGTCGGGATTGCCGTCGTTGTTGAAGTCGGCCACCGTCCAGGCATCCAGGAACGTCACGTCGTGGAGCGTCACTCTCGGACCGCCGGCGATGATGACGTCGACGCTGTTGTAGGCGGCACTGAGAGTCGCGATATCCGTCCTGCCGTCACGATTGAAGTCGCCTGGAATGACGCGGTCGCCGCTGCTCTGGACGTCGCCTCCCGGCCCGATCGAAGACTTGCTGAACGAGTACGCCGCACGCGTGAACGGTGTCTGATTGAGAAGAACCGTGGCAAATCCCACCTGCTGATTTGCCGTGGCGACATCGAGTCGCCCGTCCTGGTTGAAGTCCGCCAGTGCGAGCGCACGGCTGCCCTGGTTCGCGGCCACGTCCACCGCGCTCCGCAGCGTATACGGGATCGTCACGGTCCCGGCAAGGATGCTCACGGTGCTCGAGCCGTAGTTCGCCGTCAACACGTCGAGGGCCCCGTCCTCATTCACGTCGCCGATGACGAGACCGCGGGGCGAAGGCCCGGTCGGGTACGACGCTCTGAACGTGAGGCCGCTCGCACCGCCCAAATACAGCGCCACCCGGCCGTTTGTGGTCGAGGCCGCCGCCACGTCCATCCATCCGTCGCTGTTGAGGTCCGCGGTTGAAACCACATTGAGGTTCTGCGCACCGGAGACGGCAGCCGGCGCGGCGAAGCCCGATGCGGTGCCATACAGGACGGCGAGCCCCGTGGGACCGTCGTGCGAGACGACGATATCCGCCCGGCCGTCGTGGTTGAAGTCTGCGAGGCCGATGCCCTGCGGGTGCACGGCAAGCCCGGACCATGCCGTACCTCTTGCGAACGTGCCGGTCGCCGCTCCCCAGCCAGATCTGCACGGAATTGGACTGGTAGCCGGTTTCGATCAGGTCAGGCAGTCCGTCCGCGTTCACGTCCGCGGAGAGGACAGACCGAGGATTGACGACGGCGGCGGTTGCGAGATTGGCGGTCTGCCGGAACGTGCCATTCCCGGCGCCAGTGAGCACGACGACCGAATTGGCGTCCGCGCAGGCGACCGCGAGGTCGAGCACGCCGTCACGATTGAAGTCACCGGTGGTCACCGCAAACGGGCCGGCGCCGACGGGAATGTCAGCGCCGCGCGTCAGCGAGCCGGCACGATTGAGGAGCACGGTGACCGAGTTGGCGCCGGTGTTGGCCTGCGCAAGGTCCGGCCATCCGTTCCGATCGAAATCACCTGACGCAATCGCCCGGGCTCCGACCGCCGCGGCATAGTGGTCTGCCGAAAACGATAACGGCTGAGCACCGGCTGTAGCCGCGTGCGATGAACAGACACACGACGAACAGGATGGGCGCTCCGTGTCGGCGCGTGCTGGATCGGTGCTCGATTGTCGGTGAGACTCGTTGGCGACGCATACGACAGCTCCTGGAGACCGGGCGCGTGGTCCGTGCGTACCGCAACAGCGATACCGTGCGGCCGGGTCAGGATCTGGCGCAATTCCGGCGGGCAGCGCGCTGCCGCCGTGCGAACGTATCCACTCGGATACTTGCAAACGGAAAAGAGATACAGAGATGTGCCGCTGCCGACCGCCCTGTGCACGGTTGCCATTATCCGCTGGCCGGCACCTGCAAGCGCGAGGTCGTTGAATCAGAATGTGAAGCGGAGTCCCAGACGGACGGAACGAGGGGGCTGGACGGCAGTCGGAAAGCGGAAGGTCGGCCCGGTGCGCACATCTTCCTCGACTTCGTTGTTCGTGTTCAGCAGGTTGTATGCCTCGAGCAACAGCGACGCCCGCCCGGCGCCCGTGGTGATCTGCTTTTCCACGCGGGCATCGAGCGTAAACGCGTAAGTAAAGCGGGTGCGTCCTCGTGGCAGCGTCGGAATGGTGTCGATGCCCTGCGCGAGGTCCGCAATGACGACGCGGGTGAAGTGCTGGCCGTCCTGGTATCGAGCCGCCGCCGACCCCTGCAATCCGTATGGCAGCCTCCAGATGCCAGACCACTTGATCACGTAGCCCCGTTCGAAGAACAGCCGTCCGCGCGAATTCGTCCCCGCGTTCGGATCGCTGAAGACTTCGCCGAGCACGCCCTGGTCGTTTTCGTCAGGCCGGAAGCCCCGATTGCCGCCCGCGCCTTCGGACTGGTGTGCGGTCGCGCCAATCAGCATGCCCCACCGGCCGTCGAACAGGCGCTCGAGCACGAGGTCGAGGCCATGATCGCGAGCGGAGTTGCTGGCGACGTTCTGGAGCGTGTAGCGATCGGTGCCGAAGCTGGAAGGCAGCCGCTCGAACACCGGCAACATCTGGTCGTCGTCCGTGCGCGCCATGTCGAGTCCGGGATCCGGCACGTGTGTGAGGCTGAAGTTGGCCGGCACGTTGGCGGCGTCAACCGGTTCGATCAAGTTGTACTGCCGGCGATCGGTACTGCCGAGCCGGAGCATGAAGCGGCTGCCGAGGCGCGTGTGCACGCCGAGCAGGAATTCGTTCGTGTACGGCGGGCGAAGGTTCGGCGCGATGGTGTTCGGTTGGCCGCCCGCGCAGCATGGACCGACTGGGGCCACGAGCGCGCCGATTTCGGCGACCTGCGGTACGAGGTCGCCGTTCCGATCGGTCCATGCGTGCACCGAACCTGACAGGCTGTTCGAGTCGCCCCATGCGAGGTAATCGAGCGGCAGGCGTGAACTGTACTTCGCATAGCCCGCCACCAGTGTGAGGCGGCCGTTCGGCAACGCCCTCCACGTGCCCTGAATACTTGGCGAGAGCGCGCGCCACGGGATGCCGGCCGGAGTACCGGCGCGCGACGCGGACGTCGACGCGGCCCGAAGTCCGGCGTCGATATCGACCCGTGACGTCACCGGTATGCGGTCCGTGGCCCAGAACGCCACCTCGACACCGCTCCACTTCAGGGGCCCGGCAGCCGTGTATGCGAACGCGCGGGCGGGACGGCCATCCACGAGTTCGCCGATGATCGTGTCCCCGGGCGCTTGCCGGGAGGCGCCAGTGAACGAGGCGTTGGCGCCGAATTGCGGCAGGTGCGCACTGCCGAACACGCGGATCCGCCCCGGGTCTCCCCGCCAGCTGACGTACGTGCGATCCCGGCTGCTGGTGGCCGATGCTGCGAGATCCCAGGGCACACCATCGCGCAGACGCTCGGTTGCACCCGTGATCGCAACGCCCGACAGCGCCGGCGCCGATGTCCCGCTCGCGTACGTGACGTTGCCCGTCCAGGCGAGCCCGGCCGCCGGGCGATGCTCCCAGGTGCCCGAGAGAACCGTGAACCGATCGCGCTGCTGCAGCGCCGGATCCACGAGCCTGGCGCGCCCGGCGGAAGGGAGTTCGACGCGATCGTTCTGCCCGAAAACGCGGAACTCGTCCTGGCGCGTGGCGGCGAACACCACATGTGCTGAGAGATCCTGCGTGCGGCTCGGCAGTGTCGCCACCCCGTCCCGTTCCAGCCGTGACGACTGCCCGAGCGCACCCGCGACGAGCAGTCCGACGCGCGGCGACACCGGGCCACTCACGACGAAAGATCCACTGGCGTTCGACTGAAGCCGCCCGATCGACGGCGCACCGGGCAGCACGTTGACCGACTGGAAGCCGTGGGGCGAGCCGAGGAACTGGAACGATCGCTGCCACGCCGCCGTGGGCCGCCGAGGCACCAGCGTGACCGCTGTACCGCCGCCGTACCCGTCCGGTGTCTGGCCGGCGGTAATCACGTTCATCGCCTCGAGTGCGTCCAGGTTGGGATAAAGCAAGGGGTATCCGGTCGGATCGGGATCCGTGATGTCTGCCTCGCCGAGTCGATATGACGTCTGAGTCCACGACGCACCCGATGCGCCGATTCGCTGCATTTCGGGATACGCGCCCCCGCCCTCGATGCGTTCGGTGACCACGAGGGGATCGGCACGTTCGATCAGGCCCCAGATGCTGCCGCTCTGGGGCAGCAGCCGCAGGGCGGTCGAATCGAACCTGGTGCCATAACCGCCCCCACGCAACACCGTCGTACGCACTTCTGCCGTCGTCGATTGCGCGGCGTTGTACCCCGCGGGTGCGAACTCGAGTGTGACCTGCTCGCCGGCAACCGCATCGAAGGGAAAATCCAGCGCCTCGGAAATGAGGCGGTATCGGCCGGGCGGAAGGAACCGGAACACCACCACTGGCTCCGCCGCATCGAGCGCCACCGGCCACGACTGGGAAGGATCGCTGACCGACCGAAGCTCCATCTGGACCGGCGATTCAGCCGCACGACCGGAGGCCGGCGCCGCCGCGAGCTGGACCTCTACCCGCGCCGCCGGGCTCTGTGCCGCCGCGGACCACGGGACCCCCAACCACGCGGTTGCGACCATGACGCTGCAGAGGATCGCGCCGCGGTTCCTCATTCTTTCTCCAAGAGCTACTTACAACCGGCGGTCTCTGGAGACCCGTCCCGGTTCGGTGTGTTGTGAACGGCGAACATCATCGCACGGGGAAAGGGATCAGGCTGCAGAGAAACGTGCGGGGCGCATCTTGCATCCGGACGACGAGACCGCATTGATTTCCCGAACGGATTCATCAGGAGAGAGGCACGCCCCATGAGCAAAGCAGTCCTGGACGCCGATGGAGTTCTACGCCACGCCACACCGGTGGTGCATCAGCAGGCACACGAAAGCCAGCCATATGGCCACATGATCCGGATGCCGATCGCGCTCGCGGAGTCGGTCTGCGCCGAAAGCGTCAACAACCTGAATCAGCTGCTCGCCGACACGATAACGCTACGCGACCTGTACAAAAAGCATCATTGGCAGGTGGCTGGCCCAACCTTCTACCAGTTGCATCTGCTGTTCGACAAGCACTACGAGGCGCAGAGCGATATCGTCGACGAGATCGCCGAACGCATCCAGCTTCTGGGCGGCGTCAGCCTCGCGATGGGCGCCGATGTGGCCGAAGTGACCATGATTCCCCGGCCGCCAAAGGGTCGTGAGCCGGTCCCTGTCCAGATCTCGCGCATCCTCCACGCGCACGAAATCGTGTTGAAGGAAGCGCGCTCGATGGCCCGGCTCGCCGCCGAAGCCGGAGACGACGGGACGAACGACCTGCTCGTGAGCACGGTGGTTCGCACCAACGAGCTCCAGGTCTGGTTCGTCGCCGAGCATGTCGTTGACACCCCGACCGTCCGGGCAAAGTAGCGTTTCGGGTCTGGTCTGACTTCCGCCTGAAGGCGGAAGCCACGACGATTGCAGGTCTGTAGCTGCCGCCTCGCGGACGCCGTAGGCTTCCGCCGGACACCGTAGCTTCCGCCGGACACCGTAGCTTCCGCCGGACACCGTAGCTTCCGCCGGACACCGTAGCTTCCGCCGGACACCGTAGCTTCCGCCTGTTAGGCGGAAGGTGGGTCCGTAGACGCCGTAGCTTCCGCCTTTAGGCGGAAGAAAGATGAGCAGCTGGACCATACAGGGACGTTATTGTTGAGCCGATATTGCTGACGTGAGTAGCACCCTGCCGGCACCGGTCGTCCTCGTCGTCGACGATGAGCGAGAGGTTCGCGAACTGTTCGTGGAGGTGCTGAACGCGGACGGGATGCAATCCGTCCAGGCGTCCACTGCGGAGCATGCGTGGGCGCTGCTCGAAAACGGCCTGGTTCCGTCGGCAGTCCTGCTCGATCTGCAGATGCCAGGAATGGGCGGCCTGGGATTTCTGCTGCAACTCCGGGCCGATCCCCGGTACTCCGCGTTGCCGGTCACGATTGTGACCGGCGACTACTACGTCGCCCAGACCACCCGCGCGGCGGTCGAAGCACTGGGAGCGGCCGTCGGGTTCAAGCCGCTTGCCTTCGACGAAATACTCGCCCTCGCACGCCAGATGATCGATTCTCCCGCTCTGGGAATGCCCGCGACGCCAGACCGGGCCAGGCCTTGATGCGCGCGCCGTGGCCGGCGTTCAAACGATTGCGACGCGACGAGCACCCGGAGACGGCGCAATGCTGGCTGCACATGCCGGGCGGCTGCCTCAGCATCTGACGAACCTGGAACCCGGAACCCGTTCCCTACCCGCCCGCCATCGCACCGATGACCAGGAACGGCTCCGCACCGGTCGCCACGGCATCGGGCAGCGGTGCATCGGGCTGCTCGTGCGACAGGTCGAGCTCGCACGCGAAGAACCGGACGAACGGCCGTCGCTGATGCGTGTCGTGGTCGCGAATCGTCCCGCGCAGCACCGGGTACGACGCCTCGAGCGCATCCAGCACGGCGCGCTGCGTCACCTCGCTGCCGAGGGTGAGCGTCACTTCGTCGTTGACTCGCGCGAGGGTGCGCAGGTGGGCCGGGAGCACCACCCGAACCATCCGCTGCGTGTCCGTTGCCAGCCTGGTTTGCGCTGACACGATCAGCCTCGCGATCCTGACGTCAGGGTCTGGACTTCAACCGACAGCACTGGCGGGAGATCGCGGACGATTGGCGCCCAGTGATCGCCGGCATCAGCCGACGCATACACCTGGCCACCGGTCGTACCGAAGTAGATACCGCACTTATCCAGCGAATCCACTGCCATCGCGTCGCGCAGCACGTTCACGTAACAATCCTGCTGCGGCAGCCCGTCCGTGAGCGCCTCCCACTCGTTGCCTCCGCCGCGGCTGCGATACACGCGCAGCTTCCCGTCCGGCGGGTAGTGCTCGGAGTCGCTCTTGATCGGAACGACGTAAATGGTTTCCGGCTCGTGGGCGTGAACGTCCATCGCGAAGCCAAAGTCGCTCGGCAGATTGCCGCTCACCTCGTGCCAGGAGTCGCCACGGTCATCGCTCCGCATCACGTCCCAGTGCTTCTGCATGAAGAGCACACCCGGCCGTGACGGGTGCATCGCGATGCGGTGGACGCAGTGTCCGACCTCGGCATTCGGATCGGGAATCCCCTGCGAACGAAGGCCGCGGTTGATCGCCTTCCACGACGCGCCGCCATCGTCCGATCGAAACGCGCCGGCAGCAGAGATCGCGACGTAGATCCGTTTTGAATCGGCGGGGTCGAGCAGAATCGTGTGCAGGCAGAGCCCGCCCGCGCCCGGCTGCCATGCCGGGCCGGAGCCGTGGCCCCGCAACCCCGGCAGCTCCGCCCAGTTCTGGCCGCCATCGGTCGTGTGGAACAGGGCCGCATCTTCCACACCGGCATAGACGATGTCGGGATCCGTCAGTGACGGTTCGAGATGCCACACGCGCTTGAACTCCCACGGGTGTGGCGTGCCGTCGTACCACTGGTGCGTGCCGGGCACGCCGTCATATGCGAACTTGTTGCCGACCGGTTCCCACGTTTTGCCGCCGTCATTCGAGCGCTGGATGATCTGGCCGAACCAACCGCTCGACTGCGACGCGTAGAGTCGATTGGGATCCGCTCGCGATCCCTTGACGTGGTAGATCTCCCAGCCGCCGAAGTGCGGCCCGGTCACATCCCAGCGCTCACGTTTGCCGTCCGACGTGAGCACGAACGCGCCCTTCCGTGTGCCGACCAGAACTCGTACTCCACTCATAGCGCTCTCCCGGATTGATCGTGCGACTATTCGATCGCGAAGGCAATCACCGCTCCGCCCAGCTTGCTGCCGTCCACTTTGCCGTGCCCCCCCGCACACACCACGACGTAGCGTTTGCCCTGCCACTCGTAGGTCGCAGGCACGGAGTGGGCGGAGAACGGCAGATCGGCTTCCCACAACTTGCGTCCGTCGTCTGCCGCAAACGCGCGGAGCTTCGTTTCGAACACGGTGCCGCCAAAAAACACGACGCCGTTGACCGTCAACGGTCCGCCGAGGCTGGGCAGCATGGGTGTTTCCCACCGCAGCTTGCCGGTCGAGACGTCGATCGCGGCAAGCGCGCCCCATGGTTCCTGCCCGCACGGCCGTCCGTCTGGACCGATGAAGGTCTTGCGGGACATTCCCCATGGGGTCCCGGATTGGGCCGCATACTCCTGCCCCCAACGTTCGCCGGTCTCGCCGTGATCGGCGGAATCGTACGACGCGCGTGGAATGAGCCGCACCGCCGTTGCCAGGCGATTGGCGGCCACGAAGAGGAGGCCGCGAACGGAATCGTACGAGCCGCTGCCCCAGTTCGCTCCGCCGACGTTTCCCGGGAAGATGAGCGTTCCGCCGGCGCTCGGCGGAGTGAAGAGGCCGTCGTACCGCAGCTTGGCAAATTCGTCGGCACACCAGCCGGCGCGCGGGACGAAGCGCTGCTCCGTGAACACGCCACTGGACGGAAATGGCTGCGTCGGCGACGCTGCTTCCCCGGCAACGTTCGACGCGGGAACCGGCCGCTCTTCGACTGGCAACAGCGGTTTGCCGGTCGCCCGATCGAGCGCAAAATAATGCCCGACCTTGGTCAGCACGGCAATCGCCGCCGTGCCGCGTACCTCGACGAGCTCCGGACGTGAGGCGACGTCGTAATCCCACAAGTCGTGATGCACGACCTGGAACGCCCAGACGAAGCGGCCGGTCGACGCCTGGAGCGCGACCACTGAATTGGCGTAGCGGTTGTCGCCGGGGCGCGCGCCGCCGAAGAAGTCGGGCGAGGCGCTGCCGGTAGGCACGAAGACCAGGTCACGGCCGGGATCGGCCGACATCGGCGCCCACGCGTTGGCCGCGCCGGTCCTGCCCGGCGGCGTTGGATCCCACGTCCACTTGGGTTTCCCATCGACCGCGTCGAACGCGCGAACCGTCCCATGCTGTAAGTCCGCACGGCCGTTGTCGCCAATCGACGACCCGACAATCACGACGCTGCCGACGACAATCGGGGGGGACGTGATCTGATAGCCGCCATCGTTGGGGCCGTCCCCGAGAGTCGCCTGCCACACCTGCTTCCCGTCCCTGGCACTGATCGCAATCAACCGCGCATCAAGGGTGCCGAAATAGACGATCCCACGGGAGACCGTCACGCCACGCGCCGAGGCTTCCGAATAGCCGCGGTCGGCAACGCGCGGATCGAACCGCCAGCGCTCGGCTCCGGTCGCCGGGTCCATCGCGATGACCTGGTTGAACGGCGTGATGACGAAGAGCTGCCCATCGGCAAACACCGGCGTCGCCTCGAACGCCGCGATCTTTTCGGCGCGGGCATTGGGAGGCGTCGCATGAGTGTCCGCCGTCCACGCGACCTTCAGCCGCGCGGCAGTATCGGGCGAGAGGTCCGTCCCTAAAAGGAGCAGCGCGAGCTCGAGCAGCATCCGGATATCTTGCCACAGCGTCAGGGCGGGGACGCCGGACGGCGAATCTGGCGATCACCACGCGCCGGCTGTCATAATGAGTGGATAGCCTGCCCGTCAGTGCGGTCGTCGAATTGCGGGCCATGACCTTTCGAACAACAGGATTCCCTCAATGACCACTCCTCTTCGTGTTCTCGTCGCCGGGTGCGGCAACATGGGCGCGAGCCACGCCCGCGCGTACCACAAGATGCCGGAGTTCCAAGTCGCGGGTGTCGTCAGCCGCGGGGCGGAGTCGCGCAACGCGCTCAGCCACGAGCTCGGCGGCGTCCCGGCCTTCGCCGATTATTACGATGCGCTCAAGACCACGAAGCCGGACGTGGTCAGCATCAATACCTACCCGGAGACGCACGCGGCTTACGCCCGCGCCGCGATCGACGCGGGTTGCCACGTCTTCTGCGAAAAGCCGCTCGCGGAGACCGTGGCCGAGGCGCAGTCGATTGTCGACAGCGCCGTGGCGAACAACCGCAAGCTGGTCATCGGCTACATCCTCCGCGTCCATCCGGCGTGGGTCCGCTTCATCGAGATTGCACGCACGCTCGGCAAGCCGCTGGTGATGCGCATGAACCTCAATCAGCAGAGCCACGGCACGACCTGGAACACGCATCGCAACCTGATGAAGTCGATGAGCCCGATCGTCGATTGCGGCGTGCACTACGTCGACGTCATGTGCCAGATGACCGGCGCCCGGCCGGCTCGCGTCTCGGCGGTTGGCGCCAGGCTGACGGACGAACTGAAGCCCGGGATGTACAACTACGGCCACCTGCAGGTGACGTTCGACGACGGCTCGGTCGGGTGGTACGAGGCGGGCTGGGGGCCGATGATCAGCGAGGTCGCGTTTTTCGTGAAGGATGTGATCGGCCCGAAGGGCTGCGTCTCGATCGTGAAGGACCCGAATAGCGAGACGGCCGCGGGCTCCGCCGACATCGACAGCCACACCAAGACCAACTGCATCCGCCTGCACCACAGCGAGCTCGACTCGCACGGCGAATTCGCCAGGCCCGACGAGTTGATCAACACCGAGGACGAACCGGATCACCAGGGACTGTGCGATCGTGAGCAGGCGTTCCTGCTGCGGGCGATCCGCGACAACGTCGACCTGACCGCGCATATGAACGACGCGGTCAAGAGCCTGGCGATTGTCCTGGCCGCGGACGAGAGCGTGCGCACGGGTCAGATCGTCACGCTGTGACGGTCAGACGGATCACGAACTTACGGGAAACGTGTTTCCGGAGCCGGGCGGGCGCGGAAATCGTAATCCGCATGACCAAACCGTCACCGGGGTGCGCGAGAGTGTGCCGAAACGTTAACAATTCGACAGGAATAGTCCTTGCGACACCCGCAGTGTGCAAGCGTCGCCCACCGTCGAATTCCACCTGGGAACTGCGCAAGTCGCGGTCCTCTGGCGTCTCACCAAAGCCGACGTCGCCTCCCGCGCCATCGTGATGGACGATACCAACGGCATGCGGCTCGTGGTCGTCGAAGCCGAGCGCATCGTTCAATGGGAGCGGTTCCAGCTCGCCAGCCAGCTGCGGATGCGCGCCGGCGCGCTCAAGAATCAGCGTCGTCGCGACGGCTGGTCGTAGCGAGTGGCCTGTCGGTCAGTCCTTGACGCGGGTGTCAGCAGGCCCGCCAGGGGCGATGTGCGCAGGCTGCGAGCGCTGGTGATACCAGCAATGGCCGCACTCCGGACAGAGACAATATGCGCCATTGGTGGATCGAAGCGTCAGCGTGACGCGGCCGCCGCCGCAGTTCGGGCACCACGGACGCGGCTCCGGGTCGGGGGGCATACGCGAATGTAGCGCGAGACCGCGGCTCGCTCCAAGCTCTTCCTCCCTGCCGATTCGGTGCCGCTCGATGCGCCGGGTTGCAAGATCTCGCAGACAGGCGGTACGCTGCCGTTCATGTCCCACTCAGTTTCCCGCAGAAAATTCCTCCAGACCGTCGCCGCAACTGCCGCTGCCGCGCCGTTTCTGCACGTCCGCACCGGCATTGGTGCCCCGATGCTGCGCCATGCGAGCATCGGCGCGTCCGGCCAGGCGCTCAGCGACCTGATGTCGTTTGCGAAGCACCCATCATTCGACCTCGTCGCCGTTGCCGACGTCGATCTTGCGCGATTCGAACGTCTGCAGCAGCGATTTCCCAAGGTGCGCGTTTACCAGGACTGGCGCGAGCTGCTCCAGAAGGAGCACGCGAACATCGACTCGGTGAACGTCTCGATACCCGACCACATGCATTGTCTGGTCGCGATGGAGGCGATGAAGCGCGGCAAACCCGTCTATGTGCAGAAGCCGCTGTGCAACACGATCAAGGAGACGCGCATGCTCACCGAGTACGCGCGCAAGAAGAAACTGACGACGCAGATGGGGATCCAGGTGTCGTCGACGCGGATCCAGCGGTACGGTGAGGCGCTCGTCCGGAGCGGCATCGTCGGCAAGATTCGCGAGGTGCACACCTTCTCGAACAAGAGCTGGGGTGACGACAAGCCGCTGCCCGAGGGCACGGATCCAGTCCCCGCTCCTTTCGACTGGGACGAGTGGCTCGGGGTGAACGCGCCGCGGCCGTTCAAGAAGGAGGTGTATCACCCCGGCGAATGGCGGCGACGCGTCGGCTTTGGCACCGGGACGCTCGGCGACATGGGCTGCCATATCTACAGTCCGCCCTATCGCGCTCTCGAGCTGACGTCACCGCTGTCTGTGACGGCGGACGGACCGGCGCCGAGTGCCGAGAGCTGGGCGACGAAGGCGCGTGTGAAGCTGACCTACCCGGGGACGCAGTACACCGCGGACAAGACTGTCGACGTCTGGTGGTACGACGGCGGCGAGCTGCCCCCGGCGGCGCTGCGCGAACCAATTGGCACGCGCTTTCCCGACCAGGGCAGCATCGTCGTTGGCACCGACGGGATGATTGTTCTGCCGCACGGCCCGGAGCCGTTCGTGCTGCCGGATGCGAAGATGGCCGCCCTTCCCAAGATCGAGCTGGCGGAGCGCGATCACTACGCCGAGTTCATCGACGTCGTCCTCGGCGGCGGCAAGCAGAAGTGCTCGGCCAACTTCGACTATGCCGGTCCGCTCACCGAGTCGGTGATCATCGGCAACGTCGCCGCACACTTCCCCGGCGAAACGCTGAATTTCGATGCCCGATCGCTGACGTTTCCGGGAAAGCCGGAGGCGAATCAGTATCTGACCCGCACTTATCGAGACGGGTGGTCACCGAAGGGCTAGCCTCAGCCTTTCGACACAATGCTTGACGCGGCTCACGGCGGGTGTATGCTTACGTGTCCATTTCGGACATATCCGAAATGGACATCAGCGGAACACACATGCCGCGTGCCCAATCGTCGGACGACGTCCCATCGCTGAAGCCGGCGGTGTTCTACATCCTGCTGGCGCTCGCCGCCGGCGACAGCTACGGCTACGCCGTCATGCAAGCCGTGCGTGACGCATCGCAGGGACGTGTGCCCCTGCGCACCGGCTCCTTCTACAGACACCTGGCCAGGCTCATCGATCAGGGCCTCGTCGCCGAGTCGAGCCCGCGGCGGGCTGGTGATGACCCGCGCCGCGGCGCCTACTATCGCCTCACCGCCTCGGGCCAGCGCGCGCTCGACGAGGAGCGGCGGCGGCTCATCTCACTGGTGGACGCGATCGACCAAATCCGCCCGCTCGCGCAAAAGAGGCACGCGTGATGCGGTTGTACGGCTTGCTCCTGATGGCGTATCCGCGCGAGATCCGGGAGCGCTTCGGCGCCGGGATGCGTCACGCGTTCGAGCAGGATTGCGAGGCCGCGCGCGAGCGTGGTCTGCGCGCGCAACTCGCGTTGTGGGCGGTCACGCTGGTCGAAACGCCCTGGTACGGCGTCGCGGAGCGTCTCGTCGGACGACCGGCCCCTGATCGGACGGGAGGACCCAAGATGTCTACGCTGCTGAGAACCGACTGGCGCGATGCATGGCGTTCGCTGTGCGCAACTCCCCTCGTCACGGTGCTCGCCGTCCTGTCGCTTGCCCTCGGGATTGGCGCGAGCACGGCGCTCTTCTCGATCCTGAACAGCCTTCTGCTCAAGAACCTGCCGGTCTCGCAACCGGAGCGCCTGGTCCTGCTCGACGGAGACTCGTGGACCAATCCGATCTGGGAAGAGATCCGCGCGCACCAGGGGCAGATCGCGGACGGTGGGTTCGCGTGGTCGGCCGAGCGGTTCGATCTGTCGTCGAGTGGTGAGTCGGACCCGGTCGATGGCATTTACGCCAGCGGCGGAATGTTCGACGTCCTCGGTGTCCTGGCGCTGCGCGGACGCATGTTCACGCCGGCAGACGATGTGCGCGGGGGCGGGAGCGAGGGCGGCATCGCCGTCGTCAGTTATGGATTCTGGCAGCGACGCTTGTCGGCTGCACCAGACGCGATCGGGCGCCGGCTCACGATCGACCGCGTGCCGGTCACGATCGTGGGCATCGCGCCGCGCGGGTTCTTTGGCCCCGACGTGGGACGCTCCGCCGACATCATCCTGCCGCTTGGCACCGAAGCGCTGATCCGCGGGAGAGAGAGCTCACTCGACGGCCGCTCGAACTGGTGGCTCAACATCATGCTCCGGCTCAAACCAGGGCAGACCGCCGCCCAGGCCACCGACCAGCTCAGGGCGCTGCAGCCCCAGGTGCGGCGTGCCACGATGCCGCCCCAATACCGGACGGAAGATCAGCCCAACTACCTGCGCGACCCGTTTGCCCTGATACCCGCGGCGTCGGGCCGCTCCACGTTGCGCAACCGATTCGAGCACCCCCTCACCGCCATGATGTTCGCGGTCGGCCTGGTGCTGCTGATCGCGTGCGCCAACATCGCCAACCTGCTGATGGCCCGTGCGACAGCACGGCGGCACGAGTTGGGGATCCGTCTGGCACTCGGCGCGTCGCGGCCGCGGCTCGCCCGCCAGCTGCTCGCCGAAAGCCTGATGCTCGCCCTTTCCGGCGCTGCGATCGGCCTCGTCTTCGCCCAGTGGGGCAGCCGCACGCTCGTGGCGCAGTTGACGACTCTCGGCAGCTCGGTTTACCTGAATCTCACGCTCGACTGGCGCGTGCTGGGCTTCACGGTCGCCGCCGCGATCGCGACCGCGGTCCTGTTCGGCGTCGCCCCGGCACTCGCGGTCAGTCGTGTGGCGCCGAACGAAGCGTTGAAGGAGCAGGGGCGAACGGTCGCGGGCGACGGCCGCGTCGGCTTCCGCCAGGCGCTCGTCGTCGTGCAGGTCGCACTCTCGCTGATGCTCGTCGTCACGGCCAGCCTGTTCACCAGCACGCTGTACTCGTTGAGCACACGGCAACCCGGCTTCGATCGCGAGGGAGTCCTGATTGCGACCGCAACCGTCCGCCGCCCGCCCGAGGAGCGGGTTGGCACTTTCGAGCGGCTCCGCGAGGCTGCCGCCGCGGTCCCGGGTGTCGCCGGCGCGGCGGCTTCGTTCACGACGCCGATTGGCCGTGCCGGGTGGAACACGCGGATCGTGGTCCCGCCGGGCTCCTCGCTGGGTCCGCGGCAGCGCATGTCGTGGATCAACGCCGTCAGCGGCGACTGGTTCCGGACCTACGGCATCCGCCTCTCGGCCGGGCGTGATTTCCGCGCCGCCGACGGTGCCGGGACGCCGAAGGTCGCGATCGTCAACCGCACGTTCGCGAATCGCTTTCTCCAGCCCGGGAGCCCTGTCGGCCAGCGCGTGTCGGACGAAGGACCCGCCGGAGAGGGCAGCACCTACGAAGTCATCGGCGTGGTCGAAGACGCGGTTTACCGGTCGCTCCGCGCACAGATGGAGCCGACCCTGTATCTGCCGCTGGGGCAGTGGGACCGCCCGGCATCGGAGATTGCAATAGGGATCCGCTCTGGAGGCGCACCACCGCTCGCACTGACGCGAAGTGTCGCAGCCGCGCTGCAGCGGGTGCAGCCAGACACCGCCCTCACCTTCTATTCGCTCTCCGACCAGGTGAATGCATCGCTGATGCAGGAGCGGATCCTCGCCGCGCTCTCGTCGTTCTTTGGCGGCCTGGCGCTTCTCCTGTCGAGCCTTGGCCTTTACGGCGTGACGTCGCACTTCGTGAGCCGGCGGCGGACCGAGATCGGCATCCGGATGGCGCTTGGCGCCGATGCCGCGCAGGTCGTGCGCATGGTGCTGATGCGGATTGGCGGACTGGTGGTGTTCGGGATCGCACTCGGCACGGCGGCCAGCCTGTGGGCGTCGCGGTTCGTCGCGACGCTGCTCTACGGGTTCAAACCGTGGGATCCACTGCCCTTCGCCGCCGCCGCAGTCGTCCTGGCGATCGTCGCTGCCGCCGCCGGCTGGTTCCCGGCACGGCGGGCGTCACGGATCAACCCGACGATCCTGTTGCGGGAGGGCTAGTTCCAATGTCGGATGGACGCCGGTTCAGACCGGCTGTACTCGCAGCAGTCGACCGGCGTCAGCGGGCGACAGCGTTTCTGACTGCCGGCACGGTCCTGAGGTAGGCGTAGATCGCAGCCAGGTCGTCTGGCTCCATCCCGCCGTAATCGCGCCAGGGCATCTCCGTGTTGTGCCTGCCGTTCAATGCGAGTGCGCTCTCGTCAGCGGTACCAACACTCCGGAACCGCTCGACGAATTGCGCTTCGGTCCAGGCGCCGATTCCCGTCTCCATGTCAGGCGTGATATTGGCGCTGCGCTGGATGTCTCCTGTGCGCGTGTGGAACTCCATACCGCCTGCGAACGCGACGTTGGGTATCGGCCGTCCACGCTGCATGCGCGTGTGACAGCTGGAGCAGCTGGCCATGTCTGTCAGGTACTTGCCGTAGGCGACGCGATCGGAGCGTGAAGGTGGTCGTTCCGGCAACGTTGCCGGAGTCGGAATGGTCCGGACGATCAGGTTCATCGGGAATTGGAGAGTAGACCGGGGCACCTCGCGCGGCACGGAGGGAAGCGTGCGGATGAACGCAATCACGGCCTCGGCGTCCTCGCGCGCCATTCGTGCGAAGCTTTCGTACGGCATCAACGGGAAGAGAGGCGTCCCGTCCTTTGAGACACCGGACGTCATGGCTCGCAACACCTCACCATCGGTCCACGTGCCGATGGCCGCGGGCGTGATGTTGGGCGCGTACAGCGTGCCGATGTCGAGACGGAACGCCATGCCGCCGTGGCCTTCACGCTCGCGCATCTGAGGCGCCGAATACTTCGACCAGTCGCGCTCGCCGTGGCAGTCGGTGCATCCCGCAACATGCCGGCTCAGGTACGCACCCCGGGCAATGCGCTCCGGCGTTCGCGGCACCTCTATGGACGGTGGCGGCGCCATCCTCGGGTAGGCGGCAAACAAATACGCCACTGCCCCGGTCGCGACGATCGCGACCGTTACTCCGAGCCAGACGGCGAGGCGAATGCTTCTACGAATCAGATGGTTCATGGCGCTCCCCCGAGCCGATGCCAACGCCTAATACGGCAATGGTCGGCAGGAGTTCCTTCGCCTGGCGGTTACGAGAGATCGATGGCGATGACTTCGTGGATCTCGACCGAAGGCACCGTGACCGTCACGAAGCGCCCGTCGTGCTCGACCCGCGGCGCGAGGCCGGCGGTCAGCAGTTGCACACGTGCCGCGCGCGTTCCCCCCGGCAGCTGGATCCGCGCCCGCTGCGCTCCCGTGGGGATGGCCTCTCTCAAGGGCCCCTTCATCATCATCGGGTTCGTGAGGTTCACGAGGTGGACGGTCAGCGATCCGCGCTGGCGCCAGGCCGTGACGTCGAGAAGACCAGGCCCGGTGACCTCCACCGGTGCGGGTTCATTAAGCGCCCACGCGATCGTATTTCGCAGCAGCCGGCCGTGATCGACGGACAGGACATCCCAGAACGTGCGATCGATATCCCAGGGGAAGTACGCGACACGGCCGCGGCCGAGGTCGCGCAGATAGACCTCGCGCGAGTCGGTGTGGCGAATCCTGGGATAGACGTCTTCCATCGGCAGGTCCGGGTAGCTCGGAATCAGCGTCAGCGGTGACGGAAAGTCTCGCGTGGGCCGGACCTGGACACGGAAGACGCCATTGATGATTCGAGGTGTGCCGTCGAGACCATCCAGAATCGGATGGCGCGTTCCCGTCGCCGGGTCCGTCTCCAGGTTCAAGTACGAGTTCTGCATCGGTCCGTCGAAGCTTCCGCCGAACGACACCCCGAACAACTCGGACAAACCGAAGTCCGCGCGTCTGACCCCGAGCTCGTCGTAGAGCGACGACGCAAAGGTTGCCAGCACGCTGCCGCCGCGATCGACGTACGCGCGAATCGCCGCGCATTGCGCCTCGGACAACGCGGCCGCGTCCGCCAGGATCAGCAGCTTGAACGGGTCGAGCCGGTCGGGTGTGAGGAACGCCTCGTGCACCACTTCGAACGGTACCCGCGCTTCGATCAGGGCGTGGTACATGCCGAGCACGTGATCACCGGCGCGGTCGCCCGCCGCCACACCCGGATGGAACGTCGAGGTCTGCTCCGAATGCAGCAGCGCCACACGGGCGAGCGGCATCTCGTTGCGGAGGTATGGCTCGTGCCTGGCGTGCCACTGGTAGATGCGATCGACCATCGGCATCCACCTGCGGTCGTAGAGCACGCCGGAAAATTTCGTCACCCACGGACGCATGCCGTTCGCTGTTCCCTCGGCGACCCACAGCCGGATCTCCGGCTCGCTCTGCACCGAGTCTTTCCAGCGATAGGGCTCCTCGAGCCCGACGCTGAAGATGCCGCCGATCGGCCGCCGCCCCATCACCGAGCGAAGCTCCTTCGCACGGTGACCGTTCGACCAGGGCGGCGTCATGCCACGCCGGGCCTGGTTGTCGGTGAACTGGATGTGCGCGAGCTCGCCGGCGGTCTTGAGATCGGGCGGGCCATTCGGAATGAAACACGCGTCCGGATTGATCGCGCGGATGCCGACGTCGAAGTGCTTCCACAGCTCCGTCAGCCGCGCCTTCCGCCATTGAATGAACTGCCGGCGCACCGGGTCCCTCGCGTCGGTGCCGCGAGGCAGGTCGAGCCCGGTCGCCTTCCTGAAGTTCGCCTGGCAGTGCTCGCAGTAACAGTCCCCCTGTCCCGCCCAGCGGTTGGCAAAGATCCCGTCGACCTTGTAGCGCGTGACGATCTCGCGCTGCACGGCATCCATGAACTCGAAGTTGTAGGGGCCGAGCGCACAGGTGACCCAGAGGTCCGGGTTCGCCCAATGCCGGTATGGCTGACCGTCCTTCGTCACCGCGATCCAGTCAGGATGCGCCACACGCACCTCCTCGCGGGCGGCGTGCGGATCGGTTCGCGCGATGACCTGCATGCCGAGCGCGCGGCACCCGGAGACGAGCGTACCGAAGGGGTCACTGTCTCCCAGCCACGCGCTGCGATGGTGCAGCGGGATGTCGGTCGGGTAGTAGGCCACGATCCCGCCGGCACTGAGGCACGCGGCATCCGCCCGGATCTGCTTGAAGTAGTCGAGCCAGAATTTGGGATCGAACTGCCCCGGGTCGTTCTCGACCAGCGTGAGCTGAACCCAGCGCATCGGCCGATCGAACCATCCCTGCAGCGCATCACCGGGCCACGGCGCTGTCGAGTGCAGACTGGCGCGGTTGCGGACGGACGACGCGCGGCGACGGCGGACCGAGCGCGGCGAAGGCGCCGGCGGCCTCGAGAAAGCGGCGACGGGACAGCTTGATCATGGACGGTCCTGCTCCTCGAGAACGGCAACCTCGTGGTCGAGAATCGAGCTCACACGGAAACTCGCCCAGCCGTCGGTCACGGCAACTTGCGGCCGCTCACCCGAGACGAGAAGGCGAATGCTCACCGCGCGCGCGCCGGGGCGCACGCGCAGACGCACGTGAACGGGCCCGACCGGAATCAGCTCGTCGACGGGACCGCGCCAGGTCCCCTCGTTGGTGAGATTGACGCAGTGCAGAATCAACCGGTTCGACTGTCGGATACAGGTGGCAGTCGAGGAGCCCTGGCCCGGTCACATCGAGTGGGATGTCATCCCTCGCGGTCCAGCGCACGAGATTCGCGAGCAAGGTTCCGGTGTCACCGAGATTGTCGCGGGCATACCGTCGATCCAGATCGGCCGCAAGGTAGGCCACCCGCCCGGATCGGTCGTCATCGGTGATCACCAGGCCGGGAATATCCGTCGTCATTCGCCGCGACCACACCGCCTCCGGTGGAAAGGCGGGGAATGGGGGCACGAAGGTCAGGAGCACCTGGCTCGATGGACCGATACTCAGCGGCGCGAGTGCGCCGCCATAGGCGAGAAGGTCGGTATGGTCGAATCCCTTGAGCACGGGGTGCCGAGGGGCGGTCACTTTCGGCTCCCCTGCCATGTGCGGGCCCGGCAACTCCGGCGCGCAGTTCGGGGCTGAGGCGAAGGTAGCTCTGTGCTTCGTCCGCCGCCCAGTGCTGGCGTTGCGCCTCGTCGCGCAACGGGTGGCCGGCCGGAAGCCCGACGCCAAGCGTGTCGGCAAGCGCGAAGTCCGGACGCGCCGCTCCCCACTCGTCGAGGAGACTCGTGGCTCCGGTCGCGACCAGGCCGCCGCCCGACCGCACAAAGGCACGGACGGCGTCGATTTGCGCGGACGTCATGACGCCGAGGTTTGGCAGGACCAGCGTCTTCAGTGCCGGCGCGTCGCGCTCGATGTCATCGGCATGGACCAGGACGTAGGGGATGCGGGCTCGCGTCAGCGCCTGCGTGAATCCGCGCTGCGGCTGGTCGACGAGCACGTCGGCATGATCTCGGCCGAAGAAATCGTAGTTTCGTTGTGAGTAGACGATCCCCACGGTTGCGACTGGCGTTCGCCCGTGGAGGAATCGTTCGTTGCCGACGTACCATTCGCTCAACGCAAGCGGGGTCTCGTACATCCGGCGATCTTCGTGGTACGCGTTGACGTAATGCCACCACGGCTGGATGCCGCTGGCGAATCCCTCGACCGCCCAGAGCCGCACTTCGGGCTCAGGCCGGGACGTAAGTCTGAAGCTCACACCGGCGGTGTGATACAACGCCATGCTCTCCGGCGCAAGCTTGTCCCATCCGAGGAGGCCATGTACGAGCTTCCCGGTTTGCCCGTTCGCCTGGAAGCCTGTCGCGTCGCTCCGGCGCTGGCTGTCGAGCATGATCATCTTCGCGCGCCGGCAGATTTCGCGATAGTCGCGGAAGGCCACCGCGGCGCCCGACAGGGTTCCGCCAATCATCCCGACCCACAGGCACTCCGCCCCGCCGGCGTCACGGGCGGCGGCATTGTACAAATCCCAGATCTCGAGCCGGCACGCGTAACTCCACTCGACCCACGCCCGATAGGCCTCGGCATTCCAGTCGCGCCCCGCTGGCAACTCTAGCCCGCGCGCCTCCTTGAAGCGTGCGCGACAGTTCACGCAGTAGCAGATGCTCCCGCGCGACAGCCCACTCCAGCTGTTGTCGGTGAACCCTTCGGGCCGATACCGGGAGGCGATTTCGCGGAGGATGGCGGGAATGTGCTCGCGGTAGTAGGGCCCGTTGATGCACGGCGCGTAGAGGGTCTCGTCACGGAGGTAGGGCTGGCCATCGGCCTTGCGCGTGAACCAGTCCGGATGCGCCCGATACATGGCTTCTGCCGCACCATTCGAGTCCATCCGCGCAAAGACGACGATCCCGTCGTCGTGCGCTGCGCTGGCAAGCTCGCCGAACAGGTCGCGCTCGCCGAGGAACTCCGAGCGGCGGTGCAGCGGCACCTCGGTCGGATAGTAGGCAACGATGCCACCAGCATTGATGACGACGCCCTGCGTCCGCGTCCGCTTCCAGTGTTCGCGCCACCACGGGATGTCGTAGCGAGTGACGTCGATCTCGGCGATGTTCGTCTGCATCCACCGGGTCGTGCGCTGATACCACGGCTGGCGTGTCGTCGCCGCGGTCTGCGCCGCAGCCACTGGCGACGCCGGCACCCCAAGCACCCGCGCGCCGGCAGCCGCGGCCACCGCGGCCGACGTGGAGAGAAACTGTCGACGACTCGGGTGCTGCATGGCTGGTGCTTCAGAGCGTCGACTGAACGCAACGCACGTCAAATTCGACCACGGAGACACGAAGGCACGGAGACGCACGGAGGGAAGTGGCCGGGCCGCGCTCGCGCGGCGGACACGGAGCGCGATCTCGAGACACAAGCTCAATCAGAACCCTTCGAGCTTGTGTCTTGGAGATCGCGCTCCGCGTCCGGTGCCGGCCTCCGGCCGGCGCCCGGCCACCCAACGACAGAGTGCCAAGGTGCCAGAGTGCCAAGCGCTGTGCTTCCATATCAGGCGGAAGTGCCAAAGGTGCCCAAAATGCCAGAGCGCCAAGCGCTGTGGCTTCCGCCTTTAGGCGGAAGTGGCAACGTGCCAAGTGCCAAATTACTCCGTGCGTCTCCGTGTCTTCGTGCCTCCGTGGTCGAATTTCCTTGATCGCTTCTGGCGGCCTAAAGCTCGTTCGTGTCCTTGGCGCCAATCACGTCTGCCGCAATCTTGAAGCCGGTATTAGCGGCCGGCACTCCGGCATAAATCGCCACTTGAAGGAGCACCTCTTCAAGGTCGCACGGCTCCAATTCCCGCGCGAGACCTGCCGTCACATGGAGCCGGAACTCCTCCCACCGGCCGAGCGACGCCGTGATCGCCAGAACGAGCAGACGACGCGTGCGGATGTCGAGGCCGGGTCGGGTCCAAATGGTGCCCCAGGCGTAACTGGTGATGAGCTCCTGGAAATCCACGGTCAAAGCGGTCATCGCCGCGACGGCGCGATCGACGTGCGCATCTCCGAGCACTTCCCGGCGGATACGCATGCCGCGCTCGGCAGCTGGCGAATCAGCCGGCAGGAGGAACTCGGCGACGGCGGCGGAGAACGCGCGTGGTGTCTCGATATTTGAAAGATGCGCCGCGTGCAGGTGGACCACGCGTGCGCCGGGAATCCGCGTTGCCAGCAGTTCGCTGTGGCCGTTCCACGGCATCGAGACGTCGAGATCGCCGCAGATCACCAGCGTCGGAACGCGTATTCGCGCGAGCTCGCCGGTCATGTCGTGATCGCGGATCGCTGCACAGCATCCCGCGTATCCCTCTGGACTCGTCGCAAGCAGCGTCTGGCGAGCCGTGGCGACGGCGGGCGACTGCGACGCCAGCAGTTTTGGCGAAAAGTAGCGGCTCATCGCGACGTCCGCGATCGGCGCCATTCCACCTTTCAAGACCGCAGTCCGCCGCGCCTCCATGACGACGGCGTCCGGCCGGGGCGAGGTGTTGGCCAGGACGAGCGCGGTCAGCCGTTCGGGCGCGTGCGTCGCCAGCCACATGCCGATCATGCCGCCGAGCGACAGCCCGCAGAGCGCCACCCGATCGATGCCAAGCGCGTCGAGAAGCGCCACGAGATCGCGCGCCAGCTGCTCGACCCGGTAGTCGCCTGCCGTCACGCCGCTCGCGCCATGACCGCGAATGTCGTACCTGAGCACCCGGAAGTGCGCGCACAGATCGGCATGCCTGCGCGTCCCACATGCCGTGATCCTGGCCGAGCGAATGCGACAACACCAGTACCGGCAAATCGTCGCGGCCTTCGAGCCGGTAGTACACCTGAAGGTCTGGGAGCGTGAGCAGGGGCATGGATGAACCGGTACGTGTTACGAGCCGCCGAGCAGACTGCGCCGCAGCTGCTCCGCGACGCCGAGATACTGGTCGGGGTCTGCCAGTGAGCTGAGCTCGGCGGCCGTCAGCGCGTCACGCACCTGCGGTATCGCCGCAAGCGCGTCGACGAATGTTCGGCCGTCTGCAGCGGCACTGGTCGCGGCCTCGCGTACCAGGTGGTGCGCGGTGTCGCGACCCACGGAACGCGCGAGCAGCATCATCGCACGCTCGGCGAACACGGCGCCGCCGGTCGCTGCGATATTCGCACGCATCCTCGCGGGATCGACGCGCAGGCTGTTCGCGACTTGTTCAAGCGCGGCGAGTGCCGCGCCCGTCGCCTGGATCAGCGCGGCGACGGTCGGCCCTTCCGCATGTCCGCCGCCAACTCCACGTTCGTGCTGCTGCGACATGCCCGAGAGAAACGATGCCAGCAGTCCGGGCACCCGCGTCGCCGCCGCCAGTGCCACGGCGCACCCCGCCGGGTTCTGCTTCTGCGGCATCGTCGACGATCCGCCCCCGGGCTCCGCCGCCTCGGCGACCTCGGCCTGCATCAGCAACGCGATGTCGGTGGCGATTTTTCCAAGGCTGCCAGCGTAGACGGCACACGCCGCCATGAGCGCCGCGAGACGATCCCGGTGCGCATGCCATGGCGCATCCGGCACGGTCAGCCCGAGTTCGCGTCCGAGCTCGACCGCGACTTCGAGCCCGCGACCTTCGAGGGCGGCGAGGGTACCCGATGCACCGCCGAACTGGAGAACCAGTGCGTCGGTAAAAGCCAGCTGCACGCGGGCCCATCCGCGCGAGCATGCCGCGTACCATCCGGCGGCCTTGAGCCCGAACGTGACCGGCGGCGCCGGCTGCAGCAGCGTCCGCCCGAGCATCACTGAGTCAGTGTGGTTATCCGCGAGCTTGCGCAGCGCCTTGACCAGCCTGCCGTGATGCCGCTCGAGCAGCGGGCGCGCCTGCCCGAGGCACAGCACCAGCGCGGTGTCCGTGACGTCCTGGCTCGTCGCGCCCCAGTGCACGTAGCCCGCGCTCGTCGCATCCCGCTCTCGAACCCTGGCTGTGAGTGCCTGGACGAAGCCAATCGCGATGGTGCCCGAGGTCCTCGCCCCGGCGGCGATCGCCGCGGTATCGAATGCGCTCGCATCGGCGGATGCGGCGATTGCGTCCACGGCGTCGACCGGAATCACGCCCAGCCGCGCTTCGGCACGTGCCAGTGCCACTTCGAACTGCAGCATCGCGCCGAGGAGGCTGCGATCGGAGAAGACGTCCGCAAATGCATCCGTGGTGCCGAGCGTGTCCAGCAGGCGTGACGTCATCTAATACGGTTACACATCGAAGAACACCGTCTCATCCCCGCCCTGAAGACGCATGTCGAACCGCCATCGTCCCGGCTGCTGCGGGTCGGGCGTCGCCAGCAGGGTGTGGCGTCGAGCGGCCGGCACCCGCGCGAGGACCGCGTCGTGCTCGATCTCGGGGTCGCCGTTGAAGTAGATGCGCGTGTGCAGCTGGCGGAGCAGGCCGCGCGCAAAGAGACAGACGTTGATGTGCGACGCCTGGAGCCCACCCTCGCCATCGCTTACCCGGCCTGGACGGATGGTCTCGAACTCGCACGTGCCATCCTCGCGAGTCGCCAGCCGGCCGAAGCCGCGGAACGCGGGCGTTGGCGCGGACGATGATGCCGCGGCAGCGTTGCCTCTGGCATCGACCTGCCAGATCTCGACCAGCGCGTCGGGCACCGGTTGCGCGTCCCCATCGACGATCCGGACCCTGAGCGTGATGAATTCGCCCTCGACGGTTCGATCGGCAACCGACCCGAGCGCATGGTCGGTCGACAGGCCGAAGTGGAAAAACGGGCCGACCGTCTCCGAGGCGGTCGCGATGAGATCCGAAGCGTCGATGGTCATGTGCGTCCCTCGAACGGCGTCGCGTCACTGCCCCGCACGACGATGTCGAAGCGGTAGCCGAGCGCCCACTCAGGTGTCGTGAGACGCAGATCGAAATGCGACACGAGCCGTTGGCGCGCGCGCTCGTCGCGCACGGCTTGCAGCACCGGGTCGAGCGGAATCAGCGGATCGTCCGGAAAGTACATCTGCGTGATGAGACGGGTGCGGAAGCACCACCCGAAAATCGAGAAGTGGATGTGAGCCGGCCGCCACGCGTTGTCGTGGTTGCGCCAGGGGTACGCGCCGGGCTTGATCGTCGTGAACCGATACCACCCGTCCGCATCGGTGATCGCGCGTCCGGCCCCACCGAAATTCGGATCGAGCGGCGCCGGGTGATCATCCTTCGCGTGCCGATAGCGGCCGGCGGCATTCGTCTGCCACAGCTCCACGAGCGTCTCGCGCAGCGGACGGCCATCCTCATCCACCACCCGTCCGGCGACAACGATCCGCTGCCCCTGCGGCTCGTCGGCATACTGCCGCGTCAAGTCGTTGTCCGTCTCGCCGACCGGAAACGCTCCATACACGGGCGTGTTCAGGTCCGACATCGTCTCCGGCAACCGGATCAGCGGCTGCGCCGGCGCCCGGCGTATCGTCGATTTGTACGGCGGATATAACAGCGGTGGCTGGGTGCCGGACACGTCCGGTCGGATCGCGCTCATCTGGTTCGCCTCATTCTTGCTGAAGTCTGTGGCCGCTATCCTATTCTGCCGCCGCGACACCGTGCGCGCGGGCGGTGCGTTGATTCAAATCCCGAAGCACGGCGAGTTCGTCTGCGGAAGGCGCCGCGGTCGTCTCCATATGCGGCGCAAATCGAATCGGCCACCCGGTATTCTCGCTCACCTGCGCGGCGGTGACGCCCGGGTGCAGCGTGACGACCTGGAACTCCATGGTTTCCGGATCCGGCCGCATGGTGCAGAGGTCGGTCACGATCAGCACCGGTCCTTGCGTCCGCACCCCGAGGGCGCGCCGTTCACGCCCGCTCGGCCCGTGTCCGAGCGACGTCAGAAAATCAAGCTGCGTCACGAACGCTCGCGGCCCGTGACGCATGACGATGAAAATCCGGTCGCAGTTCGTCGCAATCTCCGTCGCGCCACCGCTACCGGGCAGCCGAACTTTCGGCGAAGCATACGGACCGATTACGGTACTGTTCAGATTGCCGAAGCGGTCGACCTGCGCGCCGCTCAGGAACCCCACGCTGATCCGCCCGCCCTGAAGCCAGTACTGGAACATCTCCGGCACCGAGACGGTCGTCAACGCGGTCTCGCACAATTCGCCGTCGCCAATCGAGAGCGGCAGCACCTGCGGTCTCGTTTCGAGTGTGCCGGACTCGTACACCAGCTTGAGCCTGGGCGCGTGCGTCAGTCTCGCCAGGTTACATGCGGCCGACGGCAGCCCGATGCCGACGAAGCAGATGTCGTCGTTGCCGAGTGCGCGCGCTGCCGCAACGGTCATCATCTCCGACGCGGAATAGCTCATCTTCGTCCCGCCTCCGGCACCCGCGAATCGGCCTGCCTGATCTCATCGTCCACCCAGCGAAGAAACCTCTCGCGATCGCGCGAGATCTCGTCCCAGGCGGTGTAGAACGCGTTGTCGCGCGCATAGTACCCGTGCGCATACGATGGCCGGGCGCCACCGGGGACAACGACGATCGCGCCGACGGTCCATGACGGCAGCACGGTGATATTGGTGCCGGTCGACCCGAGGTCATCGACCACTTCCTCGACCGTCACGACACTCCGCCGTGCGGCAAGAACAGCCTCCTTCTGGACCCCGACAATGCCGGCGAGGAGGACGTTCCCCTCCCGATCGGCCCTCTGCGCGTGAATGACGGTGACGTCGGGCCGGAGCGCCGGCACCGCGGCGAGCACCTCTCCCGTGAATGGGCACTCGATCGACTTGATCCGCGGATTCACGCGCGGCAGATCGGAGCCGATATAGCCCCTGAAGAACGCCGAGGGCATCCCGGAGGCACCAGCAGCATAGGCATGCGCCATCGCCGAGTGACTGTGCTCCTCGATCTCGAGTGGCCGTGGCCAGTCGTGTTCGACCGCGTCGCGAAGGCGATGGAGGGAGCCGACGCCGGGATTGCCGCCCCACGAGAACACCAGGCGGCGGGCACAGCCGCAGCCGATCATCTGGTCGTACAACAGATCGGGCGTCATGCGGATGAGGGTCAGATCCGTGATCCCTTGCCGGATGATCTCGTGCCCGGCGGCGAACGGGATGAGATGCGTGAAGCCCTCGAGCGCAATGCTGTCGCCCGGCCGGACGAATCCGGCAATGGCGTCGCGCAGGGAAAGGAATTCTGCCATGTGGATGCGGTCCCGGCTGCAGCTGCTACTTTAATCCAGCGGCAGCCCGACGTAGTTCTCGGCGAGGCTCGTCATCGCGGCTGTGGAGCTGACGAGATACTCGAGATCCGCAAGCTGCCTCCGCTCGTCGTACGGCGTCGCCTCCTCGTTCCGGTGCAGCATCGTCGTCATCCACCACGAAAAACGCTGGGCGCGCCAGGTGCGGCGCACGCCGCGGTCCGAGTACTGGGCAAGCAGGCGGTCCTCGGGGCCGCCGGCGAAGATATCGGCGAGGGTGCGGGCAAGCCTCGACACATCGGCCATCGCGAGGTTCAGGCCCTTTGCCCCGGTCGGGGGGACGATATGGGCCGCATCACCGGCGAGGCAGAGGCGGCCGTAGTGCATCGGCTCGATGACGAAGCTTCGCATCCCGGTCACGCCCTTCTGAGTAATGACGCCTTCGGTCGGCGCCCACCCGTCGTCGGTCGATAGCCTTGCCCGGAGTTCCGTCCAGATTCGGTCCTCGGACCACGCGGCGGCATCTTCGTCTGCGGCACACTGCAGGTAGAGACGTGTGACATGCGGCGAGCGCATGCTGAAGAGCGCGAATCCGCGATCGTGCAGAGCGTAAACCAGTTCGTCGGAAGACGGTGGGGCATCGGCGAGAACGCCAAGCCAGCCGAAAGGATACGTGCGATCGAAGCTCCGTACCGCATGTGTGGGGATCGCGGGACGGCAGACACCGTGAAAGCCGTCACATCCGGCGACGAAATCGCATTGGATCCGGTGCGACTCGCCGTCGTGCGTGAGTCGGATTTCGGGGTGACGGCTGTCGAGATCGTGCAGGGTGACGTTGTCCACTTCGAACAGCAGTGGACGGCCGGTCGCATCATGTGCCGCCAGCAGATCCTTGACGACTTCGTTCTGGCCGTAGATCGTGATCCCGCGGCCGCCGGTCAGCGCGGCCATGTCAATCCGATGCCGGCTCCCCGCGAACGCGAGGTAAATGCCGTCGTGCCGCATGCCTTCGCGCATCAGCCGTTCGCCGACGCCCGAGTCGCGGAGCAGGTCCACCGTCCCCTGCTCGAGGACGCCGGCGCGGACCCGATCGATCACGTGTTCCCGGGTCCGGTTCTCGATGATGATGGAATCGATTCCCGCACGCCCGAGCAGGTGTCCGAGCATCAACCCGGCGGCCCCGGCTCCCACGATCCCGACCTGCGTCCGCATCACCGCCATTGGTGATGCCCAGACTACACAATTGCCGGTGTTCTTCCGCCTAAAGGCGGAAGCCACAATTGCAGAAGCGTGCCGCTCGCAACGGTGATTCGCGCTGTATCGCGGTAGCTTCCGCCTTCAGTCGGAAGATGTCACCAGCCGTTGTCGCTTCCGCCTTCAGGCGGAAGATGTCACCAGCCGTTGTAGCTTCCGCCTTCAGGCGGAAGGCTCCCGTCAGCGCGGCGGAACATACCCAAGATCGCGAGACGCGCGATCGAGCACGATCAGCGCGCCGGCAGCCGGCGGAATCGGCATTCCGGGCAGCGGCAGCATCGCCAGCCGCACTCGCGTCGCGTCGCATGCCAATCGCGCGCGATCCGAGCGCGCAATACCGCATCAGCAGGTCCCGGGTCGTGGCGAGCGACTCCGGCATCACCACGGCGGCGAGCGCCCGTCCAAGGCTATCGAGCTCGTCGGCCGCGGCAGTCAGGTCCGGCGATGCGCTGCCCACCTGGCCATCGATTGCCCCGACGATCGGCCGCAGTTCGTGAAGCCTGGCCAGGATCGGCAGGATTCTCGCGAGATATTTCTCCGCGTCGGTGCGTCGGCCCGGGGCTTCCTGTGCTGCGGCGGTCGCCGGGGCGGGCCCCTGGTCACCAAGAAGCACGACCACCTTGCCGCCCTGTCGTGCGCTCGAGTCAATGCGATGACCGATCGGAGCCACCAGGTCGAGAACGATCCGTGCGACGAGCGGATCAACCGCGTGCTGGGCGAGGCGCACTCCGCGGAGCAGGGGGTCCTGGAACTCCGCCGTGATGCCGGAGGGCAATCTCACACCCGCGAAGTCCAGGTAAATCCTGGGCGGGCCGTCGAGCACGCCAACGGTTGGAATCGGCAAAGGCCCATTCGCGTGAACCGTGACACCCGAGCCCGCTCCGCCAGCGAGCGGCGCGGCATCGACCGACTGGATCACCGTCGGTCGCGTGGCTGATGGTGCCGGCTGCGCCCCCGCGCTCGCCGGAATCCAGACAGCCAGCGAGAATGCGACTACAGCGGACCGCGTACACGCCGGCGCCGACCGGAATGATGGAAACACCCGACTCATCTTGTCTTCGGTTTATCGGCGGCTGAGGTCGGCGGGGACAGTCGCGGCAGAAATCGTGACCGGCACATCCCGGTTGGCAACGGCCAGGTTGCCTTCGGTGTCGGCCGCCCGGATGCGCAGGGTGTAGTCACCGGGGGAAGTTCGGTCGTGTCCCATGCGCCGACCGACGCCACTCCACCCGAGAGAGTGTTCGTGACGACGTAGAGGAGGCGCGTCGAGCGCCTCCCGTAGAACGGAATCCCACTGCCCGCGGCGTAAATGACGCGCGGAGCGTCGGATCCCGAGAACAGCCGATCGAAGTAAATGGTCTGTCGAGGCGCCTGGAACCCCGGCGCCGGGGTTCCGTCAGCGTTCAGGACCTGATACCCCAGCGTATACAGCCCGAGCCGGCGACGTGGCTCATTGCCGGTGACCTGGTCCCACGCGTCAACCACCACTCGAACCCGGCCCGCGATCACGAGGCGGCCACGCCTGCGCCCGGTGATCGGCTCGCCGTCTTCCTGGAATAGCCGTACGCCCCCTTTCGGAATCGTCGGCCGAACGTCGTCCTCGAACTGCACAAGCCTGAACAGCAGCGGGTTGTACTCCTCGCCCGGCCATCCCACGTTCAGATGCACGTGGTTGAAGGCGTTCGCGGTGCCGACAGGCTCACCCGTGCTGAACCTCGCGCCGCGCCTGACGCGGATCCGAACCATGCGCCCGTCTTCGTATGTGGGGACGAACCTCGCTTCGTCGAGGACACGATCGAACCTGTCGCGGCCAACACGAACATGGACGTACGCAATGGCACCGACCCGCACTGATTCGGTCAGCGTTCCGAACTCGCCCGCGGCCAGCGGGCTCGTGACCACGCCGCTGCGGACGGAACGAACCACGGTCCCCTGCTCGGCATGGACGTCCACTCCCGCGTGGAAGCGTTCGCCACCTTCGCCGCCCCGCGGCTCACCGAGCGTACCGGTGACCTCGAAAGGCCCATCCATCGGCTCGAGCGGCCAGAGCAACGGCTCGCGCGCGAAGGCTTCCGTGTCGAAAGCCGGAGCAATCTCCGGCGGCACGGGTGGCCGTACCTCGATCTTCGAGGCTGCAGCGACCAGCCGGATGAGCGAGTTGCGCTCGTCGGTGACGACGAGTCGTCCGCGGCCGACCACCGCAAGCCCCGCCAGGCTGCGAAAGCGGGCGTCGTTGCCTGCGCCATCAGCGAACCCTGGACGTGAACCGGCGACGATCCTCACATCGACGCCAGGTGTGATGGCAACGACGCGGCCTCGATCGTCCGTCACATAGACGACGCCCTCGTCGGCGATAGCGATCCCGATTGGCCGGAACAGCCCCTCGCCGGGCAGCGGTCCAACGGTACTGACCACTCCCGCTGGCGAAATCGTGCGGACCAGGCCATTGCCGGAATCGGCGACGTAGATCGTACCGCCGCGGTCGACGGCAACGCCGCACGGCGTGTCGAACCGGGCCGCGGACGCGGGACCATCGACATAGCCCGGCCCCACCGACCCCGCGATCGTCGCCACCGTGCCATCCCGCTGCACCACCCGAATGCGATCGTTGTACGTGTCGGCGACGATGACTCTGCCCGCCGCGTCCACGGCGACGCCGACAGGACCGTTGAACCGGGCGTCTGCTGCGGGCCCGTCCGCGTATCCCGGTGTGACTCCCCCAGCCGCGGTGGACACGGTGCCATCCGGAGTGATCCGGCGGATGGCGTTGTTACCAGTGTCCGCGACGTAGAGGACTCCGTCCCTGGTCAACGCAAGGCCCGAGGGCGTGCTGAACCGGGCCGCCGTGCCGTGCCCATCCGCGTACCCGAGCCCGCCACCCGCAATCGTGGAGACGCTTCCGTCCGGGCTGATGCGCCGGACGCGCTGCGCGTCGCCTGCGTCGGCGACGTAGATAGTTGCCGTCGACGCTCGCCGCTATCCCGAATGGATCTGAGAAGCTGGCGGAAAATGCGTCGCCGTCACGAACCGCGGAGCGGCCGTTGCCGGCAAGGACCGCAACCCGCGCGACCCATCCTGCTTCGAGCGCCTGCTCGCGGGCCGGCAGCATGAAACGCCACCAGACCACTGTTGCCGCGGCGCCGACGAGCGCGAGCGCCGCAAGCGTCAGCCACAGACGACGCCGAGACCTGCCACGATCGGGACGTCGAAGTGAGTGCGGTGCGAGTGGGCTGGTGCTATCGGTCACGTTTTCGTGGTCCGGCAGCAACGATAAGTGATTCCGACATCAAGCTAAGGGACTGAGGGAAGTCGATGTCACTTGAACCTGTCACGAAAATGCAACCACGGAGGCACGAAGACACGGAGAACACGGAGTTACACGGACCAAGGGACGACGCCCTCGACGGGACGGTTACTGACGACGAGCTGAGTGCCTGCCACAAAGGCTTACAGCTATCAGCTGTCAGCTGTCAGGTCTCAGTGCTGATGCGTAGTTGCCAGTTGCCAGTAGTCCGTCCGACCCCAAGCCCCTGTGCGACCGGAAACATCGTTAACAGAGTTTCGAATCCCCAGTCCCTAATCCCGAGTCCGTTATTCGAGGCCGCGCAGGCGCTGCGCGCTGTCAACGAACACTCGAACGGGAATCGCAAGCGGAGTTGTGTCAGGCGCTGAGCCGGGCCCCGCTTGTGATTCTCGTTCGAGTGTTCGTTGCGGGGCCGGCCCGCGCGGCCTCTCGCGTCTCCGTGCGGCTCCGTGCCTTCGTGTCTCCGTGGTCGAATTTCGTGGCTCGATCGCACCTATGGTATGAGCGCGACGGCGTCGATTTCCACGAGGAGTCGCGGCTCCGGCAGTGCCGCAACTTGAACGGTCGTGCGCGCTGGACGGTGATCGCCAAACATCCGCGCATACACGCCGTTCATCGTTTGAAAGTCGGCGATGTCGACGAGGAACACGCCGCATCGAACCACCTGCGACAGGCTGGAGCCGGCGGCTTCGAGAATCGCGGCGATGTTCTTCAGCGTTTGTTCGGTCTGGGCTTCAACGTCGGGCGCGATCTCCCCTGTGGCCGGATTCCGCCCTGCCTGTCCGGAGACGAACACGAGGTTTCCAACGGCAATCCCTGGCGAATACGGCCCGACCGGGGACGGAAGGTTTGCGGCGGTCACGCGTTTGAGTGGCGTAGTCATCCGCTCATGCTACGGCACCAATCGTCCGCGGCGCGAGTTCCAATTCGCGCGCGCCCTTGCTGCCGCTACCGGCGCAGCACGAAACCGATCGACGCCGTGAAGTAACTGAGATGGACGGGACCGAAGGCGACGGGTCCCTGATCGGGACGATGCAGGCTGCTGTAATACCGGAAATCGAACCTCACGCCAGTGCGCTGCGAGAAAAACCCGACGGCGCCGCCGCCAACGTTATAGCCGGCAATGTTCGATTCGACTGGCAGGAGCGACCCACCCGGGCCAGGAAGAGGAGGCGCATCGAGTAGAGACGCGCGCATCAAGCCGAGACCGCCGGACACAAACGGGCGCAGGCTGTACTCGGTCCACCGCTTTGGCAGCGTGAACACCGCGTTGCCCATCAGCGCGAACGTTCGACCGTACTTCAGCTTCGACGGGCTTTCACCGCGGAAGAACGCCGGGGTGAAGACGGTGACCGCCTCGACGCCGAGGACCCCCGGCCCGACCAGCGCGACGGAACCGCCGAACTGGATGTGGGTCTTCGCGGAGCCGCCCTCCTGGTCGATGAACGAGGTGTTACCGTGGAATGTGGCCCCGATCGACGGCGCCAGGTGCCACTCGGCGGCCGCGTGCGCGGGCAGCAGAATCACCGCCGCGCAGGTGAGCGCGACGAGGCGGAAGACGGCGCGGACGAGCGCGTCAGCTCGCGAGTCTGAGGAAGAGCGTCGCAAAGAGGGACCGCGTGATGTCGCCAGAGCCAAGTTGAAACGGAGCACTGAGCCCGCTGCTGTTGGCGAGGAGAATGAACGCGAGATGCCGGTCCGGCAGTTTCACCACGAGCGATGAGTAGGCGTTCGCCACCATGCCGAAGTGCCACACCACCCGACCGGCGCGGTGCGGCTGTACGAACCAGCCGAGGCCCATCGGTGCCGGGCCGCCGTCCCGAGCCGCAACCGGGTTCCACGCCTGTTGCATGGTCTCATCGCGCAGGAGGAGGCCGGAATCAATGGCTTTTTCCAGCCGCGCCAGATCGCGTACAGTCGACACGAGCCCACTCGTCGCGCCGATTCCGTCGATCGGCACGTCGGTCTGTTGGAGCCGGCCGCGACCTTCGACTTTGTACGGCACCGCCATCCGCTCGATGACGCCGCGGTACCGATCCATGTCTGTCTGATCGAAGAGGTCGTTGGGGACGCCGGGATCCGTGGCGCCCAGGTTCGTGCCGGGCACCGAGTCCCTCATCGCCAGCCGGTCGAGCAGTCGATGGGCGACGGTCTTCGGATACGGCTGCGGCACGCAGAATTCCAGGACGGGACCAAGCTGCGCGAACCGCTCCGGGCTGTAGATGAACACCCCCGTGGACGTGTGACTGAGCGCCTGCCGCAGCGTCACACCAGGCTCGGGGTAGCTGACGTACTTAGTGAGCGGATCGTCGAGCGTGATGCGCTTCTCTTCGACACACTGCAGGAGGAGCACCGCTGCCACCGTCGCGCTGATGTCGCCGACGAGGTAGGGCGTGTCCGGTGTCGCACGCACGCGCGCGTTGACGTTCTGATACCCGAACCCGTGCTCCCACACGATCTCGCCGTCCTGGACGACGGCGGCCGACATCCCGGGGATGCCCGCCTGGACGCGCAGCGATTCGAGGTAGGTTTCGAGGTTCGAGATCAGCCCGGGAGGCGAGGTCGATTGCGCCGGAACGAGCACCGTCGCGAGCAGCAGTGCCACCGAGAGCACTGCGAGCCGCGTCCGCAGATCAGGATGCATTCGCCACGGCCTCATTTATCGCAGGAACGTGAACTTCGCGAGCCCGACGACGTCGTGCCCGTCCCATGGCCAGAGGAAGGTCGCGTTGCGCGGCGTCGTGTGCGCGCGCACCCGGACGTAATACTCGCTGTTCGGCTGCAGCGTGACGCTCCTGAAGAGCGGAAGCCGTTCGAAGTCGGTCGTCAGCCAGTCGCGGACGAACTCCTTGCTCGCTGTCGTTTCAGCCCGTTCGGTCCGACCGTCGAGCATCCGCGTGATGTGATACTTCCGGGTCAGATTGTCGTAGCGGACCGTCGCCGTGATCACCGTCGTCGCCAGCGTGCGGTCGAACCACGTGGCCGAGGCGCGCATCAGATCGACCTTGTAGACGAAGCTGACCGTCAGCCCGCTGTGAACAGCGGCTTCCACTTCGTCGGTAAATGCATCCCCCAGCTTGAAGGAGACGAGCACCTGCCCGTCACGGGGCAGCGGCGCGACCTCCAGCATCTGACCCGGCAGCGCGAGGAGCGCCAGGAGGGCAAGCACGTGGACGACGGGGACGGAACTGAACATGAACCTACGTGTGCCTCATCATAAACCAGCATCCCGCCTGCTGTCATCCAGTCAGTACACCTCGGGATATGATGCGCGGCATGGGTCGGGTCATCTGTTTCGGCGAAGCGCTCATCGACTTCGTTCCGCTCGAAAAGGGGCAACGCCTGGCGGACGTGGACACGTTCGCGAGAGTGCCGGGCGGCGCCCCGGCAAATGTCGCGGCGTGCATCGCGCGGCTGGGCGGCATCGCCCAGTTTGCCGGGCAAGTCGGGCGCGACGCCTTTGGCGACTGCATCGAACGGGCACTGCGGGATCTCGGAGTCGATACGTGCCGGATGCGGCGGACCTCGGCGGCCAAGACTGCACTCGCATTCGTGACCCTCAGCGCGTCAGGCGAACGGGACTTCGCCTTCTACCGGGATCCGTCGGCGGACATGCTCTTCCCCGCGTCTGGCGTGCAGCCGGACTGGTTCGAGGGTGATGGCATCCTGCACTTCGGCACTCTGAGCCTCACGCACCCGGACTCCCGCGCGGCCACCGAACGCGCCGTCGCGCTCGCGCGCGCTGCCGGATGGCTGGTGAGCTTCGACCCGAACGCGCGGCTCGACCTCTGGTCATCGCCGTCAGCCTTTGTCGACGCGACGCTCGCGACGCTGCCGTCCTGCGACATCGTCAAAGTGGCCGAGGACGAACTCGCACTGCTCGGCGGGTCCGCCTCCACTCCGCCAAGCTTCATCCTGGAACGAGGTCCCCGCGCGGTCCTGATTACCTACGGAGCGGACGGCGCCAGACTCGTCACATCGTCACTCGACCTGCGCCTGCCGGGATTCCCGGTGCCGGTGGTGGATACGACCGGCGCGGGTGACGCGTTCGTAGGCGCGTTTCTGAATGAACTGGTACGACGCAATGTCACGACGGCCACACTCCAGAGTGCGCTCGCGAATACCGCGCTGATGCGCGAGTGCCTGGCATTCGCCAACGCCTGCGCGGCGGTGTCCGTCACCCGCCGCGGCGCCATCCCGGCGATGCCGACGAGGGCGGAGGTGGAGGGGCTTACTCGGGATTCGGGATTCGGGATTAGGGATTAGGGATTCGGGTTCCGGGTTCGGGGTTCCGGGTTCGGGGTTCGGGGTTCCGGGTTCCGGGTTCGGGGCTCGCGATTCAGGGTTCGGGAACTGGGAACTGGGAACTGGAGACGCGCCGCCTCGTACCCGTGTGCGGGATCTTGGGGCGCTCTAACCCGGGCTGAAACGCCGCCGAGAGTCCGGTCACGCCGTAAATCATCAGCTGACCAAATGTGAGCAGCCCGGCATAGACGTGGAGCTCGAGGATAATCCCGCGCAGGCCCATTCCGCCGTAGCTTGTCACACCCCCGGTCCCGCCGGTCCGGTCGCGCCGGGATCTCCGAGATCTTGATGCAGAAGCGCAACTGAGTCGGATATCGTTAGCAGGATCGTGTCCGCCGAACCGACATCCGCCGAGCTGGTCCTGGACGAACTGGCCGACGCCGACCAGCATCGCCGCGCCGGGAACGCCAGTCGTGAGCTCTGGCGCGTGGCTCCCCTCGTCGCTGCGGCCGCCGTGTGCCTTGCCGCACTTGGGCGCTGGCGCGGTTGGTCGCCAGTGCTTCCGCTGGGCGTCCTCGCGCTGACGGGGCTGGCGCTGCTCGCACGCACGTGGTTCATGGGACGCCGTCAGGTGGTGTCCGACGCTGGCGCCGCCAGCCTCGATCACGCCGCCGGCCTTCGCGGGGAGTTGAGGAGCGCACGCTGGTTTGCATCGGCAAACGCTCGCGATCCGTGGACCGAATATCACCTCCAGCGCGCAGCACGCCGGCTCGCGGATGCCGACTGGCCGGCCCTCTACCCACAGGCATCGGCGCCGCGCGCCAAGGCGGCAACCGCATTCCTCGCAGTCTGTGCGGTGGCGCTCGCACTGACGGTTCCCGGTGGCACCATGCTGCTCCACGGCTCGTCGGCACCGCGCGACCGGGCGCTCTCCGCCGCCCGGGCAAGCGGGTCGGCAGAAGCACTCCTGCCCGAAGTGCAGAAGCAGCTCGAAGCGCTGCTCGCCGCTGCCGAAAAGGGCACCCTGCCGCCTGGTGCGGCACCGGCAACCGCGGCGGAGCTCAGGAGCCTCATCGCCCGTTTGAACGCACTGCGGGACGCGGGCAAGCTGAACGAACTCGCACGCGCGATGGCGCCGGCGCCCGGCGGCCAGTCGAGTCAACCTGCGGAGGAAATGAAGGCTGTGGCCGAGCGTGCCCGCAAAGCCGCCGAAATGCCGACGGTGCCGCCGGAAGTGCGCGACACGCTGCAGAAGGTGTCCGACGATATGGCTGACGCCGCCAACGCCGCGCAGCCGCCGAACGACAAGGCCGGCCAGATGGTCAGCTCGAAAGACGCGCAGCAGAAGGCCAACGCCGCACCCGGCAAGAAGGGCGGCGAGATCGACGAGGCGTCGATCCAATCGGTTGCCGAGGCCGAGGCCGGAGGCGGCGCCGGCATCATCATGATGGGTTCGGAAGAAGACGCGCCCGCAAAAGCGGCGCCGGGGCTCGGGCTGGGCGGCGGCTCCGATGCGCGCACGAACGCCGGGCGGATGGCGGAACTCGAAGCGGCGCTGCGCCGCGAAACGGTCGAAGCCAGCATGGACAACCCCGGCGACAACGTCCAGACCGAAGCACGGCGGAAGACCGAGCGCGGACAGGCCGGGGTGACCTACTCGCACAGCGGCGCTGCAACGTTCGACCGCGGGCGTGCCGTCGCTCCGCCGCCGGTTCCGGAGAGCCGGCGCACCGCCGTCCAGACGTATTTCATCCGCCAACAATGACGACCACCACCGCCGTCGAGCAGTCCATCGATCAGTTCCGCGACCGCTTCCTGCGCATTACCCAGGAAGTCGGGCGCCGGATCGTCGGCCACGAAGAGGTGGTGAACCTCACCGTGACCAGCCTGCTCGCGGGTGGTCACGTCCTGCTCGAGGGTATCCCCGGCGTCGGCAAGACGAGCCTCGTCCACACCCTCGCCGACGTGCTGCACCTGACCTTCTCGCGCATCCAGTTCACTCCAGATCTGATGCCCGCCGACATCGTCGGGACCAACATCGTCCAGGAACATTCGCACGGCGGAACGTTCTTCGAGTTCCAGCCCGGACCGATATTCGCGAACGTCGTCCTCGCCGACGAGATCAACCGCGCCACCCCGAAGACGCAGTCCGCGCTGCTCGAAGCCATGCAGGACGTCAGCGTCTCGGTCGGGAAGACCACCTACCGGCTCGAGCAGCCGTTCCTCGTGCTCGCGACCCAGAACCCGCTCGAAATGGAGGGGACCTACCCGCTGCCGGAAGCGCAGCTGGACCGGTTCTTCTTCAAGCTGAAGGTGATGTATCCGACCGAAGAGGCGATGCATCAGATCATCGATCGGACGACCACAGACGCGACCACAACGGTGTCGCGCATCGTCGACGGGCCGGAACTGCTCGAGATGCGGCACGTTGCCCGCTCCGTCCCGATCTCCAGGCCGGTGCAGTCGTACGCGATCCGGCTGGCCCTCGGCACTCACCCGGGATCGCCGTATGCGACGCCGCTCGTCAAGAGGTACGTGCGCTACGGCGCGAGCCCGCGCGCCGCGCAGGCCATCGTGCTCGCGGCCAAGATCCAGGCGCTCAACCGCGGCCAGGCGTTCGTGTCGGTTCACGATGTCCGGGCAGTCGCGCTGCCGGCACTCCGCCACCGGATTCTCCTGAACTTCGAGGGCGAAGCGGACGAGGTGAGCACGGACGCAATCGTCGACGAGCTCCTCGCGACCGTCGCGACCGAATGACGCGGCCGGAAGGCGCGAATACCTCCAATGGCCCTTCGGTTCGAAGACGACTTCCTCAAGAAACTGGAATACCTCCACGTCGTGTCGAAGCGCGCGTTCGCCGGGCAGAACCGCGCCGATCGGCTCACGCCGAAGCGCGGCCGCGGGCTCGAGTTCGCTGACCATCGGCAGTACGCGCCCGGTGACGACTTCCGGCACATCGACTGGAAGGCTTACAAGCGGCTGAACCGGCTGCTGCTTCGCCTGTTCGACGAAGAGCGGGATCTTCCGATCTACCTGATGCTGGACTCGAGCCGATCGATGGCGGAGCCGGCGAAATTCGACATGGCGCGGCGCATTGCCGCGGCGCTCTGCTACATCGGCCTTGCCCACCTGGACCGCTTGACGATCGTCCCGTTCGGCCGTGGTCTCAGCCACGAAATCTCTCCGGGACGCGGCAAAGGCCGCATCTTCCGCGTTTTCGAAATGCTCGAGCGGATGGAGCCGGCGGGACCAACGGATCTCCGGCAATCGTTCAAGGAGTTCGCGTCGCGGCCGCGACAGCTTGGCCTGACGGTGATCATCTCCGACTTCCTCGACCCCGGCGGGTTCGATGCCGGGCCTCAAGATTCTCCGCACGCTCGGTCACGATGTCTTCGTCGTGCACATCGCATCCGAGCGCGACCGGGATCCGGGAGCGTTCGGCGATGTCCAGTTCGTCGACACCGAAACCGGTGACATGCGTCAGATCGAGGTGACGCCGAAGCTCGCATCCGCTTACGTTGCCGCCTGGGATGCGCATGCCGCGGAGCTCGAGCGCTTCTGCGGACGCTACGACATCGGCTACGTGCGCGCCGACGCCGAGCGGCCCTTCGAAGATGTGATCCTCAAGGCGTTCAGGCAGGGGCGGTTCGTCGCATGACCTTCGGTGCGATGGGCGGCGTCCAGGCCTGGCTGCTGCTCGGGGCGGTGGCGGCGCTGGCCGCATGGCTGTTCCTGCGCAAGCTGCGACCGCCGCGCATGCTCGTCTCGTCGCTGCTGCTCTGGCAGCGCGTGCTCGACGAACCGCGCGAGCTCACACTCTGGGAACGGATCCGCCGCGCGGTGTCGCTCGTTCTCACCATCCTGATCGCGCTGGCGCTCGCTCTTGCCATCACCCGCCCGTCACGACGATCCGCCACACCGTCGACGTCACGGGGTCGAGTGCTGGTTGTCGTCGACTCCTCCTGGTCGATGCTGGCCGGCACGCGCAGCGGTGAGTCGCGATGGGACCGGGCGCTGGGCGAAGCGCGGCGGCTTGTCGCAGCGTCGGGCACCGCGACCGCGGTCGCAACCACCGCGGATGGCCTGGTTGAAGGGCCGACGACGGACCTGGTTCTGCTCGATTCGGCGCTCGACCGCATTGCTCCAGGCGGCGGCGACCCGACCGCGTGGCCGCAGCTTGCCGGGGCCGACACCGTTCACTTCATCACCGACGGCGCAGTACCACGGCCGCTTCCGCCGGGCGTTTTCGTCCACTCTGTTTTCGAGTCGGCGCCGAACGTGGCCGTGACCGCATTTGATGTTCGTCGGTCGGCGACACTCGAACAGGCAGGCACGGCATATCTCGAAATCGTGAATTTTGCCGACGCCGGCCAGAACGTGCACCTCACGATCACCCGGGGCGACACGGCAATCCTCGACCGCAACGTGCAGGTGCATGCCGGCGAAGCGCTCCGCCAGATGGTCCCGCTCAGCCGAGGCAACGACCGCCGGCTGCGCGTCCACGTCGCGGCGCCGCACAATGCGCTCGAAGTGGACGACGACGCCTTTGCGTGGATCGAGCATGCGGCACCGGTCGGCGTCACCGTCGTCGGCCAGCAGACCGGCTGGTTGCGGCCGCTGTTCGCCGGAGATCCGGACGTCAGGGCGACCTTCATCGATCCTTCCAAGTACGAACTGCCGCCGGAGCCTGGTTCCAGCGCGGGAACCTCGGACGAGGATGTGATCGTGTTCGATCGATGGGCGCCGGCGGCCCAGCCGCGGCCGGCCGGCGATCTACGTCGCTCCGCCCGACGTCGCGTGGCTGACCGCACCGTCAGCTGGTGCGCAGAGGGCGTGGGACGCGACGGAAGAAAAGCGTCCCCGTTGGGAGATGGCGGGCACGCACCCCGTCGTGCAGGGGGTTGATCCTCTCACTCTCAAGATCGAGAAGGCACGTCCGTACGGTGCCGCGCTCACGCCGGTGGCACAATCCGCCCAGGGCACACCGCTCGTGTACGTCGCGGATACGCGAGAGCGGCGCTTCGTCGTCCTGACTTTCGGTCCCGCCGAATCGAACCTGGCGTCGGCACCGGGCTTTCCGGTCCTGATGGGAAATGCCATCGACTGGCTCGTCAGGCCCGAAGCACACGGTGCGCGTACGACCGGTCTCGCGACGTTCGGCCCGACCACCGACCGGCTGATTGGGCCTGGCAACCGCGACATCCCTCTCTCCCTGTCGGCGGTGCAACGCTTGCGACACTGCGCACGCCCGGGCTGTACACCGCCGAAACCGCGGGAGCGAAGAGCACGTTCGCCGTCAACGTCGGCGATCCCCAGGTGTCAAATCTGGCGCGGACGACGTTGAGCCGGAGCGATCAGGCGCGTCCGGTCACCGCTGGTCTGTCCGGCCGGCCCGGGTGGCTCTATTTTGCGATTGCCGCGTTCGCTCTCGCGCTTGCAGAGTGGTGGACGTGGCAGCGCAGGATCACCGTATGACCGCGCAGGCCATGGTGGCTTCCCGATGCTGACGTGGACCGCACCCGCCGCACTGTGGCTGCTCGCGGCGGTGCCGCTCGTGTGGCTTGCACTCGCGGTCGCGCGGACGAACTTCAACCGGCGCCAGCGGTGGCTGCAGGCGAGCGTGCGGTCGCTGATCGCTGATCGCGCTGGCTGCCGCACTCGCCCGTCCGATGCTGGCGACCAGTTCCTCGCGCGAGTCCATCGTCTATGCGGTGGACGTGTCGTACAGCGTGTCCAGCACCGCGATCGAAGCTGCCGCGAAGCGGATCGACGATCTGAACGCAGCGCTCCGTCCCTCACACTTCCGCATCGTCGCCTTCGGTGCCAGCGCTGCCGCGATGGACGATACCGCGGCACTTCGTCAGCTCGCCCACGCCGACGCGCGGGCTGCGGGTCCGACCGCCGTCACGGTCGATCGGCGCGGCACCGACCTCGAAGCCGCGCTGGGCGCCGCGCGCGCGGAGCTGGCCGCCGGGCTCCGTTCCGCGCATCGTGCTGTTCACCGATGGTCACTCGACCGGGGGGGATTCTGATGCCGCCCTGGCCCATCTCGTTGAAGCGCACATTCCCGTGTCCGTTGAACCGCTCGCGCCGCGATCGCTCGGCGACACGTGGATTGACGATCTGATCCTGCCCGAACGCGTCCCGGCCGGCGCAGGCATTCACCGCAACGGTGGCAGTCGGCAGTCAGCGCGATCGCCAGGCGGTCATCGAGCTGCGCTCGGGCGCCAGGATCGTCGGCACTCAATCTGTCGGGGTTGCGAAGGGCTCGACCAGAGTCGCGATCAGTGCCGTCCTCGATGCGCCCGGCCCGTACGTGCTGCAGGCGGCGCTCAAGATTCCCGACGATCCGCTGAGCGAGAACAACACGCTCGAGAAAGGCATGTGGGCGGACCCGAAAACGAAGGTGCTCTACGTCGAAGGCGCGCCCGCCAGCGCAAAGTATCTCTCTACCGCCCTGGCGAGCTCCGGGTTCGACGTGACCACTCGTCCTGCCTCGGGATTGCCGGCCGCGGAAGCGCAACTCGATCCGTTCGACCTCGTCGTCCTCAGCGACGTCCCGCGCGCGGCAATCACCACGTCGTCGATGTCGGCATTGTCCGGCTGGGTCGAACGCGAGGGCGGCGGCCTGCTCATCGCCGGCGGCGCGGCAGTGTTCGGCGAAGGCGGCTACCGGAAGACGCCAATCGAGCGGCTTGCCCCGGTGACCTTCGAGCGCAAGGACGAACCGGAGGTCGCCCTGATACTCGTGCTCGATCGATCGTGGAGCATGGCCGGGTCTTCGATGGATCTCTGCAAAGCCGCCGCGCAGGCAGCGGTCGACGTGATGACCGACGAGCAGTCGCTCGGCGTCCTCACTTTCAACGATCAGTTCGCGTGGGACATCACGCTCCGTAATGTCGGCAAGAACCGCAACGATATCCGCCAGAAGATCGCGTCGATCGAACCGGGCGGTCACACATTGATCTTCCCCGCCGTGGAGCAGGCGTACCTTGCGCTGCGAACCGCAAAGGCACGCGCGAAGCACGTCGTCCTGCTCTCCGATGGCCGGTCATACCCGGACGACTACGAGGCGCTCGTTACGAAGATGGTGGGCGCCCGTATCACCGTGTCGACCGTGGCTGTCGGTCCGTCGGCCGATCCGGAGCTGCTGCGCAACATCGCGAAATGGGGAAAGGGACGCGCCTACCAGGTCGCCGACGCCAAGGAACTGCCGCAGATCTTCGTGAAGGAAGCACGGAACGCGGCGACGCCGGCGTTCGACGAAAAGCAGATCAAGCCGATGGTCAAGACGCCCGCGTTCCTGACCGGCATCGACCTCACTCACATTCCACCATTGAAGGGCCGGACCGCGACGGTCCTGAAAGACACGGCGCTCGAGCTGCTCGCCACAGACGACGGGGATCCGCTGCTGGCGTTCTGGCCGATCGGCCTCGGCCGGACTGCGGTGTTCGCGTCCGACGTGAAGGACCGCTGGGCCGCGGACTGGGTCACCTGGCGCGGCTACGGCCCGTTCTTCACCGCCGTCGCTCGGGCGCTCGAGCGGCGCCGGCCGCCAGCAGCCGCACTGGAAGTGGTGCCCGGCCCCATTCACGGCACGGCGAGGTCTGTTGCCGTATCGGTTGAGGCGCGGGACGTGAACGGCGCCCATCGGGACCTCCTGCGGCCGGTGGTGCAGGTGCAAGCCGCGGACACCCCGCCGCGCGACGTCGTGCTGAGGCAGGTCGCACCTGGTCGCTACGAAACGACACTGGTCGCGGACGCGAGCATTCCTCTCAAAGTGACGCTCGCAGAAACGGGACACGGCGACAGTGGTGGCGTCGGCTCGCGCGTCGTCCTGCCGGATCCTGCGGCCGAGTACCGATTCGGCCCTCCGGATGAAGAACGGCTGCGTGCGATCGCCACCGCGACCGGCGGCGCGTGGCGTCCCGGTCCCGAGGCGCTCGCGAGTGTCTCGGGTGACCGACGGATCGACCGGCGGCCGATCTGGCCCGTCCTGGTTGCGGCAGCGCTGGGACTCTGGTTCGTGGATGTGCTCCTGCGGCGCATCCGGGTGTTCGAACCATCCGTCGCGCGGCCGACGGCGATCGAGCCGTCGTAGCTTCTGCCTTCAGGCGGAAGGCCGGCCAAGATGGTTCGTAGCTTCCGCCTTCAGGCGGCGGGAACGGCCAAAAGTGCATGGCTTCCGCCTTCCGGCGAAAGGACCGGCCAAGGTGCATGTAGCTTCCGCCTTCAGGCGGAAGGAACGGCCAGGGTGCAGGGCTTCCGCCTTCCGGCGAAAGGACCGGCCAGGGTGCATGGCTTCCGCCTTCCGGCGAGAGGACCGGCCAAGGTGCATGGCTTCCGCCTTCCGGCGAAAGGACCGGCCAGGGTGCATGTAGCTTCCGCCTTCCGGCGAAAGGACCGGCCAAGGTGCATGTAGCTTCCGCCTTCAGGCGGAAGGAACGGCCAGGGTGCAGGGCTTCCGCCTTCCGGCGAAAGGACCGGCCAAGGTGCATGTAGCTTCCGCCTTCAGGCGGAAGGAACGGCCAGGGTGCATGGCTTCCGCCTTCCGGCGAAAGGACCGGCCAAGGTGCATGTAGCTTCCGCCTTCAGGCGGAAGGAACGGGTGGCACGCAAGTGGCAACTCTCCGCGACGATTTGTCGGTGCGTAGAAGCACCGAAAGGAAGGTCAGCTCATGCGGCGAGGCAGCGTTCTCGGGATCCTTGTAGCGGCCTGCACCACCATCGGCGCGGCGCAGCCGCCGCGGATCACGCGCATCGAGTTCCGGCCGGCACCCGAAGAGGATGGCGGCGGCGTTCTCATCTCGCTCCTGGGCTCCGGGGAATGCGCCTACACGATGGACTTCGGCGACGGCAACACGGAGCGGCGGACGGCGACGCTTCCTGACGAGATGCGGCACGCCTACGAAGCCGACAACGAATATTCGGTCGTGGCGACGCCCGAGGCGCCGTGCGAAGGCACGGCGCGCGCCCGGCTCGATATCCGTGCGATCCGGCGCGGCATCTGGAAAGTGACGGTCGTCCCCGGACCCTCGACCGAGGTGCCGGAAATCGCCGCGACGGTCGAGGGCCGCGGCGACTGCGCGGTGATGCTCGACTACGGCGACGGCCGCCAGGATCGACTCGAAGGCGCGCTGCCGTTGAAGGCGACCCACCCCTACGAAAAAGAGGGCGCCTACGAGCTGCGTGCCGCAGCCGAGGCGCCCTGCCGTGGAGATGTGCGTCTGCAGATCGACGTCAGGCGGTAAGCCGCCGACGCCGGGACTTCACTGGAACAGCTGCGGCACGAACTCGTCCAGGTAGTTGCGCCAGTTGATCCAGGTGTGCCCGCCGGGGCTCTCCTTGAAGGTGGCGTTGAGCCCGTGCTTCTTGAGCAGGTCCACCGTCGCGTTCGACGTCGTGATCAGGCCGTCGTCTTTGCCGGTCGAGAACCAGAGAAGTTTCAGCCCCTTCCGGAGATTCGCGTTGTCGAGCGTCGCGGCATTCTGCTGCGCCCAGTCGGCTGCGAGCGGCGGCGCACCTGCGACTGGCGCCGCGGGAGCGCCTGGTGCGGGGGAAGCGGTCGGTGCACCCGGTGCAGGGGCCGGCGCGGCGGCCGGTGGACCGCCACGGCCCGCCGGTGCGAGCTCGGGGAAGCCGCCGATCAGCCCGGAGCTGAACACGCCGACGTAAGCGAACTTCTCGAGATGCGGGATGGCAACGTGCAGCGTCTGCGTGCCGCCCATCGAGAGCCCGGCAATCGCGGTGTGCGCACGGTCGTTCAGGACCCGGTAATGCTTCTCCACGTACGGCATCACGTCCATCGTGAAGTCCTTGACGAAGTCCTGCGTCGCATTGCGCCCGACGACGCCGCCCGCCACGGTGCCGCGCGACGTGTGCCCGGCCGGCATGACGACGATCATCGGCTTGGCCTTCCCCGCCGCAATCAGGTTGTCGAGGATGAAGCCGGCGCGCCCGACGGACGTCCACGCGTCGTCGCTGTCCCCCGCGCCGTGCAGGAGATAGAAGACCGGATACTTGGCGGTGCCGGTCTCGTATCCGGGTGGCGTGTAGACGTGCATCCGGCGGAACGCGTTCAGCGCCGTCGAGTTGTAGGTGATCGACGCCACGGCTCCATGCGGCACGTTCTTCGTGTCCATGAAGTCCGAGCCTGGGACCACGACGAGACTCCACACGTTGTTGTTGGACTCGCTCGTCGAGGGGTTGCGCGGATCGATGGTCGCGACCCCGTCGACGTTCAAGTTGTAGCGATAAGCACCCGGATCGATCGGGCCAATCGTCACCTCCCACACGCCGTTCTCGGCCTTGGTCAACTGGGTGGTCTGGCCGACGCCGGGGATGTCGCCGGCGCCGAGCCGGACCGCCTGCGCCTGCGGCGCATAGATGCGGAAAGTGAGGTGGCGATCGGGCAGCACTTCAGGCGACACGACCGCGGGCGCCTGCGGTCCACGTCCACCGCCTCGGCCTTGCGAGCGGAGGCGGCGCACTGCCGCGGGCGTCCTGTGCGGACGCCCACGTGGCGGTCGAAACGACGAACAGTGCGGCGACGACGAAACGCGCGGCGCAGGTTCCACGAATCATGTTGTTGAATGCTCCCTGATTGAAACGATTAGCCCTTGGTCATCTTCAGGCCGCTGACGACAACGTCGGTGTTGTGCGCCGAGCGGATCCCGTAGACGCCGTCGGTCGACTCCAGCTTGCCCTCGCCGACCACTTCGGATTTGTCGAACCCGGCGACGACCGTCCCGTTGACCGCGCACTCGACGCGGTTTCCCTTGACGCGCCATTCGATGTCCTGCGACACCGGGGCATCGGCTGCCGCCTTGGCAACGGCGTCGTTCGGGGTCTTCTTGACCACCGTGGTGACGACGTCTCCCTTGAACGCGCGAACCAGGTAGCTGCCGTCGCGGTACGCGACGCAGTAGAGCAGGCTCTGCTGGTCGGTGCCCAGCTTGTTGCCGCCGATGAAGAGACCGAAGGGATGCGGATGGCTGAACGTCTGCTTCGCTTCCTTGAACGTCGCCTTGACGGTGTAGTCGCCCGCCGCCTTGTTCGCGGGATTCCAGTAGCTGGCGGCCGGACCGACGGTCAGGTGGAACGCCCCGCCTTCCTCGGCGAATTTCGAGTCATTGATGGTGCCGCCCTGCTTGGCCGCGGACGCATCCACTTTGCCCTGCCAGCCCGCGGCGGTGATGCCGCCCCCGACGACTTTCCGATCGGATTCCATCGCGCCGGCGGCGGGAGGCGCACCCTGCGGCTTCGCCTGCGCAGGAGCGGCAGCTGGCGCCGCCGCCTGCCCGGCATGAAGGGCGGGAACGAGAAGAGCCACGGCCATCGCAACGGCAGAAGCGCGAACCAAACGCATGAGTGTTCTCCTTGTGAAAAGACGAAGTGAGCGGCTTAGTCTACCGGAAGAGTGGGGCAAGGTGCCAAGGTGCGAGGATGCTCCCTCGACAGACCAGATTCGACCACGGAGGCACGAAGGCACGGAGACGCACGAAGACGCTAGCGGCCATGAGCGAACGGTGGCATGGCCGAAACAAGAAGAACGGTGACACCTGACCCCCGTTGTGTCACCACGCGTCGGATAGCGTTACTGGGATTTTGAAGGCCGCGCGGCCTTTTCGTTGTCCGTGTCCTCCGTGCCTTCGTGCCTCCGTGGTCGAATTTCCGTAACTACTTTGCTTAGTAACGTCTCTTCTGCTGCCGCACGAGATCGAACTTCGCCGTGTCGGCGATCGCCATCACGGCCATGACGCCCGCCTGGATCGGGTCGCTGACGACGAGATCGGCGGCGTCGGGCACGCTGCCGGCCATGTTGAGCGAGATGACATAGAGGCCGTTCTGGCGAACGTCTTCGACCGCGCGGGTGATCTCGCCGCCCATGAGCGACCCCGCGAGCACGAGCAGCCGCACGCGTGGCAGGCGCACGACGGCGCGAACCGCCGCCGCCAGCTCGAGCTCACCGACGAGCGGGATGGTGTCGACCGAGATCCTCTCCCCACGGATATTGTGCCGATCGGCTTCGGCGATCGCGCCAAGAGCCACCTGGCCGACCTGCGCACCGCCGCCCATGACGATGATCCGCTTGCCGTAGATCCGGTTCAGCGACGGCGTCTCTTCGAGGCTGACGACGCCCGGGACGCCCCGGAGCATCTCCGCGATCCTCCCCTCGTCGACGGCCGAAGGCGTGAACTCGAAGTAGATGTCGGACTCGTGCCCGCGGCTGTGCATGTCGACATAGGTGATGTTCGCCTCGTGCTCGGCGAGCACGCGCGTGAGGGCGAAGAGCATGCCGGGCCGGTCCGAGGCCGTCACTCTCACGGCGTGGACATTCTGTGCGTTCATCAGGCCTCCGCCGAGACCGCGGCGATGAGCGCCTGGATATAGCCGAACGCAAACGCGAAGGCCTGCGCGCCTTTCGGATCCCCCGCAATCGTCGGCACGTGGTCGGGCATCATCATTCCGTCGAATCCCACTTCCTTGTACACACGCATCGCGTGGAGCATGTTCACGTCGCCATCGTCTATGAATGTCTCCTGGAAGTGCAGGAAGCCGCCATGGATGTTGCGGAAGTGCACGTTGAAGATCTTGCCGCGGGACCCGAAGTACCGGATGACGTCGAAGATCTCCTCGCCCGGCTTCGCGAGCATCTCCGACACGGTTCCCTGGCAGAAGTTGAACCCATGATAGGGACTGGGGGCGATTTCGACGAAACGTTTCAACCCTGCGACCGAACCGAGAACGGTTTCCACGCCGCGGTAGCCCTTGCCGGGCGGCATGCCGGGGTCCTGTGGATGGCACGCCATGCGGACCTTGTACTCCGTCGCGACCGGTATCACGCGCTCGAGAAAGTAGGTGATGCGCTCCCAATAGACGTCCGCATTCACGGGACCTGCCTCGGTCAGCGGCGGATCCTGCAGCGCCTCGTCATAGACGAACGTGCTGTACCTGGCGCCGCCGCGGCCGGGCGTGTTGGTGGTGCGGACGACACCGAGAAGCGTCAGGTTGTACTTCAGCGAGGGAATGCCGGCCTTCGCCGCATTCCTGATCATCTCGCAGATGTCGTCGAGCTCGCGATCCCGCTCGGGACTCTTCCCGAGGAGGATGTTGGGATTTTCAGCCCGTGCGATCGGATTCGAGCTCATCGGCAGCGGCACCATGTCGAGCGTGATGCCGAACGCCTCGACCCGCTCACGAAGGCGCTGGAGCCCCTCAGCCGACCACTGCTCGTCGAGCCGCACCGAGGGCAGGCGACTGCAGATGTTCCGGACGCCGAGCGCGGCCAGGACCCCGAGGACCTCGTCGGAGGAATCGTGCTGCGTCCCGACTTTCATCCTCGCAGCGGTCTGCGGTGCCGATCGCGGGCTCCGCGCCGGTGCGCTTTGACGCGCCGCGATCGACGCCTGCGTCGCCCCGGCCGCAACACCTGCGCCGGCCAGCCGTATGAAGTCCCTGCGATCCATGTGTCCTGCCCTCAGAGGATGGCCGGCGGGAGCAGAGCCAATCCGCGATTCAAACCGCCGCGGCCTTCTGCCACTGCGGAACGAGCGCGCGGACTTCCTGCAGTTCGTCGGTGCGGAGCGCGACCAGCGGCGGACGCACGAAGCCACCGGTCAGACCGAGCATCGACATGAGCTCCTTCATCACCGTGACCTCGTATCCCTTGCGCCTGGCGCGCAGCGCGTAGACGGGGACGACGTAATCCGACATGAGGCGTGCCAGCGTGGCGGTATCGCCACTGGACCCGGCGGTGTGGAGCTGCAGCGCAATCTCGGGGGACACGTTCGCGATGCTGGACGTGAACGCCCGGATGCCGAGCGCGTAATACGCCGGCACCAGGTCGTCCCCGGCGCCACCGATCCAGTGCAGGCGGTCCCCGACCTGGCGACGAATGATCTGAAGCCTTCGCATGTCGCCCTGGCCGTCCTTCCACGCCATCAGGGTGGGGATGGACGCCAGCCGTTCGACCAGCGCGGCACCGGGATGGAACCAGTCGCGGCTGTAAATCAGCAGTCCCAGCGGTGTCGCCGCACCGAGAGCGCGGTAGTAAGCGACGACACCATCCTCTTCCGGAGAAGGATAGTACGGCGGGAATGCCAGGATCCCCGACGCGCCGCAGTCCGCCGCCTGGCGTGCGAGCAGAGCTCCGAGCGCCGTGTTGAAGCCGGTCCCGGCGATCACGGGGACTTTCCCGGCCGCTTCGTCGACGACTGTGCTGACGACCTCGAGGTGTTCAGACGGTGACAGGGAGTACAGCTCTCCCGTCCCGCCGGCCGCCACCACCGCCGCGAGCGGCTGCCGGAACATGGCGCGGAGATTTTTCCGGAGCGCCGGAATATCCACCGACAGGTCTTCGCGAAACGGCGTCACCGGAAAGCCGATGACGCCGGAGAGCGCCGACCTCAGTTGTTGGGGCGAGAGGGGCATATCAGACTTCAGCTATCAGCTACTTCAGCTTCCGGCTTCCGGCTTCCGGCTTACCAGTTTGCACTCTTGGCACTTCCGCCTGAAGGCGGAAGCTACAGCGCTTGGCACCCTGGCACACCTAGCACCCCTGGCACTTCCGCCTGAAGGCGGAAGCTACAGCGCTTCGGCACCCTGGCACCCCTGGCACTTCCGCCTGAAGGCGGAAGCTACAGCGCCTGGCACCGTTGGCGGCTCACTTCTTCCCCGTATACGCCACTCGCCAGATCGTGTTCGCGGCATCGTCGGTGACGACGAGTGCGCCGTCGGCGGCGACGGCGACACCCACGGGACGACCCCAGACCTGGCCGTCAGCAGTGACGAAGCCGGTGAGGAAGTCCTCGTAGCTGCCCGTCGGCTTGCCGTCCTGCAGTGGTGTGCGGATGATCTTGTAGCCCGTGCGCGTCGCCTTGTTCCAGGATCCGTGCGATGCCGAGAAGATGCTGTCGCGGTGCTCGGCCGGGAACTGCTGGCCGTTGTAGAACACCATCTCGAGCGATCCGCTGTGCGGCTGCAGGAGCACGTCCGGCACCTTGACCGACGCCTTGAGCTCGGGATGCTTGCCGGCGTGCCGTGGATCCTGGTTGCCGCCAATGTAGTACCAGGGCCAGCCGTAGAAGCCGCCGTCCTCGACATGCGTGATGTAGTCGGGCACCAGATTGTCGCCAAGGTTGTCGCGTTCGTTGACCGAAACCCACAGTTGCCCGGTCGTCGGGTGGACCGCGAGTCCAACCGCGTTCCGGATACCGGTCGCGTAGACGCGCCGGCCGGTGCCATCCGGGTTGAACTCGAGGATGGCGGCACGATCCTTTTCCTCCGGCGTCGTGTCGGGGTCGTCGACATTGGACCGCGATCCGACGCCGACGTACATCTTCTTGCCGTCCCTGGTGAACGCCACGTCCCGTGTCGAATGGCCGCCGCCCTGGAACTGTCCGGTGACCAGCACCTCATACGACCCGCGTGCCTTCAGGTCGCCAGTCTGATACGGGAAGCGGACGATCGAATCCGTGTTCCCGACGTAGACGTATTGCGGGTTGGGACCGAGCGGGTAGAAGGCGATGCCAAACGGACGATTGAGCCCGGCCGCGAACACTTCCACTTCCTGGGCCTTTCCGGTCGCGTCGACGCCGCGGAGCACGCGCACGCGGTTGCGGCCGGTCTCCGCGACGAAGAGATCGCCATTCGGCGCGGCACGAATGAGGCGCGGAGCGTCGAGCTCGCTCGAGTACAGCGACACCGTGTAGCCGGGCAGTGCCTGCGGCATCGCCCCATCGGGCCGCGGCACGACCTTGGGAGCATTGCTGACCGCGTCGGTCGCGAACGGCGCCGGCAGGTCGGCCGGGGTGATGTGGTGCTGCACACCCGGTTTCTCGCTCCTGTAGTCCGAGAACGGCGGCGTCGGCGGCGACGTTGGTATCTGGTCCGCGATGATCAAGTACCCGGAAATCATCGCGGCCACTGGAAGGCCGATGAACATGGCCATCGTGCGGGAGCTCGAATCGATCGAATTGAACATGTCACATCATCCTGATGGGGGCGCCGGAGGGCAAGCAGTTTAACGCACCAGGTTCAGCTGTTCGCGCATGTAGTCGCGGATGATCTGGTCGAACGAGCCGTCGCCAGGAAACCCGAGCGCGAGCGCTCGCGACACATCCCATTCGGCCGGCCAGCTCGCCACCATCCGGGCGATCCGGGCATCCGGTTGCCAGCGTACCCGGGCGGCCACGTCCGCTCCCGCAACACGCTCGAGCGCGGCGACCATCTCGCCCGCGCTGACCGAAAGGCCGGGAAGGTTGACCGCGCGGCTCGCGCCAAACCGTTCGGGTGCGAGATCGTGACCGGTGATCAGACAGTCGATCACCGTCGCCGGCGACAACACCCAGAGCCGTGCCTCGGGATCGACCGGGCAGGTGGACTCCTCTCCGTTGAGGGGCTCGCGAACGACTCCGCTGGCGAACGACGACGCGGCGGCGTTGGGCCGGCCCGGGCGCACGGTGATCGTCGGCAGCCGCATCACCCGTCCGTCGATGAAGCCCCGGCGGGTGCAGTCGCCAATCAGCAACTCCGCCATCGCCTTCTGCGTTCCATACGACGTTTGTGGGTTGAGCGCCGTACTGTCCAGCACCTTCGCCGGCATGTCACCGCCATAGACGGCAACGGAGCTCGCGAACACGAACCGGGGCTGGGTCGCTTTCGAACGGCACGCCTCGAGGAGACGGCGGGTCGCATCCAGGTTGATTCGCATCCCGAGGTCGAAGTCCGATTCCGCCATGCCACTGACGATCGCCGCGAGGTGGAAAACCGAGGACGTGTCCGGGCCGATGACACGGCCGAGCAACGCCGGGTCGCTGATGTCGCCCGTGACCGGCACGATTCGCGGATCGGCTGATGGCGCGGCGGCGATGACATCGACGAGCCCAATCTGCCGGACCGGGACCTCCGAGCCTTCAGGTCCGCGCAGTGATCCACGCTCCAGAAGCCGGTCGGCAAGACGACGCCCGAGGAAACCGGCGCCGCCGGTAATCACGATTTGCATGCGGGCAATTATGAGTCATCCGCGCATCTACGCGGAAGGGCGCGAACACTGTTGAATGGGAACCGCCGGGGGCATCGGGAAAGCCATATAGACTGACGACCTCCATGGACCTCAGTCACTCACCGCCCGCCACGGTCGAACGCGCCACCTACCGCAAGGTGACCTGGCGGCTGCTGCCCTTCATCATGCTCTGCTACGTCGCGGCATATCTGGACCGGGTGAACATCGGCTTCGCCCGGCTGCAGATGCTTGGCGACCTCCAGTTCAGCGAAACGGTCTATGGCCTCGGAGCCGGGATGTTCTTCATCGGCTACTTCACGTTCGAAGTCCCGAGCAATCTCATCCTCCACCGCGTCGGCGCCCGCATCTGGATTGGACGGATCATGATCTCGTGGGGGCTGGTCTCGGCCCTGTTCATGTTCACCACCACCCCGCTGATGTTCTACGTGCTCCGGTTCACGCTCGGCGTCGCCGAGGCGGGCTTCTTTCCCGGTGTGATCCTGTATCTCACCTACTGGTATCCGAGCGAACGGCGCGCCCGCATGATGACGCTCTTCATGGCCGCCATCCCGATTGCCGGCATCTGCGGCGGTCCGCTCTCCGGCTGGATCATGCAGTCGACCGAGGGCCTCAACGGCTGGCGCGGATGGCAGTGGCTGTTCCTGCTCGAGGCCATCCCCGCGATCGTCGTCGGCATCACGGCGCTGTTCTACCTGGACAACGGCATCCGCTCCGCGATCTGGCTCACCGAGGCAGAGAAGATCCTGCTCGAAGACAAGCTGACGCGGGATCGTGCGCATCTCGTCGAGCACCCGTCGCTCGCCGCGGTGTTCCGCGACCGGCGTCTCTGGCGCATGTGCGCGATTTACTTCTGCTGCGTGATGGGACAGTACGGACTGACGTTCTGGATGCCGACGCTCATCCAGGCTGCGGGCGTTCGTGGCACGCTGCACATCGGCCTGCTGACTGCCGTACCGTACAGCGTCTCGATCGTCGCCATGATCCTCTTCGGCTGGAGCGCCGATCGGAGCCGGGAACGCCGCTGGCACGCCGCGAGCGCAATGCTCCTCGGCGCCGCCGGACTGACCGCCAGCGCCCTCGCCGGCACGCAGACGATCCTTGCGATGACGTGCCTCAGCATCGCCGCGATGGGCGTACTCTCGTGCGCACCGCTCTTCTGGAGCCTCCCGACCGCGGTGCTTGGCGGCACCGCCGCAGCCGCCGGCATCGCCGCGATCAACTCGATCGGCAACCTCGCCGGCTTCGTCAGTCCCTACGTCGTCGGCTGGCTCAAGGACCTGACGCACAGCACCGCCGCCGGCATGTATGCCGTGTCCGCCGTGCTCGTCGCCGGCGCTCTCATCGTGCTCACGATACCGGGGAGGGTGGTGAATCGGTAAGCGTCGGAGTAACCAGTCGCCAGTCGACCAGTCGCCAGTCGCCGCCAACCAGTCGCCAGTAACTGGGAACTGGAAACTGGAAACTGGAAACTTCAGACCGTTACGCGTACAGCGTCAACCCGCCATCCACCCGCAGCGTCTGGCCGTGGATCATGGCGGCCGCGGGGGTGCACAGGAACGCGACGGCATTGGCCTGATCGCGTGGAGCGGCGTACCGCGTCAGCGTGCCGTCCTGCACCAGCATCGCGGGATCGAGCGCGCGTGTGTTCCGGAAGCGTGCGGTGGCGGTGGGGCCCGGGCTGACGCAGTTCACCCGCACCAGGTGTTCGCGCATCTCGTACGCGAGGCAGCGCGTGAAGTGAACGATTGCGGCCTTGATCGTCGAGTACGCGACTTCCGGCGAGGTGCCAAAGTGCCCGGCGGCGGAGGCAATGTTGATCACCGTCCCGCTTCGTCTCTCCACCATGCCCGGCACCACCGACTGGCACATCAGCATCGTCCCGATCAGGTTGCGATCGAGAAGGGCGCGCACGTCTTCCATCGAGATGTTGAGTGCGTTGTTCGGGTTCGGCTTGCCGCCTTTGGCGCCAATGTCGCCGCCCGCGGAGTTGACGAGGATCGAGATCGGCCCGATCTTCGACTCGACCTCCGCGACCATCGTCTTCACTCGGCTCTCGTCCGCGATGTTGCCGATGACCGAGCACGTCTTCGAGCCATGCTGCGCGAGGTCGGCCTCTGACGCGTCGAGATCCGCGAATTCGCCGTACTGCGCCGGCGCGGTGTGGCTCTGGTCGTGGATCGCCACCGCGGCGCCGAGCTCGGCGAGCCGCAGGGCAATCGCGTGTCCCAGGCCGCGTCCGGAGCCGGTCACCAGCGCCACCTGCCCGGTCAGCGAAAACTCTTTGTCGTCCATCTCTCGTCCACCTCTGTTTTCAGTCGCAACACCACGAACCGGATGATCGCCGGCCGACCGCACTCTACATGAAACCCATCGCGCGGAGGTTGTCGACGCTGCGACGCACCTGCCCGATCTCGTACGCGATCACTTCGTCGCGAGGCGCACCGCGTTCCCACGGCGTCCGCACATCGGCATTGTCGTCGAGGCGATTCACGCGCAGCCGTCCGAGCGCCGTGCCCAGTTCGCGCGCGCTGCGCGGCGGGTATCCGGTCCACCAGTCCGGCGTGAACAGCCTGATGTGCCGCGACTCGAGAGCGCCCGGTTCGATCGACGCCGTCAGGGCAGGCGTATGAGCCTCGAGCACGCCGGCAATCTCCCGGAACGGGCACGCAGCCATCTCCGACCGCACAGCGCACCAGCCGGTAACCCTCATCCGTCGCCTGCGCAACGTAGTCCTTCAAATGCACGTGCCGAATCCTGTGTCCCGCGCGCCGGGCAAATTCGACCGGGTCCTCGCCAACCGAGAATGGATTGCCGGTGTCGAAGACGACGCCGACATTGTCGCCGGCCTCTTCGGCCATCTCGACCAGCTCTTCACTCCCGAAGTCCTGGTGATCCTCCACCGCAAGGGCCAGCCCGGCGTCACGCGCCCGCGCCGCTTCGCGGCGCAGAGTGCTTCGGCCATGCGCCACCATCTCCGGCCATCGGCTCCCCAGGGCCGCCCGGCCGCCCTCGAGTACGGGCGTCAGATGCAGCCTGATCAAGCGCGGCACCGATCGCCGCTGTGCAGCGGATCGGATCCGCGAGCGTCTCCCCTTCCCGCTGCGCCAGCCAGTAGCTGCAAATGATGGTTTCGCCGGCAAGGTCGTCGCGCACGCGCGCGAGCTCGCCGGCGGTCATGGCGCGTCAGCCATCGGCCATCGAGCTCGATGCACTGCGCGCCCAGCTCTCGCGCGATCGCAATGAATCCGGCCATGCCCATGGGCCGGTCGTTCACGCGCGCGGTGCCCGGCACCCTGCATGCCCAGCGTGTACGCGAGCCCGTAGGGATTCAGTCCGACCCTGAACATCTCATCTCTTCACGCGATCCGCGGCGGCAGTGGCAGGTGGCCGGCCCTATCGAGGCACCAGCTGGTAGCTCACGAAGGCCAGATACTGGCTGTTCGGCGCCCACGACGACACGTTGATCGTCCCCTGGCCGCCGAACAGGCTGGCGAGCACATCGACCTTGCGGGTGTTCAGGTCCATGACGCGCAGCATCACATCCTTGTTCTCGGGGTGATCGCCGGCTCCCTTTTCGTAGGTCAGGAAAACCATCAACTGGCCGTTCGGCGAGATATGCGGGAACCAGTTCTCCGAGGTGTCGTTCGTGACCTGCTCCTGCTGCGAGCCATCCGCCTTCATCCGCCAGACCTGCATCGTCCCGCTGCGATCCGAGTTGAAGTAGACGAACTGGCCGTCAGGCGAATACTCCGGGCCGTCGTCTTTGCCCTCGGCGGTCGTGAGCCGCTTCTCCTGACCGCCATCAACGGGGATGCTGTAGACGTCGAAGTTGCCGTTGCGCTCCGCACAGTAGACGAGCGTCGTCGCATCCGGCGACCACCCGTGGAAGTACGAGGGCCCCTGATCGGTGACGCGGCGCGGAGCGCCGCCGCCCGCCGGGACGACGTAGATCAGGGATGGACGACGGCCGTCGATCGTCTGCGATTGATCGCTGATCGCCCAGAGCTTCCCGTCGCGGCTGATGCCGTGATCGTTGTTGATGCGGGTCAGCATGCCGAGGTCCACCGCCTCGGGTACGCGCAGCCGGCCGGGATTCGGCTTCGTGCCCGGAGGTTCGGCCTGCACCTTGTACAGCTTTCCGCCGCTGTTGAAGTACAGCGTGTTGGTGTCGTCCGGGAACCAGTTCGGCGCTTCGATTCGGCCGGTCTGCGTGACCACGTGCACGACGCGGCGGTCCTTCGAGCGGAGGCTGATGGTCTCGAGCGTGTTGATGAGCGTCGCCGGACCGGTCACGCCCGGCTGCTCGCCGAGCGTGACATTCGAGAACGTAGCCGTTTCGATCCGGCCGGTGTTGTGCGCCGAGACGCCGAGGCCGACGTAGAACTCGCCGGTGAGGTCGACCTTGGCCGATCCGCCCGCCGCATGCAGCTCCTCGCCGGCCGCGGCGATCGACATCGTCACGTACGCGCCGCGCTTCTCGATGCGCAGCCGCTTGGGGCCGACCTCGTTCGACTGCACTTCGTGTGTGACGGCGCCTTTCGCATCGCGCCACTGCAGCGAGGTGAGTCCGTCGCCATGGACGGCGGCGTCGGCATAGATCGAGTCCGAATCCAGGCTCTGCCGGAGGATCAACGCCGCCTTGCGGTGCGGATCCGGGGCGCCGGTTTCGGGCGTGGTAGCGACGAATTCGATCGAGGCCTCGAGCGAGACGTCGCCCGACACCTTCGTCCACACGTAGCGGAAATGGTCCGCCGCGGCCCACATGTTCTCGCCGCCGCCGGCGATCGTGTAGACCTTCGTGGCCGGATCGAAGCGCGCGCTCCCTGCGCCGATCGTGGACGGCGTGCCGACGTCGGTACTGCCGGAGAAAATGCCGATCGCGTCAGCGCCGGCTGCCGGTGTCTGCGTGAACACCGGATTGCCACTCCAGAGCAGAGCCGCCGCCGCAAGAGCCCCGAGCTGCTCGTCATCGTGCGCTCCTCGTCCGGGTGACTGCGCTCCGCAGGTAGTCCTGGCGCGCCAGGTTAACTCGCACCCGCACCCGCATACATGACGAAGGCGTACAGCGTGTCGCCGCTCGCGACGAGCAGGTACTGGCGGCCATCGAGCATGTAGGTCTGCGGCGGATTCGTGACCGGCCCGACCCGCGAATGCCACAACGGCTTGCCCGTCAGCGCATCGTGCGCGACGATGTTGCCGCCGCCGTCACCGGCGAACACCAGCTTGCCCGCCGTGGCGAGAACGCCGCCACCGCCGCCGGCCCCGCCCTCGTAGGTGTGCCGCCACGCTGCCTTTCCGGTCTTGTAGTCGATCGCGGTCAGGAAGCTCCCGCCCGATCCCACCCGCGACTCGAGCTTGCCGCCGAGGCCCATCGAGCCGCGCGGATCGGTGTCGAGCAGGTAAAAAATCGAGAACGTGTTGTTCTCCGAGACGTAGAAGAGACCGGTGTCGGGCGAGAAGGCGGGCGGCTCCCAATTGACGGTTCCACCAGCCGACGGTGACACGATCGAGCCGCCGACCGACGGATCCTTCTCAGGATTGCGCCGCGGCCTGCCCTGCGCATCGACCTCCTTCACCCAGTTCGTCGTCGAACCGTATTTGCTGGTGAGAATGTGCTCACCGGTGACGCGATCGACGACGAAGAAGTAGCCGTTGCGCGCGGCGGTCATGGCCAGCTTCCTGACGCTGCCCGTTTACCCGCGCGTCGACCAGGACAGGCGTCTGCGCCGAATCCCAGTCGTGCATGTCGTGCGGAGCGGTCTGGTAGTACCACGCCATCTTGCCGGTATCGACGTTGACGGCGATCAGGCAGCCCGTGAACAGGTTGTCGCCCTCGCCGCGCCCGAGGGTGTAGGCGGGCGTCGGGTTGCCGGTTCCGAAGATGTAGAGGCGCGTTTCGGGATCGTAGGCGCCAGGCAGCCATGGCTGCGCGCCGCCATGCCGCGCCGCATCGAGGCTGGGCCAGGTGTCGAGCCCGGGATCGCCAGGATTCATCGGCACCGTGTACAGCTTCCACTGCAGCTCGCCGGTTTCAGGGTCGAACGACTGGAGGAACCCGGGCATATCCAGGTCGTTCCCCGTGCCGACAATCACGTGGTTGTCGACGACGATCGGCGCCATCGTTGAGAAGTACTGCTGGTTGAAGTCGGCGATGACCTTGTGCCAGCGCTCCTTTCCGGTCGCGGCCTCGAGCGAGACGAGATAGTTGTCGGGCGTCTCCATGTAGAGGTAGTTGCGCCACATGCCGAAGCCGCGGGTGGCGATGTGGGTCCCGCCGCGCGTCTTCCAGAAGTAGTGCCAGATCTCGCGGCCGTCGCGCGCGTCGATCGCCCAGCCGTTGTCCGGCGCGGTGATGTAGATGGTGCCGTCCACCTGCAGCGCGGACGCCTTGACGGTGACGCCGCCACCGGTGTCGAACTCGACCCGTCCCCTCGCCGCCGACGATGAGCGGAGCACCGCCACCGCCGCCGCGATTGCCGCCGCCCCCGAAAGCGCCAGCGGGCGCGATCGACCCGGCGGTCAGCTTCGAGGTCCAGGCGAGCGTGAGGTTCATCACGTTCTTCTGGTTGATCTGGGTGAGCGCGCTGTAGCGCTTGCCCGAATAATCGCCGTTGTAGGTGACCCACGAGTCGGCGAGCGGCTTCAGCAGGTCTGCCGGTTCGAGGCCGCGCCCCTGTGCGAGGAGAAGAACGGGGGCCGAGGCAAGGGACAGCGTCAGGAGAATTTTTTTCACAGTCATTTCAGTGTCGCCAGGTACGCGGTCACGTCCCGCATGTCTTTGTCGGTCAGCGTCTGTGAGCATCGCCTTGTGCGGCTCGAGCGGATCCTTGATCTCGACCTTCGGTGCCGGCGACGTCGCGCGGGATCGTGCGCTGACGGCCATCGGCCTGGCTGATCGTGATGAGGAAATTGTCCATGCGGACGATCGGGCCTTCGATTTTTTCGCCCGAGGGCAACGTCACGGTCGCAGTCGGTGCTTTCGGATCAGGCGTCCCGGCCGCGCCACGACCCCGGCGGCCGCCACCACCGCGTCCGCCCCCGCCCATCCCCGAGACCCAGAGGTTCTGCAGCTCCTTGCCTTCCGGGTTTGCGGTCGCGATCCCCTTCAGATCGCCGGTCGGCGAGTGGCACGAGCTGCACTTGGCCGCGAAGTATGCCTGGCCCGCGGCGGCGTCGCCGACAATCGGATTCGGCGGCGGGGCGTCGCTCTCCGGAGGAGCACCCTGCCCGCGCGAAGTGCTGAGGACGCTGTGGATGAACTCAGCCACCGCCCTGACCTCTTCGTCCTGCAGCGGCAGCGCCGGCATGCCGCGCTCCTTGCGCTCGCCGTGAACGATCGGGAGGATGAGCTCTCCCTGCTGATCCATCAGCACGACCTGCGATCGCAGCAGGTTCGGGCCGCCCATTCCACCGCCGCGGAGATCCGCGCCGTGGCAGGCGCTGCAGTTGATCGAGTAAAGCCCCTTGCCCTTCTCGATCAAAGCCGGGTCGCCGGGCGGCCGCTGCTGGGCCGGGAAGACGGCCTGCTGGCCACCTCGGCCCCGCCGCGCCCCGCGCCCTCCCGGCGTCGGCGCCGGCGCGGCGGCGCCGCGCAGGCGCGGCCGGCGGCGGCGCATTCTGTGCGGCCTGAATCCCGGCGACCGCGACCGCCGCGAGCGCCGACGCGGCGAGAATTTTGTGCATGTGCATCCTGGACCTCGAGAGGACGATGACCGGATCCGTCGCCGCGCGACCGATTCCGTGTCGGCAGTCTATGTGATTCGTGAGCCCGCCGCGCGGCGGGCGTGACGACCGGCCATCGACGGGCGCGTCGTAACGCGCGACACCCTCGACACCGCTTTCAGCGGCTCACAACTATCTGGCGTGCATCGTACGTTGAGTATTTTGCCGAGCGGGCAGTCGAGTCAACTCCTCTTCGGCGCGCGCGAGAACTGCCCCGGTCGCGAGGGTGGCGCGGTGCGCCACAATCTTGTCCCGGGAATGTCGATCGCCTCCTGGTGTCGGAGGTTGCCGGGCCGGTGATAGAGTGGCGCCGTGCTCAGGCCTGTTTTCGGTACCGCGCTCGTCCTCTTCACCCTGGTCGGACCCTCGGTGCCGGCACGTGCGGGCGCGCCGCCGCAGGCGGTGGCGACGACAGGCATCACGGCGGCGGTGGCGGCATCTGCCAAGGCATTCCTCGCGACGCTGACCGAAGCCGACCGCGCGAAGGTTCTGTTCCGCTTCGACGACGCCGCGCAGAAAGTGCGGTGGTCGAACCTGCCAACCGGAATCTTCGAACGGGCCGGATTGCGGCTCGGCGACCTGTCCGCGGCCCAGCGCGAGGCCGCCCTCAAGATCATGGCGACCGCGTTGAGCCGCGATGGCTACCGCAAGATCACCGAGATCATGAACGGTGATGAAGTGCTGAAGAACGGGAGTGGCGGCGGTGGCGGACCCGGCGGTGGTCCGGGACGTGGACCCGGCGGACCAGGGGGCGGCCCCGCCGGCGGACCAGGGCGTGGCCCGGGAGGCGGCGGTGGCGTCCGTTTCGGCGCGGCCGAGTACTACCTCGCATTCCTTGGCGCACCATCCGAAACGGCGCCGTGGATGATCCAGTTTGGCGGACACCACCTGGCCATCAACATCACCATGGTCGGGCGCGACAACGTCATGACCCCGAGCCTTCCGGCCGCGCAACCTGCCACCTACACGCTGAACGGCGAGACCGTTCGTCCACTCGGCAAGGAAAACGACAAAGCCTTCGCGTTGATCAACGCGCTCGATGCCGGGCAGCGCAAGCAGGCGATCCTCAATTACCAGGTGAACGATCTCGTCCTCGGCGCCGGGCAGGACGGAAAGACCGATCCAGCCCGAGGGGATCCTGGCCTCGGCGTTGACGCCGGCGCAGCAGACGATGCTGCTCGATCTGGCTCACGAATGGGTCGGCATCCTCAACGACGAAGCGGCGACACCGCGGATGGCCGAGATCAAGGGAAACCTCGCGAAAACCTATTTCGCGTGGAGTGGACCGGTGACGAACGGCAGCGCCGCCTACTTCCGCATCCAGGGTCCGACGCTGGTGATCGAATACGCGCCCCAGCGCGACGTGACCCACATCCACACGATCTATCGCGATCCGACCAACGACTACGGCGTCAAGCTGCTCAAGTAAGGCCGGGAACTCCATGCGCGCTGTCGCTCGATCCATTGTCCCCGTGGCACTCGCGGTGGTGCTGGTGCAGCCCGGCACCGCGGCCGCGCATCGACTCGACGAATACCTGCAGGCCACGCGTATCGCCGTCAACGTCGACAGCGTCGATCTGGACATCGATCTCACCGCCGGCGTGGAGGTCGCGCCGAAAGTGTGGGCGCTCGTCGATGCGGACGGCAACGGCAAGGCGTCCGAAGCCGAAGCGGAGACGTATTCGAACACTCTGCTGGCGGCGATGTCGCTGCGGGTCGACGATCGGCCGTGCAAAATCGGGCTGGTCGCAAGCCGCTTCCCGACGCAGGCGGACCTGATGAGCGGCTCCGGACCGATTCACGTGCAGGCCAGGGCGGCGCTCCGCCCGACCGCGCCGGGCCCGCATCGGCTGTTGTTCCGCAACACCCACCAGCCGCAGCTGAGTGTGTATCTCGTCAACGCACTCGTGCCTTTGAACCGCGCCATCACCATCACGTCACAGCGCCGCGATCCGAAGCAGACGCAGCTCACGATGGCCTACACGATCGCTGGCCACTAATCGCCCGCATTCGCTCCGCCCCCCTCGGGAGCTTCGGCGCGGCAAGCTCGAATTTGTCCCGAGTCTCTAGTCGCCAGTCTCCAGTCGCCAGTCGCCAGTCACCAGTCCGCAATCCCTGATCCCTAATCCCCAATCCCGAAGCTGCTGCACCTCATCGGTTCGTGATTCAGTCGACCCGAAGGGGTACGACGGAATGTATATTGTTGCCGCACAGTCAAAGTTCGCAGGGGTTCTCCAAGGTTCGCCAGGTTCTCCAGGGTTCTCCAGGGTTCGGCATGGTTCTGCGGGTTCGAACAGCGTAGAGCCCAGAGCCAAGAGAACCCCCGTAGAACCTGTAGAACCCCGTAGAACCTGTAGAACCCTGTAGAACCCAGCGAGAACCTGTAGGAGAGAGGAACAATGCGTAAACGGTCGACTGCACCTGCGCGCGTGTCGCGGCGGCAGTTTCTGAATACGGCGGCCAGTGCTCCGGTGGCCGCCGCGCTTTGGCAGAACGGCCCGTCGCAGGAGGCAAGTGTGCGCAAGCGCAGCCCTCAGGGGGCAGCCACTCAGAAGAAGCTGCTCGAGTGTCTCGGCGGCGCGTGGCCGGACTACGGTCCGCTCAAGCCGGTGGTCGAAAGCACGATCCAGAAGGACGGGTACAAACTCGAGCGCGTCACCTACCTGGTCGAGCCGACCGAACGCATCGCCGCATACGTGCTGGTTCCGGACGGCGTCACGGCCGCACCGACGCGCGCCCGGGATCTGCGTGTGGCACCAGCACAACGGTGCCTACGCGATTGGCAAGACCGAGCCGGCCGGGCTCGGCGGCGCAGAAATGCATCAGACGGGTGTTGCGCTCGCGCGCGACGGCTATGTCGTCATCTGCCCGGACGCGGCGGGATTCGGCGAGCGGAACAAACGCGGCACACTCGATGGACGCAACCTCGAACACTATTTGTTCGCGATGCAGGTGGTCGACGGGCGAAGCCTGGCGTGGAAGAACATCGGCGACATGCGCCGCGCGGTCGACTACATCGCCAGCCGGCCGGAAGTGGATAACACGCGCCTCGGCTGCTACGGACATTCGATGGGGTCGACGCACACGTGGCTGGTGGGGCCGTGGGAACCGCGGCTGAAGGCGATGGTGGCCAACTGCTGCCTGCCGACATACGCGGCGATGGAGCGCACCGACCTGATCCACTGCTTCCCGAATTACATTCCCGGGGTGGCGCGAAGTTGGCGACACGCCCGATGTCGCGGCGTTCATCGCGCCGCGCGCGCTGCACCTCAACTTCGGCGAGAAGGACACCGGCAGCCCGATCGAGGAAGTGCACAAGGCGGTCGAGGTCATTCAGAAGGCGTACGCGGCCAGGAACGCGACCGACAATTTCTCGTACTACATCGAACCGGGCGCCGGCCACGTACTCAGCGCCGAAATGGCCAGCCGAATGAAGGCGCACTTCAAGAAACACCTCGCATAGCGCGCGTCGATGCTGCTGCGACTTGACCAGGCGACGATGGCGGCGGAGTGTTTGACTCTTTATAGAGTTTTAGGGTTTTAGGGGTTTTAAGGGTTTTAAGGGTTCTAGGTCTGGTTTTAATGGTTCTCAGGTTCTACGTCTCGGTTGGGGTTTACTTGAGGTCGTTATCGCCGCAGCAGCCCAACCTTCAAAACTGAACCCTGGAACGTAGAACCATAGACCCGTAGAACCGGACCTACAACCCGATAACCTTAGAACTTAGAACGGCGTGCCCAGGCAGTGACGCGACCGCCCCTGACACGTTCACTCCCGCGGCGGAAAGCCAGCCGCGCAGCGTCTTCAGATCCTGTTTATAGTGGCGGAGGTTCTCCGCCGGCGTGGTGCCGATCTCGTATTCGTGGTGCTGACATACCGGCCCGGCGAACTCAGACCGAGCGAGCATCTCGAAGAACTTGCTGCTGACCATGCCCTCGCCAAGAGCACACCACACCGGTTCCCAGCCTTTGGCCTGCTTCTCCCAATAGAAGTCCTTGACGTAGACGACGCTGTAGCGGGGTTCGGCGAGGTGCGCCTGGATCGGCCACGACAGTCCGCCTTCGAGCGTGGCGTGCCCGATGTCGAACGCGATCCCCATGTCCGCCGGGGCCAGCGCACGTACCGCCTGGAAGGCATCCCACACTGGCGCGCCGAAGTAGTTCGACCCTGAGTGATTCTGCACGCCCCCCTGGATCCCGAGCTGATGATTCAGCTGCGCGAGATCGCGGATGCGTGCGGTGAACTCGTCGAGCTGCTCGGGGATCGGCCTCCCGGGCACGTAGTAAAGCGGCCCGAGACGGTACTTGCGGATGCCGAGTCCGGCGGCGGTCCGTAGAATGCGCTCGGCACTGGCGTTGACGCCGGTGATGTCGGTCGTAATCATCGAGACTTCGCGACCGCGCTTCTTCAGCGCCTCCGCCATCTTCGGCAGTTGCTCTTCCACTCGCTCGGGATCGATGTGCGTCGACGTCTTGCGCACCGGGCATTCGATCCCGTCCCAGCCGACTTCGGCGACCAGATCGGCCGTGTCGTCGTAGTTCAGTCGCGTGAACGGTTTGCTGAACGCGATCACCTTCCAGCGTGCCTCGGGGGCAGCAGCCACGAGTGATGGACGGCGCGCACTTGCGAGTGCCGCCGCGACCGGAACGGTCTGCAGGAACTCGCGCCGGCTGAGACTGGATTTCGTCGTCATCGATCACTCCCCTCGCGCACTTGCGCCCACCGCACGGGTCGGCACCGCACCGAGACCCGGGCCGGTCAGTTGCCCGGTGTTCATCACGCCGTCGTGGATTGTGAAGAGCCCGGGAAATCCAGGCTCCCATGCCTTGTTCGCCGCCGGCACGAACTGCCGCGCGTTCGCTTCGATCCCCGCGTTCCCGGGCACCCGCGCCGCGATCCCGGCCGAGTGAATCAGCGACGCGCCCGGACACGTGAGATCCTGCACGCACACGAACATGCCGTACTTCTGCGCCGCCGCGGCCATCAGCATGGCCTGGCTCTGACCCTTGCACGCCTTGAGCGCAACGCCTGTATAGCCCATCTCTCGCGCGAGCAGGAGCGACTCGAGGTCGGTGAGCGATTCGTCGATGACGACGGGACGGATCCGTGCGGCCGCGTGCATGACGTTCGCTCGATCGCGTTTGAGATCCCGTGCAGTCGGCTGCTCGATGTACAGGATCCGGTCGAACCCTGACGGTGTCGCTTCGCGGAAACGGCGCAGGAACTCCATCAGGTAAGCGACGTTCGGACATCCCTCGTTGAAATCGAGCGAATATTTCCAGTCGGTCGCACCCCGCAACGCCTGCCCGCGCGTAACCACTCGATCGATACGGACGACACGGTCGAAGTCGGCTTCGAGGTTGCCTCCGTTCAGCTTGATCTTGAAGCGGATCAGCCCGTCGCGGGCGATCCATTCCTCGAGCGTGTTGGGCAGGCCGTCCTCGATCCTGACGCGAACATCAGCGGTTTCGAGAAGGTCGCTTGCCCCGACAGAGTGGAACACCGGCATCAGGGCGCGTGGAGCAGACGGCACGTATCGGTCGAGGTACTCGCCGGCAAACCGTGGACCGAGATCGGACGACAGGTCCCGCGTCATGAAGCGGGGCCCGTACGTCTCGTAGCAGCTCACGCCGAACGCCTTTCCATATGCATCGTGGATCGCGGCGTCGAACGCGCTCGCGACGACGAGGGTGCAGAGTTTCGGGATCGGCACCGGGAGCTTGCGCCTCGCCGACAGATCCGCCGCAACCCGAAGATACTCAGGCTCCAGCGCGCGGAAAAGATCGATCGGATGCCCCTGCTCGTCACACGCGGCCGTCACCGCCCGGACTTCCCCGGCGAGGGCCATCATCGCGCCGAGGCCCTCCTCCTGCGACGCCGCCGGGAACGCCCACGCATTGCCGAGCGTCATCGAGCCGAAGCCCCATGCCTCGGTGCCGCCCTGCGTACGCACGCGGCACGTGACATTGAGCAGCGTCACGCGGTCGACCGAGCGCCCGCCGAACTGGTACGGCGTCCGGTAAGCGTAATCCTCGAACTGGCACTCGGTCTCGACGATCCTGATGTCGGTGGGCCGCGACACCACGATCGCGGGAGCGCGATGCGCCGCGCAGCGCGCAAGCGCGACGATCGGCGACGCGGCGGCGAACGTCAGCAGGGCGCGCCGCGACAGTCCACCCTCGCCTGGTTCAGTCAAGGCCGGGCATTATATCGCGCTCGACGTCGAGCTCCGCCGCAACATCTCAGCGGGACCGGGCTGCCGATCGCTGCCACAAGTCGATCGATGCGATACGCTGTGGCTCTTAACCGGAGGTGCGTGAGATGCGTTCAACTCGTTGGTTCATTCTCGTTCTTGCTCTTTTTGTCGTGCAATCGCTGGCCGCCCAGGGGCCGGCGTTGCGGCAGCTGCGAATCATTGCGTTTGGCGCCCATCCAGACGATGCGGAATTGAAGTTTGCCGGGACGGCGGCTCTGTACGCCGCGGCCGGTGCCAAGGTGAAGCTCGTCGCATTGACCAACGGCGACGTCGGTCATTTCTCCCAGGCGGGAGGGCCTCTCGCCCAGCGCCGCAAGGCGGAAGTCGAGGCGTGCCACGCCAAGCTGGGCGTCGAGACCGAAGTGCTCGACATCCACGACGGCGAGCTGATGCCGGATCTCGAGACGCGAAAGAAGGTCGCCAACCTGATTCGCGACTGGCAGGCCGACATCGTCCTCTCCCATCGGCCGTGGGACTACCACCCGGACCATCGGGCGGTCGGCAAGCTCGCGGAAGATGCCGCGGTGGTCGTCGCGGCGCCGTTTTTTGCGCCGTACACGAAACCCACGAAGGGCAATCCGATCTTCCTGTTCTACTCGGACAACTTCAAGAAGCCATACCCGTTCGATCCGATCCTGGCGGTGGGCTTCGACGAGGTGGCGCAGAAGAAGTGGGACTGCATCTCCGACCTGCCGTCACAGTTTGGTGACGCGGACTCGTGGCAGGCGCGCTACGGCCGCAACGTCCCGACTGACGAAGCGGGCCGGAAAGCGTACCTGATCGAAGCCGTGAAGCAGCGGAGCGCGGACGTCGCGAATCAGTACCGCAACCTGCTGGTGCAGCTCTATGGCGAGCAGAAGGGTCGGAGCATCAAGTACGCCGAAGCGTTCGAACTCAATCAGTACGGCGGACCCGCGACCGCCGACCAGCTGAAGACGATGTTTCCCACGTTCCAGTAACCGGCACGGGCGATCGGACGAGCGGACGTCGTCCGACTCTGCGAGTGGAACTGGCGCTGCACCGGGCAGCGCCAGTTCTACTTTCACGTTGCGGGCGTCAGTGACTTGCGCTCGAGTTGGGTCTCGCGATTCTTGGTGATTAGACCGCGCATGTATTCGGCCGCAAGCTGTGCGTTCTTGTCGGCGAAGTCGAGACCGGCTGGCTGGCCGTTCACCTGCGGGAGCGGGTGGCACAGCTCGTAACCGATGTACCCGTCATACCCGATCTCGTCCATGCCCTGGACGAAGTCGAAGTAATAATCCTCCGGCGTCAGCGTGAGGTCCGGATTACGGACGAATCCGCGGACCCTGCCGTCCGGCGCGCGATCGTACTCCCCGCCGTAATGCGACAGGACCTGGAGGGCGCCAACCTCTTTCGCCGCCTGCTGCATCGAGCTCACACCCTGACGCGCCGCGAGCGGCGCATCGATGCACGCCTTGAGGTGCGGCGACCCGATCTCCGCAATCATGCGGAGCACGTCGCCAGGGCTGTTGGTTACGGGCGCGTGGTTCTGGAGCGCCAGCGTGACGCCGGCATCCCCGGCGATGCGTGCTGACTCGCTGAGCCCGTCGCGGCACCACTCCCAGGTCTGCTCCGCGCTCAGCCCATGGTGCGCATCCCGCCACAGGCGCCTGGCGGTCATGTACGTCGCGCCTTCGGGCGAGACCGTCACGCCTGGCCAGGCGGCAAACATCCGCAGCGTCCTGGCGCCGAGATCGGCGGTCATGCGAATCAGATCGCGAACGTAGAGCAGCTGCGACTCGCGATACTCCGGGACCGGACTGCTGAAATCGTTGTTGGCGGCGACCGCGTAGATTTCGATCCCCTGATCCTGCGCGCGTTGCGTCAGCTCTACGCATCGGCCCGACGGCAGGTCGAGTGGATTGCCGTGCGGCCGCTTGCCATCGATCTCGATGCCGTCATAGCCATAACGGCGCGCGCGGAGAATGGCTTCTTCAATCGTAAGGGCCGGGCCCTGTACCAGAGGCCGAGGTATGTGATGGTGTATAGGCCGAGCTTCATGTTCACTCCTGTCTCGTGAACCGGGGGGCGCCGAATCTGCCCATCCTACAACGGCATCGAAGGAGCTTTCGCGTCAAATTCCCGCACCGCCTTTTTTGACCTCTCCTCCACCAGGGGCTGGTCACAGTGGAAGCCCTCAGAGTCAGGCGTCGACCCTCCGATCTTCTCCGCGTGATATTTTCGGTTGAGCACGGTTCGGATACTACACAGCCCATGCGCATTGCGCTCGCCCAGTTGAACCCCACGAGCGGCGACATCGAGGGGAACACCGCACGAATCATCGCGGCGCTCGAAGCCGCTGCCGCGCGCGGCGCGGACCTCTTCCTGACGCCGGAAATGGCCCTGCCGGGTTACTGCATCGGCGATCTGGTCGAGGACGCCGGATTCCTCGCCGCCAACGAGCGGGCGATGCAGCGCGTCGCCGCCGCGGCGCGCGGAATTACCGCGGTGGTCGGCTTCATCGACTTCGACCCCGACGCGCGGAACGAAAGCGGAGGCATCCGGAAGTACAACGCCGCGGCGGTCGTCCGCGACGGGGTCGTGCTCCAGCGCGCGCACAAGACGCTTCTGCCGAGCTACCGCTATTTCGATGACAAACGATTTTTTTCCCAGGCGGAACGGCGAGAGCCCGTCACCGTGCCGCTCAGGGACGGCGGGAAGGTGCGGCTGGGCATCTCCATCTGCGAAGATCTCTGGGACGAGTATTACCACATCAAACCGGTGGCTGAACTCGTGGCCGGCGGCGCGGAACTGCTGATCAATATCAACGCGTCGCCCTTCTGCCCGGGGAAGCGTCGCGAGCGCGATGCCGTCATCCGGGCACACATCGCGCAGACCGGCAAGCCGCTCGTCTACGTGAACACCACCGGCGCCGCGGACAACGGCAAGAACATCATTCCGTTCGATGGCGAGAGCCTCGTCTACGATGCGCAGGGGAAGCTCGTCGCAATCGGCCCCCAATTCACCGAGGAGCTGCTCGTCGTCGATCTCGACCTGTGCGGCGTCAAGGGCGGTGACGGAGTGGCGCTGCCGCCGATCGAGCGCGATCGCGAAATGTACGACGCGCTCGTGATGGCGCTTCGCGACTACATGCAGAAGACCGGGTTCACGACCGCGACCGTCGCGGTGTCTGGCGGGATCGACTCGGCCCTGGCGCTCGCGATTGCGGTCGACGCGCTCGGCGCCGACAGGGTCTCGGCCTGCAACATGCCGTCGCGCTTCAACACCGAGGCGACCCGGTCGATCGCCGAGCGGCTGGCGAGGCGCCCTCGGAGTCAGCTACACCGTCATCCCGATCCAGGCGATCGACGAGCACGTCCGCGACGTCTTCGAGCAGAACGCCCATCCGATCGCACAGGGCTTCACCCGCGAAAACCTTCATGCGCGCATCCGCGGGCTGCTGATGATGGCGGAGTCGAACGACACTGGTGCGCTCCTCATCTCCTGCGGCAACGAAACGGAAATCGCGCTCGGCTACGCCACCCTCTACGGCGACATGTGCGGCGGGGTGTCGCTCATCGGCGATCTCTCCAAGCTCGACGTCTACCGGCTCGCGCGCTACGTGAACACACGTCACCACGCCGAATTGATTCCTGAAGAAGCCTTTCACATCAAGCCGTCCGCCGAGCTCTCGGCGAACCAGTTCGACCCGTTCGACTACTTCGTCGTCTCACCGATCGTCGGGGAACTGGTCGAACGGCGGCGAAGTCCGGCGGATCTCGTCGCCCTGTTCGAACGCCGCGAGCTGGACGCGTCCCGGTTCGTTCCTGATCCAGACGGCAGAACCGTGTACGACAAGCACACCGCGGCGACCTTTCGCGACGTCGTCTACGACGCGTTCCGGAGGGTCCGGCGCTCGGTCTATAAGCGCCTGCAGGGGCCGCCGATTGTCGTAGTTACCGAGCGCGCGTTTGGCTTCGATCTGCGCGAAACCATCATCAACGGGTGGGAAGGCTGATGCCGTCGGCCGAACGCAAGGTGGTGGTCCGCGATCTCAGGAAGAGCTATGGCGACGTGCAGGCGGCGCGAGGCGTCAGCTTCGAGATTGCGGACGGAGAGATATTCGGCCTGCTCGGCCCCAACGGCTCGGGCAAGACCACCACGCTCGAATGCATCATCGGCCTGCGCGAGCCCGATGCCGGTGCGATCGAGGTCTGCGGCATCGACGCGAGGCGGCACCCGAGGGAGGTCAAGCAGAAAATAGGCGCGGCGCTTCAAACGACGGCGCTGCAGGACAAGATTACGCCGCGGGAAGCGCTGACGCTCTTCGGGTCCTTCTATCGCCGTCAGTCAGCGGCTGACGAAATGCTGGAGCGGTTCGCACTCACACCCAAGGCCGACGCGCCGTTCGACACGCTGTCGGGCGGCCAGCGGCAGCGGCTGGCCCTCGCGCTCGCATTCGTCAATCGACCGGAGCTGGTGTTTCTCGACGAACCGACGACGGGACTGGATCCGCAGTCGCGCCGGGAACTGCACGCCGAAGTGGTGAGGATGAAGCAGGAGGGTCATACCGTCCTGCTGACGACTCATTACATCGAGGAGGCGGAGCACCTGTGCGACCGCATCGGCGTGATCGATCATGGCGAGATCATCGCGATCGGAACTCCACAGGAGCTTGTCGGCCGGTCGTCTGCGCTGCAGTCGGTGTCGCTGATGACCGTGCCACCCCTCCGCGCGGAGGACCTCGCGCTCATCCCTGGTGTCCGAGGACCTCACGTGGGAGGGGGACCGCGTCCGGTTCACGACCGCAACCGTGAGCAGGACCATCGCCGCACTGATGTCGACCATCGATGCAAGGGGTGTTGCAGTCTCCGATCTGGAGGTACGGAAGGCGACACTCGAGGACGTCTTCATCGAGCTGACCGGCAGCGCCTTGCGGGACTGACCACGATGACCGCAATGCTCCAGCAGACCGCGATCAGCCTTCGCCTCCACTACCGGAACAGGATGGCGCTCCTCTACAGCTACCTGTTCCCGCTGATTTTCCTGCTCGCGTTCTACGTGCTCTATCGGCACGAGCGCGTGGTGCTCGCGCGCCACATGGGGGAACTGCTGACGGTCGGGATCCTCGGCGGTGCCTGTTTTGGCCTGCCGACGACGATGGTGAGCGAACGCGAACGAGGCGTCTGGCGTCGCTATCGTCTCGCGCCGGTATCGACTGCCGGCCTCGTCACGAGCACCGTGATCGCCCGCTACGCGATCCTCCTCACGTCGGGGCTCCTGCAGCTGGCTGCGGCGCTGGCACTCGGGATGCCCTTCCCGGCGCACCCGCTCCATCTCTTCGTCGCGTTTACGTTCGTCTCGTTCGCCTTCATCGGCCTCGGGCTCGTCATGGCGACGATGGCCGACAACGTGCCCGCCGTGCAGGCGCTCGGCCAGTGCATCTTTCTGCCGATGCTGATCATTGGCGGTATCGCGGTGCCGCTCGCGAGCCTGCCCGACTGGGCGCAGCACGTGTCCGCTTTTTTTCCGGGGCGCTACGCCGTCCAGGCGGTGCAGGCCTGCGTGAACGCGGGCGGGCTGTCGTCGGTCCGCTTCGACCTGCTGGCGCTCACGATCATCGGTGCAGCGGGATGCATCGCCGGGGCGATGATGTTTCGCTGGGATGCGCAACAGCGATTCGCTGCCCGCGGACGGAGCGGCTGGCTCCTGGTCCCGCTTGCCGCGTGGGCAGCCGTCGGGGTGACGTCGGAGATGAGCGATCGGGTGGCGACCACATCACGGACGACGACGACGTTCGCGCGAGGGACGCGTGCCGACACTTCGCTGCCGGCGGCGGCGGCGCCACCCGCGGCTGCTCCCGCCGAGCCACCTACGCGGTCAAACGCGGCAGAGCCCGGCGTTCCACCGCCTGAACCTTCGGCGTCGACTGCAACAGCGGCGACAGCACCACACGGAGAAACGCCCGCGGCCCCTCGGCCATCGAAACCGGTCGCGACTGCCGACGCGCGGCCCCGGCCGGAGACAGAGAGATCCGCGCCCACGGTGAAGCCCGAAAAGGTTCAGGCTCCGCCGGCTGCCACGGAAAAAGTCGCCCCGCCGGCAGAACAGGCGCGGGCCGGTGCGGCTCCGGCTCCGGCACCGCCGCCCCAGCAGCTCATTGCACCAACGTGGCAGGCAGTCACTCGCGCGGATGTCGATCGCGACCTGGTGTTCGATCGGCTGCCATCGGACGGTGGCATCGTGGCCCCGATCGCGCCAGCTGACGAAGATCCCCCGCCAGAAGTGCTCCAGCAGCTCGATGCGATCCTCACGGCGCTGCCGACCTGGGGCCCGGCCAAAGTGGCGGATCCCGTGCAGCGTGCCCGCAACATCCTTTACATCGCCGGAGTGCCGGACGTGCTCCAGACGGAGCTCGAGCGCTATGCTCCGGCAGTCATATTCGATCACCTCCAGCAGGACATTCCAAAGGATGATTTGATCAAGGTGTTGTACTGGATCGCGCTCCACCCGATGGAGGGCGACGACACCGCCATCGAGCAGCTCCCGGCGCTGGGCTTCGAAAGCCGTGCCGTCGACGTCGAACAGACCAGGGAGCGGGTCGCGCTCTATGCGGTGAAGCTGCTCGGGCGCCTCGTCGGCGCCATTCGAAGCAGCTAGATGTCGCACGTCGCACGTTGCACGTTGGACTCAGGAAGGTTGAGGTCATGATACGTGTGCCATTCACCGTCGCCTTGACGATCGCGGTTGGCTCGGTCGCCGCTGTCAACGGCCTGTCGGTTTCCGCTGCCTCGCCCAATTACACGAAGGCCGGCGAAATCCCGGTGGGCGGTGGCACCAGTTGGGACTACCTCGCGGTCGACAGCGGGTCGAAACGGCTGTACGTCTCCCACGGAACCGAAGTGGTCGTGATCGACACGGCCACCAACAGCGTCGTCGGTCGGATCGCCGATACTCCCGGGGTACACGGGATCCTGATCCTTCCCGAGCTCGGGCGTGCCTTTACCACGAACGGCCGCGAAAACAAGGTCAGCGTCGTCGATCTCAAGACACTGCAGACGCTCTCGAAGGTCGACGCCGGCGTCAATCCCGACGCAATCGTCTACGATCCGAAGCAGAAAGAGATCTACGCACTCAATCACACCGGGCACTCCGCCACGGTGTTCGATCCCGCGAGTGGAAAGGTGGCAGCGACGATCCCGCTCGCCGGCGACGCGGAGAGCGGCGCGGCCGATCCCGGCCTGGGACGCGTGTTCGTCAACATCGAAGACAAAGACTCGGTCGACGTGATCGACGTTGCGACGCACGCGGTCAGCGCGCACTGGCCGGTTGCACCTGCTCAGGAACCAACCGGGATGGCCATCGCCGCGGAGAGTCACCGTTTGTTCGTCGGCGGCGGCAAGGCGCTCGTCATGATCGATTCGAACAGCGGCAAGGTGGTGACCAGTGTGCCGATCTGCAGCGGCACGGACGCAACCGTCTTCGAGCCCGAGACCAGGCTCGTGTTCGCATCCTGCGGCGACGGGCACGTGACCATCGCGCACATGGACTCCCCGTCCAGCCTGTCAGTGGTACAGACTCTGGAGACGGCGCCGCGGTCGCGGACGATGGCACTGGATCCGGCGACGCACAAGATCTACCTGTCAGCAGTGAAATTGGCGGCGGCGGACGCCGGTGCTCCACCTGCGGCGGCCGGACAGCGCGGCCGCGGACCGGCTGCTCTCCCGGACTCGTTTCACGTTCTCGTGTTCGCACCGAAATAGCTGCCGCGTGGATTCGGCGCTCGACGACCCGGTTTAGAGATATGGCGGGCGATGATCACGCGGCCCTGGAGCAGACGGCATGAATGATCTGGACGAACTGAAATACCCGGTTGGCGCGCATCGAGCGGAACAAAGCACCTCTCGATGCCAGCGCGCGCGAGGCATTCATCCGCGTCCTCGCGGAGACGCCAGCCACGCTGCGATCGCTGGTGGAAGGGCTCACCGACGGCGAGCTCGACACGCCGTATCGCCCGGGCGGCTGGACCGTGCGCCAGGTGATTCACCACGTGCCGGACAGCCATATCAACGCGTACGTCCGGATGAAGCTCGCCGTCACCGAGACCGAGCCCACGATCAAGACATACGAGGAAGCACTCTGGGCGGAGCTGCCCGAGGCTCGGAGTGCGCCGATCGCCATGTCGCTGGATCTGCTCGACGCACTCCACCGGCGCTGGACCGCATTTCTGCGTGGCCTGCCGGCAACCGATTTTCGCAAGACCTTCCGACACGCGGAGTGGGGGCTCGTCACCGTCGACGAAGCGCTGGGCATGTATGCGTGGCATTGCCGCCACCACACCGCGCACGTGAAGCTGGGATTGAGTCGGGGGAAGTAGCTTGCGGCTATCAGCAATCAGCAATCAGCTTAATCAGTAATCAGTAATCAGCTGTCAGGCATCAGCGAATACTAGCTGGAAGCCGCAAGCCAATGCGTCAGGTCTCACACTAAAAACTAGTAGCTGATTGCCGATCGCTAAGAGCTGAAAACTGATAACTGACAACTGATAGCTACTTCGCCACCTTCGCAAAATCGATGAAGCCGCGTTCGGGGTCCGTGTTGAGCAGGCGGACCCTGAGGCGATCGCCGACGTCGAGACCTTCCGCCCCGCGCTCCAGCTTGCCTTCGACCGGCGGCTTCTCGATTCGCACCCACGTGCCCTTGGCCGACGCGCCGGTGACCACGGCGTTGAACTCCTGCCCGATCCGGTTCGACATCCACAGCGCCGCAGCGGCTTTGCGAACCAGGCGCTCGACCTTGTTGGCGGCGTCTTCCTGTTTAGTGCAGTGTTCGGCGAGGGCGGAGAGCTCGGCGAGCGCGTATGGCGCCGGCCGCCTGTCGATGGCCGCCTTGAGCATGCGCTGGGTGACGAGATCGGGGAAGCGCCGGTTCGGCGCGGTCGAATGGGTGTAGTTCGACACCGCGAGGGCAAAATGGAGCGACGACTGGTCTGCGGGGCCTTCGGCGAGATATTCTCCGCGTCCGAGCAGCTTGATCACGCTCAGGGAAAGGTCGGCGAAGTCATCCGGCGCCGCCGCCCGCCGGGCGCGGAGGAACGCCTCGAGCGCGCGCGCATCCGGCGTCCCGGGCAGCGTCGTCCCATGCTGCTGCGCAAGGTCGACAATCCGCGGCCAGCGTTCGGGTGAGCGCACCACCCGCCTGATCGACGGCACCTTGTGCGCCGACAGGAACTTCGCGGTGACGCCGTTCGCTGCCACCATGAAGTTCTCGATGATGTCCCGCGCACGGTTCGGTCCATCAGTTCGCAGCTCGGTCACCGTGCCGTTTGCGAGCACCGGTTTGACCTCGGTCCGGTCGAAGTCCAGCGCCCCCTCCTGCTCTCGCCGTGCCGCCAGCTGCGTGGCGAGCCGGTCCTGCCGCCGGACCTGATCTTCCAGCCCCGGCACGGGGCGAATCGCGTCGGGTATCGGGCCACGATTCTCGAGCCATGCACCGACGCCGTCATATGTCAGCTTGGCGTGGTTCCTCACCATCGCACGGTACACGTCCGATGCCGCCAGGACGCCATCGGCGCCGATGGTCATGTCGATGACGAGGGCGGCGCGATCCTCGTTTTCGTTGAGCGAGGTCAGGTCGGTCGAGAGCTGCGGCGGCAGCATCGCGAAGATCCGGGCCGGTGTGTACACCGAAGTCGTATTCGCGCGCGCGTGTCCGTCGATTGCCGACCCCTTGACCACGAGCGCATCGACATCCGCGATCGCGATCAGCAGTCGGGTCGAGCCGTCGCTGACGCACACCTCGAGCTGATCGAGATCGCGGGAGTCGTCGTTGTCGATTGACGACCACGGCAACCCGCGAAGATCCCGCAGCCCCGCACCGTCTGGTACCGCGAGTCGCGCCAGTTCGGCGTCCGCCTGTGCCGGCCAGTCCGGCTCGAGCCCGTATTGCACCATCGCACGCCGCGCGATCGCCTGCAGTCTTGTGCCGTGATCCTGTGACATTGGTCAGATCATATCCGGTCGCCGCACGCCGCACCTGAGCCCTCGCGCCGCACCGGATGTGGCATTTGCATGGCAGAAGGATGAACAAACGCCCGTCGGCCACTTTCCGAGCAACCTCCCCACACCGCGCGGCGTATGAGTGAGGCAGATCGGTCGTACGCCGGGTTTTAGGGTTCTAGACGGGGTTCTACGGGTGATAGGTCGGGTTGTATACGTTGTACGAGTTCTAGGTCTTGGTCTGAGTCACGGCGTGTCCCGGTCAGATTTGGGAACGTGGAACCTGAAACGTAACGTGAAGCCTACAACCTAAAACCTACAACCTAAAACCTGACCCTATAACCCCTAGAACCCTAGAACCGTAAAACCCTGGAACTCAGATCGTCTGGGAGATCAGCACTGTGACCCGTGAAACGCGCGTCTTTGCCTCCGAGGTGAAGTTCCTTGTCGACATCGCGAAGGCGGGTGAGCTGCGCGAATGGATCCGCGCGCACCTCCAGGCCGACCCTCACGGAAGCGGGCCCTTCGGTGACGAGTACCGGACCACGAGCGTGTACTTCGATACCGCCGACGGAGACGTGTTCCATCGCCGCGGGTCGTTCGGGCGCAGCAAGTATCGGGTGCGGCGATATGGTTCGTCACCGGTCGTTTTTCTCGAGCGCAAGCTGCGCCAGCCGGGCGTGCTCGCGAAGCGGCGCACCCTCGTACCGATCGAGGCGCTCGACCGGCTGCAGGCGGTGGACTACGACCCGGGCTGGAACGGCAGCTGGTTCCATCGACGGCTTCTGCTCCGACAGATCAACCCGGTGTGCCAGGTGTCGTATTCACGCACTGCACGCGTCGCATCGACGACTGCGGGACCGGCGCGGCTGACACTCGACGAACGCGTCAGCGCCGCACCGATTACCGTGCCGACCCTCGCACCCGCGGACGGCGTGCCGGTGCTCGCGGGCCAGTTGATCCTCGAGCTCAAGTTCGCCCACGACCTGCCGATGGTCTTCCGCCGGCTCGTCGAGACCTTCAAGCTCGCCCCCCGGCCTGCGTCCAAGTACCGCATGGGCGCGGCGGCGCTCGGCGGTATCGGCTTTCCGCTCGTCATAGCCGGTGCGAGCGCCGAAGGCCGGAAGACGCATGTCTGATCAGTTCGCGCTGTTCGTTCCCGCCGATCCTGGCGCCCTGCTTGGCATCGTCACGCGATTGGCGATCGCGCTGGTGCTCGGTCGGATCGTCGCCGCCGTGTATCGCCGCAGCCGGCCGATGGGTGACGAAGCCGAATCGTTCGTTGTCACGCTGGTGCTGCTGACGGTCCTCATCGCGATGGTGACGCAGGTCATCGGCGACAACGTCGCGCGTGCGTTCAGCCTGGTCGGCGCCCTGTCGATCGTGCGGTTCCGCACCGTGGTGCGCGACACGCAGGACACGGCCTACGTGATCTTCGCGGTCGCGATTGGAATGGCCGTCGGCGCAAATCATCCCGCGGTGGCCATCTGCGGGCTGGCGGTGATCGCATTCGCGGCGCTCGTCGTGATGAGGCCGCGGTCCGGCAGTCCGTTGGAGGCGGCGCTCGACCTCCCGTTCGTGCTGCAGGTTCGGATCGCCCTCGGTCAGGATCCCGATGTGCTGCTCGGACCAACGCTGGACCAGTTCCTGGTGGCGAGACGGCTGACATCGGTCGGCACGGCGCGGCAGGGTCTTGCGATCGATGCGGCATACGGCGCCGCCGTGCGTGCCGGCGAATCACCCGGCGCATTCGTCAACTCATTGAACCGTCTCGACGGCGTGCAGAGTGTCTCGCTGCGGCGCGCCGGAGCGGATGAAGACTGAATACGAGGACTCCATGAATATTTACGACAAGGTTCAGGGCCGGCGCGGAAACCGCAGGCGCGTGGCAGGTGTCGGACTCGCAGCCCTTGCCTTGCTGACTGCGGCAACCGGTGCTGCTGTTGCGCAGCGCGGCGGGTTCGGCCCGCCGATGGGACAGGAACGAAAGCTTGTGGCCCAGTTCGACCGGAACGGCGACAAGCGGCTCGATGCCGAGGAGCGCAAGGCGGCGCGGGAGTGGCTCGCGACGCAGCCGGCCACAGGCTTTGGCGGCCGCGGCGGATTCGGCCGAGGCGGCACTTCGACCCCGGTCGTCCCCGGCCGCAAGCTCGCGCCAGCCGACGTCAAGGCGTACCCCGCCACCGTGCCGCTTTACGACAAGGGGACGATTAGAACGCTGTTCCTGCACTTCGACGGGAACGACTGGGACCAGGAGCTCGCCGCATTCAACAACACCGATGTCGAAGTCCCGGCGATAGCTGTCGTCGACGGCCGGACCTATAAAGGCACCGGCGTGCACTTTCGCGGCATGTCGTCCTACTTCATGGTTCCCGAAGGACGAAAGAAATCACTCAACGTGTCGTTCGACTTCACCGACGAGACGCAGACGCTCGGCGGATACAAGACGCTGAACCTGCTGAATGCCAACAGCGACCCGACGTTCCTGCGGGGAGTGCTCTACACCGAGATCGCGTCGCACTACATCCCTATCCCGAAGATGAACTACATGCGGGTCGTCATCAACGGCGAGAGCTGGGGCCTGTACCTCAACGCGCAGCAGTTCAACAAGGACTTCACCCGCGACTTCTTCAACAGCACCAAAGGTGCGCGGTGGAAAGTTCCGGGGAGTCCAGGCGGCCGCGCCGGGTTCAACTACCTCGGGACCAACGTCGAAGATTACAAGCGCCTCTACCAGATCACGAGCAAGGACGATCCGAAGGCCTGGGAGGACCTGATCCACGTGTTCAAGGTGCTCAACGAGACCTCGCCCGACCAGCTTGTCGCAGCGCTCAGCCCGATCCTCGACATCGACGGAGCGCTCAAGTTTCTCGCGGTCGATGCCGCACTCGTCAACACCGACGGCTTCTGGACCCGGGCGAGCGACTACAGCATCTACCAGGATGAGAAGCGCGTCTTTCACGTCATCCCCCACGACGTCAACGAGGGACTCGGCGCCGAGGAAGGCGGCCGCGGACGACGGGGGTTCGGTCCGCCCCCCGGGGCGGGCGGCGCGCCCGGCTCATTCCCCGGGGGACCAGGCCCCTTCCCTGACGGGCCCGGTGGCGGACGTCCGGGCGGCGGACGTGGCTTCATGCCCGAGGGAAGCGCTGAACTCGATCCACTCGTCGGACTCAACGACGACGGGAAGGCGCTGCGGTCCAGGCTGCTGGCCGTGCCGGCGCTTCGTGCGAAGTATCTCGCGTACGTCCGCGACATCGCCGAGCGATGGCTCGATTGGCGAACCCTGGGCCCGACGGCGCAGAAATATCACGACCTGATCGCCGCCGACGTGCAGGCCGACACGCGAAAGCTGTACACCACGGAGGAATTCGAGGCAGGGCTGAACGGCAGCTTGAAAACCTTCGTCGAGAGTCGTCGGACATACCTGCTGAAGACGACAACCGCTCCCGCACCAGCGCGCCCCTAGAACTCCGTAGAACCTCTGAAACCACGGAGACACGAAGGCACGGAGGCGCACGGAGACGAATTAACCGCCGTCCATGATGTGCCTGTCGCTACGACCGCTCGCTTGTGAACGCGGGACTTTTTCGCAGGACAGGAGACTCGTGGACTGCGGATTTCCGGCCTGTCCGCCGCGCGAGCGCGGCCGGGCCATCTCAGCTCGACTCGTTGTCCGCGTTCTTCCGTGAAGTCCGTGGTCGCATGGGCCTTTCGCCCTCACGTCCGTGACCTGGTCGGACGCGGCCAAGACTCAGGCGCTTCGCCGGCTACTGGCCCGGGGAGAGGCTCACGTTCAACGTCTGGCGGTCGCCGTTGCGAACCCTCACCGTCGATGCATAGGTCTTGAATCCGTCCTTCCGGATCTCCACGCGGTGCTGTCCTTCCGTCAACTGCACCTGCAGGCGATCGTCCCCGCTGGACGTGTCCCACCGTTCCCCATCGATCAGGACAATCGCGTCGGCCGGCTGCACGCGAATGGCCAGCGAGCCAAACCGATCTGCGTTCCGATCGCCTTCGCGAGGGTCGGATTGCGCGCTGCGACCCGGAGCGGCCTGCGGATCCTCGCCGGGGCCCTCAGGAGCGAGCCGGGGATAGCCGGACGACCCGCGCGGGTCGTTCGATCCACCGCGGGGCTCCGGCGCCCGACGATTCGGGTCCGGCGCAGGCCGTGGCTCCGGCGCCGCACCGGTTGCCAGCGGCTGCATCGCCTGCTTGATGTTGTACGACTGACCCGGCCGGAACAGCATCGGTTCGCTAATCGTGTGGTAGCCCTCGCGATAGATCGATATCTGGTGCTCGCCGAAAGGGACATGGAGCCGCTGGAACGTTCCGTCGTAGTCGTCCACGGTTCCGACCAGGTAGCCGTCGATGTAGACCTCCGCCTGGCGCGGTGTGACCTGGACTCGCAGCTCGGGCGTGGGGTCGTAGTAGTACCCCCCATACGGATACGGATACCCATAGGGATAGAAGGGAGCCCCGTATCCGTATCCGAAGCCGAAGCCGAAGCTGAAAAACGGATTGTAGTAATAGGGGTACGCGCGCGCGTAGTAGGGATACGGGCGCGCGTGTCCGTAATACCCTCCGACAGCGACGACGTGCCGCTGTGCAGCAGCGTCCGACGGCCAGACAACGCTCGCAAGCGCGATGCAGGCTGGAATCAGCCGTAGAGAACTTTTCCTGGGAGCCACGACACCCTCCGATCAGGCAGGCGTTTTGGAGCACCAGCAATGTAGATGCCAGCCAGCCCGGCAATGGACCGTACTCCTCGCCGCTTCAGGTTTTGCTCCGCCACGATTCGGGACGCACGCGAACACGTCCGCCCGGTGCTGCCGGAACAGGCCGCTGCTCACGAAATTCCTAAGAAAATTGCACCTCGATCTGAGACTGCCGGGAGCCATGCATTGCACCCCGAGCCCGCCAGGTTCGGTGGAGACGCGAACGACACGTCGCGAACGCCCAGTGCTCAGAACACTGGTACGTCATCACCCAAGCACACCTACTGTCTGACGTGGGGGACACCGGAGAGGACGCTCACCAGACCAGGACGAAGTGGAGAGAGACAGGTCCGATCCGGCTGCGGCGCATGAAAAAATCGTGGCAGCCTCCGGGGAGCTCTTCGCGGCGCTAGACTGATCGCATGCAGCCGCCTCACGACTCGACGCCCGGCACACCAGGCGGCGGACGCGTGCTCGTTGTCGAAGACGACGTGCATCTGCGCGACCTGGTGGTGCTGCATCTGCAGCTCGAAGGACTGACGGCGATGGCCGCCGGCACCGGGGCCGAAGGGCTCCGCCTCGCGAAAGCCGACCCTTTCGATCTGCTGATCCTCGACGTCATGCTGCCCGAGCTCGACGGCGTGACGGTATGCCGTGCGGTCCGACGCGAGTCGATGAATGGCGACGTCCCGATTCTGATGCTGACCGCGCGGCGTGAAGAAGCGGACAAGGTGCTCGGCCTCGAAAGCGGCGCCGACGATTACCTGACCAAGCCCTTCGGCATCCGCGAGTTCGTCGCCCGCGTCCGCGCCCTCCTGCGGCGGCGCCCGTCGAGTGCGGCGGGAGGTCGGGCGGCTGCGCACGCCGGACCGCTCATCGTCGATCCGGCGCGACGCCATGCCCGCATCAACGACCGCGAGATCGAGCTCACCGCACACGAGTTCGACCTGCTCTACCTGCTCGCGAGCAACAAGGGCATCGTCTTCAGCCGGGAAGCGCTGATGCAGAAGGTCTGGGGCGACGACACTCACATCACCGAGCGGAGCGTCGACACGCTGGTGAAGCGAGTCCGGCGAAAGATCGAAGACGATCCGGCCGAACCGCTGTTCGTGCTCACGGTCTGGGGCACCGGTTATAAGTTCGCCGACGTGTCCTGATGTCGGACCCAGTCTGGTACCGCAGCCTCTACTGGCGCATAGCCTTCGGCTTCATCGCCCTGCTTGCGATCCTGCTGCTCGCGCAGGGAGTCCTGTTCCTGTGGCTGACCGATCGATTCGTCGGCTCGTCAGCCCGGACGCCGACACAGCTCGCGGCCCTGGTCGCGGCGGAAGTGTCGACCGAACTCGCACGCCGTCCGGACCTCGACATCGACCAGTTCGTCAGGACCCGCTTCTCTCACATCTACCAGCCTTTTCTCGTGGTCTTGCGCGACGGACGTGGCGGATCGAACCGGCCGAACGCGCTGCCGCCCGAACTCGCGCGCGTCCTCGAGGCGCGCATGCGGAGCGGCGGCATGCCGCGCGAAGGGTTTGGCCGGCGCGGCGGGCCGCGGATCCCGCTCGAGTTCGAGGCGATCGTCGTTGGCGGCGTGCAGACAGGACTCGTCGCCGTGCCGGCAACACCGCCGCCGGTTTCGGTTGCGCTCAAGGAACTCGGCCCAACGCTCACCTGGTTTGCGCTCGGAATCCTGGCGGTCGGTGCGACGGTGACGGCGCTGCTGATCTTCCGGCCGGCCCACAATCGGCTGCGTACCCTCGAGCAGGCCGCACGTGCGCTCGGCGAAGGGCGCACCGACGTTCGCGCGACGGAAGCTGGCGGAGACGAAGTGAGCTCGCTCGCTCGCACGTTCAACCGCATGGCCGCCGATCTGGACAGCCGCGCCGCCGCACTGACCGAATCCGATCGTGCTCGTCGTCAGCTGCTGGCCGATGTTTCGCATGAGCTGATGACGCCGCTCTCCGCCATCCGCGGGTATGTCGAAACTCTCGGCATGCCCGACGTGCCGCTCGACCCCGAGACGCGACGTCGCTACCTCGGCATCGTCGAAGAGGAGACGCACAAGCTGGAAGCGATTATCGGCGACCTTCTCGACCTGGCGCGGCTCGAAGGCGGTGGCGATACCCTCCGTGTCGAGCCGGTTTCGGTGACCGATCTGTTCAAGCGTGTGTCGGATCGGCACCTCCCGGTGATGCGCGATCGAGGCGTCGTCCTCGAACAGCAGATCGCGCCAGGGACGCCGGAGATCCGCGGGGATGCGGCGCGACTCGAACAGGCGCTGCAGAATCTCGCCAGTAACGCCATCCGACATACGCCCCCCGGCGGCCGCGTGGTGCTCGAAGCGGCGCATGTCGACGATGTCGTGAGGATCGTGGTGCGGGATACGGGAGCAGGTATCCCGCCGGAACACCTCGGGCGAGTGTTCGATCGGTTCTACAAGGTGGATGCGGCGCGGTCGGGCACGACTGTGCCGTCGGGAAGTGGCCTCGGTCTCTCCATCGTCCGTGCCATCGTCGAACGCCACGGCGGGACTGTCACCGCGTCGAACGCCGCCGAAGGAGGCGCAATGTTCGAGCTGGTAGTGCCGTCATCCGCAGCCTGAACCGCCGCGCTGCCACTACGCCACAGGGACGCGAATACCAGGCGTCGCGGTTCGACCTGCAGCTGGTTCGCGGGGCGCGGGCAGGTGCCGATCGGAACGGCCCTCGCGCGCGGGACGAGAGACATTGGACGGCGACGGATTTGCTGGTGCGCCGGCCAGAAACGTTCGAACCAGGACGCTTCCGCCGAATCCGACCAGGCCCGCAAGCGGAAACGCCAGCCACGCCTGCAACACCCGCTTTCCTGTCCCGTGCGCCATCGAGATCCTCCGCGAGATCCGAACCAGCTGTCTCTATCAGACGGACATCGGATGACTCGGAGGCGGCAGGATCATGACAAGAGTGTGAAAACACGGGATTCGGGACTCGGGATTCGGGATTCGGGACTCGCCCGCCTTCGCTCGCCGACGGCCTGCGCGAGCTACCGCGAGGCCACGCCGTAGCCGCTTCGCGGCGGAGGCGGGGGGCGGGTTCGGGGTTCGGGTTCCGGGTTGCGGGTTCGAGGTCACCGCTCGGGGATTATCGACCTGGGTGACTGGGAACTGGGAACTGTCGCGCAGCTGACGGCTGATCGCTGATAACTCTCGGCTGTCAGCTCCCGAGTCCCGAATCCCGAATCCCGAATCCCGATGTGGGCCGTCGCGGCCCTACGTGTGACAGTACTGAGGCACCCGCTTGCGGGTTAAACGGATCCGAACGAACACGCGTAGTCACCACTGCATGCGCACGAAGGCATCCCGCGCCGCGTTGTCCCGATATGGCAGGGGCGCCGTCGGCAATCGCTATCCGTGCACGCGACTGGCGATCGTTCTGCTCGCCGGTGCTGCCGCGGCGGTTGCGACATCGCCGACGGTCTACGGTCGGATCGAGCAGAGCGTGCCGGCAGGATCGTGCCGCATCAGCGGACGGGCAATGGCGGCGACGGTTCCCCTGCCCGGTGTGGCGATTGTGGTCCGCGGCTGGCGACGCGGTGAAGGCGGCGACGTCCACCGACACTGACGGCACCTACCGGGTGAATGTGCCACCCGGCGCTTACGACGTCACTGCCGAGTTGATGGGCTTCGACACGACCGCACGCTCCCTCAACGTGCCACAGGAAGCCGTCGCCCAGTCTTGCGTCCAGACGATCGATTTTCCGATGGCGCTCGCACCGCGTGCGCCGCGCGCTGCGTCCGCACCGGCGGCACCCGTGCCCGGTCCGGGTGCGGCACCGCAGCAGGGACGTGGCGCAGTACCGGGGGCTCCGGCGGCACAGCGCTTCGCCACGCTCAACGTGCAGACGCAGGCCGCGGCCGCCGCGGGGATCGAAGAGGCCCCCGACAGCGCGGCGCGCCTGCTGCTTCCGCCCGGTTTTTCCACCGAAGGGCCCACCCAGGCGCTGGCCGTCAACGGGAACATGGCAAGCCTGGACCGCGGGATGCTGAACGACCGCCTCGATGCGATCGGCCGTGGAGAGTTCGATCCCGCAACCGGAGAATTCAGCCAGGGGTTCGGGCCTGGCGGGCCTGGCGGCCGCGGCGGCTTCGGCGGCCCCGGAGGCCAGGGAAGTGGGCGCGGCGGACCCGGTGGACGCGACGGCGGACCGGGCGGCTTCTTCATCGGTGGCCGCGGTCGATCGCAGAACGCCTACAACCTCCAGTCCAATTACTCGTTCGGTGGATCGGCGCTCGACAGTGCGCCCTACCAGCTGCAGCCTGGCTCGTCGGCGCAGCAGCGTCCGTACTCACGGCAGACATTCGGCGTGACAGTCGGCGGCCCGGTGCGGATCAAGGGCGTTTACAAGGGCGATCGGCGGACGAACTTCACCGCAACCTATTCCGGCACTCGCGGCGGCGACTTGTTCGACCAGTACGCCACCGTCCCCAACGCGAACGTGCGCGCCGGGAACTTTGCCGTGAGTCCCGTGCCGTTGATCGATCCGAGTACGGGCCTGCCCTTCCCCGGCAACGTCATCCCGACCAATCGTCTGAGTGCCGCGTCGCAGTCCCTCCTCGGCTTCATCCCGCTTCCAAACCTGGACGGCGAGACGCGGAATTTCCACTACGTCGCGACGAATGCTTCGACATCGGACGGCATCAACGTGCGGGTGACGCACAACTTCACGCCCAATGCGGGCGGCCGCGGCGCTGGAGGTCGGGGCGGCGGGGCACCCGGCGGCAGGTTCGGCGGCGGCGGCCGGTTCGGCCGCGGTGAACAGCAGGGGACGAGCGTCAATATGACGGCGCAGCTGCAGTACCGCCGAACGGCGACCGATCAAAACAACATCTTTCCGACGCTCGCCGGCACCGCAACCGGATCGAGTCTCGCGGTCCCGGTCTCGCTCAACATTCAGCACAAGCGGACGACGAACAATGTGACGGCGAATTACTCGCGCACGACATCCGACGGGCTGAACCAGTATGCGTTCGTCCAGGACGTCGCCGGCGCGGCTGGCATCGGCGGCGTGTCTACCGATCCGTTCGACTGGGGTGTGCCACAGCTCTCGTTCACCGGCCTGACAGGTGCGCGCGATGTGACGCCGTCCCGCCGGACCGACGAGCGGTTCAGCCTCGGTTATAGCTGGACGAGACCAGTCACGACCCGCCACACGCTGCGGCTCGGCGGCGATGTGCGACTCGATCGCTCCGACAACCGGACCGATCCGAATGCGCGGGGTGCGTTCGTCTTCACCGGCCTGTACTCGTCGGGCGGCTCGGATGACGTGCGCGCCGGCGGATTCGACTTCGCCGACTTTCTGCTCGGTCTGCCGCAGCAGGCGACGGTCCAGTACGGTCCTGGCAACGTGCGGATGTCCGGACATTCCTTCAGCGCGTATGCGCAGGACGACTGGCGGCGCAGCAACACACTGACGTTCAACCTCGGCGTGCGATACGAGCTGATTGCACCGTACTACGAGCGGTCCGGACGGATGGTCACGCTTGACGTCGCCCCCGACTTCACCGCTGCCGTGCCGGTCGCGTCGGGCGAAACGGGGCCGTACACCGGCGTGTTTCCCAAGGCCCTGGTCGACACCGACACGAACAACGTGGCGCCGCGTGTCGGCTTCGCATGGCGGGTGCGCCCGGGGACAATCATCCGCGGCGGCTACGGCATCAGCTACAACGCCGGGCTCGTACTCGTCGATCGCGCGACAGCTCGCGGCGCAGCCGCCGTTCGCCACCTCGGACAACGCCATTGGCACCGTGCTCGACCCGTTGACCCTGTCGAATCCGTTTGCGACCGCCTCGCCGGGAGACATCACCAACACCTACGCTGTCGATCCGACGTATGCCCTGGGACTGGTGCAGACCTGGAACGCGGACCTGTCGCGCGACATCCGCCAGGTGTGGAACGTCGGCGCCGGGTACACGGAAACGCGCGGCGCCAGTCTCGACATCATCCGCGCGCCGAACCGCGGTCCATCCGGCTTGCGGATTCCGGGCGTCCAGCCATTCCTGTGGCAGACGTCCGAGGGCTCGTCGGTGCTGCATGCGGCCACGTTCCGCGCCTCCCGCCGGCCCGTGAAAGGTCTTGGCGGCGGTGTCACCTACACCCTCGCGAAGTCGCGCGACAACGCCTCTTCGATCGGCGGCGGCGGGAGCACTGTCGCCCAGGACGACCAGAACCTTGACGCCGAGTGGGGGCTATCGAGTTTCGACCGGCGCCATCAGCTCTCCGCCAACCTGAATGTGGAGCTGCCGTTCGGCGCCAACCGTCGGTGGTTCGCGCAACCAGGCCTGCTGCAGTCGCTCTTCGGCGACTGGCGCTTCACCACGAACTATGCGCTGCTCTCGGGGACGCCGCTCACGCCCAGGGTGGCCGCGGCCGTGACCGATGTCGCACGCGGCACGAACGGCACGCTTCGCGCCAACTACGATGGCGCGCAGGTGGAGCTGGCGAACCCGACGATCAACCGGTTCTTCAACACCACGGCATTCTCGGTTCCGCCGGCCGGCACCTTCGGCACCGCCGCACGAAACATGATCATCGGCCCGGGAAGCAGCCTGCTGAACGCGCAGTTCTCGCGCGATCTCCGCATGCACGCCACGCGGGTCCTGACCGTACAGCTCAATGCCACGAACCTCCTCAACACGGTCAACTACGGCACCGTCGACACGATCGTGAACTCGCGAACCTTCGGCCAGGTGCTGTCGGTGCGCGGGATGCGTTCGATGCAGGTGAATTTGAGGTTCAGGTTTTAAAGAAGCTCTCACACTTCAGCTGACTGACGTTGTTGGTAACCAGTTTCCAGTCGCCAGTCCAGTCGCCAGTCGCCAGTCGCCAGTCGCCAGTAGCCAGTAACGAGTTCCGAGAAACACTTTGTCCATGTCCCGTTCACGCCTCGCCGCCGTCGTCCTCGTCGTCGCGACTGTCGTGGCCGCGCGACAGCCTGCGACGTCGGCGCAGCAGCGGCCGGTATTTCGATCCGGGCGTGATGTCATTTCGGTGGACGTGGTGGTGCGCGACAAGTCGGGCGCGGTGGTGCGCGGGTTGACAGCGTCGGACTTCGAGGTCCGCGAGGATGGCCGGGTGCAGGAGGTCGTGAGCTTCAGCTTCGAGGAAATCACGGCGAAGCCACTCAATGCGGTGGCTTCCGCGGGACTCCTCGAAGGAGTGGAAGCGAAGATGGCTGGCGACACGGCGCGCCCGGCCACGACGAACACCCCGGCGCCGCCCGTGCCGATGACGTCCGACATGCTCGCCGGACATCGCCTGATCACGCTGCTCTTCGACGTCAGCTCGATGCAGCCGGAGGATGTTCAGCGCGCGGTCGATTCCGCCAGGAAGTACGTCGATGAGCAGATGAGCACCGCCGACCTTGTCGCCGTGGCCACGATCGGTTCGACCCTCTCGGTGCTGACCGACTTCACCGGCGACCGGGCGGCAGTTTCCCAGGCGCTCGGAAAGCTCGCCTACACCGACGGGACCGCAACCGAGACCGCCAGCGCCAGCACGGTTGCGACCGACGACGCCGCGGCAGCCGACGAGGACACGAGCAGCGACGCCGCCGAGCTCGACATGTTCAACAACGACGTCCGGCTCCGTGCCTTGAAGACGCTGGCGGAGGCGATGTCGCCAATCGAGCAGAAGAAGGCGATCCTCTACTTCAGCGCCGGTATGCAGCGGAGCGGCCAGGACAACCAGGTCGAGCTGCGCTCGGCGATCAACGCCGCCGTCCGCTCGAACGTGGCCATCTACGCGGTCGATACCCGCGGGCTCCAGGCCGTGGTGCCGGGCGGCGACGCGCGGCAGGCGAGTGGCCGCGGCTCCGCGCTCTTCTCCGGCCGGGGCGTGCAGCAGCAGTTCGATCAGCTCGCCTCGTCGCAGGACACGCTGACGTCGCTCTCCGCCGAGACCGGTGGCCGCAGCTTCACCGACTCGAACGATTTCGGCGAGGCGTTCGCGCGCGTGGAACGCGACATGTCCGCCTACTACCTGCTCGGGTACAGCGCGACCAACACGGTGAAGGACGGGCGCTTCCGCCGAATCCAGGTCCGGGTCAAGAACGGCAATTACAAGGTCGAAGCCCGGGCCGGCTACTATGCAGATCGCGACTTCACCCACACGTCAAAGACGGATCGCGAGACTCAGCTCACCGATCAGATGTTTGCGGCCGTCTCCGCAACCGATCTGCCCGTGATGGTCTCCGGCGGATGGTTCCGGCTCGCCTCGGACCGGTATTACGTTCCGATCGCCCTGACCGTGCCGGGTTCCGCCGTGCCGGTCGCCAACGAAACCGACCCGGTATCACTCGACGTCCTCGGACTGGTGAAGGACGAGCGCAACTTCCCGGTCGGCCGCTTTCGCGAGACGCTGAAGCTGCCGCCGGGGACCGGCAAAACACTCGCCGGCAAACAGATTCTCTATCAGTCGGGAGTGACGCTGCCGCCGGGCCGCTTCTCGGTGAAGGTGGTCGTGCGCGAGAACACGCAGGGACAGATGGGGTCGTTCGAGGCGCCGGTGATCGTTCCTGAACTGAAGTCGGCGCCGATGAAGGTCAGCTCGGTCGTACTCAGCACGCAGCTGCAGCCGGCAGCCAGGGGCAAGACCGACAACCCGCTGGTGCGCGACGGTGTCCAGCTCCTCCCCAACCTCACCCACGTCGTCGGCCGGGATCAGAAGCTGTTCTTCTATTACGAGGTCTACGATCCGGGCCAGGCGAACGGCGCACCGCCCCAGCTCCGGACGAGCCTCGCGTTCTACCGCGGCAAGATCAAGGTGTTCGAAACGCCCGTCGTCGAGCGGACATCGATCGACGTGCCAGACCGGCACGCGGCGCTCTTCCAGTTCGAAGTTCCCGCCGACTCGTTTACGCCCGGCCTCTACACCTGCCAGATCAACATTGTCGACGCGGTCGCCGGGAAGTTCGACTTCCCGCGCATGATATTTGCGGTCAGGTAGCCTTACACTTCAACTCGCTGTTCTTCCGGACCGACAAGAGGCCGTGCATGTGGTGGGACTCGCGGATTCGGGGGGCTTCGCCCGGGATTCGGGGGCTTCGCCCGGGATTCGGGGATTCGCGGGATTCGGGATTCGGGATTCGGGATTCGGGATTCGGGATTCGGCGCTTTCGCGCCTGATGTAGCTTCCGCCTTCAGGCGGAAGAGCACGACGAGGAACTGGCAATTGGACGACGGATTTGGGTTCGGGGTTTGGGTCTCGTGAACTGGCAACTGGTGACTGGTGACTGACCGTGAATGTCCGGCCCTGAAGCCGGAAGCCGGAAGCTGATGGCTGATAGCTGTCAGCTGTCAGCTGATGCCTACTTGATCCTGACCTCCGTCTCGAACCGCCTGAACCTGCTGTAGGTCGCGTGGCCCTCGATCTGAGTGTGCGGCGTGATGTACAGCTCGTTCATGTCGTCCGGCAGGAGCATCTCGAAGCGATCGTTGCGCGCATAGCTGACCAGGATGATCGAGCGGAGCCGGCGTCCGAGATTCTCGCCGGCACGGAGCTCCGAGCGGTGCACGGCGCCGGTGTTCGGATCGATCCAGAAGACGCCGTTCGACACGACGTCACTTCCTTCCGGTGTGCGGATCAACGTCGGGCGCACGCGCTCCTGGTAGGTCACGGTCCATAGCCGCACGCCGTGGAGCTCGGCGCTGCCCGATCGCTTGAAGCGGAAACGATCCTGCCGATCGCGCAGCAGAAACTCGAGCGGCATCGTCGGCACGTTGATCGTGCGATAGAGGTCGCCGAGGTTGTACCTGGCCTGGGCATCGGCGAGCGCGCGCAGCCGGCCTGCCTGGTTGCCGCGGGCATCGCTCAGCAGCGCTTCGAGCCGTCCGTGTTCCCCCTCGACCGGCCGGCCGTCCACCTCCAGCACTTCGCGAACGCCGATCCATGGACTGCCAGCGCCGAGCCCGCGAACGATGACGAAATCCGAGAGCAGGCGTCGTTCACTGGTGCCCGGCTCAGCGGTCTGGGCGCCGGGCAGGCTCGGTCCGAGCGCACTCCCCGACCGCTGGACGTAGCGCTCCTCCGCAATGATCGAGCTCAGCTTCTCGTGATACTCGGCAACGTAATCAGCCGCCCGGCGCAGCACGGTGTCGAGATCCGTCTCTTTCTGCCCCGCGGGTGAGGGAGATGGGAACAGGACGCCGGCGACAACCGTGGCGACGAGACTCAGGCTGAGGCACCGCGAAAGGCCCCTGCTACGCACGATGCGAGTGTGCCCCAGACCTTGTGAGACACGCATGGATTGATGAACCGCCATGGACCAACTTGACCGCGAGCAAGGCACGAGCCACGCTTGACCAGCGCAGCCCGGACGTGCGAATGTCCGTGTGTTAATAACGCTCCAAGGGGGAGATCATGAGCGAAGAGCAAGAAAAAGACACGCCCGGTATCAGCCGGAGGAAGTTTGTGACGACGGTCGCGGCGACGGGCGCTGCGCTCACGATCGTGCCGCGACACGTTCTCGGCCGCGGCTTCCAGGCCCCAAGCGATACGCTGAACATCGCCACGGTCGGCATCAACGGCCAGGGCTTCACCAACACGCGCAACCTGATGGGCGAGAACATCGTCGCCATCTGCGACGTGGATTACACGCTGCTCGACAGCGCGCTCGCCCGCGCCAAGGCTGCAGCAGGCGCGCCCGGCACCGGTGGATCGGGGCAGCAGCGCCGCGCCAATCCCTCCCAGGCCCAGCTCGAGGCAAACGCGCGTCGGCCCGCGACCAACGTGTCCGAGAACACGCGGAAGTTCGTCGATCAGCAGATGCCGAAGCTGAAGCGGTACAAGGACTACCGCGAGATGCTCGACAAGCAGAAGGACATCGACGGCGTCGTCGTCGCGACGCCCGACCACATGCACGCGCCCATCGCATCGGCGGCGATGGATCTGGGCAAGCATGTCTACGTCCAGAAACCGCTCTGCTGGTCCGTCCAGGAAGCACGCCATCTCGCGCAGAAGGCAAAGACGACGAAAGTCGTGACGCAGATGGGCAACCAGGGACATTCGACCGACGGGGCACGAACCGGGCAGGAGTATCTCGCGGCCGGCGCCATCGGCGACATTCGCGAGATTCACGTCTGGACCAACCGTCCGCTCGGCTACTGGCCCCAGGGAGTTCCGCGCCCCGCACCGCTGCCGCCGGAGAATCCGCAGCGTCCGCTGCGCTGGAACGGCCAGGGCGTCGAAGCACGCCTTGCGGCCGCCCTCGCCGGCAACTATCCAGTTCCGGACGGGCTCTCGTGGGATCTCTTCCTCGGGGTTGCGCCAGAAGTGGAATATCACCCGATCTATCACCCGTTCAACTGGCGCGGATGGGTCGACTGGGGCCAGGGCGCACTCGGCGACATGGGCGCGCATCTCATCGATCACCCGTTCTGGGGCCTCAACCTCGGCATGCCGACGCAGATTGAGACGATCTCGACGCCGTTCAACAGCGTCTGCTACCCGAGCGCGACGACGACCTACTACCAGTTCGCCGAGCGCGGCAGCATGCCGGCCGTGAAGATGACGTGGTACGACGGCGGGTTCAATCCACCCAAGCCGGAGGAAATCGGCGACGAGAGGCTCAACGGCGAAGGCGGAATCCTCTACATCGGCAGCAAGGGCAAGATGCTGCAGGACACCTACGGGCTCAACCCGCGGCTGCTGCCAGCGTCGCTGAACGAGTCCTACGGCACGCCGAAACAGAAGCTCGCGCGCGTCACCCACGAAGAGCACGAGGTCAACTGGGTCGAAGCGATCAAGGGCAAGGCGGAAATCTCGAGCCCGTTCGACTACGCCGCTCGCCTGGTCGAAGTCATGCTGCTCGGCGTCGTCTCCCTGCGCGCCGGCGGCAAGATTGTCTACGACGGGGCGGCCGGACGCGTGACCAACTCGGTCAAGAACGGCAACAACACCGTCGATCCCAATCAGTTCCTCGCCCGCGACTACCGCTCGGGCTGGAAGCTGACTTAATCGATAGTTGCCAGTAACCAGTTTCCAGTAGCCAGTTAACCAGTAACCAGTCACGCGCTGACTGGATACTGGTTACTGGATACTGGCGACTTCGAAGGAACCGGTGATGCGCGAAGACGACGAGACGAAGAAGACGGACGACGGGGTCTCGCGGAGAACATTCGTGCGGTCAGCCGCCATTGCAGGCGCGGGGGTGACGATCGTGCCGCGCCACGTGCTCGGGCGTGGCTTCCAGGCGCCGAGCGACACCGTGAACATCGCGACCGTCGGCATCGGCGGCATGGGCGGGTCGAACACCCGCAGCCTCATGAGCCAGAACATCGTCGCCATCTGCGACGTCGATCCCGGCCTGGTCGAGGCGCGCTTCGCCGCCTACAAGACGGGATCAGGCGCGGATGCAGGCGGCGACATCGCCACCCGCGCCAGAGCGGGAACGAACCAAGGCCCAGCTCGAGGCCAACGCGCGGCGGCCGGCCCAGAACACGCTCGACAACCTCACGCGTTTCCTCGACGTGCAGCTCCCCAGGGTCCAGCGCTACATGGACTACCGGGTGATGCTGGAGAAGCAGAAAGACATCGACGCGGTCGTCGTCGCCACCCCGGATCACATGCACGCGACGATTGGATCGGCCGCAATGGACGCCGGCAAACACGTCTACGTGCAGAAGCCGTTGTGCTGGTCGGTGCAGGAAGCGCGCCACCTGGCGCAGAAGGCGAAGGCGACCGGGGTCGTGACCCAGATGGGCAACCAGGGCCACTCGACCGACGGCGCGCGGCTCGGGTACGAATACATCACCGGTGGCGCGATCGGTGACATCCGCGAGGTGCACGTCTGGACCAACCGTCCCCTTGGATACTGGCCCCAGGGGGTCCCGCGACCCGCGCCCCTCCCGCCACAGAACGCCAGCGGCCGCTGCCCTGGAACGGACAAGGCGTGGAAACACGGTTTGCCGCGGCGCTCGCCGGCAACTACCCGGTGCCTGATGGCATGGCCTGGGACCTCTTCCTCGGCGTGGCACCACCGGTTGAATATCACCCGATCTATCACCCGGGCAGCTGGCGCGGATGGGTCGACTGGGGGCAGGGAGCGCTCGGCGACATGGGCGCGCACCTCATCGATCATCCGTTCTGGTCACTGAATCTCGGTATGCCGACGGCGATCGAGACGCTGTCGACCCCGTTCAACGGCGTCTGCTACCCCGAAGCGACGAAGACCTATTACGATTTCGCCGCCCGCGGCAGCATGCCGCCGGTCCGGCTGACCTGGTACGACGGCGGCTTCAACCCGCCAAAGCCGGAGGAAATCGGCGACGAGACGCTCAACGGCGAAGGCGGCATCCTCTACATTGGCAGCAAGGGCAAGATGCTGCAGGAGACCTACGGCCTCAATCCGCGCCTGCTTCCGCAGTCGCTGCACGACTCCTACGGCGCCCCGAAGCCGAAGCTGACCCGCGTCGCGCACGAAGAGCACGAGATGAACTGGGTCGAGGCGATCAAGGGCAAGGCGACGATTTCCAGTCCTTTCGAATATGCCGCGCGTCTGACCGAAGTGATGCTCCTTGGCGTGGTATCGCTGCGCGCCGGCGGGAAGATCTACTACGATGGCGAGAAGGGGCGCGTCACCAACACCGTCAGGAATGGCAACCGGAGCGTTGACCCCAACGAATTCCTGACCCGTGACTATCGATCCGGCTGGAAGCTCACATGAAGCCACGTCGCACGTCGCACGTGGTACGTCAGTGTTGCACGTAGCACGTCGCACGTTCGACGTGGACGTCGCACGTTATCAGAGGTCCTGTCAGCTTAATCCCTTATGAACAAAGCCATTCGACTGAAGCTCTTCCTGATGATGGTGCTCGAATTCTTCATCTGGGGAGCGTGGTTTCCGCTGATCTTCGCCTACCTGCCGAGCCTCGGCTTCACACCGGCGCAACAGAGCTGGGTGCTGAACGCCTTTCCCGATTGCCGCGATCGTCGGCATGTTCTTCAGCAACCAGTTCGCCGATCGAAATTTCGCCGCCGAGCGTTTCCTCGCCGTCAGCCATCTCGTCGGCGGCCTGGCGATGCTGTCGCTCGCCTTCACGCGATCGTTCTGGCCGTTCTTCGGCGCGATGATGGTCCACTGCCTGCTCTACGTGCCGACGATCTCGATCACCAACTCGATCGCGTTCGCGCAAATGAAGGACGCGCAGAAGGAGTTCGGCATCGTGCGCATGGGCGGCACGATCGGATGGATCCTCGCGGCCTGGCCGTTCACCTTCATCCTCGTCGACTGGGACAAGGTCCACGCGGCTAATCCCCAGGGCATCGTCGACTGGGTCGGCACTGTGCTCGCCTCCGGGCTGACCGGGCCCGGCGCTCCAGGCCGGCACGACGTGGACGTTCATCGTCGCGGGCGCGGCATCGCTCCTGCTCGCCGCGTTCAGCCTGACGCTGCCCCACACGCCGCCGCGGCCGGCCGAAGCCGGCGCACCGAAGTTCGCCTGGCTCGAAGCGATGAAGCTTCTGTCGCGGCCCGTTCATCCTCGTGCTCTGGATCGTCACCCTGATCGACGCCACCGTGCACAACCTGTTCTTCAACTGGGCCGGCGCGCTTCTTCGGCGCCGAGCGCGCCGTCGGCGGTGTCGGCATTGCCGGCAACTGGATCATGCCGGTCATGAGCATCGGCCAGGTCGCCGAGATCCTGACCATGGCGGTGCTCGGCGTGACGCTGAAGAGCCTCGGCTGGCGGACGACGATGATCATCGGCATCCTCGGCTACACCGTCCGGTTCGCCGTCTATGCGTTCCTGCCCGAGCACATGGGACTCATCATCCTCGTCAACGTGCTCCACGGCATCTGCTACGCGTTCTTCTTCGCGACGGTCTACATCTTCGTCGACGAGTTCTTCCCGAAGGACGCACGCGCCAGCGCGCAGGGGCTCTTCAACCTGATGATCCTCGGCTTCGGCCCGCTCGTCGCCAACTCGGTCGGCCCGGTGCTGATCGAACAGACCTTCAACCACGGCGGCATCGTCGACTACAGGTCCATGTTCCTCGTCGGCTGCGCCCTGTCGCTCACGGGCGTTGCCGCGCTGGCGTTGTTCTTCCGTCCGCCGACGCACACGACCGCCGCGGCGCCGTCGAGGGCGCATGTATAGACACAGCTGACGCTGACAGCTATCAGCAGTCAGCTAGCAGTCAGCAGTCAGCAGTTAGTTCGAAGATTCGGAGTGAGAAAAGGTCGGCCTAAGGGCCGACCTTTTTTATCGGGGGGGTGCGCTGTGGGGGTGTACGACCCGTCAGTGCTGCCAGGAGCAGGAGCTAATAGCTGAACCGCTCGGAACCGAGAACTGAGAACTGATTGCTGATAGCTGATTGCTGACAGCTGACTGCTGACAACTAGCTCGCGAGTCGCTGCTCCCGTCCCCGTGAAGCGACCGCTCCCAGATAACAAATCGCGATCACGATGAGCAGGGCGCGGAAGCCGGTCACGAGCGAGAGATACTCGCCGACGCCGCCGACCATCGCTCCGAGCAGGTTGATGCCGTAGTCACGCGTCAGGTCGGTCGACCGCGCGATCGCGGATCCGAACAAGAGTCCGGCGCAGAGGATCGGGCTGAAGACGAGGACGGCGTAAAACACGGATTCCGCGGCGCGGCTGTCGAACGAGACGCGGCCAATCGGGACGAAGAAGTTGAGCGCCAGCAGTGCGACGAGCACGCCGCCGACCACCCACGGGCGCGTGATCGTCTTTCGTGCGACGACCGCGTTGGCAATCAGCGCCATCGAGAGCACGGAGGCGATCGCCACGGACGCGACCACCCACGTCGATCCCCATAACAGCGCAAACTGGATGATCGACTTGGTCTCGAGCAGCATGAAGCCGGCGCCGAGCAGGAAGAACTGCCACGACCAGCCGCCGGTGCGTCCGCCGGCGCTCGAACCGAGAAAGCGGAGCGCGGCGAGCACCGAGACCGTCGACACGACCAGCACGATCGCCAGCGCGATCACGTAGTGCTGCGGGAATGTGGCGGTCGCGCATGTAGAGGAACGGCCAGTCGTCCGACGCCGGCTCAATCGCGGGATCGCGCTGGTGGATCCGCGCCGGACTTGGCGCGTGCGACTGGTTGAACGCGGTCACCTGGTCGGGAATGTGCGGCGGCGCCGTCAACTGCTCGAGCCGCGGGCCCGCCATCAGCACACCGAGAAACGCGCGTGCCTCGTGGACGTGGACGCGGGGTTCGTGCCCGAACGCCTCCGCGGCGGTGTTTGCCAGGCGGTCGACCAGCCAGCGCTCGCGGAAGTAGTTGTAGACGATGAGGACGCCGTCAGGTTTGAGCCGGCTGCGGACGTCGCGGAACGATTCGACGGTGAACATGTAGCTCTCGAGCCGCACGCCCGAGAAGCTCGACTGCATCGTCAGCGAATCGATCAGCGCGAACACCACCAGGTCGTACTTCTTCTCTGTCGTCCTGCAGGTAATGGCGCGCATCGTCGTTGATGACGGTGACCCGCGGATCCGAGTACGGGTGATCCGGATGGTGGGCGCGGCCGAGGCGGATGATCGCCGGGTCGATTTCGACCGCATCCACGTGCTTGACGCCGTGGCGGAGCGCGGCGGCGACGTCGGTGCCCGATCCGGCGCCGAGAATCAGCACGTCCTCGAACGTGTCGCCGAAGACGCTGTACGGCCACTGGTAGAAGTATTCCTTCTGTTCGACCGGGGCCATCGACTGGTGAAAGATGTTGTTCACCTCGACGACCGTGTCGGGGCCCGACTGGCTGACGGTGATCTTGTAGTACGGCGACCAGATCGCGCCTCGTGCCATCACGAAGATCAGGACCAGCGACGCTGCCAGCAACGCCAGGTTGACACCGACGACGAGCATCGAAGGACGGCCAGGGCCCGTCATCGCGGGCGTCACCGTGGGTGCCGCCGGCGTCAAGTCGCCGGGAATGGCGTCGGAGGTGAAGAGGAGCGGCACGGCCGCCGCAAACGCGAGTGCCGAACCAGACCGGCGGGGGCAACTCGAGCCACGAAATCACGCCAAGCGTCACGACGCCGGCGAGGCTGCCGGCCAGGTTGATCGTGTAAGCCCGGAGCGGCGGCAGTTGCGCCATCTCGCGGCCCATCCGCTGCGCCAGGGTCGCGAAGAGCGCCGCGACGATCACGAACAGCACCGGCAGGAGCATCGTGCTCTCGACCAGGACGACCTTAGCGCGTCGTCCCGCTCGAAAAGTAGATGCTGCCCGCGGTCGGGACCGAGACTTCGAGCCGGAAGAAATAGACCGCGGCGATCACCGCCGCCTGCACCGCCGGAAACCAGTTGAACAGGCGCGCGCGCGCGGGCGCGAGCAGGCAGCCGATCCCGATCCCGAGGAAGCTCGCGAGCAGGATGAAATTCGAGAAATAGGAGAGCAGCCGGATGTACGCCGGCATCCAGCGAATCAGGGCAATCTCGAGAAACAGGACCAGGAACGATGCGAGAAAGGTGCGCGTCGCGCGCATGCCGTCGTTCGTCATGCCGGCGGTGTCAGGCCGAGCTTCTTCAGGACCTCCTCCGGGCACCCCTTCCACTCGGCGACGCCGGTGTTCCCCAGGTACTGCAAGTCTGCCATCCCGATCTTGGTCGTCCAGAATCCGCTTGCCGTGAGGTCACGGAAGCTCGTGAAGAAGTTGATGCCGTGCGACAGCTCGCGCGCACCCTTCTTCGGCCACGCGATCGCGTCGAGCAGCGCCGTCTGCTGGGCGGCGGTGCTGGTGATGAACGGCTGGTCGTAGCGGTTCAGGCACTCGCGGTCGATCCAGGCAAGCCCGCCGCGCATGGCGACCTGCCGGGTCGGCTGATCGACCATCATGAAGTCCATGAACTCCGGCACGCCGACATCGGTCGCGCTGCCGGACCGCTCATCCTTCGGGATGATGAGATCGACGAGCAGCCGCACGGTCGCATACTCGTGCGCGGTGAAGAACTTCGGCTTGAACGGTACGCGCGTGCTCTGCGCCGTCGCGCGCGCGGCCTGGGCGTGCTGATGCGCGGTCTGAGCTTCCGCGTCCGTCCAGGCGAATCCCGCGGCAACCGGTGCCGCCGAGATCAGCTTGAGCAACGTGCGGCGATTGATGTCGTTCATGTGATGTCTCGCTGGAGAATCCGGTCTGTGCGGCTCTCAGACCGTCCCGGCATTCCGCTGCTGGGCGATGTACTCGGAAGTGCGCATCGACAGCGCAAGGATGGTCCACGTGCAGTTCTTGTCCGGCTGCGTGACGAACGGGCCGCCGTCGGCGACGAACAGATTCTTGACGTCGTGCGCCTGGCAGTGGCTGTTGAGGACAGACGTGGACGGGTCGTTGCCCATCCTGGTCACGCCCAGTTCGTGGATGATGCGCCCGCCAGCCGCGATGCCGAAGCCCTGCGCTCGCGCGACGGCATCTCGCCGATCGGCGTGCCCCCCATCTGGTCGATGATCGCGCGGAAGGTCTCCTGCATGTGCTTCGCCTGGTTGATCTCGTAGTCGCTCCACTTGAAATGGAAGCGCGGCACCGGGATGCCCCACTTGTCGACCACCGACGGATCGATGTCGAGGTAGCTGTCCTTGTTCGGGATCATTTCTCCGCGGCCGGCGAAGCTGACCGTCGCGCCATAGAGCCGGCGATAGTCCTGCTTCAGCTGCTTGCCGTACCCGCCAAACGCCAATCGGACGCCCGGCGGCGTCGATGCCGGTGAACTGGTGGATGCCACCGCCGAATCCTGCCGTCGGCATCCGCCGTCCACCGCCGATCTCGATGTGGTAGCCGCGCGGGAAATCGAGCTTCTTGTTGTCGCCCCACCACGGCATGAACAGGTGCATGCCGCCGGTGCCGTCCTCGTTGTGCGGAATCCCGTCCATCAACTTCGGGATGAAGCCGGTGACGCCGAGCCCGGTCGAGTCGGTCAGGTACTTGCCGACGACGCCGCTGGAGTTGGCGAGACCCTGGGGGAATTTCGACGAGGTCGAATTCAGCAGGATGCGCGCCGACTCGCAGGCGCTGGCCGCGAGGACGACGATCTTTGCGCGCACGCGGTTATCGCTGTTCGTCTTCTTGTCGATGTAGATCACACCGTCGGCGAGCCCACCCTGGTCGACCGTGACCTCGCGAGCCATCGCGTCGGTGATGATCTTCAGCCGTCCGGTGGCCATGGCCGGCGGCAGCAGGACCGATGGCGACGAGAAATTCGAGTGCGTCCGGCATCCGCGGCCGCACTGGGAACAGTAGTGGCACGCGGGGCGGCCGTTGAGCGGCTGGGTCAGGATCGACAGCCGCGACGGGATGACCGGGATGTTCAGCTTCTCGCTCGCCTCCTTGATGAGCAGCTCGTAACAGCGCGGCTTCGGCGGCGGCTGAAAAATGCCGTTCGGCTCGTTCGGCAGGTTCTCCATCGAGCCGAAGATGCCGATCAGCCGGTCCACCTTGTCGTAGTACGGCTTCATGTCGTCGTACGTGATCGGCCAGTCGTCGCCGAGTCCGTCGAGCGTCTTGCGCTGGAAATCGTACGGCCCGAAGCGGAGCGAGATGCGTCCCCAGTGATTCGTGCGGCCGCCGATCATGCGCGAGCGAAACCAGTCCCAGGTGTCGCCGGGCGCATTCGTATATGGTTCGCCCTCGAGCGTCCAGCCTCCGAGTGCGGCGTCGAACTCGCCGAACTGCCGCTCAGGAATCGCGCCGCCGCGGCGCGGCGTATCGTAGGGCCACGCGAACATCTTCGAGTCGGCGACGGGATCCCACATCGGCCCGGCTTCGAGCATGACGACGTTCGCGCCGGCCTCGGTCAGCACCTTGGCGGCCATGCCGCCGCCGGCGCCCGATCCAATCACGCACACGTCGTAAATCTGTCGATTCTGGAGTATCTGCATAGGCCTGTCCGTTCGGCGATTGTAGCCGAAATGGGCACGCCGCGGCTTGAAGTGCCGCCGCCAAACGGATAGCATCGCGCTCGCGCCGAGCTCCCGCACGCCGGCGCATGCAGGCTCGAATCCGAGCAAGAGGATCATCACACATGAACACGCGTCAATTCGCCGTGCGCGCTGCCTTCGTCGCAGTGCTCGCGATCCTGTCGATCACCACTGCCGGCGCACAGAAGAACCCGTTTCTGGGGCGCTGGAACATCACGCCGACCGGCGACAACGCCGGCGTCTACTGGCTCGAAGTCAAGGAGGACGCCGGGCAACTCACCGGCATGTTCCTCAATCGTGGCGGCAGTCCGGTCAAGCTGCCGTCGATCAAAATGGAAAATGGCGAGCTCGTCTGGCAGACCGACCCGCCCGCCCGCGGCGGTGCCGCCCCGGAGTTCCGCGCCAGGGCGCAGGGCGACAAACTCACCGGCTCGGTGAAGATGGCGGCACGCACACTCGAATTCACGGGGGCGCGGCCGCCCAAGTGGGGCACCTTCGACGCCAACGCCACTCACAAGCTTGGCACGCCAGTCGAGCTGTTCAACGGCACGTCGATGGACACCTGGGACGTGCAGGACAAGAGCAAGCCGATGGGCTGGTCGGTCGTCGAGGGCGCAATGACGAATTCGCCGCCGTCGAACAACCTCGTCTCCAAGCAGAAGTTCCAGGACTTCAAGATCCACGCGGAGTACAAGGTCGCGCAGAACAGCAACAGCGGCATCTACGTCCGCGGCCGCTACGAGCTGCAGGTGCTCGACGATTTCGGCAAGCCGCCCGACGTCCACAGCCACATGGCGGTCTACGCGTGGCACGCGCCGCTCGTCAACGCGAGCAAGCCCGTCGGCGAATGGCAGACCATGGAAGCCACCATCGTCGGCAACAAGGTCACCGTCGTCCTGAACGGGAAGAAGGTGCAGGACAACTCGACGTTCGACGCCGTCACCGGCGGAGCCCTCGACGCCAACGAACTCGAGCCGGGGCCGATCATGATCCAGGGCGATCACGACAAGATCACCTACCGCAAGGTCACCGTCACGCCGATCACGGATACGAAGCGCTAGCTTCGCTAGCGCGGGACTGGGGATTCGGGATTCGGGATTCGGGATCGGGGAGTGGGGACTGGGAACTGGCGACTGGGGACTGGAGATCGGGGCAGGGGCATCCCCGATCCCTAACCCCGAATCCCTGATCCGCCTGATCCCGGATCCCGATCCCTGATCCCTGACTGTCCTGATTCCGCGCGAGCGCTACGGCCTCGCGAGCGCCGGATCCGTAAGAAACTCCCTGTCGGTCAGCGCGTTCAGAAACTCAATCAGATCGTGGGACTCCGCGTCGCGTGATGCGGAACTTGCGGATGCGCGGGCTCTTGAACGGGCTGTCGACGCCTCCGGACGCGTAGTGCGCGACGGCGGCTTCGAGCGTCGGCACGCTGCCGTCGTGCATGTACGGCGCGGTGACGGCAATATTCCGGAGCGTCGGCGCCCGGAAGCGCCCCATGTCCACGGGCTGATGGGTGATGTCGAAGATCCCGCGGTCGCGTTGACGGGTACGAACCACGTGCCGTCGACGTTGTAGAGCCCGGTGTTGTGGAACGTCGGTCCGGCAACGTCCGCCTCATGCTGCGTCGGACCCGACAGGTTGAAGCCGCTGTGGCACTGACCGCAGCGGAGACGGTCCGAGAAGAAGAGCGCCATTCCCCGTATCGCCCCCGGCGTGAGCGCATCGCGCTCGTCGCGATAGAGGTATCGATCGAACGGCGATCCGGCGGAGGTCATCGTCCGCTCGAACGAGGCGATCGCCTTGACGGCGTTGTCGAGCGAGACCGGAGCGTGCATCGCCCGGGAACGCTTCGGCAAACAATGCCGCGTCCGCGCGATTCGAGGCAAACCGCGCCACGATTGCCGCCTCGTTTCCTTTGATCCCCATCTCGACCGGGTGCTCGTTGAACATCGGCACCGCCATCTGCGCCTCGAGCGTGCGCACGCGGGCGTCCGCCCATCCGTACGTCGAGTTGTACGCCACGTTGGTCAACGACATGGCGCTGCGCGGATGCAGGCCGCCGGTCGAACCGAGTGCATGCGCGCGGCCGTCGGTGAAGGCTCGATTCTGCTGGTGGCACGATGCACACGAGAACGTTCCGTTGCCCGAAAACCGCGTGTCGTAGAACAGCCGTCGGCCGAGGCGGACCTTCTCGACGGTCATCGCGTTGTCGGCAGGGACCCTGGGGACGGGCAGTCCAGCGCGCGAGTCGCCACGGGTAGCGGCTCGTCTGGACGGTGGCAGCTGGCTGGGAAGCGCTGACCGGGGGAGCTGAAGAGGAAGGTGCCGCGCGCGAACACGCGGCACCCCAGAACACGATCGCGACCAGAATGCCGCGCCGCAGGATCAAGGCGTCCCCTCCACGTTCAGGACGCGACGCGCCGGTTTACCACCCGGCGTGATGGCCGTTGATCGACATCAACTGCGTCTGCTTGGCCATGCCGTCCCGTTCCGTGACCCACTTCTCGAACGCGTCGATCGACGCGGCGTCGACGCCAGCGGGATTCGCACGGCGGGCCGTGACCCACGTCTTCATCGCCGCCATGAGCGCATCCGCCTGCTTGCGGTCGGCCGCGAACAGATCCAGATACGCCTTGCGCGCATCATCGACGCGGTTCAGCGAGAGATACGCCTCACCGCGATATTCGACCGCCTCTGGATAGAATCCCGGCGCCATGCTGATGGCGCGGTCGTACATCTCGAGCGCCTTGGCATAGTCGCCCGTCTTGCGGTAGGCATACCCCATCCCGTTGTAGGCCTGGAACAGCTGCGGATTGAGATCGGCGGCCTTCTGGAAGTCCTTGAGCGATTTCTCGAACTCGCCGCGGGCCTTGACTTCGCTCTTCTGAACGTCTGCACCCTTCTTGGTGACACTCTCCTCTTCGAGCTTGCGGCCCTTGAGGCGATGTCCGTCGCCGCTCTTGAATGCCTCAATCGCCCGCTCTTCGGGTGTCATCGACGTCATTCCCGAACCGGAGCCGCCGGACGGTGGTGGCGCCGGTGCCGACCCGCCATTGGCGCCAGCCGACGCCTGCCAGAGACCAACCGCGGCGGCCAGCAGAACGGCCCCCTTGAACGTGCGTGACATACAACTTCTCCTTCGGAATTCGAACGGGGCTTTCCGTTCACAGAGTAAAGACGCCACCCGCAAACAGTGTGCCTGAGTATATATGCGGGAAGGCGGGGAATTATGTGGCCCGGCCACGTCGAATTCGGCCTGAATGATTACGGCCACCGTTCGGGTTTACGAAAGCCGTTACGTCGCGGCAGAGACGATGATCGGCCCTCGCAGCATTTCACCGGCGGGGCTGCGTCGGGGGATGTCGGCGACCGCTCCGTCCCCGCTCTCCCCTACGGCGCGGACGGTCATCGTCGTCCCGTCGACCGTCACGAGCAGGAAATGGCACTCGCCGGACCACGTTTCGGTATGCGCGTCCTCGAACCACCGCGGCGCCCGGCGTCGGATCTTGCTGCCCGCGCCGGACACGAAGTAATCGATCCCGTTCCAGCGTGAATGCTGGAAGTTGTGTTCGTGCCCGCTGAAGCACGCCCGGACACCGCCCGCCTCGAACAGCCTGACCAGCGGTTCCATGCGATCGGTGTTCCCGTGCTGCGGGCCGGCACAAAACGGCGGATGATGTCCGAACGGAATTCGCCAGCGGACGCCATCCTGTTCTCGCGGCGGAAACGCCCGCTGCATGAACTCCCAGTGTTTCGGATATTCGAACAACCGGCCGCGGCGGAAGAAGTCCTCCTTCGACGTATCGAAGCACACGAACTCGATGTCCGAAGAAACCCGAAAGCGGTAGAACAGCCCGGGACCAACCGACGCGCGTCCGGCCGCTTCTTCCCCGGCAAGCCGCTCAGGCAGGTAGAAGTTGTCCATCACCTGTTCGCGGTCGTCGTGTTCCTCCGTCTCCTGCGTGTCGTGGTTGCCGATCGACGGGCACCAGGGCACCCGGTTCAGGACGTAGCGATAGGGCTGAAAGTAGGTGAAGAACCAGTCGTCGTCTTCATCGCCGGTTTCAGCCGTCCACAGGAGAAAGCGCTTCGACGCGTAGATGTTGTCCCCGGTCGTCAACACCAGCCTGACGTCGTGCGCGTCGACGGCTCGCTCCAGCGCCTGCGCAACTTCGAGCTGTCGCCGCGTCTCCGTCGACGGCTTCTTGATGCCTGTTCCGAAGTCGCCGATGACGATGAACGAGAAGGGACCGTCGAGCGGCGCCGCCGGATCCGGCAGCGTTCGGAACTGGTGGCGGTAGGTGCGCTCGCGCTGCACGAGACCCTGGATCGCCGGATCCCAGTCCCATCGCACGCCGGTGCCCCAGACCTCATGCTTCACCGTGACCGAGTAGGTATACAGCGTGTTCGGTCGCAGGCCGGACACTGCGCAATGGTTGCAGGTGTTCGTCGACGCTTCCGCCACAATCGTGCCGTCAGGATCTCGAACCTCGACGCGGGCCGGGCCATACGGCGCCGACCGCGCCCCGATCGACTCACACCGGGGAGGATGCACCCACTGCAGATCCTCGTCGTCCACGAGCTTGGCTCGGCCGTCGGAGCGCGCCTTGAAGTAGAACGCTCCCCACGCGATCAAGGCGGATTTGTGGGAGAGCCCGGCGAGATAGACATACGGTTCGGCGTGGAATTCGGGCACGTTGAAATTGTACACAGGGTGCCAAGGGTGCCACGCTGACGCGTAGCTCCGCCTTCAGGCGGAAGTCGTACCGACGTGCCACGCTGACGCGTAGCTTCCGCCTTCAGGCGGAAGTTGTACCGACGTGCCACGCTGACGCGTAGCTTCCGCCTTCAGGCGGAAGTCGTACCGACGTGCCACGCTGACGCGTAGCTTCCGCCTTCAGGCGGAAGTCGTACCGACGTGCCACGCTGACGCGTAGCTTCCGCCTTCAGGCGGAAGTTGTACCGACGTGCCACGCTGACGTAGCTTCCGCCTTCAGGCGGAAGTTGTACCGACGTGCCACGCTGACGCGTAGCTTCCGCCTTCAGGCGGAAGTCGTACCGACGTGCCAAGGTGCCAAAGTGCAAAGGCAAGGGGCTCCGTGGTCGAATTTCGGTTTGTTCTCCGTTCGCACCACAGCTTGCGACACCGTGACAGCATTCGCGCGGCGCGAAACTTCCGCCTAAAGGCGGAAGCTGCGTATGCAGGCTGGCACCCTCGGCACTTCCGCCTAAAGGCGGAAGCTACGCATGCAAGCTGGCTACGCTTGCAGGCTGGCACCCGCGCGGCTTCGCTTCATAATGGTGGCGCGATGGCGGCACGGAAAATTGAGTCGGAGATCGATCGCTTGTACCAGCTCGGGCCCGACGAGTTCACGGTGGCCCGGAACACGCTGGCGAAGACCGCCGGGGCGGATGCGGCAGCGATCAAGCGTCTGACGAAACCACCGATAGCGGCCTGGGCCGTCAATCAGGTCTACTGGCAGCACCGGGACGTCTACGATGCGCTCGTCACCGCGGCCAGGGAGCTGCGGCAGACACACAAGGCGATCCTCGCCGGCCGCACCGGCGACCTCCGCTCGGCAGGCAAGGCTCACGAGGCGGCGGTCGACCAGGCGATGAAAGCAGCGCTCTCGACGCTTGCCGCCAACGGGCACCCCGCCACTGACACCACCCGTCAGGCGATCGCCACCACGCTGAGAGCCCTGCCGACCGACGATCCGCCGGGACGTCTGAGCACGACGTTGCAGCCGGGCGGATTCGAAATGCTGGCCGGCCTCTCGATTGGCGGCGGTCCGAGCGGGCGCGCGTCGAAAGTCCCGGCCGCGTCGAAGGAGACCGCACCAGCCCGTTCCGCAGCGGCGACCGCTCGACCGCAACCAGGTGCCGCACCGTTCCACCGCAAGACCACCCACACGCCACCCGCACAGAAAGCGCCGGACCCGAAGGCGGCCGCGCGGGCCCGAGAGGCTGCCGCCAAAGCGGCGCGCGAACTGCGTGAAGCCGAGCACACCGCGAGGCGCGAAGAGTTCGAAGCCGCGCGCGCCACCCGCGATGCCGAGAAGGCCGCGCGTCAGCTCGCGCAGGCTCGTGAGGCACTCGCCGCAGCGCAACGTGAGGTCGAAGAAGCGGAGGCCCTTGCCGCCGAAGCGGAGCGCACGAAAGCCGCCGCCGAGCAGCGCGCCGAAGCGGCCGAACGCGCGCTCGAGGAAGCGAAGAAGAAGGCCGGAGGGTAGCTCATAGCTCTCAGCTGTCAGACCTCAGCTTTCAGCGGCAGGCCGGAAGCTGGAAGCTGGAAGCTGAAGTTTGAGAGCTTATGTCTGAGAGCTGAAGCTGAAGCTGAACCTCTGATAGCTGAAGTCTGACAGCTGACAGCTGACAGCTGCTCCGATCGCTACCGTCTCTGGTGCGCCAGCGATCGCACGACGCGCGCGAGCTGGTCGACCTCGACCGGCTTTGGAATGAACTGCTGGAATCCTGCCGTCAGCGCGCGGCCGCATTCACCCGCGTCCGAGAGGCCAGTGAGTGCGACGGCGGGCACGTCGCCGAGCCCCCGCGACGCCAGTGCCCGGATGCGCCGGATCAGGGCGTACCCGTCCTCCCCCGGCATGCTGATGTCGCTCACGAGCACATCGGGACGGAAGTCGGGCAGCAGCTGCAGCGCTTCGCGTGCCGAGCCCGGCTCCTCGCGTCCGCGCGCCGCAGTCGGCCAGCGCCAGCGACACCACCTCACGCGCATCGGCGTCGTCGTCGACCACGAGAACCCGCAGGCCGCTGAGCGGATGATCCCCCGCGGCCCTGGATTGTTGCGACGCGGCGCGAACAGCACGGATCGGCAGCATCACCGAGAAGGCCGCGCCCTTTCCAGGGCCCTCGCTCGACGCGTGCACCTGGCCGCCGTGGAGTTCGACGATGTGCCGGACGATCGAGAGTCCGAGACCAAGGCCGCCGTGGGGCCGGGTGACGGATGCGTCGCCCTGCCGGAATCGATCGAACACGTAAGGGATCAGCCCCGGTGCGATGCCTTCGCCGGTGTCGGTGACCCGGACCTCCGCCAGCGGGCCAGTCCGATCGAGCGAGAGATGCACCCGGCCGGCGGCCGGTGTGAACTTGATTGCGTTCGCCAGCAGGTTCCAGATGACCTGCTGCAAGCGATCGGGATCGCCCATCACGGTGCCACTGTGGACGATCTCCGAAGTGAGGTGGACCCCCTTCGCGTCCGCGGCTGGCCGGAGAGCATCGATGGCGGCGTCGAGGACCGGTTCGAGCTCGATCGGCCGGAGCTCGACCCGGAGCTTGCCGGTGACGATGCGGGAGACGTCGAGGATGTCGGCGATGAGCTGTTCCTGCATGTGGGCGTTGCGTTCGATGGTCTCGAGCGCCCGCTCCATGCCGGCGGCGTCGAGTTTGCCCATCCGGAGGAGCCGCGTCCAGCCGAGCATCGCGTTGAGCGGCGTCCGCAGTTCATGCGAGAGCGTGGCGAGGAATTCCTCTTTCGCGCGATTGGCGGCGCCGAGCTCGTCAGCGCGCCGGCGGAGATCGTCCTCGAGGCGCTTCCGCTCGGTAATGTCGCGCACCACCATGGCGAACCCGCCGGGCTTGCCGTCGGGACGATGCATGACCGTCATCAGGACCAGCGCATCGAATGCACCGCCGCCGCGGCGCACGCGGAGTGCTTCACATTCGAGCCGCCCCGTCGCCGCGGCGAGCCGCAGGTGCTCGGCCGGGAGCCCGGCATCACGCTCGGCGGCGACATAGAAGGAAGAGGAGTTCCGGCCGACAATCTCGTCGCTCGTGTAGCCGAACACGCGAGCGGCTCCCGAATTCCAGCTGACGATCTCACCGTCGGTCGCCAGCATGCAGATGGCGTAGTCATGCACGCTGTCAAGGAGGACGCGCATGCGTTCTTCCTCCTGGCGCAGGCGCTCGGACTGATCGTGCACCTCGGCGTAGAGCGCGACGACCCCGCGATTGGTCTCCTGCATCTCGGATTGCAGCTGCAGCAGGGCGCGTCGGAGGTTTGCGTTCTCCTCGGCCAGTGCGGCAGTCTCCACCTCCGGCGGATTGGGAACGTTCGCAGTCGCGGCCTGCGGTGCGACGGCGAGCGCAGGCAGGGACACGGCGAGCAGGAGGGAAAACGACCGTGCCGTCTGCGCCACCGACAACCGATCGACCTGCGCCCTCAGTTCTTCGATGGCGCCTGCGGAGCGTGGCTGTCAGGTCGGCGCCCTGCGCGCGCTCCACGCTGATGATCAACTGCAGTTCGCTCGCGGGGCCAGCGGAGATCACTGTCTCAGCGGCGTCCGGCAGTCGAGAACAACAGGTGCGCGGCTTTCGTCCCGGCCGCCGAAAACCGCTCGCCTGTCGCCGGATCGAGGCCCAACTGTTCGGCAAGGCGCCGGATGGACACGGTGAACGAACGGAGTTCAGGTTCGCTGCTGACGCGAGACAATTTGAGAGGAGCGACGGCTGTACGAGGGTCCTGTGGATTCAACGTGCGATGCGCACCATGGGAATGGCACACGTACTCCTGCAGCTCTACAAGCAAGTTCCGGACCGGCGAACGATTGCTTTGGCGAGCGCCTGGAAAATCGCCTCTCTCGAGCGAATCTAACGGCTGGGCTGCGCTTGTCCAGCTCTGGACACCACTGTACCTGGGGAGTACAGTGGCTCGGCACGCCCCAGAGTTCCCCAGTATGCGTCCACTAGTGTCACTCGCTCTCGACCGCGACGAAGACGTTGTCGCTGCCAGGCGAAGCGCGGCGCATATCGGAGCCCTGCTCGAGTTCGACGTGCAGGAGCGGACGCGGATTGCGACCGCCGTCTCCGAGATCGTGCGCAACGCGTTCAGGTACGCCACCGGCGGCGGGGTCCAGTTCGAACTCGATCTCGACGCCCGCCCACAGCAGCTGCGCGTCGTGGTCGAGGATCGGGGTCCCGGCATTGCGAATCTCGATGCGGTGCTGGGCGGCACGTTCCAGTCTCCGACCGGAATGGGCCTCGGGATTGTCGGTGCCCGCCGGCTGATGGACGGCCTGTCGATCGATACCACGCCTGCGGGTACGCGGATCGTCCTCTCGAAATCGCTGCCCCCGGCCGCCGGGCTGGTCAGCAGCCGTCGCGCCGACGACATCGCCGCCACGGCGACGCGGCGGCCCAATCATGGTCTGCTCGACGAACTCCAGCAGCAGAACCACGAACTGCTGCGAGGCGCTTGCCGACGTCGAACAGAAGCGGCAGGAGCTGATCCGCCTCAATCGCGAGCTCGAAGATACCAATCGCGGCGTGGTTGCGCTCTATGCGGAACTCGACGAGCGCGCCGACCACCTGCGCCGGGCGGACGATCTCAAGTCGCGGTTTCTCTCGAACATGACGCACGAGTTCCGCACTCCGGTGCACGCGATCATCGGCCTCTGCAATCTCCTCCTCGAGGAACGGGCCCAGGAGCGCCGTGAGCCGGAACCGGAGCTCGGCTTCATCAAGAAGGCGGCCGAACAACTTTCGACACTCGTGAACGACCTGCTCGACCTTGCCAAGGTGGAAGCGGGCCGGACGGATGTGCGAGCGGAGAGCTTCGAGGTCGAGAAGCTGTTCGGCGCGCTCCGCGGGATGTTCAGGCCGCTGCTGCTGACGGAGTCGGTCGTGCTCGTATTCGAAGGCGCCGAAGGCGTGCCGGCGCTCAACACCGACGAAGCGAAAGTGTCACAGATTCTCAGGAACCTGATCGCGAATGGATTGAAGTTCACCGAACGCGGCGAGGTGCGCGTGTCGGCCTCGTACAACGACGCCACCGGCGATGGTGGTCTTCCGCGTCGCCGACACCGGCATCGGGATCGCGGCCGAGAATCAGTCAATCGTGTTCGAAGAATTCGGGCAGGTCGCGCACCAGCTCCAGCGCCGCGCGCGCGGCACCGGTCTCGGCCTGCCGTTGTCGCGCCGGCTGGCGGAACTGCTCGGGGGCACGCTGACGCTGCAGAGCGAATCCGGTGCTGGTTCGGTATTCACGGTGACCCTGCCGGCGAACTACGTCGCGGCGCGCCCGGCGGTACCGCAGGTCTCGTGGACGGTCGACGCCGATCGACTCCCGGTGCTCACGCTCGAAGACGCGCCGGGCGGGGAGCTGGTCTACGAACGGATGTTGAAGGGCTCACCCTTCCAGCCGCTGCCGGTACGATCCGTTGCCGAAGCCGACGTTGCCCTCGAGAGCGTGGCGCCCGCCGCCATCCTCCTCGATCTGGTGCTCGGCGACGAGGCGTGGGACTTCCTCATCCGGTTGAAGCGGAACCATCGCACGCGCCATGTACCGGTCGTCGTCGCCAGCGTCATCGATGCCGGGGAAAAGGCGCTCGCGCTCGGCGCCGATGCGTTTCTTGTCAAGCCGATCCAGCGCGCCACGCTGATCGAAACGCTGAACGGGCTGCACGCGCGCATGCACCCCCCGATCCGGGTGCTGGTCGATCGACGACGAAGAGTCGGCGCGTTACCTGGTCCGTCGTTGCCTGCCCGCGCCGGGATTCGAAGTGATTGAGGTGGCTGATGCGAACGACGCCGTCCGCCGCGCGTCTACCGACGCGCCCGACGTGATCCTGCTCGACCTCGTCATGCCGGCCATGTCCGGCCACGAGCTGCTGGCGGAGTTGCGGCGGCATCCGCTCACCACTCACATCCCGGTCGTGATCGCGACCGGAGCGACCCCCACCGAGTGCGGACCGGCGGGAGCTCGCGCAACGCGCATCTGCCATCCTGCTGAAGGCCGAGCTGTCGCGCCACACCCTCCCGGACATTGTGCGGACGGCGCTCGGCCGCGCGATATAATTCAGGCCCCCGGGCGCCTTCGGGGCCTCGTCGGGGCAACCAACGGCAAAGGAGCTGCGCACACTTATGGCTTCAGACGGTGCCAACCCGCTGAACGACGTCCTGCAGGCTGACGAAGCCGGCATCCTGCAACAGTGGATCGATGGGCAGATCAATGCGGCCGGATTCAGGTCCGATCGCATCACGCGGCAGGAGGTCTCGGATCAGTCGCGCCGGTTTCTTGCGCTGCTCCGTGACGCCGCCAGGACCGGCGAAACCGACATCCAGGGCAATGCCTGGCTCGGTGCACGCGAAATGCTCGCCGACCTCTCGTCGACGCGCGCGCAGCAGGGGTTCTCGCCGGCCGAAACGGCGATTTTCGTGTTTTCGCTCAAGAAACCGCTGTTCGACCGGCTGACCGCGAGCCTGCGCGGCAATCCGGAGCGGCAGTCGGCCGCCACCTGGGAGGTCAACGCGCTCATCGACCGCCTTGGTCTCTACACCATCGAAGTGTTCCAGCGCGGACGCGAGCAGGTGATCGTGCGGCAGCAGCAGGAGCTGATGGAGCTCTCGACTCCGGTCGTCACGCTCTGGGAAGGCGTGCTGGCGCTGCCGCTCATCGGCACGCTCGACAGCGCCCGCACCCAGGTCGTGATGGAGAGCCTGCTGCAGCGGATCGTCGACAGCGGCGCTCTCATCGCCATCATCGACATCACCGGCGTGCCCACCGTCGACACGCTCACCGCCCAGCACCTGCTGAAAACGGTGGCGGCGGCGCGCCTGATGGGTGCGGACTGCATCATCAGCGGCATCCGGCCGCAGATCGCGCAGACCATCGTCCACCTCGGGTGTCGAGCTCGGATCGGTCGTGACCAAAGCCACCCTCGCCGACGCCTTTGCCATCGCCCTCAAGCGCTCCGGGCTGACCGTCACCAGGATCGCGTCCGTCGCGCGCCGGCGTGACGAAGACGATCGTGAGCCGCGCCAGCGGTCTTCGGCCACCGACCGGAACGAGAACTGATCGTGGAACGGATTCCGATCCTCAAGATGGGCGAGTACCTCCTCGTCACCATCCAGGTGGACATGCACGACCGCCTGGCGATGACGCTGCAGGACGACCTCACGTCGCGCATCGTGAGCGCCGGCGCGCACGGCGTGCTGATCGACATCTCGGCACTCGAGATGGTCGATTCGTTCATCGGGCGCATGCTCGGCGACATCGCGGCGATGTCGCGCGTCCTCGACGCCGAGACGGTCGTCGTCGGCATGCGGCCGGCCGTCGCCATCACCCTGGTCGAGCTCGGCCTCTCGCTGAAGGGCGTTCGCACGGCGCTCAATATCGAACGCGGCATGGACCTGCTCCGCAGGAACATCACGGCGAGGGGGCGCGAGGATGCCGGTCCTGCTTAGTGAGCAGCGGCCGATCCGGTCGTCCGAGGACGTCGTCGGCGTGCGACAGGCAGTGCGGCAGCGGGCGGTGGAGCTCGGGTTCAACCTGGTCGATCAGACCAAGATCGTGACCGCCGCGAGCGAGCTCGCGCGCAACACGCTGATCTACGGCGGCGGCGGCTTGCTTCGTCTCGAAGGGATCGAAGAAGGCGCCCGGCGCGGACTGCGCCTGACCTTCGAGGACGAGGGACCGGGCATCGCGAACGTCGAGCTCGCGTTGAAGGACGGCTACACCACCGGCAACGGCCTCGGCCTCGGGCTGTCGGGCGCCCGGCGCCTGTCGAACGAATTCGCCATCGACTCCAAGGTGGGCGAAGGTACACGCGTCACGATCGTCCGGTGGCGCTGAACCAGACGACCACGTTTCCGATCGTCGAGGCCAGCCAGGTCTCGGAACCGCGCCGTGCCGCGCTGGCGCTGGCGGCACGTCTCGGATTCTCTGACGAGCGCGCCGGCCGCGCCGCGCTTGTCGTCTCGGAACTTGCCACCAACCTGGCGAAGCACGCGGCACGCGGCGAGCTGCTGCTGCGTCCGATCCGTCGCGAGCAGTCCGAGGCGCAGTCGGACGGCATCGAGATCATCAGCCTCGACGCGGGGCCGGGCATTCCCGACGTGGCGCTCTCGCGGCGCGACGGACATTCAACCACCGGCACGCTCGGGCACGGACTCGGAACGATCCAGCGGCAGTCCGATTTCTTCGAAATCCATACCGCGCCGACCGGCACCGTTGCCATGGCGCGGGTCTGGCGCGAGCGGCCGGTCGCAGCCCTGCGCGTTCCGCGCCACGAAGTCGGGGCGATCCAGATCGCAAAATCCGGTGAAGACGTGTGCGGCGACGACTGGGACTGGCGGCTGCGCGACGAACGGCTCGCCGTGATGGTGGCCGACGGACTCGGGCACGGCGCCGCCGCGCACGAGGCGTCGCGCCAGGCCATCGCCACGTTCCAGCGCGAGCACGAGTTGTCGCCTGCGCGGGTGATCGAAGATGTCCACGGCGCCCTCCGCGCCACCCGAGGGGCGGCGGTGGCGATGATTGCTGTCGATCTGGACCGCGGCGTGGCCCGTTACGCCGGCGTCGGTAACATCGCGGCCGTGATCATCAACGCGAACGGAACCCGGCAAAGTCTGATCTCGCAGAATGGCACGGCGGGACACACCATCCCCCGTATCCAGGAATACAACTATCCCGTCGCCGCGCGTGCGACCCTGATCATGTATTCCGACGGCCTCGGCACCCACTGGGACATGGCGTCGTATCCGGGACTCCTCAACCGTCATCCATCGATCATCGCGGCCGTCCTCTACCGTGATTTCAGCCGCAAGCGCGATGACGTCACCGTTGTGGTCGTCAAGGAGCGGCCCGCCCGCGATTGACGACGGTCGGGCATTTTGGGAAACGCTGTATCGAATTTCCGACGCGAGCGTGCCAGAAGCCGCTGACGGAATCGTCATAACGGCTGGGGTCGAACGTTCCCCAACGTCACGTTTGAACGGTTTTTCAAACGATTCGTGGCGCGGGGGCAGAGCTCAGGTGTTACCGTGGAGTGAGACGTCCGGACGGCACATCCCTTGATGTAGCGCCAGCGTCACATGGCTATGGCCCAGCTTTTCCCAGCGGACGATCGTGAGGCGCCTGCCGCCGCAGCCTCGCCTCGCAGCACGGCCGATCTGAGAGCGTGGGTGCGGGAGCGGCTGTCGCTCGACGAGCAGCAGGAAGCACAGCTCTTCCGTGCGATCGAGACCGTGGTCGCCAGTCAGCGCCAGCTGGTCGAAGAGTCGAAGCACGAAGCCATCCGGGCGATGTCCGAGGGGTTCGCCGAAAAGATGGCGCGGCTCCAGCGTCAGCTGACCGAGAAGGACGTGACCGTCAGCAACATCGCCCGCTATTTCGAAGAGGTCGTCGCCGGCCTGACCGAGAAGTCCCACCGCGATCCGAAGACGAAGCTGCTCAATTTCGACTGGTTCATGGAGCGGGTCGAATCATTCCTCGCGGTCGAGCAGCGCGTCCGCTGGTGCGGTGTCGGCGTCGTCGACATCAACAGCTTCAAGTCCTACAACGACACGCTCGGTCATGCGATCGGCGACAAGATCATCGAGCGCGTGGCCAGGATCCTGTCGGATCAAATCCGGTCGGAAGACTATCTGGCGCTCGAGCGCAGCGGGGATTCGCGCGATCTCCACGCGCGGTTTGGCGGCGACGAATTCTGCTTCCTGATTCCGGACCTGCCGGGATGTGTCGAAGCCGTCGACATCGCCGATCGCTTCAAGGAAGCGGTCGAAGGCCACGACTGGAGCCGGGACGATCGCCGGCTTGCGAGCCGGCCCGTGCGCGTAGACGTCGGCGTCGTCTGTCTCCATCTCGGTCCGGTGTCGGAGCGCCGTGGGGTGGCACGCAAGCTCGCCGCGGAACTGATCCACCGCGCCGATCAGTTGATGTACGACGCCAAGACGAGCAAGGCGGCGCACGTGTATCCGACCGCCGTGCGCGTCCACGGCGGCGGACTCGTCGAGCTCCCGGATGCGGTCGAAAAGTGCGCGGCCAAGCGAAAGGCCGCAAAAAAGCACGTCGATCTCCGCTGAATTTGCCCGCCCGTTCGCCCCGATGCTAAACTTACCTGCTCGGGTGAGTCGCGGCCCGCTTCGCCGTCACGTCGCACTCCTCGTTCGACCAGCCTCTGCGTGGTGGGTGTAGCTCAGTGGTAGAGCGCCGGATTGTGGTTCCGGATGTCGCGGGTTCGATCCCCGTCATCCACCCCAACACTTCAGATCGCCAATAAGCACACGTCGGCTCGGGCGCGCCACAGCGGACGCGATCAGCGTCGCGGCTGAGGCGTCTTTGCGCTAGAATTCTGACACCGCACACGTGTGCGGCCCCCACGTTATGCCGCAGCAGCCGCCAGTGATGAAGAACGTGCTCGGCACCAGCACGCCCCTCGACGTCGCCTTTCTCGACAGCATGCGCGAGGTCGTCGATCCGCCGGCGGACCGCGTCGCAGTGACGATGTGCGAGGGTGACGCCTACAAGGTGTTCGCGGATCTCGTCAAGAAACGCGCCGTCTGGGACGACGACGGCGCGCCGTCGCGGAAGCTGCCGGAACACCTTCGCGAGTACTTGAAGGTGTCGAGCGCGCTCCCGACGTGGATCAAGCACGCCAAGGTGAAGACGGCCGAGCAGTTCTTTCTGCTCTACGGGATCTCGTCGGCGACCCAGCTCTCGTGCGCCAGCCTGCCGGAGTGCTACATCATGCGCTACGGCACCGAGGTCCTGGCGTTCACCAAGTTTCTTCAGATCGATCCTGCGCGGCGAATCCGTGAGACCGCCCAGATGATCATGAGCGTCATGTGCCCGGGCGGCCTCGTCGGCGACGGGCGGGTCGGGACCGGTGTGCACTCGACCCAGAAAGTGCGGGTGATGCACGCCATCATCCGGTACATGATCGAACACGATCCAGCCGACGCCCGCGAATTCGACCGACCCCGAGCTGCGGCGGAAGTTCGGCCGCCCGATCAACCAGGAAGATCTCGCCTTTACGCTGCTGACGTTCTCGTACATCGCCGTACGCAGCTACGTGAAGCTTGGCGTGCGGATGACGCCGGCCGAGAAGGACGCCTACATCCATTGCTGGAACGTCGTTGGCTTCCTCATGGGGATTCGCGAGGAGCTGCTGCCGGCCAATTACGAGGAGTCGGAGAAGCTGTATCACGCGATCAGGGCCCACCAGGGCGGCGCGTCCGAGGCAGGACGCGCGCTGGCGGCGGCGCTCCTGAAGCTCCTCGAACAACTGCTGCCCCCCGGCTTACGCCACCTGCCGGTCACGCTCACCCGCTACCTGATTGGCCGCGAAGCAGCGGAGATGCTCGGGCTGCGCCAGGCGCCCTACCGCGACCGTGTGCAGTTCTGGTGCCTGCTCCGCATGTGGCGCGGGCTCGTGCTGATTTCCAGCCGGTTCCACGAAGAGCGCCCGTATCGCTTCGCCTCCGAGTGGCTGCACAAGCGATTGATGTACCGCATGGGGAACCTCCCCGGGCACGCGCCGTTCACGATCCCGCCCGAGTTCATCGAGCGCTGGTTTCCCGAAGTCGCCGGCGGCTCCCCGCCCGTCACGATCTGACATATGCACGGCGGGAACGGTGCGGAGCGACGCTCCCCAGGGTCCACGGGCGGCGGCACCCGGATCATCTGTACCGTGGCGATTCTGCTGGCGCTGGCGTCAGCGTTACGCCCCGCCGCTTCTCCGGGCACAGACACCGCAGCGGGACGGCACCATCACCGGCGTGGCGCGGGATGAGTCGGGCGGCGTCCTGCCGGGCGTGACGGTGGTGGCGACCGCAGCCGGTGCGGTCGCGGGCTCGGTCGTCACATCAGGCGAGGGCCGGTACTCGCTTGCCGTGCCTGCCGGGATCTATGTCGTGGCGGCGGAGCTGTCCGGGTTCGCACCCTTCTCGTCGGATCCGGTGTCGGTCGGACAGGGAGCCACGACAACGCTCGACGTGACGCTCAGGCTGCCCTCCTATGGCGACACGCTCGTCGTCACCGGGAGCCGCGCCCCCGAGGCGCTGCGGACCGCGCCCGTGGCGGTCACCGTGCTGCGGAGCGCGGAGCTCGAGACCACTGCGGCAACGAACTACTCCGACCTGCTCCGGTCGGTGCCCGGGGCGAACGTCATCGAGCTCTCGACTCGCGACGTGCAGATCGTGACCCGCGGCGCCACCGGCCGCAACGCGCGCAGCACGCTTGCGCTCCTCGACGGCCGATCCATCTACCAGGACTACTTCGGCATGGTCCTCTGGGATTTGCTGCCGGTCGGACTCGACGAGGTCAAGCAGGTGGAGGTGGCGCGCGGCCCCGGATCGGCGATCTGGGGCGCGAACGCGCTGACCGGCGCGATCAACATCATCACCAAGAGTCCCCGCGAGATGCTGGGCACGCGTGCAACCGTGGGGATCGGCGAGCGCGACACTCGCGAAGCCGCGATCAGCCACGCCGCTCAATCGGGCAGGGTCGCCTACAGGCTGAGCGGCTCGTACTACACGCAGGCGCGCTGGGATCGTCCGCCGACCACGCCCGACGGCACCCCGCTGCCGCCGTACGAGAGCCTGGGCACGACCCAGAACAAGGCTGACGTCCGGGTCGATTTCGATCAGAGCGATCGCGCGAAATGGCGGTTCGACGCCGGCTTCGCGAGCAGCAACGGCCTCATCATCGTGGCGCCGGGGCCGTACGACGCGAACCCGATGCGGCAGACGTACGGCAGCGCGGAATACACGCGCGGCAGCGCCTCGTTCACCGCGATGACGTCGACCCACTCGGCGCAGTACGCCGGACTGCTGACGACCGACGGCGCCAGCATCAGCAGCCAGTCGCTGCAGCTCGATGCCAAAGACAACCGGGTCGTCGGCGGCCGGCACCTCCTGGTGTATGGCGCGTCGTTCAAGCACTCCCACTTCGACCTGAGCTTCGTTCCCGACGTGCACCACCGCGACGAGGGGGGCGCGTTCGTCACCGACGATCTGCATCTGACCGACACGGTGCGCGTCGCTGCCGGAGCACGGCTCGACTGGTTCGACACCTTCGGGCTGTTCGCCTCGCCGCGACTCGGCATCCGGTACGAACCGTCGCCGGGCCAGACGATCCGCGCGACCTACAATCGCGCCTACTCCGCACCGTCGACGGTGGAGAGCTACGCCAGACTTCACTTCGTCGATCGACATTCCACTCGGCGCGACGACGTTTCCCGTGCCGATTACCACGATCGGCAATCAGGACCTCGGCCCGCAGACGATCGATGCGTTCGAGATCGGATACAACGGCGTCGTCGGCGGCCGTCTGACCGTCAACGCGTCCGTCTACCACCAGCGGTCGAAAGGCGTGATCAATCTCACGACCGCCGAATTCTATGGCTCCGCGGATCCGCCGCCCGGATGGCCACTGCCGCCGACCGTGCTCGACGGGCTCGGCATTGCCGAAACTGTTCGAGTGGGAGAGCGTCGGCGAACCTCGTCGGAGTCGGGGTTCGAGGGCGGCGTCGACTGGCCGATTGCAGCAGGGTTCTCAGGGTCGGCGAACTATTCGTTCCAGTCGCATCCGGACGTCACCGGCGTCAACGGCGGCGCCGCCGCCGCCCGTCAACATTCCGCCTCACCAGCGGATCAATCTCTCGCTCTCCGGCACGTATCGCCGACTGGTCGGCTCATTCACGACCAGCTATACGGATCGCGCGTTCTGGACCGACGTGCTGGCGATCCAGGGCTGGACCGACCGGTTCTGGCTCATCGGGGCAACCGCCGGTGTCAATTTCAAAGGCGATCGGTTTACCTGGCTGGTGAAGGGCACGAACCTCGCCGACCGTCGCATCCAGCACCACATCTTCGGCGATATCATTCAGCGCCGCGTCATGACCGAGCTGCGATTCAAACTGTGAGCCCGAGATGATACAGGTCGATCTTCCCGTTGCCTTCGGTTCCGGAACCCTGCTCGCCGCCGCACTGGAGCATCACACGAGTGAGCGGACCTGGCCGTACCTGTACCAGCGCGGGCTGGCCAGGAACCTGATCTTCCAGACGCTCTTTGCGCTCTGGCTGCCGGTCTACCTGCTCGTGAACTACTTCGGGTTCCAGACCTCGCACATGTTCTGGCACGGCGAGTCGCTGACCGACTACCCCGCGCTGCTGCCGCTCTTCCTGATTCTGTATTTCGCGACGAATATCGCCGGCTTCCACACCGGCGCGTGGCTGGTGCTGCACGGGCGCGCCAGGCTGGCGCGCCTCATCTTCGTCGCCGCGTTCACGTATTTCGCGCTCTGGATCGCGTTCCAGCCCTACCGGACGCTGAGTCTCGGGACGTTCGCGGAGTGGGAGGCCGGCACCGCACGCTGGATCTGGACGAGCACCTGGTTCATGGGAGTGCTCGCTGTCGGCGCCGTGGTCTTCTTCGTCGGGATCACCGCGATGTATCGATCGCTCAAGCAAGAGGCGAGCGAACTCGCACCGTGATCCTCAGGATGGGGGCCGGAGGCCGATTCGCGTGAGCAGAGAGTCGAACCGTGGATGAGCGCGCAGCTCGTCGAAGCGGTGATCGACCATCATGAAGCACACCTGATCGTTGTGCTCGTCGATCGCCTGATCGAGGAAGCCGATCGCACGCTCCAGGTCGCCGAGACCTGCATGCAGGATCGCGAACCAGACCGGGGGACATCGTCCACCGGCGACCAGCTCTTCGAGGAGCCGCTTCTGCGTCGGCGCGACGTCCGGCACGCGCATACCACAGGCCCAGAAGTGCCACGAACAGCGGCGCACGGTAGACCAGCGGCACACCGATTTCGAGCGCCGCGATCGCCTCGTCGAGACGTCCCTGGCCGGCAAGCGCTGAACTGAGGAACCAGTACGTGCCCTCCAGGTTGGCGTCGAGCGCCATGATTTCCCGCACCTGCCGTTCCGCCTTCTCGAACTGCCTGGCGCAGATCAGCGTGATGCAGATGTTGAACGGGCCCCTCAGCCACACCGGGTCGAGCTGGCGCGTTCGCTCCGCACGCGCCAGTGCTTCGTCGAACCTGCCGAGTGATGCGAGCAGGATCACGTAGTAGCCGTGCGCGGGCGCGAAGCTGGGAGCGAGCTCGATGGCGCGGACGAAGTCCTGCTCCGCGGTGGCCATGTCGATGGCAAAGAGCGTCTTGGTCCAGCCGACGGCAGTATGTGCTTCCGCCAAACCGGGATCGAGTTCCACTGCACGTTGCGCCGCGGCCAGCGCCGCTTCGCTTGCCTCGCGCGTCGGCAGGAAGGTCAAGTACGCGAGCGAGCAGTACGCTTCCGACAACCCCGCGTACGCGGCGGCGTAGTCGGGATCGAGCGTGACCGCCTCCTGGAACGCATCGCGCGCGGCGAACAGCGCCTCGAACTGGCCGGTGAGCCGGTTGACGAAAAAGCGCCCCCGCAAGTACGCGTGGTAGGCGTCGAGGTTCGCCGTCGACTGCCTGACGATCGGTTCGTCAGATGGACGCGCCAGCGCAATCTTCAGGCTCTCCGTAATCGCGTGGGCAATCTCGTCCTGAATCGCGAACACGTCGTCGATGTTGCTGTCGTACCGCTCGGCCCAGATCTGGTAGCCATCGTGAACGTTGATGAGCTGCGCCGACACCCGCAACCTGTTGCCGATCTTCCGCACGCTGCCTTCCAGTACGGTCTGGACCATCAGGCGCTCGCCGATCTCACGGATGTCGACCGTCCGCTGCTTGAACAGGAACGATGAGGTTCGCGCCGCGACCGACAACCCCTTGATCCTGGCGAGCGCGCTGATCAACTCCTCCGCCATCCCGTCACAGAAATACTCCTGGTCCGGCTCGGCACTCATGTTCGCGAACGGCAGCACCGCGATCGACGGGCCGGCCGGGCGTGCCGTTGCCGCCGCCAGCCGCGTGCCGGATCTCAGCGCGCGCAAGTCGGAGAGGAGCTCCTCGGCGCGCTGATAGCGTGACGCCGGCTTCTTCGACAGCGCGCGGGCGATGATCGGATCGAGACCCGCATGCGCGCCGCCGAGGGCTGGAGCCGGGCGATCCAGGATCGAGGCGAGCACCGAAAGGTTCGTTTCTCCCGAGAACGGCCGCCGGCCCGACGCCAGCTCGAAGAGGACGACGCCGAACGAAAAGAGATCGCTGCGTGGATCGAGCATCTCACCGCGTGCCTGTTCGGGCGACATATACGCGATTGTGCCGAGGGTGATCCCCGCCACGGTCTGATCGACGGTGACCGTATCGGCCGACAGCGACAGCGCTTTGGCAAGACCGAAGTCGAGGATCTTCACATGGCCGTCGGCCGTGGTCATGATGTTCCCCGGCTTGAGGTCGCGATGGATGATCCCTTTGCGATGCGCGGCGGACAGCGCTTCGGCAATAGGCACGGCAAGCTCCAGCACCGCGCCAAGCGGGATTCCACCCGGCGTGATCCGGGCCGACAGCGGCTCACCCTCGACGAGCTCCATCGTCAGGAACGGGATGCCGTCCACTTCCTCGACCGAGTGGATGGTGACGATGTTCGGATGGTTGAGGGCGGCGAGCGCGCGCGCCTCGCGCTCGAAGCGGAAGCGGGCGTCCTCGTTATCGAGGTGCAGGACCTTCAGCGCGACGTCACGTTTGAGCCGGGAATCGTGGGCGCGGTACACCTCACCCATCCCGCCGCTACCCAGAAGCGAGACGACGTCGTACGCACCGAGCCTGCGGCCTGGAGTCAGCGTCATCGATCCGATCGATTATACGGGACTCACCTTCATGCTCACTGTCGCGACTGTTGACGGCGTCGCGCCAATGGCGCAGAATCGCGTCACCTCTTCAATAGCAAAAAGGCGTCAGGGTTGGGGGACACGGTTTGGAACAGCAGGACGTAGAACGGATTGCCCGTGCGGCGATGAAGGAGCTTGGTGCGCACGGGGCCGTGCTGACGATCAGCCAGGGCACCCAGCCCGGGCTCTGGCGCATCGATATCAAGGGCGGGCATGGCCCGGACCACCTGAAGATCAAGTGCGGGCAGGGATCGTCAGCGCAGTGGGTGCGCGACCAGATCTTCGAACAATACCTGGCGCACGGATAGGCGCTAGCCGACTTTCCTGGCGGCCCGTTTCTTCGGCGCCGCTTTCTCCGGTTTTTCTTCGAAGTCCGCCTTGGCTGCCTTCTTTTTTCCGGTACTCACGCGATCGAGACTCTGACGGAGTGCGTCCATCAGGTTCACCACCTTGGGCGGCGTCTCCTCGGTCGTCGCGACCACTTCTTCGCCGGCGATCTTGGCGTCGATGATCCGCTGGAGTTCTTCCTGGTACTCGTCGCGGTACTCGGAGAGATTGAACTCGCCCTCGAAATTGCCAATCACCTGCTTGGCGAGCTTGATTTCGTCCGGCTTCACCTTCGCCGGGACGGTCTCGAGCTCGTCGATGTTGTCCATGCTGCGCACTTCCCGCGCATGGCGCATCGTGTACATCACCAGTCCCTTGTCGCGCGGCTGCACCGCGACGAGGTACTCGCGGCCGTAGAGCGCAAGCTTGCCGATGCCCGCCTTACCCTTCATCCCTTCGCGCATGACCGCGAACGCTTCGGTCGCCATCGCCCCGTCAGGCGCCAGGTAATACGGACGCTCGATGTAGATCGGATCGATCGCCGTCGCCTCGGTGAACTGCACCAGGTCGATGACGCGCGTCGACTCCGGCCGGACCTTGGAGACGTCCTCTTCCGTCATGACGACGTAGCGCCCCTTTTCGAATTCGTAGCCCTTGGCCACTTCCGACATCGGCACTTCGCGTTCGCAGGTCGGGCACCAGCGCTTCTGCTGGATTCGCGTCTGGCATTCGGCATGGAGCTGGTTGAAGCTGATCGTGGCCGCCGAATCCGTCGCCGGAAACACCCGCACCGGGATGTTTACCAGGCTGATTTTGAGAAAGCCCTTCCATGTCGGACGTGCGGCCATATCGACTCCTTGATTTCCCGGTTCCGGGTTCGGGGTTCCGGGTTCCGGGTGCGGGTTCCGGGTTCCAGGTTCGGAACTGGCGACTGGAAACTGGCAACTGAAAAGCCCTAAGCGCCCTGCCCTCGATTATCGGCCTGTTCCGTGCCGTCCAGCATAATGTGCACAAATTTGCCCGGATTGGCAGCCCTCACCCTCAGCTATCAGACCACAGCTATCAGACTTCAGCTATCAGACTTCAGCTATCAGACTTTAGCTTCCAGTGTGGTGCCAGCTTCCAGCTTCCAGCTTCCGGCTTCCGCTTCCAGCTTCCTGCTTCCAGCTCCCGGCTTTCAGCTTCCGGTTCCTGGTTTCGGCTTTCAACTGCCGGCTGCCGGCTTTCAGTTGGAACTGATTGCTGATAGCTGAATGCTGACGGCTGATGGCTGATGGCTGATGGCTGATGGCTGATGGCTGATGGTGATAGCTGATTGCTGACAGCTGATCGCTGATGCCTGGTTGTAACATCGTGTCTGCGATGAAATGGCGCGAGAAGCCGGAGGCCGTGCGCCCGATGCTGGCGACGCTTGCCCAGCCACCGCTCGTCAGCGCGGGCCTCGTTTACGAACCCAAGTACGACGGCATCAGGGCCCTTGTCGACGTGCGGCCCGGAGCGACCCGCGACGGCGTTCGGATCTGGTCCCGCCTCGGCAACGAAAAGACCTCGCAGTTCCCCTCGATCGTGCGTGCGCTGAGCGGACTCCGCGCGAAGCTGCGCGGCCCCGTGCTGCTCGACGGGGAGATTGTCGCGCTCGACGCCCAGGGCCGCCCGGCCGGCTTCCAGCGACTTCAAGGCCGTATCCACCTGGTCGACGCGCGCGACGTCGCCAAAATTGACAAGGATCAGCCAGTCGCCTTGATCGCCTTCGATCTGCTGCGTGACGACGATGAGGATGTGCGCGGGCTGCCGTTGACCGAACGTCGCGCCCGACTGGAGAAGGTCATCGCCGGCGCCGTTTCGGCGACGCTCCGGATCAGCGAGCAGGTGGCGGGCGATGGACGCGGTCTCGATGCGCGGGCCCGCGCCGAAGGTTGGGAGGGACTCATCGTCAAGGAGGCGAGGTCGCCGTATCAGTCAGGACGACGGAGCCCGGCGTGGCGGAAGTTGAAGCTGCTGCACGAACAGGAGTTCGTCGTCGGTGGATGGACCGAGCCGAGACAGACTCGCCAGCACTTTGGTGCCCTCTTGCTGGGTGTGCGAGAGAACGGCGGTGACGCGCTCAAGTACGTTGGCCACACGGGCACAGGCTTCAACGGCGCCGAGCTCGACCGGGTGTGGAAGTTGCTGAAGGCCCGCGAGAGCGCACAGTCGCCATTCTCGTCGCGGATCAAGACCAACGAACCGGCGCACTGGGTCCGGCCCGACCTCGTTGCGCAGGTGAAGTTCACGGAGTGGACGTCTGACGATAAGCTCCGGCACCCGGTCTACCTCGGGCTCCGCGACGACAAGCGCGCCGCGGATGTCATCAGAGAGGAGCCGCGCCCGGGGCGCGGCGCACGAGGGTCGCAATCGAAAGCCGTCGCTCGTGCCGATGCCGGCCCTCCGTCGGTCGAGTCCCAGCTCCAGGCGCTCGAAGACGCGCGCCGTGACGGCACAGTGAACCTGCCGGATGGAAGACAGCTCGCCGTCACCAATCTTGCGAAGCTGTACTGGCCGGCCGCGACGATCACGAAGGGAGATCTCCTGCGTTACTACGCGCAGGTCTCGTCCCTGATCCTTCCGGCGGTTGCCGACCGTCCGCTGGTGATGAAGCGGTTCCCCAACGGCATCGGCGGCATGGCGTTTTACCAGCAGCGATCGCGCCAGGAGAAGCCGCCTGCAGGAGTGCGGATCGAAACACTGCCCGAGGGGCTGGACCCGATCTCCGAGCCCGACGCCCGCCGCTTCGTCGGCGGCGAGCTCATTACGCTCTTGTACATGACCCAGATTGCGGCCATCTCGCAGGACCCGTGGTTTTCCCGGGTCCAGTCGCCGCTCGACGCCGACTACGTCGCACTCGATCTCGATCCCGGCGTCGACACGCCCTTCGATCGAGTGCTCGACGTCGCGCGCTGGATTCGTGACGAGCTCGCGTCGCTGCGCGTGCCCGCCGTTCCGAAGACGTCAGGGTCGAGCGGCATCCACATCTACGTGCCGCTGCCGCCATCGACGTCGTACGAATCAGGCATGCTGTTCTGCCAGATCGTCGCCACGGTGATCGCAGCGCGCCATCCACGAGTGGCCACCGTGGAGCGCACGGTCCGCGCGCGTCCCCGCGGCACCGTCTACGTCGACTTTCTGCAGAACATCCTCGGCAAGACGCTCGCGACGGCTTACAGCGCGCGCGCCAGCACCTTCGCCGGGGTGTCGACGCCGCTCCGGTGGGAGGAGCTCGACGAGAAGATCGATCCGCACGACTTCACGATCCGGACGGCGCCGGCGCGATTCCGCCAGGTCGGTGACCTGTGGGCGCGGCTACGTTCGTCGAAGCCTGCGGATCTCGAAACCGTCTTCAGGAAATACCAGGCCAGGCAGGAGGGCGCCGCGGAAACGAAGATCGCCGCCACGGTAAAACGCGCCAGACCTCGCACCCCGCGCCGCCGGCCTCGTGGTTAGAGCGAGGACGTGGGTCTGGACGGCGCGAGCCGGGAAAAGATCGAACCGTCGTAGCGGTTCAAGAGGTCGGCGGCATCGGCATAAATCTCGTCCGCCTCTGATAGATCCGTGGCAGCCCACCCGCCGCATTCGAACGCGACCACATGCAGGCCGGCGCGGCGGGCCGCCTTGACGTCGTACGGCGTGTCCCCCAGCATCACCGCCTGCTCGGGAGCAGAGCCGGTCGACTGCAAGGCCGCGTGGACGATATCGGGATCCGGTTTCGACCTCGAGGCATCGTCCGAGGACGTTCGGTTCGGGATGAGATCCTTGACCCCGGCGCGTTCGAGCAGTGGGTCCAATTCTTCCGCCTTGGCGGAGCTCGCCACGGCGATCGTAAAGCCGTCGTCGGCAAAGCGCTGCAGCAGCTCGCGGACGCGAGGAAACGCACGCAGCCTCGGCAGCCAGGTGCCTTTGAACAGTTCGGCCCGCCGCGCGGCAATCTGCTGTCCCTCCTTGGAATCCTCCTTGATACCGGAGACTGCCGGCATCAGCTTGTCGCCGCCCATGCCGATCGAGCGGCGTACGTCGCCGTACGCAACCGTGACCCCGTGTTCGGCGAACGCATCGACCCACGAGCGCGCGTGCGCGTCGTTGCTGTCGACGAGCGTCCCGTCCACGTCGAGGATCACGGCTGCGTCGCGAGGGCCGTTCTTCAGATCCCGCTCTCTTCCTCTTCGTCCTCGTCTTCGAGGTCGTCGTCGTCGAAATCGTCGTCTTCGTCTTCAGCCAGATCGTCGGTCTCTTCGCTGCCGCGGATCAACTCGTCGTCGATCGACTCGTCCGGCTGAGGCGTACGGTTGGTGTCCTGTTTGGCCATGGGTGCTCCTTGTACAGATGCCGCCTTTCGAGCAAGGCGAGTGCCATGGCTACGCTATGATCTCGGGCGATGGCAAAGCGTACGGACCAGTCGCCCGCGGACGCGGGCAGGTTATTCGGTGTCGGACGCCTCGAGCGGCATTTGTTCGTCTGCCTCGGCCCCGATTGCGCGGATCTGGCGGACGGAGAACGCACGTGGGTGTATTTGAAGACGCGGATGAAAGAGTTGAATATCACCGGCCCGGAGGGTCCGTTCTACCGGACCAAGTGCCAGTGCCTGCGGATTTGCACTAACGGGCCGATCTGCGTCGTCTACCCTGAGGGTGCGTGGTACCGGAATGTGACGCCGGAGAACGCCGAACGCATCATCCAGGAACACCTCATCGGCGGACGCGTTGTCGATGAGCTGTGCTTCGCGCGTAATCCACTCGGATAACGGGAAATTCGAAGCAGTCCCGCGGTCGGGCAGCGAGGTCAGCTGGCGGTCGGAAGCGACTGCTCGGTCGGAGCGAGGGCGCTCAGGTGCAGACCGGGTGCAATGTTGGCAACGGCGACGTACCGCATAGGTACCGCGCGACCATCGCGGCGCTTGAGGAAGTAGACGCCTTCCTGCGTGCCCGCTTCGATGAACCGGCTCCACAGGCGCGGACGCATCGACTCGACGTCGTCGGGCGTCAGGTCCGCAACCGACATCGTCGTCAATTCGTTCGACGCGTACCCGGTGAGCTCCGCGACGCGATCGTTGACGGCAACGTAACGGCCGCTGTCATCGGCGACGATCAGCGCAACCGATTTGCTCACTCGCGCTCGGGATGCCGCAAGCAGCTGCGAGGCAATCGCGCCGGCCGGGGCGGTCCTGGCTGAGTCCCGCACGCCGCGCGCGTAGCGCCGCAGCCGCACGGCTGCCGCCCGGAGTGACCTGGCCTGCGTCACCTGCAAGGTGTTCGAAACCGTGCGGACGAGGGCGTCGACGTCGATTGGCTTGGTCAGAAATATCTCGCAACCGAGCTGCCGCGCGCGGGTGCGGATTTCGGCTGAGAGGCTCATTCCGGTGGCGGCGATGATCGGGGTGCGCCGGGTCCGGCCATGCCGGTGGAGCGCGAGACAGAGCGCAATGCCGTCACCGTCCCCGAGCATCCAGTCGGTCAGGACCGCGTCGGGCCGGACCCGGCGCGCGACACTGACGGCGGTCTCGACACCGTCGGCCTGCGCGTGCCGGTAGCCGCGCACCTGCAGTACGAGACCGTATAGCTCGCGCGTGTCGCGGTCGTCGTCCACCACGAGGATGAGCGGAGAGTCAGTGGTCAAGAGAGGATCTAGGGTAGCGCAAAACCTGTCGCAGAGCCACTCCATGCGGCGATAAATTGCGACGTCTGATCCGTCTGATCCTTGCGTGGCCGGGCTTCGGTCGTTATCATGGGCTGTCGCTCGGTCCGCCGGGACCGGGCGAGGATCGATGCGAGTCGCCACGCGCCCGTAGCTCAGCTGGATAGAGCGCCGGGCTTCGAACCCGTAGGTCGGGGGTTCAAATCCCTCCGGGCGCACCAATACTTTCGCGTAGAAGTATCCGCGGCTTGCAACCACATCTTCTTCCTATCCTTCGCGTTGGCCTCGCCGGGATTCAGCGGATGAGATCGCCACGGTCGATTCGCGCCTGGAGTTCTTCACGGCCTGCGCCACGAATGATCCCGGGCGGTGTCCGCTCCATCAACCCGTCTTGCGCGCAGTGGTAAACAAGCGTGTCGGCAATGGTCAGAACGAAGCTCAGCCTCGCGCCGCACAGGGGACAGTGCGGCGGCAAGTCAGCAGAGTCCATGGGAGACATGTCCTATGCGGAGTGGCAAGGGTTATTCCTGTCGACCAGGGGAATGTCCCTGGTCGACGTTCCGGTCGAGTCCCTGCGCAATATCCGAGACAACTTGCGTTCCGCCAGTTTGGGACGCACCCGTCCCGAACGGATCCCCAACACTTTAAGGGGGCACGAAAGACTCATGCGTCGTCAGGCACTGACGGCCCATCGTGAGGAGCGATCCTGCGCCGTTTGTCTCCGGTCGCCACACGGGTTACTGCGGCCCGTATTTCGATGGAGCGGTGTCCGACGAGGATCCCTCGATCGTCATGACGATCACGTATGTCGACGACCTTGGAAAGACCGGGACCGTGTCGACTTCACGCCCGAGATTGATCCAAACCGTAACCCTGCGACACCTGCTGGCAAGCGGTCTCAGCGATCGTAGCGATCTGCTCGCGGCGAACGGAACAGCGTCCCGGCCATCGGCTCGGCGCGACGTTTTCGTTGCGAATCGAGGTAGAATCATCGCTTGCGGTGGTCGTCAAGCGGCCCGCAGGAGGACGGACTCGGTGACCCGATACGGGTCGGAGAACCCGTTTTCGTGGGGTTTTAGAAGTATCTGCTCCCCTCCGGGACGCACCACGCTTGCGACGGCCGCTCACCTCTCGTCTGCTCTCGCGCCCGTAGCTCAGCTGGATAGAGCGTTGGCCTCCGAAGCCAAAGGTCGCTGGTTCGAATCCAGCCGGGCGCACCACTTCACAATCAATCCAGACCCGGTGAGCGGTGCGGCAGAAATATCGCACCTCCATTGGTAGTCGGCACCGTTCGCAGTCCGAGCTCTCTAAGCTTCAGCCTCGCGGCGCACAATGCTCCCGTCAGGCGCCCTCCGCAAGAACTCGGCACCCACCAGTGCCTCGATGACGCGGTGACACACGCGTCGATTCAGGCCCAGCAGGCGCGCCGCCTGCGCCGGGGTCAGCCGGAGGCCCGGCATCTCGTTGAACTCCGATCGAACGCGCTGTAACAACGATGGAAAGTCCATGTTGCGCTCCATTCAGAATGAGGACTGCTTGTGGGAACTTCGACCGCAAGTCGCGCGCCAGACCGATGCGAGAACCTAAGGCGACTTTTCGGCCATTACAACAGCCGCTGGTGTGCACCTGCCGTCCCGAAGCGCAACCATTCTCGTCACTGTGGTGTGCCATCGGGAACAACTTTCGGGTTGGCATCGCCCTCAGTCGACGCTGAATCGCGCCGGCAATCCCGGGGAGCGATTGGTGTGACTCAAGCCACCGCAGCCGTCAGCCACGTAACTGTCGACAAACTTACTCGCAGCACGTTCACGCTTCCCCACTTCAACTTCAAGATCGATCTCATCGACGGTCATGGTTTCTCGTCGCTCCGGCGATGCTTGCAACCATCGGTTGCTCGATCACCGATTGACGCAGCCCGTTCCATGTAACTGCGCTCGCGGGACGACAGAACGTGGATCGTACGTTTTCATGACCGCGCCGCCGCCGATGTGGTCGGCAGCCGCCGCCGGGACTTCAATTCGGTGCCGAACAAAGCCTTCGAGCGGCGCTACCCGCTACCCGCGAGCTACCCCTGGCCGCCCTGACGCTACAAACCATCTATACTGTGCCGCGCATGAGCTCATCGCTCGACATGTGACGGAAACACAAACGAACGGTCAGCGTGCGGTCGGCCACGCCGGATGACGGGAGTGTCGTATGCGAAGTTGCCTCTGCCTTCTCGGCGCCCTGCTCATCTCCGGCGCCACGCTCTCGGCGCAGCATGAAATCGGCGCCCAGGATGCGCCCGTGTTTCGTGCGTCCACGCATCTCGTCACCATCGATGCGGTCGTGACGGATGGCGACGGAAAGCTGGTGACGAATCTGACGCGCGACGACTTCGACGTCATCGTGAGCGGCAGGCGTCAGACGCTCGAGCAGGCGCTCTACATCCGCACGCAGGATCAGCCGCAGGCATGGGCCGCTGCGCGGGCTGCGTCCGCCGGCAGCCGCAATGGTCCCCCGGAGCCGCGGTCTGAGACGGCCGCCTCCCGTACGCTGAGGACGACTGCAACCGCGCCTGACAAAATCGCGCGCACGATCGCACTCGTCGTCGACGATCTCGGCCTCTCGTTCCAGAGCATGTTCTACGTGCGGAATGCCGTTCACAAGTACATCGACACGCAGATCGAGCCGGGCGACCTCGTCGCGATTGTTCGGACGGCGGGTGGCGTCGGTGCGCTCCAGCAGTTCACGACTGACAAGCGCCTGCTGCATCTCGCCGCCGACCGTCTGCTGTGGGGTGTGCGCAATCACGGGGCATTTGCCTCCCCGGATGGAGCGGGACTGGACGAAGTCGACCAGTTGCACGACACGCTCACCTCGGTCGGATCGATGGGAGCGCTCGAGTACATCGCGCGAGGCGTGTCGCTGCTGCCCGGGCGCAAGTGCATCGTCTACTTCTCGGAAGGATTGCGTTCGATCTTCGACGATCGGATGGGGACCGGGGACAGCCGGGGCGCGGGCAGCGGGCGCATCTGGCGGGCGATGGAGCGAATGCTGTCGCGCGCGAACGCCGCCGGCGTCGTCATCTACACGATCGATGCGCGCGGCCTGGTCGCCTCGCCGTCGGGGCCCAGAGCTGAAGACGGGTCGGTCGCGTCAGGGGCGAGCCCGGCTGCCGGGCTAGAAGCTGGCGCGTCCCTCGACCCCCGAGCGGTCAGAGCTGATGGTGGTTTTCTCGACACCCCATCCGCGCGGATGGGCGCCGCCGATCGTCGGCGCCCCTTCATCGACTCGCAGCAGTCGCTCAGGTTCCTCGCCGACCAGACCGGTGGACTGGCGATCGAGAACACCAACGACTTCAACTGGGGGATCAGCCGAATCCTCGACGATCAGCGGGGCTACTACCTGCTCGGGTACGCGGCGTCCGCAGATTCGCAGCGCACCGGCTGGACCCAGGACCGCATCAAGGTCCGGGTGAAACGCCCGGGACTCCGGGTCAGGGCCCGCCAGGGATTCTTTGGCCCGTTCGACACCAGCACACCAAAGGCCGAGTCTGCCGACCCCCTCGTCATGTCGGCGCTTTCTCCGTTCGGCTCCGGCAGCATCACCGTCCGCCTGACATCCATGTTCGCCTATGACGCGAACGCCGCCAGGGCCGGATCGTACGTGCGATCGTTGTTGTTCATCGATCCCGGCGATCTCAACTTCAACGTCGATCAGGAGGGTAAGCACACCGCACGTTTCCAGGTCCTGGTGATGGCGGTTGGCGACAACGGCCGCGTGCTCGATGCGTGGCGGCGGGAGGTACCGCTGGCCCTCACCGACCAGACCTTTCAGCAGATCCAGGCGCACGGTATCGTCGTCACCGTCAGGAGCGCTGCAAAGGAGCCCGGGCCGTACCAGATGCGGGCCGCGGTCGAGGATTTGAGCTCGAAGCGCGTGGGCTCCGCGGCGCAGTTTCTCGAGGTCCCCGAGGTCGGCAGCGGCCGGCTGGCGCTGTCGGGTGTCCTCCTGAAAGGCGTACCCGATTCCGCATCACCACAGGCCGGGGTCACGCCGACGTCAGAGGCACCGGCCGGACTCATAGATGGCGTGTTGCTGGAACCCGAGGTGCGTGTTCTCTCACCCGGCGACAACGCTGTCTATGCCTTCGAGATCTACGACGGACTGAAAGGGAACACTCCCGATCTGCAGATGGCGACCGCCGTGATCCGCGACGGCAAGGCCGTCTATCAGAGCCCGTTCGCACCCGTGGCGGCGAGCCCCAACTCGGAGGGAAAGATACGGGCGATTCCCGTCGCTGCGACGCTGGCCCTCGCGCCCGATATGCCCGCCGGCGCCTACACGCTCGAAGTCACCATCCGCGGAGCGAACACAAAGAAGGTCGAACGGAAGCAATGGCTCGACTTCGAGGTCCAGCAGCGGTGAAGCTCCATGTCGTCACCGTGTGGTGGGCGACGTGTGCCATTCTCGATCCGGCGTCGCAGTACAGCTTTGCAGGGCGGCGCGATCAGAGTGCACTCAAGGCGAAAGCTTGTCTCGCACCGGACTGGCGAGTGGCCGGCTCGAGCCGTGCAAACTCGTGAACAGCGTGTCGAGCAAGACGCCGGTCCTGTCGTTGTAGTACTCCCAGAACATCGCGCCGGCCAATCCCTTTTCCAGGATGTAGGCACCCTTCAGGCGCAACGATTCCGGATCTTCGTACGAGATGAACGTGCGGGTTTCCTTATTCCACAGGTACGGCGCCTGGGCCTGACCGTCCCAGATCCGTACGAAGCCCCCGCGATCGATCACCGTCGTCGACATCGGGCCGTACTTCGTCTCAATCCGATCGGTCGGCCGGCTTCCTGGCTGATAGAGACCGGTTCCCTCACCTTGAATGTCGGTCCAGGCGCGGCCGTAGAACGGAACGCCGACAACGATTTTTGCCGGGGGAACACCGGCGGCGATGAAGTCGCGGACGGCGCTGTCCACCGAGCGCTTCTTTTCATCGGCGGGATGCAGGTAGAGATTCGCGTGATGCCCCGCGATCGGATCCGAGGTGCGGAAGTCGTAGGTCATCAGGTTGACGAAGTCGACGACAGCCTCGACCTTGTCCATCTCGGTCTGGCCGACGAAGTCCGGAAAAGCTCCCGCGGCGAAGGTCAGGAGGTATCGGCGGTTCCGTCGGCGGCCCTCCGCATCGAGCGCCTGCCGCAGGTCGATCATCATCGCGGTGAAGTTCTGCTTGTCCTCCGGCCGGTGCACGTTGTCATTGCCGCGCAGGCCGGGGTACTCCCAGTCGATGTCGACGCCGTCGAGATCGTGGCGGTGGACGAACTCTATCGCGCTGTCCGTGAAGCGACGACGGCTCTCTGAAGTGAGCGCCACGTCGGAGAAGTTGCCGGACCAGGTCCAGCCGCCGACGGAGATCAGGATCTGCAGGTGCGGATGCTGGCGTCGCAGATCCGCCAGCAGCTTGAAGTTTTCCGCGTCACGGCCGAACCCTTCCACGACGCGGCCGTCCTTGACATCGGCGAAGGCATAGTTGATATGCGTCAGCTTGTCGGCGGCGATGTCGGACGGCACGATCAGCTCGTTGCCTGGAAACAGGTAGCCGATGATGACCGGCTTCGCAGCCGGGGCGGCTGCCGACTGCGCCCATGCGCCGACGCCGAGCGTCGCGACTATGGTGGCGGCCAGGGCGAGTGGTAAACGTCGAGACGTCATTGTTCTCGCAACGCTGACTAGGTGGCGTGGGCGGGTCAACGCACGTGTCGGAGTCATGGGATCCGAACCGGCGGAGCGGCTTCCATGAGCGCGTGCAGTTCGCTGTCGGTCCATGGCCGTTGACGGTCCGCGGTCTCGGCGCGCACCTTCGCCACCATCCCGGGATCGACGGGCGATCCTTCCTGACCCCATTCGCGGCGGACGTACGTGAGCACGTCGGCAATCTGCTCATCGCTGAACACCTGCCCGACAGGGGGCATCAACCCGATCGCCCCTTCCTTGCCATGGAGCAGGATGCGTATTGGAATGTCGGGACGGGCGAGTGCCAGCGTCGAGTTCACGAGCGGGGCGGCGATCCTCTCCTGACCGCGACCATCAGGCTGATGACACGCCTGGCAGACGTTCCGGTAGACCTCCTGGCCGGCGTTGAAACGCTGTTGTTCCGCGGCCGAGAGCGGCACCGCTGCCGCCGCCGAGCCCGGCTTGTTCGGCCATCCGATGCGCGACAGAACGGCGGCCGCGCGTGCGCTCAGCTCGCCGCGTCCGGCGGCAAGTGCCGCGAATGAGGCCGGTGGGCGATTGAGACGAAGCGCGCGCACGTCAGGGCGCTCGGCGTCCGCGGCCGGCCCGACTGCCTGCGTTCTTGGAAACGCATACGCACCGCCCGGGCCCGCACGCCCGCCGGGACAGGTCGGGCACGGGAGACCGGTGGCTGGGGGCGGACCGCCACGCCGGCCATCCGGATCTCCGGGCGCCGGAACACCGAGCAACGCGACTTCGGCGCCGCGCATGATCGCGCCACGCACGGCGGCAGGGCGCGCCTCGTCAGAAACAGCCGCAAGGACCTGCTGCACCGCCGCATCCTGTCCGCCGCGCACGATTGTCGCCGTCAGCATGATGAGCGCCGCGTCGCGCCCTGACGCTTCGGTGGCATCGGAACCGGCAACTCGCTCGAGCACCGCTGACTCCAGCCCTCGAATCCCGCTGAGCGCCGCGTCGAGCAGCACGGGATCCTCTCCTCCCTTCTCGAGCAGCGATGCTACCGCCTCCTCACGCCCACCAACGGGCAGGGCGCCGAGCGAAGCGGCCAGCTGTCGCCGTACCGCCCCAGTCCTGGTCGGCGATCTTCTTGAGCACCGCCGCTCGGATCGGATGTCCCTGATCCCCAAGCCAGCGCTCCGAGATTCGCACCGCCGCCGCGCGCACATCGCCCGACGCGTCGTCGAGCGCACTCGAGACCGTCGCGGGCTGGACCACGTCCATCCCGTCGAGGGCCCACAGTGCGTGGAGCCGCGTGCGCCAGTCGGGCGCGCTTGCCGCCAGCCGCGTCAGATCGGGAACGACGGTCGTGTCGCGTCGCTCGACGAGCAGCTGCTGCGCCGTGTCGCGGCGCCAGCCGTTCGGGTGCGACAGCGCCGCCACGAGACCGGCGGACGTCTGGAACCCTGCCGGCGTGGTATCGCGCGTGGTCGTCTCGTGCATCACACGGTAGATGCGCCCGAGCCCGGTCGGACGCTCGAGTCCGTGCTTCACGATGTGGTCGCGCAGGTACTGGGTGACGTCGGCGCGCTGCTGGATCACGCCGCGATACATGTCCACGATATACAAGGTGCCGTCCGGCGCATTCGACAGATACACCGGCCGGAAGCGCTCGTCCGTGGACGCGATGAACTCCCCTCGCTCGTATGCCTTCCGCGCCCGCATTGTCGCCGCGTCCATCGTCAGGACGATGCGGCTGACGACGTTGGCGGCGGGCTCGGCGACGAAGGCGTCGCCGTTCAACTCCGCGGGAAGACGATCGCCGCGATAGATCAGGGGCGCGCACACCGCTGTGAACTTCGCGAGCGTGCCGTCGAGACGGTCGATACCCTTTTGATATGCGCGGTTGGTGCCCGGATTCGGACGGATCGGCCACACCACATCGATCGACTCGTCGCCAAGTTCTTCGTAGCTGCCACGCGTGCGCGCCAGGTTGGGATTGCGCGCGTAGTACCGGCGTCGGCACCAGGTCCACATGCAGCGCCTCCTCGTTCGTATTCCTGAAGATGCGTCCGGCGTCGTCGTGGGTCACGCCCCACTCGCCCCTGACCAGCGTGTCGCGAACTTCGAACTTGTCGCCCTTGAGCCGCAGGTAGATGTTACTGTCGGCGGTGTGGATCCAGTTGTCGAGCCCCCAGTGGAGATCGTTGGCGTTTTCCTCGACCCGTCCTTCGCGACGACCGTACCGGTTGGTCACGAGCTCACGCGTGTCGGCGTGGAGGTCGCCGTTCGTGTCGCGCATCAACCACAGGTTTGGCGGCTCGCCGACGAGCACGCCGTGTTCCAGCACCTTGATCGCCCGCGCGAGAATGAGACCGTCGGCGAAGACGGTTCGCTTGTCCATCACGCCGTCATGGTCCGTGTCTTCGAGCACCACGACCCGGCCAATCGGATCGAGGTTCGGCTCCGGCGTGGTCAGCGTCTGGACGAATCCGGGCATCTCGACCACCCAGATGCGGCCCTCCGCATCCCAGTCGATCACGACCGGGTCCTGGACCAGGGGTTCACTGGCGACGAGTTCGAGACGGTAGCCCGGCGGCAGCGTGAACGTCTTAAGTGCCTCAGCTGGCGAGAGGGCCGGCGACTCTGGCCGCACCTGCTGCACCGGTGGGGGCCATGTGCCTCCGGTTGACTCCTGAGAGCTGATGCCGGTCGCGACTGCGGCGACTACGAACGCACACGTGATGTAATGCCTGCTGCGCATGAATGAGAGAATGCACGAACCCGCCGCGGCGTGACAAGCTGGGGTGACGCCGCTTGCCGGCCGCGTCCGCTGCTGTTACGGTATCCACCTTCTATGCGAACCGCACTCTTCACCGTCTCGTTTGCCGGGCTGTGGGGACAGGACCGGCTGACGCTGGAGGCCTCGATCGACCTTGCCGCCGACCTCGGCTACGACGGCGTGGAGATCATGGGCAAACGGCCGCACCTGTCAGTGCTCGATTACACGGAGGACGATTGCCATCGTCTCCGCGAGCGCGTGGAGAGACGCGGACTGCGCGTCGCGGCGGTGGCCGCGTACACCGACTTCGCCGGAGGCACCGGCGCGATCGAGGTTCCCTTCACGGAAATGCAGGTCGCACACGTGACCGACCTGGCGCGACGTTCGGCGGCGCTCGGCTGCGATCTGGTCCGTGTCTTCACCTCGTACGAACACGGGAGCGCGAGTTTCCTCGCCGCCTGGCGCACAACCGTGGAAGCGCTGCGAAGCTGCTGCGATCGCGCTGCCGCACACGGCGTGCGCATCGGCGTCCAAAACCATCACGACATCGGCGTCGACACAGCCGCGTACCTGGAATTACTCGCCGAGGTGGACCGTCCCAACATCGTCCCGATGTTCGACTGCTGGTCCCCCTTCCTTCGTGGAGAGGATGTCGTGGCCGCGGCCGCGGCGCTCGCGCCTCGCATGCCGTTCACCACCCTCGCCGACTACAAGCTGCTCCGCCGCTGGAAGTATCTGCCGGCGGTCGTGAACTATGCCGCGTGCGAGCCTCCGGCCGTGCTCGCTGTGCCGATAGGCCAGGGGGACCTGCCGTACGAAGGCTTTCTCGACGCGCTTCAGGCGAATGGATTCGACGGCTGGGTGACTTACGAGATGTGCTCACCGCTTCGCGGCGGCGGGTCGATGGCCAATCTCGAAACCTATGCCCGCACCTTTATCGAGTACATGCGGCGTTTCGTGCCGGCGAGGTCCACCTAGCAGGAACCACATCAGGCCGAGCCGCTCGCCACGGCCGCTCGACGGTCGGGCTGTCAGCCGACGACGGCGACCGGCGGCCCACCTGCGGGCGCAAGAAAAAACCCGCGGCGTGCCACCGCCCGGTCGCGGCGCTCGATCCGGAGATGCGCCTGCATCAGCACGGTGGCGACCACGACCTTCATCTCGAACAACGCGAACGCCATCCCAAGACACCGGCGCACGCCGCCGCCAAACGGCACCCACTCGTAGGGATCGATGCGCTTCCCGAGAAACCGGTCTGGCTGAAATGCCTCGGGCTCCGGGTAGAGGTCGGGCCTTCTGTGCAGAAGGTACATGCCGGTGATCAGCTTGGCTCCAGCCGGGATGACATAGCCGCCGATCTCCACTGGCTGGTGAACCACGCGCCCCGCACCGGCCGGCATGATTGGACGAACGCGCATGGATTCCTTGATCACCGCATCGAGGTACTCCAGCTTGGGCAGGTGTGCCGCCGTGAACGGGCCGTCGCCGATGACCGAACGAAGTTCCGCACGCAGGCGTTCCTCCACGTGTGGCAGCGACAGAATCCGCTCGAACGCCCAGGCGAGCGCAGTACCGCTTGTCTCGTGGCCCGCCATCAACATCGTGACCAGCTCGTCGCGTACCTGTGCATCGGTGAGCGGCGCACCGTCCTCCTGCCGCACCTGCAGCATCAGCGACAGAATATCCTGGCGCTCCGCGGCGTGCGGCAAGGTGCGGCGCCGGCCGATCTCGCGCAGGATCGCCCGGTCTGCCCGGCGGATGATGGCGAGCACGCGGCCCCACGGGCTCCAGCGGCCGAGGTCCACCTGGAGGAAGCGCGCGAGCAGCAACGGTGATCCGACCGCATCGTTTGCCAGCTCCGCGAGCGCTCGCACCAGTTCCGCCGTCTCCGGATCGCCGCGGTTCGCCTCGACCCCGAACACCGCCCCGATGATTGTCGTCAGCGTGATGCGCTGCATCTGGGCGTGTATCGAAAAGAACGATCCGCGCGGCCACCCTCTGACAACACCGGCAGCAATATCCCGAATCTGGTCGAAATACACCTGCATGCGATCGCCGTGGAATTGCGGCAGCAGCAGACGGCGCCGGTTCAGATGCGACGTTTCGTCCATTGTGAACACGGTGGAGGGACCGGCCACCGGACTGAACACGCTCGCGTTCGCTTCACCCGCATGCGCAACGTCGGCGGGGATGGTGAACATCCTCTTCAGGAGAGGCGGAGAGCATACGAACACCCACGCGCCCAGCCCCGCGAGGCGGACCGTGAACATGTCGCCGAATGCACGCCCACATTCGTCCAGGAAAGGCAGCGGGTTGCGCGTGTAGCGCCACGTCTGTACAAGCGCAGGGGTGGTCGGACCAGGCGGCAGCCCCGTCGCCGGCAGACTGATGCGCGGCGCCACGCCCGACGACGACGATGCGTTGACGACGGCGGTCATGGAGAACCGTATGCTACACCCGCCGCGGCAGATGGCGAGCGCGACGTCGATGCGCGCCGCTGCGCGTTGCGATGCGAGCGGTGCTCACTCTTTCTCGACGACATGCGGCTGAGTTGGCGCCGGCCGCCACCCGAAATGCGCGGTCGCGCGGGCGGCGACACGGGTGTATGATGCGCGCCACACGGAGGCGCCATGAGTGAGAACGGCACGAAGGTCGATCGGCGAACATTCCTCAATACCGCCGCAGGGGTCGTGGCGGGCTCCGCGATTGCCACCACCGCGCTCTCCTACGACCGCATCCTAGGCGCCAACGACCGCATTTCGCTCGGGCACATCGGCATCGGCAGCCGCGGCAGCGGGTTGCACACGATGATCTCGCAGCTGAAGGGGTCGCACAACGTCGAGACCACGGCCGTGTGCGATCTGTGGACCCGCAACCGGGAACGGGCGGCGGCGAACACCGAGAAGTATTACGGCCGCGCGCCGCGCAGCTTCAAATATTTCGAGGAGCTCCTCGCACTCAAGGACGTGGACGCCGTCGTCATCGCGACGCCCGAGCACTCCCACTCCCCCGTCCTCAAGGCCGTGGCCGAGGCCGGCAAAGACGCCTACTCCGAGAAGCCGATGGGCAACGTGCTGGCCGAGGTCAAGGCCGCGCGTGACGCGGTCAAGCAGCGCAAGCTCGTGGTGCAAATCGGCACCCAACATCGGAGCGAACCCTACCAGCTCGCCGCCCGCGAGGTGGTGCGTTCCGGGGCGCTCGGCGACATCAGCAAGTACGAGCTGGTCTGGAACTACAACGGTCCGCGCTGGCGTGGCCGCCCCGAAGTGAAGGTGATTCGCGAACAGGACACGGACTGGAAGAAGTGGCTGATGACCAAGCCCGATCGTCCGTTCGATCCGCAGCGCTACTTCGAGTTCCGCCTCTATCGGGAGTTCTCGGCGGGAATCGCCGACCAGTGGATGAGCCACGGGTCCGACCTCGTGCACTTTTTCATGAACGAACAGCCGCCGCGGTCAATCATGGCGCACGGAGGCATCTTCGCGTGGCGCGACGGCCGCGAGAATCCGGACACCTTCCAGGCACTGATCGAGTACCCGGGGTTCCTCGCCAGCTTCTCGACCAGCTTCGGGAATGATTCCGACAGCTTCTCGCGCATCATGGGCAAGAAGGCGACGCTCGTGAACATCGGCGGCGAGGGCAGCCCGCGCTGGAAGCTCGTCGAAGAACAGGGCAATCACGAGGACAACCCCGAGGTCCGCCGCGCCGAACGCTGGGTCACTTTACCGGGCAGCGACAAGCCGGGCCCGATCAATATCGGTGACGAGGACCTGTCGCACCTCACCAACTGGTTCGAGTGCCTGCGCAGCCGCAACACCCGTACGAACGCCACCGTCGACAACGGTTTTCTCCACTCGGTGGCGTGCATCATGGCGGCGCAGTCGTACTGGCAAGGCAAGCGGATGTATTACGACGCGAAGGCCGAGCGCATCACCGATACGGCCCCGCAGACGTAAGTGCGCTGACACCGAGCGCCACGCGTCTCCACCTGGCGCTCGAGATCAGCCAGCTTCGGCGACACCGTGACGGTGAACGCCGAAGCTGGCTGCGTGCCTAGAAGACGAGGCGGAAACCCAGCCGGAACTGCCGCTCGTCGATCCCTTCCCGGGCGAGATCCTGCACGCTCGTGATCGTCATGAAGTCCTCGCCGTCGCCGACGTTGTTGTCGGGGATCCCGAGGTGCGGCGTGTTCGTGAAGTTGAACGCCTCCATGCGGAACTGCAGCTTGACGCCGGAGGTGATCGAAAACTCGCGCGTGAGCCCGAAGTCCCAGTTGAACACCCCAGGCGCGCGCAGGATGTTGTAGCCGGTGTTGCCGAACCGCGCTTCGTTCACCTCGGCAAAGGACGAGGGATCGTAGTACGGCTTTCCGCTGCCGGCCCCTCCGAGCTTGACGACGGGCTTCACCTGGTCCGCAGTCTGGCTGCTGCCCGGCAGGTTCAGCGACGTGTCGTCGGCGAACACGCTGAAGGGTGGACCGCTCATCATGCTGATCATGTTGTTCACCTGCCACCCGCCCGCGATGTACGAAAGCACGCCGCCGTCTTTCAGCCACCGTCGGTTGGGGCCGAACGGGAGTTCCCACGAGTTGGTGATACCCACGTTATGGGTGCGGTCGGTGCTGATGAGCGCGTAGTTGCGGCTCGAGTACGCCACCGCCTGAACGTCTGGCGTCCGCGCGCTGTTCTCGTTGTCGCTCTTCGCCCTCGCCAGGGTGTAGTTCACGCTGAGACTGAGGCCGTCGGCGAAGCGCCGATGCAGCTGCGCCTGCATAGAGTTGTATTGCCCCGTGCCGACGGGCTGCAGGAACACGGTGGACGCCGTCCGGCCGTACAGTTGCTGCAGGGGCCGGCCTCCCTCGCCCGCGCCGATGACCTGGCCGGCATTGACGTCTCTGAGCCCGAGCTGCCGTGTCGAGTGCGTGCCCACGTACCCGATCTGGCCCGTGAACTTCCATGGCAGCTCCCGCTGGACGGTGAAATTCCACGACTGGATGTACCCGCGGTTCAGCTCTTCCGGATAGCCCGCCCACGCATAGTTGCTCGGGATGTCGATGATGCCATTGCCCGGATCTGGCGCCACAAACGCGGGAATCCCCCCGGCCAGCGTCGCCGCTGGCGTCAGGCCGTTGGGCGATTCGAGATTGACCTGCGTCAGGATCGGGTAGTTCGCCCGAACGATCTCAATCCCATAGTACGGATCGTTGGTGAGGCCGTAGCCCGCGCGGACGACCATGGCGTCGCCGAAGCGATAGGCCATGCCCAGGCGCGGGGCGAAGAGGGTCTTGCTCGCCTTGATGCCGCAGTCGGTGGGTATGTCGCCGATCCCGCAGAGCCACACCTTATTGGTGGTGACGTCGTACCGCTCGATGCCGCGGTCGGGTCGGGTCGGAAGCGGGAAGTACTCCCACCGCGTACCGTAGTCGAGCGTGAGTTTGTCGCCGATGGTCCACCGGTCGCGGATGTAGAAGCTGAAGGGGTCTGCCCGCACGCTGTACTCGTCGGGCGCCTGCAGCGTTCTGCCGGCGAGGCTGGCCTGGCCGAGCACGAAGGCTGCCGCGCTGTTGGAGCGCGAGCCGGCGGAGGTCCGCTGGCAGTTGCCCGACGCGGGATCGAGGACCTCGCACCGCTCGGTGATGCCGCGGTCGAACTCGAAGCCGCCCTGCGCGCCGAAGCCGCCGGTGATGAACTCCGCCTGCGCATGGTTCAACCCCATGCGATAGAAGTCGGCGCCGAACCGAATGTTGTGCGCCTTCTTCATCAGGTTGAAGTTCACGACGTACTGCGACTGCGGATCGTGCCGGTAGTACGGCATGAAGTTCTCGTTCACACCGACCGTGGCGAAGTCCTCGAACTGGAACGTGGGCCAGCCGCTCTCGAAGAGGCGCGCGCCGTTGGTGCCCGGAATACCCAGCACGTCGCTCCCGACCTTGGTGCCGAGGCCCGGCTGCTCCGAGTTCGTCACCTGCTTGGCAAATCCAAAGTGTGCGTCCATGAGGAACGTCGGGCTGAAAATATAGGTGCCCATCACGGTGGTCCGGTAGATGTTGCCGTGACCCTTACCAGGGTTGCTGCTGCCGCCAATCGGCCGCCCTATCGCTTCCTCACCGAATATGGTGGGCACCGACGTGTTGAAATGGAGGAGACCGAACGTACCGGCGAGGTTGAACTTGGAATTCACGTTGTAGTCGACCTTCGTGTCCACCTGCCGGCGGTCGGACTCGAACGGGCCCTGGGAGAAGAAGTTGCGGCTCGCCCGGTCGATGTTGTTGGCGGGAATGTGGCTCGCGATCTGCCGCGCGATTGGATCCATCCGTGCGGCGGGGATGATGTTGAGGCACTGCGGATTTGTCGCGGTGTTGCACAGCGAGTAGTTCGGGTCGCCGGGAAACACCTGGAACTGCGTCCGCCCGGTGCCGTTCGCATTCCCGGAGAGCGGATCGTAAATCGGCGAATCTGACCCTGAGAAGTCACCCCGAAGCATCGACGGCGTCGGTATGGTGTCCGTCCGGTCGACGACCCGATGGTCCCTCGTACCCTCGTAGCTGACGAAGAAGAAGGCCTTGTTCGCCACGATGGGGCCGCCAGCGGTCCCGCCGTACTGGTTGTAGCTGGCCTCGGGCTTCTTGCCGGTGTTCAACGCGGCGTCACCGAACCGCATCGGCCAGGCCTTCAGGTCCTGGTTGCTGAAGTATTCGAAGCCGGATCCGTGGAACGCATTGGTGCCGCTCTTGGTCCGCAGGTTGATAGCGGCTCCGCCGGCCAGCCCCTGCTCGGCGCCCATGCTGCTGGTGACGACGTTGACCTCCTCGATCGCGTCGAGCGTCGGCACGTAGGAGGAGACGTGCGGCAGCTGGACGTTGTAGGTGCTGACGCCGTCGATGCGCGTGTTGTTCTGGTCGTCGCTCGTGCCGTTGACCGTGAATTCGAGGGATCGCGACGGATTGCTCGGGATGGAGTGCGAATTGATCGGGGGCGCAAAGCCGGGCAGCATTCTGTACATCTGCTGGTAGTTGCGGCCCAGGGGCACCGGCGCATTCTGCAGCTCCGCCGCGACCAGGGTGTCGTGCACATCGGCCGTGTCGGTCTGGAGCGGCGGTGCCTCCGTATTGACGGTGACGGTCTCGCCAACATTGCCAACTTCGAGCGTGACGTCCACCCGGATGACGGCGTTGATGGTGACGGTGACTTCTTTCTGCTCGAAGCCTCTGAAGCCCTGCTGCTGGGCCTTCAGGCTGTACACGCCCGCAGGCAGGTTCGAGAAGGTGAAGTGCCCCCCGGCGTCGGCCACGGCCTCGCGGGAGAAGCCCCGGTCGGTGCTGGTGATCACCAGGGTTGCGCCAGGAAGCGCGCCGCCGGTCGCATCCTTGACGTCGCCCACAACCGATCCGTAGAGCACCTGCGCGGCGGTGTCTCGCGGGACGAGCGCAATCAGCACCAGGACTCCCAGGGACAGTAACGAGAGGGTTCGTCTGCGTGTTCTTGCGATCATGGAACGTTCCTCCTGGACGGCTGAACGCGAAGCGATCTATGGCGGCGGCAGTATACGCCAACTCACTTCGGTCGCCCCCTGAAACAGAGAGCGGATCCGGCTCAGCTGGCTATCGGGGTCTGCCCGTGCCTTGCCGAAGGACAACGACGCGGTTGGATTTGACGTGGTCCCACGTTTCGCTGGAGCCGTCGGGCCACTGCACCACGAGGCCCCGCACGTCGGAACGCTCACCGAGGCCGAAGTGAACCCGCACATCGCTGGCACTCAGATAGCTCGAGTCCGTATGCACCCTGCGCCACTGCGGCGCCGCGCCGTCCCGCAGCAGCGCAACACGTGCGCCGATGCCGGACCGATTGCTCTTCGTGCCGACCAGGCGCACTTCGAGCCAGTGCGGCTGCCGGGCCCCGACATCGTTGTGAAGGAGGCGCACGGAGCCGTTGTTGTTGGTCACGAGGACATCGACAGCGCCGTCGTTGTCGATGTCGCCGATCGCCACGCCCCGGCCGACATCGATCCGCTGGAACGCCGGTCCGGCACCATCACTCACTTCGGAGAACCGGTGCTGGCCTTCATTGTGAAACAGCAGGTTGCTCTGACCGTACGGGTACGGTTGGCCTCGTAGCGATTCGACGATGGTGACGGCGCCGTTGGCGATGAACAGATCCAGCCGCCCGTCGTTGTCGTAGTCGAACCAGCTCGTCCCGAATCCGGTGAAGCCGAAGGTCGGCGTTGCCAGGCCATCGTGCGACGTCACGTCTTCGAACGGGCCCTTGCCGTTGCCGCGGAAAAGCGTGGCGCCTTCACGAGTGAGATTGGTCACCAACAACGTGAGGGTGCCATCATCGTCTACTTCCTCGGCGGTGACACCCATTCCGGCCTTCACGCGGCCGTCACCGTTGTACGCCACACCGGCTTCCAGAGCTGCCTCGCGGAAGGTGCCTGCTCCCTGGTTCAGCCACAGCCGGTTGGCTGCCGTGTCGTTCGCGACAAAGATGTCCGTGCGTCCGTCGCCGTTGAAGTCCGCACCGAGAACACCGAGCGCCGGTCCGTAGGAGGATCCGATTCCCGAGGACTCAGTGACGTCGATGAATGTGCCGTTGCCCCGGTTGTGAAACAGCCGCGAAGGGACGGGCGTGTAGGCCATCGGCGTGCAGTAGTCCGGCTCGCCGGTTGGCGCATAGCAATGCTTGTTGCCCCTGGCCGTGAAGTCCACATAGTTCCCGACGAAGAGATCCAGGAAGCCATCGCTGTCGTAATCCAGGAACGCCGCGCTCGTGCTCCATCGGGCATCGTCCACCCCGGACTTGCCGGTGACGTCGGCGAAGGTGCCATCGCCGTTGTTGTGGTACAGGACGTTGTTCCCGACGTTTGTCACGTACAGATCGAGAAACCCGTCGTTGTCATAGTCGCCGGTCGCTGCCCCCATGCCGTAGCCGACGTGACCGACGCCCGCGCTCGCGGTCACATCGACGAAGTGCAGCGTCCCGGTGGGCGACAGCTGATTCTCGAAGAGCCGGTTGCCGGGCTTGACGCCGGCGGGCGGCGGGAAAAGCGGTGGCTTGCCGGGATCGAGCGCGGTGCCCTGGATCAAGTAGACATCGAGGTCGCCGTCGTTGTCGTAGTCAAGGAGCGCCACTCCGGCGCCCATGATCTCGGGCATGAAATGATCGCCTGTCGCTCCAGTCACATGCTGGAACGTCAGGCCCACGTCTGCGGCGATGTCGCGGAACAGCGGAGCGGGGGCTGCGGCAATGCTGAAAGCAACCACCGTGAGCGCCAGGGAGACGTGGTACCTGTTCATGGCGTTTCGGCGGTCGTCACCGTTTCGCCAGGGCTGGAAAGTCCTTCTCGATGCTGGCCAGCAACTCGGCCTGACCGCGAGCCGCTGCCTGCTCCTGGGCGGTGCGGGCGTACTTCAGTGCTTCTCCGCTGTTCCCGGCCCGTGCGTACGTAGCTGCCAGCGCATAGAGGTAGCGGGGCGTGCTCTCGTCCTCCGGCGTGAGCGTCTTCAGGAAGTGCTGGATGGCTTCGTCGTATTCCGCCTGGTTGGCCTGAAGACGACCCAAGTGGAAATGGGCGGCCCGATCATTCGGCCGATTCCCGACGGCTTCCTCGAAGTGGCGCAGGGCGTCGTTCAATCGGCCTTGCTGCTCGGACAGCACACCGAGATTGTCATGCGCATCGGCGTAGTACGGATTGATCTCGAGGGCTGCGCGAAACGCCCTTTCTGCCTCCTCGGGTCGACGCTGTTTGAGCAGGAGCACGCCGTAGTTGTAGTGGAGATCGGCCTGATTGCGATCGAGATCGAGCGCAGCCCGGTAGTGCTCGGCCGCCGATTCGTACTGACCCAAGCGGCCATGGAGCGCGATGAGATTGATGTGCGCCTGCACGGCCTTGGGGTCGACGCGCAGGGCTTCCTGCTGTTCCTGAATGGCCTCGTCGATCTTGCCGGCGCGTGCGAGGTCCGCTCCGCGACGAATGTGAGCCACGGAGCCCATGTTGAGTCGGGCGACTGCGCCGCGCAATGGGTCGTCCAGCGGCGGGACCGACATTCTGTTCTGCTCGTACCAGCGGAACTGCTGCCGATACCGTTCGTCGTCGCCGAGTGTGCGATAGACGAGCGCGAGCGCGTAATGAGCAGCGCCATAGTCGGGAAACAACTCGACGGACCTGAGGTACGCGGCGGCGGCGGCCGTGGCATCGCCCCGCGCCGCGGACACCCGACCCATACCATACTGGGCCTCGGCGCTCTCGGGATGCGCCGTGCTGACCGCTCGATAGACGTCGCCACTCTCCTGCCATTTGCCGATGGCGAGCAGACTCCCGGCGAGCTGCAATTGGGCAGGCACGTATCCCGGGTGCATGCGCAAGGCGTCGGCCAGCGTCAGGGCTGCGTCCGCGTGACGTCCCTGGACCGCCTGCACCCACCCGAGGTAAAAGCGCCACCGAAACGACTGGGAATCGAGTTGCAGAGCCCGCCGATAGCAGAGCGCGGCGGCATCGTACTGCTCGTAGGCGTCCAGGACCATGCCCAGCGCCCCGGCCGCCTCCGGATCTGCGGGCTGCGCCTCGGCCGCTGCATAGGCCTGCTGAAGCTGCTCCCGAATGGCCGGCAGAAAATTGCCCATCTCCAGCCGGGGCAATGCGTCGCCACCTGTTGGCTGGAGGCGCGCGTCTGCGGGTCGAGCGAGCGCCAGAGCAAGCAGAAGGATGACCGCCCCGGCCGGAGCGCAGGTTGGCCGCATTACGCTCCGAGTATGACGGGCGTCGAGGCCGTGTCAAGCGGAAGCCCGCCGATCCGACTTCATGACCCTCACCCAGGTGCAGGATCTCGGGCGAGGGGGATCGACCAGCGGCAGTTCCGAATCGGCGTGCGGGTGGTGTTCTAGGTAGGGCTCGCGTAAGTGGAGGACCGGCGCACGACGCGCCGGTCCTCCCGACAGTGCTTGCTACTTGCGCTTCGTTGACGCCTTCGGGGCGTTCACTTCCAGATCGTTGACGACATCCTTCACGCCAGCGACTGCCCGCGCACGCTCTCCAATCTTCGTCTTGACCGCGGCGGACTCGACGTGGCCGGTGATCGTGACGACTCCTTCTTTCGAGTCGAACGTCACACCCTTGCCGTCGAAGTCCCACTCGGTCCGATCCTCGAACATCTTTCCGAGCTGCTCTTCGATGCGGTCGTCGGTCTTGCTCATGTCGACGTCATCAACGGCAACTTCGTTGACGACACGGCCGCTGGTGCCGACGGCCTGCTGCGCAAGCTCCTCGGCTCGCGCCTTCTCAGCCGCAGTGTTCACCTTGCCGGTGAGGTGAACGGCCTTCTCATCCTTTTTCCAGTCGACCTTGACTTTGTCGTCGAGTTTGCCGGCCTTGAGTTGGTCGTTCACCCGCGACTCGAGATTAGGCTGGTCGGCAGGCTTCGAGCACCCGATTGTGAGTGGCGCAGTACCCAACAAGGTCACAACGGGTATAAGGCGTAGCAGATTCTTCACTATTTCCCTCCTTGGAAATACAACACCCGGACAAGGAGCAAGGGGGACGCCAGAGCTCGGGCCAATTCGTGCTGGGGGCGCTCAGCATCCTATTTGCAGACCTCCAACAGGGCTGTACGACTGCTCGGGAGGAGGCGGCAACAATGATGCGGATCCGGGTTCTGGCGTTCACCATCGTCGTCGCAACGCTGATCGCCGGCTGCTCGAGCGACAAAGGCCATGAGGCCGACCGGGCCAAACGGAGCGAACCGGCCACGGTGCCGAATAAAGGTCCCGGCGACATCGCCAGTAACGATGCGAAGGATTTCATTCAGCACCTCACGATTGTCAACACCGCCGAAGTCGATCTCGGAAAGCTCGCGGTCGAGCGCGGCACCGCAGAGGAAGTCAAGAAGTTTGCCCGGATGATGGTCGACGATCACACTGCGTCCGGTGACAAGCTCAAGACGCTCGCCTCGGATCTCAGAGTCGAACCGAAAGGCCAGCCCGAGGACGCGCAGCGAGATCAGCAGGAGAAGCTCGAAAAGCTTTCGGGGGCGGACTTCGATCGCGAGTATGCGAGCGCGATGGTCGACAGCCACAAGGACCTGATCGACCAGCTCGAGCCGCGCGTCGACAAGAAGACACTCGATCAGTGGAAGCTCGAGATGAACGGCAAGACGAAGATGGCGGCCGGATCCGTCGCCCTGCTTCCGGACAAGAGCGAGAATCCGACGACGATGCGAGTCAATCAATATGCTGCTGGCCTCTACCCGACGGTGTACGCGCACCTGGAAGCCGCCAGGGCGCTCAAAGGCTCGCTGGAGAAGCGTTGAGAGGCGGCGGGCGATCAGGGATAGAGCAAAAAAGGTTTCCGGCTCTTCGAGAACTCCGCAGCTTCCGCGTCCCACTCGTCCAGAAGCGGCGGTAGTCGTCCGGCTTCGATCGCGAGTCTCACCTTGTCCGAGCCCGTGAGGCGATCGATGGTCCCGCTCCATGCAAACTCGCGCCGATGCCGGCGGCGAATTTCGTCAATCAGGAGAAGCGAGGTGCGGACAGGCCTGTATGCCTGCCGGTCGGTGATGACAAACCGAATCGCGGGGATCGTCTGCCCGCCGAACTTGGCGGCCGTGGCCGCCACCGACACGGTGATTGCTTCGAAGCGGATGCCTGGCAGCCGGCGCCCGTTCATCGCCTCCACGATCTCCGGCGCGTTCAACCACGACGCGCCGATTTGCTCGAACGGCCGATCCGTGCCTCGCCCCTCCGTGAGGTTGGTGCCTTCGAAATACACGGATCCCGGGTAGCTCTGGAGCGCTTCGAATGAGCGCAGATTCGGAGAGGGATTCACCCACGGCAGCCCGGTTTGATCAAACCATTGCGAGCGCCGCCAGTTGGCGGCCCTTACCACGATCAAATCGGCGCCGATCCCGTATCGGCCGTTGAAGAGCGTGGCCAGTTCCCCTGCTGTCATGCCGTGGCGCGCCGGGATCGGGTACATTCCGACAAAGGACTTGAACCTGGGATCGAGCAGCGCCCCTTCGACGATCTCGCCTCCGATCGGATTGGGTCGGTCCAGAACAACGAAGGGAATCTTCTTCTTCGCCGCGGCCTGCATCGCCAGCGCCATGGTGGAGACGTAGGTCCAGGTCCGGCCGCCAACCTCCTGGAGGTCATACAGCAGAGCGTCCACCTCATTCAGCATCTCCGACGTAGGTCCCCGATCTTCTGCAGCGTAGAGCGAAGCGATGCGAACGCCCGTCTTCGAGTCGATTTCGTCGGAGATGGTCGCGCCTTCCGCGACATTGCCACGAATACCGTGCTCGGGCGCAAGGAGGAGCACGAGCTTCAGCTCGTTGGTGTGTGCGATCAGATCGATGTCGGAGGTGCCGGAACGGTCGATGCCGGACTGGTTCGTGATGAACGCGACTCGCTTGTGTCGGATTCTGGCAGGGACGGCGCCCAGGAACACCTCGACGCCGGGCCGAACCGCGGTCTCTGACCCGGACGATCTTCCGGCGGCACGACGTTGCGAGCCGGCCGATGGCGTCGGGACATCCGATCGCCCCTGGCTGAAGGACGCAAGCAGAATGAGCGTGGTAACAGTCAGCCCTCTCAATAGACCTCGCATGTCGGGATGAACGGGCACGGCCGGGGATGAAGCGGATCGCGCCGAAGAAGCGCCGGCCGAGAACCTATCAGCTCATCGGCGTGCCCGCAACTGACCTCGGGTGTCCCTTTTGCATGAGTGCGCACGAGCGTACTCGGTTCAGGGGGTGATGATGTTACGCCGTGCAAATCCAGCCGTCCTTTTTTCCCTTTTCTGCCTGTTCGCGACACCGGCTGCCGCCGAACCGGTGCGCATCACCGCAGGACGCGTGTTCCTTCCAGGGATCGCCCAGGGCGGGACGATGGACATCTCGGGCACGCAGGGTTTCTCGCTCACAGCCCTCACCGCCAATGCCTCGAAAGCCTTCGAGACGTGCTCGGTGCCGGAATGCGTCGCAGGCACGCCGCTCGACCTTTTCGTCCAGTTCGGGGGCGACACGCTGGCCAACGCGCACGCGACGCTGAACGGCGTCACCTACCCGGACGTCGATAGCGCGAATTCTCCGGCCTTCACAAACAGCTTCTTCCACGGTTCCGCGATCGCACCGCCCCTGGGCAACGCGCCGACGACGATCATGGCGCCGTTCACCTTTGATGGTGGGTTCTTCCTCGCGGGCACCGGGCTGCTGCGCGAATTGACGGGGGCCGGGACCGCCACGCTGTCCCTGCGTCCGTTTGGCGGGACGGACTTACCCCCGAGCTGGTTCATCGAGAGTATCAGCTACGACTTCGCCGACTCCGCGCCGGTCCCTGAGCCCGCGACGCTCCTGCTGACCGGGACCGCGCTCGCGGGCGCCTACTTCGCGCGGCGGCGGCGCACACACCAGATCGGCATGTGATCGCGGATCCCCAATCGGAGCTCGTCATTTACGGCGAGTGATCGGGCTCTTGCGGGTCGTCCCGGAAGCCTCTTCGCAGAGGGCGGCGCGATCACTCGCCGCGCCGCCTTAAACCAAACCGCAGGTACTTCCATTCGCCAGCGCGCGAGTTGTCCTTCCCCGGAGCCATCGTCCGAAGCCGGCTCTGTGGACATATCGATCGACTGACGGTTCGGATAGCTCACCATCCTTCCGGATAGTCCGCTGCGAGCATCGCGACGCGCCGGCGTCGCGCAACTCCCCGGTTCTTCGAACAAATCCCGCCACTCTGCTTCCAGACTGACCGCGGTTCACACGTTGCTCTGACGGTCCGCACGGAGGACCCCACGAGCGATGCCGCCACACGACCTGACACCGCGCGAGCTCGATGTCGTTCGCGGAATCGTGGCCGGTAACACCAATCGCGAGATCGCACGAAATCTCGGCCTGTCCGAACAGTCCGTGAAGAACGTGCTCTCGACGGTCTACCAGAAGTGCCACGTACGCAGTCGGCTGGAGCTGGCGATCTTCGCGCTGAACCACCAGCTCGTTCAGCTCGCTCCCGAAGGAGGAAAAAATCATGCATGAGGACCGAGGTCACTTCCCGCGTTGAACCGCGTCGTCATACGTTGACGGCTCCGCGCTCACTCCGCGGTGGGGGCTCGCTCCCACCGCCACGAAACTGACACTTCCGATTTCGGAAGATTGGAGACACTGTCATGCTGCGCCGCCTGTTGATTCCATCACTTACGATCGCGGTGACCGGGGCCGTCCCGGTGGCCATGTACTCAGCCCCCGACGAGGGCGGATCGAGCCGCCTCAATCGGATCAATCACATCGTCGTCATCTACGAGGAGAACCACAGCTTCGACAACTTGTATGGATCGTGGGAAGGTGTCAACGGTCTGCTCAGTGTGCCGTCGGACAAACCGGCGCAGGTGAACCAGGCCGGGACCCCATTCTCCTGTCTGAAGCAGAACGATCCGAACCTGACGACGCCGCCGCTCTCGGCGCTCTGCACCGACGCAACGACCGCGGCCCCATTCACCAGTCACTTCGTCAACGCGTCGTTCACGATCGACGACTACATTCAGCCCACATCGAACACGTGTCCCGACGGCGTTGCCAACGGACAACCAGGTGGCTGCACGCGCGACCTCGTCCATCGTTTTTACCAGGAGCAGTTTCAGCTCAATGGCGGGCGACAGGACCGGTACGTCACGGGCAGCGATGCCGTGGGGCTGACGATGGGTGCCTACGACACGCGGATGCTGCCGATCTACAGATACCTGCACGAAGACGGTCATCCGCACTACGCCGTCGCGGACGCATTCTTCCAGGCTGCGTTCGGCGGATCGTTCCTGAATCACCAGTGGCTGATTGCGGCCGCCACACCGATCTGGCCGAACGCCGTCAATGACGGCAGCGCAGCGGATCTTCACTCCGTCACCGACGCGAACGGGATGCCGGTGAACTACCCGTTGTACACGGCGTTCCCGGCCGGGACCGTTGTGAAGGATCTCCAGCTCACGGCGTCCTGTAATCCTGGCCCGGGACGTGGCCCTACACCCGCGGGCGTCATGTGCGGCGATTACGCGGTCAACACCATCCAGCCGACGTATCAGCCGTTCCGTCCGGGCACGGCGTTGTCGGTCCGGCTTCCGCCGCAAACCGGCGCCACGATTGGCGACCATCTGAGCGCGGCGCGAGTCGATTGGGCCTGGTACTCAGGCGGCTGGTCGAACGCGAACGGTGACGTCAGCGGGCCGGGATGGACGAACGGGACCGGGACGACGTGCGCAGACACCACAACCATCGCAGGCGCCGTGTTCCCGAATTGTCCGCACAAGTTGTTTCAGTTCCACCACCAGCCGTTCAACTACTACGCGAACTATGCACCGGGCACGGCGGCGCGCACCGCGCATCTCCGCGACGAGCAGGAATTTCTCCAGCTCGCCCGCTCGTCGAGCCGGACGTGTAACCTCAAGGCCGTCAGCTTCGTGAAGCCTGTCGGCGCGGAGAACGAGCATCCCGGGTACGCCAGTGAGAGCGCGGGCAGCAGCCACCTCGTGGAGCTGCTCAAGGCGATCGATGAGAGTGACTGCCGGAAGGACACACTGGTCGTCGTTGCTTACGACGAGTTCGGCGGCACGTGGGATCACGTTCCCCCTCCGGGGCTCGGCGGTCCCGCGAGCGGGCACGACGTGTGGGGACCGGGAACCCGCGTTCCGGCGCTGGTCGTCTCGCCCTTCCTGCGGGGAGAGTTCGTGGTCGACCACACGCCGTACGACACGACGTCGATCCTCGCGACGATCGAGCGGCGCTTCAACCTGCCGCCCGTCTCGCAGCGCGATGCACAGGTGCAAGACCTGTCGTCGGTCTTCGATGCAAAGAGTCCGTTTGACGATTCGGGATCGGACCAGAAACCGTGATCTCGGCGCCGTAGCGGCGCCCGCCATGAGCTGCACGACTGCCGGGGCGATGATTCCGTCACCATCGCCCCGGCGGAAGCGCGAAAAATGCTGCGGGTTTAGGACGGAGGCGTCGTCGGGAGCGACGGGATGGCGCGAAGGTATTCGTAGATCGCCCTGAGGTCGGTTCTCCGCATGTGGCTGTACACCGGCCACGGCATCACCTGCAGGAGATCGTTGCTGCGCGAGGGCACGAACGGCTCGCGACCTTTCAAGTCGTAGCCATGGCGCATGACGATGCGAAACTGCTCGAACGTCAGGTTCGCCGGCCGTCCGTTCGCGCGCGGCGTCAGGTTGCGGGACACGAAGGGACCGAAGGCCATGCCGCCCGCGAGGTAGCGTGACGCGTTCACCTTCGGCGACTGGCCGAGATACGGGTCGCGACCCTCGGCGAACGGAGGGTTGGTGTGGCAGTCGTTGCAGGCGCCCGCAGCGTTGACGAGGTAACTGCCCAGGCCGACGAGGTCGCGATCTTTGCCTTCGAGATTCAATCGAACTGGCGCGATCTCGAAGCCGCGAGCGATCCGTTCCTGGAGCGTCCCAGAGACTGTCAGAGTCCTGCGCGTCGGCGCTGTCCTCTGCTGCGACGGAAGCGTCGGCCGGAACGGCAGCACTGGTGCCCTGAGCCTGGGGGCTCGCGTGTAGCGCGATCGACGCCACCAGCCCCGTAAACCCCAGCGCAAGGACGACGGTCGTAACTCCTTTCATGCACACCTCCCTCGATAGGCGATCCCGCCGCGGACCGGCACATCACGAGACCGGCACGACGATGGGCCGACAGATGGTGGAAGAAGATCGTTCGTAGCACGAAGGGTGTCAAGCTCGACGGCCCACTGTCGCGATCTGTAGTCGCGTACGAATTCGCTGTGCCGCTAACGGCACATCGTCCAGATGTGCTAAGGTCCAGCTCTGCCTTGAATCCATTTTTGACCAACACGATTACTGACAGGAGCGACATGAAGACCTTCCGAGTTCTATTCGCGGCGACGATCTGTGCCTGCGCGACCACGAGCTTCGCCCAGACGCCGGCGCCGGCGCAGGCGGCGAAGCCCACGGACATTTACCACGTACTGTTCGCCAAGGCTGCGCCCGGGCAGGCAGCGGCGCTCGCCAAGGAGCTTCAGGAACCGGACCCCAAGGACCCGATGACGTCGCACTTCATCCTGCTCCGCCATCAGGAGGGCGCTGACTGGGACTACTGCCTGATTCAACACGTCGGGGCCAAGCCGACGGTAGAGATCCCTGCGACGACAAGCCCATCGGCTTCGATTGCCTGGCACGAGGATTCGTTCGTCTCCGGTCCGTCCTGGGGCGAGTTTCAAAAGGTGATGGGGCTTGCCGGCGATCAGTCCGGTCAGCCGGTCTTTGTTGTCGCCGTGCAGCGTGCCGTGCCGGGGCACCGCGGCCAGCTGCTGGAGGTCCTGAACCAGCGCTCACCAAACGCGAAGGTGACGGTGAACAGCCTGGTGATGACACACGTCGAAGGGGGGCCGTGGCAGTTCCTCACGCTCGACCGCTACAACTCGTGGCAGGATCTCGGCGCCGACCGCGCCGCGAGCACCGGAGTTCAGGGGTGGCTCGACGTCCGTCAGCACTCCGCATACCACACCGACACGATCGCGGATCGAGTGCGCTAGTCACACGTCAGCATAGAAGGGCCTCCTGTTGCCGAATCGCGCGCCGCACGGTGCGACGCGAGGCAACAGGAGGATCCCATCACGTCGTGCCGCACGAGGCGCGACGAACGGACGTCAGCGCTGCCGTCGAAACCGTTCCCATTCCGTAACCGTCTCGCCGGCGAGGTCGCGACCGAGGTTGCGGGCGCGGTCCTCCGTCATGTCGAAGGCGCGCAGCTGCGCAAAGCGCTCGTGAAGGCGAAGTGGTTCCGGAACGGCCGTCCAGAAATGTCCGGCGAGCTCGGTGCCCGCATCCTTGGCGAGTTCGTCGAGGTCCGTCTGACTGAGAAGGTCGGTCACGGCGGTTTCACGGTACCCGTTGTCCCACGACCGAATCCACAGCTCCCCCTGGTTCACGCCCCCGTCGCGGGGAAGGAATCCGAACACCTCAGGAAGGGGATGGCCGAGCATCTCGGTCAGCATGAACACGTGCAATGAGCCGCCGTGGGCCGGACGTGACACGCACTCGCGGCCGTCGGGAATCGCGGTAATGCGCGCCTCGAGAATGAGATCATCGTCGGGCATGTCCGTCGGGCCCGCAATCCGGATCAATATTTTCGGCTCCAGTGCGCTGCCGATGCCGATCGCGACGTGCCCCACGCGCGAGATGCGATAGAAGGCCTCGGGGCGTTCCGGCGACGTTTCTCTCATCAGCGCCACGAACCGGAACCACTCTCCCCGGAGCGCCTGCGCGTCGCCGGCGGGCATTGGCTGCATCTGCTGCTCCGCCCACTCCAGCCACGCGTGACGGCCGAGCGGCGGAGTGGCACGGACGCGGTCCACGAGTGCCGGCTGACTGCGGACGACGGGATGGTCGAGTGCCTCACGATAGGCACGGAAGAAAACTCCTACCGCCTGTCCGGGATCGCACCGCCACTGCACTTCACGACATGCGAGATGAATCGAGGCGCTGTACCTGACCAGATCGACGACGGATGGGCCGAATCCCGATCTGTCGAAGTCGGTGAGGCCATACGAAGTGTCGGTGATCGCGAACTGCTCGATGTGAGCGTCGCCGTGCACCGCGACAGATGGCAGCCGCCACCTGAGATCGCGGAACTCATAGCACGTCCTCGCGTCGAATTGCCGGGCCAGCATCCGGAAGTACCGAAACGCGCTCGCGCCCACCTTGTCGAGGAGAGCCTGGGGTGCGCCCTTTGAGCGAAGCGTCCCCTTGTCCAGGCGCAGCGTGTCTGGTGCACCGAATGGCGGCGGTGCGGATACCGTTTGTGCCGACGCGACCGGAAGCCGGAGGCCGGAGAACGCAGTCCCCAGGCTCGCGCATACAGCCCAGGAGAGCAGTGCGGCAACCCGGTGGTTCATGGGATCACCAGCATACACGCGGTATCACTCCCCTGAACTTTCGGATACACCGACGTCACTTCCGGATAGTCGCTCCGCCAAATTTCCGCGGGCTTCGGGAAAAACTTCGCGCGGTATTGAGAGAATTCAGAGAATCCGTGCGTCTGAAAGGAGGGCCGCATCGGAGCACACTTTGCTCTGACGGCTGCGTACGCGGAGGTGACCGTGGAACGTAACCGGGAATTGATGGATCTTCAAGACACCGTGGTGCGCTTGCGAGAAGAGAATGAGGCACTTCGGCGGTCGGCCGGAGCCTTCGGAGAACTCGCGGAGCGGCTCAGCTATGCCCTCGACGAGGAGAGGCGGCGCATCAAGGGAAATTCAGGCGCCGCTGACAATCGTGGCTTACGCCCAAAGCACTGAACGCGCGGCTGCCCCACCTAACCCGTGAACCCGGTCGGGTTGATCGATTCGAGTTTGACCAACACGTCGGCCTGCCCGGCTTCGACGACGCGGCGCAGGCGCACTACGGGAGTTCCACCGATGGCCTGCAACACGGAATCAGCGATGGATGTCACTGCCGACTCTCAATCCTGGCGCAGCGCGATCATCGGATCCACCCGGGCCGCGCGTCTCGCCGGGACATAACACGCGACGAGTGCGATCAACGCGAGCACCAGCGTCACGGCTGCGTACGCCACCGGGTCGGCAGGTTGCACGCCGAAGAGCAGACTGCGCAGAAGCCTGCTCGAGGCGAAGCTCGCCGCCGTGCCGACGATGAGGCCGACGAGTACGAGCTTCCCTCCCATCATCAGCATCAGGCGAAGGACGTGGCTGCGCGGTGCGCCGAGCGCCATGCGCACGCCGAGTTCGTGCGTTCGCACCGTGACGTGGAACGACAGGACGCTGTAGATGCCGGCGGCGGCGAGCGCCAGGCCGAGCGCGGCGAACGTGCTGAACAGCGCCATCGTGAAGCGCGGCTGCACGACTTCCTCGCCGAGGATCTCGCTGAGGGTGATCGAACGTCCGAGCGGCTGTTCCGCATCGATGGCGCGAACTTCGGCGCGCACGGGGTTGAGCAGCAGGTTGGGATTCCCGGCGCTCCGCACGGCAAGAATTCGTTGTGCCTGGCCGATGATCGAGTACGGGATGACCATCGCCGGGTTTGGGGCGGATCGCAGCCCGGCATTCTTCGTGTCGCCGATGACGCCGACAATCGTGACGTCCGGCGGACGGGAAGTGTCGACGAGCGTCCGCGCCGGCGGCCGCTCGAGCACATCGAGGCGCACCCGGGCGCCGACGGGATCGCTGCCGGCCGGCCATAACCTCGCGGCCGCCTCGTTGATCACGGCAACGCGGTCGCCACGCCTGACCTCGGCAACGTCGAACATGCGGCCGCGGCGCAGCGGAATGCCGAACGCGCGCAGATGATCCGCGCCCGCCAGGTTGAGCGTTAACTGTTTCGAGTTGTCCCCGGCACCCTGACCGGCGATTGCGAACGGCGTCTGCGGCCCGCCAAACGGCAGCCCGAAGGTCGCCGCGTCAACGCCCGGGAGAGCCGCGACGCGCTCGAGCAGCTCCTCCCCGAAGCGGTTGCGCTGGTCGAGCGTCGTGTATTTGGCCGGCGGCAACGGCACGATCACAGCCAGGACGCGATCCGGGTTGATGCCGGGGTCCGTGCTTTGAAGGGCGGCAAACGTGCGCACGGTCAGGCCCGCGCTGACGAGCAGCACCACCGAAAGTGCGACCTCGATCACCACCAGCACGTTACGGCTGCGGCTGCCGTCGGTCCCGGCGCCGGTGCTGCGAGCCGCCTTGAGCGCCTCCGTGACCTCCGGCCTCGAGGTCTGCAGCGCTGGCGCCACGCCGAAGAGAACGCCGGTGAGAAGGGACAGCCCCAGCGTGAACAGGAGCACCGGCGCATTCAGGGCGATCCGGGCCTCGTTGGGCACGTAGAACTCGGGCATCATCGCGACGATCAACCGGATCGCACCAAAGGCAAACAGCACACCGCAGGCGCCGCCGACGAGCGACAGCAGGATGTTTTCCGTCAGCAGCTGCCGCACCAGCCGGCCGCGGCCTGCCCCCATCGAGATCCGGACGGCGATCTCGCGAGCCCGCGTCGAGCCCCGGGCCAGCTGGAGGTTGGCCACGTTGGCGCACGCGATCAGGAGCAGGAACCCGACGGCACCGAGAAGGAGCCGCAGACTCGTCTGCATATCGCCACTCGCGACCGTCACCTCGAGATAGTTCCGTAATCGCGTCGTGAACCCTTGGGCCGGGAACGTCGCTGGTTTAGCCGCTGCCAGGCTCTTGTTGAAGGCGGCGAGCTGTGCCTCGGCGACATCCGCGGTGACCCCGGGTGCCAGCCGTACGATGGGATTGACCCATTGCAGGTCCGTACGGGTCGGGGACAGCGGCAACCAGAAGCCATCGTTGCCATACCAGCCAAAACGCGGCGGCATCACGCCGACGATAGTGTGAGGAACGCCGTTCAGCCGCAGCGTGCGGCCGACGGCGTCGGGATTTCCCTCGAACAGGCGAAGCCATAGTCTATGGCTCAAAACCACCACCGGTTCCGCCTGACCGTCCGCGCGGATATCTGTCGGCTGGAGGGTGCGGCCAGCCACCGGGGGAACACCGAGAAACGCGAAGGCGTTGCCGGACATCAGCACCCCGCCAAAGCTCTCGGGGGCGAACTCGCCGGTCAGGAGCACGGTCTCGAACGCGGTGGCCATCACGTCCGCGAACGCCGGCAGCTCGGACAATCCGCGCAACTCGTCGACGGCGTAGGGGCGCCCGCCGCGGCCGTCGATGGCGCGTATCTCCGGCGCCCAGATCTCACCCGGCTTTGCGTACGGGTACGGCGCAATGAGGACGCCGTAAATCACACTGAAAATGGCTGACGTCGCGCCGATGCCGAGCGTCAGCGACAACAGGGCGACCACCACCGACCCCGGGCTGCGCCGGAAAAATCGCAGACCGTAGCCAAGATCCTGAATCAGCGTCTCGAGCCAGCCTCGCATACACGTCTCCCCCGGGGACTTAGACGATAGGGCGGATGGTTTCGTTTCCTTGGCAAGTCACCTCGCCACCTCCCCGCCTTAATAGTCTGCCATTGCCGCCGTGGTGCTACCCTGAGCACGATTATTCGGCAACGCTTCGGATAGAACGACGACAACACACGCGGCGGAACGCGACGCAGTAAGAGGTCCGACGTGCCGCGATTCATCGCTCGTGTGAAGGAGGAATGTCATGACGATCGGCGCTGACACCATCAGGCAGCTCAGGCAGGCACACCGCGGCGACATCATCCTTCCCGGCGACGTGCACTACGAATCCGGCCGGCGCGTGTGGAACGCGATGATCGATCGGCGGCCCGCGGTCATCGCCCGCCCGCGCAGTGCCGCTGACGTCATCGCGTGCGTGAACTTCGCCCGCACGGAGCATCTCCAGATTGCGGTGCGAGGCGGCGGGCACAGCATCGCCGGGCGCGGGACGTGTGACGACGGCCTGGTGATCGACTTCTGTGACATGAAGGCGATGCGCGTCGATCCCGCGGCACGAACGATCAGGGCCGAACCGGGCGTGAAGTGGCAGGAGTTCGACCGCGAGACGCAGACGTTCGGCCTGGCGACCACGGGTGGTACGGTCGGCGACACCGGCATTGCCGGCCTGACGCTCGGCGGCGGCTTTGGCTGGCTGGAGGGTACGTGCGGGATGACGGTGGATAACCTCATCGCGGCCGACGTCGTGCTGCCAGACGGGCAGATGGTGACCGCACACGAGACCAGCCATCCCGATCTGTTCTGGGCGCTTCGCGGCGGTGGCGGCAATTTCGGCATCGTCACATCATTCGAGTACCGCCTGCATCAGGTCGGGCCGCTGATCATCGGAGGACTGATCGTGCATCCGTTTGCGCACGCGAAGGCAGTGCTCGCCTTCTACGCCGACTTCATGCGGACGGCCCCGGATGCGCTCGTCGCCGCAGCCGTGCTCATGACCGCGCCCGACGGACAACCGGCATGCGGAATCGCGCTCGCCTGGAACGGGGACCTCGCCGAGGGGACACGTGTCGTCGCCCCTCTCAAAGCATTCGGGTCCCCGGTTCTCGACATCGTCGGTCCGATGCCCTACACCGCGCAGCAGTCCCTGCTCGAGGCGGCGATGCCGCCAAACCTGCAGAACTACTGGAAAGCCGAGTTCATCCACGACATCTCCGGCGACGTCATCGACGCCGCCGTGGATGGCTTCAGCCGGGTTCGCTCACCCAACTCATCGATCCTGTTCTACCCGATTCGCGGCATGGCCAGCCGTGTCGCGCCGACCGCAACCGCGTTCCCGCATCGCGCGGGATACCACGTCGGCATCTATGCGCTCTGGACCGACAAGACCAGCAACCCTGAGAACATCGCGTGGGTGCGCCAGGTGTGGACGGCGATCCAGCCTTGTGCCACTGGCGGTGTGTATGTCAATGAGCTCGGCGAAGACGACGGAGCCGACCGCGTGCAGGTGGCGTACGGCGCGAATTACGAGAGGCTCAGCACTATCAAGGCCCGGTACGACCCGGACAACATGCTGTGTCTCAACGCGAACATCACGCCGGCTCGCACCGCATCCGCGTCCTGACCGCGGAACTGGCTGGCCTGCCAAGTTGCGGACGAAATGGCTGGAACCGTCGCGGTACTCGCCGGCCAGCTCGTCCGCATTGGTTTGACTAAAGACTGCCTCCGCCGCCACTTCGGTCACTTCTCTTGGCTAACGGCAGACTTCGTCTCCCGTCCGGTGGCTGCCCGCGTCTCCGTTCGGATACCTGAGAATCACGCCCGTTTCGTGGCGACCTCCGGGGTGCGCCGCTCCGTCGCGTTCCGCTCGCGACGTCCTACTTACAAGTCGATGCGATCTGCGCCCCCGCCGAAGCGGATCACGGATTGCTCTGCGCGTGTGCTTCAAGCATACGAGCAGCGGCACAACCAACCGGGGGAATGATGACTGGCTTTCAGAAATTCGGCGCATGCGTCCTCGTCTGCATGTCGGCCGCAAACGCGTCGGCAGAACGGCGCTTTGTTTATACGAACGACGACGTCGCGGGACCCAATACAGTGACGGCACTCCGCATCGAGCCGGACGGGACGGTGATGTCCCTGCCGGGCTCGCCGTATCAGACGGGCGGGACCGGCGCGGGCGGAGGATTGTTCGCCGCCAATCGCACAGCGCTCCAGCCGGGCGGGGATGTGCTGTTTGTCGCGAACGGCGGGAGTAACGACATTTCGGCATTCAGGATCAACGCGGTCTCCGGCGCATTGTCGGCGGTCCCGGGCTCGCCGTTTTCGTCCGGTGGCCGCTCCGCTTTCGGCACTTCGCTCGCATCGACACCTGACGGTCGCTACCTGATTGCCGTGAATTCCGGGTCCGCGAATATCGTGGTCTTCCGGATCGCGGCGAACGGGGCCCTGACACCTACGCCGGGGTCACCGTACTCGCTTCCCAGCGCGCCCGACGGCATCAAGGTTTCGCCGAACGGCAGATTTCTCGCGGTTGCGTTACCGGAATCTGACCTCATCGACGTGTTCCGCATCGGCCGCCGCGGAGAACTCGCCCGAGTCGAAAACGGGCCGTTCCCCGCATCCATCCCGGCGGGCCTCGAGATCAACTGCACAGGTGAGCGTCTCTACGCCGGCGAGGCCGCGTCAGGAACGGGCGTTGACGTGTTCGCCATGGATGCGCGCGGCTCATTGGCGGCGGTCGGAGGCTCCCCCTTTCATTTCGCCAGCGGCAGCTTCGCCAATGTCGTCACCCTGAACCCGGTCGAAAATGTCCTGTTCGTCAGCAACAAGGACACGGCCACGGTAACGGTGCTCCGTGTCAATCGGGCGGGTGCGCTGACCCTCGTACCAGGCTCGCCGTTCATCATCGGCGACCCGACGGTGTTCCCGGGCGGCATGGCGACGGACCGCGTCGGCCGGTTCTTATACGTTGCCGACCATTCCGGCGAGGTGTCGGTGTTCCGCGTCCAGCCCGACGCCTCGCTGGCACCGGTGCCGGGATCGCCGTTTACGACAGGACAGCCGAGGGGACTCCTCTCACTCGCCGCCTACCCGGCAAAATCGTGCACTCTGCCGGTCACGATCGAAGTCGCCGGGAGACCGATTGAACGCACAGGCGGAGACGGGCACGGCAGGGTGCGGGTTGCCGTCGCGGCCGCAGCCGGGTTCGACCCCTCGACGATCGACCTTCGCAGCGTCACGTTCGAGGGCGCATCGCCGCTCAAGGTCGCAGCGGCAAGGGGAATCGTGAGAGCCGCGACGACCTGGTCTTCACGTTCGACGCCGCTTCAATCGACGTTGCCCCGGGCAGCACGTCGGCGTGCATCTTCGGCACGTTGACGTCGGGGCGGCCATTCAGGGGATGCGCACCGCTCGGTGACCGGCGATGAGAGGAAAAGGCACTACAATCCTTCACCCGGACTGATGGCACATCGGGCGAGGTCGCCCGAGTTGGTCGCCTGTCAGCGCCGGCATCGAATTTATGAAGAGTGAACTCGCCGCCGGCGCGCCGGCTGAGCCAGGCACGCTGGATGTCGCCGGGCAGCGCGCGGTGCTTTCGGCGATCAACTGGCGCCTCATCCCCCTCCTCTTCTTCTGCTATGTCATCGCTTACGTCGACCGGATCAACCTTGGCTTCGCCAAGCTGCATCTGCGCGAAGTGCTCGGGGTCAACGAGGCGGTGTTCGGGGCGGTCTACGGGCTGGGAGCCGGACTGTTCTTCATCGGCTACTTCCTGTTCGAGGTGCCGAGCAACCTGATGATGCAGCGCATCGGCGCGCGCATCTGGATTGCCAGGATCATGGTCGTCTGGGGGCTCGTCTCGATGGCGATGATGTTCATCAAGACGGTCCCGATGTTTTACGCCATGCGCTTTCTTCTCGGCGCGGCGGAGGCAGGATTCTTCCCCGGAGTCATTCTCTACCTGACCTACTGGTATCCCGCGAAGGAGAGAGCCCGCACCATCGCGCTCTTCGCCACCGGTGGTGTCGTCGCCGGCATCGTCGGCTCGCCGATCTCGGGCGCGATCCTCGGCCTGGACGGCAAGGCTGGCCTCGCCGGGTGGCAGTGGCTCTTCGTACTCGAAGCCCTGCCCGCGGTGATCATGGGGCTCGCGCTTCTCTTCATCCTCCCCAACGGGCCGCAACACGTGGGATGGCTGTCGGTGCCGCAGAAGGCGTGGCTTCGCGCGCGGCTCGCCGAAGAAGCCGTGGGTTCGCGCCCGGCGCACGAGCACCGGTTCATGGACGTGGTCACCAGCGGCCGCGTCTGGTTGCTGTGCCTGCTGTATTTCCTGATGAACATCGGCAGCTACGGGTACGAGCTGTGGCTGCCGTCGATCATCAAGAGCTTCTCCGGCAAGAGCGACGCGATCGTCGGCTGGATCAACGCAATCCCCTACGTGATTGCCGCGATCGTCATGCTGCTGGTCGGGCGCTATTCGGATCGTACGGGGGAACGCCGCGGAGTCGTCGCGGCGGCGGCGATTTCTTCCGCGGTGGGATTTGCCCTGAGCGCGTACTTCACCAATCCTTATCTCGCGCTGGCGTCGCTGGCGCTGGCCTTTGCCGGGATCAAGTCCACCATCGGCCCGTTCTGGGCGCTCACGACGTCGTTCCTCACGGGCCCGGCCGCTGCCGGCGGCATCGCCCTGATCAATTCCGTCGGCAATCTCGGTGGCTTCGCCGGGCCTTACGTCGTCGGCATGACCAAGGATCGTACGGGCAGCAATCTCGTCGCGCTCCTCTTTCTCGGCAGCGCGCTGTTGTGCATGGGGCTGTTGGCGCTTACGCTGCGGGCGGTTCCGCGACAGCCCGGCTCTCGCCGCTGAGCCGTGCGCACATACTTGCTCCTGTCGCTCCTCGTCCTCGCGCCCGTGGTGGTGCCGGTCCAGGTGGATCGGGAGTACCGCGATGTGATCTACGCGAAGGTGGATGGCAGAGATCTGGGCCTGGACATCCACATGCCTGCCGGCGTCAGCAAGCCTCCCCTCCTGGTCTGGATCCACGGCGGGGCATGGCGGTCCGGCACCAAGGCGCAGGTCCCTCCAATCTTCGTCAAGAACGGAATCGCCACCGCGAGCGTAGACTTCAGGCAGTCGACTGACGCTCGCTTCCCCGCCCAGGTGCACGACATCAAAGCGGCGATTCGTTTCCTCCGGGCGAGAGCAGCCGACTATGGGTATCGGACGGATCGGATTGCGATCGGAGGCGCATCCTCCGGCGGCCATCTGGCGGCGCTCGTCGGTGTGAGCAACGGCGAAACGAATCTCGAAGGCACAGTTGGCGGTGTTGGGAGTCAGTCGTCGGCGGTGCAGGCGATCGTGGTCTATTACGGCGCGTCGAACCTGATGACGATCCTCGCCCAGTCGACTCCATTCGGCCTCGGGGTGCGGCGTCCCGCGCTCGAATTGCTTCTCGGCGCCTTGCCCGATAGCGCCAGAGAGCTCGCGGAGCTGGCCAGTCCCGTCATGCACGTCGATCGAAACGACCCTCCGCTCTTCCTGCTTCACGGCGACCAGGACCCGCAGATGCCGATCAACCAGTCGCACGAACTGCAAGGGGCTTATGAGAAAGCCGGCCTCGACGTGCAGTTCGATGTCGTCCACGGCGCCGCTCACGGCGGCGACGCATTCTTCCTTCCTGAGCACGTCGACAGGGTCATCGCGTTTCTGCGAAGAACGGTCGGACCCTAGTCGCCCGCGCTCACGAACTCCCTGGAGAGGCGGATTCGCCGAGGTTGCCATAGGACACAGGAAGGGCGTCATTGTCACTATGATCAATTGACAAGATGTGGAGGGCGTCATGGCGGACAAGCAGGAGGATGGATTCAGTCAGTCGTTCGGCGTTGCACCGCCGGGGTTCCGCCTGCCCGACGGGACGCATGTCGGCGCCGTCCATCTGCAGGTGAGCGACCTGCCCCGCTCGGCGGAGTACTACGAGCAGGTGATCGGCCTGCAGACGCTGACCGCGACATCCAAGAGCGTCGTGCTGGGAGTGCAGGCGGATGCCCGGCCACTCCTGTCGCTGCACACGCGACCTGGTGTTGCGCCGGCACGGCGCGGCGCGCTCGGCCTGTATCATTTCGCCATTCTGCTGCCCGATCGTCCCGCACTCGGCCGATTTGCCATGCACGTCGCGGAACGTCGCGTCCGTGTCGGAATGTCGGATCACCTGGTCAGTCAATCGCTCTACCTCACCGACCCTGACGGACTCGGCATCGAGGTCTACGCCGATCGGCCGCGAACGCTCTGGCGACAAAGGGGCGTCGAACTGCTCATGGCAACGGACCCGCTGGATATCGAGGATGTCATTGCCGCGGCGGGTGGACGACGGTGGGACGGGGTGCCATCCGGAACCACCATCGGACACATGCACCTGCATGTCGGCGACCTTGCTGCGGGCGAAGCCTTCTATCATGCGGCGCTCGGATTCGACAAAACGGTGTGGAGCTACCCCGGGGCCCTGTTTCTCGCCGCCGGAGGCTACCACCACCACCTCGGCACGAACATCTGGGCGCCGGGACCACCGGCGACGCCGAACGAGGCACGGCTGATGGAGTGGGAACTGGTCGCGCCCGGTGGCACTGCGGCGGACGCGGCCAACAGTCTTCATCGTGCTGGCTATGTCGCAGAGCAAACAGATGCAGGCTATAGCGTTGAAGACCCGTGGGGCACACGGGTGCGCCTGTTGGACGCTGTTTGACCCACGTTCACCTGATCCCTGCTCCAGGACGATCGGGTAAATCATGACGCTCGAGCGTGGCACGATCCCACTTGCCGAGCGTGGCAGCCTGCTCGTAAGTGCTCTGGATGAACTCGCCGATCATGCGTGCCGGTGAGTCCGCCTGCCGCACGGCTTCGTAAGGCAGGATGAACTCGTTCAACTCCCGATGGTAGTACGCAGCCGCGGGGCTGACACGCGCACCCTTCAGTCCGTCAGGCTCCGGCACCGCGTACGCATAGAACGCGGGGTCCATCACCGGTCCGCTCCCCGGCCAGAACCCATGGCTGATCACTTCGTGCGAGTAGGCTTCCTGCATGAAGGCGGGACCCTCTCGCGCGGGCGCCGGACGTCCTGAAAATCGTGTCACCGCGAGATCGAAGCTGCCCCAGAAGAACTGGACCGGGCTGCACTTGCCGACGAAACGACATCGCGATTCTGTGAACACGCGGTCCACCTGGACGAGGATCCGCCAGAAGCGATTCGCGTACTCCGGGTCGTAGGCATGATGGACGGTGTCGGCGTCGAGGCGAACAGGGTCGGGCACTTCCACGGCCACTGGCCAGATCTTCACCGGCAGGGCCATGTCGCTCAGCATCGTCATGATTTCGCGATAGGTGTCAGCGACCGTTCGCGGCTCCAGCTTCAACGACTCTCCGCTCGCCGTCGGAAGCCTGCACGACGAGCTCGTGGTCGACGAAGTCGAACTCCATCGTGAACGAACGCGAATCGTGCGGCAGAGCGGAGGTGGCGATTCCCCGTGCCGTCACATGGAGGGATACGCCCCACCAGTGATTGATCGGCGGCGCGAGCGCCACCGCGATCTTGCCGACAATCTGCGTCCACATGTGGAGGGTGGCGTAGGTGTCCTTCCATGCTTCGTATGGGAGGGCAGGCCAGATCTCGTCGCGACCGTGTGTCGTCATCCGCTCGTTGCTCCGCAGTCGTACCGGGTCCAGTCCATTTCGGAAAGGACCAGATATACGCCGATGACACCACGGACGCAACCGAGGGCAGTCGCCGGACAACGGAGCAGTGCAGGGCGGAGAGCGTGCGGCGGCGCAAGGACGGTTGACGCCGTCCGGCGCCACGCTCACAGATTGTGTGGTTGCGCGCTCAGACCGCGTGAGCGGACATGAGGTCACTGGTTTCCGGGATGTAGCTGGCGCCCGACTCGCAGACGGCGAGAACCGGGCATCCGGCTTTGCGGACGACGTGCTCGGCCACACTGCCGTAGAGCAGGTGCATCAGTCCGGTACGACCGTGCGTGCCCATGACGACGAGATCGGTTCCCCTTCGTTCGGCGACCGCAACGATTTCGCGCGCGGCGCGTCCGCAGCGCACCTCGATCGTGACGGTTGCTCCGGTCGATGCAAACCCGGCGGCGATCGCGGCGAGCCTCGCTTCGGACTCGCGTACCGCCCGCTCGCGCCGGGCGGAGACGTCGAAAGCGTCGCATTCCCACACTTCGTGCGTGGCGAACGATTCCTCGATGACGTGGAGCAGATGAATGGACGCGCCAAGCGCCGTCGCGAGCACCGCGGCATACTGGCTCGCGCGATCGGATCCGGCGCTGAAATCGATCGGCACCAGCAGTCGTCGAATCGCGGGTGTCATCGACGTCTCCGGATTGAGGCCGGCACCTGCGCGCCTTCGGGACCGGATGCACTTGCCGCCGCACCCGCAGGCGGAAGGGCGAGGACGAGTGCCGACGAAAGACAGAGGAGCCGGTACGTGACCGACCCCATACGCGGCCCGAGCAGCGGCGATCCGTGCAGCCCCATCACGATCAGCCCGGCGTGCCGATCGCGCGCAACCTTGGCGAGCTCCTCCGCCGGCTCGCCATACGCCACCAGCGCCTCGGGACGCGGCGTGTACCCCAGCGTGTCGGCGAGTTCGTTGAGACCATCCTCTGCGACCGCGCGGCGGTCCGCTTCGATCCCGACGAGGTGCAGGCGTGCCGCAAGGCGGCTCCTCAGCGGCTCGACCACATGGACGAGGATCAACGGCAGCCCGAGCGTCTCCGCCAGGGCGCGACCGACTTGCGCCTGCGGCAGCGACGCTGGCGTCAAGTCCACCGGGACGAGAATGCGGCCGACTCGGGCCTTCAGATCCGGCAGGCCGATATGGCCTGGAGTCATCCCGGACGTGAGGAGAACCGGGCACGGTGTCTCACGCAGCACGCGCTCCGTCGTCGACCCGAAGAACAGCTTGCGCACGCCGGTGAGCCCGTGTGTGCTGATGACGATCAACCCGCACGATCGCTCCCGTGCAACGCGCAGGATCTCCGTCGGCCGGCTTGCCAACCGCGACGACGTACTCCAGCCCGGCCGGAATTGCCGCATCCGAGCCGAGCGCGCGGCTGGCGAATCTCTCCATTTCTGCGGTGCAGTCCTCGGCAGTCCAGAGGACCCCGGTGCCGAGGTCCGCCGCTTCGGTCAGGAGAGGATCTTCAACCGCGAGCACGATGAGCCGTGTGCCGAAATGGCCCGCAATCAACGCGGCATATCGGAGCGCGCCAGCGGAGGAATCAGAGAAATCAATCGGGCAAAGTACTAAGCGTCCGCCGGTCATCGCGGCCTCCTGGCTGGTTGAAAGCAACTCGAACATCCGATTCAGTGACTGTGGCGGCCGCAGCCCGGACGGCTATACACATGGCCGTCGCTCCACAGCGCGCCGCTCGCGACGAGATCTCGCAGCACGCGCTCGCACCGTGCAGGTTCGACGTCGAACAGGCGGGCGGCCTGCAAGAGCGTCAGGTTGAGTCCGGGCATCTCGTCGAACTCGGCTCGAATGCGAGCGCAGAGCGTGTGTTCGTCTCCAGCGCAGCTGGATTGCGTGCCGACGACGGAGAACTCGATGTTCATGGCCATGGCTCCTGTAGGATCACCGCCGAATGGAGCAACAGGCGTACCGTTCGGTATTCGCGAGTGGCCCGCACACTGTCGACGACGGCGATGGTCACAGGCATGCACTTTTCCCCGCCGGTGCGAACTTTTCCGCGACTACGCTGGACTCTGCACCGTGCTCTGCCCAACTCCGGCTTCGACACGTGTGCTCTCCCTCGCCCGCCGCTCAGCATCAGCCTTCAACGGCCGCAATGACATCCAGCGGATGAGGGACACGCCTGGCGAGACGAAGGACCAGTAGCGGCGGAATTTCGCCCGCGCCTGCGCGTCGGTGGCAATCGCACGCGTCTCGGTGCGGAAGACGGAGGCGCCCGCGCTGAGCGGGTCCGCCCGCAGCGACACGACGATCTTCACGTAGTCAGGATCCGAGAACGAGGCGAACTGCTCCGGCGGCAGCGACCGGAACACCACCTCCGGCTCCCACGGCCTGGTCACGGCACCGACGACAACTTCCCTGCCGGGCACGTCTTCGAGTACGCCCCACCCGAGCGTCAGGAGCTGCGCCATGAGCGGTGTGGCAACCGGATCGTCGTGCCGGGCGCCGAGCGCGACTTCCCGCGCTCTGAAAATTGCGCGCCCGATAGCCGAACGCTGCAGGTCCTGTTCGCGCGCGGCCGCCAGCGTCACGTCCGCGGGCGCCTGGACGCGGACGTTGTGCCGCTCCACGATCTCGTACACCGGCATGAACCTGTCGAGAATGGAATCACGCTCGGGTTCAGCCGTCGCGTGCCGCGGATGACCGTAGTCGAGCCAGGCCGCCGCCACGATCGCGGCGTACCCCAGGGCCGCGAGACTGACGATCGCACCCGATATCCGGATCGCCTTTCGCACCCGGCGGGCAGCGGGCGTCCGCGCTTCGTGCTCGGCACGCCGGGCGATGCCGAGGAGCTGCCGGCGCTCCATCAGGAAGTGTCCCGGTGGAACGATCCGCTTCAAGAGCCACGGTGGTAAGCCATGGAATTGATACGTCTTGCTCGCGCGCACCCGGACCAGCAGCCGGGTCGAGCCGCCGCGACAAGGTTCGAGCACGAACGCCCACGTGACGACCGGCGCACCGTTGGGTCCGAGCGCCGCCAACAGCAGCGACCGGCCCGGCGTACACGCGAGGACGATGAAGCCGTCGGGCGATCCTGGAAGGAACGGGACTATATCGCCGACTTCGAGTTGTTGCAGCTCCGGATCGATCCGCTCGGCGCTGGGATGGCCGCCGTTGTCAATCGCGTCGTAGCTGTACCAGCCGCCGCGGCCGGCGCCCATTTGCGCGAGCCATGGCCACACCTCGTCCGGAGCGCAACGAATCGTGGTCGCATGCGTGCGGACCTCGAGCGGATTTCCGATGAGGGCATCGCCAATCAGTGGCTTTGCCGATTCGTCAGCGGTCGCACGAACGGAATAGCGAGACATCACATCACCTCCGGAGCCGTGCTCCTGTTACCCGCGGAACCGGCGACAGCAGAGACCTGGCGGACCGGCTCGCAACCAACCGGAGCTGCTCATTGAACCAACGATGTGTGCAGGCAGGGGGCCGCCTGCCGCTGCACCGGCACCACCACCTCCGCCACCGTGCCGCCGCCGGCCCTCGGCCGGAGTTCGATCGATCCGTCCATCGACGTCACCAGTCGCTTCACAATCGGCAGCCCCAGCCCGGTGCCGCTGCTTTTGGTCGTGAAAAACGGGTCGAAGACGCGCTCGCGCAGTTCGGGCGGGATGCCCGGTCCCCGATCGCTGACCTCGATGTGGCACTGGTGCCCGTGGACCGACGCCGCGACTTCGACGGCGCAATCACGCGAAGCCTGGCAGGCATTCAGCAACAGGTTCAGCAGCACCGATCGCAGCATGTCCGGGTCGGCGAGGACGATGGTGTCCGGCACGGTTACCGTCACCGGTGGGAAAGACTCGGGGGCGGTCGCCTTGACACTCCACACCGCCTCTGAGATCGCCTGAAGCAATTCGACCGGACGCTGCGTCGCCGGCTGCCGGTTCGCGAACAACAGGATGTCGTTGACGATTCGGCTCAGGCCATCGATCCGCTGGATCATGGGGCCGATAATCTGGCGTTCGCGGATGGTCGCCGGCAGTCGCGACTCGAGAATCTGCAGCGAACCGCGAAGGCCCGCGAGCGGGTTCCGCACCTCGTGCGCCACGACCGCGGCGAGCTGTCCAAGCTGGGCGAGGGCTTCCTGCTCACGGAGCGTCGCCTCGGCCGCTTTGCGCTGGGTGATGTCGGTGCGGATCGCGAGGTATTGCCGCGGCTTGCCGCGGTTGTCCATGAACGGAACAATCGTGGTGTCCACCCAGTACAGCGAGCCGTCCTTGGCGCGATTCCTCAATTCCCCGCGCCACACCGTGCCCCGGGCGATCGTTCGCCACAGATCCCGGATGAACTCTTTCGGATGGTGCCCGGAGTTGACGATCCGGTGATCCTGCCCGAGCAACTCAGTTCGCGAGTACTTGGATATCTGGCAGAACTTGTCGTTGACGTAGGTGATCACGCCGCGATGATCGGTCGTCGCAACGATGGCGGCCTGGTTGAGTGCGTCTCGCATCTCCTCCAGGCGACGAACGGGATCACCCGGGGCGTCGGAACCAGCTTGCATGTCCATCGGTAGAACCTCGCCCTGGCCTCGAGGCAGGTTCCATGCCCGCGGAAATGACCATGAAAACGCTGGGAGCGGCGCGGCCCAGCAGGAAAATTTCAGCACCCTGCGGAAAATTCCCCACTGCGCGCCCCTGGCCATTCAAAATGCTTGATGATTCAGCACGCAGGCCCCGGCACTCCGGGTGCAGAGTGGATTGTCAACGCTTCATTTGAATTGCCCATAACCCCATGTCCAAACCGACCATTCTCGTCGTCGACGATGAAGCCCTGATTCGGTGGTCGCTGACCGAGCGCCTGAAATCGGACGGGTACGAAGTTCTTGAAGCCGAGACCGGGCAGGCGGCGCTCGAGACCCTTGCCGAGGGGGTCGACCTGGTGTTGCTCGACTACCGGCTCCCCGACACAGACGGCGTCGCCGTGCTGCGCAAGATCAAGGAGTTCGATCAGGACATCCTGGTGATCCTGCTGACCGCCTTCGCCACCGTCGACACCGCCGTCGAGGCGATGAAGCTCGGCGCCTACCACTTCGCCAACAAGCCGTTCAACCTGGACGAGATTGCCGCGACCGTCGAGCGGGCGCTCGAGACGACGAAGCTCCGGCGCGAGGTGCGCCAGTTCCGCACCAACGCGGCGCGGCCCTACAGCCTCGAACGCATCGTCGGTGCATCGCCGCAGATGACGGCGTTGCGGCAACTGGTCGGACGCGTCGCGGTGACGCCCGCTTCGACCGTGCTCCTCACCGGCGAGAGCGGCACGGGCAAGGACCTCGTCGCCAAGGTCCTGCACTATGCCAGCGATCGCGCCTCACGTCCGTTCATGAACATCACCTGCTCGGCACTCCCGGAACAGCTGCTCGAGAGCGAGCTCTTCGGCCACGAGCGCGGCGCCTTCACGGATGCCCGGCTCCAGAAGAAGGGCCTGCTCGAGATGGCGGACGGCGGCACCGTGTTCCTCGACGAGATCGGCGAAATGACACCCGGGCTCCAGGCCAAGCTCCTGCGCTTTCTCGAAGAGAAGAGTTTCAAGCGGGTTGGCGGATTCGCAGACATCCGCGTCGACGTGCGGGTGGTCGCGGCGACGAATCGCGATCTCGAGCAGGAGGTCGCCAGACACCAGTTCCGAACCGATCTCTTCTTCCGGTTGAACGTCCTGCCGATCACGATGCCGGCGCTGCGCTCGCACCCCGAGGACATTCCGCTCCTGGTCGAGTACTTCATCGATGCGTTCAACACCGAGTTCAGAAAGCGGATTCTGGGTGCGACGCCGGCCGCCTACGCCGTACTCCAGAGCTATGGCTGGCCGGGGAACGTCCGCGAACTGCGCAACGTGATCGAGCGCGCGATGCTGCTGTCGGACGCCGATCGACTCGACGCGCGCGACTTCCCCGCGATGACGAAGGCGGTGAGCGCCGGCAACGAATTCGAGCTGCCGGCGACGGGCGTCGATCTGGAGCAGCTCGAGCGAAGCCTCCTGGTGCAGGCGCTGCGACGAAGCGGCAACAACCAGACCAAGGCAGGTCAGCTGCTCGGGTTGAATCGCGACCAGATTCGCTATCGGATCGAGAAATTCGGCCTTGCCCTGACCAGTAGTTGATCTGGTCCTAAGCAGGCGTCGCCGGGAGCCGCACCACGACCGTGGTGCCGCCGGCAGGCGGGCAATCGATCGAAATCTGTCCCTCCTGTGCTTCGACGAGGCGCTTGGCCGTAGCGAGACCGAGGCCTGAACCACGCGACTTCGTGGTGAAGAACGGCAGGAACACTTTTTCCCGGATCTCGGGCGGGATCCCCGGACCGCCATCGGCGAAAGCGATTTGGCACGAGCCATCGACCGCCTGCACGTCGACGCGAATCGTTCCCCGCCCCTTCATCGCGTGCGCAGCGTTCACGAGCAGATTGTGAAAGACGATCTTCAGCATCTCGCTGTCGGCCGTAATCGCTTCGCCGCCGCCCCGGATCTCGACCGAGACCGCCTGTAAGGCCGGGTCGCGGCTCAGCAGCTCGATTGTGGTCCGGAGCAGCAGCGCAATGTCGGTCCGCACCGGCCGGGGTTTCGGCGGCCGCGCAAACAGCAGCAGGTCCTCCATCATGTCGTTGAGCGCGTCGATACGCGTCACGATCTCCTGAAGTACGGGCGCGTCGGAATTCCCCGCCGGCAGCCGCGAGCCGATGATCTGGACCGCGCCGCGGATTCCGGCGAGCGGGTTCTTCACTTCGTGGGCAATGACCGCGGCCATTTCGCCCAGCCTGGCGAGCGCCGTGCGCTCGCGCAACTGCGCCTCCATCCGCACGCGCGTCGTCAGGTCGTGCAGGATCCCGGTGAACTTGCGTTCGCCGCCGCTGCTCGTCTCGCCGACCGAAAGGTGCAGCGGGAATGTCGACCGGTCCTTGCGCAGCCCGGTGACCTCTCGCCCTCGCCCGATGATCTTCGCCGCCCCGGTCTCGAGATAGCGCGCGAGGTAGCCGTCGTGTTCCTCGCGGTATGGCGACGGCATCAGCATCGAGACGTTCTTGCCTGAGACTTCCGCTTCGCGATAGCCGAACAACCGCTCGGCGCCGGGATTGAAGGCCTCGATCAGGCCGTGGTTGTCGATGACGATGATCCCGTCCACCGCCGTATTGAAGACCGCCGCGAGCCGTTCCGCGCGGCCGGTCGCCTCCGCCGCAATCCTCCGATGTGCCGCTTCGACACGACGGAGCCGGCGGTAGAGCGACGCGATGCCGAGACTGGTCACAAGAAACAAGGACAGCGAGATCCAGTCTGCCGCGCCGCCCACGGCAAAGCCGTCCGGGGACGACGTAGTACATCGCCGCGAGCGCCGAGAGGAAGGACGCCACCACGCCGGGTCCGAAGCCGCCGTACCACGACGTCAGCAGGATGGCGGGGAAGAACAGGAGATAGGGAACCTCCACACCCAGCCAGGGCGCAAGCCCTGACCGCAGGATCAGCGCGCCCGCGACCGTCAGCACCGCGAGGATGTAGCCGCGCCAGTCACGACCCGCGTGCGCGACGGCCGTGTCGTCCGGTTCCGGCAGCGATGGACTGAGTGGAAAGCGCATCGTGGGATGCAATGACCTATTCACTTATCACGAAGTCGCCACTCCCGACGCCCGAGGCCCGAGGCTCGAATCCCCAGCCCCGGTGTGCGATGGCCGTGGGGAATATTCCCCGCGCTGCGAAATACTCCTCGTTCCTCCGGAGGTGATTCTCCGGCATTCCGTATTTTCACACGGTATTCCGTGCCTCGTCGCGCGGCATGGCCGTTGCCCTTCGGACCGGCGAACCCACGGCAGACCGGACGTGAGCTACAACGAGGAACTTCATATGACACTCCGACATTCTCTTCGCACAACTCTCAGCGGCATTCTCGCCATCGTCACAGCAGCCGCGACCACCGTCGTGATGAGCGGCGCGGCGACGGGAGTGCCGCTGGCGGTCTCGTCAGGACGCGTCTCGATCGCCGGCACCTCGAACGTGCACGAGTACACCGCATCGACCACGGCGATCCGCGTCACGCACGTGCAGCTCGCGAACACGGTCGCGGGCCCGGCGTTCTGGGACGAAGTCGTGAAGCCCGGAGCGGTTGAAGCGTTCGACGTCGCCATCGCCGCAACGTCGCTGGCATCGCCGAAGGGAGACCTCGACAAGAACATGCACAAGGCGCTCAAGACGGATGCGCATCAGGACATCACCTTCCGTCTGCGCCGGCTCGAACCCCGCGCCGGGTCACCGGGCGCGCTGCGCGGCATCGGCGTTCTGCAGATCGCCGGCGTCGAGCGCGAGGTCGCGCTCGACCTCACGACCGAACGCAAGGACGCCGGGCTTGCCGTCCATGGCGAACTGCAGATCCTGATGACCGACTTCGGCATCACGCCGCCGAAGGCGATGCTCGGGATGTTGAAGACCGACCCGAAAGTCACGATCACGTTCGACACGCTCCTGGGCGTGCCGCTGACGTAGCCGGAGCTATTCGCAACGGAGACGCATTCATACATTCGTCAACGAGGACCACGACCATGACATCCAACATTCGTCTTGCCACCGCGCTGAGCGCCCTGCTGGCGCTCGCCTCCCCGGTGCTGGCGCAGCCGGGCACTGACAGCGGCGCGCCGCCGCCGGCGACGCCGACAACGGAAGCGGCGACCCCGGTGCCGCCTGCCGATCCCGCCGCTGCCGCCGCAGCCGCGGCCGCGAAGGACTCCTGGACGAAGGGGCGGCCGATCACGATGCAGTACTTCCGTCCGCAGGACAAGCGCGGGCTGAACGTTTACGAGACCACCAAGATCCCGGGCGTCGAGTTCACCGGCTTCAAGCTCGATTTCCAGGCCGGCTTCACCTCGCAGGTCCAGTCCCTCAGTCACAGCAATACCGCGACGCCGGTGATCGTCAACGGCGTCAACACCAACCAGCTCGCCGACATCGGGTTCGGCTTCAACAACTCGACCGCGAACTTCGGCCTCAACGCGCAGCTCGCTCCCGGCATTCGCGTCGCGCTCACCAGTTACCTGTCCTCGCGCCATCACAACGAGACGTGGGTCAAGGACGGCTACCTGCAGATGGACGAGTCGCCGATCGACTGGGTGCCGCTCAAGGCATTGATGCAGATCATGACGATTCGCGTCGGGCACTTCGAGATCAACTACGGCGACGCCCACTTCCGCCGCAGCGACAACGGCAACGCCATCTACAACCCGTTCGTCGGCAACTACATCATGGATGCGTTCACGACCGAGATCGGGGGCGAGGTCTACCTCAAGGCCAAGAGCGTCATCGCGATGGGCTCGATTACCGCGGGCGATTTGCGCGGCACCGTGCTGACGCCCGAGCAGCGCGGGCCGTCCTACATCGGCAAGCTGGGCTTCGATCGGCAGATGAACAAGGACTTGCGCGTCCGCCTCACCGGGTCGATGTATCTCTCGCCCAAGGGCATGAGCAACACCCTCTACGGCGGCGACCGTGCCGGGTCGCGCTTCTACTACGTGATGGAGAACACGCTGGCGACCGAGTCCGCGCAGCCCTGGTCCGGTCTCATCAACCCGGGCTTCAAGAACAAGGTCAACGCGATGCAGATCAACCCGTTCGTGAAGTACCACGGGCTCGAGCTGTTCGGCGTGCTCGAACAGGCCAAGGGGCAGGCCTCGACTGAACCGTCGGAACGGACGTGGAGACAGCACGCGGTCGACGGCGTCTATCGGTTCCTCGGCGACGAGAAACTCTTCGCCGGCGCCCGCTACAACCGGGTCACCGGCGAGCTCCTGGGCGTCACCGAGCGACGTCGGAGCGACGCGCTACGAACTGAGTGGCGGCTGGTTCATCACGCCGAGCGTGATGGCCAAGGCCGAATATCTCAAGCAGACGTACTCGGGCTATCCCGAGAACAACATCAAGCACGGCGGGAAGTTCGACGGCTTCATGCTCGAAGGCGTCATCGCCTTCTAGCGGAGCAGGACCGTGGGCATCCTCCAACGCGATCGTCTTCTCACGGCCGGCGGACGCACCTGCGCCCGCCGGCTGCTTTTCGCTGCAGCGATCCTCGTTTGCGGCGCCGCCCCCGCTGCTGCCACCGACCCCGCGCCGGTCGTGACCGTCCACGAGGAGGCTGGCATCTACCGCGTCGTCGCCACCTTCCGCGTGTCGCAGCCGGCGGCGATTGCCCGCGCGGTCCTCACCGATTACGAACACATCCCGCGCTTCATGCCCGACGTCCGCACCAGCACGGTGCTCGAGCGCACCGCCACCGGACTGATCGTCGAGCAGGAAGCCACGGCCCGGATGATGATGTTCTCGAAGCGCATTCACCTCGTCCTCGTTGTCGAGGAGGCCGCCGGCACGATTCGATTCCGCGATCGCTGTGGCCAGAGCTTCGACCTGTATGACGGAGGATGGACACTGACGAGCCTGCAGACCGGCGGGACCACGATCGAATACGTCCTGACGGCGAAACCCGCCTTCGACGTCCCCGAGTTTCTTCTGAAGCGCCTGCTCAAGCGTGATTCGACGGAGATGATCCGCAGGCTGCAGACGGAGATCGCGTCGCGCGACCGCTAGTCGGTCCACGTCTGCCGCGAGCCCGGCGACAGCAACACTCCCGCCGCACTCATTCGACAAACACAGCAGCGACAGCACCGGCAGCACGATCCCAAGCCCGGTGGGGCTTGCGATACGCCGCGGAGCAGCAAAGTGACATGCGCTGTCACGCACGCTGCTTACATGCGCGCCCAGCCCGGGAAGTTAACAGCGAACAGCGACGGCGTAGAATCAGTGCCATACGATGCTGAACGCCAGCGACTTCCGCCGGATTGTGCTCGGGCTCCGTGAGGCGGTTGAGAGCGCGCACATGGGCCACCCCGATTTCCGCGTGAACGGGCGGATATTCGCGACACTGAACCACGACGGGACGCGCGGCATGGTCGTGCTGACGCCAGACCAGCAACAGAGGTTCGTCGAGGAGCACTCCTCGGCCTTCGAACCTGAAAGCGGTGCCTGGGGTCGCTCCGGATGCACCCGCATCCATCTCGAACACGTGGACGAAGAGACGCTCGGCGAGGCGGTGACGGTGGCTTGGCAGAACAGCATGGCCCGCCGGCCGGCCCGATCCAGGCCGAAGACGGCCGCCAGGCGTGCGCCGGCAACTGCGCCGCGGACAAAGCGCAGCCGGCGGACGCCGCCGAGGTGAGCCTCCGCGGCTGCAAACCTTTCTGCCGCCCAACCCGTCCAACGGTCGCACGTGCCAGGTCGTGAAAAGGTGGACGCATGAGATGGATGCTCGAATGCCGCGATGATGCCCGCTTCGCCATACGCCAGCTCACCAAGGCTCCGGCCTTCGCTGCGATTGCTGCGCTGACGATTGCGCTTGGCATCGGCGCGACGACGGCGATTTTCAGCGTGGTGCATGCGGTCGTGCTCCAGCCGCTACCCTACCCTGACCCGGATCAACTGATGGTCGTCGGCGAGGATTTCGACGGACGCGGCCGCCCGTCCGACGTCTCCATCGGCAACTTCTCCGACTGGCGCACGCATGCGAAGTCCTTCTCCGCCCTCGGCGCCTCGAATTTCTTCAACTTCAACCTGTCCGACGAGGGCCGTCCGGAACGGGTCCTGGGCGCGCGTGTGACGCACACGTGGTTCAGCGTCATGGCGACGCCGGCGGAGCACGGACGTGTGTTCGCCGCGGTGGAAGATGCCCCGGGAAACGACCACGTCGTGGTACTCAGCCATCGACTCTGGACCCGGCGCTACGGCGCCGATCCATCCGTGGTCGGACGCACGATCCAGCTCAATTCCGTGCCCTTTACCGTCATCGGCGTCATGCCGGCGCGCTTCGACGTGACGAGCGATGCCGAGGAACTGTGGGTGCCTATCGCATTCACGCCGGCCCAGCTGGCGAATCACGACGAGCACTATCTTTCCGTCACCGGCCGACTCGCGCCCGGTGTGTCACAGGCGCAGGCCGCGGCGGAGATGCGCGCGATCCACGGACAGATGAAGAAGTTGTATCCGGGCGACTCGCAAATCAACCTGGCCGTCCTCGAGCCGCTGCACAAGCAATTCGTCGGTGATTACCGCCAGCGATTGCTCGTCTTGCTCGGGGCCGTCACCCTGGTACTGCTGATCGCGTGCGGCAACGTCGCCAACCTCCTGCTCGCGCGTGGCGGCATCCGCGCGAGGGAGATGGCGGTGCGCGCCGCCATTGGTGCGAGCCGCGGGCGAATCGTGCGCCAGCTCCTCACCGAAACGCTGGTCCTGACGGCCATCGGCGCCGTGCTCGGAGTGATACTGGCGTGGATTGCCGTGCCGGCGCTCGTCGCCTATGCCCCCGAAGGAGTCCCGCGGCTCGAGCACGCCCGCGTCAACGCGGTGGTCCTCGCCTTTGCGCTCGGCACGGCGCTCGTCAGCGCCATCGTTGCCGGGATCGCGCCGGCGATAAGGGCGGCGGCAGGCGACCTGCGAGGCGCGCTGAACGAGGGAGGCCGCTCGGCCACGGTTGGCCGCGACCACGTCCGGCACCTCCTCGTGGCTGCCGAAGTCGCACTCGCGATCGTGCTGCTCGTCGGCGCCGGTTTGCTGGTTCGAAGCGCTCTCAATCTGCAGCGCACGGATCCCGGGTTCGATCCCCGCGGCCTGTTGACCGCGCGGCTCACGTTGCCGGCTGCCCGCTACCAGGATCCACCGCGGGTCGTCCAGGCCTTCGACGACATCGCGACCGGGCTGGCAGCGATGCCGTCGGTCGAAAGCGCCGCGGCCTCGACACTGGCGCCGCTCACGCCCGGCGGTAATGGCAACGGCCTCCTCCCCGAGGGCAAGGCACCGGAGAGGAGCAACTTCGTCATCACACGGCTTGCGATCGTCACGATCGACTACTTCCGCACGCTTCGCGTTCCACTCGTTCGCGGACGGTTGTTCCTCCAGGACGATCGTGCGTGGCGGTCTCCGCGTCGCCATTCTCAACGAATCCGCCGCCCACGCGCTCTTCCCCGGCGAGGATCCGATTGGCCGTCGATTCAGCTGCTGCGACGGCAGCCCCCAGAACCCCGGGTGGCGCACCGTTGTCGGTGTGGTGAAGGACATGCGGTCGCGCGGACCGGAGGAAGAAGCACGGCCCGAGTTCTTCCTGCCGATCGCGCAGGCGCCGGACGCCGCATGGACGTGGATCCAGCGGACGATGACAGTCGTCGCGCGGAGCCGGACGGGCGATGCATCGGCGTTGACCGCCGCAGCGCGTGAGGCGGTCGAGCGAGTCGATCCGACCGTTCCGATCTATCAGGTGCGGTCGATGGATCAACGGCTGCGCGCGTCGGTGGCGCAGGCCCGCTTCAACACCTTGTTGATGCTGCTGCTTGGCGGCAGCGGGCTGCTGCTCTCCGCGATTGGCGTCTACGGGGTCATCGCCTACTTCGTCACGGAAAGGCGACAGGAGATCGCCATCCGCATGGCCCTCGGCGCGCGCGGGGCCGATGTCGTCCGGCTGATCGTCCGTCAGGGAATGCAGCCTGTCCTCCTGGGGCTGGTGCTTGGTGTTGCCGGTGCGTACGCCGCCTCGCGCGTGCTGTCCACTTACGTCCACGGCGTCACGACCAGCGATCCCCTCACCTTTGCCGTCGTCGTCACCCTGCTGACGCTTGTGGCGCTTGCCGCCACCGCGATGCCGGCACGACGAGCCGTCCACATCGAGCCGGTTACGGCATTGAGACAGTGAGGCTACGCGGGATTGGGGATTGGGGATCAGGGATTGGGGGTTCCGGGTTCCGGGTTCGGGTTCCGGGTTCCGGAGTCGGGATTCGGGGCTGCGGCTTCCCTTGTAGCTTCCGCCTTCAGGCGGAAGTCAGTGGGCAGCCTGTCGCCGGAAGCTGAAGCTGAAGCTGATAGCTGATAGCTGAAAGCTGACGCCTAGCCGCTACAATCCCCCCATGCCCCGGCTAGCGGTCCCCATCCTTGCGATTGCCCTCTTCGTACTCGCACTCACCGGCGCACCGCTGGCGCAGAGCTCCAAAACGCAGCCGCCGGGCCAGCCATTTCGCTCGGGTGCCGTGGTCGTGCAGGTCGCCGTGCTCGCGCGCGACCAGGCCGGCCGTCCGGTGACCGATCTCACCCGCGCGGACGTCAGCGTCTCGGAGGAGGGCGCGCCGCAGGAGATTGTCGCCTTCGATCGAATCTCCATTCCCGCGCATTCGTCCTGTAGACACTCAGGCGGCGGCACCGATCGGGCCGGCGCAGGACGTCAGCACCAACGAGACGATCGAAGGCGCCCGCGTGTTCGTCCTGGTACTGGATGCGCTCCACATCGCACCCGCGAGGAACGACTCGGTCCGACGCTACGCCCGGCAGTTCATCGAACAGTACATGGGGCCCTCCGATCTCGCCGCGGTGCTGTCACCGGGCGGCCTGCCCTCGGCCACGGAGGACTTCACGAGCGATAAGGCCAGGCTTCTGGCGGCCATCGACCACTTCACCGGGTCCAAGCTGACATCGGCGACGGTGGAACGCGACGAAGAGAGCCGCCGGTTCTACGACGGTGTCGCGATGCACGGCGGGAAGGACCCGGACGACGGCGAGAGGGCGAACCGCGCCTCGTCGCTCAACAGCACGCTGCAGGCGATTGCGCTCCATGCCGAGCGCATCGAGGGCCGGCGCAAGGCGCTGCTCCTCTTCAGCGAGGGTATCGACTACGACATATCGGACATCATGGGCGAGTCCCAGCGCTATGCCGCGGAAGTCGCGCGCGCGATCGGCCGGGCCGCCGGCGCGCTGATGCGGACCAACGTCGTTCTCTACTCGATCGATCCACGCGCGCTCAGCACCGCACAGGCAGACATCATCGAAACGCCAATCTACGAACGAAATCCCGGCAACCCCGCTGGATTCTCCGAGCGAGGGATCGAAGAGGAGTACGCCGCCTCGATCCGCAGCCTCCGCGATATGGCGCAAGCGACTGGCGGGTTCCTCGCGACCGACAAGGGCCTTGGCCGCGCTTTCGATCAGATCGTCGAAGAGACGAGCGAGTACTACGTTCTTGGCTACACGCCGGCGAAGCCAGCCAAGCCAGGTGAGTCGCGGAACCTGACCGTCACCACGTCGCGCCGCGGAGTAACGCTCGTCGCCCGCAAGGGATACGTGATGCCACAGAGGGACGCGATCCTCGTGTCGCAGCCGGAAGAGCCGATGACTTCGATGGGCGGCTCGCCGCGTCAGCGCCGGAACATGCCGGCGAGCGTGTTGTCCCCGACTGCTGCGACCGACGTCAACGCCAGGCGTCCCTGGACCGCTCGCGCAACTGCTCGCGAGCCCGCTGCCGAAGTCTGGACTGCCGCTCCGCGTGCAGGCAATCCCCTTTCTGGGCTCCGACGGCAAAGCCCTGATCCAGCTCGTCGTCGAAGTCCTCGGCGCTGGGCTGCAGTTCGACGAACGCGGCGGACGGGCGCACGAACGCATCGACGTGGCGCTGCTCACGGTGGACGGCCGTGGCAAGGCGGCGAATGGACGGACCACCACGATTGACTTGAACCTGCCCGACGCCGAACTGGCTCGCGTCCGGACGACGGGCGTGCGCTGGTTGTCGAAGCTCGAAGTCTCGCCCGGTCGATATCAGGTGAGAGTTGCAGCGGCCGCCGCGGGCAGCGGTACCTCGGGCCTGGTCACCACCGATGTCGAAGTTCCTGGACCCGAGCGGCAAAAGCTGTCGATGAGCGGAGTGACGCTGACGTCGCTGCCGTCGGTGCTGATGTTGACCCGCGGGAAAGCGTGGCTCGAAGGCAGTCTCGAAACACCGCCCTCTGCCGCACGAACGTTCGTCGCCGGCGATCGCGTGACGGCAGCCGTCCAGATCTACGGTCCGGAACGCTCACTGGCGGAAGCCGCGGTGAACGCTGAAGTGGAAGTCATCGGCTCGAATGCGCTGACGGTCAAGGGAGTGGCGGGGCCGGTCGCACGGGGAGGCAGCCGCGACGTGGTTTTCGCATTCGACACCGGTGCAGTTCCCAAAGGGAAGTACGTTCTTCGGATCATTGCCACGATGCCGGGCAGCAGCGAACGGGTCGAACGACGGATCCCGTTTCAAGTCGTGTAGCGCAGGCGCGTTCGCGCCAGGCGTCCTTTTTCGCGAACGGGTGCGAATGCGCGGCGCTACACTGGACGACAGGCGAAGTCCCCGATGAGTTACCGTCGCTCCATTCGTGCGTATGCCAGCGCGCTCGGAATTGTCGCCCTCCTCGCGTGGCCCGGCCTCCGTGCGCAGCAACTCCGGCCCGCCCGCATCGTCGCGATTGGCGACATCCACGGCGACTACAAGGCGTTCAAGGAAATCCTGGAGACCACCGGCCTGGTGGATTCGTCGGGGGCATGGTCCGGCGGCAACGCCGTCCTCGTGCAGACGGGGGATTACTTCGACCGCGGCCCTGACATGCGCAAGTTGCTGGATTTCCTTCGCGGGCTCGAGTCTTCAGCCGCACCCGCGGGTGGCACCGTGCACATCCTGCTCGGCAACCACGACGCGATGAACCTGCTTGGTGAAGTGCGCGACGTCAACCGCGCGGCCTACGACGCGTTTGCAGGAGACGATGCCGAGAAGCGGCGGCAGCGGGGCGTTTCGCGATTACATCGCGATTGGCGATGCACGTGAGCGATTGCTCGGCTCGCGCCCCGAGCCCTATAAAGAGAAGGACCGCGACAAGTGGCTGTCGGAGCATCCCCCCGGGTACATCGAATACATGGCGGCAATGGGGGCCGACGGAGATTATGGCCGCTGGCTGCGGCAGCGCCAGGCCGTCCTCCAGATTGGCGGCACCATCTTTCTCCACGCCGGCATCGATCCCGCGGCGCCGCCTTCGTCGATCGCCGAGATCAACCGCACGCTGGCGAGCGAGATCCGCAAGTTCGATGTCGCCCGCAAGTACATGGCCGACCACGGGCTGACGCTTTCCTTCTTTTCGCTCAAGGATACGGTCGAGGCCGCGCGGGTCGAGGCCGCCGGGTTGAGGGGCGGCCAGGTGACCGCCCCGGACCGCCACCACATCGAGATGATCAATACGGTCCTCACGATCGGCACGTCCCCGCTTCTGACGACCGATGGGCCGTTGTGGTATCGCGGATTCGATACGTGGACCGAAGACGAGGGCCGTCAACTGATCCAGGGGCTGCTGTCGCGCTACGGCTGCACAACGATTCGTGACCGCACATTCCATCCAGAAGACAGGGCGAATCGCCGCCCGGTTCGACGGCCACGAGTTCCTCATCGACACGGCGATGTCGAGCGTGTACAAGACCGGACGCGCCTCCGCGCTCGAGATCGCCGGCGATCGGATCACGGCAATCTACAACGACTCGAAGACGGTCCTCGTCGAGGGGACGCAGCCAGTCCCTTCGGGCGGCCTGAATTGACCCGAGACTGATGACCGTGCGACGGCCACTAGTCCGCGCATGTAGTGGCAGGTATAGCCGCCGGGGTGCTTCTTCAGATAGTCCTGGTGATAATCCTCGGCGCTGTACCAGGTGGACGCCGGCTCGATCGTCGTCGTGATTGGCCGCTTCCACTTGCCGGATGCCGCGACGCGCGCCTTGACCCGCTCTGCGGTGGCGGCCTGCTCCGGACTCTGCGGAAAGATCGCCGAGCGGTATTGCGTGCCGACGTCGTTGCCCTGTCGATTCAGCGTCGTCGGGTCGTGCAGCTTGAAGAACCACTGCTCGAGCAGGTCCTCGTAACTGAGCACCGACGGATCGAACGTCACGCGAATCGCCTCCGCGTGGCCCGATTTGCTGTCGTGGGTATCGTGATACGTCGGGTTCTCGAGCCATCCGCCGGTGTAGCCGACGTCGGTGTCAATCACGCCAGGAACCGCACGGAGAATCTCCTCGACACCCCAGAAGCAGCCGCCCGCGAGAACCGCCACCTCGACCTTCTGCGCCGCGGGAGTGGCGGTGTGAGTCGCCCCGTCTTCCTTGTTCATCGCTCCTCCTCATTCGATTATCTCAGGGACGGGGAGACGGAAGACGGGTTCTAGGGGTTCTAGGGTTCTAGGGGTTCTAGGGGTTATAGGGTCGGGTTTGAACGTTTTAGGGTTTGACGTTTCAGGGTTCGGTTCGACGTTTCGGCTCAAACTCCAACCCCGAACGTATAACCTCAGACCTGGACCTTGACCGCAGAACTCTTAAAACCCTTAGAACTCTAATTGGACGGGGTTCGGGTTCTAAGGTTCACGTCCCCAGTTAGCGCGGCCTCCGCGGAAGTACCGAAACGAGCACCTCTTTGGTCGTCCGCTGGATCGAGTAGATGACGCGTTCGTGACGGTCGACCGCGATGCCCTGGCCTTCACTTTCGATCGGCACGATTGCCGCCAGCATCAGCTGGTGGCCCGAACGCGGCACCTTGAGCGCGTAGAGTTCGGGAGCATCGTGGCCGGTCGTGTAGAACACACCCTTCGGCCCGAGCGTCCCGCCGGAGCTGCTCATCTCGCCCCAGCGGGCGACCACCTCCGGCGGGAACGTCCACGTCTCGTTCGACCTGCCACTCCCTGGTAAATCGGACCAGCGTCGTCCGATCGGATCCTTTCCCGGGCTCCCCGCCATTGCCGCTGTAGTGGGCGAACGCCACCCACCAGCTGCCATCGCCGTAATCGACCCAGGTCGCAGAACCGTGACCGGCAGGGAGAGGCATCGATCGGATATGCGTCATCCGCTCGGTGTCGAAGACTTCGATCGAGCTCTCCATCGGGATATGCGGATAGTTGGAGTGCGCGCAGTACAGTTCGTGCGCCGAAGACGACGCCACTGTTCAGATGGGCGATCCGGCCGTCGGGCTCACCCGACCACTTGCGGTCGGGTTGCCCGGTGGTCTTCTCGTACTTTCCTATCGCGGCGCTCGCAATCGCGTAGAAGAAGCGACCGTCGACGGCAACCGCCTGCGACGCCTCGGGCGCGGGAAATCTCCGGATGACCTGCGCCTGCACCGGCACTCGCGCGTCAGAACGTGCGCCGTAGATGCCGAGACACATCAACCCGCTTGCAAACACCACCGCGCAGCCCAGGTTCAACATCGCGGGCACATTATGAGGTGCTGCGTGTCGGCAGGTCCATCGTGTTGGTCAGGCGGCACGCAAAAGTGCCGTCGCGCCGAGCTCATCAGAACGGGACGCAGTTAGCTGATACCGCACTCGAGTAGCGAGCCTGCCTTCGACAGTCGCATCGCCTCCAACTACAGCAGCGAGCACGCTTCGCTGAACGGCAGCCGCGGAAGCCTCGGAAACAGGCTGGCGGGATCGCCATATCCAAGATTGCAGAGAAAGTTCGACTTCACATGGCCTTCGGGGAAGAACTCCTGATCGCAGCCGAAGCACGGCTTGCCCGCCGCGAAGAACTCTTCATCGACCCTGGCTTGATCGAAACCGGACAGCGGTCCGCAATCGAGGCCAAGGGCACGCGCCGCCATGATCAGGTACGCGCCCTGAAGGCTCGAGTTCCGCTTTGCGGTCGTTTCCACCATCTCCGGGTTCGATTGAAACAGCTGCGCCATCGCGGGATTCTGAGGATAGAGCCTGGGCAGCTGGTCGTAGAACTTCACGTCGTAGCCCACGATCACGGTGACCGGGGCGGTCAGCACCTTCTCCACGTTCAACGGCGCGAGCGCCGGGCGAAGCCGCTCCTTCGCTTCTTTCGATCGGACGAACGCGAACCGCGCCGGCTCCCCGTTCGCACTCGTCGGGGCCCACTTCATCAGCTCGTACAACTCCCGCAGCGTCTCATCCGACACGGCTCGCGGGAGCCATTTCGAATACGAACGAGCGCCGCGAAAGAGCGTGTCCAGAGCCTTGTCATCGATTCGTCGGTCCATGCTGTTTGTCCTCCGCTCGCAATTCGAAAGCCTTGCCCCTCAGGTTTCTCGCCCGATGCCTGCTCAGTTCGTGTTTTTGCCGGTCAGTTGACGCCTCTGTTGACGCAGCGATGACGCCTCGCCCATACACTCTCCCGCACCTGTGACAGAACACACCTCCAACGTGGGTTCGGTGCTGCTGGTCGATGACGATCTGGACACGCGCCGGATGTATGCAACCGCCATCGCGCTCGCCGGCTTCACCGTGCGAGAGGCGGAGGACGGGCGTGAAGCCCTCGCGATGGCAACCGAGTGGCTGCCCGACCTGCTGGTGACCGACCTCGTCGGGCCGAGGCTCGACGGATTCCAGCTGATTGGCTGGCTGCGGGCCGACCGGCGAACGGCTGGGACTCCTGTGCTGGTGCTCAGCGGCCGGACGGAAGACTGGGCGCGGCAGCGTGCCTCGGAGCTGGCGGTCACGTTCGTCCTCAAGCCCTGCCTGCCCGATACGCTCATCGCGCACATGATCAAAGTCCTCACTTCTCCCGGCCCGAGCTCGGACGCCAAACTCCGTCGTGCCGATGCCTCGAGTCCGGCGCGCCTCGACCTGCCCTGACTGGCGCATGCGGGATCACTGACGGCCGCAGCGGTCTGACCGGTGCAGGCCACCAGGCTGTCGGGTTGAACGTCCGGTGGAGCGCGCGGATCGCCGGCCTGACGATCCCGTGCCTCTAATCGGCTGCTGGTCAAAACTCCACGCGGGCACCCACCTGCAACTTCCGGGGCGCGTAGCTCGTGTTGTACGCCGTCAGCAGCAGAAATTGTGGCGACGTCTGGTTCCCGTTCGGAGTCGCGAAATGCCGGTAGCCTGGTTCCGGATAGTCACCGCCACGCCTGGAGCACCGCACCCTGCGCATCGATCACGCGCCCGCGCAATTCGGTTGTGCCCTGCTGCGCCGCGGCGGGGAGCAATAAGGCGGCGAGTGCCCAGAGGCCTCTGACGTGTCGTCCTGGCACTGCGATCCTCCTGAAAATTGCAGACCGCTCTTACGATGGCGGCAATGGGATGGGCGCTTCGTTCCGCGGGCGATCCGGCGACGGACAAGGAGTTACGTTCTTCGCCTGGGGCGCCGGGAACGGCGCGATCCTGACGGCGCACGGGAGCAAGCAGGATGCCGAAGTGGTGCGGATCGGTGCGTTATGATCACGCCCGACGACTCACCTGCCGAAGGATACCAATGCCGACATTTCTGTGTGTTCTGATCATCTTCGTCGCCGCCGCTGCGCTCAATCCCGACAATGCCGTCGCCCAGACTCCCGCGAAGACCCACGCCGACGACCCGCCGGATTCGATAAAGCGGATCGTCGAGCGATTGGATTTGGAGAAGTACAAGGCCACGATCAAGGGCCTGACGCAGTTTGGCGATCGCCAGCAGGGCACCGATCGCAACCGTGCGGCGGTGGACTGGATCGAGTCGCAGCTAAAGAGCTTCGGCTGCAGCGAACATCGAACGGATTCGACTACGAATACCAGCCGCCGGCAACACCGCGGCGGCGGCCGGCGCGAGGACCCCGCGAAGGAGAGGGCGGCAGCGTCATGTTCGGCAACCGCGTCCCGACCAGCGTCAACAGGGATCGCGGCGAAGCAGCCCGATGCGCGGCTCCGCGAGCTCAATGCGCAGCCGTCGACGCCCGGGCCGCGCGAGGAGGTCTTCTGTACCAAGGTTGGCTCAGTCCATCCTGACGAGATGTACATCGTCGGTGCGCACATGGACGGGTTGGGTTACGGCGAAGCCGCCAACGACGATGGGTCCGGCACCGCGCTGGTGATGGAGCTCGCACGCGTGCTCAGCAGCCCCGACGTGAAGACCGAGCGCTCGATCCGCTTTGCGCTCTGGAACAACGAGGAGACTGGTCTCGACGGCGCCGCCGCGTACGTCGCCCAGCGGCGTGAGCTCCAGGGACAGGAACAACCTGCCGGCTCCGGTAAGTACCCGGAGCCGCGATGGCTCGGCATGATCCAGCACGACATGATGATGTTCGACCATGGCATGCCGTCGGCCGACGGGAAGGCCAGCCCGAACCAGCGGGCGGAGGCCGACGTGAACATCGAGTTCCGGGCGACGGCGAAGATGGCCGACGAGGCGCAGAAGCTGGCGTGGGCATTCAAGAGCGCCAACGAGGCGTACGCATCGGACTATCCGGCGTCGGTCGGGCCGCACATGACGAACACCGATTCCGAGCCGTTCATGAACTTCGTGCCGGCCATCAGCGTGCGCGAGAACGAGCGTGGCGCGCAGATCGGCGCCGGATGGGACCCGCACTGGCACCAGCCAACCGACCTGTTTTCCACCTTCTCCGATCAGGATTTCAAGCTTGGTCTCAACGCGGCGCAGACGACGCTTGGCGCCCTCGGGCGGCTCGCCGGGGCCACGCTGACCAGGTAGAATTCAGGCGTAAATAGCGTAGACATCAAGGCTTAAGCCTCAAGACGTGTGCTCGTTGCACAGTCGTTAACGGCTGATTCTGACGCTACCCTCTTAACCGACCGTATTCGGTCGGATATTCTCTTGACGACCATTTTGGTCGGATATACGCTGGGGTCCTCGATAGTGAGACCAGTCGCATTTCGTCGCATCTGCGCCGCGCCTGGCGATACTCGAAAGGACTTTCTCTCTATGCGTGTTCGTCGCCTGTCGCTGCTCGCTGCGGCCCTGCTCATACTGGGCCCGAGTCGTGTCCTCCGCGCTCGCCTCGCCGACCGCGCAGCAATCGGGCGTCGAGGTCACTCCGACGGTCGCCTCACTCGTGACGTTTCGAGGACGCGTGGTCGATTCGAGCGGCGCGCCGCTCGTCGGTGCCCGTGTGACCGTCGGGCGGGCCGGCGAGCCTGCCTCCGCGGCGGTGTCGGCGGTCACCGACGTCGAAGGTCGCTTCACGGTCGCACTCGCACCGGGCCCGCACACCATCCGAGTGGCGGCGCCCGGATTCACCGAGGCGTCGCAGCACGTGAACGTCGGCGACGGTGCGCAGACGCTTCACGAATTCGTTCTCCAGGTCGAAGGCCTGCGCGAAAGCGTCAGCGTCACGGCGGCGACCGGGTACGAAGCCGGTGCAATCACCAGCGCCACGAAGACACCGACGCCGCTGCGGGACGTGCCGCAAGTCAGTCACCGTCGTCACTCAGGAACTCATCAAAGATCAGCTGATGACCAGCATGGCGGACGTCGTCAGCTACACACCGGGGATCACCGCGCATCAGGGCGAGAACAACCGCGACGATCTCGTCATTCGCGGCAATCGCTCCTCCGCTGATTTCTTCCTGAACGGTGTCCGCGACGACGTGCAGTACTATCGGGACCTGTACAACCTCGATCGCGTCGAAGCGCTCAAGGGGCCGAATGCGATGATCTTCGGCCGCGGTGGCGGCGGCGGCGTCGTCAACCGCGTCATCAAGGAAGCCGTGTTCCAGCCAGTGCGCGCGGCCACGCTGCAGGCCGGCGCGCTACGATCAGAAGCGGGTCACCGCCGACCTGGATCAGCCGCTGACCAGTGCGCTCGCATTTCGGGTCAACGGCATGTTCGAGAATTCGGGGAGCTTCCGCCAGGGCGTCACGCTGGAGCGAGCCGCGATGAACCCGACGTTCACCTTCGCACCGGGCAGCCGAGACGAAGGTGACGCTCGGCTACGAGCACCTGCGCGACACTCGCGTCGCCGACCGTGGCGTGACGTCATTCGCCGGCCGGCCCGCGGACGTGGCACCGTCCACGTACTATGGAGATCCGGCAAACAGTCACGTCAGGGCGCGCGTCAACATCGGGTCGGCGCTCGTCGAACATCGCTTCGCGCGCGCAACGATCAGGAACCGGACGATGGTGGGCGGGTACGATCGCTTCTACCAGAATTTCGTGCCCGGCGCGGCAACGCCGGATCGCAGCGCAGGTCGCACTGACCGCGTACAACAACGCGACCAATCGCACGAACATCTTCAACCAGTCCGATCTGACGTTCCTCGCATCGACCGGCCGCGTGCGCCACACGCTGATCGGCGGTGTCGAGGTCGGCCGGCAGGCGACGGACAACTTCCGGCAATCTGGATTCTTCAACAACGCGGCGACGTCGCTGCTGGTTCCGTTCGATCGGCCGACCATCTCCACGCCCGTCACGTTCAGGCAGAATGCGACCGACGCCGACAACCACGTGCGCGCCGTGTGTCGCGGCGGCGTTTGCGCAGGACCAGGTGGAACTTTCGCGCCATCTGCAGTTGATTGGCGGGTTTGCGCGTCGACCGCTTCGACCTGCAGTATCACAACAACAGGAACGGCGACACGCTCGGTCGCACCGACAATCTCGTCTCGCCGAGGGCCGGCGTCGTCGTCAAGCCGATCACCCCGCTATCGATCTACGGCAGCTACAGCATCTCGTATCTGCCCGGCTCAGGGGATCAGTTCTCGTCCCTGACCGTGGTCACGCAGCAGTTGAAGCCCGAGCAATTTACGAACTACGAAGTCGGCGTGAAGTGGGACGTGTTGCCGCGGTTTTCGGTCACGACGGCTGCGTACAGGCTGGATCGCACCAACACGCGAGCGACCGATCCGAACGATCCGGGGCGGATCGTCCAGACCGGCAGCCAGCGCACCAGGGGCTACGAGGCCGGCGTGAACGGGCAGATCACCGCTGCGTGGAGGGTGGCCGGCGGCTACGCGCACCAGGACGGATTCGTCACGAGCGCCACGGCGGCGGCCCGGCTCGGCGCGCAGGTCGGCCAGGTGCCGCATCACACCTTTTCGTTGTGGAACCACTACCAGTTCCAGCCGCGACTCGCGGCCGCGGTTGGCATCGTCCACCGAAGCGACATGTTCGCGACCATCGACAACACGGTCACGCTGCCAGGTCACACCCGCGCAGACGCCGCGCTGTATGTCACCTTGACGAAGGGTCTGCGGCTGCAGGCGAACGTCGAGAATGTGCTCGACGAGCGATACTTCGTCAACGCCGACAGCAACACGAACATTTCACCCGGCAGTCCACGGGCGCTTCGCGTCGCGCTGACGGCCCGGTTCTGAGCGGCGCGGCACCCATGACGGCGGGAGCCAGTAAAAAGATGGGCGGCGTGTGTGCCTCACGCGCGCCCGTATCAAATAGGCCGTTCGCTACGCCGAGAGATGGGGCCAGGACCGATACCGCGACCGCCGATACTCTGCTGCGCAAATACATTTGCCGATCTCCTTTGAACGCCAGGTGGACGAGTGTGAGCGCACCGACCGCCGCCGCTATGCCGGCGTGAAGGTCACCGTGTGCTGGTGAGAGCTGTTGTTCGTCGAATCCTTCGTCACCGCTTGACGGCTTTGCAGGCTGCGCAGGTCGGCCTGCGTGATTTCGACCGTGTGCGCGTGCGTTGCGGTGCCCTGGATGTCCAGAGACACGGCGTTTGCTGCGGTAATCTGCGCGCCGGTGATCGTCGCGACGTGGCCGTGATTGGCGGAAATGGAGCCGTGCACGTCATTGACGACGGTCGCTGGAGCCATGGGGTTGCTGCTGCTGCCGCCGCAGCCATCGATGGTGATGACGACGCCGGCGAGAAGTGCGAGAGCGGCTTGAAGGGTAAAATCGCGACGTCCAATCGTACTTACAACTTCACGATGTTCTGACATCGGGGAACCTCCTCGGAGGACTCGCCCGAGCGCAATCATCGTGCCCTCCCGATTTGGTGCAGCCCGCGGCCGTTTCGCGCCGGACACCCGAGCGCGCAGGTTTCCAAGCGCGTAATCTTCGCTCGTGCTGCGTAACCCGGCCATTCGCGAATCAGCGGTCGTTGCGATAATCACGGACGCTCCGAAGGTGTCAGTTCATTGCGCGGCCGAGCGTGTGCGTTCGCTCGAATACTGGTGAGTTCGATGGCTGTTCTGTGTGGTCGGCAGCGGCGTCGGGATCGGATGGGCAGGCGGTAGATCCGCTTCACGGGGCCGTGCGACAGTTTGAACGTCGCGCGCGAAGCTCCCAGGAGTAGCTTCCGCCTTCAGGCGGAAGTTGTCGTGAGTTTGCCGCGCCGAGCTCCCGGCGTAGCTTCCGCCTTCAGGCGGAAGTCGTCAGGGCCAGCGCTTGCAGTTCTTCCGAGAGTCCGCAACCAGGCACGTGACCTCTGACCTCAGCGCAGTGCGATCGGCGGCGTCGACGATCAGTACCGGCGAACGTCTACTTGTGGCACTTCGATTTGTCGTCGGACTCCGCACACGCCAGTGCGTACGGGATCCAGTCGACGATCACGCCTGCTCTCGTATCGAGCAGTCCGAGGTGGGGCCCGATGAAGCGATACTCCATGTGCTCAGGGAGTTGGGGCAGGATGGCGAGAATGTTGGCCGGGACCGTGGAGAACGGTCGTTCTTCCGGGTAGGAGGCGTTCACTCGCTTTGCGAACTCGCCTGGATTGTCGTCGACGAGGTCCGCCCAGGTCCTGTCGTCCACCTGGAGGGCCAGCGCCCCCTTCATCTCGCTGCTGATGAGCGGAGTGAAGATGTCTCCTCGTCTCGCATCCGCGCGCGCGACGCGAATCCTGGCGGCGAGCGCGTGCACCGCCTTACGCACCTCCGCCGGACTCCCCACCTTCAGCGCCGGGAGTCCCTCCGCCAGCTTGTTGCGAAGCTCGACGTAGCTCGACACGCGCGCACTGAAGTCCGCCATCGCGTCGCCGAACACTTCCATCCTGAACAGTGGAGTGTCCTGGTTCGGCTCGGTCTGCGGTTGCTGCGCATACCCTGCCGACGCGAAGACCACGGCGAGCGCCAACGCTGGAAACGCGTGTGTCACTTTCATGTTCGGGACAACGTCTATTGTACGACTAATGGGACTTACTCGGAGGGTTCTAGGGTTTTACGGGTTCTCGGGTTTTAGGTCAGGTTTTAGGTTTCAGGTTAGTTAGGTTTCAGGTTTCGTTTTACGTCCGTCGCTTCGAACGCTGAGTGCGAACGTGAACCGGAACTGAACGTGAACCGTATAACCCGACTCGAACCCTGACCCCTATAACCTTAGCTAAACGCTAGACTGTGCCGCCTAAATCCGCGCGATGATGCGATGAGCTGCTGCACGCCCTCCGTGAGCGCCGCCGGCCCGGGCTGAAGGATGTACGTCGACTTGATCTCGTAGATGTGACCGTTCCTGACCGCCGGCATCTGATCCCATCCTGGTCGCGACGGCGATCTTTGCCGCCCTCACCGGCTTGCCGCACCAGGAACCAATGATGATTTCGGGAGCGGCGGCCATCACCTGTTCGCTGGAGACGATGCGGTCCCTGGCGAGTTTCGCGCGACGCATGTCCGGGAAGACTGGATCGCCACCGGCGATTTCGATGAGCTCCTCGACCCATTGGATGCCGCTGATCAACGGATCATCCCACTCTTCGAAGTAGACCCGCGGCCGCCTCGGCAACTCCGCCGCGGACCGCCGGATGTCGTCGAGTCCGCGTTCGCAGCTCGCGCGGCGAGGGCTTCGGCCTTGTCCGCGACGCCGATGATGCCGCCGAGCACGCGAATCATCTGCAGGATTTCCGCGACGCTTCGCTGGTTGAACGTGAACACGGCGAAGCCGCGTTTGACCAGCTCGGTCGCGATCTCCGCCTGGAGATCGGAGAAGGCGAGGATCAGATCGGGTTCGAGCGCTTCGATCTTGTCGAACCGGGCATGAAGGAACGAAGAGATCTTCGGCTTCTGGCGCGCCTCGGGCGGGCGCACGGTATAGCCGCTGATGCCGACGACGCGATCGCCTTCGCCGAGGAGGTACAGGGTTTCGGTCGTCTCTTCTGTCAGGCAGATGATGCGGCGCGGATACATGGAACCGGAGAGCACCGGATCTCAGGACGACAGGAGCAGATCGGCGAAGACGAAGCCGTCACGGTTGACGACCTCACCGACGGACGACGTCGATCGGGTAGCTGGAACATCGGGCCGGCGCACGCGAAGGTGTGGAACTCGCCGTTTTCGCCGCAGGCGTCGACGCTGTCCGGCAGCGCGTCGAGGAGCGTGCGCGTCGAAGGCGCGGCCGGCGAACGATGCATCCAGCTGACGCGGGTCGACGCATGTCAACCGCGCCTCCAGGCCGCCGTCGATCATCTCCCGTGCGAGATCGTTCGTCGACTTCGTCTTCCAGAGCGGAAACAGCGGCGCCAGGCCGGTCGCCAGAAGACGTTCTTCTCTGTAGCGGCGCACGTCCTCGAGGAACAGATCGCCGAACGCCACGTGCGTGAAGCCCTCCTCGACGACGCGACGAACCGCGGCGGTCATGCGGCGTTCGTACTCGGCGTTCGAGCACGGCCACGGAAGCGGCACCACGTGCAAGCGGCAGGCCGGCGGCTTGCGCTTGTGCCTCCAGCAACTCTCGTCGAACGGCATGCATGGCGACGCGGTCGAACGCCTCGTTGGTGGTCGTCAACAGGCCCGCAACCGCATCGCCATACTGCTGGCGCAGGACGTGGAGCATCCACGCCGAATCTTTACCGCGTCGACCAGGAGGCCAGGATCTTCATAGAGTTGTCGGCACGCCTGTTCGCGCGTGCCGACAACGAGTATAGCCGCCCGTCGGGACGGACCGGACCGGCGGTGATCGCGTCAGGAGAGCAGCGCGAAAGGCTACTCCGCGATTCGGGACAGATTCTTTTCGAGCAGCGCATCCTGCTTCGCCGCCGTGCGCGCCTTCTGCGCGTGGCTCTCATACTGCGCCTTGCGAGTTCCGCTCGACGCCGCGATCAGCGCCGATGCGAGCTCGATCGAACCGTCATCCGGCCGCAGCGCCAGGCTCTTGATGCACGAGGTCGTAGCCGTCGACGTTCTGCACGAGCGCGGTCATGCCCGCAGCGTTTGGGCCGAGCTGATCGCTGCGTTCGCCAACCCGGCCGACCTCCCTGAGCGTCTCGGTCAGATAGCCGGCGTCGAACAGCGTGAGCGGGTCCGTCTTCCCGGACGCGTCGGGGCGGGTGCGGTCGGTGACGATCAGCAACAGCTGCTTCGCGACGTTCGTATCGCGGCCGGCATAGATGGCGGCGCGCCGCAGGGTTTCCATGCGGGCGATGACCGGTGTCGCCGGCGTCAGGAGGGCGACGGTGTCGTCAGCCAGATGTTTGATGTCGTAGCCGGCCTGGCCGTCGGACCAGGAGGACACGCCACTCCACGGCAGCGATTTCGCGGACCCGATGTCGAACGGATGGCAGAGCAGCGGCGGACCTGCAAACGCTGGTCGCGCGACGGCCGCCGCACGTCACCATCGTCAGGCCGATGATTCCCGCGCGCAGCAATGTCTTCCGCGTGTGTTTCGATGTGGTGCGCATGTCGTGGCTCCTCGGGAAAAGCGCCGCATCCGATCGAGGACGTGGTCGCGTGTTCAGGGAGTAAGACGCGACCGCAGCTCCCGAGTGTTAACCGTCAGCGCGTCTCATGCCATCCCTGCTGCCACTGCCGCCACAACTGCATCGACCCGAGACCGAGCTCGTCCCACCAGCGATCGAGCATCTCGCGGCGCCCCGCGTGCACGCCGTCGCGGGTCACTTCGTCAGGCGGCGGCACGAACGCGGCGAGTCGATCGAACACGCGATCGCGATCGGCCTCGTCGACGCGCTGGAGCAGATGCCACAGCGTGACGGCATCGGTCGCGCTCGCTTCGGCAAGGATCGTGGTCAGCGCGCGCGATCGATCGGCCGGTGTGGTCGCGTCGAAGTCGAAGGTGGTCAGCGCCGCTGCGAAGGCCGGCGACACGGTCGGCGTAGTGCGGCGTGCCCGGCCCGATGCCCGGACGCGTCGCGCACATCGCGCCCGCGGGGATGAACGACTCCTTCCCCTTCCAGACGAAACCCGACCCACCCCGACGTCACCTCGACGATCCCCGCGCCATCGTCGTCGACCCGCAGCGTATAGGCGCAACCGAGATCGATCGCCGTCGACGAGGGGGTATCGACGAAGAACTGGCCGGGAGGGGCCCAGATGATCGCGTGCATCGTCCCGCGCGTGAGCCGCAGCCGGTAATTCCCCTCGCGTGCACTCGAGAGGCGGAGGCGGCTCTGCGGGTCGACGTCCACCCGGCCGACGTCGCCGACGCTGATCCTCGCGCGCGCGCCAGCGCCGGTCTGCAGCCACTCGCCCACGGGCAGCCGGCCGTCTTCACCGATTTGCCGCGAACCAATCGTCGGCGCGCCTTCGAGGCTCGACACTTCCCATGCAGTTCGGCGGGCCGCCGACCAGGCCACCATCCACCCGGCGCCGATTGCGGCAATCAACGCGGCCGCCAGTGCGAGCAGAACCGGATGGCGGAACGATATCGGCGAAACCGTCACCGCCGGTGCTGTCCGTTGGCACGCGAGACGGATCGAACGACATCGCGGGCGCATGGCGCAAGCTCCCGAGGAGCTCCTCGAGATGCTGCACCTCCGGATCCGGAGCGCCGCGGCGATCCCACAGATAGTCGTCACCCACGAGGTGCGCTCCCTTCGAGCCGCTCACGAAGTTGCTTCATGCCGCGATGGAGATTGACGCGCACTGACGCGGGCGTCAGCCCCGTCCGCGCGGAGATTTCGGGGCCGGTCATCCCTTCGACCAGGCGCAGCACCAGCGTTTCCCGGTACGCTTCGGGCAGGCTGCGAATCACGGCAAGGACCGCGAGCGCTTCCGTCTGATCGTTCGACGAGGCGGCGAGGTCCTGCGGCATGTCGGCGATCCGCGGCGCACGCCGCAAGTGGTCGGTCGCGAGGTTTCGCGCAATCGCCGCGAGCCAGCCACCGAAGGCACGCGGCTCGCGAAGGCTGGCGAGCCGCTGCATGGCGTGGACGAAGACGTCCTGCACCAGATCCTCCACGTCGGTGCGCGGCACGCGGGACAGGACGATGCCGTGCACCAGCCGTCCGTAGAGGGTGTAGAGGGCACCGAATGCGCCGCGATCGCCGTCGCGGGCCGCGCCGATCAACCGCAGCTCGTCGGCGCGCAGTTCGTCAGCCACGGGATCGCCGCCGCCGGCGACAGCGCTGTGGAACACCGGCACAGCCAGAAAGCCCTCCTCGGATGCGTGCACGGACGTCACCTGTGAACAAGACGGGGCAGACGCACCAAGTGTTAACGGGGATTTTACGGGTTCTACGGGTTCTACGGGTTCTACGGGTTCTACCAGTTCTACCAGTTCTACCGTCGGGTTCTTGATGTTCTACAGGTTCTACGGTTGCAGGTTGTAAGTCAGAGTGTGGCGGCACGGTCCGGGCGCCGTCCGGAGTAAAACTCGTAAAACCCCTAAAACGTAGAACGAATATCGGTACTCCGTCACGGCGACCCTCCGAAAGTGGTACATTCCCCGACCATGGACACTCATCCCGCTGAGACGAACCCAATCGCTCACGTCGCCGGCTGAACTTCGACCCAGCCGCGCCGTGTGCGCCGCGCCGCTCTCCTTGTCACCGTCGGCGTCGCCACCTTCATTTTCATGGCCTACCCGGCAGCCGACCGGGCGCTGATTTCAGCGCTGGTCGTTGGCGGAATCGGCGTCATCGTCGCCAGCTTCCCGAGGCGTCGCTAGGCCGACAAACACTTTCGCCGCATGGACTTGGCTCGGCTCATCGTAGCTGGCGCACCGGTTTCGCGCGTGGTATAACCGGAGCTGGCCCTTTTCCTCAGACGCCAGGTTGGCTTACCTGCTGCTGATGCAGAGATCGTCGCGCGCCGATCGAATCCGCGGTTCCGAACCCCGGGCATGAAGACCCGCCAATGAACACCGATCCTTATCCGCTCACCGGCATCACCGAACTGGACGCCGCGGTGCAGCGTCTGCTGAGCATCCGGTCGGAGCACGAGCACGCCGGATCGCCGCTCTTGCGGCAGGCGCTTTCCGAAATCGATCAGGTCATCGAAGAACTGCAGGTGATGTTCGAAGAACTGTCGCAGGGGCGCGACGATCTGCAGCGGCTGTCGACCGCGGTGGCGCAGGAGCGCCGGCGGCGGGTCGAGCTGATGGAAGCCCTGTCGGTCGCGTGCGTGTTCACGGACGCGAAGGGGATCATCCAGGAGGCGAACACGTCCGCGCTGCTGCTGCTCGGCGGCTCGGTCGAGGGGCTCGGCCGCGATTCGCTCTGCGACCATGCCGCCGATCGGGACGCGTGCGAGGCGCTGATCGCACGCGCCGCTGCTGAACCCAGCGTGCGTCGACACGCTGATCGTGCGGCGCACGAGTGGCGACGGCGTCGCGGTGACCGCGTCGGTCCTGATGCTGCGGAATCTCACACCGCCGCTGTGGCGCTGGTTCCTGCAGCGGGCGTGATATACTTTTCGTCTTGCCTTGTTCGTCTGTGGGCCGCTAGCTCAATTGGCAGAGCAGCAGACTCTTAATCTGCGGGTTGATGGTTCGATTCCATCGCGGCTCACCACTTTCTCCTAACAATTCATCACCGTCCGCGACCGCGACGTCGTCGTCTCCCGCTTCAGGTTGCGGATGGTTGCGTCGCGTCGTCATCATCGAGGCGATCGACGGCGCCGCGATTCGCCCCCGGGATCAGGTGCCCGTACGTCCTGACGCGCTGCTCCGCGCGATCGCCGCACAGCTCTCGACCGCGGCCCTTCTCGGCCGCAGGCTGAGCGATCTGTTCCCGGCCGCGTCGGTGCAGCACGTCGAGCCGTTCTACCGACGCGCATTCGCGGGGGAATCCGTCCACTTCGATCTTCCGTTGGGCGAGAGTGTGTACTACATCAGCGCCGGTCCCCTTGCGACCGAGGGTGATGTCGTCACCCTGATTGTGGCCGTGGCCCAGGATGTGACCGAGACGAAGCAGCGAGAAGCGGAACTGCTGGCCCGCGAACGGGAGGCACGTGAACGCGCGGAGCACGCGAACCGCGCCAAAGATGATTTCTTGTCCGTGGTTTCCCACGAACTCCGGACACCCATCAATGCGATCCTTGGCTGGAGCGATCTTTTGACGTCTTCGCCCACGGCGGCAGTGATGGCGAAGGCGATCGGCGCCATTCGTCGGAGTGCCACCCATCAACGACGGCTGATTGACGACTTACTGGACTTATCGCGCATCGGGTCCGGTACGCTGGGGCTGACCTTCGGACCGGTCGACGCCTCAGACCTACTCACCGCAGTCGTGGAACTGATACTTCCGCAGGCGGCGGTGAAAGGCGTGCAGGTCGACGCGCGGTTCAACCAGGTTGACCTCGGGGTGATCGACGGCGATCGCGATCGGCTCCAACAGGCCCTCCAACGTCGCCGTAAACGCCGTCAAGTTCACCCCGCGCGACGGCCGAGTCAGCGTAGAAGCGCACGGCACTGGTCATGGGATCGAGGTGCGGGTCGCCGACACCGGTGTCGGCATTGCGGTGGATTTCCTGCCGCGGATTTTCGATCGTTTCGCGCAAATGAATCGATCCGCGCACCGTCGGAGTGGCCTGGGATTGGGGCTCGCCTTAGCCAAAGAGATCGTGACGGCGCATGGCGGCACGATCGAAGCTCACAGCGACGGCGTCGGTTGCGGCACGACGATCACAGTCTATTTACCGCGGCAGTCTCCGCGTCGGGCCGGCTAAGCCGCGTCCACGCCTTGTGGAAGGCGACACGCGGACCCGATACGTCAGCGGACGCAGTGTTGTACGACCGCCGTGGCAATCGCGTCAAATGAGATCGGCTTCCGAAGCACGCAAGGGGCCGAATGTCCTTGTGTGCAACGGCGCGAGATTCGACCCCGACGATGTTATGGCGCCGAAAGCACCAACTGCGAGCAATCTCGGATCATCGCAAGGCATCGGACGAGTTTCTGTTCCTCGAACGTCCGGCATTCCGGAGGCGCACCCTAGCGCACCGGAGTTCAGGTGTCGCGAGCCCCGGCGGTGTGAGGCCCCGAGAAGTGCGATCGGCCGTTTCTCGGGTATCGATCGACGCAACGCCGCGCGCCTGCCACTCGTCGAGAACGAGCACGAGGTGGCGGAGGTTCCGACCGAGCCGGTCGCCAGCAGAGAACGGCATCGAACTTGCGGACCGGTCCTTCGCGCCCCTGGTGCCTGGTCCACTTACTCGGTCCAGGTCCATCCGCGCGCTGCGACGTACCGCGAAGCTCGAGGAGCTGGTGCTCGCTCGTCTGTTCGAAGGTGCTGACCGCGCGCGTAAGCCGCGACACGTCGAGGAGAGTCGGTCATTGGTAGCCTCGTGGTGCGATGTCGCGCACCGGCTCGGGCCGGCGAGTCTGGTTACACTGGTCGGGCTCGTCGGCAGTTCACAAGTGCTGGTGAGTTCAGGGGCGTTAGCGTGCTACTGCGCGGACGCTCAGCCTTCGACAGGTTAGGCCCCCCAGCTCGCGCAGGTATCGGGAGGGCTGCTTCGGTGCCCGGCGGCGTTAACTCGTCAACATTGATGTTGGCGGTGCATGAGATAGGTGGCGAGCGCACCAACACCGCGCGGCGTTCGCGAGTAGTCGAGATGTCGCGGGGTCGGCACGCCTTCCACGCGCGTCCAGCGCGCTTTTCTTTGAGGCTGTCAGCTCGCATGGTTGCAACGAGATATATGTCTCTAAATTAAGAATCGAACGACTTGTGAGCCAGATAGATAGGTATCGTCGGGTTGAGTGGCAACTGTGGGGACTAATGGACCGCCGCCGCCGTGTTGTTCTCGCCGACGACCACCCCGCCGTGTTGCTCGCCCTGACGCGGATTCTGGAGCCGCATGTCGAAGTGGTCGCCGTCGCGAGCGATGGTGAAGACCTTCTGCGACAGGTGGGCAACCTGTCACCCGATGCCGTCGTCACCGACATCTCTATGCCCCGGATGAATGGGCTGGACGCCTGTCGTCATATTCATCGGATGTATCCCACCGTCCGCGTCGTAATCGTGAGCGAACTCCTTGACGACGACACTATGACTGCCGACGCGTTCGAGGCGGGTGCGAGCGCCGTGGTTCGCAAGACTCAGATGGCGCGGGAGCTGCCGGCGGTGATGCTGGCGCTCTTTAGAGTGACAGCAGGCGGATCGTTCGCGGGCCTGCGATCCAAGTCGCCTCGCAGTTGATTCGTCGGCAAGTTCGAGGCCGATCGCCCCGCGGCATACGGTGTCATCCGGGTTATTTCGCCGGCAGACGAAGCGGGACGACTGCCTGGATGGTTGTGCCCTGCCCACGCTGCGACTGGATCGAAAGCGTCCCGCCCATGACCTTCAACCGCTCCTTCATGCTCGTCAAACCGAGCCCTGAACCTCTCACTGCTTCGTCAGGGTCAAAGCCGGGCCCCGAGTCCCTGACTGTCAGATGGATGCTGTCGGGGTGACCGATCAGCGAGACACGGGCGCGCGGGGGCACGCCATGCTTGAAGACATTCTGCAGCGCTTCCTGCAGCACACGATAGAGACACAGCGCGATTTCTGGCGGCAGCGCTGGCGGGACGTTCTCGAAATGCACATCAACGGTGACGCCATGCCGCCTCGATAACTCCTCACAGAATCCGGCCACCGCAGCTTTCAGCCCGATGTGCTCGAGCTTCGGGGAATGCAGGCGGTGCGACAGCGCTTGAATGTCGGCCGCAAGATCCTTGATCTCTCTCGCCATTTCCTCGATCTCGTCGTCGAGGAGGTCGGCGGCTGATGCCGGAAGGCTCCGCTTTACGATACCGAGATGCAAACCCAGCAGCGACATCCGTTGGCTGATGTCGTCGTGCAGCTCGCGGGCGATGCGGGTCTTCTCTTCCTCGTGCGCTTCGATCAGCTTCTGACCGGCAAGAGCCGCTTCCGCCAGCTTCCGCTCGGTGATGTCCACGATCGTGCCAATGTAACCAAGAAACGAACCTTTCGCGTTCCACCGGGGCACACCAGACGTCACCACCCAGCGATACTCGCCGTCGTGGCGCTGTAGCCGATGCTCCATCTGAACAGGTGCACGCTGCTGAAAGGCGTCCCCGTACACCTTCCGGCATCGCTCCACTTCGTCCGGGTGGAGGACCGCTGCCTGGAGCTTTTCGTGCGCCGCGTCCGATGGCAGGCCCGTGTAGTCGTGCCAGGTCTGATTGAGGTATGTGAGCGCATTGTCGGCATCGGACATCCAGATCATGACGGGCGCGGTATTCGCGATCAGGCGGAAGCGTGCTTCGCTTTCGCGCAGGGCCTCTTCGGCGAGTGTGCGCTCGATGAGATCCGCGGCCTGCCTGGCGAGCACGTCGAAGAATCTGAAGTCATCCTCGGCCGGCGTATGCGGTGTCCGCCAGTGCGTCGAGAGCATCCCGAGAAGCCGGCCCGTTCGCGATCGCAACGGCGTCGACTGCACGCCGCGGATGCCTGCGCGACGATATTCCTGCTGTTCCCGCGTGCCCGCCATGAATTCGCACGTTTCGATATCACCCACGACGACCCGCTGGTTGTCCCTGAGGGCTTTGGCGCCGGTGCTCGCGGCTCCAACCGGCACCCGTTCCCAATACGGCACACAGCCGGGGTCAAAATTCGTCCACGCGAGGAGCGTCAGCGATGTGTTGTCGGCCGCGAGCATCTGGAGGCTGGCTGCATCGGCCGCCATCAACTCCATGGCGGCGCCGAGAATCTGGTCGTACAAGGTCTCTGGCGTCGACTCCGAAATGAGTCGTGTGCTGACCGACTGGAGCGTCGTGGCGCGCGCGACCTCGCGTGTCAGCCGTTGCTCGCTATGCAGCAGGGCGGCCGCGGCCTGCTTGACCTTTGTGATGTCGCGAGCGGTCTTCGAGCATCCGATAAACCTGCCCGCCGAGTCTCGCACCGGTGAGATCGTCAGGGAGATATCGATGGACTCGCCGGCTTTAGTGAGGCAGACCGTCTCATAATGGTCGATTTGTTCACCCGCGCGAAGGCGCCTCAGAATCTCGTACTCCTTGTCGTGCAAGTCCGGAGGAAAGATCATCGTAATTGGCTGTCCGATGGCCTCCCGCCGGGAGTATCCGAACATCCGCTCGGCAGCCGCATTCCACGCTGAAATCACCCCGTCGACCGTCTTCGCGATGATCGCGTCACCCGAGGACTCCACGATCGCTGCATACTGCGATCGGATCTCCTCCGCGCGCGCGAGGTCGGCGACGTCCATGGCGTCCGCACGCACGTCCGGTAAATCCTCTGCCATACGCACCTCCGCTCCAGCGGTTAGTCCCTCCACGGCGGTACCTCCGCTGTCGCCTATCCTATGCCCGCTCTAGGCCCCTGCACGCCGACGAAGAAAATCCGGCCACAGTCGCAGGGTGAGCTGCCCACGAGACCAACCGAGTGGATGAACTCCATGCGCCCCGATAAATAGCTTCTACTTACCTTCTACTTTAGTGGCGTATCGGCAGGTCCATGGGCCTCAAGGAATAGCTTCGACTTACCTTCTCGACAAGATTCGAAGCGGCCGGTCGACGATCGGGCCAGGCAGATGCTCGCCTCGGCATCGCAAGTGGCGGGACTCCTGCTGGAGTTGGAACGCGCGAACGGCCGGTGGCCGGTGTCGTCGACGCGGGGACGCGGTGACGGTGCAGCGCCACTCATCGGCTCGAGCCTGCCGATTCGGGCCGTGCGCGAGCGAATCGAGCGCGTCGCGAGCACCGATTTCACGATCCTGATCGAAGGTTCTCGGTGGTCTGTTCGAAGGTGCTGACTCGGGAGTGACTCCGGGTGGACGGGCGCCTCGACACGCCGCTCGAGTTCACCGGCCGCGGCCAGGTCGAACGGCGAGGGCCAAGGCGCCGGAGACGGCCAGAGCGCGCTCGGCTCCTCCCGCCGTACCCCCATGAATTTCCCCTAGGCGTTTTGGGAGCGGTGGCTGGGTCTGGGCGCGCGATCATCAGATGGCACGAGCTCAACGGTGAGGCGCCTCGCGTCGGGTTGGTGCCGTATAATCGCGCACCTTCACTTATGAGGTTCGCCGCCGGCACCCGAATCGGCCCGTATGAGATCGTGTCGTCGATCGGGGCAGGCGCAATGGGTGAGGTATACCGAGCGCGCGACTCGAGGCTGCATCGCGACGTCGCGTTGAAGGTCCTGCCAGAGATCTTCGCGTCTGACGCGGACCGCATCGCACGGTTTGACCGCGAAGCGCGAGCACTTGCGGCGCTGAACCACCCCCACATTGCGAGTATTCACGGGATCGAGGAGACCGAGAGTGTGCGGGCGCTCGCATTGGAGTTCGTGGATGGCGAGACGCTCGCGGACCGGATTGCGCGCCGGGCGATCTTGCCAGAGGAAGTGCTGCCGATCGCCCGTCAAATCGCGGACGCGCTGGAGGCTGCGCACGAGCAGGGAATCATTCACCGCGATTTGAAACCGGCCAACATCAAGATCACACCAGCCGGGCAGGTGAAGGTTCTCGACTTTGGCTTGGCGAAAGCACTCGATTCCACGAGCGAACATTCTGCAAACCAGCCCACGATCACGAGTGCCTCAACGAGGCTCGGGAGCATTCTCGGCACTCCCGCATACATGGCGCCGGAGCAGGCCAAAGGCAGGCTCGTCGACAAGCGCGCCGACATCTGGGCGTTCGGTTGCGTGCTGTTCGAAATGCTGACGGGTCATCGAGCGTTCGGGGGAGACACGGCGACAGAGGTTCTGGCAAACGCGCTGACCCGTGAACCCGATTGGAACCGCCTGCGGAAGAAGTAGATCAGAAGTAGATCGGGGCGGACCCGGTCCGGACGTCTTCAGCCACGTCGGCACCGCGCGCGGAGACCGCACGCACGATATCGACACGGCGCTGGAAGACTGGGTGGAACAGAGTATCGCGCCGGCTCAGATTGTTGCGTCCAAGTACAAGAGTTCGCCGCGACCGGGCGGCGACGTGGTGCGGACGCGTCCGCTGTGCCCGTATCCGCTCGTCGCCAAGTACAGGGGGACGGGGAGTACGGACGAGGCGGCAAACTTCACGTGCACGACCCGCTGAATCCCCGCTGCGCTTAACGAGAGGCCGGGGAGGATCGCTTCGAAGTCGGATTACACTCCGCGGGAGCCCAGATAACCTCTACTCCCCTTCTACTTCTTTACGTGGGCGCTCGATTCCACAGCGTCGGTCCTCGGGTTGACCACACCCATCGACGGCCTACTCCAGCTATCTCTCCTACGTGAAACCGCTAACGCGTCGGCTGCCCCCAGTACTTCTCCATCCAGTCCACCACTTCCTTGATCATCGCGTTGCGCGGGATACGGTGTGCCGACTGGTACACGACACGCCTTTTGTGTTCGGCAGGAGTGCCGAGCAGTTTGAACATCGGCTCTTGGGAGGTTGCGGGAGGATAGAAGAAGTCGAAGCGGCCATTGAGCATCAGGACCGGCACTTTCACGCGTGGCGCGAAGTTCACCGGATCGGCTTCGGGCAGCGACGGCTGCCGGTTGAAGCCAGCGATGTACAGCACGGCGAGTGAGATCCGCGGTTCGACCGCGAGAAACAGCGGCGCGATCTCTGCGCCCCAGCTCACACCCATGTATCCGATCCTGTCCTTTGCCATGTCAGGACGGCTTTCGAGGTAGTCGACAGAGCGCCCGACGTCCTTCGACCACATGATCATGTGATCACGCCAGCCCGTAGTCGTATTTGACAGATCGCTCTTCAGGCCATCACCGCGCTCGTACGTGCTCTTGTAAACGGGGAAGAGGAACGCGCGGCCACTCCGCATGATGAACGTGAACACGCTGATGATGTCGGTGATACTGGCGCTGGAGCGCTGGTAAATCGCATTCGCTCCATGGAAACCCAGCACCACCTGATAGGGCGGCTTCCCGTTCTTCGGGAGGAAGAGGTACGCGGGGATGCGCTCGCCGCCATACGCGGCGGCATAGCTCACCTTTTCCATGCGCCACTCGGGCGACGAATCGTCGACTGCTTCCACCTTCACGTTGAGGTCCCCGTGGTCGAAGGAATACAGCAAACGCTGCCAGGCCTGAACAACCGGCTCGCTGACCGGCTTGGCGGTCCGCAGGTCGCGTGAAGGAAACTCGATAGCTGATGCCAGGGATGCCGGCAGATCCTCCGGCCGATCCGTCTTCATGCAGCGGAATCCATAATTCGTGTCCCGGGCGAAGGGCGAGTATGCGTCCACGTCGTTGAATGTATACGTAGGTTCGTTCCACGCGCCGCCCAAGATATAGCGTTGCGCGCCGGCCGCATTCAGGCACCACTCTTTCACGTTGCCGGCCATGTCGGCGGTACCGCCGTGGGTGATACCGCCCGAGGCACCGACCCGAAGTAGCGACTTGCCGCTGAAGTTACTGGCCGGCAGCACGTCCCCGCTCAGGCGGTGGTCCGCTGCGCGGCTCCAGTGATAGAGCGTCGGCAGCGCCTTCCCCGTCCAGCGCGCATATGCGGCTGCTTCGTACCAGCTCACGCCGGCCACCGGATAGTCGTCCTGCCCGGCGACGTACGCGCCCATCTCCCATGTCGCCGGGCCCGGCCGCCCAGTCGCGTCGCGGAAATGCGCCATAGCGGCGTCGAACGTCAGTGGCCGGCCGTCTTTCATGAACGGTTCGCGCCACAGCTCAGCGCGCCGATATCCGCCGTCGTCCACAAACCGTTTGAACGCGCGGTTCGTGACCTCGTGGCGATCGATCCAGTAGTCGGGCAGGTTGACCTCTGGAAGATGTTCGAGCCCGGGTATGAGAACCCTGAAAGGTTGCCCGGCCGATGCGATCCGTACCATACCGGCCGGCACTTGGTTCTCGGGGAAGAGCGTGAAGTGGATACGCGGTTCGTCGGAGGGGCCAGGGCCGACGTCTTCCGCGGTCTCCCGGTCCGCCAGCTGGGCTCTCCAATGCAACAGGCCGCGTGGTACGCTCGCGCCGACGATCGGAGTCTTGCCGAGCGCGCGCCACGGCTCGCCGTTCCGGCCGTACGGGCGGTAGAAGACGTTCGCGCCAGTCGGATCGGAGTCGATCGCCGCGCGTCGAGAGATTCCCCTCATCTGTTCCGCGAGGAGTCGATCGTCGGGGATAAATCTCTGCGCCTGCAGCGCGAGGCGATAGGCCTCGTCGAACTTGTCGGCGCCGGCAAGCCTGATGATCTCCGGCAGCGCCTCCTGCCGCGCCCAGTGAACCTTCGAGTCGCGCTGCGCCCACCATCCGACGCCACCCGCGAGGACGGCGAGCGCGACGACCGCGGCCGCAAGCTGCGTGGGCCGCGACGTCCGCGGCCGCGCGGTCGCAAGCTGTGGTCCTGACGATAGTCGCGCGTGACAGGCCGATGCGAGATCTCGCACCTGGGCCGCTGTAATCGTGCGCCGATCGAGGGCGCGCACGAGCGTCCGATTAACGATCTCTTCCAACTCCGGGGCAACATCGGGGCGTACCGTTTTGACGGGCGCAGGGTCGGTCGTAAGCACTGCGTGGATGACGGCCAGCGCGTTCGGGCCGTCGAACGTCAACCGACCGGCCAGCATCTCGTGAGTGACCACCCCCAGCGACCAGAGGTCTGAACGCGCATCCACCACGTCTCCACCGGCCTGTTCGGGCGACATGTAGGCGGCCGTGCCCACCGTACTGCCGGCACGCGTGAGCTGGGTTGCCGTCTCCCCGCTCTCGATCTTTGCGAGGCCGAAGTCCAACACTTTCAATTGTCCCGTGGTCGTCAGCATCAGATTCGACGGTTTCAGATCCCGGTGAACGATGTGGGCGGCGTGTGCGGCTTTTAGTGCGTCGGCGATCTGCGCGACGATGCCAGCGATCTCGGCCATCGGCAGCTGACCGCGGGCAAGGCGAGCTGCGAGAGTTTCTCCCTCATAGTGGGCCATCGCGATGAACGGGCGGCCCTGGTCGTTGCCAATCTCGTAGATGGTGGCAATGTTCGGATGATCGAGTGCGCTGGCAGCGCGCGCCTCACGGAGCAGCCGGGCAGCGGCTTCCGGATTACTGGCGGTTTCCGGTGCTAGAAACTTGAGCGCAACACGGCGGCTGAGGTTCGCATCCTCGGCCAGATACACGGTCCCCATCCCGCCGGCGCCGATATGACTGATGATCCGGTAGTGCGAAATGCTGGTACCAATCACTGGTGAGATCCTACCCCCAGCCCACCGCGCCCAATACGAGCCAGGCAGGCTCGCAGCCCGGCTGACCTCGCGATGGAGCCGCGGCGCGGTGTTCGCTCTGGTGCGCGCCGCGGCTCATCGCGTCGTCGTTGCCCGCGAAAAACGCCGTTGCAGCTGCTGAAGGCTCGTCGGCGTCAATAGCCGCATCACGCGGGCATTCTGGCTGAATGGCCATTCCTGATGCGCCTCATCCCCGTGACCTCACCGACGAGCAATGAAACTTCATTGGGCGGTTCTTGCCCGAGCTGGCGCGCCGAAAGGACGGTCGGTGGCGCCCGTGGAGGGAGAACCGTGCCGTGTTCAATGACATGCTGTGGATCTGAGAATCGGCGCCTCGTGGGCCGACCTCGCCTGACTGGTATCCGTCGTATCAAACATGCCACCGCCGCTTTCAGCAGTGGGTCCGTTTGGCGTGCTGCGGAGCATCCAGGCGACCATCGTGATATTTCTGGACTGGGCGAACGGGAGACTGGAGCGGGCGATCCGGGCAAAGCGGAAGGTATCGCGCTGCTCACGAGCAGAAGCAGGGCATCATCAACCGAGCCGTCACCCCACGGCATCGATACCGCCGTGTCAAGCAAGCCGTCCGGCATCGCCTGGCTCGGTGACATCCCTAGCTCTTATACGAGAACTCGCCTTGCCGAGTGTGTCTGTCGACATCGCGAGGACACACAATCCGCCGCCAGCAGTACCGGGAATTCACCGCCTCCTGAGCGTGCGCAAAATCATCGTCACGAGTTCGGTACGCGTTCCGATGATCGGACCATGACGCCGCAAGCGTATTCAGGACTCCAACGGTCTTACGCAGTGCAGGCTGGCGATGTTGTCATCGCTCTAGTCGGAGCAACAACCGGCAAGAGCGTCGAATCTCTTGCGCTCCAACGCCTGAGGCGCAAAGCGAACCCCAGTGGGCACGCCTGAGGTCGCTGTCCTGTGGCAACGATCACCGGCGGCTCTCGACGTCGGGGAAACACCGCTTGACCGATGACAGCAGCGCAGTGCTGAGTGCGCAACGACGAGAACGCGCGGACTACCGACAGCGCTCAGGCAATCAATTCACATACATTGATGAGTTGTCCTGTCCCCGTGAGAGGCTGGATAAGATTCCCAGAGCTGTCAAACGTGTAGCTGAAAGTTCCGATAGCGAGCACGAACCCCGCCTCAGGATCACCGAGCACATTGCGACCCGTGACAGTCGTTACCACATCGCCGTTCGGCTCGGTGGAGTTGTGAAATGCACCTGTGGCCTTCAGCGTCACTGTCTTGGACAGATCAGCAGGGTCTGTTAGGTTTGTCACAACGACTGTTAAGGCCGGCGACGTAAGAATGGATCGGCCGCGGGATAGAAGAATTGTGCCGCCCTTTCCAGTCGCTGCGATTCTGATAGGGAACTCGCAAGCCCCTTGCGCGAAATAATCGGCTGGTAGATCAACAGAAAACGATGCGTCTCCTGGAGGCGACTGTGCTGCAGCCGCGAATGCAAGTTGTCTCCTGGGCAGACTGCCAACTACTAAGAGACAAGCGCAAACGGTCGCTGTGAGTGTCCGCATAAGCCCTCCTTCGTCCACTCTGGCCGTCGAAGATACCGCCAACCTGCCACAGGTGATCGCCGTAACCGCAGAGACTTGCGTTGACGGCGCGTTGCCCATGTTGCGCCTGTGGGTGGGGCCTGGCTATCCGGGATTTCGTTTTGCCTGCCCCAGATGCACCCCTTATACACCCGAAAGCCGCGAGCCCACGAGCATCTTCTTCATCGCACAATCGTCCAGGTCCAGAGGCCGTCACTCAGCCCGCGCTGACGTGTCGCGGATTGGAGGCTCGGGCTTCCGAGGCATCCCTTCGACACCGCTCCTCACGCGTGTCCTCGTCATGTCGAGGCCGTGTTACATCGTTGCAGATTCGAGTGGTGGGGGCCCTCACTTCTGTCCGCTGACGCCAGCCCGACGCTTCCTGAAAGACTCGGAGAAATCCTTAATCCTGTCTTTCTTCACGAACCGCGCGCGCAGGAAACGGTCGATCGTCCCGTTGAACAGCGCCGGGTCGTCGAACGGGATCGCGTGCGTCGCGTTCGGAAAGATCGCCAGCTGACTGTTCGGAATGTGGTGATAAATCTCAAGCGTGTGCTCGTCGCGAATCAGATCATGGTCGCCGGCGAGCACTAGCGTGGGGGCCGCGATCAAGTGCAGCGTCTTCGGGTCGATTTGTGGCTGCTCGAGCGACATGCCGGAGACCTTGAGTTCGCGTCGGCCCTTCAGGGTATCGCGCGTCGCTGCTGGCATCTCGGCGAGCATCGACTGAATCGGTTTCAGGACCTCAGGATAAACCGCCTGCTCGGTCGGGTTGAGATTTGCCCCCAGCGCTGCGATTTTCTTCACCCTGGCGGGATGACCGATGCCGAGCAGCAGGGCCTCGATACCGCCATCGCTCCAGCCGAGCACGTTGACTGCACCGGTTTTCAGATGCTCGAGCAGCGCAGCCAGGTCGTCGGTCATCCTCTCGTACGTGAGCGACCTCCGCACTGTCGTCCGAGCGCCCATGATCGCGGCTGTCCATTGCGATCACGCGATAGCGCCTCCGGAAGTATCCAATCTGCGCGCTCCAGTCGGCGATACTGCCGCCGGTGCCATGGATCAGCAGCAGCGGCTCGCCCGCGCCGTACGCTTCGTAACAGAGCCGCACCCCTTCATGGGTGAACGTGTGACTCGCGGCGGCGTTGTTGCCGTAATTCACACTGGCGCCCGCCGGTTCCGCCCGTGACGTCGGCTTGGCCTGTGCGGCCGTCAACGCCGGAAGCGACACTCCAAGAACAGCGCTGAGCATCAACCGCTTCATAGGTCACCTCCCATGAAAATTTCGACGTCGGACCGGGGCCGCCTGCGTCGGAGATGGACTCCTCAGGGCGGTGCCGTCATCGGCCTTCGGCGATGCGCTCTCGCGCAGTGCTCTGAAGCTACGCACGCCGACGACCGTAGGAGGGCGGGAGAAAGGCGGCGGGAACGCCGGGGGCGCGGGCGTCAGCTAATTGTGGTTGTCCACCACCATACGTTGCCGTGGTCAAGGTATTGCCGGCCGGCATCCGCCTCGGGCAGGGCGGTCGGCGCGTTGCTCATCAGTACCAGTTGGAACGTCTTGGGTCCCTATACGTTCTTGCACCATTCTGCACAGGCCACTAGGATAGGCCGGCTCAGATCCGGAAACAACCAACCGCCTGGGGGTATGCGATGCAATTCGCGACGATGAAGCGCGTGGTTTTGGGATGTCTCTGTGCGAGCACGTTAGCCGCCGCAGCGTGCGCCGACGGAGGCGGGGTTCCGACCGGTCCAAGCGCGGAGAGTCAGACCGGTCCGAGCACGAGTGTTGCCGGCCCGCCGTTGGCGGCGTCATCTCCGCGAAGCGGGGACTTCAAGCTAACGAAGGCGTGCCCGACCTTTACGGGCCAAGCCAATGACCACTGCACGGTCACTGCCTCGGATCTCCAGGCGATCGAGATCGGCACGCGATTCGTCTATGTCGATGCGGTCGATGCGAACGGACTGCTGAACAGTGACATCACCCTTGAGCCGCCCGGACCCGGCAACAATCGGGCGTTCGGCCATTGCCTATTCCCCCCGGGGAAATTGGACAATGCACGTTCTCGGGCGGGACTGGGAAGTTTACCCACTTCAGCGGGACCGCCGTGGTAACGTGCAGGGCCGCGAATGCCCCGAACTGTACCGTAGAGGGAACGTACAGCTTCCAGCCGAATTGACGGACTGCAAACACTACGCTTTCAAACGGCCCGCTTCACGGCGGGCCGTTTCGCCATCCGGCCGTGAGCGCAGGACGATCCAACCAAACTGAGACACTACCCGTGAGTGAGCACAGGCAGACATGAAATCGCGGTCACGCGCCTGGCCGACTCCGTGTTCGACGTGGCGATCGTAAGGCGGGGTGGTCGTTCCGAACGATTCTTAGTCGAGTTGCACTAGGCGCCCGTCCACGCCTGTACGCCGGCATTCCGAACGACAAACGTGAGGCAGGTTCCGGAGGCCGGGTGGCCCACGTTTCCCGGTTCAGACCATTTCTCGAGTCGCGCCCCGTCGGTCACCGCGTTCGGCTGCTCGAGCCGGGCAGCGTGTCGAGGAACGCGCGCAGGGAATCGATCGTGATCGTTCGCAGCCGTCTTCAGCCACGCCGGTGGATGCGGCTCTTTGACGGCGACCCGGCAGCGGTCGGTCAGCAGCTGCAGCTTCGCGGCGTCTACGTCGAGATTGTCGGCAATCGCTCCCGAAGGCTCCGTCGGCCCGGACCTGCTCCGCCGAGACTTCTGGGCGCCGCTGACCATGTTGCCCGCGCTTGAAGAGGGGCCGAACCAATTTGGGCCCGAACGGCCGCAGCAGCTCGACGTGATCGGACGCCTCGGCGCCGCGCAGAGGAAAGGTATCCGCCCGGGCGGCCGTACCGGCCTGGGCGTGCCGGACAACGGCGAGCCATCCCCCGGCCGCGCAGGCGGTGGTAGCCGTTCTCCAGCCGGCAGCGACGTCGATCGCGTTGTCGTTCAACGTGCTCTTGGCTTTCGCGCCGCTGCGCTTGTGTGGGTGGGCGTGTTGTTGATCAACCTGAAGCGGTAACGGATGGCCACACAGTTGACCGGGTGTGGAGGCGGAACCGCACGGGCGGAGTCTCTGGCGTCATCGACCGTCCGCGCGCGAGGCGGCGTAACTCGCGGCGCCGGTCTTTGACAACTGGATAAAGCCGGTAAGCGGTGCGCGGCACCGCTCTCCCGTCCCGTCTCTCCCTCATGCGCCGTCGATGGACGGTTTCGGTCGGCCCCACCTAGCTCGGAAGGGTAACGAAGCTGGAGAGGAACGCCCGAGCCGAGGCGGTATCAAGACGGTAGCCCTGGTACATTCCTGGGGTTCCCCGCAATCCGACAACTGCGACAAGTGTGTTCGATTGGCCAAAAAAGATGCCGCCGCCAGAGTCAGCGAAACTCGGCTCGCCATAGCCTTTGGTCCTGTTCGTCGACAGACGTAGCAATGCCGGCCCCAGCGAGTTGAGGCCAGAAGTCGCGAATCGCCGGCTCAGATCCCTCAGATAGGTCTTCGGCCCTCCGCCCACGATCCGCTGATTCACCCCGTAGCCAACAACGGTGAACAACTGGTCCTTGAGTCCATTCTGTTGTCCGACCTCATCGAGCAAACCCGGGGTTGGAAGCACGGCGGGGATTATTCCGACCACAGGCGTCGCGAACGTGATCACGGCGACGTCGTTGGGGTCTGGCCCGTGGGCGTCGAACGCCGGATTGGGGTGCAGCGTGCCGGGAATGAGCGTTGACGTGTCGAGGTTGGAGACGGAAATAAAATCGACATCTGCGACGACATGCGAAGCGAACGAGACCCACACCTGAGTCGCACCCTGGGACTCGATGAAATCCAGGCAATGCGCCGCCGTTACAAAGACGGTGGGCGCAATCAGGTTTCCCGAGCACGGCGAGACCAGCCCTCCATCCACCGCAAAGATCACCACACCGACGTTCGGATGAAGGTTGCCGTCGAGCGTACCGTTGATGATCGCGTGAGTGAGGCTAGTCCCGAGCAGGACCATAACCCCGACAGCCGTGACGAAGCCCATGCGTTGGCGAATTCGCGGTTTCATGACGTACCTCCGGTCATCCTGGGTGTAACCGGCGACTCAAAGGGAGTCGCGCGAAACGTTCGCTGTCTTTGTGCGTGACCACGGCGCTGAGCGTCCTCACATGATTAAGCGGAATATCGGGGCAAGAACTACAACGGTGCGAGAGCCGATGTGCTGGTCTACGAGCGTCGAGAGGTGCCGAGTGTTCGCGGTGGATGCGGCCGCGCACGGGTCGACCAGATATTGAGGTTCGGCTGGTGGACGCGCGCAAAGATCGATCCGTGGAACTCCCTGAGGTCACGACATAAGGCCACCGAATCGGCGGGCCGGACGGCCCAATTCGGGAGGATGCACCCGGCGGGTGCCGTCGATGCGTTCCGCGGCAGCCGCGTGCGCACGAACGTGATGAACCCCATGCGCCCCGAGAAATAGCTTCTAATTACCTTCTAATTTGGTGGCGTCAAGGTCGCGACGCGGCGTCGCTCTTCACCAGTGATCACCAGGTCACTGCGACGGTGACCGACACAACGGCGTTCGTCCGCAACGATCCAGCGCAGCTGCTCAGCCAGTCGCACTCTTTCGCCTTCGTGATGACTGCGTAGTGGTCGTTCGGTGTAAATGCCGTGGACGAGTCGCGCGCCGAACGGCGCGGCCGCTGAGTGAGCGGGCGGACTTGAATTCGCACGACGGTGTGCCAGCCAGTCACCCACTGGCAACTGGTAATCAGTGGGTTATCGATGGTTTTCGCCACACGTTTCGTCTGGAAGACGCTTGAAATCAGTCGCACCAATAACCCGCGGTGGCCCGTCCCGCCGATTGACGCTCGTACCGCCGTCGGACGCTTCGCGAAATCGAATCGCGCGCGCGGCTGCACGGGCTGTACGCCGGCCGCGCGCGCTTAGGACTCCTGCGCCTTATCCACAGACCGTTGCTTACGCCGCCGCTAATCGTGCAGCCCCGGTTCAACGAAGAGTCGTCGGAGACGGACGGGCGGGCGCGGCACCCACAATGAGAGACCCCGCCGTCTGATCGATGACGGTCTTCGGCTCGGTCGCCTCGGTCAAACCCGTCGTCATGTCGAGCCTGAGCACTTCTCCCGTCCAAGCGTCGAATGCATACACCGTGTCGTGCACGTTGACCATCGCTGTGATGTTTGAGTCTACTGACGCAATCGGAGTCGACATTCCGGTGGAGGGATCAATCTGATAGAGCCCACCCGGTATGATGGGGTCGAACGTACCATCGGGATTGATTTTCACAGTGGCGAAATTCGCGTACAGCTTGCCGCGATAGCTGACGAGACTCTCGCTCACGACATCCAGCGTCCCGTCAGAGTTGGCGCGCGGAGGCGCAAACTCCAACGGCGGCATCCCGGTGGGCCCGATGAGCGTCGCGGCGCCGGTTTTTGGATCGACGGAGTAAAGATTGTTCGCGAAATCCGTGGCGTAGAGATGTCCACCCACCTGCCCGAGAGCAATGGCGCAGTTCAAAGCGTACGAGCCGGGCACCGAACAATCGCCTAATCCTCCGGTGCCATCTCCAACGATTGAGGTTGTACCGAAAAACGGGTCAAGCGCGGTTAGCTTGCCTGAAAAGGCGAGATACAGCAGCGACGTGCCCCGGCCGTGCACCAATCCGGTGCCGACGTCGGGTGGCACAGGTGCGATGGGGAAAAACTTGCCAGTGGCCAGATCCAGCGCGCCGAATTGAAGCGTAAACCCGGCGATGGCATACGTCAGGAGACTGCGCTCGGCCCCTGATGAGCCCGCGGCCGAACCTTGGGCGTGCGCGACAAGCGTGGCCAATACCGTACCCGCAACGACAATAGAAGCGAATCTCGCCTTCATGGTGTCCCTCCACTACAATAGGCGGAGAAATCCCGCGGATTTGCTAAACGCCGACGCCAAAAAGTTCCCAGACAATGGCCGGCGGTTATAACCGACCGTCCTCGAACGCACAAGGTGGATGGATAACAGGCTGGCGACAAAGGACATCAGCGCGCTCCTGCGCGCCTGGAGCGACGGCGACCAGACCGCGCTGGACGGTCTCGCTCCCATCGTCTACGACGAGCTGCGCCGCCTGGCTCACCGCTATATGGAAGGCGAACCTGACGGCCACACCCTCCAGACGACCGGCCTCGTCAACGAGGTTTACCTGCGCCTCGTGGGCTACAACCGGATGCAGTGGCAGGACCGCGGGCATTTCTTCGCTGTGTCGGCCCAGGTGATGAGACGCATTCTGGTCGACCATGCTCGCCGCCACAACGTCAAGCGCGGCGCGGGCGTGCAGCACGTCGATCTGGAGGAGGCCGCCGTGGTGGCTGGCGATCGAACGGCGGATTTGGTGGCGCTCGACGATGCGATGAATGCGCTGGCGCGTCTGGACCCGCGCAAGGTTCGCATCATCGAAATGCGCTTTTTCGGCGGCCTGAGCGCAGAGGAGACGGCGGAGGTGCTCAACGTCTCGCCTGCCACCGTGAGGCGCGACTGGAGCATCGCCAAGCTCTGGCTGTACCGGGAACTTCGCGGCGGGGCCAACCATGGACTCGGGACACTGGGGCCGGCTCGATAAGCTGCTGCACGACGCGCTCGCGTTGTCACCTGAGGAGCGCGATCGCTTTCTGAGGCAGACGTGCGGTCGTGACACGCAGCTCGAGTGTGAGGCGAGATCCCTTCTGAGTTTGGAACCGCAGGCGGTCGGCTTTCTCGAGAACCCCCCCATCCATCTGGCGGCGGCTTTTGGAAGTCCGCGCGAAGGGCACGACGCGTACGATCTCCGCGACGGCGCAGTCCTCTCCCATTACCGCATTCTCGGAAAGCTCGGTGGCGGCGGCATGGGAGTCGTCTATCGAGCCGCGGATCTAGAGCTGGGCCGATCCGTCGCGCTGAAGTTCCTTCCGGAGGAACTGGCCCGCGATCCACGCGCGGTCGAGCGTTTCCGCCACGAGGCGCGTGTGGCGTCATCGCTGAACCATCCGAATATCTGCACGATCTACGAAATCAAGCGTCACGACGACCGCCCGTTCATCGTGATGGAGCTCCTGGAAGGTACGACGCTCAAGCATCGCATCCATGGCACTCCGATGCCGAGCGGCACGCTGGTGGCGCTGGCAATTGAGATCGCCGACGGACTGGACGCGGCGCATTCAGCCGGAATCATCCATCGGGACATCAAGCCGGCGAACCTGTTCGTCACAATGCGCGGGCACGCCAAGATTCTCGATTTCGGGCTAGCGGAACTCGAATCGGCTGACTACGGCCCTACCGTACAGGGATCCGGGCCTGCGCCAGTCGATCCATTGACGGTCACCGCAAACGTCTTTGGAACCGCATCCCACATGTCGCCTGAGCAGATCCGCGGCGAACGCCTGGATTCACGCACCGACCTGTTCTCATTCGGCGTTGTGCTCTATGAGATGGCGACCGGGAGCCTGCCCTTCAACGGAGAGACGCAGGCGGACGTTTTCGCTGCGATCCTCAATCGCGCTCCGGTTCCTGCCGTTCGCATGAATCCCGCCGCATCCGCGGAGCTGCAGCGAATCATCGACAAATGCCTTGAGAAAGACCGCGAACAGCGCTATCCGGGTGCGTCAGACATTCGAGCCGACCTCGAGCAATTGAAACAGGACGCGGATTCGGCGAGTGTCGGCGCGGATGCCCGGCTCCATGGTGCGCGGTCGGGTGACCGCTGGAAGGCCGCCGGCGTCGCCGCTGCGGCCGGGGCGTTGCTTTTATCGGGTTACCTCTACTCTCGTCCCTCGGAAACGCTGTCGGACAAGGACAAGGTCGTCCTCGGTGACGTTTCGAATCAGACTGGCGATCAGGTGTTCGACGGAACGCTGCGCCAGGGGCTGGCGATAGAGCTTGAACAGTCGCCGTTTCTCAAGCTTGTTTCCGACAACCAGATTCAGCGCGCGCTGAAGCTTATGAGCCAGCCGGCGGATGCACGGCTTACCGGCGAGACGGCCCGCCAGGTCTGCGAGCGCACCGGCGCTGCCGCCGTGCTAGAGGGCACGATTGCGAGCGTCGGCTCCCGGTTCGTCCTCGGCCTGACCGCCAGGCACTGCGCGACCGGAACCATCCTCGACGAGGAACAAGCCCAGGCCCCAAGCAGGGAAGAAGTACTCTCGACACTCAGCCGGATGGCCAGCCGGTTCAGAACGCGAGTCGGTGAATCGTTGGCGAGCGTCGAGAAACATTCGACCCGATTGGATGAGGCGACCACCACGTCGCTTGAAGCGCTGCGGGCGTACAGCCGCGGCTGGCAGGTTCACGCGGTGCGCGGTGCGTCGGCGGCGATGCCGCTGTTTCAGCGGGCGATCGAGATCGATCCAGAATTTGCCATGGCGCATGCGTCACTTGGCCGGATGTATGCCGATCTCGATCAGTCGGATTTGGCCGCCAGAAGCGTCGAGCGGGCCTGGCGGTTGCGCGACCGCTGCAGCGAGCCGGAACGTTATTTCATCACGTCGTTATATCAGGCCCTCGTCACTGGCAACCGTGAAGCGGCTCAACAGACCGCCGAGGCGTGGTCGCAGGCCTTTCCTCGCGACCCGCGCGCCCACATGCAGCTGGCCGGGCAAACTCACAAGACCGCCGGGCGATTCGAAAACGCCCGCGCCGAAGCCCGCAAAGCGATCGATATCGATCCCGACTTAGGGATCCCGTACTACAGCCTCGGGGCCAACAGCTTATATCTGGGCCGGATGGAGGATGCCGAGCGGGCATTGCGCGATGCTGCTGCCCGGGGGCTGGACCTCGACGAATTCATCATGCTCGCGTATGACATCGCCTTCGTCACGGGCGACGCTGCGCGCGGGGCACGTGAAGCCGCCCGAGCCAAAACGCGTCCGGGCGGCGAGAACTGGATGTCGGCGCGAGAAGCGTTCGTTGCAGCGTATTCGGGACATGTGCACGCCGCGAGATCTTTTTCGGACCGTGCAATGGTTCAGGCAATGCAGGCCGGGCAGATCGAACGTGGGTCGCTTTGGCAGGCAGGCGCAGCAGTCCGCGAAGCGCTGTTCGGGAACCGCACCGAGGCAATCGACCGCGCAACGAGTGCGTTGCAGCTGCCACACGATCGTGAGGTGCAGTATGGCGCCGCCCTCGCCTTCGCGTTGTCAGGCGAATCGTCACGGGCCGAAGTCCTCGTCGACGATCTGCAACGACGGTATCCGGAGGATTCATCTGTGCGCTTTTCCTACGTGCCCTCGGTTCGTGCCGCCTGCGCGCTGGATCGTCGCCAGCCCGAACGCGCCGTCGAGGCGCTCCAAATCTCGGTTCCGCATGAGTTCGGAGTTCCGCCGAGCACCGTCTCCGGTCTGTTCGGTGCGCTGTATCCGATCTATCTCCGCGGCCAGGCGTACCTCGCCGCGGGCCGAGGCACCGAAGCGGCCGTTGAATTCCGGAAGATTCTCGATCACCCGGGCATCACCGCTGCGGATCCGATCGGCGCTGTTTCGCGACTCCAAATGGCGAGAGCGCAGCGGACGGCCAGCGATGTCCGCGGCGCGAGAACGGCCTACGAGGATTTCCTGACTCTGTGGAAGAACGCTGATCCCGATGTGCCGGTCTTCATCGCGGCGAAGCGCGAATATGCGCAGCTTCAGTGATCGCCTTTCTCGTGAGCGCGGTACCCGACGACGCGGCGCTGGCGAGGAAGGACGATCGTCCGGTTCACGCCCCGACGGGCGGGAACCGTTAGGCCGGCGGTCGCGCCGCCTGCCAGCCTCCGTCGTCGTCCATGCGAACGAGATCCAGCGCGTCGGCGGCGGCGCTTCGATTCGGCTCTTCGAGCATGCGCGCACAAATGCCACGTGCCATTACGAGCCCGTCACTCGGCTGATCCCGGTGTCCTGTTGGAGCAACGCGAGCGAGCGAGAAGGCCGCAAGGAAGGAATCGCACCCGACGTCAAAAAGGTGATCCCTGTGATGCCCAACGCCGCGACAACGAATACTGTGGTCGCCGGCATAGCAATAGCGTGGCGCCTGCCGGTGCGGTAAGGGCGACGGCGAAGAGCGCAATCGCGTCGTGCGTCTGGGATCTCGGTTGATGCGGCGGCGCGACCTGACATCGAGGTCCGGCTCGTCGACACACGCGAGGATCGATCGTCCGACTTCCCGAAGTCACCAGGTAACCTGCGTGCCCGTGCGAACGCCGCAGCTCTCGTTCGACCTAGATGCCTGGTACGGCCCAACAGGTTCAATCAGAGTAGCCTTCCGGAGGCCCCAAGATGCCGATGGCGCCTCAACGTCCCCGTCGCGGACAATCAATTCGACAGGCCCACGACTCACGCCGAGTCGAAGGCCTCTCAAGCCGCCAGTGATCGCGGCATCGATCCCGTACCCTCGCAACGCGCTCTGGGCCAGTTCGGCATGAATCATTTCCGGGTATCGACGAATCACGACGAGTTTGGAATCCAGAACGTCTCCTACCCAGGCTGCCTGTATCGGCGCACCAAGCGAACTGAACGAGTGAGTAAGGAAGTATCTCGTGCGACCTACCTGAACGCCGGAGGGGCATGTCGAAATGGGGTTGGCGGCCGGTCACATCCGGTCGGAGCAGGCGCCCTCAAGAATATCGATCGGGCTCGCTTCCCGAGGCCGCGTAGGTCGATCGCAGTTGGGGATCACGACGGCCGTGCGCCGGGGTCCGCTTTGCTATCTAGGGGCACCGGTCGACCGCTCATGCGTCGACCCAGGCGTTGACGCGCACGCGACATCACATTCGGCCTAGGAAGTCGATCGCTGATCGTGAGAAGGAGCTTGGGGAAACGTCTCTGGTGGTCGGGTGACTCGCTTGGTAACACCGATGCTAATTGAGATCATCTTCACGATACTGTGCGCCTGGATGTCCATCAGACCCCAAGCCTATGTCAAATCGATGACCGAGTTGAGGGGCGTTTTCGGCGGGATTGAGCACGCTAGTCGAATGCCTCTCTGGGTGGTCCGACTAGCCGGCCTGGTGCTACTGGTCATCACCTGGTTGGCATTCCTTTCCTCCGGCGCATTCGGGAATTGACCCAACTTCACCACGACGACGTGGTTCAGAATCACTCTGCTGTACCGGCGGCGATAGAGCACGGCACGTTACCGAGCGGCCGAAAGGAACGTTCGAATGCCGTATCGACACGCCTCGTGGTCGCTTCGAAGCCTCGTGGATGCCTTCCTCGGCAGCCGTGTCGTCGTGCGCACGAACGCGATGAAGTCCATGCGCCCGGAGGAATAGCTTCTACTTACCGTCTACTTTAGTGGCGTCATCCGATTTGCGGCGCCCGATGAGCATATTTGTCCCAACCCGCCCACCGGAGGAGTTTGTGAGAACGGAGATTCAGGAGTTGGCCGAAGGCTGGTACCAGATTTATCTGCGCTTGCGCCCGGAGGAGATCGATTCAATGATTCGCACGCTGCAGGAACTTAAGGAACGAGGCGCACACTTTCACTTGATGAGTCCTCACAACGAAGATGCCGGTGTGGCTGACGTTGAAATAGCGCTTCAAGGCTCCGGGGAAATGGACAACATGTTCGGCGGCTTCTCACGTTCATGACCCTCCGGCGTGTGGCCGCCTTCGTGTTCGCTAACGCGAGCGGCATGTCACTCACAACGGGCTCCGTATCAACTGGCGGGAGTCGGGGCATCGCTGTGGGGCGCAGTTGCCCTCGCCGCCGCGGCCGCGATCGCTGCGTCATTCCTGCCCCCGGTCACTGGACGCGCCACCGCGTGGGCCGACGCCAACGTGGACGAGTAAGGAGCGAGCCAGGGTGAGGGGCGATCTCCGATGGGCCCGCCGGTCTTGGCAGGGACCACCGCGGTGCCCGGCCGACCTCGTCATCTACGCCTGCGCGCTCGTCGCTTCCGCAAGTCGAGGCGGGTGGCGCATTTCGTCACCCGGCGTGTGGGTTGGCGGCTGTTTTACAGCTTCCGCGTGGTCGCGGAGTCGTCTACGCTCAAACGCGAACGGCACCACCACGACCGGGGCGCCGACTCCCACCCGGCTCACCAGCCTTCGCTTGCCTGTCACGAATGGGAAGGACAGGTGCGCTACCTCCCGCTGCAGGCCGAGAACCTTCCTTCCCGTAATCACAGGTGGACCGTTGCCTCGAAAATGAGTATGGGCGTAAGCTGACCGCGAGATTGCTGAGGTAAATGCGATGCGAATTCGCGCGCGTGATCAGGACTCGTGGCGCGTCCTCGACGGCTTCCTGCGTGACCTGCGTTTCGCCGTCCGCTCGTTGCGAAGAACACCAATCTTTGCGCTGACGGCCGCCCTCGTCCTCGGGTTGGGAATCGGCGCCAACGCGACGGTGTTCACCATTGTGAACACTCTGCTGCTGAGGCCCTTGCCGTTCGAGCGGGCCGACGCCGTCGTCCAGGTGCAGCGCCGGACGCCATTTGGCAGTAGCGGCAGCTTCCCGATGCACGACTACCTCGCTCTCACCACGCAGCAGAGCGCCTTCTCGGCGCGGGCGATTCTCGACGTCTTCAGTGCCGGTCGCTACACGCTGATGACGCCCGACGCAGCGGAGCCGATTAGTGCATGCCGCGTCAGCGCGGACTTCTTCGCGGTGCTCGGCGTATCGCCGGTGCGCGGCCGATTGTTCACGAACGGCGATGACGTTCCCGGTCGCGCGCTGACAGCCGTTATCACCCACGCGTTTTGGAGTCGACGGTTTGGCAGCGACCCTGCGATCATCGGCACAGCTTTGACGGTTGGGGGCCAGCCTTACACCGTCATTGGCGTGGCGCCTGACGTTGTCCGCGCTTTCAGTCCCGCCGAGATGTATCTGAGTCTCCCGGTGCCTAAAGCGAGTACCGACCGGACAAACTCGTTTCAAGTGCTTGCCCGCATCGCACCCGGCGTAAGCCGTGAGCAGGCCGAGGTCCAGATCGACACCATCGCCCGTCGTCACGCCCAGGCGAGCGCTTCACTCACAAACATGCCGCAGGGTGTGGTGCTGCGGTCCCTGCAAGAGAACTTCGTAGCGCCCGTTCGGCCTGCACTTCAAGCGCTGACTGTGGCGGTTGGTTTGGTCCTCCTGATCGCCTGCTCGAACGTGGCGAACCTGGTGCTGGCGCGTGCGCTTGCGCGCCGCCGCGAGATCGCGGTCATGACGGCGCTTGGTGCGTCACGCTGGCGGATCGCTCAGCGCGTCCTTGCCGAGAACATGATCGTCGCAGGGGTCGGAGGCTGTGTCGGGCTTCTGCTTGCATTCGCGGGCGTGCGAGCGCTACCTGCGCTGTCGGGTGCCAACCTTCCGCAAGCTGGAGCGGATCCACATAGATGCGTCTGTGATCTTGTACATCACCGCGACGGCTGCGCTCGCCGGCATCCTGGCGGGTCTGCCGCCGGCTTTGCAACTCGTCGACGGGGACCTTCTGCGCTGGATGAAGGAAGGGAGCGCGCAAGGCGGCTCCGGTGCGACCGGCCATCGCGTTCGCGTGGCGCTGACATTGTCTCAAATCGCGCTCTCCACGATTCTGCTTGCTGGCGCCGGACTTCTCACGCGGAGCTTCTGGAATCTCGCATCGGTTGATCCGGGGTTCCAGGTTGATGGCCTCCTGACGATGTCCGTCAGTATGACTCCTGCGAGATACCCAGACTCCGCACGGCTCGGTGCATACACCGACGCGGTGGCCGTTCGCCTCGAACGTATCCCGGGGGTGGTTGCCGCCAGTTCCACGACCGCGCTCCCGTCGGAGTTTCCGATCGATTTTCCGGTGGCGGTCGTGGGCCGCTCCGATCAGCCGGTCGTTGGAGGGAGATCCGCCGAGCTTGATGCGTGGTACCGCGCCATCAATCCCCACTACTTCGCGGCGATGGAGATTCCACTCCTCAAGGGCAGAATGTTGAGCGACACCGATTCCGCGGGCGGGGCTCCAGTGATCGTCATCAATCAGGCGCTGGCACGCGCCGCATTCCCGGACGGCGAGGCACTCGGTCAGGCCCTCGTCATCGGCGGTGGTTATCTAACCGACGCGAGAGACTTGCGACCGCGAACGATCGTCGGCATCGTCGCCGACACGCGCGAGCGAGGATTGCGGTTCGCGCCGACCCTGACGACGTATGTGCCGGTAGCGCAATCGCCCGAGCAGATCACGCGGTTGGTTCTCGAAAAGATTCCCTTGCGGTGGGTCTTGCGCACGAATCGTGAACCGACGGATCTCGTGCCCGCGCTGAGGCAGGCGGTGCTGGCCGTCGATCCGACCCAGCCGGCCGCCGATTTCGCGAGGATGTCCGACGTCTTGGGACGCTCGATTTCACCCCACCGCTTCAACATGTTAATGCTGACAATGTTCAGTGGCCTGGCACTTGCCCTCGCGGCCATCGGCGTCTATGGCTTGACGGCCTATACGGTCGCGCAGCGCACGCGCGAGATGGGCATTCGCGTGTCGCTTGGGGCAAGTCCGATACAACTCGTGCGCGGCCTCCTGGCACAGGGAGTGCGGCTGTGTCTTGCCGGTACGGCGCTCGGTCTTGTTGGTGCCATCTTCCTTGGCCGCTTTCTGCGCAGTCTCTTATTCGGAATCTCCGCCACAGACGGCCTGACAATCGTCGTCGTGATTGCGACCATGACGGCCGTCGTCGTGGCCGCGACATATCTGCCGGCCTCGCGAGCTTCGAGAGTCGATCCGATTCTGGCACTGCGTCAAGAGTAGTTCATCGAAGTGGATGTCGATGACCGGGCTACAGCTCTCGACCTGGAGCCAGTCGCGCCCGGGCTTCGTCGATCCGCCGCGACCGGAGACCGGCGGAGATAACCAGCGATAAACGCCAGGTGTTTACGGTTGTGCTTGCTGTTCGCGGCAACGGAGATACGTGCGCTCAAGCCACCAGTCGGAGCGCGTCTAACCGTTGGAGCCATCTGCCAATGTGGTTCCAACTGGCGAAAGTTAGGCTCAACTCCCCTGCACCGGCAACCTCATTGAGGAGCGCCGAAATACACCACGGCGTCGGCAAGATCGCCAAGCCTGACCTGCGGCCCCAACATCGCCTGTCCCGCATAAAATGGATCGGCCTCGAACCTGGCCGCCGCTGAGCCGGGCAGCGCGAACAACACGGGCCAGTTCCGGGTGCGGAGCGTCGCTTCCAGCGCGCGGCACGCCGTCGCGAACTGCGTCACACCTTCGGGTGATGCGCGCCTCGGATCGAGCGGGGCAATCGTCTCGACGACCAGCACGCGTCCGGGAATGCGCTGTTCGAGTAGCTTCGTCACGCCCCCGAAGCGGCGCCACACGTGCCCGGAACCGAAGACGACGAGCGCCTTCTGCCTTTTGTCGAGCGCGTGCTCGTGAACGGGCGCGACCGCCGTGGCGTTTCGGTCGCCGTCCTGGGGCGTCTGATTGAGGACTATCTCGATTCGACGCGCAGGCGGCAGTCCCTGATAGACCTGCTCGACCGCCGCCGACAGTTCCGGCTGCGGCGCCTCGAGCACGATCACTCGCACCGCATCGACAAACTTCGGATTGCGAACGAGCGCGACGCGAAAATCGGAATCCGCCTTCCGTCCGTGTCCTTCGCCAAGGACTATCACGTCCGCGCGATCGAACGCGCTGATCAGCGCATCGGTAGCTGCCGCCCAGCCGCTGGCTTCCTGAGGGAACGCTGCTTGCGAGAAGAGGATTGAAGCAACGGCGACGAGGAACGAGACGATCACAGCGAGCATTATGCGAATTTTGAGATGTTTTTCGTCCTTCGGCAGGCCGCTCGGTCGTCTCGAAATGGACCTTCCACGCCGGCCCGGTGCCCCTCGATGCGTTCCTCGGCAGCCCCGTCCTCTACGCGATCTGAACGGGATGAACTACATGCGCCCCGAGGAATAACTTCTACCTACCTTCTACTTTAGTGTGCAGCGGACTAACGTCCCTGTATGAGGCTCGGCTCATCTCGAGACCGGGTCGGTCGTTTCGCAGCGGGTTAACACTCCAGTTCTGACGACGGGCTGCTCGGCGAGCGGTGGGCAGTACCGACGGACGCTTCGCTACGAGGGATCAGTCGCCACACCCGGCGGCGGCGATGCTTCGCTGACGGCGGCGGCGCCACATGCACGCACCAGTAAACAGGGCGCCGCTGCCGAACAAGGACATCGTCGTGGGTTCGGGAACCTCGCTCACATCGAACGTGTAACGAACCCGAACGGCGGCGCCAGCCTCATCAGATGACGGCCGAAACAGGTTTCCCAGTGCGGTGCCGCTCCCGACCAGATGATGCACGGAGGGATTTCCGTCGATGGGTGTAAAGGTGAGACCCGCGTGAAACGTGAACGGCGCCGTCGCCATGCACTCGAGAAACGCGGAACTGGTGCTGCAGGCCAGCTCGGTTGGCTGGGCGTCGAACGACATGGTGAATGGCGCTGACACGAGTCCGAACGCACTATCCAGTTGTGCGCCGATGACGTCCTCGACGTGCAAGACTCCCGACAGGTCCACCAGGCGTCCCTGGCCCAGCGTCGGCGCAGTTGTAAGCTCGACGAACGCGACCTCGTCCTCCATCGCATTCGCGATCTTAAAGCCCGCGCCGGCAATCTCGAGCGCGTTGGCGTTCAACCGGTCGGGCGTCCAGTTGTAGCCAGCATCCACGTACCCCGAAGTGAGGCGAACCGGCTCGGCTCCGGCGACGCTCGTGCAGATAGAAAACGCGACGCACAGGGGCAGAGACAGGACGGCACCTCGAACTCTGCTCATTGTGATGCTCCAATCTTCCACAACGACCGAGATGGTGTTTGTTCGGCAGGAGGAATCGTTTCCGTGGGGCCTCCGCAGGTTCCCAAAGCAAGCCGCGATCCGGGGACGAGAACCGAACGCCGCGGCTTCAACCTCTCGAGCCAGTTCAGCACGAGTAGGCCCGACTATGCACAGTAAATTCCCCTGGTGGACCTACGTGCTGTTTTAGTCGGGTGCGGGTCATCTTCTGGTTGTCCGGCGGCTCGAGAGCGGCCTACTAGCGCGCCTTCGGCGTTCGGCGACTTGTCTGAGTTTCCCGTGGAGGTGTGAGCTCCGCGCATCATGCCAGAAATGAACGCGCTGTCCCCGAAGCCTCGCAAGGTTGGTTACTGGGCGTGGATGATCATGATGGTCCTGGCGCTGCTGGTAGCCATCGGCAGGGCCGTGTTCGGGTAACAACCGCACGCTCATCGCCAGGTACCGCTTCTCAGGCCAACCAGCGACGGACCACATCGAACAACCACCAACCAGCGTCGAAGAGCACCGGCACGCCGAGGGCTAAGCCAAGTTCTTCGCGTTGTGTCCAGCGCTCATCGCCAGCTACCGCCCATCATAACCACAGCGTCCAGATGCAGTGCCGTCAGGTTGCGCCCGGGTTGCAGCGCGATGCCGCGCGTTGCCGCATTCTGCACGCCGTCCGTGCAAAATCCTTAATATTTCGAGCTATTTCGCGCGTCTGACGCGACTCTTAATCTGCGGGTTGATGGTTCGATTCCATCGCGGCTCACCACTTTTCCCTGACAAAATCACCGAGACTCGTGACTTGTGATCCCCCGCTGACACCCTAACTGACACCCTTCGATGTAGATGGTCTCCCCAAGACGGCCTCGTGTGTCCTTCGCGTGGCGAGAGAGCAACTTCAGGTTGGCGCGGCCGCGCCGCATCTCGAGACCTCGTCCAGCGAGACCTCCGACCGGCACGGCATTTTTTGCGTGGCATCGCTGGGACGTCGGACTGACCATCGCGGGGTTTGTGCTTGGAGCGATAGGCACTTGGCTGGCTGTTTGGGCGACCAACGAGTACTTTCGACCTCGCATTGAATTGCAGGATCGCGAGTTGATCAGTCACCCGTTGGCGAGTGCGTTTCGAATTTCGAATCGAGGGAACGTCGCCGCCCTATGGCCTTGGATCAAGTGTACAAGCGTCGTCTTCGACAACAGAATCGGAGACGACGGGCCGCCTGTCGGCGATGGCGCGCCGAGCACTGCGCAGGCCCGAACGCCGTTTGATGAACTGTCCCCGGGAGATGGTTTAGAGGTGGTCTGCGATAAGAACAGGGCGCAGCAGTATTGGGAGCGCTGACTTCGTAGATGTGCGCTTTGAGGTGTACTACGAGTACGACAAGTATTGGTTACCTCGTGGGTGGTGGCGAACCACTGGTGACCCTAGTCGCTTCCGATTCCGGACTTCTCGCGACGTGAAGACGGGAAAGTACACATGGACGCAAGTCGCGTGGAACTACGACCCGCCGCCGATCCCGCCTGTGATGCCGCATATTTCAGAGACCAAGATAAACAGTGTCGAGTACTCCGGCATCCCACTTTTTAGCGATCCGCGCTGCACGGTGCGCCGGGATGATGTACTGGGCGTTGTGGTGCGAGCGTTCCCGTTCAACCACGAGGCGCCATACTCAAGAATTCTGCCGACCCGGCGCACGGATCTAAAGAGGGACGCGCGCGTGACATGGGAGTTCGGTGGTCACAACCACGCCCGGCAACCGGATCGTCCGCCGACTCCGGATTGACTTCGGTTCGGTCGTACGGTGCGTCGTACGGACTTCCCGCCACGCTTTCCGAAGCTCAAATAGCTCCGCCCATATCGCTCGCCGCTCCGCGCTGCGCGGCTCTGATGCCTTTAATCGTGCCCTGATGGCACGGCGCTTTGCGATAAGAGGCCGGCGCGCCGCAACGTCTCCCCCGCTCCGCTCCAACGCCTGACGTGCGCTGAGCGTTCCGGTGACGTAGTCCACGTCGGCCCAACGCAGCCCCAGCGCTTCGCCCAGGCGCAAACCCAGGGCGGTCGCCACAGACACCAGCGCGCCGAGCCGACTGCCCTTGGCGGCCTCGAGGAGCGCCCTGGCCTGCTCCGGTGAGAGCGGCTGAATTTCTTTCACCTGATGCCGCGGGGGCTCCATCAGCTCGGCGACGTTCTGCGTCACGAGCCGGACTTCCGAGCTTTGTTGAGCGCCGTCCGCAGTACTGTGCGCGCGCGTACCGCACGGCTCGCAGGCAGAGTTCTGGTCCCGGGCATAGAGAAGTGCACCTGCGGGCGGCAATACCTCGATCACTCGCAGGCCGCCCAATCCGTTAACGTCCAGCAGCGATGGCACTTGTGGCGCCACCACGCTGCGGCCCGTCTGTTGCGGATGTTGTGCCATGCGAAAACCCCTGTACTTCGACGGCGCCCCGGATCTCTTTAGCCGAACGAAAGCGTTGTTTGCCCAAACGTCGACTCTCGACGTGCGTTATTCCACTGCTAACAAACAGCATCAACACCTGCGGTCGGATGCGAAGAGCAACCTCATCGGACCAACGTCGCAACCGAATTCTCGCAAGGCAGCTTGATCAACATCGAAGGGAGAGAGCCGAGATGCCGACGTGAATACCAAACAGGGTAGCAATCGCACTCCCGACCGCGTGACCCTCAATCTGCCGGAGGCATCCAAAGCCGAATCGACGCACCCCCGCTGCGGATCGTGCGGACTCTTCCTCATGGCTGCGCCGCATGGGACGCAGCAAGACTGCATCGACGCATTGAGGCGTGAGCTGGATGCGCTGCGAAGAATCGCCGACCGGTCCTGAGCGATTGCTCACACGTGTGTGAGCGGGCGGGTGCCGGATCAGCAACTATGCGCAGTACCTAGTAGTGGGTCAGTTTGAGGCAACTGAGCTTACTGAACCCCCGGCGCGAGTAGCGGGGGCGGCCCGGCTATCCATCCGAAGTGTTGCGCGACAGCCAAGAATGCGATCACGACAACGACAAGGATCATGGCTATTCGCTTGGACTTCTTGCTTGTCATCTCGCGCCTTTCTGTTGCCGCTTAGACACCTTCCGGGGGGCGCTTGTCGCGCGCAGTCACCGCGCCCGAGATCCCGTTCGGTTGGCCACAGGAGGATTGCACGTCTCAACGTTCAGGATGTTCCGCCGCTGTTCAAACTGACCCACTACCCAGTACCTCCGCTGCTCATTTGTCGTCTGGGTCCCTGCGAAAATCATTCGAGCCTGCACGCCGAATCAACTCACGGGCAGTTTCCACTAGCAGTAAAGAGCCGCGAACAGCCTGTTTCGAGTCATGGATCGCTTCCGCTGCGCGCGCCAATAACCGGCGGTCCGAACGCGAGACGTGGGCGGGGTGATTCACCCGTCAAAAATAACTCATCCGCGAGTCCCCGTCTGTCTCCTAGCGCACACATGACTGTTGCCCTCTACTTACCGAATCGGGTAAGCTCCGCCTCGCCACCCACCGGTTCGAGGTCCATGGCAATGCACGAACAGCAGACTCTCCCGTCTGACGACGATCCCGTAGTGCAGTTCATCATTGGCTCCCTGGAACGTAGTATCGATGACCTGATCCTGGGCGCGACCCGGGCGTCGTTAGCGAACCTACGCGCGTGCCGCACGAGCACCACCTCTCCCCCTCGCCGATTGATCGACGAGGCATCGTGCTGGCAGCGGCACGTCGAGCTCATCGTCCGCACAGCGGCTCTGCGGGCGTGGTATGTGGAGCTGCGGGAGCATGGGGGAACGCGCGAGGAACGCAATACTTTGCGGGACGAACTGATGCGTCACCAGAGTCAACTCGCGCAGCATCGGCGCGCTCTGACTCAAGCTTAGCGACTGACCCCTCGCCGCCAGTCCTGCTTGCCTGCACGCGGTGCCGGCGGCGAACACGTCAAGGGCGCCGTCGCACACAGCCGCATCCTGTGAAAATAGAACCGAACGAAACGACTGGGGAGGCGCGGGCGGTCTGACCTCCCGTGTCACGGTCGCAGTGCACACTGCGCGAAGGACAACGTTCGTTCAGATCGGCCCGCCGTTGCGCGGTGCCGCGCCGCACCCGCGCCGAATCGTCTCCTGATGGACGCTTCGATTCCGGCGTTTGTTCAGGCGAACTACGAAATCAAGCAATGGAGGCACGTTGCGATCCTGAAGTCGGACTTCACAAAGGAATGGCGCGAGATTCTTCAAGTGCTGAGCGACTTCCGCCTGTACCGGAGCGAGATCATGTCGCCCGGCGGTCGGAAGTCAGGAGTATCGACTCGGATTGACGGAGCTCTCACGGGTCTCGGATGACCAAGCAATCACTCTCTAGAGCGCGTCGATCCGCCACGGGATGGTGACGCACTCACAGCTCCATCTCATTAAACTCTACCCAACGCAGCGCCGCCGCGACACATCAGCGCTTAGGCGCAAGGGACTGTATGTACGTCTCAAGGCCCTGCGAGCATGCGCCACGGCTTCCGACTGCGAGAACTACAGTGCGCCCGATCCTTGCCCAAGATACCGCGCGATCTCCGGATGACTGCCCCGTGCTCGGGGGAACTGTCGCCGGCTGCCCATCAGCATAGGTCAGCGCGTAAACAGCGACCCCTTCGGCTCCTGAGTCTTTATAGAATGCTGCATATCCCTCCTGGATCCCGTCGGCCTGCTGGAGGAAGTACCGCGACGCTTCGCGCCGATCAAGTGGAGGCCCATCCGGGGCACGAGGAAGACCATACATGTGCATCCGGATTTGGGCCAGAATCGAGGGTTCCACACCCGTCCATGGATTCGTCGCGATCGGAAGATTCCCCCAAAGCCCTCTGAGTACGCTCGAGCCATCGAGTCTGACCGAAGGGCTAGAGACAAGAGCGCATTCAGTGGGCAGCTGCGGCGTGACGTTGCTCAGAGTCTCCAGCCGCAACGACCCGGGAACTCCACTCTGGAGAACCATTGAAGAGGCCGAGACGAATAACACGATGGCGACTTGCTTGTGCATGGAGAGTCTCCGCTCGGAGTCCTGAAGGCGGGGGGGAGTCATCCGTCATTGTGGCGCGTCTCAACCGGACCGTTCGGTCGGATAACGCACAGAGCAACGCGGAGCATCGCTACCGCGGTTCCGTATCCGGCGTGTCGAGCGCCGCCGCTTCTGCCGCAGCCTGATCACCGTATTTCCACGCCGTTTCCGCTTCCGAGACGAGTTCTGCGTCCGTGACGACCACGCTCTCGAAGCGCTTCTGAAGCTCGATTCCGCTCGGAACTCTCTCGGTCTTGATCCCATCCTCGATGAACAGCGTCCCGATCGTGCGGTCGATCAGGTTGATGTCCTGAAGCAGTTGCGTCTTCGCCTCGGTGGCCTGAAGCGCCAAGCCCGGCGTGTACCGCGTCGCAGCAAACGGTGACACGCCCGTTCCAGTCGTCGAACCGGAGGGGCCCACGACGTCGTACGGATGGCCGTCGTTTCTCCCCGACGGACGCCACTTCTTGTTCTATGTGCTACATATCGACGTGCAGGCGGAGGTCCGAGTCGGTTCCCTCGACTCCTCCGAATCGAAGGTGGTTCTGCAGGGCTACTCGCGAGCGGTTTACGCGCCCCCCGGGTTCTTGCTCTTCGTTCGAGAGGGCACGCTCATGGCGCAGGCGTTCGATCTTGCGACCCTGAGCGTGACAGGCAGCGCGATGCCTCTCGCCGACGACTTGCTGTACCTTCGCGACCTTGGCCAGGCCGACTTTTCGGTGTCCACCAACGGAGTGCTGGCCTACCAGGCTGGGAACACGCAGTCGCGGCTGGTCTGGTTTCGCCGCGACGGCTCCGAAGAGACCCAGGTCGGCGAACCGGACGATTATGGGTTCACCGCGCTCTCTGCGGACGAGACGTTGGTGGCGACCGATGTCATGGACAGGCGAGCGGGGACCACGGACATAGAGGTATTCGATCTTGCCCGTGGCGGAAAGCCTTCGAGCGTCACGCTCGATCCGACAATCGACTGGACACCCGTCTTCTCTCCCGACCGCCAGCAAATCGCCTTTGCATCGGCGCGCGGCGGCGCACCGCACGTGCACGTGAAGCGTCTGAACGATTCGTCTCCGGCGGAGTCAGTCGTCTCTCCGTCTGCTGGCCGTGCAGTTCGTTTCTGATTGGTACGAGGGTGCAGGCGGATCGTTCATCGTCTATCAGGATCTCTCACCCGCCACGGGAGTGGATCTTATTCAGGTTCCGCTCTCGGGCGACCACAAACCGGTGCCGCTCGTACGGACGGTCGGGGACGACACCGACGGACGCGTCTCGCCGAATGGCCGCTGGCTGGCCTATGTCTCGACCGAATCGGGGCGCAGCGAGGTGTACGTACGGACGCTGATCGGCGGGACCGGTCGCTCGCGGATCTCGACCGACGGCGGCGTGAGCCCGCGCTGGAGAGGTGACGGCCGCGAGCTGTTCTACATCGCCACCGGATCTACGGTTCCCTTCGGCGCCACCGTCCCCGACGGGCGATTGATGGCGGTGGACGTCAACGGCGGTGGAGAACGCTTCACGGCCGGCATACCGAAACTGCTCTTTGCCCTCAACGCCAAAGGCGGCCATTACCATCCCAGTCGCGACGGCCAACGTTTCCTCGTCAACACGGGCAGTGGCGCATCCGCCTTGCCCATCACGGTGACGGTGAACTGGCCCGGCGCACTGACGCGGTAAATCGATTCGGCGCCATTCGTCGGAGTGCGAGACTGTGTCCCGGCGCCGCCGCGTTGTCATTGCCGACGGCCACCCAGCCGTTTTGGTCGCTCAGAGGCGGATCTTGGAGCCGCATGTCGAAGTCGTTGCAGTCGCGGTCAACGCTGAGGATCTTCTACAGCAGGTCGGCGACCTGTCACCCGATGCGGTCGTCACTGATATCTCTATGCCCCGCATGAACGGTCTGGACGCCTGTGGTCATATTCGTCGGATGTATCCCGACGTCCGCGTCGTGATCGTGAGCGAACTCCTTGACGACGACGGTATAACCGCAGAAGCCTTCGAGCGGGGTGCGAGCAGCGTGGTTCCCAAGAGCGCGATGGCGCGGAAGCTGCCGGCGGCGCTGGCGCTCTTTACCTCGACGGCAGATCGGCTGCAAAGGCTCATCGGGCGAAAATTCAGCTTCAGCCATCCTGGCGGCGTCAAGAAGTCGCGTAACGTCGTATCCCGCCGACAGCCACAAGCATCCAGGCGGCGGCGAGCAGGCCGAAGGAGACGAAGCCGACGGTGAGTGATTCAGCGATGCCTCGGTAGAGACTCGCCGCCGGCAGGTGCCCATCCGGCGTCGCCGCAGTGCTTGCGAGCACCGCCATCCAGCCCCCGAGCAGCCCGCTGACTGTCGCGAAGATGGCCGCCAGCGAGACCGGCCGCATCAAAGCGAGTTTCTGCTCGGTCGGCCGAAATACGAACGCGACGGCGAGACCGAACGCGACAAGGGCGACCGCCATCGTGAGCTTGGCGAGCAGGCTCATTTGTCCGAGCAAATCCATAAGATTCGGCATGGTTCCTCCTTGATTGAACGTCTTGGGGTACAACTCGCCAGGGGGCGGTCCGTGACGTGTCACGCCCGACCGCCTGGCGGGTTATGACACCGATGGCTCCAGAGGACGAGCAGGTGCTCGTAGCGCGACTCCGCGCCGGCGACACCGGCGCGTTTGACGACGTGTACGACGCCTACCGGGCACGGGTGTTCGCCTTCCTGCTCCGAATGACCCGAAATCGAGCGCTCGCCGAGGATCTGCTCGACGAAACGTGGCTCCGACTGGTGCGCCACGCGGCCAGGCTGCTGCCTGACACACGTCTGGGACCATGGCTCTTCACGGTTGCGCGCAATCTGTACTGGAGCCACCGCCGTGACGCGCTCCTCGAGGAATCGTTTGTCCCAGAACTACTGACACTCTGGCCGTCTCCGGCGCCGTGGCCCTCGCCGTTCGACCTGGCCGCGGCCGGTGAACTCGAGCGCCGTGTCGAGCGTGCGCTGTCGACACTCTCCCCGCGATATCGTGAGGTCATCCTGCTCGTCGGTCACGAGGGCCTGATGCCCACCGACGCGGCGCTGGTGTGCGGGATCAGTCCGGAGGCGCTGCGCCAGCGCTTGTCGCGGGCACGCGCAGCACTTGCGGAGAAACTCCGCGAGACGCCCGCCGTTGCCGCACTTACGAAAGGATTTGCAACATGACCGTTGATCGTCATGACAGGCCGGACGAAGACTTCCTCGCCAGCCTCGCGAGACTGCGTACCTGCGACGTCTCCCAGCGCCGCTCGCGCCAACTGCGCCGCCGGTGTCACGCCGTTCTGCAGGCGGAGCCACCGATGGAGAGACTCTCACGAAGGGTGTATGGGGCGATGCGACGCGACATCGTCCCGGCGCTCGGCGGCGCGTGGTGTCTTGCGTACCTCGTGGAGATCATCCGCTGCACCGCGGCGCTCTACGGCTACTTTGGCACCCAGTAGACGACGCCACGTTGAGAGTCCTGAGTTCGCGAACTTGAGGCCGCGTGGCCGTTCGCGAAATGGGCTTCCACCCGGCCGCTGGGTGGGGGGTGCGTTTCGGGCGTCGAGGTGTTTTCCGTCCTGGCGCGTCATCGGGTCGGCGGGATGGTGGGCGCCGCCGTCAGGGTCGCCAATGCCGATCGAAACGCGGCGGTTGTCATCGTGGTGGCGTGCGCATCGGCAAAGGTGGCGTCGGGATGCTCCAGGTTGAACGATCTCCGGTCAGGCCGTAGTCAGATACCCCGGATTCCGCGTCATCTGGTGCAGCCGGCAGAGCGCGCGCGTCGACGAGCACAGCATCCAGTGGCGCGGCGGCCTCGGCGTGGATGGCTTTGATTTCGCGAGCTGCGCGGGCGACATGAGTCGCGCCGCAAGGCGCGCCTGCTCCGAGGTCATGGCGACCGGGGTGCCTCATCGGGCTCCCGACCGTGTCTTTCGGCTTGCGCTCGATGTAGTGCGTAGCGGCAGCTCCACCGGCGGGCAACGTCCCAGCCCGCGCGCGGACGATGAGCCCACTGATGTAGGCCGGGTCCGGCGCCAGCAGTGGACTTCAGGTTGGCTGTTTGCTTGTTCGGTGTGCCATTGCGGCGGCCGCCAGTCTTCGTGCCTTCGGTCGTCCCTGGGGAACTTTTCTACTCACGGTCTATTTTAGGCACCGGAAACCCGCAGATTTCGACGATAGTCCGGACAATCGTGGCGCCGTCACCCAGTTCCCACAATAAAATCTGACAGCCGCACGATCATAAGGCGGCCGTCTCCCTCACCGTCCTCCCCATGTGGACTGAAGCGACCAGGTCCGCGCCGACGTGAACGCCGTTCCGGCAGGTAACAGCTCGAGCCGATCCAGCGGCTGCGTCGGGTAGACGCGGTCCGTGATCGACGTCTCGCCGTCGTTGGCAAACACCTCCACCACCGATCGATCGAACAGCACGCGCATCGTCACCTTGCCGTCGCGCCACCGGACGGGCCCGCTGTGACGGCCCGGATAGTCCTTGTGGAACGCGGTCGCGCGGGAACGCTGACGATCGACGAACAGTTCGAGCGGCTGGCGATTGACGCCGATGATCAGTTCCTCGCCGGCCGCGTTGAACAGACGAACCCCGGCCTGCGGCCAGTCACCGCTCGAAACATCGATCACGATCTCGGTCGATCCGGACAGCGGCATGCTGTTCTTCACTGCGACCGGCCCCTTGTCGCGCAGGTTGGTCAGCTCCTGGACCGGCGTTTGGACGAGGCGAATCCCGTCCGGCAGGCGGCGCAACGAGAGCTGCCGTGGCACCGACTGCGCGCCGCGCCAGATTTCCGTCGGCTCCTCGTTGGCGTACAGCCAGTTGCTGATCCAGGCCATCCAGATCCGCCGCCCGTCGGACGGCGGCATATCGGAAAAAGACAGCGTCGCGTAGAAGTCCTTGCCGTAGTCAGCCCATAGAGTCAGGCCCGGTGCGTTGTCGTTGGCGAACGTTTTTCCGTCGAATGTGCCAATGAAGTACTGACCGCCAGATCCGCCGGCGATCGCTCCGGGATTGATATCCACGTCGAGCACCCATCGAGTGTTCGCCGGTTCTCCTTCGACAGCCAGGGGGAAAAGATCGGGACACTCCCACACGCCTCCGGTCGCGCCCGCGGGACCGAAGTCGCTCAGCGTCTCCCACTTCTTCAAATCGGGCGAGCCGAAGAAGCGGACCTTGTGCTGATCGGGGATGACCGTGACCATGATCCAGCGCGCGGTCGGCTCATGCCAGAAGACCTTGGGATCGCGGAAGTCCTTCAGACCGAGATCGACGACGGGGTTGCCCGGATACTTCGTCCAGGTTCTCCCGCGGTCGTTGCTGTAGGCGAGATTCTGGGTCTGCCGGTCCTTGGTGTGTCCGGCGTAGATTGCGACCAGGCACGAAGGGTCGCCGTCACTCGGCCGGCAGAAGCCGCTCGAGTTGTTCCGATCGACGACGGCGCTGCCGGAGAAGATCATGATGCCGTTCTCCTCCGAGAGCGCCACCGGCAGGTGCTGCCAGTGCAGGAGATCGCGGCTCACGGCATGTCCCCAACTCATGTGCCCCCACTTCGGCCCCTGAGGGTTGTGCTGGTAGAAAAGGTGGTATTCCCCTTTGTAGTAAACGAGCCCGTTGGGATCGTTCATGAAGTTCCGAGCGGGCGTGAAGTGGAACTGCGGGCGCAGTGCCTCTTTGTAGTCCTGCGGCGGGCCCCATGCCGGCAGCGCCGTCGTCGCCACGGCGAAGGCACAGACAATCGCGCACGGAATGCAGGTGGCGGAATTGGGCGCGGGTGTGCTCATCGCCGCTCCTTGAATCAATCCCGAGTGTACGCTGGATTCGTTCGAGCGAGGCGCCCTAGCCTCGGGCACATACGACGTGACTGAAGGAAACATAAATTATCGGCTCACTACTGTGAAGTCGATGCTGAAGCGTTTCGTTGAGAATGGCCAGCGGAAGGATTGGCGAGCGAAGGAGCTCGGTGTCAGTTGCGACGATTTCGCGAAAGTCGTCAGGACCGTGAATACCAAAAAATATTATCTCTGACAGCAAACGAACTTGTGACACTCGAACGAGACGAGTTCGGAGACGAGGTCAAGTCAAGGGCCGAGCGCCGCAGACCCTAGTAAATGAAAGGAACAAAACGGAATACCTCAACGGGGATAACGCCGCTGCGGCGGAGCTACACGCGTAACCTCCGAGATGCCGCTCTCAAGTCCGTGCGGTAAAGGCGTAGCCGACTCCTCCAATACGGACGCTACTGTGCTGCCACGTGTCGATCGTCGGTAGTCGGCGGGCCAGAACGGGTACTTGACGGGGCCGCTACCTGAACGTATGGAGTGGCGCTCGCCATCTCCATCACGCGCGTTCAACTATTTAGCAGACATGCCTTTAAGGGCTCAAGTCCTGCCCCCGCGACCAAATCCCTCCAGTAGCTACGCTCGTTTCTCAGCTTCCGGATTTGCGGTCTCCGCAATGTCTCCATTGGGAGGGCGGCGGCATGCGCCGGCCCAGTGATCGAATCGCACCTTCCACGGCGGCCGGTTCGAATGTCCGATAAAGGTAGCGATTCACGCCTGCGACCGGCTCACGCGACACTGTTGGCGACGGCAGGCCAGGTCACGATGCACTCCCACGTTCGGTTCAGGTAGGAAGAAGCGTTTAGATGCACATTGACGATTGCAGACACACATTTGAGGAGCTCGCGCGCACGGTACTTCCAGCACACATGAAGCGGCTTGAAGCCGCACTGAAAGAGCCAACGGCAATGTCACTTTTCGCAGGGCGCAACATCGGGCCGGTCGGACTGGCGCAACGCTGCGGCGTCGCTGGCGACTTTTCCGGTTGTTACGTTCTCGTCGATAGCGGACGGCCCATCTACGTTGGGATCTCACGGAAGGTTCTGACCCGACTCCGTCAACACGTTCGGGGCCGCACGCATTTCGATGCAAGTCTGGCCTATCGCATCGCTCAGAGGCGACAACCAACCGCCGGTCAGCGAGCAACGGTCATGAACGATGCAGCCTTCAAGCAAGCGTTCGAGCAAGCAAAGGCGTACCTCGCAGGTTTGCAGGTCGCGTTCGTGGACATCGACAATCCACTCGAGCTTTACGTCTTCGAGGCTTACGCGGCAATTTCACTTCGGACTTACGAATGGAACACGTTCCGAACACACTGATGGGGGCGCGGGCGGCACGTTTGTGGATGCGGTCCAACCTGCTGCGTCTGACAGCCAATCTGACAGCCAAACCGGCGGACGCGAGCGGACCAGACGATACACGGCGGACGTGATTACAGCGGATTTTCTAAAGAAAGCGACTGCACGAGAACACGCGGGCACTGCCCTCTCGCTCTCTTGATCTGCAGGTTGAAGGTTCGATTCCTTCGCGGCTCACCAACTCCAAGTCGTTGATTCTGAACGACTGAACATCTCAACCCACGCTTTCAATCGAACCACGGTGCCGCGCAAGGGCTGCGACGCTTGCCCCAGCCGAGCTTCAGCTGCACCGTCATTGCGTACCGAGCGACGAACGTTGGCCCATCTCATGCACCAAACGCCGACTGAGGTGACATCTCATGAAGACACGTCGCATGTTGACGATTTGGTGCTTTACGGCCGTGGCGGCCGCCGTCGTGGGGATGGACACATCAGCTCGGGCGCTCGCCGGATACGAGCAGGTCAAGCTGAACGGGTGCCTCATCAAAGCCGAGGGTGGCGGCGACGGGTACTTGATTACTAACCTGCCCAGTGAACCCGCCGCCTCAACCGCGGACAGGAGTGTTGCAACGAGCGCGATCGGAACATCGGGTGCCTTTTCGACGGTGTTCTACTGGCTCCGCAATGACGACGATCTCAAGGACCACGTCGGGCACCGCGTCGAGATCGAAGGTGAACTGAAAGGCGACATCAAAGAAGGTGAGATCAAGATCGACCGCAAGGACAACTGGACGGAACTCGAGGTCAAGTCCGGCGGAGATGAGATGAAGGCCAAGGTGCCAAACGCCTACGTCTTTCCAGACCCGACCCGTGACAAAGATCGAAAAATATCAGTCCTGGTGCGGAAAGTCGACGTGGATCACGTCAAGATGGTCTCCGCCAATTGCCAGTAGCGTGAGTGCTGGTGCGCGTCTCATTCCGCGAGACGCGTGCCACTCCACCCGCTGCTGACCCTCGCAAGTCCGAGTCTGCCATGACTCCAGATTCGCAACCTGCCGCGACGATCACACTGGCTCACGCCGTGCCTCGAAGCCGGTCAATCCGCCGAAGCCAGGTCGCCGTCTGGTTCCAACTCGCGCAAATGCGGCTCACCACAACTTCCCGATTTCCTTCTGAAAACTACGACTTCTCGGTGCCGCCTCGCCGGCTCCGCACGCCCGAAACGGCCGACTGATCCCGTTCCGAGCCTGATCTGCCCAATGCCGCACGCGTCCTTCCGTGTTGGTGCCGCCGCAAGCTCGACTTCAGCTCTCGAGGACACCCTTCGTCCACAGGCGCTGTTCTTCCTCGTGTGGTTTCCAGACCAGAAGCATCGCCATCACGCCGTACAAGGGAAGGTGACCGACGAGTTCCACCCAATTGAACACCGTCAACGACATGTTAATGAGCACCCAGGCACTCGCCACGATGAGCCGCGGAAAGATCCCGAAAATCAGACAGAGCCCGATGAGCAGTTCGGTGCTGCCCGCGCAGACCACGAAGATGTCGTCTGACATCGGGATGTGCAGCCAGACGGTGAAGTTCAGCGGATGCTGGTGCAGGAATGCCCCAGCCAATTGCGGGTTGGCGAGCTTTTCGGTGAACGCAACAATCGTCAGGCCCAGTCCGGTTCCAATCCGCAGTGAGGGCATGGCGAGACGCGACAGCCGCGGCGTCGGCTCGAAACCTGGAAACAATAACCGGTCAACCGCATAGGGACCGCGGCCCGTCAGCAGGAAGAATGCGCCAAACCCGAGATAGTGGGCATTCTCGAGCATCGACTCCAGCCCGACAACGTATATGCCAAGGAGCCAGAGCAGGCATAATGCTGCCCCGCCCGCCCTGGCCAGACCTCCGTAGAGCACGCTCAAGCCGATGCCGATCTGCATCACGCCCAGCGTGTACAACCAGGGCCCGGACAATGTATTGTTCGGCGAGAACAACTGCCTGGTGATTCCAAGCACGATCAGCGGCACACCGACGTGAATCCCGAGAATCAGGGGCACCAGCGCGTAAAAGCGTGCGCGGCCGCCTGGCGTGGCGCCGAATGCCTCCGGCCCCGGAAGCAGCGCGCGACCGCCGGTCCCGCGCCACACGACCGCGAGCACGATGGTGACCACGAGAGCCAGCAGCACGCCCACGATCTGCGGAAACCTGAATATTTGTTCCCATTGCGTAGGATAGCCCTTGGCGTCGGCGAACCATTTCTCGTGGGCGACCGCCGCGCGTGGAAATGCGACGAGCGCGATCACCGCTGCGCCTTTAACCATACCTCTCGCAGTACATTTCATATGGGACTCCAAGATGGCTCGAGCGGGTTATGCGACGCTCAAGCGAGCCACCCCCGTGCTCTATCGATCGTATTTGAGACATCCCGAAGCACAACGTGTTCGGCCAGGGCACGCACACAACGTCAACTGCGATCACGCGCTCTAGTGATGCCACCCAAGACGTCCGCACTACGCTGTCATCGCCGCCCGCGTGTTGGTGTCGCGGCCGGACGCGGCCACGCTCGTGGACATGTCGAGCGCGGCGCGCTGACGGCCTCGCGGCAGCCGCCAGCCTGCAAATTATTCCTTGATCCCACTCAGGTCCGCCGGACCCGCGCGGGCAGTCGCGCGAATCCGACGGAACGAGCTGGACGAGCAGCAGGAGGATGATTGCGCCGAACACCCTCCGACGAATAGACCAAGCCGCGCGCGAAGCATCTGCGCTATCATGCGTGCCGCCATGCGTTGTGGCGTATCTGCCCGGGGAGGCGTTAAATGTCGCAAGCTGACATTGCTTTAGACGCTCTTGCGGATTGGGCACTCAGCATAAGAAGGAGATTTGAGGTCACGGTCCTACGCAATTCCTCAGGATCGGAGCGCGTTCCCGTCACTGCCGCCGTGGGTGCCCTCACAACGCCCGCATCGTCCCGACAAGGTCAGTCCTGCCAAGTAGTCGCGAGCGAGTTCGGTGGATAGATTTGTGCGCGTCGGACAACTTAAGGAGGCAGTATGCAATTCACAAAACTGGCTTTCGCAGCGAGCGCAATGTTTGCTGCGCTGGTCGTGCCGCTGCGGGTGACGGCACAAGTCGTCGATGGCAGCGGGACAACGAACATCGTGCCCCGCTGGATCGACAGCAACACCCTAGGAAATTCGCACATCTCCGACAACGGCGGCGTTATCGCTGCGACCAGTACGAGCGGGGCTCACGTGGTTATATCCGGCGACGTTGCGATGGCGGGTGGCAGAGGATTTTCTACCGGTGTCGCTATGGGCGGAGCAGGTGCCTCGATTTCTGCGACCGGTGGCACAGGAGTATCCTGCGTTATTCCCGCTTCCACCCGCTGTAGTGTGTACAGGGGGGGCAACGGAGGTTCGATCTCGGTCCAACCTGGGTTCGCCGGACGAGGACAGACGTACAACGGAATTACGTACAACGGACATGTCGGGGTCCTTCTGCTGGCACCCAGCGGTGGAAACGTGGGGATCGGACTCTCCACTCCCGGTCGTACGCTTGAAGTAAAAATTGGTGGCACGACGCTCGCCGATGACTGGACAATCCGCAGTTCCCGCGGCTTCAAGACGAATATTCAACCGTTGCAGGATGCGCTCGGGAGGATCGAAGCGCTGCAAGGGGTCTCGTACGAGCGCAAGAGCGACGGCAAGCACGAAATCGGCGTCGTCGCCGAGGACGTGGATCGAGTCGTCCCCGAAGTGGTCGCTCATGATCCAGACACGCACGAAGTCGAGGGGGTGGACTATTCCCGGTTGGTGGCCCTGCTGATCGAAGCCGTGAAGTCGCAGCAAGCAGAAATTGAGCGGCTGAAGTCACAGATGGCGCAACTAACGTCGAACGCCGCCAAGCAATAACAAAGGCCCCTTAGTACGCCGCCTGGGCCAATCGGCTCACGCCGCTGGGGAGACAGCCGGCCCACGATCGAGCGAACGCCGGGGCTGACCTCGGACGCCGCGGTGTCCACGACGAGCCGATCGCGATCCCAGACGTGGTAGTCGCGCGAAGCGGCAGGGCCGGGTGGCCGTTCGCGAAATGGGGTTCCACCCGCGGCGGGGGTCGCCTTTCCGCCTTCGGTCGTTCTTGTCGTCGTCGCGCCTCACCAGACCGTCGTCCAGGTCGAGGGCGGCAGCGAGGCGAGGAAGGTGTAGAGCCACCCCATCATGCTCGCCTTCGCCTTCGACAAGTATCGTCGGTATCGCGAACGCGAGTGGCATGTCACTCACGACGGGCTCGTCTCTACTCACCCTCTACTGTCTTCGGGGTGCATGTGGTCGGTCGGTTTGAGTGAACCTCTTCATCAGGGCGGCCAGCCGTCCTTCCACACGTGCTGCACGTGAGTACCGTCCGTGCTTCCAGCGCGCCCGTCGCCTGCGCTCCAGCCCCTCTGGAATTCGAGGTCCCGTGCCGCGGCGGCCCTGCCTTCGGCATCGTGCGCCTCCACGAGGCGCGAGGACGACGGGCAGGTGGTCTCCGCATGGAGCACCTGCCCGACCGTGCTTACTGCTTGGTGTAGACCGATTTCGAGGTGAACGGCTTACCGTCGGGGCCGGTCCCTTTTACTTCGAGTGTCGCGGTCTTGCCGTCCTTCGACACCGTGAAGCGGCCGTCGGCGACATATACCCCGCCCTTCTTCGTGCGATGATCCGTCACCGTGTTCGCGTCCACCTGGGTGAGGGTAACGGTGTCATAGGGCAGGCCGGGACCGGTCAGCGTGACCTCTTTGCCGTCGTACTTCCCGGTGTAGCCCGTTTCGATCTTCGAGCCGTCTTCCCGCTCACCTTTTATCGAGGTCTCGACGCCTCCACCGGATGCCGCCTTGCGGACGACGGTCAGCGTCCTGATCAGGGACAGACCCGGTGCCTGGACCGATTGGGCAGTATCAAACTTCCACGTGCCGATTGTGTTGTCGCCGGCGGCCGAGGCCACGGCGGACACGAACAGCAGGGCGAGCACGACCGTCAAACTCTTACGCATAACCTCTCCTTTTGTCCCCAAGAATCGGGGACATCCGACGGAGTACATCCGTGCCAGCTCGTCCTTAGAAGGAATTTGAGGCGCCCACGGCGACGCTCACGAAGAGCACGGCCACCAGGCAGAAGCACGACCAGCCACGAGGTCGTGCTTCTTCGCGGCGCGCGTCCTCGCAAACGCGATGACGAACAGGACAGCAAGCACCAAGTCAGCGCCCACAGCCGTCGCGTCGAGCGGGGAAATGCGTTGCTGCGAACGAGTCGAGGTGAGAGTGCTGTTCAGGTTGCGTCTGGGTTCAGCGCGATCCCGCCGGCGGGAGGGCGTCGCGCCTGCTCATCGCGCTTCTGGATTCGGGGCACCCAGCGTCTGCCCCGCCTCGTCGGCATTGCGACGGCTTTCGAGGTTTGGGGCGAATCGCGGATTTAAGCCAGGACCCAGGCGTACACAGCCGGACTCGTGGAGAGGCCGTTCCCGCTGACCTCCTCGACACCGCGCGGCCAGTTCGCCAGCACGAAGCGCGGCCGTATTGAGGGGACTGTCACGCCGTCCTCGCGCAGCTGTCCCAGGCCAGGCCTTCGAGGCCGGATGTAGACGAGATATTGGACTGAGTGCTCGCGGTACAAAAGAAACCGGCTGAGGCTCGCGAATCATCTTGCATCCGTCGGCTACCTATGTAGAATGCGGCCTATGAAGTCGCTTTCGCATGCCGCAACCGCTGTCTTGCAGGCGGTCGCGAATGGGCACGGGCATGGCTTCGACATCATGGGCATTACAGGCCTCGCAAGCGGCACCGTCTATCCGGCCCTTCGCCGGTTGGAGGACGCGGGCTGGCTTCGGTCCCGGTGGGAAGACCATCGTGTTGCGCGAAACGAGCTCCGACCCGCGCGGAAGTACTACGAAATCACCAAAGCGGGCGAGGAAGCGCTAGCGGCGGCGCTTGACAGGTATCGCGGGCTGGCGAGCCGGGCTACCCCCCCGCGCGTGCGCAACGCGATGCTCAAGGAAGGCGCACGGTGACTCGCGGCGGGGGATTCCGGCCGCATCGGTGGTTTATCCGCATCGTCAGCGCCATTGTTCCGAAGCGCATGCGTGCGGACTGGCGTCGCGAATGGGAGGCGGAGCTCGAGCATCAGGAAGTGCAATCGTCAACTTGGCGAAAGCGGCACCAGACGCTCTGGCTGCTCATGCGACACAGCATAGGCTCGACCTGGGACGCGCTCGCCCTTCAGCGTCGCCGACTCGAGGACGATCTCGTACAGGATATACGTCACGGCGTCCGCCTTGCGACGCGATCGCCAGGACTGGCAATCGCGGCGTGCGCATCCATTGCCGTGGGCATCGGGGGCTCGACTGCAGCATTCCAGCTTGTCGATGCCGCGCTGCTGCGGCAGTGGCCGTACCCGAACGCGGATCGGCTGGTCGTCATTCGGACCGATCTCAGCCAGTATTTCTCTGCGCCCGCCTTTCGTCGTCTGGTCGAGCGCGACTTTGGGCTCGACCACGTCACGGCTGCCGAAGCGCACGACTTCGTCGCGGACTTTGCGGGCGACGCCGTGCTCGTCAAGGGCCATCGGGTCACGCGCGGAGCACTCGCGCTCCTGGGTCTGAACGGTCCGCTCCGCCCCGCCCTCGGGCGCCCGTTTCTGGAATCCGAGTTCGACGAGGCGAGCGAGCCCGTTCTCCTCATCAGCCATCGGCTATGGCAGGCGCGGTTCGGGGCGTCGGTGGACGTTGTGGGCCGAACCCTCACCTTGGATGGCAATTCCGCGCGCATCATCGGTGTCCTTCCACGTGATTTCGAGTTCTTTCCGAGCGGCGATGTGCTCGCCCCGCTGATCTTCTCGGGGCCTCGCGCCTACGACGAATTCGCCCGCACCTTGGAGGTGTTCGGGTCGCTCAAGCCGGGCCTGCAACCCTCCCAGGCAGCATGGCTGCTAACGTCCACCACCCGTCGCTTGCGGCCGACGCAGATCGCGGCGGTGGAGAGCGTGCGCGAGCGGCTGTTCCGGGGGTTCGGGCCGACAATCAGAGTCTTGTCGCTCGTCTCGCTTGTGATTCTCACAGTGTGTTGCGTTAATTTTGCGACGCTTCTCAGCGTGCGGTCGGCCGACCGTCGACAGGAGCTGGCGGTTCGCCTGGCGCTCGGCGCTGAGCGCGGGCGCATCATCCGTCAGCTCGTGACCGAGGCCATGGTGCTTTCACTGGTCGGTGGTGTGGCGGGCGCATTGATCGCGCACGTCGGTGGCGGCATCCTCACTCAGGGTGGGATGGCAAGCACCGTGGGCGCGATGGCAATGCTGGATGGACGCGTGTTCGTCTTTGCTTTGCTGCTTACGGTCAGCACGGGCCTGCTCTTCAGCGTCGGACCTGCACGGCGCGTCACTGCTACGCTCGATGTCGACGCAGCGCTCAAGGGTGGGATGGTCGCTCCGGAAGCGACACTGAAACCGCGCTGGTTTGCGGCCAATTGGCTTCCGGGCTCCATCCAGTTGGCGTTGACGATGATGCTCCTCGTCGGGGCCGGATTGCTCGTCAAGAGTGTTGCAAGAATTCAATCGTTCAATCCTGGGTACGAGAGCGCGAACGCCGCGTCAATCCGCTTCGACCTTCCGTCCGTGCGCTACCGGACCGACGCCGACATCGCCCGATTCGTCGCTTCAATGACCGAGCGAGTCGCGGCGCTGCCGGGCGTGGAGGCCGTCGGAGCGACGTCGAGCCTGCCGTACGTCGCGGGCGCTCTGCAGATGCGAACCGTCCTTTTCGAGCAGCCGGTTAAAGTCTCCGGAACTCCCGAACCGATGCCGCTCGGTTGGGTGAGGCCGTCACCGCCTCCGCCGCCGCCGGGCCAGACGGAAACGGTGTCGTTGGAGTTCTATCCGACGTTGTCGTGTGAGGTCGATCCGGGATTCTTTCGGGCTATGCGCATCCCGCTGCTCAGGGGACGCGAATTCACCGCCCACGATACTGCGACGGCGACGCCGGTCGTGATCATCAACCGGGCGATGGCAGAGCGCTACTGGTCGAACGTGGATCCCCTCGGGCGTCGCATGCGTCTCGGCCCACTGTATCCCTGGAAGACGGTCGTGGGCGTCGTCGACAACATTCGCCGCTTCGCGCGCGACGATGCCATTCGGTCGGAGTACTACGAGCCGTTCGCGCAGGCAGGGGATCAGCGGCGATTGATGGAGAAGCTCACCGGCCGGGAGCTGCGTTGGTTTCAGAGCGCCAAGCCGAGTCCCGTGATGTTCGTCGTGCGCAGTCCACTGGACGCACGTGCGATCTCGAGCGCCGTGACGACCGTCGTCCGACAAGTCGACCCCTCCTTGCCAGTCGTTCAGGTGTCGACGCTGCGGGACGCGCTGGACAACGCGATTGCAGAGCGCCGGTTCCTGCTCGAGCACGTGATGGCGTTCGCCGCGTTGGCGTTGCTCCTCGCCGCCGCCGGTGTGTACGCTGTCACGTCGCAGGTCGTCAAGGGACGAGCACGCGAGCTGAGCATCCGGGCGGCTCTCGGTGCGAGTGCGAGTCACTTGATCTGGCTCGCAATCCGCGACGGCCTGGTGGTCGCGGGGATCGGCGGCGGCCTCGGAATATTGATCTCCGCCATGTTCACGCCACAGCTCGGGGCGTTCTTGTACCAAGTCAGCCCGTGGGACTTTCAGACGTTTTTTGCTGTCGCTCTCATCCTGATCCCTGTGGTGGTCAGTGCCGCGTACATCCCCGCACGCCGCGCGGCGGGCGCCGATCCGCTTGTCGCATTGAAGACGACGTAAACGCATGAGAACGATCGAGGGAGGCGTCTCATGCGAATTGACGCACCGGCCAGTAACGGCGGCCTGCGTGATCTGGGCAGATCGGTTCGCGTTTTCGGATTAACGTGAGATTCACGTCAACGGCCCTGGCCGAGCCTCAGAGGAGTCTTACGCCGGGACCTCCCGCACGCGCGCACCCTAGCTGGTCCGCCGACCGGCTCCCATCACGCCTGAGCCTCGGACCGTTCAGGCAGCGCGCCTGGCGGAGTTCACGGCCCGAAGCCACTCGGTGATCTGGTTCCAACTCGCGAAATTTAGGCTCACCAGCTCCCAGCTGTTACTTTCAACATTGATGACTCACATATTGATGACTCGCCTTGACATTCTAGGTGACGGGACATATCGTCGACACCTAGCATGTCTACTAAAGCGGAACGCGACCGGATTGAGCTGCTGCAGGGCACGCTGGATCTCCTGATCCTGCGGACGCTGCGGCTCGGACGGACTCACGGACACGCCATTGCCAAAGCGATCGAGCGTGGATCAGACGACGTGCTGCAGGTTGAGCAAGGATCGCTGTACCCGGCGTTGCACCGTCTGATTAAGCGAGGGTGGATTGCCTTCGACGACGGCACCTCGGACAACAACCGGCGCGCCAAGTTCTATTACCTGACCCCCAAAGGCCGCAAACAACTCGCTATCGAGACCAGCCGGTGGGACAAGCTGGCTGGCGCCATAGCCCGTATCCTCCGCCCCGCAGCCCAGGAGTGATGACGATGACTCGTGACAAACGAGCGCTGGATGGCGTCGGCGAGGACATCAAGGATCACATCGAGCGCCAAACTCAGGACAACATCGACGCGGGAATGGCGCCCGCGGAGGCACGCCGTCAGGCGATGCTCAGCTTTGGCAACGTTGCGCTCGTGAAAGAGGACACGCGCGCGATTTGGGTATCGCGACGACTGGACGAGACGCGCCAGGATGTCCGCTACGCGTTGCGCGCGATGCGCAGGACTCGTGGGGCCACCATCGTGGGCATTCTCGTCATGGCGCTCGGGATCGGGGCGAACACCGCTGTGTTCAGTGTCGTGCATGCGGTGCTTCTCAACCCGCTGCCATACGCGGATCCGGACCGGATCGTCACGCTGACCTACCTCTCGACCGGTGGCAATGCCTCGGGCGAACGGTCGAGACAAGTCTCGGTGCCGGACTTCCTGGACTGGCAGGCGCAGAGTGCCTCGTTCGACTCGATGGCGTACTACACCTCGCGGCGAACTTCGGTCATGGCTGGTTCCGTCGCTGAGTACGCCGTCGTGACGACGGTGACCGAAGAGTTCTTCCGCGTCTTTGCGGGACAGCCCTCTGTGGGACGGTCGTTCAGCCGCGAGGAGGCAAAGGAGGGCGGCGCGGGGGCGGCAATGATCAGCGACCGCTACGCCCGGCAGCAGTTCGGCGAACCCGCACGTGGGCTTGGACGCACCCTGCGGCTCGGCAATCGATCCGTAAGCATCGTCGGCGTGATGCCACCGTCATTCGACTTTCCGGTCGCCACCGACGTCTGGTTCACGGCGGTTGGCAGCCGGGCTCAGCTTCCCCGGCGCGGCAACAACTTTCGCGCAATTGCCCGATTGAAGGCAGACGTCAGCGTCGAACAGGCACACACCGAAATGACAGGAATTTCGGAGCGTCTGGGAGAGCAGTATCCCGACACGAACAAGAATATGCGGGCCATCGTGACGCCTCTTCAGCGCGAGATGGTCGGCGATGTCGAGTCCATGCTGTACCTGCTGCTTGGCGCGGTCGCCCTGGTTCTCCTGATCGCCTGCGCGACGATGGCCACGCTACTGCTGGCCAAGGCCACGGCACGCATTCCGGAAATAGCGGTTCGCGCGGCCCTGGGCGCAAGCCGCTCGCGGATCGTGAAGCAGATGCTGGTCGAGGCGTCCGTTCAGGCGGTTGCCGCCGGGACGATTGGTGTACTGATTGCGATCTGGGGCACCAGAACACTGGTGGCTTTCTCGCCGCCCGATGTACCTCGTCTCGACGAGGTCGCGGTCAATGGCAGCGTGCTCCTGTTCACGCTGGCCCTCTGCGCGCTCGTCAGCTTTCTGTTCGGACTGCCCCCGGCGCTGCAGGCAGCCCGCGCGGACGTGAATGAGCCGCTGCGCCTCAGCACCGGCCGAATCTCGGGCGGCGGGCGGAGCCGCACGCGCGAGGCACTCGTTGCTGCCGAAATCGCGCTGGCGGTCGTCCTCGTCGCGACCGCCGCGCTCCTCGTCCGAAGTCTCGTCGCCCTCCAGCAGGCCCCACTTGGATTTCAGCCCGCCAACGTGCTCCTGATGCAGGCAACGGCGCCGCCAAACGGTTCGGACTGGAGCGTCAGCCGTGCGTTCTTCGAGGGCGTGCTCGGCGATATCTCGCAGCTGCCGGGGGTCGTGGCCGCCGGCGCCATGATGGGACCGCCGGGAAACGTCGAATCCGATAGCGGCTATTGGGTCGATCGGATGCCAAAGGAGTCGGCGCTGAGCGCGGCGCGTCCCGCCGCGATGAACGTCATCGCGCCCGGCACGTTCGCGGCGCTCGGCATCCCAATCCGCCACGGGCGAGACTTTCACGACGGCGACCGACGCGACCGTCCCCAGGTCGTGATCATCAACGAGGCGCTGGCGCGGGCCGCATTTCGCGAGCGGGATCCGATCGGTCGCGTAATTATTGCTGGATACGATTCGATGGATCCGATGACGATCGTCGGCGTGGTCGGCGACGTGCGGCAGTACGGGCCAGCTCGAGAGCCGCAGCCGGAAATTTATATGCCGTACCAGCAACACTTCTACAACGGCGCGACGCTATTTGTGGTCGTGAGAACGGCGATGGATCCGACCCCGCTTGGCCCATCGATCCAGCGGAAGGCCCGCGAGCGATCGCCCGAGGTCTCGGTGCGTCTCACGACACTGAACGCGCTCCTGGCAGAACACGTCGCGACGCCACAGTTTCGAGCCTGGCTGTTGAGTCTCTTCGGCGCCGTTGCGCTGTGCCTCGCGATGGCTGGTGTGTATGGTGTGATGGCGTTCGTGGCCGGGCAGCGCTCGAAGGAAATCGCCGTGCGGATGGCGCTCGGTGCAGGCGCGCGCAGCGTCTTGTGGCTGATGCTCAGCCGCGGATTGAAGATCACCGCCATCGGGCTCACCGCAGGCGTGCTTGGCGCCATCGCATCCACGCGCCTCGTCAGCGGCATGCTATTTCAAGTCCAGCCACATGACGTGGTGACGTACGCAGCTGTCGTGGGGGCGCTTGGTCTCTTGTCGCTCCTGGCGACCTACCTGCCGGCACGTCGAGCCACGCGGATTGATCCCCTCCTCGCGCTTCGTCAGGAGTGAGGCGAACCGCGCCGCTCTTCGGCCACCGAGCGCGCATTCAGGCGGCCTGTCGGAGTGCCTCAAGCCGTCTTAACCATTCGCCAATGCGGTTCCAACTGGCGAACGTTAGGGTCACCAGCTCTAACTTGCTGATTGCCAACGGTCAAAATATCGATCCCAAACAGAAAATCGAACCACGCGACGGGACCCTCTCGTCCATGAGCACCCGACGCCGACATTGTCGCCAGCGCCGCAGTGCCCGAAGGCAATGGACGGTTCTGCGCGTGGGCCGGACCTCATACCGAGCACGTGCGATAGAAGGGGGTCCTCGACGAGGTTCATCCGTGACATGGCATCGCTCGCTGGATCGAGCAGATGAGCGGAGATCGACCGGCGCAGTTCAGGGGCAGAACGCTGGGTCCCGACCGACCTCGCGGTGCAGCGTTGTGGGCGCGCCACGTTAACTCACGGTCGCCGAAGGGCGATGATGGGATCGACGCGCATCGCGCGGAGCGCAGGAATAACAGAGGCCGTCAGGCCCGCGATTGCAAGCAGCACACACCCGCTGACGAATGTCAGCGGATCAGTAGCCTTTACGCCAAATAGCTGCGCCTCGATGTACTTCGTCCCCAGGAGCGCAATCGTGAGCCCGACCGCGGCTCCGCTCCCCAATAGTCGAAGTCCATTTCCCAGCAGCAGACTGACGATGGATGCCGGTTGTGCGCCCATAGCGAGTCGAATGCCGATTTCCGGCGTTCTCTGGGTGGCAACGTGCGACATCATCCCATAGAGGCCCAGAGCGGCGAGTAACAATGCGACCGCACCAAACAGCCCCACCAGTGTTGCCATCATTCGTTGCGTGCTCAGCGTTCGATCCAGAACCTCGCGGAGTAGTTGCGGGCGTTCGAGGGCCAGTTGGCTGTCGACCTGCCGCACCGCATCTCGAATCGCCGGCACGAGTGCCATTGGACTCTCCGCGGAGCGCACGTGCAGAGCCACACCCGACTCGAAATTCTGCGCCAGCAGCAGGTAGTACGTGGGCGGCTTCTCGCGTTCCACCGTGCTCGTGTACACCGTATCGGGGACGATACCGACCACCTGGAATTGCTGACGTTCGTCCCAAATGGTCTTGCCTATAGGCTCCTCGGTTGGCCACGCCCGGTCCGCCAGCGACTTGGTGACGACGGTCACTCGAGCGGTTCTTGGGCCATCGGACCCGTCGAACGCACGCCCCCTCAGGATGGGGATCTGCATCGTCTCGAAGTAGCGATGGCTGACGACATTCGCCCGGACGCCCAGCGCGTTGCTGTTGTCCTTTTGGAGGGGGCGGCCGTCCGTGCTGACCGCCGTGGAACGGGCATCACCGCTGAGAACCGTCATCCGCGCGGCGCTGACAGCGAGTACGCCCGGAATCGCTTCCACTCGCGAGAGAATCTGTTCGTAGACGTCTAATCCGGCCTCCGGTCCACGTGGCCCTCCCTCGAAGTAGCCGCGGGCCTGGAGATTGAGAGAAGCGACCAGGACGCGATCGATCTGGTACCCCAAGTCGACGGAGTGCGCGTTGCTCAGCGTGCGGAGGAAAAGGCCGGCTCCCACGAGAAGGACGAGGCTCATGGCGACCTGCAGCACGACGAATGCGCCGCGCACTCGGGCCGCGCGGGCGCCGGTTGCAACGGTGCCTCCCTCTGCGCGCAGCGACGTGACGGGGTCGCGTCGGCGTACCTGAAGCGCCGGGGCGAGGCCGAAAAGTAGCCCGCTTCCAAGACCAACGATGAGCGTGAACCCGAAGACGCGCGCGTTGATGGAGAGCTCGACAGCCTCCGGAAGCACAAATGTATGAAGTAGCGGCGTGGTCAGCCAAACCACGACGAGTGCCGCGATCGAGCCGCAGACCCCGAGCAGTACCGATTCAGTGAGCCACTGACGCACAAGTCGTGCGCGGCTGGCGCCGATGGCCACGCGCACCGCAACCTCGCGCTCCCGCGACACCGCCCGGGAGAGCAGGAGACTCGCGACGTTCGCGCATGCCACCATCAGCACCATCAAGACCGCGCCCGCAAGTTGCCGCAGAATCGGTCGCGTCGCGACCCGAAAACCGCGGCCCTCGCCAAGCGGCGTCAGAATGAAGCGTCGGTCGCGGTTCGTATCCGGGTACGCGGTCTGGAGGCGCCTCGCAATGACTTCAGCGCGCGACGCCACCTGCTCGATGCTGGCGCCATGCGGCAGGCGGCCAATCATTCGCAACCCTCTCGACCTGCGCAGGTCGAATATCGCGGAATGACCGCGGGCGCGCCGCACGGACGCTGCCGGCGGATCGACTTCGGGTTGAACCGCGCTCGGAACCCATACGTTCGTGGCGACGCCGAGGACCGGACCGACAAACCCAGGCGGTGCAATGCCGATGAGCGTGTACGGACTGCTGTTGAGACGAATCGTCTGACCGATCAACGACCGGTCGCCGTTGAACACTCGCTGCCACAACGCATGCGAGATGACTGCCACGCGAACGGGCGCCCCGATGCGATCTTCGTCCGTTGCGAACGCGCGGCCGACCGGCATCGCGACACCCAGAACCTCGAAGTAGTTGCCGCTGACCAACTCGCCTGCGACTGGCTCCGGCTGACCGTTCGCATCCAGGGTGAGCGGCACTTCGGTGTAGGCGGCCAGCGACGCAAAGGTGTCACTGTCACGCAAATCGAAATAGTCAGGAAAGGACGAGCGTGAGTACAGGTTACTGCCGGACGACGTATAAACGTCGACGAGGGTCTCAGGATGTGAAACAGGAGCATCGCGCAACAGGACGGCGTCGACGGCGCTGAAGATTACCGAGTTCGCGCCAATGCCGAGCGCCAGGGTGGCAATGACCGTCGCCGTAAAACTGGGTGTGCGGAGCAGCATCCGGATTGCGTACCGAAGATCCTGTTTCATCGTGCTCCAATGCTCCTTCGGGGCGTGAAAGGCGAGATCTCCGATACTTGCAGCCACAACCTGCTGGGGCCCTCGGACGTGCGGTCTCGGAAGAGCAGCGACATCTCATCGGCATACTCGTCGCGGAATTCGCGCGGATAGAGGCACAGAAGCCATCGATAGACTCGTTCGGACCGCCTCACGTCTCATCCTTCGTTCGAGCGGAGACTGGTCAGTCGGGCATGGTTCAGGAGGGCCGACATGCGTGCCATCTCCTGTCGCGCAGCTTCACGCCCTTCGCGGGTCAGCCGGTAGGTACCGCCGGCGCTCGTCGTCGGCCGTAGCGCGGCCGGGGACTTCCTCGATCCAATCGCCTTCGAGCATCTGCTTGATCGAGCCGTACAGCGTGCCGGGGCTCAACTTGACCTTGCCATCGCTGCGCTCAGCGATATCCAACATGATCCCGTACCGGTGGAGTGGTTGGTCGGCCAACGCAATGAGAATCTGGAAGATCGCTGGCGCCATCGGCCGTTCGGGCAGCAAAGGCTTCGGCATGACCCGCGCACTATATCTGAACGTCGATATATCTACAAGTCGATGCTCGCTGGGGTCGCCAACCGCACACTGGGGGACTACCGTTCGCGTCGGTCACGCTGACCAGCGGACGGCATCAACGCTTTGTAGCCATTGGCGGATGAGGTTCCAACTCGCGAAAATGCGGCTCACGAAGTCGACATCGATCCCAGGAGGTGTCGCTCCTCTTGTGCTTCGACAAGAGAAGACGTATGCTGCTCCTGTCGAAGCGGAAGAGGAGCATGGTGGACGCCGACCGAATGAACTTGCCTCAAGGATCCCTCGATTTGCTCGTGCTCAAGACGCTGGCGCTCGAGCCACTACACGGGTGGGCGGTGTCGGAGCGGCTTGGGCAGATGTCGGGCAGGGCGGTGCAGGTGCGTCAGGGCTCGCTTTATCCGGCCCTGTACAGGCTCGAGAGGCGAGGCTGGATCCGCGCAAGATGGGGCACCTCGGAAAACAATCGACGCGCCAAGTATTACGAGCTCACTCGGGCGGGCCGTAAACGATTAGACACCGGGTCCGAGGCGTGGAAGCGTCTGACAACGGTCGTCAGTCAGGTCCTGGATACCCCCTGAAGGCGCTCGTGTGATGCTGAGCGACTGGCTGTATCGGCTGCGCGCGTTGCTCAGGCGAAGCACCGTCGAGCGCGAGCTCGAGGACGAACTTCGGTTTCACATCGAGCAGGAAACGGCCAAATACGTGCGCACGGGAGAGAATCCTGAGGATGCACTCCGCCGCGCGCGACTTGCATTGGGCGGCCTTGAGCAAACGAAGGAAGAATGTCGCGACGCCCGCGGCACACGCCTCGTGCATGACCTCGGCCAGGATTTGCGGTACGCCATCCGGGCTCTGTTGCATACCCCTGCGTTCGCGCTCGTAGCGGGATTGTCCCTGGCCCTCGGCATTGGGGCGAACACCGCCGTGTTTACGGTTATCTGTGGCGAGTTGTACCCGGTGCTCACCTATCCTGACACCGCGCGGCTCGTCAAATTAGTCGGAGTAACGAGCGGCGCCAACACGCCCCCCCCACTCTCCGACACTGAGATTCAGTTTGCGGCAAGCCTCCCTGGCGTTGAAGACGTCACGGCGGTAAGCGGTCGCGCCTTTCACCTCACTGGGGGCGGGGCCGAACCGGAGCGAGTGTTGGGCGCAGGCGTGACCACAAACTTTTTCCAGGTCTTCGGTGTATCACCCGTCCTCGGCCGGGGCTTTGTTCCTGGCGACGCACAACTCGGGGCCGAACGTGTCGCGATTATCAAGGACAGCCTGTGGCGCAGCCGGTTCGCGGCGTCACCCGCTGTCCTCGGACAGCGGATAACGCTGAACGGCGAACCACACACCGTCGTGGGAGTTGTTCCATCGGACTTGTGGCTACTGCCGGAGGTCTCGAAGGTGTACCTGCCGGCGCTAGTCGATTCCTCGCAATCCACCTGGGCGCGGAACAATTATGACTGGGAGGTTTATGTCAAGCTGCAACCGGGCGTCGCGCCGGACACGATACGCGTAGAGACCGCATCGCGGTCATCCGATTTCAGGCACGTCGGAAACGGAGCACGCTCGCTGCGAGCGGTGCCCCTTGGGGAAACCGTTTTCGTCGACCGTGAGGAAACTCGCCAGCAACTACTTCTCCTGCAGACCGCCGTTGCGTTCGTGTTGCTGATCGCATGTGTGAATGTTGGAAGCCTGCTCCTCGCCCGCGCGACAGCGAGGCAGCATGAGTTTGCCCTCCGTGCCGCTCTTGGAGCAGGCCGCAGCCGAATTCTTCGTCAATTGCTGACGGAGGGCCTCCTGCTTGCCGGACTTTCGGGCTTGGGTGGGCTGTTGCTGTCGATTGTTGCCACCCGTGTCATCGAAGAAGTGTGGGGGTGGCATCAGACGTCATCGTCCGATCCACGCGTGCTGGCGTTTACGACCACAATCGGTCTTTGCACCGCGATCCTCGCGAGCCTCGCTCCGGCGCGGCACCTACTGCGGCACACTGACCGGACCGCGTTAAGCGGGAAGGGCAGGAACGGAACCCTCAGCGAGACATCACGTCGGACTTTAAACGCGCTCCTTGTCTGCGAAATCTCCCTTGCGGTTGGCCTGCTCGTCGGTGCTGGAGCGCTTATCAAAAGCCTCTCCCTTCGCCTGCAGATGACGCCCGGGTTTGCCACGGAGAATCTATTGTTGGCTCGCACCCATTTTCTCGGTGTGCGATATGCGGGCAGAGAGGCCAGGGCTGACTTCATCCGCCGTGCGCTTGACGAAATCGGAGCCCTGCCGGGTGTCCGACGCCGCCTCGGTCGTCGATCCCTACCCTCCGGCGGGCGAAGCCAGGTTTCCCGTTGTGAAGGCCGGCCGCCAGGCGTTCAGTGACCGCCCTACCCTCGTGCGGCATCGTTCGGCGACGTCGGGGTATTTTCGAACGATAGGGATAACAATGACCCACGGCCGCGATTTTGACGTGGGTGACGTGGGATCAACACCAGGCAAGGTGATCATCAACGACGCCATGGCCCGCCGATTCTGGCCCGGCGAGAACCCCGTCGGAGAAACAATCACGACGACACGTGCCGGACAGTCGGTAACGCTCTTCGTGATCGGCGTGGTTGCGACTCGAGATAGTAATCTTGAGTATCGTCCGGAGCCGCGACCCGAAATCATCGAACTCACCGCTGTGCCTTCGGACGCCCCCTGGTTCATGGTTCGCACCGATCGCGATCCGATGCAGTTGCTTCCCGCCATTCGCGGAGCCGTCCTGAGGGTCGATTCGAATCAGCCTCTCGCTGCGATTCGGACGGTCGAAGGATGGATTAGCGAACATGCGGCCGGCCATCGCTCACTCGCGCAGTTCGTGACCGGTTTTGCCGTACTCGCTCTTGCCCTGGTTGCGATCGGGATCTATGGGATCGTTTCCTACGTGGTCGCGTTGCGCCGCCGCGAGGTGGGCGTCCGTATCGCGCTTGGGGCGAACCCAGTTTCAATCGTTGGCCTGCTGTTGGCGGACGCTTTTCGTTCGTTGATGGTGGCAATCCCACTTGGTCTGGCCGCATCATGGGCGCTGACGCGTTGGATGGCCGCTTTGCTGTACGGCGTCGGGCTAGCTGAACCGACCATTGTGGTCACCGCAGCCGTATGTGTAGTCCTCGCCATATCGCTGGCAGCCATGCGGCCTGCTTGGCGCTGCACACGAATCAATCCCGCGTCCGTTCTGCGCGCGGAGTGAGCCAGTGAAAGGCCATCGCGCCGCTTCTTTGCGCACAATTGGTTAGTTCAAACTCCGCAGTGTCCAGAATCGGCTCGCCCGCGCCGAAAACCCAGCCCCACTCAGCTGCAACTATTCGTAAACTCCAGCCCCGCTTGACTATCCCGCTCCTTGGAGCCCTTGGAGCTGGGATAGCCAGCTCGACATCTGGTTCCAACTGGTGAAAATGCGGCTCACCACTTTCTCCCAATAAACTCATCACCGTCCGCGATCGCGACGTCGTCGTCTCCCGCTTCAGGTTGCGCCTCGGGTTGCGGATGGTTGCGTCGCGTCGTCATCATCGAGGCGATGCACAGCGCCGCGATTCGCCCCGGCACTAGATGCCCGTAGGTGTCGACCGTGATCTGGATGCTGCTGTGTCCGAGCTGCTCCTTGACGTCAGACGACGCTGCTCTCCCTGCTGCAGCAGCAGGGACGCGAACGTGTGCCGCAGGTCGTGAATCCGCATGTGGCGCAGGCCGCCTCCGCCAGCAACCGCGCGAAGACGTGTCGCAGTTCCGCTCCTCCAGCACGTCCCGCCGGGTGGAGGGGCTCTCTTTTCAAAGCTCGGAAATGATCATGCGGCATCGCCGGGGTAGATTGAAATGGCCGACAGGTCACCGGCGCGCACGGGCGGGAGGGCACATCGGTCGGAATGCGGGCCTCGATGATGATGTGCCGCCCCACCCGTTGGTGTCCCCGTTCCCTCGGACGCTGCTCGGGGCTGGCCATGGCGCTGCACTTCAGATGTTTCGGGCGTGAAGCGGCTCTAGAATGCATGCATGTTCACCGACGTGAAGTACGCGCTCCGGCGCTTGATACGGGAACCCAAGTTCGCCGCGTTTGCGGTCCTGCTACTCGCCACTGGAGTCGCTGCGTGCACGGTGATGTTCAGCGTCGTTCAGGCCGTCCTCGTCCGCCCATACAACATCGAATCACCGGCCCGGGTAGTGGTGATGTGGCCGGTCCAGCACGATCTTCCTGGCGAGTTCGCCTACAACGCGGGCCCCGGATCTCCGCCGCTTTCCAGTCTCTCGAATCCGTCGCTAGCGTCGGCTCGACGAATTGGTTTGGCACGCTCACACTCGGAGACGGGCGCGTCGTCGGAGTTCCGTGTGCGGTCGTGTCGGGGACCTTCTTCGACGTGCTGCACGCGCGCCCATTCCTCGGCCGCACGTTCCGGCCCGCGGACGATTGGCCGTCCGCGCCTCGCGGACCCGTTCTGAGCCATGCGCTCTGGGCTGAGCATTTTGGCGCAGACCCAGGCGTCGTCGGTCGGACGGTGCTCGTCCAAGAGGAAGGCCCGCAGCAGCCGTTCGAGATCATCGGTGTCATGCGGCGGAATACTCTCTATCCCCGCGGCGCCGAATACTGGACTCCCGCCGCACCTCGACTCGCCGCAATCGCCCGACACCGCCATGAACCGCTGGCGACGTGGTTCGAGAACGTGGGTATCTTTTACGGGATCGGGAGGATGCGTGGCGGCGTCACCGAGGCGACCACCCGTGCCGAACTCGTCGTGTTGCTGGATGCGATCAGCCACGAGTTGAAGATCGACCTTGCCGGCTTGGGTGTGACGACAGCGGTGACGCCGCTTCTCGAGCACATCTTCGGGCCTGCACGGCGGGCGCTGCTCGTGCTGACCGGAGCGGTCTCGCTCGTCCTCCTCATGGCCTGCATGAACGTCGCCGGCTTGCTGTTTGCGCGTGGGGCGTCACGGTCCCGCGAGATGGCAGTTCGTGCAGCACTGGGGGCGAGTCGCGGCGCCCTCGTCCGGCAACTCCTGGCCGAAAGTGGACTGATTGCCTGCTGTGGCACAGTCACCGGCATATTGATTGCGGCAATTGTGCTGCAGTCGATCGTTGCATTGAGTCCAGCCGACATCCCTGAGACTCGATTCGACCGCCCTCGATTTCCGTGTGCTACTGCTGGCGGTAATCACCACGGTCGTGACGACGTTGCTGGTCGGACTTGCGCCGGCCGCACAAGTCAGCCGCACGTCTCTGGTCAGCGACCTGAAGGGAGCTGCCACCGGTGTGGTTGCTCGGGGCAGCGGGGCACGGGCGAGCCGTGCGCTTGTTGCATCCCAGGTGGCAGTTACGCTGGTCCTCTTGGTCGGAGCAGGGCTCTGCGTCCAGAGCTTCGTTCGGGTTGCGCAGCTCGACCTCGGCTTCGATCCGGTGCACGTGTTGACGTTCGGCGTGAAGGGCGTGGACGAGACGCGCTATCCCCTGCCCTCTCAGAGAGCGGACGTCGTCGCTGGTCTCCTGTCGCGGATTGAGCGTCACCCCTTAGTTATCGCGGCCGCCGCAGTCTCCCAGCGTCCGTTCGAGTATGGGTCCGTGGGCACCGATAGTGGCTATCTCGTCGAGGGACAACCCGATACGCCTGAGGCGTGGAGCCGAAATCCTCTTGTCAACTTGGAGGCGGTGACGCCGCATTACTTTCAGGCGATGCGTATCCGTCTGCTGAGGACGCAACTTCGATGACAGAGACACGGCGCAGGCAGACCGCGTGGTCATCGTGAGCGAAGCCCTGGCGACACACGTGTGGCCGGGCGAGAATCCCATCGGCAAGCGGCTCCGCGCGAATGCGTTGAAGAAGGCGTCAACAAACCGCCGGTTTGGAACACGGTCGTCGGAGTTGTCGCTACCGCCCGCTACCGGGACATCAGGAGCCCTCGCATGGACTTGTATGTTCCTTTCCGACAGACATCGGATGACGTGCGCCACTTCGTGGTGAAGACCACCGCCAATCCACTTTCGCTCGCCACGACGATCAACTCCGACATCGTCTCGGTGGATCGACAGCTGTCGATGGTCGGGATCGGCACCATGGAGCAGGTGGTCGGACGGGCGCGCGGGCCGTGGCGCTTCAACATGCTCGTCTTCAGCGCGTTTGGCGTTGTCGCGCTGATACTTGCAGCCGCGGGGCTCTTTGCGTTGGTGGGGTATGAGGTGAACCTGCGGTCGCGTGAGATTGCATTCTCGCATGGTGCTTGGCGCCACGCCTCGAGACGCGGTACGTCTGATGACTGCACAGGCTATGGGGCCCGCTGCAATCGGTCTGGTCACGGGGCTTCTGGCGGCCGTGGGAATGACACGCCTCCTGTCGAGCATTCTGTTCGCCGTCACGCCGACCGATCCGGCCACGTTTGCCGAGGTCGTGTTCGCGCTACTGGGTCCTCCTGCTGGCGAGCTACCTCCCTGCCAGTCGCGCCGCCTCCGTTGATCCTCAGGCAGGACCAGGGACGGCTAGTTACATCAAAGGCACACTTGGAGGGGGGCGGGGCGGATCGGAGATGGAGACGCGGCCGCGACACCGATGTCCCGAAAGGAGCGGCTGCGATCGAGCTGGAGGATGTCGTCTGCGGCGGTCAGTCCAGAGAGGCTCGACGCGGGTGGGGACGTGAGACGTTCCATGTGCGACGATGACCGCGGAAAAAGGCCGCGGCCACGGCGGTTCACCGGACTTTCGCGGAATGGTCCAGAGCACCACGATGGGTCTTGCTGCCGGATGGCGTCGTCGAGGCGCTGAGAAACGGGCACCGGAGAGCGGGCGGCCAGGGCGCGCAGCACTTCAGGCGTGTAAGAGGAGCCCCACCTCCGTTGGATTTTTGCGATCCGCAATGCCCGCACCGGGCCAATAAATGACGTACCGGTCCGCTGGCGACTGTGCCGATGCCCTTGGTGAACCAGCCTGCAATCCGACCCCCGAAAGCTCCCCAACGAGTAGCGCCGCCCACAACGCATCTCATGGAACCTCCTTGATGATAGGTCGCGAGATTCCGAGACCGGGCTGTGGGCCGTGCCTCAAACGTCGCATGTGGGGTGACGCCCCGTGGCGGGCGCCCTTCGATGCGTTTCTCGGTAGAGCGTACTCTCTGCGCACGAACCGAATGAACCCCCTCACTGAGATGATCCGAGGAGGCATACGGCTGGGCCCTCGTCCGCGATGCGTCGGCCTGCCCTTGGCAGGTTAGACGCCCCCGTCGACCAAGGTCTTTCTGATGAACTCGGCAAGCGCGGGTCAGCATTGGGAGATCCGCTCCCGCGTCGAGTCCCGTGGAGCATCCCAAGGCGATCGTCTTGAGAGCGGTTCTGCCCGAGCTTGAATTTTCCTTCGATCCTATCGATCGGCATTTCGAAGGCGACGATGGCTCCTACCAGCTT
>CAVOHG010000004.1:0-670986 GCA_963695655.1 uncultured Acidobacteriota bacterium | reverse complement strand
CCGTTGCAGGTCAAAGTCGCCGGACACCTCCATCACGATCCCTCGATCGACTGGCTGTCGTCCGAGCGCCATTCCGCTGACCAGCGCGTTGTCGCACATGACGCTGATCGTTCGCGGGATGCCGTGCGAAAACTCGTGTATCAGTGTGACCGCTTCACGGGTGAACAGCCGCGACGCCTCGCCGCCCGCGGTTCTCACCCGGGTTGCGATATAGGCTGCTGTCTCCTGTAAGTCGAACGGAGCAATCTCGCACCGAAGCGCGACCCGCTGTTTCAGCTGGCGGAGCGCCGGATCGTTCAGCCGGTCGGCGAGTTCGGGTTGTCCCGCCAGCACGAGCGGCAGCAGCTTCTGTGTGGCAGTCTCGATGTTGGCGAGCAACCGCACTTCTTCGAGCAGCTCGATGCTCAGGCTCTGCGCTTCATCAACGACCAGTGCGGTAATCTCTCCGGCGGTCCGACGATCGCGCAACACCCGTTCGAGTTCGGCCAGCAGCACTGCTTTCGAGCGCGCCGCCGCGGGACCGAGATCGAAGCGCCGCGCAAGCGTCTCCACGAACTCGTCGCGCGTGAGCGCCGGATTGTTCAAGTACACACAGCGGACTGTCCGGCACCGCTCGGATTCAAGGGCCGCTCGAAGGAGCGTCGTTTTCCCGGTGCCTGCCTCTCCGATCAGAACCGTCACCGGCTTCGCCGTCGACAACCCGTACTCGAGATTGCTGAGAGCCTCCCGATGCCGGGCGGACAAGAACAGGAACGTCGGGTTCGGCGTCAGCTCGAACGGAAGTTCACGAAGGCCGTAAAAGCGCTGGTACATGAGTGCTGCTTAAGAGCGCTAACGCCTGCTTCGGTCGGCCGATACCGGGGTCGCCATCAACGGTACCTGCGCCAGCACGGGCAACGACAAGACGGCGACGACATCCGCGTCCGTCTTGAACGTCGAATCGCGGTACTCGACGAACCCGACTAACAATAAGCCCAGGATCAGACCGCCTGCCGGACCGGCGACGAGTCCCAATAATTTTTGCTTCTGGTTATACGGCTTCTCTGGCAGCGATGCCGCATCCAGGATCTTGAAGTGCTCACCAATCTGACGCCGCTCCAGGTTCGCGGCAAGCTTCGAGTCTTCCTGCTTTTGAAGCAGACTCGAATATGCCTCCTGGAGCGTGCTGTAATCGCGAGTCAACTCGACGAGCTCGGACTCGCGCGTCGGCACGACGTCCACTTTCGACTGATAATCCGCAATCGTCCCCTTCAAGCGAGTCTGCTCGTCGACGCCTGCTGTGATCTGATGATCGATGACATCCAGTTCCGCCTGAAGATCCCGGATCCGCTTCTGCTTCGCGCCTTCCGACGGCGTGAGCTGCTTGTCCGGTACACCCGCCGGTGACCGTTTCGCGTCTTCCGCAACTCTCACCCGCAACTGGCTGATCACACGCTCCAGTGCGCGCACATCCGGGTGATCGGGCTTGTACCGCAGCTTGAGAGCTTCCAGCCTCGCCTCTGCGGTTTCCAGCTGCTCGGCTGCGCTTGCCTGAGTCGCCGGTTCCCCGGGTGAGGTCGTCGTAGGCGGTTGCGGCGAAGGCGCCGTCGAGACCTGTGCGTCCGCGAGCTGTCGTTCGACCAGGAGCCGTCGCTCACGTGCTCGGTTGACGGACTCGCTCAGCGACTGCATCTGCATCTGCGCGTTCTGGATCGCCTGCAGATTCCCCGGGAGCTGAGATGGCAGCTGCCCGGCATATCGCCGCCGGTATTCCTCGAGCTTCTGCTCATGTTCGAGCAGACGCCGTTTCGCGTCCTGGAGCTGAGACTCGAGGAATCTGTTCGTGTCTTCCGTCACGTTTTCCCGGTCGCGGAGGTTCTCCTCGATGTAGAGGCCGGCCAGACGTTCGGTGACGCGCTGCGCGGTCGCAGGATCCCAGCTGATATAGCTCACTCGAAAGGATTCCTTGCCGACGAGTTTGACGTCGATGTCAGTGCGCATCTTCTGGACGACATCCTCCATCAGCCCGGTCGCTCGCTGCTCCTTGTAGAGATCGAAGTCGTTGATGATCCGCTCGAGCCGCGAGCGGCTCAGGATCTGGTCGTTGATCGTCGGGAGCCGATCTTCGACCGACCCGGTCACGGTCGGCTTGACGTAGGTGTCCGGAATCCGCTGCGGGATCACCATGATCAGTGTCTCCGAGCGAAACCGGGAAGGCAGTCGCTTGAACACGACGACGCCGAGCGCCGTACCCACGATCAAGTGGCAGCACAATCAGCCACTTTCGTGCGAGCACGATGCCGAGGATGTCTTCCGGCGTAAATTTTTTGCCTGGTAACACGATTCACCTGCGAAGTAAGGGCGTCGACAGCGTCAGGCCCACCCGAATCCCATTGCGAGACTGTTTCTGCGGCAGCCCAGGGGCGAGCAAACCGCTCGTGCCAAAATCGTAGAAGTAATAGAGGTATTCGAGGTACGCCGACAGCGTCCTCGTGAGGCCGATGCTGCTGCGGATATCTCCCGTATACGTGTCGAACTGAGACGACTGCTGAAGGACCGAAGCGCCGTTCGAGTAGCCGGCAGCGACGGTCACATCGACCCGTCGACTCACTGAACCAGTCGCGCTGATGTTGACGCCGTCGATGAAAACCGGCTGCGACAGTTGGAGAATATATTCAACGCCGCGCCTGTAACTCACACCCAGTTGCCCGGTCCTGCTGTATTCGTATGAGAGAGCGCCATTGCCAGTAAGACGATACAGCTCCTGAACACCTGTTCGTGTCTGGCCAGACTCCGTGGGCCCTGGCGGTACCGTGGCCCTGGAGGTTCCCACGCCAAAAGAAAACCTCGCGCTCCTCGTGGCGGAAAGCACCTTCGTGTGTTCAAGCCGAAATCAATCCCGTGCTCGCTGCTCTTCCCGCCAGCCACCGGCCCGAAGTCCCCAGATTGATAGCGATAGCCGAGGGACCCCTCGGAATGACGACCGAATCGGCGTGCGCGAACGCACATGGCCGCCGTAAGAGGAGCCGTCGGGCCGTGTCGCTGTGCCGCCAAAGAAGTCGGTGAAAGCGTAATTTCCAACCGCCTGAACTGTTCCGCGAGCCGTGAGGGCGTGCGACAATGCGGCGCTTGTCGCATACGAATACGAGGCCACGTCGTTCACAGCATAGTTCGGGCTGACCGGCTGCCCGTCGCCCAGACGTGGCGTCACCGACAGTCGGGAACAGGTTCGCCAGATAAGAGGGCGAGTAAGCTCCCGACGCATTCAGGGCGAACTGGGTCCGCTTCGGCAACGCTGCGGACAACCCGATCCCACCCGAATGGCTGACGCTCTGGACATCACCGCCCTGCGCGTAGTACCTGAATGCGGTTGCGCCCGTGATCCCCAACTGGAGCCGCTCGCTCGACCAGGCATAATCGGCCGCCCGTCTGCAGCATCGTGTACTGGCCGCTGACCGACTGCGCTGCCCGGTGACACTGACCCGGCTTCAGCAAGCAGATTGTCGTCGTACGCCTGCACAAGGTCGCAGACACATTCGAAGTCTGCCCGGTCGTCCCCTGATGCCCACGCCCGAACAGTGCTCGATACGGGCGGTCCGATGGGCGCGCCTGCGCGTACACAAGCGAACCGCTCCCGCTGATCGCCAGCATCGTCACGATGGCGGTCGCGACCGGAACACTCACGGCACGACCACCGTGTCGCCTGGCTTCAACGCGATGTTCTGCTGCACGTTCTTCTGTTTCACCACGTCCTTGTAGTTGAAGCTGAAGAACTCGATCCCGGCCCTCGTCCTTGCGCATGACGACGATCTTCTTGCTGTCCGCGTACTCCTGCAGCCCGCCGGCGACCGCGATCAGCTGCAGCACGCTCATGTCGCCGTTCAGCGGATACGTGCCCGGCTTCACTACGTTGCCGGTGATGTAGACCTTGCGGCTGTTGATCGTCTTGACCACCACGGTCGCGTTCGGCTCGTGCGATGTACTTCGCCGCGGACTTCTCCAGCTGCGCCCGCAGCTCTTCGGGGGTGATTCCCGCCGCCTGGACGTCATTCAACAACGGCAGCGAAATCCTGCCGTCGGGACGAACCACCACGTCGGCGGACATCTCCTTGTCGCGCCAGAACACGATCGACAGCACATCATCCGGCCCAATCACGTACCCGGCCGGCAGCGTCGCACCCGCCGGCGCAGCAGGCGCCGCAGGGCCTGACGCGGAAGTAGCGAGAGTCAGCCGCCTGGGCCTTCGGGAGTGGCTGCGTCTGCGCCTCGACCGTCGGAACCCCCATCGACAGGGCGGTCACAGTCGAGAACACGAGTGCGAGACGATGGGTAGTGTTCATCATGGAATGTTCAATCGGAAGCCGGCGCGAGCCCGCCCCTTCTTGGCGCCCCTACTGGCGGTACTCCTTGAACGGCAGCTGGCAGTCGTGCTTCCGCAGGAAATTCAGGAACCGCTTGTAATCGCGCGACTCCATGTTGAACAGCTTCGCGACGATCTTGTAGTTGCCGCGCGCGTCCTCGAGGCCCTTGCGGACGAGATCGCGGACGTTGCCGCGCGTAATCTCCCGCTGCATGTAGAGCGGGTACACGACCGTCCAGAACGATTCCCGGTCCTCGGTCAGCTTCTTATAGAGATCGTCGGCGATGGTTCGACGCCGTTCCTTCTTCGGCCGCAGCCCGATCGCCTGCTGCATCCGGATCTCCATCGGGAGACTCTCCGGCATGACCGATTCAGTGCGGCCGGTGACCACGAGCCGCTCGATCACGTTCTCCAGCTCGCGAACGTTGCCCGGCCAGGAGTAGTCGCACAGCAGCTTGTTGGCGTCCTGCGAGATGAACTTGACCGGGATGGCCGTTGTTGCGCGTGAACCGGTTCATGAAGTAGTCGATGAGCGACGGAATATCCTCGCGGCGCTCGCGCAGCGGCGGGACGACCAGATGAATGACGTTCAGCCGATAGAACAGGTCCTCGCGGAACGTGCCTTCGGAGATCATGTCGCGAAGATTGCGGTTCGTGGCGGCAATGACGCGCACGTTGACGCGACCGCGCGATGCGATCGGCGCCGACCTTCTGCAGTTCACCGGTTTCCATGAATCGCAACAGCAGCCCCTGCATCCGCAGCGTCATCTCGCCGATTTCGTCGAGAAAGATACTGCCGCGGTCCGCCATCTCGAGCTTGCCCTGCTTGTCGCGGTAGGCGCCGGTGAAGCTCCCCTTCACGTGTCCGAAGAGCTCCGACTCGAGCAGCGTTTCCGGCAGGCCGGCGCAGTTCACTGCGACGAGCGGGCGCTGCGCCCGCGGGCTGCGCTGGTGAATGGCGTGCGCGACGAGCTCTTTGCCGACGCCGCTCTCACCGGTGATGAGCACCTTCGCATCGGATCGCGCAATGCGATCGATCTCCTGCGAAAGCTCCTCGATGACGGCACTGGTCCCGATCAGCCGCTCGCTTCCTTCGTGTCTCATATGCGCTTCCTTGAATGCACTCGCGCCTAGTCCCTGCAACAACTCTCGACCCGTAACCCGTTCCTGGCTTGCGCTACTGGCTCGCCTTGCGCAGAAAATCCTCGAGGCTGCGACGGCTGCGGTCATCCATCCCGGTGAACATCGCGCCGAGCCCCTTCAGCGGCACGCCGGCCTGGAGAGTCGCGGTCCGCCTGACCTGCACGTCCGCGCGAAGCGCACCCGCACCAAGTCCCGATCGCAACTGCGCCGTCGCTCCGGTCGGGAGCGGCACTTCCGCGGCAAGCAATGCCCCACCCAGGCTGATGTCCATCAGCCTGACGCGTGTGCGCAGGTCGAGCCGGCATTCGATTCGTCCATCGAGTGCGACTCGCGGCGTGTGGCGCCGCTCAGGGAGATACCCGCTACTCATCATCAAACTCCCGCCGCCTCCGCCTCACCACCGCCTGCGACGAACATGCGATCGATGAACGCGAGCAGCTGCGCCTCGGCTGCGAGAAACTCGACGCCAATCAAGTACGTCCGCTCGCCATCGGCCGATACCTTCGCATCGACGCGAGACACGCGCACCGGGATGGTGTGGTCCTGGCCATCGGCGCGAAACGCCAGCCGATGGACAGACTGCGCCGGCAGCGGCACGTGCGAATCAATGAGGGCGCCCCCGCGACTCACATTTCGCAGCGGCAGCCGGAGCACGGTTTCGAGCGTTCCCCACAACTCGCCGACGATGTCGAATCGTGGACGAATGCGCCGATCCGCCATCTTCCGCCTCACGCCGTCTGCGCCCGGATAGCCGCGGTAGCGTCATGCGGACACCGGTTGCGCTTCGCTCGCCGCCCGCGACAGCAGCGCGTCAGAAGTGCAGCACTCGGGTGAGAACGCCGCCTGGCCGACGGTGACACCGGCGAGCTCCAGTCGTCTCGCGGCCTCGCTCAGGCGATGTCGAAGGCGTCCGACGACGTGGTGCGACCCCGGGCCGTCGGTATGGGTGAGCAGTGCCCCGAGCCGATCTCCGCTCACCGCGCCGAGCACATCCGAACCGCGCAGTTCCTGGCGGAGCGCATCGCGCATCAACGATGCGGCCTGCTGATCGCCGGGCGCCTGTGGCAGCTGGACGAGGACGAGCGACAGTCGGAGATCGAAGCGCCTGGCGCGCTCGAGCTCCTGTTCAATGCGGAGGACGAACTCAGACACCGCAGATCCATTCGTATCTGCAGCAACGTCCTGCAAACGACCCTGAGCGCCAGCCAGCCACACCTGGATGATGTCCGTCGCGGCGTGCGCAATCAGCTCGGCCTCCCGTCCGAAATGCTCGCCCGCCGAGGGACTGAGCACGAGAGTCGCCGACGCACCTTCGCCCAGGGGCATCGTGCATTCGAAGCCGGCAGGTGCGAAGCGACGCCTGTCGCCTTCGCCAGGGCCACCGGCGAGAGGCTCGCCCGGGCTGCCGAGCGACACGAGGCGGCGTGCGCCACCGCGCGCGATTCAGTACCAGGGAGGCGTAGCCGGCTCGCGTCATCTCGGCCAGCTCTCGAACGAGCCTGACCGCGACGAGCTCGTGGACGAATCCACCCTCGTCGATCAGCGATTGAAAATGCTGCCGCGTGCGATCCCGTCGCTTCGATCGAAATGCCTCGACTTGAACCGCCGCGATCCGTCCAAGCACCGAAAACAGCCGCTCCGCTTCCGGCGGCAGCGCACCGATGAGGGCCAGCACCCAGTCTGCGGGCCCGGTTGAGGACAACGGAATCAGCACGAGGTCGGACTCTCCGATTGCGTGGCCCCATTCAGGGATCGGCCCTACGCGAACGGGCGCGGCGGCATCCCCAATCCAATGTGAGCTCAGACGCCTGGCGGCGTTCTCGATCTGCGCCCCGGGCAATGCCGTGTGCAGCACGAAATCGCCGGTGATCTCGCGCTCGAAGATTCGCGCGTCGGCGTCGAACCACACCGCCGCGGCCTGGACGATCGCCTGGCCGAGGGCGAACTCGCTCGTCGGTCTCGACCAGATCGCTCAGAAAACGCAGGGTCGCGAGAAGACGACGTGACTGCTGCCGTTCGACCGTCAGCGCATCGGCGGCCGCGAAGTCGGCTTCGACCATCGATCGCGCCAGTTCAGGCCAGGCTTTCGCCTCGCCGCCATCCGCCACGCCGGAATCGGTCCGACGTACAGCGAGGAGAGCTGAGGGCTGCCGAACTTTGGCGGCGCGCCGGAGAGGAAACACGTGATAGTTCGCACCCGCCTCATCGACTCGTTCGGGACGGCCGCCAGCGAGAGCGCCAAGCAGCGACTGACGAAGATCAGGCGAACCCTCGATGAGCCGCGCCAGCGCCGTCGTGCCGTCGGGATACACGTGCTTCAACGTGGCGTCGATCACCTCGACCTCGAGGCCGAAACGCGTCCGTGCCCGCTCGAGCAGCTGAGACAGCGCAGGTGAAAGCATCGTTTTTTCCCAAGGCCCCTTGGTGCGGGCCGGACCCCTGCCGCTTCGGACGGCGATTAATCGGTGTTGGGGCGCTTACTGCAAAGGTGCCGCCACGATTGGCAGAATTTTGTCTCCGCAGAAGGCCAGTATTCACGCATAGTTACCGGCTGCTGACCGAATATGGTCTGCTGCACCGGCAGAGCTGACCTACAAGTTAGCTGTAAAGCAGACTAAATGTCGCCAGACGTGCCGACTTTTGTCGGCACGTTTTTCAGGACCTTCCGGGAGGGGCCACGGTCACTTCGACCGTTTTCTCCATTGGAATAGGCACGCCGTCCTTTTGCGCGGGCTCGTAGGACCAGGTTCGGGCGGCGCGCAGCAGCATCTGGTCGTACGTCGGGTGGATCGACTTGACCATCTCGGCGCTCGTCACCTTGCCGTCAGCGGAGATCTGCACGCGAATCGCGCCGCGGAACTCGGTCATCCGGCTGTTCGCATCCGGCGTCCAGGGGGGCAGCCGCTGCTGGATAACCTTGGGCGGGACAATGACGTTCGTCCGTGCCGGCGGCGTTGCGGCCGCAGCAGCGACTTCTGCGACCGGCTTCGGCGGTGCGGGCATCGCGCGGCTCAAATCGAGGAACCCCGATCCGAGCTCCTTGAGCTCGACAACACTGGCATCCGCCCGGATGTCCGGGTCATCGGCAATCCGCAGCATCGCCTCGAACTCGGAGATCGCCTCGTCGCGGTCCTTTCGCTCCATTGCGGCGCGCGCCTGCTGGTACTTCCGTTTCACCAGGGTCGGGCCGATGCGGCGCCGAACCGTCGCAAACAGCGCCTGGATCCGCGGCGAAGCATCGGCGGCATCAGGGCGGTACTCGGGACGGGTTGTCAGCAGAGTCTCGACCACCTGGTCGGCTTCGTCCACACGGCCGAGCGCCACAAGGCAGAACACACGATATTGCTCCGCTTCGACGGTGGGCGTTGCGGCATCCAGCCTGACAACCGCGGCGAGTGCGTCTTCGTAAGCGGCCGATGCATACAGATCCTTGACCGACCTGAGCGGGTCCTGGCCGGCAAGGACGGGCGCCGTGAACCCCGCGGCCAGAACGGATGCAACGATTGTTCGAGATACGTAACGAAGATCCATGGCTTACTTCTTTCGGAGATCGACGCCTATGCGCGCCGGCTTGCCCACCGCGATCACGACCGTCTCGCGCCGTTCGCCCAGGTCGGGGTGTTTGAAGATGACTTCGTGAGTGCCAATCCGCCGTGAAAGATTGCCGATAGGCGTTTCTCCCACGCGCTCGCCATCGACGAAAACTTCCGCCCACGGCTGCGCATTGAGGCTGAGCACGCCGTTCGGCACATCGATCGTCGTCGTCGCCGTTTTGCCGGCCGTCACTTTCACCACTCTGCGGAGGGACAACCCCAGTGCTTCGTTCTTGAACTCGATGTCGTGATCGCCAGCCGGGAGCATCAGCCGGTCGGACTCGCTGGTGCCGATCACCTTTCCGTTCTCGCGCAGTTGCAGCGCCACCGGTGACGACACACTCATCCACCCGGCGGCGACAGAGCCTTCGCTCACCGGCGCGGCGGAGGACACAATCAACGAGAGCGTTTCGCGGGGCTGTATCGACACCGCCCGCTTGACGAAGCCGCCGCTGGTGCGGACGGCGATCTCGTGATCGCCAGGTTCGAGATTGTCGAGCGCCACCGGCGATAGACCGTGCGGCTGGCCATCGACGAGCACCGGAAGGTGCGTCGGCTCGGTCTGCACGCGCAGCCCTCCAGCGTTCGAGCTGACGGCCTGCACCTGGTCGGCGAATTCCACCCGTTGCACGATGGAAGTCCCGGCCGTGACATTGACCTTGATACTGCGCAAGTTCGGCGCGGTGCCGACTTGCAGTTCGTAGTCGCCAGGCGCCAGCACCGTCGTCAGCGGCGTGATGCCGAGCGATTTGCCGCCCATGCTCACCGGCAGTCCGACCGGTGCGGTTTCCACAGTGACAGAACCGGTCGCGGCCGTTCGCGCCATCCGGCGCTGATAGCCAAAGACCGCCGCCACCGCAATCCCCGCGCTCAACAGGATCACGGCAAACCATTTGAGGGCAACCGGGAGCCACACATCCGCCGCATACCTCGAAGGTGCGGCCGGCGTCCCGGCGGCCACAGCTACGGCGGGGGTCGCTTCGGAACCGAAAGCATCAAGGCCGACTGCGGGAGACATCTTGGACGCCATTAGCGGGTCACCTGCTTTCGAGGAAGTGGGGCCCAGCTGCAGCCAGGGCCAGAATCGAGGAACCTTCAGAATTGTCACAGGACGATTTCTCCTGACCGGTCGCCGCCGCACGATCGCCAGCCGTGGCGGAGTGGTCGGCAGGTCCGGACCTGGTGATGCAAAGCTCTGACGCGCCAGCGCGTCCCGACCGAGTCCCATTCGGGTACTCCCTTCCCATCCACGTGCGGAGGATCGCGAGTAACGCGAACGGCGTACCACTGAGGAATGAGCGGTTTCGGTGACAACTGGCGAAAAAGCGGTTTGTTGAGGGCTTTTTCTTCGCCGCGAGGGGAACTTTAGTCTCGCTGATAGGTGACATCCAAAGAGCTCACCACACGAGAATCATCCGCGACACGCGGGGCGGGATCACGGGAGCACGCGGAGCGGTGACCCAAGCCCAGATGTTCGTTACCGCGCGGGGTGAAATCGGCTGGCGGCAGGACTGTAAGTCGCACAGCTGAAATAACTTAGAAGCATCGGCGCGATAGATGACTCGCTACTGAACGCAGTCGCCGCCAAGACGTGGTGAGTCGCCCGCGCAGGTTCTCGCTCGACACCCTTGAACCGGCGACCGTCCCCGCCTCCATCGCCGTGCCCAGCGTGGAAGCTTAAGAAGTCAAGTTTGTCCGCCCCGGCCGTTCACACGCGTGCCGGGCAACAGGTGCAGCAGCGACGTGTCCGCATCTCGCGAGAAATGGCGCCCGGGCGCGAAGGCTTTTCTGACGGCAGCTTGGTGGGCTAACGCTTCATCTTCAGCATTGCTGCGGCTCTGTTCGCCGATTCCTGCAGGAGTGCCTCGAGCTCGGCTGGCTGATCATCGCGATGACGATGCAGGGTCAGGGGGCGCGATAGCACAACCGCCACTGTGCTGAATGGCTTCGGCACCTGGGTGCGGTCCCAGCTCGAGACCTCCCAGCCACGCACTCGCCTCAGCATGGAACGGCAGGATCGGGTGTCCGGTCGCCGCGGCGAGCCATGCGGCGCCCGGTTGGGCAACCCGCGCGGGTCCGCGGGGGCCGTCAAGCGCGAACGCGACCGGACTGCCACTGACGAGCCTCCGCTTCAACTCCAGCATCGCGCGCATGCCGCCCCGGGACGACGACCCCGCCACTGTCTGATTGCCGAAGTGCTCGAGCACACGCGCGATCCACTGGCCATCGAAGTTCGCGCTCGTGAGCGCGACGATGCCGCGGTTGCGGAAATACCACGCGGCGGGCAGGATGCGTCCGTGCCAGAACGCAATGATCGGCTGACGCCCTGAGCGGACGATCTCGTCGTAGTGCTCGGCGCCTTCAACCTTCCAGGTAATCGTGCGGCAGAGGGCGGAGATGGCGGGTGAAACAGCGGCGGCAATGAGCTGCGTCTGCAGGCGTTGAGACGGGCAGTAAGCGCAGCGTCCTCAGCCATCAGCTTCCAGCTTCCAGCTTCCAGCCAGACAAGCTCTCCAGCTAGAGCTCGAACTCGGAAGCTGAAACCGCAACCGTGAACCCGAACCCCGAGTCCCGGATCCCGAGCCCCGAGTCCCGCCCCTCACATCCCATCGTACTGCGGCCCTCCGCCCCCTTCGGGCGGAACCCAGTCGATGATCTGATACGGATCCATGATGTCGCAGGTCTTACAATGCACGCAGTTCGACGCGTTGATCTGCAGCTTGCGCGTGCCGTCACCGGCGTCGACCATTTCATACACATTGGCAGGACAGAACCTGGTGCAGGGGTTGCCATACTCGGTCCGGCACCGCGTCTGGCAGATATCCGTGTCGTGCACGATCAGGTGAGACGGCTGATCCTCGGCGTGCCGAGTTCCCGAGTAGTGGACGTTCGTCAAGCGATCGAAGGTGAGCTGGCGATCGATCTTGGCCGGATGCACCGGCGAGTCGACATCGGGCCGCCCGTCCTTGTAGTAGTCGTCGATCTTCGCCATCCGCTCGTAGCCTGCGTGCGCAGGCATCGGATCGCGGTACCACCATCCGCCGGTCACGAGTGACAGCCCCGAGTACGCGACTCCGGCCATGAGCCCGTAGCTGAAACTCTGGTGCACGTTGCGCACAGGATAGAGTTCGCGACGCACGTCACTGGTGTCGATCGCCTCCGAGTAGCTCCTGAGCCGCGCGGCGGAGAGATCGTCGGCCCTGATCGCATCGAACGCACTCTCGGCCGCCAGCATGCCGGTGCGCATCGCCAGGTGGATGCCCTTCAGCCGCAGCGAGTTCAGAAATCCGCCTGCATCCCCCGCGATCAGCACGCCGTCGGCGTAGACGCGCGGAACCGTGTGCCATCCGCCCTCGGGCAGCGCCTTCGCGCCGTACCGAACCATCTGTCCGCCGTTCGAGCAGCGACGACACGAGTGGATGCCGCTTGAAGTGCTGAAAGGCGATGTGCGGGTCGAACATCGGATCGCGATAGTCGAGGCCGCTCACGAACCCGACCGACACGAGTCCGTCGGGCATGGCGTAGATGAACCCGCCGCCGAATTCGTCGCGGCGAAGCGGGTACCCCATCGTGTGCATCACCGTACCCGCCGCGATGCGGTCGGACGGCACCTCCCAGAGTTCCTTGATGCCAATCGCGTACAACTGCGGCGCACGTCCGGCATCGAGCGCGAGCCGGCGCACGAGTGCCTTCGTGAGATTGCCGCGAACGCCGTCGGTCAGGATCGTCACCTTCGCACGGATGTCGACGCCCGGGCTCGAAGGTGGACTTCTGCTCGCCGTGCTTCCCGACGCCGCGGTCGCCCGTTCGCACCCCGACGACGCGATCGCCGTCATAGAGAATCTCGGACGCAGAAAAGCCGGTGAAGACGTCAATGCCCTCGGCTTCGACCAGCCCGCCAAGCCATTTGACGAACCGGTTGAGCGAAACGATGTAGTGGCCGTGATTCTTGAGCGGAGGCGGAGTGATTGGAAACTTGATCTTGCCGGACCGGGTGAGAAAGTAGACGTGATCGTGATGGACTTCAGAGGCGAGTGGCGCGCCGCGCTCCTTGAAGTCAGGCACGAGTTGCCGGAGCGCAGAAGGATCGAGGACCGCGCCCGACAGCATGTGGGCCCCGACCTCGCGCGCCTTCTCCAGCACCGCAATCGCGAGCGGTTCGCCGCCGCGCTCCTTCTGCAGCTGCGCCAGCCTGAGCGCAGCCGACATCCCCGCCGGACCGCCGCCGACGATGAGGACGTCTACGTCGAGCGAATCGCGACTCATACTCGGCCAGTGTCCAGTTCCCAGCTTCAGCCAGTTCACCAGTGCTGAGCTCGAAATTGTTCGAACTGGAAACTGGTTACTGGCGAGCTGGCTGACTACTTGTTCAACTCCGCCACGATCGCCGGAACGATCTCGAACAGGTCGCCGGTGATGCCAAAATCGGCGATTTCGAAGATCGGCGCTTCCGGGTCCTTGTTGATCGCGACGATCGTGCGCGAGCCCTTCATCCCGACGAGGTGCTGGATGGCACCGGAGATCCCAAGCGCCACGTACAGCTTCGGCGCGACGGTCTGACCGGAGCTGCCGATCTGGCGATCCATCGGCAGCCAGCCGGCGTCGCAGATCGGCCGCGACGCCGCGAGCTCCGCACCCATGGCCTGCGCCAGTGCTTCGGCGACCTTGAGATGTTCCTGTCCCTTGATCCCGCGACCGACAGCGACGATGCGTTCCGCCTGCGACAGATCGACCGCCTGCTTCGCTTCCTTGAAGGGCGCCTCGGGCTTCTGGCGGATGACCGCCGGATCGACGACGATGTCTGCACGTCGCACCGGTGCCGGACTCGCACCGCGTGCCATGGCATCGGCGCGGAACGCACCAATCTGACACGTCACGATGTGCGGAGCCGGACCGGTCACCTCGACATCGGCGTTCAACTTGCCCTGAAACACGGGGCGCACGTAGATGTGCCGCTCCCCTTCCGTCCGAATCGCCGTGACATCGGTTACGAGCGGACTTCCCAGCCGTGCGGCAAGCGCCGGAGCGAAATCACGGGTCTGATACGTGTGCGCGAGAAAGACGTGCGAAGGACTTTCCTGCGCGATGAGCGCCGACAGCGCAGCGACATAGCCGTCAGCCGTGTACTCCGCGAGCGCCGCGGCATCGACGACGATCACTTCCTCGACGCCGGCAGCGGCGAGTTCCGCCGCCACCGCATCGATCGATGCGCCAAGCGCAACCAGCTTGAGTGGTCCGCCCGCCTGCTGCGCCGCGGCAATCGCTTCCCACGTCGCTCGATTGACGCGACCGTCACGCTGTTCGGCAACGACGAGCATCATGGCTGCAACACCCGCGCGTCATCCCGAAGACGCGTGACGAGCTCCCTGGCCGCTTCGGCAGGCGAGCCGGAGATCATCTGGGTCTTCTTGCCCTTCTCAGGAAAGTAAACGCTGACAATCCGCTGCGCCGGTGCACCCGCCGCGGCAGGCGCCACCTTGCGAATCTCCTTCTTCTTCGCCGCCATGATTCCTTTGAGGGTCGCGTAGCGGAGCTGATTGATGCCGCTCTGGATGGTGAGGAGCGCGGGTGTCGGCAGCGTCATCCACTGGAACCAGCCGCCCTCGAGCTCGCGCTTGACGCGCAGCCCGGATTCGGACGCTTGCACTTCCATGATGATGGTCGCGTGCGGCATCCCGAGCTTCTCGGCCAGCACCACGCCAACCTGACCGAACCCCTGGTCGTCGGACTGCAGCCCGGTGAGCACGAGATCGAACTTCTCGTCCCGGATGGCATTCGCAAGCGCCTCGGCGACCGTGAATGCGTCGGCTGACGCCAGCGCATCCGATTCGACGTGGATCGCACGGTCCGCGCCGCGTGCCAGTGCCTCGCGAATCACCTGGGCCGCACGAGCGGGGCCGGCCGAACAGACCACCACTTCGCCGCCGTGCTTCTCTTTGAGACGGAGCGCCTCTTCCAGCGCGTAGGCGTCCGGCTCGTTCAGCTCGAAGCTGGCGTCCTGATCGCGAATCCAGGTCTTCGCCTCGTTGACCCGAAGCTGCCACTCCCGGGTGACGACCTGTTTGATGCAGACGGCGATCTTCATGCTTGTAGCTCAGAAGTCCTGGTAACCAGCTTTCACGGCTATCTTCATGCTTGTAGCCAATATGTCCCGGTAGCCAGTCTCCAGTCACCAGTCTTGACTGCGATGTGCGCTCGTTCCAGCATCGCTCGAACCATCCGTGTTCGCACCGGGCCCTGGCTACTGGCTACTGGTTACTCGAGTAGAGCGCCTACTTCGCAAATCTCTTGAACAGCAGCGCCCCGTTCGTGCCGCCGAAGCCAAACGAGTTCGACAGCGCGAATTCGATCTTCGCCGCGCGCTTGACGTTCGGCACGTAGTCGAGATCGCACTCGGGGTCCGGCGTGTCGTAGTTGATGGTCGGGGGAATCACCTGGTTGCGGATCGCCAGCACGGTGATGCCCGCCTCGAGCCCACCGGCCGCGCCGAGCAGATGGCCGGTCATCGATTTCGTCGAGGAAATCGCCACCTTCGCGCGCGTGGTCGCCGAACACCCGCTTGATCGCGAGCGTCTCGAGCTTGTCGTTGAACGGCGTCGAGGTGCCGTGCGCATTGATGTAGTCGACCTGCTGCGGCTGCACTCCGGCATGATTCAGGGCGGCCTCCATCACGCGCCGCCCGCCATCGCCATCGTCAGACGGAGCGGTGATGTGGAAGGCATCGGCGGACATGCCGTAGCCGACGAGCTCGGCGTAGATATCGGCGCCGCGCCGGGTCGCGAATTCCAGTTCCTCCAGGATGATGACGCCCGAGCCCTCACCCATGACGAAGCCCTCGCGGTCCTTGTCGAAGGGGCGGCTCGCGCGCGCCGGCTCGTCGTTGCGGGTCGACAGGGCGCGCATGGCGGCGAATCCACCGACGCCCATCGGCGTGATGGCGGCCTCGGAACCGCCGGCAATCATCACGTCGGCGTCGTTGCGCTTGATGATTTCGAAGGCGTCGCCGATCGCATGCGCGGAGGCGGAGCATGCGGTGCAGGTGGCGGAGTTCGGGCCCTTGGCGCCGAACCGGATGGAGACCTGGCCGGCCGCGAGGTTGATGATGGCGGCGGGGATGAAGAACGGCGAGATGCGGCGGGGGCCTCCTTCGAGCAGCGCCTTGTGCTCACGCTCGATCGTCGTGAACCCGCCGATGCCGGAGGCGATGAACACCCCTGTCCGGGTGGCGATCTCCGCGCTCACCTTCAGCTTCGCATCGTCCATCGCAAACTGCGACGCCGCGATCGCGAGCTGGATGAAGATGTCCATCTTCTTGACATCTTTTTTCTCGATGAACTGGAGCGGGTCGAAGTTCTTCACTTCGCCCGCGATGCGCGCGGAGAACTGGGCGGCATCGAACCGGGTGATCGGTCCAATGCCGCTCTGCCCGGCGCAGAGCGCCTGCCAGTTCGCCTCCGTCCCGATACCGAGCGGCGACACGAGGCCGACACCCGTCACGACGACTCGCCTGCTCAAACCGCCTCCCGCCCTACTTCTTCTTGCTGTGGGACTCGATGTATTCGACGGCTTCCTTGACGCGCGTGATCTTCTCGGCGTCCTCGTCCGGGATCTCGATCCCGAATTCTTCCTCGAACGCCATCACCAGCTCCACCGTGTCGAGCGAGTCAGCCCCGAGGTCGTCGACGAACGACGCATCCGGCGTGACTTCTTCCTCGTCGACGCCGAGCTGCTCCACGATGATGCTCTTGACCTTGTCTGCAACCGCCATTCATCCCTCCATCCGCGAGTCCCTGCGGAACTTCGCGCTACGTGTACATCCCGCCATTGACCGCCAGGACCTGCCCCGTAATATACGATGCCTCGTCCGACGCAAGAAAGCAGACGGCCGACGCGATATCGTCCGGTGTGCCGAGGCGCCGCAGCGGAATCTTCGACGCCCATTCCTCGCGCGCGCTCTCGGTGATGGCGCGCGTCATGTCCGTTTCGACCAGCCCTGGAGCCACGACGTTGACGGTGATGCCGCGCGACGCGACTTCGAGCGCCACAGCCTTGGCAAATCCGATAATCCCCGCCTTCGACGCCGCGTAGTTCGCCTGTCCGGCATTACCGCTCTGGCCCACGACCGAGCTGATGCAGACGACGCGACCGCCGCGCTGACGGATCATCGGCTTCAACACCGCCTGGGTGAGTGCGAACACGCCGGTCAGGTTCGTCGCGATCACCGCGTCCCAGTCCTCACGCTTCATCCGCAGCATCAACTGGTCGCGCGCGATGCCCGCGTTATTGACCAGGATATCGATCCGCCCGAGCCGCTGGATCGTCGTCGGCCACGATCTCTTCCGCGGCGCCGGCAGCCGTCACGTCGAGCGCAGCACGCGTCGGCGCGCCCCCCGGCCGCCGTGATCTCGTCCGCGACCGGCCGCGCGTTCTCGCCTCTGGCGGCCGCCACGACGTGTGCACCCTGGGCCGCGAGCTGCCGCGCGATGGCGCGGCCGATGCCGCGCGAGGCGCCCGTCACGACAGCGATGCGGCCAGTGAGGTTGATCATAGTCGCCGGTAACTAGTAGCGCGTAGCCAGTGACCAGTAACCAGTAACCAGTCCGTTTCTCAGTCACCAGTTTCCAGTCACCAGTTCCCAGTAACCACCGATTCGCAACTCAGTAGCGTGTCGCGCACCCATACTGCCTTTACTTACTACTGGCGACTGGCAACTGGTGACTGGATAGCTGCGCCGTCCATCCTCAGTTCAAGATCTCCATCGCGCGCTCGAGACTGTCTTCGTCCTCGATGCTCATCACTGTCACACTGCGATCGATCTTCTTGATCAGTCCCGCGAGCACGGTTCCGGGCCCGAGTTCGACGAACGTTGTCGCGCCCGTCAGCCACCAGCCGCTTGACGACATCCTCCCAGCGCACCGGCGACGAGACCTGGCGCACCAGCGCCTCGATCGCCGATACCGCATCGCGCTTCGGTTCGGCATCGACGTTCGCGACGACCGGAACCCGCGGATCCGCGGCCGGCAACGCGCGCAGCTCCGGTGCCAGACGGTCCTCGGCCGGCTTCATCAGCGGGCAGTGGAAGGGCGCGCTCACCGCGAGCGCAATCGCCCGCTTCGCCCCGAGCGCCTTCGCCCGTTCGCCGGCACGCTGCACCGCATCCGCGTGCCCGGCGATGACGACCTGCCCGGGAGCATTCAGGTTGGCCGGCGTCACGATCCGCCCGAGTTCGTGCGCGGTCTCCGCGCAGGCACGCGCGACGCCGTCGGCATCGAGCCCGAGGATCGCCGCCATCCCCCCCTCGCCCTCCGGCACCGCATCCTGCATATACCGCCCACGGCGGCGTACCGTGCGCAGGGCATCCGCAAAGGATATCGTACCGGCAGCCACGTGCGCCGAATACTCGCCCAGGCTGTGCCCCGCCATGAGCGAGGCGCGGACTCCACGATCCTCGACCAGCCGATGCACGGCAATGCTCATCGCGAGGATCGCCGGCTGCGTGTTCTCAGTGAGACGCAGCCGCTCCTCGGGCCCTTCGAAGCACAACGCGCTCAACGACTCGCCGAGTGCCTCGTCCGCTTCGTCGAAAGCCGCGCGGCAGAGCGGGAAGGCAGCCGCAAGGTCCTTGCCCATGCCGACTTTCTGAGCACCCTGTCCGGGAAACACGAACGCAATCATGCGAACCGGTCCCTCGTGGGTCGCGGCCGCGACGTTCCGCGACAGCTTCCCGATCAATCCCTCGGCCACAAATTTTGCCGTCATCGCCACGGCATTCCGAACCGCCTTGGCGGATGAGCGTCCATGACCGACCACCGCAGAGTCCGTTCAACCCGACGAGCGGCGCACCGCCGTACTCGGAGGCGTCCACGCGCTTGCGAAATCGGCGGAACGCCTGTCGCGACAGCAGGTAGCCGACGCGCGTGCCGAACGTCGCCGACAACTCGTGTGCAGCAGGCGCTCGACCGTCTCGACCAGCCCCTCGCTGATCTTGAGCGTCACGTTGCCGGTAAATCCGTCGCAGACGATCACGTCGACATCGCCGGCGTACACGTCACGGCCTTCGACGTTCCCGACGAACTCGATCGGGGCGGACTTCAGCAGCTGATGCGCGTCGCGCGTGAGCTCGTTGCCCTTGCTCTCTTCGCTGCCGACCGACAGCAATCCCACTCTGCGGCGACGGGCAGCCGAGGGCCACACGCGCGTAGGCGGACCCCATCATCGCAAACTGGACGAGATGGTGGGGACGACACTCGACGGTCGCGCCGGAGTCGAGCAGGATGGCCGGGCTCTTGAGGGTAGGGATGGTCGTCGCGAGCGCCGGACGATCGACCCCGGGCAACCTGCCAAACGCACCGACCGCGGCCATCACTGTTGCGCCCGTGTGGCCGGCGCTGAAGAGCGCGTCGGCGTCGCCGCTCCGGACCGCTTCGGCAGCCAACCGGATGGATGCACGAGGCTTCCTGCGCAGCGCCGCGGCCGCCGGCTCTTCCATGCCGATCGACTCCGGGGTGTCGAGGATGCGCGACGTCGAGCGACGACACCCGCGGGTGGCGCGCCAGTTCGCGTTCGATGTCAGGAGAAGACCCGACCAGGAGGAGTCCGATCTGCAGATGTCGCGCGGCCACGAGCGCGCCGTCGACAATGCTCCGAGGACCGTCGTCGCCCCCCATCGCGTCGATGGCGATGCGCATCAATCAACAGCAGGTGGGTTGGTGACAGTAGGAAGTATCCAGTTTCCAGTTGCCAGCTTCGCGCTACTGGCCGGTAAATCCCGCGACGCACATCGCGTGAGCGGATCAACCGACCGGGTCGTGTTTAGTGACAAGTCGAACTGGTTACTGGCTACTGGTGACTCGGTATGGCTGGCGAAAGCCTATGCCTCTTCAACCGGCCGAACCTGCCGGCCCTTGTAGTAGCCGCAATGGGCGCAGACCTGGTGGGGCGCTTTCGCCTCGCGGCACTGCGGACAGGTGCCGACGGGCACCGCGCTCAAGGTGTCGTGGGTGCGACGCTTGGCGGTGCGCGTCTTGGAATGGCGGCGTTTGGGATTCGGCACGTGTCAGCTCTCCTTCTCTCGGTTCAGCAGACCCTTGAGCGGCGCGAGCCGCGGGTCTTCCCAGACCGGGCTTGCAATTGCACTCGGTCCGGTTCAGATTTGCTCCACATTCGGAGCAGAGGCCGCGGCACGACTGCGCGCAGAGCGGCTTCATCGGCAGCGCGAGCTGAAACTGCTCACGCATCAAATCAGTCAGATCCAGCATGCCTTCGGTGTAGAAGGCGGTGGTCAAATCGTCCTCGGTAATTTCCCGTTCCGCTTCTGCGGCAGCGTCCTCGGCCTGCGGCACGTACCGGAGCTCGAACGCGGAGTCCACCGGCAAAGGGAAATCCTCGAGACATCGGCCACACTCGAGCTGCAGGGTCGTCTTGACCCGCCCCGTGACCCGGTAGGACGCGCCACCCTTCTTCTCGACATCCATCGACAAGTGGACGGGCTCGACGACGCGGTAGTCGACATCCTGGGGTTCGAAGTCCGCAGGCTGAAACGTCCGCTCGACGTGATCGCGCGACCCGTGAAGCTTGTTGAGGTCGAGAAGCATGGCTCCATGTACCGGCCCGGCACCCAGGCAGGAACCCGTAATTATACCTCAGAAAGCGCAGTCGCCAGTCGCCAGTGACCAGTTTCCAGTCTCTGGATGTGGGAACTCGACTCTCGCTACTGGAACAGTGACCGAGGACCGGCTACTGGTGACCGGTTCCGGAGAGTCCCGAGTCCCGACGTCCCTCCCGTCCTACGCCCACGACTTGGGAATGAAGAGCTGCTCGTAGAGGCTGATGGTGTAACGATCGGTCATTCCGGCGAGGAAATCGCGGGCGGCGGCGTCGAGGCCCTCTTCCTCAATCGTGCGGCGGTCCAGGAACTCGTTCGGGGACTCGCGCACCTTTTCCCACAATCCGCCCAGGATGCCGCCTGCTTTGCGGAACTCCGACGTCGCGATCTCGTTCTCGTACACGGCCTCGAACAGAAAGCTGCGAAGCCCGACGGTCGCTTCGAGGATGGGTTCACTCATGCGGATCTCGGACAGCCCGCCGTCGAGGCTCTGGACGACGACATCCGTCACCATCCGGCCGATCCGTTCGGGGCCATTGGCGCCGAGGACGGTCACATGCGCGCGAGGCAGGTCCTCCTCCCTGAGCAGTCCGGCCCTGCACCGCGTCGTCGATGTCGTGATTCACATACGCGATGATGTCGGCGACCCTGGCGATCTGCCCTTCGATCGTGCTCGCGCGATGCTCGGGAGCGGCGCCCACGGGCATGCCGCTCTTCCCTTTCGAGTGCCGCGCGATGCCGTCGCGGACTTCCCACGTAAGGTTCAGCCCGGCGCGATCGTTTTCGAGGACGTCGACGATCCGGAGACTCTGCTCGTAGTGGTTGAAGCCGCCCGGGATGAGATCGTTGAGGACGCGCTCGCCGGCGTGGCCGAACGGCGTATGCCCGAGGTCGTGTCCGAGGGCAATTGCCTCGGTAAGGTCTTCGTTCAGCTGCAGAACCTTGGCGATGCTCCTCGCGATCTGCGACACCTCGAGCGTGTGCGTCAGCCGCGTCCGGTAGTGATCGCCGGTCGGCGCAAAGAACACCTGCGTCTTGTGCTTGAGACGCCGGAACGCCTTGCAGTGGATCACGCGGTCGCGGTCACGCTGGAACGCCGGACGGATCGGATCGGGCGGCTCCTCCCGGAGACGGCCGCGCGAGTCGCCGCTCTTCGCGGCCTGCGGCGCCAGGATGGCGCGCTCGCGATCCTCCATCTGCTGACGGATGTTGGTCATCGTGCTCGGGACTCGGGACTCGGGATTGGGAATTCGCGCCCGGGCAGAACTCGCCTCCGCCACAGGTCGATCATTACGTAACACGAAGCACGAACGGAGCTCTCGCGGCCGGAGCTCGCCGCTGACGCCGCCAGAGCGGGCTTGCCCGCCGATCGTTGCTTTCGATCCTGGTCTGAGCGAACGCGAGGCTCATCGCAGAATCTCCGCGAGGAAACTCGTCCCGTGTGCCAGCGGTCCGACTCCGAACACCTCGGCGAGCGTCTGACCGACATCGGCAAAGGACTTCCGAATACCGAGGTCCGTTGCCGGCCGGACCGACTGCCTGTGACGAACAGCGGCACGTACTCACGGGCATGATCGGTACTCGAGGTGGTCGGATCGTTGCCGTGATCTGCCGTCACGACGAGCAGATCCTCGGTCGCGAGGCGTGGCAGCAGTTCTCCAAGGCGTCGGTCGAAACGCTCGAGGTTCGCGGCGTAGCCCGGAGCGTCGTTGCGGTGACCGAAGAGCGTGTCGAAATCAACGAGGTTCGCGAAGATCAGTCCGCGCGGAGTCGTCGCCAGCGCCTGCAGCACTTCGTCCATCCCCTGCTCATCGCTCGACGTATGGACCGCGGCCGTAATCCCTCGTCCCGCGAACAGATCTTCGATTTTCCCAATCGCGATCACCGGCAGGCCGGCGTCCTTGACGCCGATCGAGCAGCGTCGGTGCGAATGGTGTCAGGGCGAAATCGCGGCGGTTCGCCGTCCGGCGAAATGCGCCTGCCGCGCCGACGAACGGACGCGCAATCACGCGTCCCACACCAAGGCCGAGCCCAACCATCTCGAACGCAATTTCGCACCAGCGATAGAGCTCTGCGATCGGCACCACGTCTTCGTGAGCGGCAATCTGGAACACGCTGTCGGCCGACGTATACACAATCGGCCTGCCGGTCCGCACGTGTTCCTCGCCGAGTTCCTCGATGATGGTCGTGCCGCTCGCGGGTCGGTTCGCCAGGACACGCCGGCCGATGCGCCGCTCGTACTCGGCGATGATGTCCGCGGGGAACCCATTCGGAAACACCGGGAACGGTCGGCCGAGCACGAGTCCCATCAGCTCCCAATGACCCGTTACCGAATCCTTTCCGGGAGACGCTTCGGCCATTTTTCCGTACGCACCAAGAGGGACCTGCTCGAGGACCGTCCGACGTTGAGTGTTGCGACACGCGCCAGGCCAAGCGATCGAAGATGCGGAACAACGAGAGGGATGCGGCGGGCCAGATTGCCGATGGTATCGCTGCCGACGTCGCCATACGTGCGCGCATCCGGCAGCTCACCGACGCCCACGCTATCCATGACGAGCAGGATGACGCGGTTCGGATGGGGAGTGTCCAATCAGGCTTCGTGCGCGGAGTAGTAGTTGCTCATCGGACGCGGGGAACGGATCGTCGCGATGGCGTGCTTGAAGATCATGTGGTCCGCGCCGCTATGCTCGACGATGACCGCGAATCGATCGAAGTTCTTGACCCGGCCTTCGAACTCGGTGCCGTCCATCAGGCGAATGAGCACGCCGAGCTTCTCGCGCCTGGCGTAGTTGAGAAAGACGTCCTGGATGTTCGGCTGCGCGGCAGCGGGTTTCGACTCACGGGTCAGTGGCGTCATCGCTCAATTTCTCCGGGTGGGCGCAAGCGCGCGAGCGACCTGCTCCTGGGTCTCCTCCCGTTCGCCCGCGGCGTGAATCCAATGTAGGTTAGGCTCTTTCCGGAACCAGATCAACTGCCGTCGCGAGTATTTGCGGTTCTCCCGAACGATGAGCTCTCGCGTCGCCGCTTCGTCACGCACACCACGAAGATGCTCGATCGCCTGGCGGTACACGAGCCCGGTGAAGGGGTGCGCCGTGTCCGGAATCCCGGCAGCCAGCAGCGATCGGATCTCGTCGAGCAACCCCTGCCGGAACTGCGCGTCGACCCGTGCCGCCACCCGCGCGTCGGTGGCCTCCTGCGGAATGCGCAGCGCAAACGTGACGACGTCGTAGTCCGGCAGCGGGGATCGAGTGTCCGCGAAATGGGCGGTGAGCGGCCGTCCGGTCAGGTGGTAGACCTCCAGCGCGCGAATCACACGCTTGCGATCCGCGACCGAGATGCGGTCGGCTGATGCGGGATCGACCCGACGAAGCAGCGCGTGGAGGCGCTCCTCGCCCTTTCGATCCGCGATCCGCTCGAGCCGCGCCCGAAGCGGTGTGTCGCGGGCGGGCCCGGGGAAAAACCCGCGCGTCAACGCGCGATAGTACAAACCGGTGCCACCCACCAGGATGGGGAGTCTTCCGCGGCCGGCGATATCGCGAATGATCGCCGACGCTTCGTTCGCATACCGCGCCGCGGAGAACTCCTCGAGAGGGTCCGCGACGTCGATCATGTGGTGAGGAATACCCTGGCGGTCCGAGAACGGCACTTTGTCGGTGCCGATGTCGAAACCTCGATACACCGCGGTCGAATCGCAGCTGACTACTTCACCGCCGAACCTGTGTGCGAGGGCGATGCCGAGCGCGCTCTTACCGGTGGCGGTCGGACCGACAATCGCGACCAGCGTCGGACGAGACATCAACGATCGGCAAGCGCTCGTACGACGGCGAGCGCCGCCAGCGCGGCAAGCATCAACAGCAGGCCGATCTGCTGCGCCCGGGTCGGCTGGATCATGAGCCGGGGTTTTCGTTGTAGAAAAACGTGATGGTGAAGAAGGCGCGGTCGTCCGGATACTCAGGGGGAAGCGGCTGTGTCGGATTGGACGCCGCCAGCGCGTTGAAGGATGAATTGTTGAAGCCGTCGATGTTCGACGGCCGCAGCACGCGGAGCTCCGTGATCCGGCCATCCTTGCCGACGTAGAACGTGACCACCACGTGCCCGTGCATCGACATCGCCGCCATCGGGATGTTCCAGTTGCGGCGGATCTGGGCGATGAAGCGGCGCAGCCACGGACCGAAGTCGACACCCTTGCTGTCGAACTGGATCGACTTCTCGAAATCCATGCTCTCGCCGCCCTGAAGGTTCCCGAACGTGTCCTTCTGGACGTACTTTTGCACGTTGCGGATCGCATCGGCGATGACACCGGCCGACGGGCCGCGCTGAGTTTGCTGCGGCGTATCGGACGCATGGGCCTGGGCCGCGTTCGGCGAATCCGGCAGGGTCACGCCTTTTGCGCTCTCCTCCGCAGTAGCGGCGGGCGGTTCGGGCGCGGCGGCCGGGGTTGTCGGCCCGCCCTCCATCCGCTCCGGGGTGTTCCCGCGCGAAAACGGCATGTCGTTGGTCGGCTTTGGCGCCCGTTCTACCGTGGCCGCCTTGCGATCGATATCCGACAGCTCCGGACGCTTCGGCGGCGTGCGCGCGGGCTTGTCGATTTTCGGCGCGATGAACACGAACCGGGCATTGTCGCGTTGCTTCTGCAGCAGCTCCTGCTGCGCCTGCGCGAGCGCCTGCTGGCGCTCCGCTTCCCAGGCCTTGACCCAGGGCAGATGCGGTGAGATGAGGATGAAGATGATGATCGAGAGGTAGACGACGATCGTCAGCAGTACGACTTCGAGACGCGTCAGCGAACGCGGCAGCGTCGGCGTGTCCGGCCGATAGTCCTCGAAGTTGAAGTACATGAGGGAGTTACGGAGATATTATAAACGGGTTTTAGGGTTTTAGGGGTTATAGGGTTTTAGAGGGTCTGGTTTTAGGGTTGTAGGGTTTTAGGGTTTTAGCGCCTTACGGTTCGGTTGGAGCTTGCCCGCCGGTGGTCGACCTCGCCCTTCTGAGTAACCCCACCCAACCCAAAACTTTGGAACCCCCAACCGAGAACGAGACCTAGAACCCGAGAACCCTATAACGTAAAACTTCTGATTTACCCGGTCTTGCGCGCAACGAATAGATAGACGACCCCGAACGTCAAAGGGACGGCGCGAACTTGCGAAAATCCTGTGGCAGCGAGGGTCCGGGAGAACTCCGCCGGAGGCGGGAATGTCCCGACCGAGGCGGGCAGGTAGGAGTACGCGCTCTGGTGTTTCGAGATCATGCGGCCGACCACCGGCAGCATGTAGCGGAAATACCACGAATAAAGCGTTCGAAGGCCGGGGACGCGGGGTTGCCCGAACTCGAGGATCGCGAGCCGTCCACCGGGGCGGAGGACGCGCGCAATTTCTCGCAGGGCGCGCTCGGGTTCGGCGACGTTGCGGATGCCGAATGCGACTGTCGCCGCGTCACACGAGGCGGTCCCTACCGGGATTGCCGCAGCATCCCCGCGAACGAGCCGGATGCTGCGTTCCAGCGACGCAATCCGTATCTTCGCAAGCCCGAGACGAAGCATCGCACCGGCGAAGTCCACGCCGACGACCGACGTCCCCCGAGAACCCCGCACCGTCGCAATCGCCAGATCCGCCGTCCCGGTGCAGAGGTCGAGTACACGGGCTCCGTCGGGTAACGCGAGCGCTTCAACCGCACGCGTCCGCCATCGCCGGTCGAGCCCTGCACTGAGCACGTGATTGAGCAAATCGTAGCGTGGTGCAATCGCATCGAACATCCCGGCGATGCGGGAGGGAGTCTTGTCCGGCGGTGAATTCATCAGCGGGTTCGAGACGTCCGTTTCGGAATGGTGCTCAGCCCTGCCACGAGGGATACAGCTCGTGGTCGAAGCCGAGCGTGCTGAGAATCTTGCCGGCCATGAAGTCGGCGAGGTCGTCCAACGTCTTCGGCATCTGGTAGAACGCCGGCATCGCCGGCATGATCATCGCACCCGCTTCGGCGCAGAGCACCATGTTCCGCAGCTGCGGGAGACTCATGGGTGTCTCGCGGGGGACGATGATCAGCGGGCGGCGCTCCTTGAGCATCACGTCCGCCGCACGCTCGACCAGGTTGCGCGACAGACCGTTCGCGATCCCGGCAAGGCTCTTCATCGAGCACGGTACGACAACCATCGCTTCGCAGCCCTGGCTTCCGCTCGCGATGCGGGCGCCGAGGTCCTTGTTGCTGTAGAGCGTGTAGGTGCCACCGCGGACCGCCTCTCCATACCTGCTGGCGAGATAGTCGAGCAGTCTATCCACAGCGGCCGCATCGCCGAGCTCGTCACGCAGCAGGCGTCGACCGTAGTCGGAAATCACCAACTCGAGGTGGCATCCGCGCTCGAGCAGCGCCGCCATCGTGCGCGTGGCGTACACGGCGCCGCTCGCGCCTGTGACCGCAATGGCAATGCTTCGGCGCTTCAGCGGTTCAGTGGACATATATGGCTGCCGCGGTGGTTGCGAGATACAGGATGCCGACGTACCCGTTCAAATCGAATGCCCTCTTGACCTGCGACAAATCGTTCTCGCTCACGAGCGACTGCTCGTAAATGAGCAGAACGGCGACCCCGGCGACGCCAGCCAGATAGATGCGTCCGAGTCCAGCGACCGGCCCGAGCGCGAGGAGGCACGACACCGTCAGCACGTGCATGCCGCGCGAGATGATCAACGAGCGCGCGACGCCGAAGCGAACGGGAATCGATCGCAGCCCGTGCGCGATATCGAACGCGAGATCCTGGCACGCATACAACACGTCGAAGCCCCCGACCCAGTTTCCAATTGCCAGTGCGAGGAGCCACGGCTCCCAGCCGCCGCGACCTCCGGCTCCGAGCCAGCCGCCGACCGGCGCAATCGCCATCGCCAGGCCGAGAAAGAGCTGCGTATACGTCGTGAACCTCTTTGCCAGCGAGTACCAGAAGACGATGACGAGAGCGACGGGTGACAGCGCGAAACAGACGCGCCCCAACTTGAATGCGGCAAACACGAACACAGCCGACGCTACGACAATGAAGATTGCCGCCTCGCCGCGGGTCATCACTCCCCGCGGCAATTCCCTCGACATCGTGCGCGGGTTCAACGCATCCTGCGACGCGTCAGCCAGGCGGTTGAACCCCATCGCGGCGCTCCGGGCCGCCACCATGGCGACGACGATCCAGATGAGGCGCACCGCCACCGAACGGCCGGTCCAGTCTCCGAGCCGATGCAGCGCGAGCAGTGCTCCGGTCAGCGCAAACGGCAATGCGAACACCGAGTGGCTGAAGCGCACGAACGAGGCATACGTGGTCAGGCGATTGGGCAAATCCGTGTCCGATTTTCAGTCCCCAGTTTCCAGTTGCCAGTTTCCAGGTTTCTCTTCTGGCTACTGGTTACTGGCGACTGACCATGGAGATAGCCATTTGATGTCCGGCGGCTCGATCCCCGACAGCAGGTATTCTTCCACATCCTCCACACCGGACGGCACGCGGACGGCGATCAGGTCGGCGCGCTTGCCCGGCGTGAGGGTTCCGAACTCGGACGCAAAGCCCAATGCCGCGGCGCCGTGAATCGTCGCGCTCTCGAGAATGCGCGCCGCGGGCACGTGCGGCGCGAGCTGTCTGACCGCCGCAAGCTCGGCGAACACGTTCAGATCCTCGACGCTCGCCAGGCTGTCCGTCCCGATCGCCACGCGCACGCCTGACGCGTAGAACTGCTCGATCGGAGGCGTTCCGGCGCCGGTCCAGCGGTTGCTGCGCGGGCACGTGACGATCGTCGCGCCCGCCTGTGCCAGCCGCGCGATCTCATGTTCGTCCAGTTGCGTGCCGTGCACGGCGAGGAGTTGCGGCGTCAGCAGTCCGAGCCGATCCATGTACTCGACGGGCCCGCATCGAGGTGGCGCCCACGCATCAGTCCAGACACCAAGTTGGCTCAGGAGATCACGCCATGCGCCGGTGCCGTCGCGAAGAAACCTGACCTCCTCCTCCGACTCCCCCAGGTGGATGCTGATCGCGCGCGCCCCGGCAACCGCCGCAATCGCACGAAAGAGCGCCGGCGACACCGAATATGGCGCGTGCGGCACGACCGACGGGCGCAGCCACGCCACAGGCATGAGCGCATCCAGCTGCGCCTGCGTGTTGGCCACGACCTGTTCCGGGTCCGGCGTGCTGAAACCAAGCAGTTCGCGGAATACCGCGGCGCCAAGCTCACTGTCGACGAGCACGTCGTATGCGGCCAGCGTGTTGGTCACATCGCCGACGAGCGACGTCCCTGCCGCCCGGACTTCGCGGACTGCGTCATCGATCGGCTCCGGCGGCTCAGCGCTGACTGTCCGTCTGAGCGCCATCAGCCGCGACGCCCACTCCGGCATCGATCCGCCCGGCGGCACCCGCGCGCGCATCCAGGACAATTCCAGGTGGGTGTGGGCATTGACCAGCCCGGGCAAGACAACTACGTCGCCCAGATCGACGACGTCAATCGCATTGCCGCCCCGTGAGGCACTCGGAGGATCGCCTCCGCCGACGCCGACAACGACGCCATGCTCGGTCAGGATCCAGCCACCGCGCAGCGGCGCGGACGCGATCGGCAGGATCCAGCGAGCGCGATAGAGTTGCGGCATTTTATCGGGGGCTCGTGACGGCTGGTCTTGCAATCGCGGCGGAGGCAGACCGCTGATGCGCTATGCCATCAGGCGACGAGGCGGCAGTGCACGGGGGTCCTTTCGCGACGGCTGGCTACTCTGCCGACTGTTCCTGGCGCGCCTTCTTCTCCACCGCGCTTCTCGCCGCATAGCGGCTGATTTCCGGCGGACGCGACGAGTCCCCGTCCGCGCGCGCGACCGCGAGCTCCAGCATCCGGGGCACGCGGCGCTCCCGGAAGATCGGATCGCCCTGCAGCTCGTAATGCATGTTGCGGCGCTTCGCGACGAAGCCGGCGTTCTCGATGTTCCGCACGATCTCGATCTCGTCCATGCAGTAGCTCGCGCCGGCGGCACGCACGACGTTCTCCTCGATCATGACGCTGCCCATGTCGTTGGCGCCGTACGCGAGGCTGAGCTGCCCCACTTTCCCGCCCTGCGTCACCCACGAGGCCTGCAGGTTGTCGAAGTTGTCGAGCACGAGCCGCGCGATCGCGAGGGTCCGGAGATAGTCGACGCCGGTCGCTTCGGTTCCGCCAAGCTCGGTGTGATCGGGTTGGTAGCTCCAGGTGATGAACGCCGTGAACCCTGCCGGCATCGTCCCGGCCGCGCTCTCGTCCTGCAGCTCCCGCAGGCGGAACAGGTGTTCCAGCCGTTCCTCAATCGTTTCAACGGTGCCGTACATCATCGTCGCGGTCGTCCGGAGCCCCGCACGATGTGCATGGCGCATGACGCCGAGCCATTCGTCCGCGGTCGCCTTGCTGTAGCAGTTGAGAAGCTTCCTGACCCGATCGACCAGGATCTCGGCGCCACCACCCGGGATGCTGTCGAGGCCGCACGCGATCAGCCGTTCGATCACCTCGGGAACGGGAAGGCGCGACAGACGCGAGAGGTGGAGGACTTCCGGCGGCGAGAGCGCGTGGAGGCGGAATGATGGGTACCGCTGCTTCACGGCCCTGAACAGATCCTCGTACCACGCCAGCGGCAGGTCAGGGTTGTGACCACCCTGGAGCAGCAACTGGCCACCGCCGAGCGCAATCGTTTCGTCGATCTTCCTGAAGATCTCTTCGAACCCCAGGACGTACCCGTCGCCCGATCCCACCGGCCTGTAGAACGCACAGAAGTTGCACCGCGCGATGCAGACGTTGGTGTAGTTCACGTTGCGGTCGATGATGTAGGTGATGACGTTCCCGGGGTGCTTGCGAGCACGCACCTCGTCTGCGAGCCGACCGAGGAGTGCCGTCGGCGCCTGTGTGTAGAGCTCCAGCGCTTCGGCCCGGTCGAGCCTTCCGCCACCCCGAATCTTGGCCGCGAGATCGAGTGTGCTCATCGGTGATAGAAAGACGGCGGCGCAACCATCGGCACCAGCCCGTGCTTGCCAGCGAGCTCGTAATACATCCGCAGTCCCTCTTCTTCGCGCTCGCCGAGGGTGTAGCGAATATTCTCCCTCAGATACGCCCTGCCGCGCGACGCGCGTTCGGGGCCGCAGTACGACACCGCAATTTCGTCCGACGCGGCGACGCCGCCGTCGCGGGCGGCGAGGAGCGCGCCGACAGCCTCGTGCGTCAGAGCCCCGGGTCGGCCGGCCCAGAACGCCCACACGAACGGCAGCCCAGTCATCGAAAACCACTCGCTGCCAAGATCGACCTTGGTTGCGCCGAGCGCGTCGAAATCGAGAAACAACGCGGGATCCCCGATCAGGAGCGCCGCGTCGCAGTGCTGCAGCATCAGACCCGCATCTGGATGCATCGGCCGGAACTCAGGGTCGATCCCGAACCGTTCCATGCACAGGATGTGGAGGAGCGCATTGGACGTCCGTGAGCTCGTGTCGGCGGCGATGCTCCGGATCTTTTCAATCGGCGTTCTGGTAAAGAGCGCGACTGATGCAACCGGCCCTTCGGAAATGATGCCGGCGCCTGGCACGATCCGATACGGCGTGCCGCGCAGGAACTCGATCGATGGAATCATGCCGACGTCGATCGAGCCTTCGTGCAGCAGCGCCGCACACTTCGAGGGAACGTCAAAACGAAGCGTGAACAGCTCGTTCCGCATCTCGAGGCCGTACACCAGCGGCCGCGCGTTCAGGTAGTCGACGGCGCCGAGGCGGATGGTTCGGCTCATCCACGGACCTCGAACCGCGCATCCCGCTCGACCGGCTCCAGCCCTGCCGATCGGATGTTGCCCTTGATCTCCTCGATCGGACTCCGCCGCGTCCCGAGTGTTCCCGGATCCGCGGCAGCAACACCGTCGACGTCATCGGCTCCCACGGTCAACGCGACCTGCGCCAGCTTCGGCCCGTACAACGACCAGTCGACCTGTATGGACTCGATGCCGGTCACGAGCAGCCTCGCAATTGCCACACCCTTGACATCGTCGTACCCGGTCGACGGTGTCGAGATCGACATGGTGCGAGGGAGCGGCGCGAACGCCCTGAACCCGCCGACGGCGTCGTGCAGTTCTCGCGCACGCACGGCGACGGCAATGCGATCCAGGTCTGCCGCTGCCACGGTCAGCCGATTCAACACCAGACCACAGTCGCGCGCCTGCCCGATCGCGTTGGAGGATCCGGAATCAAGCCGATCCACCTGGATCTCGGCGATCCCGGCAAGACCAGCGGCCTGGAGCGTGGTGCAGGCCGCGGCGAACGATGCTCCGGCGAGCGACTGAAGATCTGCGAGCGTGAAGCCGGTGACCGGCACACCGCCGGCGAGGGCAGCCGCCGCACGAACAGCGCTGACGGCGAGATCCAGGGACGAGGGACGTCCGACGATTCGGAACTCGCCTGCAGACAATCGCATCGGAAGAGACGCCGGTGCAGCGTCAACATGAATCTGAAACACACGCACGAACGTCGTCCGGCCGCCATGCATCTGACGGCGCACGTCGTCGGCACGCACACCGATCGCGATCAAATCGGGGCTCTCGAGAATGTGCCTCGCCTCTGATGCGTCGATCGCGTCTATCATTGCGTGAAATCCCTTCATCACCTTCCGCCTGAAGGCGGAAGCCACGAACGTCGCGGAACTCGCCTCAGGGCGGAAGCTACGGCGTCGCGCTAGGCGGAACACCTAATCCCCGGTTTTCCAGCCCTTGCGGATCTTCTCCCAGAGCACATCCGCCTTCTGAGCCGCCGGGCCACTCACCACGATCCGCTTCGGCCAGGGTCGAGTAAAGCCTTCCGACGGCCACTTGCGGGTGGCGTCGATGCCCATCTTGCTGCCGTACGCCGCAAGGTCGCTCGCGTCCTCGAGATCGTCGACCGGTCCGCGGGTGAACTGCACGTCCCGCTCTGGATCGTAGTGCGTTCCCACAATCCACGCGACCTCAGCCTCGTTCTGCACGTCGATGTCCTTGTCGACGACGATGATCGTCTTGGAGAACATCAGCTGCCCGAGCCCCCAGAAGGCGTTCATGATCTTTCGCGCGTGACCTGGATATCGCTTGTCGATCGAGACGAGCACGATGTTGTGAAAAATTCCCGCCGCGGGAAAGTGCATGTCGACGATCTCTGGCAGTGTCTTGCGGATGAGCGGCAGGAAGATGCGCTCGCTCGCCATCCCGAGGTAGTAATCCTCCATCGGCGGAATGCCGACGACGGTCGTCAGATAGACGGGCCGCTTGCGATGTGTAATGCAGGTGATGTGGAAGACGGGGTAATCATCCGGATGCGAGTAGAACCCGGTGTGATCGCCAAACGGACCCTCCCGGCGCCGCTCGCCAGGCTCGACGTACCCTTCGAGGATGATCTGCGCATTTGCCGGTACCTCGAGGTCCACCGTGACGCACTTCACGAGGTCCACGCGATCGCGCCTGAGGAAGCCTGCGAGCATCAACTCATCGAGGCCCTCGGGCATCGGCGCGGTTGCCGAATACGCAAGAGCGGGATCGGGGCCGAGCGCGACCGCGACAGGCAGCCGCTGTTTCAGCTTTTCCGCGACGCGGTAATGCTGCGCGCCACCCTTGTGCCGCTGCCAGTGCATGCCGGTCGAACGCCCGTCGAACACCTGCATCCGGTAGGTGCCGATGTTCCGCGCGCCCGGTCTCCGGATCCTTGGTGAAGACCAGCGGAAGCGTGATGTAGCGGCCGCCATCGTCGGGCCAGCACTTCAGGATCGGCAGTTCGTCGAGCGTGCCGTCGCGTCTCACGACTTCCTGGCAGGGGGCATCCTTCACCGTGCGCGGCATGAGATCGCGCAGGCGGTTGACCATCGGAAGCATTTTCAATGCGTCGAGCATGCCGCCGGGAATCTTGGGAGTGGTGAGGTCCTCGATTTCGCGGGCGAGGTCGTCCAGGCTGCGCACGCCGAGCGCCATGCAGATCCGCGTCATCGAGCCGAACAGGTTGACCGCAACCGGGATGTCGAACCCTGCGGGACGTTCGAAGAGCAACCCGGGCCCGCCGCCGGGTGACTTCGACACTCGGTCCGTCAGGGCCCCTATCTCGAGGTCAGGGCTCACCGGATCGGTGATCCGCGCCAGTTCCCGCGCGCGATCGAGCGCGGCAATGAATTCGTTCAGGTCTGCAAACATCTCATTCAAGAATTACGTGCAACGTGCAACGTGCCACGCGCTTAGGTGGATTCCATTTTTTCGGCGATACGGGTGGCCAGTTCGAGGGCACGGCGTCCAGCGTCGCCGTCGACGAGCGGAGCGCTCCTGGTTCGGGCGGCACGGAGGAAATCCGCGAGCTCGCGCCGCAGCGGTTCGTCACGCTCGACGGGTAACGGTCCCCCCTGGATGGACGGGCGCTCCCCTGGCCGCGGAACCAGCCGCCAACCTTCGACCTCCTGCGCTGCGTAGTCGATCGAAATGTAGGCGTCGGGCTGAAAGAAACGGATCTTGCGGACCCGCTCACGGCTGATCCGGCTTGCCGTGACGTTGGCGATGCACCCGGACGCGAACCGTAGTCGCGCATTCGCGATGTCGTAGCGTGGGGTCAGGACCGGCACTCCGACCGCTTCGATCGATTCGACGTCTGAACGAACGAGCGCGAGAATGATGTCCAGATCATGAATCATCAGGTCGAAGACGACGTCGATGTCGAGACTGCGGTCCGGAAATACCCCCAGCCGGTGCACCTCGATGAAACGTGGCGACGTGACCAGTGGCAGGACAGCGGCGACCGCAGGGTTGTACCGCTCGGTGTGGCCGACGCCGAGGGTCGCGCCCGAGGCGCGGGCGGCGGCAACGAGTTCGTCCGCCTCTTCGAGCGATCGCGCCATCGGCTTCTCCACCAGCACCGCGATGCCCTGTTCCAGGAACGGCAGCGCGATGTCGCGGTGGAGCTCCGTCGGGACCGCGACAGTCACGGCGTCCACCTTGCCGATGAGCTCCCGGTAGTCGGTCAGCGCGCGGGCGCCGCTCGCAGACGCGGCTTCGGCCGCTCGTTCGGCGGCGGTATCGACCACGGCGACAAGATTGGCGCCTTCGAGCGACGACAGGATACGGGCATGATGGCGACCGAGGTGGCCCACGCCGATCACCGCGACCCGCAACGCCTCAGTCGACACGCTGCTCGCTCCACGGACGGCCGATGATCGCAATACCCGCCTCGTTCGCCGTGTTGAACACCCGCACGCCGTCGAGCACCAGCGTTCTCGCTGCGTCCACAGACAGAGCCGTCGCACCAGCCGCCCGCATCGCCTCGACGGTGGCGACGCCGATCACCGGCACGTCGAATCGCATGTCCTGTTTCGGCTTGGCGACCTTGACGATCCGCACGCCAGGTCCGGCAAGGTGACCCGCACGACGGATCACTTCGTCGGTTCCTTCCATGGCTTCGACGGCGACGACCGCCTTGTCCTTGACCGCGATGGTCTGACCGATGTCGAGTGCCGCGACAGCATCAGCCATCCGGTAGCCGAAGGCGAAATCTTCCCGCTCCTCTTCGTCTGCCGCTCGCGTCGTCAGCGTGCCCTTCGCCGGCGAGGAGCGGCCGGAGGAAGGCGGTGGAATCGAGAAGCTCGATTCCTTCGCCGCGCATCACATCGGCGACCGCCGAAATCAGCGCATCCGTGTTGCGCGCCTTGAGACGCGTCAGTACAGACAGCAGCGTGAAGTCCGGCATGATGCCGGAAAAGATCTTGGCGTGCTTCACCTGGCCCGCCATCACCGCCTCGGAGATGCCGGCCGATTTCAGGATCTTGATGCAGCGGCCGAGTTGGCCCGAGCGACACCCAGTGGAAGTCCGCGCTCGCCTGTCGCGCCGCGGGCTCGAGGTCCGGGAACGCTTCCTCCTTGATGGCGACGACCGTGACGTCGTGCCCCAGGCCACGGGCACCCTGCAGCGCCAGAAACGGGAACCGGCCATTGCCGGCAATGAGGCCGATCCTGCTCATGCGGTCAGGGGCGGGTGGCACTCGAACAGACGAGCAGATCGACCAAGAAGGGGTCGGTTCGGGTAAACTTCATGAGAGACCAGCAGTTTATCAGAACGGGTACGGCGCCCGGACGGGAGTGTCCCCGGCGCGTGTCCGAAGTCACCGGACGGTGACACACTGATCGGTCAGACCTTTGATAACGATGGCGCAACGGCGGAACGCCCTGTGCTATACGCGACGATTTTGGATTTTGAAGGAGAAGGCATGCGCCGTTTGATTCAGGGATTGCTTCTAGTCAGTGTGCTCGCCATCGGCTTTGCGGCCTGCAGCAGCAACGATACGATCACCACACCGTCGAACGCCGACGCTTCCGGGGAACTCCGTTACCGAGCCACCGTTCACGGGCACCCTGAAAGTGAACGGTGCGGCGACCTACCCATTTACCGCCGCGACGGCCGGCACGATCACCGCGACGCTCGCCACGGTTACCCCGGACGCGACCGTCGGCATCGGCTTGAGCATCGGGACGTGGAACGGGGCGGCGTGCCAGGTTGTCATCGCCAACGACAATGCGATGCAGACGATGGCTATTACAGGAGCCGTGACGGCCGCTTCGAGCTTGTGTGTGCGGGTTTACGATCCGGGACACCTGACGGCGCCGACCGATTTCAATGTCACGATTGTTCATCCGTAGCGTCAGCATTCAGCTCTTAGCTGTCAGCCGTGAAGACGAATAGCTGATAACCGACGGCTGATAGCTGTCCGCTACCAGCTCACGACTCTTCCGCCACCGCTTCCTCGAGGCGCCGGCTCGGGCGGCGCAGTCCGACTCCGCGGGTCGACGATCGGATGAAGTCGACGACGTACTGCACTTCATCGCATTTGAGGCTGGGGTCGCGCTCGATCTGGGCGAGCGCGCGGCTGGTATTCGAATGGAGCAGGTGCCGGTACGCGCGGCGCAGCTTGGTGATCGAGTCGGACGAGAACTTCCGGCGCACGAGCCCGATGGTGTTCAGGCCGTAGATCCGCGCCCGGTTGCCGACGGTCTTCGCAAACGGCAAGGCGTCCTTGGTGATGACCGAGAATCCGCCGATGAAGGCGTACTTCCCGACGCGGCAGAACTGGTGCACGCCGGAGAACGCGCTGATCGTCGCGTAGTCCTCGACCACGACGTGGCCGCCCAGCGTGGCCGCATTGCCGAAAATCGTGTTGTTGCCGACGTGGCAATCGTGCGCGATGTGCGCGTAGGCCATGAAGACGTTGTGGTCGCCAATTTCCGTCACGCCGCCGCCACCCGCGGTGCCCCGGTGGATGGTGACGAACTCGCGGAACACATTTCGATCGCCAACGAGCAGCTTCGTCGGCTCGCCGTGATACTTCAGGTCCTGCGGAATCAGGCCAATCGACGCGAACGGGAACACCTGGTTCCCATCCCCCATCTCGGTCGGGCCTTCGACGACGGACGAGGCCCCGATACGGCAGTCGCGGCCTAAGCGGACGTGATCGCCGATGACCGCGTGCGGACCGACGACGGTGCCGGCACCGATGACGGCATTTTCGTGAACAATGGCGCTCGGATGCACGGTCACACCCGCACGTCCTGGGGCGACGCGATCGGGCAGGAGCGCCATCAGGAGCTCGGCTTCGGCCGCGATCTGATCGCCGATGTAAGCCTTCGCGTCGGCACGCGCCAGCCCGGACCGGCGTGCGCCGATCGTCACTTCGAGACGCAGGCGATCGCCGGGCACGACCGGGAGCCGGAACTTGGCGTTATCGACGCCGCGCAGGTAGGCCCGTCCTGACGCGATGCCATCCGGACTCACCTGCGTCAGCAGGATGGTCGCGACCTGCGCCAGGGTCTCAATCATGAGCACGCCCGGCATCAGCGGCGCACCGGGGAAATGCCCCTGGAAGAATTCCTCGTTGACGGTGACGTTCTTGACGGCGACGACGCGGCGGCCGGGCTCGTGCTCGAGCACCGCATCGACGAGCGGAGACGGATAGCGATAGCAGAGGCGTTCGAGGACTTCCGGAATGTTGATGGGCACTGACGGGAGTGTATCAAACGGGGGCATTCAGTACCGGTTCTAGGGTTTTAGAGTTCTCCGTTATAGGTCAGGTTTTAGGTTTTAGGTTTCAGGGTTGTAGGGTTCGGTTTGCGCCGACCCCGACCCTAACCCTAACCGGAAAACCTAGAACCGTAAAACCCGACCCTATAACGGAAAACCTTAGAACCCTAAAACCCGAGAGCGAAGCTACTTCTTAGGAGTCGTTGCCGGCGGTGCAGCGGCAGGCGCCGGTGCGGTGGCCGGAGCCTTCGCGTTGGCCGCGTCGAAACGCTTCACGACTTCGCTCGAAAGGTCGAGGCCACCTTCGGCGGCGACGACACCGGAGTCGCGGATGCTGAAAATCATCAGCAGCCCCTTCTCGGCGCGGATGCTCTCGAGCACCGGGTTCAACTTCTCCTGGAAGTCAGCCTGGAGCTGATTGGTCATGTCGGTGAGCTCGGTCTGCGCGTCCTGCTGCGCGAACTGGAGATCGCGCTGCGTCTTCTCGATGTCTTTTTCGAGCTGCCCGCGCGCCTGGTCGTTCATGACCGAACCGCCCGCCGCCAGCTTGTCCTGCATGCTCTTGAGCGATGCGCTCTTGGCGGTCAGATCCGCGTTCTTCTTCTTCTTCAAGTCGTCGAGCTTGGCGGTCGCGGACTTGCCTTCAGCCGAGTTGCTGGCGATCGCCTGGATGTCGACAAACGCGAACTTCGCCCCTTCGGGGAAAGGACGGGGCGGCTGCGGCGCCGGCGCCGGCTGGGCGGCGGCTGGCGGTGCGGCCGGTGTTTGCGCGGCGGGCGCGGTCCCGGCAGGCGCAGTCCCGGCGGGTGGCTTGGGAGCGGTCGTCTGTGAATACCCGGGGGCGGCCGCCAGCGCGGTCACCGCACCCGCTACGAACATAATCTGCAGTTCCTTCGCGAATTTCATCGAACAGTCCTCTTAGTTGGAGTTACCAGTTACCAGTCGCCAGTTATCAAAACCAAATCCCTCGTCAGCCTCGTCCCAGCGAACCACATCGTGCGTCGTCGCCACGACCTGGAAACTGGCTACTGGAGACTGGTCGCGTCCTTAGAACGTCGACCCGACGGCAAAGCGGAACTTGAACCGCTTCTCGGGATTGAGATTATTGTCGAGCACACCGGTGCGCGACGGATTCATCGCAAAAATCAAACGGAACGGCACGTTCAACACCGGCATGAAGAAGCGAATCTCGGCGCCCGTCGACGTCTTGAACGCATTCGTCTCCGCCAGCGTCCTCGTCCCGAGCGGAAGCGGAAGGCCAACGAGAGGATTTTTCAGCGTGCCGAAATCGAGGTCCACCAGCGTCGGCACGATCGTGCCCGGCTGAACCTGCTCGACAATCTTCTCGCGCCACGTGAACGCGTCGCCGGTGTTGCGCACCTGCCCGGCATCGTAGAAGAGCACAAGGCGCACCGGTCCGGCAATGGAAATGAGGTATTCGGCGTTGAAGAGCAGGCTCTTGTTGCCGCCGACCTGCACCCCCGAAATCGGGTCCCTGGGCGAGACCGACCGCAGGTCGAACCCGCGCATGCTGTACTCGCCGCCGAGAAAGATCTTCTGGAAGATCGGGAGCGCAAGCGTGTCGCCGTAGGGCCGGATGTAATCGGCCGCGGCGCGGACGCCGATGGAGGTCTTGCGGCTGGTCGGCTTGTACCAGATCGCCTCGGCCCGGGGCTGCATGAACTTCGTGTTCCCGCCAAGCCCCGCCATGTCGAACGACATCGTGAAGCGCTTGCCGGCCGTCGGGAAGATCGGGTTGTCAACCGTGTTGTAAACGTAGCTCGGTCCGATCTTGCTGATCGTCCGCTTGCCGCCTGCCGCCACCAGCAGCGAATCGGCGAGCAGCGGATTGTTCCGGAGGACCTGGGGATCGGTGTAGGCCGGGTTCAGGTCGCTGACCTGGACGTTTTCGTAGCTGTAGTTCACGAACATCCGTGCGAAGTCGGCGACCTGGAAACCGTAGACGAGGTTTCCGCCCTGCGACTTCTGCGTGTAGAGCCCGATGTACTGCAGTTCGCGGATGAACAGGTCTACGCCCGCGGTCTGCGGACGGTCGAACAGGAACGGCTCGGTGAACGCGAGCTGGTAGTTCGTCGCACGGCTACCCTGCTGCGCCGATATCGTGAAGGTCTCGCCCCGGCCAAGGAAGTTCGACGTCTGGAACGACAACTGCCCGAAGAACCCGTCGTACTGCGACACACCGGCGCCAAACGTGAGCTGGTTCCTGTTCTGCTCTTCGAACTTCAACTTGACGTCGACCTTGTTGTCGGCGCCAGGGGTCTTCTCGACCGAGATCGCTTCACCTTCGAGCGGCTTGAAGTAACCGAGCTGATTCAGGCGCTTCACGCTGAACTTCAGCGCTTCCGTGTTGAACACGCCACTCTCGACCAGCCGCACCTCGCGACGAATGACGTTGTCGCGCGTCGTCGTGTTGCCCACGAAGGTGATGCGATTGACGAAGTACTGCTTGCCTTCCTGGATCCGCAGTGTCACGTCGACGATCGGCGGACCGGTCCCGGGGCCCCCGGCAGGCGGTGCACCCGATGCTGCGGGCGGCCCCGCGGCCGCGGACGCGGCCGGGTCCGGCGCGTCGCGCGGCGCGAGATCCGGATAGCCGGTGAATTCCATGTAGCCGCCGCTGCCGTAAAGCTCCTTGGCTTTCTCGAAGCCTTTCCGGATCACCTTCTCGCTGTAGAAATCCCCCTCACGAAGGTTGAACAGCGGACGAAGTCCTTCGGCCTTGGCAATCGTGTTCCCTTCGAAATTGACGTTGCCGACCTTGTAGCGATTGCCTTCGGTGACCGGGATGCGCAACTCGACCCACCGGGTCTTGGTGTCCTTCGAGTCTTCGAGGATCTTCAAATCCGGCTGTCCGACGCGGACGTTGATGTAGCCCTGGTCGCGGTAGTACTGCACGACACGGTCGGCGTCTTCCTCGAACTTTTCCGCCTTGTAGGTGCCGCCGCTCGTCAGCATCGACATCGGCCACGACCCCTGCCCCTTGTTCTCCTTCAGCCGGCGTTCGAGCTCGCCGTCCTTGAGCGCGCTGTTGCCGACGAAGTCGACCTTGCGGATCCGGACCTTCGGCCCTTCGGTGATGTGGAACGTCACGTTCACCAGCTTGGGGCCGCCCTCGACCGGCTTGATCTCGGGCTTGACCTCGACGAACTCGTATCCCTTTTCGGCGTACAGGTCATGGACGACGCCGCTCACCTTGCGGATGAGGCCGGGGTCTATGAATGAGTCGAGACGGATGGTGATCGCTTTCTTCTTCAGCTCCTCTTCGATCTTCGACTGTTCGACTTTCTTCGAGCCGACGTAGTCGACGATCTTGACGCGCTGGCGCTCCTCCATGTTGTAGACCACGACCTTGCCGATGACGCCGTTCGAATAGCGCACATCGCGGACCTCGATGACCAGGTCGTCCAGGAAGTTCGTCGCCCACAGGCGTTTGAAGTCGCCAATTGCCGTCTGTTGCGCGGCATCGTCATACGGCAGCCACGTGTTGGTTGACGGCTGGCTGCCGCGGACCTGGAGGTAATACAGGTAGGTATTCGCCTCGACGACCGGGCTTCCTCCCTGCTTTTCGAAGCACAGCATGATGGCCGTGAGAAACGGCCCGCCACCGGCTGGCGGCAGCCGGCTTGGCTCGCCGACGGTCTGGTTGCAGATGGTCGCGGGCAGATCGAGGACAGGCCCCGTGGGTGCCTGCGGCTGGGCGGGGAAGCCCGCCGGGCGTGCCGGCGGTGGTGCCTGGGCTGCCGGTGCCTGGGCTGGTGGTGCCTGGGCCGGCGGTGCCTGGGCCGGCGGTGCCTGGGCCGGCGGTGCCTGCGGCGCGGGCCGGCAGTGCCTGGGCCGGCGGTGCCTGGGCCGGCGGTGCGTCTGGGCTGGCGCCTGGTCGAGCGCGACGGGCGCCGCCGCATAGGCGCCCGGAAGCATGCCAACACCGGCGAGTGGCGCCTGCGCAGCCTCCGCGGGCATGGCTGCAAAGGCGGCCATCAAAACTAGGGCAAAAACACGCATAAAGGGGGTGCGGGCGCACGCCTGGGCCCGGACACAAGTCCGGGCCCAAACCAAACCACGAGTTTACTGGATTAAGACGCTTCAGGCGAGCCGGCGGCCGTTTTCCGGTGCGTTTGCGGACCGGTAAGCGAGTACCCCGCCGTCGAGGTACACCTGCACGTCGCCTCCCTTGAGCGTTCCGCGGATCAGCTCGTCAGAGAGCGGATCCTCGATGTAGCGCTGGATCGCCCTGCGGAGCGGCCGGGCTCCATACGAGCGGTCCTTGCAGGTTTGTTCGATGATCCAGTCGATGACGTCCGGCTCGAGCTCGAGCTTGAGCCGGCGATCGACCAGGTTCTCGTTGACCTGCTGGACGAGCAGCCTCGTAATCGTCCGCAGGTCCTCGTCCGACAGCGCATCGAACACGATCAGTTCGTCGATCCGGTTGATGAACTCGGGATTGAACGTCTTGCGCACTTCCCCGAGCACCATGTCGTTGACGCTGCGGCTGATGACGCCGCTGTCGGCCGACTGGAAGCCCGAGCGACGCCTTCTTCTGGATGAAGCGGGCGCCGATGTTCGACGTCATGATGATGATCGTGTTCTTGAAGTTCACCCGGTTGCCCAGGCCATCCGTCAGGTGGCCGTCCTCGAACACCTGGAGCAGGATGTTGAACAGGTCCGGATGCGCTTTCTCGACCTCGTCGAGCAGCACGACCGAGTACGGATTGCGCTTGACCTTCTCGGTGAGCTGACCGCCTTCTTCGTGTCCGACGTATCCCGGGGGGGATCCGATCAGTTTCGAGACCGAGTGTTTCTCCATGTATTCCGACATGTCGAAACGGATCAGGGCGTGATCGCTGCCGAACAGGAAGTTGGCAATCGCCCTGGCGAGCTCTGTTTTCCCGACGCCGGTCGGCCCCAGGAAAATGAAGCTGCCGACCGGGCGTGTCGGAGCCTTGAGCCCCGCGCGCGACCGGCGAATCGCGCGTGACAGCGCCGAAATCGCGGCCTCCTGCGAGATGACGCGCTTGTGCAGCGCCTCTTCCATGTGCAGGAGCTTGTCCCCCTCGTCCTGATTGATCGACGTCATCGGGACGCCGGTCCACTTGGCGACCACCTCGTCGATCTCGCCCTTGCCGACGACCACCCGCCGTGCGCTCGACTTCACGTCGAACTTCTCGCGGACGACGAGCAGGTTCTCGCGTGCCTGGACTTCCTGCTCGCGGTAGAACTGCGCCTTCTCGAAGTTCTTCTCCGAAACGGCCGTTTCCATGTGCTCGACCGCGACGCGGATGCTGCGGTTGATCTCGCCGAATTCCTCGCTGTAGCCCGCCTCGCGCAGTTTCGCCCGGGCGCCCGCTTCGTCGACGAGGTCGATCGCCTTGTCGGGCAGGAATCGATCGGTGATGTAGCGGCTGGACTGATAGACCGCCGCCTCGATCGCTTCAGGCGTGTACTCGACGTTATGGAACGTCTCGTACCGATCCTTGACCCCCATGAGGACTTCGATCGTTTCCTTCTCGCTCGGCGGATCGACCTTGATCGCCTGGAACCGGCGCTCGAGCGACCGGTCCTTCTCGATGTACTTGCGGTACTCGGACGGCGTCGTCGCGCCGATGCAGCGAATCTCGCCGCGCGAGAGCGCCGGCTTCAGGATGTTCGCCGCGTCGAGCGACCCTTCGGCGGAACCGGCCCCGACGAGGGTATGCAGCTCGTCGATGAACACGATGATGTTCGGGTTCTCGGTCAGCTCCTTCATGATCGCCTTGAGGCGCTCTTCGAACTGGCCGCGGTATTTGGTCCCGGCGACGATCAGCGAGATATCGAGTGCCAGCAGCCGCTTGTCGGCGAGGAAGTGCGGCACGTCGCCGTACACGATCTTCTGCGCCAGCCCTTCGACAATCGCGGTCTTGCCGACGCCCGGTTCGCCGATGAGCACCGCGTTGTTCTTCGTGCGGCGGCAGAGCACCTGTTGGACCCGCTCGATTTCGATGTGACGACCGACCAGCGGATCGAGCTGACTCTTCATCGCCGCTTCGGTGAGGTCGCGGCTGAACTCGGCGAGCAGCGGCGTCTCCTTCACCCTCGTCAGCGTCGTCTTTTCGTTGAGCAGCGCCACGATGTCCTCGCGGACGGTGTTGAGGCGCATGCCCTTTTCCATCAGGATCGTGGCCGCAACCGAACGCTCCTCCCGGAGGATGCCCAGCAGCAGGTGCTCGGTGCCGATGTAGTTGTGCAGCAGTCGATCCGCTTCTTCGGCGGCAAACTGCAGGACGCGCTTGGTCTCCGCGCTGAACGGGATCTCGACCGAGGTGGAGACCTTCTCGCGAAACACCGTGCGGCCCTCGATTTCCTTGCGGATGCTCTCGAGGGACAGGTGCGATCGGGCAAAGATGCGACTGGTGAGACCCTTGCCCTCGCGGATCAGTCCCAGCAGCAGGTGCTCGGTTTCAATGGAAATGCTCCCGAGCTGGCTTGCTTCGTACCGCGCGAAGAAAAGCACGCGCCGAGCTCGTTCCGTGTAGCGTTCGAACATCCGGTTGTACCTATGTGAAAAGGAGGGACTTACCTGCCCTCATTATACGGCAAGCGCCGCACCCGGCCAATCTGTTTTTCGGCCTAAGTCAGCTTGACTAGGGCATTTAGCCGCTCGATACCGTGCCGCCGCCGGCTGTCTTCCCGCTTCGCCGCAGTTCGCACCCCATCGGCGGCGTCGCTCAGACCGGCTCTTGCGCTCTCGCGCCACGCCCGATGACGCGCCAGGGTCTCTGCCGGATTGTCGGCGCGACGGGCCCGCCGGATTACAATGAGCCCTCTTGACCAAGGAGTCCGCATGCTGAAAAAAACCCTCGCAATAGCTATGACGCTGGTCCTGGCGGCCACGTTCGTCGCCGCCCAGGGAGAGCGGGTTGCGAGTCCTGATGGAACGTCGGCGACACAATTGGGCGAAAACGGTAAGTGGATTGAGATCACGGCCGGGCGGCCGATCAAACGCGGCCGTGACTTGTGGGGAAACGGCGCGAACTACGGCAAGACCCTGCTGACCGGCAACGCGACGATCTGGCGCGCCGGCGCAAATGTCTCGACCCGGCTCAAGACCGAGGCGCCACTCGAGGTCGGGGGCAAGACCGTTCCGGCCGGCGAATACAGCCTGTTCATCGAGCTCAAGTCGCCGAGTGAATGGACCTTGATCGTCTCGTCGTGGGCAGCAAAGAAGAGCGGAAACGACCCCCGGAAGGACGCGCTCTGGGGTTCGTACAATTACACGCCCGACAAGGACGTCGCGCGCGTGCCGATGAAGGTCGACAAGCTGCCGGTCGCGATCGATCAGCTCACCTGGAATTTTGCCGACGTGACCCCTGCGGGTGGAAAGCTCGTGCTCATGTGGGATACGGTCCTGGCCACCGCGCCGTTCACGGTGGCAAAGTAGCGGGCAATCAACACTGAACCTGCACCCGGAACCCGGAACCCGGAACCCGGAACCGAAGCTCAGCGCCGCCCGGGCGTCGGCGCTCGTGGCGGCGGGCATCCTGCTCAGCCGCCTGGCTGGACTCGTCCGGGTCAGCGTCTTCGCACACTACTTCGGTCAGCGCTCGGACGCTGCGGATGCCTTCAACGCCGCATTCCGCATCCCCAACCTGCTTCAGAACCTGTTTGGCGAGGGAGCGCTCTCCGCCTCCTTCATCCCGGTCTACGCCGGGCTGCTCGCACGCGGCGAGCAGGACGAAGCGGATCGGGTCGCACGCTCCGTCTTCATCATCCTGTCCCTCGTCACCAGCATCCTGGTTCTCGCTGGCATCGTCCTGGCGCCCGGGTTCATCGGCGTCATCGCACCCGGGTTCAGCGGGTCCAAACGCGAGCTGACGACAACGCTGGTCCGCATCCTGTTTCCTGGTGCGGGCCTCCTGGTGATCTCGGCGTGGTGCCTGGGCGTCCTCAACAGCCACCGGAAATTCTTCATCTCCTACACGGCTCCGGTGATCTGGAATGCCGCGATGATCACCACGCTGGTGGTGTTCGGGGGCGGCGGCCGCTCGCTCGACCGGCTCGCCGTCATCCTCGCGATTGGATCGGTGGCCGGGAGTGGACTTCAGTTCGCGGTGCAGCTGCCGTCGGTTCTCGGTGTCTTCGGACACGCGGCGCGCGGCGGTTCCCCGTTCACCCTGACGCCAGCGGTCCGATCGGTCGTTCGCAACTTCGGCCCCGCCTTCGTCAGCCGCGGTGTCGTCCAGGTCAGCGCGTATATCGACACCCTCCTGGCCAGCCTCCTGCCGACCGGCGCCGTGACGGCGTTGATGAATGCGCAGGTGCTCTACACGCTGCCGGTCAGCCTTTTCGGGATCTCGGTCTCGGCCGCCGAATTGCCGGCGATGTCCGGCGTCGCCGGTGACGACCGGGCCCGCGCCGAGGCGCTCCGCGCCCGCCTCGGCCCAGCGCTCCAGCGCATTGCCTTTTTCGTCGTACCGTCGGCCACCGTGTTCCTGGTCTTTGGCGACGTGATTGCCGCCGCGATCCTGCAGCACGGCCGATTCCGCCCCGAGGACGCAGTGTACGTCTGGGGCATTCTCGCCGGCTCGTCGGTCGGATTGCTGGCGTCGACCATGGCGAGGCTCTACTCTGCCGCTTACTACGCGATGGGCGATACGCGAACGCCGCTGCGCTTTGCCGTCGTCAGGGTCGTGCTCGTGACGGCGCTTGGCTATGTCTTCGCGCTCGTGGTGCCGCCACGTCTCGGGATCAACCCTCAGTGGGGTGCGGCAGGCCTGACCGCCTCGGCCGGCATTGCCGGCTGGTGCGAGTTCGCGCTGCTCCGGCACGCACTCAACCGCCGCATCGGGCGGACCGAGGTGGGGGTCGGCCGCCTGTTGCGGCTCTGGAGCGCGGCGCTCGCGGCCGCGCTCGTCGGCTGGGGCCTCCGCGTCGAAACGTCCGCGCTGCATCCGATTGTCCGTGCCGCCGTCGTGCTCACGCCGTTTGGAATTGTCTACCTCGGACTCGTGGCGGCGCTGCGAGTGCCCATTCCCGCATTCAGTCGCAAGTAGCACGTCGGACGTGGCACGTGACACGTCGCACGTAGCACGTAGCACGTGAAGCCCTACGCGGGCTTCAGCTGACCGTCTTCGAGGCGCAGGACGCGATCGCACGCGGCGGCAAGACGCGGATTGTGCGTCGCTATGAGCGAGGTCAGCCCGTGTTCGCTGTGCATCTCGCGAAGGAGCGCGTGCAGGGTGTCGGCCGTGTGTTCGTCGAGATCACCGGTCGGTTCGTCCGCGAGGAGCAGCGCCGGTTTCATCACCAGCGCCCGCGCAATCGCGACCCGCTGCTGCTCGCCGCCCGAGAGCATGCCGGGACGATGTTCGAGCCTTGCTTCGAGCCCGACGCGCGTGAGGAGATCGGTGGCGCGGGCGCGGCGTTCGTCCGCGGGCAGCCGGGCAATTCGCATCGGCATCTCGGCGTTCTCGACCGCCGTGAACTCCGGGAGCAGGTGGTGGAACTGGAAGACGAATCCGACGTTCCGGTTCCTGAACGCCACGACGTCCGCCGCCGGCAACGCATTCAGCTCGGTCGTCCCGATGCGCACCTGCCCCTCGTCGACCGCGTCGAGCCCGCCGATGACGTGCAGCAGCGTGCTCTTGCCCACGCCCGAGGCGCCCACGACAGCCACCATTTCCCCGAGCTCCAGCGCGACGTCCAGGTGCTTCAACACCGGCAGCCGTGTGCCACCCACGGGATAGCTCTTCGTGACGTTGGAGACGGAAATGAAGGGTATCAACAGGGCAGTCTTTCAGCTATCAGCTATCAGCTATCAGCTTTCAGCTTCAGCTCAGCTTTCAGCAATCAGCAATCAGCTCGCAATCAGTTCCCAGTTCCCAGTTCCCAGTTCCCAGGAATTTGGATAGCCGCGCCCAACTGACAACTGACAGCTGAAAGCTGACGGCTGAGTGACTCTCACTGGTATCTAAGTGCCTGCGCCGGATCCAGTTTCGATGCCTGCCGCGATGGGTAGATGGTCGCGACGAAGCAGATGACGAGCGCCGAGATCATCACAATCGCAAAGTCGAGCGGCTGGAGCGTGAACGGCACGTACGAGATTGAATAGACCTCGATCGGAACGCGAATCAGTTTGTACCGATCGAGAACGTATATGAAACCGTAGCCGCCGATCGCACCGGCGACGGTGCCGAGCAGGCCGATGATCAGGCCTTGGAGCATGAAGATCCGGCGGATGCTCGCGGCGGAGCTGCCCATGGTCTTGAGGATCGCGATGTCCCGGCTCTTCTCCATGACGAGGAGCACCAGAGACGCGACGATGTTCAGCGCCGCGACCATGACGATCAAGCCGATGGTGATCGAGATCGCCATCTTCTCCAGCCACAGCGCCGAAAACAGGGCCCCGTTCAGGTCCGCCCAGTCCTGCGCGAGGTACTCGGAGCCCAGGTGGTTCGGGATGGAATCGCTCACCGCCTGGGCCGCGAACATGTCGTCCAGCCTGAGCTCGATCAGGTCAGGCTGCGTCCGGCCGAGAACGCGCTCCGCGATATCCAACCGGACGAACCCGTAGCCCGAGTCGTACTCATATAGGCCAAGGCTGAACGTTCCGCCGACCTTGAACGGTCGTTTCGCGTACATCGGGCCCACCGGCGTCATGGTCCCTTCCGGAGTCATCAACCGGACGACATCGCCGACCCGGACCTTGAGGTTCGAGGCGAGATCCCTGCCGATAAGAATCGTCGCCATCTCTCCGGGCGCGGTGTTGAGCGCGTCGAGCCCTCCCGACACCATCGCCTTCTCGATTTGCGTGACGCTCTTCTCCTGCGCCGGGACGACCCCCTTGACCTCGATGAATGCCTCACCGCCGGCATCGCTCGTGAGCAGGGCCTTGCCCTGCACGATGGGGGCGGCGGCGAGCACGCGTGGAACCGTGAGAAGCTTCCGGATTTCCGCCTGCGCGTCGCTGATGCCACCCGCCTTCATCACGTACACGTGGGCCGCAGAACCGACGATGCGGTCGCGCAGCTCGCCCTGGAGGCCGGTCATGAGCGCCAGAGCAATGAGGAGAGCCATGACCCCCACCATCACACCCAGGACGGAGATCAGCGAGATCAGTGAGATGAACGCCTGCTTCCGCCTGGCGAGCAGGTAGCGCAAGGCGACGAACAGCTCGAACGGCAGGTCCATCAGCAGCTGACCGCTGACGTTCGCTGGTTGACGCCGCCGCGGCGGTTCACTTCGACCTCATCAGCGGGAACAGGATGACGTCTCGTATCGAGGGACTATTCGTCAGCAGCATGACGAGGCGATCGATCCCGACGCCCTCTCCCCCCGTCGGGGGCAGGCCGTACTCGAGTGCGCGGATGTAATCCTCGTCCATCGCATGCGCCTCGGTATCGCCGGCGGCGCGATCGACGAGCTGCATTTCAAACCGCCGCCGCTGCTCGGCCGGGTCGTTCAATTCGCTGAAGGCGTTGGCCACTTCGAAGCCGCCGATATACAGCTCGAACCTCTCGACCGTGTCCGGATCGCCCGGCTTCTGCTTCGAGAGCGGCGAGACCTCGGTCGGAAAGTCGTAGACGAACGTCGGCTGCACCAGGTCGTGCTCGTTCAGACGCTCGAAAATCTCGGTCGCGATCTTGCCGGCGCCGTAGCCCGGCTGCACATCGATGCCGAGCTGATGCGCTAATGACGCTGCGGTCTCGCGTCCGCGAAGATCTACATCCGAAACAGGAATGCCGAGACGGGCGCTCGCCGCCGTTCTGGCGCCCTCCCGCAGCGACACGCGTCGATACGGCGGCGCAAGCGATATCTCGTGCTCGCCAAATCTGATGGCGTCGCTCCCCGTCGCCTCGCGCGCGCAGGCGGACAGCATTTCTTCCGTCATCACCATCAGCGCTTCGTAATCGGTGTACGCCTGGTAGAACTCGAGCATCGTGAACTCGGGATTGTGCTGGGTCGAGATCCCCTCGTTCCGGAAGTTGCGGTTGATTTCGTAGACCCGTTCGAGACCGCCGACAACCAGGCGCTTCAGGTACAGCTCCGGAGCGATCCGGAGAAAGAGCTGCATGTCGAGCGCGTTATGGTGCGTCACGAATGGACGCGCGAGCGCGCCGCCCGCGATCGGCTGCATCATCGGGGTCTCGACCTCGAGATATCCGCGCGCGTTCAGAAACGTGCGAATCGCCGCCAGGACCTTGCTGCGCACCTCGAAGGTTCGTCGTGAATCGGGGTTGACGATCAGATCGAGATAGCGCTGGCGGTACCGGATCTCGACGTCACTCAGGCCGTGCCATTTTTCCGGCAGCGGGACGAAGCACTTGACCAGAAATTCCAGCCCCGAGGCGAAGATCGTCAGCTCGTTCGTCTTGGTCCGGAACAGCTTTCCGCGGACGCCGATGAAATCCCCGAAATCGAGCAGCTTGAAAACGGCGAAATCCCGCTCGGACAGCGAGTCCTTCCGGACGTAGACCTGGATGCGCGAACGACCATCCGAAATCACGAGGAAGTTCGCCTTGCCGAAACTTCGAATCGCCAGGATTCTTCCCGCTGTCGTGGTTTCTACCGGGGACGCCTCCAGTGCCTCCGCGGTCGCGTCGCCGTGTGCAGCCACGAGCTCATCGACGGTGTGGGTACGCTCGAACGTCCGGGGATAAGGGTCGACACCAAGGCGCACGAGCTCCTCGAAATTGGCGCGTCGCTGGCGGAGCTGGTCGGATTCGCGGTCTTCTTCGGTCATGTGGATGTGATTGCTGACTGCACGCGCGACGGCAGCGGAGGGATTCCGCCGGGAACGTCAGACCGCGGCGCTGCCCTATTCGCGTTTCAGCTCTTTTCGCACCGAATCGAGCACTCCATTGACGAACGGGACGGCGTCGTCGCCGGAATATGTTCGCGCCAGCTCGATCGCCTCGTTGATGACCACACGCGCAGGAGTTTCCGGCTCAGCGAGGAGCTCGTAAATGGCGAGCCGCAGCACGATTCGGTCGATCACGACCATGCGCTCGATGCGCCAGTTCTGCGCATGCGCGGTGATGATCGCATCGATCTCGGGCAGCCGTTCCATCGTCCCGCGCACCAGCCCATTGGCGAAGTGGCGCAGCGGCTCACCGAGAGAGTCGGCGGCATCATGCACCGGCCAGTAGGTGACGATGGCTTCGTGCGCGCTGGCACGGCCGATCTCCATTTGATACATCATCTGGAGCGCGGCTTCGCGGGCGCGCGTCCGACCCGTGTTGTCGACCGCGGTCATCGACCGGTGCCGCCACCTGGAGCCAGATTGAAACCAAACGGACGGGGCGTCGCCGGGGGTCTGGCCGGGGTCCGGCCGAGCCGGCGGAAGAGAATGGCCATCTCGATTGCCGCGGCCGCTGCTTCCCAACCCTTGTTGTCGCGCCCAGGCCCCGCGCGCTCCTCCGCCTGCGCCTGCGAGTCCGTCGTCAGGACGCCAAAAGCGATCGGAACACCGGTGTGACCGGACGCGTCCATGATCCCCTGCGCCACCGCCGACGAAATGTATTCGAAGTGCGGCGTCGCGCCGCGAATGACACACCCCAGCGTGATCACGGCATCGAACCGAGCCGGTACCGGCCGCGTATCGCGCAGCCTGCGGCAGCTCGAACGCCCCGGGCACATCCATCTCCTCCACCTGCGCTGGCGGCACACCCGCCTCGGTCAACGCCGCGCGTGCGCCAGTACGGAGGGCATCGGTAATCGCCTGGTTGAAGCGGGACACGATCAGCGCAAAGCGATACTCCGAGGCGGACGGCAGGTCTGACGGAGTCGCGGAGTCTGTATGGCGCACCGGTTACTTCCCTTTGAACTCCGGCCGGCGTTTCTCGAGAAACGCCCGGGTCCCTTCCCGCATGTCCTCGGTCGTCGACACGAGTCCGAACAGCGTCGCCTCGAAAACCTGTGCCTCAGCGAGAGGCATCTCCAGCCCCTTGTTGACCGCGTCGATGATGTACCTGATCGCGATTGGGGCCTTGAGCGCGAGCGCATGAGCCATCTTCCGCGCTTCAGCGATCAAATCCGCCGCTGCGACGACCCGATCGACCAGCCCGATCCGGAGTGCTTCCGCCGCCGAGACCTGGTCGCCGGAGAGGAGCAGTTGCAGCGCCCGCCCCCGGCCGACCAGCCGGGCGAGCCGTTGCGTGCCGCCGTAACCGGGAATGAGCCCGAGATTGATCTCGGGCTGACCCAGCTTCGCGGTGTCGGCCGCAATGCGAATCGTGCAGGCCATCGCCAGCTCGCAGCCGCCGCCGAGAGCGTATCCGTTGATCGCGGCAATCACTGGCTTGCCGAGGTGCTCGATGAGATCGAGCACATGCTGGCCGCGCATCGCGTGGTCCCGCCCGCCGGTCGGAGTCTGGACCGAGAGCTCCTTGATGTCAGCACCCGCGACGAACGACTTTTCGCCTGAGCCGGTGATGATGATCGCCTTCACACCTGCATCGTGCCTCAGCGCCAGAACCACGCGGCGGAGTTCGTCGAAGGTCTGCGTGCTCAGCGCATTCAGCACGGCCGGACGATTGATCGTGATCGTCGCGACGCCGTCGTCCCGTTCGAGCAGGAGGTTGTCGAGATTGTCGAGAGTCATGGTCATAACGCGGGGCGTTTCACGTGCTACGTGCCACGTGCCACGTGCGACCCGCCACGTGTCATGTGCGACGCGCACCACGTCAGTGATGCCGGCGGGAACTCGGCGAAAATCTGAGTATAGCCCACGCACGTGCGGCACCGCCGATGCCAATGCCGAGCGCCGCGCCAATGCCGTCAGCAAGGACGTCCAGCGGATCCGGCGACCGTCCGGGCACGAACGATTGATGGAATTCGTCGGAGATGCCGTAGAGGACGGCGAACAGCAAGGCGACGGCGGCACGGCCCCACGTCACCTTCTTCACGTCGCCGCCGGCCAGCGCTCGCAGGAAAACCCCACCGAGGATTCCGTAGCCAATCGCATGGCCCCACTTGTCCGACATGCCTCCTGGGAGGCCGCCGAGATTTGGAATCGACGAGGCGATGAAGATGAGAGCCATCTGGAGGAGCACGGGTCCCCACAGCCAGACAGGAGTTCGGAGCGCGGGTGGGGGGGCGCCGCCGCTCACAACGGGAGCGGATACATCAGCCAGCCGAGGACGAACGCGACCGCGATGAAGCCGCCGAACATCATCGCGCCGGTCCGCAGTTGGGCCCGGGGTTCGTCGCGGAGCAGCACCGAGAAGACGAGCGACACGAAAAACGCGAACAACGCGAGGAGGAGGACGTGGCTGGTCACTTCCGCCCCATACCGATATCGAACGCGTCGAGGATGACGAGAAAATTCAGCAGGCCGGCGACGATGAGGAAGCAGTTGCCGTATTCGTACGTGACGGCCGTGACCGTGCCGGCACCGGCTTCGACCATTCGCGCGAGGATCCACGGAGCACCCGCGCCGAAATTCGCAACGGCGGCGAGCCCCACCAGAGGCTCCGACATGTCGAATGGAAAGATGCGTCCGTGCATCAGGAGCCCGGACAGGAACATGGCGGGAAGCGCCAGCAGGAAGACGATGCCTTTTTGGCGACGCCCCATCCACAGGTGGCCCGCGCCGGGGACGACCCAGGCAGCGAGGCAGAGCAGCACGAGCATGCCAGGCTCTGCCGCCCTCGCGCGCTCCACGGCGGTCGATTTCAGCGCCATATCCCCAGCATCATAACAAAAGGACCAGCGGATGCGGGCGATCAGGAAGCGAGGTGCATCGCATTTACCAGGCAATCAGAGCGCGACAGATGCCTCGGCGCGCAACGATCGGACGAAAATCCACCCCGCCGCGGCACCCAGTGGAAGCGCGGAACAGGCCCGCGCCACGTTGCCTGGATGCGCGAGGCCCGCCAACTCCATTGCCACCGTTACTGCCGTCGGACCCGCCGCGAGCCCGAGGAGAATGCGAGTCGTGTCCGCCGATCCTTCCCGGCCGCGACCGATCCACGCGGCAAGCGCCGCCGCTGCCCCGGAGACGTATAGGCCTGCGCACCGCGCGCAGACTGGCAGCTGCACTCCCGCGAGATGAAATGACCGCTCAGGTCGCTGATGGCAGATCCGGCGTGCAATCTCATACACCAGCCCGGCCGGTGCGGCCAACCAGCCGCCCGCATCAACGGTCAAAGGAGCAAGGAAGAGCGCCACAGCCCAGAGCAGCGCACCGGCGGTAAGCGTCGCGGCGAGCCTGCGTTCCACGGTTCGATCTGTACTCAGGCGGACGAGGGCGGATCACCGGGGCCGCGGTGTCCGTCAGGATCCAGTGGTCACCGTGCCGGCTGCGGGATAACCGCGCTCGAGGTCATGCTCTCGGCGGTATACCCCATCCGCGCCCGTGGACGGAATTCCGGGTGGTCGTTCACCTTGATGATGATCCTGCGGAAGCGGCCGTCGAGGCGCGAATTCGAGGGCGCATAGCCGATCGAATACTGGTTCGCCAGTTCGTCCGAGATGCCGGCATAGATTCCCCGCAGGTCCTGGATCGTATGCGGGAAGTACGACACCGCTCCGGTCTCCTGCGCCAGCGATTTCATCGCGAAGTCCGACTCCGAGAAGTACCGCCGCCCCGACTCGGCGCGGGCGACCGCGTACTGGTTCTGCAGACAAATCGTATAGATGTTGATTCCGCTCTTCCGCGCCATCCCGAGCACATCGTCGAAACCAATCACGCTCGAGGTGTCTTCGCCGTCGCTCAGCATCGCGATCGCCTGGCGACGGACGTCGCCGGTCTGCTGCGCGGACCGTGCGAACTGCTTCAGCGCAACGTACAACGCGTTGTTCAGCGCAGTCGAGCCGCTCGCCTGCGCGCCACGGACCGCCCGCTCGAGGACTTTCCGATCGTCGGTCAGCGGCTGGACGATGTTGACGCGGTCGCCGAAGGTGACGACGGCACCACGGTCGCGATCGCGAAGCGTGGCGAGAAACCCGGCAGCGGCGTCGCGGACGACGTCCATCTTGTCGGCCATGCTGGCACTGGTGTCGATGAGGAGGATCAGATCGATCGGCACTTCTCTCGCCTCGAAGAACTGGACGTGCTGCAGCACGCCATCTTCGTAGACCGCGAAGTCGTCCTGCTTGAGCCCGGGCACCAGGCGCTTGCCGTCGCTGACCGTCACGTTGAGCGCAACGAGGCTGGCGCCGCTTCGGAAGACGGATCCACCCTGCTCGGCGGGCGGCGCTGCGGGTGTCTGGGCGGCCGGCGTCTGTGCCGCGGGGGCGGGTGCCGGAGCGCCAGTCGCTTGGTCGGCAGGGTTCTGTGCGGCAAGGGGGACTGCCAGGACGGCGACAATAGTGACGGCAGCGAGGGCTTTCACAACTTCCTCCTCACTCGATCGCCGTGCAAGGGCCATTCCGCGGGCGAGCGCGCGCTTTGCTCAACGATCTCGTCGCTCCGCCGGCCAGGATCGCCGCGGACCGTAAGCAATTCCCCCGCTCGTCGGAGGGCGCGCGATGGTACGGTCTCACCGAAATGCCGCGGCGAGACCGAAATGCGCTTCGTAGCGCTCGAGAAACTCCGGCCAGGTGAAGGCGTGGCTCTGACCGCCGAGGTGTTCGAGGGCATACGTCGCCGCCACGCTGCCGATTTGCGCGCACACGCCGTAGCTGGCGCCTCGCGCCATCCCCTTCAGAAAGCCGCCGCGAAAGGCGTCGCCGACGCCGGTCGGATCCACGATTCGGTGCGGCGCCACCGCGGGGACGCTGGTCGCACCGCTCCGTTCGAGAACGGAACAGCCCTTTTCGCCGCGGGTGATGACGAGAGCCCCACTATGAGCGAGAACCCCCTCCTCGTCCAGACCTGTTTTCTGACGGATCAGTTCGAACTCGTAGTCGTTGCAGATGACAATGGTCGCCCCCACGAGCCCGTCCCTGAGCTCGCTGCCGGACATGCGCGCGCACTGCTGGCCCGGATCCCAGATGTAGGGGATGCCGAGGACGCGGCACTCCTCCGCATACTGGAGCATGGCTCCAGGATCGTTCGGCGAGATGATCGCCAGGCCGCAGTCGGGCACGTCGCGAAACGACAACTCTCCCGCGTTCGCCATGGCGCCGGTGTAAAACGAGGCAATCTGGTTACTGTCGACGTCGGTGCTGCAGAAAAAGGACGCGGTGAAGCGGTCCTCGACCTGCTTGACGAGTGACGTATCGACCAGGGCGGCCTCGAGCCACCGGCGGTAGTCGCCGAAGTCCTGCCCCGCCGTCGCCATCAGGCGCGGCCGCTCCCCCAGCAGCGCGAGCGTGTAGGCAATGTTCGGCGCGCACCCGCCACGGCGCTTGTCCATGCTGTCGACGAGGAAGCTGAGACTGACGCGCGACATGTGTTCCGGCAGGAAGTGCTCGGTGAACTTCCCGGGGAAGGACATGAGGTAGTCGAACGCGATTGAGCCGGTGACGACGATGTTCATGGTTGAGACTTGGGATCAGGGATTAGGGATTAGGGATCAGGGTTACGGATTGAGATACTTTCCGACCAGCGGCGCGAGCTCGCGTTTCACCGCCGCCGGAATCGCATCGGGCCGGGTGATGATCGCGTGCTTCAATGCCGTGGCGCATTCGCAGGTGCGGGCGTGCGGCAGGCGCGCGACAGCGCCGGCGATGACCTGCTGCGCGGCGCGCGCGTTCTGGGTCAGGTTGGCGATGATCATGTCGACCGTGACCTGGTCGTGGTCAGGGTGCCACGAGTCGTAATCGGTGACGAGGGCGATGGTCGAGTAGCAGATCTCGGCTTCGCGCGCGAGCTTCGCCTCCTGCAGATTCGTCATCCCGATGACGTCCATCCCCCAGGATCGGTACAGCCTCGATTCGGCGAGCGTCGAGAACTGCGGACCTTCCATGCACACGTACGTGCCGCCGCGGTGCACCGCGGGGCCGCCGGAAGGGGTGCCGCTCGTTCCATCGGCCCGGGCCAGTCCGGCGGCGACCGCGGCGTCGTACGCGACCGCGCTCAACGGACCACAGAAGGGATGGGCGAAGCCGACGTGGGCGACGAGACCGCGGCCGAAAAAGGTCGAGACCCTGCCCCTGGTTCGGTCGAAGAACTGATCGGGGATCAGCAGATCGAGCGGCCTGAATTGCTCCTTCAGGCTGCCGACCGCGCTGGCCGACAGAATGAACTCGACCCCGAGCGTCTTGAATCCGAAGATGTTGGCGCGGAAATTGAGCTCGGAGGGCAACAGCCGGTGCCCGGCGCCGTGCCGGGCAAGAAACGCCACACGCCTGCCGCCAAGCGTTCCAATCACGTAAGGGGCCGACGGTTCGCCGAACGGCGTGTCGACCTTCCGCTCTTCGCGGTCGGTCAGTTCCGCCATCTCGTACAAACCGCTGCCGCCGATGATACCAATGCTGATCATGAGGGGTTGCCGGAAACGGGACGGTTAGTCGACTACGCGCATCACTCCGCCGAACGGGCATGATACTTCAGGCGACGCGTTCGACGCGCTTGCGCCCGTTCTCTTCCCTGATGTAGCCAGCGGCGACGTCGGGGTCGTGCTCGAACACGATCAGGTACTCGCGGTCGATCGCCTCGCGCACGAACGTTCGCTTGAACGCGAGTGTGTCCATCGGATAGAGGTCGTAGCCCATGATCCACGGCTCGTCGACGTGCGCCGTCGTCGGGATGAGATCCGCCGCGAACACCGCGGTGCGGCCGCCGGACTCGATCATGACGATCTGATGGTGCATCGTATGGCCGCCGGTTCGCACGACGCGGACGCCCGGCATGATCGTCTCATCGCCCGGCACCAGGTCGAGGACGCCGGCCGTCGCCAGCGGGACGAAGTTCTCCTGCAGGTAGCTGGCGCGGTTCCGTTCGTGCGGATGCGTCGCATCCTCCCACTCCGCCGTGCGCACGACGTATCGCGCGCGTGGGAATCGCGGGACGATCGCACCGGCATCGTCGGAACTGGTGAAGCCGCCGGCATGATCGAAGTGCAGGTGCGAAGCGAGCACGATATCGACCTCCGCCGGTGAGACGCCCGCTTCGGCAAGGGCGTGATCCAGGTTGTGCGCGCGATCGATCCCGTAGATGTCGACGCTCCTGGGATCCATCTTGGTTCCGATCCCGGCGTCGATGAGCATCGTGCGCTCGCCCCGGATCAACAGCGGTCTAATCCCCAGCCGAATCCGGTTCCGTTCGTCAGCCGGCGCGCGACGCTCCCACAACGGCTTGGGAACGACGCCGAACATGGCGCCGCCGTCGAGGCGAAAGAAGCCGTCGGAGAGTGGTGTCAGTTCGAGGTTGCCGAAGTTCACGGTCAGCCCTGCATGAGCTCGACGAGCACGCCGTGCGTACTTGCCGGATGAATGAAGGCGATGAGGGCGCCGTGTGCACCAGGGCGGGGCGCCTCGTCGATCAGGCGCACGCCACGCGCCTTCAACTGGTCAAGGGTGGCGACGAGATCGGGCACTCGGAGGGCGATGTGATGGATCCCGGGCCCGCGCCTCGCGATGTACCTGGCAATCGGCGAGTCCGTCGCCGCGGCCTCCAGCAGTTCCAGCGTGACGCCGCGCGGGGACGGCGCGGCTGCATCGAGCACGACAAAGTGCGCGCGGACGCCCTGCGAGGCGACGAGTTCCGGTGCCTCGATCTCGAGCCCGAGCTCGTCGCGATAAAACGCGAGCGCGTCGGCGAGGCTCGCGACCGCGATGCCGATGTGATCGACGGTGCATTTCATCTCGGCCCTTCCTATGGGATCGGCCAGGAGGGTTCTAAGGTTTTAAGGGTTCTACGAGTTCTACGTCAGGTTTTAGGTTTTAGGTTTTAGGTTTTAGGTTTGAGGTTTGAGGTTTAGGTTTCAGTTTGAGGTTTGAGTTGTAAAGGTCTCGCTTAGCCGACCGAACCGGACTTGAAAACGTAAAAGGTAAAACCTAACCCTATAACCGGTAAAACGTTAAAACCGTAAAACCTGACTGTATAACCCCTAAAACCCCTAAAACCCCTAAAACCCTAAAACCCGAATCCTCTGCCCGCTTGTTCAGCGCCTCGAAAAAATCTGTTCGACCGCCGTGTAGGGGTCGAGCTCCCGGGCGGCGATGCGCGTCATCAACGCGTCGAACTCACCCTCGGCGAGCACGTGCTCTTCGACGTCGCGAAGAAACCGCCGCGCGAGCAACTCCCTGACCCTGAACTCCGCCCGACTGCGGCGGCGGTTGCCGCGCTCGGCCTCGGTCTGGACGCGAAAGCGTTCGACCGTGGCGAGCAGCTCGGCGACTCCACGCCCGGTCGTCGCTTCGGTCTGCAGAACAGGCGGCCGCCATTCGCCCGGACCGTACGTCTGCAGCGAGAGCATCGCCTCGAGCGAGGCGGCGGCGCGATCGGCGCCGTCGCGGTCTGCCTTGTTGACGACGAAGATGTCGGCGATCTCCATCACCCCCGCCTTGAGCGCCTGGACGTCGTCGCCAGATCCGGGCACCAGCGTCACAATCGAGACGTCCGCTGTCCGGACGATTTCAATCTCGTCCTGGCCGACGCCGACGGTCTCGACCAGGATCGTGTCCCTTCCCGCCGCGTCGAGCACCAGCGCCGCGTCGCCGGTGGCACGGGCGAGGCCGCCCAGGTGCCCCCGCGTCGCCATGCTGCGGATGAAGACGCCGGCATCACCGGCATGGGCCTGCATCCGGACGCGGTCGCCGAGGAGTGCGCCGCCGGTGAACGGACTGGTGGGATCGATCGCGATCACGCCAACCGTGCGCCCCGATGCTCTCAGCTCGGTCGTCATGCGATCGACGAGCGTGCTCTTGCCGGCCCCCGGCGGTCCGGTGACACCGACGAGGTACGCACGCCCGGTGTGCGCGAAGATCTGCTGGATGAGAGCGGCACCGTCCGCGCTCTCGTCCTCGACGAGAGAGATCGCGCGGGCCACCGCGCGCACGTCTCCGGCGAGCACACGTTCCGACAGAGTGGGCGTCGTCACGGGACCTCGATCACTGGTTGAGGAGCTGGCGCGCAATGACGAGCCGCTGGATTTCGCTCGTGCCCTCGCCGATGGTCAGAAGCTTGACGTCGCGGAAGTACTTTTCGGCGGGATAGTCCTTCACGAAGCCGTAGCCGCCATGGATCTGGACGCAGTCATCGGCGGCCTTGACGGCGATCTCGCTGGCGAAGAGCTTCGCCATCGCCGACTCACGCGTCATACGCCGGCCGCGGTCCTTGAGGTAGGCAGCGCGATAGGTGAGCAGCCGCGCCGCCTCGATTCGCGTGGCGTTGTCGGCCAGCTTCCACTGGATTGCCTGGAACGCCGCGATCGGCTGACCGAACTGCCGCCGCTCCTTCGCATAGTTCCTGGCCGCTTCGTACGCCCCCTGCGCAAGCCCGACCGACAGGGCGGCAATGCCGATTCGCCCGGCGTCGAGCACCTGCAGCGTGTTGATGAAGCCCTGCCCCTCTTCTCCGAGCAGGTCGCCCGCCGGGATCCGGCAGTCCTGGAAGATCACCTCGCTCGTGTCGCTTGCGCGCATGCCGAGCTTGTTCTCCTTCTTGCCCGCACTCATTCCCGGCGTGCCGTGTTCGACAACGAAGGCCGAGATGCCGCGATTGCCTTTCGCCCGGTCCGTCACCGCAACGACGACCATCACGCCGCCGATGCGCCCGTGGGTGATGAAGTTCTTGGCCCCGTTGATCCGCCAGCCAGCGCCGTCGCGCACAGCCGAGGTCTTCATCCCGGCCGCGTCGCTGCCCGCTCCGGCCTCGGTCAATCCCCACGCACCGAGCACCTCGCCGCGCACCAGCCGCGGCAGGTATTTCGCCTTCTGCGCATCGGAGCCGAACATCGCGATATGGGACGAGCACAGCCCGTTGTGAGCGGCCACCGAGAGGGCGATCGCCGGACACACACGCGCGAGCTCCTCGATGCAGATGCAGTAATCGACCGCCGACATCCCCGAGCCGCCGAACTGCTCGGCAAACTGGATCCCCATCAGCCCGAGTTCCGCCAGCTTCGGCAGCAGATCCATGGGGAAATGCTGCGCCTCGTCCCATTCCATGACGTGCGGGCGCATCTCGGCTTCGGCGAACTCGCGAACCGACGCGCGCAGCAGTTCCTGGTCGTCCGACAGGCGGATGTCCACGAAACGAATGTATCGCAAATGGCCCGGGCTGACATCGCGCCGCTGCCGGGACGGATGCTGGAAACGCGCTATGCTCACGCAATGCGACGTATCTCCGCCCTCATCCGTGCGCTCCCGTTTGCCGTCGCGCTCCTCGTTCCGGCCACGGCCTCGGCCGATGTGACGGCATTCCTCGGCACGACCAGTACGCCGTCCAACCGCATGGTGAAGGGCCTGTCGGGAGGCATCGGACTTCTCATCGTGGCGTTCGAAGTGGAATACGCCAACACGAGCGAGGACCTGGTCAAGGCCGCGCCCCAACTGCGCACCTTCATGTTCAATGGACTTTTGCAGACGCCGGTTCCGCTCGCCGGGCTCCAGTTCTATGGCACTGCCGGCGCGGGCGGATTTCGCGAAACGTTCGGAGCGTTCTCCGAGACGAACGTCGGTGTGAATGTGGGCGGGGGGGTGAAGATGTCGCTGGCGGGACCGCTCCGACTGCGGCTCGACTACCGGGTGTTCACGCTGCAAGGAACACCGCTGTACTCGCACCCGCAGAGATTCTACGCGGGGCTCAATCTGAAATTCTAGTCGCCAGTAGCCAGTATCCAGTCGCCAGTAAGAACAGACACTGGAAACTGGAAACTGGCTACTGGCAACTCGGTCGCCTAGCTACCGAGCGGCGTCAGGCTGAGCTTGCTCAGGCCGGCCGCGAACGCAGCGGCGTATTTCTTCCACATTTCCGCCGTCTCCGGCGCGCGCAGCTGGTCCGGTGTCATGGTCTTCTGCAGCATCGCGAACAGCTCGTACTCGGAATTCGGCACCGTCGGGTCCATCGTCACCACGTAGAGCACGTTCTGCGCGAACGGCTCGGTGGACTTGTACACCTTGAGGCCGGCGGCCTGCTGTTTGAGGGTGGCATCCTGGGTTGCGGCCAGGCCGGTCTTCAGCTTGCCCATCATTTCCTCGAACACCGCCGTCTGATCAGGCTTGATCTGGACCAGCAACAGGCCGGCGGGCGTCGTGAACGCCAGCTTGGGCGCCGTCGCCGCGGGGGCGTCGGCGGTCTGCCCTGCGGCGGGCGGCTGGCCGGTTGCGGGCGGCTGGCCGGTTGCCGGCGGCTGACCGGTGGCAGGCGCCTGGCCTGCCGCGGGCTGCTGCGCAGCGGGCGCGGCTGCCTGCGCAAAGCAGAGCGCCGGGGCGAACGCAGCAGCAAGTGCAAAATTCATCGTGACGAAGGGGCGACGCATTCAATCTCCTCCTTAAATCCCAAGCCACAGGCTCCGGATCCACAGCCAACCGGCCTGGTCCTACAGCCACGAGACAAGCGCACACTTTACCGTACAGTCTGCCGACCTGCCTAGAAGAAGGCACCAACTAACAACCGGCACGGCGCGTTCCGGCCGTTTCTGGCCTAGACGAACGCCGCCATGACCTCGTTTGCCAGAAGCATGCCCTCACGCGTGAGCCGGAGGATACCGGAACTGTGCACGACTAATCCGGCATCGACGAACGGCTGCAGCGCTCCCCCGTACTTCGCCCATACGTCGACGTCGTAACGCGCGCCTATCCGCTGGAGGTCGAGCCCTTCGTTCAGACGCAAACCCGTGAACAAGGCCTCTTCCATGCGAACCGCCGACCCGAGTTCCCGTCGCTCGATGGCGACCGGTTGACCGAGGCCGATGCGGCGCACGTAGTCCTCGGTCGAGGCAACGTTCTTCCACCTCGCGCCACCGGCGGTCGAGTGAGCGCCACAACCGAACCCCACCCACTCGCCGTCCTGCCAGTATTTGAGATTGTGGCGCGAGGCGAATCCGGGCCGGGCGACGTTCGAAATTTCGTACTGCGCGTACCCGGCGCCCTCGAGGCGCTCCATGCTCCACAGGTACATCTCCGCCGCATCGTCATCGGGTGCGAGCGACCACCCGGCCCGCGCCATTTCTTCCTTCAGCGGCGCGTTCGGATAGAGCTCGAGCAGGTAGAGCGAGGCATGAGCGGGACCGATCTCAATCAGTGACTGGACGTTCTCGCGCCAGTCGGCCGCACTCTGCTGCGGCAGCCACATCATCAGGTCCAGGCTGATGTTGTCGAACCCGGCGGCACGAGCCTCCGCCACGGCATCACCGGCACGCTGCGCCGAGTGAATCCGCCCAAGTCGCTCGAGTTCAGCGTCCCGGAACGACTGCACGCCGAAGCTGATCCTGTTCACCCCGGCGGCGCGGAACCCTGCCATCCGGTCATTCGACGATGTCTCGGGGTTGGTCTCGAGCGTCACCTCGGCATCGGGGCTGACGTCAAAGCTCTCGCGACACGCGCGAATGAGGCGGCCAATCTCCACGGGGTCGAGCAGGGACGGCGTGCCGCCGCCGAAAAAAATCGTGTCAGCACGAGTGCCGCCCGGGGAGGTCGCGGCCGATGTCCTGATCTCCTGCTCGAGGGCGGCGACATACCGATCCTTCAGGCCGGATTCGAACAGTCCGCGGTTGAAGTTGCAGTAGTTACAGATCGAGGAGCAGAAGGGGACGTGAAGGTAGAGCCCGAGGGACATGCTGCGGCGCGGCTACGAACCGGCCTTCCCGCCCGACCACCCGAGGTCGGCTTTGCCGTCGTGAGGCTTCAGCTGCGCCCGGATCGGACCTTTCGCGCGCGACGGCAGGCTCCGGCGAGCCGGCCCTTTCGACTTCCACATGGTCAGAAGATCGTCGCCGCCGGCGTTCGGCGGAGCGTGGCGGAAGTCGGCGCCGTCGTACTCGAGAAACTCGCACATCTCGTGCAGCCGCGAATGGATGCGGAACCCGATGCGGGCTTTCAGGCACTCCGGATCGCTGTCGTCTGGCGTGTCGTCGTAGTTCGACGTGAAGATCGTGTGACGCCGCTCGTTGTAGCGCGTGTTGACGATGAGGTTCATCGTCTCTTCGACCCACTCCGAGGTCTTTTCCGATCCGATATCGTCCAGCACCAGGATATCGGCTTCCATGACCGGCCGAAGGATGTCCATCTCGGCAGTACGGACGAGCGGATTGTAGGTGCTGCGAATGACGCGCAGCAGATCGCGGACGTCGTAGAACAACCCGCGGGCGCCCTTGTCGAGAATGACGCTGCGCAGAACCGAGACCGCGAGGTGCGTCTTACCGATGCCAGGCGGACCGATGAGACACAGGCTCTTGCGCGGCTCGGGAAACTGCTCGGCGAAGCGACGCGCCATCTTGACCGCGCCGAGGAGCTTCTCGTTGGGATAGGTGACGAACGTCTTGAGATCGCACCGACGATAGCGTGGTGGGATTCGTGCTTCTTCGAGAAGCCGCATCGTCAGCCCCTCGCGCCAGCAGTCGCAGCGCACGACGCGCCGCGCGCCGCCCGCATCCACGGGCTTCCATCCGGTATCGTCGCAGAGTTCGCAGGGCATGGGCGGGAGGCCCGATTGTAACTCAGTTCAGATACGAACGGAGCTCTCCGGCGCGCTTCGACTTGCGCACCTTTTCTTTCGCCCGGGACTCGATCTGCCGGATGCGTTCGCGCGTGAGGCCAAGCATCTCGCCGACCTCCTGCAGCGTGCGCGGATCGCCATCCCGATCCAGACCGTAGCGAAGTTCGAGCACTTCGCGCTCGCGCCCGTCGAGCTCGCCGAGGGCGTGACGGACGCGTGCGTGCAGCCGACGATGGATCAAGGCATCTTCCGCTGCGGGAACGGTCGCCTGCTCGAGCATCTCGCCAAGCTCCGGCGCATCTTCGCCGTTCGCGATCGGATCGCTGAGCGACACGTCACGGTCGCCGATGCGCATGAGCGCTTCCGCCTCGCCTTGTGAGATGTCGAGCCCGTGCGCAATCTCCGCATATGTCGGAGAGCGCTGCAGCTGCTCGGTCAGTTCGCTGACTTCGCGACCGAATCGCGCCGCCACCGAAGAAAGCTTCTGAGGCAGCGTAAAAGCGCGGGTCTGACCGGACAGCGCGTGCGTGATCGCCTGCCGAACCCACCAGACCGCGTAGGTGATGAACTTGACGTTCCGCGCCGGATCGAAGCGGCGCGCCGCCTCCATCAATCCGAGATTGCCTTCGTGGATGAGGTCGAGGAAGGGGACGCCCAGCCCGCGATATCGCTTGACGTAACTGACAACGAAGCGGAGATTGCCCTCGACCAGCCGGCGGAGAGCCGCCTCGTCGCCGTGCTGGATGCGGACGGCAAGTTCGTGCTCTTCTTCAGCCGTGAGACGCGGCAACTTCGCGATGCCGCGAAGGTAGGCCTGCAGCGCGCCACTTTCGTCGTCGGCACCGCGCATACCCGATTCTACTTCGGGCGCTACGCCTTTCGGCGCGGCTCTTCGACGTCTTCGGCTTCGGCCGGCCGCTCGGTCTGCGTCTGCGGTGCCGGGGCGCGGACGAGGTCGGTTGGCGACGACTTGACGAGTGCGGTGCTCAGCCGCTGCTCCCAGTCGCCGATACCGCGGGAAACCTCGTGCTTCACGTACTCGATGAACTCGTTGACTTCGTGCTGCATCGCCTCGATCTTCCGGCGCATGTTCAGGATGATCTCGACGCCGGCGAGATTGACCCCGAGATCACGCGTCAGCGAGAGGATCGTCTCGAGCTGCTCGAGGTCTTCCTCCGAGTACAGCCGCGTGTTCCCTTCGGTCCGGGACGGCTTGAGCAGTCCTTCGCGTTCGTACAGCCGCAGCGTCTGCGGGTGGATGTTGTACTTCTGCGCCACCGCGCTGATCATGTAATAGGCCTTGCCGGAGCGCTTGGCGGTCATACCTGGAGATCTCTTCTGACGTCTTCGCTGTTGAGACGACCGAACTCGCGCATCAATTCCTTCGACCGCTCGTCAACGAACGCCGGCAACACGACTCTGACTTCCACGACGAGATCGCCGCGGCCGCCCGAACGCGCCGGGGCCCCGCGGCCCTCAATCCTGAACCGCTGACCCGCCTGCGTCGCCGAGGGGATCTTCAGGCTCACGTTGCCCTCGAGTGTCGGCAAGCTGATTCGCGCGCCCAGCATGGCTTCGTGCACCGCGACCGGAACGACGATCAGGAGGTCGTCACCCTCGCGCCTGAGCAGCCGGTGGGGCTGCACGTGGACGTCGACGTACAAATCACCCGTGCGGCCACGGCGATGTCCGGCGTGGCCCTTTTCCGGCACACGGAGACGTGCGCCGTCCGAAACCCCGGGCGGCAACGTCACGGGTATCGCCTCGCTGCGCACCGCGCGTCCGCGGCCGCCGCACACTTCGCAGCCGACCTCGCGTTGCCGTCCAGTGCCGCCGCACGCCGCACACGCCTTGGCAAAGACCATGTGCCCGCGCGCCCACCGCACTTTCCCAGTCGCCTGACAGTGCGGACAGCGCCCCTCGCGCATCCGGATTCGGCCAGCGCCGTTGCACACCTGGCACTCGACCTGCCGGGTCACGATGACCTGGCGCTCGCCGCCACGGATCGATTCTTCGAACGACACCGTCAGCGCCGCGTGCAGATCCGCGCCGCGCTCCGGGTGCCCGGTCTCCGCTTCGGGTGGATGCAGCACTTCAGCGAACAGCTCGCTGAACGTCGCCGCTTCCGCGCCGTGCGCTGCAAAGGAAAAATCAAAACCGGCGAACTCGAACGCGCCGGGTGTCCCGAGCGGTGCCGATCGGCCGCCGGCGGCGTCGTACTGCTGCCGCCGGTCTGGATCGTTGAGCGTCTCGTAGGCCTCCGCGATGCGGGCGAACATCGCTTCGGCCGCGCGGTCACCCGGGTTGATGCCCGGGTGATACCGCCGCGCCAGCCGTCGATACGCCCGCTTGATCTCGGCCGGGCTCGCGCCCGGCTCGAGGCCGAGGATGCCGTAGTAGTCCACGCGTTATTTCTTCTCTTCCTCGACTACTTCCGCGTCGATGACATCGCCCGACGCCGCGCCGCTGCCGGTCGACGCACCGCCCGCGCCGGGTTCAGCCTCGCCGGGCTGACCCGCCCCCGCCCCGCCGCTCGCGGCGCGGTAGAGCACCTCCGCGACCTTGTGCTGCGCCGAGTTCAGCGCCTCCATTGCGCGCTTCATCGCGGCGACGTCGTTCTTCTCGATTGCCGCCTTGAGATCCGCGATCGCCGATTCGACCGGGGCGCGATCGGACGCCGACAGCTTCTCGCCGGAGTCCTTGAGCATCTTTTCCGCCTGGTACGACGCCTGGTCAGCCTGGTTGCGCGTCTCGATCTCTTCCTTGCGCTTCCGGTCCTCCTCGGCGTGCGACTCGGCCTCGCGCATCATCTTGTCGACCTCTTCTTTCGAAAGGCCGCTGGACGATGTGATCGTGATCTTCTGCTCCTTCTGCGTCGCCATGTCCTTGGCCGACACGTTCACGATCCCGTTCGCATCGATGTCGAACGTGACCTCGATCTGCGGTACGCCGCGCGGCGCCGGTGGCAGACCGCTCAGGTGGAACTTGCCGAGCGGGCGATTGTCGCGCGCCATCGGCCGTTCTCCCTGGAGCACGTGGACCTCGACGCTGGTCTGGTTGTCCGCCGCGGTCGAGAACGTTTCGCTCTTCCGGGTCGGAATCGTGGTGTTCCGCTGGATGAGCGGCGTCATCACGCCGCCGAGGGTCTCGATCCCGAGCGACAGCGGCGTCACGTCGAGCAGCAGCAGATCCTTGACTTCGCCGGCGAGCACGCCGGCCTGGATCGCCGCGCCGATGGCCACGACCTCGTCCGGATTCACACCCTTGTGCGGTTCCTTGCCGAACAGCTCCCTGACGATCGCCTGCACTCGCGGGATACGGGTCGACCCACCGACGAGCACCACTTCGTCAATCTTCGACGAGTCCACACCGGCATCGGCGAGCGCCTGCTTGGTTGGCCCAACGGTCTTCTGGAGCAGGTCCTCGACGATCTGCTCGAACTTCGAGCGCGTCAGCTTCATCGTGAGGTGCTTGGGCCCGGTCTGATCCGCCGTGATGAACGGCAGGTTGATGTCGGTCTCCGCCACCGTGGAGAGCTCCATCTTCGCCTTCTCGGCCGCCTCACGCAGGCGCTGGAGCGCCATGCGATCGCGCGACAGATCGATCCCTTCGGACTTCTTGAACTCGGTCACGATCCAGTCGATGATCCGCTGGTCGAGATTGTCTCCGCCAAGGTGGGTATCGCCGTTGGTCGCCTTGACCTCGACGACCCCTTCGCCCACCTCGAGGATCGAAATATCGAACGTGCCACCGCCGAAGTCGTAGACGGCGATGGTTTCGTCCTTCTTCTTGTCGAGCCCGTACGCGAGCGCGGCGGCGGTCGGCTCGTTGACGATGCGCATCACTTCGAGACCCGCAATCTGCCCGGCGTCCTTTGTCGCCTGGCGCTGCGCGTCATTGAAGTACGCCGGCACCGTGATCACGGCCTTGGTCACCGTCTGTCCGAGATACTCCTCCGCCGCCTGCTTCAGCTTCTGCAGGATCATGCCGGAGACTTCCGGCGGTGAAAATTCCTTACCGGCCGCGCTGATGCGCACGTCGCCGTTCGATGCCCGAATCACCGAGTAGGGCACCATCTTCATCTCTTCGTTGACTTCGTCGAACCGGCGCCCCATGAAGCGCTTGATCGAAAACACGGTGTTTTCGGGGTTCGTGACCGCCTGGCGCTTCGCCACCTGACCGACCAGGCGTTCGCCGGACTTCGTGAAACCCACGACCGACGGCGTGATGCGGCTCCCCTCCGGGTTGGTGATGACGACGGGTTCGCCCCCTTCCATCACCGCCACAACGGAATTGGTCGTGCCCAGGTCGATTCCAATAATCTTGCTCATGACTTGTTTGTCCTCGCGTCCCGCCGCCGAGATGTGCGGCAAATCTTTATAACGTTGATAGTATAAAATCTGAGCAGCGTTCAGTCAAGCTGTAGTAGTGGAATTTCTGTAACCTCGTGTCTATAATCAGCTTGCCACCCTGCCGACGCGAGTCCGGCGGTTCAGGCGTTCGAACGCGCCCTCGTCGAGCGAGCCCGAACGTGCGAGCCCCGGTTGAGAGGTCTTTATGCCCTGCCGCGTTGCACGCCTCTTCGGCGCCACGCTTCTGCTGACATTCGCCACCGCCGCCGCTGCCCAGGACGTCTCGTCGGAGCCGCCGGCGCACGTCTCATACGTGGATGGCGGCGCGGTCCTCGAGCGTAACGGCCAGGCGGACGCCTCGCCCGAGAACATGCCCATCCTCGCGGGCGACCGCGTCCGCACCGAGGCCGGCCGCGTCGAGATCCTCTTCGTCGATGGCAGCACGCTCCACCTCGACGCACACACCATCGTCGACTTCCAATCCGACGAGCTCGTGCGCCTGCTCGACGGACGCGTTCGACTCTCCATTCCCGGACCGGACCGACAGGTCAACTACCGAATCGACGCACCGGCCGCGTCGGTGAATATCGACTCGCCCGGCGATTATCGGGTGTCCGTGCTCCCTACCGATCGGGAGCCGGAGGTCGAGCTGCTGGTCCTGCGGGGCGCGGCTGAACTCGTCAACGACCAGGGGCGCACGCCGCTTCGCGCTGGCCAGCGTGCCGCCGCTCGCGGCAACGCCGCCCCGTCCTATGCCTATGCCTTCAACTCGGCATCGTGGGACGCCTTCGATCGCTGGTCCGAGGCGCGCCGGAACCAGCGGCTTGCGGTCTCGACCCAGTACCTTCCCGAGGAGGTGCGCCCGTACGCGGCGTCCTTCGAGGGTGCGGGCGACTGGCGATACGAGTCCTCGTACGGGTACGTGTGGTATCCGGCGGTGTCGACGGGGTGGCGGCCCTACCGAAACGGCCGCTGGGTCAGCCTTCGTCCCTACGGATGGACGTGGGTCGGCGCGGCGGTGTGGGACTGGCCGACTCACCACTATGGACGCTGGGGGCTTTCGGCCGGTGCCTGGTTCTGGATTCCGGGGCGAAGCTGGGCTCCTGCCTGGGTGTCGTGGGCGTACGCGCCCGGATATGTCAGCTGGTGCCCGCTCGGCTGGAACAATCGCGCAGTCGTACAGCTCGTGAGCGTGCCGGGACGCGCCTACAATCCGTGGCGGGCATGGACGGCCGTCCCGGATCGACACTTCGGACGCGGCTACGTCCGCGATGTGGCGACAAGGAATGTCTATCCTGGTTCGTCGCGAGGATTCGTGACTGCGGAGAGAGCGCCGGACGTTCGCGGCCACGCCGTCCCCCGGTCGTCGGCGCCGATTCGGATTGCGGGGACCAGTCCCGGACGCAGCAGCACGGGATCGCCGGTTTACACGAACCTCGAACCCGGCGGAGCCAGGGTCACTGGCGGGCGGTCACGGACCATGGTCGGGCCATCGCGCGCGACGCCACTGCCGTCAGCGCCTCGTCCGACGCCTGACTCGCTCGACGGTGCGCGCGCAGTCTCACGCGAAACCGCCGGCGCCACCAACGGCGTCCCGTATCGTCCACGTGCGGGAGAGGTCAACGCACCCTATCCGGGTGCCACGGTGACGGCACCGTCCGGAACCAACGGCATCGGCCGCGAACGTGCCTCCGGGGCAGCCGCTGTCGCGGGCACCGCAGTGCGACGAGGTGACGTTCGTGCCGCTGAGTCCGGAAACATTCGCGCCGACCGAGAGCGTTCGTCCGTCGGGCCAGTCAACGGCACTCAGACGCCGGCCGGTGCCGGCGCGCGCATGGCGCCGTATGCGTATTCGCAGAACAGTGCGCAACCTCGCGCCGTTCCACGAGACAACCCGGCGTACCGGCCCATGCCCGCACCACCGGAGTACGGTGGCGGCGGCTCCAGCGTTCGCACGCCTGCCCCGGGCTCACCCGTCGGCGACACCCGCGCGCGCGACGGAGCGGCTGGCTACGGTCGGCCGGGGCCCGAGATGCGAGCGCCAGACCGCGGTTCTGAAGGAGGTCGGGCCGTCCCGCGCGCCGAGCCCCGGCAAGCACCAGCGTCAGCGCCAGCGGGCGGCGGGCAGCGTTCCGCTCCCGCAGCGCAACCGGCCGGTGGCGCACCCTCAGGCGGAAGCGCACCATCGAGCGGAGGCACACCATCAGGCGCAGGCCACGCCCACTCGGGGGCGCGGGGGCGTTAGGAGTGTCGGGGGGGACTCGGGACTGGGGATTGGGGATTGGGAATTGGGGATTGTTACCGATGTTCCCCGTTGCACAGAACTGAAACTGGACACTGATAGCTGGTAGCTGATTGCTGATTAGCTGATAACTGATTGCTGATAGCTGAAGTCTGATAGCTGAAAACTGACTCATGGCCAAGTACGTCGTCCGTGTCGCCCGCAGCGCGGGCCTCATCATCCTCTTCATCATCGCCGCGGTACTCGGCATCGCAACCGGCGTCATCTTCGCCTACGCCGGCGATCTTCCGCAGATCTCGGCGCTCGATGATTACGCCCCGAGTACGATCTCGCGTGTGTACGGATCGCGCGGCGAGGTGGTCGGGGAATTCGCGATCCAGCGCCGCGAAGTGATCCCGTACGAAGCGATTTCACCAAAGCTGAAGCAGGCCATCATCGCCGCCGAGGACTCCGAGTTCGAGCAGCACTTCGGCTTGAGCATCCCCCGCATCGTGACGACGCTCCTCAAGGACATCATCGAGCGGCGCAAGGCCGCCGGCGCGAGCACGCTGACGCAACAGCTGGCGCGCAAGCTGTTCCTGACCGATGAAAAAACGTGGGAGCGGAAGATCAAGGAAGCGCTGCTCGCGATCCAGATCGAGAAGCGCTACACCAAGCACGAGATCTTCACCCTCTACTGCAACCAGATGTACTTCGGCCACGGCGTGTACGGTGTGCAGGCGGCATCACAACTGTATTTTGGCAAGCCGGCAAAGGACCTGACGCTCGAAGAGGCCGCGCTCATCGCCGGGATCCTCCAGGGCAACGTGCGCCAGAGCCCCTACGTCAACATGGATGCGGCACTCCGGCGCCGCAACTACACGCTCGGCCGGATGGCGGAGGTCGGTTTCATCAGTGCGGCCGACGCGGAGGACGCAAAGAAGAAGCCGATCACCCTTCGCGGCGAGCCGTCGGCTCCGCCCTCCGTCTCTCCCTACTTCCTCGAAGAGGTTCGCAAGGAGCTCGAAGGCCAGTACGGCGCCAAGCGGTCTGTACGAGAACGGTCTCTCGATCCAGACCGCGCTCGACGTCGAGTTGCAGGAGGCGGCCAACCACGCGCTCGATGAGGGGCTCCGCCGCCTCGACCGCCGCCGCGGATTTCGAAAGCCCCGGCGCAACGTCCTGGCCGAAGGCCACGCGATCGAGACCTTCCGACATCCGCGCTGGGATCACCCGATGAAGGAATCGGACATCGTTCCCGCCATCGTCACGAATGCCGACGGCGCCACGATCGAGCTTCGGGCCGGCCTCTTCCAGGTGACGGTCGATCGCAAGGGGTTCGCGTGGACGGGCAAGACGTCCGCGACACAGCTCGTGACCAGGGGCGACATGGTCGAAGCCCGTCTCGTCACCCTGGACGAGAGCGCTCATGCCGCGACCGGGACTCTGGAGCAGCCGCCTCTGGTCGAGGGAGCGGTGCTCGCGATCGACAACCGCACCGGCCAGATCAAGACGATGGTCGGCGGGTTCAGTTTCGAACGCAGCAAGTTCAACCGCGCGACTCAGGCTTCGCGGCAGGTCGGCTCCGCATTCAAACCGATTGTCTACACCGCTGCTATCGACCGCGGGTACACGCCGACGACGACGATCATGGACGAGCCGACGACGTTTGCAGGTGCCGAAGGCTCCCCCACCTATACGCCGCTCAATTACGACCACAAATTCGAGGGGCCGATCACGCTGCGGCATGCCCTCGAAGAATCCCGCAACGTCCCCGCAGTGCGAGTGATGGAGCAGCTCGGGCCGCGGCAGGTGATCTCATACGCACGACGACTCGGCCTGGAGTCGCCGATTCCGCCGTACCTGGCCGTCGCCCTGGGTGCCGCGGAGGCGACGCTGACTGAGATGACGAGTGCGTATTCCGCATTCCCGAACCAGGGCGTCCGCATGCAGCCGTACTCGATCCTCAAGGTCGCCGATCGAGAAGGCAATCTGCTGGAGGAGAACCGTCCTGAACCCAAGGACGCGATCCGGTCGGACACCGCCTTCGTGATGACCAGCCTCCTCCGCGGCGTCGTCCAGCGCGGCACGGCCATCAAGGCCGCGTCGCTCAACTGGCCGATCGGCGGGAAAACCGGAACGACCGACGACTACACCGACGCGTGGTTCATCGGGTTCGATCCTGACATCACGCTGGGCGTGTGGGTGGGACTCGATCAGAAGAAGCCAATCGGCCACAACCAGACCGGAGCCGAGGCGGCGCTTCCAATCTGGATCGACATCATGAAGGCGTGGATCGGCGACCGCAAGCAGCCGCCGACGTTCGAGGCGCCGGGGAACATCGTGTTCGTATCGATCGACAAAGGGCTCCGGCGAGGTGGCCGACGCCGGCACCCCTGGCACGATCTCGGAAGCGTTCATCGCCGGGACACAGCCCGGCTCGATGAAGCAGTAGCGCACCCGGGCGGACGCGCTGATTACTCAGTCGTCGTCCGCCACCGCCTGCCCGAGAGTGCCCGCGGCCTTCCTCATCAGGTACGTCTTGATGAAGACGTCGATGTCGCCGTCGAGCACGCGGTTGACATCGCCGACTTCTTCCTTGGTGCGGTGATCCTTGATCAGCTGATACGGGTGCAGGACGTAGCTCCGGATCTGGCTGCCGAAGGCGATGTCCTTCTTCTCGCCGCCAAGCTGATCGAGCTTGGCCTGCTGCTCCTTCAGCTTCAGGTCGTAGAGGCGTGATTTCAGCACCTTCATCGCCGAATCGCGATTGCGGTGCTGCGATCGCTCGTTCTGCGATGAGACGACGATGTTGGTCGGAAGATGCGTGATTCGCACGGCCGAATCAGTGACATTGACATGCTGGCCGCCGGCGCCGCTCGATCGATAGGTATCGATCCGCAGATCCTTTTCGTCGATCTCGACGTCGACATCCTCCGGCAGCTCCGGCCAGACGAACACCGACGCAAATGACGTGTGCCGGCGCGATGCCTGGTCGAAGGGCGAGATGCGGACGAGGCGGTGAACGCCGGCCTCGGCCAGCATCATCCCGTACGCATAGTCGCCGACGATCGTCATCGTCGCGCCCTTGATCCCGGCCTCGTCGCCGGGCTGGAGATCGATGACGTCGCGCTTGAAATTGCGGCGCTCGGTCCAGCGCAGGTACATGCGCAGCAGCATCTCCGCCCAGTCCTGGGATTCAGTGCCTCCCGCGCCTGGATGGATGGTGACGATCGCATTCTTCCGATCGTGTTCGCCGCCAAGCATCTTCTTGGTTTCGCCGGCATCGACCTGGACCGACAGTTCGTCGAGGCCGCGCACCAGGTCATCGAGCACCGGCTCGCCAGCCTCGAGCCATTCGACCAGGACGGCGAGATCCTCGACGCGCCGACGCAGCGACTCGGAGAGGTCACGATCCTCCTCGAGCCGCCGGCGCCGCTGCAGCAGCTTCTGCGCACCGGCCTGGTCCTTCCAGAAGTCCGGATCCGAAACGCGCTGCTCTATCGTTGCGAGTTCTTGTGCGGGGCGGGAGGCGTCAAAGATAGCTCCGCAGATCGGCGGCGCGGCGCGCCAGCTCCTGGGACCTGCGAAGCTGTTCATCCAGTTGTACGGCCATAAGTCCTAATCTTATCGTGTCCGCCTCCGCCCGCCCACAGTTCTCGGGCGGGCTATGGCGAGACCCGCCGTAGCCGCGTGACGCGGCGAAGGCGGGCCAACGTGCCAACGTGCATAGGAGTGCCAGAGTGCCAAGGTGCAAGAGTGCCAAGGGCAGGCGCATGTAGCATGTAGCTTCCGCCTTCAGGCGGAAGTTGGACCGAAGTCCCCAATCCCGATCCGCCGTTGCCTATGCCGGCCGACGTTTCCGGGTCGCAACCAAAACCGCGATGGTGACGGCGAGCGACAACCACGCGACGAGGTCGCCGATGCGGTTGTACACCGTGCGGTCGGTCAGAAATCGCACATCCTCTACGACGACTGACGGCTCGAAGAGATCGGTCTTCTTCAGGACGCGTCCATACGGATCGACGAACCCGCTGATCCCGGTGTTGGCTGCCCTGGCGAGATACCGGCCCTCCTCGATCGCTCGCATGGACGCCTGCTCCCAGTGCTGGTAGGCGGCGGACGAGCGGCCGTACCAGGCATCGTTGGTGATCGTCGTCAAGAGCTCGCTGCCGTCGCGCACGAACTGCCGCATCAGGTTCGGAAAGATCACCTCGTAACAAATCGCAGTGCTCGCGGTGTGTCCGGCTACCGGCAACAGCACCGGATCGGTGCCCGGGCTGAAGTCGGACACGGCCTCGACGATCGGGCCAACGAAAAACAGGAGCGACTTGAGAGGAACGTACTCACCGAAGGGCACGAGCTGCATCTTCCGGTATACGGCGCCAGTGGAGCCATCCGGGCTGACGAGGAAGGCGGCGTTGTAGTACCGCGACTGCGGCGCATCGGTGTCGCGGCTACTCCTGACCGGTTCGACCTGGTCGCTGCCGATGAGCAGCGTGGCCCGACTTTCGACGGCAAGGTGGCGCACCGCAGCAGCGCCAAGGATGTCCTGCTCGAAAAACACCGGGTATGAGGATTCGGGCCACATGATGAACGTGGCGCCCTGCGCCAGCGCGCGGCGGGTCATGTCGAGATAGAGGCTGGTGATGGCCTCTCGTTTCGCCGGGTCCCATTTCTGTTCCTGCTCGACGTTCCCCTGGAGCACGGCAACCCGGATCGGCTCCCCGCGGGTGAGGAGCGGAGAGGAGCTCAATCGCGAGTGCCCCCACATCGCCTCGAGCGCGACGCAGAGCGCAACGATCCCGGCAACAACCCACCGCGTCCGACCGCGGTCGACAACCACCAGCGCCGCCGCAGTCGAGACTGCGGCAACGAGTGCCGAGAGACCGTACACGCCGACGATGGAGGCCGCCTGCGCAACCGGCAGCGCAGTGACCTGGCTGTATCCGAGAAGGATCCAGGGGAAACCCACCCACACGTACTGCCGGCCCAATTCCGTAGTCACCCACGCGGCCGGAACGAGCAACAGCCCGCGACTCCCGAACACCTGGCAACTTCGTGCGACGATGACCGCGAACGCCGCGGGAAAGAGGGCCAGGTAGGCAACCAGCACACCTGCGACCAGCGCGCCGACCACGACGCTCTGCCCGCCGAACGTCGACACCGTCTGCGCGATCCAGTACAGCGTGCAGCCGAAGTACACCGCACCGGTGACGATCCCGAGGGCGAACGCGCGCCGGCCATTCGCGCGGGCCGCCGCGACGACGAGCGGTGTCAGGGCAATCCAGGCGAATGCCGGCTGGCCGAATTTCGGAAAGCTGAGGGCGAGAAGCGCGCCCGAGAGCAGGGCTAGCGCAAAATCCAGGACTGGAACTTTTCTTCCTTCTTGATCCGAACCGAGACTCGCTCGGCCTCGGCCCGGTCCTTGTAGCGCCCGATCTGCACCTTGTAGAACGCCTGCGGTGCGCCGGCGACCGGGTTGACGAGGAACGCAGGATATCCCTTGCCGGAGAGCTTCTTCACCAGCGCAGTCGCGATCCCCTGCTCACGCGTCGCCATCACCTGGACGAGCCAGGTTCCTGGTTGTGCAGTGGAAGGCACCCCCGCTGCGGATGCCGCCGGCACTGGCGCCGGAGCTGTTTCAGGAGGCTTGGCTGTCGCCGCGGCTGGCGGCTTGGCCGGTGCGGAGGAGGTCGCCGGCGGCTTCGCAGCGGGCTCTTTCGCAGCCTCTGGAAGGGACGCTGCGGGCTTCGATTCCTCCACCGGGTGTTTGGACGCATCCGGCGTCGCCGTTGCGCCTTTCGGAGCGTTGTAATCGACCTTGTCTGAAGGCGCGTCCGCCGCAGGCGCTGGCGGTTCGATTGCCGGCGGCCCGGCTTGTGCGACAGGGGCCGGGGCGGGGGTCTCCACCGCACCCACGGGAGTCGCTTCCTCGGCCTTCGGCTCTCGTGCGCCACGACCGACGAGCACGCCGAACAGGAAGACACCCACGACGACACTGGTCGTGACAATGAACAGGAAGACGAGCTGTTTCCCGCTCAGTTGAATTTCGTGAAAGCCGTCTTCGGCCGTCTCGTGTGAAAGCTCAGGCACGCCTTGCTCTATTTCCGACCGGTGAGCACGTTCATCAGCTCAATCGGCAGCGGGAAAATGATGGTCGAGTTTTTCTCAGACGCGATTTCGGTGAGCGTCTGCAGATACCGGAGGGTGATCGTGACCGGCTCCTTGGCGATGACCGTTGCCGCGAGGGCCAGCTTTTCAGACGCCTCCAGCTCACCGGCCGCGTGGACGATTTTAGCACGCTTCTCTCGCTCGGCTTCGGCCTGCTTGGCCATCGCGCGCTGCATGTCGGGGGGCAGGTCGACCTGCTTCACCTCCACCGACGAGACCTTCACACCCCACGGATCGGTGTGCTGATCGAGGATCTGCTGCAGCCTGTGATTCAACTGTTCCCGCTGCGAAAGGAGGTCGTCGAGCTCCACCTGCCCGAGCACGCTCCGAAGCGTCGTCTGGGCGAGCTGCGACGTCGCGTAATGGTAGCTCTCGACCTCGACGATGGCCCGGCGCGGGTCCATGACGCGGAAGTAGACGACCGCGTTCACCTTGACCGACACGTTGTCGCGGGTGATGACGTCCTGCGGCGGCACGTCCAAGACGATGGTGCGGAGACTCACCCGCACCATCCGGTCGAGCGGGGCGAAGATGAAGATGACCCCGGGCCCCTTCGGGTCGGCCAGCAGCTTACCCAGCCTGAACACGACGGCGCGCTCGTACTCGTTCAGGATCTTGATCGAGCTCAGAAGATAGAAGACCAGAATGGCCGCGAAAATCATCAAAGGGGGAATCAGCACGAGGTGCCTCCGCGGGCATCATACTCTTCAGCAGGCGCCAGGGACTCGGGATTCGAGCGGTGGCTTCTTCGAAGCGCCGTAGCTTCTGCCTTCAGCCGTAGCTTCTGCCTTCAGCCGTAGCTTCCGCCTTCAGGCGGAAGATCCCGCACGCCAAGCGGGCCCTTGCCCGGAGGACGCTCCGGACTTCACCGTGGAATCGGGACGGACACGGAGGACGAGACCGGCCATGCCGGTAATCCGCACATGGCGGCCCACTTCAATCGGGTCATCTGACGTCGCGCTCCAGATCTCTCCGTGTGCCCGCACACTCCCCTGTCCGCCGGGTTCGATCGCCGTCAGGACCTGGGCCGGTTCGCCGATCATCCCCGAGCGCCCCGTGACCGGCGGCGTACGCTGGGATTGCACGCCCAGCCGGACGAGGAATAACAGTACGCAGGCGATCGCGAGCGTGACCGGGACGATCAGCCGGAGCCCGATCTGCATCTCCGGAAGGGGCGAGTCGATCAGCATCATGGAACCGAAGAGCAGCGACACGATGCCGCCGACGGCGAGCAGCCCGAAACTGGTCACTTTCACCTCCAGCACCAGCAGGGCGAGACCGAACAGGATGAGGAGCACGCCTGCATAACTCACGGGCAGCACCTGGAACGCGAAAAAGGCGAGCAGGAGGCAGATGCCGCCAGCCACGCCGGGCAGAATGGCGCCCGGGCTCCACAGCTCAATCGTGAGACCGAGCGTGCCGAGCGTGAGCAGCAGATACGCGACCTGCGGATGCGCCACTCCGCTGAGCACCCGCTGTTGCCATGTCATCGGCACGAAGATCGTTGCCGCACCGGCCGTGTGCAGCGTCTCCGACCGGCCGTCGAAGCGGGTGAGAACCCGGCCATCCAGCTTCCTGACGAGATCGGGAACATCATTCGCGATCAGATCGATGAGTGGCGGCGTTGCGCCGAGCGCCTCCTGCTCCGTGTAGGATCGGCTCTCGGTGACGGCCTGTTCGACCAGCGTGACGTTGCGCTTCCGCTGCGTTGCCAGGGTTCGGCCATATGCCGCGACATCCGAGGCCATCTTTTTGGCCATCGTGTCATCGACCTTTTCCCCGTTGCCCGCCACCGGATGCGCGGCGCCGATGTGCGTCCCCGGTGCCATGGCCGCGACGTCGGCCGCAATCGTGATCAGGAAGCCGGCAGACGCGGCCCGGTTCCCTGATGGCCCGACAAAGACCGCGACCGGGGCCCGGGCGCGAATGATTGCGTTGTTGATGTCGCGGGTCGAATCGACCAGGCCGCCCGGCGTGCGAAGCGTGAAGACAATGAGAGAGGCACCGGCAGCGTCCGCGCGCCGAATCGTTTCACTGACGTATTCAGCGACGACCGGATGAATGATCCCATCGATTTCCGCGGTGTAAACCGGCCCGGCGTGCTGGCTCTGCGCCACCGGGGCTCCGGCCAATGCGAGCGCCAGGCCCAGACCGAGCGCGACGGAGGCGGCGATCTTCCGCATGGAGGTCTCCTTGCCGGGGGCACCCGAAGCCTGACCCCGCGTCTGACTCCGACCCGATGGCTGGCGTCGGGGCGCCCCGAGCTGCAGCGTTCCGGGTCGCACGCGGAGCCTCAGCTCCCACCTACCTGATCGTGCTGAGTATACGCTTTGCCTCGGACGAGGCGGGGTCGAGCGCGAGCGCACGTTCGAGCTCGGCGCGGGCGGCGGGGGCATCCTGGAGCTTGAGGTACGTCTCTCCCAGCGCAATCCGTGCCGCGGCGGAATCGGCGCTCCAGATCGAGATCTTCAGCGCGTCCACCGCTTCCTTGGGGCGCCCGGCGCGGAGAAGAATACGGCCGATGAGCAGGTGTGCCTGCGCTTCGTACGGCGACAGGTAAACCGCGCGACGCAGCTCGACGAGCGCCTCCCGGTCCTCTTCGCGCTCGTACAGCCGTCGTCCCCGATCGAGATGGAAGGCGGCAAGCTCACGTTGCTCGCGCTGAGCGGTGTTGACGATGGCCTGCTCGGGACGCGACTCAGTCGACGGTTCGGGATCGGTCCGGACACGTTCCAGTCCACGCGGGACGGGCAGCCTGTCGGCGGCGGCGCGTTTCTCCAGGTCCTCGTAGCGCGACGACAGCTGGCGGGCGAGCTCCTTCTCACGATCGGCCTCGACTGTGCTGCCGGCGGCCTGCAGCGCCGCTGCGAGCACGTAGTGTGCGTCGGCATCCGCTGGATCCCTGCGGACGGCTTCACGCAGCCAATAAACGGCGCCCTGGTAATTACGCTCGAGGACGTATGCGTATCCGAGATTGAACAGGTAGTCCGCGTCGCCGGCGTCGGCGTCCGCCGCTTTCGTCAGGTAGAAGGTTGCGGTCCCGGTCTGCGGCGTTGCCCCACGGCGAATGACGACGACGCCAAGGTTGTTGTACGCCGCGCCGCCCGGCTTCATTCCGGTTCCGAGGGGAGGAACCGGGGCGACGTCGACGAGCGCCTTGAAGAGCTCGAAGGCTTCGTCGTACCGCTTCAGGTTGAGCAGGGACACACCCGACAGGAAACGCGCGCGAGCGCCGAGGGGAGTGCCGGGTCTGACGGCTCTCGCGGCGGCCAGCGCGGCCGCGTGATCCCCCTGTTCGGTCCGCACATCCCACAACGCGAGTTCGGCGCGATCGTACCCGGCGAACAGGCGCACGGCAGTTTCGAGAAACGTCGCCTGTGCCGCGGGACTCTCCGCGATCAGGCCCTTGATGTAGTTCTCGAATGCGCCAAGCGGCGGCCGTGGCGGACGGCCGGCTGCTGGCGGGCGCGTGTCCGGCGCAAGCCGACGCGCCAATGACTCGAACGTCGAGATCAGCCCGTTGAGGGGCGCCTGCTCGACCACGTCGGGCTGCAGCCTGCCAACGTCAATCCGGATGGTGTGCGCATCCACCTTCAACGTGTCGCGCTCGAGCGTGTAGGTACCGACGATCACCTCGGAAGCGCCGACCAGCTCTCCGACCTTGATCAAGGTGGCGCGGCTGAGAGAAGCCGACAGCGGAAGGTGCAGCTGCTCGAAGGCCCGCACCCGTTCGCGCCGGGTGATGGCGGCGACGCCGCGGGCCTGCAACTCGTCGGCGAGCAGCACCGCCGACGCTTCGGACAGCCAGTACACGGTGGGATCGTGCTGGCGGTTGTCGAAGGGAACCACGAGCACACGTCCGGTCAGGCCCTGGGCCGCCGCGTATTGCGGGCAGGTGCCGAGCGCGAGCGCAAGGAGAAGAAGACGCACTCGCGAAAACATGCGGATGGCCGGCCTGGTGTCCTCGTTCACCGGGGACAGGCCACTAGGCGACCGCCGCTTCGTCAACGGGCGTGGGCCCGGTGTGGACGACCACGGACAGGAGGCAGCCTTTTCGCGTGCCGCCGGCACGGCACTCGGTGACGCTCGCGTCTGCCCGCAGGTCGAACAGTTCCATCACGCGCCTGATCGCCGAGGCGTAGAACCCGCACAGAGGCAGGATTGACGTTTCGCGCACTTCGCAGAAGAGCGAGCCCCTGAGATCGATTGAAGCAGTCCCTTTCCTGACACGTACAATCGCGCGTGACCCCGGGTAGGTGCTGCGCACGAGCATGCGCGCCACCCTGAGCGCCGCACGCGCCCGCAGCGACGCCGGCAGCCGCTTGATGACCCGGCGCTCGAATGGCGCCAGGGTGTTCACCGTCCAGTCGCCGGCGTATTCCCCGGCGCGGGCGGTAATCAACGCGTAGGCGTCTCCCTCCGTGCGGAGGAAGCTCAGCACTGCTGATAGCGGCGCGAGACCGATCGTGCCTTCCCGCAGCCCGTTGACGTTGATCCAGTTCTCGTAGAATTCGAGGCGCGTCGGGAGCAGATCCGCGATCGCCTGGTGCAGGCTCGCCACGAGCACACGCCCGATCCGCGGTTCACTCATCGTTGCGGCCCACCGCGGGCAGACGAACGCCTGCCCGCTTCGTTCTTGTGCGTGTTCTCGGGCGGCTGGTAAAGTGGCAGATTCTGGAATGCTGCACACGAGCACACTGGCGGCGGCGATCCTCGCGGGCGGGCGCGCCACCCGCCTGGGCGGCGTGAACAAGGCGACCTTGGCGCTCGGCGCGACCAGCATCATCGATCGCCAGCTGGATGCGCTCCGCGAAACGGTCGCCCACATTTTCGTCGTCGGCACGCGAATCGGAAGCATGGTCGGCGCGCCACCTGACCGTCGTGCCCGACGACCTGCCCGGCCACGGTGCCCTCGGCGGCATCTACACCGCGATCGTCCAGTCGCCGACCGATCGGACATTGGTGCTTGCGTGCGACATGCCGTTCGTCTCGGCCGCGTTCCTGCGGCGGCTGGCTGACGAAGACGCTGATGTGGTGATACCGCGTAGCCATCGGGGATGCGAGCCGCTCTGTGCCGTCTACTCGCGGGTGTGTGCGCCCGAGATCCGCGGGCGCATCGATCGTGGGGAACTGCAGGCGTCCACGCTCCCGAAGGGCGTCCACGTGGTCGAGATCGGGCCGGATATCATTGCGAGGTATGACCCGGACGACTTGCTGTTCATGAACGTCAACACGCCGCACGACTACGAGCGCGCCAGAGGCCGCTCAACGACGGCAGATCCTATCACGACTGACCGCACCAATAGTTAGCTGCCAGAGGACAGACCACCGACGACATGATTCTGCCGATCCATCGACTCGTCCGCGCGCGGATGGCTGCCGCCGTCAGCCGCTTGTACGCCATCTCCGCCGACGACCCGGTCCTGGCCGCGATTCCGGTTGAAGCCGCGCCGCGCCGTGCCCTGGGAGACCTCGCCGTCCCGCTGGCCTTCGAGCTCGCCCGACGCCTGCGCAAGGCGCCGCGTGCGATCGCGCAGGAAATCGTCGCGGAGCTCGGCGCCATTCCCGGGTTCTCGCGCATCGAGGCCGCACCCAACGGCTACGTCAACTTCTTCCTCGAGCGGCCGGCGATGGCGACCGACTGGCTCCAGGGGCGCGGCGGCGCGCCCGACCGTCACGGCGAAAAGGCCATCGTCGAGCACACCGCGATCAATCCAAACAAGGCCGCCCACATCGGACATCTCCGGAACGCCGCGCTCGGGGACGCCTTCGGCCGGCTGCTGCGCTTCCTCGGCCGCCACGTCGAGATCCAGAACTACATCGACGACACCGGTGTGCAGGTGGCCGACGTCGCCGTCGGGTTTCGCGAGCTCGAGCACAAGACACTCGACGAAGTGCGGGCGATCGCAGACGCAGGACGGTTCGATTATTACTGCTGGGACCTGTACGCCCGGGTCACGGAATGGTACGAGGGCGACAAGGATCGCCTGAAGATCCGGTCCACGGCGCTGCACGACATCGAGCATGGCGGGACCGAGACGGCCGCACTCGCCGCCTTCATCGCCGACCGTATCGTTCGTGCGCACCTGCGCACCATGGCGCGAATGAACATCGGCTACGACCTCCTCACCTGGGAGGGCGACATCCTGCGGCTCCATTTCTGGACTCACGCCTTCGAATTCCTCAAGAAGACCGGCGCGGTCTTCCTCCAGGACGAGGGAAAGCTCAAGGGCTGCTGGGTGATGCGTATCGACGATAATCCTGACGCTGGTATCGCGGAGGGTGAGCCCGCGCCTGCGGCAGCGGGATCCGATGCGACGGACGCCGCTGAAGCTGCTGAAGAGCGTCGCGAGAAGGTCATCGTGCGCTCCGACGGGACGGTCACGTACGTCGGCAAGGACATGGCGTACCAGCTGTGGAAGTTCGGCCTTCTCGGCAAGGACTTTCACTACCGCCGGTTCCTCGACGGGCCGCCGCCGCTCTGGTCGACCAGTTCCACGCCACAGCCATCAGCGATTGGCGTTCCGGAGTTCGGCCATGCTTCGTGGGTCTGCAACGTCATCGACACGCGGCAGTCGTACCTGCAGAAACTGTTGAAGCAGGCGCTCGCGGCGCTCGGGTATCACGAGCAGGCGGCGCATTCGGTTCACTACTCGTACGAGATGGTGGCGTTGTCGCACGCGACCGCCCGTGAGCTCGGGTATGACACGGCGGCCGATGCCGATCGCCCCTTTGTCGAGGTCTCCGGGCGCAAGGGACAGGGAGTCAAGGCCGACGACCTCCTCGACCGCCTCATCGACAAGGCCGCCGCTGAAGTCGCCAAACGGAACGTCGAGCTCACGGCTGAAGAGACACGCGCGATTGCCGCCGCCATCGCGACCGCCGCGGTGCGCTACTTCATGGTGAAGTTCTCGCGCGGCAAGATCATCGTGTTCGACATCGACGAGGCGCTCAGCTTCGAAGGCGAAAGCGGTCCCTACCTGCAATACGCCGTCGTCCGCGCCAACAACATCTTCCACAAACTGCAGGAGCGCTACGGCGTCGACGAGGCCGCGGTCGTCGCCGCGGTTCCGCACACCTCCGCCGCGGTGCTCACCGGCGACACCGACGAGGCGCACGACCTGTGGGGCCTCATGCTGGAAGCGGCACGGCTCGACGAGGTGGTCGAGCAGTCGGTGCGAACGCTGGAACTGTCCGTCCTGGCAAAGTACGCGTTCGGTCTCGCGCAGGCGTTCAACGGCTTCTACCACAAGTACTCGATCCTGAACGAGGAGCGCGAAGACGTGCGGATCTGGCGCGCCGCCGCCGTCGCCTACTACCGCTCGCAGCTGACCCGTGCGCTGGAGTTGATGGGTTGTACGGTGCCGGCCAAAATGTAGGCAAATAGTTCTCAGCTATCAGTTCTCAGCTATCAGCTCCAGGTGCCCGGTGCTCAGACTCAGCTCAGAGCTCAGAACTCAGAACTAGAGATTGAGAGCTGCTTGCTGATTGCTGAGCTGATGGCTGATAGCTGACGGCTGAATACTGACTGCGATGTCTGAGAGCTGATATGCCCCCCATCATCGGTGTGACCCGCTGCAGCCGCCTGGACGACTACATCGCATCGATCGAGGCCGCAGGGGCGACGGCGCGTATTCTGGAAGTGACCGAGAGTCCCCGTTCGGTCGTCGGCGAAGTCGGCGGCGTGCTCCTCACCGGCGGAGGGGACGTGGACCCGGTGTTCTACAAGCAGGAGCGCCATCCTGCCGTCTACGACGCCGAGGCGGGTCGCGATGAGTTCGAGATCGATCTTGCCAGGCGCGCGCTCGACGGCGATGTGCCGCTCTTCGCAATCTGCCGCGGGATGCAGGTGCTGAACGTCGCCGCCGGCGGCACTCTCGATCCAGGACATTCCCACTCAGATCGACACACCGCTTCGACACGCGGTCGACACGCCCAAGGATGCGCTCGCCCACGTCGTGCACGTCGCCGGCGGATCGGCGCTGGCGCAGGCACTGGGGGCTGGACGCGGCACGACCGAGCGCCTCGCCGTCAACAGCCGCCACCACCAATCAGTGGGCGACGTTGCGCCCGGACTGACCGTCACCGCCACTGCACCGGACGGCATCATCGAAGCGATCGAACGATCCGGGGCGGCCTTCTGCCTCGGCGTCCAGTGGCATCCGGAAAACTTCTGGCGCACCGGCGAGTTCAAGCCGCTGTTCGAGGCGTTCGTAGCTTCCGCCTTAGGCGGAAGTCGGGAGTAGGGATTGGGGATTCGGGATTCGGGGTTCGGGATTCGGGATTCGGGAATACGACGTCGTAGCTTCCGCCTTTAGGCGGAAGTCGGATCTGGAAACTGGAAACTGGGAACTGACCGCTGATCGCTGACTGCTACTTCTCCCGCTCGAACACTCCCACCACCTCCACGTGCGGCGTATTCGGGAAAAGGTCATAGCCGTCGAGGGATGCCAGCCGGTAACCGCCATCGACGAGCCGTCGTGCGTCGCGCGCCATCGTCGGCGGATCGCACGAGACGTACACGATCCTTTCGGCGGCGAGTTGCGGGATGACGTCCATCGCGTCCTGCGAAATCCCCGTCCGCGGTGGATCGACAATCAGCGTCGCCGGACGCGAACGATGGCGTCGGACGTGTTCCTCGACCAGTCCGACGACCGCAGTCACTGCGCCTTGATACGGTGCCGCGTTCCGCAGCAGGTCCGCGCCGCTTTCGCGATCCCCCTCCACCGCCACGATGCCGCGGCGTCCATGGGCGGCTAACGCCACCGAAAAGAGTCCGACGCCAGCGTACAGATCGAGGACATCGCCGGTGTCGGGAACTGCGTCCATGACCTGCCCCAGGAGCGCCGGGAGCAGGAATCGATTCCCCTGGAAGAACGAAGCCGCGTGCCGCCGGAGCCTGCCGTCCGATGCACGCCCCGCAGTCAAGCACACTCAGCGGATCCGAGACAGCGGGATCCCCGGCCCGCGCAAACGCACCTGTGGCGGAGCGGCTGCTGCAGCCGGTCAGCCCGGCGGCGACGACCGCCGCCTCGAGTGCCGCAGTCGGCAAGGGATCAGCGGTCCCGAGCTCGAGGTGAAGAGCGCGTTCGTCAGCGGCAAGGTTCTCCGCCACTTCGACGGACACCACCCCGGTCGCCGACGTTCCCAGCGCGGAGAGCGCAGCCTGGACAGCGGCGATTGATGACTCGTGCAGCTGGCCTGTCGCCGCTGCGTCGCACAACTGGTGTGTTCCTTCGAGGTAGAACCCGGCGCGCCCGTCGTGCACGTGCAGTCGCGCACGCATCCGGTAGCCGCGCTCGGCCGAGCGGGCAACCGGTACCGGTCGCGGCAGCGGTATCTTGCCGATGCGCGTGAATGCGTCGGCGACGATTTCGGACTTGAGCGCAACCTGCGTCTCGTACGCTGATGTGGGCAAAGAGGCACCCACCGCATGCGGGTTCGAAGCCCGGCTCTCGACGCGAAGGCGCGGGCTCGATCACGTCGGCGACAGCCGCAAACGCAACTCGCTTCTCGACCCGTTCGATGCGCGCTCGCACCCGCTCGCCGGGGATGGCACCGGCGACGAGGATCACTCGTCCGTCGTGGCGGGCAATCATCCGCCCACCCGACACCGGCTTCTCGACCGCAACATCGATCAGGCTGCCCTTCGAAAGGCTGGTCCCCGAAACGGTCTCGCCGCGCTTGCTTCCCGGATGTGTCATTCGTAGGTGATCACCGGAATGCCGAGGGTCTCACGAACAAGCCGATCGAACGCCGCAGCCACGGCGCGGGCACGCTCATCGGGAGGGAGCCGGGAGCCAAAAGGGGCAAGCTCGGCATCCGCTTCGCGCCGCAGCGAAATCGCTGCAGGCTCATCGACAGCCTCCCTGGCGGCGTCCATCACGCGAGCATCGATGCGCGTCAATGCTTCGACAATCCGTGTCCGCGCGTCTCCACGTGCCTGGCGCGCGCTGCCGTTCATCGCCTCGAGCTCGCGGACCGCCTCGTCGAGAACGTCGTTGAACCCGGCTGATTGGTGCGCACGCGCGCGCACGGTCGCCAGCCGCGCAATCGCGCGTTCGATGTGCGTGGCAAGCGACCCCTTCCGTGGCGCGGTCTCCTCGACCTGATCGGCTGCGGCGAAACCGGTACTCGACACGCCCACCGCACGCCGCCACGCGTCGAACAGGTCGAGCACGTCAGCCTCGCAGAACTCGATACGGATCGGTCTCCGCCTCGGCCCCTTCGCGTAGTATCGCTCGCAGTACTGGTCGATGCCGCGAAACACGACCTTCAGCGGCACGCCACTCGTCGCCCAGCCGCACACCTGCTCGAACGCGGGCCCCACGATCCGAACCAGGTGGCCTTCGTTCTTCCGGCACAGGTACGTCTCGACCTCGCGGCAGTAATCGGACGGGTCCACGACTCAGCTCTTCGCGGCGGCATTGCGGGCCCACACCAGCCTGAGGCCCTGCAACGTGAGGTCCGGATCGACTTTCTGGATCGCCGCACTCTCGCCCGCGATGATCGAGGCCATGCCGCCAGTCGCGATGCACGCCGCGCTCTCCCCCTTTTCGAGCTCGACCCGCATGCGCGCGACGATCCCGTCGACCATGGCGACATAGCCAAAGAACAGCCCCGACTGCATCGAAGTGACGGTCGTCCGCCCGATCACGGCCGGTGGTTTGCGCACGTCGACACGCGGCAGTCGCGCCGCACGCTGGAACAGCGCGTCCGCCGAGATGCCGATCCCCGGGCAGATTACTCCCCCGATGTACTCGCCCGTCGCCGAGATCGCATCAAACGTTGTCGCGGTCCCGAAATCGACGACGATGACCGGCGTGTGCCCGGCACGTCCGTACGCCTCGTAGGCAGCGACCGCGTTGACGACGCGGTCGGCGCCGACATCAGACGCGGGTGAGTACAGCACCGGCATGCCGGTGTTGACGCCGGGGTCAACCGTCAGCGGCGTTCTCCCGAAGAAGCGTTCGGCCATCTCCTCCATCGTGCGCGTCAGCGGCGGCACGACCGATGAAAGGATGATCCCGTCGACCCGGTCGAGCGGAATGCGGCTTCGCTCGAACAGGTGCGTGACCAGGATGCCGGCCTCATCGGCTGTGCGTTCCCGCATCGTCGCGAGCCGCCAGCTTTCGGCCAGCCGCTCACCGTCGAACACGCCGAGGACGATGTTCGTGTTCCCGACATCGATGGCTAAAAGCATCTTGTGTCCGCCTGGAAGGGCAACGTCATGCCCATCGCAACTCCCCCGAAATGATCCGCTCGACTCCCCCGCCGGTCCGCACGAGCAGCGCACCGTCGTCCGCAATCCCCGCCGAAATGCCCGACCGTGCGCCGTCCGGCGTTTCCCATTCGACCGCGGTGCCGCGCGCGGAGGGCGCGAGCGCCCGCCATCGGTCGAGGACAGCGGCCGCGTCTCCTGCGGCAAGCTGGGCCACCCGGGTGTTCAGCGCCGCGAGAGCCTCGGCCAGGACCGGCCAGATTTCCGGTGTCCTCCCGAGCTCTGTCTCCACCGATGTCGCGCGATCGGCCAAGTCCGGCGGGAACGCGGCGGACCGCAGGTTAATCCCGAACCCGAGTATCACGTGATGCAACCCGTCAGTGCCGGTGGATGCCTCGGCGAGAACACCGGCAAGCTTTCGCCGCCGGGCTGGCGTTCCGGCTTCGACGACGACATCGTTCGGCCACTTGATGTGGACCGGCAGCCCCGTGGCGGCGCGAATGCCGTCGGCCACAGCCACTCCGCCGGCGAGCGTCAGCAGCGGCGCCGCCGCCGCGCTCCGACAGACCACGGACACGTAGAGACCGGCGCCAGGCGGCGAAAACCACTGCCGCCCGAACCGGCCGCGTCCGGCTGACTGCGCGCAGGCGACAACGGTCGCGCCCTCGGGCGCACCGCGCTCCGCCAGTGCAGCGGCGATGTCGTTGGTCGACCCGGTTTCGGCAAGGAAGTGGAGCGGCTCGCCGAAGGCGCCGCGTCGGAGCCGCGTGGACTCAAGCGCAGCCGTCAGTTCCAGCGGTGGCGGTTCAGACATCCGGCTGCGCCGAGGCTCCCGCCGGACCCGCGGGCTCCGGCTCGAGTTCGAAGCTCAAGTCAACCGCGGCCGCCGAGTGCGTCAGCGCGCCGACCGACACGAAGTCGGCTCCCGTCGCAGCCAGTTCCGGGATCCGATCCAGTGTCACTCCGCCTGACAACTCCACCTTTGCGCGGCCCGCGATTCGGCGGACGGCTTCGCGGACCTCGCCGATCGACAGGTTGTCGAGCAGGATGACGTCGGCGCCGGCGGCAACGGCTTCGTCCACCTGGTCGAGGCTCTGCGCTTCGATCTCGATCGGCATCTCCTGACCCGCCGCCTTCATGTGCTGCACCGCCTGCACGACTCCCGCCGCCGAGACGGATGTGGTTGTCCTTAATCAGAATGCCATCGTCGAGCCCGCCGCGATGATTGGTACCGCCGCCAGCCCGGACCGCGTACTTCTCGAGGATTCGGAGCGTCGGCGTCGTCTTTCGCGTGTCGAGGATCGTGATGGTGCCGCCGGTGGCGTCGACGAACCGTCGCGTCAGCGTCGCGATCCCTGAGAGGCGCTGCAGAAAATTGAGCGCCGTCCGTTCGGCGGTCAGCATCGCCGCGGCCGTGCCACGCACTTCCGCGACGACGGTTCCCGGCGTGCAGCGCTCGCCGTCGCCGCGTGCGACTGTGAACAGCGCACCGGGGTCGAGCTGCCGAAACGCCTCGGCCGCGACCTCGAGGCCGGCGATGACGCAATCCGACTTGGCGAGAATCACACCACGCGCGCGCAGCGACGAATCGATCGTGGCCTCGGTCGTGACGTCTCCCCACCCGAGATCCTCGGCGAGGGCGCGGCGTACGGTCTCGCGGTACAGCGCGGGATCGAGTGGAGCGAACGGCACCGTCTTCACTGCCCGCGTTCCACCGGGACGGTTTCGGCCGGGCGCGAGAGTGACGTCCACCTGCAGCATCGCCGCCTCCTCTGTCTCCAGCCGCTGGATCAGCCCGGACGCGCGCAAATCGGCTTCCACCGACGGCAGCAGCGCCAGCATCGCTCCCGGTGCCCTCACGACGACCAGCGACACGGGGGTCTTGAGCGGACGCTGTTCTTCGGACTTCTTCTTCCTGATTGTCCCGAGGACGGTTGCGGCAAACCGCAGCGCCTCGACGCCCTCCGGATACTCGGCACCACCGCAGGTCGACAGCACCTCGTCAGCGGTCGGCCACTGCGCCTTGTGGACCGACCCTTCGCGCCACCACGACCAGACTTCCTCGGTGACGAACGGCAGGAACGGCGCAAACAGGCGAAGCATCGTCGAGAGCGCCATCAGCAGCGTCGCGTTCGCCGATGCCGCAAGCTCGGTTCCCTGATCGCCGTAGCGGCGTCCCTTCACCAGTTCGAGGTAGTCGTCGCAGAAGCTCCAGAAGAACGTCTCGGTGACCTCGAGGACGCGGGTGTAGTGGTACTGCTCGAGATCGGCCGTCGACTGCCTGCACGATCCCGGCGAGTGACGTCAGGAGTCCACGATCGATCGCCGCAGTCACATCGCCCGTGCGGACCTGGATTGGCGAGCACGAACTTCGACGCGTTCAGAAGTTTGATGGCGAGGCGGCGGCCCACTTTCATCTGGCCGGGATCGAACGCCGTATCCGTTCCCGATCTGCCGCTCGCCGCCCAGTAACGAACACCATCGGAGCCATGCTCTTCGAGCAGGCCCATCGGCGTCACCACGTTTCCCTTCGACTTCGACATTTTCTTCCGGTCCGGATCGAGCACCCACCCGGAAATCGCCGCGTTCTTCCACGGCAGCGTTCCGAAGTCGAAGTACGACCGCAGCACGGTGTCGAACAGCCACGTCCGGATGATGTCGTGTGCCTGCGGCCGAACGTCCATCGGAAACACGCGCTCGAACAGGTCCTGATCCTCTCCCCATCGCCCCGCGATCTGCGGCGTCAGGGAGGAGGTGGCCCACGTGTCCATAATGTCCGGATCACCGGAAAATCCACCCGGCTGATTGCGCTGGTCGGGACGGAAACCTTCCGGGACGTCGGTCGAGGGGTCGATCGGCAGTCGATCCTCAGACGGCAAGAGCCGCGCCTCGTGATCGATCGATCCGTCCGCTCGAACCTTGTACCAGAGCGGAAACGGCACACCAAAAAACCGCTGCCGGCTGACGCACCAGTCGCCCGCCAGCCCGTTCACCCAGTTCTCGAACCGCGCCTGCATGTAGGGCGGGTGCCACTGGAGTTCGCGACCCTTCGCGAGCAGCTCCTCGCGATAATCCATCGTCTTCACGAACCACTGACGGCTGGTCAGGATTTCCAGCGGACGGTCACCCTTCTCGTAGAACTTGACCGCATGTGTGATCGGACGAGGCTCGCCGAGGAGCGCGCCGGACTCTTTCAGCATGTCGACGATGCGAGTGCGCGCCTTGACCGCAGAGAGACCGGCGAGATCATCGTAGTGACGCTGCGCGGCGGCAGTATCAGTCGATTCCCACCCCTCCTGGCCGAATGTCACAGCTCGAAATGTGCCATTCGGCTGGATGATCGAGCGCACCGGCAACCCGAGCTCGCGCCACCAGATGACGTCGGTCACGTCGCCGAACGTGCAGATCATCGCCACGCCGGTGCCCTTTTCGGGATCGGCGAGCGCGTGGGCGCGGATTGGCACACGCACGCCGAACAGGGGCGTCACCACCTCGGTGCCAAACAGCGGCTTGTAGCGCTCGTCGTCCGGGTGAGCGACGAGAGCCACGCACGCGGGGATCAGCTCTGGGCGAGTGGTGTCGATCTCGAGGAACCCCACCGGCGATGCCGACCCAGCCGTGGCAAAGCGGATACGGTGATAGGCGCCTGGCTGTTCGCGATCCTCCAGCTCTGCTTGTGCAACGGCGGTGCGGAAGTCCACGTCCCAGAGCGTCGGCGCTTCGAGCTGGTAGGCCACTCCACGGTGGAGAAGCCGCAGGAAGGACAGCTGGGATATCCGTTGGGCGCGTTTGCCGATTGTGGCGTAAGTCATCGCCCAGTCGACCGACAGGCCGAGATACCGCCACAGGTGCTCGAATACCTTTTCGTCTTCCGCGGTCAGCCGTCCGCACAGCTCGATGAAGTTGGGCCGCGAAACCGAGATCGCCTGCTTCGGCGGCTTTTCGGGCGGGACGAACGAGGGATCGTACGGCAGCGAAGGGTCGCAGCGGACGCCGAAGTAGTTCTGCACGCGCCGTTCGGTCGGGAGCCCGTTGTCGTCCCACCCCATCGGGTAGAACACGGCCTTGCCGCGCATCCGCTGGAACCGCGCGATGACGTCGGTGTGTGTGTAGGAAAAGACGTGGCCGACGTGCAGCGAGCCGCTGACCGTCGGGGGCGGTGTATCTATCGAGTAAACGTCAGCCCGGCTGCGCGAGCGATCGAAGCGGTAGGTGCCTTCGCTGTCCCACCGCGCGGTCCACTTCTGTTCGAGCCCTTCGAGTGCCGGTTTGTCCGGAACCGCAGCAGGATGATTCGGGAAAAAGCCATCTGGCATAAACGCTGATGGTATCCCAGCAGCGGCGGTTGGCGCATCGGGCAAATACGATACTGCCTGGGCGGCCGCGATCGATCAGGCGCTCTTGATGCGCTCGATCTCTTCCCGAACGAGTCGCTCGGCTATCTCCGTGACTGTCTCCCTGACCGCACGATCCCCCATCCGAACGATGACCCGGTTGACGATGTCTTCGACGACGTCATTCGACAGCGGAGCAAACGCCGACGCCGCCACGGGACGGCCCTGCTCGGCAGATAACAGGGTCGCGAATGCCTCAGCCAGAGACGGGACGGGAACTGCCGCCGGGCGTAGTGCGCGGAGCAGGCTCGGCCGGCGCCGGTGCAGGCAACGGGTTGATCGGCTCGGCGTGCGCCGGGGCGGTGTGCACGACAGGCGCAGCCGGTGCGAGCCGGGCGAGCTGAAGCAACCGGCACGTAATTGCTCGCCGGATCGAGTTCGATCGGTCGCGGGTCGATCGGCGCCGGTCTCCCCGGGTCACCCGTGAGGTCCGGATCCCAGTCGGCGATGCCCTCCGCGAATGACGTCGATGGGGCCGGCGCTGCATGCCGAGGATGAGGCACCGCGTCGAGGTCAACTGACGGGTGCGCGGAACCGGGAGCACCCATCGGCGCGGCTGACGCCGGCGGTGCCGAAGGCCCCTCCATGCTTGCAAACGCCGCATCGAGCCGATCGAAATAGTCCTCGAGCGATCCGGCCGGGGCCGCCTGGGCCAGCGTCGAGGGGGCAACCGGCGCCGGAGACGCCGGCTTCGCGGCGGGCTGGGCCGGGGTTGTCGACCAGAGTCCGGCCGGCCGCCTCCCGGCGAGCAGATCCTTCACCCGGTTGATCACCATCTGCGGCTCGAACGGCTTGACGAGCACGCCGTCGCACCCGACCGCGCGCGCACGGGCCTCGTCGATCGGCTCGAAGGCTCCGGTCAGCAGCAGCACAGGGATGTGCGCGAATTCGTTGTTCGTCTTGATGAACGAGGCGACCTCGTACCCGTCACGTTCCGGCATGCCGACGTCGGCGAGGACGATGTCCGGCCGGTCGGCCTGGATGGCAGCGATCGCCTTTTTCCCATCACCCACGGCCGAGACCTGGATGTCTTCATCCGCGAACGTCAGCTCGATGACCCGCTGGATGGTGACGCTGTCGTCGGCAAGCAGCAATTTGTACGGCATCTCAGACCTGCTCCACGCGGGTGCGGACGTTGGCACTGATGAAGTCGATGATGTCCTTCATCGGCGTGCCGGGCAGGAAGATTCCTTTGACGCCCACGTCCTTCAGTTTCGGAATATCGACGTCGGGGATGATGCCGCCAATGACTACGAGCACGTCGTCCAATCCCTTCTCCTCGAGCAGCTGCATGATCTTCGGGCAGATGTGCATGTGTGCGCCGGACAGGATCGACAGGCCGATCACGTCCGCGTCCTCCTGCAGCGCCGCGGCGACGATCATCTCGGGCGTCTGGCGCAACCCGGTGTAGATGACTTCCATCCCGGCGTCACGCAGCGCGCGCGCGATCACCTTCGCGCCACGATCGTGGCCGTCCAGACCCGGCTTGGCAATGACGACGCGAATGTGGCGCATCGAAGTCTCTCAGCTCTCAGCTATCAGTTCTCAGCTATCAGCTCGGTTCTTTCCGGGTACATCGGTAACAAACACCTCTGAGGACATGGGTAACACTTTTCGGCCACAGTCACGCAGGAGGATTGCGCGATGCCGTGGCAGGAGACGTCGCCCATGGATCTTCGGAGTCAGTTCGTCCGCGAGTTTGCGAGCGGATCGTTCACGATGACCGAGCTGGCCGAGGCGTATCGGATTGCCCCCAAGACCGGGTACAAGTGGGTCAACCGCCATGCCAAGGGCGGGGTGCTTGCGTTGGCGGATTGGTCGCGCCGCCCGCACGGCTGTCCACATGCCACGCCGGCCAACGTGACGCAAGCGCTGGTGCAGGGACGCCATCAGCATCCCACGTGGGGGGCGCCCAAATTGCTCGCTTGGCTGCGTCGGCGCGATCCCACCACGGTGTGGCCCGCGAGCTCGACGGCCTGCGCGCTGTTGCAACAGGCGGGCTTGGTGCGCACACGCCGGGCTCGCCGTCCGCGTGCCGCGCGGGAGTCGCGGCTGAGTACCCCCGTCGAGCCGAACGATCTCTGGACGGTCGACTACAAAGGCGAGTTTCGCACCGGGGATGCCGTCTGGTGCTATCCGTTGACGGTGCGCGACGGCCGCAGTCGGTATGTGTTGCGCATCGACGCGTTGACCGGGCCGACCTACCGCGAGACGCGACACCGGTTCACCCGGCGTTTGCGGAGTATGGGTTGCCGCTGGGGATCCGCAGTGACAATGGGACCCCGTTTGCGAGCACGGGCTTGGCGGGGCTGTCCCAACTCGCCGTCTGGTGGTTGCAATTGGGGATTCGTCCCGAACGCATTCTGCCCGGCCATCCGGAGCAGAACGGGCGCACGAGCTATCAGTTCTCATCTATCAGCTTGTAGCTTCCGCCTTTAGGCGGAAGTCTGTTCCCGAATCCCCGAATCCCGGTTCCCTCAAATCAAAGGAACTTCCGCGTACTCCCCCCACGCGTCGCGGAGGGTATCGCACATCTCGCCGACCGTGGCGTAGGCGCGGGCGCAATCGAGCAGAGGGTACATCGTATTCGCCTGTCCGCGCGCAGCGGCGCCGAGTGCGTCGAGCGTCCGGCGAACCGCGTCGTTGTCCCGCGTGCGTTTCAGCTCCTCGAGCCTCGCAAGTTGGGTATCGGCGGTGCTCTCGTCGATGTATAGGATCGGAAACGGCGGCTCGTCGTCCTGCACGTACTCGTTGACCCCGACCATGATCTTCTCGCGCCGCTCGAACGCCTGCTGGAACTTGTAGGAGGCTTCGGCGATCTCGCGCTGCGGATAGCCCTGCTCGATCGCCTCGACCATGCCGCCCATGCGATCGATGGTCTCGAAATACTCGTGTGCGCCCCGCTCCATGTCGAGGGTCAGGCGCTCGAGGAAATATGAGCCGCCGAGCGGGTCGACGAGGTTCGTGACGCCACTTTCGTGGGCGATGATCTGCTGCGTCCGCAGCGCCAGCGTCGCCGCCGCCTCGGTCGGGAGCGCCAGCGCTTCGTCGAGCGAGTTCGTATGCAGTGAGTTCGTACCGCCAAGCACCGCCGCGAGCGCCTGAAGTGCCGTCCGCACGACGTTGTTGTACGGCTGCTGCGCGGTCAGCGAAACGCCGGCCGTCTGGGTGTGGAACCGGAGCTTCCACGAGCGCTCGTCGCGCGCCCCGAACCGGTTGCGCATCACCTCGGCCCAGATCTTCCGGGCGGCGCGGAACTTTGCGATCTCTTCGAAGAAGTCGCTGTGCGAATTGAAGAAGAACGAAATCCGCGGGGCGAAGTCGTCGACGTCGAGGCCGGCGTCGATCCCGTACTGGATGTACTCGATGCCGTCCCGCAGGGTGAATGCCAGTTCCTGCAGCGACGTCGACCCGGCCTCGCGGATGTGATACCCGCTCACCGACACTGTGTTCCACCGCGGCACTTCCTTCGAGCAGAACGCAAAGATGTCGGTGATGAGCCGCATCGACTGTCGCGGCGGATAGATGTATTCCTTCTGCGCGATGAATTCCTTCAGGATGTCGTTCTGGATCGTGCCCGACAGCGTCCGCCAGTCCGCTCCCTGCTTTTCGGCGACCGCGAGATACATTGCGAACAGCATCGGCGCCGGCGAGTTGATCGTCATCGACGTCGTGATGTTCGCGAGCGGGATGCCGTCGAACAGGCGTTCCATGTCCGCGAGCGACATGACGCTCACGCCGCACTTCCCGACCTCGCCGAGCGGCAAGCTCGTGATCGGGGTCACGTCCCATCAGCGTCGGGAGATCGAACGCGACGCTGAGCCCGGTGCCGCCGGCGGCGAGCAGGGCTTTGTACCGCTCGTTGGTCTCTTCTGGTGTACCGAACCCGGCGAACTGGCGCATCGTCCACAGCTTGCCGCGGTAGCCGGTCGGGTGGATGCCGCGGACGTAGGGGAATTCGCCAGGGTGATTGAGGTCGCGCTGGTAATCGAAGCCGGGCAGGTCGTCGGGCGTGTAGAGGCGTGCGATCGGTCGCCCCGAGATTGTCGTGAAAGGCACGTCGCGCTCGGGTGCGCGCTTCAGCGCGGGCTCGAGCACATCACGCTCCCACCGATGCCGATCCGTTTCGGCGGTCACGCCTTTCATACGTCATCGCATTATAGGCGCACCCCCGGCAAATGGGGACACTCACCTTACCGTAAGTTGTTGACCTGACGGAAAGATGAGCGTCCCATCCCGAAGTGCTTCGCGCTACCGGGCGAGCGCGCAGACGACGTACGCCCGGCCCTGGAACGTTGCCGCGCCCACCTGACTGAGCTTCACCATGACCCTCCAGGTATCCGCGGCTTGAGGGAACGAGGCAACCTGCGTTACAGACGCTACGTTGCCGCTGAAATCGAATCCGCCGGTGATGGCAATCTTCCCGGCCGGGCACACCGCGTTGAGCGTTGTCGTCTGGTTGCCGTTCAGGGAGACGGTCGTCAGAGCCGTCGCCAGGACCTCGTAACCGCTCACCCCGGGAATCCCCTGGGGTCCTTGCGGGCCCGCCGCGCCCTGCGGCCCAACCGGTCCGAGGAACCCCATGAGTCCCTGTGGGCCCGCGGGACCCTCCGGTCCGGCGACGCCCTGCGGTCCGGCAACGCCCTGCGCACCGGTATCACCGGGCACGCCCTGAAGGCCGCGCTCCCCTTGAGGCCCTTGCGGCCCCGCGACGCCGGCATCGCCCTTCGCGCCCGTGTCGCCCTTGTCGCCTTTCAGACCCACTTCGCCCTGGGGCCCCATCGCACCGGTCGCACCCTGCGGACCCTGAGGTCCGGCAACGCCGGGCACTCCCTGCGGTCCCTGTGCGCCCGTGTCACCCTTCGCGCCCGGTTCTCCCTGCGCGCCGGTGGCTCCGATCGGCACCCTGTGCGCCGACGGGCCCGGTTGCCCCGGTATCACCCTTGGCCCCGGCGACGCCCTGAGGTCCCGAGGGCCCGATTGCGCCGGCTTCACCCTTCGGTCCGATCGGCCCGATCGCCCCGACTTCGCCCTGTGGTCCGGGGGCGCCCGTGTCGCCCTTCAAGCCCGCGTCACCCTTCGGACCGATGGGTCCGATGTCGCCCTTAGGTCCCGCAACGCCAGCCGGCCCTGCCGGACCCTTCGGCACCGGCCGGACCGATGTCACCCTTAGGGCCGATGGGTCCGATCGCGCCGGTATCGCCCGTCGCGCCGGCGGGTCCGGTTGCACCGATCTCGCCCTTCGCTCCGGCGGGTCCGGTTGCACCAATTTCACCCTTCGCTCCGGCGGGTCCCATTGCCCCCGTGTCACCCTTCGGGCCCGTCGCGCCGGCCACGCCGGCGTCTCCCTTCGGACCTGCGGGTCCAATCGCGCCTGCATCACCTTTGGGCCCGGCCACTCCCGCGGCACCGGTGTCTCCCTTGGGACCTGCCGGACCAACGGGACCCGGTTCGCCCTTCGCTCCCGCAGGCCCGACCGGACCAGCATCGCCCTTGGGACCCGGTGTCCCGCTGACGGTGGTCTGCCCCTGCACCGCCATGTCGAACACGTCGCGATCCTTCTGCCCTTCGCCGCGAATGACGGTCAACAGGTAGCTGCCGTCCGGCAACGCGTCGGGCAGGTTCGCGACGATCTCCTCATCGGTCCAGCTCATGACGGTGAGCGGATAGTCCTGACACCAGACCTGTGCAGCACGATCGCCGAACCCCATGCCGCGAATCGTCAGGGTGTCGTTGGCGCGATTCGTAGAGCGTGCCGAGAATCGCCAGCCTCACGTTCCGTTTCGCGTCGGCCGCCCCGTTGTTCCCCTGGGACTGCTGCGACTTCGAATGTGACTGCGACTGGCCCTGCGCGTAGGCAAGATCCGTGGTCGTCACCATGAGCGCCGCCGATAACAGAACTGTCCGTTTAGAAATGGCCATTTAAAAGCCTCCAGCTTCGCCCTGAAAAGGAGCAAGCTGAAGACCACCCCAGCCGTATCCGAGGCAACCCTATACGGGTGCGCCGCTTACGGTGAGAGTCGGCTCTGTGCGCTTTGCCGTGCACAGTGCCGTTTTAGAGCACCGGTTCACATTCCTGACGGATCGAGGGCCGCGCACGAAGTTGTTAGAACTGGGCGTATGACACTGTAAAAGCAGCGACTTGCGCGGCTTGACTTGCCGTATTCGCGAAGGGTACTTTGATCTGTTCGAGTTCTCGGCCGAGACGCGGCAGACCACAATCAGGAGTCACATGGACGCAGGCGGCAGCATCTTCAACGCAATGCTCCAGGAGTTCGATGGCGCAGCGCGGCTGCTGGGTCTGGATCCCGGCATCTGGAAAATCCTGACGCATCCCAAGCGCCAGATCACCGTCTCGTGCCCGATCCAGATGGACAACGGCGAGATCGAGGTCTTCACCGGCTACCGGGTGCAATACAACATCACGCTCGGACCGGCCAAGGGCGGCATCCGCTATCACCCCGACGTCACGCTCGACGAAGTCACCGCGCTCGCGGCATGGATGACATGGAAGTGCGCCGTCGCGCACGTCCCTTTCGGCGGCGGCAAGGGCGGCGTCATCTGCGATCCGACGCGGATGTCGCGGCGCGAGCTCGAGTCGCTGACGCGCCGGTACATTGCCGAGATCATCGACGCCATCGGTCCGGAAAAGGATGTGCCGGCGCCCGACGTCAACACGAACGACCAGATCATGGCGTGGGTGATGGACACCTACAGCATGCACGTCGGCCACACGTCGACCGCCGTGGTGACCGGCAAACCGGTCGAAATGGGCGGCTCGCTCGGACGCCGCGAAGCGACCGGGCGCGGCGTGATGATCGTCGCCCGCGAAGCGGCCAAGCACGTCGGCTTCGACATCGTCGGGGCGCGGGTCGCGGTGCAGGGATTCGGCAACGTCGGTTCGGTGTCAGCGGATTTGCTGTCGAAGATCGGTGCGCGAATCGTCGCGGTGACGGACTGGAAGGGCGGCGTCTACAACGACAAGGGGCTCGACATCGAAAAGATGCTCGACTACGCCCGGCAGCACAAGACCATCGACGGCTTCCCCGGCGGCGAGTCACTCGAGAACGATCAGCTGTTCGCGCTGGACGTGGAGGTGCTCGTCCCGGCGGCGATGGAAAATCAGATCACGATGGAGAACGCGCCCGGGATCAGGGCCAGGGTCGTCGCCGAGGGCGCAAATGGACCGACGACGCCGGATGCGCACAAGCACCTCCACGACCGCGGCATCTTCGTCATTCCGGACATCCTCGCCAACGCCGGCGGCGTGACGACGTCATACTTCGAGTGGGTCCAGGATCGCCACGGCTACTTCTGGGAAGAAGAGGAAGTGAACAAGCGCCTCGAGGCGAAGATGGTCGAGGCGTTCGACGATGTGCTCAAGACATCGGTGAAGTACAAGACCGACATGCGCACTGCCGCCTACATCGTGGCCATCAACCGCGTCGCGGTGGTGACCAAGATGCGCGGTATGTATGCGTAGAGTCGGGACTCGGGACTCGGGACTGGGGATCCGGGCAGGTTGGGTTCGAGTTCGGGAGCAATCATCGACGATCGCTATCCCGACTCAGTGACTCCCCGGTTAGCGCGCGATACGGAACGCGATGAGTTCCTGCGCGGTGCCCGACGGTGTCTTGCCGGTGACCTCGACGATGTATTCACCGGCGGCGAGGGCCGACAGCGGAAGATCGATCTCCGCCGAACGGCCCGGCGGCGTCTGGACCGGCACATCCGCCATCACCTGCCCGGTCCGGTTCAGCAGCCGCGCCGTAACCGTCGGCACCGCGCCTCCCGCGGCATAGGCGTCGAGGCGAATGTACATGCGTTCGCCTCGGCTGAACTCCCGATCGGCGGTCGGCGGCGCGTCCGGTTTCGCCTTGAGCGCCTGCAGTTCCGGTATCGAACGAACCCTGTAGACGCGCGGCGTTCCGAACGAGACCTGGACCGTGCCGTAGTCAGGAACCGTCAGCTCGCGGCCGACTGAATCGATCACCTGGCCCGTGACTGCCCTCGACGACCATCTTCAATTCAAGATGCCCCGGCTGAACGTCGAACGTGGCGGCGCCACCGGCCTTGACTGTGGCCGAGGTGCTCGCGCCTGCAGCGCTCGAGGCTGAAATGCTCGTCCCGGAAGCGCTCGTCCCCGAAGCGCTCGGGCCGGACGTGCTCGTAGCCGCACCCGGGTCGGCGGCTTGTTCGGGCACGCGTCCTCTGAAGACCGGACGGCCATCCGGTGCGATCGCCGTCAGCGCGACTCGTGCCGCCGGTTCCTCGGCGCGCTGTCCTGCGACTGGCGGCGCCGGTTCCCACAGGAACGTGAGCCGCGTCTTGCCGTTCTCTCCGCGTGCCGTCCCGATCCAGAAACGCGCGGCGCGGTCTCGTGCGGGGGCCGCCAGATCGGTCAGGGCCGTCGTGACCGCCGACGGGGCCTCAGGCCGCGACGCCTCCTTGCTGGCGGTCTTGACGTCCTCGAGCGTGTACGCCCAGTAACCCTTGCGCGCACGGACGTCGACACCCTTCCTCTTCACGTTCACCTTGATCGAGTGGAACTTGCCGTCCGTCGGCGCCTGGGTGGAGTTGTAGCCGAGGAGGTAGTAGCCGCTCGAATCGCGCATGATCTGTTTCATCCCAACGTCGAGATCGTTGCGGTCCACGATCGCACGTCCATCGGTGTTCTCGGCGAGCTCGTGCAGCGTGTCGAGGCTGGCGCGCAACCCGACGGCATCCTGCTGGATGCCAACGCCCTCGTTGACGTCGTACTCGAAGGCGGCGAGCCCGCGAGGATCGACCGCGTAGATGGACGTGTTCTGCCGATTGAGCGTGTCGAACACCATCTTCATGTCCGAGATCAGGTCGGCCTTGGCGAACAGTTGCTGGGTGTCGGACGCCTGCGGCGCGCCGGGATCGCCGCGATACGGATTGCCGACGCCGGGCAGCGAGGCGTTCGGACTCTGCAGCTGCGTGGGCAGCAGGGCGGTGAACCCTTCGCTCACGAAGATGATCGACTTCCGCCCCTCGCGCAGACCCCCCATCTTGACCGCTGCTCCCCTGAGCGCGCCCATGGTGATGTCGTTGCGGATCTTTTCGACGACGGAGGCCGGATAGTTGGCGTACTGCTCCTCGAACATGTTCCGTGCGACGTAGTCGAACTTGCGGCCGAGGAAATGCTCGATCGCGGAGACGGTGCTCGGCGCGATCGCGAGCTGAAGCGCAGGTCCGTTACCGGGGTCAGCGGATACATGATCGCCACCATGTCTGGCGGTGCGAGCTGGTTCTCGATGAAGTTGATCAGCGGCTTGCGCACCGACATGTCGTTGCCGCGGCGCACGTGGTAGTCGTCCAGCAGAATCACGAAGAGCCGCACGTCCGGACGGCTGGCTTCCCGCTCCTCGTCGAAATCGTTCTTGATCGCGCGGGGCGGACCGGACTCGATCTCGGTCGCCGTGCTGTCGATCTTCACCACGTCGAATGCGTCGATCTTCTGGGGCTTGCCGTCTTCGGCGAGCGAAAACTCCTCCGGCGTGAGATCGAGAACGGGCTTCCCGCTCTTGTCGGTGACGATGACGTCGACCCGCACGTAGTTGATACCGGTGCGGATGCGCGGCGCCTGCTGTCCGTCCGGTGCCGGCGCCTGCTGTCCGTTCGGTGCTGGCGCCTGCCCCGAGCTCGGTGTGCGGGGGGCCTGGCCCGGCCGCTGGGTCCGGCCCGAGGACTGTGGAGTGGCTGGGGCGCGCCTGCTGCCCCGAGCCGCCTCGAGCGGGTCCTGGCGCGCAGCCGGAGCCGCCGCCTGCAGCGCGAGCACCAGCAGAACGGTAAGTACGGGTGCCGACTTTCTTCATGACGTTTAGACTCCCGCGCGGCGAGATTGGCCCGCTGCCGCGCCGTGGCCGGCTGAATGGCAATGATAACATTGCGGTTCAGCCCTCATCTGCCGGTCCGCGCAGAGAAATCGTGGAGCAATCGTGACAGAGCAAACAGCCGAGCACGCGACTCCGCTCACCTCCCTGGCCGAAGACGAAATCATCTTTCGCGACAGCGTCCGCGAGTTCGCCAACGCCAGGGTGCGCCCGCTGGTGCGTGAAATGGACGAGCACGCGAAGATGTCGCGGGCCCTCGTAGACGAGCTGTTCGAGCTCGGGGTGATGGGGATCGAGATTCCCGAAGACTTACGGCGGTTCGGGCGGCCGCTTCTTCCACTCCGTTCTCGCGGTCGAGGAACTGTCCCGCGTCGACCCGTCGGTTGGCGTCCTCGTCGACGTGCAGAACACGCTCGTCATCAACGCGCTGCTGCGCTGGGGCAACGACGACATCAAGTCGCGCTACCTTCCGAAGCTCGCCGCCTCAACGGTCGGCGCGTACGCGCTCTCGGAGGCGTCCTCCGGCAGCGACGCCTTCGCCCTGACCACGCGCGCGCAGGACAACGGCAGCGAGTTCGTGCTGAACGGGCGCAAGCTCTGGATCACCAACGCCAACGAAGCGGACCTCTTCATTGTCTTTGCGACGGTCAATCCCGACGCCGGCTATCGCGGCATCACCGCGTTTCTCGTCGAGCGCGGAACTCCCGGATTCACCGTCGGCAAGAAGGAAGACAAGCTCGGCATCCGCGCGAGCAGCACGTGCGAACTGTTGTTCGAGGACTGCCGCATTCCGGCTCGGAACGTGCTCGGCGAAATCGGAAAGGGCTACAAGACCGCGATCGAGACGCTCAACGAGGGGCGCATCGGCATCGGCGCCCAGATGCTCGGGCTCGCAAAGGGCGCACTGCAGCATGCCGTCGCCTACACGAAGGAGCGGAAGCAGTTCGGCAAAGCCATCGCCGAGTTCCAGGCCGTGCAGCACCAGCTCGCCCGCGCCGCCGTGGACGTGGAAGCCGCGACGCTGACGGTCTACAACGCCGCGCGCCTCCGCGATGCCGGCCGCCCATTTCTGACCGAGGCCGCGATTTGCAAGATCTTCGCGTCCGAGGTCGCCGAGCGCGTCGCCTCGCTCGCGGTGAATCTCTTCGGCGGCTACGGGTTCGTCAAGGACTACCCGGTCGAAAAGCTGTACCGCGACGCCAAGATTGGACAGATCTACGAGGGGACGTCGAACCTCCAGCTCCAGACGATTGCGAAGCAGATGCTCTCCTGAGTTCTCAGCGATCAGCTATCAGCTATCAGCCATCAGTTCTCAGCCATCAGTTCTCAGCCATCAGCTCTCAGCAATCAGTTCCTCAGTCTCAGGCAGCTGGCGACTGGTCACTGTATCCAGTTACCGGTCGCCATGCCGGCCAGTGGCCAGTAGGTACTGGCAGTAGCCGGTAGGAGAGCTGATGCCTGACGGCTGAAAGCTGAGAGCTCTTCTCGCCCATCTGACTCGTACAATGCCCCGATGGACCTCGAACTGACCGACGCCCAGCGGGAGTTTCAGGATCGCGTCGGCGAGTTTGCCGCGACGCGGGTCGATCCGGCGGCAGCGGCGATTGACGAACAGGGAGTGTTTCCCGAATCGCTGATCCGTGAGGCCGCCGCGCTCGGGCTGCTCGGGGTGACGATTCCTCGAGACTCGGGCGGCGCGGGACAGGATTACGTCAGCTACGCACTCGCGATTGAGGCGCTCGCCTCTGCGTCCGCGGTCGTCGCGGTGATTGCGGCGGTGAACAACTCGCTGGTCGCCGAGCCTCTCGCTGCGTTCGGTTCCGATCCGCAGAAGCGACACGTGGCTGCGCCGTCTGGCGTCCGGGCAGGCGCTCGGCGCGTTCGCGCTCTCCGAAGAGCACGCCGGCTCTGATGCGGCGAACCAGCAGACGGTCGCGACCCGCAACGATCGGGGCTACGTGATCAACGGCCGCAAGGTGTGGGTCGCCAACGCCGCCGCCGCCGAACTGCTGATCGTCTTCGCGTCGACTCAGCCCGGTATTCGCAGCCGTGGCATCAGTGCCTTCCTCGTACCGATGCAGACTCGCCGGTATCCGTCGAGTGGCGACCGACGACTCGCTCGGCGTGAGGGGGCTCGGGTGCATGGACCTCGAGTTCACCAACGTCGAGGTCGGCGCAGATGCCGTGCTCGGGCGACCCGACGACGGCTTCCGCATTGCCATGTGGGCTTTGGATGGCGGCCGCGTCGCGATCGCGGCACAGGCGCTTGGCGTTGGCGCGGCGGCCCTCCGCGAAGCGCTCCAGCACGCGAAGGCGCGCGAGGCGTTCGGCCAGCCGATCGGAAACTTTCAGGCGATCCAGTGGATGCTGGCCGACATCGCGACCGAGCTCGACGCGGCGCGGATGCTCACGCTCAAAGCCGCAGGATCGGTCGGCCGGTCGCTGCACGCCGGAGATCGAGTCGGGACCCGCGCGGTTGATGCCTCGATGGCCAAGCTGTTCGCGTCCGAAGCCGCCCATCGCGCCGCCGACAAGGCAATGCAGATCCTCGCCTCCAAGGGCTACCGCCGCGGCTCCGTCGTCGAACGCCTGTTTCGCGACGTGCGCGCGACGGAGATCTACCAGGGCACGTCGGAAGTGCAGCGCATGGTGATCGCGGAGCACATACTGTCGGTCAAGTAGTTCAGCTATCAGCTGTCAGCTATCAGCCGTCAGTTCTCAGCAATCAGTTCTCAGCAGTCAGTTTTCAGCAGTCAGTTCTCAGCAGTCAGTTCTCAGCAATCAGCTGTCAGCAATCAGTTGACAGCAATCAGCTGAGCTGGTGACTGGTGACTGGCTACTGGCGACTGGTCGCCGCCAGCCGCTCGAAAATCGGCTTGAGGCGGGAGGCGGTTGCGGGCAGCTCCTCGGCGAGCACGCGCGTGTCGCCGACGATGGTCATGAAGTTCGTATCGCCGTTCCATCGCGGGACGATGTGCATGTGGACGTGATCGAGGATGCCGGCGCCCGCCGGCTTGCCCAGGTTGATGCCCATGTTCAGGCCGTGCGGCGAGTACGCTTCGCGCAGCGCGATCTCGGACAGCCGCGTGAGCTCCATCATTTCGGCGAGCTCGTCGGACGTGGCGTCCACGAGCGACGCCAGGTGGCGGTTGGGGATCACCATCAGGTGACCGTTGTTGTAAGGATACAGATTGAGGATGACGAAACAGGTGCTGCCGCGGAAGACGATGAGAGAGGATTGGCTCGAGTCCCTGCCCTGAGCCTGTCGAGGGGTCCTGCGCTTCGCAGAACACGCAGTCGATCGATTTTGCGCCGCCTGTCACGTACGGAAGTCTCCAGGGAGACCAGAGGCGATCCACGGTCTGAGCCCTCTCAGACCCCCGCGATGTCGGGATCGACCACGATTGGTGCGGGCGCCGGCGCAACGGCCGCCGCGTCCGACTTCGCGGTTGATCAATTCCTTCAGTTCCTTGCCCGGCTTGAAATAGGGCACCTTCTTCGGCGGCACATCCACCTTGTCGCCGGTCTTGGGATTCCGCCCCTTGCGCGGCTCGCGCCGGCGGAGACGAAAACTGCCGAACCCCCTGAGCTCGATCTTCTCACCCCGATGCAGGGCGTCGATGATGCTCTTGAAGACCGTGTCGACGATGACCTCGGAGTGCTTCTTCGTCAGGTCCGAAACCTTGGAGACTTCCTCGACGAGTTCCGCTTTGGTCATGCTGCCGCTGGTCATTTGGGGGCTCCCTCGCGTGCGAGCTATCAGCAATCAGCTGTCAGCAATCAGCAAGACGGGCTGAAAGCTGACGGCTGAAAGCTGATGGCCACATGTTCAGTCTTGCTGATGCTTGAAGTGATCGCCGAGCGTCACTTCCGGCCGTCCGGTCGTCTCGGTGTACGCTTCCCAGTCCGCACGGAACTCGTCGTTCTTCAGCGCCCGGATGCTGAGGCCGATCTTCCGCTCCGCCGGAATGAGCTTGATGATCTTCATCTGGTAGCTCTCACCGACGTTCAATTCGAGCTTGCCGTCCTTGCCGGCCTGCTGCGAATCGTCGAACTCGGAGATGTGAATCAGGCCTTCGATACCCTCGGCCAGCTCCACGAACGCGCCGAAGTTGGTCACGCGCACGACCTTGCCTTCGACGATGTCGCCCATCTGATGCTGGGTGAAGAACTCGTCCCACACATCCGTCTGGAGCTGCTTGAGGCCGAGCGACAGCCGCTGGTTCTCGGCGTCGATGTTGAGCACCATCGCCTTGACCTCGTCGCCCTTCTTCAGGACCTCCGAGGGGTGCTTCAGGCGCTTGCTCCACGACATGTCGGAGATGTGGATGAGACCGTCGATGCCCTCTTCGACCTCGACGAAGGCGCCGAACTCGGTCAGGTTGCGCACCTTGCCGGTGATGGTCGTGCCGATCGGGTACTTCTCCGACAGCTCGTGCCAGGGATTGCTCTCGACCTGCTTGAGCCCGAGCGAGATCCGCCGCGCACCCGGATCGACGCCAAGGACCATGGCCTCGACCGAGTCGCCGACGTTGAGGATCTTCGACGGGTGCTTGACCCGCTTGCTCCACGACATCTCGCTGACGTGAATGAGCCCCTCGACACCGGGCTCGAGCTCCACGAAGGCGCCGTAATCGGTCAGGCTGACGACCTTGCCGCTCATCCGCGCGCCAACCGGGTAGCGCTCGATGACGTTCGACCAGGGATCGTTCATCAGCTGCTTGTGACCGAGCGACACGCGTTCGGTCGCCGGGTCGTACTTCAGCACGATGACGTCGATCTCGTCGTTGACCTTGAACAATTCTGACGGGTGCGACACACGGCCCCAGGACATGTCGGTGATGTGGAGCAGACCGTCGATGCCGCCGAGGTCGATGAACGCGCCGTAGTCGGTGATGTTCTTGACCACGCCGCGGAGGACCTTGCCCTCGGCGAGCGTGTCGAGCGTGTGCTTCTTCTTCTCGGCGTTCTCCTCTTCGAGGAGCACCTTGCGCGAGAGCACGATGTTGCCGCGCTTCTTGTTCACCTTGATGACGCGCATCCGCAGTTCCTGGCCGCGCAGCGCGTCGAGGTTGCGGACGGGGCGGACGTCGATCTGCGAGCCGGGCAGGAACGCGCGGACGCCGATGTCCACCGCGAGCCCTCCCTTGATCCGCTCGATGACGCGGCCGATGACGACCTTCTTGTCCGCGTAGGCCTTCTCGACCTCGTCCCAGATCTTCATCTTCTCGGCTTTTTCGCGCGAGAGGACGACGTAGCCTTCCCGGTCTTCGGTGCGCTCGAGCAGCACGTCGACGGTGTCGCCGGGCTGGACCGACACCTGCCCGGTTTCGTCGATGAACTCGTCGACCGGAATGATGCCTTCGGACTTGTAGCCGACGTCGACGATGACCTCGGACGCGGTGACTTTCAGGACGGTGCCCTTGACGACCTCACCTTCCGCGATGTTGCGGAAGCTGGTATCGTAAAGGTCGAGGAGGCGGGCGTATTCCTGCGGATCGACATCATCCATCTGGGAAAAACCTGATGTCTTGAGATCAGCGGTTCCGGTGCCACCTCCTTTGGGATTGTTGAGCGTCGAATTTTCAGTTGCCATGCTAAACAGAGTCCTCCTCGATCGTACTGCCGGGATCTCAGCTCCGGCGGGCTGTTGGATGGCTTCGCATTTTGGATTGCGATAAGCACTAGAATATACATCACTTAGAGACGCGTCGTCAATCAACGCCGAGCGGCAAAGTATCCCCGCGGTCCACCAGGAGACAAGAGCTCACATGGCGAAGAAAACCGGCAGGAGCAAAGGTCAGAAGCGGCCGTCGTCCCCGAAACGAACGCGGCCTGGAGCCCGGGCGGCAAAGCGCAGCAGCGCGAGGGCGAAACGCGGAGGAGCGAGCTCGAAACGGACCGCCAAAGGCGCCCGGAAGACGCGCACCGCGAAGCCAGTCCGGCGAACCGCGGGCCGCAAGAAAGCAGCCGCCCCGGCCAGGCGCACGGCCAAAAAGACCGCGAGAAAAGCTGCGGCGGCCAAAACCACGCGGCGGACGACGCCGAAATCCCGAACGAAAGCGGCGCCTGCGAGGCGGTCCGCGCGTCCGCGGGAAGGCGGGACCGGACGGGAGAGCCAGCTGGATCAGACGCCCGAAACCGGCCGGAGCGTGAAGGGCCGGACCAATCCGTTCCCGACAAAACGCTCGACCGGCACCGCCTCAGGCGCCGGTGGGACCCGGGAGGCTCCGGGGCTCGACCGGGCGCGCCGGCATCTGCGTGAGGTCGACGAAACCGTCGCCAGCCCGCCGTCGAGCCTCGAACTCGATCGCACCGCCTCCGCCGCCCGCACCGGTCGCGACGAAATGCGCCAGGCGCGGCGCGAGCACAACGAGGTCAGCCCCGACATCACCGCCGGCGACGTCGACGCGGACTGGGCCGGCGCCTACGATGCCGGCGACGAAGCACCCGGCGGCGACAATCCCACCCCCGACCAGGATCGCGTCGACGACATCGGCAAGGCACTCGGCGTCGAGTACGAGGACAACGAGGAGCTCAAGGCGTCCGACAAGATTGCCGCGCGCGACAAGAAGCGGTGGGAACTGGATCCCGCTTCTTCTGATGATTACCAGGACCGGGATTAGGACTCGGGATTCGGGGCGGGATTCGGCGAGTCGCTCGGGATTCGGGCGAGCTCGGGATTCGGGGCTCGGGATTCGGGATCAGGGGCTCGGGGCATTGTAGCTTCCGCCTTCAGGCGGAAGGAACCGAATGACAGCTGATCCCTGACAGCTGATAGCTGTCAGCTCACTTCATCTTCTGCCCCGACCACCTCCATCACCCTCTCGACCGCGTCGTCGATCGACAGCCCGGTCGTGTCGATCACGACGGCATCGTCTGCCTGCTTCAGCGGCGACGCGGTGCGCGTGCGATCGCTGCGGTCGCGTGCCGCGAGCGCGGTAGCGACTTCCTGGAGCGCGGCGCTGCCGCGGCCGGCGGTGTGAGTCGGATCGCTGGCCCGCCGCCGCGCCCGTTCTTCGGGCGAGGCGTCGAGGAAGATCTTCACGTCAGCTGCGGGAAAGACCACGGTGCCGATGTCCCGCCCTTCCATCACAATCCCGCCGCCAACCCCGAGAGCACGCTGCCGTGCGATGAGCGCTTCGCGCACCTTCGGCTGACGCGCAACCACCGCCGCAGCCATGTCCATCTCGGGAGTGCGAATCGCGGCGGCGACGTCGCGGTCATCGATGCGGACGCGGCCATCGCCGACATCGAGCGACGCGTGTGCGGCCAGCCGTGCGAGCGCGACTTCGTCGGAGAGATCGACGCGATCCTGGAGCGCTTTCCACGCCACCGCCCGGTACATCGCGCCGGTGTCGATGTGGTGATACCGCAGCCGGCCGGCGACCGCACGCGCGATTGTTCCCTTGCCGGCGCCCGAAGGACCGTCGATCGCGATGATCAGCCGCGCGTCCGATGGATTGTGACCGCGAGGGGCGGGGGCGTTCCTGCCCGGCGTGGCCTGGGTCGGGATGGTGGGATCGGTCACAGCCGCATTATCGCCGCAAACCTATTTGCCTTTCGCCGCCGCGCCAGCCGGACGTTTCGTCGCCGGCTTCCGAGTGTCGCTGCGGGCAGGCTTCGGGACCGCCGCCATCTTCTTGAGCGAGGCGATCTCCTTGTCGGACAGCTCGCGAAACTCGCCCGGACGAATCTTGTCGTCGGTGATCGAGCCGATGCGCACACGCCGCAGGCGCACCACGGGATGGCCGATGGCATCGCACATGTTGCGGACCTGGCGATTGCGTCCTTCACGGATCACGATCGACAGCACCGCCTGGGCGCCATCCTCCCCCTCGATTACTTTCTTGAGCGCAATCTCCGCCGGCGCGGTCTTGCGGCCGTCGAGGACCACGCCTCGGGCGATACGATCGAGCGCGTGCTGGTCGGGGACGCCGCGAACGCGTGCCTCGTACTCGCGCGGCACGCCATGGCTCGGATGGGTGAGATGCGCAGCGAGGTCGCCGTCGCTCGTCAGCAGGATCAATCCCTCTGATTCGTAATCGAGGCGCCCGACCGGATACACGTACTCGCGTACGCCCCCCTTGGTGAGCAGGTCGATGACGGTCGGCCGGCGCTGCGGATCGGATCGGCTGGTGATGTAGCCGCGGGGCTTGTACATCAGGATGTAAAGCCGCCGCTGCGCCGTCTTCACCCGGCGCCCGTCGACGCGGATATCGTCGGCGTCGGGATCCGCCTTCGACCCGAGCGCCGTGACCGTCTCGCCATTGACCGAGACACGTCCTTCGGTGATGTAGGTTTCGGCCGCCCGGCGCGAGGCGATTCCGGCTGAGGAGAGAATTTTTTGAAGTCTGGAAAGCATTTCAACGGCCAACGTGCCACAGCGCGCCGACACTTCTTCTTCCGCCTAAAGGCGGAAGCTACGAGGCCTGAAGGCGGAAGCCACAACCATGGCACATTCAGTGAACGGTCTCGTCGATGGGTGTTTCCGGAACGGGAGCGGGCTCCTCCGGTACCGACTCGAACGGCAATGGAGTCGTCGTCGCGGTCGTGTCCGCGAGCGCCGGCGGCAGTTCGAACCCGAGCGCATCCGACATCTCTTCCACTTTCGGGAGGTCGCCGAGATCGTTCAGGCCGAAGCGATCGAGGAACTCCCGGGTGGTCGCGTACATGAACGGGCGGCCCACCACCTGCTTGCGTCCGACGGTCTTGATCAGATGCCGTTCGACGAGTGTGGAGAGGACGCCGCCGCTGCTGCTGACGCCGCGGATCTCCGCGATCTCCGGCGCGGTGATCGGCTGCTTGTAGGCGATGACCGCGAGCGTTTCGAGCGCCTGCACCGACAGCTTCTGCGACGTGCGCTCGTGGAACAGCTTGCGCACCCATTCGTGGAGCTCGGGGCGCGTCACCACCTGGTAGCCGCCCGCAACTTCGACGATCTGGAGACCGCCCGGCCGATCGTAGTCGGCGCGCAGCGCGGCTAGCGCGGCCTCGACGTCCTCCCTCGGCTCCCCTTCGAGCAGCTTGAAAAGGGTCTTCGGCGTCAGCGGTTCGGGCGACGCAAATATCAGGGCCTCGACAATCGGCTTGAGTGCATCAGACACGGTAGTCCTCGCAGGTGGCACGCGATTCAACGATGGCGACAGCGGGAAGCACGGCGGTCACTCGGGCTCCGACGACTTGGCGACAGGCAGGAGCTGCTCCTCGGGAACATCGGCCTGCAGTTGCTCCGCCTCGTGGGCGGCCACTTCCGCCGCATGTCGTGTCTCCGGATCGAGCAGCGGCTTCGGCGCATCGGCCGGGCGGGCCCGCTTGTAGACGCGAATCGGCCCGATCGCGCCGGACTGGAAGACCCGGATCAACTTCAAGCGAATCATCTCGAGCATCGCCAGGAAGGTGACGACGATCCCGGCACGCGTCTGCACGTCGGCAAACAGATCTTCGAAGCCGCACGCTTCGGTCTCGGACAGCCTCGCCATCAGCTGCTCGATCCGATCCTCGATCGGGATCTGCTCACCGGGCAGATAGAGCTTCGGGCGCTGCTTCGCGCGCTCGACGACGGTGCGGAACGCGGAGATCAGGCTGAACAGATCGACTTCGATCTCCGGCTCCGGCGCCTCGCCGGCAATCTCCGCGATCGGGCCGTCCGGCCGGGTCCACTGCGCGCTGCGAAGCGTCTCGCGTTCGTGCAGGAGCTCGGCGGCGGCCTTGAACTTCTGATGTTCGAGCAAGCGCCGCACGAGCGCTTCGCGCGGATCTTCGTCCGGATCCTCCTGGGCGGGATCGATGCGCGGCAGCAGCATCCGCGACTTGATGTGGATGAGTGTCGCGGCCATGACGAGAAACTCCCCGGCGACATCCAGGTTCAGGTCCTGCATCAGGTCGATGTACTCGAGGTACTGTTCCGTCACCTTGAGGATCGGGATGTCGTAGATGTTGACCTCGTGCCGCTTGATCAGGTGGAGCAGAAGATCGAGCGGTCCCTCGAAGTTATCGAGGTGGACGGGGTATGCCTCGAGGATCGATTCGAAGTCCTGTGGTTCCATCAGCGGTAGTCCAGACGGGCGGCGGCGCGCACGCGCGCCATGGTTTCCTGCGCGATGACCCGCGCTTTTCGCGATCCTTCGTGCAGGATCTCGCGGAGCGCCGAGGGATCGGCCATGACGTCGGCCCGTCGACTGCGCATGGGTTCCAGATGCGCATTCAACGCCTTCGCCAGCTTCGTCTTCACCTCGACGTCCCCGACCTTCCCCGCACGGTAGCGATCCTTCAGGTCGTCGACTTCGGCGCGATCCGGGTTGAAGGCGTCGTGATACATGAACACGGGGTTGCCCTCGACGGTGCCCGGGGATGTCGGCCCGCACGCGCTTCGGGTCGGTATACATCTGCATCACCTTCTTCCGCACGGTCTCACCGTCGTCCGACAGGTTGATGGTGTTGCCGTAACTTTTCGACATCTTGCGATTGTCGAGACCAGGCAGCCGCGGGAACGTGGTCAGCAGCGGCTTCGGCTCGACGAAGAGCTCGCCGTAGTACTTGTGGAACCTGCGCACGATCTCGCGGCTCAGCTCCAGGTGCGGCACCTGGTCCTCGCCGACCGGCACGTACTCCGCGTTATACATGATGATGTCCGCGGTCTGGAGCAGCGGGTACGCGAGGAATCCCACCGTCGACAGATCCTTCTCGGACAGTTGCTCCATCTGTTCCTTGTACGTCGGCACCCGTTCGAGCCAGGGAATCGGCACCGTCATCGAGAGCAGCAGGAACAGCTCGGCGTGCTCGGGCACGAGCGACTGGATGAACAGCGTGCTGCGCTCCGGGTCGAGACCCGCCGCGATCCAGTCGGCCGCCATGTCGTAGGCGCTCGGGACGATGTCCGAGGTGTCGGCGTAATCGCTCGTCAGGGCGTGCCAGTCGGCGACGAAGTAAAAGCACTCGTACCTGGCCTGCAACGCCGCCCAGTTGTCGAGGGCCCCGACGAGGTGACCCAGGTGGAGCTTCCCGGTCGGACGCATGCCCGAAACGACACGAGGATTCATCAAGAAACGTCTGAAGGCTGACCGGCTGAAATGGAACGGCGGAAAAGGGCTCAAGAATACGGCAAAACTACCGCCGTATCAAGGATTTGTGCGCTCAACCCTGGCGGGCGAAATGGGCCAGCACGGCGTCGGCACACCTGGCGCCGACGATCGTCATCAACTCCTCGCGCGTCGCTCGGCGAACACCGGCAAGGCTGCCGAAGGCCGTGAGGAGCGCCTTGCGCCGCCGGGGCCCGATCCCGCCAATCACATCGAGCTCCGACTGGAGATCCCGCTTCGTCCTCGACAGGCGATGGAACGTGATCGCGAACCGGTGCGCCTCGTCGCGGATCCGCTGGATCAGCAGGAGCGACGGACTGTCCGCCGGAAGCGCAATGGCCTCTTCGACGTCCCGGGTGAAGAGCAGCTCCTCCTTCTTCGCAATCCCCGCCGCAACCAGGTTCGCGAGCCCGAGTTCCTGGAGCGCCGCGTAGGCGGACGAGAGCTGGCCCTTGCCTCCGTCAATCAGGATCAGATCTGGAAAAGGACCGCCGGCTTCGAGGAGCTTGCGGTACCGGCGCAGCACCACCTCATGGATCGCGGCGAAGTCGTTCAGGAAGCGCGAGCCGGGCGCCGGGGTCCGGGCATCCGGCGCATCGGCGGCAAGCCGCTGGAGCTCCGCCGGGCTGTGCACGTCCTCGACCGATTCGGAATCCCCCGGCACGCCGCTGCCCCGCGCGAGCGCATTGCCGCGAATGCGGAACTTCCGGTACTCCGACCGCTTCATCCGCCCGTCTTCGCACACGACCATCGACGCGACGGTTTCGCTTCCCTGGATCGTCGAGATGTCGAAACACTCGATCCGCCGGGGTGCGGCGCGAAGGCCGAGCACCACGCGGAGGGTTTCGAGCGCATCGTAGTTGGCCGCGACGTTGCCGTTGAATCGAGCCTGGTAGGCGACTTCGGCATTGCGTGCCGCGAGGTCGAGCAGGCCCCGCTTCTCACCCCGCTTCGGCACGACCAGCCGGACGCGGCGCCCGGCTTCACCCGTCAGCCAGCCCTCGATGACATCCCTGTCGGCATCCGCCAGCGCCATCGGGATGTGCACTTCGGGTGCGGCGGTACGCTCGGCGTAGAACTGCTGAATCGCAGCCTGCAGCACGTCGCACTCGTTCAGGCCGGCGGACACGCTCGCCGGCACGCACGCGGGTTCCCCGGCCGGACGAATGCTCTCGGACACCGCGCTCACCTCTGCTGTGCCGCCGGTCTCAACCCGGCCATCCGCAGACCCGGCGTCGGTGACGAGCTCGATCCTTTCGACGACGCGCCCGCGCCGCATCTGGAACACCTGGACGACGGCGCCGGCGGGGCCGACTTTCAGTCCGAACGCGTCGCGATCGCCCAGTTCCGGGCTGGCCATCTTCTGCTGGCGCGCCTGCAGCGTCTCGATGATGCGGATGGCATCGCGAAGCTGGGCCGCCCGTTCGAACTGCTCCGAGCGCGCCGCCTCCGTCATCCGCTCCCGCAGCGTCACCTGCAGTTCGTCATTCCGCCCCTCGAGAAACATCTGGGTGTGCTCCACCGCCACGCGGTACTCATCTTCTGAGCAGAGCTCGCGGACGCACGGCGCCACGCATCGCTTGATGTCGAATTCGAGGCAGGGCCGCGGACGATCCCCGGTAATCACCTCGTTGCAGGATCGCAGACCGAACAGCTTGTGCGTCAGCGACATCGTCCGCCGCGCCAGGGACGCGGGCATGAACGGACCGGCGTAGAAGTGCTCGTCGCGCTCCACTTTCCTTGCCACCAGGACGCGGGGGTAGGGTTCGCCGGTCGTGAGCTGGAGGTACGGATAGGTCTTGTCGTCGCGAAGAAGGATGTTGTACTTCGGCGCGCGCTGCTTGATGAGGTTGTTCTCGAGGGCGAGCGCCTCGACGACCGAGTCCGTGACAATGACCTCGAGCCGCCGCGCCTCTTCGAGCAGCGCATCGATTCGCGGACTGACGCCGTGCGCGCCGAGATAGCTCCGGACGCGGTCACGAAGCACACTCGCTTTGCCGACGTACAGGGTGTCCCCCTGCCCGTTGTAGTACAGATATACGCCCGGTTGTTCCGGCAAACGGGCGATCTGGCCCTTGAGATCACCGATCGGCATGCATTACACTGCGCGTTTCGCGCGATTTACGAACCTCTGATTATACCGCCGCCGTCCGCGGCCCAGGAATCCCCCAGCACCGTATGAAGCACCTCCAGTCATGACGCTTACCGGGCTCATCGGCCGCATCTGCATGTTCCCGCTGCAGCTGATTATCAGCACCTGCGTGGCGCTGCGGATCCATCCGAACATCCTGACGTTCGTGGGGTTGCTCATCAACGTTGCTGCCGCGGTGGCGCTGGGACGGGGGCGCTTCATCCTCGCCGGGTTCATCATGGGCGTGGCGAACATCTTCGACTTCATCGACGGCAAGGTCGCGCATCAGCTGAACGCGGTGAGCGTCTTCGGCGGGTTCTGGGACTCGGTGATCGACAGGTTCTCCGACATCGCACTGTTCGTCGGGCTGATTTACCTGTACTCACACCTCGGCCGCACCGACTACGTGATGATCACGGCGCTGGCGATGATGTTCGCGATCATGACCAGCTACACGCGGGCGCGGGCAGAATCGCTGATCACCAAGTGCAAGGTCGGGTTCATGGAGCGTCCCGAGCGCATCGTGCTGTTCCTGATCGGCGCGTTCACCAACCGCATGGCCGCAGTGATGTGGGTCATCGGCGTACTGTCGATCTTCACCGTCGCGGACCGTATCATCTACACGTATCGCGAATTGCAGACCCACCCGCAGAAGGTGGTCGCATGAAGAACCCCGCCACGCTGCCGGCGCGCGTGCTGTGGAACGCGTTCTTCTGGACCTACGAACGCGCCACCTGGCAGTACGATCTGATGGTCATCGCGATCCTCGCCTTCGTCTGGCTCACCCCTCCGGACTGGTTGCATGACCCCACCGCCTCCGGCGACGGCCCGATCGGCTGGCTCAAGTCGGTGCTCGCGCGATAGGGCGCTCGGGATTCGGAGACTCGGGATTAGGGATTAGGGATTCGTGAACGCGCTGCCGCAGCTGCTGTTCGTCCTTGGCGTCGGGTTCCTTGTCGCTGATGTCCGACTCTTCCTGCAGTACCTGCACTTTCGCCGGCTGCGTCCGTCGGCGCTGCTCACCTGGCCGGGCCGCAGGCCACCGTTCTACGGTCTCCTCCTGGTGCTCGGCGCGACGCTGAGTGTCCTCATCGTCTACAAGCTCGTGGTACTCCGGATGCGTCCCGTCGACGTGTTCGGAGAAACGATGATGCTCGTCTACTACGGCTACGCCGTGCCGCTCAGTCTCAAGATCGGCCGCGGGTTCTACGAGGACGGGATCTGGGCAGACGCCGGGTACATTCCCTACTCACGAATCGGCGGGCTGTCGTGGCGCGAAGGACAGGACGAGTCGGTGACCCTCGTTCTCATCTACCGCATGCGCGCATTTGCGCGGCAACTGGCCGTACCGCACGTGCATTACGGAGCTGCGCGCAGGCTGCTTCGCGACAAAATTGCCGCCCACGCGATCCATTTCACCGGGAAGCCGCTCGATCTGGGGATGCACGACGAGCGGGACGATGTGTAGCTGACAGCAAATCAGCAGTCAGCTATCAGTTGAGTTATCAGCAATCAGTTATCAGCTGTCAGTTCGGTTCCTTCCGCCTGAAGGCGGAAGCTACAAAGAAGGACGAGTCCCCAGTTCCCAGTCCCCAGTCCCCAGTTCCCAGTTCCCAGTTCCCAGTTCCCAGTTCCCAGTTCCCAGTTCCCAGTTCCCAGTTCCCAGTTCCCAGTTCCCAGTTCCCAGTTCCCAGTTCCCAGTTCCGAGTTCCGAGTTCCCAGTTCCGAGTTCCCAGTTCCCAGTTCCCAGTTCCCAGTTCCCAGTTCCCAGTTTCCGAGTTCCCAGTTCCGAGTTCCCAGTTCCGAGTTCCCAGTTCCGAGTTCCCAGTTCCGAGTTCCCAGTTCCGAGTTCCCAGTTCCGAGTTCCCAGTTCCAGTTTCCAGTTCGTGATCCCCAATTCCCCGTCCGGCGAAGCGTGCCCCTCCCGAATCGCCGATCCCTGATCCCTGATCCCTGATCCCTGATCCCTGATCCCGATCCCGATCCTGATCCTGATCCTGATCCTGATCCTGATCCTGATCCCGCTTTGTTTCGCTGTAGCTTCCGCCTTTAGGCGGAAGTCAGCGCCACTGCTCGCTATTGCCCGAGCCGTCGGGTCGAAACAATGCCGGCAGCGCGCTTCGTACGTCCCCCCCGCGCCGACGAGCACGCGCTCGCTGCTGGCGACGAGCCGCTGCGTGTGGTTCGCGGGAGAGCCGCAGACCATGCAGATGGCCAGCGTCTTGGTGATGTATTCCGCAATCGCGAGCAGCTGCGGCATTGGTTCGAACGGCTTGCCCAGATAATCCTGGTCGAGGCCGGCGACGATGACGCGTTTGCCCTGGTCGGCCAGCGTGCTGCAGACGGCGGGCAGTTCCGCGTCGAAGAACTGCCCCTCGTCGATGCCGACGACTTCCGTGTCCGGAAGCACCTGCGCGAGCAGTTCACGCGAGGATGACAGGTTGACCGAGGGGATGCGCATCTCGCTGTGCGAGATGATGTGGTCGTCAGCGTAGCGGTTGTCGATCTTCGGCTTGAAAATCTGGACCTTGCGCCTGGCGATCTGGGCGCGCCGGAGCCGCCGGATCAGCTCTTCGCTCTTGCCGCTGAACATGCTCCCGGTAATGACTTCGATCCAGCCGGAGTTCTGACGGGGAAGGGATTCGTCCATCAACCTTCACGTGCTACGTGCGACGTGCCACGCGCGACCTCCTACGTGCCCCATCCTACGTGCTAGGCCCGGGAGAGATACTCCCCGGTTTCGGTACTCACGCGGACCTTGTCCCCGGTGTTCACGAACGGCGGCACGTTCACGACCAGCCCGGTCTCGAGACGGGCAGGCTTGATCTGGTTGCTCGCGGTCGCGCCCTTGATCCCCGGCGCGGTGTCTTCCACGACCAGGTCGACCGTCGGCGGCAGCTCGATGCCGACCGGCTCCTCGCCATAGAACTCGACCTTGATCAGCGCATCGGGAATCAGGTAGTCGACCGACTCGCCGAGCGCTTCGGCGTCGATGTGCAGCTGCTCGAACGAGGCCGTGTCCATGAAGTGGAACGACTCGCCGTCCTTGTACAGATACTGCATCTCGCGTTCGTCGAGGACGGCGCGGTCGAGCGTATCCTCCGACCGCAGCTTCTGATCCGAGAGCGATCCGTTCCGGATGTTGCGGAACTTGATGCGGACGAAACCGCGCAGGTTCCCCGGGGTGACGTGCTGGAGCTCGAGGACGCGGAACAGATCCGCGCCAATCTTGACGAGCATCCCCTTTTTGAGCCGTGTCGCGTTGATGGAAGCCATGAATCTCCGACCGAAACCCACGGATCGTAGCACAGGCACCCGGAGCGGTGCTACGATCGCGGGATGCCGTGGGAACCGTTGCGCGAACTGCGCGCGTGGCAGGAACGGCTCGAACGCCTCTCCGCCCACAACGCCGACGCCTGGACGCCGCCAATCGACGTCTACGAAACAGACGACCACTACGTCGTCTCCGCCGAACTGCCCGGACTGCCGCGCGAGCAGATCGATCTCGCGGTCGAAGATGCGAGGCTGACGATCCGTGGCCGCCGCAGCGGCCGTCCGCCGCAGGCTGCCGAAGTGCTCCACTTCCACCAGGTCGAACGCGGGCACGGCGCGTTCGCGCGCACGTTCGAGTTCTCGGCCAAGATCGACATCGAGGCGGTTTCGGCCGACCTGACCGACGGCGTCCTCACGGTCACGCTCCCGAAGGTGCCCGCGGCACCGCTTCGGAAAATCGAGGTCCAGTAGATGTTCCGACGCACCGCCGTCGTGATGTCGTGTGTGTCACTGGGTCTGGCCGCCGGCCTGGTGCTGACCGGCCGCATGCGGACCGCTGAGGAAAGTGCAGCGGCGTCGGCGATGCAAAGCCCGGCCCCTGCGGCGCGGACCCAGGCGCCCGCTCCTGCCATCACCGGAGGCATGCCGGACCTCACCGCGGTCGCGCAGCGTGCCATCACCAGCGTGACGAACATCTCGTCGACGCAGGTCGTGCGGACGCCGAACTCGCCGTTCGCGAACGACCCGTTCTTCCGATTCTTCTTCGACGACGACCGCAGCGATGCGTTCGGGTACCGGGAAAGTCGTGCGCAAAGCCTGGGCTCGGGCGTTGTCGTCTCACCCGATGGTTACGTGCTCACGAACAATCATGTCGTCGCGCAGGGCGTCGAGGTCTCGGTGACGATGCCCGACAAGCGCGAACTCCGGGCCAGGGTCGTCGGCGTCGACGAGGCAACGGACATCGCGGTCCTCAAGGTGGACGCGACCAACCTGCCGGTCATGCCGTGGGGCGATTCGTCGAAGTTGAAGATTGCCGAGTGGGTGCTGGCGATCGGCAATCCGTTTCAGTTGAACCAGACCGTGACGCTCGGCATCGTGAGCGCCACCGGCCGCAGTCTCGAAGGCCGGCTCGCCACCTACGAGGACTTCATCCAGACCGACGCCGCAATCAACCCGGGGAACTCCGGCGGCGCACTCATCAACGCGCGCGGCGAGCTCATCGGCATCAATACCGCGATCTTCAGCGAAACCGGCGGCTACCAGGGCATCGGCTTTGCCGTCCCGAGCAACCTCGCACGACACGTGATGCAGGATCTGATCAAGTTCGGCATGGTCCAGCGTGGCACCATTCCCGGCATCACGGTGCAGTCGTTGACGACCATGATTGCCGACCAGCTGGGGGCGCCGAACACGCACGGCGCGGTCGTCGTCGGTGTGCAGCAGCGATCGGATGCCTACGGGGCGGGCATCAGACCCGGCGATATCATCAGCAGCTTCGACGGGACACCGATAGACGATGCGTCGCATTTCGAACGGCTGCTGTCAGACGCGAAGATCGGATCCACCGTCACCCTCGGTGTCTATCGCGAGCGAAAACAACTCACCGTCAAGGTCCCGATCGTCAAGGCAACGCCCCCCCGCCGCCGCGGGTGATGCTCCCGCGGCGCCGGGCAATCTTTGGCCTCGGGCCGGACACGGCATCGCTGTCGGTCGCAATACACCGCCACGGCGCGTCCATCCCGACCCTGATCCCGATGCGTCGCGTCCAGGCGACCTCCCGGCGCGGCAGCCCGCGGTCCTCGACCCGCAGCGGTCCATCGGTGAGGTCCAATCGATTCTGCCCGAGCGAGATGCCGAGCGCGCGCGTCAGGTTCCCCGGGCCGCGGCACAGTTCCGTTGATGCAAACGCCCGGGCCGGACGGCCGGTCCCACGCGCCCGCCGCCGTCGCATCAACGGTTCCCCTTCGAACGGTTCGAGCGCACGAATGAGTACCGCAGCCGGCCAGCCGTCCGGTTCGGTTACGGCATTCACGAGGTAGTGGATCCCGTAATTGAGGTAGACGTAAGCAAACCCGGGCGGCCCGTAGAGCGGCGCGTTGCGGGTGGTCGGGCCAGGAGCGGCGTGGCAGGCGGGGTCGGACTCGCCGATGTACGCCTCGGTTTCGACGATGACGCCGGATGCGAGGCCGGCGGCCGACTCGTGAACGAACACCGCGCCGATGAGATCCCGGGCGACGTCGAGGGTCGGTCGCGCGTAGAAATCGCGCGGCAGAACAGCCATCGGTCGATCAGGGGCGCGACATCTTCAGTTGCTGCAGTGAGCGGGTCGCGGCCTCCGCGACCTGGTGATCCTTGTCCTGGGTGACGGGCTGCAGGGCGGATTCCGCTGCCGGGCTGCCAAGCGTCCCGAGGACCTCGGCCACGTTGGCGCGGATGGCGGGGCTCGGATCCTGCAGATGCGACAGCAGGGTCGGGACGATCGAGGGACCGAGCTCCAGCAGATAGGCGGTGATCTGGGGCGCAACTTTCTCGGATGTCATGAAGTCGACGAGCCTGGACAGGTAGTTGTAGCCAAGCTTCTGCAGCGCAAAGGCCATCGCGGCACGTACCATCGCCGACGGATCGTTGCCCGCTCCGACCTGAAGGGCGGACACTTCGCTGTTGTCGCCGACCCGGGCCAGGCCGTCCGCGGAGGCGCGGCGAAGGAAGGGGTCCTTGTCGGCGAGGTGCGCCTTGAAGACTGGCACGCTCGAAGGGTCGGCGATTTTCGCCAGCGCCTCGAGTGCCGCCTCGGCGCCCTCGCCCTTGCCGTAGTAGGCGAGCTGGTCGGCGAGGGCCTTGACCGCCCGGACGTCGTGCAGGTCACCGAGAGCACGCATCGCCGCATAACGCACGGCGCTGTTGGAATCGTTCATCGCCTTGATCAGCGCGTCGCCGGCGGTCTTCACCTGGAGACGGCCGATTACACGGGCAGCCGCACTGCGGATGACGGGATCGTAGTGGTCGAGCGCATTGATCAACTGCGAAGCGGCGTCGGCCGCGAGCGGCGGTCGCACGATTGTGCCGAGCGTGTAGATCGCTTCGACGCGGACCTTCTGCGTGTGATCGTCGATCGCCTCGATCAGCGCACGCACGAGTTCAGGCGGCACCGGTCGCGGCCACACCGCCAGCGGACCCAGTTCGAACGCCGCCTCGGCCTGCGCCGGCGTCCGAACCTCCACCAGCAACCCGACCCGCTTCCTCGCCGGCACGTCCTCCACCATGAAGAACGACAGCTCCGTGGCGATGGCTTCGAGCTGGATCTGATCGACCGGGTCGGTCACCAGTGCCGCGATTGGCTGCGCGGCTTCCGGATATTTCGATTCGCGGAGAAGCCGCACGGCGCTGGACCGCACCTTCGGGTCCGGGTTCCGCAAGTTGCGGATTACATCGTCGTACCGGGCCTGCTGCGCTGACGCAGTTCCACAGAGCACGGCAAAGGCACACAGCGACACGCTGATCGTTCGGGTCATGGGAAATCCGGGGGGAGTGCTGTCCATTGTAGGCCTCCTGCCGGCACAGTCAAGAACAGTCGCGGATCTTTGGCAAAAACGGGGCAAAGGCGGGCAGAACTTCACGGATTGACACGTCGGCAGGGCACTCCGGACTTGCCGCGGACGTGCTACACGCGCTCGATGCCGTAGGCGTTCGCGCGGCCCACGGCGAGGACGTCCCGGAGGTAACGCCCGGTGTGCGACTCCTCCACCTTGACGATCTGCTCGGGCGTGCCGGCCGCGATCAGGCATCCGCCTTCCTCGCCCCCCTCGGGACCGAGATCCACGATCCAGTCGGCGGTCTTGATCACGTCGAGGTTGTGTTCGATGACGAGCAGGCTGTGACCGGCCTGCAGCAGCTTTCGAAACGCCGCGAGCAGCTTGGCAATGTCGTCGAAGTGCAACCCGGTCGTGGGCTCGTCGAGGATATAGAGGATGCGATCGCCAGTATGCGACGACAGGTGAGCGGCAATTTTGATCCGCTGCGCCTCGCCCCCCGACAGCGTCGTCGCCGGCTGCCCCAGCCGAAGGTAACCCAGGCCGATCTCGTCGAGGACCTGCAGGCGACGCAGCACCTTCGGAGAACTGCTGAAGAAGGTCAGCGCCTCCCGCACCGTCATGTCGAGCACCTGGTCGATGTCGCGGCCGCGGTACTTGACCTCGAGCACCTGCGACTTGAACCGCTTGCCTTCGCAGTGCTCGCAGGGCACGAAGACGTCGGCGAGAAACTGCATCTCGACCTTGACGACTCCCTCACCCTCGCATGCCTCACAGCGGCCGCCGGGGACATTGAAGGAGAAGTGACTGGCGGTGAGGCCGCGCGACCGCGCATCCTTCGTCTGCGCGAACAGTTCGCGGATCGGATCGAACGCCTTCAGGTAGGTGACGGGATTGGAACGCGGCGTGCGGCCGATCGGATTCTGATCGACGAGGACGACATCGGTGACGAACTCAGCCCCTTCGATCCGGCGATGAGCGCCCACCGGCCGATCCCAGTCGCCCTTCGTCTTCTTCAGCGCCGCATAGATGACGTCGTGGACGAGCGTGCTCTTTCCCGAACCACTGACACCGGTGACGGCGGTGAGGAGCCCGAGCGGAATCTCGACGTCGACGTTCTTCAGGTTGTGCTCCGAAGCGCCGAGCACGCGCAGCTTCTGGTTCGTCGGCTTTCGCCGTATCGCGGGTACCGGGATCGCCAGCTCGTCGCGCAGGTACTTCGCCGTCAGCGATCGCGGTTCGTGCAGCAGTTGCTGGAGCGTGCCGCTGAAAATGACGCGCCCGCCCTGTTCGCCCGCCCCGAGCCCCATGTCGACCACGGTGTCGGCCACCTTGATCATGTCAGCGTCGTGCTCCACGACCAGGACCGTGTTGCCCTGGTCGCGCAACTGGCGCAGGATCTTGATCAGCCGCTCGTTGTCGCGCGAATGCAGGCCGATCGACGGCTCGTCGAGGACATACAACGTGTCGACCAGTGCCGAGCCCAGTGACGTCGCCAGGTTGATGCGCTGCGACTCGCCGCCCGACAGCGTCGACGACAGCCGATCGAGCGTCAGGTAGTCGAGCCCGACGTCGCGGAGGAAGCCAAGCCGCTTGCGGATCTCGCGCAGAACCTTGTCGGCGATCGCCGTTTCTTTTTCCGACAGCGTCAGTTCGGCGAAGAACTGGTCGACATCGCGAACCGTGAGGCCGCACACGGCATCAATCGTCCGGCCACCGACCTGGACGTCACGCGCCTCGCGCCGGAGCCGGGCGCCGCTGCACTCCGGGCAGGTCAGATATCCACGGTAACGGCTGAGAAAGACGCGGACGTGGACCTTGTATTTCTTACGTTCGAGGTACCGGAAGAAGCCCTTGACCCCTTCGAAGGAGGCGCCGTCCCCTTCGGTGACGAAACGCTTCTCGTTCTCTGTCAGCTCCACCCACGGCGTATCCAGCCTGATCCCGCGCGGCTTGGCGGCGCGCTTCAGGTCGGCAAGGTGAGACCGGTAGTGCGGCTTACTCCACGGCTCGATCGCGTTCTGCGCAATTGATTTGGTCGGGTCGGGCACGACCAGGTTCATGTCGAGCTCGATGATGTTCCCGAACCCGTGGCAGATCGGGCAGGCGCCGAACGGGTTGTTGAACGAGAACAGCCGCGGCTGCGGCAGCTCGTACGGAATACCGCACGCCCTGCATTCGAAGCGTTCACTGAACCGATGCACGACCGGGCCCGAACCCCGGCGCTCCGAGCCGTCGCGTCCAACCTCGATCGCGAAGGCCGCGCCGCCGCCCTCTGAGTACGCCGTCTCGATTGAATCCGTCAGCCTGCCGCGAAGGTCGCCTTCAACCTTGACCCGATCGACAATCACCTGCAGCGTGGCGCGGTCCTTCAGCAGTGCGGCGTCGACGTCCTCGAGCGCAATGGTCTGCCCGTCCACATACAGCCGGCCGAAGCCCTTGCGACGGAGTGCCGCCAGTGCCTCCGCGACGGGATCGACGAGGTCCGGGAGCTCAGGCTGCGGGACTGCCCCGTCGTCGCCGCCAGCATTCTCCGCCGCCGTCGCCTCCTCATCGTCCGCGCTCTGGTCGCGCGTCATCGGAGGAGCCGTGAGGACCGGCATATCGAACCCGAGCAGCAGCCGCGTGCCCTCGGGAAGTTCGCCGAGCCGCCGGGCGACGACTTCGGCCGTCTCGCGAATGACTTCGCGGCCGCAATTCCGGCAGTACGTCCGCCCGACGCGGGCATAGAGCAGGCGCAGATAGTCGTGAATCTCGGTCGTGGTACCGACCGTCGAGCGCGGGTTGCGGATGCTGTTCTTCTGCCGGATGGCGATCGCGGGACAGATCCCTTCGATCGAGTCCACGTCGGGCTTCTCCATCCGTTCGAGGAACTGGCGGGCGTACGCCGACAGGGACTCGACGTAGCGGCGCTGCCCCTCGGCATAGATCGTGTCGAAAGCGAGCGAGGACTTGCCGGAACCGCTGACCCCGGTCATCACGATGAGCGACCGGGCCGGCAGCGTCAGGTCGACGTTTTTCAGGTTGTGCGTCCGCGCACCGCGAATGCTGATCTGGCCCCGCCGCGTTTGCGTAGTAATAGTCGGCATCTATGTGAAGGGTTTCGGGGAAACCCCGAACAGTCCATCGTAGCGCACGGGTCGAGGCGCATCAACCTCGGCGGCATCATTTGTGCTATTTTGTTTGGGCTTGTCGGCGACGGGGACAGTGGACAGTCCGCTTGCTCCGCATCGACTCAACCAAGAGGGGGCTGTGTCAGTCCGTCTGTTTATCGGCAACCTGCCGTACGCCGCGTCGGAACCGGAATTACGGGAGCATTTATCGAGCGTCGGCGAACCCACCCAGATTGTTCTCCCCGTAGACCGGGAAACCGGCCGCCCGCGTGGTTTTGCGTTCGTGGATTACGCGGATCGGGCGGTCGCCGAAGCGGCGATCAGCCGGTTCGATCAACAACCGTTCAAAGGGCGCCCGCTCGCGGTCAGCGAGGCGCGGCCTCGGGAGGAGCGGCCCGCAGGGGCACCGCGCCCGGGCGGCTACAGTTCGCCTCGTCCCTCCGGGCCGGGCGGGCAGTTCCGGCGGCTTCGCGCCGCGACCGAGCGGCTGGGCGCCTCGCCCGGCTGACGGCGGCGGCAGCGCACCGTCGGGCCCACGCAGCCGCAACTTCGGGCCGGACGCGCCGCCGAAGAACAAGCGCAAGGCGCCGCGTAAGGACGGCGATCGCGGTCCAAAGGGACCGATCAAGGAGCGCCCCGTCAGCCGCCTCTACGAAAACGACGAGGACTGGCGCAACGAAAAGCCCGACGAAGACATCGACGACATCGCGACGAGCGCGAAAGTGGATCCGGAAGGCGATCAGGACGACGAGTAGCATCGGCGCGGGAGGACAATCATGCAGACGCATGTGAAGGTGCTCGGGGCGCTCTACCTCGCCGTCAGTGCCGCCTTTCTGCTCATGGCATTCTTCCTTCTGATCGTCATGGGTGGAACCGCAGGGATCGTCGGAGCGGCGGCTGATGCGGATGATGCCGCGATCGCGATTCCAGTGCTCGGCATCGCCGGCACCGCTCTGGCGATGTTCCTGGGTGCGTTTGCGCTCCCCGGGCTCGCGGCCGGATACGGGCTCCTCAAGTTCAAACCGTGGGCGCGGATTCTTGGAATCGTGCTCTCCGCGCTCAATCTCATCAACATCCCGCTCGGGACAATCCTCGGAGCGTATGGGCTCTGGGTACTGCTCAGCAGCGACACGGAACGGCTGTTCGACGGTGCTCCGGTCGTGACGTCCACGAACCTTTAGGGCGAGCGTTCGTCCCGCCAACCGCATCAAAGCACAGCTTTTGCATCTCTCCGGGCATGCCGGAAAGTGGTGCGCCTGTTCCCGTGCCGGTCACGGGCTCGCACACATCCACGCCCCAGTGGCAGAGCTTCGAAGTCCGCATGCGACACCGGCGGGCGGAGCGCTGTCTGGTCAGGGCCAACCTTGCGTTTTCGGCCGGAGATTTTGCCGAAGCTCGCGCCGCCATTGATGAGGCGAAGGCCTTGGCCGCGGACTTTCCGGGAGTGCGCGAGATGGAATTGCGGCTGGCTGGTCCCGCGGCCGAACTGGATCTGCCTCTGCACGTGGAGCACACCAGGACTGCACATGTAGGCGCCGACCGTGCAGAAAAGACCCGTCGGCGGCATGTGCCGGTCGAACGCGCGGCAACTGAGCAGGTATATGGGAACGCGGACCGGACCGAAAGGACGAGGCACCATCTGCCCGTCGCCTTCGCCCTGGCGTTCGCATCAGTGGCGATGATCGCGGCCGCTTCCCTGGGCTGGCACGCGGTTCTACAGCCGGCGACCCCCACTCCGCTCAAGGCGTCGCTGCGCGGGGACGTCACGCTTCCGGCGGATCCAGTCATCGATCCTGAGCTCGACAAGTCCAACTCGGGCGCAGAGGCGCCTGCAGGAGCAGATATCCCATCTGCAGCCACAGAGGCGACCCCCGCCGGAGTGGCGCCAGCCGAACCGTCGCCGACATCGACATCGGGCTTGGCGGTCGCCACTCCGTCAGCGCCGCTGCACAGGACCGAGATCGTGCTGGCGGGCCCGCCGGCCACGAGCCGGGTTCAGAACGCAACCCCTGCTCCGAGCCAGACGAGACGGGCTGATGCTCCGACAGCGGCGCCAACTGCGACAGCCGCTCCGCCGATCGACGCCCGGCGCGCGCAGCGCACGCCTGCGCCGCCCGCGAGTGCGGCAAGTCGACCGGACCGGGTCAGCGGCAGCGAGATCGCGAACGCTCCGCTGTCGGCGCGCCCTGCCCCGACCACGACAACATCGGCACCGGCATCGGATGCCGGAACACGACCCGATTCTGGAGCGCGACCCGCACGCGACGAGTCGTTGCCGACGGTCAAGGCGCCGACCGTCGAAGCGGTCCCGCTCTCCGCGTCGGCGTTGCCGTCACCCGGATCGATCGCCGTGGCCGTGCCGGAGCCCGCCGCACCGATCCGCCCGCGAGCACCTGAGGCGGCAGCGGCAACGGTGGACGCCCAGGCGGCGATTCGCGCGACGCTTGGACGCTACGAAGCGGCATACAGCGGTCTGAGCGTACCGGCGGCTCGTGCGGTATGGCCGTCGGTCGATCAACGCGCGCTGGCCCGCGCCTTCGACGGCCTCGCATCACAGCGCGTCGCGCTCGGCAAATGCGACGTGGTCGTCACCGGCGCCAGCGCGCGCGCGACATGTTCCGGTAGTGCAGAATGGACCCCCAAGGTGGGCGGCGGCACGAAGCGCCAGAGTCGGCATTGGGCGTTCGATCTGGCGAATTCCGGCGGCACGTGGCAGATCGTGCGGGCTGAGGCGAGGTGATCAGACTCGCTCAGCTCAGAATCAGCTCTCAGACCTCAGCTCCGGTCAGTCCCGTCCCCAATCCCGAATCCCTAATCCCAAGTAAGTCCCTCAGCGCAGCGCCTAGAACGCATACTCCAGCCCCAGCGTCGGCGTCACCGGTGCGGTGAGGCCGCGCTTGGCGAGGGCGAACGACACGTGCCCGCCGAGGACGAACGTGCCGGTCAGGTTCCACTTGAACCCGGCGACGGCGGATGAGAGCGAGACCGCCTCGGTGCCGGCGGTAAGGCGCAGGATGTCGAGACGATCGATGGTCGGGTGCGGCGCCGCGACGCAGCGTCACATCGTGGAGCTCGGACACGTGGCGGCGCAGAACCTCCGCCGACAACGTCACGCGCGGGCTGACCGCCAGCGACGCCGCACCGGCAGCGGACCATTCCGGCGAGATGCCCCCGCGCAAGAATGACCCGTTGCCGTGCAGCGCGAACGTCCCCTGCTCGAACGAGCCGATGCCGATGAACCGATAGGAGGTCGTGCCGGTCCCGAGCAGGTTGTCCGCATCGCCGGTTGGCAGCCGCACTTCCGTTGCTGCGGCGACGCCGCCGTTCTGGCGCGCGAGCAGCGTGTACTTCGCGCGGACGGCGACGTCCGCGATCCCGCTCGCGGTCCCTGTCGCCGATGCCTGGAGAAAGGTGCTCCCGCGATAGACGTTGATGCGCTGCCCTTCGACCGACACGCGCGCAAACGGCACGGCGGCGCCGATTTCGAGACGATTCGTCACGCCGACACTTCCGAACAGCGTCATCGTGCTGCTGCGAATCTGAAGCGTCAGCGATTCGGTGTCGAATGCTGCGGATTCGTCGCGGAACTGCCTCGCCACGGTCACCAGCGTGCCGTCACGAAGATTCTGTCCGTCCAGCTCGTCGAAGCCTGCGCTCGTGGCCGACATGCCGAACGAGGCGCGCCCGCGGCCCGCCGTCAGCGCGCGTTCGACGAAAAATGGTCCGAAGCTCTCGGTCGCCCGCTCGACCGTCCCAAGCTGCGGATTGAGCCGATAGAGGAACCCGCTCGATGAGGTCGCGAGCGGTGCAGACGTGAGATTCACCAGCAGGGCGCGCGAAATCGTGTCCCGCGCCGCCTCTGCGGCCGCACGATCGCCGGCGATGTCGTCGGTCGGGACCGCCTGGTTCGTGACGAGAAATCCGACGACGTCGCTGACTGTCGTCTGCGCCGACGCCGGCCGAGAAAACGCCGGCGCCAGCATCAACGCCGCAACGAGAACAGCACCGCGATATTTGAGCATCATCATTCGATCCGCTTGCCGCCTCCGCCATCCTTCTTGAGCGTAACCTTCTCCGCTCGCACGCGGCCGTCGGACATGAGGACGCCCCTGATGTCGACGTCGGTTCCGTTGCGAACGTCGCCGCAGGTCTCCCTTCTCGAAGTCGGTGCCCGGCAGCGCATACACCTCTCGCCCGTCGACCGTGAATCCGATCACCGGGCAGATGCCGATGAGAGAGCTCACGGTCCCGCCAAAATCGATCGACTTCCCCGGCGTGGGAGTTGGATCCGGTGCGGGGGCCGGGGCAGGCGAGGGTGTTGGCGCGGGCGTCGGCGTGGGCGCCGGAGTCGGGGCCGGCGCCGGAGTCGGGGCCGGCGTGGGCGTCGGAGCCGGCGTGGGCGCAGGAGTGGGAGTCGGCGTGGGCGCCGGTGTGGGCGTCGGAGCGGGGCGCAGGCGCTGGCGAAGGCGCGGGAGTGGGTGCTTGAGGGCGACGGTTGCGACGTGGTCACGTGTGCACCGGCAACGACCACTTCGACAGTGCGAGGTCCCGCCGGTATTCGGAGAAACGGCGATGCTCACGGTGCCATTGCCGCGGCCGGCACCCGGCGTGACGCCGACCCAGGGCACCTCGCTGCCCGCCGTCCAGCTGCACAACGCGTGCGTGCGCACCTCGATCGACATCTGACCACCGGCCGCGGCCACGGTGTCGGGAGCGCCCGACACGTCGAAGCGGCACGGCGCCGGCTCCTCGGCCACCGCGACATGCTGCTCGCCGACGACGATCGTCCCCTGGCGCGCGACTGGATCCGCGTTCGCCGCGACGTGATAGCTGACAGTCCCCTCACCCTGGCCTTGCGCCGCGGAGGTGAAGGCAATCCACGGCGACTGCGAGACCGCACTCCAGCTGCATTCGCGCGCGACACCGACCGACAGCGTGCCGGAACCGCCGCCGGGTCCGAACGATGCAGGCGTCCCGGTCACTGATGCATCACACCGCGTTCCGCTTGGGCTGGTCACAGTCGTGGTTGCCGAGTGTCCACACGACCACGAGGACACCAGCGACGACAATTCCCGTCGCATACAGCAGAGCTTTGCAGAGCCGACTCACGATGAGGTGCAATGCAGGAAAGTCGCCAGCCAGGACCGTAATATGATCGGCACTGACGCTGAGCTTTTGAATGTCCTCCTCGGTCTCCGGACGCCGCCTGACCCGGCAGTTGGTCCTTTTCTTCTCTTTATTCCCGTTCACCGTCACAGGCGGCTGCGCGCACGACCACCAGCTCGTACCGCGCCAGCGGACGATCACCGCCGACCCACCTGTGCAGTGGTTCAGTCCCACGGATGCGAAGGACGAAGCGCCGCTTGCGCGCTGGCGGTCCGGCGTTGGTCCCCCGTTGATCCAGGAAGGCAGAAATCGATTCGCATACACCCGCGGACGAATTGACCGTTGTCACCTGGAACACCGCCGTCGGCGCCGGCGACCTCCGCCAGTTCGTCGCCGGGCTGCCGCAATCAGCGCCGATGGTGCTGCTGCTGCAGGAGGTCTACCGAGGTGGGGACGACGTGCCGGGCGCCCTGCCGCCGGGTGCCGTCTACGCGCGCCGGCTTGGCGGCAGAGCCGGGCGACAGCCGCTACGAACAGATCGAACCGATCGCAACCGCGCTCGGCCTGTCGCTCTTCTACGTGCCGTCGATGCGAAATGGGGGTGCGAACTCGAGGGAAGACCGCGGAAATGCGATCCTGTCGAATCTGCCGTTGACCGATCTCGCCGCCTACGAACTGCCGTTCGAGCGGCAGCGGCGCGTCGCACTGGCGGCCACGATCGCAGGAACCACCACCGACTGGAACGCCCTGGCGCCTGCGCATCGTCAACGCGCATCTCGACAACACCTTCAGCCCGCGGCGCCTCTGGCTCGCGTCGGAGTACGGCCGGACGCGCCAGGCGCGCGCACTCGTCGCCACACTCGACACCGGGGAACCGCTCATCCTCGGCGGCGACTTCAATACCTGGTCAGGATTCTCGGATCAGGCCTACCTGACCCTTGCGCGCCAATTCCCCGCCGTCCCCGCGACCGATCGCCGGGCGACGTTTCGAGGTGTGCTGAGGCTCGACCACCTGTTCTTCAGGCTCGAACCAGGACTGGAGTGCAACGTTCCGTCGAGGCGAACAGCGCTTCCGGTCCGATCACTACCCGCTCGTCGGCACCGTTCGGTTTCAACGCAGAACCAAGTAGAACCCCGTAGAACCCGTAGAACCCGTAGAACCCGTAGAACCCGTAGAACCCGTAGAACCCTGTAGAACCCTTATTCCTCTCCCATGAACGGATACGTAAACTCCCGCGCCGGAGCGAACGTCTCCTTGATCGTCCTCGCACTCACCCACCGCACGAGATTCAACTTGGAGCCGGCCTTGTCGTTCGTGCCCGAGCCGCGAGCGCCGCCGAACGGCTGCTGTCCGACGACGGCGCCGGTCGGCTTGTCGTTGATGTAAAAATTTCCGGCGGCGTTGCGGAGAGCGCTCATCGCCTGACGAATGGCCGCGCGGTCACGGCCGAACACCGCCCCGGTCAGCGCATACGGCGATGTCCGATCGACCAGTGACAGTGTCTTTTCCCACTCGTCGTCCGGGTAGACATACGCGGTGACGACCGGGCCGAAGATTTCTTCGCACAGGCAGCGATTGCCCGCGTCCTCGGTTTCGATCAGCGTCGGTTCGATGAAGTAGCCGTCGGTTCCCTTCGCGGTTCCGCCGGACAGCACCCGCGCGTCCTTCTTCGCGCCGTCGATGTAGCCGCTGATCTTCTTGAACGCCTTCTCGTCGATCACCGCGCCCATGAAGTTGCGGAAGTCGGCGACGTCGCCGACCTTCATGTCCTTCATCATCGCCACCGTGCGTTCGCTCACCTCTTGCCACAGTGAGCGCGGCACGTAGATGCGGCTCGCGGCCGAACACTTCTGGCCCTGATATTCGAACGAGCCGCGGGCGATCGCCACCGCTACTTCGGTCGGATCGGCGGACGCGTGCACGAGGATGAAATCCTTGCCGCCGGTTTCGCCGACGAGGCGCGGGTAGGTGCGATAGCGGCCCATGTTCTCGCCGACCTTGCGCCACATGCCGTTGAACACTTCCGTGCTGCCGGTGAAGTGCACGCCGGCAAGGTCAGGCGAATCGAGGAGCGCGTTGCTGATCTCGCGCGGGTCGCCGGGCAGGAAGTTGATGACGCCCGGGCGGCAGCCCGGCGGCTTCGAGCAGCTTGAGCGTGTAATAGCCGCTCAACATCGCCGACGACGCCGGTTTCCAGATCACCGTGTTGCCCATCAGCGCCGGCGCGGTCGTCAGGTTGCCGCCAATCGCCGTGAAGTTGAACGGCGACACGGCGTACACGAAGCCCTCGAGCGGGCGATACTCCATCTGGTTCCAGACGCCGGCGGCGCTGATCGGCTGTTCGGAATAGAGCTCCTGCGCAAAGGCAGTGTTGAAGCGCCAGAAATCGATCATCTCCGACGCGGCGTCGATCTCGGCCTGGAACGCGGTCTTCGACTGGCCGAGCATCGTCGCCGCATTCAAGGTCGGGCGCCATGATGTCGCGAGCAGCTCCGCCGCCCGCAGCAGCACCGCTGCGCGTTCTTCCCAGGGCCAGCTGCCCCATTCGCGCCGTGCCGCGGCCGCCGCAGCGATCGCCTGCTGCACGTGCTCGGGCGCCGCCAGGTGGTAGTCGGCGAGGACGTGCCGGTGATCGTGCGGCATCACTGCCTGCGCCGTCTTACCGGTGCGGATTTCGCGGCCGCCGATGACGATCGGGATGTCGAGCTTCTCGCCCGCCATCTCCTTGAGCCGCGCCTTGAGGGCGGCGCGTTCGGGAGAACCGGGCGCGTAGCTCCGGTTTGGATCGTTCACCGGCGGCGGCACCCGCCGGACGCCGGCGAACGCGGCCGTCGTCGTGAGATCGGGATACTGGGTCTCCGCAGACCCGGAAGGCTTAGCGGCAGGAGCGGGAACTGTTGGTGTAGCCATGATGAATTGCTGCAGGAAGTTGAACTGTCATTGTAGCTCCCGGCTCACGCACCGGGACCAGTGCCGCGTTGAAAGAGGGTGAGCTCCCACCGGCCCGACGTGACGTCGTGGCGCACCAGGTAGATGTCGCCATCGTTCCCGCGGAGCTTGAAATAGCGGTGGTCGGGGCCGAGCCACTGATCGAGCACCTCGGTCACGTCCACGCGGCGGTCGCCGAGCCGGAGAGCACGCGGTGTCTCCTCCCCACGATGCCCGGCATAACAGTCGACGCCGACGGTCAGCAGCGGTGGCTCGTCCATCACCTCGCGTGCGCACACCCTGCTTATTATCCGGCGCATCGGCCGGCCGCGCACGTGCCGTCGCGCCGGCGTGGTCGTGTTAGAATATTGTGTTCTCGCGGTCCGCTCCGGTCCCTCCGTGCCGACGTAGCTCAGTTGGTAGAGCAGCTGATTCGTAATCAGCAGGTCACCCGTTCAAGCCGGGTCGTCGGCTCCACATAAGCCCTCTCCCCCAAGGACATCCCCGACGAGTCACTATCGCATCGAGCGTTGAAAACCCGGCGGGCAACACATGGGCAGCTCGGCTGATCGACCGTCACTGACCAGGTGTTTTTTTGGGTCGAGCAACGGCAGTTACGTTGAGCGGGCGCAATCAGGACGGAGGGCTCAGTGTTCGGGGTTGACCTGCGGACGCAGCATTAGCAAAAGGTCACGGCCAGGTCACTCGGCGCAACATGCCCGACCACGAACTCCTGCAACGCCCTCTTTGGCGATGATTGGCACCATGACGATGGCCGCGACTGGATCAGCCCACCACAAGCCCCAGAATGTGTTCAGTAGAAGACCGCCCAGCAGGATCGCGGAGAGGTAGGTGCAAAATTGGGTCTGCCGCGCATCCGCATGCATCGCGGCGCTCTGAAGGCCGGTGCCGACACCGCGCTTGGCACGCGACAGAAGCGGCATGACGACCAGTGACGCGCAGGCGAGCAGAATGCCGACCAGGCTGTGCGCTGCAGGCGCTTCAGATGCTAGATCCAGGACAGCTTCGCAGGCGACGTAGGCTGCCAACGCCAGGAAGCACCAACCGACGATGCGAAGTGAGATGCGCTCCGAACGCGCCCTCTGGCAGGCGTCGGCATCCACGGACATTCGCCACAGGACTGCCGATCCGGATGCGACTTCGATGAAGCTGTCTACGCCGAAGCCAAGAAGCGAAATGCTACCGGCCGCTGCGCCGGCGGCTACTGCGACGAGGCCCTCGGCGGTGTTCCACGCGATAGTGAAATACTCCAACCGGCGACCGCGCGCCGCGAGTGGTTGACGGTCGGAACTGGAGATCAGGGACATCACTTGTTCGATCCTGTCACGCTCATCCCGGCGGGAGGGCGGGCAAGCCGCTGGAGCAGCGGGAGCAACGGGGCCGCCCAGTCGAGTAGTCGATTGCCGGTCGCGGCCGACGCCCCCGGACGGCAGCAGCTGTTCCTGGGACTGCTCTCGGGTCGATAGTGACGTCCGCCCTCGCAACGCTACTGCGGAGCAGCCTTCGCGGGTCTGACACTGACAGGGCGCAGCCCTTCGCGCAGTGCATTCCTTTGCCCCGACATTTGTTCCACATCCGCAAGACTTCGTTCCGACCTTCGAGTGACATTGAAGCTCGCGTGGGCCTCACCTCGGCGAATTTAGCAGAGCGCGGTGGGCTCAGGCCTTGCACAGGTGCGTCCCAATTCGGCCATTTCGAGGGAGTCAAACGAGCATGTCCACATTCGACAGGAGTGGATCCGCCGTCAAGGCGTGGGTAGCCGCGGGAGCGCTCGCGGCGGCGCTTGTCATTGGCGCAGTCGCAGGCGTTGCTTGCTCAGCCAGCTGTGCAGGGGCAGTGGCGCACGCTCCCCAATCTGATGCCGGTCAATCCGGTTCACCTGGCGCTCACCAATGACGGCCGAGTGCTCATCGTCGCGGGCTCTGGCAACGACCCGAGCGTGCACAACTTCGGCGCGGCGGTCTGGGATCCGGAAGACAACATCTTCGTGACGCACGCGCTGACCTGGGACATGTTCTGCAACGGCGCGTCGATCTTGCCTGACGGTCGCGTGTTCATCAACGGCGGCACCCTCCAGTACGATCCGTTTTTCGGCGAGCCCCGCAGCTCCGTTTACGATCCGGCCACGGGCACGTTCAGCGATCTGGCGGATATGGCCGACGGCCGCTGGTACCCCACCGTGACGGGGCTTGGCGACGGTCGCGTCATGACATTCTCGGGATCGAAGGCGACGGGCGGCACGAACACGACGGTCGAGATCTACACGCCAGGGGCAGGGTGGAGCGCGCCAGTCGCGGCGGGCTGGACGCCGCCGCTCTACCCGCGAATGCATCTGAACACGGACGGGCGCGTCTTTTACTCAGGCCCGGGTCGCGGCTCGCGGTTCTTCAATCCAGCGACGATGACGTGGACGGCGGTTGTCGCCACGATGAATTACGCCAACACGCGCACATACGGCTCGTCCGTGCTGCTGCCGCTCACGCCGGCGAACCAGTATCGACCGCGGGTCATGATCTTCGGCGGCAGCAACCCGGCAACGAACACGACCGAGATCATCGATCTGTCCGCGCCCACGCCTCAATGGCAGTTCGGACCGCCGATGTCCCAGGCCCGGATCGAGATGAACGCCACGATCCTGCCAAATGGCAAAGTGCTGGCCGTTGGCGGTTCGGGGACCGACGAAAATGCCGCCACCGCGAGCCTCAACGCGGACCTCTACGACCCGGCTACGAATACGTTCGCCTCAGCGGGTGCCAATGCCTATCCGCGCTTGTATCACTCCGGGGCGCTGCTTCTTCCGGACGCGACCGTCATGTTGGCAGGCGGAAATCCGAACCGCGGCTCCTACGAGCAGCACATCGAGATCTACTCTCCCGCGTATCTCTTCAACGCCAACGGCTTGCCCGCCGCGAGGCCGACGATCAGCGGCATTACCGCGGGCGCGATTGGATACGGCCAGGTGTTTCAAGTCGACACACCCGATGCCGCGAGCATCGCGTCGGCCGTGCTGGTCCGGCCAGGCGCACCGACGCATTCGTTCGACATGGATCAGCGGCTGGTCGGCATGTCTTTCACGGTGACCAATGGCCGGCTGAACGTCACGGCGCCGCCGCACGCGAACATCGCACCTCCCGGCTATTACATGCTGTTCGTGCTCAACACAGCGGGAGTGCCGTCGGTCGCCCGCTTCGTGCGGCTCTCGCCGGCGCCTCCCAATCAGCCTCCCACCGCGGTCATCAACAGCCCATCGAGCAACGTCACGGTCGCTGCGGGGGGCTCAGTCTCCTTCTCCGGCAGCGGAACCGATCCGGATGGAACGATTAGCGCGTATGCCTGGACCTTTCCGGGCGGGACTCCCGCTTCGAGCTCGGTTGCGGTTCCTGGAGCGGTCACCTACTCGACGCCCGGAACCTACACGGCTTCGCTCACGGTGACCGACAACGGAGGACTCAAAAGTTTGAGCCCTGCGACGCGCGCAATTACGGTAAGCAGCAATCCGGGGCAGGCTCTGGTCGCAGCCTACGCCTTCGACGAAGGGACGGGGACCACGCTCCTCGATCAGACCGGAAAAGGACATACCGGCACCATTGCGGGACCGGCGTGGACCGCGCAAGGAAAGTTTGGCAGCGCGTTGACGTTTGACGGCGTGAACGACTGGGTCACGGTGAACGACGCCAATGACCTGGATTTCACGACCGGCATGACGATGGAAGCCTGGGTTTTCCCGACGGCGTCCTCGTCGTGGCGCACCGTCGTCATGAAGGAGCGGGCCGGGGAGCTCGTGTACAGCCTGTATGCGGCCTCCGACACGAACGTGCCGACGGCGTATGCCACGCCTGCGGCGACCAGCCAGTCGCTCGAGGCGCGCGGAAGCGCGGCTGTCCCGCTCAACGCGTGGACCCATCTCGCCGCGACCTACGATGGGACCACGCTGCGCCTCTACGCCAACAGCAGCCTGGTCGGAAGCCGGGCCGTCGCGAACCCGCTGCTGACTTCGACCGGCGTGCTTCGGTTCGGCGGCAACAACGTATGGGGCGAATTCTTCGCCGGGCGCATCGACGAGGTCCGTCTCTACAACCGGGCGCTCGCCGCTGCCGAGATCCAGGCCGACATGGCCGCACCGATCGGAACGGACACGACACCTCCAGTCCGTTCGAAAGGTCAACCGACCGGAGCACTTCCTGCGGGCACGACCCAGACCACGTTGGGCCTGACCACGAACGAGAGCGCGACGTGCAAGTACGCCACGACCGCGGGGATCGCCTATGCGTCGATGCCGAGCACGTTTACGACGACGGGCGGCACCACTCACACGACGGCCGTAACCGGCCTCGCCAACGGCGGCAGCTACACGTATTACGTCCGGTGTAGAGACACGGCCACCAACGCCAACCCGGACGATTTCACAATCGCGTTCTCGGTCGCCAACCCGCCACCTCCGGACACGACGCCGCCGACGGTCTCGATGACAGCGCCGGCCAACAACGGCACCGTCTCCGGCAGCGTCACGGTCAGCGCCAACGCCTCGGACAACATCGGCGTGGTCGGGGTGCAATTCCTGCTTGGCGGAACGCCGCTCGGCGCCGAAGACACGACGGCACCCTACAGCGTCACGTGGAATTCCACCAGCGTCGCCAATGGCGGCCCGTACCTGTTGTCAGCTCGCGCGCGAGACACGACCAATCAGGTGACCTCGACGGCCGTCAGCGTCACCGTGAACAACACGAACACGGGGTTGGTGGCGGCCTACGGCTTCAACGAGGGGACAGGAACGTCGCTCCTCGATCAGACCGGGAAAGGACATACCGGCACCATTGCGGGACCGGTGTGGACCGCGCAAGGAAAGTTTGGCAGCGCGCTGACCTTTGACGGCGTGAACGACTGGGTCACGGTCAACGACGCCAACGACCTGGATTTCACGACCGGCATGACGATGGAGGCCTGGGTTTTCCCCACGGCGTCCTCGTCGTGGCGCACCGTCGTCATGAAGGAGCGGGCCGGGGAGCTCGTGTACAGCCTGTATGCCGCATCCGACACGAACGTGCCGACGGCGTATGCCGTGCCGGCGGCGACCAGCCAGTCGCTCGAGGCGCGCGGAAGTGCGGCTGTCCCGCTCAACGCGTGGACCCATCTCGCCGCGACCTACGATGGGACCACGCTGCGCCTGTACGTCAACGGCAGCCTGGTCGGAAGCCGGGCCGTCGCGAACCCGCTGCTGACTTCGACGGGCGTGCTTCGGTTCGGCGGCAACAGCGTGTGGGGCGAATTCTTCGCGGGGCGCATCGACGAAATCCGGCTCTACAACCGGGCACTCGCCGCTGCCGAGATCCAGGCCGACATGAACGCCCCCATTCAACCCTGAGGATCGCTGACGTCGCCACCTATGAGCACGGATATTCCTCTTTCGCGAAGACAACTGCTTCGAACAGTCGGAACCGGAATCATCGGCGCCTCCGTGGCGCCTTCGATTGTCAACGCCGTCGTCCCCACGGTCGCGCGCGCGTGGTCGCCAGGGGAGACCGACGGTGAGGACCGTCCGATTCGGCTGAACCGCAATGAAAACACATACGGTCCTTCGCGCGAGGTCATCGCGGCCATGGGGCGCGCTGCGGCGCTTCTAGCTCACCGGGGCTCAAACGAGGAAGTGGAACGGCTGCGCACCGCGGTCGCTGCGCGGCATCGGGTCCCGGTGGATCACGTCGTGGTTAGCTGCGGGTCGAGCGAGATTCTTCGCGCCGCCGCGAACGGGCAGCTGCAATCGGACGGGAAGCTCGTCGCGGCATCGCCAACCTTCGAATGGTTCACGAAATTTCCCCCACGATCAGGAACTGAGATCGTCACCGTCCCGCTTACCAAAGAGTACGAGCATGACCTCGACGCGATGCTCGCACGCACCGGGCCTGGCCCCGCGCTGGTGTATGTCTGCAATCCGAACAATCCGACCGGCACACTGACCAACCCCAAACACCTGGAAGCGTTCGTGCGCGCGCTGCCCGCGACGACGCGTGTCGTGATCGACGAGGCCTACCATGACTACGTCAGCCCGTCTGCGGGCTACTCGTCGTGGCTGGACCGTTCGGAGGTCGACCCACGCGTCATCGTGACCCGGAGTTTCTCCAAGATTCATGGGCTGGCCGGCTTGCGCATCGGTTACGCCGTCGCGGCCCCCGAGACGCTGCGGCTCCTACGTCTCGACGAGCTCGAGGATGGTGTGAGTGTCGTATCGGCGATGGCGGCGCGGATTGCGCTGGACGACGCCGATCACGTTCGAACCAGCAAGGCGCGCAATGAAGACGCGCGGCAGGAGTTCTTCAACGAAGCAAACGCGCGGATGGTTCGAGTGATCGACTCCAAGACGAATTTCGTCATGGTGAACAGCGGCCGTCCCGCGGCGCCAGTTGTCGAGCACTTCCGAAAACACGACGTCGTACTGCCGCTGCCATTTGCCGGCTTCGAGCACTATATCCGCGTGTCCTTAGGCACGTCTGAGGATATGCGCGCCTTCTGGCGCATCTGGGACCTCATGCCTGGAGGTGGACACGGGATGTCCATGTGAGGCGTCTTCTATCCTGTAACCATGGTTCGTGACATTGGTTGTGCGGCCCGCGGGTCGACGGTCCGCTGGGCCAACCGGGCGATGCCCCGTCGGCCGCGTCGTGCAGCGCATCGTCGATGCTAAGGTCGGCGTGCAAGAGAACGATCATTGTCTCTCGTGACACCGACCTACGGCGCACGGGCGGCGGGGATTGGTGATGAACCGCCTGGCGATGTTCGACCCGACAAACCGGAACAGGAAACGAAAGACGAATAGCAGCGACAAATAGTCGGACTCACCCTGACGCGAAGGCTGGACGAAGCACGACGAGCTGCCGGCGCCGACGCGCGGCTACTCCGGTGCAACGGTCGTCCAACGTTCCTGCCGGAGACAGAGATCGACGCTCGTCGTGATCACATCGCGGGCGTTTTTCACCACAAATCGAGAGCGGCAGATAGCCTGTTCGGAGTCCTGTATCGCGCGGGCGGCGCGTTCCAAGAGTCGCGACTCAAAAACGCGGGAATGTGGGGGGGGGGGCGGGTCATCCGTCATTATGGCCCGTCTCAAGCCGGACCGTCGGTCGGATAGCGCACAGGTGACGCGGGTCGAACGGTAGCGAGATCGACGGCACAGAAAGTACAGGTGGTGAACGCGGAACGGGCCAGGTGATTGGAACCTTATCAGCGAACGATACTGGCCCGCTTGGTCTTGATGGTGACAGTGGGCAGGCGTTCCGCTCTGCTCTCCGCACCCGGAACGCAGTGCCCGTAGATGTCGCGGTAAGGTGCGACCAACATGATATGTTGCGCGCGATGATCCGCCAGATCGCGCCCCAGTTCGTCACAACGAACCTGCCTGCGACCCTGGCTTACTACAGCGAGAAACTCGGGTTCGACTGTGTCGGTTCCTGGCAGGACCCGCCGACGTATGCCATCGTCAGTCGAGACGAACACAGGATTCACTTCCGCTGCGCGGAGCCGCTCCCACCAGACCCAAACAAGTACGACGACGAGCTGCTCGACGCGTACCTGTTCGTTGATGACGCGGACCGGTTATACGCGGAGTATGGCGCGCGCGGCGTCGAATTCACGCGACCTCTCGGCGACACGCCCTGGCACTCGCGCGAATTCGTCGTCAAGGACTGTGACGGCCGTCTCCTCGCCTTCGGCGCGAGTCTGGACCACGCGCCGGTGAGCAGTTGACATGACGCGTACTACAAATGCGAGAGTCGCCGGATTCACGTATCTGTTCTATGCAGCGATCGGTATCGGCAGCGAAGTGCTGATGCACCGGGCGAGAGGCGGCGGTGATGAGGCCGCGACACTCGCGCGCATCGGCCAGTACGCAACAAATGTTCGTCTGACCATTCTGATTGCGGTGCTCGAATGCTTTTCGGCCTTCGTGCTTGCCGTGACCTTGTACGGGATCACGCGCGACGAGGATCACGAGCTCGCACTGTTGGGTCTGGTCTGTCGCGTTGCCGAAGGCGCGCTCGGATCAATCAACAACGTTCCTGGCTACCTCGGACTCCTGTGGCTGGCGAAGGGAGTTGGACCAGGTCTCGAGGACGTCCCCACAACGAATGCGCTGCGCGCGTTCCTGCTGATGCCTGGCGCGAGCGTCCCTCTTGGTGCGGTCTTCTTTGCCGTCGGGACTTTGATATTTTCTTATCTGCTGCTGCGCGGACGGATGGTCCCGGTTTCAATCGCATCGCTGGGCGTGTTCGCGTCGGCCCTGCTCGCGGTGCTGTTACCGCTGCAGCTCGCCGGTTTCTCGACAGCGCCGTTGACCGGATACGTACCAGTGGCTGCCGGCGCTCGTCTTCCAGGTCGCCATCGGGTTCTGGCTGCTGATCAAAGGTGTCGCTCCGGTGCCAGCGGCCGATTGACCTTTACACGCAGCGCAGAGGCAGAGCTCTGCGGCGGCCAGATTCCGCCAGCTGCACCTCGGAACTGACCGAGCAGGACAACCACGTGTCAGTCGCAAGCGCATCATGCGCCTGATGCGGGAGGCGGCGCTGATACACTGAGACCCATGCCCGGACGGTATGCCGCATTCCTGCTCGCGTTCGCCCTTGCGACGGCGCCGCTCGCGCTCGAGTTGTGCGACGTGGTGTGTAGCGGACGTCCGGCATCACACGCAGTGTCGATGGGCGACTCATGCCATCACGAGACGCAGGAGAGCATTTTCTTGCGGGGCACGCCGCGGTGCGGCGATCACGCCGGCCACGTGGAGCTGCCCGGCATTGCCGCGACCCAGAAGCTGATCCCGCACAGCGCAGTGGCGGGCATCGGGTCCGCAACTCGGGCCGCCGTTACGCTGCTGAGGACCTCCGCCCTCCAGCCATTCACGCGTACTCCGCACTCCTCGGATCAGCAGCCCTCCGTCCCGTTACGCATCTAGCCCGGTCGCTGTCCGGGCATGTGTCTGTAACGGAAGGGGGACCTATGTACTTGCGCGCATTCCGGCGGCTCTCGGCCGCGCTCCTTTCAATTGCTTTTCTCAGCGTCCCGGCACCAGCCTGGCCGCAGACGACCACGGCGTCCGCCGACGATGCGCGTCAACATCTGGCAGCACGCGCGCACGATTCGTCACCAGCATCTGGCATCGCGAACCAGGCCATGCAGCACATGTCCCATGCCGCCGCCTGGATGCCGCCGACACGGGAGGGCTCCGGCACGTCCTGGCTGCCGGACGAGACGCCGATGTACGCACTGCATCGGGAGACCGGCGGTTGGACGCTGATGGCGCACGGCAACGGCTTCGTTCAGTTCCTCAGTGAAAGCGGCGACCGCGGCAGCGATCAGGCTGGCAGCATCAACTGGATCATGGGCATGGCGGGCCGGGCCGTCGCCGGCGGTCACCTGCAGCTGCGCGGCATGGTCAGCCTCGAGCCGTGGACGATTGGTGGCTGCGGGTACCCCGATCTCCTCGCGAGCGGAGAGAATTGCGACGGGCAGGCGATTCACGATCGGCAGCATCCGCATGATCTGTTCATGGAGCTGACCGCGGAGTACGACCGCGCGCTGCCTGGCGGCGTTCGCCTCCAGCTCTATGGCGGTCCTGCAGGCGAGCCCGCACTCGGCCCGGTTGCGTTCCCTCATCGGACCTCCGCGATGCCCAACCCCCTCGCGCCGATCACGCATCACTGGTTCGACTCCACGCACATCACGTACGGCGTCGTGACCGGCGGTCTGTACGGACGACGGTGGAAGGCGGAGGCCTCGGTGTTCAACGGCCGCGAACCGGACGAAGCGCGAACCGATTTCGACCTCGGTCGGATGGACTCGTGGTCGGGCCGGCTGTGGTTTCTGCCGACGCCGCGATGGGCCTTGCAGGTATCGGCGGGTCGACTGACGCAGGCCGAAACCGGCGAGGGAGGCGGGCCGCGCACCGACGTCGATCGGCTGACGGCCTCCGCCAGCTATCACCATCGATTTCGGCCCGACAGCATCTGGGCGAGCACGGTCGCCTGGGGTCGCAACGCGGAACCCGGCGCGGCCGCAACCGGTGCGTTGCTCGCTGAGACCAGCGTCACCGTTGCGGAGCGTGATGCATGGTTCGGACGATTCGAGCTTGGACGAAAATCGGGGCACGATCTCTCGACTGACTCTCTTGATTTGTTCACCGTGGCCAAGCTCCAGGGCGGGTACACGCGGTACTTCGGCAACTGGAAGGGACTGAAGCCGGGTCTCGGTGGGGGGATATCAACCGGTATTGTGCCGGCCTCGCTGCGAGCCGTTTATGGCAGCCGATTCAACACCGGGTTCGGCGTATTCTTCACGCTGCGCCCGGGCGAGAGCGTCATGTAATCGACATGAACCTTATCTAGCCCGCGGCGCAACCGCGCGCTCATTGCCGCCGTTCTGGAACGACGCGAGAAAGGGCGGAGGCTGAGCGCGGGATCAGTCCCGCAGAGGACCTCCGAGCCGACGTTTTGTCGCCATCTCTCGAGGACTCGGGTTTGGCGAGCGGAGCCAGCGCTCCACCGCTTTCAGCGGCACCATGTGCAGCACGGCGGGTGCCTGAACCTCAACGCTCAATACGGCATTGGGCGTCAAGGCCTCTGCTACCCACGGCTCTTTTCGAAATGCGGCCACCGCAGCGGCAGTGGCTTCGTAAAGGGTGGCACCCTGGACCGTCACCGTGTGGACCGACCCGTCCACCGACTTCACTGTTACCCGGCAGGTCCGCGAAGGAGACACGACGTTTTACAGAATAGCATCGTTTTCGCTTTTTATTCGCCGAGAGGTCCTGGATTCGCCTCTGCCTCTCAACTCGAGGTCGCCCGTGCATTTTGGCGTGGTGCGCTGAGAAGAGGTCGAGCGCGTCTCCTCTAGAACGGGATGCCAAGCGAAACAATCGGGCCGTGCAACGTCTGTTTGAGGAACACGGGCTTGCTCAGGATGTTGCCGTCGACTCGCAGGTACAGGAATCCATATCCGGCACCGAGCGAAAAATGGGTTGCTGGCCTCCATTCGAGGGCGGCCGTGCCCGTGGCCGTCCGATGCTCGTCGCTGCCGCCGAAATCGGCCTTCGTCATCAGCCGAAGCTTCTGCCCCAACCTAGGCCGGAAGGTTGCGCCGACCACGGGGCTCCAGAGATGGGGTTTCCACCGGACTTCAGGGAATTCCAGGATCGAGGCCGCCAGGCTGACGCCGAAGCGCCGGACGCCGCCATCGATGTAGAACGCGGGCGCGACTCTGATGCCGCCGAGTAGCTGGAGGTACGACGTGTCGGAGCTGACCTCGAATCGCGGAGCGTCGACGGAGCCCGACAGGCCAGCCCACAGGAACTGTCCATCAAGGGACAGGCGCCGGCGCTCGATGCGAAAGCCAGCTGCCGCCGCGCCGTTGACGTTACCTGACGTTGTCGCCGACGGTATCGTCACGCCGCCGCCGGATCCTGGTAACGACGGTCGCTCCGGCAGGCGCACGTCCGCTCCGTATATTGGCAGCCACCCGTAGAGCGGATACACCACCGTACGCCAGTCGTTCGATTCGGAAGCGGCGGGCGCCGACGTCGCCCCCTGTGCGGCGACGCTGATGGCTGCCGCAGCGACATGTAGGACGACGAGCGCGACTGTGCGCAGCGATTGTCTCAATAGAACTCCTTACGAACTGGCAAACCCTTGGCGCGTGACGACGGCCGGTGAGTTACGCGCACTTGCGAGCTCCGGAACGGGCGGTCCGCCCTGGTGGCCGACCGCCGGGTTCCGGTGCGACCTACTTGGCCGGCGTGTCGAACGAGATCATCAAGGCCTCGGTCCAGGTGATGTCCACCTTGTCGCCGACCTTGACCTTCGCCAGCATCTTCTTGTCCTCGACCCTGGAGCTGTACTTCCAGTCATTCGGGCCAGAAAAGGAAATCGAGGGCACCGACATGTCGATCGCCGTGATCGTGGCGGTGATGGTTCGCTGGTTGGCGACCGTCGCTCCCGGCTTGCTGCTGTCGGCCTTGGTCAGCTTCGTCGAATCGCTGTCCACCGCCTTCGCGCCCGGCTGTTGTACCTGCAGGACGATGTTGTCGTAGTAGCGCGCCGAGATCTTGTCGCCGACTTTGATGTTGGAGAACTTCGTGACCGTCTCCGGCACCACCATGTCGACGTAGTTGCCTTTGGGGCCCTTGAGCGTCAGCGTGCGCGTCGACGCCTGGACCGCTTCAACAGTCGCGGTGATCGTCTGCATGTCACCCTGCAGCGTCTTGGTCTGGGCGCGCGCCGACGGCGCGAACGGGCTCGCCATCATCGTTACAACGAGTCCAGCAAATAGTCGTCTCATGTCCATGCTCTCCGTCTCCTGGTGTTGATGGAAAGCACCAGGCTCTCCACCCGTTCCGGATGAACCCGTCGTCTCGTGATCGAGCGGGCGTTCACACCGCTGCCACGAGCGAAGAGCAACGGCTATGCCTCACCCGGGTCATGGAAGCGCTCATTCCGGGCGCCTTTTGGCCGTCTCGCTCTCGTTGATCGCGAACGCCCCAGAGCGGTAACCGCATGTTGTGAGTGGTCTGACTGCCAGCAGTGACTCCCTGGTCGCCGTTCGCGACGAGCGAATCGGTGAGCGGTCGCCGTCCGGGATCCGATGGCTTTAGGCGGCATCGGGCATCGATGTCCAAAGGCCGCGATCTTGCTTCAGCGTTGACTGCGTCATCGCGATACCAGTCGGATTGGTCCACTCGGGAGAGTACCGATATGAACGATCCACAACACGCCCCTGACGAGTGGCAGCTGCCGCTGACGCCCGAACTCGCATACGAAGGGTTTCAGCCGTTATCTGCCGTCGTCAAAGTGGAGATCGCCGCGCAGTCTCACGCGGGCGGCCGGCCGACCAACGAGGATCAATTCCTGGTTGTCCGGATCGGGCGGTACCAGGAGACCGTGGCGACGAGCCTTCCGGACGGCGAGGTGCCGGCACGCTTCGATGAGGAAGGGTACGGCATGGTCGTGGCCGACGGCATGGGGCCCGCCGGCTCCGGCGAGACCGCGAGCCGGCTTGCCGTCTCGACACTCGCCCATCTCGCACTTCATTTCGGCAAGTGGAACGTCCGGATCAGTCCCGGGATCGCCGAGGAGGTCATGGCGAGGATGCAGCGGTTCTACCGCCGGGTCGAGGAGACACTGACCGACAAAAGCATCGAGGAGCCGGACCTGTCAGGCATGGGGACAACGATGACCGCGGCGGTCAGCGCTGGCGATGAGCTGTTCACGGCCCACGTCGGCCATTCACGCGCGTATTTGTACCGCAACGCCCTCCTGACGCAACTGACCCGGGACCACACCTACGCCCAGCGCCTGCTCGATGTCGGGCGTCCGGCTCCGACCGAACTGGCCGCCCACGATCTCCGCCACATTCTCACCGACGCCATCGGTGGCCATGCCGGGAGGGCGCACATCGAGATCGGGCACTACCGGTTGAAGCACGATGACTGCCTTCTCGTCTGCACCAACGGATTGACCGACGTGGTGAACAATGATGCGGCCGCAGCTATCCTGCGGCAGCCCTCCAGCGTGGCTGAACGGTGCAAGGCACTCGTCGACGATGCGCTCGCTCGAGGCGCGAAGGACAACGTGACAGCCGTGCTCGCCAGATACAGCATCCCTGCATCGGCGACTCGCGGCCTGTAGCCGTGGGCTTCAGGACTTCCGCCTGAAGGCGGAAGCTACGTACGCACTTCCGCCTGAAGGCGGAAGCTACGTACGCACAGGCGGAAGCTACGGGCAAAGGCGGAAGCTACGTACGCACAGGCGGAAGCTACGGGCGAAGGCGGAAGCTACGTACGCACAGGCGGAAGCTACGGGCAAAGGCGGAAGCTACGTACGCACAGGCGGAAGCTACGGGCAAAGGCGGAAGCTACGTACGCACAGGCGGAAGCTACGGGCGAAGGCGGAAGCTACGTACGCACAGGCGGAAGCTACGGGCGAAGGCGGAAGCTACGTACGCACAGGCGGAAGCTACGGCCAAAGGCGGAAGCTACGTACGCACAGGCGGAACCTACGTGCCGGAGGGGCGGAAGCGACGTACGGACAGGCGGAAGCTACGCTGAAAGGCGGAAGCGACGGTGACACCATCCGCGAAGCGGACGCTCAGAACCTGAACGTGCTGCCGAACTGTGTCTGCGCCGCGAAACCGTGATCCCCGTTCTTGTTCTGCCTGGTGCCCCAGAGGAACTCGGTAACCAGATCGAGCCTGGGAATCGGCGACCACATGAAGTTGATCGACGACCGCCGCGTCAGGTGCAGCGCGTCGTCGGGCTGGATGTCGAGATTCTGGACGTCGACGAAGCCGTAGCTGGCCGACGAGCGGAACCGTCGCGCCCACCAGTGTTCCAGCCCCACGAACCCGGCGGAGACGTTGAGTGGTCGGAGTGTATTTGCCGTCTCGTCGAACACCGCATCGGATCCGCCGAGCGATCGGAGGTCGGAGACGTAGCGGCCAATTCCGTGTCCGGCGTTGTATTGAAACAGCAGCTGGTCACGTTTTTCGTGATACGGAAGTGGCAGCTTGCCGCTGAAATTCACGCCGTATGCACCGGTGGAGACGATGTCGCTCGGCGTGTCCGTTGACTGCGCCCGGAGCTGCCGGCCCAGGGTGGCGAACTGCAGGTGGCCGCCGCGCGCGGGGTCCCACCGTACTCTGGCGACGAAGTCCGGAACCTGGTTGATGCCGGTCGCATTCGTGATTTCGGGAGTCGGATCTTCGAGGGCGAGCGCCAGGCGGATGCGACTGGAAAGTGGGAGGCTCCACCGGACCTGCGGCTGCCGGAAACGAACGATCGCATTCAGCCCTTCGAAGTCGATTCCGGGGGGCTCCGCTTCAGGATCCGCGAAGGTGGACCATGTTTGCCCGAAGATGAACCGCCGCCACTGGCCATACGCGTGGCGAAGGCGAAGCGTCGTTTTGCTCCCGTCGAAATCCCCCTCGATGAATGCCCGCATGTAACCAACCCCGGTCGGCGTCCGCAGGTCGAAGTTGAAGCGGCTCGGCTCCGCGATGATGTTGACGCGGCCGCCGCCTTCTCCGGCAGAAGTCCCCGGCATCGGAATCGCCGAGGTCTGGAAACGATCGTCCACCTGCAGCGGGTCGTAGGTGCTCAACCAGTTCACCCGGACCATGCCGCCGATCTTCAGCGCCGCGTCACTGCCCGGCAGCTTGAAGGAGCCGGGAAAGTCGCCGGCCGTCACCAGGTCCGGCGGAAGCTCGGGAAAATGGGTTGTGCCGTGCTCGTCGCCCTGCCCAGGCACTGCCGGACCCGACGCCGGTTGAGACGAAGCCACGGCCACCACGGCTGCGGCGCCGGGCGAATGCTGCACTGCCGCCTGGATCGCCGCCATCTCGCGCCGAAGCTGCTCGATCTGGCGCCCCTGCTCCTCGAGAAGTGACTGCTGCGCCGCAACCGTGCGCATCAGCGAGCTGACCGTCACGTCGCGCGGAGCATCAGCCGCTGCGGGCGCCTCGGACTTCTGCTCCTGTCCCGCAGGGGGGGTTCTGCCGCTCGCCTCGGCCGCCGATCGCCAGGGTGAGGACAAGGCACGCGCTGACACCGGTCACAGGTGCGGTCGGAGCACGGCGGGTGCCAGACGCCGTCGGGCAAGGTGGAGACGCGCCACTCGAAAATCAACGGCAAACCCCCGCGTCACTACGCACCGGTGAGCGGTGCATCCCGCCGTGACGCCTCGCAACTCACCAGTCGTCGTCGAGTGAGTGACAGCAGGCCGTCAGCACTGAGGCACCGTTCAAAGAAGGTCAGGGTGAGCGACGGCAGCGCTATCGACGGTAATCGGGTGCGCCGTTTGTGCGTCGATTGCAGTGCTCAGCGACGGATACACCGAATTGATACCCAGGCGTTCGAGCGCACCGCTCCGTTCCAGCATCCGTCGCACCTGCGGAAGCGCACCTGCGACAACGACCCGCATTCCGCGTGTGGCTAATTCATCGGCGACCACGCCGAGCGTGTCGGCGCCGGTGCTGTCGAGATGCACAATCGGTGCACCATCAATCACGAGGCACGTCGCCCCAGGATTGGCTGCAGCCACCTGCAACACCCGCCGCCTGAAATAGGGTGCGTTATAGAAAATCACCGACGCGGTGAACCGGTAGATCACCAGCCCTGGCACGGTCTTCGCGCCTTCGTGCCGCGACAGATCGTGGAAACCTGTGAGTCCCTCCGTCCTGCCGAGCACGGCGTCCGCCGGCCGGGAGGAGCGCACGACGAGCACCAGCATGGCCAGCGCGACGGCGAGTGCAATTCCCTCCAGTGCGCCGAACGCCACCACGCCAGCGGTCGCGGCGACGCACACCAGGAACTCCCCGTCCTTGATGCGATAGAGGCGCCTGACTGCGCGCCAGTCGAAAAGGCCAACCCCGGCGGAAATCAGCACGGCGCCGAGCGCGCTGCCAGGCAGATAGCTGAGGGGACCGGTAAAAAAGAGCAGGAGAATTGCAATCGCTGCCGCTGCGACGAGCCCGGTCACTTGTGTCTTGCCGCCCATCGCATCGCTGACGGCTGTGCGTGAGTCTGCGCCGGTCACGGCAAAGCCGTGCGAGAAACCCGCGGCCACGTTGCACGCCCCGAGTGCGATGAACTCGCGGTCGACGTCGACGTCATAGTGGTTCCGGGTGGCAAAGCTCCGCGCGGTCACCATCCCGCTCGTGAAACTCACCAGCGCCAGTCCGAAGGCGCCGGCGAGCAAGGGCTCGAAAAGCGCCGCCGGTGGAGGTGTCCACCCGAGCGACGGCAGCCCCGCTGGCACGGTCCCGAGGACGGCGACGCCGGCTTCGTCGAGGTGGAACGACTTGACCAGCGCGACGGCGACGACGACGGCGATGAGGGGCGCCGGCAGACGAGGACCGTAGCGGCGGAGAGCCCGAGCGCCACGAACGTCACCACGCCAACCGCCAGTGTCGGCAGATGCGTTCGAGGGAGTTTGGACGCGAACTCGAACAGCCGCGGCAGCACCCGTGATGACTCGATCGGGAAGCCGAACACCTTGCCGATCTGGCCGAGTACGATGCTGATCGCGATCCCGTTCATGAATCCCACGAGCACGGGCTTGCCGAGAAAATCGGCGAGAAACCCCAGACGAAACAGCCCGGCACAGGCGCACGCGAGGCCGGTCAGTACGGCGAGCGACACTGCAAGACTGGTGTAGAGCGCCTGGTCGCCCGCGGCGAGCGGCGCCACGATGGCCGCGATCATGGCGCAGGTCGCGGCGTCCGGATTGACGATCAGCTGGCGTGACGTCCCGAGTACCGCGTAGACAATCATCGGCAGGATCGACGCGTACAGACCGACGACCGGCGGAAAGCCCGCCAGCTGCGCATAGGCAATTGCCACCGGAACCGCGACTGCGGCGACTGACAGGCCGGCAGGGACGTCGTACCGCAGCCAGCCGAACTGGTAGCCGCGGAGCATCGCCAGACCTGGCGCAAGCCGGGCGAGTTTGTCGGCGGGTGCGCCGGCGGCGTTCACCATACGGAATGTGCTCACCGACTCGCAGCCGAAAGGTGCACGGAAGAGTGCACCTCGGTGTCGCGGCCGGGATAGAGGGCCGGTGCGGCAGCTGCCGCACCGGCCACTGTGACTACTGACGGGCCATCGCGACGCGCATGGCTTCTTCCGGCGAGACCTTGTGGTCGGCGCTTTCCGAGGCCTCGGCAAGCGCGATCTGTACGCCTTTGACCCGGCCGGAGAATTCGTTCCCGCGGGGCCCGTAATCCTCCGACACCGGCGATCCGGTATCCTGACCGACATCGCAGCCGTCATCTGCGGAGAAGACCATCGCGGCCGTTGCGCTGACTTTCGTCTCACCCGCTTTCTTGCCGTCGATAAACAGCGTTGCGGTACCGCCCTTCCCGAGGCCGCCGCCGGCGTACGCGAACTCCATGCGGACCTGGTGGTCGCCGGCCGGGATCATGCGATCTGACTCGGCGTAGAAATACTGGATACCCATGAGGTTGTAGCAGTACTTCAGCTTGCCTGCCTTGGCATAAAGGCTCCAGCCGCCGATGTTGCCCCCCTGCGCGATGATGACGCCCTCGGCTCCGGTCGCGGGAACCACGATTTCCGCGGTTACGGAGTGCGACTTGTTCTTGATGCTCACGACCGAGTTCTCGGACAGGCGACCCATGCCGCCGAACAGGATCTGGGTCTTGCCTTTGATCAAAATCGGCCGGCCAGCGAGGTCTGGGTTCATTCGCTCGGCCACCCGGTCATCGATTGGCAGCACGTTGTAGCGCGTCGCCTCGATCAGCCACAGGCGCTGGAGGTCGTGCAGCTTCTCCGGCATCTGTTTCGCCAGGTTGTTGGCCTGGCTCCAGTCCTTGTTCGTGTCGTACAGCTCCCACACGTCGTCGTCGAATGCCGGCACCGTCTCGCCGACGAGGAGCCACGGCGTCTTGTGCCGCGTCACCGCCGTCCAGCCTTTGTGGTAGATCCCGCGGTTGCCGAACATTTCGAAGTATTGCGTTTCGTGCCGCTCAGCGGCCCTGGCGTCGTTGAACGCATACAGCATGCTGACGCCTTCGATTGGGGCCTGCTGGACGCCGTTGACCGCGATCGGGTGCGGAAGTCCGGCGGCTTCGAGAATCGTCGGCGCGACGTCGATGACGTGGGAAAACTGCGTCCGGATCTCGCCCTTACCCTTGATCCCCTTCGGCCAGTGCACGATTGTGCCGTTGCGCGTTCCGCCCCAGTGCGACGCCACCTGCTTGGTCCACTGGTAGGGCGTGTTCATCGCGTGCGCCCAGCCAACGGCGTAATGGTTATACGACGTGGGCCCACCAAGCTTGTCCATCCGGTCGGTGAGGAACTTCGGCGTCTCGAGGGCGGCGCCGCCATTGAAGTTGATCATCTCGTTGAAGGTCCCGTTGAGGGTGCCTTCGGCCGAGGCGCCATTGTCACCGATGATGTAGTACACGAGCGTGTCGTCCATGACACCGAGCGCTTTGAGATTGTCGAGCAGCCGTCCGACGTGATGATCGGCGTACTCGAGGAACCCGGCGTACACTTCCATCTCGCGGCGAAGGACCGGCTTCAGGTCTTCGGGCATTGCGTCCCAGGCCGGGATCTGCTCGTGACGCGCGGTGAGCTGGCAATCCGCGGGAATGACGCCGAGCTTCTTCTGCCGGGCAAAGGTCTCTTCGCGCAGCTTGTCCCAGCCGGCGTCGAACTTCCCCTTGTACTTGTCCGCCCATTCCTTCGGCACGTGATGCGGCGCGTGGGTCGCGCCGGGCGCGAAATAGACGAAGAACGGCTTGTCGGGAATGAGCGCCTTCTGCTGGCCGATCCACCCGATCGCCTTGTCGGTCATGTCCTCCATGAAGTGGTAACCCTCTTCGGGTGTCTTCTTCACTTCGACCGCCGTCGTGCCTTCGTAGAGCGACGGGTACCACTGGTGCGCCTCGCCACCGATGAACCCGTAGAAGTACTCGAACCCGCCGCCGCCCGTCGGCCATGCGTCGAACGGCCCTGCCGGACTCGTCTCCCAGACCGGCACTTCGTGGCACTTGCCGAATTGGGCCGTGGCGTAGCCATTCAGCTTCAGTGTCCTGGCCAGCGGCGACATGGTATTTGGAAGCACCGAGCAGTAGCCCGGCGAGCCACTGGCGATCTCGGTGATTCCGCCCATCCCCGCCGAGTGGTGGTTCCGACCGGTCAGAAGCGCCTGCCGCGTCGGTGAGCACAACGCGGTGGTGTGAAACCGGTTGAACTTCAGTCCTCCTGCCGCCAGGCGTTCGGCATTCGGCGTACTGCACGGCCCGCCAAAGGCGCTCGACGAGCCGAAGCCGGCATCGTCGATCAGCACGACAAGCACGTTCGGTGCGCTCTTGGGCGGGAGCAACGGCACGATCGGTGGAAATTTCGTATCGGGATCCTTGGCGTCGTAGGTGATGAGGCCGGTACGCTGTGGCGTCGGGATCGGCAGGATCGTTCTCGGAAGCGTGTCGCGGTGGTCGGGCATGGCTCTTCCTTGTGCTGTTTCTATGTGTGAGATTGCGTCAGGTTCCTGGTCGTTACTTCTTCACCGCCACCAGCGGGATCGATGAAGCGAGCCCCATGTTGACGACGGCGTCGAGCTTGTTCTCGATCTGGAAGAAGCGGACCGCCTTTTCGACCGGCAGGGCACTCTTCACCTGGGGGGCGAACTTCTCGCGCACGGCGAGCCTGTCGCGTTCGATCGCGATCAGTTCCTTGAAATACCCCTGGGCCTTCGCATCCGTGACCGCGTCGAAGTTGCCGGCAAAGTCGACAATCAGCTTCGCCATCCGGTTGGCGAGCGTCTCGATCTCGGCGCGATACGCCTTGTAGACGGGCCAGAATGCGCGGGACTCGGTGTCCGACAACGGAAGGTTCGCGGCGACGACCGCCTGGCGGTCGGCCTTGACTTCAGCCTGCAGCTGCTGGACCGCCGTCCAGTCGTCCACGGTTTGCGCACCAGCGGTTTGCGTGCCGGCGGTTTGCGCGCTGGCAGTTTGCGCGCCAGCGGTACGCGCCGCGGCACAGGTCAGCAGGACGACGAGTCCGATACAAAACATTACCTTCTTCATGATTCCGCGCTCCTCTTGATGCACTGGTGGACGATGTGGTGCGGTCCGAGGACACACACCGGTTGCCGAATTGGTTGTCAGGCCTGCGGTTGCGTACCGACCGTGCCGGTCGGCGGCGGTACGGCGCCGTGGCAGCGCTTGAATTTTTCTCCGCTCCCGCAGGGGCATGGATCGTTGCGGCCGGCCGCGGCGAACGCCCTCGCCGCCTCTGACGCTTTCTCGGCCGCAAGCAGCGCCATCGCTTCGTCGGCGTAACGGCGGTTACGAAGCAGGTCGGCCATCAGGCGCATCGGGCGATCGATGTGCGTGAAGAACGCCTTGTACCCGGCGCAGAGATAGTTCAACCCCGGGTCCCCGTCCGGAGTCGAGATGAACCGGTTCTTCGGGCACTCGCCGTGACAGGCGAACTTGACCTCGCAGCTGCGGCAGTACGCCGGCAGCGAGTCGCGCTTCGCATTGCCGAACGCGCGCTGCTGATCGGAGTCGACCAGCTGCAGCATGTGCACCGTGCGGATGTTGCCGAGCAGATGCCGCGGCTCGACGAAGTGATCGCAGGAGTAGAGATCGCCGTTGTGCTCGAGCGCGACCGCGTTGCCGCAGGTTTCGCCGAAGATGCACAACCCCGCCGGCGCCCCTACCCACGAAGCAAGGGCGGCATCGAACATCTGGACGAACACCGTGCCGACGTCGCGGGTGATCCACTCGTCGAAGATCGCGTTCAGGAACCGTCCCCATCCTTCCGAGGGCACGGTGCGGTCGGTGACCAGTCCGCCATCCTGCAGATACAGGGGCCGAGGGTCGCTGCCCCGCTCGCCCCAGCCGTCGTTGGCGAGCGGCAACATCTCGGCGGTGACGCGCTCGACGATCGGAATGAACTGGATGAACTTCGTCCCGACCTCGTCGCGCAGGAACCGGTACACCTCGAGTGGATGGTTCACGTTTCCGGCATGAACGGTCGTGAGGATGTTGAACTCGACGCCGTGCGTCTGCATCAACCGCGCTGCGCGCATGACCTTGTCGAACGTCGGCCGCCCACCCTTGTCGACCCGATACAGGTCGTGCATCTCCCGCGGCCCGTCGAGACTGAGCCCGACGAGAAAACCATGCTCGCGGAAGAACCTGCACCACTCGGCGGTCAGCTCGGTGCCGTTGGTCTGGATCGTGTGCTCGATGACGGTGCCAGGCCGACGATGCTTTTCAACCGTCGCGACCGCGCGCCGGAAAAACTCCAGCCCCATCAAGGTCGGCTCGCCGCCCTGCCAGGCCACCGAGATCTGGGGTCCCGGCTGGGACTCGAGCAGCTGCCGGATGTAGGTTTCCAGCAGATCGTCAGCCATCCGGAACCGATCGCCCGGGTAGAGCATCTCCTTCGACAGGAAGAAGCAGTATTTGCAATCGAGATTGCAAATCGCCCCCGTCGGCTTTGCCAGCACGTGGAAGTGGCGCAGCGTATTCACCGGACGGACGGGATCGGTTGTCGGTTCCATGGCTCTCAGCTTTGGCGTCGTCGAAGGCAAAAGGACGGCCAGCGCCGGACTGTAGATGTCCGCGCGTTTTCGCCCCAGTACGCGGTGTGTGACAATCCGTCGCCGACGAAGCGGGCAGGACTCACCATATGTTGTGAGCCGCGGTCGCCTCTCATGGGCGCGATTACGCCGGTTTCGGCTGGTACCGCGTTCGCGTCAGGCGATTGACCAGACCGCGGACGAGCAAGTACGGCACGCACGCCAGCAGAAATGCGACGAATAGCGCCACGAGAGGATGCACCGTATGCACCACCATGAGCTGGTACGCCAGATCGATGAGCACCGCCAGCACGAATATCTTCGCGACTGCCTTCCAGCCCTCCCGCATGAGTTCCCGACGGTGCACCGGATCGGTGAAAATCGCCCACGCGTAGTACGGCTGGCCTGAACGGGCGTCGTGCAGTCCGGCACGGATGGCGAGAAACGTCGCAACCGCGGGCTGAAGGACGAGACGAAACGCCATCGGACCGTCGATCCTTCCGGTCACCGCTTCTGAGATACGCGCCAGCAGTTCGTCCATGGGTTCCCGTCCTTTCACAGGTCTCTCGGAGTCGGCGTCGCCGCGCGTCACTTGCCGGATGCGAGTTCCCGCTTGGCCCTGGCCAGCAGGCGCTTCTGCTCGGCGCTGACGACCGGCCATTTCAGATTCAGCCGGCGGATCGCATGGGTCGTGATGCCTGACACCAGCGCGCGCGTGACGAACTTGTGGTCCGCGGGGATCACCCACCACGGCGCCCACGGTGTGCTGGTCTGCTGCAGCGCGTCGGTGAACGCCGCCTGATAGTCGTCCCAGAACGCCCGCTCCTTCATATCGGCGTAAGAAAACTTCCAGTGCTTGTCCGGGTCGTCGAGACGAGCCTCGAAGCGCTTCTTCTGCTCCTTCTTCGAGAGATGGAGGAAGAACTTCAGGATGAGCGTCCCATTCCGGGTCAGGTGGCGCTCGAACGCGTTGATGTCGTCGAAGCGCTCGTTCCAGAACTTGCGGCCGCGCTTCCTCTCGGGCAGCTTCTGGCTCTCGAGAATCTCGGGGTGGACGCGGACGACGAGCACGTCCTCGTAATACGAACGGTTGAAGATGCCGATGCGGCCGCGTTCGGGAAGTGCCTTCGTGTACCGCCAGAGAAAGTTGTGATCCAGTTCCTCGTCGGACGGCCGCTTGAAGCTGAATACCTGGCAACCCTGTGGATTGACCCCGGACATGACGTGCTTGATCGTGCCGTCCTTGCCGGCCGCGTCCATCGCCTGGAACACGATCAGCACCGAGTAGCAGTCGGTCGCATAGAGCAGTTCCTGCGCCTTGGCCATGTCGGCGATGTTCTTGTCGAGGGACTCGACCGCGCGGACCTTCAATTCGTCCTGTCGCAGCGCCTTGAATTCGCTGCCGCCGGCCCAGCCTGGATCGTGCCGTTTCAGGTTCACCCTGGTGCCCGGCTCGACGCGGAATCTCCGCGCCGCTTCCTTGTACGTCAGTTCCACCTCGTCACTCCTCGGTCGGCACGGTCTACGCGATCTTGGCTGGCGCCGCTGCGGCGGCTTTCTGCGTGGAAGTCGAGTTGAGCATCGCGACGACAGCGAGCCAGCCGCCGACGAGCACGAGATTGATGGCGGCGAATGCCGGCACGGTCAGCAGCAGACGCTCGCCGATGAAGACGATGCCCGCCTGGAGCACATCCCCGGACCGGACGAAGAATGAATCGACTGCCTGCTTGGCCTTGTACTTCGCCTCGCGGCTGGTCGGCAGCCACAACGCCTGCTTCGTCGTATTGCCCAGCGAATAGTCGATGCTGTTGTCCGCCACTTTCAGCATCCCCATCAGCCGCACGGAGGGAGAAAGGAGCAGCATCACATAGCCGCAGAGCGCCACGAGCGGGTGGATGAACAGCGACCGGGCGATGCCGAGAAACTTGAACACCCTCGACACCACGAACATCTGGAGGAGGAAACCGAGAAGATTCACGGTGCCGAACAAGCGGCTGTACGTCTCGCCGACGAATTGCTGGCGCGCGGCCTCGAGTTCCGGGCCGAATCCGTACAACGCGCGGGCCTGCTCGACGACGTAACGGCCGAACAGGTACTCGCCCGAGGTGTTCACGACGTTGAGGAGGACCGTAAGTGCGGCAATGAGCATCAGATAACGATCCTTGCGAATCAGCTCGAACGCCCCTGCCTGCCCGAGCGGCTGCTCAGCCACCGCGGTCTGTTCCGACGTCTCGTGGCGCGCGGCCACACGCGCGGCAAGCTGCGCCAGGAAGGCAACTATGACCAGCACGCCAGCTGCCGCGAGGAGCAGTCGCGTCGGGCCGCCGCTCGTGACGACCGAGCCTGCGCGAACCGCACCAACCCACGCGCCGAGACTGCTGCCGACGCCAATCAAAGGAAACAGGCGCCGGCCCTGTTCCTTGGTATAGAGGTCGGTGGCAAACGCCCAGAACTGGGCGATTGCCATCAGGTTGAAGATGCCCACCCAGAGGAAATAGACGATGCCGACGTGGAACCCGGCGCGCACGGCCGCGACGAAGCCGACGAGATTCAGCGCGAAGAACAACGTCACCCCTTGCACGAGACGAACACGGTTGACGCGGGACGCGAAGGCCGCGTACGCGGGCACGAGGAAGAGCAGCAGAACCGCCTGCCCCGCCGACGAGTAGCTCTTGACCTCGGCGCCACCCTCGTTGAGGATGAACACCTCGCGTGCGGTCTTGAGCATGTAGTACGCAGCAAGCAGCAGGAACATCAGCAGGGTGATGAGCAGCACGCTGGCCGCCTCTCCCTGCCGCACGTCGGCGATCGGCGCGAGCAGCCGCTCCACCAGTGTCTTCGGGCGATCCTCACCGGCTGGAGTCATGCACCCCGCCCGTTCGCGTCAATTGGCTCGCCCTGTTTTCACGGTCACTCGAGTGCGTGTGGGGTTGATGAGGATCATGACTCTGGCGCATCACCCACCCGCGACCGCAAATGACGCGGGCACCGGCACCGGCGCGTTACGCGGCGCGTCATCGGCACTGTCCAGGTCCTTCTCGAGGAAGTAATTCAGGAAGGTTCGAATGACGGCGATGGCGCCGAGCATACCGATGTCCTGCCACGACGGAGACACCACGCTGCCGATGATGTCGGCGGCGAGCTCGAACTCGAGGCCGAGGAGCAGCCACACCGCGAAACGGCGCCAGACCGCCTTGCGCCCGCCGTGCATCTCGCCGCGCGCGGCCACCTGTCCGATCAGCCGGACCAGCGCATCGAGGGCGCCGAAGCCGACGACGAGCACCGCGGCGGCATCGACGAGCAGCTCCGCGCCGTTCGCGAATCGAATCAGCAGATCTTCCATGTCACGCAGTCCGCGGGTCGGGAGTTTGCCGGGTTACTGAAGGCACCGGGCACGAGGAGCGCAAGAAGTCTGCCGCGGACCGGGAGACACGAAAGTGGCGCTCAGGCGCCCGATCGCGGCCTGATTTCGCCCGGCCCTTACGGCATGCCGCACCCACTCACAACCGGCCGTGACCTGCTGGTTCGCACTCGGCTGGCGCCCGAATGCCCGGCCGCCGCATTGCCGGATTTGGCCGGCTCGATTTTTGCGCTGCGGGCGGAGCGCGGTGCCGGGAGCGAGTATGACGAACACCAGGACCAACGTCCGGCATGTTTTGCGGCGGCACCTGCGGTTGCCGGCACGCGCCCGTCGAGCACACTTCGGTCGCTGGACCGCGACGAACATTAGTAGAATCGCGTGACGATACATGACATATCGCAGGAACATTGTCGCGCCGTCATACGTCAGGCGCGCCCGGCACTCAGAGCACTGGCGGCGTCTCACAGGAGAGTGAACTTGGCTCCGTTCGCGCGCCGATGCTGGGTCGCCGTCGCGCTCTTCCGCATGCTCCTGCTGACCGCTGCTGCCAAAGCCCAGTCTCCAGTTGCGGCGGTCGGCGGAACCGTCAGCGATGCATCCGGAGCTCCCGTACCCGGCGTCACCGTCAGTGCGCATCAGCAAAGTACCGGCGCGAGGCGCGCCCAGCAGACGGACGCGAGTGGACGATACCGGCTCGAGAAGCTCGACCCGGGGCCGTACGAAATCGAGGTAAGCCGCTCCGGTTTTCGGACCGCCGTGCAGCGCGTGACCTTGCGTGTCGGCGACGATGCGTTACTCAATTTCCCGTTGCAGGTCGGGCAGCTGAACGAACAGGTCGAAGTCGTGAGCACGGCGACCGCGTTGAATCGAACCGGATTCGAAGTTGCTGGGTCCGTCGGCCGCACACAGATTTCCGCGCTTCCGCTGAACGGGCGCAGTTTCCTGGAGCTGGCCCAGCTGCAGCCCGGCGTCACCGTCGTCTCGGTGACGAACCCCGGCGCCTTTGGCAACAATTACCAGCGGGTGCTCATGAGCGGCGCCTACTACTCGCAGACGCGCACGTCCGTGGATGGATCGACCGTGGGCGACCGCTTCGCCGGCGGAACCATGCAGGGGTACTCGCAGGAGTCGGTCGCGGAGTTCAAGGTCTCGACCTTCAATCTGGACCTGGCGACGGGTGTCGGCGCCTCCGGCGCGATCAATGTTGTGACTCGACGCGGAACGAGGAGCCTGACCCTGCTGCCCGGGACGACGCACAACAGTCTTGGCGTCAGCCTGAGCACGTCCGAGCTGCGCAACATGGTGGCCGACTACAATGCCGGTGTGGAGACGGCAACGCGGCGCGTCGTCAGCCCGGATGGCACCGTGACGGTCGTCCGTCCGCGCACGCCTTTCAATCAGGTCATCAACCCGATTGTGCTGCCCGAACGGTTTTCGAGCGGCGACAGCCTGATCACCCAGGACCTGCGGGTGACAAAAATCGTGAGTGCCGGGAGGCTCGCGCGGATCGCACTTATCGGCGAAGTCTTCAACCTTTTCAACGTATCGAATCTCACCGGCTACAGCGGCGTGCTCAATCAACCAGGATACGGACAGCCGAGCGCGCGACTCGGACAGGTCTTCGGTACTGGCGGCCCGCGAGCCGCCCAGGTAGCTGCCCGATTACTGTTCGGGCGGAGTGCGGGGCCATGAGGGGCCGGCGCCGGTGGACGATCACCATGACGCTTGTCTGCGCTGCCGCCGCCCTCCTGGCCTCGCCAGCCAGCGCGCAAGACAGGCAGAAGGCCGTCCTCACGCTGTACGCGACGCGCTTGAACGCGCCGGCAACCGTCGCTTTCGACCGAGCCATCCATCGTGTCCTCGACACCGGCCTCCACGGAGATCTCGACTATTACTCCGAACAGATCGACCTCGCGCGTTTTCCCGAGTCGGATTATCCCGCCGCACTTCGCCAGTTCCTGAGAACGAAGTACAGCCAGCAGCACTTCGACACGATCATCGCGACCAGCGTCGCGATGCTCGAGTTCGCCACTGCCGCCGGGAACGAGCTGTTCCCCGGGGTGCCGATCGTGTTCAGTGGCAGCCCGAACAGCCATGCCGGCCCGCGATCGACGGGTATCACGTCTTCGTTGGAGTTCAAGGAAACACTCGATCTTGCAGTGACACTGCAACCCGACGTGCAGCGAGTTCTCGTCGTGACCGGCGTTTCCGCCTGGGACAAGAGCTATGAGACTCTCGCCCGCCCGGCCTTCGCCGGTTTCGAAGGCCGATTGACGATTGAGTATTCGTCAGGCCTGTCGATGCCGGCGCTGCTCCACCGGGTCGCCGAGCTGCCGTCCCGTTCGCTTATCTACTTCCTCTCACTCACCGAGGACAGCGCGGGCAGCAAGTTCGTTGCGCTGGATGCGCTGGACAAAATCGCCGCCGTGGCGAATGCGCCGATCTACGGCTGGCATACGGTGGCGATGAATCACGGGATCGTGGGTGGCAGCCTCTTGAGCGCCGAACGGCTGGCCGACGAGGTCGGTCCTATCGCGTTGCGGGTGCTGGCGGGTCAGGACCCTGCCTCGATTCCGGTCACCAGAGTCAACCTGAACGTCGTCCAGTTCGACTGGCGGGAGCTCAGACGATGGGGGCTCGATGAGCGCCGCTTGCCGCCGGGCGCCACGGTCCTCTACCGGCAGCCGAGTCTCTGGACGCAGTACGAGGATTACGTCCTCTTGGCTGCGGCATTGCTGGTCCTGCAGACGGTGCTGATCGGCGGCCTCCTGCTACAGCGGTCGCGCCGCCTGCGCGTCGAGCGGGATCTGCGCGAAAGCGAAAGCCGCTTCCGACTGATGGCCGATACGGCGCCGGTCATGGTGTGGCGTGCCGACCGGAACAACAAGGCCGACTTCTTCAACCGGACGTGGCTCGAGTTCACCGGGCGGGCGCTCGAGGACGAACTCGGGACCGGCTGGATGCAGGGGATCCATCCCGACGACTACGAGCGATGCCGCCAGGCGGCCGTGACGTCCTTCGAGGGACAGCAACGGTTTCGCCTGGAGTACCGGCTGCGTTCGGCCGACGGCTCGTATCGATGGATCCTTGTCGCAGGAGTACCCCGTTACGACTCGCACGGCGAGTTCGCCGGTTACATCGGCTCCTGCGTCGACATCACCGAGCACCGCCAGGCTGAGCAGGCGCTCCACGACAGCGAAGAGCGATACGCGCTCGCCACAGCCGCAGGCGCGGTCGGGGTCTGGGACTGGAATCTCGAGACCAATCACTTCTACGTGGATCCTCAAATCAATCGGCTGCTGGGCTACGACGCGGCAGATGCCCCGAACAGCGCGGACGACTGGAAGGCCCGGCTGCATGTCGACGACCGGCAGCTGTTGGCCCGGGTGCAGGAATGCATCGACAGCCGGATCGACTCGTTCGAATTGGAGCATCGCCTGGCCCACCGGGACGGTGGTTTGCGGTGGTGCGTCGCAAAGGGAACCGTCATGAGACGGCCGGATGGCTCCCCGTTCCGCATTGTCGGGACGGAAATTGACATCACGGAGCGCAAGCGCGCCGAGGAAGCGATCCGCGAGAACGAGGCCGGCTTGCGCGCCAGCCACGCCGAGATCCAGCACCTGGCGGGCCGTCTGATCGCGGCCCAGGAGACCGAGCGGACGCGAATCGCGCGCGATTTGCACGACGATGTGAGTCAGCAGCTGGCCGGCCTCTCGATCTCGCTCAGCACGCTCAAGCGAGATATTCGAGAAGGCGACCATGACGTCCGCGCCGAGATTGCCTCGCTGCAGCAGCGGACGATTGCGCTTGCCGAGAACGTGCGCCACCTGTCACATGACCTCCACCCCGGTGTCATCCATCATGCAGGACTGGTGTCGGTGCTGTCGGCCCACTGCGCGGATTTGCGGCGCCTGCACCCGCTCGTCGTGCATTTCAGCACCACCGACGACTTCGAGACGCTCGATCGCGATGATGCGCTCTGTCTGTATCGGGTCGCCCAGGAATCCCTGCGCAACGTCATCACCCACTCCGGCGCGACGCATGCGGACGTCCGCCTGACCTGGGTGGGACAGACCGTCCAGCTGACGATATCCGACGACGGGAAAGGGTTCGATGCGGTGGAGACGCGCCGCACCAGCACCGGGCTGGGGCTGGTGAGCATCAGCGAGCGGGTGCGCCTGGCCGGCGGGTCTGCGAGTATCGCAACCGAGCTGAATAAGGGCACCCGCATACAGGTCGTGATCCCGGCGAAGGGCGCCCATCCCCCTGGCAAGCTGGGTGACGGCCGGTCTGACCTTTTGTCGCGACGGGATGTCGCCGCGTCGTGACCAGGGACCTGCCGGCACCCCTGCCGGCACCCGGTAGTTTTTCCAGTCGCATCCGGTAGTTTGACGCGTTCGGACGGTTATTCCCCCTCCTGACCTGACCGCAGCCTGCGGCTAGACTCCTCTCGACCGCACGAACATGCGCACCGCCACCAGCCGACCGCGCGTGCTGCTCGCTGATGATCACGAGTACAACTGTGAACTCCTGTGCCGGCTGCTGGCAGCGGAGTTCGACGTCATTGGTCAGGTGCAGGATGGGCTCGCCCTCGTGACGGCTGCTGAGGCACTCGTTCCGGACGTCATCGTGACGGACATCTCGATGCCCGGCATGGACGGGATTACAGCTGCGGCTCGGATCCTCGCGAGGAACCCCGCGGCCCGGATCGTCTTCCTGACCGTGCACTCGGACCGGGCGCTGATGGACCGCGGCGTGGCGACCGGAGCCCTGGGGTATGTGCTGAAGGTGACGGCGGGCGACGACCTGGTCCCGGCCGTGCGAGCGGCTCTGCGCGGTGAGCGTCATGTCAGTGCGCCGACGTAAAACGAAGACCGGACCAAATACTCGCCGCATCGGAACCGCTGTCGGAACACGTGTTCGCTGAAGTGAGAGGTTATCAATGGCAGTCCTCACCCTTTCGTCGCGAAGCAAGCCCGAGCCGCAACCCGAAGATTTCGAGCAGTTCGCCGTCAAGTTGTCGGCACGACTGGCGCACCTGCACGTGGAGGCGATGCCGTCCGCGATTGCCGTGGCCCTGACCCAGCTTGCCGCGGCGGTGTCGGCGAACACGTGTCGCCTGATCGAGTTGTCCGACGCCGGCACGATCGCGACCCAGTATGTCGGCGGCGCGGCCGATCACGGCGGCGAGAGACCCAGTCAACCCGCCGCTGACGACCGATGGCTGGTCGAGCGGCTCGCGCGGGGCGAGACTGTGTTGATCCAGCGGATCGAAGAGCTGCCCGGGGAAGCCCTGGCCGCACGGGAGCACGCGCGCCGCACCGGCAACTGCTCGGTCATGGGCTGGCCCGCCTCCGTCGCGGGCCAGGTCGTATCCGCCCTGGTGATTGAGGGCGCGAGCGATCCGAGGGGCTGGCCGGCCCCGCTCGTTGGCCGGCTGCAGCTGATTGCCGACATCCTTGGCCTCGCGGTGCAGCGCTGCCGGCACGATACGGCACTGCGGGGCAGCGTCGCCGACATCGAGCGGATGAACTCGCGCCTCGAAGCAGAGAACGTCTGCCTGAAAGAAGAAATCAAGAGCTACCACGATTTCGATGACATCGTTGGCGAGAGTCCCGCGCTCAGAACCGCGCTGTCGCGCCTCGGGCAGGTCGCGCCGATGAACTCGACCGTGTTGCTGCTGGGACCGACGGGCACCGGCAAAGAGCTCTTCGCCCGTGCCCTGCACGAGCGCAGCCGCCGCCACGCCCGGGCGCTCATCCGGGTGAACTGCGCGGCACTGCCGGCGTCGCTGGTTGAAAGTGAGCTCTTCGGGCACGAAAAGGGGGCCTTTACCGGCGCGGTCGCGACGCGCCAGGGCCGGTTCGAGCTGGCCGACGGCGGCACCATCTTCCTCGACGAGATTGGGGACCTTTCCCCCGACATCCAGGTCAAGTTCCTGCGCGTCCTGCAGGAAGGTGAATTCGAGCGGGTCGGCTCTTCGCGAACCAGGCGTGTGGACGTTCGCGTGATCGCCGCCACCCATCTCGATCTCGAGGCTGCGGTCGCGGACGGACGATTCAGAGCCGACCTGTATTACCGGTTGAGCGTGTACCCCATTCATCTTCCGTCGCTGCAGCAGCGCACAGAGGATATTCCGCGCCTGGTGTGGTTCTTCATCCACCGTCTGCAGGGCGAGCTGGGCCGGCGTATCACGAAGGTCCCGCAATCGGTAATGGATGCGCTGCAGCAGTATTCGTGGCCGGGCAACGTGCGCGAGCTCGAAAACGTGGTCGAGAGGGCGATGATTGCCTCGAACGGGGAGACACTGCAGCTCGATGACACGCCAGGTTTCGGCCGGGTGGGCGCTGCCAGACCCGCCGTGTCGGACAACCTCGATGCCGTGCAGTGTGCGCACATCGAGGCGGTGCTCGCACGATGTTCGTGGCGGATCAACGGCAGCGGCAACGCCGCCGAGCGACTCGGTGTGCACCCGAATACGCTGCGGTTTCGTATGAAGAAGCTCGGCGTGGTCTGTCCCGAGGGTCGGACCCGCCGCACCGCTCTCCGACAGTAGTGGCTTGACCGCCGGGGCAGCGGCGCGGCGCAACGCGCGGCTGCCGCCCGAATCGGTACGGGTCGGCAAGCCAGGATTCAGAAACGAAATCCTGAACCGATGTAGAGCAGGATCCCCTCGTCACCACTGGCGACGACGGCGCGAAGGACAATCCCGGTGCCCACCGGTTTCGCCAGGAGGCCGCCGCCGCCTGACGGATGCCACTTGCGCGAGGTCTCGTTCTCCAGCCAGACCCGCCCGACATCAACGAACCCGACGACACCGAACCGGATTGGGAAGATCGATTCGAATCTCGGCGGGCCCATATACGCGCGCAGCTCGACGTTGCCATAAAGCGATGCGTCGCCGGCGAAGCGATGACTGCGGTACCCGCGGTCGGTCGTGCTGCCGAGCGATGCGGCATCGAACCACGGGTAGGTGCCGAACCGCCGCTGGCCTCCGACACGGCCAGCGAGCTGAAGATGCGAGCCGCTGACGGATCCGGCAATGGATCCGTCCAGCCCGCCGTACGTGTCCTTCACATCCCACGCGGCCGGTGTGGCGAATCCTGAAAGCACGGCGAACACTGCCGTTCCGGGGACGAGATCCGGTGTGTCCCCCTGCTCTGCTCCGGGCGCGGTCATCAGGGCGGCGCTTGCCACGCGGCGAGTATCCAGCCGCAAACCTCCGCGCAGGGCCACCAGGCCAAAATCGCCCGTCCCGTATGGTTGCTCCTGTGCCAGCAGCGAACCGGCCGTCTGGCCCGACGTGACGTACCGAATTTCAGGACCAGCGTTGACCGACAAGCGCGGCGAGAACACGAACTGCGCTGCCGGCGCCGCCGAATAGACGGTCTGCCGGGAGTGGTAGACCGATCGCGGCTGTTCGGGCGTGTCGTTGCCCAAACCAAAGTAATTGAGCTGCTCGATGCCCGACGCAAATGCCCGGACCGCGTAGCCGAGCGACGAGGCCGGGCGATGGAACGTGCCGTCGTATTGCACCTTCGCGCTCGACGCGCCGAACGACCAGCCGGCGGCGATGGTGTGTTCGCTCGCGAACGGCTGGGTCCGGAAACCATAGATCGTATGAGTAAGGCTGCCGCCGATGGCGAGGCCGACATCGGGCGCGACCAGCGCGATCGGCTGCCTGATCGTCCACGAGCCGTAGCTGCGCGGCTCGAGCCATGGCGCATCCTTGACGGGATCGGGATTGGTCCAGGGTCCGACCCGATGGATTCGACTGCCGGCAATCTCGCCAGGGCCGGTCCAGACCTCTGACGATGTGTCGGCAGATTGGATCGTGGCGGCGCCTGGCCCGGCGATAATGCGGACGTGCACCGGGCCGCCCGGCCCGGTCCGCTCGACCCGATCGTTCCCGCCGTGCAGATAGACACGCACCTCCTCTGTCTCGCCCCGCAGGAACCTCCGCGAGTAGTACGGAGCGGCGCCGTTGGCACTGACGGTGAGCGTCGTCGACCCATCGCCGGCGGTCGCGATCGTGACGCGCTCGTCGCGGTCTGTCAGGTGCACGTCGACGTCGCGGGCGAGATAGCGGTAGAAGCGCCGCACATACTCGACCAGGCCCGCGCGCCGCGCACGCAGCGCACTGGCGAGAAACCCTTTGTCAAGCGCCTGCCATTCTTTCGGCAGCTGCGCGAGGGTCCGATCGATCACCTCGTCGGTCCAGGCGGCCTGCAGCTCGCGCGCGGTCTGCTCGAACACATCACCCTGGAGATCGGTCAGCAGCCAGCGATCGACTTCCGCGGCGTTGCTCGTCGGGCCCTCGAGGTTTTTGGCGTATTTGTCCGAGAACTCGAGCAGCCGCGGCTGACGGGCGCGCATGAAGGACATCATGAGTCCGTCGTGTCGGACGAAGACCATGTCGGGATCTTCGGGCAGCGGCTGCCAGCCCTCCTTGCCGGGAATGCGCATCCACCGCCATTGGCCGCGGCGGCGGTCGTAATTCTCGACGTAGAGATCGAGAATGCGGGCGCGCAGGAAGGCACGGGTGTCGATGCGATTCTCGGGGCCCTGCAGCCACGCCGTCCAGAGATCACCGGTCGAAATGATCTGTGTGGCGTGCTCGAATCCACCGTACCCGGCACTCGCGGCGGTCGGGTACTCCTCCAGCGTGCCAAGCTGATTGGCAAAGGCCTCGCGGAACTTCCCAAGCCTGGGGTCGTCGGGCATGACGACGAGGCGCGGCTGCGTGTGAGGAATGCCGGCGGCTTCCGCGAGCACCGGCAACATGACGGCGGCGCCGGGATGCGTGGCCGACGTCGCGTCGCGCAGCATTTTGGCCGGCCAGCTGTTGCGCCACTCAGGCGGCAGCAGGCGCTCGGGCTCCTTGTGCAGCGAGCGGAACGTATAGGATTTCCCGTCGGCACCCCGCAACGCGAGCCCCGCCGTCTGCAACTGCCCCACCACTCTGACCGGCTCGAGGCCCCCGGCATCCCGTCGACAAATCCACCACCGGCGCATCGAACGGCGTCGTCCACACATCCCGGTATCCGTTGCCGAACCAGCGGCGCTGGGAAGGCGAGCCGGCGTACTCGGGACCGGCCGTCACCTGCTTGGTAGCCTGCGCCAGCGCCGGATTGGGAGTGACCACGATCACGGCCAGAAGCAATCCCCAGCCTCGGAGTGACCGACCGATACCTGCTTGCAACGAAATCATGCGTCGTGTCCTGACCGAGCCGTCGACGTATTGAGGAGACCGCAGCGGCGCCATGCCGCGGACGTTGTTCCGAAGCCGCGGAGCAGCAGCTTGTTTTTGTTTCAGAGCGCCATCATACAAACACTGTCTCGCCACATGCTGTCAACCTGTGGCAGAAGGCAGTGTGCTGGCGCAACTGACGCGAACCCTGTCGTCGAGCGCACCTCAACGGCAGTGCTAACATATCGGCACTATGTCCTCGCCGCTGATGCTCTCGTTCGCGCTGTTGGTGTTCGCGCAGACGCCCGCCCCGCAGGCACCGTTGAAGACAATCGAAGACGGTGCACTCGACGTCGATCGAGCTCTTCGTGCCCTCGCTCGACAATGCAATCGGGCTGACGGTCTTGATCAGACCCTTCGACGCGACCACCGCGGATCTCGGTACTGGCGGCAAGGACGGTAAGGAAGCCCGCCAGCAGGAGGCGAAGACGATGCAATCGGAGGCGCCGCGCGTGCTGGCGGAACGCTTCGTCGCCGCGCTGCAGAAGTCAGGACCGTTCAAGGCTGCACGTGTGATGAATCGGGACGAACCAGTACCCGAGAACGCGCTCGTGGTCGACGGGAAGTTCGTCACGATTGATCCCGGCAGCCGGGTCAAGCGCTACTTCGGGGGGTTCGGCGCCGGCAAGTCGTCGGTGAAGGCAACCGGTGTGGTAAAGGATTCGAGCGGCAGGACACTGGCGACATTCGCGCAGCGGAGAATTGGAACGATGGGTCTTGGCGGCGGTGATTCGCTCGGCAAACTGATGAGCGACTCACGCAGTATTGGCGAGGACATCGCCAAATTCCTCGCCCTCTGGGCACGCGGCGACGATCTCAGGTAGTCGGCGAACCGCGGGTGACGATGTCACCGCGCGGCGTGTTCACTCCGCGCCCTCACCTCCGACACGATCAACTCCACGAGCACGTCGTCCGGCGTCGCGGCAAGAGCCGCCGGATCCTGCTGGCTCAAGTCGTGCGCCACGATGATGTTGACCAGGTGCCATCCTGACAAGGCACCGAGCTGCCGCCGCAGCAGCGCTTCACCTTTTCGAACGACCGAGAATGGATTGAGGACGCTTTCGGCAGCCGGAGCCGCCGGTGGCGGCGCCGGGTGCGAACTGGGGCGGGACAACGTCGGCTCCACGACCGGCACCACTTTCGACAGTGGGTGCAGCGCACGTTCGAGAGCTCCTTCGAGATAGATCGGCGTCGAGGCCAGTTGCCCAATACTCGGTGTCGAGCCGATTCGGCTGCGTCGTCTCTCGACCTGACTCGATCGGTTCGCCACCGCCCAGCCGGGATGAATTCCAGCCACCCTTCCCACATCCCTGTGTCCATGGGCCCTGCACATGCCCGGGCGATATATACAGCGCCGGATTGCGACTGGACTGGTTCAGTGAAGGTGATAAGGACTTCGGCCACTCCGCACCCCGCTTTCGTCGCGTTCGGATGCAAGGCAGCGACCGTGTCGAGGGCGGCATGAACGATGCTTTGGTCAGAAGTGGGCGTCGGTCGCCACTGCCGGGCTTGGTGGTCAGCCGACCGTGTTCATAACTCGCGAGTGGAGGGGAACGACATGCTGTGGACCATTCTCGTCGTACTGGTTGTGCTCTGGGCACTGGGTCTCGTGGCGCACATAGGCGGGGGCTTGATTCACCTGCTCCTCGTCATCGCCGCGATTGTTTTCGTCGTGCAGCTGCTGAGCGGCCGACGTACTGTGTAACGCCGAGTTCCGGGAAGTGCGGGCGGGGTGCTCATGCCCTGCCCGCCTTTCCTCGTGCACGGCGAGCGGCCACGCTCAGTGAATCGTGCCCTCACTCGCGACGAAAGGGCTCGCAGGCGACGTGCGCTCTTCCACGTGGAGCGGAACCAGCGGCAGGGTCACGACGAATGTGGACCCATGCCCTTCCCCCGGGCTCTCGGCCGCGATCCGGCCCTTGTGCGCCTCGACCAGCTCCTTCGCAATCGCAAGTCCGAGCCCCACACCTGCATAGCGGCGTTCCGGCGTCGTCTCGCCCTGGCGGAAGCGATCGAACATGTGAGGCAGGAAGCCGGGATCGATGCCTGCGCCCGTATCCCACACGCGGACCTCGACGGTGTCGTTGAATACGTTGACATTCAGGCCGACGCGGCCGCCCCGTGACGTGAACTTCAGCGCGTTGCCCAGCAGGTTGAAGAACACCTGCTCGAGCCGGCGCGCGTCACCGCGCAGGGCGACCGACGGAATCGCCGCGATATCGAGCTGCAGGCCCGCCGCGGCGGCGGCAGGAATGATCGTTTCCACCACTCCGTGGAGAAGCGACCGTAAGATCGACGTCTTCGGTGACCAGCGTGAGGCGGCCGGAGGTCAGCCGCGAAAGATCCAGCAGTTCATCCACCAGGCGCACCTGCCGGGTGGCATTCTCCTGGATCGAACGAACCGCTCGTTCGGCCGTCGGCTGGTCGAGTGTCCCCTTTTCGAGCATGGACGCCCACCCGAGCATTGCGCTGAGCGGGGTGCGAAGCTCGTGGGACACGAGGGAGACGAACTCGTCTTTCAGCCGATTGGCGGTTTCTGCTTCGGCACGCGCGGCCTGCGCCGCTTCGTAGAGGCGGGCGCGTTCCAGCGCCTGGGCGCAGTGCTGCGCGACCGAAATCAGGAGCGCGCGGTATTCCTCGTCGAAGTTGACCGGAGCGGTGAAGTAGAACGCCAGGACGCCTGCCGGCGCTCCGTCGACGATGAGCGGCAGCGTCGCGGATGACACGTAGCCTCCGTCCGCGGCCAGGGCCGCCGACGTGGAGTAACGCTCCTGCCATTCATCGAAGGACGCGACGAAGACCGGCTCGCAGGTGCTGACCGCGTGGGTGGCACAGAGCCCCGGCTCGGCATCGATCAGCGGGCGCACGTCACCACTCGGGGTCTCGTACGGCGTATCGGAGAACACCGACTCGAACTGCGACCCGTTCTCCACGAGTCGCCACAACTCGCCGTTGGTCGCGCCAAGCACGTTGCCGCCATGGTGCACCACGGCGCGCGCAACCGCCTCGATCGTGACGGCCTCCGACAGCGCCGATGCCAGTCCGTGCAGGCGACCGGTTCGCGCCGCGAGTGCGCGAAAGCGGGTCTCGCTCGCGCGGAGCGCCAGTTCGATTTTCTGACGTTCGGCCAGTTCCTGATCGGCGCGGGCACGCAATGTTTCCGCTTCGGCGCGGCCGCGCAGCGCCGATTCGAGCTGGAACGTGCGATCGAGCGCCTGCGCGGTTCGGGGGCTGAGGGCGAGCAGATACTCGCGATCGTCCCGCGTCCACTCGCGCGGCTCCCTGAATTCGAGCTGCACCACGGCGAGGACACGGCTGCCGAGCACGATCGGAACGGCGGCAAAGGCGCCCCTGAACACGGGCGACCCGCCGCTTCGATCGGCCGAGTACTCACGGGTATACGCCTCTGGCGTGGCGAATGAGGATGGGCGCCCCGCAGTGGATCGCGTCGGACACCGGACTGCGCGGATCGGCGGTCCTCGTGGTGCCGGCCTCCGGTTGGGGGTCCGGGTACCCGATGGCCCTGGCCGACCTCGATTGTTCCTCCCTCCGGCGCGACCATGAAGAACAACCCGGCATCGCCGCGAAGCGCATGAAGCGGTTCCTGCAGCGCCGCATCGATCACGCCGGAAGATGTGCGCGCCTGCGCGAGCGCCGCGGTCAACTGCGCCAGGCGCTCGGCTCTGGCAGCGGCTCGTTCCGCTTCGAGACATCGGGCGAGCGCGCGCTCGCCCCGCTGGTGGGTGCGACCGGCAAGCAGGCAGAAACCCGAGCCAGGCGGCGCCGTGGACGACCCAGGCGAACGCTTGTCCCGGCGACTGCAGCGTGAAGAGTGATCCGGGTTCGATGATGAAGAAATCACTCGCGACAAGCGACAGGATGGCAGCCGTCAGTCCCGGTCCGCGCCCGCCCACCCAGACCGCCAGTGCGACGGCAAGCCCGAACGGCGCCATCGCGAACACCGCCGCCGGCGAACGGACGACGAGAATCGCGACCCAGCTCGCGCCGGCAACCGCCAGCGCACCGAGCGCGTAACGCGCGACCAGTCCGGAGATCTTGAGGTGATCGTCGGAGCGCACTGCGCCTCCGCTGCCTGGTTGGCCGCCTGCCGGGACGGCGCCGGTTGATGCTGATCGCGTCACGAAAACAGACAGCACTGCCGCCGGACGATGTCCGGCGGCAGTGCGAAGAAACCCCGACGCCGAACTCAATTCACTCCGAACACGGTCAACACCGGACGATGGTCCGACGGCATCACGCCGTTCGAGTCGCGCGTGTCGTAGACCCGCGACGACTTGACCGACAGATTTGGCGCGTTCCGCGAGTAGAAGATGTAGTCGATTCGGCCGTTCTTCGTCTCACCCGAGTTGCCCGAGAACGCAGTGGCCGTGCCCTTCGAGGCGGCAACCGCCCACGAATCCTTGTAGTACTTGTTGAACTGCGCGATCGACGTCTGGTCCGGCCAGGCGTTCATGTCGCCGGTCAGGATCCTGTTCTCCGGCTCGGATGCCGCCCACGATGTCACTTCCGTCGCCTGGGTCAGGCGGAGCGAGCGCGAGTCCGGATCGAGATGCGTCAGCGATGAACGTGATCGTCCGGCCATTCCAGCTGATCGCCGCCTCGCCCACGCTGCGGTCACCATTGTGCACGATTTCGTGACGGTCGGTGAACTTGAACGGCACCCGCGACAGAATCAGGTTGCCCTTGCCGTTCGAGCTCCAGTCGCCGAACTCCTGCGCGAAGATGGTAATACCACGTCTTGCCGGTCTTCGACTGCAGCAGGTTCTTGTAGACCTCGGGCTGATTCTGATTGCCCCAGCCGGTGTACTTCTCGATTTCATTCAGCATGACCACGTCGGGGGCCATCTTCACGATCCAGTTGGCCAGCCGGTTCGTGTCGTAGCGGCCGTCGGTCCCGTAGCCGCCGTGATGCGTGTTGTACTGCAGCACGCGCAGCGATGATCTGGAGGTCGTGCTCGTGGACGGCGCTTCGGCTCGAGCTCGAGCCCAGGGTCACGGTCAGCGTCGGACGATTCGACGTCGTCGTCGCATCGTCGGAGTGAATCTGCTTGTACGAATCCTGGCTGGAGCTTCCCTCGTCGATGAGGACGATACGTGTGTACCTGGTGCCGAAGTCTCCGCGAACGGCAGCCTGCACGAGGGCGGTGACGTCGAAGGTGACCTTCGAGCCGGCCTTGTTGGTCACCGTCGCGGTTGCGTACCGCTTGTTGGTGTCGCCGCCGGCCTTCGACCAGCGTGGTGGACGACTTGCGCGAATTCCACGTCGCCACGAGCTCGTCATACGACGATGTCACCCCGTAAGCAGCCAGGGTCCGGCTCTGGCTGTTGCCGCCGGCCACCGTAATCGTCAGGCGCGCGGAGGAGATCGTCGAGCCCGCGGGAATCGTCGTGTGGGTGTCGAATTTCATCAGCGCACGGCGGACGTACGAAGCGTCACTGCTCGCTCGGGTCTCGAGCACCTTTTCATCGCTGTAATTGGTCGATGCGTAGCTGCCGCCCCGTAAGGTGGTGGCGTTGCTCTGGGCGAGAGTGATGGTCTGCGCCCCTGCGGCGGAGGCGACGAGCAGGACCGAGGCGATGCCGGCAGCGCGGAGCGCGACTCGCGTGGCAGAAAAAGAGCGTGTCTTCATGCGTCTTGATTCCTCGATTGCCGACCAGGCCACGTGTTTCCCCAGGGGATCGCTCGTCCTGCGACAGGGCGCGCAACGATACGCAGCCTGCGAGACGCTCCCACGTGGATCAGTCAGTCGGAAGTTGTGGAATTCGGCGACCTCAGTGCCGCCGGAGCGGGTCGCGCAAACGTGGGTCCAATCGAGAAACGGCTGAATTTGCAGGGGTTACACGCTGATGACGCCAAAACCAACTCGACGTTGTCAACCGGTGCGAACTCTACCTTATGTAAAACATACACAGAGCGGCTATATCCCTAGACTTTCTGGAGAGAATCGGAGTACCGATGAGTTTCAGATGGCAACGGGCAGTGATTCACCGGAGCCATATCGACCGTTGGTGAGTGGACGAGTGTCGTAGTTCGAGTCGGATCCGCGGTGCGGAGCGGCGCGAGGTGCGGCGAACCGGACAGCTCAGAACGAAGCTCCGCCGCGGCCGGCGTCGCGTCGGTGACAGCCTACTCCCGACACGGAGTCGCGCCACTCTGCGCCGCCGGTGCCACGGTTGGGCACTCTTTGTCTTACTGCCGGCGACCTTCGGATCTGACGCGACGCAGAATATGGCCCCTTCCTCGACGTTTTAGTGGAACCGGATTTGCTCGGCTGTATGCGTGCCCGTCGGATTCGTCCTTGCGCGCGTCGCGGCCTGCTGTGTGCACCCTGCGGCCGCCTGGGATCGACTGCCTCCGTCCGGTCGCACGGTGCTGGTGGCCGCGTATGTCGGCGTCAGCTACCTGGTCGTCCTTGCCGGCCTGGTCGCGGTATCGATCGCGCGCGCCAGCTGATCGTGCGGCGCCTCCGTCGTCGGACGACGGGAACGGATCCGACACTCCTCACCGTAAGCGCTGACGACGACCGGCGTATTCGCGGGCGGACCGAATATCGGTGGTGATCTCCGGCGCCGCCCAGAGCACGGTCGCGGGCCGGTCGACGAGAGCGTCGGCGGCAAGGACCAGCCTCCACGTAATCCCATCCGGACGATAGAATAAGCTCCACTTCCATCCTGCATAGGATGAGAGATCCGTACGGACCTCCGTCCACGTGCCCTGTGCCGGCGAAAGGACCACCTGGGTGAGCCCCTCGTAGATCCGTTGATCGCTGACGCCAATGCGGAGGCGAACCCCCGGAACCTCGCCGGGTGTCACCGTCTCGATCGCCGCGCGCGCGTGCAGGACGCCGTTGCGCGGCAAGGGCAGCGCGAGTGTGAGCCGGCTTGGAACCGGTGCGGCGATGACCGGCAGCGTGAGTCCATCGACGTCGCGCTCACTGATTGCAAAGCCGGCCGGCGGGCGTTTGTCGGCTCGATCGAACTCGTGAACCAGGTCGACGGCACGGATCGGAGCAGACGGGGTGGAATACCGGCAGGCGGTCAGGACGAGCGAGGCGACGACACAATGGAGGTATCGCGGCCTGGCGATCGCGCTGGTCATCCTCTTTCTGGTGGCGGTCGGCGCGATTCTACCATCCGGGCACAGGGTTCACCGCCCTGGTCGGATTCCCGGAAGGGCATGAATACGAAGCGCCCGATATGCGGCACGTGCCGCATATCGACTACCCCGCGTGGGCGAGTTACGACGGACAGTTCTACGCTCAGCGTGCGCTCGATCCGCTCTGCCGCGATCCACGTGTCGACCGCGCCATGGATCTGCCTCCTTTTCGCGCCCGGCGTATTCTCTTCAGCTGGACCGCCTACGTGCTGGGTCTCGGGCGGCCGGCCTGGATCATCAACGTCTACGCGCTGCAGAACGTCGCGTGCTGGTTGCTGCTCGCGGCCCTTCTCACGCGGTGGCTGCCCCCGACCACCGGCCGCGGGCTCGCGCTCTGGACGGCGTGTCTCTTTTCGCACGGCGCTGCTGTGGTCCGTCAGGTTCGCGCTTCTGGACGGCCCAAGCCTGCTCTGACCGCCATCGCGGTGCGGGCGGTGGAGCGCGGCCGTCCGGTCCTGTCCGCCGCCATCGTGGGCCTGTCCGGCCTCGCCAGGGAAACCAACCTGTTTGCGCTGGCGTCCCAGCCGCGCCCGGTGAACACCCGCACCGCGGCGCGCCTTGCGCTTGCGGTAGTACTCGCGGTCGCTCCGCTTCTCTTGTGGGAGGACTACCTTCGCTCGATCTACCGATCGACGATCTTCGCCGGCGCCGATCAATTCATGACGCCGGGCAGAGCCATCGGCGCAAGCTGGAGCGCCGCATGGCACTCCGCACGCAGCCAGGGTCTCTGGTCCGGCGACGGCCTCGTCTTCGCCCTGTTGTCGTCGATTGTCGTCCAGGCGGCGTACGTTCTCGTTCGGCGCGACTACGATTCCGCCTGGTGGCGGGTCGCGCTGCCCTATGTCGTGCTGCTGCTGATCATGGACACGCGTACTCGTCAATCCCCTGACCGGCGCGATCACCCGCGTGCTTCTGCCGCTGACAGTCGGATTCAATGTGCTGCTCGCCAGTGAATCACGGCCCGGCCGCTTCTGGCCGTGGTTCGCCGCCGGCAACCTCCACCTGCTCTCCGCTGCTGACCGTGATGCCGCTGCTGCCCTGGTTCTGAGCGCACGCCAATCGCCGCTCGGTCGGCGCTTACTCTTCGGTCTTCCAGTGGATCCGCTCGAACGGCATCCGTTCGGTGCTGCCGTGCGCGATGTGCTCGACAATCTGACGCGCGTGATGGCGGCCGTTCTCGATGAACCAGCGGCCGGTCTGATATCCGCCGCACACGGTTCCCGCCAGGTACACGCCCGGGACGGCTCGTTTCGAAGGTCGCCGGGTCGACCACCGGCGTCCGATACGCGTCATCCGCAATGTCGATCTCGAGCGCCTCGAGAAATCCGTAGTCCGGATGATAGCCGGTCATCGCGAGCACCCAGTCGTTCTCGATGTCGACCGGGCCGTCGGGCGTGCGCAGCGCGATCGACGACTCCCGGATCTCGTCGATCGTCGTGCTGAAGAACGCACGGATGCTGCCCTCGGCGATCCGGTTCTCGAGGTCCGGCTTGATCCAGTACTTGATCTTGTCGGAAAGCGACGGCGACCGGACGATCAGCGTGACCGACGCGCCGTGCCGATAACAGTCGAGCGCCGCCTTGGCTGCCGAGTTCCTGGCGCCGATGACCGCGACTTTCTGGCGGACGTACGGATACGGCTCCCGGTAGTAGTGCGTCACCTTCGGGAGATCCTCGCCGCGGACGTGAAGCGGATTCGGAAGATCGAAGAAGCCGATACAGACGACCACCCGGCGCGCGCGGTGCTCCGTCTTGTCGGTCACGATGGTGAAGTCGCCGGAACGTCCATTCACGCGGACGACCCGCTCGTAGAGACGAATGTCGATTTTTTCCTGCGCCGCGACGGTGCGGTAATACTCCACCGCTTCCTCTCGCGTCGGCTTGTATCCCTGGATCGGAAATGGATGGCCGCCGATTTCAATCAGTTCGGGCGTCGAAAAGAACTCCATCCGGGCGGGATACCCGACGATCGAGTTGACCAGGGCGCCCTTGTCGATGACGAGGGGACGCAGCCCTTCGCGCTTCGCCTCGATCGCGCAGGCGAGTCCGACCGGGCCGGCTCCAATGACGAGGACATCAATCGCGTCGGACATGTTCTACCTATTGTGCCCTGTGAGGGCCGCGGCGTGGGCATCGCCGGACTGCGGGCGGTCATCGCGATGGCGTCGGTTCGAGGCGAAGTCCTTCCGGGAGAGGCTCTCCGAACGCATGGTCTGCGATCCGGCTGACCGGAACGATCTCACGGAGAGGGGTGAGCGATTCCATCGGGACACTCGCCGCGATCAGCCGGTCGACGACTCGCTGACGAACGTCGGGCGCAACATCACGGGCCGCATCCCCGGTGAGAGCCGCGAGATGCGTCAGCGCGGCGGCAGCCTCCGCCGTGATCTCCCTGAATCCGAGCAGCGCCTCGATCCACAGCTCCGCCGCGCGAGGCGATACGACGACGTTGAAAGGTCCGTACAAGGGAGTGCGGGCGCCGATACGCCCGAGCGCCCAGAGCCGGGCGGCGTTGGCCGGTTCTCGCCGGAGCCGTTTCACGAGCTCGTCGCCGAGTCTGGCCCGTTCGGCGGCATCGAGTCGCTCGAGGCTGCCCAACAGCCTCCACGCCTCGCGCTCGATCTGGGTGTTGAGGCGGGCAGGCTTCTTCTGGCCGATGCCAATCTGGCCGATGACCCGTTGCGCGAGTTCCTTCTGCTGTCCCGGTCGTGAACCCGGCCGCCACCCGCTGCCACAGCACGAGCCACTCGACCTGGCACTGCGTCTCTCTCGGGAAGGCGATCCCGGCGAGATACACCTTCCGCAGTTCCGAGACTCGCCAGGGATCGAGCGGTGCACCTGTACCCGGGCGGGTGCAGAAGCCAACGAGGTTCAGCCAGCGTACCTCGTACGCCGGGCCCTTCGTCCGGCCCTCGACTGAGCGCAGCAGCACGTCCGCCAGCGAACGCAGCACCGGAAGCGGCCACGCATGCTTCGCATGACCGAGTGCGTTCTCGAGTGCTCCGGCGAGGACATCAGGCGATGCGCGATCGCCACCTCCCTGGAAGGTCTCGCCGATCAGGCGCTCTGCCGCGTGGAGAGCTTCGTCCGCAACGACCACCTGGTCCGCCCGCCGGGGTCTCGTCATCGTCCTCACTCTCCGGCATCGGCTTCCGTGCTTCTGAGGTTGAAAGACAGGCGCCAGCGGTGTTCGGTGGTGACAGACTCGCACCAGAGCTCCAGCGTCCCGGTCTCGGTGAACGCCGCCGTGAGCCGCACCGCCAGTGGAACCCGGCGCGACCGCTTGCCGTAGCGGAGCGCGGTGACGAGCGGCGCGTGGCGATAGATCTCGCGTCAGGTCTGCGAATGTGACAACCGCATTCAGCGGATCGTCACGGTCCATGGCGCTGTAGAGCGTGAACGCCGAAGGTTCATTGGCGACGACGGTGAAGTCTCTGTCAATGGTGAAGTGCGTGCCTTCCTGCGTGCCCCGAGGCATGACACACACGGCCGTGACACCCTCCCCTGCAACCCCGATGTAGTAGGCGCGGGCGCTGCCGGCCCGAATCAGCAGCCGCCGGGATCTGCCAGGGTCGCTGCGGAGCCTGCCGTAGAATGCGGCGCCAATCGCGACGCTTGCCTCGGGTCGCTCATTCTCGAGGAGGAGCGGGCGCTTGCCCGACCACGCCGTCAGCACGTCGATGACCCGCTCGCGCGCGGCCGCAGGCGCAAAGAAGCCGCCGTTGAAGAGCACCGCGTCGGGCCGTGCCATCGCGACGCCGCCCGGGGACGTCCGTTCGGCGCGGGTCGAGGAACGCGGCGAGATGCCGGGTGATCGCCGGCTCGCTCTCGAACGGGAGCCCGAGCTCGCGCAGTCCTGCCCGGCGGGTGGCCGAGGGGAGGTCGGTCGCTGCGGTCATCGGAAGGAATCCGTCCAGCAGCGTGCGTACCGACTTCCTCGCGCGTCAGCGTGACGCTCGCGCCGCCGCCGACGATGCCGCGGCCACCGCCGAGGATCGTGACGGGAACGCTGTCCGGACCCGACGCGGTCGAGCAACTGCTCCTTTGCCGTGCTGCACTTTCGTCGGAGCACCTGTCGCTGGCTGAGCGACAGCCGCTCCGATCCGCCGGGCAGCTTCTGCTCGACGAGGACGGCGAGTGCCAGATCGAGGTTGTCGCCACCGAGCAGCAGGTGTTCGCCGATCGCAATCCGTTCGAACACGAGATCGCCGGCCTCGGCATTCACCCGGAGCAGGCTGAAGTCCGTGGTCCCGCCGCCGACGTCGCAGACCAGAACGAGAGCACCCTCGCCGAGTGTCGCCATCGGCCGTCGTGGATGCGCGGCGATCCACGCATACAGCGCCGCCAGCGGCTCCTCGAGCAGGGTGACGGCCGGGAGCCCTGCGTCGCGCGCCGCCTGCACGGTCAGTTCGCGCGCTTCTTCGTCGAACGACGCGGGGACGGTCAGGACGACGGACTGCCGTTCGAGCCGCTGGCTCTCATCGGTCTCGCGCCTGCTCGTAGTTCCAGGCGTCGCGCAGATGTGAAAGGAGGCGCGACGAGGCCTGCACGGGCGAAAGTCTGCGGCTCGGCTTCGTCGATCCACGGGAGCAGTGCAGCCGATCGATCGACGGCGGCGTTCGACAGCCACGACTTGGCGGAGGAAATCTGCCTGGAAGGCACGAGCGCGCCGTGATCCCTCGCGAAGCGTCCGGCGACGACATCCGGGGCGGCATTCCACGGCAAGGCGGCGATGCCGGCGCTCACTTCGGCCGGGGTGGGAAAGTACAAGAACGACGGCAATGTCGGTGCACGGCCGATCTCACCCGGCGCCAGCGAACTGAGTGATGTCGAACACGCGTACCGGACCGCGGGCACCGGCCGACGCGAGGGCCGAGTTGGTCGTTCCCAGGTCGATCCCGACGACCGCCCGTTGTCGCGGCGTCGCTCAGGGCTCACGCTCCCGGATGTTCAACTCCAGCTTCCACCGCTGCGTCTGGTCGCGCGACACGCACCAGAGTTCCATCGTGCCCATCTCGGTGACACGGCTTTCGAGCATGACCGGAAGTACGACGTCCTGCTGTCCGTCGACGTGCAGCATGACGTCGAGCGGACTCAGTTCTTCCAGGTCGTCGCCCCAGTCCTCGATCAGCGACCCGAGTGGATCCGACTTGCGCACGGTCGACGAGAGGAAGCGGAACTCGGCCGGTTCGCCGACGACCAGCCCGAACTCCCGATTCGGGATCGACGCGCTGGTCCCCTCCTCCATCCCGAACGGGACGACGCACAAGGCCTTGAGCGGAGCCGGCATGCCCGGAACCGCCGGCATCGCACTCTCGATGCCGACGTAGTAAGTGCGCGGGGCGCCGCTGCGGATGCGGATGCCGCGGCCGCGTCGGGCAAGGCCGTACGATGCCGCACCGCGTGCGACGGCATGATCGAGATCCGCCGACTCGAGCACGTGCCGGTCGTCCAGCGGATCGAAGCCCTCGGCCTGCAGCCAGCCGCTCAAGACCTCAATCACCCGTGCCCTGAGCGCCGGCGCCTTCATCACGCCGCCGTTGAAGAGCACATGGGTCGGACACGCAAGCCCGCTCGGCCCGCGCCGGACCGCCGCAGCCACACCACTGCCCTGCTTCCCCCTGCCGCATCAGGAACCGCGCAAGATGACGGGTCACCGCAGGATCGGCCGCGTACGGCAAACCCAGCTCCTGGAGACCGACCCGCCGCTGCCGGGCAGGCATGTCATGCGCCGTCACCGCCGGGAAAAACCCTTCACGAAGCACCTGGTCGACATCCTCGCGCGTCAGCGACGTGGTCATGGTGGCGCCGATGAGCCGCGACCCGCGCCCGAGCAGTGTCACCGGCCGCTCGGTCTGGGTCGGGTCGGCGAGGAGCGCCTCCTTTGCCAGGCGGCACTGGTGCCACAGTCCGTGCAGGTGCCAGGTGTCGATGCGATGGCCTGAGGCCTCGAGCCGTTGCTGCAGCACGCGCGCCAGCGCGAGGTCCATGTTGTCGCCGCCGAGCAGGATGTGTTCGCCCACGGCCACCCGCTCGAGCGCGAGATCTCCACCGGCCTCCGACACCGCAATCAGGCTGAAGTCGGTGGTACCGCCGCCGACGTCGCACACCAGAATGAGATCGCCGACGCCGATCCGCCGCCGCCACCGGTCACCCATGGCGTCGAGCCAGGCATAAAACGCCGCCTGCGGCTCTTCGAGGAGCGTGACGTGATCGAAGCCGGCCAGCCGGGCGGCGCGCAGCGTGAGCTCACGCGCCTCCTCGTCGAATGACGCGGGAACGGTGATGAGCACATCCTGCTCGGACAGCGTCTGTCCCGACGCGTCGTGCCCGACGCCGGCGTCGAACGCGGCCGCGAGATGCCGCAGGTATTCAGCGGACGCCTCGACCGGCGAGAGATGCGGTATCTCGGACGCTGCGCCCCACGGCAGGATCGGCGCCGTCCTCTTCGCACCTCCGTACGAAAGCCACGACTTGGCCGACGCGATGAGCCGCATCGGGTTCTCCGCGCCGCGCCGCCGCGCGAGCTCACCGATGACGTGTGCGGGCGCCCCGTCCCACGGAAGCGCGGTGCTGCCGGCGGGAAAATCCATTTCTCCCGGCAAATACAGGAACGAGGGCAGCAGCGGGCGCGCGCTGCACCTCACCGGCATTGACGGACTGTGGAATCTCCTCCACCCGGACCTGAGCGGCGTCTTCGGTCGCGGACGAATCCGCCCACGCCAGCGCGCAATTGGTGGTGCCGAGATCGATGCCGACGACGAAACGCTGGTTCAAGGGAAGAATCCGGGATTTACAGAACTTCGACTTCGGCGGGAGCGAGAACGGACTGCACGGCGGACGGAACCGGCGGCAGTTCGACGCGTGTCGCCCACCAGCCGCGGTGGCGGACGACGCCGGTGTAGGGCGGTTCGCCGGCGACGTTGCCGACGACCTTGATGCGGGCCGGATCGGTGCCTCGCTCGATTTTGAGTTGCTGACCTTCCTCTTCATCGACGACCGGCGAGATCGACAGATAGCGGGTCAGCACCGTACGGCACCCGGCGTGAACATCCCGTGCGGCGGCGCCCACCTGCGCATCGCCGTAGGCGCCGAGATCCTCCATGAGGAAATCGAGCAGCCGGCCATCACGCTGAAGCAGCGCCAGGAACTGCGTGGCGCGATCGACCGGGGGCGCTTCCGGTGCAGCCGGCGGCGCGACGTCCACCGGCGCGGGCGGCTGCCCCAGCGCCGACACCACGTCGTCAGGGCACGCGGCCGTGGTCGAGGATGGAGAAGAAGGAGCGGAAGGCGTACTTCACGCGCCGGAAATACGGAACCATTCATTGATTGTACCTCCGGCGGGTATGAGTCTGCGGGCCCGGCGGCGCCGACGCTGTGAGTCGTCGCGCCGATGCTGCAGCTGAGATTGTGCCGCTGTTCAGTTTGAAGTGAACGGCCGTGACGGCTACGATCGCCTCCTCGTTCCAACATCCATCCATCCGTCCTCTCGGCTTCTTTCCCGGAGCTTTTACTGATGCCAATCATTCGGCCTGCTCACGTTCTGCTCGCGTCGGCGCTCTCGATGACTCTCGGATCGGCCGCGAACGCCGCGACCATCACTGTCAATGCCGGTGGAGATCTGCAGGCGGCGCTGAACAAGGCGGTGCCCGGCGACACCATCCTTCTCCAGGCGGGAGCGACGTTCACCGGCAACTTCGTCCTGCCGAAGAAGAGCGGCAGCACATTCATCATCGTGCGCTCGTCGGCGGCGACCGGCTCGCTGCCCGGCGCGGGTGTGCGCATGACGTCCGGCTATGCCGCCCTGTTGCCAAAGCTCAAATCGGCCAACACCAACCCGGCGCTGCAGACGGCGACAGGGGCCCACCACTGGCAGCTGCAGTTCCTCGAGTTCCAGGCGAACTCGGGTGGCTATGGTGAGATCATCCGCCTCGGCAGCAGCTCTGAAACCGTCGGTCGCGAATCAGCCGCACCACCTGCTGCTCGACCGCCTCTACATCCACGGCCACTCGCAGTTTGGCAGCAAGCGTGGGATCGCCCTCAACAGCGCCGACACGTCGATCCTCAACTCGCAGATCAGCAACATCAAGGGGCAGGGCATCGATACACAGGCGATCTGCGGATGGAACGGACCCGGGCCGTACCTGATCGAGAACAACTTTCTCGAGGCCTCCGGAGAGAACATCATGTTCGGCGGCGCGAGTCCTGCGATCCAGGGACTCGTGCCGGCAAACATCACCATCCGCCGCAACCTGATCTCGAAATACCCGGCGTGGCAGAAGGCGATCCTCGCGACCCCGTCGAGCGCCAAGGCTGCCGCCGTCGACCGGTGGATCGCTCCCCGCCTCGACCTACGCATACCGGGTCGTGGCCTACGGTCCGTGTGGCAACGGTGTCACGTGCCGCTCGAGTGTGACCGGCGACGTGTCGGCAACGCTTACCAGTAAGGGGTCGGTCACGATTACGTGGAGCGCCGTCTCGCGGCGCGACCTCGTACCGGGTTTACGGACGAAAGAGCGGCGGGTTGACGCAGTACTGGTCGACGACGGGAACGAAGCTGGTCGACACCGGCGGCGTCGGGCACGTCGTCCGCCGTTCCGACGAGCAGCGGCCAGTTGTGGACGATCAAGAACCTGCTGGAACTGAAGAACGCGAAGCTCCTCCTCATCGAGGGCAACATCTTCGAGAATTGCTGGAAGGCGGACCAGAAGGGCTACGCAGTACAGTTCACACCCACGAACAATGGCGTCGCGGCGTGGACGGTCGTGCAGGACGTGACATTCCAGTACAACACCGTCAGGCACGTCGGCGCCGGGATGATCGTGAACGGACGGGATACGTCACACGGCAGCGAGTACACGCGGAACATCGCGATCCGGCACAACCTCTTCACCGACGTCTCGACCAGGTGGGGCGGGCCGGGCGGGTTCGTGGTCGCGGGCAATGGCACCCGCGATGTGCGCGTCGACCACAACACCATCGATCACGATGGTTTCGTCGTCGCCGGGAACGGTGAGGCGAACGTCGGGTTCATCTTCACCAACAATCTCGCACGCCACAATCAGTGGGGCATCTACGGCGACAATCACGGCGCCGGCTTCGACTCGATCAACATCTACTTCCCGGGCATCAGCATGCGCCGGAACGTGCTCGCTGGCGGGACGGCTTCGAAATACCCGACCGACAACTACTTCCCCGCGACATCCACGTTCCTGGGTAACTTTGCTGCAGCGTCGAGCGGGGACTATCGCCTGGTGTCGTCGAGTCCTTACGTCGGCATGGCCACCGACGGCAAGAACATCGGCGTCGACATGACCGCGCTGCTCGCCGCGCAGAAGTAAACGGACGGACCGCGCAGCGAAACGCTCGCTGCGCGGTCCTCGATCGCTGCCCGGACTACTTCGCCGCCGCGGGCACTTCCCGCATGCCGCCAAGCACCTGCTCGGCTGTCGCGCGCTCGTTGGCGACAGACCCGGTCCACTTGCCCCACTTCGCGGCGTCGATGCTGTCGCCATTGCTGCCGAGCTTTTTGAGCCGCGCCTGATCTTCCGCCGTCAGGACCTGGCCGGGCAGTGGTTCGAGATGGCGAACATCCGCCGCCGACAGCCGAATCGCCTTGCCGACCCTGGTGCCCAGATCGTCGTGAATCAGCAGGAAATGCCAGAGCATCCGCTCCTGCACGTCGCGCTCGCACTGGCCGAGCAGATCCCCCATGTTCTTGACCAGATCCTCACGCTCCCACTCGAGCATCGTGCAGTAACGCGCGCGGGCCTGCACGTAGTCGTTCCGCCGTTCGATCACGCTCCGCGTCAACGCGCCGCGGATTTCCGGCGGACTGTTCGGTTCGCGCCGGGCCGACACCGAGAGGCCGTTGTGCTGTGACGGCTCGTAGTTGACGTGCGGATTCTGGCCCGGGGCGAGGTCGACGGATACGCCATCTGCCCGCCGCGCTGGTTCGTCGCAACCCGCGCACTCTTCGGCTGATTCACCGGCAGCTGCAGGTAGTTGGGACCGACGCGGTAGCGCTGCGTGTCCGAGTACGAGAACGTGCGGCCAACCAGCATCTTGTCGTCCGAGAAATCGAGGCCGTCCACGAGCACGCCCGTCCCCATCGCGATCTGCTCGTTTTCGGCGTGGTGGTCCGACACGTTCCGGTTGAGCGTCATCACGCCGATCTTCCGCAACGGGAACTGATCCTCCGGCCAGATCTTCGTATCGTCCAGCGGATCCCACTCGAGCTCCGGATGATCGTGGTCCTCCATGATCTGGACGAACACGTCCCACTGCGGATAGTCCTTGCGCTCGATCGCTTCGTACAGGTCCTTCGACGCAGACCCCAGATCCTTGGCCTGCACTTTCCCGGCGTCCTCCGCAGTGAGGCACGCGACGCCGCAGCGCGGGTGGAAGTGGTACTTGACCAGGACCGTCTGCCCCTGGGCGTTGACCATCTTGTAGGTGTTGACGCCAAATCCCTCCATGTGACGGTAGCTCGCCGGGATGCCGCGCGGGCTGAACAGGTGCATCAGCATGTGCATCGACTCGGGCGTCCGGCTCATGAAGTCGAAGATCCGGTTCGGTTCCTGCCGGAACGTCACCGGGTCCGGCTTGAGTGCGTGAATGACGTCGGGGAACTTGATTGCATCGCGGATGAAGAACACCGCCAGGTTATTGCCGACGAGATCCCAGTTCCCGTCCTCGGTATAGAACTTGACCGCAAAACCGCGAGGGTCGCGTGCGACTTCCGAAGAGTCGCGGCCGCCGATGACGGTCGAGAAGCGGATCGCCAGCGGTGTCTTCTTGCCCGCCCTGCTGGAAAATCTTCGCCCGGGTGTACTTCGACGCCGGCTCGTCGCCGATCTTCCCGGTCGCCTCGAACTCTCCATACGCCACGAAGCCGCGCGCGTGAACGACCCGCTCGGGGATCCGCTCGCGGTCGAAGTGGCTGATCTTCTCGAGGAAGTGGTAGTTCTCGAGCGTTGCCGGTCCGCGGCTCCCCACGGTCCGCTGCGACTCGTTGTTCGTGACCGGATGTCCCTGTCGCGTCGTCAGTGTCTGATCGTCAGAATCGGGGTTCTTCGCCATCGCGTACTCCATTTCCGGATTGATTCTCGTCGAGCTCTGATCATCTCGCAGACGGCTATCGTACCCCTCGTGAACCCGATATGCGAGTGGCTGCGGCTGGAGCGGTCGCCGACCTCGGCTGCTGAGCGCTACGCCCCGAAATCCACGTCGACGAGCTCGCCGATTCGATCCACCGTCAGGTCGGCGGCGGGATAGCGCTGCAGGATGTCCGGGTCGCGCGCGTAGTGCCCCTGGCGTGGAAACACCGTCGTCACCCGACGGCCCCAGACTTCCTTGAAGGCCGTCAGCAGTCGAAGCTTGTCATCCACGAACACGTACCGCTCGGCTGGGTAGCGCCGCTCGACATCTTCGATCTCGAGCTCTTTATGTACGTAGACCAGCACGTTCCCGTCGACCGCCTCGAGCAATCCGGATCGCTCAATCTTCCGCGGCTGGAACACGACGTCGCCGTCGGTCAGGATCACCGCTGGTCCCCACGTCTTCAGGCGGTCGATCACATCGAGCGCATTGGGAAACAATCGATTGGCGAACGGATAGTTGATTAGATAGGACGAGACGCTGAGCAGGTTCGGATCCCGCGGATGCGATGCCCGGTATTGCTGGAGCGCGCCGAGGTAGTCGGCGTACCCGAGTTCGTTGCGCAACTGCTCGAAGATGGCCCAGTACTGCTGCTCCGAATCGTGCCCGACCGTCTGGTCCAGGTGGCGCCTCAGATCGGCGATGACTCTGTCGTTGTCGAGCAGCGTGTTGTCGACATCGAGCAGGAAGACAACCGGGTGTTTCATGCTGCCCAGATTACTTCACACGCAGCCCCTGCCCTGTCCGGCCGAACGCTCAACCCGAGTCCGGGCGCGGCATGTGCCGTGGTCACGACACGGCTCCGCGAGAACCGGTTGTGATACGGTGATCCTGAACGAAGATGACAGCGCCTGGGTCGGGTCGGCGGATCGATCAGAGGGGACAGACGCCCGCAGCGCGCGATTTCGTGTGCGTCCCGTCGAGACTTCGATCCGTCGTGCTGCTGCTGTTCGGCGCGCTCCTCCTGCTGTTCCCAACCGGCGCCGCGGCGCAAATCAGCGAGGCGGACTTCGACGGCGACGGCGTGTGCGATCAGGTGTTCCGGGGGCCGCACCCCGAGGACTTGAGCGTACGGCTCTCGAACACGCCGCAGCCGCAGCGACTGCAACTCCCGCGACCGGTCGTTCGCTTCACGACCGCTGACGTCGACGCCGACGGGGATCGCGACATCGTCGCGACGACCGCAGACCCCGGGCTCGACATCTTCCTCAATCTCGGGCGCGGACGGTTCCGCGTCATTCACGCGACGCCGGTTCGCCAGTGGCAGTCCGGCCCCGTCATCGGCGCCGCCTCGACGCCTCCCGAGTCCGACAACGCCTCCGACGCGCCGGCGGGTTCCGCCACGCTTCGACCCGCGGCGGTTCGGGGACCATCACCGGCGGTCCCGGTAAGACACGTCGTTACGACCTTCGCCGCGCGGCCCGTGTCGCGGGGCATCGACCCGCGCGGGCCTCCCTCTCTCCTCTCCTGACGCTGACTTCGTAGCATCGTGCGCCGATCGAGACGCCTGCCTTCCGGCGGGGTCGAGCCCGGCGCGTGCGCGACCGCCCGCGCAAGGAAGGGAGAGATGCTGACGGCCATCCCAAGGTACGGCGCGAGGATTATCCCGAATACCGAGCAGACGATCGCGGAGCTCCGCGATCGCGGCGAACTCGTCCAGGGTCCGCACCTGGCGCTGTTCGAGCGCGCCTTCGCCCAGTATGTGGGTGCGCAACATGCGGTGTCGGCGTCGTACGGGCGGATCGCGTTCTACGATCTGCTCCATGCGCTCCGGCTCCCGAAAGGCTCCGAAATCATCCTGCCGGCGCTGACGTTCTGGGTCATTCCCGAGCTGGCCCGCGCCGCCGGGCTCGTCCCGGTCTTCGCCGATGTCGATCCCCACACCTTCACGCTCGATCCGTCTGCGTTCGAACGGGCGATCACGTCCCGCACCAGTGCGGTGGTCCCCACGCACCTCTACGGCCTGGCCTGCGACATGGATGCGATCGTCGGCATTGCGAGACGGCACGGCCTGGCGGTGATCGAAGACTGTGCCCATGCGCTCGGATCGACGTGGCGAGGTCGTCCGGTCGGTGCGCTCGGCGATGCCGGGTTCTTCAGCTTCCAGCTGCTGAAGCCGCTGAACACGTACGGCGGCGGCATGGCGGTGACGAACAATGCGGCGGTCGCGCAGCGGCTCGCGGCCCGGATCGTCGACGACCCGTGGCCTGACGAAGCGCACGTCCTGCGCCGCCTGCTGCTCGGGCGCATTCAGCGCATCGCCATCCGTCCGCGTGTGTTCAGCAGCTCGTTGTTCCCGGTGCTCTACGCCGCGTCGTATACCGGCGCGAATCCCGACGTGTATTTGTGGGAGAAAATCCGGCCGCTCGACCCGCTCCCGGCCGGTTACCGCGAACGCTACAGCAACGTGCAGGCCGCGCTCGGCCTCGAAGGGCTGCGCCACCTCGGCGCGTGGACCAGCGCCGCGGCCGCGCACGCGCGCGCGCTCGATGAAGCGCTCGACGGGACGGCAATCGAGCGGCCGACGGTGCCGAAGCACGGTACCCACGTCTACTACCAGTACGCGGTCTACGCGCCGCGACGGGACGCCGTCGTCAAGCAGTGCATCCGGCGCGGCGTCGACGTCGAGACGCTGCACGTCGACGTGTGCACGCGGGTGCCGCTCTTCGGCGATCGACCGCTCGCTCCAGGGGCCGAACGCGCCGCGACATCGATCCAGCTCCCGGTGTACTCATCGCTCAGCATGGAGGACGTCGACCGCGTCGCCTGCGTCGTCCGCGACGCCGTCCGCTCGGCATGACCGCCGGCGGTGCCGGGACGTTCGCCGCCATCTACACGGCGGCTGCGGTCGAGGGGGAAATCGTCTTCGTCGCCGCGTCCGTACTCGTCGCCTCAGGCGCGATCAGTCCGGCGCTCGTGCTCGTCGCGGGTGCACTCGGGGCCGCAACCGGCGACCAGTTCTTCTTCTACGCGCTGCGCGCCAATGCGCAGCGCTGGGGCCGCCGCATCCCCGGCCTCTCGTCGCGGCGCGATGTCATCGTCGCCCGTGTCCGCCGGCACCAGATCGGGATGATCCTCGCCGTCCGCTTTGCGCCCGGACTCCGGATCGCCATCGCCGCCGCATGCGCGCTCGCCGGCGTGCCGGCGCTCCGGTTCAGCGTTCTCAATACACTGTCCGCATTCGTGTGGGCTGCGCTGGTGCTCGCGCTCGTCGCGCGGGCCGGCCCGGCGGCCGTCCAGCACCTGGGACTGGAAGGCGTGTGGGGCGCCGCTCTTCTGCGGCGGGCTGCTGCTGATTTTCGGATGGTGGATCGGCCGGCGGACTTGACCCGCCGACCGACCTGGCACTTGGCACCCTGGCACGACTGACTTCCGCCTGAAGGCGGAAGCCACCCTGGCACCTTGTTAACCCTCGTGCAAATACGCTTCCTCGCCGTGCTGGCTGACGTCGAGCCCCTCGCTCTCCGCTGACTCCGACGCGCGGAGCGGAATCACGAGGCCAATCAGCTTCAGCAGGATGAAGCTCACAACCCCGCTATATACGAGCACTGCGAGGATGGCGCTGCCCTGGATGACCAGCTGGTACGGGTTGCCGAAGAGTGCACCATCCGCGACGCCGTTGAGGCTCTTCTGCGCGAACACGCCGGTCAGCAGCGCGCCGACGGTGCCGCCGACGCCGTGCGCGGCGACGACGTCGAGCGAGTCGTCGAGTGACGTCTTGACGCGCACCATCAGCCCGAGATAGCTCGGGACCGCCGCAATCGCACCGAGGGCGATCGCGCTCATCGGGCTGATGAACCCTGCCGCCGGCGTGATCGCGACCAGCCCGACGACAATCGCGGTCGCCGCGCCGACGGCGGTCGGCTTGCCCGATCGCATCATGTCGAGGAACGTCCACACGACGAGCGTGGCGGCGGGCGCCAGCATCGTCGTCACGAACGCCAGTGCCGCAATCGGGCTTGCCGCGAGCGCGCTTCCCGCGTTGAACCCGAACCAGCCGAACCAGAGGAGTCCGGCGCCCAGCAGCGTGAACGGAATGTTATGCGGAAGGAGCGATGCGGACGGATAGTCCTGCCGCTTCCCCAGCAGGACCGCCGCCACCAGTGCGGCGATCGCGGCATTGACGTGGACCACGGTGCCGCCGGCAAAGTCGAGCGCGCCCCACTTGGCCAGCCATCCACCGCCCCAGACCCAATGCGCCACGGGGCTGTAAACGACCAGCGCCCAGAGCGAGATGAACGCGACGTAGGCCGAGAAGCGCATGCGTTCCACGATCGCGCCCGAGATCAGCGCCGCCGTGATGATCGCGAAGGTGCCCTGGTAGGCCATGAACAACGACTGCGGGATCGTGCCCTGCGGCTCGAGCCCGACGCCGCGCAGGAACACCTTCGAGAGGTCTCCGATCCAGTTGCCGCCGGTTCCGAACGCGAGCGAGTATCCGATCACCGCCCAGAGCACGCCGACGAACCCCATCGACACGAAACTCATCATCATCGTGTTCAACGCGTTCTTCGAGCGGACGAGCCCGCCGTAGAAGAACGCGAGCGCCGGGGTCATCAGCAGCACGAGCGCGGTGGCGACGAGCATCCAGGCGGTATCCGACTGGTTGATCGCCGGCGGCGCGGCCGCCTGGGCGGCCGCGGGATTCGACAATCCGATGACAAACAGGCCGACGAGGCCGGCGGTTGTCGCGACAATTCCTTTGCGGGCAATACTCATGTCTGACGCGCTCCTGCTCTTCGTGTGTGGCTCCGGGTGGCCGCCCGGAAGCGTTCGGTGGAGAACTCAGCGCTCGTCGCGCTCGCCGGTGCGGATGTTGTAGCTCTGCTCGACCGGCAGGACGAACACCCGTCCGTCGCCGATTTCGCCCGTGCGAGCGGCGCGGACGATCGCCGCGATGACCTCGTCGACGACGTGGTCGGGGACGACGACTTCGATTTCGACCTTGGGCAGGAGCGTGACCGCGTATTCCTTGCCGCGGTACACGGCCGTATGCCCCTTCTGTCGGCCGTGCCCGCGGACGTCCGTCACGGTCATTCCGGCAAGACTCAGTTGTTCCAGCGCCTCGCGAACTTCATCGACCTTGTGCGGGCGCACGATGCTCTTGATCAATTTCATGCTGTCTCCCTGTGGATTGGTGCTGTGGCGGCAGTCGCCAGGTGTGGCGGCTCAACCGGGGCAAGTGTCGCCACGACGGTCGTCGCCGTCAAGCCATAGCCGGCCGACGATGTCGCACGCGTGCAGCCGCGGCGGCACACGTGTGGACAGGCAGCTAGATGGAGAGGTGGGTTGCGACGCGGTGAGACGGGAGGATGTAGGACGTGGCGCCGTTCGGCGCGTAAGGCCGCCTGGTCACGACCGCTGCGCAGCGACTGGAAAATCCGCTGGCCTTGGCCTCGTGTAGAGGCCTGGCATCCGCGCGGACCCGGACAGTGGTCACGAGAATGGCTGCTCGAGCGAGCCCGCTGATGTGGCGGGACCGCTGGTCGTCGGGGCGCGTGCCAGGCGATTGACCCGGCCACAGGCTGACGACGAGACAGACGAGCGTAAGAATTGTCAGTTGCTTGAGCATCGCGCGATGGCCGGTGCTCGCGGTCCGGCGGCCCCTGATGGAGAGGGCGCGCCGAGCCGCGAACACCATCCTTCTATTCAATCGATCAATGACGCGCAGGCTGCGGAACCGGCACACGGACCGGTGCCGGTGCCTCCATCGGCGTGCCGCCAAAGTGCGGCGAGTCGCCGTGGATCACGTACTCGGGATACGCCAGCATCCCGTGCTCGTGCAGATCGAGGCCCTCTCTCTCGCCTTCAGCCGACACGCGCAGGGTGCCAGTCGCCTTGACCGCATACATCAGCACCATCGCCGCGGCAAACGTCGACAGACACACGGCCGCGCTGCCGATTGCCTGGGCAACGAGCTGCTGAGTGCCGCCGCCGTAAAGGAGTCCCTTCACGACCACCGAGGCGTCCATCCCCGTCGGGGTTGGGAGACCGTACTGGCCGGTCGCGAAGACGCCGAGTGCGAGCGTGCCCCAGATGCCGCATCCCAGGTGAACCGGGACGGCACCGATCGGGTCATCGATGCGGACGTACTCGAGCAGGTCGGTGAGCCAGATCACGAGCACACCGGCGAATGCGCCAATGAAAAAGGCCCCGGTCGGACTCACCCAGTAACACGGCGCCGTGATGGCAACGAGGCCCGCGAGGAAGCCGTTCACCGTCAGGCCCAGATCCCACTTCTTGACCCGCGCGAAGGCGTAGAAGAGGGCGGTCAGTCCGGCGGAGCAGGCCGCCATGGTCGTATTGAAGGACACGCGCGAGATGCCCTGCATATCCATCCCTGAGAGCGTGCTGCCCGGGTTGAACCCATACCAGCCGAACCACAGGATCAGGCCACCGACCGCGCCGAGGATGATGTTGTGCGGCAGCGGTGGACCGCCGCCGTCACGCCGGAACACGCGCCCCAGCCGTGGACCGAGCGCGATTGCACCGGCGAGCGAGATGGCACCGCCGATGCTGTGGACGACCGTCGAACCAGCGAAGTCCCGGAATGCGGACGGGCCCATCACCGCCAGCCATCCGTCGGGACCCATCCCCAATGCCCGATGATTCGGATAGATGAAGCCGGTGACGCCGATGCTGTAAAGGATGTCGCCGACGAATCCGCAGCGACCGACCATGGCACCGGAGGTGATCGTGGAGCACGTGTCTGCGAAGGCGAACTGGAACACCCAGAACGCGAGCAGCGGGATACCCGGTGGATCCAGTACGTGTCCGCGAGACCATTCAGAAGAATCCGTGCATGCCAATGAAACCGTTCCCGGGCTCGAACATGAATGCGAAACCCCATGCCCAGAACGTCACGCCGCAAATTGCTGTATCTACAATGCCTTCGACAAGTATGTTGACCGACTCCCGCGACCGGGCGAACCCGGCTTCGAGCATGACGAACCCGACCTGCATGCAGAACACGAGAAACGCCGCGATCAGTACCCACATCGTGTTGATGGCGTTGATCTCCGGCGACGGCGCACCCGCCTGCGCGTGGAGCGGCGTCGGCAGGACGAACCACATCGCCGCCATCACCAGCGCGAGGCCGATGAATTTTCCAGCGGCGAGCGCAAGGACGTTGGCCCGCATGACGGATCTCTGAAGCTGGCGGCAAATCGCTCCCGAAGGGTGGCGACCCCGGTGAACCGCCGCGACCTGGCACGTTGGTCTGACATATTCGTGTCCTCCTTTACTGCTTGCTGAATTGGCTACCCGGACTTCAGTTCACGTCGCGCTCGCCGGTCCGGATGTTGTAGCCCTGGTCGACGGGCAGCACGAACACGCGACCGTCCCCGATTTCTCCCGTCCTTGCCGCCGCGACGATCGCCCGAATCACCTCTTCGACGACGTTGTCCTGCACCACCACTTCGACCTCGACCTTCGGCAGCAGGCTGACCGCGTATTCCTTGCCGCGATAGACCGCGGTGTGGCCCTTCTGACGTCCGTGGCCGCGCACGTCGGTCACCGTCATTCCGGCCAGATTCAGCTTCTCGAGCGCGTCTCGCACGTCGTCCACCTTGTTCGGGCGGACGATACACTTAATGAGCTTCATTCCCTGCCTCCAGCACACGTTCGAGTTCCTGTTTAAGCGCGCTCTGATCCGACTCCGACAACTTGCCTCCCTCCCTTCATGACGTGCAGCACGTCGACCGCCCGCTTGCCCTCGGTAGCAATCAGCACGAGCTCGACGTCACATCCCTGGCCCGAGATCACCCGGCTGATGCGGTACAGCAATCCCGGCGCGTCGTCGGCGACGATCTCGAGCACCGTGAACTTGCGCGAGTGCTCGTTGTCGAAATGGACGACCGGCGGGATCGTGCCGACCACGGCGGTAGAGGACGCTGCGCATCTTGCCCGGCGAGCAGCGCCGCGACATCGACCGATCCGGCGACGGCGTCCTCGAGCATCCGGCAGATGTCCGAGGTCGCGGCCGGGTTCTTCTTGAGAAAGGCTTCGTCGTCGGAGAACTCGAAGACGTCGAGCACGAGTCCGTCGGGCGTCGTCATCGCCTGGCCGCGGTGGATATCCATGCCGAAGTACGACAGCACGCCTGAGACGTTCGAAAACAGGAACGGCTTGTCGAGCGTGACCAGGCGTCAGCTCCCAGATGTCGTCGTGGTTCTCGAGAAATGCATGGACTTCGTCGCGGACGATGTTGCGGGCGAGCCGCACGTGGCGGTAGACCGTGCCGAGCCCGAAGCTGGCGAGGTAGCGGCGCGGCAGCCCCTCAAGGAACCTGCCCAGCTCGGCTTCCGTGATGTCGTCGGGACGTCCGGCGATCAGCACCGAAATGCCCGCCTGGTCGCGTTCGAGCAGGTCGTCAGCGTAGCCGAGGGTCAGCCGGTTGTAGGTGTCGACGTAGAGACGCCAGAGCAGATCTTCTTTCCACGGCGTGAGGGTGTCCGGGCTGACGGCGCCGACGTCTGCGAGGGTCATCAGGCACAGCATCTTGAGCTGCTCTTCGGTGCCGACGAGCTCGGCGAGACGCGCCACCACCTGTGGGTCCTCGGAGTCGCGCCGAAAGGCGGCTTGCGACATCTGCAGGTGCTGGCGGATCAGGAATTCGACCGTGTGCCGCGCCTCCTCGGTCAGTTCGAGCCGATCGAGCATTGTCTGGGCGAGACGCAGGCTCTCCTGGGCATGATCGGACTCGCGCCACTTGCCGACGTCGTGGAAGAGGAGCGCGAGGGTGAGCAGCTCGGGCGCGCGGAGCTCCTGCAGGATCGAATCGAAACGCTTGCGGCTGGCGGTTTGCGGATCGAGCAGCGATTCCACGTTCCGGATCGCCAGCAGCGTGTGCTCGTCGACGGTGTACTTGTGGTAGAAGTCGCGCACGACGCGGCAGTGAACCTTCGCGAACTCCGGGAAGATGCGCGTCAGCAGCCCGCAGTCGTGCATCTCGGAGAGCCGCGCATACAGCCCTTTGTGCGGGTCGCAGCACCTGGCGCAGCTGATGGCGCTCGCCCGCGGTCGCGACGAAGTCGTCCGGCGAACACCGGTGCACGTTCTGTTCGATGCAGGTGAGCGCCTGGGCCGAGACTGCGAGTGCCTCGTTCGATGGCAATCCGAAACGCCTCGAGCCAGAGCGAAGGCTGTGAGGCGGCGCGTTCGAGATCGATGAATCGGACGCCGTCCGCAGCGACTTCGAACTGACGGCCGACCCGGCGGGCCGTGCCGTCCGCTTTAGGCGGCCGGATTGCGAGCTGCGTCTGTGCGAGCGCGCGGGCAATGACCCGCGCGCTCCGGAAGTAGTCGCCCATCAGCGCCTCGACCCGCCGATGCGCATGGGATCCGGCGCTGCCCATCATCTCAGCGACGCCCTCCTGCAACTCGTGGGTGAGGACGTTGACGTCGCGGCCGCCCTCCAGGTGGAGGATCGAACGAATCCTGCAGCAGGTGGTCTTCGGCCTCGACCAGCCGCGCCGCCGCGAGCGCGTCGACCGCTGCCGCTGGTTGCAGCAGGCGAAGATACCGGCACACGGAGAGCATCCCGCAGGCCGCCAGGCGCCTGCTTGATGTCCGGCTCGAGCTGGTAGAGCGTGTCGTTGAACTGCGCGTGCCGCTGCTGTACCAGTTCCAGCAACGGATCGATCAATGACGAGAGCGCCGCTGGATCGTGCGCATGTTCGAGCACCCGCTCGAAGACACCGACGTCGCCGGTGATCAGGCGTGCGTCGAGCAGGCCGAGCAGGAACTCCGGGATTCGAGAGGTCGGCAATCTCGAGATCGGAGAGTTCGCGAACGTGCTGGCCGAGCGAGAGGCGCAGGTCCCACAGCGGCTGAAACACAGCCTTGATGAACGCCTCTTCGGCGGCGCCGATCGTGCCGTCGAAGACGATCAGGATGTCGAGATCGGAGTGCAGGCACAGCGCCCGGCGGCCGTAGCCTCCGAGCGCACATACGGCGAGCGGAACTTCGGTCTGGCTCTGCGGCGTAGTCGGTGAGCATCCGGACGAGGTCGTCCATGCGATCCGCGAGGCGTGCGACCGCGTCACGGCCGCCACGGCCGTTCCGAGCCTCGGCGATGTATTCGTCCCGCGCTGCCGCCAGCAGCGCGGCACCCCGATTCTTGCCGATCCTGGCCGCCGGTGCCAGGCGCGATCGATGTCATTGAGCCTGTCGTGCGGGTCCATTCCGAGCTAATCGCCATTGAGGCCTGTTACACCCCGGGGGCCGGTTTGTCGGCAGCGGCCCCATCCCTGCGCATCCGCGCGTGCAATCAATACGTGAAGGTGAAACCAATGCTTGCGACCGGCTTGAATGCGTCGCCGTCGTTGAGCAGCTTCATGTTGTCGCCGAGACTGTAGAAGTCGACGCCGCCGTGAGCCTCGAGCGATCCGCCCTTACCGGCGATCACCGGCACGCTCAGCTGCGCGCTGGCGTCGAAGTAGCCGAACGTGTTGTTGCCGGTCGGGCCCTCGTAGTAGTGATCGACGCTCAGGCCGGTCTTGGCCCCGACCGCGAGCGTGGCTTTTGGCGCCAGCTTGAAGCTCGGACGAACGCCAAGCTCGAGATACGTCCCTTTGTTCGTGCCGCCGTCCGCCTCACCGTCGCCGAGTTCGAACGCCAGGATCACCTTCGGATTGAGCGGGAAGGCACTCGCACTGTCGTCGAAGGCAAACACTCCCGCCAGCTCCTTGACCGTGGCGAAGCTGTCTGCGGGGCTGGTGTACGACGTGTAGAGAAGCTGCGGCTTCACCTTGCCGGTCGTGAACGTCACCGACCCGTAGTAGTCCGATTCGTACCAATTGCCGGCCGACGCGGTCGAATGGATGCTGTCCCAGTTGCCGACGTTCGCGCTGATCCCGTGCCCGAGCGCAATCCCGAGATCGCCGTAGGGCTGCGCAATTGCGCCGCCCGAATGCTGCGGGATCCCGCGAAACAGGTACGCCGAGGTGAAATCCATGCCGGTCGTGACCGTCACCTTTTTCGCCGGCGCCGACGCTTCGGCGGCGGGCGCGGCAGCCGGTGCCATCCCCTGCGCCGGCGGCGGCGTCCCGGCGGTCTGAGCCCACGCGGAGGACGTCAGCAGACCTGCGATTCCCAACACACACATCACTCTCGTAGTGCTCGTCATAGTCCCCCTCACTTGACCCGCGGCGACGGGCGCGGATCGCTCTGGCTAACTTCGCTTCGTCGGTCGATGGTTGTGGCGAAGAACCTTCGCGGCTGTCGCTCGATCGGCCACCCGCCGTAGGAGCAAGTTGAACGCCACGCGGTGCGGAGCGCCTGGCGACGGCGATCTGGCGAAATCAGGCGCAAAATTGTCGACAGCCCTCTGACACAGCGACAAACGGGAAGCGACGAGAAGGACGTTTATGTTGCTTAAAAATCGAGAGAGACTTTTTTGTAGGATATGTCCGGTGGCGGATGCGGCGGTTTCACGCCCCGTTTCGGGCGTCAGCGCCGGGGCAGCGGAATCCGATAATCACGGGTCGAATTCGAGCGGGGAACAATCTTGGAGGTGATGGAGAGCGGCAGACAAAAATGTCTGCCGCTCTTTATCAGGCGTGGAGGGGCGTCGGCAGCGCCGAAGCGCCCATTAAGTAGGTGTCGACGCTGCGCGCCGCCGCCCGGCCCTCGGCAATGGCCCAGACGATGAGCGACTGGCCGCGCTGCATGTCGCCGGCGGTGAAGACCGCTTCTTCGCTCGTCATCCAGTGCTCGTCGCGCCAGACATTGCCGCGGTCGGTCAGGCGAACGCCCAATTCCGCGACCAGTCCGCCGCGCTCGGGGCCGGTGAAGCCCATGGCGAGCAGCACCAGGTCGGTCTCGATGTCGAACGCCGTCTCGGGCGCGGGCACGAAGCGCATCCGGCCGCCGTCGACGCGCATCTCTCCCTTGACGGCGCCAATCCCCGAGACGCGCCCGTGGGCGTCGGTGAGAAACCGCTCGGTCGATACCGAGTACATCGCGTTCGCCGCCTTCTTCGTGCGCCGCCGAGCTGCGGAAGATCGTCGGCCACTGCGGCCACGGGTTGTCGGCCGCCCGCGTATCCGGCGGTCGTGGCATCAGCTCGAACTGGGCCACGGATCGCGCCCCCTGGCGGTGGGCCGTGCCCAGGCAGTCGGCTCCCGTGTCACCGCCGCCGATGATGACGACCCGGCGTCCTTCGGCCGAAATTACCTCTGCCGGATCGATCGTTGTCGCCTTCACACAACCGATTCTGCTGGGTCAGGTAGTCGACGGCGAAGTGAACGCCCGCGGCGTCACGTCCCGGAATCGGCAGATCGCGCGGCGCTGTCGCGCCGCCGCAGAGGACAATCGCGTCGAACTCCTTGCGCAGCGACGCCACCGGCACATCGACGCCGATGTTCATGCCGGCGCGGAACACCACCCCCTCCTGCTCCATCAGCGCGAGGCGCCGGTCGAGCAGGTGCTTCTCCATCTTGAACTCGGGAATCCCGTATCGGAGCAGCCCGCCGATGCGGTCGGCGCGTTCGAAGACCGTCACCAGGTGACCGGCATGATTCAACTGATCCGCCGCGGCCAGGCCGGCGGGGCCCGAGCCCACGACCGCGATCCGCTTGCCGGTTCTGACGGACGGCGGCGCGGCGACGATCCAGCCTTCGTTGAACGCGCGCTCGACGATCGACAGCTCGATGCTCTTGATCGTCACCGGATCGTCGTTGATCCCGAGGACGCACGACCCTTCGCACGGCGCCGGGCACAGCCGGCCGGTGAACTCCGGGAAATTGTTGGTCGCGTGCAGCCGTTCGATCGCCGGCTGCCACCGGTTCTTGTAGACGAGATCGTTCCAGTCGGGAATGAGATTGCCGAGCGGGCAGCCCTGATGGCAGAACGGGATGCCGCAGTCCATGCACCGCGCGCCCTGCTCGCGCATGTCGGCTTCGCTCTCCGGCAGATACACTTCCTTCCAGTCGCGCACGCGCAGCTCGACCGGACGCGCCGGATGCTTCCCCCGCCGGATTTCCATGAAGCCTGTGACCTTACCCACGCGACACTCCCACGAGCTCCGCGAACGCGAGCTCCCGCTTCTCGGACCGTGCCTTTGCCTGGGCCACGAGGATCCGCTTGTAATCTTTCGGAATCACCTTGACGATTCGCGCGCACGTCAGCGGCCAGGATGCCAACGCGTCCGCCGCGAGCGTGCTGCCGGTATGCCCGGCGTGGCTCGCGATCATCGTCCGCACCAAATCGATGTCGTCGCTGTCCTCGAGTCGCTCGAGCTCGACCATGCTGGTGTTGCACCGCCGGGCGAACAGCCCGTCGGTATCGACGACGTAGGCGATGCCGCCGCTCATTCCGGCGGCAAAGTTCCTGCCGGTCTTGCCGAGTACGACGACGCGCCCGCCGGTCATGTATTCACAACCGTGATCGCCAACGCCTTCGACCACGGCGTAGGCGCCGCTGTTGCGCACCGCGAAGCGTTCGCCGGCAATTCCGCGCACGAACGCCTCGCCGCCGGTCGCGCCGTAGAGCGCGACGTTGCCGATGATGACGTTGTCCTCCGGCGCGAACGTGCTCGCCGCCGGCGGGTAGACGATCAGGCGCCCGCCCGAGAGCCCCTTGCCCCAGAAATCGTTCGCATCCCCATCGAGGCTGAGCGTGACGCCGCGAGGCACGAACGCGCCGAAGCTCTGGCCGGCGGTGCCGGTGAACTGGATGCGGATGGTGTCGTCGGGCAGGCCCTCGCCACCGAACCGCCGCGTGATCTCGTACCCCAGCATCGTCCCGGCGGCGCGGTTGGCGTTCCGGATCGGCAGGTGAATCGCGACCGGCTCCTTGCGCTCGAGCGCCGGTGCCGCGAGCGCGATGAGCTTGTGATCGAGCACCTGGGCGAGGCCGTGATCCTGTGCGTGCGTGCGCCGCCGTGCCGCGCCTTCCGCGATCACCGGCTGGTGCAGGATGCGCGAGAGGTCGACGCCGGCGGCCTTCCAGTGATCCACGGCCGGCTTGACGTCGAGGCGATCGGCACGGCCGACCATCTCGTCGAGAGTGCGGAAGCCGAGTTCGGCCATCAGCTCGCGAACGTCCTCCGCGACGAAGCGGAAGTAGTTCTCGACGAACTCCGGCTTGCCGGTGAACTTCGCGCGCAGCGCCGGATCCTGGGTCGCGACGCCGACCGGGCACGTGTTCAGATGGCAGACGCGCATCATGATGCAGCCCGAGACGACGAGCGCCGCGGTCGAGAACCCGAACTCCTCCGCGCCGAGCAGCGCCGCCACGACCACGTCGCGGCCGGTCTTGAGCTGTCCGTCGACCTGGACGACGATGCGGTCGCGGAGGTTGTTGAGGAGCAGCACCTGCTGCGTTTCGGCCAGACCGAGCTCCCACGGCGTGCCACTGTGCTTGATCGCAGTGAGCGGCGACGCGCCGGTGCCGCCGTCATGGCCGGAAATCAGCACGACGTCACCGTGCGCCTTGGCCACGCCAGCGGCAATCGTACCGACGCCGACTTCGGCCACGAGCTTGACGTGGACCCGGGCGACCGGATTCGCGTTCTTGAGGTCGAAGATCAGCTGCGCGAGGTCTTCGATCGAATAGATGTCGTGATGCGGCGGCGGCGACAGCAGTGTCACGCCGGGCGTGGAGTACCGCACCTTCGCAATCCACGGATAGACCTTGGGCCCGGGCAGCTGCCCGCCTTCGCCCGGCTTGGCCCCCTGCGCCATCTTGATCTGAAGGTCGTCGGCGTTGACGAGATACTCGCTGGTGACGCCAAAGCGCGCCGAGGCGACCTGCTTGATGGCGCTCCGGCGCGAGTCGCCATTGGCATCCGGGATGTTGCGGGCCGGATCCTCACCGCCCTCACCCGTGTTCGACTTCGCGCCAAGCCGGTTCATCGCGATCGCGATCGTCTCGTGCGCTTCCTGGCTGATCGAGCCGTACGACATCGCACCGGTGGCGAAGCGCTTGACGATCGACTCGACCGGTTCGACTTCGTCGAGCGGCACCGGCGTCCCGGCCGTGAACTGCAGCAGGCCGCGCAGCGTTCCGAGCGTGCGGCTCTGATCGTTCACGAGCGTCGTGTAATCGCGATAGATGCTGTACTGCCCGGTGCGCGTGGCGTGCTGGAGCTTGAAGACCGTCTCCGGGTTGAAGAGATGGTGCTCGCCGTCCCGGCGCCACTGGTACTCGCCGCCGGGGTCCAGATCCCGCGTGCCACCGGGGCGCGTCGGGAACGCGCGCTCGTGCCGCTGGCGCACTTCTTCGGCGATGACCTCGATGCCGACGCCGCCGATCCGTGAGGCGGTTGACGTGAAGTAGCGATCGACGAACTCCTGGTCGAGCCCGATCGCCTCGAAGATCTGCGCCCCGCAGTAGCTCTGCAGGGTCGAGATCCCCATCTTCGACATCACCTTCAGGATTCCCTTGTTGAGCCCCTTGATGTAGTTCGAGACCGCGCGCTCGTGGGTGATCCCTTCGAGCACGTGCTGGCGAATGAGGTCGTCGAGCGTCTCGAACGCGAGGTACGGGTTGACCGCGCCGGCGCCGTAGCCGACGAGCAGCGCGACGTGGTGCACTTCGCGCGCGTCGCCCGATTCGACCACCAGACCGCAGCGCGTCCGCGTGCCTTCGCGCACCAGGTGGTGGTGCACCGCGGCGGTCGCGAGCAGGCTCGGGATCGGCGCGGAGTCGGCGTTGACGCCGCGGTCCGAGAGGATCAGGATGGTGTGCCCCGCGTTGACCGCCTCGCTCGCGCGGGCGCGCAGCTCGTCGAGCGCGCGCTCGAGGCCTGCCCCGCCCGCACCCGGCCGGTACAGCATCGGCAGCGTGACCGACTCGAAGCCGCGCAGCGTGATGTGGCGCAGCTTCGCGAGCTGATCGTTGTCGATGATCGGGTAGGTGATGTTGATCTGCCGGCACGACTCGGGTCGCGGCCGCACCAGGTTGCCTTCGGGCCCGACCGTCGACTCCATCGACGTGACGAGCTCCTCGCGGATCGCGTCGAGCGGCGGGTTCGTCACCTGCGCGAAGAGCTGCGTGAAGTAGTCGTACAGCAGCCGCGGACGCTCGGAGAGCACCGCGAGCGGCGTGTCGGTCCCCATCGACCCGATCGGTTCTTCCCCGGCGCCGCCCATCGGACCGAGCACCAGCTTGACGTCCTCCTGGGTATACCCGAACGCGCGCTGGCGGCGGAGAACGGTGTCGTGATCGGGCGGCGGCAGGTAGGGCGCCGCCGGCACGTCTTCGATCCGCACCAGATTGTCGCGCAGCCATTCGGCGTAGGGCTGGGCGCGGGCGAGATCGCTCTTGATCTCCTCGTCGGCGATGATGCGGCCCTGCGCCGTGTCGACGAGCAGGATGCGGCCCGGGTGGAGCCGCTCCTTGATGCGGATGTTCGCCGCGGGGATGTCCAGCACTCCGACTTCGGACGCCATGATCACGAGGTCGTCGGTGGTGACGTAATAGCGCGACGGCCGCAGGCCGTTCCGGTCGAGCACCGCGCCGATGAGCGTCCCGTCGGTGAATGCGATCGACGCCGGGCCGTCCCAGGGTTCCATCAGCGACGAGTGGTATTCGTAGAACGCGCGCAGCTCCGGGCTCATGCTCTCGTGGTTCTGCCACGGCTCGGGGATCATCATCAGCACCGCGTGCGGCAGCGACCGGCCGGCCATGACCAGGAATTCGAGCACGTTGTCGAAGATCGCGGTGTCGCTGCCCCCCTCGCGGATGATCGGCAGGATCTTCTTCAAGTCCTCGCCGAACACGTCGGATTCGAGCAGCGCTTCGCGCGCCTTCATCCAGTTGATGTTCCCGCGCAGGGTGTTGATCTCGCCGTTGTGCGCGACGTAGCGATACGGGTGCGCCAGCGGCCAGGACGGGAACGTGTTCGTGCTGAACCGCTGGTGGACGAGCGCGAGCGCCGACTCGACGTCCGGATCGCCGAGGTCCGGAAACATCGGATCGATCTGGTTCGCCGTCAGCATGCCCTTGTAGATGAGCGTCCGCGCGGAGAGGCTGGGGACGTAGAACGACGCGCGATCGGCCAGCTGCATCGCATCGACCGCATGCTCGACCCGCTTGCGGATCACGTACAGCTTCCGCTCGAACCACATGTCGGGATCGGTGCGGCTGGTGGCGTCGCCGCGGCCGATGAAGATCTGGCGGAACACCGGCTCGACCGCGACCGCACTCGGGCCGAGGCCGCTGTCGTCGGTCGGCACATCGCGCCATCCGAGCACCCGCTGCCCCTCGTCGGCGACGGTCCGTTCGAACAGCGCCTCGATCTCGGCGCGGAGCGACGGCTCGCGCGGCAGGAACACGAACCCGGCGCCGTACTGGCGCGCCGGCGGCAGATCGATCCCGAGGCGCAGCGCCTCCTTCCGCAGGAACTTGTCCGGCATCTGGATGAGGATGCCGGCGCCGTCGCCGGTGTTCGCCTCGCAGCCGCAGGCGCCGCGGTGCAGCAGGTTGATCAGGACCTGGAGCGCCTGGCGGACGATCGAATGCGACGGCCGGCCCTTGACGTGGGCGACGAAGCCGACACCGCAGGCATCATGTTCGTGGCGTGGGTCGTAGAGACCCTGGGCAGGGGGGAGTCCTTCCATATGCACAGATGATTTATGGGCCAGCGCGACCCATGCGCAAAACGGAATCTGCAGATACAACCCATGCGTCCCGCTTCTGGCAGTGCCATGCGCAAAATGCATGGCGGCCATCGCTTACTTGGGGGATGGCGGGCTTGACACACCCGCGGGGGGTCGTGTTACGGTGCCCTTATTGATGCCTCGTCTCTCCCGCCGCTGTCGCCCGTGCGCCGCATCCTGCTGTCGATGCGTTTGTACGGTGCCGGCATTCGGCCGGTGAGAGGCCCCTCCCCTTCGCGACTCCAGTAAGTTCAAGGCCTTTTCTCCCCCGCTGATCGCCCGGCGTTCCCCGAGATCGGACATCGGTTGCCGTGGCGCGGGCGCGCCCGGCTGGGAGACATGGTGCTTATCACCGCAATTACGTTCATCGCCGCGATCGTCAACGGAGCCCTTGGTTACGGGTTTTCGTCGATTACCGTCCCCGTCGCCCTGCTGTTCCTGACGAACCGGGTGCTGACGCCGGCGCTGGTGCCGATCGAGGTCGTGCTGAACGCGTGGGTACTGTGGGTCAATCGCCGCGCGCTGCCCGGCGTCAGGTGGCGCGTCGTGCCGGTCATCATCGGGCTGGTGCCCGGCGTGATGGTCGGCACCTACTTCATCGCGACCGCGAATCCGGCGTGGCTGAAATTCTGGACGTTCGTGATTCTGCTGCCGCTCATCCTGCTGCAGGCCGCCGGCTTCCGGCATCCGATCAAGGCGGAGCGCCCGGCCGGGCTCGCGCTCGGCGGCGGCGTCGGCGTGTTGTACGCCGTCACCACGATTTCGGGGCCGCCGCTCGCGGCGATGCTCACCAACCAGGGCCTCGCGAAGGAGGAGTTCCGCGCCGCGATCGGCCTGATTCGCCTGGCGGAGTCGTCGATGACCGCCGTGGCCTACTGGCAGGTTGGTCTCTACAGCGCCGAAAGCTTTGCGCTGATCCCGTACATCGTGCCCAGCCTGTTCGTCGGTGTGCCCATCGGCGCGTGGCTGATCCGTCAGATCCGTCCCGAGACGTTCCGGCGGGTGTGCATGAGCTTCGATGCGTGGGTCGTCGGGTTCGGGATCGCGACGGTGCTCCGCTCGCTTCACATTGTCGAAGGCACCGAGGCCTATATCGTTCCAGCGGTCGTGCTCCTCATCGATGCATGGCTGCTCCGCCGGTTCTTCGCCGGCCCGCAGGTAGCGGCGCCGCTGACCAGTTCCCCCGTCCAGTAGACCTATGCAGACACAGACCTTGCCGCCGCCCGCGACCGTCGTCCCGACCCTCGACCACCTGCGCATGCTCGAGGCCGAGAGCATCCACATCATGCGCGAGGTGGTGGCCGAGTTCGAACGCCCGGTGATGCTCTATTCGATCGGCAAGGACTCGTCGGTGCTCCTGCGCCTGGCGCAGAAGGCGTTCCATCCCGGACCGATCCCGTTCCCGCTGCTGCATATCGATACGACCTACAAGTTCCGCGAGATGATTGCCTTCCGCGACTGGTACGCCGCGGAGATCGGCGCGAAGCTGATCGTGCACACGAACACCGCCGCCATCGCCGACGGCGCGCAGCCGTTCGCGCTTGGCACCCAGCGCTGCTGCGGGCTGCTCAAGACCCAGGCGCTTCTCGACGGACTCGCGGCCGGGGGATTCGATGCGGCGTTCGGCGGCGCGCGGCGCGACGAGGAGCGGTCACGCGCCAAGGAGCGTGTCTTCTCCCTCCGCAACGAGAAGGGACAATGGGATCCGAAACGGCAGCGGCCGGAGCTCTGGCATCTGTTGAACGGACGGATCTCCCCGGGAGAGACGATCCGCGTCTTCCCGCTCTCGAACTGGACCGAGCTCGACGTGTGGCACTACATCGACGCGGAGCAGATTCCGGTGGTGCCGCTCTACTTCGCCAAGCCGCGCGAGGTCATCGTCCGCGGCGGCGGACTGATCATGCGCGAGCAGCCGTTCGTGCCGATGCTGCCCGGCGAAAAGGCCGAAGTCGTGATGTGCCGGATGCGGTCGCTCGGATGCTCGCCGTGCACGGGTGCCGTCCGCTCCGACGCCGACACCGTCCCGAAAATCATCGAGGAGCTCGTGTCAGTGCGGCATTCGGAGCGCCAGCTGCGCGTCATCGACCACGACCAGGACAGCTCGATGGAGATGAAGAAGCGTGAGGGCTACTTCTGATGGCCGACCTGCTTCGCATCTGCACCGCCGGGAGCGTCGACGACGGCAAGAGCACGCTGATCGGCCGGCTGCTGTACGACTCGCGTGGTGTGTACGAAGACCAGATTCGATCGGTGGAGGCGGCGTCGAAGAGCCGGACGGCCGGTCCGATCGACTTCTCGCTGTTCACCGACGGACTGAAAGCCGAGCGTGAGCAGGGCATCACGATCGATGTCGCCTATCGCTACTTCGCGACCGCACGGCGGAAGTGGATTCTTGCCGACACGCCCGGCCACGAACAGTACACCCGCAACATGGCTACCGGTGCGTCGACGGCGGATGTCGCCATCCTGCTGGTCGATGCCCGCCACGGCGTGCTCGACCAGACGCGACGCCACGCCAAGATTGCACGCCTGCTCGGAATCTCGCACTTCGTGCTCGCGGTCAACAAGATGGACCTGGTCGGCTGGGCCCGCAGCGTGTTCGACGCCACCTGCGCGGATTTTTCCGAGATCCTCGAAGGAGCCGCCCTCCACGCGATTCCGCTCAGCGCCCTTCACGGCGACAACGTCATCACTCACAGCGAGCGGACGCCCTGGTTCAAGGGGGCAAGCCTGCTCGAGTACCTGGAGACGGTGGAAGTCGAACGCCCGTCGGCGGGCAAGCCGTTCCGGATGCCGGTGCAGCTCGCCGTCCGCCCCGACGACACCTTTCGCGGCTACGCCGGACAGATTGCCTCCGGAACGATCCACCCCGGCGATCCGGTCTCGGTGTGGCCAGGCGGCCGGACCTCGAAAGTCAAGCGCATCGTGACCTACGACGGCGATCTGGACGTGGCGATCGCCCCGATGTCTGTCACCCTCGTCCTCGAAAACGAACTCGATATCAGCCGCGGCGACCTGCTCGCCTCCGGACCGGTGGACGTCGGCAACCGCTTGTCCGCGCAGCTGGTGTGGATGGACGAGCGCCCGCTCGATCCCGGACGCACATACCTCCTGAAGCATGCGACTCGCACCGTCACGGCGCAGGTCGACACGGCGCTCGAGCTGAATCAGATCGGGCCGGTCACCGTCTCCACGTCACGACCGATTGCGTTTGACGCCTACGCGAGAAACCGCACCACCGGCAGCTTCGTCCTGATCGATCCGGCGACGAACTTTACCGCCGGCGCCGGCATGATCGTGCGCGCGGTGCGCGACGAAACCTCTGTTCTCCCAGGAACGGATGCAGCCGATCGCCTGGCCCGCGCCGCACGCGAAGCGGACAGCCACTCCGAAGCCGTAGCAGCTGTCCGCCGGGTGCTCGAAGAGATCCTCACGTAGCCAGACAGTCGCCAGTAGCCAGTTCCCAGTAGGCAGTAGAAAAGTAACAAGCACTGGATACTGGTTACTGGCTACTGTCCCTTCGGATCCGTGGCGTTGAACGTGCCCGTCAACGGCACCCCCATGGTTCCGGACGGGATGTAGACGACCGTGTGGTTCGGTGAGTTGACCATCAGCTTCTGCGCTTCAATCGCCTCATGCTGGATGTACATGCCGCTCAGCTGACCGCGGATGATCTGCATCGCGTTCGCGATGCCCTGCGCCTGCACCTCGCGCTTGGTCCGCTCCTTCCGCTCGATCTCGATCTCCGTATCTTTCCGCTGCAGTTCCTGCGTCGCGGCAAGCTTTCGTGACACGGCCGTCGCCACTTCCTCCGGGTACTGCACGTTGCCAACGACGACGCTGCTGACGACGAACGGACTGTCGGCGGCGTAGCGCTGGATGCGCGCCAGGACCGCGTCGCCGATGGCGATGAGCGCATCCTTCACCTCGAGACCGTTACGCCGCTGGACCTCGTCACGCGCGTAGGTGCGCAGCGGCTCACGGACGAAATTGCCGTAGGCGACCTTCACGATCGCGTCAGGTTCCTTCTCGAGCGTGCTGCGGCTCACGGTCGTACTGAATCGATCCATGAACAGCGGCACCCGGCTGTCGTCCACGTGCCACACGGTGTGGACCTGGAAGGCAATCTTCAGGTTGTCGCGGCTCAACACGGCGTCGTCTCGCGAGAAATCTTCGGTGTAGGTATAAGGCGTCACGCTGACGTTCGTCACCTCCACCAGCCACGTGCGTCCCGGCGACGTGGGACCGCGTTGGATGCCATAGAAATGCGATCGGCCCATGACCGCGCCTTTGGTGAGATAGCCGACGTAGCCGGCCGGCGTGAACGGATTCGCGGAACCGAGCGACCACACGACGGCAAATGCGATCGCACCCGCCACCACCGCCACGATCGGCAGCACTCCGCGGTGCACGGGATAACTCTCTTCGATGTCCGTCAGAAACTGGCGCATGACACATCCTCTCCGGTCCCCGGTTCACGAGTGACTGGATCGGGGCGTACCGCTCAACGGGGACCGCTCCGGTTGCGCGGGCGCACCAATCCTGTAACGGCCCGGCGGACTCTGACCGACCGGTGCCGACACGGAACGAGCGCCCCGCTCTAAACCGGGCGACGATCGATTGAGGTGATACGGGAGAAAGCGTCTGACGACACGGCAGGCCTCCAATGGGCCGGCGGGGTTAGCTGACGGGCTCGAGGTCGGAAGTCCTCTATCCTCCGAAGCTGAAACGGATGACCGCCGTCTCAGCCTTCGGGAGGAATGCGCCCCGTGGCGCGCAAATCGCGCGCCTTTGGTTCCCCCGCGACGCCGCTCAGCGGCGTCTTAGGCATACACTGAACATAGGCCTGTCGGGTGACGTCGTCAACTCGCAGGTGCGCCGAAACGGAACAGCGAAAAACCTCATTTTTTCGGCATCCTGGAATTTACGCGCTGCTGCGGGGTTGTTGTGGTTATGAGAAAACAGCTGCTCTCTCTGCTCGGACTCGGGCTGGTGGTTTCGCTGTCGGCAGCCGGTTTTCCAGATCCCGCACGTGATCAGGCCGCAGCTTCCGGACCGCAGACTGCGGTCCTCGCCGGCGGCTGCTTCTGGGGAGTCGAAGCGGTCTTCGAATCGCTGAACGGCGTGTCCGAAGTGGTATCAGGGTATGCGGGGGGCCAGGGGCAAACGGCGCACTACGAACAGGTCGGCACCGGGGTCACCGGACATGCGGAATCCGTCAAGATCACATACGACCCCGCCCGGATCACATACGGGCAGCTGCTGAAGGTCTTCTTTGCCGTCGCACACGATCCGACCGAGGTCAATCGGCAGGGGCCTGACGAGGGGCCGCAGTATCGATCGGATATTTTCTACGCCAACGAGGACCAGAAGGCGGTCGCGGAGGCCTATGTCCGGCAGCTGAACGCCGCCAACGTGTTCCGGCGTCCAATCGCGACCCGGATAGATCCGCTGACCGGGTTCTTCCCGGCGGAGGGCTATCACCAGGACTTCCTCGTCAGAAATACGACCAACCCCTACATCGTCGCGAACGATCTCCCGAAGCTGCGCGCGCTGAAAGCGACATTCCCGGCGATGGTCAAGAGCGGTAAATAGGGGCGTCTCTCACCCGAGGAGCCGGTGCTTGGCGATCAGCAGGGCGGCCATGAGCCCTGCCGCCAGGAGTGTCCCACGCTCGCTGAAAAATACGGCGCCCCACGGGTGGAGTTGGGCCGCTCTCGTCGCGGCGTGCGGCGGCCACCGTGGAATCCACGCCCTGACGTTCCGGGCGTAATCATCGTAGGCCTCCTGGTAGATGCCTCGAAGGAACGAGCCTTCCCATCGCGCGATAGCGCGGTACTGCAGGACGAAGATGACCCACGCCACCGGCAGCATCCAGAGAAGGCCAGACCAGACGGCAAACCCCGTCCACAGGAACCAGTTCCCCACGTAGAGAGGATTGCGAACGATGGCGTAGGGCCCGGCGGCAATGAGCGGCCCGTAGCGTGTCGTCCTCGTGCGAGAGATGGTGCCGATGTGCCGGACTGCCCAGAGACGCAATCCCTCTCCAATGGCGACGAGCAGCGGGCCCGCCACAAACACCCAGCGGGCATCGGACTGTCCCTTCCGGACGAAAACAAGAATGAGGGCGAGGGGCACGGGTAGCGCGGAGCGGTACCGGAACAGCCATGCACCCGCAGGAGCCTCTGTAGTCATTGGTGGGGAATAGTACCATCCCACCTCGGGACTCACTCGGGATTGGGGATTAGGGATTCGGGATTGGGATCCGGACCGGCCGATGTGAGATCTACGCATGTATCTGGAACCGGGGCATCTCCCCCGGTCCCAGAACGGTGATCCTATTTCGCGCCGCTGGTCTTTGGCGTCTTCGGCTCGGTCGACTTCGGGGTCGTCGACTTCGGCGCGCCCGCCGCTGCAGGCTCCGAGGCGGTTCCGGCCGAGCCCTTGACCTTCGCGCTCGTATCCTTCGCCATCTTCTGGTGCTCTTCCAGCGTCGGGAGCGTCTTGGCCGCCCACGCCTTCAGATCCGCATTCTTGGCAGTGGTCGATGCCTTCTTGAACTCCGCCACGTCCTTGTTGTGATCCGCGACCATGGCCGTCATGTAGGCGTGGTCGAAGGCCGCCCCCGATAACTTCGCCAGCTTATCCTGGTCGGCCTTGTGCTTGGCATCGAGATCCGTCGGCAGCGTAACGCCGTTCTTCGACGCCCACGACGTGAGTTCTTCGTTGGCCTTGCCGTGATCGTCCGCCATCTTCTGACCGAACTGCTTCACGTCAGGGCTGGACGCATTCTGCGCCGCCAGTTTCCCCATCTGCACTTCGGCGAGGCCGCCCTGCGCCGCATGCATCGCGAACGTCTTGTCGGCGGGCGCGAGTGCTGCCCCGCTTTCGGCCCCGGTGGAGCTTGTCTTTGCTCCGGCCCCGGTCGAGCTCGTGGGTGCGCTCGGCTTCGCGCCCTGCGAACCGCTGCCTGACGTCTGTCCGCTCTGCCCGGACGGCGTAGCCGTCTGTGCGGCGCCCACTGGCAGCGCGATCGCGCACGCCAGCCCCGCCGTAATCAGTATCCGTTTCATATCAGCCTCCTTCCCGAAACTGTTGCAAAGCGGATACCCGTCGGGCACGGACGATGCTTCTTACAACGGCATGTTGGATCGAAGCGACGCACCGCATCGTGACTCAGCCGCACACCACCGCAAGCACAACCCGCTCGTTGCAGCTGTCGTGGGTGCTGCAGGAGGAATCGCCGGCGCCTGGGTGATGGTGCGTGTGAACCACCTGATCGGGCCCACCGAAGCCAACAGCCAGCGACACGAAACGCGTCACCGTGCCAGTCCGAACGATACGGACGGGACCTTCTCTGATGAACCGGCGACAATGCAGGCAGCGTCGAGCTTGTCCCAGGCGGTTTCGGGACGTCGTCTCTCGGAACCCGGTAAACGCATCGGCGGGTCGATGGTTCACTACGGGTTTGGCGCGCTGACGGGTGCGTTGTACGGAGTACTGAGTGAACTGCAGCCAGCCGCTGCCGCGGCGGCCGGGCTTCCATTTGGAGCCGCGGTGTGGCTCATCGCTGACGAGGTGGGCGTGCCCCTGGCTGGATTCGCGGGGCCTCCCACCGAATACCCGCTCGCGCGCCACGCGTCTGCGCTCGGGTCGCACCTCGCGTTCGGTCTCACACTGGAAGGGGTTCGGCGTCTGCTGCTCGGTCGCAGCTACGACCAGGCCGTTGATCGTTGAGTTGCCGTCGCTACTTGGGTTCAGCCCCAACCAGCCCTGGACGCATCGGCGGAGCGTCGGGCATCCGGTCGAACCCGACGAGGGTCCAGCCCGCTCCGCTCTTTCGAAAGTGGACGCGCACGGGTCGATCCCATGTCGGATGTGCAGGATCGACGGCGCTGATGTCGACGCGCACGAACGATCCCGTCAGGTCGGCCGGAGCTGCAAAGGGCGGCTGGCCGGTACGCGTGCCTAACTCCTGCGACTCACCGGTGACATTGTCGAACCTGTACCACTTCACCACGTACGAGTTCGGCGGCTCGGCGAACTTGTAGTCGACGGCGGCATTCCGGAAGTTCAGCGAACCGTCCGCGCCGAGCGCGGGATCGACGACCGGATTGATCGCGGTCAGCCAGTACCGTCCAATCTTGTTGCGCCGCTCGATCAGCGCATCGACAAGGAATTGCTCCGCGCGGGGATCGGAGTACTGGCCCGCCTGGACCGCGGCGCGGATGATGTCGTCAGAGATCCCCATCAACTTGCGTGCACCCCAGAACGTGTCATCGGGGCGTGACCGCACGTACGCGGGATTCGGTACGCGGGGACGCCACTGCTTCAGGCTTGAACGCCTTCGATTCGAACCGGCCGATCCCGCGCAGCTTCGGATAATCCACCGTCATCCATCCGCGCGGGTTGAACCCGAATGTCGGAAGTGCCTTGACGCCGGTCCCGGGCTCGACGATGTATTCGTAGCCGTCGCGGCGCTCGCGAACACCGACCCCGGCGCTGCCGAGCGCGGCGTTGAAGTCGATCAGGTTGTGACGCACGATCGCCCGGCCATTCTGGGTGATCAGCGTGTCCATCGAGTTGATCGCCTTGGCATCAGTGTGATTCAGCCAGGCGCTGAACACCCGCAGACCCGCGCAGCTCGCGCCGGTTCTCGTGAGGAACGACGTCGTTGGGATCGTCCGAGCGTGTGCCCTCGTACTTGAACCCCTCGAGCGGCTTGCCTTCGAGGGCGTTGGCGAAGCTGACCCGATACGAGCCGTCCGGGTTCCGTTCGGCGCGTGAGAGCTGCTCGTCGATGTCGGAGTGATGCATCCGCCGTCTGCCGCCGTTCGGGAGCCTGACGGTCGCGTCCGCTCCAATCACCAGGTTCTCGCGGCGAAGCGTGCCGATGTTCAACTGGGGCACGTAGTACCCGAGCGCATGGAACAGGCGGGTGACCACAGCTTCGGTGCCGGTGCCGAGCTCCGGCAGACCCGGCGGGTCGAACTTGATGAAGTAGCGGCGCCCCCGCTGATCGGTGATCGTGAACCCTGGCGACACGCCATTCGACTTGCGGCTGACCGTCCAGTCGCCGGGCGCGGGCCCGGTGTCGTCAGTCACGCCGCGCCGGATCTCGTCGGCGACGAGCGCGGTGCGATTGGTGAACCAGGCGGAGTCGGGGACCTCGTCAATCGTGTTGACGCTCTCGGCGCGCCCGACGTCCTTGAGACCGGGGCGTCCGAAGAGATTGATGCTCGCGTCGTAGGTCAGTGAGAGCTCACGCGGCTGCACTTTCGCCGCATCCTGCGTATCGGCGACCTTCATCAGCGGGTCGTCGGCAAAGAACTTCGTGCCGGTTCGCGCACGCTGCGCCTCGAGCAGGCCGGACGGACTCGCCACGGCAAGCGCGGTCACGAGTGCCAGCGTGGCAGCGATCGGAAGCGTGAACGGCCGACGCATCGACGACTAACCTCCCACCGGACTGAATGCGAAGATGAGACGCGTGCCCTCGTGGCTTCGCGCCACTTCGATCCTGAGCATTGTCGTGCGCGGTCCGTGCAGGCGGATGCCGGCGCCGTACGACTGGTTCAGGGCAGTGAAGTCGATCTGCGACCGCTCGGGCACGGCCTTGCCGGCATCGTAGAAAATGGCGGCGTCGAGGTACTCTTGTGCGTACCACCGGTACTCGGCGGTGACGGTAATCGAGTGCTTGTCGACAAACCGGTAGGTGCCGTACCCGCGGAGGTAATGGCCGCCGAGATCCGGCATCAGGAAGTACGGCACAGACTGGCCGGCGTCAGTCTGCGTCGTGGACGCCCGCACCCCGAAATAGAACACCCAGTTGCCCGACAGGATCGGCAGGTACTGCTCGGCGACCCCGTCGAGCCGGCGGAAAGAATACGGTCCGGTATTCTGCTGGCGGAAGTCGTGAATCGTCGCGCGAAGCAGTGCTGCCATGGCGGGTGTATCCGTCGGCGTCGCGCGAATCGATCGCGGCGGAGCCGAAGCTATGGAGATAATCCGGATCGGCCCCGACGCCTGGCACTCCGGCGAAGAGGCCGATGCCCGACAAGCCGGTCTTGTCTGAGACGCCGGTGTCGAAGCGCTGCAGGCCCGTCCCCGCTCCGAACCGCAGCAGGCGTACCGGCCTGAACGCCGCGTCGGCGCTGAGCTCGGACTGGGTTTCGCTGTACCACGCTCTTACCGGCGCCACGCCCGGGGCGAGGCCATGGAAGACGACGTTCGGCACATCCTGCCAGCGGACGCGTGTGCCGATCGTGAGTCGACGCTTGAAGAAGTGCGGTGTCTGCAGCGAGACCTGGGCGACTTTGGCGTTCGTGATCGAGTACACCGTCTTGGCGGTGAACACGACGCCGCTCTTGAAAACGTGTCCGTAGGCCGGGCCCAGTGATGGCCCCGTGCCTCGTTTGATGTCGCCCGAGGCGACGACGAACCCGCGGGCGGCGCCAAAGCCGCCAGCCTGCTCGATTTCGAGCAGCTTCCGCTCGAACCATCCTGGATGATACGGGGTGAGCGCCTGCGCCTTCCGCTCCTGCTCCGCCGCAACTTCCGCGGCGCGCGAATCCGGTTCCTGCGCGCGAGCCGACCCTGCATTCCCCAACAGCAGCCCTGCGAGCAGAGCCAGACCAACGAACCGAATCGACGACATGAGTACGTCATTTATAATCCAAACCGTTCCTCTGATGAAATCCCTTGGGTCGTCGCTCGCGTTCACGGGTGCCGCCTTCTTTGCTGCGGTGCTCGTGATTGTGATCACGAAGACGCCGCTGGGCTCGCCCGTCTTCCTTGTCTGTTTCGCGGCAATGGCCGGAGCATATGGGCTCATCCTCGCCCGCGTCTGGCGCGAGGAGCGTGCACCGCGCGGACTGCTTGCCGCGGCGTTCGCGCTCGCCGTGGCCTTTCGGGTGCCGCTTGCGATTCCGCAGGCTGGGGCGGACAGCGACATGGTGCGCTACGTCTGGGACGGGCGGGTCCAGACGCTCGGATACAACCCGTATCTGGTCGTTCCCTCGGACCCGGCGATGTCAGGCGACGCATACGACCGAAACGCGGCAGATGCCGAGCCTCCGTGCACGCACTCCGTATCCACCGGGCGCGCAGCTGTTCTTCCGCTTCGTCGTCGGCCTGCACGACTCCTCGCGCGCGATGAAGCTGGCACTGGTCGCGTGCGATCTCCTCACCATCGCCGTTCTGTGGCGCTGGCTGGTGGTCACTCAGCGATCCGAATGGCTGGCGCTCGCGTATGCGTGGAACCCGCTGGTCGTCCTCGAAGTCGCGCACAGCGGGCATATCGACGCACTCGTCGCGCTCTGGATCGCCGCATCGGCCTACTGGCTGACGAGGCGGCGTACGGCGCTCGCGTCGATCGCGTTCGTCCTCGCCGTCACCACGAAGATTCTCCCGATCGTGCTCCTGCCGCTCTTCTGGCGGCGGATCCGCCCGCGCGACGCGCTCGCAGGGGCGGTGCTGTTCCTGCTGTTGTACCTGCCGTTCATCTCGGGTCCGACCCTCCCGTTCGGGGCGGTGCCCAACGTCGTCGCCTACATCCGGTTCAACGGTCCGCTGTTCAAGCTGATCGCGGCGCTCGCGACGCCGCAGCTTGCTGCAGTCGTTGCCGTCGGAGTCGGCCTGGCGATCGCTGCGTGGTGTCGTTGGCGGCTGCCGGTATCCGCGCCCGAAGCCTGGGCGTGGCCGATGGCGGCGGCGCTGGTTTGCGCACCGGTGATTTATCCGTGGTACCTGCTGAATTTCACGCCCTTCCTCTTCGCGCGCTGCGACGCTGCCGCTGATCGATGTGGACGCTGACCGTCATGCCGGTGTATACCGTGTGGGAGATCGCCAGGCACGGCGGACGCTGGGTCGTCCCGACCGGACTCATGGCCGCCGAGTACGGGCTGCCCTGCGCCGTCATCGCCTTGGCCTCGTCGTTCGCCGCCGCCGGCGGTCCGCGTCCTGAACGGGCGCACGGCCGCTTGTCCGTGGTCGATGGGTTGTGAGCGTCGAGCCAGTCGAGCTCTGATTCAGCACGCTTCTTGCCTTGCCGTATGTCGGAGCGTCAAATGCCGACAGGTACACAGAGGATCGCGGGTGCCCCGACTCTCACAGTGGGGTCTTGGGTTCACATTGCTGCTGACCTTGGTCGCCGGCGCGACCCCGGCTGCCCGCGACGGCAAACCCACGGCGGATGTCACATTGGGCGCCCGCGGCCCCGCGCTGACCCAGTACCGCGCCTACCGTCGCATGCACGCCGTCAGCGAGCGATTCGGGCAGGAGGGTTGGCTCGAGGCGTGGACCGAGCTCGACGGTCAAGCGTTCCGCTACACGATTGCGGCGGAGTCCGGATCGGATTACATCCGGAACAAGGTCCTGAAAGCCGTTCTCAAGCGCGAACAGGAGCTCGTCGAAGCAGGCGAGTGCCGCCGCTCGGAACTAACCCCGGACAATTACGAATTCACCGGCAGCGAGCCGGGAGACGGCGAGCAATACGTTCAGATCAAGCCAAAGCGGAAGGACGTGCTGCTCGTGGATGGCCGGATGGTGCTCAGCGAGGGTGGCGAATTGCTGCGGGTCGAGGGACAGCTCTCGAAGAACCCATCATTCTGGACCAGCCTCGTGAAGGTCATCCGCCATTACGCCAGGCTCGACGGCGTGCGGGTTCCAATCGCGACGGAGTCGGTCGCGAAGGTCAAATTCGCCGGCGTATCGCACCTCGAGGTGCACTACGAGTACGAAAGCATCAACGGCCGGCCCGTGAGCCTTGCGGCCCGCCAGACCTCACCCCCGTCGACGGCTCGATAGATCTCACCGGCCGCGGTTCGTTCGCGGGTCAGAACAACGTGTCGGTTCGGGACAGCAGGAATCGCGCGCGCCGCTGCGCGACCAGGTTCGCAAGCCGCAGCGAAGGAGGTCCATCGTCGATGGCCAGAGCCGCGTGCAGCAGCCGCTCGAATTCGGCTCGGTTCTTCGCCGGCTGTGCAACGCTGTCTGCCAGCGTGACGTAAGCAAACGCCGATTTACCTTTCGACAACGCGACCGCTCGATCGAAGTGAGCCCGTGCCCGTTCGGGATTTCCGCCGAGCAGGCGCGGCAGGCCGTCGAGTGCGATGAAGGCTTCATCAATCGCGCCGTCCTGCCAGGAATCGTCCAGCTCCAGTGCTCGCGTCAGCAATGCCCTCACGGTGACGATCTCGCCGAGCCGCACGAGCTGATTGTCGGCAAGCAACAGTTCCCCGCCCCAGGCCACCGCTGTCCAGTAGAGCGCAGGCACATCCGCCTTCGTCGCGGACGCGAGCACTGGCTTCGGATCCTTTGCGAGTGCCTGCCGTGCGCCGGAGTGCGTGACTTCGAGAGCCCGGCCGCAGTAATCACGGGCGCGGACATACATCGCGCGGCCACGTGCTTTGAGCGCCTGCGCCGGTGCTCCATCCGGCGCCTCCGAGAGTTCCGCATCGACCTGCAGAAAGGCGTAGGCGTACTGAGTGAACCCGCTGCAGGCCGTCATCAGGAGGCCCGGGATGTGACGGCTGCTGGTCGAGGAGCATTTCGACCATCTTCAACGTCGACGGCGCGGCGAGCCGGACGAATTCGGGATCGTTATCGCGCGAGAAGGCGCTGGCGGTCGAGGACAGGGCGTCGGCCATCCGGCTGATGCCCATTTTTTTCGGCGAACATGCCGTCGCGGCAAGCGCCAGGCCGCAGAAAACCGGGATCAGCATCCCGAACCGCAAACCCCGAACCCCGAACCCGGAACCCGGAACGAGCTCCCTCCCGCGACGCATGAGCAGCCACGATAGCACAGCGGGATCCGGGGTGTGGCGTGCGGTTTGCTCGCCTCGATCGACATGCATGACGACGATGATCGAGACGCGAGTGGTCGTACCCGGGCGGAACCGATGACCGCGCCAACCGCGCCCTCCCGGTAACCGCGGAGGTCGGAGGCGAAGGCGGCAGCTACGCGGACCCGACGCTGCAGGTGCCGACGTTCCACGGACCGGTGGCGTACATCGATAGCCCGGCAGGCACTGCATCGGTCGCCGGCGACGCGACCAGGTTCGATGAAGTCGCGGCCGGCGGTGTCGGCGCGAGTCCCGATCCAGCCGGCGGCATGATCAGGTACCCGACCGAAGATCCGGCATCCCCTCGCGCCAGTGATCTGGCGTCCTCGCCTGCGCGTCCATCGTCGCACGCCGGCCGCGGCTTGAACTGGCGCGGCGGCGTGATCGGTGCGGTCGCGGGGCTTGCCGGCGCCGCGCTCGCCGGCGGACTCTCCCGGCGACGACGTCGCGGCCGATAAACACCAACACCTCGCACATCCGCCTGAAGGCGGAAAATTCTCCCGAACTTCTGACGGCCACGGTCTGTCATCTGACGGCTGTCGTCTGACCGCCGAGAGCTGCTCGCGGCGGCGTTCCTCTTGACATTCGACAAGAGTGAGCGCTACGCTCTTGTCGTTCGTCTACAGGAGTCTCGATGGCCAACAAATCAGACCTGCTTCAGGGCACGCTCGACCTGCTCGTGCTGAAGACGCTCGCCGCCGGGCCGATGCACGGCTGGGGAATTTCTCTCCGCATCCAGCAGGTCTCGGGCGACGTGCTCCAGGTGAACCAGGGGTCGCTCTATCCCGCGCTCCATCGCCTCGAGCAGCAGGGACTGATCGAGGCGGAATGGGGCAACTCCGAGAACAACCGGCAGGCGAAGTACTACCAGCTGACGAAGAGCGGTCGAAAGCAGCTGGCCGAAGAGACCCGGAACTGGGAGCGGCTGGCCGACGCGGTCGCGAGAGTCCTCGCCCACTGAACCGGCCGACCAAGGAGACACGATCATGCTCCGCAGAATCTCGACCCGGCTGACGTCACTCTTCCGGCGTAACCGCCTGGAGCGCGAGCTCGACGCCGAGCTCCGCTTCCACATCGACATGCTCACCGAACAGCAGGTGCGCGCCGGGCTGGCGCCGGACGAAGCCCGGCGCAAGGCGCTCAGGGATTTCGGTGTCGTCGCGCGGGTGAAAGACGACGTGCGGGATGCGTGGATGTCACGACTCTTCGAAACGCTCGCGCAGGACGTGCGCTACGGACTGAAGAATCTGCGCCGTAATCCTGGCTTCGCGCTCGTCGTCATCCTCACCATGGCGCTCGGCATTGGCGCGAACACGGCGATTTTCAGCGTCGTCAACGGCGTCCTCCTGCAGCCGCTGCCGTATCGCGACGGAGATCGCCTCGTCGTCCTCCGCCAGCAGCAGCCGCTCGCCGGCGCTCGACGACATCGGGTTCTCCGTCCAGGAAATCGAGGATTACCGCACTCGCTCCCACAGCCTGGACGGCATTGCCGAGTTCCACAACATGTGGTTCATCCTGCTCGGCCGTGACGAGCCGGAGCGGCTCGCAACCGGGGTGGTATCGGCCAACTTCTTCAACGCCCTCGGCGTGCAGCCCGCGTACGGCCGCGACTTCCAGGAGGCGGACGACAAGCCCGGTGCTCCGGCGGTCCTCATCCTGTCGGACGCGTACTGGCGCAGGAGCTTTCACGCGGACCCATCCGTCCTCGGCCGCGTCTTCAAGATGAACGACCGACCGCACCAGGTGATCGGGATCCTGCCGCCGGTCACGCAGTACCCGCTGGACGTCGACGTCTACATGCCGACGTCTGCGTGTCCGTTCCGGTCCGCCCAGAAGTTCATCGACAACCGAGACGCGCGCATGATGCACGCCTTCGCGCCGTGTGAAGCCGGGCATCACGATGGAGAAGGCGCGCGCGGATCTCGACGTCGTCGCGGCCGGCATCCAGGCGGAGCACCCCGACGTCTATCTCGCCCGTGATGGATATCGAATCGGCATCACCCCTCTCAAGGAGGAGATGACCCGCGACTTCAGAACCACGCTGCTCGTCCTGCTCGGTACGGCTGGATTCGTGCTGCTGATCGTGTGCGCGAGCGTCGCCAACCTGACTCTCGCGCGAATGGTGCGGCGCGAACGGGAGATCGCGATCAGGTCGGTGCTCGGCGCAAGCCGGCTGCGGCTGCTGCGGCAGCTGCTCACTGAAAGCCTGCTCCTGGCGATCCTCGGCGGGGCGCTCGGCATCGCGCTCGCGGCGTGGGGCGTTGACCTGCTCGTCGCCTACGCCGCCCGCTTCACGCCGCGAGCGGCGGAGATCGGGATCGACAGGTCAGTGCTCCTCTACACCTTCGCGATCTCCGTACTCACCGGCCTGGTGTTCGGGTCCGTCCCCGCCTTCACCGGGCCGCTCGGCGTCTCCCCCGCTCTCAAGGACGGCGGGCGGACGACGCAGAACCGCCAGGCGGTTCGGAGCGTGCTCATCGTCGTCCAGGTCGCCGCGTCTTTCATGCTGCTCATCGGCGCGGGCCTGACGCTGAGGACCGTGCTCAACCTCCAGCGCGTCGACCCCGGCTTCAAGACGGACAACCTTCTGACGATGCGGATCGACCTGAACTTCTCGAAGTACAAGGGGCCGCAGATTCCCGCCTTTTGGGAGCGGCTCGAAGAGCGTCTGCAAGGCGGAACCCGGCGTTCTGGCGGCGGGCGGAGGCGGCACGTTCCCACTCAACGAGCTCGGGCCGTTCACCGGTGCGCTGCGGATCGAGGGCCGCGAGCTGGCGCCGAACGCGCCGCGTCTCCTGGTGGACTATTACCTTGCGACGCCCGACTACTTCTCCACCATCGGACAGCCGCTCCTGGCCGGCCGCGCGTTCGAATCGGCGGATCGGGACGTCAATACCTCGAACCCGGTCGTGATCATCAACAAGATCGATGGCGCGTCACTACTGGCCCGATCAGGATCCGGTCGGCCGCCGCATCGGCGGCGACGGCGGCGAGCAGTGGTTCACGATTGTCGGCGTCGTCGCCGACACGCTGCAGCAGCTCAAGGAACACGGTCCACGACGAGGTCTATCGCCCGTTGATGCAGACGACCCAGCTCTCCACGACCTGGCTGCTTCGGACCGGCATCGAGCCGAAGCAGATGGAGAAGCAGATCCGCGATGCCGTCCACTCGATCGATCCCGACCAGCCGGTTGACCACTTCCGCACCGTCGCGGAGGTGCGGCGTGCGTCGCTCGAGTCACCGCGGCTGACCGCCGTGCTGCTCGGGCTCTTCGCTCTCCTTGCGCTCGTGATTACGGCGACCGGGATCGCTGGTGTGATCGCGTTCTCGGTGAATCAGCGGACACAGGAGTTCGGCATCCGCATGGCGCTCGGGGCGCAGCGCGGGAGCGTGCTCACGATGGTGCTCCGCCAGGGGATCTCGCTCGTGCTGATCGGCCTCGCGCTCGGGATGGCCGGCGCGGTAATCCTGACCCGTGCACTCACGACGATCCTGTTCGGTGTGCAGCCGACCGATGCGCTGACGTTCGTCGCGGTGTCGATGGTGCTCGTTGCGGTCGCGGCAGCGGCGTGCCTGATTCCGGCACGACGGGCGGCGTCGGTCGACCCCATGGTGGCGCTGCGCGTGAGCTGATCAACGGCAGTGGCCCTGTCGCGATTCGCGGGCATCAAGGCCTGCTGTATGGTTCAGGGTCATCAGTCGGGCCAGCGCGTTCCAGAGGCGGGAGCCTGGCCAGCTCCCAGGTCGCCATTTCGGGCTGGGATCCGAGGCCGGCACGCTTACTGCACAGTCACGTCCCTGTGAAGGTGCGCCTGGCCGGTCTCGCGCTGACGATCGCGTACAGCGGCTTGATCGTGTGGCTCTATGCGTCGCAGCCCCAGACCGTTGCCCAGGTGACCGGTGGGCTTGCCTCGGGTGCCGGGCTGTACCGTGTCGATGCACAGGCCACGGCCGACGGTCTCGCGTTCTTCCGCCGCAACGCATTCCCGGAAGCACGCGCTGCGTTTGCCCGCGCCGACCCGGCGCAGCGCGACGCACAAACCCAGTTCTACATTGCCTACAGCTACTATCGCGAGGGCTGGGGACGGCTTTACAGTGACGACGTGCTCTTCAAACAGGGCCTCGAAGCCATCGACCGAGCCATTGCCCTTGCGCCGGCACATCGCCTCGTCGTCGACGATCCGGATCTGCTGATGAAATCCGCCGACGAAGTCAAGGCGGAGCTCGAGCGCGGGCTCACGCGTGACGCTTCTGATCTCAATCCGCTGAAAGTGTTCCGGACGCGCAAATGACAGCCATGCGCGAAGCCATCGTCCTGCCGTCCATCTTTCTGACCGTCACGCTGCTTGGTGGCTTGCGCATCGAGAACGCCGTCCGCCTCGTACCGCCGAGTGTCGTCGCGCTGATGCTGGCGATGGGGCTCATGGGAGCCCTGGCGCGGGCGAGAGCGCTCGCGCCGGAGCGGTTGATGAACGCCGGCCGGCCAGCGCTCGCGAATGTCTCGGGGCTCGTCGTGCTCGTGACGCTGTTCGCCGCATCGGCGCAGATGTTCAACCTGCTCACTCCGGAACGCGGCCTGTTGTTCGTCGTCTTCAGCGTCTACTTCTGCATTCAGCTGATGACGGCGCTCGCCGGCGTCACCGGCCGCGCGAGCATCCTGCGCAGCCTCGCCGTGCTGTTCACGGCGGCGTTCGTGCTGCGCTTCGTGGTGCTCGAAAGCCTGTACGCGCCCGACGGCGGGATGCTCAAGCGCGTGATGACGGCGTTGCTGCAGGGAATCAGCATTGGATCGATTGAATATCAGCCCAACGCGCCGGCGACCGGGTACGTCGCGTTTCTCGCCCTGGTTCTCTACATCGTCGGACTGATCCTGCTGCCCGGCCGCGGCGACGCTTCGGCAGCCGGCACCGGCCTCGACCGTGTCATTCAGGATCCCAGCCTAGAGCGAGCAGCTGCACGGTGACCTGGCCGCGCTTGGGCAGCGAGCGTGACGTGCTCGAAATCCACCGGCTGCTCGAAAGCCGCGGCAATCGTCTTCGTCTCGTCCTGGATCTGAGCTTCGAGTTGCTGCTGGCGGGCGCGGACGGCTTCGGCCGTGTCCGACGCGCGCTGCACGTCTGACGATTCCTTCATGCTGCGCCCGACGCCCCGGGCAGCCGTCGTCGCTCGCCCGAGCGTGCCGGCCGAGACCATCTTGCGGCCGAAAAGAGCGCCGACGAGCGTCGCGCCAACCGAGAGCGCGGTCTGCAGCTTCTGCTGCGTTGCCTGCTCGCTCTCGCGTCCAACCGACGCCTCCGCCTTGCGGAGCTGCTCGGCGAGCGTCGCCTGCTTTGACGCATACTTCTGGCTTACCGCCGCCACCGCCTTGTCCCGCGCGGATCGCGACGCGTCCTGCACCCGGATTTTGAAGTCGCGCTCCGTCTCTCCGGGACGCGACGTCAGACCCGATTCACGATGCCGAAGCAACTCCACGCGTTCCTTCTGCCCGAGCCACTGCGCGAACGCCTTCTGCCACAACGGGTAGTTCCTGGCCTGCGCGGCTGCGGCCGGAAGCGCCTGGAACGAAGCGCCGGGTTCCGGGGCGTTCAGAAGACTTGCCACGGGCACGTCGATTGCGGCCGGCCCCGGACCAGTCCACGGGCACTGCCGCATCGGTCACCGGCGCGCTGTAGACGACATCGCGCGAGAACTCGACGCCAAGCGTGGTATCCGTGAACGCGATCCGCGCGGCCCCGAGCACCACGGGAGAATAGACCGGCGATGACCCCGGGTTCGCACGCGGCAGGAACACCTGCTGGATACCGGGCGGAAGCACCGGGGGCCCACCGGTCGCTCCTGCGGCGGGCGAGGAAGGAGTCGCCGAGGCCTTGGCCGAGACCTGCCGCGTCGACGGAGCAGCGGATGACCGGGTCCTTTCGATTCGCCATCAGGGTCCTGATTTGGTCGCGCGAGAGCGGACCGCGCAGGTACGACATCGTCCAGCGCGTCTGGAAGACGCGGGGCGCGTGCTCGTGCACGTTGTGCAGCATGAACACGCGCTTGCCGAGTGCGGACAGGAGCCGATCGGTCTCCGCACGATCGAGACCTCCTGATGCCGCGCCCTCCAGCCCGTCGAGGACGCGTGCCTTGTCGCGTTCGGTCTGCAGCCGCCCGAGGAACCAGGTGCCGATGTTCGAGAGCCCCTTGTAGTCGAGGTCGACGGGATTCTGCGTCGCGAGAACCACGCCGAGTCCGAACGCACGACCCTGTTTGAGGAGCGTCAGGAGTGGCAGTTTCGACGGCGGATTGGCGACCGGCGGGAGGAACCCGGCGATCTCGTCCATGTAGAGCAGCGTCCGGAGGCTCGAGGTGCCGGTGAGGCCTCGCATCCAGGCAAGCATCTGGTTGAACAACAAGGAGACGAAGAACATCCGTTCGGCATCACCAAGGTGGGCGATCGAAAAGACGACGACGCGCGGTTTGCCGTCCGCGGTATGGAGCAGGTGCGCCGGGTCGAGGGGTTCGCCGTCGAACCACTGCTCGAAACCGGGCGCGGCAAGGACGCCGTTGAAGCGCATCGCAAGATCGAATCGATCGCGCTGCGGGAAGAACGAATCCAGGTCGACAACGCCGACCTTTGCGAATGGCGGAGTCTGCACCTGCTGGATCAGGGAAGACAGATCGAGATCGCGGCCGTCTTTCCACGCCGTCGTCAACACGGTCGAGACGATCGTGTGTTCGCGGCTGCGCGGCTGTGCATCCACGCCGGCGAGAGACAGCAGGCTGGTCGCGGTGTTCGACGCCCGTTCCGAGAGCAGCTCGGCATCCTGTCGAACGGCTTCCGGTGGTGCCGCGAATGAGCTCAGAACCGAGACGGGAAGTCCCGCGCTGCTGCCGGGCGTATAGATGGCGAATTCCGCCGCCGCCCGCAATCGCTCGATGCGTGCACCGTCCTGCCCGGACGCCAGCAGCCCCTTCTTCCACGTCTCTGCCTGGTCGGCGGCAAACGCGTCCGCCGACATTCCGGCGCGCCTTGCCTCGTCCTCGTCAATCCACGGCCGGAACTCCTGGGCGGAAAGGCCGGGAAACGTCAGCAGCAGGTCCGCGAGGTCGCCTTTGGGATCGATGGCAATGACGGGAACGCCGTCGATCGCAGCTTCTTCGATGAGCGAGAGGCACAACCCGGTCTTGCCGCTTCCCGTCATTCCGACGCACACGGCATGGGTGACGAGGTCCCGCGAATCGTAGAGGACCGGCGTGTCGAGGACCCGCCCCGTCGCGGTGTCATACTCGTGGCCAAGATAGAAGAGACCGAGCTTTTCGAAGTCCTGCATACCTGATGGTAATGGAGGTTCGTCAGCCGGCGGAATCGGCCGGCGCAATCCACAGGTCCGTCGGGATCGACAGTACGCGGTAGCGCAAGCGCAGCTCCAGCACCCGGCCCGCGTACTCGGACTTCGGAAAACGGCCTGCCAGCAGTTCACCGCGGAGACGCTTGATCTCGTACTTGTACAAATCTCGGACGGCGTCGCGCAGCTGCCCCGGCGTATTCGACGGGCCAGGCTTGAGCCCGTGCCTGGCCAGTTCGTCCAGGATCTGCGGGCGGTAGGTATAGGTCTGACTCAAACGATCGTGCCTCTGAGCCCGCGCTGCTCTTCGTGCATTCCGTGATACGGCAGGGCTCTGCTACTATGCCGCGCAAGGAGACGCCATGGCCGATGATGCACAGCTCGACGGAGTCGAACACGATACCATCCTGACGAAGGCGGCGGAAACAATCGGGAGCACACTCGGGAGCGCGACACGCGCCGTAATGGACAGCGCCCAGGCCGCAGCTGGCGCGGCAAGCGCAACCGCAAACGCCGCCAATGAGGCGGCAACAATGGCCGGCGATGCCGCGCTTCGAGCTGGCGCCGCGGCCGGCTACGTCGCCGCGTCTGCGAGCAGCGCCGTCGAGCAGACTGCGAAGCCCCGGCGTGCCGTGCGACGGGTCGTCCGCCGCACCGTGAAGCGGGTGCAGCGCCAGGTCAAGGTCACCGCGCGAAAGGCCCGGAAGGTGGTCGCCGCACGGGGATCGAAGAAGCCTGTGGCGGTGAAGCGCGCGAAGCGGAAGGGCGGCGCGCCGGCGCGCAAAGCGGCTCCGGCGCGCAAAGTGGCTCCGGCAAAGCGCGTCACGCGGCCGGCGGCACGACCAAAGAAGGCCGCCGCCCGCGCTGTCAGTCGCAAAGGCGCGAAGCGGCGCTGACCAGCTGGCACACGAAGGGTAGATTCCGGTCTGCCCTTCGTTTTGTGTCGGGATTCGGGGCTCGGGGTTCCGGGTTCGGGGTGCGAGGATCGGAGATCGGGAAAGAGGAAAAGGAAGAGAGAAAAGGGGCTGCGCTACGCGCAAAGGCGACGCGCGGCGCCAGGGCCAAAGCCCTGGCGTTCCACGCGAGTTACTGGATCGGCGAACCGGACGGCGGACCGCCGGTCTCCGGCATGGTCGTCGACAGCGTCCCGGAATCCTGGTAGATCAACCCGTCGGAGTTCGTTCCGAAGTACCGGCCGTTACTCACGCTCGGATCGATGGGATCCGCCACGGCCGCGTAGCCGGGCGCGGACATGCCCGCACTCAGCCCGTTACACGTCGGCGGCGCACCGCTCAGCGGCGTCCCCGCCAGGCTGAAGATGTAGCCGCTCTTTTCGAACGTGAACCCGCTCGAGAGCTCCGGCGGCAGAAAGCCCTCCGGGTTCCCGGGCGGCGCCATACCGAGCGTCGGGAAGTCCGGCGAGTAGAAGCCGAGCCCGCACGAGATCGCGAACGTCAGCTGAGCGCTGTTGACGACGCGCATCGTGCCGAGCGCCGACGACGCCTGCGCCGCACCGCGCGCACGCATCAAGCCCGGAATCGCCATCGAGGCCAGCAGGCCCAGGATCGCGATCACGAACAGTATGTCGATCAGCGTAAACCCCGCCTCGCGTCGTCTGCTCCGAGTTGGTGTCTGATTCATCCCCACACCTTGCGTTTAATACGAGTCCAACTGGCGGCCACTTTTTGGCACTCTGCCGTTTTTCGCCAGGCCCAAATTGTCGAAAGCCCCGGTGCCGCTCGCTTGCGGCTCGAACACCTTCTGCAACTTGTTACAAACCAGCTACTTACAAGGCTGGTTTTGGCTTCGGCGTTGTCGAATGCCTGCTGAGGTGCAAGATCATCACCAGTATGGATGGGTCGGGATGGGACACCCGCGAACCGGTCATCGCGTCAGTTTTCGATACTTGATCCGGTGCGGCTGGTCGGCCTCGGCGCCAAGGCGACGATGGCGGTCGGCCTCGTAATCCTGGTAGTTGCCTTCGAACCAGACCACCTTGCTGTCACCCTCGAACGCAAGCATGTGGGTCGCGATGCGGTCGAGGAACCAGCGGTCGTGGCTAATGACGACGGCGCAGCCGCCAAACGACAGCAGCGCCTCCTCGAGCGCCCTCAGCGTGTCCACGTCGAGGTCGTTGGTCGGCTCGTCGAGCAGCAACAGGTTGGCGCCGCCCTTGAGCAGTTTGGCGAGATGCACCCTGTTCCGTTCGCCCCCGGACAGAGCCCCGACCTTGCGCTGCTGGTCACGCCCCTTGAAGTTGAACCATGACACGTAGGCGCGTGAGGCGACCTCGCGCTTCCCGAGTTCGACGTTGTCCCGCCCGTTCGTGATCTCTTCCCAGACGCTCTTGTCAGCCGAGAGCGAGTCGCGGGACTGGTCCACGTATCCGATCTGCACCGTCTCGCCGAGGCGGAGCGTGCCGGCATCGGGCTGCTCCTTGCCGGTGATCATCCGGAACAGCGTCGTCTTGCCCGCGCCGTTCGGACCAATCACGCCGACGATGCCGCCTCTCGGTAGCGTGAAGTTCACATCCTCCATCAGCAGCGTGTCGCCGTAAGCCTTCCGCACGGCCCTCGACTCGACCACGATGTCACCGAGACGCGGGCCGGGCGGAATGTAGATCTCGATCTGATCGATCTTCTGGGTCGTCTCTTCCTTCAGCAGATCTTCGTACGCGTTCAGGCGCGCCTTGCCCTTCGCCTGCCGTGCGCGCGGAGACATCCGGATCCAGTCCAGCTCACGCGCGAGCGTCCGCTGCCGCTTCGTTTCGGACTTCTCCTCGATTTCGAGGCGCTTCTGCTTCTGCTCGAGCCATGACGAGTAGTTACCTTCCCACGGAATCCCATGCCCTCGATCGAGCTCGAGAATCCAGCCGGCGACGTTGTCGAGAAAGTAACGGTCGTGAGTGACGGCGACGACGGTTCCCGGATAGTCCTTCAGGAACCGCTCGAGCCACGCGACGGACTCGGCGTCGAGGTGGTTCGTCGGCTCGTCGAGCAGAAGCAGGTCGGGGCTTTTCAGCAGCAGACGGCAGAGCGCGACGCGGCGACGCTCGCCGCCTGACAGCGTCGTGACGTCGGCTTCAGCCGGAGGCAGCCGGAGCGCATCCATCGCGAGCTCGAGGCGCGAGTCGAGATTCCAGCCGTCCGCCGCTTCGATGCGGTCCTGGACCTTGCCCTGCTCTTCGAGGACCTTGTCCATTTCCTCCGGCGTGAGTTCCTCGCCAAACCGGGCGTTGATTTCGTCGTAACGCGTGAGCAGGGCCTTCAGCTCGGCAACGCCCTCCTCGACATTGCCCAGCACTGTCTTCTTCGGATCGAGCTGCGGCTCCTGCTCGAGAAAACCGACGCTGATGCCCTCGGCCGGCCATGCCTCGCCGATGAACTGTTTGTCCTGCCCCGACATGATGCGGAGCAATGTGCTCTTCCCCGACCCGTTCAATCCAAGGACGCCGATCTTGGCCCCCGGCAGAAACGACAGCCAGATATCTTTGAGTACAACGTGGTCGGGAGGATGCACCTTCCCGAGCCCCTTCATGGTGTAGATGAATTGCGGCACTTTTCGAATTCCTATCCCTGATCCCTGATCCCTAATCCCCGTCTCCAGAACCCGGCGCCCGAGCCCCGAGTCCCGAACCCCGAATCCCGCTGACTTACAGCGCCTCGTTCGCCCGGGCGCCGGCGGACACTTTCACTTTGGGCGGCACCGGCGTGAAGTCCTCACCAGGATTGATGAACCGGTCGGCCTCGAGCCGGTACTGCTTGTCGTACAGCGTTCGGTAGCGGCCGTGCAGTGCCATGAGCTCCTCGTGGGTGCCGCGCTCCACGATCTCGCCGTGTTCGATGACGAGGATCTGGTCGGCGCTCCTGATCGTGGAGAGGCGGTGCGCGATGACGAACGTCGTCCGGCCGGCGCGCAACGAACGGAGACCATCCTGGATGAGCGACTCACTCTCGCTGTCGAGGCTCGAGGTGGCTTCGTCCAGCACGAGGATGCGCGGGTCCGCCAGGATCGCGCGCGCGATCGCGACGCGCTGGCGCTGCCCGCCGGATAATTTGACGCCGCGCTCCCCCACGATCGTGTCGTACTTCTTTTCGAACTCTTCGATGAACTCGTCGGCGTGCGCGATGCGACCGACCTCGCGAACTTCCTCCGCGGTCGCGGTCTTTCGTCCGTAGCGGATGTTGTCACCGATGGTCTCGTCGAACAGGAAGTTGTCCTGGAGAACGACTCCGAGCTGCGTGCGATAGTCGCGCAGGCGGACCGTGGCGAGATCGCGCCCGTCGATGAAGATCCGCCCGGACAGCGGCCGGTTGAAAGCCATGACGAGGCTGATCAGCGTGCTCTTCCCAGAGCCGCTCGATCCGACGAGCGCGGTCGTGGTGCCGGCCTCCGCGGTGAACGACACGTGCTTCAGCACCGGAACGCCGGGGTTGTACTCGAAGGTCACGTCCTCGAACCGGACCTCGCCCCTGATCGCTCCGAACGGCGCCCGCGTGCTGTCCTCGTCGTCCTCCGTCTTCATGCTGAGCAGCTCGTGGATGCGATCCAGGCCGGCAAACGCTTCGCTGATCTGCGTCCCGACCGACGCGATCTGCACGACCGGCGCGGCCATGAGTCCTGTGAACAGGATGTAGTTGATGAAGTCACCGACAGTCATGCGGCCGTCGATGATGGCGCGGCCGCCGACCACGATCATGATCACGCCGATGGCGCCGACGACGACGGTCGAGAACGCGGTAATCGCGGAGACGCCGGTAATCGACTGCGCGATGTTGCGGAACAGCCGGTTCACGCCGCGAGTGAAGACCAGTTCCTCGCGCTTCTCCGCGGTGTAGGTCTTGACGATGCGGATCCCGCCGAGCGTCTCGTTCAACCGCCCGGTCACCTCGGCATTGATCTTCCCGCGTTCACGGAAGAGGGGCCGCAGCCGCTTGAAGGCCAGCGCCATGCCGCCGCCAAACGCGGCGAGCGCGACAATCGTGATCAGCGTCAGGTACCAGTTGAGATAGAAGAGGTACGCCAGCGCGAACAGCGCGGTGACGACGCTGCCGGTCAACTGCGCGAGGCCGGTGCCGACGAGATTCCGGATGCCTTCCGCGTCCGTCATGATCCGCGAGATCAGTACGCCGGACTGCGTCGAGTCGAAGTACGTGACCGGCAGCCGCGCGACGTGGGCTTCGACCCGCCGTCGCATCTCGGTGATCGCCCGCTGTGCCGCGACGCCGAGCACCTGGGACAGCGCGAAGGACGATACCGCCTGCACCAGCGTCGCCGCGCCTGCCGCCACCGCGAGCGGGATCAGGAGATCGGCGCGGCTCTTGCCGATGACGTCGTCAATCAGGTATTTGGAGAGCGCCGGCAGCACCAGGCCGGAGAGACGATTGACCAGCATCAGGGCGAGGCCAATGCCAAGGCGGCCGCGACGCGCGAGAATCAGCGCTTTCGCCTCCTGCCACGCCGCCGACGTCATCTTTTTCTTCTTCGGCGCGTTCTTGTCGCCCGGCCCGGTTTTCTCAGCCACGACGACGTCGCGCCGCCGGTGCCCACGCGTGCCTTCCGACTTCGGCAGCCGGAGCCCCATACCCATTGCCACGTTTATTGGAGACCTTTCGCGCTTAGTTATCAGCTATCAGTTATCAGCTATCAGCTTGCAGCTTGTGCCCCGCCTCAATGGCGGAAGCTACGGTGTGGCCTATCACTTCGCGGCCCCTGCCCCCAACCGGCGGAAGCTACGGTGTGGCCCCTGCCCCGGCGGAAGCTACCCTGGCCCTGCCCTCAACTGGCGGAGCTACGGTGTGGCCCCTGTCCCAACTGAGAGCTGATGGCTGACAGCTGAGGACTGAACCGGCGCGGTGCGCCTCAGCCCTATGACGCCCCACCGAAGATAAACGTCTCGATCGCGGTTGCGACACCGGCCTCGTCGTTCGTGCCGGTCACCCGCCAGCCCCGCGCCTTCAGCTCGGCCAGTGCATTCCCCATCAACACCGGTGTGCCGGCGAACTCGAGCATCTGCAGGTCGTTCAGATTGTCTCCCATCGCCATGACTTCGGCGCGGGGAATCCCCCGGCGCTCCGCCAGTGCCGCGAGCGCGGTGCCTTTCGAGCACCCGGTGCGAACGACGTCGACGAGGGAGAAGTCGCGATGCGCGTACTCCGTCAGTGCCACGGAGAACGTGCTGGCGTCGGCGTGGAGGTCGTCGAAGAGCTCGCGCATCTCGCCGCAGCGGCCGGTGAACATGACCTGGATCGGATCTTCGGTCAGGCACGCTTCGAGTGGCGACACCTCGAGCAGGAAGGGGCGATTGGACGTGAAGAAACGTTCGTGCCGGGGATGGTGCCAGTCGATCGATTCGAAGACGACCTGCCCCTCGCGCGGGCGGTCGAAGATGACGGCAGCACTTCCGCGATGCTGCGGGACACGCTCGAGCACGGCGCGCGCGACGTCGCGCGGCAGCAGATCGCGCATCAGCGTCTCGCCCGTATGCGTCTTCGCGATCGCGCCGTTGCTCAGGATGAGCGTCAGCGGCGCCGGGAGCTGCTCGAAGACCGGACGTGCGAAATCGTACCGGCGCCCGGTCGCGAGGACGACTTCGATCCCGGCATCGATCGCGCGTGCGATCGCGGTCCGATTGGCCTCCGGGACCTCGCCGTGGCTGTCGAGAATCGTGCCGTCGATGTCGAGGGCAAGGAGCCGAATCGTCAGACGGAGCCCTTCGATGCTTATTTGCGACCCCCGAAATTGACGCGAAGTTCGCCCACGACCTGGCGCTTGGTGATGTCGCCGAACACGTGCTGCTGGATGTCCTGGTTGGCCAGGTTCGTCACCTTGACGGTCGTGACCAGGCGGTCCTGGGCACCCCATTTCACGCCGAACCCGCCGTTGACAAGCGTGTACGGCTCGGTCGTCCCATGATAGCGATCGTCGAGCACGTCCTGCCAGAAGGCGCCGTCGGAGTAGCTCACCGACAGGTTGCCGAGCAGCCGGCGATAGTCGAAGCTGCCGCCGATGTTGTACCGGTTCTTCGCCGGCAGATTCAGTTCCGAGATGTCGAAACCGTCCGGCTCCGGTTCGGCCTGAAACGAGTAGTTGGCGAACAGGCTCACGTGGCGAACCATCGGCGTATCGATCCCGAGCTCGATGCCCTTTTGGGTGGTCTCGCCGAAGTTCTGGTAAGTGAACAGCGCCGGGAAACCGGCACCGCCGGTGACCGCCGGGATGACGAGCGGGTTCAGCGGCCACCGCGGTGGAGGATTTGCCGCCGTCCACCGCGCGCTCTTGACCTCGGTGAAAAAGATGTCGTTCTTCGTCTTGTTCAGGTAGACGGCCGCAGTCACGACGCTGCGCTCCCGGCAGGATGCCGGTGTAACCAGCCTCGTAGGCGTTCGTCGATGCCTCCGTCAGGTCCGGGTTCCCGATCGAGCGCACCGGCAGCGCATACACCAGCGTGGGCGCGAGCGTCAGCGGTTCCGCGATCGTGATGTCGAGAAAATTGTTGATGACCGATGGTGACCGATAGGCCCGATTGTACGAGACACGGAAGGTGTGATTCTGCACCGGCTTGATGAGCAGCGCGACCCGCGGCGAGAAACACGAAGCTGTCGAGGTAGTCGAAACGATCGACCCGGCCGCCAGCGGTGAGGCGGAAATGATCGGACAGAAAGATCTCGTCCTGCGCGTACAGGCCCAACTCGGTGCGATTGTCGCCGTTCGGAGCGAGTGAGAGATCGAACTTGTTGTAGCGCAGGTTCCCGCCGTAGCTGACGACGTGCCGCTTCGCGAGCGTCTGCACGTTGGCGATGTCCACGTCAGTGGTCTTCGTGTTGAAGGCAAACGCAATCGGGTTGCCGGCCGGATCTCGCGTGAGCAGGTTGTCGGCGTCGCCGTCGAGCATCTGTGTGAAAGCGGAGACGCGCAGGCCCTTGCGCCCGAAGGTCACGCGCCCGTAACTCATGAGCGAACCGCTGTTGATGTCGAAGGGACCAATCCCGGTGTGCATGATCCCTTCGGTACCCGACACGCCCCCGGTGAATGACAGGACCCGGCCGTCCTCGTAGTCGTAGTCGAGCCGGCCATCGAATCGTGGCTGCGTCGTGCCGGTGTTCTTGTACGGCGGATAACGGTGTGCCTTGCGGCGCGGTCGGCGTCACCGGCGTGCCGGGGATGAACCCGGTCGGGCGCGACAACGGATCCTGGACGTAGCCGCCGCCGGACAGCTTGAACGCCCAGCGATCGTTGACCGCCTCCGCGTGCGTGCCACTGACGTACCACAGGGATCCGGCGTCCTCACCCGCGGTTCGCTCGAACATGCCCAGGCCAATCGTCGCCGTCGTCCCCTGCATTTCCCGCGGCGACTTGGTGATGACGTTGATCACGCCGTTGACGGCGTTCGCACCCCACACCGCCGACGCCGGGCCCGCGGATGACCTCGATCTGCTTGATCTCGGTCAGGTTGACCGGCAGGAAGTCCCACATCACGAAGCCGAAGAAGTCCTGGTAGAGACTGCGGCCGTCGAGCAGCGCCAGTTCACCAGTGGCGAGCGTCCCGGTCGGGGCCCGGCTCGTCACGTTGATGTCCCGCGCCGACGTCTGGGTGATGTTCAGCCCGGGCACGCTTCGAAGCAGCTCCGCGAAGTTCTGCGAGGTCGCGTTCTCGATCTGCCGCGTGCCGATGACCGACATGGTCACGGGCGTGTTGGCCAGCTTCTCCGCCACCCTGGAACCGCTGACGACAACCGTCTCCTCATAGGTCGGATCGGCTGGTTCCTGCGCTGCCGCGGGCTCGGAGGCGGCTGGCTGGGGTGCGGCTGTCGACGGCGCAGTCGCTGCCGGCGGCGTGGCGGGTGACTGCTGCGCGAACGAGGGGACGGCCGCGACAGCGGCGACTGCCGCCGCCAGAGCGACTCGACACACGGCGTTCATACGAACTCCTTCGTCCGCCGAAACGGCGGGTTTAGGGGGACAGATGATGCTTACGGGTGCGATGGTAACGGGCCGCACGTGAGAAGTCGTGAGCAAACCCTGAAAATGCGACTGCACCGGCGGTCCTGCTGGACGGGCCTGTGCGGTATACCACACCAGGCCGAGTGGTTCAACTCAGTTAGACTGAGGGACTGGAACGCCAAGCCCCTGCCGTATCGGAGGATGCGCCGGACCTCGAGGCGCCAAGCGACCGTGCCGACGGGAGTCGCGCCGGCGACCGTGATCCCGCCGGACGAGTGGGCATCCTGGCCGGACGACCGCCTGCTCGACCTCCGGATGTCCCAGCTTGGTGTCACGATCGAGGGCAGCCCGCTCGAGGCACGTATCGGCGTGCTCCAGCGTGAGCTCCACTCGCGCGGCCTCGTCTTCGAGCCCCACTTCTGGCTCTCGGCCGAATGGTTTTCGCCGGACGGGGTCCCCGGCGTCGCGATCCCGTTCTACCTCGCCCACCCGCGCCTCGAGAAGCTCGAACGCACACAGATGCTCGAGGTCGAAGGCGGCACGGAGGCATGGTGCCTCAAGATCCTGCGCCATGAGGCCGGTCACGCGATCGACAACGCCTACAAGCTGCGGCAGCGCCGCCGACGGCAGCAGCTGTTCGGCCCCTCGTACATGCAGTACCCGGACTATTACACCCCCAAGCCGTACAGCAAGAGTTTCGTCCTGCACCTGGACAGCTGGTACGCGCAGAGCCACCCGGACGAAGACTTCGCCGAAACATTCGCCGCATGGCTGACGCCCGAAGCCGACTGGCGCACCCGCTACGCCGACTGGCCGGCATTGAAGAAGCTCGAATACATGGATGGCCTGATGAAGGAGCTGGCGGGCAAACCCATGCTCGTGCGCACGCGTCGCAAGGTCGAACCGCTCCAGAGCCTGCGCAAGACCCTGCGGTCGCACTACGCGCGTAAGCGCCGGCACTACGGCGTCGAACATCCACACTTCTACGATCGCGATCTCCGGCGTCTGTTCTCGGATTCCCCCGAGTACGCCGGCAACATGAAGGCGGCGCGCTTCATTGCACGGCTGCGCCGCGAAATCCGCCGCATGGTCGCCGCCAACACCGGCGAGTACCAGTACACGATCGACCAGGTGCTCGAGAACATGATCACCCGCGCGAACGAGATGAACCTGCGGCTGATGGGCCCTGAGGATCAGACCAAACTGGATTTCGCCATCATGTTGACCGTGCAGACGATGAATTACCTGCACAGCGGCAGACACCGGGTCGCGTTGTAACGTCCCACGTCCACGTGCGACGTGCCACGTGCTCGGCGGCGCCACATGTAGCGGCAACGAAATTCAACCACGGAGGCGCGGAGACACGGAGACGCACGGAGGCGTCGACGTCATCTTCGCAATGCTGCCCGCACCCGGAGCCGCAAGCAATCCACCTACCTCGTTGCGAGACATGCAGTGGCCGCGTAGGCGCTATGCGCCACGGAGCCGGCCGCAGGCCGGCCACGCGGCCACCTCCGTGCGTCTCCGTGTCTCCGTGTCTTCGTGGTCGGATTTGTTTTTACACCGCGGCGGGCCACGTACGACGTGCCATGTGCGAGGTGCGACGGGGCCGGCGCAGATAGAATAGTGAGATGCGTAGTCGCGGCCTGCTCTCCACCTGCATCCTCCTTTCGCTGCTGATCGTCCGATCCTCAGCCCAGGCGCCCCCCCCAGCGGCGCCGGGCGGGAATTTGCCGGCGTCGCTCGATCCCTATCGGGAACCTGCGGCAAAGCTGATCGCGGAAGCGACATCCAATCGATTCGCGTGGGAGCGGCTCGCACTCATCGTCGATACGTTTGGCCCTCGGCTGAGCGGCTCGGCGGCGCTCGAAGACACGATCCAGTGGGCGGTCGAAGAGATGAGGAAGGACGGCCTCGAGAACGTCCATGCGGAACCCGTGAAGGTGCCGCACTGGGTCCGGGGCCAGGAGAGCGCCGAGATCACGCTTCCGCACCGGCGCCCCCTCGTCATGCTCGGTCTTGGGAACAGCGTCGGCACACCGCCGGACGGCGTCGAGGGCGAAATCATCGTCGTCCACTCGTACCAGGAGCTCGACGCGGCCCGCGAACGCGTCCCGGAGCGAATCGTCGTCTTCAACGTGCCGTTCACCACATACTCCGAGACGGTGCAGTTCCGCGGCTCCGGGCCGTCGAGAGCCGCGGCGCTTGGTGCGGTTGCGACCCTCGTGCGCTCCGTCGGCCCGCCGGGACTGCGGCTCCCCCACACAGGTGCGCTGCGCTACGCCGAGGGGGTGCCGAAGATCCCCGCCGCGGCGATCACAACCGAGGACGCCGACGCGCTGCAGCGAATGCAGGACCGTGGCACGACGGTCAGAATCCGTCTCAAGATGGAGGCGAAATTCCTCCCCGACGCGGACTCGTTCAACGTCGTCGGCGAAATTCGCGGCCGCGAACGCCCCGACGAAGTCGTGGTCGTCGGCGGCCACATCGACTCATGGGACGTCGGCACCGGGGCGACGGATGACGGCGGTGGATGCGTCGTGACCTGGGACGCCCTGCGGCTGATGAAGAAGCTGAATCTGCGACCGCGTCGAACCGTTCGAGTGGTGCTGTGGACGAACGAGGAGAACGGAACGAGGGGCGGTGACGCCTACCGCGATCGCTACCGGGATCAGCTCGCGAACCACGTGCTGATGCTGGAGTCCGACTCCGGCGTGTTCCGTCCCACCGGTTTCGGATTCACCGGAAGCCCCGCGGCGCGGACCACGGTGACGGCAATCGCCGCGCTCCTGCGCGGCATCCAGGCCGATCGAATTGCCGGTCCGGGAGAAGGCACGGACATCGGCCCGAGTGTCGAGGCGGGAGGGATGCCGGCCATGTCGCTCGAAGTGGATGGCAACTACTTCATGATCCATCACACCCAGGCCGACACCGTCGACAAGATCGATCCCGCCGACATGGGCCGGGCGTCGGCGGCGATCGCAGTGATTGCGTACGTCGTCGCCGAAATGCCAGAGCGCCTGAAGTAGCCGTTCGATCGGGACGCCGGCGGCTACCGGTTGATTTCGATGTCGATCGTGACCGTGACCTGGTCGCCGACGACTGCGCCCGCCTCGATCATGCTGTTGTAGTTCAGTCCGAAGTCCCGGCGGTTGACCTTCGTCGTCGCCGTCGCGCCGACCTTCTGCCCGCCGTTCTGGACCTTGACCACGGGCGAAGGCCCCTCGACGTCGAGCGTGACTTCCTTCGTCACGCCGTGCATCGTGAGGTCCCCGATCATCTTGAATTGACCAGGCGCTGCCGGGCTCCACCCGCTTCGACTTGAACTTCATCGTCGGGTACTTGGCGACTTCGAAGAACCCGGTATCACGCAGGTCCTTGTCGCGCGATTCGTTCCCGGTATTGATCTTCGTCACGTCGATGGTGATGTCGGCCTTGATGCGTCGAGACATCCTTGCCATCGTAGTCGACCGTTCCCGAGATCGGGCCGAGGGTCCCCCGGACCGTCGCCACCATCATGTGTTTCACGCTGAACCCGGCCGAGCTGTGCGCCGTGTCGACCTTCCAGGTCGTTCCCGCCGGTGCGCGGCTGGGTCGATGGCGACGCGGCAGGCTGCTGCGCCACCAGGGGTACGGTCGCCAGGCAGGCGACGAACAGTGCGACGGACAGACGTTTCATCGTGGCGAAATCCTCAGGAAAAAGGCAACGGTTGAGCACGGTCCGGCAGTCTTCTAATAGACGCCGCGCGCCGGGGATTCGTTTCAGGCGCGGTCCCCCTTCGTCGTCGGCATACCGCTCGCGCAGCCGCACCGGGGCCGATTTCGCCCGGATCCGGAGATTGATCATTTCCACGAACACCGAGAACCCCATCGCGAAGTAGATGTATCCCTTCGGAATGTGCTGGCCGAACCCTTCGAGCAGCAGCGACATCCCGATCAGCAGGAGGAAGCTGAGCGCAAGCATCTTGACCGTCGGATGTTTGTGCACGAAGGCGCTGATCGATTCCGCGGAGAGCATCATGATCCCGGCCGACACGATCACGGCTGCGACCATGACCGCCACTTCGTCCACCATGCCGACGGCGGTGATCACCGAGTCGAGCGAGAACACGATGTCGAGCAGCATGATCTGTACGATCACACTGACGAACGACGCGGCCCGGCGCCCACCGGTGTGGTCCTGCTCCCCCTCGAGCCGCTCGTGCATCTCGAACGTGCTCTTGCCGAGGAGGAACAGCCCGCCGCCGATCAGGATCAGGTCCCGACCAGAAATCGGGCGGTTGATCAGGGTGACGAGCGGCGTCGTCAGCTTGACGATCCACGCGAGGGAAAACAGCAGGAGCACCCGTGTCAGCATCGCGCCAATCAGACCAAGCCTCCGCGCCCGGCGCTGCTGGCCCGACGGAAGCTTTCCCGACAGGATTGAGATGAAGATGATGTTGTCGACCCCGAGGACGATCTCGAGGAACGTCAGCGTCAGGAATGCGATCCAGGTTTCGGGGTCAGTAAACGACGGCATCGAACCTCTCTAAAGGTTACGCGGTGGGGCCCAGGATCGACATCAACTGTACTGGAGGTAGGTACTGTTTGGCGTGGTTGGCGACGTCGCCTCGAACGCCTCACACGCCAAAGAGCTCGGGATCCCAGGTGAGACCGAGCTCCGACGGCGGCGCCATGAACCCGAGCAGCGCCGAAGCGGCCACGACCGCGGGACTCGCGAGGTAGCCTTCGCCGCCGAATCCCATGCGGTTCTGCCAGTTCCGGTTGAACGACGTCAGCGCCCGCTGCCCCGGACTGAGCGCATCCGGTCCCTGTCCGAAGCACGGTCCGCACCAGGACTGGCGGATCGTTCCACCGACGGAGCGGAAGACGTTCGCAATCGATTCGCCCCCGAGACGCGGGTCGGCCACTTCAATCTGTCGGCCCACTCCGCCGGATCCGGGGAAAATGGCGAGCGCCCGCTCCACTTTGCCGATCCCCTGCGCCTGTGCCGCACGCAGCACGAGCGCGGCCTGCAGCAGGTCGTCGTAGCTGCCGTTCGTGCACGAGCCGATCATCGCCTTGTCGAACGAGAGCCGTTCGCGTGCCACGTCCTCCGCGGGATAGGCGTTCCCGGGACTGAACGGCTTGGCAATCATCGGCCGCACGTCGCCAAGGTCCACGGCCTCGTCGATGTCGTAAACCGCGTCAGGTCCCGGGCGGACCAGCGGGTATGGCAGGCTCGCGAACCCCTTGTCCCGGTACCACCGCAGCGTGATCTCGTCGGCAGCAAAAATACCGTTGAACGCTTCCGCCTCGGCCATCATGTTCGCGATCGTGTTCCGGTAAGCAACAGGTAACTGGCCGTCTTCGTCGGCAAGCTCCACCGACATGCCCTGCGCCTGTCTGGCGCCCCAGCGCCGGAGCAGTTCGAGGACGATGTCCTTGCCGCCGACCCAGGGCTGCAGACGACCGGTAAACCGCACGCGCCGCTGCTTCGGCAGCGTGCTGTAGATGTATCCCGTCGACCATCCGAACCCGAGCGTCGTCGACCCCACTCCAATGCCGACAGCGCCGTAGGCGCCGTAGGCGCGGCTGTGTGAATCGGCTCCAGGGATGAACTGCCCCGGCATGACCAGGCCTTGTTCGGGAAAGTAGAAGTGGAAGATGCCGTCGCCTGGCGTCGCGTAGTACGGCTTCTCGAGCCCATGCCGCGCCGCAAATGCGCGGCCGATGCTGGTCTGCTTCTCGTCGGCATCCACGCCGGTGAACACGAAGTGGTCGTTGGCAATCGCCGCCTGCCTCGGTTCGATCGCCGCGCCCCCGGTAATCTGGTTGAACGTGTGGATCGCAAACGGTGCCGTGCCATCGGAGGCGGGCAGCAAGTCGGCATAAATGCGAAGCGTCGTCCCGGGCGTCAGGTCGGTCGTCTTCAGTCCCTTGTCGACGCGGTGCGCCCACACGATCTGTTCGGTCGTGGACATCCGGCGCGCATCGTGCTCGTCGGGCCAGTCAACCGACGGCTGCGTCAGCACCGACTCGCGGAACTCCCGCCGTCCGACGGCGAAAATGCCGCCGCTCCTCCGGATCTCTTCTTCCTTGGGCGACAGCGGCACCGGCTCATACACCTTTCCCTGCGTGTCGTTCGTCAGCGCGCGGGTGACCGGGTCGAAGGTGAACGCGTCGCCGTCGCGGGCGTCGGCCACGGCGTCCGGACTCTGGACGACGTGAAGGCCGAGATTGAAACTGTTGCGGCGAAAGATGTCGCCCATGTTGTTGCCGCAGACGATGACCAGTTCGAGGCCGGCTTCTTCGGCAACACCCTTGAGCCCGGCCGGGCTCATTTCGCGCGAAGAGCCGATCGCAAAGCGGTCGCCGGCAATCACGAAGTTCTGGCCCGCATGGACGCGCTGGCGGAAGTCCGGCATCAGGTGGCGGAAGGATCCGGCCTTCCATTTCTCGTCGAGGGTCTCCAGGCTCTCGGAGACGCAGTCCGCCGCGGGAGTGATCTGATCGGTGTCGATGGCGTCGAGTTTTTTCGCGAACCGGGTCCCCGGCAGACTCATCGGATCCCAGAAGATCAGCGCGCGACCGCTGATGAGGTTGTTCGACTGCCGGGCGCCCGCATCCGCGGACGCATCCGGCAGCGAATCGGCGTCTACCCCCGGCTTCAGTCGCGCGGGCTCGATCGTCTGCATGGCAATCCCATGCTAGCACCGGCACTGCGACGCGGCAGTCGTGGCGGGATGTGCTCGGGAGAGGGTGCTGTCAGTCGGGCGTCACGTCCTCCGGCCGGTACCCTTCGCACGCGCGGACGGGAAGTACGGGGTATCGCGCAAAGCGAGAGTCGACGAACGACAGCTGGCAGAGGTAGAACCGCGATTCCTTCGCAGTAGTGACGATGCGAACGTGTGCGCAATGCGCACAGAGGCCGACACCGTCAGCCATCGCTTGCCGGGAGCCGCGCGGATCGTTCATCATGACGACATGTTCAATTCGGAAGCGCTGACTCGCGGAGTCCGCGTCATCGTGACAGTGCCAGTACGCCGCCGAGCGATCGGAGCCGCAGAAGAACCAGTGGTTCTTCCTCTATACGGTCACGATTTCGAACGAAGGCGCCGAACCCGTGCAGCTGCTCACACGGCACTGGTTCATCAAGGACGGCACCGGGCACGTCGAAGAAGTGCGCGGCCCCGGCGTCGTCGGCAAGCAACCGACACTCAAACCCGGCGAGTCGTTCGAGTACACGTCAGGCTGCCCTTTGACGACGCCGTTCGGCGTCATGGAGGGCACGTACCAGATGATCACGGAGTCGGGCGAACGGTTCGACGCGAACATCGCGCCCTTCACGCTCAGTGAGCCGTACACGGTTCATTGAGCTGCCCAGTTTCGTCTAGGGTTTTTACGGTTCTAGGGGTTTTAGGGGTTCTAAGGTCGAGTTTTAAGGTTTTACGTTTCAGGTTGTAGGGTCCAGTTTGACTGTTGCGGGCTAGAAGCGGAACTTGAACCTTCAAACCCTACAACCCCAGACCTGACCTTCAAACGTACAACCCTATAACCGTAGAACCTAAAACCTGACCTAGAACCCCGTAGAACTCTTAAAACCCTAGAACCCGTCGATCAGCATCCCCCTTAAAACTCCACGTCAACAGCGAGCGCCTCCTCGAGCATCTTGAGGTACCTGCGCCGGGGGATTTCGATTGCACCGAAGCGTTCGAGATGCGGGCGTGACCCATTGGATGTCGAGCAGCGTGTGTCCGCGGCTGCGCAGCCGGTCGATCAGCGCGGCGAGCGCGACCTTGGAGGCGTCGGTCACGTGGTGGAACATCGATTCGCCGAAAAAGGCGCCGCCGAGCGCGACGCCGTAGACGCCGCCCGCCAGCTGCCCTCCCTGCCACGCTTCCACTGAGTGCGCGAGCCCGGCGCGGTGCAGCGCGCAGTAGCTCTCCATGATCTCCGCATCGATCCACGTCCCGCCTTCCTCCTCCTTGCGATCGGCCTCGGCGCAGGCGCGGATGACGCCGTCGAAGTCGCGGTCGATCTCGACCTGAAAGCGGCCGCTGCGGAGCACGCGGGCGAGACGCGAGGGGACGTGGAAGGTGTCGAGCGGGAGGATCCCACGCGGATCCGGCGAATACCACCGGATCTCACCTGGTGCGACCGCCATCGGGAACCAGCCGCTGGCGTAGGCGGACACCAGCAGATCTGAGGGGATCATGCCGCGCTATCGCAGGACGAGGACGGCGCATTCGCCGCGATCGAGCAGCGCGCTGGCGACATCCGCGTCAGGCGCCGCCGGCCGCGGGCGACTGGACAATGGCGAGATCGATGGCGTGCTCTTTCGTGTACAGAACGACTTCGTCGGCGGCGGGGCCGGTGCGCAGGACGATCTCCACACCGAGCCGCTCCTGGTCCTCCGCCGGGATCAGGCGGGCCAGCCGGTCGCGCGCTTCGTCCTCCATCGCCTGGTGCAGTTCCGGGAGCCGCTCCGCACTCATTTCCGCGGTCCAGCCCGCCGACAGCGGGTCTTCAATCGTGAACACCACGTGGAGCCGCGCGCCGAACGACTCGGCAAGCTGGCGCGCGATTTCGACCGACCGGTCGAATGTCTCGGCCGTGCCGCCGTGCAACAGAATCTCTCTCATGCTTCCGCCCGTGACCATGCGAGCCTCCTGCCACGATTGTGTCACGACGGGCAGCGCCGCGTGGATGTGGTGGCGCGCGCATGCTACAATTTTCGCGTTCCCCTCGTCGTTCCCGGCTCTCACTATCGGAGCGCGCCCGGCCAGCGCTCGTGTGAACATGCCATCATCCTGGGCCCCGGCGTCGCTGCTCGCGCTGCGGCAGTACTCCCGGTCGATGCTCGTCCGCGACATGGTCGCCGGCGTCACCGTCGGGCTCGTTGCGCTGCCGCTCGCGATGGCATTCGCGATCGCATCTGGCCTGACGCCGCAGGCCGGTATCTACTGCGCGATCGTCACCGGCTTCATCATCTCGGCCCTGGGCGGGTCGAAGTTCCAGATCGGCGGCCCAACCGGCGCGTTCGTCGTGGTGGTCGCGGGCATCATCGCGGACTACGGCGTCAGCGGGCTGTTCATGTGCACGATGATGGCGGGCGTCATGCTCGTCGTCCTCGGCGCGACAGGAATGGGAGCGGCAGTCAAGTACCTGCCGCGACCGGTCGTCGTCGGCTTCACGAACGGAATCGCGGTGCTGATCGCGAGCACCCAGATCAAGGACTTCCTCGGACTCAGGATCGGCGGGGTCCCGGCGGAGTTCCTGCCGCGCATGAAGATGCTCGCGTCCAGCCTCGACACCATCAACCCTGCGGCGGCGGCCCTTGGGATTGGCGCGCTGGTGACGATCGTCGTGCTGCGGCGGATGCTGCCGCGCATCCCGGGGACCATCCTCGCGCTGGCGGGCGGGACCACCGTCGTCGTGCTCACGCACCTGGGCGTCGAAACCATCGGCACCCGGTTCGGGGGCATCCCCTCGGGTCTCCCCTGGCCCGTGGTGCCCCGCTTCGAGCCGTCGCTCATCCCGACCCTGCTCCGCCCGGCGATTACCGTCGCCATGCTCGGGGCGATCGAGTCACTGATGTCGGCTGTCGTCGCCGATCGCATGGGCGGGGATCGCCATAATCCCAACGTCGAGCTCGTCGCGCAGGGCATCGCGAACATCGCGTCGCCGATTTTTGGCGGCCTGCCGGCAACCGGCGCGATCGCCCGGACGGCGACGAACATCCGATCGGGGGCGGCCTCCCCCGTCGCCGGGATGGTGCACGCGATCACGCTGCTGATCATCCTCGTCGCCGCGGCGCCGCTCGCGAGCTACATCCCGCTCACCGTGCTCGGTGCCATCCTCCTCGTTGTTGCCTACAACATGGGCGAGTGGCACGAAATACCGAGCCTGCTCAAGCTCACGAAAACGGACATCAGCGTGTGGTTCGTGACGTTTGCACTGACGGTGTTCGCCGACCTGACACTTGCCGTCGAGGTCGGAATGATCCTCGCCGGGCTGCTGTACATCCGGAGGGTGGCCGGCACGACAACCGTGTCGCAGGTGACCTGGGACTATGTCGAGGAGGGACGGGCGCACAGCCTGCAGGACAAGCTCATCCCGCCTTACGTGGCGATCTTCAGGATCCATGGACCGTTTCTCTTCGGCGTGACCGACAAGCTCGCGGCCGTGCTCGATGACCTCGCCACACTTCCGCCAATCGTCATCGTCCGCCTCCGGAACATGACCGCCATCGATGCGACCGGCATGCGTGCGCTGGAGGACCTCGCACACCGTCTACACGCGTCGGGCCGAACGCTGGTGCTCTGCGGTGCGCGCGAGCAGCCCGCCGCGGTGATGCAGGCGTCTGGCTTCTACGATCATGTCGGCGCGGCGAATGTCTGCGCGAACGTCGAGAGCGCACTCGCCCGGGCGCGGCAACTCCACGAACAGGCGCTCTCGCCCACCGCGTAGCCTTCACCTCGAGACTTCCGCCTGAAGGCGGAAGCTACAGCGTTCGAATTCGGAATTCGGGATTCGGGATTCGGGATTGTGGCTTGTGGCTTCCGCCTTCAGGCGGAAGTTCTCGCGCACTGCCACGCTCGGCCCAATCGAGACTTCCGCCTGAAGGCGGAAGCTACAGCGTTCGCACCTGCCACCCGCGGTCCCGTCCGGGACTTCCGCCTGAAGGCGGAAGCTACGGCGTTCGAATTCGGAATTCGGGATTCGGGATTCGGGATTCGGGATTCGGGATTCGGGATTGTGGCTTGTGGCTTCCGCCTTCAGGCGGAAGTTCTCGCGCGCTGCCACGCTCGGCCCAATCGAGACTTCCGCCTGAAGGCGGAAGCTACAGCGTTCGCACCTGCCACCCGCGGTCCCGTCCGGGACTTCCGCCTGAAGGCGGAAGCTACGGGTCCGACTGGCATTCGGGATTCGGGATGCGGAATTCGGGATTCGGGCTGTGGCTTGTGGCTTGTGGCTTGTGGCTTGTGGCTTCCGCCTTCAGGCGGAAGGCGGACGCCGGTGCCAAGGTGCCCAGGAGCCCGCGCGAGATCCGGACGCGGGCGGAGGCGGACACCCTTGGCACCTTGGTACCTGGCACCTTGTCCCCCGTCCCGGCGCGTCCGGTATGATGTGAGGTCGGAACAAGGAGACTCCAGGACAATGCCGAAGTTGACGGTTGAAGGTTTCGGGACGGTTGATGTCGAGAATGGAAAGCGGCTCGTGCTTGCGATCGAGCAGGACGCGCATGTGGACGTGCTGCACGCGTGCGGCGGCAACGCGCGCTGCACGACGTGCCGGGTAGAGTTCGTCGAAGGCGAGCCGACGCAGATGACCGTCGCCGAGCGGCAGGTCCTCACCGCCAAGGGCGCCACGGGCGTGCGCCTCTCATGTCAGATCCTGTGCGATCACGACATGACCGTCCGCGCTATCAGCCGGCTGACCGGCAGCGGCCGGCCCGATCCCGGCGGCCCCCCGGCTCCCGAAATCACGCCGCCGCCGCAGTGGATCCCGGTCTAGTCGGCGCCGGCCGCGGCGGGGCGGCCTACCTTCTGGCGTAGAGCTGGCGAATCGTCGGCACGAGGTAGTCGTTGAACGCGTGTTCGAAGTCGTAGCGCGGGGCAAAGCCCCAGTCAGCGCGCGCCGCCGAATCGTCCACGTCCGCGGGCCACGAGTCGACGATGCCCTGTCGTTTGGTGTCGGTGTCCCAGTCGATCCGGGCGTCAGGGAAGGCGCGCAGAACGGCATCCCGAACTTCCTGTGCCGACGGGTTGAATGCGGTGACGTTGTAGGCCGTCCGGGTAAGGCTGGTTCGCGGGGCTGAGGCCAGTGTCATCAGCGCGTCCACGCCGTCCGGCATCGCCATGAACGGGATCCGGGTGTCGGGCCGGACGAAGCACGCGTACGGCTCGCCCCTCGCTCCGGCGTGGATCATCTCCGGCGCATAGTCCGACGTCCCCCCGGATGGCACGGTGACCCCCGAGATCAGGCCGGGAAACCGCACGCTCCTGAAGTCCACGCGGCCGCTCGCGGGCTCTGCCGCGAGCTGCTTGTAGTGACGGGCGTAGTACGTCCCGAGCTGCTCGCAATAGAGCTTGTTGCAGCCGTACATCGTGCGCGGATGCGCCCAGTCGTCTTCCTTGACCCTTCCGGCGCGCATCTTGGTTTCCCGATCCGGCAATCCGTAGGCGGCAATCGACGACGGGTACATGAACACGACGGGTTTGCCGTGCGATTCCGCCTCGTGCTGGGCGAATTCGAGCAGGTTGAGCGTCCCTTCGACGTTGACCTGGTGCGCCGTGACCGGCGTAAACTCCGACCGCGTCGAGAGCAGCGCGGCGAGGTGGAACACGAGTTCGACCCGGAACTCGGAAAGGACGCGATCGAGGACGCCACGGTCCAGGATTGAGCCCGTGATTTCGCGGTCCACCCTGGCGGCGATCGACGCATCCATCCGGTTCACGTCCAGCGTCACGATGCCACGGTCGCCGCGTTCGACCAGGCGTTCGATCAATCCATGCCCGATCTCTCCGCCTGCGCCGGTAATGAGGACGACTGGTTTTCTCACCCGGGAATTATACTTTTCACGACCATGCGCATCCCCCTCTTACTCCTCATCGTCTTCCTCGTCGCGGCGCCGAACTCCCAGCGTTCAAACGGCTACGATGCGGGGTTCACCACTGACACGATGCGCATCGACTACTTCCACGGCAGCGGGCCAGGGTCGCCCGAGGCGTTTGCGCTCGACCGCGTCGTCAACGACGGCCCGTGGCCGGGCAGCCGGACGCAACTGGTCGACGCGACCGACCTGGGACATTACCGGTTCGAAGTCCGAGCGAAGGACTCGGGCACGCTGCTCTATTCAAGGGGCTTCTCGTCGGTGTACGGGGAATGGGTGACGACCGGCGAGCAGAAGAACGTCCATCGCACCTTCCACGAGTCGCTGCGGCTGCCGTGGCCGCGCCAGCCGGTGACCGTCACCGTCCAGGGACGACGGACCGGACAACAGCTTCGCGCCCCTGTGGACGACAGAGGTCGATCCGTCATCCCGCTTCGTGAACCGGGCTCCCCTGCGGCAGCATGCGGGCCAGGTATGGACGGTGTTCGAGAACGGTCCGCCGGCCGAGAAGGTGGACCTGCTCGTGATCGGCGAGGGATACACGGCCGCCGAGATGGCGAAATTCCATGCCGACGTGCAGCGACTACTGCCGGCGCTGTTCGCACGAAGAGCCGTTCAAGGGGCGTCGGTCCGACTTCAACGTCCGGGCGCTGGACCTTCCGTCCGCCGAGAGCGGGGTCAACCGTCCGAATGCGGGGGCGTTCCATCGCACGCCGCTGTCGACGGAATACAACATCTTCGACTCGGAACGGTATGTGTTGACGCTCGACAACCGGGCGCTGCGGGACGCCGCGTCCGCCGCGCCCTACGAGTTCATCGAAATCCTCGTCAACGAGAAGACATACGGCGGCGGCGGGATTTTCAATGCACAGGCAACCGCGTCGGTCGACAGCGCGTTTTCACCCTACGTGTTCGTCCACGAGTTCGGACATCACTTCGCCGCGCTCGCTGACGAGTACTACACGTCAGACGTCGCCTACCAACCGAGCGACACGCAGCGACCTGAGCCCTGGGAGCCGAATGTGACCGCTCTGCAGGATCCCGGGCGCCTGAAGTGGCGCGATCTCGTCGAGCCCGCCACGCCGCTCCCGACCCCCTGGGACAAGGCACAGTTCGAACAGCACACCGCGGGCATTCAGAAAAGACGGCGGGACATTCGTGCGCGCAACGCCCCCGAAACCGAGATGGACGCGCTTTTCCGGGAGCAGCGGGATTGGGACGAGCCATTCCTCGGCTCGATGAGGTACTCGCACCGGGTTGGGGCCTTCGAGGGAGCCGCCTACGAGGCGCACGGTCTCTACCGGCCCGAAACCGATTGCATCATGTTCACGCGCGACGCGGTAGGGTTCTGCCGCGTCTGCCGGCGCGCGATCAGCCGGATCATCGACCTGTACTCGAAATGAACGTCGGCGGCTGATTCCCTAGAGGTGGATCGTCACCCAGATGTAGGAGGCCACAATCGAGAGGACGGTGGCGGCCATGCACGCCAGCGCCCCGGCCATGTGATTGACCCGTTCCGGCTTGAGCGGGTCGAGCCACATCCCTACCAGGTAGCCTCCGGCAAATCCACCCGCGTGCGCGTAGTTGTCGATCCCGGGCACGAGGATCCCGAACACCGCCATCGAGACGACGTACCCGGAAAGCTGGGACGTCATGAGGCTGCTGCCGCTCCGGCGGCTGTAGTACATCAACGCGCCGACCAGGCCAAAAATCGCAGCGGACGCGCCGAGTGTAAAAGGTGCACCGCCGATGATCGGCAGCGGCGGCATCAGGTATCCCGCCACCGAGCTCAGAAGAAACCCGCAGGCGGATGCAAGCGTGTAGATGATGACCGTTCTCGCGCCACCGTACACGTCCGCGGTCGGCGGACCGATCTGGCGCATCGCCATCATGTTGAAGAGGATGTGCAGCGCGCTGCCATGCAGCCACCCGGCACTCAGGATCGTCCACCACATATGGGCGCCAAACACCGGGCCCGCCCCACTCAGACCGAGGCGCAGCGTCGCGAGCTGCCCGGGACGGAGTATCGAGAGCGGGCCGCCGCCGAGGATGCTCTGGCCGTCCATCAGCGTCAGGAGCAGGCTGAGGGCGTAGAGCGCGGAGCATCCGTAGACGACGACGGTGACGAACCCGAAGTCATGTCCGAGCCGGCGCAGCACCGGTCCGAACCCCCAGAGACCTGGATTGCGGCGACCGCACGTGTAGCATTGCTCGTCGTTGACGCCGACGAGCGAACCGCACGACGCGCACACCACGGACCCGGTCTTCTGCCGCTTGAACATCGTTCGAAGCATATAACAACGGCTAGTCGCGACCCCTCACGTGTATCAGCACGATGCGCATCAACGACATGATTTTGTTCGTGCACGGCAGCCTGAGCGCGCGCGCAATGAGTCGTGCGACGCCTGAGCGTTCGCGTCGGATGACGTGGCCACCAGATGTCGTCGGACAACCACCGCATGTAGTCAGACGTTACTGAGCCATCAAGCTGCGGCGGGCTCCGTCGGCTTGAACACGCCGCACTGTCGTGCCCGACCAGAGAAGGCTTCGTGGTGTCGTTCTTGCACGAGGTCTGGTGACCCTGTGAGTTATTCGGCGTGAAGGTTCAACAAGGAAGATGAGGGTGACTGCCTGCCCGTTCTGCGGAGTCCCCACGGACGTGCCCCACGAGACGCAGGCGCTCTGTATCGCCGCGTTGCATGGGGAGATCGCGCTGATGCGTGCGATGGTACGACGGGTGAAGGACCCGCAACGCGGGCGAGACTCTTTGCCCCGCGAGCCATCCGAGCCTTCAGACGAGCCCCACGTCCCCGACCCCGCCTGACCAGACTGCCCCAGGTCTGGATTGCTCCGCCTTTTAGCCCCTGGCGTCGTAGCCCGTAGCACGTCGATCTGATCGCTGCTAACCCCCACCCCCAGGCTCCGTCTAACCTACTCGGATGCCGCAAACGGACGCCGCCACTGTCGCGCTGGCCCGCGACGGCGATAGCGAAGCCTTCCGGGCGCTCGTGGACCGTCACAGCCGGGCCGTCTACCGTCTTGCGCACCGGATGACCGGCACTGCGCAGGACGCGGAAGATGTCGTCCAGGAGACGTTTCTCAAGGCGTACCGGCAATTGGGCCGATTCGAATCCCGCGCCAATTTCGGCACATGGCTCCACCGGATTGCGGTGAACTGCGCCATCGATCTCATTCGCTCGAGGGCATACCGCGACGCCGGCCACGACATGCTGGACCTCGAACACGGCATTCCGGAGGAGACCCTGTCCGGCGGGCGCGCATCTCCGGAGCGCCTGATGCTGAGCGCCGAGGTGCAGGAACGCGTGACTGCCGGCATGACCGCCCTCAGCCGCATGGAACGGGCCGCGTTCGTCCTGCGGCATTTCGAGGGGCATTCGATCGAGGAGATCAGCCGCGCGCTCGGGTTGAAGACGAACGCCACGAAACACAGCATCTTCAGGGCGGTGAAGAAGATGCGGGTGGCGCTCGAGCCACTCGTCGCGCCACCGGCGCGCATGACAGGGACGGAACGCTGATGGACGCTCGCAACGAGGACGCCATGCATCTCAGAGACGACGACCTGGTGCTGCACTACTACGGCGAGGATTCGGCCGCTGCCACGGCGGCGGCGCAACACCTTGCCGAGTGCCGCACGTGCGGCGCCGCTTACGCCCGCCTGCAGCAGCTCCTGGCGGCGGTCGAGGAATCCCGCCCACCCGAGCCCCCGGACGGTTTCGAGCGGGTGGTGTGGGCGAGGCTCCAGCCTGAACTCACGAAACGGGAGCGAGGATGGCTCGCCTGGTGGGTGTTCTCCCCCGCACGCCTTGCGCTCGTCGCGGCCGTCGCTCTCCTTGTGACTGGCGCCTTTCTCGCCGGACGTCTGTCGAAGCCGGTGCCGGCGACCGCCCCCGCGGTCGTCGCTGCCGGCACGCAGATGCGCGAGCGGGTGTTGCTGGCAGACCTCGGCGACCATCTCGATCGATCGGAGGCGATGCTCGTCGAGCTCGTGAGCGGTGAGGGCGGCGCCGCGGCGATCTCGGCCGAGCGCGGACGCGCCGAGCAGCTCGTCTCGGATAACCGGCTGTATCGCCAGACCGCCGCGGCCACCGGCAACCGAGGCCTGGTCACGGTGCTCGACGAGCTCGAACGCGTGCTCGTCGACATCGCCGCGAGCCCGGACGTCGTGTCGGTAACCGACGTCGACGAGGTCCGGCGGCAGATCGACGCAAACGGATTGCTGTTCAAGGTGCGCGTCCTGTCGTCGGACGTGCGGGAACGACAACGGGCGGCCGTGCGGCTGCGAACGGGCCAGAGTTCGTAACCGCCTCGAAACTGAATCGAACATTTCCGGGCGAATGCCCGGTGGATCATGCCGGCCGAGCGAGCGCCGGCGGTGGAAACAAGGATATCCAGACCATGCACCTCAGACCTTTGCGTATTTTCAGCCTCGTGTCGCTGACCGTCCTCGTGCTCGCCCCTCGAGCCACGGCGCAGCCGGCGGTGATCGAAGCGCACACTGCCTCCCATGGAGCCAGCCTCGATGGTGATTGGACCAATCGCAGCGATCGGTCTCGCCGCGATTGACGGCTCGATGTTCATCGACCAGGCCGAGGATCGTGCTCGCGACCGCAGTCGGGACGACGCGGAGCGTCAGCGGGATCGCGAGACACGGGTCTACGAAGAAGCGCGCCGGCAACTGGACCAGTCCCGCTACGACCGCGCCGTCCTGCTTTTCGCCGAGGTCGCCGCAATGAAGGGGACGCGTGCCGACGCCGCGCTGTACTGGAAAGCGTGGTCGCAGAACAAGGCCGGGCAACGGGCAGAGGCGCTGACGACGCTGTCGGCGCTCACCCGCGACTATCAGAAGAGCCGCTTCCTCGGACAGGCGAAGCAGCTCGAAGCCGAGGTCCGCCGCGACAGCGGCCAGCCGGCAAGTCCGGAGAGCCAGACCGATGACGACCTGAAGCTGATGGCGATCAATGCGCTCCTGGACTCCGATGCCGACCAGGCGATCCCGTTCCTCCAGAAGCTGCTCGACGGCACGGCCGCGCCGAAACTGAAGTCGCGGGCGTTGTTCGTACTCGCCCAGAGCAACTCGCCGAAGGCGCGCGAGGTGCTGAAAGGCATTGCGCGCGGGAATTCCACACCGGAGCTCCAGAGCAGGGCGATCGATTACCTGGGGCAGGCGGGTGGGCCTGAAAGCCTCGGTGTGCTCGCGGAGATCTATGCCGGCTCCACCGATCTGGATGTGAAGCGCCGGATCCTCCGCGCCTTCATGATTGGCGGCGCCAAGGATCGCCTCCTCACCGCGGCACAAAGCGAACCGAACCTCGATCTGAGGGGCGAAGCGGTCCAGCAGCTGGGCGTGATGGGCGCGCACGAAGAGCTCTGGCAGCTTTATCAGAAGGAGTCGGCGGTCGAGGTCAAGAAACGGATCATCCAGGCGATGTTCGTCGGCGGAGATGCCACGCGGCTCATCGAGCTGGCGAAAACCGAGAAGGACCCCGAGCTGCGGCGCACGGCGATTCGGAACCTCGGCGTGATGGACTCGCAGCGCACGAGCGAGGCCCTGGTCGGGATCTACAACAGCGACAAGGATCCAGCGATTCGGCGAACGGTGATCCAGGGACTCTTCGTGCAGGGCAACTCGACCGCGCTCGTCGACCTCGCCCGAAAGGAACAGGACCCGTCACTCAAGAAGGATATCGTCCAGAAACTGTCCGTCATGGGCGGCGACCGCATCGCGACCGCCTACATGATGGAGCTGCTGAACGGAAAGTAGGGTGGCGATGCTGACATCCACTCTTCGGATCTTCGCAGCGGCGGCCCTCGTCAGTGCTCTCGGCGCGAACGCGTCAGCGCAGCAGCCTCCGACGGTGGTCAACGGCCGGGTGACGACCAATCCAGCAGGCTCCCCGTTTACCCAGTCATTCCGGGGACTGATCGCCTCAGCGATCGAGACGACATGGGTGGGGTATGCGGTTCCTGTCGTCGATCGCACCCGCTTCATGTGTTGTGACGGGTCCGGCCGCGGGATGACGGGAGACGACGGACGCGCCTGGGGCGGCTGCCGCCTCGAGAGTTCAGCGGCCGAACCAGCGGCCGATCCAGGAGCCGGCCAGGCAGCGGCTCCTCGCACGGTGCAACTCGAGGGTTCCGACCGGATCGCGATCCTGTTTCGAGTCGTGGCGCGATCGGTGGAGCGGATACGGGTGGTCTCTGCGGATTGCGTGCTCGATGCCGGCGGGCGCCCGGTGCTATGGATCGACGGCGTGCGGCCGGCGGACAGCGTCGCCTTGCTGGAATCGCTTGCGCTCGCCCCTGACGGCAGTGCGCGGGTCATCGACGGCGCGGTCATGGCGATCGCACTCCACGGGGACGAGAGCGCGGACGCTTCGCTCGACCGGCTGATGAGCGTTGACCGCCCGGAGACGGTTCGTAAGAAAGTCACGTTCTGGCTCGGCAACGCCCGCGGGCGGCGAGGGTTCGATCGGCTGCTGCGGGTGATGCGCGAGGACCCGAGCGTCGAAGTGCGGAAGAGCGCCATCTTTGCGCTCTCGCAGAGCCGCATGCCGGATGTGACGGACACGCTCGCGTCGATTGCCAGGTCCGATGCGGAGCCGCGCCTGCGCAGCGAGGCGCTCTTCTGGCTGGCGCAGGCGGCAGGGCGCAAGGCGGCCGCAGCGATCACCGAACGCATCGAGCAGGACCCCGATACCGAGGTGAAGAAGAAGGCCGTCTTCGCCTTGAGCCAGCTGCCCCGCGACGAAGGAGTGCCGCTCCTCATCAGCGTCGCCCGGACCAACACGAACCCCGTGGTTCGCAAGCAGGCGATGTTCTGGCTTGGGCAATCGAAGGATCCGCGGGCGATCGACTTCTTCACCGACCTGCTGAAGTGAACTGACGTCGCCGGCGGGGCGACACGAAAAAGCGCGACGCTCCCGTATCCGGGTGCGTCGCGCCCTGCTCGGAATCGAGACAGCCGGGCGTCTAGGCCTCGACCGCCTCCACGTTGATGATGCTGTCGGCGAGCTGCGTCAGCTTCTTGTCGGTCGCGCCTTCTTCGTTCAGCGTCTGCTGCAGCAGGCGCGCGATCTTGTTATACCCGAGCAATGCGGCATGTGTCCGGGCGGTCCCGTACGCCGCCATCTCGTAGTGTTCGACCTTCTGCGCCGCCCCGATGAGACCGGCGTCGATCGCGTTCTCGTCGAGGTCTTCTTCCATGATCTCGCGTCCCTCTTCGATCAGCCCCTCCATCCCGCGGCACTTTTTCCCGGTCAGCTTGATCTCGAGCGCTTCGCCGATCTGATCGAGCCGCTCGACCTGGCGCCGGGTCTCTTCGAGGTGCCGTTCGAACGCACGCTTCAGCTCGGGCGCGCTTGCGGCCTTCGCCATCTTCGGCAGCGCCTTGATGATCTGGTTCTCGGCGCTGTAGATGTCCTTCAGCTCGTCAACGAGCAGTTCTTCCAACGGGTTCGTCTCTTCGGCCATTCGCTCCTCCTCAAAATCGTGTCGAGTTGCTGTGGCGAAGTTTGCAAGACTGGTTCCGGCAACTGAATGGTCGAGGCCGGGACGAATGCGTTCACGGTTCAATGAACGCCGTGGCTCATTTGCAGCGCGGACGGGTCGGCGCCGAGCCGGCGGATCGCCGTTTCCCACATCAGGCCGGGATCGGTGTCGAAGATGATATCGAGCGCCACATCGGACATGAGCCAGGCCGACTGCTCGAGCTCCTCATCGAGCTGCCCGGGGCCCCATCCGGCGTACCCGGCGAGCACGAGCGCACGGGGCGCGGGACGGGTCTCGAGCACGCGCCGCAGCAGGAGTGGTGAGGTCGACAGGTACAACCCCTCGACGATCATGCGGTAATCCTGTTCCACCGGTTCGTCGGAGGTCAGGATCCAGCCGCGGTCGGGCTCGACCGGTCCACCCGTGCAGAGGACGAGATCATTGCCGAACTCAATCGGCGGAGCGAGGCGCACCATCGTGGTTGCGGCCGCGTCAGTCGGCCGGTTCAGCACCAGGCCAAACGCCCCCTCGGGCAGGAAGTCGCAGAGCAGGATCACCGTCTTGGCGAAATTCGGATCCCGGAGCTGCGGCATCGAAACCAGAAGCGTCGGCTGGAAATTGTGCGTCATGAGTCTATTCTCCCGCGCCGGACGCTGCCGCCGCCACCTTCTTCAAATCAGCCACGAACCGCGTCATCTCTTCCCTTCTCGTCTCGTCGTCTGATGCCCGGAGGATTGACGAAGGATGCACCGTCGCGATGACCACGGGTGCGAGCGGCGACGGCACGATCTGGCCGCGCTGCTGCGACACGCGGAAGGCTTTGCCGAGCAGCGCCTGCGCCGCGGTGGCGCCGAGGCAGACGAGCACGCGCGGCTTGACGAGCGCGATTTCGGTCTCGAGCCACGGGCGGCATGCCGCCACCTCACCCGCGTTGGGTTTCGCGTGTATCCGGCGCTTGCCCCGCGGTTCCCACTTGAAATGTTTCACCACATTCGTCACGTACACGATCTTCCGATCGATGCCGGCGTCTTCCAGTGCGCGATCGAGGAGCCGCCCGGCGGGACCGACGAACGGGTGCCCCGCGACATCCTCAGCATCACCCGGCTGCTCGCCGACGAACATGACGGCGGCGCGGGCAGGTCCTTCGCCGAAAACAGTCTGGGTGCCCTTCAGGTACAGATCGCACGCCTTGCACCCGGCCGCAATCTCGCGAACTCTGGGCAGCGTCGGCCGATCCGGGAGCAGGGCCGGCACCGGCTCGCCCGGGCGTGGCTCGGTGCGCCGCGGCTTTCGATCAGCCACCGAGCTTCTCGACCGCCCATGCAACGTGCTCGGCCACGAGCGGCTCCGCACAGGTGGGCTCCTGGAGATCCCGCAACACGGCTGCAGCCGCCGGATCGCCGCTGTTCCCGATCGCGATCGCGAGATTCCTGCGCAGCCGCTTCACGCCTGCCCGCTTCATCGCGCTGCCCTTCAAAAGCGATCGAAGCTCATCGTCCGTTCGCTGCCACAGGTCGAGGAGACGCGGGCCGTCGAGGCCCGGACGCGGCTGCCAGGGACGCTCGTGCGTGATGCCGGTCAACGGGGATGAGATTCCACGGGCACACTTCCTGGCAGATGTCACAGCCGTAGGCGTGCTCTCCCACTGCGTCTCGCTGCTCCGCCGGAACATCGCCCTTCAGCTCAATCGTGAGGTATGACAGGCACCGGGTGGAATCGAGCACCCCGGGCGCGACCAGCGCACCGGTGGGACAGGCCTCGAGGCACAGCGTGCACGTGCCGCACTGATCGGCGCTGGCGCGTCGGGCTGCAGCGGCAAGCTGGTGATGATCTCGGCGAGGAAAATCCACGAGCCCAGCGTCTCGTTGATCACGCACGTGTTCTTGCCGATCCAGCCAAGGCCGGCGTACTGCGCATAAACGCGCTCCTGCACCGGGCCGGTATCCACATACGCGCGGGCCTCGACGTGCTCGCCGGCCGCCTGCCGGATCCGCTCCAGCAGCAGTTGCAGTCGTGTCTCGATGATCGAGTGGTAGTCGTCGCCCCACGCGTATCGCGCAATCGCTGCCTGACCGGCGTCCGCGTTCTCCGTCGAATACGGACGGTCGGCGTTGTAAACGATGCCGAGGGAAATGACGCTCCGGGCAGACGGCATCAGCGCACGAACGTCACCGCGGCGCTCCGCCGTCCGGTGCAGGTAATGCATCTCGCCGGCGTACCCGCGATTCAGCCACGTCTGTGAGGAAATTCAACTCAGGAAAGCTGGCGGCGGGAGCAATGCCGCACAGGTCGAAGCCGACCGCCGACGCCTGAGCCTTCACGTACTCGGCAGTGACGGATACGCTCGCCTCGATCGCGCACATGATCCAATTATCGCAGGTGCCGCGCTTCAGGGCAGGGGCGCTCGGCCGGCGTCCGGCGCCGTCTTCGTTTTCGGCGCGCTCAGCAGACGCCGGCGCGCCGCTGGACAGGTCCTACCCTTTGACCAGCTGACGGACGACGTAAGGAAGGATGCCGCCGTTGCGGAAGGCGACGAGCTCTTCCGGCGTGTCGATCCGCGCCGTCGCGGTCACGTCCTGGACCGTGCCGTCCGTGCAGGTCACCCGCACGGTGACCACACCGCGGGGCTGGAGAGCCTCTCCCATCCCGATGATATCGAAGCGCTCGCGTCCGGTGATCTTGAGCGAGGCGGCATTCGCACCCTCGCGGAACTGCAGCGGCAGCACGCCCATGTTCACCAGATTGCTCCGGTGAATCCGCTCGAAGCTTTCCGCGATCACGACCTTGACGCCGAGAAGCAGCGTCCCTTTCGCTGCCCAGTCGCGCGATGATCCGGACCCGTACTCCTTGCCGGCGACGATGATCAAGGGCACGCCAGCGTCGCGATAGCGCACGGATGCGTCGTAGATCGGCATGACCTCGCCCTCGGGCAGAAGCGTCGTCCAGCCCCCTTCCGTGCCCGGCGCGAGCTGGTTGCGAAGGCGGATGTTTGCGAACGTGCCGCGCATCATCACTTCGTGGTTGCCGCGGCGCGCACCGTACGAGTTGAATTCCTTCGGCGGAACTCCCTTCGAGATCAGGTACTTTCCCGCCGGGCTGTCGGCGGGAATCGATCCGGCCGGCGAGATATGGTCGGTCGTCACGCTGTCGCCAAGGACGGCGAGTGCGCGCGCCGCGATGATGTCGGACGGCGGCACCGGCTCGAGCGTCAGCCCTTCGAAGAACGGCGGATTCCGGATGTAGGTCGAATCGTCGTCCCACAGGAACCGCTCGCCAACAGGGCTCGGCAGCGAGCGCCAGCGCTCGTCGCCGTTGAAGACCTTGGCGTAGCTGTCGCGGAACATCTCCGACTTGACCGACCGCAGCATCGTCTCCTGGATCTCGCGTTCGCTCGGCCACAGATCCTTCAAATACACCGGCTTGCCCGCACTGTCTTCCCCGAGTGGTTCGGTCGTCATGTCGATCTGCATGCGGCCTGCGAGCGCATAGGCAACGACGAGCGGCGGCGACGCGAGGTAATTCGCCCGCACCTGCGACTGGATCCGGCCTTCGAAGTTGCGGTTGCCGCTCAATACAGAGGCGACGATCAGGTTGCGATCCTTGACCATCGCCGCCACCGGTTCGGGCAAGGGACCGCTATTGCCGATGCACGTGGTGCAGCCATACCCGACGACGTTGAACCCGAGCTCGGCGAGGTATTCGAGCAGCCCGGCGGCCTTGTAGTACTCGGTGACGACGAGCGATCCCGGAGCAAGACTCGTCTTCACCCACGGCTTGACCTTCAATCCGCGCTGCACGGCGTTCCGCGCCAGCAATCCGGCGCCAATCATCACGCTCGGATTCGAGGTATTGGTGCAGCTCGTGATCGCGGCGACAACGACCGATCCGTGATCAAGCCCCTCGAGACCTGGTGCGACGGCGTGCGCGACCGCCACGGCCGCCGGCTGGGAAGCCGGCGAACTGGTCTCGCCTTGCTTCGGCGGCACGACCTTGGCGGATTTCTGCTTCACTCAACATCGCATCGAGCGCCTGCTGGAACTTGTACTTCGCCTGCCGGAGGGAGACGCGGTCCTGCGGGCGCTTCGGGCCGGCAAGGCTTGGCTCGACGGTCGAGAGATCGAGTTCCAGCGTGGACGTGTAAGCGGGGTCCGGCATGTTCTCGCGTCGGAACAGCCCCTGCTCCTTCGCGTACGCTTCGACCATCTGTACGTGCGCCTCGTCCCGACCGGTCAGGCGCAGGTAATCGAGCGTCATCTCGTCGACCGGGCAGATGGCGATCGTGGCGCCGTACTCGGGCGACATGTTGCCGAGCGTCGCACGGTCGGCAATCGTGAGGAACTGCAGCCCGGGCCCGTAGAACTCGACGAACTTGCCGACGACGCCCGCCTTCCGCAGCCGCTCCGTGATCGTGAGCACCAGGTCGGTGGCGGTGGCCCCCTCGGGCAGGCGATCGACGAGCCTGAAGCCAACGACTTCCGGAATCAGCATCGAAATCGGCTGGCCAAGCATGGCAGCCTCGGCCTCGATGCCGCCGACGCCCCAGCCGACGACGCCAAGCCCATTGACCATCGTCGTGTGCGAGTCGGTGCCGACGAGCGTGTCCGGGTACGCCAGCACCGTCCGCCCCGCATCCTCCCTGAACACCACGCGCGCCAGATACTCCAGGTTGACCTGGTGGACGATACCGGTGTCGGGCGGCACGACGCGGAAGTTCTGAAACGCCTCCTGGCCCCAGCGCAGAAACGTGTATCGCTCCTTGTTGCGCCCGAATTCGAGGGCGGCGTTCGAGATCCGCCGCATTCAACTCCGAGTAGTGGTCGACCTGCACCGAATGGTCGATGACGAGTTCGACCGGCTGGAGCGGATTGACCTTCTTCGGGTCGCCGCCGAGGCGTACGATGCCGTCGCGCATGGCCGCGAGATCGACGACGGCGGGAACCCCGGTGAAGTCCTGCAGCAGGACGCGCGCGGGCGTGAACGCAATCTCTTTCTGCTGGGTGGACTTGACGTCCCAGTCCGCCATCGCCTTGACGTCGTCGGCATCGACGAACCGGCCGTCCTCGCGGCGGAGCAGGTTCTCGAGAAGGATCTTGAGAGAGTACGGCAGCCGTGAAATGCCGGTATGACCGGCACGCTCGAGCGCCGCCAGGCTGAAGATGTCGAACGTGGACCCACCGGCCGTAAGACGTGTGCGTGCGCCGAACGAATTCAATCCAGCCATCATTTGATCATATCAAGAAACTCGCGCGCGACGTCGGCCGCATCCCGATGCTCCGCGTCGACGGCGTAGTTCATCCGCCGCATGTCGGCGACGGTGATTCTGCCGGCCAGGCGTGCCAGCGCGTCGCGGACTTCCGGGTGCGCGAGGAGAACAGCACTCCGGATGACTGGCGCGGCATCGTACGGCGGAAAGTAGTGGCGGTCGTCGTCGAGCATGGTGAATCCGTACGCCTGGATGAGTCCGCTCGTTGCGTCTCCAGCGATGAGATCGACCTGATGCTCGGCCAGGGCGCGGTAAATGAGCGACAAATCCATCGCGGTCGGTGGTGCGGCAAAGCGCAGGCCGTAGGTGCGGGCGAGACCAGGGAATCCGTCCTGGCGCTGGAGAAACTCGTAGCCGAACCCCGCCCGTAATCCGCCGGCGCGCGCGGCCAGGTCAGACAGCGTTCGCAAACCCAGTCCGTCGTGCATCGTCACCGCGGACGAGCATGGCGAACGTGTTCTCGAACCCGAGCGGATCCAGCAGAGTCAACCCCGCGTCCGCGTAACGGCGGCGGACGGCGGCGAACACACGATCGCGGTTGGTGTCAGGCGGCTCGTGAAAGATGGCCGTCTGGGCCGTCCCGGAGTATTCGACATAGACATCGATGTCCCCCGAGCGGATGGCACGATCGCAGATGAAGGTGCCGCCAAGGTTCAGGCGTCGCTCGACCGGCAACGACGTCTGCGACGCGATCGTCTGGGCAAGGATTTCGCCGAGCACGATCTGTTCGGTGAAGTTCTTCGACCCCACCCTGATGGCACCAGCCCGGTCAGCTGTGGACTGGGTCGCAAATGCCGCACCGGTCACGAGCGCGGCGGCGACGACCAGCCCGATCAGCACTGGCCTGGTTCGCCGCCCTCCCTTCTTCAGTGTTTGTTCGAGCAGCGTCAGGCCGCCATCGATCGACAGCGCCAGCACCGCCGACGGAACGGCGCCGGCGAGAATGACGGTCGGATCGACCATCGACAAACCGCGAAAGATGTACTCGCCGAGGCCGCCCGCGCCGATGGCCGCAGCAATCGTGGCGGTGCCGACGCCGATCACCGCTGCGACACGGATCCCGGCGACGATTGACGGCAGCGCAAGTGGCAGCTGCACTTCGCGCAGCAGCTGCCACGGCGTCATCCCCATCGCGGTGCCTGCCTCGACGATGACACGATCGAGCGACCCCAGACCCGCGGTCGTGGTCCGGATGATCGGAAGCAGCGCGTAGAGAATCAACACGAAAATCGGCGACGCGCGCACCGAGTCCGCCGATGAGCGGCAGCGGCAGCAGGAACCCGAACATCGCGAGGCTGGGAATCGTCTGGACGACATTGGCGAGCCAGACGATCGGCGCGCCGATACGGGGACGGCGCGACGCGAGGATCCCGATGGGGACACCCGCGGCAATCGCAATGGCGGTGGAAAACGCGACGAGCAGAACGTGCTGGCCGAAAAGGGCGCCGAACTCCGCGGTGTGCGCGCGCCAGAACTGGAACAGCGTCACCGCGACCCGTCCAGTGCCGCGCTGGCCTGATACAACGGCGCAAGCAGCGGGCGAATGCGGTCGTCCTGCGACCGCGCGATCGTCCGCGGCACGTCGATCGCGGCGAGGACACCGTCCGCGAGCACGCCGATCCGCGATCCGAGCGCAAAAGCTTCAGCCATGTCGTGGGTCACGAGCACGACCGTCTTCTGCACTCGATCCTGGATCCGCCGGAACTCGCGGTGCATCTCGCTCCGGGTGACCGGGTCGAGCGCGCCGAAGGGTTCATCCATCAGGAGAATCGGCGGGTCGGCGGCGAGGGCGCGGGCCACCCCTACTCGCTGACGCTGTCCACCAGACAGCTGGTCCGGCCGGCGCTGCGCGTAGTCGGCGGGATTCAGCCCGACCAGGTTGAGCAGTTCGTCCACTCGCGCGTCGATACGGCTCGAGTCCCACCCCATGAGACGTGGAACGACGGCGACATTCCGCGCGACGCTCATGTGCGGGAACAAGCCGACTTCCTGAAGCATGTAACCCACACGGCGCCTGAGCTGGAAGGGATCCCACGCCGCCGTGCTCCGGCCCTCAACCAGGACCTCACCGGATGAGGGCTCCAGCAGCCTGTTAATCAGCTTCAGAATGGTGCTCTTGCCCGCGCCACTACGGCCTACGAGCGCGATCGTTTCACCGGGCGCAATCGCCAGATCGAGCCCGCGCAGGACGTCAACGCCCCCTCGTACCGCTCGAACGGCGGTGAACCTGATGGCGGCGCTCGGAGGCGTCCATCGCGCGACTCTACCGCAGCGGCTCGCCGGTTGTCGAAACCAGGCATACGTCGTCCTCGCCCACTGTTCGGAGCTCAGGCGACGTCGACCCCGGCACAAGGTTTGCGGATGAACTGGGCTGGAGGGTTATCGATGGCAGACAACAACACACCGTCACGCTCCGCGAACATGGAGAAGGCCGAAGGCGACCGATCCACCGCGGAAAAGAACATCAACGAATCCGAGAGCGCCAGCGGCGCCCGCTATCGCGACGAGAACGAAGACAACGCCGGCGGCATCACCAATCGTCCCCTGGACGAGGAGATCGACAACCAGGCCGACCTGCCGCACCGCGGTCAGAGCAAGAACGAACCACGCGGGGATCGACGATGACTGACAAACCAGGACGGGGCACCAAATCCCTTCGACCCGACGGCGGAACCTGTCGCCGACCCGAAACCTGGCCACGACGACGCAGTCGGCGGCCACATTCGGCCCGATCACACGCCGCGGCGATACGAACAGCCCGTGGAGGAGAATGAAGGCGTGATGCCGTCGGACGATTCGACTCTCAACACCCAAATCTGACATGTGCTGATCGCGCACCTGTCGGACCTGCACTTGCGCAACCCGGACGATGCGATCTGGCTGGATCGCCAGCTCGATCGCATCGCCGCGGGCCGGCCGGATCATCTCGCCATCACCGGCGACCTGTTGGACCGCTGGGCTCCGGCCCTGCTTACGCGCGTCCTCGACATGCTCGCCGCCCACGATTTCCTCTGCGCCGAACGTACGACCATCCTGCACGGCAATCACGACCTCGCATCGAGCGGTGGTCATCCACGCGCGCGCGCCGACTTCTGGCGCCTCGGGCTGCGGTTCTGGGATCCGCCGCCACTGATACATCGGCGTCGCCGGCGATTCCACCACCTGATTCAGGCCCGCAGCGCCGGTGTTGCGGGTGACGCGCCGTTCATCAAGGCGCTCGAGAGTGGACTCCGGATCGCGGTGCTCGACACGATCCCGGCTTCGTGGATCCCGTTCACGATCGAAGACGGCGCCGTCGTCCTGCGGCACGCGGTCGGATCGGTCCCGGCACCGCAGGCGGCATGGCTCGCCTCGCAGCCCCGGGCGGCAACGCCGCTCGTGGTGCTGATGCATCATTTTCCGATCGGGTCGCCGTCGTTCGACTGGCGAGCGGGCGGGCGGCTCGCGCGCGCGCCGCGCGTCGTCGTTCCGATGCATGTTGCCGATCGGGATCGCGACCAGTTCTGGACGGCGGCCGGAGCGGCCGGGGTCCGCCTCGTGCTTTGCGGGCACGTGCACCGGGCCGGGCTGTCATGGCAGCGGGAAATCGCCGTCGGCCTCAACGGTCAGAGCGGCGCGGAGTGGGCCGGCCGCACGATCGCGTGGTACGAGGTCACGGCCGATGACGTCACGATGCGGCTCGAGCCCGCCGGCGGGAGTCAGAACAGGTAAGTGATGGAGACGCCGCCGGTCGGAACCGTTCGGGTCCCGGTGGCGTAGTCGGCCCCGCCATCTCGGATCGACGCACCGAAGTCCGCGCGGAGGCCGAGACGGTGTTTGCCCTCGCCGAACCACACGTGCAGTCCGACGCCCGCGTGGTACTCGTGGCCCGTCTGCACGAACTCGTTCGAATCGTGCAGCTCGCGGAGATAGCCGGCGCCGCCGGCGAGAAACGGCACCCCTCGTCCCCCGGCAAACGACAGGTGCGTCAGGTGAAACAGCAGGGATCCATCGACGACGTACCGCGCCACTGTGTCATCGAGCAGTGACGTCCGGAGCCTGTTCCGCATCATTCGACAGACGGATCGAAAGCGTCGGCCGCGCGTACTGGACGCTGCTCTCGAGTGACACCGCTTTCGACAGGTACACCCCGACACGGAACTGTGCGCCGGGCGCGCCACCCATGCGGGAATCCGATACGAACAAGGTGAATGGATCGGTACCCGTGTTGATGTTGCGGGTTTCCTCGGCGTTTGCGGTGCCAAGGTCGAAGCCGGCGAAGGAGATGACGCCGGCGCCGATTTCAACCGAGCCTTTGTGCGGCTGATCCGGACCGGCCCCGACCTGCGCGTGCGCGGCGGCGGGCGACGCCGACACGAACAGTACGACAGCAACGACGGCGCGCCAGGGACAGCCCACTACGCGCCTTTCGGCTGCACCTTGATTTCGATGTTGCTGGTCCCGCCACCCTTCGGCACGACCACCACGCGCTCGTAGAACTTGACCCGGAAATCCACGTCGACGCCGAGTGTGAGATCGAGAAAGCTCGCGACATCCGCGTCATCGAGCGGCTCGACCCGGAGCACCTGCGGTCCAGGCTCGAGCCCGGCGATGACGAAGGCGCCGTCGGCGCTCAACGAGAAGCCTCCGACGAGGTGACCGGTTCGCGGGTTGAACGCAACGACATGGGCGCCGAGCACGCCGGCGCCATTCTTGGTCACCTTGCCGCTGACGCTCCCGGTCTGCCGCGCAAAGCCCGTGTCCGGGTAGATATCCGAAATCCCGGCAACGTCATCGGCCCGCAAGGTCCGGAAGGCGATGCTGCCGGCTGAGAAGGCAATCGGGAACATTACGGATTCGGCGGCGATGACCCGGCGGCCGCCGGAACGAAGTTCCGTTTCGCCGAGCGCCGAGTGCGCGAGGCCGTGCAGATGGCCGATTTCGTGAAGCGCGATCGTCTCGAGGTCGAACCCTGCCGGATCGCCTTGCGCCGCAACCGACCATGGAAACGCGCTGTTGAAGAAAATGTCCGATTCGACGATGTCGCCGGTGGTGGTGTCGATGATGAATGAGGTCGCGCCGAGAGTGCGGTCGAGGTCTGGGCGACTCTGAAAACCAATGACCGTCGCGCCGTCGCCGCCACGCGGAGTCGATGCCGTGAATCCGGCGAACTCGGAGCTCGTCTTCGCGGTCGGCACAGCATCCCAGGTGGCGAACGCGTTGCTGACCGCCTGCTGGAGCTGCTGCGAGGTGACCGCGGGGACGCCGCGATCGGTGACGAAATACCGGATCGGCATCGCGCTCCACTTGAGGGTGAGTGTGCGCGTGTCGACACGGGATCCCAGTTTCAGGTACGCCGCCGCAGGAACCGAGGCGGCAGCGATCAACCCCAGGGTGAGCAGGACGACGCGCCTCAACGTCCGCTCCGCTCCGGCGCCATGGCGGCACGAACCGTCCGGGCGAACGAATCGAGCGGAAGGGGTGTGCGGTTCGGAGCGCCGCGCGTCACCGCTTCGGCTGCTTCGCCGGCCGCCATGAGCACCGGCGGCAATACCAGGCGGTCACCGGTGCGGGCGTCGACGCTGACCCTGAACACGCCCTGGTTCAATCCGAACACGTGGGCGACCGACGGGCCCTGCGCCCTCAGGAACAGCACGGCTTCTTCGCCGGGACGAAATTCGGGGGCGCCAACCATCACGTTCTTGTAGCGCCCGATTTGTCCACCCGGCACCCTGAACGTAACGACGGCGCCCGGGCCACCCTTCAGATACGTTGCCGCGTCGAGGCTGACGACGGTGTCGATCTGACGACGATCGTCAGACCATTCCGCGTGCACATCCGCGATGCGCCCGTACACGATGATCTGGGATCCGGAGACGATCTCGCGGAACTCCGCCGGCACGAGCACGGTCGCGCGAAGGCCGGGTATCACGAGCAGACAAGCGATCACGGTGAGAATTCGGCGCATCTTCGAGAGTCTACCTCAAACGTTTCGCGCGCCCTGGCGCGCGACTTCGACGACCGCCTCGGCCGCACGCCGACTCGCACCTGGTCCTCCCAGCTGCGCCTTCACCTCGCCGAGATCACTTCGTACCTTCGCCGCGTACGCGGGATCGGTCAGCACGCGCAGCGCCTCGTCGGCGACAGCGCGCGGCGTGAACGCGTCCTGAATGAGCTCCGGCACGACCCGCCGTCCGGCGATGAGGTTGGCCATCGCATAGGTGTCGACGTGGATGAACGGTTTGCCGAGGCGATACGTCAGCGGCGACAGCCGATAGACCACGACCATCGGACACTGATGGAGCGCCGCCTGCACGGTCACGGTACCGGACGCGACGAGCGCCACGTCGGCGGCCGCAAGTACGTCATCGGCGTGCGCTTCGACGACCGTGGGCGCAAGGCCGCCGCGCGCGGTAATGAGCCCGAGCGGTTCGAAGATGCGACCATCCAAATGAGGTGCGCGAGCGACAACGAACTGCACCGCCGGAATCCGGTCGCGAATCAGGTTTGCGGCGCGCGCGAGGTCGGGCAGGATCGCGCCGACCTCGTTTCGCCGGCTGCCCGGGAGCAGCGCGACCACTGGCCGGGCGGGGTCGAGCCCCAGGCGTTTGAGAAACACATCGCGGGGCTGCGGCGTGTCCGCCACGTCCAGCAGCGGGTGTCCGACCCACTGGACCGGCACCCCTGCCTGCTCGTAAATCGGCCGTTCGAACGGAAAGATCACCAGCACGCGGTCGGCAATGCGGAGCATCGTCTTCATCCGCCCGCGCCGCCAGGCCCACAACTGGGGGCTGATGTAGTACACGACCGGCACGCCCAGCTTTCGGATCGCCTTCGCGAGCAGAAAGTTGAAGTCGGGAAAATCAATCGCGACGAACACGTCGGGCCGATGCGCGGCGGCGTCCTGTACCAGCCGGCGATAGGTCGCGTAGGTGCGCGGCACGACGCGCGCAACTTCGAGCAGTCCGGTCACCGACAGGCCGGAGAAGTTGCCGATGAGCGATGCGCCAGCGGCCGCAAGCCGGTCACCTCCGAACCCGGTGATCACCGTCGCGGGGTGGGCGCGGAGCAGCTCGCGCGCGAGCGCGCCGGCGTACAAGTCGCCTGACGGCTCGCCGCACGAGATCATCACGCGCGAGGGATGAGCGCCGGCGTCGATCAACTGGGCTTGACGAACAGGGCGGAATCGATGGGAACGTTGATTTCGTAGCTGCGCAGCGTACGGGCGAGCCCCGGTGCCCCCTCCCGGCGAACCTCGGTCGAGAACGCGACCTTGACGCCGTGGACCTCACGGTAGTCGGCGTACGATTCCTCGGCGCTGGCCGTGCCGTTGGCGCCGGCGCCGTTCACGACGTAACGCGCCCGCAGCACGAGCGTCGTGTCCGGATCGAACACCAGCGTGAGCGGAGAGCCGCCGGGCAGTGCGACTTCGATTGCAGGCAGCTTGCGCCCGGACTCCGCTACATCGTCGAGACGCTTTGCCGTCAGTTTGCCGTCTGCGAGCGCCAGGAGAAGCGGGCACGAAGTCGCGCTGAACCGCGCCGCGCATCTGGTCGAGCATCCCCGGGGGCGCGTCGTGCACGCCCGCCGCGTCCTGGAACCACGCCGTTCCGGCGCTGAAGACCTGGACCAGCCGGCCACCCGGGAGCTGTGCCTCGCTGCGGAACGCTCCGGGATACTTGATGTAGGTGGTGCTGGGAAACTCGGTGGCCGTCCCCTCCGACTGGACGACCGTCGTCGCCTGCACCCTCGATGTGTGGATCGAGCGGAGCACGTCGACTCCGCCCTTGGCGGCCACGGCTCGATCGATCAGGTCGCGGACTCCCCCCGCCTCCGCCGGCCGGCCGGTCACTTGCGGGTTCGGCGGCGTCGACGATCGCCACACGACCGGCTCGATCCGACCGCCACCAGTGACCGGCGCCGCGTGCCGGCGCAGGTCGGGCGACGACAGGTCCAGGTCCGCGATCGAGATGCGCTCGACCTCGTCGAAGCCAACACCGGCAAGCTGTTTCGTGATGACCGACGCATCCCCGACCAGCACAATCGCGAGTCGATCGGGGTGGAGATACTGCTGCGCCACACGCTGGATGTCATCCACCGTGATCTTGTTCACGCGCTCGCGGTAGTCCTGAAGCTCGTTCAGGTCGAGGCCGTAGAAGACGGCGTTGAGTACCTGGAGCGCGATTGCGCCGGGCGTCTCGATCGTCAACGGGAAGCTGCCGGTGAGGTATTCCTGCGCGTCGCTGAGCTCACGCTGCTGCACCCGCTGACGCTGCAGCTTGGAGATCTCGTCGACCATGATCCGCAGCGCTTCGCCGGTCTTTTCCGAGCGCGTGTCGGTCTCGGCGATGATGTTCCCAGTGTCCTTGAGCGCGTGCAGGTCCGCGGAGGCGCCGTACGTCAGCTGCCGCTCCGAGCGGAGCACTCGATGGAGCCGGTTCCCGCCTTCTCCGCCGAGGATCTTCGTCGCGATGTCGAGGGCGAGATAGTCCTTCGCCCGCCGGGCGAGGCCGATGTTGCCGACGCGGATCTCGGTCTGGACCGCACCCGGCCGATCGACGATGACGACGCGGCGGGCCGGCGCCGGTGGGTCGTCGGTATGCGCGTCCGGCAGGTCGATCCGCTTCCAGCTGCCGAACGCACGCTCCGCCCCGGCAAAGGCTTCTTCGGCCGACACGTCGCCGACAATCGCGAGAATGGCGTTGTTGGGACCGAACCAGCGCTGGTGGAACGCGAGGAGATCCTCGCGCGTGACAGCGGCAATGGATTCCGGGGTGCCGGAATCCGGCTTCCCGTACGCATGGACGCCGTACACCAGGCGGTCGAAGACGACACCCGCCAGGTAGTCGGGGTCGTCGTAGCTCACCTTCAGGCCCGACAGGATCTGCTGCCGCTGCCGGTCAATCTCTTCGCGGTGCGAACGCCGGGCTGCGCACCAGTTCGGCAACGAGGTCGAGTCCGACGCCCAGGCTGTCCTTCATCACCGCGGCGTGAATGGACGTGAGATCGCTCGTCGCGCCGGCGCCAATCGCGCCGCCGATCGAGTCAATCGCGGTCGCAATCTGCTCGGCGCTCTTGGTCGTGGTCCCCTGGTCGAGCAGCGCAGCAGCGACATAGGCGACGCCTGGCCTGGATGCCGGGTCCTGCGCGCCGCCGGCGCGCACGATCAGCCGCAGGCTGACCGCCGGCTGCTCGTGATGCGACACCGCGATCACCTGCAGCCCGTTCGGCAGGGTCTTCATCTGGTACGGAGGAAAGCTGACGTCCCTCGCGGGGAGCGGACGCGGCGGGCGTTCCGTCGGCCAGTCCGACTGGCGCGCGAGCCGCCGGTGCAACCGCCAGCGCGATGAGGAGGCAGGCGGCCAGGCGCCTCATCGCGACGGTGCTCCGCTCGTCATGCCCTTCGGCATGATGGTCATCACCAGCCGGTTCTCCGGCGTGAAGTACTTGCGCGCGACGCGCTGGACGTCACCCTGGCTGATGTTCATGAAGATGTCGAACTCACCGTCCGCGGTCGTGATGTCGTTGTGGATGACGACGGCATGGCCCAGTTGTGACGCCTTGTCCTTGTTCGACTCGCGGCCGAACATGTAATCGCGCGCGAACTGGTTCTTCGCCTGCTGCAGCTCCGCCGCACTGATCGGCTCGTTGCGCAGGCGATCGAGCTCCGCAATGAGCGCGTCGATGGTCTCCTCAGGCGTGTGGCCGGGCTGCACGATCGCGACGGCGTAGAACAGGTTCGGGTCCTCGATGATGTTGCCGCCCCCGAACGCCGCCAGCGCCAGCTGCTTCTCGTAGACCAGCTTCCGGTAAATGCGCGAGCTCTGCCCGTCGGACAATACCTTCGACGCGATATGCAGCGGATACGAATCCGGATCGCCGTCGAACGTGATGTGGTGAGCGACGACCACCGCCGGCAGCGGCCAGTTCTCCTCGAGGGTGATCCGCCGCTCCTTCGTCTGCGGCGGCTCCCGCGGGATGTCGCGTGGGACGGCACGATCGGCCTTGGGCACGCGCCCGAGATAACGGGTGACGAGTTCCTGCGCCTCCTTTGCGTCGAAGTCGCCGACGATCACGACGGTGGCATTGCCCGGCACGTAATAGGTGTGGAAGAAGTCCCGGACGTCCTCGATCGACGCGGCCTCCAGGTCGCGCATGCTGCCGATCGTCGGGTGCTTGTAGGGGTGGACCGTGAACGCCTCGCCGTAAATGAGCTCATTCAGCCGGCCGTACGGCTGATTGTCGATGCGCATCCGGCGCTCTTCCTTGACCACTTCGCGCTCGGCCTTGAATGTGTCTTCGTTGATCCGGAGCGACGCCATCCGGTCGGCTTCGAGCCAGAGCACGAGCGGCAGGTACTGAGCCGGGGTCGTCTGCCAGAACACAGTCGCGTCCTCGGTCGTGTAGGCGTTGCTCTGCCCGCCGATGCTGGAGATCCACGAGGGATGGCCTTCGGGTTCGACGTTCTTCGAGCCCTTGAACATCATGTGTTCGAACAGGTGGGCGAAGCCGGTCCGGCCAGGCTTTTCGTTCTTCGACCCGACGTGGTACCACACCTCGGTGTGGACGATCGGGGTCGAGTGATCTTCCAGAAACACGACTTTCAACCCGTTCGGGAGGGTGGTCATCGTGTAATCGAGCCTGGTCGGCCGCGTCGCGGCGCGGGCCGCCGGGTCGAAGACCAGCAGAGCCGCAAGCGCCAGAGCAGCGCAGCAGGGGTCCGAACGGTCGCGTGTACCATGAGATTCTGGAATTCCGGAGTGCCCCTCAATTATGGCACGGGCCGGCTTTCCGCCACCGGTCGCTGTCGTATACTGCCGTCCTTGAAGCTGCGGGACATCGCCGAACGCCTCGACTGCCAGCTCGAGGGAGATGGCGACATCGACATCGTGCGTGTGGCAGGCATCGAAGAAGCCGGCACCGGCGATCTCACCTTCTACACCAACGCCAAGTACGCCGGACATCTGAAGCGCACTGCCGCATCGGCGGTGATCCTCGCGGACAAGGCTGACGGCGCCCCCTGCGCGGTCCTCCGAACCACCAACCCGTACCTGGCTTTCGCGAATGCGGTCGCGCTGTTTGCAGATGCCTGGAAGCCGGCGCCCGGCATCCACCGGCTTGCGGACGTGCACCCGGAAGCCACCGTCGACGCGACGGCGTCAGTAGGCGCATTCGTTGCGGTCGCCGAAGGTGTCCGCATCGGACCTCGGACGATCGTTCACGCCCACGCAGCCATTGCCCGCGGCGCGAGCATTGGTGCCGACTGCACGATCCACAGCCACGTGTCGATACGCGAGCGAGTCGAAGTTGGGAACCGGGTCGTCGTCCAGGACGGCGCCGTGCTCGGGAGCGATGGCTTCGGCTTCGCCAGGATGCCCGACGGCACCCACCGGAAGATCCCCCAGGTCGGCGGGCTCGTCGTCGAGGACGACGTCGAGATCGGGGCGAATGCGGCAATCGACCGGCCTGCCGTTGGAGAGACACGCATTGGCGCGGGGACGAAAATCGACAACCTGGTCCAGGTCGCGCACGGCGTCAAGATCGGGAGGAATGTGCTGCTCGCCGCCCAGGTTGGCATCGCGGGCAGCACGACGCTCGAGGACTCGGTGACACTGGCGGGCCAAGTCGGCGTCGCCGGCCACATCACGATTGGCAAAGGCACAATCGCGACGGCTCAGACGGGCGTGCCGAATTCGGTCGATCCCGGGTCGTTCATCTCGGGTTATCCGGCGATCGCCAACCGCGACTGGCTGCGCTCCTCCGCCGTGTTCCGCCGACTGCCGGCGCTGCGGAAAGCCGTCACCGATCTCGAAGCAAGGCTCACCGCGCTCGAGACCCGCATCAAACATCGCACGTAGCACGTCGCACGTGGCACGTAGCACGTAGCACGTGCCTTAAACAGCCCGCGTGACGGCGACGCGCTCGAAAAAGTTCGCGAAGTGCTCGAGGTGCAGCGCCGTCGCGATGTCGCTCACACGGCGCTCGCGTTCCGCTCCGTCGAGACCCAGCGCGCGGCGCAGATCCGCGAGCGGCGGGCTTTTTTCAGCAGACCACACCACCGTCTTCAGCCCCTGGCGCGCGCCCCGCATCGACAGGTAGTGACCAACCATGCGGAATGCGAAGTAGTAGGCGACGATGTTGGGACCAGGCACCAGGAACAACAGACCGGACAGCACGAATCCGATCGAGTCGATGCACAGCCAGAAACGGTGCTTCTCGAAGTCGCGGCGAAGGTGCTGCCGCAGCATCGCGACGGCGGGCGGCTCCTCGATATCGTCGGGGTAGTAGAGGCAGGCGCTGCCCTGCCGGCGGAGATGCCAGAGGAGGCGCTGCTCGGCAATGCTCTCGGCAACCCAGCGCATCGAGCTGGCCTTGACTCGGCCCAGCCAGCCCGCGTCAGCCCGATCGGCCGGACCCTGCCTCCGCTCGCGCTCGGCTTCGGCCAGCAAATCGAGAAAACGCTTCTTCTGACGGCCGATGAATCCTGGCGGCGCCTGGGCGTCCACCTCGATGGGTTCATCCGGCACTTCGCAATAGAGCTCGTAGCGTTCGCCGACCGGCACCAGGTAGACGTCCATTGATCAGGGAGATACGAACGAACGGCTCGCGCGGGTCCGCCGGCTGCGGTTCGTCCCGACGACGTTCCGCCGGCCGGCGTCCGGCGCCTGCAGGTTGAGAGACCGGGTAGCGGTCAGACGCGGCGTCCGCTCAGCAGCCGGAAGACGATGACGACGAGGGCGATGACGAGGAGCAGGTGAATCAGGCCACCCGCGACGTGCATCGTGAAACCAAGCAGCCACAAGATCAACAACAGGACGACAATTGTCCAAAGCATGCGCATCCTCCCGCCGCCACACTGCGGCCAGGCTCATCTGTGCAAGCGCGGTGCCATCACTGCTCGCGCCGGACCTTGCGCGGCGTCCGGGTTGCCTCGAGCGGCACGGGCGGACGTCCGGCGGCAACCCATGCCGCGGTGATGAGTGACGCGGCATCGGCGATCGAGTCCGACAGCCTCTTCTCGAGCACCGGTCCGGCCTTCGCGAAGAAGGCCGTGAAGTAGGCGTCGTCGTAGCTGTCGCGGCCGGCCACGGCCGCCTTGTCGGCGTCGAGTACCGGCTGCAGCAAGGCGAAACTCGCGGTCAGCGAGTCGAAGATCAGCTCGCGGGCACTCACGACCGGACTCACCGGGCGGGGCGCAATCGCGAGCCTGGACTGGTATCGCTCGAAGAGTTCACTCTCGAAACGTGAATGGATGCCCCACTGCCCTGTCAGCTGGCCGTCATAATTCAACGCCGCGTGGAACGGGACGTGCGCGTCGGCGCAGTAGTGCGAGAGGACGGACGAGAAGAACTGGATATTTTCCCTGGCGTACGGCGTTTTCTGCGTGAACGCCTCGACGAGCTTGGCGAACATTTCCTCGCCGCGCCACGGAAGCGTTCCGTTCTTGATCACGAAATCGACCCCGTATCGTTTGACGGCCTCATCGTACGCGTGCGGCATTCCCGCGAATGGATACGGCCCGTACGCGTCCATGTCGACGAAGTGGCGCGGCGGCTCCTCGCGTCCAGCCGGCCGTCCTCCACAAATCGGGATCGGTCGAATGCTCGACGATGCCGGCCTGGTATTTCTCGAAGTAGGGTCTGATCTCCTGCGGCAGGAGCGCGATCGCGCGCGCCGTGATGTACTTGTGCGCCTCGAATCCCCATGCAGCCGCGGGCCTGGGCACTGCCGTCAGCACGGCGAACGAGAGCAGCACGAGCCAGGGTTTTCGCATCTGTTTACTATACCGTCCGGATGAGACTCCGGAGGGTGCGCAGGTTCCTCGCATCCCACGCATCCACGTCGCGGCGCCTGCTCGCTGCGCTTTCGAGCTTTGGCGTCTCCAGCAGCATCGGCAGGTCGGCGAAGCGCGGGTCGTTCAGCAGCCGTCTGAATGGATCGAGACCCAGGCATCCCTTGCCGATGTGCTCGTGCCGATCGACACGGCTGCCGCACGGTTTTTTCGAGTCGTTCAAGTGGAAGACACGCACGCGATCGAGCCCGACAATGCGCGCGAGCTGGCGGAAGGTGTGCTTCGTATCCCTCTTCGGTGCAGATGTCGTAGCCGGCGGTCAGCAGGTGACAGGTGTCGAGGCACACGCCAACCCGGGGTGATCCATTCAACCGATCGAGGATCGACGCCAGGTGCTCGAAGCGATGTCCGAGATTGGTCCCCTGGCCGGCGGTGTGCTCGAGCAGAATCATCGTTCGTGCGCGCGGCCGCTCCGCCAGCAGCGAACCAATCGCGTCGCCGATCAGGCGCAGTCCTTCCTGTTCCGTCCCGGTCGTATACGAACCCGGGTGCATGACCAGACCGTCGAGTCCGAGTGCCTCGGCCCGGTCGTACTCATCGCGGAGCGCGTCGATCGACTGCGCCCGCAGAGTCGGGGCTGCCGCCGCCAGGTTGATCAGGTAGCTGTTGTGGGCGACGACGGGATGAATGCCGGTTTCGGCCACGCGCCGGCGAAAGAGTGCAACCTCTTCGTCCGGTAGCGCCCGTGCCCGCCACTGGCCTGCCGACTTGGTGAAGATCTGGAGCGCCTCGCATTTCGATGCCGCCGCGCGATCGACCGCGCGCGGGAGCCCTCCGGCGATGGACAGGTGTGCGCCTAGCCGCGGCACGAGACGCCTCGCGAGGAGTCCACGATCCCTGGCCACGCCGCAGGGAGGACGGCGTGAAACAGACGCTGAGCGGCAGCGTTCACTCGCCGAACACTTCGGCGTCGAACCGCCAGACGCGGGCCCCCCGCCGCCACGCATCCGGCGCCAGGCCGGCCTTGACGCAGGTCTGCTGCAGGAACTCGTCCACCGTCCAGCCGCGCTCGCTCGCGACCTGCGGCAGCAGCAGCCCGCGCCGGTGTCCATGCTCGACGACGAGGCCGTGGCGGCCGATCGCGACGGCCGCGGCGTCGGTCGGATCGACAGGCTCGAGCGGCCCAAGCACCGAAACCTCGAGCGACAAGTCGGGCAGCTCCGAGGCCGCGACGCGTTCGAATCGCGGATCCCTGGTCGCCGCATCGGCGGCGCAGCGCACGACGTCATCGGCGAGCGGTCCATGCGAATCGAGCGTGCCGAGACATCCGCGCAGCTCGTCTCCGCGCTTGATCGTCACGAACACGCCGGACGCGGCCGGCAGGTCGGTCGCGCGCACGTCCGGACCCGTGCCGCCCGCCACTCGCGCGTGCACGGCTTCGCGGGCCAGGTCGAGGAGCGCTTGTTTTTGAGCAGGGGTCAACATTGGACTGCACAAAGCGGCGTTTTACGTTCTATGGTTCTATGGGTTTTAGGGTCGGGTTCTACGTTCTATGGTTCGACAGTCTGGGTTCGGAGTTGTCAGTTCGCACTGGTGACTGGTGACTGGTAACTGGGTAACTGGCGACTCCGAGCGTGGCTACTGCCGGCGTTGAGCTTGTGACTGGCGATTCTGCTGATGTTGTCAGTGAGCTGATAACTGATGATTGATAACTGAACCCTGAAAACTGAAAACTGAAAGCTGATAGCTGACAGCTGATAGCTATTCGCCGAACCTCCCGAACCCCGCCGCAAGGTAACCGACGACTCCATCGTTGTCTCCCGACACTTCACCTGAATGACCGTACTTCAGCACCCGCCCGGCGGTGGCGCCGAGCGTGCGCGCGGCCATCATCACCGCTATCGCCGCACCCCCGCCGCAGGCGACATACCGACCGCGCTCGTCTTCCGGATATCCCTCGAACAAAGACAACAGCCCCTCGGGATCGAAATCGCGGACGTGCTCCTGCACTCGACCGTCGAGTGACAGAGCGGTTGTGGCGTCGAAATAGTGGGACAGGTCCGTGCTCGCGACGAGTAATGCCCGCCGACCCGTGAACGCTGCGGCGAGCGCGGTCGCGAGCGCTTCAATCGTCGCGCGTGTCTGATGCCCGATGAGCACCGGCACGATCGGCAGACGCGGGAAGAGGCGCTTCAGAAACGGCAGCTGCATCTCGAGCGAATGTTCGCGCCGGTGCGCCTCAGGCAGAGCCCTGACAATCGGCGATGCGAGAAGCGCGCTCGCCCCCTCGCGATCGATGTCGAGCAGACCCAGCGGGCACTCGAACGCGCCGTCTGGCCACAGCGCGGCTCCTTCGAACGCAGCGAAGTGCGATGGGCCGACGAGCACGGCGACGTCGAACTCGCCGGACGCGGCAGTTTTGTACGCGTGCGCCCCGATCGGTCCGGAAAACATGAGACCGGCATGCGGTGCGAGGACGGCCGTGACCTCACCTGCCTCCCCTTCCGGTACAGAGGCGAGGTAAGCATCCACCTCGCGCGTCAGCGCACCGGCAGCTGCCGGGATACCACGTGCCTGCGACAGCCGCCGCTCGAATTGCCATGACCTTGCCTGCGATTCACTCCGGCCCACTCGCGGGCCGCAACTCGTTGGTGATAGCATCCGCGGGATGCCTCAGAGTTTCACCCGCGAGGACCTCGAGCGCGTCGCGCGTCTCGCCCGGCTCGAGCTCGACGCGTCCGAACAGGATCTCTTCGCGCGCCAGGTCGCCGGCATTCTCGAGTACGCCGATCAGATCCAGAGGGTGGACACGACCGACGTCGAGCCGACATCCCATCCCGCCGGCACCGTCGGCGCCATGCGCCCGGACGCCGTCCGCCCCTCGCTGCCGCGCGACGAGGCGCTCGCGGCAGCACCTGACGCCGATCTTGGCGCCGGTCTCTTCAAAGTACCACGGGTGATTGGCTGATGGACGAGCCCTTCACGATTGCCGCGACCCGCGCGGCCGTGCTATCCGGCCGAGCTACCGCCCTCGATATCTGTCGCGCCGCACTCGAGCGGATTAGCGCAGCCGATGGCGAGATCAATGCCTTTCGTGCCGTGGCGTCGGAGCGGGCGCTGACCCGCGCCGCCGCCCTCGATGCGCGGCTCGACCGTGCCGATCTCCCGCTGCTCGGTGTGCCGGTCGCCATCAAGGACAACATCTGTACGCGCGGTCTTGCCACCACTGCCGGGTCACGCATGCTCGACGGCTACCTGCCGCCCTACGACGCCGACGTCGTCGAACGGCTGGAGTCGGCTGGCGCGGTGATTGTCGGCAAGACGAACTGCGACGAGTTCGCGATGGGGTCCTCGACTGAGAATTCGGCGTACGGTCCGACGCGGAACCCGTGGGCGCTCGACCGGACGCCCGGCGGCTCGAGCGGCGGGTCGGCGGCGGTGGTCGCCGCGCGGATGGTTCCGCTCGCCCTCGGGTCCGACACCGGCGGATCGATCCGGCAGCCTGCGGCACTCTGCGGCGTGGTCGGCTTCAAACCATCGTACGGACGTGTCTCCCGCTACGGCCTGATCGCGTTCGCGTCATCGCTCGACCAGATCGGCCCCTTTGCCACGACCGTTCAGGACGCAGCGCTGGCGATGGACGTCCTCGCCGGCCACGACCCGCGCGACTCCACGTCGTCGCCCGCGTCGGTACCGGCTTTTGCGCGAGCTCTGGACGATCCGCGCGGCGATTTGACCGGTGTACGAATCGGCGTGCCTCGGGCACTGTTCACCGAGGGCGTCGACGCCGACGTCCTCGCCGCGTTCGACGCGGCAATCGAGGTCACGCGCAACCGCGGCGCCGAGATTCTCGACGTCGCGCTCCCGTATAACGCACAGGCGATCCCGGTCTACTACATCATCGCGACCGCCGAGGCGAGTTCGAACCTCGCGCGCTATGACGGTGTGCGTTATGGATTCCGCGCCCCGGAGGCTCGCAGTGTCGGCGACATGTACGAACGCTCGCGCGAAGGCGGATTCGGACGCGAGGTGAAACGGCGCATCATCCTGGGCACGTACGTGTTGAGTGCCGGCTATTACGATGCCTACTACCTCAAGGCGCAGCAGGTGCGCACGCTGATCCGACGCGACTACGACGCGGCATTCGCGAGTGTCGACGTCATCGCGATGCCGACCAGTCCGACCACCGCCTTTCCGCTCGGTGAGCGCACCGGCGATCCGGTCGAGATGTACCTGTCGGACGTTTTCACCGTGAGTGCCAATCTCGCGGGGTTGCCGGCCGTGACGGTTCCATGCGGCTTTGCCTCGGGCCGGCTTCCGGTCGGCCTCCAGTTCACCGGCCGTCCGATGGACGACGCGGCGGTGCTGCGGGTCGCGGATGCGTACGAACGCGCCACATCATGGTCCAGCGAACGTCCGGCAGTGCCGCTCTCATCACTCTCGCGCTGACCCGCGTCCCGGACCTGCCGCGGTGGATTGACACCCGCGGCATGCTGCTGTCGGCGCGCTCGATCGTCTTTGCACCGTCTGGCCCGCTCGGTGCCGATCTCGTCGCCGCCGTCCCCGATGCCGCCCTGGTATCCGTTATCGGCCGACCGCCCCGGGCGACATTGCGCAACGCCGTGGTCTCGCTCGACGGCGACGTCAACGTGCTTACCCAGATGGAAGATGCCGACTACGTCGGCGCCGCGCTGGCGGGATGGCGCCGGCAGCGCGCCATCATCCACGTGCTCCCCGACGTCATGCCGTGGGAGCGCGACACCGAACCTGGCGCACGCATCTTCACGCGCCAGACCGCGCCGCGGTTCGATCACGTACCGGAGCACCTGCGGCGGGAACTGCTCGGCGCGCTCAACGGCCGGACAGTCTCGAGGTTCGTCCCCGGGCACCTGCCCCGTGCTACAGCCGTTGCCGGGCGGATCACGGTGCCGATGGCGGCCGTGTGGGCAGATGGACGACCGGTATCGTTCTGCTATCCGGTGTGGCAGACCGAAACTCTGTGGGACGTCTCGATTGAAACGCTGCCGGCTTACCGGCGGCAGGGACTTGCGGGGCGTGCGGCACGTACCCTGATTCGCCACATGCGGGGCGTGGGTCGCGCCCCCGTCTGGGCCGCACTCGAAACGAATGCCGCGTCGCGCGCGCTCGCGGCGCGGCTGGGTTTTGTCGAGACCGGCGGCATTGCGGTCTTCAGCGCGGCGCCGGCCATGGCGAAGCCGCAAACATCCGAGCACCGGACTCGAACTCGCAAACGGCCGTAACCCTGAACCGGAAAATCAGCGCGCGAGAGCCGCCGGCCTGGTCGAACGGACGATCACCCAGACGACGAATGCGATGAACAGCAGCGGCAGCAGCGGGGCGGCGATCGCCACGATGCTCACCACCAGAGCGGCAAGCAGCGCAATCGCCACGACCGGGCCGACGATGAAGAGGACGAGCCCGCCGATGACGGCTTTGAGCAGGAGCAGCGGCAACAGCAGCGACGCCGAAGAGAAGCCGAAGCGGCAGCAGGACCACCCAGAGCACGACCTTGAGAACCGCCAGCACGAGCGCGGTGACAGCGAATACCGCAAACAGCAGCAGCGTCAGGCCAACCAGCTCGATCATCGTTCGCTCCCGGCCGCCGGAATGGCGTGCCTAAGCAGAATTACGCCGAGTCGTTTCGAGAAGTTCCGGGGTACGAAGCTGGTCGACGGTCCCACGCGGGGCGTCCGGGGCGAGATACGGCCGGGCGTCGCCCGACGAGATCGTCGAGGCTGCGGACGACTTTCGAGTGTCGGCCGCCGGTGCGGAGCTTGGGCAGGTTGAAGAGCAGGACGAAGCCGATGAACAGCACGAGGAGAGAAACGGTACTGACGACGAGTCCCTCCACCGTGCCGAGGACGCCCGTGAGCAGTGCTATTCCTTCGTGCCGCTGCGAGTGACGCCCTCGTAGTTGGTCGGCAGCGTGTAGTGGATGACGCCCGTGCGGACTTCTTCCATCGCCACGCGTTCGAGCTTGTGATGGCCGGTCGTCACCGTGCCGCGTTCGAGGCGCGGCAAGGCGCCGCGGCGAAGCTGCTTGGCGCGCTGCGCCGCTACGTCAACAAACAGAAACCGGCTCGTAATCGGCTGCGCCAGCTCAGTGGCGAGCGCGTCGGGTGCATCGTCGTGGGAATCGTGATTAGCCATGACCCCCTAGACTACCCGAAGTCGGGCCGGTTTCCCAGTCTTACTCGCCGCCGTCGACCTGGATCTGGCGCGGCCGGGTCTCTTCGCGCATCGGCAGCGTTACGGTCAGGACGCCGTCACGGTAGTCGGCGCGAACACGTCCCGCATCGATCGTCGGCGGGAGGGTGAAGGACCGTGAGAACGGCCCGTACGCCCGCTCGACCCGGTGATACGCCTCGTCCCTGACCCCTTCGTCGGGGCGCCGTTCGCCGCGGACGGTCAGGACGTTGCTGTCGAACGTCAGGTCGATGTCTTCGCGTTTCAGGCCGGGGGCGTCTGCCTTGATGACGAGCTCGCGATCGCCGTTCTCGTAAATGTCGACGAGCGGCGTCCACGCGCCGCGGTGCGTCGAATCTTCCTGATCGCGGCCGTATGGGGCGCTGAGAATCCGGTTCATCCGTTCCTGCATCGTGGCCAGCTCGCGCATGACGTTCCAGGGGCTTGCCGGTGCTGTCGCGCTTCCGGGTCTCATGAGTGTTTCCTCCGAATGATTCGGGATGGCCCATGGAGCGGGCCATCCCGGAAATTCCGGTCGTGAGTTATTCGCCGACGGTGATCTGTTTGGGCTTGGCTTCTTCCCGCTGCGGGATGCGCACCGTGAGAACGCCGTCCTTGTAGGACGCGGTGATCTGGGCCGCATCGACCGTGGCCGGGAGCGTGAACGACCGGCTGAAGCTGCCGTAGAACCGCTCCAGCCGCTGGAAGCGGTCGCGCGCGACCTGTTCGTCGAGCTTGCGCTCCCCGGTGATGGTGAGCACGTTATTTTCGAACGTCAGGCCGATCTCTTCGCGCTTCATGTCGGGGAGTTCCGCCTTGATGATCGTTTCGTGCTGCGGCGTTTCGTAGATGTCGACCGCCGGCACCCAGCTGCGGGAAAAGCCTTCGCCGTAAAAATTGCTGAACATGTGGTTGAGCCGGTCGACTTCCATCGACGCGAGCTCGCGAGCGGGATCCCAACGAACCAGAGCCATTTCTGTTGTCCTCCTTGCTAAGACCCGTTACGGGCGCTCCTTTCACTGCCGAATATAACAAGATGCTTAGTGCATGTCAAGCAGGTAACATGAGCTAAATACGCTCATCTGTGCTCGGACGAGCGGAAGCAGTATCCAGTTCCCAGTATCCCGTTCCGTAATGACCGTGCGAACGCGACGAATGAACTGGCTGCTGGAGCTGGACTGGGGACTGGGGACTGGGGACTGGGGACTGGGGACTGGGGACTGGAGCTGGACAGCTCGAAGCCGATTCCCGCCCCACCCGTGATCGCGCTTGCTAGAATACGCAGCGTGGGGCGCATCTATCTGGAACGGACCGATCGATTTCCGCCCGACGAGGATCTCCGGCGGATTGTCGACCGGCTCCGGACGGGCACGGACGTCGCCGCCGAATGCACGCTCCCCCTCGACGTCATTGAAACGGCCGACGGGATCGAGCTCGTCATGGACCTGCCGGGGATCGCCGTCCGCGACATCTCCGTGGCGTTCGTCCGTGACACGCTGGTGATCATGGGCCGCAAGCTGCCGCCCGTGTGCGAGCAGGGCGGCGCCGCTTTTCACCTCGCGGAGCGCGCGTTCGGGCAGTTCGCGAGGGCGGTGCGGGTGTCCGGCGCGTACGACGGCGGCCGCGCGGAGGCGACGCTCCGGGCGGGCGAGTTGCGCGTCAGCCTGCCCCGCATCGAGGACCGCCGGGGCGCCGAGATCCGGATTGCCGTGCGGGTCGACTGACCGTGCGGATCCTGTTCATCGGTGACATCTTCGGCAAACCCGGACGTGAGATCGCGCGCCGGGCGGTGCCGGCGCTCCTCGAACATCACGCGATTGATTTCGTCATCGCCAACGTCGAGAACTCCGCCGCCGGCTTCGGCGTGACCGGCGACATCGCCGACACCATTCTCAGCTACGGCGTTGACGTCATGACGACCGGCAATCACGTCTGGGACAAGAAGGAAGTGCTCGACTACTTCCCGCGTCAGCCGAAGCTGCTCCGTCCGGCGAACTTTCCCGCTGGCGTGCCCGGACGCGGGAGCTACGTCGGCAAGACACGCACCGGAGAGCCCGTCGGTGTGCTCAACCTGATGGGCCGGATCTTCATGCAGCCGCTCGACGACCCGTTCGCCGCCGCGCTCCGCGAGATCGAGCAGATGCGCGCGCGGACGCGAATCATCATTGTCGACTTCCACGCCGAAGCGACGTCGGAAAAGATTGGTATGGGCTGGCACCTCGATGGCCGCGTCACGGCGGTGTTCGGCACCCACACTCACGTGCAGACGGCCGATGACCGCATCCTCCCGAAGGGCACGGCGTGCCTGACCGACACCGGCATGACCGGGCCGCACGACTCGATCATCGGCGTGACGGTCGAGGCGGCGCTGGGACGGTTCGTCAACGGCATGCCGTCGCGCTTCGAATCCGCGACCGGCCCCGGCCGTCTCAACGCCGTCATCGTCACGGCCGATCTCGCCAGCGGCAAGGCGACCGCGATCGAACGCCTCAACCTGTCGGCGCAGGAGGTCGACGCACTTGCGGCCGGGGGCCGCTGACAGCACGATGTCGGATCTGTTTTCGCTGCCGTTCGAGGAGGACCGGAAGCCGGTGACGCCGACGCCGCCGCAGCGGCGCGTCGTGACCGTCTCCGAGCTGACCAACGCGATTCGCGACCTGCTCGAGACCGGTTTCGGCGACATCTGGGTCGAGGGCGAGATCTCGAACTGCCGCCTGTGGAACACGGGGCACCTCTACTTCACGCTCAAGGATGGCGGCGCGCAGATCAAGGGCGTGATGTTCCGCTCGGCGGTCCGGTATTTGAAGTTCAAGCCGGAGGACGGCCTCCACGTGATCGCCCGCGGCCGGCTCGGCATCTACGGCCCCAAGGGCGAGTATCAGCTCGCGTGCGAACACCTCGAACCACGCGGGCTCGGCGCCCTGCAGCTTGCCTTCGAGCAGCTGAAGCGAAAGCTCCAGGCCGAGGGGCTGTTCGATCCGGCGCGCAAACGGCCGCTCCCGTCGCTGCCCCGCAGGATCGGTATCGTCACGTCGCTCGACGGCGCCGCGATCCGCGACATCATCAAGGTCCTGCGACGACGTCATCCCGAATGCGCACCTGGTGATTCGGCCGACGCGGGTCCAGGGTGAAGGCGCCGCGGCGGATGTCGCGCAGGCGATCAGGGCGATCGTCAAAGTGAGCCGCGTCGACGTCGTCATCGTCGGACGAGGCGGCGGATCGATCGAGGATCTGCACGCGTTCAACCAGGAGGTCGTCGCGCGCGCGATTGCCGCCTCGCCGGTGCCGATCATTTCGGCCGTCGGCCACGAGAGCGACGTCACGATCGCCGACTTCGTCGCCGACCTCCGCGCCCCGACCCCGTCGGCGGCGGCCGAGATGGTCGTCTCGGCGAAGGACGACTTCTGCTCGCGCATCGACCGGCTCACGCACCGGTTGCACGCGACCGCCTCGGCCGGCCTGCAGCGCCGACGCGCCGCTGTGCACGCGCTGACGAGCCGGCGAGGGCTCGCCGGCTGGCAGACGCGCCTCGCGATGCGTGGCCGGTACGCCGCCGAGCTCACGCATCAACTGCGCCGTGCCGGCGCGACCGAGCTGTCGCGCCGCGAGCGCGCGTATCGCGTCCTTCGGCTGCGGCTCGAATCACGTGACCTGCGTCGGCGGCTGGCCAGCATCAGGAATCGCCTCGGCGCGGCGCAAGGCCAGCTGCGCGCCGCCTCAGGCGCCTCTCGCCATCGCGCCGAGTCTCGTTTATTCTCGCTCGCCGGCCGGCTCGAAAACCTGAGCCCGCTGGCGGTGCTGGCGAGAGGCTACGCGGTCTGCTGGAACGCCGATCGAACGGCGATCATCCGCTCCGCCGCCGTCGTCGCACCGGGCGATCGTGTCCATGTCAGACTGCACGACGGCGAGCTCGAGTGCGACGTCAGACGGAGGGATTAGGGATTCGGGATTCGGGACTCGGGATTCGGGATTCGCCCGCCTGCGCTCGCGGTCAAGTCCGGCGAGCTACGGCGAGGCCGCGCCGTAGCCGCTTCGCGGCGTAGGCGGGGGGCTCGGGAACCGTCAGGTATCAGCAATCAGCCGTCAGTAATCAGTAAGTAGCTGAACGCTGGAAGCTGGAAGCTGGAAGCCGGTGAACTGGAAACTGGATACTGGATACTGGGAACTGAATACTGAGCGGAAGCGAAAAAAGTGGCCGATCCTACCATCAAGGACTTTGAATCTGCGATTGCCGAGCTCGAGTCGCTCGTGAAGACGCTCGAGGACGGAGACCTGGCGCTCGAGAAGTCGCTCGAGCTCTTCGAGCGTGGTGTGCAGCTGTCGCGATTCTGCCACTCGAAGCTCGAGGAGGCCGAGCGGCGCGTCGAGATCCTCAACGACCGGGGGGAACTCAAGCCTGCCCCGGCGGCGCTCGTCGCCGATATCGACGACAGCGACAAGGCGCGGTGACGGCGGCCGACGAGTCGGACGCGTCGACGCTGGTCCGGTGGATCGAATCCAGGCGCCATGCCGTGGAGGCGGCACTGGAGCGATACGTCCCCGCACCCGGGGCAGCCCCGGCCGATCGCCGCGCTCCCCCGATCGTGGCCGAGGCGATGCGATACAGCCTCCTTGCCGGCGGCAAGCGGCTGCGGCCGCTGCTCGCGCTGGGCGCCGCCGAAGCGGTTGCCGAGCGTCTCGGCACGCCCGGTCGAAGACGCGATGGAGCTGGCGCTGCCGGCGGCGTGTGCGCTGGAGTTCATCCACACCTACTCGCTCGTGCACGACGACCTCCCCGCGATGGACAACGACACGATGCGCCGCGGCCGCCCGACGGCTCACATCGTCTTCGGCGAGGGGATCGCGATCCTCGCCGGCGATGCGCTGCTGACCGACGCGTTCTCGCTGCTCGCGCGCGAACCGGCGCAGTGCACCGGCGTCGCCGCTGACGAATTGCGCCGCCGCAAGCTCGATGCCGTGGCGATCGTCGCCGAAGCCGCCGGCGCCGCCGGCATGGTTGGCGGGCAGACGCTCGATCTGCTCGCGGTCGCTCCCGGCGCCGACCCGCTCGACGGCGCCGCGTTGCGCGAAATGCACATGCGCAAGACCGGCGCGCTCATCATCGCCTCCTCGCTCGCAGGCGCGGTCATGGGCGGAGCCACGGCCGAACAAATGGAGGCGGTGGGCCGCTATGCCCTCCAGGTCGGACTGGCGTTCCAGATCGTCGACGACATCCTGGACGTCGAGGGCGTCGAAGCGGAAATCGGCAAGACCCCTGGGAAGGATGCCGCCGCCGGCAAGCCGACCTACCCGTCGCTCTATGGCCTGGAAGAATCCAGGCGCCTCGCCGCCGAATGCGTCACCCGCGCGATCGCCGCGCTCGACAACGCGGGGCTCGCCGGCCAGCTGCCGGCGATCGCACGGTGGGTCGTCGGCCGCTCCAATTGAAAAAAGGTCTGCGCCTCGACATGCTGCTCGTCGAACGCGGGCTGGCCGGGTCCCGCGAGCGGGCCCGCGCACTGATTCTTGCCGGCAACGTTCGGGTCGATGGCCAGCCGGCCACGAAGGCCGGCACTCCCGTCGCCGCGGATGCTGACGTCACCGTCGCTCTGCCCGATCACCCCTACGTCGGCCGCGGCGGGCTGAAGCTCGCCCACGCGCTCGACGTGTTCGCCATCGCCGTCGAGGGACGGGTCGGACTCGACATTGGCGCATCGACCGGTGGCTTCACCGATGTGCTGCTTCAGCGCGGCGCGGCCCGCGTCGTCGCCCTCGACGTCGGCCACGGCCAGCTCGATTGGAAGATCCGCAGCGACCCCCGGGTGGACGTGGTCGAGCGGGTCAACGCCCGCACCCTCACCGCGGCGTCGCTGCCAGGCCCCTCGACCGCGTTCGACATCGTCACGATCGACGTCTCCTTCATCTCTCTCCGTCACATCCTCCCGGTTGTTCCGCCGTTGCTCCGCCCCGGCGCCGACGTGGTCGCGCTCATCAAACCGCAGTTCGAGGCGGGACGGGCCGAAGTCGGCAAAGGGGGAATCATCCGCGACCCGGCCGTCCACGCACGAGTGATCGAGGAAATCGTCGCCGCTGCGGATGCGCTAGGATTGGTGCGCTTCGGGCTGGTTGATTCGCCGATCGCCGGGATGGAAGGGAATCTCGAGTTCCTGGTCCATCTCCGCCAGGCTCCATGAGCACCAGGACACAGGCGTTTTCATGTCAATCACACGTGTAGGTCTCGTCGCCAAGATGGGGGTGGATGCGGCCGCGAGTGTCCTCGCCGACCTTGCCGGATGGCTCGAGGCGCGGAACGTCCGCCCGGTGTTCGAGACCGAGACCGCCGCACTCGCCGGTCTTCCCCCGGACGCACGACCGTTTCCCGCGACAACCTGCCGCTCGAATCCGACCTGATCGTGGTACTCGGCGGCGACGGATCGCTCATCGGCATGGCCGGACGCATCGCCGAGGCGGGGGTCGACGTCCCCATCGTCGGCGTGAACTTCGGGAATCTCGGATTCCTGACCGAGATCACGCTCGAGGAGCTCTACGAGTCGCTCGAATCGGTCATCGATGGCAGCGCGATCATCGAACAGCGGATGATGCTGCGCGCGCGCACGCTGCGCGACGGAGCGGTGTACGCCGAACGGCTCGCGCTCAATGACGTCGTCATCACCAAGGGCGCGCTTTCGCGCATCATCGATCTGGCCGTGGGGATCGGCGAGCAGCCGGTGATGCGGATGCGCGCCGACGGCCTGATCATCGCCAGCCCCACCGGATCAACCGCCTACAACCTTGCCGCGGGTGGGCCGATCCTGCATCCAGAGGTCGACGCGCTGCTGCTGACGCCGATCGCGCCGCACATGCTGACCAACCGGCCGATTGTCCTGCCCGGCGGCTCCGAGGTGCACATCCAGTCGGCGATGAACGGCGCCAACGACGAAGTATTCGTCACGTTCGACGGCCAGTCGGGCCACGCGCTCGAGGACGGCGATGTCATTCTCGTCAGCCGGGCCGAACGCCCGCTGCGTCTGATCCGCGCATCCAGCCGCACCTACTTCGACGTGCTCCGGCAGAAGTTGAAGTGGAGCGAACGGTGACAGGGCGGGACTAGGGATTCGGGACTCGGGATCGGGGCTCGGGATTCGGGACTCGGGATTCGGGGCTCGGGATTCGGGCCGGGATTCGGGACCGGGCTCGGATTCGGGACTCGGGATTCGGCTCGGATTCTGGACCGGGCTCGGGATTGGGGGTCTCGGGGCTCGGAATCGGCCACAGCCCGGCGATAACTGGAAACTGGAACTGGACCTTGCCTTGTAGCTTCCGCCTTCAGGCGGAAGAAGACTGGCGACGACCGGCTTTCAGCCGGAAGCCGGAAGCTGGAAGCTGAGAGCTGACAGCTGAAGTCTGATAGCTGACAGCTGATGTCTGATAGCTATCAGATGTCTGAGCCCTACTTCCTGAACGGTTTCACCTGGAACTCGAACACGTTGTGATTGTGCTCGGCGAGCGTCGACGCGAACGCGTGCGTGCCGTCGTTCCGGCTCACGAAGTAGACGTACGGCGCATCAGCCGGATGTGCGGCAGCCTCGAGTGAGGCGCGGCCCGGTGATGCGATCGGGCCGGGAGGCAGTCCGGCGTAGCGGTAGGTGTTGTACGGCGAATCGAAATGCAGGTCCTCGCGCGTGAGGTTCCCGTCGTACCGCCCCGCCTTCTCCAGCGCGAAGATGACGGTCGGGTCGCACTGCAGGCCCATGCCGGTCTTCAACCGGTTCGAGTAGACGGCGGCAACGAGCGGCCGCTCTTCCGGATTCCCCGTTTCCTTTTCGACGATTGACGCCAGGGTGACGAGTTGTCGCACGTCGAGGCCGCGTGCGGCGGCGCCGGCCCGCAGCTCGGGCGTGAGCACTTTTTCGAATCCGGCCACCATGCGGCCGACGAGCTGTGCGGCGGTCGCATGGCGCGGCAGCGCGTAGGTGTCCGGGAACAGATAGCCCTCGAGATCCGTGGCCCGGGGATCGAACGTGGCGATCAACGCGGGATTTGCGGCGGCGTGAACGAAGTCAGCGGCGCGGCCGAATCCCTTTGCCTCGAACAGCTCGCTCATCTGCTTGATGGTGAGTCCTTCACGGAAGGTAATGGGCACGAGATAGACATCGCCACGCGCGAGCTTCGCAATCACCTCTCCCACGGTCATCGGGCGATCGAATCGGTACTCTCCGGCCTGAAGACGGCGCCCGGCGCCGCTGCGGGCGAGCTCCACGCGGAAGAGCAACCGGTCGCGTACGACACCGGCGTCAATCAGGCGCTTGCCGATCGACGCGGGCCCGGCGCCCTGCGGAATCTCGACGAACTGCTCCGCCGCGTCGTAGCCCTTGAATGGACGCGAGAGGCCGGACCACACCCACGCGCCCATGCCCGAGCACGAACAGGATGAGTGCCACCAACATCCAGGCGAACGCGCGCTTCACAGTTCATCCTCCTCGCCATGAGCCGTCTGGTGTTTGTCCGTGGTGCGTGCCTGACCATCGAGGTAATCCTGGAGGATGATCGCGGCCGAGGCAGCGTCGAGCAGCAGCTTCCGTTTGCGCCAGTCCTTTTCGCGACGGGCCAGCAGGCTCTCCGCCTCGCGGCTGCTCAGTCGCTCATCCTGGAGGACGATCGGTAACTGGACGAGCGTTCGCAGGTGCGCGACGATTTTCTCGACCGCGGCGGTCTGTTCCGTCGGCTCACCGTTCAGACGCCGCGGATAGCCAACCGCAATCGCCGACAGCCCGTCGCTGTCGTTCTCGAGCGCGGTGATCTCCGCGGCAAGGAGCGCCGCGACGCGGACGGCGCCGCCGCCTCCTTGCAGAGTCTTCCACGGCCTCGCGAGCATTCCGGTCGGGTCCGACAGGGCAAGGCCTATGCGGCGGCGGCCGTAATCGATCCCAAGAGCGCGCACTCACCAGAGCGTACACCACCCTCGTTGCTATAATCCCCGCATCGATGCGCAAACCCACCGGCCTGGCTGCGGCGCTTGCCGTCGTCCTGGTCGTTGCCCTCGGCGCGGTGCTGTCGCAGGCACCCGCATGCAGCGGCCGGCGGCGGCCGAGCACACACGCGCAGCGGATGGTGATCCTCGGATTCGACGGCCTCGATCCGACGCTCACATCGAAGTGGATGCAGCAAGGCAAGCTGCCGAACATGCGGCGGCTTGCCGATCGCGGCGGCATGATGCCGCTGTCGACAACGCATTCCCCGGAATCGCCGACGGCGTGGGCATCCTTTGCCACCGGGGTCAATCCCGGCAAGCACAACATCTACGACTTTCTCGTTCGCGACACCACGACTTACCTGCCCGATCTCGGAATGGTGCGACGCGAGCCAGGTCGCTTCCTGTTCGATTACCTCCCGGTTGCCCGACCGAAACTGACGTCGCTTCGAGGGGCCACGTCGTTCTGGGTCACTGCCGGCCGGTCAGGCGTGCGCTCGAGCATCCTGACGGTTCCGGTCACGTTCCCGCCCGAGGACGTTCCGAATGGCGAACTGCTGAGCGGTCTTCCGCTGCCGGACATTCGCGGGACGATGGGGACCTTCCACTATTTCGCAACCGACCTGGGCCGATACGAGGAAGGCGACACCGAGTTCGGCGGAGTGCTGAAGCGGCTGCGGTTCGAGAACGATCTGGCAACGACCGAACTGCTCGGGCCACCGAACCCGATCGTGCGGCAGGAAATCCGCAGGCTGCGCAGGGGAACGACGCCGGCGAACCAGGCCAGGCGGACGGCACTCGAGGCGGATGCGGACGTGCGCCTGCCGTTGACGATTCACTGGAACCGCGCGAACCGGTCCGCGACCGTCGAAATCCAGGGCGAGTCGATTCCGCTCACGACTGGCAGGATGAGCCGCTGGATTCCGCTCGAGTTCCGGATCAATTTCCTGGTGCGGCTTCACGGGATGGCGCAGTTGCTGTTGATCAAGGCCGATACCGAGTTGCAGCTGTACGTGTCCCCGGTGAACTGGACGCCAGACAATCCACCATTGCCGATGTCGTCGCCGGCGTCGTTCTCGGGCGAACTGTTCGAGCGGCTCGGCAACTACCGGACGCTGGGCTGGGCGGAAGCCACCTGGCCGCTCAACGAAGGCCGGATGGACGAAGCCACCTTCATGGCCGACCTCGAGAAGGCGTTCGACGACCGGGCTCAGGTCATTCTGAACCGGGTCGATGCGCATGACTGGGACGTGCTCGTGGGCGTCATCGAATCAACCGATCGCGTGCAGCACATGATGTGGCGGCTGATCGATCCAACGCATCCCATGTACGACGCGGCCCTGGCCGCACGCTTCGGCGACTCGATCGAGCGGGTGTACCGGCGCGCTGACGAATTCGTTGGCCAGGTGGTCGAGCGGCTCGACCCCGACACCGCGGTGCTGATCGTCTCGGATCACGGATTTCACTCGTGGCGGAAGTCGGTCAACCTGAATACCTGGCTGGTCCAGGAGGGATACATGACGCTCGTCGGGCAGCAGCCGGGCGAAAAGAAGCTCGAGGATCTTTTCGGCGGCGGCGAGTTCTGGGAGAACGTAGACTGGGCGCACACGCGCGCATACGCGATGGGCATCGGACAGATTTACTTCAATATGCGCGGACGGGAGGGCCGCGGGATCGTGACCCCGGGACCCGAGGCGTCCACGCTGGCGACAGAGCTGACGGCGCGCCTCCGGACGCTGCGCGATCCGGATGATGGAACCCCGATCGTCAGGGCGGTTTATGGTCGTGGCGACGTTTACCGGGGGGAGTACCTGGACAACGCGGCCGAACTCCAGGTGGGGATGGAGGACGGCTACCGGGTATCGTGGCAAACGACTCTCGGCGGAGCGCCGCCGGGCGTGGTGTATCCGAACATGAAGAAGTGGAGCGGCGATCACGGCGGCTACGATTACGCCATTACGCGCGGCGTGCTCATCTCCAACCGTCCGGTGGCGCGGCAGGACGTCTCGATCATGGACGTCGCGCCGACGGTCCTGAAGTATTTTGCCGTGTCGATCCCGGGAGACATCGATGGCCAGCCGCTCTTCTGAACCAGCGCTGTTCGCGGTCGCGATCGGCGTCCTCGTCACGGTGATGCTCGGAGCGCAGACGCCGTCCGACACCGCGCGCGTGCAGAGCCCGACGCAGCGCGCGGCCGAGCGGATCCGGTCGCTCCAGCGGGAATCGGATGCGCTCGCGGTTCAGGAGAAGACCCTGCTGGTCGAACTGCGCACGCTCGAAGTCGAGCGCCAGCTGAAGACGGCGCAGCTCGCGGCGGTGGAGCGGATGGTCAAGGACACCCAGGGACGCCTCGCGGCGACGGTCGCTCGCACGGCGACCCTCCGCGGCGCCGCCGATACACAGCGCCCCGTCGTCGAAGCCCGCCTTGTCGACTTGTACAAAATGGGACGGGCCGGCTACTGGAAACTGCTGCTCGACGTCGACGACCTCCAGGCGATCGGCCGCGCCTACCGGACGGCAGCGGCCATGAACCAGATCGATCGGGAGCGGATCAGCGAGCATCAGCGTACCCTCGAGGCGCTCGCAGCGGAGCGCCTGTCGCTCGAGGCACAGGCGAAGAACCTGTCGCGCCTGCAGGCCGAAGCGGTCAGCGCGCGCGCGGCAATCGAGCGCGCGGTGTCGGCGCGTACCAGGCTGGTCGAGTCGATCGACGCGCGGCGCGATCTCAACGCACAGCTCACGGGCGAGCTCGAGGCGGCGCAACAGCGGCTGCAGGGGACGGTGGCGCAGCTCGGTGGCGCCAGGGGGACACCCGCAGCGCTGCCGCTGCGGCCGTTCAAGGGCGCACTGCCATGGCCGGCGGCCGGGATCGTGACGAGCCGCTTCGGCCGGCAGAAGCCGACAGCCACAGGCCCCGGGCTCGCACGCACCGGGATCGATCTCTCCCTCAGTGAGGGGCAGATCGTGCGCACGGTGCACGAGGGGGTCGTCGCGTACGCCGACCAGTTCACCGGCTATGGCAACCTCGTCATCGTCGATCATGGCGACGGCGCGTATTCGCTCTACGGATATCTGGATTCGATGGACGTCGTCCGGGGCGACCATCTCGACGCCCAGGCGCCGCTTGGCGGCTCCGGTCGGAACCCGGGCGGCAACCCTGCCCTGTACTTCGAGTTACGGGTCGACGGCGCCGCGGTCGATCCCTTACAATGGCTGAAACGGTAGATGGGGCTCCCCCATCCGGACGGTTCCTCGTACGCTCGGCACCCGAGACCTGAACCTACATGACATCCAAGACCCGGCTGTCCGTCCTCCTCCTGTCGACTCCGGTACTCGCATTCGTGGTGGTGGGAGGCCTGATGGGCCATGCCTCCTCCCGAACCGGCGACGAAACCTACCAGCACCTCCGCGTCTTCCAGGACGTTGTCTCGCTCGTCCTCAACAATTACGTCGAGGAAGTGAAGGTCGACCGGGCGATGGAAGGCGCGATGAAGGGTCTGGCCGATGGCCTCGATCCGGACAGCGCGTATCTGAACCCGAAGCAGGTAGCGGATGTCGAGGCGGGTGCCGCCCAGCCGGGTGGTGACATCGGCCTCGAGATGACCCGCCAGTACTACCTCCGCGTGATTTCGGCTCGCGACGGTTCGCCGGCGGCCAAGGCCGGGCTCCAGACCGGCGACTACGTCCGGGCGATTGATGGGAAGCCGACGCGCGACATGTCGGTGTTCGAAGGATCACGGCTGCTGCGCGGCGAGCCCGGGTCGAAGGTGGTCGTCACGATCATCCGCGGCAACGCCGCGGACCCGCACGAAGTACCGCTCGTACGCGAGAAGCCGCCCGCGACGTTCGTCTCGGGCCGCCTGATCGCGGTAACACCGACCGACACGGCACCAGCGACGACGTCCGGTGAGGCGCCGATGCTCACACCGGAGACCGGCTATGTTCGGGTTGCCGGCTTCGGCAATGGCATCGCAGACGAGCTGAGCAAGAAGGTCGCGGACCTGTCGAAGGCGGGGGCGAAGTCGCTCGTCATCGACGTTCGCGGCACCGCCGAAGGGCCGCTCGAAAACGGGATCGCGGCGGCACGGCTCTTCGTCAAGTCGGGCACGCTCTCGATTCGTGCCGGACGGGACGGTCAGAACAAGGAGACGTTCGAAGCGAAGCCGGGGGACGGCGCGATCGCGCTTCCCGTGCAGGTACTCGTGACGACCGGCACGTCGGGAGCCGCGGAGCTGTTTGCCGCCGCGCTGCGCGACAACAAGCGGGGCGATCTGATCGGCGAACGCACGCTCGGTCGCGCCGGGCTGCAGCGGCTGGTGAAGCTGCCGGAAGGCCGGGGCCTCTGGCTCACTTACGCGCAGTACTACCGATCCGCGACAACCGGCGGCGGCCAGGCGCAGCAGCAGAAGCCGCCGACAGCCTCGACCCCGGACATCGGGACCGGCGGCCGGCCGAATGCGCCCAAGATTCCGGGCGCCGAGGCGATCAACGGCAAGGGACTGCAACCGGATGTCAATGTCGAGGAGCCGGACGTGGCTGAGTTCGGCAGTAAAGCGACCGCTGACAACGATCCCATCCTCGACGCCGCGCTGGATCGGCTTCGGAAGAAGGCCGCGTAGCCGCGGCGCAGTCGGGCGGCCGATTGACTCCACTTGAGCCGCTCTGTTAAACTGATCGTTCGGTAAGGCCAGTGTTTTCAAGACATAGGCGCGTAGCTCAGTTGGTTAGAGCGCCTGCTTGACACGCAGGAGGTCAGCGGTTCGAGTCCGCTCGTGCCTACCATTCGACTCGCCGCTTCGCGGCTCGCTCATGGCAGGCCGCGCAGGGTCATGTCGAATGCCCTGAGCGAGCTTAATTCGCGGGCGAGTCGAAGGGCAGGTCGGTCAGGAAACGCCTTCCCGTAATTTCCCGATGTCAGAGATCTCCGTCACACTGCCCGACGGCTCCAGTCGTCGTATGCCCGCCGGGTCCACTCCCGGCGACGTGGCGCTACAGATCTCTCCCGGCCTTGCCAAGGCCGCGCTCGCCGCGGTCGTCAACGACCGCCTGGTGGATCTGGACGTTCCGCTCCGCGAGGACGCGACCGTACGGATCGTGACACCGCAGAGTCCCGAAGCGCTCGGGCTCTATCGCCACAGCACGGCACATCTGATGGCCGCGGCAGTGACGAACCTGTTTCCCGGCACGCAGTGCGGCATCGGCCCGGCGACCGACGAGGGATTCTTCTACGACTTCGTCGTCGATCGTCCGTTTGTCCCCGAGGACCTCGACGCGATCGAGAAGAAGATGAAAGAGCTCGCGTCGCAGGACCTGCCGTACGAACGGCAGATGTGGCCGCGCGACGAGGCGAAGACCTTCTTCGGCAGCAAGGGCGAGCGGCTCAAGGTCCAGTTGATCGACGAGAAGACCGCCGGGCAGAGCGAGGTGTCGGTCTACACGATCAAGGATCGCGACACCTTCGTCGATTTCTGCGTCGGGCCGCACGTGCCATCGAGCGGCCGGCTCAAGGCGTTCAAGCTGCTGAACACGTCGAACGCGTACTGGAAGGGTGACGCCCACAACCAGCCGATGCAGCGCATTTATGGAACCGCGTTCCAGACCGATGCGGACCTGAAGGCACACCTGCGCCGCATCGAGGAAGCGAAGACGCGCGATCACCGGAAGGTCGGGAAGGACCTCGGTCTCTTCACCTTTCACCCGTGGGCGCCCGGCGCGACATTCTGGCTGAGCAAGGGCACGACGTTCTACAACCTGCTCGCGAATTACATGCGTGACGTGCTCTTCCCGGCCGGGTATGTCGAATTGAAGACGCCGCTGGTCTTCAACAAGGCGTTGTGGGAAACCTCCGGGCACTGGCAGCACTACCGCGAGAACATGTTCCTCATCCACGGCCACGACGGCGAAGAGATGGCGATGAAGGCCATGAACTGCCCCGGGCACATGCTCGTCTTCGCCAGCGAGATGCGCAGCTACCGGGATCTGCCTCTGCGTTTTCACGAGCAGACGCCGCTGCACCGCAACGAAGCGTCGGGCGTGCTGTCGGGCCTGACGCGCGTCCGACAGTTCTCGCAGGACGATGCCCACTGCTTCGTGACCGAGGATCAGATCCAGGCCGAGGTCGAGTCGCTGCTGCGCCTCGTCCAGCGTGTGTACTCCGACTTCGGACTGGAGTTCTCGGCCAAGCTCTCGACCCGGCCCGACGAGTACCTCGGCGAAATCGCGACCTGGGATCATGCCGAAGGGGCACTGAAGCGGGCGCTCGACGCCGCCGGGCAGGCTTACACCGTCAACGACAAGGACGGCGCGTTTTACGGACCGAAGATCGACTTCGACATCACCGACGCGATTGGCCGCAAGTGGCAGTGCGCGACGATCCAGCTCGATTACCAGATGCCCGAGCGCTTCGACTTGAAGTACGTCGGCGCCGACAACGCGGTGCACCGTCCGGTCGTCATCCACCGGGCGATCTTCGGCAGTTTCGAGCGGTTCATCGCGCTGCTCATCGAGCACTATGCCGGCGCGTTCCCGCTCTGGCTGGCGCCGGTGCAGGTCACCGTCCTGCCGATTGCCGACCGGCACCTCCCCTACGCCGCATCCGTGCGCGACCGGTTGGCCGCCGCGGGGCTGCGGGTGGACGTCGACGAGCGCTACGAGAAGATTGGATATAAGATCCGCGAAGCCCAGCTCCAGAAGATTCCCTATATGCTGGTCGTCGGGGACAAGGAAGCGGCCGAGGGCACCGTCTCCGTCCGCGCGCGTACGGGCGGGGATCGCGGCAGCTCGACGCTCGACGAGTTCCTGCGCGCGACGACGTCCGAGGTCAGCCGCAAGGCGGCCTGAGCGGCAACCGGCAGTGTTTTAGGAGGTTTTTATCGCTTACGACCGAAGCCCCCGGCGGGACGACCGCACGCGGGTGAACGAACGGATCAGGGTGCGCGAAGTGCGCGTCATCGACGACACGGGTCAGCAGCTGGGCATCATGCCGCCGCAGCAGGCCCTGACGATCGCAAAGCAAAAAGGGCTCGACCTGGTTGAGATTGCCGCGACGGCAACCCCGCCGGTCTGCCGCATCATGGACTTCGGGCGCTACCAGTACCAGGAGCAGAAGCGCGCCCGCGAGGCCAAGAAGCACCAGAAGATCATCGAGGTCAAAGAGATCAAGTTCCGGCCCAAGGTCGACGAACACGACTACCAGTTCAAGAAGAAGCACATCGAGCGCTTCCTGGCTGAGGGGGACAAGGTCAAGGCCACGATCTTCTTCCGCGGGCGCGAAATGGCGCACCCGGAGATCGGCCGGCGGATCCTGGAGCGTTTGATTGAGGACCTGACGGACGTGGCGATGGCCGAGACCATGCCGCGCCAGGAGGGCAACCAGATGCACACGATCCTGGCGCAGCGGACGGGCAAGAAGCCGGCGCCGAAGAAGGAAGCCGAACCGAAAGACTCGGTTCAGTAGAGCGGAACCCACCGCCAGTTCGCCGTCGGGTGGACGGCCTGGGACAGAAGCAGAGACGAGATCATGCCGAAACTGAAGACACACAGAGGCGCCGCCAAGCGGTTCAAGAAGACGGGCACGGGCAAGTTCGTCCGGAGCAAGGCCTTCAAACAGCACATCCTGACGAGCAAGTCCCGCAGCCGCAAGCGCGGCCTCCGCGGCAACGTCGTCGTCTCCGCCGCCGACCAGGCGTCGCTGCGGAAGATGCTGCCGAACTAAGAACGCAGTCGCCAGTAACCAGTATCCGGTTTCCAGTGAGCCCACTGGGACCAACTGGCGACTGGGAACTGGATACTGGAAACTGCAAGCGTTAGGAACAGAACGATGCCGAGAGTAAAACGGGGAAATGTCCGGCGCGCGAAGCGGAAGAAACTGCTCGCACGCGCGAAGGGCTTCTATCAGACCAAGAGCAAGCTCTATCGCTCCGCCAAGGAATCGGTCGACACGGCGCTGAAGTATGCGTTCGTCGGCCGGCGTCGCAAAAAGCGCGACTTCCGGCGGCTGTGGGTGGTCCGCATCAATGCCGCCGCGCGCGAGAACGGGTTGACGTACGGACAGCTGATTGCCGGTCTGAAGGCGGCGGGTAATCCGATCGACCGCAAGACGCTGGCGGATCTGGCCGTCACCACGCCGGCGGCGTTCGCCAGGCTCGCGGAAGTGGCGCTGGCCGCCAGGCCGGTGCAGGAAAAGCGCGCCGCGTCCGGCGCCGCGAAGGCGGCCCGGCCGAAGGCCCGCGCGGCGGCGGAAGCCGCAGCGGCCGACGCGGCCGGCGCGTAGTCGGGTTCACGGCGTCAGGGTTCAAGGGTTCAGGGGGTTCGGGAACCGCTTGAACCCTGCCCACTCCTGAACCGTGTGAACCGGCCTATGCCAGACCCTGCCTCTCAAATCGACTCCCTTCGAACGCAGTTCGAAACCGACGTCGCTGCGGCGGCCGGTCCCGACGCACTGCGCGCGGTGCGCGATCGCTACCTCGCGCGTAAGGGCGGACTCGTCTCGGCGCTGCTCAAGGCGCTCGGCTCGGCGCCGCCGGAGGCGCGCCCCGCACTGGGCAAGCTCGCAAACGACCTCAAACAGCAAATCGAAGCGACGCTCGAAAAACGCATCAATGCCTCCGAAGGGGCGCGTCCGCCGGCTGGCGCGGTCGACGTCACGCTTCCGGGTCGCCTACCGGCACTCGGACATCGGCATCCGCTGACGCTCCTCCGCGAGCACATTGAAGCGATCTTCGCCCGCATGGGGTTCCTCATCATCGAGGGACCAGAGCTCGAGGACGATTACCACAACTTCGAAGCGCTGAACATGCCGCCCGAGCACCCTGCGCGCGACATGCAGGACACGCTCTACCTCTCGGCGCCGGTCCGCTCGCTGGTCGGCTCCCCCGCCACGCTGCTCCGGACGCACACGTCGGGGATGCAGATCCGCTACATGGAGAAGCATCAGCCGCCGGTGCGGCTCATCGCACCGGGCCGGGTCTATCGTCGCGACAACCTCGATCTCACGCACACGCCGATGTTCACCCAGGTCGAAGGCCTGGTGGTCGGCGAGAACATCTCCCTCGCGGATCTCAAGGGCACGCTGTTCGCCATGGTGCGGGAACTGTTCGGCGCCGAACGGAAGCTGCGGTTCCGACCGAGCTTCTTTCCATATACCGAGCCGAGTGCCGAGGTCGACATCAGCTGCGGCGCATGCGGCGGCTCAGGGCGCGAGTGCGGAATGTGCAAGCGGACCGGCTGGCTCGAGATCCTCGGGAGCGGCATGGTCCACCCCGCGGTGTTCGAAGCCGTCGGCTACGACCCGGAGCGCTATTCAGGTTTCGCCTTCGGCATGGGCATCGAACGCGTGGCGCTCCTCAAGTGGGGCGTCGAGGACATCCGCCTGTTCTACGAGAACGACCTGCGCTTCCTGGAGCAGTTCCCGCTGTGAGACTTGTCTTTCCGTGGTTGTCGGAGCTTGTCGCCGTCCCCGCTGACGTCGAGCGCGTCGCCACTGAAATCGGACTGCGCGGTTTCGAAGTGGCGGCGGTCGAGCATGGCCGCATGCCGGTCATCGACTTCGACATCACGGCAAATCGGCCCGATTGTCTGAACCACGTGGGGCTTGCGCGCGAAGCCTCGGCCATCTGGGGCCTGCCGCTGCGCGCGCCGGACGTGCACGACGTTGTCGCGCGCACGGCCGGGCCGGACGAATCGGTACGGGTCGATCTCGAGGCCGCCGACCTCTGTCCCCGCTACTGTGCGCAAGTCTTTGCCGTCCAGGTCGGCTCGTCGCCGCAGTGGCTGCGCGACCGCCTCGAAGCTGCCGGCGTTCGCCCAATCAACAATGTCGTCGACGTCACCAATTACGTGATGCTCGAGATGGGGCAGCCGATGCATGCCTTCGATCTCAGGCACATTGCCGGACGCCGCATCGTCATCCGCCGGGCAGGCGACGCGGAACGGATGCGCACGCTCGACGACATCGAGCGGACCCTCGCGCCGGACATGCTGGTGATTGCCGATGGCGACCGCGCGGTCGCGATCGCAGGGGTGATGGGCGGTCAGAACTCCGAGATTTCCGGCGACACGCGAATGATCGTGCTGGAGAGCGCGTATTTCCACCCCGCGTCGGTGCGCCTGACGAGCAAGCGGCTGGGTCTCAAGACGGAGGCGTCGTCACGCTTCGAGCGTGGTGGCGACGTGAACGCCGCACCGCTGGGAATCGCGCGCGCAGCGGTGCTGCTCACGGAAATCGGCGCGGGATCACCGGTCGGTGCGCCAATCGATTGCTATCCGGCCCCTCGCGCGAGCGTGCAGATTCCGTTGCGCGCGGCGCGCATCGCGCGCGTGCTCGGCCAGGAAGTACCGGTGGAGGATGTCCCGAGGTACCTCGAGCCACTCGGGTTCTCGGTGCAACCGGCGGGTGGTCCAGAGCCGGGCTGGATCGTCACTGTCCCGACATTCCGTGTCGACGTGTTGCGCGAAGCCGACCTCATCGAGGAGGTAGGCCGGCATTACGGCTTCGACCGTCTCCCGACACGCTTCCCCGCGCTCGCTGAGCCGCAGGGCGCGCCCGACGTGCGCGTCGGACGGGATCGCACGGTTCGCATGGCGCTGACGGCGGCGGGATTCTCCGAGTCGATGACATTCGCGTTCATCGAAAAGCAGGCGGCGCTCCCCTTCTGCGATCCCGGTGCAGAGCCAGTCGCGATCGCAAATCCACTATCGGAGAAGTTCGCGGTGCTCCGGCCCTCTCTGCTCGCCGGACTCACGGATTCGTGCGCCCACAACCGTCGCCGCGGCCGCAAGGACGTCCGGTTGTTCGAGACGGGCAGCCTGTTCACGACCGCCGGCGAAGGGCGCGCGGCTGCGATCGCATGGTGCGGCGCCGCTGCCGATGCCCACTGGTCCTCGTCCGCCCGGCCGGTCGACTTCTTCGATGTGAAAGGCGCGGTCGAGCTGTTGTGCGCCGCGCTCGAACTGCCATCCGCCGCACTCGAATTTGCCGCCTCGCGTCGTCCGTACCTGGTGCCGGGCCGGGCCGCGGATATTCGCCACGGTGAGGCTCACCTCGGCGTCGTCGGTCAACTGGTGCCGGCGATCGCTGAGGCGCGCGGGTTCCCCGCCGGCGAACCGATCTATGTGGCCGAAATCGATCTCGACGCTGTCGCGGGTGCGGCCTCCACCGAGCCGCTGCGTGCCGAGCCGCTGCCGCGGTTTCCTTCGATCGTCCGTGACCTCTCGATCCTGGTCGATGAAGCCTTGCCTGCTGCCGCCGTTCGTGGCACTATCCGTTCGTCGGCGCCCTCGACGCTCATTTCGATCGTGGAGTTCGATCGGTATCAGGGCAAGGGCGTGCCGGCAGGACGTGTGAGTCTCTCATATCGACTCACGTTCAGGAATCCCGAGCGCACGCTGACGGACGATGACGCGCAGCAGGCCACGGACCGCATCGTCCAGGCCCTCCGCGCGGAGCACGGCGCTGAGCAACGATAGCCGGCGGTTTGCCGCGTCCCTCTTGCAGCTTCCGGTGACGTTGTTGCTTCTCGTAGCTTCCGCCTTCAGGCGGAAGGTTCGTTTGTGGGTTCCGCCTTCAGGCGGAAGGTTTTTTGTAGCTTCCGCCTTCAGGCGGAAGGAATCACGTTGGCGGCTACGGCCGTGACATTGTAGCTTCCGCCTTCAGGCGGAAGATCGATATCGAAGGAGCGTTCGTTGTGGCGAAAGTAGCGGTACGTGACGTCGACCTCGAGCCGATCGATCGGCTGGAAGAAAAAGTGAAGATGCTCGTCGCGATGATCGACCGGCTGCGCGAGGATCACGCCCGCGCGTCCGACGAGAACACGCGACTTGGCCGCGAGCTCGACGCGATGCGTGGCCGGCTCGCTGAAGCCGAAGGCACCGGCTCGGAAGTCGTGACGCTTCGCGAGGAGCGAGACCTCATCCGCTCGCGTGTCAGCGACATGCTTGCCCAGATCGAGAGCCTGAAGCTCTAAGCCGTCGGGAACCCAGCAGACGTCCTGAGGCCGGTACAACTATGGAGCAGTCGTCCCGCGTCGTGAACGTCGACATCCACGGGCAGATGTACCCCATCCGCAGCGGGCTCGACCCTGCGTATGTGGCGGAGCTTGCCGCCTTCGTGGACGAGAAGATGCGCCTCGCCTCCCGCGAATCTCCCGCCGGCGACACGCTCAAGCTTGCCGTTCTTGCCGCGCTCAACATTGCGGACGAGTGCTTCCGGGCCCGGGACGAAAGGCATCGCCACCAGGACGACGTGGCTCACCGGGCGGAGGAGCTGGAACGCATGCTGGACCTGGCTCTCGGGCTCGCCGAGCCGCAGGCGGTCGCCCGCTAGGGGCGGACGGGAATCCTCGACTGGCACCCGCGACTGAAGTAAGATCGATGAAGAGTTCCACTTCCTGCTTTGCTCGTGATGGTTCGGAGGCTCGTTTGAGCCGATGTTTTAACCCAAGTGAATCGCGACGTCGCGTGGTGTGCATGCCTCTGCAAGAGGAAGCCTGAAACGCGGCTTGTGCAGCGGTTCCACCTGCTCTAGCAGGTTCATCCGACCTCCCCACACGGCAAAGCGGGGCCTTTTCCTTTACCTCTCCCCTGCACGGCGAGCGAGCTGACTTTATGGGCACCCCTTCGGCTCTGCTCACGGCTCTCGGCGCCATCCTCACCGGTACGCTGGCGGCCGGTGTGATCGTCTGGGCCGCAGCCCAGCGCCGTCGCGCCGCGGTCCAAGCGGTCGAGCAAGCGCAGCAGGAAGCGGAGCGGGTCCTTCGGCAAGCTGCGCGCGATGCCGACAATCTTCGAAAAGAGGCCGTGCTCGAAGCGCGCGAAAAGGCGCACGAGCTCGCGGCAGAGGCCGAACGCCAGGCCCGCGACCGCCGTCAGGAGATGATTGGCCTCGAGGGACAGCTGGCGGAGAAGACCCGGGCGCTTGCCGAGCGAATCGCCACGACAGACCGTCTCGACCAGGAGCTCCGCGGCCGTGAGGAATCGCTCGCGGTGCATGAGCAGCGGGCGGCAGCCGCCAGGGCGCGCGTCGAGCAGCTTGCGGCCGACAGGCAGCGCGAACTGCAGCGCGTCGCCGGGCTGAGTGCGGACGAGGCGCGCGAGCTGCTGCTCAAGCAGATCGAAGGAGATGCGCGGCGCGATGCGGCCAATCTGGTCAAGCGGCTCGAGACCGAGGCGCGCGAGACGGCGGCCGGCAGAGCGCGGCAGATCATCACCGACGCCATCCAGCGCAGCGCCGCCGACACCGCCATCGAGACTACCGTGTCGGTCGTCGACCTGCCGAGTGACGACCTCAAGGGCCGGATCATCGGCCGCGAGGGACGGAACATTCGCGCGCTCGAAACCGCGACCGGCGTCGAGTTGATCGTCGACGACACCCCGGGCGCCATCATCCTCTCGAGCTTCGACCCGTTTCGCCGCGAGGTCGCCCGCCAGGCGATCGAGCGCCTCATCGCCGACGGACGCATTCACCCGGCGCGGATCGAAGAGGTGGTCGAAAAGGTCCGCGAGGACATGCAGGAAACCGTGCGGAAAGAGGGCGAAGCGGCGGCGTTCGAGCTTGGCCTCTTCGATCTCCACCCCGAGGTGCTCCGGCTGATGGGACGGTTGAAGTTCCGGACCAGCTACGGGCAGAACGTCCTGAACCACTCGCGCGAAGTTGCGTTCCTCGCCGGCATCATGGCGAAGGAACTGGGCCTCAACGGGCACGTCGCTGCGCGTGCGGCATTCCTCCACGATATCGGCAAGGCGATGGATCGCGACCTGCAGGGGACCCACCTCGAGCTCGGCCTCGAATTCCTGCGGAAGCACGGCGAGAGCGAACCCGTCCTGATGGCCGTGGCCGCGCACCATATGGACATCGACTGGCCGTCGCTCGAAGCAATGATCGTCCAGTCCGCTGACGCGATCTCCGCGGCGCGTCCAGGCGCGCGCCGCGATATCCTCGAGTCATACGTCAAGCGTCTGGAAAAACTGGAGGGTATCGCCGATTCGTTCCAGGGCGTGTCGAAGGCATTCGCGCTCCAGGCCGGGCGCGAGATTCGAATTCTGGTCGAGAGCGAGCGCATTTCCGACGAAGAGACGGTGTGGCTGTCGAAGGACATCGCCCGGCGAATCGAAAACGAACTCGAATATCCAGGGCAGATCAAGGTCACCGTGATCAGGGAGACCCGGGCCGTTGAGTTCGCCCGGTAACCTGCCGCAACAGCGCGTCTGCGACGTTGGCGAGCGCGCGCTGATTGAACGGATTCGCAGCCGGGTCCCTCCGGGTCCGGCGGCACTTGTCGTCGGCATCGGCGACGACGCCGCCGTCGCGGCGCCAGATCGCGGATCGCTCCAGGTCCTGACGACCGACGCACTGGTCGAGGGTGTGCACTTCGACCGTCGCTTCTCCTCCGCCGCTGACATCGGGTACAAAGCGCTTGCCGTCAACGCGAGCGATGTCGCTTCGATGGGCGGCACCCTCAGGTTCGCGCTGTTGTCGCTGATGCTCCCCGAGAATCTTCCCCTCGCCGATCTCGACGGACTACTGGATGGACTCCTGCAGATGGCAGCTGAGTGCGGGGCCGCCCTGGCCGGCGGAAACATCACGCGATCGCCCGGTCCGCTGGTCGTCGACGTGACCGCGATTGGGAGCGTGAAGCCGCGGAAAGTCCTGACCCGGGGCGGCGGACGACCTGGCGACGCCCTGTACGTGACCGGGCAGATTGGCGCTGCCGCAGCCGGCCTGGAGTGGCTCCGCAGCGCGACGCTCGCAGGCGAGGACCCGCCGACGACAGGTGGTGCCCGGGGGTGGGTGGAGCGGCCGTCGGACGCCGGGATGGCCGAGTGTGTCGCACGGTACTGCCGGCCTGAACCGCGAGTTCGAATCGGCGCCCTGCTCGGCCGGAATCGCGCCGCCAGCGCCTGCATGGACCTGAGCGACGGGCTTGCCGACGCGGTGACCCAGATGGCCTGCGCTGGCGCAACCGGTGCCCGGCTCGACGCCGCGGCCGTGCCCGTGCATCCGGGGGCGGGCGCCTGGTTCTCCGCCGCTGGTCGGGATCCGATTGCCGCGGCCGTGGCGGGAGGCGACGACTACGAGCTCCTCTTCGCGGTCCCCCGCCGCGCTCGCGGCCGGCTCCGTGCCGTGGTCCGCGAGGCCCGCGGTGTGCGCGTGACTTGCATTGGCGAATTGACAGCCGACCGAACGGTCGCGATGGCACGGGGCGAGGTCTCGGAACCGCTCCCCGGCGGGTTCACTCACTTCTAGCGCTGATGCTCGGATCCACGCGTCTTCGTGCCTGGCTCAACCAGCTTCTGCACACGCACGATACGCCGCAGCGAACCGCTGCCGCGTATGCCATCGGCGTGTTCCTCGGCTTCTCGCCGTTCCTCGGCCTGCATACGCTTCTCGGGCTGATCATCGCCTTCACGTTCAACCTGAACCGGGTGGCCGTCCTGCTTGGGGTGTACTCGAACCTGCCGTGGATCTTGCCCGCGTATTACACGCTCGCGACCATGCTCGGGGCGACCATCCTCCGCTTCGATCTCCCGCCCAGAGTTCTGGCCAATCTGCGCGATTCGCTGTCGAACGACTCGTGGGGGGAGTTCAGGCACCTGGCACGGACGCTCGCTCCACTGCTCTGGGCCTACGCCCTCGGCTCCATGATTGGCGCCGCCGCCCTGGCCGTGGTCGCTTATCGTGGCTCACTCGCCATGATCGTCACCCACCGGCGGCGGGTGGCCGCCGCCCATCATTCGGAACCGACTGATTTGTAAGCACTTACAAGACTGGTGTGGTCCGAAATAGGACGCCTTTCGGCTTTGACCTCGGCTGCTGCCGGCGTGTACAGTGGACCTGGTCGACGAAGGCATGTTGCTGCTGTCACGCTCCACCGCCCGGAAGATCATCGCGACGGCAACCGCCGCCGTGGCGTTTGCCTTCCTGTACGAGGTGACGATCCTGGACTCGCGCTACGCCGCACGACAGGCGGAGCTCCGGGAGGTGTCGGCGGCCCCGGCGCCCGGCGCCAAACTGCGTTTCACGGCGACGGCGTACTGCAAGGGGACCACGACCGCCTCGGGGGTGAACGTCCGGACAGGCATCGCGGCGGCCGACCCCGACCTCCTGCCCGTGGGGTCGGTGATCCAGGTCGAACGCCTGGACGACCGCTATAACGGGATCTACACGATCATGGACACCGGTCCAGCCGTGCAGGGGCGCCACATCGACATCTACGTCTGGAGCTGCAATGAGGCGCTGGCGCTTGGCCGGCGTCTGGCGGGGATTACCGTGTTGAGGCTTGGCTGGAATCCGAAAGCCAGCACGCCCACGCTGGTCGACCGGCTCTTCCGCGAGCGTGAGGCAGCGCAGAATGCACCCGCGTCGCCGTTGATCAAAGCGTCCGGCGGCGACTGAACCGCCCGCCACCTCATTCCGGAATCCGACCGGCTCCCCAGCCTTCACTCGGTGATGACCGGCTCCCCCAGTTCAGTTCCCTCGCGATCCGCCAGTCGACGCTCCTGATCCCGATACTGGAGCTGATACAGCTTGTAGTAGATGCCCCGTTCCGCCAGCAGGTCCTGGTGGCGGCCCGACTCCCGCAGATGGCCCTTGTGCAGGACGAGAATCTTGTCCATGTCCTGAATCGTCGATAGCCGGTGTGCGATGGCAATCGTGGTGCGGCCCGCCATCAGCACGGAGAGCGCGTCCCGAATGAGGATCTCGGTTTCGGTGTCGACGCTGGAGGTCGCCTCATCGAGCACCAGGATGGCCGGGTCGAAGGCCAGCGCGCGGGCAAACGACAGGAGCTGCTTCTGCCCGACCGAGAGCGTGGCGCCGCGCTCGGCCACGGCACCGTCGTAGGCGTCGGGCAGTTTGTCGATGAAGACGTCCGCGTGCACCGCGCGGGCAGCCGCGCGCACCGCTTCGTCTGAAATGGCGGCATTCCCCAGCCTGATATTGGCCGCAATCGTGCCCGAAAACAGGTGCACGTCCTGCAGGACCAGGCTGAACAGGCCGCGCAGATGCGCCAGGTCGAGTTCCCGCACATCGACACCGTCGACCAGTATGCGGCCGCGGGTGACGTCGTAGAACCGCAGGAGCAGGTTGATGATCGTCGACTTGCCGGCACCAGTCGCCCCAACCACGCCGACGCGCTCGCCGGGACGCACTTCGAACGACACGTCCCGAAGCACGTAGTCGGGCTCCTGGCCCGGCGAGGTGTTGTATGCGAACCACACGTGATCGAACACGATGTGACCCGCGGCCCGCACGGAAGCACCTGGCGTCGTGGTCGCCCGGGCCGACTGCTCCAACCGACGTTCGTCCGACATCCCGGTGACATTCCGCGTCTCGATCTGCACGGGCGTATCGAGCAGCTTGAAGATGCGCTCCGATGAGGCCATCGCCGCCTGGAGCACGTTGAACTTCTCCGACATGTCGCTGATCGGCCGGAAGAACCTGCCCGAATAGAGCAGGAAGGCAACGAGTGAGCCGAGCGTCAGCGTGCCCTGGAGGGTCCAGCGGCCGCCGAACCAGATGATGAGCGCGGACGCGAGCGCGCCGATGATCTCGATCGCCGGGTAGAACACGGCGTAGAACAGGATCGAGTCGATGTTCGCGTCGCGGTGCTTCCGGTTGACGTCCTCGAACCGGCCGAAGCTGCGGGCTTCGCGACGGAACAGCTGCACCGTCGACATCCCGGTGATGTGTTCCTGGAGAAAGGCGTTGATGCGGGCGACCCAGGTCCGTACCGTCCGGTACGACTCGCGCACGTTCCGGCGGAACCATTGCGTCACGGCCGCAATGAGCGGCAGCACGGCGAAGGCGACGATCGCCAGCCGCCAGTCCATCGTGACGAGCACGATCATGATGCCGAGCAGCGTGAAGATGTCGCCGAAAATCGAGACCACGCCCGACGTGAACATGTCGTTGATCACGTCCACGTCGGTGGTCACCCGGGTCATCAGCCGCCCGACCGGATTGCGGTCGTAGAACTGGAGGTCGATGCGCTGCAGGTGCCCGTAAATCTGCATGCGGAGATCGAACATGATCCGCTGCCCGGTCATCTGCAGCGTCCACATCTGGGCGTACTCGAGAATGAATGACGCGACGAGGATCGCGAGGAACGCGACCGCAATCCGATTGATCCCGGACAGGTCGCCGCTCGCGATGTACCGGTCGATCGCCAGCTTCATCAGGTAAGGCTGGGCCAGCTGCAGCACCGAGGCGCTGATGATCGCGACCAGCGCCAGCGCCACCTGCGGCTTGTATGGCCGCAGATACCACAGGAGCCGGCGCATCAGGTTTGCGTCGTACGCCTTGCCGAGGACTTCTTCTTCGTGGAAGGACAACTCAGTCTCAGTAGCAGTAATAGTTTCCAGTAGCCAGTAGCCAGTCGCCAGTTGCGAGATATCTGATCCAACGCACTGGTGACTGGGAACTGGTTACCGGCGACTGTGTCTCAGCTCGCCGCCAACTCCTCTTCGAGCAGCTGGCGCTTGTACAACGTCGCATAGGGCCCGCCGTGCGCGACGAGCTCGTCGTGCCGGCCTCGTTCGGCGATCCGGCCGCGGTCGAGGACGAAAATCTGGTCGGCGTCCCGAACCGTGGACACGCGATGCGCGACGATGATCGAGGTGCGCTGGCGCATGACGCCGCGCAGCCGCGACAGGATTTCCTCTTCCGTGTAGGTATCGACTGCCGACAGCGCATCGTCCAGGATCAGCACGCGGGGATCGACCATCAGTGCGCGCGCGAGCGCGGTGCGCTGCTTCTGGCCGCCGGACAGCGTGATGCCCCGCTCGCCCACTGCGGTCTCATAGCCGTTCGGGAACGCGTCGACATCCTTGTCGAGTCGTGCGATCGCAGCCGCTTCACGCATCCGGAGCTCGAGCTCCGCGTTGCCGCCAATACCGTCGGGCGTTGTCCCTGATCCCGAGACGCTACTCCCGAATCCCGACGTGATGGCTTCCCTCGGCATGCCGTTGCCGGGACGGGGCGCCGTAGCTTCCCGCGGCATGCTATTGCTGGCACGGACCGCCGTAGCTTCCGCCTTCAGGCGGAAGTCCCGGCTGCCACCCGCGTTGGACCCGGTCGATGCCCCCTGCGCCAGCGGCACGCCAAAGGCGATGTTCTCCGCGATCGTGTCCGAGAACAGGAATGGCTCCTGCGGGACGAAGCCGATCGCGCCACGAAGCGCCGCGAGAGGGATTTCGCGAACGTCGACACCGTCAAGGAACACCGTTCCGGGAGGCGGCTCGTGCAACCGCGGCAGCAGGCTGATGAGTGTCGACTTCCCCGATCCCGTGGCGCCGACGAGCGCGACGGTCTGCCCGGCCTCGATTCGAAGCGACACGTGGTTGAGGACCGGATGGTCCGCTCCTGGATACGTGAACACCAGGTCCCGGATTTCGATTCCTCCGGTGAGCGGGGCCGAGCGGCCAGCGTCGGTCACGTGGGCGTCGCTGATGGCGGGCGCCGCATCGAGGACATCGAGCATGCGCTTCCACGACGCCATGCCGCGCTGGAGCATGTTCGTCACCCAGCCGAACGCAATCATCGGCCAGCTGAGCATGACCAGGTACGAATTGAACGCCACGAACTCGCCGATGCTGATCCGCCCGCGAATCACTTCGCGGCTGCCGACCCACAGGACGAGCAATGAACCAAGGCCGAGGAAGAGAGTCAGGCTCGGATAGAACATCCCCTGCAGCCGGATCAGCACCCGGTTGCGGCGCACGTACTCGGCATTGGCGCCGCGGAAGCGCTCGATCTCGTACGGCTCCTGGTTGTAAGCGCGGACGACGCGGACGCCGGAGAGCGTCTCCTGCACGACCGCACTCAGGTCTGAGAGCTGCGCCTGGATCGCCTCGAATCTGCGATGAATCGCGCTGCCGAAATACTTGACGCTGATCGACACCAGTGGCAGCGGCAGAAGCGCGATCAGCGTCAGCCGCCCGTCGATCGACCACATCAGCACGATGGCGACGGCGAAGACCAGCACGGTGCTCGCGGAATACATCACCGCCGGTCCGATCATCGTGCGCACCGCGTTGAGGTCGTTGGTCGCGCGCGACATCAGGTCGCCGGTTCGCCGGCCCTGGTAGTACGCCAGCGACATCTGCTGCAGCCTGGCGAAGAAATCATTCCTGAGGTCGTACTCGATCTCGCGCGACACGCCGATGATGATCCGGCGCATGAGGAACAGGAAGAGCGCGCGGATGCAGGCGACGCCCAGGATCGCTGCCGCATACGTGATCAGCTTTTGCCGGGTGACGGCGCGGCCGAGGTCGTCGATCGCGTACTTCAGCACCCACGGCGCAAGCAACTGGAAGGTGGACGAGAGGACGACGCACACCAGCCCGAGCAGGAGCCGGCGCCGGTAGCGGAGAACGTAAGGGAGAAGGCGTCGAACCGCGGGCCCCATCTACTTGCGAGTATAGCAGCGACATTTGGGACCGTGCGTCGCACCTCCCGCGCCAGATGACCGTGTGCTATTCTCTGGGAGCCTATCCCAGCAGGCTGCCTGACTCCCCCAAAACGGGGGCGTGTTTTCCCTTTAACCATCCGGGGCGAGAAGACTCATGCGCACACGTGCCGCAGCGATATTGTTGTTGTCTGCTGTCCTCGGGTTGACTGCCTCGACGGCAGGCGCCCAGTACTCGGTCAAGGGACCCTCCGATGTCGCCACCGGCGAGAACTATCACGTCGAGATCGGCGGATTCCTCTGGGATCCCAACCCCCAGATCGTCATCAGCAGCGAATCGCTCGGCATCGTCGGTTCGAAAATCGATTTCGTGAGCGATCTCGGGATCGAGAAAACCTGGTTCAAGCAGTTGCGCATCGTGCTCCGGCCGGCGAAGAAGCACAAATTCCGGTTCGAATACACACCGATCACCTACGACGCGGTCGGCACGCTGTCGACCAATATCGTGTTCAATGGAATCCTGTTCCCGGTGACGTTCCCGGTTGCGACCAACCTGCAGTGGAAGGCGTACAGGTTTGGCTACGAATACGACTTCGTCAGCCGGGATCGCGGCTACGTCGGGTTCATTCTCGAAGCCAAGTACACGGACGTGCAGGCAACGCTCAGCAACATTGTCGCGACCGAGTTCGCCAGGGCGCGCGCGCCGATTCCCGCTGCCGGGGTCGTCGGCCGCATCTACGTCGTGCCGAATATTTCGCTCACCGGTGAGTTCAGCGGCATCAAGTGGCCGGAGAGCATCAACGACAACTACCACGCGAAGTACTTCGACTTCAACTTCTACGGGACGGTGAACTTCACCAACAACTTCGGGGTGCAGGCCGGCTATCGATCGTTCGACGTGGAGTACAAGGTGAAAGACGACGAGGGCGACCTGCAGCTGAAGGGCCTCTACCTGGGTGGCCTGGTCAGGTTCTAGACCCCGTGTGCGAAGCGACGTTTGCTAGAACGCGAACTCGGCGCCGATGAGCGGAGACACGCGGTCGGTCAGGCCCCCTTCGGTGAGCGCGAACCGCAGGTTGAAGTTGATGAGCACCCGCGGAGCGACATTGAGCTTCGTCCCGACCGAGCCGCTGCTCCCCCAGTACGACGCGTTCTGGAACCGCAGATCCTCGAGCGCCGCTGAGCCGAAAGGACCGGTCGCATCGAAGGCGAATGTCGTCAGGCGTGGCGAGTTGATGACGCGCTGGCCAACGATGTCGAACACGATGCTCAGCCGCGCGTTGACGCTGATGTCGCTGCCGACCGCGTAGGCGAACTGATCGGGCAGGTCCCCTTTTTGCCCGGTGCGGATGTCACCGCCCAGAATGCTGCTGCCGTTCCACTGATAGGCGAGGTTCGCGTGCGGGGCGATCCGTCCGAACGTCCCCGAAAACGCGACGAACGGACGTACCCCGGTTCCGCCGGCGCCCAGGAGATTTTCCTCGTTGCCGGTTGGAATCCGAAGGTCGAGCCCGACCGCGAAGGCGCGGGTACCTTCACGCATCAGCGTCCCCTTCCCTCGGACGACCAGATCCCCGAGCCCAGACGCACTTCCGTCGGCGAAGAACTGGTTGGAGGTGCCATGCCCGCCAGGTGCGGCATCGTTGCGGAAGTAGTGGACCTGCAACTGCGGGCCGGTACCGACGCGCTGCACGGTCGCGTTCGACAGCAGCGACAGCCGCGTGCGCACGATCGGAACCGCGAGTGAGACGTCGAAGCGCTCCAGCACGCCGTACGTCAACGCCCCCGTGAACTGGGCGACCGACGCATCGACCGTGTTGATGGTTGAAATCACGTCCGATCGGCCAGCGGTGCTCTGGTACGCATCGTGTCTGAACACGGCCGGAATGCTGCTCAGCGGCACGCCGTCCAGCTTGTCGAACGAGAACACCTGGTCGTTGAACGAGAAAGCGATCCGATCCCGCCCGATGGTTTCGGCGCGATCGGAGAGGATGGGTCCGAAACTCCTGGTTGCCCTCACGAACGTCCCGGTTGCCGAGTCGAACTTGTAAATGAAGCCCGACGCGGGCGACGGCACGGGAACCGTGGTCAGCTGCGTCGCGAGCGCGATGTTCATCAGGCGGAAGTCGGACTGGAACGAGCTGTTGAAGTGCGCGGCGTGATTGGTGCCATCGAGCTGCACGTCGTCGCTGCTCACGACGAGGCCGTTCGGACCGAAGACGTCCTCGAAGAGCGTCGACAGGGTGGCGGGTCGCGTCTGGGCCGCGAGCGGCCCCGGGAGAAGTGCGCCCAGAAGAGCGAGGATCAATACCCGCGCAGACATTGTCAGTATCCTTTCTTGCGCCATGAGCTCAGCGCGACGGACTGAATCGAACGGAGTCGATGACCCAGCCTCCTGACGTCCGGCGGACCGCCATGGACGTCAGGGTTTCGGTCCGGAGACGCTGCCCATCACGCGTCTGGAGTTCGTAGCGGCGGCGGAACGTCACGGTGCCGGTCGCGCCCGACGCGACGATGCGCGGCTCGGAGATGTCGACGGTAATACGGGTGGCGTTCTGAAAGTCGTTGCGGATGGCATTGGCCGACGGCTCGCTGAGACCAGGCCACATCCGCTTGAGCGCTTCGAGATCCCGGCCCTCGAGCGCGGCCTTGTAATGCGCGAGCAACTGGCCGATTGCTTCTTCGGCCGCCGGTCCGCGCGACGACGAGTCCTCGGCGGGCGCGACAGGCGGCGGCGCCGGCGGCGGCGGCGGCGGGACTACCGGCAACGTCGGCTGTGGTTCCGGGAGCGCCGGGCGCGTATTTACAGCAGGGGCCGGCGTCGCCGCGGACGGTGTCGCGGACGGTTCAACCGGCTTGGCGGCCGAGGACGTGCCGGCGACGGGAGGCGGCGGCGCTGCGGGAGCGGCGCTCGGCTCGGGCTTTTCGTCGGCCTGCACCTGCGCCAGCGATGCGGCACTCTGATACAGGCCGCTGGCCTCGTAGAATCGCGCGGTCGCCTCCGCGTTGCGCCCGGCCTGGAGGAGGCGCTGTGCGCTCTGCTCCGCGCGGACGGCGGTCCGGTAGGCGGACGCTGCCAGTGTCGGCGCGTTGGCGGCGCGCGCCTGTTCGCGTGCGCCGGTCATCCGGGTCCTCGCATCGGCGGCACTGCGCGCGCCAGCCCGCATGGCGCCCTGCTCCATGATCTGCTTCGCCTCGCGGTTGCCGCCGTCGACGGTCAGGACGTCACCGGCGGCACGAGACGCCGCCTGGAAATCGCCCGAAGCGAGCGACGCGCGCGCCTCGCGCAGGCCGTTCTCGACGGCAGTGGCCTCGCTGCGGGCCCGGTCCAGGATTCGCCTCGCCTCGCGATCACCCGGCGCCTGCTGCAGTATGGCCTGCGCCTGCCGCTCGGCCGCGGCGTAGTCATGCGAGTCGAGCGACCGCTGGGCGGTCGCGACGGCCGCTGACATATCGATCGGCGGCGCCGGCTGCTCAATCTTCTGCGGTGCCGCCTCCGGCGGCTGATGGCGCGTCAGGAACCACGGTACCGCAATCGCACCAGACGCCAGGACAACGCCGGCGACGACGATCCATGGCCACCGCGTCGCGAAGGTGACGCGCGTCACGCCCGACCCCGACGGTGCAGTGGCGGCCGGCTGCGGCGCCGACCGACGGAGCCCCGACCGATGGCGTGCCGCCTGACGGTGCGCCACCTGACGGGGCACGAACCGCCCCGGCGCCGGATCCGAATGCGCGCACGTCCGACAGGCCGCGTGCCGACGCGGGTGAGAGCATCGTGATCGCGTCTGGCGTCGAGTCCGGCCGGGTCGGCGAGATGAAAGCGCGCGCCGCTGTCGCTCTTGCGAATCTGGTCGCGATAGAGCAGCAAATCCTCCCGGAGCGCGGTCATCGACTGATACCGCTCGTCGAGCGGTTTTGCCAGGGCGTGTTCGACGATCGCCGCAAGCGCGCGGGGCACGGTCGCATCGACCTGGCAGATAGGCTCCGGCACCTCCTGCAGAATCTTGTACATGGTCGACGCGAACGAGTCCCCTTCGAACGCCTTCTTGTTGCAGAGCAGCTCGTAGTAGAGGACGCCAACGGAGAAAATATCGGCCCGGTGATCCGCACGCTCGCCGCGGACCTGCTCTGGCGCCATGTAATTCAGCGTGCCCATCAACATGTTGCTGTTGGTGAGCTGCGACGTAATCAGCCGCGCCAGTCCGAAGTCGAGGATCTTGACCTGCCCTGATGTCGTGATGAAGACGTTCGCGGGCTTGACGTCGCGGTGGACGACGCCGTGAGCGTGGGCGTACTCCAGCCCCTCGCAGATATCGATCGCGAGATCGACCTTGCGCGCAATGCTCATCTTGACGTGGCCGCTCAGGCGCTGCTGGAGATCCTCGCCCTCCAGGTACTCCATCGCCAGGAACGGGTGGCCGTCGTGCTCGCCGAGGTCGTAGATGGTGACGATGTTCCGGTGCGAGAGCTGTCCGGCGGCGCGCGCCTCACGGAGAAATCGGGTGTGGGTTTCGGGGTTGCTGTCGATCTGCGTGCCGATCACTTTGAGAGCGACCGTGCGCTCGAGCAGCGTATCGAACGCGCGGTAGACAACGCCCATGCCTCCCTGGCCGAGCGTATCCAGCAGCTTGTAGCGCCCGATTGTCTGCATTTGTGGCATTCCGCGACGCTCGCTGCGCCGCGTTCGACGCCCGCCAAGCGTCAGCGGATGATAACGCGCGGGAGTGGAGCGGAACAACACTCTCCGAAGGTTATTTGTGGCGGCACAGCGGGAGAGTATGGCGAGGGGCCTGGGGCACCGAGACAAAAGTACCGCGGTTACGGCGCCGGTGCCGCGAGCTTGACCCAGACCCCAAGAAAGCGCGTGTCGCGACTGGTGCGATCCGCATCGGAGGGTCTGAAGCCCCGGGCCGACGCTGATTGTCAGCAGCGTGGCGGCGTGCGCCCGGTCACGCGGGCACGACGACCTGCCGCTCTTCTGACGGCGCGAGAGCGACCTCGGCTGCCCACGCTCCGGTGCGGAGGGTCACCTGGTTCGTCTCAGGACCGTTTCGCAGCAGAAGCGGGATCGACGCCCCACGCACGTCCGGGTCGATGACGATCGAGGAGCGTCCGCCGGCCCCCGACCCAAAAGGCCTCCGGTTCGGGGAAGCTGCGATCGTCCATGAAGTACGCGGTCGCCGAGCCGTAGCGCACCGCGTGTGCGGCAGTGCCGGGTGCGATGCGATCTCGAGGCATGACGATCGAGACCGGCTCCATCGTCAGCCCGGTAATCGATCGGCGCGCCTGTTCGTCGCCTCGAACAACGATCGCGCGGACATCGATCGGGAAGTCGACGTCGATCGACTCGGGAGGACTCGCGAGGGGACCACTGACGATCGAGAACTGGTCACGGCCGATACCGACCATGACCCAGCCCGATGGTGCCGCTCCCTGCAGCATCGAGGCGGTAACGCCCGGCCGGCACCGCCGGAACCTGGTAGAGCGGCCGGTCGTTGGGGCCGGCGCCGCCCGGAGTAGTCGATGGCGGCGGCGTAATCTTGAGTGTCTGGACGACGTCCTGGGGCGTGAGCCGGTGGAACGCCGGCAGGCCGACGAGAACATTCGTGTCTTCCGAACCCACCCGCCGCAGCAGTTCGAGTTGCCCCGGCGTGTCGGCGCTGCCTCGCACTCCGGCAAGCGTCCACATCGCCGACGCCGCAGCCATTGCGGCAACCGCATAGCCGCCGCCCGTTGCCGCGGCGAGCCCTCCGCGCGTGCGCATCCAGCGCGTACCCTCGAGCGGCGCGAAGCGCCAGCCATGCCGACGCCTATCGCGATCATCCAGACGGTCACTTCGCGATAGAGGATGCTCTCGCTGCCCCGCCACCAGGTCGGGAGTGCGCGCCGAAGATCCGTCGCGCGGTTCAGCCATTGTGCCCAGGGCCGCATAACCCTCACGGGTGTTGTAGGCGAGTCGTCCGCCATCGACGAAGATCAGGCACCCGGAGACGAACATCGTGAACGCCAGTGCTGCCAGAGCTGTGGCGCGGGTGGCGCGATGGCGGATCGCAGTCCACGCAACCGCGGATGGAACGGCGAGCATCGGCAGCATGGGAACGAAGAACCGCGCCGGTGCGCTCGTGCCGCCCCACCACATCGCGAAGTGAGTCACCACCACCAAGTAGGGTACGAGCACGAACAGCAGTTCGAAACCGATCCGCCGCTGTGATCGCCGCCGGACCATCCACCCGAGGCCGGCGAACCCGGAGGCGAGCACGGGCGCGTACGCGAGCAGACCGAAGCGCTGATCGAACAGGAGTCCGGCGAGGCCGCCGGGAATGAAGCTGGCGGAACCCTCTTCGTTGCCGTACGGAAACGACGGATCGGGCCTGCCGTAGATGTTGATGAAAAAGCCGATCCAGCAGATCGCGCTCAGTGCCGGGATCGAAAGAAAAGCCACTGCCTTGCCGGCGGCATTCCGGTTCGTGGCCAACCGCAGCAGAACGAGCGCACCGAGGCTGCCGGCAAGCAGGGCAAAGCGAGTGTGGATCCACGGGAGCAGGGCAAGCGCGGCGCCGTGCGCCGCCCAGGCCCATGCCCGCTCGGTGCCGGAACGCGCCTCCTCCTCGGCCCTGAGCAGCGCCCAGATCCCAGTGAGCACAATTACTCCACCGACGCCGTCGGGGTACACGGTGAAGCTGTGAAAGATCGCGCTGGTCGACAGCGCCACGGCGGCCCAGCCAAACCACGCGGCGTCCGCACGCCCGGTGACGAGCCACGCCAGGTGCCACGCCAGCGCGCCACCGGCGGCGGCGACGAGGACGAGAAACACCACCACGCCGTGATAGCCGGCGATGGCAAATGCCGGTGCAATCAGCAGTGGCAGGCCCGGCCCGTGAATGGAATATATCTCGCCGTTGCGGCCAAGGCGGCGGTAGTCCGGCTTCGACAGATCGCCTTCGAAGTATGCGTGGTAGTCGCCAGCCCGATGATTGTTCTCGATCTTCAGATCACCATCCTTGAGAAGACTCTGGGTGATGATCAGGTAGTGCGGCTCGTCTCCGCCCCTCACCGACGGCGAATCCTGCCACGCACCGACTCCGTAAACGAGACACGCCAGCAGCCCGACGGTCAATCGCGGCCGCGACGCAATCACGTTCGCAAGACGCGATGTCGCCCACGCGCGCCCGCTCCACGCTGTCGACACGATCGAGAGCGCGACCGCCAGCCACACGACCAGCGCCGCGGGACCTGACCAGATGAGAAAGGCCGCGGGCATTGAACGCGGCAGCCAGGGAAGGACGACCAGGCACGAGCATCCACAGCGGTGCGAGTGATGCGCCCGCCCACCACGCGGCGAGTACGCCCAGCTGCGGCGGCAACACAGATTCCAAACGCCGGGATCGAGACAGGCAGAAGCGCGATGCGGCCGGTGTCAGTCGCTGCCGGTGCCGATCGTGCCCTGCGACAGCCACGCGGCCGCGGCAGTGCACATCATGATGAAGGCCAGGAGTGGGCGGGACACGGATGGGCGCGCGGGGATTGGCGATAGAATGTCCCGCATTCTACATGGGGCGACGCCTGGATACCATCGCGAGCCGTACGGTGCGGGCCGCGGCGGTGTGCGCCGCCGCCCTGGCGCTGTCCATCGTGATGACGTGGCCGCTGGCGTCAGGCTTCGGCCGCCTGGGCCGCACCACGACCATGGACGGGCTCTACAGCATCTGGAACATCTCCTGGGTCGCGCACGCAACGATCAGTCATCCCGCCGGCCTGCTCGACGCGAACATCTTCTATCCCCATCGGCACGCGCTCACCTTTTCGGAGGCGAACATCCTCGGCGGCGTAGTCGCCAGTCCGGTGTGGTGGCTGACCGGAAACCCATATGCGGCACACAACGCCGCTCTGATGTTCGCGTTCTGCTCGACACTCATCGGCACCTGGCTGCTCGTGCGACGGCTCTCTCGGAACAGCTGGCGCGGCAGCGGTGTCGGCGATCCTGTTTGCATTCTGTCCGTACTTCTTCTCGCACAGTGCCCACATTCAGTTGCTCATGGCCGGAGGCATTCCCCTCGCCATGCTGGCGCTCCATCGCCTCGTCGACAGTCCCTCCCCGGGACGTGGCGCGGTGCTCGGACTGGCACTCGCGGCGCAGGCACTCGCCTGCGCGTATTACGGCATCTTTGCCGGTCTGATGGTCGGCTACGGCGCTCTGTTCCTGGCCGCATCGAGGCGTCTCTGGGGAGTCAAGCAGTTCTGGGCCGCGCTCGCGATCGCGGTCGTCACCTCGATCGTGGTCGTGCTCCCGTTCTTTCTGCCGTACGTGACCATGCAACGCGAAGAAGGCTTCCGGCGTTCGCTTGCCGACGCCGTCCGCTACTCCGCGCCGCCGGCGAGTTACCTCGCGTCGCCCGCACACGCGCATCAATGGCTCATCCCGATCGCACGGCGGTGGGGATGGCGTGCTGACGAGGTGCTTTTCCCCGGCCTCCTCGCGTTGACCCTTGGCGCGGCAGGTCTCGCCGTCGCGATTCGCACTCGTCGGGCACTCTCCGGACCGGACAGTAGCGGACCGCGAAGCGGCACTCCTGTACGCATCGCTGGGATTGGTGTCGGCATGGGCGTCGCTCGGACCGCCGGCGGGCCTCTACACCGCGATGTTCCACGCCATCCCGCTCTTCACATTTCTCCGCGCTCCATCCCGTTTCGGCCTGATTGTGGCCTTCACGCTCGCGATCCTCGCGGGCGTTTGCGGTGCGGCGGATGCTGGAGATGGTACGGTCGCAGCCGACGATTGCAGCTGCGGTGCTTGCCGGCGTTGCCTTGCTCGAATTGAACGCACTGCCGTTTCCGTGGGAGCGGGCACTCACCGTTCCGCCGGCCTACGGCCTGCTCGCCCGCATGCCACGGGCGCCAGTCGCCGAGTTTCCGTTCTACGGCGAGCGTGTCGCGTTCCCGCTCCACGCACAGTACATGGTCCTGTCAGCGAGTCACTGGATGCCGCTGGTGAACGGGTACAGCGATCACATTCCGCAGGACTTTCGCGACGCCGCAGTCGTCCTCGATTCCTTCCCGTCGAACGACAGCTTCGCCGTGCTGCAACGCCGTCGCGTGCGCTATATCGGTGTGCACTGGAATATGTACGGGCCGCGGGCCGGCGAGATCCGCGAGCGGCTCGAGCCGTTCAGCCGGCACCTGCGCCAGCTCGCGAGCGATGCCGACATGACGCTGTTCGAAATCGTCTCGTTCCCCTGAACGGAGCCAGGGCGAGCGCAACGTCAGGGGTGAGAGGCCTTCGACGAAGAGTGTTTCGCCGGTGCCTTCTTCTTCTTCGCCGGCGCCTTCTTCTTCGACGCGGGCGCTTTCTTCGACCCGGATTTCGGTGCGGACGCCTTGCCGGGGGCCAGAGAGGAGACGGCGCGCAGGCCCGGCGTGCCGGCGCCCGAACCATACAGCAGCCGGTAATCCTCGGCAGTCCCGAGAATCCGCTTCACGTAGTTCTGGGTCTCGGGAAACGGAATGTCGTCGATGAACTCGTCCTCGTCAAGGCCCGGCCGCTCCGCTTTCCAGCGGACGATGCGGCTTTCGCCGGCGTTATAGCTCGCCAGCGCGTAATAGGTGCCGCCGAACTGCTCGACCAGCCGCGAGAAGTACAACGTCCCGAGCCGGATGTTCATCTCGGGGTTGGTGAGCGATGCGGTCGTGAAGTTTCGAATGCCGACTGACTTCGCCAGCCGGCGGCCCGTCGCCGGCACGAGCTGCATCAGCCCCCACGCGTTCGCAACCGACTTGATGTCCGGGTCGAAGGTCGACTCCTGCGCGATCAGTGCCGCCACCAGATAAGGGTCGAGTCCATGCGACGCGGAGTGCCGCCGGATCGCATCCCAGTACGTCAGCGGATAGATCACCTGGAGCATTTCAGGGGGGAGTTGCCCGCCCGCGGTCAGGTGCTGCGGGTAGGCACGCCGCATGAGACCGATCGCCCGGCGCAATTCCCCCTTCTCGTGGTACACCCACGCGATCGTCGCGTCGAGGCGCGGCGAGTTTCCCCAGGCGCGCTGCGCATACCGCAGTTCCCCGAGCGCATCATCGTAAAGGCCGTTGGCAAGAAGCAGCCGGATCACCGCATCGGTGGGAATCGGCTGCAGCGACGGGGCTGGCACGGGGGCTGATGTTTCGTGGACCGCGAGCCGAACGTCGGCAAGGCTGGCCCCGCTACGTCCCGAAAGCTGCCGCTCGGCGAGGCGGCCGTAATAGGAATTGGCGTAGTCGGTATAAACCAGCCGCAGGCGCGCATCGGCCTGCGGCGCGGCATCGAGCTTGTCGTGCGCCCGCGCGGCCCAGTACAGGAACGGCGGACGGTAATCCGATCGCGGGAAGGCGAGCGCCGCGGCCTCGAAGACGCGGATGGTTTCGGCGTAGTCTCCGTTGCGGTAGCTCGCCCATCCGTACTTCCAGGCGGCGCGCTCGGCGCGCTGTCCGGTCGGGAATTTTTCGTACATCTCCCGGAACGCCTTCGTCGCCAGGTCGTCCTCGTTGGCGACGATGTAGAAGGTGCCCAGGTTGTTCAGGGCTTCTTCGGCCCACGAGCTGTCGGGAAAATCGGCGACGAGCGACTCGGTCTGTGCGATGTACTGCGTGTCGTCCCCGAGCTCCCGCAGGCTGCTCGCGTAGAAGAATCGCGCTTCCGCACGGCGGGATGCGCGTTCGAGGTAAGGACGGACGCCGTCACGCGCCGCCGCATATCGCTTCAGGTTGAAGTCGCATTCGGCGACGCGCAGATCGGCCAGCTCCTTGTCGTCTCCCTCGACCACCGGCTGGAGCGCCTGGAAGGCCGCGCGCGCTTCGGTGTACCGCCGCGCACCGAACAGCATCTGCGCCCGCCCGACGTCGAGCTTGTAGCCATTCCGGGTGATTTGATCCTGCAGCCCAGGCAGCTGCGACGCCGCCACCGTGGCGGCATCCGTCAGCGGGAACTCGTAGTAGACGCGGACGTATGATTCCGCCGCTTTTTTCCGATCGCCGGCCAGGAGTGCGGCGCGCCCGAGACGGACCAGCACTTCTTCGGTGATCGCGCCTTTGTGGTCGACCACGCGCTCGTAGAACTTCACCGCCGCGGCAGCGTCTCCGGCGGCTTCGGCGGCCTCGCCCGCGCCAATTGCCGCGGCGACGGCGATGTGGCCATTCGGCTTCTTGTCGAGAATCTTCTCGAAGGTGCGGCGCGCCTCCGCGGCCTGGCCCTGCCGCAACTGCGACAGGCCGACGTAATAGGTCGCGTAGTCGGCAAGCGTCGTGGTTGCCAGCGCTGGACGGTCGAGAAGCGAGATCGCTTCGGAGTAATTGCCTGCCTGGAAGCGCGCGACCCCGTTGACGAGGGGCTGGTAAGTGGCCAGGGTCCGCGCCGCCCGATCGTTTTCGGATGGTACGAGCCAGAACTCACTGGCCTTCGACGGCAAGGCGGGGTGGACCGTCGGAACGAGTTCGACGGGATCCTGCGCCGAGAGAGACGCTCCGCCGAGCAGCAAAGCGGAGAGCGCCAGGAGGACGCCACCGCGCCTGGTTCGCGACGTCATGTCCACGATGATGGCTGATGCCGCGGCTCACCGAGCAGCGCCGGATCGCCGTCGGCGAGTGTCTGCGCAAGTTCCTGCTGAAAGAGCGCGTCGCGCCCTTCCACCGTCGCCGCCACCCGCTCGTCGAAAAGACGCCGGGCCCGTTCGATCTCCGCCTCGAGCCGGACGAGGATATCCCGGCGCTCCCGGCCGACGCGCACGGCGCCCTCGTTGTACAACCTGATTTCCGACACGAGCAGCCGGGCGTAACGGCGTGCGGCCTGGAGCTGATCGGCGGCGTCGCCGGAGCCCTCGTCGGGAGACATCACCGGAGAACATCCGCATCGCCTGTGCCGTCCGCAGCGCCGTCAACGACGCGGCACATGCGGCCGCGTGGCGGCCGAGAATCTGCACGTTCTCCTGCCACGATGTTCCAGCGGCACTATCGGGTTCGTCCGCATACAGGACCGCGACCGGCGTGCCGCCGAGCACGAGGGGCACCGCCAGGGCAGCGCTTCCGCGGGGCAGCGCGGCAAAATCCGGGGCTGAGAGATCATCCGGGCCCCCGGTTGCGGCCGGGCGCTGTTGCTTGACCGCCGCGGCGATGACTCCTGCTTCCCTGCCCTCCACACTGAGCGGGCCGGACGCCACCGATGGCATGCCGGCGATCGGCCATTCGCGCAGATCCGTGCCCTCGACCACGAAGAGGGCGGCGCGACGAGCCTGTCCTTCCGCACCTCGCACGGCGGCCGTCGAGCACGTCCGACACGCTGCCGGCTTCATCGACTGCACGCAGTGCCTCGATCAGACGCGCACGGTTCTCCCGTCCGTTCGCCGTCACAGCGGTTGCTGGCTCCGGATGTTGACGCTCTCGACTGGATGCGGCGCTCGCGTCGGCGGCCGTGCCGGCGGACGCCTCGAGTTCGCCGACACGCTGGCGCAGGGCGTCGAGTTCGGTCACGCTGCGCTGGCGCAGCCGCTCAATCTCGGCGACGCTGCGGTCACGGTCGGCATCGAGGTCCACCAGCCGCTGTCGCTCAGCCTCGAGTCCGGCGACACGATGGCGCTCGGCCTCGAGATCGCGCGCCTGGCGTTGCACCTCGGCTTCGAGTTGCGAGACTCTCTGGAGGTGTGCTTCGCGGTCGCTCGCGATGCGCCGCAGTTCCGCCTCGATTTCGCCGGCGCGCTGCGTCAAGGGTTCAAGTTCGGCGACGCGGCGGCGTTCCGCTTCGAGTTCGGACTCAATCCGCTGCCGCTCGGCTGCGGATGACTGTTCAACTTCGCCGCGCACGGACGCGGCGGCTGCGGCGGCGGCCTGTTCACCTTCGAGCCGCACGCGCATCGTCTCGGCCGCACCGGCACGTTCGGCTTCGGCCCGGGCGCTGGCGACAGCCGCTTCGAGTCGTGTGTTCCATTCCCCGCGCACGACTTCGAGGCGGGCGGTGCAACGCTCCTCGGCTTCTGCGTCCGCGGCCTGCCGGGCTTGCTCGAGCGCACGGGCGTGTGATTCCGCGAGGCCCCGAAGCTGCCCGTCGAGCTCTTCGTGCAGCCGCATACGGAGGCCGTCGATCAGGTTGTTGAGGTTGGGAAGGCTATCCTCGGCCATTCTCCGCCATTATCGGGACCGGTCGGCCGCAAGTCAAGGCCAGAAACGCCGCAAATCCAAGCGCGACAGCAACTTGACGGCAGTGTCGCCCAGAGCCTACAATAGGAAGGTATCGTTGTGCGTGGCACGTGCCACGTCGAACGTCACACGTTCTCAAGGGGGCGACCTAGATTCGACGGAGATACGGTTTCGCAGGATGCGTGCCGAGGACCATCACCCTCGTCAAAAGATGGAAAAACAAGTAACTGCAAACACGCAGCTCGCTCTCGCAGCGTAAAACCCTGTGAGCGTCCACTCCGGTCAGCCTGCGGGCCGGTACTGGATGTCATTTAAGCAGGCTGGTTGCTGACGGCCGCCCTGGACGTCAGCGGCGAGATTTTCCGGGGTTGGTGCCCGGCGGTTGTTCCGCCTCTTCACGCCGGGTGCGACACGACAGAGACGGATACGCATCGTAGATTCCTGCGGGGATGTATTTTCGGACCCGGGTGCAAATCCCGGCGCCTCCACCATTTTCTTCAATAACGACGGGGGGTTTAGCCCCTCGTTCCCTGCGCCTCCACTATTTCTCCACGGACTTGTGCCGCTTTCCACCGGCGTCTCCAACAGCCGGATGGCCGCATCTAACGCCGCCGGGCTGAGGTGCATGTACCGCTGCGTCGTCCCGAGATCCTGATGGCCGGCGAGTTCCTGGATTGCCCTCGCCGGTGCTCCGCGCATCGCCAGGTGCGAACAGAACGTGTGGCGCAGGATGTGAACTCCCGCTTTCACGTTTGCCCGTCTGGCGGAACGCCGCATCAGCACTTGGATCATTTTCCGCGTTAGCGGCTTCCCCGTCTCATCGCAGAGCACTCTGGGCCCTCGTAGATGCCTCGCGCTTTTCAGCGCGGCCGGCGAGCCGCCTCGTCAGCGGGACGTAGCGGATCCGGCCGCCTTTTGGCACACTCACGTGCCCGCACCATTCGGATCGCGCGACGCAGAGCTGCCGTTTGTCCACGTCCACGTCCTTCCATTCGAGCCCAATCATCTCGCCGCATCGAAGACCGGCCTCGCCGCCCAGCAGGATGACCAATTGGGCCTGCGGTTCGCCGGCCGCCCCTTCGACGAGTCGCTCGAACTGCTCGAACTCGTAGAACCCCGCTTCCGTTCTCGGCGTTCGCAGCAGCTTGATCGAACACGGCACGTGATCGATGACCTTCCACTCGACCGCAGTCCGCATCAGCACATTCAGCACCGTCAAGATGTTGTTGACCGTCTTCGGTGACCGCGCGCTGAGCGCGGACTTGAGTTGCTGCACGTCCTCGGTCGTGATCGCCGCCAGCGTGGCGCGTGTCGGGCGGCGGACGGCGCCGCCCGGGTGCGGTGCTCAGAAATAACTGCCCGGGCAGGCACTTGCTGCAGCAGAAACGAAGTGAAGCGTGAGTTGGGATCGGCCATCCGGATCCGCGCGAGAGACTCTAGGAGGGGGAACACCCCGCGCGACGCCCTGTTCCCCCCTTCGTTCCCCTGACAGCTTAGGAGACGCAGGGCCAAGAGCGGAGGTCGGTCGACCGCTTCACGGAGCCAAGCGGGTTTTGCCAGCGTCGTTTGCCTTACTCACAGCGAAGCGCGGCCATGGGATCGATACCCGACGCACGACGGGATGGCAGCCAGGCCGCGAGCAGTGCGCTGACGATGAGCCCGATGGCAGCTAACAGGATCGTCGGCGCATCGTGCGGCGTTAGGCCGAACAGCATGCTTTGAATGAATCGCGTCGTCGCCACGACGACGCCGAGACCGAACGCCAGGCCCACCACCACAGGCGCGAGTGACTCGCGGAGCACCATGTGGACGACCTCTTGTCGATCTGCGCCGAGAGCCATGCGAAGGCCGATCTCGGGCGTGCGCCGTGCCACGGAGTGGGCCAGCGTGCCATAGATGCCGAGGCACGCCAGGAGGAGCGCGAGCAGAGCGAATCCCGAAGCCACGTATGCGAAGACGCGCTCCTGCCGAACAGACGCATCGATCTGTGCCTCCTGAGTCCGAATCTCGAGCAATGGCACTGCCGGATTGATCTCCCCGAGCGCTTCGCGAATGGGGGCGGCGATTGCCAGCGGATCTCCGGCGACCCGCACTGCAAACGTCATCCGTCGCTGCGGATACTGGCGATAGGGAAGATACAGCGTCGGCGGGGCGGATTCCCGAAGAGTTGCAAGTCTTGCGTCGTCTGTCATCCCGACGATTTCCACATCGGAATCCGGTCGTGCATAGAGGATTCGGCGCCCGAGCGGTCCGCCAGTGCCCGGAAGGAGTCGCGCAAGGGCCTGATTGGCGAGGGCGACGCGCGGAGCACCCTCGCGATCCTGAACCGTGAAGTTGCGGCCTGCCAGGAGCGGAATCCCCATCGTCTCGAGATGGCGCGGTGACACGAAGTGCAGATGAACCCGTACCTCATCCCGCCCCTTGGGTTCACCGGGGATCACGATGGTGTCTGTGGTCCTGCCCCCGCTGAGCAGACCATAGCGAGACAGCGACACCTCCTGCACACCAGGCATCGAGGTGATGCGCTCGAGCACGGTCTCGTAAAAATCATAGAGCCGCGCGTCCTGGTACCCGCTGGCCGAGGCGTCCATCTCGAACAACAGAATATGGTCCGGACGAAAGCCGATCGCCTGCGAGCGCAGGTTCATGAGCGTTCGAACGAACAGGCCCGCGCCGACCAGCAGCACAAGCGAGAGCGCCACCTGCAGAGCGATCAGCGCCTTGCCGCCGAAAAGGCGGGACGTGCCAGCGCCGCCACCCGGCACCACCCTGGCCTGCGCGGCGCTGACGCCGAGGCGCGTCGCGCGAAGCGCCGGCAATATCCCGCACAGCAGCGCGACAGCGACGCACACGCCTATCGAAAAGAGCACCAGCCCTGGGCCTAGGCCGAGGGTGATGTTCAGTGGCCCACGCTCCTGATTCAGCAGGGGCAGCAGTGCATCTCGGATGACAAAGGCGAGGCCGATGCCCAGCCCTCCGCCCAGGCAGGCGAGCAGCGCGCTCTCGGTCAGCAACTGTCGCATGAGTCGCGCGCGCCCGGCCCCGAGCGCCAGCCGAACACCCATCTCGCGCTCGCGGGCCGTTGCACGCGTGAGGAGCAAACCCGCAATGTTGGCGCACGCAATGAGGAGGACCACGGACATGATGGTCATCAGCAGATACAGCGGGCGCGCGTAGTTGCGTCGCAGTGAACCGACACCCTGCCCGGCCGGCGTGACCAGAACACGCGGAAGCACGGCCGGCTTGTCTCGCGCGGAGTCCGCCGGAAGGGCCTGGTGCACCAGCGCTTCGGTCTCGAGCCGCACCCGCTCGTCATCAACCCCGGCCTTCACCCGGCCCATGACGCGATAGCGCCAATATCGGGAGTTTTCCAGCGCCACTCGGGCTTCGTCCGCGGGCAGAAGCGTGGTGATGGGGACGATCACATCGATCGGCGAGCCGGGCTCGACACCTTCGAATGTCCGGGCCGTCACTCCGATGATCACCGCGGGCGTCCCATTGACGGCGATGGTCTGACCCAGAGCGCTCGAATCACCCCCGAACACGCGTTGCCAGAAGCCATGTGTCAGAACCACCACCGCAGGGGATTCAACGCGATCGTCGTCCGGCACGATCGAGCGCCCGATCATCATGCCGACGCCCAGGCCACGAAGGAAGTTGCCCGACACGAGCAGTCCACGGACTCGTTGCTCGCTTCCGGACATGCCGACGTCGAACGCGCGCTGGTCGAACAGGAACACGTCGCCAAACACCGTCGATCGGTCCCGCACGTGCGCATAGACGGGGTAGGCGAACGATGTCGACCCCCCGTGGACTACCACCTTCAACGGCGACTCCCGAGGCATTGATCCACGCTAGTTCCCGCAGCTGCTGAGGACGCTCGACTGGAAGCATACGCAGCACCACCGCCTCGAGGACGCTAAAGACGGCGGTGTTCGCGCCGATCGAGATGGCGAGGATCGAGACGGCGACAATCGTGAACGTTGGGGCCGCGCGCATCTTTCGAAGACCGTAGACGATGTCGCCACTGAGCTCGTCGACTAACCTCAGGCCCAGCGCTTCACGGCAGTCCTCCTTGTGACGTTCCACCGCGCCGAACTCGATCCTTGCCCTGCGTGCCGCCTCCTCTTGCGGGAGTCCCTGCCGCATCCAGTGCTCGGCTCGCTCCCGCAGATGGAACCCCACCTCGTCCGCCAAGTCTCGTTCAACGCGCCCGCGCCGAACCATACCGCCGAGCCACGAGCGAAGGCGAGTCCACATCGCGTCACACCTCGCCGGCGCGTGTCCCGAGGGCGGCGGCCATGGCGCCCGCTAGCCGGTTCCAGCTCTCGCGTTCGGTCCGCAACTGCCGCCGGCCGGCTTCGGTCAGCCGGTAGTACTTGGCGCGGCGGTTGTTGTCGGATACGCCCCACTCGCCCTCGAGCAAGCCCCGGTGCTCGAGGCGAAACAACCCGGGATACAGCGCCCCCTGCTCGACCAGCAGCGCACCTCCAGTGATCTGCTCGATGCGAAGGAGGACGGCATACCCGTGCAGCGGCCCCAGGGACACGGCCTTCAAGATCAGTAAATCGAGCGTGCCGGGCAAAAGATCAGCACGTGGCGGCATCATCACTCCTAAACAAGTTAGGCGGGAGAGGGTATCTCACCGTTTCCTAAGCTGTCAAGGAGAGTGTCCCGGCCGCGCTCGCTGCCCACTTGCGTGGGCGTTGGGCGACCAAGGACCGCCATTCACCGTCATGACCATCGATCAGCGGCAGGGATGCCCCGGGGGCCGCATCGTTCGAAAGTGACGCCCGCAGTGTTCAGCAATCGGTTAGCCCGGACCGAAGACCGGGCCCTAATCAGCTGGAAGTATTCGTAAACTCCTTCCGCGTTTAGCTATGCGGTTCGTTGGAGCCCCTGGAGCTGCCTTACCCAGCTCGACATCTGGTTCCAACTGGTGAAAATCCGGGTCGCTACTTGCGGACATCGTTCAGCGCTGCGCACGTCCGTCAGCGCGACCTTTTTGGCCATCATCAGACGTTCGCCCGCAGCGACGGGGCCAGCCGTCGTCGTCGCTGCTCGTGCATGGCTCCAGCCACGCAGCCCGCAATCCGCATCGCCTGCGAGAAGTAGAACAGCGGCGCTCCGTAAACGGTGACGGCGGCCGCAATTCCGCCCGGCTGCGCGAGCACGAGGCCGAGGTACATCACCGTGGCTACCATGCCGATAAGCGCCCCGTGCAGCACCAATTGCGTAGAAAGCTTCGTCAACAGCCATCTCGTCACCAAGTAGCCGAATGCGAACACTCCAATAGGCACGGCGATGAGGAACAGCGTCGCGTTGACGAAACTGATCGGTACCAACACCGCGAAAAGGATGATCTCCAGCAGCAGCGCACCCAGAACTACTCGCATCCAGCGGATCTTCATGCCGGCTCGCCGTTAAACGTGAGAATCATTCAACTGCGCCATCATCCATTCCTCCATTCTTCTCATCAAAGCACACACACCTCGTGCATGCCTGCCATACCTCATGTCTTCTTATATCTATAATCTCAGCACATATTCCCTGTCATATATGCCCGAGAGTATCCGCGACAAACGAGGCCAGAAAGCAGTCGGATCATGCGCACCTCCGCCGTTGTTGCAGGGAGAGGTTCGCTCCAAATGTACGACAAGCCGTTGACAGAGTCATGCGGAACAGGATGCCCCGTTCATGCTGTTGTCGAACTCAGGGCGGCCTGTGGCTCGCGTTTCTGTTCGGCGCTTGGACCAGAATCCGCGACGTAGACCGGATTCCCGTCCGGATCCGCGAAGGATACGTAATTGGCTTCATCCGATTTGACTGATGTCGCTCACCTGGACGCCGTGCTTACGAAGCCTGGCCGCGAGCTCCGCAATCGGTTCGTCCAGTGACACGACGAGGCCAATCTGCACCCAGGCTCCCGCAACCAAGCGGTTACTTCCGATAAACGCCGTTGTGTAGACCGATGTCCAGGGCCTGTCCCCACCGGGAGGCCGCCAAGCAGCCGCATGGACGCGATTTTCCAAAGAAGAACGACGTATCTGGCGAACCAGCGCCGAAGGATGGCATCGGCTTCAGGCGGCGCTCCACGTTTTGCGCAGCGATTGCCAGCAAATCAGCGCGCATCCGAGTGAGAGGAACGCCTCGTGGATGTCCCCCCGCTTGTCATAGCGGACGCGGAGGCGACGGAATTGACTTAGCCTAGCAAAGGTCCGGCTCGACGACCCAGCGCCACCGGCCCAGCCCGCTCCCGTGTTTGGTGCGGCGCATAGCGACCAACGGCTCGATATGCCGCGCCCGCAGCCCGCGCCGAATGGCGGCGGCGTCGTAGCCGCGATCCGCGAGCACACAGTCTGGTCGCCGTCGCGGTCGCCCCCGTTCGCCGTGCAGCGGGGGAATCGCATCGACCAGCGCGAGGGCTTCTTGCGAGTCGTTTCGATTCGCGCCGGTGAGACGCACGGCGAGCGGCACGCCTCGCCCGTCGCAAATCAGATGGCGCTTGCTCCCGCGCTTGGCCCGATCGGTAGGGTTCGGACCAGTCTGGTCACCGCCATGCACCGCTCCACATGACAGCACACCGCCGGCGGTTTGACCTTGTTCTTGTACGGCGCTTGCACGCCGCGCATTATCCGACCGCGAACCCATCTAGGACCGGGAGGAAACACTCCCTCACAGGCAACGGGAACGGATTCCCTGCGCCTCCAAAATGCCTCCACAAACTGGGTGGATTGCGGGGTAATCGGGCAGAACCCAGAGGACTCGATGGAGACGTCGAAAGTGCCTGCCATCAGCAGTTTGACCGGAAAAGCGCGACTTCTCGCCTGATCTTGGAACCGCTGCTGAATGGTTGCAAATCCCGGCGCCTCCACCATTCGACTCCATTTGGACCCTTTGTCGTCGCTTTTGCCAGTTCCGCTTGCACTCTGGTTTGTGCCTCGCGAAAGCCTTTCTTGCGTAGGCCGTTCCCCCCGCCTCGCGCAGCCTGCAGGACTCCTCGTTGTCCCGGGGCCGGGCGCGCGCTGGCGGCCGACCAGACCGAGCACATGGCGGCCCTGGTCAGACTCGGACGTCCGTTCCTCGAGGGCGCGCGATGACTCAGGCTCGCGACCCGTGGCTGGTCCGGCTCTACCAGCGCGGCACGACGGTCCTCGGCGACCTCTCATCCGAGGCTGCCGAGAGCTTCGCGGCGCTGTACGCGGAGGCGCGTCGCCGCGGACGCCTGGCGGCGCTGCGGCTCTCGGCGAGAGCGCTCGCGGACCTGCTGCGTGCGGGCGTGATCGCCTCACGACCGCGCCCGTTCGCCTCCTTCGATCAGGACCTTCGGTGCCGCGATCGATCCCGATCTGCCGATCTTCGACGCGGTCACGGTGGACGAGCGCTTCGCGAGGTTCACGGCTACCGAGCGTCTCAGTACGGACCTGACCGCGGTGCTCGGCGCGATCGGCGTGTTCCTGGCCGGCGTGGGTGGATCCGTCCTCCTCCCCGGCGCCACCGACGAGCGTGATGGTCGAGTACACCGGCGATCGTCGACTCAGCATCAACTCGCAGCCAGTGGACCTGGCATCGCTCGAACCGCGGCTGCGGGATATTTTTGCATCGCGCCGCGATCGTACGCTCTTTGTCCGGGGTGACGCGGCCCTTCGCTGCGGCGAGGTCGTCACCATTTTCGACGCCGCCCGCGGGGCCGGCGTCACGCGGGTCGGTGTGGTCACGCCCGGCATGATCAAGGAGGCACAGGGCCGGTAGCCTCGCCGCCTCATGAGTCCGGATCCGGCAAGGCACGTTTCAGTGAACGTCCGCTTGACAAGTTGTACTATTATACTAGTATTATAGACACCAACGTGGTTGGTCCCCATGGGCATGGCCGCTCTTCAGCAGCAGCGATTGACCGGCGGCCCCCCGAGATGCGACGGAAACGCGACCTAAACGCGTTGCTCGAAAGGAGCAGGGCTATGAACGGCAGATTGCAGAGATGTCTGGTAGCACCGGCGCTGGCTGCCCTTGCTGGCGTGGTGTCTGCGCAATCAGGAGGGAGCGTCCCATTACAACGGGGCGTCAGTGTTCAGTTGGCCGTCACGAGCAATGCAGTCGCAGTGCCGAATGCGGACGAACCGGACGCCGTGGTCGTGGCGCTGACTGCCGATGGCAGTACATACCTCCGGGCCAACCCGGTCCGAACGCCTGATCTGGCGGACAGGGTCAGGAGCATCCTGTCCGGCCGCAAAGACAAAACGCTCTACATCAAGGCTGACGCTCGCGTGCCCTATGCACGCGTGGTTGAGGTTGTCGATGCGGTGCAGAAATCCGGCGTCGAAGGTGTGACGTTCCTCACCACCCAACAGGATGCGGCGGACCAGGCGAGGAGGCCGGTGCCGCCGAAAGGCCTGGAACTGCGCGTTCGTTGAAGCATCGCGCGCTCCGGAGCGTCGTGGACCTGAAGACGTCGGACCGTGTAAGAGCCTATGCCTGGCGCCGGCCGCGTCGCACCGCGACAGCCGCGAGCCCTGAACCGAGCAATAGAAGCGTCCCGGGTTCCGGGACTTGAGCAGTCGAGAGCGTGTAGAAAAGCGTATCCGCGTCGGCGTTGCGCATGACAAAGCCCGGATGCGAGGTGACCTGTTCGTAACGCACGTTGAACCGTCCGTTGCCGATGAATTGGCGCGCGAACAGCTCCTCGCCGCCCTGAATGCCGCGAATGCTCGCCTCGAACGAGAACGGAGCGGCGAAGTCGAACTCCAGGGCGCCGCCGGAGGAGACCCGCGTCGGGACGGCGTCGGCTCGCATCGTCCCGACGAAGTCGACATTCGTGGCATTCACGCCGTCGACGCTGGCGTTGCCTCTCCCGAGGAGCTGCTCACCCGTGGTACGGAAGCTCCAGTCGGACAGGGAGCCCTCCGCTTCCTCGCAGAACGAGAACGGGGCGTTGCCGCACCGGGCGGGAAAGATATTGGTCGTGTAGATCCCGAACTCCGTGGTCGCGAGAGCAAAGCCGTTCCCGTTGAAGGCGAACGTGTCTCCTTCGATGTCGAAAAGAAACGCGCCGCTCGAGATCCGGAGCGGCTCGGCTGAACCCGGCTGGGCCAACAACGCGAATGGCAGCAGCAAAAACAGAATCCGTTTGCACATTTTCAGCAGTCCTCGCCTTCCCGACGCCTCTCCCCAACCTGGGGCCACGCGGGGATGCATACCGCATTCCCCGGCCGGCCTGAGACGTCCTGGCGCAGCCACCAACGGTCGGCGCTTATAGCAACGGCGAGCCGGGCACCGGACGTTCCAATAATCAAACGATGCGGCGGGCCGCGGCAGGTGCCTGGACCCTGCTTCCATTGGCCGTTTGACGTCGTGGTATATCTACTCTCATGAATCGAACAATCGCGTTCCTGCTCACTGCCGTCTTGATCCAGTCCACCGCACCGAAAGCTGGCCCGTGGACATCTCTCTTCGACGGCAAGAGCATGGACGCGTGGCGGATCTTCAAGACCGAGAACGCCCCGAAGATGTGCGACGCGCCAGGCGCGAAAGACTGCTGGGAGATCGCGAACGGCGTGCTGCGGAAGGACGGCCACGCGAACGACATCGCGTCGAAGGAGCAGTTCGGCGATTTCGAGCTCGAGCTCGAATGGAAGATTGGCGACGCCAGCAACAGCGGCGTGTTTTACCGTGGTACCGACGAGTTTGCCCAGATCTACTGGAGCGCACCCGAGTACCAGCTGCTCGACAACGTGAACGCGGCCGACAACAAGAAGGACAATCACCTCGCGGGATCGGTCTACGACCTCTACGCGGCGCCAAAGGACGCGGCGCGTCCGGCCAACGAGTGGAACCAGACACGTATCGTCGCCAAAGGAAGCCACGTCGAGCACTGGCTGAATGGCAAGAAGGTCGCGTCGTACGACGTCGGCAGCGCCGACTGGGATGCAGCCATCAAGGCCAGCAAGTTCACCCCCGAGAAATACCCCAACTTCGGAAAAGCGCCGAAGGGCTATCTCGGCATCCAGGGCGACCATCCCGGTACATTGGAACTCCGCAATATCAGGATTCGCGAACTGCAATAAAGCACACGCCTCGATCGCCAGCAGGCAGCGTCGATCGGACTACTTCAGTCCCTTCCTCGCGAGTCCCTCTTTTTGCAGACTCTTGACGACGTCGGTGGCGAGCTGCTTCATGAAGCTGGCCACGTCCTTCGGATCCGTCGTCCGGCTGACGCCCGCCCAGAGCAGATGGGCGCTGGGGACGTCGTACAACAGCGTCTCGACCGTCAGGGTAGTCTCGTCGCGCGCCTTGCCGATGGGATAGACGGTCGCCCACGCGTTGCCGTAGTAGTCCCAGGCATTCGCGTAGTAACCGCTGGTCCACATCATCGACGAATAGACCTTCCGCGTATCCGTGGCCACGAGTCGCAGCATGACGACTCCGGCGACGCCAGACTTTTCGAACCAGGCTTTTGCCCGGTCTTTGTCGGCGAGCTCCTGGGCCGGGATCAGTCGGTACGCCGCGACGCCCTCGGGACCGCGCGCCACGATCTCGCGCGCGAGCGCCTCCTCTGCCGACATCCGCAGGCTCTGGTCATCGATGATGGCGAGCGCCGCGACCTTGCGCCCGGCGAAGTTCAGCGGGCCCGCATCCGGCGATTTCCACGTCGAGACAAACGATCCGGCTGCTGCACCAGCGATGCCGGTGAGCGTGACAATTGCCGCGATGACGGCAAATCGATTACGGCGCATCTTCAACTCTCTCTTTCCCTCGCATGAAACCATTCAGAACCGACGCCGTAGTAGGCCGGGAACATTCATGATGTTCCCCTCCCTTGAGTTCAGGAGTCGTCGCGGCGGCCGCCGTCGTACCGAGGTTCAGCGCCGTGAGTCGTGACTGCGCAAGGGAAGGGCCAGCCGGCGACCGACACGGACGAGGCGTCGAGAGCAAGAACACTGGCAGATCGACGGATTCGCGCGACGGCGCCGCCAGCGGCGCCGTCCTGTCACGGCATATGGTGAGCGACGCTTGGCTGTCGTTACTGCGAGAGAGCGCGGGAGCGTCCCGCCAAGCGGTCACTGCCCCGTCTGTATCCGTTGCTGCAGGTCGACCATGGCCTGCTGACTGACGGTGACGAGCCCCTGCCGAGGATGATCGAGATCGGCGACGAGGTATAGCACCATGCTGAAGGACAGGGCCAGTGCGGCGGATGCCACATGGCTGCGCGATGCGCCCAGGCCGGACCGGTAGCCGAATTGGAACATCGTGAGCACGGCCAACACGTACAACGCCGCCCAACTGGTCCACGGAATGCGCTGGCGAAACGAGACCCCCAGGCGCTCGAGATAAATGTCGATGAGGCCGTTCACCGCCTCGGCGAACAGGCCGAGCGTAATCGAATGCGAGTCCTGCTGGCCGCCCGCCTCGACCTGCAGCCAGAGCTCGTGCTGTAGCTCCTCGGACCGCCTCAACGCCTGTTCGAGGCCCGCGTCACGCCGGCCCGCAACCACGCGGACCTGGACGTAGTCGGCCAGGAGCATCCGCGCCCGGCTGCGGCCCGGTTCCGGCAGCAGCCCGGCGCGCAGATAAGCGACCTCGATCGCGCTCGCTTCCTGGATCACGAGGTGTTTTCGCGTGTCGTGTCTTGCCGCGGCAGCCCCATACGTGACGGCCAGCATGAACGCCAGCAGTCCGGCCGTGGCGCCCGCCATGGTGGTGACCGACGGCTCCACCGCGGCTTTGACCTGCTGGTGAACGACGCCGAGCCGGATCCCTGCCTCAATCGAGAGATATATCAGCGTCAGGGTTGAGGCGAAGAGCAGCGGAAGCGGGATGCGATCGAAAAGCTCCGTCATGGGGCACCCCAGCCGCAAGGATCGGGCCCGGGCCCCGACGCGCCCAGCTATTGAGAATGGGCGGAACCTGGGAGCGTTCGGCGAGCAGCGCGCCAGATGCCGCCGGCGGGTGTGAGTCACTCTCAGCGGGCCGTGATCGGACGGAGCCCCTCACGGTGAGTCCTGGTGGCTGCCCTTTTGCTGCGGTCGTCGAAACGATGCCAACCCCGCTTACGGTGAAACGAAGGCTGAAGAGGGCGTTGCGTGGCGCGCGCGAGTGGGCTCCCTGGGGAATCCCCACGCTGTACGCCGGCGGCGCGCTCACCGCCGGGATCGCACTGGTGCCGATGGAATCCAGAGTTTTTCCAGGCCTCAGCGCCGCGGTGAGCGTCTCGGCCGCCACGGCGATCTACTCTGCGGTTGCCTCGGGGATGATCGCGCTGACCGGCATCGTCTTTTCACTGGCCTTCGTGATGGTGCAGTTCAGCGCGACGGCCTACTCGCCTCGTCTCGTTGCACGGATCGCGCGGGATCGGGTCACCTCGCATGCAATGGGAGTGTTCACCGCCACCTTTCTCTATGCGATTACGGCGATCGCCGGGGTCGATCGGAGCGGATCCGGAAGGGTCCCGTTCCTGAGTCTGTGGATCGTGGTCATCCTGCTCGTGGCCAGCGTCGGAATGTTCATCGGCCTGATCCAGCGGATCGGCGTCCTTCAGGTGAGCCGGGTACTGATTCTGACCGGCGATGAGGGTCGGTCGGCAATTGCGGCCACGTATCCAGCGTTGGCCCCCGCGCCGCGCGGGATTGGATCACCTGCGCGCGCTGCCACCAACCCAGACGCTGGTCTACCACGGACCGCCGCGCTCCGTTCAGTGCCTCGACCTCGAAGAGCTGGTGCGGTTGGCGCGGGCCTCCGGCGGCGCCATCGAGATGCTCGTAGCGGTCGGCGATACGCTGGTCGAGCCGATGCCAGTCCTGCAGGTGCACGGCGGCGACAACGCCATCGACGACCGCTTGCTGTGGCGCAGCATCGAGACCGGCGGGACGCGCACCTTCGAACAGGACCCGAAGTACGCGATTCGACTGCTCGTGGACATCGCCATCCGCGCCTTGTCGCCCGCCATCAACGATCCCACGACTGCGGTGCAGGCGCTCGACCAGATCCAGGATCTGCTGGTGCGCCTGAGTCGTTGCGACCTGGAGATGGGCACGTTCCGCGACCGCGAAGGGACGGTGCGACTCGTCGTGCCGTTCCCACAATGGGACGATTTCATTCGGCTGTCCTTCGACGAAATCTGCACGTATGGCGCGACGAGCGTCCAGGTCATGCGCCGCATGAGCGCACTCATCGCCGACCTCATTCCCGCGGTCCCCGACACCCGTCGTCAGGCGTTGAGGGATTGGGGAACGCGCTTGACCGCGACGATCGACCGTTCGTTCGTGGCCGGCGAAGACCGGCAGGAGGCGTCGATCGAAGATCGGCAGGGGCTTGGCGTCCCCAGCCATGTGGAACGCGCCAGCGGGTCAGGGTTCACTGGCTGAAACGATTCAATTCACCGGCATTACCCCCGCTTCCCGCGTGCCTTCCACACTCGCGCGGACATCAGCATTGCGGTGTCAGTCCTGCCCTTCTAGACAGCCTCGGCGAGGGTGAGCCGGATCCCGTGCTATCGTTCGACCTCTTTCAGTTGAAGGTCTCATGTTCGAGGCACGGCGGCGCCAGTCGCGCGTCGCGGGGAGGCATAGTGGGAGTGACACGACATCTTTCGGTGCGGATCGCCATCGTCTTGTCGGCGGTCCTGTCAGCGGCGGTACTGGGCAAGGCACAGGCGCCCCAGGCCCCGGCGGCGGGCGGCGGACGTGGCGGCAATGACGCCACCGTGGCCGCGCTCTGGACGGCGTTCGACGCCGACAAGGACGGATCGGTGACTCGCGCCGAGATGAAGGGCGCATTCGCGAAGTGGTACGACGCAACCGACACGGCGAAGAGCGGCAGCGTGACGACCGATCAGCTTGGCCCGGCACTGAACACAGCCCTGGCCCTGCCCGCACCCGCGCCGGCGCAGCCAGGCGGCGGCGGACGCGCCGCCGGTGCGGCCGGGGCGTCAGCGGCTCCCGCTTGTGGCGGTCGCGGCAATCTGCCAACGGTCGGACAGACCCCGTGCCCGGACGATGTGACCAGGATGATGGCGGCGCTGCCCGCAACCGCGCCGGCCAAGCCGGCAAAGGCACGCAAGATCCTCGTGTTCGGGAACGCGCGCGGCTACGTGCATGGGTCGATTCCTCTCGCCGCGAAAACGATCGAGGAACTCGGCAAGAAGACGGGCGCGTGGACGACCACGGTTACATACGACCCTGCCGACATCAATGCGAAGAACCTCGAACAGTACGATGCGCTCTTCCTCTCGAACACGACCGGGTGCTTCCTCGATGCGAAGACAACCGAACCGCCAGCGAGCAAGGAGGAGGTCGAGGCCCGTCAGGCCGCCCTTGTCGGTTTCGTGCGCGGCGGCAAGGGCCTTGGCGGGATTCACGCGACCGGCGATTCCTATCACAGCCCCTGCGCCAACGATCCGGGCTTCGGTGCGGGGCGTGGCGGTGGCGGTCGCGGCGGCGGCCCGAACGGTGCCGGCGGCACCCTGGCGTCAGTCCTCCTCCGCTGGTCGTGGGGTGTCAATGAGAAGAAGCTGCAGGCGAACGACCAGACACTGACGAGCGCGGACCTGGCGGCGGTCAGCGACGCGATGTACGACCAGCTGGACACCGAGAAAGCCGGCAAGGTGACACAGGCGAACTTCACCACACGGATCGTGCCGCTGGTCACACAGACCAATCAGTACGTCGGCACGGCGGGCCGGGACAGCGGCCGCGGCTCGTGGCCGGACTGGGACACGATGATTGGCGGCTGGTTCAAGTTCCACTGGCTCGATCCACAGAAGATCACCGTCAAGATCGACGACAAGTCGAGCCCGCTGACCAGGATGTTCAACGGCCAGGATTTCGACGTCAACGACGAGACCTACACGTTCAGCATCAACTCGTTCTCACGCACGAACGTCCACGTGTTGACGAGCATCAATTACGACAAGATGAGCTTCATGGACAAGCTGAAGGAGAGCAACCCGCGTCCCGACCACGACTTCGGATTGAGCTGGATCAAGAAGGACGGACAGGGGCGGGTATTCTACATGGCGCTCGGACACGACGAGCGAATCTACGCGATGAAGCCGATGCTCGAGCACCTGCTCGCAGGCATGCAATACGCTTTAGGCGATCTGAAGGCCGACGACAGCCCGAGCCAGAAATAGACCGCGACAGCGTCTCAGCGCAATGAAGAAAGCCCCGGTGCGACAAACGCGCCGGGGCTTTTTACGTCTGCTCGCGATCCCTCGCCGCCTCGACATGCACGCCCTGCTGAAATCACCGCCTCCCTTCACCTCCGTCGCTCCGGCGTGACCGGGTGTTCTTCGAAGTGGTAGGCAAGGTGTAGAGCAAACGCCGTGATCGTCTGGTTTCGACCAGCGCGAGTGACGACTGTTACTTCGACATCGGGTCGAAGTGCCACATGACGGGTCAGGATCATGCCGACGCCTCCACCGAACACGACGGTCGGATCGGTGAAGGACTGGACAGCACCCGTCCCGACGCCCCGCGCCGCCATCCGATCGCGGTAGAAGACTGGAACCGAGCTCGCATCGGTGGCGAACGACGCCTTGTACAATCCAACACCGGCCTGCAGAAAGGGCACGACACGGTGGCCACGCACGACCGCGACCTGGGCCTTGAGCGCTCCGGCGAACGCGTCTTCAGCGTTGCCCGCCGTATACCACGCTCCCGTCCCTTCAATAGCGAACCTGGGCGTGACCACCCACCCTACCGCGCCTCCGAGCCCCGGACCGTCTCGCGATGGATCCGCGGTTGCGCTGGCGAAAACGTTCAGCGTCGTGCCATGGCTCCACTCGTTCGGTTGTGCGAACCCGGGCGCCGCACTGCCGCAGACAGCAACGATGGCAAAGAGGAAGCAGTAATGATTTCGCATGGCCGTAATCCCTTGTGTTAGCCGATCGTTCGGCGCCGCCGAATCTCCGTCGCGGACCGTTGCAAGCACCAGTCCGCGCCGGCCGCGAGATGAAACTGCTTTCTCCCACGCGCATGAAGGCGCGACCGCGGCAGACTACGCACGCACCGCCTCTGCGACCCGCCCGCGTTCGCGATTCCGAAGGTGCGGACAAACTCGCAAGGCCGTGAGTTATTCCCGTGTGTGCGTCGGACTCGATCTTGCGGATCCGTCCATTCCGCGCGCTGCTCTCGGCCGTGAATTCGGTACGCACATTGCGAAAGCAGCCGATATCCGGAAATGAGCTGGAAGAAAGGCGGATGCGATGTCTCACCGCGGCTCCGTCGTCGGCGCTGAACGTCAGAGAGTCGAGAATGTCCTGTGCATTCTGACTGCAATCGCCGATCGGCTCGAGACGACGCACGAGCTGGCGCCACGTGTCATCGGTGATGCATTCGAGTTCGTGCGCGCGTACGAGCAAGAGGGCCTCGACGACACCCGGACGAGCGCAGGCGAGCCGCACTTGCGACTCACGGTCGACCATCATCTTGCTGCCCGCATTCCGGTACGTGGGATGCACCAGGCGGTCGTCGCACTCGACCGCGCGGATACGTCAGCGCGCGATCGCTTCGCGAGATACGCGCGCGAGTACGTGCACCTCAAACGCGAGCACTTCAGGCGCCGCGACCGCCTGTTCTCCAGGCGGCACTCGCGGACGATGTCGAGCCACGGCGAGGTCGGCGGCAAACCAGAATCAACGAGCACGAAGGGTCTCTACGATCGCCTGCTCGAGAGTGCAGCCACCCTGACCACAGTGGGGCCGGGACGCCGAAGCGCTTGAAACCGACTCCAAGCCGAGCCTTAGGGTCACCAGCCGCGCATCGCAACAGCCGGTCTGACGGCTGATGTCGGGCTCGGCACGACGACCTCAACAGAGCACGTCGCGCCGCGGACGAAACTCTCGGACACGCTGCCCAGCAGCAAACGATCGAGACCCTTGCGACCGTGCGAGCCGATCACGATCATGTCGGCTGGCCACGCCGTCGAAATGCGAAGAATCTCGTCGCGCGGGCACCCTTCCGCGACACAAGTCGTGGCGTGGAAACCCGCCTGGGAAAGTCGATCAGCTGCCAGTGCGACCAGGGCGTGCGCGCGGGCGCGAATCTCCTCGTGGGCCGCGAGCACGCACTCCGCAGCCCTTCGACCCTGGGCGAACGTCAGCGACACTGGAGCATCGTGCGGCCACTCGACGACGTGGACGACACGAACCGTTGTCCCGCGAGGCAACCCATCGCGGACAGCCTCCACCGCGGCTTGCGCGCTGGGCGAGTAATCAATCGCGAGCAGCACGTTCATAACCACTCCGTCCGCGACCGAACTGTTTCAGGCGGCGTCTTGCGGCCGGCAGCCATGCTGCGGGAAGCGCCGCACATACGCTCCGCCTGGAGTGACCCTCAACACGCCGGTATCCACCAGCGCGTTCAGCACCCCCTTGCACGTATTCGCGGGGGCGCCGAAGCGTCTCCGCGCCTCGACCAGCGTGAGCGATGTCGACGGCACGTCTAGAAAGAGGTTCTGCATCTCCGTGACGAAATGTCCGACTTGCGTGCAGCTCAAAGTCATGGCCGTCTCCCGGTTGAATACCGTGACATCCAGGGAGCAACTCATATGCCGCGCCTGGCGGTGGTCGCTCGCCGGTGGACACGCGCGAGAGGCCCGCTCGATGAATGGGCCTCCCGGAAGAGCGCCGGGGAATTTCTCGTGCCGGGGGGAATTATTCCGTCCGCGCTCGATCGGCTCCGCTGCGTGGCGCGCTTTCACCCGACTGCCGGTAATCGGCTTCGCCAGTGCAGCCATGGACTTGCACCGCACCAGCAGCTCGGAACAACTTGACTGCCTGACCACCGATCCCCGCGGCAGACGCGCACGCAATGACGACAAGCCACTCTCGCGGGTTTAGCGGCACCACCCGAAGAACATGAGCCAGCGGCTCGATCAAGACCGCCGCGGCCTGCAGCGCCAGGGCACAACCAACGCCGATCAGTGCATACGGATTGGCGACGATGCGGTCGAAGCGCAGAACTGGAGCGCTGCTTCGGGCATTGCCAAGGTGACCGATCTGCGCCAGTGCCAGTGTCATGAAGGCCATGGTCGAGGCGCTGGCAGGCGCGTTCACCAGCCCCCAGCCGAAGGCCACGAGCGTGGACGCCGTGATGACGAGGCCGAAACCCACGACCGCCACAAAGAAACCTCGCGACAGGATCGCCTGCTGGGGATCCCGCGGCGGGCGGCCCATGACATCGGGATCCCCGGGTTCCAGGGCCAGCGCCAGCGCCGGGAATGTATCCGTCACCATGTTCAGCCACAGCAGCTGGAGCGGAGCCAGCGGCAGCGGCAGCGCCGCGAGCCCGGCCACCAGCAGCACAAGCACTTCGGCGACGTTGCAGCTGAAAAGGTAGAACACGAACTTCGCAACGTTGTCGAAGATGACTCGGCCCTCTTCGACCGCTGCGGCTATGGTCTCGAAACGGTCGTCCTGCAGAACGATCGCGGATGCTTCCTTGGCCAGATCGGTCCCGCGCAGGCCCATCGCCACGCCCACGTCCGCCTTCTTCAAGGCGGCGGCATCATTGATCCCGTCGCCCAGCATGGCGACGATCTCTCCGCCCGCTTGAAGAGAGCTGACGATCACCAGCTTGTGCTCGGGGGTGACCCGGGCGAAGACGGACGTCCTGGCGATCTCACCTCCCAGGTGGGGCCCACGCAACCGATCGAGATCGCCGCCGTCGAGGGACTGGTCGCCAGGCCTGAGGAGGCCCAGCTCACGACCGACGGTCTCAGCCGTCAGTCGCTGGTCTCCGGTGAGCATGACCGTTCTGAGCCCCGCCGCCCGCAGCGTGGCGATGGTTTCTTTCACGCCCGCGGCAGGAGGATCCGCCAGGCCCAGAAATCCAACCAGCGTCAAGTCGCGAAGATCGTCCTCCCCCGTGCCGCGAACCTCGCCGGACGCGACCGCCAGGACCCGTAGTCCCTTTCGAGCAAGAGTCTCGTTGACCGCAAGGAGCGCATCCCGGTGCTCCCGGGTGAGCTCGCGCTCGCCGGTGCTGGTGAGGACACGTCCGCTTCGCTCGATCATCCGGCCCGGGGCGCCCTTGGCGAACGCGGTCAGCGCTCCGTCGACATCGTGGATGACGGCCATGAACTTCCGATCGCTCGAGAAGGGCACCATGCCCGCGATCGCGCCAACGGCGACGACTGGCGCATGACGGCCCGACATGCGCTCGGCTCCCTGCAGAATCGCGGCGTCAACCGGATCGACCAGCGCGCCGGCGCCGCGGTCGCGTGCCTGATGGCGGCTGGCGAGTGCACCGATCTCGAGGGTGCGGCTGACATCACCCGAGACGCCGTCGTTCAACTCGAGGACATCCCACTCGCGACCCGCCGTCCACACGCGCACGAGCGTCATGTCCCCTGAGGTCAGTGTTCGCGTCTTGTCGGTGCAGATGACCGTGGTCGAGCCCAGCGTCTCGACCGCAGGCAGCCTGCGGACGAGCGCCTGCCGGCGGGCCATGCGCCGCATGCCGACCGCGAGCGCAATCGTCACCACCGCCGGCAGGGCTTCGGGAACCGCCGCGACGGCGAGTGCAACGCCGGTCTCGATCACGAGGAGGAGCGCCGCCCCGTGTAACGCGCCGAGGAGCGACACAACGGCCGCGACCGCGACGGTGATCCACACCAGTCGGCGGCCGAGCGCATCCAGCTTTCGCTCGAGTGGCGTGTGCTCCTGGACCACCGAGTCGACCAGGGTGCCGATCCGTCCGACCTCGGTGCCGGTCGCCCGTCCCGGTCACGATCGGCTCGCCCGACGCCAGCCACGACCGCCGCGCTCTTGAACACCATATTGGTGCGCTCGGCCAGGGGTGTGGAGTCGTCCAGCACTGGATCGGCGGCCTTCGAGACCGGAAGCGACTCGCCTGTCAGCGCCGCCTCCATGACCCTGAGATCGCTCGCCACGATCAATCGTCCATCTGCCGGCACGCGGTGCCCCGCAGCGATCTCGATGAGATCGCCCGGCACGAGCGTCTCGGCATTCACGGTCTGCAAGTGGCCATCGCGCACGACCGAGGCGCGCGGCACATCGAGCCCGCGGAGCGCCTCCATCGCGCGCCGCGCCCGCCACTCGGTGGTGAACCCGATGCCCGTGTTGATTACAAGCACAATGGCGATCGCCGCGGCCTCGAAGTAGTCGCCCAGAGCGACAGAGACAACGCCCGCGATGACGAGGAGGAACACGACGACGCTCGAGAGTTGCTCCTTGAGAATCCGGCTGAGCGGTACCGGTCTCGGAGGCTGGACTCTGTTCGGTCCGAAGTCCACGAGCCGCGATGCCGCATCCCGACCGGAGAGCCCCGCGGCGGCTCGTACGAGCCGCGTCCATCGCCGCCGGCACAGAGAGGGTGTGCCACGGTTTCGATTGCGCCTCGGTGGCGATCGCCGGCAGTTGCGGAACTCTCTTGTCTCTCACATCGCTCCCGGGGGCGGTCCGCCGCCGTGATTCCGCACCGTTCGTCGTGCGTGCAGCGCGCTCGTCCGTCCTGCCGGTGCTGAGTCCGCTGCGAGCTGCGCGCTCGCTGATCAGCCGACGCCAGCAACGACCCGCGCCGCCACCGCACCTGCCCCGTAAGCGGCCGCCGCCACGAGTGCGCCGAGGCCGAGCATCTCGAGGCCGGCGACCCACCAGCGATCGATGGTGACAAGGGATCGCAGCGCCCCGATCGCGAACAGTGCAGAAAACGTCATGACGATCGAAAACGTGGCGCGGTGATCCACGGCCGGCAGCACATAAGGCATCAGTGGGATAGTCCCCGCTGCGACGAATGCCAGGAGGGTCGCCATGCCATGTCTTGCGGGACTGGCCTCCTCCTCCACGAGGCCCTGCGCTGCCCGGGCGCTCTCGTCAGAGCGGATGCTCAGATAGTTCCCCACTCCCATCGACAGCCCATCGGCGACGAGATTGGCAACGCCAATGATGATGACCGCCGCCGAGGACAATGCGCCGCCGGAGACGCCGGCGACGACCGCAAAGGTCGTGATGAGACCGTCGTTCGCGCCGTAGATCAGATCCCGGATGTAGTGGCGCGCAATCGCCGTCGGCCCATGAGGCTCGCGGTGCACAGAGACTCGGGACATACAAGAACAGCATTCAGCCCGCATGCCAGCAATGGACTGCCCGGCCGGCGAGGATCACTTGGTCGCTCACATCAGCGAACGCACGTGTCCAAGTCCCTGGCCAGCCGTTGCGGTCAGGTCCGAGCCCGACCGGACGCCACCGTGACCGGCGGTCGACCCGCATCTGGTTTTACCAGCGCGCACAACTTCCGCTGTTTGTGCACTGATCTGAAAATCATTTTCAGACCACACAGCTTTCTGGCGCCGGTCTCGCAAGGATCGGATGCATGGAAGCCATTTACCAGCGTCCGCGCGACTACGACCTCGAGCATGAAGGCGACGATGACGACATCGAATTCTACCGGCGGCTGATCGGGCGCTGGCGGCCGCAGCGGGTCATGGAGCTCGCGTCCGGCAGCGGCCGCGTGACCATCCCGCTCGCGCGAGTGGCTGCCCGGTCCCGGCTTGAAATGGTTGGACTCGAGCCCGAAGGGCCGATGCTGGACGAGGCCCGTCGCAAGCACGCACAACTCTCGGCGCCAGAGCGACGAAGCCTCTCGTTCATCGCCGGCGACATGCGCGACTGGCGGGCGGCCGCACCTTTCGACCTGGTGATCGCGCCGTGCTCGTGTCTCTCACACCTGCTGACGCTCGACGATCAGATCGCGGCATGGACCTGCGCGTTCGAGAACCTGGCGCCAGGCGGTCGCTTCGTCGCCGATCTCACCATGCCGAATCTCGCCGCCTGTGCCGAATCGCTGCAGACGCCGCCACGCCGGATGGTCGAAATCGATGTCGATGCGCGGGACCCGCTCACCGGCACCCGCCTCCTCCGCTACAGGACGACCCGATATTTCCCGCACGAGCAGCGAGCCGAGATCAAGTTTCTCTACGACCGATTCCCCGACCCGAACCATGTCGATCGATACGTCAGCGATTTCGACTGCCACGTCTATTACCCACGCGAGGTCGAGTTGCTCTTTCGGTTGACGGGATTCTCAATCGAGGCGAGCTTCGGCGACTATGCGATGCGCCGGTTACGAAGCGTCAGCCCGCAACTGATTTGTGTCGGCCGCAAGCCGTAGCTGACCAGCGCACGGGACGTCCGGGACAGGCACGCGGCACTTGCGCTAGGCAGTTCCGGCCCCCGCGAACAGGCCGCGCGCAGCCGCACAGATGCGTGGGGCAGCGACGAGGGTGATGAGCACCAGGATCCAGATTCTCCCTCGAAGGACGTGGTAATCCTCGGTCAACTGCTCCCAGGGAGTGCCAAACAGGTAGTGCCCGGCGATGAATTCGAACGCGAGCGTCAGGCCCACCCACACGCCGCCGATGAACCAGGCGCTGCGTGCCGACTCGGGACCGAGCCACTCGATCGTGAGGTACGTCAGCAGCAGGATCAGCAGCGACAGTGTCACGGAACTGACCGCGCGACCAGCGACTTCGCCAAGACGCGGGATGAGGACTGCTTCGCGAATGCCGCCGTTGATCGATGCGACCACGAGCATCGCGAACCACACGGCAAGCATGCGCGCTGTCATGACTCTTCCTCCATGCCGGCCGCCTCACACCTGCCTCTAGTTCCCCGTCGGCCGGCTGCGTCCGGCACGAATCGCAAGCGTGATGCCACGGACCGGCTCGATTGTGACGGCTGGTTTGGCAAGTTGTCGAGGACGTGGATGCGGAATTATTCGCGCGTCGGGGGATTTATCCCCGCGTAGTCAGTGGGTCACCGTCCGCCAGGCGCGCTCCCCGAGCCGTCGCGACGGCTTCGGCCGCCGCTGCAGGTCGTCCACACTGCTCGACCGTTCCGCTCCACTCTCAGACCCGATTGCGGCGGGCACACCGATTGCGATTTCGAACCGGCAGCGAGCGAAACAAGCGGAGGATCGTCATGCAACTCAAAGACATCATGAGCACCACAGTTCAGAGCGTGCCGCCCAATGCGACGCTCGAGCGTGCGCTTGCGCTGATGCGCAGGCGCGGGATCCATCACCTCGTGGTGATTGACCGGGGTGAAGTCGTGGGTGTGCTCACCGAGTCATTGCTGCAGATGGGCGCGAGTGAGGGTGTCGCGACGGTGGCCGACATCATGATGCGGCACATTGTCGCCGGCACACCGGACATGACGATCAGGGCGGCGGCAAAGGCGATGTGCGGACGTGCTGAAGGGGCGATGCCGGTATTCGCCCACTCGCGCCTGGTCGGAATCGTGACCGTCTCAGACCTGCTGGCCGTGCTCGCAGGCCGGAAACGGCGGCCTGAACAGTCGCCGGTCACGTGTTGACCCGAGCAGAGAAGCCGAAACAGCTGGTGAGGCCGGGCCAACACGCAACCTGCGTTGTGACGGCAGCGGATTATTGAATATCACATGCGGTGAGACCGCCGGCAAAGCCTTCGGCCGTCGCACGAGTGACCACCCGGGCGCAGACACGGTGAAATGATTCACCCGCCCAGGATCTCAATCAGCGCGTGCATGAACGCACGCACCGCCCCAATCTGCGCCGGCGTCGAGATGAACGTAAACGCCGTCGCACTCACGGTACTGGTGCGACGATCGAGAATAGCCGTCAGCGCCTGCGGCAGCACCGGACATTCGTCGAGCAATCCCAGCAGGCTCGCCCACGCCGGCATGTCGAGCATTCCGAGCACGTCGAGAGCACCGCGCGCACGCCACGGGGTGCCCGCACTGCGCTCCCTGACGAGCGTTCGCTTCAAGTCCGCCAATCCGTGCTCGATCTCCGGGTCCGTACATCGGATGTCGGTCAACGTGGCAATGAGGTGGTCGGCCACGAACAGACTCACATCCTCGTACAACACCGCCCAGCCCACTTCGAACGTCGTCACGAAGTCGTGATTCAGCAGAAATGTGTCAGGTACCGAGTCGCGCTGCGTTCCCTGGCGGCTGGCGTGCCGCTCCGAGGCCATCGCGCTGGCCAGTGTTCGAGGGCGAGGTTGCAGATGCCGACGACCGCCTCGGACGCTTCCTGGGGCGTGAAAGGCCTCGACTGGACAGCACACCCGGCGATCAGCGTATTGGTGAGAAACGCCAGCTCGTGGCTGCGGGTGAAGTATGTGTTCTCCTCATGTTCGCGTGCGTAGTCCATCAGTCTCCGAACGCACGTGGCGGGCGACTGCTCCGAGGCGTGACCTTCGAGCAACGCCAGCGGCCGTTCCGGCAGCAGGCCCGCATCCGCGAGGAGACCGGCGATGGCCTCGAGCGTCTTGTGATCCGATGACGGCGCGACCGACGAATCGGGAGCCGGCGCGGCCACGACGGCAACATCGTGGTCGTCTGACGCCGTGTTGGCGGCGCGAAAGTACGCGGCCGCGATCGGGTTGGTCGACGGCACGGCATCAGGCGCCAGTCGCGCCCGCTGCCGCGCCATCTGCAGGAACGCGCGCGCATCCGCGGGCGTGCTGTATCCCTGCTGCGTGCGCCGGGAGCTCCGATCGACCGCGACGTCGTGCAGCAGCTGCTCCGGGACGGTCAGGAGGTCGTCGAGCCCGTCGACTTCGGGCGTAGAGTTGGACAGCCGCCGGCACGCGCACATCACGGCGTGAAAGCAGTCCGGATAGTCGTCGCCCAGGGCACCGAGCAGCGCGACGATTGCGTCCCAGGGCCCGCTCCCGGTCCCGCGAACAAGGTAGCCGCCGATCTCACACTCAGGACCGTCGTGCGGAATCGCGCCGGCGTCGCCCGGTTCGTCATCCTCGATCGACGCGGGCCGCGCGATCGCAGCCGGATCGAACACACGAATGTGCCGCGACAACCCGGCGACCACGAGATCCTGGTCGAGCCCGGCCACGATCCGCGCCGACACGCGTGCGCCGGTCTCGGCGAGGAGCTCGAGCCATTCCCCGAACCTGTGCGCGTCGAACTGGTCGTCCTGACCCACGTGCGCGTGCCGCCAGAGGTCGAGGTCCAGCACCGACATCAGCTGCGCCGGCGTCGCGGCGGCGATGAGGTCACCACACGCCTCGAGGCCGCCGTGCCGAACGAGCGCATGCAGCGTCTCGGGCGGCAAACGCGGCACCAGCGCGACGAACTCCGGCGCCTCGAGCAGTTGCGCAATGGAACTTCGGAACGGCGGTGCCAGTGCCTTCGCCGCGCCGCTCGCAGTCACGATGGCTCGCGCCGGTACCGAAGCACGACGGCGAACCTGGCGCCGCCGACCGGCTTTCGGCCTGGACACTGCTTTCTGTTTTGACATGGGCCGGCGATGATACGGGGTCCATCGCCAGAAAAACAGTCTTGAACTGCAGAGGCGTAGAGGCGGATACTTATAGTGCGGAGAGGGGTTTTGGCCGCGGCAACCCAGCCCACGCGCCGGCGTCACGCTCCTCTCGTCGTCAGCTCCCCCGCTCGCTCCTCCGGACCTCCGTCTCCACCAGACCGCCTGATCGAGTTCCCGTTCGTGCGGAGGGAGGCGGGTTCACCCGCGTCGCTGACGTGAGCGTCCCATGCGACGCCCTTTGTCGGCCGCTGCACCGCGGCACAATCGAATGCAGCTGCTGCTGGCGACCGAACGGCAGAGCTTCGATGTTACCGGGCGGTGCGTCGAAGAGATACGATGCCGCATGAGAATGACTCGACCCCTTCCACGCCCCGCCGCCTGCACGCGTGGTCGATAACCCATGGGACGATTTTCGACAGACTCCTCCGACGCCGGAGCGCCGCCTGACACCAGCCTCGAACTGCTGGGGATAGAACCTCTCGAAGATCACGCGCGGCGTCTCGCGGCGCTGCTGACGGTCAGGACGTCGGGACGGAAATCAACCGCGCACCTGAACCGTCTCGACGCGCACATGCGCGCGCTGCGAGAGGTCTACGTCACGCTGACCGATGACGCCAGGCTTGGCGAGGAGCGGACGCCGGCAGCCGAATGGCTTCTCGACAACTTCCATCTGATTTCGGCGGCGGCGCGCGACATCCGGCACGATCTGCCGAGCTCGTTCTACCAGCGCCTTCCAGTCGTCGCCTCTGACGAGTTCGCCGGCTCGCCGCGCGTATACGCCATGGCCCGCGAGCTCATCGGTCGCAGTGCAGGCCGCCTCGATCCGCAGCGGCTGCAGCGGTTCGTGTCCGCGTTCCAGTCGATCACGCCGCTGACCATGGGCGAGCTCTGGGCGTGGCCGAGTGCGCTCAAGCTCGCGCTCATCGACTATGTGCGGGCGCGCGCCGACGCGCTCGCAGCCAGCCGCATGCACCGTGTCCTTGCCGATCGGCTCGCCGCGTCACGCGACCCCGCATCGAAGGCACTGGCCTGGCCCGACGTCCTGCACCCCGCGCTCGTCGTCCGGCTGCTGCATCACTCGCGGGAACACGAGCCGAGCGCGGGAGTACTCAGGCAGGAGCTCGATGCGCGGCTCGCCGCCGGCCCGTTGACGCTCGAGGACGCGATTCGGGCAGAGGGCCGCGACCAGGCGACGAGCCAGGCGTTCATGTCGAGTCTCTTCGGCAGCCTGCACCTCATCTCGACCTTCGACTGGACCGAGTTCTTCGAAAGCGTGAGTCTCGTCGAACAGGTGCTGCAGCGCGATCCGATCGGTGTTTACAGCCGCATGGATTTCCGCAGCCGCGACCGCTACCGGCACGCGGTTGAGGAGATGGCCGAGCCGACCGGCGAGTCACAGCTGCGGGTGGCATTGAAGGCGGTCGAACGGGCGCGTCAGATCGCAGAGCGAACGCCGGGTGAGCGCAGCGCGCACGTCGGCTTCTACCTGATTGGCGGCGGACGGCGGCAGTTCGAACACGGTATCGGCTGGCGCCCGCGGCTGGGGCTGCGGATCCGCCGATTGTTCTTCCTGTTCGCGACTCCCGGATACCTGGGCACGATCGCGCTCGGCACCGCGGTGCTCGTCCTCGCCGCGCTGCGCTTCGCCCACGAGCACGGTGCGCCGCGCGGGCATGCTGGCGTGGCTCGCGCGTCCTCGCTCTCGTCCCCGCGAGCGAGCTGACGATTCAGATCGTCCAGCGGATCATCAGCAACCTGATTCCGCCTCGCCGCCTGCCGCGGCTGGACCTCACGAGCATCCCTGATGACGCGCGCACGATGGTGATCGTTCCGACCATCCTCGACAGCGTCGAACGCGCACGCGAGCTGGTCGAGCACCTCGAGGTCCAGGCGCTCGGAAACATCGATCGCAACCTGCACTTCGCGCTGCTCGGCGACGTGCGCGACGCCGAGACCGAAACGCTGCCGCGCGACGCCGAGATCCTTGCCGCGGCCCGGGCCGGCATCGACGCGCTGAACGAGAAGCATGGCGACGGGAGCGGCGACCGGTTCTTCCTCTTCCACCGGGCACGGCAGTGGAACGCACAGGAAAACCTGTGGATGGGATGGGAGCGCAAGCGCGGCAAGATCGAGGAGTTCAACCGGCTGCTGCGTGGTGCCACCGACACCAGCTTCGTCGCGGATGCCGGCGACATCGGCATCCTGCCGCATGTCCGGTACTGCATCACGCTCGACAGCGATACCCGGCTGCCGCGCGACACCGCGCGCGAGCTCATCGGCGTCATCACGCATCCGCTGAACCGCGCGAGCATCGATCCGCGGATCGGCCGCGTCACCGACGGGTATGGCATTCTCCAGCCGCGCGTCAGCGTGACCTACACGAGTGCGGCCGGCTCGCTGTTCGCGCGACTGTACGCCGGTCACACCGGGGTCGATCCGTACACCAGCGCCGTGTCCGACACTTACCAGGATCTCTTCGGCGAGGGGATCTTCACCGGCAAGGGGCTCTACGATGTCGACGCGTTCACCGAGTCGCTCAAAGACTCCGTTCCGGAGAACGCGCTGCTGTCGCACGACCTGTTCGAGGGCCTCCATGCCCGCGTCGCCCTCGTGTCCGACATCGAGCTGGTCGACGAATATCCGTCGAGCGTCCTCGCCCACGCGCGTCGTCAACATCGCTGGATCCGTGGCGACTGGCAGATCCTGTTCTGGCTGTTCCCGTTCATCCCGTCAGGCCATGGACTGACCCGCAACACCCTGCCACTCATCGGACGCTGGAAGATCCTCGACAATCTTCGCCGGAGCCTGGTCGCCCCGACCTTGCTGACGCTGCTCGCGGCCGGATGGACCGTGTTGCCCCCGCCGCTCGCGTTCTGGATGATCGCGGTCCTCGTCGTCGTTGCATCGCAGCTCCTGCCCCTGGTTGGCCGGCTCCTCGTTGGGCCCGGCAAAGCGCAGTCGTTTTCGGTGTTCTGGCGCAATCTCCGCGAGGACAGTGCTACCGCGCTCGGGCAGGTCGCGCTCGGCCTGATATTCCTGGCCAACAACGCCTGGGAGACCGTACACGCCATCGTGCTGACGCTGGTCCGGCTCGTCTTCACGCGCCGGCGTCTTCTCGAGTGGGAAACGGCGGCCGCAACCGCAGAGCGGTCACTCGGGCTCACCGGCGGGAAGGGCGCCCGCCGCTTTGCCGTGGCGATGATCGCCAGTCCGATCGCGGCGGTTCTGGTGCTGCTGCTGATCGTCGCTACGCGGCCGACGGCCCTTCTCTCGGCCGCGCCCTTCCTGCTGGCATGGATGCTGTCGCCCGCGGTCGCCTACTGGCTCAGTCTGCCGGTCGGCCCGCGCCAGCGACCGCTCGGCGATACCGAACGCGCCTTCCTGCGCAGGACCGCGCGAAAAACGTGGCGGTATTTCGAAGCGTTCGTCACCGCCGACGAAGGCTGGCTTCCTCCCGACAACTACCAGGAAGGCGGCGGGGTGCCGCCGCAGCTGGCGCGGCGCACGTCGCCGACGAATATCGGAATGGGTCTGCTTTCGACGCTCGCCGCCCATGATCTCGGCTATCTCTCGACCGCCGCGCTCATCGAGCATCTCGAGCGCACGATGACCACGCTCGAGGGCCTGGAGCGGCTACGAAGGACACTTTCTGAACTGGTACGACACCGCCACACGGGCGGCGATGCGCCCCCACTACATATCGACGGTGGACAGCGGCAACCTGGCTGCCGCGTTGATCACCCTGTCGCAAGCGCTGGGCGACCTCATCGAGCGCCCTCAGACGGTGGCGCAGCGTCTGGCTGGCCTGGTCGACACCGCGGAGACTCCTGATGGCGGCGGCAGCGACGAGCGATGCCGATGCTGCCACCCGCGGTCAGGTCGCGGCAGTGCATCAACTCGCCAGACGCACGATCGCGCTCGCGCACGCGGCGCCCGACGACGACGGCCTGGATGCACTCGAAACGATTGGGCTCCACCTTGCGGATGCCACCGTCGGAACCGACGCCGGCGCGAGCCCTGAAGACCTCGGCTTCTGGAAGCAAGCGGTGGTCGACGCGATCGCCACGCTCCGCGACCGGGATCTCCAGACGCGCGACGAGCGTGCAGCCGCACTCGGCGGGCTGGCACTCCGGGCAGCGCGGCTTGCCGACGGTATGCGCTTCGAGTTCCTCTACGATCGGCGGCGCCGCATGTTCACCATCGGGTATCGGCTCGCCGACGCAGAAGGACCGGGACGCGCCGACGGATCGTTCTACGACCTGCTCGCGTCCGAGGCCCGACTCGCCAGTTTCGTGGCGATCGCGAAAGGCGACGTCCCGCAGCATCACTGGTTCCATCTCGGGCGCCTGGTCACCAGCATCGACGGCCGGGCGACGCTGATGTCGTGGGGCGGCACCATGTTCGAGTACCTGATGCCGCTGCTCATGATGCGGAGTTTCCCGGGGACGCTCCTCGATCAGAGCTGCCGCGCCAGCACCAGGCGGCAAATCGAATACGGATATCGGCGTAAGGTGCCGTGGGGTGTGTCCGAGTCGGCATACGCCGTGGTCGATCGCGCGGGGACATATCAGTACAAAGCTTTTGGCGTCCCGGGGCTGGGGCTGAAGCGCGGGCTGGAAGAAGAGCTCGTCATCGCGCCGTACGCGACCGCACTTGCCAGCCTCGTCGATCCCGCTGCCGCGGCCGACAACCTCGGTCGCATCGCCCGCGCCGGCGGCGATGGCCGCTACGGGTTCTACGAATCGCTCGACTTCAGCGCCCGGCCGTCGGCGCCGGACAGCCCGCCGCCCGCCGACTCCCGGGCTCGACATCGTGCGGGCATTCTTCAGCCATCACCAGGGCATGTCGCTCGTGGCCCTGGCCAACGTCGTCTGCGACGACGTGTTCGTGCACCGGTTCCACGCCGACCCACGCATCAAGGCAACCGAGCTGCTGCTCCAGGAGAGAGTCCCGCGCGAAGCCATCGTCTCGGAGCCGCGGCCCGCGGAAGGAGCCGCCCGGGTGACGTCGGCACCGCTGCTCGCGTCGAGACGCTTCAGGTCGCCCCATACGGCGAACCCGCATGCGCATTTTCTCTCGAACGGGCGGTATACCGCAGCGGTCACCCACGCGGGCGGCGGGTTCAGCACGTGGCGGGGCCTTGCGGTCACGAGACAACGCGAGGACAGGACCTCCGACGCCGGATCGCATTACATCTACCTGCGGGATCCCTGGTCAGGTGAGGTCTGGTCCCCCACGTACCTTCCATCCGGACGCGAGCCCGACGAGTACGACGTCACGTTCGAGCTCGACAAGGCCACTTACGTGCGCCGCGACGGCGACTTCGAAACACGCCTTCAGATCGCCGTCTCACCGGAGGACGACGTCGAAGTGCGCCGGCTGTCGATCACGAACCACGGCGACCGGGTGCGCGAAATCGAGGTCACGAGCTACGCCGAGATCGTCCTCGGCAAGCCCGAGGACGATCTCGCGCATCCCGCATTCGGCAAGCTGTTCGTCGAAACCGAGCACGCCGACCAGAACGCCGGCCTTCTCTTCAGCCGGCGCAAGCGCAGCGCCGACGAGGAATCCGTCCTGGCCTTCCACGTCCTGGGGGTCGAAGGCCGTCTCGGCGGCGCGGTGGAGTGGGAAACGGATCGCGCCCAGTTCATCGGTCGCGGCCGCTCCCCCGCCAATCCCATCGCCCTCGACGGACGGGCGCTTTCGGGAACCACCGGGGCGGTGCTCGACCCGATCGCGGCGCTGCGCGACCGCGTGCGTCTCATGCCGGGTGCGATCGTGCGCATCACCTTCGCGACCGGTGTCGCAGCGAATCGCGATACGGCGCTCGCCCTGGTCAGCAAGTATCGCGATGGCAGCGCGGCTTCGCGCGCCTTCTCGATGGCGTTCACGCACGCGCAGGTCACGCTGCGGCACCTGGGGCTCAGCGACGATCATGCGATGCTCGCGTCCCGGATGGCGTCGCGGCTCTTCGGCGCCGACCTCTCTGGCGTCAGCCCGGTGGCCCTCGCGCGAGAATCGCTTCGCCCAGCCCAACCTGTGGGGGTACGGGATTTCCGGGGACCTGCCCATCGTCCTGGTGTCGGTGACGAGAGCCTGACGCCGTGGCGGTCGTTCGCCAGGTCCTCCTCGCGCAGGAATACTGGCGGGTCAAGACCCTTCGCGCCGACGTCGTCATTCTCAACGAACATCCAGCCGACTACCTCGACGATGTGCAGCACCAGCTCGCCGCACTCGTGCAGGAGCCGCGCTGGAGCGGTTGGAAGGACAAGAACGGTGGCGTCTTCCTGCTGCGAACCGAGGGCATGAACGTCGACGATCGACATCTGCTCCATGCGGTCGCGCGCCTGGTGATCCGCGGAGAACTCGGTGGCCTGACGCCGCAGCTGGATCGCCACTCGCCGTGGCTCTTCGAGGCCCCGTCGGGGCCGGTGCCGCCATTCGCACCACCGCGACCATCCACGCACCCACCGGCGACCCCGAGCCTCGTGATGGAGAACGGCCTCGGCGGGTTCACGCCAGACGGGCGCGAGTATGTCGTCGTGCTGGAGGGGGATCGTGAAACGCCGCTGCCGTGGTCGAACGTGATCGCCAATGCCGAGTTCGGGACGGTCGTGAGCAGCTCGGGCGCGGCGTACACGTGGTCCGAGAACAGCCGCGAGAACCGTCTGACACCGTTCGCCAACGACCCGATCGGCGATCCCACGGGGGAAGCCGTCTACCTGCGCGACGAGGAATCCGGCGAGATTTGGGGGGCGACACCGGGTCCGCTCGTCCGTAACCGCGACGGCGGACGGTGGATTATCCGGCATGCCGCGGGCATCACGCGCTACCAGCACGCGGTCTCCGGTCTCGAGCAGGAGCTGACAGTGAGCGTCGATCCGGCGCAGCCGGTAAAGCTGTCCCGGCTCACACTCACCAACACCTCGCCGGAAATGCGTCGGATCAGCGTTTTCGGGTACGTGGAGTGGTGCCTGGGACCACCGAGAGCTGGCGAGCGCCGGTTCGTCGTGACCGAGATAGATGCCTCAAGTGGCGTGTTATTCGCGCGGAATACATACAACCAGGAGTTCGCGGCGCGAGTGGCGTTCTTCCACGCGACTGCCCCTGCCCGTTCGTCGACCTGCGATCGGACCGAGTTCATCGGGCGCAACAGCTCGCTGGCCAGACCGGCGGCGCTCGCGCGCGAGGCGCTCCAGGCTCGTGCTGGCGCCGGGCTCGACCCGTGTGCTGCACTCCAGATCGTTCTTGAAATTCCTGCCGGCGAATCACGGCAGGTCGCGTTCGTGCTCGGCGAGGGTGCGGACGCGGCGGCGGCCGCGAGCCTGGCGAAACAGTACGGACAACTCGAGGAGGTTCTCGCGTCAATCGCGCGGACCGAACAGTTCTGGGACGACACCCTCGGCGCCGTCCAGGTGCACACGCCCGACGACTCGTTCGATCTTCTCGTGAACCGATGGCTGCTGTACCAGGCCCTCAGCTGCCGCATCTGGGCGCGCAGCGGACCCTATCAGCCCGGCGGCGCATTCGGCTTCCGCGATCAGCTGCAGGATGCGCTGGCACTGCTCCACTCGCGCCCGGATCTGTGCCGCGAGCACCTGCTGCGGGCCGCGTCCAGACAGTTCGTGGACGGCGATGTCCAGCACTGGTGGCATCCACCAACCGGGCGCGGGACACGCACGCGCTGCTCGGACGATCTACTCTGGCTGCCGTACGCTGTTGCCGCGTACGTCGCTCACACCGGAGACGCCTCGGTGCTCGACGAGGAGGTCGCGTTCCTCGAGGGCCCCGCGCTCGAGCCCGGGCAGCACGAGACGTATTTTCAGCCGTCAGTGTCCGGCGATCGGGCGACGGTGTTCGACCACATGTGCCGCGCGATCGAGCGCTCGCTGAAGTACGGCTCGCACGGCTTGCCCCTGATGGGTTCCGGCGACTGGAACGACGGCATGAATCGCGTCGGCGCTGAAGGTCGCGGCGAAAGCGTCTGGCTCGGATGGTTCCTCGTCACCGTCCTCAACGACACGGCAGCCGTATGCGCCGGCCGCTCACGTGAGGATCTCGCGCAACGCTATCGCAGCCAGGCGCAGTGGCTGGCCGGCACGCTGGAGCTCACGTGGGACGGGGCGTGGTATCGGCGGGCGTACTTCGACGACGGCACGCCGCTCGGGTCGGTGCAGAACGAGGAATGCAAGCTGGATTCCCTGACCCAGTCCTGGGCCGTGCTGTCGGACGCCGCCAATCGCCGCCACGCGGAACGCGCCATGGACGCCGTCCGCGTCCACCTGGTCCGGCGCGACGCACAGCTCGTGCTCCTGTTGACGCCACCGTTCGATCGCATGAGCCACGACCCCGGCTACATCAAGGGCTATCTGCCGGGCGTGCGGGAGAACGGCGGCCAGTACACGCACGCGGCTCTCTGGACCGTGATGGCGATGGCACGCCTGGGCCGGGGCGACGAGGCGATGGAGTTGTTCCACATGCTCAACCCGATCAATCACGGCCGCACGGCGGAGGGGATCGAGCGCTACCGCGTAGAACCCTACGCGGTAGCGGCGGACGTGTATGCGCATCCGATGCACGTCGGTCGGGGCGGCTGGACGTGGTACACGGGTTCCGCCGGATGGATGTATCAGGCCGCCGTCCGCGGCCTGCTCGGTCTCGAGCGCCACGGCGACACATTCACGGTGCAGCCCTGCATTCCGGCGATGTGGCCCGGCTTTTCGATGGAATGGAAGTTCGGCGGCACCCTGTATCGAATCGAGGTGCAGAATCCGGAGCACCAGTACAGCGGCGTCCGCGCCGCGTGGCTCGACGGCACGCCGGTGGATGCGGCCGCAATCCCCCTTCGCGACGATCGCGAAACGCACGCCGTCGTCATCGTCATGGGCGCCGGCACAGCCACGCGTCCATCAGGCGCTGTCGCAGGCCAGGCAACGACGCCTGGGTAACGCCCGAGGCACATCGATGCCCAGGCGGGCGTGTCGTTACCGCGCCGTCGTCGCGACTCCACCGACCTGTTCCTTGACGACCCGATCGGAGATCCGGCCGAGCTCGAGTTCGAGATCCGCGGCGTCGACGCGTCCGAAGAGATCTATCAGCACCGCGACACATCCCGTCCAGCCGGTCTGGTGACTGGCGCCGAGCCCGGCGCCGTTGTCTCCGTGGAAGTATTCGTAGAACAGGATCAAATCGCGCCAGTGCGGATCATTCTGGAACTTGTCCGTGCCGCCGTAAACCGGCCGCCGTCCCGCCTGCCCGGAACGGTCAGTTGACGGCTCGCGAAGGAAGGTTGTCGCCAGCCGCCGGGACAGTTCTTTGGCGACTTCGAACAGTGTCATGTACTGGCCTGAACCGGTCGGGCACTGAATCTTGAAATCGTTGCCGTAGAAGCTGTACAGGTTCAGGAGCGCGCGGATCAGCAGGGCGTTGATCGGCATCCAGACCGGCCCGCGCCAGTTGGAATTGCCGCCGAACATGCCCGTGTTCGACTCGCCGGGCAAGTACTGGACCTTGTACTCGGCACCGCCAACATCGAACACAAACGGGTGATCGCGGTGGTACCGCGAAACGGAGCGGATCCCATGCGGTCCGAGAAACTCGTTTTCGTCAAGCATGTAAGCGAGCACGCGCTCGAGCTTCTGGCGATTCAGGATCGACATCAGGCGCCGGCCTTTGTAACCGACGAAGCCCTTGTCGGTCGGCGTGACCTGTGAAATCACTTCGGGATGGCGCTTACGGAACAGGGCGATGAGCTCGGTCAGTTTCGGGTGGTGGGTGATGGCGGCCTCCTCGAACACCGTCGACGCACAGAGCGGCAGGAGCCCGACCAGCGAGCGTACCTTCAGTCGTATGGCCCGGCCGTCGGGCAGCCGAAGGAGATCGTAGAAGAACCCGTCCGCTTCGTCCCACATCTCGTCGTGGCAGTCCCCGATGCGGTCCATGGCGTAGGTGATCCAGACGAAATGCTCGGCGAACCGGTATGCCACTTCGTCGTAGACCGGGTCCTGCTCGGACAGGATGAGCGCGATCTCCATCATGTTCTGGCAGTAGAACGCCATCCAGGCGGTCCCATCCGCCTGCTCGAGCGAGCCTCCGGTCGGGAGCGGGGCGCTCCGGTCGAACACGCCGATGTTGTCGAGCCCGAGGAATCCGCCGGCGAACACATTGCGGCCGGCCGGGTCCTTGCGATTGACCCACCAGTTGAAATTCAGTACCAACCCCTGGAAGGCACGCTCCAGGAATCGGCGGTCGGCACGGCCGAGAGTCCGCTCCACCTTGAAGAGATGGAGGGTCGCCCAGGCGTGCACCGGGGGGTTCACATCGCCGAAGTTCCATTCGTACGCGGGGATCTGGCCATTCGGGTGGGCATACAGGCTTCGCAGCATCAGCAGGAGCTGCTCCTTGGCGAAATCGAAATCGACCAGGGCCAGCGAGGTCGTGTGGAACGCGAGGTCCCAGGCGGCGTACCACGGGTACTCCCACTTATCGGGCATCGAGATCACGTCGGCGTTCAGCATGTGGAACCATTCAGTGTTGCGCACGCTCCGCGCATTGGCGTCGAGCAGCGGGTGGCCGTTGTGCTCCTGAAGCCATCGATCCAGATCGAAGTAGTAGTACCTGCTTGCTCCACAGCATGCCGGCAAGCGCCTGGCGATGCACACGGCGTTCGTCGTCATTCAGCGATGCCGGCGTAATCCGGTGGTAGAACTCGTCGGCATCGGCGACCCGGCTGACGAAGACCTGCTCGAATTGTGCAAAGGGATTGGCAACTCGGGAAGAGGCCAGGCGAAGGCGGATCGTCTCGCTCCCGCCCGCCTTGACCTCGAGCGCGTAGTGGGCCGCAACCTTGGTCCCGATTCTTCCGGGATTGACAGCAGCGCGATTACCCGCGACGACGTATTCGTGGAAGGCGTCCTTGACGTAAGGGGACTGATTAGGCTGGCCCCAGAGCCGGGCGGAATTGGTTTCGTTATCGGTGAAGAGCAACTCCGGGTCGCCGTCGCAGAGGAGCCAGCGCTCGCCCAGCAGGTCATGCGTGGCGACCACCGCATGCGGAGCGGCCTCGCGGAGGGACGGCTTGTTCGCGTCTTCGCCGGTGACCCAGGTGTTGCGGAACCAGAGCGTCGGCAGCACGCGAAGCCGGGCCGGTTCAGGTCCGCGATTGTGCACGGTGATCCGGACGAGGATGTCCTCGGGACTCTCCTTGGCGTACTCGACGAAGACGTCGAAGTACCGGTCATCATTGAAGATGCCGGTGTCGAGCAGCTCGTACTCGAACTCCTCCCGCGAACGTCCCCGATTGGTATCGATCAGATCGCGGTACGGGTACTCGCGCTGCGGATACTTGTACAGGTATTTCATGTACGAGTGGGTCGGCGTGCTGTCAAGGTAGAAGTAGTACTCCTTGACGTCCTCGCCGTGGTTCGCTTCGCTGTTGGTGAGACCGAACAGGCGCTCCTTCAGAATCGGATCGCGTTCATTCCATAAGGCGAGCGAAAAACAGAGCCGCTGCTTGTCATCACTCAAGCCGGCGAGCCCGTCTTCGCCCCACCGGTAGGTGCGCGAACGCGCCTGGTCGTGGGTGAAGTAGTCCCAGGCGTTCCCGTCGTCGCTGTAGTCTTCGCGGACCGTGCCCCATTGCCGCTCGCTGAGGTACGGTCCCCACTTCTTCCAGGGGATGTTGGCCTCACGCGCATCGTTCAGGCGTTTCTGTTCGGTCACATCGACAACGCGGCGCTCCTGGTCCTTCATCGAAGCCTCCAGCGATCTTCAGTTGCAGCGAGAACTGTGGCGCGCGCCTGCAAGCGCTGGACCTGATGCAGCCGGCCGCGCGCCTCCATCTGTTCGCGACGATGTGCGGCGAGCCGCGCCACCGGTATCTCGGCATGTTGTGAGCTTCCTCCCACTCGTCGTCTCTCTTCGCCCATACGCCAGCGCACTGACGACCGCCGCCGCGAAAACGTCTGGTCAAGGCGGGGCCATAGCCGGAGCTGCGTCCGTCTCGGACGGCGTCTCGATTTGCCAGCTGACCGACCAGGGCCTTGGCGTCGAGGTCACGGCCGATACCAGTCGATCTCAACGCGCGAGGCGACGGGACCGCCGACGGTCACCGCAGCTCACCATATACGGTGACGGCGAGACGACCTGCCGCGTACACGAGGGAAAAATGGCCGGAATGCCTTGCCCACCGATCTGGCGCGCCGGCACGACGGTTGCCTCAGGTCCACCTGACTACAAGTCCGCGATCGCGGCCAGGGAGCCACGACCGGACCGATGTTGTCGATTGTTCGCGCTCTCAAGGAGACCGGAACGTGACGCTCCCAGCATTTTCGTTGACGCTCGCCCTCGCGGCGGTGATCGGGCAGGCCGCAACCGCACCGGTCTCGTCGCCGCCGACGACCCCGGCAACGGTCACGGCCGACGCCTACCTGCCCGGAGCCGCGGGAGCGCCCGCGGCAACGATCACGATGCAGATCAATCGCTACTCCACGCAGGTGGACCTGGACGCGGTCGCCAACGCCCTGAAACACGGCGGCTACCCCGGGTTCCTCACGGCCCTGCGGCAGGTGCCGGTGGTCGGGACGGTCACGGTTGCCGGGGAGACGGTCAACATTCGGTGGGCGCGGGAACAGCTCGTGCCCGACGCGCGCTCCGTGGTGCTCATTACCGACAAGCCGGTGTTCTTCGTCGGCGCCGGGCGGATCGACGCCAAGCCTCGCGCGGGGTACGAAGTCGCCGTTCTGCAATACACGCTGGACGATAAAGGCGGCGGGAGCAAGGGGTCGATCGCGGCGGCCGCGCGGGTGAAACCAGGCGGACCGACCGGCGTCACGGTTGACGATTACGCCGACACGCCGATTGAATTGAAGAACATCAAGCGCACCGCCAAGTAGCATCAACCGGTTGTAAAGACGTCGGCTACCTTCGCTCGGGAAGTGGTTTCCGCCGGATGCCCGAGCCGTCACGTAGAAAAGAGGCACCAATGAGCAGAACGATCAGGCAATTCGCAACCGCGGTCGGGATCGTAACCCTTCTGATCCCCGCATTCGCCACCGGTCAGACCGAGGAGCGGAGCCGGACGCAGGGGCTGAAGGAGACCGACAAGTTCATCAAGGCTGGCGGCATCACCGCGCAGTCGGTTGCCGACGCCGACACCCAGGTGAAGACCACCCTCTCGGCCTTCAACGTGCTCGTCGCGCAGCCGTCGGGGACGGCGAACATGAAGGGCAGCTACAAGAAGGTGCTGAAGGCCAGCGACTCGATGCAGGCCAAGGTGGCGGATGCCCAAGTGAAGATCGACGCGATGCAGGCAGCAGGAACCACCTACTTCGACGGACGGGCCGAAACGATCAAGAACATCCAGGACGCGCAGCTCCAGGAGCGCGCCCAGCAGCGGCTCGAGGAGTCCCAAAAGCAGTTCGCGGCGGTGCTCCAGCAGCTGCGCGACGCAGGCGCGGCGCTGGAGCCCTTCCGAAAACAGCTCGCCGATCAGATCACCTACCTGGGAAGCGACCTGAACCCGTCCGCGATCGCGTCGCTCAAACCGGAGGCCGACAAGCTGAATGCGCAGGGGGCCGAGGTGTTCGCCAACGCGGAGAAAGCGATCCAGCAGGCGAACGCCTATTTCCAGGGACTGCGATCTCAATCCTGAGCGGTCGACACGACGGCTGGATCACCGTGGACGGGTGACGCCGTGAACGAATTTGCCCAATACCGGTGACGATGAGGATGAACATGAGGCGAATGGTTTCAGCGATCGTGCTGTTCGGGCTCGGGGCCACGATCCTGATAGCGGCCCCGAAGGTTCAGGTCCAGCGCGATCCGAAGTTCGACTTCTCCCGGCTGAAAACGTGGACATGGAGCCCAGCCGGGGCTGGCGACGTGAAGGTCTGGGTGAGCGCCGATTCGAAATCAGCGCCGGTCAAGCGCCAGTACGAGCCGGTGATCATGAAGGCAGTGGAGGACGAGCTCTCCGCCCGCGGGTTCACCCGCGCCTCGGGAGCGAAACCCGATTTCAATGTCACCTACTACGTGCTGGTCACGCTCGGATCCGCGTCACAGCAAATGGGACAGTTCCTGCCCGCGGTCACGCAATGGGGGCTTCCGCCGTTCACCGCGCAGACGACCGCGCTGAGGGTCTACCCAGTGGGCACGCTGGTGCTGGACCTCGCCACAGATCCGGGCGGAGTGGTGTGGCGCGGGGTCACGGAGGCAGAAGTCGATCTCGAGCGGACCGAAACCGAGCGCGCCAAGCGCATCAACGACAAGGTCCACGACGTGGTCGCGAAGATACCGCGGACGAAATAGTCAAAGCCGTCCCGCGTCTTGCTCAGCCGACTGACCGCTGACGTGGTCGATAAGGCTATGTCTGCTGCACCGCACCACATCCATCAATTTACCCAGTGCAGGACGTTGCGGATGATCGACCACCGCGGCCGTGGCGGCGCCGCGTCCCGTCCGAGCACCCAGTGCTCGTAGAGGGTGTCAATCGTGCCGTCTTTGCGCTTCAACTCGATCCAGGTGTTGATGAAGCTGGCGAACGCCTGATCGTGCCTGCCAATCGGATACGCGAGCGGCACTTTCACGTGACCGGGCTCCGGCACGACAACCGAGAACCGCGGATACAACAGCGTCCACGCTGAGCCGCGCTCGGCCGTCATCGCAATCGCGTCGACAGCGAGGTGGGGGGCCTCGAACATGTGCGTGACGTCGGGGACGACGCGCAGCTCCGCTTCCGGCAGCCGCTCACGCATCTTCTCGATGTAATACGGCAGGTCCGGAATCGCGATCCGGGTCACACCGCGTGCGCGGATGTCGGCCCAGGTCGAGAACTCGTCCCGCGACGAATCCGGCACCACCAGCGCGAGCGTCTCGTCCAGGTAGGACGCAGAGAACAGCATCGTCGCGGCGCGTGCCGTCGTCACCGCGACGCCGGTCATGACGATGTCGCAGGAGCCGGTGGAGACAACGGTGTCGAGCGTGGCCCGGTCGACCGGCAGGAACTGCAGCGTGACGCCAAGCTCACGGGCGAGGTGATGCGCGAGTTCCACGTCGAGGCCGACGAGCTCACTCTTCGTGTTGAAGAATGCAAACGGCAGCGAGTCGGACATGTAGCCGACCCGCAACACCCCCCTTTGGCGGATGCTGTCCAGGACCGGTCCGGTATCGGGTGGCGGTATCGGCGGTGGCGTCCGGTAGACAACCGCGTCGGCCGGCCGGTTCATGAGCTGCATTCCGGCCAGCACCTTGTCGCGCGTGTAGGACGGACGGAGGATTCCGGCGAACACCTGGCGCGTGCCGCCGATCACCGCGGCGGTCAGGACGACAGTGATGGCCGCGTAGCGGAGCACGCGCCGACCCTGAAACCGGATGGTGCCGGTGATCGCGGAGGCGCCGAGGAGCGCCACCGCCACCGTGTGCATGGCGGCGACGAGCGTGCCGACGCGCGAGTTGATGACGCCAGTCGCCACGAACAGCTGAAAAGTGTCGGCAGGGATCCGGAAGAGGTCGAGCAGGAACGGCACCGCGGCCGTGAGGCTGCCGAAAAACGTCAGCAGACCGGTCGCCGCCAGCCGTGGGTAATCGGAAACCGCGACCGGCGCATCCGCGAACCACCCGGCGAACAGAATGAAACTAATCGACAGCAGCTTGCCGGTGTGCGGGAAGTTGAACGACGTCGGCACGATCACATCCGGCAGCGTCGCTACCCCGGTGGAAGCGGGGTTGTGGCGTTCGAGCAGTGTCTTGCTCGCTTCGGTGAGCGCCGGCAACACGATGAAGAGATCGCCGGCGACCACGGCGGTAATGAGCGCGTCGCGGGTCAGAGCAAAGATCTCGTTGACCCGAATCGGTGTCAGTGCGGCGACGAGTCCGGGGAGGACCCAGAGACTGACCAGCAGCGCAACCGCCACATAGGTGGCGAGATACACCTGCAGCCGCCCGAGCTGCTCGATGTTGAGGGTGCCGGCCGCGGTCGCGGCGATGGCGAAGAGGCCATAGGGCGTCAGTCGCACGGCAAGTCGGGTGGCGCGCGCGACGGCGTCGGCCGCGACGCGCAGCACATCGAGCAGCGCCTGCTTGCGTTCGACGCCGATCAGCGCCACGCCGACGATCACCGAGAACAGCACGACCGCCGGGACGACATTGTTCGCGAGCGCGTTGAACGGATTCGACGGGATGTAGAGATCGACGAAGCTGAATGGCGGGCGGCGCTCGAGCAGTGTCGTGCTGAAGAACGATGCGGTTTCGACTTTCGGGAACGCCAGGGGAATGAGGAACGTGAACACGAGCGCCAGGCCCCACAACGCCGCGAGCACGGCCCCGGCACGGAGGCCGAGCGTGCGCGCCTGCGCGTAGGTCAGCGAGCCGAGGCTGGTCACGATCGACAGGGTGACGTACGGGAGCACCGTCATCTGAAGCAGCCTGACGAACCCGTCGGCCGCCCACGAGAGCGCCACGGCGCGCTCGCCGAGGAACAAGCCGACGGCCACGCCGGCGGCGAGTCCCACCAGAATCCGTTGCGAAGAAGACATCCCGGCGCGTGCGGCGCAGCAAGAATGCCGCCTGTCGTCGGCCAACGGCAGCCCGGGAGCGCAGCCCACCACGAGCGCAACGAAGAGACGTGCGGGCGCGAGCGTGTTGACGCCTGGTCCACGGCTCACAGCAGGCGGTCAGACCGCTCACCGCATGTCGTCACTCGACCGGTGACGAGCGTCGACCGTTGGAGCGGGGGTCATCGAATCCCGGAGAACCGCGGTCTTTTGCCTCGTCGGCGCCGACCCGGGGTCAGGCATGACGGTTGCCTCATGGCTTGGAGCCGTGTCCGATACGGACGCCCGATTGAGGAAGGAAACCCCGATGTCTTTGTCATTGCTCTCGTTGGTCGCTGCCCTGACGGTACAGATAAGTTCTGCTCCTGATGCCCTGGGCCAGTCGCGCAAACTGACCGCACCTGAATCGTTCAGTGCGAACGCCCAGGTGACCGGTTCTGAAGGTGCATCCGCCACAGTCGTCGGCATGAAAGTCGACCGGTACACCGCGGACGCCGACCGCGAGGCGGTCACCAAGGCGCTGACCGAGGGCGGGTATCCGGCGTTTCTCGCCGCCTTGCGCAAGGCGCCGGTCGTCGGCACCGTCACATTTGGTGGCCAGACCTTCAACATCCGCTGGGCCCGTCAGCAGCCGGTCGCCAATGGGCGCTTGATCACGCTGGTCACCGACAAACCAGTATTCTTCGTCGGCGGCGGAAACGTGAATGCGAAGCCGCGGGAGGGGTTCGACGTCGCCCTGTTCAAGTTCAAGATGGATGACGGCGGGGTTGGCTTCGACGGCACCATGGCGGCAGCGGCCAACGTCAAGGCCGGCGGCGAGACCGGCGTGCAGGTCGGCGACTACGCCGACAAACCGATCACGCTGCGCACCATCACCAGGGCGTTCAACTAGACTGCGGTCCCCGATCCCCACGTCGGGCCGTCAACTGCCGCGCACCATGCTGGTCAGACTCGGGCTCGCCGCACTCTGCGTCGGGCTCGCAGTCTCTCCCGCATTCGCGCAGGCAACGGCCGCATCCGCTCCCGCCCCGGTCGTCACGGGAACGACCACTGATCCCCCGGCGACGCTCGTCTACGCCAATCGGACCATCGTCACGTTTCGCGCCCGCATGTTCTCGCGGCCGCCCGACGAGCGCGTTACCGCCGCCGTCCAGGTGCTCGACCGATTGGTCGACGAGACGCCGCATGCGCGGGTGACGGCGCAGCCGAGCGGCGATGCCGTCATCATCCATGTCGGCGAGCGTGGCGTCTTCACGATTCTTCCCGGGGACGTCGACACGCTGGCCGGCGCGACGGTGACGGCAACCGCCGCCGAGGCGGCATCTCGCCTCGGGCGCGCCTTCGGCGAAGCGGTAGAAGTCCACAACCCCAGGCGCCTGCTGCGCGCCGGCCTCCTCGCACTCGGGGCCACGATCCTCTACCTCGGTCTGCTATTGGGGCTGCGGCGGGTTCACCGGGCCGGTTCGCGGCAATTGAACCGAACGACGAAGCGGCAGATCCAGAAACTGGCCGGCGGCGGCGCAATCGTCCGCGACTCGCGGGTCCCGGAATACCTCAGCACGGCGTCACGCTCGTGTCGCTCGTGGTGGTGCTGCTGCTGACCTACGCCTGGGCGACGTTCGTGCTCCGGCGCTTTCCGTATACGCGTCCGGTCGGTGAATCCCTGCGCGCCGAAGCCTTCACCACCGTTTTCGTGCTCGGCCAGCAGGTGGTCGGGTACCTGCCGCATCTGCTTGCCGTCGTCGTCATCCTGATAGCGACGCGATTCGTCGTCAGATTTTCGAATGGCCTCTTCGCCGCGGTCGAACAGGGGCGCATTGTCGTCCAATGGCTGCACCCCGACACGGCCATGCCGACGCGGCGAATCGCCGCCGCGCTGCTCTGGCTGTTCGCGCTCGTCGTCGCCTACCCGTACTTGCCGGGCAGCAATTCGGATGCGTTCAAAGGAGTGAGCGTGTTCGTCGGGCTGATGATCTCGCTGGGGTCGAGCGGCGTCATGAACCAGATGATGAGCGGACTGACCATCGTCTACTCGCGGTCCATCCGGGTCGGCGACTTCGTCAAAATTGGCGAGGTCGAGGGCACGGTCCAACACGTCGGTCCGCTGTCCACGAAAATCAGGACCGAAAAACGGGAAGTCGTCACGATTCCGAACGCGGTGGTGGTATCGACCACGACCACGAACTACTCGTGGAATGCTGCTCAGGAAGGCGTCCAGGTCCCAACCACCCTGACGATCGGCTACGACACTCCGTGGCGGCAGGTCGAAGGCCTGTTGACCCTGGCCGCAGGTCGAACCCCGGGTATCAGGCGCGACGCTGAACCGGTCGTCCGGCAGACCGGCTTGACCGACTTCTACGTACAGTACACGCTGCTCGTCTGCCTGGAGCAGCCAAACAACCGCATCGTGATCCTCGACGCGCTCTACGCCAACATCCTGGACGCCTTCAACGAGTACGGCGTCCAGATCACCTCACCTCACTATGTAAGCGATCCGTCGGCGCCGAAAGTGGTGCCGAATGAATTGTGGTACGCAGCGCCGGCCAGTCCGTCGGCAGCACCGAAGCAGCGACAAACCGCGGACGTGACGCCGCTGGCCACAGCACCGGCGTCTGAGGCACATAAGGGTGCCCCGACTCGCGGTGTGCCGGAGCCCTTGTGAACTCTGCTGGCCCGCCGGCACTTCCGCCTTCCGCCTGAAGGCGGAAGCCACATACCTTGTTAGTGCTGGATCCAGGCGAAGTTATAACCAACCGCGACGGACGTGAAGTCCGCTCCGATCGTCGTGTAGGCGCCTCGCGAGATGGACATGCGGATGGACTGGCGTGGCGTCAACCCGGCCGAGAATGTCGAACCCACCCGCGAGTTTTTCTGGAGATCAAGATTCAGCCGCCCGTCGATACTCGTCGTGCCTCCCCGGTAGAAGTTTGCGTCGCCGGCGAGCCACACGTTGCGGCGAAACAAATATGTGAGGTGAGCCTGAGCTGACGCGATCGGGTCCTGCGCGCGTGTCTTTCCGCCAAGGAAGTTCGAGTTGTCGGTGAAGTAGTACACCCCGCCCATCAGCTCGACAACCCATCGCCTGAAGAAATGTGCGAATCCCATCTCGGACTTGATCGCCCAGCGGTTCGTGCCCAGGTTGATGACCTTGGTGTCGTCGTACTGGCCGAGGGGCGGCGCGACGGCGACGCTCACCCCCAGGATGGTCTTGAGCCGATACGAGGCGAACGCTTTCGGCGCCATCGCCGGCAGCGCCGTACAGGTTGATGGCGAGCCTGAAACGGGGATCCGCCTGGCCGAAGCGATCGACCTCCGTGAACGTGCCGAGATACGTGCCCTCGACATGCCCTGCGACAATCGGCAGCTGGATCCCGATGTTCGCCGACCGCCCCGCGATCGACAGCGCACGGGTGTAGACGATGGCGGTCGTATTGATCGTCGCGTCTGCATCGGTGACTGGCAGCGCCGGGTCGAACGTCACACTGCCCCAGCTGAAACTGTCCACGCCGGTGACGATGTTCAGTCCGACCGGCAGCGGCCAATACGCGCCGGGCTCGAGTTCCTGAGCCGCGGCACGGCTCACCGTCGCGCCAATCGCGATGACCGCCAAGACCGCACACGAGACACGCGTCCCGGAACAGCGTCACTTGACCTTTTTGATCTCGTTGAACTGTATCGGCTGCTGCTGGTAGTTCTCGAGCGTCAGGTTGTTTTTCTTGTCGATGAAGATCTTTGTCCCCGCGAGAATCTTTCCAACCCCCTTGTCGTCCTTGTCCAGATGCATTTCGAGAATCGTGAAGGGATAGTCCATCGAGCGCGTCGAATTGCGCGCCTCGGCGAAGCCAATCGGCCGATCGGTCCCGAGAACGATGCGGCGACCGCCTTCGTCGAGTTCGCTCTGGCGCGCGTACCGCAGGTCCCAGGCGAGCCGGTCGGGCGTGCGGATGTAGCCGACCTTCGGCATCTTCTGGAGCGCCTTCAGCAGCTTCTCGTTTGCCTTGTAGCTGTTCTTCTCCTCACGCAGGATGTTGAGCAACTGATCGCGCTCGGCGTCGGTCGACCAGCGCTCGATCGTGAAATCGATCACGGATGTCTTCCTCGGTCCGCCGTTCATGTTGATGGCGAAGCCGGTGAAGCTCTCCTTCTGGTTCTGCCCGGATACGGGTGGCGCCGTGAGCAGGGCGGCGCTGATGCCGCCCGCGGCCAACAGGACTTTCGCGAATACCGGGACTCTGTGTTTCATGACGGATCTCCTCATCTGGTGGTAAACCGGTGACGCGCATCGATCGGTGCGCGGGAACGAACAGCCACATTCACAGGCGCGCCGGGTCAGAACAACACGTCGACCAGCGTCCTGACCAGCTGGTCCAGCGGCATCATCGTCAACGCGAGCGGCACCACGGGCGCCAGTGTCGCCAGTCCAAGTCGCACGACCATGTCCTTCGTCACCGGCGTAAACCGCATGGTTCGCACGACCTCGAAGCTGTTGCCGAGATCCGCAAGCGACTGGATGTCGGCGCTGCCCACGAACGGCTCGTCCGCCGGCGCGGTTCCTCGCAGCCACTTGGCATCGAACTCCCGCACGTAACGCTCGGCAAGCGTGCCGAATTCACGCAGGCCCGCGTGCTTCGCCCGCATCAACTGGGGCGCGAAGATCAGCAGGGGGCTGATCACCAGCAATACCAGAAACACCACCACGAGCGCGATCGTCATCTTGAAATCGGGCAGTGTCGCGCCAAGAAACAGAATGCGATTGGCGAGCTGTCCCGACAGGAGTGCGCCGTGCGCGACGGCGAGCAGCGTGAACGCCTCGGCCGTGCCGGCGAGAAACCCGAGACCTCCGACGCGGTCCGGGTGCGTGGCGACGAGGCGCAACGGGATGCGGGACACCTGCCACACGAAGCGAATCCAGATGATCAGTCGAAAGTACCAGCGGCACAGCAGGAACTGGAAGATCGGCAGGCTCACGTAGCCATACCAGATCCCCGCGAGCGAGGCCTTCGACCCGCCGGCGGACGACGTCGCGTACCACGTCGCGGCATCGAGCGCGGTGTAATGGCGCCAGACCACCAGGATGCCGACGGCATAGACGAGGACGATGAGCAACACCTCCGCGAACACGGAGTTGCGCAGCCGCATCGCCGATGCGAATGCCGCGTCGAACCTGGGCCTGTCTGCGTCAGGGATCAGGTGGCGATCGAGAAAGACCTTCGCCACCGCACGCATGCGCCGGTGCACGACCAGTTCGGCGGCGATCAGCAGTGGCATGGCGACGAGAAAGCGCACGTGGACATCGATGTCGAACAGGAACGGGATGGTTGCGCCCCCGCCGAGCGCCTGCCCGTCGAGCAGCGAGAGGACGAGAAGAGGCAGCCAGGTAATCGAGCACAGGACGACGATGCGCTTGTGCGTCAAGCTGAGCGCGTCATCCGACAGCCGGGCCCTGCGCAGCAGCTGGTACAACGGGCCACCAAGCACCAGTGAGAAGTCCGGCGGGTTCGTAACCGACGCTGCCCCGAGCTTCGACATGACGTCGCTCGCCTGCGCGGACACCGGCAGCGTCATCGCTTGCGCACTCCGATGTGCGCCTTCGCCGCAGCGCGTCGCTGCGCCTGGTCCGTCATCAGGCGGTAGGTGACGTAATACTTGAAAATATTGCTGACGTAGGTGACGGTTTCGCGGCCGATCCGCTCTGACGCGACGCGTTCGACATTGCCGAACCAGACATTGGGATTGAGCCCTCTCTTCAAGGTTTCACGCCGGAGCTGCGTGATCCGTGCGGGGCCGGCGTTGTACGACGCGAACGCCATCAGCAGTTTGTTCAGGTTGTCCATCGGCTCATTCGCGTAGTAGCGGTCCATCATGAAGCGCATGTACTTCACGCCGGCGTGGATGTTGGCATCGGTCTTTCTGATGTCACCCACTTTGAGCTCGCGACCTGTCGGAGGCATGACCTGCATCACGCCAATCGCACCGACCGGGCTCTTGACGTTCTGGTCGAGGGTTGATTCCTGGTATCCCTGCGCGGCCATCAGCAAATAGTCGACGTTGTACTGCGCGCCGTACTTCTTGAACAGGGCGATCACCGCCTCGAACTTGCGGCGCTCGGCGTCCGCCGCGGCGTTCTTGGCGTAGGTGGTGCTGTCGAGATAGCGCCGTTCAATAGTATTGCGGAAGGCGTCACCCTGCTGATGCTTGCCAAGCCAGCTGTTGACGACCTCGCGAAGCCGCGGATTCTCCTTGCGGAACGCGATCCCGAGGTTGCCGCCTGTCTGGAGGGCGATGTCGCCGTGCACCTGCAGATGCGTGAAGACCTTGCTCCAGAAGTTGGCCAGGTAGTCGTCGGCAATCGTGATCGGCACGAGTCCGGCGTTCACCATCTCGAGCAGATCGTCGTCCTCGAAGACGTCGGGGGCCTCGTTGATCACAACCGGCGGCTTGCCGCGGGCTTTGAGCTGACCGTTCAGCCGCACGAGATTCCCGTAGTAGACGCTCGCCTTCCGGACGAACACCTCGCGTCCGGCGAGATCGTCGAGGGTCGCAATCGGCGTGGCACCGGGCCCGGTCACCACGACTTCGCTGACGTTGGTGCGGGTTGGCTGCGAGAAGGCGGCGAGCTTTTCGAGCTCGGGCCTGATCGTGACCATCGCGGCAACCATGTCGATCCTCCCGGTCGGCAGCGCGGTGTACAGCTGATCCCGCGGCATCGGAACAAGGACCACGTGTACAGGCAGACGGCCCGATTTCAGGTCGGCATTCAGATCCTTTTCGAACAACTTCACCGACTCGTACGTCAGCCCCCGCTCCTGGCCGTTGTCGATGAAGTAGTGGGTTCGGTTGAAGGTCACGCCAACCCGAATCACACGACGCTTGACCATTTCATCGAAATCGCCGGTGAACGGCTTCTCGATGTTCACCCGCATGTCCTCGGGAAGGGCGTCGTACGGTGAAGGCGTCGGCGGGATCGCGCCATCTGAGCGCGTCGTAGCTGGATCGGCATTCGCAGGCACCGGCGCCCCAGAGCCCGTCGTCGCTGGTGCTGCCGCCTTAGCCTGCGGCGCGGCCTCCTGCTCCCGGGAGCACGCAGCGGCGCACGCCACAACGAGCAGGGCGGCAACGCTCGGCATGAATCTGCTTTTTACCGTGTCGGCCATACCTGTCACTCCGGCTCGCTGGTCAGGGGTGCTGTGGCAAGAGGCGGGCCACGACGGGAAGAGGAGACCCGCGACAGAGTGGCCAAAAACATTGGCGATACGGCGCTCGTGTCCTTCTCGGGGGGCGGCAACCGGCGGTGCTCACAACCGGCCGTGACGCCACACCCCGCGCTTCCCAGCAGGCGGTCGCGCTCACGGGTGTCCGGCGGGAGGCGCCGCGGGGTACGATGTCGTATGACCATGAACCGGTTGCAAACGTCCGGGCGCCTGATCGATCGACCCGCGTGGAAGGCTCTGGAAGGGCATTACGAGAGCGTCCGCGGCGTGCATCTGCGCGAGCTGTTCTCGCGCGACCCCGGACGAGGCGATCGGCTGAATGCCGAGGCGGCGGGCATTTATCTCGACTACTCGAAGAATCGGATTACCGACGAGACCCTGACACTGCTCGTCCGCCTGGCCGAAGAGGTCGGACTGCGCGCCCGGATCGAAGCCATGTTCCGCGGCGACCGCATCAACGTCTCCGAGAATCGCCCCGCCCTCCACGTCGCGCTGCGGGCGCCAAAAGGGTCAGCGGTGATGGTGGACGGCGAGAACGTCGTCCCCGCCGTGCACGCCGTCCTCGATCGCATGGCCGACTTCAGCAGCCGCGTCCGAAGCGGGGCCTGGAACGGACACACGGGGAAGCCGATCCAAAATATCGTGAACATCGGCATCGGCGGGTCCGATCTCGGCCCGGTCATGGCGTACGAGGCGCTCCGCTTCTACAGCGACCGGAATCTCACGTTCCGCTTCGTCTCCAATGTCGATGGCACGGACTTCGTCGAAGCGGTCCGCGACCTCGACCCGGAAGCGACGCTGTTCATCGTCTCGTCCAAGACGTTTACGACGCTCGAGACGATGAGCAACGCCCGCAGCGCGCGCGAGTGGCTGCTCGCCGGCCTCGGCGGCGACACCGCCGCGGTCGCCCGGCACTTCGTCGCGGTCTCGACCAATGCCGCAGAAGTGACGAAGTTCGGGATCGACACCGCGAACATGTTCGGCTTCTGGGACTGGGTCGGCGGGCGCTACTCGATGGAGTCGGCGATCGGCCTCTCGACGATGCTGGCGGTTGGCCCGGATCACTTCCGCGCCATGCTCGCGGGCTTCCACGAGGTGGACGAACACTTCCGGACCGCGCCGTTCACGCAGAACCTCCCGGTGCTGATCGGGCTGCTCGGCATCTGGAATACGAATTTCCTTGGCGCCGAGACGGTCGCGGTCCTCCCGTATGAGCAGTACCTGAAACGCTTCCCTGCCTACCTCCAGCAGCTGACGATGGAGAGTAACGGCAAGCGTGTGACGATCGACGGCAACCCGGTGGCATGGGAGACCGGTCCGGTCTATTGGGGTGAGCCGGGCACCAACGGTCAGCACTCTTTTTACCAGCTGATCCACCAGGGAACGCGGCTCATCCCGTGCGACTTCATCGCCTTTGCCCAGACGCTCAACCCGCTCGGCCAGCACCACGACGTGCTCCTCGCGAACGTGTTCGCGCAGGGCGAAGCGCTGGCCTTTGGCAAGACGCCGGAAGAAGTGCGACGTGAAGGCTCGCCCGACTGGCTGGTGCCCCATCGGACCTTCGAGGGCAACCGGCCGTCGAACACGATGCTGCTCCCGCGGCTGACGCCGGCGGCGCTCGGAAGCCTGGTCGCCCTCTACGAACACGTGGTGTTCACCCAGGGTGTCGTGTGGAATCTCGATTCATTCGACCAGTGGGGCGTGGAACTCGGAAAGGTGCTGGCGCAGCGGATCATTCCGGAACTCAGCGGCCCCGAGCGCCCGCTCGATCACGACAGCTCGACCAATGCACTCATCCGGCGATACCGCAACGCGTCGAAGGCATGACGAGCGGGTTGGGAGCCGGTGATACAGCTTGGAATGATCGGCGTTTGTCGGATGTCCGTGCAGGATCGTGTTTGAAGAGGAGGATGGCGATGGCCGACACACACTCGGACGCGCTGGTTTTCTTTGGCGCCACCGGCGACCTGGCATTCAAGAAGATTTTTCCGTCGCTGCAGGCCATGGCCGAGCGCGGCCATCTCGACGTGCCAGTCATCGGGGTCGCCAAGGCCGGCTGGACCCTCGAACAGCTGCAGGCGCGAGCGCGCGCGAGCGTCGAGAAGTACGGCGGCCTGAACCGTGCCGCCTTCGACAAGCTGTGCTCGTTGCTGCACTACATCGACGGGGACTACAACGATCCCGCCACGTTTGACGCCGTGCGCCAGAAGCTCGGCGCCGCAGAGCACCCGGCGCATTACCTCGCCATCCCGCCCCCGCTGTTCGGGCGTGTCGTCGAACAGCTGGCCCGCTCGGGCGCGGCCAGAGGCGCCCGTGTTGTCGTCGAAAAACCTTTTGGTCAGGATCTGACCTCGGCGCGCGAGCTGAACCGGATTCTCCTCGGCGCGTTCGTCGAGCGCGACATTTTCAGAATCGACCACTACCTCGGAAAGCGGCCGGTCAACAACATCCTGTTCTTCCGCTTCAACAATCCGCTGCTGCAGGCGTTCTGGGATCGTAACCATGTCGAGAGCATGCAGATCACGATGGCGGAGGACTTCGGGATCCAGGGGCGCGGCGGGTTCTACGATGCGACCGGGGCGGTCCGCGATGTCGTCCAGAACCATCTCTTCCAGGTGTTGAGCAATCTCGTGATGGAGCCGCCGGCGCGGATGGACAGCGAGTCGCTGCGCGACGAACGCGTCAAAGTGCTGAAGTCGGTACCGCCGCTCGGGTCGGGGGATGTCATCCGAGGACAGTTCAGCGGATATCGCGCTGAGAGTGGGGTCGCGATCGATTCGACGGTCGAAACCTATGCTGCGGTCCGCCTCCGGATCGATTCGGCCCGGTGGCACGGGGTCCCGTTCTACATCCGTACCGGAAAATGCCTCCCGGTCACGTCGACCGAGGTCGTCGTCCGCCTGCGGCAGCCGTCAACCGCCTTCCTGTTCCCGAACTCGGCTCCGCTGCCGAATTACTTCCGCTTCAAGATCATCCCGCGTCAGACGCTGGCTTTTGGCGTCATGACCATGGACGCCGCGGACAGGATGATTGGCCAGCGCTCCGAGCTGGTGGTCAGCCGGCGGCCAGGCGCCGACGAGCGGGCCGCGTACGAACGGGTACTCGGTGACGCCCTGGCTGGAGACGCGACGCTCTTTGCCCGGATGGACTACGTCGAGGAGGCCTGGCGCATCGTCGATCCGCTGCGGACGATGAATGCGCCGGTGCGCGAGTACGAGCCCGGAACATGGGGGCCGGCCCAGGTCGCGGGTGACTTCGCGCCTGCCGGGGGATGGGCAAATCCGACGGCTGGAGAGGAAGTGGCGGCCCATGTCTGACGCCGTGGTTCAGGCTGCTCGCTCCACGCGTACTCGGCACGCCGCACCGTACAAGGTGGTTGCGCGGTGACGCGCCGCAGATGAGGGTCCAGGTGTTCGCCGACGTCGACTCGGTCGCGCGCCGCGCGGCAGAGACGATCGCCGAAGAAGCGCAAGCCGCTGTCGAGGCTCGCGGCCTCTTCACGCTGGCAATCAGTGGCGGGCGCACACCCTGGGTGATGCTCCGCTTGCTAAGTTCCCTCGATGTGCCATGGGCCAACGTGCACGTCTTCCAGGTCGACGAACGCATTGCCCCGGCCGGTGATCCTGACCGCAACCTGACGCACATGCGCGCCAGCCTGCTCGACGTTCCGGCGGCGGCCGCGGCGCACATCCATCCGATGCCGGTCGAATCGACAGATCTGGACGACGGCATCCGCCGTTACACGGAGGCGCTGGCCGGCATCGCCGGGAGCCCGCCGGTACTCGATCTCGTTCACCTCGGGATGGGCCCTGACGGACACACCGCGTCGCTGGTGCCCGGCGACCCGGTTCTCCACGTCAAGGATGCCGACGTTGCCCTGACCGGGCCGTATCAGGGACGTCGCCGGATGACACTGACCTATCCCGTCCTCAATCGGGCGCGGCGCGTGCTCTGGCTGATCACCGGCGAGGACAAGGCCGGCATGCTTCCGCGGCTGCAGAGGGGTGACACCGCGATACCGGCCGGACGCATTCGACAGGATCACGCACTGGTGCTGGCTGACGAGGCGGCTGCACGGGCAGCACAGGGCTCGCGCGGAGCCCGCGACTGACGCACGTCGCACGTTGACGCGAGGTTCGTGGCATGTCTCGCGCGATAGCGGCGGCGGAGCCCCCGCCGATGGTTTTCGCCGTGTTGCAGGCTGCCGGGCCCAACTCCACTCACAGCCGGTTGTCACTACGGTCTCGATGGACGGTCTCGTGCTATTCCCGCCTTCTGCCGAAGATTCGACCAACCCCGATGTAGGTGCGCCAGCTGCCGTCGAACCCTGCCGATCCGGAGAAGATCACCGGGCCGACGAGCGTGTCCATCACCACGCCGGCACTCAGGTTGGTCCTGAGCGTGGCGTCGCCGCTGTCGAAGGCGTCGCCGTTCTCCAGCCATGCGCCGGCGAAGATCGGTCCACCCATGAAGTCAGGCAGCCGTCCGAGCTGGTGCAGGTACCCCCCTGTCGCGACGTAGTAGTTGTCGCCGCGGATCTCGCCGTAGTCGAGTGCTCCGAGATGGAATGGTGAGCCGATGGGAAACTGGTCGGTCGGCAGCGGATGGTCACCGAATGAGGTGCCGCCGCCGCCGAGAAAGAACAGCCGGCCGCGCGTGCTGAGGCTCTTGAACACGGTCGCTTCTCCGGCAAGCTGCGTCAGGCCGACGCTCGACCGACCGGTCGGCAGGGGCGGCGTGATGTCCGGGCCATCGAAGGCGTGTCGCAGGTTGGTGTTCGCGAACGTCCCATGGCTCGGCACGACCGGACTGTCCTGCGAGTCATAGCGCCAGTTCGCTTCGCTCACGATCTCCTTACCCTTGACCTGCGGCAGCCCCGGATCGCCCACTTGAACGTCGGCGCTGAGCCGGCCGAGATAGGCGCCAACCCGGACATCACTCAGCCGCCCGAGGTTCACGCCGAGGTCCGCTCCAGCGCGGGTGAAATTCTGGCCGTAACTCGCCACGATCGCATCGTCGGCAATGACATTGAACGTGCGGGTGGTAACACCGGCATACGGCGCCAGGAAGAAAGGCCCGGCACCGAGCGGCTTGTGCAGAGCAATGGCCAGGCCCGGGTCAGAGCCGAGGGTTCCGTCGAGGCGCAGTTCGGAGCCGGATCCAATCACGTCGTACCGGAGATATCGCCCGGTCAGCGTTACCCGGAAATCCTCTGACGTGGTGTTCTCCAGGTTCAGGCCGAGCATCAGGAAGGGCGGCCCATACGCTTTCGGAATCGCCTTCACGAGCAATCCCGCGGCCCCCGCATCGTTGGTTACCATGCGCCAGTTGATCGTCTCGTACCGATCAAGGCCAGAAAGCTCCGCGAGGTCGACCTCAAACCCGGGGAGGTCGAACGGAACTCCGATATGTGCGTCAAGAAGGCGCGTGAGATGCCGTTCATCACTGGAGCTGAAGCCTTCGGTTCGCGCGAACGCGGGCACCGGGTATGCGGTCCGCCGGCGGGTCTGCCGTCCGGCCTGCCAGCGCGCGTACTCCGCGTCGCTGACGGCCAGCGGCAGGAGACTGTCGCGCATTGATTCGGCCGCCGCGTAACCCGCAGCAATCAGGTCGGAGCTGCGGCGCCAGTCGAGCGAGCCGTACTCGGCAAGTGGAACGTTGATAATGACATCGGCGCCCTTAATCGCCACCCTGGTATTCGCCCGCATCATCGCATCGAGTGTCGCGCCGGCGACGGCAAACAGCGAATAGTCAATCGTCTTGCGATCGGAGAGATCGCCGACATTGACCGCGACCACGCGCGTGGCGCCCATTGCCCGGACGACGTCGGCGGGCACGTTGTCCATCGTGCCGCCGTCGACCAGCACCCACTGCTCGAGTTTTACCGGAGGAAAGATCAACGGCAGCGACATCGTCGCTCGCATTGCCGACGACAGCGGGCCACGATCGAGGACGACGGGGGTGGCGGTCAACACGTCCATCGCCACCGCACGAAATGGCGTCGGCAGCTCGTCGAACGTCGTCGCGCCGTAATAGGGACCGGCAATCCGCCCGACCAGCCAGTCCACCTGCTCGCCGTTGTTCAGCGAGGTCGGCGGGACGATGCCGCGGGCCAGCCCGAATTCCAGCCGCGACGGATACGCCCGCGCATCGGCCTTGCGGCGGATGTTCTTGAAGGGGAAGTTCGAGGCACCGAACATCTCATCCCAGTTCAGCTGGTTCAGCATCTCGTCGAGCTCGCCGGAGTTCATGCCGGTCGCGAATGCACCGCCGATGAGCCCGCCCATGCTCGTTCCCGCCGCCATGTCGATCGGAATGTGGTGCTCCTCGAACCACCGGATGATGCCGACATGCGCAATGCCCCGTGCGCTGCCGCCGCCGAACGCGACGCCGACAGTCGGTCGGCTCTCCTGCGCCGGGCTTCCCTGCGCCGAGATGGAGGCGGGGAACAGGATCGTAGACAGGCCCAGCGCGAGGAGTAGCTTGGATCTCATTGGGCTGCCGATCTATGTGGTCATGCCGGGCGTGGGCGTCTGTTGGAGCTCCGTCACGGAGCGTTTGACGAGGTCTTCGACCAGAGCCTGCTGCGCTTTCGAAATAAGCCTGGCAGCGGCGAACGTAATTGCGACTGCGGCTGGGACACACGGCATTTTCAACAATGCACCTCCGACGAACCCGGGCCACGTCTTGGCAAGGACGGGGCCAAGCCCGGCAAGTCGCGGCGCGAGCAAATGTTGAGGAATTGGCAAGAAAGCATCGAGGGCGACCGGGCCGGGCGAGACAGTCAGCGACAGCATCGACAACCGGCGGTGAGTCGTGAGCGGCAGGCGGTACCGGCCGGCGGTGACGAACCATCCTTTCTGCTGTTCGTTGCGCCCTCCTTCAGCACTCCCCCTCAAACGCGCGGAGAATGCTCGACGGTGATCTCACAACATCCGGTAAGGCCCTTCAATCGTCGTCAGCCGCAGCGCATAGTGTGACCGGGCGAGACCGGCGGACGCGCGTCGCCGCACGCCGCCGCACGTCGCCGCGACGCGACGCTCCGCCCCTTCCGCAATGACCGCACGTGACGGTGGGCTGTCAGTGAGTCTCGGGAATCTCCGAAGACGGCGAACATCTCAGCGGATGGAATGCTTTTTCATGGCCAAAAACCCACTGACACTCTCTCCGGCCGATCGGCGCAGTTCTTGCCACCGCTCGCGCATCGGTCGTCCCGGGCTTCGCGCCTTTTTTTTCCCCGAGTGAGTGGCGCCTGTGTGGGGCGGTGGAGGATGTTGTGGATTGTTGGATCGGTGTGGTCACGGAAAACGATCGGCGCGTGGTGCGCCTCGCCGGTCGGCTGAGTGTGGCGCAGGTTCCGGAGCTGCTCACCGCCTGCGCGGACAGCAGGATCCTCGAGATCGACCTGACCGATCTGGTCTCTGCCGACATCGCCGGGATCGACGCGCTTCAGCGTGTACGCGCCAACGGCGGGATTCTGGTTGGGACCCCGGGATACATCCAGCTCAAAATAGACTCTACGGGTCGCGGACCCGCCGCAGGCTCACCGCCAGAGCGCCAGCGCTGACCCCCCGTCGCGCTCAGGCCGGAGCGCCAATGACGGTCGGGGCCGTCGGCGCCCTCCGGCCGCCCGGTCCGAGGACACCCAGCTTCTTCATGAAGAACCGCAGTGTATTGGGATGGACGCCCAGGCGTTCGGCTGCGTTGCCGGGTCCGTTGATCCGCCAGCCGCACCGCTGCAGGACGGCCTCGATGTGCAGCCGTTGCACCGCATCGAGATTATCAGGCAACCCGGCCTGAATCGGGCCGGGCGCAGTGAAACGCACCCGCTCATCAAGTGCAGCGTCTCCCCGACCGACGCGATCGTCGCACGCTCGATGACGTTCTCGAGCTCACGTATTTCATACGTGGTATGGTTCGTTGTCCCGGTTTCTGATCTGGTGGCCACAAGTACTGCCGTCATTGATATAACGAGGGTTCGTCACGCTGGGGCCGGAACACCACTCGATCACGGCCGGCCGTGAGTAGACTGGCCGATCGTAGGCTCGAGTCACCGGTCGCTGTCGCAATCCCCGCAAAACGATCGCGAAACACGTGATTCGGACGACGTGGATGTCGCTCTCGACGGTGGCGTCATGGGGTCCGCCTCTTGCACACGGTGCATCCAGAGCACTCGAAGTGCCTGCTCCACTATTTACAGAGAAAACAGAGAGTCCATGGAATGCCGCGCCTGCGCCTCCCTTTCTTCGTGATGTCGGTCCTGCCGCTGGTAGCGGCGGGAACAATCCGCGTCGACGCACAAGAATCGCGTGCCGCGATCATCACCGCCCAGCAGGCCGAGAAGGCCGCGAAGGTGACGCCGTACGTCCCGGGTGCGGCCGAGCGGACGGTGGTGAAACTGCAGCGCGAGTTCCTGCAGGACCCGAACGGTTTCTACCCGCTCTTCGCGAGCGTCTACAGCGGCGGCGGCTTCACACTGGGCGGCGGCTACCGCAGGTTTTACGGCGACCGCACCCACGCGGACCTGAAGGGCATGTACTCGATCAAGAACTACAAGCTGTTCGAGGTCAGCACCGATTCGTGGGGCCATGCGGACAACCGTCTGGATTTGCACGCGCGGGTGGGCTGGCGCGACGCCACGCAGGTCGCGTTCCACGGTGTCGGCATGGACACCCCGGTCGATTCCGCGAATTACAGGATGAAGCAGGCGTACGCCGGCGGTGACGTCAGTGCGCGTCCCTTCCGGTGGGTTGTGGCCGATGCCGGGCTGTCGTTCGAAGACTTCACCCTGGAACAGGGCACCGGGCCTCCTCCGTCGATCGAAGCGGTGAACACTCCCCTGACGGCTCCAGGACTCGGTGACAATCCGTCGTATGTGCACGCGACAGCCTCGGCCGGCGTCGATACCCGGATCTCGCCCGGGTACGCACGACGCGGCGGACTCTACGAGGTGACGTACCACAACTACGCGGATCGCCACGACACCTACAGCTTCGATCGCCTGGACGGAGAGATCGTCCAGCACATTCCGATTCTGCGCGAGAACTGGGTCATTTCGCTCCATGGACTGCTGCAGACCACGCTCGACGACGATGACACGGTGCCGTATTTCCTCCTGCCGTCGCTCGGCAGCGGCAGCACGCTTCGCGGCTACTCCAGCTGGCGGTTTCGCGACAAGACCAGCCTGCTGATGTCCGGCGAGTTCCGCTGGATCCCGAGCCGTCTCGCAATCGACATGGCTCTTCTTCTACGACACCGGCAAGGTCACGCCGCGATTCCACGACCTCAGCTTCAAGGGCCTGGCGAGCGACTTCGGTGTCGGCCTCCGGATCCACGGCCCGCTGGCCACCCCGCTCCGGGTCGAACTTGCGCGAGGACGCGAGGGCACGCGGGTGGTCTTTTCCGGCGGTGCGGCATTTTGACCCGCACACGAGTGAAATCTTCCATGACACGCATCACCTCGAGAGCGCGCGGGCTCGCCACGCTCGTCGCACTCGTGGTCGCGGCGCACGCGTCGCTGATCGGACAGGCCCGTAAGTTCTACGACGACGACCCGCTCGCACGGGAGCCGGAGACACAGAGTGCGGCGCAGGTCAAGGCGTGGGACATCGATCTCACCTTCGACCTCGCCGAGAACCTGTTCGGCCACCCCGGCGATCCGGGGCCCACACCACGCGCCCTCAACGTCAACACGATTGACGAGGTCCCGGACTCCAGTTGGTTCACCAATCGCATCCTCGCGCACTCACTGTCCACGGAGGAGGCGGTGCGCGGGCCACTCGTCGGCGCGCCGCCGGCGCCCGGAAAATGGGCGGTCGTACGGCCCAAGCAGGCGGGCTTTGCCCCGGGCTTCACGATGCGCGACGCGAAGGGAGACCTGTGGTTCGTGTCGTTTGACGCCGTGGGCTTTCCCGAAGCGGCGACCGGCGCCATCCTCGTCGCCAACAAGATTTTCTGGGCGCTCGGCTACTGGCAGGTCGAGAATCATCTCGTCAGCGTCAGGCTGGATCAGCTCACCATCGGCGAGTCCGCCAAAGTGCGGCCGCCGTCGGGCAAGGATCGGCCGATGCGGCTCGGCGACATCGAAGACGTACTGCGGCGAGCGCACCGGAGCCCGGACGGCACTTACCGGGCGATTGCGGCTCGCGCTGTGCCGGGCCGCCCTCTCGGTGGGTTCCGATACTACGGCACCCGTCCCGACGACCCGAACGACGTCGTCCCGCACGAACACCGGCGTGAACTGCGCGCGCTGAAAGTGTTCGGCGCATGGACGAATCTGACGGACATGAAGGCGGGCAATACGCTCGACACGCTTGTGACCACGGACGGTCGCGACACGGTTCGCCACTATCTGCAGGACGTCGGATCGACGTTTGGCACTGGCGCCAACGCCCCGCACGACTACGACGAGGGATGGGAAACGCTTTTCAACGGCAGTCTGGTGCTGAAGCGCCTGTACACCATCGGCCTCTTCCTGCAGCCATGGCAGACGACGTCCTATGTCAAGAACCCCGCGATTGGACGCTTCGAGGGCAAGGACTTCGATCCGCCGGCGTGGACGCCGCGTGTGCCGACGGCCGCGTTCCTGCGCGCGAGAGACGACGACACGTTCTGGGCGGCCCGGCGAGTGATGGCGTTCTCGGATGAGATGATCCGCGCGGTCGTCAAGACCGGCCAGTACAGCGATCCTGCCGCCGAACGGCTGCTCGCGGACGTGTTGATCGAGCGACGCGATGCGATCGGTGACGCCTATCTGAACGCCATCAACCCGGTGGTCGACGTGAAGCTCGACGACGCCGGCACGCTGACTTTTGACAACGCCGCCTGCCGCACCGGCGTTGCCGTCGTGCCCGCGGGCGGGTATGTGATCCAGTGGGCGCGTTTCGACAACAACACCGGAACGAGCACAGCACTCGGCACGTCGACCGCCGACGGTGCTACGCCGAGAAGTCAGGCGCCGGCTCCCTTGCCGTCCGACCCGGGCGCTTACATCAAGCTCGAGATCCGCGCCGTCCAGCCGCCGAATGCCTCGTGGGGCGTCCCCATTCAGGTGTATTTCAAGCGCGGCGCCGAATGGAAGCTGGTCGGCCTCGAGCGGATGCCGTAAGCGCGCCATTCGGCCGAGAGCTCGTCGTCGCGCCCTGCAATCTCGAGCCGCACCTCGTGAAACGGCTGCACATGCAGGCTCCCGGAGGGCGGTGTAGATTGATGCGTTGCGAACCACACTGCCGGCGGGGCCACAGCAGGAGCCGACACAGGACGGCACCTCCCCCGGGCGCCTGATCGAGTTGCTCCGCGCCTTCTTGAGGCTGGGCGTCATCAGCTTCGGAGGCCCCGCCGCGCACATCGCGCTGATGGAACGAGACCTCGTTCAGCGCCGGCGATGGCTCACCGAAGAACAGTTTCTCGACCTGATCGGCGCCGCCAACCTGATTCCCGGACCGACATCGACGGAGATTGCAATCCATGTCGGTCGTCTTCGTGCCGGCTTTGCCGGCCTCGTGGTCGCCGGCGGCGCCTTCATCCTTCCCGCATTTCTCATCGTGACGACGATTGGGGCCATCTACGCGCGGGTCGGCACACTCCCGGAGACCGCCGCGTTGCTCCACGGCATCAAGCCGGTGATCATCGCTGTCATCCTCCAGGCGCTGGTGGCGTTGAGCCGGACTGCGGTCAAGAGTCGCGGACTGGCGCTGACCGGGTGTGCGGCGCTGGCCGCCGCGCTGCTGCGCCCTGGTACGAAGTCCCTCTCCTGGGCATCGTTGCCATCGGCGCGGGTGCGATCGCGCTCGCTCGTGCACATGCGGGGCGTTCCCGCATCCTGGGTGTCGGCCTGCCGCTCTTCGGGTTGTACTCGGCGGCGGCTCCGCCGTCGGCCGGAGGCGTCGCACCTGTTGCACTCTGGCCATTGTTCCTCGTCTTCGCAAAGGCCGGCTCGCTGCTGTTCGGGAGTGGGTATGTCCTGCTCGCCTTCCTGCGCGCCGACCTGGTGCAGCGACTTGGATGGCTGACCAACGCGCAACTCCTCGATGCCGTCGTCGTCGGACAGGTGACACCGGGCCCGGTGTTCACGACCGCGACATTCATCGGGTACGAAGTCGGCGGCCTACAGGGGGCGGTGGTGGCAACGGTTGCCATTTTCCTGCCCGCATTCGTCTTCGTTGCCCTGAGCGGGCCCATCATTCCCGCTCTGCGCCGCTCGCGGGTCGCCGGCGCAGTGCTCGATGCGGTCAACGTCGCATCGCTCGGACTGATGACCGCCGTCACTGCGACCCTGGCGCGTGACGCCCTTGCGGACACTCTCTCAATTTGCATCGCCCTCCTCAGCGCCCTGCTCCTGCTGCGCCATCACGCCAGCCCGACGGCACTGATCCTCGGAGGCGCAGTATCCGATCGTTGTTAACAGAATCGGCTTCGATTCACCCGACCCATTCGCCAGATGAGCACTTTCCGCATCGCGCTTGCGAACGTCCAGTTTCCATCGACGCCGGCCGAGTCCGTCACGCTGGCACAACAGGCGATCGCGGCCGCAGCTGTCGAGGGCGCGGGTGTGATCTGCTTTCCTGAGTGCTTCGTTCCGGGCTATCGGACGATCGACAGGCGCGTGCCGCCGCCCGACGCGCTGTTCCTCGAGCGCGCGTGGTCGGCAATCGCTGCGGCTGCGGCACAGGCGAATGTGGGAGTCGTCCTCGGCACCGAACGGGTCGTCGCTGGCGGGCTGTTGATTTCTGCGCTGGTCATCAACCCGGATGGCACGACTGCGGGTTTCCAGGACAAGGTGCAGCTCGATCCGTCGGAGGAGTCGACGTACGTGCCGGGTTCGGGCCGACGAGTCTTTCACATCGGACCGCTGACGCTCGGCGTCGCGATCTGTCACGAGGGCTGGCGCTATCCCGAAACCGTGCGCTGGGCAGTGCGGCAGGGCGCGCAGATCGTGTTCCACCCGCACTTTCACGAAGCCGAGCCGGGTGGGTATCAGCCGTCAACCTTCGCCGATCCGGCGAATACGTTCCACGAGAAGGCGGCACTCTGCCGAGCCGCCGAGAACACGTGCTATTTCGCGACGGTGAACTATGCGTCGCCGGGCTCACCCTCGACCTCCGCGGTGGTGCGCCCGGACGGGCGATTGCTGGCGTATCAGCCCTACGGCACGCGAGGGCTGCTCATCGCGGACATCGATCTCGCCGAAGCAACGGGGCTGCTTGCGGGGCGGTATAAGCCGACCGTGGAGTCGGCACGATAGCGGCCGATCCCACCGGCAAGAGTGCCCGCTGGGGCACCAGTCAACGATGCGACGACGGCGTGGCTCGACCTCCGGCAGGAACGCGGCAAACAGGCCGAGCGCCGGCAACCAGGCGCACACCTGGTAGATGAAGGTCACGCTGGTGCGATCGGCGACGGTGCCGAGCGCCGCGGCCCCGAGCCCGCCAATTCCGAATGCGAACCCGAAGAACAACCCGGAGATCATCCCGATCTTGCCCGGCACCAGCTCCTGCGCGTAGACGATGATGGCCGAGAATGCCGAGGCGAGAATCAGCCCGATGAGCGCGCTGAGAATCCCCGTCAATGCCAGGTTGGCATGCGGCAGCGCGAGCGTGAACGGCAGCACGCCGAGAATCGATCCCCAGATCACGTACTTGCGGCCGAACCGATCGCCAACCGGTCCACCCAGGATCGTGCCCGCGGCAACCGCGCCCAGGAACACGAACAGGTGCAGCTGCGCGCTGCGCACCGACACGTGAAACGTTTCAATCAGGTAGAACGTGTAGTAGGTGCCGAGCGATGCCAGATAGATGTACTTCGAGAAAACGAGAACCAGCAGCACAGCGAGTGCACGCGTCACTTGTTTCGGACTGAGATTGTGGTGCGGCCGGACACTCGCTTTGCTCGGACCGGTCGCCGCGAGCGCCCGCTGGCCGTACCACCTGCCGACGCGCCACAGCACCGTGATGGCCACCACCGGTGCAGCAGCGAACCAGGTCAGGCTGCCCTGGCCTCTCGGCAGCACGATGAACGCGGCGAGCAGAGGACCGACCGCCGAACCAGCATTGCCGCCAACCTGGAACAGCGACTGTGCCAGCCCGTGTTGACCGCCGGATGCAAGCCGCGCGATGCGCGACGACTCGGGATGGAAGATCGACGAGCCAATCCCGATGAGAGCCGCCGCCGCGAGCACCGTGCCGAAATGCCCGGCCCAGGCAAGGAGGAGCAGCCCCGCCAGCGTGAACGTCATGCCTGCCGCGAGTGACTGCGGCTGCGGCTGCCGATCGGTGTAGTAGCCCGACAATCGGCTGCAGCAGTGACGCTGTCAGCTGGTTCGCCAGCGTAATCAGCCCGATGTGGCTGAAGTCGAGATGGAGCGCCGTCTTCAGGATTGGATAGATCGAGGGCAGCAGTGACTGCACCATGTCGTTGAGCAGGTGGCACAGGCTCAGTGCCCCGAGCACGTTGAACGCGGTCGGGCCGCGCTTCACATCGGCCGCGGTATCAGGCGCAAGCGACACGTCCAGGTCCCTTTCGCCGGCCTCGTCTGCGACGCGCCACTTCGCGTCGAGCACCTGGTCGGCATCGCTCCGGTCTCTGGATTGCGCGAGGTCGGCGACATCGGTGCGTGCACCGTGCGACAATCTGGACAAGGCTCGGTGAACCGCTGCACGGTTCGGACCCATGGTACCAAATGGCCCGACGAATCTGCTGACGACGACGCGAGACGCGCCCCCGAACTGGACGAGCGCTTCTTCGATCTTTCGATCGATCTGCTCTGCTTCCTCGACTTCAACGGCTACTTCAAGCGGCTCAATCCGGCGTGGGAAGCGGCGCTCGGATTCACCCGCGAAGAGCTGATGTCGAAGCCGTTCATCGAGTTCGTCCACCCGGACGACCGCGCCCGCACCCTCGAGCAGAATCGTGACGTCCGCGGCGGCGGCCAGGCGCGCGCCTTCGAAAACCGATACCTGTGCAAGGACGGGTCGTACCGGTGGTTCCTGTGGAATGCGGCGCCGGACTCGGACCGGCGGGTCATCTACTCGGTCGCGCGGGACATCACCGACCGTAAGCAGGCAGAGGAAGAACGCGAGCGCCTGCTGGTGCAGCTCCAGGCCGCCCTCGCCGAGGTCAGGACGCTGCAGGGGTTCCTGCCGATGTGTTCGTACTGCAAGAGCATCCGCGACGACGAGAACTACTGGCAGTCGGTGGAGGCCTACATCTCCAAGCACACCAACGCGCAGTTCAGCCACGGCATCTGCCCCGCCTGTTTCACCAACGTGGTGGAACCCCAGTGGAAAAAGGTGGACGAGCGGTAGGCTCAGGGCTCATTTCGTGCGTACCACCGCACCAGGTTTATGTACAGGCGCCCCCACGTCGTCGTCTCGACCAGATGGGCGTTCTCGTCAACGTTGACGAATCCTTCGATCAGCACCAGGTCGGCACGCGGCGCCACGGCGTCCATGCCGGCGCGGAACAACTCACCGCGCTGACGATCGATCACCCGGCCCGGCGTCTCACTGCGCGTCGTGTCGTATCCAGGCACGATGTTCGCGACATGGAGGCCGCCGAACTCCGTCAGCGTCGCCCAGTTCTTGCCCGTCTCGAACCAGTCGTACATCGCGTCGGGCACGAGCGCACGGTCCAGCCTGGACCAGCTCTCCTCGACGATGACGAACGGGTCCGTCCCGAACTCGCGGCGCGTTGCTTCACGCAGCGCCAGGATCATCGTGTGGAACGACTGCGGATTCGAGTACCACTCGAACCCGCCGTGCCACATGAACACGACCGGCCGGCCGTTGATCTTCAGCCGGTATCGATCTGGCACGGTCGCAAAGAAACGCTTCCACTGTTCGTCGTAGTAGTAGCGGAATCCGCCTTCGCCGCGCTCGTTGACGTCGGCCAGGTCGAACCGCGGCGACAGTGCCCATTCGCCGTGACGCTCCTGGTTCTTGCGCAGCACTTCGGAGGTCGTATCGTCGAAGAGTGCGACCTTCATGCGGCCGCCGCTCGCGTCAATCGCGCGCAGCAGCGGTGGGAGCATCGCCGGATCCGCCGGGCTTCCCTGTCCCCAGCACGCCGCCGCGAGCCAGCCCAACCCGGCGTCGGTGGCCTGGCGGACGATGGCATTCCACCAGGCTTGATCGCGCGCATCCCACGGGATCGTGGGCTGGTACAACGTCTGGGACGGCAACGCGTCGTACCACCACGAGAACATCCCGCCGTACTTTCCCGCGTTACGGAACGCGGGCGCATCGGCGGCTGCAGGCGGTACGAGCAGCATTGCGCCGGCGATGATCCCCGCCAGCATCAGCGTCCAGCTACGAAAACGGATCATGGGGTGCGTCCCGCCTTCCTTCAGAACGACGCACGTGCGCCTATGCTCAGGCGAACGCTGTGGCCGCCAAGATCGCCGCCGAGCGGCAGCCCCTGTGCCCGGACCGAGGGTACCAGGGACAGGTGAGGAGCGACGTGGATCTCCGCATCGATGCCGACGATGGGGCCGGTGAGCCGATCGGTGTAGTCGGACGTCGACGCTGGCGTTTGCAGGACGATCTCCTCCGCGTCTGACGAGATCTCACGCCGGAAGGTGCTGAAACTGAGACCGGCGTAGTACGCCAGCTGCACACCCGAATGGCGCGATGTCTCGTAGCCGACGAGAGCCGCAAGACCGCGACGGTCCGAAGTGTAGCGATTGTGGATGTCCCGCGGCTGGCCCGATATCGCCACCGTGGTGGTCGTCGTCTGCGACGAGTCGCCGCTCAGGTCGAGCTCGGCAAGGAGCGTCCAGTGCGGCGCGACGTGGCCACCTGCGGCAATAGCGAACACCCGCGCGGTACCGTCAAAGACGGAGGTTCCGGCTTCGCCGGAAAAGCGTTTGATGTCGGCGCCCACCGTGCCTTGTCCGAAGAACGACTGGGCAGACGCGGTCGCTGCCGAGAGCACCAGCACGAGCGAAAGAAGCCACCTCACACCGTCATGCTATGTCGGCTCCTGCTGGCAGTCGAGCGCGGCAGACGGCAGACGTCGCAAACTGGGGCGGGGCTATGGTCGCCGACCGGTACGGCGGCTGGCGATCAGTGCAGCGGCCGGGATCACGATCGCGATCAAGCCCCAGCAAGCGGGGGGCACAACGATGAAGTAGAAAGCGGGCTGCGGCCGCGGAGGGCCGAAAGCGATCGTGCCGTAAACAGCCAGCGAGCCTAGCGCGATGACGATGGTCAACGCGTAAAGCGTTCTCCGAAGCGGCACTGACCAAAGGTTGGAGAGGGCGACACCGACAGCAAGCGCCGCGAATGGGGAAAGCACCCAGACGGTAAATAGAACGAGCAACAACACAGAGCGTTGGTGGCGCCCGACGAAGCCCATGAGGCCCACCGAGCCGAAGGCGCCGGCCGTCAGAAGAATCAGCGCCGCGCGCCGAAGGCCGGCGACGGGCCGAACGTGAGCCACTGCGTCGCTCGTGCGCACGGCCGGCACACGTTCCCGGTCGCCTGGGCCATCAGTCACGCGCGCAGCATACCCCGAGTCGCTGAACACCGCTCACGACCTCATGCATCCCGGGATCGCGTTCTCCCGATTATCGCCGGCGGCGGTGTGTGGCGCTGTTCGGTCACCAACACACTTGACAATTCCCAAGTAGTACTAAATTATTAGTTGTCGAATCGATGGCGCGTTCGGAACGCGCGAACAGGACCCTCAGCCATGCGCACACGTCACCCCACGCTCACGCCACAGGAACTTGCCATCATGAAGGTCATCTGGGACCTCGAACAGGCGACGGTTCGCGACGTCTACGAGACGCTTCGCGAGCAGCGCCAGATCGCCTACACCACGGTGATGACGATGATGAAGATCCTGGAAACGAAGGGATATCTGAAACGGACGCAGGTAGACCGTGCGTTCGTCTATCGGCCGTCCCGGCCCAGGCAGCAGGTGGTTGGCGCGATGGTGCGTGACTTCGTCGAGCGCGTGTTCGACGGCGCCGCGGGCGGGCTGCTGCTGCACCTCGCCAAGGACGGGCGATTGACGAAAGAAGACCGCAAGCGAATCCGGCGCGTAATTGACGAAACGGAGGAGTGATGACCTCTGCTGCTGTGCCGAACCTGTTCGCCTGGACTGCGCAGGTGGCGATCGTCGTTGCGGCGGCGGCGCTCGCCGCCCGATTGCTCCACGTCGATGCCGCCGGCGCCCGCTACACCCGGTGGCGGCTGGTGCTCCTGATGTGTCTCGCACTCCCCGTACTGCAACCGTGGCAGAAAAGCGAGGTGAGCCCAGGGATCGCGCGCATCACCACCGCCGGGAGCAACTCGACCTCACGAAGCGTGATGCCGGTGAAGGCCGGCACGCCACCCTCTGCTCTCGCGAGCGGCCAGTTCCCCTCAGCCAGAGATGCTGTCGCGATCACGCTGGCGCTCGGCGCCGCACTCCGCCTGGGTTGGCTCGCGCTCGGACTTCTCCGGTTGCGTCGGCTCGGCCGATCGGGCCGGAGCACGGCCACCACTGACGTCTGTGGCGACCTCCAGCGCGTGATGCAGGTGGAGGCGGACGTTCGATGGGTGGATACGGTACGACAGCCGGTCACATTCGGACTGCGCCGACCGGTCGTCCTGCTCCCATCGTCGCTCGGTGCACTCCCGCCGGATGTTTGCCGGGCCGTCGTCGCGCACGAGTTGTGGCACGTGCGGCGGCGCGACTGGGCCTGGGTGATCGTCGAGGAGACCCTGCGCAGTGTGCTCTGGTTCAACCCGGCGATGTGGTGGCTGATCTCGCGCATCCAGAGCTGCCGGGAAGAAGTGGTCGACGATCTGACCGTGTTGACGACGAATGCGCGCCGCAGCTATCTCGAAGCCCTGCTCGCCTTCGCGGACGAGCCCAGGGCGTTTCCTGCCACGCCGTTCGCCCAGCGCAGGCATTTGTTCACGCGGATGCTGTTGGTATCGAAGGAGGCTGCGATGTCATCGACAAGAATCGTTGGTTCGTGCGCCGGCATGCTCGTCGCGGTCATGATCGCCGGATCCTATGCGGCGAGCACTCTTCCGCTGATCGCAGCGGCGCCGGATCGCGCCGCCTCGGTGCAGGCGCCGCCCCGCGATCTGCGTCCGAACGAACCCCGGCCCGCGACGACGCGGGAGGCGAGCCTTCTGGCCGCGGTGACCGCCGGCAGCGCCGAGCCGTCCGCCTGGCTGGAACTGGCGACACTCCAGGAGCAGCGCGGTGCCACCGCGCTGGCCGAATCGACGCTGCTCGCGATGCAACGGGCGCTTCCCGGCAGGATCGAGGGCTATGCCGCCCTGGCCGCGCTGTATGGGCGAACCGGTCAGTTCGACCGAGCCATCGGCGCCCTCGAGGACTTGATTGCGGCGAATCCTGCTGACCCGAACGGCTACCAGATACTCGTGACGTTCCTGACCGAGAAAAGCTCCGACGTCAGCGTGTCGATCCCTGAACGGCTGGTCTACGCAAGACAGGGCATCGCAGCGGCGGACCGGGCGCTTGCGGTGAAGCCGGATTTCGTCGACGCGATCATCTACAAGAGCCTGCTCCTCCGGACACAAGCCAATCTGGAGACTGACGTATCAAACCAGCAAGCGCTGCTGCGTGAGGCAGACGCGGTGCGGAACCAGGCGATCGCGTTGCGCCGGTCGATTCCGTCGCCGCCACAGCCAGGCGTCGGACGGACTGGCAGCAACATGCCCCCTCCCCCTCCTCCGCCGCCGCCGCCGGGACCTGCCGGCCTGGCTCCGCTAACTGGCCCGAACGGCGTGAGCCCGCTCAGGATAGGCGGGGACATCCACGTGCCGACAAAGCTGAAGGACGTGCCCGCGGTCTATCCTCCGGTGGCGCGAGAGGCCAAAGTGCAGGGCGTTGTCATTCTCGAAGCGGTCATCGACGAGAGCGGCAACGTCAGCACCGCGCGCGTGCTCCGATCCATACCGCTCCTGGATCAAGCGGCCATCGATGCGGTGCGGCAATGGCAATTCACGCCAACGTTGCTGAACGGCGCTCCGGTGCCGGTGGTGATGACAGTGACGATCAACTTCACGCTGCGATGAATCATTGCCGCGGGACATCAGGAGCCCGACGCTGCGGCGGGCGAACCCTCAGGTTCGCCCTTCGTCAGTGCGCTCCTGCATGACGTGCGCAGCCCAGTCGAGCGCGGTGGTATCCAGATCGTTGATATCAGTGACAGTGGATGCCCCGGATTCCAATGCCGCGAGATTGGCCTGCTGCCGCGAGAGTTCTGCAACCAGCGGCTGATATGGCTCGCGGCGTCCGGCCGCGTCGGCATAGTCGAACATGCCGTTGTAGCAGTGGCGGTCGTCATCCCAGCCCGGATGATTGACGATCGGGTAGAGGCAAATGCCTTCGACCGGCACGTCTGCCTCCAGAGCCGTGAACACCTCCTTGCAGATATACCGCAGCCACGCCGGTCGGGTCTCGTCCTCGATCCCGGTCTCGGCAACGAAGAGGGGCCGACGATACCGCTCGTACACCTCCTGCAGCATGACGCTGACGTGGCGGTAGCGGGGATCGGCTGGACCAATGGCGCCGCCGTCCCAGATGAACTGGTTGTGGATGTAGTAATTCACGCCGATGACGTCGATCAAATCCTCCCGCCCGCCGAGCCCTGGCTCGGCGCGGCCGAGGATCATGTCCCACGCGGCGAACTGGCTGAGCCGGTATGCTTCCGCGTTACGGGCCTCCGCTTCACTGCTGCCCTTGGGGAGCACGTTGATGATCGGATCGATCTGGAAGATCCGGATTGACGGGTTCACCTCACGGATGGCATCCACCGCCTGGATGCTGGCGCGAACCAGCTGGCGCTTCATTTCGTCGCCGCGGTGTTTGGCAAACGGATTGAAAATCCCGCCCTCGCCCGCCGCCCACGAAAAGAATGAAATCTCGTTGACCGGCGAAATCAACGGCGCCTCGCTGTACTCGCTGATGCGGGCCGCGGCTTCCCGCGCGAACGAGGTGAACCGGTCGACGAACGCGCCGGAAAAGATGTCGATGTCGTCCGGCCAGCCGTAGTGCCACAGGTCCCAGATAATCTGCATCCCCGTGTCCCGGCCGGCGCGGAGCATGCCCGTGGCGCTGGAGAAATCGTACTTGCCGGGGCTCTGCTCGATGAGGTGCCACCGGAGCCCGTCCCGCGCGGTGCGAATTCCGTGCTGCTGGAGCAGCCGGTAATCGCTGGACGCCAGTTCGTCATGGCGCGTCGAGTGGACGACGTCGAGCCGTTTGCCGCTCCGGAGCCGGTGGGTCGAACATTCGAACCCGCCGACAAAGAAACTGTTGAAGAGACCAGTGTGCATAGAACTCCGACGAATCAGAAGAAACGGGGTGCCAAATGAGGTGCCCTGCGGGCTCTGCAGTTTCGCTCGGGCTCAGGGTTCCCACTCTGCGCACGAACGACATTCTCGAGCACATGCAAGAGCGGAACCCGCGGTAACGGTCGAGGCAGGACGTCGCGCCCATCGACATCGTCGCGACCTGCCGCGTCACCGGCCGGGTCGGAGCCGGCCCGGACGGCAGGATGTAGACGGTCTCCGTCCTTGGGTGTAGGATGCCTACATGGTCATCGGAAAACGCGGTCGCTACCAGAACCGGATCGAGATTCTCCAGGGCACGCTCGACCTCCTCATCCTCCAGACACTGCACCGCGGGCCGCAGCACGGCTACGGCCTCGCCCAGGCGATCCAGTCGGGATCGAGTGATGTGCTGCAGGTCGACACCGGGTCGCTCTACCCGGCGCTGCATCGGCTCGAGCGAAAGAAGTGGATCGCCGCCACCTGGAAGCTGTCGGCGAACAACCAGCGGACGCGTGTGTACCGGTTGACGGCGGCGGGCCGGCGCCAGCTCGCCGTCGAGCGCTCGCGCTGGGAGCAGCTCGTCGCCGCGATTACCGGCGTACTCGTCCCGCAGGAGGGATAGGCATGAAGAACCGCGACGCCGACCTGCGCGACGAAATCAAGGCCCACCTCGAAATGGCGACCGCGGATCGCGTGAGTCAGGGGGAGGACCCGCGTGCCGCGGCAGCGGGCGCGCGTCGCGAGCTTGGCAACGTGGCGCTGATCCAGGAGGTCGTCCGCGATACCTGGGGACGCCGCTGGATCGAACGCAGTATCCAGGATGTGCGCTATGCGCTCCGCGTGTTCCGTCGCAATCCCGGGTTCGCGCTCGTTGCCATCCTCTCCCTCACGCTCGGCATCGGCGCGAATGCCGCGCTCTTCCAGGTGGTGAACGCGCTCCGGCTCAGGGCCCTTCCGGTCGCCGACCCCACCCGACTGGCCGAAATACGCCTGGTCGACATGGACGGCGCGCGCGGCAACTTCCAGACCTGGAACGCGGCGGTGACGTACCCGATCTGGCAGGCGATCGCAGCCAGGCAGCAGGCCTTCTCCGGCGTCTTCGCCTGGGGCGACGACACGTTCGCGCTGTCCACCGACGGCGAGATGCGCACCGCCCGTGGTCTCTGGGTCGCCGGAGACATGTTTTCGATCCTGGGACTGCGAGCCGAGCGTGGGCCGGCTGCTGAACGCGGACGACGATCGGCCCGGGTGCATCCCGCGCGCGGTCCTGAGCCACGCGTTCTGGCAGCGCGCATACGGCGGCAGTCCCTCCGTCGTCGGCCAGACGCTGACGCTCAGTGCCCACCCGGTCGAAATCATCGGCGTCGCACCCGCCGGCTTCTTCGGCGTCGAGGTCGGCAAATCGTTCGATGTCGCCGTTCCCGCCTGCGCCGACCCCGTGTTCAGCGACGACGGCAAGGGCCGGATCAGGTCGGGCACAAACTGGTGGCTGTCCGTCTTCGGCCGGCTGAAGCCGGGCTGGACGCTGGACGCTGCCAGCGCCCACCTGGCGGCGCTGTCGCCCGACCTGTTCAGGGCGACACTGCCGCCGGCCTATCCGGCGGTGAGTGTGCCGAAGTACCTCGCATTCACACTTGCGGCATTCCCCGGCGCGTCAGGCGTCTCCGAGCTCCGCGAAGCCTACGCGTCGCCGTTGTGGCTGCTGCTCGCCCTTGCCGGCCTCGTCCTGCTGATCGCCTGCGCGAACCTGGCCAATCTGCTCCTGGCCAGGGCGACCGCGCGGCAGCGGGAGATCGCGGTGCGGCTGGGTCTGGGGGCATCGCGCGGCCGGGTTGTCCGGCAGCTGCTCACGGAGAGCCTGCTGCTGGCGCTGCTCGGCGGCGTCGGCGCAACGCTCGCCGCCGGTGCACTCAGTCGCGCCTTTGTCGCCCGACTCGACACTCCAAACCACGTCACGGCCCTGACGCTCGGGAACGACTGGCGGGTCCTGGCGTTCATCGCGGCTGTGTCGCTCCTCACCTGCGTGTTCTTCGGCCTCGCACCGGCGCTGTCGGCCACCACGGTCAGCCCGAGCAGCCTGATGCGCGCGAATGCCAGGGGCGCGACGTCGGGCCGCGACGTCATCGGCGTGCGGCGCGGGCTGCTGGTCGCCCAGGTGGCGCTGTCCGTAGTGCTGCTGTTCGGGTCATTGCTCTTCGCACGAACGCTGCGGAACCTGGTCACGCTGGATCCTGGATTCGACGCACACGGCGTCGTCACCGCGAGTGTCAACTTCCGTCGCCTCGGCCTTCCGACGGATCGTCGTCCAGCGTTCAGACGCGATCTGGTCGAGCGTGTGCGTGCGCTTCCGGGCGTTCAGGCGGCCGCGCTGGTGCAAGTCGTTCCGGTCAGCGGGAGCTCGTCCGGTAACGATGTCTGGCCGGAGGGCAACCCCTCGCAGCAGTTCGGAGCCTCGTTCAACTGGGTCGGCCCGGGCTACTTCGAGACACTCCACACGCCGGTTGTCGCCGGACGGAGTTTCGGCGACAGCGATACACCACAGTCGATCCTTACGGCAGTCGTGAACGAGACGTTCGCAGCCCGTCTCGGCGCCAACGGCACGAGTGCGATCGGTCGGCGCTTCACGCGCGAACCCACGCCTTCGACTCCGGCAACGACGTTCGAGATCGTCGGGGTCGTCAGGAATTCGACATATGCGGACCTGAAGGAACCACCGAAGCCTGTCGCCTTTCTCGCCGACGGGCAGGAAACCGGCCAGGCGTTCACACACCTCGTCATTCGATCGGCGCTGCCGCCGCCCGTCGTCACCGCGGCGCTGACCCGTGCGTTCGCAGACGTCGATCCGCGCATCGGGCTGGTATACGGCGTCTTGAGCGCAGACATCCAGGAGACCCTCGTCCGCGAGCGCCTCATGGCGACGCTGTCGGGAAGTTTCGCCGTACTCGCCGGGTTACTCACACTTGTCGGGCTGTACGGGCTCAACGCCTACACCGTGACGCGGCGCGCGAATGAGATTGGCGTGCGCATGGCACTCGGCGCCGGCCGCTCCGCGATCGCACGACTGATTCTGGTCGAGACCGGGGTGGTGCTCGCCGCAGGGGCCGTCATCGGGATCGCCCTGGCGCTGGCCGCCGCTTCGGCTGCGGCGACGCTGCTGTTCGGGGTGAGGCCGTACGATGCCGGGCTTCTGCTGTCTCACACTGGTCATTCTCGCCGCCATCGCGCTCGCCGGCAGCTACGCGCCGGCACGCCGGGCGACGCGCATCGATCCTGTCGTCGCGCTGCGGGCCGAGTGATGCGCTCACCCGAACATGCTGGCGTGACGAAGGCGAACGCGTCGACGGAACTGTCGAGTCCTGAACCTCCAGTACGGCAGAGTGGCCGGTGCGACTTGGGTCGCCAGAGCTCGAACCACGCCGCCGCAGGCGTAGAATGCCGTTATGAGCGCCATGCTTTCGGCAGAGACCGGAGGTTCGGCCCGCGTCAACCGTTGCCCCGACGACGAGCCGCATTACATCCATCGACGCGTTTCGCGGCTTCGTGATGTTCCTGATGCTGGCAGAGGCGATGCGCCTGTGGACGCTCCACCGGGCCTTCCCCGAGAGCCGCTTCTGGGCGCTCGTGGCGTTCAATACGACGCACGTGCCGTGGCAGGGCTGCTCGCTGCACGATCTGATTCAGCCGGCGTTTTCGTTCCTCGCCGGCGCATCGCTGCCGTTCTCGATCGCCAGCCGAAGCGCCAAGGGCGAGCGGTTCGGCAACATGCTCTTCCACGCGGTACGGCGGAGCGTCGTCCTGATCCTCCTCGGGATCTTCCTTCGCTCGCTCGAGTCACCACGGACCTACTGGACCTTCGAGGACACGCTGACGCAGATCGGCCTCGGCTACACCTTCCTCTTCCTCCTGGCGTTCGCGCAGAAGCGCGTGCAGATCGGCGCGTTCGTCGCCATCCTGGTCGGCTTCTGGGCGGCGTTCGCGCTGTATCCACTGCCGGGTCCGGGCTTCGACTACACGCAGGTCGGCGTGCCGGCCGACTGGCCACACCTGTATTCGGGTTTCCTGGCGCACTTCAACAAGAACTCGAACCTGGCGTGGGCGTTCGACGTCTGGTTCCTGAATCTGTTCCCGCGTGAATCACCGTTCCGCTTCAACGAAGGCGGCTGGTCGACGCTGAGCTTCATCCCGACGCTGGCGACAATGATGCTCGGGATGTGGTCCGGCGAGTGGCTCAAGAGTTCTCGAACGAAGGCAGAAAAACTGCAGGGGCTCGCTGATCGCAGGCGTCACGCTGACGCTCCTCGGGCTGATGTTTCAGTGGCTGCACATCAACCCGATCGTCAAGCGCATCTGGACGTCGTCCTACACCCTCTATAGCGGCGGCGTCGTCATCCTGATGCTGGCGGTCTTTTACGCCGCGATCGAGTGCCTGGAATGGAAGCGCTGGTCGTTCCCGCTGCTGGTGATCGGCGCCAATTCGATCACGATCTACGTCATCAGCTGGACGATCGAACATTTCGTCGGCGCTGCGCTCGTGCGCCATTTCGGCACGGCACCCTTTGCGATCCTTGGCCCGCCGTTCGAACCGGTCCTGCGAGGCTTCGCGATCATGATCGTCTTCTGGTTGATCCTCTTCTGGATGTATCGACGCAAGATCTTCCTGCGAATCTGATCGCGCCGGGTTTCAGGCCTGGTGGATCGCCTCGGCGACGCGATTTGCGGAGCGCGTCGCGGCTTCCATTCCCCAGTTCAGGTTATCGGCGTATGCGCCGACGAAGTGGATCCGCTCGTACGGCTCGATCAGCACGGGCCAGAACTTCGCGAGGTCCCCGGGCGGGTACGAGGTCCGCTCGCAGGCAGAGGCCCAGGGATCGATCGCCCAGACGACGACGTGCACCTTTTCGATGTCCTCGGCACGACCGGGGTAGTACTTGCGGTACGTGGCCAGAGCCCGCTCCGCCGTGCCGGGACCAGATGCCGTTCCCGCGAGCAGGCCACGAGTGGTCTGCACATCCTGCGAAGCGCTCCAGACGTGAAAGAGCGCCGGGTCACCAAATTCCATGTTTGGGCTCACCGCGTCGCGCTCCCAGAAACGCGTGCGCGACTGAAAGACCACGCGCGTGTCGTGATAGGTACGGCACGTTGCTGATCGCGTACGTCTTCGCCGCCGGCCATGCCGGCGTGACCGGCAGCACTCGCAGCATGCGCGCGGACATCGCACACACCAGGTAGTCGGCTTCCAGGCTGGTCGTCGTCTCGCCCGTCTTGCAGGTGACGCGCACGCCGGTCTGGCCGTGCTCGATCGCGGTAACTGGAGACGATAGGCGAACCCGGTCACCAAGTTTCTGCGCGAATGTATCGGTCAGGGTCTGGTTGCCGCCGACGAGCCGATAGACCTTCGGCGGGAAGAGCGGAACGCCGCGCCGCTTGAGGATGGCGGCATGCCATACGGACTCGAGCGCGGAGCCGGAACCGCCGATGAATCCGAGCGCCGCCGGCGATGCGCCGTCTCTTCGAAAGAGCTCTGTCGTGCTGACGCGATCGAGGTCGTTCAGACCGGCGTCGAAGGGCTTGTACTCGTCGGCAAAGCTATCTACGTATGGAGCGAAGTAGAGGCCCGCGAGCTCCGGGAACGGCTTTTCCGCGAGGTAGCCAATCTCGCGCCGATTGAGACCAAGGCCCTCGAGCACTTTCGGATCGGCAAGCATTTCCGGTGTGTGCATCCTGCCGCCAATCCACCGGAGGATGTTTTCCCGGCGCGGGTAATAAACGTGGGGCAGGTTGAACTCGCGGACGTACCTCCAGTACCGCTCGTATCCAGGCTGCGTGAACTGTTCCGCCCCAGCATCGGCGTACAGGCCATCGTCGAGACCGTCGCGCAGCGTGAACACATGGCCGCCGGTCCGTGCCGATGCTTCGACAACGGTGACGTCGTGTCCGCGGCGCAGGAGTTCCCAGGCACAACTCAGACCGCCGATGCCCGCGCCCGCAACGATGATCTTCTTTGAACGCTGGAGGCGGACGTTGGTGCCCGTCAACAGCGTCGTCGCGGCGAGTTGCAACACCTGGCGACGAGTGACCAGGGTGTCGGAGTCAACCGTCGGTGCTTCGGGATCAGAGTCTGGCATCGTGAACCTCCGATTGCGCCGCATCCTACTCCGATGGGGAGGTCTGCGGATCAGAATTGCGCGGAAAGACGTTCGCACTACTCGGCGAACGAAAACTTAGGAATTGACTTCCACCATCGCGAGTGCTAAACCCGCACCATCGCAAACGTGCGATCGTGGATTCCCTCGCCCGGAGTTACCGGCCGGACCTCAACGTGACTTACCCAGGAGCAGCGACCATGCAGACAGGAAAACGGTCCATTTGGGTACTCGCGATTCTGCTTGTCTTTGCCGCGGCCGCGGGAGCGCAGACCGTGAACGGCGCGATCACCGGCATCGTCAAGGACTCGTCTGGGGGGGTGGTCAAAGACGCGGCGCTGACGCTGCGGAATGTGGCGACGGATCAGCTGGTCGGCACGACCGTCTCCGGAGGGGAGGGCGAGTACGCTTTCCGCAACCTCGCGCCGGCGAAGTACTCGATTGAAGCGATCAAGCAGGGATTCCAGCAGGTCACGCACGCCGACATCGAGGTCACGCTCAGTTCGGTGCAGCGCGTCGAGATTACGCTCCCGATCGGAACGCAGGAACAGAAGATCGAAGTCGTCGGCGGCTCTTCGATCCTGAGCGTCACGGCGACCCAGGAACACGGTATTTCCCCCGAGACCCTGCAGCAGCTGCCGCTGCTGATGAACAGCGGCCCGCGTGCCGCGGCGGGCTTTGCCATCCTGATGCCCGGCGTCAGCACCGGCGGTGGATCGAACGCGTTCGACGCCCGGATCAACGGCGGGCTGCAGTCGGGTGACGAAGCGTCGGTTGACGGCGTCAGCATGCAGCAGGGCTTCATGAGCCAGGGCGGCATGGTGTCGATCTTCCAGGACTTCCCGATGTCCCCCGACATGGTCAGCGAAGTCAAGATCCTGACGTCGAATTTTGCGCCCGAGTACGGGTCGTCGACGTCGGGGCAGATCATGGCGGTGACGAAGTCGGGTGGCAGTTCATTCCATGGGTCGGTGTTCGAATTTCACCGCGACGAGTCGCTCAAGGCGAAACAGTGGGGAGCCGACAAGAAAGCGCCATTCAATCGCAACAACTACGGCGTCAATATTGGCGGACCGGCAAAGGTCCCGGGGCTGTGGGGCGACGGCTGGAAAAGCTACTTCTACTTCGATCACGAGGGCTACCGGCAGAAGGGCGGCTCCAATCAGCCGACGCTGTCGATCCCCTCGCTCCAGGAGCGGGTGGGTGACTTCAGCGACTGGCGCGACGCGAACGGCAACCTGATCCCGATTTACGACCCGCTCACGATCCGGGCCGACGGCCGTGGCGGCTATACGAAGGATCAGTTCATGGGCTGCAACGGCAACCAGCCCAACGTGATCTGCCCCTCACGCATCAGCCCGCTGGTGCGTCCGTGGCTCTCGGCGCTGCCGACGCCCACCAGTGGCGGCCCCCTCAACAACTACCTGGCACCCGCGATCCCCGACACGATTCTCGGCAACTCCGACTACTACATGGGCCGGTTCGACCTCCAGATCGGCAGCAAAGACCACATGTTCGCGAGCATCTGGCACCAGCGTGCTCCCGCGAAGTTCGCGTCCACGCTGCCGCAGCCGATCTCTGCTGACACGTACTCGGATCCGCAGAACTCGTGGGTCAACCGGTTCAACTACGATCGCATCTTCTCGCCGACGATCCTGAACCACATGTCGATGGGCTACCTGAACCGCAATGAAGGATACGGGTCGGTCAACCAGGACTTCCTCGGCGACTTCCCGAAGATCGCCGGAGTGGCCGGCTACAACGTCCCGCCGCAGATGCAGTTCAGCGACAACTTCGCACAGTACGGGAACAATGCCGGCATCAACATCGGCAACGTGACGACTCGCCCGACCTTCATCATCAACGACGCCGTAACGTGGGCGAGCGCCGCGCATTCCCTCAAGGTCGGGATGGAATACCGCAAAATCATGGGCAACATCCACGGCAACAACAATCAAGCCGGGACCTTCAGTTTCGGCCGTGGCTCGACCGGACTCGTCGGACTCAATAGCGGAAGTCCGATTGCCAGCTTCCTCCTAGGCGCGGTTGACAGCGGCAACGCGACGTTCCGCAGCGTGTCATCGACGTATCCGCGTCAGAATGCGTGGATCGTCCACGCCGGCGACACCTGGCGGATGAGCGACAAGTTCACGTTCGACTACGGCGTCCGCTGGGATTACTACTCGCCGTCGTCGGAGAAGAACGACGTGTTCTCGTTTTTCGACCCGGTGGGCGCGAACCCCGGTGCGGGGGGCCGGCCCGGGCGCCTGGCCTTCGCGGGTGATGGCTACGGCAACGCCAGCTACGGCGCGCGATACCCGGAAAAGAATTGGTACGGCGGGTTTGCGCCACGGCTCGGCGCCGTGTACTCGCTCAACGGGAAAACGGTGCTTCGCAGCGGGTGGGGCATCTTCTACACGCAGGCGTTCTACCCCGGTTGGGGCGGCGGCATGTCGCAGGACGGCTTCTCCAATACGCCGACCTTCAACACCACGCTCGGAGGCATCCAGCCTGCGTTCTTCCTCGATCAGGGGCTGCCGCAGAATTTCGAGCAGCCGCCCATCATCCGCTCGGACTACAAGAACGGCCAGGGCCTGCTCTACCGTCCGATCGATGCGAACAAGCGGCCGTACTCACACCAGTGGAACGTAGCGGTCGACCGCGAGCTGGCCCGCAATCTCTCGTTGAGCCTTGCGTATGTCGGCAGTGCCGGACGGCGACTCCCGTCGAGCATCGATCCGCTGAATGCCATCGACCCGAAGTTCCTGTCGATGGGACAGGCGCTCTACGACGAGTTCAAGCCCGGACAGACGAGCCTCGACGGAGTGCCGCTGCCGTATCCCGGGTGGGTCGAGCAGATGACTGGCTGTGCGCCGTCGGTCGCCCAGGCGCTTCGGCCTTACCCGCAGTACTGCGACGCGCTCACCGGCCTCAACGAGAACCACGGCACCTCGCACTACAACTCGCTGCAGGCAAAACTGGAGAAACGGTTCTCCGGCGGTACCTACGCACTGGTCTCCTACACGCTGTCGAAAACGATTTCGAGTGGTTCCGACAACACCCAGCGCGACGCCGAAACGTGGAGTGGCCTCCAGGGCGTCATCTCACCGTACGAGAAGGGCCGTAACGAGGCGATCGCCTCGACCGACACTCCGCACGTCCTGTCCGCCGCCTTCGTCTACGAGCTCCCGGTCGGGAAGGGTAAGCGCTACATGAACAGCGGCGGCGCGTCGAATGCCCTCGTCGGAGGGTGGCAGGTGAGCACGATCGTACGTTACTCGTCGGGCTTGCCGACGTACTTCCGCTCGAGCTTCTGCAACGTCCCCGGACAGTTCCGGGCCGGGTGTATTCCGGCCATCGTCAACGCGGGATCCGTGTTCGCGCAGGACAAGGGCAGCTTCGATCCGGCCAAGGGACCGCTGTTCAACAAGGCCGCGTTCGAATCAGTCGACGCGTTCAACTTCTACTACGGGAAGGGTAATCGCATCGAGGAATCGGTCCGTGCGTTCGGGTATCACAACCAGGACCTCTCGTTCATCAAGAACACGCGTCTCGGCGGTTCGACCAACGTATCGGTCCGCTTCGAGATCTTCAATTTGTGGAACTGGCACATGTTCAGCAATCCGGGCGAGTGGGGCGCTCTAGCGTTCAACAACGACATTTCAAGTCCGGACTTCGGGAAGTGGAACGGATCGGTCACCGAGCCACGCACCATGCAGATAGCGGCGCGCTTCGAGTTCTGAGCCGCAGCAGGCACAGGGGCGCCATCCACCCGGTTCCGGGATCGGTGGCGCCCCTCTCATCCCATGTCCTTACGCGCCCTTCCCCGCATCTGCTCGATTCTCGTTGTGCTGACCGTCACGGTGGCTGCGAGACAGGACCTGCCGCCGACGCTCGCGCTCCGTTTCACCGAAGGCGTGACGGCGCTGAAGTCGGGAGACTTGAAGACGGCCGAACGCGCTTTCCGGGATGTGGTGGCGAAGGGCGGCGAGCGACCGTTCGTCCACCATAACCTCGGGATCGTGCTTCAGCAGCGGGGCGAGCACCAGGCGGCGCTCGCGGAGTTCCGAGCCGCCGAGCGGCTGGACCCGTCTTTCGGGCCCGCGTGGCTGCTTGCCGGCGTGAGCCTGCTCGCCGTCGGCCGTCCGCGTGATGCGGTCACCGAGCTGGACCGAGCTGCCGAGCTCCTGCCCGGCGAGGCGGCAGTGCACCTGCAGCTCGCCGATGCATTCGAACGGACCGGCAACATCACCGGCGTGGTCCGCGAGTACCGCCGCCTTGTCGAACTTGGCCCTTCGAACGAGGACTACCTGTACCGATTGGGAAAGGCGACCTCGAGACTGGCTCAGCAATCCTACGAGCGACTTCGGGCCGTTGCGCCGCGATCGGCCCGTCTCCCCCAGGCACTCGGGGACCAGTACGTCGAACAGAACCGGCCGGAGATGGCGCTCGAAGCCTTCGAGCAGGCGGCCCGCATCGATCCCCTCCCTGACGGACGTTCACCTCGCTCTTGCCCGCATTCACTTCGATGAGGGACGATTGAACGACGCTGCTGCGGAGGTCGAGCGCGAACGGGCGCTCGTGCCGGAGAGCGCAGCCGCGCGCGCATTGCAGGCCCGAATAGACGCAGCCAGAAAGGCACGGTAATCAGCTGTGGTGACAGGGACGTGGGCGGTGCTGGCGTGGGTGCTGGCGCTCGCGACCGCGCAAGCTGTGGTCCAGCAGCCTCCGGCCGCTGCCGACTTGCCCGCCGCCTACCGCGGCAGCGACATCGAACAGGCGTTGGCCGCCCACGAGTGGCAGCATGCCGAACAGGCCCTCGTCAAGGCGATCGAGCACTCCCCCGGGTCTGCGGCGCTTCTCGAAGTTCTTGGGCGCGCGTTTCTGATCGAACGCAAGCCCCTCAATGCGGCGATTGCGTTCAAGAAGGCGGAGGCGATCCGACCGCTGGATGATCGCACCCGGTTCGCGCTGGTGCTGGCGTACATCTCACTCCACCATGGCGACTGGGCGCGACCCGAACTCGAGCGGCTCGCCTCGTCCGATCGCGCCAACGTGACATACCAGTACTGGCCGGGACGGCTGGACTACGACGCCGGCCAATACAGGGCAGCGATCGGACGGTTTGAGCAGGTGGTCGCACGGGACCCTCGCTTCGTTCGGGCTGTACGACAACCTTGGGCTCTGTTACGAAGCGCTGAACGACGAGCCGAAGGCGGTGGCTGAGGTACCGCAAGGCGGTCGCACTCAATCGGAGCACGTCGCCGCCATCGCCATGGCCGCCATTGAATTTCGGCATCTTGCTTCGGCACACCGGAGAGGCGAAGGAGGCCGAGGCGCTGCTGCGCGAGGCAGCCGGGTACGAGGACGGCCTCGCCCAGACCCACTACCAGCTCGGCGTTCTCCTCGAGCAAGAGGGGCGGCTGGACGATGCGGTATCGGAATTGACTGGTGCGGCGACTCGCGACCCGGCGTATGCGGAACCGCATTACGCTCTCGCGCGCATCTATCGGGGCCTCGGTCGCGCCGCCGATGCCGCCGCCGCGCTGGCGGCATTCCAGAAGCTGCACGACGTCAATCGAGAGGCGCACGCGCAATGATCGCGGCCTCGGTGTTCGTGGTGACACTGCTGACGACGATCGCGCTCGCGCCCCCGCACCCGGCGGGCCAGGCCGCGCACTCGGGCAGCGTGGCGCCCGAGCAGACCCTGCAGCAGATCAGCGCGCTGCTGTCGCGCGACGACTTCGCGGCAGCCAAGACCGTCGTCAGTGCGGCCTTGAAACAGCACCCGGAGGACCCGGCGCTCCATAATTTCGCCGGTGTCATCGATGCCCAAGCGGGCGAGTCTGCCCCGGCAGAATCGCATTTTCAGACTGCGATCCGCCTGTCTCCACGCGGGAGCGCCGCGTATGAGAATCTCGGGCGGCTCTACCAGGAGCGCGCCGCGGTCGACCCTTCGGCTCGTTCGAAGGCGCTCGCCACCTACCGCCGACTACTTGCGGTGGATCCGTCGAACGTGGAAGGCCTCTTCCAGGCAGCTTTCCTGCTCGCGCTCGCCGGCGAGTTTTCCGAATCGCGCGCGCTGCTGGATCGGCTGCCTGCCAGGGTTGCCGGTACACCACAGGTCATGGCCGTGCTCATCACCGACTTCGCGGGCGTCGGCAACGGCAGTGCGGCATCGGCGACGGTGGCGAAGATGACCGCCAGTCCAATCCTGAACGCCTCCGATGTCCTCGCCGTCGCACCGGCATTCGAGCGCATCGCCGACGACGCGGTGCTCCAGCAGATGCTCGAGGCTCTCGATCGTCGCGGGCTTGGATCGGGGGCCGTGCTGCAGGCCCTCGCTGCAATTCATTCCCGTCACCAGCGCTTTCGCGACGCACGGGCAATGCTGGAGCGGGCCGTGGCAATCGACGGCGCGAACGTGTCGCTCCTGCTGGAACTTGCGCGCGCCGCGGACAAGCTCGACGACCACGAAGGGGCGCTCGGCTACCTGGCGCATGCACGCGATCTCGATCCGGCGAATGCGACAGTGCACTTCCTGTTCGGGATCGTCTGCGTTGAGCTGAACCTCGGAAGCGAGGCGTACGAGTCGCTGAAGAAGGCGGTGGCGCTTGCCCCGGACCAGCCGCTCGTCAACTATGCGATGGGCGCCGTTTCCATGCACCGGCACGAACCATCTGAGTCGCTGCCCTATTTCGAGAATACACCCGGCTTGCACCGGATGACCCGCGGGGCCCGTTTGCGCTTGGCGTGGCGCGGTTCTACAGCGGCCAGTTCGACGGTGCTGCCGCCGACCTTCGTGCCGCCGCCGATCATACGGAGACGGCAGCGGGCGCGCATTACTTTCTCGCGAAGATCGCGCGCCAGGGCAACGACCTGAATGGCGCCCGGCGCGAGATCGACGAGGCGCTCCGTCTGCAACCGCGATACGCGGAGGCCTGGGCCGAGCTTGGGCTGATTCAGATACGCGCCGGCGACTACGCCGATGCCGACCGGTCGCTCGGTGCGGCGCTGAAAATCGATCCGGACAACTACAGCACGGCCGTCAACCTGTCGATCCTTTACGGCCGGACGAAAGACCCCCGCCGCGAGGCTCAGGCAGCCAGACTCGCCACGCTTCAGGAACAGCGCACAGCGCGCGCCCAGGAATTCCTGCGGATTATTGACGTCGTGCGATAGTCAGCGGGAGACTCGGACGATGTCCTCCGGGATAGCAGGGTCCGGCTGCGTTGACACCATCGGCGGGCTGTTGGTAGCCTCGGGCCAGTCTGTCCCATGCGAGAGTGGATCCTTCCCCGTCGTATGGCGCGCGCAGCGGCGATCGCCGCGGTGCTCGCGGCAGGCAGACTGATTCTGGACGCGCAGCCGGCACAATCGACTGCGGACAAGCGGATGACCGAAGCGTCGCACGCGTTGTCCGCCGGCGATCTCGAGCGTGCCGGTCAACTCGGCACAGCGTATCTCAAAGATCACCCGGCGGATCCGCGTGCTCGAGTCCTGCGGGCGCGCATCCATCTTGCCGCCGGAGAGCTCGACGCCGCCTACGACGAACTGCGGCGCGCGCTCGTGTCGGACCCTCGAAACGTGGACGCACTCTATTACCAGGGGCTGGTCACGGCCAGGCTGTCCCAGGCACAGTTTCAGAAGCTCGAGGCGGCGTCGCCGGGATCGGCGCGGCTCCATCAGCTGATGGCCGAATCGCTCGAGGCACAGGACCGCCGGCAGGCGGCCGAAACCGAATATGAGGCGGCGCTCGCCACGCGGCCGGACCTGCTCGAGGCTCTGCTCGGGCTGGCAAAGCTCAAGCGGATCCGGCTGGCATGCGACGAAGCGATCGCGTTATACGACAAGGCCGAAGCGGTACGGCCGACGTTCGAGGGGGCCTATGGGCTCGGCGTGTGCGAGAGCGTCCGTCAAAACGATGCTGCAGCTGTCCCCCACTTCGAACGGGCGATCGAGCACGATCCGCGCGCCGCGGTAGCCTGGGTCGGGCTCGGCACATCCTTGACCCACCTGCATCGATCCGGTGATGCGGTAGCCAAGCTCCGCCGCGCGATCAGTCTCGAGCCAGCCATGGGCGAGGCGTATCTACGCACTTGGAATGGCGTACCGGTCGAGCGGCGACAAGGCGAACGCTGCCGCTGCCTTCGAGAAAGCCGAGCAACTTGCCGCCGCTCCGCCGGCAGCTGCCGCACGGCCGCCAACGCCCGCAACCCCGCGCGGCCGTGGCGGTGACGCACGGTGAGCGGGCGCCTTCTGCCTGCCGCGCTGCTGTTATCGATCGGTGCGCTCGCGGGCCAGGCGATTCCGCCGACGGAACAGGACTCCACCATCGTCCCATGCGCCGGCGAACGTCAGTTTTGCCGATATCACGAGCACGGCGGGTCTTGCCGGATTCCGGCATCTATCCGGAGACGCGGCGAAGAACTACGTCATGGAGGTCACCGGATCCGGAGTGGCGGCGTTCGACTATGACAATGACGGCCTCGCCGACATCTACCTGCTGAACGGATCGTCGCTCGACTTGCTGCACCGCGGTCAGCCGGCGGCGCCCGCAGCGCTGTACCGCAATACGGGTGACGGCACGTTTCGCGACGTAACGGCCGAAGCTGGTGTCGCGAACGAGCGGTGGGGGCAGGGCGTGTGCGTCGGGGATATCGACAACGATGGCGACGAGGACATTTACGTCACCAACTTCGGCATCAACCGGCTCTATCGAAACGACGCCGGCAAGTTCGTCGACATCGCCAGCGCCGCCGGGGTTGCGGTCGACAGCTGGTCGACCGGCTGCGCCTTCGGTGATTTCGATGGTGACGGATCGCTCGAATCTGTACATCGCCGGGTACACCGCCATCCAGTTGAACAACCTGCCGCCTTCGCCGGTCGCGACGGCCGCGGCCCCGGTCGCGTCGGCGTCAGGGCCGCGCCAGCTCGGGATGGGTGCGGCGTACTCAGCCGGGGGCGGCGCCTGCACCTATCGCGGGGAGCGCGTGATGTGCGGTCCCCGCGGACTGCCCGGCGCTCCCGATTACCTGTTCCGCAACTCGGGCCACGGCACCTTCACCGACGTCACCCGGGCAGCCGGAGTCGTCGACAGCAAAGGTCGCTACGGGTTCGGCGTCGCCTGGTTCGACATGGACGACGACGGCAAGCTGGACCTGCTGGTGGCAAACGACTCAGGTCCGAACTACGTGTATCGGAACCTGGGCAACGGCCGGTTCACCGACGTGAGCTATGCGTCCGGCGCCGCGCTCGATGCGAATGGCCGCGAGCAAGCGCGCATGGGCATCGCCATTGGCGACTACGACAACGACGGTCGCGACGACGTCCACATCACCAACTTCGCCGACGATTTCAACGTGCTGTACCACAATCAGGATGGCTCGACGTTCTCGGACGTCAGCTTCAGAGCGGGCATCGCGCAGCCCTCGGTGCCATTCCTCGGATGGGTATCTCCTTCCTCGACTTCGACAACGACGGCTGGCAGGACCTGCTCGTGGTCAACGGGCACGTGTACCCTGCCGCCGACCGAATGGATTGGAACACCTCCTACGCGCAGCGCGGACTGCTCTTTAGAAACCTCGCAGGACAGCGCTTCGAGGAAGTCGGCGCTGCGGCGGGTGCCGGTCTGACGACCGCGCACACATCCCGGGGACTCGCAATCGCCGATGTCGACAACGACGGCGGGCTCGACCTGGTGATCAACAACATCGATGCCCCACCGGTACTCGCGCGGGCCGACGGGACCGGCCGTGGTCACTGGGTGGAATTCCGGCTGCGCGGCGACACCGCCGCCAGATGCCCCAAGGACGCGATCGGTTCGGTGGTTTTTGTCACCGCCGGCGGGCAACGGATGCGCGGCGAGGTCGCGAGCGGGCGGGGCCAGATGTCGCAGTCCGACCTGACCGTGCACTTTGGGCTCGGCGCAGCGACGTCGATATCGGCTGTCGAAGTGCGGTGGGCGAACGGTGCGACGGTGCGCTATCCGCCGCCTCGACTCGACAGCATCGTCACGATCGACCAGGCGAGCACAGTTCAGTCACGGTAACGGAGTTCCCGCCGCGCCTGTGCCTGGTCACTGCCGCGCGACCCCGCCCTGCGCTCCGAACACGACGGTGAAGCGGGTGGTTTGCGTCTCGGTGCGTTCGAGCGCGTAGTGGAAGCCGTGACCCGCCAGGATCTCCTGGACCAGCGTCAACCCGATCCCTTCTCCGTGCGGTTTGGTGCTGAAGAACGGGGTGAACAGGTTCGACTGGGCCTCGGCGGTGATCCCCACTCCCGTGTCCTCGACCGTCAGCGTCGCCGGCCCGGTCGCTCGGAGGTCACCCGGATGGTGATCGTTCCTTGTCCGTCGACCGCCTCGACCGCGTTCTTCAGGATATTGAGCAGCGCCTGCTCCATCTGCCCGCGATCGATGTCCACCCGAATCGACGGACGATCGAGCTCCCAGCGCCACGTCACCCGTTGCGCCCGCCGGTGTGGCGCTCAGCAGCCGGACGATGCCTTCGAGCACGGTGACGAGATCGCAGGGCTGGCGGACCGGCCGCGGCAGCCTGGAACACGTCGGCAAACCGGCGCATGAAGCTGCTGAGCTGTTCGGTCCTCTCGATGACGACGCCGATCGCCTGTTCGAAGTCGTGGCGGTTCGCCGCCTGGAGCTCGCCTGAATACGTCAGCGACGAATGCAGCAGCGAATTGGACGCGGTCACGGTGTTATTGACCTCGTGCGACATCACACGAATCAGCTTCTCGTAAGCGGCGCGTTCGAACGTCCGCAGCTCCTCGGTGAGTTCTTCGATGAGAAGAAAGCTGCGCGGGAATCCCCGGTCAACGAACGTGCCATGGTGGCACTTGACGCGCCGCGCACCGAGCAGGCCAACCATCCGCGCGTCGCCGGGCGCGAGCGACGCGAGTGCATCGCCGAGCGGGGATCCCAGTGCTTCGAGCGAACGCCCGACAACGTGTGCGGCGTTCCTGTCCAGCAGGCGCTCGGCCGCCGGATTGAGACTGCTGACGCGGCGATCGAAATTCAGGATCACGACTCCCGACGGCGAGACCTCCAGCAGCTGCGTCAGGAACTGGTGCTGCTCCGCCAGCCGCACGCGCTCCATGCGCAGATGATCGACCATCCGGTTGTAGACGCCGATCAGGTCGTCGACTTCCGGCTGTCCGACTGGAAGAAACCTCGATGTGAACTCTTCGTCGCGAATCAGCCGCAAGCCCTCGGCGGCGAGTCCGAGCTGGGCGTACAACTCGCGCGAGAGCCTCCACCCGACGACGATCGAGACCGCGAAGGCGGCTTCGACACCAAGCAGCCAGAACGGATTGTGGCGGAAGAGGTAAACGCCGAGCGCCGCAAACATCCCGTGGAGCACGACCAGGTAAGCAACGGCCCGACCGCGGAGGCTCACACGGTGATCTCGTACTTCTCGAACCTGCGGTAGAGCGCGGCCCGGCTCAACCCGAGTGATTCGGCGACCCTGCTGACGTTCCCGCCGTGGTGCCGCAGCGACTTGACGATCATCGCCCGTTCGATCTCGTCCATCGTCATCGAACCCACTGGAGGCAGCGCGTCACCGCCAGCGTCGCGCCGTACGGGTTCGTCCGATTCGGCAAAGTCCTCGATCTCGAGCCGATCGTGAGTGCTCACCAGCACCGCGCGCTCGACTCGTTGCCGCAGCTGCCGCACGTTTCCGGGCCAGGGCTGCGCTTTGAGCCAGCGGCTGACGGCGCTGCTCAGAGTCAGCGGCTCGCGCCGGTAGACCTCTCCGGCGGTCTGCAGAAAACGCGAGGCGAGTATCGGAATATCGTCGGGACGCTCGCGGAGCGGCGGCAGATGGATGTTGAGGAGGTTGATCCGATACAACAGATCCTCCCGGAACTCCCCGGCCGCAACCATGTCCGTCAGCGCGCGGTTCGTGGCCGTGACGACGCGCACGTCGACTTCCCGGCGCAGGCTCGAGCCGAGGACCTCGAACGTCCGGTCCTGGAGGACGCGCAGCATCTTGACCTGCGACGGCGCGTCGAGATCGCCAATCTCATCGAGAAAAATCGTTCCGCCGTGCGCGACTTCGAAGCGCCCCTTCCGATCCGCACGGGCGTCGGTGAACGCGCCACGCACGTGTCCGAACATTTCGCTTTCGAACAGAGATGCCGGCACACCGCCGAGGTTCACCTTCACGAACGGCTTCCCGGCGCGGCGGCTGTTCCGGTGGATCGCCTCGGCGACCAGTTCCTTGCCCGTGCCGCTCTCGCCGGTGATCAGCACCGACGCATCCGTTGGCGCGACCCGTCCGACGAGCTGCAGGATCCGCAGCATGCGCGGATCACGGCCCACCAGGTGCGCCGAAGTCGTAGCGCGCATCGAGCTCGTCCCGCGTGAGTGCACGCTCATCGGCCTGCGGGCGCATCGACACCAGGCCGAGTGCCGTCTGCACCGTCTGGAGCATCTGCTGGTTCGTCCACGGCTTGGTGACGAAGTCTGACGCCCCCGCCTTCATCCCCTCGACCGCCAGTCCGATCGAGCCCCACGCGGTGATCAGAATCACGGGCAGCGACGGTGTGACCTCCCTGATCTGGCGCAGCAGCGCAAGCCCCTCCTCGCCTGATGTGCGGCGCGAGAAGTTCATGTCCTGGATGATGAGCTGACATGGCTCACGGCGCAGCACCTCGAGCGCTTCTTCAGGAGTTGCCGCGGCCGTGGTCGCGAAGCCAGCCTGCTTGAGGAGAAGCGCCAGCGAGGCGATCACCGAACGGTCGTCGTCGACGATGAGGATCATCTGCGAGGCGTGCGGCACAACCGATGCCTCACTCGTAGTGTAGCGCCTCTGCGGGCTGGATCTTTGTCGCCAGGCGGCTGGGATACCAGCCACACGCCAGGGTCAGGAGATAGATGCAGGCAATCGATATCGCGATGCTCGCGAGGAACACCGGCGCCGGGATCACGCGGAGGTCACGGGGGATCGGCAGCAGCGGGAGCTGCGCGACCAGGAAGACGCCGACAAACAGTGCGATCGAGGTCATGATGACCATCTCGACGAGCACCTGGGTTCGGACGTTGGCGATGGTTGCGCCCTTCGCGCGTCGCAGGCCGAACTCGCGAATGCGCTGGGTGACACTCTGCCAGACCACACCGGTCAGCCCGAGACCGACCATCATCAGGAGAAAGGCGGCGATCGTGCCGAGGATCGCGAGCGGCAGGGTGTATTGCCGCAGCTTGTCCCGGCGCATGCCATCGAGTGGCTGCACCTCGAACGACCAGTCGCCCGCAACCGCCATGGCACGCTTCACCAGGGCCTCCTCGAAGGCCGACGGAGTCCCGGGGCGGAGCCGCACGTAGAGGCGATCGGGCAAACCCGCCTTCGGCTCGGCGTCGTCGAGGCGCATCCGCTGGAACATGTAGTTCTCGGCGGTGGCGAGCTCACCGTTCTGTCGGAATTCGTCGATCACCCCGATCACCCGCTTGACCTCGGGCTTGTCGTCCGGATCGGGAGGCGCTTCGTTCGGATCGCGCTCCTCCTTGATGATCTGCCCGACCGGATCGGCGTCACCGAAGATCTCCCGAGCCAGCCGGCGATTCACGACCACCGGCTTCCACGTGGCAGCGTCGTCTTCGCGCGAGAACCAGCGTCCGGCCACGATCGGTATGTGAAAGAGCGCCGGGAAATCGTCGGTCACCCTGTTCACGCCGTAGTCGACCTGGCGCCCGCCGGTGAGCCGCATGCCGCTGCCCCACTTGGAATTTGCGTATGGGCCGGTGAACGACCCGGCAACACCCTCCACTTCCGGCATCTCCCGCAGCGCGACGACCAGCTGCCGGTAGGTCTCGCGATGGCGCGCTTTCACTGCTGGATCCTGATCCGGCTCCTTGCGGTCGACGGTGACGCTCCACATCCGGTCGATCTCGAACCCGAGCGGCTGCCGCGCGTTGTTCGCGTAGTGGACCGCGAACAGGACGACGCCGAACAGTGTCAGGAACGAAAAGAAGATCTCGACCGTGAGCAGAAAGTTCTGGCGTTTGCGATTCCAGATCAGACGAAGCAGGTGCCGGGTCATCGGGACACGCCTCCCTTGAGTGCATCGACGGGATTGAGCCGGGACATCCGCCACGCCGGGTAGACCCCCGAGATCAGCCCGAACGCGATCGCCAGGATGACGCCCCAGGCGAAGACGCGAGGATTCAGGGTGAAGTGCCCGTACGACACGATCCCGCTCTGTTGAATGACACGCAGCGCGACCATCGACAGCCCGAAACCAACAGCCGCGCCGACGAGCGTGAGCAGGATGTTCTCGACCAGGAACTGTCCCACCAGCGTCCGCGCCGGCGCACCGAATGCCTTGCGAACGCCAATCTCGGAGGCTCGCTCCATGATGCGGCTGATGTTGATGTTGACCAGGTTGACCGTAGGGATCAGGACGAACAGCAGCCCGAGGCCGACCAGCGCACCGATGAACCTCGACACCTGCGCGCTCCGGGTCTCTTCCGCGAGGTGGTCGGCATCGCCCGTGCGAAGCCCTCGAGCTTGGTCTCGAACGGTGCGACGATCGCCTGGTACTCCTTGGGATCGGGCAGTTCGACCCGGAGCAGGCGCGAGTTGAACTCGTCGTGAATCGTCGCCATCGCCGCCTTGTCCGTCGCCAGCGCCATCGCACGCCAGTCGCCCATGACCTCGCGCTTGTAGGCGTCTGTCTTCGCGGTCGTGTACGGCACCCAGATGTCCGCGAAGGGTGCACCGCGCAGCTCCGACACGTCGTCGACGACGCCGACGACTCTGAAGCGCTGGCCGTCGGCTTCCAGCGTCTGGCCGATCGCAGGTCTGTCCGTCGAAGAACCGCTGCCGAGTGGTGGCATTGATCACCGCGACGAACCGCGCCTGGTTCACGTCGTCGGTGCCGAATGGGCCGCCCTCGAGGAACGTGAAGTCGAGGATCCGCCAGAACTCGTCGTCGGTCCGCTTCAGCGCGGACCGGATTTTTCTGCCATCGACGAACGATTCGACTGTCTTCTCCTCCTGGTAAATCGACAGGCGCTCGACTCCCGGCAGGTTCCGCGCGTACTTGTCGAACAGCTTGAAGCCCGGCGCTCGCCAGGACCACTGGCTGTGCGGCCCGTACATCACCGCATGGTCGGCGAACAGCGTGCGGTTGAGCCGCGGCTCCGGCGCGCCGGGTCCGAACGCGTGATCGAACATCGCGGTGATCACGGTCAGCACCAGCAGCGTGAAGCTGATGCCAAAGAGGCTGATGAAGGTGAAGAACTTGCGGCGCCAGAGCACCTTCAAGGCAAGAGTGAGATAGTGCTTCAACATCGGATCAGTTCACCTGCCGGCCGTCGAAGAGCCGCACGATACGCTCGGTCTGATCCGCCTTCTGCTGATCGTGCGTCACCATCACGATCGTGGTCTTGTCGGCGTGATTGAGTTCCTTGAGAATCGCCATGACCTCGTCGCCCATCTGCGAGTCCAGGTTCCCCGTCGGTTCGTCCGCGAGCAGGATCCTGGGCCGGCCGACGATGGCGCGCGCAATCGCCACCCGTTGCTGCTGGCCGCCCGAGAGCTGTGACGGAAAGTGATGGATCCTGGCGCTGAGGCCGACCCGGTCCAGGGCCGCCTCGGCAAGCCGCCGTCGCTCGGCGTTGGACATCCGCCTGTAAAGGAGCGGGATCTGCACGTTGTCGAGCACGCTCAAGTCGCTGACCAGGTGAAAGACCTGGAACACGAAGCCGATCTCCTTGTTGCGAATCGCCGCGAGTGCGCGATCGCGATAGGTGGCGATTGGCGACCCGTTGATCTGAACCGTGCCGCTCGTTGGTGCGTCGAGCAGGCCGATGAGGTTCAGCAGCGTGCTCTTCCCGCAGCCGGACGGCCCCATGATCGATATGAACTCGCCTTCTCCGACAGCGAGGTTCACGTCGGCGAGCGCGACCGTCTCGATGCGGTCCGTCCGATACACCTTCTCGATACCTTGTAGCTGAATCATGTCGAAAATCCTCGTGTTCAGTTCCCTGCTACTTGATGCGCACTTCGCTCAGGTGCATGTAGTCCTTCATGTCCGAGATGATGAGCTCGTCGCCTTCGGCCGCGCCGGACAGCAGTTCGACGTCGTCGACGCCCGCGACGCCGACCTGGATCGGGATGCGGACGGCGCGATCGCCGCGGACGACGAACGCCTGGCGCGCCGAGTTGTCGGCGAATGGTCCGCGCTTGACTCGCAGCGCGCGCGGCTTGCGATCGGTGACGACGAGCACATCCCCGCGGAGGCTCGGGCGCAAACCAGCGTGTGAGGGTTCGGCCAGCGCGACGGTGAAATGAAGCACGCCGTTCTCGACCGTCGGGCAGCACCTCACTGACCGTGCCCTGGAGATCCTCGTCGTTCAGGCGGAGGACCGCCGGCATGCCGGTGCGCAGGCGGCCCGAGTGGATGTCCGACACCGTGGCGTCGACCCGGAACGACGTGAGGTCCGCAATCCGAGCGATGACGTCGCCGCGGCGCACGAGGACGCCTTCCTGTGGCACCACCCAGGTCAGAACGCCGTCGCGATCCGACTTGGTGGTCGACAGGTCGAGAAGGCGGCGGGCCTGCGCGGCTTCCTTGTCGAGCGAACCGCGCTCGAGCGAGAGCCCTTCCAGCTGCACGTTCGTGGCGCGCTCCGCATTCTTCCGCTCGTCGCGCAGCTGCGCGAGCTCGACGCGTGCCTGCCTGACCCCGAGGTCAGTCCGTCGCAGCGCATCCTGCGAGACGAGCCCCTCCTTGAACAGCTGCTGCTCCTCCGGCCAGCTGCGCCTCCGCCGACTGGAGCTGCAGGGCCTTCAGCTCGATCCGACCGTCGAGATCGACGAGTGATTTCTCGAGCGCCAGGCGCGACTGCGCCTGCTGGTTGTCCTTGATCTTCAGATCCTTCACCACCCGCTCGAGCGCGAGAACCGACTCGCTGGTATCGAGTTCGACGACCGGATCGCCGCGCTTCAGATGGGCGCCGGGACGCTGGAGCAGCCTGAGCACCCGGGCGTCCTGCGGACTCGACAACACGCGTTCGATCTCAGGCGCCACCGTCCCGGACGCCATGATCACGGCCTCGACCGGACCCGATGTCACGCGCGCCGTGCGGATCGTCGTGCGGCTCACGGAGGGCCGCAACCAGCCAGGGAGCCAGGTGACGAGCATGCCGACGACGACGATCGGGATGACGACCTGGGTTATTTGCCGGCGACGATCGCGGCGAATGACTTCAGGAGCAAGTGCGCGATCCATGTCCTCGCCCACATCAAGCGACGTGCCGCCCTGAGCGTGTCTTTACAGTCACTTACAGCGATCGGGCGTAGAAGAACGTTCGCGACCGCACGAAGTGGTGTTCGGTAGCGGACAGCTATGAGCTATCAGCTATCAGCATTCAGCTTCCAGCTTCCAGCTATCAGCTATCAGCTTCCAGCTATCAGCTTGGGAAATCCCCAGGCCGAGTAACCAGTCACCAGTAACCAGTCCCCAGTCCTCAATCCCCCGCCTTCGCTCCGTTGAACCCGCGAGCTTCGGCGCGGCAGGCGAGTCCCTGATCCCGAATCCCTAATCCCGAGCCCCGAATCCCGAGTCCCGAATCCCGAGTCCCGATAGTCCCGAATCCCGAATCCCGAAGCCCGAGTCCTCCCATCCGGGCCCTGGTGAACCGTCGGCCCGGCTTCCCTGCCCGATTGACACTATATCCACACTGTCTATAATCGGCCGTGTGACTACTTCGGATCCCGAAGCCCTGCTTCCGCTGCCGCCAGTGACGTTCCACATCCTCGTTGCGCTGGCCGACGACGATCTTCATGGCTACGCGATCATGCGCGAAGTCGCCGATCGGACCGGCGGGGCGCTCAAGCTCGGCGCCGGCACGTTGTACCGATCGATTCAGCGCATGCTCGAACAGGGCCTGATCACGCGAAGTCACCACCCGGCCGGCGCCGGACCTGGACGACGAGCGCCGACGCTACTACCGGCTGACGCCGTTCGGCCGTCTGGTCGCCATGGCCGAAGCCGGACGACTGGCGCGGATGGTCAAGCTCGCGCGCGCGAGCGGGCTCGCGCCGGGGAAGTCGTAATGCTCCTCTACCGCGCACTGCTCCATCTCTATCCAGCGTCGTTTCGCGCCGAGTACGGCGAGGAGATGGCGGCCATCTTCCGCCGGCGCCTGCGCGACGCGAACAACGGATTCTCCCGTGTCGCACTCTGGATCGGTGTCGCCGGTGAGACGCGTCTGGAATGCACTCGCGGTCCACGGCGACATCCTCGAGCAGGATCTTCGCTATACGGTCCGAACGCTGAACCGATCGCGCGGTTTCGCCGCCACCGCCATAGCCATCGTCGCGCTGGGGATCGGCGCCAATACGGCCGCGTTCTCGATCACCGACTTCGTCCTGCTCCGGCCACTGCCATTCTTCGAACCCGAGCGGCTGGTCACGCTGTGGCAGAACGTGCGCGGCTACTCGCGCATGGAGCTCTCGCCCTCGAATTACCGGGACTGGACCCAGGCCTCGACCTCGTTCGAACGCATCGGCGCCTTCACCGACATGTCGGTCAATCTCGTCGGTACCGGCGAACCCGAGCGGCTGGAAGGAACCGCGGTGAGTGCCTCGATGTTTCCAACGCTTGGCGTGCGCCCGGCACTCGGCCGCGCGTTCACCGAAGGTGACGACCGTGAGGGTGCTCCAGCCACCGTCGTCCTGAGCGATCGCCTCTGGCGCACGCTCTTCGGCGCCGACGACGGCGTCATCGGCCGCAAGATCACGCTCGACGACCGCCCGGTCACGATCATCGGCGTCATGGGCCGGGAGTTCAGCTTCCCGACCCAGCGGGCGGAGCTGTGGCTGCCGCTGGTGCTCAACGACCAGGCCTTCGCCGACCGGAACAACACCTACCTTCGCGCGATCGGGCGACTGCGACCTGGCGCGACCGCTTGCCTCGGCCCGCACGGAACTGACCGTGATCGCGAACCGGTTCATGCGCCAGTATCCGAAGGAGAACGAGAACACCGGCGCAACGCTGAATCCGCTCCACGAAGAGCTCTCGGGCGGATCGCGGACGATGGTGCTCGCGCTCAGTGGCGCCGCCGTCTGCGTGATGCTCATCGTCTGTGCCAATCTCGTCAGCCTGTTGCTGACGCGCGCGCTCGGGCGGCGCCAGGAGCTCGCCGTGCGGACCGCGCTCGGCGCCGGACGCGAGCGGCTGATTCGACAACTCGCGACCGAGAGCGCGTTGCTCGGTGCCGATCGGCGGCGGCCTCGGAATTCTGCTCGCGATTGTCGTCGTGCCGCTGCTCTACCGGCTCGTGCCCGCGACCCTGCCGACATCGGCCACGCCATCCGTCGACCTCCGCGTGCTCGCCTTCGCTCCGTCCTCACCGTAGTTGACCGTGCTCCTCTTCGGGCTCGCCCCGGTGCTGCGGACGGGCGCAGACGGGGACAGCGGCGATCTGCGCCATGGCGCCCGCGCGATGGGCGGAAAGGAGCGCGTCCGCGGTGCACTGGTCGTCGCCGAAGTGGTCGCGTCGATCGTTCTGCTGGTCGTCACCGGCTTGCTGATGCGGGCGCTCTGGACCATCCAGGCGAGAGACCCGGGGTTCCGACCCGAGAATGTCGTCACCCTGCGAACGACGCTGCCATGGCCCAAGTACGAGGTCACCGCGCGGCGGGCAGACTTCTACAGCCGCGTCATCGAGCAGGTCCGGCGGCTCCCTGGCGTGTCTCGACGCCGCCTACATCAGCTTTCTACCGATGGTCATGCGCGGCGGGATCTGGCCGGTCGAAGTCGAGGGCCAGCGTGCCGGAGCGCGACGGCGCAACAGAGCGTCAGTCTGCGCTTCGTGACGCCGGGATTCTTCGACAGCCTCGGTATCCCGCTGCGTGATCGGACGTGATGTCCTCGATGCCGACACTTTCACGGCACAGCCCGTCGCGGTAGTCAGCGAATCCTTCGCCGCGCGCCACTGGCCGGGCAAGGATCCGCTCGGACGCCGATTCAAGGTTGCCTTCAAGGAGCAGGACGATTGTCGGCGTCGTCGGCAACGTGCGCGTGCGCGGTCTCGAGCGCGACAGCGAACCGCAGGTCTATCTGCCGAACCAGCAGATTGACGACGGCTGGATGCCCTTCTATGCGCCGAAGGATCTCGTCATCCGCGCGTCGACGCCGCCGGCGACCAGCTCGTGCCCGCGGTCCGCGAGATCATTCGCCGCGTCGATCCGCTCCAACCGGTTTCGGACGTGCGTCGCATGGTCGACATCGTCGACGCGGAAACCGCCTCACGGTCGGTGCAGGTCACGGTGCTCGCCGGCTTCGCCGTGGTCGCATTCCTGCTCGCGGCGATCGGCATCCACGGCGTACTCTCGTTCGCCGTGTCGCAGCGGACCGCCGAAATCGGAGTGCGAATCGCGCTCGGTGCGCAGCGCCGCGACATCATGCGGCTGGTAATGCGCCGCGGACTCGCGCTCGTCGAGCGCCGCGCTCGTTCCCGGCCTGGCGCTCGCCTACGCGTCCGCGCTCGCTCTCCAGTCACTCCTGATTGGCGTCACTCCCAGCGACCTGCCGACATTCCTGCCGCTATCGCAACCGTTGTCGTGATGGCCGTCGCGGGAACCCTTCTCCCGACCGTGCGAGCGCTGTCGGTCAATCCAGTCACCGCGATACGCAGCGCCTGAGACACCGAACGACCGACGTAAGTTATCTTACGTTGTTGATCCGGCAGCGCCAGCAGCCCGACGGTCTTCCACGATAGCCGGCGGCGCCGAACCACTGAACCTGTAAGTCTGTTCGAAGCCGACCGCGGCGGCGCCGGCATCAGCCAACAACGCGGGGGCCGCGACAACGGTGCCCGACGGTGTCGGGAGCAGTTCCGCACCGAGCGCCGCCGGGTAGATCTTGGTGTCGTTCTTCAGCGCTCCCGGCGACGCAGTCAGGAACGTGGAGGAATTCGGCGACAGGATGATCTGATCGATCGACAGGCCGTCCTCCCGGCTCTGGATTCGCAGCGTCTGGGACCCGGTGGTGTTGAAGTAGATCTTGGTCGCCGTCACATTGTTTCCATACGCGTTGTCCTGCCAGCCCCATCCCGACACTCCGCAGCCCTTACAGTTCTCCAGGTTGTATTCAGCCGACGACGTCGTCCCGATGCGCATCGTTGCGCCGCCGGTCGACGTGACCGAATTCGAGAACTGCACAAAGGCGGAATCGTTCGTATAGACGTTGCTCTCGGCACGGCCGCGGATCCACAGGTGATACGCCTTGCCGGCGACGGCGTTGAACGTGAACTGCACGTAACTCGAGGGGCTGCTCGAGGCCGTCGTGATTTTGGCAGCGCCGGCATTGGGGTTCCACAGCCGCTTGCCGCTGGCAGCTGTCGCGTCCGATACGATCGACCACTTGGTGCCGGTGATCCGGCCCTGCGAGCCATAGAGGACGATGTCACCGCTTGCGATTGATCCGTTCGACGCGGGCGGCGCCGCCGTGCCGCTCGTCGTGAACGACCAGATATCGCCGATCTTGCTGATATTCGCCATCGTGCGCCCGACCACGCGCCAGTAGTAGGTCGTGCCCGGACGCAGGTTGCTCGCGGTGACGCTCTTGTAGTCGCTCGACGACGTGCTCGGTCCGAGCACCTTGTCGGACACCAGCGGCGTGAGGTTATTGGGATCGATGCCGATGAGCACGTCGTACTTGTGCGCCCACGGGCCGGCGTACCACTTGAGCGCGACGCTGCTCGAAAGCCCGCTCGTCGCGTTTGCGGGACTGTGGTTCACCGGCTTGTTCGGTGGCAGCGGCGTGAACGGGGAGTTCTCGGTCACGCCGGTCGAGTTGTTCCATTTCCGATCGAACATCGTGGTGAACCAGTCGAACATCGTCAGGTCCGTGCAGAAGCAATTGTGTTCCTCCTGCGACGCGTCGGACGAGCTCGTCCAGTTCGACGACCCGAAGATCGACATGTGCTGCCCGTACAGCATCACCAGCTTCTCGTGATTGAGGCCCGCGTGCGCCCGCATCTTGATCGGGATGCCGGCCATGTACATCCGATCGACGTTCCATGCATCCCACAATCTGGTCGCGTCGCGATATTGCTGTGGATCGCTGATGACGCGAACCGGAACACCCCGCTTCTTCGCCGCAATCATCGCATCGGTATGCCGGGCATCCGTGATGCGGTACATGATGACGTCAATTCTTTCTGTCTCGAGGTTGTACTTGCCGACCGCGCGGCTGGCGTACGATTCCTGCGGCGGAAAATTGAGCTGTGGATCCTTGGTGTACGTCGGATACTCCCGTACCCGGGTCGCAGGGACATTGGCGTAGTTGGCGTAGCCGGAGCTGGTCGTCCAGAGATCGTCGAACTTGGTCATGAAGCTGTGGACGAACGACGACCGGTTGGTGAAATACACCGATTCATCCACGTAGTTCACGTATGGCGAGGTGCCGGTGTATACCCAGGCGTCGGCGCTGAAATTGGCGCCACTGAACTCGACGATCGACTGGCCCGCCAATAAGATCATCTTGTAGTGCATGATGCCGCTCGCGGTGCGGGTCCGCATCGGGATGCCAGCGGTCTTCAACTCGTTCAGCCGATCGGCATTCGCCGGCGTCGATTCGTTCGCGCGCACGTCCATGATCACGCGCACCGGAACGCCGGCCTGGAACCGCTTGATCAGTTCAGTCGTGTAACGCGCGTCTTCCATGAACCAGAAGCCGACGTCGATACCAACTTTCTCGGCGCGGATGTAATTGATGAGAATCGCGCGGCAATCCTCGTGCGACGGGTCGCACAACTTGTCCAGCGCTCGTGCGGGTGTCGCCGACGCGAGCGAAATGCCCAGCATGCAGCCGAGCACGAGACGGAATCGTAACTGTCGAGTCGTCATATTCATCAGCCTTCAATTTTTGTTCTTCGATTCGCGGAAGCGGAAATGAATGCCCACTTATGTCCAACAGCGGACCCGATTGCTCACCGGCCGCGCCATTCCCGCGACTCCGGGACGCTACTCACTTGCTCTCTGCGGGTTGCGGGCAGCAATAGAAGTGCCGCGAATGCCACATTGCGGCGAGCGTGTGAACTGACGTGGATGGGACGGGGCGCTCCGCCAGAGCGGGGATAGCTACGATCGGCCGGGGCTTCAATTGACCCCAGCAGCAGGGCAGCGAGTCTGCCGTATGCCAGGTATCGCTCGGCGCGACGGTGGGGAGCTGATCAAATGCCGAACTGCGAGGTTGCCAAAGCGCCAGGGTGTCGGTAGCTTCCGCCTTCAGGCGAAGTGCCACAGTGCCGGGGTGTCCGTCGCTTCCGCCTTCAGGCGGAAGTGCCACAGTGCCGGGGTGTCGCGTCGCTTCCGCCTTCAGGCGGAACGTGCCATCAATGCCGGCGGTGTCCGTTCGCTCCTCGGCGATCCTCGGTGCTGTTGCGGCGCGAAAACGTCGCCACAGTGCCGGGCGTGTCCGTCGCTTCCGCCTTCAGGCGGAAGTGCTTCCGTGCCGGGGCGTTCACGACGCTCTCCGCCTTCAGGTCGGAAGTGCCACAGTGCCGGGGTGTCCGTAGCTTCCGCCTTCAGGCGGATGCCCGGCGATTGGGCACCGTAGTCGCCAGCGTGCTGATCGGGCTGCCGCGGTGTCCGTAGCTTCCGCCTTCAGGCGGAAGTCTGTACGCGATGGGCACCAAAGTGCCAGCGGTGCCACGGTGCCAAGGGTGCGACCGAGCCGGCGACCTGTTGTGACCGGACAGGCACAGCGGCGCGCCGCGCTGCACTCACTTGTGAGTGAGGAAAATCGCCATCTGCTTGGGACCGACCGATGGCACCATCGCCCACGTGTTCCGTCCGTGCCACGTCACCGACCGGCCGATGATGATCCCGAGGGTCGCGCCGGCGACGACATCGCTGGCGTAGTGCCGGTTGTCGTGCACGCGAGATGCTGCGACGTAGGCCGCGATCGCGTAAGTGGGAACGGCGGCCTTCCAGCCGAGATGCTGCTGAAGCACCGTCGCCCCCGCCATCGTGATCGTCGCGTGGCCCGAAGGGAAGCTGAACCCCGACGACCCGTCGGGGCGTTCGCGGCGGACGATGACCTTGATGCCCTGCACGAATCCCTCTGAGAGGATCTGCGCCTCCATCAAGTCCATGCCGATGTGGCGCACACGCGGCTTGTGGGCTACCGCCCCGACGATGTACGTCCCGATGCTGGCGGCCGCCTGCACCGCCGTGCCGCCGATGATGTGGCCTGGCTTGAAGAACGTGTCGACGGCACCGGACCCGACCAGGCGTTCGTTGATTTCCTGGTCGAACGGGGCGACCAGCGGCGGTCGCCGCGGAACCGGCCGCAAGCCAGTAGACGCTGTTGCGCCGCGGGATGTGCTTGACGTCATCGACAAGGTTACGGCCCAGAGTCGGAAAGAAACGTTTCGGTGGAGGCTCCTGCTCAACCTTCTGGGCGATCAACAGCAGCGGAGACCGCCGGTCGATCCGCGACGACGGGCATACGACTCATCGTGACCAGAAGGGCAGCAACAGCGAGACTCGACATGAACACTCCAGTGATCGTCGGACCGGATCCGACCAGACGCGTGCCAACGTGCAGACGCAAGCCACGCTGTCGGCGGCGCGACCGCCTGCGGGACCGGCGCATGGGATGGAGGGATTATACGTCCGGCGCGCCGGGTCATGAACGCTGTTGAGAGCGCGGCGCCGCCGGGAGAGGGATCCGGCGATCCCAGCGGCTACAGCCTCGTATGCCGCAGGCGCAGCGCGTTGCCGATGACCGAGACGGAACTGAATGTCATTGCCGCACTGGCCCAGATCGGGGTGATGAGGAGCCCGGCCACGGGATACAGCGCCCCCGCCGCGACCGGCACGCCGACCGCGTTGTAGACGAACGCCAGAAACAGGTTCTGCCGGATGTTCTTCATCGTCGCTCGACTGAGCCGGCGGGCCCGCACGATCCCTCTCAAATCCCCGCGCAGGAGCGTGATGCCGGCGCTCTCGATCGCGACATCCGCACCGGTGCCCATCGCAATCCCGACGTTGGCCTGCGCGAGCGCCGGCGCGTCGTTGACGCCGTCCCCGGCCATTGCGACGACGCGGCCGTCGGCCTGCAGCCGCACGATCACGTCACGCTTCTGATCCGGCATCACGTCCGCGATCACGTCGTCCAGGCCAAGCGTCGCCGCGACCGATCTCGCCGTGACCACACTGTCGCCGGTGAGCATCACAATCCGAAGGCCGTCAGCGTGCAGCATTTGAACTGCTTCGGCGCTCGACCGTCTGATCGGATCGGTGACACTCACCAGGCCGGCGAGCGTCGCGCCGACGGCAAGGAACATGGTCGTGTGTCCTTCTTGTCGAAGGGCCTCCGCCACCCCGGCGAGCGGACCGGTATCGAGGCCGTGGTCGCCTAACAGTGCAGCCGTCCCGAAGAGAACGGCCTGTCCATCGATCGCCGCGACGACGCCCCTGCCGGTGACCGACTGGAAATTCGTCGCACGCGGCACCGCGATGCCCCGCTCCGTGGCACCCGCGAGGATTGCAGCGGCGAGCGGGTGTTCGCTGCCCTGCTCCACGCCGGCAGAGAGTTGGAGCACCTGCTCCTCGGTGAAGCCTCCGGTGGAGACGATACGAGCGAGGCGCGGCCGGCCCTCGGTCAACGTCCCGGTCTTGTCGAGGACGAGCGTGTCCACCTTCTCGAGCCGCTGGAGCGCCTCCGCATTCTTGACGAGCACACCCGCGGTCGCACCACGGCCGGTGCCGACCATGACAGCCATGGGGGTGGCCAGCCCAAGTGCGCAGGGGCAGGCGATGATCAGCACGGCGACCGCATTGACGAGTCCATGCGCCAGTCGCGGTTCCGGCCCCCAGAGACTCCACGCCATGAATGAGGCGACGGCGATCAGCACCACTGCAGGGACGAACCAGCCGGCGAGTCGATCCGCGAGTCTCTGGATTGGTGCGCGTGTTCGCTGTGCCTCGCTGACCATCCGCACAATCTGCGCGAGCAGTGTGTCGCTGCCGACGCGCTCCGCCCGGACGGTGAGGGAACCGGTGCCGTTGATGGTGGCGCCGGTGACGCGGCTGCCAGCTGCCTTCTCGACCGGGATCGGTTCGCCGGTCACCATCGACTCGTCTACGGCGCTCTGGCCCTCGAGCACGAGACCATCCACCGGGACCCGCTCGCCGGGTCGAACTCGAACGAGATCGCCGACCCTGACATCGGCGATTGCGAGATCGATGTCCGAGCCGCCGCGGATGATCCTGGCGGTTTTCGGTGCGAGGCCGAGCAACTGGCGGATCGCGGAACTGGTCCGCCCTCGCGCGCGCAGCTCGAGCACCTGTCCGAGGAGAACCAGCACGACCACGACGACGGCGGTATCGAAATACGTTTCGACAGTCCCGTGAGTGCGGAAGCCCTGTGGAAAGGCGCCGGGGAATAGCGTCGCCGCGACACTGAACCCGTAGGCGGATCCGACGCCGAGGGCGATCAGCGTGAACATGTTGGCGTGGCGGTTGACGATCGACGCCCACCCGCGGACGAAGAACGGCCAGCCCGCCCACCACACGACCGGGGTGGCGAGCACGAGACCGACCCAGTTCGCCGCACGCAGGTCCGAACGCGGCCGCCAAGGCCAGGGCCAGCGAACATGTCGCTCATCGCCAGCACGACGACAGGAAGCCCGAGCAGCGCACCGACCCAGAACCGGCGCGTCATGTCCACGAGTTCAGGATTTGGCGCGTCGTCGAGCGTAATCGTGCGGGGCTCGAGAGCCATCCCGCAGATCGGGCAGCTGCCCGGCTCGCTGCGCACGATCTCCGGGTGCATCGGGCACGTGTACTCGACTCGCGTCGCAGGTGCGCTCGCCAGGTCTGGCTCGAGCGCCATCCCGCACTTCGGGCACGGACCTGGGCGAGTCTGCCGAACGTCGGGATCCATCGGGCACACGTAGTTCGTGCCCGTGACGGATGGCACCGCGATGGGAGTCGAGACCGGAGACGGATCGGCCGCTCCGAGGTAGCGCAGCGGGTCGGCGACGAATTTGGCGAGACAGCCTTTACCGCAGAAGTAATACCGGCGTCCGTCGTGATCGTGGAAACCGGCAGCACGTGCGGGATCCACCGTCATCCCGCAGACGGGATCGATTTGCTTGACTGCCGTGTCTTCCATCGGATTCCTGATCGGGCCGTAGACGCGAACTTAGGTGGGCTCCGGGGGGCCTGCGATGCGCTCGCGGCCACACGACGATCATAGCGCAGCGTGGACGTCGTGAACGTCCTCACCGCGGCCGCCGATCTGCCGCGCTAGCTGCGATTCCGATCGGCGCGCCGGCCGGTCATCGACTCGATGTGAATGCGGAAAATGACGACGCCGTGAGGCTGGGTGCCCTCGAACTTCGCCGCCCCCGGGAACCACCACTCCGCCCGGGTGCCCAGCAGGTTCAGCATCCGCTGCCGCTCCCCGGCCTGCTGCGGAACGTCGGAGATTTCTTCGTATCGCCCGAGCACGATCACGGTCTGCCAGTGGAAGCGGTCGGTGATCTCGTCGACCTCGAGGCAGACCTTCGGATTCGCGCGCATCCACTGGATCTTCTTGCCCATGGTCGAGAACCCGAACAGCCCGTTCGAGGCGGGATCGAACGCGAACGAGATCGGCACGATGTACGGCTGGTCGGCGTGGGCGCACGCGAGCCGGGCCACGGATACCGTGGCGAGGACGTTGCGACACTCCGCCGGCGTCAGCTCGTGAATCAGCATGAAACGCTGAGTATAACAGCCGGACAGGAACCCGGCATGCGGCACAATGGTAGGTCACGGCGGTCACATGGCCCATACGGCACATCGCGTCAATGGCGCTCGCGCAGATCGTTCGCTCCTTGCCGTCAACAGCGGATCGTCCAGCATCAAGTTCGGGCTGTTTACGTTCGCGCCTGAGCCCCTGCCGCTCAGCCGCGGCACGGCAAATGCGTCCTCGCGCGGTACTGCCATGTCGGAACTGATGCAGCACATCGCGCGGGAGATATCGACGCATCCGCTGGCGGGCGTGGGCCATCGAATCGTGCATGGCGGCCCGCGCCTCTTCCAGCCCCAGCGTGTCACGCCGGAGGTCGTCACATCACTGCGGCAGATGGTGCGATTCGCGCCGAACCACTTGCCCGACGAACTCGACCTGGTCGAAGCGATCGAGCGGCTACACCCGGGGACGCCGCAGGTCGTCTGTTTCGACACGGCGTTCCATGCCGATCTTCCCGTGGTGTCCCGTCACCTGGCGGTGCCTGAACGCTATGCCGTGGAGGGGGTCAGACGCTACGGCTTCCATGGCTTGTCCTACACGTTCCTGCTCGACGAGCTGCAGCGACGGACAGGAACACCTGCGGCGGGGCAGAAGATCGTTCTTGCGCACCTGGGAAACGGTTCGAGCCTTGCAGCAGTCCGCGACGGCCGTTCGATCGACACCAGCATGGGCCTGACGCCGATTGGCGGGGTGGTCATGAGCACCCGCTCCGGCGACCTCGATCCGGGCGTGGTGACCTACATCGCGCGGTCGACGGGTTTCAGCCCCGACCAGGTGGAGCACGAACTGAGTCATTGCGCCGGCCTCGCGGCGCTCTCGGGCGGCACGACGGACATGCGCGAGCTGCTCGCGCGTGAGGCGAGCGACGAGCGATGTCGCGTTGCGGTCGCGGTTTACTGTTACAGCGTCCGGAAGCAGATTGGCGCGTACGCCGCGGCGCTGGGGGGCCTCGACGCGATCGTGTTCTCCGGCGGCATCGGCGAACATGCGGGCGTCGTGCGCGCCCGCGTCTGCGAGGAGCTCGGCTTTCTCGGCGTCGAGATCGATTGCTCGCAGCAACAGCGCCGATGCGCCACTCATCTCGACGTCAACGGCGCGGGTCGCCGTACATGTGATTCCTACCGACGAGGAAGTGGTGATTGCCCGCTCGGCATACGACCTCCTCCACTCATCACGGTGAACGCTTATGACGATGGCCCCTGAGCTGCTGGCGCGGATTGACGCATACTGGCGCGCCGCGAACTACCTGTCAGTCGGGCAGATTTACCTGCTCGACAACCCATTGCTGCGCGAACCGCTGCGCCCCGAACACATCAAGCCGCGCCTGCTCGGCCACTGGGGCACGACGCCGGGGCAAAATTTCGTTTATGCGCATCTGAACCGCGTCATCACCGAGTACGACCTCGAGATGATTTACATCTCGGGGCCGGGACACGGCGGTCCCGCGGTCGTCGCGAATACGTACCTCGAAGGCACCTACACGGAGGTCTATCCGTCCGTTACCCGCGACGAAGCCGGGCTGAAGATGCTGTTTCGGCAGTTCTCGTTCCCCGGCGGGATTCCAAGCCATGCCGCCCCCGAGACGCCAGGCAGCATCCATGAGGGCGGCGAGCTCGGGTACTCGCTGAGCCACGCCTTTGGCGCCGTCTTCGACAATCCGGGACTCATCGCGGCGTGTGTCATCGGCGACGGCGAAGCCGAGACCGGACCACTGGCCACGGCGTGGCATTCGAACAAATTCCTGAACCCGGTGACCGACGGCGCCGTCCTCCCCATCCTGCACCTGAACGGCTACAAGATCGCCAACCCCGCCGTGCTGGCGCGCATACCGCGGGAAGAACTGCGTCAGCTGCTGCTTGGCTGCGGCTGGGAACCGTACTTTGTCGAGGGGCACGACCCTGCTGTCGTCCATCCGCACATGGCGGCGGCGCTCGACCGGGTCGTGCAGGATATCCGCAACATTCAAGCCTCGGCGCGACAGTCGGGCAACACGTCGCGACCACGCTGGCCGCTGATCGTCCTCGCCACTCCGAAGGGCTGGACCGGCCCGCGCGTCGTCGACGGACAGCGGGTCGAAGGAACGTTTCGCGCGCACCAGGTGCCGCTGTCAGATCCGCGGCGCAACCCGGATCACCGCGCGCTGCTCGAACAATGGTTGAAGAGCTACCGGCCGGAGGAACTCTTCGACGCGAACGGCGCGCTCGACGACCGGCTGCACCGCCTCGCGCCGGTGGGCGCGAGACGCATGGGTGCCAATCCGCATGCGAACGGCGGACTGCTGCTGAAGGAGCTCCGCTTTCCTGATTTTCGCGAGTACGCGGTCGCGGTGCCCGCCCCCGGCCAGGTGGACGCCGAAGACACCCGCGTCGCCGGTCATTTTCTTCGCGACGTCATCAGCCTCAACGCCGAGGCGCGGAACTTCCGGGTGTTCGGCCCTGACGAGACCGTGTCGAACCGGCTCGATGCGGTGTTCGAAGTCACGGCGCGGCAGTGGATCGCGGAGTCAGAACCTGACGACCAGTGGCTCGCACCCGACGGGCGGGTGATGGAGATCCTGAGCGAGCATCAGTGCCAGGGATGGCTCGAGGGTTATCTCCTCACCGGTCGCCACGGCGTGTTCAACACCTACGAAGCCTTCGTCCACATCGTCGATTCGATGTTCAACCAGCACGCGAAGTGGCTGAAGATCACACGCGGGCTGCCGTGGCGGAAACCGATTGCCTCACTGAACTACCTGCTCTCGAGCCATGTCTGGCGCCAGGACCACAACGGCTTCACGCACCAGGACCCCGGCTTCATCGATCACGCGATCAACAAGAAGGCGGAAGTCGTTCGCGTGTATCTGCCGCCCGACGCCAACTGCCTCTTGAGCGTCATGGACCACTGCCTGCGCAGCCGGCACTACGTGAACATCGTGGTCGCCGGCAAGCACCCGGCGCCGCAGTGGCTCGCGATGGATGCCGCAGCACGACACTGCGCCGCCGGGATCGGCACCTGGGACTGGGCGGGCAACGCGGGCGCGGGTGACCCCGACCTCGTCATGGCGGCCGCGGGCGACGTCCCCACGCTCGAGATCCTGGCCGCAACTGCCATCTTGCGGGAGCAACTTCCCGAACTGAAGATCCGCGTGATCAACGTCGTCGATCTGATGCGGCTGCAGCCCGAGACCGAGCACCCGCACGGCCTGAGCGACGCCGCCTTCGATCGACTGTTCACGACGAACAAGCCAGTCATCTTCGCGTATCACGGCTATCCGTGGCTCATCCACCGGTTGAGTTACCGCCGGAACAATCATCGCAACCTGCACGTGCGCGGCTACAAGGAGGAGGGCACGATCACCACGCCCTTCGACATGGCCGTCCTGAACGATCTCGATCGGTTCCACCTGGTGGGGGACGCCGTCGATCGGCTTCCTCAGCTCGGGGCGCGGGGCGCGACGGTCAAGAAGCGAATGGCGGAGAACCTGGCTGAACACCGGCGCTACATCCGGGAGCACGGGCAGGACATGCCGTCGATACGCGACTGGCGCTGGGCGCCGATCGGTTGAAAGGGGTAGCGCCCCGGCTGGCCGGCAGGCCAGCCCGGGGCGCTATCGATCGATTGGAGACGCGCGACTTGAGGCCTCAGCGCGCCGACTGTGTCGTGCGCTCTGTCGGCGCCTCGTAGATGCGCAGGTTGCCGATACTCCAGTTCGGAGCGTCGGCAGCCGTGTCCGTCTGCGTGATGCGCACCATCTTCGCGCGCGTTGGCGCGAACGTGATGGTCGTGCGCGCTCCGTCGCCCTTGCCTTCCGCGACCGGCTTGCTCCATGTCGTCCCGTCGACGGAGACCTGGACCGAGTAGCCGCGCGGGTATCCGAACACAGGCGCACCGCCGCCCCGGCCCCCGCCGGCCTGGCGGCGCCGGGAGCCCGCCGCGGGCGCCGCGGGAGGACCGCCTGCGGCCGCCCCCGGCGCTGTGGCCGGTCGGAGCAGGGGGCGCCGGCGCACCCCTGCCTGCCCGGCCCCCGCCGCCCCCCAGCCCCCGCCGAATCGAACTGGATCTCGGTGACGAGTGCGGGTTGCGGCAGTTCCACCGCGAACCACATCCCGGCAGTCTGCGGCACCCCGGAGTTCCAGCCGCGCAAGGTCGCGGCGCCGGCGGCACGCGTCGGGCGCATGGCTCGCCGAAAGCTTCCATTGCTGCGAGTCGAGCAGGCGCGGCAGCGACGCCTCGAGCTCGGGGACCGTCCACAGCGCCTTCCGCGCCGCGGTTTCGGCGCGGACACGTGCGACATCCGCGGGGGTCACGAGCCCGCCGCTGTTCCCGAAGCTGGTGCGAACGTACGACGCAATCCCTGCGACCCACTCGTCCGAGCTCCCGCCCATCGGCACCATGACCTCGGGGTAGCTCCTGCCATCGACCGGCCCGGTCAGTCCCTGCAGGAGCACTTTGATCACGTAGTCGCGGTGCGCCTGCACGCGCGGCGAGCCGGCGAGCGGGGGCGCCATGGTCACGCCCGGCGCGGCACCGGCCATCGGCTGGCCCATGCCGTCGGTGCCGTGGCACGAGAAGCACAGCGCGCCGAACACCTCGCTGCCCTGCTGCAATCGCTTCTCCTGCTCCGGCGTCAACGGACCGCGGCGGCCGCCGCCGAACGTGGTCGTTGCCGGAGGCGCAAGCAGGCGATCGGCAATGAGCGCAACGCCCTTCGCCTTGCTGCCGGCCTTGACCGACTTGATCACGTCCGCTGCATCCGGCAGCTTGAACAGGTTCAGCGTGAGCATCGCCTGGATCGCAACTCGCGTGTCCTGATCCTTCGCCAGCGCACGGTAGTCATCCGCGAACGACTTGTCGCCCGCCTTGTAGAGCGTCTCGCTGACGCGGACCGCCTGTGCCCGCATCCGCGGCGAGGGATCCTTCATGGCTTCGCGTACCAGCCGCGGATTGAGCGCCGACAGCCCTTCCAGTGTCCACAACGCATGGAACCGCGCGACCTCGTTGTCGGATGTCCGTGCGAGCTGCTCGAGCGCCGGGACGACCGACTTGTCCTGCTTCAGGATCAGCAGCCGCTGCGCCGTGTCGCGCCACCAGCCGTTGGGATGCGTCAGGTGCGTGACGAGCTGCGCGGGTGTTTCGCGCATACATCCGCGGTGCGGCGAAATCCGGTTCGATTGGCGGAATCGCCGGCTGGCCGATGTTCGTCGGCGTTGCGGGCACCGCCGCCCGGCCGTCGTACCGGAGACGCCAGATCCGACCATGCGCCGCCACCTTGTCCAGCTGGTATTGCTCGATCTTCGCGCGCAGGTACGTGCCCGGCCCGGACCACTGCAGTTCCTGGATGATGCCGTGGTACATGTCGGCGACGTAGAGCGTGCCGTCTGGTGCGTTGCTGATGTTCACCGGACGGAACAACTGGTCGTTGCTCGTCATGAACTCCGCACCCGGATACACGTTGCGCAGCATCGTGAGCCCTTCGACGTCCTCGATCGCGGCGCGGCGAATGAGCCGGCCGACCGGCTCGGTGAAGAGCAGGTTGCCCTTCATGTCGGCGGGCAGCCGATGACCGCGGAAGATCGCCGGTCCGGTCGCGGCGGTGAAGTGATTGAGGTTCTGCGCCGGCAGCCGCGTGCGGCCAATGCCACCCTGCATGTCACCGATCCCGGGCGCGGGCCAGACGACGGCGAAGTCCTTTTCGAAGCCGTTTTCCATTCCTGGCGGGCAGTTCGGATCCGCCGGGGCCGGAGCCGCCGCAGGTGCGCCGCCGCGGGCGCCACGGCCGGCCGACGGACACGGCGTGAACGAGCCGTAATGGATCGGGAACTGGAAGTTCATCGGCCCGCGCTCGCCGCCGGCATCGACAAACCACGGTTTCCCGTCGTCGTCAGACGCCAGGCCCCACTGGCCGCCGTTTGCGGCCGTGGGCTCGCGCAGGAATCCCGAAGGCGTCCAGCGAATGCGGAACGGGTTGTAGGTCGTGTAGATCCAGTTGTCCATGTTCCACAGCAGACCCGCCTTCTGATGTTCGATGTTGGGGTCGCCGCTCTGCCCGATGCCGGTGAAGACCACCTCGCGCTTGTCGGCGACGCCGTCGTTGTTGGTGTCGCTCCACTGCACGAGGTCGTCGGAGTCGGTCTCGCTGGTGAGAATGACGCCGTCCTGGAGCGGCAGAATCATCCGCGGGGCGACGACGTGATCGACGAAGACGGTGTGCTTGTCGTAATGGCCGTCGTTCTTCGTGCTCTCCCAGCGCGAAATGCGGCTGATCGGGTCGTGCTCGCGACTCGCGTTCGCGTCCATCATGTAGCTGATCATCTCCGCGACGTACATGCGACCGTTCCCGTCGAACTCGATGACGCTCGGGCTGATCACGTCAGGTTCGGCAGCGACGAGTTCCATCCGGTAGCCCGTCGGAAGCACGAAACTGCTGGCTTCCTCCGCCGGCGTGCGCGGGCGATAAGGGGGCTTGGGCGAGAAGTCCGTGCCCTCGTTCGTCACCGGACCGCGTCCGCCGCCAAAGCCGCCGCCTTGTGCCTGGTGCCGGGCTCGCGGCCGCCGCTCCCGGCGCACGCTTCGCGGCCGTCCCTGACATCTCGAACTGGCCGTCCATCATCGCCAGGTCCGCCTTGAGACCCTGCCCGTCGGGGGTGAGCGTCATCACCGTCGGAATCGGCGTCCCCTGGAAGTCGGTGCTGTACTTCAGGACGAGGCTCTTGCCGGCAACCGAAATCTCCTGCACGGATGACTGGAGCCTGTCCCGTCGGTACCGACGGTTGCGGCGACCTTGCCCGCATCCGACTTGACCGACAACGCGAACGTTGCCGGTCCCATCTGCGAGAAAGCCGTCACCGTCCAGTCGCCGACGAATGGTGCCGCCTGCGCCGGGGCCACCGATGCCGGGCGGTCTGGGGTGCTGACGCAAGGCCGCGCACCCCGCCCGGCAACAAGGCGAACCCGAGCGCACCCGCAGAAACGACGAGAAGACGAATGACTCCGGAATACACACGACCGCTCATGGCCTGACCCCTCAATCGCTGATTACGAATGCCTGACCGCTCGAATACAAATCACGAATCCTGAATTGCAACATCCTGAATCGTGAATCAGTAGTTGCGAATCTCGAAGCCGACTCGCCAGCCGCGAAGCCGAACCGCGAATTGACGCGAACCGCGAATCCGAACGCGCAGCAGAGATTATCAACATTCGGCGCGAACGTCGCGAGTCAGCGGTCGGGCAGGCTGCGACGCGCTGATTCGGAGCATTCGCTCGCAGCTCGGCCGCCCGTCTGTTTCTCAGCGCAGTGCCGCCGAGTTACAGCTGATACAGGAAGAATGCGCCCGGCAGTTCGGCGTTCGTGGCCGGCTTGGTCATCGCCGGCGCATGTCCGAAGGCGTAGACGAAACGCGAGTTGGCGACGAAACAGGCGGCACGCCAGCCGGTGAATCGCCCGAGCGCGCGGCCGATGTCAGCATACAGGTCGAGCAGCTGCGCCTCGTCCGGCCCTCCGCCGAGGCGCACACCATAAGGAGGATTGAAGCAGAAGACACCCGGCTTCATGCCGGAGGCGCGCGGAAGCATGCGGGCGACGTCGTCCGGCGTCAGCGTGCGGACATCCTTCTGACCGATCACGATTGACTCCTCGCGCGACGGCCCGGTCAGGCCGGCCGCTCGAAGATTGCCGACCATCGCGGGAATACGCTCGGCGTCGATATCGAGCGCGAGAATTCGGGGGACGGTTCCGGGAAAGAGGTCCTGAGTCCTGCCCCGGCAACCCGTCGAACGCCGCAAGCTGACGGAATGGCAGATCGCCGGCTGTCGAATGGCGGCGCCGACAGCAAGGCCCGCGGCTTCAATCGGGATCGTCCCGCCGCCTGCCATCGGATCGACCAGCGGTTCGAACCGCGCATCCCACCGCGACAGCATGACGAGCTGCGCCGCCATCGTCTCGCGCAGCGGGGCCGGACCGGCCGCGACCCGGCGCCGCGGCGATGACGCGCGCCGCCGCCGATGTCGATCCCGACGACGGTGCGCCGGCTCTCCGGTGTTCCGGCGCGGCGGACGACGAACACGACGTCGGGCGAATCGGCGTCCACCTCTGCCCTCGACGCCGCGAAAGGCCAGTGCCTCGACCAGCGCGTTCTTGACGACTCCGCGCAACTGGAGCGGCGAGGCTTCGAAATCGTGGGCCGACCCGAGGTCAACCGAGATTCGCAGCGACGGCGACGCGGGCAGGCGGGTGTCGTCCCGCAGCGCCGGCAGGAGCTCGTCGAACAGTGGCTCGAGTCGCACCGCCGGCACTGGCAAACAGGTCCCACGAAATCCTCGATGACGTGCGGTGATGGCACGCCGCAACCCAGGCCATGCGGGCGTCGAACGGATAGAGGAGCGTCGCCTCCCCTTCCCGCCTCGGTTTCGGGCACCCGGATGTCGAACGGCGACCGCATGACAAGGCGCTTCAACTCCGCCTCCATCACGCGGTTCGCACCGCCGGAGCCTGTCAGTCGGATCTCGTCGCACTTCACAGCTCTCAGGCTTCAGACCTCAACCTTCAGACCTCAGCTTTCAGCTCTCAGCTGTCAGCTTTCAGTTCTCTACACGCCGTTTGAACGCTGGAATTTCGTCATCCGTCAGGGCTTCAGAACCGCGGGCTTCAACGTCCACGCCTGCAGCCGCGCCAGCTCCATCAACGCCGGGGCGTGGAAGCCCTCCGGAAAGATCGGCCAGCTCCAGAGCGCGGCCGAATCGTCGGCGACGTAGCGATCCGCGGTGAAGTGACCTTCGACCCGTGCGACCTCGGTCGGGCTCTTGCCGGACGCGATCACCGCGTCGAACGCCGCCGACAGCGTGGCGAGGAAGTCGGCCGGCGACAGGTTCTCGGATCCAATCCAGACTTCATCAGGCACCCGGTGCTCGGTTCGACAGAATGCCGCGGTATCGCGCACCGCTGCCGGCGAACGCCGTCCAGCGGAACGCTCGACGATCGCGAGCCTCCTGTCGCCGGGCGGAACGCTCGCACCGGTCCGTCCAGCGGCGCGATCTTCGTACCTGCCGGCAGCGCCTTGCCCGTCGATGAATGCCAGCCATCGCATCCGTCAGCAGGCCGAAGACGTCAGCCGATGAGAGCGCATACCGATCGAACTTCTGAAACGTGATCTCCTTCTGCACGGAACGCGCGAGCGCCTGCAGGTCCGCGGGAGCGAACGTCCGGCTCGACGCCGCGTCCTCGTACAGCGTTTTCAGCTCCGTCGCCGTGCGCGAAGCGCACGCCGGGTTGTTCCTTGATGAAGCGGATGTACTGCTCGAAGTCGTGGAATGCCGCCTCGGTCTCGGCCGCGGGTCGCGTCCCCGGCTGTTTCCAGTCGGCGCGATCGGGATTCGCGCCGCGCCTGAAATTGACGGCATCCCAGAACTCGGTCTGCACGAACTCGTTCGGATGATAGTAGATGCTGATCGTGCCGCCACCACTCGCGCGCAGTCGCTCGTACGATCGACGTGAAAGCCGCCTTTCCCTTGTCGAGACTCGCGCCGCCGCTCAAGTCCATGCGGGTGAGATTCGACCGCATCTTGAACACGTTCAGCATCCCGCCGTAGTAGAACGGCTGATCGTCGATGCCGACGTGATCGGCCTCGTCCAGGTACATGCGGATCCCGAGGTCGCGGAGCGCCGGGTAGGTCTGCGGCGCCCACGCGCTGCCGGGCTGTCCGTAGGTCACCGGCGTCACGCCGAAGATGCGCGTCGACATCGCGGACGCCCTGCACCTCGCGGCGGTAGAACTCGGCCCGCCCGTCGTCCCAGCCCGGCATTCTGCAGGTAGACGGCGACGGTCGGCTGCTGGCTGTGGGTGTTCGAGTGATACCCGACGTCGTGCTTTCCAAGTCGCCGCAATGACATCGGTGCGGCCGCGGCTCTCGAGCACACGCGCCTTCTCGCCGACGATCTTGAACGTCGCCCGCACGCCGAGTCGCGTCAGCATCTCCGCCAGGCGCTTCGTCGCGTCATCGTCCTGCGGCAGGATGTAGTCCTCGGTATCGAACCAGAGCGTCACGTAGACGGGCCGGTCGCTGTCCTGGCTGAACGCATGGCTCGCGCCGGCAAGCAGCACCATCGTCAGAAGCAGAACTCTGGTCACGATCTCTCCAGCGGCGGAGGTGAATGGAACGAACGGGAAAGAGCGTATCAGGCGGCGAGCCGCCGCGTCACACGCCGATGCGATCGAGCGGCACCGGACGGAGGGACGGCCGGCGCCGGACGGCGTGACGCTGCCGCAGTGCTCAGACTCGTACCGTCGCGCTCTGTTGCCAGCGTTCAACGGCAGACGCACCACGAACACTCGATCCCATGCCGATTCCGTCGCTCGCGGCGACGATGTCGCCGCCATGCAGTTCGACCAGGTGCTTCGCGATCGACAGCCCGAGGCCGAGCCCCCATGCGCCGCGGGTGGTCGAGGGATCGGCCTGGCGGAAGCGTTCGAACACATGCGGCAGGAACTCCGGCGAAATGCCCTGGCCGGTGTCTTCGACCACAATCCGCATGGAGCGGTCCTCGGCAGTCGTCGACACCATGACGCGGCCACCACTCGACGTGAACTTGACCGCGTTGTGCACGAGATTCCAGAGAATCTGCTGAAAGCGGCGATTGTCGGCCATGATCTCGGCCGGCACGGGCTGAAGGTCGGTGACGATCTGGACGCCCTTCGCGTCCGCCGCCGGCTGCAGGGCCTGAATCGCACCCCCCACGCTCGCAGATACGTCGACCGGTTCGATCTCCAGGCGCACGGTCCCGGACATCAGCTTGTTCATCTCGAGCAGGTCTTCGATCAACTTGGCCTGTGCCTCGGCGTTGCGGCGTATGACCGAGATGACATGGTCGGTATCCTGGACCCCCCTGCCGCTGGCGAGCATGCTCAACCAGCCGAGAATGGCGTTCATCGGCGTTCGCAATTCATGGCTCAACGTGGCGAGGAATTCGTCCTTCAACCGGCTCTGACGCTCGGCTTCGTCGCGCGCGCGCCGTTCGCTGAGCAGAAGCTGCTCCCGCTGCTGAGCGGCCTCACGCTGCGCGCTGATGTCGCGGCTCACCCCGACGACTTTCTGCGGCAGGCCGTCCTCGCCGCGGACGATCCGTCCCCGCTCGGTGATCCACACGACCGACTTGTCAGGCCTGACTGCGCGATATTCGCACTCGTATTGACCGCTGCTCTTGGCCAGCTCGAGCGCCCCTTGGACGCGCACTATGTCGTCCGGGTGCAGCCGCCGGAAGATTCTGAGCTCGGGGCCGAACGCGCCCGCCGGAAAACCAAAGAGTGCCTCGGGGTCGGCAGACCACTCCATCTGGTCGGTGGCGAGGTCCCACTGCCAGGCGGCGATCTGGGCGACCTCCATCGCCAGCCGCAGGCGCTCCTCGCTGTCGACGGCGCCGCGATGCGCAATCGAGAGTGCGGCGGTTCGCTGCGCGACGCGGAGCTCGAGCTCTTCGTTCGCCTCCTGCAGTGCTTCCTGTGCCTTCTGCCGCTTCGCGATCTCGTTCTGAAGCGCGTCGTTCAGCGCGGCGAGCGACCGTGTCTTCCGGAACAGCTCGACGAACACAGCGACCTTCGATCGCAGGATGTTCGCGTTCACAGGTTTGCTGAGGTAGTCGACCGCGCCGACGCCGTAGCCGCGCAGGACGTCTTCGTCGTCGAGCAGGTGGGCGGTCAGAAAGAGGATGGGGACGTGCTGGGTGCGCTTCCGCTGCTTGATCAGATGCGCGAGATCGATGCCGCTGATTCCAGGCATCCGGATGTCGAGGATGATCGCCGCAAAATCCTGCCGCAGCATCGCGAGCAGCGCTTCGTCGGCCGACTGGGCACGCACGACCCGGCAGCCCGCTGCCGTCGAGCATCGCCTCGAGCGCCTCGAGGTTTCGTGGTTCGTCGTCGACGATCAGCAGCGTGACGTCTTCGTTCGGCATGACCTGCTCGGCAATCAACGGTACAGCCACACCCGAAGGAGCGACAACAGCTGGTCGGTATTGACCGGCTTGGCGATGTAATCGGACGCGCCTGCCTGCAGGCACTTCTCGCGATCGCCTTTCATCGCCTTTGCCGTCAGCGCCAGGATCGGCAAGGTGCGGAACCTCGCATCCTTGCGAATCTCGCGCATGGTCTCATACCCGTCCATTTCCGGCATCATGATATCCATCAGGACGACCGCCAGGTTGGGCGTGTCGTTGATGATCTCGATCGCCTGGCGTCCGTTGGTCGCCGTGAGCACGTCCATCTCCTGGTTCTCGAGCACCGTCGTGAGCGCAAAGATGTTCCGCGCGTCGTCGTCGACGACCAGCACCTTGCGACCTTGCAGGATCTCGTTCGACCCGTGCAGCCGGTCGAGCATGCGCCGCTTCGACTCGGGCAGGTCCGCGACGACACGGTGCAGGAACAACGCGGTCTCGTCGAACAGCCGTTCCGGCGATTGAACGTCCTTGAGAACGATGCTCTTCGCGACCGTGCGGAGGCGATCGTCTTCTGCCCTGGTCAGCTCCTTCCCGGTGAAGACCACGACCGGCACGCTGCTCAGCGACTCTGCCGACTGCATTTTCTCGAGCAGCTCGAACCCGGTCATGTCGGGCAGCCGCAAATCGACGACGCAGCATTCGACCGGCTTCTCGTGCAGCACCTCCAGCGCTTCGGCGCCGGTGCCGACCGCCGCCACTTCGATGTCGTCGTGGATCAGCAGATCGACGATGCTCTGGCGTTCGATGTCGTTGTCCTCGACCACCAGCAGCCGCTTCTTGTGCGGCGCCACGTACGTCTTGATCCGTTCGAACGCACGATCGAGGTCCTCGGTCGTCCCCGGCTTGACCAGGTAGGAGAACGCCCCGTGGGAGAGCCCGTGCTGCCGCTCCTCCTCCACCGAGAGGATCTGCACCGGGATGTGACGGGTGGCGGGATCGAGCTTGAGATTGTTGAGCACCGTCCAGCCGAGCATGTCGGGCAGGAAGACGTCGAGGGTGATCGCCGTCGGCAGGTACTGGCGCGCCAGCGTCAGTGCCGCCGCGCCGCGCGAGGCGACAATCCCCTTGAACCCGTTGTCGCGTGCCAGCCCGAGCAGCACGCGCGCGTAATGGGGATCGTCGTCGACGATGAGGAGCACCGAGTCGTCCTCCCCGATCTCCTCGCGATCGTCCGGCACGACCTCCTCGGCCTTCGCCACCGCAAGCACCGGCAACGTGATGATGGGGAACTTCTCCTGGGCCGGGCGCTCCGCGCCGGCAGGGCCGGTCACGGCTCGCGCCGGGCCGGTGTAGGTCAGCGGCAGATACAGCGTGAACGTGCTGCCCTGCGAAGGCGTGCTCACCAGCCTGATCTCGCCACCGAGCAGCGTCGCCAGCTCGCGGCTGATCGCCAGCCCCAGGCCGGTGCCGCCGTACTTGCGGCTGGTGCCGGCGTCCGCCTGCTGGAACGCTTCGAAAATGAGCCGCTGTTTCTCCGGCGCGATGCCGATGCCGGTATCGCTGACTTCGATGGCAATGGCCACCGGCGTGAACCGCAGTACCGGGTGATCGGGCGACCAGCCGCTCGTCACCTGCTGCACGCGCATCTTGACCTGCCCCTGCGAGGTGAACTTGAACGCGTTCGAGAGCAGGTTCTTGAGGATCTGCTGCAGCCGCTTGGGGTCGCTGGTGAACACGCGCGGCAGGGTGTTGTCGACCTCCACCTGGAAGGCGAGCGACTTGGTTTCGGCGAGGTGATGGAACGTGCGCTCGACGTTTTCCTTGAGCCCGCGGAACGTAATTTCCTCGGCTTCGACGGTGACCGTCCCCGATTCGATCTTCGACAGGTCGAGGATGTCGTTGATGAGCGTCAACAGGTCGGTGCCCGCCGAGTGGATATTCTTGGCGAAGTCCACCTGCTTGGCCGAGAGGTTCGCGGTCGGGTTTTCCGCCAGCTGCTGGCCGAGGATGAGGATCGAGTTCAGCGGCGTCCGGAGCTCGTGCGACATGTTCGCCAGGAACTCCGACTTGTACTTCGACGTGAGCGCCAGCTCGGTCGCCTTCTCCTCGAGCGCCCGCCGCGCCTGCTCGACTTCCTTGTTCTTGCGCTCGACTTCGACGTTCTGTTCGGCGAGCTGCTTGGCCTTCGACGCGAGCTCCTCGTTCGTCTGCTGGAGCTCGGTCTGGCGCGTCTGCAGCTCGATCGTCAGCTGCTGCGACTGCTGCAGCAGGTTCTCGGTCCGCATCGTTGCTTCGATCGTATTGAGCACGACGCCGATTGACTGCGTCAGCTGCTCGAGGAAGGACAGGTGGGTCGGCGTGAACGGCTGCAGTGACGCCAGCTCGATGACCGCCTTCGTCTCGCCTTCGAACAGCACCGGCAGCACGACGATGTTCTTCGGGCGGGCCGAGCCGAGGCTCGAGTGCACGTTGGTGTACCGGGCTGGCACCTTGGTCAGGAGGATGCGCTGCTTTTCGAGCGCGCACTGCCCAACCAGCCCCTTGCCGACTTCGATGCGCTTCGATTGATCGTCGCCGACCGCATACCCGGCGAGCAGCGACAGGCTGGGCGAGCTGTCGGCGACCTCGCTGAGCATCTGGTACACCGTGCCCTGCTGTGCGTGGACGAGCGGCGCCAGCTCGGACAGCAGCAGCTTGCCGACGGTGACGAGATCGCGCTGTCCCTGCAGCATGCGGGTGAACTTCGCGAGGTTGGTCTTCAACCAGTCCTGCTCCTGGTTGCGATCCGTCGTGCCGCGCAGGTTGTCGATCATCGTGTTGATGTTGTCTTTGAGCTCGGCGACCTCGCCGCGGGCCTCGACCTGGATCGACCGGGTGAGGTCGCCCTTGGTGACGGCAGTGGCCACTTCGGCGATCGCGCGGACCTGGTTGGTCAGGTTGGCCGCCAGCAGGTTGACGTTGCCGGTCAGGTCCTTCCACGTGCCCGCCGCGCCCGGCACGTTGGCCTGGCCGCCGAGCCGGCCGTCGACGCCAACCTCGCGCGCGACGTTGGTGACCTGCTCGGCAAAGGTCGCGAGCGTGTCGGTCATGCTGTTGATCGTCTCGGCGAGCGCCGCGACTTCGCCCTTGGCTTCCACCGTCAGTTTCTGGCGCAGGTTGCCGTCGGCCACCGCGGTGACGACCTTGACGATGCCGCGGACCTGGTCGGTGAGATTGGCGGCCATGACGTTGACAGAGTCGGTAAGGTCTTTCCAGGTACCGGCGACCCCGAGCACTTCGGCCTGGCCGCCGAGCTTCCCTTCGGTGCCGACTTCGCGCGCGACGCGGGTGACTTCCGCGGCAAACGCGCGGAGCTGATCGACCATCGTGTTGATGGTGTTCTTCAGCTCGAGGATCTCGCCTTTGACATCGACCGTGATCTTGCGCGACAGGTCGCCACGGGCGACCGCAGTCGTAACTTCGGCGATGTTCCGGACCTGCGCGGTGAGGTTCGCGCCCATGACGTTGACCGAGTCGGTCAGGTCCTTCCACGTGCCGGCGACGCCAGGCACGACCGCCTGGACGCCCAGACGGCCCTCGGTACCGACCTCGCGCGCGACGCGGGTCACCTCCGAGGCAAACGAGCGCAGCTGTTCGACCATCGCGTTGATCGCTTCCTTCAGCTGCAGGATCTCGCCGCGCACGTCGACGGTGATTTTTCGCGACAGGTCGCCGTTGGCGACCGCGATCGTGACTTCGGCGATGTTGCGAACCTGGCCGGTGAGGTTCGAGGCCATCGAGTTGACGTTGTCGGTGAGGTCCTTCCACGTGCCCGCGACGCCGGGCACGAGGGCCTGGCCGCCGAGCTTGCCTTCGGTGCCGACTTCGCGCGCGACGCGGCTCACTTCCGATGCGAACGCATTCAGCTGATCGACCATCGTGTTGATGGTGTTCTTGAGCTCGAGGATTTCCCCCTTCACGTCGACGGTGATCTTGCGCGAGAGGTCGCCGCGCGCGATCGAGGTCGCGACGTCGGCGATGTTGCGCACCTGCCCGGTCAGGTTCGACGCCATCGAGTTGACGTTGTCGGTGAGGTCCTTCCACGTGCCGCCGACGCCCGGCACCTCGGCCTGGCCGCCGAGCTTGCCTTCGGTGCCGACTTCGCGCGCGACCCGGGTCACTTCCGCGGCAAACGATCGCAGCTGTTCGACCATGGTGTTCATGGTGTCCTTGAGCTGCAGGATCTCGCCGCGGACGTCGACCGTGATCTTCTTGGAGAGGTCGCCGGTGGCGACCGCAACCGTCACTTCGGCGATGTTCCGCACCTGCGCGGTCAGGTTGCCGGCCATCTGGTTGACGTTGTCGGTGAGGTCCTTCCACGTCCCGGCGACGCCGGTGACGACCGCCTGGCCCCCGAGCTTGCCATCGGTCCCGACTTCGCGCGCGACCCGGCTCACCTCCGAGGCGAAGGCATTGAGCTGGTCGACCATCGTATTGACGGTGTTCTTCAGCTCGAGGATCTCCCCCTTCACGTCGACCGTGATCTTGCGCGACAGGTCGCCCCTGGCGACGGCGGTTGCGACTTCGGCGATGTTGCGAACCTGGCCGGTGAGGTTCGAGGCCATGAAGTTGACGTTGTCGGTCAGGCCTTTCCAGGTGCCGGCGACGCCGGTGACGACCGCCTGGCCGCCAAGCTTCCCTTCGGTGCCGACTTCGCGCGCGACGCGCGTCACTTCCGAGGCGAAGGCGTTCAGCTGGTCGACCATCGTGTTGATGGTGTTCTTCAGCTCGAGGATCTCCCCCTTGACGTCGACGGTGATCTTGCGCGACAGATCGCCGTTCGCGATCGCGGTGGCGACGTCGGCGATGTTGCGCACCTGCCCGGTCAGATTCGACGCCATCGAATTGACGTTGTCGGTCAGGTCCTTCCACGTGCCGGCGACGTCCGGCACTTCGGCCTGGCCGCCAAGTTTGCCTTCGGTCCCGACTTCGCGGGCGACCCGGCTCACTTCGGATGCGAAGGCGTTCAGCTGGTCGACCATCGTGTTGATGGTGTTCTTCAGCTGAAGAATCTCGCCCTTGACGTCGACGGTGATCTTGCGCGACAGGTCGCCCTTGGCGATCGCGGTCGCGACGTCGGCGATGTTGCGCACCTGGCCGGTCAGGTTCGACGCCATCGAGTTGACGTTGTCGGTCAGGTCCTTCCACGTGCCGGCGACACCAGGGACTGCCGCCTGGCCGCCCAGCTTGCCCTCGGTCCCGACTTCGCGCGCGACCCGGCTCACTTCCGATGCAAACCCGTTCAACTGGTCGACCATCGTGTTGATGGTGTTCTTGAGCTCGAGAATCTCCCCCTTGACGTCGACGGTGATCTTGCGCGACAGGTCCCCCTTCGCGATCGCGGTGGCGACGTCGGCGATGTTGCGCACCTGCCCGGTCAGGTTCGAGGCCATCGAGTTGACCGAGTCGGTCAGGTTCTTCCACGTGCCGGCAACGCCGGGCACGACCGCCTGGCCACCCAGCTTGCCTTCGGTGCCGACTTCGCGCGCGACACGCGTGACCTCGGAGGCGAACCCGTTCAACTGATCGACCATCGTGTTGATCGTGTTCTTCAGCTCGAGGATTTCCCCTTTGACGTCGACGGTGATCTTGCGCGACAGGTCGCCGCGGGCCACGGCGGTCGTGACTTCGGCGATATTGCGCACCTGCGCGGTCAGGTTCGCGCCCATCGCGTTGACCGAGTCAGTCAGGTCCTTCCACGTGCCGGCGACGTCCGGCACTTCGGCGCGGCCGCCCAGCTTGCCTTCCGTGCCGACTTCGCGCGCGACGCGGAACACCTCCGAGGCAAACGCGTTCAGCTGGTCGACCATCGTGTTGATGGTGTCCTTCAGCTCCAGGATCTCGCCCTTGACGTCGACGGTGATCTTGCGCGACAGGTCGCCGCGCGCGACCGCGGTGGTGACGCCGGCGATGTTCCGGACCTGCGCGGTGAGATTCGAGGCCATCGCATTGACCGAGTCGGTCAGGTCCTTCCACGTCCCGGCGACGCCGGGGACGACCGCCTGACCTCCGAGCTTGCCGTCGGTGCCGACTTCGCGCGCCACGCGCGTGACCTCCGCCGCGAACCCGCGCAGCTGGTCGACCATCGTGTTGATCGCTTCCTTCAGCTGCAGGATTTCGCCGCGGACGTCGACGGTGATCTTCTTCGACAGGTCGCCGTTCGCCACCGCGATGGTGACGTCGGCGATGTTCCGGACCTGCGCGGTGAGGTTGCCGGCCATCTGGTTGACCGACTCGGTGAGCTCCTTCCACACGCCCGACACGCCGCGCACCTGGGCCTGCCCTCCGAGCTTGCCCTCGGTCCCGACTTCGCGCGCAACCCGCGTCACTTCCGACGTGAACACCGACAACTGGTCGATCATCTTGTTGACCAGTTTCGCCGAGCGCAGGAACTCCCCTTCGAGCGGACGGCCGTCGACTTCGAGCGCCATCGCCTGGCCGAGATCGCCTTTCGCAACCGCGCCGACCGCACGCGTCACTTCGGTCGTCGGCCACACCAGGTCGTCGATCAACAGGTTGATGGCCGCGACTTCGTCCGCCCAGCCGCCGACCACCCCCGGCACGCTCATGCGCTGCCGGAGCTTGCCTTCCTTGCCGACCGCGCGAGAGACCCGCGCGGTTTCCCGCGCACGCCGCTCGCTGAGCGCCGCAATCTCGTTGAACGCGTCGGCAATCTTGCCGTTGAGACCGGTGATGTCCGACGGCATCCGGGCGGCGAAGTCGCCGTCGCGAAACGACAGCATCGCTCCGAGCAGCGCCCGCGAGAACGGGTCGGGTTCGGCGAGGGGAGCTCCGGGAGTCATCGCGCGCGATTCGAGATCGAGACTGGTCGGGGAATTCGCAACGTCCATGAAAGGTCTCCTGATGTCCGACTACCGCCGGCGCGCGCGCGAGGCTCCACCTGTATCGCCAGTGGTCAATTTGCCGATTGACCCTGTATGGTTTTCAAACTCGCAACGGTGACACTTGTTTCGCAACTCAATGCACGAGGGCGAGTTGGCCCGGGGATACTGCCCCGAAAGCAAGAAGAACGCCAAGCTCTGCCATTGGGACGTCCGGCGGTCGCCCGATAGAGCACGGCTTTTCTACCACCGAGCGGATCTGATCTGCGGTGGTGCCATTCAGAATGGCAGCCGTTCCAGCACTGACCGATCGGCCAGCCTCGAGGGCTAAGAGAGTTTCTTCACCCAGAGATTCCGGACCGACACCCTGGTCGTGGCCTCGATTTCAATCCCGAACAGGCCCGACTGATTGTTCGACGAAGCGGGATCATCGTCGATCATCGCTGCCATCAGCTGGCCGTTGAGGATGTGCAGGAACGTACCGCCGCGGGCAATGACCGTATATTGATTCCACTCGTTCATGCGGACGAGCGCGCCAAGAGCGTCGCGATCGCCAATCGTGGCCATCAGTTTCTTTGTTTGCGCGCCGTAGCCTTCGACCACCTGGCCCCGCCAGGCGAGTATCCGCATTGGCGTGTTCTCGGAATAGAACTGCCCGGTGTAGATTCGGCTGGGCCAGAAATCCGCCTGCGGGCCCGTCATCATCCAGTCCAGATTCACCGGTCCGACGTTCCGGGTGACGTTCGCCGGGATGTTCGCAAGCCACGGCAGGCCGGTCCTGCTGCGATACTGGAGGCCGCTTCCGCCCGATCCCTCGACTTTGATCTCGAACTTGAGGGTGAAGTCCTTCGCCTCGAGATCGCGATACACGATGTAGCTGTTCCCACTCGGGTTTGCCGGTGTCGATTCGCCCACGATCGCGCCGTTCTCGACCCGCCAGAACCTGGGATTGCCGTCCCACCCTTTCAGGCTGCTGCCGTCGAAGAGCGACACATAGCCGTCGTGGTCGTCGAAATTCAGGGGTGCGGGCTCGGTGAACCCGCCAAGGCCACGCCCGGGCGCGGGGGTCGTCGTCTGGTTGGCTGCGGGCTGGCCGGTCGATGCCAGAGCCAACTGATTTCGGCCGGTCGCGCTTCGCACCTGGTACCCCGCCGCTCCCGCGCCGAACTGAAACGCAATACCGAATCCGAAGCCAATGCCTATCCCCGTGATCACGCGCGCAGCGTTGTTCATCACGTTTCACCTTTCCGGAAGCGACGCGACAGGCGATCTCTGGAAGCCGTCTTATTCAGTTCCCAGTATCCAGTCGCCAGTTCTGGTCTGTTACTAACTGGCTACTGGTTACTGGTTACTGGCCCCCGTCAGAGATACTTCCTGAGATCGACGCGTTTGGCTTTTTGCATGTACGGTTGCACCAATCAGCGACGGAGCGTTCAGTCCCGCGGACCCGTCCCTGTGCGGAAGGGACCCGGAAGGGCGCGCTCTGCCTCATCGGCCAGTTCATTCTCGTGGTGGCGCACGAATCGAAGGACGCCGACAAGGGTGGCGACGCCGACGACGAGTGCGAGGAGGGCCGCCGGCCCGGTCAGACGACGAACGTGTTCTCCAAATGCGTACGCCGCAAAGCCGTAGACTGCTGCCCAGACCAGCCCGCCGGCAGCGTTGAAGAAAAGAAATCTCTCCCATCCCATCCCGGTCAACCCTGCGAGCGGCGCCGCCAGCGTGCGCAGCACGGCAATGAACCGCCCGAAGAATACGACCTTGCCGCCGTGCCGGTTGAACAGGTAAAGCCCGAGCTTCAGCCGTCGGGTGTTCAGCCGCAGCAGATGCCCGTGCCGCAACAGCAGCGCCGGACCGAAACGGCGGCCGATCAGGAACCCGGCGTTGTCGCCCGCGATCGCGCCCGCGGCCGCTGCCGCCACCACGATTCCGATCTGGAGGCCGTGCGTCGTCCCCGCATAAATCGCCGCCGTGACGAGCACGGTCTCGCCCGGCGCCGGGATTCCCATGCTCTCGATCGCGACGACCGCCCCGACGACCCAGTAGCCGTGGACCGCAATCAGGTGAGTGAGCGCTTCGGTCACCATGGTGAGGTCGTCCTCGCCGCGTCGCGCTCGCGATCGCGCCGACGGGACTTCGGCGCGGCCCTCAAACGTCGCCGCGCCGGTTCATTCGCCGGCCCGCCCGGCGGTCCAGTTGGTAAGGATGTGGATGGGCGAAGAGGTGACATCGTGCACCGGCACGCGCACCAGAAATCGCTGCCCGTCGGTCGTGACGTCGTAGTTGCTCAAGTACGGATCTCCCGGAGGCGCGACACGAACATGGAACAGCGGCCGCGGCGCGGACGGACCGTTGGCAAAAGGGACGAGGGTCAGCGCCGACTCGGATGATATGTAAAACAGCTCGCGGCTGTCGCCCTTCCACCTGGGATCGCTGCCGCCGCTACCGGACACCTGCCACCGCGTCGCCGGATCCGAGAGGCTCCGGACGTACACCTCGGCCCGGCCACTCTCGAGTGACGTGTACGCCAGCCACCGTCCGTCTGGCGATACCTGGCCCTGCACTTCATCGAACCTGGTGTTCACGAGCGGCTTCGAGGTCTTGCCGTCGGCCGACAGCAGCCATATGTCCGATCCCGTGTCCTCGGCGTATGTGTGATAGACCAGCGATCGCCCGTCCGGCATCCAGTCGGTCGGGTACTTCGCATTTGGACTCTTGAACAACAGCGTGGTCGGCCCGGATCCATTTGCCGCGCTCTGGTAAATGTCATGGACGCCGCCGCGGTTGGAACGGAACACGATCTGTCGGCCATCAGGTGACCACACGGGAGAGGCGTCTGTTGCGGCATCGTACGTGAGCCGCGACTTGGCGCCGCGGGCGAGATCGAGAACGCGGATATCCGGACGATGGCTGTGCGGATCGACCTCGGCAAGGGCGAGAAGCTGATCCTGCGGCGACAGGCGGAAGTCGGCGCACGCCGCGGGCGGACCCGCCGACGCTGTCCGTGTCCCATCGCGCGCATACCACACGAGCTCCGCGGTGGCCGCGCTGCTCGCGTACGCGAGCAGGCCGGTCCGGACCGCGGAGAACGCCGCGTAGAAGTTGCTCGAACTTGCGACCGGCGAAACGACGGGTAGCGCCTCGCCAATGACTTTGATGCGCTCGAGGTCGAGCCGGGTCGACATCAACGATTCGTCGGCAATGAACAGCAGCTGGTCGGGGGCGACAAATGCGGCGCTCGATCCGCTTGCGAGGAGCTTATGGGTTTCGCCCGTCTCGAGATCGCCGACATAAATCCCGTGGCCATCGAACGACGTGCTCTGCACGAAATAGATGAAGTGACGATCATCGGAGAGAAACTGCGGCCAGCGGTGAGATGCCTGGTGGGCAGCGGTGTCGAGGTGCGTAACCAGCGCCGGCGCCGCGCCTCCTGCCGCGGGCACACGGTACAGCGCATCCTGCGTTTGTGGCGCGAACACGATCACTCCGGAACGGCTCCACGCGCCGCCGCGCCCGTGCGGCGCCGGCGCGACAACGCGCGCCGGACCGCCGGCGAGGTCGATGCGCATCAACGACGCACTCGCGAAAAATCCCACCGACGCACCGTCGGGAGACCAGAACGGGTACTCGGCACCTTGCGTCCCGGGCAGCGGATGCGCGTCATTCGATCCAAGCGGCCGAAGCCAGAGCTGCGGCGGATCCGTCCCTGCCCGCGCCACGAACACCAGTCGGTCGCCGTCGGGTGAGAGCGCGAATTGTGAACTCGGGACCGACGAAGGCGTCGGCGTAAAACCGCCGTTCTCAGGCGGGAAGATGGCGAAGGCCAGCGGCGGAACGGGCGTTTGTCGCGCGGCGGAAAACCTGCCGGCCGCGAACATCGAGACGGCAATCGCAACCGCCGTCGCAGCAGCAACTGGCAACATCCAGGCGCGCCGGCGCGGCTGGCCTGCGGCGTCGACGGCCGGCGCACGTGCGAGCCAGCGAAGCACTTCGACGATGTCGCCGGCGGCCTGCCAGCGACTCTCCGGATTCTTTGCAAGGCACTTCTGGATCACCCAGTCGAGCGATGGTGGCACGTCAGGCCGGACGCTCGAGGGAGGCGGCTGATTCGATCGCAGGATGCCGGCGATCACGGCGGCAGCACTGCCACCCTCGAACGGGCGGTGTCCCGTTGCCATCTCGTACATCACCACGCCGAGGGCGAACAGATCGCCTGACGCGTCAGCGTCGTGCCCTTCGAGCCGCTCGGGCGCAAGGTAGTGCACGCTGCCGAGCAGCGTGCTGTCCGATTCCACCGGCTGGGTCGAAGACGGCGTGTGCTCCATCGGGAGCGCCGCCGGCGATGTCGCCCCGAGCCGCGCAAGGCCGAAGTCCAGCACCTTCACGCCCGACGTGGTCAACATGATGTTGGCCGGCTTCAGGTCGCGGTGGACGACGCCGTGCCGGTGCGCGTGATCGAGCGCCTCCGCGATCTGGATCGAGTGGCGGATCACTTCCCACGCGGCGAGCGGACCGCGGGCGATCCGCGCCGCGAGCGTCTCCCCCTCGACGTACTCCATGACGAGAAAGGGGGTATCGCCGTGGCGGCCGACGTCGTGGAGGGCGCAGATGTGCGGATGATTCAGCGCGCCGACCGCACGTGCCTCCTGCTCGACGGCGTTGCCGTTCTGCCACCCGGCCGCGGAACGCGCCACGATTTTGATCGCGACCGTGCGATCGATTCGCGTGTCGCGCGCCCGGTAAACCTCCCCCATGCCGCCGGCGCCGACGGTCGCGACAATCCGATAGGGACCGAGGGTCTCGCCAGCGTTCAATGGCATGGGCCAGTCACGATGTGGCTCACGCGCCTGCGGCGCGGCAGGCGATCAGCGCCGTGCGGCCACGCCCTTCAGCTGGAGATTGCGGAGCAGACGATGCAGGTAGGTGGGATTGATGCCGAGAAGCCTCGCCGCGGCGGTGTAGTTGCCGCCGGTGCGATCGATCGCTCCGAGGATCAGCCGCCGCTTGGTTTCGAGCACGGTCTGATGGAAAGCCGCGACCGCGCCGCCCGGCAGGGCCGGCGAGGCGTCCACGATCGTCTCCGGGAGATCGTCGGCAACGATCCGCCCGTTGCAGCCAAGCACCAGGGCTCGCTCGATCGCGTTCTCGAGCTCGCGGACGTTGCCCGGCCACTGGTACGCGCTCAGCGCATCGATCGCTTCGCGCGAGAACTCGACCGGTCGGCCCTTGCTGTACTTGGCCGCGAAGTGAGCAGCGAGCAGCGGCACGTCGGCCCGGCGTTCCCGCAGCGGCGGCATCGTCAAGCGTGACGACGTTGAGGCGGTACCAGAGATCCTGGCGGAAGCGCCCGGAGGCCACGTTGGCTTCGAGGTTCTGATTGGTGGCGGCGACGACGCGGACGTTGACCTTGATGACCCGCGTACCACCGACTCGTTCGAATTCGTGGTACTGGAGCGCGCGCAGCAGCTTGGCTTGCAGCGCCGGCGCGAGCTCGCCGATCTCGTCGAGGAACACCGTGCCGCCGTCGGCGACCTCGAGCCGCCCCTTCTTGAGCGCGACGGCGCCGGTGAAGGCGCCTTTTTCGTGACCGAAGAGCTCGCTCTCGAGCAGCGTCTCGGTCAGCGCGGCGCAGTTCACGGCGACAAAAGGGCACCGCGCGCGCGGACTATTCTGGTGAATCGCCCGGGCAGCGATTTCCTTTCCCGTGCCGGTTTCGCCAAGCACCAGAACCGTGCAGTCGGATGGCGCGACTTTCCGGATGCGCTCGTAGACGGCGCGCATCGGCGCAGTCTCACCCACCATGTCGTGGGCCTGGAGCGTAACCCGGCCTGCGAGCACCTCTGCCATGATCGCCACCGGCGACTCGGGTTCCGCGTTCGGTCGCCCCGGAAGCGGTCGCGGCACGCGCGTCGTTCGATCCTCGACTGCCCCCTCGGTCAGGGCCTCGCCGGTCGAACCTGCCTGATGCCCGCCTGGGAGATCCAGGAACAGCAGCACCGAATCGCCGACACGGATGCGGTCGCCGTGCTGCAGGGTTCGCTCACGCGTCGGGATGCCGTTGACGAAGGTTCCATTCGAACTGCCGAGGTCGCGCAGAACAAAGCCGCCGTCGACTGTCTCGACCTCGCAGTGGCGCCGCGACATCAGCCGGTCGGGGATGCTGAGCTGAGTTGCCGTGTCACGGCCGATGGTTACGCCAAGGCCTTCTATAGGAAATGCCTCACCGCAAAGTGGGCCGGCAAGGACTACGAGTTTGCCGCACATGGGGACACGATGGCGGTGCAAGCAAAAGGACTGCCGAGCTTTGACAACTGTGTTGGCGCTTCGGGCACGATCAACTGACGGGGTATTATGGTGACACTTTGAGGTCCCGACGGTTCTGCATCGCCGCAGCGTGCCTGCTGCTGGCGGTCCTCGGCGGCGTGCCGGCCGCGCAAGCTCCGGCAGCCGCGCCGCCATACACGGTGCTCACCCGGGACGGGCGGCGTCCGCTGGCGACACGGCTCGCCGCCGGGCAGGAAATGTTCGCGCTCGAAGACCTTGCGCCGCTCTTCGAACTGACCGTCCGCGAAGATGCGGCGGCAGGCGGACTGACCGTCACCGTGCGCAATCAGATCATCGTCCTCTCTGCTGGCCAGAGCCTCGCATCCGTCGGCGGACGTCTCATCTCGTTGCCGGCGCCACCAGTCCGCGAGGGCCGCACGTGGCTCGTCCCCGTTGATTTCGTCTCGCGCGCCCTTGCTCCGCTGCTGGGCTCGCGCGTTGAGCTGAGAAAAGCTTCGCGGCTGCTGCTGATCGGCGACATCAGGGCGCCGCGCGTCGCCGGACGGATCGAGCCGCTCGGAACCGCCGCGCGCCTGACGCTCGAAGTGCTGCCGGCGACTCCGCATACTGTGACCCAGGATGGGCCTCGTCTCCTCGTCCGGTTCGAAGCCGACATGCTCGACGCCGTCCTGCCGCCGTCCCCCTCTCCCGAGCTGATCCAGGCAGTCCGTCCGGGCGAGGGTCCCGCGACCATCGTGATCGATCTGGGTCCGCGGTTCGCATCCTTCAGAACGTCTGACATGCCTGGCGACCGTGGTGCGGTTCGCATCGTGTTCGATGTCGTCGGCGCGTCGACGGAGGCGCCACCCCAGAACCTTCCGCCGCCCTCGGTCGCGCCGCCGGACGCTCCGCCGCTCATCGATCTCACTCCCACGGGTGGTCTGCGCACGGTTGTGATCGATCCGGGCCACGGCGGGTCCGAGGACGGCGCCAGGGGTCCGGCCGGCACGCTCGAGAAGACCATCACGCTCTCGGTGGCGAAGCGGCTCAAAGGGGCGCTCGAAACGCGGCTTGGGGTGCGTGTGATTCTGACCCGCGAGGGGGACGCGACGGTCGGCCTCGACGAGCGCGCTGCGCTCGCGAACAACAATAAGGCTGACCTCTTCGTCAGCCTGCACGCGAATGGGTCGATGCGCTCCTCGGCCAGCGGTGCCCAGGTCTTCTATCTCAGTCTCGACGAATACGGCGATGCGGCACAGCGTGCGGCGCATGCCGACAGCGAGTCGCTGCCTGTTTTCGGTGGTGGCGCCCGTGACATCGAGCTCACCCCCTGGGAAATGGCGCAGGCGCGCTACATCGATGAATCCGCCGCACTCGCGCAGATCGTCGAGGCGGCGCTCCGGGAACGGGTGCCGGTCAATTCGCGTGCCCTCCAGCAGGCGCCGCTGCGCGTCCTCGTGGGCGCGAACATGCCGGCCGTCCTGATCGAGATCGGCTTCGTCAGCAATCCCGATCAGGAGAAGCAGCTGCGCTCGGACGATTTCCAGAACACCGTCGTGCAGGCGCTGGTCGGCAGCATCACCCGGTTTCGTGACGTGCGGAGCGCCATGCATCCGGCTCCGATCGGGGCCGGCCGCTGATGGCCCGACGCTTCGGAGTAGTCTTCATTGTCATCGTCGTGTCGGTCGCGGCCCTGGCGGCGATGTGGGCAATCGCACGGCGCTGGGGCGGCGCTCGGGCTGTTCCGGTGGCGACCGACTCCCGGCCTGCGGCGCCGGCGACACCCGAGCGCAAGATCAAGGCGACGCTCTATTTCGTCTCCGAGGACGGTCTGTCGCTGGTCGGAACCGAGCGCGAGATTCCGTTCGCCGAGCCCATCGTCGTCCAGGCCCGCCGTATCGTCGAGGCGCAGCTCGGCGCCGCGCCGGGTCCGCTGGCCTCGGCCATCCCGCAAGGCACGACGCTGCGCACGCTTTTCATCACCGAACGCGGCGACGCGTTCGTCGACCTCAGCCCGCAGGTCACCACCAATCATCCGGGCGGGGCACTGAACGAGCTGTTTACGGTGTACTCCATCGTCGATGCGCTCACCGTCAACCTGCCGGCGGTTACCCGCGTGCAGATCCTGGTGAACGGCAAGGAAGCCGACACGCTCGCCGGTCACGTCGACCTGCGCCGGCCGCTCCAGAAGAACTTGAAATGGCTTCCGGCCGCGGCCGCTCCCGCGCCCGCAGCCACTCCCCCGCCGGCAGCGCGGTAACCAGCCGGTCACGAAAGACGACACGAACCATGACCATGACCCGTTCGGATGGACGCACGCCCCTGCAGCTTCGGCCGACGACGATGACGCCCTCCTTTACGATGCACGCGGAGGGCTCCGGTACTGATCGAGTCCGGGCGCACGCGCGTCATCTGTACCGCCAGCGTCGAGGATCGTGTGCCGCCGTTCCTGCGCAACAGCGGCAAGGGCTGGGTCACGGCCGAATACGGGATGTTGCCGCGCGCAACCTCGACGCGGACTCAGCGCGAAGCGACTGCGGGGAAGGTCGGCGGGCGCACACAGGAAATTCAGCGGCTCATCGGCCGATCGCTCAGGTCGGTGATGAAGCTCAACGAACTTGGCGAGCGGACGGTGTGGGTCGACTGCGACGTCATCCAGGCTGACGGCGGGACTCGCACCGCATCGATTACCGGCGGCTTCGTGGCACTCGTGCTCGCGCTGCAGCGGATGCGCAGCGCCGGGCAGATCAAGACCATGCCGCTGCTCGATCACGTCGCCGCGACCAGCGTCGGTGTCGTCAACGGCACGCCGCTGCTCGATCTCGCCTACGACGAAGACTCGAAGGCCGAGGTCGACATGAACGTCGTCAAGACCGGTGACGGCCGCTTCATCGAAATCCAGGGGACGGCCGAGGGTCCGCCGTTCGAGCGGAAGGCACTGGACGACCTCATCGCGCTCGCCGACGAGGGGATACGCCAACTGGTTGCGCTGCAGCGGGACATCGTCGGCGATCTGCGCGGATGATAGAGGCGCCCACCCTCCTGATTGCGACCACCAACCGGGGCAAGGTGCGGGAAATCGCCGACATCCTCTCGGGTCTGCCGCTCGCGCTTGTCACGCTCGAGAATCGGGCGGGCATTCCCGAGCCTGAGGAGACGGGCAGCACGTTCGCGGAGAACGCCCGCCTGAAGGCGCGCTACTACTCGCACGAGACGGGAGTCGTCAGCGTTGCCGACGACTCGGGACTGGAAATCGAGGCGCTCGATAACGCGCCTGGCGTGCACTCGGCGCGTTGGTACGGCTCGGACTACACCGTCAAGTTCGCGAAAATCCAGGAACTGCTGCGCGAGCGCGGCGTCGAGACCAGCCGGGCGAGGTTCGTCTGCCACATTGCCGTCGCGCGGCAGGATCGGATCCTCTTCGAGGCCGAGGGCACGGTCGAAGGCACGATCGTCGCGGAGCCTCGCGGCGACAACGGCTTTGGCTACGATCCGATCTTTTTCTACCCGCCGCTCGGTCGCACGCTCGCCGAGCTTCCCGCTGCGGACAAATCGGCCGTGAGCCATCGCGGCAAAGCCTTCGCCGCGCTTCGCGAACGCGTGCTCGCCGAACCCGCACTGCTTCGATGAGTTCGGTGGCTTTCGCCTTCAGGGGAAAGGGCCAAAGGTGCCAGGGGTCTTGTGGCTCCGCCTTCAGGCGGAAGTGCACGTTACCGGGAGTCTCGCCCGTAAAGAAATTCCAGCGCACCAGGCAAGCGGCGCGCCCAGGCATCTTCGGAGTGGGTCGCGCCTTCCTCGACGACGACGAGGAGACGTCGGGGTCCGAGGCGGCGGTCGCGAAGGATGCGCGCCAGTTTGTGGACGTTTCGCACGGTCTCCTCGTTGATCCCGCTGTTGTTCGTCTCGGCGGTTCCTACTCCCAGGTAGATCCTCGAGGACCATCGCTTCGCGGCCCGGGCGCGCCGCAGCAGGTACTCGTCACCGACGTACAGCGACGGGCTCTCAATCAGCAGGCGCCCGAAAACGCCGGGCTTGATGATTGCCGTGTAGAGCGCGGCAACGGCGCCGTACGACGAGCCGCCGAATCCGGTGTTGGCGGCGCCGGTAGCGACGGGATAGTGGCGCGCAATCAGCGGCATCACTTCGCGCGTGACGAAGTCGGCGTACTCGCGCCCGAGTGGGTCCCGCGCGCCCGGGTTTCTGTCGTCCTCGACCGGGAGGTACTCGCGCGAGCGTTGCACGTCGCCGTGATCGATTCCCACGATGATCAGTGGCTGAATCCGCCCGCGGCGGACGAGTCGCGACGCGATCTCACCGACGCGCCAGGTCCGACCGGCAAACGCTCGCGCCGGATCGAACAGGTTCTGACCATCGTTCAGATACAGCACGGGGTAGGGACGACGTGAGCCGGCGCGCGCCTTCGGCGGACTCCACACGGTGATGCGGCGTCCGGCGCCAAGGTGGGAACTGTCGATCTCGAGCGTCTGGAACATGGAAGACAAACGTGCGATTATGCACCGTCATGACAGCGACACCTAATCCTTACGCCGCAGATCTCGGCAATCGCGACGCACTCGACGCCCTCGACGACACGCCTGGACGGATCCGCGCGGCAGTGACGGGATGGACGTCGGCCCAGTTCGAGCGAACGTACGCGCCGGGCAAGTGGAGTATCCGCAAGATTCTCATCCACCTCGCGCAGACCGAGCTTGCACTGGGCTCTCGGGCTCGCTTTGCGCTGACGCAGCAGGACTACACGGCGCAGCCGTTTTCACAGGACGACTGGCTTCCGCTCGACGCGCAGATCGACGGGCCCGCGGCATTGGACGCCTACACCAGCGTGCGGCGGTTGAACGTGGCGATGTTCCGGACGATGTCGGCGGCCGCCCTCGATCGTGAGTTCGCGCATCCGGAGTACGGTCGCCTGCCGGTGCGATGGATCCTCAGCCAGATGGCGGGTCATGATATTCACCATCTCAAACAGATCACGTCGGTGGCAACGGCCTGACCGCTGCAGTCGAGCGAAGTCGGCAGCTGCAACCGGTCGCCGTCGCACGTGGCACGTGGCACGTGGCACGTGGAAGGTGGCACGTAGCACGTTGCACGTTGGACGTAGCACGTGGAAGGTGACTTCCGCCTGAAGGCGGAAGCTACGGAGCAGGCGGAAGCTACGGTGCAGGCGGAAGCTACGGTGCAGGCGGAAGCTGCGGAGCCCGCGGGAACCAGCACCGGTCGCCGTCGCACGTGGCACGTGGCACGTAGCACGTAGCACGTTGGACGTAGCGGGCGGAGGCGGACCCCCTTTAGAACCCCGGCTGGAGGTTGAACTGCCAGACCCAGCCGCGGCCAGGGCGATCGAGCGGCCTGACGTAATTGATCTCTGCGACGGCGAATCCGAACAGGTTGATGCGGGCAACGGCGCCGACACTTGCCACCGGCTTATGGTCGCCCTCGACGAACTGGGGCGACGACACGCCGCCCCACGCGACGCCCGCGTCGGAGAAGACGCCAAGCTCGATTGGGAGCGGTCCGTAGTAGCTGCTGCCGCCAAAGGCGCCCCACAGCGGGAAGCGCAATTCGGCATTCGCGATTGCAACACGACTTCCGACCAATCGGTCGAAGACCGGGCACGAGCCATCAGTCTGGGTCCCGCACTCCCCCGCCTCGAACGAGTTCGGATCGTAGCCGCGCACCAGGCCCGGATACCCGAGGTACATCGCTGGAAGCCGGGGATCGCCCGCGCTGCTGCCGTATCGACCGTAGTAGAGCCCCCTCAGCGCGAAGGTGTATGGCCGAACCGGCATCAAGTAGGTCCGGACGTCAGCGAGCACTCCCTGGAAATTCAACGACCCCGCGTTCTGCGATAGCTCGAAGCGGTAACGGCTGCCGCGGATCGGACTCGCCAGCCCGGCGATCGACGTGTCGTACACGAGTGCCTCGGAGGTTTGCGCCAGGTTGAGCGTCGGGAACGAACCGAGGCTCGTCTCGTCCTGGCTCAACTGAAAGCCGGAGAGGTCGTAGACGCGGGATGTCACATCCTGCTTCAGCCCGATCTGACGGAGGCCGGCCGAGACCTCGACGCGCTGTGCACGGCTGAACGGGTACGAAAGAAGGCCGGAGACGCCGCGGTCGACCTGCAGGATCCGGTACTCGTCCTCGACGTAGACCGGCTGCCCGCCGCTCAGATCGTACCCGGTCGCATAGCCGCTGGACACGTACGGCGTCTGGTCCGCACCGATGCCCCAGTTCCAGCGATGCTTGCGATTGAGATAGAACGCGCTCCCGCCCCACTCGTCGAACCGGCTCGTCACCTGTGCGCTCGTCGCCAGCACGTGGTTCCCGAGCATGTCGCTGAAGAGGAACGAGACTCCGCCCGCGGCATACGTGCCGAACGGATCGGTGCCCACACCGATGGTCGGCTGCCCGGCGTAATCGAGTCCGAGACGCGGCTTGTATGCGGAAACCGGCGGAGTGGCGGTCGCCGGCGGAAGACCTATGGTTTCGTTCTGCACCGCGGCGAACACCTGGCCTTCGCCGTTGCGCCGTGGCGGCAGCACGGCCGCGTTGAGCGGCAGTTCGACGATGGGCATCCCCGCCAGCTGCGCGTCGCCTTCGAGCGCGTACACGTTGTATCCATCGTTTTCGTACGCACTGAACACGGCGCGGCCGTCGGCGACGGACAGGGCCGGGCTGAGCGCCGTGATCCCGCTCACACCGGTGAGGATGTTGGTCAGCTGAGTCGGCGTGCCACCCTGCGCTGGCATCCGGTAGATGTTGGTGATGCCCTGCCGGTCGGACAGGAAATACAGCGACCGCCCATCGTGCGACCACTGTGGACTGATGTTCTTCGAATTGTCGAAGCCGCCGGCGTCGCGTACCGACCCGGTGGCGACGTCCAGGATCGCGAGGTGGAGCGAGCCGGTCTCGAGCGTCGAGAGGGCGGTCGTGAATCGGTCGGTACTGAACGCGAGCTCGCGGCCATCGGGCGACCACGCCGGGTCGAGCTCGGCGAACGCATCGTTCGTGACGCGGCGGAGGCTGCCAGCCTTGAGATCGTAGACGAACAGATCGTTGAACCCGCCGACCAGACCCGAGAAGGCGATCAGGTTGCCGTCGGGTGACCAGGCGGGGTTCAGCACCTCGTCGAGCTCCTTCAAGCGGATTTCGCGCTCGCGCCGGCCGCTGTCGACATCGACGATCTCGAGAATCGGTTGTCCCTGGCTGATCCCGGGGAACACGAATCGTTTGCCGCTGGCGTCCCATGCGCCGGCCGACGTCAGGAACTGCAGGCTCTCGAAGTGGGCATCGGTTGCCGTGTCGGTGATCTTCCGGATCACCTTCCCGGTATGAGCGTCGGCCAGATACAGGTCAATCGAGAATAGATCCCGCTCGGAGAAGAACATCATCCGCGAGCCATCCGGGCTGAGCTCGGGGCTCACATTCATCCCGCGGCCGTCCTGTGAGGTGATGATCGGGCGGGCGAATGCCGCCGGCATCTTCGTCGCCTCGGCAATGGGCCGGTATGCGGCAATCTCGGCGTCGTGCCACTGCTTCGACAGTTCCTTCGAATCGATGCCCAGGATGCCCTTGAACGCATCCTCGTATCCGCCGCGACCATTGCTGCCGCGCAGCAGGTTGCCAACCGCGCGGTCGCCGTAGCGCCCGCCGATGAACGCCCATAGCGCCTGCCCATAGCGATACGGGAAGTAGCGCGGGTCGTCGAGATCCTTGATGTCCGGCAGCTTTTCGCGCCGCGCTGCTTCGCGCATCCACATCGCGGTATTCGCATCGACCGGGCCGATCGACAGGTACTCCGCCATCCCCTCGATGAACCACAGCGGCATCGACATCGCCCCGCCGTTTGAACTCGCGTTGGTATTCGTGATGTCGTACTGGAAGGCATGCACCAGCTCGTGCCCGAGCACGTGGTCGGTCGCGTCCAGCGGCCCGGCAAAGGGGAGCACGATGCGGCGCTTGGCGGGTTCGGTCACGCCGCCGGTTCCTTCCCCGAGATCCCCTTCGATCACGTTCGTCTGCCGGAAGTGCGGCCCACTCGCATACAGGACGAGCGGCTGACGGCCTCGCAGCTGATGGTTGAGCACGACCGACAGCCGCGCATACCATCGCTCCGCCATTCGCCCTGCCACCTTGGCGCCCTCGGCTTCTTCCGGGTAGAAGTAGATGTCGAAATGATCGGTCTTCAAGACCTTGAAATCAAAGTCCTGATACTGCACCTTGTTGCCGCCAAAGTATCCGCCTTGCGCATGCGTGCGCACCGGGGTGGCGAGCGAAACAGCAGTAAGGATGAGAGCTGCAACTGAACGGGACGGGAGCCGCATGGCATGCCTCGGCGGGACTTCTTGTCTTAACGTCTATTCACCACCCGGGATTTTTGCAACGGACATGCCGGTCGGACAGCAGCGCACGGTCATCAGCTGTCAGCAATCAGCAGTCAGCAATCAGTTGTCAGCAATCAGTTCCTCAGCTGCCAGCTTTCAGCTTTCAGCTTCAGCTTCGCTGCCCTACCTCAGCGTCGCGCCGCGCGGCGCAACCCCCAACCCGGCGCAGTATCCAGTTGCCAGGCGCCAGTGCTTGTCGCGGGCCCTACCGCGCGGTCCGCATGGGCTCTGAGTTGCTCAGGTGTGTCACGAGTGGATACTGGCGACTGGAGATGGGAAGCGGGTGGAGAGCAGAGTTGAAAGCGAGCCGCAAGTCTCCAACTCGGCGCGATCAGGTACCCGGCCGCGCGGCGCAAGTATCCAGTCGCCAGTTGCCACTGCTTGTCGGGGCAGGTACGACCGCAGCGTAGGTCCGGCATGGCGTGAGTCGTTCAGGCGTGTTACGCGATGGGGCACTGGCTACTGGAGACTGGGGACTTTGATCGCTGGTTTGCTGACTGCTGACTGCCAATGGCTGATAGCTGATAGCTGATAGCTGTCAGCCGTAGTGCTACACTGCGCCGCACTCATGCATGCACTCTACGTCCTGCTGCCGATTCTCTGCATCCTCGCGATCGCGTATCGGTACTACAGCGCCTTCATCGCCGCGCGCGTCATGTCCCTGGACGACGCGCGGATCGACGCCGGCGCACATCCGGAACGACGGCCAGAACTACCATCCGACCCACCGGCTGGTGCTGTTCGGGCATCACTTCGCCGCCATCACCGGCGCCGGGCCTCTCATCGGCCCGGTGCTCGCGGCACAGTTCGGCTACGCGCCCGGGCTCATCTGGCTCGTCGCCGGTGTGTGTCTCGCGGGCGCCGTCCACGACTTCATCACCCTGTGGGCCTCGGTGCGCCGCGGCGGCCGATCGCTGGCCGAGATCACCCGACTCGAGATCGGACCGGTTGCCGGCACGACGGCGGCAGTCGCCATCCTCTTCATCATCGTCATCGCCCTCGCCGGGCTCGGGCTGGCGGTGGTCAATGCGCTGCACGAGAGCCCGTGGGGCACCTTCACGATTGGCCTGTCGATCCCGCTCGCGCTCTTCATGGGCCTGTACATGTACCGGTTCCGCAAAGGGCGAATCGCGCGAAGCCACGGTCATCGGCGTCATCGGCATGCTGCTCGCGGTCGTCCTCGGCAAGCCGGTCGCGGCCTCGTCGATCGGCCACTGGTTCACGCTCTCGCGCGATCAGCTGATCCTGGCGATGGCGGTGTACGGCTTCGTCGCCTCGGTGCTGCCGGTCTGGATGCTGCTCTGCCCTCGCGACTATCTCAGCTCCTTCATGAAGATCGGCACGATTGCGCTGCTCGTGCTCGCCGTCATTGTCGTCAATCCCGAGCTGAAGATGGAGGCGTTCACCAGGTTCACCGCCGGCGGCGGTCCCATCATCCCGGGACCGGTCTTTCCCGTTCGCGTTCATCACCATCGCGTGCGGCGCGATCTCCGGATTCCACGCGCTCATCGCGTCGGGGACGACGCCGAAGATGATCGATCGCGAATCCGACATCCGCCCGATCGGGTACGGCGCGATGCTGATGGAGGGCCTCGTCGGCATCGTCGCCCTGATCGCCGCGACCGCGATGTTCCCGGGCGACTACTTCGCCATCAACACGCCGCCCTCGGTGTTCGCGCAGCTTGGCATCCCGGCCGTCAACCTGCCGCAGCTCCAGGCCGCGGTCGGCGAGAGCTGTCGCCGGCAGGACGGGCGGCGCCGTGTCGCTGGCGGTCGGCATCGCGCAGATCTTCAGCGGCCTGCCCGGCATGCGCGGCCTCATGGACTACTGGTACCACTTCGCCGTCATGTTCGAGGCGCTCTTCATCCTGACGACGATCGACACCGGGACGCGCGTCGCGCGCTTTCTCGTCCAGGAGTTCCTCGGGCAGTTCCACGCGCCGATGGCGCGGCAGGAGTGGCTCCCGGGGTCGGTCGCTGTCGACGCTGCTCGTCGTCGCGGCGTGGGCATACTTCATCCGCACCGGCAGCATCAGCACGATCTGGCCGATGTTCGGCATCGCGAATCAGCTGCTCGCGTCGGTGGCACTTGCGGTCGGCACGACCATCATCGTGAACATGGGCAAGGCGCGCTACGCGTGGATCACCGCGGCGCCGCTCGCGTTCGTGTCGGTCACGACGCTGACCGCCGGCGTGCTGAGCGTCCGCGACAACTTCTGGCCGCTCGCGATCGGGGCCGATCCATCGCGCCATGTTCAGGGGTATGTCAACACCACGCTGACCATCACGATGATGGTGTGCGTGATCGTGGTCATCTCGAGCGCGCTGTGGCGCTGCACGCAGGTGCTGCGCGGCAGGATCGCGATCACGCCGGCGACCGCGCGGTAAGCACAGTTTGGCGGGATTCGGGGTTCGGGATTCGGGACTCGCCTGCCGCGCCGAAGCTCCGGGAGATTCACGGGAGCGAACGCGCCTGCCGCGCCGAAGCTCCACGGGATTCACGGGAGCGAACCGCGATCGCCTGCCGCGCCGAAGCTCCACGGGATTCACGGGAGCGAACTCGCCTGCCGCGCCGAAGCTCCAGCGGATTCACGGGAGCGAACGCGCCTGCCGCGCCGAAGCTCCAGGGGATTCACGGGAGCGGACTCGCCTGCCGCGCCGAAGCTCCTGGGGATTCACGGGAGCGGACTCGCCTGCCGCGCCGAAGCTCCTGGGGATTCACGGGAGCGAAGGCGGATTCGAATCAATCTCCGGCGACCCAGCCCTCGGGCGTATGACGATACTTCGCCGCCGCGGCGGCGCTGAACGCCTCGAGTGCCGGATCCCAGACCAGCCGTTCCACCGAGATATTCGGGCGCGCGATCCGCAGCACGTTGAACGACGGCTGCTCGCCGCGGGAGCGCGTCGATACCGTCCCGGCCTGGACGACGAGCGCCGAATGACCGGCAATCCTGTACCGCGCCGCGGTGTGGCCGACGTGACTGATGTGCAGGTGCCCGGCGAGGAACAGATCGGCGCAGGCCCGCGTCAGCCTCTTCATCGCCATCGCCGCGCCGCCCACCAGGCGCTCCTCGCGCACACCTTCGGGCAGATCGAACGGATGGTGCGTCACGACCACGCGTATGAGATCGGCGGGAACGCGCGACAGCGTCTGGACGATGTGATCGACCTGTGCCTCGTTGATGCGGCCTTCGCCCCAGGTGAGCGACCGCGCGGTATTGACGCCGACGACGATCATCTCGTCGTCGCGGTAGACGGGCGAAAGATCGGACGTAATCGCCCGCTTGTAACGCGCCAGCGGCGTGGCGAACCGCGTGAACACGTTGTAGAGCGGCACATCGTGATTGCCGGGCAGCACGAGGCGCGGCACAGGTATCGAGTCGAGAAACCGGCGCGCGGCGTCGAACTCCCGCCGGCGCGCGCGCTGCGTGAGGTCGCCGGAGACCGCCAGGAGATCAGGTTTGAGCCTCGCGATCGTGGTCGCGAGCGGCTCAACCAGCGACGGCTGCAGGCGCCCGAAGTGGATGTCCGACAGGTGCACGATCACCCGCATCGCATCGTCCTATCCGTGTCGGGTTGGAGGGAACGAGCACCCGCAGGGCTCCCGGGCGAATCCGGTAGCGAAGCGGTGTGTGCAGGACGGCCACCTCGCCGTCGAGCGCGACGCTGACACGCGACCGCGCCAGCTCGACGTCGACGCGGCGGCGGTGAACCGAGTGAGGTGCGCGTCCGGATCGAGGCGCCGCAGCAGCGCGCGGACCGGCAGGGCCAGGATCTCGAAGCGGCCGCATCTCGAGGCGCGACGAAGACCGACAGCCGTCCCTCGTCGAGCGACGTGCGCGCACCCAGCTGGAATCCCTTCAGCCACGTATTCGTTGTTCCCGATGAACACGAACGGTGTGCGCACGACGTGCGGTGTGCCGTCGATGAGCAGTCGTCCGGCGAACGTGCGGTAATTGCGCCAGGTTCGCAGCATGGCGATTCCGAAAGCAACCGCCTTCCTGCGGCCGCGGCGCTGCTCGCCATCGCGCTCCCACACCATGCGCGGATAAATGCCGATGCTCGAGTTGTTGACGAAGATGCGTCCGTTCACCTCTCCGACGTCGACCATCTGTACGTGGCCGGCCACGATCGTGTCGACGGCCTCGGCGGGATCGAGCGGAATCCGAAGGTCCTTGGCGAAGTGGTTGAGCGTGCCGGCGGGCAGGACGCCCAGGGTGGCACCGGTTTCGACCGCAACGGCCGCGACCGCGTTGACGGTCCCGTCCCCTCCGGCTGCGACCAGCGTATCTCCCCGGCTCGCCGCGCGCCGTGTTCGGGCGGCGAGGTCGCCGCCATGCCGGACTCGCTCGAGCGTTACTTTCGTACCCTCGCGCACCGAACAGCTCCTGGAGCTGCACGCTCGTGTCTTGACGGGATGCGGCACCGGACGTTTCGTTGATGATGAGACTGACTCCCGCGGCCGTGGGACTCAACAGTGACCGCCGGTCGCCGCCAGGGGATGCTTTCTGTTCGCCACCACCTATCCAGCCTATGGGCACCGCTGCGCATTTTCAACCCTGCCGCCGGCGGCGCGATCTGGCGTCGAGCTTGCAACGTCACGATATGCCCGAGTCGCGGTTATCGATCGCTATCTGCGAGCCACACGTTATGTCTACCCGTCGGTTGCTCGTCGCTCACTTCCTCATCCTGTTCGTCATAGCAGGTTCCCTGTACGACATTGGCACACGGCAGGAGCACTGGCCATTTTCGAACTACCCAATGTTTTCCACGGTCCACCGCGAGCCGTCCCTGACATGGCTGCGTCTGTTCGGGGTCACGGCCGAGAACCGCGAAGTCGCCCTTTTGAGCTACAACGAGTTGTGGCCGCTCGATCAATCCCGGCTGCCCCTCGGTGTGCGGCGGGTTCGCGGACAAGCCCGAGAGCGCCCCACGAGTGCAGGCCGCGCTCACCGACGTGCTGCAGCGGTATAACGCGCGTCGGGCAAAAGGGGAAATCCAGGGGCCGGAATTGCGCGCCGTGCGCCTCTACAAGATGGGCTGGCGGCTCGAACCGTTCGCTGCGAATCTCGATCGACCCGCGACTCGCCAGCTCGTGGCTGAGACGGATGCGTCGACGGAGGCTGCGATGACGCGCCTGCTCAACAGTATCCGCGACCGCTGGATCCGCTTCTGGTTCGCGCCTGCGGCGGCGACGAATCTCGGCGTCTCTCGCGTCCTTTTCTTTGGCGCGCTGGCGGCTTTCTATATTCCGCACAACTTTTCGATTTGGGGAAGCGTGTCGCCCGCGTTCCTCCAGCCAATCTGGTTGTTCGAGACGTTCCGGGTTCCCGTGTTGTCTCCGGCGATGCTGCGTCGTGGCGGAAACGGTGTGGAAGCTGTCGCTGGTTTTTTCGTGCCTGGGCCTTTTCAGCCGGCCGAGCATGGCGGCTAGCGGCCGTGCTCGGGACCTACCTGCTCGGGCTGCCCCACAATTTCGGGCAGACATACCATTTCGACGCGGTCCTCGTGCTCGCCTTCTGGATTCTGGCGTTCTCCCGAGCCGGTGACGCCTGGTCGATCGATCACCTGATCCGCACCGCCCGGAACGAGGACGCAGCCCCGCTGCCGGACAGCCCGGAATATACGTGGCCGGTGCAGCTGATTCTGACCGCGCTGTCGCTCGTTTTCTTTGCCGCCGGAGTCGCGAAAATCTGGACCTCGGGCCTCGAGTGGGTCATGTCGGATCACATGGCCATACTGCTGCGGCGAGTGCAATACCACATCTCGGATGCCGATCCCCTCGTCAACTGGGGCAGCCACATCGCCGAACTTCCCCTGGCCGCCCGCCTGATGGCGGCCGGAACGATCGTGGTCGAAACGTCTTATCCTCTCTCGCTCTTCAGCCGCAGGCTTCGGGTTCCGCTCGTTCTTGGCGGGATGAGCCTCATCATCGGCATCCGCATGCTGATGGGGCCCACGTTCGAGCAGTTCCTCGTCATCAACGTCTTCTGGGTGCCATGGGATCGCGTCGGGGAACGCCTGCGCGCGTGGATTCCGCGACGAACCGACATGCGGGTGATTTACGACGCGGCGTGCGGCCTCTGCCGACCCACGGTCGCGGTACTCCGGCGGCTCGACTTGCGCCGCCGCGTCGAATTCCTCGACGTGCACCGGGACTGGCCGGCCATCCACGAGCGTTTCCCGCAACTCTCGCGCGAGGCCTGCCTGACCGACATGCACGGCATCGACAGGGCCGGATCGCCTGTTCGCCGGCTTCGACACCTACCGCGCACTGGCGCACGTGCTTCCGCTCGGGTGGATCGTGCTCCCACTCCTCTACGTGCCTCCGGTTCCCTGGCTCGGCCGCCGCGTGTACCGGAGCGATCGCCGACCGGCGCCACACCGCCACATGTGCTGTGCCGCTGCGCTCGCCGATGTCGCCAACGTCATCCGAGACCGACCGCGGCGCCGCCGGCGTCTCTCCCGCCCGATGACCATGTCGGACGCTCTCGACATCTCCGTCGTCGTCCCGACCTTCAACCGGGGCCCGCAGCTCGAGCCGCTGCTCACGAGCCTGCTGGATCAGGACGCCGGCGCACTCGAATACGAGATCGTCGTCGTCGACAACAACTCCACCGACGACACGCGCAGCATTGTGGCGAGGGTGGCGAGCCGCGATCCACGAGGGCGCCTGCGCTACGTTTTCGAGCCTCGCCAGGGCGTGTCGTACGCCAGAAACACCGGGGTCGCACAGACCACGGCACCAGTCATCGCCTTCCTGGACGACGATGGCGTGCCGGGGCCTGACTGGGTGCGCGAGATGAAGCGCGCCTTCGACGAGCACCCCGAGGTCGACTGCATCGGCGGACGGATCAAGCCACGATGGGTCCATCCCCGCCCGTCCTGGCTCACTGCCGCACACTGGGGCCCAATCGCGGTCCAGGACCGCCCGACTGCCGCGTATCTCAACCGGCAGCAGGCATCGGCGTGCCTGCTCAGCGCCAACCTGGGCTGCCGTCGCGAAGCCTTCGATGCCGTTGGAGGGTTCTCGCCTGACTATCCCGCGAAACCAGGATCGCGAGTTCGAGATCCGCCTGTGGCGCGCGGGCAGACAGGGACTGTACCTACCGGCAATGGATGTGACTGTTGATGTTCCCGCCCAGCGGCTGACACGTCGATACCATCGCCGATGGCAGGCAACCACCGGCCGTTACCATGCGCTGATGCGGTATCGCGACACGCTCAGCGCCGAGGGGGCGATCATCGAGGAGCCGGTAAATCGCCCGAAGATCTTCGGGTCGCCGCGCTTCCTGTACCGGGGATTTCTCGCGCACCTGGTTGGATTCGTGCGCGCCGCCCTCACGTTCGACAGCGACAGCCGCTTCTTTCACGAAACGCGAATATGGTATTTCGTGAGTTTTTTCTGGACCAGATGGAAGACCCCGACGGCTCCGCTTACCGCTGCGGCTGGGCGCGCGGAGGCAGCTCGGAGTTCAGGCCAGTAGAATCGGCCTCATCGCTGGCCGAGCCCTTCTTGCGCCAGCTCTCCACGACGTACCCGACCGAGTACATCAGCATCATTTCTTCTTCCATGCGGCGGACTCGATCCCGGCGCAGACTGCTGCTCCACAAGCCCCGCACATGGTCGAGAACTTCCCCGATCGCAAAACGTGGCACGCCCCTGATGCGCTTCACTCGTCGAAGATCGAGGCCGAGCTCGGTTTCCGGGTGCATCCGGTGCAGCCGGGCGCGTGAGATGCCTTTCCAGAACCACCAGCGGCGGAAATAGGAGCGGGTGAGTCGCTCGCGCGGGACGTGATGGTGCAGTTCCATCTGCGGCACGTACATGCCCCGGACGCCGTGCGCCCGCGTGCGATAGAAAAACTCCGCCTGTTCCTGCCCGAGCAACGACTTGCCCTTGCGGCCGAGCGCGGGATTGAACCCCCCGGCCCGGTCGAACACCGACCGCCTCACCGCCATGTTGGCGCCGATTGGAATGCGGCGGCGCTCTTCGTAGATGAACGGCTCGCTGCCCATAATCGAGGACCGCGATCGTTCCCCAGAGATTGCTGTTCGTTTTCGGCAGCCACGCCGGCGGCGTCGCGCCCCAGATCGGGCGGACCGGACCACCGGTGTAGTCGAGACCGGGATCGGCGAGCAGCGGCGTGACAGCCTCGACCAGCCATGTCTTCGATACCACGACATCGTCGTCCGTAAACGCCACCAGTCGCGCGGTGATGGCGGTGAGCCCGAGGTTGAGCGTGTACGATTTCCCCTGGCGCAATTCACGGAGATATCGGAGGCCGACCGGGAACGATTGTGCGAGGCTCGCGACCACCCGTTCGGTATCGTCGGTGGAGTTGTTGTCGACGACAAGGACGTCCCAGCCGCCGGGAATCGTGTCCATTGCCGCGAGGCTTTCGAGCGTCGTCCGCAGCAGCTTGCTGCGGTTGAACGTGCAAATCAGGACCGTCGCACACAGGGGTATTGGCGGTTCGGACGGAGTCACGGCGTCGGATGAGCAAGGGGCGTACCCCTTTACGGCCGGGCTTCGAAGTGGCAGGCGTGTCGGATGACGCGGGGCGGAGCTACTTGTCGGTGAGACGCGCCTCGCGACCGGCGGCGAGGGCTCGGGCGACGGAATCCTTCTGTTGCTCAGAAGAAACGACCCGTACAACCTTCAATACCCGTCCGGGGGCAGTCACGACGCTGCGAGATACGACGGGGCTCGCCCACTTGGCGGCTGGTCTGGGGGACATAAAGGCTCCTCAGGCAGTGTAACGTCTCACAACGAATCGAGCAATCCCGGCTGACGCCTGCAGGATGAGATCCTGGCGGGTGTCGGTGAAAAAATCCCGGTCCGTCGAGTCGACATAGAGGATCCCCTGCACCTGCTGGCGGACCGGGTCGTTGAACGGCACCGCCATCCACGCAAAGATCGTCGGGTTGAGGCGCGCGGCCAGGTCCCGAGGGTACGCCCAGTCGTCGATGAGCTCGGCAACATATGCCTGCGCGTCCTCGCTCAACCGCTGCGCCACGAACGCATCGTTTTCCTGGTAAGCCTTGCCGATGATGCCGGCGTTGGCCGGAAAGCGCCGTCCCACTCGGCCCTTCTTCGGCGGAGCGCCGATGTAGTCGGTCACCTGTTCGAGCTCATTTCCGCCGACAGGCACGTGGATCGCAAGCCGCACGTTGCCGTCGTCCCATGCGGGCGTGAGCAGGCTGTGCAGCGTGTAGAGGCAGCCCTCGAGATCCTGCGTCGACTCCTTGCGCCGTGCGAGCACGAGGGTGACGGTGCTCTTCGCAAACCCCACGACCAGCGCGGACACCGTCGCGGCTGCGAGCACCGCGGCGAGCCGATGATGCCCCTGCGAATACTGCGCAGTGGCGGACGAGAGCCCGACGACGCCGGTGAAGAAGGCGAGACCGAGATCGTAGGCGCCGGGCTGCTCGAGCAGCCAGCGGGCGCCGCGTTTGACGGTGGGGATGGGCACGGATCGATCGCGAGGGTTATAGAGTTCTCGGGTTTTCGGGCTTTAGGGACGGTTCCATGTTCTATGTTCTAAGTTATAAGTCAGTTCCAGTTATTGAATGGGGTCGACAGTGCCGGCAGGAATGACAACGTGAGCATTGCAGGACAAATGATTCTCGTCGCCGGACCGTACCGATCGGGCACTGGGGACGACCCTGAGAAGATGGCGGCAAACGTTCACCGCATGGAAGCCTATGCGCTTCCGCTGTTCAGGGCGGGCCATCTTCCGGTGCTCGGCGAGTGGCTGGCGTTGCCGCTCCTGTCACTCGCAGGATCAACGCGAGTGGGAGACGACCTGTTCAATCAAATATTCCATCCCGTTTCCGAGCGACTGCTTGCTCGCTGCGATGGCGTGCTGCGCGTGGGCGGGGCGTCGGAAGGCGCAGACCTGATGGTTCGCCTCGCCGCGCAGCGTGGACTCGACGTCTACCATCGGCTGAGTGAAGTGCCTGGCTGCCAATCGTGTGCCGAGCCGACGCTGATCGAGTGACTTAGGCCGCTTCTGCCTTCGCGATGACTGCCGCGCTGCTTGGGCGGTCGGTGGACGCTCGCCAGAATCCTCCGGTTCCCCACGCCACGCCTTCTGATCGGCAACGCCGGCTCTCTCACGCCGATCGACACCGGAAATCCGCACGCAATCTGCCTATTCACGGTATTTGCCCGGTTGACAATTGTCACCCAGGAAGAAGACTTTTCACACCCCCATAGTGACGAGCCGGGGGAAAGCGCCTGCACAGGTTGGCACCCGTCCTGCCACTAATCGTTGAGGTGATCAGAGAAGCCAACGGTAGGAGCGCGCGCATGATCACGCGATTGGCTGGCGTGTGCGGCCTCGCCCAGGTGGGGGAATATGTCGCGCTGCACGCGGTGCTCCGATTGAAGGGCCCGTCGGGGTTCCTGGTCGCGATCGCTGCGTTGCTGCTTCTGTCAGCCGCACCCGGCCCGAGGCGGATCACGCTCGGGTGACAGCGACGGGCTGGTGCTGGACCCGACCAACAAGTTCACGCGGGTGGCCGACTCTGCCTCTGCGGAGCTGCGGACGGAGGCAGCGCAGCAGACAGCCACCATCGACGTCACCTATGTCGGCTTCGAAGCCTATCCCGCCGCGCAGGCCGCTTTCCAACACGCGGTCGACATCTGGTCAGGGTTGCTCGTTGCTCCCGTGCCGATTACCGTTCGCGCCGAATTTGCACCGCTCGGCCCAGGCATGCTTGGCAGCGCCCGCGCGGGCAGCATGCGGCGAAATTTTTCCAAAGCTCCGGCAGCGAACTTCTGGTATCCAATCGCGCTGGCAAACCAGTACAGCGCCCAGGATCTGGATCCAGCGGGATTCGACATTACCGCGACCTTCTCGAGCAGCGTCGCTGAGTGGTACTTCGGAACGGACGGGAATACACCGGCAGACGCCATCGACTTCACCACGACGGTGCTCCACGAACTTGCGCATGGTCTTGGATTCGCCGGTTCGATGCAGGTATCGAATGGAGTCGGCACGTGGGGCTACTCCGGCTTCCCAACTTTGTACGACTGGTTTGCCGCGAACGGCGCGCCGCACTATCTGATGGACACCAGCCTGTTTCCCAACCCGTCGGCAGCGCTCGCCGCGGAGCTGCAGTCAGGGCAACGTCTGGTGGTACGGCCTCCAGACCTACGGCGCAAACGGAGCGCCGCCGAAGCTCTATGCGCCAGCCGTCTGGCGCCAGGGTTCCAGCTACTCTCACCTGGACGAGTCGTCGTACCCGGCGGGGAGCCCGAATTCGTTGATGACGTATGCGCTGGGGTATGCCGAGAGCATCCACAATCCCGGCCCGATCGCGATCGGCATTCTTCATGACATCGGTTGGAACACCGGGTGTACCTTCGCCCTGTCAGAGACATCGTTCAGTGGCGGTCCCGGCGGCGAATCCAATTCGGTCAGTGTCGTGGGACCGGCGGGTTGCAGCTGGTCGGCGGCGAGCAATGCCACGTTTGTCACGATCACTTCGGGCGTGTCGGGCACCGGGCCAGGAACCGTTGATTTCACAGTCGCGCCGAATCTCCTCGGGACATCCCGCTCGACAACGATGTCAGTTGCCGGACAGACCCTCACCGTCACGCAATCAGGTGTCAGCGGGGGCCCGGTTTTTTCGCTGGACCGCGCGACCCTGAACTTTGCCGCGGTCTCGACCGGGATCGCATTTGCCTCACGAACGGATCCCCAGGTCGTGCGCCTGACGCAGAGCGGCACGGGCTCCGCAAGTTGGACCGCGACGTCGAACGCACCCTGGCTCACTGTCAGCCCGGCGTCCGGCATCGGCCCGGCGGCGCTGAAAGTGGGCGTCAAATTCACTCCAGGGCTCCCCAGCACGTCAGCGGGTGCTATCACGATCAGCCTCAACGGCGGGACAAGCACGCTTTCCCCGATTTCCGTTCGGCTCGGTGTGACCCAGGGCGGCGTGTCGGGCCCGCCCTTCGGCGCCTTCGACACGCCAACGGACGGAACGTCGGGCATTACCGGCTCGATCGCGGTCACCGGCTGGGCGCTCGACGACGTGCAGATCGCGCGCGTGCGCATTCAGCGAGATCCTGTGGACGGCGAAACGCCGGGCGTGCAGGTCTACATCGGAGAGGCTGCGTTCGTCGATGGTGCGCGCCCCGATGTGGCCGGGATTTACCACATGCACCCCCAGAACACACGCGCCGGATGGGGATACATGTTGCTGACGAACCTTCTCCCCTCGCTTGGCAACGGAACCTTCAAACTGTACGCCTTCGCAGACGACTCGGACGGCCATTCGACGCTTCTCGGCACAAAGACGATTACATGCACGAACAGCAAGGCCGTCATGCCATTCGGTGCCATCGATACGCCAGCCCAGGGCGCCACGGTCAGTGGCGTCGTCGATAACTTCGGGTGGACGCTCGGGGTTGGGGGTCATGGCAGCAATCCGCCGAACGGCGGGACGGTCAACGTCTTCATCGATGGCGTGCCGGTCGGCGTGCCTGGCGCCTGGACGAGCCGTCCCGATTTGAGCGCTGCTTTTCCGGCAGCGCAGTACCCGGGAGTTGCGACCGCGCTGGCCGTCTTCACGTTCGACACAACCCAGCTCACCAACGGCATCCATACGATCTCGTGGGGCGTTACTGACAGTGCCGGCAATGTTGCCGGGATTGGCAGCCGCTACTTCAACGTTGCGAACTTCACCGGGTCGACGGCGCCAGCGGATAGCACCGCGTCAGCGTCGATCACCCAGGAAATCGGCACGGCACTCGTCGGCCGCAGGGGCTTCAGTCTGGACGAGCCGTTCCGGACGTATCACCCCAGGTCGGGAGTGGTCACCATCCAGAGCGAGGAGCTCGATCGAATCGAGTTGAAGACGCACGCGACGAAAGCGTTCCTTCAGACCGCTTCCGGCCTGGGTCCTCTCCCGATTGGGGCAAAGCTGGATGCTGACGGAACTTTTACCTGGCACCCCGGGGTGGCGTTCGTCGGCGAGTATGAGTTCGTCTTTGCGTCTGCGCGCGGGCAACAGCGTGCCAGGGTCGTTCTGAACGTGAAACGAAGCAACCGCGTCGGGCCCCAGGTGGCGATCGACTCGCCCGCCTTGTACCGGGACGTCACACCGAGTTTCACCGTTGCGGGCTGGGCTGCCGACCTTGATGCAGACGCGGGCGGCGGAGTTGACGCCGTCCACGTCTGGGCCTACCCGAGTGATGGTGGCGACCCCATATTCCTTGGCCCGGCCACAGTCGGTGAGGCGCGGTCAGATGTGGCTGCCGTTTACGGAGAGCAGTTCGCGCACACGGGATATCGTCTTGCCGTTCACGACCTGGCGCGCGACGCCTACGACATCGCGGTGTTTGCCTGGAGCAGCGTGACGGGGGGATTCGTGCCGGCGAAAACGGTGCGAGTCAGGGTCCGGTAAGGGCCGCCGCCAGGCGAAGATCTTGCCGGATTTGACCGCTGTCCGCCGACAGTGAACTGGTCGGGGCGGAGGGATTCGAACCCCCGACCCTCTGCTCCCAAAGCAGATGCGCTACCAGGCTGCGCTACGCCCCGACTCGGGCGATTATCCCACAGGCCTCCCCGGCCGTGCCCGACATTCGCCACCGCCGTTCGATGCCGGCACGGTCGCGCGTGGCCGGTCGCGGAGTGGTCACCTGAGACCTTTGCTAATATGGCCCCGCGCCATGCCCGCTCAGAGCCCCGAGGTCCGGAACATCCTTTTCGTCTGTCACCTGAACAGGGTTCGCAGCGCCACCGCGGAACGGCTGTTCTGCAAGCGCCCGGATCTCGACGTGCGGTCAGCGGGCACGAGCAGCGACGCGATGGTGCGGGTCAATGCGCGGATGCTCGAGTGGGCAGACGTGGTGATCACGATGGACGACAGCCAGCGGCTCGCGCTCGAACAGATGTTTCCGCGTCACGCCGCGCTCGCTCGGCTCGTCTGCCTGCAGATCGCCGACGACTACACCTTTCTGCAGCCTGAACTCGTCGCATTGCTCGAAGCGCGCGTCGCCCCGCTGCTGCCGCTTCCTCAGCCTAATCCGCAGTAGTCCGGAACGCCCGCGGCACCTGATCCAATCGTCGAGTGACAGGCCGGGCGTCCAATCGAACGCGTTACCGCATCCGCAATGTATGGAGTTGCGTCGACGGAAGTATCCATCGGAGACGGAATCAGGACCGGACCTGATCCCGTCTCCGTCGTCAGCGTCAGCGCTTGCGTCCGCGCGAACCGGCAGCAGATCGGCGCGATCCGGTTCCTCCAGCCGTCTTGCGTGATGATCCTTTGCGCGATCCGCCTGACGCTTTGCGCGAGGCGCCAGACGATCTCCCGGCGCCGCTGGCCGATTTACGGCCGCCCGACGACTTGCGGGATCCCGAAGCTGACTTGCGCGACGCGCCTCCCGACTTGCGCGACCCGCCAGAGGCCTTTCGCGACCCGCCGGCAGATTTGCGTGATCCACTCGACGATTTGCGCGATCCGCCGGAGGACTTCCTCGCGCCGGTAGAAGATTTCCGCGCGCCGCCCGACGACTTGCGTGCGCCGCCCGCCGACCGCTGCGAACTGCGCGCGCCCTTGCGCGACCCGCCGGCGGACCCACGCCCGCCAGCGGCCCCGCCCATCATTTCCCCGTCGTCCGAGTCCAGATCGTCGGCGGCGTCGACGTCCGCATCGTCCGCATCCATCGTGCCGACACCATCGAGTTCGTCGTCCTGCGTTTCGTTGTCACGTGCCATGCGTACGTCACCTCCTGCCGTGAGCATCGCAACAATGATGCCCTTCGGTGCGAGTTCAACCGACGCGATGCCTCTTTGGTGGTGCGTGAACAAAGGTGTTCGTACAACTGCGGTGATGATGTCTCCTCCCGCCCGATTCGCGGCGGATGGTCATCGCGCCGCCATGGCGGGGTGATGCCGTGATGTTCGGCAGTCGAGGGCTCGATCCGGTCGCGGTTATCGAGACGTTCTTCACGGGTTTGTGACCTGCTCGCGGCCGTCCTGCCACGCGGGCTCGAGCGACGTAATTCGATCGTCGCGCCGCGAACGAAGCGTGCTCACGGTCTCCGGCGCACGTCGCCTCTGCACGCCGGCGGTTCGGCTATCATCGGCCGGTGATGCTGCACGTACTCAACGGTGACGCAACACGCCTGAAGCTCGAGCGATCGACCGTGCGCGGCGAATGTGCCGTCTGGGCCGACGCGCTCCACGACGGGCCTGTGCCGGCGGACATCAGCGACGATGACCTGGTGCGCCTGCGTGCGGAACACTTCGCGGCACAGCTGGGTGAACCGGTCGACGGCGTGCTCGCCATGGTTCGTGGCTGGAACGCCGCGCTAGCCCGATCGCGGGACTTCGACGAAGTGATCTTCTGGCTCGAGCACGACCTCTTCGATCAGCTGATTCTGCTGCGGCATCTGCACTGGCTTTCGACCTTCACGGCCGCGCGCACGACGTTCAGCCTCATCTGCATCGCAGCGTTCCCTGGCGTCCATCCCTTCTTCGGGCTTGGACCGCTCACGCCCGAGCAACTTGCCACGTTGTTACCTGATCGCCGGGAGGTGACGCACGAGCAGATCGCCCTCGGCCGCGAAGGCTGGAAGCGGTTTCGTGCGCGAAGCCCCGTGCCGCTCGTCGAATGGGCGGCCACGGGCCTGTCGGCCTTGCCGTTCGTGCCCGGCGCGCTGCGGCGGCACTTCGAAGAGCTTCCCTCCGCGGATAACGGGCTTTCCCGGTCGGAGCGACAGATTCTCACGGCACTCGGTGACGGCGAGCAGACGTTTGGCGAGCTGTTCGTCGCGTGTCAGCGGATGGAAGAGCGCGTTTTCATGGGCGACACGATCTTCTGGTCGATCGTGCGCAGGCTGGCGAACGGCCGGAATCCTCTCGTCACGGTCGCGGGTTCGACCGGCCCGGGCGTCACTCTCCCGTCACGAATAGACCTCACGACGTTGGGTGAGGTCGTCCTCGCCGGCGACGCCGATCACGTCGATCTCAATGGCGTCGACAGGTGGATGGGCGGTGTGCACCTGACGACGTCGCATGTGTGGCGCTGGGACGCCGAGTCGCAGACCATGACGCTGGCGGAGCACTGAGACTTCAGTTATCAGCTGTCAGCTTTCGGACCGATCTCCGCCGTGGCACCTTCGCAGTTTTAGCACCTTAGCACCCTTGCACCTTGGCACGCTGGCACCGTTGTGTCTTCCGCCTGAAGGCGGAAGCTACTTCAACAACCCAGGATCATCGGCCGACTGTCTTCCGCCTGAAGGCGGAAGCTACTTCAAACAACCCAGGATCTTCGGCCGACTGTCTTCCGCCTGAAGGCGGAAGCTACTTCAAACAACCCAGGATCTTCGGCCGACTGTCTTCCGCCTGAAGGCGGAAGCTACTTCAAACAACCCAGGATCTTCGGCCGACTGTCTTCCGCCTGAAGGCGGAAGCTACTTCAAACAACCCATGGCACTGTCTCCGCCTGAGGCGAGCCTTCAAACAACCCGATCTCGGCGAGTCTTCCGCCTGAAGGCGGAAGCTACTTCAAACAACCCAGGATCTTCGGCCGACTGTCTTCCGCCTGAAGGCGGAAGCTACTTCAAACAACCCAGGATCTTCGGCCGACTCACTTCCGCCTGAAGGCGGAAGCTACTCCAAACAACACAGGATCTTCGGCCGACTCACTTCCGCCTGAACGCGGAAGCTACTTGCGAAACGCACGAGCTGACAGCTGATTGCTGATTGCTGATGTCCGTCCCGGCCCTCGTCCCCGAAATCACATTTTTGGAGGACGACATTCAATAACAGCGAACGTGCCGAGGGACGATCCCTCACAATCGCCGCTCGTCCGAGTCTGCAGCGCATTCGTCCCACTTACTCATGGTGTCCGCCTTGCTCACTGACGGAGCGGCACTGGTCCCGGTGCGGACCGGCCAATTCACATCCCATTCAGGAGGCCACGAGGCATGAGCAAGGTCATCGCCACGATGATCGTTCTCTGCTCGGCGCTGGCGGAATTGCCCGCTCTCGCCCAGCAGACCACCGGAATCGTCGCGGGGCGGATCGTCGACGCGCAGGGTGCGGCAGTTCCCGGGGTGACGGTCACCGCGCGGAACGCCCACACCGGGTTCGCGCGTGTCGACATGTCGGACACGGAAGGCGTGTACCGGCTGACCGCGCTGCCGGTCGGGACCTACGACGTCACGGCGGAACTTCAGGGCTTCGCGAAGGTCGCGCGGAACGACATCGCGGTCAGTGTCGGCCAGACACTCGATGTCGGGTTGACGATGATCGTCGCGGGAATAGCCGAGGGCATAACGGTCACCGGCGGGACGCCGCTCATCGAGACTCGCTCGTCATCGATTGGCGGGGTTGTCGACATCGCACGGATCGAGAACCTGCCGCTGAACGGACGACAGTTCGCCAACCTCGCCGCCACGGTCCCTGGCGTCGGGCTGGGCTATCACTCGGATCCGACGAAAAGCACCCAGTTTTCGCCACAGATTGCCGGCGGCAACGGCCGCAACGTGAACTACCTTGTCGACGGCGGCGACAACAACGACGACACCGTCGGCGGCCTGCTGCAGCTCTTTCCGCTCGAGGCCATCCAGGAGTTCAACTTCATCACCGAGCGATATAAGGCCGAGTACGGACGGAGCAACGGCGGGGTCATGAACATCGTCACGAAGAGCGGCACCAACAGCAACGCCGGCAGTGCATTCGCCCTCTTTCGCGACAAGTCGCTGAACGGCATCACCCACTCGGAACAGGCGGCGCACGGGCCCAAGGCCGACTATCGGCGCTACCAGTTCGGGGGCTCGTTCGGCGGTCCCTTCGTGCAGGACCGGGCATTTTATTTCGTCGCCGCCGAGCGCACGCAGCAGGACACGAACCAGGCAGTCGAGACACTGGGCCTGTACCCGGATCGTGACGGCGTCTATCCGACGCCGTTTCGCGAGAACCTGATCACCGCCAAGGCAACGATGACGGCGAGCCCGACGCAATATCTGTCAATTCGTTACGGCGGCAACAGCAACTCGTCACCGTTTTCAGCCGCGCTTCGGAACGCGCCGAGTTTCTGGAGCACGAGCCGGAACACGTTCCATTCGCTGAACCTGAATCACAACTGGGTGCTGCCAGGCGCAAGGTTGAACGAAGTCGTGATCCAGTTCGCCAGCTTCAAGAACGCGATTCCGCTCAGCAGCCCCGATCCGCTGGAGGTATTCCCCAACGGCGTCGCGATTGGCGCGAATCCTGATACGCCGCAGGACACCGAGCAGACGAAGTGGCAGTTCCGCGACGATTTCTCCTGGAGCGTCACCGGCATGGGCGGACTCGGGCACGACTTCAAGACCGGGGTCAATTTCCTCTACGAACCGCACCTCTTTGCGACATTCAACAGCGGCGTCGACGATTACTTCTACATTCACCTGACCGACGAACGGAACGGACCGATCCAGACCATCACGCGGAACGGCGGAACCGGAGACGTCAACATCCCGTTCAAGCAATACGCCGCATACCTCCAGGACGATTGGCGCGTCTCCAACCGCCTGACCCTGAACCTTGGCGTCCGCTACGACCTCGTCCTCGGCGTCCAGATCGATCAGTCACGGAATCCGAATTTCGTCGCGCTCCAGGCCGCTGGCGCTGCTGGACGGTTCACGACGCCGGGTATGACCGACTGGGGCAAGAGCCCCCGGGAGGACCGCAACAACATTCAGCCGCGTGCCGGCTTTGCCTACGACGTGCGCGGAAATGGACGCGACGTCATTCGCGGCGGCTGGGGCATCTACCAGGACTTCGGTTACACCAATTCGAACGTGCTGTTTGCCGCGATTGACGCGAGCGGCCAGGGCCACGGGCCGATCTTCGCGGTCAACAACACGACCGGAATTCGCAAACAGGACGGAACGCTGTTCCGGGTCGGCGACCCCATCAGTTCGATCGCGGCCCAGAACGAGGCGGATCCCACCCGCATCCCTCTTTTCGGCCAGGTTGTCGCGCCACGGATGCAGCAGCCCTACACGCGGCAGACGAACATCGGCTGGGCGCACCAGTTGAGCGGGTCGACGGCGCTCACCGTCGACGCCGTCCACATCGAGGGCCGCGACCTGAACGTGCGCTTCCGTTACAACTACCTCGATCCCGCGACGGGGGTGCGGCGCCTGAGCGGCCTCGACATTCGTCCAAACACGCAGGGCATTCGCCTCGGGATCAGCGGAGCCGAGAGCCTCTACAACGGCCTGATTGTCGGCCTTCGGCGGCGAATGACCCAGGGCCTGGACCTCGCCGCCTCGTACACCCTGGGCTCGGCAACGAGCAACATGGGCACGGCGTCGGACGAACTCGACGCGAACTACGTGCAGGACGTCGCAGACCCGTTCGCGGATGTGCAGCTCGGACCATCCGGTCGATCCGATGCGCGCCACCGGTTATCGGCGAGCGCCGTGGTCCGGCTGCCGTGGGGCTTCCAGGTCGCGCCGTTCTTCGTGTTCCGCTCAGCGCTGCCGATCTTCACCTTCGAGGGAGTCGATCGGAACCATGATGGCAACAACAACGACATTACGGTGAAGGCGTATCAGTACGACGGGCTTGGCAAAGCGCCTGAGGAGATCGGCGACTGCGCGCACATCAACTGCAGCCGCGGGGCGCCGCTCACGCAGCTGAACGTTCGCGTCTCGAAGTCGTTCCGGGTGATCGGGAATGCGAGGCTCGAAGCGATCGGCGAAGTGTTCAATGTCTTCAACGCGCTCAACCCCGCGTTCGCGCTGACCAGCCAGCGCCTTGCCGGCGGCGTTCAGCGTGCCGCCTTCCTGCAGCCGGTCGCGTTTGCCGGCGACTTCCGCCAATCCGAGCAACGCATCGGCCAGGTGGGGTTCAGGTTTACGTTCTGAGCCGAGCCAGTCGGTGAGGTCGGGTCCGTTTCCCGTTGCGCGTCCGCGGGATAATACACGGATGCCTCCCGGGTTCTCGGCTGCGTCGCTGCGGTTCCTCCGCGCGCTCAAGCGCAACAACGATCGCGACTGGTTCCGCGCCCGGCGGGACGAATACGACCGCGTCGTCCGCGCTCCGATGATCGCCGTGATCGAGCAGCTGGCAGTCGACTTCAGCCGCTTCGCGCCGGAGATGGTCGCCTCGGCCAGGACGTCGCTGTACCGCGTGTATCGTGACACGCGCTTCAGCAGCGACAAGACACCTCTGAAGACGCATATCTCGGCGTCGTTTCGATGGCGCGGGCTGCCGAAAGGCGGAGGCGCAGGACTCTACCTGGAAGTCGACCCGCGGTGGACGTGGATGGGTGGCGGGTTCTATTCACCCGAGCCGCAACACCTCGTGCGGATCCGCAGCCACATCTCAGAAACCTACCCCGAGGTCGATCGGATCGTGCGCAGCGCAAGGTTCAAGCGGGTGCTTGGAACGCTCGATGGCGACCGCCTGACGCGGCTGCCCCGGGGGCACGCCGCAGACGATCCGGCCGCGGAATACCTGAAGTACAAACACTTCCTTGCGGGCCGCGAGTTCACGGCCGCGTTTGCGACAACCCCTGAGTTCTACCCCGCGCTTCTCGAAACGTTCAGGGCGGTGATGCCGCTGGTCCGCTTTCTAAACCAGCCCCTTTTGCCTGAATCTGGCGTCATTCTTCAGGACGAACGAAGAGCAAGACACGGATAAAGACAAAACCCAGTCCCACGGACGAGCACGGAATAACGCGGACAACATGCCCGGATTCGCAGTCCGTCGCTTGTGTACTCTTCCCCTGGCAAGAGCGGTTGAACCTACCGAGACTTGATCACTCCCGAGAGCCTGCTGGCCGCGCGCTTTGCGCGCCTGAAGGGCCGTCAAGATCAGGTATGCGAGCACCGCTGGGCAATGCCGGTGTTCGCATACCTGATCTTGGCGGCCCTCCTGATGCCGGCCATAGGCCGGCATGGGCCAGCGGCAGCTGTCTTGTCCGTGTTAATCCGTGTTCTTCCGCGTCATCCGTGTCCTGGGCTTTTATCTCGGAACGATTGTGTTGTCGTTCTTCAACGACCCGGGAGACGTCTTGCGGCTGGCGGTCGGAGACAGCACGATCTGATCGATCGCAACACCGTCCTCGCGTGTCTGGACGCGGATGGTCTGCGTGCCCCGCTCGCTGAAGACGAAGTCCGGCCCGACGACACCGTAGCCGTTGTCCTGCCAGCCCCAGCCGGCGATGCCGCAGCCGGAGCAATCCTCCAGGTTCATTTCCATGGCAGCGGTGGTACCGATCAGCGCACCGGTCACCTTCGTGAACTGGACGAAAACCGAGTCGTTCGCCCAGTAGTTCGCATCCCCGCGGGCTCGCATCCAGAGATGGTAGGGAACATTGGCTTCCGCCGTGAACGTCATCTCGAAGTAGTCGGACGGCGCCGCGAGCGCGGTGGTGCGCTTGGCCGCGGCTGCGTCGGGATGGCGCAGGCGTGCACCGCCGGCGGCGGTGGCATCCAGCTCCCGTCTCCACTTCCCGAACACAGCGCCGGCAGGTGCGTCTGCGGTGTAGAGCACGATCGTCGACGGCTGCGCCGGCGCACTGTTCGCGACGACGATCGTCACTTGCGCGGAAACGCCGTCATGCCCGGCGGCATCCCACGCGTGCGCCTGGAGCGTGTAGGTGCCGTTCGGAGTCGTGGTCGTGTCCCAACGGAACGAGTAGGGCGTCGACGTCGAGCTCGAAGTGCCGAGGGACGAGGTATTGGCCATCAGTTCGACCCTGGTCACGCCCACATTGTCGGTAGCCTGGACGCTGACCGTTACGACTCCCGTCAGGGTGGCACCGTTCGTCGGGTCGACGATGGTTGCGAGCGGATTCTCAGTGTCGGGGGGCGGCGGCGCACCGCCGGCGTTGCGCGGATAGATGGTGGCGTCCTTCTTCAAACTCCCCGGCGCTGTCGTCAGGAACTTCCCACGCGAAAGCATGACCTGGTCAATCGAGAGACCGTCTTCGCGCGTCTGGATGCGGACCGTGTGCACGCCGGAGGTCGTGAAGGTGATGTTCGGACCGAATACGTTGACGCCCCAGCCGTTGTCCTGCCATCCCCATCCCGCGACGCCACAGCCGGAGCAATCCTCCAGGTTCATCTCCGCGGCCGCTGTCGTGCCTATCCGGTTTGTGGTGACGTCCGAGAACTGGACAAACACCGAGTCGTTCGCGTAATTGTCGGAATCGGCTTTTCCCCGCACCCAGAGGTGATAGGGCACGCCAGCCGGCGCCGTGAAGGACATCTCGAAATAATCGACGGGCGATGCGAGCGCCGTCGTCCGCTTTGCCGCACTGGCGTTGGGGTTGCGTAAACGCGTGCCGCCAGCGGCGGTGGCATCGGTCACACGAACCCATTTGCCGAAGATGCTCGCCGCGGGCACGTCGGCGGCGTAGAGGACGATGTCGTCGGTCCCTGCGACCGGGTTGGCCACTGTGACCGCGACATCAGCCGAAGTCGAGGTGTTGCCGGCAGCATCAGTGGCGGACGCCCGAAGCGTGTGCGTGCCGTTCGTCGCGGTGATGGTGTCCCACGAGAACGCAAACGGGCCGGCCTCGTCGTGAGCAACTGATATGCCGTCGACTATGAGTTGCGTGTCGGCGACGCCGACGTTGTCCGCCGCACTGAGAGTGACGGTCGTGACTCCGCGCACCGTGGCTCCGGCCGTCGGCGCAGCAATCGATACCGTCGGCGGCACCGTGTCGGCCGGCGCACACCGGTTGAGCGCAACCGAGTCGAAGACCGCGCCCTCGTCTCCGACGGCGTTGATTTGCAGACTGCAACCGTCCGCGGCACCGCGCAGGTAGTGGAAGCGAGTCGCGGAATAAGCGGTCCAGGTCGCGGTGCTGCTCGGGTAGAGAGGGGCTCCCCCGCCTCCGGTCACGATGTAAGTGACGCCGGCCGGATCCGTGACGCCGGCGCGAAGCGGCCAGGTCCGCTCGTAATCGTGCTCGTGCCCGCCGATCGCCAGCTGCACCCCGAACTGCTCGAATATCGGATTGAACGCGGCGCGGACGTCGAGTGCGGAGCCGTGTTCGCCGCCTGCGCTGTACGGCGGCCGATGGAACAGCGCGATCTTCCAGGGCTGCCGGGTTGCGCCGAGGTCCGCCTGCAGCCACGCCAGCTGGGCCGCGCGACGCGATGAATCGAGGAACGCGTACTCGGTATCGAGTGCGACGACGTGGATCGGGCCGTAATCGAAGCTGTAGTAGCGCTCGGCGTGATCCGGATAGGTGGCGCTGGCGCCGTTGGTCGGCAGGACGAACAAACCGAGGTATGGAAGGCCATTGCCGTTCGCGGCGCGGCTGTCGTGATTCCCGTTCACCGGAAACACCGCGCGCGAGCGTAACCAGCTCTGGTAAATCGAGAAGAACCAGTCGCTCGTCGTCTGGAACGTTCCGGTGCCAGTTCCGTCCACAGCGCCGTAGGCGAGGTCCCCTGAATGCAGCGCGAAGTCGAAACTCTCGTTTTCAATCAGCGCATCGATGTGCCGCTGCTCGGGCGAACCGGTACCGCTGTCCCCCAGTGCGACGAACGAGATAGCGCCAGACCCGACCATCGGCGCAGTCCGAAATGTGTCTGACACGAGGTTGAGATCGGTGCCGCCGACGATGATGTCGTACTGGTACAGCGTTGACGCCGCAAGCCCGGTGATCGTCGCGACGTGTTGATAGTAGTCCGCCGCCATTCCGGTCGCGGCGACGCTGAACAATGTGCTCGCAGCAGCGACGGTGGTCTCCGGGCCACCCGGCGCGCGGTACCGCACTTCCGCCGCCCCCTGCTCCCTCGTTGCCCACACGATCACCGCGCCGGTCGCCGTCACCTGTTGCAGGTACGGCTCGCGGACGAGTGTCGGACCAGTGAGCGCAGCACCGGCAGCAGCGAGGTTCGAGCTCGCGCTCGTGTTTGCGAGAAGAGCGAAACACGCCGTGACGACCGTCGCCAGGACAAGTGCACGAGTGAGACGGGGCAGGGTTGTCGTCAATTTGAGCCCTTGAAAGGGATGCGAGTGGTGGAAGAGCGATGGTGGCTGACGCACGGCGCCGGTTTCAAGCTCGGCCGGGCATTTGGCAGTGAAATGGAGCAAACGGAGAAGGGGACTGAAAGGGACTGAGGCGGGAGAGACCAGAGAGCACCGCGACGTCGGTCGCGGCGCTCTCTGCGAACGGCTGGTGTTCGACGTTAGTAGCGGTAGTGCTCGGGCTTATAAGGACCCGCGACCGGCACACCGAGATACTCCGCCTGATCCTTCGACAGCTTGGTCAGCTTGACCCCGAGATGACCGAGGTGCAGCCGCGCCACCTCTTCGTCGAGGTGCTTCGGCAGGATGTACACCTTCTTCTCGTACTTGTCGTTGTGTTCGTGCAGCTCGAGCTGCGCGATCACCTGGTTCGTGAACGAGGCGGACATCACGAAGCTCGGATGCCCGGTGGCGCAGCCAAGGTTCAGCAGACGTCCTTCCGCGAGCACCATGACGCTGTGTCCGTCGGGGAACCGGTATTCGTCGTACTGCGGCTTGATGTTGATCCGCTGCAGCCCTTTCACCTTCTTGAGGCCGGCCATGTCGATTTCGTTGTCGAAATGGCCGATGTTGCCGACGATCGCCTTGTCCTTCATCTTCGACATGTGGTCGGCGGTGATGATGTTGAGGTTGCCGGTCGCGGTGATGAAGATGTCGGCGGTCGACACGACGTTCTCGAGGGTGTTGACCTCGTAGCCCTCCATCGCGGCCTGGAGCGCGCAAATCGGGTCGATCTCCGTGACGATGACGCGGCAGCCCTGGCCGCGCAGGGCCTGCGCGCAACCCTTCCCGACTTCACCAAAGCCGAAGACCACCGCAACCTTGCCGCCGAGCATCACGTCCGTGGCGCGATTGAGGCCGTCGACGAGCGAGTGGCGGCAGCCGTAAATGTTGTCGAACTTGCTCTTGGTGACCGAGTCGTTGACGTTGATGGCCGGAAACAGCAGCGAGCCGTTCTCCATCATCTGGTAGAGGCGGTGCACGCCGGTCGTGGTCTCTTCGCTCACGCCGCGCATGTCGGCCGCGACCTTCGTCCAGCGGCTCGGGTTCTCCTTGAGCTCTTTCCGCAACAGATCGAGGATCACGCCCCATTCTTCGGGTTCTTTGTCCGCATTGAAGGCAGGCACTGCTCCGGCCTTCTCGAACTCGACACCCTTGTGCAGCAGCAGCGTCGCATCCCCGCCGTCGTCCACGATCTGGGTCGGGCCCTTGCCGTCGGGCCACATCAACGCTTCGCTCGTGCACCACCAGGTACTCCTCGAGCGTCTCGCCCTTCCAGGCAAACACCGGCGTGCCCCTGGGATTGGCCGCGGTGCCGCCACTCTCGGGCCGCCCCACGACCACCGCCGCGGCGGCATGGTCCTGGGTCGAGAAGATGTTGCAGGACACCCAGCGAACATCGGCGCCAAGGTCGACGAGAGTCTCGATCAGCACTGCCGTCTGAATCGTCATGTGCAGGCTGCCCATGATGCGAGCGCCGGCGAGCGGATTTTTACCCTTGTACCTCTCGCGGAGCGTCATCAGTCCGGGCATCTCCTGCTCGGCCAGGCGCATTTCCTTGCGCCCGAACTCCGCGAGAGAGAGGTCCTTCACCTTGAACGGTTCGCGTCCGGCCTTGGCCGCCGCCTCGAACGCATGCATTTCTCGAACTGCAGTACTCATCGAACTTCCTCTCTCGGTTACACGGGTGAAACGGAGCGGATAGCTATCAGCTATCAGCTATCAGCACTTAGCAATCAGTTATCAGCAATCAGCAATCAGCTGCCAGCTTTCAGCTCTTGACCATTGCCTTGCGGTTCAACTCCACGCCCAGCTCTCAACTAAATGCTCAGAACTGACAGCTGATGACTGATCGCTGTCAGACCTTCTGCCCACTTGCCACGAACAGCGCCGGACCTTTGGCGACGGCATTGGCACCGAGCGGGACGATGCGGATTCGTTCGAAACCTGCGGCTTCGAGCAACCCACGCACCTGGTCGGCGCTGAAGCCCAGCCAGACATGGCCCATCTGCTGCCGGTACTCCTCGCGATCGTGCGGGAGCATATCGGCGATCACGAGCCGCGCCCCGGGCTTCAGAACGCGTGCGGCTTCGGCGAGCGCGGCGGCGGGGTCGGGCAGATGGTGCAGAACCAGGAGCAGCGTGGCGGCATCGAGTTCGCCATCGGCAATCGGGAGCGACTCGAGCTCGCCGCGCTTGACGGTGACGTTCGCCCACTCGCGCAGCCGCCGTTTCGCCGCCTGCAGCATCTCTCCGGACCTGTCGACGGCGATCACGCGCGCCACGTAGGGAGCCAGTGCGGCGGCCACGTGGCCGGTGCCGCAACCCAGGTCGCCGACGACCCAGCGCTCGTCGAGGAGCGCGGGCAGCGCTTGCAGATGCGACACTGCCCCGAACAAGTCTTCGCGGAGCTTGTCCCATTGCCCCGCCGCCGAGTCGAAGAACTCCTCTGACTTGGTTCGGCGGCGCCCCAGGACACCTTTCAGCCTCCACGCGTCCTGATCGGCTCCGGCCGTGGCGCTGACCTGCTCACGCAGGAGCGACCACAACCGCCGCGTCGATGACTCCCGGCCATCGAGTGCCAGCGTGTAGTAACGGCTGGTGGCTTCCCGGCGCGAGATGACCCAATTTGCATCGGCCAGGGTCTTCAGGTGGCGGCTGACGGTGGACTGCGGCAGCTGCAGCACGTCGCACAGCTCCGACACGGTGAGTTCGTGCCGTTCGAGCAGCAGCAACATCCGGCTGCGGGTCGAATCCGAGAGTGTGGAGAGGTCGTCGAAAATCGGGTTCGGGACCCGCGCAGCATCCATCCGTAAATCCGGATACATGGTTGCACGCCCCGACCCCCCTGTCAACCCTCGTTGTGCGCCCGAAATGGATGAGCACCGATACGGCTAAGGTGGGCGGCGCCTTCCCTCTTTTTCCTCACCAGCTACCAACCGCTCAACGCTCGGATACGGGCCCGCAGGCGCAGCGGCAGGAAAAGTGAGCACTTTCCGCACACAGGCGGAATCGCAACCCGCATTGGGCCATGGCACCCGGCTCGCAGTAGGCAGAGCACCCGACACCCGGAAGTCCGGTGCGGCCACAGTTTTTATGATGAACCTGACACGTCGTATCGCTCTGGTGATCGGAGTTCTGATTTCCGGACTCGGAATATCCGCCACGCCGGCACGCGCGCTCGATCGCCTCTGCGATCCCTCGCACGAAGACTGCCGCGCCATTCTCATCAACTACATCAGAAACGAGACGCAGAGCATCGACGTCGGCTTCTGGTTCATGGAAGACGCCCGGTACACGAACGAGCTGATTAACAGGTTCAAGGCCGGCGTCAAGGTGCGGGTCATCATGGACCTGCGCGCGAACGACACGAACCAGTTCAACGCCCAGCGACTCGCGGAGTTGCAGGCCGCCGGCATCCCGATGCGGCGGCGCACGGCGAGCGGCATCATGCACTACAAGCTGATGCTCTTTGGCGGTCAGGGCATCGTGGAGTTCAGCGGCGCCAACTTCAGCGGCGACGCGTGGGTGTACACCACGCCGTACCTGAACTACGTCGACGAGTCCGCGTACTTCACCGACAACGCCTCGTTCGTTCACAGCTTCATGACCAAGTACGACGACCTCTGGACCAATACGTCGTCGTACACCAATTATGCGAACGTCACGGGCCCGCTGAACCGGACCTACCCGAGCGGCTACATCAAAGATCCGCAGCTGAACTTCCCTCCGCTCGAGCCGTACGCGAACCGGGCCGTCAGCCAGTACAACAAGGAGACGCAGAAGATCGACGTGATCATGTACCGGATCACGGACAAGCGGCACTCCGACGCGATGATTGCGGCGCACAACCGCGGCGTCCCGGTCCGCCTGATCGGCGATCCGCAGCAGTACCGGGATCAGACCCGCTTGTGGGACGCGTGGAACATCGACCGGATGTACATGGCGTTCCGGCAGCCGCCCCCTGGAGCGGCCGTCAGCAATTCGGCCATCAAGATGCGCGCACACGACGGGTTGAACCACGAGAAGCTCGTGCTGCTTTACAGCAAGCAGATGTCGATCTTCGGTTCCTCGAACTGGACGAGCGCGTCGGACAACTCGCAGGAAGAGCACAACTGCTTCTGCACCGACCAGGCCCTGTTCACCTGGTTCACGACGATGTTCGAGCGGAAGTGGAACAACTCGACCGGCAACATCGAAAACTCGGACTTCGTGCCGCTCCCCCCGACCAAGGCGGTCAACCAGGCGCCAGCGAATGCCGCCACCGGACTGCCGACGAGCAGCGTCGTGCTCAAGTGGTACGGAGGCCCGTGGGCGCACAAATACGACGTCCTTCTCGGGACCGATCCGAACAATCTTCAGCCGGTGCTTCTCGATACCGAACTCGGTCCGAGCGAGTCGACGACGCAGTACCAGAGTTTCGCCGCGACGAATCTCATTCCGGGGACGACCTACTACTGGCGCGTTGTCTCACGAACGATGGCCAACCTGAGCAAGAACGGCGATGTCTGGTCCTTCACCACCGCCGGCACCGCTCCGCCGCCATCGTCAACGGCCCCGACCGGACCCGGCGACATCGTCCTCTACGGACTTGACGGAACGATCACCGGAACGAAGTGGTCGATCGTTTCCGACTCCGGCGCCGGCGGTGCGAAGCGGCTGTGGAACATGAACGCAGGTGCCGCGAAGATCACGACGGCGGCGACGGCACCGGCGAGCTACGTGGACTTCACCTTTACCGCGTCTCCCGGGACGGCATATCACCTGTGGATCCGGGGGCGCGCGGAAGGGAACGTCTACACGAACGACTCCGTGTTCGTGCAGTTCTCCAACTCGGTCACGTCAGGCGGCACACCGACGCTGCGGTACGGCACGACCTCGGCGGCCGAGTACAACCTGGAGGACTGCAGCGGCTGCGGCATCTCCGGGTGGGGCTGGCAGGACAACGGGTGGGGCTCCGGCGTGATGGGTGCCCCCATCTACTTCGACACGTCGGCGCCGCAGACGATGCGGATCCAGTCGCGCGAGGACGGCCTCTCGATCGACCAGATCATCCTTTCGCCCGCGACCGGGTTCTTCTTCAATTCGTCGCCAGGCGCGTTGAAGAACGACACCACGATCTACGCCGCGACGCAGGGATCGCTCGCGGGGTCGGTGCCTCCGCCCCCGCCGCCTCCTCCACCGCCGCCGGCGACGCTGCCAGTGCCCTGGGCCGATGGCGACGTCGGCAACGTCGGTGTCGCCGGCAGCGCAGCCTACGACGATCCGACATCCACCTACACCATCAAGGGTGCCGGCGCGGACGTGTGGGGCACAGCTGACGCGCTACACTACGCCTACCAGAGCCTGACAGGTGATGGCTCGATCGTGGCGCGGGTCACCTCCGTGTCGAACACTGCCGCGTGGGTCAAGGCCGGCGTGATGATCCGGGGGTCGCTCGACGCCAACTCGGCACAGGCGATGATGCTGGTGTCGTACAGTAAGGGACTCGCGTTCCAGCGGCGGACCGCAACCGGCGGGCTGAGCACGAGCACGAGCGGCGCCGCGCCGCCGGCTACTGCTCCCTACTGGGTCCGGCTCGATCGGGCGGGCAACACGATCTCCGCGTATCAGTCCGTCGACGGGCTCAACTGGACGCTGGTCGGCACGGATACGTTCTCGATGGGTGCGACGGTCTATATCGGGCTCGGCGTCTCGAGCCACACGACAACGACCGCCGCCACGGCGAAGTTCGACAATGTATCGGTGACGAATTCGTCAGAGGGATAGCGCCAGCGCCATAGACTCGTGACGCCTGATTCGCGAATACGCACGCTCAACCGCGCTGCCGTTCGGCCATCCGGAGCCTTCGTGCTCTACTGGATGACGACGGCACGCCGGGCGAGGTCCAATTTCGGCCTGCAGCGCGCCGTCGAGATCGCCACCGAGCTGCAGCGGCCTCTCGTCGTCCTCGAGGCCCTCCGCTGCGACTACCCGTGGGCCAGCGATCGGCTGCATCGCTTCATTCTCGACGGCATGGCTGCCAATGCGGCCGCATTCGCCGGCCGTCGCCTGTCTCTATTACCCGTACGTCGAGGACGCAAAGGGCGCAGGCCGCGGGCTGATCGCGGCGCTGGGTCAGGATGCGTGCCTCATCGTCACCGACTGGTATCCCGCCTTCTTTCTACCGCGGATGCTCGAAGCCGCCGCCACGCAGGTGCCGGTGCGGCTCGAGGCTGTGGACTCGAACGGCATCATCCCGGTCGCAGAGCACGGCCGCGCGTTCCCGACGGCGCGTGGGTATCGTGCCTTCATGCAGCGGGTGCTGAAAGACCATGTCCGCGCCGTACCCGACTCCGACCCGACGTCGACACTCGGTCGTCACGCGCGCATGCCCGATGTCTCTCCGTCGATCACGAAGCGCTGGCCACCTGCGACTGCCGCGATGCTCGATCACGACAGCGGCGCCCTCGCGTCGCTGCCGATCGATCACGCCGTGGTCCCGGCAGCGATGCGCGGCGGCGGCGAAGCCGCACATCGAGTGTTGCGCCGTTTTGTCGAACGCAGGCTCGAGCGATACGGAGAGGACCACAACCATCCCGATCTCGACGGATCGAGCAGGCTGTCACCGTATCTTCACTTCGGTCACGTGTCGGCGCATGACGTCTTCGCCGCCATCATGACGCACGAGCGGTGGACAACGCGTCGGCTGGGGCGCGAGCGCAGGCGGCGCGCGCGAGGGGTGGTGGAGTGTCTCACCTTCAGCCGAGATGTTCCTCGACCAGCTCCTGGTGTGGCGTGAGCTTGCATTCAACGGGTCTGCGTGGACACGGGGTTTTGCCGGCTACGACACGCTGCCAGCGTGGGCGCGCGACACGCTCGAGCACCATCTTGGCGATCCGCGCCCACGCCGTTACAGCCTCGAGGCACTGGACCGAGCCGAGACGGATGACGAGGTCTGGAACGCCGCACAACAGGAACTGAAGACGGAAGGCTGGTTCCATGGCTACATGCGGATGCTGTGGGGGAAGAAGATCCTGGAATGGAGCGAGCATCCGGCCGACGCGCTGGCGGTCATGGAGCAACTGATGAACCGGTACTCGCTCGACGGACGCGATCCTGTGTCGGATGCGAGCTTCGGGTGGGTGCTCGGCCGGTACGATCGCCCGTGGCCCGAACGCCCCGTTTTCGGCACGGTACGCTGCATGACGTCCGACAGCGCCCGGCGCAAGCTGAAGATGAAGTCCTACCTCCAGAAGTATGGCAAAGCAGAATCCTTTGGTGCCCGTCTCTTCTGACGCGTCACCGTTCTGAATCCCGACAACGCGCGGCCCTGCCACCGATCCCGCAACCGGTTTTGGCAGGATTGCGCGGCAAACCACCGCCTTTGCGGTCGATTGAGGCAACCACACGCGGGCATGCCTTGTGCAGCGCTTTACCCGTTCGAGAACCTCGTTCTCTGACGGGTTCGTATTCGTACCTCGTGTGAAAGGATTTCTCATGTCCGACGGAACGTTGAACCTGACAGTGCCTCGCGGCGAGAAGAGCGTCTGGGACAAGCCCAGCTTCAGCTCGACGCTTTCGACGTACGACCAGGAACGCTGGATGGCCGCAGCCTGCGGCACGGCGCTGGCGATGCTCGGCTCGCGCCGCGGCGGATTCGGCGGCGGGCTGGTGGCGACGGCGGGTGCGCTGCTGACCCTGCGTGCGGCGATGGGGCGGCGTGATTTTGGCGTCGCCCGGGACTTCATCGATCGCCAGCTGAAGGAGAGCGGCTGGCGCCGATCCGACGAGGTCATGGAAGCGTCCGAGCAGTCATTCCCGGCGAGCGACCCGCCGTCCTGGACCCCGACGAGCGGAACGTCGAAGCCCTAGGGCAAACACAGACGAGAGGCAATGACCATGAGCTACATGGAGATGCAGTTCCCCGGCGACGTGCGCGACGCGCGCGTTCGCGATGCGCGGAACATCAATGATGCGGAGCGCTGGGGATCGATCGCGGCCGGCGTCGGGCTCGCGCTGTACGGCCTGACAAAGCGCGGTGCCGCGGGCTGGCTGATGGCGGGAGCGGGCGGGCTGCTCGTCCAGCGCGGCGTCTCGGGCCACTGCCATACGTATCAACTCCTCGGGGTCAACACGGCCGGAACCGGTAGCGATACCCGGGAGGCGCTGTCCGGTTCGCGCGGCGTGATCGTCGAGGAGAGCGTCACGATCGGCCGGCCCGCGGGCGAGCTATACCGCTTCTGGCGCAACCTCGAGAACCTGCCGCGGTTCATGCGCCATCTCGAATCGATCGAGCGCGTCACCGACACGCTCTCGCGCTGGCGCGCAGCGGGGCCGGGCGGTACGCACGTCGAGTGGAACGCCGAAATCATCAACGAGGTGCCAGGCAAGGTGATTGGCTGGCGTTCGCTCGAAGGCTCGGACGTGGTGTCGGCCGGGTCGGTGAACTTCGAGGAAACCGGCGGCAGCACCCGGCTGCGCGTCCGGCTCCAGTACAGCCCTCCGGGCGGGAAGATGGGTGATGCGGTCGCCCGACTGATGGGCCGCGACGCGGCCACGGAGATCCGGGAAGACCTGCAGCAGCTGAAGCAGCAGGTCGAGAGTGGCCAGGTGTCGACGAGCGACAACTAGGATCGGACGCGGGGACACGTCAACCTTTCTGTGTCCCCGCCCTCGAATTACATTTCGTTGTTCGCCAGGGCAGCCCGATCGGTCAGGACGGTCACGGCTGACGGCGCCCACTTCGACGTCGATTCGCCGCCGCGCTTCCGCCTGTCTCCTTCGGCCCCATTCGGTCCAGGCAGCAGCCGATTGGCGACCGCAATCGCGCGTGCGACAAAGCGCGGCGCGACGTTGTTCGCCACCATCGCAATCCTCGCCGGCAGCGTAATTGTCAGCTCCGAGTCACCGTAACGGCAGGCGTCGATGATGTCGGTCGCGGCACTCTCTGCGGACGTGGAGAGGCCGGGCAGCGAATCAGAAATCGCGAACCACGCGTACTCGGCCTGGTGCTTCCCTTTGACGTCCACGTTTACGGGCGACCCTGTGCGCATCAGGCCCGGTGTCACTGTCGTCACCCGGATCCCGTACTGTTCGAGCTCGCCGCGCACGGCGTCGGAGAGGCCGACCAGTGCGAACTTGCTCGCGCAGTACGGCGCCAGATGCGGGACCGCGACCCGTCCGCCGATCGAGGTGATGTTCACGATTCGACCAAACCCGCGTCGGCGCATCGACGGCACCGATTCGAACATCAGGTGCAGCGGCCCCCAGAAATGCGTCGCCATCGCATTTTCGAAGTCCTGCGTCGTCATGTGCTCGAGCGGTCCGACCTGAATCACCCCGGCGTTGTTGATGAGGACGTCAATCGATGACCAGCGCTCGAGGACGGTATCGATCGCGGCGCGGACGTCGGCGCGTCGGCGGATATCGCAGCTGATGGTCAGGATCTCTCCGGGTGATCCGGCGAGCTCTTCGCGCGCCGCGGCGAGCTCCTCTTCATCGCGCGCCAGCAGGCACAGGTGAGCGCCCTCGGCGGCCAGCTGGCGCGCCATCACCAGCCCCAGCCCTCGCGACCCGCCGGTGATGACGACCACACGGCCCGCGAAGCCGATGGCGCGCCGCGCCCGTATCACGCGCGTCCCGGCGAGCACCGCGACCGCTCCGGTCACCACGCCCAGCAGGAACTTCTCCCCGTTCTTCATCGCTGCTCTCCCATCAAGCGCCGCAACGTCCGGGCATCCCTTGGCGCATGCCCGCCGACGTCGTTGTTGAAATACGCGTAAACATCCGCACCCGCAGCGCGCTCGACGTTGAGCCAGTCGGCCCACCCCGACAGCCGCGCCTCGGAGTAGCCGCCGCCATAGTTCCCGGCGGCGCCGTGGAAGCGCACGTAGACAAACGGGCCGACACGCGCGCGTTCGCTGGCTGAGCCGCGCATGTCATGCAGGCACAGGGCAACCCCGAACTGCTCCAGGAGCGCCATGATCCCGTCGCGCGTACCAGCTTGGATCGCGGAACTCGAGGACGTGCCGGACACCTTTGGGCAGAGCTTGCAGGAAGTGCTCCAGCCGCGCCGCGTCGCACTTCCACCCGGGCGGCAGCTGGTAGAGAACGGGCCCCAGATGCCGCACCAGGGGACGCATCCGCGTGAACAGCCGGTCGAGCGGCTCTTCCGGTTCCTTCAGCTTCTTCATGTGCGTCAGGAACCGGCTTGCCTTGACCGCAAAGAGGAACCGCGCCGGCGCCCGCGCTGCCCACGCCGCGAACGTGCGCTCCTCCGGCAATCGGTAGAAGGTATTGTTGATCTCGACCGTGTCGAACGTCGCCGCGTAGTGCTCGAACCAGCGGGTGCGCGGAAGCTCCGTCGGATAGAAGTCTCCCCGCCAGTGCTTGTATTCCCAGCCCGAACACCCGATCCGCGCACATCCGCGCCGTGCCATTCAGGCTTACTTGTCTGACTTCTTGTTGCTGATCAACTCCTGCTCGGCGATGAACCAGTCATTCTGATCAAGACCGTCGGTCCCGCCGCGTGAAAGATATAACTCGTAAGCGCGCTCGGCGACACGATCCCGATCCAGCTCGGGCGCCGTGTTCTCCGCCTGAACGCGCGGCTGCTCCTCAACATTGCGCTTGGTTTTAGCCATGCGCGCAAAAATCGCAAGGGGTATGCCACCGGCGCAAGGCTGCCGATTCAGCGGGTAAGCGGGCCAGCGACAATGACGAGGTTGGATTTGATACAGCACCGCGTCATCAGGCCGGTCGCAGGATCCAGTGCAGTTCGACGCCTTCTTCCGTTGCGTGGACCACGACCCGCGCCTTGACCTGCAGAGGCGCACGTTCCCGCGGACGGATTCCGAAAGCCCAGTCGGCGCTCTCGCCGGCACTCGCGAGGCGAGCCGCCTCGGCGATGAAACGCCCGCGATCCTTCGACAGGAACACGCTGAGGGCCTTGCCCGACAGGAACCGCTGGCTGATGTTGAACAGGTCCGCGCCGGCACGGTTGGCGCTGAGAATCCTCAGGTCGGCGTCGGTCACGAGATAAGGATCCGGCGCACCGTCGAAGAGCTGCGTGTATTTCTCGCGTTCAGCCCGCAGCTCGGCGCGGACGACCTCGATGTCCTCGCGCTGGGCCAGCAGCTGATCCTGACCGCCGCGCAGTTCGTGCAGCGATCGCAGCAGTTCGTCGACCGCCTGCTGCACGGTCGTGTCGTGTTGTGTTTCGACCCGTCTCTGCAGCGTCGCCAGTCGCTTGAACGCCGGCGCCAGCTGGATGCGGTTCGCGTTCATCCTGTGAGGACCTCCTCGCGACTGCCTCCACTATGACATGTACCGGCGGACCTGTGCGGCGCAGAAATCGGCAAACGCACGCGGCTCCCGGGGGGGGCTGGTATGGTGCGGTCGGATGCCTTCGGACTCCGGTGTGTAACAGAACGTGACAGTGACATCGAATGGCTCGAGCGCCCGCATCTGCCGGTCGAACCACCGCTGCGCGTCGGGACGGAGGCTGTCCGCCCAGCTCAATCCGGTGCGGAGATGGCGCACGCCGAGATCCTTCAACCACTGCACCGCGGAATCAAGGCGATGATCCTCGAAGTGGAACCACTGGCAGATCCCGAGCGCCGGCGTCAGCGCGGAAAAATGGCGAAGCGCCTTTTTCGGGGAGCCATCCTCGCGCAGCAGGCCCATATAGAAGTGGCGGTAATACGAAGACCCTTCGGCTTCCCGGTGACGGGTCGTCGCCGGCCACGCGCGCGGCAGGTCATACAAGCTGTACCAGTGCACGCGGTCGACCCGCCCCTGGAGCAGTTCGGCGGTCCGCTGCAGACCGAATTCCTGGACCTCCTCCGCGCCAAACGTCGAGACGCCCACCTCGGACACCCACAGCGGCAACTGCGTGACACTCCGGATCTCGGCAAGCTTTTCTGGCCATTCGTCGATCTGCCAGTGATTCCAGTCGAGCGGGAACCCGTGCAGCGCAATGACGTCGACGGCGTCCAGGACGCCCAGGGCCTCCAGTGTCCTGACGAAGTTCGGGTCGATCGGTGACATCCCTCCAAGCACACGGGGAAGGTCCGGGCGCTCGGCGGCAATCGCGGCCGACGCCTGCTTGACCATCTCGCCGAACGTCTTCCACCCGGGATCGATCTCAAAGTCCCAGTGCGAGATGTTGTTCGGCTCGTTCCAGAGCATCACCGCTTCAACCACGCCGCCAGCTCCTCTTCCCGCATTCTTCGCGCCGTGTCGCCGGAACCCCGGCGACACACGAATACTTCGGCTTCGGGGTGCGCGACGATCTCGAATCCGGCGCTGCGCAGCATCGCCTCGGCACACGCGCGATTCGGGATCCACCAGTTGGTCGGGTCACCGGAGTACTTGTGTTCGACGAAGTACATCCGCGGATACGACGGCTCCTCGAAATGATCGGTCTGCCAGAACACGTAGTCCGGGTCGACGGCTCCGGTATCGGCACTGCCGCGCAGCATCGACTGGAACACGAGCATGTCGCCGACGACGTGCTCGTGGAGGATGTCGAGCGCGAGCAGGGGATGACGGAGGTGGTAGAGCACACCCATGAAGAGCACCAGGTCGAATCGCTCGCCAAGCTTCGGGAGTTCGTAGACGGACATCTGCCGGAACTCGATGTCCGCGGCCTCGACCTCCGCCGCGAACCTCGCCTGCGCCAGGTAGCGCTCATCCGTGTCGAGGCCAAGCACGCGCGCGGCGCCGCGCCGCTTCATTTCGATGGCATAGAAGCCGGCGTTACAGCCGATGTCGAGCACCGACCGTCCGGTCAGGTCCGGCGGAATCGACCCGGCGAAGCGCTGCCACTTCACCGCGGGATAGTCACCGAGAAAATGTTCGGGCGCGGTCTGCACGCCGCCGAGATTCAGGTTGTGGAACCACGGTCCCAGTTCCGACACGCGCTGCTGGATTCGTTCGGGTGACAGGGCCGCACTCATTGCAGGGTCTCCAGGGCTGAAGGCTTCGACGAAGGGATTGACGGTTCCACCGTCGTACCCGGCTTCGCGCATGTACGATTCCAGCTCGATCGCCCGGTGCGCCGCCGTGTGGGCACCGAGCACCCGCGCCCGCGCCCGCTGGCCGATGCTGTCGCGTTCGCGGTCGCTGATGTGGTGCAGGTACGAAAGGGTCTCGTCGGCGCTCCCGGACAGGAGGATTTCCGACCCGGGTTCGAAGAAGCGCTCGAGCCCCGGCCAGGTGTCGCTCACGATCGGCGTGCCGCACGCGGCCGCCTCGAACAGCCGCACGCTCGGCGAATACCCGGCCTGCACCATGTCCTTGCGGGTCACGTTCAACGTATAGCGAAGCTGGTTGTAGAACGGACCGGTGCTCGGCGGGCGCCAGGTGGATGACGCGCTGCACGTTGGCCGCCCACGCGATCGACTCCGGATACTGCGGCCCGACGACGATGAAGCGGCCGTCGGGCCACCGGTCGGCCACGCTCAGCATCAGGCGGTCGAGGACGGGCTGGCGATCGGCGCTGTACGTGCCGAGGTAACCCATGTCGAAGCGGCGCCCGTCAGGTGTCTCTTCCGGGGAGTACAGGTCGGGATCGACAGAGCAATACAGCGGCCGCGCCATCCGCGCCGCGTAGGTCTCCTGGAGTCGCTCCAGCGTCGGGCCACCCGTGAACGACAGATATAGATCGTACCGGGCGATCTGCGATGGCAGGAGGTAATCCGTGCCGCCGGTCTCAAGTCGTGCCAGCGTCACCGGCGTATCGATGTCGTAGAAGGCAGTCAGGCCGCGGGCCAGCGCGGTGGACCATGCGGCCGACAGCAATACCGTCCGGGACATAGGATCCGACGATCACCAGGTCCGCCGCCGAGATCTCGTCGCCGTGACGCACTTCCACAGTCGGACAGCTCGTCGTATAACGCGGTTCGGCAGTATGGCGGCTCCGGCAGATCGCGGTTGCCCGCGTACCACGGTGCATCGCGTTCGAGGAACAGGATGTCGTGGCCGCGTGCGGCCAGCGCCCGTACGAGCGCCCGGTACGTCGTCGCATGTCCGTTGCCCCACGACGACGTGATCGACAGCCCGAGTATCACAATCTTCATACGCTCAATGCCTTCTCAACGGCCGTGCCCCGAATGCCGCTGACGATTTCGACCAGTTCGTCGACGCGGTGGGCGCAGGTGTGCCGTGCGTGAATAGTCTCCAGCCCGCTCCGCGCCAGCTCGCGCGCAAGTTCCTGGTCGGCGGCGATGTTCTCGAGCGCCGTGATCATTTCGGCTGGTGTCCGCGCGACCAGGTAGTCGGCGCCGGGGCGGAACAGGTGCTCACAGTCGTCCCACCAGCACGAGGCGAGCGGGATCCCGCAGGCGAGCGCCTCGAACATGCGAATGGTGGGAATTCCGGGCAACGACTGCACGTACGGGCTGGCGTGGCACGTGCACCGTTGCCGTGAATCGGGCGAACACGTCGGGCACGCGGTAATTGGGCAGCCACCCGGCGTAGTCGATGCCGGCATCGGCGAGCTCACGGATGGCCTCGACCGGGTAGCGCACGCCGTGGATACGCGCGCGCAGACCCAGCGCGCGCACCGGTGCGATGAGGTACTGACGGATTTCGTCGGACCGCTCACCGTCGCCCCAGTTCCCGATCCAGACAAGATCCCCTTCGCAGGCGACAGCGTCCGCGAGCGGGTGAAAGCGCGTCACGTCCGCGGCTTCGTGCCACGTCCACGCGCGCCGCGACCAGCCTCGCGCCAGGTAGCGTTCCCGGATCACCTCGCCGAACGCAAGCACGCCGTCGTAGTGCTGGAGATCGTACGCCTGCATCGCGCCCGCGTCCGTCACCGACCGATGATGCGTGTCGTGGAACAGCAGCACGTAGTTTCCGCCGCTGGCCCGGTGTCGGCCGATGCGTTCGACCAGCGGATGTCCATTCCACTCGTGAACCAGCACGAGCGAGGCGCCGTCCAGGGCTTCGTCGAGATCGAGCGCATCAGGATCGATGCGCTCCGAGGACAAGGCCGGATACGCGCGGTGGAACTCCTCGATCGCGCCAGGACCGGCATCCGCGAGGAGGTTCGTTGACGCTCCAGGAGTCGATCGGCTCATACACCCGTACCTCGTTGCCGCGCGACAGCAGTTCCGTGGCGATGCCCCGCAGAAAATGTGCGTTGCCGTGGTTCCAGTCGGAAATGAGCGAATGACAGAAGAGGACGACACGCATCCGGCTACTCCTCCCCCGCCGTGCCGGTGAGTTGTGTCGCGAGTGCGCGATAGAGCTCACTCGCGCGCAGCAGCGACTCATGGGTTCCTTCCGCGACGATGCGTCCGCGATCGAGGACGAGGATTCGATCGGCCTGGCGCACGGTCGAGAGGCGATGCGCGATGACGAACGTCGTGCGGCCGACGCGCAGCCTCGCCAGGGCGGCGAGCACCAGCCGCTCAGCGACCGTGTCGAGTGCGGCAGTGGGCTCGTCGAGGATCAGGATGGGCGCATCCTTGAGAAACGCCCGGGCCATGCTCAAACGCTGCTTCTGGCCGCCGGACAGCCCCGCGCCGGCTTCGCCGAGCTCGGTGTCGTAGCCGCGCTCCAGGCGCTTGATGAAGTCGTGTGCATTGGCCGCTCGTGCCGCTGCTTCGATCGCGACATCGCTGGCCTCGAGGCGGCCATACCGAAGGTTGTCGCGGATGGTGCCCGACAGCATGACCGCTTCCTGCAGCACCAGCGCGACCTGCCGCCGCAACGGACCGAGGCGGTATCGCGATGCGTCCACGCCGTCGATCAGGACTCGCCCGTGCTGAAGGTTCGTAGAACCTGGGGATCAGGCTGACGAGCGTCGTCTTTCCGGATCCCGACGGCCCGACGAGTGCGACGAACTCGCCGGGCTCGGCGACGAAACGTGATGTCGTCCAGCACCCGCGGCGTGTCGTAGCTGAACGACACGTGCTCGAATTCGACTCGGCCTTTCAGCCGCCCCGGTTCGATGCCGCCGCCGTCGTCGATCGCTTCGCGCGCCTGGCCCAGCGTGTCGCGGACGCGCCGGACCCCGACGAGCGCCTGCTGAATCGATCCGATGGTGTTCGCCAGGCCCGAGAGCGGCCCATAGACGAATCCCAGGTACGCGAGCGCGACCAGGACCGTCCCGATACTGACCTGCCCGCGCAGGACCAGCAATCCGCCGACAAACACCACCGCGGAGGTGCCGACGACCGTCATCGTGCCGACGACGGAGGAAAAGATCGCCTCCCGCGTGCTGAGGCCGACCCGCGCCCGCATCGCCTCGTTCGCAGCCCCCGAGAAGCGCTGCCCTTCGTATGGCTCCCGCGCGAAGCTCTTGACCAGCCGGATCGCGGCAAAGCTCTCGTGCAGGCGGGCGGTCATCCGTGATTCGAGCACCCGCGTCCGTTCCGCGCCAGGCCGGATGCGGCGCGCCGACCACCGGATCCAGACGAACATGAACGGAACCACCGACAACGACACGAGTGCGAGCGACGCATTGATTTCGAGCAGGATCCCGAACATCACCACCAGCGTCAGCGCTGAAAACGAAAAGGGCAGGACGCCTCGAAGCAGCAGCTGTTCGAGACAGCCGGCATCTGCCTCCAGGTGGTACACGGACTCGCCCACAGGTGTCCGGGCGTGGTGGCGCAGATTGAGCGCCTGGAGGTGGGTGAACAGGCGTTGCCGCAGATCCCGCGTGATCCGATGTCCGGTCTCGCTATACAGGCGCGTGTGCAGCATCAACACAGTCTGGTGTGCAACCTGGACCAACAATCCGAGGACGACGATCGCGACGAGCAGCGACTCGCGGCTGGTGGCACGAACCCCCGGCAGCCCGACGAGCCAGCCGGGAGGGGTCTGCGATCCGAGCGCGACATCGATGACCGCCTTCATCGGCCATGGCAGCAGGACGCGAAGCGCCACCTCCATGCACGCCAGGATCGCAAGCAGCAGCACTCGCTGCTGATACGGCTTGATGTGCCCGAGCGCCCATGCGATCAGCTTCACCGGTCAGCGACGCATCCCGTCCATATTGGCGGCTGCGCTTTCTCCCACCGGCGCCGTGTCGCCGGCGCTGAGCAGCGCGATCGCCTCGCGATAGCCCTGCACCGTGCCGACGTCGACATAATTTTCGCCGGCACAGACGCCATGTGCCCGACCACCCTCCGCCATCCACGCGTTGACGAGCGTGCCGACGTATTCGTCGCGCTGCCCGCGAGCAAGCCACAGCCCGTGCAGTTCCCGCAGCGTTCGGCCGGGCATCTTGAAGGCGCCCCAGATCCATTTCGAACGCGCGTCAGCGCTCTTGACCTGGATCTCGAGGACGCGATCGTGGTCGAGCACGACGGCATCGAAGAGCTCGGGACGTGACACCGGGAACAACAGGAACGACAGCTGATCGTCGGGCAGCGCCCGCAGCGCGCCTTCCGGGAACCAGATCGTGTCGGGCAATCCGACCATCACCTGCTCGTCGTCGTGGATGAGCGGGAGCGCGCGGAAGACCGCGTCGCAAAGCCCTGAGGCCTGAGGTTGCACGCTGTAGAACACGCTCGCGGAAAAGACGCCGCCGCCGTAGTACTCCAGGATGTCCGACTTGCCCGGAGAGATCACGAAGCAGATCTTGTCGGCTCCTCCGAGGACGAGCCGCTCCACGAGATATTCGCTGACCGCCCGCGGCCGCTCACGATTGCCGTCACGACGGCTCCCGACCGGCAGGAGCTCCTTGGAGAACGCGAGCGGCTGCATTCGACTTCCCTGCCCTGCCGCCGGAACGATGCCCCACATAGTCACTCCATGGAAAGACTGCTGGAACGCTGTGCAATCAGCTGCTCGAGCTCACCCGCGCGAATCGCCGCGGTGTGGCAGTCGAGGGCGCGCTCGCGTGCCCGGCGTCCGACCGCCCGCCGCTCGGCATCCGACAGGTCGAGGGCCGCGACGGCATCCGGCGTATCGCCGGCGATCAGAATCTCCTCACCCGGCGTGAAGAACGCGTCCAGCCCTTCCCACCAGTCGCTGAGCATGGCGGCGCCGCACGCCGCGGCTTCGAAGAGCCGTCCGGACGGGCAGAATCCCATCCGGGCCATCGGCCCGCGGGTGATGTTGAGCGTCAGCGACGACGAACAGTAGAACGCTGGATGATCGCCCGGCGGAAGATGCGACAGGTAGAACATGTTCGGCGTCCACCTGAAGTTCGACGGGTACATGGAACCCGCGAGCGTAAACCGCCGCGACGGGCGGAGAGAGGCCGGCTCGATGAAGAGGCGATCGAGCGCGTCCTGTCGATCGGCCGAGTAGGTGCCGAGGTACGACAGGTCACAGGCGAGTCGCGGATCGGGCTCGACCGGCCGATGGACGTCTGGGTCGACGCTTCCGTAGAGGGGCGCGACCTCTCGAGCGCCGAGCGCCGAGCGCAGCTGGTCGAGTGCCTCGCCGCCGGTGTAGCTCAGGACGAGATCGAAGGCGCCCAGCCCGTCGACCGGCAGGTAGTCCACCGCCTGCCCGTCGCGAAGCCTGGCGAGCGTCACCGGTGTATCGAGGTCGTAAAACATCTTCGTCGCTGCCGTGGAGTCCAGCACGACCGCGGCTGCCGCACGCGCGTCGGGACAATAGGACGTCACCATTCCGACGTCGGCATCGCGCAGGCTGCGCCGCGCCTCGGCCAGCACCTCGTCCCACTCCGAATACAGGCGCAGCGCGCATCCGTGCGGTTCGCGCTGATCGCGATGGCGCGCGTAGTACGGAACATCCCGTTCGTAGAACACCACCTCGTGGCCCCTCGCGTGGAGTCCGCGGCAGAGCGCACGCCAGAGCGTCGCGTGCCCGTTGCCCCACGAGGAACTGATCGTCAACCCGAAGATAACGATCTTCATTCCATCCCCAGCTGCACCCTCGTGCCCTGCGGAATCAGGCCCCTGACTTCAGCGACGAGCCGATCGGCGTCGACCGGTTTGACCAGGACCGAGCGGCACCCGTCCCGGGTGGCACGGGCGAGGTCCGCCGCCGACACGTAGCGTCCGGTGATCGCGACAACCGGAATGTGCCGCGTCCGGCTGTCCTGTTGCAGCCTGCGGCACAACTCGAAGCCGTCGATCCCCGGGAGTCCGAGGTCGGTGACAATCACGACCGGCAGCAGTTCGCGCGCCTTCTCACTCGCCTGCAAGCCGTTGTGCGCCTCGATCACGTCGAAGCCCTGCTCCATCAGCACGCCGGCATACAGCTTTCTCGTCGAGAGATCGTCCTCGACGACCAGCACGAGGGGACGGGTGAGCGGATGATGCATTCAGACGCTCACACCGTCCGCCAGAACGGCCTCGAGCTGACGCACGCGCTGGGCATACGTATGCTCGGCGACGACTCGCCGTCTGCGCCGCGTCGCCGATGCGCCGCGCCGTCGCCTGCGTCGAGTGCGGCGACATGCGCCGCGACTCCGTCACCGCTTTCCGCAACCAGCACCTCGGTCCCCGGCTCGAGGAACAACTCAATGCCGACCCACGCGTCCGTGATCAGGCAGGCGCCCGCGCCTGCGGCCTCGAACACCCGGGTCGCAGGTGAGAATCCGTAGCGCGCCATGCTGTCGCGGCTGATGTTCAAGACCGCTCGCGGCGTGCAGTTGAACGCGTTGTGATCGCGGGTATAGAGATGACCGACGCGCCGCACGTTCGGCGTCATCGGTTTGTCGTCCCAGCCGTTGCCGCCAAGAAGAAACTGCTCCTGCGGCCGCGCCGCCGCCGCGGCAAGGAAGAACTCCTCGACCCGCCGTTCGCGATCCGGGAGGCGGTTGCCGAGGAAGCCGAGGTCTGCTGCGAAGCGCGAATCGGGCGGTACCGGGAAATGCGTCGCCGGATCGAGCGCGTTATAGATCGGAACACAGCGCCGGGCACCGACGGCGGTATAGGCCTCGACCACCGGTTCGCCGCCGCCGTAAGTGAGGACGAGATCGTAGCGCGGGACGAGCGCGTGGAACGGATCGGACGGATCGTGCGCGAGGCGGTCCAGCGTCGCCGGCGCGTCGACGTCCCAGAAAATCGCCAGCGCGTGCGACGCCTTTGCCGCCGGGACGGCGGCTTCCAGCCACGCATCGAACACCCCGACCCCGCTCGTCTTCACGATGATGTCGGCGTTGCGCGCGCTGTCGAGGGCTCGCGCGACGCCGTCTTCGCCCTCCCCCGGATACACGACGACGGATGCCCACTCGCGGATCCTCGATGTCGCGATGCGCCTGGCGCTCGTATGCGTCGGGCTCGTAGAAGGTGACGTCGTATCCGCGCGCATGCAGCGCGCGGATGATGCCGCGGTAGTAGGTCGCGGCGCCGTTCCAGTAGGCCGACACCAGGCTCGATCCGAAAAATGCAATCCGGGGTTTCATGAGGTGGTCACCAGGCTGCGGCTGCGACGAGTGTCCGTGTGTCCGCCACTGCGCGCTCGGTGCGCGGAGGCATAGACCTCGGCATAGGCCTCTGTCATGCGCGGGACCGTGAACTGGGCAGCGCGGCTCATCGCGCGTGCCCCGAACGCCAGCCGACGAGCCGGGTCTCGCGATCAGCCACGCAATCGCGGCGACCAGTTCCTGGCGATCGTCGGGAGCGACAAAGAGCGCCGCCTCGTCCCAGTTCTCGCGCAGGCTGGGAATGTCGCCGAGCACCAGCGCGCAGCCCTGGGACGCCGCCTCGAGCACCGATAATCCGAACGGTTCGTACCGCGCCGGCAGCGCGTAGATCGCGGCGCGTTCGTACCAGAGCGCAATGACGTCCGCGGGCAGACGTCCGAGCCACTGCACCCATTCGACCGGCTCCTCCGTCGAGTCCGAGGGCGATGCCTTCTCTCCGGCGACGTACACCGGCCAGCGAAGCGAGGGCGCCACCTCACACAACGCTCGGATGTTCTTGGCCTCGTCCCACAACCGTCCGGCGGCGAAGATCAGGTCAGTTTTTGCCGGGAGGTCGGAACGCGCACCCCGACCTCCAATCCCGTTCGGGATGACGCGCGCCTCGCCGAGCGGGCCGTACTCGTAACCGAGCGCATCGAGCATGGCCCCGGTCGGTGCGACCACGACAGACGCGGCATTCAGACCACGCGCAACCGCTGCCGAGTACCGGTCCCACGACGCCGGTGCGGCGGTGCCGTGCACAGCACGCCACCACGACCGCACGCACGAATGCGCGACCACGACGACCGGGCTCGACCAGGGCAGCGCGGCATGGCAGTAACCATTCAGGTGGACGATATCCGGCGAGAAGGCGCGCGCGAGACCGAGGAGCCACTCCCCGGCGGCGTCGACGTCGCGCCATGGATCCTCCATCCACTCGAGGCGGCCGGGCTTCTCGACCACGTCGAGCCGCCGCCGGGTCGCGTCCTGGCGCTGATCGCCGGTGAGCGGCTGGCCCCATGACGGCGATCAGTGACTCGATGCCGCGATCCTGGAGCGCGGAGGCAAGGTCGATGACGTAGCGCCAGACGCCGCCGACGGCGTCCGCTGTCATCAGCACTCGTCGGACCGCCGGCGCATCTGCCGTCCCGGCACGCTCAGGTCCGGTCATGTCACTTCCGTACTGCGGCACCCGACCCGTGGCCGAACCCTGACGTCGGGCTGGCGAGCTCGAGACGGGCGAGCGGCTGCGGCCTCGCGTCCTGGATATCGCTGAACTCGTCGAACTGCGCGAGGTAGTGATCCATCGCGCGTTCCCAGGCGAGCTCGTCCGGCGCACCCCACCGCTTCGTATAGCCCGGGGAACCCGGGTAAGGAAACATCGGCACTGGCTTGTTCGCCCAGACGCCGAACTGCTGGAGATGCTGGCGCCAGCGCTCCACTTCCGCCGGATCGTCCGAACCGGACTCGAGCAGGTTTGCCTGCACGAACGGAACGGTGCCCCTCGCGTGGATGAGGCGATCGGCGATCTGCTCGGTGGTCAGGCGGCTCCCCTTGTCGAGGAGGTTGCGGCCCTCAACGGTGATGCTCTCGACGCCGGCTTCGATCGACACACAGCCCGCGCGCCCGAGCAGATCGAGCATCGCGGTACTCCAGAGATCGATGCGGGTCTGCACCCCGAACTCCACGGGACGGGTGACGAGCGCCTCGAGGAGCGCCTTGTCGGGCAGGAAGATCTCGTCGATGAAATAGACGTACTCGACGCCGGTTGCAACCAGGTGATCGATTTCCTCCAGGATCACCGGCAACGGCCGCTTCCGGTAGTCGTCGCGAAAATTGTCCTTTGCACAGAACGTGCAGTGATACGGACAGCCGCGCGACACTTCCATCTCGGCGCCTGGGCCGGACGGCTTCCGATCGAACCGATGGTGATGGTGCCGATGCCGGACCACATCCTCGGCCGCCCACTTGAGCGCCGGCAGCGTCGCCATGTCGGTCTGGTTCGGTCCGCCCTGGATGCGCAGCGATCCGTTGGCATGGCACGCGATCGACGAAATCCCCGGCCATGACTCCGGCGCCGCCGCGAGGAGTGGCAGCACGTCCTCGCACTCCCCGAGGACCGCGACGTCCGCACCGAGCTTTCGCAGCGTCGCGCCCGGCGTCGTCGACGCGTGCGGTCCGACGACGATGCGGATGGCGGGGATGTGTTCGAGTGCGAGCAGCGTCTCCTGGGGAACCCGGAGCTCCGGCGGAGCGCACCGCCAGAACAGATAACTGGGTGCCGTGGTGACGACGATCCGGTCTGGTGCGAATGCCGCCACCCGCTCGGCCACGTCCCGCGCGCGGCAGATCGTGGAGATGCGCGTCGACGAGCAGGACGTCGTGCCCCGCCCGCTCGAGCAGCGCCCGGGCGTAGCCGTATTCGAGCGGCAGGTGCGGCTCGCGGCAGCCGAAATAGATGCTGCCGTCGAACGTCCATCGCGGATTGACGAGCGCGAACTTCACGATGCCACCTGGCCGCCGACGACTTCGCGCGCGCCGGCCGTCTCCTGCTGCATCAACCATGCGAGCAGCAGGCCGACGCCCTTCCTGACCGACGTGCTTCGGACGCCAGCCGGTCGACCTGTTCGAACTTCGCCGTGTCGGAGACGTAGTAGCGCTGATCCGCCGGGCGCCATGGCTCGATGGTGACCGCGGGGCGCTCGCCGGTCATCTCGCCGATCAGGTTCGAGCAGCTCGAGCAGCGACACGGTTCGCGCCGGGCCGCCACCGATGTTGAAGGCTTCACCGGCGGTTCGGTGACACGTGGCGATGGGCCAGGAGCATCGCCTCGACGAGATCCTCGACGAACAGGATGTCGCGCACCTGCAGCCCGTCACCGTAGAGCGTGAGCGGCTTGCGCTTGCAGCGCCTGGATGAGGAAATGGGCGACCCAGCCCTGGTCTTCCGTCCCGAACTGGTGCGGACCGTAGATGCAGCTCATCCGAAAGACGACCGCGGGCAGATCGAACGTGCGCGCGTAGTCGAGCACGTACTGCTCGGCTGCGCCCTTCGAGCAGCCATACGGGCTGTGGAAGTCGAGCGGGCGCGACTCCGAGATTCCGCGGCGGGCGACCGACTCGGCCTCCGGCACGTAGCGCAGGCCGCGCTGGCACAACGAGACGTCATCGAGGTGGCCGTAGACCTTGTTCGTGGACGTGAAGAGCAGGCTCGGCCGATCGTCCAGCGCGCGAATCGCTTCGAGCAGGTTCAGCGTGCCGCGGGCATTCACGTCGAAATCGAGGAACGGATCCGTCAGGCTGGTCGTGACGGCCACCTGCGCGGCGAAGTGGAACACCGTCGTCGACCCCGACGACCGCCGCGGCGACGGCGGCGGCGTCGCGGACGTCGCCGACCTGCAGTTCGACCCGGTCGCCGTGCTGCTCACGCAGCCACCGCACGTTGTGCTCGACACCGGCACGCGACAGGTTGTCGAACACCCGTACCCGGGCGCCGTCCCGCAGCAGGCGGTCGGCCACGTTGGTGGCCACGAACCCCGCGCCTCCGGTGATGAGGACCCTCTCGCCGGTCATACCGTCAGCCCCCTCGCGGCCAGTTCGCCGCTGGCAGCAGCGACGCGGTCCTCGGCCGCCTGGTCCTGCAGCCATTCCGCCAGTTCCACCAGCCCCTCCTCGAGCATCGTCTGCGGCTGGTATCCGAGCATCGTGGTCGCGAGCGTGATGTCGGCGAAGCAATGGCGGATATCGCCGACCCGGTACTTGCCGCACACATCCGGCTCGATGTCCTTGCCGAGGATCGCGGCCATCATCGCGGCGACCTCGCGGACGGTGTACGACTGGCCGCTGCCGACGTTGAACGCACACCCGGCCGCCGCCGGGACATCGAGCGCGAGGCGGCATGCCTGCACGACGTCGTAGACACTGACGAAATCGCGGCGCTGCAGTCCGTCCTCGAAGATGAGCGGCGGATTGTTGTTCAACAACCTCGCGGCGAAGATTGCCAGCACGCCGGTATACGGATTCGAGAGCGCCTGGCGCGTGCCGAAGACATTGAAGAATCGAAGCGCCACCGTCGGGATGTTGTAGGCGCGGCCGATCATCAGGCACAGACGCTCCTGATCGAACTTGGAGAGCGCATACACGGACGACAGCGAGGGCGGTTTCGTCTCCGGCGTTGGCACCGGCACGAGCGCCGCGCCGCTCTCGTCGTGCAGTTCCCAGTCGGCCGTGCGCAACTGGTCGAGGGCGCGCTCCGCGCCTGCCTTCAGCACACCGTCGGCCGAGCGGTACAACCCTTCGCCGTACAGGCTCATGCTCGACGCCACGACCAGGCGTTCCACCGGGCGCTCGATCAAGGCCTGCAGCAGAACCGCGGTACCGAGGTTGTTCGTCGACGTGTACTGCTCGATCTCGTACATGCTCTGGCCGACGCCGACGGCCGCGGCCAGATGGAACACCGCATCGACACCGTCGAGTGCGCGGCGCACCACCGCGGCGTCGCGCACGTCACCACGTACGAGCTCAACCTGGGCGTCGAGGTACGGCAGGGCGCACCGCGTCGGAACCATGTACCTGAGGCGCGAGGTTGTCGAGCGCCCGGACCTCGTGTCCGTGATGGAGCAGATCATCGGCCAGATGCGATCCGATGAATCCCGCGCCACCCGTGATCAGAATCCGCATGGGATCGGTCGTCCTTTCTCGTGCCGGCGTGGTGTCCGCCTTGCTTACTCGCGGGGTGTCGTCGGCGGACAGGTAAGTAGCAAAGCGGGTTCCAATCGGAGCACATGCGCACATCCCCATGCCGCTGTATTCCGATAAGCGCACACGTCGAATGCCGTTATGAAGCGTCTTTCCGAGGAACATGTCAGCCTCATTGCCAGCCGGGCGCGCGCATTGGGAGAGCCGGTGCGCGTTCGCATCATCGAGGCGCTGTCGCGCGGTGAACAGGCGGTGGGGCAACTCGCCGCCTCGCTGTCGATGCAGCAGTCGACGGCGTCGAAGCACCTGCAGGTGCTCTTTCATGCCGGGCTCGTGCACCGCCGAAGGGACGCGAGCGCGGTCATCTATTCGCTCGCCGATACGGAACTGGTCGCGTGGTGCCGTTACCTCAGCACCAAGCAGCTCGCGGGAGGCGCGCGCGAGACGGCTCGCGTATGAAATCCGCACGCGGCTCGGCGGCTCGTTGTTCAGCGTGTGGGGTCGAACGCGTATGAGGTCTGCCGTTCACGACGGAACGGTCGCGCTCCTCATCCGACACGGCCACACTGAGGCGATCGGTCACCGGCTGGTCGGTCGCCTGCCCGGAATTTCCCTGAGCGCCAGCGGACACGCCCAGGCCGCCGCGCTGGCGGCTCGGCTCGCGGGGTATCCAGTCGCCGCCGTGTACTCCAGCCCACTGGAGCGGGCGGTCGAGACGGCACGACCCATCGCCTCGGCGCATGGCCTGACGGTGAGCTGCCTCGACGGTGTGAACGAATTCGATTTCGGCGAATGGACCGGCAGCACGTTCGATGAGCTGAACGGTCTCGACGCCTGGCGCAGGTTCAACATGCATCGTTCGACGGCGGCGGTCCCTGGCGGTGAAACAGCGCTCGACGTGCAACGGCGAGTCGTCTGCATCCTGGAGGAGCTCCGCTCGACAGCATCCTCGCGAGGTGATCGTGCTCGTCAGCCACATGGACGTGATCCGAACCGCGGTTCTTCATTGCGCCGGGACGTCACTCGACCTTTTCGACCGGTTCGACATCGCTCCGGCCTCGATCTCTTCGCTGTCTCTCGGTGCAAGCAGCTGGCGCGTCCTGGCAACCAATGACAACGCTCACGCCGCCGCAATGCCTGAGGTTCCGGCGACAGCCTGGTGAGACGCTTGCAAAGTAAGTAGATGATGGGACTTCAAACGGTCAGGTGGCACGCGATCGTGGGCGGCTTCCTTCTGTTCGCCGCGCTTGGCGCCGCCTGCGACCGCGACAACGACCCCGCCAGCAACACGACCTCGACGGCGTCCGCCTCCGGCGGTCCCCTGAAAGGCGCATTCTCGGAGCCCGATCTGCTGAAGCTCGAGAAAGACGACGGGCAGTGGGTCATGCCGGCGAAGAACTACGCGAGCACCAGGTACAGCGCGCTCGACGAGATCAACGCCGGCAACGCCGGCCGGCTCAAGGTCGCCTGGACGTTCTCGACCGGCGTCGTCGCCGGCCACGAAGCCGCGCCGCTCGTCATCGGCACGACGATGTTCGTGGTGACGCCGTTTCCAAACCTGGTCTACGCGCTCGACCTGAGCCAGCCGGGTGCGCCGATGAAGTGGAAGTACGACCCGCAGACGCTGTCGGCGGCCAAGGGCGTGGCGTGCTGCGATACGGTCAACCGTGGCGCCGCGTACTGGAACGGGTCGGTCATCTTCAACACGCTCGACGGCCGGACCATCGCGCTCGACGCCGCCACCGGTCAGGAGAAATGGGTCACCCGGCTCGGCGACATCAACAAGGGCGAGACGATCACGATGGCGCCGCTCGTCGCGCGCGGGAAGGTGATCGTCGGCAACAGCGGCGGAGAGTTCGGCGTCCGCGGGTGGCTCGTCGCGCTCGATGGCGCGACCGGCAAGCTGGCCTGGAAGGCGTACGCGACCGGACCCGACAAGGACGTGCTCATCGGGCCGAACTTCAAGCCCTTCTATCCGCAGGATCGGGGAACCGATCTCGGGATCCGGACGTGGCCGGCCGAAGCCTGGAAGACCGGTGGCGGCACGATGTGGGGGTGGATGTCGTTCGACCCCGAGACGAATCTGCTGCTCGCCGGCACCGCCAATCCGGGCCCGTGGAACCCCGATCAACGGCCCGGCGAGAACAAGTGGACCGCCGGCATTTTCGCCCGTGACATCGACACCGGCGAAGCACGCTGGTTCTACCAGTGGAGCCCGCACGACCTGTTCGATCACGACGGCGTCAACGAGAACGTCCTGCTCGACCTCGACATGAACGGCACGAAGCGCAAGGTGCTCGTTCATCCGGATCGCAACGGCTACATGTACGTCATGGACCGCACGTCCGGGGAGGTGCTCTCCGCGAGTCCATTCGCGCACATCACCTCGAGCAAGGGTGTCGATCTGAAAAGCGGAAAGCTCATTCCGGTCGAGGACAAGAAGACCGGAGTGAACCGCGTCGTTCGCGACATCTGCCCGTCAGCGCCAGGCGCGAAGGACTGGCAACCCTCCTCCTTCTCGCCGCGGACCGGGCTTGCTCTACGTGCCGCACAACAACCTGTGCATGGACTTCGAAGGAGTTGACGTCAGCTACATCGCCGGCACTCCGTACGTCGGCGCCAACGTGGTCTACAAGGCGGGGCCGGGCGGGAACGAGGGAGAGCTCACGGCGTGGGATCCCGCCGCCGGCAAAGCGGTCTGGAAGATCGCGGAAAAGTATCCGGCGTGGAGCGGCACTGTCGCGACGGCTGGCGACCTGGTGTTCTACGGAACCATGGAGGGGTGGTTCAAGGCGGTCAACGCGCGCACGGGTCAGGTCGTGTGGCAGTTCAAGTGCGGATCGGGCGTCATCGGCCAGCCGATCACGTATCGCGGTCCGGACGGCCATCAGTACGTGGCGGTATTCAGCGGCATTGGCGGCTGGCCTGGCGCAGTGGTGGTCAATGACCTCGATACGCGCGATCCCACCGTCGCGGTTGGCTGGGGCAAGGCGATGGCCGACCTCAAGATGGACACCAACCGTGGCGGCACGCTCTACGTGTTCACGGTGGAAGGGAAATGAAGTCCGCCTTCCTGCGTCACGACGCTGCGTTCTCCTTACGGCGTGCGCGTGCGTCGCCGCGTGGCACTACCGGCCGGTGCCGGCACCGCTGAGGGTGTGCGCCGATCCCAATAACCTGCCGTTCTCGAACGAGCGCGGTGAAGGGTTCGAGAACCAGCTCGCGGAGATGATCGCGCGCGACATCGGCACCCGCGTGTCCTATACGTGGTGGGCGCAGCATCGCGGATTTCTCCGGAACACGCTGAATGCCGGGCGCCTGCGATCTCGTGATCGGCGTGCCCAGTCACCTCGATCGAACCGACACGACCCGGCCGTACTACCGGTCCACCTATGTGTTCGTATCGCCGCGCCGCCGGCACCTCGCGCCTCGCGTCGCTCGACGATCCCGCCCTGCGCCGGCTGCGTGTCGGGGTTCAGATGATCGGCGACGATTTCGCCAACAGCCCACCGGCGCATGCACTCAGCAGCCGCGGGATCATCACCAACGTCGTCGGCTACTCGGTGCTGGGTGATTATTCGCAGCCGAACCCACCCGCACGGATCGTGGAGGCGGTCGCGCGCGGCGACGTCGACGCCGCGATTGTCTGGGGCCCGCTCGCCGGGTACTTCGCGGCACGCCAGGCAACTCCCCTCGATCTCACGCCCGTTTCCCCACACGCCGATCCGGACCTTCCGTTCACGTTCGACATCGCCATGGCGGTGCGACGGGGCGACGATCGGCGCCGCAGACTTCTGGACGACTTCATCGTGCGCCGCCGGGCCGCCATCGACAGGCTCCTGGACGCATACCACGTCCCCCGTGTCGACAGCGTCGCAGCGGCTGGAGGAGAACTCTGATGACGCGCCGGATACTTCTCGCCGCCCTGGCGATCGGTCTCCTGCTCGTGCCGGGATGCGAGCGCGAGAAACGCGAGTACCACCAGCTGCCGGCGGCAGCGTCGCGACCCGACGCGGTGCACACCACCGATCTCGTCCCGGGCGAGCCACAGCCGCCGTCGCCGACGCGCAGCCCATACCAGGGCAATGCCTACGGCATGGGCGAAGGCAAACGCCTCTTCGCCGCGTACAACTGCAACGGGTGCCACGCCCAGGGTGGCGGCGGGATCGGTCCACCGCTCATGGATTCGAAGTGGATCTACGGGTCCTCGCCCGATCAAATCTACTCGACCATCGTCCAGGGGCGGCCGGACGGGATGCCGGCGTTCGGCGGACGCGTCCCTGACGATCAGGTGTGGCAGCTCGTCTCCTACGTCCAGTCGCTCAGCGGGCAGACGCCGCAGGATGCGGCGCCCGAGCCGCAACGACGACATGTCAACGACGAAGCCTGAAGCGCGGAAGGAACGCGAACTGCCGCAGCAGACGGGGCACCGATGAAGGAGTATCACGATCCAGTCGGTGCTCAATTCGGCGGGACCGCAGGCGGCAAGGATCGAAGGCCTCTGGTGGCTGATGTTCTGGGTGTGCACCGTCGTGTTCGTCCTCGTCATGATCGCGCTCGCCATCGCCATCGCCAGGGGCCGCCGCGGCGCGTCGGTGGCGGTGCCGGAGTCGACGCTCACCCGCAATATCGGCGTATCGGTGGGAGTCTCGACCATCGCGCTGATTGGTTTGCTGTTCGCGAGCGTACTCACGGGCAGGGCAATCGGATCGATGCCGGCGTCAAACCCGCTCCAGGTACGGATCACCGGCTATCAGTGGTGGTGGAACATCGAGTATCAGAACAGCGACCCTTCACTGCAGGTCACGACCGCGAACGAGCTGCACCTGCCGGTCGGCCGGCCCGTCGTCATCAGCCTTCAGGCCAGCGACGTCATCCACAGCTTCTGGGTGCCCAACCTGCACGGGAAGACCGATCTGATTCCGGGCCGGGAAAACACGCTGATGCTCCGCGCCGATGCACCGGGCGTGTTTCGCGGCCAGTGCGCCGAATACTGCGGCGTCCAGCACGCGCACATGGCCTTCACCGTCGTCGCGGAGCCGTCGGAGCAGTTCGAGGCCTGGCTCTCGGCCCAGCGCAGGCCGGCGCCCGATCCTGGCAGCGCCCAGACGTCCCGCGGCCGCGACGTCGTCGAACAGGGGCCGTGCGCGATGTGCCACACGGTCCGGGGCACGAACGCTGGCGCGCGGACGGCGCCAGACCTCACGCACTTCGCCAGCCGGGGCACGATTGGCGCCGGCACCGCGCCGAACACGCGCGGCTACCTCGCCGGGTGGATCGCCGACCCGCAGCACCTCAAGCCAGGCAACCGCATGCCGCCGACCGGGCTCTCGGCTGACGACCTGCAGGCGGTGGTCGCGTACCTGGAGACACTGCAGTGAGCTCGCCGCATCTCGATCCGCCGCTCCTCGATCGCGAGGCCCGCGAGCTGGATCAGACCTGGCGCGATCCGGACGGGCTGATTGGATGGTTCTCGCACGTCGATCACAAGTCGATTGGCCGCCGCTCCATCGTCACCGCGTTCGGCTTCTTCGCGCTCGCGGGAATTCTTGCCGTGTTGATGCGCATCCAACTCGCGCGTCCCGACAACAACTTCCTCGTCGCCTGACCTGTACAACCAGGTCTTCACCGTCCACGGCACGACGATGATGTTCCTGTTCGCGGTTCCGGTGATGCTCGCCTTCGGCATCTACCTCGTGCCGCTGATGGTGGGGGCGCGCGCGATCGCGCTGCCGCGCCTGGTCGCGTTCGGCTACTGGATGTTCCTCTTCGGCGGCATCTTCCTCTACACGATGTTCCTGCTGAATACCGGACCGGATGCGGGCTGGTTCAGCTACCCGCCGCTGGCCGGGCCGGAATATTCCTACGGCAAGCGCGCGGACACGTGGGCGCAGCTCATCACGTTCACCGAAGTGTCCGGGCTGATCATGGCGATCGCGATCATCGTCACGGTCTTCAAGATGCGCGCGCCGGGCATGTCGCTGAGCCGCATCCCGCTGTTCGTCTGGGCCATGCTCGTGGTGTCGTTCATGGTGGTGTTCTCGATGCCGGCGATCATGGTCGCGAGCACCACGCTGATCCTCGACCGCCTGGTCGGCACGCATTTCTTCAACCAGGCGGAGGGCGGCGATCCGATTCTCTGGCAGCACCTGTTCTGGTTCTTCGGCCACCCCGAGGTCTACATCATCTTCCTGCCGGCGCTGGGGATGGTGTCTGCGATCCTCGGCGACGTTCACGGGCCGGCCCGTCTTCGGCTACCTGGTGCTCGTGCTCGGCCTGATTTCGACCGGGTTCATCGGCTTCGGGGTCTGGGTCCACCACATGTTCGCGACCGGGCTGCCGCAGCTCGGGCAGAGCTTCTTCACCGCATCGAGCATCATGATCGTGGTGCCGACAGCGGCGCAGATCTTCTGCTGGATCGCCACGATCTGGACCGGGCAAGCTGGATTTCAAGACGCCGCTGCTGTACGTGCTCGGGTTCTTCTTCGTGTTCATCATCGGCGGGCTGACGGGCGTGATGCAGGCCTCGGTGCCGCTCGACCTCCAGCTCCACGACACCTTCTTCATCGTCGCGCACTTCCACTACGTGCTGATCGGCGGCGTCTGTGTTTCCGCTGCTTGGCGGCGTGCACTACTGGTTTCCGAAGATCACCGGCCGCATGCTCAGCGAAACGCTGGGCAAGGCCGGCTTCTGGCTGCTGTTCGTCGGATTCAACCTGACGTTCTTCCCCATGCACCTCCTCGGCCTGCGCGGCATGCCGCGTCGGGTCTATACCTATCCGACCGAGATGGGCTGGGGCGGACTGAATCAACTGGCCAGCGCCGGCGCGGCGATCATGGGGCTGGCGCTGCTGATCTACGCGATCAACATCGTCATCAGCCTTCGCCGTGGCGCCGTCGCCGGACCGAACCCATGGGGCGCGGCCGACGCTCGAGTGGGCGACGGCTTCGCCGCCGCCGCCGTACAACTTCAACCCGGGTCCTACCGTTGCCGGCCGTGAACCGCTGTGGCACCCCGATCCGGAGCAGCCGGTCGTCGTCGGTCTCGCGACCGACAGGCGCGAGGTCCTCGTCACCCGCGTGCTCGACGCCGAGCCCGATCACAAGTACGAGAACCCGAAGCCGTCAATCTGGCCGTTCGTCACGGCGATCTGCGTCTCCGGCTTGTTCATCGGATCGATCTTCACCCCGTGGGCAGTCGTGTGGGGGTCGATCCCGTCCTTCGTCGCGATGGTGTTCTGGTTCTGGCCGGACAAGGGCTATTCGCCGCGCGAACTGGAAGCGCGGCTCGAGGCTGGCGAACTGACGCCGCGGGAGCAGGTCCTGTGAGCCGGCCGGTGATCAACGTCGCCCCGCTGCCCGATTTCGGCTTCGGGCATCGCGCGCTGGTCTGGTGGGCGACGCTGGGAGTGATTGCGATCGAAGGGGCGATGTTCGCGCTGATGATCGCCAACTACCTGTATCTGAAGGGCCGGAACTCGCAGTGGCCTCCCGGTGCACACTCGCCGGCGCTGTTGTACGGCACGCTGAATACGGCCATCCTTCTGGCCTCGCTGGTGCCAAATGCCCTCGCAAAAAAGGCATCGGAAGAGTTCCATCTTCGCCGGACGCAGTTGTGGATGGTGGTCTGCATCGCATTTGCGATCGCCTTCAACATTGTCCGGGTGTTCGAGTTCCGATCGCTCAACGTGTGGTGGGACACGAACGCCTATGGATCGGTCGTCTGGACGCTCCTCGGTCTGCACACCACGCATCTCGTTACCGATCTGCTGGACACCCTGGTGCTCGCGGTCGTGATGTTCACCGGACCGATCGAACAGAAGCGGTTTTCTGACGTGAGTGAGAACGCCTTTTACTGGTACTTCGTCGTACTGGCCTGGCTGCCGATCTATGCCCTCCTCTACATCACACCGCGCGTGGCATGACTCGCGTCGGACGGCCGCGCTGTGGGTCGGCCTTCTCGGCGGCCCCGTGGTGTGGTTCACGGTCCTCGAAGTGAATTATGTGATGTCGTATGTCGCGTGCGAATCGCGGCATACATGGTTTCTCCACGCGTTGAACCTCCTTTGCGCGGCTGTCGTCGCCGGCGCGGGCCTGCTCGCGTGGCGATCCGGACCTGGTGAAAGCGCGGAGCACCCGACGCCGCCCATCACCCGCGAGACGAGTGAGAACCGCGCGCGATGGATGTCGCTCGGCGGCGTCATCCTGAGCCTGTGGTTCGTTCGTGGTCATCCTCGCGATGGAGATCCCGGTTGCCGTGATCCCGTCGTGTGTGGGCCGGTGATTGCCGTGTACCGACGATCCGGAAGGCCCACGCCGGAACGCCCACCCGATGAGTCGCTGCACCATCGCACTGACCGCCGTCTGCGTGGATCGGCTGTGCCGCCGCACTGAGCGCACACGATGAGCACAGCCTCGCGACAGAAGCCCTGCGCCGGTGGACGTGGGAGCCGTTCACGCTCGCGCTGCTGGCGTTGTCTCGCCGTTCTTTACGTTCGAGGCGCGAGAGCGATCTGGAGCGCGTGCGGGAGTGGGCCGCGGGATCGCACGATGGCAGGCGGCTGCCTTCGGCGCTGGGACTTCTGTCGATCGCGGTGGCGCTGATCTCCCCGGTCGCGTGGCTTTCCGGGATTCTCTTCTCCGTGCACATGACACAGCACGAGATCCTGATGCTGGTGTCCGCGCCGCTGCTCGTCTTTGGTCATCCCCTGCTGGCGCTGTTGTGGGCGGTTCCGCCGCACGACGAGAGCGGCGTGGGGCCGCTGGGCCCAGTCACAGCCTGTCGCGGCCGCGTGGCGCGGCACTCACTGGACCACTTGCGGTCTTCCTGCTGCATGCAATCGCGATCTGGGCGTGGCACATCCCGCGTCTGTACGAGGCGGCGCTCCACAACGACGGCATTCACGCCCTCGAGCACGTGAGCTTTGTCGTCACCGCCGCGCTCTTCTGGTGGGGAATGGTGCACGGCCGTTACGGTCGCATCGGTTACGGCGTTGCCGTGCTCTACGTGTTCCTCACCGCCGTTCACAGCAGCATCCTCGGCGCGCTGATGACCATCGCACCGGGCGTCTGGTACCCGGCCTATACCGCAGCCGCGTCGGCCTGGCACCTGGACGCGCTCGAGGATCAGCAGCTTGCCGGCCTCCTGATGTGGGTACCGTCCGGCGTGATCTTCATCGTCTTTGGCCTCGGCCTGTTTGCCGCCTGGCTCGGCGAGTCAGAGCGGCGGGTCGTGCTTCGGAAGCGTGCCGACGAGGAATCCGTCGATGCGACGGAGTGCCGTTTTCTATGGAGAAGACGATGCCGCGTAGGGCGCACTGGGTTGCCGCGTTACTGCTCGCCGTCGTCGTCGGGCGCCTGCGCATCGAAGGTTCGCAAGGAGGCGGCCGAGTTGACCGGCGGAGATCCCGATCGCGGCGTCACCGCGATCGGCCGGTACGGGTGCGCCGCCTGCCACACCATTCCGGGAATCAGACGCGCGGACGGCGAGGTCGGCCCGCCGCTCGACCGCATCGCGGGCCGCTACTACCTCGCAGGACACCTGCAGAACACGCCGGCGAACATGGTGCGCTGGATCCAGCATCCGCAGCAGGTCGAGAAAGGAACAGCAATGCCGGAGATGGGAGTCACCGACTCCGACGCTCGCGACATTGCTGCTTACCTCTACACGCTGCGGTAAATTAGCTGTCAGCTGTCAGGCGTTAGCTATCAGTTCTCAGCTATCAGTTCTCAGCAATCAGTTCTCAGCAATCAGCTATCAGCTATCAGTTCTCAGTCTCAGTCTAGCTCAGTCTAGCATCAGTTCTCAGCTATCAGCCATGGCTTTCAGCTCTCAGCCCTTACCTTTGAAGCGTCGGGTGCTTGGGCGCCGGCCAAGGTGGAGCGCTGGTAGCAACTCGGTGGAACTGAATGCTGAAAGCTGACAGCTGATAACTAGAAGCATCACCCCTGTCGCGAGTGCACCGCGAAGGCGGCCCCTTGCGGGTCCATGCACTGGGCGATGCGGTCGCCGCCGGGGACGTCCATCGGACCGTTCATGATCGTGCCGCCATTCGCGGTGACGCGCTCCGCGGCGCGGTCGGCACTGTCGACGGCGACGTACTGCAGCCAGTTCGGCGGCGCGGGTACACCGGCGGGCGTGTTGAACATCCCGCCCAGTTGATGTCCATTGCGGCCGAACAGGAGGTAGACGCCCATGGGTCCCATATCGTGCTCGGCGTCCTTCTCCCAGCCGAACAACGCGTTGTAGAACGCGAACGCGGCCTTGTAATCGGTCGTCATCAGTTCGTGCCACGAGAACTGGCCCGCCGGCGGTGGGCCTTGCGGCTCGGGCGTCTCGCCCGTCGGCGCGAAGGGCGCGAACGCAGCTCCCTGGGGATCGGCGAGCACGGAGAAGGTATCCGACGTTGGGGATCGCGGTTGGCTTCACCAGGACGGTCGCACCGAGCGACTGCGCCTGCTTTGTCGTCGCGTCGACGTCCGGCGTCGAGATGTACGCGAGCCAGTGCGGTGGCGCCTTCTCCTCCGGCGGCTGCTTCATCAGGCCACCAAGCGGCGCCCCGTCCGCCGTCCACATCGTGTACGGCTGCGGCCCCGGCCACGACCTGCGTCCCCCATCCGACCACCTTGGTATAGAAGGCCTGCGCCTTCTCCAGATCCGTGGTCATCAAGTCGTACCACACGAACCGCCCGCGCGACTTCACGTCAGCCATTCTGCACCTCCGAAGCGGGCATTATCACCCGAGGTGCGACAGCCGTCGACGGCTTTGCAACAAAGTTCGATTATTTGAGGGACGAGGCGGCGCCAGCGAGGGGCGGAGCGAGCGGTGTGCGGTACAGAACGTACGGACCGTCCGACGCGACGCGGGTCAGACGAAACGCCGCATCGGCAAATTCCATGAGGTCGGCTGACGTGGCGTCGGTGTCGACAACGACATACCCAATCCCGAGCATGTCGGCCAGTTCGTGCGCCTGCTCCATCGCCGCGTCCCGCCGCCACCACGACACGGCCCGGCCCTCGCTGAGGTCGAGCAGGACACGGGTGACGCGGAAGCGCCGATAGAGCTGAACCTTTCGCCGGGGCAGGCGCGACACATAGCCGCCGAGGATCTGCTTCTCGTGCACGGTCTGGAAATACTGCCCCGCCGCGCTCGCATTGCCGTGCGAGCTGAGGCCGTCGCGCAGGCCGAACGGCAGATTGAGGACGCGCACCGGTCGTGGATCGGCGGCAATCAGGCGGTTGATCGAGGGGACCTCCGCCGAGTAGAGGACGCGCGGCGCCGGCAGCATTTCAAAGACCAGGACAGCGGCAACGAGCGCCGTGAAGGGCCCTGCGGCGCCCTGTGCACGCGGCGACTCGCGCAGCCGGCTGCGCAGTTCCCGGAGCGCGAACGCGAGGAGGATGGCAAGCCCGAGCATCACGAGGGCGACCATCCGCTGCGGCATGCGGGCGGCGCCGATCACCGGGACATACCGAAGCAGCGTCCACGGCGTCGGCACGTACGTCAACACGCCGCCGATCCGGATGAACGGTCCGAGTGCGAGGCAACCGGCGAAGAGTGTGAACGCCAGCCAGTATCGCGGGAGGGTCGCAGCCGTACACGCGGCAGCGGCGACGAGCACGGCGATGAGCGTCCACGGAATCGATGCGACGTTCTCGACGAAGCCGCCCGGCATGCTGCGCGCCCCCTCGGCAAACAGGCGACCGAGCCAGGGGTGGAGCGGATTAGGGACGAAGAGGGAAAAGAGGTCGAGGCCGGGAGCACTGCTCTGCCACAAGACCGTCGGCCGGCTCCATTGTGATTCGCCCGCAGCACCCACGAGCGCAGAGAGCACGGGCGACAACAGCACGACACACGCCGCTCCCGAGACAAGGAGTACGCGGGCGGACGGGAGTCTCGTCGGGAAGACCCACGAGATCCGGCGACGGACGATGATCCAGAGGCGGGCGAGTGCAAGGACCGTGAAGAGCAGCACCGGCGTGTACAGCCGGGTCATGCTGATTCTCACCGTGAACACTTCAATCCGCCGGCCGCCGCCGACGAGCATGCCGCCGATCAGCCCGGCGACGCAGACGAGCAGGACGTCGAGCGCGAGCGTCCCGCGGTACGGGCGAAACGGCAGCGGCCCGCGCTGGACGAGGACCGCCGAGTACGCGATCGCAAATCCACCGATGAGGAGGCAGTAGACGGCGTAATACGGATCGCAGAGGAACGCGCACGCGACCGTGATACCGGCGGCTGCCGCCACCCGGAACGTCGGCCTGAAGTGCAGACGCTCGAGCAGCATGACGAAGATTGGCAGCGGCGCGGTCTGCACCAGGCTGAAATGCTCCGTCGCCCGCGCGCTCATGAATGGCGAGAACCCGAACGCGAGTCCCGCCACCCACGCCGCCGCAGTGTCCCCCGTCAGCCGGCGTGCACAGACGAACATCGCGTGCGCCGCGACCACGCCGCTGCCAATCACGAGCAGGTTGAAGGTCGCGACAATCCCGAACAGCGGCAGCAGCGGAAATGCGATCGCGTTTGCGAGCGTCGTGTAGTTCTGGAGCGTCAGCGGCACCGCCGACGAAAGCGACAGGATTTCGGCGGTGAAGAACGGCATCTCGCGATGCGCCGTGATCGCGTGCCTGAACACCCACAGGTTCCACACGTAGACGCCGGTGTCGCCAGAGACCGGGCCCGGGAGAGCCGTGGTCAGATGGAGCGGCAGCGGCCACGCGAACGCCACCGCAACCAGCACGTATCCCGTCAAGGCGAGCGCGTGCCGGCGCATCGCCGAAGCGAATTCGGATCTCGCGGTTTCCATGTGTGGGCGGCCCGGTGTGAGCGAAGCAGGTCAAACCCGTTCGCCTCGAGCGCGCGCTATTTAACGTCCACTCCTTCCTTTTTAGCAAGGTGATTCGCGCGGCAACGTGAAGTGTCTCAATCCGCGTGTCTCATCGAGGGTCAGGGTGTGCCGATCCAGAACAAGCACCGGCTAATTGACGGGACCGCGACGCTTGACACGTTCGTCGTCGCGAATCCGTTCCGCCGCAGTCTCAGGACGGCACACACCACAGAAGTGTGAGCCGCCAGACAGATCTGTCAAGTGCTTTGGATCGTGCTGGTTCTGGGATTGTGCCGGCCTGCGTCGTTCGGGACTGCTTCTTGCCCTCGGTGGACTGTTCAGCAATGTGACCCGTGCGGTACGAAGCGACCGCCTTGCTCCTGGAGTATCCATGCGACGCCCGTTTGTGTTCCTGGTGATTCTGCTCTGCGCGCTGACCGGGTGGCCCGCCGTCCCCTCGGGCCAGGGTCGGTCCCAGCCTGTCTGGTGATCTGCTCAAGCCAGGACGCGCCGGCGAACGGGTTCGCGTCATCGTGCAGGCGCACGACGGGATGGCGACGTCGGCGTCGTCGCCGGCGTCGCCAAATCGACCGTTTACCGAAATCGGGGGACTCTGGATTCAAGGACGTCCACGGAACAGGCCTTCGTCGAACGGCACTTTCGGCTCAGTGCAGGCCCGAACCGTCTTTGGTTTCGACCTGAGAAGCGTCAGATCGGCTTTCCAGCAGTCGTCGAAAATCGAGCAATAACAGATATTCAGGTGCAGATCACGGCTGAGCATAGCGCGCTGCAGCGCGGCGAAGACCGAGGGGTCGGCCGATTTGTCTGAAGCCGATGAATTTGATTTGCTCGCCTGCGGCGCGACACTTCGTGCGGAGCAAGATCGCCCTTCCCTATCAGATCCGCCCACTCGATCTTGGCGGGCCCTACGCCGGTATTCGCGATCTGCATATGGATCGTGAGCACGCCACTGATCGTGACGGTTCCAACTGGCCCCCGCGAACTACACGAACCCCAGGATTAGTCTGACCGCTGGACCTACCTCCACCAAGTGACCTGCTATCGAAGAGCACGTGCAAGTTCACCGCGCTTGTGACAGGATGGCTGACCGGACTACCAAGATGATCACCAGTATCCTGATTGGAATCGGCGCCTGCATCGCCGGCGTGGCCATCGTGCGCGAAGCGCTCCGCCGGAGGCACCCTGAAGAGGCTGCCAGCATGGGCTCGGTGAGCCAGAGCTGGATGGCCGAGCATCGCGTCGGACGCACGGACGAAGGCCCGCGTTAAGACGCGGACCGGCGCTCCGGTCAGGGCTTTCGCGTCGCCGCCGACACCCATGCATCGACGAGCGCGAGTGATGGACCCCCAAGGGTGCGGTACGCATCCGACAGGCGGATCATGCGCGCACGATCCTGTTCGGCGTCCTGAATCGGACGATTTTTTTCAAAACCCTCGTACAACACCAGCAGCGCCAGAGCCAGCGACGGCTCGTCCACGGTACCCTTGACGACCAGTTTGTCTACTGCGTCGAGCCCCTCGACGTAGCGCCCGGCCAGGAGCGACGCCAGCGCGAATCGCCGGTTGAGACTGTCGTCGTCCGGCCAGCGCGCCAGCCCGCGGTCGATCGCATTCAGCGCCTGATCGGGCCGGTCCTGTCGCAGCCATGCATCCGCAAGCAGCACGTGCACCGCGATTGTGTCCCCTTCCTTGATCAATGCCGTGCGCCAGATGCCGGCGGCTTCCTTGTCCTTGCCGCCAGCCGCGTAGCAGGCACCGAGGTACACCATCGCCGGGTAGAAGTCTGGCGCGAGATTCATCGCGCTCTTGAACGACGCCGCGGCCGGATCGAGCCGCTTCTGCGACAGGAGCGACAGCCCGTTCAGAAAGGCGGGAACGGCAGCGCTCCGCGCCAGCTTGTCAGGCACCTCCAGCCCGCCGGCTCCATCGGTCCGGACACGATCGAGCAACTGGCGAACCTCAGGACTCGCCGCGTCGGGTCGGGCGGAAACGCGGTCGAGATACCCGGGCAGGACTGCCGGTCCCAGGACCTGGTCGACGCTGAATCGCGGAACGGTGCCGCGCGGCGTCAAGCGAGCCGGTGCCACGTGTGCGACGTTGTTGACGGGCGCGTCGGAAGCAGTGGCCATTGTCACCGGCGCTTCGACCACCAGGAATCGGCGGAACAGCTCGCCCACGTTTTCGCTGCCGGATGTCACCTTTGCACGGACGACGTACGGGCCCTTAGGCAGCACGCGCAGATCCGCCACCGCCTGCGCCAGCGCTGACCCGGTGTGTGAGCCCGGCGACATCGTCGCCGGCGTGCTGACCAGCGCCTGTCCATCTGGACTCGCCGCGATCTCGAAGACCACCGCAGCCGCCGCCGTCAGAGCGCTCGTGCCCTCGAGATCCATCTGCAACGCAAGTCGGTCGTCCTGCCGCAACTCGCCGAACGCGACGCGAGGCTGCCCGTTGAGATCGGCTGGAAGTCGAATGAGCAGCGGACGGGATGCCGTCAGCTCACCGAGTTCAACCGGTCGAGCATCGACCCGATGATCCACCGATCCGACACGCCCTGAGCTGTCCATCACGGCAAGCCGGACGATGTAGGTGCCTGGCGCAACCGGGATTTCTGCCGAGAACGGCAGCAGCTCGCCCCGAGCTTCGCCGAGCGGCTTTTCGCCCGAGAGGATGCTCTTGCCGTCGATGTCCCGCACCAGGAGCTGGAAGGTCGCGTCTCCCGGCTGCAGCCGCGACGCCTCGCCGGCGAGAAGGATCTTGAGCCGGTTGCTGTCGTCAGGATCCGAGGTGACATAGCTCGTCACGCGCAGGCCGACGCTCGAGGCGGGCACGGGCGAATCGAGCGCCGAGGACATCCGCGCCGCCCAGTCGCGGTCCTCGTACGTGCGCACGTCGAACAGGTCGCGCGCCCGGATCGTGAGACCACTTCGCGCCACCTGGACCTTCATCCGTCTGTTCCTGGCACCGGCATCGCTTGGATCCTTTTCGATACCGATCCTGTAGTAGCCGCCAAGCTCGCGGCGCAGGCGGTCGAAGACCCCATCGGCGCCAACCTCCGCTCGGAACGTTCCGCCACCAGTCATGCCGGCCAGCGTTTCAAGCGGGCCGACGTGAATATATTGATCGCGCGACGCCGTCTGGACGATGCCGCGTCGATCGGCCGAAAAGGTAGAGGTCGGCACGTAGATGGTGAAGATCGTCGCGCGCGCCGCGAGCGCCTCCGCCGCCACCTCGGATATCAAGGGAGGTTTCGTCGCGTTCGTCCAGCGGCCAACCGCCGGAAATCAGAATCACCGTCTTATCCCCGCGCACGTTGGCGAGCTGTGCCAGCGTCTGCCGCATGGCCGAGACACTCGTGAGCGAGTTGATTTGCGTCGTGCGCCAGGCGGATTCGGCCTGCATCTGCAGGTTGCGCATGCAGCTGTTCGCACCAATGCCGCCGAAGGGTGACGAGCTCGAGCCCCCGCGCCCGCCGCCGGTTCGCCCGCCACTGCCGGTGCTGGCCGTCCCGGTACCGCCCGATGCGCCGCCGCTGGATCCACTGGGATCTGGTGCAGGAGCGGGACCCGCGGCTGGCGTCGGTTCGGACACGCCACCACCGCCTCCGCCTCCGCCCCCGCCCGCGAGGATCGACCCACCGCACTCGCGTTGGCCCAGGTTTCGAAGCGCCATAGTGTTGGAGTTCGCGATATCCCGCGCGTCAGCCAGACTCCCGTATTCCCAGGTCGTCCGGCCGGCGGCGGTGCCGACGACGCGCTGAAGCGCGTCGCGGACGGTGGCATGAGCCCACGTGAACGCGACGCCCTGGCCCACCGGCAGCAGTGCCAGCCCCGAACGATCCGCAAACGTGAGACCCGAGAAGAAGCGGGTGGCGGACCGCGCCACCTGCCGGGCGCTGCCGATATCAAGCGTGTTTTGATCGACCACGAACATCACCATCCGCCCGAGACCGCCACCGCCACCCTCGTTCGTGCTGATCGCATCTGCGTCAGGCGCCGACGCCAGCATCGTTCCACTGGCACCTGCATCGACGAACTCGGCGGTGACCACCCGCCGTGGGCGGCCGGCCACGGTCACGGTGAAGTCTGCCGGGCCGAGATCGCGCACTGGCTGACCCTGCTTGTCAACGACGCCGACCTCGACGCTGACGGCTTCGACGCCGCTGCGGAAGGCCGGCGTCTGCTCAGGCACCGACTGCTGCGCGTACGTCCAAGCGCCCGCACTCACGAGCAGTGCCGCGACCGTGCCGGTAACGCCAGTGTGTCTGTTCATGGTGGCTTTCCTCGAATCATCCCCGCGCCGCGGCTCAACGTTCGGCACGCTCCGGCACGGTCGCTCGATATCCGCGGCGGGCACGAATGTCGTACTTGCCGCCACGCACCTGCACCTTGATGTTCCGCCATCCGCCATCCGGCTTCAGGTTCGTCGGCGCGTACGAAAGCACGTACTGGTGCGCGAGCTCCGTCACGATGTGCTCGAACACGCCGTCGAGCTCCTTCGTCGTTCGCGGGAAGAACGCCTTGCCCCCGGTGGCCTGGGCGTAACTCTCGAGACTGTTGCGCAGGTTCGGGACTGTCGCACCCGCTCCGAAACCGACGGTGTAGAGCATCGCATCACTCGCCTGGACCCGTGCGAGCGCCGTCTGTCGCGTCGTCACGCTGTTCTGATCGTCACCGTCCGAGAAGATCACGACGCCCTTTCGTCCCCAGGCGCGGCTGACCATGTCGAGCGCATGAATGGTCGCGTCATAGAGAGCCGTGCCGCCCCACGACGACAACAGATCGACGGCCTCCTCGCGGACCTGGCGATTCTTTTCGCGCTCTGCCGCGATGAAGAACGTATCGTTGAATCCGACGACGGTGGCCGCGTCTCCCGGCCGGAGTTTCGAGAGCAGCTGCTTGACCGCCGCCTTCACGTCGTCCAGCGCGTGTTCCATGCTGCCGCTGACGTCGACCGCAAGCACCAGGTCGAGCGCCGACTCCTCGTTGACGAAGCTGGCGATCGGCTGACGGATGCCATCCTCGAACACTTCGAAGTCCTGCAGCTTCAGCCCGCGGACGAACTGGCCGCCGTCGGTGACGATCACCGGCACGAGGACCGCTTCGGTGCGGACACGCTCGGCGTATCCCAGGTCCTTCGTGTGCAGATTCCCGACCAGCCGCCCGCCACCCTCCGCCAGCGTCGCAACCACGCGGATGTGGTGGCCGCGGACGACATTGCCGGGATCCCAGGTGCAACGGAAGGGCCGCTGCTCGACAGTGCAGACGCTGCGTCCGTCGACGAAGAAGGTGACGGTCTGTACTTTCGACGCGAGATCGTCCGGCGAAACGACCGCCTCCAGCCGGGTGCTGCCGGCGAGGATGTCGTCGGCCGCGGGTGAGACGATCGTGAGGGTCGGCCCCTGGGCGGCCGTCGAAACGAGGGAGAGCGCAGCGAAGACGGCGAGCACGCGCAGAGAGGCACCGATCATCGTGACCCTCCAGCCCTGGCGGGTCCTGCACCTGGCGCCGCGGCGGCCGAGTCCCCCACCGGGAAGAGAGGGCCGTCCGTTGTCAGCAGGGCGAGATATTCTTCGACGCGATCGGGTCCAAGTGCCTGCACGAATTCGACCGGGCCGCGGCGATCGTCGGGATCCCGGCTCGTCGCGTTGTCGGTGAAGTCGACCGTTGCGGCGGCGAGTACGGCGTGAAGCACGGGGCCGGGCATCCGCAGGTCGGAGAGAAGCTCCACCAGCCGAAGATTGAGATCGGGGAAGCTGCTGGCGAGAACGCCGAGGTTCCAGCGGCCGGCGAAGCTTTCCCACGGACGCCGATCGAGCAGTTGAACGCACAGGCAGCCGAGTCGCGGGCCCGCGGGTGAACCCCATGCCTGGAGAGCGCCGTCGACCGGACGGGACTCGAGACCAACCCAGAAGATCTCGATCGGGGACAGAAAGGCGGTGATTCGCCCGGGATCATGCGCAACGAGCCAGGGCAGCAGTGTGCTGCGCGCGGGGGCCGAGTCCGATTTCCGATGCGAGCGCTCGCGCGTCCGCATCGGTACGAATCGCGGCCAGGCGCGCGCGTCCCTTGCGCAGCGTGTCGAGCACCATGCCCAATCCCTGGTCGGTGAGCGCGGCAGGCTGGGTCAGGACCACCGATTCCGTCATCACCCGCCGATCCTCGTCGCTGAGGCTCGGTCTTCGCGCCGGCGGCTTGGACGAGAGCCGCAGAAGCGAGAGCTCGGCGAGAGTGACGTCGAGACCGAGCAATGAGCCGGTGATGTGCCAGGTGTGCCGCGGCGCAGAGCGGCTGCCCAATGCGGGCATCTGCCATGCACCGGGGAAACCGTGGCGATCGACGTCGCCCAGGAAATCATGGCGGCTCGCCGCCTCGGCAACGGAAATCGGCTTGCGATCGGGCGAACCCATCGCGACCGCATACGCGAGATCCATCAGACCCCGCCCGAGGAGATCGTCCGCAAGTTCCCGCAAGGGCTTGCCGATCTTTGCGGCGCCGTGACCATTGCCTTTGTGCGCTTCGCGGCGGAGCTGCGCGACGGTGCGCCGATATGCGGCCGGAGCGTTCGTGCGCGCTGAAGACGCGTCGCCTGCGCCTTCCCAGCCGATCGCAGTCCCGGCACTGACCAGCGCGTCGAGTTGCGTCCCGAGTGCTTCGCGCGTGAGGTCCTTCTCTGCGAGGCTGTCGGCGATCGCGACGAGTGCCCGGGCCGTCGTGAAGTAGGGCCGGTAGTTGTCGCCGAGGAGCCGCGCCAGCCGAATGGCTTCCGCCGTGGCGACGTCGAAACGATAGCGCGTACCTTCCCATTCGACGTAGCGTGGGTCGCTCGACACCGGTCCGGCGATCATCCAGAGCACGGTCTGATCGAGATCGCCCGGCACACGCGCAATGACCTCGGCGTCTGATGCGGAGAGTGACCGATCGGCCGTCGTCGCAGCCGCGGGCCGGCTGCCGGGAGATCCGCTGACGAAGCCGGCCAGCCACCGCACGAGCCCGCCTTCGTATTCGCCGTGCTGCCCGGGATCGACCGCTGACAGCGACGTCACCGCAGCGCCGAGCGCGGCAGGCGACAGGTTGCCTGTGAGTGTCGTACGTGTCACCAGTGCAACCGCACCCTGGAACTGTGCGAGCGCACGCACCGCCTTTGGTCTGTCGCCGACGGCGGAAAGCCCGGCGGCCCGTCGTGCCGCAGCCGCATAGCTGGTGAGGTCATCCAGGCCGGCGCGCTCGAGGGCGGTAATGAGGGCAGGAAATGAGCCCGCCGCGCGCACCGCCGTGACCGAGTCGTGCACGTTCTCCGGGCTGACTCGGCGCACTCGCCGCGCTGCGAACAGCACGAGGTTGTAGCGCGAGCGGCGCGCGAGCGCGTCAGCGTCGAAAATCTGCTCGGACAAGGTGGTGAAGTCGATCGCTTCCCCGCTGGCAAGCGCGTTCGTGTTGAAATCGTCGCGCGGGCGCCTCGCGCGCGAACACGGCGGTCCAGAACTGCCGCGTTCCCGGGAGCACCGGCCGGCCGCTGCCGTCGAGCGGGAGCGCGCTCACGAGCAGCGCGGGATCGAGCGGAGGCCGCCAGAACGTGCGCGCCTCCACCTTCCAGGCGAGGGTCTGAAAAACGCCGTACAGGCGCCGGACCGCGGCGCCGGCAGTTTCAGCATCGGAAGACTGCGAGATCGAATGCGAGACCGATCTCACCGGGTGACAGCTGCGCCATGGCGCCGAAGTACCACGCGAGTGCGCCGTCGTTGCCGCTCAGCAGGGCGCGGGTGAAGTCCGCCGGATCGTGCACGCGCCGCCGGACCAGTGCTTCCCATCCCGCTTCCGCCGGCGGGCCTCCCGGGACGCGGACCGCACCTGCCTGCACGCGAAGCCCCGGCGCCGCAGCGGCGAACGCGCCGGCGTGACGCGTCACGACCTCCTTGATCAGCGCCGGCTCGGTCGCGAGCCACGCACGCGTCTCGTCGTCGAGACACATGAGTGCGTAATAGAAGAGCGACGCCTCGCGCGAGGCGAGGATCGACCGCACCAGCGTCCGGGTCGTGGTGCGACCGCCAAATACCACATCAATCCAGATCGAGGGAGTCAGCGGCAGCGGCAGCACGTCATCCGCCGACGGACTGGCGGACCGACCGTCCACGGCCTCCACGCCCGGACCCGCCGGGCCGGCTGGTGCGGTGTTGCCGGTGGGTGTCTGACCGGTGGCACGATCGAGTTCGGTCAGCAGCGCGCGCAGGACCGCGGCGCGCTGGTCGTCTTTCAGGATCAGCGGCGTGTCGTACGTCCGGCGGATGAACTCGAGCAGGAACTGGCTGCGGTCGGGCGCGGCACGATCGTCAATCGCGGCGAGCGCCGCCTTCAAGCCACCCGGGACAGAGATCTCCGAGAGCGCACCGCCGGGTGCGACGCCCTGCGCCGCTGCAGGGACGATCGCGAGCAGGGTGAGAAAAAGGTGGAGAGCGAGAATGCGGGCCCGGAACACGTGCCACCCTCCCGGGCGCCATTCTGTACCCGGGGCCCGAAAAAATGAAGGTGAAAATCGGGACCGGAAGATTCAACCCTGCGGCGGACTTTCGTCCCGCCATCTGACTGAACTATTTCTTCGCTTGCGGCGTCTCGTTCCAATAAATCTTGATGTTCCGGGTGGCGCGGCCGGACGCCACGATATCGGGCCGCCCGTCGCCGTTGAAGTCCCCCACCATCAGGTCCTCCGTGTCCATGCCCGCCGTCGTCGACCATCATCTTCGACTGCAGCGCGCCGTCGCGATCGACGAAGTAGATCGCGAGACCCGGCTTGCCGCGGCGCCAGCCGACCGCCAGCTCGTCGTTGCCGTCGCCGTCGAAATCGGCCCAGCCGAGCGCATGCCCTTCGGTCAGCGCGGTTTCGATCGTCGTCTTCGCCCACAGCGGCGCGCCCGGCTTCTCCGCGTAGATCGCGACGCCGGCGCCGTGCCAGGGTTCGACCGTCGCGAGCAGCCGGCGTCCGCCGACGCGCCCGAGCTTCACCTCACCGGGCGATCCTTCACCGATCACCGCGTGGCTCCACGTGCCGTCGCTGCGCGCGCTTCCACGACGTCAGTCCTTCGTGGCTCGCGGTGACGAGCTCGTCCTGCGGATCGGCGTCGAGGTTCATCGGCAGGAAGTTGTGCTGGATGTGGTTCGCCTCGCCGGCGACCTCCATCGGCCACGGGTCGGTCCTCGGATTCGCCGGCGGCCTGAAGACCAGCAGGCGCGCGGCGGGGCCGCTGCGCATTGGTGGTTCCCTTGCCGTGCAGCGGCGCGACGATCAGCTCGAGCTTCCTGTCGCCGTCGACGTCGGCCCACTTGATGCGATGCAGCGTCGGCTCGGCGGAAATCGGGAACACTTCCCACGCCGGCGTCGTCCCGGGCGCGTTCTGCCTGACCCACTGCAGCGTGCCGGTGTTCTGCCGCGTCCAGCCCGCGCCGAGCGCGACGTCGAGCCGCCCGTCGCCGTCGATGTCGTGCGGCGCGATCGTCACGTTGTCGGCGGTCGTCGCGCCGGCGGCGAGGATCACGGTCTTCTCCCAGTTCGGCGCCTGGAACCAGACGAGCTCGGTGCCGCTGATGGCGAGGATGTCGGTCTTCTTGTCGCCGTTGACGTCGCCGGCCGCGACCGCGTAGCCGACGCCGAAGTCCTTGGCGATCTCCTGCTCGCGGAATTTCACCGGTCCCGGCGCCGCAGCCAGCATTCCGATACCGACCGCGATCATCAGCGTGCGCACGTCGTTCATTGACCACCCTCCATCGAACCTGGCCTTATCCTAATCGCTGTCGCGGCCGGACGAGAGCCCTTCGCCGGCCAGCTCGTCGGATCGCCATCCTGGCCTCGCTCGCCCGAGGACGGTCGGCGAACGACGAGACCGGGTTACAATTCCGGCAGGCGCCCGTAGCTCAGTTGGATAGAGCACCGGCCTTCTAAGCCGGTGGCCGCTGGTTCGAGTCCAGCCGGGCGCGCCAATTCCGCGAAGGTCTATTCGGGGTCACATGGGCGAACAGATTCTTCCGGAGACATAGTTAACAGAGTCGGGCCGAAAGGATTGTCGATACGGCCAGGAGACGCAGACGCGTCGGCAGCGTGGCTGAACCCCGACCTCATACCGTACACCGTCGCACAGAATCGTACGCGCCGCGGGTTGTCAGACTAGCCGATGGCAGTACCGAAGATGCGCCCGACTCCCGCGGTGACCGCCATCGCCAGGGCGCCCCAGAATCCAACGCGTGCGGCGCCGACAATCGCGGATGCTCCGCCAGTTCGAGCCGCGATTGCGCCGAGTGCGATCAGGCAGACGAACGAGGTCACGGACACGACCACGACACTTGGCGGCACGACGATGATGGCGAGGATCGGTACCGGCCGCACCTGCCGTAAAGGTCGCTGCCGATGCGAACGCCGCCTGTAGCGGGCGGGCCGTCTGTTCTTCCGTCAGCCCTAACTCGTCTCGTGCGTGTGCGACCAGCGCATCCTTCGCCATCAGTTGACTGGCCACCTGTCTCGCAAGATCGCGGTCGAGCCCTCGACGAACGTATATCGACGTAAGCTCGTCTTCCTCAAGTTCCGGCTGCGTCGCGAGTTCGCGTCGTTCGCGATCCAGGTCGGCGCGTTCCGTGTCGGCTTGTGAGCTGACCGATACGTATTCGCCAGCGGCCATCGACAATGCACCCGCGACGAGACCGGCGACGCCGGCAACGAGTATTTCCTGCCGACCCGAAGCGGCTGACGCGACGCCGACGATGAGACTCGCGGTCGAGACGATCCCGTCATTCGCACCAAGCACGGCGGCGCGAAGCCAGCCAATGCGACTGCTTCGATGCTGCTCGCGATGTCTCATTGCGTCCTCACAATGGCCCGTCCGCACGTCACATTACAAGATTGCGCAATATTTACTGCGGCATCAATTGAGAGCGTGCCTGGCACACGCAACGCCGACGGACGGTCGCCGAAGATATCGGCGACAAAGTCGCTTTCAGGACGGTACTAACTACGTACTTCTGCTCTTCATCTTGACGACGAGACTGGTGTTGCTGCACTTCAACCGCCCCCGTAGCGTCTCCTCGGGCATCATCCTCTAGGCGCCGGCGCCGTCGTCACCTACCGCGGCTGACGTCGGTCTGGGTACCCTGAACTTCGACTTGGCCGTCGGAGCTTGATGACGCGGTCAGTTACGGTGCGAGGCCGTCGCCACAATGGTCGATGTGTGTGATTCCATGGCGCGGAAGAAGCTGACAAAGTTCGATGGCTCCGTCGAGGACGTATACCCGTCGAGGTTGTGCGCCCATCGATAGCCGATGGCCTGATACCGCAACTCCACCTTCGATTTGGTACGGCCCTTGACCGGCCGGCACCGGCACTCGGTAGCGCACGCGGTCTCCGTTGCCGGTGAAGGTCGCGTCCTGCCGCGCCTCGCCGAACACGCCTATCTCGGCATCGGCGGTGGTCTTGTCGAATCCGCGAGGCAGAAGACGATTGTCCTTGAGATACTTCACCGCCGAGAGCAGGCCGGTCGTGGGCTGCGTTGTCGCTGTCACCGAGGATGCTCTCGTAGATTTGCACCTCTTCGGCGCTGGTGACTTGATTGTAATGCGGCTCGAAGTGGCACCGGTCCGCGTCGTTGTCGTTCCCCTGCGATCAGGCCCGTCGGGGTGATCGCGCGCCGGACTCGAACACCGTCCTGCCGGTCATCGTCGCGCACCGTCACGTGCAGCCAGGTCGCGACGCGGAGGATAGCCGCTCGGGTATTTGTGGCCGGTGAGGTTCTGCAGATCCACCTCAAACTGACAGGCGTCGCCCGAGACCGGGCGGTCGCGACACGGCGAGCGCGGCCGTGTCCTGTTGGAGCTGACGTTCGGTCGCCCGCCGTCGCTTCCAGTTCGGCGGGCTGGCGCGTCGACGTCCAGCGGCACACGGAAGCGATTCATCAGCCGCAGCATGAAGGCATTGCCGCCGACGAACGTGTGCCGCGAGAGCCCGTCGCGATCGTCGCCGAGCACGGAGGACGGCGCGCACCGTACCTGGCATGCGAGGCATGTGACAGGTCTGGCAGCTGCTGCCCTTCCTCGATTGAACGCGCTGTGCTGCCACTCCTGGTAGTTCATCTGCTCGGGCAGGCTGCCGATGACGCGGCCGTCGCGGACCGATCGCCTCGGTGATGAGCGTGTGGCACGACGCACACAGTTCGGACTGCCGGACGTGCGGCGCCTCGACCTGCTCGAAGCCGGTCACCGACCGCATGATCGTGCGGCGTCCCTTGTCCACCTGGAAGCGGCCCGAGCGCCTCGCGCACGCCATCGGCCCGCGTGCGGCCGCATGACGAAGTTGCCGTTGAAGCTGGCGCGCGTGCCGAGCGTCTCGCTGGAGATCTGGTGGCACACCGTGCACGAAACTGCCGTCGCGCGCGAGACGATCCTCGTCGGAGTCCTTCGATGCGACCGGCAGGTGCGAGAACACGTCGCCGAGCTTCCCTGCGCCTGTCGCGGTCTTCTGGGCGATGGGCATGTGACAGGCTGCGCACTCGTCCTGAATGGCGCCCGCTTTGACTCGGATGATCGAGCGTCTCGCGCCGGACACTCGCGTGCCAGTACGGATCGCGCGCGGAATTCGCCATCATCGTGGATCGCCACGACGTCGCCGATCGACACATCCTCACCGGTCGGCGTCACGAGATTGTTATGGCACGCGACGCAGTTATCCGAATGCGCGAAGAGCGGGACGTTCGGCGTGCGGCTGCGCTTGGCGCGGGGCCGTGCTCCGGTGCTGATGACTGGGCCCTGAGATCGCGAGCATCACGGAGACGAGCCAGGACACCGTCACGAAACGGCAGCAGAGCGCGGGAGCGAAGTCAGGTGATCGCGTCCTCTACTTCCAGAACTGCGTGAACCCACCATCGAACCAGTCCCACACCAGATAGGTGACGACGGCGGTTCGCCGCTCATCGCGTTCGTTGACCGGAATCCGAACGCCACCCGCGACCACGACGTGCTGGATCTTCGAGAGGCTGACTTGCAGTTGCGGCACGATGTCCCACTCGGAGTGCTCGCCGAACGGCCTGCGCCCAGAGCACCTCCACCTGCGGCGACCAGGACCGGCCGAAGCCCGCGGTCCGCCATGTACGTCGTGCCGAACGCGGTCCGGAGATACGCCTCTTTCGGCGCCTTAGTCGCGTTCGACGGAATCTCGAGTCCTCCGTGCATCTGGAGGAACGAGTTGTGCGGCAGCGCCTGTCCGAACATCGCAAACGGCTCGATGACGTGGTACCCGTTGCCGAGGCCGGCGATCCGCATTGCCTGTCGGGAACGCCACCTCCGCGCCTGCCGCCGCGATCGTGCCACGTCGCGTGTGCTCGAGAAGAACGTCCGCCGGAATGCAAACGCGACGTCGCCGATGCCCGTCGTCCAGTTCCTGCGTCCTGACGACGCATCGATCGGGACGACCGCCTCAATCTGGTTTCGGGCGCCGAATCGCCGCTCGTAGACGATCTCGTTGCCAACCGCAGCATCGTCGCCGCGCGTGACGGTGTTCGTGTAGACCACCTCGTTCTCGGGAAACGCCTTTTCGGTGAAGAAGGCGCGCGGAAAGTTCAGGTCGCCACGAGGCCATGCGGCTCGGCGCAGAAGTGGCGGACGTAGTCGATCGCCGCATTGATCTGCGACCGCTGTCAACGCGTCGCCGAACGACGGCATGTGACGGTCGAGTCCACGGATGCGCCCGCCCTCGTGGACCACGGCATGCCAGTCGACGTCGGCCTCGGCCGTCGCGAACGCGCAATCCGTGAAGTCCGGCGAGCGGCGTGTCGAAGCCCACGGTCGTCCGCGGCGAACCTTTGCCGTCCGCCGCATGACAGGTCACACATGCCGCGCGGTAGATGCTTTCGCCCGTCGACGCGTCGGACAGGGAGGTGCCGGGAACGGCAACCAGCGACGGCTCGCGCTGCTGTGCCTCAATGGAAAGGCCTGTGAGCAGGAACGCCCATACGGCGAAAGCGGCGGACAGCAGTCTGGAGACGGAAACCCGCACGAGATTAAGTCGCGCCTCTACTTGACTGTCCTGAAGCGCCAGAGGCGCGCCGTTTCGTTCGAACCGACGTACTTGCCAGTCGCGTTGTCGAACTGTGCCTTCGTCTTCCACGGGCGAAGCCCGAACAGCAGCAGAACCCCGAGCAAGGGAGGCAACATCGATGGGTCTGCTTCATTCATTCGGGCATCGGTGGATCGGCAAAGTCGCCGCAAACAGCGAAAAACGCTATCCCGATTTCGAATGCTATCGGCACAACATGAACGAGAGATGACAACCGAACGACGGATGACAATCCCGAGGCGCGTTAGAGACAATGTGACGTGCGCCTCTTACTGGTCGAGGACGAGCCGCTCACTGCTCAAATGCTCGCGAAGGGGCTGCGCGACAGGTGTACGCCGTCGATGTCGCGCGGAGCAGTCGGGCTGCGCGCGAACTGGCGAATGGCAACACCTACGATCTGATCGTTCTCGATCTCGGCCTTCCCGATGGAGATGGACTGACACTCTGCCGGAATTGCGGTCGGCGGGAACGCCGACGCCTATCCTGATCCTTACCGCGCGTGACGCGGTCGCCGCCCGGATTGCCGGCCTCGACAGCGGCGCCGATGACTATCTGCTCAAGCCATTCGATCTGGGAGAATTGCTGGCTCGCCTGCGGGCGCTCGCACGACGCGGAGCCGGCCGCCGCAACACGAACGCCTCCGAATCGGCGAGCTCGTGCTCGAAACGGGCTCGCAGGACGCGTACTGCCACGGCATGTTGCTGCCGCTCACCACCCGGCAGTACGCGCTGCTCGAGTTCATGGCCAGGCGGGCCGGCCAGTCATCACGCGCAGCGAGATCGCCGAGCACGTATGGGACAACTCGTGACCGATCCCGCTGTCAAACGTGATCGACGTGTACGTCCGACGGGTGCGCGCCAAGCTGACCCCGAGGGCTGTCAGGACGTCATCAGAACACGTCGCGGCGCTGGCTACATCTTTCGGCCGACCGCGCAAGTGAGGACTGATTCATGGCCACGCAAAGTGGTATGACGCGTCTGCCCATCTTCGGCACAAGCCGAAGCCGTCCAGCTCTCGCCGCCCATGGCACCGGGTGCTCACTATCCGTGCACGGCTCGCGATTGGCTACGGGTGGTCATCGCGGCGGTTCTGGGTGTCGTCACGTTCGCCGTTGGAACGGTGCACGAGCGCCTCGGGATGCGCGCGTCGACGCCGAGCTGACACGTGCGATGCGGTCGGTTGCCGGCGTCGTCGCGAGTGAGATCAACGAGCGCCGCGATCTCCGCCATCGGCGCCCACGAGGCACTCATCGAGCTGAGCTTCCGGGTGTTGGCGTGCTCGCTTGTCGATTCATCGGGCCGCTTGCTCGCGACGCGGACGTCCGGAGCTCCTGTCATCGATGCCGGACGCGTGGTCTTGGCCCGCGGCGACGCGGCACCCCGCACGCTCGAGCCGGAGACGCATCCGAGCGGCAGCCTCAGCCGCAGCATGGACCGGATGCCTACACGATCGTCACGTGGATGTCGCTTGGCACGTTCGATCGTGAGCATGCGACGGTGATGAACACGGTGCGAATAGCCATTCCGTTTGCGGCCCTGGCAGCGCTGACCGGCGGATGGCTGATGGTCTGGAGGGCGCTCCGCCCATTGTCCGTGACGGCGGCGCAGGCCGACGGTATGGATCCCCGGCATCTGCAGGCGCGGCTACCCCTGCCGCCTCCACCAGACAGCTTCGCCGCCTTGCCGTCGCGTTCAATGCTCTGCTCGACCGGCTCTCGACATCCGTCAACGCGCAGCGCCGATTCATGGCGGATGCCTCGCACGAGTTGCGCACTCCCGTGTCGGTTGCACGTACGGCGGCCCAAGTCACGCTCTCCGAAGCGCATCGTTCCGAACCGGGTATCGCGAGGCGCTCGACATCGTCGTATCCCAAACCGGCCGTCTGACCCACGTCGTCGACGACATGTTTCTCCTGGCGCTCGCCGATGTCGACGGCCGACCGCTGCTGCACCGCCATCTCTACTTCGACGAGGTCGTCGGCGAGTGTGCGCGCGCCGCCGGCGTGCTGGCGGAATCGCGGGGCATCAGCATCACGTTGGAGTCACCGGAAGGTGTCCAAGTCCACGGCGATGAAGAACTGCTGCGTCGGATGGTCATGAATCTCCTCGATAACGGAATCCGATATTCGCCAGCCGGCGGGCGCGTGGAGATGAAGGTTGACACAGAAAATGGTCGCGTGACATTTAGCGTGCAGGATTCTGGCCCCGGGATTCCCGCGTCAGCACAGGACCAGGTATTCGAGCGGTTCATCAGACTCGAGACCTCCCGTCCGACATCCGGCGGGGGTTTAGGGCTGCCCGATTGCCAGGTGGATCGCCGAACAGCACGGCGGCGCGCTCGCGCTCGAATCGACGTCTCATGGATGTCGCTTTGTCGTAACGTTGCCGGCGGCCTGCTGAGCGGCATCGCAATGGCCTGGTCACGCACGCCGTGACCCGCTGCGAGCGACCAGTTCATCGCCCGTTAATGCAAGGCTTGTAATCTCGGTGGTGTGCGTTGTCGATTGGAGACCGAATCGCCACGGCCTCACACAAACCTGCCACGGATCTGCCACAGTCGGCTGTGTTCTGTCCGGTGCAGAGGACCACAGTTGTAGTGTGAAGATGACGCCGCCGCCCTGAAACGGGGCAAATGCAAAGCCGTATCGAATGGCAACTCAGTTGCTATGTCTGGCTTTATGGCGTCATTGAAGGTCCCTGTTCGACCTATGCTGTTCTCTGTCGCAACCCTCTTCCTTGCTGCGGTCGGCGCGTCGTGCGGCGGCGGCTCGCCGACCGCCCCTGATAACCCGACGACGCCAGGGCCTGCGCAGGATCCGGCGGCAGCAACGTCGCTGTCGTTCTCGGCGGACGTCCTGCCGCTGTTCAACAATGACTGCGTGCCGTGCCACGGCGGCTCGAGCACGAACGGCGGCGTCAATCTTGCCTCGTACGCCGGTGTGATGCGGACAGTGACTCCGGGAAGCGCGAGCTCGGCCCTGGTGCGGGTGTCACAGCCTGGCGGCTTGATGTATGCCCAATGGCGAGGTAACGCCGCAGCGAAAGCCGAGACCGTCCGCCGCTGGGTGGTCGACTTCAAGGCCACGCAATAATGCGAAGGAGAGACATGCGTTCAGTGCTCGTCGCCGGATTCGCCTTCACGGCGCTCGTCCTGCCCGCGCATCGTGCCGCGGCACAAGCGGACGGTTCCATTCACGCCGCCATCGCGAATGCCGTCAACTCCACGACGTTGACCGGCTTCCCGGCTTCAGAATCCAACGATCCTCAGTCGCCGGCCCGCGCGTCGCGGCCTTCGAATACAGCGACGCGTACAAGACCCGCGCAAAGATTCACAAGTACGCCAGTTTCGCGACGCTGCCGCTGTTCGCCACCGAGTTCGCGCTCGGCCAGTCGCTGTACAACACGCCGAGCGACAGCAAGAAGAGCGCGCACATCGCCGTCGGCAGCGGCATCATCGGCCTGTACGCCGTTCAGGGCGTGACTGGGCTGATGAACCTGCTCGAGGCAAAGAAGGACCCGAACCCGGACGGCAAGAAGCGACGACTCACGCACGCCGTCCTGATGCTCGCGTCCGGCGCCGGCTTCGCAATCACGCCGATGGTCGCGCCGGGGCACCGCGATCAACTCGAGTTCGGCAGCGGCAGCGCGAGCACGCACCGCGCCGTCGCGTTCACGTCGATCGGTATCGGCACCGCCGGCTATCTCTTGATGTTGTTTGGAGGGAAGTAACACCATGCTCGCGTTCATTTCACACCTGGTCGCGTCGTGGGCCGCGTTCTACAGCGGCTCGGCGGTCGTGCGGACGCTCGTTTCGTTCGTGCACGTCGCCGGGCTCGTCGGCGGCGGCGGCGCGGCGATTGCGGCCGATCGCGCCACATTGAAAGCGACACGCCGCGGTCTGGCGGTGACGCGCGAGCAGATCGACACGATCCATCACACCCACCGCGCTGTCGTCCTTGGCCTGGCGGGCGTCGTCGTCAGCGGCGTGCTGCTGTTCGCCGGCGATGTGGCGACCTATGCGCCCTCGAAGCTGTTCTGGCTGAAGATGGTGATGGTCGCGGCGCTGATGGTCAATGGCGCGTTCCTCGGTACGCGTCGGACACGGTATCCAGATGCCCGACGAGCGGACGCGGCGGGCGATGCGCTGGACCGCGGGCCTGAGCCTCGCGCTGTGGTTCCTGACAACGCTGGTCGGCGCCGGGCTACCCAACATTTGAGCACGGTTGTGGGTCGATTCGAAGACGCGGAAACAACCTCCAATGAAGAAAATTAACGTCAGCTCGCGCCGCGAGTTCATTCAGACCGTAGGGTGCTTGACCGGTGCGCTGACGGCACTCGGCATCCCACGCGACGTGCTCGCAGCCCCGGTGGCGATCATCGACAGCGACCAGGTGGGCGTCGAGAAGAGTTATCCGATTCCGGCCGCCGACGGCGTCTCGATCGATCGCACCGCGCAGGTGATCCTGGTGCGCTCGAGCGGCCGTGTGTTCGCGTTCGCACTGTCATGCCCGCACCAGAACGCGGCGGTGAAGTGGGTACCACAGCACAACCAGTTTGAGTGCACCAAGCACGACTCGCACTACACGGCCGACGGCACGCATGTCAGCGGGCGCGCCACGCGCAACATGGACCGCATGCCAATCCGCAAGGACGGCGACGTCGTCCGGGTTGACACCGCGCACGTGTTTCAGTCCGACAAGGACTCCGCCGGCTGGAATGCGGCATCCGCCAGCGTCTAAGCAGGACCTGACGCCCACCCGCGGTGGCGACGAAGATCACCGAGATCTCGATATTGCTTTCATCGTTAGTGATCTTCGTGGTTCCAGTGACGTCACTTTCCCAGCAACTCTAGGGAGTTCTCAGGTCGATCGTCATAGCCGCTGGTGCGGAGCGATTACCCGCCTCGTCGCTGGTGTACACGGCGATCGTGTTGGTTAACTGGTGTGGGTAAGAGTCGATGGAGGAACACGCCTCTCTTCGAGGTCCAGCGATTTGCCCAAACCAGAGCTGGCCATTCACGTCGATTTCAACGGGGGCTCGCATCGTTGTCGCCCTACGACCAATAAGGTCGACGTAGGTCGCGCCAATGCCGGTGACGATGAAACGACCGGCTTGGCCGCCGGGGTCGAGTTCCGCCCTTGGCCATCTGAACACCGGGAGATCGAACAGTCTAGCCTCTCACGCCTTCGCTTCGTTCGCCGCCGCTTCGTCCGCGATTTGATCTCCATTGCCCACGCGCGTTCGAGTTCCGCGCCCGGGCCCGTGTGCTAATGTGCTGATCGTCATGCCCCTTCACCAAGACGACGATGCGGAGCGCCAGACCCGCAACCCTCAAGGGCAGCAGCCGCAAGAAGCTCGGCTGGCGGTGATCTGTAACAGCCGGTGATCTCGCGCTGACCCAGGTCGGTCCCGACCTGTTTTCCATCAGCGATACTAGCGGTGCGCTCGCCAACTTTGACAGTCTTGCGCGGGCGCTGTCCCACAGTCACGAGACTGCGACGCGGCGCCGCGTCACGTTGGGGCGTGGTGTGGAATCGGCTTGAGCGGAGGCTGATTGCGAGTTATCGGACCGAGTGAGGTGTGTCCGCTAGGAGAAGCCGTCCTTGCCGTGCTGCTGGACTGTCGAGGGGCCGAGCCCCTGCCGAACCGCTTCGCCTTCCACACAGGAACCGCAAACGGCACTCTGTCGTGACCACGTTCTTTGCAACCACTGCGGACTCGCAAATCGTTGATTTTAAAGACGGAGAGATGTCCGAGTGGTTGAAGGAGCACGCTTGGAAAACGAATCCGGCGACCCTCCCCGCGTGATACTGAAACACCCCTTCGCGCAATCGATTCAACGACTTCCCGCCACCAGAATGCGTCTCGATGTGAGTCCGTAAACGTCGCTGTTTGTCAGCGGTTTCGATCCCACCTTGCACAGTTCTTACACATTTCCAGTTTCAGTTAGCGATCTTGATTGAGGCGCCTCTGCGGCGAGACGAGCGAGTGTCAGTTTTCTACTTGGAAGGTTGATCGAACCGGGCCAGACGCCCAGATCGACCGGCCGAGCGTACAGTGGTCTCCTGAACCGCTGCTCTTGCGGAAGAAGGGGTTCGAGGAGCGCCTCTCAGACATTCGTGCTATCCGGGATTTCGATGGCAGACGGCGATCGCAGGGCGGTCGTACCGCGAAGTCGTGACCGTACGTTCGATGAGCGGCGGTGAGAAGACGAGGTCTGCATGTTCAATGTCCACTCTGGTGTTCTTCCCAAGAAGCTCCTCGCCGCCATCCGGGACGAACGTCCGCACATCCAGGTATCGCAAATCCTGGTCGAAGCGGCGGCGATGGAGATCGCGTCCGTCCTTGCGCGATTCTCGACCCGTCCCGAAGGGTTGACCAATGACGACGCTCGCGCCCGATCGCGTCAGTACGGCCCGAACGTGCTGGCCAAGGACCAGCGGGCGGGCATCGGCAAGCTGCTCTGGCACGCGGTGCTCAATCCGCTGGTGATTCTGCTCGCGGTCCTGGCGAGCATCTCGTTCGCCACCGGCGACTCTCGGGCGGGATCGTGATGTCGCTGATGATCGCTCTGGGCGTGGGACTGAAACTCATCCAAGAAGCCAAGGCCGACAGCGCGGCGGCCAAGCTCAAGGCCATGATCTCGGTCACGGCCACCGTCATCCGCGACGGCACGCCCCAGGAAATCGCCGTCTCGCAACTGGTTCCCGGCGACGTGGTGCGAACTGGCGGCGGGGGACATGATCCCCGCCGACGTGCGCATGGTCGTAGGCGAAAGATCTGTTCGTGACCCAGGGCTCGCTGACCGGCGAGAGCTTCCCGGTCGAGAAGTTCGAGGTCGAAAAGAACGCGGCCACGACTGCGCCGATCGAACTGACCAGCATCGCGTTCCTGGGCACCAGCGTCGAAAGCGGCTCGGCGACGGCGGTCGTCGTCGCCACCGGGAAAGAGACCTATCTGGGCGGCATGGCCGAGTCGCTCTCGGAGCAGTCGACGCAGACGGCCTTCGACAAGGGCATCGCTCAGTTCACCTGGCTGATGCTGCGGTTCATTCTCGTGATGGTGCCCCTGGTCTTCGTCATCAACGGCCTGACCAAAGGCAATTGGGGCGAAGCCTTCTTCTTCGCCGTCGCCGTGGCCGTGGGCTGACGCCCGAGATGCTGCCGATGATCGTGACGGTCTGCCTGTCGAAGGGCGCACTGGCGATGAGCCGCAAGAAGGTGATCGTCAAGCGGATCAACGCCATCCAGAACCTCGGGGCGATGGATGTGCTCTGCACCGACAAGACCGGCACGCTGACGATGGACCACGTCATCCTGGAAAAGCACTGCGACGTGGTGCTGAAGGAGGACGAAGGCGTGCTCGCGCTGGCGTACATGAACAGCCACTTTCAGACCGGCCTGAAGAACGTCCTGGACCGTGCGGTGCTCGCGCATACCGAGACCCACAGCCACGCCAAGATTCCCGAATACGCCAAGGTGGACGAAATCCCCTTCGACTTTCAGCGCCGCATCATGTCGGTCGTGGTCCGCACGCCCGAAGGCAAGGACCGCATCATCAGCAAGGGAGCTCCCGGAGGCGATCTTTCCGTGCTGCACGAATTTCGAACTCGACGGCGAGCTCTACCCGATGGACCACGTCCTCATCGACGGAACTCAAGAAGGAGTACGAACAGCTTTCGGCCGATGGTTTCCGCGTGCTGGCGATCGCCAGCAAGGACGTCGCGCCGCGCGGTATCGTCGCGGGCGACGCCACGCCCTACTCCAAGGCCGACGAATGCGACCTGATCCTGAACGGCTATGTCGCCTTCCTCGATCCGCCCAAGGAGACCGCCACGGCGGCGATCAAGGCCCTGCAAGGCCACGGCGTCGCCGTCAAGGTCGTCACCGGCGACAACGATCTGGTCGCTCGCAAGATCTGCAAAGAAGTCGGGCTGTCCACCGAGTTCGTGCTGCTCGGCAGCGACGTCGAGAAGATGACCGACGACCAGCTTGCCGACGCGGCGGTAGAAGACCACGCTGTTTGCCCGCGTCTCGCCCGCGCACAAGCAGCGCATCATCAAGGCCCTGCAATCCCGCCAGCACACCGTCGGCTTCATGGGCGACGGCATCAACGACGCACCGGCGCTTGCGCGCGGCGGACGTTGGAATCAGCGTCGATACGGCCGTGGATATCGCCAAAGAGTCGGCGGACATGATCCTGCTCGAAAAGTCCCTGCTGGTCCTGGAGGAGGGAGTCGTCGAAGGACGCAAGGTCTTCGCCAACATCCTCAAGTACGTCCGCATGGGCGCGAGCAGCAACTTCGGCAACATGTTCAGCGTGCTGGGGGCGAGCGTCTTCGTTCCCTTCCTGCCGATGGCCCCCATTCAAATCCTGGCCAACAACCTGCTCTACGACATCAGCCAGACCGCCATTCCGACCGACGACGTCGACCCCGAGCAGGTCGAGAAGCCTCGCCCGTGGGACATGAAGCAGCTCACGCGCTTCATCGTCTTCATCGGCCCGTGCTCGTCGATCTTCGACTACACCACCTACTTCATGATGCTGTACGTCTTCAACTGCTGGAACATCTCCACGCCGGAGGCCGCAGCGCACAGCGCGAGCCTGTTTCAGACGGGCTGGTTCGTGGAGAGCCTGCTCACGCAGACGCTCATCATCCACATCATCCGCACCAACAAGATCCCGTTCCTCCAAAGCCGCCCCTCGTGGCCGCTGCTGGTGATGTCCGTGGTCATCATGGCGATCGGCATCGCCATCCCGTTCACGCCGCTGGGAGACTATCTCGGCTTCACGGCGCTTCCATCGCTGTACTGGCCGCTGCTGGCGCTCACGCTGCTGTGCTACGTCGTCCTGACGCAGTTGGTCAAGATGTGGCTGCTGCGGAGGAGGTGGATCTAATGGACGGCATGGCCACGATCACGCGGTCACAAGCACGGCGCCGGCGGTCACACGCACAGCGTGAGCGCGGACGCGGACGGTCGGTATCTGACAATCGCGTTGGTGCTGATTGTCGGGTTCATGGCTTTGAAGTTGTGGTCGGAATCGTGGCGCACTCGCTCGCGCTCCTGTCCGACGCTGCCCATATGCTCACCGACGCCGGCGCAATTGCGTTGTCGCTCGTGATTCTTCGATACGTTCAGCGCCCAGGTGGCGAAGCCCTGACCTGACATCCCGGAGTGGCAATTCGGGAAACGATGTCAACTGCCAATTCACAAGGAACCCTGGCAGGTGAGCGAGGGGCCCTGACGAGCTTGATCGCGCCGGAGCAATATAGATCGTTAGCCTGGTGTCAATAAGGCCGAGTGGCTAATCGATGCCGCCTGACTGCCACGCCGACCAGGCCGAGGGCGAGGAAGCCAAGTGTCGCCGGTTCCGGTACCGGTGCGTTCGGAGTTTGCGTCAGGCTGAAGTCACCGTGGTCTACGTGCAAGAGGTAGTGAATGCTCAGCGTCTCGCCCTGCGCGACTGCGCCGTTATATGCCGTGAGCACGTTTCCCTGGTTCGGCCCGCACTCGTGGGAGAAGTACACTTCGTTGCATCGCGCGAAGACGTCTTCGGGTATCTCCGCGCCAGGAGGCACTCTGGGTGAAAAAGCCTTCCCGGCTCGCGAAGAACGTCCCGTGCACCGGCGGCAGCGCCGCTGGTTCCAGCGCGGCGGTGCGGCTGCCCCAGCTGGTCCACGTGACTCCCGTCTGGTTCGTCGCCTCGGTTGTGATGTCGAGGTAGCTGCCTGGAGTGACGTTGCTAAACCGCAGCGCCACCGGGTCAAGTCCCGTCCAGATCTGGGCCAGGGACACGGTGAAGATTACGGGAGCGGCCTGCGGCTCCTGCGACCACGAGCTGCTGAAGGATGTCACGCCCCCCGCCCCGATGACCGAAATCGTGAGCGGGTCCGCGGTGGCGGACGTGGTGGCGAGAGCGGCAATGATAAGGCCGAGCGCGACCCGGACGTTGCTGATCATGCTGTGATCTCCATGAGCCGGGTAGCCGCGGCGTCCACGGCCCGGCGAACGACCACGTGAGTGGCAAAAGAGGACTCCCATGGGGCTATTCACGTCATAGACGTACGTACTCTCGCTCTCTAAGGAGGGTGAATGGAGGGCCATGCAACGCAGACGCCACCGCGTCTTTCAGAAATGACGCCGTTTGTAAGCGCGCGATCGCCGGCCGCGATAATCCCGATAGCGCATCCGCTCATCGGCGGCGCCACGTTTACGACTTCCACAATCACCGGCACCAGAGCGCCGAGAGGACGCCGTCCCCTCTCTCCAACCAGGACACCCGGTCGACGCCGGCAGTGCGTCATCCGGCACCAACGTCGAGATCTGCGAGGAGTGCTCCGGGATGCGACCGATCGGCGAGCAGCACGTTGACGGTCCTTGAGCCGCGATTCGCGGTGATCAGATCGAGCGCGCCAAACGCCCCACGCTCGTCCGGCCTTCTCGCCTGCCACGGGAGTGTTACGGCGCGCCCTTTTGTTCCAGACGCGAGCAGTGGAGTGGCACCGCTCGGTACCGCCGTGGCGTGACAGCGGGCGGTTATGGTGCGGAACCCGTGGAGCGATCTTTGCGTCACGTGTCACGCCGACATTCCACCCTTCGGAGGGCGGCAGGGGGACACCGATGCTGCAAATGCGCAGACTGGCCGTTGTAGTGGTGGTGGTGTTCCTTGGAGGAGGGTTGCCCCTTTCTGCAGAGCCGCTCAGGCCTGGCGATGTTCTACGGGTCACGTTCAACCTGACTGGCCTGCTCGACGCCAACCAAGACCTGCCAATCGAAACATTCGATGCGCTCGAGTTCATTCCGGGGGCCAATGAGGTCGAACCGGTCGGATCGTACACGACGAGGCTGCTCGATCGCGGGACACTGCTCGGCACTCATGTCGGCGGGTCCCGCGCCGCGTTCAAGTCGCCGACGAGCGTGTTCAATCGGGCGAATCCGACCGTCATCGACTTCAGCTCGTTCCAGGATGGCAGCTTCGACGGGGCCATCGAGGTAACGATCGATCGCGGACTCGTCGATCTGATCCGCCTATCGGACGAGCTCATATCGGCCACGCCGAGCCCGATTTGAACCTGAACTACGGCTTTGCTCCATCGACGTTCGAGGTCCTCCACGGAACCCCGGTCCCGACGCCCGAGCCGGCCTCGATATTCCTGCTGTTCACCGGCCTGGTGGGCCTTCAGCTCAGGAAGCGAGTCGGCTGAAACCTGGCGAGCCGCGGCATCGTCGGGGCGCTGTACCGGCAGTGCGTTGAACTACCCCGTGCCGTAGCGCCCGGCGGTAACCCTGATCGTGCTGTAACGAAGACGTGCCGGCCGATGTGATGTCGTAAACGCCGGTATGTCTCTGCGGTCTCGACCGACCTTACAGAGTTTCTACACAGTTTTCGGCTTCAGTTATTGGTGTACGCCGCGATGTTCTTCGGACTATCAGAGCTCCGCGAGGCGTTCGCTGGATTCGAGCGACCTGAGTGCGCTCGTCGCCGCTCGGCGGCACTAGTGGACTGTACTCACGGATGAAGTACTGGTACGCTGTCGCGCCATATGGCGCTGACATTGACCACCGACGAACGAGCTGAACTTCAGCGACGCGTGCGCAGTCTGAAAATTCGATCGGAGGATGCGCGCCGTGCGCGGGTGATTCTGATGTTGGCGGACGGCGAATCGTACTCGACGATCGAAACGGCGATCCCGTGCTACCGCGACTACATCAACCGGTGGCGACGCCGGTTTCTCGCCAGCCGGTTGGAGGGGCTCCGCGCCGCGGTATTGCGGGTCGACCCGACCGTCCTGACGCCCGCGATGGAAGCCCGCGTGCTGGAGAAGACCCGCAAGCGCCGCCGGACGGCAGCACGCATTGGAGTACGCGAAAGCTGGGGCGCGTGCTGAAGATTCACCACAATCTCGTCCGCAAAGCCTGGGAGCGCGCCGGCCTGCAGCCGCATCGGTTCGAGCGCTACATGGCGTCGGACGATCCGGACTTCGAACAGAAAGCCGCCGACGTGATTGGCCTGTACGTCAATCCGCCCGACCACGCGGCGGTGTTCGCCGTCGACGAGAAAACCGCGATTCAAGCGCTCGACCGCCTCGATCCCGTGCTGCCGCTGTCGCCCGGCCGCGCCGAGCGCCACGGCTTCGAATACTACCGACACGGCACCCTCTCGTTGTTCGCCGCCCTCAACACCCAGTCGGGCGAAGTGCTCGGCCAGACCGTGCCCCGGCACACGAGTGCGGCCTTCGTCGATTTCCTGACAGACATCGTCGCCAGTCAGCCGAAACGACGAGCCATTCACGTCATCGCGGACAATCTGTCGACCCATAAGACGCAAGCCGTGCGGACCTTCTTGCTCGAGCATCCGAACGTCCAGCTGCACTTCACGCCGACCTATTCGTCCTGGCTCAACCAAGTCGAACTCTGGTTTTCGAAAATCGAACGCGACCTGTTGGCGCGCGGCATCTTTACGTCCGTCGCCGACCTGGCTCGCAAGATTCGTCGATATATCCATCGCTACAACAAAGCACCGAAGCCGATCCGCTGGGCCTATCGCAACCCGGCGCATCGAATTGGTAGTACTTCAGCGAGTACGGTCCACTAGGAGCGCGCTCCGCAAAATGTCCGAGTTCTCTAAGTCGAAGCAGGCCTTGCTCGCGTCGGGCCTGCCACTCGAAATGGGTGTCGAGCAACTTCTGCGGTCGATGAATTTCGGGGAGGTCTCCGCAGACTTCGTTTATTGGCGTCGCTCGGAGCTGGGGCACAAGGACTTCTCGTCGATGTCCACGCCTCACGAATCATCCCCACGCCATGGGTCACCACGCCGCCGGAGGTTCCATATAGGCAAATAAGCGTCTATTGCCCTTGGGATGTCCTCTTCGAATGCAAGTATCGGAACCCCACGGTGAAATGGATATTTGCGCCGCTAACCGGTCCATACGTTCAGCAGTGGCGTTACAGAAACACGCACTTTGCCCTCAACGGGCGGAGCAGCATTGCTCTCGGACCCGAAGCTGGTCACCTTGACGTCATTCCGCGCGACGCGTCTGGAAAGGAAGATCCCGACTTCCCCGTGCAAGTCACTCGTGGGATCGAACTGCGGTCTGGCGGAAGAGAGCAGAGCGACGAGGCGTTCAACGCATCTATCAGGCGAGGGATCTACCAGCTACAGTTCGCACATGTTCCGCGTTTGAACAATGTGCTGCGGTGGGTTGGGTGGCACCGCCACCCTGAAATTGTGGCTCTCGACCTCGCGCTCCACGTCACGTCATTGGTGCTCGTCACCACCGCTGAACTATGGATGTTCAAGCAGGGCGCCGGTCTGCGTCAGGTCGAGAGTGCTGACTCTATCGAAGAGATCGCCCAACGAGTCGATGCTGTGGAATACACGACGGTGGTATCCCAAGAGCTTCGCGCACATCAGGACGAGTGGATCCGAGCCATCGAGAACGCCGCGACAGGTAGTGCGAGCACGCCGGAGATCAAGGCGAAGCGAGACGAGATCTGGAAAGATGTGAGACGGCTCGTCCAAGACGCGTGCCCATCGGTGCTCATAGTCGACTACAGGCATTTGGAGAACGTGATCAACGCTCAGGCGACGGCGATCGAGGCCAAGGTTCGCAGCATGGTCGGTGAACTGGCGGCGACACGTGGATACACGGTCCGTTAGGACCATTTCAGCATTAAGAGGAACGCTTAACGGCGGAGTTTCGCCTTGCGGGAGCCGGTCTGGCCGCTGAGTGGTTGCTGTTCCCCCAATGCCGCGCGAGGCGCGGTCAATGAGCATGCGATGATTGAGAAAAGCGATCCGTGGGTTGATGATAAGAGTCGAGTGGTTATCACCGTGATACTTACGGTGGCAAAGTCGCTCACCCTCGAGTCTATCGAGGCGGTCGTGAACTCTGTCGAGAACGCTGCCGCGTTTGCGGCCTGTGACATCAAGGGTGTGGACGGGATCTACGTCACATCAAATATTGACGAATGGCGGGAATGACGCACGCGACGAGCGAAGCAACCGCAATTGCGGCACTCTGACGCAGGAGCAGAAGGACGCCAGAGACCCACAGTCGAATACGCGCGTCACCGACGACGACGACGTGCCGGTCTGCGCGCACGTCTGACCGCAGGTCGGCGCTTCGGGTGTCACGGTTCCCGCTACAATATTGTGCATCGGCGTGTGTCCCACACCTAGCTGACGCTATTCACCAGATCCACGAGGTATCTGACACAGATCGATGGACCGTTTAGCACGACGAGCACGGCCGCGCACTGACGAGTACCAAGCCGTGCAGCGCCAAGCAGTGTCGCCGCTATGCACGCGCCTCAGGAAAGTACGTCTGGGTGAGCACGCGTAGTGGGGCGCCGCTGCGAGCGTGCGCCCCACCTTCACGTGCATCGGCTAACGGATCATTCCTGCGACCAGCGAATTCAGCGAAGCAACCTCCTGCTGCGAGACGGCGACGAAAGACGGCGACGGGTTTGTCAGATTCGCAAACGCGATTGAACCGCCGACTTGATCCGTGCAGAACACCTGCTCAACTGCCCGGAGCCGTACCGTGACGATGATGTTGCCGGTGGCACGACCGCGAAACCGCACGAGATAGTCGTAACCCGGCGAGGGGCTCGCTTCCAGCGTGCAGAAGTTTGCCAGACCACTCACGTCCGCTGTCGGTATCCCCTGAGGAAAGTCTGGAATACCGAATCGAAGCGTCGGCAGCCGGACACCCGTGGCTTGATCGGCGACGGCCTCACGATCCGTAGAACCGAAAATGATTGCGTCGAGCCCCGGCCCACCAACGAACGTCTCGCTGCCATCGCCGGGTGCCCAGAGATTCACGTCGTCGCCCGGTCCTCCAAGCATGATGTCGCTGTTCGGTGGGCCGCCGGGTGCGGCGCCACCGTCCGGTCCGCCGAGGATGATGTCGCGGCCTGTACCGCCGTCCATGACGTCGCTTCCGTTGAGACCGAACATCACGTCATTGCCAGGGCCGCCTTCGAGAACGTCGGTGCTCGCGATCGCCTGCCTGGTCGGTTCATAAAGTGGATTTTCATCTGAGCGCGGGCTCCGACTGCACACCGCGCCAGACAAGGGCCTCTACAAGTGGGCGATCAACGAGATCGACGCCCACGGTCAGCAGATTGGTGGCGATCAAATCCCGTGGGATTGGAACCTTTACTTCACTGCAACATCGTGCGTGCTTGGTGACAGCTTCGACATCAAGTTGCCATTCCAGATGGAGGAAACCACGCCGGCGCAGCCCGAGATCGTGCAGCGACAGGTCATTCGCGTACAACTGCGTCCGGGTCACCCGCGGGATGATGATGACTTCTTCCAGACGAACTTCTCGATGTTCGGCACCGATCGTACCATCAAGAGCTTCCAACTGAACATCCATCCAATCGCCGAGCCTGACAAACAGGAGAGCTGCACGGCCTGGGGTTCAGTATCTTACACGACTGAAATCGACTCCAGGAACGAGACAAGCAATGATTGCATCTGGTTCTACCTATTTGTGAAGTCTGAGACGTTCGCTCGTTACGGGGCGAAAATCGCCCATGGTTTGGTGGACGAAATGATCCTCCGTGTTGGACGGGTGGCCGGCTTCTATTCAGAGTGGAGCCCTGATTTCCACGGACAGCGTGAAGGTCGTGACCGAAGGCACCGAACAGAGGGTCGCTCTGCCGCCCGGCCACCAGTTTGAACCGCCGCGTCTAGGTCACGTCGGCGAGGCTGAGCTCCACATCAATCGACGCCTCGAGTTCCGCAAGGGCGCGGTCTCTTCGTCATCACATTGTTGAAGGTCCTTAGTAAAACCCCGACGCGCAATATCGGCTAGGTCCGTCGATCGAGAGGTCTCGTTGTGCGTTATTGCTTTGATGTGAGGTTCCGCACGCCGAGGCCCATCGTCGCGGACAAGCTTGAAGAAGTGTTCGAAGTCCACGGCGTTCAAGCGGCCCTTGCGTTTCTACAGACCCGACGGGATGAACAGGCACGAGGGTTGGCTGGCGGTCAACTCTGCGGTTATGCTGACTTCGGAGAAGCAGAAGCCAGCGGTGGGCGGCTTCAAGAGATGCTGCTCATCGCTGCTGCTAAGCGGAAAGTGGGAGTAGAGTTCTACTTACGCGGAGCGGTAAAGGCCATCCACGTGTACCCCGGAGGCCTGTTCGAACTGCGTGATCCTAGCCTGCCGCTGCCGACGACCCTCAACGATCAAGAGCTCAATGAGATGGTAGGTGCTGCGGTAGCGAGCGAGACTTCGCTAACTGCAAACCAGAGGGTAGCCGCAGAGCTACTGAACAACTCGTTCTTCAAGATGTCGCCCGAGGCAAGCTTCTTGTTGCGGAAGGGCGCAGCCGGCGTCGTGCAGGTCCTCGACGGCGCAGACGGTCTTCGGCAGCTGCATCAACGCGAGGATCCCCTCCTGCATGCGCGCGCCGCCGCTCGCGGAGACGGAGACGACCGGCACGCCGGCCTCGCAGGCGCTCTCGCACGCGCGGACGAACTTCTCGCCGACGACGCTCCCCATCGAGCCGCCCATGAAGGAGAAGTCCATTACCGCCAGCCGGCACGGCTGCTCCTCGATCGTCGCGCTGCCGATCACCATCGCGTCCCCGAGCCCGGTCGAGAGGCGGGCCTCGGCGAGACGCTCCGCGTAGGGCCGCAGGTCGTAGAAGGAGAGTGGGTCGGCCGACCGCAGCTCGGTCGACTCCTCCACCCAGGAGCCCGGATCGGCCAGCTGGGCAACGCGCTCGGCCGCCGTCACCGGGAAGTGATGGCCACACTGCGGGCAGACGTGCAGATGTTCCGCGAGCTCGTCGTCGCGGTAGTGCGAGCCACAACCGGGGCAAGTGTTCGGATGCTTCTTGCCGTCGGACTGCGGCGCAGCGTGCTTGTGCTCGATCGAGACGTCGATTTTCGGCTCGGTCACTCCGGGATCTTAGACCGGGTCTTCGGGGCCACCGGTTACAGCCCGAGCGCGGCCGCCAGCCGGGCGACGACGTCCTCGTTCCTCGGGTCAGGCAGCAGCGCCGTGAAGCCCGCTCCCGCCACGGGTGCGGCGGCGGCGATCCGGCGGAGCGACGCCTCGGCGTCGGTGAGCGACGGCCCGCCCGGCTCGGGCATGAAGACGGCCGCCTGATCGGGCCGGAGCACGTCGAGGTCGAAGGCGACGTAGACCCGCTCGACTCCGGAGAGCGCCCGCTCGACGTCGTCGTCGATCCCACGCGTCTTCAGCACCTCGAAGCTCGGCCGGGTCGAGGCTCCGCGCCGACGAGAGCAACTTCGTCGGGGTCGACCGTCCCGGCGTCCAGGAGCAGCCGCAGCGGGGTGGCCCACTGGTTCCCGGACGGCGACGTGGCGAGCGTGTTCAGGTCGCCGTGCGCGTCCAGCCAGATCAGCGCGAGCCGCCCGCCGGGCCGCGCGACGAGGCCCTGGACAGCGCCGATGTGGGCGCAGCAGCAACCGCCGAGGACGAGCGGCCTGTCGGGGAGGTCTGCCGCGAGCGCCGCGGTCTGCTCGGCGAGCGTCTCCTCGTCGACCACCGACGTCTCCGGATAGGGCAGCGAGAGGAACGCCGCCTCCGCCATCGACTCGCCGTCCTTGCCCCAGGCCCGCGGCACGCGAACGAGCCCGGCTGCGAACTCGCGCCCACAGCTGTGGCACTGGTACTCGGGGCCGAGCGCGACGGCCGTCAGCGTGCGGCAGTCGGGGCAGCGTGCGCGCAGGCGGCTCATCGAAGCGGCTTGTCCCAGATCTCGTAGCGGTCCGTCACCCGCATCCCCGCCCGCTCGTAGAGACCGACGGCACCGGTGGTGTTCTCCGCGTCGACGCTCAGCGCCGCCCGCTCGAGGCCACGCTCGCGCAGCGCCGAGAACGACCAACGGAGCAGCGCCGATCCGAGCCGGCGGCCGCGCCACGGCCGCACGACGGCGAGCACGTGCACCCAACCGGTCGCCTCGTCGCCTTCGCGTCCGCCCTCGCAGATCGCGATCCCCACGGGCTCACCCGCCGCCTCGGCGAGCAGCCACAGGCCGGGGTCGAACGGCCGCATCGTGCCGTAGAGGTGCGAGAACTCCTCGTAGCCGCGCGGCTCGTAGCCCCAGTGGTCGGCGAACGCCTCCTCCAACAGGCGATGGAACGTCGGCCGGTCGGCGTCCTCGGGGCGACGCGGCTCGATTCGCGCCGGCCAGCGAGGCTCGGCGTCGGCGTCCGCGAGGACGATCTCCATGTCGTACGAGGCGCGAATCGCGGTGAAGCCACTCCCGGCGAGCACGCCGCGCAACGGGTACTGCTCGTGCACGACGAGCCTCGCGACTGAGCCGCGGCCGGCGGCGCGGCGTTCGAACTCGGCGAGCACTGCTTGCTGCTCGTCGCCACCGAGGTCGAGGCGAACCTGGTCGCCGCGTACGGTCAGGTCGCCGTAGCCGACCACCTCGCCCTCCCGCTCGACGATCACGGCGTCGGACTCCGGGTCGGTGCCCGGGCCCGCCACCACTCGACGATCAGCTCGGGCGTCATGTCCGGCGGCCCGCCGAGTGCGACGGCGCGGGCGTTGACGAGCGTCGCGATCGGCTCGGCGTCCTCAGCCCGCGGCGCCCGGAGCACGGTCTCGCTCATGCCAGTCGCTTCTCGTAGGTGTCCGACCGGCGCTCCACGTGCATCCCGACCCGTTCGTAGAGCCGAACGGCGCCGGTCGTGTTCTCACCGTCGACGTCGAGCGACACCCGACGGCAACCGCGCGGTCTGCCAGAAGTCCCGGAAGGAGTGGCGGAGCAGCGCCTCGCCGAGCCCCTGCCGCCGCCACGGCTTGCGCACGCCGAGGATGTGGACGTAGCCGTGCGCCGGATCGCCGTCGTCGGCGAAGCGGTCGAGGCAGACGCCTGCGATCTCGTCGCCCTCGACCGCGAGCCACCAGAGGTCCGGGCGCGCGCCCTCGCGCTCCAGGTTCCACTGCCGCCACGACTCGTACGAATCGGGGTGGAAGCCCCAGTGGTCGAGAAAGGACTCCGTCGCCGCCTCGTAGACGGCGTGCTCCTCGCCCGTGCGCATTGCCCGCAGCTCGACCCCGACCGGGAAGGCCGGTGCCGGGCGGCTCCTCCGCGAGCTCGATCAGCATGCGGAAGGAGAAGCGGATCGGCGCGTAGCCGCGGGCCTCCAGCGCCTCGCGGCCGGTCGTGTCGCCCGAGGCGATCATCGTCCGGACGGCGTTGCGCCCGGCCGGCCGCGCGCTCCTCGAAGCGCTCGACGAGTGGGAGAACGGCGCCGGGCCGCGAGGGATGCTCGCGCGGGTCGATCCACGCCCAGTCCGTGCCCTCGCCCGCGTAGAAGTCCGCGTAGGCCTCGAACCCGTCGCCGCCGTCGGCGACGAGCATCTCCAGGTCGGGCGCCTGGAACCAGCTCCGCATCGACTCGGGCGAGAAGTCCGCGACTCCGAAGAGGGCCAGCGACTTCGCGTTCAGCAACTCGGCGAGCGCCGGGGCGTCGGTCGGCGTCGGCTCACGAATGGTCCAAAGCCGAGGCGCGCAGGCTGAAGACCGCCACCGAGTGGCGAACGTGACCCAGCCGCAGGCCAACCCGATCGCCGGCTCCGGCGCGGCGCTCCCCGGCTACCTCCCGATCGCCGAGCACCAGCGTGATCGGCGATCTCCACACGGTCGCCCTGGTTGGCACGGACGGGACGATCGACTGGTACTGCTGCCCGAGCTTCGACTCGCCGAGCGTCTTCGGCGCGATCCTCGACCGCGAGCGCGGCGGCTACTACCGGGTCGCACCGGCGACCGAGGGCTGGACGCAGAAGCAGCTCTACTTCCCCGACACCAACGTGCTCATCACGCGCTTCCTGACCGAGGCGGGCGTGGGCGAGGTGCAGGACTTCATGCCGGTCCACGAGGCGCCCGGCAGCGTGTTCCGGCACGGGCTTGCCGTACCGGCGCATCATCGGCGTCCGCGGTGAGCTGACCTTCCGGATCGAGGTCGAGCCCGGTTCAACTACGGCCGCGATCCGCATACGGTCGTCTTCCACGAGAACGGGGTGCTGTTCCGCTCCGCGGACATCTCGCTCGCGCTCGAGTCGGCCACGCCGCTGCCTGCAGCAGACGGAGTCGGGCGTGACCTGCGAGATCACGCTGGCCGCGGGCCAGACGGCGACGTTCGTGCTCGAGCGGGTGTCCGACGACTACGTGCCGCGTTCCTATTCGGAGGCCGAGACCCGAGAGGCATTCGACGGCACGATCGAGTACTGGCGCCGGTGGCTGGCCAAGTCCCGCTACCAGGGCCGCTGGCGCGAGATGGTGCACCGCTCGGCGCTCACGCTCAAGCTGCTCACCTTCCGGCCCACCGGCGGGATCGTCGCCGCGCCCACCACCAGCCTTCCCGAGCAGCTCGGGGGCGCGCGCAACTGGGACTACCGCTACACCTGGATCCGCGACGCGGCGTTCTCCCTCTACGCCCTGCCTGCGGCTGCGCTTCACCGACGAGGCGGCCGCCTTCATGGACTGGCTGCGCGACCGCTTCAGGGAGGAGCGGCCGGGGAGCGAGGGGCCCCTCCAGATCATGTACGGCATCGACGGCGCGCACGAACCTCGAAGGAGGAGCTCTCGCCACCTCGAAGGCTACCAGAAGTCGGCACCAGTGCGGATCGGCAACGGCGCGGCGACCAGCTCCAGCTCGACATCTACGGCGAACTGCTCGACTCGGTCTACTTCTACACCCGCCATGGCTCACCGATCGACCACGACGCATGGGTCGACCTGAGCAGCGTGATCAACTGGATCTGCGAGAACTGGTACCAGGCCGACGGCAGCCGCCGGCGTGCGCCGCGTCGAGCGCCTCGGCGACCTGCTCGACGATCGCGACAGCCCGGTCGAGGCCGATCGGCCCCTCGCGCAGGATCACCGAGCGCAGGTCGGTGCCCTCGACCCAGCGCATCGCGATGAACAGATGCCCCTCGGCCTCACCCGCCTCGTAGACGGGGATCACGTTGGGGTGCTCGATGGCGGCCGTCAGGCGCGACTCGCGCGCGAAGCGCTGGCGGAAATCCGGCTCCATCGCCAGCTCCGGCATGATCAGCTTGAGCGCGACCTGACGGCCGAGCCCGATCTGGGTGGCCCGGTAGACGCGGCCCATGCCGCCTTCGCCGGCCACGCCCTCGACCCGATAGCCGCCCAGGACCGAGCCGATCGAGATCTCGGCCATGCGCTGAATATAGGGAGCAGAGGCCTGGCAGCTACCTTCCGCTCTCGCGGAGCGCGTCCTGCACGATGCCCTCTGCCTCGCCGAGGATGCGCTCGAGGTGCTCGGCGCCGAGGAAGCTCTCGGCATATGTCTTGTAGACGTCCTCGGTGCCCGACGGTCGCGCCGCGAACCAGCCGTTCTCCGCCACCACCTTGAGGCCGCCGATCGGCGCCCCGTTGCCGGGCGCCTCGGTCAGGATCGCCGCGATCGGCTCGCCGGCCAGCTCGCCCGCCCCGACCTGCTCGGCCGACAGCTGCGCCAGCGCGGCCTTCTGGGCCGGGGCGGCGGCGACGTCGACGCGCCTGTAGACTCGGGTCGCCGTAGCGCTCCGTCGAGACCGCGGTAGACCTCGCCGGGGTCGCTCCGCCGCGTGCCGTCAGCTCGGCAGCCAGCAGGCGCATGATCAGGCCGTCCTTGTCGGTCGACCAGGCCGAGCCGTCGCGGCGCAGGAACGAGGCGCCGGCGCTCTCCTCGCCGCCGAACCCCAGCGCGCCGTCGAGCAGCCCGTCGACGAACCACTTGAAGCCGACCGGCACCTCGACGAGCCGGCGCCCGAGGCCGGCGGTGACGCGGTCGATGATGCTGCTGCTGACCAGCGTCTTGCCGCACCCCGGTGTCCTGCGGGCCAGTCGCGCGTTCGCCGCCGAACAGGTACGACACGCAGACCGCCAGGTGGTGGTTCGGGTTCGAGCAGGCCGGCGCTCGGCGTGACGATGCCGTGCCGGTCCGCGTCGGGGTCGTTGGCGAACGCGACGTCGAAGCGGTCCTTGAGGTCGGTCAGGCGCGCCATCGCGTACGGCGACGAGCAGTCCATGCGGATCTTGCCGTCCCAGTCGACGGGCACGAACGAGAAGGTCGGGTCGACCTCCTCGTTGACGATCGTCAGGTCGAGGTCGTGGCGCTCGGCGATGGCCGCCCAGTAGGCGACGCTCGAGCCGCCCAGCGGGTCGACGCCCAGCCGCAGCCCGCTCGCGCGGATCGCGTCCAGGTCGACGACCGCGGGCAGCTCGTCGACGTACGCGGAGACGTAGTCGCGCCGCACCGCGCGCCCCAGCGCCTGCTCGTAGGGAATCCGCTGGACGCCCTCGAGGCCGGCGTCGAGCAGCTCGTTGGCCTCGCGCTGGATCCACGCGGTGACCTCGGTGCCGGCGGGGCCGCCGTGGGGCGGGTTGTACTTGAAGCCGCCGTCCTCGGGCGGGTTGTGCGACGGCGTCACGACGATCCCGTCGGCGGTGCCCTCTGCCTGCGCCTCGGTTGTGCGTGAGGATCGCGTGCGAGATGACGGGTGTCGGCGTGTAGCCGTCGTCGGCGTCGATCGTGACCGCCACGTCGTGGGCGGCGAGCACCTCGAGGATGCTGCGCGTCGCGGGCTCTGACAGCCGGTGCGTGTCGCGGCCGAGGAAGAGCGGGCCGTCGATGCCCTGCGAGCTGCGGTAGCGGCACACGGCCTCGCTGATCGCGAGCACGTGCGCCTCGTTGAACGTGTGCGCCGCCGAGCGCCCGCGGTGGCCCGAGGTCCCGAACGAGACGCGCTGCTCGGGCACGGCCGGGTCGGGTGCCGCGTCGTAGTACGCCGCGACCAGCGCGTCGGGGTCGATCAGGCTCGACCGGTCCGGCGGCTGCCCGGCAAGTGGGCTGACGCTCACGGCTAGGTCGTCTGACGCAGCGGGCAGATCAGGCTGTTCGTGCCCGGCGGCAGGTGCATCGACGCCGTGTACCGGTTCGACTTCGACAGGCCCGCCGCCTGGGTCGGGGCGACCAGCTCGCCGCACAGCGCCGGCGCGGTCGCCTCGCCGCTCAGCGCCGGGTTGAGGTCGCTGCCGCCCAGCACGTCGTCGTACTTGCCGTTGCCGTTGTAGTCGATGCCGTGCACCACGATCACCGCGAGATTGCGCCGAATGAGGCGCACCGTCCGCGGGCGCAGCTGCATCGTGCGCTTGTACTTGATGTTGCCCTGCGCCGGGTAGCGCGCGAACTCGAGGATGCTGACCACGCCGATGTCTCCCCGCGTCGTCAGCGCGACGCGCGGATGGCCGTAGAACGCGGCGCCGTCGAGCGTGCTGATCGACAGGTGGCCGTTGTGCTCCTGGGCCGCCTCGACCGGTCGGGCACTCGCCCTTCTCGCCGGCGTGGATGTGCATGGCGTGCGGCGCGCCATTGAGCAGGCCGTTGGTCGTGAGCGTGACGGTGGCGACGTTGCCGTTGAGCTGCACGGTCGTCTTGCCGAGCCCGTCGACCTTGTTCGTCGGCACGGGGCCGAGCGTCGCCGGCACCTGATCGCCGGCCGTCTGCTCCGAGCCGCCGCCGTCGTCGGACGAGCCGGTCGCGAGCACCACGGCGGCCGCGATGCCGCCGACGAGCACGGCGAGGCCGGCCACGAGCGGCCAGCGGCGCTTGCGCTGCGGCGGGGCGGGCCGATCGCCCGCCCCCGGCGAGGCCGCCGGAGCCGGCGCCGCCGGTGGGCGGAGGGGCGCTGGGCGGAGGGGCGCTGGGCGGGGGCGCGCTGGGCGGCGCATCCGACGCAGCGCCGGCCATGCCGGCCGGTGGGACGAACATCGCTCCGCCGCCCTCGTCGCGCGCGGGCGGCGCGCTGGGCGGAGGTGCGCTCGGCGGAGGCGCGCTGGCCGCCGAGAGGCGGGCTCGCTCCGCGCCGGCGGGGCGGAGCCGCCCGACGGCTCTGCGATGAACAGGTCGTGCTCCGACGGGGGCGCGGGGGCCGAGGGCGCCGGGGCCGGGGTCGGCGGGATCCCCGCCGGGCGCGTGACCTGGAGGCCGTCGGGGCGCGATCTGCGCCCGCTGCTCGGCGACGGCGCGATCGACGGCCGCGGCCAGCTCGGACGCCTTCGCGTAGCGCGCCGACGGGTCCTTGGCGGTTGCCGCGCCACGACCTCGTCGAAGGCGCCGGTAGAGCTCGGGGCGCGTCAGGCTCGGCGAGGGCGGCGGGTCGGTGACGTGCGCCCACAGCTTCGCCATGTCGTTGTCCTTCGGGTACGCGACGCTGCCCGTCAGCATCTCGTACAGCACGCAGCCCAGCGAGTAGATGTCCGCGCGGCCGTCGACGGTCCCGGCCTCGATCTGCTCGGGCGCGACGTAGTCGGGCGTGCCGACCCAGGCGCCCGTGCGCGTCAGGCTGCCGGCCGAGCCGAGCCGCTTGGTCAGCCCGAAGTCGGTCAGGTAGACGTGCTCGTGGTCGCCCTCGCCGCTGATCAGGATGTTGGCCGGCTTGACGTCGCGGTGCACGAGACCGCGCTCGTGCGCGGCGTCGAGCGCAGACGCCACCGAGGTCGTGACGTGCTGGACGCGATCCAGATCGAGCTGGCCCTGGTCGACGACGTGGCGCAGGTTCGTGCCGGGCACGAAGCGCATCGCGAGGTAGAGCACGCCGTGGTACTCGCCGCCGCGATGGATCGGGACGATGTTCGGGTGCTCCAGCGAGGCGGCCAGCCGCGCCTCGGACTTGAAGCGGGTCACCGCGTCGGGGTTCTGGGTGTGCTCGGGCGCGATGATCTTCAGCGCCACGGTGCGGTCGAGCTCGGTGTCGGCCGCCTTGTAGACGACACCCATCCCGCCGCGGTCGAGCATCCCCTCGATCGTGTAGCCCGCGAACTGGGAGCCTGGCTCCAGTCTCGTCAGGCGTTCGGTCGCCTCATCCACAGGGCCACTCTAACCGCATCCGGGGTACCGCCTGCGTGCCAACCGTCACACCTGCGCTGGTGGACAATGTGGTCATGTCACGCGGCCTGCTGATCATCGACATCCAACGCGATTACTTCCCGGGCGGCGCCTATCCGCTGGTCGGGCCGGAGGCCGCGGCGCAATCGGCGCAGCGGCTGCTGGAGCGCTTTCGCGCCGACGGCCGGCCGGTCGTCCACCTCCAGCACGTCTGGGACGCGCCCGAGGCGACCTTCATGCGCCCCGGCACGGAGGGCGTCGAGATCCACCCGCTGGTGGCGCCCGCGGACGGCGAGCCGGTGATCCGGAAGGCTAACCCGAACGGGTTCCTCGACACCGATTTGGAGCAGCGCGTCACCGAGCTCGACATCGACGAGCTCGTGGTGGTCGGGATGATGAGCAGCATGTGCGTCGACGCCACGGTTCGGGCGGCGGTGGACAAGGGCCTCGACACCACCGTCGTGCACGATGGCTGCGCCGCCCCCGACCTGCGCTTCGGCGAGCGCGAGGTGCCGGGCGACGCCGTGCACGCGGCGTTCATGGCCGCGTTGGCCGACGGCTACGCGGCGGTCGTCGGCGCCGACGAGCTGCTGCGCCGCTAGCGGGCCTCCGCGCGGGCCAGCTCCAGGCTGCTCTCGCGCACGCCGTCGAAGTGGCGGCGCTGAACCTCGACCGCCCAGTCGGCCAGCTCCACGACGCTGTCGTCGCCGATCGTCTGGCCCATGGTCTGGACGATCTCCCAGTGCCCGAGCTCACCGGCCTCGGCCATCGTGAGGAACTCGAACCCGTCGAGCGCTTCCTCCTCGCCCTCCAGGTAGGTCTTCATCATGTCGCCGGCCTCGGACTTGGTCTCCTGCGCCTTGTCGCGGATCGCCGTCTTGCGACCCTCGAGCGAGTCGACCAGCGCGTCCGTGCGCCGCTCCGTCTCTTCCGCGTCGCTGCGCATCCGGTCGAGTTGGTCGCGGAAGTCGTCCGCGCCCTCCATTCCGCTCACGTGCTGCGTTGCGTCCTGCGCCGCCCTCGCGAGACCGAGGACCTCGCCCAGCTTCTCGTCAAGTGGTGTCAGCTCTGCCATTCGCCGCCTCAGTCCTGGTCCGGGTAGGGGTCCTCGACGCTGTCGCCGCCGCTCAGCGTCTCCCACTTGTTGTTGCCGCAGTTCGGGCAAGGCGGCAGCGACTGCACTGAGCCGACGTCGATCGTTCTCGCCGCAGTTGGTGCACCTGTAGGTGCCGGCTGAAACGTCGCTTCCGGTCGGTACTGGCTCGGCCATGAGGCACCTCTCTCCATCGTTTGGGTTCACGCGCGCTTACCCGGCCAGGCGCCCTGCAATCGCCCACGCGGCCACGTGTTTCCGCGACACGTACGCGGTGAGCTAGCGAGCCTGCTGGGCGAGGCGCTCGACCGTGCGGGAGTCGCGCGCTTCGGCCTGTGTCAGGAAGCCGTCGCAGGGTCCCTTCGGCAGCAGGTCGATCACCACGGTCGCGGCCGAGTTGATCACGGTGACGACGTCGTCGCTGCCGAAGGCCGCGCGGCCGTCGAGCACGATCCGGGTCAGGTCGTCCCTGATCCCGCTCAGCGTCGCCTGGTCCTGCGCGGAGAAGCGGGCCCGGTCGCGCCAGATCAGCTCCGCCGCGCGCTGGAGCACGACGGCGTCGGCGTAGGTCACGAGCGGCGTCCCAGGCGTGAACTCGGGCGGGTCGTCGGTGCCGGCCAGCTCGCGCGTCACCCGCAGCGCGATCGCGATCTGCTGGTCGAGCTTGTCGAAGTCGACGATCCCGATCTCGTCGTCGTTGGTGTGGTAGCAGGGGCCGGTCGCGTCGGTGAAGAAGACGCTCGGCACCTGCTTGGCGAGGAAGGAGACGTAGTCGCTGCGGTTCTGGCCGAAGATCGAGCTGAGCTGGTCCGTGTTGAGCGTGCTCGGGCCGATCGCGGAGCGCACGATCGACTGGAAGCGCTCTCCGCCGCTCTCGGCCGCGACGGCGAAGCTCGAGTTGCGCAGGCTCGGCGACAGGTTGGCGCCCTGGATGTCGAAGTTGACGTAGGCGACCGTGTCGGCCAGCGGCAGCAGCGGATGGTCGGCGTAGAAGCGCGAGCCGAGCAGGCCGTCCTCCTCGGAGTCCCACAGCGCGAGCACGACCGACCGCCGCGGCTTCGTGGACTGCCCGGCGATGGCGCGACCGATGGCGAGCACCGACGCCACGCCGGCGGCGTTGTCGGTGGCGCCGTTGCAGATCTGGTCGCCGCTCGACTTGAACTGGCACGAGCTGCCGAGGTGGTCGTAGTGCGCGCCCACGACGACGTACTGGTCCGCGAGGTCGGTGCCCGGGATCACGGCCACGACATTGGTGCCGCCGCCGATGTCCTGAATGCGGACGTCGCTCGAGATGGCCTGGAGCTCGCGGATCAGGAACAGGCGGGCGAGCGCCGAGCCGTCGGTTCCGTTGTCGCGGCCCGCCGTGTTGTCAGCAGCGAGCCGGCCGATGTCGTAGCGCGTGCAGCCGCTCACCAGCGCGCAGATGGTCAGGGCGGCGATGCAGAGGGCGAGACGCGGCGCATCCAGCGCCGACCCTACCCCGTCGGGAGGGTCCGTGCACCCCTGTCGCTAGTCGGGTGGGATGTTCGTGTTGCTGCGGAAGACGTTGTCGGGGTCGCAGGCCCGCTTGACCTCGACCAGGCGGGCGTACTTGTCCGCCCCGAAGCCGGCCTCGACCGCGCTCGCGCTCGGGTCGCCGACGAAGTTGACGTACACGCCGGCCTCGGCGAACTCGGCCATCGTCGAGTCGAAGTTGCGCGTCCACTCGATGTTGGCGTCCGCCTCCGCCGGATCCGCCCACTGCGAGAGCACGTGGTAGTCCCACTTCGCGCGGCGGTAGCCGAGCGGCGCCTCCGAGTCGCTCACGCGCGCGAACGCGCCGCCGAGCGGCAGCATCAGGCAGGCCGTGAACGGGGAGATCACGTCGGACGCGCGCGCGACGAAGGTCTCGATCGCCTCGTCGGTGAGCTCGCCGATCAGGCCCGCCTTCCAGTAGTGGTGGCGCCCGGGCGGGTTCCCGGGCGAGATCAGCTGCTGCACGACGGTGTAGGGCATCGGGGCGAGCATCTCGAGCGCCGGCCCCCACTCGCGCAGCGGCGCGAACGCGCGCTCGCCCGCGTCGACCGGACCCGACGTAGCACGCGATCACGGCCAGCACCGGCTTGCCGCGGACCTCCTCGGGGACGAACTCCTCGGGCGGGGCGCACAGGATCGCGCGCGCCGCCGCAGATCTCGTCGGGCGCGTCGTCCATGAAGCCGCGGTAGGCCTTGAGCAGGTCGACGGCCGCGTCGATCGGGAAGAACAGCATGCCGCCGTAGACGAGCGGCCCGACCTCGTGGAGCTGGAACTCGAAGCCGGTCGACGACGCCGAAGTTGCCGCCGCCGCCCTTGAGCGCCCAGAACAGGTCGGGGTTGCGGTCCGCGCTGGCGACGACCAGGCGGCCGTCGGCGGTGACCACCTCGGCGGAGAGCAGGCTGTCGACCGTGAAGCCGTACTTGCGCTCGAGCCAGCCGCTGCCGCCGCCGAGCGTCAGGCCGCCGACGCCGGTGTCCGGCATCCGCCCGCCCGGCACCGCGAGCCCGAAGGCCTGGGTCTCGCGATCGAACTCGCCCCAGTTGGCCCCGCCGCCGCACCAGGCGACGCGCCGCTCGGGGTCGACCCGCACGCGGTTCATCGGGCGCAGGTTGATCATCACGCCGCCGTCCACGACGGCGTGGCCGGCGACCGAGTGCCCGCCGCCGCGGACCGAGACGGGCAGCCCGTGCTCGCGCGCGAAGCCGAGCGCGGCGATCACGTCGGCGACGCCGCTGCAGCCGGCGATCAGCGCCGGCCGGCGGTCGATCGCGGCGTTGAAGACGCGCCGGGCCTCGTCGTAGCCCGGATCGCCGTCCTGGAGCAGCTCCCCGCCGAAGTCCGCGAGCGCGGCGGTGTCGAGCGCTGCCTGGGCCATGTGGTCCTCCCTTGCCGAATCCGAGTGCGAGTGCGAGTCACGGGCCACTGTACTGCCAGACCTCGAGCGCCCGTGCGGGTCCGAGACGCCACCCCGGAGGACTGGCCGGCGATCTGGTCGTTCGCCCGTGTGATCTGGGGCGCGGGCGACACCTTCACCTACGACGAGGCGATGGACGAGGCCGACGCGCGCGGGATGTGGATGGTCGGTCCGGCCGGGGCGCACGACGGTCGCCGTCGGCGACGAGGGCGGCGTGATCGGCTCGGCGAACATGTACGCGAACCGGCCCGGGTCCGGGCGCGCACGTCGCGAGCGGGAGCTTCATCGTCGACCCCGGCCACCAGGGCAGGGGCGCCGGGCGGGCGCTCTGCGAGGACGCACTCGACTGGGCGCGCGGCGAGGGATTTCGGGGGATGCAGTTCAACGCGGTGGCGGCCTCGAACGAGCACGCGGTGGGGCTCTACCGCTCGCTCGGGTTCGAGATCGTCGGAACGGTGCCCGAGGGCTTCCGCCACCCGCGGCAGGGCTACGTCGACCTGCTGATCATGTACCGGCCGCTCTAGTCGCTCAGCCTCGCGACGAACTGCTCGAGTCGCACTGCCCGCCTATCTCGATCCGGGGCTCGAGCAGCTCGTCCGTACCTGCTCCGCGCGAGGTCGAGAACGCGTACGCGTAGCAGCGAGTCCGCGACCGTCCAGGGGTCGAGTCCCGGGTCGTCCGCCGGCGGATGGGTGCGTGCTCGCCGAGGACGAGCACCTCGCCTGCGCTCAAAGCAGGTCCACCGCTGCGCCGGCGATCGTCTCCGCGTCGATCCCGAAGTGCCGGTAGAGGTCCTCGACCTCGCCCGACTGGCCGAAGGTCGAGACGCCGAGGCACGCGACCGGCGTGCCGTTGACGCCGGCCAGGAACGCCAGCGTGTGCGGATGGCCGTCGAGCACCGTCACCAGCGGGCGGCTCCGCTCGGCGGGAAGCAGCTCGTCGAGGATGGCGTCGCTCGCCGGGGCCCAGCCCGCGTCGGCCCTGGAAGGCGCGGAAGACGAGGTCGGGCGAGGTCAGGCACACGACGTCGGCGCCGATCCCGTCGGCCTCGAGCTCAGTCGGCGGCGGCGATCGTCTCCGGCAGCACCGCCCCCACCCCCACGAGCGTCACGGCGGGGTCGCGGGTCGCCTCGCGCAGGCGGTAGCCGCCGGCGACCGCCTGCCTGCGCCGCCGCTCGCGCGCGGCGGCGTCCGCCGGGACGCCGGCCAGCTCCTGGTCGATCGGGCGGGTGGTGAGCCGGAAGTAGGAGGAGGTGCCGCCAGGGCGGCCCAGCTGACCGAGCGCGTGCAGCAGCGTCCACTCGAGGTCCTGGCCGAACGCGGGCTCCCACGCGATGCACTCCGGCTGCTCGATGCCGATCGACGGCGTGACGATCGACTGGTGCGCCCCGCCCTCGGGCGCGAGCGTCACGCCGGACGGCGTGCCGACCAGGATCGACTGCCCGCCCGCGTACATGCCGAACGACCACGGCTCGAGCGCCCGCGCCACGAACGGGTCGTACATCGTGCCGATCGGCAGCAGGGCCTGACCGTCGCGCGACCAGGTCGCCCCCAGCTCGCCCAGCAGCCCGACCAGATTGCCCTCCGCGATGCCCAGCTCGATGTGCTGCCCGTGCTCGTGCTCGCGCCAGTGGACGAGCGTGTCGCTGTCGTCGGCGAACCAGTCGATCCGCTCGCCGAGGTGCCAGATCCCGGCGTGGTTGATCCAGCCGCCCAGGTTGGTCGACGACGCGACGTCGGGGCTGACGGTGACCACGTGTCGCGCCACCTCGGGCGCCTCGTGGCCCAGGTCGACGAAGAAGCGGCCGAAGGCCTGCTGGGTGGACACGCTGCCGGCGTGGCGCCTGCCGACCTCGCGCGGCACCGACGGCGCGGCCTCGAGCTCGAGCTCCGGCCGCGCGAGGCGCTCGCGCGCGCGGCGTCGAGGCCGCCTGCTCGGCCGAGTCGTCGGGGAACGGCGCCCACGGATCGCCGGCGTCGGCGCCGAGCTGCCCGGCGAGCTCCTCCCACTGGGCCTGGGTGAGCAGCGCCGAGTGGTTCGCGGGGTGGCCCTCGGTCTGCAGCCGCCACGCCTTGATCGTGTAGGCGAAGATCACGGACGGGCGGTCGCGCACCGAGTCCGCCTCGGCGAGCGCGTCGAGCAGCAGCGGGATGTCGTGGCCGGCGAGGTCGCGGATCGCCCGGGTCAGCTCGTCGTCGTCGAGGTCCGAGACCAGCCGCGCGACGTTGCGCGAGCCGGGACCCGAGCCGGGCAGGCGCTCGCGCAGCTCGGCCGGCGTGGCGCGCAGCAGCCGCTGGTACTCCTCGTTGGGCATCTCGTCGATGCGCCGCCGCAGCGCCTCGCCGCCCTTGCGCTCGTACAGCTCGCCCAGCAGGCGGCCGTACTTGACCGTGATCGTGTGCCATCCGGCCGCCTCGAACATGTCGCGGATCCGCCCGGCGGCGATGTCGGGGACGATCCGGTCGAGCGACTGCCGGTTGAGGTCGACGATCCAGAGCACCTCGCCCAGGTGCGGGACGATCGGGTCCACGATCGCCTCCCAGCAGGCGCCCTCGTCGAGCTCGGCGTCGCCGATCAGGGAGACGGCGCGGCCGCCGCGCGGAACCTCGAAGTGGCCGGCGACGTAGCGGTGCGCGAGCGCGCCCCAGATCGGCGCGGTGGCACCGATGCCCACGGAGCCCGTGGAGAAATCCGCCGGCACCGGGTCCTTGAGCCGGCTCGGGTACGACTGCAGCCCGCCGAACGCGCGCAGCTCGGTCAGGTAGCGGCGGTCGAGGTTGCCCAGCAGGTACTGGATCGCGTGCAGCACGGGCGCCGCGTGCGGCTTGACCGAGACGCGGTCCGGACCGCGCAGGTACTCGAACCAGAGCGCGGTCATGATCGACACCATCGAGGCCGACGAGGCCTGATGGCCGCCCACCTTCACGCCCGAGGACGGCTGCGGGCGAACCCGGTTGGCGTGGTGGACGATGCTCGTCGCGAGCCACAGGACGCGTCGCTGGATCGACTCCAGCGTCGCGACGTCCGGCGCGTCCGGGCTCAGCGTGACGCCGGCTTGCTGCACAGCGTCAGTCTCGCACCCGCGACCCTGTGCTCGGGTCGCTGGAGCGCGCGACGGACTTGCCAAGCCGGGAGGACTGATCCCGAGACGCCTCGACGGGGCTCCAGTCCTGACAGACGGGGCAGGGCACCCACTGCCCCAGCTCCGGCTCCAGGCGAACGCGTCCGCTCACGCTCACGGTGCGGAAGCGCTCGACGGTCTGGCGCGCACCGCAGCCGGAACACTGGAGCTCGACGGCGGTCGGCGTCTCTGACAGTACGAGCACGCCGAAGTTATGCCCGGCGCTCGGCCCGCGCACACCAGGGTTCGTCCGGACGGGACCGGCGTGGGATCAACAGCCACGCGCCGCCTCCCATTCGCGGCGCAGCAGGCCGTAGACGCGCAGCGTCGCCCGGCGCTCCTCGCAGCGGAAGCCGAGGCGTTCCAGGAGCCGGTGGACCGCGACGTTGCGATCGTCCGCCTCGGCGTAGACCCGATGCAGGCCGACGACCTCGAACAGCCTGTCGATGACGGCGGCGAGCGCCTCGCTCGCCAGACCTCGCCCCTGATGCTCGGGGGCGAAGGTGACCCCGACCTCGGCGGTCGCCGGCGCGTCGTCCAGGACGTGCACGGCGCAATCGCCGAGCAGCACGTCTCCGTCGCGCTCGGTCGCGGCCAGCTGCATCCAGACGCCGGGCTGGCCGAACCAGACACCCTCCTGGGAGGCGAGCAGGCGCTCGGCGTCGGCCATCGAGTACGTCGAGTCCCACGACTGGTAGCGGGCGACGTCGCTCGCGCTGCGATACGCGACGAAGGCGGGCAGGTCGTCCGCCCGAAACGGCCGCAGGCGCAGCCGCGGCGTGACGATCTCGGGGAGCTCGCTCGCGATCTCGACGAGGTATACACGGTCGGGTAGGTTCGGCCGATGACCCCTCCGGAGCGGTCCGAGGTCGGTGTCGGGATCACGCCGTTCCAGACCGACGAGGAGGCGTCGATCCGCCTCGCCGTCGCTGCGGAGCAGCTCGGATATGGCCGTTTCGGCGCGGCGGAGGGGTGGACGCACGACGCGGTGGTACTGCTGACGCGGATCGCGGCAGTCACGTCGCGAATCGGCCTCGCCACCGCCGTGCTCTCTGTCTGGAGCCGCACGCCCGCGGCGATCGCGATGGCGGCGGCGAGCCTGCAGCGGGCGTCCGAAGGACGCTTCGCGCTCGGCCTAGGCGCGCAGCAGTCCGCCGCTGGCGGAGGGGCTGCACGGGGCGCACTGGCAGCGACCCGGTGAGTCAGATGCGCGCGACCCTCGTCGCCGTGAAGGCGCTGTTGGATGGGGAGCGCCTGCCGCTCGAGCGTGAAGAGGTGAGGCCGCTGCGGCTCGGTGCTCCACCGGAGGGGCGCGTCCCGATCATCGTTGCGGCCCTCGCTCCGCCGTCGATCCGAGTCGCCGGTGAGCTCGCGGACGTGTGGCTGCCGTTCCTGTGGGCGCGCTCGAGGTTGGACGACGGCAGGGCGCTGCTGGCCGAGGGCGAGGCGGCCGGCGATGACGCCCCGACCGCCGTCTCCCCCAGCGTCCCGCTCGCGATCGCCGAGGACGAGCAGGCGGCCAGACGGATCGCGGCGAGCTGGCTGCTCGCGTATCTGACCCGCATGGGGCCGCTGTATCCGCGGACGCTCCGCGACCAGTTCGGCTTCGGCCGCGAGATCGACGCGCTGCTGGAGGCAAACAGCGGAGACGGCCCCCCGGAGCTGCCAGCAGCCGCGGAACTGCTGGCGCGGGAGGTCACGCTGATGGCGACCTACGACGAGGCCCCGGAGACCATCCGCCTCTGGCTCGAAGCCGGCGCGGACAGCATCGACCTGGTGCTGCCGCTCGGGGTGCCGGAGGAGCAACTAAGGGAGATGCTCGAAGCGGCTGCGCCCAAGAGCCCCTGAGTGGTCGCGGCGGTCACTCCGTCCGCGTGAACTGGAAGATGGCGACCGCCATCATCGCCAGGCCCAGCGCCAGCACGATCCCCACCTCGACGAGCGAGGGCACGCGCCAGCCGAACCAGGTGACGCCGGGGTCGAGCGTGCTCCGGGCGGCCTCGGAGATGTCGAGGTGGTTGAAGACCAGCCGCCGCATCGAGTCGACGCCGTAGGTCAGCGGGTTGAGGCGGGTGAGCACCTCCAGCCAGGTGGGCAGGCCCGTGACGGGGTACAGCGCGCCGGAGAGGAAGAACAGCGGCAGCACGATCACCTGCATCACCGTCGTGAACGTCTGGATCTGCTTGATGCGGACGGCCACCATCACGCCGAAGGCGCTGACCGTGAAGGCGATCAGCAGCTGCAGGCCGAAGAGGCCGAGCAGCAGCACGGGGTCATAGGGCACGTCCACGAGGCCGGCAAGGGCCAGCAGGATCACGCCCTGGAACGTCGCGACCGTCGCGCCGCCGAGGCACTTGCCGACGACGATCGACGACCGCCGGACCGGCGCGACCAGCATCTCCCGCAGGAACCCGAACTCGCGGTCCATCACCAGCGATATCGCGTTGAACATCGCGCTGAACACCAGCGCCATGCAGATGACCCCGGGGAAGATGAAGGTCTTGAGGTCGACGCCGTCGGTGGACGCGGACGCGAGCGTCTGCAGCCCGGTCCCGAGCACGAACAGGAACAGCAGCGGCTGGATCAGCATCGTCGCGACTCGCATGCGGTCGGTGGTGACGCGGATCAGGTCGCGTCGCCAGACGATCCGCACCGCCCGGACCTCCGACCGCCAGGACCGCTCGGGCACCCGGACCGCGACGACGTTCGCAACGGCGCTCATCGGCCGGCCCTCGACAGCACGCGCATCGTCGCGCGGCTGAGATCGCTCGTCGATCCGGTCTCGGCGTCCCGGATCGTCGAGCCCGTGTAGCGCATGAAGACGTCGTCGAGCGTCGGCCGCGAAACGGCGACCGACGTGATCGCGACGCCCAGCTCGTCGAACAGCCGCGGGACGAACTCCTCGCCGGAGGCGACGTGGAACGTCACCGCGCCCTCGGCCACCGTCCCCTCGATGTCGAAGCGGTCGCGCAGCGCGGCCAGGGCGGCCTCGTCGTCGTCGGTGCCCAGCACCACGCGGTCGGCCCCGACGCTCGCCTTGAGCGCCTCGGGCGTGTCCAGCACGACGATCTCCCCGCGGTCCATGATCGCGATGCGGTCGCAGAACTCCGCCTCGTCCATGTAGTGCGTGGTCATGAAGATCGTCGTGCCCTCGGTCTCCTTCAGCGCGCGGATGTAGCCCCAGATCGAGCTGCGGGTCTGGGGGTCGAGGCCGATGGTCGGCTCGTCGAGGAACAGGACGCGCGGCGAGTGCATGAGGCCGCGCGCGATCTCCAGGCGCCGTCGCATCCCGCCGGAGTAGGTCATGACCGGCGCGGCACGGCGGTCCCAGAGGTCGACCATCTCGAGCATCTGGCGCATCCGCTCCGGGATGACCCGGGGTCGATGCCGTAGAGCTCGGCGTGCAGGCGGAGGTTCTGCTCGGCGGTGAGGTAGCCATCGAGCGTCTGGTCCTGGAACACGAGGCCGATGTGCCGGCGGACGTCGTCGCGTGCGGCGGCGACGTCGAAGCCGCTCACGCGGGCGGTGCCGGAGGTGGGTCGCGCGAGCGTGCAGAGCATGTTGATCGTCGTGCTCTTGCCGGCGCCGTTGGGGCCGAGGAAACCGAAGACCTCGCCGCCGGCGACGCTGAACGAAACGCCGCGGACGGCCTCGACCTCTCCGTACGTCTTGGTGAGCCCGGTGGCCTCGATGGCGGGTGGGAAGAGGTAGTCACGGCGCGGCAGGATAACACTACAGTGACTGTAATTCTACTGTCGGTATAGTGCTATACTGATGCCAGGCGAGGCACCCCAGGGCTTGCGCGAGCGCAAGAAGCGCGCCACGCGCGACGCGATTGTCACCTCCGCGCGCCGCCTGTTCGCCGAGCGCGGCTTCGACGCCGTCACGGTCGCCGAGATCGCCGTCGCCGCCGACGTCTCCGAGAAGACGGTCTTCAACCACTTCGCCGCCAAGGAGGACCTCGTCTTCGCGGGCGGCGAGGCACGGCTGGCCCAGCTGCAGGCGGACATCGCCCAGCGCCCGCCCGGCACCTCGGTACTGGACGTGTTCCGCGCGAACTCGGAGGCGATGCTCGACACCGTCGCCCTCGGCGAGACCGACGGCAGCCTCGTCGTCCCCCGGATCGTGCGCGGCAGCCCCGCGCTGCAGGAGCGGGTCGCGGTGGGGTGGGAGCGCGAGGCCACCACGCTCGCCGCCGCCGTCGCCGAGGCGACCGGAGCGGACGACGACGACCTGGTCCCCGCGGTCGTCGCCCGCACGCTGGCCTGGACGCTCGTCACGATCTTCCGCGCCACCTTCGACGCGCTGCTGGCCGGCGAGGACCCCGAGCAGCTGGCCGCCCGCCTGCGACCCCAGGCCACGCGCGCCTACGACCGGCTCGCGGCCGGCCTCGGGGACTACGGGGTGGCCGGCCCGGCCGGGGACCCCGCGCCGGAGCCCGGTCCCTAGCAGGCTGCTCGTGCGTGGGGCCCAGAAGAGGGCCGGGCCGCCGGGAGGCAGAAGGGCGGGACGCGGCGAACGCGCACCCGTGCCGCGGCGCGGTTGTTTCGGTACGTGGGCTCAGGGGTGCTTGAGATCGCCGCCGCCGCGTTGGGGAAGCGCCCGGGGCGCAGCAGGCGCAAGCGCAGCTTGGCGATAGCGCTCTGGCCGGGCCGCAGCACCTTGATGCGGCAGTAGAGGACGCGCCCCTTGTGGCAGCGTGGCCCACCGGCACTCGTCGACACGACGCGGGCGCCGTGGCCCGGCAGGTCGCCCGCGATGATCTCCTCGGCCGTGGCCTCGCCCTTGTTCCTGACGATCAGGCGGTACGTGACGATCTCGCCCCTGGTCGCCGTCAGGCGGTCAGCGCGTTTTGTGACGACGATGTCGGGGGTCGGACCGCCGGGGACGGGGCTCGGGCCAGGCGGCTCCGGGGGCGTCGGGGTCGCGCGCTTGGTGTTTGTGAAGCGACAGAGCCGCCGCGGATGGTCGCGGGTGAGGGTGACGACCACGCGTCCCTCCACTGCGGGGACGAGATGCCCATTGCAGACCACCTGGATGAGCGACCAGTCGCTATCCGCGTCGGAAGCCGGCTCCAGCTCCTGGATGACGTACTCGCCGAGCGGGAGTGCGTTGGTGTCCGAACCGTCCGCGCGAACTGCCACGCCGGGCTCGCTCGTCGTGGCCGACTTTCGGTACTCGGTGTCTGGATCTCCCACGGGGGAGATCACGAACCCGGTCGTGGTGACGCCTCCCAGAGTCACCTTGTCGATCGCGATCTTGCCCGACGGGACGAAGCTGTTCTCGAAGGTGCATGTGGCCCCGCCGCCGTCGGTGATCGTCACCTCGGTCGAGTCCGAGTCCGCGGCCAGTAGCCCACCGCAGATGACGTTGTCCAACCGCCAACGCCCGGCGCGGCTCTCCGGCAGCTGCTCGTCGATTCGATACGTACCGGGCGAGAGTGTCAGCGGGCTGGGTTGGGCGTCGACGGCCACCCGCTCCTGTTGGGTCTCCGCGTGCGCCTTTGCCCCGGCCCCTCCGCCAACGGGCTTGACGTCGAAGTCGAAGCTCCCGATCCCGCCGCGGGTCAGCTTGCGGATGAACAGCTCCCCGGCCGGCGGGCCGGACCTCGTTCACGTAGGTGCAGGTGACCGTGTCCCCCGGGGCGAGCCGGATCTCCAGACGGGCGCCGGCAAGGTCGGTCGTCACGCTGCTGCCGGCCGTGGGCAGGCAGGAGAGCTGAGCCAGCCTCCAGCCCCCCGGCACCCGCTCATGTACCACCCACGGCGCGTCGGAGGCATCGGTCGCCGCGCGGTAGAAGGTCTGGCTCGCGGGCTGGCCGTTGCTCACGCGCAGGTTGAAGAGGTTGCCCTCGTTGAAGCTGAGGTTGCCGTCGAAGGTGAACGTCTGCGTGGCCCCCGGCGTGCCGCGCACCTCCTTACGGATCACGATCGTGCCGCTGGTTGGCGGCGGGCGGACGTAGTACGCGTAGCAGAAGACGTGCTCGGTGCCCTGCGGGTACGCGATCCACTCGACGTTGTCGCCGTTCAGGTTGTCGACCGAGCACCGCAGGGCACCGAACCCGAACTGACCCGGATACGGGCCGTCCAAGATCGGATCAGACGGAGTCCCGCCCTGTATCCACAGCGAGTTCGCGGTCGCGGCGCGTATCGCCTGGGCCTTCGTCAGCTCGATCGTCGTCGCGCCATCGACGAAGTCGTCGGTCGGCCTGCCCGCGTAGTCGAGCAACGGAACTCGGGCTTCGGTCACGATGTCCGTGTCGTAGGGGCTTGTGACGATCGACAGCGATCCCCACGGCCCCGACACCGCCCTCGTCTTGTAACCGGTGCCCAGCGTGAAGCGCCACCCGGGAAGCGGCCTGCAGTTGGGGTCGTTGGTGGCCTCCACACCCGGGTCGATCGGCTGACCCGCCCTGTAGACGGTGTTCTTCCCCAGGTCGCGCAAGCTCTCCTGAATGTCGTTGCGCGCCCGGTTGGCCATGATGTCGTCGTAGGACGAGCACTCGCGAGCGGCGATCGTGACGAACAGGTCCGTCCCCTTGCCGTTGGGGTGCTGGGCAGACGCCGGGGAGGCAGCCAACAAACCCCCCAGAACGCCCACCAGCAAGGCGCTCAGAGCGGATCGCATGCGCCCGGGCACTCTACTCCCGGACGTGGTCTAGCTGGCCTCCGCCACCCTCGTGCGCTGCGATCGCGCAAGCTTCGGCGCGGGTGAGCGCAACAAGGCTCCAGGCGCGGCCGTTGCCAGCGGCGAATCTCGGTTCAGGCGTGTGAGTCGGCCCGAGGAGCTCCGGGCTCGACCGGCTGGCCGGGCTCCGGCTGGTCCGCCATTTGGCGATCCCTCTCCGCCCGCCTGGAGGCGTCTCGCATCTCGAACAGCTCGGTGGTGAACTCGCCGAGCTCGCGGGTGACGTCGCGCACGGCGCCCGACGACGATGCCGGCGATGCGGCCGGCGTGCGTGGCGCCCGACTCCACCACCACCTGAACGACGTCCTTGCGTGTCTCTGCCTTGCTGAGCGGCACGTTCAGATCATCCCAGGATCGGACGGTCAGGCCGCCGCCGCGAGCGCCCGCTCGTCGGGCTCGGCGGCGATCGCGGACTCCTGGTTGCCGCCCTGGCCCCGGATGCGATCCGGCAGCGCCAGCCTCACGATCTTGCGCACGACGCTGCCGAACTGCTTGGTCAGCGGGCCGGTGTTGTACGGGATCCCGTAGCGCTCGCAGATCTCGCGCACCTCGACCGAGATCTCCGCGTAGCGGTGAGCCGGGATGTCGGGGAACAGGTGGTGCTCGATCTGGTGGCTGAGGTTGCCGGACATGACGTGGAACAGCTTGCCGCCGGTCAGGTTGGCCGAGCCGAGCAGCTGGCGGAAGTACCACTGGCCGCGCGTCTCGTTCTCGGTCTCCTCCTCGGTGAACTCCTGCGTCCCGTCGGGGAAGTGGCCGCAGAAGATGATCATGAACGACCACAGGTTGCGGATCAGGTTGGCGGTCGCGTTGCCGGCGAGCACGAGCGGGAACGACGGGCCGGACAGCACCGGGAACAGCACGTAGTCCTTGAGCCACTGGCCGCGGACCTTCTGCCAGATCTCGCCGAGCCATCTCGCGCTTCTCGCCGAGCGTCGCCTCGCCGGCGGCGATCCGCTCGATCTCGAGGTCGTGCATCGCGACGCCGTACTGGAAGAAGGTCGCGAGCAGGGTCGCGTAGAGCGGGTTGCCCAGGTAGTAGGGCTGCCACTCCTGGTCCTCGGACATGCGCAGGATCGCCGTAGCCGATGTCGCGGTCCTTGCCCTGGACGTTGGTGTGGGTGTGGTGCATGTAGTTGTGCGAGTGGCGCCACTGGTCGCCGGGGCAGGCGGTGTCCCACTCGAAGGTCTTGCCGTCCAGGCGCGGGTCCTTCATCCAGTCGTACTGGCCGTGCATCACGTTGTGGCCGATCTCCATGTTGTCGAGGATCTTCGACACCGAGAGGGCGGCGGTACCCGCCGAGCCAGGCGGGCGGAAGGAAGCCGAGCATCAGCAGGCCGCGGCCGGCGACCTCGAGGCCGCGCTGGGCGCGGATGACCTCGCGGATGTAGTCGGCGTCGCGCTCGCCGAGGTCGGCGACCGCGCGCGCGCGGATGGCGTCGAGCTCCTCGCCGAAGGCCTCGAGCTGCTCGTCGGTCAGGGTGGGGTGCGGGCTGGGCATGTGTCTCCTAGGTCTTGAGAGGTGAGTCGGCTCAGAGGGCGATTTCGACGTCGCCGACGGGGACGGACACGCAGATCTGGATGAGCTCGTCTTCCTCGGTCGAGATCTCGCCGGTGAGCACGTTGCGCACCGCGCCGCTGGTCTTGCGGCAGGAGCAGGTGTTGCAGATGCCCATGCGGCAGCCGTGCGGCCGGGCGCGAGGCCGGCGTCCTCGGCCTGCTCGAGCAGCGGCAGGCCGCTGTTCTCGGCCTCGCGGCCGCTGCCGGCGAAGCGGACGGTGCCCGTGGCCGACTCCGGGTCGAAGCGAGACGGCCGGCGGGGTGAAGGTCTCGACGGTCGGCTCGGGCAGGCCGTCGTCGGTCCACGTCGAGCGCACCGCGTCGATCAGCGCGGGCGGGCCGCAGACGAAGGTCGCCGCGCCGGCGTGGTCGGCGATGACGGTCTCGAGGTGCTCGCGGCGAAAGCGACCCTCGAGCGCGCCGCCGGAGGCCTGGGTGAAGCCACGCGCGACACGACAGCCCGGGACGGTCGGCGATCAGGTCCTCGAGCTCGCCGTCGTACAGGGCGAGCTCGGGCGAGCGGGCGTAGTTCAGGAAGCCGATCTCGTCCGGCGAAGCCCTCGTCGCAGAGCGTGCGCAGCATCGCCATGACGGGCGTGATGCCGCTGCCGCCGCTGACCAGCAGCACGCGCGCGGGCGCGGGCTCGGGCAGCACGAACTCACCGGCGGCCTGGTCGAGGTGCACGATCATCCCCGGCGCGGCGTGATCGCGCAGGTGACGGGAGACCAGTCCGTCGGGGTGGGTGGAGACCGTGAGCTCGAGCACGCCGCCGGGCGCTGTGCTCCGAGCCCGACGGCGAGTACGGGCGAGTCTCGCGCCTGCCGTCGATCTCGACCGTCAATCCGACGAACTGGCCCGCGCGCGCGCCGGCCCAGTTCTCGTTCGGGCGCGAGCGTGAGGGTGACGCTCTTGGGCGTCTGGCGGTGTACGGCCGTCACCTCGGCGCGCACGTCGCGGCGCGACGCGAGCGGGTCGATCAGCTCGACGTAGCGCTCGATCCCGTGCGGGAAGCGTGAGCGCATTCGAGCAGGCGGGAGCGCAGCAGGCGGGTGGTGGCCTTGGTCATTGGCATGACGAGCATCTATCGGTTTCAGTGTACAACTGTGCACAGAGTACCCTGCACCCAGGTAGCGGTAACACCGCTATCCGTGAGCTTCGTCACACTTCGCACCGTGAACGCTCGTACGCCCGAAGACCCGCCAGGAGCGCAAGCAGCGCACGCGGCAGGACCTGCTGGAGGCCGCGCTACGCCTGCTGGAGGATCAGAGCTTCTCCGGCCTGAGCCTGCGCGAGGTCACGCGCGAGGCCGGCGTCGTGCCCGACCGCCTTCTACCGGCACTTCGACGAACATGGAGGAGCTCGGGCTCGCCCTGATCGACGAGTCCTTCCGCACGCTGCGCGAGATGATCCGCGCGGCACGCGCCGACCCCTCGACCTTCGAGCACGTGATCCGCAACTCGGTCGACATCCTCGTCCGCCACGTCCACGAGAACCGGCTGCACTTCACGTTCATCGCCCGCGAGCGCTTCAGCGGTGTGGCCGCCCTTACGCCACGCGATCCGCACGGAGATCCGGCTGTTCGCGAGCGACCTGGCCACCGACCTCGATCCGTTTCCCCTACATGCAGGACTGGAGCAGCGAGGACCTCCACGTGATGGCGGGCCTGATCGTGAACGCGATGGTCTCGATCGTCGAGGCGCTCCTGGACGCGCCGGCCAACAGCCCCGCGGCCGAACAGGAGATCCGGCGGATCGCCGAGAAGCAGCTCCGGATGGTCGTGACTGGCCGCGCCGGCCTGGCGCAGCCTGCCGAGCCGCTGAGGCCGTCGCGCTCGACTCACAAGGTGAGCCGGGTGGCCGAGGACGGCGTGTACTCTCGGAACCCAGTGGAACGCAAGTGGTGGACGCTGCTCGCGAGCTGCACCGCGATCTTCATGCTGCTGCTCGACGTGACGATTGTGAACGTCGCGCTGCCGTCGATCGAGCGCGCCCTCGGCGCCGACTTCAGCGACCTCCAGTGGGTGATCGACGCCTACGCGCTGACCCTCGCGGGCGTGCTGCTGGCGGCCGGGTCGCTGGCCGACAAGATCGGCCGCAGGCTCGTCTTCATGCTCGGGCTGGCGATCTTCACCGCTTCGTCGCTGGCCTGCGGGCTGTCTCCGGACCCGCTCTTCCTGCACGTCTCGCGCGCGGCGCAGGGGATCGGCGGGGCGATGATGTTCGGCACCTCGCTGGCGCTGATCGCGCAGGAGTTCCAGGGTCGCGAGCGCGGGACCGCGCTCGGCATCTGGGGCGCGACCACGGCCGCGGCGGTCTCGACCGGGCCGCTCGTGGGCGGCGCGCTCGTGGACGCGCTGTCGTGGCGCTGGATCTTCCTCGTGAACGTGCCGATCGGCCTGACCGCGCTCGTGGTCGCGCGGCTGCGGTTGCGCGAGGCGCGCGATCCGGCCGCCTCCGGCGTCGACATCCGCGGCGTGGCGCTGCTTTGCCCCGCGCTCTTCCTGCTCGTCTACGCGCTGATCCGCGGTAACGAGGAGGGCTGGGGGAGCGCCCTTATCGTCGGCTGCTTCGCGGCGTCCGCACTGCTGCTCGTCTTGTTCGTCGTCGTGGAGCGCCGCACCGCCGACCCGCTGCTCGATCTCTCGCTGTTCCGCAAGCCGGCCTTCACGGGCGCCACGATCGTCGGCTTCGCGCTGTCGGCGTCGATCTTCTCGATGTTCCTCTACATCACGCTCTTCTTCCAGAACGTCCTGGGCTTCTCGCCGTTCGAGGCGGGGCTCCGGTCCCTGCCGGTCACCGGGCTGCTGCTGTTCGTCGCGCCGCTCAGCGGCCGGCTGACGGCGCTCGTGCCGGTGCGGCTGCTGCTCGGGACGGGGCTCGCGTTCGTAACGGTCGGGCTGCTGCTGATGGGGAACCTGTCCGACTCGTCCGGGTGGACCGCGCTGCTCCCCGGCCAGATCCTGGCCGGCATCGGGATAGGCCTGGCCACCCCCGCGCTCGCCTCGACCGCCGTCGGCGTGGTGGGCCCGCAGCTGAGCGGCATGGCGTCGGGCGCGAACAACACGGCTCGCCAGCTCGGACTCGCCACCGGGATCGCCGGCCTTGGCTCGATCTTCCAGTCGAAGATCGAGTCCACGCTCACCCCACTGGTCGCGGGCATGCCCGCGTCGTCGCACGTCCACGAGCTTGCGCGGGCTGTGGCGTCGGGCGGGACCGGGCGCGCACTTCAGGCGGTGCCCCCTGCCGACCGCGAGAGGGTGGCGGACACCGCGCACCACGCCTTCGTGACGGGCTTCAACACGATCGCGATGGTCAGCGTCGCCGTGGCGGCCGTGGGCTCCGTGGCGGGGTATGCGCTGGTGCGGTCGCGGGACTTCGTTGTCAGCGGCGGCCCGGCGGCGGCTCCGCCGGAGCCGGCGCGCTCGTAGTGGACTTGTCGGCGATCTGCCGCCGCCGCAGCAGCTGCAGCGGCGGTGTCGGTCCGACTCATCGCGGGCGCGCCGTGCGCTCGTAGACCACGCGCGAGCCGAACGTCCTGGTCTCGACCAGGTCCAGCGGGACGTCTTCGTCCGCGCGGCAGGAACGGCGTGCCGCCACCGACGACGACCGGATAGCGGCCCGGGCCGACTGCTGCTCGCGAGCGCTCGAGGCGTCGCATGGAAGCGGTGCGTCGCTAGTCGGCGCTGTTCTCCGCTTGGGCTTGAGGACCTCGACCACGCCGCCGTGGTGGCGCTCCGGCAGCGGCTCGAGAGGTTCGGTTCCGTCATGCCGATGGCGCGTGGTGGTTCTCCCGCCCAAGTACCTCGCATGAGCGGCGCGCGTACCACCATTTGAGGTGTGCGGCCATTGACGGGGGATGCCCGAGCAAATTAGGCTCGGCCGATGCGGCGCTGCGGCTGGCTATTCCTCGTAGTCGTTGTGGGGCTTGCGCTGGCCGCTCCTGCGCAGGGCGCCTCTGTTGTCTTCGTCAAGAAGAACAACGTCTGGATCGCCAAGCCCGACGGGTCGCGCCAGGTGCGCATCACCCGGGACGGCACCCGCGGCAGCCCGTACTACTCGCCGAGCATTGCCGACAACGGGACGATCGTCGCGCTCAAGGGCATCCACCTGCACTCCTTCCGGCCGAACGGCGACCGCATCGTCAAGCCCCGTCAGTGGGCGATCGACCCCTCCCCGGCACTCTCCACCGAACCGTTCAGCGTGGACCTCTCACCGAACGGCCGGATCGTCGCCACCGACAACGCTCTCTACAGCACCTACTACGACCCGCGGACCGGCGATGACAGGCCCGAGTTCGTCGCGCTGTTCGTCGACTTCCTCAACTTCCGCACGAACAAAGACGTGGGGCTGACGGATTCGTTCTACAACTATTGGCAACCGGCCTGGATCGACTCCAAGCGCGTAGTGACCACGAGCGGCTACGGGATCTTCGACCCCCAGGTCGTCGTTACCCGGGTCGGTCGCCGGACCAGAGGCACGGCGTACTTCCGCGATCCGGCCCGCGATCCGGCCACCAACACCAACGCCTTCGTCCTGATGGATGCCGAGGTCACCCGCGACGGCGGCAAGTTCGCCGTCATGCGGCGGCCGCTCCAGCTGCCAGACCTCAGCGACCTTCGGCCGCGCACCATCCAGATCTACCGAACGGGCAATCCCTCAACCGCGTCCACGCCGATCTGCGCGATCGGCCCCGGGCGCAGGATCGACGAGTTCGCGGACCCATCATGGTCGCCCGACGGCAAGACGCTCTACTGGTGGGAGCGCGGCCGCGGGATCTTCTCCACGCCCGTCAAGTCATCGCCCGGGTGCGGGCTGAAGCCGCGGCGGATCATCCGTGGCGGCGTAACGCCGGACCTGAGCCGAGCTACCATCCACCGGCGCTAGCACCCGGCTAACTCGCCATTCCTACTGGCGAGCTGCGGCCAGTTGCCGCTCGCAACGCCCGCGAGGACCTGCGTTCGTCGATCCAGCTATCCAGGTAGGCGATCGGGTGCGTGCCGGGGAGGACTACGGGCCGGCGCCGACATCGCGCAGATGACGGCTCACGTCGCCGACGAGATCGGTTCGGACGGACCTCTCCACGAAGCGCCACTGCCCGTCGCGGCGCTCGAAGCGGTCTAGATAGCGACCGCTAACGATCGGTTGCAGAGCCAATCCGGGTAGCGCCTGAAGAGCGGTGAAATACGAACGCGAGACCGCCGTACCCGCCTCTTCGTCGACCTCGATCGCGATATTGGTGGTGACGTGCTTGGTCCGCGGTGTGCCGTCGTCGTAGACGATCAGGCCATCCCGGAGCATCTTCTCGATCGCGTCCCTGCCACTCACCGACCCGGCGGCGCCCGTGAAGGTGGCGTCCGCGAGCAGGGTGCCAACCCCTCCGAAATCGCCGTCGTCCACGAGCTCGGCGTACGTTGCGATCAGGTTCTCGATCGCTCGGTTGCTCGACGGTGGATGGGCCGGATCCGGATGGGCGCTGATCTCGACACAGTCTCCCTCTCCGCTGGAGCGTAGTGTCACTTCGGGCGAGGTCCGGCAGGTCCCCTCCCCGCCAGTCCGTTCTCCTTCCAAGCGGGGGAACTACTAGATTTCGCGCTCGGAATGCACGAAGGACTTCCCGACGTGGTGCGCCGCTATTTCCAGCTCGATCCGCACGACGTCGACGGGTTCGTCTCGTTGTTCAGCGACGACGCGACCGTCGTTGATGAGGGCAAGACCTACCACGGACTCGGCCAGGTTCGCGCGTGGCGCACTGGACCGGCGATCAAATACACGTACACGACCGAGGTCCTCGACCATGAGGATCAGAGCGCCGGTCGTCATCTGGTGACGGCTCGGTTGACAGGGGATTTCCCCGGCGAAATGGTGGACCTGAGATGCGAATTCGCCGTCACGAGCGACCACATCAGCCGTCTCGTGATTGCGCCGTAGCGCACGAGGCCCAGAGGCTCCGATCATGGCCCGCCTCCGTCTGAGCGCGACGGATCCGACGCCTCCTCTGCGCGACACGCGGCAGCGCGACAACTCGATCGGACCGTCGTTGCGCACTGCTGCTTGGAGGCAGAAGCGAGAGCGCGGGGCCGGGCGGACCCGGCTATCGAGTTGGACGAAAAGCAGGCGTCTCGCGCGACCCCGCCGTCACTTCCGCAGGGCATGGAAAGCAGGAGCGCGCGCTCGGCTACTTGGACTTCGGATGCGGTGCTGCTCGTCCGATCCTTGCGCTCGTTGGCGATCAGCACCCGGAGATGCTCAATACCCGCTATTTGCGGCTTCTCCAGCGGGCCGGTGCTCGCGTCCGGGTGTACGGTGAATGTTCGCTCTGCCTCAAACCTCGGCGAGCGGGACCTCCCGGCTCCGACACTCGGTCGGTGAATGGGCGTAGCGACCTGAAACGGGTCTGCGTCATGACGATCAACGTCAGGAGCCCTCATGTCTGTCGTAGCCGAAAAGTCAGCGGACGTCACAGCGATCCGTCCGTTCACAATCGAGTTCCCCGACGCGGACCTCGAGGATCTGCGCGCCCGCATCGCGGCCACGCGCTGGCCTGAGAAGGAGACTGTCGACGACGCGTCGCAGGGCGTGGAGCTGGCGACGATGCAGGCGGTCGCGCGCTACTGGGAGACTGAGCACGACTGGCGCAAGTGCGAGGCCGAGCTCAACTCGGTGCCCAACTTCATAACCGAGATCGACGGGCTGGACATCCACTTCGTCCACGTCCGCTCCAAGCACGAGGACGCGCTGCCGCTCGTCGTCTGCCACGGATGGCCCGGCTCGGTGATCGAGCAGCTGAAGATCATCGACCTGCTCACCGACCCGACCGCACATGGCGCGAGCGCCGCGGACGCCTTCCACCTGGTGATCCCCAACATGCCGGGCTACGGCTTCTCCGGCAAGCCGGCCGAGACCGGCTGGGACCCGATCCGCATGGGGCGCGCCTACGTCGGGCTGATGAAGCGCCTCGGCTACGAGCGGTTCGTGGCGGCAGGCGGCGACTACGGCGCTCTCGTCGTCGACTACATGGCCGGCGGGCGCGACGCCCCCTCCGCCCCTGAGCCGGCGCCGCCGGAGCTGCTGGGGATCCACACCAACTTCCCCGGCATCTTCCCGGTCGACGTCGACACGGCGATCAAGACCGGCGGCGAGCAGTCGCCCGATCTCTCAGCCGACGAGCGACGCGCGGCCGAGCACCTCGGGGCCGCGTACAAGCATGCGGCGTACGCCGTGCAGATGGGGACGCGCCCGCAGACCATGTACGGGCTCAACGACTCCCCGGTCTTCCTGGCCGCCTACATGATCGACCACGACCCGACCAGCTACGCGACGCTGATCCGTCCCGCCTTCGTGGACGGGGACGAGGGCGGCCTGACCCGAGACGACGTCCTCGACAACATCACCATGTTCTGGCTGACCAACAGCGGGTTCTCTGCGGCGAAGTCGTACTGGGAGTACCTGGGGTACGGCAGCTTCGCCAACGCCCGGAACGTCACCATCCCGGTGGCCGTGAGCGTCTTCCCCGACGAGCTCTTCCGGGCCCCGCGGAGCTGGACGGAGAAGGCGTACCCGAACCTCGTCCACTACAACGAGGTCGACCGCGGCGGGCACTTCGCCGCCTGGGAGCAGCCGGAGCTGTACGCCTCCGAGCTGCGCACAGGGTTCCGCTCGCTTCGCTAGGTGACTGTGCTCGCCCGCGTACACATCCCCTCGCTCGGCGGGGCGACCGAGTGGCTCAACTCCGAGCCGCTCGGCCCCGCCGAGCTGCGCGGGCGCATCGTGCTCATGAACTCGCGTTCCGGTTCGGGTAGCCGAGGTGGATGACTGGGTCCCAGTCGAGGTCGCCGGTAGCGAGGCCGAGGCCGAGCTGCTCTGCTCGGTTCTGCGTGGCGCCGGCATCGAGTGCCTGCCCCGGTTAACGAACAGCGGAGCCGGCGCTGGAGACGGGCTGGGCACCGTGGGGGCGCACGACATCCTGGTCAGCCCGCAGGATGCGCAAGACGCACGCGAGATCCTGCACGAACCCCGATGAGCCACGGATGCCGCGTCTCGCGACCAGATCGCCTGCGAGCAGGTTTCGCGTGAATCACCACCTCCGCTAGCAGCGCCCGCGCTTGTTCGACGCGCGGTGCTCCCTTCGCGTGACAGCAACACCGAGCCCGGCGACGGGCCGGCTGCTGCTTTGGACGAAAAGCGGCGGTCCTGTCGAAACGGCCGGTGGGCACCCCGCCAGCGGTCCCGGCGGTTACCGGGCGGGCCTCGGTGGGGTCCCCGCCAGGGTTACGGGTGCAGGACGAGCAGGACTAGAAGCGCGATGATCAGGCCGATTCCGAGCGCAAGCTGGATTGCCCGGCCGAGGCGGCAGCGCCTACGGCGTCGGTCCGATCGGTGCTGAGGGCCAGGAGCGCGCAAGCCTCGGTAGGCGGCGCTGATCGCGCTGTATGACGCCGCCACTCCTCCCAGCCGTACTCTGACCATGCTCCTTTAACGCGCCCGCAGCCCGCGAGTTAATGAGTTAGGCGGAGCGGGTGACGCGCTCGTCGGTGGACGCGCTCGGCGAGCTAGCCGCAGACGCGGTGGACGCGCGTAACCCACGCGCCGGATTGTCCTCCACCTGCTTTGCATGGGAAGCAGGAGTGCGTCGGAGATGCCCGCGTGCCGCTGAGCTGTCTGGCGGACAAAGGCGCGGGTCCGAAGACCTCGCGCTCGGGGGCGGTGCAACCGCTGCGTTGTGCGTGACGTTCGGGCCAGCAAGCTCCCTCAAGGTCGTGCGCGCTCGTGTCCGGTCCGGGCTGCGTGGGACTCTTCTGCGATGGCGCAAGGGATTGCGCCCGAGCAGGTGCGGCTCGGGGCGCTGACACGACGCCCGCGGCCGTTGGGCGGGGGACGCCCGACCGTCCGTTTCGTGATCGCGGTTGCTTTCACGGTCGCGTACGTCTCGTTCAGCGTCTTGGTCTCGGCGCCGTGGAGGTCGGACCTTCGCGAAGCGATCGGCCCGGTCATGGCCTGGGTCATCCCGATCCTGCTTGCCTACGTCCCTGGGGTGCTGATCGGATTCCTCGCCTTCACCCTGCTGACCCTCCGCTACCGCGTCCCGTCGCCCGACCCTCCGACGGGCACGTGGCCGGGCGGGCAGTGGCCCTCGGTGACCGTCGTCGTCGCGGCTTGGAATGAAGAGCGAGGCATCGGGCCGACGTTGGACCGGATCGCGCGGCTCGCCTACGCCGGCCCGATAGAGGTCGTCGTGGCCGACAACAATTCGACCGACCGCACCGCCGAGGTTGCGCAGGAGATGGCGCAGCGCCACGGGCTGAATTACCGGCGGGTGTTCGAACCTGCGCCCGGCAAGCATCGGGCGCTCAACATGGCCCTTGAGAGCGTGTCGACGCCGCTGGTGGTGACCGTGGACGCGGACACCCTGCTGCACCCGCAGGCGCTCACGTATCTGGTCGCTCGGGTTGCGAGCCGCCCGCAAGACCAGCACGTCTGCGCGTGCGCCGGTGCGCTCGTGGTTGAGAACGCCCCGAGCAACCTGCTCAGCCGGATGCAGGGTTGGGACTACCGGCTCGGGATCAACGGCGTCAAGCGGATGCAGGCGGCCTATAACAGCGCGCTTGTAGCACAGGGCGCGTTCTCGGCCTACTGGACCGATGACCTGCGCGCAGTCGGCGGGTGGCCCGACGCGATCGGGGAGGACATCGTGCTGACTTGGACGCTGATGGAGTCGCGCGGAATCGTGCAGTACGAACCCTGCGCGCTCAGCTTCACCGCCGCCCCCGAGAAGCTCAAGCAGTTCATGCGCCAACGCTCACGCTGGGCACGAGGCATGTTCGAAAGCCTGCGCCGCAATCCACCGCGTCGCCAGCCACGCGCACTGGCCAAGTTCGTCGCCGGGATCGACTACCTCGTGCCGCTGCTCGACATCGGCTACGTCTTCTTCTGGATCCCCGGCGTGATCCTGTTCATCTTCGGCTACCCGCTCCTGTTCTCATGGTGGTCGATGCTGGTCATCCCGATCACGCTGATCATTTACGGCCTCCTACGCCGCTGGCAGGAACGCCACGTCTTTCGCCGCCTCGACGTCCACCCCAAGCACGACACCGGCGGCTTCTACGGCTACCTGTTCGCCTACCAGGCACTGACCTCATCCGCCTCCCTGCGCGGCTACCTGCAATACCTCACCGGCGCTGCACGCCGCTGGAAGTAACGACGCCGCCGAACTCGGACGACTCCCAGACGCCCGACCCGTAACTGCTCAGCACCTGGCTCGACAAGCGGCAGTCGTTTGAGCCAACGCTACGTGTCGCCACTGATCTACTGGACAAACGGCCGACGGAAGATGCCCGTCATGGCGCACGCACCTCGATCGTCTTGCGCGGAGGCGGCCGCAACTGCCAAGCTCCGCCTCGTGGAAGCTCATCTCGCCAGCCATCATCGCGACACGGTCAAACGGATCTTCGCTCGGCCGACGAGCCACAACATCGAGTGGCGCGAGGTCGTATCGCTGCTCGAGGCGATCGGAACCGTGACTCACGAGCACAACGGCAAGCTCAGGGTGTCGCTCGGCCCTGAGACAGAGGTGCTTCCGGCGCCTCATGGCAAGGACGTCGATGTCCAGATCGTTGTGGATCTGCGCCGAATGTTGAAGGAGGCCGGCTTCGCCCCGGACGGCTCGCCACCCATCGCCGACCAGAGGGCGCGGGATCACGGCGACGGCCAATGGGGCGAGCCGACCTAGGTCGAATCAAGACGCTGCAGCTCCGGCCGTGCCGAAACGGCAGCGCAGCAGCCAGCCTGGCCGGCGTCGCCATATACGGGAGTTAGGCCGGGAGCGCGACGTCCGCGGTCACGAGTGTGCCGCCCTCGGCCGGGCTCTCGACCAGGAGCTGCCCGTCGAGGGCGGCGAGCCGGTCCGCCAGCCCGAGCAGCCCGCTCCCGCCTGGCCGGGCGCCACCGACGCCGTCGTCGCGAACCTCGACTCGGAGAGTGCCGTCCTCGATCCGTGCCATCACCGCAGCGTGTCCAGCGCGAGCGTGCTTTGCGACGTTGGTCAGCGCCTCGGCGACGACGAAGTAGGCGGTCGCCTCGACAGCGGCGGGGAGCCGGCCCACGGATACGCCGTTCTCGACCGGCACCGGCATCCGCGAGGCCAGCGCCTCGACCCCCGCGCGCAACCCTCCGTGCGTGAGGGACCCTGGGAGGATGCCGTGCGCCAGCTCGCGCAGTTCGGCCGTGGCCTCCTCTGTTTGGTGGAGCGCCTCGGTCACGAGCGCGGGGGCCGCTCCCTCTTGGTCCTGGAGTGCCTCGCGTGCCAGCTTAAGCGTGAGAGTCGTGGTGACCAGGCGCTGCTGCGCTCCGTCGTGGAGATCGCGGACCACCCGTCGGCGCTCCTCGTCGGTCGCCGCCACGATTCGCGCCCGCGACGCCGCGACCTCGGTGCGCGCTTCGGTGCTGGAGATCGCCGTGGCGACCAGCTCCGTGAACTCGGCGAGCCGATCCTCGATGTGGTCGACCAGGGGCTCGCTTTCCGCGACACCGGCACCCATCACGCCCCAGAATTCGCCATCGACGACGATCGCCGCGCCGGTACCTGAGCGGATCCCCGTCTTGCCAATGGCATCGGGAATGCTGCCGCCGATTTCGCGGAAATCCTCGATCCTCGTGGGGCGGCCTACCTCCGGGAGCATTCTCGCGACCGTACGCTCCTCCACCGCCCAAGTGGTTCCTTCCTGGAAGGGATGCGGTCGATCGCCCCAGGCACCGACTACGGTCGCCGGGCGGTCAAGTTCATAGCGCCAGATCACCACCAGCGCCATGCCCAGCACCTGAGCCACCTCCCTGGCGATGCCGGCGAACACCTCCGTCGACGCGGCCCCGCCGGCGACGAGTGTCGCGATCCGCCGCAGGGAGCCCTCGCGCGCTGCGAGCACCGAGTCGTGCTCGCGCAGCACCTGCTCGGCGCGCAGACGGTCCTCGATGTCGTTGAACGCCACGACGGCGCCGCGGCCGTCCGGCATCTCGAGCGGCACCGAAACATAGGAAACGGGGAACATCGAGCCGTCGCGCCGCAAGAACCAGTCCAGATCGCTCTTGACCGCCTCGCCGGTCGCCCGCGGCAGCAGCATCGGGCACTCCGCCGCCGGATATGGGGTCCCGTCCGGGCGCTTGTAGTGGATCGTCTCGTGGCTGTGTCGCCCGAACAGCTCCTCGGCGCCGTCATAACCGAGCGCCACCAGCGCGGCCGGGTTCGCGAACCGGATCAGACCGTCGCGATCCACGACCCACATCGGCTGGCCCGCCGCCTCCAGCATGGCGGCGAGGAAATCCGCGGTATTGACGCTAAGGCCAGACAGGTCGGTGAGCGAACGCGACACGCTAAACCTCCGAGGACGCTCGAGTCTACGCCCGGCCCGCGTGCTGCGCTCGGGCGAGCGCCGTCGACGACCGGAGACACGCCGATCCCCGACTGAGACGCATCCCCTATCGCACCCGGCTCGATTGCTGTTGGCGCGCCCCAACCCGGCCGTACCGTTCGTCTCGTGCCTCGTCCCACCCAGATGCTCAGCCTGGCAGCGCTGGCCGCCGTGGCTCTCGGCGCCGAGCCCCCCGAGCCCCGTATCGCGACATGAACAACCACCATCGGTCAGCCCTGTTCGCCTACGCCGGGTCAGAGCACGCCGAAGGGGCAATCTCGCCGCCGCTAGACGGTATCTGCGAGCTGGCGCTCGAGACCGCGGACAGGCGCGGCCTAGAGACCTTCTACACGGCGGTGCTCGGGTTCCGGGTGCTCAGTCGTGACGACGACCGCACCTGGCTGGCCTGCGGTTCGCGTGCGCGACTCGGCCTCTGGGATCCTGGTCAGAAGGAGTTCGGAGACGAGGGCGGGCGGCACGTTCACTTCGCCTTTTCGGCAGCGCGCGGGACACTCGGGGTGCTAGCCCGGCGCCTCGAGACCCTCGGAATTGAGCATCGAGGGCCGCTGGAGCACGACGGCGGAGACCGCTCCCTCTACGTCGAGGACCCCGCCGGGAACGTGGTGGAGTTCTGGGACTTCTTCGTTCGCGGACGGACGGTGACCGCCCTCAGGCGACCGGCAGCTGAACGGCCCACGCTCCAGCCGGTGAACCCGGGACCCTGGAGCCCCTCGCCGGTGCGATCCGTGACAGGGGCTGTCCCCCGGTTTCGCTCCGCTACTGCCTTCCATGCAAAGCGGCGGCGGCGGGCGAGTGCCGATACGCGTGGGTCGTGAGCCATCGGGGGATGGTGATCATCCGGCCTGGGTGATGCCCGAAGCTCGTGGGTCGGCGAGACTGGACTCGTCCGCCGGAGAGCCTCGCCGCGATTCTCTGTTCAGGCGCGTCGTCACTCGGTCGGGGATGCCCGTGACAGCCCGACGGCCGCGCTCACCGCCCCGAGGAGGAGGCCTGCCATGCAGACGGCAAGGCCCCACCGGGCCGCCACGTCGAAGCTCGCGACGGCGTCGTTCAGAAGGTCGGCACGTGCCGCGCCGTGCAGGCGGTTCGCCGCGTCCGTTGCGTCCTCGATCGACTCCGTCGCGACCGCGGGCACGCGGCTGTCCTCGCTGATCTCGGCGGCGTAGACCGCGGCGAACACGCTCCCCACGATCGCCACGCCGAGCGCGCCGCCGACCTGCCGCGCGACCTGGTTCACGGCGGCCCCGTCGCCGGCCTTCTCTGTCCCCACGTCGTTCATGATCACCGCCGTCACCGGCGGGGCCATCGCGCCGATGCCGCAACCGACGAGCGCGGTGCCGAGCAACACGAGCGCGGCCGAGCTGTCGGCGGAGAGGAACAGCAGCGGCACGAAGCCGGCCGCCGCGGTGAGCAGACCCGCAAGCAGGACGCCGGCCGACCCGAACCTCGCGACGAGCCGCCCGCTCACCGACGCGAGAAGGCCGAGCCCGAGGCCGAACGGCGCGACCTCGAGGCCCGAAGCGAACGCCGAGCCGTCCTGGACGTACTGCACGTACTGCGGGAGGACGAACAGCATGCCGAGCGTCGCGATGTAGGCGGCGAGGATCACGAGAGCGCCGGCCGCGACGCGCCGGCGTGCGAGCACGCGCACGTCGAACAGCGGGTGGCGACGGCGGAGCTCAGTGGCCACGAACGCGACGCCGGCGGCTACGCCCGTGATCGCGGCCATGATCACGGCCGGGCTCGTCCATCCGGCGTCGACGCCTTCGATGAGCGTGAACACGATGCCGCCCAGCGCCAGCGTGGAGAGGGCCGCGCCCGGGAAGTCGAGCGGAGGCACCCCTGGGCGGCGCGACTCCGGCAGCCAGCGCAGCCCGAAGGGAACCGCGAGCAGCACGAACGGGACGTTGACGAGGAAGACCCAGCGCCAGCCCGCCGCGTCGACCAGCACACCGCCCAGGACCGGTCCGAGCGCAAGCCCGAGCCCCGCGACCGCAGACCAGACGCCCGCCGCCCTCGACCGCAGCTCAGGCGGGAAGAGCACAACCAGCAGCGACAGCGCCGGAGGCATCACGCAGGACGCGGCCACGCCCATCAGGACCCGCGCCGCGATCAGCTCGCCCACCGTCGCGGCGGCCGCCGCCAGCACAGACGTGACCGCGAAGCCGAGGAGCCCCAGCAGGAACACCCGCCGGCGCCCGAACCGGTCTGCGAGCCCGTTGCCGACGAGCAACAGACCGGCGAGCGAGACGAGGAACGCGTCGAGCACCCACTGCAGCTCGCCGATGCCGGCGTCGAGGTCGTTCGACATGTCCGGCAGCGCGACGTTCACGATCGTCATGTCCATCGCGCTGATGAACATCGCCACGCAGATGACCCCCAGGCCCCACCAGCGCTTGTCCTCAACCCCCTCCTGCGCCAGGCGCGACGGTGCGAAGTGGATGAAGTGGGGAGCCTCGATGGCCGCTTACCCGGCGAGCGCGCGATGACGGACGCGCGATACGGCGGAGCTTCTCATAACCGCCCGACACGGCCGACCGACGACTCGGCCGCGGACACCGTCACGTCGGCCGCCATCGCAATGCGCGCGAAGGCGGCACTCCCCAGTTGCGATAGATAGAGGGCGTCGCGACTAGCGGGCCTCGTCCAAAGCGGCAGTCGGGCCTCGTCACCGGGTCGGGTCCTGGTCGGACGCGACGGAGAAGCAGCCGCCCACGTGACGCGAAGCGTCACGGCGTTCGTACGCGGCTCACGCCGCCCTGGCAGGGGGTTCAGTGGCGGGTCTGGCCGGCGGTGAGCGCGAATGTGATCGCCTGCTCAAAGCTCATCTGGGCGCCTGCGGTGTGGGCGCGGCTCCAGTGCGGTGTGCGGTGGCGTGCGGGTGCGAAGAAGTGCTCCTCGAGCTCCGCATTTACGTCGGCGTCGCCGATCGGGCCGAGCGCGGTCGCTGCACCGAGCAGCCGTGCGGCGCGCTCTGGATCGCCCCGACGAGTTGCGATCGCCGCTAGGCCGCCAAGGGCCTCAGGGGCGAACTGCGTCACGACGTGCTCGCGACACAGCCGAAGCCCCTCTTCGAACGCCTCGCGCGCCCTGTCCAGATCATCGTTGAAGAGTGCCTCCAGGCCGACGTTGCCGCACGTGACGGTCAAGAAGACCGGGTCTCCGAGCTCACGGGCGAGCGGGACCGCTTGAGCCAGGAAGGGCCGGGCGGCCTCGGGGTTGCCTGCCTTGATGGCGTTGTAGGCGGCGTTGTTGTAGAGCATGAGGAGGGGGCGGGCACTGCCGAGTCTGCGCAGCGCGGTCGCTGCCTGCTCGAGCTCTCCCGTGTCGCTCTGCGGTGAAACCGCGCCCGCACGCTGCATCAGGGCGAGGGCCACGAGCCTGTCGTCGCCGGCCTCGCGTGCATACGTCAATGCCTCGTCTGCCAGTGCGCGCCGGCGCCGCTGCGGGTGACTCTCAGCCATGTCCAGGCTGGCCAGGGCAAGCAGGGCGTCCGCGACTCCCGCTGGCTGAGCCGCCTCTCGGGAGAGTGCAAGCGCCTCGACGGCTGTGGACCTCGCGTCGTCGGGGGCGTAGGCGGCCCCCTGCTCGATGAGCAGATCTATCTGCGCCCGGCGAGCTCGGGCGCGATCCCCGACGGGGGCGTCGTCACCCGCCGCCTCGAGCGCCGCCTCGATCCAGTCGCGCCCCTCGGCACTCCGGTTGCGGATATCCCAAAACTTGGTCAGGAGTCCGGCGAGCCGCAGACCGTGCGTGGGGTTGCCATGCCGGAGGCTCCAGTCAAGCGCCGCCCGCAGGTTCTCGACTTCGGCGTCGAGCCGTGGCAACCAGACGGCTTCACCCCGAGTGAACAGCTCGGGCTCGGCCCGCTCGGCAAGAGCGAGGTAGTGCCGGCAATGGCGCTCATGTATTTCGGGGGCGTTCGGGTCCGCGCCGAGCCGTTCGCTGGCGTACTCGCGCACCGTTTCCAGCATCGACAGGCGGGGATCTGGGCCGGAGATGTGGCCACGCAGGAGCAGCTGCTTGTCGACCAGTCCCTGGAGCGCATCGAGGTCGGCGCCCGTGACCTCTTGGGCGGCGTCGGTTGTGGCTCCGCCGGCGAAGACTGCGAAACGGGCGAATGCCTCGGCTTCCGGCGCGTCGAGGAGGCGGTGGCTCCAGTCGATCGTTGCGCGCAGGGTGCGCTGGCGGTCGGGGGCGTCGCGCGGGCCGCCTCCCAGGACCTCGAGCGCGCCTGCGAGCCGGGCGTTCAACTGCTCGGGGTCGAGCACCGTGGTGCGGGCCGCGGCGAGCTCGATGGCGAGCGGCAGCCCGTCGAGGTGGCGGCAGATCTCGGCGACCGCGGCGGAGTTGCCCGCGGTCAGCTCGAAGCTTCGGTCGTGGCTGAGGGCACGTTCCACGAACAGCGCGCCTGCCGCGGCCTGTGCGACGGCGGCCGGATCGGCCCGCGCCGGGACCTGCAGTGGGGCGACGGCGTAGCGGTGCTCGGCTTGGAGTCGCAGAGGCTCACGGCTGGTGGCCAATAGCGCCAGCGCCGGAGCGGCGGCCAGCAGCTCGCCGATCAGAGGGGCCGACGGCAGCAGGTGCTCGAAGTTGTCGAGCACCAGCAGCCCGCGCTTCGGAGCGAGGAAGCGCTCGACGGCCAGCTTGAGGGTCTCGCCCTCCAGCGGTGTGACCCCCAAGGTTTGCGCGATCGCGCCGGGGACGTGGTCGGCGTTCGCGGTCGCGGCGAGCGAGACGAACCATCCGCCGTCGCGGAACTCGGGCTCGAGCCCGCGGGCGACCTCCAGCGCCAGCCTCGTCTTGCCCACCCCGCCGGGGCCGACCAGCGAGACCAGCCGTACCTCGGTACGGCGCAGCAGCTGCGAGATGGCCTCCCGGTCCTGATCGCGGCCGAGCGTCCGAGTCGGCGGGAGCGGCAGCCGGCTTGCCGGCACCTCGGCCGCCTCCACCACCGGCGTGGCGAGGGCGGGATCCTGCGCCAGGATGGCCCGCTCAAGCTCACGCATACTCTCCCCGGGCTCGATCCCCAGCTCATCGACAAGGGTCCTGCGGGCGTCCTGGTAGGCCTGCAGGGCGTCCGCCTGGCGTTCGCAGCGGTAGAGGGCGAGCATCGCCTGCGCGCGGAGGCGTTCGCGGTATGGGTGGTCGCCGATCAGCGCCTCGAGCTGCCCGACCAGCTCCCCATGGCGTCCGAGCGCGAGCTTGGCGTCGTTGAGGTCTTCGAGCGTCGCCACCCGCAGCTCCTCCAGGCGGGCGATCTCCGGCTGCGCGAACGGCTCATAGGCAAGATCGGCAAGCGGCGTCCCGCGCCACAGGGACAACGCTGACTCGAAAGCGGACGCGGCGCGCTCAGGGTGGCCTGCCGCTAGCTCACTCCTGCCCTCGGTAATCAGCCGCTCGAAGCGGTGCGAGTCGAGCCGCTCGGGATCCAGCTTCAGCTCGTAGCCGTGCTCGCGCGTAACGATCACGCTGTCCGCGCCGTTGCCTGCGCCATCGCCGAGCGCCTTCCGCAAGCGGGAGACGTGGGCCTGCAACGTCCTCGGCGCGGTCGCAGGCGGATGCTCTCCCCAGAGCTCGTCGACCAGCCGATCGATTGTGAGCGTCTCGTTGGCGTGCAGCAGCAGCAGCGCCAGCAACGCCCGTCGCTTGCTTCCCGCAGGCGCCACGTCGAGACCCTCCTCGAGGGCCTCCAATGGACCGAGGATGCGGAATTCCATGCGAGCGACCAGGGGCCGGGTCGACCCAACGTACCGGAGCTCCGCGCGGACGCCAAGCCGCTGTCGCAGCCCTGTCAGCGCGGCGTCACAGGGGCGCAACAGGCGTCGGCCACGATCGACCCGAAATCAGATCCACCCCCCAGGCGAGCCGCCGAGGCGGCCACCCCACCCCAGGAGGCAGCCATGCCGCAGACAGTTCCCACACAGCACCCCGCCGTCGTGCTCCGCTCCCACTACCGGCAGCTGCGCGCGCTGCTGGCGATCGCGATGATCGCGCTCGTCGGCCTGACAGTCGCGGTAGTCAGCCTCGCCACCGACGATGGCACCACCGGCGCCCGTTCCGCATCGCCCGTGAGCGCACCGGCCGAGGCGGCCGACGGTCCCCGGTACATCCACTCACCCGGCCAGCGCTACGACAGCGGCAAAAAGGAGCGGCCTAGCCAGCCTCCGCTAGCGCAATAGCTGGCAAGACATCACCAGAGCCGAGGGCCCGTCACAGGCGCGCCCTCGGTCGCTGTCCCGCGAGGCCGGCCCCCACCACGGCGCCACAGAGCGCGGTTCATTCGCAGGCTGACCCGCCAAGGCAGCGGCTCCTGCTTCCCATGGAACCGAGACTGAGGCCGGGCCGCGTCGGACCTACTGCCTCTCGTCCCAAGCGCGCGTCGATGCGTTGCGCCAAGAGCGTGAATGGAGCTGGCGCTTGGAGCGCAGCCAACGTGTGGGACGATCGTCGTTGCAGCGCGGAGACCGGGCGCTGCGTCCGAAAGGAGTCGCCGCGCCGTCAGATCGTCCCGAGTTCTCGAGTATGGCGGACGACTATGCTCGCCACGCGCTCTCGCAGCGCGCAGCGTTCGAGGCGACTCACCCGGCCGTGTTGGCCGCCGCGCGGCGGTTTTCGGAGGAGCCTCTGCTGCGCGTGGTCGATCTCGGCGCCGCCGACGGGGTCAACTCTCATGGCCTCATCCGCGCTCTCGCCGACGAGCGCGCCGGCAATCAGTTGATCTACGCGCTTGTCGATCTCCCCACCAATGCATGGAGCGTCGCTGCAGACCACCTACGGCACGCGTTCGGTGATCGGGAGGACGGAACCGGGTTCCTCGTCATCCCTGCGCCGGGCGAAGCCGGCCGGACGGTCTCCGACGTCGGCACCGGGGCCCACTACGCCTCGGCGGAGGCCCACGGCGAGGCCTGCCGCCGCGCGGTCGAGCACGACCCGCCCCCCGCCACGGTGATTAGCCTGGCGGGCATTCCCCTCCAGCAGGCGCCTTGCCTGCCGTCGGGCAGCGTTCATGTCGCGGTCACTGGAACGGCGATGCACTGGGTGGCCGACGCGGGCGGCCTGGCCTCGACCGGGTCTGTCTTCCCGGGGTACCGCGACCACAGAGACGAAGCCGAGCGGCGAGCCTGGCGCGTCGCCGCGGCGCGGCAGTGGGAGCGGCTGCTCGAGATGCGCGCCATCGAGCTCGTGCCAGGCGGCCGGTTCATCGCCGCGCTCCCGGCCTCCCCCGCTCCGTGCCCCGAAAGGACGGGGCTCTACGTGGAGATCATCGGCGACATGAACCGGGTGCTCGCCGACTGGCGCCGCGCGGGGCGCATCGGCGCGGCGACCGTCGCGGCGGTCGTCGTTCCGGTTTGGATGCGGACGCTCGACGAGATCCGACGCCCCTTCGAGGCGAGCGGCGGTCAGGTCGCCGGCCTCGAGCTCGAGAGCGCCGAACTCTTCCGTCTCGACAATCCCTACTGGCACGACGATCCGGCCGTGTTCGCACGGGCCTATGTGCGGAGCGTGACCGCGTGGGGCGCGCCGCTCTTCCTCCGCGCGTTCGCGCGAGAGGGCGAGGATCGCGCCCCCGGTCTCCTCGCCGACTTCCTCAGAGAGCTCGAGCAGCGCGTCGCGGACACCCCCGGCCGCTACCGCTGGGACTACATCGAGGCCCTCGTCATCTGCCGGAAGGTGGACGGCAGCGCGCGGCCATGAGATTGGCAAGCAGCTGGCCAACCGCGCTGTCGTCGCCAGGTGCTCGACACGGCCCGGCGGCGACCGCACCAGAAACCAGCGCTCCGCTCGACATCCGGAGGCGCTCAGTGCGGTCTCGCGGTTAGGGCGGGGGGCCGAGGGGCGCCAGGACGACCGCGCTGTCGGCCTCGGCATCCGTGATCTCTGACACCGCGCGCGCCCTGTCGATGAACAAATGTAAGACGGTAAGGAGCGCTCCAGCGATGACGACGTAGGCAAGCAGGATCGTGAGTGGCTGGCCGATGCCGTGTCCGTCGAAGTAGACGGTGTCTCGCAGGAGCAGATAGGCGTTGCGGGGCGGCAGGAATGGGCCGAGATCTCGCCAGAACGAGGGTAGGTAGGGGACCCCGTTGGCCCCTCCTGAGGTGCCCGATTGGTGTCCGCGGCGCCGGTCTCCATCCCGAACGAAACGACGAAACCCCGGCGTTAGCAGGGGCTTCGAAAGTAGCGGGGGCGGGATTCGAACCCGCGACCTTCGGGTTAGAGGGATGAGGACATCCACGCCGGGACCGCGTCAGGGGTATTGCGGCGAGCCCGTTAAGGGGCCGCTAAACCCGCCCCGTTGTGTCCGGGCAGGAGAGCTTCAGCGACCGCGGATCCCGGGATCGCGCAGGTGGAGCACGAGCGAGCGCAGGAACGCCTTGTCGCGCGAGTCGGGCAGCTCGGCCATCGCCGGCGCGAACTCGGCCAGCGCCGCGCCGGCGAGCCCGTCGGCGAACGCACAGGCGTAGTCGATCGAGCCGTGCTCCTCGATCAGGCCGACCACGCGCTCGATCCGCTCGCCGCGACGCCAGGCCCGAGCGCTCGCCGGGCGGCCCGACCAGCGACAGCGCCTCGTCGCCGCGCCGGCGGCGGCGGCGGTGCGCAGCAGGTGGATCAGGATCAGGGTCGGCTTGCCCTCGATGACGTCGCCGCCGAAGTCCTTGCCGTGGGCCTCGGAGCGGTCGGTCAGGTTCTCGACGTCGTCGCGGATCTGGAGCACGGCGCCGAGGAAGAACCCGAAGCGCGCGATGGCGTCGAGGTCCGCGCGCCCGCGCGAGCCGAGCAGCGCGCCGACGCGGCACGGGTGGATGCTCGAGTACCAGCACGTCTTGTCGAGCACGAGCCGCAGGTAGTCGTCGGCAGTCGAGCCCGAGCAGGCCGCGCTCGCGCCAGCCGAGCTCCAGCGCCTGTCCCTCGATCGTGCGCCGCGTCAGGTGGTCGAACTCGGCCAGCAGGTCGAACGCGAGCTCGGGGCCGAGTCGCCGCGGCGTCGTCGAGCAGCGGGCCGAGCGCCGCCCACGCGAGCGCATCGCCGGCGCTGAGCGCGCGCGGGATGCCGTAGCGCACGTGCAGCGCGTCGCCGCCGCGCCGCAGGTGGGCGTCGTCGCAGATGTCGTCGTGGACGAGAAAGGCGTTGTGCAGCAGCTCGATCGCCACCGCGGCAGCGAGCGCGTCCTCGGTGCGGCCGCCGTGCGCGCGACAGGTCGCCAGGCACAGCGCCGGGCGGATGCCCTTGCCGGGCCGCATGCGGATAGTCGGCGACGAGGTCGTACAGCTCGCCCGAGCAGCCCGTCGCCGGCGAGGTGCTCGAGCAGCGCCTCGCGCGTGCGGCGCCGGTCGGCGGCGAGCGTCGCCTCGACCAGCTCGCGGGCCCGCGATGCCGCGCGTCCGAGCGTCACGTCGGCGGCCGACGGGTCGCGTGGCGCGCCGACCTCGAGCTCGATCAGCGCCCAGGCGCCCACAGGCCCGTCGTCGGCCGCGCGCGCGACCGTCGGGCGCGTCGGAGCGGGTCGCAGATCACGCCGCGGTACATGCCCGGCGCGCGCGTCCTCGGGGATCTCGATCGCGACGGTGACGGTCGTCGACCCTCCGGGCCGGATCGCGGGCGATGCGGTCGTCGTCGGCTTACGGTCGAAGCCGACCGTGTCGGCATCGATGCGATTCGCGCCCGCCGATCAGGTCTGTCGCCGCGAACGTCGAGATCCTCGCAGTGCGGTGGGCCCGGTGTTGCGTCAACCGGAACTCGGCCGTCGCCGGTCTGCCCGGGAGCCCCTCCAGCTCGCAGCGTCGTGAGAGCGCGGCGTCGCTCGAAGCGGTCGCGCTCGCCGATGTAGCCGGCGATCTCCCGCACTGCCTCGCCGAGACGCGTCGCAGCAGCTTCGGCGGTCAGGTCGGCGATATCGCCCACGAACGCCGGGCCGGCGTCCCGCCGCGGGCGCGGCGCGTCCCCGTCCTCGACCGCTGCCCGCCGGTGCACCTGGCGGCCGCCTCGCGCCCGTAGCCCGGCTCCGGGCCCGCCGCCGAAGGCTCTCGGCACAGCCCCTGCCGCGACGGACTCGACCGCCGCGGTAGCCCGCGGCCACGCCCTCGCCGATGCCACCTCGACGAGCGGGTCGATCGCTCCGTCGTCGTGGTTCGCCGCGGTCACTCGCCATCGCGTGCTCCTCTCCTACGGACCGTCGAACCCGATGATCGGCTCGACCGCGGCCTGCGTTGTCGTGCGTCCGGTGGATCGCGTTCGCGGCCAGCATCCCAGAGATGACCGCCGCCTCGACACAGCCGGCGTTGAGGCGGCACGCCGTCCAGTCACCGACCGCGTAGAGATTCTGGAAGCCGGTGTCGTCGGGCTGGATCCGATACTTGCTCGACCCCGGGACGCGACAGCACGTAGCGCTCCGACGGCTCGACGTTGGCGCGCAGGTACTGCGCGCCGAGGCGGTCCGCGCCGACGTTGCCCGTCGGCGTCACCAGCAGGTCCCAGTCGAAGCTGGCCGGTGACCGGGTCGACCGCGTCGGGCCAGAGCGCCCCGATGTCGCGGTCGAGGAACCGCACGCGCCTGGGCGCCCACGAGCGCGTCCTGCTCGGTCGAGCCAGCCGCCGCGCCTGACCGCGCCGGGCGGCTCGGTCGTCGGCGAGCACGTTGCAGAAGTAGGCGACCGTGGCCGAGCCTTTGGCACCGCTTCCTCGGTGACGAGCTGCGACATGTCCGCCCAGGTGTCGAAGGGCTCGACGAACCCGCTGAGCACGATGCCCGGGCTCGACGTCGGCCAGCTCCGACGCCGGCCGATCGAGCCAGAGCTGCAGGGCCTGCGTGGGCACGGTCTCAGATGCGATCGACCGCCTCGCTGCCATCGCGGCGACTGCGGCGATCAGGTCGCGGCGCGACGTTCGGCACGCAGCTGATCGGCAGCCCGAAGACGACGAGGTCGAAGTCCTCCCCGTCGGGCGGCCTTCGGCGCGACCTTCGTGTCGTCGCGAGCCGGCGTACCAGGACTCGTACCAGCGACTCGGAGATCGTGCGCCGCCGCGACGCCGCTTGGCCGCGCCGAGCGATCCGGCGACGGATCGGCGGCGCCAGGCCAGACGTCGTGGGCGCGGCGCCCGCGGCGGCGCCGGCGACGGCCGGCTGCCGGGCGTCACGTAGCGTCTTCGGTGGCGTCGCCGCCGGGACGTGCGGCCTGGACGTCGATCTCGATCTCCTCGACCAAGCCGTCGCCGCGACGTGAGCGTCCTCGACGCGGTGGAAGAACCGGACCTCGACCCCGCGCTTGACCAGCAGCTCGTAGAAGGGCAGGAAGACCACGTCGCCCATCCCCGCGTTCATCCTCCACATGAGCGAGCCGCGGTACGTGAAGAACGCCCGCAGCAGGCCCCGCAGCGCGGTCCCGGCCGCGCACGACGGGCGGCGCGGGTCGCCGTCCTCGTAGGCGAAGCCGAGGTCGTAGACGATCGCGCGGATCAGCGCGCAGTCGACCGACTCGCGGGACGGCGCCGTGCGCGAGCAGCCACTCGCGCAGGTCGACGTCGTCGACGACGTCGAAGCTGTCGCGCTCGAGCACGCCGTCCTCGATCGACGCCGCGGACGATCGCGACGCAGCAGGTCGACGACGTAGTAGGCCCGGCGCACCGAATCGCTCGCGCGGGCGAGCTCGTCGAAGCGCCGGCGCAGGAAGTCGAGGACGACGTCGAGCGCCCGGAGGACGCAGTCGAGAAGCTCGCAGCACCAGGGGCTGGTCGAAGCGCCTCCGACGACGAGCGCGTCGAGCGAGGTCGGCCGCGGCGCCGAGCAGCCGCTGCACGTCGCCGCCGAGCGCCGCGCAGCAGCGCCTCGACGCGCGTCGTCGAGGTCGGCGACGTCCTCGCGCGCCTCGCCGACCGGCTCGACTGCACGACGCCAGCCCGGGGGTCGGACTCGACCAGCGACCACGCGAGGTCGGCGGCGAGCCGCAGGCAGCGCACGAGGTAGAGACGACCGTCCAGTCCTCGGGCGCTGCCCCGGTGGCGCGGGTCGGCCCACGGCCGGTCGTCGTCGTCGTCGAAGAAGTCCGCCACGCCACAGCTTCCAGCCACAGCCGTCGTGATCGGCCACGGCGAGCTCGTTCAGCGGGCTGAAGCTCTCCTCGACGCTCGTGAACGGCAGGTTCCAGCGCGGCCGCCGCTGCGTCGGCGCAGCCAGTCGAGCTCGCGGTGGCAGCGGTCGAGCAGCCGGAACGCGTTCTCGTAGAAGCCGAACCAGATGTGCAGGCCGTGCTCCTCGATGCGGTGGTCGGACCGCGTCCGCACGCCCCCTTGCCGCCGAGCCGCCAGCCCTGCTGGTAGAGCGTGATCGACTCGTAGTGCTCCCTCCAGCCGCTCCTTGGAGAGCTGCGAGCGCCGCAGTCACGCCGCCGGCCCCGCCGCCGAGGATCGCGATCGCGGGGCCGATCCGCCATCAGGTCGTGCGCCCGCCAGACCTCGTCGCCGAGCTGCGATGTCGAAGTCGAAGCGCGCGTGGAAGGCGAACGTCGGGCTGACGGGCTGTCCGCGGGCGTCACGCCGAGCTCGCGTGGCGATCGGATGGCTGGCGTAGTCGCAGACCGTGATCCGGTAGAGGCTCGGGGTCGAGCTCGCTGGTAGATCGCGCCGCGCGCGTGGACGGCGAGCGGCGCCTCGACGATGGCCTGGTAGCACGCCTTGCGTGGGGCAGGTGACGTCGCGGAACTGCTTGAGGAAGACGAGCATCGGGCTGGCGATCATGCTCGAGCGACGAGCGCCTCCGGGCCGACGGACAGCCCGCGGCCGAAGAACGTGTTCAGGACGCGGCGCGCGGCCCATGCCGGAGCCGGCCGGCGCCGCGGCCGGGGCGGCGGAGCGTCGACCGAGGTGATCGACGCCGAGGGCCGCGGGCCGCGCGCCGTACGGCAGCGACCGTGTCGACGGCGAGGTCGGCGACGAACGTGCTCGAGCAGCGCCGTCGAACGCCTCCATCCCGGGTCGACGACCGCCGGCCCCGGCGCCGGCGCGCCGCTCGCGGAGATCATCGGCCGCAGGCACCGCCTTCTCGTCGGGGCCGTAGCTGGTCGATCGCCTGCGCCCTGCACCGTCGTCTTGCCGGGGCGTCGCCAGACGCTCGGGGTAGTCGCGCCTCGAAGACGGCCATCTGCTTGGGATAGCCGTAGACCTCGCGGCCGCTGGCGGCGGCCTGCCCGGAGTCGACGAAGACGTAGGGCAGGTACCAGACGAGGCGGCCGCCGGCGAGCACGTCGGCGGCGAGGCACCACACCGAGACCTCGAGCTCGGACACGTATCCGCGCTGGCTGTCGCGGTGGTCGGCCGACGCGAGGCGGCTCGATCCGGGCGAAGAGGATCGACCACGCGATCGCTGGCGCAGCGGTAGTCGACCGCGCCGCCGGACGGCTCGACGAGGTCGCGACGAAGGAGCGGGTCGATCGCCTCGCGCCGGCACTCGACCACGAAGCCGAAGACCTCGGTGTCGCGAGCCATGTACGGGGGGCGCCACACCTGCCGGCCGCCGCGATCGACGTAGTCGGGAAGGTTCTCGGGGATCACGACGGGCTCCCTTCGAGGCGCATCGGCCAGGGCGAGCGCGCCCTGGTCGCGCGGCCAGCGCGCTGAGCGGCGTCGAGGTCGGCCCGAACCGCGTCGCGGAGCGGCGCCGAGCGCGCTCGCCGCCGCGGCGCGCAGCTTCAGCAGCGTCGACGTCCCAGAAGCGCTCGCCGCTGCGCGCGGTCTCGGCCAGCAGCTCGTCGACGAGTCGTGCCGCCCCGTCGGCGTCGCCGCGTGGCCAGCCGCGCCTCGGCCAGCCGCCCGGCGAAGTACGGCGACATCAGCATCGGGTGCAGCTGGCGGCCCGCCGCGTCGCGGCCGGCCGCGCGCCAGGCGTCGACCATCGCCGACGAGGATCGGGCAGCCCCTCCTCGAAGCGGCCGAGCCGGCACAGGGCGATGCTGCGGTGCAGGGTCGCCGCCCCGAGCCACGTCGGGAAGTGGCGCTCGGCCGCGATCGCCGCCGAGCGCTCGGCGAGCGTCGACCGCCAGCTCCGAGTCGCCCGCCAGCTCCGCTCGCCAGGCCAGGGTGCTGTGGACCCAGCACGTCGTCAGCGCCGCCCGCCGCGCGGTCGGGTCGAGCGCGTCGACGAGGCGCAGCGCCTCGCTCGCCGCCTCGGCGCTGCGCGCGGACTCGCCGAGCAGCCAGAGGACGATCGAGAGCGTCGAGCGCGAGACGATGCCCGAGTCCTCGGGGAGGTTGGCGATCGGCTCGAGGCCGAGGTGGCTGGGTCGCGCGCTCGAGCTCGTCTCTCGCCCGCGCGAAGGTCGCCGAGGTGCAGGTTGCCGGTAGCCGGCGACGAAGGCCGCCTCGAAGCGGAAGCGCGGGTCCTCCTGCTCCTCGGCGATGCGCACGAGCCGCTCGACCAGGCCGTGGTCGAGGCGGTGCTCGCCGAGGACGAACCAGTACGACGACGTGCCCCACAGCGCCGGGAAGATCGTCGCGGTGTCCCCGAGGCGCTCGCCGAGCGCGACCGCACGCTCGAACGCCGCGCGCGCGTTGGGCGAGGTGTAGCCCTCGAGGGTCGACGAGGCGCGTGCCGAGCCCGAGCTGGACGTCGAGCTCCAGCGTGGTGCGCTCGGCGCCTTCCGGGACGATCCGTCGAGCGCCGACAGGCTGCGACGGAAGAGGGTGATCGCCTCGGTGCTCGCCCCGGTGCCCGCCGCGACGCGCCCGGCCTCGAGCCAGCAGCGGGCGGCGTGCTCGGGCTCGCCGGCCGCCTCGTAGTGGTGCGCGAGGTCCTCCGGCCTGGCCGCGCCCGGAGGTCTGCGCGAGGAGGGCGGCGAGCTGGCGGTGCAGCGCGGCGCGACGAGACCGCGAGGAGCCCGTCGATCGCCGCCTCGCGCATGAGGGCGTGGCGAAAGCGGACGATCTCGCCGGTCCTCCCCCATTCGCGCACGAGGACGCGGCGCCGGCAGAGCTCGTCCAGCAGCACGTCGACCTCGCCCGCGGGGACCTCGGTCATCTTCGCGAGCACGTCGAGCCGGATCCCCTCACCGGCGACGGCGATCTCTCCCAGCAGGCGCTTGCAGCGCGAGCCCAGCTCGTCGAGGCGCGCCGAGAGGAAGACCGAGAGCTCGAGCGGCGCGGCGACCGCGCCGTCGGGCGACTCCTGGGCCGCGCGCGCCTGCTCCTCGAGGAAGTAGGGCACGCCGTCGGAGCCCTCGACCAGCCGCCGCACCGTCTCGTCGTCGGCGCGCGGCGCGACGGCCCGCACGAGCGCGGCGGCATCGTCGCCGGCCAGGCTCGGCGAGCTCGAGCAGCTCGCCGGCGTCGGTCAGGTCGGGGAGCGGCCCACGGCCGGTGAGGACGACGAGCATCGGGGTGGCAGGACGCGCGAGGAGCAGCGCGCAGGAGCTCGACCGTCGAGGGGTCGGCGGTGTCGACGTCGTCGGCGCAGAGGACGAGCGGCGTGCCGATCGACATCGCCTCCAGCAGGTCGATCACCGCGTCGAACGTCTTCCAGCGCAGCTGCTCGGGCTCGAGGTCGACCGCCGACCGGATGCCGAGCAGCCAGCCGTAGATCGGGACGGCGTCCTCGGTCGCCACGCGGCGGTTCGCGAGCTGCTCGAGCTGGCGGCGGATGGCGTCGAGCGCGAGGGCGTCGCTGTCGCGCTCGCGCGGGGAGAGGCTGAAGAAGCGGGCCACGGCCCGGGCGACCGGCCGCAGCGCGCTGTCCTGATGCAGGCGCGAGCAGGCCAGGGTGACGTGCGCGCCGCCGCTCGCGATCGCGGTGGCGATCAGGTGCTCGACGAGCCGCGACTTGCCGATGCCGGCCTCGCCGGTGAGGCTCACGACCCGGCGCTCGCCGGTCGCCACCACGTGGCTCCACGCCGTGCGCAGGACGGCGAGCTCGGCCTCGCGCCCGAGCAGCGGCGGCCGCGCGCCACGCGCGGGCCTCGAGGCGCGTCTCGGCCCTCGTCGGCCCGATCACGCGGTGCAGCCCGACGGGCTCCGGGTAGTTGCGCAGCTCGACCGGGCCGACCGGGACGGTCTCGAACCATCCGTGGATCGAGCGCGTTGGTCGCGTCCGTCACGCGCACGGTCATCCGCTCCGCGGTGGCCTGCACGCGCGACGCGATGTTGGGCGGGTCGCCGGCGATGTCCTCGGTCGACCACGGGCTGGCGTCGACCGGGCCGACCGCGACGACGCCGCTGTCGACCCCGATCCTGACCGTCACCGGGGTGCCGAAGCGCGCCTCCCACTCGGCCGCCGCGCGCCGCGACGGCGTCGAGCACCGCCAGCGACGCCAGGACCGCGCGTCGCGCGTCGTCCTCGTGGGCGACCGGATAGCCGAACTGGCCGAGGATGCCGTCGCCGAGGTACTTGGTCACGTGTCCCTCGTAGCGGGCGACCGCGTCGATGCAGACCTCGTAGACCTCGAGCATCAGCTCGCGCATCGACTCCGGGCCGACCTGCGCCGCGATCGCCGTGGAGCGATACATGTCGACCGCCACCACGGTGACCTGCCGCAGCTCGGCGCTGGCCTCGCTGATCGTCCCGAGGCGTCGGCGTGCGGTCCCGACCAGCGCCGCGGCCGCGGCCTGGCTCGGGTCCTCGGCCAGTGCCTGCGAGGCGTAGTCGAGTGCCTCCAGCCACCGAGCGCTTGCCCCGGCCGCCTCGGCCAGCGAGATCAGGTCCGCGACTCGCTCCTCTATCCCGCGACATCACCACGCGTGAGTTGCAAAGTCAAGGTGATTGGAGCGCGTCGTCCTCGACCGCTTGGGCTGCTCGTAGTGCCAACCATTTCGAAGGCGCGGACGAAGGCAGGCCACATGCCAAGCCACTGGATGCCCCGGCACGGGCGCAAAAAAGAAAAAGCCCCGCGTTTGCGGGCCTTTTCTGAGTAGCGGGGGCGGGATTCGAACCCGCGACCTTCGGGTTATGAGCCCGACGAGCTACCTGACTGCTCCACCCCGCGTCGCGACGAACGAATGTAGCAGCCGTCAACGGGCCGTCAAGCGAGCCTGGAAATACGCAGGCGCCCCGCCGGGGATCGGCGGGGCGCCTGCTGTGGTGCCGGAGGGCCAGGCGCCACGTTCTTGGGCTTTGAGGAGCCGCTACGGGTTGCGCAGCGAGATCGCCGTGCCGTGCGGGTCCGCTCGCAGCTGCTCGTCGGCGCTGACGATGCCGGAGGGCGTGCCCGTGGCGCTCGCCTTCGAGCCGCGGAGCTCGATCGCCGTGCCGTGCGGGTCGGCGCGCAGCTGATCGACGGTCGCGGTGGCGCTCGCCTTCGAGCCGCGCGGCTCGATGCCGCTCGTGCCGGACAGCGCGGCCGCCGTCGCCGCCTCGTTCTTGCCTGGGATCGCCGCGGAGCCCTGAGCCGGCTGCTCGACCACGATCACCTTGGCCGGCTGAGAAGCCGAGTTGCTGTCGTCGATCAGGGCGTAGGCGCCGGTCGCGACGCCGGCGCCCACCAGAAGAGCGGCGATCGGCGCGACCATCGACCTGCGTGAAGGCAGCCTTGGGCAAACGCGCTGCGTATTCCATGAACTGCCTCCTGAGAGTGTGGTCCGCCTGTGCGAGTCCGGAGGACCGTTTTTCGAAGTGGGCATGTTCTATTCGCGTTGCAAACCGCACAAGGCGACACTCGTCACACACGGACGGACGTCACAGATACGGTCCCCTTCTCCGGATGCGCGTCGCCGTCGTCGACCTCGGCACCAACACCACCCGCGTCCTCGTCGCGGACGTCGACGACGGCCGCGTCACCGAGCTCGACCGGCGCACCACCGTCACGCGCCTCGGCGAGGGCGTCGACGCGACCGGCCGGCTCGCCGACGACGCCATCGAGCGCGTCACCGACGTGCTCGCCGACTACAGCGCGGCGATCGACGACCTCGGCGCCGAGCGCGACGGTCGCCGCTCGCCACCAGCGCCATGCGCGACGCCGCGAACGGCGCCGACTTCCGCCACGAGCTCCACGACCGCTTCGGCCTCGACGCCCGCATCATCTCCGGCGACGAGGAGGCGCGCCTCACCTTCCTCGGCGCCACCGCCGGCGCGCCCGCCGGCGACGGCCCGCTCGTGATCGACATCGGCGGCGGCTGCACCGAGTACGTCGATCGGCGACGCCCGGCAGCGACCCCGACTTCCGCGTCTCGACCCAGGCCGGGCTCGGTCCGCCAGACCGAGCGCCACCTGCACGACGACCCGCCGACGCCGACGAGGACCTCGGCGCGCTCGTGCCGCGGACGCCGCGCGATCATCGACGACGCGATCCCGGCCGACGTCCGCGCGCGCGTCGACGCCGGCATCGCCGTCGCCGGCACCGCCACCTCGCTCGCCGCGATCGACCAGCAGCTCGACCCCTACGACCCGGACAAGGTCGCACGGCTACGCGCTGCACGTCGAAGCGCTGCGACCGCATGCTCGGCCGAGCTCGCCGCGCGTGCCGCTCGACGAGCGCAGCGACGTCACGGGCCTCCACCCCGACCGCGCGCCGACGATCGTCGCCGGCGCGGCCATCCTGCTCGAGTCGATGCGCTGCTTCGGGCTCGATCGGTCGAGGTCTCCGAGGCCGACATCCTGCACGGCGCCGCTCTGGACGCCGCGTCAAAAACGGCCTGAAAAAGGAACCGCCCCCATGAGGAGGCGGTTCCAAGTGGCCCCATCAGGACGGGCAGGGGTACGTGCCATGAAAGGGCCTTTGCGGTTCAGGCGGCGGGAGGCGCCGATACGATGCGGCTTCGCCCGAACCTATGTACCGGAGACTGGTCAGACGGCACGACTGGCCCGACCCGGTGAGGCCACCTACCCAGGCGGCGTACCCATCAGCCATCGAACATTTGGCTAGCCCGCTTGGGAAGGCAGACCGCATCGGGGACGTGCGTATACAGAGCTGGCGTCAGGCCAGGTTGGACTTGCGCGGATAGACCACGGTCGGGGTCCGTCAGCACGTTCACCAGCGCCGGCTTTCCCGACGCGAAGGCGCGCTCCAGCGCGGGCCTCAGCTCCTCCGGCGCGCTGACGAGCTCGCCGTGCCCGCCGAGCGCCTCGACCACCTGGTCGTAGCGGCACTCCGGCTGCAGGTCGGCGGCCACCGAGTAGCCGTAGAGGAACTCCATCGGGTGCTTCTCGAGCGCCCAGATGCCGTTGTTGCCCATCACCGCCGACGACCGGGATGCCGTGGCGCACCATCGTGTCGAACTCCATCCCCGCGAAGCCGAACGCGCCGTCGCCGAGCAGCAGGCAGACCTGGCGGTCGGGCGCGCGAGCTTCGCCGCGATCGCGTAGCCCGGGCCCGAGCCCGAGGCAGCCGTACGGGCCCGGGTCCATCCAGCGTGCCCGGCTCGTACGATGTCGATCACGCGCCCGGCGTACGAGACGAAGTCGCCGCCGTCGCCGATCACGATCGCGTCGCGGTCGAGCACCTGCTGCAGCTCGTGGTAGAGGCGCATCGGGTGGAGCGGCGCGCGCTCGTCGGTCAGCTCGTCCTGCTCGGCCGCGCGCTTCTCGTTCTCGGCCTCGCGCAGCTCGGTCAGCCACTCCGCGCGCGTCGGCACGCGCCGCCGGCGCCGCCTCGCGCAGCGCGTCCAGCGTCGCCGCGACGCCGCCGTACAGCTCGCCGCCACGCTCGCGCGGGTGCGGCTTCTCCGGCGGCGCCGAGCCGATCACGACGATCTCGCGTGTCGTCGCCGAACGACCCGCCGAAGCCGAGCCGGAAGTCCATCGGCACGCCGATCACCAGCGCGACGTCGGCGCCCTTCAGGCCTGGCCCGCGCGCGCGCGAGAAGAAGCGCTCGTGGTCGGCGGGCACGCAGCCGCGCGCCAGCCCGTTGAGGAACACCGGCACCGACAGCTCCTCGCACAGCGCGCTGCAGCGCGTGCTCGCCGTGCGCCCAGTAGAGGCCGGTGCCGGCCATGACGACCGGCCGCTCGGCCGCAGCGCAGCAGCTCGGCCGCGCGGTCGACGCGTCGCCGTCGGCCGCCGGGACCGTCAGCGGGTCCGGCAGCGAGGCCGGGCCGTCGGCGTCCGCCTCCGCCTCCTGAAGACGTGGTCGAGCGGGAAGTCGACGAAGGTCGGGCCGGTCGGCGCGCTCGCGGCGGCGTGCAGCGCCTCGTCGATCAGGCCGGGGATCTCCGTCGGTCGACTGCCGCCGTGCGGCGCCAGCTTGGTCACCGGCGCGACGAACGGCACGTGGTCGATCTCCTGGAGCGAGCCCTGGCCCCAGCGCATCGCCGGCGCGCGCCCGCCGAGCACGAGCATCGGCGACCCGTTCTGGAGCGCCGACGCCATCGCGCTCATCCCGTTGGTCACGCCGGGCCCGGCGGTCAGCGCCGCCACGCCCGGCTGCGCGCGTCGCCTTCGCCCAGCCCTCGGCGGCGAACGCCGCGGTCTGCTCGTGGCGCGTGTCGACGATCGTCGATGCCGTCGTCGCGGCAGCCGTCGTAGATCGAGAACAGGTGCCCGCCCGACAGCGTGAACAGCTGCGAGACGCCGTGCGCCTGCAGCCGCTTCGCGACCAGGCGCCCTCCGTGTAGCTGCGTGCCCTGCTCGGTGCTTGCAGACATGAGCGCGGCGAGCCTACTCGATCGGGTATACACCGAGGGTCGATGCAGTGGTCGTTGGACGGTGACTTCGAGGGCTCCTTCCCGTTCGAGCCCCATTTCGCAGAAATCGATGGCGTCCAGCTGCACTACGTGGACGAGGGACCGCCCGACGCCGCGCCGCTGCTGTTCTGCCACGGCAACCCCACCTGGAGCTACATGTGGCGGCGCCCGATCTCCCACCTGAGCTCGCGCGGGCACCGCTGCGTCGCCTTCGACCACATGGGCTTCGGCCGCTCGGACAAGCCGCCGGCGCTGTCGGCCTACGCGCTCCAGCGCCACGTGGACAACGCGGTCGCCCTGATCGAGGCGCTCGACCTGCGCGACGTCACCCTGGTCGCCCACGACTGGGGCGGCCCGATCGGGCTCGGCGCGCTGCTCGCCCGCAAGGAGCGCCTGCGTGGCCTGATCCTGATGAACACCTGGGCCTGGGAGCTGCCCAGCTTCCTGCCGCCGTTCCTGCGCGAGTTCCGCACCGAGGGCCTCGGCGAGATCCTCGCTCTGGGCGGCAACCTGTTCGTCGAGTCGATCCCGGGCGGCATGTACCGGCGCGACCTCGACCCCACGATGATGGCCGCCTACCGCGCGCCCTTCCCCGACTACTGGTCACGCGCGGGAACGCTCGCCTTCCAGCGCGAGATACCGCTCACCGAGCGTGACCGCAGCGCCCCGCTTGATGGCGTCGATCCACGACGCGGCTGCCGGACGTGGGCGTGCCGGTCAGGCTGGTCTGGGGCATGCGCGACCCGGTCTTCCAGCCGGTCTTCCTGGAGCAGTGGCACGAGCTGTTCCCGGACGCCGAGACCGTCGAGCTGGCCGACGCCTCTCACTTCCTCGTCGAGGACGACCCCGACGGGGTCACCTCGGCTATTGAGCGTTTCCTGCGCTGACCCGCCGCGAGGCGGCTTCGATGCTCTCGACGTTGCGCGGCAGGACCTCGACGCGCAGCCGGTTGCCGAACACCACGTGCAGGACGACGCCGCCGAAGCGCTCGGCCAGCACGCGGGCGTCGCGCACCGCCTCGTCGGCCTCCTCCTCCGGGATCCCGCAGGCCTCGAGGAAGCGGCCCGCGATCGGGCCCTCGAGCTCGCGCGCCGACAGCTCCAGCTGCTCGGTGCGGAACAGGCCGGTGGTCACGCCGGCCGTCGGGGTGACGACGACCGCCGCCATGTCGTCGGAGCGCACCTCGGCCTCCGCCGCCACGCTCTCGATCAGGCGACGCGCGGTGGCGTCGTCGCCGATCTCGCTCGAGCAGCTCGGTGAGCCGCTCGCGACCGAGGATGCCGTCCGGGGTGCGGGCCTCCAGCAGCCCGTCGGTGAAGAGCGCGGCCACGGCGCCCGGCACCAGCGGCACGGTGGTCTGACGCAGGCCGGTGCGGACGCCCACGCCGATCGGCGGCGACGACGCCGCGGTGACCGGGTCGTGCTGGCTGCGGGCCGACCACGATCGGCGCCGGGTGGCCGGCGCTGGCGTAGGTGAGCGACCCGGTGTCCGGGTCGTGCACGGCCAGCAGCACGGTCGCGAAGTCTCCGCCCAGGTTGTCGTCGATCACGCGGCCGGCGACCTGGAGCGCGACGCGCGGCTCGAGCCCGGCCTCGAGGTACGCGCGCAGCGTGTAGCGCATGAAGGCGGTGCGGGCGAGCGCACCGCGGCCGTGGCCGGAGACGTCGCCGAGGATGAAGCCGACGCGACCGCCGCTCAGCGGGAGCACGTCGTAGAAGTCGCCGCCCGCGCCGGGTCCGTCGGCCGGCCTGTAGGCCACCGACGTGAGCAGCGCGCCGACCTTGTCCGGCACCGGCGGCAGCAGCGCCGTCTGGAGCAGGCCGACCTCCTGGAGCAGCTCGCGCCGCTGGCGCGCGAGGCGCCGGGCGCGCAGCGCGGCCAGCAGGTAGCCGACGCCGAGCATCACGACAGCGCGGCGAGCGCCGCCAGCGCGGCCTTCAGCTCGTCGGGCACGACCTCGACGAGCCGCTCGACCGTGTTGGTGACGGGGTTGTTGTTCTCGTCGGCCTTGGCGCCGCCGTCGTCGCCGTTGCCTCCGTTGCCCTCGCCCTGGCCACCACCGCCTGCCCTGGGCTGCCGTCGCCGGCCTGGAGCGCGGCCAGCTGCGTGCCGGCGGGCATCGTCGCAGTCCCGGCGCCGGCGCCGCCGGTGGCGGTCGTCGCCGCCGTTGTTGCCCGCGGCGACTCCGAACTTCGCGCTGTCCGTGCGCTTGGCGCCGCCGGGCTCACCCGGATCAGTGACGCGGCCGTCGCCCGAGCCCGGCGTGCCACCCGGCGTGTCCGGCTCGGCGTCGGAGTCGACCCGGGACCCGGCTCGGTGCCCGTGTCGCCGGCGGGAGCATCACGCCGGGCAGTCGAGTTCGGATCGGGCGCCGGCTCCTCGACGTCGGGCTCGTCGGCGGGGTCCTCCCCCTTGCTGCCGCCGCTCTCCGGGGTCGCGTCCTCGCTGCCGTTGTCGACCGGCGGCTCCTCCGGATCGGTCGTGTCGCCCTCGCCCTTGTCGCCGCCGCTGGTCGAGTCGTCGGCCGTGGACTCGTCGCCCGGCTCGCCGGTGCGCTGGTCGTCGCCGGGCACGCCCTCGTCGCCCGTGGCGGGCGGCTCGTCCGTTGCGGGCGGCTCGTCCGCGGCCGGCGGCTCGTCCGTCGGCGGGCGGCTCCTCCGCGGCGGGCGGCTGCTCCGTCGCCGGTGGTACGTCGACCGGCGGCGTCGCGGGCTCGCCAGCCGGCGGGAGTCCGTCGTCCCCTCCGAGGACGGGCTCCTCGACCGGCGTCGTGGCGGTCGCCTGCGGGGCCGGGTCGATCCCGTCGCTTGCCTCGGCGCTGGACAGCGGCGTGCTCGACCCACCCGCGAGCAGCACGATCGCGATCGCGAAAAAGAGGGCTACGGCCGTCCCGGCACGAGCCGCAAAGACCCGCGCCTGATGACGCAGGATGTGGGAGGGGGCCACGCTAGTTATGTCGGCTGATCACGCGTCCGTGATTAGGGATGTGCAGGGGCGGGTCGGACGATCGTCCAAGCCGCGTAAATGAGCGTACGAAGCCCCGGGCTCGGTGATCCCACTCAACTGTGCCTCAGGTTTGGCTTCCTTGCCACCTCTGAAAGCTATTCGTCCTCTGGACGTTCCTTGCCCGGGCCACGTTCCGGTGGTCTTCGCGAACGCCCTGCGCGTGTAGTGATCGGACGCCTCGCGGACCGCTCGGAACACGGCTCCCTGCACCGCTGCCGCCAGCAACAGCTTGCGCCAGTCGATGTCGCGATGCTTCGACTCGGGCGGCTCCTCCGTCGTCGATCAGGCCCCAGAGCTGGTCGAAGACCTTCTTGGAGACGAAGCCCGCGGCAAGGCTCGCGCCGAGGCTCACGGGGATGAAGAGAAGCTTGGCCATGGCAGGTGTATACCCGACGGCGAGACCGGCAGTCCGGACGCCTACCATGGCCGTGCCCGGGTAGGCGAACTGGCACAGCCGGCGCCCTTAAAAGGCGCTGCCCCTCGGGGCATTGTGGGTTCGAGTCCCACCCCGGGCACTGGGCGTCAGCGGGCATGGCGCAACTTTTGCCTTGCTACGGTGTCGCAGGGGCGGGTACCCGACTTTGGAAGCTTCGGCTCTTCAACACACCGCGCGCCTTCCCGCGCTGGCTGGGCGATCGCCGCTGCTCCGTCTTCAGAGCGACGAGCGGCTCGTTGCCCTGATCCGGCGCGGCCACCACGGCGCCTTCGAAGCGCTTGTCCAGCGCTACCAGCCGCGCCTGCTCGCGTTCTGCCGCCACATGCTCGGCTCGGCCGAGGACGCCGAGGACGTCCTGCAGGAGGTGTTCGCCGCGTCGTTCAACGCGATCTGCGCGGACGACCGGCCGATCAACGCGCGTCCGTGGCTCTACCGGATCGCGCGCAACCGCTGCCTCAACCACCTGCGCCGCCCTCAGCCGTCGGGTCAGGACTCGATGGACATCTTCGAGCGCGACGGCGGCCTCAGCACCGCCGACACCGTCCACCGCCGCGAGGAGTTCCGGCAGATCGTCGCCGACGTCCAGGAGCTGCCCGAGACGCAGCGCACCGCCCTGCTGCTGCGCGAGATCGACGCGCTCTCCTACGACCAGATCGCCGAGGCGATGGAGACGACGGTGCCGAGCGTCAAGTCGCTGCTCGTGCGCGCGCGCGTGGCTCTGGCCGAGGCCGCCGAGGCGCGCCTGCTCACCTGCGACGAGGTGCGGCTCGAGCTCGGGCAGGTGGCCGAGGGGATCACGCGCACCTCGGCGCCGCTGCGTCGCCACCTCAAGACCTGCGACCGCTGCCGCACCTTCAAGGTCGAGCTGCGCAAGACCAACAAGGCGCTCGCCGCGATCTACCCGGTCGGCCCGATCCTGCTGCTCAAGAAGCTCTGGATCGCCAAGCTCGGCTTCGGCGCGAGCGCCGAGCGCCGGCGCCGGCGCCGCGGCGAGCACGACGGGAGGCGCAGCCGCCGGCGCGGGGGTCGCGGGCGCGACCGCGGCGGCGGCCGGTGGCATCACCGCCGGCGGCATCACAGCGGGGGGCGCGTTCTCCGCCGGCATCTCGACCGTCGCCTCGAAGGCCGCCGCGGGGATGGCGGCGGCGGTGATCGTCACCGCCGGTGCCGTCGAGGTGAAGCACGTCGCCCAGCCGCGCGTGGCGCCGGCTCAGCAGCAGCTCGCCGTGGCCGCGCCGGTCCCACAGACCGCCCCGGTACCCGCGCCCGCGCTCCACAAGGCGGAGCAAGAAGGAGCCGAAGGTCGCGAAGGTCGTCGTCAAGCCGGAGCCGAAGCCGGCGCCGGCCGAGGCCGTGACCCCGCCCGCAGAGGCGACGCCGCCCGCCCCGGCCCCCGCCCCCGCTCCGGTGCCGCCCGCGCAGCCGGTCCAGGAGGACGGCTCGACCGTGGTCCTGCCGCCGCGAGCCGATCAGGACTCGCCGGCGCTGCCGCCCGCCGACGACCAGACCGACCCGGCCACGCTGCCCGAGGACACCACGCTCACGCCGGTGGTGCCGCCGCCGGCGCCGACGGCTCCGCCCGCGGGCGAGCCGGGCGCGGGCACCCAGCCGCAGTCGCCTCCGCCGCCGCCTCCGGCCAAGCCGGTCGCGCCCTAGCGCGTTCGCGCGGGCGGTAGCCTGCGCGCCGGTGATCGAGTTCGAGGACTTCCTGAAGGTCGACATCCGCGTCGGCCGCGTCGTGGCCGTCGACGACTTCCCCGAGGCGCGCAAGCCGGCCTGGAAGCTGACGGTCGACTTCGGCGAGGAGATCGGCACGCGTAAGTCCTCCGCGCAGATCACCAACTACTCGCGCGAGGAGCTCGAGGGCAGCCTCGTCGTGGCGGTCGTCAACTTCCCGCCGCGCCAGATCGGCCCGGTCAGGTCCGAGGTGCTGGTGCTGGGGGTGCCCGACGAGGAGGGCCGCGTCATCCTGCTCCGGCCCACGGCCGACGTGCCGCTCGGCGGGCGGATGTTCTGAGCGACGCGCGCGAGACCCTCGCCGCCCTCTTTCGGTTCCAGGCCGACGCATGCGCCAACCTCGGCTCGCCGCTCTACGCCGAGCTGCTCGGACAGGCCACGCGGGAGCTGACCGACGGGCGACGTCCTGCTCTCGGTGCTGCGCGGTCACGAGGCGGACCCACCTCAGACGATGCTCGCGCTGCGCCTGATGGGCGCGGTGCACCGCCTCGTCCTGGCGGGTGCGGCGCCGGTCCTCGCCGCCCAGTTCCCGTCCGCGGGCGGCGAGCCCTCCGAGCCCTGGCCGGCCTTCTCGAGACGGTCGCGGCCCACGCCGGCGAGCTGCGCGAACTGGTCGACCATCCGGTGCAGACCAACGAGACCGCTCGCTGCACCGCGCTGCTGGGCGGCTTCCTGGAGGTCGCGCGGCTGACCGGACTGCCGCTGCGGCTGCTCGAGGTCGGCGCGAGCGCGGGCCTCAACCTGCGCTTCGACCGCTACCGCTACGAGCTCGGCGAACGGACCTGGGGCCGCGCCGGGGGCGGAGCCGGTCCTGCGCGCGGCGCTGTCGGGGGAGCCGCCGCTCGACGCCGAGCTCGCGGTGGCGTCGCGAGCGGGGTGCGACGCGCGCCCCGTCGATCCGACGACCGACGAGGGCCTGCTCACCCTGTCCTCATACGTGTGGGCCGACCAGGTCGCGCGGCTGGACCGGCTGCGCGCGGCCTGCCGCGTCGCGGTGCAGACGGACGCCCAGGTCGTGGCCGCGCGTGCGCGAGTCATGGACGCGCGAGCGGCTGGCCGACCCGGCGCCGGGCACGGCGACTGTCGTCTTCCACTCGATCGTCATGCAGTACGTCGACGAGCAGGAGCGGGAGGGCTTCCGCGCGGCCGTGCGCGAGGCGGGCGCCCGGGCCACGGCGGAGGCTCCGCTGGCGTGGCTGACGATGGAGCCCGCAGACCTGCGCAGGGCCGACCTGCGGCTCACCGTCTGGCCGGGCGGCGACGAGCGCCTGCTGGCGCGCGTCGGCTATCACGGCGATCCGGTGGAGTGGGTCGCTTAGGCGACCGGCGCCAGCCCGATCACCTTCAGCCGGCGCTCCAGCGCCTTCATCGCGAAGGCGCGCGTCTCGTCCATCGTGGCGCCCAGCACCTCGGTCTCGCCCTCGACGTACCACTTGGGCTGGAGCACGGCGTCGGCGATCGGGGCGACCTCGCTCAGCGTGCGCGTGATCGCGTCGCCGTACTTGTTGTCCTCGCTGCGCCATCTCGCGCAGGAAGCTCGCGCCGAAGGCCACGTGGCGGTGCTCGTCGCGGGCGATCTTGTTGAAGCCCTCGACGAAGCCGGGCAGCGTCCCGACCTCCTCGTTGTACTGGAGGATGAAGTGCTGGCCGGTGAGGGCGAGCATGCCCTCGATGACCATGTGGTAGAGCGTCACGGCCTCGACCAGCGCGACCAGGTCCTCGGGCTGCGCGGGCGAGGTGGTCGACCCGGCCCTTCAGCATCACGTCGAAGAGCTCGTTGAACTCCGGGTTGACGTGCGAGCTGGTCTCGGTCAGACGGTCCTGCAGGTTGTCGGCCTCGAGCACGCCGACCTCGTCGTAGAAGCGGTTGAAGAAGCGCACGTGGCGCGCCTCGTCGGCGATCTGCGTGCAGAGGAAGATGCGCATCTCCTCCGTGGGCGCGGCACGCATCATCGGCCCGAGCTCCTCGGCGACCTTCTGCTCGCCGATGAAGAACGACGACAGCCCGTACATGCGCTGGAAGCGCTCCTCCTCCGGGATGCGCTCGTGCCAGTCGATCCGGTCCTGGGTGAAGTCGATGTCCTGGGTCGCCCACTGCTGGCGCTCCCACAGGTTGTAGAGCTGCTCGTAGCTGAGCAGGTTGACCTCGCCGCGGTCGGCCGACTCCAGCAGCCCGGGATCGCTGGTCGCCTGGAAGTCCGCTCGCTCGGTGCGCTGCTCGGCTGTCTCGCTCATCGGCGCAGCGTACCCCAGCCTTGGCTGGCTGGCCAATAGCTCTACGGACCCGGCTCGGCGGTCGCCGAGATCACGACCCTGCCGCCGCCGTCGACCGTCCCGACCAGCTTGTCGCCCGGTCGCAGACCGTCGAACGTCGTCGACGCGGAGCTCAGCGTCCCGCCCGCCTTGATCGTCTTGCTGCCGAACGTGAGCGAGTGCTCCGCCCCGTCGCCGGACCGGAGCTCCACGCGGATCGAGATGAACGCCGGCACCGCCACCCGGCGCGGGGTGACCTTCCCGTCCTGGGCCGTGAACAGCGCCAGGGTCTGCGCCGGCACCTCGTCGCCGGCGCCGCCCGTGCCGCCCTCGCCGGTCCCGGTGCCGTCGCCGTCGTCGGGCAGCGTCTCGGTCTCCGGGTTCACGTCGGTCGCGGTGGTGTCCTCGGCCTGGGTCTCGGTCGTCGCGGTGGTGTCCGGGACCATGTCCGTGTAGGGCACGCGTGCTCACCGAGTCGGCCGGCTCGTCGTCGCCTCCACAGCCCGCCGCCGCCAGAGCCAGGGCCGCGAAAGGGACCGCGAGAAGCCGGAATTTGCGAAAAGCGCTGATCGACACAATCATGGATCTCTCATGACCGGGAGGCCATGGACACACGGTAATCGCCTGATCGGCGTCGACCCCATGAGGCGTCGCCTTTGGATCTGCGGCCAGCGTGTGCACCACGGCCCGACCGGTCTTCTGCTGGCCGCGCTTGGCGCCGCACTCGTCGCACATGACTGGAAGGACCGCCCGATGTGGTTCCAGCGCGGCTGGCAGAACCAGGCTTAGCGCGGATCAGTCGGTCGTCCGCGCGCGGAAGCGCCACAGCGTCGCCGGCACCGCGATCGCCAGGATCACGCCGCACCAGGCCAGCGCCATCGGCACCGGGTGCGGCGAGCGGCCAGGCCGCGCCCGACGGCAGCGCGGTCGGGTTGCCGAACAGCGTCCGCACCGCGGCCACCATGCACGCTGATCGGATTCCACTCGGCGATCGTCCGCAGCCCGTCCGGCAGTCCGCCGACCGGCACGAACGCGTTGCGACAGGAACGTCAGCGGGAAGACGACCAGGAAGCCGATCGCCCATGCACCGCGTCGGGCGAGCGGACGATCAGGCCGAGCAGCGTGCCCGAGCCAGAGCATCGCGAACGCGAACAGGATCAGCAGCGCGAAGCCGGCGATCGCGTCGAGCGAGGCTCGAGTCGATCCGCCAGCCGACGATCAGGCCGCTGACCGGTCATCACGGCGATCGCGAGCGTCGCGGCCGCCAGCTCGGCGATCAGGTGCCCGATCAGGAACGCGGAGCGGCGACGTCGGCAGCGACCGGAAGCGGTCGACGATCCCCTCGGTCAGGTCGGTCGCGATCGAGGTGGCGGGCCCCATCATCCCGAACGCGATCGTCTGCACGAGGATCCCGCCGATCAGGTACTCGCGGTAGTTGCCGCCGGGGATCGCGATCACGCCGCCGAACACGTACGCGAACAGCAGCACGAACATGAGCGGCTGGAGCGTCACGTCGATCAGCTTCTCCGGGATCTGCCGGACGTGCGCGAGGCTGCGGCGGGCGAAGACGAGGCTGTCGGAGACGAGGTGATCATCAGGCGGCCTCTCGAGGGGCCGCGTCGGCCCCGGTCAGGGTCAGGAAGACGTCGTCGAGCGTGGCCTCGCGGCGGTGGACGTCGGTGACGTCGACGCGTGCGGCGTCGAGCGCGCGGACGACCTCCACCAGGCGGGTGCCGGCGCGCACGCGGGATGGTCACGCGCAGGCCGTCGGCGTCCGAGCGGTCCGTCGGCGAACGGCGAGAGCGCGGACACGGCCGGGGCGAGGTGCTCGGTGTCCCGCGACCGTCACCTCGAGCCGCTCGCCGCCGACGCGCGCCTTCAGCTCGCTCGGCGAGCCCGTGGCGGCGACGCGGCCGTGGTCGAGCACGACGATGTCGTCGGCGAGGCGATCCGCCTCCTCGAGGTACTGGGTCGTCAGCACGAGCGTCGCGCCGTCGGCGACCAGCTCGCGCAGCAGGTCCCAGAGGTCGTTGCGGCTCTGGGGGTCGAGCCCGGTGGTGGGCTCGTCGAGGAACAGCACCGGCGGGCGGGCGACCAGGCTCGCGGCCAGGTCGAGGCGGCGGCGCATGCCGCCCGAGAACGTGCGGACGAGGCGGTCGGCGGCGTCGGTGAGGCCGAGCCGCTCGAGCAGCTCGCCGGCCCGCTGACGGGCCTCGGCGCGCGGCAGGTGGTAGAGCCGCCCGACCATCTCGAGGTTGGCGCGCGCGCTCAGCAGGCCGTCGACGGTCGCGTACTGGCCGGCGAGGCCGAGCGAGCGCGCGCACGGCGCGCGGCTCCTCGGTCACGTCGAAGCCCGCGACCCAGGCGCGGCCGGTCGGTCGGGCGCGTCAGCGTCGATGAGGATGCGGATCGCGGTCGTCTTGCCGGCGCCGTTGTGGCCGAGCAGGCCGAGGACGGTGCCGGCGGGCACCTCGAGGTCGAGGTCGCGGAGCGCCCAGAGGTCGTCGTAGCGCTTGCCGAGGCCCTCCGTGACGACTCCCGGCGCGCCCTTCTTCGTACTGAGTACCGTTGTTTCGTACATCGTACGAGCAACTTAGCAGTACGCCGTACGAAGTGTCAAGTACACTGTACGACATGGCACCGGAGCGCAGAGGACGCGGCCGCCCTGAGAGGGCCGACAGAGCCGAGAGGGCCGACCGCAGGCTCGACCAGGCGACCCGCAAGCTCGACGAGGCGGACCGCAAGGTCGCCCGCAAGCTCGACGAGGTCGATCGCAACGTCGCGCGCAAGCTCGACGAGGCCCGGCGCCGGCTCGAGGAGGCCGAACGCGAGGTCGCCCAGGCGACCGGGCCGATCTGGGCCCGGCCCGAGCCGGGCGCCCGCCGGGCACGCTTCACCCGCGAGGAGATCGCGGAGGCGGCGCTGGCGGTGGCCGACTCCGAGGGCTTCGACGCCGTGTCGATGCGCCGGGTCGCCAGCGAGCTCGGCGCCGGCACGATGACCCTCTACCACTACGTGCGCACCAAGGACGAGCTGGTCGCCCTGATGGACAACGCGATCATGGGCGAGGTGCTCGTCCCGGACGACGAGCTGCCCTCCGACTGGCGCGCGGCGCTGACGCTGATCGCGCGGCGGGCCCGGCCTCGTTCGACCGCCACCCCTGGGCGCTGATCGCGATGACGGATGCCCAGATGGGCCCCAACGGCATGCGCCACCTCGAGCAGTCGGTGGCGGCGGTGGCAGAGCTCGACATCGACTTCGTCTCGACCTTCGAGATCATCGGCCTCGTCGACGAGTACGTGTTCGGCTACGCCCTGCGCCGGCGCGAGCCCGGGCCCGAGGACCCGGACGCGCGGGAGCGCTGGCTCGCCCAGGTGTCGCAGTACATCGACGACGAGCTCGCGACCGGCGACTACCCGCAGCTCGCCGGCCTGATGCCCGAGGGCGGCATGGCGGTGGTCTGGGAGCGAATGCAGGAGTCCGACGCCGCCGAGGATCGCTTCGAGCGCGGCCTCGAGCGCCTCCTCGACGGCATCGAGCTCGACCTCAAGCGCCGCGGCGCGCTCTAGGCCGAGAAGGTCTCCCCCGGCTCGAGCAGCTCGACCTTCGACGAGGTCTGCGACTCCACGTCCGACTTGAACGCGCTCGCGTCGGTCTCGACCGGCGGGAACGTGTTGTAGTGGCACGGGATCACGGTCTTGGCGCCGACCAGCCCCGCCGCCTTCACGGCGTCGATGCGGTCCATCGTGTAGTGGCCGCCGATGCACATCAGCGCGACGTCGAGCGAGTCGCGCTCGCCGGGCAGGCGCAGGTCCGAGAACAGCGAGGTGTCGCCGAGGTGGTAGACGACCTTGCCGCCCAGCCCGACCACGAGGCCCGCGGGCACGTTGGCCGTTCCCTTGGGCGTGGTCGACGTGTGCCAGGCCGGCACGAGGCGGACCCAGACGTCGTCGAACTCGACGGTCCCGCCCATGTTCGGGTCGGACACGTTCTCGACGCCGGCCTCGCCGAGCTCGTCGGCGATCTCCACGATGGCGACGACCTGCGCGCCGGTGCGCTTGGCGATGTCCTCGACGTCCCCGAAGTGGTCGGCGTGGCCGTGCGTGAGGAAGATGTGGGTCGGCTCGACCTCGGACGCCTCGACGGCGGCCTTGGGATTGCCGGTCAGGAACGGGTCGATGAGGACGCGCGTGTCGCCGTCCGTCAGCTCGAAGCAGGCGTGACCCAGGAAGCGGATGTCCACGTTTCAGTCTCCTTCAGGGTTGTCTTGAGCGTCGAGTTCCCGGGCGAGCTGCCAGCCAACCGCCACGCCGACGAGCATGCCCATGCGGGTCTCCTCGGCGAGCAGCGTCTCGACGCGCTCCGCGCGCGCGGCCTCGTCGGCCTCGGCGAGCGCCGAGCGCACCTGCGAGCGGTGCGCGTCGCCGAACCAGCCGCCCTCCTCGAGCGAGTGCACGAGCACCCGCTGCAGCGAGGGCGCCATCACCGCCAGGGCGCGCTCGGCGCCGGCGAAGCGCCCGGGGTCGGACAGGGCCTGTACGGCGGCCTCCACCTGCTCGTCGGTGAACACGGTCGGGAGCCTAGTGCCCGCGCAACCGCGGCAAGCCAATCTTCGCGGGGGTCCGGGGGCGCGAGCCCCCGGATGCTCTCAGTACGCGGATTTGCGCGTGAACAGCGGCAGCGCGAAGCCGAGCAGCGACCCCGCCACGGCGCCGCCCACCGCCGCGCCGATGTTGGCCGACTCCTCGGCGAGCGACAGCAGCACGAGCATGATCGCGATCACGTAGACGCCGAGCAGGTCGTTGCCGCGGTCGTCGCCCCGGCGGGCGGCCAGCCGGTCGTCGACGAGCCACGCGCACAGCAGGCCGAGCGCCGCGCCGTTGGCGCCGTAGGCCGTGAAGACCTCCGTGTCGGTGAACAGCGGCGGCGTCTCGATCAGCGCCACGAGCGCCATCCCGGCGGCGCCCGACAGGACGAACACGGCCACGACCGGCAGCGGGCCGAAGCGGCGCTCGAGCTGCGTGCCGAAGATGCCCACCGCGATCAGCGCCACGAACGCGTAGCCGATCTGGTCGTGGAAGAGGAACGGCGCCGCGAAGAAGCGCCAGGGCTCCTCCAGGACGGGGACGGTCAGGTAGCCCAGGTCGACCGTGTCGTCGGCGCGGTAGACGCAGGAGCGACAGCAGCCCCAGCAGAATCAGGCCGAAGGTGGCGTACGGGCGCGTGTCGGGCGCGATCCCGGCGATCTCCTCGGCGCGCAGGCGGGGCAGCGTCGGACGGCGCCGGCGGCGCCGCTTGACCTGGGGCTCGCCGCCCGGAGCGGTCGAGCTTCGGGGCCCGCTTGCGCACTCGCTGCCCGCAATAGGGGCACTCGGTGACGTACGGGCTTACCTCTGACCCGCAGTTGCGGCAGACGACAAACAGGTCCGGCTGGGACACGTAACCCTCAGAGTACCCGGCCGGATGGGTCAGTCGCCGAGGGTCTCGGCGGCCTCGGGCACGCTGGCCTCCACGATCTCGCGCACCACCTCCTGGAGATCGTGGTTCGCCTCGTAGACGAGCGCCTGCCGAGCGGCGCCCGTGCCGTTGTCCAGGATGTCCTGGAGGCCGTCGAACTCGACGACCGAGCCGAGCTCCTCGGCGTGCGGACGCAGCCGCTCCATCAGCCGCTTGGTGAGCTCGGGAGCGCCCACGCGGTCGGTGACCGGCAGGTCGACCAGCTCGCCCTCGAGCCCGTGGCGGGCCGCGAGCCACTTGTTCTCGTCGAGCATCTCGTACGGGTAGCGCGACAGCGACCCGCCGGCCTCGTAGTGCTCGGCCAGCTCCTTGACCATCGCCTGGATCAGCGCAGCGATTGCGAGCGTGTGCTCCACGCGCGTCTGGGAGTCCATCACGCGGATCTCGACGGTCCCGAAGTTCGGATGCGGGCGCACGTCGTGCCAGATGTAGGTGTAGTCGGGGATGACCTTCGAGGTGGTCATGAACTCGATGCGGCGGCTCCAGTCCTCGAAGTCGTCGTAGCGCGGCGGGATGCCGACGCGCGGAAAGGCGCGGAAGATCGGCGTGCGGGTGGACTGGAGGCCGGTCTGCTGGCCGCGCCAGAACGGCGAGTTGGCGGACAGGGCGAGCAGGATCGGCAGGTGCACGCGCATGCCGTTGCAGACGTGGATGGCCTTGTCGGGGTCGTCGATCCCGACGTGCACGTGGATGCCGAAGATGATCTCCTGGCGGGCCACGAACTGGAGGCCCGCGATCAGCTCGCGGTAGCGCGAGCGCGACACCACGCGCTGGTCCTCCCAGAGCGCGAACGGATGCGTGCCGGCGGAGCCGATGCCGAGCCCGCGCTGGTGCGCCACCTGCTGCACGAGCCGGCGCAGCGAGCGCAGCTGGTCGCCGGCCTCGCGCGTGTTGCGGCACGGGTCCGTGGCGATCTCGCAGACCGACTCCATCAGCTCCGGCTTGACCTCGCCGTCGGTCTCGATCCCGTCGACTCCCTCGAGCAGGGTCTCGATCGAACTCGACAGGTCGAGCGTCTCGAGATCGACGATCATGAGCTCCTCTTCGATCCCGATCGTGTACGGCGGGGCCCTGAACCGGTGCTCCACCCGGGCATCGTAACCCGGATGACTTGGGCGTAAACGAGGTATAAGAGGGGGGCCTAATCCCCAAAGAGAACCCTGCGCTGCCGGCCGAGCCGGCTGCTTCGGGCATCGGAGGACCCATGACTCTCGGCTACGACGGCAGGCTCTACATCCTCGCGTTCGACCATCGCGGCTCGTTCCAGAAGAAGATGTTCGGGATCGAGGGCGACCCGACGCCCGAGCAGACCGAGACGATCTCGGACGCCAAGCACCTGATCTTCGAGGGCATGGTGAAGGCCGTCGAGGCGGGCGTGGACCCGCACGCCACGGGCGTGCTCGTGGACGAGCAGTTCGGCGCGCCGCGCAACATCCCAGGCGACGCCAAGGAGCGCGGGCTGCTGCTGGCGATGCCGGTGGAGAAGTCGGGCCAGAACGAGTTCGACTTCCAGTACGGCGACGACTTCGGCGCGCACATCGAGGAGTTCGACCCCGACTTCTCGAAGGTGCTCGTCCGCTACAACCCCGACGGGGACGCGGACATGAACGCCCGCCAGACCGAGCGCCTCAAGCGGCTCTCCGACTGGCTCCACGAGCACGACCGCAAGTTCCTCTTCGAGCTGCTCGTGCCGGCCGAGGAGCACCAGCTCGAGCAGGTCGGCGGCGACTCCGACCGCTACGACGCCGAGCTGCGCCCGGAGCTGATGCGGCGGGTGATCGTCGAGTTCCAGGACGCCGGGGTCGAGGCGGACATCTGGAAGATCGAGGGGATCGACACCCAGGAGGACTGCGAGCGGATCGCGCAGACCGCGCGTCGCGACGGGCGCGACGGCGTCGTCTGCGTGGTCCTCGGGCGCGGCGCCGACGACGCGAAGGTCGACCACTGGCTGCGCCAGGGCGCACCCGTGCCGGGCTACGCCGGCTTCGCGATCGGCCGCACGATCTGGTGGGACGCGCTCAAGGGCTTCCTCGACGGGAACATCGAGCGCGAGGACGCGGCCCAGCAGGTGGCCGACAACTACCGCCGCTTCGTGCAGATCTACGACGAGGCGGCCAAGCAGGCGGCGCCGGCATGAGCATCCAGCCGGGAGCGACGCTTCAGGCGGTCGCCAAGCGCAAGGAGGGCGTTGGTAGCCTTCCCGGCGCCATGCGCATGCGGCAGTCACTGGCTCAGTTCGAGGAGGCCTTCCGGGAGGAGGCAGCCGAGTCGGTCGTGCGCCGCGAGCGGCTGCGCAAGCACGCGGTTCAGCGCTCCCGGGTCCGGCGCGTCGAGCGCCGCCGTCAGGCGGGCAAGCTGCGCTTCGCGCTGCTCACGCTCACGATCGTGGTCACCGCCGTGGTGGTCACGATCGTGATGTTCGAGACGCTGGCGATGCTGGCGGGCTAGCCGCCGCCGCAGCCCTCGGCCTTGAGCCGCTCGAGCTCCTCGTCGACGTCCTCTCCCTCGTCGTCGCCTGCCTCGCGACCCGCCTGGATCTCGAGGTAGACCTCCTCGCGGAAGACCGGTACGGCTCGCGGCGCGGCGATGCCGATGCGCACCTTCTCGCCCATGACCGCGAGCACCGAGACCTCGATGTCGTCGCCGATCATGATGCTCTGATTTGCCTTGCGCGTTAAGACAAGCATGCCCCGCGCCTCCCCTGCTCGGACTGCGCTGTGACTGTCACTAAACCATTCGGAGCAGCCGCGCGCAAATTGGATCGGTAGTCTCCGCGGCCGTTTGGCACGGAGATCGCTCAAGCCACAGCTGAATCAGATCCGCACCTGGGTCCGCCAGGGCCGGACCGACGCGTGGATCGCGCACCAGCTCGAGGTGTCCGTCGGGGACATCCGCAGCTTCAAGCGTGAGCACGAGCTGGTGCCCGGCGAAGCGCCGGAGGGCGACGAGGGCTTCGGCGGCGGCGGGGCGTCCGAGGAGCTCGACCTGAGGGCCGAGGACGACGCGCTGGTGGCCGCTGCGCTCGAGGCCGAGCAGGAGGGCTCAGACGAGGACGAGGCCGACGAGGACGACGAGGACGAGGACTCCGACGAGGACGACAAGCCCAAGCGCCGACGCCGCGGCAGGCGCGGCGGCCGGGGCCGGACCCGCCGCAAGCAGCAGGCGCTCGAGGGGACCTTCGACCACGGCGACGAGGGCTACGGACTGTGGCTCGACCCCGCCATCCAGGACGACCCCGTCTACGCCGAGCACTGGGCCGGCCACCGCCCCGTCACCGTCACGGTCGAGGCCGAGCGGATCGTCATCAGTCGCGCCGGCGAGGAGTCGGACGGCGACGACGAGGACGACGACTAGGCCCCCGGCAGGGGCCTGGACCGTGCCGCTACATTCGTAGGCTGGTCATGGCCTACGCCCTAGAGAACGCCCTCTTCCAGTGGCGCGACGGCGACCGCCGCCTGGCGGGCGCCTCGGAGCCCGCGCGCGCCGACCTCGACCGTGCGGCCGACGTGGTCGATCGAGGCGCTGCGCAAGCGGCTCGGGTCTCGCTTCCTGCTCGAAGAGCTGGCCGACCTCTACCACCGGGACACCGACTGGGCCACGGAGCTGGCGGTGCGCCACGCCGCGGGCACCGACTCCGCGGCGGTCGTGGACGCGGCCTTCGCCCGCTACGCGCGCGAGGCGTCGAACTTCGCCGGCGGGCGGCCGCGCGAGAGCCACGACCGGCCCTAGCGCGGCAGGTCCTCGATCACGTAGGCGCGCTCGCCCTGGCGCACCATGCCCATCTTGCGCGCCTCGCGCTCCAGCGCGCCCGGGTCCTTGAGGGCGTGCACCCGCTGCTTGAGGTGCGTGTTCTCGCGCGTGAGGTCGTTCAGCTCCTGGCGCTGCGCCCCGGCGGTGCTCGACTGCTGGAGCCAGTGCTTGGCGGGCGAGATGTACAGCAGCAGGATCACGATCAGCGTCCCGAGCAGCGCCAGCCGTCCGAGCCGGTCCCAGCGGATGCTGGTGCGCCGGGCCGGCAGCGTGCGGGCGGCGGTGCGGGCAGCGGCGGGCATTCCAGCCCCCTTCGCGCCGCCTGGCGCGTCTCCTGCTAGCCGCGAAAGACGCTGCGGCCCGGGTAGGAGGCGTCGCCACCGAGCGCCTCCTCGATCCGCAGCAGCTGGTTGTACTTCGCCACCCGGTCCGAGCGCGACGGCGCGCCCGTCTTGATCTGGCCGCAGCCGGTCGCCACGGCGAGGTCGGCGATCGTCGTGTCCTCGGTCTCGCCCGAGCGGTGCGACATGACGGCCGTGTAGCCCGCCTCCTGGGCCGTGCGCACGGCGTCGAGCGTCTCCGTGAGCGTCCCGATCTGGTTCACCTTGACCAGGATCGAGTTGGCCACGCCGGACTCGATCCCGCGCCGCAGGCGCTCGGTGTTGGTCACGAACAGGTCGTCGCCGACGAGCTGCACGCGCTCGCCGATCGCGTCGGTCAGCGCCTTCCAGCCCTCCCAGTCCTCCTCGTCCATGCCGTCCTCGATCGACAGGACCGGGTAGCGCGAGGAGATGTCGGCCCAGTAGGCGGCCAGCTCCTCCGGCGTGAGCGTCCGGCCCTCGTGCTCGAGCACGTAGGCGCCGTCCTCGTAGAGCTCGCTGGTGGCCGGGTCGAGCGCGATCGCCACGTCCTCCCCGGGCCTGTAGCCGGCCGCCTCGATCCCGGCGATGAGCATCTCGAGCGCGGCCTCGTTGGAGTCGAGGTCGGGCGCGAAGCCGCCCTCGTCGCCGACCGCCGTGGCGAGCCCGGCGTCGTGCAGCGTCCGCTTGAGCGCGTGGAACACCTCGGCGCCGGTGCGCAGCCCCTCGGAGAAGCTGGGCGCGCCGACCGGCACGATCATGAACTCCTGGAAGTCGACCTTGTTGTCGGCGTGCGCGCCGCCGTTGAGCACGTTCATCATCGGCACGGGCAGCACGTGGGCGGCCTCCCCGCCGAGGTAGCGCCAGAGCGGCAGCCCGGCCTCGGCGGCCGCGGCCTTGGCCGCCGCCAGCGACACGCCCAGGATCGCGTTGGCGCCGAGCCGGCCCTTGTTGGGCGTGCCGTCGAGATCGATCATGGCCCGGTCGACGGCCACCTGGTCGGCAGCGTCGATGCCGCGCACGGCCTCGGCCAGCTCGCCGTTGGCGTTGGCCACCGCCTGCGACACGCCCTTGCCGCTCCAGGCGTCGCCGCCGTCGCGCAGCTCGACTGCCTCGAACTCGCCGGTCGACGCCCCCGACGGCACCGCCGCCCGCCCGGCGGCGCCCGACTTCAGCAGCACGTCGACCTCGACGGTCGGGTTGCCGCGGCTGTCGACGATCTGCCGCGCGTGCACCTGGTCGATCTCGCTCAAGCTCCGTCCACCTCGTCTTTGAATCGGTCCGCTGCCCGACGCAGGGCGAGCTCGGGGTCCACGCCGGCGTCGAGCGCCTCGCGGACCGCGGCCAGCAGCCGCTCGCCCGGGTCCTCGCGGCTGGATCGTTATCGGTTCGCGGCCGGCCGAGCCGGCCGCTCCCGCCAGGCAACACGAATCCGGCGCTCGCTGCCCGCTTGAGCACCTTCTTGGCGTAGAGCGTCGAGGGCAGGTTCTCGGGGATGTCCCCGAAGATCGCCCCGCCGCGCTCGTCGTCGCGCTTGATCTGGTTCCAGTTGCGCAGCACCTCGTCGGACGTGTCGGCGTCGACCGCGCCGAAGACGTGCGGGTGGCGGCGGATCAGCTTCTCGCGCACGTGGTCGGCCACCTCGGCGAGGTCGCCCTGCCCGCGCTCCTCCAGCAGCAGCGCGAGGAAGTAGACCTGGAAGAGCACGTCGCCGAGCTCGTCGAGCAGCTTGGCGTCGTCGCCGGAATGGGCGGCGTCGGCGAGCTCGTAGGCCTCCTCGACCGTGTGCGGCACGATCGAGCGCTCGTCCTGCTCGCGGTCCCACGGGCACTCGCGCCGCAGGCGGCGCGTGATCTCGTCGAGCCGCAGCGAGGGCGGCCGGCGTGACTCGTCTCGGGCTGCGGGCCCGGTGCCTGCGGCGTCGGCTGCGCCGCTGCGCCGGCTGGTTCGGCTGGTGCGACTGGCTCGCGCCCGTGCTCGAGTCGTCCTTCGGAGCGTTCTTGCACTCGGCGACACGGTAGTCGTCCGAGCAGTTCGTCTCATCCTTGTACTGCTCGCGGAAGTCCTTCACGAACGCGTCCAGCGCCTTCTGCTGGCGCTCGGAGCGCAGCAGGTTCTTGATCGTGTCGCTGCGCCTGGTCCAGCGACTGCTGGGAGGCCGGCGTGATCTTCTCGACCTCGAAGACGTACCAGCCGAACTGGGTCTTGACGGGACCCTGGAGCTCGCCCTTGCTGGCGGCGAAGACCGCGTCCTCGAGCGCCTTGTCCTGCTGGCCCTTGGCGACGGCGGCGAGCTTGCCGCCCTGCGCCTTGGAGGCCTCGTCGATCGAGTACTGCTTGACGACCGTCTTCCAGGGCTGGCCGCTCTCGAGCGCCTGGCGGGCCTGCTCGGCCTTCGCCTCGGTCTTGGTCAGGACCACCAGCAGGTCGCGCCGCTCGGGCTGGGCGAAGCGCTGCTTGTTCTTGTTGTAGTAGTCCTCGACGTCCTGGTCGGAGACCTTCTTGGCGTCCTCGGTGACCTTCTGCGTGAGCTTCTCCTGGAGCTGCGAGAGCTTGACGCGGAAGAGGATGTCCGCCTCGGTCATGCCGGAGGTCTTGAGGAACTGCTGGTAGGCCTTGTCGGTCGGGAAGGCCTGCTTCTTCTGGTCCTCGAAGGACTTGCGGACGGCCTTGTCGCTGACGTTGATGTCGCGCTTGTCGGCCTCCTGCTGGACCCACTCCGCCTGGATCAGGAACTGCATGACCTCGCGCTTGAGCGTGTCGTACTCGGTCTTGCACTGCTTCTTGAGAGCGGAGTCGCTCTGCTTGCCCTGGGTCTCCGGCGCCGGCGTCTTCTTCTTGGCGGCGACGCACTTCGTGTAGTCGGGCGGGTCGGGGACGACAGCGGTCGCGCCCTGCGCCTGGGACTTGACCGCCGTCTCGACCCACTTGTTGAACTCGTCCTGCGTGATCGTCTCGTCCCCGACCTTCGCGACGGCGTTCGGGGGGACGTCGTTTCCGCAGGCCACGAGCGCGGCGGCGACGCCCGTGAGGGCCAGGGGAAGCAGCAATTTCAAGGTGATCCGTGCCAAAGCGGTGGCGAAGGGTAGCGAACGCTAATTTGGCTCCGTCGCCGTCTCCAAGATCGCCTCTGCGGCGGTCACGACGGCGCGGAAGCGCTCGGCGGCATCCTCGGGCAGCCGCACCCTCACGGTGCTGCGACCGGACTCGAAGACGGCCTCCGGCACGCGCTCGCGCAGGGCCTTGGCGCCGCGCGAATCGAGGTCGATCGGCGCCACGGACATGGTCTCCCCCGTGAAGTCGACCGAGCGCGCGCCGGCGCGGCCGAGCTTGATGCGCGCGTCCTGGAGGCGGATCAGGTTGTCGAGCCGGGTGGCACGGGCCCGAAGCGGTCCTCGAGCTCCTCGCGCAGCACGATCAGCTGGGCGACCTCGCGGGCGCCCGCCACGCGCCGGTGGATCTCGATCTTGGCGGCCTCGTAGGGCACGTAGTCGCCCGGGACGTAGGCGTCGACCGGCAGGTCCATCCGCACCGGCTCGGCGGTCTCGTCGGCCGCGGTGCCGGCGAGCAGGCGCACGGCCTCGTCGAGCATCCCGACGTAGAGCTCGAAGCCGACCGCCGCCACGTGGCCCGACTGCTCCTCGCCGAGCAGGTTGCCGGCGCCGCGGATCTCGAGGTCGCGCATCGCGATCTTGAAGCCGGAGCCGAGCTCGGTGTAGTCGGACAGGGTCGCGAGCCGCTTGCTGCGCCTCCTCGCTGAGCGCCGCGTGGCTCGGGTAGAGCAGGTAGGCGTAGGCGCGCTCGCGCGAGCGGCCCACGCGGCCGCGGATCTGGTAGAGCTGGGCGAGGCCGAACAGGTCGGCGCGCTCCACGATCAGCGTGTTGGCGGTCGGGATGTCGAGGCCCGACTCGACGATCGAGGTGCACACCAGCACGTCCGCGTCGCCGCGCAGGAACTCGAGCATGTGCTCCTCGAGCTGGCCCTCGGCCATCTGGCCGTGGGCGACCGAGACGCGCGCCTCGGGGACGAGCGCGCGGATGCGCTCGGCGGTCTCGTCGATCGTGTCGACGCGGTTGTGCAGGAAGAACGTCTGGCCCTCGCGCGCCAGCTCGCGCTTGATCGCCGACGCGACCAGCTCCTCGTCGTACTCGCCCACGTAGGTCTTGACCGGGCGGCGGCCCTCCGGCGGCGTCTCGATCACCGAGATGTCGCGCAGGCCGGCGAGCGACATCTGGAGCGTGCGCGGGATCGGCGTGGCCGACAGCGACAGCACGTCGACCCTCAGCTTGAGCTGGCGCAGCAGCTCCTTCTGCTTGACGCCGAAGCGCTGCTCCTCGTCCACGATCAGCAGGCCGAGCTCCTTCGGGCGCACGTCGCGCGAGAGCAGGCGGTGGGTGCCGATCAGGATGTCGACCTTGCCGCGCCCGAACGCGGCGGTCGTGTCGCGCGCCTCCTTCGGGGTGCGGAAGCGCGAGACCATCTCGATCGTGAACGGGTAGTCGCGCAGGCGCTCCGTGAAGGTGCCGAAGTGCTGCTGGGCGAGCACGGTGGTGGGCACGAGGAACATGACCTGCTTGCCGTCCTCGGCGGCCTTGAAGGCCGCGCGCAGCGCGACCTCGGTCTTGCCGTAGCCGACGTCGCCGCAGATCAGGCGGTCCATCGGGCGCGCCTCCTCCATGTCGGCGCGCACGGCCTCGATCGCCTCGAGCTGGTCGGGCGTCTCGCGGTAGGGGAACGCGCCCTCGAACTCGATCTGCCACTCGGAGTCGTGCGGGAAGGCGTGGCCGGCGCGGCGCTTGCGCTCGGCGTAGAGCGTGATCAGCTCGCCGGCGAGCGCCTCGGCGGCGCGGCGGGCGCGCAGCTTCTGCTGCTCCCACTGCTTGCCGCCGAGCTTGGAGAGCTGCGGGTCGCCGGCGTCGGCGCCGACGTAGCGGCTGATCTTGTGGAGCTGGTCGCTCGGGACGAAGACGCGGTCGCCGTCGCGGAACTCGAGCTCGAGGTAGTCGCGCGTGATGCCGCCGACGGTCTTGGTCTCGAAGCCCGAGAAGCAGCGCGATGCCGTGGTCCTCGTGGACGACCGGGGCGCCCGCGCGCAGGTCGGTGAAGGAGGCGAGCGCGCCGGTGCGCGGGCCCTCGGGACGGGTGCCGCGGCGGCGGCGCAGCAGGCGGTGCTCGGGCACGATGGCCAGCTTCAGCTGGGGGGCGAGGAAGCCCTCGCGCAGGCCGGCGTGGGCGAACAGGACGCTCGGCTCTGTCGGCGCCGGCCTGGCCGTCGAGGAAGGCGGCCTGGACGCGGGCGAGGTTGAGCTGGGCGCGCTCGGCCTCGCCGCGCCGGGCCCAGGTCACGACGGTGCGGTAGCCGGAGCGGACGAGCTTCTCGAGCTCGGGCTCGGCCTCGCGCAGCGAGCGCGCCGCGGTGTCGGCGCTCTGGGCGCGGAACTCGTGCGGCTGGTCGCTGGTGATGCTCGACAGCCGCAGGCTGGAGCGTGCCTCGAGCGTCTCGGCCAGCCGGTCCGGGTGGACGTAGAGGTGGTGGGCGTCGCTCGTCGTGGAAGCTCGTGGTGACGTCCTCCCACAGGTCGCGCGAGGGCGGGCGGCAGCTCCTCCTCGGCGGCGATCGCGACGAGCGCGTCGTCGGGCACGAGCTCGAGCAGCTCCCGGAAGCGGTCGACCGGCAGCACGTCGGCGACGTCGGGGCGCTCCGCGGCCTCGGTCGCGGCGGCGATCTCGGCCAGCTCGCGGTGCTCGGGGGCGAGCTCGGCGGCCGGCGCGATCTCCACGCGCTCGGCCTCCTCGAGCGAGCGCTGGGTGAAGGTGGAGAACCAGGTCAGGCGCTCGACCTCGACGTCGAACAGCTCGCAGCGCACCGCGCGCTCCTCGGTGGCCGGGTAGACGTCGAGGATGTCGCCGCGGACGGCGAACTGGCCGCGCTCCTCGACCTGGTCGACGCGCTCGTAGCCGCAGGCGACGAGCTCCGACGAGACCTCGTCGAGGTCGAGCAGGCCGCCCTTCTCGATCGCGAAGCCGTGCGGGCGCAGCGCGGGGTCGGGCACCTTCTCGGCGAGCGCCGCGGCCGCGGCGACCAGCACGGCGGGCTGCTCGCCCATCGAGCAGAGCGTCGTCGAGCGCGGCGATGCGCAGGCCGACCAGGTGCGGCGGCGGGGCGAGATGGGACTCGTAGCGCATGCCGCGGGCCGGGTAGAAGCGCACGGGGCGGGGCGCGAGGAAGGCCTTCAGGTCGGCGGCGAGGTCGCGCGCCGCGCGGTCGTCGCCCGCCACCACCAGCGCGGGGCGGTCGGGCTCGGAGTCGAGCAGCGAGGCGAGCAGGTACGGGCGCAGGCTGGCCGAGACGAAGGCCCGCTGCGGCTTGCCCGCGCCGCCTCGGCGAGCGCGGTGACCTTCGAGTCCTCGTGGGCGTACTTGAGCAGTGACCTGAGCATGCGCAGCGAGCCGCCCGGGGCTGCCGCGCGGCCTATTCGCTCGAGGTTACTCAGGGCGACCAGCCCGGTCGAGCTCGTCCGCGGCCCGCTCGACCAGGTCGCGCACCTCGGCGTCGGGCTCGCTGAAGCGGCCCAGCACGTGCGCGGAGACGATCTCCGGGTCGGTCGTGTCGGGGCGGCCGACGCCGACTCGGATGCGCCGGAAGTCGGGGCTGCCGAGCCCGGCCTTGACCGCCTTCAGCCCGTTGTGGCCCGCGAGGCCGCCGCCCAGGCGCGACTCGATCCGGCCGAAGGGCAGGTCGATCTCGTCGTGCACCACGATCACGTGGTCGAGGTCGACGCCGAGCGCGCCGCGCGCCGGGCTGACGGCCTTGCCGGAGTCGTTCATGAAGGTCTGCGGCAGCAGCACCCCGACGCGCGGGCCGCCGGGGCCGGTGCGGCCGTCGGTGTAGAGGCCCCCGTAGCGCTTCTTCGCCTTCGGCAGCTCCCAGCGCTCGGCCGCCAGCGCGGCCACCTCGAAGCCGACGTTGTGGCGCGTGCGCGCGTAGCGGTCGCCCGGATTCCCGAGCCCGACGACCAGCCAGTCGACCCTGCCGCCGCGGTCGCGGCGGAAGAGGCTCACTCGGACTCCTCGGCCTCCTCGGCCGCGGCCTCGCCCTCGCGCCTCTTCGCCCTCTTCGGCGGCCTCGATGGGCTCGCCGTCCTCGCCGACCAGCTCCGTCTCCTCCTCGATCTCCTCGGGCTCCTCGACCTCGGTCGGGACGACGACCGTGGCGATGATCGTCTCCTCGAGGTCGTCGAGGAACTCGACGCCCGCGGGCGCGGTGATCTCGGAGAGGTGCATGGTCGCGGCGATCTCCATGCCGCTGACGTCGATGACGATCGCCTCGGGGATGTCCGTCGGCAGCGCCTCGATGTTGAGCTGGTGGGTCACCTGCTCGAGCACGCCGCCCTCCTTGACGCCCGGCGCCTCCTCGACGCCCTCGATCTGGACGCCGACCTGCGTCTGGATCTTCTCGTCGAGGCGAACCTCGAGCAGGTCGATGTGGATGATCTCGTCGCGGACCGGGTGGAGCTGGCGGTCCTTGACGATCACCGGCAGCGTCTTGCCGTCGACCTTCAGGTCGATCAGCGCCGAGCCGTCGACGAGCACGTGGCGCAGGACGCGCGCGTTCACCTTGAAGGACGTGGCGTCCTCCTGTCCCGTGCCGCCGTAGACGACGCCGGGAACGAGCCCGTCGCGACGCAGGCGGCGGGTCGCGCGGGTGCCGCGCTCGGGGCGCTCGTCGACTTCGAGTGTGGGTCGGTCGGCCATGCGGCCCGCCAGTGTAGCGGCCGTCCTGGGCCGCAAGCGGCCGGCTTCGCCGGCTGCGCGCGGATGATCCTATCCTCGGAGGGGCGTGGCGAAGACGACGACAACTCGATTCCCAAGGGCAGAATCCGCAGGACCGCCCAGGTCGGCTCGGTCGTCGGCACCCAGGGCGCCCGCTACGCCGGCACGCGCGCCGCCAACCTGGCCCGCTCCCCGAGGAGGCCGCCGATGCGCTCGAGCGCCGGCACCTCGAGGCCGCCGAGCGGATGGTCGCGACGCTCGGCCGCATGAAGGGCGCGGCGATGAAGATCGGCCAGCTCGCCTCCTTCATCGACACCGAGTTCCTGCCGCCCGAGTACCGCGAGCTCTACCAGGAGCAGCTCGCCAAGCTGCGCACCGAGGCGCCGACGATGCCGTGGAAGAAGGTCCGCAAGGTGCTCGACGAGGAGTGGGAGGAGCCCTGCGAGGAGCTGTTCGAGAACATCGAGCACGACGCCGCCGCGGCCGCGTCGATCGGCCAGGTCCACCGCGCGATGCTGCCGGACGGGCGCCGGGTGGCGGTCAAGATCCAGTACCCGGGCGTGGCCGACGCGATCGCGGCCGACATGCAGAACGCCGGCCTGATCCTGCGCATGGCCAAGGCGCTCGCGCCCGGGCTCGACGCCAAGGCCGCCGCCGAGGAGCTCAAGGAGCGCGTCATGGAGGAGCTCGACTACGAGCTCGAGGCGCAGAACCAGCGCTCGTTCGCGCGCGGCTACCGCGGCCACCCGTTCATCCACGTGCCCGACGTGGTCACGCGCCTGTCGACCCAGCGCGTGCTGGTCAGCGAGTGGGTCGACGGCGCGGGCTTCGACGAGGTCAAGCAGCTCCCGCAGGAGGAGCGCGACCGCTTCGGCGAGATCGTCTTCCGCTTCTGCTTCGGCTCGATCTACCACCTCCAGCACTTCAACGCCGACGCCCATCCCGGCAACTACCTGCTGATGCGCGACGGCAAGGTCGCGTTCCTCGACTTCGGCATGACCAAGCACCTCGACAAGGACCAGATCGAGCTCGAGATCACGGCGCTCGAGGCGATCTTCGACAACGACCCGGAGCGCCTGCGCGTGGCGCTGCACGACCTCGGCTTCCTCAACAACCCGCAGAAGGTCGACGCCGAGCAGCTGATGGAGCACGTCAAGACCGTCGGCGGCTGGTACATGGAGGACCGCGAGGTGACGATCGACTCGCGCCGCGTGATGGACGCGATCGCGGCCGTCTCCGACCCGCGCTCCGACTTCTACCGGCTGATGCGCCGCGAGAACCTGCCCGCCAACGAGCTGATGGGCCGGCGCATGGAGTCGGGCGTGCTGGCGGTGCTCGGCCAGCTCGAGGCGACCCGCAACTGGTACCGGATCGGCCGCGAGTGGTGGTTCGCCGACCCGCCGGCCACCGAGCTCGGCGAGCAGGAGTGGGCCTACTTCGAGTCGCGCGGCGAGAAGCGGGTGCGCAAGTTCGCCTCGCGCGCGACCTGACTAGCGCCGTGCGCGGCGCGTCACCTGGGTGGTCAGGCTCACCTTCGTGCCGGGCGCCGACAGGCGCGTCGCCCTGACGCTGAAGCGCAGCTTGCCGGGCACCAGGCCGCTGACGCGGACCGTCGTGAAGGTGGAGCCCTTGCGGCGGCTGACCTTCAGCTTGCGCACCCGCGCCGTGCGCGCCACGACCTTGCCGCGCCGGACGACCCGGAAGCTGCCGATCGTGAAGGCGTCCGCGCTGTTGGCCCAGGTGAGCGCGAACTGGGCGGTCGTGATCCGGGCCGGGATCTTCACGATGTGGGCCTGGGTCTTGCCGACCTTGCTGAACCCGTCGGTGAAGCGCTTCGGCGGCGTCTGGCAGGCGATCGCGCTGTTGAGGTCGAACATCGCGGCCTGGAGATCGCTGGCGTCGTCGGCGCGCCGGTAGAGACCGCCGCTCTCGCTCGCGATGCGCTGGAGCAGCTGGTCGCCGGGCGAGCCGGCCAGGCCGACGCCGAGCCCGATCACGTAGACGGGCGGGCCGCCCGCGTGGCCGTTGGCGTAGGGCGTGCCGGAGTTGTGCTCGCCGTCGGTGAGGAAGATGCGCGCCGTGGCGTTCGGGTTGTGGGCCTTGGCGGCGGCGAAGGCGGCGTCGTAGTCGGTGCCGCCGCCGTCCGCGAGCAGGTTGGTGTTCATGGCGAGCTTGAAGGCGGCCGCGTTCTGGCCGATCACGCCGGGGCCGAACAGCGGCGTAGCGTCCGTGCCGAACTCGACGGCGCCGAGCGTGCGCTTCTCGTTGCCCTGGGTGTCGATCAGGAGCTCGGTCGCGCGGATGCGCAGGTTGCTCGGGTCGCTGAACGTCATCGAGCCGGAGTCGTCGATGATCGCCTCCAGGTTGTTCTTGGGCGTGCAGGCGGCGCCGGCAAGGGGCGCGGCGGTCCCGGCCCCCAGGCAGGCGGCGGCGAAGGCGACGATCCATGTCTTCCTCATGCACGGGTCCTCGGCCAGCCCCCGGCCGGGCTTAGCCGATCGCGCCAGGATCGACGGATGTCGCGTCGCTTCCGCACACGGGGGATGTCGCGGGCGATGTCGCAGAGAACGTCGAGCGTCCGGCGCGCGTTGAGATAGTCCGGCGATCTCCGCGAGCGATGTCTGCGGCGACGAACGTCGAGATCGATCCGGCGACTGGTCCGGCCGACGTCGCACGGCATCGAGGAGATGGCACGGCGTGGAGGAGTCGCTCGCCGCTTGGGACGGCTTCCGCGCTGCGTCCGCGGACTTCGTCGAGAACGGGCCGCACGTCGTGGACCACGCGCGATCACGCGCGCGGCAAGGCAGCGGTGCGCGGTCTCGGCCGAGATCGCGACGGCGCCTCAGGCCGGAATCGCGGGCCGACTGGCGCCGCTGCCCTCGGAGTAGATCCGCGAGCCGCTAGAACAGCTGGTTCTCGCCGGCGAAGATCTCGGAGACCGAGTCGTCGGTGAAGATGCGGCGGATCGAGTCCTCGAGCACGTCGGCGCAGGTCAGCTGGGTGACCATGTCGGGCGCGCCCTCGGCGAGCGGGATGGTGTCGGTGACGACGATGCCCGACAGCGGCCCCTGCTGGAGGATCTCGAAGGCGTTGCCGGAGAAGAGCCCGTGCGTGGCGACGGCGAAGACCTCGTTGGCGCCCTCGTCGAGGACGGTCTGGGCGGCGGCGTTGAGCGTGCCGCCGGTGGCGATGATGTCGTCGACGATCACCGCGGTCTTGTCCTTCACGTCGCCGATCACGTAGCCGATCTCCGCCACCTGCTGCGCCGGCCGCTCCTTCTCCATCAGCGCGTAGGGAGCGCCCACCTTCTGGGCGAACTTGCGGACCAGCTTCACGCGGCCGGCGTCTGGGGCGATGATCACGAGGTCGCGCCCGGCGAGGCGGTCGGTCACGAACTGGGTGAGGATCGGCATGGCGGTCATGTGGTCGACCGGCTTGGAGAAGAAGCCCTGGAGCTGACCCGCGTGGAGGTCCATCGCGACGAGGCGGTCGATGCCCGCCGTCTCGAGCACGTCGGCCACGAGGCGCGCGGAGATCGGCTCGCGCGGCGCAGACTTCTTGTCCTGGCGCGAGTACCCGTACCACGGGGTCGACTGCGACGATCCGGTGCGCCGAGGCGTGCTTGGCGGCGTGGATCATCAGGAGGAGCTCCCAGAGCGCGTCGTTGACCGTGAGGCCCTCGCGCTCGGAGCCGCAGACGGACTGCACGACGAACAGGTCGGCGCCGCGGATCGACTCCTCGTAGCGGCAGTAGACCTCGCCGTCGGCGAAGGTCTTGAGGCCCGCGTCGGTCAGCTCGACGCCCAGGCGCTCGGCGATCCTGCCGCCCAGCTCACGGCTGGCGCGCCCGGCCGTGATCATCAAGCGCTTTTCGTATCCCGCCGTGATGCTGGTAGCCGGCGCCACCGCTGCCTCCGTCTCGAGGATCGTGCTCATTGCGAGTCCTCCTCCACGCGGTCCGAGTAGCCCTCGATGTTCCTTTGCTTTGCCCGCCCCACGCCGAGGGCGCCCTCGGGGACGTCCTCGGTGATCGTTGAACCGGCCCCAGTGTACGCCCGATCTCCGACGTCGACAGGCGCGACCAGGGAGGTGTGGATTCCGGTCTTCACGCTCTTTCCGACCTTGGTGCGGTGCTTGCGCCGGCCGTCGTAGTTGGCGGTGATCGTGCTGGCGCCGAGATTGCTCCGCTCGCCCACGTCCGCGTCCCCGATGTAGGAGAGGTGGGGCACCTTCGCGCCCTCGCCGACGTCCGAGTTCTTGACCTCGACGAAGGTGCCGACCTTGGCGTCGTGGCGGACGATCGTGCCCGGCCGCAGGTAGGCGAACGGGCCGATCTTGACGCGGTCCTGGACCTCCGCCTCGACCAGGAAGGAGTGCACGACGCTGGACGCCGTCGCCGATCAGCGAGTCGCGCGCGGTGGTGTGCGGGCCGATCTCGGACGCCGCGCCGACCTTCGTCGCGCCGAGCAGGCTCGTGCCCGGGCCGATCACGCTGTCGTTGCCGATCTCGACGCCGGCCTCGATCCGGGTGCTGCCCGGATGGAGGAAGGTCACGCCGGCGCGGGCGTGCTCCTCGAGGATGCGGCGCTGGGCGAGCTCCTCGGCCTCCATCAGGCCGGCGCGGTCGTTGACGCCGTGGGAGATGTCGAGGTCGTCGGTCTTCGAGGTGACGATGCGGCGCGCCCCTCGGCAGGCGAGCACGGGAAGACGCCGGTCAGGAAGCGCTCGCCGTGCTGGTCGTCGACGCGCTCGAGGCCCTCGAACAAGGCGGGCGCCTCGAAGACGTAGGTGCCGAGGTTGATCTCGCGGATGGCGAGCTCGTCGGCCGAGACCTGGTCGGGGTCCTTCGTCTCGACGATGCGCTCGAACTCGCCCTTGCCGTCGCGGACGATGCGGCCGTAGCCGGCCGGGTCGTGGAGCTCGGTGGTGAGCAGCGTGGCGCCCGCCCCGGCCGCGCGGTGCTCGTCCAACAGGTTGTCGATCTGGTGGGCGGTCACGAGCGGGTGGTCGCCGGAGAGGACCAGCAGCGGCCCTGGGTCGACCACGTCGCGGGCGGCGAGCACGGCGGCGCCGGTCCCCTCGCCGTCGTGCTGCTCGGCGACCTCGACGGCCTCCGGCAGGCCCTCGGCGACTCCGTCCCCCGGGCCGCACCACGCACACGACGCGGGTGGCGCCGGCCTCGCGCGCCGCGTCGATCACCCACTCGACCATGGGCTTGCCGCAGATGCGGTGGAGCACCTTCGGAACCTCGGACCGCATGCGGGTGCCATGGCCGGCGGCCATTATCAGGACCGTGAACGGATCGGTCATGCGGGGTCGAGGGTACCGGCGAATCGGTCAGGACCTATGCTCAGGGCCCCTTTGGGGGGTGGTGTAATCGGCAGCACGGGGCACTTTGGATGCCCAAGAAGAGGTTCGAGCCCTCTCCCCCCAGTCATGGCCAGCTGGAGGGAAGTCGAGGCCGAAGCGCCGGAGCTCGCCGCCCGCGCCTGGGCGTTGTTCGGGCTCGACAAGCACAAGACGCTCGCGACCCTGCGGCGAGATGGATCGCCGCGGATCAGCGGCACCGAGCTAGAGCTGCGTCGACGGTGACCTGTGGCTCGGCAGCATGGAGAACGCGGTGAAGGCGCTCGACCTGCGCCGCGATCCCCGCTATGCGCTCCACAGCCTCTCTCCCGAGGCCGGCTGGAAGGGCGACGCCAAGATCGCCGGCCGCGCCGAGGAGACGTTCGACCCGGAGGCGAGAGCTCGGATCGTCGGCGAGGGCAGCCAGGCCCATGCCTTCCGGCTGGACGTGGCGGAGCTCGTCGTGGTTCGGCTGGGCGACCCCGCCGACCATCTCCAGATCGAGTCCTGGCACGAGGGCCGCGGGCTCTCGCGACTGCGTCGCTAGCGGTCCTTGTGCTCGCGCGGCACGCGGCCGGCCTCGGCGCCGTGCTCCTGGGCGGGCCCGCCGGGCGGCAGGATGCCGAGCACGCGCATCGCCTTCAGCCCGAGCGACGAGGCGCTCGCGGCCGTCGGTCGAGCCGACGTCGAGCGAGGTCAGCTCCTTCACCCGCTCGAGCCGGTAGCGGATCGTGTGGCGGTGGGTGAACAGGCGCTCGGCGGTGCCGGCGACGTTGCCGTCGGCGTCCAGGAACGTCTCGAGCGTGCGCACCAGCTCGGTCTCGTACTGCTCGTCGTAGGCGACCAGCGGGGCGACCGTCTCGTCGAAGAACCCCTCCAGCTCGGTCGGGTCCTCGCTCATCGCGGGCAGCAGCAGCCGGTAGGCGCCGGTCTCCTCGAACGACAGCTCCGTCAGGCCGCGCGCCTCGGCGACGTTCGCCGCCAGCAGCGCCTCGGCGCCGGCGCGGTGGAGGTCGGCGGGGTCGCTCGCGTGCCGGCTGCGCGCGACTGTGACCGTGAAGCCCGGGAGGCCGGCCTCGAGCTCGCGCACCACGGCCGCGGCGGTGCGCTTGGCCGCGGCGGCGTCGGGGCCGGGCGTGACGATCACGAGCTCCCGCTCGAGCCGGCCGCCGGCGTCCTCGTTGGGGCCCTGGCCGTGACGCGTCCAGCCCGCGCGCGCCAGCGCTGCCAGCGACGCGCGCTCCACCCCGCGCGCGCCGCGCTCCGCGACCGTCAGCACGCGGGCGCGCCAGTCGCCCTCCTCGGCGTGCTGGGGGCGCGCCCGGACGACGATCACGCTGGCGCCGCCCGAGACGTCGCAGCCGAGCTCGCCGGCCCGGGCGACGATGTTCTCGCGGTCGGTCAGGCGGCGGGCGAGCAGGTCCTGGAGGAAGTCTCCGACGGCGGCCTCGCTGGCGCGCTCGGGCGCCTTGGCGCGATCGACCTCGAGCGCGATCAGGTTGGCGACCAGGCGCAGCAGCGAGCCGGGCGGGGCCTCGCCGCGGGGGCGGTAGCGCAGCTGGCCGACCGGGAGCTCGGCCACCCGCAGCTCGACCGTCTCCGCGCCGCCCTCGCCCGCCATCACCGCGCGCTCGTCCTCGCTCGACGAGCAGGCGACCGCGAGCACGCTGCGCGGCCGAGTCGAGCACGATCACGCTCGCGTCGAGGGCGCGGCCGGCGGCCCGCGCGACCTCCGGCAGCCCGGCGCCGGACTCGACGGCCTCCGAGACCTCGTCGAGGCGACTCGAGGAAGGAGCGCGGCTCGGCGGCGGCCGAGCGGGACTGGCGTGGCCGGCTAGGTGGCCATCAGGCGTACTGGTCGTAGGTCCAGACGACCGCTAGGCCGATCCCGGCTCCGATCCCCAGCAGCGTGCCGAGGATGAAGAGGGTCAGGAAGCCGGCCGCGATCTTCTCCCACACGCGTCCGTAGCAGCGCCAGGCGGGGCCGGCGATCAGGAAGAGCCAGCACGCGACCACCACTCCGGCGGCCAGCGCGATGGCGATCTCTGTCGAGGACAGGTCGAAGTTCATCGCTCCGCGCGCGCGGCGGGTTCCTGCGCGCGCTGCCCATTGTGGCGCATGTACTCGACGACCAACGCGATCGCGGTCAGCAGCCCGAACACGCCGATTCCAAGCCCCCAGCCGCCGGCCACGTCCGACCACAGGTGCGCGCGCAGGTAGATCCGCGACAGGCCGATCGCCGCCGCCAGCGCGATCGCGGCCGTCACCAGGGCCGCGCTCGCCAGCCCGCAATCGCGCGCGAGTAGACGAGCGCGGCCGCGATCCAGACCGTCGAGTAGGCGGCGTGTCCGCTCGGGAACGACGAGCCGCTCGTGTCGACGAGCGGGTCGGTCGGGCGCGGCCGGTCGATGCCCGCCTTCGTCACGTGAACGATCGCGTAGACCAACGCGAAGCCGCCCACGAGCACGAGCAGCTCCGAGATCCGCCCGCGCGCGCGCGAGCAGGATGCTCAGTCACGACGACGACGGTCGCGCAGGTCGGGAACGCGCCGAGGTCGGTGACCACCTTGGCGACGTCGGTCAGCATGCGCGACTGCAGGTCGGTCGGCCAGGTCGAGCAGCTCCTGGTCGAGCGGCGTCAGGCCCGGGTCGCCCGACAGGATCACCACGTAGAGCGCGAACACGTACATGCCCACGCCCCCGATCGCGAGCGTCGTGGTCAGCTCGAGGCCGAGCCCGCCCGGCGTGACCCTGTTCCAGAGGAAGCGCACCTCCGGAGCGACCACGCGGACCAGCGGCGCGATCAGGTGCCGGTAGACCGGCCGCCCGACGACGAACAGCGGGCCGGATCAGCGGGTGGCGCTCGTGGGCCAGCAGCCAGTCGCGGATCTCGCGCCTGCGCCGGTAGGTGACCACGACGCGCGACGATCACCCCGACGGTGATGCCGAAGCCGAAGATCGCCTTCCCGGCGATGTCCGCGAGCTTGTCGAACGAGCGCCAGAAGATGTAGCCGAGCACGCAGAAGACCGTCGACCACAGGCCCGTGCCGACCACGCTGTACGGCAGGAAGCGGCGGTAGGCCAGCCCGGAGGCGCCGGCGATGAACGGGGCCAGCGCACGGACGAGGCCGATGAAGCGGCCGATCAGGATCGTCTTGCCGCCGTGGCGGTCGAAGTAGCCCTCGACCTGGCTGAGCCGCTCGTGGGTGATCTTCACCCTGGGCCCGTGGCGCTCGAGGAAGCCTCGCGCCCGAGGCGCTTGCCGATGAAGAAGCTGGTCGTGTCGCCGAGCACCGCGCAGACCCAGACCAGCCCGATCAGCGGGATCAGCTCGATCTCGCCCTGCCCGGCGATCACGCCGCCGGCGATCACGACCGTCTCGCCCGGCGCGATCAGGCCGACGAACGCGCCGGTCTCGAGGAACGCCATCACGCCGACCAGCGCGTAGGTCCACGGGCCGAGCGCCTCGCGCCACGTCGTCGATCACGTTCTTGGGGTCGGGCAGCGCGGACAGCACGTCGCTGGCGTAGACCGCCAGCACGACCACGGCGGCCATGGCCAGCAGCCGGCGCTCGCCGGTGATCGAGCGCCTCTTCCACACGATCAGCCCTGCGAGCGCCACGGCGAGGACGGCGGCGACGGTCTGGCCGACGGACACGCGACGACTCTAGGGAAGCCGGCTGGCCGCTCAGCCGACGCAGCGCGGCCGGGATCGCGCCCTCGATCCTGGCCGCGGCGGCCTCGGCGGCGCCGCGGTCCTCGAACAGGCCGAAGCAGGTCGGCCCGGAGCCGCTGACGAGAGCGCCGAGCGCGCCCGCGGCCTTGAGCGACGCGAGCGTGTCGTGCAGCTCGGGGCGCAGCGAGAGCGCGGCGGGCTGGAGGTCGTTGTCGAGCGCCGGCAGCAGCCGCATCTCGCCCGCGAGCGAGCGCGTCGCGTCGAGGTCGAGCTCGGCGCGCCCGCCGCCCAGGCGGTCGAACTCCGCGTACACGGCGGCCGTGGACAGCCCCTCCCGCTGCGGGACCAGCAGCGCGCCGAACGCCGGCAGCTCGACGGGCTCGACGAGCTCGCCGACGCCGGCGACGAGCGCGTGGCGGGGCTCGACCTGGCTGGGCACGTCGGAGCCGAGCCGGGCCGCGAGCGCGCGCAGCTCGGACGGCGTCGAGCGGCTCGCCGATGATCCGGTTCGCGGCGCGCAGGACCGCGGCGGCGTCGGCGCTCCCGCCGCCCAGACCGGCGGCCACCGGGATCCGCTTCTCGATCCGCACCCACAGCCGCGGCAGCTCGGGGACGCGGCGCGCGGAAGGCGTCGAGCGCGGCCTCGGCGAGGTTGGGGCCGTCGACCCCCGGGCACTCGACCAGGTCCTCGCGGGCGGCCTCGACGACGACTTCGTCGCAGAGGTCGATCGAGGCGAAGATCGAGCAGAGCGGGTGCAGGCCGTCCGGGCGAGGGCGGCCGACGTGCAGGATCAGGTTGAGCTTCGCGTAGGCGCGCTCCTCGATCGCCGGCGAGGCGAGCGGGCTCATCGGGGGCGAAGGGCGGCGAGCCGGTCGCGGCCGATCGCGTCGGCCAGGCGCGGCCAGTCCTCGGCCGCGAGCCGCTCGGCCCGGGCGTCCTGCGGTTGTCCGATCTCCGCGAGCGCGGCGCGCGTCGCGTCCCGGAGGCCGTCGGGGGCGCCGGGCACGAGCGCCAGCGAGCCGGCCAGCGCCTTGCGGCGGTGGGCGAAGCCGGCGTGGACGAGCGCGGCCAGCTCGGGCGGCGGCGCCGGGGCGCGACGCCGCAGCAGCACGAGCGCCGACTCGACGTTCGGCTCCGGGTGGAAGACCGTGCGGGGCACCTTGCGCAGCACTCGGACCTCGCAGGCCAGCTGGGCCAGCACCGAGGTCGCGCCGTAGGCCTTCGAGCCGGGGCCGGCGGCCAGGCGCTCGCCGACCTCGCGCTGCACCATCGCGACCCAGAGCCGCGCGCCCGGCAGCTCGGCGATCGACTTGAGCAGGACGGTCGCCGCGACGCCGTAGGGCAGGTTCGCGACGACCTTGCCCGGCGGCGGCTCGAGCTTCGCGAGGTCGAGGCCGACGGCGTCCGTCAGGTGGAGCGTCGTGTTGTCGAACGGCGCCAGCGCCTCGGCCAGCGGCTGCTCGAGCGTGCGGTCGATCTCGACGACGTGCAGGTGCGCGACCCGCGGCGCGAGGTACTCGCTGAGCACCCCGAGACCGCCGCCGACCTCGAGCACGACGTCGGCCGCGTCGAGCTCGGCGGCGCGGTCGATCACGCCGAGGATGTTGTCGTCGATCAGGAAGTTCTGGCCGAGCTCGCGGTTCGGCTTGATCCCGTATCGGCGCAGGCGGCGGAGGCTGGCCTGGCGCGGCTCGTCGGTCACCATCCGAGCACGCGCGCGGCGTTGCGCTCGACCATGCCGTCGAGCTCCTCGTAGGAGATCCCGCGCAGCTCGGCCAGGCGCCTGCCGGTGTGCACGACGTGGCCGGGCTCGTTGGGCTTGCCGCGCACGGGCTGGGGGGCCAGCCAGGGGGCGTCGGTCTCGGCGAGCAGCAGCTCGGCCGGCACCTCCGCGGCGGCGCGCTGGAGGTCGGTGGCCTTGGGGTAGGTGACGTTGCCGGCGAAAGAGCACAGGTAGCCACGCTCGACGCACTCCTCGAGGCGGTCGGGCGCCGAGAAGCAGTGGAGGATCACGGCCGGGACGCCGCCGGCGTGCTCGCGCAGGATCGCGAACGTGTCGTCCTCGGCCGCGCGCGTGTGGATGGCGACCGGCAGCCCCAGCCGCGCGGCGAGCTCGAGCTGCGCCTCGAAGGCGCGGCGCTGATCCTCGCGCGGGGCGTGGTCGCGGTAGTAGTCGAGTCCGGTCTCCCCGATCGCCCGCACCTTGGGGTCCGCGGCGGCCCGCTCGATCTCCTCGAGGTCGTCGGGACCGAAGCCGGTCGTCTCGTGCGGGTGCCGGCCCACGATCGCGAACACCTCCTCGAACTCGGCGGCGGCGCGCAGGGCACGCTCGATCGCGGCGCCGTCGATCGCGACGGTGGCGAGCCGGCTCAGGCCGGCCGCGCGGGCCCGCTCGACCAGCTCGCCGTCGGGCGGGTCGCAGTGGTCGAGGTGACAGTGCGTGTCGACCACGGGCCGGTCAGGCGACGGATTGCTCCGGGGCCTCGACCCGCGGGAAGAGCTGCCCCAGCTCCCCGATCGACGCGCCGCCGCCGGCCGCGCCCAGGCGCGCGCCTTCGAGCGACAGGTCCTCGCGACCCAGCGCCGCCAGCAGCCGCTCGGCGGATCCGGGCATGAATGGGTGGATCAGCACCGAGAGCACCCGGAGGCCCTCGGCCAGGGTGTAGAGCACCTGGTCGAGCCGTTCCGCGGCGGCCTCGTCCTTGGCGAGCTGCCAGGGCTCCTGGTCCTGGACGTACCGGTTGAGGCGCCTGACGCGCTGCCAGATCTGGTCGAGCGCGGCGGTCAGCTCGATCGCGTCGAGGCGCTCCCGCACCGAGTCGGCGAGGCCGTCGAAGTCGGCGATGATCGCGGGGTCCGGCTCGGCGTCGGGGACGACGCCGTCGCGGTAGCGGCCGATCATCGCCAGCGTCCGGCTGGCCAGGTTGCCGTACTCGTTGGCGAGCTCGGTGTTGTAACGCGTCTCGAACCCCTCCGGCGAGACCTCGCCGTCCGCGCCGAAGCTGACCTCGCGCAGCACGTAGAAGCGCAGCGCGTCCGCGCCGTACAGCTCGGCGACCTGGACCGGCTCGATCACGTTCCCGAGCGACTTCGACATCTTGTGCTCGCCGAGCAGCAGGTAGCCGTGGATGCCGACCCGGCGTGGGACCTCGATGCCCGCGGCCATCAGCATCGCCGGCCAGATGACCGCGTGGAACTTGAGGATGTCCTTGCCGATCAGGTGGACGTCGGCCGGCCAGAAGCGGTCGGTCAGGTCCTCGCCCTCGCGCGCGTAGGAGAGCGCCGTGTAGTAGTTGAGTAGCGCGTCGATCCAGACGTAGATCACCTGCGAGTCGTCCCACGGCACCGGCACGCCCCACTTGAGGCGGGCGCGGCTGAGCGAGAGGTCGCGCAGGCCGCTCTTGATGAACGCGAGCGCCTCGTTGTAGCGGTTGCGCGGCGTGACGAAGTCGGGACGCTCGGCGTAGAGCTGCTCGAGCGGCTCCTGGAAGGTCGAGAGCCGGAAGAACCAGTTGTCCTCCTTCTCGATCTCCAGCTCGATCTTGTGGATCGGGCAGCGGTTGCCGTCCTCGAGCTCGGACTCGGTCTTGAAGTCCGCGCAGCGCGGGCAGTACCAGCCCTCGTAGGTGCCGGCGAAGACGTGACCGTTGTCGTGGATGCGCTGCACGACCTCGGCGACCTTCGCCATGTGCTCCGGGTCGGTCGTGCGGATGAAGAAGTCGTTCGTGGCGTTGACCGTGTGCGCGAGCTCCTTGAAGCGGATCGCGTTGCGGTCGCCCAGCTCGCGCGGGGTGATGCCGAGCGCCTCGGCCGCCTGCGTCACCGGCTCGCCGTGCTCGTCGGTGCCCGTGAGGAAGAAGACGTCCTCGCCCCGCTGCCGCATGTGCCGCGCGAGCACGTCGGCGGCGATCGTCGTGTAGGCGTGGCCGAGGTGCGGCTCGCCGTTCACGTAGTAGATGGGCGTGGTCACGTAATACGGCATCGAGAGCGATGCTACTCAGGGGCGGGGCATCGTCCGCGTCCGGCTGGCGCGCTCGCGACGACGGCGGCGGCGAGCCGTGCCCGTGGTCTGGCAACCTGGCGGCGTGAGCTTGTCGACCGTGATCCGGCCGGCCACCGCTCGCGACGCTTTGGCGATCGGCGAGCTGGTCGAGCGCGCGTACGGACCATGGGTGCCGATCGTCGGCCTGCGGCCGGCGCCGATGGACGCGGACTATGGCGCGCTCGTGGCGGAGGGGGACGTGTTCGTGGCGGGCGAACCGGAGGTCGCCGGCGTGCTGGTGCTTCGGCCTGAGGGCGACGCGCTGATGGTCGAGAACGTGGCGGTGGATCCGGCGCGGCAGGGCGAGGGGCTGGGCCGGGCGCTGCTGGACTTCGCGTCGGACCAGGCGGCGGCGCGCGGGATCGAGGAGCTGCACCTCTACACGCACGAGCGCATGACGTCGAACGTCGAGCTGTACGAGCGGCTTGGGTGGGAGGAGTACGACCGCCTCGAGCAACACGGGTTCGCCCGCGTGTTCATGCGCAAGCGAGTGGATGCGGAGGGGTCCCGGAAGAAACGTCCCGTATAGGGCCACTTCCTTCCGGGACCCCCTCGTCATCGTGTTCCCAGGCGAGGCTTGAGCAGGGCTGCGATCCGACGGCGGCGGGGTGTGCGCGCGGCGCGGGTTGCCGTGCGGCCGTTCGCGGTGCGGCCGCTCGCCACAAGGCCGAGCGCCGCGGCACCCAGGAGGGCCGCGCAGGCGATCGCCCAGGCGGGGAGGGCGGGCGCTGCCGCGGGGTCGGCGATCGGCCTCGGCGCGGCGACCGGCGCCGGGGCGCGGCCGGCGCCGGGCGCCTCGGGCCGGAGCGTGGCGGGCGCGGACGGAGCCGCGCGGCCTGGGACCGGAGCGCCGTGCGGCGCCGGAGCGCGGCCCGGGCCGGAGCGCCGCCCGCCCTACCTGGGCCCGCCGTCACCGGCACTGCGTGCGGTGCCGGTGCTCCGCGCGGACCGTTCGGCGCATCTGCGGCCGGCGGCAGGAACCCGAGTGGGTCGTGGTAGCCGTGCTCCGTGCCGGCGTCGCGGACGCCGAAGTGGAGATGGGGCAGCTCTGCGGCGCGCTCCCCGCTCCTCCCCACCGCTCCCACGCGCTGGCCGGCCGCCACCTGCTCGCCCTCGCCCACCGACGCTGACGACAGGTGCAGGTAGGAGGTGTCGTAGCGGCCGTCGGCGGTTCGGATGCTGATCGTGAGTCCCGAGGAGCCGACCATCCCGGCGAAGCGGACTTCGCCCGACGCGGCCGCGACCACCGGCGCGCCGTCGGGCGCCGCGATGTCGATCCCGCGGTGCTGACCCGCCGCGTACGGGTCGCCGCCGAAGCGATACGGCGTGATCACCTCGCCAGAGACCGGCCAGGTCCAGTCGGCGCGCGTGGGCGCGGCGAGCAGCAAGAGGGCGACGAGGGCGAGCGCCGGGATGAGGAGACGGCGAGGCATGCGGCCCACCGTAGGGGCGGGGGCTCGCGTGGCCCCGGGGCGGGAACAGAAAAGTTGCGGGGCGTCGCAGAGTCGTTACGGAAGCCGCACGCGCGACCGACGCGCCCAACATCGGACACCGCATGGATGTCCAATGTCGGGTTCACCGGGGCGGGACCCCGGCGGCGCCTACCCCTCCGTCAACGCCCCATACAACGCGTTCGCGCTCTCCCCCGTCAGCTCCGCCACGACCCGGGCCGCCTTGCGCGGCTGCGCGCCCGCCTCGACCAAGCGTCGCAGCGCCTCCACCGCCGACGCCGCGGGCGCCGCACCGGAATCCGGAGAGGAGGAGGGCCCCACCACCAGCACCACCTCACCTCGGGGCGGCGCCTCCGCGTACCGCTCCGCCAGCTCCGCCGCCGTCCCCCGCACGACCTCCTCGTGCACCTTGGTCAGCTCCCGGCAGACCGCCACCTCCCGAGACGGGCTCAACCGAGGCCAAAACAGCCAAAGACGCCGGTACCCGCCGCGGCGACTCGAAGGCCACCACGGTGCCGAGAAACGAGGAGAACAGCCGCGCGAGCTCACCCTTCTTGCGCGGCAGGAAGCCCGCGAAGTGCCACTCCGCCGCCGGCAGCCCCGACGCCACGAGCGCCGTCACCGCCGCCGACGGTCCTGGCAGCACCTCCACCGGCAGCCCGGCCGCCACGCAAGCCCGAACGAGCACGTAGCCGGGATCCGAGACCAACGGCATGCCCGCATCCGACACGAGCGCGACGACCGACCCCGCGCGCATCTGCGCCACCAGCGACGCCGCCCGCGCCTGCTCGTTGTGCTCGTGGTAGGACACGAGCTCCGCCGACACCCCGTACCGGTCCAGCAGCACCCGCGTCCGGCGCGTGTCCTCGCAGGCCACCACGTCCGCCTCGCGCAGCGCGGACAGCACGCGCAGGGTGACGTCCTCCAGGTTCCCGATCGGCGTCGGGCACACCACCAGGCGACCGCTCACAGCGAGTCCAGCGCCAGCAGCGCCGCGCCGAGCATCCCCGACTCGTCGCCGAACTCCGCCGGCACGATCGAGACCATCTCCCGCGCGGGCGGCAGCGCCCGCTCGGCGACCACCTCGCGCGCCGGACCCAGCAGCAGCTCGCCCGCCGCGATCGCCCCGCCGCCGATCACGATCCGCTCCGGGTTGAACACGTTCACCACGCCCACCAGCCCGTAGCCCAGCCTGCGCCCGATCTGGGCCAGCACGGCGATCGCCGCCGCGTCGCCGGCGTGCGCCAGCTCGGTCACGATCCCGCCCGTGATCTCCTGGCCGGCGGCCAGCCGTCGTCCCAGCGCCGACTCCGGCTGCGCCGCCGCCGCGGCCCGGCCCTCGCGGCCGATCGTCGACCCCGAGGCCATCACCTCGAGACAGCCGCGTCCCGGGCACTCGCCCTGGCAATCCGGTCCGTGCAGGTCCACCACCATGTGCCCGATCTCGGCACCGAGCCCGCGCGCACCGCGGTAGATCCGCCCGCCCAGCAGCAGCCCGCTGCCGATGCCGGTCCCCAAAGCCACGAGCACCGCGTCCGACACCCCGCGCGCCGCCCCGAAGCGCCACTCGGCGAGCAGCGCCGCGTTCGCGTCGTTGTCGACCACCACGGGCAGGCCCAGGCGCTCGCTCATCACGTCGCGGAAGCGCACGTCGGCGATCGGGAGGTGCGTCGACCAGCGCGAGACCCCCGTCTCCCACTCCACCAGCGCGGGAATCCCGAACCCGACGGCGGCCACGTCCGGCGCCGCCGCGCGCACCTCCTCGACCGACTCGACGAAGATGTCGAGGGTCTCGGCGCGATCGCCTCCACGCCAGGTCCGATGCACTCTATGGTGCACGACGAGCCCCTCGTCCACGACCCCGCCCAGGAGCTTCGTTCCCCCCGCGTCGATGCCGATCACTCGCGAAGGCGGCATGGCCGGACGATATACAGAGGTCTGTGACCGACCCGAAGCCGGCCCCTCCGGAGTACAAGGTCTACCGCTCCCGCAAGCACGCGCTCACCCGCGGGGGCGATCTCGACGCGCTCAAGCGGCGGCTCAGCCGCGTCACCGGGAAGCAGCCCGACGAGCCCCGCACGCGCAAGCCGATCACCCCCGGCCGGGTGGCCAAGTGGGTGGCGCTCGCCGTCGGCGGCTGGCTGCTGCTCTCGCTGGTGCTGTTCCTGGTCAGCGCGCAGGTGCAGGAGGGCGTGTCGGACGACGCCAAGGCCGCACTCTCGGGCGGGGGCATCGATGCTCGGCGGCACCAACATCCTCGTGCTCGGCTCCGACGCCCGCACGGGCGCGTCGATCGACGAGAGCTCGAGCGGCCCGTCGCGCGCCGACACGATCATGGTCATCCACGCCGGGCTCGGCGGCGTACGCAAGCTCTCGATCCCGCGCGACACCGAGGCCGAGATCCCCGGACACGGCAGCAGCAAGATCAACGCCGCCTACGCGCTCGGCGGCCCCGCGCTGACGATCCGCACCGTCGAGAACTTCCTCGGCAACGGCCTCAAGATCAACCACCTCGTCGAGGTCGACTTCAAGGACTTCCCCGCCTTCATCGACGCGCTGGGCGGCATCACGGTCAACAACAAGACGCGCATCTGCTCCCCGCCGTTCGACAACTTCTGGAAGGGGATCCACTTCCGCAAGGGTGAGATCCACCTCGACGGCACCCGCGCGCTCGGCTACGCGCGCGTCCGCAAGAACCCGTGCGCGCCCGCCGAGGACGACCGCGCCCGCGCCGCCCGCCAGCAGGAGGTGCTGCGGGCGATCGGCGCCCAGGCCAAGTCGCCCAGCACGTTCTTCCGCCTGCCGTGGGTCAGCTGGCAGGCGCCCAAGGCGCTCAAGACCGACATGAAGGGCCCGGCGCTGATGGGCCTGTTCGCTGACATGGCGACCGGCAACTCCGACGAGACCGACGTGCTCGAGGGAACCTGCTGCGACCTCGAGGGCGACATCCAGGTGTCACCCGGCACGCGCGCGGACGCCGTCGACAAGCTGCTGAACGGCGACTAGTCGGAGGACTTGGAGGAGCTGGAGGACTTCGAGTCCGAGCTGGACGACTTCGAGTCCGAGCCGGACGACTTCGAGTCCGAGGACTTCGAGTCCGAGGACTTCGTCTCCGACTTGGAGCCCGGGTCCGACGAGGCGCCGGCCTTCTTCTTGCCGTAGTCGGTGTTGTAGAAGCCCGACCCCTTGAAGTGCACCGCCACGGGATGAAAGACGCGCTGCACGGGCGCCCCGCAGGTGGAGCAGCTGGTGAGCGGGTCGTCGACCATGCGCTGCGTGACCTCGAAGGTGTGCCCGTTCTCGCAGCGGTACTCGTAGATCGGCATGGCACTCTCAGTATATGAGTGCCGAATTTCCCCACGGCGCTACCAGTTGTCGTGCAAGCGGCTTCGCGACGCGGATCGGGTGCCGCTCAAGGTTGGACGCCTCATCGTCCTACCCCGACACCCCCACGGCTTGAGGGCTTCCGAGCGGTCGCGGTACTCCCAGATCTCGGCGAGCTTGCGGTCTTGATCCTGACGACCCACGCGTAGCGTTCTCGAACCTCAGCGCCGCTCTGACGACCACGCCCGCAGAGCCAGCCGGACGTGACCACACGAGTCCCCGGCGTCGACGTAATCCTCAAGCTCGAACTCGAACTCCGCGACATGCCGTGCCACGTGCGGGCCATCTCGGGATCGCCTCCAGGCCGTGCGTAGTCACCGGTGACCGGCTCGTCGCTGCGCGAGTGCCAGATGGCCGTCGGTTCGTAGAAGCCGAACGCCTCGTCGAGATCCGCACGATTGAAGGCGGCGTTCATGAGCCGCACGACTTCGACGTTCTCCTGCGACATCGCCCGCCCAGTAGCGACAGCGCGTCAGCCGTGTTGCGGCGGCTGCGGGCGGTCGAGGTCGTCCAAGAGCGACACGCGCATCGCGTGCCACACGATCCAGGCGGCTATGTGGCCGATCGGGCGGAAGGCGGTGGCCATTCGCGGGTCACGCTACCCCAGCCCGACGACGACACGCGCCGGTGTGGCCGACACAGCCCCGGAATTCGCGCGTTTTTTCGCTCGACTACCCTCCAGCGCCGTGACTGAGGCCGTGGCCACCATGGACAAGATCGTCGCGCTCTGCAAGCGGCGCGGGCTGATCTTCCCCGCCTCCGAGATCTACGGCGGGATCGCCAACACCTACGACTACGGGCACTACGGGGTCCTGCTCAAGAACAACGTGACGGCCGCCTGGTGGAAGGCGATGATCCAGGAGCGCGACGACATCGTTGCGCTCGACTCCGCGATCATCCAGCACCCGCGCACCTGGGAGGCGTCGGGCCACCTGGCCGGCTTCAGCGACCCGCTCGTCCAGTGCCTGGGCAAGTGCAAGCGGCGCTTCCGCGAGGACCACCTGCGCGAGGAGGCCGAGGCCGAGGGCAAGGACCCGGACAACCTCGTCTGCCCGGTCTGCGGGGGCGAACTCTCCGAGCCGCGGCCTTTCAATCTCATGTTCGAGACCACGATCGGCCCGGTGCAGGAGGAGGGCTCCACCGTCTACCTGCGTCCCGAGACGGCCCAGGGCATCTTCCTCGACTTCAAGACGACCCTCCAGTTCGCGCGCAAGCGGCCGCCGTTCGGCATCGCCCAGATCGGCAAGTCCTTCCGCAACGAGATCACGCCCGGCAACTTCATCTTCCGCACGCTCGAGTTCGAGCAGATGGAGATGGAGTTCTTCGTGCCCCCGGCCGAGGCCGAGAAGTGGCACGAGCACTGGATGGAGGCGCGCATGGAGTGGTACGTGTCGCTGGGGGTCGACCCCGACAAGCTGCGGCTGCGCCCGCACGGGCCCGACGAGCTGTCGCACTACAGCTCGGCCACGAGCGACATCGAGTACCTGTTCCCGATCGGCTGGTCCGAGCTGGAGGGAATCGCCAACCGGGGCGACTTCGACCTCAAGCAGCACGCCGAGCACTCGGGGCAGAAGCTCGAGTACGTCGACACGGCCACCGGCGAGCGCTACGTGCCGCACGTGATCGAGCCGGCCGCCGGGCTCGGCCGCACGGTGCTCACGCTGCTCTGCGACGCCTACGACGAGGACGAGATCGGCGGCGAGCGCCGCACCGTCCTGCGCTTCAAGCCGCGCATGGCGCCGATCAAGGCGGCGGTGCTGCCGCTGGTCAACAAGGACGGCCAGCCCGAGAAGGCGCGCTCGATCTACGAGGAGCTGCGCTCGCGGATGAGCGCCGAGTACGACGCGGGCGGCTCGATCGGCAAGCGCTACCGGCGCCAGGACGAGATCGGCACGCCGTGGGGGATCACGGTCGACCACCAGACGATGGAGGACGACACCGTCACCCTGCGCGACCGCGACACGCTCGAGCAGGAGCGGGTGCCGGTGGCGGGGCTCGCGGACGAGCTAAGCGCGCGCCTCGGCTAGGCGCTCGAGCTCGGCGAAGATCGCCGCGTCGGCGGCGGCCAGGTCGTCGCTCGTCCAGCGCCAGCGCGCGCCGTCGAGCATGACCGTCCGGCCGTCGGCGAGGTGGTCCTGGACGCTGGCTCGACGCGCAGCTCGACGGCCACGATCGTGTCCGCGGCCTCCATCCGCTCGGACACCACGCGCGCGCGTCGCCGAAGGCCGTGAAGGCGACTCCCTCGCCCATCACGAGCAGCGCCGCGCCCGGCTCGGCGCGCAGGCGCCGCAGCGCCTCGCGCCGGCGGCCGAGCGCGAGCAGGATCCGGTCGTCGCCCGCGCGGATCGCGGTCGACACCGGGATCGGGTGCGGCCCGGCCGCGCACAGGACCGCGGGCGTCCCCCGCTCCCAGTGCGGCAGGCGCTCCACGCCGGGGCGCTACTCGGCCGCGCCGAGCAGCCGGCGCGCGATCCGCACGCCCAGCTCGAAGGCGGCCTCGCGATCCCACTCGGGATCGGAGAGCACCTGGATGCCGAAGCCGTCGCCCAGCGCGAACAGCATCGACGCCACCGACTCCGGGTCGGCGTCCAGCCGCACGACGCCCTCGCGCTCCTTGGCGCGCAGCGAGTCGGCCAGGTCGGCGCGCCAGCGCCGGTAGAGCTCGGCCAGCTCGGCGCGGATGTCCTCCGAGTGGCGTGAGGCGGACAGCAGCTCGTAGATCACGGCCGGGCTGCCCGGCTCGCCCTCGATGAACTCCTCGAGCCCGAGCACCAGCGCCGCGATGATCTCGTCGGCGGTCGTGGCCCGCGCGATGCGCGCGCCCATCCCGGTCGAGCCGCAGCTCGCAGTCGTGGCGCACCACCTCGACCAGCAGCTGCTCCTTGGAGCCGAAGTAGTAGTGCAGCAGGCCGCGCGAGACCCCGGCCTCGCGGGCGACGTGGTCGAAGGTCGACCCGGCGGCGCCGCGCGTGGCGACGCTGTTGCGCATCGCCTCGATGATTCGCTGGGCCTTGTCGCCGTCGAGGCGCTTGGGGGTGGCTACTGAGGCGGCCATGAGTGCGCAGAGGCTATCGCGGCGGCTCGGCAGCGGGCGCCCCTCCGCCACGAAAAAGGGCGCCCCACAGGGCGCCCTAGTTTCGAGAAGGATTCGGTAGCGCTTGGCCGCAAGCAGCCGGCTTGGCCGGCTGCGCGCGGAGTCGGCTAGCCCGTGCTGACCGGCTGGCTCTCGCTCGTCGTCGAGCCTGAGTTCGAGTCGGGCGTGGTGCTCGCCGTGTACTCGAACTCCTCCTCGGCGCCGAACAGCGCATCGAGAACCTTCTTGCGCAGGCCCTCGCTCATGGCGAGTGCGAGCCCAGCGCCGACGAGCGCGACGAAGAGCAGGCGGCCCTTGCGCCGCTTCTTCTTCTTCTGCCCGCGCAGCGCGTCGGCCGCCTCCTTGAGGGAGGTCGCCGCGTCCTTCAGCTCGCGCTGGACCTTCTTGTCGTCAAGCGCCTTCGCGGGGCCCTTGCCGTTGACCCGCCCGTAAGCCTTCTTCGCCGAGACGAAGGCGTTGCGCAGGTTCTCGCGCAGCTCCTCGTCCTCGACCAGGCGCTGTACGTACTCGTTCGAGCGGACCGCCTTGCCGGCGGCGAACGCTCCGGCACCGGCCTTTGCGGCCTTTTTCTTAGCTGCCATTGCTCTCCTCGGATCCGCTTGCTGGCGCACACTGTACCCGGACAGGGCCGGATTAGCGGGAATTTCGCCTGGCGCGCTTCTGCAGCGCCGCCTCGAGCACCTCGTCCTCCGAATCGACGAGCACGAACTTCATGCGTCGGCGCAGGTGCTCGGGGATGTCGTCGATGTCGGCCTCGTTGCGGCGCGGGACGATGATCCGCTTGATGCCGACCCGCTGGGCCGCGAGCGCCTTCTCCTTCAGGCCGCCGATCGGCAGCACCTGGCCGGTCAGCGTGATCTCGCCGGTCATCGCCGTGTCGGCGCGCACCAGCCGGCCGGTCGACGCAGCGAGGCGAGCGCGGTGGCCATCGTGATGCCCGCGCTCGGCCCGTCCTTCGGGATCGCGCCGGCCGGCACGTGGATGTGCATGTCGTGCTTGCGGAACCAGTTCTCGGGGATGCCGCTCGTCGAGCGTCCTGCACGTAGGAGAGCGCCGCGGCGGCCGACTCCTTCATCACGTCGCCGAGCTGGCCGGTGATCTGCAGCTTGCCGTCGCCCGGGTAGGCGGTCGCCTCGACGAACAGCACGTCGCCGCCGACCGGCGTCCAGGCCAGCCCGGTCGCGACGCCCGGCTCGTTGATGCGGCGCTGCACGTCTCGCCTGGAAGCGCGCGCTTGCCGAGCAGCTCGTCGACGGTCTTGGCGCGGATCACGCGCTTCGACTTGCGCGTGCCCTCGGCGAACTCGCGCGCGACCTTGCGGCAGATCGACCCGATCTCGCGCTCGAGGTTGCGCACGCCGGCCTCGCGCGTGTAGCCGTCGATGATCTCGTCGAGCGCCGCGTCGGTGAACTCGATCTTCGACCGGCCCAGGCCGTTGCGCTCCATCTGGCGCGGCACCAGGTAGCGCTTGGCGATCTCGCAGCTTCTCCTCCTGCGTGTAGCCGGAGAGCTCGATCACCTCCATGCGGTCGCGCAGCGGCGGCGGGACGGTGTCGAGCTGGTTCGCCGTGCAGATGAACAGACGTCCGCGAGAGGTCGAACGGCAGGTCGAGGTAGTGGTCGCGGAAGGTCGAGTTCTGCTCGGGGTCGAGCACCTCGAGCATCGCGCTGGCCGGGTCGCCGCGGAAGTCCGCGCCCATCTTGTCGATCTCGTCGATCATCAGCACGGGGTTGTTCGACCCGGCGTCGCGCAGCGCGCGGATGATCGTCCCGGGCATCGCGCCGATGTAGGTGCGGCGGTGGCCGCGGATCTCCGCCTCGTCGCGCACGCCGCCGACCGAGATGCGCTCGAACTTGCGGCCCATCGCGTCGGCGATCGAGCGGCCGAGCGACGTCTTGCCGACGCCGGGCGGGCCGACGAAGCAGAGGATCGACGAGCGCGCGTCGGGCTTGAGCTTGCGCACGGCGAGGAACTCGAGGATGCGGTCCTTGACCTTCTCGATGTCGTAGTGGTCGTGGTCGAGCACCTTGCGCGCGTGGCTTCAGGTCGAGGTTGTCCTCGGTCGACGTCGACCAGGGCAGCGTCGACGATCCACTCGAGGTAGGTGCGGATCACGCCGTGCTCGGCGGCCTGCGGCGGGAGGCGCTCGAAGCGCTGGAGCTCGCGGTCGGCCTGCCTTGCGGACCTCCTCGGGCAGGTCGGCGCCCTCGAGCTGCTCGCGCAGCTCGTTGGCCTCGGCCTGCGTCTCGTCGACCTCGCCGAGCTCGTCCTGGATCGCCTTGAGCTGCTGGCGCAGGAAGTACTCGCGCTGGCCCTTGTCGATCTCGGACTGGACCTGCGACTGGATGCGCGTCCCGATCTCGATCAGCTCGAGCTCGCGGGCGAGCAGCTCGGACAGCAGGCGCAGCCGCTTCAGCACGTCGCGCTCCTCGAGCAGCTCCTGCTTCTCCTCGGTCTTGATGCGCAGCGCGCCGGCGATCAGGTGCGCCAGCTCGGCGGGGTCGTCGAGGTTGGCGACGGCCATCTGCAGCTCCTCCGGCAGGTACGGGACCTCCTCGATGATCTGCGAGAAGGTCGTCTGCACGTTGCGCTGGAGCGCCTCGAGCTCCGGCGAGTCGACCACGATGTCCGGCGACTCGGCGATGCGCGCGATCAGGTACGGCTCGGTGGCCACGTAGTCGTCGATGTCGATCGCGCTGGGCGCCCTGGACGAGGATGCGCAGCGTGCCGTCGGGCACCTTGAGCATGCGCGCGACCACGCCGGCGACCCCGACGTCGTAGAGCTCGTCCGGCCCGGGCGTCTCGACCGGCGCCCTCGCGCGTGGCGACCATCACGAGCATGCGGTCGCCGCGCGAGCACGTCGTTGACCAGCTCGACCGAGCGCTCCTGCCCGACGGCGAGCGGCGTCAGCGTGTCCGGGAACGGCGACCGCGTCGCGCAGCGGCAGGACCGGCAGCGCCTCCGGCAGGTGGACCTGCGGAGCGCCCTCGACGCTCACGAGCGCGGCTCGTCGATGCGCACGCGGCGCACCGTCTGGTCCGGCCGGGCGAGCGGGATCTCCACCTCGAGGATGCCGTCCTCGTACGAGGCGCGGGCCTGGTCGGCCAGCACCTCGGCGCCGAGCTCGACCAGACGGCGGAACGGGCCGTGCTCGATCTCGATCTGCTGGTAGAGGCGGCCGGACGCCTGCGCCGGCCGGCGCTCGCCGGCGATCAGGAGCTGCCGGCCGCGGATCTCGAGCGCCACGTCGGAGATGTCGACGCCGGCCAGGTCGGCCTTGACCACCGCGCGCGGCGGATCGTCGACGTAGTAGACGTCGACCGACGGCGAGAAGCCGCGGCCGCGCAGCCCGGTCTGGCGCTCGAAGACGTCGCCGAAGAGCTCGTCGATCTCGCGCCGCATGCGCTCGAAGTTGGCGAACAGGTCGCGGGAGGAAGCCACCTCCTGTCGAGATTAACCAGCCCGTACCGCCGGGGTCGTCAAGTCGCCCTGAGCGCCGCCCTGGCGGCCCAGTAGCCGCACATGCCGTGCACGCCGCCGCCCGGGGGCGTCGACGACGAGCACAGGAAGACGCCGGGAAGCGGCGTGGCGTACCGGACCGGGAAGGCGAGCGCGTGCAGGTCGTATCGGCCGCCGTTGATGTCACCGCCGATGAGGTTGGGGTTGCGCCGCTCGACGTCCGCTGTGTTCATCGCGCAGCGCGCGGCGATCCGCTCGCCAAAGCCGGGCGCGAAGCGCTCGACCTGGGCCTCGATGGCGGCGCTCATGTCGCGGGTCGACCCGTTCGGCACGTGGCAGTAGGCCCAGGCGGTGTGCTTGCCCGGCGGTGCGCGTGACGGGTCGAACAGCGTGGGCTGCACGAGCAGCACGAAGGGCCGCTCGGGGTGACCGCCGCGCTCGGAGGCCTCGATCTCCTCGAGCGTCCCGCCGAGGTGCACCGTGCCGGCGCGCCCAGCCTCCTGCGCCCGCCAGGGGATCGGGCCGTCGAGCGCCCAGTCGAGCTTGAAGATCCCCGGGCCGGGCCGGTGACGGTCGGGGACGCGTCCGCCGGTGAGGGCGTGCAGCTGCCGCGGGGTGACGTCGAGCAGGACCGGCTCGGCCGAATCGAGCTCGTCCAACGAGGCGACCATGCGACGGGTCTCGACCGTGCCGCCGCAGGCGTGCAGGTGGGCGGCGAGCGCGTCGGCGAGGTGCTGCGACCCGCCACGTGTGACCGGCCAACCCACCGCGTGCCCCGACGCCGCGAGCACGAGTCCGTACGCGGCCGTGACCGGCGCTTCGCAGCGGAAGCATCGAGTGGGCCGCGCAGCCGGCGAGAAGGGCGCGAGCCCGCTCGCCCTCGAAGCGTTCGTGGCCGTCGTACGCGGCCTGCTCACCGAGCGGGCCGGCGCCGAGCGCGGGGCGAGTCGGTACCGCGGCCAGCAGCCGGCGACCTCGGCGCGCGCTGGGACGTCTGCGCGGCGCACTGCTGTCCCAACCCGCGAGGGCGGCGGCCCGCGCTGTGTGAGACCCGCCACCCCGCGGCTCGCGTCATGAAGACGCCGACGCCTGAGGAGCTGCTCCGCCTCGCCACGAAGGTCGCCGTCAGCGCCGGCCACCTCGTCGCGTCGGGTCGAGCGGCAGCGTGGCGGTAGCGGAGACGAAGTCGAGCCCCACCGACGTCGTCACGGCTGTGGACGTGGCGTCCGAGCAGCTGATCCGCCGGGAGATCCTGACGGCGCGGCCGGACGACTCGTTCGTGGGAGAGGAAGGGGCGAACGTGAAGGGGCCTCCGAGTGGCGTGGCTGGTCGACCCGATCGACGGCCAGGTCAACTTCCTCTACGACATCCCGCAGTTCGCGGTCTCGCTCGCGCGGGTCGGCCCCGACGTGGTTGCGGGTGTCGTGCACAACCCGATCAGGGGAGACGTTCACGGCGTCGGTCGGCGGTGGCGCCTATCTCAACGGGGACCCGATCTCCGTGCCGCCTGCACCGAGCTGGCTCAGGCGCTCGTCGGCACCGGGTTCACCTACCTCGCCGAGGTTCGGGCGCACCAGGCCGTATCGAGGTCTCGAGGCTGCTGCCGGTCGGACGCGCATCGCGGCGGCTGGCTCGGCCGTTCGACCTGTGCTTCGTGGCGTGCGGCCGCCTCGACGCGTACGCCGAACGCGGCCTGAACCCGTGGGACTGGCTGCGGATCGGTCATCGCCACGGGGGCGGGAGCCAAGGTGGGCGGCCTCCGGGGTGCGGACGTGAGCCAGTTGTTCATCGCGGCGGCCCCGCGTGACCTCTTCGACACGTTCGAGGAGGCGCTCATCGCGGCCGGTTTCGGTGACTGGCCGCTGGCGTCCTGGCCACCCCGCTGAGAGACGATCGTCTCACTGGTCAGTCGTTGTTGGCATTCCCGGGAGATTTAAGGCACAATCGCGCCTCCGGTCGGGCACAAAACGCGGGTAGTCTGCGTTACTCCCAGAGCCCGACCCGCATGACCGGGGGCATGTTGATGACACAGACAACGAGCAGGACAGGTTCGAATGGCTACTGATTACGACGCACCACGCAAGACAGACGAAGAGCTCAACCAGGACTCCATCGAGGAGCTCAAGGCAAGGCGCCTCGACAAGAACTCAGGCAAGGTCGACGAGGACGAGGTCGAGGCAGTCGAGTCCTTCGAGCTGCCCGGTGCGGACCTGTCCCACGAGGAGCTATCCGTCCAGGTGCTGCCACGGCAGTCGGACGAGTTCACCTGCTCGCAGTGCTTCCTGGTCCACCATCGCAGCCAGCTCGCCAGCGAGCGTGACGGGCAGCTCGTCTGCCAGGACTGCGCCGCCTAAGGTCAGGAGCTCGCCTTCTCCAGCTTGGAGTAGTCATCGGTCGACATGCCCGGTGGCAGCCGCCCGGTCGACTTGACCCAGTAGCGCGCCGCCCTTCGGGTCGCCATACACCTTCGCGACGCCGATGGCCATCCCGCTCAGCCCGGCCCAGGCGATCGCCTCGCGTGCCGCCAGGTCGGGGTTCTCGGGCTTGTTGGGCGGTGCGTGACCGGTGGCGGTCCTCCAGACCGCCTCGAGGGCCTTCGCCGTCACGAAGCCGCCCGCGAGGGCAGCCGCGCTGCCCATCAGCTTCCAGTTGCGCTTGCCCTTGACCTTTTCCTTCTCCGCAGCCTTCGCAGCCTTCTTGGCTGCCTTGTCTGCCTCGGCTGTGTTGGACTTGTGGCGCACCTTGTCGCTCCTCATCGGCGCTTGCCGCTCGGTCGTCGGTGCCTAGTCTCGCACGGAGCGCGCGACGAGGCTCGTGGCGAGGGCCGTCGGGTTACGCGTCGAGACGAACCAGTACGGCGCCGGTTCGGCAGGGTCGTCGACCGCGACCCTCACCGAGCGCCACAGTAGGCGCGCACGAGCAGGTACGCGCGGGCATCGGCCTCCACCCCCAGGATGCGCCTGGTGGAAACGTCGGGGTCGAGCGGCTCGACCGCCCCGACGTAGCGGTAGGGCAGCAAGGCCCGGCCGGCGCGGAATCCCTCGGCGTCGACGGCCACCCGCGCGGCGCCCCGTACGTCCTCAGACCGACGGCGACCAGGGTCAGCGCCAGCAGGGTAGACGACCGCGGTGACGAGCAAGGGCGTCGCGACGAAGAACGCCCAGCCCACGGCCACGACGAGCAACCCGCCCAGCAGCCACCAGCTGACCGGGACCCCCACGAGCGTCTCCGCATAGGGAGTGCCCTCGGAGGGGTCGGTCGAGGACGCCACGACAGACACCCTGCCACGCGTCTCCGGTAAGGTGTCCGGTCGAGTCGAAGGTTCACTCATCACCCCTGTCTCGGAGGCTGCTCGGCGATGGTCGACGTGTTGGTACGGCGCCACGACGGCACTGTTCCGCTGCCCAGCTACGCCCATCCCGGCGATGCCGGAGCCGACCTGACGACGACGGTCGACGTCACGCTCGCCCCCGGCGAGCGGGTCAAGGTGCCGACCGGCGTGAGCATCGCCCTCCCCGACGGCTACGTCGGCCCTGATCCATCCCCGCTCCGGCCTGGCAGAGTCGGCAGGCGTGACGCTCCTCAACACGCCAGGGACCGTGGACGCAGGCTATCGGGGTGAGATCCAGGTCCTGCTCATCAACCTCGACCCGACACCGGTCCGTCCAGCTCCGGCGAGGCGACCGGATCGCCCAGGTCGTGGTCTTCCAGCAGGTGGAGCGCGCCCGGTTCATCGAGGAAGGGACGCTTCCGGGGTCGGCTCGCCGGCGGTGGTGGCTACGGCTCCACGGGTGGCGTGACCCGCGGCGAGCCCGAGCACGCATCAGCACGCACCCGCAGGAGGAGAAGCCTGCATCATCCTTCGCCGCAAGTCTGCCGACCGCTCCCAGGAGCCCGAAGACGACCAGCCGGCCGAGAACGACGAGCCCGACGAGCTGCGGATCGAGCGGGCCCGTGGACCGTGGACCGCGACGAGACGTGGATCGACGAGGAGGACGAGGGCTACATCGATCTCGGCGGGCTCATCGTCAAGAAGGGTGCCCAAGGTCTCTGGCTGCGGTTGCAGGTCGAGGACCAGGAGGGCACGATCGCGGCCGTCATGCTGGCCGGCCCGGACTCGGGGCTGGAGCTGCGGGCGTTCGCGGCACCTCGCTCGGGAGGGATCTGGGACGAGGTCCGGACGGATACGCGACCGAGGCCACCCGCCGTGGCGGCACCGCCGTCGAGGCCGACGGCGAGTTCGGTCCCGAGCTGCAGCTGGCCATTCCAGTGCAGCTGCTGCCGGACGGCAAGACGGCCACCCAGCCGAGCAGGGTCGTCGGCGTCGAGGGGCCCGCGGTGGCTGCTGCGCGGCACGTTCCTCGGGCGCAGCGCGCAGCAGCCCGATCCGGATGGTCCGCTCGAGTCCGCGTTCCGCGGCGTTATCGTCGTCCGCGGCGACGAGCCGATGGCGCCGCGGGACGCGATCCGGACGCGGATGCCCGCGCAGGCACAGGCCCAGCTCATGGCCGAGCAGCAGGATCCGGATGCGGGCCGATAACGGGCAGCCTTGACGGCCGGCCGACGTACCCGGGTGTCTTACAACAGACCAACAGGTCGGGAGCCGCCTGCGCCGGGTGCTCCGGAAGTTCGCGGTGAGCCCGGACGAGCTCGAGGCCGACGATCTCGACGCCGAGCGCGTTGTCCAACGCTGTCAGGCCATCAACGGCGTGCACGACCGCGAGATTGTGACGCTGTACGGCGAGCTGAAGAACGTCTCGCCGGCGCCACGACGCCGGCACCCCGACCCTCGAGGCTTCGCTGTACGACGGCTCGGCGTGGTCAGACGCTCGTCTGGCTCGGCCGCCGCAAGATCGCCGGTATCAAGCCGGGCGCCGGGCTGGTCGTCTGGGGGCGGGTCTCGTGCCAGGACGGGCAGCGCATCATCTACAACCCGCCGTATGAGCTCCAGTCCTGAGTCTGGCGTCGAGCCGGCGGCGGCCGCGCCGCCGGTGACGGCTGCCACCCTGGAGACGCTCGTGCGTACCCAGCTGTCGAAGGCGCTCGGCGGCACTCGCGGGATGCTCGAGGGTGCCATCCCCACCCTCGGGTTCACGCTCAGCTGGGTCGTCGCGCACGACCTCAGGCTGTCCTTGTTCATCTCCGGTGGCCTTGCCGCCGTGCTGTTGCTCGTCCGGATCGCGCAGCGGTCGAACGTCCAGTTCGTCATGAACTCGAGCGTCGGCATCGGCATTGCCTCGGTGTTCGCGCTGCGGTCCGGGCGGGCCGAGGCGCGTTCCTGCCCGGCGTCATCTACAACGGCGTGTACGCCGTCGTCCTGTCGGCGAGCGTACTGGTGCGCTGGCCGCTGGTGGGTTTCGACGATCGGCGGCGTCACCGGGGACGTGACGGCGTGGCACACCGACAAGCACCTGGTGACGCTGTGCAACAAGCTGACCTGCTGCTCGCGCTGCCCTGCATGGCGCGGGTGGTGGTGCAGTACCCGCTCTACCGGATGCACGAGGCCGGCTGGCTCGGGATCGCGAAGATCGCCATGGGCTGGCCGCTCCAGATCGCCGCGCTGGCCGCCATGGTGTGGCTGCTTCGCCGCGACGAGACCCCCGTCACCATGCCCACCCCGCAGACTTTCCGACGGACTAGTGGCGGGTACGCCGGGAGTCGTCGCCGTGCGGGGCCAGCAGCTCTGCCAGCTCTTCCTCGGTCTCCGGCGTGGTGACGAAGAGGAGCTCATCGTGTGCCTCGAGGGTGGCGTCGGGGTCCGGCTGGTGCACGTGGCCGTCCCGCAGCACCGCGACCAGTGAGGCATCCCGGCGGCCAGACCACCTGGCTGAGCTGGATCCCGACGTAGGGCGACAGTTCGGGAAGCGTCGCCTTCGACGATGTTCGTGTTGCTCTGCCGGAACGTGAACAGCCGCACCACGTCGCCGACCGAGACCGCCTCCTCGACGAGGGCGGAACATCATCCGCGGGGTCGACACCGACACGTCGACGCCCCACGAGTCGTTGAAGAGCCACTCGTTCCCCGGGTGGTTCACCCGACCCACGTGCGCGGGACCGCGAACTCGGTCTTGGCCAGGAGCGCGATCACCAGGTTCGCCTTGTCGTCACCGGTCGACGCAATGACGACGTCACAGCGCTGCAGTCCGGCCTCGTCGAGTGACGACAGCTCGCAGGCGTCGGCGAGCAGCCACTCGGCGTTCGGCACGCTGTCGGCCTTGATGGCGTGAGGTCCTTGTCGATGAGCAGGACCTCGTGGCCGTTCTCCAGCAGCTCGGAGGCAACCCACCGCCCAACGGCACCCGCTCCCGCAATCGCTACCCGCATCAGTGCTCCTCGGGTCCCTTGTCCATGGCCGCCATGACGTGGGAGGCGTCCTTCTCCGGTCATGACGAGGTGGGCGACATCGCCGTCCTGCAGGACGAGACTGTGGTTCGCCATCATGGCCTTGCCCAGCCGGGTGAGGAACGCGACCTTGGTGCCGATCTCCTCGAGGTCGTGGACCTTGATCCGACCCATGCCTCGGGGATAGGGACGACGGCGATCCGGACCATGCCCGACGGGTCCCGCCACTCCGGCTCGGAGCCTTCGGGAGCAGCCGCCGGAGGATCTGGTCAGCCGTCCACCGAACCGTGGCGACCGTCGCGATCCCCAGCCGCTGGTAGACCTCCGCGCGCGCGTGTGGTCGTAGATCCGCGCGACCACGTTCTCGATCCCGAACATCTCGCGGGTGACCCTCGCGGAGATGATGTTCGAGTTGTCCCCGCTGCTCACCGGCAGCAAACGCTCCGGCCTCCTCTATACGCGCATTCTTGAGGACCTCGACGGTCAAGCCGTTTCCCGGTGATCTTGTCACCGGAGAAGCGCGGGCCCAGGCGGCGGAACGCGTCCGGGTTGGCGTCGATGATCGACACCGAGTGCGATCGCTGCTCCAACTCGGCGGCGAGGTGGACCCCACCCGGCCACAACCCATGATGACGACGTGCACGGCGGCCTTCCGAGGTCTAGTGACGATCCGGTCGGCGGTTCCCTCCGGACCCGCCGGTCCCGACGCTACACACGCATCTGTGGCATAGCATCCGTCCGTGGGCATAAGAGACGTGGGCAAGCGGCTTTTGCTCGGGCGCAAGCTCCGGAACGCCCAGCTCGGTGAGACGCTCCTGCCGAAGCGCATCGCTCTGCCCGTCTTCGCCAGCGACGCCTTGTCGTCGGTCGGCTATGCGACCCGACGAGATCTTCCTGACCCTGTCGGTCGCCGGCCTCGCGTAACTACTCGATGTCCTGGAAGATCGGCATCGCGGTGGCTCTCGTGATGCTCACGGTCGTGGCGTCGTACCGGCAGAACGTGCAGGCCTACCAGTCCGGTGGTGGTGACTACGAGGTGGCCTCGGTCAACCTGGGCAAGACGGCCGGGTTGACGGTGGCGAGTGCGCTGATGGTCGACTACGTGCTCACCGTCGCGGTCTCGATCTCGTCCGCCTCCCAGTACGCCGCCGCGGCGATCGACCCGCTGCAGGGCCACGAGGCGCTGCTTGCCATCAGCGCCACGATCTTCCTGATGACGGTGAACCTGCGAGGCGTCACAGGAGTCCCGGAACGGCCTTCGCGATCCCGACGTACATCTTCATGGTGACGATCCGCGCCATGTCCGCCTACGGGTTCTTCCGCTACTTCAACGGCACGCTGCCCCCATCGAGGAGCTCGCCGGCTACACGATCCAGGGGACCGAGGACCTGACCGGCGGGTTCGGCAACCTCGCCGTGATCTTCCTTGTGCTTCGTGCCTTCGCGTCGGGGTCCGCCGCTCTGACCGGCGTCGAGGCGATCAGCAACGGCGTACCGGCCTTCCGCAAACCCAAGGGCAAGAACGCCGCGAGCACTCTGCTTCTCCTGGGGACCATCGCGGTAACGATGGGCATGTCGATCCTTATTCTCGGCAACCTCATGCATGTTCGGCTGGCCGACGTCAAACGGCGTCGTGCTGCTCGACCCGCAGGGGTTCCGGTCCCGGACGGCTTCGCCGAAGACCCCGTCATCGGCGAGCTTGCGTGGGGATCTTCGACGGGTTCCCCCTCGGTTTCTACATCATTGCCGCCGCTACCGGGGTCATCCTGGTGCTCGCTGCGAACACGGCGTTCAACGGCTTTCCCGTCCTTGCGTCGATCCTTGCCAGGGACGGCTTCCTGCCCCGGCAGCTGCACACCCGGGGGGACCGGCTGGCGTCTCGAACGGCATCGTCTGCTCGCCGGCTTCGCCGTGATTCTGATCTGGGCGTTCGACGCCGAGGTGACGAAGCTGATCCAGCTCTACATCGTCGGCGTCTTCGTCTCGTTCACGACGAGCCAACGGGCATGGTCCGGCACTGGACGAGGCTGCTGCGAAACAGCAGGACCACCACCGGCGGCGCGAGATGATGCGCAGCCGGGTCATCAACGCGATCGGGCTGACCGTCACGGCGCTGGTGCTCGTGATCGTGCTCATCACGAAGTTCCTTCACCGCGCGTGGATCGCGATCCTGGCCATGATCGTGCTCTTCTTCGCTGATGCGGAACATCCGGCGCCATTACGACCGGGTCGCGAGCGCAGCTGGAGGCGGTCGAGGAGAACCAGGCCCTGCCCCTGTCGCGGATCCATGCGATCGTGCTCGTCTCCAAGGTGCACCGGCCGACGCTTCGTGCGCTCGCCTACGCAAAGGCGTCTCGGCCCAACACCCTGGAGGCCGTCACCGTCAACGTCGACGGCGACGTCACGGCCGAGCTGCTGAAGACGTGGGACGAGGAGGAGATCTCGGTTCCGCTCAAGGTGCTCGCGTCGCCGGTACTCAGAGATCACCAAGCCGTGCTCGACTACGTGCGCGCGTGCGGCGCAAAGTCCGCGCGAACGTCGGGACGGTCTACATCCCCGAGTACGTCGTCGGTCACTGGTGGGAGCAGCTGCTGCACAACCAGCGTGCGCTGCGCTTGAAGGGCCGCCTCCTTTTCACGCCTGGCGTGATGGTGACGTTCCGTGCCGTTCCAGCTGCGGTCCTCGGCCGTGGCGGAGCGGCGGTCGAGCGACCGACGGCTGTGGTGGGGAGCGTGCGACGAGGCCCGGCCATCACACCGCGCCAGCGAGCCGCGAAACGACAGGCCCGATCCGCTACTGAGGTGGCTGCACCCCCGGATCGGAGTACCGCCCCGGATGATGTATCTTCATGTCAAGATCAGTTTGCCAACGCCCCGGGTGGTGCCGAGGCCGCCGCTGGTCGAACGATGACAGTGGGAACACATGTGGTGAAGGAGCGCGGGCATGAGCACGGTTGACAGTTTTGGCGCCAGAGGAACCCTCGAGGTCGGCGACGAGTCGTACGAGATCACCGGCTCTCCAGCGTGTCAGGCGAGGGGCTGGAACGTCGCCGGCCTGCCCTACAGCCTAGGTGTTGCTGGAGAACCTGCTACGCACGGAGGACGGCAGCGACATCACCGCTGACGACATCCGCGCCATCGCTGGCTGGGATCCGGACAGCGAACCCAGCAAGGAGATCCAGTACACGCCCGCGCGCGTGATCATGCGGACTTCACCGGCGTCCCGGCGATCGTCGACCTCGCCACGATGCGCGAGGCCATGAGCGACCTCGGCGGCGACCCGACGACGATCAACCCGCTGGCGCCTGCTGAGCTCGTCATCGACCACTCCGTGATCGCGGAACGTCTTCGGCACCTCGGGTGCGTTTCAGAGCAACGTCGACTTCGAGTACGGCCGCAACAAGGAGCGCCACCAGTTCCTGCGCTGGGGCCAGCGCCTTCGACAACTTCAAGGTCGTGCCGCCGGGCACCGGCATAGTCCACCAGGTCAACATCGAGCACCTCGCCCAGGTCGTCTATGTGCGGACGGATGGCCTACCCCGACACCTGCGTGGGGACGGACAGTCACACGACCATGGTCAACGGCCTCGGCGTCGCGGTGGGGCGTCGGCGGCATCGAGGCGGAGGCGGCGATGCTCGGCCAGCCCGTGTCGATGCTGATCCGCGCGTGGTCGGCTTCAAGCTCTCCGGTGGCTCCCCGAAGGCGCGACCGCGACCGACCTGGTGCTCACGATCACCGAGATGCTGCGCCATCACGGCGTCGTGGGCAAGTTCGTCGAGCTCTACGGCAGCGGCGTCCCTGCGGTGCCGGTGGCGAACCGCGCCACGATCGGCAACATGTCCCCGGAGTACGGCTCGACGATCACGTCTTCCCTGTCGACGAGGCGACCCTGGCACGTACCTCCGGCTCACCGGGCGCGACGACCAACAGGTCGCTCTCGTCGAGGCCTACGCCAAGGAGCAGGGCCTGTGGCACGACCCGGCGGGGGAGCCGCGCTTCTCCGAGCGCCTCGAGCTCGACCTCTTCGACCGTCGTACCTTCATCGCCGGGCCCGAGCGGCCACAGGACCGGATCTCGCTCAGCAACGCGAAGACGGCGTTCCGCAAGGTCCTCGGGGACTACGTCAGCGACGGCTACGACTCGAAGACCAACGGCAAGGAGGTCGGGTCAGACGAGGCGTCGGTCGAGTCCTTCCGGCGAGCCAGCGACCCGCCCTCCCACGCCGGGGACAACGACTCGCCCCCGCCCGCGGAGACCAGTCGCAGAAGGTCGAAGGGCGGCCGAGCAGTCCCGTGGCCGTGACCCTCGAGGACGGTTCGAGCTTCGAGATCGACCACGGTGCCGTCGCGATCGCGGCGATCACCTCCTGCACGAACACCTCGAACCCGTCCGTCATGATCGGCGCCGCGTTGGTGGCCAAGAACGCTGTCGAGAAAGGCCTCACGCGCAAGCCCTGGGTGAACACCACCCTGGCGCCGGGGTCGAAGGTTGTGACCGACTACTACGAACGCGCCGGCCTGACGCCGTACCTGGAGAAGCTCGGGTTCAACCTGGTCGGCTACGGATGCACGACCTGCATCGGCAACTCGGGGCCGCTGATCCCCGAGGTCAGCGCCGGTGAACGAGGCCGACCTGGCCGTGGCCGCCGTGCTGTCGGGCAACCGCAACTTCGAGGGCCGCATCAACCCGGACATCAAGATGAACTACCTCGCGTCGCCGCCGCTGGTCGTTGCCTATGCGCTTGCGGGGACGATGGACATCGACCTGTTCAACGAGCCACTCGGGCAGGAACACGGACGGCAACGACGTGTTCCTGAGGGACGTCTGGCCGGCGCCCGCTGACGTCGATGCGATCGTCGGCGGCGCATCACATCGGACATGTTCTCGAACGACTACGCGGACGTGTTCGCCGGCGACGAGCGGTGGACGTCACTGACCACGCCCGAGGGTGACACCTTCGCCTATGGACGCCGACTCCACGTACGGTCCGCAAGCCGCCGTACTTCGAGGGCATGCCGGCAGCAGCCGGCGCCGGTCCAGGACATCCCGGCGCCAGGGTGCTGGCCAAGCTCGGTGACTCGGTGACGACCGACCACATCTCCCCGGCGGGCTCGATCAGCGGGATTCGCCCGCGGGCAGCTACCTGCTGGAGCACGGCGTCGAGCCCCGCGACTTCAACTCCTACGGCTCGCGCCGCGGTAACCACGAGGTGATGGTGCGCGGGACCTTCGCCAACATCCGGCTGCGCAACCAGCTCGCGCCCGGCACGGAGGGCGGCTTCACCCGCAACTTCGCGGGCGACGGCGACGTGACGACGATCTACGAGGCCTCAGAGGCGTACGCGGAGGCGGGTGTCCCGCTCCGTGATCCTCGCCGGGAAGGAGTACGGCTCCGGCTCGTCACGTCATGGGCGGCCAAGGGTACGGCGCTCCTCGGCGCCCGAGCCGTGATCGCCGAGTCCTACGAACGGATCCACCGCTCCAACCTCATCGGCATGGGCGTGCTGCCCCTGCAGTACCCGGAGGGCGAGAACGCCGAGTCGCTCGGGCTGACCGGAGAGGAGACGTTCGAGATCACCGGCGTGGAGGCGATGAACGACGGCGAGGCCCCCCGGACGGCCCAGGTCAAGGCGACCGGCGGTGCGGGCGACGTGGAGTTCGACGCGGTCATCCGCATCGACACGCCGGGGGAGCTCGGGTACTACCGCGCACGGCGGCATCATGCCGTACGTGCTGCGCAGCATCCGCAACCGCTGACGTGCGGCCCTGGACCTGGGAGGAGCTGGCGGCGGCAACCCTTCGCCGCCAGTTCCGCGGTCTCGCGGCCGGGGGAGCGCGGCCGTCGTGCACCTCATCCAGCGGCGCGGGCCCATCCAGTCCCAGGCCGCCCGCGCTCCCCGTACCTCGCGGTGGCTGCCCGGTTGCCCGGCGCGGCCCGCGACGCCGTGACGGCGGCCCACGAGTCGGTGCGCTGGTGCGGTCGAGCCCAGCCTGCGCGGCACCGTGCACACCTCGACGCGCGACGGCCACGCGGCGCTCGCGGCAGTGTCCACGCGGGCGCAGGCGAGCGCTGTGGCGTCGTACCCTCAGGCTCGACCAGCAGCAGCTCGAGGAGTTCTGGTCCGAGCTGGAGGGGACTACGGCGTTCGACTGGGCGACCCACGACGCGATCGAGG
>CAVOHG010000003.1:0-766898 GCA_963695655.1 uncultured Acidobacteriota bacterium | reverse complement strand
TGCAGCTCGGCGACCGCGGTCGGGTTACCGCAGCCGAGGCTGGCCAACCGGGCGGCTTCGGGCAGTGCGTCACGATCGTCTGGGCCGTACAGGCCGGACCCGAACACCTCACGCTGCTCGTCGGCGATCACGGCCGCGTCACCACAACACGCGGTCTCGCCGGTGCTCACCGCCTCGGCCGCCCTCGCGTAGCGGTCGCGCACGGTCTCGCGCAACTCACCGGCATCGTCGGGAACCGCCGCAGTGCCCGAGCTGCAGCCGCAGTTTCCGGCCTGGTGCTCGGGCCCGCAGCATTCGCCCTTGGCCTCGGGCTCGCAGCACGTCTCCTGCAATGAGGCCGAACAACAGCTCGAGCCGACCGGGGCGTGGTTCCCGACGGTCAGCTCAGCCATGTACTCAGTTCCTCCAGCGCCTCGGGCTTGACGTAGTAGTACGCCCACAGGCCCTGGCGCTCGGAACCGACGATCCCGGCGTCGCGAAGCTTCTTCAGGTGATGCGAGACGGTCGGCTGCGAGAGATCGAAGAGCGGCACGAGCTCGCAGACGCAGACCTTGCCCGCGTGCTTTCGCAGCACGTCGACGAGCTGCATCCGCACTGGATCGCCGAGCGCCTTTGCGACCGCGGCCATGCGCTCCGCATGCTCGCGTTCGATATCTGGATAGACGACCTCGTCCCAGCACGGCTCACCGTTCGGACTCTTCTTCTTCGGCTGAGCTCCAGATCGACAGGCATCAATACACATATATCGATTGAAACGGCATTGGTCAATGGAGTAGGCTCGGCGCCCGAGAGCAGATCGATACCGGGGCAGGTGAAGGGATGACGCATGGCAACGCAACTGGCCGAGCTCGAGGTGGACCTGGTCAACCCGGGGCCACCTCGAGAGGGGCCTCGTCTCGCTCAAGGACGAGTTCGCGGAAGTCTTCGGAGCCGAGACGATCGAGCGGTACACGACCGAGGCGATCGGCGACCTTCCAACGGCGAACGTGCAGAACTTCGTCCCCCTGTTCGCTCATCGCTTCGCCCGCGGTTGAGGGCCTTGGGCCAAGCCGACGAGAAGATCACCAAGGACGTGCCCGAGATCCTGTTCGTGTGCGTCCACAACGCGGGACGGAGCCAGATGGCGGCGGGACTGCTGAACAAGCTCGCCGACGGTCGCGTGCACGTCCGAACCGCCGGCTCTGATCCGTCCGACGAGATCAACCCGGCCGCGGTCGAAGCGATGGCCGAGGTAGGCGTCGACCTCGGGCAAGAGTTCCCGAAACCGTTGAATGACGAGTTCGTGCGCGCCGCCGACGCGGTGATCACGATGGGCTGCGGCGACGCCTGCCCGATCTACCCGGGCAAGCGTTATGAGGACTGGGAGCTCGAGGATCCCGCCGGTCAGGACGTCGAGACGCGGCGTCGGATTCGCGACGAGATCGAGGAGCGCGTCAGGCGCCGACTGGCGACCTCGCGCCGATGCCCAAGCCTGACCTGCTGTGGCGGCGGCGGCCGAGGCGCCTCGCAACGTTCGTGCTCGTCTTCGCCGGCGCGGCGACCGTCGCCGACCGGTCACGACGGCGCCTCGGCGTGGTCGGGAACGGGCTCGTCTCGGCTGGTCACCATGGTCATGGTCTACGTGACCTGCGCACCTCTGGGCGCGCACATCAACCCGGTGGTGACGGTGGCCTTCACGCTGACGCGCGCACTTTCCCGCCGCGCGAGCCGCCGCTACGTCGCCGCCCAGCCGCGGGCTGTGGTCGCCGGCGCGTTGGTGCTGCTCGTGGCTGGCGACCGGCCTGCCGACCTCGGGCGGTGGTGCGGAGCGTCGGCGCTGTAAGCGGGCGCCTCGTCGACCAGATCGTGCTCGACGGCCTTCTGATGTTCGTGATCCACGGCCCGGTGGCCGCCGACACGCGCGCCGTCGGCGCGGCGGCAGCGATCGCGATCGGTGGCACGGTCGGGCTCGACGCCATCTTCGGCGGGCCCGTGACCGGCGCCTCGATGAACCCGGTCCGCTCATTTGGCCCGGCCTTGGCCCCTCCGCCAGTGGACCGACTTCTCCGGACCGACATCGTCGGCCGCTAGCGGCGTGGCCATAGGCGGACCGGCTGATCAGTCGTCCGCGGCGAGCAACGTCCAGAGGCCGGCGCGGCGAGCTTGAGGGGCACGAAAGAACGTAACCCTGCCCACCCTCGACGGCAACTGGGAAGCCGCCAGGTTGGAGGCCATCATCTGGTTGCGGGAGACGCGACGTCGGAGCGACCTCGTTCGCGACGAGCTCGAGCTGCCGCGCTTCGTCGCCCAACGGCCAGAGGTACACCCGCCGGCATCCGGCGTCGGCGTAGCGCGAGAGGAGCTCCGCGCAGTGCTCCGACGGTCCCGACGCAGACCGCCCGCGCAAGCTCGTCGGGATCGCGGTTCAGGACCGGAGCCAAGACCTCGGCGAGCACTCGATCGGCGCTCGGCTCGATCCTTTGAGACCCAGGTCCACATCGTGGCCAGCGCGTTGGGAAAGTCGGCGGCTGCCGGCCTCGATCCTCGAGCTCTGCTCGCCAGGAGAGAGCGAGCAGCGGAGAACCGGTCCGGCGTCGTGTTGTAGGCGGAGGCAAGCCAGCCGTCGCCGCCCTCGCCGACCCGGGCGAGCCCGGCCTTCGAGCCCCAGCTTCCGATCCACAGCGGGACACCCCCAGGTTGTCCGGGACCAGGCGCGAATTCGACGTCCGAAGAACGGCGAGTAGCGGGCGTGCTCGGGACGGTTCTCCCCGAGCAGGGCGAGCACCCAGAACCGCCTCGTCGAACCGCTTCCAGCGCTCCTCGAAGGAGATGCCGAGGGCGTCGTAGTCGCGCGACGATGAGCCCGGTCCCAAGGCGGCCACCAGTCGACCCTCGGACAGGATGTCCAGCGCCGCGAACGCCTTAGCCAAGGAACCGGCCTCGCAGGACGGCAAGCGCGACCGTCGTGGCGACGGTCATGTCGCCGGAACGCTCGATCACGCTCGCGAGCGCCGTCGGCCCATCAGCCAGGCGTCTGGAAGATGAAGTGGTCGTTCGCCGAGACGCGGCGAACCCGCACCCTCGCGGTGTCAACGCCGGCCGAGGCGCTCGCAGCGAGAGCCCCTCATCGCTGAGCTGCATCAGCGGCAAATGGACGCCGAGGTCGCACGACGAGTCTCTCAGCTCCCTTGGGGCTCGACCGCGGGCCGCCGGGGCGACGCCGTCAGCGTGGGGCCGCCGGTTGAGCGCGGCCGGGAAGCGCAGAACCTCGATCCCGCCGCGGCGCACGATCACCCGGTCGCGGACGTGGGCGCGGCGGACCTTCGGTCCGACGACGGTGACCAGGTTCACGTAAGCGGGACCGGGCGGCCGTGCCCGTCGACCGGCGTCGCGGCGCATCTCCGCGACGCCGACCTTGCGGTAGGTGCAGCGGCCCTCGGCGCGGGTGCAGTTGGAGCCGTTGTTCTCCGAGATCTCGCCGCGGCCGAAGGCGAGCTTCTTGGCGAACTCGCTCTGGCGGGTCGCGTGCGGTGAGTCGGCGAGGATCAGGCGCGGCGCTCGTCCGGACCGCGTAGCGCAGGTGCGAGACGTCGGTGGTCATCCGCGCCGAGACCGCGAGCTGCTCGCCCGGCGCTGAGCCCGCCGAGGCGCTTCGAGAAGACGACCCGGCGCCTGAAGTCGGGCGCAGCCGGCGCTTCAGGCGATGCTCGGTCGCCACCGTCTGAGTGCGCGCCCCGGGGCCCGCGTCGCGGAGCGGATCACGTTGATCCGCCCGCGGTCCTGCGGGAATCGCGCCGTTCGGCTTGAGACCGCCGACCATGAGCAGGTCGCCGCGCTCGCGCGGGGGCTGTGCGGCGTCGACGACGAGGTTCACGTGGCAGCGGTCGAGCGGGCAGGGAGCTGCCCGGATTGATCGTCAGCCCTCGTCGGCAACGGCGAGGACGCAGTGGTGCTCGTAGTCGGGGCGCTTCTGGGTGCAGGTCTCGCGCTTCAGCCGGGCTGATCGCCCGCCCGCCGCCGGCGGTCCCGGCGCTGCGGGCGATCACCAGCCGGCGCCCGGACGTTCGGGTCGTAGTGGTAGACCCGGCCGACGCAGCGCGGCCTGTGCGGATCGTGGCAGTCGCCGGTCACCTGGACCTCGGCCGTCACCGCAGCCGGTCGCCCCCCTCCAGGCTCGGCAGGCGGTGCGGGCCCATCGAGATCACCACCCGCGGCCGGGCGCCCGCCCGGCGGGTGATCGGCAGCGTCTTGACCCGCTCCGAGCCGTTGCCGGTCGTCGCCACCCGGACCAGGGCGCGTCGCCGCCACCCGCGGCCGCCGCGCGACCCCGGCAGCGCGACGACCAGCCCGACCACGGCCCCGCCGCGCTCACGAGCGCGTCGAGCCCTCACGCGTGGAACTCCGCCAACCGCTTCGCCTCGCGCCTCGAGCTCGCGCCGGTCGCCGGCGGCAGATCCGCTCGAACGGGTCGAGCTTGACCTTGCCCTTCTCGAACCGCCAGCTGCCCGCGAACGCGCCCGTCGATCAGGAAGGTCGGCATCGACTGCGGCGTCTTGGTGTTGAAGATCTTCGACCGGTGCTCCTCGGGCAGGACCTGGGTGCGGCGGGCGTGGGCGAGCATCGTCGCGTCCCAGACCGGGAGCAGGCGCGGCGGCGCGGGCGTGTCCGCGTCGGGCAGCGGTAAGCGCGGGAGATCGACCAGCTCGGCGCCGTCCTCGGCGAGGAAGCGGCGCAGCTCGAGTTGCCGCTCGAGCGCCGCGCGCCGCCTTCAGGCCCAGCCCGCCCCAGTCGGCGATCTCGCCCGGCGTCGCCGGGCCGAAGCCGGTCAGGTAGCTGCGCACCAGCGCCGACCGTCGCCTCGCCTCGCTGAGCTTCGGCGGCGGGCCGAGCCAGTCCGCGGCGTCGCGCGAACAGGTCCGCGCGGCGTCGCTCCCAGGTTCCCGACGGCGGTACGCGGACGAGGTCGATCCAGGCGTTGATGCCGCTGATCCCCGGCGCCCGAGGCCGACCGCCTCCTGCAGCGCCTTGCGCTCGACGGGCGGATCCGCGAGCAGCGCGCGCACGCGCTTGCGCGGTCGCGCCCATCTGCGCCGGGGTCGGCGCGTCGCGGCGATTGCGCAGCCAGTCCTCGCGCCGCTGCTTCGCCGTCGCGATCGCGAAGGTCCACCAGTCGCCGGGCGAGAGCAGATGGATCGTCGCGCGCAGCGAGGTGCCCTGCACGACCGTCCGGCGCTCCAGCGCCCGGGTGCAGCTGATCGCGCTCGAAGCCCTCGAGCCGGGACCACAGCCCGATGTACATCGACGGCGCGTACTGCGCCTGGATCCCGCCGATCCGCTCGCAGCGCCTTCGGCAGGCGACAGGCGCCGCGCTCGAGCAGCAGCTGCCGGGCGAGGAGGGCGCGGTTCGAGCTCGCGCTCGCTCAGCGTGCGTTCGCCCGCACGCCCGAACCTACCTGTCACTCCGGCCAGATATCGCCGTCGGCGACCTCGAGCAGGTTGCCGGCCGGGTCCTTGAAGTAGAACGAGCGCCGGCCCTCCTGCCCATTGCTGATCGTGGGTGATCTCGACCCCCGCGTCGCCCAGCTCGCGCCGGCGCTCGTAGTCGCCGATCCGCGGCGAGCAGGCAGGCGTGGCCGGGCCCGTTCTGCCGTGGTCGGCGATCGGGCCCTCGCGAGCGTCGCGTGGTGCCTCGCGCTCGAACAGCACAGAGACGCCCGGCCCCGCCCGGAACGCCACGCCGCCGGGCCACCGCGAGACCCGCAGGCCGAGCAGTCTCCGCGTAGAAGCGCTCGACCTCCTCGCCCTCGGCGGCGCCGTGGTAGAGGCTCGTCTCCAGCAATCTCGACGAGATCGCCCTCGCGAGCGCCACGCGTCCGTCGCCGAGCACCGGCCCGCCGTGCGAGACCAGGATCAGCGCGGGGTCCAGATCGAGCAGCGGCGAAGCAGCTGGCGCAGGCGCGCAGCGTCAGCCGATCGCCGAGGTATGAGATCCGACTCGGGACACAGCCGCGGGCCGCGGCGTCGTCGCCGAGAGCCGGTCGCCGACCACCAGGGCCCGGGGCCGCAGAGCCAGTAGGCGACCTCGCCGGCGCCCCTGGAACCGCTCACGGCCTCGCCCCGGCCGTGAGCCGGTCGCAGCGCGCGAGACGTCGCGTCGTAGCGCTGACGATCCGCGCTGCGGCTGCGGCGGTGAAAGCCGACGTGGTCAGAGCGGCTGACCGGCTCGCCCCCGCGGTCGGGCGTGCGCGGCCAGGTCCAGAACCCCGCCTCGTCGGGGCGGAGTGGCGTCGACGAAGTCCGCCGAGTCGCCCTCGAGGTAGAAGCCGCGCCGACCTCGGGCCCCAGTCCGCCCTCGCTCCCCGGAGCCGTGTGCGGACCGTGGTCGGGGCGGCGCGGTCGACCGCCAGAGGCCGGGCCCGAGCCAGCCGCCGAACGGCGCGTCGGTGCTCACGCCCCGGCGGGCCCGCCCGGCGGAAACGCGAGCAGCGCCCGCCCGGCCGGCGATCCCGTCGCCGGCGAGCGCCTTGCGCAGAGCGTGGCGCTCGACGTGGCCCCGGTGGTGTGGTCGCTGTCGGGCCGTAGCGGGGCGGCGCAGGCGGGCCGCATACTCGCGCACCGGCTGCGGCTGTGACCCTCGGCGCGGCGTCGATCGCCATCAGGGTCGCGCCCGGCTTCAGCTCCCAACCGACCCGTCGCAGAGCCGCCGCGAGCCATCGACCTGCTGTCGACCCGCTGACCCGGGCGAGCGCGGCGCGCCGCAGCGCTAGGCGAGCGCGTCCAGACGCGCCGCGACCACGATCATCGTCAGCAGCACCAGGCCGACGATCCCTCCGCGCGCTGATCCCCTGGTCAGCGGCGCCGACGTCCCCTGCTCCTGGTCGCCGCGGCGGAACCCTCCGGTCGACCGGGGACCGAGACGCCGGGGGTCGGACCGGCGAGCGCGGTGTCGGTGTCGCCGCCAGGGTCGGCGTCGCGGGAGCCACGCTGGGGGGGGTCGAAGGTGACCCAGCCGATACCCCGACCTCGACCGATGAGTGGGCGTCGAAGTCGCGCACCTCGTAGGCGCCGCTCCGCGTCGCGTGCACCGGGGGCGAACCCCAGACGCACCCGGGCCGGGATCCCAGCATCCTCAGCATCAGGCCCATCGAGCCGCGAACTGCTGGCAACAGCCTGCCCCGTCCCGACAGGAACGAGACCAGCGGCAGGCGCCCTCGGGCACCGTGGGGTGAGTCGAAGTCGCGCGGAGGTGCTCCTGCGACCGCCCGACGCCTCGTAGGGCGTCTGGGCGCCCGCGGTCCACCGCCGGGCAAGGCGGGTAGACCTCGCCATACGGCGAGGCGAGCACGCCGCCTCGCCTCCTCGTCGCCGTGCCCCAGAGCGGATCGCCAGCGTCTGCAGGACCGGCGACTCGACCGAGGTCGGCAGCCCGACCAGGGTCGGCGCCGCTGAAGCGCCGCACCGAGCCGCGACCGGCGCGTCGCGCAGCTGCTCCGGCGTCGGCTGGAACGTAGGAGACGATCGAGACTCGTCGCCGCGCTCGAGCGAGTCGCCGACGTGGGTGAGCGTGCCGTCGTCGCTGGCGAGGGCGCTGGCCCCGTCGACGTCGCGGGTAACCCCGGCGCCGATCACGAGCTCGCTGCGAAGGCACTGCAGCTCGAAGGTCGCCTCCTCGACCCAGCCGGGGTGAGCTGGTCGAGTCGCGCCGCCGGGCAACGATCGAGCGGGCGCCGCGCCGGCGGTCGCGGTCGGGTCGCCGTCCACGGCGCGGCTCCAGCAGGTAGCCGTCGAAGTGGTCCAGCACGCTGGCCCTCCAGTACAGCGGGGCTCGGTCTGGACCGTCATCAGCGTCGCCCCTCGCGCGGCGAATCGAGCGGTCTGTACGTGGTTCGACTCGGTCAACCGAGCGCGCGGCCCCGAACCACCACCAGTTCGTAGCCCACCAAGCCCTCGGCGTCGAGCCGGGCGGCGAGCGGCAGGCCGAGCACCCCGGCGGAGCGCCACCACCAGCGCCGGGATCCTCCGACCCGCCCCGAGCGGCGCACCCAGAGCCAGCGACAGAGAACAGCAGCAGCGCCAGCCCCAGAGGATCTCGCTCCCGGGCGTCGAGCGTCGCCCCGACCCCGTAGACGATCAGCAGGATCGTGAGTGCGACCACGCGACGCGCGCCGGCGCCCGCCGGGCCAGAAAGCGACCGCGGCGACAGCGCGACCAGCGCGGGAGACCGAGCACGAGGCTGCGGCGGATCCACCGTCGGCGCCGTCGTACGGCAGTCGCGCCTCACCCGCCCACCCCGTTCTGCACCTTGTCGCGAAACTCGCCCCAGTGGGCGGGCTGAGCAGGTGGGCGGGTAGGCCTGCAGCGACCAGCGCGCGCACAGCCCGGCGGCCGCGACGGTGAGCGCGCAGCAGCGTCCGCCGGCATCCCCGGACGCAGCCCGGCGAGGGCGCTGAGGCCGTCGCGGCGACGGAGACGACCGCCAGCGAGAGCATCAGGTCGGCGTCGGTTGCGGTCGACCAGCCGCGCCCACTGCGCCATCCCGAAGGCCGCCAGAGCCGCAACAGTGCGACTCGATCGCGACGGCGCCGGGTGCCGCGGATCGCGGCCCGAGGCGCCGGGCGCCGGCGACCTGGGCGGCCGCCGGACGGCGCGCTGGTCACGCGCTTCCCAGCCGCCGAGCGGCGCCGTGGAACCTGCGGCGCCCCTCACACCCCAGACCATCAGTGCCGGCATCCCGCGTCCGCCGACCGAGGGCCCGACCAGGTAGCGCGGGCGGCACCGGCGCGAAGCGCCGCTGGGAGTGCCGGGTTGGCGCGGGCGCGTACCCAGAAGACCGCCGCGAGGCGACGCGCCCGCGAGAGCGCGGGGCGTGGTGGCGACGGGCTCGACCAGGGCGAGGCGCGCGTGGAACCAGGGCCAGCGCGCAGCTTCGATCTCGACCTCGGTCGCCGGACGGTGCCGCGGCAGCAAGACGGCGCAACCGCCCGCCCTGCGCCAGGTGACCGCAGAGCGAGCAGGCAGCGCGCACGGCGCGATCGAGGTCGTCGTCGTCGCTCGGTCGTGAGGCGTCGAGGACGACGAGCGGCGCGCGCGTCGGCGCCGGCGACCAGCCGCGCTCGACCATCTCTCCACTGCGGGCTACGGCGGGCCAGTGGATCCGCGAGGCCGGCGTTCCCTCGCGATAGGGGCGCAGCCCGTCGACCTCGAGCTCGACCGCGCGGGCGTCGATCCGGCGGCGCCGGCCCCGCCCTCGATTCCGGCACCAGGACGACGCCTCCTCCCACCCCGCGCCGCCGAACGCGAACCGGGTCGACGCGCGGGAGCACGAGCAACTCGTCGCGCGCCGTCGGAGATCACGGTCCGCGAGGCAGGCCCGAGCGGATCGCGGACCGTCCAGGTGCAGGTCCGACGGTGGCGTCCGCGGCGCTCGAAGCGGAGCTCCGAATTCACCGCGGCGGGGCGCAGCGGGGCCGACCGGGAGCGGGCGGCCAGCACCGGATCGGCTCAGCTCGCCCCCGGGATCGGCAGGAGCGGCCACGCGTCGAGCCGCAGCCGGAACGAATCGTCCTCGACGACCCGCGTCGGCCCGGGGCCCGCCCCGATGCGGCGCCGGCGTCGCCACCCCGACCCACGCGAACGCGACCAGCGCGAGGCGGTGAGCGCGAAGCCGGGGACTACAGCGACTGCGCTGCCGAAGCCGCGCCCGCAGGATCAGCGCGACGCCCAAGTCGCCGTGGCGGCGCGCCGAGCATCAGCCCGCGCGCCTAGAGGGCGGGACGCGCGCGAGCGCGTCGCGAACACCGCGGCGGCAGCCCCTCGGGCCGCGTCGGGTGCGAGGAGCAGCCGGTGGCCCAGCACGGCGCCGGCAGCGCCTGGACGTCGTCGGGGAGGCACGTGGTCGCGCCCTCGAGTGCGGCAGCGCCTTCGCGGCCCGGAACAGCATTAGGCCGGCGCGCGGGCTGGCGCCGAGGTCGACGCGCTGTCGTCGCGAGTCGCCTCGCCGATCGCGACCGACGTAGCGCGCGCAGCGCGCTCGGTCCCGTGGATGGGCGAACGCCGCGCTGGGCGGCGCGCACCGTGGGGACGTCGATCACCGGCTCGAGGTCGAGTACGCGGTCGTGGTCGCGTGCTCCGCGAGCATCGCCGCCTCCTCCCCGGCGCTGGGTATCCCAGCGAGACGCGGACCATGAACCGATCGAGCTGCGCTTCGGGCAGTGGATAGGTGCCCTCGTACTCGCTCGGGTTCTGCGTGGCGAGGACGACGAACGGCCGTGCGAGCTCGTGCGGGTGGCCGTCGACCGTGACCCGGCGTTCCTGCATGCACTCGAGCAGGCCGGACTGGGTCTTCGGCGAGGTGCGGTTGATCTCGTCGACGAGCACGACGTTGGCGAAGACCGGCCCAGGGTGGAACTCGAACCGTGCCTCCCGCTGGTTGAAGACGTTGGTGCCGATGACGTCCGCCGGCAGCAGGTCGGCGGTGCACTGAACACGGGCGTACTCGGCGTCGACCGACCGGGCCAGGGACCGGGCGAGGGCCGTCTTGCCGACCCCGGGATAGTCCTCGATCAGGACGTGGCCCTCTGCGAGCAGCGCGACGAGGAGCTCGCGGACGACACCGTCGGTGACCTTGACGGCACGCTTGATGTTTCGCCGTGCGGGCTCCTGCCTCGGCAACTCCGGCTGGATCAAGTTCCGGAACGCTCGCCATCACCCCATGGTACGTGCGAAGGGGTCGTGGCAGAGTCCGGGTACGACTTAGTCGCGAAAGCAGGTGCCGAGTGGCAACGGAGCGGGCTAGCCACACCGCACTCCGGGGCTCGGTGTGGCGCCTGCTCCCTGAGGCGCCCCGGTCGCTCGGCCCGGGCGGCAGGCGTTCCCGCTGGCCGGCGGCTCGGTTCAGAGTCGCTGCGCGCGAAGGTAGACAGTCGCCCGGTCGGAACTGTGGACTGGCCTGATAAGAGAAAAGCCCCTTTCGGGGCATAGATAAAGCGGCCCGGTGAAGACTCTGCGCTGCCTGCCTCGCACTAGCCCTAGTGCGATGAAGCTTTGCGAGTCTCCTACGAGAGCGGTGTGATCCTTGGCTTTCGATCTCCTTCTCTCTCCCGAACCGCAGTGAGCAAGTTACGCCGCACCCGTAGAGGCGTCAAGGGGTGCGCCGGGACCGTTCCCGCAAATTGGGTACTTCCCCCTCGGGGTGCCTTCCCGCAACTGCGGGAAAACCGATCGGGTGAGTCCGTCCCATCCCCGCGAGGGACGGCTTCGGCCGCGGGCTCCGGCTCGCGCCCGAGCTCGCGGAGGTTCCTGAAAGCGCGGCCGGCAGCAGCGTGATCATGCGCCGGCGATCGCGAGCCCGATCACGTCGAACACGGTCAGGTCGAGGTCGGCGACCGGAAGTCGAGGCCGGCGCCGAGCGCGAGCGCGATGTTCAGGGCGATCAGGACGACGCGAATCTCGGTCGGCCCGATGCGCCCGTACCCGATCGAGAAGCGGCCGAAGCGCGTAGCTCTCGAGGTAGACGTTGATCGAGAGCATCAGGTACGCGACCACGATCAGCGTCGCCGATCGAGAGCAGCATGAAGGGGAGAGGCCCGAGGCCGATCCCGATCGCGGCCGTCGAGATCGCGTCGACGAGGTGGTCGAGGTAGTAGCCGTACGTCGGCCGCTCGATGCCGCGCACGCGCGCGAGCGTGCCGTCGAGCGAGTCGCCGAGCCACTGGACGACCAGCAGGCGCTCGCGACCCAGAGCCACGTGCGATCAGTCGTTGGCGAGCTGGTACGCGATGCAGATGCCGATCGCGGCGGCACGCCGAGCGCGGTCAGGTCGTCGGGCAGGATCCAGCGCGGTAGGCGCGCGCGCGATCGCAGCGTCAGCAGCCGCTTCTCGGGCTTCGCGAGCAGGAAGTTCGGCTCGCGCGTCGCCTCGACCGAGCTCTCCAGTGACCCTGCGCTCATCGGCGGACAGGCTAGGCGAGCTCTCGGCCGAGCAGTTGCCCGCCGACTAGATTCACGGCATGTCCGTGCAAGGCAAGGTCGCGCTGGTCACCGGCGCCTCGAGCGGGATCGGCGAGGCGACCGTGCGGGCGCTGGCCGCGGACGGCTGGGAGACGGTCGCCGCGGCGCGGCGACTCGAGCGCTGCGAGGAGCTGGCCAGGGAGGTCGGCGGGCGCGCCGCCCGCCTCGACGTCACCGACCCGGACTCGGTCGAGGCGCTCGCCGAGGGGCTGCCGAGGGTCGACGCGGTCGTCCACAGCGCCGGGGGCGCGCTCGGGCTCGAAGCCGTCGTCGAACACCAGCGAGGTCAGCGAGGCCAGCGCGCACTGCCGGCGCCGGGGGTCGTGCCACAGGTGCCGCCCTTGAGGAAGCGGCGCAGCGTCCAGATCGGCAGCTGGTGGCTGACGCACAGCGCCTCGTGGCCCGACGGCCAGCTCGCGGGCGCGGTGTACGGCGGCGAGCATCCGCTCGGCGATCTCCATGTACGGCTCGCCCCACGAGGGCGTGAACGGGTCACGCAGCCGCCACCAGTACTGCGGGCCGCGCAGGGCACCGTCGCCGACCGACACCCGCTTGCCCTCGAAGCTGTTGTCGGCCTCGATCAGGCGGTCGTCAGTGATGATCTTCAGGCCGTGCTGCGGCGGCGATCGGGGTCGGCGGTCTCCTGCGCGCGCTGCAGCGGGGAGGCGAGCACGGCGGTGAGGTCGGCGTCGACGAGCGCCTTCGCGGCGACGTCGGCCTGGTCGCGGCCGTTCGCGGACAGCCGGAAGCCGGGCAGGCGGCCATAGAGGATGCCGGTCCGGGTTGTGCACCTCACCGTGGCGCAGGAGGTGGACGACGGTGCGGATCGGCCGCCTTCCGGCGTCACCCTCACTCACTGCGCCGCGTCCGTCAGCGAGAGCGCGGTGGCGGCGGCCTTGGCGGCGTGCGGCAGGGCGTCGTCGATCGCCGCCAGGCGTCGTCGTCCAGGGCCGCGAGACGAACCAGGCCTCGAAGGCGCTCGGCGGCGGGTAGACGCCCGCGGTCCAGAAGCGCATGGAAGAACGGCGGGAAACGCCAGCGTCTGCGCGGCCTGCGCGCCCACGTAGTCGTGCGCCTCGTCGTCGCTGAAGAACACGGACAGCATGTTCCCGGCCCGTTGACACGGTGCGTCACGCCCTGCGTCGACAGCGCGTCGCCCAGCATCCTCGCCAGCCGGTCCGCGTTCGCGTCCAGCGTCGCGTAGACGGCGTCGTCGGCGTGCCGCAGCGTGGCGAGCCCCGCGGCGACCGCGACCGGGTTCCCGGACAGCGTGCCGGCCTGGTAGACGGGCCCGGCCGGGGCCAGATGGCCATGAGACGGCGCGCCCGCCGAACGCCGCCGCCGGAAGCCCGCCCGCCATGACCTTGCCGAAGGTGTAGAGGTCGCCGGCGACCCCGTCGAGGCCGTACCAGCCGACCTGGAGACCCGGAAGCCGGTCATCACCTCATCGATGATCAGGAGTGCGCCGTGGGCCGCGCAGAGCGTCCTTGAGCCCGGCGTTGAAGCCCGGCAGCGGGGCTACGACACCCATGTTGCCCGCGGCCGCCTCGGTGATGATCGCACGCGATCTCGCCGCCGTGCTCGGCGAACATCGCGCGCACGGCGTCGAGGTCGTTGTACGGCAGCACGACCGTGTCCGCGGCCTGCGCGCCCGTCACTCCGGGGCTCGTGGGCAGGCCGAGCGTGGCGACGCCCGAGCCCGCCTGGGCGAGCAGGGCGTCGACGTGCCCGTGGTAGCAGCCGGCGAACTTCACGACCGCCTTCCGCCCGGTGAATCCGCGGGCGAGCCGGACGGCGCTCATCGTCGCCTCGGTGCCCGAGTTGACCAGCCGTACCTGCTCGACGGGCGCGACCCGCCCGATGATCTCCTCGGCGAGCTCGACCTCGGCGGGGGTCGGCGCGCCGAACGACAGCCCGTTGCCTGCGGCCGCCCGCACGGCCTCGACGACGGCGGGGTGCGCATGACCGAGGATCATCGGCCCCCACGAGCAGATGAGATCGACGTAGCGGTGACCGTCGGCGTCGGTGAGCCACGGTCCGCGGGCCGAGACGATGAACCGCGGCGTGCCGCCCACGGAAGTGAAGGCCCGGACGGGCGAGTTGACCCCGCCCGGGATCGCGGCAGCGGCGCGGGCGAACAATGCCCGAGAGGCTGCGTTGTCGACCTCAGGGGTGCCGAGTTCGGCGGCGGAGGGCGTGGTCACGGCCCCAGTCTTCCCCAGGACGCGACGCGGCGGCAGCACACCCGGGTCAGCGACGGCGGGCGAACCAGTCGCGGGCCGCGGAAGCGAACATCAATCCGACGCCCGCCAACGCCAGTATCAGCGGGACGCCGAGGACGACGACGCTCCCCGCGTCCAGGGGCAATCCCTGTGAGCCCGCCGCAAGCACGGATGCGACGACCATCAGCACGAACCCGACCGTCGTCGCGGCGAGCAGCGCGCGGGCCCACCGGCGCCCGCTCCAGGCCAGCACCCCGAGCAGGAGGTACCCCAGCGCGACCGCGAGCATCACGAACCCGGTGATCCGGATCAGCTGCGCGAGATCGACCCCCAGCTGCTGGATCTGGGCCAGGTCCTCTGGAGGTAGCGCGGCCGCAGCCTGGCGCGCGCCGGCCACCGCGAGCAGCCCGACCAGGAGGTACGGCACGGCCGAGAGAACGATCAGGAGCAGCGCGAGGTGCAGCGACCCGGGACGCCGAGGCGGGGGCACCGGCGCGGAGCCCAGGCCCGCAGGGGACGTCGGGTACGAGGCCGGGTAGGGGTAGTTGCCGTACGGGTTGTAGACGTACGGCGGCTCGGCCGGGAGGCCGGTCGACGCGTCCACCGGGGGCTGGTCGTAGGGCGACCGGTCGTACGGCGAGCCGGGGTACGCGGGCGCACCGTACGGCGGCCGCGGGACGGACGGCTGTCGGTCGGCCGGGCGGGGGTCGGGCGGCGGCGCCGGCGGGTCCGGTTGGGGGCGGGCCGGGCTCGGCCGGTCTCGCTCGTCGGGCGCCCGCCCGTCCCCCGGGATAGTCACTCGACCCCCTCGCTGACGCTCGTCAGCCGCTGCTGCGTCGAACGGCCGGCACGCCCGCTCATGCCGCCACGGTACCGCTGCCCATCTCCGGTCAGGAGCGGTTGCGCATGGCCCGGATGTCCTCCGACATCCGCACCACCGCGTAGTAGAACTCCAGGAACACCCGGAAGAAGATCACATAGAACAGCGCGACGACGGCCCCGCCGATCAGCGCCGCGAGCCCCGTCACCGCCGACTGCGCGAATCCCGAGATCACGATGGCGACATAGGCCAACCCGATGCCGACCAGACCCAGGATGTACAGCACCTTGATCACGACGGGGGTCGCGAACGAGTTGAAGCCGAAGTCGAACAGGGCGCCGAAGAAGCTCGGCGACTCGTTCTGCGGCGGGAGGCCTCCCGTCCCCGCCGGATAGCCCGTGTACCGCTGCTGGCCGGCGGTCTGCTGCCAGGAGGGCTGCGCCTGACCGTAGCCGCCGGTCTGCGTGGGCGGCGGCGGGTAGGACCCGTAAGCCGGCTGTTCCGGCTGCTGCGGTTGCTGCTGGCCGTAACCGCCCGGGTAGGGCTGCTGGCCATGCCACCCAGGCTGCTGCTCGCCGCCGGGGGCCGGATCGTTGCTCATCGTGCAGTTCCTCCACCAGATAGAAGACGCGGGCCGCGCGGGCCTCGGCGGGGCGGCAGCATACCTGCAGGTGAGTCCGCGAACGCCCAGGTGGGCCGGACGCCACCCGTCAGTCGCGGTCCAACCGAGCCGCGACCTCGACGGCCCAGTAGGTGAGCACGACGTCCGCACCGGCGCGCCGGATCGCGGTCAGCGTCTCCAGGATCGTGCGGTCCCGGTCCACCCAGCCGTTCGCCGCGGCCGCCTCGACCATCGCGTACTCCCCGGAGACCTGGTAGGCCGCGACCGGCACGTCCGCGACCTCGGCAACCGCGCGCAGCACGTCGAGGTAGGCCATCGCAGGCTTGACCATGACCAGGTCCGCGCCCTCCTCGAGGTCCAGGGCGAGCTCGCGCAAGGACTCGCGGACGTTCCCCGCGTCCTGCTGGTAGGTCTTGCGATCGCCGCGCAGCTGGCTCTCCACCGCCTCGCGGAATGGCCCGTAGAACGCCGAGGCGTACTTGGCCGTGTAGGCGAGGATCCCCGTGTCGCGGTGGCCCGCGGCGTCGAGTGCGGCCCGGATCACGCCCACCTGGCCGTCCATCATCCCGCTCGGCCCCAGCAGGTGCGCTCCGGCGTCGGCCTGTGCCACGGCCATCCGCGCGTAGACGGCGAGCGTGGCGTCGTTGTCGACCCCGCCGTCGTCGCCGAGCACGCCGCAGTGGCCGTGGTCGGTGAACTCGTCGAGGCAGGTGTCGGCCATGACGACGGTCGCGTCACCGACCTCGGACCGCACGTCGCGCAGGGCGACGTTGAGCACGCCGTCCGGGTCGACACCGGCGGTGCCGGTGGCGTCGCGGCGGCCGGGGACGCCGAAAAGCATGAGCCCGCCGACCCCCGCCGTCACGGCGTCGACGGCGGCCTTACGCAGGGAGTCGCGGGTGTGCTGCACGACACCGGGCATCGACGCGATCGGCGTCGGCTCGGTGGCGCCCTCTTTGACGAACATCGGGAGCACGAGCTGGCGAGGGCGCAGGGTGGTCTCGGCGACGAGCCGCCGCAGCGCCGGCGTGGCGCGCAGCCGGCGGGGCCGATGCGTCGGGAAGGACATCTGCCCAGCGTACGACGGTGCGGGCGGAGCCGGACCGGCCACCCGAGCGGCCTCCGACGGAATGCACCGCGCGTCACTGCGGCGGCCGGTCGCCCTCCCGGCGCGTGAGCAGGTCCGTGACGACCTGCACGCCGGCCGCCACTCCGTCGATCTTGCTGTGGACCGCGAGGAAGTTCCGGTCCACCTGCGCGAACCCTCGATCGACACGCTCCCGCATATCCGTGAGGTCCTCGCGCATCGCACTGAGCATCCGGTTGTTCTGGTTGCGGAACTCGCGGAACTCGCCACGGAGATCACCGACGTCGCGATCGGACCCGCCCGCGAGGATCCGCGCCGCCGCGGCGTCCTGCTCGGCGCGACCCAGTCGCGAGCGCAGTGCGGCGACGTCCGCCTCCAACGCGTTGATCCGCTCGTCGCGGTCCTCCGGCTCCGTCACGTCCGGCAGGCTATCCAAGCCTCGCGGCCCGGTGGGCCGGTTGCGGGAAACCCGACAGCGACACGCCCGCCAGGCGCGCCGGGCCGAGCGAAAGCGGCGTCGGCAAGGTCTACGTTGCGAACACCACTTTCGCTCGAGGGGTATCCGCCTCAGCGGCGACGGATCTTCGCCTTCCGCGGCGGCGGCAGCGCGCCCTCGGCCCGCAGCCGGGCCGCGTGGGCCGCCAGCGCGTCGACCAGCGCGGGCACCCGCGCCTCTTCCGGCTGCACATCCACCCGCAACCCGAACTCGCGTGCGGTCTCCGCCGTCTGTGGGCCGATGCATGCGACGATCGTGCGCGCGTGCGGCTTGCCCGCGATCCCGACGAGGTTGCGAACCGTCGACGACGAGGTGAAGCACACCGCGTCGAATCCGCCGGTCTTGATCGCCTCGCGGATCGGCGCGGGCGGCGGCGCGGCGCGCACGGTGCGGTACGCGGTCACGTCGTCGATCTCCCAACCGCGGTCCCGCAGGCCGGCGGCCAGCGTCTCGGTCGCGATGTCGGCGCGCGGCAGCAGCACCCGGTCCACCGGGTCGAGCACGTCGTCGTGCGGCGGGAAGATCGCGAGGAGGCCCTCCGACGACGACTCCTGCGACTCCAGGGCGTTCGGCACGAGGTCCGGCACGATGCCGAAGGCGCGCACACGCTCGGCGGTCGACGTCCCGACGCAAGCGATCTTGACGCCGGAGAACGCGCGAGCGTCCAGCCCGAACTCGGCGAACTTCTCCCATACCGCGCGCACGGCGTTCGTCGAGGTGAACACCACCCACTGGTAGCGCCCGTCGACCAGCCCCTTGACGGCACGCTCCATCTGGGTGGGCGACCGGGGCGGCTCGACGGCGATGGTCGGCACCTCCTCGGCGGTGGCGCCGTGCACCGCGAGCCGGTCGCTCATGACGCCGGCCTGATCCTTGGTGCGCGGCACCAGCACGCGCCACCCGTACAGGGCGCGGGACTCCCACCACGACAGCCGCGCGCGCTGCTCGACGGCGGCCCCGACCGTGACGACCAGCGGGCCGTCGAGGTCCCCGGCCTCACCGGCCAGAGTCGCGATCGTGGTCTGCACGGTCTTCTGCGCGGTGAGCGTGCCGCGGGAGGTCACGGCGACCGGCGTCGCGGGCGCGAGGCCGTGCTCGGTCAGGCCCGCGACGACGTCCGCCAGGTGGGCGGCCGTGGCGTGCAGCACGAGCGGGCCGGGGACGGCGGCGAGCGCCGCCCAGTCCACACCCGCGCGCACGTCGGCCTCGACGTGCGCGGAGCCGAGCGGGACGCCGGCGTAGGTCGGCACGGCGGTGCCCGGTGCGACGCCGGGAACGACGTCGAACGGCAGGCCCGCAGCGGCGACAGCGAGCGTCTCGGCCACGACGGCGTCAGCCGTCAGCGGGTCGCCGCCGACCAGTCGGACGACCGACCGGCCCCCGGTCGCCTCTGCGACCAGGTCGGCGGCGACGTCGGCGGGCTCGCCGACTGCCGGCCGGACCTCGGCGCCGTCCGCCACCAGGGCGAGCACGCCGTCCGGTACGTCGGGGTCGGTGACCACCAGCAGGGCGCAGCCGAGCGCGTCGCGCGCCCGAACGGTGAGCAACCCCGGGTCGCCGGGGCCGCTGCCCACGAAGGCGACACGTCCGGGGGTGGACGGTGCGCGGTTCATCGATCTACTCCCGATTGAACGTGTACGGCGGCCCCGCCGGGGCCGCCCTCGGCGGCGCGCAGCGCGCCACCTGCTAAGTCGAGCAGTTCGGCGGCGAGCGCCGCACCGAGCTCCTCGGCGTCGTCGAGGTCGCCGGTGGCCGACGCGCGCAGCAGCGCACCGTCGCCCGTGCCGACCACCGCGCGCAGGAATACGCGGTCGACGACCCGGCCGTCGTCCGTCAGGTCGGACACCACGTCGGCCAACGCGCCCACAGGGGCGCTGCAGCCGGCTTCCAACGTCGCCAGCACCGCTCGCTCGGCGGTGACGGCGGCCCGCGCGCCCGCGTCGTCGAGCACCTGCGCGAGCAGGGCGGCCAACGCGGTGTCGGCTCGCCCCCCCCCTTCTGCGCGGCACTCGACGGCGAGCGCACCCTGTGCGGGTGCGGGCAACATCTGAAGGGGGTCGAGCAGCTCGCTCGCCTCGTCGATGCGACCGAGGCGGCGCAACCCGGCCGCGGCGACCACCACGGCGTCGAGCTCCCCGCTGCGGACCTTGCCGACGCGGGTATCGACGTTGCCCCGGATCGGCACGGTACGCAGGCCGAGGCCGAGGGCCTCGAGCTGGGCGACGCGCCGCGGTGACCCGGTGCCGACCGTCGACCCCGCGGGCAGCTCGCCGAGCACCCGGCCGTCCCGCGCGACCAGCGCGTCGCGCGGGTCCTCCCGGGGCGGGACCGCGGCGATGACGAGCCGCGGGTCGGCTGCCGTCGGGAGGTCCTTGTACGAGTGCACGGCGAGGTCGACCTCACCGGTCACGAGCGCCTCGCGCAGCTGCGAGACGAACACGCCGACGCCGAGCGTGGCGATCGGCGCGGACGATCGGTCACCGGACGTGCTGACGGTGACCAGCTCGACGATGTGGCCGGCGGCGCGCAGCCGCTGGGCGACGAGCTCGGACTGGGCGACGGCCAGCGCGCTGGGCCGGGTGCCGAGGCGGAGTGGACCGTCGGGCTGGAGCGGTCACCGGGGTCCTCCCGGGAGGGTTCCCGGTCCACGACCAGCGGCGTCGCCTCCGACATCTCTCGGATGGCCTGCATCGGCGCCTCGAGTGCCGCGAGCACGTCGCCGTGACGCTGCACGGCGACCGCGGCGGGCGCCTGCGGGTCCAGCTCGAACAGCTCGCGCAGGGCGTGCGCGTAGCTGCTGCCGTCAGGCCCCTCGGCCAGGCGCTTGACCTGCACCGTCGGGGTGTGCAGCAGCTTGTCGACCACGCGGCGCACGGTCTGCCCGAACTCCTCGCGGACCGCGGGGTCCAGCGCGGGCAGCCGCGCGTCGAGCCGCAGCAGCTCGGCGTCGATGACCTCCGACGCGCGGCGGCGCAGCGCCGTCACCGTCGGGGTGACCTCCGCCGAGCGCCGGGCGGCCAGGTACGCCTGCGCCTCCTCGGCGACCAGCTCCTGGGCCGCGGCGACCGCCTCGCCGTGTGCGCGTGGGGCCAGCCGGGCCTGGAGGGTGACCAGGTCGACGACGGTGACACCGGGCAGCGCGGCCACGCCGGGGTCGACGTCGCGGGGCAGCCCGAGGTCGCAGACGGCCAGCGGGCGCCCGTCGCGGGCGACCACCGCGGCGGCCACGGTCTCGCGGGCGACGACCGTGCCGACCGCGCCGGTGCAGGCCACCAGCAGGTCCGCCGTGGCCAGCTCGTCCGCCAGGGCCTCGAGCGGGGCGGGGCGGGCCGCGATTCCGGTGCGCCGGGTGTTGTGGACGAGCCGCTGCGCCCGCTCGGCGGACCGGTTCAGCACGACGATCTCGGCAGCCCCCGCGCGGCGCAGGTGGGCGGCGGCGAGCGCGCCCATCGCCCCGGCGCCGACGATGACGGCCCGCACGCCGTCCAGACCGCGGCCGAGCGCGTCCGTCGCGGCGGCCAGCGCCTCCGAGACGACCGAGGCGCCCGCGGCGTCGATGCCGGTGCGGGTGTGGACCCGCTTGCCGACCCGCAGCGCCTGCTGCGACAGCTCGTGCAGGGTGCGGCCCACCGTGCCCGCGGTGTCCGCGGCGGCATAGGCGGCGCGCAGCTGGCCGAGGATCTGCGCCTCGCCGATCACCATCGAGTCCAGCCCGGCGGCGACGGCGAACAGGTGCTGCACGGCCGAGCCCGCGTAGTGCACGTACAGGTGCTCGGTGAGCTCGGGCATCGGCAGCCCGGCGTGCCGGCCGAGCACGCCGGAGACGTCGGTGAGGCCGCCGTGGAAGGCGTCGACGACCGCGTAGACCTCGATGCGGTTGCAGGTCGACAGCATCATCACCTCGGTGACGTGGCTGCCCTGCAGCATCTCGTCGAGCAGCTTGGGGATCTCGTCGACCCCGACGGCGGCGCGCTCCAGCAGCTCCACCGGCGCGCTGCGGTGCGACAGGCCGACCACCAAGACGCTCATCGCTCGGCCTCGCTGCGCTCGGCCGGCTTCGCCAGGCACTGCTGCTGACGACTGACGTCGCTCGCAAGCTCGCTCATGATGTCACCACCGCGTGGCCGTTCACGGCGTCCAGCCCTGATCCGGCGCGTCGCTGGCCGGATCGGCCACGGTCACCGTCCAGGCCGGCGAGGTGCCGGCGCGCGACGTGGAAGGCCAGGATCTGCAGCTCCACGGCAAGGTCCACCTTCCGCACCTCCACCTGCTCGGGTACCTGGAGGACCATCGGGGCGAAGTTCAAGATGCAGGAGACACCCGCTCGGACCAGCAGGTCGCAGGCGCCCTGCGCCGCGGGGGCGGGCGTGGCGATCATGCCGATCGTCACGTCGCGCTCGCGGCACGTCTGCGGGATGTCCCGCACGTGGTCCACGACGATTCCGTTGATCTTGATGCCGACCAGGTCCGGGTCGACGTCGAACAGCGCCGTCACCGGGAAGCCCCGGCCCCCGAACCCGCCGTAGCCGGCCAGCGCGTGGCCGAGGTTGCCGATCCCGACCAGCGCGACGGACTGGCGGTGGGTGAGGCCGAGCGCCGACTCCAGGTGCCGCAGCAGCGGCCCGACCTCGTAGCCGACCCCGCGGATGCCGTGCGAGCCGACGTAGGACAGGTCCTTGCGCAGCTTGGCCGAGTTGACCCCGCAGACGGCCGCCAGCTCGTCGCTCGACACCGTCTCCGTGCCCCGCTCGACGAGCTCACCGAGCATGCGCAGGTAGACCGCGAGGCGGGCGACGGTGGCCTCCGGGACGGCGCGCGTGCGCGCCCGGCCGGTGCCCGTGACGCTCGAGTCCCCGAGGGCGGGGGTGCCCTCCGGGCCTGCCTGCGGCGACGTCACGCTGACGCACTCCTCGGACGATCGAGATCGGGGTGGTCGCGGTCGAGGTACCCCGCTGCGGTGAACGCAGGGGAGGCCGGGTATTGACGGCGACGCTCCGCCACGGTAGTCGCTCGTGAACGGGCGCACAAAGTTGCGATCTTGAGCCGGATCGTGCTCGTGCGCGCGTGCGCCGGTGGGCGCGCGGGGGCTGCCGCTGGTCGCGGCGTCCGCTCAGGACGCGGTCACCACCACCGAGTGCCAGCCGGTCGCGCCGTCGGGCACGGGGGAGCTGCGCTGCTCGGGTTGCGTCGCGCCGGACCGGTCGGTGGCCCGGCACTGCAGCACGTGGCGGCCGGGCCCGAGATCCAGCTCGGCCCGCCACATCCGCCACGTGTCGAGGTTCACCTCGGTCGCGAGCTGCGCGGGCTGCCACGGCCCGTCGTCGGCGCGGACCTCCACCCGCTCGACGCCGGTGTGCTGCGCCCAGGCCGTCCCGGCCAGCAGCACGCGCCCGGCGGTGAGCTGGGCGAACGCGCGCGGCCGGTCGATCCGCGACTGGGTCTTGATCGGCGCCTGCCGCGCCCAGCCACGCTGCACCCAGTAGGCGTCGTACGCGGCGAAGGTCGTCAGCTCCAGGTCGGTGACCCACTTCGTCGCGGAGACGTAGCCGTACAGGCCGGGGACGACCATGCGCACCGGGAACCCGTGCTCCCGGGGCAGTGCCTCGCCGTTCATCCCGACGGCGAGCAGCGCGCCCCGGTCGGGCTCGAGCACGACCGCGGTCGGCGTGCCCGCGGTCCAGCCGTCGACGCTGGTGGAGAGCAGCTGGTCGGCGGCGTCGTGCACACCGGCGTCGCGCAGGAGGTCGCGCAGGGAGACGCCGACGAAGGTGGCGCTGGACACGAGCGGGCCGCCGACGTCGTTGGACACGCAGGTCAACGTCAGGGTGCGGGCGACGAGGGGGCGGGCGAGCAGGTCGGCGAACGAGAGCGTGAGCTCGCGGTCGACCATGCCGTGGACCCGCAGCGTCCAGTCCGCGGCCGAGAGCGCGGGGACGCGCAGCGCGGCGTCGATCCGGTAGAAGTCCGCGTTGGACGTGATCACGGGGGGCGCGCCGAACGCGGTGAGGTCCGCGCCGGGCGGTACCGGCGGAGCGGGCGTGACCGGGGCGGCGGCGAGCAGCCGGGTCACCTCGGCGCGGGAGTCGCCGACCCCGCGGCCGAGCAGCTGGCCGGCCCCGCCCGCCACGACCGCGGCGGCACCGACGACGCCGAGCGCGGCGGAGCCGTGGAGGACACCGCGGCGCGTGACGGCACCGGGATCGCGAGCCGGTCGGACCCGGCGTCGGCGTCCGCCCGCGCCGGCGGTATGCCGGTTCGTTGTCGGCGACGGTGTCGCGGGGCGGGTTCGACGGGGCGGTGCCCGCCCGGGGCAGCCGCGGGTGCAGCCACCGGACCGCCCACACCCCGGCGGCCGTCGCCACGATCTGCGGGAGCAGGTCGAGCTGGGCGAACGACGGTGCCGTCCACGCCGCGGCGCCGGCCAGCAGCCCGAGCGCGACGACGACCGCGACGGCCGGCCAGGCCGCCCGCCGCGCGGCGAGCCCGGCGAGCGCGGCCACGCCGACGAGCAGGACGCCGATCCCGACGAGCAGCACCGGCTTGTCCGCGGTGCCGAACGTCGCGGTCGCGAACTCGACCAGCGGCAGCGGGGCGAGCCGGACCACGGCGGCGGCGACCGCCAGCGGCGGCGAGGCGGCGGGGGCGACGAGCGCGGCGGCGAGGTGCCCGGTTCCGACGGCGAGGGCCACCGATGTGATGCCCAGCCCCGCCGCGGCCCCGCGCGGGATCCGGTCTCGCCGCGGGGATGTAGCGAAAGTGGCGTTGGGTTCGCTGGACGCGACCGAAAGCCGCTTTCGGTACATCCGGGAGCGCGCTCGGCGGCGGACGCGACCGGCGGGCCGGGGTCGGGCGGGTCTGCGGGCACGGGGCGGGCGGTGTCAGCGGGCGGAGCCGACGAGCGCCGTGCGGAAACGCTGCTCCTCGACCTTCCAGTAGCCGTGCTCGCGGCCGTCGATGTCGATCACCGGGACGCGGTCGCCGTACTCGGCGCGCAGGTCCGGATCGGCGTCGACGTCGACGGCCCGCCAGGTCTCCCCCAGCTCGCCGCAGATGCGGGCGACGTCGTCCTCGGCCTGCGCGCACGCGGGGCAGCCGACCCGGGTGTAGACGGTCACCCGCGCGCCGTCCCCGACCGCCGCATGTCTCCTCGGACACGCTGTCCTCCTCCTGATCAGGCCTGCGGCGGCCGGTCCACGAGCAGGTGACGGGCCAGGCGTCCCGCCACCGTCCGCGGCAGTTCGTCGACGAACACCACCTGGGCCGGCACCTTGAACCGGGCCAGCCGGGCGCGGCAGTGCGCCTGCACCGCGTCCGCGTCCAGCTCCGCACCGGCCACGCGCACCACGACCGCCCGCACCGCCTGCCCCGTGCGCTCGTCGGGCACCCCGACCACCGCCGCCTCGGCGACGGCGGGCAGCTCCCCGAGCACCCGCTCGACCTCGTGCGGGTAGACGGTGAAGCCGCTGACGACCACGAGGTCCGACGACCGGTCGACCAGGTGCAGCACACCCGAGCCGTCGAGGAACCCCATGTCCGAGGTGACGAACCAGCCGTCGGCGTCGGGGCCCCCGGTGCGACCGGGCCAGTAGCCGGAGAACAGGTGGGGACCGCGCAGCGCGATGAGCCCGGCGTCGCTCGCGGGATCGGCGGGGCCCTCGACGTCCTGCGCGTCGTCGATCATGTCGCCGACCGGGTCGCCGGTCCGCACGGCGGCCCGGACCTCGGTGGCGGCGCGCTCGGCGGCCGCGCGGACCTCGACGGCGGCGCGCTCGGCCGCGGCGCGGAACTCCGCGACGCCCCGTTCCGCCACCGCCAGGACGTCCGTGGCGACGCGGCTCGCGGCGGTGCGGACGTCGATCGCACCGGTGCCGGGCGCCCCCGCCTCCCGGCGGACGTCGGTCGTTCCGGATCCGGTCGCGGCCGGCTCGGGCTCGCTCCCGCCGCCTGCGGCAGCGGTCGACCCGTTGGCCTCCGGTTCCGGGACCGCCGCGACCTCCCGCTCGCCGGTGGACGACGCGACTGTCCGCCGGGTCGTCTGCCGCCACGGCGACGGCCCCGGGCGGCTGCGTCATCGGCCGGCCGTCGCGGTCCACGAGCCGCAGCTCGATCCCCGGCAGCGGGCGCCCCACCGAGCCCGGGACCGCGATGCCGTCGATCGGCGTGCTCGTCACGACCGGCCCGGCCTCCGTCAGGCCGTAGCCCTCGACGATGCGGTGCCCGGTCGCCTCCTGGAAGGCCGCCGCCCACGGCCGCGGCAGCGGCACCCCGCCGCACGTGCACAGCCGCAGGTCGGCCAGTGCGGTGCGCAGGCGCTCGGGCGGGAGGTCGAGCAGCGCGCGATAGGTCGACGGCACGCCGGCGAGTCCGCTGACCCGGTGCCGGGCGACCGTGTCGGCGAGCTCCTCGGCGTCGGGCCGCCCGGGTCCCGGCAGCACGGCCGTCGCACCGGCCCAGCAGATCTGGAACAGGCCGGCGGCCAGCCCGTAGGCGTGGAACAGCGGCTGGGCGAGGAGCACGCGGTCCACGGGGGTGACGGGAGCCGGGCGCAGGGCCGCCGCCTGCGCCCGGTTGGCCAGCACGGCCCGGTGCGACAGGCACACGCCCCGCGCTCCAGAGGTGTAGAGGAGCAGCGCGACGTCCTCCCCGCCACCCACCGCGGCGACCGGCGCGCCGCGCTCGGTCAGGTCGGGCGGCCCGACGACCTCGACCTCCGCGGGCCGCAGCCGCGTCGTCCACCAGCAGCCGGGGGGCGCAGTGGGCGACGACGGCGCTGACGTCGCCCGGCCCCACGGGCACCGCCACCGCGCCCGCCCGCAGGGCACCGAGCACCGCGACGGCGAGGGCGGGGCCGCGCGCGCAGCGGATCACGACCCGGTCGCCGGCCACGACCCCGGCGACCGCGAGCCTGCGCGCCTCGGCGGACACGGTGGCGTCGAGCTCGCCCCAGGTGAGCGTGGCGTCGGTCGCCGCGTCGATCAGCGCCGGATGGTCGGCGTGGCGGGCGGCGGCCGCCTCGACCAGGTCGGCCAGGTGCGTCGGGCGGTGCGTGCTGTCCACGGCGGGCGGCCTCCTCACGCGTGTCCTGTCGATCAACGCCGCAGCGGAGCGCGGCGATCCAGGTGGGTGACTGGCTGCGTCGTCACCAGTCTCCCGCCAGTCTTGCGCGCGGCGCCCGGACCCGGCGACCGCGGTCCGTGAACGAACGCAGAGTGACCGTCGATCGCACACAGCGTCACGCTGAGCGCAGTCCGGGCACGCCGCCGGTTCGTCACGGAGCGCCGGACGACGCTGACCGATCGTCACCGCCCACTCGGCGGTTGCTGCAGAGGGTGAGCGGGCATGCGCGCTTCGGCGCCGGATGCCGGTCGTATGCTCCGCCGCTACAGCCGACTCAACGCGCGACCCGACGGGTCGGGCGTCAAGCTCACCCGAGGGAGTGGCATGCCGACTGTCGCCAGTACGCCGCGGACGGTTCCGCGGTGCCCCGCACCACTCGCTCCCGAGGTCGACCGGGAGACATGACCCGCCCGATGCGCGTTTCCCGACTGCTCCGCAGCGATTCCGCTTCCACCGGCGTGGACCGGCCGGCCCCGGTCCCGCCCACCGGCCGCCCGCGGCCGGTTCCGGGTGCCGCACCCACGCACCGCCGTGCCGGCCGCCCCGGTGACCCGACCGGTGCACCCGGCCGCGGATCCGGCGGCGACCGGCGCCCTCGACCCCGTGGGCGCGAGAAGGTCCCCGCCCGGCTCACCGACGCCGCTGCGACTGGCCGGTCCGCCGCGCCAACGGGTGCCGGGCCCGAACGGCGAGCACCGCGCGGTGACGCCCACCGCCGCCGCCGGACCCGCGTCCGGCGCCCGCGGACCCCGCCGTCCCCGGAGGACAGCGGCCCGTGGGTGCTGGTCCGCGCCGCCCAGGCCGGCGACATGAACGCGTTCAGCGACCTGTTCGACCGCTACTACGACGTCGTGTTCCGCTACGTCCTGTTCCGGATGAACGACCGGACGCTGGCCGAGGACGTCACCCAGGAGACGTTCCTGCGGGCCCTGCGCCGCATCACGTCGGTCACCTACCAGGGGCGCGACATCGGTGCGTGGTTCGTCACCATCGCCCGCAACCTGATCTTCGACCACGTCAAGTCCAGCCGGTACCGCCTGGAGTCGACGACGTCGGACATCGTCGAGCTCTCGCCGAGCACCCACGGCCCCGAGCAGCAGGTGCTCGACATGGCGACGAACGAGGAGCTGCTGCGGTGCGTCCGCAAGCTCAACGCGGACCAGCAGGAGTGCATCTCCCTGCGGTTCCTGCAGGGCCTGTCCGTCGCGGAGACGGCGAAGATCATGGACCGCAACGAAGGGGCGGTGAAGGCATTGCAGCACCGCGCGGTCCGTAGGCTCGCCCAGCTGCTCCCGGAGGGGTTGCGATGACTGCGATGACGCGAGTGCCGATCTCTATCGTTCCGGAAGACCCGCGCGCTACAGGAGCGGCGAATGCGCGACTCGATGCGGTGAACGGTCCTTGCCCCGTAACCCGGGCCCGCCCGGGTCGTTGGGTGGGTGAACGTCGGGGACGCGCAGCGACCACACGATGCACAGGGATGCAGTGAGGACGGCCAACATGCCCGCGGGATGGGGCGAGGAAGAGCGGTTCGCCGCCGCGATGGAGAGCGGGACGCCGTCCGTCGGCGACGACGGAAGTGACGGCCTCGCCCGCGAGCTGGAGATCGCAGCACTGCTGCGCTCCGCCGGGCCGGCCCTCGCGCCGGCACCCGCCGCCAAGGCACGGGCGAAGCAGCGGCTCATGGCCGCGTTCGCCGAGGAGCACGGCGCCGGACACGCCGACGACACGGGCCCGATCGCGGTGACCACGTCGGTCGCCCTCGCGGACCGGCCGCAGGGGCGCCACGCCGAGCCGACCCCGCTGCGCGCCCGCGCAGGTGGGCGGCACGCGTTCCCCGAGGCGCCGGCGCGACGAACCCGAGGTCGAGACGGACCTCGGGCCGACCGTCCGGCGCCTGCGCCGGACCCGGCCCGAGCGTGGCGGCCACCGCCGGGCCGCGCTGCTGGGTGCGGCCGCCGCCGCGGCGCTGGTCGCCCTGGCCGGTACGGGGACGTTCGCCAGCCGGGACGCGCTGCCCGGCGACCCGATGTACGGGGTCAAGCGGGTCGCGGAGTCGACCGGCTACGCGCTGACCTTCGGCGAGCAGGCCAAGGCCCGGCGCCACCTGGAGCAGGCCCAGCGCCGGCTCGACGAGGTCGAGGGCCTGGTGACCCGAGACCAGACCGAGCGGGCGAGCGACGCCCCGGCGGACCCGACCGAGCAGCAGCTCGTGCGCTCGACGATGCAGGAGTTCGACAGCAACGCGAACGAGGGTTCGCGCCTGCTGCTCTCCGGGCCCGCACCCGACGCCGCGCAGGTCGACGACGTCCGGCAGTGGGCCACCGAGCAGTCCGCGCGGCTGTCGGGCATGCGGTCGACGATCCCGTGCCCAGGACAAGGCCGACGAGTCGCTCGCGCTGCTCAACCGGTTGCTCGGCGAGACGGACGCGCTGCAGAAGGCGGCGTGCGACCCGGCCGCCGGACAGTGCCCGACGGTGCGCGACGGCGAGCCGACGGAGGGCGACACGGAGACCGGGCAGACGCTCGTGCCCGACGCCACGGTCCCGGGCCCGACGGAGAACCGGACGACCACGCGCGGCGGCGCCGGGCCGGCCGACGACACGGCGGACGACGACACACCGTCGGCGGACGACGAGCAGTCCTCCTCGTCCGACGACTCCGACGACGACTCGACCGACGACCGGCGCCGCGACGGCTCGGGCGGCTCGGGCGGGTCCGGCGGGTCCGGCGGCGGTGACGCCGGCGGGTTCCGGCGGTGAGGTGTCGGTGCCGGTGCTGCCGCTGCCGGTGAAGGTGCCCTCGCTCGCCCCCGGCCTGCCCGGGGTGAAGCTGGGCTGACGACCGGCCCGGCACGGCTGGTACTCCACCTGTGGACACCGGAAGGCGGGCCGCCGCGACACCACCGCGGCGGCCCGCTCCGGCCTGTCCGGGCAGGTCCCGCCGTCGTCCGCAGGCGGAGCGGCACCCGACCGCGCCGGGCGGCGACGTTAGGCTGACGCCACGTTCGCGGTCGAGGCGGAGGCACTGGTGGGAGAAGGAGAGCGGGGTCGTCCCGAGGTCGCAGGCATCGCGGAGTCGTCGAGCGTGCTCGACGCCGTGACGGCCCTCGACCCGGCCGTCCGGGCCGGTGAGGCGGCCGCGGCCGCTGCCGTGGCGGCCGAACGGAGCGTGGTTCCCCTCTCCCCGCCGACGGACCTGACGGCGGCCGCGTTCTTCGACGTCGACAACACGATGATGGTCGGCGCGTCGATCTTCCACTTCGCCCGCGGCCTGGCGGCGCGGAAGTTCTTCACGACCTCGGACATGCTCGGCTTCGTCTGGCAGCAGCTGAAGTTCCGGATCGGGGGCCGCGAGCTCAGCTACGGCCACACCACCGGGCGCGACACCGCGCTGTCGTTCGTCGCGGGGCGTCCGGTCGCCGACATCGTCGAGCTCGGCGAGGAGATCTACGACGAGCTGATGGCGGACCGGATCTGGGCGGGCACGCGCGCGCTGGCCCAGATGCACCTCGACGCCGGGCAGCGGGTCTGGCTGGTCACGGCCACGCCCGTGGAGCTGGCGCTGATCATCGCGCGGCGGCTGGGGCTGACCGGCGCGCTCGGCACGGTGGCCGAGAGCGTCGACGGGCACTACACCGGCCGGCTGGTCGGCGAGGTCCTGCACGGCCCGGCGAAGGCGCACGCGGTGCGCGCGCTGGCCGTCACCGAGGGCCTGAACCTGCGCCGCTGCACGGCCTACTCGGACTCGGTGAACGACGTGCCGATGCTGTCCGCGGTCGGGACGGCCGTGGCGGTCAACCCGGACCGCGACCTGCGCGACATCGCCCGCGCCCGCGGCTGGCCGATCCGCGACTTCCGCACGGGCCGGCGCGCCACGCGCATCGCGGTGCCCGCGCTGCTCGGGGCGGGCGCGGTGGCGGGAGCGGTGGCCGCGGGCCTGCGCCGCTGGCGGTAGCGCGCCCGCGCGCGCCGCCTGCTGGACGGCCCTATCCCTGGAAGGCGTTGCGGCGTCGGCCGAGCAGGCGGTAGAGGGTGAGCTGGATCGTCTCGCGCACCTGGTCCGCGAGGTTGAACACGAGCATCGGGTCGTCCGCCGCGTCCGGGCCCAGCTCCGCGGTGGAGAGCGGCTCGCCGAACTCGATGAGCCACTTCGACGGCAGCGGAACGGCGCCGAGCGGGCCGAGCAGCGGGAACGTCGGCGTCACCGGGAAGTACGGGAGGTTCAGCAGCCGGGCCAGCGCCGGGACGTCCGCGATCTTCGGGTAGGTCTCCTCGGCACCGACGATCGAGCACGGGATGATCGGCTTGCCGGTGCGCAGCGCGGCGGACACGAACCCGCCGCGGCCGAACCGCTGCAGCTTGTACCGGTCCGCGAACGGCTTGCCGATCCCCTTGAAGCCCTCCGGCCACACGCCGACCAGCTCACCGGCCGTCAGCAGGCGCTCGGCGTCCGCGGTGCAGGCCAGCGTGCTGCCGTGCTTGCGGCTGAGCTGGCCGACGACCGGCAGCCGGAACATCAGGTCCGCGCCGAGCATGCGCAGGTGCCGGTGCGCCGGGTGATCGTCGTGCAGCGCGACCGAGGTCATCAGCGCGTCGAGCGGGACGGTGCCGGAGTGGTTCGCGACGACCAGCGCGCCGCCCTCGTCCGGCACGTGGTGCAGGCCGGTGGTCTCGACCCGGAACCACGTCCGGTACAGCGGCCGCAGCAGCGGGAGGACGACGTTGTCGGTCAGGTCGGCGTCGAAGCCGAACTCGTCCACGGCGTAGTCGCCGGTGAGCCGGCGGCGCAGGAACGCGAGCGCGTCCGCCAGGGCGGCCTCCCACCCGGGCGGGAGCTCGCCGGGGTCGGGCAGGGTCGACGGGCCTCTCCGGTCGACGGGCCTTCTCCGGTCGACGACGTCGGGGCCGTCCGCCGGGGCGGGGCCGGCCTGCCTGCCGGCTCCTGTCCGTTTCGGCCCGGCGCTCGGCCTCGGAGGCGTGACGGCGGTCGCGTCCGACGTGCGGGCGGCGCCGGCGGACGGGGTGCCGGCTCGCGCCCGCTTCGGCGTGGCGTCCGGTACCGCGGGCGCGACGCCGGCCGCGTCCGGGGTGACCGGCGCGGGACCGGGCCGGCGGGTCGCCCGGCGGGGTTCGGCACGGCGGCGGCTGCGCGCCGGGCGGGCCGGAGCCGGCGCGGCGTCGCCGGCGTGGAGGGGGATGACCTGCGCGCCGTCGAGGTCGGGGGCGCGGGGGTCGTCCGGGCCGTCGGCGGTCATGCCCGCCTCCCGAGCCCGGCGACCAGCCGGGCGGCCGCGTGCACCCCGCGGTCGACCAGCCGCTCCGCCTCCTCCACCCGCTCGCGCCCGGCCAGCGGGTGGAACGCGCGGCCGCGCACGAAGTCGTCGAAGGCCTGGACGGTGGTCCAGCGCGGCGTGAAGCCGAACGCGGTGCGCAGGCGGGTGGTGTCGACGACCCGGCCGAAGTCGAGCAGGCGCAGCTGCTCCGGGGAGAACGACGCGACCCGGGCCGTGGCGAGCGCCCGCCCGACCAGCCCGACGGCGGGCGGCGGCACCGGCAGCGGCACCCGTCCGGCCCGGCGGATGGCCTGCGAGAGCAGGAGCACGCCGTCCGCGGCCACGTTGACCACACCCGGCGCGTCGTGCGCCACCGCGCGTTCGAGGACGGCGAGGGCGTCTTCCTCGTGCAGCAGCTGCAGGCGGGCGTCATAGCCCAGGACGGTGGGGACCACCGGCAGCGCGAAGTAGCGCGTGACCACCGTGTCGATCCGCGGGCCGACCAGGCTGGCGAAGCGCAGCACCGTGGTGGAGACGTCCGCCCGCCGCCGGGCGAAGCCGCGCAGGTAGCCCTCGATCTCGGTGGCGTCGCGGGCGTACCCGGCGGTCGGAAGGTCGTTCGGCGTCATCGTCTCGTCGAACAGCGCCGGGTCCAGCGGACTCGCGCCGTACACCGCGGTGGTCGACTCGAGCACGACCCGCCGCACCGTCGGCGCCTTCTGGCAGGCGGCGAGCAGCTGCATGGTGCCGAGGACGCTCATCTCCCGCGCCGCCGACCCCCACCTCCCCGAAGGGTCGGGTGAGAGGGCGGCGTGCACCACCGTGTCCACGTCCGCGCGCGCGATCACCTTGGCGATCAGGGGGTTGCGGATGTCCGCCCGGATGAACTCCGCGCGGCCCATGCGGCTGCACAGGTCCGGTCCCGGAGGGACGGTGTCGACGCCGAGCACCCGCTCGATCGACGGGTCCGCGGCGAGCCGCGCGGCGAGGTGCCCGCCGAGGAAGCGGCTGACACCCGTGACGAGGACGACCGAGGGGGCCACGGGCCGAACCCTACGACCCGAGCGACGCGCTACGGACCGGGCCGTCCGGCACAGCGGGCCGCGCCCGGTCGACAGTGCGCCGGCGATCTGCTGAAGTGTGCGCCCGCTCACTTGCCGAGCTTGCGACGCTGCACGCGGGTCTTGCGGAGGAGCTTGCGGTGCTTCTTCTTCGACATCCGCTTGCGACGCTTCTTGATGACCGAACCCATACGTCGGTTCCTTCCTGCTGGACGGGTGGAGCCGCCGGCCCGGACACCGTCGTGAGGACGTACACCGACCGGACGTCGACTGGTTGCCCACTCTACCGGCGCCGACCGACGGTTCTCGCACCCGCACCGCCCCGGATGCCAGCGCCGGGACCCGGACGGTCAGCCCGCGTCGGACCAGGCGTCGCGCAGGTGGCTCTCGACGGCGCGGCGCGGCACGCGGAACGACCGGCCCACCCGCGCCGCCGGCAGCTCGCCGGCGTGCACCAGCCGGTAGACCGTCATCTTCGACACCCGCATCCGGGCGGCGACCTCGGCCACCGTCAGGAACTGCACCTGGGGAAGGTCGGTCATGTCGGACCGTTCCGATCGCATCGGATCACCGCTTCCTGGTCGCACCGGCAGGCGCGGCCCCTCGCCAGGCGAGCACGGTGTCGGAGGCGGAGCCTAACCGGGTGCCGACGCACCCCGTCGGGGGCCCGCGCACGTGCTGCAGCAGGTGCGCCGTTCACCGACGGTGTGCGACGACGCACGCTCGCGGGTCGGTGCGTCAGCGCGCGCCCAGCTCCACCGACCGGTCGCGCGCCGCCTCGATCGCCGCCAGCAGCGCCGCACGCACCCCGTGACGTTCCAGCTCGCGCACCGCGGCGATCGTCGTCCCGGCGGGCGAGGTGACGGCCTCCCGCAGGATCACGGGGTGGTCGCCGGACTCGCGCATCATCACCGCCGCGCCGTAGGCCGACTGGACGATCAGCTCGGCCGCCACCGCGCGCGGCAGACCGAGCAGGATCCCCGCGTCGATCATGGCCTCGACCAGGTAGAAGAAGTACGCAGGCCCGGAGCCCGACAGCGCCGTCACCGCGTCCTGCTGGCTCTCCGGCAGCCGCACGACCCGCCCGACCGAGCCGAGCATCTTCTCCACGGCGGCGAGGTGCTCGTCGGTCGCGTGGCGGCCGCCCGAGACGGCGCTCATCGCCTCGCCGACCAGCATCGGCGTGTTCGGCATGACCCGCACCACCGGCGTCCCGGCGGGCAGCACCTGCTCGTAGAGCGACGTCGGCAGGCCCGCGCACAGCGAGACCACGAGCGTGCCCGGCGTCACCGCGGTCGCCAGCTCGGCGAGGAGCGGGTCGATGTCCTGCGGCTTGACGGCCACCACCAGCACCTCGGCGCGCGCGGCCGCCTCCGCGACGTCGACGGCGGCGACGCCGTGACGCGCCGTGAGCTCGCGGGCCCGTTCCGGATGGCGCTCGGTGAAGCACAGCTCGCCCGCCGGCTGACCCGCGGCGAGCAGCCCCGCCAGCAGCGCCTCTCCGATCTTGCCCGCCCCGAGCACCGCGATCCGCGTCATGGTTCGCACCGTAGCCCGCGCCGCGGCACCCACCACCCCGGGCCGGGCGCTCCGTGGGGCGAGCGCTCAGCCGAGGATCGGCGTGGGCTGCGCCGGGGCGCGCAGGTGCAGGCGCGCGAACAGCAGCGCCTCGGCCAGGAGCGCCGCCCGGTCGCCCCGGCTGCGGGCGCGCCGCGTGTTGATCTCGAGGACGACCGCGCCGGCGAACCCCGACGCCGCGAGCAGCTCGCAGACCTGCGCGCACGGCTGGGTCCCGCGCCCGGGCACGAGGTGCTCGTCGCGCGGGGCGCCGCTGCCGTCGGCGAGGTGGACGTGCGCGAGCCCGCCACCCATCCGCTCCATCATGCCCAGCGCGTCCGTCCCGGCGGCCGCGGTGTGGGACAGGTCCAGCGTGTAGCTCCGGTAGCCGACGTCGGTGGGGTCGAAGCCCGGGCTGTAGGGCACTGCCCGCACGCCGCCGCGGGCGATCGGGAACATGTTCTCCACGGCCACCGCGATGCCGGCGTGCTCCTCGGCCCGGCGCACCTCGTCGTCGAACACCGCCGCGTAGCGCCGCTGCCAGCGGAACGGCGGGTGGATGACGACCGTGCGCGCACCGAGCTCGCGGGCCGCGCCGACCGCGCGCCGCAGGCGCTCGACGGGGTCCGCGGTCCACACCCGCTGCGTGACCGCGAGGCACGGCGCGTGCACCGCCAGCACCGGGACACCGGACGCCTCGGCGAGCCGGCCGACCGCCGCCACGTCCTGGCTCAGCCGCTCGGACCACACCATCAGCTCGACGCCGTCGTAGCCCAGCTCGCGGGCCAGCGCGAACCCGGCATGCACCGTCTCCGGGAACACCGAGGCGGTGGAGAGCGCGACGGGCGGACTCATCTCCCCAGTAGTACCAGCACCGCAGGCGACGCCGTGAGCAGCAGCCCGACCAGGACGGCGAACCCGGTGGTGCGCCGGTCCGCCTGGTGCAGCAGCTGCCGTACCAGCAGGACGAGCCCGGCGGTGACGAGCACGGCGGCGGCGAGCGCCACGACGGGCAGCCCGCGCCAGAGGTAGCGGAACAGCACCCACAGCACCGCACCCGCGACCGCGCCGGCCAGCCACTGCGCGACGACCCCCGCCCAGGCCTGGGCCGGCCGGACGGTCCGCTCCTCGTGCTCGTCGAACTCGTCGTGCTCGTCGTCGCTCCCGGTCGTCGTCGAGGTCGTCGACGTCGTGCTCGCGCTCGTCCGGGTCGAGCTCGTCGTCGAACCGCTCGCCGGCGAAGTCGTCGGCGCCGTGCGGGTCGTCGTCCTCGTCGCCCGTGCTGCCCGGGCGGCGGCCGCGGGCAGGCGGCGCGGGCAGGCGCGGCGCGGCGACGTCCATCCGGTCGTCGACGTCCACCCGGTCGTCGACGTCACCGCCGAACCCGCCGAAGCCGTCGGCGTCGTGGACGTCGTCGAAGCCGTCGAGTTCGTCGAGGCTGCGGTCGGTCAGCTCGGTGGGTTCGTCGACGACCTTCCTCGCGAACGGGCGCACCCGGGGCGCCGGCGCCGCGGCGGGCACAGGAGCAGCTCCGGCCCGTCGCGGGCCGGTGCCGAACGCGGGCCGGACGGGCGCAGGCGGCGGACCGGCCGCGGGCTCGGCCGGGACCCGGGGGCCGGGCCGGACGGGGACGTCGAACGCGGTGACATCGAAATCGGTGGCCGGACCGTCGCTCCGGCCCGGCCTGCCGGACATGCCGAAGTCCGTCGTCCCGGCACCCTGCCGGAGCCCCGGGACGTCGAACCGGGTCGCGGCGTCCTCGTCGCGCCGGCGGCCGGCCGCATCGACGCGCGTGACCGGGCCGTCCGTGCGGCGTCCCCCGCCGAGGTCGAGGTCGGTCGCGGGCCCCTCGAGCAGGCTCGGGAACGCGGCGCGGCGCGGCGGGCGTGGCCGGCCGACGACGGTCTCCGGCCCGTCCTCGCCGTCGTCGTCGAGCTCGAACGGGTCGTACGCCCCGGTGTCCGGACCGGGGTCGGGCACCGGACGACGGCCCTGCGGCCCGGAAGTGCGCCCGGGGCTCTGGGCCGGCCGGTGCGACGCGGCGGCGGGACCGCGGCGGGCAGGTACGGGCGCCCGACGGGCTCGCGCAGCGCGGCGGGCTGCTCGCGGCCCGGCGCGGCCGTCGCGGGGGCGGCGCTCGGCACCGGCCGCGCACGGTTCGGGGTGCCCGCCGGGGTACTGCGGTAGGACTCCCAGGGACCCGGGGCGGACGACGGCACCGCGCGCAGCGGCCCCGAGACTCCGGCCCGGCCTCCGGTCGGGGGCGGCGCGACGTCGCGCGGACCGGACGCCGGCGCCGGTGGCGCGTTCCGGGCCGGGCCCGGACGCCCGTTCGGCCGCGACGCGCCGTCCCGTGTGCCGGCGCCGCCGGTGGGCGGGACCGCCCGCAGCGGTCCCGATGCCGTCGGCCGGCCCTCCCGGACAGCGGCCGACACGGCCCGCACCGGGCCGGACGCCGTCGTGCGCTCGGCACCGTTCGCCAAGCCGTTCGCCCCGCCGTTGTTCGGGACGTTCGGCACCGCCCCGCGGGTCGGGCCGGGACCGTACGGGCCCTCGGGGTAGCCGGCGGATCCCGGCGGACGCTGCCGGTCCCCGATCATCTCGGTCGGCCGGTCACGGCGCCCGGTCACGGGAGGGCCGCCGGGCGCGGGACGGGGGGGCGGGCCGCCGCGGTACCCGGGCGGCGCCGCGTCGTGGCCCTGGCGCGGGGGGCGGCCCGGCCCGGTGTCGGGCGGGTACGGGCGCCCGTCCGGCCCGCGGCGACCGACCGGCGGCGGTGGCGGGACCGGCCCGTCCGGGCCCTCACCGCGCCGCCTGCGACGACGCCCGCCCGGGCCGCCTTCGCCGTGCTCGGCGAGCAGCTCGGCGACGGTGCGCTGCCGCGTGTAGTCGATCTCCGGACTCATCGGCTACACCGTGCCTCGTCGGTCGTCAGCGTTCCAGGCCCCTGCCGCGCGCGGTGCGCCGAGCGGTCGGTGGTGCGTGCCCGAGCGTCGGACGCCGACGCGCGCCCTCGCGGGGGTGACGCGCAGGGCTCCGCGGGATGACACGGTCGGGTGCACACGGGGAGGCTACTGCCCGGGCGTGACGAGTTCGTGACACGGGCCGTCACGCACGGGTAGAAATTCGACTACTGTCCGCTACTCAGTCGCCCACCGGGCGCCGTCAGGCCTCGAACTTGTACCCCAACCCGCGCACGGTGACCAGGTGCCGCGGCACCGACGGGTCCGCCTCCACCTTCGAGCGCAGCCGCTTGACGTGCACGTCGAGCGTCTTCGTGTCGCCCACGTAGTCCGCGCCCCACACCCGGTCGATCAGCTGGCCCCGGGTGAGCACCCGCCCGACGTTGCGCAGCAGGTACTCCAGCAGGTCGAACTCCTTGAGCGGCAGCGCCACCTCCGCGCCGTCGACGCTGACGACGTGCCGCTCGACGTCCATCCGCACCGGACCGGCCGTGAGCACGCCCGGCGTCGCGTCGCCGTCCGTCGCCTCGCCGCCGCGGCGCAGGACGGCCCGGATCCGGGCGATCAGCTCGCGGGCCGAGTAGGGCTTCGTGACGTAGTCGTCGGCGCCCAGCTCGAGGCCGACCACCTTGTCGATCTCGCTGTCCCGGGCCGTCACCATGATCACCGGCACGGCGGAGCGGACACGCAGCGCCTTGCAGACGTCCGTGCCGCTCATCCCCGGCAGCATGAGGTCGAGCAGCACGATGTCGGCGCCGTTGCGGTCGAACTCCTCGAGGGCGCCCTGCCCGGTGGCCGCGATCGCGGTGCTGAAGCCCTCCTTGCGGAGCAGGAACTCCAGCGGCTCGGCGAACGACTCCTCGTCCTCGACGATGAGCACCCTTGTCATGCACGTCCTCCGGGATCGATGGTGGTCGCGGCCGCAGCCGCGTGGTCGGCGGTGCGCGCGGGCAGGCACATGGTGAAGGTCGAGCCGGTGCCCGGGCTGCTCCACAGCCGCACGTGGCCGCCGTGGTTGGCCAGCACGTGCTTGACGATGGCGAGCCCCAGCCCGGTGCCGCCGGTCGCCCGGGAGCGGGCCGGGTCGACGCGGAAGAACCGCTCGAACACGCGCGTCTGGTGCTGGGGTGCGATCCCGATGCCGCGGTCCGTCACGGCGATCTCGACGGTGTCGCCGACGCGCCGGCGCGAGACCGAGACCGACGCCTCCGGCGGCGAGTACGCGATGGCGTTCTCCAGCAGGTTGCTCAGGGCGGTGATCAGCAGCGTGCGGTCGCCGTCGACCGCGAGCCCCGACGGGCGGTCCACGCTGATCTCGATGCCGGCCGACTCCGCGGACAGGCGGCAGCGGGCGAGCGACTCGTTCACCAGCTCGTCCACGTCGACGGCGGAGAGCTCGGGCAGCCGTTCCGCACCCGTCAACCGCGACAGCGCGATCAGCTCGGTGACGAGCGCGCCCAGCCGCGTCGACTCCTTGAGGATCCGCCCGGCGAAGCGGCGCACCTCGACGGGGTCGTCCGCGGCGTCGAGCACGGCCTCGGCCAGCAGCCCCACCGCGCCGACGGGCGTCTTCAGCTCGTGGCTGACGTTCGCGACGAAGTCCCGCCGGGTCGCCTCCAGGCGCACGGCGTCCGAGCTGTCGGTGGCCTCGACGACCGTGAACCCGTCGCCGAGCCCGCGGACCTGGCCGAGCACGGCGGCGGGCTCCCGGCCGCGGTGCTCCAGCGGCGACAGGTCGATCTCCATCAGCAACCCGTTCGAGGTGCCGGCGCAACCTGCCGGCACGCCGTCCGGGCGCGCGGGTCGGCCAGGCCGCCGCGGACCAGCCCGAGGTCGACGGCGCGCGGGTTGTGCAGGACCACCTCGCCCGATCCGGTCAGGACGGCGAGCCCGGCCTCGGAGGAGCGGAACACGCGCAGCAGGAGGTCGGCCAGGGACGGGCCGGGTTCGTCGGCCGGAGCGCCGCGCTCCTCCTGCACCGGCGCGGGCCGGCGCCTCAGGGCGACGCCACCGCCGAGCCCGGCCAGCAGCGCCACCGCAGCCAGGAAGAACGACGCCAGCAGGCTCACGGCCGCATGGTAGGCGTGCGCCCCGACCGAACCCGACCATCATGACCTCGGCGACCACCACACGGGGGACTTTTCGACCTCCGTTCACGGCACGTTCACCTGCCATCCCGCAGTCAGATCAGAGTAGTTGAAGCTTCATGTTTTTCGTGGCACACTGGACGCCGAACGACGACCACCGGAGGATCCCGTGCCCATCCAGCGCCTCAACCACGCCGTGCTCTACGTCCGCGACGTCGACGCGAGCGTGGCCTTCTACACCGAGGCGCTCGGCTTCCGGGTCAAGGTCGCGCTCCCCGGCGCGGCCTTCCTGCAGGCCGAGGGCTCGACCAACGACCACGACCTCGGCCTGTTCGCCGTCGGCAGCCGGGCAGGCGCCTCGACGGCCGGGCGCAGCACCGTCGGGCTCTACCACCTCGCCTGGGAGGTCGACACCCTCGCCGAGCTGCACCGGGTCGCCACCGTCCTGGCCGAGCGCGGCGCCCTGGTCGGCGCCTCGGACCACGGCACCACCAAGGCCCTCTACGCTCGCGACCCCGACGGCCTGGAGTTCGAGGTGAGCTGGCTGGTCCCGGCGGAGCTGCTCACCCCGGACCTGACCATGCGGACGTCGCCGCTCGACCTGGACGCGGAGATCGCCCGCTACGGCGCCGACACGCTCGGGGGTATCGGCGTCTCGATACCGGTGCCGTCGTAACCCTCCGTCGCGGCTCGCATACCGTTTGCCGAGAGCGGGCATCCTTCCGTCAGGCGGATGGTTAGACTCGTTGTTGCGATGGTCTGCGGATCGGGCCTGGACATCCGCTAGTGCGCGGCCCGTGCCGCAGGAGGTCCGAAGGATGACAGGGGACACGGTGCCGTGACGGCGACGGCGGAGAAGGCCGGCGCTCTGGGCACCTTGGAGCACGACGCGCTGTTCTACGCGAACGACGACGAGTACGTCGCCGGCGTCCTGGGCTTCGTGCGCGAGGGGCTGCGGCGCGACGAGCCCGTGCTCGTGGCGGTACCCGGCTGGAACCTCGATCTCCTGCGCGCGGCGCTGACGCCCGACGAGATGCCGCGCGTCCGGCTGCGCGACATGACCGTGGCGGGCCGCAACCCCGGCCGGATCATCGGCACCGTGCTCAGCGCGTTCGTCCGTGAGCACGCGGACCGCCGGGTACGCATCGTCGGCGAGCCGATCTGGGCGGAGCGGACGGACGAGGAGTACCCCGCCTGCGCCGAGCACGAGGCGCTGATCAACGTCGCGCTCGGTGAGTCGCCCGCCTACATCCAGTGCCCGTACGACACCACGAAGCTGCCGACGTCCGTCCTCACGGACGCGACGCGCACCCACCCGACGCTGGCCTCCCCGTCCGAGCGCTGGATGAGCCCCACCTACACCGACCCCGGCGCGGTCGCCGCGTCGTTCGACGTCCCGCTGAGCCAGGCTCCGAGCGACGCCGAGTTCGTCGTCATCGGGCCGGACACCGGTGCACGGTCCGCCCGGGTGCTCGTGCACGACGCCGGCCGGATGCACGGAATGGACGACGACCGGCTCACCGACGTCCGGCTCGTCGCGCAGGAACTGGCGGTCAACACCCTCACGCACTCGCCGAACGGCCGCGGCGTGCTCGAGGTCTGGACGGCGGACGACCATCTCGTCCTGCAGGTCCAGGACGGCGGCCGGATCACGGACCAGCTGGTCGGGCGGCGCGCGCCCGAGCCCCCGCACGTCGGCCACGGGCTGTTCGTCGTCCACCAGCTCGCGGACCTCGTCCGCATCCACCGCGAGTCGACCGGCACCACGGTCCGGGTCTACTTCCGCCTGCCCTGACCGCCGCGGCTCTACCCCGTCACCGGCGCTGGCCTCGCCCATCCGGTAGCCCTCCGCGGGCGAGAACCGTGCCGTCACACTGAACCGGTCGCCGCGCACCAGGGTGTGGCGCCACTCCACGGCCTGCGCGCCCGCGAGCCCGAGCCGGTCGATCGCGAACGCCGCCACCTCCGGCCCCGTGCCGAGCAGCTCGCGCTCCGCCTCGTCGGGCACCACGGCGCGCAGGTGCTCGTGGCCGCCGGTCACCCGGATCCCGCATCGGGCCGCGTACTCGTCGTAGAGAGCGGTGCGGGCGAAGTCGGCGTCGAGCAGCGGGGCGGCCAGCCGCTCGGGCATCCACACCCGGTCGATGGCCAGGGGCTCCTCGTCCGAGAAGCGCAGCCGCTCCAGGTGCACCAGCGGCGTCGACTCCTCCAGGCCCAGCCGCGCGGCCACCACCCCGTCCGCCCGGACGTCCAGCGTGCGCACCACGTTGCGCTGCACCCGCCCGGTCGCCTCGACCGACTGGAACAGGCTGTACGGGGTGCCCAGCGGCTGCGCGATCTCCGTCGGGGACGCCAGACGCGGCGGCCGGCCGCGCTCGGCGACGACGAGCCCCTCCTCGCGCAGGCGGCGCAGCGCCTCCCGCACGGTGTGCCGGCTGACCCGGTACTCGGCGACGAGCGCCAGCTCGCCGGGGAACGCGGCGCTGAACTCCCCCGCACCCAGCCGCCGGCGCAGGTCCGCGAGCAGCTGCACCCAGAGCGGGGTGGCGCCGCGCCGGTCCAGCTCATGAGCACCGACCGGCTCGACACGTGCGGTCATCGGGTGCTCACGCACCCAGTCTGCCCTACTGGAAGAGCTCGTCCAGCGCCCGCTGCTCCAGGTCCACCCACCGGCGCACCCGCTCCCGCGCCTCGTCGATCTCCTTCTCGTCGAGATGGTGGGCGCCGTCGGGGGTCATCCGGCAGATGTTCATCGGGCCGCCGATGCTCGGCGAGGTGCGGTCCAGCGCGTCGAGCGTCCGCATCGCGGCCAGCACGCCGTGATCCACGCTGCGCTCGGTCATGCGGTACTGCGCGAGCAGCGCCCCCGCCTGCTGGGCCATCGCCGCGCCGCTGCCCACGGCGTGGAAACCCACGACCTCGTAGCGGCCGATCAGCCCGTGCGGGTCGATGTCGGCGATGAACGGCTCGTCGCCCGAGTAACCCGCCGCGAGCACGTACGTGGCCGGTGTCGCCCCGCCCGCCGGCTTGCCCGGGATCTCCGGGATGAAGCTGGCGTAGTGCCGGCGCAGCACGGGCACCACGGCGTCCTGCAGCGCGTGCCCGACGTCCACGGCCTCGACGATCGGCGTCGGGTTCGCGTCGAACATGCCCTCCAGCTCGGTGAGCACCGCCCGCGCGCCGCTGCCGCCCCACGCGGCGTGGTCGCCGAGGTGGTGCAGCTTGCGCGCGGGGTAGCTCAGGCCGCGGTCGGCGTCGGTGATCTGGGAGTCGGCGGCCAGCACCAGCCCGTCGGCGCAACGTATGGCGAGGACGACGGTCACGGGCACCTCCGGGTGCGGTCGCAGCAACGGCATGTATCAGAGCACGCGGGGCGCTGCTCTGTTGGGCAGAGCGCGGGACGCGGCCGTGGGGGTGGCGCGTCCGTCTCGCCCGTCGGCCGCCGTCGCCTCCCGCGACGGCGGCCCTCCCGGGTTCGCCGAGCAGGCAAACCCGTTGCGGCCGCGACCTACCGTCGAGGGGTGCGCGTGACGTTTCCCCGCCTCGAGGACGGGGCCCGGTCCTACAGCATCGTGGAGCGGTCCGACGGCGTCCGGTACCGCGTGTACGACGGCACCGCGACCTCGACGCTGCCGCACGACCTCGGCCACCTGATCGTCGAGCGGGAGACCGGCGACCACGGGGGCTTCTGGGGCGCCGTGGCCGCCGGGGTCGTCTTCGCGAGCATGGAGCACCTCGACGGCCGCCGCCCGCCACACGCGGCCGAGCGGTCGACGGCCACGATGCGCGAGCGCAGCGACGACCTGCGGCGGGCCGAGCTGATGGTGTGGCTGACCGGACGGATCGCCCGGGAGGGCGTCACGTCCCCGGAGCGGGTCCGCATCGCGGCGCGAGAGGCGCTGTCGACGTTCCCGGGCGCCTCGGTCGACGAGAACGCGGTGCTCGCGGCGAGCCGGGCGCTGCAGGAGGCGGAGCGGCGGTGGGCGGCGCTGGCGCCGGGCGAGGAGCTCGTGCTGGAGTGGCCGGAGCGCCGCACCCGCCGGCCGGGGCCGCAGCGCGGGGCCGGAGCGGACCGCGGACGAGACCACGGCCGCCGCGGCCGGACGGCGCCGCCGCGCGGTGAGCCCACCGCCGCGACGCAGTGCGACGGCTCGGGCGCCGAGGCGCGGCCGTGCATGCCTGTCAGCGCCGGTGCACATCCGCGAGCGCCCGTGCACACCGTGCGCCGTGTGCACGGGCGCGACGGGGTGTGCACCGAGGCCGGTGGGGCGAGCAAAGCGGCGGACGAGCGTCGATCAGCGGGAACACGGACGTCGGAAAGGTTGCCTCCCGACTACCCATGCCACCCGATCGGCCCAGCCCAGAGGCCTTGTCGCAGATCTTGGTTCATGCCATCGTGGCCGCCTCGGCAAAGGCGGGGTGCCCCCCGCAGCCGAGGTGGCCGCGATCCCCACGCGGCCGAGCCGGCCGACCGCGCGACGCCCCCGATTCCGCGGCCGACGGGCGGAGAACAACGGGGTGGCCCGGGGTCAGACTCCCCCCTCCGGACCCGGGCCGCCCCGCCTCACCCTCGCGCGCCGACGGCGCACCACCCACACCACGCCCCCGGCGATCGCCAGCAGCGGCAGGAACGGGAGCAGGAAGCCGGCCGCCGTCGCCAGACCCGACCCGATCACCTTCAGCCCGGCCCACCCGGCACCCAGCCCGGCGCCGAAGCCGGGCGCGGGGGTCACCGGAGCCGGGGCGGGCGCGGAGCGCAGCTCGACGGTCAGCGTGGAGAGCGCGACGCGGTCCTTGAGGGTGGCGAGGCGGCGTTGCAGCGAGTCGAGGTCGGCCTCGCGGCGGGCCAGCTCCGACTCCACCGCCACGACGTCGCCGATCGACGTCGCCTGGGCCAGCAGCGCCCGCACCCGCGTGACGCTGGCCTGCTGGGTGGCGACCCGGCTGTCGAGGTCGACGACCTGCTCCGTGGCGTCCTCGGCCCGGCCCGAGCGGCCGAGCACGACACCCGTCGCGGCGAGGTCGTCGACCAGGCGATCCAGGCCCGCGGCGGGAACGCGGACGACCAGCCACGCGCCGGTGCCGTCGACCTGCTCCTCGGCGACGACCCCGCCCGCCGTGGCGACCGCGGTGCGCACCCCGCGGGCGGCGGCGGTGGGGTCGGGGACCTGGAGGGTGAGCTGGGCGGTGCGGACGACGTCCCGGCCGATCGGGTCGGGGAGCGCGCCGGGCGCCGGGCCCGCGGCGGAGCGCGCGTCGTCGCCGCTCGTCCCGGCAGCCCCGCTCGGAGCCGGTTCCGCGACGCCCACCTCCGGCGGGCGCGACCGTCGGCGAGCCGGCAGCTCGACGTACCGCTCCTGTCCCCCATGAGCGCGAGCACCGCAGCCAGCACCCCGAGCAGCGCCACCCCGACCGTCGCCGTCACCACGTACCGCCGTCGCATCCCGCGCACGCCGCCCTCCTCGTCCCGTTGGTCGGGGGAAGGACGGGACAGGCACCGCGGCACGTTGGCCGGCGCAGGTCACGATCCGGTCGCGGAGTGCGCCGGGGTTGCAGCAGGTGGCCCTGCACCAATCGGATTGCAGCAAAGCCACTTGCTCAATCCCGCGCGCCGCGCCCCGGCCGCGGCACTCAGTGGAACAGGTGCTCGAACGCCGCCAGGTTCGCCACCGACTCGCCGCGGTCGGTCCGCCACGCGTACTCCCGCCGGATCGACGAGGCGAAGCCGAGCTCCAGCAGCGTGTTGAAGTCGCCGTCCGCCGCCTCGAGCACCTGCCCGAGCAGCCGGTCGATCTCGTCGGCCGTCACCGCCGCGCGGGACACGCGGCCGACGAGGTGGATGTCGCCGACCCGGTCGAGCATGTAGTGCACGCCGTAGAGCCGGGCGTTGCGCTGCAGCAGGAACCGGTAGACGACCTCGTGGTCCTCGTCCGGCCGCCGGCACACGAACGCCTGCACGAACAGCGTGTGCTCGCGCACCACCAGCCAGCAGTGCGTCCGCAGACGCCTCGTCCCGGGCAGCGTCACCAGGAACTGGCCGGGCCCCCGTTCCTCGTGGTCGACCCCCGCCGCCGCCAGCGCCGCGGCGACGACCTCCGCGGTGCTCACGGCATCCCCGCCGCCGCGCGCAGCCCGGCCTCCTGCCGCCGGGCGAACTCCGCCGCCGCGCCCTCGTACGTGTCCAGCAGCGCGTCCGTCGTCCGGTCCCAGGAGAACCGCTGCGCGTGCGCCACGGCCCCGCGCGCCAGCGTCGCCCGCCGGGCCGGATCCAGCGCCACCGCCGCCAACGCGTCCGCCCACGGCTCCGCCCGGTGCCCGTCGACGAGCAGCCCCGACCGCCCGTCCGCCACCGCCACCGGCAGCCCGCCCACGCGCGCGGCCACCACCGGGGTCCCGCAGGCCTGCGCCTCCAGCGCGACCAGCCCGAACGACTCGTTGTGGCTCGGCACCGCGACGACGTCCGCGGCCCGGAAGATCGTCGGGAGCCCGGTGCCGGCCTGGGGCGGGAGGAAGCGCACGACGTCGTCCAGCCCCAGGCGGGTGGCGAGCTGCTGCAGCCCGGTCGGCTCGGCCAGCCCGCTGCCCGACGGCCCGCCCGCCACGAGCACCACCAGCCGCGACCGCAGCGCGGGGTCGCGCTGCAGCAGGGCGGCCGCGGCGTGCAGCAGCACGTCCGGGGCCTTCAGCGGCTGGATCCGTCCGGCGAAGGCGAGCACGACGGCGTCCGGGGCGATCGTCAGCGCGCGGCGCGCGGCGGCCCGGTCACCGGGGCGGAAGCGGGCGAGGTCCACGCCGGGCGGGATGGTGACGATCCGGGCCGGGTCCGCGCGGTAGAGGTCGACCAGCTCGCGGGCCTCGATCCGGGTGTTGCACACGAGGCGGTCCGCCTCGGCGACGACCTGGTCCTCGCCGATCACCCGCACCATCGGTTCCGGCGGGTCGCCCTCGGCCAGCGCGGCGTTCTTGACCCGGGCCAGGGTGTGCGCGGTGTGCACGAGCGGGACGCCCCAGCGGTCGCGGGCCAGCCAGCCCACCTGCCCGGAGAGCCAGTAGTGCGAGTGCACGACGTCGTACCAGCCGGGTTCGTGCCGGGCCTCCGCGCGCAGCACGCCCGCGGTGAACGCGCACAGCTGGCTGGGCAGGTCGTTCTTGCCCAGCCCCTCGAAGGGCCCGGCGACGACGTGGCGCACCAGCACGCCCGGCGCCAGCTCCACCACCGGCGGATGCTCCGACGACGTCGCCCGGGTGAAGATCTCGACCGCGATCCCGCGGCGGGCCATGCGCAGCGCGGTCTGCACGACGTAGACGTTCATCCCGCCCGCGTCGCCCGTGCCCGGCTGCTCCAGGGGCGAGGTGTGGACCGACAGCAGGCACACCCGCCGGACGCGCCCGGCGCCGTCGCGAGGCTGTGCAGGAATCACGACTCTTGGTACCACGTCGAGCCACTCCGGGCAGACGAGACCGGGGGACGTGGCAGGAATCGTCCGGACAGTCGGCAGGCCCCGGTCTCGTCCCCCGTTCAGCCGGTGCCGAGCACGGCGAGCAGTGCGCGGACGGGGTCGTCGGCGTGGCGGCGCCCGTCGGCGGCCCGCCAGGTCGGCACGCGGTGCCGGCCCGGCGCCGGCCGGCGCAGCACGACCCACAGCTCGTCGTGGCACCACAGCTCGCCGTCGGGCACGGGGACGCCGAGCGCGTGGCAGGTCACGACGACCTCGGGCAGCGCGCCCCACGGCACGGGCCGCCCGGCGTCGGCGACCTCGCCGTCGACGATCTCGGAGGCGGTCGGCAGGTCGAGCAGGTCCGCGAGCGCCCTCGGGTCACCGCCGACGACCACCTCGCCGGCCGGGAGGACGGCGACGAGCTCGGGGGTGTCGAGGACCACGGCGTCGGCGACGTCGGCCACGGACCCGTCCAGCGCGCGCACCCGGTCCGGCGGGTCGAGGTCCCCGGGATCGACCCGGCCGTCGACGACCGCGGCGGCGAGCGCGGCGTGGGCGTCGGCGACCAGGGCGGCGTCCGGGCGCCGGTCGGGGTCGGCGAGGCGGGCGAGCAGGTCCGCGGCGTCCCGGCGGTCGGCGACGGCGAGCGCGGCGCGCACCCCGGCGGCGGCGAGCACGGCGTCGTCGGCGGTGGACCCGGGTAGCGGGTCGTAGAGCGCGCCCAGCCCGGTCGCCGACGGCAGGCGCCAGAAGCCCGGCCGCCGACCGTGCAGGCGGGCGTGCCGGGCCAGCCACCACGCCGTGTACGAGCCGGGCGCGAGCACCGCGGCGCGGGTCTCGGGCTGCCCGGCGAGCAGCGCGAGGGCGGCGGGCCAGGCGTCGTCGCGGACCAGGTCGAGGTCGCGGACGGCGACCACGGTGTCGATCCCGCTGTCCGAGCCGGTCTCGGAAAGCCAGCGGTCGACGTCGTCCAGGCCGAGGTCCGCGGCGTGCGCGGCGTCGGTCTCGACGACCGCGAACCCGTCGAGCACGCCGACCGCGACCAGCACCTGCCGCGACGCCCGCTCCTGCCACTCGGGGGCGAGCACCGCGGGCGGGGCGTCGTCGGACAGCAGCGGGCGCAGCGCGGCGTCGGGCAGCATCAGCTCGTCCGCGCGGGCCGGCTCGCCGTCGACGTCGGTGAGCGCGAGGGCCGCCAGCCACTCGCGGGACGCCGCGGCGCCGGGGCCCAGCTCGGCCACCAGCCCGAGGACCGCCTCGGCCAGCGGCACCGGGTCCAGCCCGGCGTCGGCGTCGTCCACCGAGCGGTCGACGGCGTCGCGCAGCGCCCGGTGGTCGAGCAGCCCGTCCGGCTCCGCGAGCGCGGCGCCCAGCCGGAGCAGCAGCGGGTGCACGGCGTCGGGATCGACGACGTGCAGGCCGGGCAGCGCGAGGTCGCCCACCCCGGCGTCGGCGCCCAGCGGGAGGAGCACGCCCGCGGGCCCGGGCACCGTGCGGCCGTCGGCGAGCGGGACGGGCAGGGCGCGCAGCTCGTCGCGCAGCCCCGGCACGGTGTCGACGGCCGGTTCGAGCGCCGCGTACACCGCCCGCCACCAGTCGGCCGGTCGCCGCACGCCGAGGAGCCGGTCGGCCAGCTCGGCGGGGCCCATCCGGTGCACGTCCAGCTCGGCGAGCAGCGCGCGCGGGTCGCCGCGGACCGGCGCCTTCCTGACGGAGGGGTCGCGCGGCAATCGGCGCGAGCAGGCCGGGCAGGACGTCGGCGAGCAGGGCGGGCAGCTCGGGAGCGGGCAGGTCGAGGACGGTCGCGGTGCGCGGGGCCACGTCGGCGCCGGCCGCACCGGGCAGCCAGGCCGCGTCGCGCAGGACGTCGAGCAGCAGCTCCCGCAGGCGGGCGTCGAGCTCGGAGCGCGGGAACCCGGCCGCGGGCACGAGCGCCAGCCGGGCGTCGGGTGCGACGGCCGCCACGAGGTCGAGGTAGGCACCGGCGGCGGCGCTGCAGGACGGCGTCGGTGGCGTCGCCCGCGCGGACGCGGCGGCGGTCCGGGTCGAGCGGGACGTCCGCGATCAGCCGGGCGGGCAGGCCGAGGCGCTCGGCGGTGGTGGTGGGAGCGTGCAGGACGTCGTCGACCGAGCGGGGCCGGACGGCCGTCGGGATCCAGCGGGAGGGCCCAGCAGAACGACCGGACGTGCCGGCGCGCGATGCTCGGTGGCGGTGTCCGCCGCGCCCTCCGCGGTCCCGCGGATCAGCAGCCAGCGCCGGGCGGCGCCGTTCGGGCCCGCCGATGCTCGACGACCGCCACTGCCGTTCCGCGACGCCCGGCGGCATTGTGGTTCCGAAGCGCAGGCTCGCCGACCGTGATCTCGACGAGGTCGGGCAGGGCGAGCAGCAGGTCCGGGGCGGCGGCCGCCGCGGCGGCCAGCAGCGCGTCCGGGTCGAGGCCCGGGCGCAGCGGCAGGCGGACCTCCGTCGCGTAGCCGTCGGGCGGCGGCGGCTCGTCCGCGCCCGTCGGCCACACCAGCCGCAGCACCGGCAGCTGACCGTCGCGGCGGGCCAGCTCGGCGGCCGGGCCGGGCAGCTCGCGGACGGCGTCCGCGGTCGCCGCGGCCGAGAACGCGACGCCGCCGTGCACGGTCACGACCCGGGGCGCGTCGGACAGCGCGAGCACCGCGGCGAAGCCGACCCCGAACCGCCCGACCGACCCCGCGTCGTCCCGCTTCGCCGAGGCCCGCAACGCGGCGAGCGCGCTGACGCCCGCGGCGTCCAGCGGCGCGCCGGTGTTCGCCACACGCAGCTCGCCGTCTTCCACGGCGATCCGGAGCCGGCCCGGGACACCCGCGGCCCGCGCGGCGTCGGCGGCGTTCTGCGCGAGCTCGACGCACCACGTGTCCGCGTATCCCCCGAGCCGCAGGTCCTCCTCGGCGTTCGCGTCTTCCCGGAACCGGGTGGGCGAGTCGGCCCAGGCGGCGAGCACGCCGGCCCGCAGCGCAGCCGTACCGAACGGATCGCCGCGGAAGTCGGCCGTCACCGGGAGCCGGCCGGCTCCAGCTCGACCCCGTCGTCGTAGACCAGCTCGGCGACCGCGACCGGCGAGACCGGCTCGTAGGCGACGTCCGAGTGCGCGCCGCAGCCGAACTCGACCGCGACCACGTCGCCGTCCGCGGGCGCGTACGCGTTGGCGCAGACCCCGAACGCCCCGCGCAGCGCCCCGGCGAGCGGCAGCAGGAACCCGCAGGTGCCGCAGTGCGCGGGAGCGGAGCGGGCCATGTCCGTACCCGGGCCGTGCTCGCCGTCGTACCAGCGCTGGACGGCGGCGTCGCGGCCCTCGCGGCTCAGCACCGTCCTGCGGCCCAGGCCGACCTCGCGGGCGAGCTCCTCCACCGCGGGATCGTCCGACGCGACGTAGCCGGGCACCAGGCGGGCGTCGTCGGGCGAGGTGGGCAGCAGGTCGCCGACGCCGAGGTCGCCGGGCCGCACCCGCTCGTTCCAGGGCACCCAGGCCGGGGAGACCACCGCGTCCGGCCCGGGCAGGAGCACGACCTCGCTCACGGTGATCGCGGAGTCGTCGTCCGCGCAGGCCAGGGTCACCGACCAGCGCCAGCCCCGGTACCCGCCGTGCTGCGCGGCGAAGAAGTGGGTGACGGCACCGTCTTCGGCGCGGACCTCCTGGTGCTCGCCGACCGCCTCGTTCGCGGCCGTGGCACCCATGTCCGCGGCGGCGTCGGCGATCGCGGCCTCGCGCGCCTGCGCGACGGCGTCTGCCAGGCGGGACGGAGTCGTTGCGGCAGCCACCGGACGATTGTGCCACCCTTCCCGACCGTGACCGGAAGCCCGGCCCCGGTGGTGCGGGCGCTGCTCGCGGCCGCGCTGCTGGCACTCGCCGGATGCGGGGCCGCGGCAGCCCGCGACACCGGCGCCTGCACGCGGTGCCCACGCTGCGTCCCGAGGTGCTCGCCGAGCTGCCGCACGACCCGTCCGCGTTCACCCAGGGCTTCGAGATCGACGACGGCATCCTCTACGAGGGCACCGGTCTCGAAGGCCGCTCGCAGCTGCGCGAGCTGGACCCGGAGACCGGTGCGGTCCGCCGGTCCGTCGCGCTGCCCGGCGCGCTGTTCGGTGAGGGCATCACGGTGGTGGGCGACCGGATCTGGCAGCTGACCTGGCGCGACGGCGTCGTGCTCGAGTGGGACCGGGCGACCCTGACGCTGCGCCGGGAGGTCCCGATCGAGGGCGAGGGCTGGGGCCTGTGCACCGACGGCGCCCGGCTGGTCCGCAGCGACGGCACGGACCGCCTGCGCTTCCACGATCCCGACTCCTTCGCGGAGCTGGGCTCGGTCGCCGTGACGCTCGACGGGGCGCCGGTGGACCGGCTCAACGAGCTGGAGTGCGTCGACGGGCAGGTGTGGGCGAACGTCTGGCAGACCGACCGCATCGTGCGGATCGACCCGGCGACCGGACGGGTCACCGCGGTGGTCGACGCGGCCGGGCTGCTCGACCCGGGCCGGCGGGCGGGCACGGACGTGCTCAACGGCATCGCCGCGGTGCCGGGCGACGACGGCACGTTCCTCGTCACCGGGAAGCTGTGGCCCGTGACGTTCCGGGTGCGGTTCGTGGAATGAGACGCGGCCACCCGTCCGGACGGGTGGCGACCGGCGCGCGCCGCGGCTGCGGGCTGGGCCAGAATGGCCGCGTGGTGTTCGGGCATCGGCGGCGGTGGGTGGGCACCGACGGCGCGCCGGTGATCCGCCGGTGGACCCCGGCGGGTGGCGCGGTGACCGGCGGCACGGGCCGGGCCGCCACGTCGCCCGGGCCCGCCGCGACGGGTGTCGTCGACGACGACAGCACTCCCCCGACCGGCATGCCCGCGGCCCCGCCGATCTCCCCGCGGTCGCGCTGGCACGGCCACCCCGACTACCACCCCGAGGTCCACCGGCCGTCGACGCGCTGGGGCCGGCCGGAGCCCCCCGCGCCCGAACCCGAGCCCGCGCCCGAGCCGGCCCCGGAGCCCGCGCCGCAGCGGGTGCCGCGCAAGCTGACCGTGACCCGGGTCGCGGCGCTGCGCAGCCGGGAGATCACCGAGAACGGCATCCGCGCCTTCCACCGCGCCGCGACCGCCGACGGGGCCGACCGCTCCGGGCTCACCGCGCTGACCTACGCGACGATGATGACCTACGCGGTGGACGCCGCCGTGGCCGTCGCGCTGGCCAACACGCTGTTCTTCGCCGCCGCGACCGCCGAGAGCAAGACGAACGTCGCGCTCTACCTGGCGATCACCGTGGCGCCGTTCGCGCGTCGTCGCGCCGGTGATCGGGCCGCTGCTGGACCGCCTGCAGCGCGGGCGGCGCGCGGCCCTCGCGGTGTCGTTCGGCGGCCGCGCCGTGCTGGCGGTGGTCATGGCGTTCGGCTACGACAGCTGGGTGCTCTACCCGGCGGCGCTCGGGGCGATGGTGCTGAGCAAGTCGTTCGTCGTGCTCAAGGCCGCGGTGACGCCGCGGGTGCTGCCCGAGGCGATCACGCTCGTCACCACGAACTCCCGGCTCACGACGTTCGGCCTCGCGTCCGGAGCGGTGTTCGGCGGGCTGGCGGCCGGGGTGGCGGCGGTGTGGGGCTCCCCGGGGGCGCTGTTCTTCACGGCGCGCTGGGCGGTGGCGGGTGTCGTGCTGTGCCTGCGGATCCCGGCGTGGGTCGAGGTCACCGAGGGCGAGGTGCCGGCGACCCTGCACGAGTCCGACGACGAGGCGCGCCGACGGGCGCCGCGCGAGGCCGCGAGCGCACCCCGATGGGGCGCGCGGCGCTCGTGGCGCTGTGGGGCAACGGCGCCACCCGGGTGCTGACCGGGTTCCTCACGCTCTTCGTCGCGTTCGTCGTCAAGGCGCAGACCGAGACCGAACCCACCCGGCAGCTGGTGCTCATCGGCGTGGTCGGCGCGGCCGCCGGGGCTGGGGTCGTTCGTCGGCAACGCGATCGGCTCCCGTCAGCGGTTCGGCCACTCCGACGCGCTGGTCCTGTCCGCCGTCGGCATCGCCGCGACCGCCGCGGCCGCCGCGGCCGTCCTCCCCGGCATCGGCACGGCCGCCGTCACCGCGCTGATCGCGGCGACCTGCAGCGCGCTGGCGAAGGTCGTGCTGGACGCGGTGGTGCAGCGCGACCTGCCCGAGCGGTCCCGGGCGTCCGCGTTCGGCCGCTCGGAGACGGTCCTGCAGCTGGCCTGGGTGTTCGGCGGGGCACTCGGCGTCCTGCTCCCCCACGACACCTTCCGGCTGGGCTTCGGGATCGTCGCCGGGGTGCTGGTGCTCGTCGGGGTCCAGACGGCCCTCGTCGGCCGCGGTCGCACCCTCCTCCCGTTTCACCGATCGCCTCGCCCGGACGAGGAGGGCACGTAGGGTGGCGCGGTGCGCCGCCGTCTCGTCCTCGCCGCCGTCGCCCTGCTCGCGGCCGGATGCGGGAGCGGCACGCCCCCCGAGGTCACGTTCGCCGCGGCGGGCACCAGCGTCGCCGCTCGTCCCACGCAGTACTGCGACCTGAAGCTCACCGACTGCTCGGACGACGCGGCCGCACCCGTCCAGCTCGCCGTCCCGGCCGGGACGCCGCTGCAGGTGAACGTCCCCGACGGCGTGGCCGAGGCGCCGTGGCACGTGGTGTTCAGCTACCGCAACACGGGCGGCGAGCAGATCGACGCCCGCAGCCCGCTGTTCGCGAGCAAGCAGCAGCGCGACTACACCCTGACGCTGCCCGAGCCCACGGACCGGCTCGTCACCGCCCAGGTGCAGCAGTTCGGCCCGGCGCCGCAGATCAACGAGGACACCGGCGAGCTCGAGTTCCCGGTCCGGGGCAGCTGGGTGCTGAACGCGACCGGTACCTGACTCCGGATCCGGCGCGGCAGCGCCGCTTGATCCGGCGCGGGGCGGCCGCCTCGCACGGAGTGCGGGACGGACGCGTCGTGGCCGGATCGGTCACAGTGGCCGGATCGGTACGTCAGCCGTCCAGGTCCCGGCCCACCGCCCGCACGACCTCCGCGGCCAGCTTGCACGTGCGCCGGTCCGGGTAGCGGCCCCGGCGCAGGTCAGGCTGCACCTTGGTCTCGAGCACACGGATCATGTCCTCGATCAGGCCGTGCAGCTCCTCGGGGGGCCGGCGCACCGCCTCGACCACCGACGGGGGCGAGTCGACCAGGCGCACCGACAGCGCCTGCGGCCCGCGCCGGCCCTCGGCCATGCCGAACTCGACGCGCTGCCCCGGCTTGAGCCCCGGCACCCCGGCCGGCAGCGCAGCCTTGCGGACGTAGACGTCCTCGCCGCCGTCCTGGGCGAGGAACCCGAAGCCCTTGTCGGCGTTGTACCACTTGACCCTGCCGGTCGGCACCCTGCTCACCCGTTCCTCGATCGTCCACCCTCATGCGGGGCACCCCCGCACGACGAACGCGCCCCGGGTGCGTGACACCGGGACGCGCGACCGCCACGATACTGCGAAGTCCGGCGTCCGCGCAGCCACGATCCGCTACTCGCCGACATCCCGGCGTCACGCCGTGCGCACCGCCGCCGCCTCGCCGAGATCCAGCATCTGCACGGACCGCTCCCGCATCTCGACCTTGCGCACCTTGCCCGTGACCGTCATCGGGAACTCGTCGACCACCAGCACGTACCGCGGGATCTTGTACGACGCCAGCCGGCCGCCCGCGAACTCGCGCACGGCGTCCGCGGTCAGGACGGGGGCGCCGGCCCGCAGGATCACCCATGCGCACAGCTCCTCCCCGTACCGCAGGTCCGGTACCCCGACGACCTGCACGTCACGCACGTCCGGGTGCGTGTAGAGGAACTCCTCGACCTCGCGCGGCGAGATGTTCTCCCCGCCGCGCACGACGATGTCCTTGATCCGGCCGGTGATGTTGACGTACCCGGCGCCGTCCATGACCGCCACGTCACCGGTGTGCATCCAGCGCGCCGCGTCGATCGCCTCCGCGGTCTTCTCCGGCTCGTTCCAGTAGCCGAGCATCACCGAGTAGCCGCGCGTGCACAGCTCGCCCGGCTCGCCGCGGGGCGACGTCCGTCCCGTCATCGGGTCGACGACCTTGACCTCGACGTGCGGGTGCACCCGGCCGACGGTCGAGACGCGCCGGTCCAGCGTGTCGTCGGCGCGGGTCTGCGTGGACACCGGCGAGGTCTCGGTCATGCCGTAGCAGATGGTCACCTCGGTCATGCCCATCCGGTCGACGACCTGCTTCATCACCTCCACCGGGCACGGCGAACCGGCCATGATCCCGGTGCGCAGCGACGACAGGTCGTAGGAGTCGAAGTCGGGCACGCCGAGCTCGGCGATGAACATCGTCGGCACCCCGTAGAGCGAGGTGCACCGCTCCTGGGCGACGGCGCGCAGCGTCGCGGCCGGGTCGAAGCCGGGCGCGGGGATGACCATCGTGGCGCCGTGCGTGGTGCAGCCGAGGTTGCCCATGACCATGCCGAAGCAGTGGTAGAAGGGCACGGGGATGCAGACCCGGTCCGCCTCGGTGTAGCCGCAGAGGCTCCCGACGAAGAACCCGTTGTTGACGATGTTGTGGTGGCTGAGCGTGGCGCCCTTGGGGAAGCCCGTGGTGCCGGACGTGTACTGGATGTTGATCGGGTCGTCCGGGCTCAGCGACGCCTGCACCCGCGCCAGCTCGTCCCGGTCGCCGTTTCCGCCGGCCAGGGCGTCCCACTCCGACGATCCGAGCAGCACCACCTGCTGCAGCCCCGGGCAGCGGGGCCGGACCTCCTCGATCATCCCCGCGTAGTCGGACGTCTTGAAGCTGCGCGCCGCGACGAGCAGCGCGACGCCGGACTGGTTGAGCACGTACTCCAGCTCGTGGGTGCGGTAGGCCGGGTTGATGTTGACCAGGATCGCGCCGATCTTGGCCGTGGCGTACTGGACGAACGCCCACTCGGCGACGTTCGGGGCCCAGATCCCGACGCGGTCGCCGGTCCGGACCCCCGCCCGGAGCAGTCCGAGCGCCAGCGCGTCGACGCCGGCGACGAAATCGGTGTAGGTCCACCGGCGACCGGTCGCGACGTCGACGAGGGCCTCGCCGTCCGGGTTCCGGGCGGCGGTGCGGTCGAGGCTGTCCCCGATCGTGTCGCCGAGCAGCGGGACGTCGGAGGTGCCGGAGGCGTACGACGGGAGGGCGGGGGGCACGGCGACTCCTCGGAAAGACGTGTGGCGCAGCGCACATCCTGCCTCCGCTCCCGGACCGGCACCACCACCACCGCGCCCGAAACCCGCTGGCGCCCCGGCGATAGCCTGGAGCGATGCACGACCCCCGCGTCCTGCTCGACCCCGCCACCGACGCCGTGCGGCGGCTCGCCCGGCGCGGCTACGCGCTCGACGTCGCCGCGCTGGAGAAGCTGCTCGCCGCCCGCAACGCCGCGATCCACCGTGGCGACGAGGCGCGCGCGGAGTCCAAGCGGACGGCCACCTCGGTGCGTTCGGCCTCGCCGGACGAGCGCCCGGCGCTGGTGGAGCGGGCGCGCGAGCTGAAGACCGTCGTCGCGGACGCGGAGACCGAGGCGCGCGAGCTCGACGCGCAGCTGCAGGACCTGCTGCTGGGCATCCCGAACCTGCCCGCCGACGACGTGCCGGACGGCAGCAGCGACGACGACGCCGAGCTGATCCGCACCTGGGGCGAACCCGCCGCGTTCGACTTCACCCCTCGCGACCACGTCGACCTCGGCGAGACAGCTCGGGATCCTCGACCTGCCGCGCGCGACGAAGCTGTCGGGCCCGCGGTTCGCGGTGCTGCGCGGGCGCGGCGCGAAGCTGGAGCGGGCGCTGGCCCGCTACTTCCTCGACCTCGCCGAGGAGAACGGCTACACCGAGTTCTCGGTGCCCACGCTGGTCAACCGGGAGACGATGACCGGCACGGGGCAGCTGCCGAAGTTCGAGCAGGACCTGTTCAAGACCGGTGTCGCGGACCGCGAGCTGTTCCTCATCCCGACGGCCGAGGTGCCGCTGACCAACCTGCACGCCCGCGAGACCCTGGCCGTCGACGACCTCCCGCTGGCCTACACCGCGCACACGCCGTGCTTCCGGTCGGAGGCGGGCTCGTACGGGCGCGACACCCGCGGGCTGATCCGGATGCACGAGTTCAGCAAGGTCGAGCTGGTGCGGATCGTGGAGGCGTCGACGTCGCGGCAGGAGCTGGAGCTGCTGGTGACGCACGCCGAGGCGGTGCTGCAGGGGCTCGGGCTGGCCTACCGGGTGGTCAAGCTCGCGGCCGGCGACATCGGGCTTCTCGGCGCAGCTCACCTACGACGTCGAGGTGTGGCTGCCGGGCCAGCAGAAGTACCGGGAGATCGCGTCGGCGTCGGACTGCGGGACGTTCCAGGCGCGGCGCGCCGGCGATCCGCACCCGGGCGGCGGACGGGAGCCGCGGGTTCGCGGCCACGCTGAACAGCTCGGGGATGCCGATCGGGCGCACGCTGGTGGCGATCCTGGAGCAGGGGCAGCAGGCCGACGGATCGGTGCGGATCCCGCCCGCGCTGGTGCCGTACACCGGCTTCGAGGCCCTCAAGCCGGCCTGACCCGCTCGTACACAGGTCACCGCGCCGGCACCCAGGTTCTGACCTGTGTGCCGAGCCGGTTCCTGTGTGCGACGGTCGGTGAGACGGACGCGGGGCCGCGAGGATCGGTCTCGTGCGCGCGTTCGTGGCCCTCGTCCCGCCCGCGGCGGTGCTCGACGAGCTCGCCGCCGCCGTGGCGCCGGTCCGGGCGGCCGGCCGGACCTGCGCTGGACGCCGCCCGCGCAGTGGCACCTCACCCTGGCGTTCCTGGGCGAGATCGACGGCGACGCACCGGACGAGGGCGTGCTGCCGAACCTCACCGAGCGCCTGGCCCGCGCCGCCCGCCGCCACCCGCCGCTCGAGCTCGCTCTGGGCGGGAGCGGACGGTTCGGCGACCGCGTGCTGTGGACCCGGGTCGATCCGGCGAACGGCCCGCGCGCACTCGCCGCCTCGGTCGGCGCCGCTGCCCGGCGGTGCGGCATCCCGGTGGACGACCGTCCCTACCGCCCGCACCTCACCCTGGCCCGCGGCCGCCCCGGCGCGGACCTGCGCCCGGCCGTCGAGGCGTTGCGCGGCTTCGCCGGCAGCCGGTGGACGGCCGACGCGCTGCACCTCGTCCGTAGCCGGTTGGGCGCGGGCCCGGGCGGGACCGCGGCCCACGAGGTGATCGCGACCTGGCCGCTGGGCCGGTCCTGATCGCCCGTGCACACCTGCGGGTGCCCGTGCAGACCGCCCACGGTGTGCACGGACGGCCCACGGTGTGCACGGTCGCACCGGGGGTGTGCACGGACGGCCCCGGTGTGCACGGACGGCCGGGTCAGAGATCGCCCGCGTACAGCAGGCGGTCCGGTGTCCCGCCCGCGCCGCCGCCGGCGACGACCCCGGGCGTGGCGTGGTCGACGATCCAGCGCTCCACGACCGCGCTCGGGGCGTCGCCGTACATCTGCTTGTAGAGCGCGGCGACCCCCGCGACGTGCGGGGCGGCCATCGACGTGCCCGACCACGACTCGGTCCCGCCCTTCACCGTCGTCGACATGATCGACACCCCGGGGGCGTAGACGTCCACGCAGCTGCCGGTGCTCGACGTCGGGGCCCGCTTGTCGTCGCGGGTCGAGCTCGCCACCACCGTCACGCCGGGCACCGACCGGGGCAGCGCCGCGCAGTCGTCGGCTCCCGTGTTGCCCGCCGAGGCCGCCACGAACACCCCGCTGTCCACCAGCGTCTGCACCGCCGCGGCCAGCGCGTCCGACCGTCCGAAGCTCCACGACATCACCGCCACGGCCGGCCGCTGCGCGTTGCGCGTCACCCAGTCGATCCCGGCCAGCAGCGACGAGAGCCGCCCCACGCCGTTGCAGTCGAGCACCTTCACCGACCGGACCTGCGCCTGCGGCGCCACCCCGTGCAGCCGCGACGCCGCGATCCCGGCGACGACGGTGCCGTGGCCGTCGCAGTCGCCGGTCGTGCGGTCGACGGCGTTGAACGCCGCCTGCGCGCGGCCCCCGAACTCCGGATGCGCGGTGTCCATCCCGGTGTCGAGCACGTAGACGGTCACGCCCGCGCCGGTCGCCTTCGTGCCGTGCCGGCCGTCGAGCGGCAGAGCGCGCTGGTCGATCCGGTCGAGCCCCCAGTTCGCTCGCGCCGCCGCGGCCGTCTCGGACAGTTGCATCGTGCGGGGTTCGGGGGGCGCGCCTGCCCGGTCCGGCTCGACCCCGAGCACCCCCGGCTGCGCCCGGACGACGTCCAGCTGTGCCGCGGTCAGGGGCGCCGCGAACCCGGCGAGCGCGCTGCCGAACACCGTGGTCGGTGCGACGTCCCCGGCCTGCGCGACGGCCGCGGCGTCGGACGGCGTGGCGGTCCGCACCACCCACGTGGCCGGCTCCGCGACCGCGACGCCCGGCCCCGCCAGTGCCGCGACCACCTGCAACGCCACCACGCACGGCAGCACGCGCAGGAGTCGCGATGTCACGCCGAGCGACGCTACGGCCGCGTCGATGCGGGCGTAAGAGACACGATCGGTGGTCGGGTGACGCTACGGCGCAGCCGGGTGACGCTCCGTTTGACCGGCTGGGTCCGCAGCGGACAACGATCACGGCGCACGGCCGGCCGGGTGGATCACCACCTCCGCCGCCTTGACCGCGAACCACAGCTGCACGCCCGGTTCGGCGGGCAGGTCGACGAGTGCGGCGGGCGTGACGTCCGCGGCCAGTCCCTCGGCCCACGTCGGCCCGCCGTCGCGGACCCCGGCGCGCAGCCGGACGAGGTCCCCGTGCGGCTCGACCGCCGCCAACCGGACCTGGACGACGTTGCGCGGGCTGCCGTGCGGGTGCTGCGCGAACACCGCCACCGCCGCGGGCGGGAACACCGCGACCGCGGGCTCGCCGGTGACGGTCCCCTCGGCGTGACCCGTGATCACGAACCCGTCGGCCGTCTTCAGGCCTTCGGGGCAGGCGAGGCCGGGCACGAGGTCGAGCCCCGCGATCCGCGCGGCGAACGGGCTGCGCGGGCGGGCGAGCACCTCGCGCGTCGCCCCCTCCTCCGCCACGACCCCGTCGGACAGCACGACCACGCGGTCGGCGAGCACCAGCGCGTCGAGCGCGGCGTGGGTGACCAGGACAGCGGTCCGCCCGCTGTCGCGGAGGGTCCGGCGCAACAGCGCCCGCATCGCCGGCATGGTGTCGACGTCCAGCGCCGCGAGGGGCTCGTCGAGCAGCAGCAGGTCGGGGCCCGCGGCGAGCGCGCGGGCGAGCGCGACCCGCTGCTGCTGGCCGCCGGAGAGCTGCGCCGGCCGCCGGTCGGCGAGCCCGGCCACGTCGACGGCGTCGAGCAGCTCCCGGGCGCGGGCCGTCGCGGCGCGGCGGGACACCCCCTGGGCACGCGGTCCGAACGCGACGTTGGCCAGCGCGGTGAGGTGCGGGAACAGCAGGGGCTGCTGGGCGAGGAGCCCGACGCCGCGCCGGTGCGGGGGCACGTGCACACCGGAGTCGGTGAGCGTCCGACCACCGACCCGGACGTGCCCGGCGTCGGGCCGCAGCAGGCCGGCGAGGACGTCGAGCAGCGTCGACTTGCCCGACCCGTTGGGGCCGAGGACGGCCAGCACGTCGCCCGGGTCGACGGTGATCGCGACGTCCAGGGTGAAGCCGGCTCGGCGGACGACGGCGGCCGCGTCGAGCCCCGGAGCCTGACGGCCCGGCCGCCGTCCTCGGCGGTCACGACAACCCCTCGGTCGGCCGCGGGCGCCCGACCGCGATGACCACCACCGCGACCGCGACCAGCAGGAGCGACAGCGCCACCGCGCCCGCGACGTCGGTCTCGCGCTCCAGGTAGACGAGTAGCGGCAGCGTGCGCGTGGTGCCCTGGAGGCTGCCGGCGAACGCGGTCGTCGCGCCGAACTCCCCCAGGCAGCGCGCGAACGCCAGCATCGAGCCCGACGCCAGGCCCGGCAGCACGAGCGGGACGGTCACGCGCCGGAACGCATGGGCGGGCCCGGCACCGAGGGTGGCGGCGACGGCCTCGTACCGCCCGCCCGCCGTGCGCAGCGCCCCCTCGAGGCTGACCACGAGGAAGGGCAGCGCGACGAACGTCTGCGCGAGCACGACCGCCGTCGTCGTGAACGGGATCGTGATCCCGAACCAGAGGTCGAGCTGCCGGCCGAGCAGGCCCGTGCGGCCGAGCAGGAACAGCAGCGCGAGCCCGCCGACGACCGGCGGCAGCACCAGCGGCAGCAGCACCACGGAGCGCAGCACCCGCAGCCCGGGCAGCCGCCCGCGGGCGAGGACGACCGCGAGCGGGCCGCCGAGGACGATGCAGAGCGCCGTCGAGATCGCGGCGGTGATCAGCGACAGCCGCAGCGCGTCGAGCGCGGCCTCGCTCGTCAGCAGCTCCGGCATGCGCGGCCAGTCGGCCCGCAGCAGGAGCCCGACGACGGGCAGCGCGACCAGCGCGAACGCGCAGGCGGCGGGAACCCAGAGCCAGCGGGGCAGCGCGACGGCGGGCGCACGACGGCTCCGTGCGAACCTGCCCGGCACCTGCGGTCCCGGGAGCCCACGGTCACGGGCCGCCCCGGCGCGGCCGTATGCACCGAAAGTGGCTCGGTGCGCTGCGATCACCGAAAGTCGCTTTCGGTTGATGAAGCCGGCACCGGGCCGCCGACCCCCCGCCGGCGTCCCGGCGCCGGCCGGTGGTCGTCACGTGCCCGGGCCGAACCCGGCTTCCTTGAGCGCCTGCTGCCCGTCGGTCCCGGTCACCAGGTCGACGAACTGCTGCGCCAGCTGCGCCTGCGGTGCGTTCTTCAGCACGGTGATCGGGTAGTTCGTGGTCGCCTGGTTCGCCTCGGGGAAGCTCACGCCCTGCACGCTGTCACCGGCGGCGGAGACGTCGGTGACGTAGACGAGGCCCGCGTCGGCGTCGCCGCTCGTGACCTTGCCCAGGGTGGACTTGACGTCCGCCTCCTCGCTCACCGGGCGCAGCGTCACGCCCGTCGCCTTCTCGATCTTCTCGGCGGCGGCCCCGCAGGGCACCTGCGGCGCGCAGACGACGACCTTGAGGTCCGGCTTGGCCAGGTCGGCGAACGCCGCGATGCCCTTGGGGTTGCCCGGGGCGGTGGCGATCTGCAGGACGTTCGTGGCGAAGATCTTCGGGGTGCCCGCGGCGAGGCCGGCGTCGGTGACCGTCTTCATGGTCGCGTCGCTGGCGGCGGCGAAGACGTCGGCGGGGGCGCCGTTGACGATCTGCTGGGCCAGGTCGGACGAGCCGGCGTAGTTCAGCTTGACGTCGACGCCCGGGTGGTCGGTCTCGAACCGCTTCTCGAGGGCGTTGAAGGTCTCGGTCAGCGACGCGGCCGCGAGGACCGTGAGCGTGCCCGACTCCGCGGCCGCCGAGGGAGCCGCCGACGGCGCGGGTGCCGCGGGTTGCGCGCCGCCGCCGCAACCGGCGAGCAGCAGGACGAGACCGGCGACGCCGCCGGCCAGGGCACGGGTCCTCACGAGGTTCCTCCGGGGGTCTCGACCACGACGTTCGTCGACTTGATCACCGCGACGGCCAGCACGCCCGGCTCCAGGCCCAGCTCGCGCACGGCCTCGCTGCTCATCAGCGACACCACGCGGTGCGGGCCGCACTGCATCTCGACCTGGGCCATGACCTTGTCGGTGATCACCTCGGTGACCAGGCCGACGAGGCGGTTGCGGGCGGAGCGGCCGACGTCCGACGGGTCGGGCGCGGCGTTCGCGTGGCGGCGGGCGAACTCGGCCAGCGCGGGGCCGTCGATGACCTTGCGGTGCGACGCGTCGGTCTGCACGGGAAGCGTGCCGGCGTCGACCCAGCGGCGCACGGTGTCATCGCTGACGCCGAGCAGTCGGGCGGCGTCGGCGATGCGGAACTGCGGCATGAACGGCACTGTATCCCCGCGTCTGCGGATCGATCCACGCTGTGCCGGGACGGGTGCTCGTGGTTGACACGTGATCCACGAGCGGTCCGCCGGGCGAGGCCGGATCCCGGCCCGGCCCGATGCACCGAAAGCGGCTTTCGGTGCATCTACTGCACCCAAAGCCGCTTTCGCTACGTCCGGGCCCACCCCTCGGAGGGACGCCCTACCGCATCTGCCACTACGTCGGCCGACCTCGGCCGCGATTGCGGAGACGCGCGTTCTCGCACGTCGCGAGCCTGATCACGACCTCCGCGAGGCGGTTACGCTCGTGTGGTGACGACCACCGAGCTCGGTCTCCCGGCGCTGCGTTCGCGCACCACGGCGCCCCGCGACCCGGCCCGACCCGCCGATCCGCGGCTGATCGACCGCTTCGGCCGGGTCGCCACGGACCTGCGGATCTCGCTGACCGACCGCTGCAACCTGCGCTGCACCTACTGCATGCCCGCCGAGGGCCTCCCCTGGATGCCCCGCGCCGAGCAGCTCACCGACACCGAGCTCGTCCGGCTGATCACCATCGCCGTCCGCGACCTGGGCGTGCACGAGCTGCGGTTCACCGGCGGCGAGCCCCTCCTCCGCCGCGGGCTCGAAGACATGATCGCCGCCTCGGCCGCGCTCACCCCGCGCCCGGACATCTCCCTGACGACCAACGGTGTCGGCCTCGCCCGCCGCGCCGCCGCGCTCGCCGCCGCGGGGGTGAACCGGCTCAACGTCTCCCTCGACACCCTGCGCCCCGACCGCTTCGCCGAGATCACCCGCCGGGACCGGCTGGGCGACGTCCTCGACGGCATGCGGGCCGCCCGCGAGGCCGGCCTGTCCCCCGTCAAGATCAATACGGTCCTGCTCCGCGGGGTGAACGACGACGAGCCCGTCGACCTCCTGCGCTACGCCGTCGACCACGGTTTCGAGCTGCGGTTCATCGAGCAGATGCCGCTCGACGCCCAGCACGGCTGGCAGCGCGCGGAGATGGTGACGGCCGGCGAGATCCTCGCGGCGCTGCGCACGGCGTTCACCCTGACCCCGGACGGCCACGACCGCGGCGCGGCGCCGGCCGAGCGCTGGCTCGTCGACGGCGGTCCGGCCGCGGTCGGGGTGATCGCCTCGGTGACCCGGCCGTTCTGCGGTGCCTGCGACCGCACCCGGTTGACGGCCGACGGCCAGGTGCGCTCGTGCCTGTTCGCCCGCACCGAGACCGACCTGCGGGCGCTCCTGCGCGGCGGCTCGTCGGACGCCGAGATCGCCGAGGCCTGGCGGGCCGCGATGTGGGGCAAGCTCGCCGGGCACGGGATCGACGAGCCGGGGTTCCTGCAACCGGACCGGCCGATGAGCGCGATCGGGGGCTAGCGAAACGTGATGGTGACGGTCCGTTATTTCGCCGCGGCGCGTGCCGCGGCGGGCGTCGAGACCGAGACCGTGCAGGTGCCCCCCGGCGCGACGGTCGACATCCTGCTCAAGACGGTCCGTGCCGCGCACGGCGACGACCTGGGCCGCGTGCTCGACCGGTGCAGCTTCCTGCTGGACGAGGTCGCGGTGCGCGACCGGGACCTCCCTCTTCACGACGGCGCGCTCGTGGACGTGCTGCCACCGTTCGCCGGCGGCTGAGGACGACGCCGATACGGCCAGATAGCCCGAAAAGGACTATTTGCCGCATGCGTCACCCGCCCGAGAGCACCGTTTTGTAACGGATGGGCCGTGCACCGTCAACGTCCCTGCCTTCTCTTGCACACCGTTCCGGCTCGCCCATACGCTCCGTGCACCTCGGGATCTTCCCAATTTCCGCTTCCGGAGCGGCAGAACGGCAAGGGCGCCAGGTTCCGGTGACGACCTTCAGGTGAGGACGACGCCATGACGCAAACCGAAGCTCCGCAGCATTCCCTCGACGCCGAGCAGGCCGGTTACAAGCAGTCACTCGGCCGCCGACACGTCCAGATGATCGCGATCGGCGGCGCGATCGGGACCGGGCTCTTCCTGGGCTCGGCCTCCCGGCTGCACAACACCGGGCCGGCGCTGCTGTTCACCTACGCCTTCGTCGGCGTCATCGCGTACTTCCTGATGCGCGCGCTCGGCGAGCTGGTCCTGCACCGCGCGACCTCCGGCGCCTTCGTCTCCTACATGCGGGAGTTCTACGGCGAGAAGTGGGCGTTCGTCACCGGCTGGATGTACTGGCTGAACTGGGCGCTCACCGGCATCGCCGAGCTCTCGGCGGTCGGGCTCTACGTCCAGTTCTGGTTCCCGCTCATGCCGACGTGGGCCACGGTGCTCATCGCCCTCGCCGTGGTGCTGGTGATCAACCTGCTGTCGGCCCGGGCCTTCGGCGAGTTCGAGTTCTGGGCGGCGATCGCCAAGGTCGGCGCGATCGTGATCTTCCTGGTGGTCGGGCTGGTCGTCGTGATCGGCGGCTTCAGCATCGGCGGGCACGAGGCCGGGTTCCACAACCTGTGGAGCAACCCGGGCGGCTTCTGGCCGCACACCGGGGACTTCAACTGGTACGGGCCGCTGCTCGCCATGTCCGGGGTCGTCTTCGCCTACGCCGCGATCGAGATGGTCGGCGTGGCCGCCGGCGAGATGCAGGACGCGAAGACCGAGGTGCCGAAGGCGGTCAACGCGGTCATCTTCCGGATCGCGATCTTCTACTGCGGTTCGATCCTGCTGCTGGTCTCGATGCTGCCCACCAGCGAGTACAAGTCGGGCACCAGCCCGTTCGTGACCGTCTTCGAGCGGTTGGGCCTGACGTGGATGAGCTATGTGATCCAGATCGTGCTCATCATCGCCGCCCTGTCCAGCCTGAACGCCGGCCTGTACTCGACCGGGCGGGTGCTGCGCAGCCTGGGCATGAGCAAGCAGGCGCCGCAGTTCACGCTGAAGATGAGCGCCCAGGGCGTGCCGTGGGCCGGCATCCTGATGACGTCGGTGGTCTTCGTGTTCGGCTCGCTGCTGAACTTCCTCGCCCCGGACGCGTTCGAGATCGCCCTGGAGGCCGCGGCGATCGGCGTGCTGTTCACCTGGTCGCACGATCTTCCTGTGCCAGCTGAAGCTGCGCAGGCTGACCGACCGCGGGGTCATCCCACCGAGCACGTTCCCGATGCCGGGACACCCGTGGACGAGCATCATCGGGCTGGTCTTCCTCGGGCTGGTCGTGGTCGGCATGGCGATCTCGGGCTGGCAGGCCTCGCCGTACCTCTCCCACAAGGTCACCTTCCTGGTCGTCGTCTTCGGGATCCCGATCCTCGCCGTGGCCCTCGCCATCGGATGGCGGCTGGTCAAGCCCGCGGTCATCGAGAACACCGGCGACCGGCTCAAGGCGGTCTGGTCGGACGACGGACCGACCTACGGACCGGGCGTCACCCCCGACGACCTCGACGTGGCCGAGCACGACCCGGCCACTGCCGGGCGCAACCTGGAGGGCCTGAACTACGACGGCAGCTTCGTGCGGACGTGACGAGGACGAGGAGGAGTCGCGGTGAGGAGCAAGCTCGGCGGGCGGTCGTACTCGTCGCCCTCGTCGGGTCGATCGTGACCACCCTGGCCGCGTGCGGAGGCTCGACCGCGGGGCCGAACCAGGAGCCCTCTCGGGTACCCGGCGCGGCGAATCTCGACAAGCTGACCATCGGCATCTCGTTCGACCAGCCCGGCCTCGGGCTCAAGGACGGGGACACCTACAGCGGTTTCGACGTGGAGACGGCGAAGTACGTCGCCAAGGCGTTGGGCGTGCCGGAGTCCGGCATCACCTGGGTGCAGGCCGACCCGGGCAACCGGGAGTCCCTGCTCACCAGCGGCCAGGCCGACCTGGTGTTCTCCACCTACACGATCACCGAGGACCGCAAGCAGGTCGTCGACTTCGCCGGTCCGTACTTCCTCGCGCACCAGGACCTGCTGGTCCGGCGCAACGAGACCGAGATCACCGGACCGACCACGTTGGACGGCAAGGACCTGTGTTCGGTGCCGGGCACGACGTCGGCGGAGAACGTGCTCAAGTTCTACCGGGGGCGCATCCAGCTCAAGGAGTTCCCGCGGTTCTCCGACTGCGTGCAGGCGCTGAACAACAGCGAGGTCGACGCGGTGACCACGGACGACGTGATCCTGGCCGGTTTCGCCGCGCAGCCGCAGTACCAGGGCAGGCTCAAGCTCGTCGGTCAGGGCTTCTCCGACGAGAACTACGGCGTCGGGATCAAGAAGGGCAACACCGCCCTGCGTCGACCAGGTGAACGCCGCGCTGCAGCAGTACGTGGCCGACGGGTCGTGGGCGGCGGCGCTGCAGATCACCGTGGCGCCGTCGGGCTACCGGCTGCCCAGCCCGCCGACACCGGGCGCCGCCTGACCCCGAGGTGGTGAGCTGGGGCCGTGACACCGCCCCCGACCGAGGTCCGGTCGGGGGCGGTGCGCTGCGGGTCGCACCAGCCGGTTCACGCCGGCCCCGGCGCCACCCACTCCTCGACGGCGACGAAGTGCGACATGTTGTCCATCCGGCGCTGGACCGCGGAGATCTCCCGGACCGCCTGCGCGACCACGCTGCGGTCCAGCGGCGACAGCCGCTTCAGCGTGACGACGTCGGTCGGCTGCTCCCCGGCCCGGTACTGCCGGATCTGGTAGCGCAGGCGCAGCCGCTGCAGCACGTCGAACACCTCGATCAGCGTGTCGGCCGCGTCGGCGGGCAGCATCGCGGATCCGGCCGCGGCCCGGAGCCGCTCGGTGGTCGGCAGGACCGCCGATCCGACGCTGAGCGCGGCCCAGCGGGCGATGTTCACGACCGGCAGCAACCCGTGCTTCTTGATGTCGAAGGTGTCCGGGCGGCGGGCCGGGAGCCACGCCGACCGGAGCTTGCGCGCGGTACGCCAGCGACTCCTGGAGCAGCAGCCGCATCGTTCCCGGATGCTCACGCAGGTCGCTGAAGACGCGGCTCACCGCGGGCAGGCCCGGGTCGCCGTGGATGGGGCGGCCGTCCACCAGCAGTGAGGTCATGATCGCGCCCTTGTGCTCGACCGGGTCGGCCAGCCACTGCCGGCCGGCGGCCCGCCACTCGGCGTTGGTCCGCGAGAACAGGGCCGACTGCGCCGTCGTGCCGTGGTCGTCCGCGCTGAGGCCCGCGGTGGCCAGCACGCCGGACACCTCGGCGAACGCGGCCCGGTAGGCCGGCACGGCGCCCGGGTCGACGGCGTCGTCGAAGGCGACCGCCGAGTCGACGTCCGAGCTCAGCACGGCCTCCCGCCGGCCGTTGCTCCCCAGCGACAGCCACGTGAAGGCGTCCACGGACAGCTCCGGGTGCCGGGCGAACACCAGCCCGATGGCCCGGCGCATGATCGTGTCGAGGAAGCCGGAGTACACCGCGATCACCCGGCCGGCGGCCAGCCCGCGCGACAGCAGGTCGTCGAGCATCGGCGGGACCCGGCCGGCGAACGTGGCCAGCTCCTCGATGCTCGTGGCCCGGCGCAGCTGCTCGTGCAGGGAGACCCCGACGGTGATCGGCGAGATGGCGAAGTCGCGGGGGCAGACGACCCCGCGGAGCTCGCCGGCGCGGTCGGTGACCAGGAGGAACTCGGCGTCACGTTCCAGCAGCAGCATCAGCGCCTCGGCGGCGGTGTCGCCCAGGCACACCACGGGTGCCGTGGTGTCCATGATCTCGCGCGCCGGCGTGGTGAGCGGCCTGCCGTCGACCAGGACCCGGGCCCGCAGCACCGCGTCCGTGATCAGCCCGAACCGCCCGGCACCGAGCCGGACCACGGCCGGCGCGCTCCGGTCCGTCATCTGCCTCGCGACCTCACCGACCGCGGTGTCCGGGTCGACGAGCAGCGGTTCGCGCTCGATCAGCTCGTCGACGCTGCTGTAGCTCGGGACATCCGTACGGCCGGCCGGTGACCATGGACTCGGGAACCATGGTCTCGGCCAGGAACCGTGCCCCGCGGCGGGTCGCGAAGGCCGGCTCCGCGAGCGACGCGGGAATGCGGGCGACCGTGGCCGCCCCGATCGCGACCGCGCGCGGACCGATCGACCGCTCCGTCAGCATCGCCCGGAAGCCGAACACGCCACCGGGCCCGAGGATGTCACGCGGGATCGGGCGGCACCTGGCGGCCGTCGTTCCACAGGAGGTCCACCTGTCCCGCGACGACGACGAACACCTCGTCGGTCGGCTCCTGGAAGGCGTCGTGGATGAGGGCGCCGTCGTCGAACCGCTCGACCCGCGCCGCCCGGGCGATGCTCGTCGAGCGCCTCCGGATCGAGCGAGTCGAAGGGCGGGTGCTCGGCGAGGAACTCCGCGAGGTCGGCCGGCTCCACGGCGGTCATGCTGCCACAGCACCCGCCGGGTCGGGGACGCTGCGCGCTCAGCCGGAGGTCGCCGCGACCTCGCGGTACGACCGGAAGGTGCCCGCGGGCGTCGTCGCCGTCTCCGCCGCCAGCACCGCGTGCACCACGGCCCTGCCGACGACGTCGGCGGCGGCGGCGTGCAGCGCCATCAGCGCGGCCAGGTCGGGCGCCGGACGTGCGCAGGTCGCGAGCCCGAACACCAGGTCGCCGTCCACCACGGTGTGCACCGGCGCTGAGCGTGCGGGCCAGCCCGTCGTGGCCCATCGCCGCCAGCCGCCCGCACCCGGCCTTGTCCAGCGTCGCGTCGGTGGCGACCACCGCGAGGGTCGTCGCCGTGCCGAGCCGCGGACGGACGGACTCGGCGACGGCCCGCAGTGCCGCCTGCGCCGCCGCGCCGACGTGGGGCTGCACGAACTCGTCGGGAAACCCGAGCCGCACGCCGTGCAGGCCGCCGGTGGCGAGGTCGACGGCCGAGCCGGCCGCGTTCACCGCCGCCAGGGCGGCCACGGTCGTCCCGTCGTCGAGGACCGCGCTCGCCGTCCCGATCCCGCCCTTGAGGCCACCGATCAGGGCACCCGTGCCGGCGCCGACGACGCCCTGCGTGACCGGCCCGTCCGCCGCGGCGTCGACGGCGGCCGCCCCGGTCGCGGCGGTCGGGCGCAGCGACGGGGTCGCTCGCCGGGCCGCCGCGGCCCAGGTCGAACAGCACCGCCGCGGGCACGATCGGCACGACCGCGCCGGGGACCGCGAAGCCGACGCCCGCGGCCGCCAGCCGGGCCATCACCCCGTCGGCGGCGGCGAGGCCGAAGGCGCTGCCCCCGCTCAGGACGACGGCGTGCACGCGCTGGACGGTGTTGCGGGGATCGAGCAGGTCGGTCTCCCGGGTGCCCGGAGCGGCGCCCCGGACGTCCACGCCGGCGACCGCGCCCTCGGGCGGGGCGAGGACGACGGTGGTGCCCGACAGCGCGCCGGGCACGCGCGCATGCCCGACCCGCAGGCCGGCGACGTCGGTCAGGGCGTTGTTCGGTCCGGGGCGCACGCCGCCATCGTGGGGCCCGCCGCGTGCCGCCGCAGTCACCGACGCGATCAGCGCTTCCGCAGCCGCCGGATCAGCAGCACCACCAGCAGCAGGAGCAGGCCACCGCCGACCACCGGGACGAGGCGCTGGAGCACATGTGCGCCCGCGTGGTCGAGCAGGTCGATCGCGTCGACCTCGCTGCGCACATGGGCACGGAGCCCCGTGCCGCCGGCGGTCGCCGCGGAGCGGGCGGTGGAGGCCGGCGTCGTCGTGGCCGGGTCGGGAGCCATGTCGGTGGCTGCGGGCGCCTCCACCTCCGAGGTCCCCGCCCCCGGGGTGGCCGGCGTGCCCGTCGCCGCAGCCGGGGTCATGTCCGTGGCGGGCGCCTCGGCCTCGGAGGTGCCCGGTACCGCCGCGCCGTTCGTCGACACCCGTTCCAGGACCGAGTCCGAGATCGCCTCCGAGCCGCCCGCCGGGGCCGCTGCGCGCCGGGCGCCCCGGGCGGGCGCGGTCGGGATGTCGGAGGTCGCCTCGGAGGCCGCGGTCGCCGACACCGCGACCGGCGCCGCCTCCTCCTCGGCCGGCCCCAGCTTGCGCGCCACGCACGCCGCGAACTGCCCGATGATCTTGTCGGCGACGTCCGAGATCACCCCGCGGCCGAACTGCGCGGGCTTCCCGGTGATCGTCATGTCGGTGATCATCGAGACGGCCGTGCGGTCGGCCGCCTCCGCCACCATGGACGCCGTCACGGTGGCGTTCGCCGTGCCGTTGCCGCGCGAGTCGCGCCCGTTGGCCTCGATCACGACCTCGTGGGCGGCGTCGTCGCGCGAGACGTAGGTGCCCTTGCCCTTGTAGGTCATCGCGATCGGCCCGAGCTTGACCTTCACCGTGCCGGCGAACGAGTCGCCCTCGTACGACGTGAGGGTGGCGCCGGGGAAGCAGGGGGCGACGGTCTCGGGGTTGTTCAGGGCCTCCCATGCCGTGTCGATCGGCACGTCGATCGTGAAGTTGTTCTCGAGCTTCATGCTTCCTCCCAAAGCCTGTCCGCACGTAGTCACCGAACCGCGAACGCCCGCCCCGTACTCGGAGTTCCGGGGCGGGCGTCCTGGCAAACCTCAGCCCACCGCGGCGAGCACCGCACGGCCGGTGAGTACCCGCGCAAGGTGCTCACGGTAGTCGGACGCGGCGTCGGCGTCGCTCGGTGCCGCCGTGCCCTCGGTGACGCGCTCGGCCGCCGCGCGCACCGCCTCGGCCGTCGCCGGCTGGCCGACCAGGGCCTCCTCGACGCCGCGGGCCCGCAGCGGCGTGGCGCCCATGTTCGACAGCCCCACCCGGGCCTCGGCGATCGTGCCGCCCTCGGTCCGGACGGCCGCGGCGATGGCGACCATCGACCACGACTGCGCGGTGCGGTTGAACTTCTCGTAGTGGCTGCCCCAGCCGGTGTAGCGCGGGAACCGCACCTCGGTGAGGATCTCGTCCTCGCCGAGCGCGGTCGTGAAGTAGTCGACGAAGAAGTCGTCCGCCGACACGGTGCGCTGCCCGCCCGGCCCGGTGATCACGAACTCCGCCTCGAGAGCCAGGGCGACGCCGCCCAGGTCACCGGCCGGGTCGGCGTGCGCGAGCGCGCCGCCGAGGGTCCCGCGGTGCCGGACCTGGTTGTCCGCCACCGTCGCCGTGGCCTGGGCCAGCAGCCCGACATGCTCCTTGACGAGCTCGTCACGCATCACCTCGTGGTGCGGCGCCATCGCCCCGATCGCGATCCGGTCGCCGTCGTCGCGGATGCGCCGCAGCTCCGGGATCCCGCCCAGGTCGATCAGCGTGGACGGCGCCGCCAGCCGCAGCCGCAGCACCGGGATGAGGCTCTGCCCGCCGGCGAGGATCTTGGCGTCCTCACCGGCCTGCTGCAGCGCGGCCACGGCCTCGTCGACCGTGCCGGGCCTGACGTAGTCGAACGGCGCCGGGATCACTGGACCTCTTCTTCCTGCGGGTTGTTCGGGTCGATCGAGCCGAGGCCGGCACCCGGCGAGTGGGTGTCGACCGGCGTCTCCTGCGTGGCGCGCCCCTGTGCCGCCTGGATCGCCCGCCACACGCGCTGCGGCGTGCAGGGCATCTCGACCTCGGTGACGCCGAGGTGGCGCACCGCGTCGATCACACCGTTGACGATCGCCGGGGTCGAGGCGATCGTGCCCGCCTCGCCGACGCCCTTGACGCCCAGCGGGTTGCCCGTGGCCGGGGTCTCGGTCCGGTCCGTGGTGAAGCTCGGCAGGTCCGCGGCCGAGGGCAGGGTGTAGTCGACGAACGTGCCGTTGACCAGCGTGCCCTGCTCGTCGTAGTTGGCCTCCTCGAACAGCGCCTGCGCGATGCCCTGCGCGAGGCCGCCGTGCACCTGCCCCTCGACGATGCAGCGGGTTGAGCGCGTTGCCGACGTCGTCGACGCAGACGTAGGCGCGGATGCGTCGCCCGCCCCGTCTCCGTGTCGACCTCCATCGCGGCGAGGTGCGTGCCGTGCGGGAAGGAGAAGTTGTCCGGGTCGTAGGTGGCGTCCGAGTCGAGCGAGGGCTCGACGCCGTCGGGCAGGTCGTGGGCCGCCCAGGTGGCCGTCGCGACCTCCTGGATCGCTCACGCCCTTGCCCGTGCCCTTGACCCCGAACCGGCCGCCGGAGAACTCCAGGTCGTCCTCGGACGCCTCGAGCATGTGCGCGGCGATCGTGCGGGCCTTCGCGACCACCTTCTCCGCGGCCTTGACCACGGCGATCCCGCCGACGGCCAGCGACCGCGAGCCGTAGGTGTCCATGCCCCGCGGGGAGATCTGGGTGTCGCCGTGCAGCACCTCGATGTCCTCGAACGGCACGCCGAGCTGGTCCGCGACGATCTGGCTCCAGGCCGTCTCGTGGCCCTGCCCGTGCCCGGACGAGCCCGTCACGACCTCGACCTTGCCGAACGGCAGCACCCGGATCGACGCGGTCTCCCAGCCGCCCGCGCCGTACGACAGCGACCCGAGCACCCGGCTCGGGGCGAGCCCGCACATCTCGGTGAAGGTCGAGATGCCGATGCCGAGCTGGACCGGGTCGCCCGCGGTCGCGCCGCTCCTGCTGCTCGCGGCGCAGCGCGTCGTAGCCGAACAGCTCCTTGGCCTTGGCCGTCGCGGCCTCGTAGTTGCCCGAGTCGTACTCCAGCCCGCACACCGTGGTGAACGGGAACTCCTCGTGCTTGATCCAGTTCTGCTCGCGCAGCTCCAGCGGCTCGCGGCCCAGCTCGGCCGCCAGCTCGTCCATGATCCGCTCGATGGCGAACGTGGCCTCCGGCCGGCCGGCGCCGCGGTAGGCGTCGGTGGGGGTCTTGGAGGTGAACACGTTCGTGCAGGCGAACCGGTAGGCCGGGAACTTGTAGATCGAGTTGAACATGAACGCGCCGAGGATCGGGATGCCCGACGTCACCAGGCGCAGGTAGGCACCCATGTCGGCGAGCAGGTCGACGTCCAGCGCGAGAACGGTGCCGTCGCGCTTGGCTGCGATCGTGATGTCCTGGATCTGGTCGCGGCCGTGGTGGGCCGAGAGCAGCGACTCCGAGCGGGTCTCGGTCCACTTGACCGGCTTGCCCAGCTTGACCGACGCGGCGAGGACGAGGATCTCCTCGGGCGTGACCTGCAGCTTGCCGCCGAACCCGCCGCCGACGTCCGGGGCGATCACCCGCAGCTTGTGCTCGGGCACGCCCGCGGTGGCCGCCGCCAGCGTCTTGAGGATGTGCGGGATCTGCGTCGCCGACCACATGGTCAGCTGCTCACCGGACGGGTCGACGACGACGGAGCGGGGCTCCATGAACGCCGGGATGAGCCGCTGCTGGCGGAACCGCCGCCGGACGACGATCGCATCGGGGTCCTTCTCGGCGGCGGCGATCGCGTCCCGGGCGCTCCCGCCCGTGCCGGCCTCGCCGGAGTCGAACACCCAGTGCGCGCTCGCGTTCGTGCCGAGGTCGGGGTGCAGCAGGGTGGCGCCCTCGGCGAGCGCCGCCTCCATGTCCAGGACGGGCGGCAGGTCGTCGTAGTCGACCACGACGAGCTCCGTCGCGTCCCGAGCGGTGGCCGCGTCGCGGGCGACCACCACGGCGACGCCGTCACCGGCGAAGTGCACGGTGTCGACGGCCAGCGGCGGGCGCCGCCGGCGCCTTCTGGTCCGGGGTGATCGGCCAGGCGTTGGGCAGGCTCGCCTCGGCCAGCCCCAGGTCGGCCGCGGTGTAGACGGCGATGACGCCGGGCAGCGCGCGGGCCTCGTCCGCGTCGATCCCGGTGATCCGGGCGTGCGCGACGGGCGAGCGCACCACGGCCAGGTGCAGCATGCCGGGCAGCGTGATGTTGTCGGTCCAGCGGGTGCGCCCGGTGATGAGGCGGGCGTCCTCCTTGCGGGTGCGGGACTTCCCGAACTCGCAGTGCGGGCGGTGGTGGGTTCGGCGGTAGTCGTCATGGGTCAGCTCCCTGCCACGGGCGCGGGGGTCTCGGTGGCAGCCGGCACGCCCGGCTTCATCGCCTGCGCGGCGCTCTGCACGGCCCGCACGATGTTCTGGTAGCCGGTGCACCGGCAGAGGTTGCCCTCGATGCCCTCGCGGACCTCGTGCTCGTCCGGGTCGGGGTTGTCGCCCAGCAGGTCGACGGCCTGCATGATCATTCCCGGCGTGCAGAACCCGCACTGCAGGGCGTGGCACTCGTTGAACGCCTTCTGGACGGGGTGCAGCTGCCCGTCACGGGCGAGACCCTCGATCGTGGTGACCTCGCCGCCGTCGGCCTGGACGGCGAACACCGCGCACGACTTCACGCTCTGCCCGTTCAGCGCGACCGTGCAGGCGCCGCAGTTGCTGGTGTCGCAGCCGACGACGGTGCCGGTCTTCCCGAGCCGTTCTCGCAGGTAATAGACCAGCAGCATGCGGGGTTCGACCTCGTCGACGTACTGCACGCCGTCGACGGTGACCCTGACCTGTGCCATGAGCCCTTCCTCCTCGCCGAGACCTGACGCGTTCGGGAGACGCCGTCGGCCCCGACCTTCCGTGGATCGGCGCGCGCGACCGCGCGCCGCGCCAATGTGGCGGCGAGCACAGTTCTACGCCGATCTTCGAGCGGGGCAAGAAGAGCGGCGCTCGGTCCGGCGCACGACGTTGACACGATGGGGCAGCGCGGGCGCACAGCGCGTGAGAAGACGTCGCAGGTGCGGATCAAGAGGCGAAGAGCACTCCGCCTCCGCGGAAGTCCTGTCCCACTTAGTTCACCCGATCAGCGCAATACTCTCGGAGGGTTCGGATGCCCGGCTCCTGCCGTCGCAGACCGCGGGCCCAGCGGGCGCAGCGGCTCGAGCGTGCGGTGGCGCAGGGCGCCCCACCACAGACCGGCGCCGTAGGCGAGGTCGTCCAGCCGGTGCGCGACGACGTGGCCGAGCAGGCCCGGCCGCACCGAGGGGTCGCGGTCGCGGTGGCGCAGCCAGTCGACGACGCCTTCGGCGAGCGCGACGGCCGCGACGATCCGGCGGGCCCGGGCGGAGACCGCGCAGGCCAGGACGGAGAGCGGCCAGTAGTGGCGGTTCACGGCGTCCGCGGTCTGGGCGACCGCGCCCGCGGTGCCGAGCCCGATGATCCGGATGGCCGCGAGCCACGGCCGCGACAGCTCGGGCAGTTGCGGGACCAGCCGCTGCACGGCCCAGGCGGCCACCCCGACCGCGGCGAGCGGACGGCGGGCCAGGAGCGCCCCGGCGACCGCCGCCGCCCACGGGCTCAGCACCATCGGCGGCACCGCGCCGCGGTGGCGCAGCGCGAGCGGGGCCGCACCGGTCCCGTAGTACGCCTTGCGCAGCCACCACGCGCGCAGGTCGGTGCGGTGGTCGTGCGCGACCCGCGACGACGGCTCGTAGCGCATCCGCCAGCCCGCGCCGTGCAGGCGCAGCACGAGGTCGACGTCCTCGGCGACGTGCATGTCGTCGTCGAAACCCGCCCCGACCGCCGCGCGGCGCACGAGCAGCGCCGCGCTGGGGACGTAGGCGACCCGGGTGCGCGGCACGACGACGGCCGGGTCCGGGCCCAGGTCCAGCGACGACCGCACCGCCTCGTACCGGCCGAGCCAGCCCCGGACCGGCGGCTGTGCCGCCCAGCCACCCGGCGGTGCCAAGGCGACGATCCGCGGGGCGACCAGCCCGACGGCCGGGTCGGCCAGGTGCGCGAGCAGCGGATCGAGCCAGCCCGGGGTCGGCAGCACGTCCGAGTCGAGGAAGGCGACGAGCGGGGTCGTCGCGGCGGCCAGCCCGGCGTTGCGCGCGGCGGCCGGGCCGCGGGGGTGGTCGTGGCGGAGCACGCGGACCTCGGTGCGCAGCGCCTGCGCGCCGACGTCGTGTACCGCTGTCAGGAGGGCGTCCGGATCGGTGGACCCGTCGTCGACGACGATCACGCCACCCAGATCGGGCGGGAGCGCGGCGAGCAGTCGGGCGACGGCGTCGGTCCGGTCCTTGACCGGGACGACGACGGTGACGTCCCCCGGCCCGGGCCCGGCGCCGTCCGGAACCGGGTGCACCACCCCGCCGTCGAGCAGGCGCCTGGCCAGTGCCCGGGAGGTGGCGTCGGTGACCGTGAACCCGCCGCCCGCGAGCAGCGCGCGCCCGGCCGGGGCGAGCCGGAGCATGCGCGGGGGCGCGCCGCCGAGCAGCACCCGCCCGCCGTCGAGCGCGACGACGTGCCGGTCGACGACGACGCGCCACCCGTCGGGCAGGACCGTGTCCGAGGGCCCGGCGCCGACGTCACCAGTGCGCTCGGTCTACTTCGCCCATCCCCCGATCGTGACACGCTGACCGGATGACCTCCGACGGACCTGAGCCCGATCCGCCCGAGCCCGTCCTGCCCCGGTACGGCGAGCGGTCGCTGGCCGAGGTGTTCCCGGCGCTGATGAGCGCGCTCGGGGTGCCCGGCGGTCCGGAAGGGCTCGGGATCCCGCCGGTGCGCGCGGCCGGCCTGCTCCTCGTCGACGGGCTCGGCGCCCGGCAGCTGCGCCGGTACGCGGCGGACGCGCCGTTCCTCTCGAGCCTGCCCGACGCCGGGCCGCTCACGGCGGGCTTTCCGTCGAGCACCGCGACGAGCCTGACGTCGCTGGGCACGGGGACGCCGCCGGGGCACCACGGGATGGTCGGCATCACGATGCGCGTGGGCAGCGGACGGCGGGCGCGCCTGCTGCACACCCTGCACTGGACCAGCCACGGCCAGAAGCAGCCCGTGGACCTGCGCGACGACTTCCCGCCGGAGGCCGTGCAGTCCGGCCCGACCGCGCTGGAGCGGGCCGCGGCGGTCGGCGTCTCCGCGACGGTGGTGTCGGCGCGGCGCTTCGAGAACTCCGGGCTCACCCGGGCCGCGCTGCGCGGCGGCAGGTTCCGGGGCGTCATCGCGCTGGGCGACCTCGCCGCGGCGACGATCACCGCGCTGCGCACGCCCGGCCGCCAGCTCTGCTACGCCTACCACGCCGACCTCGACGCGCTCGGGCACGAGCACGGCCCCGGGACGCTGCCGTGGCGGCTGCAGCTGGCCGCCGTCGACCGGCTCGCCGCGCTCATCGCGGAGAACCTGCCGTCGGACGCCGTGCTCGCCGTGACCGGCGACCACGGGATGATGACGGTCGAGCGCAAGGTCGACATCGACGAGACGCCGGTCCTGACGCGGGGCGTCGACCTCGTCGGCGGCGACGCCCGCGCGCGGCTGGTCTACGCCCGACCCGGCGCCGCCGACGACGTGCTCGCGACGTGGCGGGAGACCCTCGGTGACGGCGCCCTCGTCCTCCCCCGCGAGCAGGCGGTCGAGGAGGGCTGGTTCGGCGCGGTCTCCCCACGGGTCGTCGACCGGCTCGGCGACGTCGTCGCCGCGGCCCGCGGGGGAACGGCGCTGATCCGCACGCGCGTGGAACCCGGCCTCGCGGCCCTCGTCGGCCAGCACGGCGGCCTCACCGCCGACGAGCAGCTGGTCCCCCTGCTCCTGGCCCACAACGCCTGACCCCGGAGCCCGCCGCGAGTCGGCACCTTCGCCGGCGCGAGTCGGCACCTTCGCAGCAGACCTCGGATCGGTTCAGCGCAGACGGCCGGACGCATCGGGCGTCCACCGGGCGAGCGCCGCGACCAGCTCGGCGGCCATCGCCGCGAGCAGCCGCTCGCCCTCGTCCGGGGACGCTCCGCTCGGGTCACCCAGCACCCCGTTCGCGCTCACGGCCGCCACTCCTCCGGCGCGCATCGCGGGCAGCAGGTCGCCCAGCGGGGCCGTGTTGCCGGCGGCCCACTCGGGCCGGACGCACGCGGGGTCCAGCGCGAGCATCAGCGACGTCTCGGTCCGGCCCGCATGGGCGTCGCCACCGGGGGCGCAGGCGAGCCAGGCGGCGTCGCGGCCCTCGTAGCGGAGCAGGCGGACCGCGTCGACGAGCGTGGGGACGTTGCCGCCGTGGCCGTTGACGAACAGCACCCGGCCGGCCCATCGGGCGGCCGAACGGCCCAGTTCGACGAGCAGCAGCCGCAGGGCCTCGTGCCCGATCGACACCGTGCCGGGGAACCCCTCGTGCTCGCCGGACGCGCCGTACGCGACGGGCGGCGCCACCAGCAGGTTCGTTCCGGCGGCCGCCCGCGCCGCGACGGCCGCCGCCACCCGCGCGTCCGTGTCCAGCGGCAGGTGCGGGCCGTGCTGCTCGGTGGAACCGACGGGCACGAGCACCGTCGGCCGGTCGTCGATCTCGGGCCACGTCCGCTCGCCGAGCGCGCGCCCGTCGTGATCGACGTCGTGGTGACCTGAGCTGCACATGTGCAGCTCAGGTCACCCGAACGTCGATCATGCGCCGGGCCGGGAGCGCGAACCCGGCGAGCGGGCTCTCGTCGCACGCCCGGTCGGGCTTCCCGGCGGGTGGGCGGACCGAGAGCGCCAACGGCACCGGCCCCTTCGGCGTGCGTGACCGTTCCGGGGTGCGGACCGGGAGTGGTCGACCTCGGATTTCGGGATCGTCGTGTCGGCCGACCGGGCCGCCAGCGCCTGCTCGCCGAACCCGCGCACGCACTCCGGGTCCGGCCCGTCCAGCGGCAGCCCGGTGAAGAACTTCGCCGCCATGCACCCGCCCTGGCACGAGTCGAAGAACGAGCACGACGCACACGCCCCGCCGGTCTGCGGGCGACGCAGGTCGCGCGAACAGCTCCGAGTCCCGCCACACGCCTTCGAACCCGCCCGGCGAGCGGACGTTGCCGGCCAGGAAGTTCTCGTGGATCGCGAACGGGCACGCGTAGACGTCACCCACCGGGTCGATCAGGCACACCACCCGCCCCGCCCCGCACAGGTTCAGCCCGGGCAGCGCCTGCCCGTAGGCCGACAGGTGGAAGAACGAGTCGCCGGTCAGCACCCCCTCCCCGCGCGCGACCAACCAGTCGTAGAGCTGCTTCTGCTGCGACGGGAGCGGGTGCAGCTCGTCCCAGACGTCCGCGCCCCGCCCCGAGGGCCGCAGCCGGGTGATCCGCAGCTGCGCGCCGAACTTGTCGGCGATCGCCTTGAACTCGTCGAGCTGATCCACGTTCTGCCGGGTCATCACCACCGAGATCTTCGGCTGGCCGAACCCGGCCTCGGCCAGGTTCTCCAACGCGCGGATCGCGGTGGCGTACGACCCCGGGCCGCGGACGTGGTCGTTGACCTCGGCGGTCGCCCCGTCCAGGGAGATCTGGATGTCGACGTAGTCCGTCGCCGCCAGCTGCGCGGCCCGGCGCTTGTCCAGCTTGATCCCGTTGGTGGAGAACTTGACCCCGACGTCGTGGCTGATGGCGTAGTCGAGCAACTCCCAGAAGTCCGGGCGCACCGTCGGCTCACCGCCGCCGATGTTGACGTAGAACACCTGCATGCGCTGCAGCTCGTCCACCACGGCCTTGGCCTCGTCGGTGGACAGCTCGCGCGGGTCGCGCCGCCCCGACGACGACAGGCAGTGCACGCACGCCAGGTTGCAGGCGTAGGTGAGCTCCCAGGTCAGGCAGATCGGGGAGTTCAGGCCGTACTGGAAGTGCTCGACCAGCTTCATCCCTCGCGGACGCTCCTCAGCCAGAACAGATTCGATGGTGCCGTTCTCGGCCAGGCCGGCCAGGGCGCGCAGGTACGCGGGACGCTGCGCGGCGTCGACGCCCGCGGCGTCGAGGGCGGAGTGAACATCCGGGTGGTCGGCGAGCCCGGAGACCACCGCGACCAGCTGCGGGGTCTTCAGGAACGACAACCGCCGCGTGCCGAAGTGGTACACCAGCGCCCCGAACGGCTCCGGCCGCAGCGCCACCGACGGGCTGCACCGGTACGGCCGACCGGGTCGAACGCCGGATGGGGCCGGGGCCGCCTCGACGGCGGGCCCGGCGACCGGCTGACCAGCGCTGTCCCGTCGGTCAGCGCCGCAGCGGAGCCAGGCGCTGACCGACAGGTGGAATCACTAGTAGACACCGCACATGCCGTCGATCGAGACCTCCTCGACCAGGGTCTCCTCGACGACTGTCTCCTCGACGTTCGTTCTGCTCCACGGGTCCTCCTCGGGTGTGGCGTCGGTGGTCGGACCGTAGGTCGGCGGCCGAGGCTCGCGACAAGGTCCGGTCGGCAAGTCCGTCCGTTCGGAGGGGCAGGCTGCTGCTCCGGGCGAGCCGGGATGGACGGAATCGATCGAGCGCCGTGGACCGGCGGATCACGGGCTGCCGGCGCCCGGTGACGGCGCGAGGGCCGGGCGCCTCTTCTCGTCTTCGGGGGAGTGCGCACGGATCTGCAACGTCGGTGCAACCCCGCGTTTCCTACTGTGCTGACAGCGGACCTAGAACACGCTGGTCAGCTACGCCGTGTCGCCCGACCCCCGCGACCACGAGGTCGTCGCCGCCCTGCAGGTGTACCGCGCACGAGACTGCGACGTGATCATCGGGATGGGCGGTCGAGCGGCGATGGACACGGCCAAGGCGGTGGCCGTGCTCTCCAGCAACGGAGGATCGGTCGCCGACTACGACGGCTTCGACCGCGTCACCCAGCCGACGCCCCCGACGGTGATGATCCCGACGACGATCGGGAGCGGCGCCGAGATCCTGCAGTCGTGTGCGATCAACGACACGTCACGGCGGCGGACGGTGACGATGCTGGGTTGCGCGCTGGTCGCGGACGCCTGTCTGGTCGATCCGAGGCTGATCAGCACGCTCTCGCCCGAGCTGGTCGCCGCCGGCGGGTTCGAGGCGATCGCCATGGCGATCGAGGGCTACCTGTCCCGGACGGCGACCGCGATGAACGAGCCGCACGCGCTCACCGCACTGCGGTTGATCAGCAATCACCTCGTGCAGGCGGTCGACGCGCCGGGCGACCAGCAGGAGGTGACGGCGCTCGCGACCGCCGGCGTGCACGCAGCAGTGGCGTTCAGCAACACCCTGCAGAGCACGACCGCAGCGCTGTCCGGCCTGCAGCGCTCGTCGTGTGACCGGACCCCTGCTGCACCTCATCACCGCCGCCGACTGGGACGTCGCCCGCGCCCGCGGCGCCCTCGCCCCCACCCACGGCGACGGGTTCGTGCACCTGTCCACCCGCGGGAGCAGGTGCAGCTCGCCCGCGACCGCCTCTTCGCCGCTCGAGCAGCTGCGCCAGCTCGACGAAGTCGGCGCGCACCGGTATCCGCAGCCGGTACGGGCGCGAGGCCAGCAGCTCGTCGCCGAGCAGCCGCCGCAGCCGCGCCATCTCGGCCCGTAGCGTGATCGGGTTGGCCTCGTCGCCGTACAGTTGCACGCCGAGCTGCTCGCCGGTCATCCCGTCCGGGCACTCCGCGAGCACCGCGAGGATCTCGCTGTGCCGGCGGGACAGCCGCAGTTGCTGCATGCCGACGCGAAGAGCGCTGCGTCCCGTCCCAGGAGCTCCAGGTGAGCCACGCCGGCCTCGGTGGAGCCGGGGGTGGGCGACGGGGCGCCCGTCGGTCGGGCCGCCCGCAGCCGGGCCAGCTCACCCTCGGCAGCCAGCGCGATGGCCCGCACCAGGGACAGGCTGACCGGCGTGCCCAGCTGGTCGCCCCCGGTGACGTCGACGAACCCCAGCACGTCGCGCGTGTGCGGGTCGCGGATCGGCGCCGCGGAACACGTCCAGGGCTGCACGACCTCGCAGAAGTGCTCGGCCGCGGCGATCTGCACCGGGCGGTTCAGGGCGATGGCGGTGCCCGGTGCGTTGGTCCCGGCCGCCCGCTCGTCCCACGCCGCGCCTTCGACGAAGTTCAACGGCACGGTCCCCACCTCGGCGGTCATCGCCAGGTGCCGTATCCGCCGAGGTCGGACGGCACGTTCCCGCCGCCCCCGACCGCGTGACCGGGGGGGCGCCTCACCTGCCCGATCGGAGGGTTCGGGCCCCACCCCCGCGACGGTCTTTCGCCCGATGCGCGGCCGTCGCGGCCCTAACGTCCGCCCCGATCCACCCGTGATGCAAAGGGGCCACCATGCAGGTAGACGAACTTCTCCAGCCGTTCCCGATCAAGGAGTTCCACCCGTTCCCCCGGGCGATGCTGGGGCCGGGCGCGCACGAGATGATCGGCCCGGAGGCCCTCAAGCTGGGCTTCAAGAAGACGCTGGTGATGACGTCGGGCCTGCGCGGCAGCGACATCATCCACAAGATCGTCGAGTCGATGAAGTACCACGGGCTCGAGGTCGTGGTGTACGACAAGGTCGAGTCCAACCCCAAGGACTACAACGTCATGGACGCCGTGTCGCTGTACCAGCAGAACGCCTGCGACAGCTTCGTCTCGATCGGCGGCGGCTCGCTCGCCACGACGCCTGCAAGGGCGCGCGCATCTCGGTCGCGCACGACGGCCGCAACGTCAACGAGTTCGAGGGCTTCAACAAGAGCGAGAACCCGAAGAACCCGCCGCACATCGCCGTCTCCACCACCGCCGGTACCGGCTCGGAGACCTCCTGGGCCTACGTGATCACCGACACGACGACCGACCCGGACAACCCGCACAAGTACGTCGCCTTCGACGACGCCTCGGTCGCGACCCTGGCGATCGACGACCCGGTGCTCTTCTACAGCTGCCCGCTCGACTACACCGCGCAGTGCGGGTTCGACGTGCTCGCGCACGCCTCCGAGCCCTACGTCTCGCGGCTGAACTTCCCGCCGTCGCTGGGCAACGCCCTCTACGCGATCAAGCTGACCAGCGAGAGCCTGCGCGAAGCGGTCTGGAACGGGACCTCGCTGCCCGGCCGCGAGGGCATGATGTACGCCCAGTACATCGCCGCGCAGGCGTTCAACTCCGGCGGCCTGGGGATCATCCACTCGATCTCGCACGCGGTGAGCGCCTTCTACGACACCCACCACGGCCTGAACAACGCCATCGCGCTGCCGCGCGTGTGGGCGTTCAACATGCCGGTGGCCTACCAGCGCTTCGCCGACATCGCCGAGGCGATGGGCATCGACACCCACGGCATGACCAAGGTGCAGGCCGCCGAGGCCGCGCTGGCCGCGGGCATCCGGCTGCTGCGCGACGTGGGCATCCCGGAGCGGTTCATCGACGTCAAGCAGGACAGCTACTCGAAGAACCGGCTCGGCCAGGGTCCGACGAAGTTCTACGAGAACGCGCCGGAGATCATCGGCGACGCGGCGGACGTCGACCGCATCACCAACCACGTCCTCGGCGACGCCTGCACGCCCGGCAACGCCAAGGAGTGCACGTTCGAGACCGTCCGGCCGGTCGTGGATCACTGCATCAACGGCGACCTGGACGACCTGCTGTCCTGAGCAGGACAGACGTACCGTCGAGGGGGTGCCGGCCGTGCGGCCGGCGCCCCCTCGCTCGATCGCAGCTCGAGGATCGGAGCACCATGACCCAGTCGGTCCCAGCCCCGGAGACAGGCCGCCCCGTTCACGACCGTCGACGAGGTCGTCGACGCGCTGGGGGCCCATGGCTACATCGCCGACACGCGCCTGGCGACCACCGTCTTCCTCGTGACCCGGCTCGACAAGCCGCTGCTCATCGAGGGTCCCGCGGGCGTCGGCAAGACCGAGCTGGCGAAGGCGCTGGCCGCCGTCACCGGCCGGCGGCTCCTGCGGCTGCAGTGCTACGAGGGCCAGGACGAGACCAAGGCCCTCTACGAGTGGGACTACGGCAAGCAGCTGCTCTACACCCAGATCCTCCGCGAGAAGATCGGCCAGGTCGTCGCGGACGCGCCCGACCTGAACTCGGCCGTGGAGCGGATCGGCGCGCAGGAGAGCGTGTTCTTCTCCGAGCGGTTCCTCGCGTCGCGGCCGCTGCTGGAGGCGGTGCGTTCGGAGGAGCCGACGGTGCTGCTGATCGACGAGGTCGACCGCGCGGACGAGGCGCTGGAGGCCGTGCTGCTGGAGACGCTGGCGGAGTTCCAGGTCTCGGTGCCGGAGGTCGGCACGTTCGTGGCGAAGCGGCCGCCGTACGTGATCCTGACCAGCAACAACACCCGCGACCTCTCGGCCGCGCTCAAGCGCCGCTGCCTGCACCTGTTCCTCGACTACCCGACGGCGAAGCGCGAGCTGGAGATCGTGCGGTCCAAGAACACCGGGCTGCCGGACGCGCTGGCGGCGCAGCTGGTGGAGATCGTGCGCGGGATCCGGGAGCTGGAGCTGCGCAAGTCGCCGTCGATCTCCGAGACGATCGACTGGGCGCGCACGCTGGCGGTGCTCGGCGTCGAGGAGCTGAAGGCGTCGGTGCTGTCGGACACCGCGGCGGTGGTCGTCAAGTACGACCGCGACGTCCGGCGCACGCTCGAGGCGCTGCCCCGGCTCGTCGACCCGAACGCGAGGGTGCCGGAGCACGGCCATGGACACGGCCACGGTCATGGGCACGGCCACGGGCACGACGACGACCAGCACCACGATCCCGTCGACCCCGCGGTGGACGACGGCGAGATCGACGGTCGCGCGATCCGCGCGGCGAGGGACGCCGAGGGCCGCCACGACGCCGGCTACTACCGGACCCGCGACTCGGTACAGCCCGAGCGCCCGACGGTGCCGAAGCCGAAGGTGTCGGCGGACCGCGGCTCCCGCAGCTTCGGCGCGGGCCTGGGCCGCAAGCGCGCGCTGTGAGCGCCGGGGAGGGCTGATGGAGAACGCGCTGCACCGGTTCGTGCGGCTGCTGCGGCTGCGCCAGGTCCGGATCTCGATCCCCGAGGCCCTCGACGCCATGGCCTGCGCCCGCGAGCCGGGGATGCTCGCCGACAAGGCCCACCTCAAGGCCGCCCTGCGCGTCGCGCTGATCAAGGACCGGCGCGACGAGGAGGTCTTCGACGAGATCTTCGACAGGTTCTTCGCGCTGGTGAAGGTCGGGCCGACGGAGACCGGGCACGGCCACGGGCACGGCCACGAAGACCTCTCCGACACCGGCGCGCTCGAGGACTTCACGCTGTCCGAGGAGCCCAGCGAGACCCCGCAGCAGGGGCACAGCCACGGCAAGCCGGTCGACATCCGCGACTACTTCAACCCCGAGGACCTCGCCCAGCAGTACAACCTCCACCAGGAGGCCAACAAGATCGACCTGGCTGCGATGACCGAGGAGATCGTGCTCTCCAAGGACAACCAGGGCATCCAGGGCGAGGGCAACCGCGTCCAGATCGAGACGGACCGGCTCTCCGGCGCAGGCTCGCCGGGCCAGATCAGCCAGCAGCAGGGCACGAAGGTCGACGCCGACCTGTCGATCGCCGAGCAGGAGGCGCTGCTGGGCTGGCTGAACGACGTCGAGGACGAGGTCGGGAACGAGGGCACCGAGGACGACGCCGCCGCGCTGCGCCGCCGGCTCACCGGCGTCCTCGCCGGGCTGCCCGAGGCGATCAAGCGTCACCTGGAGGCGCTGCTCGCGCTGGAGCAGCGGGTCGTCGAGTCGAACGAGCGGGCCGTCGCGGAGGTCGACCGGGTCGGCGAGCACGAGCGCCTCGAACTGGAGGAGTCGCTGCGCCGGCTCGCCCACTCCCTGCACGGCGGCCTCACGCACAAGCGCCGCGTCGCCGCGTCCGGGCGGATCGACTCCGGCCGCACCATGCGCCGCAACATGCGCTTCGACGGCGTCCCGTTCTCGCCGGTCACGGTCCGCCGCGCCGAGGACAAGCCGCGGCTGGTGGTGCTCACGGACGTCTCGCTGTCGGTGCGGGCGACGGCGCGGTTCACCCTGCACCTGGTCCACGGCCTGCAGAACCTGTTCGGCCAGGTCCGCACGTTCGCGTTCGTCGCGGAGCTGGTGGAGATCACCGACCTGTTCGAGGACCATCCCGTCGAGCACGCGCTGGGGCTGGTGTTCGGCGGGGACGTGCTCGACGTGGACGCGAACTCCGACTACGGCGCCGCGTTCGGGGCGTTCCACGAGGACTTCTCCTCGGCCGTCACCCGGCGCACGACGGTGCTGGTCCTCGGCGACGGCCGCGGGAACGGCAACGACCCGAACCTGCCCGCCTTCGAGGAGATCACCCGGCGGGCCCGGGAGACGATCTGGCTCACGCCGGAACCGCGGTACTCGTGGGGGCTGGGCGCCTGCGACCTTCCCGCGTACGCCGAGTACTGCAGCCGGGTGCGCGTGGTGCGGGACCTGACGGGCCTGGAGAGCGCGGCGACGGACCTCGCGACGGAGCTCGTCGGCCGATGACGGCGACCGCCGCGCCGCGCCCGCCTGCCGGATCGGCGCCGGAGGTCGCGTCGACCACGACATCCGCCCCCACGAGCTCAGCAACGACCTCGCCGGCTGGATCGCCGACGACCTGGTCGTCCCCGGCCTCCTCGACCCCGCCGGCTTCGAGGAGGCGTTCGTCGCGGTCGTGCAGGACGTCGATCCCGCCTGGACGGCCTTCTACCGCAACACGCTGCGCGCGCTGGCGAGCGGCGGGGAGCCCGGCGGGACGAACGCCGGCATGGCGCCGGTGCACGACCGGGCGGCGGCACTCGCCGTCGGCCCGCACGTCGTCGAGCTGGGCTGCTGCTTCGGCTTCCTGTCGCTCCGGCTCGCCGCCGAGGGCCACGAGGTGACGGCCGTCGACCTCGTGCCCGGCACCGCGCACCTGCTCGGCAGCGTGTCGGCGGCGCTGGGCACGCCGGTGACGACCCTCGCGGGCAACGCGCTGGCCGTTCCCCTGCAGGACGCGTCGGCCGACACCGTCTTCGCCGTGCACCTGCTCGAACACCTGCCCCGCGGCCTCGACGCCACCGTGCTGGCCGAGATGCTGCGGGTCGCCCGCCGCCGGGCCGTCGTCGCCGTCCCGTTCGAGGACGAGCCCACTCCCGCCTGGGGCCACGTCCGCACCTTCGACCGCGACGACCTGCACGCCCTCGGCGCGGCGACCGGCCTGCCCTTCACCGTCGACGGAGCACCACGGCGGCTGGCTGGTGATCGACATCCCCCGGTGATCTACCGCAGCCGAGCGCGGCCGCCGAGCAGCGCGACGAGCACCGCGCCGCCCGCCGAGAGTGCCGCGGCACCCAGCACGGTCGCGTCGAAGCCGCTCAGCAACGCGGCCGGGGCGGCGGTGGGGGTGGCGAGCAGCGCCGCGAGCGTGACGCCGAGCGCCGAGCCCAGGTAGCGGGCGGTGTTGCTCGTGCCGCTGCCCATCCCCGCCCGGGCCGGCGGCACGTGGGCGATCGCCTCCCGGCCCAGCGCGGCGTTCGCGCCGCCGTAGCCCACGCCGAGGACGACGATCCCGGGCAGCAGCCGCCACAGCGACGCCCCCGGGGCCAGCACCGCGAGCCCCACCAGCCCCGCCGCGCTGACCCCGAGCGACACCACGAGCAGCAGCCGCCCGCTGATCGCGTGCGCCCGCCGGAGCAGCCACGACGTCGCCGTGCCGACCACGGACCACACCAGCATCAGCACCATCACCGCCGGCAGCGCGGCGCCGAGCCCGCGCTGCAGCACGGTCGGCACGTAGGACACGACGCCGACGACCCCGATCCCCGCGACCAGCGCGCCGACCGTGGCGGCGACGAACCCGCGCGACCGGAACAGGGCCAGGTCGATCAGCGGTGCGCGCCGCCGGGCCTGCACCGCCACGAAGGCACCGAGCAGCGCGGCCCCGGCGACGAGCAGGGCCACCGACGTCCAGGGCGTGCCCGACCGGCTCTCGACGAGCCCCGCCAGCAGCGCGCCCATCCCGGCGGCGAGCAGCACGACGCCGGCGAGGTCCACCGGGCGGGGTGCCGTGGTGGCCGACTCCGGCAGCAGCCGGCGGGCGACGACCGCGAGGAGCGAGCGCCGCGACCGCGGTGGCGGCGTACGTGACCCGCCAGCTGCCCTCGGCCCCGTCCAGGACCACGGCGACGATCCCGCCGAGCCCGGTGCCCGCGCCGACCGCGGCGCCCCAGATCGCTGCGGCGCGTGCCCGCGCGGGCCCCGTCGGGTAGGCGTGGCCGATCATCCCGAGGCCGCCGGCGAGCACCGCCGCCCCGCCCAACCCCTCGACGAGCCGGGCGGCGATGACGACCCCGGGACGACCGGCCGCCCCGGCGACGGCCGAGGCCGCGCCGAGCAGCACCAGGCCGGCGACGAAGACCCGCCGCCGCCCGCGGTCGTCGGCGAGCACGCCGGCCGTGAGCAGGGCGACCGCGAGCCCGACGCTCATCGCGCTGAGCATCCAGGTCAGGCCGGCGGGCCCGGCGTGCAGCGCGGCCGCGGTGCGCACGCCGGTGGCGAGCGGGGTGACGAAGGCGAGCAGCACGAGGACGGTGCTCCCGGCCGCGAGGGTGAGCACGTGCCGCGAGCCGCCCGCGTCGGTCGGCGGCGGCAGCCGACGGTGACCGTGCCGGCACTCGAGTTGATCGTCCGCTCGCTCACGCCCACCCCTGTCGGTTTGACTTTCCAACTGACAGGCACACTAGACTTCGAGTCGGTTCGATGTCCAAACCGAGGGAGTGCACGTCACATGGACCTGGCGGACCTGCCGGGGCGCCGCTGCCCCGCCGCGGCCGCGCTGGAGCTGGTCGGCGACCGGTGGTCGCTGCTGGTGGTGCGCGAGGTGAACCTCGGCGCGCACCGGTTCACCCGCATCCAGGAAGGCACCGGCGCCCCCCGCGATCGGCTCGCGGCCCGGTTGAAGCTCCTGGTCGAGGCCGGCGTGCTGCGCCGCGAGCGCTACTGCGACGCGCCGGAGCGCTACGAGTACCACCTCACCGAGGCCGGGCACGAGCTCGTCCCGGTGCTCCAGGCGCTGCGCGCATGGGGCGAGCGCTGGGCCTGCACCCCGGGCCCGGGCACCGCCCCCGCGCCCGGAGCCTGACCGATACGGTCCTCGCGTGTCCGAACAGGACGAGGGAGCTGATGCCGTCGAGCCACACCTCGCCGCAGCCATCGTCGACGTCTTCGTCTACGTGGTCGTCCTCAACCTGTTCGTCGAGTACCTGCCCGTCGTCATCAGCGAGACCTTCACCCTCTCGCTGCTGACCGCGCTGCTGCTCAAGGGTGTCCTCGAGGTCGTCGTCATCGCCAAGAAGCGGGTGGTGACGAGGTTCCGCCAGGCCTCCACTCCGGTCGGCAAGGTGGTGGCGGCGGTCCTGGTCTGGGCGGTCCTGTTCGGCAGCAAGTTCGTCGTGCTGGAGTCCGTCGCGCTCGTCTTCGGCCCACGGGTGAGTCTCGGTGGCTTCTTCTCGGTGACGGCGCTCATCGTGGTCCTGATGCTGTCCCGGGCAGGGGTCCGCCGGCTGCTCGAGAGCAGCGGATCCCGCGGCGTAGGCGTCAGCCGCTGCGCAGCTCCCGCACGTTCACCACCAGCAGCACCAGCGCCAGGACGGCGAGCAGCCCGGCCAGCACCAGGTGCCAGCTCGACAGCAGCGCCAGGATCAGCCCGGCGACGGCGAGGATCCACAGCGCCAGCGCGCCCAGCACCGTCGCGAACGCCAGCACCCGGCGCCGCCCGATCGCCTCGACCACCCCGAACACCACGAGGAAGGTCAGGAACCCGACGAGCACCGGGACCGTCGGCTGCACCAGCAGCCCCCCGAGCCCCAGGACCAGCACCGGTGTGCTGACCGCCGCCCAGACCCGCAGGAAGCGCGAGCGCACGTCCGTGTCCGCCGCGTAGGGCATGTGCGGGTGGCGCAGGTGCGCATCCGGGCGAGCGGGTTCGCGCGGCCCGGCGAGGTATGCCTCGTGCGCGGCCCGCTCCTCGGCCAGCCGCGGAGCGGCGCGCCGTCAGCGCCGCGAGCTCGCGCTCGCCGCGCTCCCGCTCGGCGACCCGTTCCCGGCGCAGGGCGCGGGTGTCGGCGGCGGCGCCCAGCGACCGGACCTGGGCGGCCAGCCCGCGGACGGCCGCGCGCTGCGCGACGACCTCCTCCTCCAGCCCGGCCAGCTCCTCGTCGATCACGACGATCCGCGACCGCAGGTGCTGCTCCTCCTCGTCGGCCGTGGCGGGCACGCCGTCGAGCCCCACCCAGCCCAGCGGGTCCGTCCACGACCGGCGCGGCGTGCCCGTGCGCTCGTAGCGGGGACCCGCCGGGCGCGCGCTCGCCGCCGAACGGGTCGTGCGTGTCCAGCCCCCACAGCCCGCGGTAGTCCCGCACCCAGGGGGTGTCGTCGCCGATCAGCTCGAGCCGCCAGGTGAGGCTCGTGCCCGGCGCCGATCGCCGCGCCGTCACCGCGGGCGTAGTCGACGAACGGGATCGCGAACGCGCCCCGGCCCGGCTCCGCCGTCCAGGGCAGCAGCCGTCTGCGGACGTGCTGCAGCCAGACGACGACCCGGCGCAGCGCGGGCAGCTCGACGGAGACGACGTAGTCGCCCGGGAGGAAGGCGCCCGAGTGCGACCCGGCCCCGGGGTAGATCACCGGGTGGTCGCCCTCGCGGCGCAGCTGCGGGTCGTCCCAGCGACGCCGCAGGTCCGCGCCCGCGAGGTCGTGCGACGACGCGCCGACCCACGCCGGTGCCACGCCGTCGTCCCCGTCCGGGACCAGGTAGACCGAGATCGTCTCCCAGTCGGCCTCGTGGTCGTTGACCCCGTAGAACGTCGAGCGCCAGTCGTTGAACGGGTAGAAGTACCAGTACTGCAGCACCGTGTACCCGCCGGTGCGCAGCACGCGCCCGTAGGCGGTGCGCACGGTACCGCCGCGGTCCGGCGCCTCGCCGGCCTGCGCGAGCGCCGCCGCGGCGAGCCGGTGCGCCGCCGCGACCAGGCCGCCGGGGACCCGGCCGCGCACGAGCAGCGAGAGCCGGACGAACGCGTCGATCAGCCGGGCGAGCACGCCGACCGCGGCGAACCGTGCCTTGCCGCGCAGCCGCGGCCGGTCTTCCCGCCGCCAGGCCGCGACGTCGGCCCGGCTGAGCTGCTCCTGGACGAACCGCAGGTACAGCGGCCGGCCCCGGTGCCGGATCCCGGCCGCGGCGAGCCCGTCCGGCGTCAGCTCCCCGGGCGGGACGAGCTCCTCGACGCGCCGCTTGCGCCGGCTGCCCCCGTCGTCCGCCCACAGGCTGCACCGCGCCAGGTACGGCCCGACCGCGGTGGGCAGGAAGAGCTCCCCGGCGGTGTAGCGCAGCACGGGCTCGTAGGTGCGCAGGAGCACCAGGTCCGGATCGAGGTCCGCGGACCGGGGCAGCGCCCCGTCGGTGAACGCGACGCCGTCGCCGGGCACGCACGGCGTCCGACGCGGAGCGCGGTGGAGTGGCTGTCCCGCCGGCAGTCTGGCCACCGGCGGCGGTCGAGCCACCGGCCAGGGAGGTCACCCACACAGCCTATCGGCGGGCCCGGTCAGTCGGGACGTTTCGCCGGCGTTCACCGAATCGCACGCTTGCGGATCCGCAGCGCCTTCTCGACGGCGTCCGCCTGCAGCCGCGCGGCCTCGGCGCTCTCCCCGAGCGTCGCCGCCATGCGGTCGCAGCGGGACGACCGGCCGACGCCGGTTCCCACGGCGCTGCCGGCGGCGGGACCACCGCCACCGTGCGGGTCTCCGGACCGACCGCGTCGCGCGGGGTCACCGACGGCACCGGGTGCTCCGACGGACGGCAGCGCGGCCGCCGTCACCACCGCCGCGACCGCCAGGATCGTCGCCGCCCCGGCGATGCCGGGGGGACATGGGCCGCGCCCGCCGATGCGCACCCGCCCGCCGGCGGCTCCGGCGCGACGGTGCGGCAGCCAGCATCGTCGCGACGTCGGCCGCCGCGGGCCGGTCGGCCGGGTCCAGCGCGGTCATCGCCCGCAGCGCGGTGTCCAGGGCGAACGGCAGGCCGGTCCGGGATGCCCGGTGGCCGGTGCAGCCGCGCGGTCGCCGACTCCACCAGCGCCCCGGGGTACTCCCGGCGCCCGGTCAGCGACTCGAGGAGCACCAGGCCGAGGGCGTAGACGTCGGCCTCGGGCCCGACCCACTCGCCGCGCACCTGCTCCGGCGCGAGGTAGGCGGCCGTGCCGACGACGTATCCGGTGCCGGTCACCGCGGTGCCGTCGAGCGCGCGGGCGATCCCGAAGTCGGCCAGCCGCGGGCCGTCCGCGCCGAGCAGCACGTTGGCGGGCTTGAGGTCGCGGTGCACGATCCCGGCGCGGTGCACGTGGGCCAGCGCGTCGGCCAGCCGGGCGCCGATGCCGCAGCACGCTCGTCCGGGTCCAGCGGCCCCGCCTCGAGGCGCTCGGCCAGCGTGGGCCCCTCGACGAGGTCGGTGACGATGAACGGGCGGCCGTCCTCGACCCCGCCGTCGTGCAGGGCGACGAGCCCGGGGTGGTGCAGGGTGGCGAGCGCGCGCATCTCGCGCTGCTGGCGGCGCCGGTCGTGCGCCGAGGCGCCGGCGTGGAAGAGCTTGACGGCGAACGTGCGGCCGGAGACCCGGTCCAGGCCCCGGCGGACCACCGCCGACGCCCCCGTCCCGAGCAGCGCGCCGAGCTCGTAGCGCCCGCCGACGACCGCCGGGTCGGCCCCGGCGGTCGCGACGGTCCGCTCATTGGCCGTGGCATTGGCAATTGAAGGGGGTCCGGCTCCGCGCGGCGAGCGGGCACTTGCGGCCGTCCGGCAAGCCCAGCACTCCTTCTGGCCCGGACTCTAAGCCGCCGCACCACCGAGGTGAGTCGAACCTCGAGTGTTTTTGCTATAATGCCTGCACCCCCCAGACAGCGACTCCCGATCCGGCGGCGCCGTGCCTGCCGCAAGGAGAACCATGGAAGCGACCACGGCCGACTACTATGAGGCCCTGCAGATCAGCCCGAACGCGGATCCCGATACGATTCAGCGGGTCTTCAGGTTGCTGGCGCAGCGATTCCATCCGGACAATCAGGAGACTGGCAACGACGGCCGCTTTCGGCTTCTGCACGAGGCCTACCTGACGCTGAACGATCCAGAGAAACGGGCGCAGTATGACGTCCGCCACCAGGCCGTGCGGCAGGAGCGCTGGCGCTTTGCGACGAGCAGTTCGGCGTGCGACAACGATTTCGAACTGGAACAGCACGTCCGCTACATGGTGCTCGAGATCCTCTACTCCCGACGCCGTGCCGAACAGAACAATCCTGGTCTCGCGTTGATGGATCTCGAGGAGCTGACCGGCCGCCCGCGCGAGCACCTCGAATTCACTATCTGGTATTTGAATCAGAAGAAATTGCTATCCCGCACTGACAGCGCGAATCTAACCATCACGGCTGACGGCGTCGATTACGTCGAACAGAACAGCCAGTCGCGGATGCAGCGGCTCCGGCTGACCGGGGCGAAGGCGGTCGTGACGGGCGCCGCGTAGCCGTCAGGAGCCGCTCGGCGATTTCGACGGCGTGGTCTGCCATCGATGTCCATACCTCGGAGCAGTCCTGGCAGCGGTAGTGGAGGAACGTCTGACCTCCACCCGTGAACACGACGCGGGTGGATCGGCAGAACGGGCACGGGAACGGATCGGACGGGGCCAAGTCAGTCATGCGTGGCATCTCAATGACTGAATGGCCAATCCGGAAGGTTCGGACGCTGATGCTCGAACGTGGAGTCCTTCAACTCCGGCGTCGACGACAGAAAAAATTCGCCGGCGGCGGCCAGCTGCATCAGCGCACTGAGGATCATGATCCACAGGCAAAGGCGGCGCTGTTTATATTCCGTCATCACGGCCTTGCACTAATCAAGAACGACGCCACTCGGAATGCAGGGACACCAGGCCGTTTCGCAATGAAAGTCGCCTGCCCGGCAGCTTTTCTCCATCGCTCGGCGAGAACACTTCATTGCAGGGTTCCTCACACCGAGAACCGTGGCGCCAGACTTCTCTCGCACTCAGGCGACCGCTGCCCTGCAGGGGATCAGCACCGGCGAGGTAAGGCTCCGGACCTCGCCGGTGACGGAGCGCGCCTTCATGCCTTCGTTCTCGTTCCAGTACCGGATGACACTGTCGATGATGCCCTCCAGCTGCACACGCGGCTCGTAACCGACGAGACGCCGCAGTTTGGTGATATCAGGCACTCGCCGTGGCATGTCCTCGAACGCCCCGTCGAACGCCTGTTCGTATGAGACGAACCGCAGTTCAGACCGGCTCGCGGTCATGTGACGCACCTTCAGCGCCAGGTCCCGGATCGAAATCTCCTCGCCGTTGCCGATGTTGAACACTTCGCCGGCAGCACGCGGCTCGTTGATGAGAGCCATCATTGCCCACACCACGTCGCCAACCCAGGTGAAGCTGCGGGTCTGCGCGCCATCGCCGTGGATGGTGATCGGTTCGCCGGCAAGCGACCAGCGAACGAAATTCGGGAGCACCATTCCGTAACGGCTGCTCTGACGCGGACCGACGGTGTTGAAGAGGCGAACGACGGTCACACCAAGGCCATGTTCCCGGGCGTACGCGAGCGCCAGGAACTCGTCGAGCAGTTTGCTCGTGGCGTATCCCCAGCGAGTCTTGTGAGGAGGACCGAGCACCAGGTCTGCATTCTCGTTGTAAGGGAGCGCGCGGCTCTTGCCGTAGACCTCCGAGGTCGAGGCGACGAGCACACGCTTCTGGAACTTGTGCGCCGCGCTCAAAACCGTTTCGGTCCCGTTTACGTTCGTGTGGATGGTATGAATCGGAGCCTCGCAGACCAGCTTGACGCCAACCGCGGCGGCGAGGTGGAACACGACGTCGACCTGCTCGACCAGACGATCCACGATGGCTTGTTCCGTCACCGAGTCCACGACGCACCGGAAACGCGGGCGGTCAGACAGATGTGCGATGTTCTCGAGCCGTCCCGTGGACAAGTCGTCCAGGACAATGACGCTATCCCCCCGCGCGATGAGTGCCTCAGCCAGATGCGACCCGATGAATCCGGCTCCGCCTGTGATCAAAGCCCGCATGACGCTCCTTCTGTTGAATGTCGGGCCTGCCAGGCCCGCCGTGTCCCCGTAATGTTTGCGCGCAACGCGCGCTCGCTTCAGAACCGCCGCAGCAATGTCACGCCACCCGCGACGCCTCTGAATGCGCCACTGTCAAGTCGACTGTTGTTGGTGACGCTCCCATAGGCTTTGAGTAGCCATTGCCGGTAGATACCGAACGTCGCCTCCATCGATCCATTACCGCCCGGACGAAAGCTTCGCGAGTTGTCGTCACGCTGGGCGCCAACCGCCGCCGCCGCCCCGACACCAATGTTCTCGGATGCCTTCCAATACGGCGAGAAGACGATCGAATAGTCCTCGTAGCGGTGCGGGTCGTAGTAGCCATTGTCCAGATTCAAGCGGGCGCCCAACTGATGAAGCGAGACGCCCAGATCCAGATTCCAGTTCTGCGTCCGGGCGACGGCGACCCGCGGCGAGACGAACAGGTTCCAGCGGCTATTACCATCCGAAAGGTTCTCGTACGCCCCGTCGAACACAAGCCGGTATCGCAAGCCCGGTGTCCAGTCGACCTGCGCTCTTTCGCCCACTCGAGTGAGGCCGAGACCCGCCATTCGGGGAGAGATCACCGCGAGGCCGGAACTTCGGTCGACTGACGCGATCAAGGAGTCCGAAGGTGCAAACCTGACCGAGGTCGCGTAGGTGGTGAAGCGGTGACCCTCCGCGCGTGCCTGGCCGAGCGAGCCCGCGAACGTCCAGTTGCCGAGACGTTGGGTGAGACCTGCCGAGCCGCTTTCTTCAGCCGCAGTCTCCACACCGGACGTCTGTTCCAGGCCGCTACCGGCCCGCGCCCGCAAGTACGTGTGCTCGTACCCACCTTGGATCCGCGTGTCCGTCTGAAATCCGAAATCGAAGCGTGCAGTCGATGTCGACGTCTGCAGGCTGTCCGAGTCGTTGTAGAAGGTCGTCGAAGGTCCCAGGGTTGAGCCAAGTAGAGATCGGACGACGCTTTCAGCTGACGCCGTGTCCGCCGTGTTGTGTCGCAACGACCGGGCGCTGTCGAGGCTCGTAGCTGCCGCGCCCTGGTGCCCCAGCGCAGCGAGCGCGATCGTGCGCGAGAGCGCAAGGTCGGGACCGGATCCTGAGATCTTCTCGAACGCATCCAGATTGTCGAGCGCCTGACGCGGACGACCACCCCGAGCGAGGACCGAAATGCGCTCACGCGTATACGCGTCAGTTTCCCCGTATTGCGTCAAATACCGGTCGAGCGCCGCGATAGCGGCGGCGAAGTTTCCGCGCCATGACTCGGTGCGTGCGAGCTCGATCAGGGCCTCGGGAACGGCACCGGCTGCATCGACATACTCGCGATACGCGACGACGGCCTGGTCGGACGCGCCTCTCCATGCGTTCACACGCGCAAGGGCGAGCGTAAGATCGATCTCGGTCGGGTGCGCTTGCTCGAGGCGACGATAGCTGTCCGCCGCCGCCGCGTACTGGCCCGCCCAGGTCGCGAGTGTCGCGTGAGCCCGCAGGAAGCTATCGGACCTGGGGTCCAGGGCCAGTGCTCCTTCAATGGCGCGAAAGGCTGCGAGTGCCTGACCCTGGACCGCGTAGGCCTGGGACAGACGGGAGAACGCTGCCGGGTCCGACGGCGCCGCGGCCGCGGCGCTCTCGAGCGCGGCGATGGCGAGCTGTGGTTGCCCGAGCCTTGCCTCGATTTCGGCGATCCGCGTCCAGAGCGCGGCATCGCCAGGGTTCTGGCGCACCTGGTCACGATAAATCTGCAGCGCCTCCGTCCAGCGCGACTCGCCCTCCGCGACCAGGCCCGCAGCCGGCGGCGTCGACTGCGCAGGACCAGCGCCGAGCATCAGCACGAACAGGGTGCAGGCTCAGAGTGCTCATTTCCGCCAGTTCCTGTTCTTGGTAATCCAGAGGTCCGCCGCGAACCGGGCGAGGGTGACGAGTTCCATCACGATCAGGGCATACCGCAGCGGAATGATCGCGAGCCCTTTGAAGAAATACTGAAGCCTGCTTCCCTCTGGTCACGAGCACGAGCGCCGTGAGACCGATCAGCGTCTCGCAGGCGATCGTCAACCCGAGCGCCTCCCAGTGCCGCAGCATCAGCATGATGAGGAGTGCTGTCGGGAAGAAGACCTTCTCCACTGGCGGCAAACGCCAGTAGCCACCCGACCGGCCGCCCGTGACGGCGAGTGTATTCGCGCCCGAACGGCTGGCGGTAAGCCTCGGCGACGCGTCGGCGATCCTGCGTGCGCCCCGTTGGCAGCACCGGCGTCCAAGCCGCCGGACTCGCGGCCTGTCGCGTCAGGCATCAGCACCGACACCGCCGGAGACGATCCCTTCGCTGTCCGGAACAGGGGCGTGATGCCACTGCCTGAGCTCAGCGGTGCGTGCGCCGGCAAAAGCCTGTACGCCGACCTGTGAGACTGCCGCGGCCGGCCGTACCGCCGAAGCGCGGCGTCGTGACATCCACCGCTTGACGACATGGACCGGACTGCGGAGAAGACTGTCGTAGTAGAAGCAGGACTGGAGAAAAGACGACGACCAGAGGTACACCTGCCGGAACAGCCGGTTGCACGGTGGCTCGACCGTGCGCGCATAGACGTCATCGAGCTGTATGTTTCGGTAGCCCTCGTTGAGCATCCCCATCCCGATGAAGATGTCTTCTGAATTCGTCAGATCGTCTCCGAGAATGGGTCCGACAAGATCGAATAGAGCCGCCACATACTTGCGCCGATAGGCGACCGCGCAGCCGACGGGGTTGGTGATCGTTCCGAAGAACACCATCTGGCCGCGATAGATGAAACGCTGCAGGAAGAGATACAGCACTTCCCGGTACAGGTTGGTGACACCGCGCAGCAGAGCGGGGACGAACCGTTCATCCATCAGCGGCGGCGCAACTCCCGGCGTTGCGGCGAACGCTTTCACAGACGCGGTATTCGACATCGAGCGTCGATCGCGACGTCGCAAGGGCAGCACCGTTCCGCAGGCCGAAGCGATGCCGACGCCCTGATAGAGCTCGCGCACGACCCGTTCGATGTAGTCCGGTGACTCGAGGATGGTGTCGCCGTCCAGGATGAACTCGACATCGGAATCGAACTCGCGCGCCTGCCGTTTGATGGTCGGTGTCTTGCCGATCGGCCTCGCGCGCTGAATCGCGATCAGCTCCAGGCCATTCTGCCGCGCAGAATACCTCCGCGCTGTGCAGCGTCCCATCCGTACTCCCATCGTCGACCAGGATGACCCGGTACGGCCGGAGCGTCTGGCGGAGAAGCGCCGCCAGGCAGAGCACGATGGTGTCCGCCTCATTGAACGCGGGAATGACGACGTCGACCCTTGCGCTCCGCCAGTCATCGCTCGGCGTTGGGCGCGTCGTATCGGCGCCCCGTGCGAGTCCAGCCAGGCTGAGCGCCGCATTCGGTCCGAGCACGAAGTATGGGAACACCGCCACTTATGTCAGCACCTCGGCCGACTGGACCGCAACCGCCATGCCGCAGGAAGGCGGCTCGATACGCCCGGAAATGCGGTGTTTTGACTTGGCGTTTTGCGTCCAGCCACCCTCGAGCCCAATTAAGTCTGGTCAGCACAGGACCATGTTCTTGTCGTGGTGAATAACTTCGGCGCAGCGGGATGCTGGACCTGCCAGGCCGCAAAAGTGCCGAGACATGCCGGGACCACCAGGTGGAGTGCGCCCATAGAGGAGGCATGGTGCTCAGGCTGGCGGTTCGTTCAGGCGTGCCAGGCGGCACTCCCGTGTGCGGGCTTTGCTCAAAGCGTTCGAGGATCGGCGGCTGCCGAAGTGCGGTGCGGACCTGCGCGGCGGGTGTCAGCGAGGCGGCCGCTAGGTCGGGCCGTAATCGTACGTCGGTTCCGTCAGGCGACGTGCGAACCAGCGTCTGGGGCGTGAACTGCGGTTCGTTCGAATGGCGTGTCCAGCCTGACCGGGACAGCTGGCGCGTCTGCCGACACACTGGCTGGCAGTGGCGGCAGCAGCACACGGGCGGGACGTGCAGGCTCCGGCGTGCCCTGCCGAAAGGACCGGTAGTCCACCTTGCAGTCATGCGCCATCAGAAAGTTGTGGAACCGCTTGTAGTCAGCCGGCGCCATCCCGAACAGCTTCAAGAGCACCCGGTAATTGCCCTGCGTCGTACGCAGGCCGCGAATGACCAGTTCCTTGATGTCGTGCGTGGTGATGTGGCGATCGAGAAATATCGGGTGGATGTGTTCCCAGAACGAATACCCCCCGAGACGAGCGCGTCGTACAGATCGTCCGCGACCTGGCGCCGCCGCTCGCGCCGCGGCAGCAGCGATTTCTCCAGCAGTCCGAACGGTGGCAGGCAGATGGCCGACGTCGATGATCTGGCGGTCTGCAAACCAGATCGCCTGTTCCACGATGTTCTGCAGCTCCCGGACGTTGCCTGGCCAGCGATAGCGCTTGAGCACTTCCATCGCCGCTTCTGACATCTGCACATCGTGGCCCGCTCGCTTCAGCAGGTGATCGACGAGCAGGGGCACATCTTCGTGCCGGTCGCGGAGCGGCGGGACGTGGATGTGGATGACCCGCAAGCGATAGAGAAGATCCTCGCGGAAATCGCCCGATGCGACGCGTTCTGCCAGATTGCGGTTCGTCGCCGCGACAACGCGCACATTGACGGGCGCGGCGGCGTGATGGGCGCCGACCGAGTGCACTTCTCCGGTTTCGAGAAACCGCAGGAGCAGCGCCTGCATCCGCAGGCTCATTTCTCCCACCTCGTCGAGAAAGAGGGTTCCGCGGTGCGCCATCTGAAGCTGCCCCTGCTTATCACGGTGGGCGCCGGTGAAGCTCCCCTTGGCGTGACCGAACAGTTCGGACTCGAGGAGGGTCTCGGCGAACCCGGCGCAGTTGACCGCGACGAATGGTCCTGTCGCGCGCGCGGAGCTGAGATGGATTTGCCGGGCGATCAAGTCCTTACCGACTCCGCTTTCGCCGGTAATCAGAACTTTCGCGACCCCCGCCGCCGCCCGCCGCGCCATCGCAAGCACGTCGAGCATCTGTGCGCTCGCGGCGATGATCGACGGGCGCCCCGCCTGGCATGGCAGGGTCTTGTCGCACGGCCGAAATCGACGGCATTGATCCTCCCGTTCTGCGACACTGCGGCCCCGTGTCGGCCCTCGGCCAATTCCCTGGCGCTGTCGCCAGAGAGCCGCCCGGCCGACCCCGCTTGTCTGGTGCCCGGTAACACCGCAATGCTTGCGCCAGCCAAGTTAAAGCCCTAAGCATCGCCGCCCGAGTTACTTACCTTGATAACAAAATTGTCGGCGCGCACACCTGTGTGCCAGTTTGATACAAACGCGGGGGTTTACGTAATGGGGCACCTGCCGTGAGTGCGTGTCGTGCCGCTCTATGACGGGAGCACGCGTTCTCTCCGTTGTCTGCGAGGCCGCGAACCGGAACAATACGAGAGATGTCTCCTATCGAGCGTCGTTTGAGCGGTCGCGCCCAATTGCCATCTTGAAATCAGGCTAACCACTCTGGTCAGGACACATTCGCCCCGGGAGACCTTCGCTCCGGAAAGGGGGCGTCAATATTGCAAGTAGCTCTACGGAAGAGCAGCACACCGGGGCTGCTGGAACATGGTCGCGCGGCGTCGTCTTTGGCGCTCGGAACGGATGCAGCGTCGCGATCATGCGGCGCTCAGAGCATCGGATCCGTCGTCACTTGAGCGTGAGCGAATATGGAATCCAGATCTCCGGGTCCTACGCCGATCATTGCGGTCAGTCCCGAGATGAAGGGCGGCGGTGGTACTCGCGCACCGCGCGGCTGACAGTGTCGCCAAGGTCATGATCACCGGCGAGAGCGGCGTCGGCAAGGAACTGTTCGCCCGCGAGATTCATCAGCACTCACGGCGCGCATCGCAGCCGCTGGTTATCTTGAATTGCGCCGGATTGACGGAGACGCTTCTCGAATCGGAGCTCTTCGGGCACCAGAAGGGCAGCTTCACGGGCGCGTATCGGGACAAGGTTGGAAAGCTCGAAATGGCCGATGGCGGCACGCTGTTTCTCGACGAACTCGGCGAGATGAGTCTCCGGATGCAGGCGCTCCTGCTGCGTTTCCTCGAGAACGGGGAGGTGCAGCGGGTCGGCGGCTCTGAGCGCCTACGGGTAGTCGATGCGCGGATCGTGGCCGCGACCAACCGAAACCTTCAGGATCGCGTGGCGGGAGGGGAGTTCCGGGAGGACCTGTATTACCGGTTGCGGGTGATTCACATCCACGTGCCGCCGCTCCGCGAGCGGCGGCTCGACATCAGGCCCCTGCTCGAGTTTTTTTCCAGTCGGCGGTTGCGCCCGGTACGGTTCACGGACGAAGCCATACAAGTGCTGCTTCGGTACCGGTGGCCCGGAAACGTTCGCGAGCTGCAGAACGTTGTCGAACAGGCGGCCTGGCAGTCCGGCGCGACGGAGATTGGACCCGAGCACCTGCCCGCACACATCCTGGCGTCTGAGAGCGGCCTGGTGCAGGCGCGCGAGCGTCGCCGTCAGGTCGCCGACGACCTGTTCGCAGCCCTCTTGACGGGTGGCTATTCGTTCTGGGTCGACATCCATCCCCTGTTCCTGGCGCGCGACATCACGCGCCACGACATCCGCGAGCTCGTCCGCCGCGGGCTGCAGATGACGCGCGGCAGCTACCGGGGACTGGTGCGGGTTTTCGGGATGGAGCCGCACGATTATCAACGGTTCCATAATTTCCTCACCGCTCACGGCTGCAAAGTCGAGTACCGCGAGTTCCGCAACAGCGCTACGCCTGTCCCGCCGCAGCGGCGCGCACTCGATCCGCTCGCCCTCGCGAATCACAGCGCCTCCCGCCCCGAGCGCGACGCGCGTGAGTGACGCCGCGACGGCGTCACCTTCGGGCGTACGGTTGGCGACGGCATTTGACGTGATTGACGGGTCTGACTCCATCCGTCTGAAACAAACCTGATCGATAGATTCACAAGGTTCGCTCTCCGGACAAAATCCCTGACCGCGGCGATCATGTTGTGCTTCAGGCCACAAGAGTGTGGACTCTCGCCGGCGAAGTCTGGTTGGAACCAGTCATTTTGCACGCCTTTTTCGGATCGACGGCGGCATTCGGCTTGCCGTAGCTTGGCTACCACCCTATGTACACTGTCGAGCAGATGCGCGCGCCCTCCTTCGCGCGCTCGTGGTACGAAGCGGTGGCCGTCGTTCAGGAAGTGGCCTCTGCGCTCGGGTCCCTCTCCACGGTTCCTGCTGCCGAGGATCTCCTGCTCGAGGAGGACGGCACCGTAAGCCTCGGCTTTGCGAGCGAGGCGCCAGAAGACGCGGTTGCCGGTCTGGCAACCCTCCTTTTGCAGTTGCTCGAAGGGACGTCACCACCAGCTGAACTCGGTCGTCTGGCGGGAGATTACGCCGGATTGCCGGCCGGCGACGTCAGCATTGCCCGGTTCAGCGAGGCGCTGGCAATCTATGAGCGGCCGGACCGCCGCGTCGTGATTCGTGGAGTCGTCGGACGGCTTGCGGCGCACCGGATCGCGGAAGAAACCGACCGCGCAACGCAACGTTTGCGCGAACGCCTTACCGGTGCTCCCCGTGTCAGTGAGGACGTTCGGGCCTCTTTCCTTCCGGCGCCAGCCGCGACGTCGCAGTTGCGCCGCCGGGTTCCCGCCTTGATCGAAACGTTGCGGCAGCGGGCGACAACGATGCCCCGACATCAGGCGGTCGCAGGCGGCACAATGCTCTGCGCCGTGCTGGCGATCGTCGGGGGATTGTCGTTTGTGCTGTCCCAGCGATCCGCGGCGGCGCCTCTGCCTGCGGCAGTCGCTCCGGAGCCTTCCGCCATTGCGCCCGGGCCTTCAAAGCCGGCCGGTTCCGAACCGGCGACAGCCGCAACAGGGGCGAGCGGCCCCGCAACCCCCCCGCCAGCTCCAGGGGGCGCCACACTGCGGAAGCGCGTTGACAGCGAGCCACCCCTCCTGACGGCGACCGTTACCACCGAAACGGTTCGAGAGATTCCGCAGGATCAGACCGCGGCGGCCACGGTGTCGGCGATCGCGGGTGACACTCGCGGTCCGCTCGCCTCCATGCCTTTGTCCGAGCGGGCTGCGCGCTTGCCGGTCGCGCCCAGTCTTCCTGTGGCCGTTGATGCACTTCCAGGCGCGTTGAAAGGGACGACGGCGCCTGGGGGCACCGGGAAAGTGCCCCCGCCAGTGGCGGGCGCGGACCACGGAGACGCGCTCGACCCGGTCTACTCGGCCTCGGAATCCCGGGTGACGCCCGCGCAGCTTGTCCGATCACAGCTGCCGAAACAGCCTGTCGCCGATGCCGATACTGGCTACTTCGACCTGGTCGTGGACGAAGCCGGCGACGTGCAGTTCGTCCGATTGATTTCACCGCGGAACCGATACCAGGATCGGATGCTCGTCGCCGCGGCCAAGGCCTGGAAGTTCAAGCCTGCGGTCCTGGACGGCAAACCGGTGAAATACCGTTTGCGTCTGCCCGTCATTGCGCCGGAGCCGGACTGAAGCCGCGTCAGTCTCCTCACTTTCTCCAGCCGCTTCTTCGACCGTCCGAAGAGCGCCTCGCGCTGCGGAACGAGCGCACAGGCTTGATTGTCGCGAGCGTCCTCGAGCTCGCCTCAGAGTCGGCATCGCGTAACCGCGGGCTACTCGGACGGGCGAGTCTGTCTCACGACCACGCGTTCATCCTCGCACCTGCGAACGTCGTGCACACCTTCTTCATGCAGTTCCCAATCGACCTGCTGTTCGTCTCGCGTCACGGCGAGGTGCTGAAAGTGCGGGCGGCCGTGCCCGCGTGGCGAATCGCCGGGCGGCTCCGTGCGTTTGCGGTGGTCGAACTCGCGGCGCATGCGCTCGAGCGGTCGGGCACACGCGTTGGAGACAGGCTGACGGTCGTCGCCCCGTAAAGTCTGGTTCGCGGCGCACTTTCTTTGCTCACAGCCAGAGAAACCGCTGCAGCGCATCACTCCTCCTCCCACGGCTTTTCGCTCTTTGCGCGCTGTAAGTCGCTGCAGTGAAGGCAGCTTCCTCGCTGCGGCATCGCGCGGGTGAGCCCGGCACTCCGCTTGCGATTGGATCGTGCACGCGAACATGGGGCAGCGCGAAGCGAGCGCGCCGCGGTAATCGCAGACTCTCTAACAGCGTGTTGTTCCGAGGTGCCCATGTCGGGTCGGCGGTCTCATTCGAGATTTTCGGTGGCGAATCCATGGAGCGGCGCAGTAACGCTTCAGAGCGACGTCGTGGTGAACCGCACGCAGGCACACGAGCTGTTCATCATCAGCAATTCGGCCGGCGTGAGGGATGAGGAGCTATCGCTGGATGTCTACGGCGCCGGCGAGAAGGTCTCTCTCAAGGTGCGGGTGCTTGACAGCCGTCCGGTCATTGTCGACGGAGCAGTTCGGCATCGGGTCCGCCTGTCGGTGCCGGCGATGAAGAGTGAAGTGCTCGTGGAGCCTCCGCAGACCGTGGAGCCGGGCGCGTTCGAACCGATAGCCCAGCGCGTCGCCGAGGTCGGCTGAGCGATGGATGCTCTGGACGCCATTCTCCAGGCGAACGATGTCGTGGCGGTGCTCGCGCGCGAAGTCGCGGTGCGGTTGGTCGACCTCAGTGTCTCCGGGTGTCTTCTGGAGAGCTCTCACCAACTGACCGTGGGCGCGATGGGGACACTGCTCGTCAGGTTCGACGGCAAAGAGTTCGTCGACGATGTGCGGGTGATCCGGTGCCGGCAGTCGGAAGGCTCGAGCGGCATCTACTACGTCGGCGCTGAGTTCCTCTGGACCAACGCTCCGCACGATGGCTCGCTGAGGCGCATGGTGACGCGACTCCGGACGAGTGCGATCAAGACGGGACGCTGGGACCAGTCGAGACGAATGTAGGTTTCTCTCGCCACAGCGGGAGAAAGGCGGGCCGGGCGCACAGCCGGCCATCGGGGGTGGGAGAGGGTCTGTGCAGTACGCGAGGAAGGGTCGGTGCCACGCGCCATATTGTGGCGACAAGAGCCAGACAGGCTCGAGGTGGGCATACCAGACCGGGGCTTCGCGTCAGTGTCAGGACGGGGTGGATGGTCTGCCGCCGTCAGTAACCGTAGTCGGGTAGGAGTAGAGAGTCATGAAGAATCTGTTCAATCGTTTCGTCGCCGAGGATGAGGGCCAGGACCTCATCGAATACGCGCTGCTGGCGGGGCTGATCTCGCTGGTCTGCGTGCTGGCGATCACCGCTGCCGGTAAGAAGGTGTCGACGCTGTTCACCAACGTGACGGCGGCAATTCCTTAATACCGCTGGCCAGGGTGGGCTTCATCGAAGCCCACCTGTTTTCTCTTCTGAGCTTCTTTTCCGGAGACAAGACATGAAGACTTTGTTCAATCGTTTCGTTGCCGAGGACGAGGGGCAGGACCTCATCGAATACGCGCTTCTCGCCGGCCTCATCTCGCTTGTCTGTGTGCTCGCGATCACTGCCGCCGGGCAGAAGGTGTCGACCCTCTTTACCAACATCACTGCGGCGATTCCGTAAACGGCGGGGGAATGGGGTGGGCGTTTGTGAACGCCCACTCAGCCCAGCTCCGCGAGACTGCCGCCGGTCACGTACCGGCGAGCCCTGGCCCGATACCCGGCTCCCGTGAGAGGTCAAGCGCAATGCGCCGAATGTTCGTTCATCTGAAGCAGGAAGACGCGGGTCAGGATCTCATCGAATATGCGCTGCTTGCCGCGTTGATTTCGGTGATCGCGGTCGCGGCGATCAGCTCAGTCGGAACCAAGCTGGTGGTCAGCTACCAGGGCATCAGCGCGGGTATCCCGTAACGGTCGTTGCGCAATGAGAACCATGAAGACGCTGGTGCATCGATTTATCGCCGAAGACTCGGGACAGGATCTGATCGAATACGCGCTGCTGTCGGCGTTCATAGGCGTTATCGGCATCCTGGCGTGGGCCAACATCAGAACGAAGATCGGGGTCGCCTATCAGGCCTGGGACACCAACGTGCAGACGATTTCCGCCTGCACGCCGGACCCGGGCGGCGGCGGCTGCCCCTAACGGAAACATCGATAGCTGAATCATGAACTTCTACCAGATTGTCATCGTCGGGGTCGTGCTGATGGCGGTCGCCTGGGACCTGTCCACCCGGCGGATCCCCAATGTGCTGACGTTCGGCGCCGCCCTCGCCGGCTTCGTCGTGCACGGATACGCGGGCGGGTGGTCGGGCGCGGGCATGTCAGTCGCCGGCTGGTTTGTCGGCGTTGCGTGCTTCCTGCCGGTCTTCCTGCTGCGCGGAATGGGCGGCGGAGACGTGAAGCTGCTCGCCGCGATTGGTGCATGGATTGGTCCGGTCGCGACGGTCTGGGTCGCGCTCTTCTCGAGCATCGCCGGGGGTGTGCTGGGCCTGGTGGTGGCGCTGTGTTCCGGTTACCTTGCACAACTCTTCGTCAACGTCTCCTGCGTGCTGATGGCGTGGCGTGTTTCCGGCCTGCGCCCGGTTCCTGAGCTGACGCTGGCGAGTCATCGCGGCCCGAGACTCGCGTATGCGGTTCCACTGTTTGCTGGATTGATGATGACGTTATGGCTGAAATGACTTCGATCACGACACGGTTGCGCTCGCAGCGCGGTGCGGAACTGATTGAGTTCGCACTCATCTTTCCGCTGCTGCTGCTCTTGATGCTTGGCATCGTCGACTTCGGGTTCATGTTCCAGCGCTTCGAAGTGCTGACCAACGCAACGCGGGAAGGCGCCCGGCTCGCGGTGCTGCCGGGGTATGACAACCCCGCGAACGTCACCGCGCGGGTGTGCAATTACCTGGCGGCCGGCGGCGTGCCGACCACCTCATGCGGCACGACGAACCCCAGCATCGTCGTGACCGACACCACCCTGGCGATGGGCGGTGGCGCGGCCCCGCTGCAGATGAAGCGGGTGGCGGTCACGTATACGCACGCTTACATGTTCGTTGGCCCGATCATCTCGCTGATCGGCGGCGGAACGTTCAACACGAACGTGCCCATCACGACCGTCGCCGTGATGCGCAAGGAACTCTAGATTCGCCGGATTTACAGCCCTACGGAATAGTTCGGACACCAAGAGAGAGCGAATATGAACCGCAGCAATAGAACGGTGGTCGTCGTTGTCATTGCAGTCCTCGTCGCGACGCTCGCCAGCTTCGGCGTGTATCGAGCCATCGCCCGCATGCCGGTTCGGGAGGTAGAGGTCCGAAGCCTGTATCAGGTCGTGGCGGCACACGACCTGTCGATGGGCAGCATGGTGACAAAGGACGACGTGAAGCTGGTGCCATGGCCTGCGAGCAGTCCGGTCGCCAAAGGGTTCACCTCGATCGAGAGCGTGCTGAATCGCGGTCTGATTGCGGCCGTGCTCGCGAATGAACCGCTGTCCGAATCGAAAGTGGCACCGCTCGAAGCGGGGGCGGGCCTGCCGCCCTCGATTACCGAGGGCATGCGCGCCGTCTCGGTGAAAGTCAACGAAGTGATCGGCGTCGCGGGTTTCGTCGTGCCGGGCACGCACGTGGACGTCATGGTCACCCTCAAGCAGAACGACGGGAAAGAGAGCATGACGCGGGTCGTCGTCAGCGACGTCCAGGTGCTGACCGCCGGGACCCGATACGACCAGGAGAAGGCACGTGATGGCCAGCCGATTCAGACCAGCGTCGTCACGCTGCTGGTCGCTCCGCCGGATGCCGAGCGGATCGCGCTCGCGGCGAGCGAAGGCACGATCATGCTGACACTGCGCAATCCCATGGACCGCACCCCCACCGAGACTGCCGGCATTCGTACCGCGGCGCTCTTTGGTGCTCCCGCTCCGGCGCCGGTCGTGAAAGTTCGCGAAGGGCGGCGGGTCGCCGTTCCAGCGCCGGTCACGGCGCAGATCGAGGCGCCCAAAGTCTATACCGTCGAAACCATTAGAGCCGCGAAGCGCGCGGAAGAGGTCATCCGCTAATGAGATCAGTTTCCCCGTCGTTCGGATCGCGGTTCGGCAGCGCAGGCGTCCTGCTGCTGCTGACCACGTCGCTGATTGCCGCTCAGGGACAGCCGGCACCGGCCGTGCCCCAGCCGGCGCCAGCACCGGCGCCCGCGCCCGAGCAGACTTTTGCCAAGGTGCAGATCACCGCCGGCCGTTCGACCGTCGTGGCATCGGCGTTTGATGTCACGCGGATCGCGGTAACCAACCCGGAAGTCGCGGATGCCGTTGTCGTGGCCGCCCGCGAGATCCTGATTGACGGCAAGAAGCCCGGGACCATCAGCCTGATCGTATGGGGCCCCTCGGGTGCGCGGACGCAATACGACGTGGTCGTCGAGCAGCCGGTGACGAGCCTCGAGCAGCAACTCCATGCGCTGTTTCCCGGTGAAGACGTCACGGTTGGTTCGAGCGAGGGGGCAACGATCCTCTCGGGCCAGGTGTCGAATACGAGCGTCATGCTGCGCATCGGGGAAATTGCCGCGGCAACCCTGCCCAAGGCACAGGTCATCAACATGCTGCGGGTTCCGGGCGGCAGTGAGAGCCAGCAGGTGATGCTCCAGGTCCGGTTTGCAGAAGTGAATCGTCGGATCCTCACCGAGGCCGGCCTGCAGATGATCCTGCGCAAGCAGAACTATGCGGGACGGGTGACGACACAGCAGTTCTCCGCTCCTGATTTCGACGATGAGAAGCCGGGTGGACTCGTATTCAGCGATTTTCTGAATCTCTTCTTCTTCGACCGCAAGCATGGAATTGGTGCCGTGCTCAAGGCGCTCCAGTCCACCGGGGGCTTCCAGAGTCTGGCGGAACCCAACCTGATTGCGTACAACGGGCAGGAGGCCAGTTTCCTGGCGGGCGGTGAGTTTCCGATTCCCGTCGTCCAGGGGAACTCTAACGCGGTAACCGTCGTGTTCAAGGAGTTCGGCATCCGCCTGACGTTCAAGCCGACGATCGCCGGCGACGTGATCCGGCTGAAGGTCAAGCCGGAAGTGAGCTCTCTCGACTTCAACAACGGCATCACGCTGTCCGGGTTCCGCATCCCGGCCCTGACCACGCGCCGTGCCGAGACCGACGTGGAGTTGCGCGACGGTCAGAGTTTCGCGATTGCCGGGCTGCTGGACAACCAGTCACAGAAGGACGCAGCCGCGATTCCGCTGCTCAGCAAACTGCCAATCCTCGGCCCGCTCTTCAAGAGCAAGTCGGAGCGAGCGGAACAGACGGAGCTGATGGTCCTGATTACACCCAGGCTGGTCCGGGCGCTGGATCCCGACGAGGTCCCGCCGCTCCCGACGCGGCCGGAACCCTTCCTCAAACGGCCGGCGGAAGAGGATCGGAAGCCGGGCGGCGTGAGTGAGGAAGTCGAAGGACATGCCGGTCTCGTGGATGCGCCCGTGCCGTCACCGGCTGGCAAGCCCGAAGGCAAGCGCTGAGGAAGATCATGGAAAGCACAGTGCAGTCTCGTTTGTCGTCGGAACGTGGCGCCGTCCTGATCCACGTCGCCGTCGCGTTGCTCGGCCTGATCGCCTTCACCACGTTCGTTGTCGATTACGGCGTGATGTGGACGAGCCGCGGACAGGCACAGACCTCGGCTGACGCCGGTGCGCTGGCGGGCGCGATCGCGCTGGCGTTCGACAGTCCGACTGACTTTGCCGGTGCAAAGGCGAAGGCGCAGAAGGTGGCCAAGGCGAACCTGGTGTTCGGCCAGGCGCCCGACGTGCAGCTCGGGAACAGCGACATCACGTTTCCGCCATGCCCTCCCGGTGCCCCCGGGCTGCCCGACACGTGCGTCAAGGTCGACGTGTACCGCAACGCCGCACGCAGCAACCCGCTGCCGATCTTCTTCGGTGCCGTCGTGGGAGTCTCTTCGCAGGGTGTCAGAGCGACAGCCACCGCTCAGATCGTCACCGGCAACACGACCGACTGCCTGAAGCCCTGGGCCATCGTCGATCGCTGGGACGAATTCAACGGAGCGCATGCCGAGCACAACTTCCCGGCGACCGTCGATCCGGACTTCAATCCGGCGGGCCAGCCGCCGTCCACGTTCGACAAGTACTCGGACGGTAAAGGCCAGAACCCGCCCGCCGAGGACGATTACTACGTGCCCCCGAGTGCGACGTCCCCTGGCACCGGCTTCCGGTTGCCGCAAGACGAAGGTACGCGGTTTGCGGTCAAGGCGGACGGCGCCAACACCGTGTCGTCGGGCTGGTTCATGGAGATCAAGCTGCCGCGCGCCGACGGCGACTGGAATGGCGGCAACACGTATCGGAACAACATCGAGACGTGCGGCGGACTGCCCTACAGCATTGCGACCCCTGGCACCGCCTGCCCGGCCGATATCAGCCAGGCGGACGCGCCCTACTGGGCCAATCACGGGTGCTTCGGGGTGAAAACCGGCGGCACCGTCGGACCGACGCGGCAGGGGATCGACTTCCTGGTCGCGAAAGATCCATCGGCGACCTACGACTACGCCACGAAGACCATCATCGGCAGTACCTTCAGCCCGCCCACGAAGAGCCCAAGGGTGGTCCCGATTGCGACCCTGGATATCGACGACTACCTGTCGCGAAACCCCACCGGGTCCAACGGCACCGTGCGGCTGTCGAACATCTACGGCTACTTCATCGAGGGTATGGGCGACGTCGACAAGAACACGGGGGTGATGACGCTGAACCCGGCCGGCAAAGCCGTTCTCGGGCGCATCATCACGATTCCGGCGATGGCGACGGGCAGCTCACCGCTGCCAGCGAGCGCCTCGTTCCTGCGGTCCATCATTCTCGTCCGGTAAGGAGACACGTTGTCTACGAGCATCAGTCTTGTCAGTTCGGACGCTCAGCTTCAGCAACTCGTTCGCGAGACCGGCATGCCCTGTGTGCTGTTGTCGGCGGATGGCGCTGTCGAGTCTTGCCCAGGCCGGGGCCAAGCAGCCCGCGCTTCTGGTGGTCGATCTTCGCGAGCAGTCCCAGATTCCGCCCGCGCTGGCGCTGCTGAAGCGACAGCACCCGACGACAGGCGTTCTGCTCGTCGCATCGCAGCTCGACCCCGCGCTGATGCTCGAGGCGATGCGCGCCGGTGTGAACGAATTCGTCACCCACCCGGTGTCTGCGCCGGAGCTGCACGCCGCAATCAAGCGGCTCATGGGCAATCTGGTTCCGGCGGTACGGGGCGAAGTGTTCGCGGTCATTGGCGCGAAGGGCGGCGTCGGCGCGACGACGGTCGCCGTCAACGTTGCGACCGCGCTGGCCAAGGCGAGTGCTGACTCGACGCTGTTGGTCGACCTGAACGCCGCGTGCGGGGATGCGGCGGTATTCCTGGGGATTGAACCGCGGTTCTCGATCATCGACGCGCTCGAGAACGTGCAGCGGCTCGACACCGCGTTCTTCCGCAGCCTCGTCGTCCGGAGCAAGTCGGGCCTCGATCTGCTTGGCGCGTCGGGGCGCCCGCTCACCGCCAGCTTCGACGCCGGACGCATTCGCGCGCTTCTCCACTTCGTCAGCGAGGCACACCGCTACAGCGTGCTCGACGTCCCGCGATCCGACGCGACGGCACTCGATTCGCTCGAGGCGGCGACCAGGATCGTACTGGTGGCCAACCAGGAGCTCGCCACGGTGCGCAACGCCGGCCGCATGGCGGCGACGCTGCGGCAGCGCTACGGCGCCGCACGTCTGCGCCTGGTGCTCACGCGCACTGACCGGCGCGCGGAAATCGGACACGACGATGTGGAACGTACCGTCGGGATGGAGATCAGCCATACCTTCCCGAGCGACTACCGCCTCGCGTTGACCGCGATGAACAAAGGGCGGCCGATCGTCCTCGAGGCCGGCAATGAGCTCGCCAAGGCTTACGTGGCGTTCGCGCGCGGGCTGGTCGGCGCGCCGGCGCCCGAGAAGAAAGAAAAACCGGCGGCCGGACGACTGTTTGGACGCTTGTCCCCGCGGCAAGGCCTGATCCGGGCGGCGCAGAAAAAGGAAAAGGAACATAGATGGCGACACCTGGAACGGCACTCACGGTCGGCGGCGGCGCGGTAGATACACGCGGTGTGTATTACCAGGAGCTGAAAAGCCGGATTCATCAGGATTTGCTCAATCGGCTGGATCTGGACCGGCTGACGCGGATGCGACGCGACGATGCCGAGCCGGAAATCCGGAACCTGATTCTCGGGATGGTCGAACGCGAGAGCGCGGCGCTGCCGCTCAGCCTGTTCGAGCGCGAAGCGTTGATTTCGGACGTGCTCAACGAACTGTTCGGCCTCGGACCGCTCGAAGTGTTGCTGCGCGATCCTTCGATCTCGGACATCCTGGTCAACCGCTTCAACCAGGTCTACGTCGAGCGAGAAGGCAAGCTGGAAGAGACGGACGTCGTGTTCAAGGACGACCGTCACCTGATGCAGATCATCGAGCGCATCGTCAGCAGCGTCGGCCGCCGCATCGACGAGTCGAGCCCGATGGTGGACGCCCGCCTGGCCGATGGCTCGCGCGTGAATGCGATCATTCCGCCGCTCGCGCTCGACGGCCCGGCCATGTCGATTCGCCGATTCAGGACCGACAAGCTGGGGGCGAAGGACCTGGTCACGAGGGATTCGTGGACCGACCCGATGCTCGAGTTCCTGCGCGCCGCGATCGCCTGCCGTCTGAACCTCATCGTCTCCGGCGGCACCGGCGCCGGAAAGACGACGCTCCTCAACGTGCTGTCGAGTTTCATCGGCGCCAACGAGCGCGTGGTCACCATTGAAGACGCGGCGGAACTGGTGTTGCGGCAGCGGCACGTCGTCCGCCTCGAGACCCGCCCGGCGAACATCGAAGGCAAAGGCGCGGTCCGCGCGCGCGAGCTCGTCGTCAATGCGCTCCGCATGCGGCCCGACCGCATCATCGTCGGCGAGGTGCGAAGCGAGGAAGCGCTCGACATGCTGCAGGCCATGAACACCGGGCACGACGGCAGCCTCACGACCGTCCACGCCAATAGTCAGCGGGACGCGCTGTATCGGCTGGACACGATGGTGGCGATGGCGAACCTCAACATCCCGGAGCGTGCCATCCGCCAGCAGATTGCCTCGGCCATCAACTTGATCGTCCAGGTTTCGCGCATGTCGGACGGGACCCGCAAGGTGACCGGCATTTCCGAGATCACCGGGATGGAAGGGGACGTGATCACCATGCAGGAAATTTTCCTCTTCGAGCGAACCGGCATCGGCCAGGGAGGAAAGGTCACGGGGCGGTTCCGTGCGACCGGCATCCGGCCGAAGTGCACCGACCGCATCACCGCCGCCGGCATGATGCTGCCGATGGACATGTTCGATCACGTCAAGGCAGTGGCCTGAAGGAAACGTCATGATCGTAGTTCCCGTCACGTTCATCGCGATTCTTGGTGTCGTTCTGGGGGCGTACTACGCCTTCGTCGTGCGCCTCGATCTAGCGAGGAGGCGACGATCCGGAAACGGCTCCAGCCGGAGCCGTCGTCGGCCGCGGTGCCGCAGAAGTTCCGCCTGCTCAGAAAATCCGAACGACTGAGCGACGTGGGGCAGTTGAACAGTGTGCTCGGGCATATGGGCCGGGTCACCGCGCCGCTGCAGCGCGATCTGACGCAGGCCGGGCTGACGAAGCTCACGGTCGGCACGCTGCTCCTGTCGGCGGCGTGCCTCGGGCTGGCCGGCTACGTCGTGGTCAGGATGCTGACTTACAACACGATGCTGGGTATCGGCGCCGGCGTCGCGCTGACATTCGTCCCCTTCATGTATGTCCGCATCATGAAGAGCCGGCGGCTCCGCAAATTCGAGGAGCAGTTCCCCGAGGCGATCGATCTCGTGGGACGCGCGCTTCGCGCCGGGCACGCCTTCACGACGGGGCTGGCGATGGCGGCCGAGGAGATTCCCGCTCCGGTGGGTGAGGAGTTCAAGCTGCTCTACGACCGTCAGAACTTCGGGATGGCGATGCCTGACGCCATGAAGGCCTTTGCCGCGCGCATCCCGCTGATCGATGCCAGGTTCTTCGTCACCGCGGTGCTGACGCAGCGCGAAACCGGCGGCAACCTGGGGGAGGTGCTCGACAACCTGGCATCTGTCATCAGGGAACGGTTCAAGGTCAAGCGGCAGGTTCGGGTCCTCACCGCCCACGGGCGGATCACCGGCTGGGTCCTGGCAGGCCTCCCGCCGGCGCTCGCCGCCGCAATGTTCGTCATTGCTCCGGGTCACCTGGCGATTCTGACCGGAGACCCCCTGGGCGTGCAGATGATCATCGGCGCCCTGGTGCTGCAGGTGCTCGGGACACTCATCATCCGCAAGCTCGTGAACATCCGGTACTGAACTCGAGACGGTAGACATATGACGCCTGAACTTTTGATCCCGCTCGTGTTGCTCTTCATCTCCATCGCGCTGCTCACCGGCTTTGGTGCATCGACGGTCCTGGCGCGCACCTCGCCCGAGCGGCGCCGGTTGCGGGCGATGGAGGTCGCCAGCGCCGGTGGCCCCACGGGCAGGCTCGAACAGGCTGCGCTGGTCGAGCGCCTCGATCCGCGTCTGGAGCAGATCGCGAAGAAGCTTCCGAAATCGCCGAAGGAGATGGGCCGGCTTCGCCGGCGTCTCGCCGCAGCGGGCATTTACAGCTACAAAGCGGCGGTTTTCTACTCGGTCGTGGAGCTGGTGCTGCCGCTGGTGTTCGCGCTCCTCGCACTCGGCCTGATGTCGGGGTCGATGGCCTGGATGGGCGCGGCGATCGGCGGGCTGGTCGGGTATCTGATTCCTTCATTTTTCGTCGGGCATCTCACCACGAAGTACAAGCGCAGCATCGAAGATGGCCTGCCCGATGCGCTCGACCTGCTGATCGTCTGCGTCGAGTCGGGCTCGGGCATGGATCAGGCAATCATGAAGACCAGCGAGGAGCTGAGCATCTCGCACCCGGCGCTCGCGGCGGAACTGGCCCTCATCAACACGGAAGTGAGAGCCGGCAAGCCCAGGATGGAAGCGTTCAAGAATTTTGCCGCGCGCACCCGCGTGGATGACGTGCGTGCGCTCGTGGCGATGCTGGTGCAGACGGATCGATTTGGCACAAGTGTCGCCCAGGCACTTCGGACTCACGCGGCTACGTCGCGCACCAAGAGGCGTCAGCGAGCGGAGGAAAAGGCGGCCAAGATCGGCGTCAAGCTCGTGTTCCCCCTTGTGTTCTTCCTGTTCCCGGCCTTCTACGTCGTTACGCTCGGACCCGCGGTCATCCAGTTCGTCCGGATCTTCTTCAACATCGAGTTCGGGAAGTAGTCGTCAACAGCACAGAAAGAAGGACAAATGGCTCTCAATTCGATTCTCGTCATCATCGCCGCCGTGTTCCTCGTCGCGTACCTGATGCGCCGCCGGTCGCGCCTGCGGTCGGAAGACTAATTGAAGTCGCAGGCGACGGCCCGCCGATTCGCCCTGTGCCTGGCGGGGGCGCTGGTGCTGACCGGCTGTGCGGCACGGCACGAGAGATCGCTTGGCTCCCGTTTTATCAAAGAGGGTAAGCCGACGATCGACCTGGGGGGACCACCGCTCGCCAGCAGTGGTCCGCTCCATCGCCAGGTGAAGAAGGTGCAGGAGTCGGCGGCGCGGACGCCGCCGCACACGAGCACCTTTGGCGCAACCGTCGAGGGATCGGATAAGGGGCTGGCGGCAGCGCTGCTCCTCGAAACGCTGCTGCCGACCGCCGACAGTCACGTCGTGGTGGCCCGGGAGTACGAACGGCTCGGGATTCTCGATGCGGCATACGGCAGGCTGAATCTTGCGCTCGTCGTCGCGCCAAAGATGTCGATCGCGCATGAAGGGGTGGCGCGAATCTGGCGCAAGTGGGGCGTTCCGGCGTCAGCCCTTGGATTTCGCGAACCGGGCGGTCACGTACGACCGCCGATCCGCCAGTGCGCAGAATACGCTCGGCACCGTGCTCGACAATCTTGGCCGGTTCGATGAAGCTCGAGCGGCCTACCGGGCGGCAGCGGCGCTCGCCCCGGATGCCGGTTGGGCACTCAACAATTTGTGCAACCTCGAATACCGGCTCGGCCGGTTCGAGGAGGCGCGAACCTATTGTGAGTCCGCCATCGCAGTTGGCGCCAGGCCTCAAGGCCGCGCACAACAATCTGGCGCTGACGTTCGCGGCGACTGGCGATCTCGTCAGCGCGCGTGCCGAGTTCCTGGTGGCAGGCGACCAGGCGGCGGCGGCGTTCAACGTCGGCATCGTCAACATGGCGGATCAGGATTATCTATCCGCCGCGCGCGCCTTCGAAGAAGCGATCAAGGCGCGGCCCGGGTTCACCGCCGCCAAGACGCGCGCACATGCGGCCAGGCAGAGACTATTGACGGACAGCCGGTAACCGGCGGGACACCCCATGAGCATAGCCATGACCAGCACCACGATAGAGCCGCGGGAACGGATCGCCACCACGCCGGCCGCGCCGACAACGCCCGAGGAGGCGGGGCTTAGCCTCGACTTGCTCCTCCAGCTGGCGCTGAAGACGCTGCATTTCGCCGGCGAACTGACGGGCGCTGAGCTGGCCCGGCGCATGGGGCTCAATTTTTCCGTGATCGAGCCTGCGATTGATTTTCTCAAGGTCCAGCGGCAAATCGAGATCGGTGGCGGATCGATGGTCGGGCGCGCATCGTACCGCTTCCGCATCACGGATGCGGGTCGACAGCGCGCCGCCCTGTTTCTCGAGGCGAATCACTACGTCGGCGTCGCGCCAGTGCCATTCGCGCAATACCGTGAGTACATGCTGCAATGTGCTCAAGACGACGCCGCGAACTGCCACGCGCGATCGCGTGCGGGAGGCCTTCTCGCATCTCGTCATCAGCCAGCAGGTGCTCGACCAGCTCGGCCCCGCGGTCAATGCGGGTCATTCGATGTTCGTCTATGGCCCGCCCGGGCAACGGCAAGACCGTCATTTCCCAGGCGATTCGGAAGCTGCTCGAAGGGGAGATCGCGATTCCGCACGCGATCGAAGTCGAGGGCGCCATCATCCGCGTCTTCGATCCGGTCAATCACGAGCCGATCGAGGCGGGCGACGCAGCAGGAAGAGAGTCTCGACCTGGGGCTGCGGGTGGATCGCCGATGGGTGCGGTGCCGCCGGCCGATGGTCATGGTAGGAGGCGAGCTGACGCTCGATGCGCTGGAGCTCAGCTACAACCCGTCGACGGGATTCTATCGCGCGCCCGTCCAGGCAATCGCCAACGGCGGCGTGCTCGTCATCGACGACTTCGGCCGCCAGCAGGTCGCCCCGCGCGATCTGCTGAACCGGTGGATCGTCCCGCTCGAGAGCCGCGTCGACTTCCTCACGCTGCAGTCCGGACAGAAATTCGAAGCTGCCGTTCATGGTGCTCGTCATCTTCGCGACCAACATCAAACCGTCAGACCTGGTCGACGAGGCGTTCCTGCGCCGCATTCACTACAAGGTGTTCGCCGAGAGTCCAACCGTCGCCGAGTTCATGCAGATCTTCGAGAACTGCTGCCGGGACCGCGGGCTGACGTTCGATCGCACGCTGGTGCAGAACCTGCTGCAGGACTACTACGAGCCGCGCAAGATTCCGCTTCGCGGATGCCAGCCGCGCGATCTGATCGATCAGGTGCTGTCGCTGGCCGACTATCGAGGGGAGCCGCCGCGAGCTTACGCGGGAGCTGCTCGAAGCGGCATGCGCCGGCTACTTCGTCGACGAGCGCGAGGCGACGGTTCTATACGCCTGAGTCAGGGATGATGATCACACGGGCAAGTGCTATTGGCGCGCTGCTGCTGGTTTTCGCCGCGGGCAATCCCGCGGGTGCGGCCGGGCCCGATAAGATGCCGCTCTCGGTACGGATCACGTCGCCGCTGGGGCGGACAGGCGTGCCCGGTACCGTCCGCATCGTCGCGCAGATTCAGTCCGCACCAGGCGTGGCGCTGGAACCCGTGCAGTTCTTCGTTGACGGCACGTTGCTCTCGACGGTCTCGGACGGCCCCCCTTATGCGGCGGAGTGGGTGGACGAGAACCCATTCGATCCGCGCGAAATCACGGTGATGGTCACCGACACTCTCGGGAATACCGCGCATGATGCCGTCCGGCTCAAGCCACTGGAGGTCTTCGACGAGTCGCAGGTCACGAGCGTGCTGGTAGATGCGACAGTCCAGGACAAGTCGGGTCGATTCGTACGGGATCTGACCGGTCAGGATTTCAGGATATTCGAAGACGGGGTTCCGCAGAAGCTCGACATGGCGGCGCGGGACGAAGTCGGCGCCACGTTCGCGCTGCTCGTGGACAGCAGCCAAAGCATGGCGAACCGGATCGACCTGGTTCGTGCGACGGCGGCGCGCATCAGCGGGTTCATGCGCGTCAGGGATCGGATGCTCGTCGTCCCGTTCTCGAAGACCCTCGGGCCGATGACCGGGCCGACCAACGACCGCGCGACGGTGTCGGATGCTCTCGGGCGCATTGCGTCGCGAGGCGGGACGGCCATTCTTGATTCGCTCATCGAACTGGCATCGCACATGAACCACCTCGAGGGGCGCAGGGCGATTGTCCTGGTTACCGACGGGTACGATGAGCACAGCCGCAGCCACGTCGAGGACGCCGTCGAAGCGCTGAAGGCCGCGCAGGTCACCGTGTACGTCGTCGGGATCGGCGGCGTCGCCGGTATTTCGCTGAAGGGGGAGCGCCTGCTGAAAAGGCTCGCGAGCGAGACAGGTGGAAGAGCGTTTCTACCCGATCGCGACACCGGCCTGACAGCCGTTCACGACGCGCTGGCCTCCGACGTCCAGAATCGGTACCTCATTTCATATACGCCGTCGAACCAGGCCATCGACGGTTCGCTGGCGGACGATCAGCGTGCAGGCGTCGGCGCCGGGCCTGTCGGTCCGCGCCAGACCGGGATATTTTGCGCCGAAGCCACCGCCGATTCACTCCTCGATCGAGTTCACGATCACCGACACGGAGCGTCGTTTCGTGGATGTCGCGATCGGAGATCTGGCGGTCGAAGAGAACGGTGTGAATCAGACTATCGAAACCTTCGAGGAAGCGGTCACCCCGGTATCCATCGTGCTGGCGCTCGACAGCAGCGGCAGCATGAAACCCGCGGCTGACGCGGCCAGGCAGGCGGCCTCGGGCTTCGTTGACGCGCTGCGCCCGGCGGACCAGCTGTCCGTGATGCTGTTTGCCGACCACACCGAGGTCGCCCACGATCTCGGGACCGATCGCGAGCTGAGTCACAAAGCGATCGCGGCCTACCAGGCGTCCGGTGGCACGGCGCTTTACGACGCGATCGGCGACTCGCTCGACCGGTTGAAGACGGTTGACGGGCGCCGGGTGGTGATCGTGGTCACTGATGGACGCGACGAAAACAACCCGGGCACGGCGCCGGGCAGCACGCGAACGCTTCAAGGACGTGCTGAAGGCGGCGCGCGAGGTGGACGCGATCATCTTCGGCATCGGCATCGGCCCGAAGGTTGATCGCTCGGTTCTCGAGACGCTCGCGGAGGCGTCGGGCGGCGAGGCATTGTTCCCGGACGACGTGACCCAGCTGGAAACGGAGTATCGCCGGGTGCTCCAGAACCTGCGCCGGCGCTGGATTATCAGTTACACCTCCACGGATTCGACCCGCAACGGAGCCTGGCGGGCCGTCACCGTCACGACAAAGGACAAAGCGGCCGTTGTGCACAGCCGTGGCGGTTTTTTTGCCCCGGGAAAGTAGGAGTCAATGGATGTTTCCGGGACGTCTCACGAAGGCTGGATGATGTTCGTTCCGCTGACCGTACTTGTACTGATTGTTGTGTACGTGCTCGGCGGCCCGGCGGCGTTCATGAATACGGTGAGCAACTGGGCGATCGGACGGCGTGAGCACGATCGCCCACTGGCTGAGGCAGCTGTAAACGTGACCGGCGAGAAGGGCATGATGACCAGCGTACTGACTCTTTCCGATCTCCTCACGCGCACGGTGATAGTGGAGGCGCACGAAGCCGTCGCCATCGTCCTGGACGTCGCAGACCGGATCCTGGCGCGGGATGCTGGCGCGTATGCCGTTCCGGATTTGCGCGAGGTGCAGGTGTCATCCGACGGGCGGGTTGCGATCACTGGCACGCTTAACGTGGGCGAGCCCGTCCGGCGCCTCGGCCAGCTGCTCCAGGCGCTGCTCGCGCAATCGTCGCCGCCGGTCCAGCTGCGGCTCGTGATTTCGCAGGCGACCGCGCCGGAGCCGGCTTACGAATCGATTCGGGACTACACGGACGCGCTGGCGTACTTCGCCACGGCCGGATCGCGCAGCCTCCATCCGTGGGCTGTACGCGCGCGCGCTCGAGAGTTCAGAGCTCGAGCAATCCGGTCCTGCGCCGACGCTCGACGGCATCGCTCCGCTGCCGCATGCGGATGGCTCTCCGCGGGCTGACAGGACAGGCGTAAAGCGGGTGCGCGATCGCGCCGCCGGCTCATGCTCGTCGGGGCGCTTGCGGTTCTCGTCGTGGCGGGGCTCGTTGCCGCGAACGTACGGCGCGTCGGGAAGATTCGTTCACAGACAGCAGCAGGTGTCCTCTGCCGTGGTGAGTGCGTCCGACGCAGTGGGTACGGCGCTCGTGTCGGGGGTGTCTGCCGTGACCGAGCGCACCGGCCTCGGGCGGATCGTGCCGGCGCGCGAGGCGACGGCCGCTCCAGCGCGTGTCGAGGTGCCGACCGGCGCCATTGTCACGGCCCGCGCGCAAGGTGCGAAGGGGTCGTCAGACGCCAGTCGTCACGGTGTTCGACCTCGAGTCTTCGCCGGACACCTGTCCGACGGGCAGAACGCGCTCCCGGCATCGTCGGCCGATAGCGGTCGACGGCCTTTCTGACGCGAATCGGCACCTCTCGCGCGGTCGTCTCGGCATCGATGCCGCCATCGGGCCGCAGCACTGGACGGCGCCGCGCCCTGATCGGCGAGAACATGCCGGACGGCATCGATTTACTCTTCCGGCTCGTCGGGCGTCGCGCCGCCGGTCGGCGTGCGGCCGCAACTGCCGCGAGAGTTGCCAAGCGGCGTAGATCCGGACACGCTCGCCCGGATCGATCTCGATCATTGCCGAGGACGGCACTGTGCAGTCGGTGCAGCTCCTGGGACATCGATCGACGATTCGGGCGTCGATGATGCTCAGCGCCGCGAAGGCGTGGGAGTTCAAGCCCGCTCTGAAGGACGGCCACCCGGTCAAATACCGCAAGACTGTCTGGATGGTGTTCGAGTAATTGGGGTTGGCGACTTTCGACAGGCTACTCGCCGTCTTCCTCTTCCTTATCATCGTCGCAGCCTGCGGACTGTCGCCCATGCAGACGGACAGCTGGTGGCAGCTGCGCGCCGGCCACGACATGTGGCTGTCCCATCGCATCCTGTTGACGGACGTCTACTCGCACACGGCATACGGCGGGTTCTGGCTGAACCACGAATGGCTGGCGGAAGTTCTGGTACTACGCGATGTACAGGGTGGGAGGGCTTTCGCTGGTAACGCTGTTCGCCGCAGCCCTGATCGCTGGCGGCTGGGCGTTGACCTGGATGCTGACGAAAGGGCGCCGCCCTTGATGCCTTTTTCTGGACGGCCCTTGCCGCTACGTGTCGTCGAGCGGCTGGTGGGAGCCCCGGCCGCACGCCTTTTCCCTGCTGTTCGTGATGGGAACGGTGTTCATGCTGGTGCGGCAGCGGTATGCCTGGCTGCCGCTGTTGTTCCTGGTATGGGCGAATTGCCATGGCGGAGTCCTGCTCGGCTTCATCGTCCTCGGCGCCGGGCTCGCGGTGCAGACGGCGTGGGCGCCACACACGTGGCGGCGGACGCTGTTGACCGCTGTCGGCTGCGTTGCTGCCGCGACGATGACGCCTCTCGGGCTCGCATTCTGGACCGAGATCCCGCGGTCGCTCGCGCGCATTCGCCTGTATCCATTGGATGAATGGAAACGCCCGGGACTGACCGAAGCGCTGATGCTCCCGTTCTGGATCATCGCGAGCGTCCTGTGCGCCATGCTCGTTCGGCAGCGTCACAAGCTGCGGGCGGCCACCGCGGGGGACGCAACCCTATATGCGTGCGCGCTGGTCCTGCTGCCGATGGCGGTGTCGGCCGTTCGCAACGTCGGCCCGTTCCTCATGATCGCGGTTCCGGCGTTGACGACGCTGCTATCCCGTCGGGCGGTGGCGCGCGCGCACGAACGCCCGCTATTGAACGGCGGCATCATGCTCGTGGCCGCACTCGCGGTCACATCGACACTTGCATCCGCCTATCGGGCACAGATTCCACGGCTCCGGTGGACACCGATCCCCGCGGGCGCGCTTGCGGCGCTCGAGATCTGTCCGGGCAACCTGTACAACCGGTACGACGAGGGTGGGGCTCTCATCTGGTTCGCACCTGGGCGAAAGGTGTTTCTTGACGGCCGCCAGGACCCGTACCCGCCGGAACTCGTTTTAGAGCACATCCGGATGGAGACCGGAGCGGGAGATTATCAGCAGGTATTCACCCGGCACGGCATTCACTGCGCCTACCTGCCGGTGAGCTCGCCCGTCGCGAAGCGGCTAGGAACGGCCGGTTGGAAGGCGCTCTATCGGGACCGCTCGTGGGTCGTCTTCAGGGATTGAAGCCGCAGGGCTGGACTCTTTGTAGAAGCCGGCGAGCATTGCGAGACTCCTGCCCCACACGGCCATCGGGTGGAGCATGTGCCTGATAACGCCCTTGCCCGGGTACTGGTCGTCGGTCACCCCAAGAGGGACGTCGCAGCGCCCAGGCAGGTAAAAGGTCCCGAAGAACTTGTCGAAGACGGCAAAAACGGTTGCGAAGTTACTCCCGGCGCCGACCACGTCCCGTGCGTGATGCCACCGATGCATTGCCGGCGAGACCAGTCAGGGTTCCGAACCGACCGTAGGTCCAGGGCAGATCGGCGTGGATGAATTCGCCGTAATAGTGGCGCACCAGATTGTTGGCGACGAGCGCCCAGGTGGGAAAGCCGAGCAGCGCCAGGAAAAAGGTGTCGATGAGCGCGGTCGTAATGCGATTAATCGGATGGAACCTGGAGAGAGTCAACCAGGTCATGTCCGTGTCGCTGTGATGAATCACGTGAGCCGGCCAGAACCAGGTCGTGTGTTCAACCCGGTGCCGCCAGTACGACACGAAGTCGCCGACGAATAAGACTGCAATGAATAGGGACGGGCGCCCGGCCCCGGCCCAGAACTGTGCTCCGCCGGGAGAGAGTGCTCAGAGATCGCGAGCGTCAACGCGGCGATTGCGATGGTCAGGCCAGGCGCCACGAAGAGCGCATCGAAGAAGTAAAAGGCCAGATTCATGCGCACTTCGGCTATCGCGCGTATACCTGCTTCGATCGCCTGGCGACCCTTGACTGCCACGGCAACGAAGCCGAACAACAGTACCGACACGGCCAGTGCGGCCGCAGCAAGCTGCAGCGAGTCACTCGCGCTGCGGAGAACTGCGAGCGCACTCGGCATGGTCATCATCGGCAATTGACTCTCGTCCCAGCGGACCGACAGACGGAAGTCGGGCCGCGGCCGAGAGCGCGGGAGGGTCTTATTTTAGCAGAGCTGCGGCGGTTTGACGGGATTGCGCGCGCATGCCAACGCGACCGCAAAAAGCACGAGCGCGCCCCACATCGGGAGTGCGATGACAGCAATCCCCTCGATCGGTCCGACCGGAGTCAGGGCTGGCCACAACGTCTGTCGCGGGATGGATGTCAACACCAGCGCCGTGGCCCACGCGAACTTTGGCCATCGGCGTCGATCGTGAATCAGGACGCGTGCCGTGAGGACGAACGGCAGTGCGAGGAAAAGCCCATTGTGTCCCATCGATTGCGGATTGATGACGGCGAGCAGCACACACCACGCGGCAAAAGAGGCGCGGGCCGCGGCCGTTCGGTAGTCCCGGGGGGCGCGCCGCGTCGACGCGATCGCGAGGCCGAAAAGAACGAGCGTTACCGGCGCTTCGATCCATCGAACCAGCGCCGGAGCGTGGATCGCGGGGCGGGCCCATTCGCCGCCGACAAACAGTCGCGCCAGCGCGCCATGGATGGAATACATCACCGACGGAAACGCTTCCCAATTGGGAAGGTTGTACTGAGACTGGCGAACGAACGCCGGAAACGCATCCCACCCGATCCAGAGCAATGGACCGGCGGTGAGTACCGCCCCCACGGTGAGAAACCAGGCGAACGCCCGGCGCGAGCGCATGAGGAGATAACCGCCCAGAACGACTGGGAACACCTTCACTGCCGCGGCGGCTCCGATCAACCCGCCGCCCTGGCGCTGCTGGCCGCAGGCGAGCGACTTCCAGCCAAGGGCTACCAGGACCGCCAGCAGGAGAGACCATTGGCCCTTTTCAAGGTTGTAAAGGACCGGTGGCCACAAGATCAGTAAACCGAAGAAGCCAAGCACGGCGGCGTGTGAGACCGGCGCGGACTCGCCGACCCCCGCATCAGACGCATTCTCCGCGAGTAGTGCTGCGAGCAGGAACACGAGAGCGAGCGAGAGAGCGAACCAGATGAGGGCGGCAGTCCGAAGAGGCACATAGGCCGAAAAGAGGCTCACGATGAGCGAGAACGGGGGGTGGGGGAAGTATGGGTAGGTCTGCGCGACCGGCAGGCCCGTGAGCTGGGAGTGCATCTGCCGGATGACCGGTCCGTATGGACTCGTTCCACCCGCGAACAGATGCGCCGCGGCGACGTCCTGTGGAATGTCGGGCGGATAGAAGGCGCCGCTTGCGGCGTCGATCCAGGGTCTTGCGCCCGAAGAACACGAGACGATGATGGCCCCGATGAAACCCGCTAGAATCCATGGGCGCACCGCCGCATGTTACCTGAATCCCTCGTGCGAGAACGTCTGGAGCACCCCGAAATGCGCCGTTTGCGTCCGACACGACCTGACTTCGCGATGGCGTTGCTGCTGGTTGCGCTGAGCCTCCTCTACCTGTCGCCTACCGTGGCTGACGCTGATCTTTGGGGGCACGTCCGCTTCGGCCAGGACATCCTCCGCACGCATGCGCTGAGTGCCCAGGATCCGTATTCGTACCTCACGGGCGGCAGTACGTGGATCAACCACGAATGGTTGTCGGAGGTACTGTTCGCCGCAACCTATGACGCGGCGGGAGCGCCGGGCCTGATTACGCTGAAGACGGTCGTCAGCGTTCTTCTCATACTCGTCTCGTACCTGCACCTGCGGCGCTGTGGGCTGAACGCGGTCAGTACGGGGGCTCTTGTAGTTCTCGTGATGCTTGCGGTGCGGCCCGGGGCCGGCACACTGCGGCCGCAACTGTTCACTTACCTGTGCTTCTTCGCGCTTCTCATGACCGTCCATTACGTGGAGGAAGGACGCCAGCGTGCTCTCGTCGCATTGCCAGTGGTGTTCCTGTTCTGGGTCAACCTTCACGGGGGAGTGCTGGCCGGCCTGGTGGTGACCGGCGTCTGGGGAGGGGTGCGGTTGATATCCCTCGCCGGTTTGCTCCGCCAGCCGAAGGGGCAACCGCGGCAAACCGGGAAGATCATCGCATTACTGTGTGCACTCGGCGCGACGGGGCTGGCCGTCCTGGTGAATCCATACGGGATTCACCTGTTTGATTTCCTGCTCACAACCGCGACCGTCCCCCGGCCTGAGATCACCGAATGGCTCCCGCTGGCGATAGTCAGCCAGTTTGGCGCCATCTACCTGTGCCTGGTCGCGATTGTCGTCGTCGGCCTGGTGTTCAGCGCACACACTCGACAACCCGCGCCGGTGACGCTGCTGGTGCTGATGGCGATTACACCCCTGGTTGCGGTCCGGCATCTTCCTCTGTTCGCGTTGACAGTCGTGGTCATAGGCGGCCCGTTGCTCGCGGAAGCGTCGAACAGTCGCAGACCGAATCGGATGCTGTTCGAATCGCGGCCGGCCGCGCTGCTCTCGATTGCTGTCGCCGTCCTGTGCACAGGTACTGGCGCTGCCGAATTTCCGCTGCATCACTCTGGACCCAGGCAGCGGGTTTCCGACCCGGGCCATCGCGGTATTGAAAGCCACTGACGCCGAAGGAAATCTCGCGACGACATTCAACTGGGGCGAGTTCGTCATCTGGCACCTGGGGCCCCGCGTCCGAGTCTCGATTGACGGCCGGCGGGAGACGGTGTATTCGGACGACGTCCGGCGAAAGGTCATGCACTTCATGCACGGCACCGGCGAGTGGGACGCCGTTCTGCAGGGCGTCGACATGGCACTCGTGCCGGCCGGGACGCCCACCGCCAATCTCCTGCAACAAAATGGGGATTGGGCGCTGGCGTATCACGATCGCGTCAGCCGGCTGTTCGTGCGCCGCGGGTCGGCTCTGGTCAATAAGTTCCATGCCGGCGCTGGATCCGGAATTCCAGAGGACGGCGAAGGCATGTGCTTCCCGGCAGCCGCCGGAACGCAGCCGGCGGAAACGGCGGCGGTGCTGCGGGCAGATCAGCCGCCCGACAACGCGCTGAGAATGTTGGAGAAGTCATCCGTCCACAGTGGCGTGTCGCGGTAGGCCTCGGGCCTGAGCCATCGCCGATCCGACACGAGGGCCCCGAAGTCTGGGGGTGCGGATGCCATGACCAGCCACTGCGAGGTCTCCATACCGAGGGCGGTCTCTTCCACGCTTACCGGGGCTGTTTCCACAAGGGCCGTCAATCCCGCGTTGCCTGCGAGTTTGGCCAGCACGTGTTCCAGGGCGAGATGCCGGTTGGAGATGTGGAAGGCGAGAACCCCGCCCGGCGCCAGTTTGCTGCGGTACAGCGCCAGCGCCTCCCACGTCATCAAATGCATCGGAATGGCGTCAGAGCTGAACGCATCGAGAATGAGCACGTTGTAGTCGTGAGCGGGCGCTTGCGCAAGGGAGAGACGCGCGTCGCCCGGCACAATCTGAATGGCGGCCCGGGTGTCGGTCAGGTAACTGAAGTATCCCGAATCGTGCGCGAGCCGGATCACCGCGGGATCGATTTCGTAGAACGTCCACCGCTGGCCTGACGTGGCGTAGGCGGCCAGTGTGCCGGTCCCGAGTCCAACGACCCCAACGTGCCCGCTCTCCAGCCGCGGCGCGAGTGCCGCGAACACCTGCCCGATAGGCCCGCTGCGATGATAGTAAGTCAGCGGTTCGTGCGCACGCGAACGGTTCAGGCTCTGCTTTCCGTGCAGGGTGGTGCCGTGGAACAGGGATCGGTAACCCCCGCCCTGATCAATCACTCGGTACACCCCGAAGAACGTCCGTTCGGCGTGGATGACCGTGCCTTCATAGCCGTTGTAAAGGAGGCCGGCGGCGAGCGTTCCCGCGACCGCCGCGGCGAAGGGGATTGGCCGGCGCGACAGGGTGAACGCGGCAAAAATGGGCACGCCCATCAACGCGAGAATCAGGTGATTGTCGAACTGATGTCGTGAGGCCGTCAGTACGACAGCCACCGCCAGGACAGTGACCCCTGCCACCCGCAGTGCGGACCCCGTCATGCCGTCACGGAGACGTTGCGGCGGACCGGTGCGGGGCCGCAGCAGGCAGGCCAACACCAGTGCGAGCGGATACTCCAGAACTCGGGCGAATAGAACCGGCGACACAAGCGTGTTGAACAGGCCGCCCAGGAGGCCGCCGAGCGACACGTACAGGTAGAACTCCGTCAAATGCCGCGGTACCGGGCGCGACCGCGCGAGCTCGAGGTGGCATACCAGCGCCGTCACGAGGAATGCCAGCAGGTGCACCGGAATTACGAGGACGGCGGGTTGAGAGGTCTGGGACACGAGCAGCAGCACCAGTGGCAATACGGAGATTGGGAGCAGTCGGTCGGCGACGGTCCTCAATCGGTCCGACGACACGGCAAATGCCACGATGAAGGTCAACAGGTAGAGCACCAGGGGCAGGATCCAGAGCAACGGGATCGCCGCGATGTCCGTCGACAGGAACGTCGTGACACCGAGAAGCAAGCTCGATGGCGCCGCCGACAACGCCAGCCATCTCACCCGGTGACGCCATGTTGGCGTTTCGCCCTGACGACCAGTCGCGTTCGGCGACAATGCCGCGCCTTCCCGCGCCGCGGGCGTCGTGGTGCTGAAGGGGATTTCCGCCGGCGGGCGCGCATCAGGACGGGCGTGCAGCCCGGCGGAGCGGCGGAGCGTGATCAGCGTGCATGCTAGGATGAGCCCGGCCAGAAGCACGTATCCGCCCGTCCACACAACACTCTGTGCACGGAGACGCAGGAGCGGCTCGAATAAGGCCGGATACGACAGCAGGGCCAGCAGGCTCCCGACATTGCTGGCCGCGAAGAGAAAGTAAGGGTCGGCCGCGGCATCGTGATCGGTTCCGGCAAACCAGCGTTGCAGCAACGGTGCGGTGCTGGACACAACGAAGAAGGGTAGCCCGACGGACACGAGCAGCAAGCCGAGGAGCCAGAACGTCGGATTGTGGCCCGTCGGGGGCGTCCAGCCCGCGGGGATCGCGATTGGCAGCAGCATCACGGCGCCGAGCACCACCAGCGCATGCACAACCGTCTGCCACTTGAAGTCGAGCCACGCCGTGAGGCTGTGGGCGTACATGTAGCCGCACAACAACATCGCCTGAAAGAACACGACGCAGGTGTTCCAGACTGATGGAGAGCCGCCAAGCAGTGGCAGCACCATCTTCGCGAACATCGGCTCCACGAGAAAGAGCAGCGCGGAGCTCACGAACAGCGAGACGGCGAACAGGATAAGCATTGACCAGGACCCTGTCTGACCGGAAAGCGATCGGGCTCCGCGTACCAACCCGACCGACTGAAGTAATGGAAGTGCGCTCAGTGTAATGCAACGTGACCCCGACAACCCCGTTCGGACAGCCTCCACAAGGGCAGTGATCGTGCGGGCACTGTGATGCCGCACGACCGGGCGCAGCGCCGGCCCGGGACGATCCACATCTGGGATCCGCTTGCCGCATGGCCCTCAGCCCGCCGGTGGATGTGGGCCGCGCTTGCCGTGCTGGTCAGCCTCACACAGGGCCCCGGTTTCGTGCGCAGCTTGACACCCGCAGCGGGGGAGAGCGTCGACTTCTTCCAGGAGTGGGCCTCGGCAAGAAACTTCCTGGACGGCGCTCCGATCTATACAGACCTGGAAGTGAGTGCGGCTCGCTACCTCGGTCGCCGGAGCCGGTCCGGTGAAGGCGTGATGGTCAGCAAGAACGCTCACCCGCCGGCGTCGGTGCTGCTGGCGGTTCCGTTCGGTTTGCTGGACTATCCGCGCGCCACACTGATCTGGAACCTCCTGTCGCTTGCCGCGTTTGCGGTGAGCCTCGTGCTTCTGGCACGGGACCTGGGACTCCGCCCCCCGCCCTGGGCTATCCTTCCCGCGATTACGCTGCTGCTCATTTGCAATCCGTTCAGACAGCAGGTGAATCAGGGGCAGTTCAACCTCCTTCTGCTGCTGCTGATGACCGGCGTCTGGACAGCCGAGAGATCGGGACGGCCGGCGCTCGCTGGCACGCTGCTGGGCGCGGCCACGGCATTCAAGCTGTTCCCCGGATTCTTCTTTTTGTACTTTCTGCTGCGCCGCCGCTGGACCGTTGTCGCATCCGGGCTTGCGGCCATCGCGATGCTGTCACTGGTCAGCGTCGCAGTTCTCGGCCAGGAGACCTACCACAGTTACCTGCGCGAGGTCTTTCCCGCCATGTCTACGTATAGGAACTGGTGGTCGAACGCGTCGCTGGCGGGATTCTGGGTGAAGTGGTTTGATTCCGGCGCGGTCTCCACCATAGTGGATCCTCGTCTGCCGTCGTACCTGGAGCCGCTTGCAGTACGACCTGCCGTCGCGCTCGCCGGGTTCGTCCTGTCTTCGGGTGCCGTGCTGATTTCGTGGGCGAAAGCGGTCTTCGGCGCGCGCTCGCAGTCCCAGCGCGATCTGGCGTTCGGTCTGACATTGACGACGATGCTCGTGCTGTCGCCAGTCGCCTGGGATCATTACTTCCTGCTGCTGCTTCTGCCAATCGCACAGCTGTGGATCGCGCTATCGACGCGGCCCCGAGGGCGTCTTCTCCTGTCGATGCTGCTCGTCGGCATATGGATCAACCCGGTTGATTTCTGGGTCGCTGTGATGCCGCGGGCGCACGCGGCCCCCGGGACCGCCGCCGTGCTTCTGTCGCTCGCAGTCGTTTCGTTCCAGTGCTTCGCGCTGCTTGGCTTGTTCTTGTCGGGATTGCGCCTGTTGAACCGGGATGCACCCGTGCTGCAGCCTGCAGATTGGTGCGATGTTCCCTGAGGTCGCACCTTCGGGGGCTCGCGACCGCCGGAGTGCAGCCGCTGGTTACGAGCAATCGACCGGGTGGCGGGACAACGCGGCCGAGTGTGCGTGCGGTGCTGCGAGTCTACACAGCCGCGGCCGTTCACGCGCCCCGGAGTAATTCCATGTCGACGGCGCGCTAATCGGCCACATGATCAGGGCCGCGGCCACCCAATGCAAGATGGCAGCTCCCAGCATACCTACCCGGCAGAGGCGTTGATATCGCAGTTCCCTGTCCACGTGAGTGTCGGAGCAAGAACGACGCCGACGAAAATCGCGTGTTCCCGCCGCGAAACCGGCTGTTCTTCGCTCGAACGTGACCAGGATTGGCGACGATGCCACACTTTCGTCAGTCCGTTTCGAACGGAAGTGAACAGCGGGTGGGCTGGGGACGCCGCCACGTGAACAGCATTTCGGCGAGCGTCATTCTACTGGTGCAAAGTCGGCCTCCGTGATGACGGCGAGGCGCTGCTCGCCGCTGCTCCATGGCGCCGGCCACCTTCCAGGGTGAGATATAATTTCCAGATCGTGTCCGACTACAAACCCCAGGCAATCGAGACGAAGTGGCAGGATCGGTGGCGCGAGACGCGCGCGTTCGAGGTGACGGAGGACTCCGACAAGCCCAAGTACTACTGCCTCGAGATGTTTGCCTATCCGTCGGGCCACGCGCACGTCGGACACGTCCGCAACTACATGATCGGGGACGTGGTTGCGCGAATGAAGCGCATGCGCGGGTTCAACGTCCTCCATCCGTTCGGATGGGACGCGTTTGGCCTGCCGGCCGAGAACGCCGCAATCAAGAACAACACGCACCCGGAGACCTGGACGCTCGAGAACATCGCCCATATGAAGGGGCAGCTCCAGCGGATCGGGATCAGCTACGCGTGGGAACGCGAAATTGCCACCTGCCTGCCCGAGTACTACCGCTGGAATCAGTGGATTTTCCTGAAGATGCTCGAGCGCGATCTCGCATATCGCAAGCGCTCGAACGTCAACTGGTGCCCCAGCTGCAAGACCGTCCTGGCGAACGAGCAGGTGATCGACGGCCTGTGCTGGCGCTGCGGCACGCCAGTGGAGACCCGCGAGCTCGAACAATGGGTGCTCCGCATCACGCGCTACGCTGACGAGCTGCTGGAATCCGCAGAATCGCTCCCCGGGTGGCCCGAAAAAGTTCTGACCATGCAGCGGAACTGGATCGGCCGGTCGGAGGGGGCTCGCGTTCGATTTGCGCTCGCTCCAGATCGGGATCCGGGGCTCGGGGCTCGGGGCTCGGGAACACCGGGAACGACGAACCGAGAACCCGGAACCCCGAACTCGGAACCACCGAATCCCGAATCCCGAATCCCGAATCCCGAGATAGAGGTATTCACTACACGAATAGATACGATTTACGGCGCCACGTTCATCCTGCTCGCGCCCGAACATCCGCTGGTGCAGGCGTGGAGTGAGCTGCCCGGCGCGGATGCGTTTCGTCAGAACATGCAGCGCTTTCGTGGACAGGATCGCACCGGGCGGATGACGGGAGCGATCGAGAAGGAAGGCTTCGATACCGGACGCACGGCGGTCAATCCGTTCACCGGGAAGCCGGTGCCCGTCTGGGTTGCGAACTTCGTCCTGGGGGAGTACGGCACGGGCGCGGTGATGGGCGTGCCGGCGCACGACCAGCGTGACTTCGAGTTCGCGCGGAAGTACAACCTGCCGATCACAACGGTCGTGAAGCCGCCGTCGCCAGCACCCGCGGCGGTGACGGCTGGAGTCATTCCCGGGGCGGCGCCTGAGGTCGTGCCCGAGAGAGTCTCAGAGGCTTATGACGGGCCGGGCGTGCTGGTCGATTCCGGCGAGTTCAGCGGTCTCTCCGTCGACGAGGCCATCGCCGCGATGTCGGCGGCCGCCGAGGCGCGCGGCATCGGCCAACGGACGGTGCAGTATCGGCTGAAGGATTGGGGGATCTCGCGACAGCGGTATTGGGGCACGCCCATTCCCGTCGTCTACTGCGAAAAGTGCGGGATGGTACCGGTGCCTTCGGACAGCCTGCCGGTGCTGCTGCCGAAAATCGCAGAGTTCAGCGGCCGCGGCGACTCGCCGCTGGCGCAGATTCCGGAGTTCGTCAACACGACGTGCCCGGACTGCGGCGGCCCGGCGCGCCGCGAGACCGACACGATGGACACCTTTGTCGATTCGTCGTGGTACTTCTTCCGATTCTGCGATCCGACCAATACCGAGCTGCCGTTCGATCCCGACAAGGTTGGATACTGGGGCCCGGTCGATTTCTATAGCGGGGGAGTCGAGCACGCCATTCTCCACCTGATCTACTCCCGCTTCTTCTGCCGCGTGTTCCGCGATCTCGGCATGACGCATCTGAACGAGCCGTTCACGCGCCTGCTCACCCAGGGCATGGTCCTCAAGGACGGCCAGGTGATGTCGAAGTCGAAGGGGAATGTGGTCGATCCGGACGACATGATCAAGCAGTTCGGCGCCGACGCGCTGCAGGCTGTACGTGATGTTCGTCGCCCCGCCGGAGAAGGAAATCGAATGGACCGACGCCGGCCTCGAGGGCAGCTGGCGGTTTCTGTCACGGGTGTGGCGCCTGGTCGATCATCTGTGCGAAACGATCGGCGGCGAGGGCATCCCCGGACCGTCCGAGGTCGAGCTGAATGACGCTGAGCGCGCGCTGCGGCGGAAAACACACGACACGATCCGCCGCGTCACCGCGGACCTCGATCCCCGCGTGCATCTGAACACCGCCGTGTCGGGGCTGATGGAACTGGTGAACGAGCTGTATGCGTTCTGCGGCCGCACCGACTCCCTGCGCATCGGTCAGCACGCAGACGAGGTCGCGGCTGTCGGCTCGGTGGAACGTGCCGGCACGATCGCGGTCCTGAAGGAATCGGTCGAGGCACTGGTCAGGATGATTTCGCCCTTCACGCCGCACATGGCGGAAGAACTCTGGGAGATGCTCGGTCACACCGGCGGTATCGTCGAGGCGGGCTGGCCCGAATTCGACGAGGCGGTCGCCAAGTCCGAGGAGATCACGGTGCCTGTCCAGATCAACGGGAAGCTCCGCGCACGCATTACGGTGGCGGCCGATCTTCCCGAGGACCGGGTCCGGGAGCTGGTCATGGCGGACCCGCAGGTGGTGAAGCACCTCCAGGGCAAGACGGTGAAGAAAGTTGTCGTTGCCGGTGGCCGTCTCGTCAGCATCGTCGTAAGCTGAAAGAACATGACGGGACGCCAGCTGATTGCCGTCGCTGCAGCTCTTGGCATGCTGCTGGTCCTGCCGGGCTGCGGTTACTCGTTGTCAGGCCGGGGCTCGTTTCTGCCCGCCTACATCAAGGTGATCGGTGTGCCGATGTTCATCAACAGCACGCCGGTCTTCGACGTGGAGAAGAAGATCACCGAGCACGTCATCTCCGAATTCATCGGCCGGGGCAAATACAAGGTCGACCCGACGGGGACGGCAGTTGACGGCTTGCTCACCGGAGAAGTCTCCTCTATCACCCTGACGCCCGCGGCGTTTACGAGTGAGCGGCAGGCGTCCCGTTACGTCCTGACCCTCACCGCCCGCATCGAGTTCAAGGACGTCAAGGCGAACAAGGTCCTGTGGTCGAACCCTGCGATGCAGTTCCGCGAGGAATTCGACATCGTGACCGACGTGGGGGACGCAAGCGCGTTCTTCGGTCAGGACGCCAATGCACTCGAACGCGTCGCGACAGAGTTCGCCCGCACCGTCGTCAGCGCGATCCTCGAGGCGTTCTGAACGCAGCACGTTGGCGCCATTCACTTCCGCCTGAAGGCGGAAGCTACGCTGAAGGCGGAAGCTACGCTGAAGGCGGAAGCTACGCTGAAGGCGGAAGCGACACGTACCCTTGGCACCCTCTCTAATTTGATGCCTTCCTCCACCCCTCAAGCCGTGCGCAAGCAGATTGCACAGGGCAAGCTCGATCCTCTTTACCTGATCGTTGGCGACGACGAGGCAGAGATGTCGCAACTCGCGGCCGATCTTTCGTCCGTCGTCGAAGACGAACTCCGTGCGTTCAACTTCGAACGTCTCTACGCAGGTGAGAAGGCGGGTTCGCCGGAGGCGATCGTCCAGGCGGCACGGACGCTGCCGATGATGGGCGATCGGCGCGTGATCGTCGTGCTCCGCGCCGAGAAGATCTTCAAACCCAAACGGCGCGGGAAAGGTGAAGACGAGGAAGAGACGGACACGGGAGACGCGGCCGCAGACCTCGATGTGCTCGAAGCCTACGTGCGGAGCCCTGAGACGATGACGACGGTGATATTCGTCGCGTCCGACGTCGATCGGGTCCGACGCCTTTACAAGGCCGTCCAGAAGAGCGCCACGATTGTCGAGTGCTGGGGCTTGAAGCGCGGCAAGGACACCAAGGGGCTCGATCTGCAGCAGGTGGCCAGACAAGCCGAGGCTCTGGTCAAGCAGGCCGTCACGGAAGCGGGGAAGCAGATCGATCAGAACGCATCGCGTCTGGTCGCGGCGCGCGCCGGCACCGACATCGGCGTTCTCCGGGGCGATCTGGAGCGACTGCTTTTGTACACCGCGGACAAGGACAAGATCGGTCTCGAGGACGTACAGGCCGTCGTGACAGCGGAAACATCGCAGGATGACTGGGCGGTGACCAATGCCATCGAGCGGGGCGACAGGGCGGGCGCATTACGCCAGCTCGCGCTTGCCCTCGAAGGCGGTGGCGTTCCCTACATGATCCTGGGGCAGCTCGGCTGGTTCGTCCGCGAGAAGCTGGTGATGTCCGATCCCCGCCGCGTGCGTCCGGCGGTTGAAGCGGTATTCCGCACCGACCTCGAGCTCAAGAGCTCGGGCGGCGATCCGCGCATTCTTCTCGAGCGCCTGGTCGTCGATCTCTGCCGCAGATAGACGCGAGTCGGCGACTCTCAGCGGTCAGCTGAGAGTGTCGACGGCGGCTGCGATAGGGTGATGGTTGGGATCGTAACGGCAGAACTACGCGGCGGCGGACTTCTTCGCGACGCGGCTGGCGAGGCGCGACTTGTAGCGGCCGGCGGTGTTCTTGTGAATCAGTTTCTTCTTCGCCATCTTGTCGACGAGCGACACCGTTTCGCGCAGCGCGTCCTTCACTTTCGCCGGATCGTCCGAGTCGATGGCGGCGCGAATGTCGCGCAGGGCGCCACGAAGACGGGTGCGCATCTGCCGGTTGTGATCCCGGCGCTTGACGTTCTGGCGGTGCGCTTTGAGCGCGGACTCGTGACTGGCCACTCTTGATTCCTCTTGTCTGGATGGGCGCCGATCCGCACGGCGACACTCCTGTGCCGACGTGGTCAATTACGTATAAACGCTAGATTATACCATACCAATCGCTGCTATACTTCGCCTCATCCATAACGTCGTTGTCGCCAGGCCTCTTACCCAACGGAGCGCGCGCGTGCAAGATTTCGAGATGACCCCACCCCTGCAGCCCGAGGCTGCGGTTTCAGCCCATCCCGACTACACCGACGCCGAGGACGACGGAGAAGAGGAACAGCCGGAGCCTCCGCCGGCGCCGCGGTCGCGGTCGCGTGAAGGGCTGCCGCCGGCCTACCGCATGCGACACGCACCGCACTATGTCGAACAGCTGATGGGCGACACGCCGCTCCAGACCGTGCGACAGATCTCGATCGACGAGATTGATGCCGTCACTGCCGCGACCAGTACGGTTGACCTCGCCGAACTTGCCGCATCCATCCGCCAGGTTGGTGTTCTTCAACCGTTGCTGGTGACCCAGGGAAGCGGGGGTGCGCGCTTCGATTTGCTCGCTGGAGAGAAGAGACTGGCGGCCGCCCAGCTCGCGGGGCTCCAGGCCGTTCCATGCCTCCTGGTCCATGCGGATGAGGCGCGGGCATCGGAACTGCGCACCCAGGCCGCCGTCGTCGCGGCGCGACGTGAACCCGAACAGGAAAGCGACCTCCAATCCTTCCCCCTCGAGACGTATGACGACTCGCACCAGGCGCCAACCGGCGATTTGCACCCGCCGGTCGCGCCAGGCCGGCCCTTCGACAGCGGACTGACCGCCGCCGTTGACGAGATTGGCGGCGCCCTCGATTTCGTCACCGCGCTCATGCCCGCCGCCTCGGCGGCTCGTTCGGCGTTTCAGCAGGCGGTCATCGCGGATCTGATCAAGGTGGAGCGACGTCGCTCGGCCGCGTTGACGGCTGCGGCGTCATCGCTGGCTGACACCACGGCTCTCGAGCCGCAGGAGTTCGACTGGATCGAGTTCACGGAGGAACTGCGCGGCGACATCGCACTCGAGGCCCGGCTCAGAGACGTCGAGGTGGAGTGGCTCCACTCGCTGAAGCTTCGCACCGCCGTCGCCGACAAACGCGCAGTGATGACGGCGTGGCGTGCCATCCTGCATGCGACGATGGGAATCTGCCTCGCGGGCGACCGCGTCGCCATTGCCCTGGCCACGCCGCGCGTTCGCCCGGCGATCATTCTGACGGTGTCCGTCCACACACAGCCGCGCTTCAGCCCGGCCGGCGACGAGCGGAATGGCGGCGCCGCGCCATTCCTCGGCGGCGCCGGTGAGTTGATGCTTGCGAGTGCCCGCGCGAGCGCCCGTCGCCAGGGCGGGCGGCTGACCGTGTCGACGACGGAAGACTCCTTGACAATCGAGTTCGTCGCGCCCCAGTCCCTCGCATACTGGCAGTAGGCGTCAGTCCGGTTCGCCTTCCTTCATCCGGCGCAGCTGCCGGCGCTCGCGTTTGTCCGGCGATCCCGCACTCATCGGGCGCACGAAGGGACGCGCCAGCTTCGCCATTCGCCGCATCTCGATTTCCTCGGGCGTTGGCGGGGGCGTCAGGTCCTCGTAGAGACCACGCGCTTCAACCCGCGCGATGTGTTTGTCCGCCACTGCATACACGACCAGCCGCTGCTTCCTGCCGAGCGGACGACTGATGACGATTTCGTCGCCGGACTTGATCTCGCGGTGCGACTTCGCCTCCTGGCCGTTGACCTGGACGCGGCCAGCCTTGCACGCCTTCTGCGCTTCGGACCTCGTACGGAAGAGGCAGGCGACATCGAGCCAGATGTCCAGACGGACGGACTCCATGGGGGGATCGTAGCGCAAAGCGCTACTCGGGGTCGGGACTCGGGACTCGGGATTCGGGATTCGGGATTCGGGACTCGGGATCAGGGATCAGGGATTCGGGATCAGGGATCAGGGATTCGGGATCGGGGATTCGGGATCAGGGATCAGGGATCAGGGATTAGGGATTAGGGATCCCCGGTTCGGCGCTCGCCGGTCCAGGATGTAGCTTCCGCCTTCAGGCGGAAGTCATACGCATCGAGCCTGCCGCGCTATGGCGGGACTCGGGATCCGGGCTTCGGGGCTCGCCGGTTCAGAATGTGGCTTCCGCCTTCAGGCGGAAGGAAAGCCGGAGGCCCGAAGCTGGCACCCGGCAGCTCGCATTTCGCCGTCAACTCCGGATCACCCTTTTGTAACCAGAAGTGCAGATTCGGCACGCGCACACCGGTGATGTCCGCGTAAGTCGTTGCAGCGAAGGGGCATCTCCCTTGCGTTGGGTAGGTCAGGATGGCAGTCAAGCTGCTGTCCTGACATCCCATGCGCTTCCGATTCATCCGGATAGCGGCCGCAACGGTCGCCTTGCTCGCTGCGGCTCCCGCCGTGGCGCACGCCCAGCTCTATTCCTGGCGCGACGGGTCGGGGAACCTCGTGCTGTCGGACCACCCGAAGGACGGCGCTGCGCCGACCTACGCCGTCGGCACCACCGGCTTGCGCACGACACGCGCCTTCGACGGGCATCGCAACACAGCCTACGACGCGGTCATCGCCGAACACGCGTCACTGCAGGGCGTCAGGCCTGACCTGGTGCACGCCGTCATCCAGGCGGAGTCTGCGTTCAATCCAATGGCGCGGTCGCTCAAAGGCGCGATGGGGCTGATGCAGCTGATGCCCAGCACCGCCGTGCAGTTTGGTGTGACGAACGCCTACGACCCGGTGCAGAACATTCGCGCGGGCGTAGCCTACCTGAGGCGCCTGCTCGATCGGTATTCACACAACGAGGAACTTGCCCTGGCGGCCTACAACGCGGGACCGGCGGCGGTCGAGAAGTACGGTGCCGTCCCGCCTTATCGCGAGACCCGCGACTACGTCTCGAAAATTCGCAGCCGGGCCGGAAGCGTGCCGCCACCGACGCGGGTCTACAGAATTGTCGAACTGAAGGACGGGCGGGAAACGGTGCGCTACACGAACGTCGCGGGACAGGCCCGGCAGTAGCTTCAGCTTCCAGTTTCCAGTCGCCAGTTTCCAGTCGCCAGTTTCCAGTCGCCAGTCGCCAGTTGCCAGTCCCTTCCGCCTGAAGGCGGAAGCCACATCCTGAACCGGCGAGCCCCGAACCCCGGATCCCGAGTCCCGCCTTAGCGGGGCCGAGCTTCGGCGCCGAAGGCCAGATGCCTTGGCTAGCCTTTCAGCAGCTGCTCCAGCGTCCCTGGCGCGGCGGCAAGAAGCTGGTCGATCTTCGACGCGTCCTTGCCACCAGCCTCGGCGAAATCGGGTCGGCCGCCGCCGGCGCCACCAACCATCGGCGCAAGCTCTTTGACCAGGCGCCCGGCCTGCACACGCGACGTGAGGTCCTTCGACACCGACACAACCAGGCTGACTTTGCCGTCGTTCTCGGACGCGAGCACGACGACTCCGCTCGTGAGCCGGTCGCGCAGTGAATCGGAGATGCCGCGCAACGCGCTCTTCTCGAGCCCCGCGACTCGCTTGGTAATGAGCTTGACGCCCGACACGTCAACGGGGGCATCCACCTGGCCACTGGCGGAACCGGCACCGCCGCCGAGCGCCGCCTTCATCTTCAACGCTTCGACCTCGCGCGCGAGCCTCTTGCTCTCCGACTGAAGCTTCTGGATCGCGTCCACCGCATGTTCGGCCGTCGTCGACAGCGTCCCGACCACAGTACCGAGCGCGGCGCGGTCCTGCTGCGCCCGTGCGACCGCACCGGCCCCGGTCAATGCCTCAATCCGCCGGACACCCGCGGCGACGCCACTCTCCTCGACGATGGTGAAGAACCCGATGTCGCCGGTAGCGCCGACGTGTGTGCCGCCGCACAGTTCGGTGCTGAATCCGCCGACCGAAACGACGCGAACCTTGTCGCCGTACTTTTCGCCGAAGAGCGCCATCGCGCCACTGGCGATCGCTTCTTCAGTGGACCGTACGTCGGTGTTGACCGGTGTGTTCCGGTAAACCTGTTCGTTGACGATCCGCTCGATCTCGTCGAGCTGCGCGCGAGTGATCGGTGCGAAGTGGACGAAATCAAATCGCAGCCGGTCGGGCGACACGAGTGACCCCGCCTGTTTCACGTGCGAGCCGAGGACCTGCCGCAGCGCCGCGTGGAGGAGATGAGTCGCCGTATGATTGCGCCGCGTCGCGTCGCGAATCTCGCTCGCGACCTCTGCCGTCACAACCTGGCCGGTCCGGAGCGGTGCGCCTTCGACGCGAACCAGGTGCAGGCGGGGACGGTTCGGCGCCGGTCGGATGACCCGCTGTACGACAGCCTCTGAACCATTCGCCCCAACAATGCGACCCGTGTCGGAAACCTGCCCGCCGGCTTCGACATAGAACGGCGTTTTTGCGATGGCGACATACCCTGTTGCACCGGCCGGAAGCTCGTCGACGGCGTGGCCCCCTTCGTCGAAGAGCGCGACGACCGGAACACCGCTGACGCGAGTTGTCTCGTAGCCCTCGAACGTGTCGCGAGTCCCCTCGAGTGTCCGCTCGAGCTCAGGGGTCATCGTGAAAGCCAGTGACTTGTCTGTCTCCTTGCTGAAGTTGCTGCCCGCTCGCGCCCTGACCCGCTGGCCCTCCATGGCGCGCTCGTATCCCTCGCGATCGATCGGAATGTTGCGCTGTCCGGCGAGATCCTCCATGAAATCCAAGGGCACACCAAGCGAGTCGTACAGCCGAAACGCCTCGTCGCCGGACATCGGTGTGCCGGCTGCGGCCGCCCGGTCGAGTGCCTCCTCGAGTCGCGGCAGCCCGGCCGTCAGCACCGCGTCGAACCGTTCCTCTTCGCTTTGCACCACGCGTACGACAGCGTCTCGATGCGCCGGGAGTTCCGGATAGGCCGAGCCCATCTCCGCGACGACCACATCGACGAGCGCGTGGAGGACGGGCTCGCGGAATCCGAGCTTCTTGCCGTGGCGCATCGCCCGCCGCATGATTTTGCGCAGGACGTATCCGCGCCATTCGTTGGACGGAACGACGCCGTCGGCGATGAGGAACGTCATCGCCCGGAGGTGATCCGCGATCACGCGCATCGAGACGTCCGACGGGCGATCGAGCGTTGAGCCGTAGGACATCCCGGCGCGTTCGCCGATTGCCGTCAGGATCGGCGTGAACAAATCAGTGTCGTAGTTCGAGAGCGTTCCCTGGATGACGGCAGCGATCCGCTCCAGGCCCATGCCGGTGTCGATCGATGGCGCGGGCAGCGGATTGAGAGCGCCGTCCGGCTGCCGGTCGAACTCCATGAAGACGTTGTTCCAGATCTCGACGAACCGGTCACAGCTGCAATCGACCCCGCGGCACGTGCCACCTCGCGCTTCCTCATCGCAGGGCAGATGGGCGCCGCGGAAGTAGTGGATCTCGGAGCAGCGGCCGCAGGGCCCCGTGTCGCCCATGGACCAGAAGTTCTCGGCCAGACCGAGCTCGGTGATCCGTTCAGCCGGCACCAATCGGGTCCAGATCCCATGCGCCTCGTCGTCTCGCGGGATGCCCGCTTCTCCCTTGAAGATGGTGGGGTAGAGCCGATCTGGCGGCAGCTCCCACACTTTCGTCAGCAGTTCCCATGCGAAAGGGACCGCCTGCTGCTTGAAATAGTCGCCGAACGAGAAGTTCCCGAGCATCTCGAAAAAGGTGTGATGTCGCAGCGAAGGACCGACATTGTCGAGGTCGTTGTGTTTGCCGCTCACCCGCATGCACTTCTGCGACGAGGTGGCCCGCTTGTACGCGCGCTGCTCCTTGCCGAGAAACGTGTCCTTGAACTGGTTCATCCCGGCGTTGGTGAAGAGCAGCGTCGGGTCGTCGTGCGGAACGAGCGACGAGCTCGGCACAATCGTGTGGCCGTTCTGGTGGAAGTAGTCGAGAAAACTGGAGCGGATTTCGCGGGAACGCATTCAGGTATTGTAAGTCGTCTATTTGCGAGCGGGGCCGCTTGGTAAAAGAGGACTTCGGAGTCGGGACTCGGGATTGGGGATTCGGGGCCCGGGATTCGGGTCTCGAATTGCATTCGGGAAAGCACTGGCCACTGGGAACTGGAGACTAGGAGGAGTAAAGCCGGAGAAGAACCGGAAGCTGTTAGTGATAGCTGATGGCTGTTAGCTGATAGCTATCTCGCCAGCTCTTCCCCCCGCCCAACCTGCCGGAGTGCTGCAACGATCCCCGCCGGGCTGAATCCCTGCCGCATCAGGTACTGATACAGCCGCGCGTTCTCCGCGCGATCGGCGATCCGCGGCCGGCCGCGCATTTTCTTCTGAAGCGCCTGCCGGATGAGCGCACGCTCATCGAGATCGGCGAACACATCGGCGAGCGCTTCGGCGGCAACCTCCTTCGAGATCCCCATCGCATGCAGTTCGCGCATGACGCGAAGCCGTCCCCGCCCTTTTACCTTCGCCGCCGTCCGTGCAAACGCGCGCGCAACTCGCGAATCGTCCAGTGCGCGGGTCTCGAGCAGATGCGTGATCGCCGAATCAACGTCCTCGGACGGATGTTCCCGATCGAGCAGTCGCGCCCGAAGCTGTGATACCGACAATTCCCGTCGTCCCAGCAGCCGCAGGCCGTCAATGTAGGCGGAGGGGGGCACTTTATCGGGATTCGGGATTCGGGATTCGGGATTCGGGATTCGGAGCGGCTTTTGAAGCGACTGACCCGAGTTGACGGGGCGCCAATGAATGATCTCCACCAAGCCGGATTTCTGACAACTACACGCCGAACCGGGTGATCTGTGCGCTCTCGGCGCCGCCTGGTGTCCTCGCCATCTCGTCGATGGCAAGTTCGGAGGTCGTCGAGATCCCCTGGACCTTCAGCTTGAACTCGTCGACGTTCGACGCCCAGCGCAGTGCTTCCTCGAGTGTCACGAATCCCTGCTGATACAAAGCAAAGATCGATTGATCGAATGTCTGCATCCCGTACCGCGACGTTCCCGAGGCAATCGCGCCGTGGATCTGCGCGGTGCGATCCTTGTCGACGATGCAGTCGCGGATGAAACCGGTGGTGAGCATGACCTCGACCGCCGGCACGCGGCCGGCACCGTCAGCGCGCGGCAGCAGCCGCTGGGCGACGGCCCCCTTCAGGACGCCGGCGAGCTGGATCCGGACCTGCCGCTGCTGGTGAGGCGGGAAGACCGCAATGATGCGGTTGACGGTCTCGGTGGCGTCGAGGGTGTGCAGGGTGGAGAACACGAGGTGCCCGGTCTCGGCCGCGAGCAGCGCTGTCTCCACCGTTTCGTGGTCGCGCATTTCGCCGACCAGGATGACGTCGGGGTCCTGCCGCAGCGCGCTTCGAAGTGCGTGCGAGAACGATTGCGTGTCGACCGACACCTCACGCTGGTTCACGATTGAGTGATGGTCGCGGTGCAGGTACTCGATCGGGTCCTCGACCGTCATGATGTGGGCCGCCCGGGTGCTATTGATGTAGTCGATCATCGCGGCCAGCGTGGTGCTCTTGCCGCTGCCGGTCGTCCCGGTGACGAGAACGAGCCCCCGCTCTTCGGACGCGATCCGTTTGAGCACCGGTGGCAACCCGAGCTCGTCGAGGGTCTTGACTCGCATCGGGATCACGCGAAGGACCAGGCCCACCGTGCCGCGCTGCTGGAACACGTTGACGCGAAACCGTCCAACGCCCGGGATGCTGTATGCCAGGTCCACTTCCTGCGAGTGGCGAAACTTCTCACGCTGTTCGGCGGTGAAGAGGAGGCCCGCCATGGACTCGGTGTCGGCCCGCTCGAGCCGCTTCTCTTCGGACGCGACGGTCAGCGTGCCGCTCACGCGCATCATCGGATAGCTGCCAACCTTGAGGTGCAGGTCGGACGCACCACTGGTCACGGCCGTCTGGAGCAGGTCGTTTATATGCATGTCCTGATTACGTGCTACGTGCTAAGTCCGACGTGCTACGTGCTACGTGCTACGTGCTACGTGCGTTTCCCCGTTCGCACCAGGCAGTCGCTCGTCCGAGCGTTCGATTGCGCGGGTGTATGCGTCGCTTCGTAGCGCCATACGGCATCGCTCACAGGTGCCACGTCGCCGTAGCACGTAGCACGTAGAACTACGAGCGGCGGGCGGCGTCGCCGGTCTGGCGGGCGCCTGCGCCCGCCGCCTGAAGCGGTTCGCCCGGGTACACGTACGAGAGCCAGCCGTGCTGGTCCGGCGCCTTGCCGTTGATGACGTCGAAGAACGCCGTTTGAATCGCTTCCGTCACCGGGCCGCGGCGGCCGTTGCCGATGGTGATCTTGTCGACCGTGCGAATGGGCGTCACTTCCGCTGCCGTCCCGACGAAGAAGGCCTCGTCGCAGATGTACAGCATCTCGCGCGGCAGCATTTCCTCCCGGACGGTGAAGCCGTGGTCGCGGGCGAGCGTGATGACGCAATCGCGCGTGATCCCGGGGAGGATCGAGGCGGTCAGCGAGGGCGTCAGGATGACGTTGTCGCGCACGAGGAAGAGGTTCTGCCCGCTGCCTTCGCTGAGCAGTCCGTTGACGTCGAGCGCGATGCCCTCGCTATAGCCTTCGGCGATTGCCTCCATCTTGATCAGCTGCGAGTTCGCGTAGTTCGCAGAACTCTTCGCAAGTGTCGGGAACGTGTTCGGTGCGGCGCGGTTCCACGAGCTGACCCGCACGTCGACGCCGTTTTCGAGCCCGCCCTGTCCGAGATACGCACCCCATTCCCAGCAGAGAATGGCGGTCTCGACCGGGCAGGGGAACGGGTTGACGCCGAGCTCGTTGTAGCCGCGGTACACAATCGGGCGGATGTAGCAGGCCTTGAACTCGTTCGCGCGAATGGTCTCGAGAACGGCATCTGTCAATGCCGAGAGGTCCAGCTCCGGGTCCATCCGGTAAATCTTGCAGGAGTCGATCAGGCGGCGCATGTGCGCGTCGAGGCGGAAACAGGCAGAGCCGCGCGGCGTGCTGTAGCAGCGCGCGCCTTCGAAGACCGCGCTGCCGTAATGCACGACGTGCGAGCCGATGTGAATCTTTGCGTCCGCCCAGTCGACGAGCGAACCATTCATCCAGATCTTGCCGGTGCCGGTGAACGCCATCAGTGACTCCTCAGCCCGAGCTAGCAGGCTCAGCTCCCGGTTGTTGTGATTGCCGGTCTTGTCAGCGCGTCAGTCGCTCCGCTGGGGTTCTGCGTGTGCGTTTCCCGCACAGCAGGTGGAGCTGAAGCCTGACGGCTGATAGCTGAAGGTTATAAGTTTAACACGAGCGGTCACTGCCCCTCGCCGCAGAACGGGCACTTGTCCGTGCGGACGTGGAGCGGCTTCCGGCATTGCCAGCAGAATCGCGCCGCGGGGGTTTCCCGTGCCCTCAACCGCGTCTGGATCCCGTGCGCATCGTCCTTCACACTCCGGCTGCCGCCCGATTCCGCTTTGACAACGCTGCCGGCCGGCGTGCGGCGGGGCTGGGTGGCGGCCCGCGCGGCCATCAGATCGGCAAGGAGCTCGGGCGCGCGCTGGTACCGGGCCGTCACTTCAGGCGCGAGCGCCCGCATGACGATGTCGCTCAACGGCCTTGGAATGCGTGGGTTCTTGATTCTCGGAGCGGTCACCAGCTCTCCGGACATGAGCTTTGCCAGGTCGGACGGCGCCGGCGTGTCGTAAGGCAGCTCGCCGGTCAGCATCTGGTACATCGTGATGCCGAGCGAGTAGATGTCCGACGCGAAGACCGCCTTGCCGTGGAACTGCTCGGGCGCCATGTAGGGCGGGCTGCCGATCACGGTGGTGCCGTGAGCCGCGATCTCGAGGAAACGCGAGGTCCCGAAGTCGGCGACCTTGACCATGTCGTTCTCGGTCACGAGGACGTTCGCCGGCCGCAGGTCGCGGTGGATGACGCCCTGCGAGTGCGCGTGGTCGACGCCGTTGCAGATCTGGCAGGTGAAGTCGAGCGCGCGGTTGATCTCGAGCGGCCCGTTCGACTCGATGATGTGCTCGAGCGTCTCTCCCTGCACGTACTCCATCACGATGAAGAATACGTTCTCCTGCTTTTCAGCGGTGGTGATGGCGACGATGTTGGGGTGGCTGACGCTGGCGAGCAGACGCGGCTCCCGCAGCAGCTCGCCGAAGTCGAGCCCCTGCCGGTGGGGGACCTTGATCGCAACCTTCTTGTCGATCCAGGTGTCCTGCGCGAGGTAAACGGTACCGAATCCGCCGCTCCCGAGGGGTGCGAGGATCTTGTACTTACCGAGCGTCTGGCCTTTGAACAGCACGCGGAAGATCGATGTTTACGGGTGAACCCGACGCGAGTATAACGCGGATGACCGATAATCTGGCCCATGCTGCCGCGGTTTTACGCGCCCGATCTCGACGCCGACGCGAAGACGACGACGCTGCCCGCCGATGAGGCGCTCCACCTGACGCGTGTGCTGCGGCTCGGGGAAGGCGATCAGATCGCGGTTTTCGACGGGCGTGGACGCGAGTTCCTGGCGAAGATTGCCGCGGCGTCACGCGATCGGGTGCAGGTCGATCTCCTCGAGCGGGTGACTCCGGTGCCGGAGGCGCGTGTGCCGCTGACACTGGTGCAGGCAGTGCTCAAGGGCGACCGGATGGACGACGTGGTTCGCGATGCCACGATGATGGGCGTGGCGGCCATCGATCCGATTGTCACGACGCACACCATCGCCCGGACCAAAGACGAGAGCGGTCGTGGGACCGAGCGCTGGAGCCGGGTTGCGGTCTCATCCGCGAAGCAGTGCCGCCGGGCCACGGTGCCGGCGATCGCCAGAGCACGGCCGTATTCGGAATGGCTCGCGGCCGGCGGCGTAGGCCTGCGGCTGATTCTCGTGGAGCCCTCGGCCGGAGCGGCCGGCGATCAGTCGCTTCATCTGCTCGAGGACCATGCCCCCGCGGCACTGGCCCTCCTCGTCGGTCCTGAGGGCGGTTGGTCGGCGGACGAACGCGACGCAGCAGAAAAGGCAGGCTGCATTCCTGTGACTCTGGGGGCGCTCACGCTGCGGGCCGACGCGGTTGCGGTTGCGGCAATCGCGATGGTCAGGTTTGCGCTCAGGGACTTATAACGTGCTACGTGCTACGTGCTACGAGCGACGTGCTACGTGCTCTGTCAGTTCCGTTGCGGGCGAACAGCCGCTGACGAGCGTTGGAGCGTCACGATCAACGGTCGGTGATCGGAGCCGACGTCCGGGCCCACGCGGCTCGAGACCGCTTCCCAGTTCCCGTCGAACAGAACGTGATCGATACGGATGCCCCACAAGGACGTAAATTTCGTGTGCCCCAGCCCTGTGCCGATCGATTCAAACGCGTCGGACCACCCGCGCCAGTTGTGGCGGTAGATCGCGCTGTCGGTGGGCATGTTGAAGTCGCCGGCAACGATTGCAGGATGGGTGTCGCGCTCTCGAATCCACGCATCGGCGGCGCGAGACTCGCGATCCCTGAACGCGAGGTTATCCTGGAGCTCGCCCGTGGCTCCGACGCCTTCGTGCAGCATCGGCTCGATGCCTTTCCGCACCGTATCGAGATGAATGCTGAAGAACGAGACCGGGCCATCGGAAGTCGTGATCTCCGCGGCGATCACCAGAGCGCGACGAGCCTTACCGCTGCCGGAGTACATGACGTCGATTTTCTGGATGGGATGGCGCGAGGCGACGCACAGCTCGCCTTCGCAATGGACCCTCCATCCGGTCGGTATTGGCCCGGCGGTCTCCTGCTCCCATTCCTGCATCGCGAGGATGTCAGCCCCTGAGTCCTCGGCCAGGCGGCTCAATGTGCCCGGGCGCGCGACCTGGTTTCCATTCAAGGTCACGATCGTCAGCCGGCAGCAGGTCTCCGTTGGAGCGAGGTGCGGCCATTGGAACTGCATCACACCGAGGAGGCCGACGCTGAAGGCAACCGCGAGCGGCAACACCACGGACCGTCTCCACAGCGAAAGCGGCGCCAGCGCCACGACAGGAAGCAACCAGACCCACCGCGCTCCGTAAGCGAGCAGCGTAGGGATGACCATCGCATCCCCCATCCGCATGGCGGCCCACGCAAGAAGCTCGAGCACCACCACGGACCAGCACACAACTGGCGTCCAGATGGATCCGGCGATCGAATCGACCCGCGCCCGCCAGGGTAAGCGAGCAGAGTTCGGGGGATGCTGTTCGCGTCTCAAAGGCGTTACGCCCCTGCCGCGAGAGGTGTCCCGAGGACCGCGGCCGCCCATTCACCGTCACGCCGGCCTGTCGCCAGCGGGAGGCGGAATGCCGCCACGATGTCGTCCAGTTCGTCAGGCGCGAAGCCGCTGACGATGATGACGGCCGATGGATCCATGAGGCGCCGGAGCGAGGCGGCATGTCGCTGGAGGACAGCCCCAGTCAGGTTGGCAACGACAACGTCGCCGTGATCTGCGGACAGGGTGGCGAGGTCCGACTCGATGACCTGGATGTCGTCGGACGGAACAGAAGCATCTCTACTCGGTGGGTGGCGGTCGCGCGCGAAGTTCCGCGCGATGTTATCTCGCGCATTTTCCAGGGCATCTGGATCGTTGTCGATCGCGAGTACCTTCGACGCTCCGAGCTTGACCGCGGCAATTGCGAGCACCCCGGAGCCGGTGCCGACATCGATGACGCGCTTTCCCGCGACACCGACCTCCTGGAGCAATTCCAGGCACAGCCGCGTTGTCGCGTGATGGCCGGTCCCGAAACCCATAGACGGTTCGATCACTATGACGAACCTGGGATCTGGGATTGGGGACTCGGGATTCAGGATTGCGGATTCGGGATTCAGGGTGCCGGCTTCGTCGTCGCCGGTCATCCGGGATTTTGAATCAACCGAAAATTCAGGGATGTCCCACGGCGGGGCGACGGTGATCCGCCCGGCCGTTATGGCCGTCAGCGCGGCCTGGCTGCGCCGCGCCCAATCTTCATCGTCGACATCGATCGGGGAGAGTCCGACCAGGCGATCTCCCAGCGCGGACGCGAGCGCCGCCTGCGCCTCGTCGCGCTGGGACGGAAGGCGAAAGAAGACGCGCCATCCGTCCTCAGCAGGGAGATCGTGGATGGCGAGCGGCTCGAAAGCATCGAGCTCGGCGTACAGCAGTTCCTGGAGTTCCACGGACTCGGGGCTCGGGACAAAGCGCAGCTCGAGCGCGGGGTAACTAGCCAAAGATGTCTTTGACCCGCTCGAAGAACGGCTTCTCGGTGCTGTCCTCCTCGTCGGCGTCCAGTTTCTCCTGCGGCAGGGTTCGCCCCAGTTCCTCGAGCAGGTGCTTCTGTTCCTTCGTGAGCTTCTTCGGGACCGCGACGCGCGCAATCACATGCAGGTCGCCGTGGCCGCGGCCGTTGACATGCGGCATGCCCTTGCCGCGCAGCTTGAACCGGGCTCCCGGTTGCGTCCCCGCGGGCACGTGGACCTCTTCGCGTCCGTCAAGTGTCGGGACCTTCACGGCTCCGCCGAGTGCCAGAGTCGGAAAACTCATTGGCATCTCGCAGTAGAGGTCATCTTCCTCACGATGGAAGAACGAGTGCTCCTGGACATGGACGACAACGTAAAGGTCGCCCTGTGGACCGCCGGCGGTGCCATGTTCGCCCTCGTTGTACAAACGAAGACGCTGCCCCGTCGCGATGCCGGGGGGAATCTTGACCGTGAGCTTGCGCTCCCGGGCGACGCGGCCCGCACCGCGGCAGGTCTGACAGGGCTTGGCAATCGTCTTTCCGGTGCCGCGACAATTCGCGCACGGCCTTGCGACGGTCAGGAATCCTTGCTGGTAGCGAAGCTGACCGGTGCCTTTGCACTGGCTGCACGTCTCGGCGCTCGTGCCCTCCGCTGCACCGGATCCCTTGCATGTTTCGCAGGTTTCCTCGCGCGGGATCTGGATCGTCGTTTCCGTGCCGGTCGCTGATTCTTCGAACGAGATTTCGAGGTCGTAGCGGAGGTCTGCGCCCCGCTGAGGACCGCCGCGACGGCGCCGTTGACCGAAGATATCGCCAAGGCCAAAGACGTCGCCGAGACCCGAGAAGATATCGGAGAAGTCCGCGAAAATCGTCGGGTCGAACCCTGCACCGCCGCCCGCTCCGCCGTTGACACCGGCGTGGCCGAACCGGTCGTAGAGGCCGCGCTTCTGCCCGTCGGCGAGCACGGCGTACGCTTCCGCGGCTTCCTTGAACGCCTCTTCCGCTTTGTGATCGCCGGGATTGCGATCGGGGTGGAATTTCAGCGCGAGCTTGCGATACGCGCTCTTGATTTGCTGATCCGTGGCGTCGCGCTCCAGCCCGAGCACCTCGTAGTAGTCCCGCTTCGTCACGCTGCTCACCCTTTAGCCACCTTTACCATGGACGGCCGAAGCAGCCGGTCCCCGAGCATGTATCCGCGCCGAAACTCCTCGATCACTTCGCCTTCGCGTCGTCCTTCGGCAGGTTCGTATGAGACGGCCTGATGGAAGTACGGGTCGAAGTCGGCGCCGAGCACCTCAATCGGGCGCACGCCGCGCTTGCGCAGGATCTCGCCGAGTTGCCGATGGATGAGTTCCACGCCCTTGCGGTACGCCTCTGCGGCGTCGTCGGACGCTTCGGTCTTGAGCGCCCGCTCGAGGTCGTCCATGAGCGGGAGCAGTTCTTCGACGATGCTCGCTGCCGCTGCTTCGGAGACCATCTGGCGCTCGCGCTCCACGCGCTTGCGGTAGTTGTCGAATTCGGCCTGCTTGCGGAGCAGCAGGTCGTAGTACTCATCGCGCTGGCGCTGCGCCTGCGCCAGGTCTGTCGATGTTTCCGGTGCCGGCTCCGCCGCGGTCGTCGTTGGATTGCTGGTGTTGTCTTCCACGATAGTTCTCGCGATCGTTCTACGGAAGGTACGAACTGTTGGTTTTAGGTTTGACGGTTTTCCGTTATAGGTCTGGTTCTAGCGTTTTTGGGTTCTAGGTTCTCAGGTTCGGTTCGAATCAGGTACGGTTCAAGGTCCGAAGTAAAACCGGTAGAACTGTTAGAACCTAGAACCCGAAGACCGTGACTCAGGTTTGACCATCCGCGTGATCGCCTTGGACAGGCTTTCGACCGCGTTGATGGCGCGTGAATACCGCATCCGCGTCGGCCCAATCACTCCGACTGCACCCGTATTGTGGCCGTCCGAATAGGTCGACGCCACCAGGCTGAAATGCTGCAAATCGGGCGCGTGATGTTCGGATCCGATCACGATCGTGATTCCCTCGCTGCTGATGTAATCGTCCAGCAGCTTCACGAGTCGCGTCTTCTCTTCGATCATCTTGAGGAGCGTCCGAAGCGTCGTCAGCGTCAGCTCTGGATCCTCGCCTCCGACTTCCTCCAGCATGAGTGACGTGCCCTGGATGAAGACGACCGGTGTGACGTCGATGTCTTCGAAGGTCGTGCTCGCCAGGCGGAGAGCGCGGGCCATGAGGACGTCATAGAGCGTCCGCTCTTCCTGTAAACGTTCGAGAACGGCCCTGCGCACGTCGAGCAGCGAGCGGCCCTTGAATTCCTGGTTCAGGTAATTGGCCGCCTGCTGGAGCTCGCCCGGACCATACTCCTCGGACGGATTCACGACTTTGTGCGACACATGGCCGCCCGCCGCGACGACGATGACGAGGAGCTTTCCGCCGTCGAGCGGCACGAAATCCAGGCGCTCGAGCGTCGTCATGTCCGCGGCGGGTGCAATGGCAAAGCCGACCTGGTGCGAGGCGCGCGCGACCTCCTGAGATACGTGGGAGAGCATGTCGCCGACAGTTCCGGCGCGGCGGAGCCTGGCTTCGATCTGGGGAGTCGGACGGGACGAGGAGCGGCGCTCCGAGAGCAGTTGATCGACGTACAGACGATAGCCCTGGTCGGTGGGAACGCGTCCGGCTGATGTGTGGGGTTGCCTCACATAGCCTTGCTCCTCGAGCCGCGCCATGACGTTCCGAAGCGTGGCGGAGGACACCCCGAAGCCGCGGCTCGCCAGCCACAGCGACGAGACAGGCTCGCCCTGCTCGATGTACGCCTGGACAAGGACCCCGAGAATCCGTCTATCCCGTTCCGGCAATTCAGGATGGCGTGTCATGGGTATTTAGCACTCTACCCCTGAGAGTGCTAGGAAGATTATACACGGATCCGCGCGAAAGCCCTCGAAACGCGAACCAGCTCGACTGCCGGGCGGCAATCGGCAGACTAAGGCCGCCGCATTGCCAGCCCGGCGGTGGGGGCGCCGCGCCGCACGGCGATCAACTGGGCGAGGATGCTGATGGCGATTTCCGCGGGTGTGACGGCGCCGATCTCGAGTCCGATTGGCGCGTGAAGCCGTTCGAGGCATTCGGACGACATTCCTTCGGTCCGAAGGGCGTCGAAAATGCGGGCGATCTTTGCCCGGCTGCCGATAAGGCCCAGGTATTTGAACTCGCGGGGTGCGAGGGCGCGCACGGCATCAAGATCGTGCTGGTGCCCCCGGGTCAGGACAACGACATACGCGCTCGCGGGTAGCTCAGCTCGGCTCAGCCAGTCGGGGATGGGTTCGACAACCACGTCCGCGCCAGGAAAGCGCTCCTGATTGGCAAACTTCTCACGGTCGTCGACGACGTGGAGTTGAAAGCCGGCATCACGGGCGACGCGGGCGAGATGGAAACCGACGTGACCGGCCCCGACGATGTAGAGGCGCGGGGAAGGTGCGAGCGGATCGATGTGCACGTCCATGCGGCCACCGCAGATGAGGCCGTTCTCCTGGGCGAAATCGTCGTTCAGTTCGTAGTGCACCAGGGACGGGCGGCCAGTGACAATCGCTTCGCGTGCCTTCCAGAACGCGTCGTTCTCGTAGCAACCGCCGCCGATCGTCCCCACCGTGCGGCCGTCCGGCCAGACCAGCATTTTCGCGCCCGCCCGCTGCGGGGTCGACCCCTGGGCGCGGACGACCGTGACCAGCGCGACGGTCTCGCCGAGGCGCAGTGCCTCGGCGGCCGACGCGAGCACTTCCTCGTTCAGACGAGAACCTCGATTTTGGCCTTCTGCTTCAACGACTCGATGAAGGCCTGTGCGCGTTCCTGCTTCTGCTGCTGCGCCAGGTATTCCTTGATCCGCCCGCTGACCTGATCGAAGGGGACCGTCGATGCCGCACGGTGATCGGTCACCTTGATGATGTGGTAGCCGAACGGTGTCGTCACCACATCGCTGATCTGCCCGGGCTTGAGCGCCCAGGCGGCCTGATCGAATGCCGGGACCATCTGCCCCTTGGGGAAGAAATTGAGGTCGCCGCCCTGGGCCGCACTGCCGTCTTTCGAGTGCTTCTTCGCGAGCTCGGCGAAGTCGCCGCCCGCCTGCAGTTCCTTGAGAACGCCGTCGGCTTCGGCGCGCGCCTTCTTCTTGGTCGCGTCGTCGGCCTTTTCGTCGGCCGGAATCAGGATGTGGCTCGCGCGAATGGCCTCCTCCTGCTTGAACTTGTCCGGATTCTTGTCGTAGAACTCGCGCGCCTGCGCGTCGGTCGGCGCCGGCGTGCTCGCCACCTCGGCCTCGACCATCCGATTGATGCTGAGATCGACGCGGGCGTCAGCCCGCAGCCGCTCGAGCGTCATCCCACGCGCGGCCAGTGCTTTCGTGAATTCCGCCTGGTTGGGGAACTGCGACTGCATCTGTTTCAGATTGCTGTCGATCTCCGCGTCGGTCACGGTGACCTTGCGTGCCTTGGTCTCCTGCGACAGCACCGTGTATGTGACCAGCTGGTCGAGTGCGCGGCGCAGGATCTCGTCACGGCGATCGGCCGGGATCGGCTGATTGGCGCTGAGCTCCATGTTCTTGATCAGACGATCGAGATCAGCCTTCTTCACCGCTTCACCGTTGACCCGCGCGAGCACTTCCGGCAGCTGCGCCGGCACGGGCTTGGCCGCCGGGGCAGTCGGAGGCGGGGTAGCCGGCGTGGCGCCGGCGGGCGTCGGCGGTGTGGTTGCGCCAGGCTTGCTCGCCGGCGTGCCGGATTGCGCCGGAGCCGCGGCGGATGCCGTCGTTGATGCCGCCGGCGCCTTGCGGCAGCCGATGCCGGTGCAGGTCACCGTGGCCAGGAGAATGGCGGATAGAACTCTGATCAAAACAAGGACCTCGACCTCATGTGCACGGTGAACGGTGAACAGGAAACGTCTATTGTAAACCGGACGGCATCAGCTATCAGCTAACAGCTATCAGACTTCAGCTGTCAGACCTCAGCTTCCAGCTTCCAGCTTCCAGCTCGCTCAGTCATCGACTTCCGACGGTCAGCCTGAGACCTCGACTCTCAGCCCAGTTCTACGATCCGCCGTGCAGCGGGCACATCTCGGTCGGCTCGGTGCCGGCGATGAAGGCCTCCTGGAACGTCCTCGGGCAGGCGGGATTGGCGAGTTTGCCGGTGTCGCGGTCGATTTCGACGTACGCGAGTCCGTCCGGCGCTTCGAACGACACGTTCGGACGCCCGGCCAGCGCGCGCATCATGAAGTTGGTCCAGATGGGTAGCGCCGCCTGGGTGCCGCTCAGGCCGAGTGGCATGTTGTCGTCGAGACCGACCCAGACCACGGTCAGCAGCTCCGGCGTAAATCCGACGAACCATGCGTCACGGAGGTCGTTCGTCGTGCCCGACTTGCCGGCTGCGTCCAGCGTGAAGCCAGCGGCTCGGGCCCCGGCTCCGGTGCCTTCGTTGATGACGCTGCGCATCATGTTGGTGACGAGATACGTCGTGTCCTTGCGCGCGATGTTCTTGCCGGTCATGACCTGGAGCGGCACTTCGCTCCCGGCCTTGACGATTCTGGAGATGGCGTGCAGCGGTTTGAGCGTGCCGCCATTGGGAAACAGCGTGTAAGCGCTCGCGATTTGAAACGGTGTCGCTTCGAATACGCCGAGCGCGATCGAGGGATAGGGCCGCGGCGCTGTGCCCGCCCCGACCCGACGCCACAGTCCCGCAACCTGGTCGTATCCCGCCGCCTCCGCGACCTTGATCGTCGCAATGTTGCGCGAGAGGGCCAGCGCACGCCGCAGCGTGATTGGCCCCTTCGAACTGGCCGTCGTAGTTGGCCGGGGTCCAGGTCTGCTCGTTGAAGACGAACGACGTGGGCTCGTCGAGGACGACGCTGGCGGGGGTCACGTCGGTCCGTCCTTCGGCGAGGGCGCGCTCGAATGCGGCGAGGTAGACGAACGGCTTGAACACCGATCCCGGCTGGCGGTTCGCGGCGATGACGCGGTTGAACTGCGACTGGTTGTAAGTGCGACCGCCGATGAACGAGAGGATGTCTCCGGTACGCGGGTCGACCGCAATCAGCGCTGCCTGCGCCCGCTGCCGCTTGCGCTTGGCGAGAAGTTCGTCCACACGGGCGAGCCCGTCACGCACCGCATCCTGGGCGATGTGCTGCATGTGGAGGTCGAGCGTGGTGTAGACGTCGACCGCTCCGGTTGCCGCCTTGTATTTGTCCTGCAGCTCCTGGGTGATGTAGTCGACGAAGTACGGCGCCTCGGCGTCGAGTGCACGCGGCGCGAGCTGCAGTGGCTCATGCGCCGAGCGGGTCGCGGTATCGGCAGTGATGTAGCCGGAGTCCGCCATCGCCTGGAGCACCACGTTCCTGCGCTCCGTCACCGCCTCCGGGTTGTTGAAAGGGGAGAGGCGCGAGGGCGACTGGATCACGCCGGCGATGGTGGCCGCTTCGCTCAGCGTCACATTCGTGACGTCCTTCGAAAAGAAGAGCCGTGCGGCCTCCGGCACCCCGTGGATGGCAAACGACCCGCGCTGGCCGAGCGAGACGTCATTCAGGTACAGCGTCAGGATCTGCTCCTTCGTGAGCCGCCGCTCGAGCGCGACCGACATGAACCACTCGGAGAGCTTGCGCTTGAGCGTCTTTTCGGGTGTCAGGAAGGTGTTCTTCACCAGCTGCTGCGTGATGGTGCTGCCGCCGCGCATGTACTTTCGACTGCCGAACACGTTGCCGATCGCCGCGCTGGTGAGCCCGATCGGATCGATCCCGGGATGCTCGTAGAAGCGGCGATCTTCGATCGCGAGCACCGCCTGCACCATGCGCTGGGGAATCGCGCTCGAGCGGAACGTCCCGGCGCTTTTCGCGCCCGGAAGCCACGACGGCGGTGATGAGGGGCGGATCGAGAGTAAACCGCTCGATCGTGCGCTTCGTGCCGGGCAGCTCGACGCGATCGATCGTGGCCGGCTCGGGGCCTTTGCCGCGCCGGGCGCCGAAGACCACTCGCAGGAGTTCCCCCTTGCGGTCCCCGTCCCGCGGAATGAGCAGGACAGCGTCCCGCCCGACGGTGAATTCGCCGGCTTCCTGCGACTTGGCACGATGCGAGTAGCCGAGGTCGTTCAGCCGGTCGATGAGCTGCGCGATCGTGAACGCCTGGCCTCGACGTAACTCGAACGGACGCGCAAAGATACGAGGATCGGCGCGCTCGGTTTCGCCGGCGAGTCTCGCGTCGATCTGGCGGGAAAAGGACTGGTAGAAGTAGACCGTCAGCGCCGACGTGACGAGGACCGAGACGCCGAGACCGACCAGCAGGTAAAGCTTCCAGTGGCGAAGGCGCGCCCGCCGGCGCTTGCCCGGTTTTGACTTCGCACCGGGTTTTCGCGAGTCGGTATTCACTGTCGTCACAGGAGCTCCGTCCGGCCTGCGGCCGGTTGTGAACACTGTATCGGCCGTGGCAACGAGAGCATGCACCCGGGGCTGGCGAAAATGCCGGGCCGCTCAGGGCGCCGTCGCCGCAGACGCGGCGCGCCCGATTGTCACGCGCCGGCGGGGCCGTCAGGGGCTGGGGGCCCGAACGGAACAACTTCCCCGAAAATTGGCATGGCGCTCTGTTCCAGGCGGCGAGAGCAGGCGTCTAAGAGTCGAGTTGAGCCGGCATTGTATACTGCGGTTGCAGCTCATACATAGACAAAGTGGTCTCGCGCGCGCCCGTGTCTGCGCGACGCTCAGGAGGAAGTTCGATGTTTCGCGTGTTTCGGGTCATGTTCGTCCTGTTGGTTGTTCTCTCGGCGGCGTCCTCGTCGTTCGCCCAGTCCCAGTCGGTCAACGGCACCATTGAAGGCACCATCGTCGACGAGTCCGGGCGCGGCGCTTCCGGGCGTCAGCGTCACCGTCGCGAATCTCGATACCGGCGATACCCGCGTCGTCGTCAGCAACGAGGCGGGCGTCTATCGCGCTCCGCTGCTTCCCCTCGGGCCGTACCGCGTCTCGGCCGAGCTCCAGGGGTTCAAGAAGTTCGAGCAGCAGGGGCTGACGCTGTCGGCGGGCCAGTCCGCCGTCGTGAATGTCACGCTCAGCGTTGGCAGCATGACGGAAACGGTCACCGTGACCAGTGAGTCACCCATCGCTGAGCCAGGCAAGATCGACCTCGGCCGGACCATCGGTGAAACCGAAATCCGGAACCTGCCGCTGGTGTCGCGCAATCCCTACAACTTCGCGTTCCTCCAGGCGAATGTCACGGGGTACGAGAACAACGAATTCGGTGTCCCCCGCATCAACGCGAACGGGACGCAGATGCACACGAACTACCAGATCGATGGCAACACCAACACCGAGAAGGATCGCGCAGGTCTCCGGATGCTGCCCATTTCGGAGGTGCTCGTTCGCGAGGTGAAGGTCATCACCAACGGCTTCGCTCCCGAGTTCGGTCAGACAACCGGGATGGTCTACAACGCCATCACGCAGTCCGGCACGAACAACGTGCGCGGTTCGGCGAGCTACCGCTTCAAGCGCAACCCGATGTCGTCCAAGCCGTTCTTCCTGGCGCCGACCGCGCGCAAGCCCGACACCGAAGCGAATGACGTCACGGCGACGGTCGGCGGTCCGATCCAGAAGGACAAGTGGCACTACTTCGGTGCATACGAGTACGTCGATCGCAGCCTCATCACCGGCGGTCAGGTCATCACGGTCACGCCCGCGGATGCCGAGGCGCTCGGCATTTCGATCCCGGCGAGTGGCGTCATCCCGGCGCATCAGAAGGTCAATTTTGCGTTCGGCAAGACCGACTATCAGCTTTCGCCCGGGCAGCCTCCTGTCGGTTCGGTACTTCGGGTTCAAGAATTTTTCGGCGTCCAACATCGGTGGTGGACTCACGACCACGGACCGGGCGACCGATTTCACCGATCGCATGGACTCGGCCTCGGCGCAGCTGGTCTCCACGCTCGGCGGCAGCCTGCTGAACGAGCTGCGTGTCCAGTACGCACGGCGTCATCAGTTCCGGAGTCCCGGCATATCCGTGGACGGACCGGCGGTGACCGTGAACGGCAAGGCGAGCTTTGGTGGCGCGCGCATCGGTGACGGCAACTCGGTTGGTTTCGATTTCACCCAGGGGATCAGCCAGGTAATCGACAACGTCAGCCTCATCCGCGGCAAGCACTCGCTCAAGACCGGTATCGACGCGCAGTGGATCGGCGACGAGCGCGTTCGAGGCGACCTCTTCCTCTACACGTTTGCCACCATCAACGACTACCTCGCTGCGAAGAGCGGGACCAATCCTCGCGCCTACGCGAACTTCCAGCAGCAGCTCGGTGACGTCACCGCCAGCTACAATTCGGGCTTCTACGGCATGTTCGTCCAGGACGACTGGCAGATCGCGTCGCGCCTGAAGTTGCTCTATGGCTTGCGTTACGACCTGTTCAACGTCCCCGAGGCGCGGCAGTTCGGGCCCAATCCGTACTCGAAGAACTTCGCGATCGACAAGAACAACTTCGGTCCTCGTGCTGGTGTTTCCTGGTCGGTCGACAGCTCGGCGCACACTGTCGTTCGTGCATCGATGGGGCTGATGTATGAGCCGCCCCTGCTCGACTTCTACGACAACGCGATCCTGAACAACGGCGATCCGAAGAGCTACAACGTCGGACCTGTACTCCCGACGGCTGCGGGCGCGCCGGCGTTCCCGGGCAACCTGTCGACGCCGCCCCCCGGATTCGTGTTGCCGAAACAGAGCATCAACGCAGTCGACCAGAACTTCGAAACGCAGTCGGCGTGGCTGAGCAACGTGCAGCTCGAACGTGCACTCAACAGCGATGTCGCCGTCACCGTCGGTTACGTCAACTCGATCGGACGGAATCTTCCCGTGCTGATGGACGTCAACCTGGTCGCGTCGGGCGTGACGCTCGCCGACGGCCGGCCGGTGTTCTCGGCCGCGCGCGTCGACCCGACGTTCGATCACATCAATGTGTTCCAGTCGATTGCCGAATCGACCTACAACGCATTCACCGCCACGCTGACCAAGCGGATGACCCACGGGTGGATGACGCAGGCGACTTACACGCTGGCCCGCGGCGTGGACAATGCGCCCCTGACCGGCACGTACGTGGTCGGCAGCAACGACGACCGGGTGTCCGATCCCACGAACCTCGATCGCGACAAGGGCGTGACCCCCTTCAACCAGACCCACACGCTGGCCGTGTCGGCGGTAGTCGCCCCGCAGGTCGGCGGCGACGGACTGCGAGCCATGCTGCTCAATAACAACCAGGTCGGGATCATCCTGCAGGCGAACAGCGGGCTGCCGTTCAACATCCGCTCCAACGTCGACTTGAACAAGGACGGCGTGAACAACGACCGGCCGGTTGGCATCGAGCGCAACTCCGGCCGCCTTGGCCGAGTGGCGAATCTCGACCTGCGATACTCGCGTTTTCTGCCCATTCGCAACACCTGGCGCGGGGAGCTGTTCTTCGAAGCGAAGAATCTCTTCAACGTCCAGAACGTGTCGGCGGTCAACCGGGTCGTCACGACCGACGCGTTCGGCGTGCCCGCCGCCGCGCTGCCGTCGACGTTCCCCGGCACGTCCGGCTACGACCAGCGACAGATGCAGCTCGGGCTCAAGTTCTCCTTCTAGGCCGCGGGCCTGAAGTCACCGGCGGGTCCGGGAAAAATCCCGGGCCCGCATCGTAACCAGCTCCTCGGCTTTTCAGATGTCTATGCGACGCTCCCGAGCCTTCCGCGTTCCGGCACTTGCCACTTTCATCCTCCTGCTTTCTGTTTCGCTTCCGGCGCAGTTGCGAGTGCGACCGGTTGGAGAGTTGCCGGGGGATGCTTCGCTGAAGCTCGCACTGCGGCAGCTGAAGACTGTGGGCAGCTTCATGGAGACGACGGCGCACCCGGACGACGAGGACAACCCGCTGCTCGCGATGATGAGCCACGGCCGGGGTATGCGAACGACCCTCGTGACTGCAACGCGCGGCGACGGCGGCCAGAACGAGATCGGCCCGGAGATTTTCCAGGCGCTTGGCGTGCTGCGCACTGAAGAACTTCTCGCTGTTCACCGGTTCGACGGTGCGGAGCAGTACTTTACGCGGGCGATCGACTTCGGCTTCTCCTTCAGCATCGACGAGAGCATCGAGAAGTGGGGGCATGACGAAATCCTTGGCGACTTCGTTCGTCACATCCGCGCGATTCGCCCTGACGTGGTCGCCGGTTTTCTGTGCGGCGGCACCGGCGGAGGCCAGCACCACCAGGCATCGGCGCGCCTGACGATTGAAGCGTTCCGCGCTGCCGCGGACCCGGCACGCTATCCCGACCAGATCAGGGACGGTCTGCGTCCATGGCAGGCCAAGCGGGTTTTCTGTACGGAAGGCTTTGTCGCGCCGGGCCAGACTGCGCCGGCGCCGACGCGCGACCTGCTGCGCGTGAACTCGTCGGAGTTCGATCCGGTTCTGGGGCGCACGTATAGTGAGCTCGGCCTCGAAGGCCGGAGCATGCACAAGTGCCAGGGCACATCCCAGTTGCTCCTGCTTCCGGGCGCGTCACTCTCCCGCGTGTACCGGCTGAAGGACACGGCCATCGGCGAGCAGGGGGTGGCGCCGAAGGACATGTTCGAGGGGATCGATACGTCTGTTCCGGGCCTGGCAGCTTATGCCGGCGCGCAACCGCCGGCGGCGCTCGCGTCGGCCCTCCAGACCATCGCGGCAAGCGTCGAGATGGCGTCCCAGGCACTCGATGGCAAGGGGCCCGCGGCCGCAACCCAGGCCCTTGTGACCGGGCTTGCCACCGTCCGTGAGTTGCGCGCGAACCTCAAGTCCATGGATCTGTCCGACGCCGCACGATTCGAGATTGATTTCCGGCTGGCGCCAAAGGAACGGCAGTTCCAGGACGCGCTCGTCCTGACCCATGGCATTCGCGTCGAGGTGCTCGCGGACGACGGCGTGGTGGTGCCGGGACAACCAATCAAGCTTTCGCTTGTCGCCGGCAACAACGGACCAGGCGACGTCGCCGTCAAGAGCGTCCAGTTTGCCGGATTCGTCGGCGACTCACCGGCGTGTGACGGTGCCGTTCAGAGTGCCAGCGCGCTGACGTGTGCGACGGAGCTGCACGTGGGGATTGCACCGGTGTCCACACCGTACTGGACGCCGCGGAAGGATGCGGCGCGATACGATTTCGAGCCAGGAGTGCCGTTCGGAGTGCCGTTCCGGCCGACTCCGTTCCGCGCCGCCGTGGCGCTGTCGATCGCGGGAGCTGACGTGTCGGTGGAGCGCACCGTCGAGTATCGATACAGCGACCTGTTCGCCGGTGAGAAGCGAATGGAGCTGCAGGTCGTCCCGCCATTCGATGTCCGCGTCTCGCCCGATATCGCTGTGGTGCCGACGCCAACAGCGCCGCGTCGAACGGCATCGGCGCCGGTCGCGCGTCCGGCCGTCCACGTGCGCACGGTCGAGGTGACGGTCAGCAACAATCAAAAAGGGGCGGTTGCGGCGACTGCGTCACTGCACCTGCCCGACGGCTGGCGGGCCACGCCGCCATCGGTTCCAGTGAAATTCGAGCGCGAGAACGAAGACGCGACGGTCAAGTTCAGCGTGACGCCTCCGGCCACAGTCAAGCCGGGCGACTACGCCGTCGGTGCGGAGGTTGCCGCCGAGCACGAGGTGTCATCGTCCACAGGGTACGAAGTCGTCGAGTATCCGCACATCCGCCGGCGCCACGTCGTCGAGCCGGCGCAGACGCGCGTGAAGGTGATTGACGTCAGGATTGCGCCCGGCCTCAAGGTCGGCTACGTGATGGGCGTCGGCGACGCCGTCCCGGCCGCGATCGAGCAGCTCGGTGCGGATGTTCACTTGATTGATGCCGCCGAACTCGCTTCGGGGGACTTGTCCCGCTACAACGTCATCGTCACCGGCGTCCGCGCGTACGAGCGCCGGCCGGACCTCCGTGCGAACAACAACCGGCTGCTGAGGTACGTGGAGAACGGCGGCACGGTGATCGTCCAGTACAACAAACAGGAGTTCAACCAGGCGCAGTACGGGCCGTATCCGGTCAAGACCGGAACCGACCGGATTACCGACGAGAACGCACCGGTCGAAGTGCTGGTTCCAACCCACCCGGTCTTCAACACGCCCAACAAGATCGGGTCCGACGCCTGGGCGGGCTGGGTGCAGGAGCGCGGGACGTACTTTCTCGCCGACCGCGACTCTCATTATGTCGACCTCGTCCGGTCCACGGATCCCTTTCCCTACAACGCCGGGGCGAAGAGCGGCGCACTGGTCGAGGCGCGCTACGGCAAGGGGCGGTGGATCTACGTCGGCCTGGTACTCTGGCGCCAGCTGCCGGCGGGCACTGAAGGCGCGTACCAGTTGATGGCAAATCTCCTGAGCCTCGGAAAGCGTTATTAGACCCATGCGGTTCGATTCGGAGTACGTCGCACACGTTCTCAACGAAAACTTCGAAGACGCCAAGGCACAGTTCCTCGCGCCGCTGATGCGCATCCACTATGCGCATCTCGTCATGCTGACCGAGACGGGCATCATCCCGAGAGTCGATGCGCACGCGATTCGTGTTGCGCTCGATGGGATTTCGCTGCCCCAGATCGATCAGGTTCGATATGACGGCACGTGCGAAGACCTGTTCTTCTACCTCGAACGCCTGATCGTCGAGGCCTGCGGCGAGGAAGCTGCGGGTCGGCTGCACACCGCCAGATCACGCAACGACATCGACATGACGATGTACCGGATGCAGCAGCGCGAGATGGTGCTCGAGTTGATGGCCGGCGCGGTCAGATTGCGCAATGTGCTGATCGAGCTCGCCAGTCAGCACACCGACGACGTCTTCGCCGCGCATACGCACACGCAGCCGGCGCAACCCTCCACCATCGCACATTACCTGCTGGCGGTCATCGAGCAGCTCGAGCGCGACACAGTGCGGCTCCGTGCCGCCTATGTGGCAACGAACCTGAATCCGCTCGGCTCGTGCGCCATCACGGGGACGGGGTTTCCGATTGACCGAACCCGCACGACCGCACTCCTCGGATTCGACGCGCCGACCGGCAACACATACGGCAGCATCGCGACGGTCGACTACCTGATCGAGAGCGTGTCCGCGGCGTCGGTTCTTCTGACCGGGCTTGGCCGCGTGCTCCAGGATCTGCTGCTCTGGTGCACGAGTGAATTCGGCTACCTGCGGCTGTCGGATGGGTTCGTGCAGGGCAGCAGCATCATGCCGCAGAAGCGGAACCCTGTAGCGCTCGAGCACGCGCGTGCGATAGCCAGCAAAGCCCTTGGCCAGGCAATCGGGATCGTGCTGAGCGTCCATAACACCCCATTCGGGGACATTGTCGACACCGAAGACGATCTGCAGCCGCTCGTGGCCTCGATGTTCAAGGACGCGAACCGGGCGGTGCGTCTCGTCGCCGCGGCCATGGGTCCGGCGCAGTTCAATCGCGCCAGGCTCGCCGAGCGGGCCGAGCAGGGTTGGATTACGGTAACCGAGCTCGCCGACACCCTGGCGAGAGACCATGGCGTGCCGTTCAAGACGAGTCACAGCGTGGCGGTGAAGTTCGTGGCCGAATGCGAGCGCCGTCCGTCAGAGCCGCGCTCGGTCGTGCTGCGCGACGTTTCCACCGCGGTGATCGGACGCGCCATCGAGTACGACGAACCGGCACTCGCGGAATTGCTCAGTGCGAGGCATTTCGTAGCCGTTCGCACGACGCCCGGTGGACCGGCGCCTTCAGAGACCCGCCGCGCCATCGCCGCGTCGCGTCGTCTGCTTGCGTCGGACGGCGAGTGGTGCGATCGGGCGCGAGCGGGTTTGGCCGCTGCTGATCGGGACTTGCAGGCGGTCGCTTCTACTATCTGACCTTCGAGGTTATAGAGTTCTAGGGGTTATCGGGTTCTAAGAGTCAGGTTTCAAGGTTGTGCGTTTTAGGTCTGGTTCAGGTTGTAGGCTCGACATTCGAACTGACACCCTGCGAACTCCGCACCTGCACCCTGACTCTAAAAACTGATAACCCCACACCGAAGACCCGACTCTAAAACCCTTGAACATATAACCTAAAACATGACCCTAGAACTTGATAACCCTATAACCTAAAACCGAGAATGAAGTCCCTGCCACCAGTCGACCTCCTCGTGTTCGGTCCCCATCCTGACGACCTCGAGATTGGGCTTGGCGGGACGATCGCGCTCCACGCCGCGCGGGGGTTCAAAGTCGGTTTGTGCGATTTGACGCGCGGGGAGCTGGGCTCGAACGGAACCCCGGAAGAGCGCGAAGCGGAGGCGGAAGCTGCGCGGGCGGTGCTTGGTGCCTCGTGGCGAACCAACCTGCGATGGCCCGACGGAGGCATCGATGGGAATGATGTCCAGATGATGGACGTGGTGCGGCTGGTTCGCACCGTGCGGCCGCGGACGGTCGCGCTGCCGCACTCGAACGATCGTCATCCCGATCATCGTGCGGCAAGCGACGTGCTGACGAGAGCTGTGTTCAAGAGCGGGCTGCGCCGGTTTGGCGACGCCGATCCGTCTGCATGGCGACCAGACTGGCTCTGTTACTACTTCATCAACGATTCTGACCCGGTGTCGTTCGCGGTGGACGTCTCGGAGCACTACGACAAGAAACGCGAGGCGCTTGCCTGCCATCGCTCGCAGTTCACGCCGTCGAGCCCGGGGAGCATCGAGACGCGCCTGACCGCGCCGTCGTTCCGGCAGATGATCGAGAGCCGCGACGCCCACCTCGGCGCCCGCACCGGCGTCGCATTCGCCGAGGGGGTGATCGTGCGCGATCCGCTCCTGCGCCCGCACCTGTTCAAGGACTGGACCGCCTCCGGGAGCCGCGAAGGGATCGAGTGAACGTCGGCATCGTCTGCTACGCATCGGTCGGCGGGAGCGGGATTGTCGCGACCGAGCTCGCGAAATCGCTGGCCGCGCGCGGGCATGATGTCCACGTCCTCAGTGCCGACACGCCGTTTCGATTCGGGGCGTATCAGGCAGGCCTGAATTTTCACCGGGTGTCGACGCCCGCGTATCCGCTGTTCCGCGAAACTCAGTACGTCCTGGCGCTGGCGACGCGAGTGGTCCAGGTCTCGCGTGAGTTCAAACTCGACATCGTCCATGCGCACTACGCGGTGCCACATGCGACCGCCGCCTACCTTGCCCGGCAGATTCTTCAGTCTGCCGCGGCCGATCGCGTGCCGAAGGTGATCACCACACTGCACGGGACCGACATCACGCTCGTCGGCAGCGATCACTCCTACGCGGAAACGGTGGCCTTCTCGATCGACCAGTCCGACGGCGTGACGGCGGTCTCCGAGAGTCTCAAGGAGGAGACCTACCGCATGCTGCCCGTGCGGAACGAGATCGTGGTGATTCCGAATTTTCTCGACTGCGAGACGTACCGCCGGACGCCAGACGCGCGGCTCCGCGCCAGGTACTGTCCGCCGGGATGCGAGAAGGTGGTCATCCATGTCTCTAACTTCCGCCCGGTGAAGCGGGTCACGGCCGTCGTTGAAATATTTGCGAGGATTGCGGCAAAGGTTCCGTCGCGGCTGCTGCTGGTCGGTGACGGTCCCGATTTGACTGCCGCCCTCGATGCGGCGCGTGCACTCGGCCTCTCGAAGCAGGTGGAGTCGGTCGGGGAGCAGGACCAGATTTTGCCCCTCCTGTCGATCTCGGATCTCTTCCTGCTGCCCTCGGCTCAGGAGAGCTTCGGCCTGGCAGCGCTCGAGGCGATGGCCTGCGAAGTTCCCGTCGTCGCCTCGCGGGTCGGAGGGCTGCATGAGGTCATCGACGATGGCAGCACTGGCTTCCTGCACGCGCCCGACGATCTGGAGGGCATGGCGGCGAGTGGAGTGGCCCTCCTGACTGACACCGCATTGCACGCGCGCGTGGCCGCTGCCGCCCGGCGCAGCGTCCTCGAGCGGTACTGCCGCGACACTGTCGTGCCGCAGTACGAAGCCTTCTACGAGCGTGTCATCAGCCGGTCCTAGTCATACGTGCTACGTGCTACGTGCTACGTGCGACGTGCCAACGTGCGAACGTGCGACGAGGCGGTGGTTCCCTGTCGTACAAACCGAGAGCCGATTCGGTTCATTCGATTCGGAAACGATGCGGAGCAAGCCGTTGCTGTTCGCGAAAAACGCTGCGCAGGCCAACGAAGGGGCGCGCCGTCCTTAATGGCGGCGCGCCGCGTTCTCGGACGGTAAGCCGGAGCAGTGTTTTTCCGGGTTGCGGAGCGGTTTCCGGAGCGAATGAATCGAGTCGGCTCGCTCTCAGTGAACGCCGATGTCGTTCCTGCCGTGGTGCGCACATGGTCGCCTGACGCGGCACTGCACTCCGGGCGCGCGACGGTCAGATAGTCAGGATCCAGTGGAGTCCCATTTGGAGAGGGAGCTCCTGGAGCAGGCGGTCGACGACCGCGGGGCCGTAGCGATTCAGGAAGAAGACTACGCCGAGGGTGCGTTCCTGTGGGTGTCCGAGCGGGAAGATCTGCGACTGCGCGCGGGTGAACTGGCGCCGCAGCGTATCGTCGCGCCGCTTTGCCGCCTGGATCACCTTGGAGTGAAGCGACCGCAGGTCGTGCTCCATTTTGCCGACGGTTGTCTTGGCCGCGCCGGCAAGCGTCGGATCGAGGGCCGGCATGGCATCGATGACCCGCTGAAGCGCGGCGCGAATGGTCTCCTCAGCGTCAGTCAACGATTGCTCGACCTCGGGGGGGAGCTGCGACTGGAGCAGGCGATTCAGCCCCGATTCGTCCTGCGGCCGCAGGTCGGCGAGCGGAAAGTCGTAGCGGGTGAGGAATCGCGCGGTGGATGAATCGACGAGTGTGGCACTGCCGCGCGGGTAGATGAGCGGCATCGGGATGCCGAAGTGGTGGTAGACGCCGCCGAGCTGGCCGAGGTAGGCAAGCTCGCTCGGACCAGCGACGTAACAGATCGTCGGAAAGAGCGTGTCCTGGACGATCGGACGAAGAAGGACGTTCGGGCTGAAGTGCGAAGGATCCGTTTCCGCCTCACGCACGAGCGCCGGCGCGGTCACCTGCGACTCGCCAATCATGAAGTGGTCGCCCTGACGACGGATCGCGCGGCGTACGCCGTTCAAATGGAACAGGGCCAGGCTGTCCGGCTGCGGCATGACCTGCGGCTCGTGGCCCCGGTCATGGAGCTGCTGGCCGGCGGCGAGGGCGAGCGACGACGTGCGACCTGGCTCCCGCAGCTCTCGCAGGAACACCGGCGCCGCCAGCTTCTTTGCTGCCGCATCGGCCGACTCGAAGACGACGAGACCGTGCGGTCCGAGCAGCGCCTCGATCCAGCGGGCGAACGCGGCCGCCATCCCGGTGCCCGGCTGGTAGGCAGCGCGCAGCGACGACAGCACCATCTCGGAAAAATCAGTGTCCGGCAGCGAGTCCGACAGCGCCGAGAGGCTCTGCTCGATTCGTTCGTCCAGCGTCAGCGCCGCGACCGGCAGTTCGCCGGCGCCTTCGGGGTCGGCCAGCGTTATCGATGCCGGCTGGAATTCAGCATCGAGGATGGTGCACGAGCGCACCTCTTCCCAGTCGTGATCCTCGGCATCGACCCAGAACACCGCGACCGCACTGACCCCCTGGTCGGCCGACACACGACGGGCGAGCTGGATCGCGGTGACGGCCTTCAGCAGCGTGAACAGCGGACCGCCAAAGGCGCCAGCCTGCTGACCGGTGACGACTGCGACTGTCTCCGGATGGCCCAGTTTCACGGCAGCGTCGCGCGCGGCCGCGGGTGCACCGCGGCGCATCTGCTGGGCGCTCAGCACCTCGGCGATAGCCACCGTTTTCGCGGCAGACCCTTGCCTGCGCAGGACGGCATCGCGCCACGCCTGCGCCGAAGCGGGGTCGCCGGCGTACAGCGGCGCAACTTTCTGAAAATTGAAGGCGTAGTCGCCGATGAGCGGGCGGATCCACGGCAGCTGGCGCACGTCAATCCCGACCGGGGATGAGGTGCCGGCCGCCTCGCTCGGAGGCGCTTCGGAGGAGAGGGATGTGACTGGCTCGGCTGACACCGCTGGTACTCTCTCAGAGCCTTCCGAAGCCTGTCAAGGAAGACTGCCGGTTCGACGCTGTCCCGGGGCGAAAGGATCCGAGCGGCTCAGGGACGTTCGGGTGGCTTGACCGGAGCGGCTGGTTTCTTCGCCGCCGGCGGCTCGATGGGGACCGTCGACCACGTCTGGCAGTCGGCGCACACCAGCGACTGATACGTCTCGGTGCGTCCGGCTGGTTCGACCGCAGAACTGGAGCACACGGGACACAGGAACATGGACTGGCGCCGATTGGGCAGGCCCACGCTACGCCCCGAGCCCCGATCTCGCAAGGAGAATCGGCCGAAATGTGTTACATTTTTTTGTCCTCCCCGGAATGGCCATAGACGACCCGGTCGCATTCGCTCCACCTCCCGCGTTCGGCCCGTTTCGGGTCCTGCATCAAATCGGCATTGGCGCCCTCGGCCCTGTTTTTCGCACCTACGAGCCGACGCGTGACCGGCTGGTGGCGGTCAAGGTATTCCGGCTCGACATCACCCCCGAGCAGGCGCAGCTCCTGGCGGACGAGCTTGCCAGCGCCTCCGACGCCGGTTTGTTTCATCCGTCCATCGTGGAGCCGATTGCCGCCGGGGTCGAGGGAACTGTCGCGTACCGTGCCGAGGAGTACGTCGCCGCCGAGTCGCTCGACGCGGCGATCCGCCACTACGCCCCTGCGCCGCTCGATCGGGCGCTCCCGTTTCTCACCCAACTCGCCGGTGCGATTGATTTCGCGCGAACCGCCGGAATCGGCCACGGCGCGCTCCATCTGCGCGATATTTTCGTGACCCCCGAAGAAACTCGGGCCAGCGGTTTCGGAGTCGTCGAATCGCTCGAACGCATGGGGCTTCGCGCACCGGTGCGGCGCCCGTACAGCGCGCCCGAGCGAATCGCGGGCGCCCGCTGGGGCACTCCGGCCGACGTGTTCTCGCTTGCGGCGATTACATACGAACTGCTGACCGGCCGCCGTCCTTCCGGAACCGGCGACCAGATAGGGCCGCTGACGGGCGAACACCTGCTCGAATTCGGCACCGGCATGCGGGTGGTCCTTGCGCGCGCGATGGACGAGGACCCGGCACGTCGGTATCCAACCGGACTGGCGTTTGCGTCAGCACTCGAGGCCGCCGCCCGCGGAGGACGCGTCACGGAAGCGGTGACTGCCGTGGGCGCGATCACCGATGCGACGATCACCCTCGCACCAGTGTCGCAACCCGAGGACTCTGAGCCGGATCTCACACTTGCGGCCGCGGCGGCGCTTGGCGCCACCTCGGTTGCCGACGATCGCGGCGTCAACGTCGAATTCGATCCCGAGCCGGACATCGCAGAACCGGACTACGCCGACGTGGCGGCAGAACGCGACGAGGACGCCGCGCACTACGAGATTGAGCACGCCGGTCGCGATCAGCAGGAACGGATGGTGTTCGACGACGGAGAGGCGGCCGCGGATCTCGGGTTCGATCGATCCGAGCGCGAGATCGGTGCCGCCGGGGCTCCCGCGCGTCTCTGGGAACAGGATCCCGAGCCGGTGGCGCATAGCTCGAGACCACCGAGCGACAGGGATACCGGCGCATATGGATTTGCTGTCAGAACCGCAAACCGATGCCTATGCGGCCCGCGATTCCGGATCGGTCGATGCGGATCGACCGCGTACAGCGGTGCTGCCGATTGCCGTCACGCTGATCCTCGGCTTGCTGGTTGGGTTTGCCGCCGGCTACTGGGCCGGGGGCGGTGACGCCGTCAAAGGCCCCGTCGTCACCGGCGCAAAATCGGGCACACCGAGCGCGCCGTCGTCTGCGACGACGAGTGTGCCACCGCCGCCAGAGCCGGCAAAGTCTCCCGCCACCGGTGACGCGGCAAAGCCAGCGGGCAAGACATATACCGAAGGGACCGTAACGCAACCAACGGCCCCGCCACCCGTCCCGGACGAAGGGCCTCGATCGGCGCCGCGTGAGGCGCGCACGCCTCCAGCCGCACCCGCGGCGACCTCTGGCCGACTCCAGATCACCTCGACGCCGTCGCGTGCGTCCGTGACGGTGAACGGCCGCTGGCGCGGCCGCACCCCGCTCACCCTGAACGCGATGAAGTTCGGCGCCTACTCTGTCCGCGTGATCGCTCCCGGGTTCACCACCGGGCGCGAGGACGTGGCGCTGTCCGCGTCGGACCCGGTTCGAAATCTCGCGGTCCGCCTGCAGCGGAGCACTCCGGCGCAATCGACCCCTCCGGCGCGTTCGACGACCGCCGGCAGCGCCACTCCGGCTGCGACCGGACGTTCAGGCGCGAGTGGCGCATTGACGGGATCCATCTACGTGGACTCCCGGCCAAGCAACGCGCGCATCCTGGTCGACGGTCGTTTCGCTGGGACCACACCGGCCCGCATCCCCGAAGTCAGCATCGGCTCCCACGTCGTCCGGCTGGAGCTGCCGGAACACCGGCCGTGGACGGCGAGTACGCGCGTCTCGGCGGGAGAGGAGTCCCGCGTGACCGGTTCGCTCGAACGCATACCATGAAGGCAACGCTCGCACTCGAAAACGGACTTTGGTACGAAGGAGAATCCGCCGGCGCACCCGGCGAAACCGGCGGCGAGGTGGTGTTCAACACCAGCATGACCGGGTACCAGGAAGTGCTGACCGATCCGTCGTACGCCGGGCAGATCGTCACGATGACGTGCCCCGAGATCGGCAACTACGGGATCTCGCCGGAGGACGGAGAGTCGCGCACGCCGAAGGTCGCCGGCTTCGTCGTCCGTGACGAATCGCCGATCGCAAGCAACTGGCGTTCTGACGGGACGCTGCGCGACTACCTGATCCGCCACAACATCGTCGCTATCTCAGACATCGACACGCGGGCGCTGACCCGCGTGCTGCGATCGGCCGGGGTGATGCGCGGCGTGATCGCGACCGGTGACGCCGATCCTCGGATTCTCATCGAGAAGGCCCGGGCGGTTTCGCCGATGGAAGGTGCCGACCTCGTCCGCGGCGTGACGTGCGAGTCTGCATTCGACTGGACGCCAGTCGTGTCGGACGAGTTCACGCCTCTCGCCGAACGGCAGCCCAAACGGGCGCTGCGTATCGCGGCGTATGACTTCGGGATGAAATGGAACATCCTTCGGCGGTTCACGGCCTACGGCTGTGATGTGCGGGTGTATCCGGCGACCGCGCCCGCTTCGCAGCTTCTGGCGTCGAATCCCGACGGCGTGTTTCTGAGCAATGGGCCAGGCGATCCTGCGGCGCTCGGGTACGCGGTCGAGAACGCGCGCGAGCTGGTCAAGTCAGAGGTGCCGGTATTCGGCATCTGCCTGGGTCATCAGCTGCTGTCGCTCGCGCTCGGAGGGTCCACCTACAAGCTCAAGTTCGGACATCGTGGTGCGAATCACCCGGTGAAGGAACTGGAGACCGGCAAAGTCGAGATCACCTCCCAGAACCACGGGTTCGCGGTCGACCCCGAGTCGCTGCCGAAGGACGTCAAGATCACGCACGTCAATCTGTACGACGGCACGGTCGAGGGTCTCCGGCACGACACGAAGCCGGTCTTCTGCGTGCAGTATCACCCCGAGGCGGCACCCGGGCCGCACGACGCGGACTACCTGTTCCGGCAATTTCTCGACGTCATGGAAGAACGGGGCTGACGTCTGCGGTGCGCGGCCCCGGGCTGCGCGTCCTGAGGCACGGCCGCCCAATCTGAAACATGCCTAAACGCACCGACATCAAGCGGGTTCTCGTCATCGGTTCCGGTCCGATCGTCATCGGCCAGGGGTGTGAGTTCGACTACTCGGGCACGCAGGCGTGCAAGGCGCTCAAGGACGAAGGGCTCGAAGTCATTCTCGTCAACAGCAATCCGGCGACGATCATGACCGATCCCGAAATCGCCGATCGGACGTACGTCGAGCCGCTGACGCCGGAGTTCCTCGCCAAGATCATCGAACGCGAGCGGCCCGACGCCGTGCTGCCAACCGTCGGCGGCCAGACGGCGCTCAATCTCGCGGTGGCGCTGGCGGAGAACGGTACGCTCGAGAAGTACGGCGCCGAGCTCATCGGCGCGCAGATACCCGCGATCATGGTGGCGGAAGACCGCCTCAAATTCCGTGACGCGATGCGGGAAATCGGCTGCGACATGCCGGAGAGCCGGTACGTCCGATCGATGGAGGAAGCGATTGCCGCCGCGGACGTGATCGGGTTCCCGATCATCATCCGGCCGTCGTTCACGCTCGGCGGCGTCGGCGGGGGCATCGCCTACAACATCGAAGAGTATCGGGAGCTCGCGGGCCGCGGCATCGAGTTGAGCCCGGTGCACGAGATCCTCGTCGAGGAGTCGGTCATCGGCTGGAAGGAGTACGAGCTCGAGGTGATGCGCGACTGCGCCGACAACTTCGTGGTGATCTGCTCGATCGAAAACGTCGATCCGATGGGCGTGCACACCGGCGACAGCATCACCGTTGCCCCGGCGCTGACATTGACCGATCGCGAGTACCAGCGGATGCGCGACCTCGGCCGGCGCATCATTCGCCGGGTCGGCGTCGAGACCGGCGGGTCCAATATCCAGTTCGCGATCAACCCGGCCGATGGCCGGATCATCGTCATCGAGATGAACCCGCGGGTGTCGCGGTCCTCGGCGCTCGCGTCAAAGGCGACGGGATTCCCGATCGCGAAGATTGCCGCAAAGCTCGCCCTGGGCTACACGCTCGACGAGATCCCGAACGACATCACGCGCCTGACGCCTGCGTCGTTCGAGCCGACGATCGATTACGTCGTCGTCAAGGTGCCGCGGTGGGCGTTCGAGAAGTTTCCTCGCGCCGACCGGACGCTGACCACGCAGATGAAGTCGGTCGGAGAAGTGATGGCGATCGGGCGGACGTTCAAGGAAGCCTTCATGAAGGCGTTCCACTCGCTCGAGCTCGGCGCCAGCGGTCTCCTGTTCGGCCAGAATACCCGCCGGACGGATCTGGGCCTGACCGTCGAAGAAGAGGAAGGGGCGCTCCAGCGGGAGCTGAGCGTGCCGAACGAGCGGCGCATGTGGGCGGTGTTCCGCGCCCTCGACCGCGGCTGGACGGTCGAAGAACTGCACGACCTCACGAAAATCGACAAATGGTTCCTGGTGCAGTTTTCACAGATCGTCGAGCTCCAGCGCTCGGCGAGCCTGGTCGGATTGCGCGGCATCTCGCGCGACATGCTGCGGACGTTGAAGCGGTCCGGGTTCGGCGATCGCGAGCTTGCCGGGATCCTCGGTGCGGACGAAGCCTCGGTCAAGTCGATTCGGCTCGAGCACGGCATCAAGTCGGCGTACAAGCGCATCGACACCTGCGCCGCCGAGTTCGAATCGTTTACGCCGTACATGTACGGCACCTACGAGGATGAGTGCGAGGCCGAGCCGACTCCGCGGCAGAAGGTCGTCATCCTGGGCAGCGGCCCCAATCGCATCGGGCAGGGGCTCGAGTTCGATTACTGCTGCTGCCACGCCGCCTTCGCGCTGCGCGAAGAGGGGTTCGAGACGATCATGATCAACTGCAACCCGGAGACGGTGTCGACCGACTACGACACCGTCGACCGGTTGTACTTCGAGCCGCTGACGTTCGAAGACGTGTCGTCAATCATCGAGCGCGAGCGTGAAGCCGGCGGAGACGTCGCCTGCGTCGTCCAGTACGGCGGGCAGACGCCGCTGAAGCTGGCGCTGTCGTTACAGGAATCCGGCATCCGCATCATCGGCACGTCGCCGGACTCAATCGATCTGGCAGAGGACCGGGAACGGTTCGCGCAACTGCTCTGGGATCTCGGCATCCCGCAGGCGCCAAGCGGGGTGGCGACGACACCGGAAGAGGCGCGCGAGGTCGCAGCCAAGATTGGTTTCCCGCTGGTGGTTCGGCCGTCATACGTGCTCGGCGGGCGCGCGATGGCAATCGTGTACGACATGGCCACGCTCGATCGCTACATGGTGACGGCAGTCTCGGCGTCTCCCGGACATCCCATCCTGATCGACAAGTTCCTGGAGGATGCGGTCGAGCTCGACGTCGATGCCGTCGCCGATGCGACCGGCGCCGTCGTCATCGGCGGCATCATGGAGCACATCGAGGAGGCGGGCATCCATTCGGGCGACAGCTCCTGCGTGATTCCGCCGCACAAGGTGATCGACCGGCACGTGACTCTGATTCGCGACTACACCCGGCGGATTGCCCGGGCGCTGAAAGTCGTCGGGCTGATGAACGCCCAGTTCGCCATCAAGGAAGACACGATCTACGTCCTGGAAGTGAATCCGCGGGCCTCGCGGACCGTGCCCTACCTCTCCAAGGCGACGGGCGTCCCGCTGGCGAAGGTTGCGGCGCGGGTGATGATCGGCAGGACGCTGGCGCAGCTTGGCCTGACCGAAGACCTCGAAGTCTCCGGCTTCTTCGTGAAGACACCGGTATTCCCGTTCGTGCGGTTCCCCGGTGTCGATACGATTCTTGGCCCTGAGATGAAATCGACCGGCGAGGTCATGGGCGGCGCCTCCACCTTCGGCAGTGCGTTCGCCAAGGCGCAACTCGCGGCCGGCGTAAAGCTGCCGACGGAAGGCACCGCGTTCATCAGCGTCAACAACCACGACAAGCCGGCAGTCGTCCAGATTGCCCGCGACTTGAGCGAGCTTGGTTTCAAGCTGCTGGCGACCCGCGGCACGGCCAACTACCTGCGCGCCCACAAGCTCGACGTCGACATCGTGTTCAAGGTCAACGAGGGCCGCCCGCACGTCGGCGACGAGATCCTGAACAACAAGATCCACCTCGTCATCAACACACCGCTGGGCCGCGAGTCGTTCTTCGACGACCGCACCGTGCGCCGGATCGCAATGATGCACGGCGTGCCGTCGATCACGACGCTCACCGGTGCCGCGGCCGCGGTCAACGCGATCAAGGCGCTCCGCACCGAAGGGCTCACGGTGCGGACGCTCCAGGAGTACCACGCAGAAGCTGCACTGCGAAAGTCCTGACCCTGTCGCGTAATCTGCCTGCTCCGGGCTGATTCGCAGCGCTGCACCCTTTGTTTACGGCCGCGGGCCGGCAGCCACGAATGTTGCACGACGGACAGGGTGCAGACTCCAGCCGCCGCTCGTCGCGATCCCCCTGCTGGCGGGAGCCGCTGCCGGTCTTCTTCTTCCCATTGCCGCCGGTGACTCACTCGCGCTGCGCGCAGCCGGCGGCGCTGTCGTTGCACTCGTCTCCGCATGCGGCGTTCGTGGCTTTGCCGACGAGGGAGTCTTCGTCGCAGCACTCCTGATTGGTTGTAGCCTTGCCGGGCTCTCGCTCGGAATCACCTCCGCCCGTCGTGCCTACTCTCCACCGTTACTGGCGTGGTTCGCAGGCCGCGACGCCGCGGAGCGGTCCGAACCAGCGTTGATCGAAGGGGTGCTCCGCGAGGATGCCGCGCCTAATCCACTCGGGGTCTCGCTCGTCCGTGGATGTGACGACGGCGAACGGTCGTCGTGCGGCGAGGAGGCGCACGTCTGTCGGTCGCAGGCGGGTCCGCTCGCGATGCGGTCTCGACCTGGCGGAGCGGCCGTACTGTGGCGATGCCCGCCGTCCTGAGAATCCCCGCCATGTACGGAGACCCCGGAGTGCCCGACGAGGTTCGGTCCCTCGCCCGCCGCGGCGTCGTCCTCGTTGGCTCGGTCAAGAGTGCTGCGCTCGTGGACGTGGTTGCCAGGGGCAGTCCGATCGATGAGGCATCCTCCACCGCGCGGGCGTGGGCGCGTCGGCAGCTTGCGGTCTACGTGGGACGCTGGAGCAGCCAGTCGAGTCGCGATCGCGGCGGCGATCCTGATCGGCGACCGATCGGGGTTGTCAGACGATGACCAGCGGCGGCTGCAGGAGGCGGGGACATACCATGTGATCGCGATTTCTGGAGGAAACATCGCGATCCTCACCACCATCCTGCTCGCCGCGATGCGGGTGGCGCGTGTGCCCAATCGGATCGCGGCCGCGGTGGCGATCGCGATACTCGTGTTCTATGGACAGCTGACCGGATCGAGCGCTTCGGTCGCCCGCGCCGTGACCGGCGCGTGTGTCTACCTGTCGGGGCGAGTCCTCGATCATCGCGGGCCTGCCCTGAACGCACTTGCCGTTGCGGCAATCGCCGGCGTGGCGCTCTCGCCGCTCGCGGTCTTCGATGCCGGCTTCGTCCTGTCTTTTGGTGCCACGCTCGGGATTCTGCTTGGCGCTTCGCGAATGATGGCGTGGCTGGCGGCAACACGTGCGCGGGACCGGCAGAGGGCCGATCGCCACCGTCGCGATTGCAGCCGGCACGCTTCTGGTCGCGACGGTCACGGCAGAACTCGCGCTCGTACCGATCAGTGCCGTCGTCTTTTCGCGCGTGACGTTTGCGGGGCTGGCCCTGAACTTTGCGGCGATTCCGTTGATGGCGGTGGTTCAGGCGGCGGCGATGGTGACACTCGCGGTTGCGACCGTCGCACCCATGGTTGCCGTCGGCGGCCGGGTACGTCACGCACCTCGGCGCATCATGGCTGATCCGTTCAGCCGGCACTCGTCGACGTCGCGCCCTGGCTCGCGCGTGATGTCGCGCCGCCATCATGGTCCCTCGTCGCCGCCTATTACACGTGCTGTGCCGGATGTCTCGTGGGCGGACGTGTTGGTCGGGCCGCTGCCGCGGGCCTCGCGACCTGCGGTCTCATCCTTCTGATTGGCCCGGCAGCTTTCACCGCCAGTGCGGTGCGACCACCAGCACCCGGGAAGCTGCGGGTCGTGTTCCTCGACGTGGGTCAGGGCGACGCGACGCTGGTGCAGATTCCCGACGGCAGGGCGATGCTGGTGGATGCGGGCGGGATTGCGGGTTCGGGATTCGACATCGGCGAACGGGTGCTTGCACCTGCGCTCCGCGCGTTCGGCGTCCGGACGCTGGACACGCTCGTGCTCACGCATGGCGATCCGGATCACATTGGAGGTGCGCCTTCGGCGCTGCGACGGTTCGCGCCCGGCGTGCTCTGGGAGGGCGTTCCGGTGCCGCCTCACGTCAAGCTGCGCGAACTAGAGACCGCGGCTGTCGATGCCGGCGCTGTTCTGCGTACCGTGCAGGCCGGCGATCGTGAGCGGGACGGACCGATGGAGATTCGTGTCCTCCATCCGCCGCTTCCGGGCTGGGAACGGCAGCGCGTGCGCAACGAGGACTCGGTGGTGCTCGAACTGCGCATGGGCGCTGTCTCGATCGTGCTGCCGGGGGACATTGGCGCCGAAGGGGAGCGCGCGATAGTGCCGAGCCTGTCACTCGGCCCGATTGCCGTGATCAAAGCGCCACATCACGGCAGTGCGACCTCGAGCACGGTGCCGTTCGTTGAGGCCAGCGCACCCGGCTGCGGTCGTCTTCAGCGCAGGCCGGGGCAACCGGTTCGGCCACCCGGCCCCGATCGTCGTCGATCGCTATCGCGCCGCCGGCGCCGAGCTGTTCCGGACGGACGAAGATGGCGCGGTGGTGATGGACACTGACGGAGTGACTGTCGAGGTATCGACCTGGAGCGGCCGCCGCGTCAGGCTCTCTCGCGCGCCTTGACGCGTTCCCATTCGGCGTCCATCTCTTCGAGGGAGGAATCGTGGACCGAGCGGCCCCGCTCTTCGAGCGCTCTCTCCACCCCTTCGAAACGGGCGCTGAACTTTTCGTTGGCCTTGCGGAGCGCCGATTCCGGCTCGACCCCGAGCCGGCGGGCAAGGTTCGCAATCGAGAACAGCAGGTCGCCGATTTCCTCTTCGGTCCTGGCTGCTCCTTCGCTTTCGACCGCGCGGCGCACCTCGGCGACTTCCTCTTCGATCTTCGTGACCACATCCGCCGTTCGGGCCCATTCGAATCCGACGGCCCCGACGCGGGAGCCGATCTCGTGCGCCCGCAGCAGGGCAGGCAGTGTGTTCGGAATCCCGCGAAGGAGCGATCGCCGCTCGCCTGCGTCCTTCTGTTCACGTGCCTTGATCTGCTCCCACTGCTCGAGCACCTGGCCCGGGGTGGTGACGTCGCTGCTCCCGGTCGCCGAAGATGTGCGGATGTCGGCGAACGAGCTTCTCGGTGATCGATTGCAGTGACTCGGCGACGCTGAACCTGCCCTCGTCCGCTTCGATCTGGGCGAGGAACACGCCTTCGAACAGGAGGTCGCCGATTTCGCCCCGGAGCGCGGCGTGATCGCCCCGATCGATGGCATCGAGAACCTCGTAGGTTTCTTCGAGCACGAATCCGCGCAGCGACTCGATCGTCTGCTCGCGATCCCATGGGCATCCGCCCGGCCCGCGCAGCCTCGCCATGATGTCGACGAGCTTCTGAAACATGTCGCCGGCGGACGTGTTCTCGGTCGACGTGTGTGGCGGCGGCACGGCGGTGCTCGCGGGTGTGGAGGAGGGTTCTGCGGCAGCTTTGCGCGCCCGTTTCGGCATGGGTGACTATGCTAGCATTCGGGAGTGGAAACTCCGGAGACAGGCCTCACGTTCAGCGGTTTCATCCTCTCGCTCGCGACCACGGCTGCCGTGCATTTTGGCGATATCGCCGACCCGAACACGGGCGAGCGCGCCGAACCGAACCTCGCGGCCGCGGCGCAGATGATCGAGCTCATCGCCATGCTGCAGGAGCGAACCAAGGGCAACCTCATCGAGCCTGAAGAACGCCTGATGGACGACTTGCTCTACGAGCTGCGGCTGCGGTTCGTCCAGGCGCAGCAAGGCGAGAAGCGCATCATCGAGCCCTGATCCCATTGCCAGGCTCGTCCCAAGTCAAGGTCACCTTCCTCGGGACCGGCACGTCGACGGGCGTCCCCATGATCGGATGCCAATGCGCCGTCTGCCGGTCGAGCGATCCGCGCGACAAGCGATTGCGGCCGTCCCTGCTGGTCGAAACGGCAGGCGGGCAGTGCATCCTGATCGATGCGGGACCGGACTTGCGGGCGCAGGCGCTGGCGTTCCAGATGACCCGCGTTGATGCGCTGCTCTTTACGCACGGTCATGCGGATCACATTCTCGGGATCGACGAGATCAGGCGGTTCAACACGCTGCAGAATTCGTCGATGCCGTGCTTCGCCGACGACCTCACCGTCACGGAGATCCGAAAGGTATTCGCCTACGCCTTCGATCCGGCGACGCCCCGCGGTGGCGGGATCCCGCGCCTCGATCTATTCACCATCCTGGGGCCGTTCTGTGTGGCGGGCCAGGAAGTCGTCCCGGTGCCGATTTTCCATGGCCGTCGCCCCCTCCTGGGCTTCAGGTTCGGCCGATTCGCGTATCTCACCGACTGCAGCGCCATCCCGGCGGAGTCATGGCCGCTGCTGACCGGGCTGGACGTGCTCGTCATTGACGCGCTCCGCGAGGAGCCGCACCCGACGCACTTTTCCGTCGCCGAGGCGATCGACGCCTCCCGCCGGATTGGGGCGCGGAAGACCTACTTCACGCACATGTCGCACGATCTCGGGCACGCAGCCACCTGCGCCCGCCTCCCTGAAGGCATGGAGCTGGCCTATGATGGCCTGGTGTTGACGCTGTGACGGCTGTCGGGTCGTCCGCTGTCAAGCATCATCGCGTCGTCGATCGGCTCGGAGGAGATCTGGACGCCGGCGGCGAGCTGACCGCTGACAGCTCGAAAACCTGAGAACTGATTTGCAGACCGCCCACTTTCCAGACGACCCGCCGCCACGCTGGCACCAGCCGGTGCTCGCGCTCGGCAACTTCGACGGGTTGCACCGCGGTCACATGAAGATCATCGATCGCGTCCGGCGGCGCGCCGGAGAGCGGGCCGGCACGCCCGCGGCGATGACATTCGAGCCGCATCCTCCGCGCGTGCTCAGGCCGGACAAGGCGCCGCCGCTCCTCATGACGGCGGATCAGAAAATCGAGGCCCTCGCGCGCTCCGGCATGCAGGGCGTCGCCGTCGTCCGCTTCACCGAGGACGTCTCGCGCTGGGACCCCGAAACCTTCGTGCGCACGGTGCTGGTCGAGTGGCTGCACGTCGCGGAAGTCTGGGTCGGCGCCAATTTCCTCTTCGGACACGAGCGTGCAGGCACGTTCACCGTGCTGCGCAGCCTCGGTGCACGCTACGGGTTCCGGGCGGAAAAGATCGATCCTGTCCGCTACAAGGACTTCGTCGTGAGCAGCACGCGAGTCCGGCGCCTGGTGTCGGAAGGCCGGGTCGACGAAGCGGGCGCCCTCCTCGGCCATCACTATTTCATCGATGGCGTCGTCGCCAGGGGCGCGGGCCGCGGCCGTGAGCTTGGATTCCCGACCGCGAACATCGCGACCGCGAACGAGCTGGTGCCGCCGGCGGGCGTGTACGCGACGACGCTGACGATCGACGGCATCGTGTATCCGTCGATCACGAATATCGGCCTGCGGCCGACGTTTGGCGACGTCGAGCACCCGGTCGTCGAAACGCACATCTTCGACGTGAACCGGGATCTCTACGACTCCGGAGTGCGCCTGTCGTTCGTGCAGCGGCTGCGCGACGAGCGCGCCTTCCCGGACGTCGATGCGCTCCGCGCCCAGATCGACGCGGACTGCAGGAGCGCACGACGGCTTTTCGGGCGCATTTCGCTGTAGAATCGTCCCGTATGACCCCTCCAGACGCGCTGGTGCTTCGACTGACCGTCCCTGCGGAGGGGGTCCTGCGCGTGGTGGCGGCGGAGCTTGCCGCCCGCGTCGCCGAATACGTCGGCGAGAAGCCGCCCGATCCGGCGGTGGTATCGGCTGCCCTCGAGAGCGTGGCTGCCCGCGTCGCCCCCAAGGGCGTCGACGCCGAGATCCAGTTCGATTTCCGCGACGCCGATGGCGAACTGCTGATCGAGGCGCGCTGCGGCAGCCGCTCATCCGAGGTGCGATGTCCGTTGCCGGCGTGACCGTTCGTTCCTGCCAGCCAGCGTCCTGATCTGATGCTCCTGTACAACACGCTGACCCGCCGCGAAGAAGACTTCGCCCCGTCCCGTGGCAACGTCGTGCGGATGTACACGTGCGGCCTGACGGTCTACGCGCGAGGGCACATCGGCAACTTCCGCACCTTCGTCGCGCTCGACATTCTCCGCCGCGCGCTGAAGTACCAGGCCGGCTTCGAGATGCGGCAGGTGATGAACTTCACCGACGTCGACGACCGCACGATTGTCGAAGCCCAGAAAGCCGGCGTGCCGCTCCGCGAATACACCGGGCGCTTCATCGAGGCATTTCGTGAGGACGCGGCGGCGCTCGGTCTGGAGCCGGTCGAGGAGAACCCTCGCGCGACGGACCCCGAGAATCTCGCGGCGATGGGCGACACGATCAAGGCGCTGGAGCGGAACGGCCACACCTACGCCAGCGACGGATCGATCTACTTCAAGATCTCCACGTTTCCTGATTACGGCAAGCTCGCGCACCTCGATCATTCCGGAATCAAGAGCGGCGCCCGCATCGATTCCGACAAGTACGACAAGGAGAATGCCCGCGATTTCGTCCTCTGGAAGGCGACCAAGGAGGGGGAGCCGACGTGGGATCCCGGGATCGGTCCGGGTCGGCCCGGCTGGCACATCGAATGTTCGGCGATGGCGCTGCGGCTGCTCGGCGAGGCGCCGATTGATATCCACGCCGGCGGCGTCGACCTGATTTTTCCACATCACGAGAACGAGATCGCACAGAGCGAAGGTGCGACCGGCAAGCAGTTCTCGCGCTTCTGGGTGCACGTCGAGCACCTGATGATCGACGACGAGGACGGGACGACCAAGGGCGCCGAGAAGATGTCGAAGTCTCTCGGTAACGTCTACAACCTGCGCGATATCGTCGAACGGGGTTTCCGGCCGTCGGCGCTTCGCTACCTGTACCTGGGCGTGCACTACCGGAAGCAGCTGAAATTCTCCTGGACCGCGATGGCCCAGGCGGAAGAATCGATCAAGCGGCTGACCGACTTTCTCGCCCGGCTCGACACGCTTCGCGCCGGCGATTCGCATCCCGACGTGGCCTCGAAACTGCGAGGAGGCGGAACACGCATTCGGCGCGCACATCGCCCACGACATCAACACCGCGGCCGCGATTGGCGTCATGTTCGACCTGGTGCGGGCGCTCAATTCGTCGATCGACGCCGACGAGTTGACGACAGGCGATGAGCCGGGCGTTCGCGCCACATTCGAACGCTTCGACAAAGTGCTGGGCGTCCTGGCGCTGCGGCGGCACGAGGATGAACGTCCGCCGGTGCCGGTCGAAGAAATCGAGGCGATGATCGCGGCCCGCAAGGCGGCGCGACAGGCGCGGAACTTCGCCGAGGCCGACCGCATCCGCAAGGACCTCGACGCCCGCGGCATCGTGCTCGAGGACACCGGTTCGGTGACGAGGTGGAAGAGTAAGTAGACTAGAACAACGGGTTCTACGGGTTCTACAAGGTTCTACGGGGTTCTGCGAGTTCTGCAGGTTCTAACGTTGAACGCACCAGAAATCAAGACGACGCTGCCGGGACCGAAGGCGAGGGCGATCATCGATCGCGATCGCCGGTTCGTGTCTCCGTCCTACACGCGCGACTATCCGTTCGTGATCGCGCGCGGCGAAGGTGCGGTGGTCGAAGACGTGGACGGCAACCGGTTCCTCGACTGCGCCGCCGGGATCGCGGTGAACTCGACTGGCGTGTCGCACCCCGACGTGGTCGCTGCGATTGTCGCCCAGGCGCAGCAGTTTCTCCACATGTCCGGCACCGACTTCTACTACGAGCCGCAGGTGCGACTCGCGGAGGAGCTCGCGTCGATCGTGCCGATCGACGGGGACGTCAGGACCTTCTTCGGCAACTCCGGCACGGAAGCGACCGAGGCGGCGATCAAGCTGGCGCGCTATCACACCAGGCGGCAGGGCGTCATCGCGTTCCTCGGCGCCTTCCACGGTCGTTCGCTCGGTTCGCTCTCGCTGACGGCAAGCAAGGCGATCCAGCGGCGCGGATTTGCGCCGTTCATGCCCGGCGTCTATCACGCGCCTTACCCTGATACCTACCGGTTCAACGGCAGTGCGGACGCGTGTGCCGAGCAGGCGCTGTCGTTCATCCGCGACCAGATCCTCGTGCATCTGATTTCACCCGACGAAGTCTCGGCGATCGTCGTCGAGCCGATCCAGGGCGAAGGCGGGTACATCGTCCCGCCGAAAGCCTTTCTCCAGGGTCTGCGGGAGCTCACGACGCAGCACGGCATGGTGCTCGTCGTCGACGAAGTGCAGTCGGGCATGGGGCGGACGGGAAGGATGTTCGCATGCGAGCACTTCGGCTTGAAAGCCGACGTCGTGAACATCGCCAAGGGGATCGCGTCAGGCCTGCCGCTCGGCGTTACCTGCGCGCGCGCCGACATCATGACGTGGCCTCCCGGCGCCCACGCCAGTACGTTTGGCGGTAATCCGGTCTCGTGCGCGGCGGCGAATGCCACGATCACCCTGCTCAAGGCGTCGCTCGTGGCCAATGCTGCGTCGATTGGGGCTCACCTGATCGAGGGACTGCGGGCGCTGCAGGCGAAATACCCGCTGGTCGGTGATGTTCGCGGCCTCGGCCTGATGATCGGCGTCGAGCTGGTTCGAGATCGGAAGACAAAGGAGCGCGCCACCGAGGAGCGCAACGCGATCGTCCAGGCCATGTTCCGGCGCGGCGTCCTGATCCTGGGTGCGGGCAGAAACGCGCTCCGACTCGCACCGCCGCTCGTGTTCTCGAAGGCACAGGCCGACACGCTGCTGGACATATTCGAGCAGGCGCTGGCGGAAGTCACCGGAGTCTCGTAGGCCCCGCAGGCGTCAGAGCCCAGCTGACCGAGACCCCTGAAACGTGAAAGCCTCAAACCAGACCTGAAACTCGAAAACCCTAAAACGTCGAACCAGACGTAAAACCTGAAAACCCTAAAACCTAGAACGCCACCGACCAGCGCCAGCCACGTCGTCGGGCCCCTCGTTGCATCGTCCAGGAGGCACCCATGACGATGGAGCGACAGGCGTTTGGAAAGACTGGGGAAGATCAGGCGGTGGCGGAACTCGAGCGCCTCGGGTACGCGATTCTTGATCGCCGTTACCGCACGCGGCATGGCGAAATCGACATCGTGGCCAGGGACGCGAGCGCCACGGTGTTCGTCGAGGTCAAGGCGAGGGCAACCGCCGAGTTCGGCAGCGCCGCCGAGGCGGTCACGCCTCTGAAGCAGCGGCGCCTGCAGTCCATGGCGCTCGACTACCTGGCGCGCCACGGCTGCTCGACCGGCCCTGCCGTTTCGACGTCGTCGCCGTCGACGGCATCGGGGAAAAGGCCGTCATTACCGTATATCGCTCGGCATTCCAGGCGCGCTGAGCGGGTCGCTGCCTTGATTGGCCGGCGGGCGCTGTGGTACGATTGCCACTTCCGGACAGTGGTCTGGCCGTCTTCGTGATGGCCGGGGGCCCCGGGTGAGCGGGAATAACTCAGTGGTAGAGTGCGACCTTGCCAAGGTCGAAGTCGCGGGTTCGAATCCCGTTTCCCGCTCCATTTTTTAGCAAACGTCGCCCGCAGATCGAAAGCATGCACTTCCTCACCGGCCGCCGGACACGCTGTTGTCCGTGTCCCTAGCACACGGCCGGGATTCCTTCGTCCAATCAGGCTCTCCGACCGGCGCCGTCGCCAAGTGGTAAGGCAGAGGTCTGCAAAACCTCCATCCCCGGTTCAAATCCGGGCGGCGCCTCCAACTTTTATCTAAAGAAAACGCGCAAAGCCGAAACTCAGGCAGCGGCGTTTCGATCAAATCCGGGCTTAAGCCGGGCTCATCCTAAAACCGCCGCGCCAACCGTCGTTCGCCTCCGCCTGGAACACTTACGCCAGATGAACTCGTCGAACACGCCAGATACTGCAATCAGGCTCGTCGTCGTTTATAGAACGCGGAATATGGCGTTGTGGGGAATGGCGAAATCGATTCTGGAGGCTGCGCCGCTCGAGTATTGGATGCGTGGTGAGTCGCTAATGAACACGCGGTCCGCCCTATTCGACGCCGCATTCCGTCCGGACCTCGATGTCGAATTCCTGGTTGGGGAGGCCGATGCCGAGTGGGCGCGCGACCTGCTCGCCGACTTGACTCCGGCCTCCGGCGCGTCACAGGAATGACGCCTTTCAGAACCGCGCCGACTGCTAAGCCCTGGTTGCGGCGGCAGCCGACCCGGCGGCGTCCAGCAACCGCGCGGCATCACGCAGATCACCGACCGACGTGATGTTGTAGCGCTCAAAGATTCTCGGGCGCTGTGCCTATCTACCCCTCCGCGTTCGCTCATCGTTCTGGTGCCCTGCTGTCGTTTGATGCAGGGGCGAGCGACGGCGCTCGCCTGGTCTGTCCATTTCCGAAGATCGTCATGCTAGTGCGGACGCCAGCGATGGAAGCGCGGATTTTGGCCAAGACGCGCCAGCGGCCCCCCGACGGCAGCACGCATTGGAGCACCCGGAAGCTGGCTAAGGTCCTCGGCGTCAGTCATGTGCTCGTCGCTCGGGTGTGGCGTCGTGCCGGCCTGCAACCGCATCGTCTCGAGCGCTACATGCTGTCGGACGACCCCCAGTTCGAAGAGAAGGCGGCCGATATCATCGGGCTCTACCTGAATCCGCCGCAGCATGCGGTGGTGTTTGCGGCCGATGAGAAGACGGCGATTCAAGCCTTGGACCGCTTGGACCCGGTGCTGCCGCTGTCGCCGGGCCGAGCTGAGCGGCACGGGTTTGAGTACTACCGCCACGGCACGCTGTCCCTGTATGCCGCCCTCAACACCCGCACGGGCGAAATTATTGGCCAGACGGTGCCGCGGCACACCAGTGACGCGTTCGTCGACTTCTTGGGCGACATCGTCGCGACGCAACCGCGGCGGCGCGAGATCCACGTGATTGTCGATAACCTGTCGGCGCATAAAACGAAGAAGGTCCAGGCGTTTCTCGACGCGCATCCCCGCGTTCAGTTGCATTTCACCCCGACGTATTCGTCCTGGCTCAATCAAGTCGAACTGTGGTTTGCCAAAATCGAACGGGACCTGCTCGCGCGAGGCATCTTCACCTCGCTGCCAGATCTCGCGCGGAAAATCCGGCGCTACATCACGCGCTACAACGAAGCCCCGAAACCGATCCGCTGGGTCTACAGCAATCCGGCGCATCGCATCACTGCTGATTCAGCTGATACGGTCCACTAGGATGCCTGCGCCATCTTTATGAACACTCATTCCACGTGGAGAATGCTGGCGGCCGTGCTCATGTGCGGCTGCCTGATCGCTACGGCCAGGGCCGAACAGAAGTCCCGCCCCACACCGGCTGCACCAAAGACGGAGCGTGAGCTCGCGACCGAGTTCTGTCGGGAGCAAGCGTTGACCTTCTTGAAGTATCCGAAGACCGTTGAATGGTCCGACCTTGCTAAGAGCCTGTAACAACCCCCAAATCGCTAACCCGTCCGGCGGGTGCCTCCACGCGGATTACTCAACACAGCGCGACTACTCAGGACCAAGCGGGTTGCAACCGACCGCGATCGACCCGATCATGAAAGCCAGGCCTTGAGAAACCGATGACCCGTGCGGTCCTGATTGTGGTTGTGCTGGCGCCATGGGCGGTGCCACTCGGCGCGCAGACGGCGCCACCGGCCAAGCCGGCGCAGGCATCTGGAAACGCGCAGGACCTGAGCTCGCAGGCCACCGATCCGACCGCGGCGCTGATGTCGCTGAACTTTCTCAACGACGTCAAGGTCTCGCATTGGGACAACGACGAAGGCGGTTTCGAGTTTGAGTTCAAGCCGGTCGTGCCGTTTGCAGCGTGGGGGAAAGCAAACATCCTCCGGGTCGTCGTGCCGTTTCAGACCGCGGGCCCTGGCGAGGAAGGCCTGAAGGACGTCTCGATTTTCGATCTCGTCATCCTGCCGCAGAAATGGGGACGACTCGGGCTCGGTCCGGTGATGCGCTGGGCCGAGGGCTCCGGCGGAGCGGCGTCCAAGTTTCTGATCGGACCCGCGGTCCTCGCGGTCCATCCGCTGTCGAAAAGACTCAACATCGGGTTGCTCAACCAGAACCTGTTCGCGAGCGAAGCGGCCGTCACGCAACTACAGCCGATCGTCGCATACCAGGTTGGTGGCGGCTGGGCGTTGAGCGCCGGGGACTCGCAATTCACCTATGACTGGAAGAGCGGCGAGTGGACGTCACTGCCTCTGGGTTTTCAGATCGGCGTCGTGCGGCGTCTCGCCGGCCAGCCGTTCCGCTTCTTTATCAACCCGCAATGGAACCTGGCTCACATCGCGGACGAGGATAAGAGCACGATCGTCTTCGGCGTGACCATGCTGGTGCCCTCGAAGTGAGGCGGAGGTGGACCGTCGTACGGATACGCAGATACGCCGTAGCGTAGACCGATTCCCATGGCCTGCCCCCCGGGAGGCCGCCAAGCAGCCGTATGGACGCGATTTCCACAGGAGAACGGCTTTTTGGCGAACGAGCGCCGGGAAGGCTGGCATCGGTTTCAGGCGGCCCTCCACGTCTTGCGCAGCGACTGCCAGCAAATCAGCGCGCACCCGAGCGAGAGGAACGCCTCGTGGATGTCGGCCCGCCTGTCGTACCGGACGCGCAGGCGGCGAAACTGACTGAGCCAGGCGAAGGTGCGTTCCACGACCCATCGCCACCGGCCCAGACCACTCCCATGCTCTGTGCGGCGCATGGCCAGCAAGGGCACGATGTGACGCGCCCGCAGACCGCGCCGAATGGCAGCCGCGTCGTAGCCGCGATCCCCGAGCACACGGTCCGGCCGCTGCCGCGGTCGGGAAGCAACGTTTTTAAGGTGTACCCTGAGAAATGACGAAGGACCTCGAGGAACGCCGCCCCACGAAGAATCAGAACGTTCGGCTGAGCCGTCGGCTGTTGGCTGCGAGCACCGACCTTCTCGATTGCAGCGAACGCCGGCTCGCCAAGAGCCAGCGCGCGGTTGAAGCGAGTTTGTCGCTTGTGCCGCGTCAGCCAGCCTCAGAGCCGTAGCGCCGGTCGTCTTACTCGCATCAACCAACTCTCCCACGCGGGCGCTCCCTACGCGGCGCCGTTCGTGTTATCAGCACGTTCGGCGTTCCGCTTACCTTGCTGCCTTCCTGCCGCGCTGTCAAAACTGCAAATCCATGCACTCGGCTCAGCCGCCGATTGTTCGCCGCTCCGAGACGCGGGGGTATACAGTGGCGTTCGCCACTAACCTGAGCATCCCGCGGGTTATGCGGACTTCCTTCGGATCGTGGAAAGGTCGAAACATATGCGATACGTGTTACTTGGCTGCTGCGTCTTCGCGGCAGCGTGCGCAGGCGAAGGCTCCGGCGTACCTACGTCGCCCTCAAGCACCGTCACTGGTTCTGCATTGACCGAGGCCAAGGGCGGATCGCGCTTACCTTTCAAGGGCACCTTACAAGGTCCGGAAGCGGTAGAAGGCACCGAGCATCGTATTGAGGCGAGGGGGAACGCCACTCATCTTGGTCAATTCACGCTGGTATCGGAGTTCACGGTCACTGATGTACCCCCTCCCGCTCCCTCTACTGGTGCCGGGACCGCGACATGGACGGCGGCTAACGGCGACACGCTCATCACCAGTGTGACCGGAGTCGGGGTTGTGCAGTTCCCGCTCGTCACCATCACCGAAACCTATATCATCACGGGCGGCACCGGCCGCTTTGTGGGCGCTTCTGGCACCTTCATGGGTGAACGCACCTTCAACATATTGACGGGCATCACATCCGGCTCATTCACGGGAACGATCAACCTCGGCCACTAACCTCACAAGATTCACCGCGGGCGAGGCCGGGAATTCTCCCGGTCGCGCCCGCCACTCAGCTCGCCGCCTTCCCAGCGCGCGCTCTCGCTTTACGGGCCAGCCGGTCAGGTACGACGCCCGGGAGCCGCTGAAGGAACTCACTTGACCTCCGATAGCCGCCGTTCCGGCCGGTGCCTAGGAGGCGGACCTCAGAGTGCTCCGCGACGTCCACTCGTCAGACTGCGACGCAGTGTTGCGGCCGCCGCGGCCATGGCGGCTATCGTTATTTTGCTTTGGGCGCGCACGCCGTTGGTGGGTGGGTCGGTCGGCTGGGTTCTGGTCCAATGGTTCCGGTATCCTTCTGCCGACCGCGTATGGCGCCGCAGTCTGTTTTGGAGAACCCTGAAGGCGCCGCTGCTTCGAGTGAGACCAGGTGAGGACCGTGATGGAACGTGGCGCGCCTTCCACCGTTACGACCACGCTCCTACGGCCCTTGAGATCTGTGCTTTTGCGGACGTGAGTTTCCTCGTCCCAGACACGGCTGCTGGATACCGACGAGTGGCCGGAAGCCTGCAGAAGCGCGCGTGGGTGCGAGTGACGGGTGAGAAGCCGCGCTGTGGATTTGCGACACCCACGGCAGTGCCTTGAGTAAGCATACGCGCGCGGGATTCAGGTGCGTCGGAGCCGACGACCTAAGGCACGGCCGTTTCTAGGATCAGTCGCCCCGCTGCTTCGTAACTGTCCTTGTCAATAGCGGCGTTGTTGGGCGTTGTTGGGAGCCTGGGGGGAGATTCTCATCAACTTCTATCATCAGGACTCGTCCGCGGTGCGGGGCGGGTCGTGGCTTCGAGGCAGAGTCGCAGTTATGGGCGGAGGAGATCAGTTCTTCCGGATCACGTACCGAGTCCAAGATAGACGCTTCGGTAAACTGCAGATCAACGCACCCGAATAGCAGCGCGGAGGCGTCCGCGAAGAAAGCGGACGACTGGGCTCAAGCCGTCTCCCCTGGCTGAGTCTGTCCTTCGGGTGAGCCGAATTCCTCGACCGCGGCGAATGTCGAGGACGTCGCGATTGATGTCTGCTCGGCCATGAGATGCCCCGTCTGGCGGGACAATTTCACAGCAGAGCGACGATGACCGTGCCCCAGAGCGCAAGGAGCACGTTGCCGACCGCATAGGCCACGCCGTATCCGAGCGTCGGGACGGGGCTCTTCGCCGCCTCCTGAATCGCCGCGAGTGCCGGCGTTGCGGTCCCCGCGCCCGCGCACACCCCAAGCAAGACGCCCGGGTGCATCTTGAATCCCCACCTGCCCACGACGACGCCGACGAGATGCGGTATGAAGACGGTCAGCAGCCCGGCGACAACCAGGGTAGGGCCGCTCGTGCGCAGCCCGACGACGAAGTCCGGTCCGGCGTTGAGGCCGACGATCGCCACGAAGCCGGCCAGACCCAGCGATTCGAAGACCCACAGGGTAGGGCTGGGAATGCGGCCGAAAAACCGCGGCCACATCGATCGGAGCCACCCGCACACCAGGCCGCCAAACAGCACGCCCACGCTGAGGCTCAACCCGATTTCGACCCGGCCCAGCATGAACGCCGGGATCCCGATCAAGGCTCCGCCGACGATGCCGAACGCCACGAGCACCATGTCAGTGGCGTCGGTCGCGCGATCGGGGATCCCGATGCGGCTGACGGCCTGCTCGATTCGCCGTGTCGGCCCGACCAGCGTGAGGATGTCGCCACGCTGCACGCGCGTCGCGGGGAAGATCGGTACGGGCGTGCCGGCGCGCATGATCTGCCGCAGATAGACGCTCCGTACAGCTTCGTCTCGTGCGAGCTCGTCGAGCGAGCGGCCGTCGACTTCGGGCTGGGTGACAACGACGTCGAGCACCTCGGCCGGAATTTCGAGAAGCGGCCGGTCGTCGACTTCGAGCACCCCGAACTTCTGCTCGTTGACCCGCTCGATGAGCCATTCCCGCCGCCCGGTGATCGCCAGCGTGTCGCCACCCTGTATGACCGTCGAGCCGTCCGCATCGATGATTCGATCGGCGCGCCTGATCCGCTCGACAAACAGGCGGGCATCGCTCGCCAGTGCTTCGAGATCGTGACGGCTGCGCCCGATGAAGGGTGATTCCGGTTGCACGGCATACGCGCGGTACTCGATGTCCCGCCGTGCCGTCGACGGGATCGTCGCGCCGCCGCGCATCTGCTGTTCGTACCGCCGGCATTCCTCCGCGAGGTCGATGCCCATGATCCGGGGCGCCAGCTGGGCGAGGAACCAGGCCGCGCCGACGACGCCGATGAGATAGGTGACGGCGAAGGCGACAGGGATGCGATTGGTCATCGCTAACGCGTCGGCGTCGGCAAGGCGAAGCCGCGCGATGGCGTCGCTCGCCGTTCCAATCGTCGCCGACTCCGTGAGCGAGCCGGCGATGACGCCCGCCGCTGTCCCGGCATCGTAGTGGAACAGCCGGCTGACGACGTACGCGACAACGAGTCCGGTCGTCGCCACGATCACCGAGAGGGCCGCCTGCTGGAGGCCGTCGCTCTTGAGACCACGGAAGAACTGCGGTCCCGTCCTGAAGCCGATCGAGAACAGAAACAGAAGGAAGAACGACTGCTTGACCTCGTCCGACACGTGAACGCCCAGCTGACCGACCGCGACGCCCGCGAGGAGCGTGCCGGTGACGGCGCCAAGCGTAAACCCTCCCAGCTTCAGCTTCCCAAGCAGGTAGCCAAAGCCGAGCACCAGGAAGAACGCCACTTCCGGATGACCACGAAGGACGCCGAGGAGAAATTCGCCCATGGCCAGCGATTCTCAAACCACGCCGTGTGCTGCCGAGGACGCCACAGTTTCCTGTGATGCCTGGAACGCCATGACGTAACTGCGCGCCACGGCGCGGACCGCGCGACCGATATCGGCGTAGACCTCTTCGTCGAGGTTCGCGAACGACACCCGCACCGACCAGTTGGGTGCCTCGAAGCCGCCGCCGTTGAGGAGCACGATCCCGTGATCCTCGGCCAGGCGGAACACGATGTCGAGCGGGTGGATGTGCGCCTTCACCCAGGTGATGACATCCTCGCCCCCGTACTTCCTCAGCCAGAATTCGAAATCGATCAGGCCGTAGTACCAGTCGAACAGCGGATTGGGCGGAATCTCGATGCCCAGTCCCTCGATCGTCGCCAGCGTGCGTCGCCTCAGGATGGCGATCGTTGCCTGCTGGTAGACCTTCTTGTCGTCATATAGCTCGGCCAGGGAGAAAAGCGTCATCATCACCTGTTGCGGCAGCGACAGGCCGGCGGTGTGATTGAGCGCGATATCGCGGCTGTCGGCAACGATCCGATCGAGGAATTTGATGCTCCGTGGCTCGAGGGTCAGCGGCGCGTAACGCTTGTCGAGTGCCTGCGCAATCGGGTCCGGATGGGCGGCAATCTTCTCGTCGAAGATGTTGTGTTCGTGCAGGGCGATGACTCCCAGCCGCCAGCCGGAACACCCGAAGTACTTGCTGTAGGAGTACACACCGATGGTGTTCCTGGGGAACTCGCCGAGCAGCGACCGGAATCCCGGGACGAACGTCCCATAGACATCGTCGGTGAGCAGCATGAGATCGGGGCGCTTGTCGAGCACCCTGCCGATTGCCGCAATCGATTCGCGGCTGAGGGCCACAGCGTACGGATTGCCGGGATTGACGACGAAGAAGGCCTTGATCTTGGGGTCGAGCAGCGGCGCCAGATCGGCGTCCGTGAACTGCCAGCGCTGCTCCTGCCTGGCCTGGATGCTGACGATCTTCAGTCCGTAGTCCTCGAGATGCGGCATCTCGAGATACGGAGTGAAGATCGGAGTCACCATCGCGATGGTGTCGCCGGGGTTGAGCAGCCGGTTCGCCTTGAGCGATTTGAAGATGTAGCACATGGCGGCGGTGCCGCCCTCGACCGCGTAGAGGCCAAACGTGCCCGCCGGCCTGGGCTCGCCGCACATCGCCCACTGCAGGTATTCGTGGACGATTCGCTCGTTGTGCACGAGCATTCGATCGGGTACTGGATAGTTGTCGCCGAGGATCGAGTCGACCAGCTCGTGCACGAAGGCGTCCGGGTTGAAATCGAACGTCTTCACCGCCCACGGGACGACCTGTCCGAGGAGCTCGGCGCCCGGCATGTCGGCGTGCCGCTCGAGCCACGACGCAAGTCGACCGGCGATCCCGGGGGCCTTCGCCATTCCGCCGATGCCGGCATCCAGCCGCATCGTGCGCTGGCTTTCGGTGACCGCGAACTGGCCGAGCAGGAAGAACGCCGATCGCGGCTCAGTGGCAATCCAGTTCGGATTGCCTCGTCCGGCGTTCAGGTAGGCGACCTGTGAGGCTCTGGCCGTTTTCGTCGCAACCTTGGCCAGGTCGTTCTTGATCTCGAAAGGCCCGAGCGTCTCGTATCGACGCAGCGTGACGGCGTCCATGGTCGTCTCCTGATTGAACCAACTGTGTCGCGGGGCGGTCCACCGGGCGCCGCCGCCTGCGGTCGCGCTCGTGCGCGCGTTAGCGCGGTCTAACCAGACCTGCTCATGATCAGGACGACCGCCATGCCGAAGATCGTGAGCAGCGTGTTGCCGATGGCGTACGGCATGCCGTATCCGAGCGCGGGGACCTTGCTGCGCGCCGTGTCCTGAATCATGCCGAGTGCAGCGGTTGTCGTTCGTACACCGGCGCAGACGCCGAAGAGGATCGCTGGGTCGAACTCGAAAACGTAATATCCGAGGAGCACGGCCAGGACCATGGGCACGGAGGTCGCGACGATGCCCCAGAGGAAGAGGCTCAAGCCAACCTGCTGAAGGCCGGCGACGAATCCCGGTCCGGCGTTGATGCCGACGATGGCAATGAACACGTTCAGCCCGAGCGTGTTCATCAGCACCAGGGCTGGCGTCGGAATGCGTCCGAATGTCGGCCGGATCGTCCGGAGGTACCCGACCACGAGGCCGGCGAGCAACGCGCCTCCCGACGTCGACAGTCCGAGAGGAATGCCGCCCAGCTGCACGGTGATCGCGCCGATCAAGCCGCCGACGAAGATGCTGCCGGCAACCGTCTTGAGGTCGGTGGATTCCAGCGGCCGATCGGCGAAGCCCAGGGCCTTGACCGCCGCTTCGACGTGGCGGACAGTGCCCGCGAGAGTCAGGATGTCGCCGCGCAGGATTTCGGTTTCCGGCAGGATCGGCATCTCGACCATGCTGCGCGTGATCCGTCGGAGGTGAACGCCGCGCGCGAACGGCTCGTCCGCCAGCTGCCGGATCGTCTTGCCGCTGAACGCCCGGTTGGTCACGAAGACGTCGACCACCGTCGCCGGCATGTCCAGTAGCGTCGGGTCGTGAATCTCGGGAACGTGCACGCGAATCTGCTCCACGTGCAGCTGGTGCGGTCCAACGATGCCGACATCGTCGCCTGGCTCCAGGATGGTGTCGGCGTCAGCGTCGATGAAGGTCGCGCCGCGCCGCACCCGCTCGACGAACACGCGCTGGCCAGGAAAAAGGTCGCGGACGGGCCTGCCCGTGAGCCCGCTCGCCAGGTCGAAGCGATAGGCGCGCAACTCGATGGCACGGTAGGCGGACATCACCCCCGCATCAAAACCAACCGTGCCGCCTCCCATCTTGCGTTCGTACTCGGCGCAGGCCGCGGCCAGGTCGACACCGATCAACTTCGGCCCGAGCTGGGCCAGCACGATTGCCGACCCAATCGTGCCGAAGATATAGGTGACGGCGTAGCCGATCGGAACGGCGTCGACGTACGCCTTGGCCTGGGCGGGGTCGCGCCCCAGTCGATCGATTTGATCCGTGGCGACGCCGATCGCCGCCGAAATGGTCTGCGATCCGGCATAGAGTCCGGCGGAGTACCCGACATCCAGGCCGGCCGCCATCGCGCACAGCACCGGGACAGCGAGGCACATCACGAGTACGACGAGGGAGAAGATGATCTGTCGCGGACCCTCCTTGCCGAGGCCGCGGAAGAACTGTGGTCCGACGCCGAATCCGACCGCGAACAGGAACATCAGGAAGAAGGTGGACTTGATCGGTCCGGCTACCGTGATTCCCAACTGGCCGATGAGGACACCGGCCAGCAGGGTCGCGGTCACGTTCCCGAGCGCAAATCCCCACACCTTCAACGGACCGATAGCGAACCCCACCGCAAGCGCGAAGAACACGGCGAGCTCTGGGTGAGCGCGCAGCGTATCGACGAGCCACTGAGTGAGGGCAAAGGTCATCGTTCGGTTCCGAGTCAGTACTTCTCGAACATCTCCTGGATCTTCTTCGGGTCCGACGTCTGGGTCAGCCCGAGCTTGAGCAGCACCCGGGCCTTCGACGGATTGAGCTCCAGTGACGCGACGGTGCCGACCTTGTCATCGTCCACTTCGATGTTGCGCCGGACGATTCCTTCGCCGACACGGCTCGACCGCACGACCACGACACCCTTGGCAATCGCGCGCTTGAGTGCGTCGAGTGCCGGCGTGGTCATGTTGCCGTCGCCGACGCCGGCGACGACGAGTCCCTTGGCGCCGTTGGCGACCGCCGCGTCGATCAGGTCGGGCGACATGCCGGCGTTCGCGTAGATCACGTCCACGCGCGGCAGCGTCTGGCCGGCCGTGACCTTGAACGGCGTTGCCGTCGTGTGCGCCCGCACCGGTGTTCGGGAGAACTCCCGATCGTCGAACAGGCAGACGCCAATGAGTCCGACCTCGGGCGAGACGAAGGTCTCGACGTCGGTGGTGTGGCGCTTGGTGATCGCGCGCGCGCCGTGGATGTCGTCGTTGGCGACGACCAGCACGCCGCGACCCTTCGCGCGTGCGTCGGAGGCGACGCCGACGGCGTTGTAGATGTTCAGCGGACCGTCGGCGCTGAGCGACGTCGACGGCCGCATCGAGCCGGTGAGGACGACCGGCTTGTCGGTCTTGACCACGAGATTGAGGAAGTACGCCGTCTCCTCCATCGTGTCGGTGCCGTGCGTGATTGCAATACCGTCGACGTCCGACTCGGCGGCCAGCCGGTTGACCTCGATCGCGAGCTTCACCCACAACTCGTCGTTCATGTCCTGGCTGCCTACCGACGACACCTGCACGCCGCGGACGTCGGCAAACTTCTTCATCTGCGGCACGGCGGCGATGAGCACGTCGACGGCGACCGCGCCGGACTTGTATCCGGCGGCGGTCGTCGATTCGGCCGAGCCGGCGATGGTGCCGCCAGTGGCGACGATGACGATGCGGGGCTTGGTCTGGGCACCCGCCGGCACCGTGCAACACGCCAGGGCCGCGACGCCGGCTACAGCCCATCGAGCGCAGGGAAGCTGATGATGCAGTCGCATGACTGTCCTCTCGCCTTTCTTGAGTCGCACTTACTTTGTCGCTGGCGCATAAGGATTGCCGCCGAGCGCGTTCGAGATGTCCGCGATTGCCCGCTGTGCCCGGATGCTATTGCCCGCCTCGTCGAGGGGCGGCGACACGACAGCGATGCCGAACTTGCCGGGCGACACGGCGATGATGCCGCCGCCGACGCCGCTCTTGGCAGGCAGGCCGGTGAGATACAGCCACTTGCCTGAATCGTCGTACAGGCCGGCGGTCGCCATCACCGCGAGGACGCCCGGCACCTTGGTCGAGTCCATGACCGTCTTGCCGGTGACGGGGTTCTTGCCGCCGTCAGCCAGCGTTGCCGCCATCGTCGCGAGGTCCCTGGCGTTGACGCCGATCGAGCACTGCCGCGTGTAGAGGTCGACCGCCTGCTGCCAGTCGGACTTGATGTAGCCGTAGGCGAGCATCAGGGCGCCGATCGCCTGGTTACGCTGGTTGGTATCCGACTCCGACTTGTAGACATCCTGCAGCACGGTCAGCTGCCGCCCGGCGGCGTCGTTGTGGAAGTCCATGATCTTCTTCCACACCGCGTCCGAGGTCGAGCCTGTGACCATGCTGGTGGCGGAGATCGCACCCGGATTGACCAGCGGATTCATCTCCGGCGCCCCGGTTCCGGCGACCGTCCGCACGCCCTCGACGGCGATGATCGAATTGAACCGGGCTCCTGTGGCATCGACGCCGATACGCTTCTCGATCGACTCGAGCCCCTGCTCCTGGATGACCTCCGCCATGGTAAAGACCTTGGATATCGACTGGATCGACACCTCGGTCTTGACATCGCCGGCGGTGTAGACCTTGCCGTCGACGGTGACGACCGCAATCCCGAACAGGTTCGGGTCGACTTTGGCCAGCGCCGGGATGTAGTCGGCGTTCTTGCCTTCCTTCAGCGTCTGGTATTTGTCATACGCACCGTCAACGGCCTTTTGCACGTCAGCCGGCGCTTGCGCAGCGAGGGCTGTCAGTGACAGCGCCAGGAGCGCCGACAGAGCGCCGAGTCCGCGATATCCCCGCATCATGACTAGCCTCCAAGCTTCCACGAGAAGTTGTATTTGAACGCGAACTGCACCTTGACCCCGTCGCTGTGGAAACCGTCGGAGAAGTTCTCACGCCGTCCCCATTGATACTCCCCGCCAACCATCACGTTCGGTACCGGCGTGTAGAGCAGATTGCCGAGGAAGTACCGCCCGGCCTTGAACGCGTCGGGGGCCTGAGCGTCGCTGTTGTCGATGTCCTGGCTCGAGTAGCCGACCGCGGTCGAGAATCTGTCGTTCCACTTGTGGTCCAGGAACAGGCTCGTGCCAACGATCGGGAGCGGTTTACCGATCACCGGTCGGCGGGGATCCTGGAGGTTCTTCTCGATGCCGATGTCGACCGGCGAGTCGTTCATGGAGTTCTCGATACCTTCACCGACGACCAGAGCCATCCGGATCACGTCGTTCTTGCCGGCGTTGAGGTTCGAGCTGAAATTGAAGCCCCAGCCGGTCGCGTCGCCTGACAAATCGAAGTTGTCGTCCAGCGTGTCGTCCCAGTTGATCCGGCGCAGTTGCGCGGCAACACGTGCGTAGCCCCACTTGTCGGAGTACCTGTACGCGGCTGAGAAATCGGGCAGCGGGAACCGTGGCTTGATCCCCTGCAGTTCGATACGGTCGGCATACACGCCCTGGTCACCGCTGGCGCCCGGACGCTCGAGCGCAACCATCAGGCTGTTCTTGTCGTCGCTGATCGGCGTCCATCGGACCTGGACGTTTCTGTACCAGGCGAGGCCGGTCGGCCCCCAGTACTCGAGCGAATTCGGGAACGCGTCGGGGTCGGTGAACGGGCTCCAGGTACTGGCCGGCGCCAAACGCCCCGAGCTCGCCCCACGCGTGGCGCAGGCGGAACGTGGTCTGCCCCTCGTCCACGCCGGTGCCGAACAGCTCGAACTCGAAAATCGTCTTCAAGTCGCCATGCGAAGTCGGGGTTGAGGACTTAAAGCCGAGGCGGCTCTGGCGCACTCCCGCGAACGTGCTGTTGTCTTCACCGAATTCGTCCTCGACCTTTGGCAGCCTGGTCAACCGCAGGGTGTCGTACCAGTTGGGGTTGATCTGTTTGAAGTCCTGGCCGATGTCGAGCATCGCAAAGCCATAAATCTCGAACGACGGCTTCGGCTTTGCCGAGGTCGCCTGCACCGTCGTCGTCTGCGTCTGCGCTTCGCCGTACGGGTTGCCGCCGAGCGCCGCCGAAATGGCGGCGATTGCGCGCTGGGCCTTGACGCTGTTGCCAGCCTCGTCGAGCGGCGGGGCGACGACGGCGATGCCGAACTTACCGGGGGACACGGCGATGATGCCGCCACCGACGCCGCTCTTCGCCGGGAGGCCCGTGTGGTACAGCCATTTGCCGGAGTCGTCATACAGCCCGGCCGTGGACATCACGGCGAGGACATTGGGGACCTTGGCCGGGTCGATGACGTGCGTGCCAGTCACGGGATTCCTGCCGGCCGCCGCGAGCGTCGCCGCCATCGTGGCGAGATCCTGTGCGTTCACGCCGATCGAGCACTGGCGCGTGTAGAGGTCGACCGCCTGCCGCCAGTCGGTCTTGATGTAACCGTACGCGAGCATGAGTGCGCCGATGGCCTGGTTGCGCTGATTGGTGTCGGATTCTGACTTGTAGACGTCCTGCAGAACGGTCAGCTGGCGTCCCGCTGAGGCGTTGTGAACGCCGATGATCTTCTGCCACACCGCGTCCGATGTCGGGCCGGTCACCATGCTGGTCGCCGAGATGGCGCCCGGATTGACGAGCGCGTTCATCTCCGGTGCTCCGGTGCCGGAAACCGTTTTCACGGCTTCAACCGCGATGATCGAGTTGAACCGTGCGCCCGTGGCATCGACGCCGATACGCTTTTCGATCGACTCCGGCCCCTGCTCCTGGATGACCTGGGCCATCGTGAACACTTTGGAAATCGACTGGATCGACACCTCGGTCTTCACGTCCCCGGCGGTGTAAACCTTGCCGTCGGTCGTGACCACGGCGATGCCGAACAGATTCGGATCGACCTTGGCCAGCGCGGGAATGTAGTCGGCGTTCTTGCCTTCGTTGAGCGTTTTGAACTTTGCGTATGCGCCGTCAACCGCCTGCTGGATTGCGGCGGGCGATTGCGCATTCGACGGTATCGCCAGCGCGAGCACGCACAGACCGAGCAGGCACGCTCGGGCAGTTGAATTCGGAATCCGTCGACCCATTGCTATCCTCCAGGGTTTCATCGCGGGCGTGATCGCCACGATAACTGCACCTCGACGCCGTCGCTTCATCTCCGCCGCGGTGACGCGCGTCATTTAACGTTTGCCTGTTCCCAGGCCCGCACCCTCCGACGTCCTTCGTCGAAGAGCCGCTCGTAATTGCCCTTTCGAACCTTGAGGCTCGCGTCGGGCGTCAGCAGACGCCACACCGGCGCCCACATTTCGAAGACCGCGAAGTACGGCGCCGGACCAGATGGCGCCACCGTATCGGTTCCGAAGAGGAACCGGTCCGGGTACTTGTTCAGCATCGCGGCGACGCGTGCGATCGATTCGGGACTCGCGATCGCGTACTTGGCGACTTCATCCCAGGAGATGTCGAAGCTCACGTGGCTGAGCGCTGGATCGGCCAGCATCGCGTCCACAATCCCCATATGCGTCGGATTGCGCTCGGCGGCTTCAGCCGAGACCTGGATCGGATGGACGATGCGGCCGAGTCCGATGTGGGCCCAGATGATCGCGGTCTTGGGGTGGCGCTTGAGAACCGCCTTCATCTGCGCCAGATATGCGGGCTCGGTATCCTGCTTGGCAAACGGCATGTCGACGTCGTTGTGAATGATCACGACCAGGCCGGCTTCGGCGGCGAAATCAAGAATGCGATCGAGCGCGGGATTGGTCAGGCTGGCGGTCTCGCCGGCGATTTTCGACGACACGAATTCCTTGTGGATGCTGAATTCGCCGATGCCGGTGAAGACGCCGGGGAACGTGGTCAGCACGCGGCGGATGTGATCGACGCCGTACATGTCGGCCGGGTTGAAGCCCGTGATCATCGGGTCGAAGCGGGCCTGGTCCGCTGGCGCGAGCGAGCGGTAGATGCTGGCGATGTAGGCGTCGGTGAACGAGTAGTAGTAGAGCGGCGCGTCCGTCTGCAGGTAGTACGTCGGCGCAAAGTCGCCCGAATTGGCATACGACCACTGCTGTTGGAGCGGGATGCCGAAGAGCGTCGAACGGCCGACGCGCGTCCCCATGATCTGCAGGAACTGCGTGGGCGTGATCCCCTGCTGGACGTAGTTCGTCAGGTGGAAGTGGGAATCGTTGAACTCGTTCGCCGATCCCGGAGCCTGCACCGCGAGCGGATGCGCCCGTACGACAGGTAACACCACCAGCGGCGCGAGGAGAGCCGTGACCAGTGCCGCCGAACAGAACGAAGATTTGGGACTCATGTCACCTGTCGACTAGAAGTTCATCTCGAGGTTGATGTGGAACACCGGGCCCTTGGCCCCGACCGGATAGGGATACGCCGTGTAGCCGACCGGGGAGCGGTCCACATACAGCCACTCGCCGTTGAGGCGAATCCCGCGCTCTTTCATCAGGTACCAGTTCTCTCCGCCACGAACTTCCCACTGGTTGCCGTAGCGGCCGAATACCTGCGAAGCGCCGGCGTACAGCTGCAGCGCCTTGGGCACCACCATTGCCGACGTCTGCAGCTGATAGCCGTGATCGTTGATGTTGGCAATGCCGCCCGTGTTCACACCGGTGAAATTGCTCAACCAGCGCCAGTAGTACTCGCCCTCGAGCGACAGGCCCTTGTACTTGACCCCCGCATCGACGCTCGACATCCGGTAGTCCACCTCGTTGACGGTGATGCCGGGGCCAAAGAGCTCGGGCGTGAAGATGACGCTGCCGTCGGTCAGCCGGATCTGGCTGTTCTCGATGCCCTCGGTTCCCGGCTGGCTTTGCTTCTCCTCGAGGCTGTGGCTGTAGTGCACGCCGAGTCGCGTCGCCATCTTCTGGTGATCGTCGTAATCGCCGAATGTGTTCCAGAGACCGAACTCGCCGGTCGTCGGCAGCCATACGACCGAGAAGGACTGCGTATCCATCTTGTTGTCGAGCTGCGCCGCGTTGACCCCAAGCGTGCTCAGGTTGTTCGCGAACATCGCCTGGTACTTGACCTTGGTATTGAGCTCGCCTTTGAGCCAGACGCCGGAGGTGTACAGACCCGCGAAAGAACTCGTCGGCGATAAGTCGGTCGTCGACGCCGAGCCAGTACGGGAACTGGCCCTCAGTGCTGCGGACGGTGGGCAGCGACGTGATGCCGACCCCTACGCTCACGAAGCGGTTGAAGGTCCAACTCACGTTGCCGCCGCCCACGACCTGCGCGGGATCCCCCTGCGAGGCGTTCGAAGACCAGACGTAGAGGTAGTAGCGCATCTTCGGCGTGAGGAACCATCCGGAGAACGGCGCGAAGAACTTCTGCAGCTGGATGTCCTGGCGACGCTGAACCGTCTTGCTGTTGCCGAAGGCGTCGACGTAGGAGTCGTCCAGATTCCGCTGATTCAGATACCGCCCGTAGGTGAAGAGGCGAAAATAGATCTGACCCTGGTCGCCGTCGAAGAGCAGAAAGCCGACGTTCGGAATGTGCGACAGGGGCCGTGGCTTCTTCGTGGCCGGTTCCGCGGCCGGCCCGGTCGCGAAGTCAGCGCTGCAGCCGTCCGCCACCCAGACGCTCGTCTGGTCGTAGCCCCAGGTCTTTCCGAGCAGGCATGGCGCCCGGCCTGTCGATCGCAGCAGCACGACGCCCCTCGATGTGTCGGCGTCGCAACTCGAACGTTGTCCACCAATCGACGCGCAGGTGACCGTCGCGGCCACACCCGCCGGAGCGGCGGCGTTCTGGTTGCTCGGTGCGTTGTCGGGCGCGTCCTGCGCACTCGCCGGCGCGGCGACAAGGGCAGCAAGAAAGAGGAGAGTCGTCGCCGCGAGTCGAGCACCAGCAGGCGTTGCCGCGTGGCGTGCTGCGACGTCCAGAACGATCCGCAAGCTCATTGACGGGTTGACAGCACGGCAGGTGCCACGCACGTGGAGACCGTCGACTTGCGGATAAGTCGTTGACAGCGAAGAGACCGTGCTCGCCCTCCTCCGGAGTTGTACTTACCGCATCTCCGATATTCCGGAGGACCTCCGGCATGAAGGATCTCGGGCGAAACGTCAGCGGGTCAACCCCGCCGCCGCGGCCAGACGCGAGCGTACGCGTGCGCGACGACAGGCGCGAGTACCACTCCTGCGACGAGGAATATGGCCAGGCGCAGCAAGACCACATCGACGATGTGGCGCAGGTCGTCGACGAGGACGGCACGCTCACCACGCACCGCTTCCAGCGAGCCGGCCAACTCGCGGCGCACGTCCGCCGTCGCCTCCCGACGCTCGGCCGTTGCCCACTCGAGCGTGGACAGCCGCTGGGACTCGAGATTGCGCAGCAATTCGCCGCGTTCCGCAGCAAACGCCAGAGTCATCGCCTCGACGGCCCCTTCCCGTTCGACCCTGACTGCGTCCATGACCATTCCGCGTTGCCGGCTCAATTCATCGAGCACGATCTGTCGCTCGCTCGGGACGAGAGCGGAGAGGCCTTCGGTGCTCGACAGCGATGCGGTCCGCTGCGGTGGCGCTCACGTGCAAGTCACCCTGCATCGACGTCACACTCTCGGGCGACAGCATGTCGAAGCGCATCAGGTCGACTTCTCCCCGGACCTGTCGTGGCAGATCGGCGAGATAGATGCGAGCCTGCTGGGACAGGCTTACCGCCAGTTCCTCGATAGTGCCGACGGACTCGAACATGTCACCGCCCGCCGGAGACTGGTCGGCGAACTGGCCCATCGGAGAGTCGCGGACGAATGTGAGGTCGCGGAGAGGGTGTTCGGCGACCCATGGGTCGATGAATTTGCGCTCGAACGCGACCGCGGCCTCGGGAGACACCGCGATCGAACCAGCAATCGCCCGCATCTGCTGCGACCAGCCGACCCGAGACCTCGACGGCGTCGGGTTGAAATGCACCGAAGGCGCCCGCCCCGGCGCCGTCGCCAAAGAGCTGATTCATCTGGCGCGCGAAGATCCACGCGTCGACGAGGGCACCGATCGGCGCCAGCCGAAAGCACGCTTTTCGCATCTCCGGTATGCCACGGACCCGCCACAACACGGCGTTGCGCCGGACGGTGGGATCGGTGGCTTGTCGCTCGATCGCGGCGGCAGCCAGATCGACGTCCGCGGCGAACGTGATCGAGTACTCGTGCATGCGCATCCGCAGGGTTTCCACCCGGAAGTCGGGCCGGATCTCCGGCCACGGCTTCAGGTCCGGTCGCGACGGTTTCTTACCCATCGCGGCGCATGCCACCAGCGTCGACAGGGCGAGACATATGGCCAGGCGCATCAGCCCCTCGAGACGACCTGATCGACCTGTACGGTACTGTTACTAGCATGCGGTCCTGGAGCGATGCGCAATTGTCATTCCACGACACGAGGCAGGCGCGAGGATCACATCAACAACGGCGGCACTGAGTCGCGGTCCCTTGGCCGATCGGCACGCACGGGATTTCGGAGGCGTCTCCGCCGTGCCGGAGGTCTGATGTCTTCCCGAAGTCACGCACGCGAAAACACACATGATTCCCGGCCGGACAGCTGTGGCACACGACGTGCTCCCTTGGGGTGATGCCGTCGTGGCCCGAGATCGCTCACCGCGACAGGTGTTCTCCGGGGAGGTCTTCGCGAGTGCAGCCGGGTGAGGCCATCGATCGGATGCGGCGGCGAGGTGCCGCTGTGGTCGCGGAGCGGATTGTCTGGGCGTTTGGGCTTGCGTGCCTGGTGACCTGCGGCGCGGAGTACATCGACGGTGCGGCGGGCGCTCGACACGATCTCGAGCGGTTTGCGCTCCTGCAGGCGGCCGCAGTCCAGCCGCCCGCAGCACCGGACCTGAGCCTGTGGGACCCGGAACGCATAACCGCCTGGCGGCGGACACTGAGCGAACCCGCACCGACACCGCTCGCCGTCCTGCGCATCCCGAAGCTTCGCCTCGAGGTGCCGGTGCTGCGGGGAACCGACGACGTCGACGCTCAATCGTGGCGTGGGTCACATCGATGACACCGCCCTGCCAGGCACGGAGGGCAACTCCGGGCTGGCCGGGCATCGCGACGGATTCTTTCGGGGCCTGAAAGACATCAGCCCCGGGGACACCATCGAGCTGGAAACGCTCCGAGGGAAGGAGGCCTATCGAGTCGAACGGGCCTGGGTGGTCGAGACCGACGACGTATCCGTGCTCGACCCGACGACGGCGCGCTCACTGACGCTGGTCACGTGCTACCCGTTCTACTACGTCGGCCCGGCGCCGCAGCGCTACATCGTCCGCGCCGTCCGTGCCGACACCCGAGCGCCGGTCATCGCGGCCGTGGCGCAAGGGTCCGGTGTCCGGCGCTCCGCTGATCAATAGCGGCACTGTGCTCTACGCAGCAATCAAGGGAACAAGGACCTGAAACGCGGGCAATTCGGAAACCGGGACGAAGAGGAGGCTTTATGACTCGTGCGATTGTTCGGCTGACGATGTGTGGTGTTCTCGTGTGGCTGACGGCTGCTGTCACTGTGGCGCAGACGTCAACGACGACAGAGACCAAGAAGTTTCAGGTCATCTCGGTGGACGGCAACGACCTCGTTGTCAAGCTGCCTGAAGGCACGAAGGCGATGACCGTGCCCGAAGACTTCCGGTTCACCGTCGATGGGAAGCAGCTGTCGGTGCACGAACTGAAGCCTGGAATGGCAGGCACGGCGACGATCACCACGAAAACCACCACGACCCCGGTCACCGTGACCGAGGTGAAAAACGGGACGGTGATACGTGCTCTTGGGCAGAGCATCATCGTTCGCCTCCCCGACGGAGAGGTGAAACAGTTCACGCAGAGTGACATCGACAAACGCGGCGTCAAGATCATCCGGGATGGCAAGCCGGCGGAGATCACTGACTTCCGCGACAACGATCAGCTGTCGGCGACAATCATCACCTCGAAGCCACCGCGTGTCATGACGCAGAGGGAAGTCCAGGCGACGCTCGCAAAGAGCGGTGCCGGGGCCGGGGCCGGTGCGCCTGCGGCGGCTGCCTCGCCGGCACCGTCGGCAGCGTCGACAGCAGGGGCGGCACCGTCCGGGTCGGCGGCAACTTCCGGTTCTGCGCCGAAGACGCTGCCGAAGACGGCGAGCCCGCTGCCGATGCTGGGGCTGGCGGGCCTCGCCTCTCTTCTCGCCGGGCTGGGCCTCAGCGTCGCACGTCGCCGCGCGACACCCTAACAGCTCTCATTCGCCGCCGGGCCGCGCCTCGTCGTGGGGCGCGGCCCGCGCGGAAACTCCAGCTCGAGGCGGGGCGCCTCGAGTTCCGCTGCGATCCATGAATCCTTCGATCGATGGATCCCAAGGAGCGTGACATGACTACGAAGTATCTGGCCGGCGTTCTCGCCGGCGCCGCACTCATTTGTGCGGCACACCCCGTCGTGGCCCAGGACAAGGGCAAGACGGACGCCGCCGAGCTCACACAGGAGGCGCAGACCGCCCTGAAGCAGCTGTACGCGAGCGCGCCGCTGGCGAAGGAACTCGGACCGAAGGCGCATGCCATCCTGGTGTTCCCTCAGGTGACGAAGGCCGGCCTCGGCGTCGGCGGGCAGTATGGCGAAGGCGCACTCCTGAAGGATGGGGCCGCGATTGCTTATTACAAGACGACTGGCGCTTCGTTCGGCCTGCAGGCGGGCGGCCAGAAGTACGGCTACGCGATGATCTTCATGAACGCCAAAGCGATCGAGCAACTGGACAACAAGAATGGTTTTGAGGTCGGCGTCGGCCCGAGCGTCGTCATGGTGGACGAGGGCATGGCGAAGACGACCACGACCACCACGCTCAAGGACGATATCTATGCCTTCGTCTTCGGACAGAAGGGGCTGATGGCGGGCCTCGGGATACAGGGCAACAAGATCACCAAGATCACGCCCAAAGCAGCCGAACTGCAAGGTAGCTCCCACACCGTGCGAACGGGCGGGGCCGAGTGAGTCTGGCGAGCGGCGCGGCGCGCGGGGCCTGCCGGGCGATCGAGCAGGGAAGTCCGATGGGCAAAGCCCTTCGGACCAGACCTGGCGCCCACGGTATTACGGGTGGCCTCCGTCCCGCTGGGGGCAGGCACGGCCGGCGGTGCACGCGGGAATCGGACGCGTGTGGCGAAACCGCAACATCCACGGCATTGGCTCGTTGTCGTCGCGTGCGGCACGCGGTCTGCAGCCCGTCGCGTGTACCCGCCGGAGCAAACCACGTCAGGGTGCAATCAGGAGGAGATATGACAAGGCTCGCAGCACGGATCTTGGCGGTGATCGCTCTGGTGTCGAGTGCCCACATGGCGCAGGCACAGAGCAAGACGGTCAAAACAGAGATGAGAACGGACGCGGCGACCGTGGAGGCGATTGACGCCTCCACTCGCACGGTCACTCTCAAGAAAGAGGACGGAAGCTACCTCACGACCGTCGCCGGGCCCGATATCACGCGGTTGTCGGAGCTCAAGGTCGGCGACACCGTGAACGTTAAGTATTACGAGAACGTCGTCGTCCGGGTGAAGCGTCCCGGCGAGTCGGACGTGGTGAGCGGCACCGCCGGCACGACTGGTTCCGAACAGGAACTGCCTGGTGGCACCAGAGCCAAGCAGGTGACGATCACGGCGACGATCACGGCCATCGACCCGGATGCGCCATCGATCACCTTCACCGGTCCGAACGGCTGGAAGTACTCGTCGAAAGTGCAGGACACGGAGGCGCTCGCCAAGGTGAAGGTCGGCGACAAGGTCGACATCGTCTGGACCGAAGCGACGCTGGTGTCAGTCGAACGCAAGTAGGGGGCGGGTGCGCGCCTGGGGCGGTCCGACGTGATCGCCCCGGGAGCAATCGCGGTCCACTAACCGTCGCAGCGAGCAGGTCGTTCGCTTTCAGGCAGCAGCAAAGGGGTGAGCCGTGTTCTCCAAGCTCTCGGCAGAGTTTCTCGGCACGTTCTGGCTCGTTCTCGGAGGATGCGGCAGTGCCGTCCTCGCCGCCGCCTTTCCCAACGTCGGGATCGGCTTGCTCGGCGTGTCACTGGCGTTTGGTCTGACGGTTCTCAGCGGGGCGTACGCGCTCGGCCCGATTTCCGGCGGTCACTTCAATCCCGCTGTTTCTGTCGGCCTGTGGGCAGGAGGCCGTTTTCCTTCCGCCCTGCTGTTGCCTTACATCGTTGCGCAGGTCCTCGGTGGCATCGTCGGGGCAGGGGTGTTGTACCTGATCGCGAGCGGCCGCGCGGATTTCAGCCTCGCCGCCGGGTTTGCCGCCAATGGCTACGGCGCTCACTCACCTGGGGAATATTCGCTTGTCGCGGGGCTTGTGTGCGAAGTGGTGATGACGTTCATGTTCCTGATCGTGATTCTCGGCACCACACACAAGCGTGCTCCAGTAGGGTTCGCCGGTCTCGCTATCGGCCTCGCGCTCACGCTGATCCATTTGATCAGCATCCCGGTGACGAACACCTCGGTCAATCCGGCGCGGAGCACGGCCAGTGCCGTGTTCGTTGGCGGCTGGGCGCTGGCGCAGCTCTGGTTGTTCTGGCTCGCCCCCGTGATCGGCGCCGCACTGGCGGGTTCCGTCTACAAGGCGGCTTTCGAAGGGTCCGAGGAGCCTGCGATAACCGGACGCGTTCGTAGCGAGTCTCTTCACCCGGCACCGAGCCGCTGAACTTAATGAGAGGACAGTTGCATCATGTTAAAGAAAGACGATGACAAATCTACTGACACACTCCGCGCCCGAGAGAAGCGCGATGAAACCTCTCCGCAGGATCCGTTGGCGGATTTACGTGGATTGCTATCACCCCAGGCTCCGGCCGGCGTGGATCGCCGTAGTTTCCTGATCCGGAGCGCGGTCGGCGGAGCGGCCGCCGTGATGACGGGTTGCTCTGTGTCGGACACAGATAAGAGTGCGAAGGCTGCCGCAACCGTGCCGCCGGCCCAGACCGCAGGGTCGACGCCACCGCAGGGCGCAGCGTCGGCACCGGCGCTCTCCCCGGACCTGGATGTCGTGAAGAAGGGGGCCGGACCGGTCTTGACGACCGTGGACGAGTTCTACAAAGTGGGGCCCGGCCCCTCCAGCTCGCACACGATTGGTCCGATGCGCATTACCTACGATTTCTACCAGCGAGCCACCAAGCTGCCGGCCGATCAGCTGGCGAAAGCGACGAAGCTCCAGGTGAACTTGTTCGGAAGCCTCAGCGCGACCGGCAAGGGACACGGCACCGAGCGCGCGGCGCTCGCCGGACTGGTCGGAAAGGAACCGGCAACCGTCGACCCGAAATTCCTCGACGGCCTGCGCGACAACCCCAACCAGGTGTTCCCGGTGAAGCTCGGTGACAAGACGATCGACGTGAGCCTCAAGGACGTCGTCTACGATGCGACCAAGGGGGACTTCAAACACCCGAACACGATGACGGTCAAGCTCCTCGCCGGCAACGATGTCTTGCTCGAGCAGGAGTACTACTCCGTGGGCGGCGGATTCATCGAGTGGAAAGGGTATACGCCGCCGAAGAAGAACCCGCCGAAGTACCCGTTCAGAACCATGAAGGAGCTGAGGACCTACGCCGACGACAACAAGACGACGATCGCCAAGATCATGATGGCCAACGAGATGTCGATCGCCGGCAGGTCCGAAGCGGAGGTCAATGCATTCGTCGACAAGATCATCAACGCCATGGTCGCCACCGTGAAATCCGGGCTGTCGATGTCGGAAGATGACGTGCTGCCAGGGCCGATCAAGCTGCACAGCAAGGCCGCAACCGTCTACAAGCGCGCCATGGACGATAAGTTTCAAGCCGACCGCGGTATCGGCGTGCTGTCGGCATTTGCCATAGCGGCATCGGAAGAAAACGGACGCGGCCACCTTGTGATCACGGCTCCGACCGGCGGCTCCGCCGGCGTCATGCCGGCGCTGGTCTATGCGCTCATGGAAGTCCGGAAGGTCGATCGGCAGAAGGTCCGCGAGGGCATGCTCGCGGCCGCGGCGGTCGGTTACCTGTGCAAGCACCATGCGACGCTGTCTGCGGCCGAGGGTGGCTGCCAGGCCGAGATCGGCGTGGCGTCGTCGATGGCCGCGGCCTTGACCGCGACTGCGTACGACGCACCGTCGCTGGTGGTCGAGAATGCCGCCGAATCGGCGCTCGAGCATCACCTGGGCATGACCTGTGACCCGGTCGCCGGCTACGTGCAGGTTCCGTGCATCGAGCGCTGCGCCTTCGGTGCCGTCAAGGCGTGGACCGCCTACGCGATTGCCAGCAACGAGATCGCGTCCAGGCACCGCGTCAACTTCGACGAGACCGTGATTGCTCTGGCCCAAACCGCCAAAGAGATGAACAGCAAGTACAAGGAAACAAGCGAGGCTGGGCTCGCCCAATCCGTCGTGCTCTGCTGATCGGAGGGGCTCCTCGCCCGAACCGGCTGGGGTTGGTTCGGCGGGGAGTCTCTTTTGCTCCCGGCGATGGCTCGCCACGGTATGGGGAAATGTCTCCGGCCTGGCGTCGCAACCCCTCTGCTCCAATCATTCGGGATCGCTTCGGGAGGAATTTCACGTGTCGAGACGCCGCGGATTCATCAGGGCTTGGGTTGCGATTGACGTTGACGTCAATGATGTTCGTCGCGGCTTCCGCCTTCGGACAGTCTCCTGCAGCCCCGCCAGACAGCACGGTCGCGCGTCGGAACCCGAACCAGGCGGGGCAACGACTGAGGTCGCTACTCAGGACCCGAACTCGAAGGACGCGCCACCGGCGACAGGTCCAACACAAACCACGGTAGCGGTTACGCCAGCACCGAAACCCCCTGATCGCTATCGAGATGGCATGGTCATCTGGGAAACTCCCGCAGACGCGTCGGTGCCATTCCTGCTGAAGTTCAACATCAATACCCAGATCCGCTATCTCAACACCCAGGATAGCGACGACACCTTCACCGACCATCTGGGCGTTGAGCGCGACGTTCATAAGCGCAACGACATCACGGTCAATCGCGCAATGTTCATCCTCGGCGGCTACATCTTCGACCAGAGGGCGCGATACAGCTTCACCGTCTGGACATCCGCCGGGGCGTCATCGATCGTTGTCGCCAGCAACATTGGCTGGGCCTTCAGCAAGGCCCTGGTGATCACTGGAGGCTACACCGGCGTTCCAGGCAGTCGATCGCTGGTGAACACGTTCCCGTTTTTTACCGCGACCGATCGGAGCATGGCCGACAACTTCTTCCGCCCCGGGTTCACCCAGGGAGCCTGGGCGAGCGGAGAACCCGACGAAGGGGTTGAACTATCTGGCCTTTGTCGGCAACGGTCTCAATACGCTGAGCATCTCGGCCAACAAGATCGATACGCATCTGGTGCTTTCCGGCAGCGTCTGGTGGGAACCGCTGGGACCCTACGGGGTACCCGGCAAATCACGCAACATGTACGATGACTATTTTGCCTCGGACAAAGTGCGCGTCCGAATCGGCACGGCGTTCACACGATCCCGCGAAGACCGCTTTTCAAATCTCGATCAATCAAGTCCCGAGAACACGTCAATTTACAATTCCGACGGCGTGCTGTTTTTCTCGACCGGAGCGCTTGCGCCGGGGGTCACGGTCGACCAGGCGACGTACAGGATGTGGGCCGCCGACGGCGGCATCAAATGGAGCGGCCTTGCGGTCAACGCGCAATACTTCGTGCGCTGGCTCAATGATTTCGAAGCCGACGGACCGCTTCCGCTCGCATCGACCTTGGACCACGGCGCCGAACTCTCGGCGAGTTATTTCGTCGACCCGAAAAAGTGGATGCTGTATGGCCGTGGATCGTGGGTGCGGGGGGAGTTCGGCGACTCGTACGAGTATGGCGCCGGGGTCAAGTGGCACTACCTGCCGACCGAGCGACTCTGGCTCAACACCGAGATCTTCCGGGTCGACAAAGCCCCTTATAGCGGGGCCTTCACTCCGTATACCGCAGGGATGAAGGGCTGGGTGCCGATGGTGCAGACGGTCCTGGCGTTTTGACCACGACCGTCAGTGCCTGACACTTCGTCGGCCGCGTTCGGGACGAACCGCGTTCGAGGAGTGCGGGACACTGGCCGACGTCCAGGAATCTGACGCGGGGCGCCGATCGTGAGTCCCTCGAACCAGGCGCGCTTGCCGCGGGCCCGACACGCCCAATCCGTCCACCTTTGACGCAGACTCCCGGCGGTTCAGGTCATGGCCAGCGTGAGAGCCGCCCACGCGCTGCAAACGCTGCTGAGCGAGGAAAACTTTCAACGCCAGCACGCCAACGAACACGCCACCAGCGATCCCATACGTTCGCCGGAACCAGTAAGGCGACATCATCCTGGATTCCTCCATCGCGCAGAGTACGACTGCGTCAATCGGAGCAACCCGCGTGCCGGCTGGGCTGCGGTGGATCTCTTGTGTGTTGGGCCGTCACGAACGGCGTTGAGCACGGCATTCTGCCCGTGCTGCCGATCGAGTCAAACCCGTTGACGAAACGGGTCTCTGGCACCACGCCGTAGTGTGTCCGTGGCCGCGTCGCCTCCGATATTTCGGAGGCGCTCCGAAACCCCGGGCCAACGACGGCGTGAAACAAGCGGGACCACCTCGGAGTCACAGGCGTTGCCACGTCCGTTGCTCCTGGCATAACCGATGCTCTAACGGTCAGCGAAAGGATGCGTCCAATGTCGAACAAACGTCCAATGCCGAACAAACGGATCGGAACAATCGTGGCGGTGCTACTGGCAATCATCCCCGCTGTGGCCTCAGCTCAGGATAAGAAGATGAACTTCTCGCTCGGTGCCGGCTACACCCAGCCGAATGCAGAAGTGAGCGATCGCCTGGGCGGCGGGTACAACTTCAACATCGCCCTTCAGGGGAACGTGACCCCGGTCTTTGGCATCGAGGGGATGTACAGCTTCAACGGTTTCGGCGACAAGCAGTTCTCGATTCCGATCGCGGGCAACCCGGGCGAGCCGACGGTGCCGACCGACTTGTTCGGTGACATGAACATGCAGTACGGAACCGTCAGCGCCATCGTACAGAGGCCGAATGGCGGGGTCAGGCCGTACGGCCTCGTTGGGATGGGCGTCTACTATCGCAAGATTAGCCTGACCACCCCAGGGGTGGGCTGGGTGCCGGGCTACTGCGATCCGTGGTGGTATGTCTGCTACCCGGGAGGATGGGTCGAAACGACCAATGTCATCGGTGACCGCAGTTCCACCGACTTCGGGATGTCGTTCGGTGCCGGCGTGAAATTCGGCGTCGCCTATGCGGAACTCCGGTACCACTACGTGTGGGGGCCTGAAGTGCAAGTGAACCAGCCGAGTCAGCCGATTGCGGGTGTTTCGGCCGATCCCCGCAAGGCCAACGGCCAGTTCCTGCAGACGACCTTCGGCGTCCGGTTCTGACGCCCGAATCGAGCTCGTGACGAACGCTCGCCAGCTGCAGGCCTCCTCCCGGTGGCGGCGAGACTCCGCTCATCCGTCCGGCGGGCGGCGCATTCCGCCCGGCCGGAGGTGAGGAGCCGCGAGTCGTGCCATGAACGAGATGCCGAGCGGCGGCGTCGCTCCGCCGAACCCACCGCTCGACGTCGCCGCGGAGAAGCTCGATGGCTTTCTGCACCGCGCCTCTCGACGGATCGAGCAGGCGCTGGTGTGGAACAACATCTTCCGCGCCACGAGCTATCTCCGCTCGGCGCTGTGGATTATTCCGTTTCTCTCGATCGTGCTGGTGCTGATCCTGGCTCCGTTGCTGCGTGTCCTCGACGCGTGGCTCGGATGGCGGCTGTCAGGACTGGGTGTGTCCGGGGCTCAGGCACTGTACCAGACCACGATCACGCTGACGCTGTCATTCATCGTCTTCACGTTCGGCTCGCTGCTCGTCGCCATCCAGGTGGCGGGCGGCCAGCTCACGCCACGCATCATCGCGACGACGCTGCTGCGGGACAACGTCGTTCGTTACAGCGTCGGGCTGTTCGTCTTCACGCTCGTGTTCGCGGTGATGGCGCTCAACCGCCTCGACAAGACGGTGTACGAGATCGTCTCGCTCATCACCGCCCTGCTGGCGATCGCGTGCATGGCGATGTTCCTCTTTCTGATCGACTATGCGGCACGCCTGCTGCGGCCGGTCAGCATTCTCGCCAAAGTCGGCGACGAGGGCGCGAGCGTGATCGCGGCTGTCTATCCCGAGCCGGCGAACGCCGCATCAGAAGTCGAGATGCCACTTGCCGTTGAGGCCGGGCGACGGCGTGTCGTCCTGCATCGCGGCGCGTCGGCCATCGTCCTTGCCGTCGATCTCGACACCCTGGTCGCTGAGGCCCGGCGCGCCGGCGGCGTCATCGAGTTCATACCTCAGGTCGGGGATTTCGTGTGCACCGGCGAACCGCTGTTCGAGCTCTATGGTGACGCTGTTCCGATCGCGAACCACCGGTTGCAGTCGAGTGTCGCCTTCGGTCCCGAGCGGACTCTGGAGCAGGATCCGCTGTTCGCTTTCCGCATCATCACGGACATCGCTCTCAAGGCGCTCTCCCCGGCGATCAACGACCCGACGACCGGCGTACTGGCCCTCGACCAGCTGCATCGTCTCCTGCGTATCGTCGGCGTACGGCGGCTGCGTACCGATGCGATCGTCGACCGGGAGGGCACGTGGCGGGTCATCCTCCGGACACCGAACTGGGAGGACTTCGTTGCCGTCGCGTGCACCGAGATTCGGGCCTGCGGTGCCGGCAACGTGCAGATCGCGCGCCGCCTGCGGGCGATGCTCGACAATCTGGCGTCGACGCTCCCGGCTCGCCGGTGCGCAGCGCTCGAAGCGGAACGCCGCCGGCTCGATCTCGCGATTGCGTCGCTCTACGGCGTGGCCGAGGACCGGGAGCTCGCTGCCGTTCCGGACCGTCAGGGCCTGGGCGGGTCGTCGGCCTTGCGCGTCGCCACGCGCCACTAGTCGCGGGAGCGCCGCGCCGCCCGGTCGTCCGACGCAGGCGCTCGCGGTCTGCGCCGGCAGCGACTCAGGCCCGGTCACACCACGTGGTGCCTGACCGCGTACTGGACGAGTTCTGCGTTCGACTTGACCTTGAGCTGCTGCATGATTCGATATTTGTGGAACGCCACCGTCCGTGGCGTCAGATTGAGGAGAGCAGCCGCTTCCTTCATCGAGCGGCCCTCGGCCAGCAGTTGCAGAACCTCCCGCTGCCGCGGCGTGAGCTCATGGTTGACGGCGCTCTCGTCGCTGTACATCAGCGAGCCGACCAGGCCTTCGGTGATGAGCGGCGTCACATACGAGTTCCCCGCCATCGCCTCCCGAATCGCGGTGAGGAGCTCCGATGTCGCCGACTGTTTGAGCAGGTAGGCCGACGCGCCCGCCCGGAACGCCTCGGCGGCAAGGCCAGTGTCTTCATTCATGGTCACGAACACCAGCTTGATGCGCGGCAGTGCGTGTTTGATTTGGCGCGCGGCTTCGATCCCGTTCAGAAACGGCATCGTGATGTCCAGGACGATGATGTCAGGCCTGAGTTCCTGGGCGGCGGCGACGAGCGCCCGCCCGTCCGACACCTGACCAACGATGTCGCACTCTTCCGCCAGCAGCTTTTCGAACGCGCCGAGAAGGAGCGCGTGGTCGTCGGCGAGCAGGACGCGCGGTCGGTTCATTCAGCCACTCCATCCAGTCCGATGAGGCTGACAATATTCGGTATTGTCGGGGCCACTCCTCGCGATCGCCACATTACCCAGCCGGCAGCGCCGGCGGCAATGCAGAATCGGCAAATGTCTTCTGACTTATCCGGCCTGCTTGGCTGGATTCGACTCCGTTGCGGGCTGGACCACAAGCGGCACTCTGATCGCGACGCGCGTGCCTCGGCCGTGCCTGGACCGGATGGCGAAGGTGCCTCCGACGGCCTCGATCCGTTCGTTCATGCTGATGAGTCCCAGCCCCCCGACCGCCGCGTCCACGTTGAACCCGACGCCATCGTCCGAAATGGTAAGGACGAGGGCCTCAGATTCGCCGTGCAGATCGACGATCACGGTCCTGGCCCGGCTGTATTTGATGGCGTTCTGCAGCGCTTCCTGCACGACGCGGAATAGAGACAGCGTCAGATCGGAGGGCAGATGTTCCGGCACACTCCGGTGGGTGAACACGATCTGCGGGCCGGAGCGGGAGAGCTCGCGCTGGAGAGTCTCGAGCGCGGCGACCAGGCCGGTCAGCCGCAGCCTCGTCGGATGCAGACGATGCGAGAGGTCGTGCACGTTTCTGGTAATGTCCTGTGCCTGGTTCAGCGTGTCGCCGACAAGCGATTCCATGTCCGGCGGCACTTTGTCGAGCAGGATCTCGAGATTCATCGACAGCAAGGCCACCTGCTGGCTGATATCGTCGTGCAGTTCGCGGGCGACGCGCGAACGTTCGGTGTCCTGCGCGTGGAGCAATCGCGCGGCCAGATCGCGGATGCGAAGATAGCTGCCGTGCAACTCCTGTTCGTTGCCACGCACCTGCGCCTCGGCCTGCCGTCGCATCTGTCGCTGCAGCAGCAACCCGGCGATGAGGAGGGTTTGCGTAATCACCACTGCGACGATGCCGAGGATGTACAACCGGTAACGGTCCCACACCGAAGGTTGCTTGAAGAGGACCCGTGTCCCGCGCGGCACTCGGGACTCGCTGATGTGCCAACGGCGCAGTTGTCGCCAGTCGACCTCCCTGACGTTCAGATTTGGTGATGAGACCGGGATGCTGGCCGCCGATTCGCCTGACAACACCCGAAGGGCGAGCGTGCCGAGGACGTTGAGCTGTTCGGTCTGATCCTTCAGACTTCCCCCAACGATGCCGTGATCGATCGCCGAGTCGACCCAGCAATAGACCGGCGCGTTGGCGATCGCGGTCAGATGCGACAGATAGTTGAGTGGATGAACGTTCTGGCCGCTACCGTCGCGGCTGACGAGCAAGTAATAGATGGCGGAGTCGGCCGGCAGGCTGGAAAGCCGGGCCTCTAGTTCGGCAGATGGGAGGCCAGCGAGGTAGCGAATCGCGAACCGGGTCTCGAACGGCCGAAATTGTTCCCGCGCCAGGCGTTCGTACTCGACGTCGCCCGGCGCGGCGCCGGTGACGACAAAAATCTGGCGAACCTGTGGCTGCAGGTCGTGGATCACGGCGAGCGTGTCCGTAAAGGTCAGGCTAGCGACCAGGCCGGTCGCGTTTTCGATGGGGCCAGTCACTGGACCGGACGCGAAGAAGACAATCGGTGTGCCGGAGAACAACTGACCGCGGAGATCGGTCACCAGTTCGAGCGCAGCGGCGTCGACAGCAATGACCGCGTCGAAGTGCATATCCCTGTATTTCAAGAGGAGAAAGTCACGAAAGGCCTGCAGGTCGACGGCGTCCGAAAATCTCGGCAAGTCGAGGTATTCCGAGTAGTAGTCCAGTCGGCCGGGAACTGCCTCGAGGAGTCGCTGGCAGGTCGCGCTCCCCAATGTTCACGATCTGCGCATCGCGCCGAGTCGAATACATCACGAGCACCCGCTTCTGTGCTTGCGCCTGCGCAGCGACGATCTCACCGGACGCGAACAGGAGCAGGGGAAGCCACAGCGTCCCCGCGAGTCGCAGGCGCCGTCCTCTGATGCCGCTCAGAAATTGACCTCGCTCGTGATCTTGACGAGCCGCGGTGTCATGATCGCCATCGGCTGCAGCCACGTGCCGCCCGGCACGAACGCCGGATTGGGTGACAGCACCGCGCTCGAGTTCAGTGCGTTGTAGGTGTCGATCGCAAGGAGCATCCGCACTCGTCGAAACCGCAGCGTTTTGGCGACGCGGAAATCGAGCTGATTGATCCGATCCCCGTACATCGTTCCGGGTGCGACGAGGTTGACGGTGACGTTGGCGGCATCGCCCGAGAGGTTCCTTCCGAGCGACGGCACGACAGCGCTGTTCGGAACCGCGTAGTTCGCCGTCAGGATGGGGCCCGGCTTGGTCTGAAACGCCACCGCCAGCTGCATGTCGATTCTGGGGACGTCGTACGAAGAGAACCCGCGCAGCTGCGTGAGCACACCGAACGCCACGTGGCAGTAGGGGCTCACCGGTGTCACGGCGGAGCCGGCGAGGCCGGCGCCGAATGCGCTCGTGCCGGTCGTCGTCGTCGCCAGCTCGGGGAGATGTCCCCGGACGGCGCAGTTGTCGGCCACGGTCTGACCTGTGCTGGTCCCGCCGGCGACGGTCAATCCCTTGACCGAACGAACCCGGACCGTGAGGTCGACGCCGTTGAAGTATTGATACCACTTGCCGTAAGGGGTCGAATCGGCAACCAGGTTGTCGACCACGCCCGACTTCTCCGGCACGACATCGTACAAGCCGGAGATGACATAGCCGCCGCCATCGGGCAGTCGGGGATCGACTGGCGCCATGATGCTGAACGGCGTCAGATCGGATGGTTGCAGGGCACGGTTGTCCACGACCGAAAACCCGTCGAACGAGCGGCGGGTGTAAGTGACGGCCAGCGACGATCGCGAACCGAGCTGCTGCTCGAGTGACAGGCCGAGATGCCAGTCGGACGGCCGGATGCCCCAGCCGTCGAGCAATCGCGGCGCGAACGTGTTCGTCAGGACGTTCGTACCAAAACTGGTATTCGAGAGCACGCCGCACGAATCGCCGCCGACGGCGCGAAAATCCTGCGCCGCGGCGTTCGTCAGGTCGCAGTCGGGTACGAAGTTGCGATTCGTGTCGGTCCAGGCGCGAGTCACGCCGGCAGTGCCAAATGGCGGCGTCGTCTGCGGCAGCCGGAGCGTGGGGTTGGCGTTGGCATACGTGCCGGACGCGCCGGCGCCCTCGAGGTACTTGCCGAACGTCATTTTCAAGGCGGTCTTACCCGATCCGGTCAGGTCGTACGCCACGCCCATGCGCAGCGTCACATCCTTGTAGCTGTCGACGCCGCGTGTTTCGGGAATGACGATCGGCGTCGGAAGAAATCGTGATGGTCCTTCCTGCTGCGCTGGAAACCAGCTCCATGCCCGATCGAATCGTGCCGCGCCCTGCAGCGTCAGCCGATTGCGCGTCCACTGATCCTGAACGAACAGGCCCTGCCATGCTACCCGCACGTTGTTCACCCACGGCGAATATCGACTGCGTCAATTGATTCGGCACGCCGTTGTTGAACCGGTAGGTCAGGTTCTGGTCGTTGGTCATCCACGTGCGGTCGTCGGTCATGAAGGTCTGTTGATATCCGACCTTCAGGCTGTGGGCGCCGGTCACGTACGTCAGCGCCCCCTTCCACAAATACGAGCCGGTCTGAGCGACGCTGAAGTCCTGCGATCGATAGACCAGTCCAGGAATGTTGCCGTTGGCGGGGCAGCCACTCGTGCACTGTTCGGCGACGCGGATCAGCCCCCTTGTGGGATTCGGCTCCCTTTCGAAGTTGCCGACGCCAAACGACGTGGCGCCGAAAGCTGCATCGACCAGGAGTCGAGCCGTCAGCGGAGACGACCACGCCACCTGCGCGACACGCAGCGGGCGCCCCAGCACGCCCACGGCCTCGGGCGATATCCGTTGCGGCTCGGCAAGGCCGGGCGTGGCCCCGGTGCAGGTGCGGCATAGCTGCTGTGCATCCCAGAAGCCGTTGACCTTGTGTCGCGCGCTGATCTGCCAGGTCAGGCGGGCGCTGGCATTCTCGAATGTCCGATCGGAGTATTCCCGGCGGTTGAAATCGGGCGAGTAGAGCCACTGCGACGAGGCGCCCGCGTTGAGATTGTAGAAAACGTTCGCGCTCGCCCTGGTGCTGGCGCCCGCGTGCGCGTTCGCGAAATACCACACGCGATCCCGGGCTATCGGTCCACCGAGCGCAGCCGCGACATCGTAGACGCCGGTCAGCGGCGTCGCCGCGGTCACCCCCTGATCGATCAGCGCCGGAGTCAGGTTGTCGGACTGCAGCGCGTCTCCAGTGCCGCTGGCGAACAGGGATCCGCGAAAGGTGTTGCCGCCGTTCCGGCCGACGATGTTCATGACCAGCCCGCTGGTCTCGGTTTCACCGAGCGCGGTCGCCGTTCGGAACGTCACCTCGTCGGCGGTGCCAGTGTCGATGACGTAGCTGGTGGCCGAGTTGCCACTGGGAGGACTGCCGATGTTCAGGCCGTCGAGCGTGAGCCGTCCTTCGTTGATCCGGCCGCCATGAACAGGAAACGACGTCGTCGCCGTTCCAGTGACGATATCGTTGCTGGTCGTGGCAACGCCGGGCACGAGCACGAGGAGCGCATTGTAGCTGCGAGCGGTTGGAAGCGAGCGGATGAGGTCGCCGCCGAGCGCGAGCTCCCGGCTCAGACTGTGAGCGTCGACGACGGCGAAGCGCACCGGTGACCGTGACGGCTTCTGCGACGCTGCCAATTGTGAGCTCGGCATCCACGATTGCGGTAGACGAGCCCGACAGCTCTATTCCGTCTCGCTGATAGGGTCTCCAGCCGGTCAGGGCGAAAGTGACCGCATATGTCCCGGGTCTGAGATTCTCGATGCGGTATTGCCCTCGGCTGTCGGTCTGGGCAAGGCGAACTCTTTCGACCAGCGTCGGGCTGGCTGCCTGCACGATAACCGCCGGCAGGGGAGCCCCTGATCCGTCTTTGACGGAACCGGCAATCGCGCCCTGCGCCAAAGCGAATGACGGCGTGGCTGCCGCCAGGACGAGGATGTAGAGCGTTTTCAAGAACGGGCACTCACCCGTGCCCAGTGTCGACCAACGAGTGGACACCATACCGACGGGCACCTCGCATCGCCAACTTACAGCGGAGAGCCATCTGGCATCGCTACCATACAGCGAAAAGCGATCTCGAAACTGGATGTCCCTGGTACTTTTACCGGTCGATATGACAGCACTGCACAGTTTGCAGGCGTTTTCTCGCGCGGTAGAGTGACGAGCATCGACGGGCGACTGCGGAACATGCCGGGAAGGCCAGCGGTCGCCGCGGTTGAGGTAGTGAAATGTAGAGCTGTCGGTCGGGCATGTGCGTGCTCACCCCTCAGACTCTTCGGGAGGCGCTTGGAGAGTCGGCGTCCGGTACCTTCGGACTCCGAATCACCAATCGCGACATCAAGGACAAGGACACGCCATGTTTGCGTCAGGACGTTCAGTAATCAGCCCCTTCGCTCACTCGGGGGAGCGACCGGGCGATGTCGTACCAATCCACCATCCCAACGACGACGACCAGCACGCTGCCGGCCCCCTCGGCGGATATCGGTCAACTCGAGGTCACGACGACCTGCAGGCTGAAAATCTCGACCTCCGGCGAGAGGTGCAGGAACGCCTCGGCCCCGGTGTCATCGTTGGGCGAAGCGCCGCCATCCAGCGCGTCCTCGAACAGGCGCGACAGGTGGCCGCGACCGATTCGACGGTGCTGCTGCTCGGCGAGACGGGGACCGGAAAGGAACTCATCGCGACCCAGATCCACGAGCAGAGTTCACGGCGCCGTCGCGTCATGGTGCGCATCAACTGCGCGGCGATTCCGAGCACGCTCATCGAGAGCGAGCTGTTCGGCCGGGAGAAGGGCGCCTTTACCGGCGCGCTGGCGAGGCAAATCGGGCGGTTCGAACTGGCCGATCATTCGACCATCTTTCTCGACGAGATCGGCGACCTGCCGCCCGACACGCAGGTCAAGCTGTTGCGCGTGCTCGAGGAGCGCCAGATTGAGCGGCTCGGCAGCCCGAAGGCCGTGGGCGTCAACGTCCGGATCATTGCGGCGACACACCGCAACCTGGAACAACGCATCACGGAGGACGCCTTCCGGCAGGACCTGTACTACCGGCTCAACGTCTTTCCGATCGAAGTGCCGCCACTGCGCGATCGGACCGAGGACATCCCTTTGCTCGTGTGGCGCTTCATCGATGAGTTCTCGAGATCGTTCGGCAAGCGCGTCGATGCGATCTCACGCGACAACATGGAGGCTCTGCAGCGTTATCCCTGGCCCGGAAACATCCGCGAACTCCGCAACGTGGTGGAACGCGCCATGATTGTTGCCGTCGGGAATAACCCGACGATTCCAATACCGGCGCAACCACCGTCGTCGCTGCGACGCAGCGTCAAGCTGGTGGACGTCGAGAAGGAGCACGTCCTCCGGGTGGTTGAAGGATGCCGCTGGCGCATCCGCGGTGTCGACGGCGCCGCCGAACGGCTTGGACTTCGCCCGACGACGCTTGAGACACGGATGACCAAGCTCGGGATCAAGCGCCCCGGCAGGGATGACTAGAACGCTTGCAATCCTTCGTTCTTGAAGATCGCAATCGTCCGCTGGAGGAGATCGGCTGACGGCGCCGCGGTCTGCTCGAGCGTGTAAGGGATTCCAAGCTTTTGCCACTTGAACCGGCCCATCTGGTGAAACGGTAAGACGTCGACACGCTGGACGTTGCCAAGCCCGGCGGCGAACGTCGCGGTCCGCTTGATGTCGTCGGCGTCATCGGTCAACCCGGGCACGAGGACATAGCGCACCCACATCGGGCGCTGGCGGGCGCCGAGGCGTCGCGCGAACTCCAGCGTCGGCGCGACGTCCATTCCGGTCAAGCGCTTGTGGCGTTCCGGATCCCACGTCTTGAGGTCGAGCATCACGAGGTCGATCAGGCCGAGCTCGTCATCGGTGAGTCGTGCGCCGTAGTAACCGTTGGTGTCGAGCGTGGTGTGGATCCCCATGCCACGCGCGGCGACGAGCAGGTTCACGGCAAAGCGGTACTGCATCAGCGGCTCACCGCCGCTCAGCGTGAAGCCGCCGTTCATCGCTTTGAGCCCCTGCCTGTACTTGCGCAGTTCGTCCGTGGCATTGGCAATCGTGACCGGCATGCCGTTGGCCATCGTCCACGTGTCGGGGTTGTGGCAATAAAGGCATCGCCACATGCACCCTGCCGTCCATGCCACGACGCGGACGCCCGGCCCGTCCACCGTCGATCCGGTGGTGAAGGAATGCAGGAATCCCATGCTGCCGGTCGCGAGCGCCGTCCGCACGTCGGAGTCAGGAACGTTCTTGCTCTGATCGACGCGCAGCTCGAACGGGCTCGTCGCCTCGAGTCCCTCCGGTACCGCCGCCCTGGGCTCAGTCATTGACCGTCCCCGTGGAAGGTCCGATTGATCACGTCCAGCTGCTGCTCGCGGGTCAGGCGGACGAAATTGACGGCATAGCCGGAGACACGAATCGTCAGGCTCGGGTATTTCTCAGGATGTTCCATCGCGTCGACCAGTGTTTCGCGGTTGAGCACGTTGACGTTCATGTGATAGCCGGTGCTGCCAAAGTAGGCGTCGAGGATGGCCGTGAGGTTGGTGACGCGATCCGCCTCTACGCGTCCGAGACCGGTCGGGACGAGTGACACGGTCAGAGAAATGCCGTCCGCGGCGTCTCGATATGGGATCTTCGCGACCGAGGCGGCCGCCGCGTGGATGCCGTGACTGTCGCGGCCGTGCATCGGGTTGGCGCCGGGTGCGAATGGCTGGCCCTGACGACGCCCATCGGGAGTGTTCCCGGTGGCTTTGCCGTAGACGACGTTCGAGGTGATCGTCAGGATCGACTGGGTGTGCACCGCGTTCCGGTAGGTTGGATGTTGTCTCAGCTTGGCCATGAAGGTCCTGACCAGCCAGGCGGCGAGCTGGTCGACCCGGTTGTCGTTGTTGCCAAACACCGGGAACGTTCCCTCGGTCTGGTAGTCGGTGATGAGTCCGGTCTCATCGCGAACGACGCGCACCCGGGCGTACTTCATCGCCGAGAGGCTGTCGGCGACGACCGACATCCCGGCAATGCCGAAGGCCATCGTTCGCAGCGGGGCGTAGTCGTGCAGCGCCATCTCCACTCGCTCGTAGGCATACTTGTCGTGCATGTAGTGGATGATGTTCATGGCATTGACGTAGACGCCGGCGAGCCAGTCCATCATCCGCTCGTACTTGCCGAGCACGTCGTCGAACTCCAGGAACTCGCCCTGCACCGCTTCCGACACCGGGCCAATCTGCTCACCGCTCATCTCGTCACGTCCGCCGTTGATGGCATAGAGCAGGCACTTCGCCAGGTTGGCCCTGGCGCCGAAGAACTGCATCTGCTTGCCGACCATCATCGGCGACACACAGCAGGCAATCGCACCGTCGTCGCCCCAGGCGCTGCGCATGATCTCGTCGCTCTCGAACTGCAACGAGCTGGTATCGATTGCGACTTTGGCGGCGAAACGGCGGAACCCATCCGGCATCCGCGGTGAATACCAGATCGTCAAGTTGGGTTCAGGCGCGGGGCCGAGATTGTAGAGCGTCTGCAGAATGCGGAAGCTCGACTTGGTCACGAGCGATCGGCCGTCGTCGCCCATGCCGCCGATCGATTCGGTCACCCAGGTCGGATCGCCGGCAAAGAGATCGTCGTACTCGGGCGTGCGCAGGAACCGGACGATGCGGAGCTTGATGACGAAGTCGTCGATGATCTCCTGGGCCTGCTCTTCGGTGATCGCGCCCGATGCGAGGTCGCGTTCGAAGTAGATGTCGAGGAACGTGGTGGTGCGGCCGAGGGACATCGCCGCGCCGTTTTGTTCCTTCACACCCGCGAGGTAGCCGAAGTAGAGCCACTGGACGGCCTCCCTCGCGTTCGACGCCGGACGGGAGATGTCGAATCCATAACTCCCCGCCATCTTCTGCAGTTCCTTGAGCGCGCGGATCTGCTCCGACAGCTCCTCGCGATCGCGGATGATCTCGTCGGTGGAGGGAAGGGAATCGAGGCTGGCCTTTTCCTGCTGCTTCCGCTCAACCAGCCGCTTCACGCCGTAGAGTGCGACGCGGCGGTAGTCGCCGATGATCCGGCCGCGACCGTATGCGTCGGGCAGGCCGGTAAGGATGTGCGAACTGCGGCAGCGCCGCACGTCGGCGGTGTAGGCATCGAAGACGCCGTCGTTGTGCGTCTTGCGGTACTTGGTGAACGCCTCGACCACCTGCGGATCGGGCTCGTAGCCGTAGGTCTGCAGGGCGCTCGCGACCATCCGGAAGCCGCCGTTCGGCATGATCGCCCGTTTGAGCGGCGCATCAGTCTGCAGGCCGACGATGATTTCGTTGTCGCGGTCGATGTAGCCAGGAGCGTGTGCGGTAATCGAGCTTGGAATCTGGGATACGTCGAGCACGCCTTTACGCCGTTCCTCCGGAAAAAGGTCGGTGAGCTTCTTCCAAAGTGCCTGCGTGCGCGCCGTCGCCGGGGCGAGAAAGCTGGCGTCGCCGTCGTAGGGCGTGTAGTTCTGCTGGATGAAGTCGCGGACGTCGATCCCGTTCTGCCAGAGGCCTGTCTGGAACCCCTGCCGGGGCGGAATCGCATCGGCGGCCTTCGTCTCCTGCGCTGCAATCGTAGCCATGATTACTCCTTTGTCGGGTCGGACCCGGGGTCAGACCACGGATGCAACCCCCAGTTTCAGCAACGCCCCGGTATGCCGCGCGATGACGAGCTCCTCGTTCGTCGGAATCACCCATGCCGAGACGCGGCTGCCTGGCGGCGAGAGTCGAGTGTTCCGCGCCTGATTCGCATTCGCGTCGAGCTCGACTCCGAGCCATGCCGAAGCCTCGCAGATCCGCCTGCGGATCTCGGCCGAGTTCTCGCCGATGCCGGCAGTGAAAACGAGCCCGTCGAGGCCGCCAAGAACGGCGGCGAGCGCGCCGATCTCCTTGGCCGCCTGATAGACGAAATAGTCGACCGCCAAACGGGCCAGGGGCTCCTTCCTGCCGATCAGGTCGCGCATGTCATTGCTGATGCCGGAGATGCCGAGCAGCCCCGACTTCTTGTAGAGCATCGTCTCGACCTCCTTCGCGCTCAGCCCGAGATTCTGAAAGAGAAAAAGAACAATGCCGGGATCCAGCGACCCTGGCCGTGTTCCCATGCACAGACCCTCGAGTGCCGTGAACCCGAAGGTGCTGTCGACGCTCTTGCGGTTTCTCATCGCGCAGAGACTGGCGCCGCTGCCGAGGTGCGCGACGATCACGCGGCCGCCGGCGATCTCCGGCGCTTCGCGCGGCAGCACCGACGCGATGTACTCGTACGACAGGCCATGGAAGCCATAGCGCTGGACGCCGGCAGCGCAGATCTCCCGCGGCAGCGGCACGAGCTCCGCGACCGCCGGCTGCCCGCGATGGAAACCGGTGTCGAAGCAGGCGACCTGCGGCACACCGGGCAACCGCTCCGAGACCGCGTCGATCGCCGCCAGATTGTGGGGCTGATGGAGCGGCGCCAGTGGTATCAGTGCACGAAGCTCGTCGAGCACCTGCGGTGTGACAATCGTTGGCGCGGCAAATCGCGGGCCGCCGTGGACGACGCGGTGGCCGACGCCGAGGAGCCGGGCGCCGCTGTAGGTCGCGCGCAGCCAGTCGCCGAGGGCGTCGAGCGCCGAGCGTCCGTCGCGCACCACCGCAGCGTCAAGAACGGTGTCGCCGAGCCGTCCGCCGGCCCCGTCCTTCGCGGAGAACCGCGGCGAGGTTCCGATCCCTTCGATCTGTCCTCGCGCTTCGAGCCGCCACTCGCTCGCCTCGGGCCGGCGATAGACGCAGAATTTCAGGCTCGATGAACCGGCGTTGACGACGAGGATGTAGTCATCCATTTCAACCTCAGAACTGCTACACCGTGGCGTGCAGCGATGCGCGCCGCGCATGGGCAGCCATCATCGCGACGGCGCAGCTCGCAATTCGTGATCGCACGCTGTCCGCCCGGCTGGTCAGGATGATCGGCACGCGCGCACCAAGGACCAGCCCGGCACTGTCGGCATTCGCGAGAAACGACAGCTGCTTCGCGAGCATGTTGCCGGCCTCGAGGTCCGGCACCAGCAGGATGTCGGGATCGCCGGCCACGTCGGAGACGATCCGTTTGATTCGCGCCGCCTCGGCGCTGATCGCGTTGTCGAATGCGAGCGGGCCGTCGAGCAGGCCATTTGTAATCTGCCCCCGGTCGGCCATCTTGCACAGCGCCGCCGCGTCGATGGTCGCCACCATCTTCGAAGTGACCGTCTCCACCGCGGCGAGAATCGCCACCTTCGGCTTCTTGACGCCCATCGTGACCGCGAGATCGATCGCGTTCTGGCAGATATCGGCCTTGTCCTCGAGCGTCGGTGCGATGTTGATCGCCGCGTCGGTGACGATGAGGACCTTGTGATAGGTCGGCACGTCCATGAGGAACACGTGGCTGATGCGGCGTCCGGTTCGCAGGCCTGTCTCTCTGGCGACAACTGCGCCGAGGAGCTCATCGGTGTGCAGGCTTCCTTTCATCAAGAGCTCGGCGTCGCCCTTGCGCACGAGCTCGACAGCCCTGGCTGCGGCCGCGTGGCTGTGGGGGACGTCGACGATGGCCGTCGCACCGAGCGCAATGCCGGACTTCTGCGCGAGGTCGCGGATTTTGGCCGCGGGGCCGACGAGAATCGGGGTGATGAGTCCCTTCGCGCCAGCCTCGATCGCCGCGGCGAGCGCGGACTCCTCACAGGGATGCGCGACCGCCGTCGACACCGGCGACAGGCTCTGGCATCTCTGCAGCAGCGATTCGTACTTTCCGGTTCCGGTTGATGGAGTCATGATCGTTCCTTCATCGTCAGGACACCGCGCGACGAGCCGCCGGGCCGGTCTCGCGGAGGAAGAGCGTGAGAATGATTGCGAGGCCGACACCGTAGAGCAGCGGCTTGAATGCACCCTGGTAGTGCCCGATTTCCATGGTGGAGGCGCCGCCGCTGCCGCGCACCAGCCTGCCGGCGAAGACTGGTCCCAGCAACGCGCTGAACGTGAAATTGAGGAAGTTCACGACGCCGGTGGCCGTGCCGCTGAACTGCGGTGGGTTGGCTTCCTTGATCACGGTGTACGGGAGCATGGCGGCTCCAGACACGAAACCGGCGGCCAGGCCCAGCACGTAGGGCGGGAAGACATCAGCCGGGCCGTACAGGATCCACGCCAGGCAGGCCAGCAACCCGACGGCGCTCACGGTGATCACCGGCTTCCGGCGACCGATCCGATCCGAAAGGAAGCCGAGCACGGGACACCCGATGATCCATCCGAAAGGAACGGTGGCCGACCGCATCACGGCCTCTCCGTACTCCAGGCCTCTTCCTTCCTGCAGGTAGCGGACGCCCCACGTCATGTCGAAGATCGTTGTCGGGATGAAGAGCAGGCCCGCGATCATCCCGCACAAGATCGATTGTGGATTGCGAAAGACGAGCAGCATCGCCGCCCCGGCGCTCTTCAGCCAATCCTCGCGCTGATTCGATGGCGTCGCGTCGGGGAGGAGGAAGAACAGCGCGGCGCTGATCGCGATGACGGCGATCGCCATGCCGATCCAGAAATTGCTCCACGGCATGCCTGAACCAATCATCGGACCGACGACGAACTGGCCGGCGGAACCGCCGGCCATACCGAACATCTGGGTTGCGCCGATCAGCGTCGCCGCGCGTGAGGCGGGGAAGTTCGTCGTCGCAATGTACGCGGCACCGACCAGCGCGAACACGCCGCCGGCCCCCTGCAGAAAGCGGCCGATGCTCGCCGCCTGGGTGTTGCCGGTCGCGAACAGCAATGCTCCGATGCCGACCGCGAACGCGCCGATCGGCACGACCTTGCGCGGCCCCAGTCGATCCATCGCCGCCCCGGCGACCAGGCTGAAGGGTGAGTAGCCGTAGTAGAACAGCCCGACCATCGACGCGACCGCCGTCGCGCTCATTCCGAAGGCGTCCGACAACTGCGGCATCATCACCGCCGGGGCCGATCGCAGCGTGTACTGGAAAAAGTAGTACACCGCTGTGATTAGCCAGGCGATCGCTGCGGTTCTAGCCGTCGTGCTCATCCAATCCTTGTAGGGCGAGGCCGGTTGAGAAACGAGCAATGTCTGCGCCTGCGATCGCGAAGGTTCGACGCAGGCGTCAGCGGTCGAATCGTTGGAATTTCGGCGCCACAGGCGCCGGTCAGCAAGGTGTATCGTCGCGGCGGCGCTCCGGCGTGCCGGAGGTGCCCCCGTATCCCGGAGGCGTGGTGGCGCTACGTCCGGCGGCGCCGTTTGACCTGCAGTTGCGCGAGCGAGCGCGCGAGCGAGGCATTGACCGAAGCGATTTCTTCCTCGGAGATTTTCTCGCTCAGCCGGGCGGCGGCCCGCGCGCGAGCTTCTTCGACTTTTGCCTCGTCAATCTTGTCGGCCGGAATCGCCATGTCGGTCACGACAGCGACGACGTCGGAAGACACTTCGACCAGCCCTTCACCAACGGCGAGGTAACGCTCCTGACCGTCCGTGGTGACGACGACCTCGCCTGGCACGAGCTGCGTGATCAGGCGAAGGTGATGAGGGTAGACGCCGAGCTGTCCGTCGATTGCCGGCAGCGTCACCATGTGCACGTCCTCGGCGAACACCGTGGCCTGGGGCGTGATGATTTCCAATCTCAAGGTGTCGGGCATAGAGGCAGCTCTCAGCTATCAGCTATCAGTTCTCAGCATTCAGCTCTCGGCTCTCAGCTTCAACTTTCAGCTCTCAGGTGTCAGCCTTTTGTGTGCGCGCTGATGACTGATAGCTGATCGCTGTCAGCTGCTTGCTATGTGTTTATCTCCTCAATCCCACCCTTCATATAGAAGTTTCCCTCGGGCACGCTGTCGTGCTTGCCCTCGAGAATCTCTTTGAAGCCGCGAACGGTGTCGGCAACCGGCACCTGACGGCCGTCGCGCCCGGTGAAGACCTGGGCCGAGCTGAAGGGCTGGCTGAGGAACCGCTGAATCTTCCGGGCGCGGTAGACGGTCAGTTTGTCCTCGGGCGAGAGTTCGTCCATGCCGAGGATCGCAATGATGTCCTGTAGATCCTTGAAACGCTGCAGGACGCGCTGGACCCGGCGCGCGACATCGTAGTGCTCCTCGCCGACGATTTCCGGCGCCAGCGCCCGGGACGTCGACGCCAGCGGATCGACGGCAGGGTAGATGCCAAGCTCTGCGATCGAACGCTCGAGTACGATGGTCGCGTCGAGGTGAGCGAACGTTGTCGCCGGCGCTGGATCCGTCAGGTCGTCGGCGGGCACATAGACCGCCTGGAAGGAGGTAATCGAGCCTTTCTTCGTCGACGTGATGCGCTCCTGCAGCACGCCCATTTCGGCGGCGAGCGTCGGCTGGTAGCCGACGGCGCTCGCCGTGCGGCCGAGCAGCGCCGAGACTTCCGAGCCCGCCTGCGAGAAGCGGAAGATGTTGTCGATGAAGAGCAGCACGTCCTGTCCGCGCTCGTCGCGGAAGTACTCGGTGATGGCGAGCCCGCTCAGCGCCACCCGCAGGCGCGCTCCCGGCGGCTCGTTCATCTGCCCGTAGACGAGTGCGATCTTGGATGCGCCCAGATCCTTCTGATTGATGACCCCTGCCTGAGACATCTCCTGATAGAGGTCATTGCCTTCGCGCGTGCGCTCGCCGACGCCGGCGAACACCGAGACCCCGCCGTGGAGCTTTGCGATGTTGTTGATCAGCTCCATGATGACGACGGTCTTGCCGACGCCGGCGCCACCGAATGCGCCGACTTTGCCGCCCTTGAGGAACGGGCACACCAGGTCGATGACTTTGATGCCGGTGGAGAGCACCTGCGGTGACGTCGACTGATCGACCAGCGGCGGCGGCGGTCGATGGATCGGATAGCGCTTCTCGACCATGGACTGGACCTCGTTCGTCGACCGGTTCGCCAGTGACGTCGAAGACGCGGCCCATCACGCCGTCGCCCACCGGCACCGTGATCGGCCCGCCAGTATCGACGACGTCGTAACCGCGCTTGATCCCCTCGGTGCCCGCCATCGAGATGGTGCGCACCCATCCGTCGCCGAGGTGCTGCTGCACTTCGAGCGTGAGCGAGACGGGTGCGTTTTCGACTGTGTAGTCGACCTTGAGCGCGTTATAGATCGGCGGCAATGAGGCCGGAAACTCGACGTCGACGACCGGTCCGACGACTTGAACGACTTTGCCAATATTCATGGTGTTCGGCTCTCAGCGCTTCTTCATGACTTCTGACTTTCGGCTGGCAGCTCACAGCTGACAGCGAGTACTCACCCAGCCTGGCCGCCGGCAATCTCCAGCAGTTCCTTGGTGATGTTGCCCTGCCGCAGCTTGTTGTATTCGAGCGTCAGCTCTTTGATGAGGCTTTCGGCGCTGTCGGTGGCGCTTTTCATCGACACCATCCGCGCGCTTTGCTCGCTCGCCTTGGCCATCAGGAGAACGAAATACAAGTAGATGTTCAGGTACTGGCCGAGCAAGTACCCCAGGACCTGTTCCGCGGTTGGTTCGAACACGGTCTCCGTCGTATCTGCGAGTAGTCTCTCTTCGGCTTCGGCGCCGACGACGTGCAGTCCCTTGATCTCGCCAACCGGCAGGTATTCCATCGTGACCGCTTCCTGGCTGAGCGTGTTGACGAACCGCGTCGTGACGATCAGCACCTGATCCACTTCGCCGCGCAGGAACAGGTCACGGGCGAAGGCGACGATCGCCCGCGCCTCGGAGTAAGTGGGCGAGTCGCCATACACGAACTCAGCGGCGAGCGTACGCCCGCTGCGGCTGACGAACTGGGCCGCCTTGCGCCCGGCGGTGATGAAGACCGTCGAGGCGACCGGATACTGCGAGGCGAGACGGAACACGTTGGTGTTGAGCGCGCCACAGAGCCCCTTGTCCCCGGCAACGAGGACGACGGCGCGGCGCCGAACCTCGCGGACCTCGAGCAGCCCGTGCTGGAAGTCGACCGTCCGTGTCGTCGCGCTCCGCTGGATCCGATAGAGCCGCCGCGCGAACGGCGCCGCGGCAAGTGCCGCCTCCTGCGCCTTGCGCATCTTCGACGCCGCCACCATCTGCATGGCTTTCGTGATCTGCGCCGTGCCGCTGATCGACTTGATGCGCCGTCGGAGCTCGCGGGGGGAGGACATGGGGTTTAGTTCTCAGCTGTCAGCTTTCAGTTCTCAGTTCTTCTGGCCGTTTTACTGTTCAAATGTTCACTGCTGACTGCTGACTGCTGACTGCTGACTGCTGACCTACTTCGTCCACGTCTGCTTGAACTGATCCGCCGCGGCTTTCAGCTCGTTCATCAGCTCCGGGCTCAACGCCTTCTCCGTGCCGATCCGGGTCAGCAGCGAGACCTTCTGCAAAGTCAGGAAATCGGTCCACGACGCCTGGAATTCCTTGATGCGCTCGACCGGCACATCGTCGACATAGCCGTTCTGCACCGCCCAGATCACGCCGACCTGCACCTCGACCGGAATCGGGCTGTATTGCGGCTGCTTGAACAACTCGACGATGCGCTTGCCGCGGTCGATCTTGGCCTGCGTGGTGGTATCGAGCTCGGAGCCGAACTGCGCGAACGCCGCGAGCTCGCGGAACTGGGCGAGATCGCCCTTGAGCTGCCCGGCGACCTGCTTCATCGCCTTCAGTTGCGCCGCCGACCCCACGCGCGAGACCGAAATGCCGACCGAGATCGCGGGGCGCACACCCTGGTAGAAGAGATCGGTCTCCAGGAAAATCTGGCCGTCGGTGATCGAGATGACGTTCGTCGGGATGTACGCGGAGACGTCGCCGGCCTGCGTTTCGATGATTGGAAGCGCGGTGAGCGAGCCGTTGCCGTACTGTTCGCCGACACGTGCCGCGCGCTCGAGCAACCGACTATGGAGATAGAAGACATCACCGGGATAGGCTTCGCGGCCTGACGGGCGCTTGAGCACAAGCGCGACCTGGCGATACGCAACCGCATGCTTCGACAGGTCGTCGTAGACGATGAGCGCGTCCATGCCGTTGTCCATGAACCACTCGCCCATGGCAGCGCCGGCAAACGGCGCGAGATACTGGCTCGTCGCCGAATCCGATGCCGGCGCCGCGACGATGATGCTGTACGGCATCGCGCCGGCCTCCTCGAGCACCGAGACGATGCGCGCGATCGTCGACTGCTTCTGGCCGATGGCGACGTAGATGCTGTAGAGCGGCCGGTAGGTCGTATCACCTGCCGCCTCTGCCGCTTTGTTGAGGCGGGCCTGGCTGAGGATGGTGTCGAGGCAGATGGTCGTCTTACCGGTCGACCGGTCGCCGATGATCAGCTCGCGCTGGCCGCGGCCGATCGGAATCATCGCGTCAATCGGCATGATGCCCGTCTGCACGGGTTGACTGACGGACTTCCGGCGGATGATGCCGGGAGCGAGTTTCTCGACCGGATAGGCGACGTTGCTCGGGATTGGGCCCTTGCCATCGAGAGGTTCGCCAAGGGTATTGACGACCCGGCCGAGCAGCCCCTTGCCGACCGGCACCTGCAGCAGCTTGCCGGTCGCCTTGACCTCGCCGCCTTCTTCGAGCTTCGTGTAGTCGCCGAGGATGATGACGCCGACCTCGGTCTCGTCGAGGTTCAGGGCCAGTCCGGTGATGCCCTGCCCGAAGTCGAGCATCTCGTTCAGCATCACGTCGCCAAGTCCTTCAACCTTGGCGACGCCGTCGCCAATCTCGCGGATGACGCCGACGGTCTGTTTCGGGGCTGCCTTGGCGCCGGCGATTTGCGCCTCTATTTCCTGGACCAGGCTGGTCATGATCTGTGTACCTCACTCGGACAGGCCGGCGTCGATCGACGCGAGCCTGCCGCGGACGCTGCCGTCATAAACATCGCTGCCCACCTGGATCCGCATCCCGGCGATGAGCGCCGGGTTCTCCTCGAAAGAGGTATCGAGCCCGGTGCCGTACATCCGTGCCAGGTTGGCCGCGACGTCCTTGCGCAGGTCGTCGGCGAGCGGCGTGGCGCTTTCGATGACGGCCCGGTGGCGATCGCCCTCGAGACGGACCATGCGCTGAAAATCCGACAGCACGGCGAGCGCGCCACGCCGGCCAGACGCGGCGATGCCCGACGCCACCTGTCGCACTCGGGCAGCATCGAGCGCGCCGCCGACAACACAAAATCGGAACAGGTGTCGCGCCGAGCGTCTGACTGCTCGCGTGGCTCTCATCGCTCGCCCAACTGCACGGCGGTCTCTTCCACCAGCCGGCGATGATCGTCAGGCGTCAGCACCTTTCCGGTCACCGCCGCCGTGGTTTGAACCACCAGGCGTCCGACGTCGCGACGCAGTTCCGCCAGCATGTGGGCGCGATCGCGTTCGGTTGCGTCACGAGCCCTCACCAGCACTTGTTCCGCCGCGGCAACAGCCTTGCGCGTTTCCTCGGCCTGCACGCGCGCCGCCGCGGCGCGGGCCTCCTTGATCAATTGCTTGCCGTCTTCGCCTGCCTTCGCCAGGATGGCGTGGCGCTCGACTTCGATGCGCGCCAGTTCGGCCTTGATCCTGTCGGCGTTGGCAAGGCCGTCGGCGATCTGCTGTCGACGGGCCTGAAGAATCTTCAGGATCGGCGTGTAGGCGAGCAGATACAGCACGGTACAGACGATGGCGAAGCTGACGATCTGGGCCAGGAGGTGCGGCCAGTCGACGCCGAAAGTTCGGGCGATCTCCTCGAGCTGGCTTCCGCTTTCGGCCGCGGATTGCAAGGCTAGGGTCAGCATCTTCGTACCGGCATCGGTCGCGCTCAGCGCACCAGGAAGAGGGCGTAGAACACAATCGCCTCGGCAAAGGCGATTGCCAGGATCGACTGCACCATGATCTTGGTCGACGCGCCGGGATTGCGCCCGACGGCGATCGACGCGCCCTGTCCGATGAGTCCAACCCCGATTGCCGCGCCCAGGGCGGCCAGGCCGACGTGCAAGCTTCCGGTCATCGTCGTGTGTCCTTTCTGCGTGTTCGGCTGCTTCCGCCTGAAGGCGGAAGCCACAATCGCTTCATCGTCTGCACACTCGCTGCACCACGGCATGGAGCGTCCACCTTCAGGCGGACGCTCCATGCGCCGCGGCCGGCTCCTCGTGGTGCTGACAGATGAGCAGCGTGAAGACGGCGGTCAGGAGCATGAAGACCATCGCCTGGACGATCCCGACCAGCAGCTCCATGAAGTAAAACGGAATCGGCAGCAGCCATCCGAGTCCGGGCACGATTGTCGACATCGCTTCGAGCATGTTCTCGCCCGCGAACACGTTGCCATAGAGGCGGAAGCTGAGCGAGATCGGCCGGAAGAGGATAGACACGATTTCGAGGCACCCGGCGGCGAAGAACACCACGATCATCAGCAGCTTCATCACACCGGTCGTGTCGCCCTTCGGGGCAAAAAGCTCGGTGGCGATGCCGCGCACGCCCACCTCCTGCAGTGCCCAGACGATCCAGCATGCGAAGAAAACGAGCGCCATTGCCAGCGTCAGGTTGAGATCGGCGTTGGCGCCGCGGAAGAGTGGTTGATCGACCCTGAAGCCCGCCGCCGTCTGGTGGCCCCAGCCGATGGTGCCAACCCCCGGGAGCAATCCGATCCAGTTGGCGGCGAGGATGAAGATGAAGATCGTGGCGAAGAACCAGAACGTCCGGTCGACGAGATGCGTGCCGATGATGCTTTCGAGCAGATTGTAGAGACTCTCGATCACCCACTCGAGAAAGTTCTGCGCCCCGCCGGGCACCTGCGCCATCCGGCGCGTCGCGATTTGAGCGAAGACGATGAGGCCGATGGCGACGACCCACGTGACGACCATCGAGTTGGTGATCGGAAAGCCGAACGGTCGACCGATTTCGACCGCGTTTTGCGGCAGCCCGTGCTCCACGGGCTGCGACAGCGCGAAGAAGCTGGAGGCGAAGGCACTCATGCCGTGGCCGGTTTGAGCACGGCGCATGCCATCGCCGGGACGGCGCGCCCCTGGGAGTGGATGCGCCACTCGCGCAGATCACGTCGGGACCCGTGCAGCATGGAACGTCACAGGCGCGGGACATCCTCCGGCATCCCGGATGCTCTCCGCGATGCCGGAGGAGCATCGGGCTGTTGTTGCGATGTCGTCGCCCTTCAGCCCTTCGCGACAAAGAGGTTCTGCGCCGGCGCCGGTGGCGCCGAGCTGGTACGTCTGCTGCAGCCGCTGTCAGGCCGGCCGCGGCCGGGAAGGGAGTCAGTGATGCTTCGACAGACCGTACGAACGTGTGGACTCGCGCTGGCGGTCGCGGCAGCGGCCGTGCTGCCGGCCCGCGCGCAACCGGAAACCTATACGGCGACAGCGTCCCTCAAGACCGCTGGCGGGGCGGCCGCAACGGCTCCCGTGACGATCGTGGTCGACCGCAAGATGCCGCAGGCCGAGGCGGACAAATTGCTCGCGGCGTTCAAGAGCGGTGGCGCAGCCGCACTTCGCAAGGCCATGGTCGGCGTGGCGCCGACCGGGTCGGTAAGTGTCGGCGGTGGATCGCCGACGCCGACGCGGCTGACCATCGAGCGTCCCACCGACAAGGGGCAACTGCTCACCATCGTCGCCGACAAGCCCATCCTGCAGCTCGGTGCCGGCGTCCCCGGCGCAAAGCCCAAGGAAGGCTATGACTTCGCGATCATCGATCTGGAAGTCAATTCGGCGGGGACGGGATCGGGCTCGTTCGCGCCGGCGGCGCGGGTGACGGTCAAGCAGGGCGCGTTTGTCGTCGACGACTACAGCGGCGAACTCGTGAAGCTGAACGGCGTCAGTCGGAAATGAAGCCATCGTGCCGCAGGGCGCTTACGGAAGGGTTCGCGTTGTCCTCCCCGACCGGCGGCGCCTCCGGTATTTCGGGGGGCCTCTGCAATACCGTTTCACGCGGAGAAGACGCGTCGCGCGTTCCGGCCGATCTTCTCGCGGAAAACACCCAATACCCGGCGGCACCCTAACTCTCTCCACTTTGCAGCTAATGGAACGCCGAGTGCTATGTCGAGACGCATGGTCCGGCTCACAGTGATGCTGACTGCATCGGCCAATCGCGTCCAGGACCTGGTCGCAGCATTCCGGTTCCTGATGGTCAGCACCAGGCTCGATCAAGGCTGCCTCGCGTGCTCGGTCTGGAGCGAGCCGGATTCGAGCGTCCACTACGTCGAGGAGTGGTCGTCCGAAGAAGACATCAGGCGACGGGTTGGTTCCGACAGCTTTACGTCGGTGCTGGCGCTGCTCGAGTCAGTGCGGGAGCCGCCCCACGTGCAGTTCGACTTTGTCTCCAGCACGCGCGGGCTCGACTACGTCGCGGAAGTCCGTCAGTTGGGCGCGCGCTGAGACGGCACCGGCCGCCAGCGTCGAGAGAAGGCCAACGCCGATGAAACAAGAGAAGTACGAGAAGGCGCTCCGGAAGCTGCAGGTCCGGCTGTGCCATCTCCAGGACTGGGTCAAGGAGGAAGGCCTCCGCGTTGTCATCGTGTTCGAGGGCCGCGACGGTGCGGGTAAGGGCGGGACCATCCGCGCGCTGACCGAGCGGCTGAGCCCGCGCATTTTCAGGGTGGTCGCCTTGCCGGCGCCGTCCGACCGCGAAAAGTCGCAGGTCTACATGCAGCGCTACCTGCAGCATTTCCCCGCGGCCGGAGAAGTCGTCATCTTCGATCGGAGCTGGTACAACCGCGCCGGGGTCGAGTACGTCATGGGCTTCTGCTCGAAAAAGGAGCACGAGCGGTTCCTCGCGCTCTGCCCCCAGATCGAGAAATTCCTGGTCGAGGGTGGCGTCACGCTGATCAAGCTCTGGCTGGAGGTCAGCAACGACGAGCAGAAGAAGCGGTTCGAGGCCCGTATCGACGACCCGGTGAGGCAGTGGAAGCTCAGCCCGATGGATCTGCCGGCGCGGATCCGCTGGTACGACTACTCGCGGGCGCGCGATCAGATGCTGGCGAAGACCGATACCCGAATCTCGCCATGGTTCCTCGTCCGATCCGACGACAAGCGCACGGCGCGCCTGAACACCATCGACCACATCCTGTCACGCATTCCGTACAAGAAGGTACCGCGCAAGAAGATCAAGCTGCCCAACCGGTCGGCAAAGGGCGCGTACGACGACGAGAAGACGATCACACGCCGCCGCTGGGTGGGCGATCGTTACTGAGGTGCGACGATGAAAAGCTGGTTTGCCCTCCGCGTCGGCATTGGATCCCTCGTTGTCGCCGTTTTGATGCCGCCAGTCGTATCGAGCGCGTCCAGAGGGTGGACCGAACCGCAGGCCGCGCCCGCGCCGAAAAGCGACGATCTGGATCGGTTACTTGCGCCCATCGCTCTCTATCCCGATGCGCTGCTGGCGCAGATGCTGCTCTGCGCCTCCCGTCCGGCTAAAGTGGCGGCGCTCAACGAATGGATGGCCGCGAATCCCACGCTCAAGGGCAGCGATCTCCAGGACGCGGCCACGAAGTCCGGATTCGACCAGAGCTTTGCGGCGATCGTTCTCTTTCCCGACGTGGTCGAGCGCATGGCCTCGCAAATGGACTGGACGACGCGCCTCGGCGCGGCGTTCGCGGCCGACCGCTCGGCGGTCTTTGCCAGCATCCAGCGGCTGCGGACGAAGGCGAGTGAGGTCGGGAAGCTGAAGAGCACGCCGCAGCAGGATGTCCAGACCAAGACGACGTCGACGGGCGAACAGGTGATCGTCATCGAGCCAGCCAATGCGCAGGTCGTGTACGTGCCGCAATACAACCCGCAGACCGTCTATACCTCGTCGGCGGTGGTGGTGCAGCAGGAAGACAACACGGCCGAAACGGTAGCGGCCGGCCTGATTGGGTTTACCGCCGGGATCGCGCTCGGGGCGGCGATTGACAACGACTATTACTACGGTCCGTACGGGTGGCACGGCGGCGGTTACATGTACAACGACGCGTGGGACGACTGGTACGACGACCGCGAGGACGCTCGCGACGACTGGCAGGACAACCGCGAGGACATGCTCGACGAGCGGGGCGACCGGCGTGAAGATATCGCCGACGAGCGCGGCGACCGCGCCTCCACCACGCAGCAGCAGCGCACCGAGCGGCAACAGAACGCGCAGCAGCAGCGAACGGACCGGCAGGCCAGTCCCGAGGCGCAGGCACAGCGCGAGCAGCGCCAGACCAACGCCGGCGCGGCTGCATCCGAGGCTCGTACCAGCGGCGGCGCGAGTATGGAATCTCGCGGCTACAGCGGCGGTGACCAGGCTACCCGCGAGCGCAGCGGCACGAAATCGGATGCGTTCTCGGGCTACTCGAGCGGGAAGTCCCAACGAGCGGCCAGCTCGCGCGGTCAGAGCAGCCGCAGCGGCAGCTCGCGCGGCGGCGGGAGGCGGCGATGAGCGCGCGTCTGCTGACCCATTCGCCTTTAACGATCCCTGTCGTGTGCGTCTTCGCGATCGGCGCCGTGCTCGCGTCCCGGTCACTGGGTGCGGGGCCGCGAACGTTTGCCTCCCCGGAAGACGCCGCCAGGGCACTGATCGAGGTCGCCAAGGCAGGGACGCTCGGGGATCTGATGATGCTGCTGGGCCCGGAGGCGCAGCCGCTCGTCGACGCGTCCGATCCAAAGACCGCGCGCCAGCACCGTGACGTCTTCGTCGTAGCCGCGGCCGAAGGGTGGCATCTCACGGAGGATGGTCCAGACGCTCGCGTGCTCGTCGTTGGCCACGAATCATGGCCATTTCCTGTTCCGATCGTGAAAGACGCGAACGAGTGGCGATTCGATGCTGCGGCCGGAGTCGAGGAGGTCCTCGCCCGTCGCGTCGGTCGCAACGAGCTCGCCGCCATTCGCGCCTGCCGCACGTACGCTTTCGCGCAAAGGCTATACGCAAGTCGAGGACACGACGGGAAGCCCGCGGGCCAGTACGCGACGGCGCTCAGGAGCGATCCCGGCCGGCACAACGGTCTGTATTGGCCCGTGGCTCGCGGCGAGAAGCGGAGTCCGCTTGGCGATCTGATCGCCGACGCGGCCGATGACAGGAAGTCGCCGTTTCATGGCTATCATTTCAAGATCCTGCCGCCGCGGCACCCGGGCGGTTTTGCGCTGGTCGCGTGGCCGGCGACGTACGACTCAACCGGCGTCATGACCTTTCTCGTCAATCAGGACGGCATCGTCCGCGAAAAGGATCTGGGCGCGGACACGTCCGGCGTGGTCGGAGCGATGGTCATCTACAACCACGACGACACGTGGGGTGTCGTGCAATGAGCCCGGGCGCTGAACGACGATGAGTGTGTCCCGCGGGGTCGGAGCAGGGCTGATCCTCGCAGTCCTGTGGGCACCAGGAACGAGGGCCCAAACACCGCCCGCCCCGCGCGCACCTGCAGCGGCCCTGGTGCCGGCAGCTCCGCCGCCCGATCCGCTGGGCCGCGACACCCCCCGGGGGTGCGTGCTTGGATTTCTCGACGCGGCCCGCAAAGGCGAGAACGAAATTGCGGCGCAGTACCTCTCTACGGCGCTCGGTCAGCCCGCGTCGAAGCTGGCACATCAGCTGTTTGTCGTGCTCGATGCGCGGCTGCCTGCGCGCCTGACGCAGGTGAGCGACTCACCCGAAGGGGGGCGGTCGAACCCGCTCAAGCCGAACGAAGAAGTCGTGGGAGCCGTACCCGCGGGCGACGGCCCGATCGACATCGTTGTCGAGCGAGTGGGCGGACCAGACGGGAAGCCAATCTGGTTGTTTTCTGCCGCGACGTTGAACGCCGTCCCTACGCTCTACAGTGAAGTCACGTTCGGCCTCGACGAAGACGCGCTACCGCGCATCCTCACCGGCAGGAGGGTGGGCGGCGTGCGCGTGCTCGAATGGCTCGTCGTGCTGCTCGGGATTCCGCTGTTCTATCTCGCCACCGTGTTCGTCGATCGGCTGCTGCGTCCGGCGGTCGCCGGATTGTGGAAAAGGCTGTTCAAGGATTCGACACTGTTCGCGCGGCACGTTCTGCCGCTTCCGATCAGGCTGCTGCTCGTGGCGGGCGCTACCCGGTGGCTGCTGAGCGTGCTGCCGCTGCCCCTGCTGGTCCGCCAGTTCGGGTCCAACGCAGTGAGCCTCCTCAGCATCGCGGCGTTCGTCTGGCTCGTGTTCCTCATCAATTCCGAGCTCGAGACGAATGTCATCCAGCGGTTCCCCCGGGCGAGCGGAGCCGCGGCGCAATCGCTGCTGCGCGTCGCGCGCCGTGCCGTGGACATGCTCGCCATCTTCGTCGGCGTGCTGGCAACGCTTCGGCATTTTGGCGTCGATCCGACGCCGGCGCTCGCCGGGCTCGGCGTCGGCGGCATTGCGGTGGCGCTTGCGGCACAGAAGACGCTCGAGAACGTGATCGCCGGGGCATCCCTCATTTTCGATCAGGCCGTCACCACCGGGGATTTCATGAAGATGGGTGAGATCTCGGGCACCGTCGATCATATCGGGCTGCGGTCGACTCGCATTCGCACGCTCGATCGGACAATCGTCAGCGTGCCGAACAGCCAGATCGCCAGCACCTGTCTCGAAACGCTCTCCGCGCGCGACAAGTTCTGGTTCCACCACGTCGTCGGCCTTCGCTACGAGACGACGCCCGACCAGCTGCGCGCCGTCATCAATGGTCTCCGTGGCGTGCTCGCCAGCCAGCCGCTCACCGATGGCGACTCAATCCGAGTGCGATTCCTGCGCCTTGGTGCATTTTCGCTCGACGTGGACATCTTTGCGTATCTGCGTGCGGTCGACTGGAATCACTTCCTCGAGTTGCAGGAGGAATTGCTCTTCGGCATGACCGATGTCGTCGCCCGGGCCGGAGCCGAAATCGCGTTTCCATCGCAGACGATGTATGTCGATGGACCAGGAGCTCGTCCGCCAGTCGCAGGGAAAGAGGAGCGCATGAGCAACTACGGCGACGGCTTCTTTTCTTGATCGCCGGCTGGAGCAGGGCGCGGTTCGAAGCTTCCACCCAGAGCCAGGTGCAGGTTGACGCGCTGAACGCGCTGCTCGGTCTGCACGCGGATGAGGGCCGCGCTCGTGGTGTTCAGGGCGAGCTGCCGTTCGTTGACGAAGCGAAGGTCGGTGCTGCCGACCTTGAACTGGGTCTGCACGATATCGACGGCGCGCTGGCTGTGTGACAGCGTTTCCGCGAGGATTCGCTCGCGGTCGCGCGCGGCCAACTCCGCCGACAATGCGTTTTCAACTTCGCCGAACGCCCGCAGGCCTACCGAGGCGTAGGTGGCGACGGCCTGCTTCTGCTCGACAGTCCTGATCTGCACCTGGGTCCTGAGCGCGCCGCCTCTGTAGATGGGCGCAAGGAGGCTGGCGCCGAAGTTCCACACAGGGTTATCGTGGTTCTGGAGCACGAAGAGCTCGCTCGAGATGCTGCTCACGCCGGTCGTGAGGGCGATCGTCGGCAGTCGCGCCGCCTTCGCTTCGCCGACCCGATTGAAGGCAGCGGCGACGCGCCGCTCGGCGGCGATGACGTCGGGGCGGCGCTCGAGCAGCTCCGACGGAAGCCCGGCCGGTACCGCGGCCGGCTGCCGCGGCAATTGCGCGCTGACGCTGGCCGCAGCGGCGGGATAGCGGCCGAGAAGGATTTCAATCGCCCTGAGCGCCTGTTCGCGCGCCAGCTCCAACTGCCGGAGCGCGTCGGCGTAGGTGCCAAGGTTTGCCTGCGCCACTTCGACGTCCTGGTCGTTGCCGACGCCGACGCGAGCTCGCGTTTCGGCCAGCCGCACGAGCTCTTCACCGCGGCCGACGGTCTGCCGGGCCAGCTCTGCCTGAAGTCCAGCCTCTGTGGCCAGGAACCAGCTGCGGGCAACGAGCGCAGCGATCGATTGCCGCGCGTACCTCGAAATCCGCCTGCGCGGAGGTAGCGTCGGCGGCTGCGGCGGCGCGGCCATATCTCACGCGGCCCCAGAGGTCGAGCTCCCAGCTGACGGTGATCACTCCTCCCTGAATACCCGAGCCGTCCCCCGACATCTTGCCGCCGCCGCGCGCCAGAAAGTCGATGGACGGATAGAGCTTCGCACCGGCCAGCTTGGCATAGAGCATCGCCTGCTCGACCCGTGCCGCAGCGACGCGCAGGTCGGTGTTGTGAGCGACCGCCCCGGCCACGACCATGTTCAACTGGTCGTCGTTGAACGTGGCCAGCCAGTTGTCGGCGACGACGCCGGCGCCGGCGCCCGTCGCCATCCACTGTGCCGGCACCGCGGCGCCGGGCAATGCTTCTTCCTTGATCGCCGCCGCATCGGGTGGACTCTTCAGCGCGCATCCGGCGGCGAACACCAGCACCGAAGCCGTGAGCGCGGCTGCAGACCAGGCGCGCAGCGGCGAACGATCTCGAGGCCGCAAGTCGCGTATCACAGCCACGTCAGTGACCCAGGCTGATGCTGTGCTTGATGATGACGTAGTCGAGATACGACGACACCCGCAGCAGCACCTTGCGGATGATGTGCACGAGCGCGAGATGCTCGGTGTAGATCGCCGAGGACCCGCGCGCGCCGGCGGCAAGAAACAGCGGGCTGTCCTCCTTGCCGACGACGAGCTTGACCGGGAACTGACCCGGCGGCGGGTTGAACCCCGTTTTCGGCAGGTTGCCGGACGCGTCCAGCTGTCCCTGCGACTGCGCCCAGATGATTGAGTCGACGTGAGCCTTGATGATGCGGCCAGGATAGGTGTCGAGCGTAATCTCCGCTTCGTTGCCGCTGACGACCTGGTGGAGCTCGTTCTGGTTGAAGAGCGCGAAGATCTGATATTCGTCGTCGACGAACGTCATGACTTCGTTGAACGGCACGCCGGCGACGAAGAAGCCGGGCCGGAGCATCACGTTGACCATGGTGCCATTGCCGGGAGCGAGCACCGTCGTCTGCGACAGATCCCATTTCGCGTTTTCGAGTTGCGCCTGTGTCGTCTCGAACTGCGCCTGGGACGCCTTGACCTGCGCCTGCGCCGTCGCAATCTGTGCCTTCACCTCGGCGACCGACGCGAGATCGCCGTTGACGCGTCCGGAGAGCTTCTCGCGCACTTGCTGCTCGGCGGCGCGTGCCGCCACCAGCTGGGCGGTGAGCTCGTTGGCGTTGGTCTGCGCCTGCTCGAGATCGAAGCGATTGCCGGCACCCGCGGCCACCAGTTCAGTGTTCTGCGTGATGCGCGTGCGCGCCAGATCGAACGAGGCGGACAGCGAGCCGACTTGCCCCGTCGCCTGATTCAGCTGCTCGTTCAACTGGCGCTCGCCGGAGCTTGCGTCGGCGAGCCGCGCCCGCATTTCGGCCAGGCGCTGCTGCTCGGCGCCGACCCGCGCCTGATCCGACGACAACTTGGCCTCGAGCGAATGCACCTCATTCTGATAGGGCGTTGGATCGATGCGGAAAAGCACATCGCCTTTCTTCACGGCCTGGTTGTTGTCGATTGGGACTTCGATCACGCGCCCGCGGACCTGCGAGACCACCGGGACGACGTACTTGACGACGCGGACATCGCTCGTCGTCGGTGCGAAGATGTTGAGGAGAAGCAGCAGGATCGCGATCGCGACCACGGGGAAGATGGCGACGGCGACCTTCCACGGAGTCGTCCACGGCAGGAGCTTCAGCTTGATGAAGACCAGCCAGACGAAAAAGGAGTAGATGCCGAGCAGGATGATTTCCATCCTAGTGGCCGCCTCCTGCAACTTTGGCTTCGAGCGCGTCGAGATCGGCGGTGAGCGTCTTCAGATCGGCATCAGAGAGCCCGGTCCCCTCCAGGCGTGCCAACCGTTCGTGCAGGCCTTCGGCCGGCAGGGCCCCTGTTTCTCCGGCGTACTCCTCATCGTGCGTGGACTTGTCCGTGCCATAGGCGAGTTTGTGCATCACCGGCTTCGTGTAGGCCCAGATCCAGGCCAGCGGCCACAACAGGCCGCCGAACACGAGCGAGAGCAGACACAGGGTGCGGATCGCCTCGAACTGCGGGTGGTGCCGCTTGTGCGCGATTTTCTCCGGCAGGATGTGCACCATCCAGAAAAGGGTGATGAGCACGGCCGGCACGACGAAAATCACGAACAGTGCGATGTACTTCGCCAGCGCGTCTTCGGCTTCCGGCGATAGAAGCGAGGCCTGCACTCGTCCCGGAAGGAGCAGCAGCAGGGCAGTGGCCGCGATCAGCTTTCGTCGTCCCATGGCAGTACGGTGTCGAGCAAAGCAGCGGCCGTGCCATGCCGAAGAGTGAGAGGCGGCGCTGAAAGTCATGGGCGCGCCGGGGTGAAGTAGGAGGAACGGGTGGCCGCCTCCGCTATTCCGGGTGGTCTCCGGAATGTCGGAGGGTTACGATCGGATGTTCACAGCGGCGCTGAGTTGGAACTGCAGGCGAGTTTCGGCGGGCAGTTTCAGGTGCTCCTCGCCTCCGGCCGACACGGCGGCCCCGGTCACGCCGCCGATGGCAGCACCAATCGCCGCGCCCTCGCCGCCCCCGGCGATGCCGCCGACGATCGCGCCGAGGCCGGCCCCGCCGGCCACCTTGCGGCCGGTCTTCTTGCCTTCACCCTTGCCTCCGGTTTCGACGTAGGTCGTCGCGACCTGGTGGACCATGCCGCCAAAGCTGACGGCATTGAGCTTCAGGGTGATCTTGTCGCTGCCTTTCATCTTGCCGGACTGCTCGACTTTGACCGCTTGCAGCATGGCCGACGCGCCGCGGGGAATCGCGATCGAGCCGTTGATCATCACGGGATCGTCGATGATGCCCTTGAAGCTCATGCCCGCCTGCGAGCTGTCGACGTCGATGGCTTGAGTCAGCCGGACGTTGAGTGCGGTGCCAGCCGGCACCGTAACCACCCTCGACGCGGGAGGGGGAGTCTTGGCGACGGGAGTCGCCGCGGCGGCTGGCTTAGGGGCAGGCTTGGCCGTCGGCGCCGGCGCCGGCTTCCGCGCCGAGAACTCGACCGAGACGGCATCGGCAATCGGCACCTCCGACACCTGCCCGTCGTCGAGCAGCACGCGGACCGACGTGCTGTCCGCGCCCATGAACATGCCTTCGATGACCTTGCCCGATCGGAGCTTGACGCGATCGGCTGAGAGCGAGACGCTGGTCGCGAGCAGTAGCAGCATCGCCATCGAGAGCGGTCGTCGAGCGTTCGTCACTGTTCGTCCTCTCTTCACTTGACGATCGGCAGCGAGGCCGAAATCTGCAAATCGATGATCAGAAGTAGCTGATGCTCGACTTCCAGGAACTTGAGCGCCATCCTCGGTGACAGCGCCGTGCCGACGCGAGTGAAGCATCGTTCGAGCGCGGCGTTCCGCCGCTTGTCGAGATCCATCGCGCGCGTGGCGAGGGACCGCGCCACGTCGTCGGTGATATGTGTGTACGCCCGCGTGTACTCCGAGATGAGCGTTACGCGCTCGTCCCCAAGCGTGGCCATCTCAGTGTTGTAGTCGCGATAGATCGGCCAGAACGCCTTGTCCTCGGCTTCGGTAAAGCCCATGACTTCGGTCAGGATCGCGATCTTCTGCGCTTGCACGTCGTTGCGCAGCAGCTCGGCGTACGCAGTGAGATTGAGCATCTTTGTCTGCTGCTCGCTGACAGGGCTGGCCGGAGTCTGGGCCTGCGCTGGAGTCGGGACCGGCGCTGCAAGGCTGGTCGCCATCAGAGCGGTGAGTGTCGCTATCGATCGTCGGACCACGGAATCCTCCGTCTTTCAGCCTCTGTTCCCTTCAGTTCGACCTTCCACGCGGTGTTCGGGCGTCTGGATGAGTGCAAGTGCCAAGCCCGCGTCGTTGCGCGAGGAGAGGAGGAAATGAATGGGCGCGAGATCGGCTCGCCCGGTATTACGGAGATCCTCCGCTCCGTCGGAGGCGTGGTCGAGCAGCGCAGAGCCGACGACCCACATTTGGGCGTGATTGCCGCGACCGTCTCGCGAGCCGCGGGACGCCAGGCGCACCGGCACAATCCCTGCTATTCAGAGAGCATGCCGATTGGGTTGGAGGAGGAGCCGGACAGCATCTTTCGTATCGAGATGCGCGGCATGCTGCGCAAGGCCGACCTGGATCGCTGCCAGGCCCGGCTGGCGGCTGAAATGAGCCGCCCTGGGCCGGTGCGGCTGTTGTTCGTGCTCGACGGGTTCGCAGGGTGGGAGCCGCGCGACAACTGGAGTGATCTGACGTTCTATGCGGAGCACGGTGACTCGATAGACCGGATCGCGATTGTCGGTGACGAGCGGTGGCGAAGCGAGGCGCTGATGTTTGCGGGTGCCGAGTTGCGCCGCGCTCCAGTCGAATACTTCGCCGGTTCTTCACGCGAGGACGGCGGCGCCCGCGCGTGGTTGAGTGCCTAATACGCCCCGGGGTAGCCATGTACGAAGAAAGGATTCTGTGATGCCCCGCGTGAGACGCAGATCACGGGCGGTAGCCGCCATCGCGGCGCTCGCCCTGTTCACTCAGATGGTCGCTCCGATCGGTGTAACGGCGGCGCAGGCTGGCGCCAAACCGTCGCCGACCGGCGCAAGCGGGCGCGCCGACAAAATCGGCGCCACAGGCCGGTGCCACGCCCCAGAAAGCGGCTGCGGCCGCTTCGCCCCTCGTCGACGGCGGCTGGCCGCGTATCTACGACCTGCCCAGCGGCGGGACGATTCTCGTCTATCAGCCGCAGGTGACGAGCTGGGAGAAACAGACACATCTCGTCGCCTACAGCGCCGTCTCGCAGCGCGCAGTCGGCGCTGAAAAGCCGGCCATTGGCACCATCAAGATTGAAGCGGACACGAAGGTATCGGTCCCCGAGCGCCTGGTCAGCTTTCAGAAGATGAAGATTGCCGAAGCCAATTTCCAGACGCTGCAGAAAGAGCAGATTAGCGAGATTGCGGCCGAAATCGACAAGGCTATTCCTGACGACGAGCGGGTCATCGCGCTCGACCGCGTGCTCGCGAATCTGGACAAGAGTCAGGTCATCCCCAAGAACGTCGAGGGAGTGAAGTCGGATCCCCCCACGATCTTCTTCAGCACATCGCCGGCCGTAATCATGAACCTCGATGGCGAGCCGATCTGGAGCCCCATCAAGGAGAACGACCTGAAGTTCGCGGTCAACACCAACTGGGATCTCTTCCAGTACGCGCCGACGAACACGTTATACCTTCGCAACAACGACAGCTGGCTCAAGGCGACGGACGTGAAGGGGCCATGGTCGCCCGCCGGCAAGCTGCCCGCCAGCTTCGCCAAGCTGCCGGCGGAAGAGAACTGGAAAGACGTCAAGGCGAACCTGCCCGGCAAGACGGTCGCGGCGACGGCAGTGCCGAAGGTGTTCGTCAGCCTGCAACCGGCGGAGCTCATCCTGTTGACCGGACCGCCGGCATATCGTCCCGTGCAGGGGACCGGGCTGCAATGGGTGAGCAACACCGAAAGCGACGTGTTCCGGATGGGGACGACGGGAGCGGTGTATTACCTGGTTGCCGGCCGATGGTTCACGGCGGCAGACTTCACCGGACCCTGGACCTTCGCGACGCCCTCCTTGCCCGCCGACTTCAAGAAGATTCCGATCGAGCACGAGCGCTCGCGCGTCCTCGCGTCTGTCCCCGGGACCGATCAGGCCATCGAAGCCGTGCTCCTCGCCGAGATTCCGCAGACCGCTCGCGTGAACAAGAAAGAGCTCAAGGCACCTGACGTGGCATTCCAGGGCGATCCGAAGTTCACGCCGATCGAGAAGACCACCGTGGAGCGCGCCGTGAACACCGACAAGGACGTGTTCAAAATCGGCGACCTGTACTACATGTGCTACCAGGGCGTGTGGTTCGTCGGCAAAGGCGCTTCCGGTCCCTGGGAGGTCGCCGACTCGGTGCCGGAGCAGATCTATCAGATCCCCGTCAGCTCGCCGGCCTATCACGTCACCTACGTCACGATCGAGGAAGACAAAGACGACGACTGGGTCGTGTTTGCCGCGGCGGCCGGCTACACCGGCATGATGGTGGCCTGGGGCTGCACCATGTGGGGCTCGGGGTGGTACTACCCGCCCTACTGGGGATACGGTGGTGGCTATCCTTACTACTATTCGCACTTCCCGACTTACGGTTACTCGGCCTGGTACAACCCCTGGACCGGGGGTTACGGGCGGAGTGCCGGCGTGTATGGACCGTACGGCGGCGCCGGAGTCGGCGCGCGGTACAACCCGCGCACGGGAACCTATGCGCGCGGGGCCGCGGCTTACGGCCCGTACGGCGCGCGCGGGGTTGCGCAGGCCTACAACCCCCGCACCGGCACCTACGCGCAGACGCGGCAGGGTTCCAACGTCTACGGCAGCTGGGGCTCGACGTCCGTGCAGCGGGGAGACGACTGGGCGAAGACCAACCGCTATACGAACCGTCAGACCGGAACGACGACGAGAACGGTGAGGACTGACGAGGGCAGCGCCGTCATGCGCAAGGGTTCGGACGGCGGCAGGGTCGTCGCCGGTGACGGCGGTAACGTCTACGCCGGGAAAGACGGCAACGCCTACCGCCGGGAGGACGGTTCGTGGCAGAAGTACGATAATGGCGGCTGGTCGAACACCGACAGGCAGCCGAGCGCCGACCGGCCTACGCCTTCGGATCGATCGGCCGGCGAGCGGCCGACGACGACCGATCGCAGCACGGTCGATCAGTTGAATCGCGACGCAGCGGCGCGCAGTCAAGGCTCGCAGCGGACCCGCGACTCCAGTACCTATCGCAGCGCTCCCAGCACCCCCCGGAACATGGGCGGCAGCTACGGCGGCGGCAGGTCGCGTGGCGGTGGCGGCGGCGGCCGGCGGCGGTAGCTTGCTTCGGCTGGCGCAGACTGGGATTCTGGTCTCCGCGCGGATGAGGAGGCGGGCCCGGTGAGACGTCCCGGCCCCGCCTTCGGACTGTCTACTGCTGTTTCGTAGGCGAGGGCGCCGTGGTTTTCGCCGCCAATGCGTACTCGCCCTCGACTTCGACCTCGACGCTGCCGTCCGCGGCCGACGTCCCTTTGTAGGTGCCGCCGCCCTTGATCCCCTTCAATTTTCCCGTGCCGCTCACGAACGTCCACTTCCCGGTGATCGCCGCGGTCTTGTCCTTGGCCGCCATCGCATTGCCATTGAAATGGACCGCATACGTGTCGCCGTTGTCCATCGTCGCGACGTGATAGCCGGCGTCACGAACGCTGGTGCCGTTGACCTCTCCGGTCGCGACGTCCTGCGCACTCTTGACTTTGAGTCCGGCGATGTCCGTCGATTCGGTCCACGTGCATGCCGACTTCCGCGCCGTGAGCACGTGTCCGGGCTTGTCGCCGACCTCAATCGAGTAGTCCGGGTCAGCCTTCGCGCAGTGCACCTTGCCGGTGAATTTCGTCTGCGCAGCGGCTGATGTGGCGACCGACAGCGCCATCAGCAACAACACCACCTGTTTGCCCATATGGCCTCCCGCTTTCCGATTTGTTTGGGTTCCCGTCGTGCGCCGATGAGGGGTGAGGGCGCCACGTTACTGTCCGGCCAGGCCCTTGTCAATACGCGCGCGAGACGTCGAAGGCGCCTGGGAGCCACTCATGAACCTTACCCGGAATGATCAAGTGGGCCCGCGAGAGCGCTTCGATACGCGCCACCGCCGGCTGTCATCGGCTGACGACATGCGGTCGCCGGCGACGTCCCCATTCCGGACCAACCGTCCATCGGCTGTAACTCTGGGCCGGAAAACCACGCCTTTCGCAAGAGCAGGCGGCCGATCCCGTTGGCCGTGAGCTTGCCTCTTCCCGGGTACACCGGCTATCGCATGTTGCGGGTGCAGTCGACGAGAGCCCGCGAACCCGGCCTCGATGACGTGAGAAAGATGTTCAACAACGCTTCGTCGAGACGAGGAGGTTAGAGATGTCGAGAGAGCATACGCGTCTGTTAGTTCACGCCCTTTTAGGTACGGTCGTCACCCTGTGCATGGCCGCGCCGGTGCTGGCGCAGGATGTCAGCTACAACGCAATGCCAGGGGCAGACTTCGCCAAGTTCAAGACCTACAAGTGGGTCGCGATCGACGGTGCCGAAAAGCCCGATCAGATCGTCGATCAGCAAATAAAGCAGGCGGTCGACACGCAGCTCGCCGCCAAGGGGCTGACGAAGAGCACCGGTGACACCGCCGATCTGCTGGTCGGATACCAGGTGGCCGTCAACCAGGAGCGTGAGTGGAACGCCTACGGCACCGGCATGGGCGCCGGTTACGGGTACCGGATGGGCGGCGGCATGACGACGGCCACCAGCTCGACGATCAACATCGGCACGCTGGGTGTCGACATCTACGACTCCGCCGTCAAGCAGCTGGTGTGGCGTGGCAGCGCGACCAAGACCCTCGATACCAAGGTGAATCCCGAGAAGCGGCAGAAAAATATCGATAAGGCCGTGACCAAGCTTCTCAAGAATTACCCGCCGCCCGTGAAAAAGTCATAGTACCGAAGACTGGGCGCCTTCCGGCGCCCAGTCCACCTCGAGCTCAGCAGTTGTTCCCGCTTCCCGCCCGCATATCCCTCGCTCGGTCCCCCCTCCGTTGGCGCCTGCCTTTCTGATTTTCGCACCGGATAAGTCGCACTTCGCATCCTCCGGTCACGACCTGGCGTCTTACAAGCTAAACGCATTTGAGCGTCCGAACTTCAACAGGCGTACGAAACTCATGAGCAGACTCAGACTTATTCCGTTAGACGACACGGTCATTTTCCCCGGCATGACGGTCACACTGCCGGTCGACGAGGCTGGCACCGACCCACGTGTGCTGCTGGTGCCGCGACAGGGGAACGGCTTCGCTCGCGTAGGAGTCGTCGCCGAGGTTGCAAACCAGGTTCGGGTATCCGGCCACGCAGCCGCGGTCGCACTTGTCGGGCTGCATCGGGGTGTCCCTGGCGCTGCCGAAGCTGACCGGGAAGGAGTGCTCCGTGTCACGGTCGACGAACGGCCCGACCAGGCGCCGCCGGCCCACCTCACGCGTGAGCTCGAGCGCGAATACCGCGCGGTGGTCGAAGAAATTCTCGAACATCGCGGCGACGACGGGCGAATCAGCGGGTTCCTGCGCTCGATCACCAGTCCCGGGGCGCTTGCGGACACGTCCGGCTATTCGCCTGACATCAGCGTCGCCCAGAAAGTTCAGCTCCTCGAGACGCTCGACGTGGTCGAGCGGCTCAAGCTCGCGCTTCGCCTCCAGCAGGAGCGCCTGACCGAACTCGTCGTCCGGAAGCGAATCCGGGAAGACGTCGAGGGCGGCGCCCAGAAGCAGCAGCGTGAATACTTTCTGCGCAAGCAGATGGACTCGATTCGCAAAGAACTCGGCGAAGACGACGCGTCGGCGTCTGTCGATTACCGCGAGAAGATTGCATCCGCCGGTATGCCAGAGGCGGTGCGGCAACAGGCGGAACGCGAGCTGTCACGACTGGAACGCGTCGGCGACTCGAACGCCGAGTCGGCAACCATCCGCACGTATCTAGACTGGCTCCTGGCGGTGCCATGGTCCAAACGCTCCGAGGAGCGTCTGGACCCACTGTATGCACGAGAAGTCCTCGACGCCGATCACGAGGGCCTGGACGAGGTGAAGAAGCGGATCACCGAGTACCTGGCGGTCCGCAAACTGCGCACCGAGCGCGGCATGGTGGACACGCGGCGGTCGGGGGTCATGCTCACGCTGATTGGACCTCCCGGGACCGGCAAGACCTCGATAGGCGAGTCGATCGCCAAGGCCACCGGCCGGCAGTTCGTCCGCATGTCGCTCGGCGGGCTTCGCGACGAGGCGGAGATCCGTGGCCACCGTCGCACTTACATCGGGGCCCTGCCCGGGCGCCTGGTTCGTGCTCTGCGCGACGCCGGCACCATGAACCCGGTGATCATGCTCGACGAGGTCGACAAGATCGGATCTGACTGGCGCGGCGATCCGTCGTCGGCACTCCTCGAGGTGCTCGATCCGGCACAGAACCACTCGTTCCGCGACCACTACCTCGACGTCGAGCTCGATCTGTCGCACGTGCTGTTCATCGCGACCGCCAACGTGGCGGATACCATTCCCGGCCCGCTGCTGGACCGCATGGAGGTGATTCGGTTCGACGGCTACACGACCGAAGAGAAAGTCGCGATTGCCAAGGGGCATCTGTGGCCCCGGCAGATCGAGCGGAACGGACTGCGCACCGACGAGGTCTCGGTAACCCAGGATGTCCTGCGGCTCGTCGTTGGTCAGTACACCCGCGAAGCCGGCGTTCGACAGTTGGAGCGCGAGCTCGGGACGCTGCTCCGCAAGACCGCAACCCACATCGCCTCGGGAAGCCGGACGGCTCCGATTGCGGTCGACGAGGCAGCCGTGCGGGAGGCTCTCGGACGCCCGAAGGTGTTCCAGGAAGCGGCGATCCGCACGGCCGTCCCGGGTGTTGCGACGGGTCTGGCCGTGACCGGTGCTGGCGGCGACGTTTTGTTCGTCGAGGCCGCGTCGATGCCAGGGAAAGGCCTCGTGCTGACGGGCCAGCTCGGTGATGTCATGAAGGAGTCGGCGCGGATTGCGCTGACCTACGTGAAGAGTCACGCGACCGCGCTGGGCATTCCGGCAGGTGCGCTCGACGGCCGCGAGGTTCACGTGCACGTTCCCGCAGGGGCAATCCCCAAGGACGGCCCGAGTGCGGGCGTGACGATGGTCACGGCGATTGCATCGCTGCTCACCGGCCGTGCCGTAAAGAGCACGATCGGCATGACCGGCGAGGTCACGCTCCAGGGGAGGGTGCTCCCGATCGGTGGACTGAAGCAGAAGGTACTGGCGGCACATGCAGCCGGCCTGACTGAAGTCATCGTTCCGGAGCGCAATGCTCCTGATATCGACGACGTCCCGCGCGAGGTGCGCGAGGCCATGACCTTCCATATCGTCGGAACCGTGGACCAGGTACTGGAACGAGCGCTGGAACCGCCGGCGCTCGCGGTTGCTGCCTGAGTCTCGCGCGGTGAGCGTCGTAATGCCCCCGGACGGCGTCCAGGTGATTCCTGGTGCCGTTCGGGTGCAGCTGCGGCGGCCCGGCGCGTCAGTGCACGGCCGTCCGGTACGGCGCGAAGTCCTGCCAGATTTGCTGCACCACGTTCGCATCGATCATCCGCGTCTCGCCCTTCTCCGGTTCTTTCTCTGAATACAACACGAGCTTGACGGACGCGCACTGCGGTCCGAACGCCTCAGGATCGAACACATACAACCCTTCGAACATCGCATCGGTCTCCGAGATCCGCTGCTCGAGCTTGAACGGGTGAATCGGCGTCACCTCGGTATCACCGCAAAAGGCGCGCAGCCGCGAGACGCCAGGCTTGAAGTGTTTGATCGGGGGGAGCGCAACACCCTGCGTCCGCGCGGCGCCGCGGGCCACCGTCGTCCAGAAGCCCTCGACCAGCTTTGGCGTCACCCGAACCAGCAGCACCGGCGGAAACTCGCCGACGTACCAGGACCAGTTTCCGAAATCCATCAGCGGTGGAACCCGACGCTGGTCGTCAACCGGACTGCCCCGACCGGGGTCACGGCCGCGTTTCCTTGCCTGTTCCTCCTGCATCTGTGTCCCGTAGGTCAGCACCGGTGTGATGAAGGCAATATCAAACGATGTTGTCGACGTCTGGTAAGGGCTGAGGCTTCCGCCACGGCCCGCGGCCGCCTGCTTCAGTGCCTCCAGCGGAAATGGCCGCGACGGCTCGACCGGCGTGTGCGCGGCGGACGGGCGGGCTGCGGCCTTCATCTTTCCCTCTGCAGCAGCAATAATCGGACACGCATCCTCGATGCGCACCACCCTGGCGTCCCCACTGCCACTCTGATCGGGGTCGTCATAAGAGGTCAGCCCGATGAGATTTCCGGCCGCCGAGAACACCGGCCCGCCCGCGCTCCCAGGCGACAGGACAAGGTCGGACACGATTTCGTGCGCCGAGAGGCGCTTCGCTGTGCCCGAGGCGATCGCATCCTGGTGACGGACCGGCACTCCCAGTGCGAAAATCTCCTGTCCCTCAATCGCTGACGTAGTCGCAGCGTCCTTGCACGAGAGCGGCACGGGCGCAGAGTGCGCCGATGACCGTCGGGTCGACCCAGAGGACGGCGATGTCGCGCTCGGCATCGGTTGCAACGACAGTTGCCGCGACTTTGACGACGGGTGTGAGCTGCACTTCGACGGATTTCGCCGCGCCGATCGTCTTCTGATTCGTCACGATCACGCCGCTGGTATCGATGACGAACCCGGACGCCCGGCTTGTCGGACTCCAGAGCGCGACGACGCTGTCCTTCCATTTGGGTACGAGCAATGCGGAGTCCGCTTCGAGTGGCGCCGCCGCGCTTGTGTCAGACGAGGTCTGGACTTCGGCGTTATCGGAAGTCAAGTTGAGCACCGTGTCACGACCGGCGACGATGTCGACGATCTGGGTCCACTGGTACGCCTTCCCGTGGAACGTGACCGCGCGATCGGATTCGATGGTGTAGTTCCCTGGCCGGAGCTCCACATCGGCCGTGCCGTCGGCGCGCGTGACGATCAGCCGCGGGGCGGCGCTCGACGGATTGTTGCTGAGGAGGAGAGAGTGACGCGGGACCGGAGTCGTCTGGTCGCCATCGACCAGGGCGACCCGTATGTGCAGAACGCTCGTCGGCTGCTGCCGGGCGGCGCCCGGAGGCGCCAGCACCAGCGTCGCAAGGATCAGCACACGCAGCATGGGGATGATCGTCCCCTCTGGCCCGGTGGATGTCAACGCGGCCGTTCTCGCGGCACTGTATACTCACGGCCGTGACCGGATCGGAGGGCGATTTGACCCTGTTGGAGCGCGTCCCAGCCGGCAATTCACTGAACCGCCAGCTGACTGGTGACGTCATTATCTTCAGACGTCGTCCTTTGCATTACTACGGGAGAGCACCATGGGAGCGCTGCTGCGTCTCGTCTTCGCCGTCCTCATCGTTGCCGTCGTCATCGGTTTCTTCATGGGCTATCGGATTCGCGACGGCCGGATCGTCGACCCCAGTGGTGTCGTCGCGACGCCCGGGCAGCTGGGTCACGTCGACACGGACAAGGCGCGGGAGGCGGGTGCGACGATCGGCGACAAAGTCGCGGTGGGTGCCAACGCGGCCCAGCACGCACTCTCGAATGCGGCCCTGACCGGCAAGATCAAGGCAAAGATCACCCTCGACGACACGCTGAAGGGGTCCAGCGTCGGCGTCGACAGCAATGATGGAGCCGTGACGCTGACCGGTACAGTCGCCTCTGCGGCACAGCACACGCGAGTGTTGCAGCTGACGAAAGAGACCGAGGGCGTGAAGTCAGTGGCCGACCACCTGGTCGTCCAGTAGGCCGCCGATGCCGCCTGCTCGAGACATCACTCGTCGAACGCTCCTGAGGGGCGCGGCGCTCAGCACGATCGCGCTGGCGTCTGGTCTGGACGATGTTTTCGCCCAGACGGTCTCGAGGCCGCCCAACATCGTCTTCCTCATGGCGGACGATCTCGGATTTGCGGACCTGTCCTGCTACGGGCGTCGCGACTTTTCCACACCCAATATCGACCACCTGGCTGCAACGGGCACGCGCTTTCTGCAGGCCTACGCGAACTCCGCCGTGTGTTCGGCGACGCGTACCGCGCTCATCACCGGCCGCTACCAGGACCGACTGGCGCTGGGGCTCGAGGAGCCGCTGACGAACCGGGATGTCGGCCTGCCGGCACAACAGCCGACACTGCCGGCCATGCTCAAGCGCGCGGGCTATGGCACGACGCTCGTGGGCAAGTGGCACCTTGGCGCGCTGCCGCGCTACGGCCCGCTCCAGAGCGGGTACGATCACTTCTACGGGTTCAGGGGAGGCGCGATCGACTACTACTCCCATGCGGCGGGCGACCACAAGGAGGACCTCTGGGACGATGACGTGCAGGTCCACCAGTCAGGCTATCTTACGGATCTGCTGGGGAGCCGCGCCGTCGACGTGATCAACGGATATGCGAAGTCAGACCGGCCGTTCTTCGCGAGCGTTCACTTCAATGCGCCGCACTGGCCCTGGGAAGCGCCGGGCGACGAGGCGGAATCGGAGCGTCTGACCCGCAAGAGCCTCGCTGATTTCGACGGTGGCTCTCAGAAAACCTACCAGCGCATGGTCCAGTCCATGGACGTACAGGTCGGTCGCATCCTGGAGGCGCTCGACGCACGCGGACTGACCGGGAACACGATCGTCATTTTCACCAGCGACAATGGCGGGGAACGGTTCTCCGATACCTGGCCTTTCACCGGCCGCAAGACTGAGCTGCTCGAAGGCGGTCTGCGCATCCCATCGGTGATCTCGTGGCCCGGGAGGATTCCCAGCGGCGCAACCACCGACCAGGTGTCGATGACAATGGACTGGATGCCGACGTTGCTTGCTGCGGCGGGCGTTCCGCCGGACCAGGCATTTGCGTCCGATGGCATCGACTTGTTGCCCGTCCTGACAAAGGGAACGCCGCCGGTTTCGCGGAAGCTGTTCTGGCGCTACAAAGCCAACGCGCAGCGGGCAGCGCGGGACGGCGACTACAAGTTCCTGAAGATTCTCGACAACACCTTTCTGTTCAATCTCGCGGATGACCCGATGGAGCGCGCCAACCTCAAGGAGCGGCAGCCAGGCGATCTACGACCGCCTGGTTGCGCAGTGGCACGAGTGGAACGCGGCGATGCTCCCCGAAATAGATGAAAGCGTCAGCGGGAGTTTCAGCGGTGAGGAACTGGCGGATCATATTGGTACTCCAGAGGCGACCGGCAAGGCGGACAATCCGGCGCTCCCCAAAACAGGGTCCACCACACCGCGATGATTGAGGCGTACGCACGCGCGTGAGCACATCGACTCGTCTCTCCAGCCGGTCTGCGCATCACCCGCATCGCCGTGCCGCGGCGCCTCGTGCACTCGCTATAGCGGCACACCCCGACGACATCGAATTCGTCATGGCCGGAACGCTTCTGCTGTTGCAGCGCGCCGGCTGGGAGATTCACTACTTCAACGTGGCGAATGGCAACATGGGCAGCCTGACCATTCCGCCCGTCAAGCTCGCACAGACGCGGCGCGACGAGGCGAGAACGGCGTGCAGGATTCTGGGCGCAACCTGGCACGCACCGATCTGCAGCGACCTGGAAGTGTTTTACGAGAATCGGACGCTGCGGCGCGTCGCCGCGGTGATCCGGACGGTGGAACCGACGGTCATCCTCACGCACTCTCCGCAGGACTACATGGAGGACCACATGATCACGGCGCGACTCGCCGTGACAGCGGCCTTCGCCCGGGCGACGCCGGGATACCGCACGATTCCATCCCGCCCGCCCATGGCAGGGCCGGTGACGATCTATCACGCCAGTCCGCACGGCATGCGTGACGGACTTCGGCGGATGGTGAGGCCCGGCGCGTTCGTCAACACGACAGCGGTGCACTCGCAAAAGACCGCCGCCCTTGCCTGCCACGAGAGCCAGCGCAGATGGCTCGACAAGACACAGGAGATGGACGACTACATCAGGACGATGGACGAATTCAGCCGCAGGACGGGCACGCTCTCAGGAGTATTCCGCCACGCCGAGGGCTGGCGTCGTCACCTGCATTTTGGCTTCTGTGCCGAGGACGCCGATCCGCTCGCGGATGCTCTCGGTCGCGACTTCTCGATCAGCAGCCGGTACGAACGCGGACTCGACTCAGCTGATCACGTACGGCCATCGCTGCGGCCGTGACAGCATCGCGTTCGCCTCGTCGTCGTTCTTGAATCGCTCCTTCTGCGGATCCCAGAACAGTTTGCGTTTCGTCTTCATCGCGATGTGATGGAGCAGGCAGGCCGAGCAGGCCCGGTGCGCGACTTCGACCGGTGCGATCGGCTGCTGGCGCGACTTGATGCAATCCAGCCAGTTGCCGTGATGATCGGTGCTCACGTACAGATGAACTTCCTCGGGGCCGATCACCGACGTAATGATCTTCGGGTCGCTCGCCGCCAGCGCTTTTGGATCCTTCAGCTTGGAAACCGGATCGCTTGCGGTCACGGTTTCGTTGCCACGCGAGACGAAGATCCACCCGTCGGTGCCGTTGAACCGGATGCCGTTCGGAAACGCGCCGCTCACGATCATCTTCACGCCGCCGGCGTACACCGCCTCCGTTCGGAAATCACCATGGACGTCCCAGAGGCCGTGGGTCGGGAATTCCGCCGAACCCCATACCTCCAGCGGACCGGTATATTCCGTGTTCATACCCCAATGCGCGCTGTCGACGTGGTGGGCGCCCCAGCCGGTAATCATTCCCGCCCCGAACTGCTCGCACCGGAGCCATCCTGGCCGATCGAATCCAGTTTGCGGGTGGACCCGCTTCTCCGTGTAGGGGACGACCGGCGTCGATCCAAGCCACATGTCGTAGTTCAGGTTCTTCGGCACCGGCATGACCGGTTCCTCGTCGCCTGATGGATCCCCGGGAAGGCCGACCTCCACCGTCTGCAGCTGCCCGATGCGGCCGTTGCGCACCAACTCCGCGGCATAGCGGAACTGAGCCGAGGAGCGCTGCTGACTGCCAATCTGGAAAATGCGCCCGGATCGGTGGACCGCGTCGCTCAGCGCGCGTCCTTCGGCGATCGTGAGCGATGCAGGTTTCTGGAGGTAGACGTCCTTGCCGGCACGGACGGCATCAATCGCGATGATGGCGTGCCAGTGATCCGGCGTGCTGATGACGACGGCGTCGATGTCCTTGTTGGCAAGAAGGTCGTGGTAGTCGGCATAGCCGGTGACGCCTGAGTACGGTTGGCCCGTTTTCGACGCGTAGTAGCCGTTGACCAGGGTCTTGGCTTCGTCGACTCGCCGGCTATCCAGATCGCACACGGCGACGATGCGCGCCGAGTCGTACTTCCACAGTCCAGGAAGATCGTGTCCTCTCGAGATGCGCCCGTTGCCAATCGCGCCGATGTTGATGCGGTTGCCCGGCGCGCTTGCGCCAAGCACTGATGCGGGCACGATTGCTGGAAACCCGGCGGCGAGGGCGGAGACCGCGGCGCCCTGTCCGGCAGCCTTGAGAAAATCACGCCGTGTCGTTCCGGTACTGCGCTTCTGACTCATACCACCTCATCTCCAGCACGTGACAGCATCAGTTCCGGCCCCTGAATCGTCGTTCCGGTCGGGGGCTAGTGACTCGATGGAACCGAGCCGGGGGCGAACGTCACCTTCTGCGCCTGGGCCTGCGCCTTGAGCATCAGCTCGGTGGCCAGGAAGCAATGCGCCTGCGTCATGGCGGTATCGGTTCTATTGAGAACGTCTGACACGAGTTGCTCCCCATAGGGGAGCGGCACCGCGCTGCAATCGATATAGCGGGTGTCCTTGCCGTCGACGATGAACAGGTGGCTGGCGCCAGGGCGTCCGGCAATATCGATGTTCTTCCGCACTTCGATGAAGCCGTCCGTCCCGAGAATCGTCAGCCGTCCATCGCCCCAGGTCGCAAGGCCGTCGGGCGTGAACCAGTCGACCCGGATGTACCCGGTTCCGCGATTGCCGCGAAGGACGACGTCGCCGAAATCCTCGAACGTCGGGTACTTCGGGTTGTGTACGTTGCCGACCTGCGACGCCACGACGGAGCCTTCCGTCGACCCGGTGAAGTAGAGGAACTGGTCGGCCTGGTGCGAGCCGATGTCGCAGAGGATGCCGCCAAACCTGGGCCGGTCGAAAAACCACGCCGGCCGCGTCGCCGGCGTCATGCGATGGGGCCCCAGTCCTATCGTCTGGACCACCTGGCCGATCGCACCGGCCTTGACGAGCTCGCCGGCCTTGACCGTCGCCCGGTTCTCGAACCGCTCGCTGTACATGATCGAGTAGATGCGCCGGGTCTGCGCCTGTACCCGCCGCACTTCGGCCAGCTGCTCGAGCGTGGTCATGCCGGGCTTGTCGGACATGTAGTCCTTTCCGTGCTGCATGACCCGAATCCCGAGTGGTGCGCGCTGGTCCGGGATCGCAGAGCTCAGAACCAGCTGAATCGAGCCGTCCTCGAGAATTTCGCTCTCGGTCCGTGCGCGCTTCGCCTGTGGAAACCGCTTCAGGAAGGCATCGGCAAGGTCAGGCTCGCTCGCATACAACGACACGAGTTCGCCGCCGCCGCGCTGCACCGCCTCGACCTGGCTGTAGATGTGCGAGTGATTGATCCCGATGACGGCAAACTTGATCCGCGGCGGCGCTGGCGCCTGGCGCGGCGTGAGCGATCCGGCGGAGGTGCGGGGGAGGGCCGAGAGGAAGGCAGCGGATCCTGCCATGCCGGTCAGAAATCGGCGACGGCCCAGTCGTGGCGTTTTCATCATCAATCTCCGGGCAACATCGGCCGCGGCTTGCGAGCGACGGAGCGGCCGCCAGTCTACACCGCTTCGACCAGGCGGGTCCTTGCGACCACTATCCTGCGTGTGATATAGGGTGTGCCACTCACGCCTCAACCATTCCCCGGGCCACACCCAGAAGGGTGCGAATGGCCACTTCGATCAGTGCAGGAACTTATGAACAAGTGCGCAGGTCACTCGCCGTCTCGCGTTCTGGGTCTCCTCCTCGGGCTGGCGATCGCGACGATCGCCTCCCCGTCCACCGCGCTCGCACAATCGGTCAGCGGCACCATCCTCGGGACGGTGACCGATGCGTCCGGTTCCGTATTGAGCAGCGCCAAAATCACGGTCGTGAACGAAGGCACCGGGTTCTCACGAACGGTGAAGGCAGACACGAACGGGGAGTACACGGTTCCGCAGCTCCCGACCGGACGCTACACGGTGACTTCGGAAATGACCGGCTTCAAGACCACCGCGTTGTCGAACGTTGAAGTCGGCGTCGATCAACGGGTGCGGATCGATCTGAAGCTGGAAGTCGGCGCGATGTCCGAATCCGTGAGCGTCGAGGCCACTGCGCCGCTGCTGCAGACGTCCTCTTCGGAGCTGGGCACGACGGTCACCGACGAGCAGATCGAAGCCCTTCCGCTGAACGGCCGCAATTTCGTCAACCTGACCCGAACCGTCCCCGGCGTGCTTCGTGGTATCCCGGGTGCGAACATCGACGGCGCCGGCAGTCTCGCGTGGCGTGCGTCGGCCTCGTTCTCCGCCAACGGGCAGCGCGCGCGCGACAACAACTTCATGCTCGACGGTGTCGACAACAACGAAACCTGGCTGCAGACGGTCGTCATCTTCCCGAGTGTCGACGCACTCGACGAGTTCAAGATGCAGACCTCCACGTACTCGGCCGAGTACGGACGGTCGCTCGGGGGCGTGGTCAATCTCCAGATCAAGTCCGGCACGAACAAGTTTCACGGCAGCGGCTTCGAGTTTCACCGCGACGACGCGTTCGATGCGAACAACTTTTTCAACAACCGTGCTGGCCGGGCGAAACCGGACTTCACGCAGAACCAGTTCGGCGGTACGTTCGGCGGCGCGCTGATCAAGGACAAGACGTTCTTCTTCGGCGACTATCAGGGCCATCGCGAAGAGCAGGGGCAGACGTTCCTGTCGACCGTGCCGACGCTGGCGATGCGCGCCGGCAACTTCAGCGAGATCAATCGAGTCATTTACGATCCGACCACGGGCCAGCCGTTTGCCGGAAACATCATTCCCGCCGACCGCATCGACACGGTCGCGAAGAACATCCTGACGCAGCTGTATCCGGAACCGAACACCACCGGCACACGCTCGGCGAACGGGCAGATCATCAACAACTATCTGATCAACCCGGTCAAGGAACGGCAGGACAACCAGTTCGATATCAAGGTCGACCACAACCTGACCTCGACGAACCGGTTCTTCACGCGCTACAGCTACGAGAAGACGCACCGCATCCAGCCGGCGACGCTGCCGCACGGCGATGCGGGAGCGACATTCGGCGCCGGCGACGGCAACATCAAGGCCCAGAGCGTCGCGTTCAACGATACCCAGACGCTGGGCTCGAACTGGCTGAACGAGGCGCGGTTCGGATGGTCGTCGATCAAGTTCTTCATGACGTCGATTGACTACGGCACCAACCCCGCCGCGGCGGTCGGCCTGCCCGGGATCAACGTCAGTTCGGTGGCGTCGGCCATGACGCAGCTCGCGTTCCAGAACATCCGGAACCTCGGCGCCAACAGCAACCAGCCGCTCATCACGAACCAGAACGACTTCCAGATTTTCGACAACGTGACGCGGCTCGCCGGCAAGCACACGCTCAAGGCAGGCGGCAGCCTGACGCTGCGGTCACGCGAGATCCTCAATGCCGACACCATCGTCGGCAACTTCAACTTCAACAACAACATGACGTCGAACTGCGCCGGCCAGCCGGCGGGGTGCACGATCAACAGTGCGACCGGGTTCGACGTCGCCAGCTTCGAGCTCGGTTTCGTGAACACCAAGGCGCGGAACCTGTTCGACGCCGGCACCTACACCGAGAAGCGGCCGGAAATTTCGACCTACGTGCAGGACGACTACCGCGCCAACCAGAAACTGACGCTGAATCTCGGCGTGCGCTGGGACGTGTATCCGCCCTGGGTCGAGATCGAGGACAGGCAGTCGAACTTCGACGTCACGACCGGGCAGTTCGTCGTCGCCTCCGACAACGCGACCATCGAGGGCGTCAAAGTCGGACGCCAGCTGCAGACGTATTCCAAGAAAGACATCGGCCCGCGGCTCGGTTTCGCTTATGACATCTCCGGGAACGGTAAAACGCTGGTTCGCGGCGGCTTCGGCGTGTTCTGGAATTACTCGCCCGGCGGGACGAGCTCGTCCAAGGCCCAGAATCCACCGTTCCTGCAGTCGACCGCGCTCAATGCCACGCCGACCGCGTACGGCGTCAACCTGCTGCTCAAGGACGGCCTGCCGCTGCCTCCAGGGGTCAACCCGAGCGCGCCTCCCGCGGGTGCAACCCGGTCCATCTTCGACATCGATTTCCGCGACGCCTACGCGCGCCAGTGGAACCTCAACGTCCAGCGCGGACTCGGCAAGGACTACATGGTCGAGGCCGCGTACGTCGGTTCGCAGGGCCGGCAGATGGTCCTGAAGGTCGACATCAACCAGGCGCCCCCGGTTGTTGGCGTGAGCGACTCGAATGTGAACAGGCCGTTCATCAAGCTCGCGCCCGCCGTTCGCGGCCTGAGCCAGTCGCAGAGCATCGGCAAGGTGGACTACAACGGGCTGCTGCTGAAATTCCAGCGTCGCTTTGCCAACAACTTCTCGTTCCTCAATTCCTACACCTACGGTCAGTCGATCGACTTCGCCTCGGACAATGAGGCGGGCATCACGAACACCTACGACCTCGATTACAACCGGGGCCCGTCCGACTACGACGTGAAGCACACGTTCTCGTCGAGCTGGATTTACGAACTGCCGTGGGCGCACAACACCTATTACGGTGGCTGGCAGTTGAGCGGAATCCTGTATCTGCGCGGCGGTCTGCCCTTGACGATCACTCAGACACAGGGTGTCCAGTCGACCGGCACCGGCAACCGCCCGGACCGCATCTGCGACGGCAAGCTCTCGAATCCGACGATCGACAAGTGGTTCGACACCTCATGCTTCGTGCGCACCGCTGACATCACCGGAACCTACGGGAATGCCGGACGCGGCATCCTCCGTGGCCCGGGGTCGTTCAACATCGATGCGTCACTGATCAAGAACACGAGGATCGGCGGCGTCGCGACGGAACTGCGGCTCGAGGCATTCAACGTCCTCAATCACCCGCAGTTCGCCAACCCGAACACGACGTTCGACAACGCAGCCGGCGGCACCATTCAGTCGATGCTGTCGAGCCCGTCGTGCTCACTCTGTGGCACGACCGAGCGTCAGGTGCAATTGGGATTGAAGGTGAAGTTCTAAGGACCGCCGGGGGGACACTCGAGGATCGAGTGTCCCCCCGGCTCTCAGCTATCAGCTATCAGCAGTCAGCTATCAGTCGCTTCCAGCTTCCAGCTTCCGGCTTCCGCCTTCCGCCTGAAGGCGGAAGCTACGTCACGGGAGAAGCTGGGGCGACATTTCAGTCGCCAGTCTCCAGTCCCGAATCCCGAGCCCCCCGCCTTCGCTGCCGTCGAACTCCGCGAGCTTCGGCGCGGCAGGCGAGTCCCTGATCCCTGATCCCTAATCCCTGATCCCCTCCGCCATGAGTCGCCTTGAGATGCCGCACGCGCGCGGCCGATACAGGGCCGTCCGCCTCGTTGCCTTCGCGCGCGGCGCGTCCGACGTGCATTTCGCGCACGCATCCTTCGCGGGTGAAGAGTGACAGCGCGGCATCATCGACGCCGCCTCCGGCGATGATCTCGATCCGCCCGCCAGCGATCGCTCGATAACTGGCGAGCCTCTGGCATCGCTCGCGCGGCGTACCGTTTCCGCCACTGGTGAGAATGCGATCGATGTTCTTGACCGTGGTCAGCCGCGGGATGGTGGCGAGCGGATCGCGTAAGGAATCGAAGGCGCGATGGAACGTGATCCGGACCGGTGGGAGTCCGTCGATCACCCGCAGCAGGTCGTCGAGAACGATCTCGCCGTCGGTCGCGAAGCCGATGACGATCCCGTCGACACCGGCCTCGACGAACGCCGCGGCCGCGCGGCGAAGCGCCGGCAGCTCGCCTGGCGCCAGTTCAAATCCGTCATTCTCGCGAACCATGACGCGGAGCGGGAGTGGTGTTTCGGCCGCGATGCCGCGAACGATTGAAGCGAGGGGAGTCAGGCCACCCTGATCGATCGCCCGCACGACCTCGAGCCGATCGGCGCCGCCGTCGGTGGCGGCACGGGCATCCGCGACGGACTGGACGATGACTTCAAGGAGCATGGGCCGTTTCGGCTAACCAGTCGCCAGTAGCCAGTAGCCAGTAACTGCGAACGGATAACTGGAAACTGGAAACTGGCGACTCTGTCTACCCAAGCTCCGTCAGATGCTCGATCCGGCCGGTACTGTCGCCGAGCTGTTCGGCCGGAACTCCCATCCGATCGAGCAGCGTCAGGTACAGGTTCGTCATCGGCGTGTCTTTGGGATAGACGATGTGGTTGTTGCCACGGAAGCCGCCGCCGCCACCGACGACGAGGACCGGAAGGTCTTCGTGGAGATGGCGATTGCCGTCGCTCAGGCCGCTGCCGTAGACGACGATCGAGTGGTCGAGGAGCGACCCGTCACCATCCGGCGTGTCCTTGAGCTTGCCGATGAACCCGGCAAACAGCTGACATGTGCATCGTGTTCACGTTCGTGACCTTCTCGATCCACTCCGGGTTGCCGCGGTGATGGGTGAGCGGGTGATGCGGATCGGGGACGCCAATCTCGGGATACGTCCGCATGCTGCCCTCGCGTCCCATCATCATCGTCGCCACCCGAGTCGAGTCGGTCTGGAATGCGATCAGCTGGAGATCGAACATCAGCTTGACGTACTCGGCGTACTCGACCGGGACGCCGGTCGGCTTGTCGATCATGGGCGTGAGCCCGGTCATATCCTGCTCCGCCATTTCGATGCGGCGCTCGATCTCGCGGATCGACGAGAGATACTCGTCGAGCTTGCGTCGATCGGAGGTCCCGAGGTCGGCGGCTCATCTGCGTCGTGCGCTCGTTGACGAGATCGAGGATGCTGCGGCGATATCGCAGGCGGCGCGCCCGAGTCTCCGGCGTGATGCTCGTGTCGATGTCGCCAAACAGGCGTTCGAAGACCAGGCGCGGGTTGGTTTCCGGGGGCATCGGCGTCGCCGGGCCGCGCCACGCCAGGCTGTTGGTGTACGCGCACGAATACCCCGAGTCGCAGTTGCCGATGGTCCGCGAGTCGTCGCACCCGAGTTCGAGCGAACCGAACCGCGTGTCCTTGCCGACGTGCTGGGCCGCGACCTGGTCGACCGAGATGCCGTTCTGGATGTCGGCACCGGCGGTCTTGCGCGGGTGCACGCCAGTCAGGTAGGACGCGGCGGCACGGGCATGGTCGCCAGGACCGTCACCAAGCGCGGCGCCATTCCGATGCCCGAGGCCCGAAAGGACCAGGGTGTCCTTGCGGAACGGCTCGAGCGGCTTCATCACCCGCGTGTACTCGAACCCGGCGCCGGTCGCCGCCGGGGTCCACTGATTCATCGTGATCCCGTTGGGGACGTACGTGAATGCCAGCCGGACCGCCGGTTTGGCGACGTCCGCCGCGCGGGCGAATGCGGGCGTCATCGCATCGAGCATCGGCAGCGCGATGACGGTCCCCATTCCCTTGAGGAACGTGCGGCGAGGCATGTGTCGGCGCGTGACGATCATGGCGTGGCGGCTCCTGTGGGCGCGGCCCTTCGTGACTGGAAAGGCAGGCTGTTGACGATTTCCAGAACCAGTGCGGAAAACCTGTAGTTGTGCGCCGGCAACCGGCTCGCGATCAGCTTGACGGTCCGTGTGTCGTAGCGCTCGAGGCCGCGCCCGAGTGCGTACGTCATCAGCTTCGACGTGATCGCACGGGCGAAAGGCTCGCGTCCTTCCTTCAGGATCTCGGCGAGTTCCACCGGGCCGGTGAACGAGTCCCCATCCGGCAGCGTGCCGGTCGCGTCGATCGGGAACTTGCCGTCGAGCGACCGGTAAGCGCCGACCGCATCGAAGTTCTCCAGCCCGAATCCAAGCGGGTCCATCCGGCGATGGCACGACGCGCAGATGGCGTCCTTCCGATGCGCTTCGAGTTGCTCGCGCATCGACATCGCGGTCCCGATCGTCGCCTCGTCGAGGTTCGGGACGTCGGGCGGTGGCGGCGGAGGCGGCGAGTTGAGCAGGTTGTCGAGAACCCATTTGCCCCGGAGCACCGGCGAGGTGCGGGTGGCATACGACGAGACGGTCAGCACGCTGCCCTGCGTGAGCACGCCCGTCCTCGGGCGTCGCCGATAAATCGACGCGCCGGAACTCTGGTCCGCTGACGCCGGCGACGCCGTAGTGGCGAGCCAGCCGTTCGTTCAGATACGAGTATCGTCCGTCGATGAAGTCGAGGATGCTGCCGTCGTCGCGGACGATGTGGTCGACGAAGAGCTCGGTTTCGCGACGCATGGAGAGCCGCAGGTAGTCCTCGAAGTCGGGAAAGCGTTCCCGATCCCGCGTCGTCGATTCGAGTGCGCGGAACTGCAGCCATTGTCCGCCGAAGTTTTCGGCGAGCGCGCTCGCCTTCGGGTCTCGCAGCATGCGTCGCACCTGCGCGTCGAGAACCGCCGGATTGCGCAGCGTGCCGGCATCGGCGGCCCGCCGCAGCGCGTCGTCGGGCATGCTCGCCCACAGGAAGTAGGAAAGCCTGGTGGCCAGTTCGTGCTGGCTGATCGGCGCGGTCGTCTTCCCCGGGGCGGCGGGACGGTCCTTTTCGATGCGGAACAGGAAATCCGGGTGACACCAGGAGTGCCTGGATCCCGACCGCCAGACCTTCCGCGAGCGAGTGTTCCTGCTCCTGGGCGAGCCGGACCAGGCGAACGTATTTCTGCACCTCGCCGCTTGTGACCGGGCGGCGGAACGCGCGCCGGGTCAGGTCGGTCATGATCCGCGTCGCGCACATCGGGGTGTGAGCGCTTTCGACCAGATGTCCGCACGTGTAAATCTTCTGGAGACTCGCGCGTGACGGGCCGGCGGGCTGCGAGTAAGGGCCGCCAACGTCGACCGAGCCGACGCGAACGCCGTTCAGCGGCAGCTTCTCGAGTTCGGCCTGGGTCGCGTCGTACGCCTTTCGCTGTTGAGCGATCTGCTCCGGCGTGGCGCCTGGCCGCGGCTTGAATGGCTTCGCCGCCGGGGACCGGCCGCGTCGACGGATTCGGTCCGGCATAGCGCGCGGGCAGGCCCTCGAAAATTCGCGGCACCGCGACCGAAATCCAGTGGTCCCCCGCCGTGAGCTTGACCTTGAACTCCGTCGTCTGACCGCCGAAATCCTGCCGATCGTCGGCGAACGTTGCGGCGCGTTCCGGATCGTGGAGCGACGGTTGCGACCTGCCGCTCGTCGATCCAGAGCGCCACCGTCACCGGACTCGAGCCAGCGGGGCGCACGCCGCCAAGGGCGACCCTGATGACGTAATCGCCGTCGACCGGCACGCGGTGGACGGCGTGGAACGCGTTCGGCATGCTCAGGCCGGTCACGTCGTAGATGATCAGGCACTGCCTGGACTTCGTGCACTTTGCGGCCGTCAGAGCGGAGTCGCGCCAGGGTCGGCTTGAGCGGTCGGTGATCCGAAGAGCGCCGTCCGGGCGACGCGTTCACCCGCGGTGATGTATTTCTCCATCAGCACCGGCGAGAGCGACAGCACGTCGGCGATATTGTCGAAGCCGTAACCGGCGTCGTCCTGCGGGAAGTCGTCCGCGGGATGCGTGTCGACGCCGAGCAGTTCCTTGATGGTGTTGTTGTACTCGGTGCGGTTCAGTCGTCGGGCGGTGATGCGGCCGGGGTCGGGAGGTGTGGCCTTTTCGATGCGGGCGAGCTCGCGCGCGATCCAGGTCGCAACCGCCTGACGCTGGTGCTCGGCTGGCTGCGGCTCGTCTTCGGGCGGCATGTCCCGGGCCCGGAGCTTCTGCACCACGTCGTCCCAGCGATCGCCGTCCGTCACGAGCGACTCGACTGACTCAATCGCCTCGAAGTTGAGATCCTTCTTGTGTTTCTTGTTGCCGTGGCACCCGTAGCAGTTCTCTGCCAGGAACGGCTTGACCAGGGTTTCGAAGCCAGCAGCCGGCGAGAGTGTCGGGGTCGCGGAGGGGCCAGCTCGACGACACCTGCCGCGCGTGCGGCAAACGTCGGCGGGGCGCCCGTCGGGGCGCGCTCCTGTGCCTTCAGGACAGAACCAACCGCTGCCACCGAGGACAGCAGCACGAGCGCGACAATCGGCCGCATGACCCCCCAGGGAGCGATTGCGGACGCGTAAAACGCCCGCATTCGGCGCTTGAACGGCCGAATTCCTTCGAACATCTTACCCGAAAATCCGTGGAACGTTGTTCCCGCCAGCGACGTAACGAGTAGCCATCCAGGTCTTCCCTTGAGGCCATATGAACCAGCTGTTTACGGACGTTCGCTCGGGTATTCGCATGCTCGTCAAATACCCGATGCTTTCCATCGTGGCGGTGCTCACGCTCGGGCTGGGCATCGGGCTCAGTACCGACCGTCTTCTGCGTCGTCAACGGCGGCATGTTCAAGGGCCTGCCGTTTCCGGACTCGGAACGCATCGTCGCGCTCGTCAGCACGAACGGGTCGCAGCAACAGCCGCGACAGCCCATCAGCGTGCAGGACCTCGCCGTCTGGGAGCAGAGGCAAACGTCCTTCACCAAGATGGGAGCCTACGGGTTCGCCCCGATGAACCTCTCGAACGAGGAAGGCCGGCCGGAGCGATATCAGCGGCGGGCAGCTCACAGTCGCGGCGTTCGAGGTCCTTGGCGTCGAACCGATCCTCGGACGCGGCCTGCGCGATGGAGACGATCGGCCCGGGGCCGAGCCGGTCGTGCTGCTCAGCTATGGTCTCTGGCGCGACCGGTTCGGCAGCTCGCCGGGCATCGTCGGCAAGACCATCCGGGCAAGCGGCGTCGAACGGACCGTGATCGGGGTCATGCCCGACGTCTTCGCCTTCCCGATCCGCGAAGCCCTGTGGATCGCCGCTGTCAGTCGATCCACTCGCGAAGCCGCGAGGACAGGGTCCCAACACCCTGGTGATTGCCCGCCTGAAGCCGGACGTCTCGCGTCGCGCAGGCGCGGGCGCAGGCGCGGACGATCGCGGCGCAGCTCGAGAGCTGAGTTTCCCGCCACCAACCGCGGCATCGGCGCGGACGTGATGCCTTACGCCCGGACGGTGCTTGGGCCCGAGGTGTACGGTCTGCTCTACACCATGCTCGGCGCCGGGATCGGCGTGCTCCTGATCGCGTGCGTCAACGTGTCGAACCTGCTGGTTGCGCGCGCATCGCTGCGCCGTCGCGAGGTCGCGGTGCGAATGGCGCTCGGAGCCGGGCGGAATCGGGTCGTACGGCAGCACCTCACGGAAGTTCTCGTGCTGGCCACGGCGGGCGGGCTCATAGGCGTCGTGCTCAGCGTCTTCGGCATGCGCTGGTTCACGCAGGCACTCTCGGTCAACCCGCCGCCGTTCTGGATCACGTTCGACCTCGACTACCGCGTGATGCTGTTCGTCACTGCGCTCATCGTCCTGACCAGCCTCTTCGCCGGCGCGCTGCCGGCCCTCCACGCCGTGCGCGTCAGCGCCGGAGCCGTGCTCAAGGACGATAGCCGTTCGTCGACCAGCGCCAGCCTGGGCCGATTCAGCAGCGCGCTCGTCGTCGGCGAACTGGCGCTCTCGTGTGGATTGCTCATTGCCGCCGGCCTGATGATCAAGAGCGTGGTCCAGTTGAAGAACGTGAAGATGCCGTTCGGGATCGAAAACGTGCTGACCGCGCGTGTGGACCTGCCCCAGAACGCCTACCCGGACTCGGCGGCGAGCATCCGGTTCTTCGAGCAGCTCCTTCCCAGGTTGCGGGCGCTGCCGAATGTGGAGGGAGCGACGCTGTCGGACGGACTACCGGCGGCGGGCAACGGCTCGATTCCGGTTCAGATCGAAGGCAAGTCGTATCCACGCACGAACGACTATCCGCTCGCGCGCGAAGGCATCGTCACCGCCGGCTACTTCGATACGTTCCGAGCCCGCGTGCTGAGCGGCCGCGAATTCGAGACGACGGACACGGCCGGCAGCCAGCCGGTGGCGATCGTCAACGAGTCATTCGCGCGGACGCACTTTCCCGGGATCGACCCGATCGGCCATCAGATCAAGCGCATTCGCCCGGCCGGACAGGAACCCTGGCTGACGGTGGTCGGCGTCGTGCCGGATCTCATCATGGAGGGCATCGGCAACAACAACGCCAGCCCGATCGGCTACTACATCCCGATCGCGCAGAGTGACGTTGCCAACGGAGTTCGCATCGCCGTCCGCACCAGGAGCGATCCCGCGGCGATGACATCGTTCGTTCGATCTGCGGTTGCGTCGCTCGACCCGGACCTCGCGATCTACGAGATCCAGACGATGGCGACGCGTGATCGAACGGCAGACGTCCTTCTACACCGTGTTCGGCACGTTCTTCATGGCGTTCGGCTTCTGCGCGCTGTTCCTGGCCGCGGCCGGGCTGTACGGAGTGATGTCGTTTGCCGTGACGCAGCGGACGCGCGAGATGGGCGTGCGGACGGCGCTTGGCGCACCGGGGCGCCAGCTGATCCTGCTGATCATGCGCAAGAGCGTCGCTGCAGTTGTCGATCGGGTTGTTGCTGGGACTGGCGCTGGCGCTGCTCGCGTCCGGGCGCGCTGCAGCCGGTGCTGTATCACGTGAACCCGCGCGACACGGTGGTCTTCGCGGCGGTCCTCGTCACGCTGGCCACGGCAAGTCTCGTGGCCTCATTCCTGCCGGCCCGGCGCGTGACGAGGATCGATCCAGTGATAGCGCTCGCGAACGAGTAGGGGTGTCGCGTGCCGCCCGGCCGTCGAGAGACGACCAGGCGGCAGCATCGATCGGTACCTACGGCGTGATCTTGCCGATGAACGTGCCCCAGTTGGCGAGTTGGGTTCTGGGGAGAGCCGGGATGTACTCCGTGGCGAACCAGAGGTTCCCCGCCTCGTCGACCGTCGCGGCCGAGTAATCTCCCCACCGGGCTGCCCGGCTATCCGCCTGCGAGACATAACCGGTGAACCCGTCTTCCGGGCCGGCGCCTGCCGCGAGAACATTCACCGTATTCGGCGCGCCCGCACCGGAGAGCCGCACGTAGGCTGCGCTTGGATAGTAATCGGCACCGACGAGCGTGAGCCCGATCGCGGCGGCGCCGTTCCCATTCACCGCGACTGCCGGGTACAGCACGCTGTTGCCATTCACCGACAGGTAACCCTGGCGCGTGATCGTCGCGGACAGCACACCCGAGTTCATCGACGGTCTCACGACGAAGTACGCCGTGCCGACCCGGGTCGGGCCGTTCTCCGGCTTGACCACGGTGTTGAGAGCGCCCCACAGGTTCGTGCCGTCGAACATGACCTGCTGCATCCGGTCGTCGTTTCCGGCAATCAGCGAAAGATGCTCGGTCGCGATCTTCGACGCCTTGATGAGATCGAGGAGCGGCGTCGGGCCGGGCTTCTGCTGTGCGTCTGGAGGCTGCCCGTACGACTGGCTCTGGATCACCCTGCTCTGCAACGTCGGCTCTGCGCCTGTTCCCGTAGACAGCCACCCTGTATTCGAAAGCGCCCAGACGGCAATCCGATCGTCGAGCGTGGCAGTGAAATCGAGCGCACTCAGGAAATACGCGGTGCCGCCGTAGACGACGCCCGGGGGCGCAGTCGCGGGCTGGAGCGTGTAAGCAGGACCTTCCGCCAGGGGCAGGTTGTCGAACGTCTTCATTCGCGGCTGCAGCACGGCCGGATTCTCGAGGTCGATGAGCGAGACGGCATAGACCTGCGCGCCGTTGAAGCCACCGACGAAGATCGGGAATTCGTTGGTCGTGATGTAGAACCCGTTCGCGTCAGCACCAATGAGGGGCTGGTCGCCAAAACACGGGCAGCCCGGCGTGGCCGACCGTGGTGCCGGTCCCGTTCGTCGTCTCGATCGAATAGATCCGCCAGGTTCCCGTCGGATTCGCGTTCCCACTCACCGCAACGTGCACGCGCGAGCGGCCGACGAACGCACCAGTGGCAGGGTTCGTGTCGATCGACAGGACGGTGACGAACCAGTGGCCGTTCGCGACATCGAAGTAGGCACGCGGGTCGCTGACGAAGTGTCCGAAGTGGGCGGGAGTCGTCGCGGTCGCCCGGACGATCGCCGATTCGTCGAAGAAGAACCGGTTGAGAGAAACCACCGCTGCTCCGGCCGCACCACTTGCCGGGCGGACGCGCAGCGCGAGGTTCACCGCCTCGACGACAAAGCCATTGCCTACGGCGAGGCCCTGGTCCGGCGGCTCGATGCTGAACTGATTGCCGCCGTCGGCGAGCCGCTGCTCAGCCTGGGTGAGGCCATTGAAGCCGGTTGCCGCGCCGGCGCCGTCGACCGACAGGTCGTTGGGGCGCGGCACGTGCGCGGAAGACACGCGGGCTGAACTGAGACTGCCGCGAATGGCCTTCTTGAGGTCCTCTTCCTCAACCGGCTCGCGGCGGAATTCACTCCCGGTGTCGGGCGCGGCGGTGCCCGGCTTGCTCGCGAGCTGACTGAACGTGACCGTGCGATCGAGCTTGATGCTCTGCGCCGCGGCGTGCGACGCCAGGCCCAGTGTTCCCACGAAGAACACTGCGGCCGCCACTGAAGATGTGCGGTTCATGGATGACTCCTGACTGGACTTCCGATGTCGTTCGAGGTCCCGAAATTGCCGGGACTATGAGGAAAAGCCGACAGTACGAGGCGGGGAGCGCGGAAGTCAACCCACAGCTCGTCCCTTTCGGCGAGCCGCTGCGGCGCATGCGCCGATGCTTGTTGTCTCTCCCCGGAGGGCATCACATGTTCGGAGCTCTTGTGCGGCTGGTCGTCATTCTCGTCGTGCTGCGTTGACGGGAAAGATCAAGGCGAAGATGGCGCTCGACGACACCGTCAAGGCGGCCGCGATCGATGTCGAGAACGACAACGGCGTGATTACGCTGAAGGGCAGCGTCCGTTCGGCAGCGGAACGGACCCGTGCCGTCCAGCTGGCGCGCGAAACCGCCGGAGTGGTCTCGGTGAAGGACCAGTTGGTGGTCCGCTAGCCCAGCCTACCAGCCGGTCTGCGGCATCCCGGGCGTGATTTTCAACGCGTTCTGGTAGTAGAGCTTCTTCAACACCTGGTCCGGGAGGCCCATCCCGTACAGCTTCCAGAATGCGTGATAGTTCCGGTAGTAGTCGAAGTATTCGTCCCTGGTCTCGAACACGCGCCAGTAATACGGATACTCCGACGGCTCGTACGTGTCCTTCCCGAACAGCACGCGGTCCTGGTACTTGGTGAAGAACTCGGTCCAGGCGCGGGGCTGCCGGCCGAATTCGTAAAGCACCGCCGCGACTTCCACGTAAACGTTCGGCAGAGTGTCGAGCAAGCGCGAGGCGCGGGCGACGTCATTGCCATACCAGGCGAAGTGAGCGGCGATGAAGCGCGTTTTCGGATTGCGCGCGAACATGCGATCGCGCTCCTGCATCAGCGTTTCGAACGACGGGAATCTATCCTGCGGATACGCCCGGTTCGGAAACAACCCGAGCTCCAGCCAGCGCTCGTTGTGGTCGTCGATCGGTTCGAAGAACTGCGCCGGATCGGCGGTGTGAATGAGCACGGGGATGTTCAGCTCGGCGCAGAGCTGAAAGATCGGATCCAGATCGGGATCGTCGATCTTGAGACGGGAGCCGTCCGCCTTGGTGTTCCGCAGTCCGAGCTCCTTGAAAATCTTGAGTCCGACGGCGCCATCCGCGACCGCCTGTCGCAGCGCCGCCACTTCCTTTTCCTTCCAGCCCGGTCCGCCTGCGCCGTTCCAGCTCACGTTCGCGAACACCCGGAATCGATCTTTGTAAGCACTCTGCCGGATGGTGTCGACCTTCTCCTTGAGCGAGGCGCCCGAGCCGCCGCTGAGATTGTTGAGCACGCGCAGATTGAGCGCATCCATCTCCTTGATCGTCTGCTCGATGTTCGCCGGGGTGATCGTCAGGTGACTGTGGATGTCGACGACGGGGTACTTCGCCCGGGGGACCATGTGGGCCTCGGCGACCACCGTCGATTTCGGCCGGTAATCGACGATCGACGGGGCCGGCTTGTCGGGTGCCTGGCAGCGTCCCCGGCGAACTTCCGTCGTCCCGGCAGGGCACTCCTGGCCTGGCTCGATCTGGATCCCTGGCTGTCCCTGGCGCCCGCCACGCCCCTGCGGCCCGGGACCCTGCGCGGATACGACCGCGCCGACCGCCGCAACTGCCAACACACAAAATGGTCTCAGGGCCGAGCGACGCATCAGTCCTCCGTTGTGCACACCGCCGCAGTCAGGTGCGGAGCGGCAAGGTTGTTCAGTGACACGCGCAGGATAGCGCAGGTGGATGAGGGCGCGCGACGGTGATCGTGGCTGACTGGCACTTCCGCCTGAAGGCGGAAGCTACCCGCCGTCGCTCCACGGGTACCTCGAGCTCCGGCGCGGCAAGCACCTTGGCACCCTGGCACCTTGGCACTTTGGCACTTCCGCCTGAAGGCGGAAGCTACGGCGTTTGTAGTCCGGCGACCCTTTCGAGAGTGACGTAGAGTGGACCGACGCCGAGCAGCGAGATCATCGTCACGGTCCCGGGTCCGGCACGGTTGACGGTCAGGAAGCGGATCGTCTCACCGGCGGTGATCTCGAACTCCACCGTCTTCCACACGAGCGTGTTGTGAGCGCGGAGCCGATGATGGCCCGGTGCGATGTCGCGGCTTGCCGATTCGCCGTGCAGCAGTGTCGCGAACGGACTCCCGTCGAGGGACAGGACGATCTGCCGCTGCCGCACGTCCTCATCGGATGTACGCTCGACCGTCAGCCGCGCAGGCGCATGTTCCATGGCTGCGCTCAGCTTCCCACAAAGCGCGCATTCGGCGAAGCTGCGTCGTGCAGCGATACCCGGAAAACTGGATACGGGATACTGGCGACTGGATACTGAAAACTGGCGATTGGCGACTGGATACTGGAAATTGGCGACCGGTGACTGGTGACTGAACAAGCTGTGGACCATCGGCGCCGAGGAGACGGGACTCAGGCTCGACAAGTTTCTCGCCGGCGCGGCGCGGCTTGGATCGCGGGCCCGGGCCGCGACCGCCCTCGAGCGCGGCAAGGTGTTCCTCAACGGAGCCGAAGTCTCGCTGAAAGAAGCGGCGCGGTCCACTCGTGTCCGGCGATACCGATCCGTCTCTGGATGGACCGTCCCGGCACGGCCAAAGCGCCACGTCGTACCGGCGTCGTCGGCAACCTCGACGTCATCTACGAAGACGATCTGCTCATCGTCGTCAACAAGCCTGCCGGGATCCTCACGGTGCCGCTCGAGCGAAAGACCGAGCTGCCGTCGGTCCACGAACAGATCGAGGAGCGTTTTCGCTCGCACGGAAAGCGTCGCCCTTTCGCGGTGCACCGGATCGACCAGGACACGTCAGGCATCGTCGTGTTCGCCAAGGATGCAGGGACACAGAAGGCGCTCAAAGATCAGTTCAAGCGGCGTGAACCGGACCGCGTCTATCGGGCCGTCGTCTACGGAATTCCAGATCCGTCGGAGGGAACGTGGCGCGATTTCCTGGTGTGGGACGAAAAGGCGTTGATCCAGAAGGAAACGCATCCGCACGATCCGCGCGCGACCGAGGCGATCTGCACCTACACGCACCGTCGAGCGTTTCAGCGCCGCCGCACTCATCGAGGTTCGTCTCCGGACCGGGCGGCGCAATCAGATCCGCATCCAGGCCCGGCTGCGCGGACACACGCTGGTCGGCGAGGAGCGATACGTCTACGGTCCGGACACCTTGCGGCCCATCCCGTTCGGGCGGCAGGCATTGCACGCATGGCGACTGAGCTTCCTGCACCCGGCTGAAGGCCGCGTCGTCCAGTTCGAAGCGCCGGCGCCGGGAGATTTTGCCGAACTGCTGACGCGGCTCCGCCGCGCCAGGTGAAAAGCCTTGAATCCGCTACACTTTGCGGGGAGGTCATGTTCATGGAACGCATCCTGGGGCGCTTCGCTCCGCAGTGCTACGCGCTCATGCGCATTGCAACGGGCTTGCTGTTCGCCTGTCACGGGGCGCAAAAACTCTTCGGAGTGCTCGGCGGCCAGCGGGTCCCGATCGCATCGCAGTTCGGGCTTGCCGGCGTCATCGAATTCGTTGGCGGGCTCATGATCGCTGCCGGGTTCCTCACCGGCTTCGCCGCGTTTGTCGCGGCCGGTGAAATGGCCTATGCCTACTTCACCGCGCACGTACCGAGGGGACTCTGGCCGATCCGGAACGGCGGTGAACTGGCAGTCCTCTATTGCTTCGTCTTTCTCTACATTGCCTGTCGCGGCTCCGGAGTGTGGGGGATCGACAGGGGTGGCTCGCGGCGCTGAAGCACGAACCGCAACGGATGAGTACAGCCTGACGTCCTGACGGCACGTCCGGTGCAGGCGCCTTGTCGGCCCTGTGTGCCGTTGAGGAGGTCCTTATGCTTCTGGCACGTTCGGCGTCGTCGCGCCTGTTCCTGTTCCTTTTCCTGCTGGCCTGCACATCGGCGTCGGGGTGCCAGGTCGCTGGCGGCATCTTCAAGGCCGGCCTCTGGGTCGGGATCATCATGGCCGTTATCGTCGTGGCGCTCGTGATGTTCATCGTGAACAAGACGCGAAGCTGATCTTGAAAATCGGGACTCGGGGCTCGGGCTCGGGATTCGCGAGTCGGGGTTCGCGAGTCCGGACTCGGGCTTCGGGCGATCGGGATTCGGGATTCGAACTGCGACCGGGCTCGAGCAGCGCGCATGCTGGCCAGGCCACCCGGCTGGGCGGTAGTACACTGATCAGGGCCAGGGAGGTTTGATGAAGAAAGTGTTGATCCTGCTGTCTGTCGCGGCGCTCATTTCCAGCCGCGCCAGTGCCGAATTGAAATACACCGTGAAGACGGAGGCGCAGAAGCCCGAGGCACAGAAGACCGAGACAGCCAAAACGGACGCGCAGAAGACTGAGACGCCGGGGTCGAAGACACCGAACCCGATGCTGGCGATGATGGGTGACGCGCTCTCCCGTCAGCTTCTGCCCGAAGGCTCAGCGACGATGACCTACTTGATCGGCGAGAAGGGAACGCGGATCGACTTCGTCAACTCGGCAATGGGGCAGGCAGCCGGGACGGTCACGATCATCCAGCCTGACGGGTCGACGGTCGTGTTGAATCCGAAAGACCAGACGTACTGGAAGGCAAGCATGAAGGCGATGGGCTCCGCGATGCAGTCGGCGGGGCTCACTCCGCAAGTGACATCGAGCCGTACTGGCGAGGTCGAAACCGTTGCCGGCGTGAAGTGCGAGCGGTCGACGTTCACGATGAAAATGGACTTGCCGATCCCGCCGGCTGCTCGCGCCAGCCTGGGCGCGGACTTCCCTTCGTCCCTCGACCTGTCGGGGGACACGTGTCTGACGACCGACCAGTTCCAGAACTACGCCGAGATGGCGGCCAAGACCCAGGCGACCGGCATGCTGGCGGCCATGGGGATCGACAAGCTGCCGCAGGGCGGCATCGTTTTGCGCCAGACGGTCCGCGTGGGGGGCGTGGAACTGCGGTCTGCGGTGACCGAGATCGCTGAAGTGCCGGCACCGGAGGGTGCGTTCGAGATCCCCGCCGGTTATAAGGAAGCCCAGCCGCCGGGGCCACCGCGCTGAACGTTCCAGTCGCGCGGAGCATCGGTTACGGGACGCAGGATGACGTAGCTGATCACGATCAGCGACAGCAGCACGAGGACGCCGATCCCCTCGCCGGCCGCTGGCTTCAAATGAAAGTGGCGGCTCGTCAACCACGTGACGCCGGCCCAGATGAGCGGCCCGGTGATGGCCGAAAATCGTCCGACCATTCCGTACAACCCGTAGAACTCGCCGATTCTCGACGGTGGCGTAAGTCGGAGCATGAACGGGCGATCGGCTGCCCAGATCCCGCCGAGCGCGACGCCGGCCGAACAGGCGACGACGTACAGGGTCAGCAGCGGCAGGGCCAGGATTCCGACCGCGGCGGCAAGTAGAAACACGCCCGCCCACATGAACAGCACCGCGTGCAGGGTCTTTCTCGGGCCGAAGCGGTCGACCAGCCAGCCCCAGCCAAAGCCTCCCAGGACGGCAAACGTGATCGCGGTCATCATGATCAATTGCGAGGCCTGTTCGCCTTGCGCGTACGTCAGCCCCGTTTGTTCCGCGACGTTGATCGTGTAAAGCACCATGATGCTGATCACGGTGTTGATGGCATCGGTGTAAAAGACACGTCCCACCAGGAAGCGCAGCAATCCTGGATACTCGCTCGTCGATCGCATCGTGCGAAGTCGTGTCGCGGGTGGACTCGCGCAGCATGCGAGGACTGAAGACCTCGCGTGGATGGGGATTGCCGCGTTCCTTCACGAACACGAAGCAGGGAAGTGCGAACAGGAGGAAGAACACCGCAATCATCGTGAACAGGAACGGCTTGTCGGTGGTCCCGAAGACGCTCTTCAACCCGAGACCCACGGCGATGTACGAGCCCAGGTAGCCGACGCCGACACCGATGCCGCTGATCTTCCCGCGGTTACCTTCGTGGCTCACCTCGGGCAGCATCGCATCATAGAACTGGAGCCCGGCCTGGTAAGCGATGTTCGCGATGATGAAACACACCGCACTGACGTAGAACCCACTCCGGGCGAGGAGTGCGGTAAACACGACACAAATGATCGTGCTGACGACCAGGAACGGCATCCGTTTCGCGGCCCGATCGGTCATCGCGCCGAGCAGCGGAGACGCGACGAAGATGATCGCCATCGAGATCGCGCCGATGACGCCCCACTCGAAGTCGGCTTTGTCGGCGCCGGCGTGCGCCGCGGACGAGGATGGGGAAGTAGAGTGACACAACGCCCATCGAGAAAATCGTATTCGCCAGGTCGTAGAGCACCCAGCTCACGACCGCGCGCGTGCGAATGACGTGAGGCGCGGCGGCCGGAGGGGGAGCGGCCGCACGGACTGTGCTCATGGCGTGGAGACTACCATGCGGACCCGGCGACGCTTATGAACGCGGCCTGAAGTTTCGGTGAAAGACTGTGGCCGGAGCGGCCCCCGCTCAGGATTTCGCGCTCGACTCGCGAATCCGCTTCACCTTCTCGTCCCGCTCGCGCTCGAAACGTTCGAGGTCGCGGCGCATTTCGGCATCGCGTTCGGCGAGTTGTTCCGGGTCGAACAGGCCGGCCACTGCGGACTGGTGCATGATTCGGCGCTCGGCCACCTGCGCCTCATAAATGCTGCGGACCTCGGCGATCGCACGCGCGCTGCGCGTCGGTCAACGTCTGCTGCTCGGTGCCCGCCTCGGCATCCTTGCGGCGCAACCGCTCCATTACGATATCGAGCGCACTCTTGGGAACATCTGTCATATCGGTACCTCTGGCTCCGCGCTGTCAGCTATCAGTGTCCTTCCGCCTAAAGGCGGAAGCTACGAGGAACATCTTCTGGCTTTTCTTCCGCCTGAAGGCGGAAGCTACGAGGGACATCTTCGAGCTTCTTCCGCCTGAAGGCGGAAGCTACGAGGGACATCTTCGAGCTTTTCTTCCGCCTGAAGGCGGAAGCTACGAGAGACGCCGAACGCGGGAGCGACGACCGGCGGCATTGGTTGCAAAACCCAGCCCTACTGGTAAGACTATCTCCAGTATGCACAAATTATCCGCGCTCCTGGTGGCGTGTCTGCTGTCCACCCCGGCGCCCGGCGGAGCCCAGACGGTTGCGATCGCCGCCTCCTGGACGGCTCGCACGGGGCCGGTCCACATCATCGACAACATCTACTACGTCGGCACCGTGGACCTCGCCTCTTATCTAATCACCACGCCGGCCGGGCACATCCTGATTGATACCGGGATGGCGCAGAACGCCGAAGCGATCGGCGCCGGGATCACCGCGCTCGGGTTCAAGGTGCGGGACGTGCGAATACTGCTGACGACGCAGGCGCACTTCGACCATGTCGGTGCGTTCGCGCGCGTGCAGGCGATGACAGGAGCGCGGGTGCTGGTCAGCGCCGGCGACGCGCCGCTCGTCGAGGGCGGCGGGAAGGGCGACTACTTGTTCGGATCGACTTACTACTTCGAGCCGACGAAGGTGGACGGCATCGTCAAGGACGGAGAGGCCGTGCGCCTTGGCGGCGTCGAACTGACCCCGCACCTGACTCCTGGTCACACCCCGGGGGACACCACCTGGACGATGACGGTGAAGGATGAGCAGGGCGTCGCCAGGAATGTCGTGTTCGCCGGCAGCACGTCGGTGAACCCGGGGACAAAACTCGTGGGCAACGATAAATACCCGGCAATCGCGGACGACTACCGCCGCGCCTTCACGGTGTTGAAGCAGCTGCCGTGCGACGTCTTCCTTGCCGCCCACGCATCGGCGTTCGACGGCCCGGCAAAGATGGCCAGGGCGCGTGCGGGAGCGACGCCAAACCCCTTCATCGATCCTGACGGATACACCCAGGCGATCGCCCGGTCCGAGCGAGCCTTCCTTGCCGAGTTGAACAAGCAGGTCGCCCATTAACCGGACTCGGCCGGCGTCGGCCTATACTGCTCCCAGCCAGAAATGCGACGGATGTTCAACCCGGCTGCGCTTGCAGCCACGGCGCTCTACTTCGCGCTCACGGTCGCTCTTACCTGGCCGCTCATCCTCCATCCCGGTTCCCTCGTGCCTCACGATCCAGGCGATCCCTTGCTCAACGTCTGGATCATGTCCTGGAACGCCCGTGTCCTCCCGCTCACGACCCCGTGGTGGAACGCCACACAGTTCTTCCCCGCGCAGGGCGCCACCGCATTCTCCGAACACCTGCTCGGACTGTCGGTGCTGACGACGCCGATCATCCTGATCAGCGGCAATCCGCTGCTCGCATACAACGTGGCGTTTTTCGCCTCGTTCGTGCTCTGCGCCATGTCTGCCTACGCGCTGACGTTCCGTATCGCCGCGGCGGCACGATGCCGCGCTCGTGGCCGGTCTTGCCTTTGCGTTCGCGCCGTACCGAATGTCACAGCTGGCGCACGTCCAGGTCCTGTCCGCGTACTGGATGCCGCTTGCGCTTCTCGGCCTGCACGGCTATTTCGAGGACCATCGCAATCGGTGGCTCTGGCTCTTCGCCGGCGGATGGTTGATGCAGGCGCTGACGTGTGGCTACTACCTGTTCTACCTGTCCGTCCTCGTTGCCCTGTGGCTGCTGTGGTTCGCCGTCGGACGGGAACCGTGGCGGCGAATCGGACGGGTGGTGCTCGCGTGGGCCGCCGCTGCTCTCGTCATGACGCCGGTGCTCTACGGATACTGGAAATTCCAGCGTGCTTACGGGATGCGCCGGTGGCCAAACGAGATCGTCGAGTTCAGTGCCGATGTGGCGAGCGTGCTGAAAGCACCCGACGACCTGCGCCTGTGGGGATGGCTGAGTGTCGTCGACCATCCGGAATCCGCGCTGTTCCCGGGCCTGACGATTGTCGTTCTGGTCCTGGCCGGCCTCGCGTTGGACTGGAGCACCGCCACCCGCGAATACGTGCGCGGGCTGAAGGCCTCTCGTGTCCTCGTCATCGTCTCGGTTCTGTTCTTCGCGATCGCGGCGTCGCCCTTGTATTTCGGCGCGTGGAAGTTCTCTCCATTCGGCATGCGGCTGCTGTCGGTAGCAACCCCGCACAAGCCGCTGTCGGTCGCGCTGTTGCTGCTGGCCGCCGCCGGCGCCCTGCATCCCTCGGTGCGTGCCGCCTGGCAGCGCCGTTCAGCGTTGACGTTTTATGCGCTCGCGGCCGGCGTCATGTGGGTCTTCAGCCTCGGCCCGGCGCCGACGTTGATGAACCGGCCGTTCATTTATAAAGCGCCGTACGCGTGGCTCATGATGCTGCCGGGTGTCGATGGCGTGCGGGTGCCGGCGCGATTCTGGATGCTTGCCGCGCTATGCCTCTCAGTCGCCGCGGGACTGGCGCTGCGCCACCTCGGGACGAAATGGCCGCGTGCGGCACGCGCACTCCCCCTCGTCGCGTGCGTGGGCCTGTTGATCGATGCCTGGCCGACGCCTATTCCCATGGACGCTCCGCCCGCGCCGCGCCCGATCCATAGCGGCGCCGTAGCTCGCCTCGATCTACCGCTCGAGCCCAGGCACGACGCGGTGGTGCTCTACCGTTCGGTCGAGCATCGACGGCCGATCGTGAATGGATACAGCGGGTATTTCGCTCCACATTACTGGGCGCTCCAGTATCTTCTCGAGCAGGGGGATCCGGAGATCCTCACGCGGCTCTCGAGCCGAGGAGCGTTCGAGGTGGTGATCGACCATGACCTCGATCCCGACGGGCGGTGGCGCCGGTTCGTCGCGGCGCATCCGCAGGCCGAGCTGGTGTACCAGGACGCGGCATACACCACGTATCGGGTTCGACGAGGCGCGCGAGTCGACCCGCTCGGGAGTGTGAGTGGAGAGTCGTTGCCGATCCGGCACATTGCCGCCGTCGACAACGCCGCGCTCGTCGCCGCATTGACCGACGGCGACATCCTCACGCGCTGGGATGCCGGAAGGGAACAGCGGCCGGGCGACGCGATCACCGCCGACCTCGGCGAGAACCGCGAGGTCAACGGCATCGAAATGCTGATCGGCGGATACGTGGCGGACTTCCCGCGGCAGCTCTCGATCGAGACGTCGCTCGACGGGGTCGCGTGGTCTGGCGCGTGGAACGGTGGGACCGCCATCACCGCATTTGCGGCCGCGCTGGAGGATCCGCTCAATGTTACATTGCCATTCAGCTTTACGACACGTCCGGCCCGCTACGTCCGGCTGACGCAGACTGGTGAGGAGCGCATCTATTACTGGTCCATCGCCGAGCTGCGCATTCGGGGGCGCTGAAACGACAGCAATTTCGACCCTGCGAGCGCCTCCTCCATAACGTTGGTCGGCCTCTGCCAGTACGCAGCTCCACGATTACAGGTTCGCGACCCATCGGAACATCGATTGCACTGACGATGTCGGAGGTGTGTGGAATGAGTCTGCGGGACAAGTACGCGTACGCGATTTCGACGGCAAAGGGAAAGTTCGATGGCAGCGCCAAGGAAGAAGGGGGCAAGCTGCACTTCGTCGGATCGGTGAAGAGCGAAAACGACAAGAACGAACTCTGGAACGCGATCAAAACGATTCCTGACTGGCGCAACGAAGTGATTGCTGACATCACCGTCACCGGTGGCGCCGGCGGGGCAACAGCTGCACCGGCCCAGGCCGGCGGGACTTATACCGTCAAGGCAGGCGACACCCTGAGCAAGATTGCGAAGCAGCATCTCGGCGACGGAAACGCGTACATGAAGATTTTCGAGCTCAATCGGGATCAGTTGACCAACCCGGACCAGATCAAGCCCGGGCAGGTGTTGAAGCTGCCCTGACGCGCCGCGTCAGGTTCGATTCAGTCGAGCTGTTCGAGACGGAAAACGCGCCCAGATACGGACGGTTGGGCCGGGTTGGTATACTGGTGGGGGAGAGCTCGACTGAAACCCGCCACCACCGGCCTGACCGTACTGCTTGTGGAGGACGACCGTGACGGGCGGCGTATGTACGCCGAATGGCTGCGCAGCGCTGGTTTTCGAGTCGAGGAAGCCCACAATGGTCTTCAGGCGCTCGAGCGGGCCTTCGATCTGCGGCCGGATATCATCGTTGCGGATTTGAACATTCCCGGTATCGATGGCTTCGAACTGACGCGACGGCTGAAGCAGGATCCGCGAACCCGGGACCTGCCCGTCCTGGCAGTGACCGGCTACGCCGCGTTTGCGGCCGAGCCCGAACGCGCCTGGCGCGCAGGATGTGACGGCGTCCTCCCGAAGCCTTGCTCCCTCGACGAGCTGGAGTCGTCGATTCGGGATCTATTGCGCGAGAGTTCCGGACACCGATGACTGTGCCCGTGCCCTCCCCACTCATACTGCTCGTCGAGGATTTCGCTGACACGCGCGAGATGTACAGCGACTACCTGACGTTCTCGGGTTTCCGCGTCGCGACGGCGACGAACGGCCAGGAGGCTGTGGAACAGGCCCGAACCCTCGACCCCGATCTGATTCTGATGGATCTGTCGCTGCCGGGGATCGACGGCTGGGAAGCGACCCGCATCCTGAAAGCGGATCCGGCGACGAAGCACCTCATGATTGTTGCGCTCAGCGCGCACGCGCTCGCGGCCGATGGCGAAGGCGCTCGCAAGGCTGGCTGCGACGGGTTCATTGCCAAGCCGTGCCTCCCGCCCGATCTCGTGGCCCACATCGCGGGCTACCTGAAGATGAGCCACGGGTCAACTGAGGCCAAGGGAAAGGCGCACCGGCGCCTCTGATGCGTTCCAGTCCTGACGAGGGTGGAGTCATGCCCCCGGTCCGTCCGGTGATTCTCCTCGTCGAGGATCACCAGGATACCCGGCAGATGTACGCCGAATTCCTCTCGGTCTCGTTTGAAGTGCTGCCCGCCGCTGACAGCAACGCGGCGCTGGAGATCCTCAAGCAGTCGCGTCCCGACCTGATGATCACCGATCTCTCACTGCCGGGCATGGACGGGTTCGAGCTCGTTTCGCTGATCAGGAAAGACCCGGTGCTCGGCCGCACCCCGATCATCTGTCTCAGTGGATACGGCGGGCATGCTCACGAGGTCCGTGCACGCGAGGCCGGCTGCGACCGGATCCTCCAGAAGCCGTGCATGCCGGACGCCCTCGCCGAGATTGCCCTGGAACTGCTGCTTGCGGTCCGCGATCGGGGCATGCAGTCATGAGCGGCACGGTCTTCATCGTCGAGGACGATGTCGATACCCGGGAGATGCTGGAGCACTTTCTTGAGACTCAGGGGTACGCGGTCGAAACAGCGGCAAACGGCAAAATCGCACTCGAGCGCCTCTCGGCTGGCGCCAGTCCTGGCGTGATCCTTCTGGACCTCATGATGCCGGTGATGGATGGTTGGCAGTTTCGCCAGGCCCAGGTGCGCGATTCACGACTCTCGCGCATCCCGGTGATCGTGGTCTCGGCGGCTGGGCGGGAGCGCACGACGCAGATCCAGGCCGACGACTATCTCGCGAAACCCGTGAATCTCGACGAGCTCCTCGCCCGCGTGACGCATTACTGCGGCGCCTGATTCGAGATCAACGGGCGGCAACGACCGGGCGCCGCGCTCGCGGCTGCCGCCGCTTTCGTGCTTCTGCGCAAGCGCTCGAGCCGCTCGGTCGAGCTTCGCGGTCTGCCGGCGATCGATGTCGTAAACGTCCTTGCGAAATTCCACCTCGCCGTCGGACCCGACCCGCGCCGTCCAGTACCCAAGGTAGACAGGAAGCGGCGTTTTCAGCTTCACGACTTCCTCGGTGCCTGCGTGCATGGCTTCCGAGATGCGGTCCGGCGTCCAGTCTGGCTGGTCGCGCAGCACGTACGCGGCGAGCTTCTCGGGTTCTTCGAGTCGCACACACCCATGGCTCAGCGAGCGGCTGGCGCGCGCGAACAGCGAATCGGCCGGTGTGTCGTGCAAGTAGACGTTGAACTGGTTGGGGAACATGAACTTGACCAGCCCAAGCGAATTCGATGTGCCTGGCCGCTGACGGAAACGATATTTCTCCGGCATATCGAGATCGATCGATCGCGCGTCGACCGGGTTACCCGCGGTGTCCACGACCTCCATGTTGCTCCGTTCGAGGAAGGCCGGGTCCTTCATCACCGCCGGCAACGTCTCCTTTTGCGCGATGTCGTCGGGCACGTTCCAGTACGGGGCGAAGACGACATACGTCATCCGGTGATTGAATATCGGCGTCGGCGTATCCTCCTTGCCGACGACGACCCGCATCGAGAGAGGCACGCTGCCGTGCTCTCGTACGTCGAGCCGCATCTGCGGGATGTTGACGAGGATGTGCGGGTCGCCAAGGTCGCGCGGCAGCCAGCGCCACCGCTCCATGTTCAACTCGATCTGCCGGATGCGCGTTCGACCGACACGTTCAGCTCGGACACCACGGACGGCCCGACGACACCGTCATCGGTCAACCCGTGCCGGCGCTGGAAATGTTTGACCGCGTCCTGCAGGCGGGTATCGTAAACGGCTGCGCGCGTCAGGAGCGGCGGTTTCGCCAGCCAGGTCGTGTGTGGCCGCGAGCCTGAGCGCGAGAGCGTGAACTGCAGGTGACGTCTGGCCCGGCTTCAGCTTGACCGCGGGCACTTGTGGCCATCCTCCCTTTGCGGCGCCGGCACGATATTCAGCAAGCGCTTTTCGCAGCCGCTTGTACTCTTCGTCCGCAGGCGTCAACTCGCTGAGAGACTCCGCGATGTGGTTGTCCCGCAGTGCCTCGCTCGAGGTGATCGACGGGGTCGAAACTGTCCGGCGTGATCTGCCACGCCGGATCGGCGTGCGCCAGGTCAGAGACGCCGTCGGCAAGGTCCGATGCGAATTTGAGGTACAGGTAAGTCAACCACGTGTCCATCGTTGCCGCGGCCTCCGGCTCGAAGCCTTTGCGCGAGAGGAACCCGGATCCCGCTTCCTTCCGGCGTTGCTCGAGCAGGCTGACGCCGTATACCTCGGGATCGATCCCTTCGTGATCGGACTGCACGAAGCGCCGCGATCAGCGCATCCATCTGCTTCCGCGGAGCCCCGTCCTTGATCCAGGCGGGAGCGAAGTCCCGCTTTTCATAAAATGCGCGGGTCTGCTGCCACAGGCGTGTGCCCTCCTTGTCGCTGGTCACGAACGGCGGCTGGCGCACTGATTGAAGCGCGTGGCGAAGCGAAGCGTCGAACTCGTCTGCCGGCCGCGCCGCCTTCGTGTCGGAGGGATGCAGGCGTCCGCACGCCGCCGACGCGAGCAGAACCACACATATGATCGCGACACGGCGTGAGGTCGGCGGGGGCCACAGGGGCATACGCCGGGACTGGACAGCAATGTCGGTGCCTCACCCCGACGACGAAACGGAAGCCGGCAGCACGCGATTGAAGCAAATTCGGCGAATGATGTACATGAGGTATCACCTTGGTTACCCATTCCACGCCGCGTAAGCGATCGAAGACGAAGGCACGCGTGAAGAGTGATGCGACTGCCGCCAAGGCGATCGAGGCGCTGGTTCACGCCGACGTCAACATGGCTGCCGCGGCACTCCTGTACGATATGGCCGCGCTCCAGCCGACCGAACGGAGTCAGTTCGGGTACAAGCGGGCGGCGAAAGCGATCGTCGGGCTGCCCGTGCCGGTCTCCGAGCTGGTCTCCGCCGGCAGCCTGCGCGACGTCCCGTTCATCGGTCCGTCCAGCGCGCGGATCGTCGGCGAGCTCGTCGCCAAGGGCCACTCGCCGACCGTCGACGAGGCGGTCGCCAAAGCGAGCAAGCCCGGACAGGTCCTGGCGCTTCGCGGATTCAGGGCGTGGATACCTCAGTCACTTCGCGCTGCAGCAGGCGCTCGGCCTGCAGCTTGATGAGGACGTCGTGCAGCGGGCGCAATACCGGGGCGACTTCCAGATGCACTCATCCTGGAGTGACGGAGGCGAGAAGATTCGCGGGATGGCGGAGGCCGCGCTCGCGCTCGGGCACACCTGCCTCGGGATCACCGACCACTCGTATGGACTGCCGATTGCGCACGGGATGAGCATGGCGGATGTCGTCGAGCAGCATCGGGAAATCGACGCGATCAACAACGAGTACGCGGGGCGGTTTCGCGTCTTCAAGGGAATCGAAGCCAACATCCTCGCCGACGGCACTCTCGACGTGCAGCCCGGCGAGCGCGACGTGTTCGAGTTCGTCGTCGCCTCGCCGCACTCGCTGCTTCGGCGCACGGACGATCAGACCGCCCGGATGCTTGGCGCGGTGCGTGGCGCTGGCGTGACGATCCTCGGGCATCCGCGCGGCCGGATGTTCAACAGCCGCCCGGGAGTCGCGGCGGACTGGGACCGCGTGTTCGAAGAGGCCGCCAGGCGCCGGGTTGCCGTCGAGCTCGACGGCAACTGGCATCGCCAGGACATCGATTACGAACTGGCGCGACGGGCGCTGGACGCGGGCTGCATCTTCGCGCTCGACAGTGATGCCCATTCGATCGGCGAGCTGCGCTTCAGCGACTACGCCATCGCGCACGCGCGGCTCGCCCGTATTCCCGCTGCGCCGCGTGATCAACTGCTGGAGCAATGCAGGAACTCGACGCGTGGATGGAGGAGCGGCGCGCGCCGGCAAGCCGCTAGCTGGTCGCATTCGTGGGCAACCGCCCGGTAGTAGCGGGATGCGAGCGGGTGGCCGACGCGGGGCTTCGATGAAGGCCGATGCCTCGACCAGCCTCGCGAGATCGACGCCGGTCTCGATCCCGAGGCCGTCCAGCATGTAGATCAGATCTTCCGTCGCAAGATTCCCGGTCGCACCGGGGGCATACGGACACCCGCCCAGGCCGCCCGCCGACGCGTCGAACGTCGAGACACCAAGCTCGAGTGACGTGAGCACGTTGGCGAGCGCGGTTCCGCGCGTGTCGTGGAAGTGCAGCGCGATGCGCTCGATCCCTATCCGCTCAGCCACCGCCTCGACGACGTGGGGAACCTGGCCCGGATGCGCTACCCCGATCGTGTCGCTGACCGCGACTTCGAAGCAGCCCATCTCGACGAGGGCGGCAGAGACTGTGGCGACGCTCGACGGCGGGACGTCGCCTTCGAACGGGCAGCCGAACGCGGTTGACACGTACCCGCGGACCCGCATGCTCCAGTTCGCGTGCGCGCGCGCAGACCCCGCGGTAGGCCTGCAAGGAGTCGTCGATCGACTGGTTGATATTGCGGCGGCTGAAGGACTCGGACGCGGCCGCGAACACCGCGACTTCGGTCACACCTGCGGCTCGCGCCCGGTCGAGACCGGCAAGATTCGGAACGAGCGCAGTGTATCGGGTGGAAGGGCGCCGGACAATCCCGGCGAAGACGTCCGCGGCATCTGCCATCTGCGGCACCCATTTCGGGCTGACAAATGCGGAGACTTCGATGACCTGCAGGCCCGGCGGCCGACAGCGCATCGGTGAACGCGATCTTGTCCGCGGTGGCGATCGTCGCACTCTCGTTCTGCAGGCCGTCGCGGGGGCCCACTTCGACCACCGTCGCGCGCGTTGGGAACGCCATGGCTCATTCTATGCGGACGCGCACGCCGCTATTCGAGGTCGATGAGCGGAACGCCGGGCTTGACCAGGTCTCCGGCCGTGCAGTGCACCGCGGCCACGATCCCGTCGGCGGGAGCGCGCACGGGCAGCTCCATCTTCATCGCTTCCAGGATGATGAGCGAGTCTCCCTTGCGAACTCGATCGCCCGGGGCGACGTCGACGCGGACGACGCTTGCCGGCATCGGCGCGGACAGCGATCCCCGGACGGCACTCGGGGCTCGCCGCCGGCCCTCGCGCGGAACCTCGAATTCGAACACCTCGCCGTCGAAGAACACCCACTGCGTCTCACCGGCGGTTGCGACCCAGGCTGGCCGTTGCGGTTTCGCGGCCGACGCGGGCTTCACCGGCGCCAACCACTCGAACTCCTTAGCGGGTCGGCGTCACCCACAATCGTCAGCCCGTCGTCGGCAATCGTCACGCGGTACTCGCGCTCGCCACGGCGGAGAACGATCGTCCGGTCAGCCACGAATCAGCGTCCCCACCGTGTGAGCGTTGCCCACGGGTCGACAGTGCTGGACGCAGCATCGTCCGGCGCTGGCGCAGCCGCACGGATCGCTGCGGCGGCGGCGACGGCCTCGTCCGGGACATCGCGAGCCGCAAGAAGACGATCGAGATGCTGCTCGATGAAGCCGGTGTGAAGATGGCCGGCGCGGAAATCCGGATGGTCGAGGACGCGGCCGAGAAACGGAATGTTCGTGCGGATGCCAAGGACGGGAAACGCGTGCAGGGCGGCGATCGTCCTCGCGATCGCCGCACTTCGCGTCTCGGCCGTGACGGTGAGTTTCGCGAGCAGCGGGTCGTAGTTGACCGACACCGTGCCCCCTTCCCGGACCCCTGAGTCGACGCGGATGCCGGGTCCCCGGGGTTCGCGATACACGAGCAGCGGACCGGCCTGGGGCACGAATCCGTTCGCGGGATCTTCGGCGTAGACGCGAACCTCGATCGCGTGGCCGCGCTGGCTCAACGCCCCCTGCGACCACGGCAGCGTTCCACCGGCCGCGACGGTGAGCTGTGCGTGAACGAGATCGACGCCGGTGACAGCCCTCGGTGACAGGATGCTCGACCTGCAGCCGAGTGTTCATTTCGAGGAAGTAGAACCTGGCACTGTCACCCGCGCCTTCGAGCAGGAACTCGATCGTTCCGGCATTGCGATACCCTGCCGCGCGTGCGGCTGCCATGGCGGCCTGCCCCATGGCGTCCCGCACCGCTGGTGACAATCCCGGCGACGGACTCTCCTCGACCACTTTCTGATGGCGGCGCTGGATCGAGCACTCGCGTTCGAAGAGATGCACCACGTTGCCGTGGTCATCGCAGAACACCTGGATCTCGACGTGCCTGGGCTTCGCGATCAGGCGTTCCACGTAGAGCGTTCCGTCGCCAAATGCCGCGGCGGCCTCACGCCGTGCCGCCGGGATCAGGTCGCGTCCGGCCGTCCTGTCGGTCAGGACGCGCATGCCCTTTCCCGCCGCCACCTGCGGATGCCTTGACCAGTGCGGGATAGCCCACCTCTTCGACCGCCGCGGCAATCCCATCGTCTGACTGGTCGCGCGGCGTCAGCCCCGGGACCACCGGCACGCCGGCGTCAATCATCAGTTTGCGCGCCGAGATCTTCGATCCCATCCGCTCGATGACGTCGCCGGGAGGGCCGATGAACACCGCGCCGGCCGCCTCGCATGCCCGCGCGAACGATGCGTTCTCGGACAGGAAGCCGTAGCCGGGATGCACGGCATCGGCGCCGCTCGCCCGCACCGCGCCGATGACCGCGTCGATCGACAGATAGCTGGCGGTCGGAGCGGCGGGACCGATACTGATGCTGACGTCGGCTGCCTGCACGTGCGGTGCGTCGGCGTCCGCGTCGGAGAAGACGGCGACGCTCTCGATCCCGCTCTCACGGCAGGCGCGCATGACGCGGATCGCGATCTCTCCGCGGTTGGCGACGAGGACACGCCGGAACGTCATCCGCTCCAGCCCGGCTTGCGCTTCTCGAGGAAGGCGCGCATGCCTTCCTGGCCTTCTGCCGATACTCGCTGCGACGCGATGGTACTGGTCGTCAGGCTGACCACGTCCTCCGGCTTGACTGCAGCGACGTCGCGGATCAGGGCCTTCGCGACCGCAACCGCACGCGGACCCGACGTCCGCACATCACGTATCCGCCGCTCGACCGCGTCATCGAGCTCCGCCGCCGGCACGATCTCGTGCACGAGGCCAATGGCCTGCGCGCGCGCGGCGTTGAAGCGGGCGCCGGTGAGGAACAATTCGCGCGCGGCGGACACGCCAATCTTCCGGATGACGTAGGGAGCGATCACCGCGGGAAGAATGCCAAGCTTCACCTCACTGAGCGCAAACACCGCGTCATCGGCTGCCACGACAATGTCGCACACCGCCGCCAGACCGACGCCGCCGCCGAGCGCTGCACCCTGGATGCGGCCGATGACCGGCATCGGCAGCGTGTCGATCCGCTCGAGCATGCGCGCCAGGTCTTCGGCATCGTTGAGATTCTCGCGCTCGGTGTAGGCGATCGCCTTGGCCATCCAGCCCAGGTCGGCGCCGGCGCAGAACACACTCCCGGCGCCGGCGAGGACGACGGCGCGGATGTCGGGAGCCGCGGCCGCAGCAGTCGCCGCCGCCATGAGAGCGGCAATGACCTCTTCGTCGAACGCATTGCGGACGTTTGGCCGGTTCAGCGTGAGCCGCAGCACCGAGTCACGGTGATCCGAAAGGATTGAAGGCATGGGAGCTATCGACAGCAGTGTGGAACGGGTGGGCTACATCCGGAAAATCCCGAACGTCGACGCGCCAATCGGCGCATTGAAGGCCGCCCCGAGGCCGAGCGCGAGCGCACTGCGCGTGTCCGCGGGATCCAGGATCCCATCGTCCCACAGCCGGGCGGTGGAGTAATACGGAGATCCCTCGCGTTCGTATTTCTCGAGAATCGGATTTCGGATCGCGTTCTCTTCCTCCGCCGCTCAGCGTGCGGCCATCGCGGGCGAGCTGATCCCGTTTCACCGTCGTCAGGACTCCGGCCGCCTGCTCTCCACCCATCACCGAAATCCGCGCGTTGGGCCACATCCACAGGAACCGCGGCTCGAAGGCGCGACCGCACATGCCGTAGTTGCCGGCGCCAAATGAGCCGCCAATCACGACGGTCAGCTTCGGCACCGCCGCATTGGCGACGGCGTGGACCAGTTTGGCCCCGTCCTTCGCGATACCGCCTCGCTCGTACTCGCGCCCGACCATGAAGCCGGTGATGTTCTGCAGGAAGATCAGCGGCACCTTGCGCAGGCTGCACAATTCGATGAAGTGCGTCGCCTTGAGCGCGGACTCGGAGAACAGCACGCCGTTGTTCGCGATGATCCCGACGAGGAACCCGTGCAGCCGGGCAAATCCGGTGACGAGCGTCGCGCCGTAGCGTTCCTTGAACTCGTCGAACCGGGAGCCGTCGACGAGGCGCGCGATGATTTCGCGCACTTCGTACGGCTTGCGCGTGTCCGCGTTCACGATGCCGTAGATGTCGCGCGGATCGTGAGCCGGCTCCTGCGGGGCGATGACATCTGCAGGCAGCATCTTCACCGTGTTCAGGGTGCTGACGATCGTTCGCGCAATCTGCAGCGCATGTTCGTCGTCTTCCGCCAGGTAATCGGCGACGCCTGACAACCGCGTGTGGACGTCGGCCCCGCCCAGTTCCTCGGCGGTCACCTCCTCGCCGGTGGCGGCCTTGACCAGCGGCGGCCCACCCAGGAAAATCGTGCCGGTACCTTTCACGATCACCGTTTCGTCCGACATTGCCGGCACGTAAGCGCCACCAGCCGTGCACGATCCCATCACGATGGCAATCTGCGGGATGCGTTCGGCGGAAAGCCGGGCCTGGTTGTAGAAGATCCGCCCGAAGTGATCGCGATCGGGGAAGACTTCGGCCTGGAGGGGCAGGAAAGCGCCACCGGAGTCGACGAGATAGACGCACGGCAGGCGGTTGTCGAGGGCCACCTGCTGCGCGCGCACGTGCTTCTTGACCGTGATGGGGTAGTAGGTGCCGCCCTTTACCGTCGCGTCGTTCGCCACGATCATCACGTCGCGCCCGGAGACACGCCCGACGCCGGTGATGATCCCGGCCGACGGCGCGTCGCCGTCGTACAGATCCCATGCCGCGAGCGCCGACAGTTCGAGGAACGGCGACCCCTCGTCGAGCAGCTTCTCGATCCGCTCGCGGGCCGGCAGCTTGCCCTGCGCGCGGTGCCGCTCGATGTACCTGGCGCCGCCTCCCTGTTTCACCAGGTCCGAGCGCTCCCGGAGCTGCGCGACGAGGCCCTCCATTCGGGCGGCATTCTGCCGGAACAGCTCCGACCGCGGATCGATGTGAGACTCGAGGAGATCCATGTCGTCGGAAGCGGATTATATCGGCATGCGGAGCTTACACTTGGACGTGGAGTTTGCGGCGGCACGGAACGCCATGGTGGAGCGCCAGATTGCCGCGCGCGGTGTCCGCGATGGCCGGGTCCTCGACGCGATGCGCTCGGTGCCGCGGCACCTCTTCGTTCCCGAGTCGCTGCGGGATCAGGCGTACGAAGATCACGCGCTCGCGATCGGGGAAGGACAGACCATCTCGCAGCCCTACATGGTTGCGGTCATGACCGAGGCGTTGGCTCCTGAGGCGCACCACCGCGTCCTCGAGATTGGAACCGGCTCTGGTTTCCAGACGGCGGTCCTGGCGCGGCTTTCCGGGATGGTGTTCTCGGTCGAACGTCACCCCCCGCTGGCGGAGGCCGCGGGCCGGACGCTCGCGTCCATAGGCGTGACCAACCTCGTCATCCACGTCGGCGACGGCACCGAAGGTCTCCCGGAGATGGCGCCCTTCGACAGGATCCTCGTGACGGCCGGTGCGCCCGCGATACCGTCGGCACTGGAGGCGCAGCTCGCGCCTGGCGGCCGGCTCGTCATTCCGGTCGGCCCGCCCGGTTACCAGCACCTCACGACTGTGGATCGCCGCGGAGCAGGGCGCTTCGATCGCAGTGAATCAATCGCATGCGTCTTCGTACCCCTGATCGGCAAGCAGGGGTGGCCGGACAAACACTGAGTTAGCATGTATTTAATCGCTACGGTTGTCCGCCAGTGGACACGACGCGGCAGATGTGTATACTTTAACGGTTGAATCGGACCTCTCGGTGTACATAGGTCTATCAACGCTTGGCGTCAGCCGGGCTATTGAAATAAGACGGAAGTCATATGACCACAAAGAAGAGAAACCGCGTGCTCGCGATAGACGATGAGCCGTCGATGATCGAGTGGCTCAAGATCCTGCTCGAACACGAGGGCTACGAAGTCCGCACCGCGATGATCGGCACCCGCGGCGAAGAAATCTTCAGAACGTGGAAACCGGACGTCGTCGTCACCGACATGCTGTTGCCGGACGCGGATGGGCTGGAACTGCTGCGGAAGTTCAAGCAGATCCATGGCGATACCGAAGTCATCGTGGTCACCGGCCATGGCAGCGTGCCGAAGGCCGTCGAAGCGATGAAGGCCGGCGCGCACAGCTTCGTTGAAAAGCCGATTGAGCCCGACACGCTGCTGGCGATGCTCGAGCGCGCGATAGAGCGGCGCGATCTGGTAGGCGAGAACCTGCTCCTCAAGCAGAAGCTCGAGGGGCAGTTCCGCTTCGGCAACATCATCGGCAAGAGCAAGAAGATGCACGAAGTGCTCGAGCTGGTCGAGAGTGTCGCCGGAAGCGATGCAAACATCCTGATCCAGGGCGAGAACGGGACCGGCAAGGAGCTCATCTCGAACGCGCTGCACTACAACAGCAAGCGCGCGAAGGGCCCGTTCATCAAGATCAACTGCGCGGCGATTCCCAAGGATCTGATCGAGTCCGAGCTCTTCGGTTACAAGAAAGGTGCATTCACCGGCGCCGCGACCGACAAGGAAGGTCTTTTCGAGATGTCGGAGGGCGGGTCGCTCCTGCTCGACGAGATCGGCGAGATGCCTCCCTATCTTCAGACCAAGCTCCTCCGCGTGCTTCAGGAACGCGAGTACCGGCCTATTGGCAGCGACCGCATCGTCCGGGTGGACTTCCGGCTCATCTGTGCCACGAACATCGATCTCGACGCTGCCCTCCGGGACGGCAAACTGCGTGAGGATCTCTATTTCCGGATCAACACCATCACCTTGCGTGTGCCGCCGCTTCGCGAACGCACCGAAGATATTCCGCTCCTCTGCGAGCACTTCCTCGAGAAATACCGACAGCGGCATCAGCGCCCGACGATGAAGTCGATTGCGCCGGCGGCGTATCACGTGCTCATTCGGCACCGCTGGCCGGGCAATGTCCGCGAGCTGGAGAACGTGATCGAACGCGGCGTGCTCGTGGCCAAGGGCAATGAAATCACCGTCAACGATCTCCCCGAGTCGCTTCGAACCGAGAGTGCGACGACAACCGAGTTCGTGATTCCGCCGCACCGCACGCTCGCCGAGATCGAGAAGATGGCGATCCTGCAGACGCTCCAGCGCACCAACTGGAACAAGCAGGAAGCGGCACAGATCCTGGGTCTCTATCGCCCGACGCTCTACAGCAAGATGAAGAAGCATGAGATCCAGGACGGCGGTAAGGGAGCGGCTCGGCGCGCAATCCCGGCGGTCCAGTAGCGCTCGTCGCGGCTGAGTCCGCCAGGGACTGCCTCGGCCATGGGCAAGACCCTTGCAGAGCTGATCGGCGGATGCTCGATCGCGCACTGACTGGGACTCGCGGCAGTAGGAGAGGTGTCGGCGTTTGCGCTGAAGGCTGCCCGCGAGATCTTCGTCCCGCCGTTTGAAATCCGCGAGACCCTGCGCCAGATCTACGAGCTTGGCTTCCGCTCGGCTCCACTCATCGCCGTCTCGGGTCTCGCGGTCGGCGTCGTCCTCTCCATGCACACTCGTGCCTCACTCGAGCGCTTCGGCGCCGAATCCCTCATTCCGTCGGGCCTGGCGATTGCGCTCGTGCGGGAGACGGGGCCGCTGACGGCGGCGCTGCTCCTGTCGGGCCGCATTGGCGCCGGCATCGGCGCGGAACTTGGCGCGATGCGGGTCACCGAGCAGATCGATGCGCTCGAGGCGTCTGCGGTGGATTCGTTCCGGTACCTGGTCGTCACCCGTGTCATCGCGTGCATCATCGCGCTGCCGATCCTGACCACGATCATGAACTTCGCCGGCATGCTGGGCGGGTTCATCGCGGAACGCGCCGCGAGCGGCATGTCGTTCCGGCTCTACTTCACCCGTGCGTTCTCGCTGATTGACCTCGCCGACTACGTCCCCGCGACGATGAAGACGATGGTGTTCGGGTTCATCATCGCGACGGTCTCTTCGTATCTCGGGTTCACGACGGAATCGGGGACCGAAGGCGTCGGCCGCGCCTCGACCCGGTCGGTCGTCCTGTCATCGATGCTCATCATCGTGTCGAACGTGATCCTGGTGCGCCTCATCTTCTTCGTGTTTCCAAAGGCGGGGGGCTGATGGTCGCGGCGACCGAAGTCGATGCCCGGCACCCGGCGACGCCGCGCAAGTCAGACGGTGCGGCGGTTCGGCTGGACCGGGTGTCGAAAGCCTTCGGCGACCGTCAAGTGCTGCAGGACGTCACATTCGAAGTGCCCGAAGGCGCGGGGTTCGTGATTCTTGGCCGGAGTGGCACCGGCAAGAGTGTCACGCTGCGGCACATCATCGGCCTCGTCAGGCCCGACTCAGGACGCGTGTTCGTCGAGGGAGACGAGATCAGCGCCCTCGACGGACCTGAGCTCTCGCGTGTGCGGCGCAAGGTGGGCTTCCTGTTCCAGAACGCTGCGCTTTTCGACTCGATCTCCGTTGGAGAGAACGTGGCGTTTCCGATGCGGCGTCACACGGGATGGACCGAGTCGGACATCCTCGCACGTGCCCACGAAAAGCTTGCGGCCGTCGGTCTGGAGCAGGAATTCGAGAAGATGCCCGGTGCGCTCTCCGGCGGCATGCGGAAGCGGGCCGGCCTGGCCCGAGCACTTGCGCTCGATCCGCGCATCCTGCTGGTCGACGAGCCGAGTGCCGGGCTGGATCCGATTACTGCCGACGAAATCGATGACCTGCTGCTCGGTCTCAAGCAGGGCGGCGGCGTCACGCTGGTCGTCGTCACTCACAACATTCCCAGCGCCCGTAAACTCGGCGATCGCCTGCTGATGCTGCACGAAGCGCGTGTCGTGGCCGAGGGCACGCCCGCGGACATGGACCGCAGCAGCGACGACCTGGTCCGGGCCTTCATGGCGTCACAGCACGCGGGGTAAATCAAGGCTCATGGCTCGCAATCGGCTCGTCTATGTCGGCGCTTTCGTCATATTCGGTGTCCTGCTCTTCGCCGTCGGGCTGTTCATGATCGGCAGCCGCCGGATGCTGTTCGACAAGACATTCCGGGCGTACGCGGAGTTCGCGAATATCAACGGGCTGCAGAACGGGGCGATCGTGCGCGTCGCAGGAATGGACGCTGGTGAAGTCGACCAGATTGGGGTGCCGCCCAGCCCGTCGGGACGTTTCCGTGTACGCCTCCGTCTCCGCGAGGATCTGCATCCACTCATTCGCGTCGACTCGGTGGCGACGATTCAGACCGACGGACTGGTCGGCAACAAGTACGTGCAGGTCGATGCGGGCACCGATCAGGCCGCGATCGTTCAGGCCGGCGGGTCGATGCAGAGTCGGGAGCCGTTCGATCTTGCGCAAATGCTCGAGCGCATGAGCTCCACGATTGACCTCGTGACTGCCGCGATCGTCGAAGTCAGGGGCGGACTCGAAGACGCCCTGACTTCAGTGACGGCGACGGCGAACGCTGCCCAGGATCTGATGGCGGACATGAGCAGCGACGCACGGGCAGTCATGGCCTCTACCCAGAAGGTGACTGCGGACTTGAGTGCGATCGTCGCCGGCCTTCGCGAAGGCCGTGGCACCGTTGGCAAACTGCTGACAGACGATGCGTTCTACACCAGCGCGAAGAACATCGCGGCCGAGGCTGAGAAGACCCTTGCAAACCTGCGCGAGGCCAGCGTTCAGGCCAAGGCGGCGGTTGCCGACTTCCGTGGGGACAAGGGCCCGTTCAAGAGCGTTTCGAACGATCTGGAGCAGACGCTCGCCTCGGCGAGGGATGCGATGGCGGATCTCGCCGAGAACACGGAGGCGTTGAAGCGAAGCTTCTTCTTCCGCGGATTTTTCAACAAGCGGGGCTACTTCGATCTTCAGGACGTCACGGTTCAGCAGTATCGCGAAGGGGCCCTCGAGACGAGCGACAGGCGCGTGCTCCGCATCTGGATTGGTACTCCTGTCCTGTTCGAGCGAACGGATGCCGGCGAGGAGCGTCTAAGTGACGCGGGCAAGACGAGGCTCGATTCGGCGATGTCACAGTTCCTCAAATACCCCAAAAACAGCCCTCTGGTCGTCGAGGGGTACGCCCGCTACCCGGCTACGCGCGACGAACGATTCCTGCTCAGCCGTGCGCGGGCGAGGCTCGTGCACGACTACCTGGTGACGAAATACGGGCTCGATACGAACTACCTGGCAACGATGCCTCTCGGCTCAGAGGCGACGGATAGTCCGGACGGCGCCAATTGGGACGGGGTGGCCCTGGCAATATTCGTCGCCACGTCGGCGCTATAGAGCTTTTACTCGTTTTAGTGGCTGGGTCGGACCCGAATGTCGGCTACCTGGCATGGCTGCGCTGGCACGGCGATTGATACGTAGAGGTCTGATAGGGGAAGGACTCGGGACTTCCCCGGCGTTCAGTGGCCAAAGGAGGAGACTGTGGACGAGCGATCGCGAGTATTGGCGGCGTCTTTGATTGGCGCCGTGGCCGGCGGCGTGTGGGGCTGGCTATACATGACGGAAAACGGCCGTCGTGTCCGCGACCAGATCGAGCCGAAGTTGGACGATTTCGTCAACGAAATTGGGCGCATTCGCGGGACCGTCGAGAAGGCGCGCACGGCTGCCGCCGAGGGACTCCGCTCGCTCAACGACGTGACCGGCGGCGCCCAGGGCCGCTGGTCAGCATAAGGGGTCGTCCATGGTGGATCTCCACACGACCAACGTGTTGCTCGGCATCATGGCCGGGGTGAGCGTGCTCGAGGCGCTTCTGCTTGTCGGCATGGGTGTCGGCGGCTACCTGGTCTACAGCCGCGTCACGACGCTGATTTCGGACCTGGAGGCACGGCAGATCGCTCCCTTGCGCGAGAGAGTGGACGCGATACTCGACGACGTCAAGTCGGTCACGGCCCGTGTGAGTCAGCAGACCGAGCGGGTCGATCACGCAATCTCGGGCACGATGGGGCGCGTCGACGAAACCGCCGAACGCGTCAAGGGATCGGTGCGGGACAAGGTCAATCACGCGGTAGGCGTGGTCCGCGGTGTACGGGCGATTTTTGCCTCATTGTTTGCAACGGACGGGCACGAGCCGCCGACAGCGGCGGCCGGCCGGTTCTGAGGCCGTCCATGGATTCAACAGAAGTAACAGGAGGCAGCATGGCATACGAATACGATCGGTTCGAGCGTGAAGACGGCGGTGGATCGTTCCTCATGGGGCTCCTTGCCGGAACGGTCCTCGGGGCCGGACTGGGCATGCTCTTCGCGCCGAAGCCGGGATCTGAACTCCGCACGAAACTGACTGAACAGGCCGGCAAACTCCGCTCGACGGCGGCAGATGGCTACCAGCAGGCGAGCGGCAAGGTGACGCAGATCGTCGACCGCGGCCGCGAAGCGTACGATCGCGCACGATCGACGACGAGCGGTATTTCGGGGGGCGAAAGCGCGACCGGGAGCATGCCGGGTGCGGCCAATCCGGCCGGCGGAAGCGGCAGCGACAGCGGGAACATGTCAGGTGCCCGCACGGCTGGCGGACCCTCCGGTAATCGGCTGTAGGTAGCCGCAACCGCGGGACAGCGCGACGGGCCGCGCGTGCGATCGTTGGTGCGGCGTTCACAGGACGCCGCACCGTTCACGTTCGCGGCCGTGGCAGGTTGCCTCATGACCCACTCCACCTCTGAAAAGCTCGCCGACCTGGCGCTCGGCGCGGCGGTCGTCGGCGCCGCGGTCTACGTACTGAAAACGCCGTCTCTGCGCCGCATGGCGTGGCGGTTGGCCGTGATTGGCGTTACCCGGACGCATCCCTTCATGGTTCCGCCAGGAAGTGCGAAGCGCCTGGGACGAGAGCGGCCGCACGCGTTCCGCCTCGGACCTGACCATCGTCCGCACCGCTGCGGGATCCGCCCAACCCGCGGCTCGCACCTCGAACGCGGTCGGCCGACCCTGAATTATCAGATTGTGACGCGCGGCGTCGGCGCGGCCGGAATTTCGTCCGGCCGGCGGCGTCGAAGTCGTGCGTACGCGGCCGTCACCTGCGCGCCGAACAGCAGGATGACGGCAGAGATGTAGACCCAGACGAGAAAAACCACGACCGCCGCAATCGACCCGTGGACGCTGAATCGGGACATGTCCCGCACGTACCACGAGAACCCCGCGAGTGCACCACGCCACATGACTCCCGTCAGCACGGCGCCGACCCACACGTCACGGAAGCGGACGGCGGCGTTCGGGACGAAATAGAACACCAGGCCGACGAGCAGGATGAAGATGACGGTGCTTGCGGATTTGAGGGCAAATCCCTGGAGCACCAGCAGGGCAGGCGCGCGCGCGATGACGCCGGCAAACCAGCTCGCCTCGGCGACGTTGATCGCGCTCACGAGCAGAAGACCAACGAGCAGCAGGAGACTCGCGGTGACGAGCATGATGAACGCGATCAGCTTGTGCTTGAGATAGCTGGGCTGCTTCTCGACGCCCCACGCGTGATTGACCGCCGACGTCACTGCGCCAAAGACCCCCATCGCCGCCCAGACCGTCAGTATGCTGCTGACGATGCCACGGCGCACGCCGGCCTGCTGCATCGCATCGAGCTGGGTGCGGACGAAGTCGAACTGCTGCGGAAAGTATCTGAGCACGAAGGCCAGCACGGATGCCCGGTCGGTGCTCGCGCTCGTGACGCTCGCCAGGATCGAGAGCGCCAGCAGGAAAAACGGGAAGAGCGACAAGAGGGAGTAGTAGGCGATCGACGAGGCGAACGTGAGGTCGTCGCTGCGGTAGAAGCCTTTGCCGCCGCGCGCCAGCGCCAACCCGAGGAGTCGCACCTCCGCGACCGATCGCGCCCGGGCACGTTTGAGAAAGGGTCCCCCGGGGGTGAGTTGCGCGCCCGAGCCCGCCTGCTTACTCACGCCGCCATCATATCGCGTGGCACGTGGCACGTGGCACGTGCACGTGCACGTAGCACGTGTACATGGCGGGGCAGGGAGTGTTTTTCAACTCTCCCTGCAGCCGTGTGGCAGGCACTTGTTGGTAGGGCGGTTGCTCCAGCGGAACACCGGAGCGGCGGGCCGGGCCGCTCTGGCCGCCCGACGTCACCCTATAGAGCAAGGCAAATGCCACTCGAGAACGAGAAAATTGGATTGAAAAACACCGGATCCACGCGCGTGAGCGGAGGTGTGTGCAACCGTTGCACTCCACGTCGTGGGTAACGGGCTGCGCAGGTGGCAGCCAAAGGGATATCGTACGGGCGAGTGACGGTGGAGCCTAGAGGGAACTGGCTGGTGGAGGCTCAGGCGGACGCGGAGTCGCCGGGGGCGTCCAGCGCCGCGCCGGCGTACGGTCCGGTTCGCGCTTCGAAATCAGGAAGTAATTGAAGAGCGAGGCCGCGCCAAGGATGGCCCACCCGCCACCGACACCCAATCCGACGCCGGGTTCCCCCGCCGTGAAAGTGAGGAGCACGAGCAGCCCCAGGCCGAACCCCATCATCAGCACGCCCGCCGTCCGGTATCGAATCCCGTCGTCCGGTCCGCCACTCAACCTGCTGCGCGCATCGAACCCCGCTGGATCCGACTCCGGGGATGGCAGGAGACCGCGATCGATCATGGCCAGCCGCTCCTGGTGTTCCATCTCACGGAACCTGCGCCGGTTCATCATCGCCGCGACCATGAGTCCAACCCCGGACAGCATCACCAGGGCCACAATCGAAACCGCTACATCTGCCTCGCTCACGTTGTCTCCTCCTCGTGTCAGCTGCTCCTCGTGTCAGCTGCATTAGACTCGGGCCTCCGTGGAATTGTTTCAGGCGGGCGAATGAAACAATCGGTGGCCCACTGATGTCTAACGTGCGTGGCGGATGAACGACTTCGACGAACGCGCGCTGATCGAGCGGTGTCGAGCGGGCGACGACATCGCGTTCAGCGAGCTCGTCGACCGGTACAAGAATCTTGTCTTCGCGATCGTGAGCCGGATGGTGAGCGACAGGAGCCAGGTGGACGATCTCGCCCAGGAGGTGTTCCTCAAGGTGCATCGCGGCTTGCCGTACTTCCGTGGCGATGCGCGCCTGTCCACCTGGATCTACCGCATCGTGACGAATGTCTGCAGCCAGGCACGGGCCCGCCACATGGCAGAGGTGTCGCTCGACGACGACCGTTCGGGCCGCCGGCCGGTCCAGCACGGCACCGCCGACGCCGCGTTCGCCGGGATGGAGCTCCGGGATCGTCTGGACAAGGCGCTCGCGCAGCTTCCCGACAATTACCGCTTCCTGGTCGCGGCACATTATCTGGAGGGTGTGCAGTACGACGCCCTCGCGGAGGCGCTCGATCTGCCGATTGGCACGGTCAAGACGCACCTGTATCGCGCCAAGCGTCGGCTGCGCGAACTCCTGGAGGGCTGAAAGGTTCTACTGGGTGGAGAACCCGGTGAAACCTCGTAGAACCATTGTATGAACTGTCAGGAAACCCTGGAACTCGTCGAGCCGATCGCAGCCGGCGACGTCGTCGCCGACGCGGTGGCCCGGGCTCATTTCGAGAGCTGCCCCATGTGCGCGGCGGCGCTCGCGTCCGCCCGACGGCTCGAGACGATGCTCGCCGGACGGGAGGTGGCGGTCGCGCCGGCGCGGTTCACCGGGGCGGTGCTGCAGCGGTTGCGCCGTGAGCGGTGGCGTTCCGAGCAGCACGTCGACCGCTTGTTCAACGCGGCAATCGGGCTGGCCCTGCTGCTCATTGGCGGTGGGATTTTGGCGCTGATGAATTTGAGCGGCGTGATGGTCGCGGCGGCCGGCGCCTGGACTGCGACGGCCACACTCGGGCAGCAATTTGCCCGCAGTGCAGCGCCGACGCTGAACACCTACGTTGCCGCGGTGCTCCTCCTCATGTCGGCGCTGGGCATGTGGTGGTGGGCGGAACGGAATCTTTCGCTATAGCGCTCGCGCAGACTCCGCGCGCATCAGGCAGGATCGCCGCCGCGGTCCTCGGCCGGGCCCTTTCCCTCGTGCCCCGAGTCGGCTTCCGAGGCGATGCGTGCCAGGACGTCCTGCCGTTCGCGATCCACCGGCGGCGCATACTGCCGGTCCGGCGGATTCGTGCAGTTGTCGCAGGTGCCGCAGACGTCGAAGCCCTCGTCCTCCCCGAAGTAATTGAGCAGCTCCTTCCACCGGCACTGCGCGCTTTGCGCATAGAGCCGCCATCCGCTGGAGCTTGGCGCGGTCGCCATCCATGCGCGCCGCGTATTCCCGTGCGATCTCTTCGATGCTCTGGTTGCCGACGTCCTTCGGGTTGAGCCGGAACCGCGAGCCGCGCAGCTCCCGTACGAGCCCGACCTCCTTCATCATCGAGAGCACGGAGCGCACGCGTGTCCGGGCAACGCCGGTGGCCTGCGTCTGGATCTGGGCAAATGTCACCGGCGCGTCGTCGGCGCCGAGTTCCGTCAACGCCTGCCGCACGCCGAGGATGTCGTCCGCCCCGGGATACTTTCCGCCCATGAAGAACTGGTGAGTGCGTCGATCCTCAACCCGGTACAACAGGACGCAGCCAGCCGGATCGCCGTCGCGTCCCGCACGACCCGACTCCTGATAGTACGACTCGAGTGACCCCGGCATGTCGTAATGGACCACGAACCGGATGTCCGGTTTGTCGATGCCCATGCCAAAGGCGTTGGTCGCCACGATCGCGCTGAGTCCCCCCGACATGAACCGATCCTGCGTCTCCCGCCGGGCGCGCGCGCCGAGGCGGCCATGGTATCGGCCAACCGCGAGGCCTTCGGCTTCGAGTACACGCGCCACCGCATCGCACTGCTTCACCGTGGCGACGTACACGATTCCGGTGCCCTCTGTCTCGCGCAGCAGGCGTACAAGGCGCTGCTGCTTGGCAATATCAGTCGCGGTGTGATTGACCTGGTAGTGCAGGTTCGGGCGGTACATTCCGAGATTGAACATCTGCGGCGACTTCAGCCCGAGAAGGCGCGCGATGTCCTCGAGGACCCGCGGCGTCGCGGTGGCGGTCAGCGCGAGAACAGGCGGCCGGCCCAGCGACTGCACGGCGTTGCCGAGCGAGAGGAAGGCCGGACGGAAGTCGTGCCCCCACTGTGACACGCAGTGCGCCTCGTCGACGACGAAGAGATCGACCTCGACCGAGCGTAGCGTCTGCATGAACGCCGGATCCTCGAGGCGCTCCGGTGTGGCAAACACAAAATCGATCGCACCGGACGTGATCTCACCGATGGTCGCCTGTATATCGCGCTCCGACAGGGTGGAGTTGACCTGTCGTGCCGCGACGCCGAGCTCGTTCAGCTTGTCGCACTGGTCTTTCATCAAGGCGATGAGCGGCGATACGACGATCGTCGTGCCGGGAAGATGGAGCGCGGGCAACTGGTAGCAGAGCGATTTGCCTGCGCCCGTCGGCATCACCGCGACCGTATCGTGACCTTCGACGATCGACTGGATGACGGCCTGTTGTCCTGGTCGGAATTCTTCCAGGCCGAACGTACGTCGCATGAGCCGTTTGATTGGAGCAATTGGGCGTGCCACGTTGCGATTGGAGCAATCAGTGTGCCGACCTCTCGCCATCCTTGGTCACGTCAGACGGCTCTCGACGCCAGGTACTGATTCTCCGAACCCCCAGTCCGGCTCAGGTCCCGCTGCGGGCGCTCAATGCTGAGAGCCTGACGGGAACGTCTGCGGCGGATGTCTCATGTCAGGGAACTGGGGGCTCGGGATTCGGGACTCGGGGCTCGGACTGGAAACTGGGAACTGGGAACTGGGAACTGATAGCTGATAGCTGATAGCTGATAGCTGCTGTCTGCCCTACAGCATCGCGAGGTTGTCGCGGCGGCGGGCAAAAATGCGGCAAGTGGGTACAAAGAGCAGGCGCCCGATGACGAAACACATCACGCACCAGGCGGTGAGTATCAGGAGCGTGACGATGGCACTGCGGAACCAGTACGTGGCGGCCCCTGCGATCGTGGCGGTCACGGCGGCGGCAGCGACGAACGCCAACATCCCGAGGAGCGCCGACAAGCCGTGGGCATTGCTCGCCCGACCGATGCTGTTCAGGTCGACGACGCGCGGGAAGAGAGCCGAGAAGATGGCTGCCGCCGGAGCGATGAGACAGTACACGGAGAGCAGCGCGACCGGCAATGCTGCCCACGACGCCGGTGTCCGGGTTCCTGGCAGTACGAGATAGGCGGCAACGAGGCAGAAGAGCGAGGGCAGTGCGCCAATGAGCGAGTTGCCGACCGCCTTTCCGGCGAGATACTCGCGATCGGTCAGTGGCGAGAGCAGGACGCGCGTCAGACCGCCCTTGTCGATGGCGAACTGGTTGAGGGCAATGGGAAGGATGGACACGCCACAGACGAATGTGCCAAAGCACGCGATGGCGAGGCCGGTATCCACGTTCAGCCCGGCCGGAAGATGGAACCCTGCGGTGTTCTGCCGGTTGATGACGAAGTACACGAACACGACCACCAGCGGCGAGAGGAGGATGGCGCGACCGCGAGGCGTGCGCAGCGCCAGTCGCAGCTGCGCGGAGGCGACCGCCGAGGCGCCACGCGAGAGCCCGGGCACCGTGATCGCCCACGCCCGGCGCGTCGGCACATGACTCCTCGCCGTCGTCGCACCGGGAGACTCGAGCACCTTGCCAAAAATGTAGGCGCCCAGCAGGGTCGTCAGCAGGGCAGTGGCGGCGAGTCCGCCAATTGCACGAAATGCTCCGCGCAGATCGAGTTCGGCCGCGTCGCGCGTGGCACCGACGTAGAGTTCGGTGGGATAGACGGAAAACGCCGTGCGGGCGGCCCCGAACCATCGTGGCGAGGGTGTAGCGCGCCGAGCGGCCACTGTCGCATCAGATCCCGATCCCTGGTGTCGGCTGGTTGCAAGACTCGGAAGCATGCCGACGATCGGAAGCACCAGGAGGAACAGCAGCCCCAGTACCTCGCCGCGTCTCCGGTCGCGCACCGCCAGGTGCAGCAGGCTCGTGGTGGCTGACGAAATCGCCAGCACGGTGACCACGAGAAGGATGCCAGCGACAGCAGCGATCAACGCGCCGGCGACCGCGCCGCCTGCCGCCATTCCCACTGGAATGCACACGACGAGCGGCAACATCAGCAGAACCCAGATGTCTCCCAGCGCGGCGGCCGATTGCGCCACGTACAGCGTCGTCCGGCTGATCGGCAGGAGCAGCATGCGAACCGGGTTCGTGCGATCGGCGGCGGGAAGAAGCAGCGGACCGACGACGGCCAGTGCCGGCACGACGATCAGGATGTACCGCGGCGCAATCGCCAGGAGTGTGTGCTGGTCGGCCTGCGCCAGCGCGTATCCGCTCGCCGCCCCGAGGACTCCCAGCGCGAGCCCCGACGGAATCAGCATGATCCCGGCCAGCACCGGACCGAGGCGCTCGATCGCAACCGAGAAGCGCTCGAGCATGTCGCGCGTTCCAGTCCGCTCGAGCGAATTGATGAACGTCCGCCACCGCAGCCACGCGAAGGCGCGCATCGTCGTGAGCATCAAATCCAGTCCAGCGCCGCGTGCGGCCGTGCGTCGCCGCCGACCAGCCCGATGAACAGCTCTTCGAGCGATTCGCCACTGCCGCCGCCCTGTCGCAGTTCGTCGATCGTGCCCTGTGCGACGATCCTGCCGTGGGCGATGACCCCGATGTGAGTCGACAGGCGTTCGACGATCTCGAGGATGTGCGAGGTGAGGAAGATGGTGCCGCCGCGCGCGACGAACGAGAGCAGCAGGTCTTTCATTTCGCGCGATGCCACTGCATCGATGCCTTCGAACGGTTCGTCGAGGAAGAGCAGCTTCGGGGCGGGCAGGAGCGCGGCCGCGAGCGACAGCTTCTTCCGCATCCCGTGCGAGAAATCGGTCACGAGCGTGTTGCCGGCCGCGGTGAGGTCCATCAGGTCGAGCAGGTCGGCGGTGCGGCGTCGTGCGGTCCCGGTGTCGATGCCGTGCACCTGCGCGACGAACGTCAGGGTCTCCTCGGCCGTGAGGCGGTCGAACAGGGCGAGGTCCTCGGGCACCACGCCGATCCGTCGTTTGACCGCGACGGGATCGGCCAGCGGATCCATGCCGAGGATTCGCATGGTGCCGGCAGTCGGGCGGAGCAGCCCGGTGAGGCACTTGATGGTCGTGGACTTGCCCGCGCCGTTCGGGCCGAGAAAGCCGTAGAGGCTCCCGGCGGGCACCGCCAGATCGATGCCGTTCACGGCGCGGAAATCGCCAAAGTCGCGCGTCAACCCCTGCGTCTGGACGGCGAACTCCACCGGCATGGCGCGGATTGTATCCTCTCGGGCGGCTTGCATCATGGCGAATCAACCGCACGCAGGATTGCGGCCACGAACAGCGCCACGTCGTCCGCCTTCCGCGCGGTGATCAGCCCGCCGTCCTCGACCACCGGCCGATCGACGTAGAGGCCGCCGGCGTTCTTCACATCGACGGCAATCGAGGGCCATGCCGTCATCGTCCGGCCGCGGATGACCGCGGCGGAGATGAGGACCTGGACACCGTGTCCGATTGCCGCGACTGGACGACCCGCGTCAACAGCGTCGCGGACCATGTCGACCATGCCGTGGCGCATGCGGATGCGGTCAGGCGCGTAGCCGCCAGGAATCACGATCGCGGCAAAGGCACGGCCGCGCGCCGTTCCCGGCGTCAACTCTGACGTCACCGTCGCCACGCCGTGACGTCCGGTGTAGATGCGCGCGGCGACTGGCGCGATCGTCACGACGTCCACCGGCGCGATTGCCAGGCCCTCGAGGATCCGGCTCAGTTGCTGATCTTCGAATCCGTCCTCCACCAGGACGGCGACGGCGGGTCGCGGGGTGTTCATCCGGAGATTCTACAGTTCTCCTCGCGCGCTCATCGCTGCGGCGTGCTGCTTGAGCTTCACCGCCCGTGGCGGCGTGGTACGATTGTCGAGTGAAGACCGTGCTCATTCGCGGCGGTGACACGCCACTGCCCGCCGCCGTTCGCGACGTCATCGTCCGCGGCAGCACCTCGCTCGAGGAACGCGTGGTCTCCGATGCCGGTGCGTCTTCGTCGATCGCGAACGCAGATCGCGTCGTGTTCTGGTCCGCTGGCGACGCTGCGACGAGAGAACTGGCAGAACGGTGCGCCTCGGCCGGGCCGGAGGGCAGGGACGTCATCGTGTTCGTGACTCCGGACGGCGCTGCACGCCTGCCCGGGCTGGGCGACGACCAGGTGTTCGAGTGGCCCCGCGATCAGGATCGACTCGTAATGGCTTTCATGACGGGAGCCTGACCGGGATGAATCGCCTCGGGCAGGAACGCAGTCCCTACCTCCTTCAGCACGCCGAAAATCCCGTTGACTGGTATCCCTGGGGACAGGACGCGTTCGAACGCGCGCGCCGCGACGACCGGCCGATCTTTCTTTCGATTGGTTACTCGACATGCCACTGGTGTCATGTCATGGAGCACGAGTCGTTCGAGAATCCGGCCATCGCCGACCTGCTGAACCGCGATTTCGTATCGATCAAGGTGGACCGGGAAGAGCGGCCCGATGTCGATCGGGTCTACATGTCCTTCGTGCAGGCGACGACCGGATCCGGAGGATGGCCGATGACGGTCTTCCTGACGCCAGAGCTGAAGCCGTTTTTTGGCGGCACCGTACTTTCCGCCCTCGTCGCGCTGGGGGCGGCCCGGATTTGCGGATCTCCTGGGCGAGCTGGCGCGTGTCTGGAGAGAGGACCGTCAGCGCGTCGAAGGCGCGGCGGCGGAATTGCTGAAGCGACTTCGCGGCGTGACCGGCACGGACGGCAGCAGCCGTGCGGAATCGCAGCTTGCGCCGGCCTCTGCGCTGGATACAGCCGTCGAGCAGTTCCGCGCCGCATTCGATGAACGCCGCGGCGGCTTCGGCGACGCGCCGAAGTTTCCCCGGCCTTCGGAGCTGCTCTTCCTGCTTCGTGAGCACGCGCGACGCACAGCCGCCGGCGTCGATCCCGGACCGGCCCTGCGAATGGCGACCGAGACGCTCCGCGCGATGGCGCTCGGCGGCATGCGCGATCACATCGGCGGCGGGTTTCACCGGTATTCGGTCGATGGTGACTGGCGCGTCCCGCATTTCGAGAAGATGCTGTACGACCAGGCGCAGCTGGTGATTGCGTACCTCGAAGCGGCACAGGCGACTGGAGACGTCTTCTACGCCGCGGTCGCGGAAGATACGCTCGACTACGTCCGGCGCGACATGACGGACCGGGGCGGCGGATTCTATTCCGCCGAAGATGCGGACAGCCTTCCTCCAGATCAGGTGGGCGTCTCCGGGGCGCACAAATCCGAAGGGGCGTTCTACATCTGGTCAGACGAGGAAGTGGGAAGGCTCCTCGGGCCGGACGCCGGGATCGCGCGGCTGCGGTTCGGGATCGAGCCGTCCGGCAATGCGCCGAGCGACCCGCAGGGCGAGTTCACCGGCAAGAACCTGCTCTATACCGCGCAGTCCGTCGAGCGAGGTGGCCGCGCAGACCGGTCGTCCGGTCGAGGACGTCGCGGCGGCACTGTCGGCGCATTCGCGACACCCTGTTCGCCCACCGCCAGGGGCGGCCCCGCCCTCATCTCGACGACAAGGTGCTGACGGCGTGGAACGGTCTGATGATCGCAGCTTTTGCCCGGGCCGCGCGCGTCCTCGTCGACCGCCCGTCCGCCGGGACTCATCTCGATGCGGCAACCCGGGCGGCGACATTCATCCGGAACACGTTGTGGGTCGACGGGCGGCTGCTGCGCCGATACCGCGACGGCGACGCCGCGATCGAGGTGTACGCCGAGGACTACGCATTTCTCGTCTGGGGTCTCCTGGAACTCTTCCAGGCAGGCGGCGACCCGCAGTGGCTCGAGTGGGCGCTGACGCTCCAGGCGCAGCAGGACGACAAGTTCTGGGACGCACAGGACGGCGGCTGGTTCAGCACGACCGGTGAGGATCCGACGGTTCTTCTTCGGCTCAAGGAAGACTACGATGGCGCCGAGCCTGCGGCGAGCTCCGATCGCGGCGCTGAACGCGCTCACGATCTCGCATCTGACCGGCGACGAAGGAGTCCGCACCCGGGCCGAGCGCACCCTCGCTCGCTACGGTCCGCGCATTGGCGCCGCCGGACGATCGATCCCGATGATGCTCTGCGCGCTCTCGGCCTGGCATGCCGGCCTTTCCCAGGTCGTCGTCGTCGGCGCCCGCGACCGTGCCCGGCCACTTCTCGAGGAACTCGCGCGCCATTATGTGCCCTTCGCGATCGTCATTCCTGTCGCGCACGAGAACGGGACGAACGGCATCGGCGCTTTGCTTCCGTTTGCCGCGACGATGACCGATCGGGGCAGTGCGGCGGCATACGTCTGCCGCGACTTCACCTGCCGTCAGCCGGTCACGACGGTCGAGGACCTCGCGGCGCAACTATGAAGCGGCCGAAGAAAGTAGAATCCACCCATGGTCTTTGATCTCGAGATAGTGCTTCGCGATCGCGATTCGGCAATCGCGGAAAAATTCGAACACGACGGCAACGACGCGCCCGCCTGGACGGAAGCGGACGTGGAGGAGATCCTCAAGGCGATGCTGCTCGCCGTCGATCGCGCGAAGAACCCGGGTGCAGAGCAGCGCTTCGTGGCGCTCAGGGGATTCAGCTGGATTGTCGAGCCCGCGACCGGGGGCGTCGTCATCGCCATCGAAATCCCGACCGGCGCGGTCATCGCCGGTCCGTTCGACATCCCGCAGCCGCGTCTGGACGCCCTCATCGGACGGGTTCTCGCCGCGGCCTCGCCCTCCCGTCCCGTCGTCCACTGAGCTTTCAGACTTGTCGTTCCGGGTACATATTCGCGCGCGGCGCGGGTGCCCGGAGTCGTCCTTTCCCGGTTTTGCGCGGGTTGTTGCATGCCGGCAGTCGGCATTGGCCTTGCGGGTGTGGCTGAAGGCCGGCCTTGCCTGTCGGCCATACCCGTATGAAATTGCCGTATCGGATCCTCGTGCTGGACGATGACGAGAATGCCCTCGAGGGCATCCTGGAACTGCTGCGTGACGTCGGTTACGCCGCAACCGGGGCGGCCATGTTCGAAGCCGCGCGGGAGATGCTCGCATCGGAGCCATTCGACCTGCTCATCGCAGACGTCCGTCTGCGCGGTTTCAACGGTCTCCATCTCGTGCGTCAGATTCGTCGCGACCGGCCGGAGATGGCGACGATGATCATGACCGGCTACGACGACACGATGATGGAGCTCGAATCGGGCCGTTACGGTGCGGCGTTCGTTCGCAAGCCGATCGATCCCGCCGCGTTCCTGGATACGGTCGCAAAGTCACTCGCCGAGACCAGGCGCGCGCGGCGCTGGCAGCGCAAGCAGATCGTCGGCGGCTTTCGCGTGACGGCGAATGGCCATCCTGCGGCCGTTCTGGATGTGTCCTACGGGGGTCTGCGCCTCGAGATGCCGCAGTTCTGGCGAACTGCCGTCGCGCTTCGGCGTGGACATCGCCGCACTCGATCTGCACCTCGACGTGGACTCGGTGTGGTGCCAACCTGCCGCCGACGGCGCCGCACTGCTCTGTGGCGCCGCGCTGGCGTCCGACTCGTCGCCGGCGGCCGAGACCTGGCGCAACATCGTCGATCGGCTGTCGGCGTAACGGCTCATCGCTATCAGCTATCAGCTATCAGCTCTCAGCTTCCAGCTTCCAGCTTTCCGCGACTGGTGCCAGTGACTTCCGCCTGAGGCGGAAGCTACAAGTATCCAGCTTCCAGCTCCCAGCTTCCCAGCTCCGGCTCCGGCTACCGGCTCCGCAATCCGAGCTCCCGAATCCCGAGTCCCCAATCCCCAATCCCCAATCCCCGATCCCGAGTCCCCAATCCCGGCGAGCCCGCGAGCCCGAGCGCGAGTAGAATGCAGCCATGATTCGACGACTCGTCGACGATGGCGATGCTTCTGCTGATGATGGCGGCATCACGGCTGACTCCCGATGCGCAGCAGACGACCCGCGCCGGCGTTCGAGCTCGACGAGGCAACGATTTCCAGCCTGCAGGATTCGATGGCAGCGGGGCGCTACACGTCGCGACGGCTGGTCGATTCTGTACTCGGAACGGATTGCGGCGCTCGACCGGACGGGCCCGACGCTGCGTGCGGTCATCGAGCTCAATCCGGACGCGGGTGCGATCGCCGACCGACTTGACGCCGAGCGGCGAGCCGGCCGTGTGCGCGGGCCGCTGCACGGCATTCCGGTGCTGATCAAGGACAACATCGACACCGCCGACTCGATGTCGACGACGGCGGGCTCGCTCGCGCTCGAGGGATCGATTGCGGCGCGTGATGCCTTTCTCGTGACCCGGCTGCGGGATGCGGGCGCTGTCATCCTTGGCAAGACGAACCTGAGCGAGTGGGCGAACTTCCGCTCGTCGAAATCCACGAGTGGATGGAGCGGACGGGGTGGGCAGGTCAAGAGTCCGTACGTGCTCGATCGGAATCCGTGCGGCTCGAGTTCGGGCAGCGGAACCGCGGCCGCTGCCAACCTTGCGACCATCGCAGTCGGCACCGAGACCGATGGTTCGATCGTGTGTCCGTCGGGCGCCGCCGCCCTGGTCGGGATCAAGCCGACCGTCGGCCTGGTGAGCCGGTCGGGGATCATTCCCATTTCGCACACGCCAGGACACCGCCGGCCCGATGGCGCGCACGGTCGACGGACGCCGCCATCCTGCTCGGCGCGATGGCGGGGGTCGATCCGCGCGATCGCGCGACCGCCGCCAGTGCCGGCAAGGCCGTCGACTACCGCACGGCGCTCAAGGCGGACGGCTTGAAAGGAGCGCGGATCGGTGTCGCGCGGAAGAAGTATTTCGGCTACAGTCCGCCGGCCGACGCGCTGATCGAGGCCGCGATCGCGGAGATGCAGCAGCAGGGCGCGGTGATCGTCGATCCCGCCGACATCCCGAATAGCGCGGGCCTCGATCGACTGCGAGTTCGAGGTTCTCCTCTACGAGTTCAAGGCGGACCTCAACGCCTACCTGGGGAAACTGGCACCCGGCGTCGAAGATCCATTCGCTCGCGGATCTCATTGCGTTCAACGCGCGCGAGTCCGCTCGAGAGATGCCGTTCTTCGGCCAGGAGACGCTGATCGCTTCAGAAAAGAAGGGGCCGCTCACCTCGCCGGCGTACATCAAGGCGCTCACAACCTGCCGAACGCGGTCACGCGCCGGCGGCATCGATGCGGTCATGACGCGGCTGCGCCTCGACGCGATCGTCGCGCCCACGGGCAGTCCGGCCTGGATCACCGACCTCTTGAACGGCGATCACTTCCTCGGCGCGAGCTCCACGCCGGCGGCGGTGGCCGGGTATCCCAGCATCACCGTGCCGGCCGGCTTCACGCACGGGCTGCCGGTCGGGATTACGTTCATCGGACGGGCGTGGAGCGAGGCCAGGCTGATTCAGTACGCCTACGCATACGAGCAGGCCACTCATCATCGCAAGCCGCCGCAGTTTCTCGCGGTGGCGCCGATGGACGAAGACACCGCGGCGCCGGCGTCGGGCCCGGCGCGCTGATTCGTTCTACAGCTCCACCTTGATCACCGCCTTCTTGAGCGGACCTTCTCCGCCAAGCGGCGCATGCGCGTCGTCCGGAAAGAAGATGGCGAAGTGACGTTCGGGGACGACGACCCAGGTATCCGGCCGGTCGGCAAAGAAGCCGACATCGCGATCGGCGGCAAACGGGCCGTCGGGAGTGCGGCAACGTGTCAGCGGTCGCCATCCGATGTGCTCGGTACCCGCGATCGTGACCTGGATATCGATATAGCGCCGGTGGGCCTCCAGGCGCGCAGCCTGGCGCCCGCGCCCGTCGACGTGATCGATCGACACGAACAATCGATCGCCGTCGAGCGGGATCCGGCCGGGCGGCAGGGTCGGAAGCGGGGTTGTTGCGACGAACTCGAACGCCCGGCCGAAGAGCGGGTGAAGAACCGAGTACCGCGAGGCGTGATCGAGCGTGTCGATGACCACTGTGGCCATCGTAGCATCACGCTGGGCACCGGTGTGGTGACGAGACCGTGAGCGGCCGGGCGGTCCTCCTGTGGCCGCTACCATTCGCGCGCGTCGAGTGCGCGGCCGATTGCCTCGAGCCCGAGTCGGAGTGTCGCGGTCGAGCCGCCAAACCCAAGTCGGAAGTGCGCGGGCGCATCGAAGAAGTGGCCGGGCACCACGGCCGTCTCCCGTTCCGTGAGCAGCCGTTCCGTAAATCGGGTGGAATCGTCGATCCCGCGAATCCGCGGAAAGACCACCGTGCCGCCCTCCGGCTGGACCCACTCCAGTTCGGGTCGCGACGCGAGGAACGTTGCGACGAGAGACTGGTTCACCTGCAGGATCGCCTGCGCTCGCGATGTCAGCCGGTCGATCTGGCTGAATGCCAGCGCGGCAAGGCGCGCGGTCACGATCGAGCCTGATCCGTCGATCACCCGGCGCACATATCTCACGCGCTCGGCGACGTCTGCGGAGGACAGGATCCACCCGCATCTCAGGCCCGAGAGCCCGTAGGATTTTGTCAGGCTGCTCGTACTGATGAACACATCGCCGAGCGCCACAGCGGTCTCAATCGTCGATATCCCGTCCGCCGGAGCGTGCGCGGGTGGCATCGAGATAGACCTCATCGACCAGGACGTGGGCGCCTCGAGCGCTCGCGATCCGCCCGACCTCCTCGAGCGCGGCGCGGTCCACTGCCACTCCAGTGGGATTCTGCGGGCTGGTGAGCACCACGAGCCGCGTGCGTGCGGTGATGACGTCTCGTATGCGGTCGGGATCGACGGCGAATCGGTCAGCGAACGTTCGGTCGAACCTGATTGTGCGTGCTCCGAGGAGCTGGGGAGTGCCGAGGAGCGCATCGTAGCCGGGCCGTTCGACGAGCACCTCGTCACCTGGCTCGAGGAGTGCGGCGCAGACGAGGAAGTTCGCACCCGACGCGCCCTGTGCCGTCGTGACGCCGGACTCCGGAACGCCGTACCGAGCGCTGATCGACGCAACCAGCGGCCGGTAGCCGTTGCTGTCGTCGCCCGTGAGCTCGATCGCCTGCCGCGCGCCCTCGAGATCGTCGATCGTGCAGCTGGCGATGGCGCTTCCGGCAAGATCGAATCGTGCCGGCGTCCGGGCCGTCGCCCATCGGACGAAGGGCGCGTCGAATCGGGCGGTCACAGGCGAAACCCTTTGCTTCGCCCACTCGCGTTCCGGACGAGCGTGCATCTCCACAATCTGTCGCGGTTGCTCACGGATACAGGCGCTCCGTCCGCCAGGCGCTGCCTTCCCTGACGAACAGGAGTCGATCGTGGAGCCGATCGGCGCGGCCCTGCCAGAACTCCATGCGGTCCGGGATCAAGCGAAAGCCGCCCCAGAAGGGAGGGCGGGTCACGGGCACGGCCGTCGAACCGGCGCTCGGCCTCTTCGTAGCGCTGGTCGAGCGTATCGCGCGACGAGAGCACCTGGCTCTGGTCCGAGGCCCAGGCGCCAATCTGGCTGCCTCGCGGCCGGCTCGAGAAGTACTCGTCGGACTCCTGGTCGGAGACACGTTCGACGCTGCCTTCGATCCTGATCTGCTCTTCGAGCGTGGGCCAGTGCATGCACAGTGCGGCGTGCGGGTTCTCGCTCAGTTCGCGCGCTTTACGGCTCGTGTAGTTGGTGAAGAAGGCGAATCCGCGGGCGTCGGCGCCGCGCAGGAGCACCATCCGGGCGGATGGCCGGCCCCTGGCGTCGGCCGTGGCGAGCGTCACGGGTGTCGTATCGACCTGTCTGGCCTGGGCACGCTGCGTCGCCTCGAGAAATAACGCGATCGGATCCGCGCTCGGCATGTCGATCATTATGCCGTTACCAGTCCAGTTTGCGATCGGCCGGAGACGTGATCGCCGCAGCCAGCGGGCCAAGGTCGGGTGGGATCCATTCCGTTCGGGCCCGATCGCTGCGCAGGAGTTCGGGCGAGTAGCACCGGTCGAGGGCCGATCGGTCGAGGAGTGCGGGACACGCCGCCACGAGTGCCGCTGCGCTCGCCGCACCCGGGTGAATGGCGCGTGCAGCATCGATCAGATCCAGCCACGCCCGCGTGAGGGTCACGTGGAACTTCTCGGGATGGCCGTCAGCCGCGGCCAGCCGCTGGATTCCGGCAGTCAGGCGCCGGAGGGCTTCGTCGCGTCCGTAGCGCGCCAGGTACACGATCGTCAGGTGCACGTGGTCGGCGTGATGAAACTGGGCGAGCGATGCACTCTCGAAGCCTTCCACCAGCTCATCGTCCGACATCATGCGGTTATCTTAAGCTGCCGGTATGGCATGGCCCGTTGCCGAAGTTTCGCCATGCGCTTCAGCCGAGCTTGCGGATTGGCCGGGCCACCGCTACACTTTCAGCCCTCCAATCACTCGAACCAAAGCGAATTAGTGGGGGCTCTCAGGTCTCGTGATCGGCGTGCGTGTCGGCCGTCCAAGGAACGGCGACACGAAGTTGTGTCCGAACTGCGGTAAAGCCACCTGCGAATTCAACGACCGGTATCGCTTCGAAGGGAGCATCGTACCGGCGTGGATCTGCGATGCGCCGCAGTGCCGCCATCGCGAGATCGTCCGTCAGACCAAGGTGTCGGCGACGGCCGAGTCGCGGCAGGCGATTGCGGCGTCCAAGGACATCCAGGCGGCTGCCCGGCGCACGATCATGAAGTCCGCCGCTCGCAACGACCGCTCGAAGAAGCGTCTCGCCAAAAGCGCGAAGGCCACCACCAAGCCCACCAGGCCACAAGTAAGGTCCGATAGAATGGGGCCGGGGCCGGGGTGGCGGAACTGGCAGACGCATCGGACTTAAAAGGCTCGGTGCGTTTTTGCTGTACGGCCGAAAACGCTAACAAACACCGTATTCACGGCCTCGTCCGCGTCTGACTCAGAATACGAGGGATTACGCAAAATGGACTCAAATACGAGGAGGTAGGGACAATTACAGAGACAATCTTTGCCAAGGAAAAATCAACTGGATCGCGGAGGTCTCTCACACTTCCGAACGTAGCCATCCGCCGCCGCTATATTTCTGAATAGTTGGCCCACACGCTCCCTGTGCACCCGATCCGGACCGGCTCCGATGTCAACAGGTAGCACTTCCCACAAATCCGGACCGCCCTGCGCTTAACCTGCGTATGTGGCAAAACCTGACAGCGACCCTCGCACTCCAAAACTGATCGGCGCGGTGCCTTGTTCGCGAGAGTACGGCCTCAAATACACCACCCTTCGCGACATCGTCCACCGCGGCGAGATCCCTGTCGTACGTGTCGGAAGAGCTTGGTACCTTGATCGACGCGACGTCGAAATCTGGATCGAGCGCGGTAACGCTTGGGCGTCACGCGCGCGTGTCGGCAGCAAATGACTTTTCAGGAGGACATCAATGGCAGGCGTAGCAGGCCGCTCAGGCGGTCATAACAAGCTGACCACCGAAGAGCATCTCGTTCGCGGCACGTTCCGACCGGGCCGGCACCTCGCCGCGTTGCCGGCGGCTCCGGAGCCTGGCCGTCTGCCAAATTTGGACGCATCCGAGCGGAGGCGAGGCGCGGCTCACCGTGGACGGGGAGTGGCACCGGGGAGAAGCCGGCCGAGACGGGCTGGTGCTCGTGGAGTTGGCGCTCGGGTGGAAAGAACAGTTTCACGCAAAGGGGTGGGCGTAGATGGCGCGGAACCGGAAATCACCAAAGCGTGACGCGCCGCTACGGTTGCGGACCCATCACAGTGGCGTGTCGGAATTGGCGCCACTCTTTGGCTTTGATCCACAGGTGCTCGGGGGCAGCGCACGAGGCGCCGACTCTTTCGTTGTATACTCGCCCTCGTCTACAACGATCTGCGCGAGCTCATGTGGACCGTCGAGCGAGTGTCAAGGACAACGCCAAAGCAGCGGCGCGCGACTACAGAGGTCGGCGATTGGCAGGGCACCGCTGTCTGGACGAAACGCTACGCCGCAGCAATTTTGAATGAGCTAATCGTGGCGGTTAAGGCCGCGAACAAGTCTGGCATTCTCAAGCAGTCAGAGTTCGTCCGGACCATCAATCGCCTCGACGACAATGAACGAACCGAGTGGATAAACATTGTCGATACCGCTTTGGAACGACACCGCACCGCGTCGGAGTTGCGCGATTTCCTCGACCGAGTGAGGAACAGAGCGGCATTCCATTTCGACCGCGGCCGACTGTGGGAAGGATACGTTGCTCACTTCCAGGACGGGGAAAAGAACGAGTTCAATGATCGCGCCTACATGTCAGTGGGCAATACCGCTAGCGCAACACGGTTCTATTTTGCAGATGCGGCCGCTCAGATGGCGCTTGAAAGATACGACAGCGGGGGCGAGTTGTTCCCCATGGTCAATACCGTTCTCCGCAGCGTCAATGTTGGGCTCAGCGCGGTGATCGACACGCACATAGGACTCCGGATTTACGACGCGCAGAAGCAAAACGAAGGCGAGATGTAGATGGGAGAACTGAGACAGCGCGGGAACGTCTGGTGGATTCGGTACTACCGGGAGGGCCGGCGATTCGAGGAAAGCGCCAGAACCAACAAATACGAGAAGGCGCGCATCGCTGCTCAAGCAACAGGAGGGGGACATCGCGAAGGGTGTCCCCGTCACGTCGGCGATGGGGCGCTTGCGGTTCGGGGACGCCGCGAAGGACATCGAAGCCGAGTACACCGTCAACGGGCGGAAGTCGCTGCGCGATCTGAAGTGTCGGATCAAGCTGCATCTGGGCCGTACTTCGCGCGGTCGGCGCATGAGCAGCATCACGACGGCGGACATCCGGGCCTACACCAAGCAGCGCATGGACGCGGGCGCGGAGGCGGCGACGATCAATCGCGAGCTGGCCGTCCTGAAGCGGATGTTTACGCTGGCGGTCAAGGGCACGAAGCTGATGGTGCGGCCGCACATTCCGATGCTGGCGGAGAACAACGTCCGCGTCGGGTTCTTCGAGCGTGAGACCTTCGAGGCCGTACGCGCGGCGCTACCGGAAGCCCTGCGGCCGGTCGCGACGTTTGCCTACCTCACCGGCTGGCGCATCCCGAGCGAGGTGCTGACGCTCCAGTGGCGGCAGATCGATCTGGCGGTCGGGACGGTGCGACTCGATCCCGGCACCACGAAGAACCGAGACGGCCGGCTGTTCCCGTTCGGGAGTCACCTGCCGGAGCTGCGGCAATTGCTGGAGGCCCAACGGAAGGCCACAACGGCCGTAGAGAAGGCGAACGACGTGATCTGCCCGTGGGTGTTCCACCGGAACGGAAAGCGCGTCAGGAGCTTCCGAGGCGCGTGGACGGCGGCATGTGAGGCCGCCGGGTGCCCGACGATGATCCCGCACGACTTCCGGCGCACGGCGGTGCGGAACCTGGAGCGGGCGGGCGTCTCGCGCAGCGTGGCGATGCAGCTGACCGGGCCACAAGACGGAAGCGGTGTATCGTCGGTACGCGATCGTGAGCGAAGGTGACCTCGGGGCCGGGCTGGAAAAGCTCGGTCAACTCGGCGCAGGGACAATTTCAGGGACAAAGGGCCGTCGAGCGAAGGTCAAGCGGTTCGCGCAAGTCGTGAAATACTAGGAAATTCTCTCGGGCCGGGGTGGCGGAACTGGCAGACGCATCGGACTTAAAATCCGAAGACCCCACAAGGGTCGTGCGGGTTCGATTCCCGCCCCCGGCACTCCACGTTCGCTCACGCCCGCTCCACGGTCCCCGATTACGAAACCACCAGGTTTGTGTCAGTTCGGTACACGGCCGATCCGCGATCAGGATCGTCAGTCGTCGGGTCACTGGCTCAATTTCAGGCACGAATTCCAACGGCCGTGCGCTGTGCCTGTCTGTTCCGGCCGCACGGCCTGGACCTTGCTGTCACACGATCGGCATAGACCAATAGATCGGGCGGACTCTCTGGGTTCTGGAGCGGACGATGACAATCCTGCAACGGTGGACGGCGGCGAGATCGCGATGTCGATGATCGCTGTCGCGGCTCCTGACGTCGAGCGTGCCCGCGAGCGCGCGCGACCGGCGCTCTCACCCGAGAGTGTCGCCGGACGAACTTGTCGTGGATCCGCGAAGTGCGGTTGAAGTACGGACCGCGCGTATCGCTCGTCGATCTCTCCGACGGCGGGGCACTGGTGCAGACCGACGTTCGCTTGCGCCCGGGTGCCGAACTGGTGATCGAGATCGTCGGGGCGCAGGTGCACGCCGTCCCGTTTCGCGTCCTGCGATCTGAGCTGGCGCGAATCTCCGGGGATGGCGCGATCTACCAGGGAGCATGTGAGTTCAAGCGCCCGCTGAATCTCGCCGAGGCCTCGGCCAGCGCGACACGCACGACTCGATGCGATGTCGCCCTCAAGAGCCTCCTCGACCGGCGCCGCAACGAGTCGAGCATCAGTGGCGGCGCAGGAGCGAATCGAGCACCCGGCGACCTTCCACAATTGCTGAAAGCGGTGCAGGCAAGCGCCCGTGCCGACGATCCGCTGAGCCGAAGCCTGCAGGACATCCTGTCCGACGTGGTGCCGGCGCTGACCCGAGGTGAGCCCGCGGCGGTGCTGCGGTCGAAGCTCGAAGGGCGCCTCCGGCGCGCCGTCCCTCACGTCGGGATCGCGATTGGATCTTCTCCGGTCGAAGCCGCCGCAGGCGCTGAAACCATTTATTTCGGGGCGCAGGGCAGCAGCGGGCCCGGCGTTCTGAACGTTCAGCTTCCCGCGGGGTATCGCGTCTCCGACTGGGAATTTCGTCTGTTCCAGGCCGGCAGCTACCTGCTCGAGTTGCTGCCGTCAGGTGTCGACTCCGCGTCAGCCGCCGACAATGGTGCGGAGGCACGATGCGACATCGCCGGCGTCGCGCCTCCGGCGAGCACTGACCCCCGACCCGGCGCCTGGATGGCGAAAGATCGTCGTCCGATACCGCGACGGGCGACTGTCGAAAGGGTTCACCCACGACTTCCACCCGTCGCGCAGTCAGTTCAGTCTCTGGCCGTCGGTGACCGCCACGCCGAGCGAACGGATGTTCGTTCCCGCGTCGCAGCTGAAGGCAGTGTTTTTCGTCCGTGACTTCGCCGGGAACGCCGACTACATCGAGCAGCGATCGTTCGACAGTGCGGTCGAAGGCCGGCGCATCGAAGTGACATTTGGAGACGACGAGGTCCTGGTCGGATCGACGCTGGCCTATCGCACCGACGGACTTGGTTTCTTCCTTACGCCGGCGGACAGCCGCGGCAACAACCTGCGCGTGTTCGTCGTCTCGAGCGCCATCCGCCACGTCCGATTCCTCTGACGTCTCCTGCCCCCGCCTGAGCCCCCTTGAATTGACGTTCTGTCGCAGCGCGGAAGCTGCTAGAATGCGCGGGCTGCGAACGCGACCCCCGGCGATGCTTACGTACCCGCGAACCAACGGCTCACAGGAGAACATCGCCATGTCTTTCCGGATTCTGGTCGTTGACGACGATGAGAGCTACCTGGTGGGTATGAAGGAGCTGCTGGAACTGCGCGGCCACGAAGCGCTGCTGGCCAGGACATTCGAAGAGGGGCAGCGCGCACTGCAGGCCGAGGCGCCGGATTTTCTGATTGCCGACGTGCGGCTCGGTCCGTTCAACGGTCTCCAGCTGCTCGCGATGGGGCAGGTCAGAATCCCCACCATTGTCGTCAGCGGCTTCGATGATCCGGTCCTGCATGCCGACGCCCGCGCCGTTTGGCGCCGATTACCTGGTCAAACCCGTCCAGGCCTCGGCCTTGCTCGCGCTCATCGATCAGAAACTGGCGCCCCGCGACGTGCCGCTTGCAGACGCTGCCACGTCGCAGCTCGACACCGGGAGCCTCTGAGTTCGCGCGTCCTTCAGTTCGTAAAAGCCGGCTATCCGGCGAACGTCAACGGAGACTGGACGACACCGACGTGCGTGGGATCGTCCGCCGCTCGACAATCGACCACACCTCTCCGCAATCGGCGCAGCGCAGATACACGAAGCGATCCGCGAGACTTGCGGCGCCCACGCGAGTGCCGGCGCAAACCGGGCAGGTTGCGCGCGGCGCGGACTCTCGCGACGGTTCTTCGGGGGCGGTCATGGCTCACCATGCCATAGCTCGTCTGTTTATGCAATCCGGCCTCGCCATCCAGGGCTGAGACATAATTCCATTCATGGACATCGTTCAAAACATCCAGATCGCGGCCGCGCCGGCCGACGTTGCCGCAGTCATGTTCGATCCCGCGCGCGAACGGGAGTGGATGACGTCGGTGACGTCGACGACTCCCCGCACCGCCGGCATTACCGTCGGCGCCGAAGTCGATCGGACCAGCGTCGTCGCGGGACAGCAGATCGCGTGGGCAACCCAGGTTTCGGGCTTTCATTTTCCGCACGTGCTGCGCCTGCGCATCACCGGAGGACAGGCAGGTTCGCTGAACTACGAGGTGCAGCGCGCCGGGTCGGGTTCGGTCGCGGTGGTGCGGGCGGCGAGCGAGGTTGACCTGTTCGGGTTCGACTTGCAGCGGCTCAAGACGCTGGTGGAAGGTGGGCCGGCAGCGTGACGACCAGAGTGCAGGCGCGGCGTTTTTGGGTTAATCTGCGACGGTAACCAACCTGCAGGAGACGTGATGGTTCGAGCGGCGTTTCAATGGCCCGCCCGCTGCGATGACCGGCGCCTGTGGCACCCTGCCGACAACGAATCGCGCGCGCCGGGCGTCGGTCGTGCGCAATCGGATTCCATCCCCGATGACCCGGGCCGCGCCCCCGGAGTGCGGGAGCGGTCAGAGTCGCTGCGCTCGAGGGCTGACGAACTGCTCGATCGCTCGGCTGCGCTGGTCGAACGTTCCCGCGCCCTTCGCGAGAGGATTGGACGCCTGGACTGGCCCGAAGTGGCCGTCCTCAACGTCGAAGATCACGAGCCTGCCCGGTTCCTGCGGACGCGACTTCTCGAAAACGCCGGTTACACCGTCAAGGAAGCAGACTCGGCGGCGGACGCGATGCAGGCGGCACTGGCCGATCCGCCAATCAGGCTGGTGCTGCTCGACGTCGGCCTGCCGGACGGCGATGGTTTCCAGCTGTGTGAGCAAATCAAGGCGCAACGGGCGGACGTGCCGGTGGTCATGATCACGTCGATCTACCGGTCGGCATCGGCGCGTCGGCAGGGGCTCGATCTGGGCGCCGACGAGTATCTTCTGGAGCCACTTCCCGGCCATCGACTGATCGGCACGATCGATCGGCTGCTGATGGATTCGCCGCCAGGCTCGAGGCCGGCAATCATCACCACGGATGGAGTCGGCACGATCCTGGCGCTCAACGAACCTGCCGGCCGCCTCCTGAACCTCTCGGTGCGAGGAGCCATCGGCCGCAGCATCCTGCTGTTCGTCGGCGCCGAACGCGACCGCGTGGCCAGAGGCCTGCAGCTCGCCGCGTCCGGCCAGGTCGTCCAGGACGAGATGACGCTCGTTCCCCGCGAGCGCAAGCGCTTCAAGGTGGAGGTCGATCTCAACGGCTCGGAGCAGCCGCACGAGAACACCGTCGAGTGGAAGATTCAGCCGCTCTGAGCCCTCCACCCGTTCGCTACCGGACACCTCTCGCGCCGCTATCCGACGATCGCCCTCGTAATCAGGATGGGCGTCAGCACGAGCACGGTCACGACCCAGACCACGACCATTGCAATGAGACAGACGATGATCGCCCGCGCGGTGTTGGAGTAGTCCAGCACTTCGCGTACGGCGATGACGCCGATGATCAGCGTCCAGATCGCGATCACGAGCGAGATCAGCGGACCGAGGAACGGGATGATCGCGAGCAGGTTGAACACGCCCGGCGCCGCGGTGAAGCCGATGACGCGGAAGGCTTCGTTGAAGTCCGCTTTCGTCGAGGGTTCCGGCATCAGCTTGGTGCCGATGAGGACGACGAGCAGCGACCACAGCGCATAGCTGATGAGCGAAAGGATCAAGGCCATCATTCCGCCGAAAACGCCGCTGCGGAAGACGTTGCCGATGAGTGACGCGACGCCGGCGATGACGATCACGGTGACCGCCTGGCCGATGGCCGCGGGGTCGGCCTCGATTTCCTGGAACGTCTTCACGTCCGCCTTCATTGCTCCGACCATCCGCTCTCCAAGACTGGCCATGCACCCTCCCTCGCCGCGGCTCAGCGCCCGGCGGGCGCCAGTGTAACAGAGCGGCCCTCGTGCGGAGCGCCCGAGAGGCTTAAGATTGAGAGATGAAGAGAATCCCAACAATCGTTGCGCTTCTTGCCCTCATCACCTTTGCCGCCGCGCCCCGCGCGCAGGGGACGCTCAACACCACCGCGATCGACCAGGCTCTCGGCCGATCGGGACAGATGCAGGGGGACGTTTACCGCGTGTCGTTCCCCAGGACGGACCTGACGGTCACGGTTGACGGCGTGCGGATCCGCCCGGGATTTGCGCTGGGCAGCTGGGGTGCGTTCAAGTCGACCGGCGCCGATGCCATCACACACGGGGATCTCGTGCTCACGGAAGCCGAAGTCGATCCCGTCATTTCGAAGCTGTTCGAAGGCGGGCTCGAGATCACCGCGCTGCACAACCATCTCGTCGGCGAGACGCCGCGGATCATGTATCTCCATTTCTGGGGACGCGGCGACGCCGCCAAACTTGCGACCGCGCTCCATGCCGCCCTGGCGGTGACGGCGACGCCGGCCGCAGCACCGGCTCCCGCGGCCGGGGCGGCCGCGCCGGCGCCAGCTGCCGATCCGGAGTTGAAGGCTGACGTGATCCAGAAGGTGCTCGGGCGCACCGGCACCGAGCGCGGAGGGGTCCTGTCGATCTCGATTCCGCGTCCGGAGCCGATCACGATGATGGGAGCGGCGATGCCTCCGGCGATGGGCATGGCGACCGCGTTCAACTTCCAGGCCGCAGGTTCGGGGAACGTGGCGGCGACCGGGGATTTCGTGATGACCGGCGACGAGGTGAATCCGATCGCGCGCGCCCTCCGGCAGAACGGAATCGGCGTTCGCGCTCTGCACAATCACATGATCCACGGCACGCCGGAGCTGTACTTCATGCACTTCTGGGCGGTCGGCACGCCTGAGAAGGTTGCATCCGGACTTCGCGCCGCGGCCGACTTGTTGAAGAAGTAGGCTCCGCGTCCGCCGTCAGCTGATTCGCAGCGCCATCATCGTGGCGTCGTCGAACAGTTCGGCCTTGCCGCGAAATTCCGAGATCTGCTGCTCGATGTGCCGCAGCACGTCAGCGATCTGTTCGCCTTGTTCCGCCGTGAGCATCTCCTGCGAGCCGGTCGGATCCGATCATGTCGCCGGCCGCATTCTCTGCTTCGACCAGGCCGTCGGTGTAGAAGAACAGGAGGTCGCCGGCCTCCAGCCTCGTCTCGGATGCGGTGTAGCCGTGACCGGCATAGAGCGCGATCGGCATGCCGGTCGAGCTGAGCGCCTCGAGTCCGCCACGGCGTCGCACCACGAACTGCGGGTTGTGGCCCGCGTTCACGTAGCGCAGGAGGCGACCGTCGGTTTCCAGGATGCCCAGGAACAAGGTCAGGTACACGCCGCCGGGTGTGTTCTGATCCAGCTCGCGGTCGAGCCGATCGGCAAGCCGGGCGAGGTCGGTCTCGTGCGGCAGCCGCGCCCGCAGCGTCGCCTGGATGTTCGCCATCAACAGCGCCGCGCTGACGCCCTTTCCTGACACGTCGCCGACGAGCAGCGCAAGACGGTTGTCCGGGAAGCACGAAGTAATTGAAAAAATCACCGCCGACCTGCCGGGCGGGAATCGAAACGCCGGCAATTTCAGCTGGCCCTGACCGCAGCGGCCCGCGCGGCAGCATCTCGGTTTGAATCAGGCGCGAGAGCTCGAGCTCGCGGCGCATACGTTCCTGTTCCACCGCCGCCGCCTCATGCCGCTCGAGATCTTCCGCCATCTGGTTGAACGCACCCGCGAGGGCGCCGAATTCGTCCTTCGAGCGAACCGGGACGCGGGTGTGGAAGTCGCCGCCGGCAAGCTGGCGCACGCCGCTCGTGAGGGTGGCAAGGTGCTGCGTCATGCGGTGCGAGATCGGGACGATGCCGATGAACGCCAGGGCGATCACGAGCATGCCGAAACCGAGATTGCGCACCGATGCGCGCCGGATCTCGCGCAGCGACTCGCCGATCGGCCGGGCGATCCCGAAGATGATCCCCGCCGGCGCGCGACGCGCGACGATGATCCAGTCGCCGGTTCGGCGCGGAGTTCCTTCTGCCGCGACCAGTGCCGTGCGCTCGACGCCAAGCGCCTGGAGCCGCGGCTTGTCGTTCGACTCTGACGTGTAGAGCGCGCCGGTTCGATCGATGGCGAACGAGATCTCACCCTGGTCCCGACGCGCGAAGCCGAGCACCATCCTCAGCGTGCGATCCATATTGAGCATCGCATTCGCGCGGCCGATCACGCGCCCGTCCTTCTGCACCGCAACTTCGACATTGCGGCCCTGCACGTCCACCGGCACCCGTGAGCTGTCCGCGCGCGACGCCGCCTCTCGCGTCAATGTCTCGGCCATTTTTGTCAGGCTGGCCTGGTTGGCCGCGAGCTGCTGCTCGATGCGCTTCTCGACCAGCTGGCCAATCTTCGGGTCCGCCGGTGCCACGCCCGCGGCCGCGGCGGCACGCGTGGCTTCCTCGACGATCCGCGGAATGTCCATGACGATCACCTCCGACCCGGGAGGTGGCGGTCCGCGTCGCCGGTCGCGCGGCGATCCGTCAGCGCCGGCGCGGCCTGGACCTCCGCGGCGCGGCGTCGACGGAGGGATCGGGATCGGAACGCTGTCGGTCACCACGGCCGGCGCCGGCGGCGGCGGGACGTCCGGCGCGGGATGGAACTCGACTCGATCCACGAGCGCAGCCGTGTCACCGAGCAGAGGCGCGACGCTCTCGCGCACGGTCTGTGGATCGGGGTTGAACGGGCGCTCCGGAGACGCGGTGCCGGCGACGAAGAGCCGGTCCATGCGGCGCCCGACGTCGGCAGTCACCATTTCCATGCGACGGCTGACGTCGGTCGCGCTCTCAGTGGCTTCGCGTTGAGCGGCCTGCTCGAACGCACGCACCGACGACGTGTACGAGAGGAAGGTCACGGCCGAGAGCGGCACGACCGAGAGCAGCAGAAATGCGATGATCAACCGTGTTCGGAGTGACATTCAATGGCCAGGACCGCCGCCGGCCCACATGCAGTCTAATGTAGACAGTAGACAGGCGTAAATTGCGCACCACGCTCATGCCGATCCGGCCTCCCGCGTGTGACCCAACGTCCCGGCGCCGGCACCGGGACGCCGGCAGAACAGGTGGACCGAGATGACGACGCAACCACTCCCGCCCCTTTCGCTCGAGGCCTGGCAGCCGACGAAGGACACACTGCATCTCTTCTTTCAGATCGTGGGCAAAATCCGACTCGTGATGGAGCCGCCGCGCAATCACTGGTGGCACGCGCCGCTGTACCTTACGCCGCGTGGGGCGGGGACCGGGCCAATCCCTGCAGGCCAGGTGACCTTCGAATTGGATTTCGATCTCATCGAGCACCGCCTCGTCATCATCGCGAGTGACGGCCGGAGCCGCACCCTTGCGCTGCCAGGTCTTTCCGTCGCCGACTTCTACCGTGCCGTGCTGAACGAGCTCGCCGCGCTCGACATCAAGCCTCACATCGTAGCGAAGCCTTACGGCGTGCCGATGACGGAGCCCTTTGCGACCGACACCGTCCACGCCAGCTACGACCCGGAGTACGTCGGCCGGTTTCACCAGGTACTGCTGTTCGCGGACGAGACGTTGAAGACGTTCAGCGGCTGGTTCAATGGCAAGAGCAGTCCGGTGCACCTGTTCTGGCACAGCTTCGACCTGGCGCTGACGCGGTTCTCGGGACGCCGCGCCCCTGAGATGCCCGCGGCGGACCCGGTCACGCGCGAAGCGTACTCGCACGAGGTGATCAGCTTCGGGTTCTGGACCGGCGATGCCACAGTCCCGGCGCCGGCCTTCTATTCCTATACGGCACCGGAACCCGCAGGGCTTGCGCTCAAGCCGCTGCAGCCTGCGGGAGCGACGTGGGCGCCACGAAACGGCAGCCATCTCGCCGTACTGATGTACGAGGACGTGCGCAACAGTGCCTCGCCCAGGCAGGCGGTGCTGGCATTTCTCGAAAGTGCGTATCAGGCCGGCGCAGAGCTGGCTCAATGGGACGTGGACGCCCTGCGTTCCTCGTTCGCTCCCACGGGTCCGATCCAGGTCTGACCCCGTCGACCGTCAACTCCCTCGTACCCACCACGGGACGCTCGTCCGCGCTAGAATGCGCGCGATGGCGGACGACGACATCGAACGGCTGATCCTCGAGCTCCATTCGTCGGGAACCGGAACCGGCTCCACTGCAGCGGGCGAGCACCTTCGGCTCGAACAGTGGCTGCGCCTCCTCGCATCCCGGGAGGGCAGTGATCTGCTGCTCGTCGCCGGGGCGCCTCCGTCGATACGGGTGGACGGCCGCATTCACCCGCTCGACGACGGACCGCTCGACGGCGAGGAGATCGAGGGCGCGGTCGTTCCCGCGCTGCCGCCTCACGCCCGCCGCGTATACCGCGAGACGCACGTTGCCGACGCGTCATTCAGAATCTCCGGCGTTGGCCGGTTCAGAATCAACCTGCACCGTGAGCGCGGACGGGCCGCGGCCGCCGTGCGGCTGCTCCCATCGCGCGTGCCGCGGCTTTCGACGCTGGGCTTGCCTGCAGGGGTTGAACTGCTGACGCGGCTTCCACGCGGCCTCGTACTCATCGGCGGCCCCACGGGCTCAGGAAAGAGCACCACGCTTGCCGCCATCGTCGACGAGATCAATCGCCGTGATGCACGGCACATCGTGACGATCGAAGACCCGATCGAGTACGAGCACCTCCACCATCGCAGCGTGATCGAGCAGGTTGAGATTGGCGTCGACGCGCCTGATTTTCCGACCGCGCTTCGTGCGGCCCTGCGTCAGGCTCCCGACATTATCGTCGTTGGCGAGATGCGGGATCCCGAGACGATGCAGATCGCGCTTGCGGCAGGGGAGACGGGGCACCTCGTGCTGTCAACGCTGCATACGACCGACGTCGCATCGACTGTTTCGAGGATTGCCGATTCGTTCCCCCTGGAACGGCAGAATACGGTGCGGCAGGAACTCGCGATGGCACTCGCGGCAGTGATGACACAAACTCTGCTGCCCCGTCTTGGTGGTGGAATGGTACCGGCCGCTGAGTTGTTGATGGTGAGTTACGGCGCGCGCCAGCACATCCGAAAAAACGCGCTGCAGCACCTGAACCAGGAGATCGCCATAACCCGCAAAAGTGGTTCGTTCGCCTTTGAGGAATCACTTGCACGCCTCGTGAAGGACGGGCTGGTCGAATGGCGCGAGGCGCACGCGCGTGCCGCGCATGCCGACGAATTCGAACAGCTCGCTCCTGCGCCTCGGTGACATCAATACGCGCATGGCCGCGAATCTCATCCATCGTGCAGGCATGGATGATGCTTTGTTTGCCGACGGCGTGTTGATAAATCATTCACGGAGGCTATAAAGATGAGAATCGTTCGACATTCGGTCGCAGTTTGTCTGACGGTCTTGTTTCTGGCGCCGCTCGCCAGTGCGCAGGACCATGTGATCGGCACGTCCGCGCTCGACAAGGCGGTCCAGCAGCGCGTGACCAGTGAGCAGGCAGACCGGGACGCCATCCTCTCGCTTCTGCAGCGCGCCGAAGTGCGGGACGTCGCGGCAAAGGCTGGTCTGTCTCTCGACAAGGCGCGGGCGGCGGTCTCGACGCTGCAGGGCCATGATCTGCAGCAGGCGGCGTCTCAGGCCCGCCAGGTCCAGAACGATCTCGCCGGCGGCGCGTCGGTTGTCGTCATTTCAACCACGACGATCATCATCGTGCTGCTGATCGTCCTGATCGTTGCGCTGGCTGGTTGATCAGCCCCTCAGTACGCCGGCTCGCCACCGTCGTCGTCGTGATGACGGCGACGGTGTGCGTTCCCGGAGCCCGGGCGCAGACGGCCGATGCGCAAGTCCATCTGCTGGACGTGCCGTACCTGCCGCAGAGCGAGGCGCTCTGCGGCGGTGCTGCGATCGCGATGGTCATGCGCTACTTCGGTGCGACCAACGTGTACGCCGAAACGTTCAGCGCACTGGTGGACCAGGCAGCGGGTGGGATACGCGGACAGGATTTGCTCCAGGCGCTCGAGACTCGCGGCTGGCAGGCCCGGTCCTTCCGCGGCGATGCGTCTCTCGTGCAATCAGAGCTCGCTGCTGCACGTCCCGCGATTGCCCTGATTCAGGACCGTCCCGGACGTTTCCACTACGTCGTCGTGGTCGGCTGGTTCAACGGCCGGGTGATCGTTCACGATCCCGCTCGTGCTCCCTTCCGTCTCCTCGATGAGAAGTCATTTGCCGACGCGTGGGCGCAGTCTGGATACTGGACCCTCGTCGCCACGCCTCCGGCCTCGAACGTGCCAGCGGTCGCCGAGCTCGCAACGCCGGAGACTCGCACGGCCGGCAGTGCCGCGGCCGGAGCTGATACGCCGTGCAGTGGGATGGTGGATGAGGGCGTGCGGCTGTCAGGCAGCGGTGAACTCGAATCCGCCCGGCGGCTGCTCGAGCTCGCGGCCACTGAGTGCCCCGCATCCGCGGCACCGTGGCGCGAACTCGCTGGCATTCACGTACTGAAATCCGAGTGGCGCGGAGCGGCCGAAGACGCACGTCGCGCGCTGACACACGATCCTGCCGACCCGCTCGCGTCGCGAATCCTCGCGACCGCCCTGTACCTCGACGACGACCCTGACGGTGCACTGGCGGCGTGGAACAACGTTGGCGAACCGATCATCGATCTGGTCAACGTGACCGGGCTGGAACGGACGCGATACCTGGTCGCCGCGCGGGCGATGGCATTGCACCCGAAGGATCGACTGACGCCGTCGGCACTTCGTGCGGCGCGGCGGCGTCTCGCCGAACTGCCGTCAGCGCAGACGACCCGCCTCGGCTATCGGCCTGGTGAACGTGGGCGCGCGCAAGTCGATGCTGTTGTACTCGAGCGTCCGCTGTTTCCGACTGGTCTCATCCCGCTTGCGGCCACGGCTCTGCGGGCGGCCACGGATCGCGAACTGGCAGGTGAGATGGCGAGCCCGAGCGGCGGCGGCGAACTGTGGACCGCCTCCTGGCGCTGGTGGGAGCGCCGTCCGCGCGTCGCGCTGGGCCTGGCGGCTCCGTCTCCATATGGCGGTGTGTGGCGCGTCGAAGGATTCGCCGAGCGACAGACGTACGCAAATGGCGCCGCCATCACCGAGGAGACCGAAAGACGTGTCGGTTTCGAGGTGAGTGACTGGATCCAACTCGGCATCCGTTGGGCGGTGAACGCAGGGCTGGACTCGTGGAGCGACACGGGACGTTCGTTTTCGCTCGGCGTCGCGGGTGAGCAGCGGTTGAGCGGCGATCGGCTCGCTCTCCGGGCCGGGGCCCGGGCGTGGCGCGGCGGGGTGCAGACGTGGACGCTTGGTGCTGGCGCCGACTGGCGATCGGCGGTGCGCAACGAAGGCGATGTGTGGCTCGCCCGCGGCGGCGTCGATGTCGCCGCGAACGGCGCCCCGCTCGCGCTCTGGGGCGGCGCCGGCACGGGGCAGGGCAGGGACGTGCTGCTTCGCGCCCATCCGCTTCTCCACGGCGGCATCATCAGCGACGGCGTATTCGGGCGGCGGCTCGTTCATGGCGGAGCTGAGTGGCGACACTGGGTGCAGCCACACGGCAAGCTGCTCCGCGTCGCCCCGGCGGTGTTCGCCGATGCGGCACGCGCGGCGGGCGTGCTCGAGGGGGGCGACACGCGCGCGCAATTGGACGCTGGTGCAGGGCTGCGAATCGCATTGCCTGGGGCCGGCATCGTACGGATAGATTTCGCGCACGGACTTCGCGACGGCCGGAACGCGTGGTCGATCGGGTGGACGAAGTGAACCGGTGGGCAGGTCCTCGCTACAACGTGCGGCCGATGCGCTCCTGCAGCTTCTCCCGGTAGCCGCGGCTGAGCGTCAGGCGCGTCCCGCTCTTCAGGCAGACCAGATACTCACCGTTGAACGAGGGTTGCAGTTCCCGCACGCGTTCGATGTTCACGATATGGGAACGGTGAATGCGGTAGAACAGGTCGGGATCGAGCTTCTCCTCGACGGCGTTCATCGTTTCCCGGAACAGGTGTGACTCGGCGCCCACGTGGAGCTTGACGTAATTGCCGGCCGCTTCAATCCATTCAATCTCGCTGGCCCGGACGAAGAACACGCGGCCGCTGGCTTTGACGACGAATCGCTCGAGCGGGTGGGCGGCTGGCTTGAGCCCGTGCACGAGTTCGAGCAGACGGCGTTCGAGCTCACCGTCGGAACGACCCTCGATGTGTTCGCGCGCCCTGTTCACGGCCGAGTGGAAGCGATCCCGATCGAACGGTTTCAACAGGTAGTCGAGCGCGCGGACATCGAACGCCCGCAGCGCGTAGTTGTCGAATGCGGTCACGAAGATGACGCACGGCATTCGTGCGGGGCCGACCGCGTCGATGAGATCGAAGCCCGAGGCGCCCGGCATTTCAACGTCGAGAAACACGAGATCCGGGTGCAGCGTTTCGATCGCGGCGAGGGCGGCGGGGCCGTCGGCGCACTCGGCGACGACTTCCACGTTCTGCTCCTGCGCGAGCAGCATCAGGAGCCGCTGCCGCGCCAGCGGTTCATCGTCGGCAATCAGGATGCGGATGACGCGGGCGGCCGCGCCGCTCATGCAACCCGCGCCGGCTCGGTGCTGCCGGCGGTCAGCCGTGAAAAGGGGAACTGCATCTGCACGGTGAGTCCCTCGCCGCCTTCGAGGAAATTCAGGGTGTGGGCCTGGCCGTACAGGCACTCGAGCCGAGCGCGGGTGTTCGAGAGTCCGACCCCGCGGTGCAGCTTCGCGCGAGCGGTACCACTCAAACCGGCGCCGTTGTCGCGGACTTCGAGACGAAGCGTCTCGCCGTCGCGGGCGGCGATGATTTGAATCGTGCCCGGCCCGCTTCTCGGCGCAATGCCGTGTTTGATGGCGTTCTCGACGATCGGCTGCAGAATCATCCGGGGAACTTCCGCGTCCAGCGTGTCCGGGTCGATGTCGTACGAAACGGTGAGACGATCCTGGAAGCGCGTCTGTTCAATCTCGAGGTACTTCTGCAGGAACTCGAGCTCCTCCTGGAGCGGGATCCGGGCCGCGCCCGTTCGCGCGAACGTCATCCGGAGCAAGTCGCTCAGCCGGCTGATCATCCGGTCCGCCGATTCCGGCTGGACGTGAACCAGCGTCGAGATCGCGTGCAGGGTGTTGAAGAGAAAGTGCGGGTGGAGTTCCGCCTCGAGGGTCTTCAGGCGGGCCTCGGCGAGACGCGCCTCCAGGTTGGCGGTCCTGATCGCACTCTCCTGTGACTCACGATGGTAGGCGAGCGCGTAGCTCAGTCCCGCGATCGCGGCATACGTCATCAGGGTCCAATCCAGGTTCCCGAGGTACTGCCGCTGCGCGTACGTGGTCCACGGGACACTGCGCGGGTGGTCCATGCCTGGCCAGAGCAACGCACGGACGCTGAGCATGCAGGCGACGTGGACGACAGAAAAGGCCCACGGCGGCGAGCGCGTGCACTGCGAGCGCGCGGGCCTGGCGCCCATCTTCGAGCTGGAACCGGTCGGAAAGCTTGAAAACGACTGGCGTGATCGCGGCGGCGACGTACCAGTAACTCAGATTGAGGAGAAAGAGGCGGCCAACCTCGATTGGCATGTCCTTCGACAGATTGAGCGTGCTGAGACGGTAGGCCTGGAGGGTGGAAAAACAGCCCAGGACGGTCGCCGCGCCGAAAACCAGGCGGACCGGCGGCGTCCAGACTTTTTCCATTCATCCCACTATCTGGCGAGCTGAACACGCTCGTCAAGCGGGGATTTTCCCCGATGGCCACATTGTGAGAAACCGTGTCCGCGCCGCGCGTCGCCCAACCCTGTGCCGGCGGCGTTGGTCACCGTGAGGCGGGTGTTCGTCCCAGGACGGGTTCAGCCGGCGGCCAGCACGATGAGCGTGGCGTCGTCGCTGAAAGTGCCGCCGGAATGGGCTTTCGCGGCGTTCACGAGGAGGGCCTGGAGCCCCGCGGCCGATTTGCCGCGGTGCGCCACCGCGAGGTCGACCACCCTGTGCTCACCGAATTCGTCAACGGCGGGCTCGGAATCGGGGGCGCTGGCGCCGTTCGCCTCTCCTGCTCGGGAGGCGCCGGTGATCCCGTCCGTGTAGAGGATCAGGCGGTCGCCGCAGCCAAATCGGACCTGGCCTTCAGCGTAGGGCGGGTCCGGAACTACGCCCAGCACCGGCCCACCGTCCGTCAGCCGCTCCACCGAACCGTCGCGGCGGACGAGTATCGGGGGGTGATGTCCAGCGCTCGAAAACGTGACCGTCCCGGTTGCCGTGTCCACGATGCAGCAGAAAAAGCTGATGAACCGGCCCGGGGCGATGTTTCCGTTCAGGATCCGGTTTACCTGTCGACAGATGTCGGCGGGGCCGGAGGTCTCGGTGGCAAACGCGCGGACGGCCGCCTGGAGATTCGACATCAGCAGCGCGGCCGGGATCCCCTTGCCGACGACGTCGGCAATCGAGATGGCGGCGCGCGAACGGTTGAACGAGATTGCGTCGAAGCAGTCGCCGCCGATGCCTGAGGCTGGCTCCCACGAGGCCGAGATTTCACAGCCGTCGATCTCGGGCATGCTCGCGGGCAGCAGCTTGCGTTGAATCCGGAGTGCCTCCTCCTGTTCGCGCTGTTCGAACGCGCGCGCCTCCCGGCACGCGCGGCCTTTCTCGATGTGGGTGCGGACCGTGGTGACCAGCTGGTCGTTGTCCCACGGCTTCTGGATGAAGTCCTGGACGCCGCCGCGCATGGATTCGACCGCGAGGCCGACCGACCCCCAGCCCGTCATGACGATGATCGGGAGGAGGCTGTCGCGCTCCTGGATGCGCTTCACCAGGTCGAGGCCCTCGCGGCCGGACGTGGTGTCGCTCGTATAGTTCAGGTCCATCAGCAGCAGGTCGAACTGCCCTGCGGCAACGGACGCGACCGCGGCTTCAGGCGACGTCACGGCCTGCATCGCCATACCTTGCCCCTTGAGGAGCAGGCGCAATGCATCGAGGAGATCGGGTTGGTCGTCCGCGATGAGAATTCGCGGCTGCACAGGGAAAGCGGTCGTCATGGGATCGTTCGGAGGCGGTCCAATCGACGTGCCGAGAGGAGCGCGGCGATTTGCCCGGGAAACAAACCGGAATTCGCGAGTTGCCCCTGCAGCATGTTCGTTTTTGAACACCGGCGTTCCGGTTCCGATCGGTGTCGGCTTTAAGGGAGGAGATCTTCCGCCAGACTCCGCCTGAAGGCGGAAGCTACGGACCAGGCGGAGCTACAGGACCGCGGAATGCTACGGGTCCGGGCGGAATGCGCCGATAACACCGGGCATGGTGTGGTTTTTCGAGCGACAGCAGTCCAGGTTGCACTACGAGATCAGGCGGCAGAGCGACGGGGATGACTACGAGCTCGTCATCAACTGGCCGGACGGACGGCAGGAAGTCGAACGCTACTCCGAGTGCGGCTCCCTGGTCGAGCGGTCCAGCCTTCTCCAGACCCGGCTGGCGCAACAGGGGTGGGTCCCGCCGCAGACACGGGTGCGACCCGGCGCGGCCGCATCGCGGTCTTACTGACGCCGTTCCTTCCTGTCCGCGCCGGAACGCCGCACGCTGATCTCTCCGCCGAACGAGTCGAGATCCACGGCGGCGCTTCCCGAACCGAGTGTGTAGGACGCTCGCGTGCCGCGCCGAACGGTTGACCGCTCCGGTCCTTTCAGCGGCAATGACGTGTTGAATCCCCCGTTGTACGTGCGGACGCTGAACGTCGCATTGACGGTTTCCGCGATGCTGAGGACGATATCGCCGTTATGGCTGCTGAAACTGTAGTGGCCGTTGTCAGCGATGCTGCCGTCGAACGTGACATCGCCGTTGATCGTCGCGACCTCCATGCTGGTGCCGTCGATCCGCGACAGGTTGATCGACCCGTTCGTCGTCTCGGCACTGATCTCGCCAGTCGCCCCGGTGATGTTGATGCCGTCGTTGACCGAGGTGACGTCGACCTTGCCGCGGCCACCTTCCACCGTCACCTGGCCTTCGATCGTGTTCGCAGTGATCGAGCCCGAGCTTTTCGTGATGGCGATGTCGCCGCGCACGTTCTCGACCGACACATCTCCTCGCGCCCCGTCAATGCTGACGTCGTTGTGATTCCCCTCGATCCGAATGGCGATCCACGCCGGCGCCGTAATGTCGTACTCCACGGGTCCCGCGTGACCGCCCTGGGACACCGCGTGCACCGTCACCGAACTCTGGTCCGCGCGGATGAGCACCTTCGTGCCCGCCGCGTGTCGCGCCTGTACTCGCAGGGAATCGCGGTCCCACGTATGGACTTCGACGCTGCCGGAGGCATTCTCGAGAGCGAGCCGCGTCCCGCGCGACACGGCAACGGTTTCGTCGGTGTCCGCAGAGCGCTTGTGGCGGTCCTGCCCGCCATCATCCGCCGCCGCGAGCATCCAGAGCAGCGCGGCCGTTCCCAGAACCATTCATCTATCTCCTGACGTCCAATGACTTCCGCCTGAAGGCGGAAGCTACGGCCTGAAGGCGGAAGCTACGGCCTGAAGGCGGAAGCTACGGCCTGAAGGCAGCACCCTGGCACCCTCGGCACCCCTGGCACTCTGCCTAGCCCCCCGCGGTCGCAAGCGCGCTCGCGCGCCGAAGCAGCGAGAGCTTCCGCTGGCGCGCGGCAGCGAGGTGCCGATTCAAATACAGGTTCGCTGGATCGGCGGCGAGCGCGCGACGCGACTGGTCGATCGCGCGATCGATCGACGCCAGGTTCTCTTCGAGGATCCGCACGGTCGCGGGATCGAGGCGCGTGCGCCCGGCCTCGAGTGCGCCTTCGAGATCGCTCACTGCCGCCTCGTAAGGAGTGTCGGTTACGCCCGCGGGTGCCACGATAGGTGTTCGGGTTGCGTCGGCGCTCAGCGACTCGAAATCGGCCCGAGGATCGCCGGACCGCGCCACCCACACCAGACCACCCGACAGCAGCATGACCGCCAGCGTCGCGGCAGCCAGCTGCGGCAGCGTAAACGAGAACCGGCGCGCGGACAGGAGCCGACGGAACAGCGCGAGGCCACTGCCACGCGGCCGCGCAACCGAGACGCGCGCCGCAATCCCGGGCCAGAGATCGCCAGCCGACGCCGTGTCCTCGAGCGATGCCGCGCGGGCAACGACGTCATGGAGATCCTCGACGACCGTACGGCACTCCGCACAGGTCAGAAGATGAGCGTCGATCTGGCGACGCTCATCATCACTGACCTCGTCGTCGATATAGTCCGACAGCCGATCGGTGAATGCGTCATGGGCCATCTGGAGTCCTCTTTGCGGCGCCGATGCCCGGCCGCAGGTGCCGCCGCAGCATCATTCGCGCGCGGTGCAGCTGCGCCTTCGAAGTGCCGGCCGAAATTCCGAGCAGGGTGCCGATCTCATGGTGCTTGTAGCCCTCGACGTCGTGCAGGACGAAGATCTCGCGTGCGCCGTCGGGCAATTTCTCGAGCGCGGTCTCGAAGTCCATCGACAGATCGCGCGACTGCGGCGGGCCCGGGAGCGTGTCGAGGAGGCGCTCGCCTCCCGCAAGCCGGTTGCGCCGGGCAATATCCCCGCGGAACCGTTCGATGATCACGTTCACGGCCAGGCGGTGCAGCCATGTGGCGAACGCCGAATCGCCGCGGAACCCCGAGAGCTTCTGCCACACCCTGACGAACACATCCTGTGTGATCTCGTCGGTGTCGCGGCCGCCGGCCATGCGCCGGGCAAGGCTGTGCACGCGCGGCAGGTGCGCGTGATACACCCGCTCGAACGCGGACACGTCGCCCTTCGCGGCGAGCGCCACGTCGTGAGCCGTTTCCTCGTGGCCGAGAACGGCGGACTGCCGGCTGTCGGATCGCAGCGGTGATGCTCCGGTATGAGCCCTGGGTACCCCAGATCCTGGCAGCAGGGCAGTGCCCGCCTGCACAGCGATCAATGCCTGCAAGCTCCTTTCCTGCACCAGCTTGGACGGTGGACAGGGGGAGAAAGGTTGGAAGCTACCGCAGGATGGGGTAAGGATCGATGGGAGTGCCTTCCCACCAGTGCTTTGCCGTCGTCAGCCGGAACACCGCGAAGTGCAGGTGAGGCGTGTCCTTCGGCGCATTGCCCGAGGTGCCAACGTAGCCGAGCACCTGCCCCTTCCGGACCTTCTGGCCCTCCTGTAGACCGTCCGCATAGCGTTCCAGGTGGGCGTAGTAATAGCAGAACCGCTCCCCGCGATCGAACTGGTAGACGGTGATGCCGCCGGCCTTGCTGAAAAAAAGGCGCGCGATGGTGCCGTCTTCGACCGCCTTGACCGGCGTATTCCGGGGCGCCAGGATGTCGAGCGCCTCGTGCACTCGGGCGCCGCTTCGCGCGTCGCTGAAGGACTCGACGAGCTGGTCAGCCCTGATCCCTTCCACCGGGATCGTGAGCGCTCTCTGCTTGAGTTCATCAACTGACGCAGAAGCCGGTCCCGGGGGTGGTGAGATCGGTGCGCCCGCCGGCGGGGTAGCGCCAGTCCCCGGTACCGGCGCGGGCGTCGGTCTGCTCCCTCCTGTCCCATCCACCAGCACCGGCGTGTCCACGTCCGCCATTCCGTCGTCTGCTCGAACAGCCCCGGATGTCTGCGGCATTCGCGGCGGTACGCCTGCGACCCCGCCATACTTGCTGACGACGATGCCGACGAGCGCGACGCCGGCGAGAAAACCGCATGCCGCACCGAGGCCGAAGGTGCGCGCCCGCTGCCTGGTCTCGGCCCGCATCTTCATTGCGTGAACACCACGCGTGTGCCGGGCTTCACCAACCCGGCGAGGTGAAGCGCATCCCAGTTCGTCAGCCGCACGCAGCCGTGCGACTCCGTCCGGCCGATCGCCTCCGGGACCGGCGTGCCGTGCAGCCCGTAGTGGTCTTTCGAGATGCCGATCCACACCACGCCAACGGGGTTGTTGGGTCCGGCCGGGATGGTTGCCCTCGCGTGGAGCGGATCTGCATCCCAGAACAACTCGGGGTTGTAGTGAAACGTCGGATTCCTCTGGACGCCGGTGACCTTCCACTCACCGATGGGGAGGGGGTCGTGCTCGCTGCCGGTTGTAACCGGGGCGTAGAACACCACGGCACCGTCGAGTGTCGTGACCGTGACGGCACTCGCCGCTGTGCCGATGGTGATGACGACGTCGGGCTTCGGTGGCGCTGCGGGCTCGGGGGCGCGTAACGGTGGCGCGGCTGGCTTCGATTCCGCTGCAGGCGCCTGAGGATTCGGCTTCGGCGGTGTCTCTTTCGGCAGTCTTGCCACCGGTATCAGCATCGGATCGACGTTTGGCACCTGAATGTCGACATCGGCGGAAAACGCGACGCCCGGGTTCAACGCCTGCAACAGCGCGGGCGTGGTGTGGAATCGTTCGGCGAGCGCCTCGAGCAGTGACGCGTAGCCGAGCGTCACCAGAGTTGATTTCTCCATCATGTCGTCGGGCACGGCGGCGAAGGGGCCGGATGCGTCTTCCGGTGTGATGTGATAGCGCGTCAGCGGATCGACAGGCGCAACCGTGCGTGTGGCCTGCGCCTGGAACACGGCGAACGCGCGGTCGGTGTTGGTCCCGCCATGACCATCGATCACACCCGGCGAAAACCCGGCTCGATCGAGCATGACCTGACGCTGGAGCGCACGCTCGTCGTACGGCGCCCTCGGCCCTGGCGCCGCGGATCGGTGCTGCACCGTGTTGGCGGCCGCACGGATGGCGGGTGACCGCGGCTGTGCCTGTGCCTGCGCCAGTGTTGCTGCGAGGGCCAGGCCCCAGACGGGCTGAATCACAGCTTATCCATCAGCGCACGATCCAGAGCGCGCCGGTCGTTGCCCAGTCGGCGTTCATCGACGCTGGCGGTCGTGTCGATCTCGAACACACGAAACGGCCGCGACGGATACTGCTCGCGCATCAGCGACATGGACACATTGAACACGGGGACGTTCCTCGCGGTGCGTCCCTCGGGTTGACCGTGGTGTGCGTGCCCATGGAACACCGCGGTGACGGGGAAACGGTTGAGTGGCTCCTCGAGGCGGCTGCAGCCCAGGAACGGAAAGATTTCGCGCGGTTCACCCTCGACCGTGCCCTGGACGGGCGCGTAGTGCAGCACGGCAATCAGGTGATGATTGCGCAGACGCGCAAGCGCCGACTCGAGCTTCAGTGCCTCGTCCAGCGCCTCGCGCACGAACTTCTTGATGCTCTCTTCGCCCCACGGTCCCAGAGCGCGACGGCCAAATCCTCCGGCGAAACCCTTGACGCCCGCGAATCCGATACCGAGGATTTCCGTGCTGTCGCCGTCGAGCGTGACGACGCCCGCGTCGAGCAGCATCTGTCGCAGCTGCTCCTGCTGGCCGGATTCGAAGTCGTGATTACCGAGCACTGCCACAGCGGGAATCTTGAGTGAGGCCAGCTCGCGAACGAGCGCACGGCCCTCCTCAATCGTGCCGTAGTCGGTCAGGTCTCCACACAGAATGAGGATATCGGCCGACTCGTTGATCTGGCTGAACAGTGGATGCAGCGAGCCCTGGATCGCGGTGCGCCCGTAATGAAGGTCACCGATCGCGGCGAGTCGAACGACATTCCTCGTGTGCGGCATACCTCTCCTTGAGGTAGAGGACGCAAGATGCATACCCGGGGAAGTCGCGGGAATTGGGCAACGGGACGGCCTGAAAGGCGCTATTCGGAGTTGTGCGACGCTGCGGCAGGGGATTCGGAATGGTCCTGCAAAGCGTCGAGCTCTGCCTCGAGTGTCGCGATTGCCTGTTCGAGCATCGCCCGATGTGCTGGCGCGCTTGCACGGCCGAGCTCGTGCTGGAGGCGCGTCCGGGACAGCTCGAGCGAGTGCTGCCGGTCGAGACGAGCCAGTTCCCCCGGCGAGCGCTGCGGGCCGATGATGGTTCGGCCCCGAGCAGCCTCTTCCTGTTGCGATTCCACCTGTTTGGATTCGAAGCCGCGCGCCATGCCTTCATCTTACGGCACTCCCGCCAGTGCGGAATCCCGGTCGGCGAACCTATAATGAGATATCCATGACATCTCCTTTCCGGCGGGCATGGGACGCGGTCCCGCTGGCGGTCTGCCTGATGGTGGCGATGACCTCGGCTTGTTCACGTCCCGCGTCGGATATCGGTGAGGAACGGACGCCGGCGTCACGGGCCCCGACCCCGCCACCTGATGTCCGTCCGAAAATCGTGGTTCTCGGGGACAGTCTCACGGCCGGCCTCGGCCTCGTGCCCACCGAATCGTTCCCGGCGGTGCTGCAGCGCAAGATCGATGACGACAAGCTGGCGTTCGACGTCGTGAATGCCGGCGTATCAGGCGACACGTCGGCTGGCGGACTCCGTCGGCTCGACTGGTCGTTGCAGGACGGTGCGCGCGTGCTGATCCTGGCGCTCGGCGCGAACGACGGCCTGCGCGGGCTTCCCGTGCGGGACATGAAGCAGAACCTCGCGACCATCATCGAACGGGCGCAGGCGAAGGGAGTGGCGGTGATTCTCGCCGGCATGGAGGCGCCGCCGAACTACGGCCGTGAGTACGCGAGCCAGTTCCGCCAGGCCTACCGCGATCTCTCGACAAAGTACAACGTCCGTCTCGTGCCTTTTCTCCTGGACGGCGTCGCCGGGCAGGCGGGACTGAACCAGGCGGATGGAATCCACCCGAATGTCCGCGGCGCGCAGGTCGTGGCCGCTACAGTGTGGACGGTCCTGAAGCCGGAACTCGAACGGCTGTCTGCCTCATGATCGAACTGCGTGGCGTCTCGAAAACGGTGCCGAGCGGCGCCGGGATGCTGACGATCCTGCACCCGATCGATCTCGACGTGCCCGCACGCCAGGTTGTGGCGATCACCGGACCCTCCGGGAGCGGGAAGTCGACCCTGCTCGGGCTGATCGCCGGCCTCGACTCACCATCCACCGGGCACATCGCGATCGACGGCGTCGATATCACCACCCTCGACGAGGACGGCCTCGCACGGCTGCGCGGCCGGCGCATCGGTTTCGTGTTCCAGTTCTTTCACCTGCTGCCGTCGCTGACCGCGCTCGAGAACGTGCTCGTGCCGATGGAGATCGCCGGAGTCAAGGGTGCGAGGGCGCGCGCCACGGCGCTTCTCGCCGAAGTCGGCCTGTCGGAGCGTGGCCATCACTATCCATCGCAGCTCTCCGGCGGCGAGCAGCAGCGGGTGGCGATTGCCCGGGCGCTCGCCAACGATCCGCCGCTTCTTCTCGCCGACGAACCCACCGGCAACCTCGACTCGGCGACGGGGGCGCAGGTCATCGAACTGCTCCTCGAGGTGAACCGGCTGCGCGGCACCACGCTCGTGCTCGTCACGCACGATCCCGAGCTTGCCGGAGTCGCGGACGTCGCGATTGCGCTCCGCGACGGGCGGGTCTCGAGTCGAACCGTCCGGTCCGGCGGTGAAGATCGCGCCGTCAGTGTTGCCGCTGGCGACACTCGCCTGCCCGACCCGGCCGCGCGCTGATGGCCTTCGTCTTTCGCATGACCGCACGCGAGCTCAGGGCGTCCTGGCGGCGGCTCGTGTTCTTCTTCGTCTGCGTCGCGATCGGCGTTGCCGCAATCGTCTCGCTCCGTTCGATCATCCAGAGCATTCGCGCCGGCCTCGTGCGCGAAGCGCGCTCGAGCATCGCCGCGGATGTTCTGGTGCAGAGCAGCCGGCCATGGACGCCTGACGTGACGAGCGATCTCGAGGCGCGGATTGCGCGCGCCCCGGTTCTCGGGCGAAGCGCCGCGATCGAGACCGCCACGATGGTTCGCGCCGAGAACGGCGCCGCGGTGGCGCGGATGGTCGAACTGCGCGGGGTGGAGAGCGGCTTTCCGTTCTACGGCACGCTCGCCCTGCAGAACGGCGTGCCCTATTCTCACGATCTGCTGGACGACAGCGGTGCGCTGGTTCGCCCCGAGCTGCTGACGCAACTCGGCGTCGCGGTTGGCGGACGCATCCTCATCGGCGGCAAGCCATTCACGATTCGCGGCGTGATCGAACAGGAGCCCGGACGGAGTGTCGGCGGATTCAGCCTCGGCTCTCGCGTCCTCGTCGACCTCGACGCTTTGAAGGCGTCGGGTCTCCTCACGTTCGGGAGTCGCGCAAATTATCAGATCCTGCTCAAGGTGCGGGAGGACGGCATCGAATCGCTCACCCGCGACATCCGCCGCGGGTTCCGGGATCGCTTCGTCAACGCGCGCTCGTACCGTTCGACGGAAGATCAGATCGGGGAGAACCTGCAGCGCGCCGAGAATTTCCTCAGCCTGGTCGGGTTTGTCATTGTCGTGCTCGGCGGGATTGGCGTCTGGAGCGTCACCCGTGTGTTCGTCAGGCAGAAGATTCGCAGCGTCGCGATCCTCAAGTGCGTCGGTGCGTCGACGGCACAGGTGCTCGCCACGTATGTGTTCCAGGTCGGGCTGCTCGCGCTCGCGGGCAGTGTCATGGGCGTGCTGATAGCGGGCGCCGGCATGCACGCGATCCCCCCGTCCCTCGCGACCTCGTTCGGCGGATTGTCGTACGGCCTGACGATGTCGGCGGTCGCGCAGGGGCTGACGGTAGGGCTCCTGGTCTCGGTGCTGTTTGCGCTCGTACCGCTGCTCGACGTGCGCCGGATCAAGCCGCTGCTGCTCATTCGCGGAACCGACGTCGGGCACGTCCTCGTGCGGCCGCGGAGCGCCGACGGTGCCGGGCTCCGCGCCCGCTGGGTGGCGTGGCGCGCACGGGTCGACTGGCTGCAGGTTGGCACCGCGATCGTGGTCGGCGGTGCCCTCATCGCGGTGGCCTCGTGGCAGGCAGGGTCGTGGCGTGCGGGCGCGGCAGTCAGCACCGGGTTTGCCGCGGTATCGGCGGTGCTGTACGGTGCCGCCTTCGTCCTTGTCCGGGTTGTCTCTCCACTGGCGTCGGCGCCTTCGTTTCCGCTTCGTCACGCGGTCATCAGCCTGCGACGACCCGGTAATCAGACGCGCGTAATCCTGCTCGCGGTCGGTCTTGGCAGCTTCTTCGTCCTTGGCGTCCGCGCCTTACAGAGCAATCTGATTGCCGAGTTCACGCTCGGCGCCGATCGCGGCGGCGCCGACATGTTTCTCATCGACGTGCAGCGCGACCAGGTCGAAGGCGTTCGTGCGCTGCTCCTCCAGCGGCTGAATCCCGCGACCAACCCGGTCCGCCTGGTGCCGGTGCTGCGCGCGCGCGTCACCGCCGTGCGCGGCCGCGAGGTGAACCTGGCCAATCCCGGCGATGTCCGCGGCCAGGGCTCGCTGGCGCGCGAATACACGATTACGTATCGCGACCATCTCGAAGCGAACGAAGAGGTGATCCAGGGGGCGTTCTGGACGAACACGTCGGCCGCGGCCACATCGGCGTCAGCGTCCGAAGTCTCGATCGAGCAGAGCATCCACGAGCGCTTCAACATCAATGTCGGCGACGAGATGCGGTTCGACGTGCTTGGCCGCGGGATCGCGGCGAAGGTGACGAGCGTCCGCCGTGTCGAGTGGGCGCAATCGCGCGCCGGCGGCTTCATGTTCGTGTTTCGTCCAGGTGTGCTGGCCGATGCGCCGCACACGTTCGTGGCATTCGCGAAAGGCCCGTCGGACCCCACCGATCGCGCGCGCCTCCAATACGACCTGGTCTCGAAATTCCCGAACGTGACGACGATTGACGGCCGCGAGATCCTCGCCAGGATTCAGGCCATTGTCGACAACGCGGTGCTCGGGATTTCGATCGTCGGCGGCGTCGCACTCCTGAGCGGGACGCTGATCCTGATTGGTGCCGTGGCGATGACCAAGTTCCAGCGGGTGTACGAGGCGGCGATCCTGCGCACGCTTGGCGCGAGCACAGGGCTCCTGACTGCAACACTCGCGCTGGAGTACTGCGCCCTTGGACTGCTGGCCGGGATCATCGGCGCCGCCGGCGCGATGGGGCTCAGCTGGGGAGTAGCGCGCCACGTCCTGGACATTCCGTGGCGGCCGGCTCCGGGCCTGCTCGCCCTCGGCGCGCTGTTGACGATGGTTCTCGTGGGGATTGTCGGGATCCTTGCGAGTGCCGACGTCCTCCGGAAAAAACCGCTGGCGACGCTCAGGGCCGAGTAGCCCGAAGCGATCGCCAGCGGATGGTCCTGCTCGCGTGCCTACCGCGCCGCCGGTGCGCCCGGAGCGAAACAGTAGAAGAGCCCCGCACCCCCGGTGCTCACCAGGTTCTCCTGGCTGCATCCGCGGCTCGGGTGGGTGGAGTTCCACGAGATGTTATTGCCGCCGGCACGGTCGTGATGTCCCAGCTGTGCGCTTCCAGTAGCCGCCTCGCTCGTCCAGTTGCTGCACGTATGATCGGCGGCGTCCGTGAACGCGCGTCCGTCCGGCTGTGATCCGGTCAGCATGTCGTGCTGATTGGGCGTTGCACCCACCCCGTTGATCGGTTCTCCCTTTTCGCTCATCGCGGTGACGCGGGTGACCGAGTTTCCGAGTCTCGCGAGGTCCAGCGTGTCGCCGTGGAGCTCCGCCAGGTTCTGTGCGATCCGCTGACCCTTGGCGTTGTACCACGGTCCCTCCCCGATGCGGTCCCTTGCATTCACCGCGTTCGGCCCTTGCGTGCTCAAGTAGGCGTGCCACGTGCGATCGCCGGCTCCGGCTGCCGTCGCCAGTGCCTGGCAGTGGGCGTCCGCTCCCGCGAGCCCGCCAAGGTTTGCCCCTTTGCCGACTGGCCGGCTCGTCACGAAGAACGACATCGGCTGCGGCGGACCCTGGGCGCCGCGTCCCTGCGGCGCCGCACCTCCCTGCGCCGGGGCCGCCGGTTGCCCCGCTGGCGTCGGCGTCGGCGTCTGCGGCGCCTGCGCGGCGCTCCAGACCGAGGTTGCGGCCACGAGTGCGGCGGCCACCAGTAACTGCTGATTCTGCTTCGTCATCATGTCCTCTCAGAGGGTTGTCAATCGCCGCGGCGCCGTCTCCGAGGGCGTTCGTTCGGCGGTGATGCAGGGCGAGCGTACCCCGATCGACCGCCGGTTGGCGACCGATTGTTGCGATCGGGTTGGAGCCCTGCTCGGCTGGCCGCGGACGCCGAAAACTGGCGCATTTCTGCTAAGATGGAGTTTTGCAGAGGCGGTACGCGGCGGCGCTTTGCAAGGCCGCTTCCTGGAGAACGCCAGCATGAATTACTCGCCGTTCAAAGAGGCGCTGCTGCGCAAGCGCGGAGAGATCCTGTCCATGGGCGGCGGCGTCAAACCGCTGCCGGCGACGATAGAAGTGAATTCCCGGCAGGGTGATCTTGCCGATCAGGCCAGCGGCAACAACGAAGTTCATATCCAGCTCAAGCTCAAGCAGACCGACGCGAAGATCCTGCAGGCGATCGAAGAGGCCCTGTACCGGATGGAGAAGGGCACATACGGCGTCTGCCGCGATTGCGGCGAGGAAATCGCCGAGCCGCGGTTGAACGCGATCCCGTGGACGCGTGTCTGCATCAAGTGCAAGGAAAAGCAAAGCTCGTGAAAGCCACCGAACTGCTCGCGCTGCTGCGTGAATTCCATCGCGACAAATTGACGATGCGGCAGCGGCACGTCGCGGCCGCCCGGCACGTGCCCAACTACGACTTCAACAACACCTACCAGTACGTCATCTGCCGCGAAGACGTGCAGCTGAACTGGCTGAGCGATGCGATCACCGACATGGGCGGCGAACTCGAGCAGCTGCCCGAGCCGGAGATGCCGTCATCGAAGGGGGAGTCGGCACAGGCGGGGCTGCTGACGCAGGATCGGGATGCGGCACAGGCGTTCGTCGACAAGTGGCGGCCGCGGATTGAACCGATGCCGAACGCCCGTCATCGCAGCCTGCTCCGCGTCGTGATCGGCGAAACGCTGGAACACAAGCGGTTCTTCGAGCAAGCGCTCGCCGGCCGCACCGACCTGCTCGGGCGCCGGGCCGATGGCGCCGGGACCGGCGGCGGCGTGCTCGGCACCCGGTGGATCGAACAGTAGAGCTTCCGGTTGCCATCGGCATCGGCAGCAACCTCGGCGACCGGCACGGCGCTGTAGCGTTCGCGGTCGAGCGCCTCGCCTCAGTCATCACCGACCTGACGGTTTCGTCGCTGATCGAAACCGAACCGGAAGGGGAGGGGCTTGGCGAACAGCCCCTCTATCTCAATGCCGTTGCGGTCGGCCGGACCTCCCTCGCCGCGCGCGACCTCCTGGACGGTCTCCTCGCCATCGAGAGCGCCTTCGGCCGCGAGCGCCCCTTTCCGAATGCACCCCGGACGCTGGATCTCGACCTGATCCTGCTCGGCGCCAGCGTGTTCGATGGCCCCGGCCTTCAGGTGCCGCATCCGCGCTTCCGCGAGCGCTTCTTCGTCCTCGGGCCGCTCGCCGAGGTGGCGCCGGACATGCTCGATCCCGTGACCGGGCTCAGAGTGTGGGAACTGCTGCGGAAATTGCTGGCGGACGAGGCGCGGTAGCGCCGCCGACAATCAGGCCCCCGGTGACGCCGTGTGAGTCGGGTCACGCCGCGTACAAAAAAAGGCCGGCGCGTCTGCGCCGGCCCCATTTTCGGCTGCCCCCGAAGGCTGACAGCCGACGTGTCCCGTCGAACCTACTTCTTGTAAACGCGCTTCTGGGTTCCGCGCGCGTTCGTCGTCTCGATCGTGAGCGTGCTGCCCGAGACCGTCCACACCGACGTGGACTCCATCATCCCGCCGCCCATGTCCTGCTTGGTGGTGACGGTGAGCTTCGGTCCGTCGAACTTCGCCGTCGACACCGACTCCACCGGCGTGCCGCCGCGGCCCATCATCGTGTTCTTGCTCTCGGTGCCATCGAGCTTGTACGTCATCACGACCTTGTTCTCGCCCATCGTGCGCTCGATGGTGAGCGTGTCGCCGGTCTGCTTGATCGTGGCGCCGTTTCCGAGTGCACCACCACCGCCGCGCCCACCACCGCCGCCGCCACCGCCCGGCGCCCCGCCGCCGCCGGCAGGGGCTGCCATGCCGCTGGCTTCAGGGTCGAGCGTCCAGGTGCCGGAGAAATCCGGTTTGCCCTGTGCGAATGCCACCGACGCGACCGCGAAGATCGTGGCGGCAATGATTCCGATTCGTGCCCGCTTCATGCGTTGCTCCTTTGATGATGAATGACCAACAACTTCCCGACCGACGATTCGGGGCTGCCGGACGGCAGCCCGAATGACCAGATGCTCCCGCAGCGGATCCGCTGCCCGATCACTCGAACCGGAGTGCCTCGATCGGGTCGAGTCCGGCCGCTTTCTTTGCCGGATAGAACCCGAAGAACACGCCGGTGCCCGCGGCGAACCCGAACGCCATTCCGATCGCGTTTGCGGGGATTGACGTGGGCCACTGGAGGAATTTCTCCGCCGCTGCCGATAGACCATACCCCATCCCGATGCCGAGCAGCCCGCCGAACAGGCTGAGGACGACGGCCTCGACCAGAAACTGGAGCAGCACGTCCTTGCCCCGGGCGCCGATCGCCATCCGCAGGCCGATCTCGCGGGTGCGTTCGGTCACCGAGACCAGCATGATGTTCATGATCCCGATCCCGCCAACGAGCAGCGACACACCGGCGATGGCCGCGAGCAGCGTCGTCATCGTCTTCGTAGTTTCAGTGCGGACACTCGCCATCTCTTCCTGGGTGCGGACCATGAAGTCGTCCGGGTCGTTGCCGATGAGTTTGTGCCGCTGGCGGAGTGTCTCGCTGATGATGGCCGAGACTTCAGCCGTTTCGGGTGTCTCCGCCGAGACCGTGATGTTTTGAATGTGCTGGATGCCCTGCAGCTTCTTCTGGACGGTCGTGTACGGCGCGTAGACCACATCGTCCTGGTCCTGGCCGAATCCGCTCGTGCCTTTGGGCGCCATGACCCCGAGGACCTTGAACGGCTGGTTCTTGATCCGGATGATTTGCCCGGTCGGATCCGTGTCAGGCCCGTAGAGGTTGTCGGCGACGGTCTGCCCGAGGACCGCGACTTTCTGCGCGCCAGTCACGTCGAGGGGCGTGAAGAAGCTGCCGTATTTCAGAGGCCAGTTGCGGATGAGCGGGAGGTCGACATCGGTCCCCTGAATCTGGCTCGACCAGTTCTGGTTGCCGGCGACGAGCTGCGCGCGCGAATTCACGCCCGCGGCGACGTACTGCACTCCGGGCAGCTTGCGAATCGCCTCCGCATCCTCGACTCGGAGCGTCGTCGCGTTGCCGCCGCCCTGTCGAACACCGCCCTGGGTGAAGTTGCCCGCCATGACGGTGACCAGGTTCGTGCCGGCAGCCTTGACCTGCGCCTCGATCGTGCTCTGCGCCCCTTTGCCGAGTGCGACCATCGTGATCACCGCGCCGACGCCGATGATCATCCCCAGCATCGTCAGCATGGTGCGCATCTTGTTGCGATTCAGGGCCTTCAGCGCGATTCGCAACGTCATCAAGATGGACATCTGTTCTCCTAGACCACGCCGCCGTGATGTTCCGCCGCGACCGTGTCGGCAGGCAGGTTTGCCGGCTCCTCTTCGGGCGGCGGCAGCGCCGCGAGCTCTTTCGCCGCGTCGCGCCGATTGGTGATTTTCTGATCGATCTGGATCCGGCCGTCGCGGAAGCGTACGAGCCGCGTGCCGTATTCCGCGATGTCCATCTCGTGGGTGATGAGCAGCACCGTGATGCCGCGCTCGACATTCAGCCGCTGGAAGATGTCCATCACCTCGATCGATGTGCGTGTGTCGAGATTGCCGGTGGGCTCATCGGCCAGCAGGATCGTCGGCTGTGTCACCAGTGCGCGGGCGATCGCGACGCGCTGCTGCTGGCCGCCCGAGAGCTGGTTCGGGAAGTGGTGGAAGCGTTCACCCAGACCCACCGCCTTGAGCGAATCCATCGATCGCTTGTGACGCTCGGCCGTCTTCAGCTTGTTCGCGCCGTTGTAGAGCAGGGGCAGTTCGACGTTGTCGAGTGCGGTCGTCCGGGACAGCAGGTTGAAGCCCTGGAAGACGAAGCCGATCTTGCGATTCCGGATGATCGCCAGTTCGTCCTTGGACATCCGCGACACGTCCTTGCCGTCAAGGATGTAGGTGCCGCTCGTCGGCCGATCGAGACAGCCGAGAATGTGCATGAGCGTGGACTTCCCGGAACCCGAGGGTCCGGTCACGGCCACGAACTCGCCTGCCTCGACGTCGATGCTGGCGCCGCGGAGCGCACGCACTGTGACCTCGCCGACGTGGTACGTCTTGACGAGATCACGAATGGAAATTACAGCAGCCATTGATTGACCCTGAGTCGCAACGGCTAGAAGCCGCGGCCGCCGCCGCCACCACGGTTGCCGCCGGGAGGGCCGCCGCGCTGAGGACCGAGTAGCGGATTCTGTCCAGCGCCGCCGGTTGCGCCTGCGGGTGAAGCGGTCGACGAGGGAAGGATCACGTTCGTGACCACTTCCGTTCCAGGCTGGAGCGCGCCCTCGAGTACCTCGGTGTTGGTACCGTCGGATATGCCGAGGCGCAGCGGCACCGGCTTCAACTGCTTGTTGATGTAGAGCCACGCCCGGCCGCGGGTCTCAACCGTCGGGAGCGCTCCGAACAACGAATCGATCGTCGTTGCGCCGGAGGTAATCGATGGAACACTCGCCACGCGTCCCTGGGCGGCGCCGCCGCGCGTGGGAGCCGACTGGCCGGTCGCGGCTGCACGTCCCGGCGCCTGTCCGGAGCCGCCACTGTTCGCGGCATTACCAGGGGCGCCGTTGCCCGGTGCGCCACCAGGCTGCCCACCACCGAATCCGCCGCCGAACCCGCCCCCTCCGCCGCCCTGACCGTTCTGGCGGGCTGCCATTCGTTCCTGGAACGCAGCACGCTCTTCGGGAGTCATTGCCGCCATCCGCTCTTCCATCCGCTTGCGGCGTTCTTCCGGCGTCATGTTCGGGTCGAACCCGCGTCCGCCGCCGAATCCGCCAGGTCCACCGGGACCGCCCTGTCCACCCGGTCCGGCGCCAGCGGCCCCCGCAGGGGCTCCGCCAGCTGCGGCGGCAGGTGCCGACGCGCTTCCCGCATTCGGCCGTCCTCCGCTAGACGCTCCGGCCGCGGACGATCCCGAACGATCCCCGCCGCCTCTCGCTTCAGCGGATCCCGCCGCGGGAACGCGCGCGGCGGTGGCAGTGGGCTGTCCCGCCGGTGCCGTCGTCGCGTTCGCCGCCGGTACGCCGCCCGCAGGCGCGCCGCCGGGAGCCCCGCCACCGGGCTGGCCCACGCCATTGCCCCCACGCCCGCCACCTCCGCGTCCCCCCGCGTTGCGGCCGCCGAAGCCGCCGCGTGCCTCAGGTGGCATCTCCTGGTTGAGCGCCGCGAATACATCCGCCGTGGGGCGGAAGCGCGTGGCGGCCGATGGAATGCGCAGCACGTTGGTCTTGTGATTGACTTCGATCGTCACATTCGCCGTCATGCCGGGCTTGAGCTTCAATTGCTGATTCGGCACGGCGATGACGGTCTGGTACGTGACGACGTTCTGGACCGTAGTCGGCTGCAGCCGCACCTGTTCGACCGCGCCGGTGAAGGTGTCGTTCGGGAAGGCGTCGACGCGGAACGTCACCACCTGTCCGGGGCGCATCCTGCCCACGTCAGCTTCGTCGATGTTCGCATTGACCTGCATCTTCGTCAGGTCCGCCGCGAGCACGTAGAGCGTTGGCGCCGACATGCCGGCGTTGACGGTCTGGCCCAGCTCCACCGCCCGCGAGATGACGATGCCATCGATGGGGGCGGTGATGACCGTGTGGGCCAGATTCACTTCGGCCGAATTGAGCTGCGACTTCGCCTGGACGAGCGCCGCCTCGGCGGACTTGATTTGGGCCTGCGCCGACCGCACGTTCACCTGCGCCGTATCAAGGTCGCTCTGCGGCAGGAGGCTTTTCGCGACCAGCGCGTTCGATCGATCGAGTTTCTGCTGTGCATCGGCGAGCGCAACCTTCAACCGGTCCAGATCCGCCTCCGACCGGGTCACGTTCGCGCGCTGCTGCTCGATGTTCGTCTGCAGCAGCGTCGGGTCCAGGCGTGCGATCACCTGCCCCTTCTTCACGATCGAGTTGAAGTCCGCGTACAGCTCCTGGATGATGCCGCCGACCTGCGTTCCGACCTGGACCGTCGTCACCGCCTCGAGGGTTCCCGTCGCGGCGACCGCATCGATGATGTCGCCTCGTGTGACCTGTCCGGTCCGCACGTCGGGCTCCTTGGCCGGGCGGTTCATGTAGTAGGCGCCCGCGCCGACTCCGACAAGTGCGAGCACGACGACGATCAGGATCAGTTTTTTCATGTTGTCCGTCTGGCTGCCGGGCAGTGTCCCGGTACCGTCCTTTCGAAAACGGTCAAGCGCGTGAGTGTCGTTCTGTGACGCGGACCGCGGCGCGAGCCGACCTGGCTACTGGCCGCCGTTGCCGGCCGCGCCGTTCGCACCGCCGGTCGCCGCGCCGCCAACGGCGCCAAGGGTCGTCGCGGTTCCGCCACCGGTGATCGCGGCGGTGACGCCGCGTGACCCGACGGTCTGCACCGTCTCGAAATTCACGAGCGCCTTGCGGTAGGTCAGGATCGCGCGGAGCTCGTTGTTACGCGCGTCGGCAAAGTCGCGCTGTGCCTGGACGACTTCGTAATTGGTCGCCATCCCCACGTCCATCTTGCTCTGCGCCGCCTCGAGCCGCCGCTGCGAGAGCTCACTGGCGACGGCGCTTGCCTGCACGCTCTCGAGCGAGCTCTGGACCGTCAGCGCCGCGTTGGTCACGTCGGTCGCGATCTGCAGCTCCAGCGCCTTCATATTCGCTTCCGTCTGCCGCAACGAGAGCTTCGAACGGCCCACGGTGGCTTCCTGGGCGCTCTGCCCGAGCGGATAGGCAAACGTGAACCCGATGGTCCACGTCGGTGCATCGAATCCGCCGATGTTGCGCAGCGCGTCGAAGTAACCCGACGGAATGGTTTGCGACGGGGGCCGTATGCCGGTCTGCGGATCGGGAGGTCCCAAGATGAACTGTGGTCCACCAAGGCCGTTCAGCCCGTAGTTCGCCGTCAGGTTCAATTGCGGCTTGGTTGCGTCGACCTGGTTCCTCAGATTGATGTCGCTGATCTTGAGATTGTTCTTCGATTGCTGCAGGTCGGTGCGGCTCCCCAGCGCGCGCGTGACCGCGGCCTCGAGGTTGATCGGCTCGGGGGTCGACGCCGGCCGGTCGACCGGGTTGATGGACGATGTCCACAGCGGATCGTCGGTGCCGCTCACGATCAGCCGCTTCAACGACAGCTCGCTCGTTCGTACTGTTGCCTGCGCCTGGACGAGTGTCTGGCGACGAGTCGCCTGTTCGGCCTGCGCGGTGACGACGTCGATCGGTGCGAGCGTGCCGATTTCAACCCGTGACTGGTTGTCCTGGACGAGCCTGGCGGCGAGGTCGTACGAGTTCTGGGCCACTTCGACCGCCTGGATCGCGAACACCAGATCCCAGTACGCATTGCGCACGTTCGCCTGAGTGCTCGTCATCGTCGTCTGCAGCGTGATTTCGTCGTTCTCCTGCGACAGCCGGTTGGTGAGGAGCGACGCCCGCGTGTTGTCCATCTTGAATCCGCGCCACAGCGGCTGCACCAGCGCGCCGGTGATGCCGGAGGTGAACTGCGGATTGCGAAGGTTGACGGTGCTCTGGTTGTTCAGGCGGCCGTTGGTCCAGTTGATGTTGTAGGTGCCGCCTCCGCGGTAGAGGTTCTTCGCGAGCCCGGCACTCCAGCTTTCGCGGACGCTGGTCGTCGGCGTGTTGATCCCCTGCGTGGTCTGCTGCGGCAGGGTGGTCGCCTTCGTGTTGTTGGCCGACGAGGTCAGGTTCAACCGGTAGTTCGCCTCGAGGCCGGCAATGGTGTAGTCGGTGAGTTGCGGCGTGATCCGCGCGACCGCGATGTCGATGTTCTTCTCAGTGCCACGCTGCACCGCATCGTCGATGGTGAGATTCACGCGCGGACCGGCGGTCACGAAAATCTGCGTTGGTGCCCCAGCGGGACCCTGCGACTGTGGTTGTGCCTGCTGCGCCGCCTGCCGGATCAACTCGCGCACGTGGGCGGGATCCGGAGCGGCGTTGGCGGACTGTTGCGCAGCAGCGGGGGCGGCGATTGCCGCCGCGACACCCATACCTATCCAGAACGATGCGGTCTTACTCAAGAAAGCCTCCAGGAGATTGCGAGATACACGGACTAAAAAGACATCAACGCCGGACCGCTGGGTCGTTGCCCTTTGGCCGGCTGGCTTCCCACGCCGCCTGCAGCTTGACGCGCTGCTCGGCCGAGAGAACACCGCGCATACGATAAAGCATCAGCGTGCGGGTCTTGTAAAGATCCGCGCGTGCGGCCTCCAGCCGATCCACCTGCTGCGCTACGGTGGCCAGGTCCGCCGTGTTGTCCTTGATGGTCTGCGACAGCGTCGCTTCCAGCTTGTCGATCTTGTCCTTCGCGGCTTCGAGCTTCGGCAAATTGGCCTGGAAAATCTGCTCGATTTCGCCGGACTGCTGGTTCGTGATGCCCAGCTGCACCTTGCTGTCGCCCTGCCAGAACTTCCACGGACGATGCTCGTCCCTGCCGGCCGGCCGATGGCTGGCGTTGCGGTCGTTCGCCGGGGCGCCACCCTGCGCATCCCCCTGCTCCAGATCGGCCGCCTCGTGTCCGCACAACGTCGAGGCGGATGCTGGCGCGCCGTACGCGAGCGCCGCCGTGAGAACCCAAGCCAGGTGCCTTGCCATAATGCCGTGCCTTCTCCGGAAGTGGTATCGATGGCTATTACGACCTTTCCGGGGCGCCCGTTTACCGTCGGGTGTGAAAGACTCCGACCGGCGACGGCCCGGCCGGTGCACGTAACTCGTTGCGCAGGCGGAGCTTCCCCTGTGGCAGCCGCATTGCACTCCGCCCGGGCATGACGCCGGCCCGTCCACACGCGTCCACCAGGCCGTCGACACCAGCGCGCATCCTCGCGATGGCGGTGTTGGCCATTGCGCTGGTGATCGCCAGTTTCATGGTGGGGCAGGCGTCCGAGCGCGACGAGGCGAGTCTTACGGTTCAGGTATCTTCGGCCGACCACGAGATGGAAGAAGGATATTTCTCGCTTGGTGATACGGCGACCGTGATGGTGAAGCCCGGAAGCGATCTCTACCGCTTCCTGTCCCGAAAACGCGGGCACTCCGTCCGGATAACGCTGTCGGATCCAGGCCGCCCGGAACTCTCGACCATCGAACGGTGAGCTCCGGCGCGTCGGCGCCGCGCCGTCACCCTGTCTCTACGAATCTTTCCAGCCGCTGGATCACTTCTCCAACAATGTTGTTGGGCGTCGAGGCGCCGGCCGTGAGACCGACGATGACGGGACCTGACGCGGGCAGCCAGTCGCGGGTCGTGACCTCCAGGCCCACTGTCGTCGACGGCGCCCCCACCGGTCGGTGCTGGAGCTCTGTCGCTGACACCATGCAGCCCGGGTCCGCGATGTGAAAGGTGGGAACTTTGGCGGCGCAGATGCGTGCGAGGTTACAGGTATTGCTGCTGTTGTAGCCGCCGACGACGAGCATCAGGTCGAGCCGCTCCTCGTCGAGCAGCGCCACCACCGCATCCTGCCGCTCCTGGGTCGCGCTGCAGATGGTGTCGAACGAGCGGAACTGCGCCGCCAGCGCCGCCTCTCCGTATCGCGCGCGGATGGCGTCCCGGAACATCTCGCCGATTTCGAGCGACTCGGTCATCAGCATCGTCGTCTGATTCGCACACCCGATGCGGGCGAGGTCGCGGTCCGGGTCGAAGCCGGGAGAGGCCGCATTCGCAAAACGGTCGAGGAAGGCGGTGCGGTCGCCACCGCCACGGATGTATTTGCAGACGATCTCCGCCTCGCCGCGATCGAGCACCACGAGGTAGCGGCCGCGCGGGTACTTCAGTGCCTGTGACGCGGTCGCGCGTGTCTCTTCGTGCTTGACCTTTCCGTGGATGACCGAGGTGAACCCTTCCTGCGCATAGCGGACGACGTTCTTCCAGACGTTGAGCACCGAGCCGCACGTCGTGTCGACGAGGGTACAGCCCTGGTTCGAGAGCTGCGCCATGTCGGTGACGGTCACGCCGAAGGCAGGGAGTATGACGACGTCCTCGGGTCCGAGCACGCCGCGGTTCTCGCCAGGGTCGGAGAGAAACCGGATGCCGGCGGCACGCAGCCGCTCGTTCACGTGTGGATTGTGGATGATCTCGCCAGTGAGGAAGACGTTGCGCTCGGGGAAGCGGCGCCGGGCCTGGTAGGCGTAGTCGACCGCGCGGTCGACGCCGTAGCAGAACCCGAATTCGCGGGCGAGGTGGATCGTCAGCCGGCCGGCTTCGTACTTGAAGTCGCTCGCCCGTACGCGGTCGACAATGGCGCTGTGATAGGCCGTCGCGAGCTCTCCCGCGACGGCCTCTTTCATGTCGAGGCCCTTGCGGAAGATGAGTGGCTGGGATGTCGCCACGGCTACCGTGGCTGTTCGCCGGCCCGCGGCGTCAACTCGTCGATCGCGCGGAGCTCAGGAACCGAGGGCCGGGAGAGCGAGGCGTCGAGATCGGAGAGGAATGCTTCGTCTTCGCCGGAGTTGGAGATCGCCACCACCGGCACGGTTCGATCGCCAGCGGGCTGTGGCGGTGCCGCCAGGCGCGCCTGGATTTGACCGGGAGAGACGCTGCCGATGTGCCGGAGATCCATCACCTGCCCGACGCCGACCCCGACGATGAGGCCGGCGGCTGCGGCCGCAGCAATCCAGCGGGATGCGTGCGACGTGCGGGACGTGAGCGGCGCCCGGAAGCGCGGGAACGCGATGACGCGCGCCGGGCGTTCGGACGCTTCGATGCGACGGAAGATCTGCGCGTGCTGCACGGCCAGACGCTCGGCCGGGAAGAGTTCGTCCGCCTGGGCTGCGGCATCGTCGCGAAGCTCGTCCAGGGATTCCGAGAACAGGTTGAAGCGCGTCCGGCAGGCGGTACACACGCCGAGATGTGGATGCGACGCACGCGAACCGTCGAGCGTGCTGTCGGTCCAGATCGCGGCGATAGCCGCATCGTCCAGATGGCTGTTGAGCCGCAGGCGGTTAAGGATTGACACGGCGTTTCTCCACGGCACGTCCGGCACCGGTCGGGTCCGCAAGCAGGACGCGAAGCTTGCGAATCGCGCGGAAGAGGTGAACGCGGACCGTCGATTCGTTGAGACCGGTCATCGCGCTCACTTCCCGGGACGTGCAGCCTTCGTAGTGACTCAGCATGAACACCGACCGCTGCCGCTCGGGGAGCTTGGCGAGCGCTCGCGTGAGAACCACTCGCCGTTCCCTCGCGAGCAGCTGTTCCTCCGGCGACAGTCCCTTCGCGGCGGTCCGCTCTGCGAAATCCTGTTGGCCGCCCGGGCCCTCCGGCATCGGTGCGAACCAGCGTGCGCGCCGCGTTCGCGCCTTGATCCGATCCAGACACCCGTTGATCAGGATGCGCGTGAACCAGACTTCGAAGGGCAGCTCCTCACGAAACGAGTCCAGGTGCGCGTAAGCCTTGACGAAGGCGTCCTGGACGGCTTCGTCGGCCTCGGCGGCGTCGCGCATGTAATGCAGCGCAATCCGCACCGCCCGGCGCTGGTGCCTGCCCACCAGTTCGGCGTATCGTTCCCGCGCTTCCGCGAGGCGGCCTTCCGCCTGCATGGCCTTCACGGCCGAGGCAGCGGCGCCGTCCGCTTCGCGGCCGGGAAGGCCGGCCGCTTGAGCTCCTGTCATGAAATACGCCTCGAGACCCGGAACGTTTACTCGCGCGCCTACCGTGCCTCAGGTGCAGACACCAGCCAAATCTATTATAGAGCGTCTGGAGACCACGAAGGTGAGCGGGTGTTCGGCGCCGGGGCGCCGGTTTGGCCGACACGCCCGCCGGGGCAGGTTCACCGCGCCAGGGTGACGAGCGTCGTGCCCGGAAAGTATTGCTGGAGGACGCCGGAAAGTCTGGCCCCGGCGCGGATCCGCGCCAGCGCCCCGGCCTGGCAGAGGCCGACGCCGTGCCCGAACCCCCTGCCTTCGAACACGAACGCGGTGCCCTCGCGGCGCACGTCGAACCAGGTGCTCTTGATCGTTCGCGACCCGAACGCCGCGCTCAGCACTTCGCGCAGCGTCTCGCCGCGCACGATGCGCGCGTCAGCGCCCTCAATCGCGATCCGTTCGGCGCGGCCGGCGGCGTCGCGATCGAGGACCTGGAGGCGATCGAGACGGCGTCCCACACGCGTGCGGGCGTCGCCGTTGAGGGCGTCGCGTACCGCTGCAGCCGTTGCTTCGTACCGCCACGAGGCGTGCGCTTCCGACGCGGCGCCGTCGTCGGCGCGGCTCACGAGGTACGGGCGGACCGTGCCGCCCCACACCTCCGCTGCGGCGCTGGTGCGGCCGCCGCAGTCGGCGTGATACACGGCAAGTGCCGGCGCACCGTCAAACCACAACACCTGGGCCGCCGTCCGCCGGACGGCGTCGGCGCCTTGCGGCGCCCAGCGCGACGTGGTCAGCCGCGCGGGTTGATAGAGCTGACAGTGCGTGCGGTCGCACACGTCATAGCCTTCGCGCGCGTGACGGCCGAGGTGCCCCACGGCATAAGTCCGCCCGAGGAGCGCCTGGACCTCGAGCATTCGCTCGACGGTAGCCGGATCGCCGTTCGCGGGCGCGAACTCCGACAGGATGGTGGCCTCGACGTAGTCCTCGAGCGGCACCATCCGCACCTTGATCTCGCCGCGCTCGCTGACGCCCACCCGTACAAATCGCGGCGCCGACGGGAGCCCGGATGGCAACTCGGCGCGAGAGGGCGGACTGGAACAGGCCGTCGCGGTCGAGATCGCGATCAGCAGGGCACACGTCGACGGCTTCATATCAGGGGTATCGGGACGACGGCGGTATAAACTTAGCGCCCATCCATGCCTCGCATCCTGGTCATCGACGACGACGACGCCGTGCGTGAGAGCACGGCGAGAATCCTTCGCGCTTCCGGGTACGTCGTCGATTCCGCGCGCGGCGGCGACGAAGGGTATCTCCTCGCCAAGCAGGGTGCGTTCGATGTCGTCCTGTCGGATTTACGGATGCCCGGGCTCTCCGGCCTCGACGTGCTCCACAAATTGCGCGAGAACCGCATCGACAGCGCGTTCATCATCATGTCCGCGTTCGGGACCGTCGACACGGCGGTGGAGGCGATGAAACTCGGCGCCGTCGACTTCGTCCAGAAACCGTTCTTGCGCGACGAGCTCCTGATGCGGGTGCGGGCGGCGGGGGAGCGCCGGCAGCTCGCGCGCCAGGTCAACCTCCTGCAGCGCCAGATCCGTCCGGCCGGTTCGCTGCAGACACTCATCGGGTCGAGCGCCGCCATGGCGCAGGTGCGCGAACTGATCGGCCGCGCCGCGCCGGCAGGCGGCACGGTGCTGATTACGGGCGAGACCGGCACCGGCAAGGAGCTGGCCGCCCGGGCGGTTCACGCGTGCAGCACGAGAGCCGAGCGTCCCTTCGTTGCGCTGAACTGCGCCGCGATCACCGAGTCGCTGCTCGAGAACGAGCTGTTTGGTCATGGCAAGGGTGCGTTCACCGGGCGCCGCCGCGGCGCGGCCGGGACTCATCGAGCATGCCTCGGGCGGCACGCTGTTTCTCGACGAAATCGGCGCCATGTCGAAAGCGCTCCAGGCCAAGCTGTTGCGTGCGCTCGAGTCCGGCGAGGTGCGCCGCATCGGCGAGAACGAAAGCCGCCGCGCCGATGTCCGTTTCGTCGCGGCGACGAACATCGACCTGAAAGCGGCGATCGAAGCGGGCGATTTCAGGAGCGATCTGTACTACCGGTTGAACGTCCACCGAATCCACATGCCGCCGCTGCGCGAGCGCGGCGAAGACGTGCGCGTGCTCGTCGATCACTTCGTCGCCCGGTTCGGGCGCGAGGCGGGCGTCGAACGCTGCGGCGACGACGCGTGGGCGCTGCTCTCGGCCTACGATTTCCCGGGTAACGTCCGTCAGCTGGAACACATCATCCAGCGCGCGGTGGTCATCGCACAGGGTCCGGAGCTTCGCCCCGAGGACTTACCCGAGGAGGTTGTCGCACCGCCGGCGCCGACGGCCCTTGACGGCACGGTGGCGGCGGGACGGGAACGCGCCGACAAGGCGACGATCTCGGCGACGCTCGCGCGTCACGGCGGCGAGATTGGTGCTGCGGCGCGCGAGCTTCAAGTGAGCCGCACGACCATGTGGCGCTTGATGAAGAAGTACGGCATCGGCGATTGAGACCCACGGCCGACAACCTCATCTCCCGGCGCGGCACAGGGCCCCGGGGCGCACGTCCGTGTTTCAGTCTCGAAACATGTCCATGTTGCACGCCTGCAACATCCGCGCGCCTGCTGCCGCCAGACCCGGCCACTCTGTCGCTCTAAGTTCTTCACAGCACGGCATCTGACGTGGTCCGCGCACCGGTGCGCGGTTCCGGCGCGTGTCTTGCGGTCTGTCCAGCCGTCCGCGGCAGCGCGGCGAAGGCACATGGACACATCAACCAACCCGGTCTCCCTGCTCGTCCTCGACGAAGACGCCGCCGTGGTGCGGACAATCCGGGACGCCTCCGTCGAGCGGGGATACGAGGTCCTGTGTGTCACGTCACCGGAACAGATCGAGACCGGCGTCGCGTACGACTCGTTCGACGTGGTGCTGATCGATCTCGGGTTCGGCTCGCGGGAAGGCTGTGACGTCATTCGTCGCATCAGGGCGCAGGCCCCGAACGCCGAACTGATCGTGATGTCGGCGAGCACGTCGCTGCCCGCCGCGGCGCTCCACTCGTACGACTTGCGAGCGTTTGCCGTGGTGCAGAAGGCGTTCGACCTCGGTCAGCTCTTCGCCGCCGTCGAGCGTGCGGTCGAACGCAGGCGCCTGAACCGGGACAATCTACGGCTCGTCTGGGAACTGCAGACGATCAACGAAGTGGCCGAAGGGATCGCGCAGTCGCTGGAGCTCGACGATGTCCTCGACGGCGCGCTCAGGTGCCTGACCCGGGCCCTCAACGTCCTCGGCGGATCCATCCGCCTTCGCGACGAGAAGAACGAGTACCCGGAACAAGCGTACGTCGGGAACGTGAACCAGCGGTCGTGGCTCGATGGCCCGGTGCTTCGACCGAGCGACTACGTCATCGCGCACCGCACGCCTTGCATCGTCGAAGACCTGCGCGAAGGATTGCCTCCAGGCGTCACCTTCGACCTGCCGGTGCTGAGCGCGGTCAGCGTGCCGATGATGGCTGGCACCGATCTGATCGGGACGTTGTCCCTCGGCGCCGCGACGCCTCACCGATTCCAGTTCGCGGATCAGCGCTTCGTCGCGACTGTGGCCGGCCAGATCGCGGTCGCGGTTCAGAACGCCTGGCTGCACGACGTGGTGCGGCGGGGGAAGAGCCAGTGGGAGCGGACGTTCGACGCGATTAGCGATCCCATCGCCGTGTTCGACAGCGACGGAGTCTTGCTCCGCTGCAATACGGCGCTGGCTACCCACCTTGCCCGCGACGTGCGCAGCCTGCACGGCGCGACCTGCGCCGAAATTGGCTTCTGTGAGGACGCGAAAGGTGAATGCGCCGTCACGCATGCACTGGCGACCGGGAGCAGCCGCGCCGAGATCACGCGTCCCGACGGGCAGATTTTCAGCGTCACCACGTTCCCGGTTGCCGGCGGCGGCGACGGCGCCTCGGTCGTGCAGGTGGCGAAGAACGTCACCGAAGACATCAGGGGTGCGCGCCGGATGCAGCTGATGAGCGATGAGCTCGCATTGGCGAACGCGCGCTCGATGGCGGCGCTCGAGCGGCTCAAGTCCACCCAGGCGCAGCTTCTCCAGGCGGAGAAGCTCTCGGCCATCGGCCAGCTGGTTGCCGGCGTCGCGCACGAATTGAACAACCCGCTGACCAGCGTGATCGGCTACGCGCAGCTGCTGCAGGAAGAGCTGCTCGACCCGAAGCATCAGGGCGCGGTTCGGCCGGGCCCCGAGCTGGCGCACGATCTCGGACGAATCGCCGACGAGTCGGAGCGCGCTGCACGGATCGTGCGCAACCTGCTCGCGTTCGCTCGACGTCAGGCCGCGTCGCGCGCGCCACAGGACATCGCGGACCTGTTCGGGCGCGTCCTGGCGCTGCGCGCCTACGAACACCGCCTGAACAACGTGGAGCTCGTACCGGAGTTTCATCCGACGCTGCCGTCGGTCGTGGCCGACGGCAGCCAGATCCAGCAGGCGCTGCTCAATCTGCTGCTCAATGCCGAGCAGGCGATGCGCGGCCGCTCGCCAAAACGACTGCGGGTAGGAACGCGCTACGACGAGGCCGCGGCGGCGGTCGAACTGTTCGTCTCTGACACCGGGCACGGCATCGAGCCGGCCAACCTGTCCCGCATTTTCGACCCGTTCTTCACGACCCGCGATGTCGGCGAAGGCACCGGCCTTGGTCTCAGCATCTGCTACGGCATCGTGCGCGACCACGGCGGCCAGATTTCGGTCGAGAGCGTTGCCGGCGAGGGCACCACCTTCTCGCTGCTGCTGCCCGCCCGTGTCGAAGAACGTTCGGAGCCGATCCTCGTCGCGCACTCGGAGCAGGGAGAGCGCGACTTCGTCTCGGCGGCACTGGCCGGCTGGGGCTGCGAGGTGATCCCGGCGGCGTCGAGCGGCGAAGCGATCGCGATCTGCCGCGACCGCGCGCTCCAATGCGTGTTCGTCGATCGGGGCGTCCTCGCCGCCGATCTCCAGGGCTGGCGCGCCCTCCGTGCGGCGCCGCGCCCGGTGCCGCTGGTTCTGATGTCGATGTCGGCAGACGAGGGTGACGTTGAACGGTTCGGGCGAGAGCAGGCGCGGGCCGTGCTCGCTCCACCTTTTCAGCTGCAGGCCATCCGGTCGGCAGTTCGCGCTGTATCCAAGGAGTATGCATGACCGGCCATCGCCCATCTCTCGTGGTTGTCGACGACGAGCAGGGGATCCTCGACCTCGTGTCCCGGTTCGGTCGCAAGGCCGGTTACGACGTGATTGCGTGCTCGGGCGGGCGTGAGGCCATCGCCCAGCTGAAGACCCGGCGCGCCGACGTCGCGATGGTCGACCTCCGCATGCCCGACATCGGCGGGCTCGATGTCATCCGCGCCATTCGCGACATCGATCCCCAGTGCCAGGCGGTGTTGATGACCGGCTTTGCCACCGTCGACACCGCGGTCGAAGCGATCAAGCTCGGAGCCATGGACTATCTGAGCAAGCCGCTCGACTTTGCCCGTCTCGAGCAACTGCTCTCTTCCGTGCGCGAGGACCTCGATCGTCGTCGCAGCCTCTTTGCAATGGAGAGTGACGTCGCCCGCCACCTCGAGTTCTGCGGCATGATCGGCCGCGGCGCGCTGATGCAGGAACTGTTCGGGATCATCCGCCGACTGGCGCCGCACGTGCGCACCGCGCTCATCACTGGTGAGACCGGGACGGGCAAGGAACTTGTCGCCCGCGCGCTGCACCAGACCGGGCCCCGCCGCGAGCGCCGCTTCGTGACCGTGAACTGTTCCGCCGTCGTCGAGACGCTGTTCGAGAGCGAGTTGTTCGGGCACATGCGTGGCGCCTTCACCGGCGCCACCGATCACAAGCCGGGACTGTTCGAACTCGCTGACGGCGGCACGCTGTTTCTGGATGAAATCGGAGAGCTGCCCCAGTCTGTGCAGGCCAAGCTCCTGCGGGTCCTCGAGCTCGGCGAGGTGCACCGCGTTGGCTCGCTCGAGTCAAGGCAGGTGGACGTGCACGTCATCGCGGCCACCAACCGTGACCTGCGCGCGGAGGTGTCGGCGGGCCGCTTCCGGAGCGACCTGTACTACCGCCTCAACATCGTCGAGGTCACGGCTCCACCCCTGCGCGAGCGTCGGGAGGACATCCCGTACCTGACGTCGGCATTCGTCCGGCAATCGAGCGAACGGCTGCGCAAATCCGTGCTCGGGGTCACACCCGGCGCCGAACGGGTGCTCGCGATGGCGCAGTGGGAAGGCAACGTCCGCGAACTGCGCAACGTCATCGAGCGCGCCTGCATCCTGGCCGAAGGCGAGTTCATCACCGAGCGGGAACTCGGCGTCACCGCGGCGATGCTGCCACCGGCTGTTCCTCCCGGGGTTGCGACCCGGGGCGATGCCGCCACCGCCCACGACGACAACAATGAGCTCCTCGTCACGGTGGAGCGCGACCACATCCAGCGCGCCCTCGTCCGTGCCGGTGGCAACAAGAAAGCCGCGGCGAAAATGCTCGGGCTCAGCCGCCGTGCCCTCTATCGCCGGCTCGAACGGCTCGACCTGTCGAACACCATTACCCGACGCCGTGACGGATTGGTGCTGATCGAGGCTTGATCATGGTCCAGAACGCAACAACGGGGAGCGACGCGCCCGAAGCTCGCTCGACGGATGTCAAGCCGGCAACTCCTGCGCGCCGCGTGCTGATCGTGGACGATGAGAACGGCGCGCGCGACCTGATGTCGCGATGGCTGGAATCGGGTGGATACAGCGTCACGACTGCGGCAACCGCCGAGGAGGCGCTCGGGCGCCTGAACGAGCAGCCTGCGGCAGTGGCGCTCTGCGACATCCGGATGCCCGGCCATGACGGCGTCTGGCTTGCCGAGCGCATCCGCCAGCAGTTCCCGGAAACCGCCGTCATCATGGCGACCGGCGTGCACGATGCGGACGCCGCTGTGCAGAGCCTCCGCCGCGGGGTGATCGATTACCTGACCAAGCCGTTCGGGAAGCAGCGGCTCCGGGAAGCCGTGACGCGCGGCCTCGAGTTTCACTACTCCGCGTGGGATGCGCGCCTGTGGCGCGAGTCGCTCGAGCAGGAGATGGCGATCCGGCGCGCGCGTCTCATCAACGCCGTGTCCGGCTCCAGCATCGAAGGTGACGAGGCGGTCGATGCGATGCTGTCGATGCTGACGCTCACGGACCGCGAGGCCTACGCGCATGCCTACCGCGTCGCCGCGCTGTCGGTCAGCATTGGCCGCACGCTCGGTGTCCCGGAAGCAGAACTGGCCACGATCGAGCATGCGGGCCTGCTGCACGACATCGGGAAGCTCGCGATTCCAGAGGCAATACTCCGCAAGCCGGCGCCGCTCACCGCGGAGGAGCAGGCACTGGTGCGTTGCCATCCGACGCTCGCGACCGAGCTCATCGGACACGTGCCGTACCTCCAGCACGCCGTCCCACTCGTCCGCGATGCCCACGAGCGCATGGACGGACGGGGTTTTCCGAGGGGGATTCACGCTGCCGAGGCGCCACTGGGTGCGCGCATCGTCTGTGTTGCCGATGCCTACGACACCATGACCCGGCCCCGTGTCTTCCGCGACGCGATCGGCCCCCGGGAGGCGCTGCTCGAAGTGGAGCGGTGCAGCGGGTCGCAGTTCGATCCTGTCGTGGTCAGCGCATTCCGCCGCGTGCTCGACGCGCTCTAGCAAGCTGGGTTCGTTGACTTGACCGCGATCGTCCCAGTACGATCGCGCAGCGAAAAGTGCCGGCCTGCGCCGAGCCGAGCACAGGGCCACGACCCGTCCCGGTGTCGTCGCCGCACCCCATCTCCGCGGGAACGCTGCGGGCGCCGCAAGGTCGATTACAATCACCACTCACCGCCGACCTGACAACATGTCTTACGAGCCCGTTATCGGTCTGGAAGTCCACACCCAGCTGCAGACCGAGAGCAAGCTGTTCTGCGGCTGCAGCACGCAATTCGGAGCGGCTCCGAACACGCATACCTGCCCGGTCTGCCTGGGGTTGCCCGGCGCCTTGCCGGTGCTCAATCGCCGCGCGGTGGAGCTGGCGGTCAAGGCCGCACTGGCGCTCGGGTGCACGGTGCACGAGCGATCCATCTTCGCCCGCAAGAACTATTTCTACCCGGACCTGCCGAAGGGGTACCAGATCTCCCAATACGATCGTCCGCTCGCGACCGAGGGGGTGCTGGAATTCGAGGCGCGCGGCGACGCGCGCCGAGTCGGGATCATCCGTGTCCACCTCGAGGAGGACGCGGGCAAATCGCTGCACGAAGGCCTGCCCGACTCGGATCGCGCCACCGCGCTCGATTTCAATCGCAGCGGCGTGCCGCTGATTGAAATCGTCAGCCACCCCGACGTGCGCAATGCGGCGGACGCGGCCGAGTGCTTCACCAGATTGCGCGCGATCCTCGTCGCGACGGGAGTCACCGACGGCAACATGGAGGAGGGCAGTCTCCGCTGTGACGCCAACGTCTCGGTGCGTCGCGCCGGGGCACAGGCGTTCGGCGTCAAGACCGAGATCAAGAACCTCAACTCGTTTCGTCACGTGCAGCGCGCCCTCGAATACGAGATCGATCGGCAGATCACCCTGCTCGAAAGCGGCGGCCGGGTCGAGCACGAGACGCGGCTGTGGGATCCGGGGGCGGCACGTACGCTGTCGATGCGGAGCAAGGAAGACGCGCACGACTACCGCTACTTTCCCGAACCCGATCTCCCGCCACTGCAAATCGAACGGGGCTGGATCGACAGTATCAAGGCGGACCTGCCCGAACTGCCGGATGCGCGGCGGCGTCGGTTCATCGCGCAGTACGCCCTGTCCGAGTACGATGCCGCCCTCCTGGCGCAGTCAGCCGCCACCGCGGTCTACTTCGAGGCCACGGCGGCCGCGTCCGGCAATCCCAAGGCCGCAGGCAACTGGATCATGGGTGAGTTGACGCGCAAGATGAACGAGCTCGGCATCGAGATCGAGGCGGTCCCGTTGGCGGCCGCCGCACTGGCGGACTTGATCCGGCTCGTCGACTCGGGCACCATCAGCGGGCCCACGGCCAAGGATGTGTTCGAGAAGATGTACGCCTCGGGCCGCGCCGCGGCGGACATCGTCGCGGCTGAGGGGCTCGGGAGGATTGACGACGCCGGAGCGGTGGAGACAGCGGTTCGCAGTGTGTTGAAGGCCAATGCGGATGCCGTCAAGCAGTACCGGGCGGGCAAGCGTCAGACGTTCGGATTCCTCGTCGGACAGGTGATCAAATCCATGGGCGGCAAAGCCAATCCTGCACTGGTCAATTCGATCATGAAGCGTGAACTGGACGGGGATGCCGCGTGATTGACGCGGTCCACGTCTCGAAGACGTACACCCGCGGCGTCTACGCGCTCCGCGATCTTTCCATTCGCATCGACAAGGGCGACTTCGTCTTCCTCACCGGCCCGAGCGGCGCCGGCAAGTCCACGCTCCTCCGGATGCTGCTTCGCCAGGAGGTGCCGACCGACGGCGAACTGACCGTCGGCGGGCGAAACCTCGCCACCCTGACGCCGCGGCAGGTCCAGGCGTATCGGCGGTCGCTCGGGTTCGTCTTCCAGGATTTCAAACTGCTGCAGGCCAAGACCGTGCTCGAAAACGTGTCGTTCGTCCCGCGCGTGCTCGGGATGGCGGCCCCCCAGCAGCAGCGACGGACGTTCCAGGTCTTGAAGTGGGTCGGGCTGCAGCACAGGATGAACGCCTACCCGCTCGAACTGTCAGGGGGTGAGCAGCAGCGCGTGGCGATCGCGCGCGCGCTCGTGAACGACCCGGCCATCATCCTCGCCGATGAGCCGACCGGGAACCTCGATCCCGACCTGTCGCTTGAAATCATGAACCTCTTTCGCGAGATCAACGCGCGCGGGACGACGGTGGTCGTGGCCACCCACGACCGCGAGTTGATTCGTCGCGTCGGCAGACGCGCCGTCACCCTCGACCATGGGCACATCGTGGAGATGATCTGATGCGCGCGGTCAAATACTTCTTCATCGAGGCGGCCGCGAGCTTGTGGCGCGGGCGCAGTGCCGCCGTGCTCGCGGTGTTGACGATCGCGGTCGGCCTGTTCGTGCTCGGACTGTTCCTGGCCCTGAACGGGAACCTCCAGCGGCTCGTCGGCCGCTGGACGGAATCGGCGGAGCTGTCCGTGTATCTAAAAGACGACGCCAGCGCCGATCAACTGCGCACGATCGATGCCCTGGTTGGCGGCAGCGGCGTCGCCGCCCACCGCGAGTATGTGTCGAAGGCGCAGGCGGCCGCGCGTTTCCGCCAGGACTTCCCCGACCTGGCCGGGCCGGCACAGCGGCTCGAGCACAACCCGTTTCCGGCGTCGATTGAAGTCCGTCTGAAGCCGGAGGCGCGCGACGCGGGTGCGACGGTTGACAATCTGGCGACCACGCTCGCGGGCATCGGCGGGGTAGCGGATGTCCGCTACGACCGGCGCTGGCTGGCCCGGTTGAACGCGGTCGTGCGCTTCCTTCGCGCCATCGGGCTGACCGTGATCATGGTCCTCGCGATCGCCTCGGCCCTGACCGTGGCCAACGTCGTGCGGCTTGCCGCGGCAGCAAGGCAGGACGAGATCGAAATCATGCAGCTTGTCGGCGCCCCGATCGCTTACGTTCGCGGGCCTTTCGTAGTCGAAGGCATTCTGCAGGGGGGGACCGGCGCGCTGCTGGCCGTCCTGCTGCTCTGGGGCCTGTTTGCCGCCGCCCGGGCGCGCTACGGCCAGATGACTGCCGACACCATCGGCCTCGGGTCGATTACATTTCTGCCATTCAACCTTGCCTTCGGGATCGTGCTCGGGGGGATGCTTCTCGGCTGCCTCGGCGGTCTGATTGTGGCTCGCCGGGTTCGGTGACTGAATCCTTCTGTCGCGCCTTTTTTTGAAACGGACGACGTTGACACATGTCTATAGCCCGTTTACACTATTTTTATCCGTTTCAGTAACCACGCGAGGAGTCGCATGGCACGCGTCGTCAGCCCGAATCGGGTTTCGATCGCCCCTGTTGGTCTTCCGTCTGACTTCTATCGTCAAGAATTCATCAGGCACCGCGAATGTCTCGCGCGGCAGCGCGAGTACTTCTCGGAGAGTGCCATCGCCGACGCCGACCACGCGCTGGCCACGGTGCTCAGTCGCCTCGAGCAATTGTGCTCGAAGGACGATGCCGAGCAGTTGATGGGACGGCTGCTTCGCTCCTTCAACGCCGTCACCGGGCTGTCCGGCTGGTCAGACCCACAGCAACTGCACTGACCGGCGGACCGAACCTCTCCAGACCGTCCGACCGCCGTCGAAACGACGCGCTGCAGATCCTGCGTGCAGCCGTTGACGCGGTTGAACCAGGCGCCCTGGTCACCGCAGCCATCTCTCGAACCGGGCTCAGCGCCCATCTTTCCACTCCGATATTCATCGTCGCCGCCGGTAAGGCGGCGTGGCCCATGGCTCGGGCATTCTGCCGCACGGACCTGGCCGGAGTTGCCCGCGCAGGTGTTGTCGTCCGGACCCCGTGGCGAGGGAGCACTCGCGCCCGGTCTCGAATGGTTCGATGCCGCGCATCCGTCGCCGAACGGGGCGAGCGAAGCGGCGGGCCGCCGGGCACTCGCCGGTGCGGCAGCAACTCGGCCGGGCGGGGCGCTGGTCGTCCTGCTGTCCGGAGGCGCATCCTCGCTGCTGGCGGTCCCCGCCCCCGGGCTTTCGCTCGAGGACAAGATCAGGACCGCGCGCGCATTGATGAACGCGGGAGTTCCGATTGCGGATCTGAACTGCGTGCGGAAGCACCTCTCCGGCATCAAGGGTGGGCGCCTCGCGGCGGTGGCGGGGCGGTCCGTGACGTGGGCGATCTCGGATGTGCACGGTCCGGTGGCCGATGATCCGTCCGTCATCGGATCCGGTCCGACGGTCGGGGATCCGACGACCTTCGCCGACGCGCTCACTGTTGTGCGCACTTCGGGCGTGGCATCCGCGCTTCCGGTGCGCGTCATCAGCCATCTCGAGAAGGCGGCGGATGAAACGCCGGCGCCGGGCGACCCGCGGTTGGCGAATGCGTCGTACGACGTGATCGGGACACGGCAGCTGGCGATGGAGGGCGCTGCCCGCGCTGCCCGCGCCCGGGGGTACGAGGTCGCGATCGTCGAGGAGGCGTCAGCGGGCGAGGCACGAGACGCCGGCGCCGCATTTACTGCGAGAGCCCTGAGTCTCGCAGCAGATGCGGGCCGTCCCGTGTGCGTCATCGCTTCGGGCGAGACCACGGTGCATGTCACCGGAACCGGACGAGGGGGACGCAACCAGGAGTTCGTCCTGGCTGCGATCGAGCAGCTGGCCAGCGCCCGGTACTGACGTGGTTCTCGGGAGTGCGGGCACTGACGGTATCGATGGTCCGACCGATGCGGCGGGCGCTCTCGTCGATGCAACCTCCCGCCAGCGGGCCGCGGCGGCCGCGGTCGATCCGCGCGCCGCACTGGCCGACAACGCGACCTACGATTTCTTCCGCGTGCTGGGAGATCTGATCACATGGGGTCCCACGGGCACGAATGTTGGTGACATCCACGTGTTGCTGGCCGGCGTCAATCGGGCTTCGGTCTAAGATGAGTCATGGCCATGCGCGGAAAACTCATCCTGACGGCAATCGCGGCGCTCATCATCACGCTTGGCCTTGGATTCGCGTGGGGCGCATCCGGACGCATCGCGCTGCAGTCGAATCTCGACGAGGCTCGTCAGCAGCTGGATCTGTCCGACGCGCGCGCCAGGATCCTTGACGCCCGCGTCAGCCTCTACAACAACAACTTCGGCGATGCGAGCCGGCACTTCGAGGATGCCAAAGGGCCGCTGCGGCGGGTCAAGCAGCGCTACCAGGACTCCAGCCGGAGTGATGCTGCGTCGAGCATCGACGCCGCGCTCGGACACGTGGACGAAGCCCAGCGCCTTTCCGGCAAACTCGATCCCGGCGCCAACAGCAGGGCGAGCGAAGCGCTCGATGCGATGAAGGTCGCGGCAGGGAAGTAGCGGCGCGCTAAGTGGCGCTCACTTCATCACGGTTGCCGTCACTTCGACGATGATGTGACGATTGCTCCCGGGGTCGGCTGACCGGGAGATCACCATCGGCTTGCCGGATTCGAGAGTCAGCGCCACCCGCTCGTTCAGCTGAGCCCGTGCGCTCTTCCTGTCCGCATCATCCGGTCGCGGTGCGTATTCAAGCGTAAGTGACAGCTGGACGGAATCGTCAGCCCGCACGGTTGGACTGGCGTCGATGTTGAGCGTCAGTGGACGGCCTTCAACCACAACCTCGGGAGCTCCCACCGCGCCGGCTGCGGGCTCCATGGCGCTTCCAGTGCTGCGCACGCTCCCCATTTGCCCGTCGGCGACAACCATGGTGACAACCTTCTTCACCGGATCCGCGACGCCGGTCTGTTCGGTGATGGCCACCTCGATGTTCACGTTGCGGCGCCGCACGCCAGTCGCCGGTGGACCTGGCCGTGGCTTCACGTCGGCGGAGGGCGCAGGGGAAGACTTCTGCCCGGCGGCAGGAGGAGCGGCCGTTGCCCCAGCCGTTAGTGGCGCGATCGAGAGAGCGCTGACCGACACCGCGTCCGCTGCCGGAGTGGGTCTCGGGCAGCGCCGCGATCCGCGCACCTTCAGCCTCCGGAACATTGGCCGCGGCGACGGTCCCCGCGGGGTCCCCGAAGACGTTCTGGATTTTCGGCATCCGGATCACGTCGGAGTGCGGCGCCCGCGCCGCCTGTCGTCGCGGCGGCACAACGGCGTCTGGCTCGACCGGCGTCGCACTCGAAGGTGCGGGTTCAGGAGCTGGTGACAGCGGCGCTGCCTGTGGACCTGGTTGGGATTCCACCTTCCTCTCAACACTCTGCGGCACTGGCGCATCATTTCGACGCAGGCGCACACCTGCCGCCAGCACGAGCAGCGCAATTGCCGCAGCGACCGCGGCGTAGCGGAACCATGGTGCTGCACTGGCCAGAGGTGCCGTGGTAATCCGAGCTTCCACACGGCGCCTCAGGCCCGGCGGTCCTTCTACCTGCACCATCCGCCGCACGGCGCGGTCAATCGCGTCGTCCAGCACGGACCGGCGCCGTCCGGCGGGGTCGGTATGGCTCTCACTCATATGCGTAACCAAGGGCGGTCAGCTTCTTCTTCAGCACCCGGCGGGCCTCTGATACTCGCCACTTCACCGTGCCGAGCGGTGCACCCAGCATCTGGCTGATCTGTTCGTAGGTGTGCTCGCCGGTGCCGGCGAGCAGCAAGTGCGTCACGCAGCTTTTTCGGCAGCGTGCCTATGAGGCGCGTGACATTCCGCTGCAGTTCTTCGTCGACCACCGCGTCTTCCTGAGATCGCTCGCCTGCCGGTATCCGGTCCATGTAGTCGAACGCATCCTCTCCAGCGTCGTCGCGCGGCGGCGAGACCGTGAGGCGCACCCAGCGCATGACGCTCTTGCGCCGATCGATGGCCTTTCGCCAGGTGATCGACAGCAGCCACGTCCGGAATTGTGCTTCACCGCGAAACGTGTCCAGTTTCTTGAACGCGGTGACGAAGGCCTCCTGGGCGACGTCGTCTGCCTCGGCCGGCGAGCCCACGCAGGCGAGCGCCGCCCGGAAGACGGCCCTGCGGTTTCGCTCGACCAGTTCGCCGAACGCGTCCAGATCGCCACCCTGGGCGAGGCGCACGAGGTCCAGGTCGGTGGCCTGAAAGGGCACGGTTGCCGTCACACAGTCTCTAGACTCAGTAAACGCAGGGCCGGTTGGAATATAGCAGCGCACTGTGCTGTTTCTGACCATCCCCCTTTAAGATGGGGATGATGTTGAACCACGAGCAGCTGCTGGCCGCAATTCGCGACAAGCTCGACCACCCGGCAACGCCTCGGGAGCTGCTGCAGGCGCTGAAGCTGTCGCGCGAAGAGCGGCCGATTTTCAAGCGGCTGCTCGCGGACCTCGTCGAGCGCGGCGATCTGGTCGAAACCCGGGGGAACCGATTCGGTCTGCCGGATCGGATGAACCTGATCGTCGGCCGCATGGTAACCAATCCCCGGGGCTTCGGGTTCGTGGTGCCGGACCGGGCGATCGACAACGTCAGCGGCGATCTTTACATTGCCGGCAGCAACTTGAACCAGGCGATGCACGGCGACCGCGTCGTCGCGCGTCTGGAGCGGGTCAGCGGCGACCGCGCCGAGGGTCGAATCGTGCGCGTGCTCGAACGCGGCTCCGAGACGATCGTCGGGCGTTTCGACCTGGACGGCATGGGTATCGGCTTCGTGGTGCCGTTCGACCGGCGGCTCATCATGGACGTCCAGATCCCGTCGGATGAGCACCTGGGCGCCAAGGCCGGCGACATGGTCGTCGTCAGGATCACCCGATGGCCGACCCCGACACGCGGACCGCTCGGCCGGGTCACCGAAGTGCTCGGCGACATCAACGAACCCGGTGTCGACAACGAGATCATCATCCGGAAATTCGGCCTGCCCGATGAGCACAGCGACGAGGCGATCGAGGAAGCGCGGCGCATCGGCAGCGAGGTCAACGAGAAGGATCTGCGCAACCGGACGGATTTCCGGCCCCTGGTCACCGTCACCATCGACGGCGAACATGCGCGCGACTTCGACGACGCGATCACGCTCGAGCGGCTGCCGAACGGGCACTACTGGCTTGGTGTGCACATCGCGGATGTCGCACATTACGTCCAGGAGGGAACCGCGCTCGACGAGGAAGCCTACGATCGATCGACCTCGGTGTATTTTCCGGACCGCGCCGTTCACATGTTCCCGTCCGAGCTTTCCACCGGCATCTGCAGCCTCAAGCCCGACGTCGATCGGCTCGTGCAATCGTGTCTCATGGAAGTCGACGGAAAAGGAAACGTCGTCCGCTACGAGCTCCATGACGGCGTGATCCACAGCAATGCGCGCATGACCTACAACGAAGTGCATGCGATCCTGACGGCTCGCGATCCGGTCATCACCGGCAAATACCAGTCGCTCGTGCCCCTGTTCGAAACGATGCGCGAGCTGTTCCAGATTCTGAACCGGCGGCGGCACCGTCGCGGCTCGATCGACTTCGACCTCAAGGAACCGGAGATCGTGCTCGACGACGCCGGGCTGGTCGAAGCGATTATTGCCGCCGAGAGGAACGTCGCGCATCGGATCATCGAAGAGTTCATGCTGCTTGCCAACGAGACCGTCGCGCAGCACCTCGATGACAACGACGTGCCGACGCTCTACCGGATCCACGAAGATCCTGACCCGCTCAAGGTGGAGGAGTTCGAGGAGTTCGTGACGACGCTCGGCTACAGCATCGGCGCGCCGCCCGAGCACGTCAAGCCGCGACATTTTCAGAAGCTGGTCGAGAAGATGCACGGAACGCCGGAGGAGAAGCCGATTGCGTTCCTGATGCTGCGTACGATGCAGAAGGCGCGGTACGACCCGCAGAACCGGGGCCACTTCGGCCTGGCGGCGGAGAGTTATACGCACTTCACGTCACCGATCCGGCGATACCCGGACCTGGTCGTGCACCGGACGCTCAGGGAGTCGCGCCAGGACCGCATGACCGCGGATCGCCGTGACGAGCTGACGGAGGACCTGCCGGAGATTGCACGCCACACGTCGGACCGGGAACGCCGCGCCGACGAAGCCGAGCGCGAGCTCGTGCAGTGGAAGAAGGTCCGCTTCATGGCGGACAAAGTCGGCGACGAATTCGAAGGCTATATCACCGGGGTGACGGCATTCGGCCTGTTCATAGAGCTGGTCGAACACTTCGTCGAGGGCCTCGTCCATATCTCCACGATGGCCGACGACTACTACCGGTTCATCGAGAAGGCGCATGTCCTGCAGGGAGAAAAGACCGGAAGGGTGTTCCGGCTGGGTGACAAGGTCTCGGTGCAGGTCGTCAAGGTCGACATGGAGCGACGCCAGGTGGACCTCGGGCTCACCGAGATCCTCGACCGGGTGCGCGCGTCGGAAAGCAATCGCGGCCCACGGCATAGTCGCATCAGCCCGCGCGAGCGCGGCAGGCCGGCAGCGGCGGGTAAGCGTGACGCCGCCGCGAAGCGGGGAGCGGCCGCGGCGAAGGCGGGCAAGCGCAAGCAGCGTCCCGGCCGGAACGAACGCGCAATCAAGAAGGGGCGGCGCTGAAATCCGTCGTTGTCGGCACGGCCGGTCATATCGATCACGGCAAGAGTGCACTCGTGCGTGCGCTCACAGGGACCGATCCGGATCGGCTCAAAGAGGAGCAGGCGCGAGGGATCACCATCGACCTCGGGTTTGCGCACCTCGAGGCCGGCGGACTGAACCTCGCCTTCGTGGACGTGCCGGGGCACGAGCGGTTCGTCAGGAACATGCTTGCCGGCGCAGGCGGCATCGACCTGGTGATGCTCGTGGTTGCCGCCGACGAGTCGGTCATGCCCCAGACGCTCGAGCACTTTCACATCTGCCGGCTGCTCGAGGTCCCGGCCGGGATCATCGTGCTCACGAAAGCCGACGCCGCCGATGCCGAGATGGTCGAACTGGCGGGGCTGGAGGTGCGCGAACTCGTCGCCGGGTCGTTCCTGGAACACGCACCGATGCTTGCGGTCTCGGCGAAAACGGGTGAAGGTCTCGACGCGCTGCGCGACGTGCTGGCGTCCGTCGGGTCCGAGCTCAAAATGCGGCGCGTCGACGGCGCTGCGCGCCTCCCCGTCGACCGTGTGTTCTCGGTGAAGGGCTTCGGCACAGTCGTGACCGGCACGCTGGTATCGGGCCGCATCCGGCAGGATGACGAGTTGACACTGCTGCCCGCAGGCCTTGCCGTGAAGGCCCGGGGCGTTCAGGTTCACGGCCGGGATGAAGGCGTTGCGGACGCTGGCCGGCGCGTCGCGGTGAACGTCGGCGGAGTCGAGCTGACGCAGGTCACGCGAGGGGACACGCTCTGCACGCCGGGTGCGTTCGAGTCCACCCGCCGGGTCGACGTCCGGATCGATCTTCTGCGCGATGCGCGGGCGCTTCGCCATGCCGCCAGGATCCGGTTCCACCAGGGGACGACCGAGGTTCTCGGCCGGGTGGCGACTCGCGGCGGCACTCGAGCCTGGCGGCTCAGCGCTACGCGAGGATCCGGTTCGAAGGTCCCGCCGTGCTCACGCGCGGCGATCGTTTCATCCTTCGCGCCTATTCCCCGGCGGTGACCATCGGCGGCGGCATCGTGCTGGATCCGCATCCGCCACGATCGCCGATTCGCAACACCGCGGCGGCGGCACGTTTCGCGCGACTCGATGCTCCAGGCACCGCGCCGGTCCGCGACGAAAGTGCCGTGCTGTCATTTGTCGAGGAGCGGAGAGCCGCCGGTCTCGGGATCGCGGAGCTGGTGAGCCGGGCGGGCCTGGCAACCGCCGACGCCCATGCTGTCGAGCAGAGGCTTGCGAACGCAGGGAGCGTCTCGCGAGTGGGCCACGTTCTGGTGTCGCCCGCGGTTCTGCACGACCTCGCCGCACGTGTGGTCGCGCTGCTCGACCACCCACCACAAGGCGCAGCCACTGTCGGAAGGGATGCCGCGCGAAGAAGTGCGCGAGCGCCTGTTCAGGAACGCCGCCGCGCCGGTGTTTGACGACGTGGTCGCGACGCTTGCCGCCGCCGGCCGGATCGTCGCCCGCGAGAGGCTCGCCCTCGCCGGGCATCAGCTGTCGTTGACCCCCGAAGAAGAGCGGGCGCGAGAGGCGATCGAGCGGATGTTCCTGGACGCGGGGCTTGCGCCGCCGGATGCATCGGCGCTGCACGGCGCCGCCGGACTCGCGGCTGCGGTCGTCGAGCGAGTGACGAAGCTGCTCGTGCGGCAGAAGACACTCGTCAGGGTTGACACCCTGCTGTTCCATACCGATGCGCTCTCGCGCCTGCGGGGTGAAGTGAAAGCGTTGAAGGTGTCGGAAGGATCGGAGGCGCGCGTAGATGTGGCGGCCTTCAAGCTGCGGTACGGAATCACCCGGAAGTACGCGATTCCGCTGCTGGAGTATCTCGATCGCGAGCGCGTGACCCGGCGCGTCGGGGACGCCCGGATCGTGCTCTAGCCTAGTCGTCGTCGCGCTTGGCGCCTTCGGCGTTCGATTCCTTGAAGTTCCGGATCCCCTTGCCGATACCGCGCCCGATCTCGGGGAGGCGGTTCGCGCCGAAGATCATGATGATGATGAACAGGATGATTACGAGCTCGGGTAAGCCGAGGCGGCCGATCATGGCAACTCCTTCAAAATCCGGGGCGGAACCTGCTGATTGTATCACCGTTGCGCCGAGCGTCCCGGCCGCGAAGAGGGGAGCGCGACGCGCGATCGCGGCGGCCGGGCTCATCGTGGTGATCGCCGCCTCGAGTGCGGAAACCGGGCAGTTCACGTCGGGCGTGAACCTGGTCGAAGTCTACGCGAGCGTCACCGACGCGCGCGGCGAGCCGGTCACCGGGCTGGCCCAGCAGGATTTCGAAGTGCGGGAGAGCGGAGAACTTCAGCAGATCTCGAACTTCGCGGCCGGAGAAGTACCGCTGTCGGTGGCGATTGCACTGGACCACAGTTTCAGTATGTCGGGGCGCCGCCTCGAACTGGCCAAAGCCGGCGCGCGCGACTTTCTCGGTGAGCTCCGGCCGCAGGACGAGTCGATGGTGATCGCGATCGGCTCCGAGGTCGAAATCGTGGCGCCGCTCAGCGCCGATCGGCGCAGCCAGTTCGACGCGCTGATGCGCCTCGATCCGTTCGGCACCACGGGCCTGCACGACGCCATCATTCAGGCGATCGACAGCGTGCAGCCGGCGCGCGGGCGACGGGCGCTGGTCCTGTTGTCCGACGGCGACGACCGTTACAGCCATGCGACCGCGTCCGAGGCGCTCGAACGCGCCCGTCGATCGGACGTCATGGTCTTTCCCGTCGCGCTCGGTTCCCGCCGCCCGCCGCTCTTCGCGGAGCTCGCGACGCTCACCGGCGGCCGTTCCTTTCAGCCGCGCGATGCATCCGCGTCCCGCGGCGACGCGGCCGCGCTGACAACCGCCCTCCGCGGCATCGCCCGCGAACTGCGCCAGCAGTACCTCCTCGGCTACACTCCGGCGCGCCCACCCGTGGCCGGGCTCCGGGGAATGGCGCTCGATCACCGTCACCGTGAAACGACCCGGGATGCAGGTCCGTGCGCGCGACGGGTATGTGGTCAAGTAGTCATCAGCTATCAGCTATCAGCTATCAGTTTTCAGCTTTCAGTTAACGGACGAAGTTCCCGGTCACCAGTTCCCAGTGCTTACTGGCGACTGGCGACTATCGGTGCAGCTAACAGCGATCGGACGAAGTTTCCAGTATCCAGTTTCCAGTGCTTACTGGCGACTGGTTACTGGCGACTGGTTACTGGTTACTGGTGACTGGCTACTGGCGACTTTCGCTACGAGCCGAAGTCCGAGCCGCAGCTCACCGGTCCGGAGCAGCCGCCGCCGCAGGCCGCGGTACGGCTGCGTGCCGGCGATGAGGTCGAGCATCACGCTGCGAATGCCGGCGCTGGCTTGTAGCGCCTCGATCAGGAGCGACGTGAACGGCGGGCTGAAGAACCGCGCCTTCAGGGCTGCGGCGCGGCGCAGTTCCGCGTGCACCGTATCCCGGATCCGCTCGTCGTAAACGTGCTGTGCCTGGTGGCCTGCCTCGAGACTGTGGGCGGCTGCGTCGCCTGACGCGAGAGCGAAATAGATGCCTTCGCGTGTGATCGGATCGACCATGCCGCCGGCATCGCCGAGCAGCAGCCAGCGCGGGCCGGACGGGGTCTCACGATCGAGCGCCCGGTGCGACAGCGACGGAATCGGCCAGCTGTATTTGTGTAGCCGCAGCCCCGGTGCCACGTTGCGCTCGAGCCAGCCGGAGACGATCGCAAGCAGCGTCGCCGGTCGGGTCTCGTCGGCCTGCGCACAGGCGCCGACGGCGAGATGGTCGGGCCGCGGGAACGACCACAGGTATCCGGCCGGCTCGTCTTCGAAGGCAATGGCGATGTTCGACGATGTGCAGCCGTGCACGTAGAATCCTGTGGCAATCGAGAGGTCCTCGCGGGCGAACGGCGCCGCAACCGTTCGCCGCACGAGACTGTTCGGTCCGTCGGCGCCGAGCAGCCAGTCGACCTGCGACCGATTCCAAGGCGGATTCGAGCGTCCAACCCGTCGGCCCGGCGACAATCGTCCGGGCCCGCGAGCGAACCAATCGCGCACCCGCGGCGATTGCTGCGGCGAGCAGCGTGTCGTCGAAGACGCGCCTCGACATGACGGCGAGCAACGGATGCGAACGGGACCCGTTGCCGACGTTCACCGCGGTGATGTTCGCGCCGTGCTCGAAGGTGGCGGCCGTCAATCGCGACCGACGGCAGAGCCGCCGGGTCGATCGCGTCGCTCACGAGATCGAGCGCCCGGCCCGTGACTCCGCCCCCGCAGGGCTTCTCACGCGGATGGCTGCCGTCGAACATCACGACCCGTGCGCCGCTGCGGCTAAGACGCCAGGCGGCACGAGCCCCGGCCGGCCCGCCGCCGACAATTCCGACGTCGAAGCGGGCGGGGCTGCTCATGTCTTTACGGTACAATCCTAGTCACATTCTGCGTTCTCTCTCATCAGGAGCTGCATGCCACACCCGCTGGTTCTCGGTCTTTACGCATCACCCTCGAGCGCCGCGGCTGGTGCACGTGCGGTGCACGCCGCGGGTGCGCAACACGATCGCATCTCGGTGATCAGCCGGAATCACGACGAGGACACCGCCCTCGCTGAGCAGCTCGATGCGACCCCGGGCGTCGAGCTCGAAGATTCGCGCGCGGCCGGGCGGCTCGGCGAACTCTCCGGATACATCCTCGCCGCCATGGCACTCGTGCTCCCCGGGATCGGCTCGATCGTCGCCGCCGGTCCGCTGTCTGCCGGTCTTGGCGAAGCTGCCGGTCACGCCGCGGGAGGTCTGGCCGCGGCACTGACGAAAGCGGGCATTCCTGAGGACCGCGCGATGGCGTTCGAGCGCTCGGTCAAGGACGGCGCCGTCCTGATCGGCGTGCACACGGACGCCGCCGCGCTGCCGGCCATCCGCGCGGCACTCGAGGGCACCGGCGCCGCGAGTGTGGAAACGGCAAACTGGCCGCAGTGATCGACGTCGGACGCTTCACCGTCGGGGTGTTCCAGGACGCGCTCTGGGCACGCCGCGGCGTCGAAGCCCTCCTCCGAAACGGTTTCGTTCCGGAGTCGCTTACGATACTCGCCCTCGATTCTCCATCCACGTCGCAGCTGATCGAGGAGCTTCTCGGTGCGCCGCCGTCGCGTTTCGAGCTGAAGGCGCTTGGTGCTCGTCAGCGCAAACGGCCCCTTGATCGCGGCACTGCAAGGCGAGGACGAAGGCCTGACGCGCCTCGGCCTCGGGGGTGCTATCGGCCGCGCGGGGTTCCAGCAGCACGACGGCTACATTTTCGAGACCTTGACCGGCCGCGGCGGCGTTCTCGTTGCCATTCGCAGCGAACCGCGAGCCGCCGATGCGCTGGCGACGCTGCATGCCTACGGCGGCGGCAACGCCGCGATTGGGGCGTGGACGGGAAGGGTTTGATCCGCATGAGGCCTCTCCCGTGACGAGCGTCCAGATCGTCTCCGCAGGCGTCCAAAGAAGGTGACTACTCGCCCGTGACGCTCACGGGTTCAGGCGTGCCTGCAGAGGCACCTTTATTGCAGCTTGCGACGGGGACGAAGTCGGGCCACAATGGCTTTTCCTATCATTTCCGAACACCTCATGCCTGAAGCCTACCAAGGCGCGAGCCCCAACTCCAGATTTCTCGCCGGTGCCGTGCCGGCCAGCGAGACGTCGTGGCAGAGTTACGGCCAGCGGCTTGCGGGTTCGGTTCTTACGCATATCGTCGGCCTGCTCGTCGTTCTGTTCGTCGCGACGCGACTGCCGGCCGTGAGTCCATCCGAGCCCGCGTCAATCCCTCCGCCCGACATCACCTGGATTGCCTCGCCGGGGCCTGGCGGCGGAGGTGGCGGCGGCGGCAACAAGATGCCCGACCCGCCGCGCAAGGCAGAGATCGTGGCGCCGAAGCCGAGGGCGTTCACACCGCCGCCGCCGAAGCCTGAGATCACGCCGCCGAAGCCGCAGCCGCAGATGAACATTCCCGCGGTCACGTCGGTCCAGGAACTGCCCGGCGCCGTCTCTCAGCTCCCGGACGCGACCATCGCACAGGGCGCCGGCATCGGCGGGGGTGGTGGAACTGGCACGGGCTCGGGCGTCGGATCCGGAACGGGTATCGGGTACGGCCCCGGCACCGGCGGCGGATTTGGCGGCGGCGCATACCGCGAAGGCAACGGCGTCACCTCGCCTCGGGTGATCAAGGAAGTGAAGCCGAGCTACACCGGTGAGGCGATGCGCGCGCGGATCCAGGGGCTGGTCACGATGGAAGCGATCGTGATGCCCGATGGGTCCGTCGGCAACGTGCAGATCATCAAGTCGCTCGACAACAACTTCGGTCTCGACAAGGAAGCGATCAAGACGGTCAAGCAGTGGCGGTTCGAACCAGGGCGACGCCTCGGGCAGCCGGTGCCGGTGCTCATCGTGATCGAGATGACCTTCACGCTGCGATAACCAAAAGGTATTCCGGGGTCGGGCGGGCATTCCGCGTCCCCGCACCAGACACAAAAAAAGGGCCGGCTGGATTTCTCCAGCCGGCCCTTTTCAGCGTTCAGCTTTTCGAGCGTCGGTCTCGAGCGGTTCCGCTCACGCCTCCGCCGTCACAACTTCAGCCCTGTCCTAGTACATCCCGCCCATGCCGCCGCCACCGCCGCCCGGCATCGGGGCGTCCTTCTTCTCCTCGGGGATGTCGCACACCAGCGCTTCGGTCGTGAGCAGCAGGGATGCGATCGACGAGGCGTTCTGCAGCGCCGAGCGCACGACCTTCGTCGGGTCGATGACGCCGGCCGCAACCATGTCCTCGTACTTGTCGGTCGCGGCGTTGTAGCCCTCGCCGGCGTTCTTCGCGTCCTTTACTCGCGCGACGACGATGGAGCCTTCCTGGCCCGCGTTGGTCGCGATCCAGCGAAGCGGCTCTTCGATTGCCTTGCGGATCAGTTCGAGACCGACCTTCTGGTCGCCCTCGAGTTTGAGGCTGTCGAGCGCCTTAGCGGCGCGGATGAGCGCGACGCCGCCGCCGGGAACGATGCCCTCCTCGACCGCCGCCTTGGTTGCGTGCATCGCGTCTTCGACGCGCGCCTTCTTCTCCTTCATCTCGGTCTCGGTGGCCGCACCGACCTTGATGACCGCGACGCCGCCGACGAGCTTGGCGAGCCGCTCCTGCAGCTTCTCACGGTCGTAGTCCGACGTGGTCTCTTCGACCTGCGTCCGGATCTGCTTGACCCGACCCTCGATGTCCTTGGACCCGCCCGACCCTTCGACGATCGTCGTGTTGTCCTTGTTGATCGTGACCTTCTTGGCCTTGCCGAGATCTTCGAGCTTGATGTTCTCGAGCTTGATCCCGAGGTCTTCGGTCAGCGCGCGGCCGCCGGTCAGGATGGCGATGTCCTCGAGCATGGCCTTGCGGCGATCACCGAAGCCGGGAGCCTTGACGGCAACGGCCTGCAGCGTCCCGCGGAGCTTGTTGACGACCAGGGTCGCGAGCGCTTCGCCGTCGACATCCTCGGCGATGATCACGAGCGGACGGCCCGCGCGCGCCACCTGTTCGAGCAGCGGCAGCAGGTCCTTCATCGTGCTGATCTTCTTCTCGTGGATCAGGATGACGGGATTCTCGAGCACGACTTCCATGCGCTCGGGGTCGGTGACGAAGTAGGGCGAGAGATAGCCGCGGTCGAACTGCATGCCTTCGACGACTTCGAGCGAGGTCTCGAGCGTGCGCGCCTCTTCAACCGTGATGACGCCGTCCTTGCCGACCTTCTCCATCGCTTCGGCGATGATCTTGCCGATGGTCTCGTCGCTGTTCGCGGAGATCGTGCCGACCTGCGCGATCATGTTGCCGGCGACCGGCTTCGACTGGCTCTTGAGCGAGGCGATGACCGCTTCGACCGCCTTCTCGATGCCGCGCTTCAGCTCCATCGGGTTCGCGCCGGCGACCACGTTCTTCGCGCCTTCGCGGAAGATCGCCTGGGCGAGCACGGTGGCGGTCGTCGTGCCGTCACCCGCGATGTCGGACGTCTTGCTGGCGACCTCGCGGACCATCTGGGCGCCCATGTTCTCGAGCGGATCCTTCAGGTCGATTTCCTTCGCGACGGTGACGCCGTCCTTGGTAATCGTGGGGGAGCCGAACTTCTTGTCGAGGACGACGTTGCGGCCCTTCGGCCCGAGCGTGACCTTGACCGCGTTGGCGAGCTGGTTGACGCCGCGCAGAATCGCCTGCCGCGACTCTTCGCCGTAGATAATCTGTTTTGCCATATTTCTCTGATCTCCGTGTCTTTCGCTGTCAGCACATCAGCTGTCAGCTGTCAGTTCCAAAAAACGTCCGCTTGCCCGTGACCAGCCGCTCCGAACGCTCGTCCGTGCCGGCGCTCGAGACGCTGACGGCTGATAGCTACTTGGTGACGACGCCGAGGATCTCTTCCTCGCGCATGATCAGGTACTCTTCGCCGTCCATCTTGATTTCCTGGCCGGAGTACTTGCCGAACAGGATCGTGTCGCCTTCCTTGACGTCGAGCGGCGTGACCTTGCCGTCCTTCTCGACCTTGCCCTTGCCGACGGCAATGACCTTGCCCTGCTGGGGCTTTTCCTTGGCGGTGTCCGGGATGATGATCCCGCCGACCTTCTGTTCCCCTTCTTCCAGGCGCTGCACGATGACGCGGTCGTGCAAGGGACGAATCTTCACGGCGGTTGCGGTAGTGGCCATAGACCTTCTCTCCGATGTTTGTGAGGCGGGCGTGCCGCCTCGGTGTACGGCGGGGAAACGCCCCGCCTGCTTCCAAAAGAACCGATATCCGGTGTAAATGAAGCCGTGTGGCTCTGCCGCTTAGCAATCAGCAGATCCGACTGCTAATTCTACAAGAAGTGAGGCGGGTGTCAAGCAGTCTCACGCCGCGAGTGCTAAAGCACTCGCTGCGGGACTCGGGACTGGCGGGATTCGGGACTGGGACGGGATTCGGGGGATTGGCTGACTAGGATTGGACCCCGAGTCCCGAGCCCCGAGTCCCGAGATCCCGAGTCCCTAATCCCTAATCCCAGCTCGTCTGATCCGATACTCCGTGATTTTCCGGGCGATGGTGTTGCGGTGCATGCCCAGCAGTTCGGCCGCGTCGCCGACGCTGCCCTTCGACCGCTGCAGCGCCCGCGCGATGAACATCTTCTCGAACTCCCGCCGCGCGTCGTCGTAGAGGACCCCCTTGTCCAGGAGGTCCTGCACCAGTTTTTCCATTTGATCGCGCACGTCTATCGAAGCTCGCGTCCGGACAGGAGGCGGAAGGCGTCGATGTATTTCTCGCGGGTGCGGCGGATGACTTCGTCCGGCAGCGTCGGCACCGGCGGCTGCTTGTTCCACTTGATCTCTTCGAGGTAATCGCGGACGAACTGCTTGTCGAAACTGGGCTGCCCGTGTCCCGGTTCGTACGACGACTGCGGCCAGAAGCGCGACGAATCCGGCGTCAGCACTTCGTCGATGAGCACGACGTCGGTGGCGGGATTGCCGGCGCCCACCATCCCGAATTCGAACTTGGTGTCGGCGATGATGATTCCCTTGGACTCGGCGTGCTCGGTGCCGCGGCGGTAAATCTCGAGCGTGAGCGATTTGAGCCGGGCGATGAGATCGGTGCCGACCAGCCGTCCGGCTTCTTCCTCGCGTGATGTTCACGTCGTGGCCGCTGTCGGCCTTGGTCGCGGGCGTGAAGATCGGCGCCGGAAGACGGTCCGATTCGCGCAGGCCGGCGGGGAGCCTGACCCCGCACACGCTGCCGGTCTGCTGATACTCCTTCCAGCCCGAGCCCGAGAGATATCCGCGCGCCACGCACTCGATCGGGATCGGGTCCGTCCGCCGCGCCAGCATCGTCCGGCCGCGGAGGACGTCGCGATGCTGTCGTGCAGGTTCCGGGAACTCCTCGACGTCGAGCGAGATCAGATGGTGCGGCACGAGATCGCCGACGCGCTCGAACCAGAAGCCTGAGAGCTGCGTCAGGACCTTGCCCTTGTCGGGAATGCCGGACCCGAGCACGTAATCGAACGCCGAGATGCGATCGGTGGCGACGATCAGGAGCGCGGGCTCCCCGGAGGGGAGCGCGATTTCGTACACGTCGCGGACCTTGCCGCGGCGATTGAGCGACAGTCCTTCAAGCGACGTTTCGAGCAGGGGAGCAGTGGAGAGCACGGTGACCTCGCGAAAACGTGACAGCTTACCGAGGCGCGGCGAGTGAGTCAAATGCCGAGCGGACGACACGGAAGCGGGTGGATGCCGAAGCGGGCGAGCGGTGCGGATCAGCGTTCGCGGACCGTGATGTCGGCACGCGAACTGCGGATCGTGAGTGCCGGGCCGCCGCCGCGGACGGCGCCGGCCGCGCGGTGCTCCTCGCCGCTGGTCGTCGTCTCCAGCGTGCCCTCCGGCAGCGTGATGTCGCCACGGCTTGCGAGCGCGTCGAGCTGATACCCGCCGGGCGCCGGCGTGATCTCGACCGAACCGCCACCGTCGCTGTAGATCGCGAGCGGTGCGCTGCGATCCGCCGACCAGGTCGAGGTCGGCGTTCCGCACGTCGATGCGCGCCTCGGTCTGCAGACCTTTGATGTTCACCGATCCGGACACTGCATTCACACGCAGCACTCCGGTGGCCTTCTGGAATCCTGTCGATGCGTGATCTCCGCGCCCTGCGAATCGATATCGATCGGCCCGGCGAGATCGCTGCCGCGCAGCTCGCCGGAACGGATGTTCATCGACGTTTCGCCGCCGACGCGTTCAATCTGCACGTCGGTATTCATCGTGGTGAGCCGAACCGATGCGCAGTCCGCGACGTGGAGTTCACCGCCACGATGAGTGCCCGTGACCTTGCCGGCGATGTTGCGGACGCGAGCCTCGCCGCGGGTCGACGAGAGCTCCACGCTCGCCACTCCTGACACTTCGACCGGACCGCCGCTCGCCTCGAGCGTGACCTGCAGCCGCGCGGGAACCTTCATGGTCAGACGCAGTGCGCGCTGCGTGCCCTGGCGCGGATAGAAGATGCTCGCGACGACACGGCTGCCGGTCCCTTCGAGCTGGAGCTTCGTCTCCTTGACCAGCCGCTGCGCTTCCTCGTCGTCGAATCCGTTCGACTGGGCGCGGAGCTCCGCCTCGATGTCAGTCCGCTGTTCGCCGATGATGATCAGCTCTCCGGTCCGTGAGTTCACCCGGAGCTCAGCCACGGCCAGCATCGACGGAGTGTCGGGACGTCGTCGTCAATTCGGCTGACGCACGATTGCCGCGGACGTGGCGACGGATGTTTTCGAGCAGCTGACCTGCGGAAAAGCTTTGCTCTCCGGGTGCCGGCGGCGGCGCCGAGACCTGGTACACGACCGCGCCGACGATCATGAACCCGATGATGAGCAGTAACTCTCGTTTACCCATAGACTTGGAGTCTGACGTTGTAGTAGAGTTCGCCGGGAAGTCCGGCCAAGGCTGGACGGGTCCTACCAAGCACCCCCCGGATTTTAATCCCGACTGCACTACCCATGCGGCCAGCTGTTCGAACCGTACTTATATTTCTGCTCACCATCGGGCTGCTGGCCTTCGCCTTCCGGCACACGGATTTCGCCGGCGTCTGGGCTGAGACCCGTCGCGCCGACGGCCGGCTGCTCAGCATCGCGCGTAGTCGTGACGGGTCTTACGTACGCGATGCGTGCGTGGCGGTGGCAGTCGCTCCTCGCCCCGATCGGCCCGACGCGGTTCGTGAACGCCTTCACCACGACGGTTATCGGCTTTGCCGCCAGCGCCCTGCTGCCTGCGCGGGCCGGCGAGGTGCTGCGCCCGTACCTGCTCGCCCGGCGCGAGCGCCTGAACCCGGCGTCTGCGTTCGCGACCATCGTGCTCGAACGGCTGCTGGACCTGGCGACCGTCCTGCTGCTGTTTTCCGCCTTTGTCTTCACCGTTTCGCCCGGCGTGATTTCCGGGGACCCCGGACAGCTCGCCCGGGTGAAGCTCGGTGGCGCACTGGCGGCTGCCGCGGCGCTCGGCGGCCTCGGTGTGCTCTTTGCCCTTGCCGGCCACCCTGAGCGCCTGGGCCGGGCGGCCTTGCGCGTCGAACGGGTGCTGCCGGCCCGCCTCGCCAGGCTGGTCGCGGGCCTCGTCGAAACCTTCGCCCAGGGCCTCGCGGTGATGCGCGATCCGGTGCGCCTCATCACCACGCTGGCCCTGTCCTTTCCGATGTGGATGTCGATCGCCGCGGGAATCTGGCTGACGTCCCGGGCATTTCACATTACGTTTCCATACCCGGCTTCGTTCCTCGTGATGACGATTCTCGTGGTCGGCGTGGCGGCGCCGACGCCCGGCGCGATTGGCGGCTTTCACCTCGCCTACCAGTTCGCGGTCACGACGTTTTTCGGCGCCGACGTCGATCGTGCGACCGGCGCCGCGATCGTGCTGCACGCGATTTCGTTCGTGCCGGTGACGCTCCTCGGGATCGTGTTCATGATGCGTGAAGGGCTGACCCTCACGGGCGCCCGGCGCATGGCTGAAGAGGCCGCCGGGCATCCCGAGCGCGGCGACACGGCCGGCTTGACGCCCCCCGCCGGGCTGGAGAAGAGCGCGCCATGAAGTGCCCGTACTGCGGCAACATGGGAGACAAGGTCGTGGACTCCCGTGAAAGCAAAGAAGGTGATGTGATCCGCCGCCGGCGCCAGTGCCTCGGTTGTGGCAAGCGCTTCACCAGCCGCGAGCGCATCGAGGACATCGAGTACCGTGTCGTCAAGAAGGACGGCAATCGCGAAGCCTTCCAGCGGCAGAAGATGATTGCCGGCCTGCTCACGGCTTCGGAGAAGCGCCCGGTCAGCATCCAGCAGCTCGAGGCGATTGCCGACCGGATCGAAGCGGAATTGCAGGAACGGCCCGAACGCGAGATGACCACCGAGGAGATCGGCGCCCGCCTCATGCAGGAGCTCAAACAGCTGGACCAGATCGCGTACGTCCGATTTGCCTCGGTCTACCGCCAGTTCCGCGACGTCGGGCAGTTCAAGCGCGAAGTCGACGAACTGCAGAAAACGAAGAGTTGACGGGGAGCACCGCGCGATGAGCACCGTGCGCGATGCCCGCCGCCCCACGCTTCCGGCCCGATCCGCCGCTCCGCCCCCACCCGAACGCCGTCCGTTTCGCGACAACCCCCGCCTGATCCTGCTCGGGATCGTCCTGCTCTTCGGCGCGCTCGCCGCGATGGTGTGGTTTGCCGACCACTCGCCGGGGCTGAATCCCGACTTCCTCAGCGAAGTCGTGCTCTACGCGCTCTCAGCCGCGGACCTGACGATGGTCCTGGCGCTGGTCTTCTTCCTCGCCCGGAACATCGTCAAGCTCTTTGTCGAGCGCCGCCGCGGGCTGCCGTTCTCGCGCTTCCGCGCAAAGCTGGTGATGGCCCTGCTCGGGTTGACGATCATCCCGTCGGTTCTCGTCCTGCTCGTCGGCGGCGAACTGATTCGCAGCAGCACGCAGCTGTGGTTCAGTCAGCCGGTCGATGACGTGCTGCGATCGGCGGTGGAAATCGGCGGCGACTATTACCGCGAGCACGAAGGCGTTGTCGGGGCGCACGCGGCGCGGATTGCGCGCAACGTCCCGGCGGCCGCGGTCCTGGCGGGGGACGTCGACGCGGTGCGCAGAACCATTGCCCCGGAAGTCACGCAGGGCCGGCTTGGCCTCGTCGAGGTTTACCGGGTCGATTCGGGCGGCGGGGCGCAGCCCCTCGTTGCCGTGGAATCGCCGGCTCTGCCGCGCGGGCACGTGCGCGCACTCGCCGACAGGCTCGCGACGAGGGTGGCGTCAGGGAGTTCGGATCGGCCAGACCGTGGAGCCGCTCGACGGCGGCGGCGAGCTCGTCCGCGCCGGGGCGATTGTCCGCGACGCGTCGAATCGCACGGTCGGCGTCGTCATCGCGAGCGATCCGCTTCGCGGCGACCTCGCGCTGCACGCCCGGCGGATCACCGATGCCTACGAGAACTACAGCCAGCTGCGTGTCGTTCGCCGGCCACTCGAGGGCGTCTACCTGTCGCTCTTCCTGATGATGACGCTCATGATCCTGGTGAGCGCGACCTGGACCGGGCTGTACCTGGCGAAGCGGATCACCCGTCCGGTGCAGCTCCTTGCCGCCGGCGCCAGGGAGATCGGTGCCGGCCGCCTGGATCACCGCATCGAGCTCGAGACGCGCGACGAATTCGGGTCGCTGGTGGAGGCATTCAACACGATGGCGGGCGAGCTCGCCGCCAGCCAGCGCAAGCTCGAACGCTCCCGCGTGGATCTCGAGCGCAAGAATCTGCAGCTCGATGAGCGGCGCCGCTACATCGAGACGGTTCTCGAACGCATTGCGACTGGTGTGGTCTCGGTCGCCGCCGACGGCCGGATTGAAACCATCAACACCGCCGCGCTCCGCCTGCTCGACCTCGATCCGTCGGCGATCGGCAGCGCGTCGGCCGACGCCTTCGCGCGCGAGGACCTCCGGCTGCTCGACGGCCTGCTGCAGCGCGTCCACCGGCCGTCGAACGAATCGGCGGTCCAGGAGGTCGCGGTCATGCGCGAGGGGAGAGAACTCCACCTCGCCGCGGCCGCCACACCGCTCCAGGGCGAGGACGGCGCACCTGCCGGGGCAGTGCTGGTGTTCGACGACGTCACGCCACTGATCCGGACGCAGCGCGTTGCCGCATGGCGCGACGTCGCGCGCCGGCTCGCTCACGAGATCAAGAACCCGCTCACGCCCATACAGCTGTCGGCCGAGCGGATGCGGCGCCACTTCGGCTCCGCACCCGCGGCCGCGCGCGCGCTGGTCGACGAGTGCACCGCCACAATCGTCAGCGAAGTCGAGTCGCTCAAGGCGCTGGTCGACGAGTTCGCCCAGTTCGCGCGCATGCCCGCCCCGCGGGCGACTCCGGCCGACCTGAACGCGGTGCTGACGGACACGCTGGCGCTCTACAACGGGCTGTTCCAGGCGATTCACATCGAGCGGCGTCTCGCCCCCGACCTTCCGCCGGTCCGGGTCGACGTGGAGCAGATTCGACGCGTCGTCATCAATCTCATCGACAATGCGGTCGAGGCGCTGGGGGGCAGCATGGCGGTGGCGTCCGACGCCTCGCCGGCTACGATCGTCATCGAGACCCAGCAGGACCGGGCCAACGGCGTGGTGCGGATCACGGTTGCCGACAATGGCCCGGGTATCCCGGCCGCCGATCGTGACAAGCTGTTCATGCCGTACTATTCGACCAAGCAGCGGGGCAGCGGTCTCGGTCTCGCGATCGTCCGCAGAATCATCGCCGAGCACGGCGGCAGCATCGAGGCAACCGACAATGTCCCGTCAGGTACGGTATTCACGATTGAGTTGCCGGTCTAAGCCGGTTCCCAGTCTCCAGTTTCAGCCAGTTGTGAACCGACCGTGCACTGGCGACCGGGAACTGGCTACTGGCAAGTGATCGAATCATGAAACCCTCAGTCCTCATCGTCGACGACGAAGCCGGCGTGCGCAGCGCGCTTGGCGGCGTGCTGCGTGACGAGGGGTATGGCGTGGAGGCGGTGGACAGCGGCGAGGCGTGTCTCGACCGGGTGACGCGAACGCCCTTCGACGTGATCATCCTCGACATCTGGCTGCCCGGGATGGACGGCCTCGCGACCCTGGCGCGACTGCGCCAGCGGCGGGTGGATGCCCCGGTGGTGATGATCTCGGGTCACGGGAACATCGAATCCGCAGTGCGCGCGATCAAGATGGGCGCATTCGACTTCGTCGAGAAGCCGCTCTCGCTCGACAAGACCGTGCTCGTCGTCGGCAACGCCGTCCGGCAGCGGCGGCTCGAGGCCGAGAACCGGGCGCTGAGGGCGACCGTCGACCGGCGCCTCACGATGGTGGGCGAAAGCTACGTCATGGCGCAGCTCCGGGAGCAGGTGGCGATGGCGGCGCCGACGAACGGACGCGTGCTGATCTTCGGCGAGAACGGCACCGGCAAGGAGCTCGTCGCCCGCAGCATCCATCAATTGAGCCGCCGTCGCGGTGGACCGTTCATCGAGGTGAACTGCGCGGCGATTCCCGAGGAGCTGATCGAGAGCGAATTGTTCGGGCACGTCAAGGGCGCATTCACCGGCGCGGTGGCCGACCGCCGTGGCAAGTTCGAGGCCTCGGACGGCGGCACGCTGTTCCTCGACGAGATCGCGGACATGAGCCTGAAGACGCAGGCCAAGGTTCTGCGTGCATTGCAGGAGCAGGTCGTCGAGCCGCTCGGCGGCACCGGATCGATGAAGGTCGACGTCCGCATCCTTGCCGCCACCAACAAGGACCTCCCGGGCGAGATTCGAGGCGGCCGGTTCCGCGAGGATCTGTATTTCCGGCTCAACGTCATTCCCATCTTCGTGCCTCCGCTCCGCGACCGCGACTCGGACATTCCGCTGCTCGCGTCGCACTTCATGGAGGAGCTCGCGCGCGAGTACGGGCGCCGCCCGAAACGGCTCGATCCAGGCGCCGCCGCCGGCCTGCGCAGTTACCAGTGGCCAGGCAATGTCCGCGAGCTGCGCAACATGGTCGAGCGGCTGATGATCATGGTGCCCGGCGAGACGATTACGATGGCCGACCTGGCGTTCCTGGATCCGTCGACGGTGGCGGTCGCCGATCACCCCCGGGGCACCCGCGCTGTCGCTGCACGACGCCCGCGAACGGTTCGAGCGCGACTACATACTGCGCGCCCTCGCGGCGCAGCAGGGCAACATGTCCCGGACGGCGGAAGCCCTCGGCGTCGAGCGGAGCAACCTGTACAGGAAGATGCGCGCATTCGGCATCGTGCCCGCCCGCCGGGTCGAGGGCGACGAAGAGGCGGTGTGAGTCACGGCGCATCGCGCAGGCGGTTTTCGAGAATCTGATCGGGACCGAAGCGCGCGAGCTGCAGATCCACGTTCCCCGACTGGACGAGCGCCGCCGCCGGTACGAGCCCGATGATCTCGCTCTCGAGCACCGACACGCCGTGTCGCGCGGCTTCCCGCTTGACCGCATCGAATACATCGAACATCGACGTGTGCTCGTAGTTCGTCAGGTTCATCGATACCTGGACGAGCCCGCGATGCGCCAGCCTGAACCCGGCGGCCTTGACGTACTTGAAGCCGCCGCTGCTTTCGCGAATGCTGACGGCGATTGCCCTGGCGACCTCGAGGCGGTCGGTGTCGAGGTTGATGTTGTACGCAATCAGCGGGTGGCGTGCGCCGATGACGACGGCACCCGCCGAAGGATGGGGCGCTCGGGGCCCGAAGTCGGGAAGCCAGGTGCCTGACGCCATCCGGCCGGTCAGCCCTTCCAATCCTCCGCGCCTGATCTTTTCCAGGCGTCGCCTGGTCGAGTGTGCGGCGGCCTCCTCGTACAAAAAGACCGGCACTTCAAAGCGGTTGCCCACTGTCGCCCCAACCTGCCTTGCGAGCGCTGCACACTCGCCCATCGTCGACCCCGCGAGCGGTACGAACGGCACGACATCAACCGCGCCGATACGCGGGTGCTCACCGGCGTGCGTCCGTAAATCGATTGCAGCCACCGCCTCGGTAAACAGGGCGAGTATGGCGGCGGCAACCGCGGGCGCGTCACCCGCGAGGGTGAACACGGATCGGTTGTGTGATGGGTCGGCGGAGTAATCGAGCAGTCGCGCGCCGGAGGTGCGGACGGCGTCTGCCAGCCGCTCCACGACGGCGGCGCGGCGCCCTTCGCTGACGTTCGGGATCGATTCAATCATCGGCAGAGCTCCCGGGTCAGCTTCTCGTCACGGTCCGTCGCCGGCTCGCTGGCAATCTCAGCTCTGGATACCTCGCGATTCTTGTAGTTCACAACCTCAGCGTTGCGAGTCATCGATCCATTCACCTTGAATCGCTCCGTGCCTGGTTCGGATGCCGCACACGGCGGTGATCTTCCCACGTAACTGCTTGTATGCGGAGGCAGTTGGGCTCATAATCTCGAACAGCTGCGTGCGACAGCCATGCCTGTCGCCGGCTTACTTCCGAGTTCCAGCCACCTGATGATCGATCCGCTGCGATCCGAAATAAACACCGCCCCGGGACAGGTGCCGGAACACGAGCGCGAGGCTCGCGTCGAAGAGCTCCTTCTTGGCGGGCTCGATCACTACTTTGCCGGTCACTACGATCTCGCCATCAACGTCTGGACGCGAGTGCTCTTTCTGGACCGCGGGCATGCCCGCGCCCGCGCCTACATCGAGCGCGCGCGCGGTGCCCTGGCCGAGCGGCAGCGCGAGGGCGAGGAACTGATCCAGACCGGCGCTGACGCATTCGAGCGCGGAGAGTCCGAGACCGCGCGCCGGCTGCTGATCGCCGCTGTCGAACACGGCGCCGGTACCGAAGAAGCGATCGCGCTCCTCGCGCGACTCGACCGGCTGGCGGCCGCGGGCGTGAAGCAGGAGCGGCGTCCGGACGCGGTCGTACCGTCAATCCCGGGGGTCCTCGAGCACGCCGATGCGTCGGGGCGGCCATGGATTCCGTGGACGGTCGGGGGCGCCCTCGCTGGCGCATCGATCGTGGCTGTCCTGGTGAGCGTGTATGGGCTTCCTCGCTCGTCCTGGCTGCCGTTTGGCGGCAGTCCCGCGGCACGCGCAGCCACGCGTCTGAACGACGAACCGGTCCCCGTCCCTTCGGCGGCTGACGTCTCGCTCGCCAGGGCTCAGGTACAAAGGAATCGCGGTCACCTCCGCGACGCCCTGTCGGCGCTCGACGCGATCCGGCCGGGCGACAAGCGCAGCGCCGATGCCGAACGGCTCCGGGCGGAAATCCAGGCGGCGCTGCTTGCGGCCGGGCGTGCGGCCGGCTTCGGCGTCACGCCTGCGGGGCAGGACAGCCCGCGTCGATGAGGTGCCCGAAGTGCCATTACATCAGTTTTGACAGCACCGATCGGTGCCGTAACTGCGGCTACGAGTTCGCGCTCACGGCCGATGCGCCCGCCCTCGATCTCCCCATTCAGACAGGCAACGAACTGGTCGGGCCTCTCGACGATTTTCCGATCAGCGACTTCGACGCCCTCGAGCCATCAGCCGTCCGCTCCACTTCTTCTCAGCGCGGTAAGACGGCGCGAGACGACGATGAGCCCGCCGCGCCCGCCGAAGTGCGGCGACCAATCACCAGCGTCTTCGATCTTCCGCTCTTCAAGGATCGCCCGATCGACGACGATACCCCGCTCGTGTCGTCACCCGCGGTACCACGCCAGCCGCTGTCGGTTCGGAAATCCAGTCCGTTGCCGCGCGGTCCTCGCGGGCAGTCCGAGGAGCCGGTATTCGACCTCGATGCGCTCGAACCGGAAGTGGCGCCGATCCGTCACGTCCCGTGGCTTCCCAAGACCGAGTTGGACCCGCGGGAGGTTGCCGATCACGCCGACAGTCAAGTCGATTCCGATGTCGCCGGACTCGCCCGGCGGCTGTTCGCGGGCGTTACCGACGGCGGCATTCTGGGAGCAATCTGCGCCGGGGTTCTGTATTTCACACTGCAACTCTGCGGGCTCCGCGGAAGCGAGCTCGGGCTGCTGCCGCTCCCGCCGCTCGCGGCATTCTTCGGTCTCCTCGTCGGCGGCTACTTCGTGCTCCTTACTGCGGCCGGGGGGCAGACTCTCGGGAAGATGGCAGCCGGCATCAGGGTTGTACCGATGGGTTCTTCCGACCGGGTTTCGTTCGGCCACTCGGTCGTGCGCGCAGCCGGATATCTGGTCTCTGTCATTCCTGCCGGACTCGGCCTGGTTCCGGCGCTCGTCCACTCCGACCGTCGCGCCGTTCACGATCGCCTCGCCGATACGCGCGTAGTAAAAGCGTGACCCGATTCGCCGTCTTCGTGGCGACCGCCGGCTATTCCGGATATTTTCCCATTGCGCCGGGAACCGTTGGCTCGGCGGCCGGGCTTCTGGTCTACGGGCTCGTCTGGTGGACGCACTCGACGGTTCTCGAGGTCGCGCTCATCGCGGGCTTGTTCGTCCTCGGCGTCTGGGCAGGAACAATCGCCGAGCGATATTTCGGCGGGATCGATCCGGGCCCGATCGTCATCGACGAGGTCGTCGGCATGCTGATCACGCTCGCCTTCATCCCGGTCAGCTGGCGCGGTGCGCTCGCGGGCTTCGTTCTGTTCCGTATCTTCGACGTCATCAAGCCGTACCCGGCCGGACGCTTCGAGCGTCTCCATGGCGGACTCGGGGTGATGGCTGACGACGCGATGGCGGCCGTGTACGGGAATTTGTCGCTGCGCCTGCTGCTGTGGGCGGTGCCTGCATGGCTGGCGTGAACGCTGCGCCCCCGCTCGCGACGGCTGAAATCATTGCCGTCGGCAGCGAACTGCTCGGCACTACCAGAATCGATACCAATTCACTGTTCCTCGCCGGGCGCCTCGCTGCGCTCGGAATTGAGCTCCGGGCAAAATCCGTCGTCGGCGATGAGCGCACGCGACTCGCGGCCATCTTCGCTGCCGCGCTGTCGCGCTCTGATCTCGTGGTGCTCACGGGTGGTCTCGGACCGACCGACGACGACCTGACCCGCGACGTCGTCTCCGCCTCACTTGGGCTCGAGATGCGAGAGGATCCCGCCATCGTGGCGCAGATCGCAAGTCGCTTCGCGCGGCGCGGCCTGCGGATGCCCGAGGTGAACCGTCGTCAGGCACTGGTTCCCGCCGGCGCCCTGTCGCTCGACAATCCGAACGGAACCGCGCCCGGTCTCTACATCGAGCATCAGGGCCATGTCGTCGTCCTGCTGCCCGGCCCTCCCCGCGAACTGCAGCCCATGTTCGATGGGCTGTGCGAGGGACCGCTGCTGGCGCGCGCCGGGGCAGAGCGGCTGTTCAAGGAAGTACTGTTCGTCGCCGGCCGCGGCGAGTCCCATGTCGAGGAGATTGCACAGCCGCTCTATTCGCGGTGGGCCGCCGAATCGCCGCCGATCGAGACAACGATCCTGGCGATGCCCGGTCAGGTCGAACTGCACCTGACGCATCGGGCCCGCGATCCGGGAGCGGGCGCGGCGCGCGTGCGTGCGGCCCGCGAGGCACTCGCAGCGGCGCTCGGCGACGACGTCTTCAGCACGGACGGGCGATCGATGGAGGAAGTCGTCGGCGCCATGCTCTCCGAGCGTGCACTGACCATCTCGACCGCCGAGTCGTGTACCGGCGGGCTCATCATGTCGCGGCTCACGGACGTGCCCGGCAGTTCGCGGTACGTTCTCGGTGGCGCGATTGCGTATAGCAACGAAGCGAAGACGGAACTGGCCCAGGTGTCGCCAGAATTAATCGCGGCACACGGCGCCGTCAGCGAGGCCGTTGCCGTGGCCCTCGCGGACGGCATCCGGGCCCGAACCGGCGCAAGCGTGTCACTTGGTGTCACCGGCATCGCCGGCCCTGGCGGGGGATCACCGGAGAAGCCGGTGGGCACTGTCGCGATTGCCCTGACCGGCTCCGGGATGCCGCCCCGGGTGCGTCTGTTCTCGTTTTTCGGTGGTCGGCCGCAGGTCAAGTTCCAGGCGTCTCAGGCTGCGCTCGATATGGTTCGAAGGGCGCTGATCGCCAGTAGGGTTATAGGGTTTTAGGGGTTATAGGGGTTCTAGGGTCGGGTTGTAGGTTTCAGGTTTTGTCAGGTTTTCAGGTTTTGCGTTTTAGGTTCAGTTCGGTAACGCCGCGAACCGTGGATTGGTACCTGAAAACGTAAAACCAGGAACCTGATCTGGAAACGTAAAACGTAAAACCTGACCGTAGAACCCTTATAACCCCCTATAACCCTTATAACCCGTATAACCATAAAACCCTGAAACTCGTCGCGTTTCCGTTTTAAATGAATGCGCCTTTTCGTTGGGTTGGAGATCGACGAGGCGGTCCGAGGCAGGGCAGCCGCGATCGCCGACGCAGCGGCGCAAGTGTTGTCAGACTGGCTGGTGGTTCGCTGGGTTCCTCCCGAAAACCTGCACCTCACACTGTGGTTCCTCGGCGAGGTGGCCGAGACTCGCGCTGCCGCAGTGTTGGCCGCTCTCGACAAGGCGTTTTCCATTTCCTTCATTCAGTCTCGGCCTGGGTGGGCTTGGCGCATTCCCGTCGTCCGGCATTCCACGCGTGGTCTGGCTTGGCGTGCGTGACGGGACTGATTCGATCGCGAACATCCACGGCGAGATCGCAGCGCGGTTTCAGCCGCTTGGGTTTGCCGCCGAGCGTCGCCCGTTCTCAGCCCATCTGACTATCGGGCGAGTCAAGTCCGCTCGCGCCGGCGTCAGCTCTCGCGATATCCGACCACAGTGGAGCGTCGTCCCGGCAGAGGCGGGCGAGTGCCGGATTGAGGCGGTCACGCTTTTCCGCAGCCGGCTTTCGCCGCGCGGGGCCGCTTACGAACCGCTGGTGCGAGTACCATTGCAGTGACACCTGATGTTTTCTGTCCTCATCGGCTACCTCGCGGGCTCGGTCCCATTCGCGTTCCTGCTGGCCCGGAAGGCGGGCGTCGACGTCCGTCTCGCCGGTAGTGGGAACGTCGGGGCTGCGAACGTGCTGCGTACCACGGGTACAGGCCGCGGAGTGGTCGTCCTGATGCTCGACGTCGCCAAGGGGGCTGCGGCTGTCCTCCTCGCGCACGCGATCGCAGGCGGCGCGACCCTTGTGGCCCTCACCGGAGCCGCAGCCATCGTCGGACACATCTATCCCGTCTGGCTGCGATTTCACGGCGGTAAGGGGGTTGCGGTCGCCGCTGGCGTGTTCAGCGTGCTCGCGCCTGTCGCAACAGCGATCGCCGGCTTTCTCTTCCTCGTGACCGTCTGGTTGACACGCTATGTCTCACTCGGCTCCGTCGCTGCGACTGTCGCACTGCCGCCGGTGGCGTGGCTGTCGGGCGCACCCCTCACAGTGGTGCTGGCCGCTGGTGGCACTGGCATCCTGATCCTGTTTCGTCATCGGGCCAACCTGCGCCGGCTGCTCGCCGGGACCGAGCGGCGAATGGGAGCGAGGCCATGAGTCCAATCGCGGTACTGGGTTCGGGCAGCTGGGGCACGGCGCTCGCGGTCCATCTCGCTCGCAGCGGTCGCGCAGTTCGGTTGTGGGGCAGGGACGCACAACTCGTCGACGAGATGTTACGAACGCGCTCCAACGCCGTCGTATCTGCCCGGAGTCCTGCTTCCGCCGGGTGCCGTGCCCGAGTCGTCCATGCGTGAGGCGCTGACCGGCGCCGCATTCGTGGTCGCCGCGGTTCCGTCGCACGGCCTGCGCGACGTGCTTCGAGCCGCTGCACCTCTTCTGAGCCGCGACTCGGTCGTCGTCAGTGCCACGAAAGGACTCGAGGCGGGCACCTTCAGACGAATGTCCCAGGTGATTGAGGAAGAGACCGGCGGCCGCTTACCCGTGGTCGTGCTCTCGGGACCGAGCTTCGCCTCCGAGGTTGCCCGCGGCCTGCCCGCCGCGGTGCTCGCCGCATCCCGTGATGCCGCGGCCGCGGCAAGGGTCCAGGAGCAGTTCCGTGGGCCGGGCTTGCGCCTGTATGTGAGTGACGACGTCCCCGGGGTTGAAATCGGCGGTGCGCTCAAGAATGTGATTGCGATCGCCGCAGGCGCGGTCGAGGGCCTCGGTCTCGGCCACAACGCGATGGCGGCGCTCATCACGCGGGGCCTCGTCGAAATCTCCCGGCTCGCGTGCGCGGAGGGCGGGCGGCGCGACACGCTGGCGGGCCTCAGTGGTCTTGGCGATCTCGTGCTGACGTGCACGGGCGACCTCAGTCGCAATCGTCGTGTCGGTATCGAGCTTGGCCGCGGCCGCAGCCTGGACGAGGTGCTCAGCAACCTTCACATGGTCGCCGAAGGTGTGCGCACGACCGGCGCTGCGCTTGAACTCGGCGCGAAGCACGGGATCGAGCTCCCGATCACCGCCCAGATGGCGGCTGTTCTCGAGGGCCGATGTTCCCCGCGAGACGCCGTCGAGTCGCTTATGGGACGCCCTCAGCGCGCCGAGCTCGAAGCGTAGCGTTCGCTTCGCGAGGGATTTGGGATTGGGACTGGGATTCGGGACTCGGGATCCGGGACTCGGGATTCGCCAGACCTCGCGCGGGAGGAAGCCCTGCACTGGCAACGCCGACTGGCTACTGAAAACTGGGAACTGGGAACTGAGACTGGTGAATGGGTTTTTTTGACAAGATCAAAGAGTCGCTCACGCGAACACGGCAACGGTTCGACGAGGTCGTGCAGCGTGCGGATGAGCCGGCACGCCGCGGGCAGCCTGTTGACGTCGAGACCGAGGAAGCACTCGAAGAAGCGTTGATCTCGGCCGATGTCGGCGTGGCCGCGACCGAGCAAATCGTCAAGGCCGTCCATGCCCGACGCGGCCGCAACGAGTCGCTCCGTGCGCTCGTCAAGGACGAGATCCGCGCGATTCTCCGCGCCGCCAATCCGCCGATCGTGAACGGCGCACGACCGCACGTGATCATGATCGTCGGCGTCAATGGCACGGGCAAAACGACAACCGTCGGCAAGCTGGCGCGTCTGATCAAAGAGTCGGGCAAATCGCCGCTCATTTGTGCCGCGGATACGTTTCGCGCCGCCGCCGTCGAGCAGCTCGAGATCTGGGCGACGCGCGCGGGCGTCGACATCATTCGTGCGCGGACCGGGTCGGATCCGGCGGCTGTCGTGTTCGATGCCATTGCCTCGGCGAAGGCGAAGCACCGTGACGTGCTGCTGGTCGACACCGCGGGCCGACTGCATACCCGCGTCAACCTGATGACAGAGCTCGACAAGATTCGCCGTATTGCGGCGCGCGAGATCGAGGGTGCGCCGCATGAAGTGCTCCTGGTCCTCGATGCGACGGTGGGGCAGAACGGGCTCGCGCAGGCACGCGAGTTCATGACCGTCGCGGGCGTGAACGGCATCGTCCTCACGAAGCTGGATGGCACGGCCAAGGGAGGCATCGCCGTAGCCATCGCCCACGACCTGAAGTTGCCGATTCGGTACGTGGGCGTTGGCGAGGCGATCGACGACCTGGTGCCGTTCTCGCCTGACGAATATGTCGATGCGCTGTTCGAGCAAAAGTGGTGAACCGTGCGCAGCGACGACTTCTACATGGCTCGGGCGCTGGCTGTCGCAGAGCGCGGTCGAGGGCGCACCAGCCCGAATCCGATGGTTGGCGCCGTCATCGTGGACGCGGAGGGTGTCGTGGTCGGGTCGGGCAGCCATGAAGTGGCGGGTGGTCCGCATGCGGAGGTCGATGCGCTTGCGGAAGCCGGCAGCCGCGCCCGCGGCGCGACGCTGTACTGCACGCTCGAGCCGTGTTCCCATACCGGCCGAACCCCGCCGTGTGCGCCGAGAGTCGCGAATGCCGGCATCGTCCGTGCGGTGATCGCGGTCGAGGATCCAAATCCGCTGGTCAGCGGCCGCGGCGTCACCATCCTCCGCGAACGCGGCATCCGTGTGACGACCGGCGTGCGGGTCGAGGAGGCGCGGACCCTCAATCGGCCCTTCTTCAGCGTCATGCGAGAGTGTCGCCCGCTACGTGACCATCAAGGTCGCGCTCAGCCGCGACGGAAAGATCAGCGAGGCGTGCCGGGGTTCGGACGCGCTTGACCGGGCCGGCCGCCGATCGGCTGATTCACCGCGAGCGGGCGGAGATGGACGCGATTGCCGTCGGGTCGGGGACCATTCTTGCTGACGATCCGCTCCTGACTGCGCGGGGCGCTTACCGGTACCGGCCGCTGACCCGCGTCGTTTTCGACACCCGGCTTCGCACACCGTCCTCGGCCAAACTGTTCTCGACGCTCGGCGCAGGGCCAGTGATAATCATGAGTACCCCGGCAGCGGCGGCTGCGGCTCCCGACCGGCTTGCAAGTCTGGCGGCCAGCGGCGCCGAGATCGCACTCGTGACCGCTGACTCTCCGGTGCAGACTGCACATCGGGGCGAGATGCTGCGCGCCGCTCTGGAGCGGCTGGCCGCACGCGGCGTCTGTTCGCTCACGGTTGAGGGCGGGGCACTGCTCCATCAGGCCTTTTGGGACTCCGGGTTGGTCGACCGCGTCCAAATGTTCAGAACGCCACATCACCTCGGGGAAGGCGGCGTCGAGTGGCTCCCGGTCGTCGCATCCGGCGCGGGGCTCCGTGGCGTGGTCACCACCAGGATTGGCGCCGATACTCTGACAGAGGGTTATGTTCACCGGGTTGATTGAAGCGACGGGCGAGGTGGCCGAAGTCGAGCCGACCCCGGATGGCTACCGCATCAGATTGACGACGGCCATCGCCGGGGAACTCAGCTCCGGGTGACAGCCTGGCGGTGAATGGCGTGTGCCTCACCGTCGTCGCTGCCGGCCAGGACGGCATTCACGCGGACATTTCCCCCGAAACGGCGCGGGTGAGTGCTCTGGGCGCGCTTGCGCCCGGGTTCCGTGGTGAATCTCGAACGGCCCTTGCGCGCCGATGCCCGGCTGGGCGGGCATTTCGTCCAGGGACACGTGGATGCGACCGGCACGATTGAGGACATCAGGCCCGCGGGCGAGTCCTTCTGGATCACCGTCGAATTTCCTCCGCTCCTGGCGCCGTACATCGTCAGGAAGGGTTCGATCACGATCGACGGCATCAGTTTGACGGTTGCGGGCGTCGACGAGCGCCGCCTCGATGTGCAGATCATTCCGTATACGTGGGAGCACACCACGCTGAAACACGCCAGCAAAGGCGACATCGTCAATATCGAGGTCGACATCCTCGGCAAGTACGTGGTGCGCGTCGCGGAACTGGCCGGCATGACGCCAAAGCAGCGGACGACCCACTGAACTGCGGGACGGCAACGATGGCAAAACAAACCACTCGGCGGAAGAAGTCACCGTTCGCACCGATCGAGGACGCGATCAAGGCGATCCGCAACGGGGAGATGATCATCGTCACCGACGACGAGGATCGGGAGAATGAAGGGGATCTGACCATTGCGGCGGACAAGGTCACGCCCGAGGCGATCAACTTCATGGCGAAGTACGGCCGCGGCTTGATCTGCATGCCGATGACCGAAGACCGCCTGGCCGAGTTGGACCTGCCGCAGATGGTCACCCAGAACACCGCTCGTTTCGAGACCGCGTTCTGCGTGCCGATCGAAGCGAAGGGGGTGACGAGCACGGGCATTTCGGCGGGCGACCGCGCCGCGACCGTGCTTGCGGCGATCGACCCGAGGACCCGGCCGTCCGACCTGGCGCGTCCCGGTCACATGTTCCCGTTGAAGGCACGGAACGGCGGCGTCCTCGTGCGCGCCGGGCAGACGGAAGCGGCGGTCGATCTCGCGCGTATCGCCGGCCTCTACCCGGCCGGCGTCATCTGCGAAATCATGAACGAGGACGGGACGATGGCGCGCGTGCCCGAACTCGCGAAGTTTGCCCGGCGGCACAAGCTGCTGATGATCACGGTCGCGGATCTCATCCAGTACCGCATGCGGACCGAGGCGCTCGTCCGCAGGGTGGCGTCGGCCGACCTCCCCACGGTCAACGGCGACTTCCGGGTCTTTGCCTACGAGAGTGAGATCGACAAGGAAACTCATGTCGCGCTCGTGAGGGGCGAGATCGGCGATGGCCGCGATGTTCTGGTCCGCGTCCATTCCCGCTGCCTGACCGGCGACGTGTTTCATTCGGCGCGCTGCGACTGTGGTCCCCAGCTCGACGCGGCGCTCGAACGCATCGCGCTCGAAGGTCGCGGTGTGCTCCTGTACCTCAACCAGGAGGGTCGCGGAATCGGGATGGCGAACAAGATCCGCGCCTACGAACTGCAGGATCAGGGGCTGGACACGGTCGAGGCAAACGAGCGGCTCGGGTTCAAGGCCGACCAGCGCGACTACGGAATCGGGGTCCAGATCCTGAAGGATCTCGGCGTCCGCAGCATGCGCCTCCTCTCGAACAATCCCCGCAAGCTGGTGGGAATAGAGGGGTATCAGTTGTCGGTGGTGGAGTGGCTGCCGCTCGAGATCGAGCCCTCGGAAACCACCCGGCGTTACCTCAAAACCAAGAAGGACAAGCTCGGCCACAAGCTCACCTCCGTTTGACACATCCGTGCCCGTTCCGCTACGATAAACGTTTGCGCCTGAAGCTCTTAGGGTCTCAAGGCGCGCGGCGACCGTGGTAGCTCCGCCGCACCGGCTTCAAGACCATGTTTGAATCCCTCAGCGATCGCCTCCAGGGCGTGTTCCGCTCCCTGCGCGGTGAGGTTCGCCTCACCGAAGCGACGGTCGAAGCGGCGCTGCGCGAGATTCGGATGGCGCTGCTCGAGGCAGACGTCAACTTCAAGGTCGTGAAGGCCTTCATCGACCGCGTCCGCGATCGGGCTGTCGACCAGGAGGTGTTGAAGAGCCTCACGCCCGATCAGCAGGTCGTGCGCATCGTTCGCGACGAGATGCTGGCGCTCTTCGGCGAGACGACCGGCGGACTGCCGCCATCGTCGGCGCATCCGCGCGTGGTGCTCCTGCTTGGGCTCCAGGGTTCGGGCAAGACGACGACCGCGGGGAAGCTCGGGCGCTGGTTGACGAAGCAGGGGAAGCATCCGCTGCTCGTTTCAACCGACGTCCGGCGTCCGGCCGCAATCGAGCAGTTGAATGTCGTCGCCAAGCAGGCGGGTGTGCGGGTTCACGATCCCGCTGGCGACCTCGATCCGGTGCGTCGCGCGAGTGGCGCGATGACCGAGGCGCGCAACAGCGGCTTCGACACGCTGATCGTCGACACCGCCGGCCGGCTCCATATCGACGACGAGTTGATGGAGGAGCTGCAGGCCATCGGCGCGGCAGTGAATCCGACCGATCGTTTGTACGTGGCCGATGCGATGACTGGCCAGGACGCGATCAAGAGCGCCGGCGAGTTCAACCGCCGGATCGGGATTAGCGGCGTCGTCCTGTCGAAGATGGACGGCGACGCCCGCGGCGGCGCGGCGCTGTCGGTCGTCGGCGTCGTCGGGGTGCCGATCGCGTTCGTCGGCAGCGGAGAGCGGCTCCAGGATCTCGAGCCGTTCCATCCTGACCGCGTCGTCTCGCGCGTGCTCGGCATGGGCGACGTGCTGTCGCTCATCGAGAAGGCCGAGGAGGCCGTCTCGGTCGAGGACGCGGAAAAGCTCGAACGCAAGCTGCGGCTCGACGAGTTCACGCTGGAGGATTTTCGCGACCAGCTGCGGACGATCAAGAAGATGGGGCCGCTCGAGCAGATTCTCGGCATGCTGCCGGGCATGGGCAACATCAAGGAACTGGCGGCGAACCGCGAGAAGATCGACGACAAGCAGCTGGACCGGGTCGAGGCCATCATCAACTCCATGACGCCGCACGAGCGGCAGAATCACCAGTTGATCAGCGGCAGCCGGCGCAAGCGGATCGCGAAGGGCAGCGGGACCTCGGTCGAGGAGATCAACCGCCTGCTGAAGCAGTTCGTCCAGATGAAGAAGATGCTGAAGCAGATGGGCGGCATGGCGGCGGCGATGGCGGGCAAGAAAAAGGGCGGCCTCGGAATGATGAAGGGGCTGATGGGGCGGTAGGACGCGACATTTCCAGTTGACAGTCTCCAGTGTCCAGTTTCCAGTAAAACGGAATTGGCATCTGGCTACTGGGAACTGGCTACTGGGAACTGAGGAGTGCATGTTAGCAATTCGTTTGAGGCGCACGGGTTCGAAGAAGCGGCCGTTTTTCCGGGTGGTGGTGACTGACTCGCGCACGGCCCGCGACAGCAGCTTCGTCGAGGTGCTCGGCCACTACAATCCACGCACGAAGCCCGAGACGCTCGACATCAAGCGCGAGCGGCTGGAGCACTGGTTGAAACTGGGCGCGTCGCCGTCCGATACCGTGCGCACGCTGGTCGCGCGCATGCCGCCGGCGGAAGTCGTGGCGCCGGTGGAACAGCCCGCGTCGTGAGCCGTTCGCGCGACGTCGTCGAAGTCGTCGCCCGGACGCTTGCCGACCGGCCCCAGGCGGTTCGGGTGTCGGAGCGCGAGCACAAAGGGCAGACGCTGATCGAGCTGTTCATGGCGCCCGGGGACCTGGGGCGGGTCATCGGACGCCAGGGTCGCACCGCCGCTGCGCTGCGAACGCTGGTCGCGACTGCTGCGGACCTCGAGGGTGCGAAGGTCACGCTGGAGTTCAGGGACGAACAGGGACCATCGCGCGCCTAGTCGTTGCACGTCGCACGTTCGACCTGGACGTGCGGGTGGAGTGGCGGTGGATGATCATGAACTTGGACGATCTCGTTCTCGTCGGCCGGGTGGCGCGTCCGCACGGGATCCGCGGACAGGTGGTGGTGAACCCGGAGACGGACTTTCCCGAGGAGCGGTTCAAGTCCGGGCAGGTGCTGCTGGTCGGCCCCGCGGAACAGCCGGTTGAGCGGCGAATCGAGGAGGTCAGGTTCCACCAGGGACGCCCGATTCTCACGTTTGCGGGCGTCGAGTCGATGGACGATGCGGAGCGGCTTGCGGGTTTGGACGTCTGGCTGCCGCAGCAGTCGCTGGCGCCGCTGCCGGAGCGGACGTATTACCGGCACGATCTGATCGGGTGTGAAGTTCGCGATACCGCAGACGGCCTGGTCGGTCGCGTCACCGCCGTCGAGGGGACGATCGATCGGAGCTACCTGGTCATCGACGGCGACGTGATGCTGCCGCTGGTTGACGGCATCTGCCTCGAGGTCGACATGGCGGCGCGGCGAATCGTGGTGCAGCCGCCCGAGGGTTTGATCGATCTCTATCGATCGTGACCGGCGCGTCGACACGTGCGGCGCGGCAGCGAGGACACGGGACCGAGGGTGAAGATAGACATCGTCACCATCTTCCCGAAGATGGTCTCGGAGCCGCTACGTGCAGGCATCGTCGGCCGCGCCATCGATCGGGGAGTGCTCGACGTCCGGGTGCACGACCTTCGCGAGCATACGCACGACCGGCACCGGGTCGTCGACGACATGCCGTTCGGCGGCGGACCCGGGATGGTGCTGAAGGCCGAACCGCTGTTCAGGGCCGTCGCGCACATCAGGGCGAAGCGGGGAACGCCGTCAGTCGTGCTGCTCACGTCGCCCGATGGAGATCGGTTCACGCAGGAGACTGCACGCCGGCTCGCCGCGGTCGATCACCTGGTCGTGCTGTGCGGACGGTACGAAGGGGTCGACGAACGCGTGCGTACGCACCTGGCGACCGAAGCGGTGTCGATTGGCGACTACGTCGTATCGGGCGGTGAGCTTCCGGCGCTGGTGATCGTCGACGCGGTCGCGAGGCTGGTACCGGGCGTCGTTGGCGACGAACAGTCGGTGGCGGGGGATTCGTTTTCACGCGGGTTGCTCGATTATCCGCAATACACGCGCCCGGCGGACTACGAGGGTATCGGCGTTCCCCCGGTGCTGCTGTCGGGGAACCATCGTGATATCGAGCGGTGGCGGCGGCGGGAAGCGCTCGCGCGCACGCTCGAGCGGCGCCCAGACCTGCTGGCGGGCCTTGCGCTCGATGCCGAGGACGCGGCGCTGTTGAAGGAATTGCAGGCAAGAGTGCGGCCCGAAGGACGCGAAAGCGACTGACGGCCGTGACGCGGGTGCAGCCCGGCGCGTCAGGGCGACGGTGGGTGGACCCGCCGAAATCAGAAGGAGCGTTGTGATGAATGCGGTTGAGAACGTCGAGCGCGGCAACATGGTCCAGCGCCCGGCGATCAAGCCAGGCGATACCGTCAAGGTCCATGTCAAGGTTCGCGAGGGCGACAAGGAACGAATCCAGGTCTTCGAGGGCATGGTGATCGGGATGCATCGTGGCGGCGCGCGCGCGACCTTCACGGTGCGCAAGGTGTCGTTCGGGCAGGGCGTGGAACGCATTTTCCCGCTGCACTCACCGGTCATCGACAAGATCGACGTCGTCCGCACGGCCCGTGTGCGCCGCGCCAAGCTGTATTTCCTTCGCGAGTTGAAGGGCAAGGCCGCGCGCATGAAGGACGTAACGCAGAAGAAGTCCACCGCGTAGCGTCGGGCCTCCCCTCGTGGTGAAGGTGCGGGCGTTCAGAACTCTCGAGAACACCATCCGGCGACTGGGCTTCAACCTGGTCGCCGGCGTGGACGAGGTCGGTCGCGGCTGTCTTGCCGGGCCCGTCATCGCCGCGGCCGTCATCCTCCATCCCGACCGCTATATCCCCAGGATCTGCGATTCGAAGACGGTGACGGCACTCGAGCGGGCGAAGCTGTACACGAAAATCACGCGCGCCGCGGTGGCGTGGGGTGTCGCCGGTGCCGACTCCCGGGAGATCGACGCCGTCAATATCCACCAGGCCTCGCTTCGAGCCATGCAGCGGGCGATCCTCCAGCTCGCTCCGCTTCCCGATTTCGTTCTGGTCGATGCGTTCCGCGTGCCCGACCTGCCGATGGCCCAGCGCGCCGTGATTCACGGGGATGCCTCGTGCACGGCGATTGCCGCGGCCTCAATCGTGGCCAAGGTCACGCGCGACCGGATGATGCTGGAACTGCACGCGACCGATCCACGCTACGGTTTCGACCGACACAAGGGATACGCCACTCGTGACCACCTGGACGCGGTCTCGCGATTCGGCTACTCCGACGTCCATCGGCGATCGTTCCGCCCCCAGACCCTCTTTGATACGATGGATGGGCCCCCCAGCGAACCCACGTCACCGGGAGACCTTCGTGGCCCTCGATCGTGAAGACACGCTGAAGAAGGCGGAGAAACTGCTTCGGCAGGGCCGCGTCGACAACGCCATCGCGGAGTACCTCCGGGTGGTGGAGGACCAGCCGCGTGACTGGAACACCGCCAATACGCTCGGCGATCTCTACGCCCGCGCGAACCAGCCGGACAAGGCGGTCGCGCAGTACGCGCGCATCGCCGATCATTTCTTCCAGGACGGTTTCTACCCGAAGGCCGCGGCCCTCTACAAGAAAATCCTGAAACTCGTTCCGGACGAGGAGTCAGCGCAGATGCAGCTCGCCGACATCTCGGCGCGATTGGGGCTGCTGAAAGACGCAAAGACTTACTACGGCGTCGTGGCATCGCGGCGCCGCACCCGTGGCGACGTGCGCGGCGCCGGCGAGATCGTCGTCCTCCTCGGGTCGATCGACCCGTCCGACGTCGCCGCCCGGACCGCGGCCGCTCGCGTCCTTGCCGAGTCGGGCGACGCCGCCGGAGCCGCAGCCCGGTTTCGAGAGCTTCATGCCGACCTGGTCGAAAAGGGCCGCGAGGCGGAGGCGACGGACGCGCTGCGTGAGGCTGTGCGCCTCAATCCCGCCGACGTCGAGGGCCGCGCGGTGCTCGCGAATGCGGCACTGAGCGCCGGTGATGCCGAGGCCGCCCGCGGATATCTCGATAGCGCGACGGCCGGCGACGACCCTGCGCTGCTAATGGCGCTTGCGGGTGTGGAGCTCCGGGGCGGCGATCCTGCCGCGGCGCGCCAGGTACTTCAGAAAATCCTCGCCCTCGATGCAGGACGCCGCGACGAAGTGGTCGCGCTCGGCTGGACGCTGTGCGAATCGGAGCCGGATGCGGCGTTCGTCTGTATCGATGTGGCGGTCGACGCCGCCATCGCGGCGTCGGAATTCGAACCGGCCGCGGCCTTGCTGCAGGCGTTCATCGAACGCGTCCCGGCGCACATCCCGGCGCTGCTGAAGCTGGTCGAGGTCTGCGTCGATGGTGGCCTCGAGACGGCCATGTACGATACCCAGGCCCGGCTCACCGATGCGTATCTGGCCACCTCTCAGCCTGCCGAGGCGCGGGTGATCGCAGAGGACCTCGTCGCGCGAGAGCCGTGGGAGGCTGCACACATCGAGCGCTTCAGACGAGCGCTCGTGATGCTGCGGGTGCCCGAGCCCGACATGGTGATTGCGCAGCGGCTGAACGGCGAGACTCCGTTCACGGCGACGGATCATTTCTCGGGCCTGCTTGTGGTTGATTCGGTTGTTCCGACGGCCGTAGTCGAGGCGCCACCCGTCGTCGCGAGTGGAGCGTCAGAGGTGCCAACGGCTGCGGTGCGCGCAGCCCGCTGCTCCTGCGAAAGCCGCCAGGGGTTCGGCGGGTGAATCGGCCGATATCGATCTCACCGGCATGCTCGGTGACCTCGACGCGGACGACGTGTCGGCGCCGGAGGCAGAGCCGACCAAGGCTCCGCAGGAAAGCCTCGACGACGCGTTCACGGATATCCGAAATGACGCGGCCCGGCGTGGTGCTGGAGATCAATCGGCCCAGCACATGAAGCTGGCGCGGACGTATCTCGAAATGGGCATGACCGCCGAGGCGATGGCGGCGTTGACGACTGCTGCCGCGTCGCCGGTCCAGCGATTCGAGGCGGGGGCGATTCTCGGCAGGATGTACAAGGACGGCGGGGATCTTCCTCAGGCCGTCGAGTGGCTGACGCGCGCCGCCGAAGCTGCTCCGCCTGCAGCCGAGGAACGTCGCGCGCTGCTGTACGATCTCGCCGTCACGCTGGAAGCGGCTGGCGAGGTCACTCGGGCGCTGGCTGTCTTCCTCGAACTCGAGGCTGAGGCCGGACAGTACCGCGACGCAGCGGAACGCGCCGGGCGCCTTGCGCGCGTGCAGGCAGGAGGCTGATATCACCTTCCTCACGCGCCTGCTGTTTGCCGCCTACTTCATAGAAGCGGGGCTCGTGCTCGTCGTCGCACCCTGGTCCGCCTTCTGGCAGCGCAACTTCTTCGCGGACGCGGTGCCGGTGCTGCAGCAGCTCGCGGCGAATCCGTTCGTTCGCGGTGCGGTGTCGGGCATCGGGGCGATCACCGCCCTGGCGGGGTTTGCCGAGCTGGCCGGGCTCTTCCGATCGAGCCGCGGGCCCGAGCCGCGGCCCGAACGGAATGCCGAAGTCTAGCGGTCCCTTTGGGCGCCGACCGGCGCTCTGCATGATCACGGACGGCAGCGCGCCGAGCGAGGCGGTGCTCGTCGGGACCATCGGCTCCGCCGCGCGTGCGGGTGTCGACCTCATCCAGATACGCGAACGACACCTCGACGATCGACGATTGTTCGACCTGACCAGGGCCGCGCTGCGCGTGCTTGCGGGGACCGGCGCGCGACTGCTCGTCAACGACCGGCTCGACGTCGCCTGCTCCGCGGGTGCTGATGGCGTGCATCTGCGCGCCAACTCATTCGGCGCCGCGCGCGTGAGGAGCCTCGCTCCTCCAGGATTCCTGGTCGGCCGATCGATCCATTCCGAACAGGAAGCCGCCGACGTCGAGGCCGAGGGCGGATGCGACTACTTACTGTTCGGAACGGTGTTCGCGTCCGACAGCAAACCCGAGGGCCACGTCGCTGCCGGTCTCGACGCGTTGGCGCGGGTCTGCGAACGCGTGCGACTGCCGGTGCTGGCGATAGGCGGGATGACGATCGAACGTGCTGCGGCAGTCGCGCGGACTGGCGCCGCGGGGATTGCAGGAATAGGCGTCTTCAGCCGGGCCGCTGACATGGCGGCGGTTGTCACCGGCCTTCGATCGCCGTTTGACACCTGACCCGCGCCTGTCTAAAGTAGCGGCACCCCAGCGTTCATGATGCGTCACCGCGGTGGTGCGAGCATCTGTCTCCCTTCAGCCCTGAAGCAAATCCATGGATCCCGGACTCCGTTCTCCACTCGTCGACTTCTTCAAACGCGGCGAAGTGGCAAGGGACGTGTGCCTCATGGCTGCTGCCGGCACGCTCGCGCCGCGCGCGCACGAACAACTCGCGCTGCTCGTGCTCCTGTCGGACGATGGGGATCCGGAGGTCGCCGCGACCGCGAATGCGACCCTTGCGCTCCTGCCGCCAGACCCGTTGCGTGCATTTCTGGCCCGCAGCGACGTGCCGGCGCCGATGCGCGATTTCTTTGCCGCACGCGGCATTACGCCGGGTGACCAGGCCGCAACCGATGCCGATGCCCCGCTCATCGACTCCGCGGCCGCGGCCGACACGCCGCCGGCAGAGGAGAGTGAAGAGCCGGAGGGCGCCCAGGTGCTCGCCTCGCTCCCGATCATCGAGCGGATGAAGCTGGCGATGAAAGGAACGAAGGGACAGCGGGCGCAGCTGATTCGCGATTCGAACAAGCTCGTGGCGGCCGCCGTTCTGAGCAGTCCGAAACTGACCGAAAGCGAAGTCGAAACGTTCTCCAAGATGGCGAATGTCAGCGAGGACGTGCTTCGGACGATCGCGATGAACCGGTCGTGGGTGAAGAACTACGGGGTCATTTCCGGGCTGACGAAAAATCCCAAGACGCCGCCGGGAATTTCGATGCAGATGCTGCAGCGGCTGAATGAGCGGGACCTCAAGATGCTGGTCATCGACCGCAACGTCCCGGAATCGGTGAGGCTCGCCGCGCGCAAGTTCCTCCGCCCCAAATAGCGGCGGTTGTCAGGTGCGGTCGCCGCCGCGCTTGAATTCCTTGCGCATCTCCGCGAGTCCTTCCATGTAGACCGCGGCGCGATGCCGATCGTCTTCCGGCATCGCCTTCAACAGGTCGATCGCCCGGTCGAAGTCGCGGTCGATCGTGGCGCGCGTCGCCTTGTAGTACAGCGTCTTGATTTCGGAGAGGCGGTCGACTGGCATAGGCTCGGGTCAGTTTACGTCGATCAGCTATCAGCTATCAGCTATCAGCTATCAGCCATCCAGCAAACAGCAAACAGCAATCAGTAGTCAGTTATCAGTAGTCAGGTAATCAGTAATCAGAGGCTGGTAGCCGATGGCTGATTACTGTTGGCTGATTACTGACTACCTCACCTTTCAGGTGCGCCGGTTCCGGCGCAAGCCGGCGAGGAATTCAGCGACTGGTCTTGTATTCAGCACGTCTGATGCCTCGATCCAGCCCCTCCGCGCGTTGGTCGCGCCCCATCGCAGGTTGCCCAGCGCAGCGGGGGAGTGCGCGTCCGAGTCGATGACGAGCTTGACGCCCCGATCGCGCGCGAGCCTCGCGTGCGTGTCGTCCAGATCCAGGCGATCGATCTGGCTGTTGATCTCGAGCGCCACGCCGTCCCGGGCCGCGGCGGCGAACACCTGGTCGACATCGAAGCGGTACGGCTCCCGCTTCAGGATCAGGCGTCCAGTCGGGTGGCCCAGAATGTCGACCCACGGGCAGGCAAGCGCGCGCAGCAGTCGGTCGGTCATCTGGGCCGCGTCCTGATTGAACGCGGAGTGCACGGACGCGACCACGAAGTCGAGCTGAGCGAGGCACTCGTCGGCGAGGTCCATCGACCCGTCCGGCCGGATGTCGCATTCGATCCCCGCAAGCAGGGTCATGCCTTCCAGCCGGGCACCGATCTCGCGCACGGCGCGCGCGTGTTCGAGCGCCCGCGTCTCGTCGAGCCCATTCGCCATCGCGAGTGCCTGGCTGTGATCGGCAATGCCGATGTATTCGAGTCCGAGTCCGCGTGCGGCAAGCGCCATCGTTTCGATGTCGGCGCGTCCATCCGTGGCGGTCGTGTGCATGTGGAGGTCGCCGCGGAGGTCCTGCCACTGGACGAGGCGCGGGAGAGTCCCCGCTTCGGCGGCGGCGATCTCGCCCCGGTTCTCCCGCAACTCCGGCGGAATCATCGCGAGGCCCAGCGCTTGCGTAGATGCCCTCCTCGCTCTCACCTGCGATCCGGACGTCGTCTTCAACTCGGAACAGCCCGTACTCGTTGAGCTTCAAGCCGCGCTGGATCGCACGATCGCGCAACGCGATGTTATGCGCCTTGGATCCAGTGAAGTACTGCTGACACGCCCCGACGCTCTCGCGGGGAACCAGCCGGAGGTCGGCCTGGAACCCTCCCCAGAGCAGCACGCTCGATTTCGTTTCGCCACGGGCGAGCACACGCTCAACGAGGCGGTATCCGATAAAGGCGTCCATCAACGACGCCGGAGCGCCTGCGGCCAGGATGTCGAGGTCGCCACAAGTCTCGCAGCCCCGGCGCAGGCTGCCGACGGTCGAAATGTCCGCGTCCGGCGCACGTTCGCGGAGCTCCGACACGAGCGCAGCCGCGGTGTCGTGCGCTTCCGCCATCAGCCGCCGACCGGCAAACCGCTGACGTTCTTCGAGCGCCTTCAGGATGAGTGCTTCTTTCTTTGCACCCATGCCCTTCAGGCCACGGATCCGGCCCTCCCTTGCCGGCACGTTCGAGATCGTCGAGCGTCCGGATTTCGAGCCCGCGGTACAACAGCGCCACGGTCTTGGGGCCGACGCCCTGAAGGTGGAGCAGATCGAGGATCGTCGGAGGGAACTCCTCCAGGAGTTCCTGGTGATAGCGACAGGAGCCGGTCTCGATCAGCTCCGCCAGCTTGCCGGCGAGATCTTTGCCGATGCCGGGAACGCCGAGTCGGTCCTTCTCCGACAACGCCGCTAATGGCTCGGCGAGATGCGCGATGGTGTCAGCTGCGTTGCGATACGCGCGGATCTTGAACGGGTTCTCGCTCTTGATCTCGAGCAGATCCGCGATCTCGCCAAAGACACGCGCGAGCGCCAGGTTATCCATGCGATTTGATACGGGCCGCGGCAAGTCTGGTCACGTCGCAATTATAGGCACGAGCCGCGGAGCGTCCGCCGAGTCTGCCCAGCCCCGGAGTGAACTAACGTAGCTTCCGCCCGGACTCGATCAGTAGCTTCCGCCTGGATCGACGTAGCTTCCGCCTGGATCGACGTAGCTTCCGCCTGGACCGACGTAGCTTCCGCCTGGATCGACGTAGCTTCCGCCTGGATCGACGCAGCTTCCGCCCGATCGACGTAGCTTCGGCCCGGATCGACGTAGCTTCCGCCTTCAGGCGGAAGGGATCAGACGGCTGAACAGGACACGGATTCCACGGACGAGCACGGACGAACACGGACCCGGAGAAGAGGCTGGCCGACGCCGGCATAGCCGGCGGCGTGAGCGCGCGGAAGCGCGCGGACGGCCAGCAGATGACTCGCGGTCCAAGCCCATGTCGTTCTTCCCGTTCCGTGTCCGATCGGACCGAACGCTCCCCGCGCTAAGGGCGCGGGCCGACCCGCCCGCTTGAGGTCCGGTCCGTGTTGTTCCGCGTTATTCCGTGTCGGTCCGTGTTTGCATTGGGACACGTTCGCTCCGGCGCGACGCGCACCGCGGCGGAAGGTTACTGGAGGTCTGAGTCCCTGTCGGTCGCGTGTCTCTCCGTGTTTGATCGTCTGTGGTCTCGCCCCGCGGCTATAATCAGCAGCAATGTCGTTGAAGGATGTGCGTCGCGAGATCGGTCAGCTGGCGTTCGCAGGCTTTGCCGGGCATTCGATCCCCACCGATCTCAAGCTGCTCGCGAAGGAATTCGATCTCGGCGGAATCATCCTCTTTGCGCGGAACGTCGCCGAGCCTGAGCAGGTCGCCGAGATCGCCCGCGATGCGCGGACGATGGCGAACGAGCTGCCGCTGTGGGTGAGCACGGACCAGGAGGGAGGCCGCGTTGCCCGCCTGAAATCCCCATTCACCGTGTGGCCGCCGATGCGGACTCTCGGACGGAGCGGCGACGACAAGCTCGTCGAGCGGTTCACGCGTGCGCTTGCGGCTGAACTGCGAGCGGTTGGAATCTCGCTCGATTTCACGCCGGTCCTGGACATCCTCACCAATCCGAAGAATCCGGCCATCGGCGACCGTGCCCTGGCGGAAACCGCCGACGAGGTCGGCCGCATCGGAAGTGTGATCATCCGGACGCTGCAGGCGGAGGGGATTGCGGCCTCGGGCAAGCACTTTCCCGGCCACGGCGACACCGGCGTCGACTCGCATCACGATCTGCCAATCGTTGAACATCCGCCCGACCGCATCGAGCGCGTGGAGCTCGTTCCGTTCCGGGCCGCGATCGACGCCGATGTGGCGTCGATCATGACAGCGCACATACTGATCCCGGCGATCGACGAGGAACGTCCGGCAACGCTGTCCCCGGCCGTGGTCACCGGGATGCTCAAAGAGTCGCTCGGGTTCAAAGGCCTCGTGCTCAGCGACGACATCGGCATGGGTGCGATCAGTGCGCGCTACGGCACGGTCGAAGCGACCGTGGCGGCGATCGCGGCAGGATGCGATGCCGTGCTGATGTGCGGCACGGATCAGGACGTTCAATCCAGGGCGATCGAAGCGCTGATCCACGCGGTCGAAGACGGAACGCTGCCGCTGAAGCGAGTCGAGGACGCGCTGGCGCGCCACCGGCGGGTGAAGGAGCGATTCCTGGCGCCGCCGCGGCCGCTTCCACTCGGGGGCGCCGCCCTGCGGAACCTGCTCGGCCGCGACGAACACCAGGCGGTGGCCGCCGAAATGGCGAGGTTCGCCTAGCGCATGCGCAAGCCGCGCGTGCTTAGAAGCGGCGATCGCGTCGCCATCGTCGCACCAGCCAGTCCCTTCGCGCGCGACGATATTCGAAGCCGGCCTCGCGGAGCTCCGCGCGCTTGGTTTCGATCCCGTGTTCGAGGAGAGCGTTTTCGACCGACGCTTGTATCTGGCCGGCACCGCCGAATCCCGCGCGGCGGCGTTCCAGCAAGCGTGGGCCGACCCGTCGATTGCTGCGCATTATCGCGGCGCGTGGCGGCTACGGAAGCGTCCACCTCCTGCCATTGCTCAATCCCAGGGTCTTCGCCGAACGCATCAAAGGCGTTCATCGGCTACAGCGACAACACGTCGCTGCTGACATGGCTGAACCAGGCGTGCGGCCTGGTGGCCTTTCATGGCCCGATGCTCGAGGGGCGATTCGCCGCGGGAGAGGGCGCTTACGACCGGGACACGTTCACTCGTTGTCTTTGTCGCGCAGAACCGGCCGGCGCCATTACCCACCCCGCTGTCGAAGTCATCAAACCAGGCGAGGCGAGCGGAATGCTCGTCGGCGGCACGCTCACCAAGCTGACGGCGTCGCTGGGTACCCCGTACGCATTCGATCCGCCGCACGGGTGCGTGCTGTTTCTGGACGACGTGGCTGAGCGACCCTATCGGCTGGATCGGATGCTGACCCAGCTGCGGCTCGCGGGCGTGCTCGTGCGGGTATCGGCAATCGTCTTCGGCGTGATGCCGGGGTGCGATGAGCCTGGCGGCAGTCCCACGGCGCGGGACGTCATCGCGGAGCTGCTGAGCGATTTTCCCGGTCCGGTCCTGTTTGGCCTTCCGTCCGGCCACACTGATGGACCGACACTCACATTGCCCTTCGGCGTGCGCGCACGTGTGCTTGCCGGTCCAAGGCCAGAGCTCATCATCGAAGAGGCGGCGGTCACCGACAACGCCGCTTGAGGACTCGTCCAGGCTCATGAAACGCATTCATCTCATCGGCGTCTGCGGCACGGCCATGGCTACGCTCGCCGCTCTGCTCAAGCATCGCGGCTACGACGTTCGTGGATCCGACCAGAACGTCTACCCGCCCATGAGCGACTTCCTGCTGCAGCAGGGCATCACGACTTTCCAGGGCTACAGCGCCGACCACATCACCGCCGACGTCGATCTCGTCGTCGTCGGCAATGCCATCTCGCGCGGCAACCCCGAACTCGAGGAGGTGCTCGATCGGAAGATCCGCTACTGCTCGCTGCCGGAAGCGGTCCGTGATCACTTCCTGTGGGCGTCGCGGTCGGTTGTCATCACCGGTACCCACGGCAAGACGACCACCACATCGCTGACCGGCTGGCTGCTCGCACACGGTGGGGCTGATCCGAGCGTGTTCATCGGCGGGATCGCCGAGAATTTCGAGAGCAGCTACAGGATCGGCGGCGGCCGCGACTTCGTGATCGAAGGGGACGAGTACGACAGCGCATTCTTCGACAAGACCGCGAAGTTCCTGAAGTACCTGCCCGACATCGCCGTCGTCAACAACATCGAGTTCGACCACGCCGACATCTATCCGGACCTCGATGCGATTCGGCTGGCCTTCAGGCGGTTCGTGAATCTCGTGCCCCGCCGTGGACTCCTGCTGCTGGGCGCCGACAATCGCCGACGCGCTCGCCCTGCAGGCGCAGGCGCGCTGCCGGGTGGAGACATTCGGTCTGTCGGACGGCAGCACGTGGCAGGCCCACGATCTCAAGACCACCGCGACATCGACGTCGTTTGGTGTGCGGCGGGACAAGGTGTCGATCGGGACCTTCGAATTGCCGCTCCTCGGAACCTATAACGTCCGCAACGCGCTGGCCGCGATCGCGGTGGGTGCGGCCGCCGGCCTGCACACCGAGACGATGACCGAAGGGCTGCGGAAATTCCGTGGGGTCCGGCGCCGACTTGAACATCGGGGCACGGCCTCAGGCGTGGCGGTCTACGACGACTTCGCGCATCACCCGACCGCCATTGGCGAGACGCTTGAAGGAGTACGGTCCGCATATCCCGACAGACGGATCTGGGCGATATTCGAGCCGCGCTCGGCGACCTCCTGCCGGAGAATTTTCCAGGCTGATTTCGCGCGCGCACTCGCGAAGGCCGACCGCATCATTCTTCCAGCCGTTTTTCGATCGACGCTGCCCGAACCCGAGAGGCTCTCGGCGGACATTTTGGTCCAGGACCTGCGGGCGGCGGGTAAGGATGCCCGCTACATCCCCGATACTGCCGAAATCGTGCGGACGGTTGCGAAGGATGCGGGGAACGGCGACCTTGTCATCGTCATGTCGAACGGCGGGTTCGACAACATCCATCAGAAGCTCCTGTCCGCACTCGAGGCGCGCACATCGCACGTAGGACATGGACGCACTTCGCATCACGGCAGCCGGAGACTCGGCTGTGCTCCTCGAGCTTCCCGCTGGAATCGACCCGACGACGAGTGCGCGAGCGGTTGCACTCGCAGATGCGATCGAGGCGCGCATCGGCGGGCGTGTGCGAGACGTCGTGGTTGGATACTGTTCGGTCACCGTTTACTACAACCCGCTCGAGCTCGATTTCGACATGCTGGTCGAAGTGATCCGGGAAGTCGGGGCGGCGCCGCCAGGCGGAGCACCTGTCGAACCACGCCACATTCATGTCGACGTCTGTTACGGCGGCGAATACGGGCCGGACCTGGCCGAAGTGGCCGCCTACGCTGGCGGATCGGAAGACGACGTGGTCGGCCTGCATACCGGCGTGACCTATCGCGTCTACATGCTGGGCTTTCTGCCGGGATTTGCCTACATGGCAACCGTCGATCCGCGTCTGGCATTGCCGAGGCGAGCGTCTCCAAGAACGCGCGTGGCCGCCGGCAGCGTTGCCATTGCTGCAGGGCAGACGGGTATCTACCCGTCCGACAGTCCGGGCGGCTGGCATGTGATCGGGCGCACACATGTGGCGCCGTACGAACCGGCGCGCGAAGAGCCGTTCCTGTTTCGGCCGGGCGATCGTGTGACCTATCACTCGGTCACTCGTGCGGAGTTCGAAGAGGCGCATCGCGAATGGCATCGCTGAAAGTGCTCCGGCCCGGGATGTTGACCACGGTGCAGGACCTTGGCCGGTGGGGATACCAGTCGAGCGGTGTTCCAGTGGCGGGCCCGATGGACGTCTATTCCCATCGGCGCGCCAACCGTCTGGCCGGAAATCCCGACGCCGCCGCTGCACTCGAACTGACGATCCTCGGTCCGGAAGTGCAGGCTGCCGGCGATATCGTGTGTGCCGTCGCGGGTGCGGAGTTCATCGTGACCGTCGATGGATCCGCGGTCGACACGCAGCAGTGTTTCGATCTGCCGGATGGCTCGACGCTTCGCCTCGTCGGTCGTGGAGCGGGCGCCCGCGCAACGCTCGCCGTGCGTGGAGGTTTCGATCTCCCGCCGGTGTTCGGCAGTCGTGCCACCGGCCTTGCCAGCCGCATGGGTGCGTTCGGAGGACGAGCGCTCAGGGCGGGAGACGAACTGCCAGTCGGCACCACGCGCCTGCGCCATCTGGCAAGGAGTCAGAGGACCATCTGTCCCACTGCCGCGCGGTGGGGCACGCGTCCGCGTGCTCATGGGACCCCACGACGATCGGTTCGACGACGAAGTAATCAGCAAGCTGCTCGGTTCTCGCTTCACGATCGCTCCCGAGTCCAATCGCATGGGCTACCGGCTCGGCGGACCAGCATTGCCGTTTCGCAGTGGAGCCGAGGTGTTGTCGGAGGCAACCCCGATGGGATCGATCCAGGTGACAGGATCGGGACAGCCGATTCTGCTCATGGCGGATCGGCAGACCACCGGCGGCTATCCCAGGATCGCCACGGTGATTTCGGCCGACCTGCCGATCGCCGGTCAGCTCGCTCCCGGCGACTGGATCGAGTTCAGCGCATGCTCACGGGATGAGGCGCTCGACGCGCTGCGAGAGCAGGAACTATCGCTGGAGCACATTCGGTAATGTCGACCCTCGGGCACCGCCTGATCGACGCATTCGGAGCTGACCGTGTCGGAAGCAATGTCGTGCTCGCGCCTCTCACCACCTTCAAGGTCGGCGGCCCTGCCGAGTGGCTGGTGACGCTGCACCGGCCAGACGACGTGCGCAGCGCGATCGAGATTGCTCGACGCGCGGGTGCGCCGGTGACCGCGCTCGGCGGAGGGTCGAACGTGCTCGTTGCCGACGAAGGTCTCGCGGGCGTCGTCGTGCGACTGCACGGTGGCGACATCGTCGCAAGGACGCCGCGGGTGATCCGTGTCGATGCAGGTGTCACCATCAATGGCCTCGTGCGCTGGACGGTCAGCCGTGGTTTTGCGGGCCTCGAGGCGTGGGCCGGTACTCCGGGAACTCTTGGCGGTGCAGTGTTCGGGAACGCGCACTTCCGCGGACGCCTGATCAGCGAGTTGATCGAGCGGGTCACCGTCGTCGACGACAGCGGATTGGCGGTCGACGTTCCTGCGGCGGACATGGAATTTGCCTACGATTACAGCCGGCTGCACCGGACGCGCGAGGTCGTGTTGTCGGCCGATCTCCGGGTCTCACCGGGTGATCCGGTCGCGCTCCGAGCCGTCGCCCGCGACTCCCTGGCGTTCCGCAAGCGCACGCAGCCGCTGGAGTCGCCAAGCGCCGGCTGCATCTTCCAGAATCCCCAGCCGTCGATCGATATCGTGCCCGACGGCATCCCGTATTCGGCTGGCGCGCTCGTCGATCGAGCGGGGCTGAAGAGTGCACGCCAGGGTGGTGCACAGGTGTCTGCGACGCACGCCAATTTCATCGTGAACACCGGTGGTGCGTCGGCTGGCGACATTCGTTCGCTCATTCGTCGCTGCAAGAGTGACGTCGGCGCGCGTTTCGGCGTCGCGCTCCGCGAAGAGATCGTCTACCTGGGATGGAACACATAGGGAGCAGGGCTCCCCACCCGGGCGCCTCGAGTGCAAAGGAACCTGACGTATGGCAAAACTCAGAATCGAAGGCGGACGCCGGCTGTCCGGCCGGATCACTGTCGAGGGCAACAAGAACTCGGCACTCCCGCTGCTGGCCGCCTGCCTGCTGACGGAGCAGGAGTGTGTGCTGAGCAACGTGCCGCGCATACGCGACGTCGACGTTCTCGCGGAGATCATGGTGGGCCTTGGCGCGACCGTTGTAGGGCGCGGGACATCCACCCTGCGGGTCACATGTAAACGCGTCACCAGCGACCGTCCCGATCCCACACTGGTCGGCAAGCTGCGAGGATCCGTCCTGCTGCTCGGACCTTTGCTCGCCCGGACAGGATCCGCCCGCCTTGCCCAGCCGGGGGGAGACTTCCCAACGCGGCGCACGATCACCACGCACCTGCAGGCGCTCGCCGCCATGGGTGCCACCCAGCGCGACGAAGCCGGGTACTCACTCGATGCCGCGAACGGGTTGACCGGCGCCTCGTTCTACCTGGACGAGGCATCCGTCACGGGAACGGAAACGGCGCTCCTGGCGGCGGTCGCAGCCACTGGCCGAACCGAGATTCGCCATGCCGCGATGGAGCCGCACGTCGCCGAGCTCTGCAGGTTTCTTCGCGCGATGGGGGCGTCGATTGAGGGCGAGGGCACGTCCACGATTCGCGTCGAAGCTCCCGCGCGTTTCGGGGGAGCTCAACATCGTCTCGATGGCGACTACATCGAGGCCGGCAGCTGGGGCGTCACCGCGGCAATCACCGGCGGCGACATCGAGGTCACGGGTGCACGCACTGCGGACCTCGAAGTCGTGGCTGCTCCGCTCAAGAAAATGGGGCTTCGATGCGACTACTCCGGCGATCGGCTGGTCGTTGAATCATCGACGCTGACGGCTGCCCGCCGGATCACAACCGGGCTGTGGCCTGGTTTCCCCAGTGACATGGTCAGCCTTGTCACGGTGCTCGCAACCCAGGCGGACGGGCGGACGCTCGTGCATGACTGGCTCTACGAGCTGCGGCTCTTTGCACTCGAGCAGCTCAGCGCGATGCGCGCCGATCTGTTTCTCTGCGACCCGCACCGGATCATCGTGAGCGGCCCGGCGAAGCTTCGCGGTCGCGATCTCGACAGCCGTGATCTGCGTTCGGGGATGGCGCTCATTGCGGCGGCGCTGGCCGCAGAAGGGGAGAGCCGGGTCACGCCGCTCGAAACCGTGGAGCGCGGCTACGGATCGCTTGTTGAACGGCTTCAGTCGCTCGGCGCAATCGTGGAGCGCGAAGTATGAGACCGACTGCGGCTACTGCTGATCGCCAGGTTTCTTGATCCCGGGCGGAGGCGCCGGGGTCGTCGGCTGAAGCGGTTGCGGGAATGCCGTGCCTGGCGCCTGCTGCGGCCCTTGGCCGGGCGCGGCGTTGTCGTCGCGATCGCGCGGCGGCAGCTGGATGTTCGGCAATTCCACGACCGCGCCGTTCGAGTCACGCCCCAGGCGGAACGGCCTCAAGTCCGCCTCGGAGAGATCGAGCACGCGGACGATGTGCGGCGTGAGCGTCAGGATGATGTCGGTCTGCTGCGCTTCGTTGTGATGGGTCGCGAACAGACGTCCGATCACCGGCAGGTCGCTCAACCCGGGCGTTCCTGAGAGCACACTCCGTTCGTCGTCACGGATGAGTCCGGCCAGCATGTTGGTTTCGCCGTCCTTCAGCCGGATGGTCGTGGTGATCTCGCGATTCCCAAACGTAGGCAGCCCGGCATACCCAGTTCCCGACTGGCTGCTCAGCGAGACCTTCAATGCCAGCGTCACCTCGTCGTCGTGATGCGTCCGCGGCGTGATGTCGATGTTCACGCCGATCGTCCGGTAATTGAAGGACGTGATCGGCTGCTGGTTGATCCCACCGGTGGCGATCGGCGCAAACGTGGTCACCGGAATCGGGACCTCTTCGCCAAATCGCGCCTGGGCGGGGAGTCCCTCCGACGTTCGCAGTTGAGGGTTTGCGAGAATCCTGGTGTTGGTGTCGTTCTTCAGCAGGCGGTAATACACACCTGGAAGCCCGGCGAGCATCACGTCGGACGCGGTCAGGTTCCGAAGGTCCTGGAGAGTGAAGCCGGGGCGGTTGATGTCAACGGAACCGGCAATGCCGGGGGCGGTGGCAGAGCTGGCGAGTTCGAGCCCGTATTCGCGCAGGCGACCGCGATTGACCTCGAGCAACTCCACTTCAATCACGACTTCCGGCCGTGCCTTGTCTACCGCCGCAATCAGGCGGGCCGCCGCCGCGACATGTTCCGGGGTGTCCTTGATCGAGATCGCATTGGTTGCGGTGATTGGCGAGATCTGTCGGACGTCGACGACGACGCGCAGAAGATCGACAACTTCCTTGATGTCCGCGTTGCTCAGGTAAAACGTGCGGACGACGGCCTCTTCGTACTCGCGCCGCTTCGCCGGCGTGTCCGGAATGATCGTGATGGTTCGTGGAGCGGTGACCCGGTAGAAAGTAGCGGGTACTCGCCGTCACAGACGCGAGTGCATCCGGAAGCGAGATGTTGCGCAGATCGACCGTGATCGGTGCGTCCCGGAACCCCGGATCGAAGATGACGTTCAGGTCTGTCCAGCGGCCGATCGCCCTGAACACCATCGTGCTGCCGGCATTGCTGAACACGAGCGAGTCGGGGAGCTTGACTCCCTCCGGCAGCTCGAGTCCCGCGGGCGCAAGGTCTCGCGATCGCTCGATCAGGGCCTGGAGCTCAGTCTTGCCCTCGCGATTCACGGCCAGGCGGGTTCGGAGCTTCTGCCGCGTTTCCCGCAGCGCCACCTGCACGTCGTCGGCGGTTGGATTCAGCTCGGAAGCAACCTGGAATTCGGCGAGCGCCTCTTCGTAATGTTCGGTGGCCTGGAGGCGACGTCCGCGGTAGTAGTGTTCCTGTGAGGCGCGCACGCGTGCGCGCTCGAGGGCGAGCTGTGCGGTGCGATCGCCCGGTTTCTTGCGGACGGCGGTCGTGTAGTTCACGACGGCACGGTCGAAATCCTGCGCCGCTTCGGCCCGCTGGCCCGCATGGTAGGCAGAGCTCGTCGCGCAGCCACCGGCGAACACCGCGGCGGCCAGCGCCACTGCAGCGGTGCACGTGCGAACGCGGTCAGCGGGACGTATCGCCATGGTTGGTCACCTCGGCTCCACGCGGGATCTTGAACTCGAACACTTTATCGGTCAGACCGACATTCTCCTTGAAATTGGAGAACTGGAACGTCGACCGGCCCCCCTGGCTCTCCGCCGCGGAGAGCGACCGAATCTGCAGGGTCCGCCGGTCGACGACGATCTGCAGCCAGTCGTAATCGCGCTCGGGCAGACGGGGCTGCAGGCGCAAGCCATAAGTGTCGGCGCTGGCTCCCGGGCACGAACGTGACCGTGAAGTCGCGGGTCAGGTTGCCCTTTCCGACCAGGAACAGCACGGCTGTCGTGGCCTGGTCCTCGTCCGGAACAGGGCTGATGATGACCTGGTTATCGGCCGGCACATGCAGGTAGATCCGGCGCCCATCGGACACGAACACCTTGGGCTCCGGCTTCTTGTAGTCCCAGCGCATCTTTCCGGGCTTCTTCACCTGTACGAAGCCGCTCTCGCTCTGTTTCTTGCGGAGCACCCCGCCTTCGGAGTCCTGCACGAAATCGGCGGTGAAGTCGCGGACGCTGTCGTACTTCTTCTGGAGCGCCGCGGCGACCTCCGGGGCAGACAACTCTCGTGACTCCTGGGCGGTCGCTGGCAGGGCGGGGGCGCGGGCGGCCAGCGTCGAGCCCGCCAGGAGCAACGCCGGCAAGAGGGTCGAAATTCGCATGGATTCAACTGTAAAGGCGCAGGCGTCTCATCTTACCAGCCGGGACGCCGTTCGAAGCGCCAAAGCGCTGCCCGGCGGCGCTAACGCGACCTGCGACGCTTGGCCGCGATGAACGCCCTGACTTCGGCAATCGGCCTGGTGTTGAGCACGTGTGCTGGTTCGACCCAGCCGCGCCTGGCAGTCCCGATGCCGAAGGCCATCTGCCGCTGCAGCGAGCGGGCGCGATGGCAGTCGCTGTCGATCGTCAGGGTCACGCCGGCGGCGATCGCGCGACGGGCGTGCTCGCCGTCCAGATCGAGGTGGGACGGAGCGCCGTCTACCTCGAGCGCGGTGCCGCTCTCGACCGCGGCGGCGTATACCGCGTCGTAGTCGAGCGGATAGCCCGACCGTCGTCCCACGAGCCGATTCGCCGGGTGGGTGATTATCGTCACGAGCGGGTGGCGAATCGCACGGATGCAGCGGGCCGTCAACCGCTTGCCGTCCTGTTGCGCCGAATCGTGGAGCGACGCGAGGACGATATCGAGTCGTTCGAGGACGGCGTCTTCGAAATCGAGCCGTCCATCGGGCATGATGTCGACCTCTACGCCGTGCAGGATGGTCATGCGCGGGTATCGCTCGCGAACGGCGGCAATGTGGTCCCGCTGTCGGTCGAGGTCACCTCGCGAAAGGGTCCGGGAAGCGCCCGCGCGTTCCGAGTGGTCAGTGATTGCGATGTATTCGTAGCCGAGCGCCGAGCATTCCGCCACCATCGCCTCGAGCGAGTCGGCGCCGTCGCTGTACACGGTGTGCATGTGCAGGTCGCCGCGAATGTGCTCGCGCTGGACGAGAACGGGAAGTGTGCCGGCCGCAGCGGCTTCGATTTCACCGGCGTTTTCGCGGAGCTCGGGTGCGATGAAGGGCAGCCCCGCATGGGCATACAGCGCTTCCTCGCCTGGTGAGAGCCTCGGTCGCTGATGCCGCCGGTCGTGCACCGCGCGCAGGTGCGCCCGCGATCCCGTCGCGTTGAAGAGGACGGTGCCGTAGTCGTCTGGCGCCGCAACTCTGATATCCACCTCGACCTGCTGCATGGCGACAATGGCGCGGCGCGATCCCCTGTGCCGCACATCGTCGACGCCAGGCATTTGTGAGACGGCATCGATCGCCGCCGCCGGGTCGGTGGCACGGCCCACGATCACGATAGCCGACACCAGCGATTCGAAGCGGCGCACGTCACCGGCGGCGGTGAGCAGATCGATCGCGGGACAGCAGCGCGCCACCGCCGCGAGCACCTGTTCCGTGATATCGGCGGCGCGCCCGAGCGTCAGGCGACGGCCTTCGATGTCCAGCGCGGCCGCTGCCGGGCGCAACCGTTCATCGAGTCCCTTGTCTGCAACCTGCTTCAGCCGGCCGTCGTCGAGCGCCAACTGGAGATCCAGCAGCGTCACGATCCCGAGCTGCTGGACCAGGCTGAGGGCTTCACGACTCGTCAGGACACCGAGCTCCAGCAGTCGCCGGTGGAGCAGCGGCAGGCTGGAACGCGCAGCCATGATGGCGAGGTCGTAGCCGCCGAGCGCGACTTCGTGCAATCGCGCCTGCACACCGGGGCTGATGCCGGGCTCGTTCGCAAGCCGATCCCGTCCGGCGCGCCGTTCGAGCGCCGCTGATTCGGCCGGCGTCAGGCGCGCAAGCGCGGACGCCGCGCGGCGCAGATCGTCTCCATCGGCAATGGAGCCGCGGATGTCCGCAAAGTCAGCGAGGGTTTCGAGCGTCGAGGAGAGCACCGGGGCGGGCCTCACCCTCTGGCAAGGCCGCTGACGGGGACCGCGAGCTGCGGAGCCGACTTGCGCGCGATCGGCAGTTTTGCGCCCGCCCAGGCGGCAATGCCACCCTGCAGGACCAGCGCCCGAAAGCCCAGGCGAATCAGACGCGCTGCGGCGCTCTCGGCGACCAGCTCCTCGGGATCCGAATCGTACAAGATGATTTCGCGGTCTCGGGGAAGAGTCGTGGGATCGAGATCGGCTGCTGCCATGCGGATTGCGCCCGGCAGCGAAATGGTGCTGTGTTCGTAGGGGTACTTGAGGCGGACGTCAACGACGAAGGGGCGAGGCCGTTCGGGCGCGACCGGTTCGGTGTCAGTCTCCTGCAGCCGCCGCGCGAGATCTTCCTTCGTAATACGCGGGATCACCATCCCCGGTATTGTCCCCAGCAGCTGCGCGGAGTGTCAACTCCACCGCCGGGTGTCAGCGCCTAACGAGAGTGGGAGTGCACGTGGCCGGGGTGTACGACCCATCCCTGCGAGCGCCGGCCGCACGACACACAGCGGAGGAACATCGCCCCGCCATCGCATGACACGCTGTAGTCATGTCCCGTCACGTAACAAGTAATCCAGCTCCACATAAGGCACCTTTGTTAGAGAATCGACGCTGCCCCGAGGGCAAGCGTGATGCCATTGCCGAGGGCGGTCGCCCTACATGAAATTGTGTGCAGAACCGTATTGTTCTCCGCTGACCTGCGCGTGCCGTAATTGCTGGTCAGCCGCGAAGTTGTACTCTCGCTGACGATTTTGGAATCAGGCTGATTCCCACTTGACACGTGCGGTCGGGTTCGGCGGCGAGCGTTGTCGCGCCTTCAGCGAGACGATCAGGGCTGCGGCGGCCTGGTGAAGTCGACGGACGCGGTCGACGGCGTTTTGGCGTGCACGGTGGCGGTGACCTTCCGGTCGCCGAACTGCGGATGCTTGAACGTGATCTCATGGGTGCCGACCGGCACACTGAGATGGGCGATCGGCGTGTCGCCCGTCTTGCGGCCGTCGATCCAGACTTCCGCCCACGGCAGCGCGTTGACGTTCAGCTCGCCGGTGGGCTGCACGTTGATCGACCGTTCTTCCCCTGGCTCGATTTCCACCATCTGTGTCGACGTAAAGCCGTACTCATGGTTGCTGAACGTGAGCTGGTGACGCCCGGGCGGCAGCATGAGCCGTCCCTGTTCCGTGGTGCCAATTGAGCGCCCGTTCTCGGCGATGTCGAGAAGGACCGGGGCGAAGACGGCCACCCACCCGGAATAGACCGGCACATCGAGCGACGCGATCTTTCCGGCTTCGACGCGCACGGTCTTTTTCACGGCGCCGGCCGCGGTCACGAACGTCACGGTATGACGCCCGGGGGCAACTGATTCAATCGTCACCGGAGTCTCGCCTGCGGGTGCGCCGTCGAGCAGCACCTGGGCGCCGGCCGGCTGCGTGACCAGGGTGAGCGACCCGGCCGTGATCGGCGTGGGCTTCGAGACCGGGCCCGGCGTCTCCTGCGCCACGACGGCCTGCGGCTGCGGGCGATCGATCAGGTACGGACGGGCAACGGCGCCCGCGCCGACCGCAATGATGAGGGCGGCGGCGCCCGCCAGCTTCCACTGCAAGGGCGAAAGCCTTGGCGTGTGGCCAGAGCCGCGGCCCTGGTGCGATACGCCACTCTCGTCGCTCGTATCCTGGAACGTGGCGCGTCGCGGAGGAGGCGCATATCCGCTGGGCGCGTCGTTTCTGACCCGCACCGGGGCCGGGGCAGACGATGGCTTGATCCGGATCGGCGGTGGAGCCGAGGGCGCCACCATCGTTGGCGCGGGCGGCGGCACGGGCGCCGCAGGCGCACTGAACGTCCAGGCTGCCGGCGGCGCAGCGGCCGGCTCGCGAGGGTCGAATACCGGCGGGTAGTAAGGCATGGGGGGCGGTGGCTGCCTCACGAACGCCGGTGGAGCGGGTGCCGGCGGCGCCGTTGCGACGGGCGCTGGAGGTGCAACGGCTACGGGTGATGGCACTGGCGCAGGCGCAGGGAGTTGGGCTGGCGGCTTTGCAATCGAACGAAGCTTGTCGCGATCGCGCTTCGCTCCGCGGCGGCGCTGATGTCGGGCCGGTGGCGTCTTCGCTACCGGGGGAGGTGGCGGCGCGACGGCAACGATTTCGGGCGCGACGGGCTCTTCAAACGCGACCCGCTCGTGAACTGACGCGGTCTCTTCTACCGCGAGCGGCGTTGCTACATCGGCCTCTGCGAACGGCTCCTCGACGACGGGTTCGTCGACGGCGTTCTCGATGGTCGTGTCCTGCAAAGGCGCCGGCGGCTCATAGGTGGATTCCGGCTGGTACGCAGGTTCCGGTTCGTAGGTCGGCTCCGGCTGGTACGCAGCCTCCGGCTCGGACGTCGGTTCGGGCTGGTACGTGGCTTCCGGCTCGGACGTCGGTTCCGCCTGATACGTGACTTCCGGCTCGGACGTCGGTTCCGGCTGATACGTGACTTCCGGCTCGGACGTCGGTTCCGGCTGGTAGGAAGCCTCGGGCTCGTAGGTCGGTTCCGGCTGATACCCAGCCTCAGGCTCGCAGATCGATTCCGGCGCTAAGGCAATTTCCGGCTCGTAGGTCGATTCTGGTGCGAACGCAATTGCCGGCTGGTGGGTCGGCTCCGGTTCTACCCCGGGGCGGTCGATGTGGTCTCCACTCTCAAGCGCGCTGCTGCTTTCAGCAAACGTTGTATCCGCCGGTGTCGTGGTCCAACGGTCGGCGGCGTCGGAGGTCGCGGCGTCCATCTCGATCGCGTATGCCTCGGCCGGAGGTTCTTCGGGCTCAATCCCCCCCGCGGCCGTGAAGCCAGGGACCGGCTCCGCGATCGCCTCCAGGGCGATCTCGTAGGCAACGGGCTCGACATCGTCGCCGCCGGGCACCGTGATGTCGTCCTCGGTGACGGAGTCCAATTCGATTTCGAACTCCATCGCCGCGCTGGCCTGCTTCGGGTCCTCGGGCTCTTCGAGCAAAGGTGCGTCTGGCAGATCGATATCTGACGCGGTGTAGAAAGGTCGCGAAACGGCACCGCGGTCCGACTCTTCCCGGATTTCCTGCACCCGGTTGAAGTCGGAGACGAAGCTCGCAAGTGCGGCGCGGCAGCGCGACGCGCCAATTTCCGTCGCCAGCTGTCGCACCGCCGCATCGGCATCATCTGCGGTCGGGAACAGGCGGCTCGCCGGGAGTGGCAGCGCTCGATGGAGAAAGCGCTGGAGACCGGTCGCAAACCGCGCGCTACCCGAAATCTGTGCAATCTCGACCACCTCCGCAGCTGCCGCGGCAAGTCCGTCGGGGAACTCCGCGATCCGAAGCGGCCGGCCCATCACGATCATCACCGCCGCCAGCACCGCCTGTGCGACGTCGGCGCCGGCATCGTATCGGCTCGATGCCGCCGCCGGTGGCATTGCAATTCCAAACTGGCGCCAGAGCCGCAGCCGATCGAACTTCAGACGCTCGAGCGTGTGCCCGAACATCCAGTCGAGAAGAACGACCTGTCCTGCCGGCGTGACGACGATGCGTCCGGGGCCGAGCGCTCCGTGAGTGAAGCCGGCGGAGGAGTGGAGGGCGGCGAGGGCGGGCAGGACCTCCAGGAGAAACCCGAGCGCGGCGTCGACGCCAGGCGGGGTGGCCTCGTCAAGGTCGGTCAGGCCTTCGAGAATGTCCGAGAGCCGATTGCCGGGCACGAACTCCGACACGACGACGACACCGCCGCTGCGGGGGTCGCGTTCCAGGCTGCGTGGGTGCGCGAAACGCTCGTCTTCGAACGCAGCGCCCAGTTCCAGCCGCTGACGGATCGCACTCTCGAAGGCGCCGAACTCCGGGCGCAAATGAAGGCGCTCGAGGATGCCGCCGGTCTCCCGGTCGAACATGAGGGTTCGAAGCCCGAGACCGTCCTCGTACCCGGACGTCGAGAGAGATGCGGGCACAGAGGGTGGTGGCACTGACATCAGCGGCGTCATTGCGAGTCTGCAACCTGCGCTCCACGAAAGATGGCCTGGCGCACGCAGGAAAGCGGCGCATTCGGTCCTCGCGGTCACACCGATGCGGGCGGTTTCGACGCACGATCACCAGACCGTAACGGAAATCCAAAATCCGTAATGCGCTAAATTGTTGGGTGAATGGCAGACCGGAACGAACTCAAGGCGTTGCAGGCATCGCTCGCGGGCGCAGTCGCGACGTCGGCGTCGTTGCGGCAGGTGAGCGAGCGGCTCGATGCGGCGCTCGGCAACGACGCGGATATCAGCGACGACGATCTCGCGGAACTCGCACGCGTCACCCTTGCGCACGCCGTGTCTGCGCAAGCGCTGCGGGGTCTTGTCGAGACCATGCGAACACGGCGGGCATGATCTCGGGCCCGGCGAGCGCACCGGCACCCACCGGATGCATTCGCGGAGTGCGGCAGAGGCGCCGTGCGACCGTGCATTTTTCCGCTCGAATGCGCCGCTGACGCGCGACCCGCTCGATTGCGCACGGCGGAAATCGCGTGATAGAATTCGCCTTTCGTGCCTGAGCAGGAACGCTGTCCTGTGGCGGCGCGAATACCCTTGAGAGCCGAGGGCGCGTAGCTCAGCTGGGAGAGCGCTGCGTTCGCAATGCAGAGGTCGGGAGTTCGATCCTCCCCGCGTCCACCATCCTTCGCTCATGAATGCAACCGAAGGATGTCCGCCGTAGCGGCCGTCTACATCCTTCAGAGTCTCACGGCACCGAACCGCCCATACGTCGGCCTCACTCATGACCTCCACAAGCGGCTCGACGCCCACAATGCGGGTCTTACTGGCGTCGCGACCTGGGCGGACCAGCCCCCGCCGGCTCAGATCCAGCGCCGAACCGTCGCTCGGTACGAATCGAACGCCGGACCGAAGGTGTCGCGCAGCTTCGATTCCTCGAGCGGGACGATGAACCACTGAAGGTAGGCCAGCGTCAGCGGCAGCAGAAGCGCCGGCCACAGCTGGTGCAGCAGACCTGCCTCTCCGAGGTAGGCGAGTGAGAGGCCCACGTACATTGGGTTACGCGAGAATCGGTACGGCCCCCACGTCACCATCGTTGACGAGACCTTCCCGGGGACGCGCGTGGTGCCGGCGCGATGAAACGTGAACCAGCCCCAGCCAGCCACGACGACGCCGGCGATGAAGAGCACGGCGCCGACCACGTCGGTACGGACGGGCCGCGTCCACCCGCTCCCGAGTGGCGCGATCCGCTCCAGCAGAGCGCCAAGCAGGTAGCCCAGGACAAAGACCCAAGGCACGGGCACGTGGAACAGCGGGTGCGTTCGTGTCGTCATGCGCGATGTTTGGCCCTCCAGAAACGCCGGCTTGAACTCCAGGCTCACGTCTTCGGGCCGGCGTCCACCGCCTGTGCGATCGACTTCAATCCCTGCGACGCGTGACCTCGGCATGCAGCGCGCCCCAGACCCCGACAAAAGCGCGGGAGCCGATTCGCTGGGCATGCTGCCACTCGTTCATACCGCAATCCAGCGGGTAGCATCGCACAGGTAACCAAGTTTCCGTCGGTCAGTCGTGTGGCTGCGTGCGCGCTCTGGGTTTGACGACACAGGCAGGATGCCGCGCGCGAGCGCGAACCGAATCAGCATCGTCCGTGACGTGCTCGTGCAGAGCGGAGCGACGCACCTGATCGTCTCGCAAGGTAACGCCGATATCCTCATCCGGGTCGTGCTCGTCGGCTCGAACGATCGCGGTGCGGTTCGGTCGCCAAGGTTCCCGGCTATCTGAGCCCCCAGAGTGATGCCTATAGTCGTCGGGGCGAACTGGTCACCCGCCAAGCAATCTTTAGTCAACCTCTGCGGCGGTTATTTGGCTTGCGACTGTCCACACGCCGTAAACGGCTCTTGGACCCGTTCTCTCTGAATGCTCGTAATTGCGTTCAAAATGGCCGAGGCCGGGAACACCGCATTAATTCTCGTGCACCGTACCACCAGGGTCTCGTAGTTGCAGGACGGCGGTCTATGGGGGCAGCGAACCCTCTTTAGTCCAAGGCGAGGCACTCCCGTCCGCCGTCCGCGGCACTTTCTCGGAATTGAATGGGGGGCGGTCATGAAGCGTCTCTGGGTATGCATGTTTGTTCTGTCGTTGCTCCCTCTCTCCACAAGCTTTGCAGTTGCGGCCGGAAACGACTCCGTGACCGCCCGCGACGAGAAGGTTAAAAAGGAGAAGCAGGAGAAGCCCACAAAAACAAAAGAGAAGTCTGTGCCCGAACCATCGATCGTCCTGCTGCTGGCGGGTGCAGCCGGTGTCGCGGGCGCGCGAAAGTTCTGGCTGAGTCGACGTCAGTAGTGAGCGTCCGGCCGACGCCGGTCCACGGATCGCGCGGGACTGGTGCGAATGGTTCGACGTCGTTCAGCCGCTGGCCCCCGAGGTCCGAGTTGCCAACCGGACAGATCGTCACCGGGCCGCGGCCCGCGTCCGCGTGGCTCAACCCGTTTGCCATATTGGGCTGTTGCCTGGCACTACTGGCTATCGTCCACCGCGCAACTGCGGCGGTCATGCTGAAAGACTGGCGAAGGGACCCGTTCGAGCACGGGTACCTGGTGGTCGCGGCAGCTGCGTACCTCGCGTGGACCCGTCGTGAACGCCTCGCTTCTCTGACTCCACGTCCCGGCTTCTTCGCGCTTCCCCTCCTCGGCCTTGCCTCTCTTGTATGGCTGCTCAGCAGCCTGACCGGCACTGCCTCGGTTCAACAGCTTTCCCTGCTCACAATGTTCATCGGATTCATCTGGGCGGTTCTTGGCAGCGCCGCGTTGCGGACGTTGCGGTTTCCGCTTGGCATCCTGGTATTCGCCCTTCCTGTCGGGGACCGACTTGCTCCCGCGCTGCAAGAACTCACCGCACGCGCTGCCGTAATGATGCTGACCGCGAGCGGGGTGCATGCGGTGCTCACGGGAGAGGTAATTTCTATTGGCGAGGAGCGGTGGCGAGTCGCGGCTGCGTGCGGCGGCATCAACTACCTCGTTGCTTCTATCGCCGTCGGATACCTATACGCGGGCATTGTTTACCGGCAGTGGCGTCACCGCCTCGCCTTTCTGCTCGGAGCGGCCGTGGTTCCCCTGGTGGGAAATGCGCTCCGGGTGCACACCACCATCCTGCTGGACCACCTTGGCGCGACTGCGGTGGTCTCGGGAATGCGGCACGAGTTGTACGGGGTGTTCGTGTTCGCCATCATGATGGCCGTGCTATTCGCGACGTGTGGACGCTGGCACGAGGATCCGGTGCCCGAACCGTGGACCGGTCCCGCGCGACCACGCCGGGGCACAGCCTCAGCCTCCGGCGCTCGACTCTTACTCTGCGCAAGTGCGGGGCTGCTGCTCGTTGTCAGCGCACCGGTTTCCGCGAAGATGATCCTGGCAGAGGGCGAGCGGCGAGCGACGAGCCAGAGTTCTGCGACGGTCGCTTCCCCTTGGAGCCTCGTGCCTACGGACGATCTCGTGCCTACGGACGATCTCGAATGGCCGCCTGAGCGCGGTGCGGCTGACGGCGGGGTTCTCCGAACGTACAAGTATCAAGGTCAAGTGGTTCGCCTGTATGTGGTGTCGCATGGCGCAACTCAGCCCGGCTTAAGTCCAGCCAGAATCATCTTGGAGGGAGCGCCCTGGTCGGTCGCCGCCGAGCGGCATCGTCGAATTCTCGTCGAGGGTCAACCGCTGCAGGTGCGGGAATCGGTGGTGCAATCCCCGCAGGCGTCGCTGCTGGTGTGGACCTGGTACGCGGTCGACGGGAGCTACACGGCGAATTACTACGTGGGGAAATTTCTGTTGGCCCGAGCAACGCTGCTCCGGCGTGCGCGGGCAGTGCGCGACGATTGCAATCGCCACTGAGCTGGGGCCCGGGGGCGACCCCGCCGACACTCTCGTGAGGTTTGTTGGCGCCTTTTCTCTCTGGCCCGACGATCACGGACTGGCCGGCGAGCCGTGATCTGGCGTCAGACTCACGACGCATTTCGTCGCGAGGGTTATTCCGGTCCGCAGCCGGACTACACTGGACGTCATGTCCAATCCCGTTCTTTCGTTGAAGCACGTTCCATCCGATGACGATCAGCAGTGCAGCGGATGCGGCGCCGAGTTCGTCCCGTCCGAAGACTCCGGCTCGAGACAACTGCGGCTCCAGGGGGGCGATGTTTCTTTCGGAGCGCTGCTCTGCGGCGGTTGCCATTCGAAGTGGTCGCACGGCACGCCATTGACCCTCAAAGGACCCCTGGCGCGCTGAGAAGCCGCGCAGATCCCGCTGCCATACTCCGCGAATGAGCGGGCCTTCGGAACCCCAGGGACCAGCACAACGCCTCGGCGTCCTGACCCGATATTGTCGCCCTGCCGCTCGCGGCGATGGTTGGCCGAACCCGCCGCACGTCGGACGTTGCACGTCGCACGTTGGACGTCGGACGTAGCACGTAGCACGTGGTTGTTACAGGTACTTGAGCGCCCCGCCGGTATTGAACACGACGACGGTGTCGTCGGGCTTGATCCGGCCGTCGCGCTGGAGGACCTTGACCGCGTGGAGCGCGGCGCCGCCCTCAGGAGCGGCGCTGATGCCCTGGCGCGAACCGAGCTCGCGCATCCCGCGCAGCATGTCTTCGTCGGTGACGGCGAGCGCGGTGCCGCCGCTCTCGCGAACTGCGCGCAGGACGAGGAAATCACCGACCGCTTTCGGCACCCTGAGGCCATCCGCAACCGTCCGGGCGTTCTGCCACAGCTCGGATCGCTCGTCCCCGTGCTCGAACGCGCGGACGATCGGTGCGCAGTGCTCGGCCTGGACGGACACCATCCGGGGCCGCGCCGAGGTCGTCTTCCAGCCGATCGCTTCCATCTCTTCGAACGCCTTCCACATGCCGACCATCCCGGTGCCGCCGCCAGTCGGGTAGATGATCCAGTCAGGAAACGTCCATCCCATCTGCTCGCCGATCTCGAATGCCATCGTCTTCTTGCCCTCGATGCGGTACGGCTCCTTGAGAGTCGACATGTCATACCAGCCAAGCGGGCGGCCGCGCTCGGCGGCAATCCGGCCCGCGTCGGTGATCAAGCCGTCAACCAGCGTCACCTCCGCTCCGTACAGTTCGCTTTCGCGGATGAATGGCAGTTTGACGTCCCTCGGCATGAACACCTTCGCCTGCAGCCCCGCAGCCGCGGCATACGCCGCCACCGCGTTGGCGGCGTTGCCCGCCGATGGCACGGCAAGTACCTTCGCTCCCAGGTATGACGCGCGGGTGACCGCGGCGGACAGGCCCCGCGCCTTGAAGGAATTTGTCGGGTTGAGCGATTCGTCTTTGACGAACAGGCGGGACAGACCGAGGTCGGCGCCCAGACGCGCGGCGTGGATCAGCGGGGTCCAGCCTTCACCGAGCGTGATCGGTTCTTCGCCGGCGAAGAGCGGCATCAGCTCGCGGTACCGCCACATGGAGGCATCGCGTCCGGTGAGCGACTCGCGCCGCCATGCGCGGGCGGCGTCCAGGTCGTAGCGGGCCAGCAGGGGAGCACCGCAGGTGCAGAGGTGCTGCTCGGTGCGGGCATCGAACGGACCCGCGCCGCATGGGACGCTGCACTCGAGATGCGAGAAGTACGTGCGGATCAGCCCTTCCCCAACAGTTCGGCGTCTTTCTTCTTCTGCAGATCGTCGATCGTGCCGATGTGCTGGTCCGTGAGCTTCTGCACGTCCTCCAGTCCACGCCGCTCGTCGTCCTCCGAGATGGCGTGATCCTTCAGCATCTTCTTCATCCGATCGTTGGCGTCACGACGGACCTGCCTGACACCGTTGCGGCCCTCTTCCGCGTGCTTGTGCACGATCCGCGAGAGCTCCTTCCGGCGCTCTTCGGTCAGGCTCGGGATCGGGATCCGGACGACTTTGCCGTCGTTGGTCGGATTCAAGCCGAGGCTGGAGCTGCGAATCGCCTTCTCGATCGCTCCCATGAGATTCGGATCGAACGGCGATGCGAGCAGGAGCGTGGGTTCGGGAATCGAGAGGGAGGCCACCTGGTTGAGCGGCATCATCGATCCGTACGCCTCGACGTGCACGGTGTCGAGCATGTTCACCGAGGCGCGCCCGGTCCGCACTCCCGCGAGTTCCCGGCGCACGTGATCGATCTGCGCCTCCATCCGCTTCCTGACTTCTCCGAACAGACCTTTGAGATCGCTGACGTCCATGATGCTCTACCTTACGCCGATACTTTCGTGCCGATCGCCTCGCCGGCAATCACGCGCCGCAGGTTGCCCGCGGTGCGCAGATTGAAGACGACAATCGGCAGCTTGTTGTCCATGCAGAGGGAAATGGCGGTTGCGTCCATCACCTTCAGCCGCTGCTCGAGAACCTGCAGGTAGGAAATTTCGGAAAACTTCGTCGCCGTGGGATCCAGCATCGGGTCGGCGGTGTAAATCCCGTCGACCTTCGTGCCCTTGAGGATGACGTCCGCCTTCATCTCCATCGCGCGGAGGGCTGCGGCGGTGTCGGTGGTGAAATACGGATTGCCCGTCCCGGCCGCGAACACGACGACGCGGCCCTTCTCGAGGTGGCGAACGGCGCGCCGGCGGATGAAGGGCTCGGCCACGGCGCGCATCTCGATCGCGGTGGCCACGCGGGTCGTGACCCCGACGTGCTCGAGCGCATCCTGCAGCGCGAGCGCGTTGATCACCGTGGCGAGCATCCCCATGTAGTCCGCCGTTGCACGGTCCATCCCGCGAGCGCTTGCAGCAAGCCCGCGGAAGATGTTGCCGCCGCCGATGACCACTCCTGTCTGCACGCCGAGCTGCTGGATTTCGCGGATGTCCTTGGCGATCTGCGTGGCAACGGCAGGGTCGATGCCGTACTGCTGCTCACCCATCAAAGCTTCGCCGGAGAGTTTCAGAAGAACGCGCTGGTAGGCGGCAGACATGTCTGCGGGATTATATCAATCGCGCGTCGGTTGGCGGGGAAGTGCGAAACCGGGCGCCGAATCAGGCGTTGCCTGCGTCCAGCACCCGGTGACGTAGGTGAACCCGGAACTCGGAACCCCGAACCCGGAACTATGCCACTTCGCCGAGCTTGAACCGCGCGAAACGCGGAATCGCGATGTTTTCGCCCATCTTGGCGATCGCGGCGGTAACCAGCTGCCCGATCGTGATCTTCGGGTCCCGGACCGACGGCTGGTCGAGCAGGCAGACCTGCTCGTAAAAGCTGTTCAGCTTTCCCTCGACGATCTTGTCGATGACGGCTGGCGGCTTGTTCTGACCTTCCATCTGGCCGCGGTACACCGCGCGTTCGCGCTCGAGAATCTCCGCCGGCACGTCCTCGCGCCGCACGTACTGCGGGCTGGCCGCGGCGATGTGCATCGCAATTTCGCGGGTGAGGTTCTGGAAGTCGTCCGTGCGCGCGACGAAATCCGACTCGCAGTTCACTTCGACGAGCACGCCGATCTTGCCGCCCATGTGGATGTAGTGGCCGATCATCCCCTCGTTGGTCGATCGTCCCGCCTTCTTCGTCGCCGAGGCGAGCCCGCGCTTCCGCAGAATCGTCGTCGCCTCGTCGAGGCTGCCGTTCGACTCCGTCAGTGCCGCTTTGCACTCCATCATTCCGGCACCGGTCGCGTCCCGGAGCTTCTTCACCATGTCTGCCGTAATCGCCATGCAACTCTCCCGATATTCCAGTTATTCCGTCACGCTCTGACTACGAGGCGCTGTACACAAGAACGCCGGCCAGTGACCCGGCCGGCGCGAGGAGGGCTTCGCCGCTCCTAAACCGATGCGGGTGACGTCGCCTGTTCGGGGCGCACCTGCCGCGCGGGCCGACCGCGCCGGGCGCGCTCGTCACCTTCGTCCTCTTCCGTCTGCTCCGCCTGGGCGGATTCGCGGATGCCGCGTCCCGACATGATCGCATCGGCGATGCGTGACGCAAACAGCCGGATCGCGCGCAGCGCATCGTCGTTGCCGGGGATCACGAAGTCGACTTCGTCCGGATCGCAGTTCGTATCGACGACGCCGATGACCGGAATCTTCAGCTTGCGCGCCTCGTCGACGGCGATCTTCTCCTTGCGGGTATCGACCACGAAGAGCGCGTCGGGCAGCCGCGACATGTGGCGGATCCCTTCGAGGTTCTTCTGCAGCTTCTTCTTTTCCTTCTCGATCTGCGCGATTTCCTTCTTGGACAGCGATTCGTACCGGCCGTCGGTTTCCATCGCTTCGAGGTCGCGTAAGCGGGCGAGGCTGCGCTGGATGGTCGAGAAGTTGGTCAGCAGGCCACCCAGCCACCGCTGGTTGACGAAGAACATCCCGCTGCGCTGCGCCTCTTCGGCGATCGCGTCCTGCGCCTGACGCTTGGTGCCCACGAACAGGATCGTGCGCCCCTCGGCCGCGAGGTTCGACGCGAACTGCTCGGCGTCGCGGAACAGCTTCGCCGTCTTCGAGAGATCGATGATGTAGATCCCGTTCCGCTCTCCGAAGATGTACGCCTTCATCTTCGGGTTCCAGCGCTTCGTCTGGTGGCCGAAGTGGACGCCCGCCTCGAGCAGATCCTTCAACGCGATGCCGGTCAAGCTGCCTCCATAAAAAAAGCTCCCAGCTCCCAGTCGCCCGCTCCCAGCAGGAAGCTGGAAGCCGGAAGCTGGAAGCGCTCGGTCTTACCGTTTACTGAACTGGAAACGCTTGCGCGCTCCCTTCTGCCCGTACTTCTTGCGTTCCTTGATGCGCGCGTCGCGCGTCAGGAATCCTGCCTTCTTGAGCCGCTGACGAAGCTCGATGTTGTACTCGACGAGTGCGCGCGCGATGCCGAGGCGCAGTGCGCCTGCCTGGCCGGCGATACCGCCGCCCGCGATCGTGGCGAGCACGTCGAACTTGTCGGTCGTTTCGGTGACCGACAGGGGCTGCTTGATCTGGGTGCGGAGCGCTTCGGTGGGGAAGGCCTGCTCGATCGGTTTGTGATTGACGACGATGCCGCCGTTGCCGGGCCGGAGAAACACGCGCGCGGTGGAGGTCTTGCGCCGTCCGGTGCCGTAATACTGAATGCCTGCTGCCACGTTATGCGACCTCACCCTTCGATGACTTCACGGCGACTGGCTTCTGCGCCGCGTGCGGGTGATCCGATCCCGCATAAACTTTCAGCTTGCGCCACATCGCCTCGCCCATCTTCGTCTTGGGCAGCATGCCGCGCACCGCTTCTTCAACCAGCCGGACCGGGTTCTTCTGGCGGATGTCCTTGGCGCGCTCCTCGCGCAGGCCACCTTCGTATCCGCTGTGATACCGGTACAGCTTCTGCTCTTCCTTGCGACCGGTCAGCCTGACCTTCGCCGCATTCAGCACGACGACGTGGTCGCCGGTATCGATGTAGGGGGTGTAGATCGGCTTGTGCTTGCCCTGGAGCAGGCGCGAAGCCTCGGTCGCCACCCGGCCCAGGACCAGGTCTTCGGCATCGATGACATGCCACTGCCGCTGCACAGTTCCAGCAGTGGGAACAAACGAACCCATTCGGAGATCCCTTTCGGCCTTCGGTGAAAGCTACGGACGACTGACCCGAGCGTGACGGCTGCCGGTCAGCCCTGATCGAAGGACGGCAAACCAAAAGGATAATGGGGATTAGCGGCATTGTCAAGCTTCGCCCCGGCCTGACCAGCGGAAGCGTGCCAATCGTTTTCAGGGCCAGATATCGGCACCGCTTTCGCCGCTTTTGGACGCGCAAGGCGGCGTCTGGTGGCGCGCTCGGCGGCTCGAGGCCGGCGACGCTGCGGATCGACGGAATTGCACTTACGGTTCCGTAAGCGGGCTACGAAAACTGCTATCGACCTCAACCGCCTCGCTCGAGGCGGATGCCACATCTGCGCAGTTCTGCCGGATTTGGTATCGATTCAGCCCATGGCACCCCCTTTGCCCTTTGGCTCTGCCGGTAACACGCTCAAACCACTTGGAAATCAGGCGTCTGACCGGCACAAGGTCCTGACGGGCGCGTCACGGTGACGCACCCGCCAGTGGCGTGTGGCGCGGCCGGTCAGAGGATAGGACAACACCGTTGTTTGGCAGAGCCAAAGCGCTTGTCGGTCTGGACATCGGCTCGAGTGCTGTCAAAGCAGTCGAGTTGAAGGCCGTCGGCAAGGGATACAAGGTGTCCGCGTTCGGCAGCGAGACGGTCCCGCCCGACAGTATCGTCGACGGCGCCATCATCGATGGCGGCGCGGTGGCCGACGCCATTCGCCGGCTGTTCGACGGCCGCGGCATCAAGACCAAAACAGTCGTCGCGTCCCTGTCCGGCAACGCCGTCATCGTCAAGAAGATCACCGTGCCGGTGATGACCGAGGCGGAGCTGGCCGAGTCGATTTACTGGGAAGCGGAACAGTACATCCCGTTCGATATCCAGGACGTCAATCTCGACTACCAGATCGTGGACAACGGCACCGCGGGCGGTAAGGGGACGATGGAGGTCCTGCTCGTCGCGGCGAAGAAGGAAAAGATTGCCGACTACACCGGCGTGATTGCCCAGGCCGGGCGCTCCGCGGCGGTCGTCGACGTCGACGCCTTCGCCCTGCAGAACGCCTACGAAATCAATTACGGCATCGAAGCGCAGGCGGTGGTGGCGCTGCTCAACGCCGGCGCCAGCGCGACCAACATCAACATCCTGGCCGGCGACCAGTCAGTCTTCACCCGCGACATCTCGATGGGCGGCAACGCCTACACCGAGGCGCTGCAGCGGGAGCTCAATCTTCCGTACGAGCTCGCCGACCAGTTGAAGCGCGGATTCGAGGTCGAGGGCGTGACGTTCGAAGAGGCGCGCCCGGTCCTGCGCGCGGTGACCGAAAACGTGATGCTCGAAATTCAGAAGACGTTCGACTTCTACAAGACGACGGCCGCCTCCGATCGCATCGACCGGATCATGCTGAGCGGCGGCGCCTCGCGCGCCGAAGCCTTCACCGAGATGCTCACGCAGCGCTTCGATGCGCCGGTCGAGGGCCTCGATCCATTCAAGCGCGTGGCCTTCGATACCAAGAAGTTCCAGGTGGAGTCGGCGTCCGATGTCGCCCCGACGGTGGCGGTGGCAGTCGGTCTCGCGCTCCGCCGGGCAGGCGACCGGTGATTCGCATCAATCTCCTCGCGGTCGAGCGCGAGCGCGGCAAGCGGGGCGCGCTGATCCCTCCCGGGCAGCGCGTCACGATTGCCGCCTCGCTGATCCTGGTCGCGACCGCACTCGTCATCGGCTGGTGGTTCTGGTCCCTCCGGCAGACATCGGCCCTGCTCGACGAAAACATCGCCAAGGGCGAGGCCGAGACACAGCAGCTGCGTTCGGTGCTCGCGCAGGTGCAGAAATTCGAGGCGCGGAAGGCCCAGCTGCAGCAGCGCGTCACGCTCATCGAGCAGTTGCGCCGCGGCCAGACCGGTCCCGTTCACGTGCTCGACGAACTGAGCAAGGCGATCCCGGATCGGCTGTGGCTGACCGAACTCACGCAGAAGGACAGCGAGTTCAAGATCGACGGCATGACGACGTCGCTGCAGGAGTTGTCGACGTTTGTCGCCAACCTCGAGGCGAGCCCGTGGTTCAAGAAACCGGTCGACATCGTCGACAGCCAGGTGCAGCCGGACAAGGGCCAGGAGCTGTTCAAGTTCACCGTGAAGGCGACCGTCAAGGATCCGCAGGCGCCGGCGCCGCTGCCCGCGGCGGGCGGGCGGGGACGGGCGGGCGGCGCGGCCGCGCAGTAGTTCGCTACAAGGCGCCGTCGGATCGTTCCGATACGCCAGCAGGAAACCCATGCAACTGTCGCTCACCAAGCTCCCATGGCAGGCCCAGATCGGCGCATTCGTCGCCGTTTCGGTGCTCGCCATTGGCGGCTTCTGGAACTTCTACGTGACCGAAGTGCAGGCCGACATCGATGCGCGGCAGTCGCGGCTGGTCGCGTTGCGGGCGGACGTCGACAAAGGCATCGCGACCGCACGCCGGCTGCCACAGTTCCAGGCAGACGTGACCCAGCTGGAGGGGCGGCTCGAGAATCTCCGCGCGGTACTGCCGGAGGAAAAGGACGTTGCCGACATCCTGCATCGTGTCCAGGGCCTGGCGACGCAGTCGAATCTCACGATCCAGCGATTCACGCCGCAGGACCCGAAGCAGGAAACGATGTACGCGTCGCTGCCGTTCAAGCTCAAGGCCGAAGGGACGTATCACGATCTCGCGTTCTTCTTCGATCGCATCAGCAAGTTTCCGCGAATCATCAACGTCGGCGACATCAGCATCAAGGCCAAGCAGGCCGCCGGCAGCGCGGCCACGATCGAGGCGGAGTGCACGGCCATCACCTTCGTCCTGCAGGATGGGCCGGCCGCGGGCGCCGGCCGAGGCGGCCACGTTGTGCCGAAGCAGCCGTCAGCCAAATGAGCGAACAGTTCCGCCCCGTCGATCGTGTCCACGCCGCGCTTGCTGCCGTGATCGCGCTCTGCCTGAGCATCGGCCTGTCGGCGCAGCAACCTCCGGCACCGCCGGTGCCGTCGCCGTCCGTCGCGCCGGCGCCGGCGGGCGCCTCGACGCCAGCCCCTGTGTCCGCCGCTACCGCCGCGCAGGCCGCCACGCCTGCCGCACCGGCATACACCTACAGCCCAGACGGGCGACGCGACCCGTTCATCAGCCTGGCCGGGCGGGGGAGTGACGGTAAGCCCACGGGAGCGCGCCCGGCGGGTGTCGCCGGGCTGTTGATCAACGAAATCGGCATCAAAGGCATCGTTCGCGACCATTCCGGATTCATCGCGATGGTCCAGGGGCCGGACAACAGGACGTACGTGATCAGGGCGGGAGATCGATTGATGGACGGCACGGTGAAGGCGATTGTCCAGGATGCGGTGGTGTTCTCACAGGACGTGAACGACCCGCTGTCGCTGGTCAAGCAGAAAGAGATTCGTAAAAACATGAGATCGCCCGAGGGGGGACGCGGATGAGGCTGCAGATGCCGCATGTCAAGCTGGCGAGGCCGGCCGCGAAGCTGCTCCTCGCCACGAGCCTGGCGCTCGCGGGCGGGATGTCGCTGTCCGCCGGGAGCGCGCCGATCAGGCTCGTGGGTGTATCCGCCCAGGGCAACAACCTCTTCATCGAGGCGTCGGAACCCGTCGCGTACGTCGTCAGCCGGCCGGACCAGTTGACCGTCGTTCTCGAACTCCGCAACGTCACCGTCGCGAATGCCGCGAACGTGCTCGAACGCCGCGATCCGATCGCAGCGGTGGCGCTCGAACAAGGGGCGCCGGTCGACGGCAAGGCGCTCGCGCGGGTGCGGGTCTCGCTGGCCCGCCCCTACGAATACGCCGTGCGCAGCGCCAGAAATACGATTCGCCTCGAGCTCACGCCGTCAACGCGGCCGCCGGCAGCCGGCTCACAACCAGGAGCGCTCAGCGCGGCGCCGGAGACAGTCAGCACCGTAGCGGTGGCGACCGACGACGCCCCTCCGGCGACGATACTTGACCGTGTTCGCGCCAGCCGCACGGCGTCGGCAACGACGGTGACGCTTGGCGGCAATGGCCGGCTGACGCCCGCCGACGTCAACGAAGCCGGTGGTGAGCCGCGCCGGTTGGTCCTCGATTTCCCGAACGTCGCGTCGAAGGCGCCAGCCCAGACGACCCTCGATGGCCCGCTGGTAAAGCGCGTCCGCGTGGCGCTGAACACGCGGGAGCCGCTCCTGACCCGCGTCGTGATGGAGGTCGCGCAGGGCGCGACGTATCACGTCGAACGTGCGGGCACAGGCGGCGGAGACCTCGCGGTCGTGTTCGAACCACCGCAGTCTGCCAGCACCATCATGCTGACCGCCCCCGCGCCGGCCGCCGCCGATGATGTGGAACCGGATATCCCACTCCAGCAGGCGATCGCCAATGCCGCGTCGATCACACCTCGCGAAGACGCTGCCGGACCGATTTCGGCCCTGAAGGGTGCATCGCGGCCGGCCGCGGCCCCGGCGTCGGTGCCGTCTCCCGTTGCCGGTCCGGCGCCAGCGGTTCGGCGCGCGCCGCAGGCTGCACGGGCAGTCGTCGCGCCACAACAGCCGCCGGCAACGCCGCCGGCGCCGTCGTCGCCGCTGCCAAGCGGATCCGTCGTCCTCTCCGGCGCGACCGATAAAAAGTACACCGGCAACCCGATTACGCTCGACTTCTCCGGCGCCGACCTGCGAACGGTGCTGAAGTACTTCCACGAGATCAGCGGCCTGAGCATCATCATCGACCCGTCGGTTCCGGCCACGCCAATTGACATCGTGCTCACGGACATTCCGTGGGACCAGGCGTTCGAAACCCTGCTCCGCAGCTACAAGCTCGGTTACACCGCCGAAGGCACGATCGTTCGCATCGCACCGATTGCGATCCTGGCAGAAGAAGAAGGTGAGCGCCGAAAGCTGTCCGAGGCGAAGGCCCTTGCCGGCGACCTGCGGGTCCAGACGTTCGCCCTGAGCTACGCCAAGGCCAACGACATGCAGCCGCTGCTGGTGAAGTCAGCGCTCTCGGCGCGCGGTCAGATCCAGGTCGATGCGCGGACGAACACGATCATCATCACCGACCTGCCCGACCGGCTGCAGACCGCGACCGCATTGATCGGGACGCTCGACCGGCCGGAGCCGCAAGTAGAAGTCGAGGCGCGCGTCGTCCAGACGACTCGCGCGTTCGCCCGCGCCATCGGCGTGCAGTGGGGCTTCAACGGCCGGGCGACACCGGCGATCGGCAACACGACGAGCCTGGCCTTCCCGAACAGCGGCACGCTCGGCGGCCGGACCGGTGCGACCGGCCAGCCAAGCGACGTGCGTTCGACCGATCTCGACAAGACCGCGACGGCCGTGAACCTCGGAGTTCCGGGTGCCTCGTCAGCGATTGGCCTGGCGCTCGGGTCGGTGAACGGCGCGTTCAATCTCGACGTCGCGCTGACGGCGCTCGAGAGCTCGGGGCAGGGACGGGTCCTCTCGACGCCGCGCCTGACGACGCAGAACAACGTGCCCGCGGAAGTCGCACAGGGTGTGCAGATTCCAATTCAGACAGTCGCCAACAACACCGTCACGGTCTCGTTCAAGGACGCGGTCCTGACCCTGAAGGTGACACCGCAGATCACGTCGGCGAACACCGTGATCATGCAGATCACGCTCGAGAACGCGACCCCCGACTTCAGCCGCTCAGGTCAACGGCATTCCGCCGATCGATACGCAGCGCGCGACGACGCAGGTCCAGGTCGACGACGGGGCGACGACGATCATCGGCGGCATCTTCGTGAGCCGCGAGCAGACGTCGAATGAACGCACGCCGCTGCTGCACCGTGTGCCGTTGCTCGGGTGGCTGTTCAAGCGCGATACGAACACTGACGAAAGCCGCGAGCTGCTGATCTTCATCACGCCGCGCATCTTGAGGGGTTGAGCATCATGTCCAAAGCCGTCTGGGGGGCTGCACTCCGCCTGTGCGTGGTGATCAGCCTCGGGTTCGCCGCAGCTTCGTGCGGAACCGTCGCCCGCCAGGGCACCGCCTCGTCGTTTCTCATCATCAAGGCGCTCGAGGGCGCGTCCGGCGCCGAGCCGAGCGAGTTCGGCGGCACGCTGAGCTCGGATGTCGTGACCATCGTCAAGACGTCGCCGACGATCTTCAACGACCTCGCGCGCGCGCAGTTCACACTGGCGCTCAAGGACCCCGGGTCGCCGGAGTCACCTGCCGCGCCGTCGCAAGCCAACTTCATCACCCTCGATCGCTACCACGTGCGCTACATCCGTTCGGATGGCCGGAACGTCGAAGGCGTCGACGTGCCCTATGCATTCGACAACGGGATCACCGCGACCGTGACCACCGAAGACACGACCGTCGGATTCATGATCGTGCGCAACCAGGCGAAGATGGAAGCCCCCTTGAGCGCCCTTGCGGGCAACGGGCTCGTCGTCTCGGTGATCGCCGAAGTGACGTTCTACGGTCACGACCAGACGGGCCGCACGGTCAGCGCTGTCGGCAATATCGGAATCAGCTTTGCGAATTTCGGCGATCCGGGCTAACCGCGCGCGGGCAGAGGGCTTGGCGCCAGCCACGGCAGAGGGGGCGCCGACAACGCGTGTCGACGATACGGCGGGAGGGCCGGCTTACCGGCAGAGCACATATATGAACATGACATTTGTCGGTCGTACCGGTATCGCGCTGGCCCTGGCGCTGGTCACGCTCTCGAGCGGCTGCACGATGAAGGAGCAGGAGACACCGGCGCTGACGGGACCATCGGAGCTCGGGACCGGCGTTTCGGTGACGGTCACACCCGACATCCTCACGCAGGACGGCGGCTCTCAGTCGCTGGTGACGGTCAGCGCATTCGATTCGAATGGCAAGCCGCTCCGCAACCTGTCGCTGAGGAGCGAGATCATGGTCGGCGGAGTCATCGCCGACTTCGGTTCGCTGTCTGCGCGCAGCATCGTCACGGGCACCGACGGACGGGCGACGCTCGTGTACACCGCCCCCGCGGCGCCGGCGGGTCCCGCGGTCGACAACGGCACGACGGTCAACATCACCGTCACGCCGATCGGTACTGACTTTGCCAACAGCGCTCCGCGAATCGCGACGATTCGCCTGGTGCCTCCAGGCGTTGTCGTTCCGCCGGACGGGCTGCAGCCTGCGTTCACCTTCACTCCGGGAACGGCGACGGATCACGAGAACGTGCTCTTCGACGGAAGCTCGAGCAGGGCGCCGTCGAACAACCCGATCGTGTCCTACGCGTGGAACTTTGGTGACGGCAAGACCGGTAGCGGCATGACGCAGTCGCATGCCTTCGACCTGGGTGGAACCTACGTCGTCAGGCTGACGGTAACGGACTCGTTCAACCGCAGCGCCTCGGCTTCGCAAACGGTGATCATCGGGGCGGGCAACACCCCATCGGCAGGCACCATTTCAGTGTCGCCGACACCGATCCTCGCGAGGACGACAACGAATGTGAGCGCGATCAACTTCAAGCCGGCGACTGGCCGCACGATTCGCTCATACGACTGGAACTTCGGCGACGGGACATTCAAGACGACCTCGTCGTCCACGACGACTCACGACTGGCAGGCTGCGGGCATCTACACGCTCACGCTGACCGTGACGGACGACGCGGGACGGTCCATCTCGGCGACTCAGACCGTGACCGTTCTCCCATGAGCCGCTGACCGGCGGCTGATCGTCACATGGCGAACACTGAGCGAATCGATGAGTTGAAGCGCCGGGTCCAGATGGACCCGGCGTCGATAGCGTTCGCCGCCCTGGCCGAGGAGTATCGCCGGGAGGGGCGGTTCGAAGAGGCAATCGCGACCTGTAGCACCGGTCTTCGGCGCCATCCTTCCTATTTGTCGGCCCACGTCACGCTCGGGCGGGCCTGGGCCTCGCTCGGTCGCATCGACGAGGCCCGGGCCGAATTCGAGCACGTGTTGCGGCTCGCTCCAGAAAACCTGGCCGCCATTCGTGCCCTCGCGGAGATCCATAACGCGACCGAGACCGCGGCGGAGCCGCGGCTTGTGCACGACGCCGGCCCGGTGTCACCGCTATCGTCGCCTGCCGCCTCGACCACCAGAAATCAAGCATCGCTTGCGCTCGCTGTCTCAATCCCGCAACATACCCCGAGCGTGCCGCCAGCACTCGTGGGGCTCGAACACTTCCTCGACGCGATCGCTCGCGCGCGGTGCGCGGACCCCAACCTCGTCGGCGCCGGCGCTCGCTGACTGCAGCTCACAGCTCTTCGCATGGACGCCGCTTCTTCGTTGCCGTTCGATCGGCGCGTACATCGAGTCCGCGAGGACTGCCGCAGGGCCGGCCTGGATGGATTCCTCGTCACGCACCCGCCCAACGTTCGATATCTCACCGGACTCGGCGCCACGGCGGGAGCGGTGGTTCTGACGCCAACACGGTGCGTCGTCATCGCCGATTTCCGGTACGCCACTGCCGCCCGCGAGCTCATTGCGGCAAGGACGCCAGGCGCGATCGAACTGGAAGTCCCGGAACGGGGCTATGACGAGGCGATCGCCTCCGTGGTGCGCAACGCTGACGTCCGCCGCGTCGGCGTGGAAGCAGCATGGTTGACGGTGAGCCGATTCAACTGGCTTTCGTCGGCGCTCGCCGCGACGGCTTCGGGCGAGCACTGCTTCTGAACACCCGCGCGTGGCGCTGGTTCCGACGGAACGGGTCGTGGAGGCCGGGCGTGCGATCAAGGATTCCAGCGAGATTGCGCGTTTGCGCGAGGCGGCCCGGCGCTTGTCATCAATCGGACTGAAGCTGGCAGGCTTCGTACGAGAAGGTCGGTCCGAGCGGTCGATCGCGGGCGACATCGAAGCGGCGATCCGGGCAGCGGGGTTCGAGCGCCCGGCGTTCGATACGATTGTCGCCTCGGGCGCCAACAGCGCCCGTCCGCACGCCCGGCCCGGGGACCGGACCATTGTCGCTGGCGACGGGGTGGTGCTGGACTTCGGGGGGGTCTACGACGGATACTGCGTGGATCTCACGCGGACGCTGTACGTGGGCGTACCGGAACCGGCGCTGGCTCGAATCGGGGCGGCGGTCAGGCAGGCCCACGCCGCTGCGATTGCCGCGGTGCGTCCCGGCGCCCGTCCGAGCGAGATTGACGGTGCCGCGCGCAGCGTCCTCGCGGCCCATGGCCTCGCGGAGGCGTTCGGCCATGGCACGGGGCACGGCCTCGGCCTCGAAGTCCACGAGGATCCGCGGATCTCCAGGCTGTCCTCGGCGTTGCCGGATACGCCCGTCGCGGCCGGCATGGTGTTTACCATCGAGCCCGGTGCATATGTGGAGGGCCTCGGCGGGGTCAGGATCGAAGACGACGTTCTTGTCGTCGATGACGGGTGTGAAGTTCTGACGGATGTGCCGATAAACGTTTAACGGCCCGTCCGCATGTTGACTCCGGGATTCGGGTCTCCCGCGAGTCGCTAGCGGCGTTCCCTCTGCCCCGGGTCAGCCGCCATGGTGCGGCCGAATCCGTTCGCGAGGGGCGAGCATCTGGAGGGTGATGGAGTTCGAGGACATAGAGCGCATTCTGGAGCTCGTTCGCCAGCACGATCTGGCCGAATTCGAGCTCGAACGCGAGGGCTTGAAGATCCGCGTGCGCAAGGCGTCGGCGGCGTACCCGATGCCTCCAGCCATGCCGCCCGTCTCCGCAGCTGCGCCGCAGATGCCCGATATCATCTCGCCCCGCCCCCCGGCCGACCCGGGCCCCGCGCCGGCGGCTGAGGATGAGGCCGTCGACCTCGCAGTGGTCAAGTCCCCGATCGTCGGCACGTTCTACCGGACCCCGGAGCCCGGCGCCAAGTCGTTCGTCGAAATTGGCGACTACGTGAAAAAGGATCAGGTGCTCTGCATCATCGAAGCGATGAAGCTGATGAACGAAATTACCTCCGAGTACGAAGGCGAAGTCGTCAGCGCATACGTGGAGAACGGCAAGGCGGTTCAGTACGGCGAACGGCTGTTTGCCATCAGGACGAGCTAGCCGTGTTCAAGAAGATCCTCATCGCCAATCGCGGGGAAATCGCGCTGCGCATCATCAGCGCCTGCCGCGAGCTCGGCATCAAGACCGTCGCGGTTTATTCGGAGGCGGACGAGAACTCGCTGCACGTGCGGTTCGCCGACGAAGACGTGTGCATCGGTCCGGCCCGGAGCGCCGACAGCTATCTGAGCGTGCCGGCGGTGCTGAGCGCCGCAGAAATCACCGGCGCCGACGCCATTCACCCGGGGTACGGTTTCCTGTCGGAGAGCGCGTATCTCGCCGAAGTGTGCGAGGCCTGCCACATCAAATTCATCGGTCCGGCGCCGAATGTCATTCGCCTGCTCGGTGACAAGGCCCGTGCCCGCCGGGCGATGAAGAAGGCGGGCGTGCCGATTCTTCCCGGCAGCGACGGGCCCGTCGACAGCGAGGAGAAAGCGCTCAAGATTGCGAAGGACCTCGGGTTTCCGGTCATCATCAAGGCGGTTGCCGGCGGCGGCGGCCGCGGCATGCGCGTCATCCGCGCCGCCGGGGAACTGTCCAAGGCGCTGAAGACCGCCCAGCGAGAGGCCGAGGCCGCGTTTGGCGTCGGCGACGTGTACCTCGAAAAGTACGTCGAGAATCCGCGCCACATCGAGTTCCAGGTCCTCGGCGACCATCACGGTGCGGTGGTCCATCTTGGCGAACGCGAGTGTTCGATCCAGCGGCGGCACCAGAAACTGCTCGAAGAAGGGCCCTCGGTCGCGGTCACTGAGCGGATGCGGCGCAAGCTCGGGGGCACGGTCGTGGACGCGGCGCGAGCGGTCCAGTACACCAATGCGGGAACGTTCGAGTTCCTCCTCGACGACAAGGGGAACTTCTTCTTCCTCGAGGTGAACACCCGCGTGCAGGTCGAGCACCCGGTGACCGAATACATCACCGGCATCGATATCGTGAAGGAGCAGATCCGGATCGCAGCCGGGGAACGGCTCTCATTCAAGCAGGGAGACGTCACCTTCACCGGGCATTCGATCGAGTGCCGGATCAACGCCGAGGATCCGGACACCTTTGCACCTTCTCCGGGCATCGTGCACGCGTACAGTGTGCCTGGCGGACCGGGCGTGCGCGTCGACACCTTCATCCACGCCGAATGCACGATTCCGCCGTACTACGACTCGATGATCGCGAAAATCATCGTCCATGGCCGCGACCGCCAGGAGGCGATTGCGCGGATGCGCCGAACGCTCGAGATGACGGTCATCGAAGGCATCAAGACCTCGATCCCGCTTCACTTGAAAATCCTCGCCGATCCCGACTTCGTCGCCGGCCGCCTGCACACCGGGTTCATGGAACGTTACCTGGTCGAAAAAAAGCCGTCGACCGGCAACCTCGCCGAAGCGGTGTAGGCCTGGGCGGACGCGTGGCGCCGACGCTCCCGACGACACCCTTCCTCTATCCGTTGATCGATACGAGCGTGTGCGCCGCCCGCGGGCGCGATCCCCTCACACTCGCGCGAGCGTACCTCGCCGGTGGCGCTCGCGTGCTGCAGCTCAGGTGCAAGCACGACTCGAGTCGCGACCTCCTTGCCCTTGCCGACCGTCTGGTGCGCCTGGCCGACGACAGTGGCGGCCTGGTCATCATCAACGACCGCGCTGACATCGCCGCGTTGAGCCGAGCGGCGGGCGTCCACGTCGGCCAGGAGGATCTCCCGGTCGATGCCGCACGGAGCGTTGCGGGCGCAGACGCGGTTGTGGGCCTGTCGACGCATGACGAAGCGCAGGTCGATGAGGCGCTGCAGGGAGGAGCGACCTACATCGCTGTCGGACCGATCTTTGGAACCACGACCAAGGACACCGGCTATGACGCGCGCGGACTGAGTCTGATCCGATATGCCTCCGGGCGCGGCAAACCGATCGTCGCCATCGGCGGCATTACCCTCGAGCGTGCGGCACGCGTCGTCGCTGCCGGCGCGACCGGCGTTGCCGTCATCACCGACCTGCTCGTCGACGATCCAGCGGCGCAGGCACGCCGCATGATCGCGGCAATCTCCGTAGGGAAAGGTATAATGCGCCTTTTCCTGGCCTGAATGTGCGCGACGGCTCGCGCGGAGGGTGAATGAGCTCGACTCTTTTCAGAACCAAGTCGATCGACGGACTGCTGGCTGAATCCCGGGCCACCGGCGAGGGCACCCTCAAGCGCACCCTGGGCCCGGTCGCGCTCGTTGCGCTGGGCATCGGCGCCATCATCGGGGCAGGCCTTTTTGTCAGGACGGCAGCCGCCATCGCCGACCGGGCCGGCCCCTCTGTCACCCTCGCCTTTATCGTTGCCGGTGTCGGCTGCGCCTTTGCCGGGCTGTGTTACGCCGAGTTCGCGTCGATGATTCCCGTCGCCGGCAGCGCATACACCTACTCCTACGCGACCATGGGCGAGCTGGTGGCGTGGATCATCGGCTGGGACCTCGTGCTGGAGTACGCCGTCGGCGCGGCGACAGTGGCGATCGCGTGGAGCGAGTACCTGAACCGGGTGCTCGAATGGTTCGGGCTGCGCATACCGTACCAATGGTCGCACTCCCCGTTCGAGTCGATGGCCGGCAATCACGGCCTGATGAACGTCCCCGCGGTCGTGATCCTCGCGCTGCTCTCGGCGCTGCTCATCAAGGGAACCAGGGAGTCGGCGTTCGTCAACGCAATCATCGTGGTCGTCAAGGTGACGATCGTCGATCATGGTCATCGCGATCGGCTGGGGCTTCATCAACCCGGCGAATCACACGCCGTTCATTCCGGCGCCGACCACATACGTCACGCCGCAGGGGATTACGCACAATTACGGCGGCATCCTCGGCATTCTCGGGGCCGCGGGCGTCGTCTTCTTCGCCTTCATCGGGTTCGACGCAGTATCCACGGCAGCGCAGGAAGCCAGGAACCCGAAGCGGGACATGCCCATCGGCATTCTCGGGTCGCTGGTGGTCTGCACGGTTCTGTACGTGCTGTTTGCTTACGTGCTGAGCGGCGTGGCTACGGTCGAGGACTTCAGGACCAGCGGCCGCGAGGCATCCGTCGCGTTCGCGATTTCGAAGTACATGACCGGCTTCGAGTGGCTTTCGCGCGCGGTGACGGTGGCGATCCTCGCGGGCTTCTCGTCCGTGATCCTCGTGATGCTTCTCGGCCAGTCGCGGGTCTTCTATTCCATGAGTCGGGATGGACTCGTACCGAAGGTGTTCTCGGACACGCACCCGAAGTATCGGACGCCGTACAAGTCGAACATCCTGTTCTTCTTCTTCACCGCCGCCTTTGCCGCGTTCATTCCGGAAGACATCGTCGGCGAGATGACGAGCATCGGTACGCTCTTCGCGTTCATCCTCGTCTGTGCCGGCGTGTGGATCATGCGGCGTCGGCGCCCGGACCTCGAACGGGGATTCACCGTCCCGGCGATTTCCTTCGTCGCGAGCGCCGGCATCGTCGTCTGCGGCGCGATGATCTTCGGGCTGGGATGGACCAACTGGCTCCGCCTCGGCGGGTGGCTCGCGATCGGGCTCATCTTCTACTTCGGATACGGGCGGAGACATAGCAAGCTCGGGATTGTGTAGTGACGCGCGAACGGCTGCGATCGGTGCCGCGGATCCGCCGTCCGTCGCCGTGGTGGGTCGGCTGGCGTCTCTCGGTGGTGCTGCTCACCACTGTGCTCACGGTCGGCACCGCGGGGTATGTCGTCATCGAGGGGTGGAACACCTTCGACGCGCTCTACATGACGATCACGACCGTGACCACGGTCGGATACGGGGAGATTCACCCCCTGTCCCGCGCCGGTCGCGTGTTCAATATCGGCGTCGTCATCTTCGGCGTCGCCACCGTTCTTTACACGTTTTCGTTCCTGATGGCGAGGCTGGTCGAAGGCGACCTGCACCAACGCTGGATCAGGCGGCGCCGGGAGCGCATGCTCGACGAACTCGACAACCACTTCATCGTCTGCGGCTACGGCCGGATGGGGCACATCATTGCGCAGGAGTTCGCGCGCCAGTCCGTGCCGTTCGTCCTGGTCGAACGCGATCCCGAGCGGATGCAGGAGGCGATCGAGGCCGGGTTCCTCGCGGTCGAGGCGGACGCGAGCAGCGAGCAGGTGCTCAAGCGGATCGGCATCGATCGAGCCCGCGGCTTCATTGCGGCGGTCAGCACGGACGCCGAGAATGTCTATGCGGTGCTGACGGCGAGGCTGCTCAGACCGGATCTCTTCATCATCGGACGCGCGGAGACGGACGACGCGAGAGGGAAGCTGATTCGCGCCGGTGCCGATCGCGTGTTGTCGCCGTACATGATCGGCGGATTGCAGCTGGCGCAGACCGCGCTCCGACCGGCGGTGGTCGACTTCGTCCAGCTCGCCACCAGTTCCGACAACCTCGAGCTCAACATGGAACAGGTCCGGATCGGCGACGGCTCCTCGCTCGCCGGGCGAACCATTCTCGAGTCCACGCTGCGGCAGCGATTCGGCGTCGTTGTTGTCGGCATCCAGCGTGCAGCGGGCGGCATGGAGTTCAATCCGTCACCGGAGAGCGTGATGCGGTCTGGCGATTTTCTCGTCGTACTCGGCCGGGCGAGCACGCTCCGCGAGCTCGAGGCGGCGGCAGCCGCGCCGCCTGCGGCCCAGCGTGTGTCGGGAGCACGATGAGCGCCCGAATACTCGACGGCCGTGCGGTGGCGGCGGAGATTCGCGCCTCGGCGCTGCCGGATGTGCACGCGTTCACCGCGGCCGCGGGCCGACCGCCGGGGCTCGGAATCGTCCTGGTGGGGGAGGATCCGTCGTCGGAGATCTACGTCAGGAACAAGGTCCGCGCCGGCAGCGAGTCCGGGCTGTGGGTTGATCTGCAGCGGCTTCCGGCTACCGCGACGCTCGACGATCTCCTCGGCCTGGTCCGAAGATTGAACGCGAGCCCCAGCCACGACGGCATCCTGGTGCAGTCACCTCTCCCCGCCGCAATGGGCCGCAACGCCTCGCAGCAGGTATTCGACACGATCGATCCGGACAAGGACGTCGACGGCTTCACGCCCGTCAACGTCGGTCGGCTCGTCCAGGGCCGTGCGATCCTGATGCCGTGCACTCCTTCAGGGGTGATTCAAATGCTGGTGCGCAGCGGGATCGCGATCGCCGGCGCCCGCGCGGTTGTGATCGGGCGCAGCGAAATCGTCGGCAAACCGATGGCGATGTTGCTGTTGCAGCGTGACGCCACGGTCACGGTGTGCCACTCGAAGACGCCGGACCTCGCCGGGGTCGCCGCGACGGCCGACATCCTGGTCGCCGCGATCGGCCGTCCAGGATTTGTCACGCCGGCGTTCGTCAAGCCAGGCGCGACCGTGATCGACGTCGGCACGACTCAGGTCAGTGATGCTGCGGTTGTCGCAGAAGCTCTTTGCACCGGACTCGCCGCGGCGCGCCGACTTCGAGCGGCGCGGATCGCTCGTCGTCGGCGACGTCCACCCGGGCGTCGTCGATGTCGCGGGCGCGTTGACGCCGGTGCCTGGCGGCGTCGGGCCGCTGACCATTGCCATGCTCCTGAAGAACACCGTCGCCGCGGCACGCGCCAGGATCGATCGCGCGTGAGATGATGCTTCGGGTCGCGTTGACCGGGGGGATCGCGACCGGGAAGTCGTTCTGCCTCGCGAGATTCGCCGCGCTCGGCGTTCCGGTGGTCGACGCCGATGCGCTCGCGCGAGAAGTCGTCGCCACCGGCTCGGCTGCGCTCGCGGCGATCCGACTCCGTTTCGGCGACGGCGTCATGTCCGCGGACGGTGCCCTGGACCGCGCTGCGCTGGGCCGGATTGTCTTCCACGATCGCGCCGCGCGCGCGGAGCTCGAAGCGATCGTCCACCCCGCCGTTTACCGCCGCATCAGCGAGTGGTTCATCACGCTTCCGCCGGACACGCGCCGCGCCATCGCCGACATCCCGCTGCTGTTCGAGACCGGCCACGGCCCCGACTTCCACCGCATCATCGTGTGCGCCTGTGAGCCGGCCGAACAGATCCGCCGATTGATGGTGCGCGATCGCTTGTCTGAGCCGGAGGCGCGTGCCCGGCTGGCGGCTCAGTGGCCGATCGCGGAGAAGGTCGCTCGAGCCGACTACGTGATCCGAACCGATGGGACCATGGCCGACACCGAGGCGGCGGTGAGGACAGTCTTCGAGAAGCTCAAAGCTGAATAGAGCCTATCGTAGCTTCCGCCTTCAGGCGGAAGTCAGCATGCGGTCGTAGCTTCCGCCTTCAGGCGGAAGTCTCCGCGCTCATCCCGTCAGCGTCGCTTCGGTGTCCTTCGCCGGCGCAATTCGTTCTTCCACGAACGTATCCCATTCGTGGCAATGCGGGCACTGCCATAGGAGCTCGGTGCTGCGGTACCGGCAGCGCGTGCAGATGTGCGGGTCGAGATAGAAGATGGCATCGCGGGTGAGCTCGACGTATCGGTCGACCAGCGCGGGCTCCAGTTTCAGCTGCGACAGCGTCTCCCAAATCCCCTGGTGCAGTGCGAGTGCGTGGGGATTGATGACGAGCGCCTCGAAGAGTAGCGCAAGTGCGTCTGCGGGTTTTCCGGTGCTCGTGAGGTGCCGGGCCATCGCGAGCCTCGCCCGCCAGTCCTGGGGATTTGCCGCAATCAGGCCGCCGCAGAGGGTCGGGAAGCGGGTGACGTCCCCGAGCTGGCTGTAGGCGTGCTCCAGCCGTGAAAATGTCAGGTACGCCCGATCCGGCGAGGTCTCGACCAGCCGTTCCCATGCGGCGGTTGCCGCTGACGTGTTGCCTTCGATGAGCCGGACATCTCCCAGATTGAGGTAGCCGGGCGCATTTCGCGGATCGAGCGCGATTGCCGCTTCGAACCGTCGTGCCGCTTCGGACAGTTCGTGGCGCTTCAATGCGGCAATGCCGATCTCGTTCTCGAGAAACGCGAGAATCTGCTGATGCCTGGGCTGCTGGTCGGGCGTGTCGCGTGCGGCCTGCTGCTGCCGCATCGCGTATGCGTCCGTCCACTGGTGCTGTTCCTCGTGCAGCTTCTCGAGATTCGCCAGCGCATATCGGTTGTGCGGGTCCAGCCTGAGCACTTCCGAGAACGCTTCGAATGCCCGATCCACGAATCCGCCGTGCCGATAGTCGAGTCCAAGGCAGAGCAGGACGTTCGCATGCTCCAGGGTGCGAAGGTTCGAGCGCTGGAGCAGGCTTTGATGTTCCTGGATGGCGCGTCCGACCTGTCCCTTCTCGCGATAGAGGTTGCCGAGAATGAGGTGAATCTCGAGCGGGTCTCCCGCGGCTTCCGCGGCAGCGCTCAGTTCCTCGATCGCCTGGTCGATCTGGTTGGCGACGAGAAAGTTCAGCCCCAGCATGTAATGCGGAGACTCGCGTGCCCGGCGGCGGTCGATCCACCGGCCGTCCTTCAGCTTGTACCGCTCCCATGCTTTGCCGACGATGAGGCCGGCGAGCAACGCGAGCAGGATGAACAGGGTGGCGTAAGGGCCCATCACTATCGAGGAGTGTACTCCTGCAGGACCGAGTCCCAACGTTGCTGCGCACGAAGCACGAGCTCGATGAGCTCCCGGGCCGCGCCGCGGCCTCCCGGGAGCAGGCTGACCCAGTCCGCACCCTCGCGGATCTCGTGCGCCGCATCGGCCGGCGCGGCCGAGAGCCCCGCACGCTTGAGGACTGGGAGATCGAGGAGGTCGTCGCCCATGTAGGCGACCGCTTCATCTGCCAATCCCGAGTCACGCAGGATCCGTTCGTAGCCCTCGAGCTTGTTCGACACTCCCTGGACGACGAGCCGGATGCCAAGTTGGGCGGCGCGATGCGTCGTGGCCCCGGACGATCGAGCGGAGAGGATCCCGACGCCAGGCCTGCGCGCTGTGCCCAGACCATCGCCGCTCCGTCACGGATGTGGAACCCCTTCGACTCGGAGCCATCGCTGTGGATGACGACCGTGCCGTCCGTCAGGACGCCGTCGACGTCGAAGAGGATCAGCTGGATTCGAGCGGCCTTGTCCTGGAGAGTCAATTCCAGTTCCGGGTTCCGGGTTCGGGGTTCCGGGTTCCCGGCTCGCGGTTCGGAGTTCTGGCCTTGCGGCTCTGAGTTCCGGGTTTGCGGTTCAGGGTTCATGATTCAGCCGTTCTGAGCTTAACTGCTGCGATCCCGAACTCGAAACTCGGAACCCCGAACTCGGAACTCGGAACCCCGAACCCCGAACCCGGAACCCGGAACTAAATCATCTGCGTGCGCCACAGATCGTGGAGGTGCACGACTCCCTCGACGAGCATCTGCGTGTCGACGACCACCACCGACGTGATTTTGTGCGTCTCCATCACCTTGAGCGCCTCGACCGCGAGGAGGTCACGGGAGATGGTAATCGGATTGCGTGTCATTGCCTCGCCGGCGGAGAGCGCGAGGACATTGGACTCGCGCGCCATCAGCCGCCGCAGGTCGCCGTCGGTGAAGATGCCCGCCAGCCGTCCACCGTCGTCAACGACGCACGTCATCCCGAGGCGCTTGCTCGACATTTCGTGGAAGACCTCGGGCATTGCCGCACCCACGGCGACGACCGGTGCCGCGTCGCCCGAGTGCATGACGTGTTCGACCCGCATCAGCCGCCGTCCGATCTTGCCGCCCGGGTGAAGCGATGCGAACTGCTCCTCGCGGAAGCCCTTGCGGACGAGCAGCGTCATTGCCAGCGCATCGCCCATCGCCAGCGCCGCCGTCGTGCTGGCGGTCGGGACGAGGTTCATCGGGCAGGCCTCTTCGGCAATGCCGCAGTTCAGTATCACGTCCGATGCGCGCGCGAGCGTCGACGCCGGATGGCCGGTGAGGGCAATGAGACGGGCGCCGATCCGTCGGATCGACTCGAGCAGCCGGAGGAGTTCCTCGGTTTCTCCGCTGTGTGACAGCGCAATAACGACATCGTTCTCGCGAATCGCGCCAAGATCGCCGTGAATGGCTTCGGCAGGGTGAAGAAACCACGCAGAGGTGCCGGTACTCGAGAGCGTCGCGGCAATCTTCCGGCAGATGAGGCCGGATTTGCCCATGCCGGTAACGATCACGCGGCCATCGCACTCGTACAGCAGCTGGACGGCTCGGTCGAACGTTTCATCGATCCGATCGATGAGGCCGAGAATCGCCGCCGCTTCGGTGCGCAGCACCTTCCGCGCGAGATCGAGGCCAGTGACCGTGTCGTTCATGCCACCGGCACCGATGCGACGGCGTGGATGCGGACCAGCCGCTGCAGCAGCGGCTCCAGCCGGTCGAGACGAAGTGCGTTCTGCGCGTCGCTCCTGGCCCTGGCGGGCTCCTCGTGCACTTCCATGAAGACACCGTCGACGCCAGCAGCAACGCCCGCCGAGGCCATCGGTTCGATGAACTCGGCCTGTCCGGCAGTAACGCCGTCGCCGGCGCCTGGCAGCTGCAGGCTGTGCGTCACGTCGTAAACGACCGGGTAGCCCAGCGCGCGGAGCATCGGAAACGCGCGCATGTCGACGACGAGATTGTTGTAGCCGAAGCTGAAGCCCCGTTCGGTGACAATCACCCGCCGGTTGCCGGCAGCGACGACCTTCTCGATCGGATGACGCATGTCGGCAGGTGAGAGGAACTGACCCTTCTTGATGTTCACCACGCGTCCCGTTCGCGCCGCCGCGACCAGCAGGTCGGTCTGTCTGCGACAGGAACGCTGGGATCTGAAGGATGTCGGCGACTTCGGCGACCGGCGCTGCCTGCGACGATTCGTGGATGTCGGTCAGGATCGGCACGTCGGCCGCGGAGCGCACCTGTCCGAGAATGCGTACGCCCTCGGTCAGACCGGGACCGCGGAAAGACCCGCCGGACGTGCGATTCGCCTTGTCGTACGACGCCTTGAAGACATACGGGACGCCGACGCGCGCTGCGATGTCGCGAATCGCCAGCGCCATGTCGATGGCGTGTGATTCGCTTTCGATGACGCACGGGCCGGCGATGAGCAGTAGCGGTCGCCGCCGCCGATGGTGAGTCCGCCAAGCTGAATCGGCTGCACTCGCCCTATCCGACTACCGTCGCGGTGGCGTGATGGTGCGCCGAGAGCTTGCGTCGATGGCTCGCGTCTACGAAGCCGGCAAAGAGCGGGTGCGGACGCAGCGGCTTCGACTTGAACTCGGGGTGGAATTGCACCGCCACGTACCACGGATGCGAGGGCAGCTCGATGATTTCGACGAACTTGCCGTCGAGTGATCGACCGACGATCTGCAGCCCCTTGTCGGCGAGCGCCTGTTCGAACAGGCAGTTGAACTCGTAGCGATGCCGATGGCGCTCGCTGATCACGTCCTCGCCATAGAGCTTCTGAGCCAGTGACCCCGGCGTGAGCTTGCAGTCGTACGATCCCAGCCGCATCGTGCCGCCGAGGTCATCGACGCCGAGCAGGTCGCGCAGCTTGTAGATGATGTTGTGCGGCGTGTCGGGCGCGCACTCGGTCGAGTCCGCCTGCGACAGTCCGCACACGTGCCGCGCATACTCCACCGCCGCCCACTGGAAGCCGTAGCAGATGCCAAAGAACGGGATCCCGCGTTCCCTCGCCACTTCGGCAGCTCGCATCATGCCGCGGGTGCCCCGGTCGCCGAATCCGCCCGGCACGAGGATGCCATTGGCGCCGTCGAGCAGCTGCTCGCCGCCCGGCTGCTCGAGCGCTTCCGCCTCCACCCACCGGATGTTGATCCGCAACCGGTGCTTGAACCCGCCGTGGTAGAGCGCTTCGTTCAGACTCTTATAGGAGTCCTCGTAGCCGACGTACTTGCCGACGACGTGAATCGTGATTTCGTCGGACGGGTTCTTGATTCGGTCGACGAGATCGATCCAGGCGCCCATGCGCGCTTCGGTCTGCGGCAGGTGCAACCGGTTCAGCACGATCCGATCGAGCCCCTCGGCCGCGAGCACCAGCGGCACCTCGTAGATGCTGGAGACGTCCTTGGCGGTGATGACGGCTTCTTCGTCGACGTCGCAGAAGAGCGCGATCTTGCGCTTGATGTCCTGGTCGAGAAAGCGATCGGTGCGGCAGAGCAGGATGTCCGGCTGGATGCCGATGGCGCGCAGATCGCGCACGCTATGCTGCGTCGGCTTGGTCTTCAGCTCGCCTGCGGCGCCGATAAAGGGCACCAGCGTCAAGTGGATATAGAGAGTGTTTTCGCGCCCGACATCCTGCCGCAGCTGCCGGATCGCTTCGACAAACGGCAGGCTCTCGATGTCGCCGACGGTCCCGCCGATCTCGACGAGCACGATGTCGACGTCCTTCGCGACCGCGCGGATACTGTCCTTGATCTCGTTCGTGATGTGCGGGATGACCTGGACGGTCCGGCCCAGATAATCGCCGCGCCGTTCCTTCTGTATGACGGACAGGTAGATCTTGCCCGTCGTCCAGTTGTTGTTGCGCGTCGTCACCTGGTTCGTGAACCGCTCGTAATGGCCGAGATCGAGGTCCGTCTCCGCGCCGTCGTCGGTGACGTAGACCTCGCCGTGCTGGTACGGGCTCATCGTGCCCGGATCGACGTTGATGTACGGGTCGAACTTCTGCAGCGCCACCTTGTAGCCGTGCCCCTCGAGGAGGGCGCCGATTGACGCGGCCGCCAGTCCCTTGCCGAGCGATGAGACCACGCCGCCGGTCACCAGGATGTATTTCACCGGGCGTTCGCGTCCGTCGTTGCCGCTTTTAGCCGTTTGGTCCTGCATCGTCCTCTCTCTCGGGGTTACTGGGCGTGCCGCGCACTGACCGGTTCCGGAGCCTCGCGTCTCGCGAGGAGCGTCCGCACGCGTTCGAGGTCTTCCGGTGTATCGACGCCGATGCTGTCGAAGGCAGTTGCCACTGCCTTGATCCGGATTCCGTATTCGAGCGCCCGCAGCTGCTCCAGGGCCTCGGAACGTTCCATCGCGGTGGGCGGCAGGGCTGCGAGCCGCAAGAAGGCAGTCCCGGCGGTACACGTACAGGCCGACATGTCGCCACGCGGGTGCGGCGGGGCAGTCGTGGCGCGCGAACGGGATCGCGGCGCGCGAAAAGTACATCGCGAAGTCGTCGCGATCGACGACCACTTTCGTGACGTTCGGGTTGCGCCGTTCATCCTCGCTGTCGATACCGCGCCGGAGCGTACTCATCATGAGTGCCGCGTCCGTGGCGAATGGAGCCACAGCCTCGTCGATCATGGCGGGTTCGATCAGCGGTTCGTCTCCCTGCACGTTCACGATCAAATCGCACTGCAGTTCCGCCGCGACCTCCGCGATGCGGTCGGTGCCACTCTGATGCGCCGGCGAGGTCATCCGCGCATCACCGCCGAACGCCAGGACGGCACGATGAATCCGCTCGTCGTCGGTCGCCACGATCACCGAGGCGATCGACCGTGCGGCCGCGGCACGCCGGTAGACGTGTTCAATCATCGAGCGCCCACCAATCTCGGCGAGGGCTTTTCCCGGGAGTCGGGACGACTGATATCGCGCCGGTATGATGGCGACTGCGGAAATTGTGTTGTACGAGGAAGGCCCGGAGCTGGAAACAGGGGGCACGGCAAATCTTACCACAACTGCACAGCGCATCCGACGTCGCGAAACTGCGGAACGTACGAACGAACCGCGGCAGCGCATACAACGAGCGTGCGCAGCTGTGTGCTTCTCAACCGTCCACATCAGGTAGTAAGATGAGCCGACGTTCCGTCCGCGGGTCCGGGCTTCGCGCCGCGGATCCTGAAAGCGGCAATCAATGCCTCCTGCACGCGCTGCGGCCTATCTCGGCGGAGCAACCCTGCTGATTGCGTGGCTGGCGTCAGCGGCTGGCGTCTCGCGGGTTCGTTCTTCGCCGCCGGTCGAGCGGCGTCCTTCGGCTCTCGTCCAGCTCGATGCCGTCGCCGCCGACGTCCAGTCGCAAGCCGTCAGGCTGCGGACCAGGCTGGCTGCCGCGCCTGCTCCCGACTCATCCCGCCGCAATCCTTTCATGTTCGTGATGCGCCAACCGGCTGTTCGTCGCGTCGGCGCCGCACGCCACTGCACCCGAGAAGATCCCCGCTGCACCAACTGAGCCCGAGCTGGTCATGGAGCTGATGGGGGTTGCGGAGCAGAAGACTGAGGCAGGGTTGAAGCGGACGGCGATGATCGGAGCGCCAGGCGATCAGCTGTTCATGGTAAGTGAAGGACAGGAAGTGGCCGGTCGGTACCGCGTCAGCGCCGTCGGCGCCGACGCGGTCGAACTCAGGGATCTGCTCACCGGAGCTACGCGGCGCCTTGCCCTAAGGTGAGGAGATTCACCGACTTGATCGCGGCCGCTTTCCGCAGCTCCGCGACCGCGCTCGCATCGGCCGATTCGCTTCGCCCGGTCTGATCGAGATTGACGACGCCCACGGCGCCGCCCTCACGGCGTCCGAGTGCAAAGCTGCCGATATTGATGCCGTGACGGCCAAGGATCGTGCCGACTTCGCCGATGACCCCGGGCCGGTCGTCGTTCCGGATCACCAGCAGCGAGCCGTCCACGAGCGGCACTTCGACGTCGACGCCGTCCAGCTGTGTCAGGCGCGGGCTGTCGCCCTCGAAGACCGTGCCTTCAATCCAGCATTCTCCGCCGGTCGTCTGCAGTTTCACTGACAGCATGTTGGCGAACGACCGTGTTCGCGAGCTGCGGGATTCGACCACCTCGATCCCCCGTTCGGCGGCAATCGCACGCGCGTTCACGACGGTGACGCTCGACGAGAGCATCGGTCGCAGGACTCCGGCGACGACCGCACTCGCGATGAAGTCGGCATGGCTGCTCACGAGCGGACCGTAATAGCGGATGCCGACCGATTTCGTGCGCCCCTCGGCCAACTGCGCTACGAGCGCGCCCATGCGCTCGGCCAGGAGGATGAATGGGCGCACGCGCGTGAATTCGTCGCCGCGGATGCCGGGGAAATTGACGGCGTTGCGAATGACGCCCTCCTGCAGGAAATCGCGAAGAGCCACGGCGGTTTCGATGCCCACCTGCTCCTGCGCCTCGACCGTCGACGCGGCGATGTGTGGAGTCGCCACGACCTGCGGCAGCTTGGCGAGCCGCCAGTCGGCAGGTGGTTCCTTTTGGAACACGTCGAGGCCGGCGCCGGCGACCTGGCGCGCCTCAATCGCATCGGCCAGGGCGGCTTCGTCGATCAGTTCGCCGCGAGCGGTATTGACAATCCGGACCCCGGGCTTGCACCTGGCGAATCGCGCCGCGTCGAACAGGTGGCGCGTCTCCGGCGTCGACGGCAGGTGCAGCGTGATGTAATCGGCCACTCCGCACACCTCATCGAGGCTGAGCAACTGGATACCCAGCGTCGCCGCCACCTGCTCGGAAATGAACGGATCGTGCGCGACCAGGCTCATGCCAAAGGCGCGCGCGCGTGCGCCGACCTCCTGCCCGATTCGCCCGAGGCCCACGATCCCGAGCGTCTTTCCGCGCAGTTCTCCGCCGGTGAGCTTCTTCTTCTCCCAGACGCCGGCTTTCATGAATGCATCTGCGGCAGGAATGGATCGCGACAGCGACAGCATCAGGGCCACCGCGAGCTCCGCGACGCTGATGCTGTTCGCACCGGGCGCGTTCATGACGACGATGCCGCGTTCGGTGGCGGCCTTGACGTCGACGTTGTCCACGCCGGTGCCGGCGCGCGCGATCGCGCGCAAGCGGGGCGCCGCAGACATCAGCGCGGCCGTCACCTTGGTGGCGCTCCGTACGACGAGGGCGTCGGCGTCGGCGAGATCACGTGCGAGTTCGTCGGCCGGGCGGCCGCTGCGCGCGTCGATGGTCCATCCGGCGACGGTGCGCAGGAGTTCGACGGCAGACGAGGGGAGTTGATCGGCGATGACAATGTGCATGGTACGTTCGCTAGGCTCCAGTGGAATGCGGGAGGGAATTCAGATGACGCTCTTAAGTATAATGTCGTGTTCCGTCGAACCGTATGCGCACGCCGTCGCGTCAGTGCGCGCACCAACCTGGTGCAAACCGCTCGAAACTGCGGATTGACGCGGGGCGATGTGCACACGGCGGTCTGATTTCCACAAGCTTTTCCACAGTTTCTGTGTAGATCGATCGCGGCTGTGACGGTGATGTGACCTAATTTCTTATGCCGAACTTCACGATCCTCAAAGCGCCGACCTCCGGCTCGCCAATTACGCGCCAGGCCGGTCGCCTCGTAGTACCCGACGACCCGATCGTTCCCTTCATCGAAGGCGACGGCACCGGACCCGACATCTGGCGCGCCAGCGTCCGAGTGTTCGACGCCGCCGTCCAGAAAACTTTTGCCGGGAAAAAGCGAATTGCCTGGTTCGAGGTCCCCGCCGGCGAGAAGGCGAAGAACCAGTACGGCGAGTGGCTGCCGAACGACACGTTGGAGGCGGTCCGCGCCTACAAGGTCGCCATCAAGGGGCCGCTGACGACGCCGGTAGGCGGCGGAATCCGCAGTCTGAACGTGACGCTGCGGCAGGTGCTCGATCTGTACGCCTGCGTCAGGCCGGTCCGCTACTTCACCGGAACGCCGGCACCGGTGACGCACCCGGAGCGGATGGATGTCGTCATCTTCCGGGAGAACACTGAAGACGTCTACGCCGGCATCGAGTGGGCCAAGGGCACGCCGGAAGCGGCAAAAGTCATCGAGTTCCTCGAGCGCGAGATGGGAAAGCGTATCCGCCCGGATTCGGGCATCGGCATCAAGCCGATCTCGGAGTTCGGCACCAAGCGCCTGGTGCGGATGGCGCTTCAGTACGCGGTCGACAACAAGCGGAAGACGCTCACCCTCGTCCACAAGGGGAACATCATGAAGTTCACGGAGGGAGCGTTCCGCGACTGGGGATACGAGGTGGCGACGTCCGAGTTCCGCGATCACATCGTGACCGAAGAGGAGGTCTGGGGCGGCGCCTCTCGCGAAGGCAAAGTCCTCGTCAACGACCGCATCGCCGATAGCGTGTTCCAGCAGATCCTGACGCGAACGGCCGACTACGATGTCTTCGCCTGCCCGAACCTCAACGGCGATTACCTGTCGGACGCGTGCGCCGCCCAGGTCGGCGGCCTGGGGATCGCACCCGGCGCGAACATCGGTGATGACATCGGCTTTTTCGAAGCGACGCACGGCACGGCGCCGAAGTATGCGGGCAAGGACGTCATCAACCCGGGGTCCGTCATCCTGTCCGGCGTGATGATGCTCCGATATCTTGGCTGGGGTGGCGCGGCGGATGCGATCGAGCGCGGCCTGGAGAAGACGATCAGGGATAAGAAGGTCACGTACGATCTCGCACGCCAGATGGATGGAGCGACCGAGTTGAAGACGTCAGCGTTTGCGGACGCGATTATCGGGAACATGTAGGGCAGGCAACCTATGAATAGAAAAGTCACTGTCGTCGGTGGAGCTGGCGCCGTGGGCGCGACGGTCGCGCGCGCGCTCGCCGACAAGGAACTCGCCGACATTGTCATCATCGACATTGCGGACCAGAAAGCGGCGGGCGTCGGCCTGGACATGCTGGAGGCCTGCCCGATCGAGGGATCTGATTCGCGCGTCGTGGGTTACGGCGCCAACGATGAAGGATGGGCGCAGACAGCCAATTCGGACGTGGTCGTCATTACGTCCGGCGTCCCGCGAAAGCCCGGCATGAGCCGCGATGATCTGTTGAACGTCAACTTCAAGATCATGCAGTCGGTGACCGAGCAGATCGTCAAGTACTCGCCGAATACGATCATCGTCCCGGTGGCGAACCCGCTCGATGCGATGTGTCAGGCGGTCTACCGACTCAGCAAGTTTCCGCGCGAGCGCGTGATCGGCATGGCTGGCGTGCTCGACTCGGCCCGGATGCGGGCCTTCATCGCGATGGAGACCGGCGTGTCGGTTGAGAGCATTCACGCGTTCGTGCTCGGTGGACATGGCGACACCATGGTGCCGCTGCCGCGATACTCGACCATCGCCGGGATCCCGCTGCCCGACTACCCGGGGCTGACGGCGGAAAAGATCGCCGCGATCGGAGTGCGCACGGCGAACGGCGGCGCCGAAATCACGAAGATGGTCGGCACCAGCGCCTGGTACGCTCCAGGTTCCGCGGCGGCCGAGATGGTGGAAATAATTCTCAAGGACAAGAAGAAGATCGTCCCCTGCTCGGTATTCCTGCAGGGGGAATACGGCATCAACGATTTGTTCGTCGGAGTTCCGGTCAAGCTTGGCGCGCGCGGGGTCGAGCAGATTATCCAGATCAAGCTCACGCCTGAAGAAGATATGGCATTAAGGAAGTCTGCAGCTGCGGTCAAGGAACTGACCGACGTCATCAAGGTCTGATACACTCGTGCCCGTGCGAGCGCTGACTCGCACGGGCTTCTTCTGCGCCAAATCCGCGCACGTGTAAGAAGCACTCGATCGCTGCTTGTCCCCCTACTTTCTTACCTACCCGATCGACACCTCAGCCATTTTCGACACGTAGTTTTTCTTCGAAAAACTTCCGAACTGTCTGGCGGCTCAGTCGCACGGACGTTGGGCAAACGTCTTGCTCAATTCGTCAGTGCCCTGCGACGGCTGCGACCTGACGGACGGAAAAATCAATAAATGCTTCATGTTTCCCCGCTCTTCAAGGGATCACTCCGTGCGACCCGTGTCGCAATTGCTCTAATCTTCAGCGCTCTCGTTTCCGTGCACTCTGTGTCGGCGCAAGCTCCGCCAGCGCCGTGGGTGGCGCGGGACATCGGAAGCCCAGCAATAGCTGGGAGCACCACATATAGTTCCGGCACCTATACCGTCAGCGCCGGTGGTGTCGACATCTGGAATACATCGGATCAGTTTCATTTCGTGTATCAGCAGATCACCGGCGACGTGGATGTGATCAGTCCGAGTTCAGTCCATCAGTAATTCCAATTCATGGGCGAAGACCGGCGTCATGATCCGCGAGTCGCTGACCGGCAGCTCCAGGCACGCCTTCGCCTTGCTGTCGGCGTCTAACGGCTACGGCTATCAAACCGGATCGATCCCGGCGGGTTCTCGAACTCTATCTCGGGGGTCACCGGTGTCGCACCCGGTTGGGTGCGGCTGGTGCGAACCGGGTCTCAGATCGAGGCGTTCCGGTCGACGAACGGCACCAGCTGGACGTCGATGGGCGTCGACGTCGTGCCGATGGTCGCGACGGTCTATGTCGGTATCGCGACGACCAGCCACAACACGACCGTCGCCACCAAGGCGGTGTTGACCAACCTCAAGCTGACTGCCGCGACGGCACCGGTCCCACCCTCGAATCAACCACCGACCGTCTCGTTGACCGCTCCCGCGAACGGCGCAACGTACTCGGCGCCCGCGTCGATCCCGTTGACGGCGTCCGCGTCCGACACCGACGGGACCGTGTCCAAGGTGGAGTTCTATTCAGGCACGACCCTGCTCGGCACTGACACGACCGCTCCCTACAGCTACACCTGGTCGTCGGTAGCCGCCGGGACGTATTCGCTGAGCGCGGTTGCCTACGACTCCGCGGGCGCCAAAGCGAGTTCGCCAGCGAGCAGCGTGACGGTGGGGACGTCCTCGTCGACGGCCGTTCCCGCTCCCTGGACCGCGAGCGACATCGGCAGCCCTGCCCTGAGCGGCAGTGCCACTTACAGCAGCGGCATCTTCTCGGTGAACGCGGCCGGCGTGGACATCTGGGATGCGTCGGATCAATTCCATTTCGTCTACCAGGCGATTTCCGGCGACGTCAGAAATCGTCGCCCGAGTCGACTCGCTGACCGCGCGTCCAGCGATGTACGCAAGCGCGGAGTCATGATCCGAGGAGCGCTCGCCGCGAATGCGCCAGCCACGGCTTCACGCGCGGTGAATGCGTACGGTCCTGCTACTATCCGCCAGACGCGCACTGTCGGGCGGAACGACGACGAGCGACTCAGGGGTCAACCACGACCGCGCCGCCGCTTGGGTGCGTCTGGTTCGACAGGGCACGTTCGTCACCAGTTACTCGTCACCGGACGGCAGTACCTGGACCGCCATCGGGTCGCAGACACTCGCGCTGGGCACAACCGCGTACGTGGGGCTTGCTGTGACCAGCCACGACGCGACCACCCGGACCACGGCGAAGTTCTCGAACGTGAAGCTGACGGTGCCGTCAACGACCAACAAACCGCCGACGGTCTCCTTGACAGCTCCAGCGGGCGGCGCAACCTACACCGCGCCTGCATCGGTCGCGTTGACCGCATCGGCGGCTGACTCGGACGGAACCATCTCCAAAGTGGAGTTCTATTCAGGCACGACGCTGCTCGGGTCCGACACGACGGCCCCGTACAACTTCACCTGGAGTTCTGTCGCGGCCGGCACGTACTCGCTCACAGCGGTCGCCTACGACAACGCCGGAGCAAGGGTCACTTCAGCGGCCGTTTCCATCAAGGTGAACACGTCGACGACCCCGACAGCGCCGACAGCGGTCGTCTTCCACGCATCGGCGGACAACGCGACGGTCACGAGCTACCGTTTGGACATCTTTGCCAGTGGAGCGAATCCGGCGACATCGACGCCGGTGGCGACGGCAAACCTGGGTAAGCCGGCGATGGACGCGAATGGTGACATCACCTCGCTCCAGGCGACGCTCTTCAGTGCGCTTGCGGTGGGGAATTATCAGGCAACGGTGACCGCCATCAGCAGCGGCGGGTCAACGCGAAGCGCGGCAGTCGCATTCACGCGGTAATCGGTCAGAGTCCGGGCGATGCTGCCATTGCGGCCAGCATCGCCCGGCGTCTTCTCAAGCCTTCGCGGGCTTCTCGCCGGCAAGGAATCGATCCACGCGCCCCGCCAGATCGGTCAGGTAAGCGGCATCCCCGCCGTTCACCTCGGTCGTCACGAAGCCGTTGTACTTCACGTCGGCGAAGGCGCGACGCACTTCCGGCCAGTCGATATCCCCTTCGCCCAGGTTCTTCCAGCTGAAACTGCCGTTCTGTCGATCGAGTTTGAAGTCCTTGAGGTGCACCTTGGCGATCCGCGGACCCAGCGTCCGGATCCAGTCCTGCGGGAAGCCGTAGAACACGATGTTGCCGACGTCGAAATACGCCCGCAGCAGCGGCGATTCGAACTCGTCGACGTACCGTGCGAACTCGAGCGGACTCAGCAGGAACTTGTTCCACACTTCTTCGACCGCAATCACAACGTTGAGATCCTTGGCCACGGGCAGCAGACGCTCGCGGATGACACGCTGTGAGCGCGTCCATGCGTCCTTGTACGACGTCTTGGCGTCCACGACCGCCGGCACGAGCAGCACCGCGTCAGCGCCCCACAGCTTCGCGTTCTTGAGCGACGTTTCCATGCCCTGGACGCTGCGGGTGACGACATCCGGATCCGAGCTGGACAGCGGCAGCCGCCAGTGATCGGAGTTCATCACCGAGTGGATGCGAAGTCCCGCCTTGGTCGCGGCCTCCTTGATTTCCGCAGCCTCGTCGGCAGCCGTCACCGTCTGCATCTCGACCGCTGCAAATCCGGCCGTGCGCGCCATCGCAAATCGCTCCGCGTATGGCAGCGTCTTCGGCAACATCGAGATCAGGACGGACTTGGTGATAGGTCCTGCGGCAGCCGGCGCGGCAGGCGTCTGTTCGGCAGCGGTGGCGCGGATCGCGGCGCCGCCCGCGACGGCGACGGCAGCAACGGATTTCAGGAACGTGCGACGATTACTCATGTAAGGCTCCTCGTGAACCGCCCCGGCGGTTCGGTGATATTGATGCCCGCTACTCGCGGTTGACCAGCATCGCCTTGAAATACTCGCGGTTCATCCGCGCGATGTTGGTGATCGGAATCTCCTTCGGGCACACCGCTTCGCATTCTCCTTCGTTCGAACAGCTGCCGAACCCTTCCTCGTCGTGTCGCTCGACCATGCGAACGACCCGGCGGTAGCGCTCGACCTGTCCCTGGGGCAGAAGCGCCAGGTGGCTGACCTTCGCGGACGTGAACAGCGCCGCCGAGGCATTCTTGCACGACGCCACGCACGCACCGCACGCAATGCACGCGGCCGAGTCCATTGCCTTGTCGGCCATCGTCTTCGGAATCAGGATCGCGTTCGCGTCCTGCGGGCCGCCCGCATTGATCGACGTGTAGCCGCCCGCCTGGATGATCCGATCGAAGGCGCTTCGGTCGGTGATGAGGTCCTTGACCACCGGAAATGCCTTCGCCCGCCACGGCTCGAGCGTCAGCGTGTCGCCGTCCTTGAACCGCCGCATATGCAGCTGGCACACGGTCGTGCCGGGATCCGGCCCATGTGGAATGCCGTCGACCATGAATCCGCACGTTCCACAGATCCCCTCGCGGCAATCCGAGTCGAACGCGATCGGGTCGGCGCCGTTCGCGATCAATCCTTCGTTGACGACGTCGAGCATCTCGAGAAACGACATGTCGGGCGAGACGTTGTCAGCGGTGTACGGGACGAGTTGTCCCGGCTGGTCGGGTCCAGCCTGTCGCCACACTTTCAGGTGGATACGCATTACTTGTAACTTCTCTGGCTCGGCTTCACGTACTCGAACGTGAGCGGCTCCTTGTGGAGCGCGGGCGCTTTGCCGACGCCCTGGAATTCCCAGGCGGCGACGTAGGAGAAATGCTCGTCGTCGCGCAGCGCCTCGCCGTCCGGCGTCTGACTCTCTTCGCGGAAATGGCCGCCGCACGATTCGGTGCGGTGCAGCGCGTCGAGCGCCAGTAATTCTCCGAACTCGAGGTAATCGGCGACCCGTCCGGCGTATTCCAGGTTCTTGTTCACGTTGTTCGGCGGCCCGGGCACGGACACGTTCTGCCAGAACTCCGCCCGCAGTTCCGGAATTCTCGCCAGCGCGCGTCGCAGACCGGCATCCGTCCTCGCCATACCGACATCGTCCCAGAGAATTGCCCCGAGCTCGCGGTGCAACTGACGCGGGGTCTTGCTCCCCTTGACCGAGAGCAGACGATCGATGTGCCCCTGGGCGGCGGCCTCGGCTTCCTTGAACGCGTCGTGGTCGGTCGAGACGGCGGGCAGGGGAGTGCCGCCCAGGTAGTTGGCGAGCGTATACGGGATGACGAAGTAGCCGTCCGCCAGACCCTGCATGAGCGCGCTCGCGCCGAGGCGATTGGCGCCGTGGTCCGAATAGTTTGCTTCCCCGAGCACGTGGAGGCCGGGGATCGTGCTCATCAGGTTGTAATCCACCCAGAGGCCGCCCATCGTGTAGTGGATGGCCGGATAGATTCGCATCGGCGACTTGTACGGATTCTCGTCGGTGATCTTCGTGTACATGTCGAAGAGATTGCCGTATCGCGCCTTGATGACGTCCGGACCGAGTCGCTTGATCGCGTCGCCGAAATCGAGGTAAACGGCGAGGCCGCTGTCTCCAACCCCACGACCCTCGTCGCAGACGGCCTTTGCGTTGCGGGAGGCCACGTCGCGGGGCACGAGATTGCCAAAGCTTGGATACCGGCGCTCGAGGTAGTAGTCGCGTTCGGCCTCCGGGATCTGGTCGGGCGGCCGCGTATCGCCCTTCTTCTTCGGAACCCACACTCGCCCGTCGTTGCGGAGACTCTCGCTCATCAGGGTGAGCTTCGATTGATGGGTCCCCGAGACCGGAATGCACGTCGGGTGAATCTGCGTGTAGCAGGGATTCGCGAAAAAGGCCCCGCGCTTGTGCGCGCGCCACGCCGCCGTGACGTTCGAGTTCACGGCATTCGTCGACAGGTAGTACGCCGTGCCGTATCCGCCGGTGCAGAGCAGTACGGCATGACCCGCGTACCGTTCGATTTCACCGGTGACGAGGTTGCGGACGATGATTCCGCGCGCCTGCCCATTCACGAGCACGAGGTCGAGCATCTCGCGGCTCGAAAAGGACTGCACCGTGCCCTTGTCGACCTGCCGCATCATCGACTGGTAGGCACCGAGCAGCAGCTGCTGGCCGGTCTGTCCGCGGGCGTAGAACGTCCGCGACACCTGCGCGCCGCCGAACGAACGGTTGTCGAGCAGCCCGCCATACTCGCGCGCGAACGGCACGCCCTGCGCGACGCACTGATCGATGATGTTGACGCTCAGCTGCGCCAGCCGGTAGACATTGGCCTCGCGCGATCGGTAGTCGCCACCCTTGACGGTGTCGTAGAACAGCCGCTGAATGCTGTCGCCGTCGTTCTGGTAGTTCTTGGCCGCGTTGATGCCGCCTTGCGCGGCGATGCTGTGCGCGCGCCGGGGACTGTCCTGGATGCAGAAACTGAGGACGTTGTAGCCAAGCTCGCCCAACGTCGACGCCGCCGACGCCCCGGCGAGGCCGGTGCCGACGATGATGACCGTGTACTTCCGCCGGTTTGCAGGATTGACCAGCTTCGACTCGAAGCGATGGCGATCCCACTTCTCGGTGAGCGGGCCGGCAGGAATCTTGGGGTCGAGAACCATAAAGTCTGAAGTCTTGAAGCTGAAATCTGACGTCGGAAAGCTGAACACTGATGTCTGTGGTCTGACAGCTGACAGCTAATGCATTAGATACGCCCACACCGGGATGATGGCCAGGCCGGCGCCAATGAGAATCGCCAGTGCAATGCCCCAGGCGGTAAGACGCCTGGTGTAGACCGGATGGTCGAGCCCGACGGACTGGAAGCTGCTCGAGATCCCATGTCGCAGGTGCAGGCCGACGAGCAGAGTGGCGACGACATACAGTGCGACCCACCCGGGATGGCTGAATACCTCGAACTCCGTACGCGCCAGGTCGCGGATGGGCACCTCGCCGCCGGTTTCGTAATAGGTGCCGAAGCGGAACTGCCAGATGTGAATGACGATGAAGACGAGCACCACCAGCCCCGACCAGATCATCGTCGTCGACGCGACGCTCTTGCGGCTGGTGTGGTCCGCGCGCTTCTTCGTGGCGTAGCGAATCGGCCGGGCTGCGCTGTTCGCGACGTAATTGGTGACGGCCTTGTAAACGTGGAGCAGGAAAATGGCCAGGAGACCGATTTCAACAGGCAGCAGGAGCGGGTTCGAAATGAGCGTGTGGGAATACGCGTTGAATGTCTCGGGGCCGGCAAAGATCAGCACGTTGCCGACCAGGTGCAGAACCATGTATGCGAAGAGCCCGAGCCCCGTCAGCCCGATCAGCAGCTTCGTGCCGACCGACGAGGAGAACACACGCCCGATAGTCGACATCAGATGCACTCCAGATCCCTGCAATTGTACCTGCTGCGTTCTGAGTGGCGCAACACAGCCGCGCGTGCGCGCTTGATTCATTCAGGCTGAACGGCACATGATTTAGCACTCGAAGCCTTCGCTCGCAGGGTATAGCGTTCTACGGGTTGTAAGAGTTTTACAGACCACCAACTGATTTCGAGACTCGAGAGTGTGACGCTGCATGAAGATTCACGAATACCAGGCCAAGGCCATCCTCGCGCGTCACGGCGTGCCCGTGCCGGTCGGCGAAGTCGTTGTCAACGCGGCCGATGCTGCGGCGGTCGCAACCCGTCTTGGCGGCGGCACGGTGGTGGTGAAGGCGCAAATCCACGCCGGGGGCCGGGGCAAGGGCGGAGGCGTGAAGGTGGTCAAAGGCCCCGAGGAAGCCGGCAAGGCTGCGGCTGCCATGATGGGCATGCGGCTCGTGACCCACCAGACCGGCCCTTCCGGGCAGATCGTGCAGCGGTTGCTCGTCGAACAGGGGCTCCGGATCAAGCGGGAACTGTACCTCGGCATCGTGATCGACAGGTCGAGTGAGAAGCCGGTGCTGATGGTCAGTCCCGACGGGGGTGTCGAGATCGAGAAGGTCGCCGAGGAAACTCCTGAGCGCATTTTCAAGGAGTTCATCAACCCTGGCGTCGGGCTGAGCGGATTCCAGGCGCGAAAACTGGCGTTCGCGCTCGGGCTCGAGGGGCCGCAGGTCGCGCAGGCCGGCAAAGTCATGACCGCGGTCTACAACGCCTTCATCGCCACCGACGCATCTCTCATCGAAATCAATCCGCTCATCGTCACGGAAGAGGGCAATGTTCTGGCGCTCGACGCCAAGATGACGTTCGACGACAACGCGCTGTTTCGCCATCCTGACTTCAAGGAGCTGCGCGATCTGGCCGAAGAGGACCCTCTCGAGGTCGAGGCGTCGAAGTTCTCCCTGAACTACATCAAACTCGATGGCACGATCGGCTGCATGGTGAACGGCGCCGGCCTCGCGATGGCGACGATGGACATCATCAAGCTCGCGGGCGGGGAGCCGGCGAACTTCCTCGACGTCGGCGGCGGTGCGAACGCCGAGCAGATCCGCAACGCCTTCAAGATCCTGATGTCCGACAAGAGCGTCAAGGCTGTCCTCATCAATATTTTTGGCGGCATCCTGCGCTGCGACGTCCTCGCCGAAGGGGTGATCGGCGCAGTCAAGGAACTCGGAGTGCCGGTGCCGATTGTCATCCGCATGGAAGGCACGAACGTCGAGCAGGGCAAGTTGATGCTCAACCAGAGCGGGCTGAACTTCGCCACCGCCGACACGATGAGCGAAGCCGCTGACAAAGTCGTGGCGCTCGCGCGATAACCGGCGGCCTTCCGCCACTCATCAGCTCGAGACCGTTGAACGTCGGACGTTGCACGTTGATCGGTTGAACGCAGGACAGGATTCATGGCTGTACTCATCGACAGGAGCACGCGGCTCATCGTCCAGGGACTCACCGGCAGGGAGGGCACCTTCCACGCCAAGCAGGCTGCTGCCTACGGCACGCAGGTGGTCGGCGGCGTGACCCCCGGCAAGGGCGGGACCATGCACGAGGGCTTTCCCGTGTTCAATACCGTCGCGGATGCGGTGCGGGAGACCGGCGCGAACGCGACCGTGATCTTCGTCCCGCCGCCATTTGCGGCCGACGCGATCATGGAGGCGGCCGATGCCGGGCTGCCGCTGGCCGTGTGCATCACCGAGGGGATCCCGACGATCGACATGATGCGGGCCCTTGCTGTCGTCCGCGCGAGCAAGACCCGGCTCATCGGCCCCAACTGTCCCGGCCTCATCACCGCGGGGCAAGCGAAGGCCGGCATCATTCCCGGACACATCTGCAAAGAGGGCCGGGTCGGGATCGTGTCGAAGAGCGGGACCCTCACCTACGAAGCGATCCACCAGCTGACCAAGCTTGGACTTGGACAGACCACCTGCATCGGCATTGGCGGCGATCCGCTGATTGGCACGAGCTTTATCGACGCGCTGAGCTTGTTCGGCGGCGATCCGGCAACCGAAGCGGTCGTCATGATCGGCGAGATTGGCGGCAACGCGGAAGAAGATGCCGCGGCGTTCATCGCTCAGAACTTCAAGAAGCCGGTCGTCGGCTTCATCGCCGGGCAGACCGCGCCTCCCGGCCGGCGGATGGGTCACGCCGGCGCCATCATTTCAGGCGGCAAGGGAACGGCGGCGGAGAAGATGGCGGCGCTCGCGCGGGCCGGCGTCCACGTCGTGAAGAGCCCGGCTGACCTCGGCGCAGCCGTGAAATCCGCGCTCGGAGCCTGAGCCCGGCCGCGGGCAAACCGCCCCGTTTTTGCTATAATTTCCTCAGCACCTTTATCTCTTCCATCCGAGCTGCCGCGCCCCCGAAGGACCTCTTCCCTCCGAGTGCGTCGCGGTCCAGGAGGCCGCCACGCAAGCCGCAACTCGTCGAATCGTTAACGATTTCAGTATCCAGGTCGCCACTGTCAACGGGTCCGGAAGCCAGACCGCCAACCTGGTTCTGCTCCGTTCGCTCTTCCAGATGGGCGTCCCGGTGTCGGGCAAGAACATGTTCCCGTCGAACATTGCCGGGCTGCCCACCTGGTACACCATCCGCGCGAACAGGGACGGATACATCGCGCGCAAGAAGGAAATCGACTTTCTCGTCGCGATGAACCCGGAAACGGCGAAAGAGGACGTCCTTTCGCTCGAGCCGGGTGCGGCCGTGCTCTACGACGAGCCGCTCAAGTTGAACGCACTCAGAACCGATCTGACGTTCTATCCGGTGCCTTTCGACAAGATCGTCGCCGAGGTCTGCCACGACGCAAAGCTGCGGCGCCTCGTGAAAAACATGATCTACGACGGCGTGCTCTCGAAGCTCATTCATGTTGAGCTCACGGAGATGGAGCACGCGCTGAAACGCCAGCTCGGTAAGAAGCTCAAGGCGATCGAGCTGAACATGGCGGCGCTGCAGGCGGGCTTCGATTTCGCCGAACAGCACCTCACCAAACACGATCCGTACTACGTCGAGCGAATGAACGAGACCGCCGGCATGATCCTCGTCGAAGGCAATGCCGCGGCCGCTCTGGGATGCATGATGGCGGGGGTCACGGTCGTCGCGTGGTACCCGATCACACCGTCTTCGTCGCTCCCGGAGACGCTCATCAGCTATATGAAAAAGTACCGGCGCGACAAGGCGACCGGGAAGGCCACGTTCGCGATTGTCCAGGCCGAGGACGAGATTGCGGCCGTGGGGATGGTCGTCGGGGCGGGATGGGCGGGCGCGAGGTCGATGACGTCCACTTCCGGTCCAGGCATCTCGCTGATGTCGGAGTTCGCGGGCCTGGCGTATTACGCCGAGCTGCCCGGGGTCGTGTTCGACGTCCAGCGGGTCGGCCCGTCGACCGGGCTCCCGACCCGCACCGCGCAAGGCGACATTCTCAAGACGGCGATGCTGTCCCACGGTGACGCCAAGCAGATCCTGCTCATTCCGGCCTCGGTCGAGGAGTGCTACACGATGGCGATGGACGCCTTCGACCTCACCGAACGGTTCCAGACGCTCGTGTTCGTCATGAGCGATCTGGATCTGGGGATGAACACCTGGATGTCACGGACGTTCACCTACCCCGAGAAGGCGCTCGATCGGGGAAAGCTGCTCGATGCGGCCGCACTGGCGCGTGTAGGGGAGTGGGGCCGGTACCGCGACGTCGACGGCGACGGCATTCCTTATCGGACCATCCCGGGCGACGGCATGCAGCAGCCGTACTTCACCCGCGGTTCCGGGCACAACGAAAAGGGGCAGTACAGCGAGCGACCGGACGACTACGTCAAGAACATGGAACGGCTGGATCGCAAGTTTCAGACGGCCCGCAAGCACGTGCCGAAGCCGGAGGTCGTCGACGTCGCGGGCGCGGACGTCGCCATCATCGGCTACGGTACCAGCCACTGGGCGATCGTCGAGAGCCGGGATCAACTCGAGCGTGAAGCGGGGCTGAAGACGGCGTACCTCCGACTGCGGGCCTACCCGTTCACCGACGAGCTGAGCGCCTTCATCGATCGCTACAAACGCATCTACGTCGTCGAACAAAATCGCGATGCGCAGATGCTGAGCCTCATGCGTCTGGAGCTTGGCGCGCCCGAGATCGCGAAGTTCCGCAAGGTGCTCCATTACAACGGGCTGCCGATCGATGCGCGATCGATTACCGACGAAATCCTGACCCACGAGAGCGTGATGCCAGACAGTGCGATTGACCGTTCGCTCGTGTCCGCGGGTCGGGGTGCTGGACAGTAAGGTCGCCCGCGGGCTTGACCAGGAACAGAGGACTGATGGAAACCGCACTACCGACGCCGCCGAAGAAGACCAACCGGATCGGTCTGGAGCTTCAGCCATATCGCGGCGGCAAAACGACGCTCTGCGCAGGCTGCGGCCACAACGCCATCTCCGAGCGCATCATCGATGCGTTCTTCGACCTGGGCATCGATCCGCGGCAGGTGATCAAGCTGTCAGGAATCGGCTGTTCGAGTAAGAGCCCGGCGTATTTTCTGGGCGCGTCACACGGGTTCAACTCCGTGCACGGCCGCATGCCGTCGGTCGGGACCGGGGCGGTGCTCGCCAACCGCAAGCTGATCGCCATCGGGGTGAGCGGTGACGGCGACACCGGCGCGATTGGCATCGGTCAGTTCGTCCACCTGATGCGGCGCAACGTCCCGATCGTCTACATCATCGAAGACAACGGGTGCTACGGGCTCACGAAGGGCCAGTTTTCGCCCACCGCCGACGTCGGTTCAACGCTGAAGAACGGCGTCGTGAACGAGCTCCAGCCGATCGACACGTGCGCGCTGGCGATCGAGCTGGGCGCCTCGTTCGTGGCGCGTTCGTTCTCGGGCGACAAAAAGCAGCTGCTGTCGATCCTGAAGGCATCGCTGAGTCATCGCGGGACGTGCATGATCGACGTCATTTCTCCGTGTGTGACGTTCAACGATCACGAGGGATCGACGAAGAGCTACGCCTATGCGAAGGAACATGACGAGCCCCTGGGCGAGGTGAGTTTCGTGCCGTATTTCGACGACATCACCGTCGAGTACGATCCCGGAACGACGCGAGCCGTGGACATGCACGACGGGTCGAAGCTATACCTGAAGAAGGTCGCCGAGGATTACGACCCGACCGACAAGATGAACGCGATTCGGCTCATCCACGAGACCGCCGCTCGGGGCGAGTTTGCCACCGGAATCCTCTATATCGAACCGGCCAAGCCGGACTTCATCACGCTGCTCAACGTGGTGGACGAACCACTGGCAACGCTCCCGCTCGACCGCGTGCGACCGGGACGAGAGGTCCTCGACGAAATCATGGAGTCGCTCAAGTAGGGGGTCGCCAGACTCAGCCGCCTTCCGATCCGTCCACGTTCGCCCCGATCACATCCTCGCAGATGGCAAGGGGGTCGATCGGCAGCCCCGCGTCGTCCAGGGCGGCTGCGTTCTCATTTCCCTGCTGCGTGTCTGACGGGCGATCGCCCTCGACCGCGCCCATGTGATTGTCCCCTGCGGTCCCGTCTTCGATCGATTTGTCTGTCATTCACTACCTCTTCTGTGTTCTTCGCCGGTGTCTGTAGCTATAATTCGTCGGATATGGAACGCACATTTGCCATCATCAAGCCGGACGCCGTGGCCGCACGCTTCACAGGCCGCATTCTTCAACGTATCGAAGCCGAGGGATTCCAGATCCGTGCCATGCGCATGGTCAGTCTTTCGGCGGCAGAAGCCGAGGGGTTTTACGCGGTCCATCGCGAGCGTCCGTTCTTCGCGAGCCTGACGCAGTTCATGTCGTCTGGACCCGCGGTCGTTCTTGCGCTCGAAGCGCCCGACGCCATCAAGAAGTGGCGCACGCTGATGGGCGCCACCGACCCCGCGAAGGCCGAAGCCGGCACGCTGCGGAAGGAGTTCGGCCGTTCGATCGAGAACAACGCGACCCACGGATCCGACGCTCCCGAGACCGCCGCATTCGAGCTCGGATATTTCTTTTCCGGGATGGAACTCTCGCGATAGTCGCACCAAACAGGAACCCCGGAACCGCCGGAACCCGGAACCCGGAACCCGGAACTAACAGCCGATAGCTGTGAGCTGAAAAGATAGGAGCCCGATGGCGATCAAGGCGGATCGGTGGATCAAGAAGATGGCGCTCGAGCACGGAATGATCGAGCCGTTCGAGGATCGGCAGGTGCGCCAGGGCGTCGTCTCCTATGGTTTGTCATCGTACGGCTATGACATCCGCGTCGCGGACGATTTCAAGGTGTTCACGAACATCAACAACACGGTGATCGATCCCAAGCATTTCGACCCGCGGTCGTTCGTCGACGTCAAGACGGATGTGTGCATCGTGCCGCCGAACTCGTTTGCACTCGCGCGCTCGATCGAATATTTCCGCATTCCGCGCGACGTGCTCACGGTATGCCTGGGCAAGTCGACCTATGCGCGATGCGGGATCATCGTGAACGTCACGCCTTTTGAACCGGAGTGGGAAGGCACCGTCACGCTCGAAATCTCAAACACCACTCCGCTGCCGGCGCGGATCTATGCGAACGAGGGGATCGCCCAGGTCCTCTTTTTCCAGAGCGACGAGCAGTGTGAAGTGTCCTACGCCGACAAGAAGGGCAAGTACCTGAAGCAAATGGAAGTGACGCTGCCGCGGATCTGAGCGTGTCACTGCCCGCTCCCTGGAGTGGGCGCTCGATGCATAACGGAGGTTCGATGAAGGCTTTTCATAAAGTTCTGTGCGGAGTTGTTGCGGTGCTCGCAGTGGTTCCACTTGCTGGCGCGGCAGGCCAGGCAGTCGACGCGGGATTTACTCCGCTTTCCAATGGCAAGGACTTCTCGGGGTGGGTTTACGGCCGTCGAGCCAACGGAACCGAGAATCGCTCTGGCAAGGGCTACCAGATTGATAACGGCGTCATTTTCTCGACCAAGGAGGACGGGGGCAACCTGTTCACCGAGAAGACCTACGCTGATTTCGTCTTCCGCTTCGAGTTCAAGCTGACCGAGAACGCCAACAACGGGATCGGCATTCGTGCACCGCTCGAAGGAGACTCGGCATACGTCGGCATGGAAATCCAGGTGCTGGACGACGGGGGATCGCAGTACAAGAACCTGGAACCAGGCCAGTACCACGGGTCGATTTACAAAGTATTCCCGGCGAAGCGCGGGTTTCAGAAGCCTGTCGGCGAGTGGAACACGGAGGAGATCACGGCGAAGGGCCGTCACGTCACCGTAAAGCTGAACGGCACCACGATCGTCGATGCCGACCTCGATTCCGTCAAGGACGAAGCCGTCCTGAAGGAGCACCGCGACCTGTCGAAACCGGAAGGCTCACGCGGAATTGCCAACACCACCGGGCACATCGGCCTGCTCGGTCACGGCGCCCGGGTCGAGTTCCGCAACCTCAGGATCAAGGAACTCTAGTTAAGATCGGGCATGTCAGGTTCCGTCCTCGAGCGCATACCGGTCGTCGGCGGTCTCGGTTATGTCGAACGGGTGAGGCGGCTCCCGTCTACATTCACCGCCACGCTCGCGCCCGAGGCTGATAACCGCTATTTTCGTCATGCCATCGCTGTTCTCGCTGCGGGCGAGAAGGTGGGCTACGTGGCCCCCGAAGTGGCGCTTCGATACTTCGCACCTCTCCTTGCTGCCCCCGCGCCGCTGATCTGCGCCGGCCGGCGGGCGGCGACGTCAGATCACGACTCGTCGGGCGTGGAACTTCTGCTCGACTTCAGTGCGCTGTCGGTCGAACCGACCGCATGAGATCTGCCGTCGCGATCGTTGCGGCGGGTCTGCTGCTGTCGGCCGGCATTGGTGCTGCGCCACAGGTCCAGCGAATGCCGCCCGCAGGCGAGCGCGCATACCAGGCCGTCTCCTCCAGATTCGAAGCCGCGAGCGCGCTCGAGATCGTGTCCTTCATGGACCAATACTGGCGCCTGGCCGGCAATCCCGGGTTCAACGCATCAATCGATCACATCCGTGAGCGCCTGCTCGACGCCGGATTTACTCCGGCGGCGAATGCCCGAGGTGCGGTCCGGGTCGACGAATTTCCGAACGAGGGGCACGGCTGGGATTACCGGGTCGGCACGGTCACCTTCGCTGACGATGGGCCGGGAGGGGAGCCGCTGTTGTCTCGAGATCGGGATCGAGTGTCACTCGCGATCAATTCCTTTTCTACCGCGGAGGGAGGCCTTCGTGCCCGGCTCGTCGATCTGGCCGGTGCGAGCGCGGCCGACTATCAAGGTAAGGACATTGCCGGAGCGGTCGTGCTGACCGACGCGCCGCTGGAGCGGGTCTGGCCCGAGGCAGTGAAGAAGCGTGGCGCCGTCGGCGTGATCTCGACGGCGATCGCGCGGTACGTCCGACCTTCGGATACGGCGCACCTCACGGAAGAGCAGAAGGACGTCCTGCAGTGGGGCAGCATCCCGTTTGATCCGTCGCTCCGGAGCTTCGGGTTCAAGTGCTCGTGGAGAGCCGCCGCTCGCCTGCGCGAGCGCCTGTCGGCCGGCCCCGTCGAGTTGCGCGTGGCGATCGAGTCGTACGTTCGCAGATGGACCGAGCCGGACCCTGGTCGCAGAAATCCGCGGCCGCACTCTGCCGGGCGAGCGCATCGTGATGGTCGCCCACGTCCAGGAGCCCGGCGCGAGTGACAATGCCAGCGGTTGTGCCACCCTCTACGCCCTCGCGCGCGCGCTGAACGAATCGATCGCGAGCGGGGCGCTGCCACCGCCCGAGCGCACGCTCACGTTCATCTGGGGCGATGAAGTGAATGCCAGCCGCGAGTGGCTCCGTGCCCATTCGGACGCCGCCGCCAGCGTCCGTTACATGTTCGCGCTGGACATGACCGGCGAGGATACCCGCAAGACCGGCGGCACGTTCCTGATCGAGAAACAGGCGGACCCGTCAGCCGTCTGGTCGCGGCCCTCGGATCCGCACAGCGAATGGGGCAGTTCGACGGTCGCCGGCGGCCTCTTTGAAAGGGAGTCTCCTGAACGACCTCCATCTCGCCGTGTGCAGGCGCCGCGCCCGCGACACCAGGTGGATTGTGCGAACGAACCCTTACGAGGGTGGCAGCGATCACACCGTGTTCGCGACAGCCGGCATCCCGTCGCTGCTCGACTGGCACTTCACCGACCGGTATTACCACACGAACCAGGACCGCGTGGACAAGGTCAGTGCCGCTGAAATGGCAAATGTCGCCACAGCTGTGGGCACCTCGGCATGGGTGCTCGCGTCAGCTGACGACCGCGATGCAGAAGTAGTCGCCGAGATCGTCGGCAGCGCCGCTGAGGCGCGCCTGGCGCTCGAACGCACCCAGGGTCGCGGCATCGTCGAAGCGGCACCCGATCGGCCGCAGGCGGAGGCGATCGAGCGGCAGGTGCTCGACGCCTGGATCAAGTGGTACGGCGAAGCGCTCGATACCGTCGGCGCTCTGCCGGTCACGCCGGCGAGCGCCGCGCTCCGGCGGGATAGTCGCTGCCGCCAGGGCGCGACTGCACTGACTACTTCGCGAAGACCTCACCGACGGGTGTAATCCGGACCTTGTCGGCGGCGATATTCAGCTTCATCGCCCCGATCACCTTGTCTTCAGCCAGCAAATCGGGCGGCTTTTCCCCGTCGTACTTGATCGGTGAAAGTGCGTCCGTCACCAGCGCCTGCTTCAAAGCGGTCGCGTCCTTGGTGATGAAGACGACCGAAAGGTCGCGCGCGCTGAGGTGCCGCTTGATCGCGGCATTGACCTGCTGGAGGGTCAGCTCCCGCAGCTGCCTCCGCAATGTGTCGGTGAATTCGCCCGTCCCATACCACTGCGAATCCAGCGCGTACCCGAGCTGCTGATCCTGACGCGCCGTCATGACGTACACGTTGTTCATCAGGTAGTCGCGAGTGGTCTCGAACTCCTCCGCACTGAGGCCGTTCTGAATCAAGCCATCGAGCTCGTGGATCGCGATCCGCAATGACATGTGGGCGTTGACCGGAACGACCGGACGGATCCAGATCTCGAAGATCTGACGCTGGCGGACGATGTTGGGGTCGGGGAAGAACTGGAACATGCCCCGCGGGAAAGCTTCGATGTATGCGTAGTCGCCGTAGTTGAGTCCCCGAACTTCGCGAAGCCGCTGATACAGCCGTCCCGACGAGATCCGGTGTTCGCCGAGCCACACTCGCGCCACCGACAGCGCGGCGAAATCCGGGTGGGAACGAGTGACTTCAATCGGCAGTCCGAGCGACAGCGCGGTCGCGCGCGTATCCTTCTCGATGATTTCGACCTCGATTCCAGACGGCCGCGTGCCCTGCACGACGGCGCGGTTCGCTTGCGGACCGGCCGGGAGGGTCGCAAGCGCCGACCGGAGTGTCTGCAGCATCTCGTCCGGCACGTCGCCGCTCGTCCCGACCGTCAGGTTCGCGAGGGTATACATCGTCCTGGCGAACTGCTTCACGTCGTCCAGTGTGATCGCGTTCAACCCCGCGACAGTCCCGAGCGCAACGTGGGCGTAGGCGGTTCCGCGGAAGATGTTGGTCTGCAGCCGTTCCTTCCCGAGCTCCTCCTCGTTGTTCGAGCGCAGGTTCTGCACCAGCGCATTCAGCTGTGCGTCCTTCAATCGCTTGAAGTCGTCATCGCGGAAGCCGGGGTCGATCAGCTGAGGGAGGACCGTGGACAGAAACCGCGACCACTGATCGCGGTGGATGATGCCGGTGAACGTGGTGACTTCCTTGTCGGCCCGTCCGGAGAACGATCCGGCCATCGGGTACAGGATCGCCTCGATTTGATCGATGGTCATCGAGCGCGAGCCGGCGTCTGCAATCATCGCGGCAGTGAGCGCCGCCAGTCCTTCCTTGCCGGCCGGATCCTGTGACGACCCCACGGTGAAGAGGAGCTTGACGTCGAGCTGCGGCAGGACCGACTTCTGTTCGATCAGGCGCAGGTCGCCGCTCCCGCTCGGCGTTGTCGGCAAGCTCGGTGGCGCCGCGCTGGGAGCTGGCCCGGCGCTTGTCACCGCCACTGCGGGCGCAATCGAGGTAAGCGCGAGCGCCTTGTCAATTGCCGGTGGCATAGGCTCCTTCGAGAGCGTCGTCACGATCATGCCCTGATCGGTGAAATACTTTCGCGCGGCTCCCTGGACGTCTTCGGGGGAGAGGCTGTTCAGCGTCCGGTAGAAGGCGTTTGCGGTGTCGTAGGATCGGCGGTAGGGTGCGAACCCGGAAATCACCTGCGCGATTCGCTCGGTACTGTCCAGCGTCCGGGCAAAGGCATACCGGTCGAACGACGTGGCATCGGCGAGGCGCTGCACGGGGACTGGCGCGTTTCGCGCCGCCGCAACGGTCGCGAGGATCTGGTCGCGCACGTAGAGGGTGTCAGCGGCCTTCTTCACCCGCGCGACGATCGTGAAGAGCGACGGGTCGACGTTATCCGGCACGTCGACCTCGATCGAGTCGACTTTCTGCTCGGCGACGACGAGTTTCTTGTATATCTCGGAGGTCGAACCGAAGAACAGGGCCGCGAGAACGTGCATCGCCGCCGAATCCTTGCTCGTCTCGACGAACGCGGGTGAGGGGAATGCAACCGTGACATAGGGAAGCGTGTCGCTGGACCACGGCACGTGGACGTACAGGGGCCCCTTCGGTGCCGGTTCCGCCGGGATGGCCGCCGGCGTCCCGGACCCGGGCTTCCATCCACCCCAATATTTCTCGACCATCGGCAGCACCTGTTCGGGCGTGACGTCACCAGCCACGATGATGGTCGTGAACTGCGGGCGGTACCATCGTTCGAAGAACACTTTCGAGTATTCATACTCGTTCGGCATGTTCTCGACATCGGCGATGAAGCCCATGGTCGTGTGCTTGTAGGTGTGAGCCTGGAAGAAGTGGTCGCGCTGCACTTCGAAAAGCTTCTGAACAGGGTTCGCGCTGTTCTTGTTGTACTCACCCAGAATGGCGCGCGCCTCGGTCTTGAAGTCAGCTTCCGAATATGCCAGATGCTGGAAGGCGTCAGCGTAGAGGGCCAGAATCCGCTCGGTGTGTTCCTTCGCGAACGTGGCGTAGTAGTGCGTGGAGTCGTCGCCGGTGCTGGCGTTGTCCCGTGCGCCGGCCTTGCTCATGATCTCGCGAAATTTCTGCGGCGGGGTGTCCGGCGTGCCGCGGAACATCAGGTGCTCGAAGAAATGCGCGAAACCCGACTTGCCTGGTTCGACCTCGTTGCGCGACCCGGTCTGCACCGGGATCTGGATGCTGACGAGGTTCGGAAACCCGGTCGGGACGACTATCACCCTGAGTCCGTTGGAGAGCGTTCGCTCGGTCGCCTTGAACGGCAGGACGTCGCCAGCCGCCGCCCGTGGCCGAGGAGCTGATGCCGAGGCAATCAGCAGCAGAAAAATGATCGCCGCGCGGCGGCGGAATGGTGGGATCAAGCGCATGGCAGAGCTCCGTCGGTCTCGAATCGAATAAAAAAGGCCGCCGGCTGCGGCGACCTGGATCAGCTATGACTCGATTATGTCACTTCCCCCCGACCTGTGTCAGAATCGGCCCGGCCGGGGAGTATCCCCGCTGCGTGCGAGGCGGGCCGGTCGTGTCCGCTGACGGACTGAAAATCGCATTCGAGGGCGACTATGGACCGAAGAGACTTCCTGATGAGCACGGCAGTGTTGACCGCTGGTGCGGCTGTCCGCGGTTTTGCGAGCCCGAACGAGACCGTCCGGATAGCGGTCGTCGGTTGCGGCGGCCGTGGATCCAGCCACGTGAGCGCGTGGTCCGCGATGCCCAACGTCGAGATCGTCGCGCTCTGTGATGTCGACGAGTCGCACATCGCGGCCAAGCTCAAGATGCTCGACGAGAAAGGCAAGAACAAGCCTGCCACGTACGTGGACTACCGCAAGCTGCTCGAGGACAAGTCGATCGACGCAGTATCGCTTGCAACACCCAATCACTGGCATACGCTCCAGACCATCTGGGCATGCCAGGCCGGCAAGGACGTCTACGTCGAAAAACCGTGCTCGCACAACATCTTCGAATCGCAGCAAATCGTCGCTGCCGCACGCAAGTACGACCGCATCGTCCAGCAGGGCAGCCAGAGCCGTTCGTCACCGGCGCTCCGCGAAGCGGTCCAGCGGATGGCGACCGGTGAGCTCGGCGAGGTCTACATGGCGCGAGGCCTCTGCTACAAGTGGCGCGACACCATCGGCCACGAGCCCGTCTCGGCGGTGCCCCCTGGAGTGGACTACGACCTCTGGACCGGGCCGGCGCCGAAACGCGACTTCACCAAGAACCGGTTCCATTACAACTGGCATTGGATGTGGGACACGGGTAACGGCGATCTCGGCAACCAGGGGATCCACGAGGTCGACATCGCAAGGTGGGGCCTGGGCGTGACGCACCCGACCAAGGTGAGCGCCATCGGCGGGAAGTTCATGTTCGACGACGACCAGGAGACGCCGAACACGCTCAGCGCCTCTTACGAGTTCGAGGTGAAGGGCGTCAGGAAGATGATGACCTTCGAAGTGCGCCACTGGATTTCGCCGCACGAGGCCGGGATCAACGGCGACAAGCCCGGGAACACGATCGGGAACCAGTTCTACGGGTCGAAGGGTTACCTCGTCATCGACAATTACAACAAGTACTACTCGTTCATGGGCAAGGATCAGGTCCCGGGGCCAGGTGCGACGGCGCGCGACGAGCACTGGGAGAACTTCATTGCCGCCGTCCGGAGCCGCAAGCGCGAGGATCTGAACGCCGAAATCGAGGAAGGTGCGCTGTCGTGCAACCTGATGCACCTCGCGAACATCAGTTACCGCGTCGGCCGGACGATCCACTGGGATGCGAAGACGATGACGTGCGTTGGCGATCCCGAAGCCAACAAAATGCTGTCGCGCGCCTACCGAACGCCGTTCGTAGTACCAAAGAACGTCTAGGAGGTTACATGGGGAGCGATCATAAACAAGACGGCGGCATGTCCAGACGCGACTTTGCCTCGCGGCTGGGAGCCGCGGCAGCCGGCATCGCGGTCAGTGGAGATCTGCTCGGGGGCCGGTTGCAGGCGGCGCCCGCCGTCAGCCGTCGCATCCTCGGTGCCAACGATCGTGTCGTCGTCGCCAGCATCGGCATCCGCGGCCAGGGGAACGGCGTCAAGCGGGGGTTCGCCAAGCTCGACAAGGTCGAGATCAAGACGCTCTGCGACATCGACGCGAACCTCGCTCCCGAACGGGTCAACGATCCCGCCCTGAAGGACGTCGCTACCTACAAGCCAGGGTTCGTGCAGGACCTCCACCGGGTCCTCGACGACAAGGACGTCGACGCGATCATCATCGCGACGCCGAACCACTGGCACGCGCTCGCCACCATTCGCGGCCTCATGGCCGGCAAGCACGTCTACGTCGAAAAGCCGGCCTCCCACACGGTGTGGGAAGGTCGGAAGATGGTCGAAGCCGCTGCGCGCTACAACAAGGTGGTGCAGGTCGGGACGATGAACCGGAGCAAGCCGGCCGTGCGCGACGCGATCAAGTTCGTGCACGAAGGTGGCATCGGCAAGGTCTACATGGCGCGCGGGCTCTGCTACAAGCGCCGCGCCTCGATCGGGAAGTATCCGGACGGCCCCATGGGGCCGGACGAAACCTACAAACTCAACGTCGAGTCCCCTCGTCCGGAGCCGCCGTACACGGAGCAGTACCTGTCGAAAGTCGACTACGACATGTGGCTCGGACCGGCGCCGAAACGACCGTTCAACCGGAACCGGTTCCACTACAACTGGCACTGGCACTGGGACTACGGCAATGGCGACAGCGGCAACCAGGGGCCGCACCAGTTCGACATCGCCCGGTGGGGCCTCAACAAACAGGAACATCCGCGGAAAATCCAGTCGAGCGGCGGTTACTTCGGTCCGGAAGCGTCCCAGGAGACGCCGGACACGCTGACGTCGCTCTTCGAGTACGCCGACGGCACCATCCTCGAATTCGCCACACGTGGTGAGTTCACGAATGACGACGGCGGGCAGCGGATCGGGAACCTGTTCTACGGCACCAAGGGATGGTTGTGGATTGACGGCCTGACCGGCGCGAAATGGCAGTCGTACTTCGGCACCAACAACGAAAAGGGTCCTGGCGCCGATGGCTCGGCCGAGCCGCCGGAGGGCACTGCGCCGGCGGCGGTCGAGTACCCGCACTACCAGAACTTCGTCGACGCGGTGCGTGCCGGCGATCCGAAGCTTCTCAATTGCGACATCGTCGAGGGGCACTACACGTCGAGCCTGCCGCACCTTGGCAACATCGCGTACCAAATGGGTCACGGGCTCGTGTTCGACGGCAAGAAGGAGGCCTTCGTCGACGACAAGAAGGCTGACGAACTCCTGACCCGGGAGTACCGCAAGGGATTTGAGATTCCGAAGTCGTTCACGTAAAGACAGCGTGGTGACGGGCGCGTTGAGCAGGACAGTCGCGGCGATTCTCCTCGCGCTGCTCGTCGTCATGCATTCTGGCGCGGCGCCTCTCGCCGTTCGGCCGCAGGCACCAGAGGCGCTGCGCATTTTCCTGCGCGGCGCCCCCAAGAATCACGGACCCGCGGGCAACGGCCTGCACGACTCCGAAGTCTGGGTGCGTGAGTGGCGGGCGCTCCTCACCGCCCGCGGAGCCCGTGTCGACGGCGGACTCCAGTTTCCAACCCCGGCGCAGCTCGAGAGCACCGACGTGCTCGTGATGTTTGCCGCGAACGCGGGGACCATCCTCGGCGCCGAGCGCGCCAGCCTCGAATCATTTCTGAAACGCGGCGGCGGCATCGTCTGCCTTCACGATTCCGTTGTCACCGCCCGCGAACCTCAGTGGTTCAAGACGATCGTCGGCGGAGCGTGGGAGAACGGCGTCGCGAAGTACTTCGAGGGAGAGAACACGTACTACTACGTCAACTCCGAGCATCCGATCACGAAGGGCGCATCGAATTTCACGATCACGGATGAAGTCTACTGGAACCTGCACATGATGCCCGACGCGCAGATTCTGGCAGTGTCGATGCAGCCGAAGGCCGCCGGGAGCGCGACGTCAGAGTCGGGGATACCCAATCTGATCCCGCAGATGTGGGTTTATCATGGACAGCTGGAGGGTGGACGGCCGTACCGGGCGTTCGTGTCGCTGCTCGGGCACCACTTCAGCACCTTTGCATCGCCGCACGTGCGGGCAATCGTGCTTCGCGGGATCGCGTGGGCCGGCAATCGGCCGCCTGACTCGCTGGCAACGGCCGAAGAACTGAGCGGCCTGCAGTAGCCGACGTCGATTTTCTCGCGGATTCGTGACGCGCGCGCGGTAGCCGGGTGAGCCGACAGAGGAGTAATCGCATGCTGGACATGGATCGGCGGACGTTCCTGGGCACGATGGCGGCAGCGGCGCTCGCGAGCCGGGGCGGGTCCGCGGCTTCGATCCCGCAGATCGGCATGCAGTTGTACACCGTCAGAACCGATCTCGAGAAGGACTTCGCCGGCACGATCGCGAAGGTGGCGGCGATCGGCTACAAGGAAGTCGAGTTCGCAGGATATTTCAATCACACGCCGACGCAAGTGAAGGAGACGCTCACTGCCAGCGGCCTGACCGCTCCCTCGGCTCACATCGATTACGCCACGCTTGGACCGGATAAGCTGCCGGCGGCGCTCGACGCGGCGCACACGATCGGCCACACGTTCCTCGTCAATCCCTGGATCGACGAATCGATCCGAGTCGCAGCCGGGCAGCTGGCAGCGGATTGCGGAGACCTACAACCGTGCCGGCGAGGCGTGCGCGAAGGCGGGGATCCAGTTCGCCTATCACAACCACAACTTCGAGTTTGCTCCGGTGGATGGCAAGCTGCCGTACGACGTCCTGCTCGAGAGCTGCGATGCGGCGCTGGTCAAGATGGAGCTGGATCTCTGCTGGATCTCCGCCGCTGGCAAGGATCCGGTCGACTACTTCAAACGCTACCCGGGCCGTTTTCCGCTGGTGCACGTGAAAGGGCTGTCAAAGGTGACGCCCGGGGGTGCGGCGATGCCGATCGACCAGCTGCTGCCGGCGATCGCCGATGTCGGCACGGGTGATGTGATCGACTGGAAGCGGATCTTTGCGCACGCCTCCGAGGCCGGTATCAAGCACTATTTCGTCGAGCACGACGTCTCCAAAGCTCCCTACCAGACGCTCGCGGCGAGCTACGCCTACCTGCAGAAGCTGCAGTTCTGAGCTGAAGCTGACCTCCGCGCCGTTACTTCGTGCGGGAGACCATTACGATCTCCGAAACCGGGCGAACCGGCGCGCCCCGACTCTGAAGGCAAACGCCACAATTCCGTCGGGCAGCGGGTTTGCTCCTACGCCGTATACGAATATGTCATTCCGGTTCCCCGCCCGATGGCGCCTGCTCCGCCTGCTCGCGGCGCTGGTTGTGGTTGGTCTCGTCGGGGGAAGTACCGCGCAGGCGCAATCAGAGCACGTGCACATGATGACGTCAGCGCCGGCTGAGCCCGCCTGGGCCTGGTCCTGGGATGCCAACGTATTCGCCGGCGTCAATTACCAGCTTCGAAAGTTCACCGACTTCAACAAGGTGGAGTCACAGAACTGGCTGATGGGAGCCGGCGAGCGTCGGGTCGGTCGCGAGCTGTTCCGGCTCCACTCGATGCTGTCGTTCGAGCCCTTCACGATCCAGGCGCTCGGGTCACCACAGGTGTTTCAAACCGGCGAGACGTATCAGGATGCGCCGCTGATCGATTATCAGCATCCGCACGATCTCGTGATGGACCTCGGGGCGGACTGGGCGCGACCGGTGCCGCGGGGCCGGGTCTTCATCGAGCTCTACGCCGTGGGCGCACCTGCGCTCGGACCTCTCGCCTTCATGCACCGCGCCAGTGCCGTTGACAATCCGACCGCCCCTCTCGGCCATCACCAGATGGATGCGACGCATATCAGCCACGGGGTTGCCACCGCCGGCATTCAGCAGGGCACGGTGTCGCTTGAAGGCTCATGGTTCCATGGTGCGGAGCCTGACGAGAACCGTACGGCCGTGGAGTTCGGTCGCCTCGACTCGTACTCGGGACGCCTGTCGTGGAAGCGCAACGGCTGGGACGCCCAGGTGAGTGCCGCGCACCTCACGACGCCGGAGTGGGTCGAGCCGTTCTCGGACGTGACCCGGTTGACGGCTTCGGTGGCATTCACTCGTCCGGATGGACGTCTCGCGACGCTCCTGTCGTGGGGACAGAACCGCGAGATCCACGGCAACCTCGACGCCTACCTGTTCGAGGCGACGGTTCGTCCGTATACGCGCCATTCCTGGTATACGCGCGAGGAACTGGTGACTAAGGATATTCTGAACCCCGGGGGCAGGCATCCCCGCGGCTTCACCCATTTCCATCAACTGTCGCGGGTGGCGTCGTTCACGGGCGGTTATCAGTTCAGTGTCGCTGAAACGAAAATAGGGCAGTTCGGCATTGGCGGAGACGTCACCCTCTACCATGTCGCTGCCAACCTGCTGGACAACTACGGGGCGCCGGCGTCGTTCCACGTCTTTCTTCACTACCAGCCGAATCGCCCGGCTGCGCACATGATGCATTGACGTCGGGTCGGTGCGCACGGAGCAATAAGAATGATCACGACGAAACGCAGCCTCGCGCATGGAGGCGTTGGCCGCGTGCCATGGCCGGCCGCAGCGCCTCGGATCGGGCGCGCTCTCGCGCTCCTGGTCGCGGGGCTGATTGCTGCCGCGTGCGGTGGCAGCAGCACACCGACGAACCCGTCCACGAACGCCCCGACCGTGACGTTTACCTCGACCGGGATCACCCCGGTCGAAGTGCGCATCAGTGCAGGTGGGACGGTGACGTTTCTCAACAACGACTCGCGCCCGCACGCCGTCAGTTCCGATCCGCTCACCATCCATACCGATTGTCCCGCGATCAACGACGTCGGCACGCTCAATCCAGGCCAGAGCCGCGGCACCGGTGTGCTGACCATCCGCAGGACGTGCGGCTTCCACGATCACACGAATGAGACCGATACCCGCTGGTACGGCCGGATCATCGTCGAATAGGAGAGCAGCGAGATGGCGCGGCGATACTGGCTGATGAAGTGTGAACCTGCGGCGTACACCATCGACGACCTCGAGCGCGATGGGCGCGCGAGCTGGGAAGGCGTCCGGAACTACCAGGCGCGCAACTTCATGCGCGACGAGATGCAGAAAGGAGACGGCGTCCTGTTCTATGCGTCGAACGCGGATCCGTCGGGCGTCACCGGACTGGCGGAGATTGCCAGGGCCGGGTATCCCGATCGCTTTGCGTGGACGAAGGGGCACAAATACTTCGACAAGGCGAGCACCGAGGAGTCGCCGATCTGGTACATGGTCGATATCGCCTTCGTCGAACGCTTCCCTGGAACCGTGTCGCTCGAGACGCTCAAGGAGACGAAGGGGCTCGAAAAGATGATGGTGACGCAGAAGGGCAGCCGCCTCTCGGTTCAGCCGGTCACCAAACCCGAGTACGACATCGTCGTCCGCCTCGGGCGCCGGAAGGCCTGACACCCATGAGCGCGACCCTGGTCAGCTGACGTCGGTGCCGACGAACTCGGTCAGGTAGGTGTTGCCCTTGTATTCCAGCTCCTGCTTGATGCCGATCTCCGACGTGTAATACGCCTGCACGACCCTCGACTTCAGCTCTCCAAAGAACTTCTCCTCCGGGAGCTTGGGGCTCGCTTCGTTCGCGGCCATTCGTGTCAGCACCGCGACGCGCTGCTCCGCCGCCGATTGCAGGAACGGCGCCGCGTTCAACTTCTGCGAGAGTTGATCGACCTGTCGCAAGCCGTCACGCCACGTCGTGCGGTCCGCCTCGTCCCACGCCTCGGCCAGCTGCGAATTGATATACGGGGCGACAGCCGCGGCCTTCGCACCCGGTGAATGGGCATCGGCCGGAATAATCATTTCGGCGAGTTCTTCCGCCAGCGCGAGTTCGCTGGCGCTGAAGAACCCGGAGGTGGTGGCGGGCGATGTGAGCTGCGCGGCGACCGCGTCGCGCAGCGTCAACGACGCTCCGATTGTGGCGGCGGCACCAACCTTGATCAGGTCGCGGCGAGTCAGGTCAACGTCAGAAGCGTCGGCCATCAGAGGTTTCCTTTCCCGAATTCGTCGGCAAGGTAATCACACGAGCGCCAGGCCAGCGACATGATGGTCCATGTCGGATTCTGGCATGACGCGCTGACATGACTGCTGCCATCGACGACAAAGAAGTTCTTGACGTCGTGTGACTGCTGAAACTGGTTGAGGACGGACGTCTTCGGATCGGTGCCCATGCGCGCCGTCCCGAGCTCGTGGATCGACCATCCCTCGGTCAGGACCTCCCGGTCGACGTTGACGATCTCGAACCCGGCCGTCTCGAACATCTCCTGGGCCGTGTTCGCCATGTCCTCGCACATCTTCTTTTCGTTGTCGCCGAACTTGTAGTTGAAGCGCACGACGGGAATGCCCCACTTGTCCGTCCGGGTAGGATCGACGTCGACCTGGTTCTCGTACCGGGCCAGAACTTCGCCGAAGCCGCCCATGCTGATGTACGCACCAGCGAAGTCGCGAACCGCCTTCTTGTATCCGGCACCGAACCCTGGCGTGGAGTGTGCGTTGCCGGGGAACATCTGAGTGCCCGCGCTGCCTTCGAAGCCGTAGGCGCGAATGAACTTTGGATTCCGTTCGGACAGGTTCCTGAAGCGCGGGACGTAGAACCCGCCCGGACGGCCATCGTCGATTGTTTTCGGCTTGCCGACGCGGTCCTTGACGATCCCGGTCACGCCCGGGCCCATGACGTGCTCGCAGAAGTTGTGGCCGACGTGATTGCTCGAGTTGGCGATGCCGTTCGGGTGCGCGTCTGATTTCGACAGGAGCATGAGCCGCGCCGACTCGAGAGTCGACGCGGCCAGTACGACCACTTTCGCGAGCGCATCGTACGGTCGCCCGGTCTCCGAATCGATGAACGCGACGCCTCTGGCCTTCCCGGTATTCTTGTCGACGAGAATTTCTCGTGCGATGGCGTTGGTCCGCAGGGTCAGATTTCCGGTATCCATCGCCGGATAGATCAGGCCGGTTGGCGAATCGAAGGCGGCGTGGATGTCGCAGCCTCCGACACGCCGGTTGCACGCGCCGCGGCCGAAGCAGCGGCTGCGGTACTTGTTGTGTTTCAGACCATCTGTGGTGACGCCGGCGCGATAGGGGGTCAGGACCCGGTTCATCTTCTTGAGCGACTCACGCAGCGTGACTTCTGCGCTCGCGAGGCGGGTGGGCCGCTGGAAAATGCTGTCCGGCAGATACGGGAGGTTCTCCTTGACGCCCGAGATCCCCAGGTATCGGTCGACGCGGTCGTAGTAAGGCTCGATGTCCTTGTAGGAGATCGGCCAGTCCTCGCCGTAGCCGTCGTGGCTCTTCGCCTTGAAGTCGTAGTCCGAGAGCCGCAGGGCCAGCCGGCCCCAGATGTTCGTCTTGCCACCGAGAAGCCGCGCCCGGACCCAGGCGTAGTTCGGTCCCTGAGTACGGATGATCCTTCTCGTTGACGACGATGTTCTTCGAGTAGTCGGTGCCGTTCCACCCCTGGACGTAGGAGTAGACCTTCGGATACTTCGAGTCGGCGGCGTAGGGCGGCTGACGAATCGTGTACTCGTTCTGTGAGAGCGCGTGGTGGCCGGGCGGCATCTCGCCACGACGCGGATGCTCGTACGGCCACTCCATCGACTTGAGTTCCTTGTTGATGTCGAGCTTCTTGCCGGCCTCGAGCATCAGCACCTTCATGCCTCGCGACGTGAGCACGTGCGCCGCCATGCCGCCGGCGGCCCCGGATCCGATCACGATCGCATCGTAGGTGCGCCGAAGGTCGACCTCGGGCTGGACCTCCGCCTGGAAACGGGCGAGCAGACTCATCGACTGACCTTTTCCGAGCCGCCCGACGTGCAGTGATCGCCAGGGCGGATCGACAGCAGCACGAGCGGATTGCGCCCGCCCGCGGCCAGCGAGTGCGCCAGGCCGCGGGGGATCATGGCGAAGACGCCCGGCGTCAGCGGCTGGTCGTGGCCCTGCATGCGGACGATGCCCTGGCCGGCGATGACGTAGACGAACTCGTCGAAATCGGCGTGCGAGTGCTCGGTCAGCGGGTCGTGGAGCTGGATCAGCGTCGCTGTCGACGTCCCGCTGCACGCGAGTGACGAGATCTTCTGGGACTCGCGGCCGACGAAGTTCTTCGAGATGAACGTCGGGGAGATCGACCGTGACCGGCGCGGCGTTGACGTCGGGAGGTGGCGGCGCGGCTGGCGCGGCCGGCTCCGGCGCCGGCGGGGGAGGCGGTTCGGGCGCCGGGGTCAGTGTGACATTGACATCGATTGGCGCGCCGCCCCGAGCCGTCAGCTGCCGTTCGAGCGTGATGAAGCCTTCGTGCTCGAAGCGGAACAGATAGTCTCCAGCGGGCAGGTTCTCGAATGCGATGCGTCCCCCTTCAGTGGTCGCCTGCCGTTGGGCCGGACCTTCGACCGACACCTTGACGCCGGCGATCGGCTGGCGCGTTGGGTCGCTGACCCGTACCGCAAAGCTCACGGATCCGGACCGGGCGGTGGCGGCGGGCCGGCGGGGTGCTTGCGCCGGAGGCTGCGGCGCTGACTGATCCGGGGCCTGCGGAACCGGCTTTGCTGGTGTCTGGGGAGCTGGTTTGGCCGGCGTGGGAGTAGCGGGCTGTGGAGCCTGCGGGCCGGAAGCAGAGATGCCAATCAGAATGGCGAGGAACAATCCTGTCGTGTGCATGACGTTGCTCTAGTGAAACATGCGATCGGAAAGGCCGTGTGGCGGCCGTGCTGTCACCGACGTCGTTCCGGCCATTATGACCCGAGCCGCTGTCGGCGGCGAGTGCCCCTAACTCGGCGGACGGGCTGCCGCTCGAAAGCGCCTGGGTTTGGTGTGAACGGCGGCTCCTGTGGTGAAGTCTTGATTTCGTCCGCATGGATGCGCTCTACTGGCCGTCGATGCCCAGGACTCTCGAGATCGAATGATCGTTCCGCTCGACCATCGTCGCGCGTTCCTCCAGCTTGTGCTCGGCGCCTGTGTGCTGCCGGTCCGAAGCGTTGCCGGACAGCGGCCGCCTGACGAGCAGGGCGTCGTGCTCGACGCCAGGACCGCCAGCTATCACGTCTACCCGAAAGGTCAGATCCAGGACGCGCTCGAAGCGGCGGCACGCGATCCGGTCAACAAGACCGTCTACGTCCATGCCGGCACTTACCGGCCGCAGGCAAAAGGGCAGGCCCTCGTCTGGTTCAATGCGCGGCACGACGGCATCACGCTCGAAGCCGTTGGCGAAGTCATTCTCACGGCAGCGAATCCGAAGGTTGCCGATAGCCGCAGCCCGGCGTATCCGGCGATCGTGACTCACGTCGTCTACTTCGGCGACGGCGTGTCGGCGAAAACCGTGCTCCGCGGCTTCAAGATCACCGGCGCCAACAACTTCACCACCGGGTCCGGCGAGAAGTCGCCGATTGAGTCGGACGACATCCGGAAGACGCCGTTTTTCTTCACCGACGGCGGCGGCGTCAAGATCTACGCGCGGTCGTATCCGACGATTGAGAATGTCGAGGTGTTCGGCAACTACACGAGCCCGTGCGGCGCGGGCGTGTCGGTCGAGCACCTCGGCCAGATGCAGGACTCTGCCCGTTTCAGAAACTGCGTCTTCCGCAACAACGGGACGCAGACGACGGGCTCAGGAGCGGATCTGCTCCACGGCAGCTGGGCCACCTTCGAGAACTGCCTGTTCGTCGGCAATGTCTCGAACATGGGGGTTGATTATGTCGGCCTGCTGACGGGCGGTGAATATCATCCCGAGCATGGGTCAGGCGCGCTGACGGTATTCGAGGGGTCGCGCGCCACGGTCAGCAGGAGCACGATCACCGGCAACTGGAACGGGGTCGACGACGGTGGAGCGGGCAGTACCTACGTCGATACGATCTTCTGGAAGAATACGCTGGCCGGGGGGATTTCCCAGGGCGCCCGCTACGAGCTCGATATCATCGATGCGAGCGGAGTCCGAGGCTCCTTTCTCCACGGCGATGTCGTCGATCTTCGCGGGACCATCAATCGCGCCGTGAACACATTCAATCCGCCGGACCCCCGTTTCGATGCGCAGTTCACTCCGCGCGCACCGGAATACGCGTCGGTCGGTTACCGGCCGGTGAAGAGTGTCGGGTCCCGCGGGACTCTCATCGCGCTGACGGCGCGGCTGGGCCAGCGGCCTTCGCAGGGTTGACGGCGGCCTGAGGTTCACGCACTTCCACGACCGAATTCATCGTCGGTCCATCGATCGTCTGCTTCGCCCCGGAGGGCCACACCACCTCGATGCGGTCGACCCGCTCCGCTGCGCCGGTGCCGAAGTAGAGCGGGTAGACACTGTGCGACAGATACCCGGAGTTGCCGTCCATTGCCTTGGTGTAAGTGGTTCCTGCCGCGGTGACCTTGACCACTGCGCCCAGTCCGTCGCGGTTGGACCGCGTTCCCGTGAGCTTGACCTGGACATAGTGCACTCGCGTCTTGTCGGCCAGATTGCTCACGAGCACCATCGGTGCGGCGTTGAATTCGTTGGTCACGATGTCGAGATCACCGTCACCATCGACATCGAACATGACGGCTGAGCGCGAGGCGCGCGCGCCCCAGATCGTGACGCGTCCGCTCGCGCCGGCGGCATCCGGATGGTCCTTGTCCTTGCCGGAGGCGTCCAGCTCGAACCACGGCGTGACCAGTCCGCCTTTGCGCGGCTCGACGCCGAGCACGAACTCGGCGTCGACGAACCGCTGGCCGCGATCGTTGAGCTTCACGGAATTGACCATGTAGCGTTCCGGGTAGTTCATCCCGGACGCGATGAACACATCGTCGTAGCCGTCCGCATTGAGGTCGCCGACGCTCGGTCCCCACGGGCAGTAGTTCTCCGAATTGCGGCGTCCGAGACCTCGTGGAACCTGCCGGGACCGTCCTTCTGGAAGAGCGAGTTGCCCCAGATGCTCGTCTTGCCGTCGCCGCGGAATTCGACCGGCCACTTCATCGTCGACTTCATTCGCTCGCGGTCGGGGTCGGGATCGATCACCTCGCTCATGTCGGAGTGCATGTCGGTGATGAAGATGTCGAGGCGTCCGTCGTTGTTGAAATCGAAGACCTTGATGCCCATCGCGCCCCAGGAGGTGCGGGGAAACACCTGGCGGCTCTTCTTCACGAACCGCGTTCCGCCCACGTTCTCGTAGTACTGATCGTCGCCAAGCATGTTCAGCACGTACAGATCGGGCCAGCCGTCGTCGTTCACGTCGACCACGCTCGCATCGCCCGACCACGAGAGATCCTGCAGGCCGGTGCGCTGCGACACGTCCACGAAGTGGTTGCCGCCCTCGTTGCGATAGAGCGTGCTCCGTTCGGCCCGCTCCGGCTTCAGGTGGCCCGAAAACGCATCCTCGAAGGCGACGTAGTACTTGTAGCCATCTCCGGCGACGGTATCGGTCGTGTACCGCCCGACGTTGACCAGGAACAGGTCGAGTTTTCCATCGCGGTCGTAGTCGAAGAACACCGCGGCAGACGAATGGCCGACGTAATTCAGTCCTGACGCCGCGGAGATGTCCCGGAAGCGTCCGTGACCGTCATTTTCGAACAGGACGTTGCCGCCCCTCACGGTCGTGACGTAGAGATCCGGATCGCCGTCGTTGTCGATGTCGGCGAACGAGGCCGACACACCCACCTTGTCGGCGCACACCAACACCCGCGGCGCTGGTGATGTCCTCGAACTTGCCGCCCGCCGAGATTTCTCCAGAGCTGATTTCCACCGACCTGGCTGACGAAGTAGATGTCGGAGCAGCCCGTCACCGTCGACATCTGCGATCGCGATCCCGTTGCCGTGGTCGTAGTGCGCGGCTTTGTAGGTCTTCCCGGCATCATCGACGATCCGATGTCTGAATGTGATGCCGCTGTCGGCGATGCGGTCGGTGAACTGGAAGTCGTGGAACACAGGCGCGCCGGCCAGCCCCTTGATCTGCGCGTCGCCGACGGTCTTGAGCCAGGATGTGTCCTGCAAGGTTGGCGGCACGAGCCTGTTGGTCGCGCCCGCCGTCCCGGTCTGCGCCGACACGACGGCGTGGTGCGCCCAGGCCGTAAGCAGGACAGCCGCGACAATCAGACTCGCAGCGAAGGGGAGCGGGACTGGTCGCGTCCCTCGAGCCCGTCGGCGCAGTTCTCGAAATGGTCTTCGGAACCGGTTCCGTGATCGAAGCAAGCAAGATCTCCAGTGAGCACCGGCCCGTGCTCGAGGCGGCCGGCATTGAAACGATGGCTGCGCCTGCATCCCAGGAAGAGGCGCGGCATTGCGGTTTGGCAAGGTCAAGTGTACACAGCCGTTGACCGGGATTACCAGGAAAGGCATGAGGCGGGCGCCGCCGATGCGACGTGGTTGGCACCCGTGCCGGGAGCAGCTAGTGATACAGTCCCGCTGGACCTTGGCATGAGGTCCTTCAGTCAACTTGGAAAAGTCAGGAGTCAGCCGTGAAATTGAAGTCTCTGCTCGTCGTCGCGTTCGTCATCGGCGTCATCGGTACGGCGCCGCTCGCGAGGGCCGCCGATCCGAATGTGGGCAACTGGAAGTTCAACGCAGAGAAATCCAAGGGGACGATGTTCAAGAGCGGGACGAGCAACATCGAAGCCGACGGCGACGGCGTCAAAGTGACGGTGGATCTTGCAGGCACCGACGGTACTGCGTACCACTGGATGTTCACGGCGAAGTACGACGGCAAAGACAACCCTGTCACCGGCAACAGTCCATTCGGGAGCGTCGTCGCACTCACGCACGATGGCCGCACGACAAAGGTGACGGTCAAGCGGGACGGCAAGGTCGCACTGGTGCAGACGATGGTGGTATCCGCTGATGGGAAGACGCGGACGATGACGAGCAAGGGGACGGACGCGAAGGGGAACCCCGTCGCGAGTACGACGGTTTACGACCGCCAGTAATTAGAACTCGGCGGATTGCGAACGAAGGAGGTCGCGCGCGCCGGGCGGCCTCCTTCACCCTCACGGAAGAGTGAAGGCGATATACGAGATCTGACCAGCCCGCTCTACCAGGAGTGCCACAGCGGCACCGGATGACAGACCCGATAGCGCCGCCTTCAAGTCCTCGACCGAGAACACACCCTTGCCATTGACTTCGTGGATGAGATCTCCAGGCGCGGAGGTCGAGCTGTGCGCCGTTGGTGGTCGGAACGCGTGCCATCACGACCGCGCCGGACTCCAGGCGAACTGCGCCAATGACCGCCGCTGCTTGATCGTCGAAGGTCACGGCCATGATGCCGAGCTGAGACACCTGGCTCCTCGAGAACCCGGCGAGGTCGGCGAGCCGCTCGCTCGGCTCCTCCAGATCGAGTGGGACGATCGAGAGCGAGAACTGTGTCGCGCCGCGCAGGACCTCTACGTTCATCGCCGAACCCGGGACGTATTGGAACGACGATCCGATCCAGGCCGCGACGTTGTCCATCGGCCTGCCGTTGACGGTCAGCAGAATGTCGTTCAGCTTCATCCCGGCGGTTGCGGCGGGTGAGTCAGGCGGCAGGTCGCTGACGATCACACCAGTGCCGCGGGCGAGTTTCAGCGCGGCGGCGAGTGGCGGAGTGATCGTCTGCAGACCGGCGCCGATCGTCGGTCGATGAACGTGCCCGTGCTTCTTCAGTTGCTCGTACACCCACTGCACCAGGCCTGCCGGAATGGCAAACCCCATCCCTTCACTGCCCCCGGACTGGGTCGAGATGAATGTGTTCAGCCCGAGCATGCTCCCGGACGTGTCGACGAGCGGTCCACCACTGTTGCCGGGGTTGATCGGCGTGTCGGTCTGAATGTACAGGAGCGGATCGTCGGGGTGGAGCTGCCGCGCGATCGAGCTCACGACGCCCATCGTCACCGAGTTCTGGAGCCCGTTCGGACTTCCGAATGCGAACGCCACCTGACCCTGCCGCAGCCGATCCGGGCCGGCGATCGGTAGTGACGGCAGGTTGTCGCCCTCTATCTTCAGCAAGGCGAGGTCCGCTTCGCGATAGGTGCCGACGAGGGCGGCTTCGAGGGTCGGGGCAAACGACTGCGACAGCACCTCGCCGATGGTTTGTTTTCCTCGCGGGACGAGGCGGATCCGGATGTCATACGCATTCTGCACGACATGGGCATTGGTGATGACGAAGCCGTCGGGACTGACAATGACACCAGACCCGACGCTTTGTTCCACGCCCGCCGACATGTTCGTCCGGGCACTGTCCTCGACCAGTCCGTAGCGCGTCGCGAGGATCTGGACGACCGCGGGCGACACGCGCTGAACCATGCTCTCGACGGCAGTACTGAACTCATCCAGGGCGTTGGTCTCGCCGGGAGACGGAGCCCGCGAGGCCGGCATCTGCCCACGCGCATCCGAAGCAGGGGCGAGCAGGAGCGCCAGAGCGACGAGTGCCAGGGCGCAATACGGACGGCGTGGCTGCGCGCGGTCAGCCGAAACGTGCATGCTCACGTGACACCTGCTTGACGGGCAGAAAACGGACGCCAGTGCGAGTGAACGGGCGCCCCATTCCTCGTTTACGGATCCAGTTGTATCACTGCCTCGCCCCGCCGCGGCGCGACACATGCAGGAGGTGCGGTCCCGCAGTCACACGCCGGAGTCGTCGCCCGGGTCGCCGAACCGTGGTATCGCGTGCCGGTCATCGTTCCGGGCAGAATCACAGGCGGCCTTGATCCGTTCGATTGCGTCGCCTGCGTCTGCCGTGGCCGGGATCCGGACGGTCGTTTCCTTGTCGTCTCCGTCCGCATGGACTCTGAGCCGCATCAGCCAGCCCGTGTCCGTGCGAACAGCACTGATCACGTGCACGTCACATTTCCGCGGCCCGGGACGGGTGCCCTGCAACGGCTTCGCTGTCTCGAACATTGTGGTCTCCGATAAGCCCTTTGCGGACGCTCGCTCGCAGTCCGTCAAGTTGAGACCCGGACCGCCGGCCCGTGGTCGGAAGATTCATGTGAAAAAACTGTGGCGGACCGTGCCGGCCGTGCCTCACGGCAAGAATGTGAGCGCCAGGAGATCGCGGCTGACCTGCCCGAGGCCTCGAGGAGGAGATTTCGAGCCGGCCTTCGCAGGAACCCATGGGAAGATGACCCGGCAGAAATGACTTCGGCCAAGGATTCACTCGAACGCCATCGCGCCGCCGTGCGCGCGCGGCTGCTCGGATCGGACCACATGCGTGCCGGCCCCGGAAGCATCACCTGGAAGATCAACCGCGAGGTGATCGTGGTGGCCGGCTGGGGCCGTGCCATCCTGCTCCAGCTGGCGCACCCCGCCGTTGCCGCCGGCGTGCACGACCACAGCTCATTCCGCGGCAGCATTCGCTCCAGCTTCCGGCGGCTGCACTCGACCATCGGCGCGATGCTGTCGCTCACGTTCGGCGATACCGAGCAGATGATCGCCGCCGCTGCGGGCATCAACACGATTCACGACCGTGTGCGCGGTCACATCGGCGACGGGTCGGGCCAGCCGTACTCTGCTCACGATCCTGACTTGCAGCGGTGGGTGCACGCGACGTTGCTCGAGTCGATTCCGCTCACCTACGAGCTGCTCGTTCGGACCGCTCGACGCGTGCGTGAGCGGGATCAATACTGCCGCGAGGCTGCGATCGTGGAGCCGCTGCTGGGGATGCCGGCAGGGTCGCTCCCGCGGGACTCCGCGCAGCTCGACGCCTACATGCGCGAGATGCTGACGGGCGGGACGCATCGCCGTGACCGACACCAGCCGGGCGCTCGCACGAGCAGTGTTATATCCGCCGCAGTGGTACGTGGCCTGGCCCGCCTTCCGGGTGATGCAGCTGCTCACGATCGGTTTGCTGCCGCCATCGATCCGCCGCGCGTACGGCTTCGACTGGCGTGCGCGTGACGTGCGTGCCTTCGCGCGCTGGACGGCGCTGCTCCGCACGTCGCTGCGGCTGCTTCCGCCGCTCGCACGGCAGTGGCCGGTGGCGAGACGTCAGGAGCGATCCGGCGCATTCACTGTGCACCGGTCGTCGCGCTACGATCCATAGCCCACGCTCATGATTCGTTACCGGTTCAGTGATTTCACGCTCTCGCCTCAGCGCCGGCTCCTCCTCCGCGATGGCCGCGAGGTGCCGCTGATTCCGCGATATTTCGATCTGCTCGTCCTGCTGGTCGAGCGACGTCACGAAGCGGTGCACCGCCGCGACATCTTCGATCGGCGTCTGGACGGACGTCATCGTCTCCGACAGTGCCCTGAGCCAGGCCGTCCGCACGCTCCGCCGCACCCTCGGCGACGATTCGCGCGAGCCGCGCTTCATCCGCACCGTCGCACGCCACGGCTACCGGTTCGTCTTCGCGGATGTCATCGAAGAGGAGGACGACGGCGTGCTGGCCGAGGCCAGTGCCGGTGTCGCAGCCCCAGGCCGCCGAGCAGCCGCCCGGTGATGCGTACGAACCGCTGCTGGATCGTCTCACCCGTGCCGGCGCGACCGAGGACGACCGTCGCGAAGCCGCCGAGCTGCTGCACGCGCTGGGAACCTCGGACGCGCTGAGCCGCCTCGGCATCCGTCCCGGTCATGCCTCGGCCCGCGCGCTGCTGCGCGATGCGCGCTGGGATGCGCCCGGCGCGGGAGAGGTGCCGGTCCTCGGCGCGCCTGCGCCACTTGCAGTTGCGCGCGAGCTGCTGCGGCTTCGGCTGCGCCGCGCGGCGAGAGATCGCGGCCGAACGATGGGCGGGTGCGGCAGTGGGCGGCGGTCTGGCGGGCGTCGCCGCCGGGGCAGCCGGAGGATTGATCCTCGCGGCTGCACCGGGCAGTGCCGCCACAGTCGCGATCGCGCCGGTGCTGGCGGTCATCGGCGGCGTGTGCGGCGCGCTCGGCGGCGCCGGCGTCGGCGCGGGTCTCTCATTTGCCGAGGCGAGCGCGCGATCGCAGCGCGCCCTCGCCCTGATTTCAGCCGCCGCGCTCGGTGGCGGCGTCGTCGGAGCGGCGGTCGAGTGGCTGGCGCGATGGGGTCTCGCCGCGCTCGTCGGCCTCGACCTCGACATTGGCGGTGGGCTGGAGGGGGTCGTCATCGGGGGAGCCGCAGGAGCAGGCTACGCCATCGCGACTCGTCACACTGAGGGCGAAATGGCCGCGCCGCGGGGTCGGAGGCGCGTGCGTGCGGCGCTCATCACCGCCGGCATCTGCGGACTCGCCGGACTTGCGCTCACCTCGGCGACCGTCCCCTTGTGGGCGGCACCATCCACGCGATCGCGGTCGCGGCGCACGGATCTCGCGCCACCCTGGCGCCCCTCGGGCAGGCTGATCGGCGAGCCGGATTTCGGTCCGGTCTCGAGGGCGATCCTCGCCTTCGGCGAAGGGGCCGTGTTCGGGCTCGGTCTCGCCTACGGCCTCATGCGGCGTCCGCCCGTCGCGTGAGGGACGCACCAACGTCGGCCGCGAAATCAGGGAATCGCGAAGAATAATCTCATGTTCGATGATTCCTCACCGCCATCTCACGGAACCCTCACCTGCGTGTCAAGACGCAGAGGGCCTGCTCGGACGATCCTTCTCGTGCCCGCGGCCAAATCGGCCGGTTGGCAACAGGAGGGAACGCCCCATGGAGACACTCGTGCCCGCGCCAGTCTGCCACCACGGCCGAATCCGCGTTGCGACCGGCCAGCCGATTGAGTTCATCGACCTGACGGTCAAGATCGAGGCCCTGGCGGCCGAGGCCGGGCATCCGTTCCGGACTCGTCAACATCCAGACCCTGCACACCACGACAGCCATCGTCGTCAACGAGCACGAACCGCTGTTGCTCGTGGACTTCGGCGATCTGCTCGCGCGGGCGGCGCCGAGTGATGCTCCGTACCGCCACAATGACCCGAACGCCCGGACACTGCCGGTGCCCGCGGGCGAACGCCCAAACGGTCACGCGCACTGCCAGGCGCTCCTGCTCGCGTCCTCGGCGTCGCTGAACTTCGCTGAAGGTCGGTTGCAGCTCGGGCGCTGGCAGCGTGTGTTCCTCGTGGAACTCGACGGACCGCGCGCACGCGAGGTTTCGGTCCTCATCCTCGGCGAGTGCGTTCGATGACGGTGCCTTACCAGGCTCGAGTCCATTGAGCAGAACCGCGAGCCTGCCGCCGCTCTCGCGCCCTGCGCTGCCGTCGCGACGACGGTTCGAAATCGGGCTGAATCAGCCCCTGCATGTCCGCGAGGAGCGACTCTCGACGCGCGACGACGCGTGTCGACTGCTGTATGTCAGCGACATCCACCTCAGGAAGCGGACGTGCCGAGGTACTGTGTCGGCAAATATTGGACTCGGTGGCTCGCACCAATCCTGATGTGGTGCTGCTCGGCGGCGACCTGGTGGACGGTCCCTCTCAGTTGACCAGGTTATGTCAGCTGGTTTGCGAGCTCCGCGAAGCCGCACCGGTCCTTGCGATTGGTGGTAACCACGACTGGCAGGTCGGCATCGCCCGCGTGCGTGAAGCGGTGACGCAGGGCGGCGGGCAATGGATTCACGATCGCATCGCGCGCGTCGCGCACGGGCCACGTGTGATTGCGATCTCCGGCCCTGACGCAGCCCCTCACTTCGATGGGCATGTCCGGGTCTTGTGCGCTCACAACCCGCGAATCTGGAAGACGTCCCGCCGTGCCGGCTACGACCTCGTCCTCGCCGGGCATCTGCATGGCTGCCAGCTGGTCGCCTGGGAGCAGGGAGACCGCCTGTATCCCGGGGCCATCCTCTATCCGTATTGCTTCCTGAGTCACCAGTCCGGTCAGACGCGGCTCGTGGTCAGCCGTGGTGTGAGCGATCTCGTGCCGGTTCGCTGGAGCTGTCCTCGGGAAGTCGTGCTGTGTCATGTCTGACCGGAAGCGATTGACGTCTCCGTCGGTGCGACGCGGAGGAGCACGAGCGAGCCTGGTGGCGCTTACGTGCTGCCTGCGCGGCCTGGCACTCTTGTTCGCCGCCGCCCCGGGCACGCCGCTGCGGGTGCTGTGCATCGTTGCGCTCGATACCGTCCATGTCCTTCGCCGAGGGCGGCCGTTGCCGCGAAAAAAGATCGGCGAGCTGACAACGTTCGTGGACTTTCAAGCGTGCACGAATGCGTACTGGGATCGGAAGCAGCTGTGCGCAGCAGAGTGTCGGTCGATCAGGGAACAGCTGGAGAATGCCGGGCTCGGATTATGGGCCGAGGAATATCTGCGCAGGCTTCGAGAGCTGGAGACCCGCCGCCCGCCTGTCGCCGGCGGTCGGCGACGTTTCGAGGAGGTGCGTGCGTACCGTGAGGCAGTGGCGCGGATGTCGCTGGCAACGCTTGTCGCCATCGCGCTTGATGCCGAGTCCCTCGAAGATGCCTTCCAGGAGACTCATTGTGATAGCGACGTCGAAGCACTCTTCCGGATTGTGATGCAGTGCCAGATCATCGACGATGTCCTGGACTACGCGGAGGATGTGTCGGCCGGCCTGCCAAGTTTCCTGACGGCAACAGCGTCGCTGCCGCAGGCAATCGAGCTGACGGCCGAAAAGGCACGCTCCTACGCGTCGAAGTCCGACCGTGCGACACGCAACAGCGTCTTTCCGCTGCGTGCCGCGGCGAGTGTCGTTACTGCGGCTGCGAGACTCGTGGTGTCTCTTGCCGATCTGCGCCATCGCACGGCGTCACCATTCTCCCACTGGCGCGTTTTACACCGCCCTCTCACACGCTGCTCACCGATCGCTGAGGACTTGAGCCGGTTCGATGGAGCATCCTGCTGCGGCGCTACGGCTCGATCCAGATCTGCTGATGGATCTGCAGACGAGCGACAGCGGACGCCTGCGTCGAACGACGAGAGGACCGGCTTGAAGATTCGGATACAGACCTGGCTCGTGCTGATCGCGGTGGCCCTGGGCCTGTTGCCCGCGGCGATTTTCGGGCTCTTCGCCTTCATGAGCGCCACCGCGACGCCGCTGCATCCGAGCCCGCGGGACATACCGTCCGTCAGCCGCTCGGCGCCGTTGCCACAATGGACTGATGCTGTGGAGCACGGGCGTCAGATCGCCCGTGCAGCACTCACGGAGCAGAATCTGCCCGGCGTCTCCGTCGCGGTTGGCGTCGGTGGCGACCTCGTCTGGGCGGAAGGGTTCGGCTGGGCGGATCTCGAGAACCAGGTACAGGTCGAGCCAGACACGCAGTTCAGGATCGGCACCGCCTCGACGGCGCTCACGTCTGCGGCGGTTGGTCTGCTCCTCGAGAAGAATCGCTTGAAGCTCGACGACGAGATTCAGACCTACGTGCCGACGTTCCCCAGAAAGCAGTGGCCTATCACGTTGCGTCAGTTGATGGGACACCTGGCCGGCGTCCGAAACGACGCGGGAGACGAGGAGCAACTGGGCGTACGCTGCGAGCAGACCGTCGAAGGGCTGCAGCGCTTTGCCGAACGTCCACTGCTGTTCGAGCCTGGAACCGAATACCGCTATTCGAGCTACGGCTGGATCCTGGCGAGCGCCGCCGTCGAAACCGCGGCGGAAGAGCCTTTCTTCACGTTCATGCGGAAGAACATCTTCGAGCCGCTGGGGATGGAGAACACGACGGCGGACGGCGGCGTGGAGGCGATCGCCAATCGGTCGAATTTCTACTTCCCGAGGTTCGCCGCGGATCCACGCTATGGTCCGCAGCCGCCGCAACAGGCGGACTACTCCTGCTTCGCGGGAGCGAGTGCTTTTTTCTCCACTCCGTCAGACCTGGTCCGCTTCGCCATCACGATCAACCGGGGCACCCTGCTGCAACCGGCAACGGTTCGATTACTCCAGACGTCGCAGCGGCTGCCTTCGGGGCAGGAGACCGGTTACGGTCTGGGCTGGGATCTGGAGTCCGTGTCGGTGTCCGGGCGCCAGACGCTCTGGGTCGGTCACGACGGCGACCTTATGGGTGGGACGGTGGCAACCATCATGACGCTGCCGGAGCACGACGTCGTCGTCTCCGTGTTGTCGAATATTTCGTTCTCGGACGCGCCGGCGTTGGCGTTGAAAGTCGCACAGGCATTCGTGGAGCGGGGGAGGAGTCGAGCGGGCAAGTGATTGGGGACGCCGGTTGATGCCCGACATTGAGCTCAGACGATCCGGCACTCGTGCAGCAACCGAACGATCACTTCTCGACTCGCCTGGTATTCGGCCCACACGGACTCGCACCATCTGTCGATGGCCGCATCGCGTTCAGTACCCGCCGGTGAGGCCATCACGTCTATCGGGCTCAGTCGTCCACGCTGAACGGGTAGAAGGACTGCCGGCCACTGTCGCTTCTGTTGCGCGAGCGTCTTGTGCACCTGCTGAACCTGCCCACCGGAGAACCCCTTTTCAACGTGGAGATACAGCCCAACCAGCGAGAACACGACACCAATCGGCTTGCTATTGGCGTCGAGTGTCTGGGCCATGTGGGCATCGACGACATGCTGGAGGATGAATCCTCGGCGGCCCATGGTGTAGGCGTAGAGTTCGAGATATGCGTCCTCGGTCTCACTCATGGCGTGGCGTCCTCCTGTCCAGTTGACGACGATGTTGCCGCCACGGTCGGGCACATCACGCGTGCGGCGGGCCCGATCGGGTCATGACATCGACGCCAGGCCGGCAGTCGAGTTCTATCGCAAGTATCTCGGCCCCGGCACGACGCCGAGCGTCGAAGTGCCGCTCGCGATATTGAACGCGGGTGATGGACAACGGGTGCAGTTTAGATTTGTGGCTGTGACTACAACCCATTCGTCAGCCTGCCGCTCATAAGGTGTGCGAGCCAAGCTGCCTCCTGCGCGGCGACGACCTACGGCCGACGCCGCAGTGGCACCCACGCGTCGACGCGAGTTCCTTTGCCTGGGCACGAAACGATCAGGCTGTCGCCGTTCACAAGTTTGAGCCGCTCGCGGATCGCCACCAACCCGACTCCGCTCGGAACGGCACACTGTGTATCGAAGCCGACCCCGTGATCGACGATCTGCATGCGAATTTCGGCTGCGGCGCCGCGCACCGAGACCCAGACTTCGTGTGCGGTCGAGTGGACGACCGCGTTGACGGTGGCCTCCTCTAACACCCGGAAGAGGGCGAGCGCAATGTCGGGCGGCAGGTCGCGAGGAACGTCTTCACTCTGAAAGTGGATCGCGACGTGGTACCGCGCGGACAGGTTTTCGCAGAGTCGCCGGCCGGCGGTGGTCAGACCCAGCAGCTCGAGCCGCGTATGGACAGGGTCCGACACCGCGGCGATTTCGCCAACCAGGCTCGCCAATTTCCCGCTGATATCGGCGACGATCGCCTGGGCTTCGCCGTCATGCGCCGCGCCCTGCAGATTGTGCAGCCGCAGCGTAAGGACCATCATCCGCTGGCAGATGTCCTCGTGCAGCGTCTTAGCGAGCGCTGCGCGCTCCCGTTCGTGCGCCTGCATCAGATGGCGGCTCAGATTTGACAGCTCCGCGCGCGCCCGCCCAAGCCCGGTGATATCGACGGCCGACCCGACGTAACCGTCGAAGTCCTTACCGGAGAACTTCGGGAGTCCCGTGTCGAGGATCCATCGCTCGACGCCGCCGGCCTCCCGGACGCGGTACTCCAGTTGAAAAGGCTCACGCTTCTCGAGCGCACGACCGTAGATCTCGCGGCATCGCTCGACGTCATCGGGATGCACGACGGCCGTCCAGGAGTCGTGTTGCGCAGGGCCGGCAGGATGGCCGGCTTCCACGCGCCGGCCATCGGCGCCCGCCGTCCACACCCTGACCCTGGCATCCGCAGGTGCCCGCGTAAGAACGTCCTTCGTCACCGGCCCGTCGCTCCGGGCGCGCCGCTGTTTGAGGAGGCCTACGAGCAGGACGATCACGACGATCGGGATCCCACCAAGCAGCGCACCGAGAGTGATCGCACGCCGATCGCGCTGCCATATGGTCGGCTGACGGAACAGCACGACGCCGGTCGGCGGCAGCCGGTTCTCGTCGATCCTCCAGCGTCGCAACTCGCGCGCGTCGTAGGTCGGCTGGCCGGTACGCTGGGTGGGCGTCTTGATGCTGCCCGGCGATTCGCCGGCGAGCACACGAAGCGCAACCTGAGCGGTCGTTCGACTCAGTGCCTCGGTGGACAGCAGCGGGCCGCCGACAATGCCGCGCCCTACACCGGACAACGCGAACATCGGCGCATTCGCTACGGCATGGAGCAACGTCAACGTGTCACCTTCCACCCGCGGTTCACCCTTGCCGTCCAGCGACAGTATCGCGTAGAAAATGGCGGACCGGACCGGCATCGTCCGGCAACGATCCACGATCTCCGCGAAGGACAGCTCGTTGGTCCAGGTGAATTGCAGCCGGCCCCCGAACCGGCGGAACTCGCGCTTCATTTCCTGCAACCAGAACTGCTCAACCTGTGAGGCACCAACGACCACCATGACCGTGCGCGTCTCGGGAAGGAGGCGCAGGATCTCGTCAATCATCAGGGCCGGATCATGTTGCGTCGCCACCGTCGTCTCGTTGTCGGTGAACGTGCCGTTCTCGACGAAGCGACGGTCGACACCGGCAATGAGCATCGGCGTGGCGGGAAAGAGCCCCTGGCGAAAGTGTTGCGCGAAAATGGCTGCGGGCCCGCCGATTGTGATAACCAGGTCCAGCCTCTGGGATCCGAACTGTGACCGTATGCGCTGCGCAATCGAGACATCGGGTGCCTCATTGCTGGCGCGCACGGCCTGGACCGGGACCTCGACGAAATCGATCGGCTCGCGAGACGATCTGATCAGTTCGCGCACGAGCGCGTCGGCAAAGCCGGATTGCGGCGCGAACGGTCGCTCCGAGGACGACAACACCAACACGTGCCTGGTTTCGCCGAATGCCACGGCTGAGAGGGGGCTGTGGAGCAGCAGTACCACCAGCAATGCGAACCAGCAACTGTTCCGAAAAGGAAGGCGCACGCGCTGATGTTGCCACACTTGCGAGCTGATTCGACCCTGAGCATCGCGCCGGATCGAAGATGTTCGTCTATTAAGTGAGCCGGCAGGTGTTGAGCGTGGGGGCCGCGCGCGAACGAACCATTCGGCCCTGCACGATCGCGGTGGTAACGTACGCGTGGTGCTCGCGTCCGCAGTCCTCGCGGTACAATCCGACGATCTTCTCGCGGCGTTAGCTTTGCCGAACCGGCGCGCGGGCCAGAACGGTGGTGCCACCTGTCGGCTGCGATTCGATCAGCAGCTCGCCACCTACCAGCTTCAGGCGTTCCCTCATGCTGGTCATGCCAAGTCCGAGTCCTTGACTCGCCGCATCGACGTCGAAGCCAACGCCTTCATCACGAATCGTGAGATGGACGGCGTCGTCGGCGCCGCGAAGTTGGACGTGGAAATGCCGGACCCGGCTGTGTCGGACCGCGTTGTGCAGGGCTTCCTGAAGGACCCGGAACAGACAGAGCGAAACGTCCGACGGTACGCTCCCAGGAACGTTCTCGTCGCGGAAATCGATCGCGACGTTGTTCTGCCCCGACAGCTCGCCACAGAAACCTCGCATGGCGGCCACAACGCCCAGATGCAGCAGCCGTGGCGGGTGCAGCTCGTGTGACAGCGCCTGCACGCCGGTAATGATCTCCGCGGTCTGCTCCTGAAGCGCGTCCAGGCAGCTGAGGGCCTCGCCCGAGACATCCGGCTGCAGTTCCTTCACATGTTCCAGCACCATCGCCAGCACGGCGAGCCGCTGACCGATGTCGTCGTGCAGGTCTCTCGCGATCCTGGCGCGCTCTGTCTCCTGGGCTTCGATGAGACGGCCACTCACGCTCGACAGCGCTTCTTCGGCAAGCTTGCGCTCCGTGATGTCCTGGACCGTGCCGCGGATCCCGGCGACGTGGCCAGTGGAGTCGCGCTGGGCCTCTCCGCGTGCCATGACCCATCGGTGCGTGCCATCGGCGCGGACCATCTCCAGAACGAGCTCGTACGATGCGCCGGTGAGGAGGGCGGTCTCGACGGCGGACCGCAGACGGTCCCAGCTTTCGCGGGTATAGAGCTGCGCGTGTTCCTTGTAGTTCACCGCCGGCAAGCCCTGATCCCGGCCGGCGATGCGATAGAGCTCCTCGGACCACGCCACCGTGTCGGTATCCGGACGCCAGTGCCAGCTGCCGACGCCAGCCAGGCGCTGGGCTTCCTTGAGCTCCATCTCCTTGAGACGCAGTGCTTCCTCGGCAGCCTTGCGTTCGGTGATATCCACGGCCATGCCCAGCATCCGCTCCGCGTCGCCACCAGCTGAGTAGTAGAACCGGCCCTTGGCTGCCAGCCATCGCACCGTGCCATTGGACCATTTGACGCGGAACTCTGCCGCGTAAGGTGATTGGCTCTCGAGTGCGTCCTTGACCGCCTTCCAGACCAGGCCCCTGTCTTCTGGATGCACCGAACGACGGAAATCCTCGACGTGTCCGACGTAAATGTTCGAGGGAATGCCGAAGATGGTGGGCAGATCTCCGAACCATGTATCGCGGTCCGTCCTGAGATCCCATTCCCAGCCCACGGACTTGCCCGATTCCATGGCGAGCTGGAGCCGATCATTGGCGATGTTGCGCTCAGCTGCAGCTTGCCTCAACTCCGTCACGTCGAAGCACGTGCCGATGTAGCCAGCGAACGAACCGTCGGGATCGAACAGCGGCGCCGCATTGTCCAGGACCCAGCGGTATTCGCCGTCATGCCGGCGCAGCCGATATTCGATGATGAACGGTTCACGAAGGTCGAAGGCGCGACAGTACGTGTCCTGGCAACGCTGCAGATCCACGGCATGTACGCCGTTTGCCCAGCCGTTGCCGATCTGCGACTCGAGGGCTCGCCCGGTGAAGTCGAGCCACGGCTTGTTGAAGTAGGTGCAGCCCTTGTCGGAGCCAGACATCCAGACGAGTAGCGGCAGGCGATCAGCCACCAGCCGGAACAGCCCCTCGATTTGTAGGTGCGACGAAGTGCCGAGACTCATTTGGTCACCTCAGTCCATGGCGCGCGAGCGCCGCGCAACGCTCCAGACCTGACTGCGCTGTGCGCCGCGCACACGCTCGAGAGCAGATTCAACGCGTCCGGGTTCCCGAAGCAGTCGAACGGGTAGCTGCACACCGTGAAAAAGGGCAGCGAACATGTCACGTCGTTCCAGACCTGTTCGAGTTCCAGCGCTGCCTCGAAATCGCCATTCCGGCACAGCACGGCGCCCATGTCGCCGACGATCGTCAAACGGCCTGGCGGTCTATTCGTGGCGGCCAGGCGCCACAGGTCGAGGCGGTGGGCCATCTCCGCGACGCGTTCCTTGTCGAGTCGCCCGTCGGGCATCATGTATGACAAGGCCAGCGCGGAATCCTGCGCGACGTACTGTCCTTGCTCTGTCAGCATCGCAAGGTCAATCTGCCGCCAGTGCAGCCACTGAGCGACGCCAGCGCGGGTCTCCTCGCTGGTGATGATGACGACCTGCTCGCCCGACCCAAGTGTCGCAGCGACGAGCTGGCTGATCTCGTCCAGAGCCTGGCTGTCATTGGAATGGAACTGCACTGTGTGTCGGCTGCTTGCGACAGTCGAAAGCGAGGTCAGGGATGGCACGAACAGCCGTCCGGCGAGGGCGTGCTCGATCGCGCTGATCAAATCCAAGCCGGTGCGCGACTTCAGCACGTAGCCGTGCGCGCCGCCGTTGATTGCCGCCGAGACGAATTCGTCTTCCCCGTGCATGGTCAAGAAAACCACTCTGGGTTCGGGGCCATCTCGCCGCAGTTGCTCGAGGGTCTGAAAGCCACCGAGCTCTGGCATCGCGACGTCCAGGACGACCACGTCGGGCCGCAGGCGCCGGGCGAGGTCCAGCGCCTGACGGCCGTCACCGGCAAGAGCCACGATGTCAAAGGCGGGAGCAAGAAGGCGGCTGACCGATTCCAGAAACGCGAGGTGATCGTCGGCGAGGAGAACGCGCGGTCTGGCTGGCGGCGCGATTTGCAATTTGATCAGTCCTGACCCGTCGGCATCCTACACCAACCAGAGTGCCTGGGTCAGGATTCGCAGTGGAGAGTATCAGACACTGGCGCTACCCGGTCTTCAAAGGCCCGGCAACCCTGTAATGACTGAGGATGATGGGGGGAGCTCAAGATCGCCCTGGGGGAGCGGGATCGTACCGGGATTCGGGAAACGGACGCCGGAGCGTCCGGCTTTGGCCGGAAGACATGGACTGGTTAGCCGAAACGCGACGCCTGACTCGCGACTCTGGGCGCGAACTCCAGGACGACCGCAGCCAGGCTGGCTGCGGCCTTCAGGAGACGGAAGTCCATGGCGGTGGGAGCGTAGTCCGGCTCGAAGATCGCCTGCAGTATGGGCTGATCGCCGGAGCCGTGCGGCACGGTGAAGTAGATCGACTCCGCTCCCCGCTCCGCAATCACGGGCTTCGGACGGATCTGGATATCGCGCACCCGCAGGAGCTGGCGTACTTCCTGTTCGAAGCTGGCGCGCAGCGCGGCTCCGTCCGAGCCGTGATCGGCTTCGCTCAGGACACGATGCAGCAGGTCGGCGAGCACCTTCGGCATCACAGCCGACGCGGATCCCGAGTCCAGCCCGGGAAGTGCCAGGTCGTGCGCAAAGGCGGCAGCCACGCGGTACTTGACGCCCAGGCCGGTGACGGCCGCTACCTGCGTCCTGATCATACGTGCCGGGACGGTTACGTTCGTGCCCTGACCGAGCAACTGCAGGTCAACGGTGCTTCCGTCCCTCATTCTCGAGGCCGTCTCGAGCAGCACGCCACTGCTGGAGATGTCCACGACACTGACCTGGGAGCCGCCGGGGACCTTGACGGTCCAGAGCCACGGCAACTCGCCACTCGCCCGACGGCGAGCGCCGCGGCGGTCCGCCGGCATCGCGAGTGACCGCTGCATATCTCGGTCGCGGCGTAGCACCGACGTCGAGGCGCCTGTCGCTGCCGAGAGCGGCAGTTCGGGTGTGCACTCGTGTCGCAGCAACGCGACGTCCGGGGCGCGCGGCACCTCAATCAACTGGCGATCGGTCGCTTCGAGCCTGCTCGCCTGGGCATGCGAGAGGTACTCCTCAATCTGATCGCGCAGTGTTCGCAGATCGCACCGGGGCCGCACCGAGGCAGGTTGCCGTCGAAGAAAGGTCAGGATCTTCGCGCTCGACGTTTCCGATTTCGGATCCTCTTCCGCGTCGATGAAGTATGGAACGGTTATCGTCTGCAGATGCCGCGCGGCGGGCAGCTGGTTCAGATGCGCTGTCAGCGCCGCCTCGTCTGCGGGCGCGAGGAACGTCGACGTCAGCACCAGGTCCGGGATCTGCACGGCGAGCGACCGGAGAGCGCCCGCAACACTGCCGACGATCTCGACGTCGATGCCGCCGTGCTGACGAAGAATGTCCCCCAGCGCGCCGGCCCTGCGCACGTCTGGATCGATGAACAGGATCTGCCCTCTCGGTCCGGATCGGTCGCGGGACAGGTTGGTGTTCATAACGCGTGCTCTGAGGGAGAGCAATTTTGAGGCCCACGAAAGGGTCGGGCGAGGCTGCGGATCTCCACGGATTTTCTGACTTCAGGCCGGCTGATGTTGTCCAGGCTGTGCCAAAACGGGTCACACACCTACGAAGCCAGTCTTAGAGGATCGTCAGGCCGCCTGGACCAAATTTCGTCACCCGGCGAAGGCTCGTGTCACTCCAGCGTCCGGAATCTCACGACGTTTATGAGCGGCCGGTTGCCGGAAATGGCGGGCTGTGCCGGGGTGGCACTCTCGGCGACCGTACAGCTTTGGCACTCCAGTCCGAAACGCTCGATCAGTCACCGTAGCGGCGCGCTCTACGCGCAAACACCGGCTCTCCAAGGGCCAGTCGCCTGGCTATCTGAAGTGCTCGATCAATTTGAGGTCGGCGCCGACGCTGAGGCGCTTGTGCAGTCCCCGATTGGCAGCCTTGTTGTACAGGATCGTGCTCTCGTCAGGCGAGACCTCGAGACCGTAAGCGTAATCCGCGATTGTACCGATCAGCCGGTCGTGTTTCGTGCCGGGGTCCATTACATGGAGCGCTGTGTTCAGCTCGAATTCGAAATTGCATGACGCGTAGTAAATACCGGACGCCGCCACCGCGATGGCTCCGCCCTTCACGCATTGGATCACTTCATGCGGGGATCCTCCCGCAGCCGGCACGGACCATAGTGCCTGGTCGACTGCGTAGAACAGGTGGCTCCCGTCCGCCGACTCCCACACCTGGCTCGTGGCCTTGTGCGTCAGGCGGGTGCTGGCTCCTCCAGTCGCCGGCACTCGCCAGACACCACGCCCGGTCCCATCGTCGGAGGTGAAGTAGATCCATCGCCCGTCACGGGACCATACAGGGCCGCGCTGGTCACCCGCGTCGTCTGTGACGCGGCGCGGAGCGCCGCCGTCTGCGTCGATCGCCCAGAGATGATGGACGCCATCCTGGAGCGACTGGAACACGATCTGTCGTCCGTCGGGCGACCAGGCGGGGGAGGCCTGAAACACTCCGGGGCCCTGCGTGAGTTGATGCGCTTCACTGCCATCAGATGCGGCGACCCAGATTTCCGGAGTCTCGGCAGTCCGCCCGGAACTGAACGCGATCCGCTGGCCATCGGGCGAGTACTTCGCGTCCATATCCAGGAACGTCGATGTGAGCATCGGTTGCGCCGGCCCGGCAGGGTCGAACCGATAGACGTCGATGTCGAAACGCCACTCGGTGAATGCGACGCGGTCGCCGGACTTGGCGGTCGCGGGTAGACGCGCGAATCCGGCGGCCTCGAACCGCTCCGGCGGCGAGGCGCCGTCGACCGCGACGCGCCAGAGGTGATTGCTCATCGGCACCACCTCCGCGTCGTAGATGATTGAACGGTCGTCAGGGCTCCATGCGACCTGGCCGATGCGGGCATTGGCTTGCCGCGTCAGCCGTCGTGGCCGACTCGTCGGAGCGAGACTCGAATCGAAATCGACGACGTAAACGTCGCACGAGAGGAATCCCTTGCACGACACGTACGCCATGCGGCGGCCGTCTCGCGAGAAGGCAGGACTGAAGTGCACCATGCCCCCTGACGCAGGCACGAGCAGTCGGGGAGCGCCACCACTGACTGGAAGCAGGTAGATTCCGCGGACGGCCTCGCTCGCCGGGCTCGTGGGCGGTGCGCCGGCGGCGGCGACAAAATTGGGATCAGGCGACCAGGCAATGCTCGAATATCGCGCCGCATCAGCGTCACTGATGGCGAAGTCTCCCAGCTTCAGTTCCGTTCCGCCGAGCGCGGATGTCACATACACGCGGCGTACTCCGGCCTGCTCCCGCATGAACGCGATCTGTTTCCCGTCGGGAGACCAGCTCGGGTTCCCCTCGAATCCAGCGTCGGATGTCAGTCGTCGTACCGCCGCGGAGCCCACCGACTTGATGTACACGTCGAAGTTGTCTTCGTGCTCGCCGTTCCAGCTGAAGGCGATCTGCCCGCCGTCCGGCGAAAAAGCGGGCGAATACTCGTCGCCCGAAAGCGTCGTCAGCGGCACCACCGTCATCGCCGGAACCGGCACCACTCGAGCCAGGGTCGCCGGCGATCTCCAAAGACCGAACGTCGCCAGGCACAGCAGCGATGGCTGCCACCGCCGCGCCCACACACGGGTCCTGTGTGCGCGACCGGGGGACATGCCATCCAGTGACATCGGAACTGGCAAGGCGGCCCGTTCGGTTGCTTGCGTCGACTCCACGGGCTGGTTCAGCCGACTCAGGGCGTCATCGATGGCGAGACGTGCTGCGGCCATGTCGGGCGGGCGACGCGCCGGATCCTTCTCGAGACAAGCGCGCACGAAGCGACCGCGCCGCTGCCGGTGTGTCGGGCGACACGATAGTCATGTCCGGATCATGGGTGAGAACGGCCGCGAGCGTATCGGTCGGCGTGATCCCGTCGAATGGCCGTCGTCCGGTCAGCAGCTCGTACAGCAGACAGCCAAAAGCCCAGATGTCCGTGCGCGTGTCGACCTCGAGTCCCCGCGCTTGCTCCGGACTCATGTAGGCGGGCGTTCCGAGCACGACGCCGACATCGGTCGCCACCGACGCACGCGTCGGCATTCCGCGGGTCGAGACTCTTGGCCACGCCGAAGTCCAGGATCTTGACGTCTCCCTTGGGCGTCAGCGCGACGTTGCTGGGCTTGAGGTCCCGGTGAATGATCCCTTTCTCGTGGGCGGCTTCGAGACCGTTCGCGATCTGACGTGCAATCTCGAGAACCCGTGACAGCGCCAGGCGCGTGTCGGCAGAGCCGGCGATTACCGAGGCGAGTGTCGGCCCTTCCACCAGCTCCATTACGAGCGCCGGGGTGCTCCCTGATTCTTCGAGGCCGTACACCTGAGCGATGTGGGGATGATTCAACGACGCGAGCACCTGCGCTTCACGTTCGAATCGCGCCAGCCGCTCGGGATCGTTGGTCACGTGGACCGGAAGTACCTTGATCGCGACGTCACGTTGCAGGCGCGAATCGCGCGCGCGGTACACCTCGCCCATGCCGCCGACGCCGAGTGCTCCGATGACCTCGTAGGGTCCGATGCGTGCTGGAGGTTGTGTGCGGGCGGACTCGAAGTGGAACAGGTGCTGGAGTGACTCGCCTCGCGCGTCGGCTGCCAGAAGGGCTTCGAGCCGCCCGGCCAGTCCCGGGTTGTCGGATGCCAGCACCGCCATCTGCCGTGCCTGGTCGGCGGGCGCGCAGTCGACAGCGGCCCAGAATGCGTGTTTCAGCTCCTCCCAATCAGTCACGCGCTTGTACCGGCGGCGCCGGGCCTGACGCCCAATTCTGACGCCAGCCATGCGTGGGCGAAGCGCAACTCCCGTTTCACGGTCGCGAGCGACACGCCAAGCGCCTCCGCCATCTCGTCGAGCGACAATCCCCCGAAATAGCGTTGTTCGATGATCTGGCCTTGACGCGGATCGAGCGTCTCGAGCCGCTTCAGGGCATCGTCCAACGCGGCCAACCCGTCGGCCTGCGGCTCTGACAGGCAGAGCGCCTCATCCAATTCGATCGCCTCTGCCCCTCCGCCGCGCTTGGCCGCGCGTCGCGCCCGTGCCTGGTCGACCAACAGGCGCCGCATCACACGTGAGGCCATCGCCAGAAAGTGCGAGCGGTCGCGAAATCGCGCGTGCCGCACGTCGATGAGCTTCATGTAGGCGTCGTGGACCAGGCCGGTCGTATTGAGCGATTGGTTGGCCTGCTCGCGCCGCAACCGCTGATGCGCGAGACGACGAAGCTCCGCGTAGATCAAAGGGATCAGCCGATTCAGAGCCTCCAGATCACCCTCGCTCCATTGACGAAGCAGCAAGGTGATATCCGACGATGAGGAAAGCGCCCTGACACCCCCATGGCGCGCCACAACCACGGTTCATAGCGCCGCTCTAAGTTCTGGACGCACCAATGAGCCGTTTGACCGACAGTTTACGCCGAAAGGGTAGGGACTGCCGTGAGCGTCCAAACCTCGTCGCTTTCCAAAGGAGTCAAATGATGCGATACCTGGTACTCGGCTTCTGCTTCGTGGCCGCAGCCTGCGGCGAGACACCCCTTCAAGTCATCGACGGCCCCGTCCGACACAATTTCGAGTGCGGCGTCCACCAACGCCACCGGTGGCTCAGAGTTGCCGTTCAGGGGCACGCTGCAAGCCTCCGAGAAAGTGGTCGACGGGCTGAATCAGCTCAGCGGCAAGGGAGAGGCGACGCACCTGGGACGGTTCACCCTAGTGTCGGCGTTCACCGTGATCCCTCCGCCGGTGAGTACGGCATCGGGCACGGCCACGTGGACCGCAGCGAATGGCGACGAGATCTCCACGACCGTCAATGGCCGGGCTGTCGTCACGTTCCCCACTGCGGCGATAGTGGAGACGCACACCATTACGAGTGGAACCGGCCGATTCGCCGAAGCTTCGGGAACACTCATCGTCCAGCGTTCCGTGAACATCGTGACACTGGGTGCTTCGTCCGGATCGATTGCGGGAACGATTGATTTACACCACTGAAGAATCGCTGGACGAGTCTTCTTCTCGGTCGCGTAATGGTCACGAGGCGGCGGTCACGTCTTCTGATCGGTCTGGGCCGGTGTCGCCGCGGCACTTCGGCGGCGTCGAGACCGTCAGGGTAGGTGCGCGGGTCCCGAAACAGCGAGAACGTCTCGGCTCCCGCGTGCCCGAAGTGCCTCGAGGTACCGCAGTCCCACGACGCGATCGATGCGTCCGTCGCGAATGTAGGTGGTCCACAGCTCCTGCTCCCGTTTCTGCGCTTCCGGCTCCTGTGCGCCCTCGAGGTGCGCCATCTCGTGCCAGATGATCGCCGCCAGCATGCAGTCGAGAACCTGCGAACCGCGCGCGGCGCCCTGAAGAACCGCGCTCTGCCTGACGAGATAGATGACGCCACGGCCGTGCAGGACGAACGCGTCCAGCTTCAGTAGCTTGTCGCGGACATCAGGATTCGCGTCGTTGGCATCGATGACGGCAATCGTGCCGGGACGCTTCGGTAGCAGCGCCAGTGCTCGGCGAACGGTCGGCGCGAACAGGACATCCTCCGCACACAGAACGACCTCGACTCGAGCGACGGGCAAGAGAAATAGCGCGAGCACGAGTGAGAAACGCATCGGCGCACCTCCGACAACGGGGATGTCGCCAACGCTGCGGTCGACTCGCTGCTATCTCAATGACCGGCGGGTGAAATCTCTGACCTTTCGAGGTGACTGGACAGAAGAGTGTTAGAATCCCGGCCTCCGGAGGGCGAGTCGTGGGACAGGAACCATCGCGCTCGCGGCGAATAACCATCGGTCCGGTAGAACTGGATTCGGACGGCGGAGAGATCTGGAAAGCTGGGGTCTGTTCCTACCTGCCCGAACAGCCGCTCGCAGTCCTGCAGGCCCTGCTCGACGCGAAAGGCGCCGTCGTCTCGCGCGAGGAGCTGCGCCATCGGCTATGGCCGAACGACACGTTCGTAGACTTCGAACACGGCGTGAACGCCGCGGTCAAGCGACTGCGCGAGGCGCTCGGCGATAACGCGGTCTCGCCTCAATTCATCGAAACCATCCCACGTCGCGGCTACCGGCTCATCGCGCCGGTCGATCAAGGCGTGTCCAGGGACCAACGGTCGCCATGGTCCGAAATTCGGGGCCCTGTGCCGATCGCGATCGTGTTGCTCCTGCTGGTCGCAATCGCCATCCTGTGGGTTGCCCGCCCGTCGTTTCGGGATGCGTCGTCATCCTCGGAATCACCCGCCGGTGTGACGCGTCTCACCCACGACGGCGGTCTGACCACGCAACCGAGCGTCACTGACGACGGCGAGGTCATCGTCTATGCGTCCGATCGCGCAGGAAACGGTCAGCTGGATCTCTGGCTGCTGCGACGAGACGTTCTCGAACCGGTGCGTCTGACCGCTGATCCAGCCGACGAATCCGAGCCCTCGGTGTCACCTCGTGGGGACCTGGTGACGTTCCGGTCCGAGCGCGAGGGCGGCGGGATTTACGTGATGCCAACTCATACAGGGGGGCGGCCCACGCTGATTGCCGCCGAGGGACACAACCCGCGCTTCTCGCCAGACGGCAGGAACATCGCGTACTGGGTGGGCTTCACCGGCGCGCGTGGCGACTCTGGTTCCCCGTCGAACAAGGTGTTCGTCGTGAGCGCCGAGGGTGGGCGTCCGATTCAACTCCTGCCCGGTTTCGAGACCGCGTTCTGGCCAGTATGGGCGCCGGATTCGAAGCGCGTGCTCGTGAGTGCAACGTCAGTCGACCAGTTCGGTGGTGCTCCGATGGACTGGTACGTCGTGCCCATCGACGGCGGACGCCCTGTCGCCCTGAACGCCCGGCTGCAGGAAAAGTACAAGTTCAACTGTTTGCTGCGGCAGGAAATGTGGCGCGGCGACACGATCGTGTTCTCAGCGAGTCAGGCGGACACTCTCAGGCTATGGCAAACGCACATCACGTCCGGAAGTTGGAAGCTGGGCGAAACGGCTGAAGAGCTCACCAACGGACCAGAAGACCACGCGTTCGCCACCGGGTCCTCGGGCGATGGACTGGTGTTCGCGAGCATGGTCAACAAGCAGAACGTGTGGTCGCTGCCGGTCAGCGAAGAAGGTGGCGTGACCGGACCGATTCAACGCCTGACCGATGATGCCCAACCCGAGTACGTTGCCGGTGTTTCGCTCGATGCCAGCATGCTGGCTTTCAGCCCGGCTAGCCGTGGAGCCTGGTCCGTGCGGACGATGGACATGAAGACTCGCGAGACCAGACTTGTCGTTCCGCCGGGATTGCTCGAATGGACGATTCTTTCACCCGACGGGTCGCGGCTCGCTTTCCGTAAGAAGGAAGGTCCAGGCGACGGCATCAACGTGGTGTCCGCACGTGGCGGAACGCCGGAGCGTGTGTGCGCGGATTGCGGCTGGAATATCCCGTTGGGCTGGTCGAACGATAACACCCGACTGGCGTATCTGACCGGGGACGAGGGCCGGTTCCAGATCTTCGACCTGAGCCTTGCGTCCGGGGCCCATCGACTCATCGCCGAACACAACAACCTGCTCTCAGAGGGGCGGTTTTCGCCCGACGACCGGTGGATGTCGTTCATCGAAGGGCTGCCGACTCAGCGCGCGCGTATCTGGGTTGCGCCAGCTGACCGCGGCAGTTCGGGTGACAACACGTGGATCCCAATCACGACAGGTGAGTCCTGGGACGACAAGCCCCGATGGTCGCCGTCGGGGACGCTCCTGTATTTCGTCTCGCAGCGCGACGGGTTCCGGTGTATCTGGGCGCAACGGCTCGATCCGTCGACCATGAGGCCGCTGGGCGCTCCTTTCGCAGTCGCCCACTTCCACGGCGGTCGTGTGTCGATGATGAACGTCCGCCTCGCGATCCTGGGCTTCGCCGTGGCCAGAGACCAACTGGTCTTCAACCTCGGCGAAGTCACAGGCAACATCTGGCGCGCCCGCACTTCCGCAGCGCCATCAACCGAGCCGGCAGCTCGAACGAATTGAAATGAAAGAAGTGGGACGCGGTCCTGGGGATTATTCGCTCTCTAACGCGATCAATAGCCGCCGGTCCCACGAGGCCGGTCTCGGTGCTAATCTAGCGGCGTCATGCGACTGTTCGATGCGCTCCTGACCATCGGTCTCCTTACTCTTGTAGCCGCCTGTCACCCCGGGCCCGTTATCAATACGGGCGGCAAGCTGCCGGTCGGTGGGACCATTGCGGGAATCGTCTCGACCTCCACGAAGGCACCGGTCGTCGGCCGCAAGGTGACTGCGACCAACACCCAGACTGGCGCCAAGTTCGACGCGACGACAGGCGCGAATGGTGGATATACCATTCAGGTGCCGGAGGGCACGTATCGCCTCGAGGTCGAGCTGAAGCCGGGTGAAACAGTATCGAAGCAGCCGTCGGAAACGCACATCAATAAGTCCGATCTCGATCCCCACCGGGATTTTGTGATTTCAGGAACCGACGAAGTGTAGCGTCCGCGTTGGGCGGACGTTCGAACGCCGGCGGAAGGCGTACGCGACGGACATCGTAGCCTTTGGCGTTCGCCGGCGTCTGCGCCTCTTTGTCGGCGCACCTGTTACCAGGGACGTCTCCGGTCGGACCGGCGCGGCTCAGAATACGGGTGTGGCGGATCGAGGCCGTGCGCGGTGTCGCGCCGTGATGCGGCCGTGTCGAAGCGCAGTTGCCGGAGGTCCTGATGTACCAACCGTTGCTGTGTTGCCTTGTGATGGTGGGGACGCTCGCAGTCGTTCAGCAGGCAGATCCCCTCGTGCTTGTCAAAACGATTGTCCTTCCGGGCGTGAATGGCCGTATCGACCACTTGGCGGTGGATCTCCAGAACGGGCGACTGTTCGTGGCGGCGCTCGGCAACAACACCCTCGAGGTCGTCGATCTTCGGACCGGAACGCACGCGCGAAGCGTGAAAGGACTTCACGAACCCCAGGGCATCGCGCTGCCGCCCGACGGCAAGATCGTCGCCGTGGCCAACGCGGGCGGTGATCTTCAGTTGCTCGACCGGAACGGGTTCACCACGATCACGTCGACGACGCTTGGCGATGATCCGGACAACGTCCGATACGATGCCCGGGCGAAACGGCTGTACGTCGGCTACGGCAGCGGAGCGATGGCGGCCTTGGATGCACAGACGGGCAGGAGGCTGGGGGAGGTCAAGCTGGCCGGCCACCCGGAGTCATTCCAACTCGAAGGGAACGGTCCGCGCATCTACGTCAACGTGCCATCCGCCCGCCAGATTGCGATCCTCGACCGCGAAGCGATGAAGCTCGAGACGACGTGGCCTGTCACGGAGGCGGCAGCGAATTATCCGATGGCCCTCGACGAAGCAAATCACCGGGTTTTCATCGGATGTCGACGTCCCGCGAAAGTGCTCGTCTACGATACAAGCACGGGAAGCCGGGTTGCGTCGGTCGATGCGGTTGGCGACACCGACGATCTGTTCTATGACGCCAAGCGTCAACGGCTATATGTGACTGGCGGTGACGGCGCAATCGATGTCTTTGATGCTGCGGTGCCCAGCGGACTGCCGCGAGTCGCACACATCGCCTCAGCATCCGGCGCACGCACGTCTCTGTTCGTCCCCGATCTCAATCGACTCTATCTGGCCGTGCCACACCGAGGCTCGCAACCGGCGGAAATCAGGGTCTTCGAAGCCAGATGACGCTGAACGCGTTTCGTCGTAGGGGGCACCCATCGTACTAATGACCTTGCGCTAGCAGCCCGTGGGCAAGCTTCTGGTTGGGCTAATCTGTGACGGACGCGAGATCCTAACGATGCAGAAAGTACGCTACGCCGTTGCCATGAGCCTGGACGGCTTTATCGCCGGCCCTCAGGGTGAAGCCGATTGGATCGAAATGGACCCAGGCGTCGACGTGGCGGCGTTCTTCAGGGAGTTCTACGCTCAGTTCGACATCGCCATCATGGGGCGACGGTCGTACGATGTCTTTGGCGGCGCGGTCGAAGGCATGGATACCTATGTCTTCTCCAGAACGCTGGCGCCGGGCCGGCGAGACGGCGTGACCGTTGTCGGAGAGGGCGCAATCGAGCTGCTCAAGGAATTGCGCGCAGGTAATGGCAAAGACATCTGGCTGTTTGGCGGTGGCTCGCTCTTCGGCTGCCTCGCCTCAATCGGCCTTGTCGATGCCGTGGAACTGAGCGTGATGCCTGTGATGCTGGGCGATGGACGGCGCGTGATGTCCGACAACACCGCGCGGGTGAAGCTGCGCTTGTTGAGTTCCGACCAGTCAGGAGCCGGAGTCCTGTCATTGAAATACGCGGTACAGAGTCGCACCTGAGATCGGAAGATCGACTCGATCGATCCCACTACTACCCGGTCGTCAATGGGGATGGGCAAACGACGACGGCAGGCGAGACAGGCGTCGATGTGGGTCGCTCCGCCGCGTTTCACTTCCTGGCTGTTCCACGCTGTTCCTCGTATTGCAGGGCGTTCCACTGGATGATCCTGGATGGCAGTCAACTGCCCTCGGTGAACTTCAACGCTGCCCTCACGCCGGGTTCCGGTGCTCGCCACAATCTGGCGCCGATCAGGATACAGCCAGCGGAGAGTGCGATGACACCGACGACCGCCAGGGTGATTGAGATCATTGGGCCGATCGCATAGGCAACTGCCCCGACTATGATCAGAACAAGCGCGCTGCTCGGGAACTCCTTCGAACGGTAGACCGCGAGACCGAACAATATCGTCGAGAGGAGAATGCTGACAATAGCCCCCCAGCGGAAGATCGCCATTCCCGGATCATTAGCGATAATGCGCTCGCGGAGAAGAAACGCAGACCCTGCATTTGCCGCAATGATGGGATCGAGGAGAAGCTCCCACGTGAGCACGCACGCCTGAAGGACAAACGTGATTTTCGTAAAGAAAAACCCGATCGTTCCCGTGAGACCGGCGGTCGCACGTATTCTCGAGAACACCGCATCTAGACCCGTGAGCATGAATAGAACAGCGATGAATGCCAGAAGACTGAGCCTTGCCCAACTGGGGTGCAGCACCACGAGTGAGTAGTCCGCGCCGGCGCCTCGGACTGGAATCAGGACTGCGAGGAGCACCGCATACACAGCCAGCAGCGTTGAGCCGACCATAAAGCACGCCGCCTCCAGTCGCTCGAATGAGGCAATGGTCATCTGGTTCTCGTGTGTCGGTCAGCTTCCCAGGCCAGCGGAGCAGACTGATCTAACGTGCGGCGCAGCCATCGTCGATTTCCAAGTGGCGGCATCCTAGCGCAAACTCTGAGCGGCCCAAAGTCCTGCCCAGGCGGTTCACCCATCCGTGCCCCGTCGCGAGCGCCACAACATGGCCACCCTTGCTCCCGCGGATACGCGTCGTCAAGCGGTGCATGGCGCTCACGCTCGTCTCCTTGAACAAGTGGCCATAGAGGTCCAAGGTGATCTGCGAACTGGCATGAGTCAGTACTCCGACAGCTTGAGCGGCTCGATTTCGTTCGGGACGAGCTCCTCGAACATGAGCGCTGCTCGCTGGGAGAGCCACAGCCGCTGACGCCGCAGGTAGAGCAGTAGGGCCCCCAGCACTAGCAACACGATCACCCATGCTGCTGGATGTACGCAGCCGTACCAGGCAAGGCGCGGCCCGAGTGTGGTGAACGCCACGTACGCGGCGCCGCCCGCGAGAAGGGTCTTCCCGGCCATCTGCGTGCTCGGTTCGTACGAGCACGTAAACGGAATCCATCGCCACTCCATCATTTGCAGTTCTACGAGTAGCAAGCCCCCAAGAGCCGCAATCGACGTACAAGGTAGAGCGCGCCAGCGCAGGACTGTGCAGGCCAGCGGAAGCAAGACTGCCAGCGGAACGACAACCCCCCATGCGACCAATGTTCGTGCGACGGCGTTTAGTTCCTCAGCCCGTGTCGCTTCGTCTTCCGTCACTCGGAAAATCCAGTTCGCTCGCAGCTCAATTGGAGTGACCAGCGCGGCACGTCCAGCGACGTTCATCGCGAAGACGAGCGCGAACGGCGCCCACATCACCGTGGCCACCAGGAGGTCGCTCGGGTTCGAGAGACCTCTCGTGTGCCGACTGGCTGCAGAAAGCCGTTCAACACCAGGGCCGCCCCGCAGGCCGCCGACTGAGACAAGCACACCCTGGTGGAGTGAGCTCCGCGTGAGCGTCGTGCGGATAAACGGAGCCACAGCGCTGATGGTCGGTCGACGCCTGCGCAGAAATCGTGCGCGTCGCGTCAATGCGGTGCCTGGTGATGGCCCCCACACGGCCGTCTCGAAGCGCCGGTAGATGCGAATGTAGCTGCCAGCCAGTTGCAATGACGACAACCACGGTCGCCACAGCCGCAGCAATCCCGCGCAAGCCGCAGGAAATACGGCGTCGCGTGTCCTAACGCCAACTGCTCGACACCGACAGAACCAGACGGGCGGCACTAGATACATCCACTGCGATTCAGCTGGCGATGAGCGGACCCGATCGTCGGAAGCCTCGACACCAGCGGAATCGACTAGCACGAACCCGCAAAGAGACCGACACTGCGAAACACAATCAGCCGACGCGCAATCGCGATCGCGGCACGCACACCAACAGCACACCTGCGGTCGCGATGATCACCAGTGCAGTCACCACCGAGGCGCCCAGGCTCGCGGCGCCATGGGCAACCAGCCGCGTCAGCAGCGCCTTGTCGGACCACCGGCTGTTCCACATCAGTACAGAACGAGCGGTATCATCGCCACATGCGCAGCAACGGCGAAGAGGCCCGCAAAGAGCAAGGCTGCGAGCGCCTTGCTCGCAAACATGACGCGTCTCGAAACCGGCAACGGTCAGCAGAACGCGACAGTCGAGATCGTCGGGAAAGAGCGAGGTGCTGACGAGCACCACGACGAAGGCCACGATCAACATCGGAAACGCGATCGCCAGCGCGCCGTCGCCAAGGATCGCCAGATGGTACGGTTCACGATTCAGTTGATAACCACTTGCCCCAGTCATGATACCTCTGCGCAAGTGCCATGTACTTGCTCAGATACATGCGGGTGAGACAGCAAGCCTAACGACAAGTCACCGCAGTCAGGCCGATCAGCGATTCGCCGGTAAGCGTCCGCTCCCGCCTCCGAGAGCATGCCGAAATCAAACAACCTTCGAAAGAAATGGCGTCGCGAGCTGGATACCAGGGACGCTCGTCGAGCAGCAGCCGCATCGTTGTCAGGATTGAATCGTGTCGAGGATCGCCTCTGGCGAGCGGACGAAAGTCGGCTTGCTCTGTGACCCGACAGAACGTGTCCTCGAGCGACGGCGTACCGTGGCGTGCCTGACCCGGTCACCAGCGTGCTCCGCGACCTTACGCCCATTCGACAGAATCACGTGCGCGCGAGCACAGCCTCTCGACCATGTCGAAGCGATGCGTGCTGAAGAGAATCATCCGGCCGTCCGCCGCGAGCAGGGCGAGCAACTCCCGGAACAACAGTGCGGCATTCGCATCGAGCCCGGCGAAGGGCTCGTCCAGAATCAGCAAGTCCGGATTGTGAAGCAGCGCGGCCGTCGAGTATCACGCGTTGACGCATCCCCTTCGAGAAGGCGCGCATCGCGCTATATCGACTGTCGTGCAACTGAAACAGTCGGAGGAGCTCTGGGATCTTCCTGTCGATTGCCGCGGCCGGAAGGCGGCGAAGGCGCGCGACCAGCGTGAGGTACTCGGTCGCCGTGAGGTGGGTGTAGAGATACGGCTCTTCGGGAACGTAACCGACCTTCCTCTGGTAGCCCGGTGGATCCTCCGCTGAGTGTTCGGCCGTCGAGCGTGACGGTTCCGGAACTCGGCTTCGAGAAGACCCACGACGATATTCACGGTCGTGCTCTTGCCCGAACCATTGGGACCGAGATAGCCGAGGATCTCGCCACGATTCAGGTTGAAACTCACCTTGTCGACCGCGAGCGTGCCACCGAAACGCTTTGAGAGCGCGTGTGATTCGAGCATCTCTGAATACCTCGTGGGGTCTCATTCGGCTCGAAGGGCAACCACCACCAGTCCGCTCACGAACGCCAGAGCCGCCATGGCCTGGGCTGCCAGCGCTGGAAAGACCACCGCGCCGTCTGAAGTCAGTACGGCGTGGCTGACCAGCCCGATGACCGCAGCGGTGGCACCGCAGCATGCGACCGTGGCGAGTCGAGATCTTGCGTGGAGGCGCCTCGTCAGGTTGCCGGTCGCCCAGCCGACGGCGAGCGATAGCAGGACCACGAGAGCGAGCCACTCACGGCCGGGCACCGGGGTTCGTGGGAATACCCCGGCGAGAAGGCTCCCAGCCACGACGACCTGAAAACAGAGAATCATGAACATGGCAACGGACGCGAGCGGCGCGACGAGGCGGGCAGGGTCGCGCACGGCGGCCGCAACGTCCGCGGTGGTTCGTGCCATTAGTACGAACATCAGCTGACGCCAGAACCAGACTCGCGAGCGGTGCGCAGACTCTTCAATGAGATCGCCCGCCAGGGGCTCGTTGTTGCCCAGAAACCAGTTGCACAGGGCAACGCGCAGACGGGGCGTGGTCCTCGCCGTCATGTCCGACCGCTTTCGAGTCCCGGTACGCCCGACCACAGTCGAGTAAAGGCACGCTTGGCCTGTCGGACCGCCTTCATCCCGGACGGCGTGACGCTGAAGTACCGCTTCGCTCGGCCACCACGTTCCGACGTTGGTGACCCGACCGTGGACGCCATCAGGCCGTTGGCTTCGAGTCGGTCAAGGCCGGTGTATACCGCACCCAGCATCACGGTTCGCTCGCCTGAGGCCTCAATCTCACGCGCGATCGTCACACCGTACGCATCGTCTCCTACCCGCAGCGTGGCGAGCAACAGCATCAATTCGAAGTCAGTCAGGTAGTCACGCGCCACGGTTTACCACCACTCTGCAGTTGGAAGAGTGCGGCGCAACACCCATCAGGAGCCACACGCCTTCATGAAGTTCTGAACCTCCATCTGCCATCAACAACTATTTATCACAAAGTGTGAATATATAGATCAATAATTGTGACATGGTGGGGGAGCGGGGGCCCAGCTCTGACGTCACCTTCACGCAGGCTCAGCTCGAGTCGGCGGAGCAGCCGCCAGCGCTCCTGCACCCTGAGATGGCTTATCGATGCGTTCACTTTGAAGGCGAGTGTCGCACGATCAAACAGGCCAGGAGCGGGATGGCGATCGCGTAAACGTACTGAGTCCGCGACACGCCGATGCCGAACGGAAACCAGATGCCCGGCACGCCGATCGTATCGAGCAGCTCGCCGCCGAATAGTGCGGCCATGATCGAGGCTAACGTGACGAGCGCCAGGGAGCGCATGGGTCCGCTGCGGACGATGCGCGCGCCGATTACGACCAACAGCGCGATCGACCCGAGCCGGCTGCCGCTGGTCACGCTCGCCGAATGGATCACGGCACCAATGATTCCGGCGACCGCCAGCACGACAGCCGCCACATCGATGCTTCCCCATGGACGGAGGCACCAGTGGTTCCAGGCCAGCGTCCAGGCGGCCACCATTGGCACCCACATCACTGACGCCAGCCACGCATAGGTAGCCAGATCTAACAGATCGGTCCATGCGACGATCGCATTGTTGAGCCTCCTGGCTGCCATGAGCGCAAGCGCAATGCTGGCAAAGATCAAGAAACTCTTATGGCTGCTGCGAGGCCGACACCACAGTGCCAAGCCGATCACTGCGAACATGGTTAACGGCTCGATCACGTCGACGATGTAACCGGCGATGGTTCGCTGCCACTGCACGCGGAGGATCTCATCGCTGATGGGCCGCGGAGCGAGTATGGGTGCGCTGTGCATGCCGCCGCCGTCCGCACTGCCCCCACCGGGAAGCTTGTACGCCCGGATGGCGAGCATGCCACGAGTGCCCGCCGCATCGGCGGGAAGGGCGAACCGCAGCGGCCGCGTGCCGACAACGCGGGGGCTTGAGCCGAGCCTGCCCGACCCGCCAAGTAGTTGGCCGTTCCAATAGAGTTCGTAGCCGTCCTCGACGAGGGTCGGTCCGAGGATGTCCCACGACGCGCGACCGGCCGGCACCGTCACGGCGCGCCGGTACCAGGCGTAGCCGTGATAGCGGGGATGACCGTGCGCCATCCACCCGACTACGTAGTCGGGCAGACCCACGTCGCCGTCGTGGCTGCCCGGCACGGCGGTCATGTCAATCGTCTCCCAACCGCTGTCGTCAGTATTGGCGTTCGCCCAGCTTGGGTCACCGCCGGTATGGAATCGCCAGGCGCCATCGAGAAGAGTCGCTGCGGCACGCAGGGTCGGCGGATCGGGGCGGCCGCCGCTCGCCAAGTCAGCGATCACGATGGCCAATGTCATCAGCGTCGCAATGACGATGCCGACAATCAGTTGGCGTTGCGTTGCGTCGATCGATGTCGCCGTCGAAGCCGTCGACTTGGGCGTCATACAATAGCCTCATCGTCCGCTTTTTCGGTGTCGGCAGAGAGGTTACCACTTAAACTGATTTAGGCAGTAGTGCGTCGATCGTGGCGTGGCTTCTAGAGGATCGAGCAATACCGCATGTCGCCAGTGCACCGTCACTTGCCGCCGCGGCCGATTACCGCCATCCGATTTGATGGCGGGCGCCCATGCCTGGACTTCGTCAACACCATCCACGACCGCTACGCCGTGGAGGTCGAGGACTACCTGCAGCAGCCGCAGCGCTTCATCGAGTGGTGCGGCCGCGCCGGAGTGCTGCGTCCGGACGATGGCGTTCGCGCGCCGCGCGCCGCGCACAGGCGCGCGGCGTTGATGCGCGAGGTGGTGACCCTGCGCCGTCATCTGCACGCGCTGTTCGCCGCTCGGATCGACAGTCTGCCGCCCCCTCCGGACGCGGTGCGCGGCCTCGATTCCTGGGTGCACCGGGCCTGGGCCAGCCAGTCGTTGGGCGCCGACGGGCACCTGCATTGGCGCACCGATGCCTGCGACGCGCGGCTGCCGCTGAAGCGCCTCGCGCTCGATGCGCTGGACCTACTCGAGGAACCGTCCGCCTCGCGGCTTCGCCGTTGCGCCAATACCACCTCCTGCGGGTGGCTGTTGCTCGATACCAGCAAGAATCAGCGCCGCCGCTGGTGCGCCATGGAAACCTGCGGCACCGCCGACAAGATGCGGCGTTATCGCCAACGTTGACGAACGGCCGCTGGTCTTGGGGATTTGGGGCTTACGATGGTGCGGGGGCGTGCAACCAGCGGTACTTGCAGGTGTGGAGGGGGGCTACATGAGGGCGTCAGATGCCTGCTGCCGTCGAAATGTCGAGAAGTCGCATATACCCTGGATTCGTGCCGAGATCTGGGGCCGCCACCGCGATGCGCTGTAGGACGCCCCTTGATATCTCCGAACCAGGGCGTCGGCGCATCCGGCGTGATCCGGTCTACCAGAATCAAGGCGCTCTGCCGATGAAGTGTGTCGCACTGCTTCTCCGCCAAGTCGTGCAACACCATGTCTCCATGCTGGATCTCACCGCTCAGCTGTGCAACCAGATCCACAACCTCGGGCAATCGGTCAGGCACTAAGACTGGCAGTCTGGCGAGATGTTGCGACACGGCAGGACTCGTTGTCGCTGACCCTACATGCCGCGCGGCTTGGGCGCGGGCTTCCGCTTGGACGCGATGATCCGCCGCGCCTCGCGCAGGTGGCTCTCGAGCGCGTCATCCGCGATCTGATCGAGCAGGATGCCGACCCACCCGCCGCCGCCGACGTACGGCGGGTAAAAATAGATGTCGGGCGATTCTTCGATCATCAGCGGCTGCAGGCCGTCCGACACCGGCACCCAAAGCGACAGCCGGCCATCGTGGCGGTGGTGCTCGGAAAACATCGCGAAGCAGCCCTTGCCCTGCTCGACGAAGAAGCAGGGCGTGCCGTGCGACATCTTCTCGAACGCGCTGGGAAGCGCGGCGCAGATGCGGCGGATCCGATCGACCTGTCCTTCCCGTCCGCGTTTGCGCCGGCCCGTAGCCGCGTCGCGCGTCCTGAGTTGCCGGGCCCGGAACTTCGCGATCCGCTCAATCAAGCGGACGGGCACAGGCTCGGACAATGGGAACTTGAGCGTCCCCTTGCTGCGTTCGTATGGCGCCAGCTCCTTGGCGAACGCCTCGACCAACGCATCGCTTGCGGGATAGAGCGAGTAGTGCGACTTCCACCCGGCGAAATACAGCACTCCGACGCCGTTCAGCGTGTAGGCCGGCATCTGATAGGCCAGCCCTTCTTGCGCATTCGGGAGCGCCTTGAGAATCGCCCGGCGCACGGCTTCGAGGCTGGCTCGAGACTCTTTCGGCTTCGACGCGACGTATTCACGCACCGATGCGACCCGCTTTCTAGACTCTTTGGCCGTCATGCTGGGCACATTATGCGCACATCCGAAGCCGATCGTCGGGTTCAGGAATGGCGCAAGGGAACTCGCGGATCCCTCGCGGCGCGCGATATCGACTTCAATCCCCCCGCTAACCAGCTCGCCGTCGCCGCCGGCCCGGCCGGCCAGACCGGCTACCGCGCTCAGGCCGTACAGGCCTGGTCTGATGCTGTTGGGAATCTTGATCGCCGCATCATCCAGCTCATGCTCGGTCATAGCTCGCTCCAGCAGACGCAGCGATATCTGAACGTCACCGCCGAGGAAATGCGGAAGGGGATGGAGGCGAGCTGGGAACGACAACGGCGGCTGCGGCTGGTTCCTGGCGCGTGAGCCGGAGGAATTGTCAGCCGTTTGTCAGCCGCCGCATCGAGAATTGGTTGCGGGGGCGTGCAACCGGCGGTACTTGCAGCTGTGGAGCGGCGCGGCGTGACGCCGAGCCGTTGGCTGGCGTTCGCTACGTGATCACCCGGGACTTCCCTGGGCGGCGGAGTTGCCGACTATTGCGTTTGGCAAGACGACTCGAAACGTCGTTCCCTCGGCTGCGGTTGATCGAATCTCGATCTGTCCTCCGTGCCGGTGAATCAGTTCGTTTGAGATGTAGAGACCCAGGCCGAGACCGGCCGGGCTGCGACTAGACCGCTCGCCCATGCGGAACGGGTTGAAGATCCCGGACTGAAGTTCTTCCGGAATGGGTGGGCCTTCGTTGTGCACCTCGATCCACACACGAAGAGGTTCGGCGCCCGCGGTGACCGTGACCGGCTTGTCCGGATCACCATGGGCGAGCGCGTTGCCTATCAGGTTCGAAAACACCTGCTCGAGGCGGTCGCGATCCCAGACACCGCGCAGCTTGGGGCACCGCACCTGAATCGTCGCGGTAGGATGCGCCGCTCGCAACTCGTGCACGATTGGTATGAGAGCTTCGCGCAGATCCAGTGGCGAGAACACGAGTTCCAGGCCACCCCCGAGACGACTGCGGGTGAAATCGAGGATCTGCTCGATCATGCGCGACATGCGACGCGAGCTGGCCCGGAGACCATCGAGGTCTTCGAGGAATTCTGGGTCGTTGCTCAGCCTGCGCAGAACTTCGAGGCGCACGTCGATCGAAACCAGCGGCTGGCGTAGATCGTGTCCCAGGACTGCGACCAGCGTTTCCCGCAGTTCAGCCGCCTCTTCGGCGCGCGCTCTCTCCGTGTTCGCGGTATGAAAGAGCTCGGCATTGTGCATCGCCGTGGATGCCCGTCGTGCCAGCTCTTCGGCAAAGACCAGGTCATGTTCGTCGTACACTCTCTTCCCGGCGGCCGCGAAGACAATCACGGCGTTCGGACTACCCGCAACCGTGACCGGGACGTGGATCGTCGAGGAGACTCCAAACCTCAGAATCAGGAGCGCCAACTCATCGTCCATGTCTTGTCCACGAAGCCACTCTGGCGTCAACGTGGGATGGAGCTCGGAGCGCCCTGTTCGCATCACGCGACGGCTGGGAGCGGCCACTCGGTAGGCACCTCGGACTTGGAGATCGCGAACGGCAGCGAGCATCTCCGGGTTGGTCGCGTGGAACAAACCGAGACGAGGCTCGCCCTCCGGATCCCTCAGATGGATCACTACACCGTCCGCAAAATTTGGGACGGCCATGCGAGTGATCGTGAATAGGATCTGGTCGCTATCGAGCGACTCCCCGAGCAGGCGAGAGGCATCGGCGAGAATCGCCATGCGCCGTTCGGCGTGTTTTTGCCCAGTGATGTCGCGCGTGACTTTAGCGAAGCCGCGTAGACTGCCCGACTTGTCGCGCAGCGCCGTCAGGACCACAGACGCCCAGAAACGGGTGCCGTCCTTACGCATGCGCAGTCCCTCGTCCCTGGCGACACCCACTTCGGTCGCACGCCGCAGCAACCGGCTCGGCAGGCCGGCGATCACATCCTCCGGGGTGTAGAAGCGGACAAACGATTGGCCGATGATCTCGTCGGCGCGATAGCCCTTGAAGCGCTGGGCACCCGCGTTCCACGTCAGGACATGTCCCTCGGGGTCGAGAAAGAAGATCGCGTAGTCGCGTACTTCGTCGACCAACAACCGAAACCTCTCCTCGCTTTCGCGCAGCACTCGCTCCGCCTCGTGCCGCTCGGCCTCACGCTGCTCCTCGGCGAGGCGGCGCTCGGTCAGGTCCCGGGTGACTTTTGCAAACCCAATCAGTGTTCCCAATTCATTGCAGATCGCCGTGACAGTGACGCTCGCCCAAAACCGTGTACCATCTTTGCGGACTCGCCAGTTCTCTTCCTCATACCGTCCGTCGCGCAGAACTGTTTCCAGCAAGCGCTTCGGATGGCCAGCGTGACGGTCTTCTTCGGGATAGAAGACAGAGAAATCCTTACCGATGATCTCATCGGCCTTGTAACCCTTGAGCCGCTCGGCACCGTCGTTCCAAGTCGTGACACGACCATTCCGGTCGAGCATGAAGATCGCGTAGTCCATGACGCCATCGACCAGAATCTTGAACTCCTCGGCCCCTTGACGCCTCGCTCTTTCATCGGCGAGCGTCCGTTCCATCTGATGTGTGTAGAAAGCGATCTCGATAGCGGCTCGAAGCTCTCGTTCGTTGAACGGCTTCACCACGTATCCAAACGGCGTTGTCTCTTTGGCGCGGAGGATCGTCTCTTCGTCTGCATAGGCAGTCAGGTAGACTACGGGCAGATTGAACCGATCGCGGATGATCTCGGCAGCGTGAATGCCATCCATCTCGCCGCGCAAGCGAACGTCCATGAGCACCAGCTCTGGCCCTACCTCAACTGATGTGCTGATCGCATCCTCTCCTGACGCCACGTTGCCCACGACCACGTAGCCGAGTTTCTTCAGCGTGTTCTCGATGTCGGCAGCGACCAGGCGCTGGTCCTCGACGATCAGAATGCGGCGGGCGGCTTCGCTCATGAACGTGTCCCAGGCGTGAAGCGGAGCCTGAATCGCGTCCCTGCTTCACGCTCGACGTCGATGGTGCCACCGACCTGTTCGGTGAAGATGGCCACCAGTTTCAAACCCAGAGTGCTCGCGCCGTGAAAATCGAGGTTGGTGGGGAACCCGACACCGTCGTCGGAGACCTCGAGAACCACGTCGTTTCCGGCCGAACGCAGGGTAACTTCGACCTGCCCTTGTCGGCGATCCGGAAAGGCGTGTTTGAGCGAATTCGAGACCAGTTCATTGACGATCAAGCCGCATGAGATCGCGGCGTCTACGTCGAGGGGAATGTCCTCGGTGTGGACCGCAAGGATGATGTCGTCTGGATTCACACCGTATGTGGCAAAGGAGTCGTGTGCGAGTCCCTTGAGGTATCCGGCGATCTCGACCCGACCGAGGTCCCTCGACTGATAGAGCTTCTCGTGGAAAAGAGCGATAGAGCGCACACGATTCTGACTCTCCTTGAAAAGTTCAATCGCCTTCGTGTCGGAGAGTTGATCCATCTGGAGGTTGAGCATGCTGGAGACGATTTGGAGATTGTTCTTCACTCGATGATGGATCTCCTTGAGCAGAACCTCCTTCTCGTTCAGTGACGCCCGGAGTTTGGTCTCGACACGCTTGCGGTCTGAGATGTCCCGGATCGCCGCCGATACGAGCACACCCTCTTCGGTTTCAATTGGACTGAGGCTGATCTCAACCGGGAACTCGCTGCCGTCGCTACGCAGACCGAACAGTTCCAATCCGGATCCCATCGGCCGGACGCGCGGATCGGCGAAAAACCCCCCGCGGTGGTCGACGTGTCGACGCCGAAAGCGCTCGGGCACCAATGTCTCGACTGGCATACCCAGGAGGTCCTCGCGCGTGTGCTTGAAGAGCCGCTCAGCCTGGGTGTTGAGGATGACCATTGTGCCTTCGCGATTGACGACGACGATCGCGTCGGGGGCTGCCTCGAGGAACCCGCGGAACTTCTCCTCGACTTTCTTCCGTGCAGTGGTGTCCCGGATGATGCTGATGACCAGCGTCCCCGTGTCGGTCTTGAGCGGGCTCAGGCTGATCTCGACGGTGAACTCACTGCCGTCCTTGCGGCGCCCAGAGAGTTCTCTGCCTTCCCCCATGGGACGGGTGTGGGGCTCGCGAAAATAGATGTCGCGGTACCCGGCATGGTGGTCGCTGAACCGCTGAGGAACGAGTCGCTCGATCTGTATGCCGAGCAATTCTTGACGTGAGTAGCCGAACAAGCGCTCGGCGAGCTGGTTGACGATGACGATGGTGCCTGAGGAATCGACGACGACGATCGCATCGGGCGCGGCTTCAAGAAACCCTGCCAGCGCCATTGGGCTCGAAAGCCCGAGGGTCGCCAAGTATTCTCGATAGTCGCTCATTATCTCGGTCCAGGCGAAGGATCACCGAGTCTCTCACAATCATCAAGCCATGCTACCTCCTAGGTATTGTTGAGATGTCTGAGCGCGGACGCCTCGGCCCTATCAAGACGAGTGGCAAGGCAGTCCGAGTCGTTCGGGCGGGCCGTTCCAGATGGTGCGTTGGACGTGCGGCATGTCGGTTAGTCTCCCGACGACACAGCTTGCGTGGCGGCGCGCTCTGGCGTCAAAGACACGGGCACGAACGAACTAGTAGACCTCGACACGGTGTTTGGCGCGTGCTCCGATTGTGGGCGGCGGAATGATCGGCGTACGGCGGTTGATGATGGGCGCGAGTCGGTAGCCAGACGAGGGCCCTCTTCTCTCGATATTGCGACGGGTGTGCCGAGTGCGGTTGGCCAACCGTGCGAGTTCGTTGACAATAGGGCTGTCCCCAGGGAGCGGACTCAAATGCCCGAATTGACGCGCATCACTCGTGACCCTACCGTAATGGGCGGGAAGCCCTGCATCCGGGGCATGCGTGTGACCGTCGGCACAGTGGTTGGGCTCGTCGCCGCAGGACGGTCCCGCGACGAGATTCTTCGCGAGTATCCCTACTTGGAAGCCGAGGACATCGCCGAGGCGCTGTCCTACGCCGCGTGGCGGGCCGAGGAAGTCGAAGTTCCACTGGCCGAGCAGTGAAGTTCGTCGTGGACATGAATCTGGCCCCGAGTTGGGTCGTTCGATTGACTCGACTCGGATTCGAGGCTGTTCACTGGTCCACCATCGGCGCCGCCACCGCGCCAGATGATGAGATCCTGGCGTGGGCCCGCGAGCATCGCTACGTCGTGATTACGAACGATCTGGATTTCTCGGCGATTCTCGCCGCCAGCTCCGGCCAGGCCCCGAGCGTGCTGCAAATCCGTGCGCAGGACCTCTTGTCGGACACGACTGTGAGCCGCGTCGCGACCGCAATCGAGGCCCTTCGCGCGGACATCGAGGCGGGAGCGCTGCTGTCGATCGACGAGGCCGGAACGCGCGTGAGGATGCTGCCGCTTCGTCGCTCGCAGGAGCCCTCATAGTCCGGTCAGGAGCCTTGTGATCGCACCGTTGGAATGCTTCTCTGCACGTCGGTTCATCCGCGGCGGGATCGCCCTCGGGATTTCCGATAACCGCATCCTTTCCGACTCAGCGTTAGCTCGAAGAGGGGGAACAGGGAGGGGAACAGGGCCCTGCGCGAGGTGTTCCCCCTCTACTCGGTGTTGATCTGACGCACACGCGGTCAGTGAGCCCGCGACCTGACACCGCACAAGGCTTGAACAAGTTCAACGGGAGCAGCGAGTTGACGACGGTCGGGGAGGGCGGCGCTCTTTGCCGCCTGCGTTCGACAGACGTGTTCCGCCGCGCGCTCAAAGCAAGTGCCGTGGCGTGAGCGACCACGAGATCTGACCGGGGTGCCGATCACGCCCGCGGCCACGGACCGTGGTCGCTCACGCCACGCTGTCTCTGCTCCTAGCTGAAGTCGATCGCGCCCAGCCCGTTCAGAACTCGGTGGACTTCTGAGCCCAGTTCCAGCGCGATTCGCAGCGTTGTTCGCTGGCAACATTGACGTTGAAAGCCTGCGCGGTTTGGTGGCCGTCGCTTTCCATTGTGCGGTTCGCGTTGACGCGCCCAAGGCGCTCCGCTTCGCTACGCCCGCGCTGCGCGCGGCTATCGGCCTTGACCGCGCCAGCCGCGAACCTCGGATCGCAATTATCGACGGCCCACCGAGAGGCTCTTGACGACGTGGGGCGACGGCGCTACTCTCGAAGTCTCATCGACGGCTGCTACTCGCAGCTTCCTTCGCATCGCCCGATGTGAAGCCAACGAATCGGCGGCCTCAGGTCACGATTCGTTTCTCCTTGATCATTCACTTCCCTGGTCGTCCCGTTCGCGACGCACAAGGCTCGCGAATTACGACTCTGCCGAGGATGCTACGGTGGACGTTTCGAAAGTTGTATCGCAGGTCGTCCCGCTGTCACGGCCATTCGCCTGTCGGTGGTGATGCGTTCGGAGCCGCACTCAGTGCCGCCCAATTCCAGTGAACGAGTATGCGAGCCGGCATTCGACGCTCGATCGGGGCAGGCGTATCATGGCCGAACGACGACGAACACCACGCGGGCGGCGAGGACAAGCAGGCAGGCCTGCTCGCCGGGCGACCAATGACCCGATCGATCATCGCCTGCGTGCCCTCGTCCGCACGCTCGCGCGTCAGGCCGCGCGCGAGGCCTTTGAGGCACAAGTGAAGGCTCACTCGCAAACGATTCAGTGAGGATCAGACTTGAAGGTCGCCATCTACGCGCGGTATTCCTCAGACAACCAGCGCGAAGCCTCTATCGCTGACCAGTTGCGCGTCTGCCGCGAACATGCAACCCGCCAAGGGTGGACGGTGACTGAGGAGTTCACCGACCACGCCGTGTCTGGCGCCACGCTCCTGCGTGCCGGATTCCAAGCACTGATGCGGGATGCTCTCGATGGGCGATTCGACGTCGTTCTCGCCGAAGCCTTGGATCGATTCAGCCGTGATCAAGAAGACACGGCCGGCCTCTTCAAGCGACTGACGTTCGCCGGCGTGAACATCGTCACGCTCGCAGAGGGCGACATCACGCACCTGCACGTCGGCCTGAAGGGCACGATGAACGCGCTGTTCCTGAAGGACCTCGCGGATAAGACGCGGCGCGGTCTCCGAGGGCGCGTCGAGCTCGGCAAGTCCGGCGGCGGTCTTTGCTATGGCTACCAGGTAAGGCGAGTAACAAATCCCGGCGAGCCGACGGCGACAGGTGACCGCGAGATCGTACCAATCCAGGCCGAAGTGATTCGGCGGATCTTCCGCGACTATGCCGCAGGCGTCTCTCCGATGGCGCTGGCCAAGCGGCTGAATGCTGATCACGTCCCTGGCCCCGGTGGCGCGTCCTGGAACCCGAGCACGATTCATGGGAACCCCGCGCGCGGCACGGGCGTGCTCAACAACGAGCTCTACGTCGGCCGTCTCGTATGGAACCGCCTGCGCTACGTGAAAGACCCCGATACTGGCAAGCGCGTTTCACGTCCGAATCCCCCGTCGCAGTGGGTAACGACCAGCGTTCCGGACTTGCGAATCGTGGATGACGAGCTGTGGAACGAGGTCAAGGCACGCCAGGCGGCCATGCGCCGAATCACGTCAAACGGAGATCCCGCACGATTCAATCGCGCGTAGGCGGCCGAAGTTCCTGTTCTCGGGGCTGACGAAATGTGGCGAGTGCGGCGGCGGGTACGTCATCTACTGGCACGACCGCCTGGCCTGCTTCGCTGCTCGGGCACGAGGCACCTGCACGAATCGCCACACGATTAGCCGTAAGGAAGTTGAAGAACGCGTCCTCGTGGCGCTCCGCGACAAGCTGATGCGCCGAGACCTGTTCGAGGAGTTCTGTCGCGAGTACGTGCGGGAGTTGAACCGATTGCGAATGGAACATCGCGCGAGCATCTCGAATGGCCGGACCGAGCTCGCGGGGGTCGATCGCGAGATTCGCAAGCTGATTCAAGCCATCAAGGACGGCGTGCCCGCTCTGTCCATCAAGGACGAGCTGCTATCGCTCGAATCTCGGAAGGTAGAACTGCAATCACGACTCGAGGCGCCTGAGATGCCGGAACTGTTGCACCCACGAATGGCCGACGTCTATCGCGAGAAGGTCGGGAGCCTGTGCCTCGCCCTTGAGAACGAGCAGAGCCGCACGGGCGCCGTCGAGGCGATTCGCGCGTTAATCGAGGCCATCATGCTTGAACCCGAGGGCGACGAGCTGAAGATCACCCTGAAGGGCGACCTGGCGGGAATGCTGAGCGCGGCCAGAGACAGCAAGAGGTCGCCAGAAACGGGCGACCTCTTGGTCCAAATAAAGTTGGTTGCGGGGGCAGGATTTGAACCTGCGACCTTTGGGTTATGAGCCCAACGAGCTACCGGACTGCTCCACCCCGCGTCAGGAACCCTAATCGTAGCACGCGGGTCGGTCGGTAATCAATCTTTCGAACGCATCGCGCAGCTCAGGTCACTGCGGAGGCTTCTCGTCCTTGATGATGACCAGAACCTCGCCGTCGCGGATGAGGCCGAGGTCCTCCCGTGCGACGGCCTCGATCGCCGACGGGTCGTCCTTCAGCCGGCGCACCTCTTCCTGCATCCGGGCATTCTCCCGCTGCAGCGACTCGAGCGACAGCTCCAGCTGGTGGTATTCCCGCCGCGCTCGCATCGACTCCATCAACCCCTTTTCGCCGATGAGCGCATCGACGACGAGCACGACCGTGACGAAGACCAGCGCAAGATTGATGATCCGGCGTTGAAGCGGCGACGGCGGGGCAGCGACGACGCGCGTGCGCCTCAGCGGCTGGACACCGGCCTTCCGCCGCACGTCTGGTTGGGGATCCTGGGGAAGCATTGGTTTGAAGCCCGTCCTTTGTACAATAGTTTCGATCCCACGCGGTCCCGAAAACAGGGGTGGCGGCAAAAATTGGTGTTCGCGCCGCGCGCCGCGCCGTGAATCGAGGCGAACGAATGACCCACGAATACGTGATCGTCCTGACCACCCTGCCGCCGGACGCGGACGCGGCCGCCTTCGGCCGCGCCGTGGTGGAGGAGCGGCTGGCCGCGTGCGTCAACGTCCTGCCGCTGATGGAATCCATCTACCGGTGGGAGGGGACGATCGAGCAGGAGACCGAGCGCCAGGTGGTGATGAAGACGTCGCGCGAGCAGGTCGTCGCCCTGTGGGAACGGGTCCGCGAAATGCACCCCTACGACGTCCCGGAGTTCCTGGTGCTGCCGATCGTCGACGGCAACAACGCGTACCTGCGCTGGATCGCCGAAGCCACGTCCGCAGAGGTCGAAAATGATGAGACCGAGGACTAGCCCAGCGCCTGCTTGAGATCATCGATGAGGTCGGCGGGATCCTCGATACCGACCGAGATGCGCACCAGGCTGTCTGTCAGCCCAATCGCGGCGCGGCGTTCCTTCGGGACGGAGGCGTGCGTCATCGCCGCCGGATGGCTGATCAGCGTCTCCACCCCACCCAGGCTCTCCGCCAGCGCCATCAACCGCACTCGCTTGCACACCGAGTAGGCGGCTTCCATGGTGCCGACGTCGAACGCGATCATGCCGCCGAAGCCCTTCATCTGCCGCTTCGCGAGCTCGTGCTGCGGATGGCTCGGCAGCCCGGGATAGAGAACTTCCTTTACCCTGGGGTGGGTCTGCAGAAATTCGGCGAGCACCTGACCATTGGCGTTGTGCTGCGCCATCCGAACCGCCAGCGTCTTGGTGCCGCGCAGCACCAGCCACGAATCGAACGGGCTCAGGATCGCACCCTGCGAGTTCTGGATGAATTGCAGCCACTCGATATCCTCGTCGCGCGTCGCCACCACGACGCCGCCGATACTGTCGCTGTGGCCGTTCAGGTACTTCGTCGTGCTGTGCACGACCATGTCAGCTCCGAACTCGATCGGACGCTGCACACACGGACTCGCGAAGGTGTTGTCGACGACAACCCGGACGTTGTGGCGGTGTGCAATCTCGGCGGCACAGGCGAGATCGGTGAGGCGCAGGACCGGATTGGTCGGCGTCTCGATGAACAGCATCCTCGTCTGCGGTGTGATCGCGGCCTCGATCGCCTCAGGCTGCGATGTGTCGACGTAGGTGAACGACAACTGGTAATTGCGCAGCACCCGTTCGAAATACCGGTAGGTGCCGCCGTAGGTGTTGTCGGTGACGACCATGTGATCGCCGGATTTCAACATCGACGTGATCGCGCCAATCGCCGCCATCCCGGACGCGAACGCGTACGCCGCCTTGCCCCCTTCGATCGCGGCGAGATTCTTCTCGAGCGCGAAGCGGGTGGGGTTCTGCGTCCGCGCGTATTCGTATCCCTTGTGCCGGCCGACCTCCTCCTGCACGTAGGTGGAGGTCTGGTAGATCGGGGTGATGATGGCGCCCGTCGACGGGTCGGGCTCCTGCCCGGCATGGATGCAGATGGTCGAGAATCTCGCCTGGTCAGATAGTTTCACCAGCGGATCTTATCAGGAGTGAGCGGCGGGCGCGGCGACGCCGGGCCCCGGTCCCGCTCTGCTATCATCGACCTTCCAGGCGAGATGGCGAGTTCACGAGTTCCCGACAGGCCGGCCCCCGGGGCGCGGCGGTTGTCGCCGCCGCCAGGCGCCGACCCGCCCGAACGTCGCCCGCGCGACCTGCTGCTCACCACGTGGCCCGGCCGCCTCTTTCTCATCTCCGCCGCCCTCAAAATCATCGTCGCGCTGACCCGCCTGGCGGGGGAGATGCCCCCGTTCGTCCAGGTCCTCAGCAGCGCCGCCACGATCGGGCTCATCGTGTCGGTCGGATACTTCGCCTGGGGTCTCTTCAAGCTGGTGAAGCTGCGGCTGCTCTGGCGTGTCCGCCGCAAGTTGATCCTGTCGTACATCTTCATCGGCGTCGTGCCGTCGCTGCTGATCGTGATCTTCTTCATGCTCGGCGGCGTGCTCATCTTCATGAACGTCAGCGCCTACCTGTTCAAGGACGGGTACGACTCGCTCGTCGACTACGTCAAGCTCGTGAACGAGTCGGCCGCGTCGGAGATGTCGCGTGCCCCGGAGATTGGCGACCAGGCGATCACGCGCATCTATCGCAACAGCTCGCGCCCGTATCCCGTGCTGTCGCTGGTGTATGTCCCGCTTCCGGACCCGCCACCCGTCCGCCGCGGAGAGTCCGCCGCCAGGCTGTCGATGCTGCGTGCACCGGTCGTCCTCGGTCCGTGGGAGCACACCGCGGCGCCCAAGACCATCCCTGACTGGCTGCTGCGCCGCTCGTTCCCGGGCGGGACGATCGTCGTGCCCTCGCCTGACGATCCGGCGCAGGTGGAGCTCGTCATCCGCTCCGCCCTGCCGGTCGTCGTCGGCGGCGCCACGGTTGGATACGTCATCACCGATCTGCCGATCGGGGTCGACATGGCGCAGCGGCTCGAGGACGCGACGCGCGTGCACGCCGGTGCGGCGTTGCTGATCGCCGACGGATCGGAGAAGCCGGTCGTCACCCTGGGCAAGACCGGCGATCGCCAGAACGACGGCACGTTGACGACGCTTTTTGGCAAGAGCCTGATGTTCCTGGATTACCAGGACTGGGAGACGGGAACGCCGCGGCGCGTCAGCGTCTCACTCAGCTACAAACCGGCGCAGCTCTATCGTCACCTCTCCGACGCGCAGCAGATCGTCTTTGGCGGCCGCACGCTCGGCGAATGGGCGGTCGTGATCCTGCTGCTCATCGCGGTGCTGTTCCTGACGATCGAAGCTGTCGCCCTCGGCATGGGCCTGGCGCTGGCCCGCTCGATCACGAGCTCGATCCACGAGCTGTTCATGGGCACCGAACGGGTCCGGCACGGCGACTTCACCCACCGGATCGATGTCTCGAGCAACGATCAGCTCGGCGAGCTCGCCGGGTCGTTCAATCAGATGACTGGCAGCATCGAGGGGCTGCTGCAGACGGCGGCCGAGAAGAAGCGACTCGAAGAAGAGCTGCGCATCGCGCGCGTGATCCAGATGTCGCTGCTGCCGACCGGGCCGCTCGACGTCCCCGGCCTCGGCATCACGGCACTGTGCGTGCCGGCGCGAGAGGTTGGCGGGGACTACTACGACTTCTTCCGCCTCTCTGGCGGCCGGCTCGGCGTGCTGATTGCCGACGTCTCGGGAAAGGGCACGTCGGCGGCCCTCTACATGGCGGAGCTGAAAGGACTCGTGCTCGCGCTCAGCCAGCGCTACGACTCGCCGCGCGAGCTGCTGATCGAGGTCAATCGCATCATCTCGGAACACCTCGACAGCCGGAGCTTCATCACCATGACCTACGCGGTCATCGACGTCGAGCGGAGCGTGATGACCTTCTGCCGCGCCGGCCACACGCCGATGATTTTCCTGTCGGGGCCGTCGGCCGGCAACGCCGCTGGCGCAGGTGCTGACGCCGAACGGCATGGTGCTGGGCCTGCGCATCCACGGCGCCGAGGAGAAGTTCGAGGAGCTGCTGGAGGAGCAGTGCGTCGACCTCGCGGCCGGCGACGTCATCGTGCTCTTCACCGACGGCATCACGGAGGCGATGAATCTCGAGAGCGATCTGTTCGGCGAAACGCGCCTCAGCCGCATTGTCGAGGAGCACGGCCATCTCGAGTCGAGCGAGCTGCGGGAGCGCATCCTCCGCGAGATCGAAGCCTTCGTCGGCGCCGCCGATCAGCATGACGACATGACGATGATTCTGCTCAAGGTCGATCAGACGTTTGCGTCGGCCGGACGGCTCGCCGTATGACGCGCCCGGGACACTCCCGCGGACACTCGATGCCACCGCATCTTCCTGACCTGGTCGTCGTCTTTCGCACGCCGTCGCAGAGCGAGGCGGAGGTGGTCCGCGGGCTGCTCGAGACGCACGGGATCAGCGCGATGATTGCGACCGACCTGTCGCGCACGGCGTTTCCGCTGACCCTGAGCGAGCTGCGGATTGCCGTCCAGGCCGAGGACGGCGCCCACGCCAGGCAGATCATCGACAGCCATCGCGACGAGGCCGGGCCGGCGCGCGTCGTGCCGTTCGGATCGGAGCTCGAGCCGCTCGAGCGCCGTATCGGCTACCGGTTCCGGGATCGCGGGCTGCTGGAACACGCCCTGACGCACAGTTCGCGCGTGCACGAAGATGCCAGCGGCGGCGTCTTCGACAACGAGTCGATGGAGTTTCTCGGCGATTCCGTCCTCGGATTCGTGATTGCGGACATGCTCTTTCGCGAGTTCCCGCAGCACAACGAGGGGCAGAAGTCGAAGCTCAAGGCATCGATCGTGTCGGCGGCGTCGCTCGCGCGCCTCGGCGAGAAGATCGAGATCGGCGATTACCTGATTCTCGGGCGCGGGCGAGGAAAAGACCGGCGGCCGGCGCAAGCACGCGCTGATCGCCGATTCGTACGAGGCGTTGATCGCGGCCATCTACCTGGACGGCGGGGTCGAGGCTGCGCGCGGGTTCATCGAGCGGCAGTTCGCCGACCTCATCGAGGAGGCGCGCCGCACCGGTGCGCACGCGGCGTTCACGGCCGACTACAAGTCAGCGCTGCAGGAATGGCTGCAGTCGCACGACCGCGGGCTGCCGTCCTACCGCCTCGCGGCGGAAGTCGGGCCGGCGCATCGGCGGATGTTCGACGTCGAAGTACTGGTCGATGGTGAGCCGCTGGCACACGCCGAAGGCAAAACGAAGAAGGAAGCAGCGCAGGCGGCAGCGAAGCTGGCGCTCGAGCGCCTGACCGCGTCCTCTTAATCGATTTCGATAATCCCCCACGGCTTGTCACGCTCGATCTCGGCAGCGGGCACGCCGGCCAGCGCCAGGGCGGGCTCCTGCTGAGGGAGTCGTGCGAGGACGTAGGCGTGGACCTCGCGCGCGATGTCCTCCTCGGACGGCGGCGTCGCGTGGCAATGGAGGCGAACCCAGAGGCGCAGCATCGGATCGGCGAAGCTGTATCGCTTGTGGCGCGACACGATCAGGTCGACATCTTCGAGCCACGACAGGTAGTCCTTCGTCGACCCGGGAGTTCTGTGGAGGCGGAGAGCGACCTCGGTCAGCGTCAGCGACTCCTCCTCGGCGAGCACGTCGAGGATGGCCTTGAGCGCGCCGTACCCGCGGGCGCGGTGCAGCCGCAGTTCGTAGCAATACTGGCACGCGGCGGCGATCGTCCCGCCCGGCGCCAGCAGTGCACTCAGCCCACTCACCGGGTCCGACGCGCCGCGCGGTCCGAGCGTTGCCGATGCTTCCGCAATCATGCGCGCGTACGAGGGGCGTCCGTCGGCGATCGCCTCGACCAGCCCGGCAAGCTCGTCGCGCGCGCGGTCGTCTTCGTCTTCGATCGAGCCCGAGATCGTGCGCTGGACGGGTCCGGCCGGCAGCGTCGCCCGAATCTCGGCCTGGGTCAGCGGCGCTACCGGGATGATTTCGAACTGTGACGGGGCATCGCGCAGCAGCCGCTGCGCGCGGGCCATATACCGCGAGGTCAGCACGAAACGGTTGCCGCTCGTGCCCAGCATTCCGGCCAGGTCGCGCAGCACAGTGCGAAGGCCGGGGAAGCTCTCGAACGTTCGCAGCTCGAGGAACTCGTCGAGCAGGAACGTCACCGGCGCGCCGCTCGCGGTGCGGGCGCTGTCGAGAAAGGCCAGCGAGGCATCGAACGCCGCGCGCGCGCCAGGGTCGCCCTTGCCATGTTCGCTCTGGTGGTGCGATTCGAACGGCGACGCGGCGCGGAGCGCGGCGAGGAAGCGTTCGGGCGTGGTGGCAATCCGCTCCACGTCGACGTACTGCGAGGTCGAGTGGCCGATCAGATCACGCAGTCGCAGCAGCAGCGACGTGCGGCCGGTGCCGCAGCCGCCGAGCAGAACCGGAATCCGAGTGCCGGCATCCGACGAGCCCTCGAGAGCTGCCAGGACGCGTCGTTCGAGCGAGGGCCGCTCCGGAATCATCATCGCGCCGATCCCCCGTGCATGGAAAATGACGAACTGTGCGGTGCAGGAGCCTGCGATCCACGCGCCACGCCGCGGTGCTGCCGCGTCCGTGCGCTGACGTCGAGTGCATTCGAGATGCCGCGGCGCGAACGTCGCCGCGGAGTGGCGCCAGGACCTGTGTGGTGCATCGACTCCGCGGGCGGAATGTCCTGGTGGCGTCGCGAGCAGGACGTCGCCCGTGCGGGAGCGATGACGTGAAGGCTGGCAATGTGCATCGGCGATTAACGGTCCGTCTATGTTCAGGCGCGAGCGCTGGGGAGCGCGTCGAAGAGTAGCAATCTAGAAACGTACGCGTGCGTTGTCAATTTGAAATTGAAAAATTTCTTACTTGACTTCCAACGCGCACGACAATTCGAACGATCCGTCGTCGATGATCTGTGCGATCGCTTCGATGTCGGGCGATGGCGGACGATCGCCGCTCAGTCGCGGCACGTGCGATCGGACGCAGGCGTGCACGCGCTGAAGCGCCGGCGAGGTCGTGAGCGGCGCGAGCAGATCGATCGCCTGGCAGGCGCAGAGAATCTCCACCGCGACGACGCGGGTGGCGAGTTCGAGCGCGCGTGACGCCTTGAGCGCGGCGCCCATGCTCATGCTCACGTGGTCCTCGCGGTTCGCGGAGGTTGGAATCGTGTCGACGCTGGCGGGATGGCCGAGCGTCTTGATCTCGGACACCAGTGCCGCCGCCGTGACCTGCGCCATCATATAGCCTGAATGCAGTCCGCTGTCTGTCGTCAGGAATGGCGGCAGCTCGCTCAGCGCGGGATTGACCAGGCGATCCGAGCGCCGCTCGCTGATCGTGACGATCTGCGCCAGCGCGAGCGCGATCAGGTCCGACGCGATCGCCACCGGCGCGCCATGGAAATTCCCTCCCGACACGATGTCGTCGTCGGCTGCGAACACCATCGGGTTGTCGGTCGCGGAATTCGCCTCCGTGGTGATCGTCGCCCGGGCGAACGCGAGTGCGTCCCTGGCGGCGCCGTGCACCTGGGCGGCGCAGCGCATCGAGTAGGCGTCCTGTACGCGGCCACAGTGTTCGTGCGACCGGTTGATGGCGCTGCCGGCGAGGAGCGCGCGAATGTTGGCGGCTGACGTACCCTGGCCGGGATGCGGGCGCGCGGCGTGGATGCGGGCGTCGAACGGGTGGATCGAGCCGCGAAGCGCATCAATCGAGAGTGCCGCCGCCATATCCGCGGCCCTGGCGAGCCGGGCCGCACCTTCGAGCGCGAGCGCGGCGAGCGCGGTCGAGGGCTGCGTGCCGTTGATGAGCGCCAGCCCCTCTTTCGGTTCGAGCGTGAGCGGCTCGAGTCCGACCGGTACGGAGCGCGTCGCGACCGGACAGGACGTTCGTCCCGCCCGCGACCGTCGCGGCGCCTTCGCCGACCAGGACGAGCGCGAGGTGGGCAAGCGGGGCGAGGTCACCACTCGCGCCGACCGAGCCACGGCTCGGGACGCGCGGATGCACATCGCGGTTGAGCAGCTCGATCAACTGTTCCAGCGTGGAGCGGCGAATGCCGGAGTAACCCTTCGCGAGGACGTGCGCCCGCAGCAGCATGGACGCACGCACGGCGCGCACCGGCAGTGGTTCGCCGACGCCGGCGGCATGGCTTCGCAGCAGATTCAGCTGAAGGGCTCCCAGCGCGCCGGCTGGAATCGCGGTCTCGGCAAGTGCTCCGAAACCCGTGTTGATGCCGTAGACGGCTTCGCTGCCGGCGGCCATGCGGTCGACGACAACCCGTGCCGCGTCCACGCGCGTCACCGCGTCAGCCGTCAGTCCGACGCGTACACCTTCGTCCGCAACCGCGAGCAGCTGGGCGAGCGTCAGGGTGGCGCCGTCGAGCAGGATCATTGGTTCAGGACAACGTGACCGGGTCGAGCGGCGCGCGCCGCGGATTCGCGCGCCTGCCCGCGAGGGTTGAAGGTAGAATACTGCACCTATGAACATCGCGGTGCTCGGCGCGCAGTGGGGCGACGAAGGGAAGGGCAAGATCGTCGATCTGCTCACGCCAAATTTTGAAATCGTGGCGAGATACCAGGGTGGGCACAACGCGGGTCACACCGTGTACGCCAACGGCCGTAAATTCGTGCTGCGCCTGCTGCCCTCGGGGATTCTGCACGAAGGGATCACCTGCGTCATCGGCAACGGTGTCGTCATCGACCCGCAGGCGCTCTTCGCCGAGATCGACGAGCTCGCGAACGCAGGGATCGATGTCGGTCGCCGTCTGCTCATCAGCGACAAGGCCCACCTGATTCTTCCGTATCACCGTGAGCTCGACCTGCTGAGCGAGGCACGCCGGGGCGAGCGGAAGATCGGGACGACGTCGCGAGGCATCGGGCCGGCGTACGAGGACAAAATCGCCCGGCGCGGCGTCCGCACCGGCGACCTCGCCAATCCAGAGTCGCTGGCCGAAGCGGTGAAGCACAACGTCGCCGCCCGCAACCGCATCATCGGCGACTCCGCGATGGACGCGCAGCAGGTGCTCGACGATCTTGCGCGCGCCTGGACGCGGATGAAGCCGTGGGTCACCGACGTGTCGCTGTTCCTCGATCGGGCGCGGCAGCAGAAGCGCGCCATCATGTTCGAGGGTGCACAGGGCACGCTGCTCGACATCGACCACGGCACCTACCCGTACGTGACGTCATCGAACGCGACCATCGGCGGCGTCTGCACCGGGCTCGGTGTAGGGCCGCGGGCGATCGACGCCGTGCTCGGCGTCGCCAAGGCCTACACCACGCGGGTCGGGGAGGGGCCGCTCCCGACCGAACTGCTGGGCGATCTCGGCAATCGTCTCCGGGAGAGCGGACAGGAGTTCGGTGCGGTGACCGGACGTCCGAGACGTTGCGGCTGGTACGACGCCGTTGCCGTGCGCTATGCCGTCCGCGTCAATGGCCTCAACGCCCTGGCGCTGACCAAGCTGGACGTTCTCGACGGACTTCCGGAGTTGCAGATCTGCACGTCGTACAAATGCCGTGGAGCGAACCTGACCGAGATGCCGGGAGATCTCGCGCAGCTCGCCGCGTGCGAGCCGGTCTACGAGTCGCTGCCGGGATGGACCTCTGCGAGTGCTGGCGCGCGGCTGTACAAGGACCTTCCCGCGGAGGCGCGGCGTTACGTCGCCCGGCTCGAGGAAGTAACCGGCGTCCCGGCGGCAATCATCTCAACCGGCAGCGCACGGGAAGACACGATCGTCCGTGAGGATTCGATCGCAGCGGCGTGGTTCGCGCGAGCCTGACGCCGTCCACGAGGCCAGCGCCGGGCGTGCGGTCCCGCTATTCCCTGATCTTGCTGCAGAAATCGTCGAGGGCGTCGGCGTCCGCATCGGCGAAGTCCACCCCCGCCCGGTAGCGCGGCGGGTCAGTGGCTTTCGGCAATTCGAACTTCGCCCATGCGACCGATCCGCGGAAGCGCATGACGAAGTCGTCGTTCGGGATGCTCACCCGTACTTTCTGGTTCGGCCGCAGAATCGTCGAGCGACAGCACCTGCACGCCGACGATCGACAGATCGACGATGTTCGCGGGATTGCCATCGAGCTGAATCTCGACGCCCTGACGAACGCGGAAGCGTTCGGCGCGCCGAGTGCCCTGCCAGTCGAGCCGTGGGGCAGGCGCCTCAGGTGCCGGAGCGTCGGGCAGGTCGCTGGCGGGGCCGGCGCCGACCTGCGCCGGCGACTGCACGCGTGACTGTTTCGAGACGACGCGCGCGTAATCGCCGGTATGCGACATCACCCGAACCTCGGCGTGCCCGAGCTGCGGGTCCGTCTTGATCCGGTTGATGAGCGCCGCACCGCGAGGTGTCGCCGCGAACAGGCGTTCGAGTACGATCAAGTCCGGGCGTTCCTCCAGGATCGTCTGCAGCGCCTGGATCGGCTCGGTGTCGGCAAATGTCAGGAGATCGCCCTCCGCGGCGAGACGGTCGCGGAGCGCGGGCATCAGGTTATTGGCGGCAATCACGACCGCGGGCATGCGCGGAGTGTATCATGCACGCCCCGTCGGTTGGCCATCCGGCCAGGCAGGATCCCGGTGAGCGCACGCGCCGTTCTGTTCGATCTCGACGACACGCTGTTCGACCATCGCGGCTGCTCGCGCGAGGCGCTCGCGTCGGTGCAGAACAGCCATCGACGCGCTCGGCGCGATGGCTCTCGACGACCTCGAGACCGCCCACTCGCGTGTGCTCGAGGAGCTCCATGGCGAGGTCATGCTCGGGCGGGTGCCGCTCGAGCAGGCGCGGCTCGAACGATTCCGGCGGCTGATTGCGATGTCCGGCGGTACGCCCGCCGGACGAAGCCGTCGCCCGCACGGCGGCCACATATCGCGACCGGTACAAGGAGGTGCGGCGCGCGGTCCGTGGCGCCCGCGATCTGCTCCAGGCGCTCAGTAACCGCGCACGGATCGGCATCGTCTCGAACAACCTGTTCGACGAACAACGGGAAAAGCTCGAGCACTGCGGGCTTGCGGGCTTCGTCGATGCACTGGTCGTATCCGAACGCGTGGGCGTGTCGAAACCGGACTCGGCCATTTTCGTCGCCGCACTGGAGGCGCTGCAATGCGACGCGGCCGAAACCGTGATGGTCGGCGACTCGTGGGCGGCGGATATTGCCGGCGCTCGCGCAGCGGGCATCCGGCCGATCTGGTTCAATCCGCTCGGGGCGAAGTCTCCCGACGGCGAACCAGTCGCGGAACTCCGATCGCTCGAACCGGCGGCCGTCGTCGCCGCGCTGATCCTCGAGCGTTAGGAAGTGACGGCGGTGTCGAGACGGGAGGCGGTGATCCGGAAGTGTGACGCATTCCAGACCGGGCGCCCGTCGCGCAGCAGGATGGCCTGGGGCGTCTCGTGGCGAATGCCGAAACGTGTTGCCGCTTCGTCGGAGACCTGGCGGTGGCTCTGGACCGTAATCACCTTGTAAGAGACGCCGGGTTCGGCGCGCTCGACATGGGTGCGCAGCTCGTCCAGCGCTTCCGCGCTGATCCCGCAGGTTCGGCTGTGCTTGAAAACGAGCACGGGCCGCTCGCGCGATTCCGCGATCGCGGCCTCGAGCTCGTCAACGTCGGACAGATGGGTCAATGGCGCCATGGATACCCTCTATTCTACCCGCTGATCCATGGCTTCGAAGCTCGAGGGTTACGCCTTCGAGCCCGACAGCGTCTCGCGCCGGCCGCCCGGAGCGTGCACGCCTTCGGCGAATTCCTCGATCATCTTGCGATTGAAGGCCGGGATGTCGTCCGGCTTGCGTGAGGTCACGAGGCCGCGATCGACGACCACCTCCTGGTCGACCCACGAGGCGCCCGCGTTGGTCAGGTCCGTCTTGAGCGACGGCCACGACGTCATCCGACGACCGTTGACCGCTCCGGCCTCGATGAGCGTCCACGGGCCGTGGCAGATCGCCGCAATCGGCTTGTTCGCGGTGACGAATTCCTTTACGAACGCCACGGCCTGGGGGTTCGCCCGGAGGTGGTCCGGATTCATCACGCCGCCCGGCAGCAGGAGTCCGTCATAGTCCGCCGCGCGCGCGGAACTCAACCCCCGATCGACCTTGACCTTCTCACCCCAGTCGGTGTGCTGCCAGCCCTTGACTTCGCCGTTCTGTGGTGACACGACGTGCACCTCTGCGCCGGCCTGTTCCAGTGCCTTCTTCGGCTCGAGCAGCTCCGACTGCTCGAATCCGTGGTCGACCAGCGCCGCGATCTTCTTGCCTCTCAGTTCGTCTGCCATGCATGCACCTCCTGCATGTCGTAGATGGATGCGAGGGACGGTGCAAGCGATATTCCGGCAGGAGCTCAGCCTGGCGCCTGGTGCGAGCGCGTGTGGAAGCCGGCGGCCTCCAGGTGCTGACGCACTTCGGCGAAGGTGGCGCGCGCCTCGTCGGTAAGCGTGAATCCTCCGCGCGTCAACGCGCGATCGACATTGAACATGCGAAACCTGATCGCTTCCATGTGGAACGCGCGAATCGCAATCGCGAGTGCGGCGCACTCGGCGAGGAGCGCGTCGCGCTCGGGCGTGGCCGGCTGCGTGGCCATCCCCGAGCTGAACTTCTGCAGGCTTTCTTCCGCGGCTTTCCGATAATCGGTATTGGTCGACATGCGTGCGCAATGCTCCTCGGCGAATCTTCAGGGTCCTGATCCGACTGAGCGTAGCCACGGACGAGGCGCGCGTCAACCTTCAGGCGTGGTACGTTGACACGTGGCCCGGAATATCAACCTCGAGGAGCCCGAGCGGCCAATCGTCTGCGTCGACCTGAACGGCGTCCTCGACCTTTACACCGGCTGGAAGGACCCTGACCACTGGGACCCGCCGCGGCCCGGGGCCGAGGCGTTTCTGTCGGGCCTGACCGAGCGCGGGTTCGATGTCGTCGTGTTCACGACCCGACATCCCGCCCAGGTGCGGCGCTGGCTGCGCCAGCACGGGTTGCTGCCGCTCGTCTCGGCGGTCACGCGGCGCAAGCCGCCCGCCCATGTGTTCGTCGACGATCGTGCGGTGTGCTTTGGCGGCGACTTCGACGACACCCTCCGCAAAGTGGAGGCGTTCAAGGCGCACTGGGAAGAGTGACGGGATGCCGCAGGCGTTCCAGGCACCGGGCGATCACCCGTTCGAAGCGCACCGCGTCCGCCGTGCCCTTGAGCGATTCGCGAGCGAGCGTGGCGTAGCCGAGGCGGAAGGCTGGATAGGCGAGGTTGTAGAACGGCAGTCGCACGCGAACGTCGTGGTCCCCCGAAGCGGCGGCGTAACGCGTGATCAGTCGCTCGACCGCCGCCGGCTCCAGCGAGAACTCGAACGCCGTGGCGGCCAGATCCCATCCAGCGTCCTGGACACCCGGGTAGAAGTGATCGGCATGGTGATCGAGTGCGTCGACTTTCCAATAGCGCGCGCCATCGTCTATCCACTCGTGCGGGAGGATGCGTCCGTCGATCGCGGCGCACGGGGCGTCGGCCAGCGCGCGACGGAATGGCGCGAGATCGGGAGCGTGGCCGTCGCCGAGCGCCAGCGTGACATTTGTCCTCGTCATCTCTTCGAGCTCGTCGACGGCGGGCGACCGGCTCGCGGGAAACGCGCGAACGACGAAGGCGAGATGGTCCGCGATTCCGATCCACGAGGCCGGCTGTGGCGCTGGCGCGGCACGGCGTGCCGCTGATGAAGGAGAGCGTGAGATAACCGCGATCGAGTGAACCAGGCGGTGCGCCAAATCCAGCACCGGCCAGTCGATCGGCCCGGGCACGTTTCGCCTCCCCGTACCTCCCGAGGCCGGCAAACCGCACGATGGACCCGCGATCGCCGATCAACGCTTTCGGGACTTCATGCTGCGGCTGAACGGCGGGCCACTCCCGCTCGTTGGCGCCGAGCACATGATGACGCCACCTGCCCGCGGAGAAGTCGAGGCACGAATCTCCGCCCGCGGTCTGGTCCAGGCCGAACCCCGCGTCCTCGGTCGATGCGGTGTACGAGCGGCACACGGACCAGACCTGCCGTGCTTCGACTGAGCGCAGCATGGTCGGATCGGGGGTCCAACTGGGAAAGAGCGCAATGCGCCGATGGTCGACCCGCATGTCGTGCAGCGCGCGGACGACGGAGGTGAACGAGGAGCCGCTCAGCCCGGGCCCCTCGTCAACGACCGCGAAGTGGCATTCCCCGGGTTGCGTCCGCAGCACTCTCGCAAGATCGTCGTCGAGTGAGATTTGGCGGTCGAACGGATGGCCGTGGGGCCGGACGGTGTGTGTCTCGATTGAGATGCCCCGCTCTTCCAGGGCGGCCGCGACGACGCCGGAGAGGCTGGTGCCGATGCTGCGAATCCCCAGGCAGACGGCCTTGTGCGGACGGCGTTCGGCTGCGAATCGGCCCGCGGCGAGGGCATACGTCTCCGGATGCAGCGCATAGTAGGCGTAACCTTCGGATACGCGGATGGTGACGCGTGTCGGGCAATCCGGTGATAACCAGCACATCCAGCGCCTGTTGGAAGGCGAGCAGGGCGCGATGGGTTCGACGGCCATCTTGATGCCAGGACCCCAGCAGCGCATGTGCGACCGCAACGGCGCCGCGGCGAAGCGTGGCCGCGAGCGGATGGATTCCGTCATGCACAGGAAAAATCGAGTCGGCGAGTCCGGCTTCGAGCTCGCCGAAGTCGATGAAGATCGCACGCATTTCGTCGTGCGACACGCTGCCGAGCGCGAGATTCACGCGCGCCTGGAGGCTGCCGACGCTTTCCGCCGGATTGCACGTCCGTTCATCGCGGCGATAGGCCAGCACGCTGGCGCCGCGAGATACAACGACCGTGCCGCCGAATCCGTGGCCAGATCCGCTATTGACCGCAGCCACGCAAAAGGCGGATAACAGGCAGACATGCCGGATACAGAGACTCCCGCCCGTCCGCAGGGTCGAGCCCGCATCGAACCACCGGATATCAGCGAAAAGGGAGGCCAGAAGGACGGGCAGCCGCAGCGCTCGGATGAGCGCCTGTTCATGCAGCTGCTGGCTTTTGGCGAATGCGGCGATGCGCGTGCCGCCGCGGCTCACATGGCCGGCGCGGCCGAAGCCGTGGTCGTGTATGAGGACCTGAACGATCCGCACGGGATTGCCGTGCTCTCGGTCAGTCCGGATCCGAACGTCTTCATCGAACAGGTCCGCCCGCGTCTCACGACCGGACCGATGGCCGGGCTGACGCTCAAGCCGAACTACAGCATGTTCGGCCGCACCTACGCGCTTGGCTACGAGCCCGATCTCCGCGAGGTTCTGCTCGAACGCCCGCAGCGGACGGTGACCAATCCGGACTGGCCGTGGGCGGTGTGGTATCCACTCCGGCGAAGCGGCGCGTTCGCACAGTTGACACCGGAACAGCAGCGCACGATTCTGGCGGAGCATGGGCAAATCGGGATGGCGTTCGGCGCCGCCGATTATGCCCACGACGTCCGCCTCGCCTGCCATGGGCTGGACCGTGACGACAACGACTTCGTCATCGGCCTTGTCGGCAAGGAGCTGTTTCCGCTCTCGGCCGTCGTCCAGGCGATGCGGCGCACGCAGCAGACCGCGCTCTACCTCGACCGCCTCGGTCCGTTCTTCGTCGGCCGGGTCGTCACCGCGTGAACAAATCGATCCTGATGCAGGCGCGACCCGCGGCCTCCCGCTTGCACGAGGCACAGCCATGAGCTCCGGCGACATCCCTCGTCGTGCGTTTGGACGGCATGCGGAGAAGGTGTCCGCTCTCGGCCTTGGTGGCTACCACCTGGGTATGCCGAAGACGGAACGCGAAGCGACCGCGCTCGTGCACGCCGCGATCGACGGCGGGATCACGTTCATGGACAATGCCTGGGAGTACAACGACGGCACGAGTGAGATCCGGATGGGGAAGGCGATCAAGGATCGTCGCGACCGGGTCTTCCTGATGACGAAAGTCTGCACGCACGGGCGGGATGCCAGGCTCGCCATGCGGCAGCTCGAGGAGTCACTCCGGCGACTCCACACTGACTACCTGGACCTGTGGCAGGTGCACGAGTGCGTGTACTACAACGAACCCGCGCAGCACTTTGCCGCGGGGGGCGTCATCGAGGCGCTCACGCGTGCGCGGGCGCAGGGCAAGGTGCGCTACATCGGCTTTACCGGTCACAAGGATCCCGAGATTCACCTGGCGATGCTCGAGCACGGATTTCCGTTCGACAGCTGCCAGCTGCCCCTGAATGGTTTTGACGCGACGTTCCGCAGTTTCGAGCAGCGTGTCCTTCCGGAGCTGGGCCGGCGCGGCATTGCCGCAATCGGGATGAAGAGCCTCGGCGGGGACGGCAAGGCCGTGAAGCGGAAGGCGGTGGCGATCAGCGACGCGCTGCGCTACGCGATGAGCCTGCCGGTGGCGACGACCGTGAGCGGGATCGATTCGATGCGGGTGCTGAAGCAGAACCTGAAAATCGCGCAGGGGTTCACGCCGATGACCCGATCGGAAATGGCAGCCTACCGCCGCAAGGCCGCCGCCTTTGCTGGTGACGGGCGTTTCGAAACCTACAAGGTGACCGCCGAATTCGACGGTCCCGTAGGGCGGTCGACGCACGGATTTCCACCTCCGGGCCAGTTGCCGGCATAGCACCACGGGTCGCGAGCAGCGTTCGTCCTCCTACTCGAGCGTTCGAAGCGCGGCTATCGCGCCGGGTGCCGCGGTCGCCGCTTCGCCATCACCAGTCCAGCTTGCGAAACAAGGGCCCGTGAGCGTCGCGGAGCCTCTGCAACTACTCGAGCTTCGCTGGCTTGCATCGTGCAGGTTTCCACGTGTCCGGCAAGCCGCACCGTCGCAGGACCACTTGTGAAGAGGTCGCATGCATCGCACGCCTGGAAGGTTCGCCATCGTTCTCAACTCCGCCGTGCTTGTCACGAGCGCAGTTGCCGGATGCAGCCGGTCCGGACCCGAACAGAAGAAGAGTCGACACGACCACTGAAGTGGATATCAAACACCTCGACGTGAGCAACGTGAGGCCACTCGGACAGAAGTGCGAGAGCGACAAGTAACGGGACCCCTTGCCTAACCTCAGGAGCCGGCGCCCGACGCCGCTGACGCCCGAGGAACGGAAGTCTCTCACTCACGGAGACTTCTGGATCCCCGAACAGGAGCGCGCCGTGTACAAGCGCGCGCTCGAGGCGTTGAACGCTGCCGGCGTCCCTTACGTCGTCGCCGGCGCATACGCGATCTACGAGCACACCGGCATTTATCGCAAGACCAAGGACCTCGATCTGTTCTTCGAACCGTCGGCGCTGGTCGCCGCCGCCCGCGCTCTGCGCGCCGTCGGGTTCGTCACCCGACTCGAGGATCCGCATTGGCTGGCGAAGGCGACGCTCGGCGAGTATTTCGTCGATCTGATCTATGGCATGGGGAATGGCATCGCCTTCATCGACGAAGGGTGGATCCGTCACAGCCGGACCGGGATCCTCGCCGCATGCCCGGTCAAGATCGCGCCCGCCGAAGAACTGATGTGGCATCGCCTCTTCATCAGCGAACGTCATCGCCACGACATGTCCGACATCGTCCACTTGATCCTCGGATACGGCGAGTCGCTCGACTGGGAGCGGCTGGTCGACCGGGTCGGCGAGAACTGGCCGCTGCTGTTGTCGCAGATCCTGATGTTCCATTACGTCTACCCGGGCTACCGGACGAACGTGCCCTCGTGGGTGCCCGAACGACTCCTCGAACGTGCGCGTGCCCAGATCGGCCACGACGAGGACAAGCCCGAATACACGAGGGGACCTCTCATCTCGCGATTCAGCTTCATGATCGACGTGCGCGAGTGGGGCTTCAGCAGTCCGCGGGACGAGCTGGTGCGGATTGCGCGGCAAAGCCCGGTCGTGCGGGCGATCGCGGAAGCGGACGTGTGGGACGAGCGGGCCGAGGATCGGCCGGAGTCGCGCGAAGAACCGCCAGCAGGCGGGGCGTCGCCGGTCGGGTGAAGAAGCGGGCCCAGGCAGGCGGCCTCGGTCGGGCCGTCCGTTCATCGATCGTTCATCAAACCCGGGGTACAATCCCGGCGTGCCGTTTCCTTTCATGGGCGCCGCCATGCTGGCAGCGACGCTCTCAGCGGATCAGGCTCCCCAGACGCCGCCAACTGTTCCGCTCACCCTTCAGTCTGCATTCAGCATCGCCGAAGAACACAATCGAACCCTGGTCGCCGCGCGTCTCGGTCGCGCCGTGGACGTGGCCGGCATCGCGGTCGCCGGGCAGCGACCGAATCCCGAGGCATCGTTCGAGGCTGCACGGGACACGCCTCACGAAATCGCGAGCGTCGCATTTCCGCTGGAGTTCGGGGGCAAGCGGGCGCGCCGGGTCGACCTCGCCAACGCGACGCTGGCAAGGACCGTTGCCGACCTGACCGTCCAGTCGCTCGATATCAGGCGCACGGTCCGCCTGGCGTACTACGAACTTGTCGCCGCCGCCAGCCGCGTGCAGGTGACGACGGAGCTGCGCGGGTTCGCCGAGCGCACGCGCAATGCCGCGCGCGATCGGTTCGAGTCCGGGGCGGCGCCGCGGCTCGAGGCGCTCCAGGCCGATTTGGCACTCGCACAGGCGGACAACGAGCAGGAAGCCGCGCGCGGGCGGCTCGCGGCGGCGCGCGCATCGCTCAATACCGCACTCGGGCGCGGCCCCGATGCCCCTGCAGACCCGGCGGACGCTTTTGACGTGGGCGCCATTCCCGCCGATCCCGCGGCATTGATTGCCGCAAGCCCAGACATCACCGCACTTGACCGCGAAATCGACGAAGCGGTTGCCCGCGAACGTCTGGCTGTAGCGATGCGCCGGGCGGACCCGACGGTCTCCGGAGGAGCACTCTTCGACGCCCGCCCGGACTTCACGTTCGGGTGGCGTGCGGGTGTCGCTGTGGCAATCCCGGTGTTCACCCGTCACAACGCCGAAGTGCAGGTCGAAACCGCCCGTGTCACGCAACTGCGTGCAGTCGCGGGAGGCACGCGTTGCCACGCTGACGGGCGACGCCATGGCCGCCGCCGCACGTGCGCAGGCTGCGCGCCGCCAGTACCTCCGGTATCGGGACGAGATCGTGCCGCAACTCGCCACCATCGAAGCGATGGCCGAGGACTCGTACCGCTCCGGGCAGACGAACCTCGCCGCATTTCTCCAGGCGCTGCAGGCCGCACGCGAAGTGCGGCTTCGCGCGACCGACGCGGGGCTCGAGTACCAGACAGCGCTGGCTGATCTCGAGCGCGCCCTTGGAGGCCCGGTCCCATGATCAAGGCATGGCGGGGCGTCGCACTCGGCGCGTTACTGGCTGCTCGCAGCCTGCCACGAGTCGGCGCCGGACGAGACGGTCACGGACACCGCCGTGTCGGTGGAAGTCGAACCTGCGCGGATCGGCGCGATTCGGGAGGTGATTGCCGCGACCGGCATCGTCACCGCGCCGCCGGGAGGCGAGCTGGTCGTTACTGCTCCGGAAGCGGCTCGCATTGTCGAACTGCCCAGGGCGGAAGGCGATCGCGTGCGCGCCGGCGACGTTCTCGTGCGCTTCGAGATCCCGTCGCTGACGGCCGGCGCCGCATCGAGCCGCGCCGGCATCGAACAGGCTGAAGCGCGGGTCGAGAACGCGAAGGCCGCATCGGCGCGCGTCGCGGGTCTCTTCGAACGTGGCGTCGCGGCACGAAAAGAAGTCGAGGACGCGGATCGTGAGCTGCGCGAATCACAGGCGGCGCTGGCCCAGGCTCAGAGCGCGAGCGGGGCCGCGAATACGCTGGCCGGCCGCCTCGTCGTCCACGCGCGCTTTGCCGGTGTGGTGGCGAAGCGCTGGCACAATCCCGGCGACCTCGTCGAGCCGGGGCCGTCGGATCCGATCCTGCGAGTGATCGATCCTTCGCACCTCGAAGTCGACGGCAGCAGTGCCGGTGAGCGCCCTTTCACGGCTCACGGTTGGCGCACCCGCACGGATTGTCGATCCCGCCGGCGGCGATCCGCTGGACGCCTCCGTCATTTCCCGCCCCGCTGCCGTAGAACCGGGCAGCGTCACGGCATCGATCCGCCTCCGGCCGAAATCCGCCCGGGAGTTGACCGCCGGCATGTCCGTGCAGGTCGAAATACTCGGACCGGAGCACGACAAGGTCGTGCTCGTGCCGCCGGCTGCCGTCGTGCGCGACGGCGACACCACGATCGCGATGACGCTTGGCTCGGACGGCAAAGCTCACCGCGTCGAAGTCGAGCTCGGCGTCGTCGCCCCCGATGCGGTGGAGATTCGGAAAGGCATCAAGGCCGGCGACAAGGTCCTGGTGCGAGGCCAGAACGGGTTGCCCGACGGCGCCGCCGTGACCGTCGGATCATGACTCTGGCGCGACTCGTCGACCGTTACGGACGAGCAATCGCCCTCGTCGTTGCGCTTGCCGCCGGTGCCGGCATCGTTGCCGGCGTCGGCGCTGCCGAGCAGCATCTACCCCCGCCTCGAATTCCCGCGTGTCGTCATCATCGGTCACAGCGGCACGCTGCCGGCGCAGACGATGATGCTGTCGGTAACGCGGCCGCTCGAGCAGGCGGTGATGGAGGTGCCGGGCATTCGCCGCGTGCGCTCGACGACGTTCCGCGGCGCGACGGAAATCTCCGCGCAGTTCGAGCCCGCAACCGACATGATCGTGGCCCTGCAGCAGGTGCAGGGGAAGATCGACGACGCGCGGCAGACTCTCCCGGGCGGCACCGATCTCGTCGTCGAGCGGCTCACGCCCGCCGCGTTTCCGATGTACATCCTCAATCTCACCGGCTCGGTGCCCGGCGCCGATCTGTACGACTACGCGTTCTACGTCATGCGCCCGCGGCTGGCCCGCGTGGCTGGTGCCGGCCAGGTCGCCGTCGCGTCGAGCGACACCCGCGAAATCGAAGTCGTGACCGACCCGGCGCGGCTGCTCGCGGCCGGGCTGACCGTGCACGATGTGGCGGAGCGGCTGCAGGCAGTCAACCAGCTCGCGCCGGTTGGGCGGTACTCCTCCGGCGGAGTGCAGCAGCTGGTACTGGCATCCGGCCTGTGGCCCTCGATTGACGGCGATCGGCCAGACTCCGGTGTCGGTCCGGCCCGACGGCGTCCTGCGCGTCCAGGATGTCGCCCAGGTGTTCCCGGGTGCGCCTGATCGGACAGGTCTCATCACCGGCAACGGCCGCGATGCCGCCAGCATCAGTGTCTCGCAGCAGGTCGGCGCCAACATTCTCGAGATCGAAGCCGGAGTGGAGCAGGCGGTCACCGAACTGGCCCGCGCGCTCCCGGCCGGCCTGCACATCACCAAGGTCTACGACCTGGCGGAGTTCGTTCGCGCGTCGATCGCGAATGTCCGCGATGCGATCCTCATCGGCGGGTTCCTCGCCGTCATCATCCTGCTCCTGTTTCTCCGCGACTGGCGGCTGACGCTCGTGGCCGCGATCACGCTGCCGCTTGCCGTCCTGATGACGTTCGTCGTCATGCACCTCTTCGGCGAGTCGATCAACCTGATGTCGATGGGCGGTCTTGCGGTCGCGATCGGACTCGTCATCGACGATGCGGTGGTGGTGGTCGAAGGGATTCATCGCCGCGTGCAGGAAGGGTCGGCGGCGCCGGTGGCTGATGCCATTGCCGACCTGACCGCGCCCGTGATCAGCTCGACGTTGACGACGGTCGTCGTCTTCGCGCCGCTCGGACTGCTGTCGGGTGTCGTCGGACAGTTCTTCCGGGCGCTGTCGCTGACACTCTCGGCCGCCGTCCTTGCATCGCTGCTGCTGGCGTTGACGTTGATTCCTCTCCTCGCGCGTTGGGGTATCCGGAAAACCGGGCGACCGCCTCGAAGGTTATGGCGGACGGCTCGACACCACGTACGCGCGGACGCTGCGGCCGATGCTCGGACGTCCGGTGTTTGCCCTCCTGATCTCGCTCGTCCTCGCACTGAGCGGTGGGGCCTTGTATTTTCTTGTCGGCACCGGATTCCTGCCGCACGCTGACGAAGGCGGCTTCGTCATCGACTACCAGACCCCGGCCGGTACCGCGCTCGAAGAGACGGACCGGCAGCTGCGGAAGGTCGAAGAGGTCGTGCTGAAGACCCCGGAAGTCGCGTCGATCCAGCGTCGCACCGGGTCGGAACTGGGCCTGTTCGCGACGCAGTCGAACTCCGGCGACGTCCTCGTCCGCCTGAAGTCGCGGGCGGAGCGAAGCCGTTCGTCCGAGGAGGTGATCGCCGATCTCCGGGACAAGCTTCACGACGCCGTCCCTGGACTCGACATCGAGTTCGTGCAGCTCCTTCAAGACATGCTCGGCGACCTCGAAGGCAACCCGACGCCGATCGAGGTCAAGGTATTCGGCGATGACGCCAGCGTCCTGGCTGAGCTCGGAGGACAGATGGAGGAGATGCTGGGCAAGGTCGCCGGCGTTGTCGACATCGTCGGCCTCCAGAGCGGCAACCCGGAACTGACGTGGCAAATCGATCCGACCGCAGCCGGGCGTCTCGGGCTGACTGTGGCGGACGTGTCGCAGCAGATCGCCGCCGCGTGGCTTGGCGAGGTTGCGACTGATTACCTGGCTCTCGATCGCACCATTCCGGTTCGCGTCCGCTATCCCGACGCGGTGCGCTTCAACGGTGGACTGCTGGGTCAGACCTCCGTGCGAGGTGTCGAAGGCCGCTCCGCCCCCATATCGGCGCTTGCCACTGTGGTGCCGGCGAACGGACAGACGCGTGCTGACGCGGGAGAACCTGAGGCAGATGGCGATCGTCACCGGCCGGCTCGAGGGGCGCGACCTCGGAAGCGCGGTGGACGAGGTCACGGCGAAGCTCCGCGACACGAAGCTGCCGGTCGGCTATACGTGGGAAGTGGGCGGGCAGTATCTCGCCCAGCGGCAGGCGTTCCGGGAACTGCTGCAGGTGCTGGCGATCGCGTCGGCGCTCGTGTTCGTCATCCTGGTGGTGCACTTCCGGTCGTTCAGGCCCGCGGTGTTGATCCTTGGCGCCGCGCCGCTGTCGCTGGCCGGAGCGTTGCTGGCCCTCATCGCGACGGGTACGGAACTGAACGTATCGTCCGCCATGGGACTGGTGCTGCTGATTGGGCTGGTCGTGAAGAACGGGATCGTCCTGCTGGACTATGCCGAGCGCGAACGGGAACGCGGAGTGCCGGCGAGAGAAGCCGTGTACGATGCATCACGCGTGCGGCTCCGCCCGATTCTGATGACGACCCTGTGCACCTTGTTCGGACTGATCCCGCTCGCGCTTGGCATTGGCGCCGGCGCGGAACTGCAACGGCCTCTCGCATTGGCGGTCATCGGTGGGCTCACGCTCTCGACGATTGTCACGCTCTACCTGATCCCTGCGCTGTATGCGGGCCTTTACGGCCGCGCGCGCGCGACGGCGTAACCACGAATGGCTGACCAGCCCAAACGGGCGTTCGATCTGCGCACTGTTTCGGAGCGCCGGCACAACGGCGGATTCGTCGTCAAAGTGTACGAGCTTGCGAGTTCCGGGACGTTTACCTTCAGCCTTGCCCGTGGGAGTGGGGACGGTCTGGCGATGTTCGCGTCAGCGGCAGAGGCCCGGGACGCGGCTGACGCGCGGCTCCTTGCCGACGGCCATGACTGCGCCGCGGTCGGATGCCGTCCATGGAAGACGCCGCGTTGACGGCGCGCCCCTTGCACACTTCGGGCTCGTGGCAGAGCTGAAACCGCCGTACTCGACCGAGCCCAGGGACGACCAGGAGCCGCCGCGGCGGGCGCTGCAGATCCCGTTCGCAACCATCGGCAAGATCCTGTTCGTCGCCTTCCTGGTCTGGGCGATCGTCAAACTGTCGACGATCATCACGATGATGCTGGTCGCAATCGTGCTCGCGATTGCGTTCGAGCCTCTCGTCGAGGTGCTGCAGCGTCTTCGCCTGCCGCGATGGGCGGCGTCGGTGCTCGTCGTCCTGACGGTAATCGCGACTATCGTCTTCTTCCTGATTGTCTCCGGCGCCTCGCTCGCCTCGCAGGCCCGAGTCGTCGGACAGCGTCTCATCGCGATCGAGAAGGACCTGGTTGAGCGGCTGCCTCCCTATCTTGGCAGGATCGTCACCCGCGACAGCGCCACGACGACGAATGCGTCGGACGTGGCGGGCTACGCCGTCACCATCGGGAGTGCGATTGTGAATGCGCTGCTGGTGACGGTGATCGCGTCAATCCTGACGCTCTACCTCCTGATCGACGGTCGCAGGACCTGGGAGTGGGTGGTGGCCTACGTGCCGGCACGCAATCGGGCGCGGGTCCAGGCCACGGCCGAGGCGGGCCGGCTCGCAGTGCGGCGATACGTAATCGGTAACGTCGCGACCTCGGTCTTTGCCGCGGTAGTCGTGTTTGTCGCGCTGTGGCTGCTGCACGTACCCGGCGGCGCTGCTCCTGTCGCTTCTCGCCGGGGTCTGCGACTTCATCCCGGTGCTTGGTTTCGCCGTCTCGTCCGTGCCTGCGGTCCTGCTCGCGCTCACCGTCTCCGGGGGCACCGCGTTCGCCGTCACCGCGGTCTACGTTGGCTACCATCTCGCGGAGAACTACTTCATCGGTCCCCGGGTCTACGGCGGGCAGCTGCGGCTCTCGAACCTTGCCGTGCTCCTGGCCTTTGCCGTCGGCGCCGAACTCGGGGGCATCGTCGGTGCGCTCCTCGCGTTGCCGGTCGCTGCGATGTATCCCGTCGTCGAGGAGATCTGGCTCGGCAAGTACCTCGGACGCGAGGCTGTCGAAACGCACAAGCGCCTCGAACGCGAGACCGCAAAATAGGGTGCCAAAGCAGCCGGGATCAGGGATTCGGGACTCGGGGAAAGTCCAGCGTTGCCAAGGGTGCCAAAGTGCCGGGGTGCCAAAGTGCCAAGGGTGCCAAGAGTGCCAGGGTGCCATGGTGTAGCTTCCGCCTTCCGATGTAGCTGTCGCACGTGGCACGTAGCGTCCGCCTTTAGGCGGAAGTTCACGTTGACGGGGACGCGAACGTCAGCGATCGTAAGCGATCGCGCGGGCAGCGACGTGAGCGCTCGACCAGGCCCACTGGAAGTTGAACCCGCCAATCCGCCCGTCCACGTCCAGCATCTCGCCGACCAGATACAGCCCCGGGCAGCGCCGTGACTCCATCGTCGCCGGGTTGATCTCGTCGAGCGAGACGCCTCCGGCAGTGGCTTCCGCGTAGTTGTAGCCGCGGCTCCCGGTAACCGCGAGCGGCCACTCGACCAGGGCATGGGCCAGTCGCCGACGGTCGGTGCGTGCGAGATGCGCGAGCGGTGTCGCTTCGTCCAGCCCGAGGTGGTGAAGGACCGCGGCGGCGATCGAGCCGGGAAGACTCTCCGCGAGTGCAGTCTGCAATGAGGTCCGCGGACGATCGTGCCGCGAGGGACGTCAGCGTCCCATCGACGCGGTCGAAGCCCTGTCCGCCGCACATGTTGAGCGTCACTCGAACCGTGCGGCCGTCGAGATCGGCGCGGAGCCAGTGGCGCGATGCATTCAACACCACCGGACCACTTACGCCGAAATGCGTCCACAGGAGAGCGCCCGCGAGTCGCGTCGCGACCGAACCGTCGATTCCACACCGACAGTTCGACGTCGTGCGCCACGCCCTGGACGCGCGCGCCCGGGCCGGCCGTGACGTCGAGCGTCAGGGGAGCGAGCGCCGGCGTCGTCGGGACGATGGTGTGACCGAGGTGGCGCGCGATCGCGAGCCCGGCGCCATCGCTGCCGGTCTTGGGCAGGGACTGGCCGCCCGTCGCCAGCACGACGATGTCCGCCTCGACAGTCTCGGTTGCGGTGCCGAGGAGGAATCCCGCGCCGGTGCTCGTGACGTCGATGATCCGGGTGGAAGAACTCAGCGTCGCGCCCGACGCGTGGAGCTCGCGCAGAAGCGCGTCGAGCACGTCACGGGAGCGATTGGTATTCGGGAAGAGCTTGCCGTGCTCCTCCTCGTGGAGCGACACACCGAGCGATTCGAACCATGTGACCGTGTCCGCGGCAGTCAGCCCGCGAAGCACGCGGCGGACGATCGTGGGCTTGCCACCCCAGAAATCCCGCTCCGTGACGGAAACGTTGGTGACGTTACAGCGCGAACCGCCGCTGACGAGAATCTTCGCGCCAGGTTTGGCCGCACCGTCGAAAAGGGTGACCGCAAGGGACAGGGTTGAGGCGGCGTATGAAGATAGCCGTCGCCAGGCCGGCGGCGCCGGCGCCGACGACGGCGATTTGTGCCCTGCGCGATGGAAGGATCCTCGGTGGGGAGGTTCAGCCGCGCCCGTCCTGGGTGGCCGGGCCCCACCAGCCCTCGTCCTCGAACCGCTTGTGCAGCTCGACCCAGCGAGTGTGCACTTCGTCGGACGTCTGCGAACGCCTCGAGCCGCTGCGCGCCGCCCGGTTCGGTGATGACGATCTCGAAGCCCGGACCCTCGGCCGCGGAGCGCACTTCGCACTGCACGGTCTCCGGGCCCCGCTGGAAGAAGTAGAACACCGTCTTATCCCCGATCGCGACGGACGGTTGGCCGCAGTCCGCGAATCTTGGTGGCGCGCAAGGCGACGATGATGTCGTCCGCGAGCTCCTCGGGCACTTCGACGAGCGAGAATCCGTCGGCGATTTCAATCGCGCCTATCGTCCGGGATTCGACGCCGGCCTCGCCGGTGATCGCACCGACCAGGTCGCCCGGCCGGACGCCGGCCCGGCGCCCGGCACCGATGAACAGACGCGCGACATCGCCGTCACTCGCCGGCGTGCTCACGCTCCTCGCCGTTGCGCCGCGGGCGGCCGACCCGGCCCCGCGCGGGCTTGAGCGGACGCGTCCGGGCAGCAGCGCCGGTCGGCGGCGCCTGCACCACCGGTATCTCCCGTTCGTCGCTGGTTCCGCCGACTCGCCGCGTGTGCGAGCGCCACGGCCGCCGCCGCGATGTCCACGATGTCGAACTCGTCCGCGAGGGACGCGACGACCACACGGGTGTGATCGAGATCGCCCACCAGCAGCCGCTCGCGCAGCGACGCACGTGTGATGTCGAGCCGCTTGGCGCGGAGGTCCGCCACCGTCGGGACGGTCGCGACTTCGATCTTCTGCTTGGTGAAGTTCTCGATCGTCCGCAGCAGCCGGTGCTCGCGTGGTTCCGCGAGCGTGATTGCCGTGCCGCCGCGGCCTGCGCGTCCGGTCCGGCCGATGCGGTGCACGTAGGCCTCGGCCGCCGCCGGGACGTCGTAGTTGACGACATGCGACAGCCGCTCGATATCGAGCCCGCGTGCGGCGACGTCGGTGGCGACCAGCAGGTCCGCCGAGCCGTCGCGGAAGCGCGACATGACGCGATCGCGCAGCCGCTGTTCCATGCCGCCGTGAAGTGCCTCGGCCTGGTGGCCGTGGGCATTGAGCATCTCGACCAGCGTATCGACCTCGAGACGTGTGCGGCAGAACACCAGCGCCGACGCCGGGTTCTCCATCTCCAGCACCCGCTCGAGTGCCGCCGGCTTGTGTGCCCGCGCGACGATGTACGCGACCTGGCGCACCCGCGGCAGCTTGCCCGCGGTGGCCTTCTCGCGCTCGATCGTGACCCGCGCCGGGTTCTGCAGGTGACGGCCCGCGATCGCCAGGATCCGCGACGGCATCGTCGCCGAGAAGAGCGCCGTCTGGCGCGTCCGCGGCGTGGCCTCGAGAATGGCGTCGAGGTCCTCGGCGAAGCCCATGTCGAGCATCTCGTCTGCCTCGTCCAGGATGAGCACGGCGAGGTGCTCCAGCTTCAGCGTGCCGCGGCGGATGTGATCCAGCGCCCGGCCCGGCGTGGCGACCACGACGGCAGGACCCCGCTCGAGACCCTTGATCTGCTGATGCATCGGCGCACCACCGTAGAGCGGCAGCACGCCAAGTCCGGCGCCGCGTGCGTACTTGTGCACGGCCTCGGCGACCTGCATCGCGAGCTCGCGCGTCGGCACGAGCACCAGCCCGCCGAGTGGAGCCGGCCGCTTCTTCGACTCGATCGCGCCGATACGCTGAAGCATCGGCAGCGCGAACGCGGCAGTCTTGCCAGTGCCGGTGGCCGCCTGCCCGAGCACGTCCCGCCCTTCGAGCAGCAGCGGAATCGTTTCACGCTGAACCGGCGTGGGCTCTTCGTAGCCGAGCGCGGTGATCGCCGCGACGATGTCGTCCGCGAGGCCGAGAGATGCGAAGCCGGGGGTAATGGTGGATTCTTTTTTCGTCGATGGCATCAGTTCCAGTCAGTCAGTTGCTGCTACGCGAGTGTCGCCGCGTATTCTTCGTACGTTCCCTTGAAATCGGTAATGGCGCCATCGTTGAAGTGCCACACGCGCGTGCCCACTTCTTCCATGAGGTCCTGGTCGTGGGTCACGAGCAGCACGGTGCCTTCGAACTTCTGCAGCGCCACGTTCAACGCGTTGATGGATTCGAGATCGAGATGGTTGGTCGGCTCGTCGAGGACGAGGACGTTCGGCTTCTGCAGCATGATCCGGCAGAAGAGCAGCCGGGCGGTTTCGCCGCCCGAGAGCGCGTCCGTCATCTTCAGCCCTTCTTCGCCGCTGAACAGCATCTGCCCGAGCAGTCCGTGGATGTCCTGCCGCGCCGCATCGGGATCGAACTGGTGCAGCCACTCGACCGCGGTCTTGCCCTTTTCGATCACGCCGGTCTGGTCCTGCGCGAAGTATCCGATCGACACTTCGTGTCCCCACCGTACCGTGCCGCTGTCGAGATCGCCAGGGGCGGGCGGGCAGGTTCGGCGAGTCGGCCAGCAGCGCCCGCAGCAGCGTCGTCTTGCCCAGGCCGTTGCGGCCGACGAGGACGATCTTCTCGCCGCGATTCACGATCGCGCTGAAGTTCGATACCACCGGCACGCCGTCGTAGGCCTTGCTCACGCCCTTGATCTCGGCCGCGGTCCGCCCCGAAGGCCGGTTCATCTGGAACTTGATGTACGGACGCTGGATATTCGACCGCGCGAGGGCAGTCGTCTCGAGCCGCTCGACTTCCTTGCGCCGCGACGTCACCTGGCTCGCCCGCGTGCCCGCGCCAAAGCGTGCGATGAAGTCGTTCAGCTGCGCGATCTTCTTCTCGCGCTGCGCGTTGTCGGCCTCGATCCGCGAGCGAATCTGCGTCTTGGCGACGACCATGTCGTCGTAGCCGCCGGTATACGTGATGATCGTCTGGTAATCGATGTCGGCGATGTGCGTGCAGACCGAGTTGAGGAAGTGGCGATCGTGCGAGATGACGATCAGCGTCCCCGAGTAGCGGACGAGGAACTCGCGCAGCCAGTGAATCGAGTCGAGGTCGAGGTGGTTCGTCGGCTCGTCGAGCAGCAGCGCCTGCGGGCCGCCGAAACAGCGCCTGCGCCAGCAGCACACGCACCTTCTGCCCGCCCTGCATCTCTCCCATCGTCCGCTCGTGGAACTCGTCGGGAATGTCGAGCCCCTGGAGCAGGATCGCGGCATCGCTCTCGGCCGTGTAGCCGTCTTCCTCGCCGACGATGCCTTCGAGCTCACCGAGCCGCATGCCGTCGTCGTGCGTCATGTCGGCCTTGGCGTACAGCTGCTCGCGCTCCTCGAGCGCGGCCCACAGCCTCGCATTGCCCATGATCACCGTGTCGATGACGCGGAACTGGTCGAACGCGAACTGATCCTGCCGGAGCACGCCGAGCTTCGGCGGGCGGACGACGGTGCCCTGCTGCGGCGTGAGCTCGCCGGTCAGCAGCTTCATGAAGGTGGACTTGCCGGCGCCGTTCGGGCCGGTGAGACCGTAGCGCCGACCGGCCGAAAACGTGGTGGTCACGTCGTCGAAAAGGACTTTCGACCCGTACCGCATCGACACGCCTGAGACTGAAATCATGAGTGTTCCTGAGGGGTTTCCGGCGCTTCGCCAGTCAGCGAAGGCCACGCGCCACGGCGGCGTGGATTCGACCGGAGAGAAACAGCTATTGTAACGCGAAACTACCGCAATTGCGAGGACTTAGCCGGCGTACGAGACAGAGGCCGGCCAGGGAGATTCCCCGGCCGGCTCTGCCTGACACTGTCGCACTTTGGCCTTCCGCCTGAAGGCGGAAGCTACGACTTGGCACCTTGGCACGTCTCCGCCTGAAGGCGGAAGCTACACCCCTGGCACCTTCGGCACCTTTGGCACCTTTCTACGGCCGTATCGTGCCGTCGCCGAGCGGGTGCGGGGCTCGGGCCGCCGTTTGCCCACGCAACCAGGGTGCTGAAAGCGGCCACCGCTTCATTCGTGTTGATGTTGCAATGACCGTAGCTCGTGACCGAACGCTGCGCGAGCCAGCGCGCTCGCGCCGGCGCCGCTGAACGACCGTCGCGTAATCCGGCTTCCTGGGCGAAGGCGCGACTGGATCGAAGCAGCGTGTGCAGCGTGAGTACCGGGATCCTGAGGTCGCCGGTGGGCGTGTAGTAGTTCTTGAAATAGTTCACTGCGTCTGGCGTGCCCGCGAAGCGCTCCACCCCGGCATTGAGTGCCGCGTCGTTTGCCGATCCGCTGAAGAGGGTCCCTCCTGTTTTCGTAGGGGATGTGGCCACTCGTCCGATCGAGGACGTCGTTCGTAAAGCGCACGCTGAAGCCGACGACACTCATCCCCGAGTTGATCAGCTCCGGCACTGACCTGAAGGGCAGCTTCGCCGCGCTTGCGAATTGCAGCGTCGGCTGCCCCGGAGCGGAAAGTCCGCCCACCAGTGCGCCGAGCGCCGCATTGAATGCCGGAGACCCAGGGGCAAACGAGGTGCCCTGCGGCACGGTGAAAGGCCCGCCGGGAACCGCGCTCGGAAAGAAGTAATCGAACAACACGCGGCCGTTACCCAGGTACTGAATCTCTGCCGTTCCCCCGCCGACCGGCGAACACATCGGCAATGCGCCGGCGTACTGCCCGGGATAGGTCTCAGCCAGGGCAAGCACCGCAAGACCTCCCAGCGAGTGGCCGACCAGGTAGGTGCGGCCCGGTTGTCCAAACGTCGTCGCGAATGCGCCGCGGAGCTGGTGGGTGCGCTGGATTGCGCTCTTGAGCGAATAGCCGTTGTCGGAGAAGCTCGAATACGCAATCGCGTATCCCATACCCGTGATCCGTGCGCGGAGCAGATCCGATCCGTCCTGTGTGGTTGGCAGGGCGACCGGGGCGTCGGGATCGACGATGCCGTGTGCGTAGACGACCAGCTCGCCGTTCCACTGGGCTGGCATGTCGATCGCGTAGAGCGATCCGTCTTCGCCGGTGCCCACCACTGTAGAGACCTGCGCCGCGGCGGCGCGAAGGCCCGGGCCGAACAGCAGGAACAGAGCCGCGACGGCGTAGAGGAGAGTGCGGACGCGCGGAGATCGGCAAGCGAACCTGATCGACATGTGGCTACCCTCTGACATGCGCGTAAACCATCCCGGGCATCGACGCGCATCTCGAGGCCCGTTTCCAGATGACACTCGAGCACAGTAGGTCCGTCACCTGCTCCAAGTCGTGAGCCGGCGCTGAACGAACGCTGAATTAGCGTGTGGAGGAGAGTGCCGAACCCTGAACCCGAACCCGGAACCCGAACCCGCTCGGAACCGCGTCAGTGGGGTTGATCGCGGCCGGTCAGCGTGTCGAGAAACTTGACGAGCGTGTCGAAGCCTTCCGGCTTCTGGAACACGAACGCGCGGTGGCGGGTGATCAGGATCTGCTCGGCGCTCGAGAGGATGCCGCCGGTAAAGATCAGGATCGGCGCATGGTTGAATTCGGATCGGGCGCGAATCGTCTCGAGCAGGTCGAGTCCGCTCTCGCCCTGCTGGAGGCCGACATCGAGGATGAGCGCAGCGATCGAGGTCGTGACCGAGGAGCGCACGCGCTTCTTCGAGCGTGGACGCGGTCACCGCCCCGTATCCGTACACCCGCAGCAGCCGCTCCATCGTGGCGCGGACGCCAGGATCGTCGTCCATGACGAGGACCGTCGGGATGTCAGGCATCTAGTGGCCTGTCACCAGCGTGCCGTCATGGCGTCAGCCGCAGGCACGCTGGGAACGCATCACTGCACGTCGAGCAGTTCCACTTCGAAGATGATCGTCGCGTTGCCAGGAATGGGTCCGTTGCCTGCGGCCCCGTAGGCGAGTGACGGCGGGATCACCAGGCGGCGCAACCCGCCGACCCTCATTCCGACGACCCCCGTGTCCCAGCCCTTGATCACCTGGCCGCCACCGAGCGTGAACGAGAACGGGCTGGATCCGACGGTCGTTTGGACCATCATCCCTTTCTGTTCGGCCTTGGTTGAGTCGTAAAGCCACAGCGTGTAATTGACGGAAACCTGCTTGCCGCTGGTTGCCTCCGTGCCACGCTCCCGTCCGGATGTCGGTCTGACTGTATGGAACGTCAACCGTCGGAGAAGTCGGAGAACTGCTGGAACCGCATGCTGCCAGAACAACGAGAGCGCACACCATCACAAACAGGCCAGGGACACGTACACGCACAAAAATCATATTCACCATCATAACGGGGGAGGGGAAACGTGCAACGTGCAACGTGCAACGTGCGAAGTTCCACGTGCTGCGTGCGACGTGCGACGAGGAGCTACGCCGGCGTGAGCGTCTGCCCGCGCTGCGGGCGCGCGATGAAGTAGGAACCGACGACGAGCGCGGCGGCGAGGACCTGGGCGGCGAGTGCTCTCGACGGTCGGGAACACCGCAAACCAGAGTCCCATCCAGTCGGGGATGATGCGCTGCAGGTGCGCGACGGGGGTCGTCGGGAGCCAGCGCGCGAGCTGCATCTCCTGCACCTGCTCGCCGACCATGACCAGCAGCACGAGGCCGAGCATGACGCCGGTGAACACCAGCATCCGCCGGTAGGGCAGTCGCCGGTGTGCGACGAACGTGAGGACGCCAACGAGCGCAGTCAGGGCGAGGCCGGTGAGCACGCCGTAGAGCACGGGGTGTTCCCGAGCTTGAGCCGGTAGCTCTGAAGGAACAGGACGATTTCGAAGCCTTCGCGGTAGAGCGACGAGAACCCGAGCAGCGCGAGGCCCCACCAGACCCGCGCACCGGAGCCGTCCTTGAGGAGCGACTGCTTCCGCTTGCTGTGCATCGAAATCCAGCCGGCCCAGTAGACCTTGTGAAAGAACCAGTTCATCACGAGCAGCAGGACGAGAATGGCGAGGAGCCCGGTGGCGGCCTGAATGTCGAGGGCGGGCACGCTCTCGGCCAGGCTGTTGAGGATGCCGACGGCAACCTGCCAGGTAATAAGTGTCGCGACGAGCGCGACGGCCGCGCCGACGCCAACCGGGCGCTGGAACCCGCGCCGTTCACCCACCATGTTCGCCGTGATCGCAGAGAGCACGAGAATGCACTCGAGGCCTTCGCGGAACACCAGCACCGCGATGTCGAGCACCCGTGCCCCCAACTGCCCGTGGACGGTGGGGTCGGGGAGCCCGCCGGTATGCAGAACCTGCAGGATCAGGACGGAGGCAACCGCCGCGGCACCGAGTGCAAGCGAAACGGCAGTAATGGACGCGCGGGTAATTGTGGCCATTCGATATACGACTGATCCGGTCGGACTGGAAAAGTGTATATCCGACCGGGACGGTCGTCAATCGGCCTCGGCGATTTGTGCCTCGGCCCAGTCGGGATTGGGGATTCGGGATTCGGGACTTCCGCCTAAAGGCGGAAGCTACGACTGCCTTGGCGGAAGCTACGACTGCCTTGGCGGCAGCTACGACCCAATCGGGATCTGGGATTAGGGATCCGGGATTCGGGCCGGATCCCGATCCCTGATCCCCGATCCTGATCCCGATCCCTGATCCCCGATCCCGATCCCCAATCCCTGATCCCGATCCCCAATCCCGATCCCGATCCCATCTCGCTCCCGTTTCGTTGCGCGGGGCACCGCGCAACGAAACCTGCGCTATGCTCACGGCCTCAACCCCAAACCGAAAGGCGAAAGATGAAACTCTTTGTTGCTGCGCTTGCGTTTTCCGCCCTCGTGGCCCAGTCGGCTCCCGGGCAGGTCCGGATCTGGAAAGCCAGCGATATCAAGGAACGCGGCGAGGCACTGGCGAAAAAGCTCGACGCGAACAAGGTCGCCAGCGAGGTCATTGCCACCGACGGCAACCGCACGTTCATGGTGGCGCACCGCGAGGGGTCCGGCCTGGCCGAATGGCACGAAAAGCAGGCGGATGTGATCACGATTTCATTCGGCGACGTGACGATGGTCTACGGCGGCACGATCGTGGACGAGAAAACCACCACGCCGGGCGAGAAGCGCGGGCCTTCGATCAAGGGCGGCACCGAAGTAAAGCTCGGTCCCGGGCGACGTCCTCCACATCCCGGCGCAGGTTCCGCACCAGATGAAGCTCGACGCCGGCAAGCAGGTCACCTACTTCGTCACCAAGGTCATCCAGTAGAGCGGAGCACCTTTCCGTTCAATGATTTGGCGGCCCATCCCCTATATAATGTCGTCGCCAATGCAGCCAACGAATGTCGGGAATCCTGATTATTACCACCGGGTCGTGGACTGCCAGTGGGCCTGTCCCGCGCACACCAACGTCCCGGAATACATTCGTCTGATCGCCCAGGGGAAGTTCACCGAGGCGTATCTCGTCAACCGCGAATCGAACGTATTTCCCGGCATTCTCGGCCGGACCTGCGATCGTCCGTGCGAGCCGGCGTGTCGGCGCGGGCGCGTGGACGGCAAGCCGGTCGCGATCTGCCGGCTGAAGCGCGTCGCCGCGGATCATCGCGGCGAGGTCAAGCACCTGCTGCCGACGGCGCCGGTCGAGAAGAACGGCAAGAAGATCGCGCTCATCGGCGCGGGCCCGGCGTCACTGACGGTGGCCAACGACCTGATGCCGCTCGGCTATCACGTCACCATCTTCGAGAAGCAGCCGCGGCCGGGCGGGCTGATGCGGATCAACATCCCCGCGTTCCGCCTTCCCGAACAGGTCCTCGACGAGGAAATCGGCTACATCGTCGACATGGGCGTGGAGGTTCGCTACAACACGCCGGTCGACAGCCTCAAGGCGCTGCTCGACACCAATGAGTTCGATTCGGTGTTCGTCGGCAGCGGCGCGCCAAAGGGGAAGGAGCTCGACGTCCCCGGCCGGCACGACACCGATCAGATCTTCATCGGCATCGACTGGCTCGAGTCGATTCATTTCGGGCACGTCGATTCGGTCGGCAAGCGCGTCCTGATCATCGGCGTCGGCAATACGGCGATGGACTGCTGCCGGTCGGCCAAGCGGCTGGGCGCCACCGACGTCAAGGTCATTGCGCGGAAGACCCGGAAGTACTTCAAGGCCTCGCCGTGGGAACTCGAGGACGCGGAGGAGGAGGGTGTCGAGATTCTCGAAAACCTTCAGCCGGTGCGCTTCATCATCGAGAACGGCGTCCTCACCGGGATGGAGTTCGACAAATTCAAGTCGATCGAGACCGCATCCGGCCTGAAGCAGGAAGTCGTCGGCCGCGAGATCCTGCCGTGCGACTCGGTGGTGCTGGCGGTCGGGCAGGACAACGCCTTTCCCTGGATCGAGCGGAACATCGGGCTCGAGTTCGGCAAGTGGGACATGCCGGTCGTCGACAAGACGACGTTCATGTCGACGCGGCCGGGGGTGTTCTTCGGCGGCGATGCCGCGTTCGGCCCGGCGAACATCATCTGGGCCGTCGAGCAGGGGCACCAGGCGGCAATCTCGATCCACAACTACTGCCAGGGCATTCCCGTCACCGAGCGGCCGGCGCAGGGCATGACGCTGTCCAGTACCAAGATGGGCCTCCACGAGTGGGCCTACAGCAACGACTACGATCCGAACCAGCGGCAGAAGATGCAGCACGTCGACCTGCCGGTGCGGTTCGAGAGCATGACGACCGAGGTCGAGAAGGGCTTCACCGCGGAGCAGACGCGTGTCGAAGTGGAGCGCTGCCTCAACTGCGACATGGAGACGCACTTCGTCGATTCGCTCTGCATCGAATGCGACGCGTGCGTCGACATCTGTCCCGTCGACTGCCTCACGATCACGCCCGCCGCCGAGGAGCCGGAACTGCGGCTGAAGTTCCTCGAGCCGGCGCTCAACACCGAACAGCCGATCTTCATGTCCGGGCCGCTCAAGCAGACCAGCCGGGTCATGGCGAAGGACGAAAACGTCTGCCTCCACTGCGGCCTGTGCGCCGAACGATGCCCCACCTACGCATGGGACATGAGGAAGTTTGTGCTGCAGATTCCGTACGCGGGTCAGCCCGCGGGCAGTATCCAGTCGCCAGTTCCCAGTTCCCAGGCCGCCGACCTGCAGGTTGGAGCAAAGGTGTAAGCGGCGCGAATTCGACACTGGAAACTGGAAACTGGTTACTGGCAACTAGACCGTCCTCAGCGTCAGCATCGGCTAGCAACATACATATGGATCGCGTCAACAACTTCGCTTTCAAGATCGCCACGGCGAACGGGACCGGGTCGGCGTCCGCCAACGGCCTGATCATGCAGGCCATCTTCCGGATGGGTGTACCGGTCACCGGCAAGAACGTGTTCCCGTCGAACATCCAGGGGCTGCCGACGTGGTACGAGATTCGGGTCAGCCGCAAGGGCTACACCGCGCGGACGCCGAACTTCGACCTGATGGTGGCGATGAATCCGGCGACATATCAGAAGGACGTGACCGAGCTGCGCCCGGGCGGCTGGCTCGTCTACGACTCGACCTGGCCGCTCGACGAGCGGCTGGTTCGTCCGGATGTGACCTCGCTCGGCATTCCGCTCGCAGAGATGTGCAACACCGCCTTCAAAGGCGTGCGCGAGCGGATTCTGATGAAGAATATTGCATATGCCGGCGCGCTCGCGGCGCTGCTCGACATGGATACCGAGATCATCCGGACGCTGCTCACGGAGAAGTTTTCGCGCAAGCCGGCGCTGATGGATTCGAACCGCAAGGCGATCGATCTTGGTTACGACTTCGCGAAGAAACATTTCCCCTGCCCGCTGCCGATTCATCTCGAGGCGATGGACGAGACCGCCGACTCGATCCTCATCGACGGGAACACCGCGGCAGCGCTCGGGTGCCTCTACGCCGGTGCAACCGTGGGTGCGTGGTATCCGATTACGCCCGCGACATCGCTGATGGAGGCGTTCAAGAGCTTCTGCCAGAAGTACCGCGTCGAGCCGGAGTCGAAACAGAACCGGTTTGCCATCCTGCAGGCCGAGGACGAGCTGGCCGCGGTCGGCATGGTGATTGGCGCGTCGTGGGCGGGGGCGCGCGCGTTCACGCCAACGGCCGGCCCGGGCATTTCGCTGATGTCGGAGTTCATCGGCCTGGCGTACTACGCCGAGGTGCCGGCGGTGATCTTCGACGTCCAGCGCACCGGTCCCTCGACCGGGATGCCGACGCGGACACAGCAGGGCGACCTGATGCTCTGCGCCTACGCATCGCACGGCGACACGCGGCACATCTGCCTTTACCCGAGCGACCCGCGCGAGGCGTTCGAGTTCGCCGCCGCCTCATTCGATCTGGCCGAGCGGTTCCAGACGCCCGTCTTCGTCCTGAGCGATCTGGATATCGGGATGAACGACTGGATGGTGCCGAAGCTTGCGTGGAACGACAGCTATCGCCCCGACCGCGGCAAGGTGCTCTCGGCCCAGGAGCTCGAGGGCGTCAAGACGTTCTACCGCTACGTCGATGCCGACGGTGACGGCATCGCCGCCCGTACGCTGCCGGGGATCAGCCCCAAGGGGGCGTTCTTCACCCGCGGCTCCGGACACAATCGGTTCGGCGCGTATACCGAGGACGGCGACGAGTACGTCGAAGTGATCGACCGGATCGATCGCAAGATCCAGCAGGCCGCGCGTGCGGTGCCGGCACCGATCTTCCGGAATGCCCCGGGCGCCAAGCTCGGGCTGGTGACGATTGGCGGCTGCCACGCGGCGTGCCTCGAGGCGCTCGATCTGCTGGCGGCCGACGGCGTCGCGCTCGACTACATGCGCGTCCGCGGCTTCCCGTTCGGCGCGGAAGTCACGAAGTTCCTCGAAGCCCACGAGATCAACTTCATCGTCGAACAGAATCGCGACGGGCAGCTGCGCAGCCTGATCATGCTCGAGACCGGCGTGCCGATCGAGCGGCTGGAATCGGTGCGGTATTACGGCGGATTCCCGATGAGCGCGAATCACGTGATCGCCGGGATCAAGGCGAAGCTCGAGAGGGCGGCATGACCTACATCACCAAGCCACGGGTGCACCACCCGGCGCTCCAGAAGAACGAGATCGGCCTGACCCGGCGGGACTACGAAGGGACGATCACGACGCTCTGTGCCGGCTGCGGCCACGACTCCATCACCGCGGCGATCATCCAGGCGTTCTGGGACCTGTCGATTCCGCCGCACACCGTCGCCAAGCTCTCGGGGATTGGCTGCTCGTCGAAGACGCCGGCGTATTTTCTGCGAGAGGCGCACGGCTTCAACAGCGTCCACGGCCGCATGCCAGCGCTGGTTGCGGGCGCGAACGCGGCCAACCGCGACATCATCTACATCGGCATCTCGGGCGACGGCGACTCCCTGTCGATCGGTCTCGGGCAGCTCTGTCACGCCATTCGTCGGAACGTCAACGTTCTCTACGTACTCGAGAACAACGGCGTCTACGGACTCACGAAAGGGCAGTTCTCGGCGTCTGCCGATCCCGGCTCCCTGAGCAAGAAAGGGGAGGCGAACACGATGGACGCGATTGACGGGTGTCTGCTCGCCCTGACGCTCGGGGCGACATTCGTCGCCCGCGGTTTCTCCGGCGACAAGGCGCAGCTCGTGCCGATGCTCAAGGCCGGGCTTCGCCACAAGGGGTTTGCGTTCCTCGACGTCATCTCGCCGTGCGTCACGTTCAACGACCACGAGGGCTCGACCAAGAGCTACGGATACACCAGGGAGCACAACGTCGAAGTCGTGCAGGCGGATTTCGTCCCGCCGGCTTCGGCGATCACGACCGACTACGCCCCGGGCACGGCCCGCAACGTGATGCTTCACGACGGCAGCTGGGTGCGGCTCCGGAAGCTCGCCGAAGACTATGACGCGACCGATCGGGACCTGGCATATCGCCAGATTCGCGATCGGCAGAAGGCAGGGGAGGTGGTCACAGGACTTCTGTACCTGTCGCCGGACTCCAAGGACCTCCACGACCAGAGCAACACCGTCGCCACCCCGCTGACGCAGCTTCCGTACGAGGCGCTGTGCCCCGGAAACGACGAACTCCAGAAATTACAAAAACGCTTTCGGTAGTATGTCGATCGTTAGACCGAGCACCTGACCTTTTGGCCGTAATCCGTGACCCCGTGGGTCCTCGAACCAGGCTCCCTGGAACGTAAAAGTTGCGCGGTTACCCCAATTACACGTAGGATTTATGGCCGCCGGACACGTCCGGCGATTCTGCCGTATTTGTCGGCCTGCGGGCCTTAAAGAGACAAACTTGACAGCTGGACCGCGGGAGCGTAGTTTCCGCACGGGTGTGCCCCGTCCGGGGACATTGAAGGGGGATGAATGCAAAGGGTAATACGTCTGTCGGGAGTATGTTTGTTCGCGTTGGCGTGGGTGCTCGTATGCGCCGCACCTGCCGCCGCGCAGTTCGATAGGGGCCAGATCTCTGGCACCGTCAAGGACGCACAGGGCGCCGTCGTTCCGGGCGCGACTGTGACCGTTACCAACACTCAGACCCAAATCACGCAAACCACCGTGACCGACTCGAGCGGTTTCTACACGGTGCCGAACCTCGCGCCCGGCCGCTACGACGTCAGCGCCGAGCTCGAAGGCTTCAAGAAAGCCGTCCGCTCCGGTGTCCAGCTCGACGCCGCGAGTGCGCAGACGATTGAATTTGCTCTCGCGACCGGTGCGCTGACGGAATCAGTGACGGTCACGGCTGACGCTTCCGCGCTGCAGACCGATACCGGACTCCGTAAGACGATCGAGTCCAAGGACATCGAGCAGCTCTCGTTCTCCGGCCGCAACCCCATCGGCGTCGTCGGCCTGAAGCCCGGCGTCATCGGCGGCAACTTCAACAACTACGGGTTCTCCGACCTCGGCAACGGTGGTTTCACCATCAACGGCAGCCGCAGCGACGAGAACAACATCACGGTTGACGGCGCGACCGCCGTCCGCACCCGTTCGTCGGGCGCGATCGTCGGCATCCAGAACGTCGATGCGGTCCAGGAAGTCCAGGTGCTGACCGGCAATTACCTGCCGGAGTACGGCCGCGCGAGCGGCGGTCAGATCCGCATCGTCACCAAGAGCGGAACGAACCGTTTCAGTGGGAATGCCGGATTCTATCTGCGGGACGACAAACTGCAGGCCAATACCTGGACGCGAAACAAGAGCCCTCTGGCGTCCAACAACACCGGTCCCGCACCGTTTGACTTCAAGCAGTATGGATACTCGGTCGGCGGACCCATCCAGAAGGACAAGCTGTTCTTTTTTGGAGCGCAGGAGTGGGTGAACTACCTGCAGGTTTCGTCCAACAACGTCACGGTGCCGACGGCCGCGATGCGCGCCGGCGACTTCAGCGAGCTGCTCCGGCCCAACCAGTTCTTCAGCACGGTGCAGGTCATTCGCGATCCGCTCACCGGACAGCCGTTCCCGGGGAACATCATTCCTGCGGATCGGCTGAGCCACAACGGCGTGGCCCTGCTGAACGCGTACCCCCTGCCGACGCCAAACTTCAACTCGGGCGGCTCGGCGAACGCAATTGTGACGAGCAGCAATCCGCAGGATCAGCGGAAAGACAACCTCCGCTTCGACTACCGCCTGAACGCGAAGAACAATTTCGCGTATCGCTACGGCAAGTACAACTGGACCGCGATCGACGCGTTCCGTGGTTCGTTCCCGTACGCGCGGACCGACTGGGATCGTCCCAACACGACCCAGACCGCGAGCTGGACGAGCACGATCACGCCGACGCTGTTGAACGACCTGACCTATACCAACTCGCTCGACGAGGTCTTCATCAACGTCTTCCGCGGCACGGACCTGTACCAGCGCAGCAAGTACGGCATCAACTATCCGTACATCTTCCCGCAGAACAAGGAGATCGAAGACAAGATCCCGACGATCACGATCGCCAACTTCACCGAGATCGACGGCGGTCCGTACCCGTCCTCGTCGCGTGGTCCGATCCAGACGGTGACCGACACGACGACCTGGGTCAAGGGACGGCACACGATCAAGGGTGGAGTCGTGTTCGAGTACTCGGGTGAAGACGACTTCGACCAGATCAACGTCCAGCCGATTCCCGGCAGCACGAACAACCAGAACGGCCGCGCGCTGTTCAGCAACGGCGGCTCCAACCGGACTGGCGTTGCGGTTGCCGATGCCGCACTGGGCCTGTTCGACAGCTACTCCGAGATCGGGCAGCGTGCACTCACGAAGTGGCGGGCGCTGGCGTCCGACATGTTCGTGCAGGACTCGTGGCGGCCGACCGGGAAGCTGACCGTCGAAGGTGGCGTCCGCTACGTCCTCTGGCCGCCCTGGTACTCGACGACGAACAACATCGCGAACTTCGACCCGTCGGTGTACAGCACCAGCAACCAGGCGGTCATCAATCCCGCGAACGGCCAGATCGTCAGCGGTCCGCGCTACAACGGCATCGTCCTCCCCGGCACCGGGTTCCCGTCGTCGGCGAGCAACCTCGCCGTCTACAACGACCCGGCGGTGAACGCGCTGTTCGGCGATGCGCCCGAGGGCTTTGCCGAGACGCACAAGAACGTGTTCGAGCCGCGCATCGGCATGTCGTACGCGGTGAACGAGAAGACGATCGTCCGCTCGAGCGCCGGCGTGTTCCACAACCGCGTCACGCTGAACGACTCGCTGCTGCTCGGCGGCAATCCACCGTTCCAGCCCCAGGTCAGCGTCAGCAGCGGCAACATGGATAACCCCGGCGGCGCCGGCGGTGCAGCCGTCCTGCCGTTCGGGATGACCGCGATCGACAAGGTGTTCAATCACCCGACCGCGTACACCTACTCCGCCGGTGTCCAGCGCGAACTGCCATGGAACTTCATCGTTGACGCGGCCTACGTCGGCCGCCGCGGCCTCTACCTGCAGCGCGAGCGCAACATCAATCAGCTGCCGGCAGGCACGATCCAGGCGAACCCCGGCGTCAACACCGACGCACTCCGCCCCTACAAGGGATACGGCGTCATCCGCCTGTCGGAGAATGCCGGCTACTCGAAGTACAACAGCTTCCAGCTGGGGATCGACCGGCGCTACTCGAAAGGGTTCAGCTTCGGGCTGGCGTACACGCTCGGCAAGTCGGAAGACAACGCGAGCGACAAACGGACCGTCATGTTCAACTCGTTCGACGACAGCGGCTACTGGGGGCCCTCGAACTTCGACCGCCGCCACGTGCTGAACTTCCACTACATCTACGACCTGCCGTTCCTGAAGGAGCAGAACTCGCTGGTGTCCCGCATCATTGGCGGATGGCAGATTTCCGGCTCGACCTTCATGCGCTCCGGCACCCCGTTGTGGGTGACGAGCACAACGGACGTCCCTGGTGTCGGCGATGCCTTCGCCAAGCCGTACAACCAGGTGAGCGATCCGAACGAGAACGCCAATCAGACGTTCTCCCAGGGCGTTGCCAGCGGCGCGGCCCTCGACCAGAACTTCTGGTTCAATCCCAACGCCTTCGCGCGGCCGGCCGCCGGCACGTTCGGCAACGGCGCCGCGGAACAACATCTACAACCCGGGCCAGTATCAGTGGGACATCGCCCTGTTCAAGAATGTCCGGATCCAGGGAACGCGGTCGTTCCAGCTGCGGGCTGAGATGTTCAACTTCCTCAATCACCCGAACCTCAGCGGCGCCAGCAGCGACCCGACGAGTGCCACGTTCGGTCGCGTGACCGGCAAGGACGACTCGCGTCGCGACGTTCAGCTGAGTATTCGGTTCTTGTTCTGAGACAGTAGTAGTCGCCAGTAACCAGTTACCAGTCTCCCGGTTCCAGTTTCAGTCAACCGACTGATGCTGGACCGGGGGACTGGGGCTGATTCGAAGGTCGCTTAACCCCTCCTCGCTTCGCTCGCTCCCAGTCTCCAGTAACGCAGTAACCAGTTTCCAGTAACCAGTCTCCAGTCCAGCAGTGCGTCCAAGCTTCCCGCGAAGTCTCTGGTTATCCGGGCACTGTGCAGTCTGGCGGCTGGCACTTCTGCGTGACGTGGATACTCGTCCCGTCTCATCCAACCATGCGCGCTCAGCACCAATACTCCGACCAGTCCGGCGATCGATACGATCGGTCTCGATGACCGTCCACGTCGCGAAGGTCTGGGGGACGGTCATGTTGAGATACTCCTTCACCAGCCAGAAGCCGCCGTCGTTGACGTGGGAAGCAATGAGGGAGCCTGCGCCAATCGAGACCACCAGCAGCTCGCGGTTCACGTTCGGCGCGGCAGCAGCAATGGGAACCATGATGCTGGCGGCGGTCACGACAGCCACCGTTGCCGAGCCGACGGCCACCCGCAGCAGGCACGCGATCACCCATCCAAGCACGAGCGGCGACAGCTGCAGCCCGCTCATCGCCTGCGCGATCGCGGTATCGACGCCGGCAAGATCGAGGACCCGCCCGAACCCGCCCCCGGCGCCGACGACGAGCAGGACGCTCGCGATCGGGGTCAGCGACTCTTCGGCGAACTGAAGGAGGCGGACGCGATCGAACCCGCACGCCCGTCCGAAGGTGATCATCGCAACCAGCGTCGCGAGCAGCATCGCCATCAACGGAGTTCCGGTGAACACCAGGATGCGGCGCACGCGCGTGTCGGCCATGACTCCCTGAGCCAGCGCCGCACCGAGCATCAGCAGCACCGGCATGAGCATCGTGACGATGGTGACGACGAGCGAGGGCGGATTCGTGCTCACGGTCGTGCCGGCCAGCTGGTCGGCCATCGCGCCGGGCTCGGCGCGCACGTACCGGCTCATCAACCCGCCGAACAGCGGTCCCGCGAGCACCGCAACGGGAAAGCCGATGATCAGCGAGTAGAAGAGCGTCCGGCCCGGGTCTGCCCCGAGCCGCTCGATCGCGGCCAGCGGGCCAGGGTGTGGCGGTACGAGGCCATGAACCGTGGATAACGCGGCGACCAGCGGAAGTCCCACGGCAAGAAGGGGAGTGCCGGTGCGTCGCGTCACCGTGAACAGCACCGGCGCAAGCAGCACGAGCCCGACCTGGAAGAAGACCGGCAGGCCGATGATGAACCCGGACAGCATCAGCGCCCATCCGACCCGCCGTTCGCCCAATGCCCCGACCAGCGCGTTCGAGACGACGACCGCGCCCCCGGATTCGGCAAGGAGCTTGCCTATGACTGTTCCGAGCGCGATCACCATCGCGACGAACCCGAGGGTGTCGCCGACGCCGGCCTGGAACGCGCGGGGAATCTCGACGAGCGGCATACGGGCGGCCACCCCGACGCACAGCGAGGCAAGAGTGAGGGCGACGAAGGCCGGCATCCGCGCCCAGGTAACAAGGATGACGACCAGCGCGACACCGGCGGCGGCGACGAGCAGGAGAAGAAGCGGATCGGCTGGACTCATATGTGGCAGGAGCTTACTCTTTTCCCGGGACTCGGGACTCGGGCTTCGGGGCTCGGCCGAAGCTCCGGTGCGAAGTCAGCCGGGCGAGTAGCTTCCGCCTTCAGGCGGAAGATGGGCCGGGCGCGTGGCTTCCGCCTTCAGGCGGAAGATGGGCCGAGCGCGTGGCTTCCGCCTTCAGGCGGAAGACGACGGGGCTGGGAACTGGAAGCGAGAAATGGATAACACGCTGTTGCGATCGGTTCCGTGCGAGGGATGCGGCGAGCCGATGTTGTGGACGCAGAACGCCTGGCGGACGGACGACAGCCGGGACCGCGGCATACCAGTGCCTGAATGCCCATGTCGTCGATCCCGCGCTGACGCGGCAGTGTCCGAAATGCGGCGTGCACGACACCTCGTTGACCGGCCGCCGAGAATGGCCGTCAGCAGTTCAAATGCCTGCGATGTGGTGAGGCTTTCGAATACCCGCGGTGACAGAGCCAGTCACTGTCGTGCAGCCGGCTCGTTTTCCTGTTGTCGCGTGATCCGCGCGCCGCGAAAGATCAGCCGTCGTCCTGCGCTGCCGGTTCGGTCGAGGGTGAGGGCGCTGACCGGCTCGCGCACGGCGATCCGCCGGGAGCGTCAACTCACAACCCGCGTGGCCGCGCAGGTCACAGTGTCCAACCGGTTCTCCGTTCAACACCGCCGCGATCTGCGCGTCATCCTCAGACGAAAGATCGAGCGCCACATGGTAGGTGAATCCGCGATCCAGCGGCAGCAACAGTGTCGAGCGGGCCTCCGCGCGGCGGAAGCTCCCGGCCTGGTTTCGCTCCGGATTTCCCCAGCCCGCACCGTAGTAGGCCTCCGACTCGAAGTCCGTTCTCAACGCGCCGTCCGGCGATCCTGGTCTGAACAGCGGCCGCGCAGGACGATGCGAGCACACGGTGATCGCCTCGCGCATGCCGGCCGGCCTTACACGCGCGCGTGCGCCCGCGACTGGACCGTCGAGCGAGAGGCGGAACACGGCGCGTGATTCGCTGCTTCGCGTCATCTCGGTCCGTGACGATCCGCTTCGCCATCACCTGACGTCGTGGCAACGGTGGTTCCAGTAATGCCATCGCCCATCAACTGCGTGCTCTGCGCGCGGACGTCGTCGAGGGTCGACGAAAGGGAGGTCTCGACTGTGACCGAACCGATCGACGGGCACCGCGGCAATCCAGCTCCCCGTCGTCAGTGCAGGCGATACGTCGATCCACGCGTCAGTCGTCAGCGGCGACGCATGCGGTCTCGCCCGTGAGCTCGTATACGGCTTCCTGGAATGGGATTCGGACCGGCTCGTCTCTTCCGAAAGTGTCCGACCGAAGCAGGCTGCCATCGGATGCGAACGTCGCGAGTGCGAGTCCGGCATCGACGGATGCGAGCGTGACACCGGCCATCATGATGCGGGCACCGGCGGCGTCCGCCGCCAGGACGAGGCGTCCCGGGAACGGAGGTGCTGACGCGAGCGCAGGGGATTCGACGACCAGCGAGGCGCCGTCGTCTCCGCCGCGCCAGGTGGCATCCGCGGTCCTGGTCCTCAGCGCAAATGCTTCGTACGTGCGCGGGCGTCCCGACCGGTCGCGCATGCGAGTGTTCCGGCCCGGAGAGATCGATCGGCGCAGGCACGTAGGCGCTAGGCGGCAACCACGATCGTGCCTCGCGGCAGCGAGTCGAGCCACTCGTCGAAGGCCGGCCCCGGAACATCCGCGCGCTCGAACAGAAGTCCGTCCGTCGCGAGGAAGAGCGCTCCGCCGGCAAAGGCAAAGACGCGTCGCGGGTGGCGCGGCCGCCCCCCATGCGTGCGGCCCGGACGGCATCGGCATCGAATCCGATTCGGCCGATTCCACGCCGCGGCCCACCCTCCCCGGTGAGCGTCATGTAATGGATGGCCATGTCGTAGAAGTAGTTGTCAGCGACGACTCCGGCTTCGTCTGGCAGCTCCCGAAAGAGGGTACGGAAGAAGCGCGCAGGCTCCGGTATGGCTGCTCTGGTCTGCGTCGCGGTAGTTCGCCGCGAGGTTGACGATCGGTAATACGCCCGCGAGCGACGAAGTGTGGCCGCCGCAGCAATCACTCGCGTCGCAGGGGAGCCGCCGAGCGTGCGGGCCACCGCCGTCACGCCAAGCGCCGCGATCGGCCACAGCACCACCATCACGGGTGTGACGAATCCGTTCAGGTCCCCTTCGAGATTCAGCACCATGAAGAGCAGGCCCGCGGCGCCGCCGGCCAGCAGGGCGACTCCCGCCGGCGCGCTGCACGGATGGCGAACAGCAGGCCGACAATCGTCAGCAACACGCCAGGAAGCGCAGCTCGTGGCCGATCACCGATGCGATCGCCGGCAGGTGGTCGGTGAGCAGGACCCACGGGCTGAACGCGAATCGCTGACCCGCGTACCTCTCCGCCGTCACGACGCCAATCAACTCGCGGAGAGAGCTCGCACGACTCTCCAGGTACGGCGCTTCCTGGTTGGTGCGGACCATGATCAGCCCGTACTGTGACACTCCAAGCGCGAGCAGCAGCACCGCAGCCGGCGAGGACAGTCGGCGTCAGCACGCGTCGATTGCGGATCAGCGACGTAGAGGACAGACGCGGGGATGAGACCGATGATGGTCAGATGATTGCCGAGACCGAGCGCGAACGCGCCCGTTGCGGCGAGCAGGAATCCGGGCACGAGGGCGCCCGTCCCATGCGAGCAGCAGCGACATCGTTGCGCCGACGATCGACTGCCGCCAGGCTGTACACCTCGGCGAAGACGGCGCTTCGCCAGAAGCTGGCGCCGCTGGCAAGCGCCACGGCCGCACCCACCGCGGCCCATCGTCCGGCACCGATCTGTCGCGCCGAGCACGAACGTAACGCCGCACGCCAGTGCCGCCATCACCGCCGAGAACAGGTTCGCCCGGTACGCAACCGTCCCGATCGCGCACTGTCGTCACGAACAGGTGCGAGAGCCAGGAGTAGAGCGGGTACCCCGGGGGATGCGCCGTCCCGAGCACGTATCCGAGGAACTGAAACTTGGGCGTGTCTTCCGGACCGCCGAAATCCGGCTGGAGAGTCGCGAGGTAAAGACCGAGAGCCAGGAGCCCGACTCCGCACGCGCAGGCGGCATCGACCGGAGTGAGCCGTGCCGATAGGCGGAGCGAACGAGAAGTGAGCGCGTGGCAGGAGTCGCCAGTCGGTTGTTTCCAGTATCCAGTCGCCAGTCTACAGTCCAGGCGGGTGTCCCGCACGTCGGCAGCCCGTAGTCCCGAGTCCCGATTGAGTTGTAGCTTCCGCCTTTAGGCGGAAGTCGCAATCCCGAGTCCCCGTTCCGAACCCCGAGCCCCGAATCCCGAGTCCCGATTGAGTTGTAGCTTCCGCCTTTAGGCGGAAGTCGCAACCCCGATCCCGTCCCGAATCCGAGTCCCGAGTCCCGCCGAGAATGGGCCCATGCGTTGCAATCCTTCAGGTCAGCAGCCATCAGGAGGCGGGAAATGGGTGTTTGTGGGAAGTCGCGCGGCCGGATCGCGTCGCTCGCCTTCACAGCGACCGCATTGGGATTGCTGGCCTCGAGCCCGGTGGCAGCCGAGCCGTTCCGGATCACCGTCGATTTCCAAGTGATGGGCGACCACAATCGCGGCGGGACGTCGCCGTCTGACGCAGCGTTCGGCAAGGCGGACGCGCGCGGCTCGTTCTCGATCGTCACCTACGTGCCCGCCGGCGGTGGGGAAATCGAAGACTTCGACCGCGGCCTGGGCGCCGATGCGATTTCGTTCAGCTGGGCTGGTACGGCGTGGACGACCGGGATGGCTGACGTGAGCGCGCTCGTGTTCGACCCTCACGGAACGCTCGTTTACTGGCAGTTGGCCGGCCTGACGGCTGGCCTCGACGACATCTCGCCCGGTCATGGGCCCGACATCTACGTCGATCCGTTTGCCTTCCTCTACGTCGCGGGGCGGAATATCTTCGAAGGCAGCGTCGTGGCCACTTCGGTCACCGGCGTGCCGCTCGGGGGAGTCTCACCCGGTCCGGACCCGGTGCCCGAGCCCGCCTCGATTGCCCTCGTCGGGACCGGTCTACTCGCAGTCGCTGGCGCGAGGCGATGGCGATTTCCAATCGCTCGTCACGATCCCGACGTCGCCCCGAATCCCTAATCCCGAATCCGCACATCCAGGCCGGAGTCGCCCCTGCCTCGGGGGACGACTCCAGCCCGCATCGTCAGAGCGTGCGGCTGGTAATCGGTCGCCAGCTGCACGTGCTGCCCGGTGCGATCGAACAGCATTCCGGTCTGTGGTGTTCCATGAGATCCCGACAGCGACGAACCACAGGATCAGCGCGATCACAATCGCGAGCATGATCCACAGCCACGTGTGGGATCCCTTCTTGACGACGTCGATGTCTGCCATGCGTTTCGCCTCCAGTTGTTCGCGTTCGTCAGCGGCCCTGTCGCCCGCGGTTCGACGACCCCGGCGTCACGTTGTCGTCGATGTCGAACTTCTCGCGCCGGACGTCGGCCTCGACGACATCGCGCTCTTCGACCACGCGCTTGCCGACGACCAGTTCTTCCTTGACCACGGGGCGCTTCTCGACGACGACCTCTTCCTCGGTCAACGGCACCCGGATCTCGCCCGTGTCGCTGATCGACGCATCCGCACGCGCACCCGCCTCGACCGGGACGGCGTTCGATGACGACTTCTTCGCGCCGGCGCGTCACCGGCTCGCTGACATGTTCGGTCTCGACGTGCTTCGAGACGCGCGCTTCGCCGCGGCTGACTTCGCGCTTGCCGATGTTCAGCTCCTCTTCGGATCGGGTGAGCGTCTCCCGATCGCGTTCAGTCGTTCGTGCAGACGCGCTGCGATCGACGGTGCCGGCGGAAGCCGCGGCATAGCCGGACGGAAGCGAACGCGCGACGATCTGGTGTGCGTCGTTGCGGATGTCGACCTCGTTCGCGTTCAGCAGGAACGATCCGGTCGAGAGTCTGACGAAGCGCCGAGACGGCGAGACGATCAGGTGCCGCACCTTCATCGCCGACGTGTCGATGACGAGGTCCTCGACGCGGCCGATCGTCTGCCCGTCGGTCGAGATCACGGTCCAGCCGCGCGGATCGGGATCGCCGGGTTCGACTTTGTAGTCGGGAAGTTCGCTGAGAGGTTTCAGGTTGTCGCCAAGATTCAGATGTGAATAGGAGCGTGTCACGGTGGATTGCCTCCAGTGGTATGCGCAGGGTGCGCAATCCTCGAAGTGCAAGCATGCTGCCGATCCCACGTGGTGTTCAGGTCGACGTGCGCGTTCGCGGCATTGTATGTTCCGCGTGCACGCTCACGCTCCGCGTTAAAACTGGCGTCGACGTTGCACTCTCTCCGGCGCATGTTGAAGACCTTCGCGATTCCGATTTCATGGGGCGAGCTGCTGAAGCGCACGTGGAACGAGTTCAACGCTGACAACTGCCTCGGGCTCGCGGCCCAGCTCGCGTACTACCTGCTGCTCGCACTCGTGCCCGCACTCGTCTTCCTGATCGCGCTCACGAGCTTCCTTCCGGCACAGGCGATCGATCAGTTGATGAACAGCATGGCGACGGTTCGCGCCTGGAGAGATGACGCAGCTGGTGCGCGATCAGCTGAACAGCATCACCCAGGGCCAGCACGGCGGCCTGCTGACATTCGGTTTCGCGATGGCGCTGTGGAGCAGTTCGGCCGCGGTGGTCGCGATCACCGACGCGCTGAACCGCGCGTACGACATCGACGAGGCGCGTCCGTGGTGGAAGGTGCGGCTCACAGCGATCCTCCTGACCATCGGCCTGGCCGCGTTCGTCCTCGTCGCGATGGGCCTCGTCCTCGTCGGCCCGACGATTGCCGACTGGCTCGCTGCCCAGGACCGGTCTCGGCAGTGTCTTCGAGTGGACGTGGAAGATCCTTCAGTGGCCGATCGTGTTCGCACTCGTCGCGACCGCGCTCGCGGTGCTGAACTATTTCGCGTCCCGACGCGGATCAGGACTGGACGTGGGTGAGTCCCGGCGCCGTGCTCGCGACCATGCTGTGGCTGGTCGCCTCGCTCGCGTTCAAGTTCTATGTCGCGAACTTCGCCAACTACAACGAGACGTACGGCTCGCTCGGCGGCATCATCGTCTTGATGCTGTGGTTCTACATCTCGGGTCTCGCGATCCTCGTCGGCGCCGAAATGAATGCCGAGATCGAGCACGCCTCGCCTTACGGCAAGGATCCGGGCGAGAAGGTGCCGGGTCAGAGAAAGAAGCTCGGTGCGCGCGCCGCGAGAGCATTCGAAGAAGCCCGACGAGCCGGTCGCAAAGGTCCGCGCGCAGCCAAGCCGACTCACGGCGCCGCGGCCTTACCGACCGGCACCGGTCCATGCGCAGCCGGCGAGCGCCGGCTCTTCCCTGGCGTTCCGGTGTTCCTGGTGGCATGGTGGTTCCGACGGAAGAGCAACACCCGCGAGTGAGCTCCGAGCGATCGATCGAGCTCGACCAGAAGCGGCAGTCGAATGCTCCCTGTGGTAGACAGGGTGACACTTGCCCTGCGATCGCGAGTCCGCGCGTGCTGATTTGGTCAAACACCCCAGCATTTTCGCTCGTTTCCAGCTCACGTCGTGCTTCTTGCAGCAGTGCAGCCGCAATGCCCGCGCAGGACCGTCGGCTCGAACCGCGACCGCAAAGTGTGCTCGTCGTCGACGACTACGCGGACCTGCGTACGATGTGGCGGCTCTGGCTCAGCATGTGGGGATTTGACGTGCGGGAGGCCGCGAACGGACGGATGGCGACCGAAGCGGCATTCGACAAGAAGCCGCGAGTCGTCCTGATGGACCTGAGCATGCCGGTCATGGATGGGCTGAGTGCCGTCCAGCGCCTGCGGTCGGACCCTCGCACTTCCGACCTGACCGTGATTGGCGTCACCGCTCATGGCCGTACTCACCCGGCGTTCGGTGAGTTCGAGGCCGCCTGCGATCTGCTGCTCGAGAAGCCCGTCGAACCTGAGATCCTGCTCGTCCAGCTTCAGGCGAGTACTCGAGCCCGCGTCAAACGAACGAAGTAGACCGAGATCCCGCCTCGAAATCAGCGATCATCACAGCGTCGGATCGGTGGTTGTTGCTGTCGGAGCGCGGACGGACCATTGGCGTCCGCACCGCGTGCAGCGATAGCTGAGTACTTCGGGGCTCACGGGCACGACCATCTCCGTCTCGTTCGACTGGCAACCGTGACACGTCGGTCGCGGCTGCTCGATCGCTGTCTCCGACTTCTTCCTCTGAAACCAGAATCTCATGCGATGTGGGGCCTCGCGTTCCTGCGCGTCGCCCATGTTACCGGAACTGATCCTGCGTACGCGACCACTCCGTGTGCGTCAGCCGTTTTGTTCGGCCCCTGAATCGCCACCGTTGTTGAATCCGACTCGCGGGAATGACGGTCCCGCCGTCGTGTGTCCGATCCGCACACCTGGCACTCTTCAGATCAACGAGTCCGATGACGGATCCTTCGTAGGTTTCGTAAATGCCGAGAAGGCATCCGCAAGGGAGCACTTTGCTGGACAGACCGCGGAGAATCCGAGGCATGGTCAATTAGACCCCGGCGGCGACGCGCCGGTTCTATCTCGTCGCTCGCCGACCGCTAAGTGAAAAATTCCTGGGACGTAGGTCCCCGGAAATTGCTTTCGGTGCGTAGACAATTGGCGCTGCCGCAACAATAAGTCGGATGTCAAGTAAACTTTCTTTGCGGACGTCCAAATTTCAGGCCAGATTTTGCAGATCTTTGCTGGTTACAAATTTGCAACCCGCCGCACGCACATGCCTGCACGAATTCTCGTCGTCGACGACGACATCGGTTACCTGACGGTGACCAAGGATCTACTCGAACGCAGCGGGCACGAAGTGCTCCTGGCGAGCACGTTCGACGAGGGCCGGCGCGCGCTGCGCGAAGACTCGCCGGATCTACTCATTGCCGATGTGCGCCTCGGTGCGTTCAACGGCCTGCAACTGATAGTCACCGGCGATCTCCACATCCCGACGATCGTCGTCAGCGGTTTGACGACGCGGTGCTGCAGGCGGACGCGAGGGCGTTCGGCGCAGAGTACCTCGTGAAGCCGGTGACGGCCGCGTCGCTGCTCGATCTGATCGACCAGAAACTCGGTCGGTCGTCCGCCATCAGCAAGCCGGAAACGCACTGACAGCGTCGTCAGCCGCCCTTTGGTTTCGTTCGGGTCGGTCAGCGGCGGAACCGACATGTCGTCAAGAGGTCTGGGTTCGTCGGTGCGGACCGGCGGATGCGCCGCCGGAGGAAGATCGTCCGCCAGCGCCCTGGTCTGGTCCCGTCGCTCCTTGTCCTTCCCGCCAAACGCCGCAAATAACGCTTCAGCATGGCCCGTCGTCGGTGCAAGATGAAGACCGTGGGGCAAGGTCGGGACTCGGGATTCGGGACTCGGGATTCGAGGACTTTACTGCTCGGGACGGGAGGCTCCACTGGACGCTTGCGGCGTCAGAATCAAAATCTGGCAACTGGAAACTGGTAACTGCAATCGGCGCTACTTGCTGCGATCGGAGCCGGAAGCGACAGCCGAAGTCTGATGCCGATAGTGACGTCACCTCCCTCGTAATCGCCGCCCGCATCATTGCCAATCCCGTCTCGAACGTTTTTCAGAAACGACTTGCATCGCAGTCCGCAGACCCGCTGTTCGTCATCGGCGCGACGCACGCGCTGCTTACCATTCCGTGCCTCCTGCTCGTGCCCTGGACGACAGCGCCGGCGCGGCGTTCTGGGCGAACATCATCGTCGCGGCGGCGCTGGCGGTCAGCGGAAACGTTCTCCTCGTGTATGCGCTGCGATCTGGCGACCTGTCGATGCTCGGCCCGATCAACGCATACAAGTCATTCGTCAGCCTCGTGCTGGGGATTTTTCTGCTCGGCGAAGTGCCGACATCGCTCGGGCTCGCCGGAATGGTTCTGATCCTGGCTGGGAGCGTGATCGTCTTCGCGACCAGCGCGAGTGGAGAAGTGGGGCTGCAGACTGAAGCCCGTCGGATGCCGCGTTGGACCAGGGATCCCGGAGTTCGATTCCGGTTCGCGGCGCTCGCGCTATCCGCGACCGAAGCAGTGTTCCTGAAGCGGGCACTGATCGTCTCGTCGCCGCTGACCGCGTTCGTGTTCTGGTCTGTACTCGGTTTGCCGATCGCGGCGGTCGCGATCGCCATGCTGCTGAGGGCGGGACTTCGCGCAGCAGAGTGCATTGCTCCACACGCACTGGCGCACCTATCTCTGGCTCGCGCTGACGACGGGAATCATGCAGTTGACGACACTCTTCACCTTCGGGCGGCTGCAGGTCGGTCCGTCACTCGCGCTCTTTCAACTCTCCGCCCTTATCAGCGTGTTCCTTGGCTACAGGTACTTCCAGGAGCAGCACATACGCCGGCGGCTTCTGGGTGCCGCCGTGATGGTCGCTGGCGCCGCGATGATCGTGGGCTCGAAAGGGTGAGCGCCGGAGCAGACACTATCAGCGTTCAGCCGTCAGCTATCAGCATTCAGCTATCACTCGTCAGGTGTCCAGTTCACCCTCCGAAGTAGCCGCTGCGCGCCTTGACGACGGCGGACGCCTTCCTTACGCGGACCTCGAGTCTTCGCCACTCGTGATCTCCCGCGGCCTCGATCGCCAGGACGTATCGCTGGCGTAGTTCCTCGAGCATGTTCGACGCGACCGCCACGTTGTCGATGGCGTTGTGGGCAAACAGCAGTTGACCGCCGGTCCAGTCCGCGAGATCGCGCAGGTCGGCGCCGTCACTCGCGGTCGAGTGCGTCGCCGCCTCGAGGATTTGGACTTCGTCGATCGCCGGCACAGTCGCGACGACGTAGACCGGGACGTCGATCGAGCTTGCGACGCCCGAGACTTCGGACGAGCTCATCGCGCTGCTGGTATCGATGCCGTCCGTGAGGATGACGATCGCCTTGTGGCTCGCCGGGCGTTCGGAGAGGCGACGGGCCGTCGCGGCCGTGGCGTCATACAGCGACGTGCTGCCGAACGGTCGCAGGTCGTCGAGCGCGCCGCCGAGATCGGCGAAGTTGCTGGTGAACGAATGACGCTCGTGAAGCGTCGAGTCGAACGTGAAGACCGCGACTTCGTCTTCCCCCTGGCGCAACTGGCCGACGATGATGTCGAAGGCCTGGCGGGCGATGGCCATCTTCGGGCCGACGCGCATGCTGCCGCTCATGTCCACGAGGATCGCGAGGCTGACGGCGGAGGTCTGGTCGGATCGCATCGAGAGGATCGGCCGCGGGAGTCCGTTGTCTCGGACTTCGAAGTCGGCCGTCGTCAGTCCCTTTACCGGCCGGCCGCGCCGATCCTTGACCGACGCCTGGATGCTGACGAGATCGACCGAGCTGCGGAATGTCGTTTGCGGCTTGTGCCCCGGCGACTGGGCGATGAGCGAGGCCCCGGCGAGCGTAGTCGCCGCCGCAGCCGCGAGCACAATCCGATGGACATATGCGTTCATTGACGTTCCCCCACGGATCCGGGCAGATGAGAGCCTGCAACGGCTCTCCAGTTCGATGAACCTGCGGCCGCACGCAAACTTCAGCGGTGTAGTTGTGGGGAGGCGAGGATTATAGCACAGTTCAGCTCACGGCTTTCAGCTGTCAGCCGTCAGCTCTCAGTTCCCGCCCTGCCAAGACGCGCAAACCAGAGTGGAAAAACTGAAAACGGAGACTGGTGACTGGAAAACTGGAAACCGAAAGTCTTCTCCCTCCACCTCATCAGTGGAGTCTTGCAGAATCCTGGCTTCGACCTGCAGGTTTTCGCTAGCGATCCTTCACGCTATTGCGCAGTACGTCCCGGATCATGTGAACGTGCCGCGATGCACGCGCGAATCGCCGGTGATCGTGCTACCGCGAGGAAACGATCAGACGCCCAGAGCTCCAGAGGAGCCTGACGGCGCAGGGTGGTGGGACCCGGCCGCGACTGAGGAATCTTTAAACGGTCGTCCGCTTCAGGAGGGCACCTGCCGCATCACCGCCGCGATCAGATCCGCCGGCGACACCGGCTCCACCAGGTACTCACACGCCCCCCCGAAGACAGCAGCCTGCTTCGCAAATTCGTCCCGGTACACCGCTGAAATCAGGATGATCGGGAGCCCGGGCTGGAGGGTCCGCATTTCGCGGCAGATCTGGAAGCCGTTCCCATCCGGCAGCTTGACGTCGCAGAGAATCACGTCGGGACGCTTGCTGGCGGCCGACTCGGTCGCTTCACGCACCGTGCTGACGCTCGATACGCGACATCCCGCGCGCCGCAGGATTTCCGATCGGAGATGCTGCGTCGGTTCGTGATCCTCCACCTGCAGTACGGACGGCTGGCGCGTGTCGCTTATTCGGCATCGAGGTCTGACCCGTAAAAAGAGTTGTCATGGTCGGTGAAGGGCGAGAGAGGCCGGCACGCGGCGCGCACCGTGCACGGCCGCTTTGCGGCCCCCGTGGCTCGACGCTCACCGGAAATCTGGCCGTGCGTTCCATCCCGAGACGGAAGTTTACCGTGGAACGAAACCGAACGCTCGCTTACCGCATCACGCGATTCAACTCACCGACGAGATGGGCCGGCATGCATGGCTTCACCAGCACCGCGTGCATCCCGCACGCCTTTGCCCTGGCCCTGATGTCGACATCCCATTGTCCGGTCAGGCCGATGACCGGCAGGTCGCGGGTCCGCGCATCCTGGTGCAGCGCGGCGGACAGCGCGAAGCCGTTCAGGCCCGGCAGGGAAATGTCGGTCACGATGACCGCCGGCGGATTCTCGAGAGCCTGGCGTCAGCGCTTCGGCGCCGTCCGACACGCCGCGGGTCTCGAATCCCGCCGCGGTCAGGAATTCCAGGTACCCGCTGAGCGTATTCACGTCGTCTTCGACGACCATCACGCGTGTTGTTGCCATCGTGCATCCCCCCGCTGTGGTGAACTCGTCGTCTCACCCGCGAATCGTGTTCGCGTTCAATGAGTCTGCTGCCAGTCGGTCGCCCGGCGTCCCCGGTTGACGGCCTGGCGCCGGTCCGGCCGTCGCGCGTCGCGTCGCTCCAGCACCCGGACTCCATCCGTCGGGTCCGCACGCATCGTCACTGCGGGATCCATGGCGGTGTGCGAGCACACGCGGTTGCGGCCCGCCGCCTTTGCCGCGTAAAGAGCGGCGTCGGCGCGTCCGAGGACGGCGTTGACGTCAGCTTCGCCGGGCAGCGCCTGTGCGACGCCGAGGCTGGCGGTGAACTTGACCGAGCCGCGCGCGCAGAGGACGGGGGTTGCCGCGAAGCGTGCGCGAAGGTTTTCGGCAACGCGCGCTGCACCTTCGGCCGTGGTGTCCGGAAGGACGAGGAGGAACTCCTCGCCGCCGTAGCGGCAGCGTTCGTCGCTGACGCGGAGTGTCTCGCGCAGGATCCGGCCGACGCCAACGAGCACCTGGTCGCCGCAGAGATGCCCCTGCCTGTCGTTGACCGACTTGAAGTGATCGAGATCGAGCATCACGATTGACAGCGGCATGTGCGAGCGCTGCGCGCGACGCAGTTCGGCGCCAAGCCGCTCGATGCCGTGATGGCGCGTGACGCACCCGGTCAGCGGTTCGACGACGGCGAGATCGCGAACCTTTCGGAACAGCTGCACGTTCTTGACCGCGACCGTCAGCAGCGCAGCCGCGGCGTGGAGAATTTCCCGCTGGTCGTCGGTGAGCGGCAGGTTGTCGTGGCGCACGCCGAGGACGCCGACGAGTTTCTGCTGCGAGATGAGTGGAAACGTGTGCCACGTCGCCTCGCGCGGGCCGGCGCCGCCGGGGCGCCGCTGCAGACGCCGCGACCCAATCATCGGCTCCCATCCACTTTCTTTGGTCGAGAGCCAGAGGTCGTGACCGGGCACGAGCGGCTGAAGGTGGTCGATGATGACCTTCTTCAGCGACTCCGGATCGAGCGCCTGCGCAAGCGACTCGCGCGAGCCGCATGAGGACTTCGAGCTCCCCGGCACGATCCTGCAGCAGAAGCGTCGTCTCGCGCAGCGTTCGCAATTCTCCGTCTTTGCGACTTGTCGTGGACGCGTCGTGCCTGAATGAAGGCGACGCCCGCCACCGCAATCAGGACGATGACTGCACTGGCGATTGTGGCGACGACGGAGGGGGACGAGGCGACGATCGCCTGCTCGAGCGGGCGCCGCAGGAGTGCGACTCCGGCGATCGATCCGACGATGGCGATCCCGAGCCACACCGCCAGGCGTGTGCCCGTGCTGCCCGCCGCCGGTTCGTCGACCTGTTCTGGAGACACGCGGGGCACTGCTGAGCAATGGCAGTGCCGCGGCTGAGCCAGCGATGTAAGCCGTCTGAGACTGCCAGAATTTAGCGATGTGGCGAGGAGCGCGGTTGCCTCCGGCCGCAGGTCTGATCGTTCCAGTTTGGAACACCCCGGGACGTTTTAGGTCCGCCGCTCGAAGACTAAATGAATCCGCGGCGGCAACTCCGTTCCGACGAAATGCGCCGCTCGTACTGCAGGGTGCACGGCGTTGCATGCAGCTCCGATCGAACGGTCACGTGACCCGCCCTTCGTTCACGTTCGCCCGGCGTTCGAACAGTTGCGCCGGCCATCGAGTCACCGCGGTTGGGCGTAAGATGCCGCCCACATGGCCACTCCGAATCTGGGTGAACGCGGCCTGGGCCCGGTGCCTGGCCTCGACGCCGGCGTCCTCCGGCGCGAGCGTTCGAATCCCGGTAACCGGGTCGCGTCGCATCGACTCGGTCGATCTTCTGCGCGGCGTCATCATGGTCATCATGATGCTCGACCACACGCGCGACTTCGTCCATCGGGACGCGTTCGTGTTCGATCCGACCGACGTCACGCGGACGTATCCGATCCTGTTCTTCACGCGCTGGATCACGCATTTCTGTGCGCCGATCTTTGTCTTTCTCGCCGGGACCGGCGTCGTACTTCCAGAAGATGCGCGGAAAGCCGCTCGGCGAACTGTCGAAGCTGCTGTTGACGCGCGGCCTCTGGTTCATCGCGCTGGAGCTCTTCTTCTTCCGGTTCCTGCTTTTCTTCAACGCCGATGTCACGACGATGCTGTCGATGCTGCAGGTGATCTGGGCGATCGGCTGGAGCCTGGTCGTGCTCGCCGCGGTCATCCATCTGCCGCTCCGGGCAATCGTTCTCCTGAGCGTGGCAACGATCGCGCTGCACAACACGCTCGACGGCATCCAGGTCACGACGTTTGCAGGTCCCGGGACACCAATTCCAGGCTTCGGCGCATCAGTGTGGAAGATCCTCCATGAGCGTGGAGTGATCTTTCCCTTCGGCGGCACCGGCCCGGTCGTGGTCGTCCTGTATCCGCTGATTCCGTGGATCGCGGTGATGTGGGCCGGGTACACGGTGGGATCGCTCTATGAGCGAGCGGAGCCGGCGCGCCGGCGCGCGCTCCTGCAGCTTGGAGCCGCGCTGATTCTTGGCTTCCTCGTCCTCCGCGGCAGCAACGTCTACGGTGATCCGTCGAAGTGGTCGGCGCAGGCGACGTTGGTGATGAGCGCGCTCTCGTTTCTTGCCGTCTCGAAGTATCCGCCGTCGCTGCTTTACCTGCTGATGACGCTCGGGCCGGCGCTCCTGTTTTTAGGCCTGTTCGACCGCGGCGCGCGTGGCGTCGTCGCGCGGGTGTTCATCACGTTCGGACGGGTGCCGCTGTTCTTCTACTGCCTGCAGTGGTTCGTGTCGCACACGCTCGCGATCGTCGCGGTGAAGCTGGCGGGGCAGCCGAGTGACTTTTTGTACAGCAACATTGTCATCGGTCCGCCGCCTCCGCCCGGGTTTGGGTTTGGGCTCGGGACCGGTGTACGCGCTCTGGATCCTGGGGTTGATCCTGATCTATCCGCTGTGCGTCTGGTTTGCCGGCGTGAAGGCGCGCCGGCGGGATTGGTGGCTGTCTTACGTCTGAGGGCTCGGCTGGCTTCGCTGGCTCGCCTTCGCGGGACTCGGGATCAGGGACTCGGGATTCGGGACTGGGGACTCGGGATCGGGGATCGGGATCGGGACTCGGGATCAGGGGCTCGGAACCGGGACTGGGCTGCGGACTCGGCGCTTCATGTCCGGGCTCGACCGTACGTAGCTTCCGGCTTTAGCCGGAAGACTTCCGGTTACCGCGCCCGGCCTGGAAGCCGGAACTGCACTGCCTGACCCGGACTACCGCTTGTGCTTCAGCCTCTCCGCGATCTCTCTCACTGCCTCGCGCTCCTCCTGTGACACCGCACCAATCCCGAAGATCCCGCCCGATGCATGTGCGATCTTCTCGCAGTAATCGAGCAGCTCATGGGCGTCGACGTTGACCCGGTGTTCGGGCGCATCGATCATCGCGCAGATGAGGCGCATGGCCTTGTGGAAGGTGTCCTCGGAGGGCTTCGTATCCAGCCACTCTTTCAGCTTGCGGTCCGCCGCGCTGCCGGCGCCGATGCCGCGCGAGCGGGCGAAGTTCACGATCAGGCGCCGTTCCGGGGTGCTGACGCCGGCCTTGGCCCAGGCGACCCGGAGGATCGGGACGAGCAGAATCAGCGGAATCGTTTCAGGCGTGAAGCCGAGGTGGGCGAGCTCGCTGAGCAGGGCCGGGTCCTGAATGCCGGTCTCCTCCGCGAGCGCCAGGCGCTTTCTGGCTGCGGCGTCCGCTCGCCGGAGGTTCTCGATCAGCTCGCGGTCCTTCCTGCGAAAGTATTCTTCTTCCTGTGCGCGGATGTTGTCGGTGATGCCGTCCTGGTTCAGCACGCGAGCCTCCTGCCGTCCCGCGGTCCCGCCGTTCTGTACGAGGCTGCCGGGCGTCCTTCGGTCTATTTCGTTCCTATCAAGTGTCTATGCGAACCTCGCGCCATCGGCTGACCCTTGCAAACACAGGGCGGAACTTTCCAGCCCTCTGGTGAGATACCAAACGCGCCACGGCTCAGCGGACGATCGATGATCGTTCCTGCCTCGCCATAGCCTGCGCGCGTTCCTCTCGCGGGCGGAGGCGGGCACTTTGGCACCTTGCACCGTGGCACCCTGCACGTTTGGCACTTTGGCACCCTGGCACCTCGGCACCCTGGCACCTTGGCACTTTGGCACCCTCGGCACTTTGGCACCCCTGGCACGTTTGGCACCCTGGCACGTTTGGCACCTTGGTACTTTGGCACTTTGGCCCCTTTGTCTATCATGGGCGGAAATAGTTTTGCCCCGCCGAGTCGTCTCCGCTTACGATTCGCGCGCAGCATTTTCGCTGCAGGAGAAGGGGTGACACGATCATGACGCCCGACGCAGTTGCCCGGCGGTGGTTCAAAGAGGTCTGGAACGAGCGGAACGAATCCGCCATCGACCGTCTGATGCATCCCGACGCCGTTGCCCACGGTCTGGCGGGTGAGCCGATCCGGGGTCGGGAGGGGTTCAAGGGTTTGTTCCGCACGTTCCACACGGCGCTCGGGGATCTCCAAATTGACGTCGAGCGGACGGTCGTCGAGGGCGACACCTGCGCCGCTCTCTGTCACGTCGTCGGAAAGCACGTCGGTCATACCTTCGGCGGTGCTCCGAGCGGCAACGGCGTCGACTTCTACGGCATGACGATGTTCCGGATAAAGGACGACCAGCTGATCGAGGGTTGGAACTGCTTCGATTTTCTGTCGATGTATCAGCAGATTGGATGGGTGAAGGCGCCGGTCGTGCCGTAGACGGAGTGAAGCCGCCACACGTCAGCATCGACGCTTCGCAAGCGCACGAGCTGGTTGACCGCCCAGAGCGCCCGGCAGTATTTTTCCCTTTCACTGGAGGGGGCTAACTATGTCGCACAGTACGCGGGTGTTGATTTTCGGATGTGTCCTTGGCATTGTCGGAGGGGCGTGGACTTCGACGGCCGCGGAAGCACAACGGACCGCGTCCGGCACGCCCGGCGAGTCGCAAACGCCCGTGCAGGTGTCCTTGAGCGTGGGCGGGAAGCGGTTCGATGCGTCAGCGCCCGGCACGTGCACCCATGCACCGGTGGCATCGATTTACCAGGTGATGGCGGAGCTCTGGACCGCGCGGCAGTCGGCTGAAACGGGTTCACTGAATCTGTCACTCTGGCGGCCGAAGGACGGTTCGGGCGACATGGTGTCGCTCTCCATCACTTCAGGGCGGTCCTCCACAAACGTGAGTACCGTGCGCGGTGGGACAGTCGCTGGTTCCGGCAAGGTCACACTGACACCTGCAGGTAAAGGTGGCGTGTTCACCGTGGACGCGAAGACCGCCGATGGCGCGGCAATCACCGGCACGATCAAGTGCGACGCGTTTGCACCGCACGTCGCGGAGGGCGGATAGCGGCCCCCGGATCCGAGTCCGGAATCCGGAATCCCCCGCCTGACGCTTCGTCTCGCTTGTGCCGGAACTTCGGCGCGGCGTGCCTCTGCACGTCGCAGCGGGCCATTTCGCACTAGCCGCATCCGCCGTGAAGCACCTGTGCTAAGGTGCTGGCCGCCCAGTAATCCTTCCGTTGTGGTCGATCCCACCCTACGGCGAGTTCCTCTCAGGCCCGTAAACCTTCAGCAACGATCGGAGAAGCTAGTCAAAGAATCCATGACATTCGCCGAGGCGCAAGACGCTATCTACGTTGACTTCGAATGCCTCGCAACCAAGCCTCCACACCCCGCCCTGCTCGGGGTTCTCGTAGGATTCCGGGACGAGCATTTCGAACAGATCATCACGGACGACCGCCTGGCACCTGCGCGAGTGGCGAGCACGACGTTGCAGGTTGCAACCGCGTTCGTCGCCGCCGGAGAGGTCGTCGATAGGGCGAACGCCGAAAACCGGCGCATCGTGGGGTGGAGCTTGTTCGATCGGGACCGGCTGATCGAGGCCAGTCCAGCACTCAAGGCTGACATCAACGCCCGGTATGTGAACGCGCTGCAGATCGCACGACCTTGGAGAGCCAGGCTCCACCCGAAAGTTGCGATGGAGCGGGAGGACCGCTTCGCGCCGAGGCACACGCTCGACAAGTATGCCGATCTCGCCGGATACCCCGACGCTGCCCGGCTGCGGGATGCCGCACCGGCGGACTGGATCCGGCACACGCTTCGGCAGCTCGAGTCCACCAAGGGCCGGTACCGCCGGACGACAAAGGAAACGAAGCGCGACTGGCACACGCTGCTGGAATACAACCGCCACGACTGCCTCGCGTTACGGCACATTGTGCTGAGGGCAACGTCCACGGACTTCGAATGTTGGCAGGCCTATGAAGCAACACTCTGCGTAGATGACGGTGGCCGGCGGGTCTGCTCCAAGGCGACATCCAGAAGTTCGAAGCTGGATGCACTCTTGCGGCGCCATGGTGCGGATCAGTGGGCGTTCTTGACCCGCGTGGAACCCCGGCTCTGTCTCCCTCCCGCGCAACGCAAACGACACGAGGCAGCGCGAACTCGAGAATCAACTCACCGCTACGGATATACATTGCTGCGTGGGAAAGGAGTGGGCAAGGACCCTGAGTGGCCCGCCGAGGAAACTTTTCTAGTTCTTGGAATGCCACGCACACGAAGCGGTCACGATGGGTCGACGCTTCGGTCAGCTCGCAATTGTTGCCGGACGCCGCGGCAGTCCCGCCCGCCTGGTGCGATGCAGCATCGCCGGACCCGGTCGCCGCGTACGCGCGACGTCGACGAGGTCACTCGAGTCGGAGTATCCCGCGAGTACGGACTCACTCATTCCGGTGGCTCCGCAATAGGACGTCTCGAGTTCTGGCAGCGCTAAACCCTCGGCGACTGAGACCCAGGCGTACATACAACTGCCTTGGCTGATGGATCGTGCTGCTCGCCGGCAGGTACCCCGGCGCAGTCGACGAGGCACTGGCGATCGACAAGCTGACGAAGTTCCTCGATGCAGGTATCCGCAGCATCGATCAAGCCGAACGAACCGAACCACTTGCGAAGTATGACGGCGTCCTGCGAACCCTCTCGGCCGGGCGCGGAGTGGAGACGAAGCGTGTTTCGTTCCCGTTCGCGACAGGAGCGTGCCTGACGACCGGCCGCTGATGACGCGTATCCTGGCGACCACCGCGACGAAACCGCTGCAGGCCGGCCAGTCTACGTGCACTGCTGGGGAGGCGCTGGCCGGACGGGAACGGTCGTAGGCTGCTGGCTCGTGGAATCCGGGATGACCGGAGCCGAGGCAATCGACAGAATTGCCCACCTGCGCGCGAATATTCCGGATGGGTTGCACCGCCCTGGCCTGAAGCGACGAGGACGAGCGGGGCTGTATACGCCGAGTGGGAGCCCGGGGGAAAGGATGCGTCCCCTCGACCATCAGAAGATGACCTCGGGTGACTTCACTCTGCTCGAGGATACTGCAGGACCTATTTCTCGCCTTCCTCGATGGCGGCGCCGACGTGTCTTGCGCTATCCGAGACATCTCAAGCACGAGCGTCTCCTCCAATCAGCATCGACAGCATCGAACCCTCCGCTGCACCCAGATTCCCCCAGCTACAGTTTCCAGTTCCAGTCTGATCCCGGGATATGACTGGTGCTATACTGGTGACTGGCTACTGGTGACTGGACTAAGGACGCACGGTTCGCAGGTGAGAAGAGCCTTACAGCCGTTTCATCGGACGGCGCTGGGAGACGACTGCATGACCCACAAGCTCGAACCTAACTGGTCCCCGTATTGTCATCACCGCCCGCAAGAGCGTTCACGCCCGACCGGCACCCGCACGCGCCGCCCTTGCATCGTCACACCTGATGTCCGCACCAAATCCATCCACCCTCGCGGCCCCAGCACCTCAGGCGGCGACAGAGCAGCAGAGTTCGTGGGTCAATCGTGTGCTGCGGGTGATCGCGACATGGAACGCCGCATGGTGGGTGCTGCTGGGTGCACTGGTCTCCCCAGCGCTGCCGGGGCACTGGCTGACCATCGTGCTCGCGGCCATCACGCTCGTCGCTGTCCCGCTGCTCGTCCTCGGACGTGCTTTCGCGGGCGCGTATCCGTCCGCAGCGATCCGGCTGTTCGTATTCCGACCCTTCTGGTACGTGCAGCTGGCGGTTCCGCTGATGGCAACCGCCGGCGTGATCGCCTTCATCGTCGGGGCGCCGTTCGGCGCGGCGCGGCGGGCTGGCCAAATCGCGCCGATGATCGTCGGAGGCGCGATCGCGGCGGGTGCGCTCGTGGGATATGCAGGCTCGCGGCGGCTGCGGACGGTGAACATCGAGGCGCGCCTCAGCGGGTTGCCGCGCGGCCTGGACGGCCTGCGCATCGCGCAGGTATCCGACCTCCACGTGGGTCCACACACATCACGTGCGTTTCTGAGACGCGTACTTCAACTGGTGGACGACGCACGCCCGGAGGTGATCGCGATCACCGGCGATCAGGTGGACGACTACGCTCCGGACATCGAGCACTTTGCCGGCGCGTTCTCCACACTGTCCGCGCCGCTTGGCGTCTTCGCGATCCCCGGGAATCACGACGTTTACGCGGGCTGGGCCCAGGTTCGTGAGGGGCTCGAACGGATGGGCGTGACGGTCCTCGTCAACGAGTCGCGGCCTCTCACCCGACGCGGCGAGCGCTTCTGGATCGCCGGCACGGGAGACCCCGCGGGAACCGGACGGCCGCCGGGCGCAGGCGGTGAGGCGGCGCCGGACATCACGCGCACGCTCTCGCGTATCCCCGCGGGCGCGTTCACGATCGCGCTTGCGCACAATCCCGCGCTCTGGCCGCAGCTGGCGGATCGCGGCGTGCGTCTCACACTCAGCGGGCACACACACTACGGGCAGTTCTCGATCCCGGCACTTGGCTGGAGCCTCGCGTCAGCCTTCCTCGACCTCGCAATGGGCGCGTACCGGAGTGGACGCTCGCTGCTCTACATCAGCCCCGGTTCCAATTACTGGGGACTGCCGCTGCGCATCGGCGCATTGCCAGAAGTCACGGTCATCACGCTGCGACCGGCGACCGCGGGCGAGGAGGACAGCATTCGCGTCAGGCCGAATTGACGCTCTTACCTCCTTGTTCGGCTCGTTCGCGGGGAGCGGGCATCCACAATCCTTGAGCGTCTGTGGTCCACCCTGGTGCTCATCTTGACCCTGTCGGGGCGAAAGCAACGCGTATGACCAGCCCTGTCACGGCCTCTCCATACACTCGCTCCAGAAGCGAGGTGCCATGGCCGAACAAGCGATCTCCTGTCCTTCCTGCGGCAAGAAAATCCCCCTGACCCGCGCGCTGCGGGCGGAAATCGAGAGCACCGTCAAGGAGCAGTACGAGGAAGCGCTCCAGAAGCGCGAGCGTGAGCTGCAATCCGACTTCGCCGAGCGGATGAAGGCAGGCCTGGCAAGCGCCGCGACCGACGCGGCGAGGGCGGCAGAGAAAAAAGCCAGCCAGGAACTGTCCGAGCTGAAGGAACAGCTGATCGACCAGTCAAGAGAACTGGAGGAGAGGCGGAAGCTCGAACTCGCGATCAGGAAGCGGGAACGTGAGCTCGAGCGATCGAGGGAGGACCTGGAGCTGACGGTCGAACGCAAGCTCGCGGAAGAGCGCGCACAGCTCGTTGCGGAGGCTCAGAAGCGCCTCACCGACCAGCATCGCCTGAAGGACGCCGAAAAAGAACGACAACTGCTGGAGATGCGACGGCAGATCGAAGACCTCAAGCGGAAAGCCGAGCAGGGCTCGCAACAGCTGCAGGGCGAAGCGGGGGAGGACACGATCGAGCTGATGCTGCGGACGCTGTTCCCGTGCGACGACATCAGTCCCGTCGCGCAGGGAATCCGCGGCGCGGACATCCACCAGGTGGTCGCCGACTCCCGCGGCGGGAGGGCTGGCGCCATCCTGTGGGAGTGCAAGAACGCGAAGAACTGGAGCGACAGCTGGATCGAAAAGCTGAAGGCGGACCAGCGCGCTTTGCGCGCTGACGTGTCAGTGCTGGTGACGGCAGCGCTCCCTAAAGGCTGCTGCCGCTTCACCCTGATGGACGGCGTGCTGGTGACCGACTTCACCTGCGCCGGCCCGGTCGCGGCGCTGCTTCGTTCCAACCTGTTGCAGGTAGCGCAGGCACGGAGCGCGGCGCTGAACAAAGGCGAGAAGCTCGAGCTCCTTCACCGCTATCTGTCCGGCATCGAGTTCCGCCAGCGCGTCGAAGCGATCGTCGAATCCTTCGAACGGATGCGCGAGGACCTCGACCAGGAACGTCGCGCGGCCGAACGTCAATGGTCGAAGCGCACGAAACAGATCGAGTCGGTGATGTTCAACATCTCCGGCATGTATGGCGATCTGCAGGGGCTCGTGCCGTCACTGCCGACGATCCGCCGGCTGGAACTGCCAGCCGGGGAACCTGAGTTGGTCTAGGTAAGAGCGCTTAGCTTCCGCCTTCAGGCGGAAGTCAGATCCACGAGAGTGCCGCTCCGCCTTCCAGAGAGCTTCCGCCCTTCAGGCAGCGTTCCGCCTTCCAGGTAGCTTCCGCCTTCAGGCGGAAGTTGGAGATCCGCCCGGGCGATGGTGGTCTGATCGCCAGAGCCACACATCGCAATGTGTGATAAGATGTGTGGATGGCAACGAACCTGGACCTGGATCCGGCTCTCGTCGACGAGGCGGTCGCGGTTGGGGGAACCCGTACCAAAAAGGAAGCGGTGACCGAGGCGCTGCGCGAGTACATTGCGCGGCGGCGGCAGGCGCGGGTGGCGACCCTCTTCGGTACGGTCGACTATGATCCCAAGTACGACTACCAGGCGCAGCGTCGCCGGCGATGAAGGTGCTGGTGGATACGTCGGTCTGGTCGCTTGCGCTCCGTCGCAGGACCGAGCGGGCCAACGCGGCAGTTGACGAACTGCGGTCGCTGATTGACGAGGGAAGGGTCGCGATGCTCGGTGTCGTCCGCCAGGAACTCCTGAGCGGCGTTCGTACGCGCGAAGCATTCGAGCAGCTGCGCGATCACCTTCGGCCATTCTCCGACGAACCCCTCGAGACGGCCGACTTCGAGCGGGCGGCGGAGCACTTCAATACCTGCCGGGCGCGCGGAGTCCAGGGATCCAATACCGATTTCCTGATCTGCGCGGCCGCAGAACGGCGGCGGCTGCCGATCTTGACGACCGACGCCGACTTCACGCGCTTTGCAGCGGTCCTTCCAATCAGCCTCTACGCACGGAAGTAGCGGGCGTATTCTGGGCGCATCTGTCGTGTCGACCCACGCTCCGGCGGCACCGTCGCGCCGTGGGCATTCAATGGCAGTGGAGAGGTAACGATGTCAGACGAAGACCTGAGAGCCGAGCTCGAGCGTCTCAAGGCCGAGAACGCGCAGCTGAAGAGCCAGCGCGGACGGAGCGTCAGCCTCAAGGTGAGTGAGAAGGGCGGCGTGTCGGTGTACGGACTGGGCCGGTCCCGGTGACACTCTACAAGGAGCAGTGGACGAAGCTGCTCTCCATGGCTGACGAGATCCGGACGTTCATCAAGGAGAACGACGCGTCGCTCAAGGCGAAGCCCGACGCGTAGCCTGCGAGAGCGGCACACCTCAGACGATTGCACGCAGGCTGCTGGAGAATTCCAATGCGCTCTGTGGACGCCGGCTGCGTTCCAGCGCAAGCGCGCCAGCGAGGAATTCGGCGAGGGCGGGTGGGCAATCCGGGCGCGTGTGCCGCGCGTCCGGGACCTCCGCCTGGAGGACGCGAGTCACGGTCTGATCGATCGTCGGCGCGATGAACGGGTTGGTGCCGGTCAATGCTTCGTACAACGTGAGCGCAAGCCCCCACAGGTCCAGCCCCTGGTCGACTGACCCTGTGGCGAGAGCCTCAGGCGACATGTAAGCGGGAGTGCCCACGATGTGCTGCACGGCGGTCTCGGCGGTCAAGAGACTCGTGATACGCCGCTGACCGGTTGCGCCCGGCGCCGCACCGTTCCGTCCGTCACGGTCGACAGGTCCGACAGCCGGTTCATCATCCGGACCAGGCCGAAGTCGAGCAGCTTTGCCGTCCCTTCATCCGTGAATCCGATGTTGCTCGGCTTGATATCGCGATGCAGAAATCCAGCCCGGTGAACATGGTGCAGCACGTCGCCCAGGACCTCTCCCAGGGTGATCGTCTCAGCGACCGGGATCACCCCGTGCCGTATCCGATCGGCAAGCGTCCCTCCGGGCAGGTATTCGAGCACCAGAACCGGCGCCCCACCCATGACTCCATCGCATGAATGACGGCAAGGTTGGGGTGCTGCATCATTGCCATCGCCCGTGCCTCTCGCCGAAGCCGTGTCACCGCGTGGGCATCGACGCGCGGCAGCACCTTCAGGGCCACCCGGCGGTCGAGCGTGAGATCACGCGCGCGGTACACCACGCCCATGCCGCCGGCGCCAATCTGACGTTCGAGCTCGAACTTCCCGGCGAGCACGGCAGGGAGCAGCGCCTCACGTACCGCGCTGCCACACGTATCGCAGCCAGACGGTCCGGTCTCCTGGACGCGGCCGCAGGCGACGCACTGGCGCGCGCCGTGGACCGGCGGCGTCCGTAAACCGTCGGGGCGCGGTGATTCGCTCTGCAGCTTCTGCTCGAGCGCCAGAGCGGCCGAAGCCGCCACCGCCATCATCAGGTCCCGGTCTTCCTGCGTGAACGGGAGCTCGCTCCGCTTCTCGCCGAGCGCGATGACGCCAATCATCGAGTCCTGTGCGCCGAGGAGCGGCACCACCAGCCGCGCGCTTGCATCGGCCAGCCACTGGCGGTCGGCATCGGGCAGGCGAGCGAGGGGTGAGCTGTCCGAGGACAGGTCGACGGTCAGCGGCGCGTGCGAGCCGGCGATCAACGCGGCGAGCGGACCGGCGGCATCGAGCGCACGAATGCGGTCGTCGGGATCGCGCAGCTCGAGACTGTCATAGTGACGCACGAGCATCGAGATGCGCTCGAGATGCAGCGCGCGATCCACCTCGCTGGTGATGAGGGTGATGACGTTGCGCGTAGTCTGGGCTTTTCGGCTCTTGTCGACCAGCTCCACGAGGATGCGGCGCGCGTCGTAGTGCTCCCGGAAGAAACGGCGATCGATGCTCTCGAGCAGCGCGCGGCGCCAGGCGAGCATGCCGGCGGCGACCAGGAACGCCGCGGTGAAGACCGGCGAATCCCGAAGAATGTCCCCAATCGGTTTGGTGTAATTCCCGAGGCCGACCGAGATCAGTCCAATCACCGGAGCTGCCATCAGCGCCAGAACCGTGTAACGCGCGAGCGCGTATTGCACGGCGCGCCGGATCACGAAGCGAACATCGAGGACGTGTTCTACGACGACGGCATATGCAGTCGTGGCGGGGATGACAAGCGAAAACGCGGTGAGTGACATGCCGATGATCCGTCCGTGACCGGGCTCGCTCGCAAACGCGGCGTAGCGCGGGATGAGCCAGGCGAGCAGGACGTGCAGCACCATGGCCAGGGTGCCGATTACGAATCCCGCGACGACCCAGGCGAGCCTGCGCCGCGCGGTTCGATGCGCGACTCGCAGTTTAGCCACGAGAAGCGCGAGCGAGGGAAGCAGCAGGACGGTGACCGTCTGCCAGAAGAAACCAGTCTCCCCTTCGGGCGTCACGCGGGCGCCGACAGCCGTGGATACCGGGCTCGCGAGGCCGTGGGCGACAAGGTTGGCGACGAGCAGGACGGCGCCGGCGGCAGCTGTGACTCGAACCATGAGTGGTGGGAGCCACGGGGGCACGAGAGCCGACTGCACGCGCGGGAAATGCCAGGCGAACTGCCAGGACAGCAGCGGCTGGAAGGCGATCAGGTGCGTGCGGGCGACGAACAACAGTGGAACGCTGGCCGCCGCCGGCAGCGCTGGAATCGCGGCTCCGAGCAGCCGATCGGTGAAGAGTGTGCCGAAGGAGAGGAACACCAGCCCGAGCCAGCGCGCTCGCGCGTCTTTGCCGCCGCCCAGGAACAGCATCGCGCCGCCGACCCCGAAGATCAGCAGCAGGAGGATGTAGTACCACCCGGGCAGCGGCAGCGTTGCGTCGGCGCTCACCGCCCAGGGCGACACCCCGAGGCCAACGGCAATCTTCAGCGCAGCCGCAACGAACATGAGCCGCATCGGCGGGTCCGGGACAGTCGGTTAACAGGGACAGAGCGAAAGAACCATGTTCATCGCGTGGTTCATGTCCTGTGGCCGGATCTCGGGGCTGTTGTCCATCGCCGCGCGAACCGCGGCGGTCTGCCCGATCAGACGCACCAGCTGGAGAAACGCCCACTGCGATCGTCGCCAGTCCTCCGCCGCCCGATCCATCAGCCCTGTGCTGTTGGCGAAGGCCATCGTGAGTGCCTCGGTCGTCGCAAACATGCATCCGGTCCCCTGGCCGAAGGCCACCAGCATGTGCATGCGCATGTCATCAGTCGTAGCGATCTCCATACATTGACTCCTCAGCTGTGCCGCGACAGGGTGTGAACACTCACGTTCGAACATGTGCGCCTACCGCACACGTACAGTTGGGGTCGGTGAGTACTACATCAGGTCGCGACGAGTCAACGAGTTTCGATTCTGCCCGGCCTCGAGGGCACACGGAACCGGCAAATGCGGCGACGTTTGCGGCCGGCGAGGGAACGCGGTGCCGAGTATGAGATGCTGAGCGGGTCATGGACTACTGTGAGCATTGTGAAGGGCAGCGTTTCGACCGGGCGCGGGTGCTGCGGGCGCTGCGGCAGATCCGCCGCCATCTCGGCGCCGCCGAACGGCAGGACGGGGACAAGGCGCTTGAAACGGCGCTCCGCGCGATACGGGATCTCGACGTTCCTCACCTCGACGTGATCGATGAGCTCGAAGACGAGATCATCCACTGAGCGGCCGCACGCCTCACGGCCCGTTGCGGCCGTGATCATCGCATCCGTCGCGCCGAATGCCGCCTGATCCGACTGCGGACACCAATCCAGTACGCCAGGTAGTAGCCAAGCACAACCGCGCCAGCGGCCATCGAGTCCACCACTCCTGTCGTCGCAAACCAGGCGCGGTCTGCGGCGGTCGCACCCCACGTGTGCCACGCACGCCAGAAGCCGAACAGGATTCGGCCGGTCACAAGCAGGGTAATGCCCAGTCACGAGCCACCGATTCGGCGTGTAATGAAGCCGGCCCGGTCCGTGCTCCCAGCGCGTGAGCCAGAGCCCAGCCATGCCGAGCACGCAGCCGCCGGCGAGACCACCAGCGGTGTACTTCAACGCGCCGGGCACCCAGACACTGGCCAGTGTCGCGCTTGCGAGCAGGATTGCAGCGGAGAGCGCAATGCCGACTACATTGATCGTCGCCAGCCAGCCTCTCGCACGCTGGCGCGAGGTCCCCATCCGATATCGCTGCACCAGCGCAATCGGGACCAGCGCCACGAGGGCAAGCACGATCAGCAGCGGAACCAGCAGCAGCGGCACAACACAGCGTACGACATCGCTCAAGCGGCCAGGGGTGCCCGCCTCCGCCCGGGAGAGGATCGTGCGGGCTATGGCGAGACTCCGCCGTAGCCGCGCCGTAGCCGCGTCGCGGCGAAGGCGGGCCAAGGTGCCAAAGTGCCAGGAGTGCCACAGTGCCAAGGTGCCAAGGGTGGGGGGGCCGCCTCCGCCCGGGAGACGATCGTGCGGGCTATGGCAAGGCCGCGCCGTAGCCGCGTCGCGGCGAAGGCGGGCGGCCGTGGTAACTTCTGGGCGAGCTATCGATGAACTGTGACAACTGCGGCGCGGTGATGGAGCTCGACGCTTCGGGCCGCTTCTTCCAGTGTCGCTACTGCGGCACGCTTCATTTCCCTGAACCCGTCGACGCCGACGGCATTCGCATCGTCGGACGCACCTCGGAGTCGCCGCGCTGTCCGGTGTGCCATGCGGGGATGGATCAAGCGGTCCTCGACCAGAGCTATCCCGTGTCGTTCTGTGGACGATGTCGGGGCGTGCTGATGCCGCGAACGACGTTCGCCTCGGTGCTGAACAAGCGACGGGCGTGGGCGACGGTGCCGCCGACCGAGCCGCCACCTTTGGACCGCCGGGCGCTCGATCGAAAGCTCCTGTGCCCCGTGTGCGGCGCGCGAATGACGACGTATCCATACTCCGGCGCTGGCAACGTCGTCATCGACAGCTGCGCGGCATGTGACCTGATCTGGCTCGACTTCGGCGAGATGCGGCAGATGGTTGATGCGCCCGGCCGGGACCGTGGCACCAGGGAGCGAGCCCCGATCGAGACCGATGACATATCGCCGACGGCGCTTCGGGTTGACGATTCGCCAGCGGCACAGAATCCCCTGCAGTTCCTGTTCGATCTCTTGTCCGGAAACTGAGCCCAAGTCGCGGGAGGACTTGCCAGGACGATGACGACGACGGGCTGACGTTTGCGCCGATCCAGCGCCACCGGGTTGTCCGGTCACATAATTCCACATGCCTTTATCCGTCCGCGCTCGATCCGCGTTGTCGCTGGCTGCTCTCTGTCTCACGACCCTTTTCACGATAGCTGCGAGGGCGCAGGCCCCGGCTGCGGCTCCGCCTCCGGTGCCCGCCGCTCCGTCCGGCGTTGAACTCGTTCGCGCCACCTACACGAAATTCGAATACATGGTGCCGATGCGCGACGGCGCGCGTCTCTTCACCGCCGTCTACGCGCCGAAAGACAGTGTCACGGCCGTACCCGTTTCTGATCACGCGCACGCCTTACAACATCGCACCCTACGGCGTTGACCGCTACAAGGATGCACTCGGGCCATCCGAGAGCTTCCAGAAGGAAGGCTTCATCTTCGTCTATCAGGATGCGCGGGGCCGCTACATGTCAGAAGGGGAGTTTCAGCAGGTCAGACCGTTCAACCCGAGCAAGGGGCCGAAAGACGTCGACGAGAGCACCGACACCTACGACACGATCGACTGGCTTCTGAAGAACATCCCGAACAACAACGGGCGAGCCGGAATGGTGGGGGTGTCGCAGCCTGGCTTTCACGTCGCCGAAAGCATCATCAATTCGCACCCGGCGCTCAAGGCCGCGTCGCCGCAGGCGCCAACGGCCGATTACTACATGGGCGACGACGTGTATCACAACGGCGCGTTCATGCTCGGTGCGAACTTCGGGTTCTACTCGAGCTTCGTCGCCCGCGGCACGGCGCCCGAGCAGCCCAAGCCGGCGCTCCGCTTCGACCCGGCAACCCCGGACATGTACGACTTCTTCCTGCACACGCCGGTTCCGCTGGCGCGGATGAATGCGGAGCTCTTCGGCGGAAAGGCGTCCTACTGGCAGGAGATCATCGACCACACCGCTTACGACGATTTCTGGAAGAAGCGATCGCTCTGGAAATTCATGGACGGCGTGAAATGCGCGGTCCTGAACGTCGGTGGCTGGTTCGACGCGGAGGACCCGATGGGCCCGCTGCGGATCTACCGGGCGGTCGAAGAGAAGAACTCAGGGACGGCCAACATGCTCGTCATGGGACCGTGGTCGCACGGCGGCTGGGCACGCGGCGCCGGGCTGACACTCGGGAACCTCGACTTCGCATTCAAGACCAGTGAGTTCTTCCGCGAGAATATCCAGTTTCCATTCTTCATGGAGTATCTGAAGGACAAACCGGCAAAGCTGCCGGAAGCGTGGATGTTCCTGACCGGCATCAACGAGTTTCGCCGCCTGGACTCGTGGCCGCCGAAGAATCTGCAGTCGACCACCTTGTACTTCGACGCGGGCGGCAAGCTCTCTCGCTCGCGGCCGGCCGGAGGCGAGGCGTACGATGAGTACGTCAGTGACCCCACCCGGCCGGTGCCGTACATCAGCTACATCGGTGGCGGGATGACCGGTGACTACATCAGCGAGGACCAGCGCTTCGCAGCGCAGCGAACCGACGTGCTCGTTTATCAGACCGAGCCGCTCGACGCGGACACGATCGTCGCCGGGCCGGTGAAGATTGATCTCCACGTGTCCACCACCGGCACTGACGCAGACTTCATCGTCAAACTCGTGGACGTCTATCCGAACGATTTTCCAACACCAGCGCCGCCGCAGGGGCAGCCGCAGCGTTCCAACGCAGTGAAGATGGGGGGATATCAGCAGCTGGTGCGCGGCGAGCCGTTTCGCGGGAAGTACCGAAAGAGCTTCGAGAAGCCCGAACCGTTCGTCGCCGGTGAGCCGACGACAATCACCTACGAACTGCCCGACGTGTACCACGCCTTCCGGAGAGGACACCGGGTGATGGTCCAGGTCCAGAGCTCCTGGTTCCCGCTGATCGACCGCAATCCACAGGTGTTCATGGACATTCCGTCGGCGACCCCGTCGGACTTCCATAAGGCGACGCAGCGCGTCTTCCGCGCGGGCGCCGACGCGTCAGCCATTACCGTCATGGTGCAAGCGCGTTAGGGATGGGGCCGGCGGCTGTTCTTCCGCCTAAAGGCGGAAGCTACGAGACTGGGCGGAAGCTACGACGTTCATGCTGCTTCGGACGCGAAGCCCTGGTCCCTAATCCCTGATCCCCAGTCCCTGAATTCATTTCAATATCCTGTCGAACAGCCCCTTGACCCGGCGCTTGATCTCGTTCTGGAGCGCTCGCGCACCGGCGGCCGCGACGTCGACGCGCACGCTGGGCGCTGACAGCGTCCCGGTGATCGTCGCGGGAACCACGATGCGGCCGTTTTCCTGGGCGTAGCGGCGGAGGTCGACTCCAGCCTGCGACGTCAGCTCGCGCGACAGGACGACGTTCGCCTGCATGTCGACGGTGCCCGCGGGCAATCGTACCGACCCGTTGCCGGTCATGTCGAAGTCGGGCGACGCGAAGGCGATGTCCTTGGAGCGCAGCGTCTGGTCGTCCAGTGCGAAACTGCTGTCGATACGGGTGAAGCGGGATCCGCTCCGGGCCTGCGCATCGGAAGACGGCTTGCCAAAAGCGAGGACGATCGTCCGCACCATGTCGAGGTGTGGGATCTCGCCGTCCGTGATTGTGGCGCGGCCGGTGCCGTGAGCGGCACTCAGCATGACAGCGGACGACGTTCCCCGCGTTTTCACCGAGAAGGTTCCACTCAGGCTGCCTGACATGCTGCTCGACCCCTGCACCTCCCGCAGCATCGCCGCAACGTCCATCCCCTGGACGCGCCCGCTCATCGAGAGATCCGGTGCGCTCCCGGTGGTTGACACGTCGAGCTGTCCGTCGCAGGTGCCAGCGAACATCCCCAGGCGAAGCGGAGCGACGCGCATCCGTCCCGGCGTGAGGTGCACAACCGAGGACAGCTTCTGGAAGCGATAGCCGCCGAGCTCGCCCTCGGGGGCGCTCACGTCGATGGTGACGTCGACTGGCGCCGAAGAGCTCGAGCCTGCCGGAGTGGAGAAGCCGGATGTGACAGCGAGCAGCTCGTCGAGATTGAGACGGGCCGCGGTGGCAGTGAATGTTCCTTTGTGGGCGGCAATGCTCGACAACACGCCGTGGGCATCCAGCCGAGTACCGCTCGACTGGGCCACGAGGCGGGTCACGTCGAGCCGGTCGCCGGCAATCGACGCCTGCAGGTCCACGTTCAACGAACGAGTGCCGAGGACGAGCTGAACGTTCCTGAGTGCGAGGGATCGAATCGAGACAATGCTCAATCCGTCCTGCGACCGAGCCGAGCCTCCCGAGGCTGCCGCACCGGCAAAGCCGAGGACCATCTCTGCCGGTACGCGACTGTTTGACAGGATGATCTCGCCATCCTCGATGCGCTTCGACAGCAGGCCGCGGAGACCCGTGGCGATCGAGAGCTCGGCGATCGTCGCCCTGGCTGGATCGCCAATCGACACGTTGCGCATGTCGAGTGTGACGCGAGGGAAAAAGGACGCACCGAGGGTGTCGATTCGAACCGGTTCACCGAGGCGCGCCGACAACTGCTGCTCGAGCGTGCGCTTCACCGCCGCGCTGCCGATCGTGCCGCGCGCGAACAGGGCGACAGCGATGGCGATCAGGACGAGCAGGATGACGACGCCGCCGAGGAGTCTGCGCGCGATCGTCATAGACCTTTGAGCATCCAGAGGAGATTATAGGCACGCGCCTGCGCCGGCGGGACGGAGGATGAGGATGGCGGTAGCGGTTCCGGAGACAACAACGAAGACGAGCCTCGTGCGCGGGCTGGGATTGCTGCCCGCGGCGTCCGTCGTGATCGGAAACGTGATCGGGACCGGCGTATTTCTCAAGGCGCGGGTCATGACCTGTAACGTCGGCTCACCGGGACGCGTCGTCGCGGTCTGGGCCGTGGCTGGTGTGCTGAGCCTTGCCGGGGCGCTGACCTACGCGGAGCTCGCCGCGATGATGCCGCGGGCCGGTGGGGAATACGTGTTCATCCGCCAGGCGTACGGCCGCCTCGTCAGCTTCCTGTTTGGATGGACGCGATTCTTCGTCGCCAGCACGGGAGCGTCCGCAAGTCTCGCCGCCGGTTTTGCCATCTTCATCAACATTCTCGCCGGCGGTCGGCTGGCGGAGCACGTCGCGGGGTTCGGATTGTTCGGACACCAGGTGTCGCTTTCGGCACTCCAGGGTGTTGCGGTGGGCGCGGTGTTGACGGTCACACTGATCAATTGCGCGGCGGTTTCGGTCAGCGGCCGGATCGCGTTCGTGCTCACCATCTTCAAGATTGCACTCCTGCTGGGCGTTGGCGTCGGCGCGATGCTGCTGGCCGATGGATCGTGGGCGCACTTCCGGATGTCGGCAGTTGCAGGCGGCTGCCAGGACGTGCCGGCAGCCGCGCAAGGCGGGCTGGCCGGTTTCGGTGCGGCGATGCTCGGCGCGCTGTGGGCGTATACCGGGTGGAACGAGGTCACCTACGTCGCCGAAGAGGTCAAGAACCCACGACGCAATCTTCCGCTCGCGATCCTCGGCGGCCTTGGCGTCATCTGCGCCCTGTATGTGTTCGTCAATGCCGCCTACTTTTACGTGCTGACGCCGTCGGAGATAGCCGCCATCCCGCCGTCATCAGCGGTTGCGACCGCGGTCATGTCGCGGGTGCTTGGAGCAAAGGCGGCGACGCTCATGGCCGGCGTGCTGGCCACGTCAATCTTCGGTGCGCTCCTGATCTCCGGTCTCGTCTGCGCACGGATTCCGTATGCCATGGCACGCGACAAGATTTTCTTCGCCGGGCTGGCGCGCCTGAGCCCGCGTTCGCGCGTGCCGATCCGCGCCCTGGTCGCACAGGGCGCATGGGCGAGCGTGCTGGTGCTGTCAGGGTCGTACGACATCCTCACGGACTACGCGACGTTCGCGGTCCTCATCTTCGTGGCGCTGGTGACCGCTTCGGTGTTCGTGTTCCGACGAACCATGCCGCATGCCGAGCGTTCCTACCGCACCTGGGGGTACCCGGTCGTGCCAGTGCTCTTCCTGCTCGTCTCCGCGTGGCTGATCGTCAGCACGCTGATGACCACTCCCGGTCGGGCGCTCGCGGGGCTGGGTCTGATGGCGCTGGGAATCCCGTTCTATTGGTATTGGGCGGGCAGGGCGGGATGGCGCGCCTCTGCGTCCATGACGCCGGCAGCTTCCATGCGCGGCTCGTCAGCGCCGCCGGCCCGCCGGTTGTATCCGTCGCGTTCGTTCATCGAAGCGTCCGAGACGAATCGGGCCAAAGTGCAGATCCCATTCGCCGTCGTCCACGGGTTCCAAGCCGATCGTTTCGCCGATCAGCACCGTACTAATCACGATCGACGTCGAGTGCCACGACATCACGCCGGGAGAGAACACGCGGCGCAGTTCGTAGTGCCCGGGATAGATCAGCGGCGTCAGCCGCGTGGGCATCGGCCGCGGCGAGGGCCGATAGAGCCGGCCGGGAGGGCGCTGTCCCAACGCTTCGTGAGGGCGCTCCTGGTTGTACCGACGGCGAAAGCGCACAAAGCGTTGCTGCTGGGCCGCGAGGTTGGGGGCCGGCGGACGCGTGGTGTCCGCCTTCAGCGTGCGATGCATCCGCTCGTGAGCGCCGTTTTGATAGGGCGAGGCCGGTTCGATCAGGTCGGGATAAATGCCCAGGCGAATCCACCAGACCGACAGCCGCGACAAGCGCCCCAGCGACGCCGCCGCGAAGGGTTCGCCATTGTCGGTGCGAATGCGGTGTGGCAATCCGTACTCGGCAAAGGCGCGCCGAAAGACCGCCATGGTGTCGCCGGTCGTCGGGCGGCGCAGGGCGAAACAGCGGGAATTGGGGAGCAGGGATTAGGGATTAGGGATTAGGGATTAGGGATTGCGGCTCATCAGAAACGGAGAATTTCAGGCCCGACTGCATCGTCGATCTGTCGTGCTGATGAGCTGCGCCTCGCCTGCGCGCGGAGCTTCGGTCCCGCATCCCAGTCCGAGATCCGGCCCCGATGCCGACGGCCCTGTTCTTGCGACGTTTGTGCCGCATGCGAAGGGCCGTGTCCGGCTTCGCCGGCTTCGTCCGTGTTCGCGGGGCGCGCGAGCACAACCTCAAGAACGTGGACGTCGAAATTCCACGGGATGCCCTGGTCGTCTTCACCGGCGTCTCGGGATCGGGGAAGTCGTCCCTCGCCTTCGGCACTCTCTACGCGGAGGCGCAGCGTCGGTATCTGGAATCGGTCTCTCCGTATGCGCGGCGGCTGTTCCACCAGATGGGCGTCCCAGAGGTCGACGAGATCGACGGTCTCCCGCCGGCCGTCGCGCTGCAGCAGCAGCGCGGATCTCCGACCACACGTTCGTCGGTCGGTAGTGTCACGACCCTGTCCAATCTGCTGCGGATGCTCTACTCGCGGGCGGGAACATATCCGCGCGGGCAGGCGCACCTGGACGCGGAGGCGTTCTCGCCGAACACGCCGGCGGGTGCATGTCCGGAGTGCCATGGGCTTGGCCGTGTCTATCAGGTGACCGAGGCGTCGATGGTCCCGGACCCGTCGAAGACAATCCGCCAGCGGGCGATTGCGGCGTGGCCCCCGGCATGGCACGGTCAGAACCTGAGGGACATGCTCGTGTCCATGGGGTACGACGTCGACACGCCCTGGCGCGATCTCCCGAAGAAGGCTCGCGAGTGGATCCTGTTCACCGAGGAGCAGCCCGCGGTCCCTGTCTACGCTGGTTATACGCCCGCCGAGACTCGGCGCGCTCTCAAGCGAAAAGAGGAGCCGAGCTACCAGGGTAATTTCTCGAGCGCACGTCGCTACGTGATGAGCACGTTTGCGACGACCGAGAGTGCGTCGATCAAGAAGCGCGTCGCCAGGTACATGGTCAGCGCAGAGTGCCCACTGTGCCGCGGCAAACGACTGCGGCGCGAGTCGCTGTCGGTGACGTTCTCCGGCGTCGACATAGCCGATATCTCCCGCATTCCGCTGAAGCGGCTCGCCCTGCTCCTCCGGCCATACGCGAACGGCGACGCCCGCGAGCTCGCGGCGATGTCGATCGAGCACCCCGAGAAGGCTGTCGTCGCACAGCGGATCGCGGCCGACATCCTGGGACGGACGATGGTGCTGCTCGATCTGGGACTCGGCTACCTCGCACTCGAACGGAGCACTCCGACCTTGTCACCCGGCGAGCTGCAGCGACTGCGTCTTGCAACGCAGGTGCGATCGAACCTGTTCGGCGTGGTGTACGTGCTCGACGAACCGTCAGCCGGGCTGCACCCGGCAGACACTCAAGCTTTGTTGCACGCACTCGACCGACTGAAGGCGTCGGGCAACTCGCTGTTCGTGGTCGAGCACGAGCTGGACGTCATCAATCACGCTGACTGGATCGTGGATGTCGGCCCGGCCGCAGGGGAGAACGGCGGACGCGTACTCTACAGCGGACCTCCTGCAGGGCTCCGCGACATTGCTGAATCGCGCACGCGGCAGCACTTGTTTGGAGAAGTGCCGCTCCCGCAGCGGTCGCTTCGCCGTCCAACCGGCACGCTGACTCTGGAGGGTGTGACCCGTAACAACCTGGAGTCGCTGGACGTCTCGATCCCGCTCGGCGTCTTCACGACCGTCACTGGCGTGTCCGGTTCGGGCAAGTCGAGCCTCGTCAGCCAGGTTCTGGTGGAACTCGTTGCCGTGGCGCTCGGGCACGACATTGCCCGGGATACCGAGGAGGGTGAGGAGCTGGAGCGGTCGCCCGCCGTGAGGCTTGATGGCAGCATTACCGGTGGACTGGAGAGCATCAAGCGGCTGGTCACCGTCGATCAAAAGCCGATCGGACGCACGCCGCGATCGAATCTCGCGACCTACACCGGACTCTTCGATCACGTACGGCGCCTGTTCGCCGCAACCAGGGGTGCGCGAGCGCGTCATTACGATGCGGGGCGCTTCTCGTTCAACGTCAGGAAGGGGCGCTGCGAAACCTGCGAAGGGGAGGGCTTCGTGATGGTCGAGCTCCTCTTCCTCCCGAGCGTCTATGCACCGTGCCCAACCTGCCACGGCAGCCGGTTCAATGCGAAGACGCTCGAGATCACATACCGTGACAAGAATATTGCCGACGTGCTGCGGCTCACGGTCGATGCGGCGTGGGAGTTCTTCAAAGACGAGCCGCAGGTACACCGTTCGCTGACGGTCCTTCGCCAGGTAGGCCTGGGATACCTTCGGCTCGGGCAGCCCGCGACGGAGCTGTCCGGCGGGGAAGCGCAACGCATCAAGCTCGCCACCGAGCTGCAGCGCGCGGAGCGTGGTAACTCGCTCTACATCCTCGACGAGCCGACAACCGGCCTGCACCCGTCCGACGTCGAGCGGCTCATGACACAGCTGGACGCGCTCGTCGATGCCGGCAACACGGTCGTAGTCGTCGAACACGACATGCGCGTGGTCGCCGGCAGCGACTGGGTGATCGACATGGGGCCAGGCGCGGGGGACGAAGGAGGACGGGTCGTGGCATCGGGACCGCCCCTGGAAGTCGCCCGGGCAGCTGGCAGCCGCACGGCCGCACATCTCTTACGCTTTCTCGCCGGTCCCGACAATATCCCTCGCTCGGCGCGGTCACGCACCGCTTAGCAATCGCGACAGCTGAACAGCCGTGTGCTTCTCCCGACCAACGGCTGGCGTTCGGATTGCACTGAAGGTCGCTGACCGCGGTCGCGCTCTGCGCCTGCGCCGCTTCAACCCTGCTCGTCGGATGCGATCACCACCAAGGCGAGCGACGACATCCCAATGGAGCACGTCGATGTACCACCATGTGAAGAAGCTTATGTACACGGTTCGCGTAGACGAGCCGGATCCGGCCTTTGGCAACATGCTGCTCGAGCAGTTCGGCGGCGCGAACGGCGAGCTCGCGGCCGCCATGCAGTATTCGATTCAGGGGCTCAACTGTGAGGACCTCGCGCGGAAGGATCTGCTGATGGACATCGGCACCGAAGAGCTGAGCCATCTCGAAATCGTCGGCGCGCTCGCGCGCCTTCACCTCAAACCGATGAAGTTCAATCGTGACGCTGCCGAGGCCGATCCGCTTATCGCGATTGCGGGTGGCGGCGGGGTCAGTCTGCACAATTCGCAGGGGAATCCGTGGACGGCGGACTACCTGAAGATCACCGGTGAGCTCGACGTCGATCTCCGCAGCAACATCGCCGCCGAGGCGCGCGCGAAAATCGTGTACGAGCGCCTCATCAATTTCACCCAGGATGCCGGTACGATCGACGCGCTCCAGTTCCTGATGACGCGCGAGATCACGCATATGAAGGCGTTTACCGCGGCGCTCGAGAGCCTCGGCAAGCCGAGATTCAGCATCGGCAAGATCCCGCCGACGCCCGGGCTGGTCGATCAATTCTTCAACGACTCGACGGGGGTTGGCGACGACAGCGAACGCGATGCCCGCGGACCGTGGAACGAGGGCGGCGACTGGAAGTTCGTGGAGGCGCCGGCATTCCAGGATCTACGCGTACCGAAACAAGACGACGGCGTCACCATGGACACCCGGAGCACGACGACCGCCGGCGATCCGGCGCTGCTGCAGGAACTGCTCCTGGACGAGCTGCGCGACCTGCTGCACGCCGAGGGTCAGCTTCTGAAAGCACTGCCGAAAATGGTCAAGGCGGCGCAATCAGATGTCCTGAGTCGTGCGTTTGAAAATCACCTGGCGGAGACGGAGCAGCACGTCACGAGACTGAAGGAATCCTTCTCGCTGCTCGGCGCCGAAGCTACCGCCAAGCCGTGCAAGGGCATGGCGGGCCTGCTCGAAGAAGGCGACGAGATCATGACGGAAGGGCAGGAGCAGAACGACGCATTTGCCGATCTCGCCCTGATCGCCGCGGCGCAGAAGGTGGAGCACTACGAGATCTCGGCCTATGGAACGTCGAGGTCACTAGCGGAACAGATCGGCCAGCCCGAAGTGGCCTTTCTTCTGAGCAAGACGCTGGCGGAGGAAGAGATCGCCGACAACCTGCTGACGCAGATTGCGCGCGAGTTCATGCTGCAGCCCGGAGACGGCACTTCGAACGTGCCGGTGGGACGCGGCCGATCGCGCTCGAAGAAGTAGGGTTACGGAAGATGCTCCGAGCTTCCCTCGGCTCTCGCGAGCCCCGGGAGCTCGGGGCGCGGGCTGGTCTCCGTTCAGGGCTTCTTGGTCGGACGCGCTGCCGCTTTCAGCTTCTTCTGCGTCCGCTCCCAGATATCCTTGACGACATCAGCGCGTCGGCCGAGGTTGTTGCCGATTTGGGTCAGCGTGCCGATGTCGATGCGAGTCAATTCACCGAACCGCTTACCGGTCGGTGCTTCCGGATGCAGGGACGCCGGGATGAGAACGTCAGCTGCGCTTCCAGCCTGACCCTGACGATCGAGCTCGTCGACGAAGTCGTCCCAGAGCTCCTGCCGCGTTCGGGGACGTGAGCTCCCGGAATCCATCACGATACCTCCATTGACACTCGCGAATCTTACCCCGGGAGCGAGCCGGGTGCCCGCATACTGGACCCAATCTGCAGGATTACGTCATATGCCGCACGATCTCGAACGTTTTCGTTCCGCTCAGGATGATCTCGTCGCCGGCTTCGACTCGGCTCTCGCGGAGATACGGACCGGGCAGAAGCAAGGGCACTGGATCTGGTACGTGTTTCCGCAGCTGGCAGGTCTCGGCCGCTCGAGCGTCGCACAGAAGTACGAGATCAACGGACGCGCCGAAGCGATCGAATATCTGCGCGATCCGGTGCTCTCTGAGCGTCTGCTGACGGTGACACAGGCGGTCGCCGCCCACGCCACACGCGGAGAGTCACTCGTTCATCTGATGAATTCGCGGATTGACGCGCAGAAGCTCGTGTCGTCACTCACGCTGTTCGAGAGTGTCGCACGAGAACTGTCCGCGTCGGCGAAAGGGGAGAATGACCTCTCGCTCGTCGCGGCGTCGAACACCGTCCTCGACGCCGCGGGCCAGCAGGGCATTCCGCGGTGCCGCTATACGCTCGACATGCTCGCGCGGTGATCACGCTATTCGCGCCACAGGGCGCCTGTCGCCATCGGTCCGACGACCGCGGCGGAGACACCCCACAGCGCGCTTTCAGACACGAGGAGCGCGACGACGCCCGAGACCACACTGATCACACAGAGGACGACCGTTCGGCGCACGCGGCGCCGCTTCTGCTGAGTACATTCGGTGCGTCTCGGACAGAAACTCGAGACAGTACGGGCACGTCGCCATCACTCCCTGGCACCAGCGCGCTGAAACTGCTCGAGCGCTTCGTTGGGGACGCTGAGACTCGTGCCGCACTCTCTGCAGATGCAGACGGTCATCGAAGCCATCTGTCGTGCCAGCCGCATCGGGCCGACTTTACAGATGGGTCAGGATGGAACGAGATCGCAGGGCTCGGGATGCCCCGCTGGATGCTGCCGCATGAGACCCGCACTTTAACAGATTTAAGTGCGGCTGTAATCCATCAATCCGGCGATCACTGGCCGGTTGCGATGTCCCGCGCCTCTGGTTCGCCGTTCAGCAGCATCGTCGGCCCGGCCGCGGTGGAGCTGGCGATCGGCGCCAGCGAACTCAGGTACTCGGCGAAGTTGTCGTTGAAGAGCGCCCCGGGCCGGCGTTCGCGCAGGCGGCTGACGACATCAGGGCCTGCCATCCCGAGCTGATGCAGGATCCGCCCGGCGATCAAGGCCGATCGGTTGAAGCCCATGCCGCAGTGCGACAGCACCCGGTGGCCGGTGCGCACCAGGTGCGCCCCCATCATCGTCACGGCGTCCAGCCGTGCCGGATCCGGCAACTCCTCGTCGAAAATCGGGAAGTACACGTAGAGGCACGATCCCGGCATCGTCGGGATGCACTGATCGAGACCGCCCTCGAGGTCGATGACGACGTTGATCTCGTGCTCTGCCGCAATGGCCCAGTCCTCGATCACCGGCGAGATGAACAGCCGCGCGTCGTCGTCCACCTGGAAAAGCGTCGTCGTCACGGCGCGATTATATGCCTCGCTTCGCCACCGATCCACGCCCTCTTTCGTGCCGCTATACTTGCGCCGGGCCGAGCACCGCCGGGTGGGGTTCAGCCGGCAATCGCCAGGGGGCGGGCCTTCCCGGGCGTTTGAATGTGAATCGGTCGGGAACCGGCCGGCCGGCTGGCAGGGGAGTGGCACCATGCGGAACGATCTCAAGGCTGCCTTTCGGTTCCTTCGTTCGTCCCCGAGCTTTTCGGTGGCGGCGCTGCTCGTGCTGACACTTGGGATCGGCGCGAGCACGGCGATCTTCTCCGTCGTCGACGCGGTGGTCCTTCGCGCACTGCCGTTTGACGAACACGATCGTCTGGTAGCGGTCGGCGAGCGGTATCCAGCCAGGCGCATGTTTGGCGACACACGCGAGCCGGACGCACTGTCGAGCGCGGCGCCTCAAAACTACTGCGACTGGTTGGCGGAGCAGCAGGTGTTCGAGTCGATGGCCGCGATTGCGAGCGGCTGGCTGACGCTGCGAGAACCGGGCGCCGAGCCGCAGTCCCTGGTACCCGAGCGCGTGACCGCCTCTTTTTTCGACGTGCTGCGCGTCCGGCCTGCCATTGGCCGTCCCTTCACGGCCGAGAACGAGGTGGCGGGACGCGACCGCGTCGTGGTGTTGAGCGATGGACTGTGGCGACGCAGCTTCGGCGGGGATCCTGAGGTCGTCGGACGCACGATACTGCTCGACGATGTCGAAGGTGGCGAGGGTACTTACCAGGTCCTCGGAGTCATGCCGCCCGAATTCGTGTATCCGGTCGGCGCTCTTCACGGCACCGACATCTGGGTTCCTTACGTCGTGCCCCCCAACCAGCACGTGCGCGATCCGTCGTCTCGAAGCAACTACCTCCAGGTGATCGCCAGGCTCAAGCCGGATGTCTCCATCAGGCGGGCGCAGGCGCAGATGGACCAGGTGGCCAACGCGATCGAAAAGGCGAACCCGGACTGGAACAAGGACAACCACATCGGCGTGCGGCCGCTCGTCGACCACATGGTGGGTTCGCGTACCCGGACGTGGATGTTGATGCTGCTTGGTGCGGTCGGCATCGTCCTCCTCATTGCCTGTGCGAACGTTGCGAACCTGCTGCTCGCCAGGGCGACTGCGCGCGAGCGCGAGGTCGGCATTCGCGCCGCACTTGGAGCCAGCCGATGGCGGCTGGTTCGCCAGCTCATGTTGGAGAGTCTGATGCTCTCGATCGCCGGCACTGTGTGCGCAGTCGTCGTGGCATCCTGGGGCGTCCACATTCTCAAGGACTCGCTCCCGGACAATCTCCCGCGTGTTTCCCTGATTGCCGTCAACCTGCGTGTGCTCACCGCGGCCGCGGCTGCCGCGATTGTCACCGGCCTGCTGTTCGGTATCGTTCCTGCGCTGCAGTTGTCGAGGCCAGACCTGTCGACCGCGTTGAAGGATGGCGCTCGCGGCACCGCAGGATCCGGACGGCGGCGGCTTCGGAGTGCGCTGGTGGTCGTCGAGGTGGCGCTGGCGGTCGTGCTTCTCGTTGGCGCGGCCCTTTTCATTGGCAGCTTCGTTTCCGTGATGAAGATCGATACCGGATTCGACGCGACGAATGTGTTGACCGCGCAGGTCTCCCCCAGAATCGAATCGCGTGACGCGCCCAGGAACCGGGCGCTCGAGCTCGCCGATCTGGTCGATCGGATCGGCCATGTCCCGGGCGTGGTCCACGCAGCGATGATCGTTGGCGGACTCCCGCTTGCGGGAGGCATGAGTATCACCACGATGAGCATCCCTGGCCGGCAGATCGATCTGAATGCCGATCAGGGCGTCAGCCTCAGGCAGGTGACCGCCGACTATCACCGGGCAATGAGGATTCCGCTCAAAAGCGGGCGCCTGTTCGAACGAACCGATCGCGATGGCGCTCCGGGAGTCGTCATTCTCAACGAGTCGGCAGCAAAGAAGTACTTTCCCGGCGAGAATCCAATCGGTCGAACCGTCACGCTTCGCGGCGACCGCACGATCGTGGGGGTCGTCGGCGACGTCCACGAGACGAGCCTGGAACTGGAGCCGCGCGCGGAGGCCTACGTGCCGGTGGAGCAGGGCCCCGCCTACGGTGGCAACCTGGTCATCCGGACGGCTGGAAAGCCTTACCAGGTGTTGTCGGGCGTCAAGACAGCCGCCCTCGCGGTATTCCCCGACGTGCCGCTTCGGAACGTCAGCACGATGGAGGAGGTGCTGTCGAAACGGCTGGCGCAGCGGCGACTGAACATGCTGCTGATGGGGCTGTTCGGTTTGCTCGGGCTGGTGATTTCCGCGGTCGGGATCTACGGCGTGATGGCCTGCGTGGTCTCTCAGCGGACGCGGGAGATAGGCGTACGGATGGCGCTCGGCGCGACGCCGCGGAACGTCGTCATGATGGTCCTGCTGAACGCAGGCGTGCTCGTTTCGGTCGGTCTCGTGGTCGGCAGCGCGGTGGCGTGGTACCTGAGCGCTGCGGCAAAAACGCTGCTGTTCCGGCTCGAACCGACCGACCTGCGCGCCTATGTGGCGACGCTGATCGTTCTCGCAGTCGCGGCGCTCGTTGCCACCGCGATCCCGGCGCGGCGTGCGGCGTCGGTCGATCCCGTCGAGGCGCTGCGAGCCGAGTAGCCCGCGCGGGCTGCCGATCTCTATTCCTTGACCAGGCGGTATCGTGCCGCCCCGGCGCTGTGCAGGCCCAGCTCCGATTCGGCCTGAAACCAGTCGTCCTGATCGTGACCGTCACCGCCGCCGCGTGCCTGCCAGTACTCGTAAGCGCGGTCGGCAACTTCCTCCTCGAACACAAAGGTCAGGCCGTGGAAATCGAAATTTTCGAACCACTCGGACCACGAGATCGGTCGGAAGCGCGCAATGCCCGGAAAGTTGAAGCGGATCCCGGCGCCGCCGTCGGTGACCTTCAACGTCGCCGGACCTGACGCAGTCGCCTCACCGGTGGCGGGTTCGGCATGATGCCGCTCCGCCCATCGTTGAATCAGGTTGTGATCCTTGGTCGCAAGCGCCCGCAGCTGCGAGCGCGGGGCGGTTCGGTCAGCGGGAGTTGAGAATCCGTCGGGGCGCGGGGCGACAGAGTATTTGAATTCCATGCTGAAGTTTAGCGAGCCTCGGCGGCGCTGAAAAGCTCAGCCACACAATCGGGACTCGGGACGTCGGAAGATCGGGACTCGGGGCTCGGGATTCGGGCGCTCGGAAGATCGCGGACTTCGGGATTCGGGATCATCGGGGATTCGGGTCGGAAGAACTCCAGGCGTGAAATCTGATTACTCCGGTGTCGTAGTTGAAGTCTGGGAGCTGAAAGCGGAAGTCTGACTGCGAACTGAATGCTGAGCACTGAATGCTGAGAACTGAATGCTGATAGCTGATCGCTGTCAGCCAGCGAACTACGTCTCCCGCCGGATCGTGCCGACCTTCTTGTCCGTTCTCAGCCCGAGAAAGACCGCGTGACGCAAGTGCCCGTCAGCCGTCCACTCGACGAAGCGAATCTGCGCCGCGAGCTTCGGCCGCAGCCATTGCATCTCGTGCATCTGCTCGAGCGTGACGCCACCGCCCCAGTGCGAAGTCTTGCTGTTGGGGAGATCGACGAACGGGCACACGGACGAGTGCAGCGGCTGGAGTTCGGCCCGGACGTCGCGTCGCACGTGCGGTGTGAACCCGGCCCGTACCTTGCCCGCGAACCGAAGTTCCCTGCCCTCGTAATAGCCGACGAGAAGCGCGTCCACACCCGCACTGCCGGGGCGATACCCGCCGACGACGAACTCCTGCTGTTTGTCGAGTTTCAGCTTGCGCCAGGCGTCGCTGCGTTCGCCGGGGATGTAAGGAGAGTCCTTTCGCTTGGCGATCACTCCTTCGAGGCCGAGACTGCGAACGGCGGCCTCGACCTGGCCCGCCGTTCCCGGTAGTTCGCTCGACATCAGCACGCCGGAGTCGCCGATGACTTCAGGGAGGTGTCGCCTCCGTTCAGTCAGTCTCGAACCGGTCAGGTCGCGTCCATCGAGGTGCAGCAGGTCGAAGGCGTAGAACGCGATGCGGTGACGTGGATGCGAGGAACGATGTTGAAGCGCCTGGAAGGACGGACGCCCGCTGGCGTCGACAGCGACGATCTCGCCGTCCAGCGTCGCACGGTCGGCAGTCAGGAGTCTGCCGGCCGTCGCGATCGAAGGATAGACGGTCGTCATGTCCTTGTTGTTGCGGGAGCGAATCTGAACCTTGCCGTCGTTCTTCAGCAGCAGCGCACGGTAGCCGTCGAACTTGACCTCGTAGATCCAGTCATGGCCCTCGGGGAGCTCGTCGACAAGTCGAGCCGCCATCGGTGCGATGAACGACGGAACGGCGCGCGAAGGTGGAGGAGCTGCCACGGTTCAGCCGATTGTATGCGTGCCGCGGGCAGCAAGTATTCACGCACGTCCGCACGTCCTCAGATGCGTCACGCTGCGGAGGCGTGCATGGGGGAGCGCTCACGAGGATCGATGGTACTCACCGCGCGAGCTCGCTGACCTCGTAGCGCTGGCCGGCAATCGTGACCGATCCGGTGCGAGCGGCTCCGCTGCTCGGCGCGGCCACGAACTGGAGCAGACCGTTGCCCGTGCCGCTGGCGCCGCCGGTGATCGTGATCCAGTCGACGTCGCTCACCGCGGTCCACGTGCACGCGCCGGTGACGATGACGAGGACGTTGCCGTTGCCGCCGCTCGCGCTGAGCACCGTCGACGGCGGCGCCAGTACCCACGTGCACGTCGAGGGCTGGTTGATCGTCACCGGTTGGCCGGCGATCGTGAGCCTGCCGGTGCGTGCAGGGGAGAGATTCGGCGCGGCCGTAAACGGGACCTGGCCGGGCCCGGTACCGGATCCAGTGGTCACGGCGATCCAGTCGGCGGAGCTCGCCGCCGTCCACGGACACGCGTCCGCGGTCGTCACCGTTGCGGCACCGCCACCTCCCGAGGCCGCCACATCCTGTGTCGGCGGAGTCACCGTGTAAGTGCAGCCGTTGGCCTGGAGCACCGCAACCGTGTGCCCGGCGATCGTGAGTGACGTATCGCGTGCAGGGCCCGAGTTCGCCGCTACGGAGAACTGCACCTGGCCGTTGCCCGCTCCCGGTCGCACCGCTCACGATCGTCACCCATGGTGCGCCGCTCTTCGCCGACCACGCGCACCCGTCCGCGCCCGTCACCTGGACCGCACCATTCCCGGCCGCAGCGCCGACGTTGACGCTCGCGGCGTTGACGCCGAACGTGCAGCCGTTCGCCTGCAGCACCGTGACCGTCTGTCCGGCAATCGTCAGCGACGCGTTGCGCGCGGGCCCCGGGTTCGCCGCGACCGAGAACTGCACCTGGCCATTGCCGCTCCCGGTTGCCCCGCTCGCAATCGTCACCCACGAGGCGCCACTCGCCGCGGTCCACGCGCAACCACCGGGGCTCGTGACCTGGACCGTGCCTGTGTTCGCCGCCGAACCGACGTTGAGACTCGTCGCGCTGACGCCGAACGAGCAGTCTGGTCCCTGCGTCACCGTGACCGCCTGATCGGCGACGCGGACGGACCCGGTGCGAGCCTGGCCGGAGTTGGCGCCGACCTGGATTCGCACTTCCCCGGATCCACTGCCAGTCTGCCCTGCGGTAATGCTGATCCAATCCGCGGTGCTCGACGCCGTCCATGTACAGCCCGCGCCCGTCGCGACTGCGATCGTCGTCGCGCCCCCTGCCTGTGGGGCGGCGTAGCTCACCGGATCCAGGCGGATGGTGCAACCGGGCGACTGCGTGACCGTCACCACCTTGCCGGCAACCGTGACCGTGCCGGTCCGCGCGGCGCCATCAGTCGCCGCGACGCGAAAACTCGCCACACCGGGACCGTTGCCGCTGCTGCCGCCTGCGACGGAGATCCACGGTGTGTCGGTGGTCGCCGTCCATGGGCATCCTGGAGGCGCCGACACCGGAACATCGATCGGGCCGCCGGTCGACCCGACGCTCACCGCGGTATTGCCGACCGTGACGCTGCACCCCACGGCCTGATCCACGCGCACAGCCGCACCTGCGACCACGATCGTTCCCGTCCGCTCGGGGCCCGTCAGCGGCTCCACTCTGAAAGTGATCGCGCCGGTACCGCTGTGCTCTCCGGTCGGCGCGATCGCAATCCATGGAACATCCGCCGTCGACGTCCAGCGGCACTGCGGGCTGCCGGTCGTGACCTGGATCGTTCGCTCGCCGCCGGCGGCATCGACCGATTCACTTGTAGAGGAGAGCCGGAACTCGCACCGCCGGCCTTCCTGCGACACCTGCAGGCGCTGATCCTCGACCACGAGGTCGCTCGCACGGGGCACCGGGTCGGCATTCGCGGCGACGGTGAACTGGACCGACCCCTCGCCCTGTCCGCTGGCGGGCGACGCCAATGACATCCACGGCACATCGCTCCTGGCGGACCAGGTGCACTCCCGCGTCGTCTCGATCCGAATTGTTCCCGTCCCCCGTCCGGGGTGAACGTCACGCGTTCGGACGCTGCCTGCACCTGGCATTTCGGCTGCGACGGACGGGTGATTGTTTCACTGGCCGAGCCGCAGGCGGTAAGAAAGAGCAGCGGACAGAGGAGCGTCACCGCGGCTACGGCGTGTCGAAAAATGGGTGTACCCAAGGTCGCGCCTGAATTTTCGAATGTGTGCGGGCGGTGAGAACGAACGCTCTCACTTCGCGACGGTTCGGGAAGCAAGAAGCGTGCACGAACTACTGGCTCGGCCATACGCGTAAAGCAGGTCGATTCGCCTTCAGCTGACAGAGGTCAGCTCAGACTGCCCATGCTGTCTTATCGGTGTCCGAGGGGACCGACCACATATGCCGATTGAAACAGTTCTGTCGATTGCGACGCTGAGCGCCTTCATCTGGGCCCTTCGCTTCCTCGTACCGAAGGCCCTCAAATCGGGGGACGGCATCGCGGTCACGTGCTCCGTCCTTATGGCCATCCTGGCGCTGTTGCTGTGGCTCTTGATCGGAATCGGTGCGCGTTCGCGGTAGGGACCGTTCGTCGGCGATGCTGCCGGTACCCGTCGTCGTGACGCGCTGCGCATGTCAAGGCGACGAGGGTTCGACCGCGGCGTCGTCTGCGGGCGCTTTCGCCGTGGCGGCGCTGACGCGCTGATACAGGAACGAGACGAGCACGAGGACGGCTCCGACGCCGAGGAATCCGGCGATGCGATAGACCCCGGCGAGAAGCTTGAGATCGGACGAAAAGACTTTTGCCACGGTCAGGGCGAAGAGCGCCATGCCGACGTAGCGGGCGGGTGGGAACCGCCGCCGCAGGCCGACGGAGACCAGCGCCGCGGCGTACACAGCCCAGAGCAGCGAGATCGACAGCTCGGATGCGACTCTCGCATCGAATCGGGACACGGTGCGCACTTCCCAGAACGCGGAGGCTTCCAGGGTCAGAACGGTGACAGTGAGGATCTGGGCCGCGACGATGAGCGGCGTAAAGAGACCGGCCGCGGGGGTGCCGGCCCGCCGGTGCCAGCGCGCCAGCGCATACAAGAGCGCGACCACGAATGCTCCCGTGGCGGTCCGGGCATTGAGCAGGAAGGCCTGGGACGCCGGCGGAGCGGACGTTGCCAGGGCGAGCCACTGAATGCACGCAAAGCCGATCGCGGCGAGGCCAAGGCTGCGGAACCAGGTCCGCCCAACCCGCAGTCCGATCCAGGCAACCCCCGCGCCTTCGGCGGCGATCGCGACGATGATCCATGGCGCATCGAACCGCAGAGCCACGCCGCTTGCCAGCAGCGCCAGTGCGAGCGCACTCCAGTGCAGCGCCGCTTCGAGGTTGAAGCCGCGAACCGACCACGCGAGCGCCGCGTATGCGGCGGCGAGGCCCCAGGCGATCCACGGGGCTCCCGCGAGCCATTGATCCTCGAGGATCATGTACCCCGCCATGCAGGCGAACAGACCGTTGCCATGCAGCAGCAGTACGTCGCTCGCGCCAACGGGAACGCGCTTTCCGAGTCGATGCACCTGCGCGGCCAGGTGCATCCCGGTGATCGCCGCCGCCGTCGCGACCAGTGCCGCGCTCCAGGCAGCCGTGCTGTGCTCGATCGTGGCGAGAAAGGGCAGGGCCGCCGCGGCCCATGCGGCGAGCCGAAGTCCGTCGCGTGCGAACGCCACACTCAGCGCGAGCGCGGCGCCGCTGAACAGGATCAGGAATACGAACAACTCGACCCTGAAATTCCACAAGACGATGAGCGACGCCGCATAGTACAGAACGGGCGCCGTGCCCAGTAGCGGCACGAGGAACGGGTGCTCCGACCGTTTCACCGACGCCAGAGCGACGATGAACATCGCGCAGTACGCGGTCAGGAACAGCTCGGTCCGCAGGTGCTTTTCGGGAGAGTAAAACTGGCCGGCCCAAATCACGAGCACGACCACCGTCAGCACGTATGCGGTGGCGCTGAGCTGCGGCCACCGGCGGCTGCGGGCGACGTAGATAGTCGCCGCGGTCAGCAGCGCAAGGTACGAGAACAGCGTGAGTTGTGCGTCGCGCGAGCCGCCGACGAGCAGCGGAGTCGCGTAACCGCCGGCGACGGCAAGCAGCGCGAGTGGCAGCGAGCGTCGTTGATGCGCGAGCGCCGCGCCCGTCACCGTGATCAGGACCAGGGCAGCGGCGGCTGTGCCCGGTACCATGAGCGCGAACAGATTGAGTGCAGCGTAGGTCGTGAGATACAGGACCACGATGCCGGCGCCGGCGACGAGATGTCCGTAGCGCTCGTATCCGCGACTCGCAATGCGAAGGCCGGCAGGAATCATCGCGACCCCCGCGACTGCACCGATCGCGCAACGCGCCAGCGGCGTGATCCACGCCTGCTCGAAGGCGTACTTCAGGAAGAAGGCGACGCCGAGAAGCAGCACGAGCAGCCCGGCATACAGCATCCATTGTCCGCCGAGGATCGCCTCGAGGTCGGTCGATGGCTTCGCCCTTACGGCGGTGGGTGCGGCCGCCGCTGCCGGCGGTCCAGGCTCCGGTTGTCGCAGGGCTGTGGGCACGGGCGGTGCCGCCCCAACCTCCGGGGCTGTTGTCGGCGGAGGCGAGGATTCGGAGGGCGCGCGCGCGGCACTGACCGCGGCAGTTGCCTGCGGCACATTGGGAGCGTTTCCAAGTTCGAGCGCCTCGAGCCGTGCGCCGAGCGCGGCAACCTGGCGCTGAAGAAGGGTCAGGCGCCAAATGGTGACGAATGGGACCACGAGGCAGGCAACACTCGCCACGGCGGCCACCGCGACGGCGAGCAGCACCGCGTCACCCACTGACTGACTCGACCATGCGGCCGATTATAGCGGGACGGTCAGAGCTCGCGGCGCGAAGGCGCTTCAGAGTCGGCGGCTATCGCGCCGAGGGCTGATCGCCGCGCAATTCGCGCGCGAGCCAGGCTCTGGCGACGCGCCAGTCCCGCATCACCGTCTGCGGGGACACCTGCAAGACCTCGGCAGTTTCGTCGACGCTCAGCCCGCCATAAAAGCGCAGCTCGATGACCCTCGCCCGACGAGAATCGATTCGGGACAGGCTCTGCAGCGCATCTTCGAGTGCGCAGAGTGTCGCAGCGTTGGCCTCGGTGGTTGCAATCTGATCGAGGTTCACCGCCTCGCCCTTCTCGACGGCCGCGTCCGGCCCACCTCGCTTGATCGCCACCTTCGCGCGCGCCGCATCGACAAGAATACGACGCATGAGTTGGGCCGAGAGCGCGAAGAAATGCACCCGGTCCTGCCAGTCAACCTCTCCGATTTTCACCAGGCGCAAGTAGACTTCGTGTACGAGTGCCGTGCTCTCCAGAGTGACGTTCCAGCGCTCGTTCCGGATATACCGTCGAGCCTGGGCGCGCAACTGGGTGTATACCAGCGGAGTGAGCTGCTCTAGAGCTCGGTCATCGCCCCGTCCCCATGCCTTCAACAAGAGGGTGATGTCGGTCGAGTCGAGGGCCACCGGATGATTGTAGTGTCCGAACTCTCTCGGGCGGGCGCATCGATTGTCGTGGTTTCCGCTGCCGAAGTACTTGCCCCGCTGCCAGGGTGCGAGTAACCTTCATCGCTCACCAGACCGTACGAACGAGCACAGCCATGCGCTCCCGCGCATTCCTTGCATCCTGATCGCAAGGGTACACCCGTGAATCTGACAAGCGAACGCTGGCAGCGCGTCGCGAGAATTTACGAACTGGCCGTGAGCCAGGATGAGGCCAGACGCGACGCGTTTCTCGCCGAGGTTTGCGCGGCGGATCAGGAACTGCGCTGTGAGGTCGAGTCATTGCTCCGTCAGGATGACCAAAGCATCATCCTGGATCATTCCCTCTGGACAACCGCAGCACCACTGTTTCGTGAGGTATCCGACCTCCGGCCCGGAACTTCCCTCGGTCCCTACCGCATTGAAAGCTTTATCGGCGCCGGCGGCATGGGCGAAGTGTTTCGCGCCACCGACACGCGTCTCAATCGACACGTAGCCGTCAAGGTGGTCTCGCCGACCGCCACCCCCGACGACGCGATACGGGCCCGCTTCGCCAGCGAAGCCAGGGCGATTGCGGCCCTGACGCATCCGCACATATGTACCTTGTTCGATGTCGGGCGTCATGACGGCGTCGACTTCCTGGTGATGGAGCACCTCGAAGGTGAGACGCTCGCGGCGCGACTCGCCTGTGCCGCCATGCCGTTGCAGGAAGCGCTGACCCATGCACTGGATATCGCCAGCGCTCTCGACCACGCGCACGGTCACGGCGTCGTTCATCGCGATCTGAAGCCCGCCAACGTGATGTTGACTGCGAGTGGTGCGAAGCTGCTCGATTTCGGCGTTGCCAAATTCCGGTCGATGCCGGGCGCCGTGACCAGCGCGGACGCGAACACGGCCGGCCGATCGGGAGGAGTCGAGGGAGAGGAGGGGCACGTATCCCGTGCCGGCGCCGTCCTGGGCACCGCGCGATATATGGCGCCAGAACAGATCGAAGGCCGTGAAGTGGACGGACGGAGCGATCTGTTCTCGTTCGGAGCGGTCATGTTCGAGATGCTCACCGGCGATCGAGCGTTCGTCGGCGACGATCCCATCACCGTGCGGGCGGCGATTCTCCATCATGACCCGCCCGCCGTGTCGTCCTGTCAGCCGCATGTCCCGGCGGCCGTCGACGATGTCGTGCGCCGCTGCCTTTCCAAGCATCCTGCCGAGCGATGGCAGTCGGCGTCCGAGGTGATCGCCGCTCTCAGGCCGATTCTGGATTCGACCATTGAGGCCGCGGTTTCTGGCCCACGTCCGAACGGACGATGGGAACCACGACGTGTGCGGACATTTGCCGGCGGCATTCTTTTCACAATCCTCGCCGCGCTCGGCGCCTGGGCGATCGCGGCGGGACTCCTTCGCTGGTCGTCGCGGGCCGGTGCCGGCGAGATTCGATCGGTTGCCGTGCTCCCGCTCCAGAGTGTGTCGGGCGATCCCGACGAGGAGTACTTTGCCGACGGCACGACAGAGCGGCTGATTGCCAACCTTGCGACGGTGAACCGGATCCGGACGATCTCGCGCATGTCAGTCATGCATTACAAACACCAACGTGTGACGGTGCCGATGGTTGCGCGCGAACTCGGGGTCGACGCGATCGTCGAAGGCTCCATTGCGGCGCAGGGCGACACCGTTCGCATCACGGCCAGACTGGTCAGGGGTGTCTCCGGCGACATCGTCTGGAGCCAGAGTTTCACCGCCGAACAACGGCACGTGCTTGGCTTGACCAGTGAGATCGCGCAAGCCATCCTCACGAACATCGGCATCACGCTGACACCGCCGGAGCAGGCGCGCCTTGCCGCTGCACGCTCAGTCGATCCCGAGGTGGATCGCGAAGTGCTGCTGGGGCGACATCACGCTGCCAAGGGAACCGAGGAGGGGCTGAGAAAGGCTGTCCACTACTTTGAAGCTGCTGTTGCCAGGGAGCCAACCAACGCGTCAGCCCATGCGGGCATGGCCGAGGCCTACACCGAGCTCGCGGGCTTTTACCTCGATCCGAGAGAGGCGATGCCGAAAGCAAAGCGGGCCGCCGAGACGGCGCTGCGGCTGGATGAAGGGCTGGCTGAGGCGCACGCCGCCCTGGGATACGTTCAACTTGTCTACGACTGGAACGGGCCTGCTGCGGCAACATCGCTCCTACGTGCGCTCGATCTGAACCCTACTCTTGGCGCCGCTCGCCTGAACTATGCGTCTTACCTCACCACACAGGGCCGGAACGACGAGGCGGTCGAAGAGATTCACCGGGCCATTTACCTCGATCCGGTGTCGATACGAACCCACACGGTCGGAACCAGTCTCCTGCTCTTCACCCGCCGCTACGACGACGCAGTCGAACTCGCTCGCAAGGGTCTGGAGCTGGAACCAGATTCCGCATTCACGCTTGCGTTTCAAGGTATCGCCTATGCCGAGCAGGGTCACCTCGAACAGGCGGTCGCGAACCTGCAGCGAGCCGCGGCACTGGACGACAGCCTGACGATTCTGGCGTTGCAAGCGCACGTCCTTGCTGCGGCAGGGCGCAAATCAGAAGCTGCGACCATCCTTCGACGCGTCCAGGAGTCCGCGAAGCACCAGTACCTCTGCCGGTACGAAATCGCCACGGTATATGTCACCCTCGGCGACCACGACGCCGCGTACGACCTGTTCCGCAAGGGGACGAACGAACATGCTGATTGCATGGCGTGGCTCGGCGTCGAGCCCTGGATAGATTCGTTCCGCTCGGATCCACGCTACCCGCGCCTGTTGCGGGAGATAGGGCTGACCCCGCCGGTTCCACAGCAGTAATCCCGCTCGACGTCGGACTCGAAAGAACTTTCGTGCTCCTCGGGTTGTAGTTGCTGGTCAGATTTCTCGCTTAACCAGATAAGAGCATGTGAGGGCGAAACACGCGCGCTGACCCGCGTGCTCACGCCGACTACCTCAGCAATGGCGCAGAGGTTCACGCCAGGCGCGCGGGGGAACCCCCATGGAAAATCGCTCACGTCGCGGTGGGTTCATGACGACCGCCGGTTTGTTCGCATTTTCTGCGGCAGCGGCTTTGTCGCCGCAGGCCCAGGTCGAAGCGCAGGGGCAAGTCTCGGGCCGCGTCACGACCAGTCCTGTCTATTGGGGAGACACCGTCGTCGGTAGCTCGACCCTGGTGAGAACGACGAACGGCGTCAGTTTTACCTATCACACGTCTTCTCTGGAGCGCGCCGCCGGGCACGTCGTCACGCTCTGGATCGTCGTGTTCAACAATCCGGAATTCTGTTCGACCAGGCCTTGCACGGACGACGACTTGTTCAACCCTGACGTGATCGGACAAGTGAAGGGCGATTTCCTGTGGGGAGCGGGTCATGTGATCGGGAACAGTGGTGTTGGCAACTTCGGCGGTCACCTTCGTGCAGGCGACAGCTCCAACTCCGGACTCGCCGACATTGGGGGAATCGCGACGGGGCTGATCGACCCCTTCAAGGCGGAGATTCACATGGCCATCCACAGCCACGGCCCCAAGGTCCCGGGCCAGACTCTCAAGGCGCAGTTGTCGTCATTCCTGGGCGGCTGTCAGATCCTCCTCGAGGAGCCCGATTTCCCGGATGCGGTCGGCGAGTGTGTCACATTCCAGTCGTCGATCCACTTGCCGTAGCGGATCTGCATCCGGAATGCGGTCACATTTGCGCGCTGGTTAGCCGCGGTTTACTTCTCCGCGCGTTTCAAGAAGGTCTGAGGCGAAGGGTATTGGAGCGCGCGGAGATGTCCACAAGAGCGGAGGCAGAGAACACATGAGAACACGAACCGTCGTCTTGCTCCTCGTCGCGTTGAGTTTCGCGACCGCGACTTACGCGGATGTTGTGACGGACTGGAATACCGCGGCATTGAATGCGATTCGGCGGGGGAAGACGCCGCCGCCAGTAGCTTCCCGGGCGCTTGCGATTCTCCATGCCAGCATCTATGACGCCGTCAACGGGATCAGCCGCACGCACGAACCCTATCGCGTGCAGAGCACCGTGCCCGGCAGCGCGTCCAAAGAGGCCGCGGCTGCCGCCGCCGCCCACCAGGTACTCGTCGCGCTGTTCCCGGGTGACGCGGTGACGTTCGATGCGCTCTATGCCGCCACTCTCGCGACTGTCCCGGACGGCCCGCACCGCACGGCCGGAATCTCGTGGGGAGAATCGGTCGCGTCCGCCATCCTCCTCTGGCGCAGCACCGACAACTCAGACGCGATGGTGGCGCCTCCCGCCAGCGCCGACCCGGGCGCGTGGCAGCCCACCCCACCAGCTTTCGTGCCGTACCTCCTGCCACAGTGGGCGTTCGTGGAGCCTTTCTCGATCCCCACGAGCTCCTTCGGCCGGCCGGCCGGCCCGCCGGCGGTAACGAGTGCCAGGTACGCCGCAGATTACAACGAGGTCAAAGCTCTGGGCGCAGCTGTCGGATCTGCCCGGACATCCGAACAGGACACGATCGCCCTGTTCTGGGCGGACGGAGCGGGCACCGAAACACCGCCCGGGCACTGGAACACGATCGCGCAGGGGCTCGCGATCCGTTCAGGCACTACGATCGACCAGAACGCACGCCTCTTTGCGCTGCTGAACATTGCGATGGCGGATGCCGCCATCTGCGCCTGGGACGCGAAGTATTACTTCCACAATTGGCGGCCGGTCACGGCCATTCGCAACGGCGACAGCGACGGCAACGACGCCACGGCCGGCGATCCGGCGTGGACCTCGTTCATCGTCACGCCTCCCTTTCCGGACTATGTCTCCGGCCACAGCACGTTCAGTGGTGCTGCGGCCACCGTGCTCGCGATGTACTACAGTTCCGACGACGTCGCATTCACGACCGTATCGGACTTCCTGCCCGGCGTTACTCGCAGTTTTCACCAGCTTCTCTGGCGCAGCAGACGAGGCCGCTGTCAGCCGGATGTATGGCGGCATCCACTTCAGGTTTTCCAACGAGGACGGGTTGAGCTCAGGGATTGCAATCGGCGAATGGACCTTCAACCACTATCTGCAGTCCAAGGGAAATCGCTCGCGGAGATAAGCGGGGGACTACTCGCCGTGCGTCGTCGTACCGGCCGAGCACGTCATACCCAGTGGCGGGCAAGTGCTGACCCGCCGGGACCCTGATCCCGGGCCGCGGTGGTGACGTCGCATTTACGTCCCCATCACTCCTGTGTTACAAGCCCCGCATATGCTGCCACCCATGCGCTACCTGACTCTCGCTCTTTGTGTGCTCCTCCTGTGCCCGCGCGCGGCGCGTGCTCAATTCGATACGGGTTCCATCGTCGGCACCGTGCGCGACTCCTCCGGTGCCACGGTCGGTGACGCGAAGGTCACGCTGACCAGCACGACGACTGGAATCTCGACGACGAAGATATCCGCGTCAGACGGCAACTACGAATTTCCCGCCACCAAACCCGGGGTCTACATCGTCGCGGCGGAGAAGCCGGGGTTCGGCCCCGGGCTCGTCGACAACGTTCAGCTCCAGGTGGGCGGTCGGCTCAGGGTTGACGTGCAGCTGCCGGTTGGCCAGGTCGCCGAACGAGTCGATGTCACCGCCGCGCATCCGCTGGTCGAAACCGATTCGAGCCAGCGGGGCCAGGTGATCACGGGCGAACAAACCCGCGCCTTGCCGCTGAACGGACGCGAGTACTCGTCGCTCGCCCTGCTGACGACGGGCGTGAAGCTGGCGGGCGCGTCGCTCACGTCGGGGAATACGCCGCGGGAAGGCGCGTTCAACGTCAACGGTCTGCGCAGTGTGTTCAATAACTTCCTCATCGACGGCGTCGACAACAACGCGTACGGGACGAGCAACCAGGGCTTCTCCAACCAGGTGATGCAGCCGCCGCCGGACGCGATCGGGGAATTCCGGGTCGTCACCAACAACATGAGCGCCGAGTACGGCCGTGCTGCCGGCGCGACCATCAACGTCAATTACCGGAGCGGTTCCAACCGGCTCTCTGGAAGCACCTGGGAGTTCCTGCGCGACACGTCGATGAACGCGACCGGGTTCTTCAAGCCGCCTGCGGGCGCGGACAAACCAACGCTCGATCGCAACCAGTTCGGCGGCGTCGTCGGCGGCCCCATCGTCAAGAACCGGGCGTTCTTCTTCGGCGACTACGAAGGCCTGCGGCAGACGCGCAAGGTCACCGGGTTCGCCAGCATCGCGACACCGCTGCAGCGGCAGGGAATCATGTCCGTTGACGTCCGCGATCCGCGGACCGGCACGGTGTATCCGGCAGGGACGCCGATTCCGATGACGAGCTTCGCGCAGAAGGTTCTCGGCGGGCTTCCGGACGCGAACCTGCCGGGCACCAGCAACAACTACACCACGCTTCAGAACTTCACCGCCGACTCGAACAAGGCCGGCGGAAAAGTCGACGTCCAGTTGACGCCGTCGCTGTCGATGTTCGGCCGCTACGGCTGGCGCGACCTGAATACGTTCGATCAGCCCAACATTCCACTTCCTTCGGGTGGCGCTGGCAACGGCAGCATCTACGCGAAGAACAAGCAGTTCGTGCTCGGCTCGACCTGGGCGCGCGCATCATCACTGCTCGAAGCGCGGTTCGGCTACTCGTGGACGCAGGCGGGGAAGAATCCGCCGGCACTCGGTCAGGAGAGCGCACTCGATCAGTTCGGGCTCGCCGGATTGCCGACCGACAGCTCGGATTGCCGGCGGCCTGCCGACACAGTTGATCACCGGATACTCCGACCTCGGACGCCAGGCCACCAACCCGCAGTGGCAGTACCCGACGGTCTACAACCCGAAGATCAATTACACCTGGACGCGCGCGGCACACTCGTTCAAGACCGGCTACGAGTTCCAGCACATCGACACGCAGGTGCAGGATGTGAACCCGCTCTACGGCCGCGACTCGTACACCGGCCAGCTGACCAGGCCGGTCGGCGCGGCGGCATCGAACCTCTACAACCTGTCCGATTTCATGCTCGGGCTGCGCACACAGTACGCGCTCAGCAGCGTGCTCGTGGCCGACCTGCGCCGGAACATGCACTTCACCTACCTCCAGGACGACTGGCGTGCCACCAGCCGGCTCACCCTGAACCTTGGCCTCCGCTACGAGTACTCGACGCCGTACTGGGAAGCGCACAACGTCCTGTCGAACTTCGATCCAGTGACGAACAGCATGCTGCACGCGAAGGACGGCTCGATCTACGATCGCGCGCTGGTCGATCCGGACCGCAACAACTTCGGCCCCCGTCTCGGGTTCGCCTACACGGTCGCCCCCGGCACCGTGATCCGTGGCGGCTACGGCATCAGCTATGTGCACTTCAGCCGCGCCGGCGGCGGGCGATCTGCTGCCGATCAACGGGCCGCAGGTCGTGAACGCCGTCGTGAACCAGACGGTGGCAACAGCGTCCAGTTTCGTGCCGGCGGAGCAGGGGTACCCGGCTGGACTTGCCGACCCGTCACAGTTCAATCCGCTGACCGCGAACATCACCTACATGCCACGGGACTTCCACTCGAGTCCGGTGCAGAGCTGGTACATCTCGGCGCAGCGCGAGGTCGTGCGCAACATGCTCGTCGACGTCGCCTACGTCGCGAACCGCGCCGACGATCTGATTCTGTTCGCGAACTACAACCAGGCGCTCCCGAACAATGCTGCCGGGACGATTCCGCTCCAGGATCGCCGTCCCATTCCGGGCTTCTCGGATATCACCTATGCGTTCAACGGCGGCAAGTCGCGCTACAAGGCGCTGCAGGCGAAGGTGGACTGGCGGGTGAGCCGCGACGTGACACTTCTCAGCTCGCTGACGCTGTCGGTCACCAAAGACAATGGCGGGCAGTCACTGGAGACGGCGAACGGCAACAACCCGACGCCGCAGGACTTCCGGAACATGGGGCCTGATTACGGTCTGTCTTATTACCACCAGCCGTATAACAGCACGACGAGCTTCGTGTGGACGTTGCCGTTCGGTCACGGGAAGCGGTGGGGAAGCAGCGCGTCGGGATTGCTCGACGGCTTCATCGGCGGCTGGCAGCTTGCCGGCATCAACTCGATGTTCGCCGGCGAGCCGGTGACGTTCAGTTACACGCCGGGCGCGGCGTTCGTCGTCTCCGGCATCCAGCAGGACTTCCGCGGCGCCAACAGCTATCGCGCCAATGTCAGCTGCAGCAACCCGTATGCGCAAGGGGGCACGCAGAGCATCTCCAACTGGTTCGACAAGTCGTGCGTGAGCGTCCCGACCGACCCGAGCCAGCCATTCGGGAATGCGCAACGGAACACGGTTCGGGGACCGATGTTCTGGCAGTTCGATCTCGCGGCATCGAAGCGCGTCCCCGTCGGTGGTCCGGCGCAGGTCGAACTGCGGGTCGAGGCCTTCAATCTTCTGAATCGCACGAACTTCCGATCGCCGAACGGGAACCGCAGCGCAAACGCGTTCGGCACGATCACGTCGACCTACGATCCGCGGCAGTTACAGCTCGGAATCAAGCTGCTCTGGTAGGTTGGCCACCGGCGGTATGCACATTCATTGTGTCGGGCCAGTCACCTGAGCACGGCACGCCGTGCTCCAGATGCCGACGTCGATGCCGTAGCCATTTGGCTGCTCGTTGCTCGACCATGCCTGCGCGAAGACGCGGTAGACGCCTTTCGGGACTGTGACCTTATTGCTGACGGCACCCGGGCTCACCGGCCCGATGTAAACCTTGCACAGCGGCTGGGACGCCGACCCGTTATAGGACGCTTCAAACAACCGGTTGCAGTCAGCGGTGGTGAGGAAGGCATCGACATGTTCCGCGCCGAGATCGGTATTCGCGAGATCTACCTGCTCGATGTCCTTGCCCGTCAAGATCACGTCCTGGAACACCGAAGCCCCGCAACACGGCACCTTCGGGGCGATCGTCGTCGGCGCGGAGCCGGAGCCACTGGTGAACGGGATCCGTTGAACCAGGCCGAGGCCGCACCCACTCGTGCAGCCGACAGTCGAGAACGAGGCCAGTAATAGCGAACCAGCGGTCGCTATCATCAGCATCCGGCGCCTCTCCGATTCGACTGCCATGCTGAGGACTAATTCACGCCTTTCCCCGATCGTCGTCGTTTCCACCGGCGGACCGGCGGAAGCATATCCTGAAATCGCGTGCGCCTGTCGCGGGCACTCGTCCGGCTGGAGGGGAGAGCGTTTCGCTCAGAAAGTCGCGGCAACGTGCGCTTGGGTGGGGTGTCTACGCAGCGCATAACAGGGTGCCGACGGCCTCCCGCAGGCCGCCGGCACCAGGCTCAATCGACTAGTCGCGGTGCGGCGCGCAGAGCATGCCGTTGTTGTAGTTGTCCATCAGGCGATGCATCGGCTCGCCCAGCTTCCACGCCAGGCTCGACGCGGGGATGCCCTTGCCGACGGGACCGTAGGTGTGCATCCATGCGTCGGCGTCCGCGATCGTGCTCGACACGCAGCTGCTGTCGTTGCCGGCCAGCACGTTCAACTTTGCCGACACCAGCGAGCTGAACATCGTCGTCGTCTTGTCCTTGCCGACCAGGTCGAGCCACGCGATCGCCGCCGCCTTCGTGTAGACGACTCCACCAATCGTGATGGTCTGGGTCGGCCAGGCCTCGGGATGATTCTTCCAGTATCCCGGCGTCCCGGTGCCGGGCTGCAGGACTGGCGTCACGTAGAAGCCGAAGTCGGTGCTCGAATTCCACTCGAGTGTTCGACGCCAGCGTCACCGGTGCGATGACATTGCCGAGGCCGTCAGAGATGCCATCGCTGTCGGCCTTATCGTTGGTCCCGACATTTGCGGTGGTCGGGTGCATGCCTGGTGGTATCTGCACGGCGATGTCGTAAGTTCCCACCGGCACCGTGAACTCGTAGTAGCCGTTCGAGTCCGTGGCTTTGGAATGGTCACCAAGTGTCACGACAGCGTTCTCGATCACCGGCTCGCCGGCATCCTGGATGCCGTTGCCGTTCGCGTCGTTCCAGACGAAACCGCAAACAATGCCCGCCGAAGAGCAGGTCTGGGTCTCGGCAGTGCTCACGGCCACCGCCGCGAGTGGGATCAGGGCTGCGGCAAGGCCCGCAGCGCGCACGTGCTTCAGCGATCCCTGCAACAGACTCTGCGTCTTCTCTTTTAATTCAACATGAGCGGTTTCATGAGACATGTTCGGACTCCTGGTTATGGATGGATGATGGACGACGGTTGACGCGGTGGTTTAGCGGCCGGTACGCTCTGGTGTGCGATTCCTCCTGGTCAATGACCACTGCATCAGCGATCCGACCGCAGGCGTGACGCACAGCCTGCGGACGATCATGGAGTGGCTGGCCGAGGCCGGCCACGAATGCCGCATCCTGACGACCGCGCGTTTCGAGAGCGCGGTGACGTTTACGATCGAAGAGCATTTGAGAGAGCGCGGCGTGGCGCTCCCGGCGCTGCGGCCGCGAGACCGTCGACCGCAACCAGGGCAGAAGAAACCGCGAGTCGCAGACCGTCCCGTCGCGCACTACAACGTCGGTGCGGTGCCGGTCACGCTGTTGCTGACCCGCCACAACGACGAGACGCGACCCGATCGTGCCGAGACCGCGCAGTTCCTCGCCCTGCTCGACGGGCTGCTCGACGACTTCGCGCCCGACCAGCTCGTCGCGGTCAACGGGCATCCGATGATCTTCGAGGCGATGAAGCGCGCGCGCAGCCGCGGCGTGACGACCGCATTTGCGGTGCGCGGGTTCGGCTATTACGAGCCGCGATATTTCGCCGATGTGGATCACGCCTTCACGTGCAGCCGGTACCTGACCGACCTGTATCGCGAGAAGGTGGGGCTGTTGAGCACGCCAATCGAGCCGCCAATCGACTGGTCGAGCGTGGTCGCGCCGACGGAGTCGCGCGCGTTCGTGACCTTCGTCAACCCGGCGCCGCACAAGGGCCTGCTGCTCTTCGCGCGGCTCGCGGACATGCTCGGGTCGCGACGACCGGACATCCCGGTCCTGGTCGTGCAGTCCGGGCAGAGTGGCGGATCGCTGAACGCGATTCCCGGCCTCGACTTCAGCCGGTATCCGCAGATCATGGCCGCACCGCCGGTGCCGACACCGGCGGATTACTTCGCGCTTACGCGCATCCTGCTGGCGCCGTCGGTCTGGCCCGAGCCGTTCGGTCGTGTTGCCGCGGAGGCGATGATCAACGGGATTCCGCCGCTCGTCGGCGACCGCGGCGCTCTGCCGGAAGTGATTGGCGGAGACTTCGCGGACGGCGGCGGCGGACGCGTGCTGCCAATTCCATCCTGGATGACCTACCAGACGAAGCAGCTCCCGAGCGAAGAAGAGGTCGTCCCCTGGTTCGATGCCGTGTGTGCGCTGTGGGACGATCCCTCGCTCTACGCGGCGATGTCCGCGAGAGCGCGTGAGCTCGCCAGTGCGCGATATGGAGAAGACCTGTCTCGCAAACAGCATGTGGATTACTTCACGTCCCTCAGGCCAGGCGGCCGCCCGATCGCGTACTTCACCGGGTCCGACCAGGCTGGTGATTGAACGAGTCCACTGCTGCGACTTCACTGCCAATCGCCGATGGTCGATCTTTCGGTGAGATCCGTGGATGTGGAAGACCGTTGCTCAGACTCGCGCGAACAAGACCGTCAGTCGCGCGACGAATTCTGCGCGCGGATCAGCGCGTCGATCGCGATCACAGATTTGAGGTCGTTCGTTGGCGAGTGCGGCGTCGTCACACGAAGGTGCGCGAATTCGAACCTCGAGTGTGTGAAGGCGGGGCCGCGCAGCGCACGGTGGTACTCGGAGGTGGTCTCGGACAATTCGGCGCGCGATTGGGTGAGTGTGAACTCACGAGCTCCGTCGAGAACGGCGACTCAAGACGTCTTCCGCCTCGTGCGCTTCCTGGACTGGTGCTTGGGCTTGGCGACAGTGCGCTTTGCGCGCTTGCGCTTCGCTTTGACGGTGCCCCTTGTGGGTGTTGATGCCGGCGACTCGAGCGAACGACCGGCGGCGCGTTCTTTCCGGATGCCTTCGGCAACCGTATTCGCGAGATCTTCGGCGGAGGCTGTCACTTTCTCGAGATCCTCCACCAGTTTGCGCGCCTTGGCTTCGATATCGTCTTCGTCGGCCACTGTATTTACTATGGTGGGGAGTGCGGCGATAAGTCCATCCCAAAACGTCGGGATTCGGGGCTCGGGATTCGGGGCTCGGGATTCGGGGTTCAAGCGGACTAGACTCGCCGCCGGAGGATTCGCATGCAGGCACCTGCAGACGATCTTCGACACGCCTTTCGACGGCTGACCGCGCAGCGAGGGACGGCAATGGTCGCCGGCGGAATGCTCGCACTCGCAATCGGCATCACGTCCGCGATGCTCACTGTTGTCGATCACATGCTGCTTCGGCCGCCTCGAGCCTGCTCGAGAATTGCTGGATGTACACCTCGGTCAGTGCGGTCGCCCCTGTCGGAATCCGGCGGCGCCGCTCTGAGATTGTTGGAGGCGCGCCAAGGCAATCCTGGTGGACCGTAGTGCATCCTTCGCGTGCCGACGGATGCCGGCAGTCTCGTGGAGAGTGACTCGCAGCTCATTTACGATCCGCTGCATGGCATGGATGAGCGCCTCTGGACACTCGTCCTGAACACGGTCGGGCATTTGAAAAAACCTTTCGAGCGGGGGTGCCGCAGATTAAACAGACGATCCTCGGCGAAACGTTACCCGTCCAGGCGATCGAAACAGCGACACTTCCGGACAGGCAGTTGCACGGCTGACAGTGGGCGAGTGAGTCTCAAAGACCCAGTCGGCCGAGTCAGGGGCGCTGACTATTGGACGAGAACTTGGATGTGGACCCTTTGCGAGGGTTACAGGTGTCGAACGTGGCTGCGTCAGAAATTCTGCGGAGCGTTGCCGTTCGCACCTCCTCGCTGAACAGCCTGTAGCGATCGCCGCGATAGACGTTCACCGGCGGAACTGCGCTGACCGTTGAGCAGGCGCTGTCGAGTGGTCTTGACTGGGTGGACACGTGAGCGACTCCTCTCGTTAGACGTACCACGGGAGCCGTCATCGAGCAGTTACTGGGGGGAGTGGGAAGGATAGCACCTGAGCAATCGAACGCAAGTACGTTTTACAGCTCATCCAGCTGAGCTTCAGGAACGCTCGCCGGGCACACTCTGCGCTGATGTGTGCCTGGTGTCCGATCCTGCGGTTCCGTTGCGCAACCAGAGTCCCGAACCCCGGATCCCGAACCCCGAACCCGGAACCCCGGATCCCGAGTCCCGAATCCCGATTCTGGGCCGAAGCCTTCAGACGGCACCCTGATGTCCGAAGAGCGGCAGCATCGCACGTTGTATTCCGGCTTGCAGCTGTTCGTCCGGTTGTCGCACGTGCCAAAGAGGATGCACCCGGCCGCCGTTTTAGATTGGCACTCGAGACCCCGCCCTGCGTGGTATACGTCCGCCATGATTGTGGTGCCGCCCGGCATCTCCCTCCGATCGTCACTTCACACTGACGGGAGATTCTGATGACCAGTGATACGACCGCTTGGCGCTGCGGACGACGGATTGTCGTCGCTGTCCTGTGCTGCCTGACGATTGGCTCGGTGGCCGCCGCACAACAGCGTGCCTACGTCAGTGGCCGTCTGTTCGAGACGTGTGAACTGTCGCCCGTCAAACCGGACTGCACGCGCGGCGTGATCCGAATCGTCGACACGTCGACCAACCAGGTCGTGGGATCCATAGATGTGTGGCGAACTCTGACCGACGGACTGGCGTTTCACTCTCTGGTCATGGACCCTTCGGGGCAGCGGCTCTACGCGGTCCTGTCACGGGTCACGGTCCCGCCCGCTGCGTTCGGCCAGGACACGCTCATTCGCGTGTTCGACACCCGGACGTTCGCGGAGCTGTTCGAGGTGACGGTGCCCGCAGTCAGCCGGGACTGTGTCTTCGCGGCAAACGGCACGCACCTGTTCTGCGGCCTCGAGGACAAAGTGGTGGCGTTCGATCCAGACACCCTGACGCCTGTGGCTGAGATCCCCGGGTTCCCTGGAGGCTTGGCGGTGTCGCCGTCCGGCGATCGCCTGTACGTCAGCCGGCCGTCGCAGGGACTGTTCGTCTACGACAGCGCCACCGCCGCACCGCTCACGTCGATAGCCTTGCCCGCTGCCTTCCGGGTTGCGGTGAGCCGTGATGGATCGCACTTGTATGCCTCGGTGGGTCTGTCGGTTGCTGACATCGACACGGCGACCAACAGGGTGGTGGGCTTCATCCCTGACGTGTCCTTTGGCTCTAATGACATTTCGAACCTGGCCGTTGCGAACGGCAAGGTCTACGCGACGACGGGAGGAGGCATCAGTTCCAACGGGTTTGTGACAGTCATCGACCGGGCGATGCGTGCGATCATCACGCAAATTCCCGTCGACTTTGCGTCTGAAGTTGTGGCGAGTGAGGACGAATCGCAAGTGTTCGTGTCGGGGTTCGATGTGGCGCTGACGACGATCGATACCACCACGAATCGCGTCGTGGGCACGACCAGGTTCCCCGGCGGACCAGGCAGTCTCGCGTTGAGCCCCACGCCACCAAGCGCACAAGTCATCGTCGACACTCCGACGCAGGGCGCGCGGGTGGAACAACCGTTTACGCTAAGCGGCTGGGCGGCGGAGGTCGCGAGTGTCGCCGGCACCACCGGGATCGATGCGGTGCATGTCTGGGCGTTCCCCGCATCCGGCCGCAGCCCGACGTTTATCGGGGCCGCCGAGTACGGCCATCCACGAGCCGACGTCGCGGCGCTGTTCGGATCGGGTTACGTGAATAGCGGCTACGTATTGACCGTGCGAGGGTTGGTTCCGGGAGCCTATACGTTGACGGTGTTTGCACATGCGATCCGCACCGGCACATTTTCTGTCGCTCGCCAGGTGCCCGTGGTGGTTGCGTCGAGCCTGCGGATGGCTGTCGACGGCCCGACCGCGGGTGCCTCGGTGTCGCCATCGTTTGTCGTCGCCGGCTGGGCGCTGGACGCAACTGCCGCGCATGCGGCGGGTATCGATGCGGTGCATGTGTGGGCGTATCCGACGTCCGGCACGTCGCCGATCTTCGTCGGTGCCGCTACTGTCGGTACATCCCGCCCGGATGTCGCTGCCGCGTTCGGCGCTCAATTCGGTGCCAGTGGCTTTGCGCTGACCGCGACCGATCTCCTGCCCGGGACGTACACGCTGATTGTCTATGCCCACCAGTCGGCCACGGGCACCTTCGCGGCGGAACGCGCCGTCAGCATCACCGTCACGGCGCCGCAACCGTTTACGATCATCGACGTGCCTGCCGCCAACGCAGCCGTCGGCACGGCCGTTCGCGTCGCGGGCTGGGCGATCGAGTTCGGGGCAGCCAGCGGCACCGGAGTGGACGCGGTGCACGTCTGGGCTTACCCCTCATCCGGCGGTGCGCCCGTGCTGATTGGGGTGGCGGAGTATGGGATCGTCAGGTCCGATGTCGGTGCGATCTTCGGAAGTCGGTATTCGTCGTCAGGATTCGAGGTGAGGGGCACGCTCGCGGCAGGCGGCTATAACATCGTCGCCTTCGCGCACAGCACGACAACGCAGAGCTTCCGCGGCGTGCAGTCCGTGACTGCCACTGTCCGCTGAACCGTGCGAACGTCCGCACCGGGGCAGGGGATCATCGTATCCGCCTGGTGAAGCTGCGCCATCCAGCCCGCATGAACTCACGTTCCATGCGCTTCTGTTTCCTGCTTGCAATGACGCCCAGGAAGATGGCGGCGGCAACGGCAATCGCCAGGAGCCAGCCAGGAATGAGCGGCCCGGTAAGCCATAGGATGAGAACCGCGACAATGCCGACCCAGGCGATAGTCCGGTCGCGCATGTGGACCTCCACGCACCGACCTTATCACCAGAACTCATGCAGCCGGGTCTCGAGGCGCCTCAGTGGCGCACTCCCAGAACCGCGAGCCGTGCAGTCTGCAGCCCCACACTCATTTGAACGCGCGTACAAGCCGGTTGTATGATGCGCGCGTCTCGCGTTTTTCGGCGTGGAACGCGCAATCCGGAGGCAGCATGAGTCTGGTGTACTCGCGGCGTGACTTTGGGCGACTGGCACTCACCGCGTTTCCCGCTGCCGCCGTCGCGGGGCGATTTCATTCCGCACTCGCATTCCAGGAGAAGCCGAATTCGCTGTGGGGCGGCGTGCCGTTCGGCATCTTCGCGCCGTATCGCTTCGGCCCCGAAGCCTCGGACCTCGACGGCGCACTCGCTGCGCTCGTCAAGCTGGGTGTCAGTTACACCGAGCTGACGGCGGCCGTCGTCGAGCGCTACGCGGGCGCGCCGCAGGCCGCCGGCGGGCGAGGGGGAGCGGGCCAGCCTCCCGCCGCTGTGACAACGGAACCACCACCCCAGCCGGCGCCGATGGCGATCCCCTGCGAGGCGGGCGTGCCCTCCGGCGCGGCTGCGACACCGGGCGGCGGTGGCCGCGGTCAGCAGTCGCCGGAGCAGCAGGCGGCCGCTCGCGCCCAGGCCGAAGTGCTGGCAAAGTGGCGCGCCTCGGTACCCATGTCGAAGTTCGCCGACGTGCGCAAGAAGTTCAACGACGCCGGCGTACACATCTACGCGTACCGCATCACGCTGACCAACCAGATGACCGACGCCGACTACGATTACGCGTTCAACGCGGCGAAGGCGGTTGGCGCGTCGCAGCTGACAATGGAGCATCCGCACGACATCGCGCTCGCGAAGCGCATCGGCCAGAGTGGCGAAAAGCACGGCGTCAACATCGGATACCACCTCCACACCACGGCATCGATGACGGCGTGGGACGATGTCCTGGCGGCCTCGCCGCGCAACGGCCTGCAGCTCGACATCGGCCACTACGTGGCGGGCACGGGCCAGAGCCCGGTGCCGCTCATCGAGAAGCTGCACGCGCGCATCTTCAGCATGCACCTGAAGGATCGGAAGAAGCTCTGTCACGATCGATCCGAGAACATGCCGTGGGGACAAGGCGACACGCCGATCCGCGAGGTGTTGCAGTGCCTGAAGAACAACAAGTGGGCAATCCCGGCGGGCGTCGAGTTCGAGTACAACGTACCGGCGGGATCGACCTGGGATGCCGAGCTCGCAAAGTGCGTCAAGTACGCAAAGGATGCGCTGACCACGAAATCGTCCACCGCGGTGTAACGCGTGCGCAGCGGAAAACTGCCATCCGCAGCGGATGTCCTGAACTCCTTTGGGGGTCCGGGAGCATGATGTCGCCCCCAGCCGCAGCGGGCATTCAGCGGGTCTTGCACGTGAAGTTTGCCGCGTCGTCCGTACTTCCCGTCCCTTTGTACTCGGCGACGAGCGGATACGGGCACAGCGGACGCGTCCGCACCACGTCGCCGCCCGGTCGCGGCGAACCCTTGTAACTGGACGCAACAATCTGAGCCGGCGCGATACTCTGTTCCACCCAGTCTTCCAGCGCCGTGTCGATATCGTGCGTGCGGTCTCCACGCGCCATGCCGACGTGGCTGAAGACGTCGGGACCGGGCCCGCCGTCGCAATGCTGCATTCCGGGAACCATGTACAGCCGAACGAACGTCTCGGCGTTTTTCGCACCCGCCTTCGCCACGACGCTCCGGTAGTAGTTGATCGTGTTGACGGCGGGAATCGCGGCGTCGCTCCAGCCGTGAAACAGAATCAACTTCCCGCCGCGTTCACGAAACGCGCTCAAATCGGGGTCCGTCGCGTTCAGGGCGGCGGCCATTTTGCTGTCCGCGATCTTCGTGTCACGCACGGCATCAAAACTCCGGAAATCCCACTCAGGATTCTCGAACACCATGTTCTTGAAGAACTGCGTACCGAACGCGAACATCAGGCTGTGCTCAGGCGCGTTGCCGGTGATCCACGGTGCCCATCCACCGGGCTCTGCTTCGCCGCCCGGCGAGTACCCTGGGAACAACGTCTTACCGTTGGCGTCCTTCAACCCGTCGTAGAGCCCCTGGAGCGCGGCCATTTGTGGCCGGGTCAGACACGAGTCCGATTCCGCGCTCTTGCACAAGAGCACCGCGGGATCGAACCGGCACACCGGCGGATTCTCGATCACGCCGTCCTTGACCCCATCACTCGCATCGCAGGCAGCCAGCGCCGCCGCCTCGATCGCCGGCAGCTTCGCCGGCGGGATGTAACTCGCCGCTTCCGCCAGCATCGCCCTGGCATTCGAAGCGGCGAACGACATCAAGGCCGTCCAGTAGTTCGCGGGTGCGCCGGCGATGATGCCGTCGTAGTCGCCCGGATGCCGCTGCGCCTCCATCAGCGCCTGCCTGCCGCCGTTGGAGCAGGAACTGAAATAGGACCGCCTGGGGGCTTCGCCATAGAACGCGCGAATGATCGCCTTCGCGCTGACCGCCGTTTCGTGGACTGCCCGGTGCCCGAAGTCGACGATCTTCTCGGGATGATGCAGCGCCCATCGTGCGCTCGTGCCGTTCGCGTCTGCGTGACCCGTGTCCGTGGACGCGGTGGCATAGCCGCGCGACACCGCGTCAGCGAGGCCGCTGAAGCTCAGCTCGCCGGCATACCCGCCGTTGCCGATTCCCTGAAACTTGCCGTTCCAGCCCGACACCGGCAGCCATACCTCGATCCTGATGTCGGAGTCGCTCGACGGCTTCGACGTGGCTGCCACGCGGCAGAATGCCGGCAGATCGGTGAACATTTTGTCCGGGTCGGCAGCAGGTGCACCTCCCGCAGGAGTGGGGAGCCTGAACGCGCCAGCCGCGATGGTCTGCGCGAGCGTGATCGTCGTGTCAGGGAGCCTCAGGGCCGCGAGGCTCGCACACGACTGCGGCGCCATCGTGAGGAGACCGCCATCCGCGGCAGGCACGGCGCCATCGGCGGCGACGATGAGGATAGCCATCAGGAGGTACTTCATCGCGTCCCCACTCCTATTCAAGCCGGATTTCCGAATGCGGGCATTATCACTGCTCGTGCCGGTCATGGGACCTTTTTCGATGAGGATTCGGAAATCCAGAAACGACGGGGCCGGGACTTTCGTTGGCCATCTCGAACAGACCGCGCCAGCCTTCAACTCTGGGCGCAGCGTGGACCGATCGTGTCGATGCCAGGACAACGTTTCACAGGGGTAGCCAGGCGAGCCCCGTCTCGGCAAACGTGGCGTCGCCCTCGACCACCGAGGCGTCGCGCTACTCACGCCATCGTAACGTCCTGTCGCGCGTCGTCCCAGCGCCAGTTCGGCGTTGATGGATCGATCCGCACGCCGCCGAGCCACCGGACGGGAGGTTGCAGGGAGAGCCAGTCGGTCTCGCCCTGGAGTACCTCACGGCCGGTCCGGGTAATGGCAAGGCGATCGCTGAACGGACGTTCCGGATCGAGCACCGACCGTTCGTAGACGGCCGGGTGGGCACGTCCCATTTGGTTGAGGATGTGCAGAAACATCGTGTCGCCGAGAAACGGTAACGGCTCCAGTTGACCCTGGGTGACTCGCCACAGGTCGCCAACGCTGGCGGGCCCTCTGGCGAGTATCTGTAAGAGCAAGGATTGCGTCAGGCTGAGGCCGTTCATCGACGACGGCAGTTCCTGCAGGTGGCGATGCACAGCCGGTCCGAGATGCGGCAGCGCCGGCGTTCGCGTGCGAGCGATGGCCGCGAGCGGGCGCGGATCCGCCGATGTCAAGGCAGCCCACGCTGCGGCGCCGACTGACAGCCGTTCAGCATCGATGACTTCGCGCCGATTCCAGAGCAGCCACATCGCTTCGGGCGGCAGCTGGCCGAGTCCGATGAAACGCCGTGAGCCGGGAAAGTGGTTGACTGAGATCAGTTCGAGGACACGCGGCGGCCGCGTCCGGGCGTAATGTGCGAGGCAGCGGATGAGCGAGAGCTGGTCGTGGCTGTCATGCTCGGTCCAGATGACTACGCGGGCATAGCTCTTGGCGGATGCCGCGAGTCGGCGGTCTGCGTCCGTGAGCTCCGCGAGAAATGCGTCGTAATCCGCATCGCGGATAGTACCGGTATCGGCGTGAAAGCGTGCGCGCTGCGCAATCCAGTCTGATGCGTCCGTCACGGGCCCGACGGGAAAGGAGTCCCAGACGGCGAGGAAGTCACCGCGGAACCTCGCCGCCTCGAGCTCTCCTTTGATGTCCGATCCGCAGCGAACGTGCAGCGTTGGCATGTCCGCGTCAACGGCGGGGCCAGGCTGCGTGATCGCCTTACGCGCAGCGGCCTGCGCCACCACATGGGTCCGGAGGTCACGCCACGTCCTGAACCCGAGTTCACGGGCGATCGTGAACTGTGCATCGGCGAGCTTGATCGTCACGGCATCTGGCGCCGGGAGAGCGACAGTGTCGGCGAGACGCCGGCGAGCCGCCGCGTCGCCCGCGCGGACCGCGCGGAGCAGATCCTTCGCGCGCTTACGCTGCTGTTCCAAATTGAGTCGGAAGGCGGCGTACGGATCGGACGTGCCGGGCATGCGGATCCCCTTTCGCGTGCCTGCGTCCGCACCAGGCTGAAAGAGGACGATGGATCGCGACGTGCGAATCGATCGTGGTCGTGGGCGCAGCCCTTTCCGCGGACGTGGATGCTCCGACCGAGCGCGCTCATTCTGCACCGGGACCGCGTCGCGGTCAATCGATCCCGATCCGAGCAGCGTCATCCTCTGGACTCGGCGGCCGTTCGAGTCGCGTGGCCGACGGATGCTCACGGTGGAGGTTGCCGAGGATGATGCGTTCCAGCGGGTTGTCGCCAAGGCGTCCGCGCCGGTCTCAGCGGAATCGGATTGGACGACGCGCGTGCTGGTCGGTCATCTCAAGCCTGCGCGCGTCTATTGGTACCGCTTCGCCGATAGAGAGGGGAACGGTAGCCGCGTCGGCCGGACGATCACCGCGCCGCTGGCGAACGATCCACGGCCGGTCAATTTCGCCTTCGTCAGCTGCCAGAGCCTCAATGAAGGCAAGCTCAATGGCTATCGCCGGATGATCTTCGAGGATGAGCGCGCGACGCCCGCCGATCAACTCGGTTTCGTTCTCCACCTCGGTGATTTCATTTACGAGGTCGTCGAATATCCCGACGAGGTGAAGACGCGGTACGACCGCACGATCTACGACGTCGGCCGGATTCCCGATGGCGGCAAAACCAGCAACTTCCATTACCCGCTCACGGTCGAGGGCTATCGCGTCGTCTACAAGGGCTACCTTGCCGATCCCGACCTGCAGGACGCGCGAGCGCGTTGGCCGTTCGTCGCCATCTGGGACAATCACGAATTCTCCTGGCAGGGCCGGCAGAGCATCGTCCAGGCAGGCGGACCTCCGCAACCGGGCCAGACGGTCAAGGTCGCCGCCAACCAGGCATGGTTCGAATATATTCCCGCGCGCGTGAAGGCGCCGAGCGGATCGCTCGACACGTTCGGCGCGCTGGCGGTGAAAAATGTGCCGATAGAAGAGTGGGACGACAGCGGGCTCGGGATCGAACCCAACAATCTGAAGGCCATCAACAGCCTGATCGCCTATCGGTCCCTGCGCTACGGCCGGCACCTCGATCTCATTCTCACCGACCAGCACAGCTTCTGCGGCGATGACCCCACCGATGCGGAGGGCGTTGGCAAGATTTACGATCCGACGTTCAACGGGATGTTCTCTGAACCGGCGATGATCGCGCTCGATGCCGGCCGCACTTTCAACGGCGGCAAACCGCCCGCCGAACTGAGCTTCGGCGACATCAGCATCCCTAATCCGCGAAAGGATTCAGCGCCGCGCACGATCCTGGGGACTCCTCAGAGGACCTGGTTCATGGACCAGCTCCGCCGGTCCACGGCAACCTGGAAGATTTGGGGAAATTCGCTGGGCGCCCTCGATTTGCGGGCCGACCCGCAGAACCTTCCCGATGGATTGACCAAACAGAAGTGGCCGGCCGACACCTTCGCGCAGATCGGCAGCGGCGACTATGGCAGCGCCTACCACGAGCGTGGCGAAATCTATGACCTCGTCCGCGATTCGAGGATCACCGGATTCGCGATCGTGTCGGGCGACCGTCACAGCTTCTGGGCGGGCTATGCTGCCTCCCTGTTGCCACCCGCCAAGTTCGAGCCGGTCGGGATCAGTTTCGTCGGCGCCTCGCTGGCCAGCCCTGGGGCGATGGAGGCTTATGAGCACAATCTTCCCAAGGATCATCCGCTCCGTTCGCTGTTCCTGGCCGATCGGCCCGCGGGGAAGCCCGAATGGACCTACAACATGCTCCTCAAGCACGGCGTCCGCTCGTGCCTCGAATACGCCGGGAGTTTCGACCTGAAGCGCGCTCACGCGGTTTCCAATCCGAAGCTTTCCCCGCACCTTGAATTCGTGGATACGGGTGGTCACGGCTATGCGACGGTGCGGCTCACCGGCGATGACATGCGCACCGAGTTTGTCTGCATTCCACGCCCGATCACGCGCAGCGATCGTCCCGATGGCGGCCCTCTTCGCTACCGGGTCGTCCACACGGCATCGCTCTGGAAACCAGGCGAGCGGCCGCTGCTGCGCCAGCAAGTCATTGAGGGCGATCCCGGCCTTTCGATCTGAGATGGCTCCAGGCCGATGATTGCGCCCGCCGCTATGCTTGCGGTGGGGACCGCGTTTGCTGTCCGAAGGGGAGGGGACGCTGCGCGGATTACACGCTCGTCGTATCGGTCCTCAGGGAGCTCCTTCGTGGGGCACGGCCGTATTTTCGTAATCCATCGAGCCAAAGACATATACTCCACGCCTCGCAACAACCAGGAGGGTATATGAGAATTTCCGTCCGTCAGTTGGCCGGCGCGGTCGTCGTGTCGTTTTGCGTCGGAGCGTTCATCGCTCCCGTGCTCACTCAGACACAGGGAGGCGTCACGACCGCGGCCCAGACGCCCTCCGCCTCGAAGCAGCCCACCTACATGGTGGTGGAGTTCATGAAGGTTCCCGAAGGTAAGGAAGACGCCTGGCTCAAGTTGGAGCGGGAGAACTGGAAGCCGACGCATGCTCTCCGCGTCAAGGAGGGATTGATTCAGTCATGGTCGGTCATCGCCCAGACGATGCCCGGCGATGAGTCGAACGGACCTGTCTACGCCACCGTCACGAGCTTCCGCGGCTGGCCCGACCAGACGAAGACAGATTGGGGAGCGATGCTGCGAAAGGCGAACCCGAAGAGCGACGGCGCCGCTCTCGAGCAGCAGACGGCCGCGGCGCGAAAGATCGTTCGGAGCGAAATCTGGCAGGTGCTCGAACAGACCGACCCGCCGGCAATCGGGACCAAGTAGTTCGACGACTCCGGTATGGGCGCAGGCGGGCCCGCGCCCATACCGGATTGTTACGGGTTTGCATCTGACTCCCTCGCTGGTTCAGAGCGCGCCGCGAGCATGAGCAGGAGTCCGTTCGGAATTTGCGGTGTGCCCGTCGAGCACGGCGGCCGCCCCGAATGTGGCTGACGGACACGGAGCCTGTGATGGTCAAGACGTTTGCAAACAGAGATGAACCCAACGTGATCGCGGGGAGCGTTGTGATCTGCCCTCCGGGTTCGACGGGCCGCAAAAGGCTGACTCAGATCGATGTCGCATTGACGCTGGTACTCGGGATCATCCTGCTGCGTCCACCAGGCATGCTGGCCCAGGAACGGATCGGGAATGCCACCGCGGGCATCTCCATCGTGCCGCCCGCGGGATGGCACGTCACTTCGATGCAGCAGGTTATGCAGAACCGATCACAGATGCGTCTACCGGATGAACAGCTGCAAGCCGGATTACAACGTGCGACGGCGCCGCTCTTTGTCTTCAGTAAGTATCAAGAGCCACACGCCGCGTTGAATCCAACGGTGCAGGTTGTGCTCCGGCCGCGTCCGGCCTCTCTCCCCAACTCACCGACAGCGCTGTTAGGTGTCGCCACCGCGACGCTTCAGAAAGCATTTCCCGACTTCCGATTTGTGGACCCGATCCAGGACGCCCGGGTGTCCGGGCTGCGAGCCGCCTACATGAAAGCGACGTACACGCTGCGAACCGCGGGCGGCGGCGAGCACCGCGTGTTGTCGCGGACGTGGCTGGTTCCGCGCGGGTCGTTCATGTTTTTGGTTGGAATGAGTGGTGCCCCGGAGGGACCGGACCTCTCTGAAGCAGAGTTCGCAGAGGCACTGAAATCGGTTTTAATCGACAAGTAGCGCTCGACCGCATCAAGGCGCGAGCAGGGCGCCAGAACGACGAGCGAACACACGGGGGTGAACACCGGAGACGTCGGCCCCACACCGCGTGGTAGCCGCTGCCACTCCCAGCCCATCCCATCCCGATCATCGCGGCTCTCCGCGTCGGCTAATGCTCGTCCTTACGCGTTTCACCGGGGGGCACGTCGTTCGTCGCCGTCGATCTGGGCGACTTCGGCGGTGACGCTGACCTACTCGTGCTCAGAACCTACGACCCGTTCAACAACGTGATCGGGTTCCAGTCTCTCCTGATTACAGACGACTTCTTCGGAATGAAGACCCTCTCCCTGCGCGGATCGAACATCGCTCATGTGGTCTTTGGAGCGGAGGCGCCAGCAGGCGCCGGAAGCAGCGTATACGCCGACAACTTCAGGTTTGGTACCGACGCCGCACCCGTCCCCGAACCCGCATCGCTCCTCCTTGTGGGCGCGGGCCTCATCGCCGGGAGCCTTCCACGGTTCCGACGTGGCAAGCGCTTCGTCCGGGCTACGCTCAAAGTGGAACCCTTTGGCGATCCTTGCGATGCGCTGGCCCGTCGGCAGCTGTTCGGGTCGAAGGGCTCACCGCCGGAGGTCGGCGCCCGGTAGTGGCTCATGCTGAAGTCGGCGTATACTCCGACGCTGAGAGGTGAGCCATGTCGAACCCGACACCCGTCAGTCATCGGAACGTTGCGGGAATGGCCGTCCTCGGAACTATCGTCGGCCTCTTCGGGCTTATGGTTGTGCCTATCGTCGCCGTCGGAGGCCAGGTGGCAGCGTGGGCGGTGTTTGGCGGACCGCCACTTGATTTCGATGCGCCGCACAACGGCCAAGTCATCGCTCACATCGACGTGCTAGGTCGCTATCCCCCGAATATCGCCGGCATTCGGATCTCCGAGGCGAAGACGCACACCGTAATCTGGGATGTGAAACCGGTGACTGGCAAGAGCGAGTGCTGGAACCGCTGCTGGAACCTGACATTGAAAGCGGGCGAAAACCCGACATCGTTCCTCGTCGGGCATCAGCAATTCCTCTCGCAAGTTCCCTCAGCCGAGGCGTTCTCGCTCGTTCCTGGTGTTCAGTACTTGTTCGAGGTCTGGGACAGCAAGGGACGCGTCGAAAGTCACGTCTTTACGTTGTAGCCCTCGCGCAGCCGCGTGACCCGCGCTCAGTGAGTCGGCGTCTCTGCCGACAATGGGATCGATAGTTCGATAGTTCCCGCGTCCATCCCGTCCAAGTAGGGGCTTTGCGCCGTCCGCTCCCACGTGTCTTGTAGCGCGCACGCGTACACCGTATGGGCGTGAGTTGTCAGTGAGTTACAGAGTGGCGTCCCCAGGCCGTTTAGCTATGGTGGGTGGCCGGTGCGGGCGGGCGGCGTAGAGGTGGCGTCCCCAGCGGGATTCGAACCCGCGTTTTGGCCTTGAAAGGGCCACGTCCTGGGCCTCTGGACGATGGGGACAACGATACTGGCGAACGGTCTCGACTGGCGCCCGAACACTTGATAATAACAGCGCCCGATCCATTCACCAAACCGCACCTGCCGCGGGCGCGCAGCCGGATGTCTTCCGCGATGGGCTCTCCCAGGCTGAAAGCACCCCTGGCGGATCACCCGGCGCACCCCATCCGACCGGCAATGAGGGTCCCGACCGCCTTTCGCCGGAAGTCCGCCGCCGGGTGTAACATGCGGAAACCCCCGGACCCCAACGATGTCCACGCAGTCGATCGAGCTCATACGCAAACTCAGTGTCGATCTGCAGCACCGCGCCGCCGAGATCGAAACCATCTTCGACATGCTGCCCGTCGGCATCAGCATCGCCGACGATCCCGCCTGCCGCACGATCCGCTTCAACCGCGCCTTCGCCGAACTCGTCGGGTTGAAGGACAGCACCTTTGCGACGGCGCAGCACCCGGGAGTCGATAACGCCACCTTCGCGGTGTCGAAAGACGGCCAGCCGCTCGCGCCCGAAGCACGGCCGATGCGCCTGGCCGCGGTCGAAGGCCGCCAGGTCGACGGCGTCGTCGTCGACCTGCTCCGGCCCGATGGCCGCCGGGTGACGCTGATTGAAAACGCCGCGCCCCTGTTCGACAGCGACGGCCGCATTCGCGGCGCCATCGGGATCTTCGTCGACATCACCGACCGCCGCCGCGTCGAGCAGGAACAGCGCTTCCTGTCGAACGCGAGCCGTGTCCTGTCATCGTCGCTCGATTATGAAACCACGCTCAGTGAGCTGGCACGGCTGGTGGTCCCGACGTTCGGCGACTACTGCGCGGTCGATGTCCTGCGTGAGGACGGCCGCTTCGCGCGGGTGGACTTCGTCATCGTCGATCCCGACCGGGCCGCGCTCGCCGAGGCCCTCCGCCGCTACCCGCCGGTGATGACGGTGGACAGCCCGGCAGCGCGCGCCCTCCGCACCGGCGAGCCAGTGATTGTCGAAGAGGTCACGCCGGAATTGCAGACCCGCTCGGCGCAATCGCCGGAACACCTCGAGGCGCTCCAGCGTCTCGCGCCGCGCGCCTTCATGATGGTGCCTCTCCGCGCCCGCGGCCGATCTCTCGGACTGCTGACGGCAGGATCGGTCAGCGCGCGACGTTACGACGATCGCGATCTCGCCCTCGCCTCCGATATCGCCGGCCGTGCCGCACTCGCCCTCGACAACGCGCTGCTCTATCGCGATGCGCAGGACGCGAATCGCCTGAAGGAAGACTTCCTCGCGACCCTGTCGCACGAACTGCGGACACCGCTCAACGCGCTCCTCGGCTGGACCCATATCCTGAAGGTGTCCTCGCTCGACGAGGCCTCACGCAAACGCGCCCTCGAGAGCATCGAGCGCAACGCACAGGCGCAGGGCGTGCTCATCAACGATCTGCTCGATGTCTCCCGGATCGTGAGCGGCAGGCTTCGGCTGGACATCCAGACAGTGGACCTTGCCGTGGTGGTGCTCGCGGCGATCGATGCCGTGCGTCCCGCCGTGCGCGCGAAGGAGATCGAATTCAGCGTCTCGCTCGCGCCGGTCACCGGCGAGGTGCGGGGCGATCCCGATCGCCTGCAGCAGGTCATCTGGAACCTGCTGTCGAATGCGGTGAAGTTCACACCATCGTCCGGACGGGTCAGCCTCAAGCTCGACGAAACCGGCGGCGCGGTGCAGATCGTCGTCGCCGACTCCGGCGCCGGGATCGATCCCGCGTTCCTGCCGCATGTGTTCGAGCGCTTTCGTCAGGCGGATAGTTCGACGACACGCACGCAGGGAGGCCTTGGCCTGGGTCTCGCGATCGTCCGCCACCTCGTCGACCTTCACGGCGGGGCCGTGACGGTCGAGAGCAACGGCGTCGGCACCGGGTCGACCTTCGTCGTCACGCTCCCGACGCGGCGTGCGACAGCGCCGCGGGTCGCGGAGACGCCCGATGCGTCACCGCGTCTCGATGGCGTGCGCGTCCTTGCCGTGGACGACGAGGAGGATTCGCGGGAGTTGATCCTGATGTCGATGCAGATCGCGGGGGCTGAAGTGATGGTCGTCAGCTCGGCGCCAAGCGCCCTCGCGGCGCTCTCCGACTTCGAACCTGATGTGATCGTCGCGGACCTCGCCATGCCGGGCATGGACGGTTTCACGCTGATGGAGGAATTGGCGGCGGTCGGGGGTGCGCACGCACCGCCGGTGATTGCGCTGTCGGCCTACACCGCACCCGCGGACATTCAGCGCGCACAGCAGGCGGGGTTCGCCCGTCATCTCGGGAAGCCGGCCGACTATCGTGACCTCGTTCTCTCAGTCGCCGAGCTGGTGCACGACTCCCGACAATCTAGAGTGCGGCCTGCCGGACGATCGTAAGCACCCGGCGGGGCAGCCGAGCCCTGCCCGAACCGAGCCGGACGACGGGGATGTGGGACGTCACCGGACAGGTGGCGATCAGCCGGCGCGTCTCAGCCGCGTCGATATCCCCGAGCGAGTCGTCGAGCAGGATCACATCCGGCACGTGACACGACGCCTTGACGATCGCTTCGAAGCCGGTGCGTGCGAGTGACACGCGACACCCGGCCATTCGCAGCAGCGCCTCGCGAAGACGACGCGACATCTCGTCGGCGGCGCCAATCAGCACGTGGACCTGAGCCATACGGCTGTCGGATGTCGACAGTCCTACGAGGCTGTCCGCGGCCGTCGGCGAATCAGACACGTTAGCGGCTTTTGCACGCACGGCGCCGCGTGCAGCAAGAGTGCTGCCGCAAAATCTGGTCGAGGGGTTCGTCGCGCGGTCGGCCTTTGTTGCGCCGGGGCATTCCGTGACTAACGTCGAAGCGAGCGGTAGATGCCGACCGCGAGGCCGGCGCCAACGACGATTCCGATCACATCCAAATCGGCCTGACCGCGAGGATCCAGCCAGGCCACGAGCATCTGGCCGCCGAGTCCTCCGGCCAGAATGGCCCCCAACAGTTCGACCGCGGTTCGCGCGGGATGACTGGGGCACACGTGCGAATCGGTCAGGTGCCCTCTGCACCGCGGACAGGTTGCCATGTGATGGATTCGTGGGGGTCGCGACTCCATTTTACACGGCCCGCAACGTTGGGCGGAGCGCGCCGAAAGAGCCGGCCACGGCTTTCGGCTATGATGGCGCGCTGCACATGAAGCTCAGGAAGAACGCGGCTTCGTCGCTGCTGATGGCATCAGGCGTCGTGCTGACGTTCGTGGGCCTCAGTTCCGCGTTCGGATTCACCCCGGGTGGGATGGTTGCGTCCGCTTGCCGCCATTGCCGCACTGCTCTACGCCGGCGGCGTCTGGTTCGGGCGGCCGGTGCGCGACATCTCCCGCGGGCGCGGCAACCATCATCGTGTTCGATCGAACGCTCCGCATCGTCACGCGGCGCGTCGTCTGGATCGCCCTGTGTCGGCGTCGTTCCCCCTGGCCATCCGCGCCGAAATCGAGACGCACTGTGAAGCCGCGCTGAGAGGGGAACCTTCGCACTTCGTGTGTGGGCATGGACAGGAGCGCTTCGTGTTCGACGTCGCGCCGGTCCAGGACATTGCCGGCGTGGTCCTCCTCGGGGTCACTCATCAGCGGTTCCGTCGCGGTCAGAGACGACGTCGAATCTGCCGCTGCATTCGGTCGGTGACGCGCGCGTCACGCCGAAACGCCGTGCTTGCGCTCCGCCTCTCACCTCTGGATAATCTGGCCCCCAACGCGTATTGCCGCCAGGAGGAGGACGCCATGATCGTTATCCGGAACGTGTTCAGGCTCAAATTCGGACAGGCGCGCGAAGCCGTCACACTCGCGAAGCAGGGGCTGGAGATTCAGAAGCGCGTGATGACGGGCGTCGATTACTCCAGCCGACTGCTCACCGATGTGACGGGGCCGTTCTACACGCTCGTGCTGGAGCTGACGGTACCGAATTTCTCGAGCTTCGAAACCTACGCGCCACGCCTGTTCGGAGACAAGGAGTGGCAGGCGAACTATCAGAAGATGGCTCCGCTCGTTGATTCAGGCTTCCGCGAGGTCTTCTCGGTCGTTGAGTAAGCCGGCAGCAGCGTCTCGGTCGGCGAAGTCGAGTGCCGCGAGCGGAGGCTGAGCCCCGCCGCGCTTTACGCTGATCGGTATCGGCTTCGCAGCAATGGCGTTTGGACGCCGGCACTGGCGCGCGCGTCAATGAACGCGCTGGGGAGTTTGCCCTTGAGCACGGCATTCACATGCCAGCACCGGAACACGAGCCGGCGGTGCATGACAGCGGCGCGGCTCACGCGGTGACTCAGTTCCATCCGAGATGCGCCGGGCAGCTGTCTGATTCTGCTCCGGTTGACTGCCGTCCGCAGCCGGAGGCGGGCAGCCCTGTGGCGGAAAATGAGCGCGTGAACGTCTGAGGCATGACTATGCACGGTCATCGTCCAGCAATTTGTGCGCCCTTCCGTTGGCTGGCCCTACTTGTCCGGCGCACGCCTGGTGTTCGCCCGAAGGTTTGCTTTGTGCTCGCGGAGACTTTTCCTGTGCTCGACATGTTCGAGCTTTTCTGCGGCGCTACGGGGAGGAGATTTCATGGCGTCGTGCTCGCCCTGCAAGGCGTCCGTTCGCGTATGCAGGCGGTCACGTTCCTCTGATTTCGTTTCCCGCTTTTGCACCATGGCGCAAGTATCGCAGATGGTGGACCGACTCCTAAATTCCTGTGACCGGACGCGCGAATAGCCAGTCCGTCTGCGCGTCGCCACCGAGGACGAAGGTGTGCTGGCCGACGCGCACGAAGCCATTTTTTGCGTAGAACGCCACCGCTCGCGGGTTCCGTTCCCATACCCCAAGCCAGAGCGTCTCTGCGCCGCGATCGCGGGCCGTATCGAGCGCCGCGTCCATGAGCGCCTGCGCCACACCCCGTCCATGCCACGCACGCGCGACGTAGAGGCGCTTGAGCTCGATCGGGGCGATGCCCGGCACTCCGTCCGGCGCTGGTCCGGACAGAAGGTGTGCATACCCCAGCAACTCGGCGTGCCGTCCGAACTCCTCCGCGAGGAGCACCGCGCCCGCGGGGTCGGCGATCTCGGCCGCTTGCTGCGCGGGCGTGAATGCGTCCGCGAGGTACCGCGCCATGTCACCCGGCGTGTTCGCTCCCTCGAATGTGTCTCGGAATGTTTCGGCACCGAGTCGGCTGAGCGCGGGAGCGTCGTCCAGGGTCGCTGGTCGGATCTGAATGCTCATCTTGATCAGACGCGAACTGCGGATCTCGATGATCCCGAACGGCAAGAACATCGAGTTCGTCGCGACCGCTAGATGCTTACGACTGTTTTTGCGGGGACGTCAAGGAGAAGCACTGTACGCAGACAGGGCCTGCCAGCCGTAGCTCTCGAGGGGGAGCGGCCCCGCCTGCGCCGCTTCGCGGGCTCCGGCGCGCATCCTTTCGCCTGCATTCGAGAGCGAAGGATGGTGACCCGGCCGGGACTCGAACCCGGGACCCTGTGATTAAAAGTCACATGCTCTGCCAGCTGAGCTACCGAGTCACATTGGCATGCCGACAGCGCCGACGACGCTCTCAGAAGAATCGAGAGATCTTACACCGTCCCGCGGTGTTGAGCACGCGTCTTGCTCTCTGATGCATGAACGATCAGGCGGAGCAAGGTCTCCGAAGGAGGAGTGTGCATGCCACCACGAGGCGTCACGAGCCCGAAGCAGAAGCGTCAGTACGAACACATCAAGGACTCGGAGCTCAAAGAGGGCCGCAGTACCGCGACGCGCGAAGCAGATCGCGGCCGCGACGATCAACAAACAGCGTGCAGAAGCCGGGCAAACGAAGACGAGCGGGAGAAAGGCCGCCGGTGGTGGGCGGAAGAAGGCGGCCGGCGGTCGGAAGAAGTCGAGCGGTGGGCGTTCGGCGGCGGCGCGCAAGACCGGAGGCCGCAAGAGCGCGGCGCGCAAGTCGAGCAGAAAGACCACGCGAAGCCGCAAGACGAGTACGCGCGGGTCATCGGCGAAAAAGAAGTAAGCGTCAGATGATCTTCTGTCCGAGGGCAGAGGAGGCGAGCTCGGACCCGAGGATCGCGGTGCTGTTGCGATCGTCCAGGATGGGGTTCACCTCGACCAGGTCGAGGGCACGCAGCAGTCCCGAGTCGGCGACGATCTCCATCAGCATGTGGGCCTCGCGGTAGTCGAGGCCGCCCTTGACCGGCGTGCCGACGCCGGGTGCGATCGACGGATCGCAGGCGTCGAGATCGAACGACACGTGGATGCCTCCGGTGCCCGCGCCGGCGAGCGCAATCGCCTGCTCGGTGACGGTGGCGATGCCGTTGCGATCGATGTCCTTCATCGTGAAGACGTGCACGCGCGACTCACGGACGATTTCCTTTTCGCGTTCGTCGAGATTGCGTATGCCGATGAGGACGGTGTGCTCGGGCCGCACTTTGGGTGAGAAGCCGCCGAGCCGCGACAACTCGGCGGGCTCGGGGCCGAGCAGCGACGCGAGCGGCATGCCGTGGACGTTCCCGCTGGTCGAACTCGACGGCGTGTTCATGTCGCCGTGCGCGTCGACCCAGATCAGGCCGACCGGCTTCTGTTCGCGGCGGAGGAAATCGGCCGTCGCGGCCACCGATCCGGACGCCAGGCTGTGATCGCCGCCGAGGACGAGCGGAAACCCGCCCTTCTCGAGCGCCGCGAGAGAGGTCTTGTACAACTTTTCGCAGACCCTGGCGATCTCGCGGATGTATTTCTTACTGGGGTCGCCGAGCGCTTTCGTTTCGGGGATGGGCGCGACGACATCCCCTTCGTCGACGACCGGCACGCCGAGCGCCGTCAGCCGTTCGCCAATGCCCGCGATCCGAAACGCCGACGGTCCCATATCGACGCCGCGGCGGTTGCCGCCGAGGTCAAGCGACACACCAATGATGTGAACCGGACGCACGGTGGGCGAACTGTAGCACAGCGCCGCAAGGTTGACGTCGGCGGTAAATCTCAGCTACTCTAAGGTTTGCGGCGGCCAGCCCGGCCTTTCCGCACAAGGAGCGCGTCATGAAGCGGTTCGACGTTGGCGCCCGGGTCGTAGAACCAACCTACGGTCTGGGATCGGTGATTGCCGTAGAGGACGCGTACACGCGCGTGCAGTTCGACGAGCACGGCATCAAGAAATTCCTCACGAGCATGTCGCGCCTCGAACCAAGCGACGAGCCTGTCCCGGCCGGCCTCCGCGGCGCCAAGGTCCGCAAGAAGCGCGCGCCCAAGAAGGCGGCCGCCGCAGCCGCTGCTCCCGTCGAAGAGTAGCCGCGCCCGCGTTCGATCCGGCCGCTCATCTCTTGTAGGACACCGACATCCCCTCACTCCCGGGCGAAACGATCGTCGTCCAGAACGCGGTCTGGGTCTGGATCGCGTCGAGGAAGTCGCCCATTTCACTGCGCTTGTTCACGACATTGTGGGCGAGGAAGAGTCCGTGCTTGTCGAGCCGCGGCGAGACCATGTCGAGGAAGCGCTTGTAGTCCTTTTTCCACGCGTCCAGGAATACGAAATCGAACGTGCCCTGGACCTTCGGGATCTGCTGGAACGCGTCCCCCGCGACCACCTGCACGATGTCGGACAGCCCGGCGCGCTTGATGTTGTCGGCGAGCTCCTTCGCGCGCGCGGGATCGTACTCGATCGTGACCAGCCGCCCGCCCGTCTCCCGCAGCCCCATGCCGATCCAGATCGCACTGTAGCCGCTCGCGCCGCCAATCTCGAGCGCATGCTTCGCCCCGCTCGACGCAATCATCAGACGGAGAAATCGCCCGTCCTCCTCCGACACGGCCAGCATGCCCTTGTCCTTGGCCTTGATCTCCGTCAGCAGCTTCTGCACTTCGGGCGTCTGCGCCGCCGCCGGCATCGCCATCCACCCGCACACCGCAACCGCCAGCACCACCCGCATCGCCACTCGCACTGTTTGCTTCATCTCGTCCCTGAAATCTCTGTTACGGTCCAGATCCCGCAGAACCCCGTAGAACCAGCAGAACCTCGTAGAACCCGTAGAACCTCGTAGAACCCATAGAACCCGTAGAACCAACAGCGTCAGTCCCCGATCTTATGCCACTCCGCAGCCCGCGCTGCAGCCGCGCGCCCGTCGGCAATGCAGTCCGGGATCCCGACCGATCGAAAGCCGCTGCCGGCAGCGAAGAGTCCGCCGCGCGCTGCCAGCCTGCGGTCGATCGCCGCCGCACGATCGATCTGTCCAACCAGGTGCTGCGCACCCGCCCGCCGCCACCGCGCGATGCTCGACATGTGCGGTAATCCGGCGATCCCGAGCAGGGGAGACAGGTCCCCGACCACCGTACGAATCATCTCGTCGTCGGTCAGATCCACCGCGCCGGGATCGTGAGAGCCGCCGAGGAACGCGCGGAGCAGCACCGAGTCAGAGGGTGCGCGGCCGGCCCACTTCGACGACACCCACGTGCACGCGGTGATGCGGAGGCGGTTGTAACGGCGCGCGACAACGAACCCGCTGCCGCGGAGCGGATGCGCGACCGCTTCCCTCGGCCACGCGAGCGCCACGCTCGCGCTCGACGCATAGGGCACCTCGGCACAATGCGCGGCCGCTTCCGCGTCGACCTCGCGGAGGAGCGTCGCCGGCAACGAACGCCGGACAGGCCAGGATTACCGCGTCGGCCGCGACGCTGCCGTCCGCGAGCCGCACCTCCCACATCTTTCCGTTCGGGTCAGCGCTCCTGACGATCCGGTGGACCTTTGTCTCGTAGCGGATCGATCCCTCGGGAAGCGTGCGCTCGAGTGTCGCCACGAGCTCACCCATGCCGCCGACGAGAGTACGAAACAGACCGCCTCCGGCGGCTGGCTGCCCGGTGGGCCGGAACGCACGGAGCACGCTTCCGCAACGGGCCTCGGCATCGACGAATCGCGGGAACAGCGATTTCATCGACAGGGTCTCGATGTCCCCGGCGTGGATGCCGCCAAGGAGCGGCTCCGCGATGAGGCCGACGGTCTCTCGCCCGAAGCGCCGGCGGAAAAACGATCCAACCGATTCGTCGTCGTCACGACGCCGCGGAACGGCACGTTCGAGAGCCAGCCTGGCGCGGCCGGCTGGCGACAACAAGCCGTACTTCGCAATTCCCCCGAGCGTCATCGGCACACCCAGCACTGACGGGGACGGCAATGGATGGAGCCGTCCGCGCTTGAGTACAAACGCGGTGCGTGGGGGAGTCGTCGCCATCAGCCTGGAGGTCAATCCCAGTGCCTCACACAGCTCGAGCGCCGCGGGTTTCTGCGCAAGCACGGACTCGGGACCAGCTTCGACGACGAAGCCGTCGATGTGATCGGTGCGAATCAGGCCGCCGGCGCGAGGGGAGGCTTCGAGAACCTGGAAGGGAATGCCGCGCGTGGACAGCTCGAACGCAGCCGAAAGACCCGTGATGCCAGCACCGACGATGACAATCATCAGCGTGCGAGGTGGAACGGCTCTTATGTGACCCGGCTCACTTCGTGAACGTGGCGCGCAAGCGCCTGCACGGTCTCGAGCGACGTCGTTGGAAGCACGCCGTGGCCCAGGTTGAAGATGTGCCCGGGCCGGCGCGCCGCGCGACTGAGGATCTCTTGGGTGGCGGCAAAGATCCGCTCACGAGGGCCGAGCAGCAGCGCCGGATCCATATTGCCCTGGATCCCGCGGTGGTGGCCGATGACGGCCCACGATTCGTCGATGTTCTGGCGCCAGTCGACGCCGACGACGTCAGCACCGTTTTCGGCAACGTCGCCGAGAATCGCCGCGGTGTTGACGGCGAAATGAATCAGCGGCACGCCGGTGCCCTTCAGCGCCGAGAAGATTCGCGACGTGTGCGGCAGCGCAAACTCGCGGTAATCCGAACGGCCGAGCGCGCCCGCCCACGAGTCGAACACCTGCAGCGCCTGGGCGCCGGCTTCGACCTGCGCCACGAGGTAGTCGGCCATCATGTCGGCAAACCGCGAGCACAGGCGGTGCCACGCCGCCGGCTGCGCATACATGAACGCCTTGGTCCGCGCATAAGTCGTCGAGGGCCCACCTTCGATCGCGTACGCGGCGAGGGTGAACGGAGCGCCGCCAAAGCCAATCAGCGGCACGCGTCCCTCGAGCTCGCGGCGGAGCAGCCTGATGGTTTCGAGCACGTGCTTCAGCGACTCGCGGGGTTCGAAGCGGTTCAGCCGTTCCACATCGTCAGCGGTGCGAATCGGATTGTGGACCGACGGGCCCTCGCCCTTGACGAAGTCGAAGTTCAACCCCATCGGCGTGAATGGCACGAGGAGGTCGGAAAACAGGATTGCCGCATCGACTTCGATCAGATCGACTGGCTGGAGCGTGACCGCAACTGCGAGCTCCGGGTTCGCGCAGATTTCGAGGAGCGAGTATCGCTGCCGAAGCGCGCGATAGTCGGCCATGTAGCGGCCTGCCTGCCGCATGAACCAGACTGGAGTGGCGTCGACCGGCTGACGCCGGCAGGCGCGGAGAAACCGATCGTTCACGCCGAGACCAGGGTCCTGGCGAGCGCGACGAGGTCTTCGAGCCAGAGGGGTTTGAACCTGATCGACGCGCCGAGCGACTTCAGCTCGAGCTGGATATTTTCGGGCAGGAAGTAGTCGCCGGTGACGATCGCAACCGGCACGTCAGCGAGGTGCGGCTTTGAACGGACGAGCCGGAGGAACTGAAGGCCGTTGGTGATCGGCATCCGCATGTCCAGGATGATGGCCTGGGGGTGAACGGTGTCCGCAAGTTCGAGGCCTGCCTCGGCGGAGAGGGCAGTGGCGACCCCGAATCCCTCCAGTTTGAGCATTCGGGCGAAGGTATCTGCCACGGACCGGTCGTCGTCCACGATCAGGATCGTCCGGGTGGTTGAATCGACGGGGAGGTTTTCGGCCGGGGCGATCACCGCATCATTCTGAGGGTAAAAGACATGTACGTCAAGGCCGGGCTCGTGCCCGGTGCCCACGCCGGCCAGGCAGGGTATACAACCAAATAGATTTCCGGCTACAATGCGCGGTTGTCAAGGCCTGTCGTGGCATTTTCCCGGGCGGAGGGTGTGTGAGTCCGATTCTTGTGCGGCCTGTGCGAGAGCAGCTGGAGCACGACCGCGTGATCCGGCTGTTGTCGGTTCGATTGAAGCGGCGGCACGACGTCGTGACCAACATTGGCGAAAGCCAGACTGTTCCGGTAAAGATCGGCCAGGTCCAGATTTTCCCCGATTTAGTGCTCACGTCCACGGATCGGGGTCACAAGCTGATGGGCACTGTCGAGGTCGAAACCGCTGAGTCGGTGAACCACCTCGAGGCCATGGCTCAGTGGGCGCATCTCGGCCGCGCCCGGGCCCCATTCCATTTGTACGTGCCCGCCGGCTCGGTGGACATCGCCAAGCGGCTGGCGACCGAAAACGGCGTCAACGTGTCGGAAATCTGGAGTTTCCACACAATCGGTGACCAGACCCGGTTCACGCTCGTGCACCGCGGAGTCGTCGCCGCACCGCGGCGATCGCCCGCCGGCGAGCCGCCTCCGCGCGCGGTCAAACGGTCGCGGACGAAAGCCGCGAGAAGGACGACGAAGCCTGCGGCGCGCAAGACCGTCGCCCGCGCTGCGAGAAGCAAGCCCGTCGTACGGAAAACGGCCGAGCGCTCACAGAAGAGGAAGTAGGTCCTGCCCTACCTCAGGTTCAGCCGCGACAAGCTCGGATACGAGAACACCTACGTCATTCATGATGAGCGTCGCCGGGGGAGATCGCATCCGCGGGTCCTTTACTGGTTCCGCACGCCACCGGGAGTACGGGTCGGACGTGCGGCCCTCGACGAAGACGCCATCCGGCTGATCGAGCAATCGAACCCCGGTATCGAGTTCGACTGGACGCGCATCCTGAAAGCGCAGGAGCCGGTTCAGGAACAACGAGCGCCGTTCCAGCACGAGCGGCGGGCGCGGCCGCGGACGCGCGAGTTCTCGGCGCGTGACGTGGCGCCGCCACTTGCAGTGCTGCCGCAGCCGATCGCGCAGCCCCGCCTGGATGAGCCCGACCGTGACCGAACGGCCGAAGTGACAAATACCGCGGTCGTTCTTCCATTTCCGCAGCCGATCGCGACGACGGACGTGCCGCCGGCACGACACGAGGCCAGCGCGGCGGCGGTTCGGCTCGGGCCAGAGGGGCTCTCTCGCCTGCGGGCCCGCCATGCCGAAATACTCGCCAGAGTAGACGAAAAGATCGCCGACCCGGTCCGCAGGGAACAGCTGAAAGGCGATGCCGAGCGTCTAAATCCCGACACCTGGGTGACCGATGCTGAAGTCACTACGGGACTCGAATCGTACGAAACGGTGTTCGAGACTTTGAGATCTGTCATCGGCCGGCGCAGAAAAAGACGCCGGCGTCGCACGTCCGGCGAGGGGATCGCGGAAACGGCGGTCACGGGCCAGCCGGAGGAGCCGGCTCCTGCCGGCGCACCGGCTTCGAGCGACGACGACGACCCGGCTGACGCGGATGATGAGCCAGCCGACCTGTAACCTGTCGGTATAATCGAACTATGCGACCACTTCTTTTCTTACGAACGCTGAAGGCGTGCGCCGTGGCGTCGCTGATGGCGGCCGGTGTGGCGCTTCATGCCCAGGCACCCGCGCAGCCCGCGAATCCTCCGGCCAGCGGTGCGCCGCCGGCCGGCCAGGCGCCGGGCGCGCCGGCGCAGGGCGGTGTCATCCGCCGGACCTTCGACATGATCACGACGGACGTGATCGCGCGGGATCACACCGGCCAGTTCATCGCCGACCTCAAGAAAGACGACTTCGACGTGATGGAGGACGGCGTCAAGCAGGAGCTCGTCTCGTTCGTGCTCACGCACGGCGGACGTGTCTACAATGCGTCCGCGCCGCCACCGACGCCGCAGATGGAAGGCATCATCCTGCCGGCGGCGAAACCGACCAGCGACGCGGCCGGGCGCATCTGGTTGATTTTCGTCGACGATCTTCACCTCGACTTCAGCAACACCGGCCGGATCAAGGATCTGTTCAAGAAGATTTCCAAGGAACTGGTGCACGAAGGCGACCTGTTCGGGATCGTCTCGAGCGGCCCCTCGTCGCTGGCGATCGACATGACCTACGATCGCAAGCGCCTCGACGAAGCGATCGAGAAGATTTCCGGCGCCGGGCTCAAGCCGTCCGAGATCCTCGACACACCGCTCGGGGCCGAAGGCCCGGCGGAAGTTCGCTACCGCGCCCACGTCGCATTCGACACCGCCTACGGCGTCCTGAAGAACCTCGAAACGGTTCATAACCGGCGCAAGGCGTTCGTGTATGTCAGCAACGGCTACGACTTCAACCCGTTCTCCGAGACGCGCAAGCAGAACGACCAGGAGTTGAACCGGCAGATGACCGGCGGCAACAGCGCCGACCCCAACAGCGGCGACACCGGCACGAGTGCGAGCGACACGAACCCGTTCATGCAGCAGGGCAACGAGTTCAGCTTTGCGGACCTCGCGTCGGAGCTTTCCGAGCTGACGCGGGAAGCGAATCGCGCGAATGCGACGATCTACACCATCGACCCCCGCGGGCTGGTCGGGGGACCGGATCTCGATCAGAAGGTCGACATGATGGACTACCAGAATTACGTCACGACATCGCAGAACAGCCTGCGGGTGCTCGCCGAACAGACCGGCGGGTTCGCGGTGGTCAACCAGAACGACTTCGTCAAGGCGCTGAAGCGCATCGACTCGGAGACGAGCGACTACTACGTGCTCGGCTACTATTCGTCCAATCCCGATCCGACGCAGCGCCGCCGCAAGGTCGAAGTGAAGGTGAAGCGCCCGAACGTGGACCTCCACTACCGCACCGAATACACACTCCGGCCGACCAAGGCGCCGGCAGCGAAAAAGTAACGCGTCGCGGTCCGATTCCTACCAGAGGAACTTGAGGCCGATCTGCATGTCGCGAGGTCCGAACAGGGTATTGCTCGCGAGCGTCGGTACGCCGAATCCCGGATCCTCGGTCAGGACGACGACCGCCTTGTTGGTGATCGGATCGTATGTGGAGCTCACGGCGCGGTACTTGGTCGTGCCGAAGCCGGTGTAGTTCGTCCAATTCGCCACGTTGAAGGCCTCCCAGAGCGCCTCGATCCGGCGAGTCCCGCCGACATTGAACACCTTCGACACTCGGAGATCGATCGTCTTGCGACCGGTGCCCCTGAAACCGTTTCGGGTGTCGAACGGCGCGCGATTGGATGCGCCGCTCCCGTTGATGCTCTGCGTGCTCACGACGCCGGTGCCGTTGAGCGCCCCGGAGTTGATCGACACCGTCGGGTTCAGCGGCAGACCGCTCTCGAACGTTCCGGTCGCGCCGAACTGGAAACCACGCAGGGACTCAGGCGCGAAATGGGCGCTGATGACGCCGCGATGACGGCGATCGAACGAAGACGGCCCTTTCTCGGCGTCGTTGTTGAACGGATCGACCTGCGACGCGAAGTTCGCGATGAACGTCGTCGAGTTCTGCCCCGTGTCCTCCGACTTCGAGAGGGTGTAGTTCGCGGTGAACAGGAAACCGTGCGTGAAGCGCTTGTTGGCCTGAAGCACGAGCGCGTTGTAGGTCGAGTCGACGATGTCGGCGACTTCGATCGCGTTGTTGATGTTGGCGTCGGGACGGACGCCGCGGAAGAAGGGGAACGTCCCGCGGCTCGTGCCGCCGACGAAGTACTCGACCGTCGAATTCGCCGGGCTCAGGTTGGTGTCGACGAACGTCGGCAGGTGCTTGCCCTTGCTGTACAGGTACGAGGCGGAGACCGTGACGTCGTTGCCGACCGCCCGGTCCACCGTCAGCTCGCCCATGTTGATTTCGGGACGCTCGAGCGACGGTGAGAGGTACTGGATCGACGGCTTGGCGGCGGTCGTCGGCGGCGCCGTCAGCACGCTGGGATACTGCGGCGCACCTGGCGACGTCGGCGAGAAGTTGTAGGACGCGAACGTCACGCCATTGTTGGTCAACGAGCTCGAGATGACGCTGTTGCTGGTGCGGCCGTAGTAGATCCCGTAGCCGCCGCGGATCACCGTCTGGTGAGTGCCGTTGATGTCGTACGTGAAGCCGACGCGCGGGCCCCAGTTGTTCTTGTCCTGCGGGAACGTGACCGTGGCCGGGTAGGCAGGGTTCCCCGTGAACGCGGTGCCGTTGACCTCCGTGTCGGCCGGCTGCGGGAACTTCTGGTACTCGTAGCGCAGACCAAGGCTCAGCGAGAACTGATTCGTCAGGCGCCAGTTGTCCTGCGCGAACCAGTTGTAATCGGTGGTCGTGAAGAACACGTCGCCGTTGAGGCCATTACCGCGAAGATCGAACTGCTGGTTGTAGCTCGTGTAATGGCGCAGGTCGGTGGCCGCACCCGTGATGAGCGGCGTGCATCCTGTCGCCCCGACCGGACAGTCCGACGCAATCGCGTTGATGTTCGGATAAGCGTAAATACCTGCACCCTGGAACAGGTTGACGAGCGTCTCGCGGACGTAATTGATATCGGCGCCGGTCTTGATGCTATGGGCGCCGGCGTACCAGGTGACGTTGTCGATGAACTGGAAGCGGCGTTCGTCCGGGTACTTCGGCCGGGGCAGGAAGTTCGGGATGCCGACGTCGATGCCGCCCGTCACCGTCGTGCCGGGACCGGCAACCGAGTTGGGCAGTTGCTGCTCGAAGTCCCGCCCGATCTGGACGCGGGCCTCGTTCAGCCAGCGCTCCGACAGGACGGTGTTGACCGTCGCGAGAGCAAAGTCCGTCTTTACCTTGTCAGTGCCATTGGCGGACGGCGCCACGGAAATGACCGGCTGCGTCTGGACGCCGTTGGGGGAGTCCCAGCGGTGCATGTTGTACTGCAGGGTGATGTTGTTGCGGTTCGACATCGCGTAGTCGACCTTGCCGAGCACGATTTTGTTGTTGCCTTCGCGCGGATTGAAGACGCCGAGCCCGTTGTAGAACGCGAGGGTCGACGCCGCATCCGGGTGCCACGCACGCGCCGGTGATGAAGCTGCTCTGGGCCGGGCGCACGAAGTACGGAAAGTTGCGCACGCTGCTGGTCGTAGTTGACGAAGTAGAAGACCTTGTCGGCGCGGAGTGGACCACCGGTGCTGACCCCGAACTGCTGGCGGCGCTCGTCCGGCTTGATCGGCGTGAACGGATCCTGCGCCTGGAACTTGTCGTCGCGGAGGAAGTAGAAGCCTTCGCCGTGGAACGTGTTCGTGCCCGACTTGGTGATCGCGTTCACCGTGCCGCCGGCGGCGCGGCCGAACTCCGCCGAGAAGTTGCTGACGCCGACCTGGAATTCCTTGATCGCGGCCTGACTGATCGAATACGACGTGCGGGTCCTGCCGCGCGCCTCCGAGAAGAACGCCTGGTTGTTGTCGGCGCCGTCGACGGTGTTGTTGTTGTAGAGGCCGGAAATGCCGCGGTAGCTGACGAGGCCGAAGTTGCCGTCGTTCGTCACCGCCGGGCCGAGGAGCACGAAGTTCTCCCAGCGGCGGCCGTTGATCGGCAGGTTTTCAATCGCGCGCTCTCCGACCACGTTGCTGACGTCGGTGCGCTGGGTATCGATGAGCGGACTCTCGCCCGTGACGGTGACGGCTTCGGTCACACCGGCCGGACGCATCGCCACGTCGACGGCCTGCGTCTGGCCGACGAGGACTTCGATCCGGCCAAGTGCCGGCGCCTGGAAGCCGGCAAGATTGGCGGTGACTTCGTACGTGCCGGGCTGCAGCGCCGTCGCACGGTAGCGGCCGCCGCTGTCGGACGTCACCTCGCGGGCGACGTTGGTCTCGGTGTTCTTGACGACGACCGTCACACCTGGAAGCACGCCGCCGGAAGCGTCCGTCACGACGCCCTCGATGTTGCCGGTCGCCGCCGTCTGCGCGAACGCAGCGCCCGACAGGCAGATGACCGCCGCGGCCACGGCCGTCAGCCGAAACACTCTCACCATCGAAACTCCTTGCACAAGTGGATTCATCATTACTTCACGATGCAGGCACACAGTTCGCCTGCGGGGAAAAACCAGAGGAGGGACAGGGCCGAATTATATCAGGAGGAGGACACGAGTACAGAGTGCCAAGGGCGTGTAGCTTCCGCCTTCAGCCGGAAGATGAGTCGGACAGAGTTCCAGGAGTGCCACGGTGCCGGGGTGCCAAGGTCGTGTAGCTTCCGCCTTCAGGCGGAAGGTATCTCTCAGCTGAGTCCGAGAGCCGTTAGCTGAAGGCTGGTAGCTGAAAACTGACCGCTACTTGTCCCCGATCGCACGGCGGGTGCGCGCGATGGCTTCGGCGAGGTAGTGCTCGTCGAGTTCGACGCCGATGAACTCCAGGCCGAGTTGGGCGGCGGCAACGGCGGTGCTGCCGAGCCCGAGAAAAGGGTCCATCGCGAGCGTCACGCGCGACAGGCCGTGCAGCTTGAAGCAGTACCTGGTACCCGCGGCGGGAACGTGGCTGGATGCGGCCGGTCCTTCTCCCGGTTCTGAATCGTCTCGTACGGGATGAACCACGTGTTGCCGCGGCAGCGGAGGTTGCTTCCGCCGGTCTGCCACCGGTCGATGTTCGACGCATCCTGGTATGGGACGCCGACGGCACGGCGATCGAGCGGCGTGCGTCCCTCCGGCGTGAAGTGAAAAATGAATTCGTGGCAATCGTTCACGAAGCGCGGGCTGTTGATCGGCTTGTAATGGCCCACTGCCAGGTCCCGGTCGAGGTCGACCGCGGCGCCCGCGGCCTCCCGGCCGATCGCAATCGATTTGATCCAGTGGATGGTGTTCTGCAGCTCGAGATGCGGGCGCGCCGCCATCGCCACCTCCATGCTGATCCACGGATCGGTCGGTTTGGCGCCGACATTCAGGAACAGCGACCCGGTCGGGTCCAGCACCCGCCGTGCGGCAGCGATCCATCGGCCAGACCATTCCAGGTAGCGGTCGCGCGGCAGCGTGTCGTCATAGCTGCGGTAGCTCACGCCAAGGTTGTACGGCGGCGAGGTGACGATGGCCGAGACGCAGGCAGGCGCGAGCGCGGCGAAGACATCGACGCAGTCGGCGAGGTAGAACGTGAGCGTTCCGCGCGACGTTTTGAGAATGGTGTGCGGTTTCGGAAGCGCTGACGGCTTCCTCGCGAGGGGCATCGAGCGTCAGTGTAACGCGCCTCGGGGGTCGGGGCGCGTGGATGTGTGCCGCCCGCGGACAGTTATGACGCTTTTGCGGACAGCGTGTGCACGCCGAACTTCGACGCCGCGATCGTGTGATTGCGCCGATGCGCATGCTGCACGCAGGTCGTACCCTTTTCCTCGACGTAGGTAATCTCGCGGTTGGTCGCGATTTCCCGGTACCTGCCGGTGACGCAGCCGCAGCCAAGCGTCGTGAACCCAAGGAGACGAACAAGACTCATCATGCGAACCCCCACTCCACATTGAGCAATTCTCGTACCGCAGAGGTGGCGCGACGCCGCCCAATGACCCCGCGACGAAGCATCGGTGCGATCGCAGAATTCACGAACGGTTCTGACGCCGCATTCCGGGATCTGTTCCGCCACCACTCGGTCGGCCTGCTCATCACCGCCGATCGATATCGGAGCGGCTGAATCTCGCCGACCAATTCTTTGGATTCTCCTTGTCCGTTGATTGTGTCGCACGTAGCACGTCGCACGTGGATTTGGTCGCACGTCGCACGTGGCACGTAGCCCGTGGATCTCGTCGCACGTAGCACCTGATTCAGAGCACATGAGACGATGACCCTGCATGACTTACGTTTTGGTGCTGACGATTCTGGTCGCCCGTCTTGTCGCCGCGGCTCCGCCGACGGTGATCGCGAACCCGCCACAGGAGGACGCAGCGGCGATCGGCGACCGCTTGATGCGGGATCCGTCGATCAGGAAAGTTGTCGACGGATTGCAGACACAGGAACCGTACGTGATCGAGCAGCAGATGCGCCTGTGCGAAATTCCAGCGCCGCCGTTCGGAGAGAGCGCCCGGGCGGCGGCGTTCAAGCAGGCGTTCGACCGGCTCGGGCTGACCAACGTCAGGATCGACTCGGCCGGCAACGTGCTCGGCGAACGTCCCGGCCTCGCGGCGCGTCCGCACCTCGTGCTCAGCGCGCACCTCGACACGGTGTTCCCGGCCGACACTCGCGTCACACCGGCCCGGTCCGGATCGGTGCTGAGCGGGCCAGGTATTGCCGACGATTGCCGTGGCCTCGCGGTGCTGCTCGGCGTCGTCCGCGCGCTCAACACCGCAAAGGTTCAGACCGCGGGCAGCATCACGTTCGTGGGGACGGTCGGTGAGGAGGGGCTCGGTGATCTGCGTGGCGTAAAGCACCTGTTCGAATCAGGTGCCAGGGGGCAGGTGGATCGCTTCGTCTCGATCGACGGCGCCGGGCTCGGCATTACCGGAACCGCGGTCGGCAGCCTGCGGTACCGGGTCACCTTCAACGGACCCGGGGGGCACAGTTACGGTGATTTTGGCGTCGCAAACCCTGTGCACGCGCTCGGTCGCGCCATCGGCGGCATCGCCGAGCTGCAGGTGCCGCGCGAGCCTCGGACGACGTTCAATGTCGGCCGGGTCGGAGGTGGAACGTCCGTGAATTCGATTGCCTCGTCCGCATGGATGGAAGTCGACCTGCGGTCCGCGGATCCTGCCGCGCTCCGCGCGCTCGATGCCGGCTTTCAGAAGGCGGTCGATGCCGCCCTTGCTGGCGAGAACGCCCGCTGGGACAATCGCGGCCGGCTCACAGTCGAAAAGGCGCTCGTCGGCAGCCGTCCCGGCGGACGGAATTCGGCAGACGCACCGATCCTGAGCGCTGCGGTGTCGGTGACGAGCGCGCTTGGGCGGCGGACCAGGGTCGACGAGGGCTCAACCGACGCCAATATTCCGATGAGTCTGGGTATTCCGGCGATCACCATCGGCGGGGGAGGGTCCGCGAGCGGCACCCACACGACGGCGGAGTCGTTCGACATGACCGAGTCGTGGCAGGGAACAGCTCGGGCGCTGCTCCTCGCGATCGCGCTCACCAGCAGATAGCCAGGCGCGAGGCGTCCTTCGGACGAATCAATCTCACAATTTTGTGATCGCGCAACAAATCCGTGCTTCCGAGTCCGAATGTCGCGACACGGCCGACAGGAGTCGCCGTCTCAGATGACCTTGTTCGTGTGCGGTTGCGGCGAGTCAGGCGCCTGCTCCTGCTCGCGCCGAAGCGCTTCGAACCGTTCGAGGTCCCGAGCGCGCTGGGTGGCGGCGTAGGTACGGGCGATGCGGATCCGGTTGATGAAGACGACGTGCAGCACGCCGATCAGCACCAGCTCGAGCTTTTCGCCGCCGAGCGCGGCGGGCAGGAAGTTGATCGATGTCGCCAGCAGGAAATGCCGGCTGAAGAGAGGGTCCGGCCCGGTTGCCGGAAATTGCTGGCCGAACCGCATCGCCACGTGCTCCCACCCGTCGTCTGGCTCATGAAACACCTGTAAATACCGGCCGATTCGCTCGACATTGACGTGAAGGGCTAACACCGCTTCGAACCCGGCGGCGAGGATGATGAGCGGCACGAGTGTGCTGAGCGCCACGGTGATGACGGCGGCGGTGGCAATGGCAGTGGCCGCCCAGCCGATAAAGATGAAGGGCACCAGTACCATCCGGGCGGTTCCGCGCTCCCGGATGGTCGCCCGCATCGCCGAATACTCGTCGTCTTTTCTCACGCGTGTCCTTTTAGAAGCCGGTCTGGTATGCGGGCAGAAAATTATCACAAGATTAGAACGGCTGTGGTACCCGTCTTGAATGCAGACAAACGCGGCATTGGCGGCTGCAATGTGAATCGGATCGCGACGCTTTGAACCGGTAGAGCTATATAAGTTGTTGCCTTTGAGGGGTTTTTGCTGTTACACTGGCTTCGTTCCACCCTCGTAGTATCGGTTGCTTCCCAGCCAGCCGACGCTATCAATCTGCGACCCGGAGGATGCGTGCGCCCGATGACCCTGCTGGCTACCCGTGTCTGCGCCCTGCTGCTGGGCCTGAGTGTGACCCTGCCGACGACGGCAGAATCCGCTCAGAAGCGCGTGACACACAAGAAATCTGTCGCGAAGGCCGCATCGGCGGCGCGCCCCGCGCCGGCGCCCCGTGTGTCGGCGGCGGCTCCCGTTTATTCCGCGTCCGCATCCCAGGCCCGGAAAGCACGGCTCGCGCGCGCCCGCTCCGCCGCGCGGACCCGCGAGTTCCAGCGCATGGCGGCGCTACGTTCGCTGCAGGATGCCATGACGCCGCGGTACAAGACCGATGCGAGTGGCGAGCGGGTCCCGGACATCCGCGCGGCTGCGGCCATCATCTTCAACCCGGCCAACGGTCAGGTGCTGTGGCAGGAAAACGCCCAGGACCAGCGCTCCATCGCCAGCATTACCAAGGTGATGACGGCCGTCGTCTTCCTCGAGGACAATCCTGACCTCGACCAGGTTGTCACCGTCGAACGCGGCGACGTCTATGCCGCCTCGACGACGTATCTCAAGGCGAACGACCGGCTGAAAATCAGCGACGTGCTGCACCTGACGCTGATTGCGTCCGATAACGCCGCCGCTCGCGTGCTCGCCCGTGTATCGCACGGCGGCACCGCCGCCTTCGTCGAGCGGATGAACGAGAAGGCGCTCGAGCTCGGGCTCGAGACGACGACCTTCGCGGACCCGTCCGGACTCAACCCGGCCAACATGTCGTCCGCCTACGACCTGTCGCGGCTCATTTCCTTTGCCGCGTCGGACGAGCGCATCGCCCCGATCATGCGGACGCCGACCTACAGCTTCCAGACCGACCGACGGACGATCAACATCCACAGCACCAACCGCCTCGTCATGGGCGGCGATATCGACGTCCTGGGCGGCAAGACCGGATTCATCAGCAAGGCCGGTTACTGCCTTGCCACGCTGCTTCGCCTCCCCACCGGCAACCAGGTTGCCGTCGTCGTCCTCGGCGCCAGGTCGAACCCCGGACGCTTCTGGGAGACGCGTCACCTGTTCAACTGGATGTCCGACAAGGCGTCATCGATCTTCGCCAAGGAAGAACAGCAGCCGCAGCAGTAAGGGTTACTTGTAGCCCTTCTGCATCGCAGCAGCGTCGAGCGGTAAGGTCGCGACGGCGTCCACCACCGGCATCACCGGTCGCGACGCCCGCCGCGCATCGAACGCCTTCAAATACCTTTCACACACATCGCACGCATAGAGCCGGTACTGTCCGTCCCGGCTCGCAAACGACGTCATCCGGCTCTTGTCTGCATTGGCGCAGAACGGGCAGGTGATCTGGTGGAAGTGCCAGCGCGCCGAACAGCGCCCGCAGATGAGGATCCGATCCGCTGCCGGCGTGATCACGGCGAAGTCCGGCTCTCCAGCGCAGAGCGGGCAGGTGCCGCCCGTCCAGCCGACGAGATCGGTCTTGGCCATGATTGCGTCAGCCGAGCGCGTCAGGAAGGGCCGCATTGCCTGAAGGATCACCGGTTCCAGGCCAGCCGCATCGTCGGATATCGGTCCTGCCGACGGCTTTGTCGAGTCGTACCAGGACCGCAATGCACCAGGCAGGCGCTCGGAGTCCCGACAGAGCGTTTCGACGCGGCGAAAATCTGCTTCGTCGAGCGCGTCGTGGCTGCGCATGGCGGCAGCCGTGGCCCGCAGCAGGAAGCGCAAGTCCCCCCACTCGATCGGAATGTGCTCGAACTTGAGGACTGGCGGCGTTGCGAGCAGGCCGTTCAGGTAGTCCTTGTCGAGCCTGATCGCCGGCAATGACACGCGCGATTGCACACGCCGCTGCAGTTGAAGCAACTCGACCTGGAGATCCACTGCCGTTCCGAGGTCGGGCTGTTCCTGTTTGAGGCGTCGAAGTTCCGCGATCTCGCGCGACTCCGACCGTGCGGGAGGAGGTACCTGAGGTTCAGCCACTGCAGAATTCTAATGGAAGGACCGGCGCGTCCGCCACGGGCATTCCGGACCGGCGGCCAGTGGTCCTAGAACCGGTAAGTGACGCCCACGCGGAACTGCCGCGGGGCGACGAGCGACAGTGGCTGGAAATACCGGAACCCGGACAGGACGACGCGCGAGGTGATGGCGTCGTCATTCAGGAGATTGAATCCGTCCACTTCGACGGCGATGCGGCGGCCGGCAACCGAGAATTGACGCCCCGCGCGCGCATCCAGGCGCATCACGGCGTCGTAGCGCTGGCTTCCGCGGGGCTCGATGAACACCTCGACCGGCCCCTGACTGAGTCTCACGTCCTGGGTGCGTGTGAACGTGCCGCCAGTGGTGTAGTAGAACGCGCCCGCCACTGCGATTTGCAGCGGCAGCCGGTAGGTGCCGAACACCTTGGCGATCTGGGTGTTGTCGTTCGCCACCCGTCCGGTCCGCAGCGGCTGGAGCAAGGGGTCGGAGTTCGGGGTTTCGAAGTCCGGACTCATCGCCGGGGCGGTCGTGTCGTAGTTCCCGGTGACTCGCGCGAACACCCACGATCCCTCCACGCCCCATCGACCGGTCACGCGCCTGCGGGCGGTCACCTCCAGACCGCGGTAGGTCCGGAACGCTCCGGGCAGGTTCGCAATCAGGAACTGATTCTGAAGAGCGTTCGTGCTCTGGCTGTAAACATCGCTCGTGTTCGTTGTCTCGTCACCGGACCCCGAAAATCCGTCCGGGCCGACATCCTTGACTGTGTTCTTCACGAAACCACCCGGACCAGCTTGCAGCACGTCGTCGACGTATCGATCGCTCCTGCGATCGATTGCGTATACGTCGAGGTCCAGGGACTTGAAGAGCCTGTGCTCGAAGCCTGCGACCGCTTCACGCGTGCGCGGCGCCTGCAGCGTTGGCGCGAGGGTGTGATTGGTACCGGGTCGAAGAACTGACACCGGACCGGTGAAGTTGAGCCGACGATCGACGTTCACACCATAGAGCGGCGCGATGTCTGGATCGACGGCGTCGTAGTCGGCCGAATGCGCCGCGTCGTAGTACCAGCCGTAATGGCCGCGGAGAACCGTCCTTCCGTCGCCGCGCAGGTCCCAGGCCAGTCCGATGCGCGGCGCGATCGAACTGGTCGAGTAGGCGGTGCCGTTCGCGTCGGTATTCGTTCCGCTGCTCCGCTCGAACCTTGCACCGGCGTTGATGGTTACGTTCGATCGGACTCGCCACGAATCCTGTGCGTACGCGGCGTATGTGCGGGTGACGTCCGACTTGTTCGCCCCATCCCACAGGTAGACGAACAAAGGCACGCCGGAAACGGCATCGATCGACCGTCCACCGGGATAACCGTATGTCGTCTGGGCAGAGCCGGCGCTGAACACGCCACCGAGTGAAAGGTCGTGCGCGCCGGTGAGCCTGTTTACAGTGCCCTGTACCTGTTGCCGGTCGCGGCCGGCGTCGTACGAGTAATAAGAGTTGACCGAGTAGTAATCCGCGGCGATGTCGTACCAGCCCGGCGTCACGCCGTTATAGGGCTCGAGGTTTTGTGTCCCGTGGAATCCCGAGTAAGCGGCGTCGATGACGGTCGATGATGAGAGCACCCGCGTGAAGTGTCCGTTCCAGGCGATCGTTCCCGAGTGCTCCTCGAGCGTCGCTTCGGGCGCGACGCGCGGTGCCGCACCTCGACCCTGCGCGAGTGTGCGCTCCGCATGCACGAATCCTGAGAGGGTGCTCCGATCGGACGATTTCCATGTTGGCCTGAACAGCACGCGCGGAGAACTCTCCGATGGAGAGGGCGTACCCGCGGCTGCGGTACGCACCCCCGGCGGAACCTCCGCGGCGTAGCCGCCCGGCGTCAGCCGCGCATAGTAGAAGTGCGCGCCTGCAAAGAACCACAGGGCGTCACGCACGAGAGGACCGCCAATCTGCACCGAATTGTCAGAGACGATGTCGGTCTGCGTCGGCGACAAGTCAGGATTCGCGGCGACGACGTCCGCCGGCACATTCGTCGCGGTCAGCGACCCGTTGCGGTAGAGCGCTTCGGCCAGTCCGTGGAACACGTTGGTGCCGGATTCTCAGGAGCGTATCCGAGGCCGCGCCGGTGAACCCGCCGTGCTCCGCACCTGCACCAGGACCGACGACGCGGACCTCCTCGATCCAGTTGAGCGCAGGAAACACCCACGCGCGGCCGTTCTCGGGATCTGAGCTGTCGAGGTCTCCGAGTCGGTACGCATTGGACCAGGCGCCCAGGCTGCCGTATGCACTGTCGTTCTGCGGATTGACTCCCGGAGCGAGGCGGAGCGCGTCCTGTCCGAACCGTTCGGCGATCGGAGTGCTCGACAGAAAGTCGGATGTGATGTGAGTCGAGGCGACGGCGGACATCTCTGACGCGACGCCCTCGTCAGCCGACACCTGACGGTCGGCAGCACTCCCGGGCTGCAGGACCACGTCGAGTGTTACGAGCTGGCCCAGATGCAGTCGTGCATTCGCTTCGAGTGGCTTGAACTCAGCGAGCATCACCGTCACGTGGTACGCCCCCGGTGGGAGAGCCGGGAATCGGTAATGTCCGGCGCTGTCGGAACTCGCCGTCCGAGGTCCCGATGCCAGAGTCTCGCTCGCGACCGTCACCGTTGCGCCTGCCAGCGCCCCGCCGGCCGCGTCCCGCACGATTCCACTGAGGACGCCCGTCTGGCTCGATTGCGCCATAACCTGCGGCGTCTGCAGCAATGCCGCGAAGAGCAGTGCCGGCAGAATTCTTCGCATCAGCAATGTCACCCCTTTTGTGGGTGGAGTATGCCATCAGTGGTTGCCCCGTCGGGCGTGTCTGTTTCTTCCGGCTAAAGCCGGAAGCTACGTTGGCACCCTGGCCTTCCGGCTAAAGCCGGAAGCTACGTTGGCACCCTTGGCCTTCCGGCTAAAGCCGGAAGCTACGTTGGCACCCTGGCCTTCCGGCTGAAGCCGGAAGCTACGTTGCGCGCGCCTTGGCACTTTGCCGAGGGGGCGTTACCATTGTCGGAATGCCCGAGAAGAAACGTTCTGCACCAAAACCGAAGACATCAGTTCCAGACAGCGATTCCGCCAAGAAGACGGCGCCACTCAGGAAAGCAGCCAGCACCTCTCGCAAGCCATCGGTCGCCTCCACTCGAAAGGCCGCATCACCGAAAAGCGCGACGGCGAAGGTCACGTCACCGAAAGGCGCAGGCAAGGTCGCATCGAAAGGCGACACTGCTGGGCCGAACCTGTCCGCCGGGGGCGCGTCGGCGCAAAAAGCAGAGGCGCCGAAAACGAGCGCCCCGCGCAAGTCCGCCATCCCGCAGACGAAACGCGGGAAGGTCACCAGGGAACGCAGGACGGCCGCCGCGCCGTTGGACATCGTGATGATTGCCTCAGAGGCCCACCCGTATGCCCACACCGGCGGGCTGGCGGAGGTCGTCACCGCTTTGTCCGAGGCACTCGGCCGATCGGGGCACCACGTCACGTTGATCCTTCCGCGATACCGGGGCGTGGACGTCACCGCCGCCGGCGCTCAGCAGACGAGCCTCCAGCTCGGTGACCGATCCGTCGACATCACGTTCCATACCGGAACCGCCCAGGCAGGTGTGACGACCGGTGTTCGTCGACGTGCCGGAGCTCTTCGATCGGGACGGTCTCTACACAAATGGTCGACTCGATTTCTCCGACAACGCCTGGCGTTTCGGCGTCTTCAGCCGGGCGGCGCTCGAGTATCTCCGCCTCCGCGGCAGACGGCCGACGATCATCCACGCCCACGACTGGCAGACCGGCATGGTGCCGGTGTTTCAGAAGATGCAGTTCTCAACCAATCCGGTGATTGGCGGAGTACCTGTCGTGTTCACGATTCACAACCTGGCGTTCCAGGGTGTATTTCCGGCCACGATCCTGCCCGAACTTGGCCTCGGCTGGGAGGTCCTCGACATCCGCGCACTCGAATACTGGGGCCAGATCAGTTATCTCAAGGGTGGGATCAACTTCAGCGAGCGCATCACGACGGTCAGTCCTTCGTATGCGCGCGAAATCCTGACGCCGCAACTCGGATTCGGCCTCGACGGCGCCCTGCTGCAGCGTGCCGACGAACTGAGCGGAATCCTGAACGCGATCGACGTGTCGCGGTGGAACCCGGAAGCCGACGATTTGATCGATGCCAGCTTCAGTGCGGACGATGTATCGGGAAAGGCGAGAGCCAAACGGGTTCTGCTCGAAACGGTCGGCCTGCCGGTGGACGGACAGTCGCTGGCGCGGCCAGTGGTTGGTGTGATCTCCCGGCTGACACATCAGAAAGGCCTGGATCTCTTCGCGGCGGCGGCCTCCGACTTGATGTCGCTCGACGCGTCGTGGGTGATGCTCGGGAGCGGCGAGGCGGAGTACGAGGACCTGTGGCGCACCCTCGCGGCCCGCTATCCGGAGCGGGTGTCGGCCACGATCGGCTTCGAGGAGCGGCTGGCGCACCGGATTGAAGCTGGCGCCGACCTGTTCTTGATGCCCTCTCGGTATGAGCCGTGCGGCTTGAACCAGCTGTACAGCCTGCGCTACGGCACCCTTCCCATCGTCCATGCCACCGGCGGGCTGGAGGACACCGTTCGCGATGTCCCCGAACCTCGTCCCAACGGCTTCAAATTCCGCGATTTCAGCCCGTCGGCGTTGCTCGAGGCCGTTCACCGAGCTCTGGAGCTCTACCGCAACCCGCGCGAATGGAGGAAGATGCAGGAGTCCGGCATGAAGGATGATCACTCGTGGGACGTTTCGGCCCGCGAGTATGTCAAAGTGTATGTGGCCGCCCGGGCGGCGGCACTGAGAAGCTGACCGACAAGGGGTCGAGGCTTCGAACTCCAGCCCAGAGGCAACGCAAAATGGCATCCGAGAAAGTCACGACGCTCACCGACACGAATTTCGATCAGTCCGTCATCAAGGCCAACCAGCCGGTCCTCGTCGATTTCTGGGCGGAATGGTGTGGACCCTGCAAACGGCTCGGCCCGACCATCGACGAGCTGGCGACGGACTACGACGGTCGCGTGACGATCGGGAAGCTCAACGTCGACGACAATCCGTCGGTCGCAGGCCGCTTCAGCATCCGCGGCATCCCGACGCTCCTCCTGTTCAAGGGCGGGCAGATTGTCGAGCAGGTCGTCGGCCTGGCCGACAAGGACTCGCTCAAGAAGCTCATCGACAAGCATGTCTAAAGGGAAGTCTTTCAGCTATCAGCTCAACAGCTATCGGCTGAAAACTCTGAGAGCTGACGGCTGACAACTGAAACCCAGAGCGCCTATGTCGTCGCACAACGTCATCGTCATCGGTTCAGGCCCGGCAGGGTTGACCGCGGCCTTGTACTCGGCTCGCGCCAACATGAAGCCGTTCGTGATCGAAGGCCTCGAAGCCGGCGGGCAGCTGATGCTCACCACGCTCGTCGAGAACTGGCCGGGGTTTCGCGACGGAATCATGGGGCCGGAGCTCATGTCCGAAATGCGATCCCAGGCGGAGCGATTCGGCGCCGAGGTCGTTCGTGGGCAAGTCTCGTCTGTCGACCTCCGGACGCACCCCTTCAAGGTGACGATGTCGGGCGTCGAGCACACCGCGCGGGCCTTGATCATTGCGACCGGCGCATCCGCCCGGCTCCTCGGCCTCCCGTCGGAGCGCGCGCTGCTCGGTCACGGCGTATCGACGTGCGCGACCTGCGACGGCTACTTCTTCCGCGGCAAGCCGATCGCAGTCGTCGGTGGCGGTGATTCGGCGCTGGAAGAAGCCATCTTCCTCACCCGATTCGCTTCGAGCGTGATCGTCGTGCACCGGCGCGACTCGCTGCGCGCGTCGAAGATCATGCAGGACAAGGCGTTCGCGAATCCGAAGATCACGTTCGAGTGGAACTCGGACGTCGAGCACATCACGGATGATGGAAAGGGCGAGGTGACCGGAATGTCCCTCGTCAACAACCAGACCGGCGAACGGAAGAACGTCGCCGTCGACGGCGTGTTCGTGGCCATTGGCCACACCCCGAACACCAGCCTCTTTCAGGGCCAGCTGGAGCTCGACGCCAACGGGTACATCGTCACTCACATGGGTTCGAGGACGAGCGTGCCCGGTGTGTTCGCGTGTGGCGACGTGCAGGATCACATCTACCGCCAGGCCATCACCGCCGCGGGTTCCGGGTGCATGGCCGCAATCGATGCCGAGCACTTCGTCGACGGGCTGCCGCAGCACATCGGCGAACCGGAGCGAGCGACCGAGATTGCGGAGTCTGTTGCTGCGGGGCAGGACGCGCAGTAGGCACGCTTTCACGTCCAACGTGCCACGTGCTACCTACACGTGCTGACGTGCCACATCCGACGCCCCGTCGCACGTCTGCTGCGCGTAGCAGGTCGCAGTATTCGTTGCACGTAGGACGTTGCACGTAGCACGTGTTTCAGTCGATCCACCCTCCTCCGATTACAACCTCCCCGTCGTAGAAGACGACCGCCTGCCCTGGTGCGACAGCGCTCTGTGGCTGATCGAACCGCACGTGTGCCTGGTTCGCGCCGCGCGGCTCGATCGTCGCTGCCGCTTCGCGATGCCGGTGACGGATCCGGGCGGTCACGCGCAGACCTGCATCCGGCACTGCCCCTGAGATCCAGTTGACGCCTGACGCCGTGAGCTCGGTCCGCTCGAGTGCGTCCTTGGGGCCGACGATCACGCTATTCGCGACGGCGTCGATACCGACGACGTAAAGCGGAATCGGGGAGGAGAGCCCGAGGCCCTTGCGCTGCCCGACGGTGAAGCGATGCACGCCCTCGTGTCTGCCCACAACTGTTCCCGCGGCATCGCGAATCGCACCCGCACCGGCCATGGGCGCCTGGCGCTCGAGGAAAGCCGCGTGATCTCCGTCGGCGACGAAGCAGATCTCGTGGCTGTCGGGCTTGCCGGCGACGTCGAGCCCGAGCTCGCGGGCCTGCTCGCGCACCGCCGTCTTGTCGAGATCGCCGACCGGAAACATCGCGTGCGAGAGCTGCGCCTGATCGAGTGTGAAGAGGAAGTACGACTGATCCTTGGCCGGGTCCGCTCCGCGCTTCAGGCGATAGCGCCCGGTCGTCGGGATCGAGATCCACGCGCGCGTAGTGCCCGGTGGCGACGAAATCCGCGCCCATCCCCTCGGCCCGCGCCACCAGCGTCGCAAACTTCAGATCCCCGTTGCAGTGCACGCACGGAATAGGTGTGCGGCCGGCCGAGTACTCGTTGACGAAATTCGCGATGACGGTGTCGGCGAACTGACGCTCGAAATTGACGATGTAGTGCGGAATCCCGATGCGTGCCGCGACCCGTCGTGCGTCGTGGAGGTCGTCAATCGTGCAGCAGGTGCCAAACCGGACGCCGCCCTCGCGGTCCGAGTGATCGTAGAGCTGCATCGATAGACCGACGACGTCGTGACCGTCCCGGGCGAGCAGCGCGGCAGCGACCGACGAATCCACGCCGCCCGACATGGCGACTACGATCCGCACGTCAGCCTCGCACCCGGGCGCCCGTGAGGCTACGGAGCTTGTCGACGAGTCCCGGCAGCTTCGAGACGACGAAATCCACCTGGGCGTCAGTATTCCCGGCGCCGAGGCTGAAGCGAATCGAGTTCTGCGTGCGCGGAGAGGGCAGCCCCATGGCGCGGAGGACGTGAGACGGCTCGAGCGTCCCGGACGAACAGGCCGAGCCGGTCGAGACCGCCACACCTTCGAGATCGAGCGCGATGAGGAGCGACTCAGCCTCGACCGACTCGAAGCTGATGTTGGTGGTGTTTGGCACCCTCGGCTCGCGTGCGCCGTTGATTGCCGTACCGGGCACCTGCGCGAGGATCGCGTCCTCGAGTCGGTTACGAAGAGCAGCGAGGCGCGCCGCCTCCGGAGACAGCTTGGCGCTTGCAAGCCGCGCCGCCTCGCCAAGTCCTGCAATCCCGGGCACGTTCTCCGTGCCGGCGCGACGGCTGCGCTCGTGTTTGCCGCCGGTCAGGATCGAGGTTACCCGCGCGCCTCTCTTGATCCACAGTGCGCCGGCTCCTTTCGGACCGTTGAACTTGTGCGCCGACAGCGACAGGAAGTCGACGCCGAGCGCCTTGACGTCGACCGGAATCTTTCCCACCGACTGGACCGCATCGGTATGGAAGAGTGCGCCGCGATCGTGGGCGAGCCGGGCGAGCTCCGCGATCGGCTGGACGGTCCCGATCTCGTTGTTCGCGTGCATGACGCTGACAAGCGCGGTGTCATCGGCAAGCGCAGCCGCGAGATCGGCAGGGTCGACGATACCGGTGGAGCTGACCGGAAGAAGGGTCGTCCGCCAGCCGCGGCGGGCGAGCGCCTTGAAGGTCGTGAGCACGGCCTCATGCTCGATGCTGCTGGCGATGAGGTGCCGTCGGCCGGTCGGCTCGAGTGCCTCCGCGACGCCTCGCAGTGCAAAGTTGTCGGACTCGGTGCCGCCGCTCGTGAACACGACTTCGGACGGTTCGCCGCCGATGAGCGTGGCGACGAGCGAGCGCGCATCATCGAGCACGGCCTTGGCACGCTGACCGAAGTGGTGCACGCTCGAGGCATTCCCGAAATCGTCTGACAAAATTCTGCCCATCGTCTGAATGACGGCGGGATCGACCGGTGTGGTCGCGTTATGGTCGAAATAGATGCGCATCGCCGATCACCCATCATAGCATCCGCGCTAAGTCTCAGGGCTGAAAGGACTAGACAGGCGTCCAGCCCTTTCGTATACTCTCGTGACCCTGCTGCCAAGCCGCGGAAAGACCAACATTTCGGAAGTGTGGAGAATGCCCAATGTGGAAACGGGATGAAGCGGTCAAGCCGACTGCACCGGCCAGCCCCGGGCCAGCGCCGGCGCAACCGGTAACCGCGCCGCATGCCGCCGATGCGGCACCGGCGCCGCGTCCGGCTATGGCCGGCGACCCTCAGCGTGGACAGGAGAAAACTGCTGTGAACATAGGTAAATCCGTTGTCATCAAGGGCGAGCTCAACGGCAGCGAAGACCTGACCATCGAGGGACAGGTCGAGGGGAAGATCGAACTTCGCCAGAACGTGCTGACGATCGGCGCCAACGGGAAGATCAAGGCGCAGGTGTTCGCGAAGTCGGTAATCATCCTCGGCGAAGTGACCGGCAACGTCTCCGCGAGTGACAAGGTCGATATCCGGGACAACGGGTCGGTCGACGGCGACATCGCCGCACCGCGCGTGGCGATTGCCGAAGGGGCACACTTCCGCGGCAGCATCGACATGCAGAAGACGGGTAGCGCCAAGACCGGCGAGCAGAGCCACAAGGCCGAGCAGAAGCCGGAAGCCAAGCCCGCGCCTGCACCGGCAGGCGCGCAGGGCGCAGCAGCTACCGCCGGCGCAGGCCGGTAAGCACGCACACTCGGGGGGCCGCGGGCGGGCATGACGTGCCCGTTCTCCGGCCTTGCCGTTCCTTCGTCCGATAATCCATGCTGTCAGACCTTCTCCGCTGGGGCGGGAAGCGCCCCCGCCAGCCCGACGCGTCCGGCAAGGCCTCCGTCTCGCGCGGAGATGCCCCGATGCCGTCCAAAGCATTTCCGAAGATGCTGGCGGCGATCGCGGCGCAGCCGGACCCGGCTGTGCTCCTCGACCTCGGCCCGGTGATTGGGTCCAACGTCGAGTTCTTTGGCGAGCGGCTCGGATGCAAGCTGTTCATCGAGGACCTGTTCGCCGAATTCGACCGGCATTCGCGTGCCGGCACGCTCGACGACCTCGCCAAGGCATTCGACACCCGCTTCCGTCACGCCGACGGCAGCGTGGACGGCATCCTGTGCTGGGACGTGTTCGACTTCCTGCCCAAGGCGGCGGCCCAGTCCCTGGCGCGCCAGATCATCCGGATGCTGCGTCCGGCGGGGCGCGGTGATGGCCTTCTTCTCAACCGCCGCCGGGCGGCACCGCCGGATTCACGAAGTACGAAATCGTCGACGACAACCTGCTGCGGCACCGGGAACACGCCGGCGCCGGCGGGTCGAAGCACGTCCTCGCCAATCGCGACATCATCCGGATGTTCGAAGGGCTCATCGTCTCCGACTCCTTCCTGCTGAAGAACAACACCCGCGAAATCCTGCTCAGACGCAAGAGCTGAGGATGCCGTGCGGCCGCTCATTGCGCTGCTGAGCGACTTCGGGTCCCGCGATCATTACGCCGGGACCATGAAGGGCGTGATGATGGGGATCTGTCCCGAGCTCTCGCTCGTGGACATCACGCACGAGATCCGTCCGCACGACGTGCTCGAAGGCGCGCTGCAGCTGGCCGCCGCGTGCCGGTATTTTCCGCCGGGACCGATCTTTCTGGCCGTCGTGGATCCAGGCGTCGGATCGTCGCGTCGCGGTCTCGCCGCCGAAGCCGGCGACTATCGGTTCGTCGCGCCCGACAATGGTCTGCTGACCGCCGTCTTCCAGGAAATCCCCCCGAAGAAGATCGTGGAGCTGACCGAACGGCGCTACGCGAGGCCGACTGTGAGCCGCACGTTCGAAGGACGCGATCGATTCGCGCCGGCCGCCGCCTGGCTCGCCAAAGGCATCCAGCTCGCCGCGCTCGGACGCACGCTGGCCACCTATCAACAGATCGACATCCCACGCCCGGATGTAAAGACGACGAGCGTCCGAGGCGTGGTGCTGCTCGTCGATCACTTCGGCAATCTGGTGACGAACATCGACCGCCGCGTCGTTCGAGACCATCGCACGCGATCATCCCGTGACCGTAACCGTCGGCGGCAGGCCGATCGGCGGCGTCGTCGCCACCTACGCCGACATCCGTCCGGGAGAAATCTGCGCGCTCTTCGGCAGCACCGACCACCTCGAGATCGCCGCGAACGGCGGCAGCGCCGAGGCCGCGCTGGCGCTGACTCGTGGGGCGGTCGTTGAGGTTAGACGGGAGTGAGGGGACTCGCAGACTGGGTAGAACCGGTTCCGGGTTAGAACCGGTTCCGAGTTCCGGGTTCGGAGTTCCGGGTGCAGGTTCGCGGTTCAGTGTTCGACACCTAACCGTGACTAGAACTGAACGTAAAACCTAAAACCTAAAACCAGACCTATAACCTCTATAACCCCTTAGAACCCTAAAACCCTCAGCGAAGAACCCGATGATTGACTTCGATCTGACAGACGATCAGCTCCTGCTCGAACAGACCGTCAGAGAATGGGGCGCGCGCGAAGTCGCGCCGAAGATTCGCGAGCTCGATCGCGAGCACCGGTTCGACCGGAACATCCTGCCGCAGATGGCGGAGCTCGGACTGCTCGGCTGCTCGGTCCCGACTGAGTATGGCGGCGCCGGAATGGACTACGTCAGCCTCGGCCTCGTGAGCGAAGAGCTCGAATACGTCGACACATCCCTTCGCGTGATCATGTCGGTGCACGCCGGTCTCAACTGCCTGTCGCTGCTGACATGGGGAACCGAGGACCAGAAGCAGCGCTATCTCGTGCCCCAGGCCCAGGGTCACAAGATTGCGACGTACGGGTTGACCGAACCGGCCGCGGGCAGCGACGTCCGCGGCATTCAGACGGTCGCGGTCAAGAGGGGCGACAGCTACTTTCTGACCGGCGAGAAGATGTGGATCTCGCTCGCTGACGTGGCCGACAACTTTCTCGTCTTCGCCTGGACCGACCTCGAAAAGAAGAAGCAGCGCGACACGTCGGGCATCAGCGCGTTCATCATCGAGCGCAGCTTCAAAGGCTTCTCGAGTGGAACGCTGAAGGAGAAGTGGGGGATTCTCGCCGGCAACACCGGCTTCTTCAAGATGGACGACGTCGAGGTGCCGGAGGCGGAATCTGCTCGGCAAGCCGGGCGAAGGGTTCAAGATCGCGATGTTCGCGCTCGATCAGGGCCGGTACACCGTCGCCGCCGGCGCCACCGGGCTGATCAGGGCGTGTCGTGATGCCAGCGCCCGGTACGCGAAAGAGCGCAAAGACGTTCGGCGTCGCCATTGGCGAACATCAGCTGGTCAAGGAAATGATCGCGCAGATGGAATCGGACTACCAGGCGGCCCGCCTGCTGTGGCTGCGGGCCGGGTTCCTGAAGAATCACGGCCGCCGCAACACGCGCGAGACCGGTCTTGCCAAGTGGTTCGCGACCGTCGCATCGGAGCGCGCCGCCGGAGACGCGGTGCAGGTGCACGGCGCCAACGGCTATTCCGACGAGTACCCGGTCGGACGGTTCTACCGCAACTGCAAGGGCGCGGTCATCTACGAAGGCACCCGCGAGATTCACAAGATCATGCAGGCCGATTACGTCCTCGGTTATCGCCAGGATCGGCCGACGCGCTGCGAACTGCCGGCGATCGAATGACTCGCGACCCGGCCGGCACGGCCAGGCGCTCGACCCGCAAGCCGTTGGGGTGCGCCCCTGAACTGGCGACGAAATCTCTTCGCAGTGACGGCCGCGTGCTTCATCGGCTTCACCGGCTTTACGCTGGTGATGCCGTTTCTCCCGCTGTACTTCCAGCAGCTCGGTGTCACCGACGTCGGCGCGATTGCGATGTGGTCGGGGCTGAGTCTTGGCGTCACGCCGGCGCTCACCGCGCTGCTGTCGCCCTTCTGGGGCCGCCTCGCCGATCGTTACGGACGGAAGATCATGGTGGAGCGGTCGCTCATCAGCTTCATCTTCCTGATGGGCGCGATGGCCTTCGTCAAGCACCCGTGGCAGGTATTCGCGCTTCGTGCCGCGCAGGGCCTCTTCGCCGGCTATGGGTCGTTGACGTTGACGATGGCCGCCGACTCCGCGCCTCGCGACCGCGTTGCCTATTCAATCGGGTTCGTCCAGACCGCCCAGCGTCTCGGGCCCGCCGTCGGCCCGATTGTCGGCAGCGCTGTCGCACAAGTCGTCGGGCTTCGGTACGCGTTCCTCGTCACCGCGGGTTTCTACGTCGTCGCCCTCGTCCTCGTATTCGTGATGTACGACGAACGCACGGCGCCACACCACGTCGCGGCCGCATCCGCCGCGCGGGTGACATTCAAGAACGTCCTCGCGTTCCAGAACTTCATTCTGCTGATGGTGGTCATCTTCGGCCTGCAGTTCGTCGATCGCAGCTTCGGGCCGGTGCTGCCGCTCTACATCGCCCAGCTTGGGCACGGCACCGTGCGCGCGTGCCGCTGGTATCGGGTGTCCTTTTTTCGATTGCGGCGGCGGCCGGTGCCATCGGGCATCATGTCTGCGGCATGCTCCTCACCCGTGGGTCTGCGCGTCGCGTCATCGCCGTCACCATCGCGTGTCGCGGCTGCCGGGACGACTGATCTATCTCCTTGCGGATGCTTCATGGATTCTCCTGGTCGCAACGCCCGTATTCGGTCTTGCCATCGGTGATTTCGACAACCGCGGCCTATACAGCGGCGAGCGGCGTCATTCCGGCGTCGGCACGTGGCGCGGGTTTCGGATTCCTGGCGACCGGTTCACTGGCCGGACTCGCGCTCAGTCCGATCGTCAGCGGGATCCTCGGCGCGACAAGCATACGAAGCGTCTTCCTGCTCGACACGCTGGCGCTCGTCCTGCTCGGGGGCATTGGTGGCCCGGACGATGACCGCGACGCCCATGACGGCAGCGGCGGCGCCTGCGACCGAGGAGTTATGAGGATCACGCTGCCACTTCGGCGCGGAGCGATCCGACGATGAAGCGACTGCGTGGTTTCCGCCGACGCGCCTGACGCCTCGATGCATCGCCGAGGCCGCGGCGGTCATTCGATCCGGCGGGCTCGTGGCGTTCCCGACCGACACGGTTTATGGGATTGCCGCAGACCCGCGGTCTGACGACGCGGTCGCGCGGCTGTTCGACTTGAAGGGCAGAGATAGCGGGCCGCTGTTCCGCTGATTGCTGCCGACATCGATCAGGCGCGTGCGGCAGGCGACTTTGGCCCGCGCGAGATGCGACTTGCCGAGGCCTTCTGGCCCGGTCCATTGTCCATCGTCGTACCCGGCGGCCCGGCGCTGTCGCGCGCTGCACTGGGAGGGCACACCACGGTGGCGATCCGGGTGCCGGCGCTTGTGGTCGCGCGGGAGCTGGCGCATGCGTTCGGGTTCTGGTAACGGCGACGAGCGCAAATCCGTCCGGCATTGCCCCCGCTGAGTCGCCGCACGAGGGTTGCCGAAATCCTGTCCGGGCATCGACGTCCTGCTCGACGCCGGCCGTGCGCCGGGCGGCCCGCCGTCGACGATCGTGGCGCTCGGCGAGCACGGTCCGGTCCTCGTGCGCGCCGGGGCAGTCGCGTGGGACCGCGTGATAAAATCGCTTCGGTGAAGGCGTCTCACGCTCCGCGTTCGACCTCGCAGGATGGCAACGAGCGCGCGGCGCTCGTCGGGCTCTTCAGGGACTCCACTCGTCACTTCGACCCCGAACACGCGCTCGACGAACTCGCCGGCCTCGCCGCGGCAGCGGGCGCGCAGGTCGTGCTTCGCATGATGCAGGATCGGCCGCGACCCGATCCCGCCACCTTCCTCGGCAGCGGCAAAGTCAAATCCCTTGCGGCCGCGTGCGACGAGCTGAAAGCCGATGTCGTCATCTTCGACAACGAGCTGAGCCCGGCGCAGCTGCGGAACCTCGAGCAGGCGCTCGACCGCAAGGTCGTGGACCGCACCCAGCTCATCCTCGACATTTTTGCCGCGGCGCGCCCGCACGCGCGAAGGCAAGCTGCAGGTCGAGCTCGCACAGCTCAAATACCTGCTGCCGCGGCTCGTCGGGTCGGCTGACCGCGCTCTCGCGGCTCGGCGGCGGGATCGGCACGCGCGGCCCCGGCGAAACGAAGCTCGAGACCGATCGACGGCGGATCCGCCATCGCATCAGCGTGCTCGGGCAGGAGATCGATACCGTGCGGCGGCGCCGGACGCAGCTGCGCGAACGGCGTCACAAGGGTGCCGCGCCGACGGTGGCGCTCGTCGGCTACACCAACGCCGGCAAGACGACGCTGTTCAACAACCTGACCGGGCAACGAAGCCGTGGCGTCGGACGCGCTCTTCGTCACACTCGATCCTCTCGTCCGGAAGGTCCGGCTGCCCGATCGGCGTGAACTGCTCGTCTCGGACACGGTCGGTTTCATCGAACGGCTGCCGACGTCGCTCGTCGCCGCGTTCCGCGCCACGCTCGAAGAGGTGGCCGCGGCCGACTTGCTCCTCCACGTGATCGATGCATCGAGCCCGGATCGCGAGCGACAGATGGAGGCGGTTGCCGCCGTGCTCGCGGAGGTCGGTGCCGACCGCGTGCCCGTCGGTCGACGTGTTCAACAAGTGCGACAAGCTCGACGAAGGGGAGCGCAGCCGGCTGCGCAACCTCTATCCCGGGGCGCTGTGCGTCTCGGCGCTGCGCGGCGATGGCCGCGACGACATCATCGAGGCGATGGAAGTTCGGCTCGGACTCGACACCGCCCGCGTCACGGTCGAATTCGACGCCGACGATGGCCAGCGCGATCAGATCGCGCAGCTCTATCGGCTCGGAAAGATCATCAATCACCTGTCGGCCGACGGTCGCGTGTCGATCGAGGCCGAAGTGCCGCGCCGGCTGGTGAGTCGATTCGCGTCAGCCGTGGTACACGCGTCGTGACGCCGTCCGTCGCCCGCCTCGCGCGCCGGCTCGCGGCCGCACGTCCAGCGCACGTGTCAGCGCGAGTCATCCTCGCCGTCGTCATCGCGTGCACGGCTGCCAATTGCGCCAAAGCCGAAGCGTCCGGTCCTGCCTCCGGCCGTCACCACCCTCCGCTATCCTGAATTCGTCTATCCGGTTGCGCCGGCGAAGCTCGGACCGCGCCGCAGGCCGCCGCGGCCCACCAGGTCGGCTGGCAGTGGCTGCAGTCCGGCGATCTGAAGACCGCGGAACGAAGTTTTTCCGATGTGCTTGAAGACCGCGCCCGCAGTTCTACCCGTCAGAGGCGGGTCTTGGCTATGTGGCGCTCGCCAGGAAGGACTATCGGGCGGCGTCGTCGCACTTCGATCGCGCCCTCGCCGCCGACGCGGCTTACGCACCGGCGCTCGCCGGGCCGCGGCGAGGCGCTGCTCACACTCGGACAGCGCCAGCAGGCGCTCGCCAGTTTCGAAGCGGCGGTTGCCGCCGATCCGAACCTGACGGAGCTGCGCGCGCGCATCGACGTCCTTCGCCTGCGCGGGATGCAGGACGACGTGGATGCGGCGCGGAAGGCGGCCGAAGCAGGTCGGCTGGGAGAGGCGCAGACGATCTACGAGCGGACGCTTGCGGAGTCGCCGGACAGCCCGTTTCTCTATCGCGAGCTTGCCATCATCGAACGCCGAAACGGAAACCTGGACGCGGCGCTCGGTCACGCCCGGAAAGCGGCGGAGCTCAGCCCGTCGGAGCCTCGGAACTTCGTCGCCCTCGGAGAGATTTACGAAGCGCAGGGGGACTTCGCCAAGGCGGCCGAGGCATATCGGACCGCGAACTCGCTGGAGCCAAGCGACGCGCTCGCGGCCAAGCTCGACGAGCTCAGCGAGAAAGCGGCATTTGCCGCGATGCCGGAGGAATACCGCTCAATCGAGACCGCGCCGACCGTGACTCGCGCGCAGCTGGCGGCGCTCCTCGGCGTGCGGCTCGACGACCTGCTGAAGCGGGCGCGGCGGGACAATCCGGTCGTGCTGACTGACACGCGCGGAAACTGGGCGAGTCCGTGGATCCAGGCGGTCTCGCGTGCCGGCATCATGGAGGCGTACCCGAATCACACCTTTCAGCCGAACGAGCCGGTCAGGCGCGGGCGACCTGGCGCTTGCGGCGTCGCGAGTGCTGTCGTTCATCGCGACGGAGCGGCCGGGTCAGGCAGCGGCGTGGAAGGATGCGCACGTGCGTTTGTCCGACCTGCCGCCCGGGCATCTGAGTTACCCCGCGGCCGCCGTCGCGGTGCAGGCCGGAGTCATGAAGCCGGTCGAACGGGACGAGTTCCAGCTGACCCGGCCGGTGACCGGAGCCGAGGCGCTCGCGGCGGTCAAGAAGCTCGAAGAACTGTCGGGACGCCAGCCGCGATGAACCTCACGGCCGCGAACCAGCTGACGCTGCTGCGGATGCTGCTGGTTCCGCCGTTCGTCATCCTGCTGTTGTACGGCCACCAGGGCTGGGCGCTCGTGACCTTCTTTACCGCCGGCGTGACCGATCTGTTCGATGGGCTGATCGCCCGCCGCACCGGCCAGAAGACGACGCTCGGGGCGTGGCTGGATCCGATGGCGGACAAGCTGCTGCTCGTGTCGATGTTCGTCATGCTGACGCTGCCGGACATCGGGTCAGTGAATCGCCTGCCGCTGTGGTTTACGATCCTGGTGCTCAGTCGCGACATCACGATCGTGCTCACCGTCGCGGTCGTCAACCTGGCGGTCGGCCGCCGCACCTTCCGGCCGTCGATCTTCGGCAAGATCGCGACCGCCACGTACGTGATGACGGGCGTCATCACGCTGTACTTCAACGTCCTCGGCGTCCGTTCGAACGCTGTGACGGTCTTCGTCTACGCATCGCTCGCCATCTCGGTCGTCTCGGCCTTCGACTACCTGGTGAAGGTCGTCCGGATGGGGCACTGACGGCCTAGATCTTGGTCCGGAAATATTCCAGCGTCTTCGTCAGGCCTTCCTCGAGACTGACCTTCGGACCCCACCCGAGCAGAGTGCGGGCGCGCGTGATATCGGGCTGGCGCACTTTGGGATCGTCCTCGGGGAGCGGCCGGTAGACCAGCTTGCTCTTGGATCCTGTGAGCCGGATGATCGCGCGGGCGATCTCCTCGATCGTCATTTCCTGCGGATTGCCGATGTTGACGGGATCGTTCACGTTCGATTCCATCAGGCGGATGATCCCGTCGACGAGATCGGTGACATAGCAGAAGCTGCGCGTCTGCTGGCCACTGCCGAAGATCGTCACGTCCTCGCCGGTGAGCGCCTGGCTCATGAACGCCGGCACCGCGCGGCCGTCCCGCAGCCGCATCCGCGGCCCATAGGTATTGAAGATGCGGACGATCTTCGCGTCCACGCCGTGATAGCGGTGATACGCCGTCGTCATCGCCTCGGCAAAGCGCTTGGCTTCGTCGTAGACGCCGCGCGGGCCGACCGGATTCACGTTGCCCCAGTAGCTTTCTTTCTGCGGATGTTCCAGCGGATCGCCGTAGACCTCGGAGGTCGACGCGATCACGAACCGCGCGTTCTTCGCCTTGGCGAGACCGAGCGCCTTGTGGGTGCCGAGCGCTCCGACTTTCAGCGTCGGGATCGGCAGTTCGAGGTAATCAATCGGGCTCGCCGGGCTGGCCCAGTGCAGCACCGCATCGACCGGGCCGTCGACGTAGATGTAGTTCGTCACGTCGTGCTTGATGAACACGAAGTCCCGGTTGGCGAGATGGGCGATGTTCGCCGTATCGCCCGTGAGCAGGTTGTCGATCCCGACAACCGAATGCCCGCGATCGAGGAGCGCCTCGGACAAGTGTGAACCGATGAATCCCGCGGCGCCGGTAATGACAATTCTCGACATGAGCTCCTATCGCTTGAGGTGACAGTTCCCAGTCACCAGTTTCCAGTCGCCAGTTACCGGTCAGTCAGCGATCCCAGTTGCTCGGACCTTACTGGCTACTGGTAACTGGTAACTGGCTACTTCGATCCGATCAGTACGCATTCTTCTGCAGCCCCCGCAGCACGGTGAGCCACATGATCTTGATGTCGAGACCGACTGACCAGTTCTCGATGTAGTAGAGGTCGTACTCGATGCGCTTCTCGATCGACGTGTTGCCGCGCCAGCCGTTGACCTGGGCCCAGCCGGTGATGCCGGCCTTCACCTTGTGGCGCAGCATGTATTGCGGAATGCGATGCTTGAACTGCTCGACGAAATACGGGCGCTCGGGGCGCGGGCCGACGATCGACATGTCGCCGCGGAGCACGTTCCAGAGCTGCGGCAGTTCGTCGAGGTCGAGCTTGCGAAGCCATTTGCCCACCGGTGTGCAGCGCGGGTCGTTGTCGCGCGCCCAGATCGGACCGGTCTCGTCCTCGGCGCCCTGGTACATCGAGCGGAACTTGTAGACGTCGAACGCCTTTCCGTCGAGCCCCATCCGCTCCTGTTTGTAGAAAATCGGGCCCTTCGACGTGTAGCGGATGAGCGCCATGATCGTCAGGAAGGGGACCGCGAGGCCGAGAAGCGCCGACCCGGAAATCGCGAAGTCGATGCCGCGCTTCAGCAGGCTGTTGAAGCCGCGGAGCGGCACGTCGTTCAGGCTGATGATCGGAACGCCGTCGAGATTTTCGAGCCGCGCGCGAAGCGCGATGAACTGGAGGAGGTCGGGGACGACGTGCACGTCGACCCCTTCGCGGTTCGTCGCCTCGACAACGCCAAGCATCTTGACGTGCTCTTCGAGCGGAAGGGCGACGTAGACGTGATCGATCTTCTCCTGCCGGATGATCTCGTCAGCCTCGGTCAGCGTCCCGAGCAGCGGCAGGCCGCGGTAGCCGATGTGATCGCCCGACGCGCGGTCGTCGAGGAAGCCGACGATCTTGAACCCGAATTCGCGGTGCTCGAGCACCTTGTCGGCGACCATCCGGCCCAGGTCGCTGGCGCCCGCAATCAGCACGCGCTTCAGACCGATGCCGGCCCTCCAGCGGCGCTCGAAGACCTCGCGGACGATCTCGCGCAGCCCGTATGAGAAGGCGACGTTGAAGGTGAGGAACAGTGCCAGCGCCGGCCGCGACACTTCGTACGCGCCCAGGTCCTTCATCGCGTCGGACGCGTAGTACGCCTGGAAGTAGAGCGATCCAACCAGTCCGAGGATGCCGGCGAGGATGGTGCCGACGAATACGGCAAAGAAGTCATCCACGCGCGATCGTCCCCGGCGCAACCGGTATGTCCCCTGCACCTGGAACGCGATCGGCACGATGAGCCCGATAAACGGCATCATCGTCAAATACTGCGAAAACGGCGGGATGCCCTTGGTGATCGGTACGATCTCGTCGAGGATGCGGAAGCGGACGACGTAGGCGAGCGCGAAGGCGGCCATGCCGAGCAGCGCATCGCAGATGATGTAGAAGACAACGAGCAGACGGTTATACCGTCGCATCATCGCGCGGGCTCGCGTTCTGCAATCGCGCTGGCGACCGCCGCCTCGAACTCCGTCATGAACCGTTCGCGGGAGTAGCGTTCCGCGTTCGCGCGGATCGTCGCCGGATCGAGATCGGAGGCCCCGGAGCCGGGTGAGGGCGTCGGCAAATCCGGGCGCCGAGTCGTCATTTACAAGCACTCCGGTGACCCCGTCCTGAACTGTCTCGACCGCCCCGCCGCTGGCCAGTGCGACCACCGGCGTGCCGCAGGCCTGCGCTTCGACCGGCACCATGCCGAAATCCTCGACGCCCGGCAGCAGGACGGCGGCGGCGCGACCATACAAGTCCCGAATTTCCTCGTCCGTGCGCCACCCCAGAAACTCGACCTCAGGGCCGGCAAGCCGTCGCAGTGCAGCCTCTTCGGGGCCTCGCCCTACAATCCGCAAGGGCACACCGGCCAGCCGACACGCCTCGATGGCAATGTCGATCCGCTTGTAGGGAACCAGGGCGGACACGACGAGGAAGCTGCCGTCGCCTCCCTCGCCGACAGGTGAGTCGTTGGGGCGATAAAAGGCCGTATTGACGGGCGGATACACAACGGTCGACCTGCGATTATAGTATCGGTCGATCCGCCCCGCAACATACTGCGAGTTGGCGACGAAGCGGTCCACCCGCCCGGCGGTCGCGGCATCCCATCGCGCCAGGCGCGCCATGACCGGTCTCAGGAGCCGGCTCCTGACCGATCCGACCTGATCCGGGCCGAAATACGCGCCGAACTGGTCCCACGCATAGCGCATGGGAGAGTGGCAGTAGCAAACGTGGGTGGCCCGTCCGGTGCGAACGACCGACTTGGCGGCGCAGTGGCTGCTGCTGATCACCAGGTCGTAGGCGTCCAGGTCGAACAACTCGATGGCGGTCGGGAAGAGCGGCAGGTAGTGCCGATACCTGCGGCCTGCCTGGGGCAGCCACTGGACGGCGGACGTCCGGATCTCGTGCCGTTCGATGCGCGCCGAGACCGAGCCCGGAACCCGCACCAGCGAATAGAGCGTCGCCTCCGGGTACAAGCTCGCAGATTGCCTCGAGGACCTTTTCGCCGCCGCGCATGCCGGTGAGCCAGTCGTGAACGATGGCGACCCGCTGCGGCCCGCCCTGCGGGCCCGGAGCGGCAGACTCAGGATGGGGCGACGCGTGGGTCACCCGGCGAGCACCTCTTCGTAGATGGCGTGGACCCGGCGCACCGAGCGGTCCCACGAGAACTCCTTGACGCGCAGGAGTCCGCGCTGTCGGAGATCGTCGCGCAGCGCCGGTTCGGTGAGGACGCGACGCATGGCGTTGGCGATCGCGTCAGGATCGTACGGGTCGATGAGCAGCGCTGCATCCCCGACCACTTCCGGCAGCGACGACACGTTCGACGTGATGACCGGCGTGCCGCTGGCCATCGCCTCGAGCGGCGGCAGCCCGAATCCCTCGTAGAGCGACGGAAACACGAAGACACCGGCGAGCCGGTAGAGGACCGCCAGCGTCTTGTCCGGGACGAAGCCAAAGAACCGCACGTGCTTGTGGAGCTTGTACTTGTGCACGGCGCGCCGGAGCGTCGCGTACTTGGAGATTTCGTCCCCGATGATCAGCAGCTTGACCGTGTCGGGCCCGTCCCGCCGCAGCGTGTGGAAGGCCTCGATCAGCCGTTCGAGATTCTTGTGCGGCTTGATGTTCCCGGCGTAGAGGACGAAGGGATCGTTCAGCTGATACCGCTCGCGGACGCGCTCGACCTCCTCGGCCGTCGGGATCTCGCCGAACCGCTCGTCGATGGCGTTGTAGATGACGTCGATCTTCTTCTCGGGGACGCGGTAGTAACGGAGGATGTCGCGCTTCGACGCTTCCGAGACCGTCAGCACGCGGTTTGCCCGGTGCGTCGCGAACCACATTGACGAGCGCGCGTACGCGTACGCCAGCCGGTTCGGCAGGTACTGCGGAAAGCGCAGGTGGATGCAGTCGTGAATCGTGACCACCGCCTTGCACGGCGCGAGCGGCGGCAGCACGTAATGCGGCGCGTGAAACAGGTCGATGCCTTCGCGGCGCAGATCGAGCGGGATGCGCAGCTGTTCGCGGAGCGAATAGGCCGGCGCCGTCTCGGCGATGGCCCTGAAGTTCTCGCCGAATTCTTCGACCAGCGCGCAGTCGGCGGCGCGGCAGATGAGCACGTATTCGGTGTCGTGATCCAGGCGCGACAGGTGGCGCAGGAGATTGCGGACGTAAGTCCCGATGCCGTAATCGCGCAGCTTGCGCGCATCGATGGCGATTCTCATCGCCGGATGCTGAACGCTTGGCCGGCGGGTTCCGGGTTCCAGGTTCCGGGTTCGGGGTTCAGGTTCCGGGTTCGGGGTTCCGGGTTTGGGGTTCCGGGTTCAGAGTTCGAGAACTGTGGCACGTTCAGGGTACTGACCGAACCGTCGCAACCCGGAACCATGGCCGAACCCTGAACCTGGAATCCGCACCCGGAACCCGGAACCCCGAACCCCGAACCGTGATTGCTCGCTCCTCATTCGCCCCCGAATTCTACCGCGGGAGCTCGCCCTTGAGCCGCAGATAGACCCTGAGCACCGGAGCCCACCGGGGGTGGTGTTTTTCGTAGAACGCGAGGTGACTGCGTCGGTATGCCTCGTTCGCTGCCGCGGGTGCGGTCGCACGCGACCTTCCCCGCAGGTGGACGATCTCGGCCGCCGGCGTGAACAGCACGCGGTGACCGTGCGCCCGAATCGCGGCGCAGAAGTCGACGTCCTCGGCATAGAGGAAGTAACGCTCGTCGAGCAGGCCGGCCTGCTCCGCGGCCTGCCGGCGCACGAGCAGACAGGCGCCACTGACCCAGTCGACATATTGCTCGCGCGACGTCGCCCGGTCGATCCAGCCTGCCAGCCGCGAGCCGCCGCGCCGCTGCAGCGCCGTGAGCGTCTTCTGACGGAGCTCGCCGAGCGGCGACATCATCCAGCCGAAGGAGAGCTCGGGCCGGCCGACCCGGTCCACGAGTCTGGGACCGGCAACCGCAACGTCCGGCTTCGCATCGAGCCGCGCGACCAGAGCGTCGACCGCGCCCGGCGGCACGACGGTGTCGTTGTTCAGCAGCAGGACCAGCTCGCTCGCGGTGGCACGAATACCGGCGTTGTTCGCGCTCGAGAACCCGCGGTTGCGTGGCTGCTCGCAGATCCGAACGGCGGGGAAGCGGGCGCGGACGGCTGCGACGCTCCCGTCGGTCGACGCGTTGTCGACGACGACGATCTCGTGAGTCGTTCGAGGTGGTGATGTGGCCAGCGACGCGAGGCAATTCTCCAGGTGCTCGCGCGCGTTGAAGTTGACGATCACGATCGCCAGCCGGGTCATCGTGCCGCGATCCGTTCGATGCCCTCGAGCGTGTCTGCCGCCGCGCGGTCCCAGGAATACCGGGCCAGCACCTCCGGCGCCCGCGCGAGCTGTTCAGATGCCGCGGACGGGGTTGCGAGAAAGCGCCGCAGCGCCGCCGCGGTGCCCGCGACATCCCCGGCCTCGACGTACTCGGCGGCGCGGCCGTAGACCTCGCGCGCGACCGGCGTGTCCGCCACGACGATCGGAACACCCGAGGCGAGGGCCTCGAGCGGCGTCAGGCCGAAGCCCTCGTATTCAGAGAGGAACGCAAACACCGAGGCGCGCGCGTAGAGGTCCGCGAGCTCTGGTTCCGCGACGTAGCTTCGCAGTTCGACCCGGGCAGCCACGTCGTGGCTCGCCGCGACGGCCGCCAGGTCCTGCGCCGGCCAGCTGCGGTCGGCGCCGACGATGACCAGCCGCGCCGCCGGGATGTCGGTCGTCGCCCGCGCAAAGGCCGCAATCAGATCCGGCAGCCGCCGCCGGTTGAAAATCGAGCCGACATAAAGCACCAGCGGCTCCCGGCGCGCGGGATTCCGAATTCCCGAGTCCGTGATCCCGCGATGTGATCTTCGAGCCCCGAGCCCCGAGTCCCGGATCCCGAGTCGGATACGGACACCCCCGGCGCAATCACCCGCACCCGATCGCCTGCAACCTGGAGCCTGGTCTCCAGCTCGCGTCGTGAGAACTCCGAGTCGGTGAAGATGATCGACGCGGCCGCCGCGGTTCGTGCGGTGATGACCTGGCGCCGCCATCGTTCTCGAGGCCGGAACCACTCCGGGTGTGCGACGAACGAGAGGTCGTGGATCGTCACCGCCAGCGGAGTGCCCACCGCAAGTGGTGCCGTGTAGGCAGGGCGCGAAAAATGCGTCTGGCCTGTCGCTCCTGACAGCGGTACGTAAGGTGGTCTGCTCCCACCAGGTACCCGTCCCCGATCCGATGATCCGCTGCTCCACGGTATCCGCGGGGAACGCGAGCGGCAGGGGAGCCGGAGCGTACAACACGAACTGACGACGCCGGGCGTCGGGCCGCGCGGTCCACCGCCGCATCAGCTCGCCCAGGTAGCGACCGACGCCGGTCGTGTCGCCCAGAAGTTCGCGCGCGTCGACGCCGATCCGGAGCACGTCAGTCACGCGGCGGTCCGGCGCGCCAGGGCCTCGACGTACGCCTCGTAGAGGCGCCGTGCGGAAACCTCCCACGAGTAGGCGCGCGCCCGGGCGAGACCCGCTTGCGTCATCCGGCCGCGTGCCACCGGATCGCGGAGCACGGTCCGTATCGCGGTCGCCAGGCCGTCGTGGTCGTCCGGATCCACGAGGATGCCCGCCCCGCCGAGCACTTCCGGCAGCGAGCCGCGGTTGGCGGCGACGACAGGCACGCCGAGGGTCATCGCCTCGAGCACCGGCAGCCCGAATCCTTCGTCGAAGGACGGAAGCACCAGCATCGACGCCGCTCGATACAGCGAGAGCCGCCGCGCGTCGTCGACATATCCAAGTACCTGCACACGTCCCTCGATCGAGACGCCGTCGATCGTCAGGTCGGGGCCGAGGCCGGACGGAGCCCGGCCGGCAATCACGAGATCGGGTATCGACGGATCGTCACCGACGAGTGCCGCGTACGCACGGAGGAGGCCCGGAATGTTCTTGCGGGGCTCGACCGTGCCGACGAACAGAATCGGCCCCGCGGCGGTCGGCTCCTCGCGCGCCGTCCACGGCGGCGCGCCCGGAGAGCAGACGATGATTCGATCGGGCGGAACACCAAGGCGGTCCTGGATGGTGCCTTTGGTGTAATAGGACGGCACGATGACGCCGGCCGCCCGGCGGGCATGACGTCCGGCCAGGGCCGGGTAGTCGCGCCGTATTTCGGCGACCGTCTGGTCCGGCCGGTCGAGAAAATACAGGTCGTGAATCGTCACGAACTGCGCCGCGGCGCGGGCCGGCAGCAGGACCGGATGCATTGAGTGAGCGATATCCACCGGTCCGGCGAACCAGTCGACCGGCGGCCACTCGAACCGATGCCAGGCCAGGTTGAGTATCGACACCGGCACGCGGGCGTCCACGTGGCTGGCCCCGGGCACCGACGCCTCATCCATCCTGTCCTTCCAGGAGCTTGAAAAGACCGTCAGCGAGTCTGGTGGCGCGATGCAGGCCTGGAGCGCGCCGGCGAGCCGGTGGACGTACTCGCCCGCGCCCGTCCTCTGGCGAAGAGCCGCCCGGTAGTCCATCAGGATGCGCACGCGGGCGGGATCGTAGCACACCGAAAGTGAGGCAAATCCTTGTCGTTCAATAGATTGACACCGTTTTTTCGGCTGTGCTAGGTTTAGGGGTTTGCATCCCGGGGGAAGGCTGATCGGATGAAAATTGCGGTGGTTGGGAGTGGATACGTCGGACTCGTCGCCGGGGCCTGCCTGGCCGAAAACGGGAACGACGTCGTATGTATCGACAAGGACCCGGCCAAGGTCAAGTTCCTGCAGCGCGGCAAAATCCCCATCTACGAGCCGGGGCTCGAAGAGCTGGTCCGGCGAAATCGCGCCGAAAAGCGGCTGACGTTCACGACCGCGCTCGAACGCGGCGTCCGCGGCGCCCAGATCATCTTCATCGCCGTCGGCACCCCGACCGGAGAAGACGGTTCGGCCGACCTTCAGCATGTGCTCGCCGTCGCCCGTGACACCGCCCGCGCGATGAACGGCTACAAGGTCATCGTCAACAAGAGCACCGTCCCGGTGGGGACCGCAGCCAAGGTTCGCGAAGTGATCCGGCGCGAGACGACGCACCCGTTCAGCGTCGTGAGCAATCCGGAATTCCTCAAGCAGGGCGCCGCGATCGACGACTTCATGAAGCCCGATCGCGTCGTCATCGGCGCCGAGGATCCGCGCGCGGCCGAGCTGATGAAGGAGCTGTACGCCCCGTTCACCCGCACCGGTGCGCCAATCATGCTGATGGACTGCGCCAGCGCCGAGCTCTGCAAATACGCCGCGAACGCGATGCTCGCCACGCGCATTTCGTTCATGAACGAGGTTGCCAACGTCTGCGAGGCGGTGGGCGCCGACGTCGACCAGGTACGTCGCGCGGTGGCGGCGGACCGGCGCATCGGCCCATCGTTCCTGTTTCCCGGGGTCGGCTACGGCGGGAGCTGCTTTCCGAAGGACGTCAAGGCGATGCTCAGCTTCGCCGCCGCGAAGGACTACGACTTCGCCATTCTCGAGGCCGTGGAGGCGGTGAACGACCGTCAGAAGCTGCGCCTGCTGAAAAAGCTGAACGGCCACTTCACGTCGCTCAAGGGCAAGCGCATCGCGGTATGGGGGCTGGCCTTCAAACCGCGTACGGACGATATGCGGGAGGCGCCCTCGGTGCCGCTCATTACCGGGATCCTCGAAGCCGGGGCAGCGGTGCAGGCCTACGACCCGGAAGCGACGGGCGTGGCCAGACGCATCTTCGGATCGAAGATCACGTACGCCGAGAACAGCTACGCCGCACTCACCGGCGCTGACGCGCTCGTCATCGTCACAGAATGGAACGAATTTCGCGAGCCGGACTTCGTCAGGATGCGCAAGCTGCTCCGTCAGCCAGTCATTTTCGACGGGCGTAATCTCTATAGTCCCGAGCAGATTCGCGCGCAGGGGTTCACGTACATCTCGATAGGGCGTCCATGACCTCGCGCAGCGTGCTCGTCACCGGCGGCGCCGGATACATCGGCAGTCACGCCGTCAAAGGACTTGCCGCCTCCGGCGCGCGGGTGATCGTGTACGACGACATGTCGGCAGGTCACCGCGACGCGACCCGTCACGCGACGGCGGTCGTCGACGGCGACATTCATGACACCGCGCGCGTTCGCCAGGCCATCCGTGAGCACGGCGTCGATGCGGTGATGCACTTTGCCGCCTGGCTGTCGGTCGGCGACTCGGTTCGCGATCCCGCGGGCTACTACCACAACAATGTCGTCGGCGCGCTGTCTGTGCTCGACGCGATGATTGCAGAAAACGTTCGACACCTGGTCTTCTCGTCGACAGCGGCGGTGTTCGGCAATCCGATCGAAACGCCTATCACCGAAGCGCATCCGACCCAACCAATCAATGCCTACGGACAGACCAAGCTCGCGGTCGAGCATGCATTGCCGCACTACGACACCGCGTACGGGATTCGTTCGATGGTGCTGCGGTACTTCAACGCCGCGGGCGCCGATCCCGACGGCGAACTGGGCGAGGATCACGCTCCCGAGCTGCACCTGATCCCCCGTGCGATCGATGCGGCCCTGGGCCGTGGGACGTTCCAGGTGTTCGGCGACGACTACGACACGCCGGACGGCACGTGTCTACGCGACTACGTGCACGTGACCGATCTCGCGTCGGCGCACCTCCTCGCGCTCGAAGCGCTGCGCGGCGGCGCCGCGTCGTCCAAATACAACCTGGGCAATGGGCGACCGACGTCAGTCAAGAGTGTCCTCGACTCGATCGAGCGCGTGATTGGCCGGAAGGTGCCGTACACGAAAGGTCCACGCCGGGCCGGCGACCCGGGGATCCTCTATGCGTCCAGTGAACGCGTCCGGCAGGAGCTGGGGTGGAAGCCGCGCTTCGAGGACATCGATGTCATCGTGGAAACGGCGTGGCGGTGGCGCGACGCCCACCCGGGGGGATACGGGAAGAAGGCAACCGGCTGATGTCGCGCCTGAAGGGGCAGCTGTCCGATCCGTTGCTGTCGGTCGTTATGCCCGCTTACAACGAGCGCGCGACGATTGAAGAGATCATCAGGCGAGTGCTCGCTGTGCCGATCCGTACCGAGCTGGTGGTCGTCGACGACGGATCGAGGGATGGGACGCGGGACATCCTGTCGCGGCTCGCGGCGGAACTCGGGTTCAAGCTGGTACTGCAACCGGCGAACGGTGGCAAGGGGGCGGCGCTCCGGAGAGGTTTCCAGGAGGTGACCGGGGATCTCGTCGTCATCCAGGATGCGGATCTCGAGTACTCGCCCGAAGAGCTGCCGGCGCTCATCGAGCTCATCTGCGAGGGTCGCGCCGACGTGGTCTATGGCTCGCGCTTCCTCGGCCGGCACCGGGTATTCCTCTTCACGCACTACGCCGGCAACCGGTTCCTCACGCTCGTCACCAACGTGTTGTACAACACGATGCTGACGGACATGGAAACCTGCTACAAGGTGATGCGCACAGAAGTGCTGCGATCGATGACGCTCAAATCCGACGGGTTCGGCATCGAGCCCGAGCTCACGGCGAAGATCTTCAAGCGCCATTACCGCGTCTACGAAGTGCCGATCACCTACGACGGCCGCAATTACGACGAGGGGAAGAAGATCACCTGGCGCGACGGCTTCGTCGCCTTGTGGGTGCTGTTCAAATACCGGTTCACAGAGTGAATCCGCTCCCACGTCTGCTAGGCTATGCCCGTCCGTACCGCGGGCGCTTCGTCGCGGCCACCGCCGCGATGGTTGTTTATGCCGCCGCCACGGCAGCCGTCGCCGCCCTCATCCGGCCGCTCATCGACCACGTGCTCCCGCACGGCACGGGGCTGCCTTCCTGGTGCCTCTGGCTTCTGGCCGTCTACGTCGTGAAGGGCGCCGGCGCGTATGCGTCGACCTATCTCATGACCGACATCGGCCAGCGGGTCGTGCGCGATCTCCGGGATCAGCTGTTCAGGCACATCCTCGACCAGTCCGCGACCTTCTTCAGCCGCCGCACCACCGGACAGCTGATGTCGCGGATCACGAACGACGTCAACCAGGTGCAGCAGGCGGTATCGGAGACGATCGGGGATCTGCTGCGCGAGGGTCTGTCGGTGATCGGGTTCGCGGCCTACCTCTTTTTCAAGGACGCCCGGCTGGCGCTGGTTGCCGTGACCGGTGCGCCGCTCGTCGTCTACCCGCTCGTCAGGTTCGGGAACCGGATCCGGAGCACGACGCGCAAGAGCCAGGAGGAGCTCGAGCATCTGTCACACGTGACCGCGGAGGCGTTTGCCGGGCACCGCATCGTCAAGGCGTTCGGCGCGGAAGGGCACGAAGAGAAGCGGTTCCGCCGGGCGTCGTACCGGTTGTATCGAACCAACCTGAGAGTGACGCGCGCACTCGCGATTCTGCCGCCGTTGATGGAGCTCCTCGGCGGGCTGGCGGTCGTCGGCCTGATCTGGTACGGCAGCACGCAAATCCGCGAGGGTTCGCTCACCGAAGGTGATTTCGCATCGTTTGTCGCGGCCGCGTTCATGATGTACGGGCCGATCAAGAAGCTGAGCCGCGTCAACGCGACCATCCAGCAGGCGATGGCGGCATCGGAGCGTATTTTCGAAGTCCTCGATACGCACTCCGAAGTGATGGAGCGGGCCGGCGCGCTGCCACTGGCCAGGCTCCGGAGCGGGATCGAGTTTCGCGGTGTCCGATTCTGGTATGACGACCGTCCCGGCAAGAGCATCCTTCGCGACGTCTCGTTCGATGTCCCGGTTGGCCAGGTGGTCGCGATCGTGGGATTGAGCGGAGCGGGAAAGACAACGCTCGTCAACCTGATACCGAGGTTTTACGATGTGACCGGCGGGGCGATCCTGGTCGACGGCGTCGACATCCGCGACGTCACGCTCGCGTCGCTGCGCGCACAGGTCGGCATCGTGACCCAGGAGACCGTGCTGTTCGACGAGACCATCGCCAGCAACATCGCGTACGGCACCGCGGGCGCCACCCGCGAGCAGATCGAGGCGGCGGCACACGCCGCGCACGCCCACGACTTCATCGTCACGCTCCAGGCCGGCTACGATACGTCGATCGGCGAACGAGGACAGCGATTGTCCGGCGGCCAGCGGCAGCGGCTCGCGATCGCGCGTGCACTGCTGAAGAATTCTCCCATCCTGATTCTCGACGAGGCGACGTCGTCACTCGACGCCGAGTCGGAGCTGCTCGTGCAGGACGCGCTCCAGAATCTCATGCGCAACCGGACCTCGTTCGTCATTGCGCACCGGCTGTCGACCGTGCGGCGCGCCGACGTCATCATCGTGCTCGAACGCGGCCGTGTCGTCGAAACGGGGCGTCACGAGGAGCTCCTCGCCAGACCCGGCGGCGTCTACGCGAAACTCTATTCGCTGCAGATGTTCGAGGAACGGCCTGGTGTGCCGTCGCCACTGTCCGATCAGCAGCCATCAGTCTCATGATCAAGAGCATGACCGGATTCGCGTCGCTGACGCGGGACGACGAGACCGGCACGGTGGTCGTGACCGTGCGGTCGGTGAATCACAAGTTCCTGGATCTCCAGCTTCGCATCCCGCCGTCACTCGCGCCCGCGGAGTCGCGGCTCCGTGCGCTGGTGCAGCGGCACGTGGGCCGTGGCCGCGTCGAGGTGTCGGTCAACGTCCAGCAGCGCCGGGTGCCGACGCTCGAAGTCGAGCTGAACGAGGCGTTCCTCGCGGCGCTCGGCGGTGCGCTCGATCAGGCGCGGGAGCGCGGCCACATTACCGGCGTGATGACGCCGGGCGATTTGCTCCGGTTCCCACAGGCGCTGTCGATCCGCGAAACGACCGGGGAGCAGGAAGGCGCCGCCGCCCTCATTGCGGAGCGGGTCGAACAGGCGGTCGGCGAGGCGCTCACTGAGCTCGACGACATGCGGGTGAGGGAAGGCGGGTATCTGCGCCAGGATCTGGATGCACGCCGCGCGCTCCTCGGCGAGCTGTTCGAAGGGGCGGCAGTCGCCGCTGCCGGCGGGCTCGCGGGGCTGCAGGTGCGCTTGGAACAGCGGGTCCGCGAGCTTCGCGCCGACGCGCTTGCCGACGAGACGCTCATCGCGCAGGAGATTGCGAAGTTCGTGGGGCGGTCCGACATCACCGAGGAAGTCGTTCGTTTTCGCGGTCACCTCGAACACTGGCGCGCGCTCTCCGACTCGCCGGAGCCGTGCGGCCGGAAGCTCGACTTCCTGATCCAGGAGATGAACCGGGAGGTCAACACGCTCGGGTCCAAGGCCGAAGGCCCTGCGGTTTCGGAGATCGTGGTGGCGCTGAAGGCGGAGCTCGAGAAGATGCGCGAGCAGGTGCAGAACGTTGAGTAGGGAGCAACCAGATCGGGACGCGGGACTCGGGACTCGGGGGTTAAGGACGCCCGACCGGGTCGAAGCCGAGCGGCGCGGGCTGTTGTTCGTAGTCTCGGCGCCATCAGGCACGGGGAAGACCACTGTGGTCGAGCGGCTCGTCCACTGCGTCCCTGATCTGTCGATGTCGCGGTCGTACACGTCGAGAGCCGCGAGGGCCGGCGAGGCGCACGGTATCGACTATAATTTCATCACCCGCACACGCTTCGAGGAGATGATCGCGGCGGACGCCTTTCTCGAATGGGCGGACGTCTTCGGCAACCTGTATGGGACGAGCGCGGAGGACGCCGAGCGGGACCTGAACGCCGGCCGCGACCTCGTGCTCGTCATCGACGTCCAGGGTGCGCGGCAGGTTCGGCGCCGGCAGGCGGGGTCGGTCGGGATTTTCGTGCTGCCGCCGTCGTACGCCGTGCTCGAACAGCGCCTGCGGGGGCGCAGCGCCGATACGGAAGCGGCAATGCAGCGTCGTCTCCAGACGGCCCGCGACGAGGTTGCTGCGTTCACGGAATACGATTACGTCGTCATCAACGACGAACTCGACAGCTGCGTCGATCGAATGCGCGCAATCGTCCTGGCCGAGCGCGCCCGTTTACGATGCGTGCAGGGCACGGCCGAGAGGATCGTCGGGACGTTTACAAGCAGCTGACAGCGCAGCTATCAGCTCTCAGCTGTCAGTTATTAGTTTTTAGCTTCTGGCTTTTTGCTTCTAGGTTTCAGCAAGGAACGCCGAACCCCGGACCCCGGCGACAGCTAAGGAACTGATAGCTCAGGACTGATTGCTGAGAACTAAGTGCTGAGAACTAAGTGCTGAGAACTGATTGCTAAGAACTAATGAGAACTAATTGCTAACTCGCTGATTGCTGATTGCTGAGAACTGATTGCTGAGAACTGATTGCTGAGAACTGATTGCTGAGAACTGATCGCTGACAACTGATTGCTGATAGCTGATTGACTGAGAGCTGACCATGCCCCTGATTGCGCTCGGCGTTACCGGCGGGATCGGCGCGTATAAGGCCGTCGAGGTCGCGCGCGGGCTGCAGAAGCGCGGCCACGAGGTCGCCGCGATCATGACGCGCTCGGCCCGCCGATTCATCGGCGAAGTCACGTTCGAGGCGATCACCCGCCGGCCGGTCATCACCGACCAATACGCGCGCGGCGCCAACGCCAGCATCGAGCACATTGCGCTCGCGTCGGACATCGCCTTGCTGCTGGTCGCGCCCGCCACAGCCAACGTCATCGGCAAGTTCGCGAACGGTATTGCCGACGACTTCCTGAGCTCGCTCTACCTGGCCACCCGGGCGCCCGTGCTGATGGCGCCGGCGATGAACACGCTGATGCTCGAGCACGAGGCCGTTCGCCGCAACCTGGCGACGTTGACCGCAAGCGGTGTGCGGTTCGTCGATCCCGGTCAGGGATTCCTGGCGTGCGGCTGGATCGGCAAGGGGCGGCTGGCGGAGCCGGACGATATCGTGACCGCAGCCGACCTGCTCCTGCGCCCATCCGGTTCGCTCCTGGGGCGGTTCGTGGTCGTGTCGGCCGGTCCGACCTACGAAGATATCGACGCGGTGCGCTACGTCGGCAACCGTTCGAGCGGAAAGATGGGTTACGCGATCGCCGCGCAGGCGGCGCAGCGCGGCGCGAGAGTCGTGCTCGTGTCGGGTCCTTCGCACCTGGAGCCCCCCGCGGGCGTGGAGGTGATCCGCGTCCGCAGCGCCGCCGAGATGCAGCGCGCGATTCTGCCGCACGCGGCCGATGCGGACGTCATCGTCATGGCGGCCGCCGTCGCGGATTACACGCCCGATCGTGGACGTGTGTCCGGGAAGATCGAGAAAGGCGACGGCCCGATGGAGCTGCGGCTGGTTCGGACCGTCGACATTCTCGCCGGCCTCGGCGCCGCGCGCGGCGCGACAGATCGCCCGGTGCTCGTCGGCTTTGCCGCCGAGAGCGGCGATCCCGTTGCACGAGGGCGCGAGAAGCTCAATCGCAAGAAAGTGGACCTGATCGTTGCGAACGACATCTCAACCGACACGGCGGGCTTCGAGTCCGACAACAACGCGGTGACGATCATCAGCGCCGATGGCGAAGACACGCTTCCACTCGCGCCGAAGTCGCAGATTGCCGCAGCGATCCTGGACCGGGCCGAGCGGCTCCTCGCGAGGGCAACGAAGTAGCTGACAGCTGAATCACTTCGGCCATGACCCAACTCACAGAACACCTTCGCTTCTACCAGGAGCTCGGCGTCACCGGCGTCAGTCGCGACCAGCGGTGGCGACGACGGGAAATGATGACGTCAGCACAGCGCGAGCCAGACGCCCGCACTGCGGACGCGGTGCACGAACCCGTTCCGGTTGTGGCTGCGATCCCGATGGTGGTGTCGCGTTCGGCTGCGGAAGCGTTGGCCGCCATCCGCGATGACATCGGCGAGTGCACGCGCTGCAAGCTGCACACGCTCGGCCGCCGGCAGATCGTATTCGGCACCGGCAGCATGACCGCTGAAATCATGTTCGTCGGGGAGGCGCCCGGCGCCGACGAGGACGAGCAGGGTGTGCCCTTCGTCGGCCGGGCCGGACAGCTCCTGACCAAGATGATCCTCGCGATGGGGCTCAGTCGCGAGGACGTGTACATTGCCAACGTCTTGAAATGCCGGCCGCCAGGGAATCGCAACCCGGAGCCCGACGAAATTGCGACCTGCGAACCGTTTCTGTTTCGCCAGCTCGCCTCGATTCAGCCGAAGGTCGTCATCGCGCTGGGCGCGTTTGCTGCCCGAACCCTGCTCAAGACCGAGGAGCCCATCTCCAGACTGCGCGGACGTATCTTCGACTTTCGCGGCGCCAAGCTGATCCCGACGTTTCATCCGTCGTATCTCCTCCGCAGCCCCGGGAACAAGCGCGAAGCATGGGACGATCTCAAGACTGCCCTCGGCGTGATCGGCCGTCAGGTCCCCGCGCCCTCGTCTCTCTCGTCTCCTCCCGCCGAATAGGCGCCATGCGCCTGATTGCCGTCGCCGTTCCAGTCCCGACGCTCGATGCACTCACGTACCGCGTGCCCGAGTCTCTGCCGATGCCTGTCGTCGGCGCCCGAGTACCTGGTCCCGCTCGGCAACCGCACGCTGACCGGCATCGTCGTCGACGTCGCCGGATCCGGCCAGGCCGGGACGGCGGCGTCCGAGTCAGGCGGTCTTCCGGCTGAAGGCGGGTCTCTTCCCCGAAGGCGGCTCGCCGAAGGCGGAAGCTACGATCCGGATGCGAAGCCGCAGAGAGCCCCAGTCGCCAGTTCCCAGTCGCCAGTTCCCGCGAACCTCGAACGACCGAACCCCGAACCCGGAACCCGGAACCTCGAACCCGGAACCCGGAACGCCGAACCCGGAACCCGGAACCACGGTTAAGGACATCTTCGAGGTGCTCGACGAGACCGCGTTCCTGCCCGCCGATGTCGTGACGCTGGCGTCATGGGTGGCGAACTATTACGCGTCAGGGGCAGGGGAAGCGATGGCGACCGCGATGCCGCCGCGCGCCTGGGTCGAAAGTGAGCGCTTCGCCCAGATCACCGAGGCTGGAGAAGCACGGCTCCTCACCGAGCGCGGTGCAAGACGACGCGTACTCGAGGCGTTGAGCGGGGCCAGGCCGATGCGGATGGATTCGCTAATCGGGAAAGGGACCCCGACACCGTCCGCACGACGATCGACTGCCGCAACCAGCGGTCGCAGCAACGAAGAGGCCTCTGCCGACGCCGCGGTTGAGACTCATCCGCGCGGCTCGCACGCGGTGCTCCTCGCGCTCGAGCGCGACGGCCTGGTCCGCATCACCCAGCCACTCAAAGGGTCGGCGGACGCTCACCGTACGGCGCGCGTTGCCACGCTCACGGCCCAGGGCCACGACGCCATCGAGCTCGACGCGGCGTCGGTTCCTGCTGCCGGCGGGTCCGCACGTTCAGAGAATGCGCCTCCGCTCAGGCTGGGCGTTCGGCAGCGTGAAGCTCTGGCTCTGTTGAAGGCGGCGCCGAATGGCATCGACGTCACGGCGCTCGACGAACGCGGCATCGGCGCATCCACGATCTCGCGCCTGGCCGCGCTCGGACTGGTGACGATGTCGCGCCGGCGCATCGAACGTGACCCGGCGGGTCACGGCGTACTCCCGTCGACGACCGCGCGCGAGCCGCACGTCTTCACCGAAGAACAGGCAGCGGCTTTCGAACGGCTCAACGCCCTCGCCGCAGCCGGCGCGTTCTCCACGGTCCTGCTGCACGGGGTCACCGGAAGCGGCAAGACGGAGCTGTACCTGCGGCTCGCGGCCGCCGTCCACCGCAGCGGGCGCGCAGTGCTGATGCTGGTGCCGGAAATCGCCCTGACCCCCGCGATCGCGGGTGTGTTCCGGGCGACCTTTGGCGAGCGCGTCGCGATTCAGCACAGCGGGTTGTCCGACGGCGAGCGTCACGATCAGTGGCAGCGGATTCGGCGGGGCGACGTCGACGTCGTCGTCGGCACGCGCTCGGCGGTCTTTGCCCCCTTGCGCTCCCTGGGTCTGATCATCGTCGACGAGGAGCACGACGGGTCATACAAGCAGGAGGAGAGTCCGCGATATCACGGACGCGACGTCGCGGTGGTTCGAGGCAGCCATGCTGGCGCGCTGGTCGTGCTCGGCTCTGCGACACCTTCGCTCGAAAGCTTCCACAACGCCGAACTCGGACGTTATGCGCTCATCACGCTCGAGCGGCGCGTGCTCGATCGCCCAATGGCCAGCGTTCGTATCGTCGACATGCGTGCCGAGTACGCCGAGTCAGGGCCTGACGTCATCCTGAGCGGCGCGCTGTGCGACGCACTGACCGATCGACTCGCGAGAAACGAGCAGTCGATCGTGCTTCTGAACCGGCGCGGGTTCGCGAGCGCCGTGTTCTGCCGCCAGTGCGCATCGACGCTCGAGTGCCCGAACTGCAGCGTCTCGCTGACGGTGCACCGGGCGGCGGGACGGGCGCGGTGCCATTACTGCAACCACTCGACCGGCATTCCGAAGCTGTGCGCGAACTGCGCCGGTCCCTACCTCGAACAGATAGGTTTCGGCACGGAGCGGGTGGAAGCTGAGATCCACACGCGGTTCCCTGATGCACGCATTGCCCGCGTCGACCGCGACACGATCCGGAAGCGTGGCGCGATTGCCGCGCTGCTCTCCCGGTTCGGCGCCGGGGAGATCGACGTGCTCGTCGGCACGCAGATGATCGCGAAAGGGCACGACTTCCCGCGCGTGACGCTGGTCGGCGTGATCTCGGCGGACGTGGGACTCGGCCTCGCCGACTTCCGTGCGGCCGAACGCACGTTCCAGCTGCTGACGCAGGTGGCCGGTCGCGCCGGTCGCGGGCTGATCAGCGGCGAAGCGATCGTCCAGACGCTCTATCCGAATCACTACAGCATCCGGCACGCGTGCCGCCAGGACTACGCCGCGTTCTACAGGGAGGAGATCACGTTCCGGCGCGGCATGCGCTATCCGCCGGCCGTCGCGATGATCAATGCTGTCGTCAAAGCCCGCACACGGCAGGAGGCGATGGACGATGCCGGAGAGCTCGTGAAGGCGCTGAGGTTCGGAGGCGAGCCGTACCGGGTGCTGGGTCCAGCCCCCGCCCCGCTCAATCGGCTCAAAGGCGAGCACCGCGCCCAGTTCTTCATCAAAGGAAGCCACCGCCCGACAATGCGGCAGGCGCTGCAGACTGTCCTTTCGACCCGGCCGGAGATCCGTCGCAGGACGATTGTCGATGTCGATCCTGTATCCGTACTCTGACAGGTTCTACGGGTTCTAACAGGTTCTACGCGGTTCTACGGGGTTCTACGGGGTTCGACGGGCGCGAGTCAATCAGCCGGCTCTGACTCCGCGCCTTCGATTGATGCCGCGACGGGGTACATGGAACCGGAACGTAGAACGCACAACCAACAAGGTAGACCCGACCATAGAACCTCGTAGAACCCGTAGAACCTCGTAGAACCCTTAGAAACTCAGGCTCCCGCGGGGCGGTAGTTGATGGTCTTCTTGCACGCCGCGTCTACCTCCTCGACCGTCAGAATGGGCGTCGCTGTGAGACGCACGGCACCGGACGCGTTTACGGCCAGGCTGGTGGCGAGACCGCTGATCGCATCCGGCATGTCGCAGATGACGACGACGTCATAAGCGCCGAGGGTGTAGTACATCGATTCGATCTTCCCCCCAACACCCTCGACGGCCTTTTGGACTGCGGCTTTTCGAGCGCTGCCACCTTCCTTGATCAGCCCCTTGGTGCCCTCGGGTGTGTACGTTCCTTGCAGTAGAAATTTCGCCATTTCGTGTTCCACCGTTGCCGTGATTGAACGCCGGATCCGAGAACCGAACCCGCGTCGGCGCGAGCAGTCTATATCGGACCGCGAACGGCTCGCTGGGTTTTAGGGTTCTACGAGGTTCTACGGGTTCTAGGGGTTTTAGGGTCGGGTTCTACGTTGTAGGTTCTACGTTCCAGGTTGCGGGTTCTACGTTGCGCGGGTTCTACGTTGCGGGTTCTACGTTCAGGGTGCACAGGGGCAGCAATCTGCAACCAAGACCTACAACCCGTAAAACCTAAAACGAGACCATGGAACGAGTAAAACCTGTAGAACCTATAACGGACAGTTCGCGTTTATCTGGATCCAACAAGATCCTGCAACTGAATCGGGACTGGCGTGAAGCAGAGGATGAACATGACAAGGGCGAAGACTGCGACGGCGACGCGGCCGCTGCCCAGAGGGTCGTCTTCGTAGATGACGCGTGGGTGGCGCGGGCCGAACATCGCGAGCATCGTCAGCATCATGATCGTCATCACCAGCCAACTGACCGAGACGAATGTCATGCACACGGCGATGGTGACGGTTGCGAACGAGATTGGGGTGGACCAGCGACCCAGGGTCGCATACGTGATGTGTCCGCCGTCGAGCTGACCGAACGGCAACAGGTTGAGCGCGGTCGCCAGCATGCCGAACCAGGCCGCGAACACCATCGGGTGGATATTCACGGTGGAGCTGTCCGGAACTGCCCCGAACACGACATGGGTGGCGAGCTTGAAGAGCAGCGGCTCGCCCAGGAAGAGGACACTGCCTTCCGTCGGCGCGGGCACCACGTTCGACAGGGTCATGCCGAAGAACAGCGCGGGGACGAGCACGGCGAAACCGGCGATTGGTCCGGCGACGCCGATGTCGAACAGGACCTTGCGGGTCGGGAAAGCCTCGCGAATCCTGATCACCGCACCCAGCGTTCCGGTCAGGAACAGGAGCGGCGGCATCGGAATGAAGTAGGGGAGTGTCGCGTCGACGTTGTATCGTCGGCAGAGCAGGTAGTGCCCCATCTCGTGGGCGCCGAGGATTCCGAGCAGCGTCCCGCTATACCAGAAGCCCTGGAGCAGGAACCCCCAGGAGAGGGTCACGGGACGGCTGGAGAACTCGGACACGAAGGACGCGTAGTGAAAGGCGCCGGCGACAGTGGTGCTGCCGATCGTGAGCACCAGCAGCAGAAGGTGCAACCACAAACGGCTCTGAAACTTGCGGGGGCGCTGCGGAAACGTGAACGAGGCCTCGAACGGTTCGAGGGGAAACGCTGGGACCGGATAGCCGGCCTCGTCGGGAGGGTGGGCCACTCAGCCTCCGATATTCTGGAGGTCTTTGCCGGGCTTGAAGCGAATGGTCCGGCCGGGCGGGATCCGCACTTCTTTGCCGGTGCGCGGGTTGCGGCCGATGCCGCGCTTGCGCGGCTTCACCTGGAACACCCCGAATCCGCGGAGCTCGATACGCTCTCCACGCTGCATCGAGAGGCGCATCGCGTCGAACACGGCGTCCACCGCCACCTCGGCTTTGACCTTGGTGATATCGGCGATTTTGGACACCTCGTTGACGATGTCAACTTTGATCATGCTTAGGCGCTCCTCAGGTTTTGTAAATACTATAGATATAGACACTTACGCTGTCAAGGTTCGTCCTAAATAGACATTGCATGCCACCGAAATCCACCTCCCACCGGGCCAACGTCGTGCTGGTCGGACGCCCGAACGTGGGGAAGTCCACTCTCTTCAACCGAATCACTAATTCCCGGCGTTCGATCGTCACCGCGATTGCCGGGACGACCCGCGACGTCATCTCGCAGCCGGCGGAATGGCAGGGCATCGCGTTCACCCTCGTCGATACCGGGGGCATGTTCGGTGCGAGCGAGGATCCGCTGCACGAGCTCGTCGTGATTGCCGGCCGGCGGGCGCTGGAAACTGCAGACATCGTGGTGTTTGTCGTCGATGGCCGCGAGGGTCTGGTCCCCGGAGACCACGAGATCGCCTCGCGCCTCAGGAGCGTCAGCGTCCCTGTGCTGATGGCCGTCAACAAGACGGACGACAAGCGGGCGCGCGGACGAGCGGTGGAGTTCTATCAGCTCGGCTTCGAACCGGTGGTCGAGCTGGCGGCGGAACACGGCGAGGGTGTCGGCGATCTGCTCGACGAGATCATCGAGCGCATCCCTGAAAAGCCGGAGGGGGAGCTCGAAGCGCCGGAAGAGATCGCGGTCGCGATCGTCGGTCGTCCGAACGTCGGCAAGTCTTCCCTGCTCAACCGGTTACTCAAGGAGGAGCGGTCGATCGTCAGCGATATGCCGGGGACGACGAGGGATACCGTGGATGCGGTGTTGAAATGGCAGCATCGGACGTTCCGGATCGTCGATACGGCGGGCATCAGGCGGGCGGGGCGCGTGGCGCGCAGTGGGCAGCTCGAGTCGCTGAGCGTGATCCTCGCTCGTCGAGCGATCGCCAAAGCCGATGTCGCGGTACTCGTGATCGACTCGTCCGAGGGGGCGACCGACCAGGACGCGACGATCGCTGGCGAAGCTGAGAAGGCCGGCTGCGGGATCATCGTCGCCGCCAACAAGTGGGACCTGATGAAGGGCCGGGGCGCGGATTTCTCAAAGGGCTTCGACGACAAGATGCGTCAGCAGATGAAGTTTCTCGAGTACGCGCCCATCCTCCACATCTCGGCGACGAGCGGGGAACGGACGCTGAAGGTGCTCGAGACGATCGACAAGGTGGCAGCGGCGCGGTCCCGCCGGATCCCGACCGGCGAGCTGAATCGGTTCATCGAGCGTGTCACCGCCGCGCACCCGCCGGCGAGTCCAGGCCGGCGCCAGGTGCGCATTCTCTATGCGACGCAGAAGGGCACGTCGCCGCCGACGTTCGTGCTGTTCACCAACGTCGCGACCGAGTTCCACTTCTCGTACGAGCGGTACCTGGTGAATCAGCTGCGGGAATCGTTCGACCTGATGGGGACTCCGATCAGACTTCAGGTGAGAAGGAGAGAGAAGTAGGCGGCTGAGCTGCCGGTACTGGACCTGACAGCTGTCAGGTGTCGCCTGACGGCTCCTGTCTCAAGTAGAGTATCGCTGCGACCGACATCTACAGCAGGAGGAGGACGATGGAGCGAGCGGCGATTCGACCCGATCTCTCTGGTATACTTGGCGGCGCGCCCCTGATGTCCGGTGTGACAACCGTAGAAATCCCGAACCGATCGCTGTTCCGGCAGCCTGAGGTGTGTGAGATTGCCCAGGTGCAGCCGTACGTACTGCGCTCCTGGGAAGCGGAGTTTCCGGACCTCGGCGTCGCGAAGACCGAGGGAGGGCCGCGGGTTTACCGCCGCGCCGATGTCGAGTTCGTGCTTCGCATCAAGCACCTGCTGTTTGTCGAGGGGCTCACGCTTGCCGGTGCGCGGCGCAAGCTGGTGGGCGAACGGCCACCGACGGCGGCGGCCGCTGCCGCGGACGCTGCCGGACTCGACGAGTTGTCGACGCTGCTCGGAAGCGACGCGCGCGAGCGGATTCTGCAGGTGAAGCGCGGCCTCAGCGAGATTGCGACGATCCTCGCCAAGGATCCGCGGCAGGGATCGACAGTCGCGGACAACCTGTTCGACCTGTCGGTGCCGAAGGCGCCGAAGCGAGCGGCAGCCGCGACGAAGAAGAAGAAATAGTTTTCGCGGGGCCCGCAGCTCCGCTTCGACATTTCGGGATGTGGCGCAGCCTGGTAGCGCACCTGACTGGGGGTCAGGGGGTCGCTGGTTCGAATCCAGTCATCCCGACCAATTTCCTCACTGTCGTTGACCTATTCTTGACCTATCAACGGCCTCGCAGCTGGTGTCCGACCCAGTAGTGAGGCCCCTGTCGACCGGCGCGAATCAACTGTCGCCGGCACCAGCCCCGGACGCGCGACGGCGCGCCCCACCGATCCGCGAGTTCCGGCGCACCGGAGTTGCGGCACGCGCCGCTTCTGTCGCCGGAACGCGCGAGCACACGTAACGATGCCATTCCCGTGGCTGCACCTCAGCGTCCGCAGAAGAGTGACGTCGCCCGGCGATTTGGGTTGCTGTCCGCTTCGCCCGAATGCGGTCAGTGGTCACGTTCGATGAGCGCCAAGACCTGCCGTGACGGTGCGTGCCACGGGTCGATCGCCCGGGCGCGGCGAACGGTCGCGAGCGCCTCGTCGTGGCGGCCGGCGGTGGCCAGGGCCGCAGCGTAGTTGGTGAGCGCATCGGGCGACGTAGGATTGAGCTTGGCGCTCGTGCCGAGGTGCACAAGCGCGTCACCGATCTTGCCCGTGGAGAGCAGATAGAGCCCGAGGTTCTCGTGCGCCTCGGCGAAGTCCGGGTTCCTCGCGAGCGCCTGGCGGAATGCGGCCGCGGCCTCCGCGGGGCGCCCGGCCGTGTTCAGCGCGTAGCCAAGATTAAAGGGCATGCGCTCGTCGAGCGGCGTGAGATCAACAGCGCGGCGAAAATGGGAAATCGCCTCCGTCGTGCGTCCGGTCTCCAGCAGCGCGCCGCCGAGGTAATTGTGCGCACTGGCGTTCTTTGGATCGAGCCGCACCGCCTCTTCGAGGTGAGGAATCGCGTCGCGCGTGCGGCCCGCCTGCATGTAACTGCTGCCGAGGAAGGCGCGGTTACGTGCGCTCGCGGGCACGCGCGAGACGAGCGCCTCGGCGCCGGCGACGTTCACCGCGATCTCGTGGCTGGCGACGTCGCGGGTGAGCGTCGCAGCATCGGCCGCGGACCGCGGCAGCACCTGCAGCCAGAGGTCGCCCATCTCGTCGGACGAGTTTGGTCCGTAGACAATCGGTACGACAGGCCGCGGGCGTCCCTGGTGGGGCGTCGGCCGGCTGTTGTCGTACGTGTAGCGCATCGTCAACTGCGTGCCGCGCGGCAGCGCGACCGGCGCGGCGTAGCGGTAGTCCTGCTGCCAGTGGAAATCCCAGCGGGGAATCCGGAGCAGCGGCCGCTTCGTGCCGTCCGGCAGCGTGGCTGACGCCTCCATCTCGCGGCCCCGATAGTGCGCGTGCGGGTAGACGCTCAGGAGGTCGACGTCGACCGGCAGGACGTACTCATCGGTGACGACGTATCGCGCCTCGCCGGCGGGGATGTCGATGGCCTTCGACCCGAGTTTGATCATCATCGGCGTCGCGCGCGGCGGCACGTCCGTGAAGTAGAGGCCGATCGTCGGCTGCACCGGCTCGACCGCAGCCTGCGGCATCAGGTGTAGCTGCACGACGATATCGGTGCCGACCTCGAGCCGCCACGGGAGCCCTTCGGGTGCGACGATGGGGCCGTGACCCGGCGCCCAGCCGAGGAATTGGCCGCCCGGACTCTGTGCGCCGTGCGTGATCATGCCGTCGAAGCCCGGCTGGCCGTCCGCGCCGTCGCGCCGCCGCGATGCGCGCGTCGGATCGACGCTGATCATGGCGTGATGGACGGCGTCGGGCGCGCCTGGCTGGAACTCGACAGCACGGACGTAGCGGCCCTCGGGGAGCGCCAGCGGGAAGACCAGGTTGCGGAAGACGTCGACATCACCGGGGCGCAGCGGATACGCGCTCGCCGTGGTGACGACAAGATCAGGCGTGCCGAGCTGCCAGCCTGTCGGAAAGGTCGGCGTCGCGGGCAAATCGCGCGGATCGCCCTCCACCGCTCCCTCGGCGATCCAACGCTGCAGCGTCGCCAACGTGTCGTCGGGCAGCCGGCGCGATCCGACGAACTCGCCATGGCCCGGTTCGGGCAGCCACGGCGGCATGAGCCGATCGCGCGTGTGGTCCGCAATTTCGTCCAGTTCGGCGCGCACGTCGCCGTAGGTAAGAAGCGAAAACGGCGCCGCCTGCCCGGGCCGATGGCACGGCGTGCAGTGCGTAAAGACAATCGGGGCGATGTCGCGCGTGAAGGTGAGCGGCCTCGGGGCACTCGCCGGCGTCGGCGGTGCGGCGCCGCCCGAGCAGCCGCTGGCGAAGACGAGCAAGGGTAGCAGCCAGCTGATCTGCTTCATGGCGTCCGCGAATGTACTACGGCTCCATCCCGAACCGGGGTTCCGGCTCGTTCAGCCCCGAGTGTGATCCCCGCGGCACGACGCACCATCCAGGGGCAACACCACGGCATGGCGGCATTCGACGTCCGGCGCGGGGCTGTGCAACCGCGTGCAACGGAATCCGGAACGGAGGTCCAGAACGTGGCATTGAACGCCGCGACTGGTGACAGCGTGCCATCAGAAACCTCAGAGAAACACCAGATGCACTGATACGCGTGCTCATGGGGGTCAGGGGGTCGCTGGTTCGAATCCAGTCATCCCGACCAATAAAATGGGCCTGTTTGAGAAATCAGACGGCCCGTTCTGTTTATCGCTCACCGCGGGTGGGTCCGAGCTGATTGACGACCTTTCCGTCCGCGTCCAGAAACTGCATGCTCGGCGTTCCGTCGGCTGTGACCTGCAGCACGATCCGCTTTCGCCCGTCCCGGTCCATCAGCGACACGCTGGCCACACCGTCCTTGTCGTGGCCGAGGAAGAGGCGCCGCCGGTTGCCGGTCGGCTCCGTCTCTGACAGCGTCAGTCCAACGATGTGGTTTTGCGAGTCCTGCACTCCCGCGAGTTGCACAAACTGCGAACTCGCCCCGTAGCGATCGAACGACAGGGCCACGCCGGCATCCACGACGTCGCCGTTCGCATTTCGGTGCCCGCCGAATACGAGGCCGCCGTTCTCATTCCCTTCGTCGTTGTAGAACAACATGCCCGCGTACGGTCGATCGACCGGCGCGTTTTGTTTTCCGTTGGCTACTACACCCGGCAGGCCGGCATGGTTCGAAATGACCATTCGAAGCGTGCCGTCGAGCTCACGCACATTGATGCGGTGAACGTCGATTTCGTCGAACTGCTGAACTTTGTCCTGCGCTCGCGCAGCGGCGGTGCCGGCCAGCGTGAACCCACCGAGCACCGTCGTCACGACAGCAGAGTACACGACCAGGATTTTGGTCAACATCGGTCCCCCTCTCAGCGTCGGCCTTGCCGGCTCTCGTTCACATACGAGACGCAGAATCGACGAGTTCGGCAGGAGAACCAGTTGACGGAGGGGCAGGATGAACGCCCGTCGCACCAGGACGTGCATACGGCGGATCGTTCTCAGGTAATGCTTTCCGGCAAGCTGGCGCCGGCCAAGGGGCGCCGGCGACGGCCGTTTCGGCCGGGTTCAAATGACGAGCCAAGGCTCTACCGGTTCAGCGTCACCATGGGATCGACCTGCATCCCTCGGCGCGCAGGCCACCACGACGCCAGGATGGCCACCGTGGCGAGGAGGGCGGCGGCACCGCCAACGACAGCAGGGTTGAAAGCCCGCAGACCGAGGAATATCGACGACAGAAACGCCGTGAGGGTGCACGCCAGCAGGACGCCCGCGCAGACACCAACCGACGCGAGGCTCAGACCGCGGCCAAGCACCAGGCGCAGGATGGCCGCGTTGGAGGATCCCAGCGCCATCCGAATCGCGATCTCGCGTCTGCGCTCCGTCACCAGCAGCGACATCACGCTGTAAACGCCAAGCGCAGCGAGCAGCAGTCCGATCACACCGAGGATGCCGATGATGACGCCCTGCAGACGCCGATCTCGCGAATACCACGCGTAGACGGCACTCATGGTATTCGCCGTAACCGCCACCGACGGGTCAACTGAATGAACCGCATCGCGGGCGGGCCCCGCGATTGCCGCCGGGTCGGCGGCCGCGCGTACCATCAGCGTCAGCTCACGCGCCGGGGCGAGCGGCAGGTACATCTGATTTTCCGGCTGGGCTGGTAGTTGACGTTGACTGACCTCACCGACGACCCCGACAACGGTGTACCAGCCGTCGACATCCGTCGCTCCTGTGAGTCGCACTCTCGTGTTGATCGGGTCGCGATCGCGCCAGTAGCGCCTGGCCATCGTCTCGTTGATCATGACCGCGCGGTCGGTGAGACTTCTCGCTTCCGCAAGCGTGAACCCGCGTCCCCGCCGGACGGGAATCCCCATCGCCGCGACATAGTCGGAGTCGACGAACCGCACGGATGCGAAGGGGGGCGGCTCCGTTATCTCGCGTCCGTCGACCACGAAGCCTGCGTGCGGCACATCCCGGTCCATCAGCGGCAGGTTGCTTGCTGCCGATACGGCGACGATTCCTGGTACCCTTCGCAACCGCTCCGTCGCGGCATCGACGAACGCAAACCGCTGTTCCGGTTGCGCGTAGGCACGTCCGGCGAGCGCCACCCGCAGGCCCAGAACGCGGTGCCGATCGAACCCCACATCGACAGTCTCAAATCCCATCGAGCTCTGAACGATCGCGGCGGCCGCGGCGACGAGTGCAATCGATAAGGCGACCTGACCGGCGACGAGGAGACCGCGAAGGCGGCGCGGGCCCGGGCCGGGACCGGACGTTCTCCTGTCTTCCTGCAACACGCCGCGCAGGTCGACACGCGTGGCCTTGATCGCGGGGGCGAGGCCGAACAGCAGCGCCGCGACAAGGGCTGCGCCGAGGGCAAACAACACCACGTGGCCATCGACGGCCAGGTCGAGCCAGTCCGCGCCCTGGGGCTTGCCGACGGTGGCAGAGAACAGATCGACGCCCCATTGGGCCAGGAGCAGGCCCAGGGTGCCGCCAGCCAGGGCGAGCATCGCACTCTCCGTCATCAGCTGCCGCACCAGCCGCGCGCGGCTGGCACCGATCGCGGCCCGAACCGCAATCTCGTGCTTCCGCGCATCGACGTACGCGGTCAGAATTCCGGCAAGATTCCCGCACGCCACGAGCAGCACCAGCGCCGCGGCCGTGAGCACGAACGTCGCCATGTCGCGCTGTTTGGTTCCGATCAGGCGGAGGCGCAGCGATGTCGTTACCGCCACGCGGTCGCGAGGCTCTCCCGCGACCGGCGGCGCACCCGCCAGCGCGGCCGTCAGTGCGGCTTCGGCCTGCGCCGGCGACACTCCGGCAGCGAGACGGGCGACCACGTCGATCGTGCGGTTCCTGGCTGCTGTGTCGAGCGGCACCCAGATGCGGGCGTTCTCCGGAAAGCTGAACCCGCGGCCGGCAACGCCGACGACGGTGAAGGACTCGCCATCGACTGAAAGCGCCGACCCGATGGCGTCCGCGTTCGCTCCGAAGCGGGTCATCCACAAGTCGTAGCCGATGACGGCCACGCGCGTGCCCGCGTCAGAAGGACCAAGCGGCCGTCCCAGTTGAAGCGGGACGCCGAGCAAGGCAAACAGGTCGCTCGACACTTCCGCGGCCTGAACCCGATCGGCAATGCCGGCGCCGGCGACGGAGACGACGCCCGCGTCGTACGCGACGGCCGCCGACCAGACGCCTCTCGTCTGCTGCAGCGCCGTATACGTTTCGATCGAGGGGCGCGCCCACCGCGCGGTTTGTCGGTCGGCCAGGTTGACCGCGATCAGGCGGTCAGGCTCAGCGAACGGCAGCGGCTTGAATGCCACCGCGTTCAGGACGGCGAAGCACGTCGTCATCGCCCCGATGCCAAGCGCCAGCGTGACAACGACAACCACGACAAAGCCTGGACGTCCGGCGAGCTGCCGTACCGCGACGCGAAGATCCTGGGGGAGAGCGCTCATGCTCACGTCGGGTCAGCAACCAGCGTGCCGAATTTGCCCGCCACTTCGCCCGTGCATCGAGGCTGAACCCGTCTTCAGATGCGCGGTCGTGGGAAACCAGCGTTCACGTCCGAACAGTGGTCATGTTCCACAGAACGTCGGGACTCGGGATTCGGGGCTCGGGGCTCGCGATTCGGGGCTCGGGATTCAGAACCCCGGAAATGCGATCGCGACGAAAGAAGCGTGTGGACGAAGAGCCGCGAAGCGCTCAACTCCAGGTCTCGCGCGCAACCAATCCCACCAGCTCCAGCTTCTGTTGCTGTTCCGCCTGAGTGAGCGCGTTGCCTTCGTCGGTGGACGCGAACCCGCACTGCGGACTCAGGGCCAGACGCTCCAGCGGCACGATCCGAGCGGCTTCAGCAATCCGCGCCTTGAGGCCAGCGGCCGTTTCCATCCGCGGTGTCTTGGAGCTGATGAGGCCAAGGACGACGACGCGATCGTCAGGCATATGGCGAAGCGGTTCGAACGTGCCCGACCGGGCATCGTCATACTCGAGCAGGAACCGGTGGAACTGCGCACGGCCGAACACCTGCTGCGCGATCCGGTCGTAACCGCCCGACGCGTAAAACATGCTCTTGTGATTGCCGCGGCAGATGTGGATGCCGAACGTCATGCCCGGGTGGCCCTGGATGATGGCGTTGTCCAGTTCGATGGTCGCATCGAGCATGCGATCGGGATCGCTGCCGCGCGCGCGGTAGCCCTCGCGGACCGTCTCGTCGAGCAACCCGGCGTATTGGGGAGCGTCGATCTGGACGTACTCGCAGCCGAGCCGCGCCAGTTCGGCGATCTCGCGACGGGTGAAGTCGACGACGTCGGCGAGATAGGCGTCGAGCGTCGCGTATGCACCACGTGACTTCTCAGGGTCGAAGTACGCGGCCGCCTGCTGCGCACTGAGAAGCGTGACCTTGACGGGCTTCCCGGATCGGCCACGCAGATACGTGAACTCCTCGGCGCACATCTGGCGGCGCCAGCGCAGCTTCTCCACGACAACGGGGCGTGGGAGGCTGGCTTTGTGCCCCTGCTGATCGCGGAACGTGATGGCCCAGCCGGCTTGTTTGTCGAACCCTTCGAGCGCTTCGACCAGGTGTCCGAAGAAAGCATAGCGGCGCATCTCTCCGTCGGTCACGACGTCGAGACCTGCCGCCTGCTGCAACGCGACGGACTCGTCCACCGCGCGGTCCTCGATTCGCTTGAAGTCCGGGGCGGTGATCGTTCCGGCGTCGCGAGCGGTGCGGGCCTCCTTCAAGTACTGAGGACGGAGCAGGCTGCCGATGACATCACTCTTGAACAAATTCATAGAACAACACTCGCAATCGCCGGCGTGGTGGAGCACCGCCGGGTACCGCCAGCCGCTTTCGGTCAAACCAACCGCCCGACGCGGGACAGGGTTTACGAACTGTACCGCCATATCGGGCGGGAGCCTTTCCCACCCGACGTGGCTACACTATATGTTTGCCGGCCAGGACCTCTCCAACACTATGCGGATAGGGCTGAACTTCGACACCTACCAGCGGTTCCTCTCGTCGCTGACGGGAAGCTCACGAGCCATCCTGTTCGCCGCCATTTTCTGCCTGTTTGGGACGTTCGGGTTCCTGACCGACATCATGAGCGTTGGACGCCACTCCGGCGTGCACGTTCTGTTCGACGTCATGTTCACCGGGGTGATGGCAGCGCTCACTGCGTTTGCGACGGCGAAGAAGCGGTGGCTGCTGTGGCCGCTGATGGTTGCACAGTTGGCGGTGGCCGTGACCATTGCAGCACTGGCGCCCACGATTTTCGGTGATGGACCGATGCTGACCGGCGAGATACTGCGGCTCCGACTGACACTCGACGCCGTGGGATCGATGGTTACGGTGATCGGGGGCTACATCGCCCTCGCGATCTTCCTCGGTCGCGAAAGCGCCAACTACCTCCGCATCCATGCCGAGATTGTCCTCGCTCACGAAATCCACCAGGCCCTCGTTCCACCGCTCGCAGGTCGCACCGCGCGGTTCGAATTCGCCGGCGCCTCACATCCGAGTGGTGAGGTGGGCGGTGATCTGGTCGACGTCGTCGACTCAGCCGAAGGTCGATGGATCGCGTATGTGGCGGACGTCTCGGGCCACGGCGTTCATGCCGGAGTCGTCATGGGTCTGGTCAAGAGCGCGGCGCGGATGGCTCTCCATCGGCACGCATCGCTCGAGGAGCTGCTTCGAGACTTGAACGACGTGTTGATGCCGCTGATGCGCTCGAACATGTTCGTCACCATCGCGGCAGTAGAATCGACGCCAGGCGGCATCCGGTTCTCACTCGCCGGTCATCTTCCGATCCTGCATTTCCGCGCTGACCTGAGCACCGTTGAAGAAGTGAGTATCGCGAATCTGCCGATCGGGTTCTTCCCCGACCAGGCTTATTCGACCGGCGTCGTGCGTTGTCGCCCAGGTGATGTGCTCGTGTTGATCACGGACGGGCTCGTGGAGGTGTTCGACCGCCACGACCGTGAACTGGGCCTCGATGCCATCAAGCGAGTGCTCGTCGATGCCGGCCGGCACGCACCCGCTGAGATCCTTGCCGCGCTGCGTGAGACGGCACGCGCGCACGGCGCGCAACTCGATGACCAGAGCGCGCTCGTCTTGCGTGTGCTCGAAATCTGACTCCGGCGCTACCGGTCGTGCGCGAGTGGGCTCGATAAACGTCGTCCAATTGGTGATGTGCCGACCAATCTCACTCCGACATCCCATGACCAGCGCGTAATCCGCCACGCCCACCAGCACATGGTGGGCTCTCTCGAGGCGGTGAGTGTCGGGATGCTACGATCCGAACGACCAGTTGAGCGTGACGGTCACGCCGAAGTCGTTGTGCGATGCGTCGGGGTTCGGCGGGGCGCTGTCGAACGTGTCGTACAGGTTGAGCGAGATGAAAAAGTTTCTCAATACTTCCCGCTTGACCGCGGACGTCGCCTGTAATCGCTGCCGGCCCCAGTCGCTCAGGCTGGGGTAATACTGCACGCTGGCATCGAGGTTGGTCTTCGGCCTGTCGTAGGTGTAGTACGAACCACTCAGCGCAATCAATCCTTCAAGGTTCGTTGTCGCCGGCACGTCCACCCCCAGCTCCCGGTTGCCGACGAGCCCGGCGCCGACTTGCATGCCGGCGCGGTTGGTATTCACGAGACGCGCACCAACCAGCCCACCGAGCTGGCTTCGCAGGGTGATGCCGAGGCTCTCGTTCGTCTCGAACTGCGCCGCTCCTCCCGCGAACAGGCGGCGGCCACGGAAGCGTTCGTACATGACCTGTCCGTTCGCAACCTTGCCAGACTCGTTGTCCGCACTCTGACCGGTCAGCGTTGCCGCGCCAATCACCGAGGCGACGTATTTCGGCTGGCGGTAGGTGACATCGGAGTTGAAGGTGAATTGCGACACACCGCTCGAGCGCGTGTAGTTGAACCCGGCGCCGACCGATCCGTCCAGCTTGTCCCAGAACCTCTGGCCGAGAGCTTCGATTCCGGTGATTCCGCTGAGTTCGAATGACAGTTCGCCGCCATCTCCGGCGAGCAGCAGAATTCCCTTCGCGCCCGGCCGCAGGCTGCCGACCAGGCGGCGTCCGTCGATGGTGATGATGGTGAAGCGATCGAGAGACTCGACGGTGGCGATCTTGTCCCACTCGATGTCGATGGTGCCGATGTTGTCGGTCTTGAGCTGGAGACGTCCTCGCGTCAGGCTCAGGATGCTGCCGGTCATCCGGTCGCCGTTGATCATCACGACGATGTCGTTCCTGCCAGCCGCTTTCGCAGTCCCGGCACCGGACACGAACGTGACGAGCACCAGCGCGGCGAGCAGGACGAGGCGTGCCGACCGGATGGCGCCGGGCGCCGTCATCAGTCCCAATGCTCAGCGGACCCGCTGCCGCTGGCGCGCGGCCTTGAGTGAGATCCCGAAATAAGCCGCGGCCCCCTGGCCTGGCTCACCCCAGGCGACATCGATGCGCACGAGATCGACGAAGGGAACGAGGACCCGGAGGCCGGCACCGTAGCCAGTGATCGCCGACTGGCGGTCGGCGCTGTGGTTCCACGCCAGCCCGGTATCGGCAAACGCGACGAGCTGCAGTCCACCGTACGCGTTGAATCCAAAGATCGAAAACGGCGCAACCTGCCTGGCGACGAACGTGTACTCCGCCGTGCCGATGAACTGATTGCGCCCGGTGCGCGAACCGAGGCTCCAGCCGCGGACGGTGTTGGCGCCGCCGAGCGCGAACTGCAGGTACTCCGGCAGGGTCTCGCCGACCTCGCCGGTCTGGAACGAGGCGAGCGCGAACGCGGCCACGCCGTGGCGTGCCGACAGGTACTGGAACCGGCGGCCGTCGGCGATGAATGTCCAGGATCGCGCGTCCCCGATGGCGTAGTCGATCTCCCCCTCGGCCCAGGTGCCGTTGCGCGGGTTGGTCGAGGAATCGAGTGTATCGAGCGTGACGAACGTTCCGAACGTGGGCATCACGTCGGTGCCGTCGGGCGAGAGCGACACATCCGAGGTCCCGGTGTCGTCGATCAGGAGGCTGGCCACTCCACCGAGGCGGATTCCGTGGCTGAAGTTCCGCGACGGGCGCAACTCTCCGTACGTCGCGCCCTCGTGATAATCGTACAGCGTATTCTCACGGCTCGTGTAATTGAGCGCGGTGTGAACGGCCCATGTGCCCGGCGTGATCGTGGTCGTATCGATCGCGGTGCCGACCGCGGTTTCGCCACCGAAAAGCGCCGAGACACCGGCCTGCGCGCCACGACCGAACAGGTTGATACTGCGCATGCCGGCCCCGGCGCTGAGCCCGTTCGCGTCGGTGACGCGGAGTGCGATGGTCGGCAGGATGCGCAGCGTCTGCTTCACCTTGACGTCGATCACGACGTCGCCGCCGTCGAGCGACGGTTCGACCCTGACGGTGCTGAACAGGCGGAGCTCGTCGAGTCGCCGCGTGTCGATTGCCACGTTTGCGCGGCGAAACGGGGAACCCACCTTGGACGCCAGGTGCCGGGTCACCGCAGCCGGCGGGAGGTCGCTCAGCCCGATCACCCTGATCTCACGGACGATCAAGCCGTCGAGGGGATCGGCAGGCGTGCCGACGGCGACGGCCGGCAGGAGGGCGACGTATAACGCCGCCATCAGCGCCGCGCCAAGTCGGCACGCAATCGAGGCAGCGTGCACCGCATTGGCTGCAGAACCACCCACCGATCTGAGTTGAGGCGTACCGTCACGGGGCGTGACACCGATTGTCATGTATGTCGCTCACGAACCTCGCAGGTCGGTGTTTCAGGACTCATCCGCAATAAGCGAGCCGCAGCTTGCGCCGCCGGCGACCTGGGGAAGTGTAGAAACACAGGCAAAAACATCGCGTCGCGGGGAAACAGGTCAGCAGATTGTAGCGGCTCACCGCAGATTGTGAGTGCGCCGGTCGGCCAGCCCGGATGTGGTTAGAGGCTCTGGTCGCGGGGTGACTGCCGTCCGGCCGCCGGGCGGGGCCGCACACCCGAGGCGGCTATCCGGAAAGCCCGCTGTCGGCACGGCTCTGGCTTCCATCGCCGACGAAGGGAAGTGACACCGTCGAGGTGGCGCCGGTACCGCCGTGAGCGGCGCTTGCAGGCGTGCCCTGGCGATTGGCGGCAGGATCTCTCATGGGTGAACGGTCACGTCGCCCGAAGTTGTCATTCGAGATTCCGTCACTGCTCTCACCGCCCGCTTGAGCGAGGGTGGGGCGAACCAGGCAGGGGGCCAGTGCCCCAAGGTAGTATTTGGGGCACGTTCTAGTAGACATGAGTGCTGTTCCCGCAGATGATGCGCTGGTGTTGAGCTTGCATGGATGACCGCGTCGACTCGATGAACCCAAAAACCCAGACGTCCGGCAGCCTCCGCGATCCCATCGTCGACGTCCATGGCCCGAGCCCATCGATGAAGTCTCGTGTGCTGCTCGTCGACGACCACGAGCCGTGGCGGCGTCATGTCGCATCGGCCGTTCGCCGGAACGCCCGGTGCGAAGTGATTGGCGAAGTTGCCGATGGGCTGCAGGCAGTCGAGGCGGCGGAGCGGCTCGCGCCGGATCTGATCGTGCTCGACATCGGCCTTCCGTCACTCAGCGGAATCGAGGTTGCGCGGCGAATTCTGTCATTCGCGCCAGCGACGAGAATCCTGTTCCTCACTGCGCACGCTTCCCGCGACATCCTGGACGTCGCGCTCGATACCGGCGCCTTCGGCTACGTCGTCAAAACTGACGCGGGCGTGGACCTGCGGCCCGCAATCGAAGCCCTGCTCGACGGGAAGCGTTTCATCAGCAGCAGATTCATTTGCCCGGTGGCCGACAGTATACGAACCGAGACTTCCCCCGGGACGCGGCGCCACGAGGCGGCGTTCTTCTCGAACGAGGCATTGCTGCTCGAGGGCTACGTTCGGGTTGCCGGGGAGGCCCTGGAGAACGGGGGCGGAGCCATCGTCATCACCGAGGCTTCACGGCAGATCGCAATTCCCGCTCGGCTGCGAGCGCTCGGCGTGGACGTGGACGTCGCGATAGCGGAGGGACGTCTCGTCCTCGTCGATGTCGCCGACATGCTCGCGCTCACCATCGTGAACGGCTGGCCCGACGAAGCGCGATTCCGCGACGCCACCACGTCGCTCATTGCCGCGACCGCCCGGGCGGCCAGAAACCCGCACCGTCGCGTCGCCGCTTGCGGCGAATGCTCGATGACGCTGTGGCGGTCTGGCCTCGGCACCGCGGCGGTTCAGTTCGAGCACCTCTGCGACGAGCTCACCCGGACGCATTCGGTGGATATCTGGTGTGGCTATTCGGTCATGTCCCCTCGTGACCAGACCGAGCACCAAATCTTCCACCAAATCTGCCACGAGCACTCCACCGTTCACTCCCGGTAGCAACCCGCCGACACGCGGCGGCGTACCAGCGGTTTTTGCGTCAGGTAACCACGTCGGACGCGTCTGAAAAACATCCACCCGCACAAAGCCGACAGACTCAAGTGCGGAGCTCCACGGAGGCATACGATATGCACCCGGAATCGTGCATTTGTGGCATGATTCAGGCCACTAACGGAAGGGATTGAACCCTTCAGCCTGTTCGCATTGGAGGGCCCCCGATGCGCAGATCGTTGACGGCCGTGGTTGCCGTCGCATGGCTCATCGCGAGCGTTTCGTCAGCCCGGGCGCAGACACCCGACCCTCCGCTTGCCCTCCTGCCCGTCCCCATCCCCGGCGACCCTATTTTCGACGACATCACGCCCGCTCAGGATGCCGAATTGCGACGCTGGCTCGAAGCCATGCAGTCGTGGAAGCGTTCCGGCGATCGATCGATCAACCGTCTCGCCCACGATCTGAACGGCAAGATCGTCCGGCGCCACGCCGCCCCGTCGACGCCGGAGTGGTTGCCAGCGTACTGCGACCGGTTCGAGAGCGGCGAGAGCGAGCCGCTCGACGACAGCCTGTCCGCGGGGTGCCATCTGCTCGCCGAGCTCACCTCCGACCCCGCCGCGCAGGCGATACGCGTCGAACGCGATGCAGCCCGGCGCACGCAGGAGCATCCAACGCACACCTCGTTTTTCACGCGGGTGCATCTCGATGGACTGTGGACGACACCAACCACCTCATATCGTTCGTACGGGCTGCTCGGATCGCATATCAGCCTCGTCGACATCGGCCCGGTGCAGATGTTCGGTCCGCCGGGTGTGCTGCTGCTCCGCGTGCCGACAGGGTCGGGCACGTACGAGATGCGGGTCGGATACACGTGGGGTCTCAGCGTCAGGCTGATGGATCTCCGCCTGCTGTCTTCGACGAAGAACGCGACTCTTTTCGTCACCGCCGCGAAGTGCTGGGTGTCTTCGGGTGCCTCCCAGATCACCAATCCCTCGTTCGACATCGTCGGATTCTCAATCGCCCGTCGCAAGCCCCGCTAGCGCTCATGGGTGGGGCGGCGCTGAAGGCCGCGACTCGCCGACGTCGTTGAACCGTAGGTCGCGATCACGTCAGCTCCTTCCAATCACCTGGAAAGACTCCACTCGCGGAATCCAGGCGTCCACGATGCCGAAACTGCATAGGCACCACGGACGTGCCTTCCGTAGAGTCGTGGTGCGGCGTTTTTCACTGCCGAAGCCTTTTCATCCAGGTGACGACAACGAACATGAACTACCAGAGGATCGGACGTTAGGGAGAGGCCGGCGACGGGTCTAGGTGCTCGGCGTCCTGGCGTCATGCCGAAAAAGCGTCGCCGACACGATATTCCGGTGCTAGAGTCGCGCCGTGGAAACCCGCCGAGCAGGTGTGCGGGCGTTGCGTGAGGCGGCGCGCGGGCGGAGCCTGGCGATTGCATTGCTGCTGCTCGGTGCAGCTGTGCTTCATTCCGGCGCGGTTTTCGCGGCCGAGCCTCACGCCAAAAGTGTTCTCCTGATTTACCCCCACGAACAGGAGATGGCCAGTTACTTGAGCCTCGATCGCGCCTTGCGGACGACACTCCAGGCGGGTTCGCCTTACGACATCGAGTACTACTCCGAGTATCTCGACCTGCTGCGGTTTTCAGAAGAACAGCGGCTCGTCGGCCTGGTGGAATACCTGCACGTCAAGTACTCGGGACGCCGGATCGACCTCATTGTGGTCATCAGTTCGTTGACGTTCGAGTTCCTGCTCAACAAGGGTGAGGAGCTCTTTCCCGGCGTGCCCATCCTCTTCACCTCGGTGAACGTCGACCTGGTACGCAACCTCGCGCTGCGATCCAATATCACCGGCGTCGCCGTGCGGCGCAACTACGGCGACAGCGTCGACGCGATCCTCAGGCTCCAGCCGGACACGAGGGAGATTGTCGTCCCGGTCGGAGGGTCGGCCCGCGAAAAGGCGTGGGCTGCCGAGGCGAGGTCGGCGTTCGAGCCGTACGCGAATCGGGTCGCGATCACTTACCTGGCGGGCCTGCGCATGTCCGAGCTCCTGGCGCGCCTGAAGAAGCTGGCGCCCCACAGCGTCGTCCTGTTCTCCCCGTTGTTCTACTCCGACGCGGACGGGCGGTACTACCTCCCCGAGGAAGCGCTCCGCCTGATATGCGACGCTGCGAACGTCCCCGTGTATGGGACCAACGACGATCACCTCGGCCAAGGCATCGTCGGAGGCGCGCTGTACGACCTCTCCGCGTCGGGCGTTGCGGCGGCTCGAATGGCAGAACGCATCCTCAACGGTGAATCGCCTGCGAAGATGCCGATTCAGGAGTTGAACCCGAATCACTACATGTTCGACGCGCGCCAGCTGTTGCGGTGGAGGATCAGCGAGGCCCGCCTGCCGGCGGGCAGCACCGTGCTGTATCGCACAGCATCCCTGTGGGACCTGTATCGCGGCTATCTCCTCGCGTGTCTGGCCGTGCTGCTGTTCCAGGCTGCACTCATCTTCACGCTCGTGCGGCAGACCCGCAGGCTGACGAGTTCTGAAAGCCAGCTTCGTGACCTGAGCGGCCGCCTCATTACCGCGCGAGACGAGGAGCGGAAGCATATCGCGCGCGAGCTGCACGATGACTTCGGTCAGCGGGTTGCGGCACTCAGGATCGAGCTCGGCATGCTGGCGCGGGAGAGCCGGGCGACGCAGCAGGGGAGCGTCAACAGCTCATTTCGAAGTGTGCTGAAGAAGACCGACGAACTGGCCACTGATCTGCGCGATTTGTCCCATGCTTTGCACTCGTCCAGGCTGCAGCACCTGGGGCTGCGGGCAGCGCTCCACGAACTCTGTTCAGGTGTCCAGAAGAATCTGGGCATCCCGGTGACGTTCAAGAGCAACGCTCTCGCCCGTCCCGTCCCACCCGACATCGCGTTCTGCCTGTACCGCGTCGCGCAGGAAGCGCTCCACAACGCCGGTCAGCATAGCCGCGCAGCGCACATCGATGTCATCCTGTCGCTCGACGCCTCATTCCTGCGTCTCCGGATCCAGGATGCTGGCAAGGGCTTCGACTACAACGAAGGCTCCGGAGGGCTGGGTCTTGCCAGCATGCGCGAGCGGCTCCACATGATTGGCGGAGAACTGGTCGTGCAGTCGCGGCCTGGAGGTGGAACGGTGCTCACCGCACAAGTTGACCTGCCCGAACGTCCAGCCGCCGCGTCGGCCTGACTGCTCCAGCGCTGGCCATACGTCATTCTCAGGCGACCGGAACCGCTGGATGCTCCGCGCGCGTGCCGAAACTGCATAGCTGGCACAGCCGCTCCTGCGTACCGTACGAAGGCTTCCTTGAAAGGAGCCGTGAAACACGGCAGCTGCAGCTGTAGATGTACCGGGACGATCCGCGAGCAGAAGGACAAGACGAAGGGGGACTGAGTGACAGCGCTAGGCAGCGGGCTTCTTCGACGCCATGGCGGACGAGCGCAGCGTCTCCGACGGGCGCTCGCCGAACAACGCGGTATATGTGGCGGCGAAGCGGCCAAGCTCAAAGAAGCCATGGTCCGTCGCAATCCGGGTCACGGTCGACCGGCCGGGGCCCGCGCTGACGAGCGCCTGTCGCACCGCTTCCATCCGCTGACGCATCAGAAACCGCTTCGGGCTCATGCCGCACACCGCATGGCACGCGTTGCGGACGCTGCGCTCGCTGACCCCTGTGGCGTCGCACAACTGCGCCATCTGGACCGGCTCGCCAGCGTGCGCGCTCATGAACTGCACGATCAACTCGACGATCTCGAGGCGTGACAGGTGCGACCGTACCGTGAAGCCAGTCGATCGTGGAAATTCAGCCATAGGACCCTCCCGGTCCGCGCGACGACCGTCCGTCACGGTAAGTCGCGCGCGAGACGCGGAGAACTGCCAAGAGTGAGGGAACTGGCTGGGCATTCTGACAGGGGGCCAGGGCGGCCTTGCCGGCTCGACGACGCCGTCTGGGCAACGGCTGCCCGTGCGGCGGTCGCTCAGTCGGCGGTCTTCATGGACGCGGAGATGAACTGCTGGCCAGCGAGTGCGGCCCTGATGGCGGGGACGAGATCGTGCGCAACCGACGCCTTCGTGACATATCCAAGCGCGCCGGCGCCGAGCGCCGCCGCCAGGAACTCCGGTTCCTCATGCGCGGTCAAGCAGACCACCGGGACGGTGGAGCCGGTCTGCCGTATTCGTGCCGCGGCTTCGAGCCCGTTCATCCGAGGCATCGAGATATCGACGACGAGGACATCAGGGCGAAGCGCGCCCGCAGCATGGATAAGCGCGTGGCCGTCAGGAACGGTCCCGACGACGGTGAATTCGCCCGCGAGGAGCGCGGAGAGACGGTCGAGCATCAACTGGTGATCGTCGGCAAGCAGGACCCGCGCGCGAAGCGTGGCGTGGCTGCCGGCATCCACCGCGTCGCTCGCCCGCACGCCAACATCCGCAGGGCCAGCAATCATGACTCCACCCTTCTGACGACCTTAGACGTGCCGGGCACGTATGTCTACTCCGTAAAGTACCAGTGTCAGGACTGAGACATTACCGAGGCACGACTGGCAACATTCCACCGCCGGGCATACTCCTCATGTATGCATGGGATGAACGGGGGAGCGCACCGACTGAACATTCGCGAAGGAGAAGGCGATGGATGCAAGAACGCGAGCTGTTACCTCGATCGAGCAGGCGCGGGAGGATCTCGATCGCGCGCTGGCCGAACTGGATCAGATACCCGCGTTCGATCCGCACATTGTCGGATCGGTCGCACATACACTCAATAACTACGCCTCGGTGATGTCGGCGACGACCGCCATGCTGCGGAACGCGCTGCCTCATCCCGAACCGGAGGTGGCGACCTGGCTCGAGGCGATCGACCATGCCACGGTGCTGATGCATCACACGATTGGGCGGCTGCTGCAGGTCTCATCGCCGCCAGACTTTCCGCTCAAGCCAGAATTCGTGAACGTTCCGCTCCTGATGGAGCGCGCGGTGCATTACCACCGGCCCACCGCCGAGATGAAAGGTATTGGGCTAGCGGTCCGGACCATCGGGGAGGTCCCCCCGGCCTGGGCCGACCGCGTCGCGGTTGCGGTTATCGTCGACAACCTGCTGGCGTACACCATCGCGCGATCGAACCGGCGCGCAACAATCCGCATCGAGATTAGTGCTGAGCCGGACCAGGTAATCTGCAGTCTCAGATTCGGGGGCGGTTTGACCATGGCCGAGCAGGAACGTGCGTTCCAGGCAACCACGCCTGCCGGATCGCAGCCGGGAGCGCAGGAGCCCGGCGATGTCGGACTCGCCGTCGCCTGGGAATTCGCCGATTTGATGGGCGGATCCGTCTGGTATGAGAGCACCCCCGACAATCAGGACAACAGCTTCCTCTTTCGTCTGCCGACACGATCGTAACGGCACGACCATCTCAGCGGGTGGTAAATACCCTGTAAATCGCTCGTTGCCTCTTGGGCGCTCGACGCATTGTTGTGTATGCTGTCCTCCAACTTCATGAGCAAGCCGCGGATCATCATCGCGGACGACCACACGATGCTCGTCGAAGCCTTCGAGAAGCTGCTGGCGCCCGAGTGCGACATTGTGGCGAAGGCAGCCGACGGGCGCGCGCTGGTGTCGGCCGTCCGCGAGCATCGCCCCGACGTCGTCGTCCTCGACGTCGCCATGCCACTCCTCAACGGCCTCGACGCCGGCCGGCAAATCAAGCAGTTCGATGCGTCGATCAAGCTGGTGTTCGTCACGATGAACGAGGATCCGGACCTCGCCGCCGAGGCCTTTCGCGCCGGCGGCTCCGCCTATCTGTTGAAGCGGTCCGCCGGATCGGAGCTACTGGTGGCGATTCGCGAGGCGATGAAGCATCGCTCTTACGTGACGCCGCTCGTCACCGAAGGGATGCTCGGCTCGCTGATGCACGCGGCGGATCATGAGAAACCCGCCAGTCACCTCACCACCCGCCAGCGTGAAGTGCTGCAACTGCTGGCCGAGGGGAAGTCCATGAAGGAAGTGGCGGTGCTGCTGAATGTCGCCCCCCGCACTGTCGCGTTCCATAAATACCGGATGATGGAGCAGCTCAAGATCAAGACCAATGCCGAGCTCATCCAGTTCGCGATCCGGCAGCATATCGTCTGACGGCCTGCCGTCCACGGGCCCGCCGGCTCCCAGCCGGCTGGTATTCTTGCCAGTTTACGTGGCTAAGCTTCGGCAAGTAGACTCGGCTGCTCAAGCGTTGTCGTTCCGGTCCTTCGAAAGTGCACAGATGCTCAATAGCCGTCAGCGATCGCACGCGCGCACATTGGCAGGCAGAGTTTGCGGTCGCGAAAACGCCGACTGCGGGGCAGCGTCGGGACCACCGTCCCGGCGGTCATCACCATGAGTCCCACCCGTCGCGCCATTGTCGCGGTGTCGCGTACGCTCGGTTCGTGCGTACTGATCGTCCTGTTCTGGTCGCCTGTCGAGGCTGCCACCCGCCAGGAGCTCGGGCCCGCGGATAAAATAATCCCGCCGGCTGGGCAATCAGGCCCTTCCCCGCGCCCGGCCTTCAGCGTCGCCCTCCTCACATCGATCTTCGTCGTCCAGACCGTACTCGTCCTTGGGCTCGTCACGCTCGCGGTGAAGCGCCAGCGTCTCCAGCGGTCTCTCGACCGCCGGCTTCGCTTCGAGAGGCTGCTGTCGGACATCACGCTGACGTTCGCCCGCGTCGGGGCCGATCGTATCGGTTCGGCCATCGATGCCGCGCTGGTCCAGGCGGCGGACGCAATGCGCGTCGATCACGTCTGGTTGTGGAACCCTGACGACAGCGCGACCGATGCGGCGTGGAGCTCGCTCAGGCTGGAATGCGGCGAACCTGCCATGTTCGCGAGCGTCGACGAACTGCCGCCGAGCCTCCGGGCGCGGGTGGCGCAGGCCGGGGGCGGGTTTTCGGCCGCGGCGACACCGCTGCAGGTCGGCGGCGCCGTTCTCGGTGCGCTCTTCTGGGGATCGTTTCGCAACGCGAGAAGCTGGTCTGGCGAGCGGCTGGGTCAGTTGCGCATGATTTCCGATACGTTTGCCGGCGTGCTGCAACGGATGAAGGCCGATGGCGCGCGCGAGGAGAGCGACCGCTTGAAGGGCGCCATCCTGTCGTCACTGCCAGCGAGGATTGCCGTGCTCGACTCATCCGGGGTCATCATCTCGGTCAACGACGCCTGGACCCAGTTCGAGCGCTCTCAGGGAATTTCGTCCGAGGGAGAGCTGTCACCCGGGACCAACTACCTCGACGCCTGCCTGACGGCGCCGCATGGGGGACATCCCACCTCTGCCGAGACACTGGCGGGCATCGAAGCCGCCTGCCGAGGAGAGCAGCAGGCCGGAGAGCACGAGTACTGCTGCGAGGCGTCTGGACAGGAGCGGTGGTTCGTCATGAGTGCCGCAGTCCTGCGCCGGCCTGAAGGCGGTGCGGTCGTGACCCATCGCGACATTACCGAGCGCAAACGCAACGAGATTGCGCTGCGCGAGAGTGAGGACCGCTTCCGCCGGCTGGCTGACGGTCTGCCGCTCGTGATCTGGATGTCCGAGCTGGATCAGAAGTGCAGCTACTTCAACAAGCAGTGGCTGACGTTCACCGGCCGGTCACTCGAGGAGGAACTCGCCGGGGACTGGATCGGGAATGTCCATCCCGACGATCGCGCCGCCTCGATCGAGGCGTACTCGCGGGCAGCCGAGGCGCGCGAGGCGTTCACCATGGAGTACCGCGTGCGTCGCTACGATGGAGAGTACCGATGGCTGCTCTCGAGCGGCAGCCCGCGTTATGGCACCGACGGCGCGTTCCACGGCTTCGTCGGCGGGTGCCTCGACATCACCGAACACAAGGAAGCCGAGGCGCGGCTGGCCGACCTCAGCCGACGGCTGATCGTCGCGCAGGAAGAGGAGCGCCGGCGCATCGCGCGGGAGCTGCACGATCACCTGAGCCAGCAGCTGGCGCTGCTCGCGATCGAGTTGCAGCAGCTCGACATGCATCCGCCCGACGCTCTCTCGGCAACGCTGCACGATCTGTGGCGACGGACAACCGAGATCGCGAGCGACGTGCACGGCATCTCGCACCGGCTGCATCCATCGAAGCTCGAGGCGCTGGGCGTTGTGATTACCATGCGCGGGCATTGCCGCGACATCTCGCGCCACGGCGTGCGGGTGCACTTTATCGACCGCGAGGTTCCTGCCGACCTGCCCCCGGATCTTGCTCTCTGCCTGTTCCGCATTCTCGAGGAGGCGGTCAGTAATGCCGTCCGGCACAGTGCGTCGACCGAGGCGTTCGTCACGCTGGAGCGTATCGACCAGGATGTCGTGTTGCGGGTGGTTGACGCGGGCTGTGGTTTCGACCCGGTCGCGAAACGTCAGGCCGCCGGGCTGGGTCTGGTCAGCATGCGCGAAAGGGTGCGTGCCGTCGGCGGGACGCTGACGGTTACCTCCTCGCCGGGACACGGCACGAGTATCGAAGCACGAGTGCGCCACGCCGCCGCGGTTGAGACGATCACCAATCTCGCCACCGCGCCGTTCACAGCACCGCCGGATGTCCTCGCCAAGCCTCCAGTCGTCAGAGCTGTCGGTTGACGCGACCGCCGCGTACCCCGGGTGGGTCGCCCATCGACACCGCGACGATGCGCTAGTGTGCTGGCTCCTGTAGCATAGAGCGATGCGCCGCACCACGCTCATCCTCGCCGATGACTCGGCCGTCATCGTCGAAGCGCTCGGCAAGTTGCTGCACCGCGATTACGAGATCCTCGCCAGCGTAGGGGACGGAGAGAAGCTGATTGAAGCGGCGATCAGGCTCCGCCCCGACGTCGTCGTCGCGGACATGAACATGCCGGCTGCGAGCGGCCTCCAGGCGCTGCGCCGGCTCAAGGCCGCGGGCGTCGACACCAAGTTCGTTTTTCTGACCATGGACGGCGACAACGCGCTCGCCTTCGAAGCCTTCCACGCGGGTGGCTCCGCATATCTGCTGAAGCATTCGGCCACCGAGGAACTGCACACCGCCATCCAGGAGGTCATCGAGGGCCGGACCTACCTGACCTCCCAAATCGCGGAGGGGATCGTCGCCCGACTCAGCTCCGTCTGAACGTTCTTCAACCTGACGGCGGAAGCCACACGGCGCGAAGCCAGGCGCGGAAGGGCAGGGCGGGGTCTCAGCCTTCCACCAGCGCGTCGAAGCGGCGCCGATCGACCACGACGACCGAGCCATCAGCCTTGCGCTTGATCATGTGCCGATGCTCCAGTGCGGCGAGCGCGGGCGTGATCGCCTTGACCGGAAGATTCAGGTAGTCGGCGATGTCCTGCCGCGTCATCGGCAGCAGGATCGCGTGACCGCTCGTGGGACTGTCTGCCTGGGCCTCCTCGAGCTGCGAGAGGAACATGGCGACGCGCTCGACCGGATCCTGCCGCGTAATCATGATCGCCTGCCGCTGCGTTTCCCGCAGGAAGTGGGTGGTCTTGCACAGAAACCGGAACTGCAGCCCGGCGTCGCGGGTGAGGAGCGCGGTCAGCGTCTCCATTGGGAAGCGAAACAGCGACGCCGGCGTGATCGCCTTCACGGTGTTCACATAGACGCCGCGGCGCGCCAGCCCGGTCAGATCCCCGGCGAAGAGAAACGCGAGCACCCGCCGGCTTCCGTCCGACCCTTCCCGATACGTGCACATCGTTCCGAACACGACGCTGTACAGCGAATGCGCCTCTTCCCCACGACGGAACAGGACGGTACCGGTATCGACCCGCATCGGTGTGGCAATGGTCGCGAGGTGCTCCCGATCGCGTCCCGAAAGCCGCAGCATCGGCGGGCCGACGCCGAACGGCACGGCGGTAATGGAGGGACTGTGCTTTGGCGATGTGCCGACGGGTGGCGTCGCGCGCTTCATCATGGCTTCTCCGCTGGACGGTCACCGCGAATCGTACATCACAGGCTCGTGAGCCGCGCGAAGAACTTCCTGGCGGGCGGACCTCAGAGATCGATTCTGCTGCCGAGACTCGCGAGCAGGATCAGCAGCCGGTCCACCCCCAGGAGGTAGTCGAGACAGGCGAAGAGCTTTTGCACGGCGGACGTCTGGCGCGGGACTGAGGTCTTCTGGGTCATGAGGCTCGTGCTTTACGTGTTCATTGGCGACGATGCGCCCGCCAGCGCAGCTTTGAATAGGTTGAACGGTTCCCGGCGGACACATCGTCCGCCGGGAATAGACACCCCGCGACGTTACTTGTGGCCCTGCACCTGGCGCATCACATCGTCCAGGTTGAAGGAGGCCGGCTTCTGTCGGGGCGGGAACTTGATGAAGTCCTCGATCTCCGACGCCACCAGTCCTTGCATGAGGTATAGCTGAGGCGCATGATCGACCATGAAGTCCCAGTACGTGTTCGAGTTCTGCACCGCCCGTTCGAATGGATCGCGACGAAGACTGGTGATGTGAGGGAGGCGGAGTTTGACGAACGGCTCCGCCCAGGCGGACATGGTGAATGCGCGCTGTTCTGCCAGCGTCATCTTCCAGTCGCCGATGCGCACGGCGACGACATCGCCGTCGTCGCTCATGTAGAAGAACGACGTCCTCGGGCTCTCCTTGGCCGCGCCGGTCACATACGGCAGCAGGTTGTGGCCGTCGATGTGCACCTTGAACGTCGTCGTACCGACCTTGTAGCCGTTGAGAAGTTTCTCCTTGATGTCGGGCTCACCGGCCGCGGCGAGCAGGGTCGGCAGCATGTCCTGGTGAGAGCAGATTCCGTTGAAGACCGAATCCGCCTTGATCTGATTCGGCCAGCGCAGAAAACACGGAACCCGCCAGCCGCCTTCCCAGTTGGTGTCCTTCATTCCGCGAAACGGCGTATTGCCGCCGTCCGGCCAGGTGTCGTTCTCGGGGCCGTTGTCGGTGGAGTACATCACGATGGTGTTGTCGGCGATGCCGAGCTCGTCGAGCTTGTTCAGCATCTCGCCGATCTGTTCGTCGTGCGTGACCATGCGGTCGGAGTAATCGTCCTGCCCGCTCTTGCCTCGGTTCTTGTCGGCGAGATGGGTCCGGAAGTGCATGGCGGTCGCGTTGTACCAGAGGAAGAAGGGCGTGTCGGCCTTGACCTGTTTCTCCATCCAGCCAAGCGCGCCGGCGGTGATCTCTTCATCGACCGTTTCCATGCGCTTTTTCGTCAGCGGACCGGTGTCCTTGATCGTCTGCCCGCCCTTGCCATCGGCGACGCAGTGAAGCACGCCGCGCGGGCCAAACTGCTTCTTGAACGCGGGGTCCTTCGGGTAGTCCGGCAGCTCCGGTTCTTCTTCGGCATTGAGGTGGTAGAGGTTGCCGAAGAATTCGTCGAAACCATGCATCGTCGGCAGGTATTCGTCGCGGTCGCCGAGATGGTTCTTCCCAAACTGGCCGGTGGCGTAGCCGAGCGGCTTGAGCAGTTCGGCGATCGTCGGGTCTTCCTTCTGCAGCCCGACTGTGGCGCCCGGCATACCCACCTTGGTGAGGCCGGTGCGGATCGGATTCTGGCCGGTGATGAACGCGGCGCGGCCGGCGGTGCAGCTCTGCTGCCCGTACCAGTCGGTGAACGTGGCGCCTTCCCTGGCGACGCGGTCGATGTTGGGCGTCTGGTATCCCATCATGCCCTTGCTGTAGTGGCTGATGTTCCAGTAGCCGATGTCGTCGCCCCAGAGAATCAGAATGTTTGGTTGCTTTGTCGCCATCATTGTTCCTTTGCTTCTGTTGCCGCGTTTTCCGTCGCTCGTGTCCCGCAGTTCGGGTCAATTTCACCGCCGGCGCCGGCCGCTTTCTGCACGCCGCTGGGCGTAGACGACGCCGCCGCATATGCGACGAGATCGCTTTGCCCGATCCGAGTCGCAATTCGTGGTTGATAGATGATGAGGCGCGCGCCGCTCGGCGTCGTCGTGTCCCGCGGCCAGCCGCCATCGACAGGTGATGGCGTCTGCGCGCTGACCGGCGCGTAGAGGGAGAGCAGCAGGATGATGGGGAGAAGCGACGGCAGTCGCGTTATCACCAGGCGCCAATGGCGCGCCGGTTGGATCGCATTCGCGGGAGCCATTCGCCTGCCGAGGAGCAAGGCACACGCCGACCGCGAGGGTGGCGAACGAGGATGCGGTCAGCTAAAAAGTGGCCTGAATCAGCCGATCGCGAGACCGACTTGACCGTACGGGGTCAGGAACGATCACGACCTGCAGTCACCGCTGGCACCCCGTTGTCAGCCGCCGGATTCGCGGTCGCCGCCCCGCGACTTGGTCGATTCGAGATCACTTCTGGAGATGGTGTAAGCGGTGAGCGAGCCATCCGGCCATTCACGGATGACGAGAAGCACGTCCTGCTCCTCGATATAGAGCACCGGCCATTCCCTGGTCGGCGTCTGGAAGCGAAGCGCCACCAATTGGCGCATGGTTGAGAGGTCCCGCCACGTGTTGGGATCGTATCCAGGCCACATAAACTACTCCCCCTGCAGCTGGGGAAGCTACGAATAGTATGGCACGCTTTCGCGGCTGAGGCGGCGGACGTTACTCCTCCGGGCCATGCCGCTGATGAGTTGGGCTGACGGACGTGCTACGAAGGTGTAGTTGCCAATCTCCAGTCTCCAGTCTCCAGTTTCCAGTCAGCCGGACTGGCGACTGGGAACTGGCACGGGTGACTGGCTACTCGCTACTGGTGACTGGCTACTGGTGACTGGTGCCTTCCTCCGTTGTCAGGAAGAACGCCCTGGCCTGATGACGCAGCGGAACCCCACGTGGGCCATGCCGCTGTCGATCATCTGCGGCTGCCGCGCCGCGGGGCGGTATCGGAAGCAGTAGTTGGGTGCGCACAGGTGCGAACCGCCCTTGACGACCCGGCGCGGAATCCGGAACTGCGGCTGGCGCGGATCGTAGCTCTTGGCTGGTGAGGTCACGCGCGGGTTCACCGATCCCATGCAGCAGGACTTGACCGTCGGGTTCGCACCTCTCGGTTCGTACCAGTCACTCGTCCACTCCCAGACGTTGCCGGCCATGTCGTAGAGGCCGTACCCGTTTGGTGGAAACGAGGCGACCGGGGAGGTCCCTTCGTGACCGTCGGTGAGCAGGTTCTGCCACGGGAACTCGCCTTGCCAGGAGTTCGCCATCGCCTTGCCGTCGGGAAATTCCTCTTCCCCCCACGTGAACGTCGCACCGTTCAGACCACCACGTGCCGCGAACTCCCACTCCGCCTCGGTCGGCAGATCCTTCTTCGCCCACTGTACGTAGGCTTCGACGTCTTCGTATGCGACGTGGACGACGGGATGCTGGCCGAGCCCTTCGAGGGAGGTCCCGGGGCCTTTGGGGTGGCGCCAGTTCGCGCCCGGTACCCATGCCCACCAGTTGACGTAGTTGCGCAGGTCGACCGGGCCGCTCCGCTTCCGGAAGACCATCGAACCTGGAACCAGGTTCTCCGGCGGCGCACCCGGGAAATCCTCGGCGCGGGGTGCGCGTTCGGACACGGTGACGTAGCCGGTCTCGTTCGCGAATTGCGCGAACTGATCGTTGGTCACCTCGCAGGCGTCGATCAAAAAGGCGTCGACGGTCGCCTCGTGGACCGGACGTTCTTCAGCGTAGAACCGATCGGACCCCATGCGGAACGTGCCGCCAGGGATCGAGACCATGCCCGCGGGTGCCTGGGCTGGCGCGAGTGTTTCGGATGCCATAGTGCTCCTCATGTCGTCCGGTTCGAGCAGGGACCGTGCCGTGCACCGGCGACTCCGTCGCCCCGCATCATATGAGCAACCTGCGATCACGGGATCGGCGACTCACGACACGCGGTAATCAGCGCGATGTGTCGCTCGCCACACCCGACGCGTTGAACACGACCTGGTCGTAGTGCCACAGCCGCTCGAAAAAGCTTAGCGCCGCTCGCTCCCGGCTCTCCCCGATCCCCAGGAGTGCCAGGATCCCGCCCAGCGTTCGCGTTCCGTCGATGGCTCCGAGCAGGGGGTCCTCGAACTGGTCAACCGTACAGATCAGATCCGTGAACCTGTGGGCCCGATTGATCAGGACAGCCACGCTTCCGGCCGGGACGCCATCGCGCACACAGACAACCGACGGGAGCGCGATGGGCACGTAGCCACGCCAGCGCTCACCCTCGAACGTGATCGGCTGGGCGGCCTCGACGCGATCGTCCCGGTAGGCGATGGCGCTGTGCGTCACCATCGTGCCGCGGAACAACTCGAGCGCGGCATGCTGCTGGACCGTCGGGAGCGACGCCAGGCGCGCTGCGTGCGCGCTCTTCGCCGGCAGTCCACACTGCGGCAGGTAGGGCGCCTGCTCAACCCACCGGCCGAACCTCATCCCACAGTGTTCCAGCCAGTCGTACAACTCAGGAACACTGTAGGCACGATCGAGTGGATGGAGGAGCGCGTCCGCCATCGCCGCCGGCTGCTGGAAATCCTTCGCATGACGCAGCACGCCCGCAATCGGATGGTCCGGCGGCAGTTCGCGGAGAATGGCGGCGAGCTCACGAAGGTCGGTCTCCGACGCGGTGACGCCGAGTCGCCGGCAGTAGTCCTGCATCATGTAGATGCCGGCGCGGCCGTACGGCGCATAGACCATCAGCTCCAGCGCCCCCTCAGGCGCGAGTACGTCCCGCAGGGCACGCAGGCCCAGGTCGGGGTCCGGCAGGTGATGGAGCACGCCGGTACAGACAATCTGATCGAACCGTCGTCCCAGCGCTCCGACCTCCTCGATCGGCAGCCAGTGCAGCGCGAGATTGCGGAGGCCATACTGCTGCTGCAGGTTTCGAGTGTGGTGCAGGCTGGTCGTGCTGATGTCGATGGCCGTGACGTGCGCGTCGGGATGGCGAAGTGCATGCCGCGCCGCCTGCGACGTGCCACAGCCGGCGATGAGGATCTGCAGGCCCGGGCGGAGATCCCCGGTCGGGAACATGCGGTAGAAGGCCGTGCGGCGCCGGTCGGCAGCAGCCGCACCGGCCCGGCCCTCGGCGAGCTGCGTGAGTGGTGCCGGGTAGGGCATCCGCTCGTAGAAGTCGCGGACGATGCGGTTCGCGTCGTTCGCGAGACCACCGTCCAGGTCACGTCGTCGAGAGACATCGCCGGGAGCCACTTGCTTCATGACGCTCTCGTTGAACAGCACGTCACCGACCCGGGCCGTATGCCGCTGCGATCACCGACATCACTGAGCCCAAACCGCCAATCGTCTCAGGCCCGGAAAAGGGCGGAGATGAAAGCGAGCAGTCCGAGAACCGACACGATCGCGGCGACCACCGCGGCAACGGAGCGCTGGGGAACGTTGAATTCGTCGTGCAGCCGCTTCATGTCGCGACGATATTCGATCGTGCTCAAGAACAGGGCGGCCAGACCCGTGCCGATCATGATCATGGCGAAGTGCCGCGGGGTCAGGACCCCAGTCGTCGTCACCGGCGCGCCTCGGCCCGCCTCGAACTGGAAGAACTTGTAGATCGTGAAGCCGAACGTGATGAGCGACGTTGCCGTCCGAACCCACGCCATGAGCGTGCGCTCGTAGGCGAGCTGGGTGCGGTCCGCGGCCAGTCTCGTCCCGGTGTCGATCGCCCGCGGTGCGGTCGTGGTGGTGGTCATCCTTTTCGCGCCGGAACTCCTGAGTGGCGGCTGTGAGCCACTCGCGGCACGGGTGCCGCAAGAGGCGCGCCACCCACATTTCGTGAGTCGTCGTGCGCATGACCAGATTTTGGAGCATTTTCAGAGATTGCTTCATGCCGCGAGCGTGGCGATCACGACCTGCGGTGACGTCGTCGCGGACCTTCGTCGTCCGCGCCTCGCCGCCGATCTCTGACGGTCGGCGGACCAGGCCATTCCGGCAGAACCCATCGCGAGGCCGGATTCTGCCGAACGGAGCGCTCACGGTTCGGGGCCGTGCCTGGAGCCGTTCGCGCAGTCACCGCATGTTGCGAGGAACGGCGCAGCAAGCGTGCCGAGAATTGCAGGCGCGATGTATATATGCGTGTACCAGGCGTGGGCATCACCGTCCAGGAGGAGCCATGAGACGCGGCATCGTTGTTCTTTCGCTCACGCTGCTCGGCGTGATCACCGGAGTGGCCGTCGGCACCGAGGTCGCGGCGGACGCGGACCAGGCGCGACCCGCGGGACCGCCGCAGGACGTGCTGCCGGCGCTCCTCCTCGAGGTCCGGGGCCTTCGGGCCGCGATGGAGCAGATGGCCGCGGCCGGACCCCGCGTCCAACTGGCGCTCGGACGCGTCCAGCTCCAGGAACAGCGCATCAACAACCTGATTCGGCGGCTGGACGAAGTGCGGGTGACGCTTAGCGGCGCGCAGACCAACTACGATCGCCTGCGGCGGGACAGCCGCATCCTTGAAGACGCGCTCCGCAATCCAGCAGCGGACGGTCCATCGGTGGCGGAACTGAAGGACCAGCAGATCAGATTCACCGAGGAGCTGGCAACCGCTCAAACGGTGCTGCAGCGCGCCAACGCCGACGAAGCGGCGATCGCGTCCGAGCTCGCGAGCGAACAGGCGCGCTGGACCGATCTCAATCAGCGGATGGAAGCCCTCGAGGCGGCCCTCGGGCCGCGGTGATCGGGCCTGGTACCGCGACTTCACCGCGTCACTGCAATCCGACGCGCCGGGTCCGTGATCGCTGACCATTGCCGACACGTCGTCGGCACAGACGCAAAAGCAACCTGCGCTCCACTCGCGACTGCGACGCGGTCCGCTCACGGCCGTGAAGGGGGAGGGCTACCTAAACGTTCTTGAGGTTCTCGACCGGATCGATGCGGGAAGCGCGAATCGCGGGGCGCGTACTCGCCGCCAGCATGGCCGCGGTGAACAGTGCCACGGTCGCGGCGAACATCTGGGGGTGTATCCCTCGCACCCCATGGTAGTGGGACTCGATCACGCGGCTGGCCACAAGCGCGATGCCGCCGCCGAGAACCACACCGCAGCCGGCGAGGCGCATCCACTCACGAAGCATCAGGCTCAATATTGCCCTCGGGCCGGCGCCAATCGCGATACGGATTGCAAGCTCGCGGGAGCGCATCGCCACGATGTACGACGACACGCCGTACACGCCGACGGTGGCGAGAAGAAGACCGACGAGACCAAGGACCGCGGCGGCTCGCGCAAGCCACAACTGGGGCCCGAGGGAGCGTTCGATGAGTTCCTGGAACGACTCGACGCGGCCGATTGGCACGGGCGGCGCGATGCGGCCAACCAGATCGCGGAGAGGCTGCGCCAGCGATACCGCATTCGCGCGCGCACGGATATAGAGCGCGAGCGTGGGCTCTGGCTCGAGCGCCGACGGCAGATACACCCGCGGCGCGGTCTGAACGTCCTCTGCGTATGCGGCATCCACTGCCGGCTCCACGATGCCGACAATCTGGACCTCGCGAGCGGCGCTGAAATCGCCGTTGCTGGCCGCAACCCGGAGAACGCTGCCGAGCGCAGGCGCCTTCATGCGCGCGGCAAGAGTCTGATTGACGATCGCCACGCGAGGCGGTTCCTGGGCCTCCGATTCCTTGAACACGCGACCGGCCGCCAGACGCAAGCCAAGCGCCTGGAACAGGTCGCCCGCGATCATCCCGCCGATGGTGTCGTTGCCATCGTCCGCACGATCGCCGGGCTCCCACACACGGATCGAGCCGCCGCTGGCGGCCCGACCGAATGTCCACACCGACGAGTGGCGCGACAGTCCCGCAGCTTCCACACCCGGCAGGTGTCGCACGTCGTCGAGTAGCCGGCGATAGAAATCATCCACGTCAGCGGCCGGGCGTTTCAACGGTCTGAGGTCGAACTGCGCTACCAGGATCCGATCCGGCGGCGCACCGCCGGAGAACGATTGCGATTGCGACTGCAATGTGTCCACCAGTTGCGACGCCGTCGCGAGCAGCGCAAGGGACAGGCTCACCTGGGCGACGATGAGCACGCGCCGCATCCGGGACTGAGTGGGGACCGCGTCGCTGCCCGCGCTGACCGGCCCGAGTGAGGCGGAAGGCTGCCGGGCGGTCGCTCTCATCGCTGGCGCCAGGCCGAAGGCGAGTGTCGTCACGGCTGTCGTCAGAAGGGTAAGACCGAGGACGGTTCCATCGATGGGAATCGGTACGCGCAGCGGGTTGCTCGCCAGGCGGAGCGCCCACCAGGCCATCGGTAATCCCGCCGCCGCCGCGAGAAGCGCCAGTACTGCGCTCTCAATGAGCAACTGACGAATGACGCGGCCCCGTGATGCGCCGATGGCGAGGCGAACCGCAATCTCCCGGAGCCGGCGCGAGCCTCGGGCCAGCAGCAAATTCGCGGCGTTCACGCATGCGAGGGCCAGGACCACGACCGGGATTGGCAGCACGATTGCTGACGTGAGGTACCAGTATTCGGGCCGTGTCCTCCAGACCCGACTCACGTCCGCTCTCGCGGGCGATGCCGGCGCGCTCCGTGTCGCAGCCAGCCGTGCCGCCACGACGTCGGACTCCGCCCGGACCTGCGCCAGTGCAACTCCGTGGTGCAGCCGGCCGACGAAGGACAGATTGTCGTCCGTCGGCGCACGCCGTGACCCAGGCAGCACACGATCGCCAACCGACAAGGGAAGCCACACGGCTGGCGCGGGATCGCCAGGCCTCATGTCGATACCAGTAAAGAACGGCGGGGCAACGCCAACGATCTGAACGTCAATCCCTCCGACGCGCAGTGAGCGCTCGGTGACGGACGGGTCGCCGGCGAAGTCGCCCGCCCAGAGGCTGTATGAGATGACCGCGACCAGCGACCGACTGGCCTCGTCCCTGGAGTCGAATGCGCGGCCGATGATTGGCCTCGTGCCCAGCACCTGGAAATAATCCGGGGAGGTCAGGAACCCCGGCGCGGTCCGGACTTCCGGCAGCGCGAGACTGAACTCATGCTGGCTGTATCCGGCAAGCCCCTGCAGGCCGGCGAACGTGGCATGCATCGCGACGTAGTCCTCGGCTGAAGCCATGCGCCGCCAGCAGTCAGGCCTGCCGCAGCCCTGACTCACCGAGAGCCGGACCAGTTGCTCCTGGTGTGCAACGCCAGGGAACGGCCGGAACAGCAGCGCATTCAGGAAGGCGAACGCCGCAATGGTCACGGCCATTCCGATTGCCAGGCTTGCCACCACCGCCACGGTGAATCCGCGGGCATGCCGGAGCGCTCGCAGCGCCTGACGGACGTCACGGCCGAGACCGTCCAGCAACTCTTTTCTACTTTCCTGGTCGCTTACTGTTGTCGGCCAGTGATTCGCCGAGCGCCCGGTCGATCTGCGGCAGCACCTGATCGTAGATGGCCAGGAGCCGCGGCTCCATGAGGACGCAGTCGCCGAAGTATGTGGCCAGGCCGTTGCGCAGGAACGCTTCGGCGTTTGCCGTCGCGTACATCGCCTGCGTCACGCCGCGCGTCGACCCATCGAGCTGCTGCTGCGCGGCATAGACGTGCGAGATGGCGAACGCCAGGTCCGAGTCGATGTAGGCCAGCGATTGCGTCGCCAATGCGAGCTCCCAGGCGGAATATTCGAGGAATGCCGGATCCGTTGCGTCATCGAAATTCACCACCTTCTGCCTCGCTGCAGGGTCCAGGCTGAAATACGCCTGCACGCTCTTCAACTTGGCCACATGCTTGTCCTTGACTGCCGCGACCGCGTCCCGATTCGCCTGGAGTTCCGTCCGGAAACGGCGCAGGGTGGTCTCGGCAAGTTCGCGGTGGTGGACGTGTTCCCGCCACTGCTCTCCCATGAGTCCGAGGAAGACGCCGGCGCTGATCAGCAGGACCTCGAGGCCAATCTTGACGAATGATCTCGACCGATGGGGTGGCTTGACGGGAGGCGGCGTGGTCCCCTGGGCTCGTTCGGCGGCGACGGGCGATTCCAGGCCGGGCTCGTCTTCATCGTCGAGGTGGGGCAGGTGAACCTCTGGCACCGGGCAAACTCCTGTGAATGATCCAGTCGCATCCCCTCACCGTCGCGGCGGAGGGCAGCGGCGTGCCTCACCGGCAGCCGGTGCGAAGGATACCGCAGGATTCATTCACCGGCACGCAGCGCGACCATCGGATCGATGCGCGAGGCCCGGCGCGCAGGCACGTACCCGGCAAGGAGCCCGACGGCCGCGAGAATCGCCACCATCGCGGCAAACGTTGCCGGGTCGGCAGCGGTCACACCGAACAGAAATCCGCTCAGCGCGCGGGCAAGCACCCACGACGACAGCGTGCCCAGTGCGACGCCGCACGCGGCCAGCGCAAGCGTCTGCAGGAGTATCCGCCGCTGCACCCCTGCCGCCGACGCGCCAAGCGCCATGCGGATCCCAATCTCCCGGGTACGCTGGCTGACCGAATACGAGACCAGCGCGTAGATGCCCAGCGACGCCAGCAGCAGCGCAAAGGCAGCAAAGCCACCAAGCAACAGCGCGACGAACCGCCGCGGCGAGACCGCCTTGTCCACCAGCCCTTGCAGCGGCCTGAATTCGCTGGCGCCGATGTTGGGCTCAACCGGCGCGATCGCGGCGCGAAGACTCGGGGCAATCGATGCCACCGGCATGCTGGTGCGAACCACGAGATCGACAGAGGCGTAGTCCGGGCTCTGCCGAATCGGCAGGTAGACCTCGAACCCCGCGCCCTGCTCGAGCGCGAGATGCCGGACGTCGGCGACAACGCCGACGATCCGCCGCTCCCGATCGGGGCGGATGATCTTTCCAATCGGGTCTTGGCCGGGCCACAGACGTCGAGCCATGCTTTCGTTGATGACGACCACGGGTTCGCTGCCGTCACGGTCCTCGGCCGATGGCTCTCGTCCCGCGAGAACGCGAATCCCCATCGCCGCGATGTAGCCGTCACTCACGACGCGGACGAACGCCGTCGGATTCTGCCCTCGTTCGAACACCTTGCCTTTGACCTGTATGCCCCAGCTGCGATTCCGGCCGAGAGGAAGCGCGTCGGTCAGTCCCGCGCCGACGACTCCGGGGACGTCGCGAACACGCCGCAGCACCTCGTCGAAGTAGGCGCTCCGTGTCTCCCGCGTGTCGAAGCGTGCGTCCGGATCGACGCGCATGGCGGCAGTCTGCTCCGGGCGGAATCCCATGTCGACATCGAGGACGCGCAGCAGGCTTCGAATCAGCAGGCCCGCACCCACGAGCAGCACGCACGCGAACGTGATTTCGGTCACGACCAGCAGGTGGCGGATCCACTTGCGCCCGTGCGGCTCGCTGGAGCCGCGCCCCGATCCCTTCAGTGACTCATGCGGCGCCGGGACGGCACTTTGAAGGGCAGGCGCCATTCCGAAGGCGAGCCCGGCGACGAGCGCCATCGCGACCGTGAATACGAGCGCCGTCGTATCCAGGCGCACGCTCTGAAGGAGTGGAATACTGACCGCGTCGAGGTGCGCGAGCGCCCGGGTACCGGCGAATGCGACGGCGACACCAAGCATCGCTCCGCAGCAGGACAGCACGACGCTTTCCGTCAACATCTGGCGCAGGAGACGACCACGCCCCGCTCCGAGCGCGGCTCGAATCGCCATCTCCTTCTGCCGCGACGCCGATCGCGCCAGCAGCAGGCTCGACAGGTTCGCACACACGATCAGCATGACGACGCCAACGGCACAGCCGAGCACGACGACCGCCGGCCGCGTCCCGCCGCTGACATGCGCGGCAAGAGGCACGACATTCCCCTCGAAGCTGTTGCGATCGGAGGGATGCTCACGGGTGATTTGCTGCCCGAGGGCTCGCACTTCTGTCGCGGCACGCTCGACCGAAACGCCCGGCTTCATCCGCGCGACCACCGCGAGCGTGTTCCCCATGCGGCTGGTCTCGGGCGTGAGCGGAAACGGGACGAACAGGTCGATGTGGCTCGCCGGCGCGAACACTGACGAGAAATCAAAGGTCGGCGGCAGGACGGCGACGACGGTGACCGCCTGATCGTTCAATGTGAGCGGCCGGCCGACGATCGAGGGATCGGACGCAAAGCGCCGCTGCCACACGTTGTGGCTCAACATGACCACCCTGGGTCCGTTGATTCGACACTCGTCCGCAGTGAACTGCCTGCCAATCATCGGCACCACGCCGAGCAGCGGAAAGAAATTCTGAGAAACCGGGACGCCGCTCAGACGCTCCGGCGGACCGGTTCCCGTGAGCTTGCTGTCGCCAACGCCATAGAAGGCGAAATACCCGGCGACATCCGCAAACGACGCGTTCCGCTCGCGCAGGTCCTGGAAATTTGCCACCTGCGTCGTCTGACCCGACAATCCGCTGCTGGTCCGATTGGTGATCCACACGAGCTGGTCAGGATCGCGAAAGGGCAGCGGACGGATGAGGACGGCGTTGGCAACGCTGAAGACGGTGGCGCTGGCGCCGATACCAAGACCGACGATCAGCGTGGCAAACCAGGTGAACCCGGCATCTCGCCGGAGGGTTCGCGCCGCGTAGCGCAGGTCCTGCCGGAGCCCGTCGAGGAGCGCCGGCCGTCCTTCGTCGCGCGGACGGAGGTTGAGGGTTGCAGCGCTCGGCTGGAGTTCACGCTCATGCTCGCCCATGCCTGGGTTTGACGGCATCGCGGCCGGCGGGGTTTACAGGCGCTGGAGAAGACTCAGATCACTGCCATCCTTTCGCGATCATGGCGGTTTTCCACTGCTCGGACGTGTCCAGCACTTCGTCCTGCGTGCGGCAGACCTGCGACCGCTGGAGGGATCCTTCCACGTCCAGCCGGAGTTCCCAACCGAGTGCATGGGTCACGACATGGCATGCCGCCTCGAGCTGCCGTCCGGCCCGCATCTTGTGGACGCGGAAAGCGTCACCAACCACGACCGGATCGCCGTCCCAGTCGCGCCGCTGCAGCACGTGGATGGTCATCGCGTGAGTATAGACGGAGCGTCGGGCAGCGCGCTCGCAGAAACGTGCGGGAACCCGGGTGGCGAGATCGCCGGGACTGTCGAGCTCGAAACCGAGCCGTTCTGTTGAGGGCGGAAGTAAAGGCCAGTATTCTTTAGTCGATGGCTTCGACCCAGACGGTCCTCGTCGTGGAGGACGATCCGGATTTGCGGCGCCTCTATCGGGCGGCGCTGACGTTCGCCGGCTTCGACGTCCAGATCGTCGGCGACGGCCTCGATGCGCTTCGCCGCATCGATACCGACCCGCCCTCTCTCGTCGTCCTCGATCTTTCGCTCCCGGTCATCAGCGGCGTCGTCGTCCAGCAGCAAATCGCCTCGAGCGCGCTGACCCGCGACATCCCCGTTGTGGTGGTGACGGGCAGTCCTGAAAAAGCGGACGGCCTGAGTGTGGCGTGCGTTCTTGCGAAGCCAGTCTCGCCCGAGCGGCTCATCCGCACGGTCAAGTCCTGCCTTGCATCGGGGGCGAGCGGCGTATCCAGCTGACAGCTATCAGCTCTCAGCCGTCAGCTCGCAGCCGCCAGTTATCAGCCATCAGTTCTCAGCTACCCGCACTCAGCTGCCAGACGACACACCGGGCACGCATGTTTTCCGTAGCGCCATGACGGCACCGCACCCTCATCCGCGAACAAACGCGCGGGCGCACGGCCAATCGAGCAAATCCGCTCAAAATTCGTATAATGCGGCCACCGCGCCGACCACTCCCGCGGGCCGGAGACGAACATGAGCACGACCGCTACTCTCGATCGCGCCTTTGATGTTGCGACGATCACCGAGCGTTTCTACGTCCGGATGGCGATCGCATTCCTCGCCGTGGCGTTCATCGGATTCGCGCCAACGTACTGGGTGCCAATGGTACGCGGCACGCTCGCCATCAGGCCGATTGCGCACGTCCATGCACTGTTCTTCTATGGCTGGCTGCTGCTGTTCCTGAAGCAGTCCTCGCTTGCGGCGTCAGGCCGGCTGGTCAGGCACCGCGAAATGGGCGTGCTCGGCGTCGCGGTCGCGACCGGGATGTGCTTCGTCGGCCTGGCGATGGCGGTCGACAGTATCCGCACCATGGATGCTGCCGGATTCGGCGATGCGGGTCGTCGGTTCGCAATCGTGCCGGTGACGGCGATTGCGCTGTTTGCGGTGATGGTCGCGGTGGCGCTGCTCAATGTGAGCAGGCCTGAGGTGCACAAGCGCGTCCTGCTTGCCGCGACGGCGTCGATCCTCCAGGCAGCGGTCGGACGCTGGTTCGTGCTCGCCCTCGCGCCGCCGCGGCCTCCGGGGATGATCGGCCCTGCGAGCTCTCCGCCGGTGGCGGTCAGCATCGGGCCAGGTCTCGTCGTGGATCTCCTGATTGTCGTCGCGATGGTGCACGACCGCCGGACCACGGGACGCGTGCATCGGGCCTATTGGATCGCCCTGGCGGTCATCCTGTCGGTACAGTTACTGCGCGTGCCGGTGAGTGCAACGAACGCGTGGATGCACGTCCCGCAGTGGCTGCTGGCCCTGGCACCTTAGGCATTGCACGCGCCGTGAACCGACGCTGCGTCGCTACCGTGGCACGGCCTGAGGCGTGACGGCCTCCCGGTCCCACAAGGTGTTGGTGACGTAGAGCAGGACGACTCCGCTCACGACGAAGACGGCGGTCAGCGTCAGTGCTGCGCCGGTGCGGCCGTAGAGGAAGTTGCCAATCGCGAAGAGCGATGACCAGATCGTGAGACACCCGGAAATCCACCCGACTGTCGCCTTGCCCATGGCGTCGCTGTAGAGCGCCGCCTCGGCGTCGCTGACGCCAGCGTCGCGCCGAACCCTCGCCCAGCCCGGGCCCGACGGATGCACTTTCTGGTAAAACGCGATCAGCCGCTCGCGGCTGGTCGGCGGGCTGACGTACGCGGTGATCAGCCATGCGAACGTCGTGAAGGCAACGGAGTAGAGGACGGTATGGGCGAACGGCAGCTCGTGGCCGTTCTTCTTCATCACGAAGAACACGACCGAGATGGTGAACGAACTCACCATCGCGACGACTTCGGTCCAGGCGTTGATCCGCCACCAGAACCAGCGCAGGAGGTAGAGCAAGCCGGTGCCGGCGCCAATCGAAATCAGGACCTCGAACGCCTCCTGCGCCGAGGCCAGAATGGTGCTGAGCAGCGCCGCCAGCACGTAAAGCCCGACCGTGCACGCACGGCCGACTGCCACGTAGTGCTTTTCGGGTTTGTCGGTGGCGATGAACCGGCGATACATGTCGTGGACGAGGTACGAGGAGCCCCAGTTGAGATGGGTCAGGATGGTCGAGGAGTTCGCCGCGAGCAGGCCGCCAACCATCAGCCCGACGAATCCCGGCGGGAGAAACTTGAGCATGGCCGGAAAAGCGCTGTCGTGGCCGATCAGTCTTGGATCAGCCCCGGGGAACGCCGCCTGGATGTCCTTCAGCTCGGGGAAGATGATGATCGAGCAGAGTGCGGTGAGGATCCAGGGCCATGGGCGCAGGACGTAGTGGGCGAGATTGAAGAACAGCGTTCCGCCGAGGGAGTCCTTTTCGGATTTCGAGGCCAGCATCCGCTGCGCGATGTAGCTGCCGCCGCCGGGCTCGGCGCCGGGATACCAGTTCGCCCACCAGCCGATGGCAATCGGTACGATGAAGATCATCAACGCGAGCTCGCTGAGCGCGAAGTTCGGCATCACGTCGAGGATCGGCTGGCCGCTGCCGTCAATCGGCGATAGCACCGGCTGCGCCCCCGCCTGGTAGTTGACCTGCTGCGCACCGAGGACGCGCACCAGCTCGTGAAGGCCTGAGAGTGCGCTGCTGCCGACGCCTGTGTGCCGGGCGACTTCCTTCAGTGAAAAATACGCTGCGGCGATCACGGCAGTCATCTTGATGAAGAACTGCACCATGTCGATCACGAGCACGCCCCACAGCCCCGCGTGCGCGGCAAAGACGACGTTGAAGGCGCCGCAGATCAGGATCGTCTGCCACGGCGGCAGTCCGAAGAGGATGTTGGCAATCTTGCACGCCGCGAGCGTGACCATCCCCATGATGAAGCAGTTGAAGAACAGCCCGAGGTAGATCGCACGGAAGCCGCGGACGACCGAGGCTGCCGTCCCCGAATACCGCAGCTCGTAGAATTCGAGGTCGGTCATCACGCCGGAACGGCGCCACAACCGGGCAAAGAAAAACACCGTCGACACACCCGTCAGCACGAACGCCCACCATTGCCAGTTGCCGGCGACGCCGTACTGCCGCACCTGCTGCGTCACCCAGTTCGGCGTGTCGCTGCTGAACGTGGTAGCGACCATCGACAGCCCCGCCAGCCACCACGGAACCGAGCGCCCGGAGGCGAAGAACTCCGACGTGTTCTTCCCGGCGCGGCGGGCGAAGAAGAGCGCCGGGACGAAACAGATCAGCACCGTGAGCACGACGATGACCCAGTCGATGGTGTGGAGTGTCATGGGATGGCTGGAGTATAAGCACCGATCACAGTCAATTGCACGCTCGGCCGGAGGCCTCTACCGCGGTCGGCCGGTCTCTCGCCGGGCGCCCTCCAGGGCTTCGGAAGCGGCCTTGACCGCCACGGCGGTTGGCGCGACATCGGCGCCCTGGAGGTCGGTGTAGACGCGCTGGAGTGCGGCCAGGATCGGTGCCCGGACCTCCGGCGTCATGTCACGCCTGCTCACGTCATCGATCGCGTCCGACAGCTGCTTCGACAGCGAGAACTGGCGCTGCAGCGCGAGTATCGGCGTCTTGACCCGCGGATCCATTTCGACACTCAGCGGCCGCGTCACGCTCGTGCCGTTCGCCGTCAGCCTCACCGTGTAGGTCCCGGGCATCGCCCAGACTCCGTTCGGCTCGCGCGGGGTGTCGTGGAACACCGCCGCAATCGGGAACGAACGCCGCATCCCCTCCGGCGCACGGTAGTGCAGATCCCACACGAAGCGGTGCATTCCCGTCGCGGTCGAGAGTCGGAGGGTCGGCCGGAATCCAGTACGCCGGCACGTTCGACTCGTCGCGCAACGGCTCGGCCGCATCCTCGCTCGAGTACTTGCGCACGACCGTCCCGCCCCCATCGAGGATCTCCAGCGTCACCGCTCCACTCGCCGCTGACGCCAGGTAATAGTCGACCACAGCGCCGTCTGGAGGATTTTGTCCGGCCGGTTCCTCCTGGGGGAGGGGAGTGTCGGTGTTCATGTTCCAGCGTACCCGCAGCGCACGTGCGGGCGTGAAGAGATGAACGTCAGCAACAGGCGATGCGAGCTGCCGCAGCGGCGTGATGTCGTCCAGGATCCAGAAGCCCCGGCCGTGAGTCGCCACGACGAGGTCGTCGCCTTTGATCACGAGATCCCGGATCGACGTCGCCGGCATGTTCTGCCGCAACGCCTGCCAGTGATCCCCGTCGTCGATCGAAAAATAGACCTGCTGCTCGGTACCCGCGAACAGCAGCCCCTTCCTGACCGCATCCTCTTTCACCGTGTTGACCGCCGCTCCGTCCGGGATGCCGCTGGTGATCGCGGTCCAGGTGGCGCCGGCGTCGCGGGTGCGGTAAATATGCGGGCGCAGGTCGTCGAGGCGGAACGTATCGACGGCGGCGTACGCGCCGAGCGGATTCGAATGTGATGCGTCGATGATCGAGACCTTCGACCAGGGCGTCAGCTGTGGCGGCGTAACGTCCTTCCAGGTCTTTCCCCCGTCAGCGGTGACGTGGATCAGGCCGTCGTCGGTCCCCGCCCAGATCCGGCCGATGTCGAGGTATGACGGCGCCACCGTGTAGATGACACCGCGCTGAGTGGAGGCCGCCGCCGGGGTATCGCGGTATTTGCCGACACTCGCCGGAACTGGCCACGCCG
>CAVOHG010000002.1:0-450005 GCA_963695655.1 uncultured Acidobacteriota bacterium | reverse complement strand
GGCTTCGAATCCGCAGCAATGGCAGCCGCGGCCAAGACATGGAAAAGCAAGGAATGGTGGAAAGCAGGCGGCGGAGGCACGCCGTGGGAGGGGATCGCGTAGACCCGGAGCTCGACCTCCTGTTTTTCGGGACCGGTAACGCTTCGACGTGGTACCGAGCGCTCCGCGGTCAGGGCGACAGCCTGTATACCGCGTCGATTCTGGCGGTCAAAAGCAGCACCGGCGAACTCGCGTGGCACTTCCAGACCACGCCCGGCGACAGCTTCGATTACGACGCCACCCAGCCGCTCGTCCAGGCCGATCTGCTGCTGAACGGCCGCCCGCGTAAAGTCATTCTCCAGGCCAACAAGAACGGCTTCTTCTATGTCCTGGATCGGCAGACCGGCGAGTTCCTGTCCGCTGCGCCCTTCGTGAGTGGGATCACCTGGGCCAGCGGGATCGACACCAGAAGACCGGCCGGCCGATCGAACTCCCGGGCGTGGCGGATCGAAATCCGAAGCTGCTCTCACCGGACCCGGGTGGGGCGCACAACTGGAACCCGATGGCATTCCACCCAGCCACCGGCCTCGTGTATTTCCCCGCGCGCCTCGACACACAGATGGTGCATGTGCCGGACAGCAGATGGAAATACGACCCGGATCGCGACAACGTCGGTATCGACGGTAACTATGAAGGACCGCTGTTCGCGAAAATGGAGTCGATGCCTCCGCCGACGGGCGAGCTCCTGGCATGGGACCCAATCGCGCAGAAGGCTGTGTGGCGCGCCGCACCCCGTCCTGGACGGAGCCGGCGTGCTGGCAACCGGCGGCAACCTGATCTTCCAGGGCCGCGCCGACGGGATCTTCGCAGCCTATCGCGCCACGGACGGCGAACCGCTGTGGCGCTTCGACGCGGCCACTGGCATCATGGCGCCCCCGGTGACCTACACGGTCGACGGCGTCCAGTACGTGACGGTCCTTGCCGGCTGGGGTGGCGCCGCAGGGTTGATGAACACACCCGCGGGCGGGGCCGCCAAACCCGGTTTCGGCAGAATCCTGACGTTTGCCCTGAACGGAGCCGCAACATTGGCCGCGCCGCCGTTCGGCCACAAGGATCCGCCGGTACCCGCGATCACGACGACCCAGGACGTGCCAACCGTGCACAAAGGACTGTTGCTATTCAACAGTCACTGCTTCACCTGTCATGGCCTGAACGCGGTCGCCGGCCCTCTGCCGGACCTGCGATACTCGAGCAAAGCAACCCTCGATGCGCTCGAGTCCATCGTCCTCGGCGGCGCGCGGGAGTCGGGAGGAATGCCATCGTTCAAGAAGGTCCTCACCGCAAGAGAGGTGGACGCCATCCGCGCGTATATCGTCTCGCGCTCACAGGAAACCGCAACACCGGCGAGCGCGTCGCAACGACGCTAGTCCATCGGTTCCCGGCTGCATGAGGAAGGCATCGCCGTTCAGCAGCGCAACGGACCCAGCCTGGGAACCTGGAAGGGCACTCGAATCAACTTCTGGCGTCGCGCCCGAACGGCCCCTGCCATCCATCTCGATTGAGATGTCGCGTCAGTTCGTCCAGCCGCTCGTGCAGCTTATCGAAGGACTCTGGTCCTCCTCGTGTTCTGTGGTCGCTGGCGCGATCACCGTGAGCACGTGCGGTGACCCGGGGTGCACCTCGCACTGCATGAAGTCGGCACCGCGTGAAAAAATAGATCACCGCTGATAGCCCGTGGCGGCCGACGCGCGGACATCGACTCGGCTCCACTGCTGTTCCGCCAGGCGGTGGTCGAGCGCGAGTACCGGTGGCCACGTATTCTGGTACCGGTGTACCGCTCGGTCTTGACCGGTTCGCCCTCATGGCGCCTCGCCACGAAATACTCGCCTGTCTGCTGAGCCGTCCCGGTCTCGAGACGCAAGACTTCGCCGTTTCGCTCGAAGCACCACGTCAGGCGCACGGATGCCCCGGCTTGATGTGTGACAACGCGGCTGATTGGATAGCTCGCCCCCACGACCTTCGACATCCTGCGCTCCCTGCTTTTCTACGGTTCGCCTTGCCTCAGCGCAACCCGCGTTCCGCCGGTCTCGTAGCGCGAAGTGCTGACGCTGCATGGAGTTACGTTTGTCGCAACCGACCGGGGTGTTCTGGTTCGGAACACTGTCCCTGCACGATCGTCAGAGACCACGGCTGCTTCGCGCGGGAATGCCGCATCGGTATGACCCATGGACTCGTTCTCGGTTCCCAGTTCCCAGTTCCCAGTTCCCAGTCTCCAGATAACCAGCTGGCGACTGGCGACTGGCGACTCGCGTGTCGTTCCTGTACGCATTCGCGCTCGCGGGCTGGGGCGCTGCCGCGGGGGATCGGGCTACGCGTTGCCGAAGGCCATCCGCGCGCGCTCCGCCTGCAGCTCGTGCAGCAGCCGCATCACGTTGTAGGCGCTCAGTTCCACCAGCACGGCCGTCACCTTGGCGTGCAGCTCGTCGCTCAGCGCCGGCTCGAGCGCCTTCATCGCCGCCGCCAGCCGCTGCTCCTGGCCGGCGAGCTCCTGCCGCGTGACCACGCCGTCAGCGCCGTCGTGAACGACTCCAGCTTCTCGATTTTTTCGTGGATGAGGGGGTGCTCGATGCGATCGTCGAACCAGCTTGCGCGTGCCATATGCATCTCCTTCGTGCGCCCGCCACGCGGACGCTGCAGTGTCGAATACGCCGTGATGTCGCGCGACGGTGTGAGCGCCGCCTCAAAGCTCGCTGACGAGCTGCTTCAATGCGGTCATGCGCGTCTGCAGGGCCGCGCGACCACCGTCTGCTGTCGCCTTGACGCGGATCCCGGCGGGCAGGAACTGCGTGTCCGTGCACTCGAGGATCGCCGCCGTTTCCTGCAGCTCGCGCTCCAGCCCCTGCGTCGACGGCATGAACTGCGACACGACTTCCGCGAGCGCGTCGCGCGTGATGTGGTCCGCTCCGGCAAGAAGCGACGTGCGCCAGGCGCGACCGACGATACCTTCGATGTCCGCGCCCGAGAGCTGTCCGCGCTGCGGGATCGGCGGGACGTCTGCGACCGCCACTCGCGACCCGAGCTTCTTCGCGAGGATCACGAACATTTGCCGGATCTCCGCTTCGTCGGTCGGATAGAACAGCGGGATGTGCACTTCCGCGCGACCCTGACGCTTGAGGTCGATCGGCAGCAGGTCTGGCCGCGCCGTCAGCAGCATCCAGATAATCCTTCCGCGATACGCCGTGTCGCCCATTTGCGCCGCAATCATGCCGAACACGCGGCTCGACGTCCCGGAGTCTCCTTCGGCATCGCGGTTCCCGAGCGCGGCGTCAGCTTCGTCGATCACGACGACCACCGGTCCCATCGCCCGCAGGACCGACAGCACGCGCTCGAGGTTGCCCTCGGTCTCGCCGACGTACTTCGATCGGAAATTCTTCAGGATCACGCAGGGCACGCCGATTTCGCCGCTGACGCACTGCGCGAGGAACGACTTGCCGGTCCCGACCGGACCGCACAGCAGATATCCCATCGGCAGCGTGTCGAGCGCGCCCCGCTTCAACAGCGCCGCATCGTCTCTCAGCCGCTGCTTTGCGGACTCGTGACCGACGACCGTGTCGAGCGTCCATTTCGGCTCGATGAACTCGAGCAGACCGCGGCACTGACGCTCGAGCAGCCGCTTCTTCAGCGCGCGGAAGACGGCGGCGTCGAGCCGCTTGCCGCTTTCGCGGGCCGACTGGATCAGGACGTTGAGGTCGGTCAGCGATATGCCTGCCGTCAGGGTCGCGAGCTGCGCCGCGTCGAAGTCGCAGAAGCTCTCGATCGGCGTGTCGCCGATCGAGGCGCGGATGAACGCGTCGCGCTCCTTCTCGGCCGGCAGCGGCACTTCGATCGCCGCGACGTGCGGGTTGCCCGCCAGGCGATCGCTCATGTCCGAAAGCTTCTCGTCGACCAGCACGAACGCCATGTTCAGCCGCTTCACGTGCGGGCTCATCGCCCAGTTCAGCATCGTCACCAGCTGCGACGATGACGACAGGCTCTGGCGGCCGGGCTCGCCCGACGGGAACACGTATGACGCCTGCTCGATGACCACCGCGAGGCTGAGCTGATCGTCCGCGGCCGCCATGATGTTCTGCCGCACGAACCGATCGAGGAGCGCGAACATCGCCGCGGGGTCCTTTGGCAGCGCGCTGATGTCGCCGACCTTCTTGTTGGCGAGCGCGACCATGTCCTTGAGCCGCTGCTCGTCGCGTCCCGCCAGCGCGCGCAGGCCGCGTCCCAGGTCGTAATGCAGGACGAGTGACCAGCGGCCGAACAGCTGCTCGGCAAGGAATTCGGCGAGGACGCCGTAACGGGATTCGCCGTCGCGGCCGATCTTGAAGAGGTCGTAGGTGTTGCCGTAAAGGACGAAGGCCGCGGTGGTGCCGGAGAAGTACAGCTCGGCGAGCTGCGACGCCCACGCCGGAAACTCGGGCATGTTCGCGGGGCGCCGGTGTGACAACTCAGGCATCATTGCGCAGCACCGTTGCGGAGATCGGTCGCGAGAATCGCGGGAGGGTCGTCGAACTGGTCGGCAAGTCCGGTGAGGTTCTGCAGCTCGCTGACCGCCTTTTCCGTCTGGCGCATGCTTTCCGCAGCGGAGTCCACCTGGCTCGTGAGGAAATCCGGATCCTGCCGGTTCACCGCCATCTCCGCGAGTGCCTGGATTTTTTCTTCGATCCGATCGAGCTCCACCGCGACGAATTCGGCGTTCTTCTTCGCCCGCTCGAAATTGTCGAGGCGAAGCTCCGCCGAGGCGATGCTGTCCTGCAGCGACTTGACGATCCGATCGTCGCCGCCGCCCTGCGCCGCCGCGAGGTTCTTCCGCAAATCCTCGAGCCGGGTGGAGATGTCGGTCTCGTTCATCGTCTTCAGGAAGCGATCGAGCGCCGCCTTCGAGAGGAGCAGTCGCAGGAACAGCCAGAGGAGGCGATCGAGACCAGGTGTCCTGATCTCTTCGGCCGCCTGACGCTGATCCCCGGCGGCCCCGCGCACGCCGGCGGCGATACCGCGCATTTCGATGCAGCGCCCGTGCAGCCGCTCGAAGCGCGCCCGCGCATCGTTCGACAGCCCCGAGAGCATGGAGACGACGGACTGCGCAGGCGTAGCCGGGTCCGCGGCGGCGCCGGCCGCTTCAGATGTCGCGTGGACCTTCGCGTCGATGGCCGCGCGGAATCGCGGGACGGAGACGAGGCCGGCGAGATAGAGCACTTCGCCAGCCGCGACGATCGGCAGGAGCGCGGCTGACAAGGGAGCCATCGCGGCGGCCGCGGTACCGCCGAGGAAGAAGAGCAGGTTCCACCGGAAGAGGAACGCCTCTTTGAGGTAGTCGGTCATCCCCGCGCCCTGCGGGGCCTCCTTCTCCGGTACTGGGCGGCTCGCCATGATCAGGTTCGCAGGCGCTCAGTCCCCGGCGCGGGTCGAGGTCGCGAGACTGTCGATGATGTCGCGGATCTCGAACACCCGCTCGACGAAGGCCGGTTCGCGCTGCATTTCCTTCGGCGGCCGATCGGGCGACGGCACCTCCATCTCGCGGAGGATCGTGCCGGGCGCGGACGAGAACACGTAGACGCGATCGCCGAGGTAGACGGCCTCCTCGATCGAGTGCGTGACGAAGAACACCGTCGCCTCCGCTTCACGCCACAGCTCGACGAGCAGCGCCTGCATGTGCAGGCGTGTCGTCGGATCGAGCGCCCCGAACGGCTCGTCCATCAGGATGATGCGCGGGGATAGGATCAGCGTGCGCGCGATCGCGACGCGCTGGCGCATGCCGCCGGAAAGCTGTCCCGGATACTTCTCCGCATCGCGCTTCACGTCGAGCCCGACCTTGCCGATCCACTCGCGGGCACGCTCGCGCCGTTCCCGCGCCGGCACGCCGCGACACTCGAGGCCGAACGCGACGTTGTCCTCGACCGTGCGATTGTCGAACGAAGTGTAGTCCTGGAAGACCATGCTGCGATCCGGCCCCGGATCCTGGACCGGCTTGCCGCCGACGAGCACCGTGCCTGACGTCGCCGGATGATGCGGCCGCAGTCCGGCGATGAGCCGCAGCACCGTCGACTTGCCGCAGCCGGAAGGCCCCAGGATCGCGATGAACTCCCCCTTGCCCGGGAGGTCCTTCACCTGGAAGGTGATGTCCCTGATGATCGTGACGTCACCGAACCGCTTCGTGACGTTCTGGAAATCGACGATGTTCGGCCGCCCCGTGTCGGTGGGCGCGCTCATTCTTCGACCACGCGATGGGGGAACAGCCCGCGCTGGAAAAAGAACAGCAGCCGATCGATGCCGTACGCGAGCAGCCCGATGATGATCAGGATCAGGATGATGTGCTCCGAGAGTCCGCGGCGCTGGCTGGTCATGAGCAGCGAGCCGAGGCCACGCTGCGCGTTGATCAACTCGGCGAGCATGATGTAGCCGAAGGCGAGGCCGAAGAGGTGGCGCAGGCTGCTGTAGATGTCGGGCAGCGCCAGCGCGACCAGCACCTTGATCACGATCTGCCGCGGGCTCGCCCCGAGCGTCTGCGCCGTCTCGACAAACCGATCCGGCACGGACGCGATCGCCGTGACGACGTCGGAGTAGACGAACGGGACGCAGGCGATGAAGATGAACATCACCTTCTGCGTTTCATCGATGCCAAACCAGAGAATCGTCAGCGGGATGAGCGCCGCGACCGGCAGGTTGCGGCCAAACAGCGCGATCGGCGCGGCGGCGGCTTCGAACACGCGCCAGGATCCGGCGATGATGCCGAGCGGGATCGCGACCAGCGCCGCCAGGCCGAAGCCGATGAACACGCGGCGGAGCGTCGCCGCGGTGCTCTCGAGCAGGGCGCGCTCCCGCAACAGCGCCGGGAAGCTGCGAAGCACTTCCCCTGGACTCGGGAGGATCACCGGCGAGATGAAGCGATCCTCGGCGCCGATGCCGGTGGTCGCGATCCACCACAGCAGCACGAAAAATCCGACCGCCCCGACGCCGACCAGCCGCCGGGTCATGCGCGGCGGCGGGATCCGGAGCGCGAAGAGCGACTGTCCCGCTTCCGTCGCCATCTACTTCGTCGCCGGCGCTGCCTCTGCCGGGTAGACCTTGATCTCGACCCGCCGGTTCTTCGCGCCGTTCTCCGGATCGGCGGAATCCGCCGGGCGATCCCATCCCAGCCCGGCAGTCGAGAACTGGTTCGGCTGCAGCGATCCGAACTTCTTCACGATCGCTTCCTTGACCGAGTTCGCGCGGTTGAGCGACAGCTCCTGGACCAGGCTCTTCGGCACCTGCCCCTTCATCGATCCGTCGGTGTGCCCTTCGATCACGATGCGCGCCGCGCCGTACTGGCCAGCAAGCTTGCCGACCTCCTCGACAATGAATCCGACGTTCGGGTCGTAGAGCTCCTCCACCTCCTTGCCGTCCGCGTTGCGCGTGATCTTCTTGTTGAGGTCCCACGAGTTCGGGAAGAAATGAATCACGACCGTCTTGGTGAGGATCTCGTCCTTCTCCCCCTGGATCGAGCCGGCGGTCGACGGCGCGAAGTGGATGTCGTACTCGTTCTTCTGGCTCGAGTACTTCGGCTCGCTCGCGAGCTTCTGGATGACGGAGAAGTCCATCACCTGATCGAACGGCGTCTGTTCGGTGACCGCGTTGATCTTCTTGTAGAGGAAGTACGCCGTCGACCACGTGCGCTCGAAGTTCGTCGGGTTGTTCTGGTTCAGGAAGAACTCGCGGTTCTCTGCGTAGTTCGTCGAGTGCGCGTCGCCGAGCATGCCGAGCGCGTCGCTCTCCGGGATCGAATATCCCGCGGCCATCAGCTTCGCGACCTTCTGCTTGGCGTCCTGGTTCTTCAGGTCCTGCATCGCGTCGAAGATCCCGCGGACGAGCCCTTCGGTGATGTCCGGGTTGTCCTTCGCGAAGTCGGCGCGCGCGAACCAGACGTCGGCGATCAGCTTGTTCGCCGTCGACGTCGTCACCATCATCCGGTTCCCCTTGACCTTCTCGAGGTTGTAGATGTCGGGGGCCCAGCTGACGACGCCGGCGAGCGACTTGTCCGCGTTGAATGCCGCGGCCGCCTGGAAGGCGTCCTGCGTGAACTTGAACTGGACTTCAGCCGGCTGCACGCCGGAGTTGATGAGCGCGTTCAGCGCGAAGAAGTGCGACGGCGAGTTCTGCGCCAGCACGATCGTCTTGCCGCGCAGCTCCGACATCGTCTTGATCGCGTCACGCACGACGATGCCGTCGCCGCCGTTGGACCAGTCGACCTGCTGGAAGACGCGAGGCATGACGCGCGAGTCCTTGCGCAGCCCCTCGAGGAAGAGCGGCAGCATGTCGAGCGTGGCCCAGCCGACGTGGAGATTGCCGGCGGCGTACGCGTCGCGCATCGCGATCGGATCGTCAATCAGCACGAGCTCGAGCTTGAAGTCCTTGCCCGACGGCGTCTTCCAGATCTTGCCCGGCTTGAAGCCGTTGTTCGCGTAGATGATCGGTCCCCAGCCGGCCCACACGTTGATGCCGAAGCGCACCGTGCGATCGGCCATCGGCTTGTAGCTCGAGATCCCCTTGACCTCGGGAAGCCGCGCGGTCGGGACGTAGTTGTATTCCTTGACCGTCGTGATGCCGGAGCTGTCGGGGGCTTCGGCCCCTTTCTGCATCTGCTTCAGCTCTGAGTCCGAGATCCGTCCGCCCTGGTCGCCGCCTCCCGGCCCGATCGCGCCGAATCGCCAGAGCCCGTAGCCGACGAGGCCAAGGACGACGAGCAGGACTGCGACGTAGAACGCGGGTTTCGGCTGTGCCATCTGATCTCCTCAACGTGCCGGCGAGCGGGCCGGCGCGACATTCGAACGCGACGTTGCTGGTGTGCCGGCGTCGTACCGGGCGTCACGACGGGGCGTCAGGCCGGCATCAGCTGGTCTGTTTCTCGGTGGCGGGCCCGAGGTCTTTCGTCGCCTGCGACACCGGCGTCGTCTCGGGAGACTTCAGTCCGAGCTCCACCTCGAAGTCGGTGAGCGCCTGATCCGCCAGCTGGGACTGCATGCGTTCTTCTGCCTCGATGTCGGCGATACCCTTTTGCGAGAGGTCCGCAGCGACGCGCACCTTGCCGCGATTCTGATCGATCCGCTGCTGAATCACGCTTTCGATTTCGCCGAAGTCGGTCGTGAGGTTCACGTCGAAGGTTTCGGAGAGTTTCGCGATCTCCGCCTCGGCCGAGCTCATCTTCAGCTCGGCGTCGTACTTCTGGATCTTCTCGCGCAGCTCGATCAGCTTCTCGTTCGCGTGCTGGATCTTCTTGAGGCTGTTGCCGTACGCAGTCTCGTGCATCTGCAGCTGCGCCTGGTTCGCTTCGAGATCTCCCTTCGCTTTCTGCATCTGCAGCGCGAACTTCGCCGCCGTGGTGCGATCGCCCGCTTTCAGGTACGCCTTCGTCTGCGCCTCGAGCTGCTGCACCTGCGTGCGGTTGGCCACGACCTGGCGCGTCACGCGCTCGACCAGGCCGCGGTACTGCTCGAGACCGAGGCGCCCTTCCTTCAGCTGCTCGACGGCGCGATCGTACTCGTAACGCATCTGCGCCACCGGGTCGGCTTCCCAGAAAATGTTGGCGACCTTGTTGATCTGCGCGACGAAAGCGGACCAGAACTTGTGAAGAATCACGGTTGCTCCTTTATACGGAGTACGACGAGATCATTTCCTGGGAGGTTCCCGCTCGCCCGCGTCGACCGCCTCGGCCAGGATTTTCCCGGTATAAATGCCGTCGAGCGCAGTCCGCAGTTCGGCGCCGGTGCCCGCGGCGATGACGTCGCCGCCGACGTCCTTGAGGAAGGCGAACTTCCCGGGACTGGTGTCGAACGCGACGAAGTAGACCTGCACGGCCCCTTCGCTCTTGCCCCAGATCTCGCGCGCGACATCCTCGGGGTCACGACCGTGCGTGTTATCGCCGTCGGTGACGACGAGCAGGTACTTGCGGAATACGCCGGCGCGGTAGAGATCCGGGCGCGCCTCGCGCATCGCGTCGCCGATCCCGGTGCCGCCGCCGGGCCGCGGCAACTCGGTGAGCGCCGCGCGCAGCGCCGCGCGATCGTACGGGAGGATCGGCCGTACCGTGTGCACGCTGCTGGAGAAGCTGTAGAGGCCGATCTTGATCGGGAAGTCGGGGCGCTTGGCGATGAACGCATCGGTCGCGTCGAGCATCGACTCGAGCGCCTGCTGCGCGACGACGAACTTGGGCCGCGAGTCGCCAGGCGCCTCCTTGGCCATCGATCCGGAGGTGTCGACGAGAATGGCCACGGCGGCGCCGAGCCCTTCTTCGACGTCGGATTGGTAGGGGGCGTTCGCGGCCTGATCCTCGGCTTGGCGGCGGCCGGACTCACGGGCGTGCTGGCCGGGTCCGCACCCGGATGCCAGCACGAGGAGCGCACCGAGGGTTAGTACGACGGCGTCCCGTGTTGGACGGGTCAGTATCGGTGTCACGTGTGCGTGTCCGGTGCAGTCTACCGTTGCCGCAGGGCGGGATCAACTCAGCCGTGGCGGCGGGCGGGCAATCGTGTCTCGGGCCCCCGGCTCATCGTCAGGCTGTGCAGCCAACCGGGTTGTGGTTCAGAATGAGGCCACAGGGCTGCGACGATGATCTCGAGGTTCGACTGTCATTGCGTCGGAGGCAGACGACGTGCTGTCGTGCTCGCGCGTATCCACTGTGCTTGGCACGGTGGGCACGCTGTCGACCGTCCCCGCCGCGATGCACCAGGCCGCCGCGCCGGAGCACGGCGCGCAGGCACGGCAGCGGCTTCTCGAGCTGCACCGCGCGACGGTCGCCAATCTGCGCGACGCCGCCGGCGAGGCCGCGTCGAGCGATCGGGTCCGCGACGCCCTGTCAGACGCCCGCACGGGTCTCGAAGCGCTCGCCGACGCAACCAATGCGCCGATTCCGGACGCGCTCCGCAATGAGTTGCGCACCTCCGCCTCGAGCCTCAAGGACCTCGCGAACGGCCCGAGGCAAACCTTACAGTCTTCCGTCCAGCCCGTTCTCGTGCTGCTCGAGCGCGTGCGGCCGTACATCGCCGGAGACGTCGGGCCAGGGCTGACGTTCGAGGGCAGCTATAGCCAGTCGAAGCCGAAGGAACCCGTGTCCGGCGGCCACGCGTCGGCCATGGGGCCGGCACCCGCGCCGGTGTCCGCCGCGGACGATGGCCTGCCCGTGCCGGTGGCCTTCGAAGAGGGGGCACGTCTGAACGGCGAGGAGCTTCTGCGGCGGTCCGACAAAGGATCACATCCTCGAGTCCGCCTGCGGCGGCGTCGCGCTGTTCGACTACGACGGCGATGGACTGCTCGACATCTATCTCGTCACGGCGGCCGAGCTGTCACCGGCTCGCGCGCGAATACCGCATCGGAACGTGCTCTATCGCAATCTGGGCGGCTGGAAGTTCCAGGATGTCTCGAAGCAGGCCGGCGTCGACGTGGCGGCCTGGGGAAGCGGCGCGTGCGTGGGCGACGTGGACGGCGATGGCCGGCTCGATCTCTATGTGACGAACTGGGGGTCGAACGTCCTGTTCCGCAACCGCGGTGACGGCACGTTCGAGGACACCACGGAAAGGGCGGGTCTCGCGGCTGGCGGCTGGAGCAGCGGCTGCACGTTTTTCGACGCCGACGGCGACGGCGATCTCGATCTCTACGTCGCGCGCTATGTAGAGACGACGACGGACTCGCTGCAGCGAGCGCAGCGCTCCCTCGTCTGGCGCAACGGCCCGCACATCATGGTCGGGCCCGCCGGCCTGCCGGGCGAAGCCGACCTGTTCTTCGAGAACGTCGGCAACGGGAAGTTCGTCGAAGCGACCGACGCGCACGGTCTCACCGACCGTGCCCGCGCGTATGGCTTGGGCGTCGTCGCGACCGACTACGACGATGACGGCCTGGTCGATCTGTTCGTCGCCAACGATTCGAATCCCAACTTCCTCTACCACAACCTCGGGAACGGACGCTTCGAGGAAGTCGGCCAATCCGCAGGCGTTGGCGTGAACGGTGATGCCCGAGCACAGGCGGGCATGGGCGCGGATGCCGGCGACTACGACGGTGACGGTCGCGTGGATTTCGTCCTCACCGCCTTCGCGCACGATCAGTACACGCTCTATCACGGCATCGACGGCCGGCACTTCGAGGACGCGAGCACGCCCGCCGGCATCGCCGCACCGACGTTTGCGCGCATGGGATGGGGGGCTGCCTTCCTCGATGCCGACCTGGACGGCAAGCTCGATCTCTTCTTTGCCAATGGCCACATCTTTCCGGATGTGGACCAGTATCCGCAGCTCGGCGAGACCTTTCGCCAGAAGAACCAGATCCTGCTCAATCTCGGCACGCGATTTCGCGACGTGTCGGAGCGCGCCGGCGGCGGGCTGCAGATCGCCCGGGTCGGACGCGGCCTCGCCGTCGGGGATCTCGACAACGACGGCGACCTCGACCTCGTCGTCAACAACATGGACGATGTGCCGACACTGCTCGAGAACCGGCAGAAGACCGGGCACCACTGGATCGGCATCCAGCCGGTGGCCCCGGCGGGCAACCGCTTCGCGATCGGCGCGAAGGTGACCGTGACCGCCGGCGGCCGTACGCAGATGCGGGAGATCCGGTCCGGCGGAAGCTTTCTGTCGCAGAGCGACCTGCGCGCGTTCTTCGGGCTCGGCGACAGCGCGACGCCCGTGGACGTCGAGGTCCGGATGCCAGGCGGGCACCGCTGGTCGTGGAAGCAGCTGCCGGTGGACCGCCTGCACGTCCTGACGCTGTCCTCCTCCGGCGAATCACCTGCGCCATGAGAAATCGGTGTACCGACCCGATGGCTGCCGCTGTGGAGTCGTCGTCGTTCTCCTTTTGGCATCTCCGCCTGCTCGGCAACTCGACGCGTGCGGCGGGAGGCGCTCAGGGGAAACCGGCGGCACAGGCCAATTCCGGCTACGAGCCTCCCGCGCTCGCCATTCCCGACACGATGCGGCCGTTCCTGGAACAGCTGCAGCCGGGGAAGGATGCGTTTCCTCTCGAAGGGCAGGCCACGGAGCTCGAGGCACGCCTCGGCGAGCTGTCCGAAGGACTTCGAGGCGGGCGAGCCCGCGTCGCGGCCGTGCTGATCAGCCTGCTCGGCCAGGAGTTTCGCGGCGCGCCGCTGCTCCCGGCTGACGAACCGGCCAGCAACGAGTCCGCCGCTCCAGGTTCAGCGCGCGGCCGCTCTGCCCGCCGACGCGACGCTCGACGCTCGCGCCTTTGGCGGAGAAGTCCAGCGTCTCACTCGCGACCTGCGGGACGTCACCGTCGCTGAGTTCCTGATCACCTCGCTCGCCGCCGATGGCACGGACGTGCCGCCGTCGCGACTCCGCACGACGGTCCGTTACGACCTGGTCGGCAGCGGCACGACGATGCATCGTGTCGAGCACGTCGGGGAGTGGGAGCTGACCTGGCAGCGGACCGCATCCCGGTGGCAGATCGTCCGCTGGACCGCGCTCTCCCACGTCGTCAGCCGCGCGAAACGGCCGGTCTTCACGGAAATCACCGATGCAGCGCTCGGCGGCAACGAGTCGTTCCAGCGTCAACTCGGCATCGACCTCGACACCTGGATGGCGACGATCGACTCGGTGCTGACCCGTGACTCGAACGGGCACCACGGCGTGTCGGTCGGCGACGTCGGACGGCGACGGCCTCGACGATCTCTACGTCACGCAGCCTGCCGGCCTGCCAAATCGGCTGTACCGGAACCGCGGTGACTCGACCTTCGACGACATCACCGACGCCGCCGGTCTCGGCGTGCTCGACGACACCGCGTCGTCGCTCTTTGCGGACGTGGACAACGATGGTGACGAGGATCTGGTGCTCGCGACCGCAACGACGCCGCTGCTCTTCATCAACGACGGCAAGGGCCACTTCACGCGTGCGGCCGACGCCTTCCAGTTCGCCCGGCCGCCGCAGGGCGTGCTGACGTCGATGTCCGCGGCGGACTACGACCGCGACGGCTACGTCGACCTGTATCTGTGCGTCTATTCCTATTTCTTCGGGGCCGGCGAGGACAAGGCCGGCACGCCGGCGCCGTACTACGACGCGCGGAACGGACCGCCCGGGATCCTGCTTCGCAACGACGGCCACGGCCATTTCGTGGACGCGACGAACGCGGTCGGACTCGAGGCCGGAAACGATCGCTATCACTTCGCCGCCGCCTGGGGCGACTACGACGGCGACGGCTGGCCCGATCTCCTGGTCGCGAACGATTTCGGGACGAAGAATCTGTACCACAACCTCGGATCGCGGAACGGCCGCGTGACCTTCGAGGACGTCGCAGCGGCGGCCGGCGTGCTCGATCACGGCGCGGGCATGAGCGCCACGTTCTTCGACTACGACAATGACGGCCGGCCGGACATCTACACCGGCAACATGTGGAGTGCGCCGGGCCAGCGCGTCACGTCGGCGCCGACGTTCCAGCCGGATGCGACGCCGGAGGTGCGGGCGCTGTACCAGCGACATGTGCGAGGCAACTCGCTGCTCCACAACCTCGGTGGCGGGCGTTTCGACGATGTCACCGTCCCGGCGCGCGCGGCGATGGGGCGCTGGGCCTGGTCCTCCGACGCGTTCGACTTCGACAGCGACGGCTGGGAAGACCTCTACATCGTCAACGGCATGCTGACCCGATCGGGCGCTGCCGCGGCCGGGCCCGATCTCGAAAGCTTCTTCTGGCGCCAGGTGGTCGCGCGTTCGCCGCTCACGCGGATTCCGGGAACGTCGTACGACGAGGCGTGGCGGGCGATCAACCAGCTGCTGGTGCACGGATCGATCGCGAGCCGACAGAGGAACGTGTTCCTGCGGAACGACGGTCACGGCGGCTTCGACGAGGTCTCCGGGGCGCTCGGGCTCGACCTCGATCAGGACGGCCGGTCGTTCGCGCTGCTGGACCTCGATCGCGATGGCGACGACGACCTCGTGGTGATGGCGGCTCGCCAGGCGCCGCAGCTGCGGGTCTTCCGGAACGACTTCGCTACTCTCACACCTGGCGGCGTGGACCGTTCGCGTCCGGCGGCGCTGGCGGTCCGGCTCGCCGGCGTCAAGAGCAATCGCGATGCGATTGGGGCGCGCGTCACCGTCGAAACCGATCGCATGCGCCGGACGAAGACCGTCCAGGCGGGATCGGGATTCCTCTCGCAGCACTCGAAAGAGCTGCTGTTCGGGCTCGGCGCGAGTGAACGCATCGTCTCGGTGACTGTCGACTGGCCATCTGGAGGAACACAGACCTTCAGCGGTCTTCCGCTCGACTCGCGGGTCCGCATCGTCGAAGGCGGCACGCCCGAGACGACGCCGTTTGCGGCTGCACCGGCAGCGACGTCCAGCACCACCGCCGCGGGTCGCGCCGCGGCGCCACCCGTCGGCGACCTGGATGTACGAGCCGTTCCCGGCGCCAGCGTTCTCGCTGACGGACGTCGCCGGCGTCACCCGATCGCTCGACGCGCTCGCGTGGCAAGCCAGCGGTCGTGCTGCTCTGGTCGCCCGGGGTGCCGGCGGCCGCGGCGGCGCTCGAGAGTCTGGAGCGCGGTCAACCGGCGTTGAGCCGGGCGGGCGTTGGCGCGATTGCGATTGATATGGATCCGCGGGCGTCAGGCCGGGGCGGCCGCTCCGGTCGGGCGGGAGGCCGATCCCGACGATCGCGGCAACGCCGGAGGTCAGCCTGAGCTACAGCATCGCGTACCGGCATCTGTTCATGAACCGGCAGCCGCTCCAGCTACCGACGTGGCTGCTGCTCGACGCGGCGGGCAGGATCGTCAGGGTCTATCGGGGAGGGGCGGATGCCGCGCAGCTCGCGAGGGACGCCGGCGCTGTCGAGATCGCTCCGGACTCGCGGCTTTCGAGAGCGCTGCCGTTCGCGGGCACGTTCTACTCGGCCCTGCCGCAGCGCAACTACCTGCCGTACGGCCGCGAGCTCCTCGACCAGGGGCTCGAGCCGGCCGCGATCGCGGCGTTCGAGCTCGCCGCCAGGGCGAGTCCCGGCGCGTCCACGCTGTATCGGCTCGGAACGCTCCTCGCGAAGGCAGGGGAGACCGCCCGCGCCCGCGACGCGTACGAGAAGGCGCTGGCTCTCCAGCCGGACCTCGCCGAAGCCAGCAACGATCTCGGGGCGCTGCTCGCGCAGTCGGGCGATGTCGACGGCGGGATCGTGCGGTTCCGTGCCGCGCTCGCTTCGACGCCTGACTATCCGGACGCGCTCAACAACCTGGGCTACGCGCTGTTGCTGACCGGACGCGACGCGGAAGCGCGTGCCCTCTACGAGAAGGCGCTGTCGCTCCAGCCGGATTTTCCGGAGGCTCTCAACAACCTGGGCCTGCTCTTCGGCCGCGGTGGTGACATGGATCGTGCCGAGCGCTACTTCCGGGACGCGCTTGCGCGCCGGCCGGCTTATAGCGAAGCGGCCAACAACCTCGCCCTCGTGCTCGTTTCCAAAGGTCAGGCCGACGCGGCGATCGCCCTGCTGGAGGACACGCTGAAGAGAACGCCGGGATACGAATCCGGCTATCTCACGCTCGCCAGGATCCACTTCAGCGTCGGCCACACGAAGGAGGGAGTCGACGCGCTGCAGCGTCTGCTGAAGCAAAACCCCAGGAACGCCACGGCTCTCGCGCTGTTACGCCAATGGCAGAGGTAGTGCTTCAGCTTGACAATTTCAGCAAAAGGTCTAGCTATCAATAGTCCACCAACGTCCCAGGGTAGGTTCGGTGTTTTGAGGAGGAGCCTATGTTCACGGGGAAAGCGAGGGGTTTGTTTCGGTTTGCCCTCGCTGCGTTACTTGCTGCGGGGATTCCAGCCGAGCTCCGGGCGCAGACCACGAGCGCCTCGGTTACCGGTTCCATCCAGGACCCACAAGGCGGTGTGCTTCCCGGCGTGACCGTCACGCTGACCAGCAACACGCAGGGGAATGTTCTCACAGCGGTCACGGATGACACCGGGCGGTTCGTGTTTGCCATCGTTCGCCCGGACACCTACTCCCTCCAGGTCACATTGCAGGGTTTCAAGACACTGGAGCGGAAGAACCTCGTCGTCAACGCGAACGACAAATTCGCCGCGGGCGCGCTGACGCTCGAAGTGGGAGCCGTCACCGAGCAAGTGAGCGTTACGAGCCGGGTCACGGAACTGCAGTCCACGAGCGGGGAACGCGCGTTCACGCTCGAAAGCGAAGCCCTCAAGAACCTGGGGAACAACGGCCGCATGCTCTTCGGCATGGCGACGCTGGCCCCCGGCGTGCTCTCCCAGAACACCGGCGGTGCGGAAATCGGCTCGGTCAGCGGTTTCACAGTCAACGGCCAGCGGCCGAACTCGAACAACATCACGATCGACGGTGTCTCGAACATCGACACCGGCGACAACGGCGGCAACATGGCGACGACCAACATCGACGCGGTCGCCGAGTTCAAGATTCTGACCAACGCGTATCAGGCGGAGTACGGCCGCGCGGCCGGTGGCCAGATGCAGGTGGTCACCAAGAGCGGGACACAGCAGTTCCGCGGCTCGGGCTACTGGTTCGGGCGGCGATCGGATTGGGACGCCAACACCTGGCTGAACAACCGCCAGGGGCTGGCCAAGGCAGAGACCTCCCGGAACGACTCGGGTTACACGATCGGCGGCCCTGTCTTCTTCCCCGGCTTCAACATGGAAAAGAAGCGGCTGTTCTTCTTCTGGAGCCAGGAATATCAGCGTCGCAGCAATCCGGCGGGCCTCCGTCAGACGCGCGTGCCGACCGCCCTCGAGCGTCAGGGTGACTTCTCTCAGAGCGTGGACAGCAGTGGCAACCCGTTCCCGTACGTCCGCGACGCCACCACGGGACTTCCGTGCAGCGCCGCAAATACCAGCGGCTGCTTTCAGGACGGCGGGGTAGTCGGCCGGATCCCGGCGAGCCGCCTCTATGCACCGGGCATCAACGCGTTGAACATCTTCCCGGCGGCGAACTACACGGGCGGCAGCGGCCTCAACTTCCAGAGCCAGGATCCCGACAGCCCGAAGCGCCGTGAAGACCTGCTGCGCATGGACTTCCAGGCGACGAACAACTGGCGGATCACCGGCCGCTACATGCACAACAACGAGGACATCCTGCAGGCCTACGGCACGACGTGGGCGGGCAACGGCAGCGACCAGCTCCCGACGCCGACGTTGTTCGTGCACCCGGGCTCGAACTACATGCTCTCGGCGACCGGTGTGATCAACTCGACCACGTCAGTCGAGTTGAGCTGGGGCCGCGCCTCGAACTCGCTGAACTACCAGCTGCAGCTCGACCCGCTGTTCCGGAAGAACGCCAACGTGTCGGCGCTGCCGCTGCTGTTCCCGGAAGCGGCGCAGGCGGACTACGTCCCCTGGTTCGTCTTCCGTGGCGGCCGCACCAACAACGCCGGCCAGTATCAGACCGATCGCGGGCCGTTCACCAACGAGAACATCACGCATGACGTGATTGCCAACGCGACAAAGGTGTGGGGCTCCCATGCCTCGAAGGGCGGCTTCTACTACCAGAACAGCTTCAAGCCACAGAGCATCTTCGCCAGCTTCAACAGCCAGATCGACTTCACCGACAACAGCAACAACCCGTTCGATACCGGCTATAGCTACGCGAATGCGGCGACCGGCGTGTTCAACTTCTACCAGCAGGCCAACAAGTACGCGGTGCCCGAATGGCGCTACCACAATTTCGAGTGGTACGCACAGGACAACTGGAAACCGAACAAGCGGCTGACGCTCGATTACGGTCTCCGGTTCTACTATCTGACGCCGCAGTGGGACACGACCCTGCAGGCCTCCAACTTCCTGCCCGATCAGTTCGACCCGAACAACGCCGCCAAGTTGTACCGGCCGGTCTGCATCGGCGCGTATCCGTGTTCCGGCAACGACAGGCGAGGGATGGATCCGACGCTCGTCAGCCAGGGGGTCACGCCGTCGCTGCAGAACACGGTCGAGGGACGCTTCATCGGCCGGCTGACGCCCGGGTCGAACTCGTTCAACGGCGCCTACCAGGCCGGCCAGGGGATCAACGATCAGCTGCAGAGCGGCAACGCCTTCAGGCTGTCGCCGCGGATAGGCGTGGTCTACGACCTGAGCGGTCAGGGGAACACGATCGTTCGCGGCGGGTGGGGGATCTTCTACGATCGGCCGCAGGGCAACCAGGTGTTCGACATGATCGCGAACGCCCCCGGGGTGCTGAACTCGCGACTCGATTTCGGCACGCTCCAGTCACTGACGTCGGCTGGCGGCGATCCGTCCCCGACCCTCTCGATGAACCCGTCGGCGTACGACTTCAAACCGCCGCGCGTCACCCAGTGGAACGTCGGGATCCAGCACAAGCTGATGTCCGAGATCATCCTCGACCTCGCCTACGTCGGCTCGACGTCGACCGACCTGCTCCGCCAGGTGCAGATCAACGCCCTGCCGTTCGGCGCGACGTTCCAGACGCAGAATCAGGATCCGACACGCGCGCCGAGCGCGGTGCTCGGGTCGTCCGCGTTGCCGAACGACTTCCTGCGCCCGTACCCGGGTTACAGCGGCATCCGGATGTGGGACTACAGCGGCTATTCGAACTACAACGCGCTGCAGACATCGGTGACGCGCCGGTTCGATCGCGGCTTCTCCTTCAACGGCTTCTGGGTGTGGAGCAAGGCGCTCGGCATCAATAGTACGGACTTCGCGGCTGGAGTCCCGAATCTGACCGATGCCGAAACGAGGCGGCTTGACTACTCGTTGCTCGACTACGACCGTCCGCACAACATCCTCCTGAGCTCGATCTATCAGTTGCCGAGCTTTACGAGCAGGAGGGCGATCGGCCTGTTGATCAACGAGTGGCAGCTCTCGGGGGCGTATCGCTGGACGAGCGGCAGGCCGTATGGCGTCGGCTTCAATATTTCCGATATCAACGCCGCCAACCTGACCGGAACCGACGGCAACCCGAATGCCCGTATCGTCCTCACCTGCGATCCGGGAGGCGGCTCGAGCAGCGACCCGTATCGGCAGCTCAATACGGCGTGCTTCGCGCAGCCGCAGCCGCACAGCGATGGCGCGGAGTCTTCGCGCTTCTTCGTCCATGCTCCGCCGATCAACAACCTCGACCTGTCGATCTCGAAGAGGATGACGCTGCGCGGCCGGAGCCAGTTCGAATTCCGTGTTGACATGTTCAACGCGCTGAACCACACCCAGTTCACCGGTGTAAACGCGACGGCGAACTTCGCCAACCTGACTAATCCGACGATTACGAACCTGCCCTACGATGCGAGCGGAAAACTGACCCAGCCGAATGGCTTCGGCACGATCAACGGCGTCGCACCGCCGCGCTCGCTGCAACTGGTCACGCGCGTGACCTTCTAGACGAACGGCAGACGGGCCCGGAAGCTCCAATGCTTCCGGGCCCGCTGCAACGCCCGACCGCCCCGCCGGTGAGACCTCGAAGGCTCTCATCGCACTGCCGACCTATCAAATACGAAAAGAACGGCGCACCTGTCCGGCGTAGGAGGCGTCCTGGCTAATGTCAGTGAACGCTTTTTCCGTCATATCCACACACTGGACAGTGCTGAGTGCCGACGAAAGCCGTGAACCACTGTGTGGCGCCACGGTTCTGCATACACCACCATCCGGTTCTAGTTCGGCAATGCGGACACTTCACAGCCAGCGCTATCCACGCCAGGGTCACCGCACCGCTCGGGATCGATAACAACGACATCAGATCTTCGTTCGTCGAAACCAGCTCAGCTCGAGTGTAGGATAGGTGCAGTCGAGTGCCGAAACAGGATTCGGGACTCGGGATTCGGGTGGCGCATCGTGTTGTAGCTTCCGCCTTGAGGCGGAAGGCACCGCCTTCAGGCGGAAGGAACCAGAAGGCACCGGATATTGAAAACCGGGTACTTCGAAACTCGCATCGTCCCCAGTCCCAAATCCCAAAGGAAAGCATATGAAGACAAGTAAAGAGATGCAGGCGTTCGCGATCGCGGGGCTGGATGCTGAGATCGCGCGGTTGACGCGGCTGCGGCAGGAGCTCGTGGGTGGGAGCCGCCGTGCTGCACGGGGGAAAGAGGATAGCGGGGAAGTCGGGAACCGGAAAGGCCGGAAGCGCCGGAAATTCAGTGCCGCTGAACGCCGGGAGATCTCCAAGCGGATGAAGGCGATGTGGGCGGCGAAGCGAGCCCAAAAATAGTTACCGCAACGAGCGGTCGCATCCACTCCCCTGGCCTTACTTTGTCGTGAACCGTGGCGTTCCGCCGCGCAGCTACTACTACCATCCCCTACCAACCAATATTCCAGGTCAGGGATCCGGTCTTCATCAGTAGCCGCCGATACTCCTGACGGACGAGTGCTCGTTATGCGGATTTAAACCTATACGGGAAGAGCGAGTCGTGCCCTCGAGGATCTGATACCAGGGTTAGCGGTGGCGGCATCAATGCGGCGGCCATACAATGCTCCGCACCATGACACTTTCCCGCATGACGTTCCCGGCGATCGTGGCCGTTGCTCTAGCTGTTCTGCCCGCACTGGCACCTCAGGAATTGCCGCTGAAGGAGCTGATGCCGAGAGGGATGGTGATCGGCGTCGCCATCAATCAGAGACAGTTCGAGGGCGCCGACGCCTCCGCTGCCGAGATCATCACCAGGCAGTTCAATCAGATCAGTCCGGAGAACGTGCTGAAGTTCCAGCCGACGCAGCCGGCCGCGGACCGCTACACGTTCGAGGCGGCCGATCGTTACGTCCAGTTCGGTCTCGAGCGCCAGATGCAGGTGATCGGGCACAATCTGGTCTGGCATTCGCAGACTGGTGCCTGGGTGTTCGAGGGTGCGGACGGCAAACCGGCCGATCGCGACACGCTGCTCGCGCGCATGCGCGATCACATCCGGACGGTCGTCGGTCGCTACAAAGGCAAGATCTACGGCTGGGACGTCGTCAACGAAGCGATCGACGAGGACGGGTCGCTGCGGAAATCGCCGTGGCAGATCGGCATCGGCGACGACTACGTGGCCAAGGCGTTCGAGTTCGCACACGAGGCGGATCCGGACGCCGAGCTGTACTACAACGACTTCAATCTCGAAAAGCCGGCCAAGCGCGACGGCGTCATCAAACTCGTTCGCGATCTTCAGGCGCGGAAGCTGCGCATCGATGGCATCGGCAATCAGGCGCACTGGCGGCTGGATACGCCGACGATCGACGAGATCGATCGGGCGCTGGTCGAGCTGCACGGCACCGGCCTGAAAGTGATGTACACCGAGCTCGACGTCAATCTGCTGCCGAACACTCCACGCGGCGCGGATCCGGCGACGGCCAATCCCTACGTGAACGGCCTGCCTGACGAGATCCAGCAGCAGCTGGCACGACGCTATGCGGACGTGTTCGGCGTCTTCCTGAAACATCGCGACGCCGTCACGCGCGTGACCTTCTGGGGACTGAGCGACGGCGACTCGTGGCTCAACCGCGGCCGCGCGAACTATCCGCTGCTCTGGGATCGTCAGCGTCAGCCCAAACCGGCATTCAACGCAGTCGTCGAGGCGCTGAAACGTGCCAGGTAGGACGACGACGTTGCGGCTCGGGCGACGGCTCGCCGGCGCGTGTCTTGCGGCAGCGTTCGTCGCCGGAGTCGTCGTCGCGGCAACGCAGTCACCGACGTCCCCCCGCCTGGCCGGTGAAGCTCCGCCGCCGGCATCGGCACTCAGTCTGTGGTATCGAGCACCAGCGTCCGATCACCCGCTGCTGCCAGTGGGGGCGTCGCGCGAGAGCCGTCAGGCGGCCACAGCGGAGTGGGTGCGCGCACTGCCGGTGGGCAACGGCCGCATCGGGGCGATGGTCTTCGGTGGCATCGTGCACGAGCGGCTGCAGCTGAACGACGACACCCTGTGGGCCGGCCGGCCATACGATCCGGTGAACCCGGAAGCGAGAGAATCGCTGCCCGAAGTGCGGCGTCTGCTCGCAGAGCGCAAGTACGCCGAGGCGGCCAAGCTCGCCAGCGCGAAAGTGATGTCGAAGCCGCTGGCGCAGATGCCGTATCAGACGGTTGGCGATCTGGCACTGACGTTCCCCGACGTCGATACGGTTGAGGATTATCGACGCGATCTGGATCTGGCGACGGCGACGGCGCATGTGTCCTACACCAGCGGCGGCGTGGCGTTCTCGCGCGAGGTCTTCGCGAGCGCACCGGCGCAGGCCATCGTCGTGCGGCTGACCGCCAGCCGTCCCGGACAGATCTCGTTCGCCGCGCGGATGCAGACGCCGCAGCGTGCCACCGTCGAGGTCACCGGGGACGGCGACCTCGTGATGCGCGGCGTCAATGGGGACGGCGCCGGCGCCACGGCGGACGGCCGGGCCATGACCGGCGCTCTGCGCTTCGAAGCTCGCGTCCGGGTGCTGCCGACCGGGGGCACGCGCGAGGCGACGGGCGACACCCTCGTCGTCCGCGGTGCCGACGCTGTGACGTTGCTCATCGGCGCCGCAACCAGTTACCGGACCTACGAGGACGTGACTGCCGATCCCGCCGCCCGCGTCGCGGCGGCGCTCGATCCCGCCGCGCACGAGAGCGTCGACGCGCTGCGCGCTGCGCACGTCCGCGACTATCAGCAGCTCTTCAATCGCGTCACGCTGGAGGTCGGCCCGTCGATGCGGGTCCCGACGGACGAGCGCGTACGTTCGTTCGGCGACGGCGGCGATCCCGGTCTGGCTGCGCTCTATTTTCAGTACGGCCGCTACCTGCTCATTGCCAGCTCGCGCGCCGGTTCGCAGCCGGCCAACCTGCAAGGTTTGTGGAACGAGAGCATGACGCCTCCGTGGGGCAGCAAGTACACCATCAATATCAACACCGAGATGAACTACTGGCCGGCGCTCTCGACCAACCTGGCCGAGACCATGGATCCGTTGACGGCGCTGGTGTCGGACCTGTCGACGAGCGGCGCGCGAACGGCGCGCGAGATGTACGGCGTCGGTGGATGGATGGCACACCACAATACGGATCTCTGGCGGGCGACCGGGCCGATCGACGGCGTCCAGTATGGACTCTGGCCGACCGGCGGAGCGTGGCTGACGCTGCCTTTGTGGGACCGCTACGAATACAGTGGCGATCGCGACTACCTGCGGCGCATCTACCCACTGCTCAAAGGTGCGGCGCAGTTCTTCCTCGAGACGCTGGTGGAGGAGCCGAGCCACCACTGGCTCGTCACGTCGCCGTCGCTGTCGCCCGAGAACCCGCACCCCTTCGGCACGTCGCTGACCGCCGGGCCGACGATGGACGGAGAGATCCTGCGCGAGCTGTTCGGCAACGCGATCGCGGCGGCACGGATCCTCGGTACCGACGCCGACCTCCAGCGCCAGTGGAGCGCCACTCGCGCGAGGCTGGCCCCGCTGCAGATCGGCGGCGCCGGCCAGCTGCAGGAATGGCTCGACGACTGGGACATGCAGGCGCCGGAGATTCACCACCGGCACGTCTCGCACCTGTTCGGTCTCTTCCCCGGTCACGACATCGACGTGCGCCGCACACCCGAACTCGCGGCGGCGGTGAAACGGTCGCTGGAGATTCGCGGCGATCAGGCCACCGGCTGGGCCACGGCCTGGCGGATCAATCTCTGGGCGAGGCTGGCCGACGGCAATCACGCCTACGACATCCTGAAATTTCTGCTCGGCCCCGAGCGTACCTATCCCAACATGTTCGACGCGCATCCTCCATTTCAGATCGACGGCAACTTCGGCGGCACCTCGGCGATCGCCGAGATGCTGGTGCAGTGCGACGAGGGAGAGATTCGGCTGCTGCCGGCGCTTCCCGCCGCCTGGCCGGACGGCCGGGTGACCGGCCTGAAGGCGCGCGGCGGATTCGAGATCGATTTGACGTGGAAGAACGGCGGGCTCGAGCGCACGACCGTGCGTTCGCTGCTCGGCGAGCCGCTGCGGCTGCGCCGCGGCAACAATCTGCGCAGCTTTGGTCGCACCGGGCGCGGCGCCACGTTGACGCTGGTCGGCGACGACCTTCTGGTCCGTCCACGCTGAACGAGGACGGGTCGGCGGAGTCTGGCGGCCCCTGGATCAGGCGAGTTCGTCGCCGGTGAGCACCGCGGGCCCGACGCGGGACCGATGGCAGGGCATCAGCCGCCATGTTAGCGCGGGTCTCGAGGACCGGACGCGAATCATCGACCGCCCCGCGGCGTACTGAATGGCGCCGAGTCCGCGAGTAACCGATGACAAAGAAACTTTAGATGTAATATACGAGCTCATTGGCGGTTGGAGCCGTTTGCGGAGTGCGATGCGGACGCACGAATGAGCCGCTGATCGCCGCGACCGCCAGTAACTGTCACGCCTGTTCCTCGCGTAGCTCACGAGCGCAGCTGGTGGATCACCGGCGTTGCGCGTCCCGGTCCACAGGAGCAAAACACATGCGACTCCGAACCCGAGCCTTCTGTCTTGCCATCACTGCGGTGATCGTCGCACGGGCCGCGGTTCCGTCCGCCGCGCCGTCGCCATTCGCGGGCATCGTCGTCTTCGGCACCAGCATGTCTGATTCGGGGAATGCTTTTGCCCTGGTGGGCGGCACGAGCACGCCGCCAGACTACGATCTCGATCCATTCCTCGTGCCGAGCGCGCCGTACGCGCGCGGTGGCCATCACTTCAGCAATGGCCCTACGTGGGTTGAGCAGCTGGCCCGCTCATTCGCCCTGGCCGGCAGTGTGCGGCCCGCGTTCGGATCCGAGAGCCCTGGAGCGACGAATTACGCGGTTGGAGCCGCGCGCGCGTACGCCGACGGCAAGAACTTCGACCTCGGGAATCAGGTGCAGGCGTTCCTCGTAGACCACGGGGGCGTTGCGCGCCCGGATGCGCTGTTTGCCATCGAGATTGGGAGCAACGACATCCGCGATGCGATTGTTGCCTACCAGACCGGAGGGTTCCCCGCGGGTCAGGCGGTTCTCCAGGCGGCTCTTGCCTCAATCGCGCAGAACATGCAGGTGTTGTATGGAGCGGGCGCGCGCCGGTTCCTGGTGTGGCTCCCACCGAACGTGGCCTTGACGCCCGCGCTGCGGCAGCTCGAGCAGCTCTCGCCTGGCGTGGCGCAGCTCGCGACGGCTATGACGCAGGCCTTCAACGGTGGCTTGAGTTCCGTGCTCATGCAGCTCGGTTCCTTTCCGGGAATGAGGATCAAGGCGTTGGACACATACGCACTGTTGAACGACATCGTCGCCAATCCGCAGAAGTACGGCCTGACCAACGTAACGGATGCATGCGTGACTCCGAACGCGGCCCCGTTTTTCTGCGACACTCCCGACGACTATCTGTTCTGGGACGGCATTCACCCGACGCGCGCGACGCACGCGATCGTCGCGACAGCGGCGGCAGGGCTGCTCGCGAAGTAATCCGTCGCCCCGGCGATACCCTGCGGGGCTCTGCAGCGCACCCGGCGCGGCGCCACGCTGACGCTCATCGCCGACGACCTTCAATCGGATCGCCGGAGGTAGGCGCGATGTTGTCCGGAACGCAGATCACCACGAGAGTCGCGCTGCTTGCGCTCGCCTGGTTGTCGGCCGGCCTCTTCGATCCCCGCGGCACGCATCGGCCGCGGCGGCGTCGTCGGGCGTCGCCATCCTTCAGGTCGACACCGACCACCACATCGGCACGATCGACCGGAAGATCTACGGCCAGTTCCTCGAACACATCAATCACTCGGTCGTCGACGGCCTCTTCGCCGAGCAGATCCGCGGTGCCGGTTTCGAGGGTAAGGACTTCGAGACCTACTGGACAGCCTTCGGGCCGCCGGGCGCCGTGCGCATCGTCGAGGTTCCGTTCGAGCGCGGCGCGAAGAGTGTGCGACTGATCGCCTCGCGCCAGCCTGCGGGAATCAGGCAGGTGCGTTTCGCTCTCGAGTCCGGCCGCAGCTATGACGGATCGGTCTGGATCAAGATCGAGTCGGGTGCGCCGCGGATGTCGCTGCGCGTGCGGGCAAACGACGGAAGCATGCTGGCGGATCTTCCGCTCCCGACGCGCGGATCGGCGTGGCAGGAAGTGCCGTTCACGTTCGCGAGCCCGCGCAGCGATCGCGACGCGGCGGTCGAGATTGGCGCCGCCGGACGCGGCGCGGCGCTCGTTGACTTCGTCTCGCTGATGCGCGCCGACGTGCGCAGAAGCGGGAAGCTGCGTCCCGATCTGGTCGAGGCTCTGCGTGGACTTGCGCCCGCGTTCATCCGCTGGCCCGGCGGCTCGTTCGCGTCGACCTACAAGTGGCAGGACGGCGTCGGGCCGGCCGCGTCGCGCGTCTACCATCCCAACGAAATATGGGGCGGCTATTCCGACTATTACGGCTTCGGCACCGACGAGTACCTGGAACTGACCCGTCAGCTGGGCGCCGATCCGTTGATCGTGCTGCCAGCGCCGGACGACACGCCGGCAGCGGTCGAGTACGCGATGAACTGGGTGCACTACGTCAACGATCCGCCGGAAACGACGTGGGGGCGGATGCGCGCGCGCAACGGACATCCCGAGCCGTACGGCGTCCGCTCCTTCCAGATCGACAACGAGCCGATGAACAACGGCTTCACCGCCGAGCGCTACGCCGCCCTCGTCAATCTCTATGGCGGCCGGCTGCGGCAGATCGCTCCCGACGCCGTGATCGTCGCCTGCGGGCAGAAGCGCTCCAACGACATGGCGTGGAGCCAGAAAGTGATCGATCTCGCAGGCAACAACTTCGACGTTCTCGCCGTGCACAACTATGAGTACGAGAGCGATCTGTTCGAGTCCGGTGTACGGCGCATCGGCGACTATCTACAGAAGCTGCGCGACTACGTGCGCGCGTCGGCGCACGCCGACATCCGCCTTGCGGTGCTCGAGTGGAATCTGAGCCGGACCTACGACTGGCGCGCCGGTCTGCACGCCGCCGGCAGCCTGATCCTGTACGAGTCGCTCACGCCGGAATTGACGATGACGGCGCCGGCGCTGCTGATGCGAAACACGGAAGACGACCCGACATGGACGTCGTTCATTTATCACGACCACGTCTCCTGGTTTCCCGGCGGAGGATACGTGGTCGAAAAGCTGTTCCGCGAGCACTTCGCGGAAACATATCTCGCGTCGACCTCGGGCACCTTCCGAGACATCGGCGACCGCGCCAGCTTCTTCGCCGACATCTCGCAGATGAAGCCGGAGGGCTGGCAGCCCGGAACCGTGGACGCGATCGCCACGGCCTCCGCCGACGGCCGGCGAATCGTCGTCAAGGCCGTGAACTACAGCGCAACACCGAACACGCTGCTTATACATCTGCAGGGTTCGCGCGTACCGGCTGCCGCCACAGTGACGCTGTACACGGTTACCGCCGGGCTCAACGACGCGGCGTCGCTCGACCACCCCGATCGGATAAAGCCGGTCGAGCGGAACGTCGACTACCGCCCCGATCTGACGATCGATCTGCAACCGTATACGGTCGCGGTCATCGAGGTACAGGCGCGGTAGGCGGACGACCCATGCCTCGAGCGCCGGCAAGCGCGTCTAACGTGCTCGTGCCGGCGTCGCCGCCACAGCCGTGAGCACCTGGCTCGCCTGCGCCTCACGGACATATCGGTCGGCGTCATCCGGCAGCAGAAAACGATCCTTGACCGCCTGGTCCGCCGCCTTCCTGACCGCCGAGACATACCCCTCATGCGTGCCGTAACGCTCCTCGATCGACAGCCGCGGATCGTTGTGGCTGATCCGTTCCGCTTTCGTCTTCGCGAAAGGAATCCAGCCGCCCTGGAATCCGCAGCCGTAACCGGCGAAGACGCCCGAGCGCACCGTGTTCCATCCGAGATAGGTGCCGAGCGGCGCCTGCAGCTGCACCGACGGGACTCCCGACGTTTCGTTGCCGTCCTCGTTCACGCGCGGCACATAGGTCGGCAGGACACTGACGATCCGCGGCGGCACGACCGACATCACCCCCGAGAGATCCGCGGCGTTGAAACCGGGCCCGAAATCGTAACGCAGCAGCGGATTCAGTATGCGATCGCTGAACGGCAGCCCGGGGATATCAGGCATGCCAATGGCGGTCCGCGTCGGCACCACCAGGTCTCCGTTCGCCAGCGTCGGGTAGCGGCTCGGCGGAGGCGGCGTGCCCTTCGTCACCCAATCGACCAGCACGCGCGTCAGCGCGCGGGTCTGCTCGGCTTCCGGGTTCGGATTGGCCGGCAGCGTGCACTGGCTGTTCGCGCCGGTCGTGGCGTCGATCGGGAAACCGCCGCGCCCGCCGCCGTGCGTGGTGCTCGGATAGTAGTAGCGCCGGACGTTGGCGGGCAGGGGCAGGTCGCGCTTCGCGTCGGTGCCGATCAGATCCGGCGACATGCGCAGTCCCCAGAATTCCGTCGATCCGAACGCTTCGATGATCTTCGGGCAGGCCTTCGCCGCGGTGCACCGATCGAGGAGGCCCGCGGCCTTCAGTCCACGCGCCTTGTCGGCGTAATGCGTCCACCAGACGACGCCGTCGCTGCCCGGCTCGTACATGCCGGCAGCGCCGCCCGGCAGCGCGAAGCGCACGTTGATCGGCGTCTGACGCGCCGCGATTCGCGGAAACGCGCCGTCCCAGACGATGCGGTTCTGCGTGTCCTGGTTGAAGCCCAGATGGATGAAGGTGCGGATGAAATTGCCGGACTGCGAGTCTCCGATGCTGATCGTGTGCTCGACGACGCCGGCCACCGGATTCGGCGTGCCTGAGGCATCCGCCGTGGCATGGCGGAAGAACGACACGATGTCGCGCGTGGCGGCCAGTCCGACGCCCAGCACCAGCGGATCTTTCGCCGTGTAGACGAGCTCGTACAGGCGGTCGGCGCGGAACGCATCCGTGACGCAGATGCGCGAGGGATCGGGTGTGCCCGGCCACGGCGAATTCTCACAATTGGCGAAGGCCCAGGCGGCACGCGGCACCGTGTGCCTGGCGTCCTGCTGCCCGGCGTAGTTCTCGCTGCTGTGCCAGGTCAGCGTCGCGTCGGGCTGGGCGAGATCGGCGGGCAGGTACGGCTGTGCCGTGCCGAGCGAGGCGAGGCGAATCGGCGCGCTGTGAGCGCCGTCGGGAAGATCGAAGAGACGGGCGATGACCCGGCCGGTCACGGGCGAGCCGTCCTTGTTCCGTGCGACCGGAACGACGAGGCTCTGGTTGGCCGCTGTCGGGATGACATCCCCTTGCCAGCCGCTCACGAGCGTGATGTCTCCCTCGGCGTTCGCCGTCGCCTGCCCGTTGCCGCGATTGACGACCTGATAGAGGAGCACATGCGAGGCCTTCGCGAGATCGACGGGCCTGGCCAGTGCGAAGGTCGCGACGTACTCGACTTTGCCGCCGGCGTTCCGCGGCGCCAGGTCGAGATCCTGGATGATGGCGTTGTGGGGATCCTTCGGATCGACCTCGCCGTGGATCCGTCCGCGAATCAGTTCGAACGGGCCTGCCGCACCGGCCGGCTGTCCCGTGCTCATCGGCTCGCGCGAGGTGATCTCGAGCCTGACGACCTGCGCCGATAGCGGCGCGGCGCAGAGGAGCGCCGCGAGCGCCAGAGTTCCATACTTCCACATGGTCAGATTTCCAGATTCAGCAGCAGAGATCTCACCGATTTGCCGTGTCGCGTCAGGCGCCGGCGATCGTGGGAGGCCGCCGCGAAGGGCGCGTGTGACGACAAAGTCACGGCCCCGCGGTGAGGCGGTCCGAAGCGCGTGAAGTCGCTCTGCAGAATGTCAAAGCGTTCGACGAATCACTCTCGCTTCCACCTCGATCGCCAGTTCGTCATCACTTCGAGATTCGTATCCTGTTGGCCGGTGGGCTCCGGAATCAGAAAGCGCTTGCCATCGCCGGACACGTCGTACGGGTGCGTGAGATTGCCGGGTAACACGACTTGAAAAAGTTCCATCGACGTGCCCGGACGAAGGTCGTCTGTCGACGAATCGACGGTCACGGCAATCATCGCGCCGCTCGCCGAGACATAGTACAACTCCTTGCCATCGGCCCTCCACTGCGGCCAGCGTCCACCGGTGCTTGAGATTGCGACTCTCGCGCCCGCGACTGGAAATCTCTCCGCGTACACTTCGCTTCCGCCCGAGAGCGTTGACTGGTACGCGATCCATCGGCCGTCCGGAGAGATTTGTCCTGTGAACTGGGAAAAAGAGTTCTGCACGACAGGAAACGGCTTCCGATCTCCGTCCGGGGCGAGCGCCCAGAGACTGTCCGCGCCGGTATTGGGACTCGCGCCGCGGTAGAGCACATACTTCCCGTCCCGGGTCCACTGGAGCGGATACTTGCGAATCGGCCCCTCCGTGATCGCATGCTCGTCGGTACCGCCCACGGTAGTCAGATAGAGCTGAGACGTCCCGGTGCGGCCAGAGCCGAAAATCAGCCGCTGTCCGTCTGGAGACCAGACTGCAAGAAAATCGTTGCCAGGATCGAACGTCTGCTTGGTCATCATGTCCCGGCCAAATTCATAGATCCAGACGTCGTGCACCGCACTTTCATTCCTTACGTCGACGGACAGCTTCTTTTCATCAGGAGAAAGAAAGAACGACGAGTACCGATTCTCTCGGGGCAGCCGGCTCAGGCGGCTGCCTTCACGACCCAGCCAGACTAAGTGGCGCATATCGTCGTCTGCCCGGCGAAATGCCAGAAGCCCCGTCGGACCGACCCAGAAACCTGTGTTGTGATTCACGCCACCGCCCCGAGTGAGGGGGCCGGTGATGATCGACGGGTTTCCAATGAGCCGTCCATTCTCGAACGACTGGGCCACCAGGTTTTGATCGCTCAGGTAGAGGAGGGCGTCAGGCTCGCCGCCCGTACCGGGAGCATACAGAGCCTTGTAGAACGAGGGCACGACCAGGCGCGGTTCATCATCGCCGTCTACCGATCCGATGTAGGTGCCTCGCTTCTTGGAATCCGTGTTCAAGACGTAATAGAGGACGTGCTTGTGATCGTTGAGAAGCTGCGGCGAGCTGTACTCCAGTTCGCCTCGTGAGCCGTCCACGCTTCGTATGCGCCGCCTGGGACCGCCCGACTCGGGAATCCGCCACAACGCGCCCTGAAAGCCGAGGATCAGGAACCCGTCTGCCCAGTCGCCTGCACCCGTTGCAGGTGCGTCGCAAACCTCCTCCAAGCGCCACTCGCGATTCTCAGTCGTTTCAGCTTGCCCGTGGTGACAAAGGCGATGGACTGACTGTCCGGAGACCAGAACGGGTAGTCCGCGTGTTCCGTACCCGGGAGGAAGCGGGTCAATCCGGAATCCAATGAATGAAGATAGAGTCCCACGTCGGCAGTGGGAGTGTTCGCGGAGAAGACGATTGACCGACCGTCGGGCGAAACCGCCGCTCCCGAAAGGTCCGCGTCGAAGGTCATGCCCCGCGGCGGGGGGATGGAGAACTGGACCGAACGCTCGTCGCGCGGAGTGCGCCAGCCACCCCAGACCATGACTCCTACCGCTGCGACCAGACACGCCAGTCCTACCGGCAGCACCACCCACGTACCTGTTGACCGCCGCTTGCCCACCGGCGGAGCGCTGACTGCCTGGGGAGCCTCTTCCAGCCACAGTCGGGCGTCAGCGATGTCGTGCAGCCTCTTCCTCGGATCTTTCTCCAAGCAGCGTCGCAACAGTGGCCGCATCCGCGGTGATACTTCGTCCCACGACGGTTCCTCGGTCAGCACTGCCGCCAGCGAATCCGACGCGGTTTCTCGTGAAAATAGACGTTGTCCCGTCAACATCTCCCACAGCACGACCCCGAAGGCCCAGATATCAGCGCGCTTGTCCACGGGCTGCGATCGCGCCTGCTCCGGTGCCATGTAGGCAGCCGTGCCCAGGATGACGCCAGCACTCGTGCCCACGTGTTCTGTAAAGGTGGGCGACTCGTCGAGGAGATTGCCTGGTAAGCCGAATCCGTCGACCATCTTCGCGATGCCGAAGTCCAACACCTTGACGTGACCGTCCGACTTGATTCTGATGTTGGCGGGTTTGAGATCGCGGTGAATGACGCCTTTTTCGTGCGCCGCTTCGAGCGCAGATGCAATCTGGATGGCCATTGCCAGCGCCTCAGGCTCTGGCAACGCCCCATGCATCAGTCTTTCGTTCAGCGATTGTCCGTCGACGTACTCCAGCACGAGGTAGTCGGGTCCCACGTCGTAAAGCGTGCAGACGTTGGGATGGTTCAGCGCTGCGATGGCCCGCGCTTCTCGCTTGAACCGGTCATCGAAAGGCTGATTCGAGGTTTTGATGGCAACGTCGCGCGCGAGCCTGGTGTCACGGGCTTTGAACACTTCACCCATGCCGCCCGCGCCAATGCGAGCGACCGTCACATAAGGGCCGAGGGTTGTCCCCGGAGTGAGAGTCATCGGTGATTCAGTCTTCAGGCTTCGGCTGTCCGCGGGTGGTGGTCACAGGATGTCGCAATGAGCGTCAAGCAGCGCCCCACCTCTGTGCTGCGCGAAGCTTAACACCTGACGCGCGGTGACCGCGTCTGTTTGTGGCGCCGTTTTCGGGCCACTTGGACCCGTCGCTGGGCCGTTCGACCCTCGACGCGCTATCGTGTGCTCGACGACACCGGCCACCGGATTCGGCGTGCCTGAGGCATCCGCTTTCGCATGGCGGAAGAACGACACGATGTCGCGCGTGGCCGCCAGTCCGACGCCCAGCACCAGCGGATCTTTTGCCGTGTAGACGAGCTCATACAGGCGGTCGGCGCGGAACCCGTCCATGATGCAGATGTGCGAGGGATCCGGTGTGCCCGGCCATGGCGAATCCTCACAATTGGCGGAGGCCGAGGCGGTACGCGGCACCGTGTGCCTGGCAGAGTTCCATACGTCGACATGGTCACATGTTTAGATATCCCCTGGTCCCCGACGCGGGCGTCACACGATCCGGCGGGAGAGTCATGACACTTTGATGTGGCGATACCATACGCGACCCCGCGCCACTGGCGCAGCACGGATGGCGAGGACACCGAGCCGCGCATCATGACGCTCACCACAGCATCCGGCGCTTGATACCGCACTCCGCCTTGGGTTAGGCTCATGGCCGCCGGCTTGGCGGCGCGCGCTGAACGACCGTCGCCCGCCGGAGTTCAAATGACGCGCCCGCGATTTCCAATGAGAAAAGACCGCCGCGATTTTCTGGCCGGCATGGGCAAGACCGGCGCGCTGCTCGCGGCCGGCCCGTGGCTGCGCGCGATCGGCTACGCGCAGGCCACTGGTGGGCCGGCGCGAGTCGCCATCCGCCGATCGCGCGATCGCGCCGACTTCGACCGCCGCCTGCTCGGCTCGTTCCTCGAGCATCTCGGCCGCGCCATCTACACCGGCGTCTACGAGCCCGGGTCGCCTCTGGCCGATGCCAAGGGCTTTCGCACGGACGTGGTGCGCGAGATCAAGGAACTGGGCGTACCCATCGTGCGCTATCCCGGCGGCAACTTCGTCTCCGGATACAACTGGCTCGACGGGGTCGGGCCGAAGTCGCAGCGTCCTACGGTCCTGGACCGCGCCTGGGATTCGACCGAAACCAATCAGTTCGGCACCAACGACTTCATCGACTGGTGCCGGATGGTTGGCGCGGAGCCCCTGCTCGGGATGAATTTCGGTACCGGCTCGGCCGAGATGGCGGTGGCCTACGTCGAGTACTGCAACCTCGAGCGCGGCACCAAGTGGAGCGACCTGCGGCGCGCGCACGGCTACGACTCGCCGCACAACGTGCGCTACTGGTGCCTGGGCAACGAAATGGACGGCCCGTGGCAGATCGGCCAGCTCCAGGCGCGCGAGTACGGCCGCAAAGCGCGGGACGTCGCGCAACAGATGCGGGTCATCACCCCGGACCTTCGGCTGATTGCGTGCGGCTCGAGCGGGACGATGATGCCGACGTATCTGACCTGGGATCGTGAAGTCCTCGAGGAGTGCTACGACCAGGTGGACGGCATCTCACTCCACGCCTACTACGGCAACACGCCAGCGATCACCGGGAACAGCGCCGCGCGCTACCTGGCGGTGAACCTCGACATGGATCGCCACATTCACGAGATCGCCGCGGTCTGCGACTACGTGCAAGGCCTCCACAAATCGAGCAAGCGGCTGTGGCTGTCGTTCGACGAGTGGAACGTGTGGTATCGGGCGCGTGACCGGCAGGCCACCGACGGCCGTCGCGCCGTCGCGCCGAAGCTGCTCGAAGAGGTCTACAACCTCGAGGACGCGCTGCTGGTCGGCGGGCTCCTCAACACGCTGCTGCGGAACTCCGACCGCGTGCACGTCGCCTGCCTGGCACAGCTCGTCAATGTGATCGCTCCGCTCGTGACGCACGACGAACGGCGTGCTGCGACAGAGCACGTACTATCCGTATGCCTGGGCGCTGCGCTACGCTCGTGGCCGCGTGCTCGACCTCCAGGTCGAGTCGGAGACGTATCCTGTCAAAGCGGCCGGCCTCCAGGCCGACTTCGCCCGCAACGCCGACGTCCCGTTCGTCGACGTGGTCGCCACGCTGGACGAGGCGAACGGTCAGGCGTGCGTGCTCATGCTCAACCGCGACCTGGACGCCGAGCGCGAGGTCGCGCTGCAGTGGGACGATCTCACGCCGGCGCGGGTGCTGGCGTGCGAGACGATCACCGGGCCCGACCTGAAGGCGTTCAACACGATCGAGCAGCCCGGCCGCGTCGTCCCGCACCGACTCGACCCGCCTGCGCCCGCGAGCCGGATGTCGTTCAAGCTGCCGGCGCGGTCCTACACCGTCGCCCAGCTCGCCGTCACCGCGCGGTAGCGTCGGCGACAATCGCCATCTCAAACGGTCCCGTCGTCCGCCGGATCGCTGATGCGGTGATACGAGGCGGGTGCGGCCCGGGTTGGCGACGACGCTACCGCTTGCTGCGCGTCGGGTCGAATCGTAGGTGCGGCTGAGCGGATACAAGTGGCGAGCGCTATCAGCACGATGCCGAGTGCAGTTGACTCAGGCCGCGGCATCAGCCAGTGCACAAAACACGTGGAACGTGAGAGTGCTCGGCAAGCACGGCTTGACGAGGAGTTGAGCACGTAGGGCCGCAGCGCGTACGGCCGTCGTCTCGTCACTCCGGCCGGTCAGGACGATCGTCCGAATCCGCGCGGTCTCAGGGTTTGCTTGAAGCCATTCCAGCAGCTCAAACCCATCGAGGTTAGGACCGGATAAGTCGGTAACGATGACGTCCGGCAGGAACTCCGACGCGGTGGACAGTGCAGTCACGCCGTCCTCCGATTCGAGCACGTCGAACTGCGACAGGCTCAGTGCAATCGCATACATCGCGCGAGTGTCGGGATCGTCATCGACAAGCAGGACGCAGAATTTGTCGCGAATCTGTGCTGCCATTCCGCTGCTCCCCGGCGAGTTCGGTCGTTTTATCTGAAGTTGTAAAACCTGAATTTGTGAAAGCGAGACGTTCGCACGCCGAGAACAGGAGCCGGAATTTATCAGCTGTCCGGCTGCAGTTCGGTCGCCTAGATGACCAAAGCGACGTGGGGTGGGAACGTCTAACCTCAGCCATATTCGTTCGTCGCGTTAAATTGAAAGGCCGTACTGCTTCATCTTTCGCCACAGCGTCACGGTGCTGATCTTCAGGGCCTCGGCGGCTTTCCGCCGATTGCCTCCGAACCGCTGGAGCGCGCGCTCGATCGCGGCGCGCTCCTGTTCGTGCAGATTGAGGGTGTCATCGCCCGCGAGGGGCGGCGCCTTCTGAGTGACCTCCGGCGGCAAATCGCGCACTCGAATGCTTGCCGTATTCGAAAGAATGACCGCCCGTTCCACCGCGTGCTCCAATTCACGAACATTGCCGGGCCAACGATAATTCATCAGCGCCGACATCGCATCGGCAGACACCGCTCTCACGTCCTTCTTCATCCGGGATGCTGCCCGGACGAGAAAGTTGTGCACGAGCGGCGGAATGTCGTCACGCCGATCGCGCAACGGCGGCACCGTAATGACGAACGCGCCGAGGCGGAAATACAGGTCCTCACGGAACGTGCCGGCCTCGACGGCGGCCCGCAGGTTGCGGTTAGTGGCTGCGACCACGCGCGCGTGGACCTTGATGTTGCGTTCCGCGCCGACCCGCCGGATCTCGCGCTCCTGGAGGGCACGCAGCAGCTTCGCCTGCACGGATGGAGCGACCTCCCCGATCTCGTCGAGGAAAATGGTCCCCTGGCCCGCCACTTCAAACAGTCCCGCTTTGTCGCGAACGGCTCCGGTGAATGCGCCTCGCACGTGGCCGAACAGTTCGGATTCGAGTAGCGTCTCGGTCAGGGCCGCGCAGTTGATGCTCACGAAGGGAGCGGCGGCGCGCGGACTCTGATCGTGGATTAAACGAACGATGAACTCCTTCCCGGTGCCGCTCTCGCCGTAGACGAGGACTGTCGTATCGAGCGGCGCGACTCGGCCCGCGAGTTCCAGCACGTCCTGCATGGACTGGCTGCCAGCGACGAAGCGCCTCGCAGCCGCCTGGCGGTTGACACGCCCGCGAAGGAGATTCAGCTCACGCTCGCGGTGTTCCAGCAGGCGCTCACGTCGATTCAGTTCCTTCAGTCGCGTGCCGACGGCTTTCCGAAGCCGTTCCACCTCGTCACCAATATTGGCAGCCTGGAAGTCGGTGCGGATGGATTCGATGTCGGGTCCCCAGCTCGCCGCGTCGCGCCCGACCGCCACACAATGCCTGGCACCCTGGCCGACGCACGATGTTTCCCGGAAATAGACTTCCTGCCCCAGACAGGCACTGACGAAGCCACTGGCGTATCCGACCAGCGACCAGCACACCGGCGAAGACGTCTTCCCGTAATGGTGCACATGTTGCTCGGCCACGTACGAATCGTGCCAGACGACGTCTTCTTCGAACCGTCCGGTGGAGGCGTCATGCTCGAGCCGGCGGACGTGCGTGCGGACGATGCCCTCGAGCGTCTGAAGCATCGCTCCCGCCCGAACGCCGTCCAGCGGATTCGTCCACGTCGACCGTTCGCGCAGGTTCACGGCATCGTGGTACCCGTCCGCGAACCCGAATCGAATGGCGACGCGTCTGGCCGTCTCGAGTCCCAGCGTGTCGACCAGCTCCTTGCGGAGCAGTCCCATCGCCGCCGCGCTGAGGATGACGACGCGCTGCTCGTGCAGCCGGATGATCCCTTGATCGGGGCGAAAATCGAGCAGTTCTGCAAGATGCGGATCCTTGCGCTCCGGCGTGCCGTCGCGACGTGAAGAATTCTTCACCGTCCCGTCATTCTACGGCGGTTGCCGGTGCAACCGCCCTGAATGCGGAACGATTACATCTCCATGGCTGCACGATTCACGCAGGCCGCCGGTGTCCTATGCCCTTGTCCCTGGGGCCTCGGGTTCGAGGGGCGGCTGGTGTCTGCTTCTAACATTGGTTTCTGTCTGGCCGCGCCCCGCTGTGAGCTGCGAGCGAACTCGGTCGCGCGTGACCGCAATAACGTCAGCTCATGAGCGCGCGATCCAAAGGTCGCGACTGCCTCTGACCAGAGAGCCGGCGACTCCGCGTGCGGGCATTCGTCGTCGCAGGCGTCCTTGGTTTTGCCCGTTCGCAATCGCCGTTCGTGCGCGACCATGGCGTCATGCCACGCAAACAGGCGGGCGCTGAGCGATGTCGCTTCGTTCGTGCCCAGCGCAGAACCAAGCATCAAGTACGGATTCATCACTATTCCTCCCAGAACAAAATCGCGTCGACGTGCATCTCTTCGACGCGACACACCCGGCTCGTTCGCGGCACTGCCGGCGACCGCGTCGACCCTTACACCTGTTGATTGCTGCGACGGACCTAGGGGCAGGCGGGATGAGCGCTGTCGATGCCGTGCGGCGCAGGCGCGAACCGCGACGACCGGCACACGCGGCGGTCACTGCGATTCACGCCCGCGACAACGCCGTGACAAAGGCGGGCGCGAAACGAAGGGCTGAAGGTAGGCAGCATGTCAGTGGCGCGAAGCATCGCGCTCGTCCGACAAGAGAGCAATTTGCGCGCCGCCTTGAAGCCGTCGTGAATGCCGTTTACGCCGCGCACAACACCTTCATTGTGAAACCTGGTGTTTCATCTTGAAATGGCGCCCAGGCGACGTGCACCACTCGTCGGTGGAACCATCACCGTTGCCGTTAGTTAGTTGCGGCCCCGACGGTTCCGGCTCCCTTGTTGCGCTTGTTTCAGGAGGAGACGAATGATGAACAAGAAACGAGTATTGGTGGCGGCCGACCTGACCAACGGGCGCGATGCCGCGTTCGAACGGGGGCTGGCGATCGCACGCAGGTCAGAGGCGGAGGTGTATCTTCTTCACGCAGTTCCTGCCAACCAACGATTCTCGCTGGGTGCGACCGACAGGCTGCGGCGAACCACTGAATTTCGTGACCGTGCGGAGCGGATGGCCGTGACCCTGCACGTGGAGGAACAACACGGCGACCCCGCGGAAGTGATCGAGCTGCATGCCAACGCCCGGGAGGTGGATCTGATCGTGATGGGGGCGGAGGGAGACCGCAGGCCAAAGTGGCTGCGGCGGCCCTCGATCACGGAACGAGGTACTGCGCCGCTCGAAACGGCCGACGCTGGTTGTGTCTTGTTCCGACAACGGGAGTAACGCCGTCGAAACGCGTTTGTTGCCGTTGACCTGTCACCCGGCAGACACGCTGCGGGCTGGCGCTGCTGTTTCAGGATGATGGACGGGCGCCACCACTTGTCTCGCGCGGACGCTCATCGACGACCGTACCCTCCCACAGGGGTGCGCCACCCCGTGCGGCTGCGCGGGCGATAACGTGCGCCCCTACCGCCGTCGTCAGCAGCATGAACGCGGCGATGCTGCCGCCTCGTATGACGAAGGACAGCTCCGGGTTCCGTATTGCCAGGCCAAGGACAAGGCAGCCGAGACCCAGGGTCGAGGCCTTCGTCGAGGCCTGCATGCGCGTCAGGACATCCGGCATCCTCAGCACGCCGATACTCGCGAGTAAAGCGAGCGCGGCACCGGCGACGAACAATCCGCTGGAGAGCCACGCAGTCATGACTGGCTCCGCTCGATGTAACGTGAGTACGCGACCGTGCCGACGAAACTAATCAGCGCCACGACCATGGCAACATCGAGAAACGCCTGTTGCGCCGTTGCCGCGGCGGTCACGACGAGGATGCAGACCATCAACACCCCGATGAGATCGATTGCGATCACGCGATCCGGGAGTGTCGGGCCCTTCAGCAATCTGATGAAAGCCAAGCCGGCGGCGACGGCAAGCATGGCTGACGCGACGGCGAGAGAAGCAGTCACAGGCATGGCAACCGGTCACCCCAGAACTTCGAGGACGCGACGTTCAAACCCTTCCTTGATGTCTGCCCGCGCCGCTGCAGGAGTGGTCATGTACATGACGTGCACGTACAGGATCTTGCGATCCGGCGACACGTCCAGCGCGACGCTGCCAGGTGTCGTGTTGATCAGCATCGACAGCAAGAGGATCTGGCCGTCCGTGGTGGCGTCGAGGGGCACGGCAATGATGCCCGGCTTCATGTGATACCGCGGCGTGGCGACGTCGAGCGCGAGGCGCAGGTTGGCACGAACGAGCTCGCGGATGAAGTAGGTTGCGAGGCCAACGATGCGGTGCACCCGCCCGATGTACGGTGATTGCGGGAGGACACCGCCGCGGACGAGCGCGAGCAAGATCAGATAGCCGAGGACCTGCCCGGTCACCAGCGTCGCAAGGGAGAACTCGCCCTGGAGCGCGGCCCACGCCAACGCAAGCAGCAGATTAGCGAGCAGCACGTTGCACCCCTTCCCCGAGCACTGCGCGCACGTAGCCGTCCCGGTCCAATAACTGCTGCGCAGCTCTCGTCGCCACGCGGTACACGGGATCCGCGGCCAGTGTCAGACCGATCGTCAGCGTCACCAGGAACGCCACGGGGGCAAGAATCGCCGCATCAAGACGCTGCGGACGAGCGACGTGTGCTGGCTGATCCGGCGCTGGCTTCCAGAACGACTCGTCCCACACCCGAGCCATCGACACGACCGTGAGCAGGCTGACGGCCAAGGCGATCGCCGCAAGCAGGTAGTGTCCCGATGCGATCAGCGGCCCGACGACCGCGAGCTTCGCGATGAAGCCGGAAAGCGGCGGCACGCCAGCGAGTGAGAACAGCGGCACGAGTGCGAGGCAGGCGACGAATGGCTGCGCGCGGTACATGCCCCCGAGGGCACGCATATCGGTCGTGCGTTTCTGCCGCAGGAACAGTCCGCTCACCAGGAACAGGCTCGAGATCACGAGGATGTGATGCAGCACGTACAGGATCGAGCCGCCAAGCGCGGCCGGTGTCCACAGTGCCAGGCCGATCGTGGTGAAGCCAATGTGCCCGACGAGATTGAATGACAGGACTCGCCGCAGATCGTGCTGGGCAAGGGCGCCGATCAAGCCGACCACCATCGTGAGAGCCGACATCACCAGGATCGCGGCGTAGACGCTCGCCGACGGATCCGGAAACAGCAGCGTGAACACCCGGATCATCGAATAGACGCCGACTTTCGTGAGCAACCCGGCGAGTAGTGCGCCCACGGCTGCGGGGGGCGTGTGGTACGAGGCGGGGAGCCAGAAGAACAACGGAAACAATCCCGCCTTGATGCCGAAGGCGGTCAGGAACAACATCGACAGCGCGGCGTCCAACCCGGGCGTTCGCCGCTCGGGCCAGGCGCGCGCCAGGTCCGCGAAGTTCAAGGTGCCGGCCTGGCCGTAGAGGAGCCCGATGGCGGTCAGAAGAAATGCGGATGCGAGGAGGTTCAGTCCCACGTACGTGAAGGCGGCATGCAGCTGAGCGCGCGTGCGGTGTAAGGACATGAGCACGAACGAGCCGATCAGCATCACTTCGAACCAGACGTAGAGATTGAAGATGTCCCCGGTCAGAAACGCGCCGGACACGCCCATCAGCACCACGTGTATGAGCGCGTGGTAGCCGAGCCCCTCACGCCGGGGATCGACACCGGCGAATGATGAGCCGGTCACGGCGACGCCGACGATCCCGGTCATCACCACCATCAGCGCGCTGAACAGATCCGCGACCAGGGTGATCCCGAACGGCGCCGGCCATGCACCCATTTGAAGAACCTGGATTCCTGCGTACTGCACACGCACGAGAACGGACACACCAGCAGCGAGGAGCAGCAGCGCGCCGAGGAACGCCACGACGCGCAGCCAGCGGCTGCGCTGCGGCAATATCTGCAGCGCAATGGCCGTAGCGAGCGGCAGGACGATTGGAAGCGCCAGCAACATCACGCCCGACCCGGTCCAAAGCTGTCGATGTCGTCCGACCCAGCGGACTGGTGCACACGGTGAGCCAGCACCAGCGCAAAGGCGAGCACGCCGAAGCCGATGACGATCGCGGTGAGGATCAAGGACTGCGGGACCGGATCCGCGAACGGCCCGGCCGCCATTTGCGGATCGGCGATCAGTGGTGGTTTCGCGCGCGTCACACCCGCCGCAGAGAGAATCAGAATATTGGAGCCGTTCGAGAGCAGGCCCAGACCGATGATCAGCTGTGCCAACCGCCGCCGCAGCATCAAATAGAGCCCGGCGGCATAGAGCACGCCGGCGACGACGGCGAGTAGAAGTTCCATTTCAGTCCTCGCTGAGACTGACCTCAGCCAACGTGAACACGATGGTCAGCACGACGCCGATCACGGCGAGAAACACGCCGACGTCGAATACCAGCGGCGTTCCGACCGCGACAACACCTGGCCCCATCGTCAGTTCGACCCATTGCGCGGTCATGAATGGCTGACCCAGTGCGACGCCAGGGAACCCGCTCGCCAGGGCGACGAGCAGCCCGACGCCGAGCAGCGTCGACGGCGAGACGAGAAGCGCGCGCCGGGCCGCGGCCACTCCGAACGCGATCGAATAGAGCACGAACGACGACGCCATCACCAGGCCGCCGACGAAACCGCCACCAGGCTGGTTGTGACCTCGCAACAACAGGAACACCGCGAACAGGAGCAGGAGCGGCATCAGCACGCGAGTGGCGGTCTGCAGGATCGAGGATGTCATCAGCGTCGCTCTTTCCCGATGAGCAGCAGCGCGCGTACCCCGATGGCAACGGTCACGAGAACCGTCGCTTCGCCGAGTGTGTCAAAGCCGCGGAAATCGACGAGGATGACATTCACGACGTTGAGGCCGTGGCCCAGCCGCGGCGCCGCGTCGGTGAAATAAGCCGCCAGCCTCGAGGTTGTCCCCGAGGCGCCGACGAACAACACCAGGGTAGTGACGAGCGCACCCGCGCTGATTGCAACGATGGCGTCTCGAGTCCTGACCAGCCGCGACGACAGATCGCCAAATCCGCGCAACCGGTAGAAGACGAGCACGAAGATGACGACCGTCAGGGTTTCGACGGCGAACTGGGTCATCGCCAGATCCGGTGCGCCGAGCAGCGCGTACATCACCGCAACCCCGTACCCGACGGTACCGAGCGATAACGCCGCCGCCATGCTCGAGCGTGCGAACGTGGCCGACAACGCTGCGGCAACGATGAGTGCGGCAAGCGCAGCTTCGTGGAAGGGGATCGTCGTCCACCGGCGGGGCGGCGGAAAACTTCGTCCGGTCGCCAGCGCGATACTCACCAGTGCGATCGCCGTGACCACAACCGTGAGGGCGTACGAACGCAGTGACGCGCTCTGCATCGCGGGAGCGACGCGTCGGCTCAGCCGATCCAATCCCGCCAGCGCGAACGTGTAGAGACGCTCGGTCTGCAGCACGGCGGGCCAGCGAAGCCGCCACAATCGAGCGCGCGAATTGAACAAGATCAACGAACCCGCGACTGTCAGCGCGCTCAACAGCAACGTGATGGTGAAGCCGTGCCACAGGCCGAGTGTGAGAGTCGATCGGGATCCCGTGACTGATTCCTCGGCGAGAGCGATGGGGCCGGCGGCAAGTGCCGGCAAAATGCCCAGGACGACACCAACCGCACCGAGCATCAGTGGACCCAGCCAGAGAGACGGGGGCGCGTCGTGGGGAGCGGGTGAGGGCGCGAGGCGGCCTCGAAACGGGGCGATGCCTGCGACGAGCCCCGCGGCGCCGAGGCACATGCTCGCCGCCACGGCCAGCGAAACCAGCACGGCGTTCCAGATACCCGGAAGCGATGCCATGCGGATGCTGTCGTAGAACTGCTCTTTGGCGATAAAGCCGCCAAAGAGTGGAATGCCGGCCATCGAACCGGCAGCGAGAGCTGCGCCGATGGCGGTCACGGGCATCGCCTCGCGCAGTCCGCCCAGCAATGCCACGTCGCGCGTGCCGGTCTCGTGTTCGACTGCCCCGGCCACGAGGAAAAGTGCCCCTTTGTAACAGGCATGGGCCAGGAGGTAGGCGAAGCCGGCGGCAACCGCTTGCGGCGTGCCCATTCCGAACAGCAGCATCAGAATGCCCAACGCACTTATCGTCGAGTAGGCAAGGACGCGCTTGAGGTCCGTTTCGCACAGGGCGCGGAGCGCTCCGAGCGTCATGGTGAGCGTGGCGACGACGGTGATCGTGCCCGTCCACATCGCGGAGCCGCCAAGCATCGGCGTCATTCGCGCGACGAGGTACACGCCCGCTTTCACCATCGTCGCGGAGTGCAGGTAGGCGCTGACTGGTGTCGGCGCCTGCATTGCGTTCGGCAGCCAGAAGTGGAACGGGAACTGCGCGGACTTGGTGAATGCCGCGACGAGGACCAGCGCAGCGATCGCGAGGTACTGCGGAGAATCCGTGAGCGGTACACGACCCGCCATGTCGGACAGCAGCGGAGTGCCCGCTGCGTTCACCAGAAGCAGACCGGCCGCGAGCAGTGCGAGGCCCCCGCCCCCTGTCACCACCAGTGCCTGAGTGGCCGCGCGTCGAGCCTCCGGCCGTTCGTGCTCGAACCCGATGAGCAGATACGACGTGAACCCGGTGAGCTCCCAGAACACGAACAGGGCGATGACATTGTCGCTGAGGACGAGGCCGAGCATCGAGCCCATGAACGCAAACAGGCTGACGTGGAACCGTGCCGCGTACGGATGATGCTCGAGATATTTCCCGGCGTAGATGACAATCAACGTGCCGACGCCGGCGATGAGCAACGCGAACAGCGTACTCAGACCATCGAACCGGAATGAGAGGGACAGGTTCAGCGCCGGGGCCCAGGTGCCTGTGACGCTAACCGGGCCGTTTCGGCTCACGACTGAGAAGACGTACGCGAAATATGCGGTCAGTGCCGCCGGTGTGGCGGCGAGTACGAGTGCCCCAGAACGTCGATGCCACAGCCAGCCGGCGAGCGGACTCGCCAGCAAGGGGGCCAGGATAATGACGATGTGGAGCGGGGCAGCCGGCACGTGCGTCTCGGGCTCTTGACTGCCGCTCAAGGCGCGACGTTCGGCCTCGTGCGGCGTGACGGGTTTCAGTGTGAATCAGCCATTTCACCTTGCAACGGCTGATTGCGGGATAGACCCGCGACCGAGCCGCGAAGCGGCAGAAAACGGCTCATTTTCGCGGACGGACCGATTGCCACGGCGGTCCAGTTATTGCGATGGACCCAGCGGCGCACACGACTTCTCAACAGCAGCATACTTCACGACTTCCACCGATCGTCGATGCCCGTCGTAACTCATTCCACTGGATGTTTCATGCGGTATGCTGCACGGGGTCCAGCGACGTGAGTAGACCGCATGCGAACGGCGGGCCGCGCCGATCGACCCATGCAACAGGAAGGCACCCGTGATCTGGATCGGCGTCATCGTCATCGCGTTGGTCGTCGGGATCGCGCTTTACGACCTGACGCAGCGACAGCACGCGATTCTTAGAACGTTCCCGGTTCTCGGGCACTTCCGTTACTGGCTGGAGGCGATCGGTCCCGAGCTGCGCCAGTACATCGTCACGGACAACGACGAGGAGCGGCCATTCAGCCGCGATCAGCGCCGCTGGATTTACTCCTCGGCCAAACTCGAGAACAACTACTTCGGATTCGGCTCCGACAACGAGATGGAGCTGCAGCCCCACTACCTCATCGTCAAGCACGACACCTTTCCGCTGCCGGCCTATCACCCGGGGGATCCCGAGTTCGATCCGCAGTTCCAGATTCCGTGCGCGAAAGTGATGGGCGGCGCGCGAGCCCGCGCCCGGGCGTTCCGGCCTGGGTCGATCGTCAACGTGTCGGGCATGAGCTTCGGCTCGTTGAGCGGGCCGGCCGTCGAGGCGCTCAACCGGGGCAGCCAGATCGCCGGATGCCTCCAGAGCACCGGCGAAGGCGGCGTGTCGGCGTATCACTTGAAGGGCGGCGATCTGATCTGGCAGATCGGCACGGGTTACTTCGGTTGCCGTGAACCTGGTGGTCGCTTCAGCATGACGATGCTCAAAGCGACGATCGAGCGTGCGCCGCAGATTCGCGCGATCGAGGTCAAACTGAGTCAGGGCGCAAAGCCGGGAGCCGGAGGGCTCCTGCCGCGAGCGAAAATCAGTCGCGAAATCGCCGAGATTCGCGGCGTCCCCATGGATCGCGACTGCGTCAGCCCCGCCGGGCACAGCGCGTTCCGGAACGCCGACGAGATGCTCGACTTCGTCGAATCGATCGCCGGCGAAACAGGTTTGCCTGTCGGCATCAAATCGGCAGTCGGGGATGCGGGGTTCTGGGAAGACCTGGCGCGGCTGATGGTCGGCAGCGCGCGCGGTGTCGACTTCATCACGATCGATGGCGGTGAAGGCGGTACGGGTGCCGGACCGCTCGTCTTCACGGACCACGTTGCCCTGCCCTTCAAGGTGGGGTTCAGCCGGGTGCAGAAGATCTTCACCGCGCAGGGCGTGCACCAGCAGGTCCTGTTCATCGGATCAGGGAAGCTGGGCTTCGCGGAGTCGGCGATGTTCGCGTTCGCGCTCGGCTGCGACGCGATCAACGTCGGACGCGAAGCGATGATGGCGATCGGGTGCATCCAGGCGCAGCGCTGTCACACCAACCATTGCCCCACGGGAGTGGCGACGCAGCACCCGTGGCTTGTGCGTGGCGTCGATCCCGTCACCAAGGCTGGGCGGTTGGCGAATTACGTCATCACGCTGCGAAAGGACATACTCGCGCTGAGCCGCGCGTGCGGCGTGCCGCATCCGGCCCTCATCACGGCCGACCAGCTCGAGTTGCTCGACGATCGGTTCGGAGCGACGACGATTGCCGAGGTTTTTGGATACGGCCGTGGGTTTGGCATACCGTCGCCCGCTGACTGCGATGAAGTCCGCAAGCTCATGAAGGCTGAACAGCAGCAGATTTCGGCGTTGGCCGCAGATCATCCAAATGGCGTTGTGAGGTCAGATCGAAGCTGACGTTTGGATTGGACTTCCTCGCGGGTCACGAGTGAAGCAGGACTGGAAGGAGTCATAGATGCGATGGCAGGTCAGTTGGCAGGCAATCGTTCTCGCCGTCCTGCTGTTTGGGGGCGGTCTGTTGATCGGGTCGTACCGCTATCGCGAAGAGCCGATTCACAGCACTGCCAGCGAGCGGTTGCAGCCGGCCCCGGCGGATCCTGGTCCATCGGCAGACGGAACACTGGTTTACGTACCGGTGTATTCGAGTCTATTCCTCGGCCTGAGCGCGCGGGCACGGAGCGTTGATTTGGCAGCCACGGTCAGTGTGCGCAACACCAGCTCTCTTCATCCGATCACCCTCAAGTGGGTGCGGTACTACGATTCGACAGGAAAAAAAGTCAGAGACTATCTGGATAAGCCGTCGGCACTTCCACCGCTCGGCTCAGTCGAGTTCGTGATCCAACGGTCCGACGCCGCCGGTGGGCCTGGCGCCAATTTCCTGATTCGTTGGGATGGGCCGGCAGACATCGATCAGCCCTTGATCGAGGCCGTGATGTTCGGTGAGAGCGGGAACCACGGTGTGTCCTTTACGAGTCGCGGACAGATCGTGAAGTCCGCGCCCCGAGAGTAGCGGTTATTTCCGGCGCGCCGCACTGATACGTGCGTTGAATCATCGGGCGGGCGCGGGCAACGTCCGGAGAGTGCCGGTGACCGAACCTGACTGAGATGGCGACAGGCGTCGGTCAACAGGCTCCCCATTCTCGTTCAATCGCCAGCTGACCTGAACAGCTACAGTCACTCAGCGGAGCGAAGGCACTTCCGCAACGCATCCACAAGCTGTTCGGAGGACACCGGCTTTCGAAGGACGCAGTTCACATTCAGATAGTCGAAGTTTTCCGGGGAGCCTGTCACGACGAGAATCGGGATATGTCGGGTGTGCGCCTGGGCGGCAAGGTCTTCGCGGACGGCAATGCCACTGATCAGGGGCAAGCGGATGTCGAGAACGATGGCGTCTGGCGGGTCCCGGTCGATACGTCGCAGCGCGTCAATCGCGTTCGCCGCAGTTGAGGTCTCAAACCCGGCAAGGTCCAAGGTTAGTCGATACAGATCGCGAAGGTCCTCATCATCGTCAACCACCAGCACTCGCGTCGGCATGCCTTGACTAGTTTATGTCATTAATGCCGTCTCTAAGCTCTGCTACGCGGGCGAGAAACGAACACGGCTTCCGCTGAGATGCACCCGTGCCAATGGCGCGTATACTGAGAGTTCGACTGAGCCTCCCTCCAATCCTGTTGGGTTCCTCAATGCGGCGCTTTTCGCCGAAGGGAACACGACATGGACACTCCTCCCAAGCAGCTACTCCTGAACCGTTGTGCTGAACTCCGCGAACGGAGCCAACGAGTCAAACAGAAGGCGGTTGAGGCGCGACGGAACGCAAGGGACGTTCGCAAGGGAGCGTCCGACGTAGTCAAGCGAAGCATTGCTGCAAGCGAAGAAGCTGAGCGACATCGCGGATGAGGGAGCAAGGCATCGGCAAATTACTTGCAGCTGGGCGAAATCATCTTCACCGCCGTGACTTTCAAGGTGCCACCGACGTCCTTGTGGTCCATGGCCATCGTGTTCTCCGCGATCTTGATACCTGAGATTTCCACTTTGTGCCCGACGTGGTTCTTCATCTCGCCGCCCTCGAGCATGTAGGACAAGACGGTCTTGTCGCCACTCGGTGCCGCGGTCGGATGTTCAGAGGCAGTCTTGTCCACCGGCCGAGGTGCCATGATTGCCTCGTTCAGCACGTAGCTCTTCGCATCCGGCGACCGGGCGATGCACCCGATGACGACCAGAGTTCCAGATTTTGCGGTTTTGCCCGTGTCCGGCGCGGCCGCCGTGTTCTTCGTGGATTGCGCTCCGGCGACCCCGGCGCTGCAGATCACCGCTATCGCGACCGCGGCATAGTGCTTCCCGACTTGTCGCTGTGAGCGGGGTGATGTCCGGTGAGGTCTTCGCGCTCAGCGACTCTGAGGTGTCGCTGGGGCGGGAGCCGTCGAACGGCATCTATTTTCCGGATCCGGCCCTTTCGCGCCGTCAGTGCGTCTTCACCCGCGCCGACGGCGCGTGGACGCTGAACGACCTCAATAGCTCGAACGGTACGTTCGTCAACGGTCTCCAGATCGCCAGTCATCCCTTGACCGACGGCGATCGCATTTCCGTCGGCCAGTCGGTCCTGCTGTTCGTTGCCCGGCCAGAGGAGACACGGCGCGAGCACGTCAACCTGGTCGACTCGAAACCTGGTGAGCCGGGTGAGCGTCTGGCCCCTGAGGATACGAAATATCTGCGGCCGGCGACGGAACCGGCGCGCCTGTCCAGGACTGAGCTCGGACTGCGGGCGCTTCTGCGCCTGAGCACGCTGGTCCATTCAGCAACGACCGAGGCGAACCTCTATCGAGATTTGGCGACACTACTCGCGGAGATGATTCCAGCCGACCTCGTTGCCGTGCTGCTGGTGGGACAAGACGGCGCGATCGAGTCGGTCTACCGCAACGTTCCGCGCGGTGCCCCAGTGGATGTCGATCGCGTCACTGTCGACCAGGTCATGAAGGAACGCACAGGGCTTCTTTCAACCGGTAATTCGACGATCCCGAGCCGCTTCCGACGCTGCCGCGCCACCGCGGCGAGCCGTGCTGTGCGCGCCGCTGGAGGCTGGTGACCGCTCGATCGGTGTCTTGTACCTGGTGAGCCAGGCAGGCGCGTTCGAGAGCGACGACCTGCAGCTGTTGACAGCCGTGTCGCGGCTGTCGGCGACGGCCGTCGCGAACGTCCGCCGGCTGGCGATGCTCGAGACCGAGACGGAACGCCTGAAAGCCGACCTGCAGCTCAAGACGAATCTCGTCGGCGACAGTGAACCGATGCGCCGCGTTTACGACATCGTCGGCCGCGTGGCGCGCGCGGACAGCACCGTCCTGATCGCCGGAGAGACGGGCACGGGCAAGGAGCTGGTGGCGCGCGCGATCCATCTGAACAGCCCTCGTGCCAAACGGCCGTTCGTGGCCATCAACTGCGCGGCCTTGACGGAAACCCTGCTCGAGAGCGAGCTTTTCGGTCATGAGCGTGGCGCGTTCAGCGGGGCGGTCGCCCAGAAGAGAGGACGGCTCGAAATTGCGGATACCGGCACACTCTTCCTCGACGAGATCGGAGAGATGCCGCCGTCGATGCAGAGCAAGCTGCTGCGTGTGCTGCAGCTGCGGGAGTTCGAACGGGTTGGTGGCACCCGCACGATCAAGGTCGATATCCGCCTCGTTGCCGCCACCAATCGCGACCTTGCGGCCGAGGCACGCGCCGGCCGCTTCCGTGAAGACCTGTACTTCCGCCTGAATGTCGTCACCATTCAGATGCCTGCGCTTCGCGACCGCCCGTCTGACATCCCGGCGCTCGCGCATTACTTCCTGAGCCGCTGCAAGGCCAAAGCAGGACGTCGAATCGACGGAATCTCCTCGTCCGCTGTCGCATGCCTTCGCGCCTACGACTGGCCGGGGAACGTTCGCGAACTCGAGAACACGATCGAACGGGCAGCCGTGCTTGGGACGACGGAGGAGATTCTTCCTGAAGACCTGCCGGATGCGGTGATCGAGGCCGCGGTGTCGCCGGCGCCCAGGGTCACTGCGGACAACATCCACGCGGCAGTGCTCGAGACCAAGAAGAAGGCGATCATCGACGCATTCCGCGCCTCGGGCGGTAGCTACACCGTCACCGCGCGCACGCTCGGCGTACATCCCAACTACCTGCACCGTCTCGTGCGCAACCTTGGCCTGAAATCGATGCTCACCGCGAATCGCTGACCGATGCGGATATCCCCGGGGACCCGCATCGGGCGCTATGAAGTGGTGGCGCATATCGGCACCGGCGGCATGGGCGAGGTGTATCGGGCGCGAGACGCCAATCTCGACAAGGACGTCGCCGTCAAGGTGATTGCCGATGCCTTTGCCACGGATGCGACGGCCCTTCCGCGGTTCGAGCGCGAGCGCCAAGTCGGTGCCGTGCTCGAGCACCCGCACCTCTGCCGCCTCCTCGACGCCGGCCGCGCCGGCGCTGTCGACTATCTCGTCATGGAGCTCCTCGACGGCGAGCCGCTATCAGCGCGCCTGTCGCGCGGTCCGATACCGATTCACGAGGCGCTCGAGTATGCGATCGAGATCTCCGACGCGCTGCGCTATGCGCACGCGCACGATGTGCTCCATCGGGACTTGAAGCCGGCGAACGTGTTTCTGACGTCGAGCGGCGCCAAGGTGCTCGATTTCGGTCTCGCCAAACTGCGCACCGCGTTGGCGCAGAGTGGACGGGCCATGGGGGACACGAAGCCTCTCGAAGTGACCAAGCAGAATGCGGTACTCGGCAGTGCGCCGTACATGGCGCCCGAGCGCCTCGAAGGGCACGAGGCCGACGCGCGCACTGACATCTTTGCGTTCGGCGTCTTGATCTACGAAATGGTGACGGGGCGGCGGGCGTTCGCGAGAGATTCGACCGCGGACACGCTCGCCGCACTGTTGGCAGGCGACCTGCGCGCCGATGCAGCTGCCCGCGGGCCAGGCGTCGGACCTGGAGTGGATCGTTCGCAAGGCCGTCGCGAGAAATCCGTCGGACCGATGGCAGTCGATCGCCGACGTGCACGCCGTGTTGAAGCGCCTCGCCGGCACAGGATTGTCGCGACCGGCCGCGGCGGCGGGCCACTCCTGGTGGATGCCGGCGCTCACGGCGCTTGTCGTGGCGACCGCCCTTGGTGCGCTGGGGTTCTTCTGGGGAGGACGTAGTGCGGCTCGGGCAGGCGAGCCGATTGCGTTGTCGGTGGTCCCTCCGACCGGGCACACGTTCACGCCGACCGAGGGATCCGTCACGACCGCGCAGCTCGCGTTGTCACCCGACGGCCGTGCACTGGTCTTCGTCGCGACCGGCAGCGATGGTTCTCGACAGTTGTGGCTGCGGCGCTTGTCATCACTGGCGCCGACACCGCTGCCAGGCACAGAAGGCGCCACGTTTCCGTTCTGGTCTCCCAATGGCGGCTCCATCGGATTCTTCGCGCATCAGGCGCTCCGCATCATCGATCTCGCTGGCGGGCCTGCCCGGCGGCTCGCGCCCGTTGACAATGGGCGCGGCGGGTCGTGGAGCGAGAACGACGACATCATCTACGCGCCGCAAACAGACGGCGTGGTCATGCGCGTGTCGGCCAGCGGCGGGGCGTCCTCGGCAGTCACGTCGCTCGACACCCTCCCCGCCCCGGGCGGGCATCGTTGGCCGCAGTTTCTCCCGGGCGGTCGTCGCTTCCTCTTCTTCGCGAGGAATCCGCTGAAGGAGTCGGACGAAGGCATCTATATGGCCTCACTCGACGGCGGACCCGCCCGAATGGTCGTCAACGCCCACAGTGGAGCCGCCATCCTGCCCCCGAACCGCATTCTCTTCGTCGCGGATGGAACGCTGATATCGCGCGAGTTCGACCCGGCGCACGGGACAGTTGACGGGGCCGCAGGTGCCGGTGGCCGAACACGTGGCCACCTCGAGCAACTTCTATAGTGCGTTCTCCGCAGCCAGCAACGGCACGATCGCATACGGACCGGTGGCGATGACCTCCGATATGGTCTGGAAGACGCGTGAGGGCCGGATCGACGGCACCGTCGGGTCTCTCGGTCAGTATGTAGATTTCAGCCTTTCACCTGACGGCACGAAAGTCGCCGTCGCGGAGGTTGCCGGGGAGAATGCATTCGCCGACATCTACGTCATCGATCTGAGTCGCGGCGGGCAAAAAAGCCGCATCACCTTCTCGCGCGTGACGGATGCCACGCCGGTGTGGGCGCCGAATGGCCAGCAGATTGTCTTCCGCTCCAATCGCCGCGCGGAGCACGACCTGTTCCTGATCGATCCCACACGTCCGGGATCGGAGGTGGATTATCAGGTGTCTTCGTCGGCCAAGTACCCAACGAGTTGGTCTTCGGACGGAGAAATCGTCTACCACGTCCGTCGGCCCGAAAGCGGCTTCGACGTCCTGGTTGCAGACGGCGCGTCCCGGGAGCACGCCGCGAGCCCTTCTTGACACGCCGTCGACCGAAGCGCAGGGACAGTTGTCTCCCGACGGACGCTGGCTCGCCTACACGTCCGACGAATCGAACAGACCCGAGGTCTACATTCGCGCCAAAGATGGCGGGCCGCGCAAGCCGGTATCCGTCAAAGGCGGGATCGATCCGAAGTGGGCCCGAACGTCCGGAGAGCTGTTCTACATCGACACGACATCGCGACGTCTGACATCGGTTCCCGTGTCCTTTCGGGGGACGGAGGTCGTGCTTGGTGCTGCCCGCGAGCTGTTCGAGGTCCGCGATGCTGTCGTTCAACTCACCGTATCTGAGCACCTATGAGGTGTCGCCCGATGGCACACGATTTCTCGTTCGCGACCCCAGAGAGGACGTCCGCACGACTCCACTCGCGGTCCTGCTCAACCGGACGACGACGCCACAGCGCTGATCCGAGCGCCTCGCCAGGCGCAAGGACACGATCCCCCATTGACCGCACTTGATTTCCAGCTAATTTCCCGAGGCTCCTGTCCTCGCTTGTGACTGCAAGGCGCAGCGTTGTACCGAAGCCTTGCACTGAAGTACTGCCAATTCGATGGGCCGGATTGCGATACGCCCGAGTACGGTCCATTAGTCGTTCTCTCGACTGGCGGCGCTGATCTCCTGCGCAACTATCGCGTTCGAGCTCGGTCCGGTTTGCTCGAAAGCCCGGTTACCGACGGCCGCGGGCCGCCATTCGAAGTCTGTCTATTTGAAGCCGTCCTCGACTGAACGACCCCCTAACCTCCCAGATAGTGTCCTATCTGTTTGGCGACCAAAACCGACTCGCGACCTCCAACCACACATTCTGGCGTCACCCGAAAGACCTGATACCACAGCGAGTTGCTGGCGGATCCGTCCACGAAGGGTCCGCCAGCGACCAGCGGTCCGGTGCTTGCGATTGAGGTGCGAGAGCGTCGCGTACCGGACGCCGCCACCAGTTCGATTCGCACAGGAGAAACCCGTGACCGCAAATCACTTCCGCGCTCGCTTCGTCACGCGTCTCGCTCGTCGCCTTTTTGGCCCTAGTCTTGATGATCGGCGCGGTGTGCACCGTCCAGCGCGCAGGTTTCTACCCGACGCGGCGAGATTCGCCGTGCAAATCGCCCCGTTCGCGGCCGCTATCTCGTGCTCTTGCGTGACACGCGTGATCTAGACGCGACCGTGCTCGCGCTCCAGGGAATAGGCGGCGGGCGACTGCGTCACATTTACCGGAATGGTGTACGAGGGTTCGCCATCGAAACGTCTGAAGCGGCGGCACGTACGCTTGCGAGCGACCCTGATGTCGCCTCTGTTGAAGAAGACGGCCTCGTCCAGGCCGTCGGATGGCAGTCTTTATCCGCTTCAGACAGTTGGGGGCTGGATCGTATCGACCAAAGAGTCAAGTACGTCGACGATGCTCCTCGTATGACGGACTCTACCGCTACGCAGCCGACGGCAGCGGCGTCCAATCGCGGTTTCTCGTTCAGGAGCCATATGCGCCCATCATCCTGCCTTCTCGCGTTCCTGGTGACGGCCGGGTTCCTGGCCGTCGGCGCCCGCCCGGCCGCCGCCTGTAGCTGCGCGGGCGGCCTCTCCCCGTGCGAGGCCTTCGCCAGGTCGCCGATTGTGTTCGTCGGCGAGGTGATGTCCGTGGAGAAGGCGGGCGACGACTTCCACATGCGCCTGCGTGTCGTCCGCGCACTGAAAGGCATTGCCGCCGCGACCGCCGACCTCTGGTCCGACGCGACCTCGAGCTGCGGCGTCAAGCTGGATCCAGGCAAACGCTACGTCATCTACACCCATCTGGTCGGGGGCCGGATGTCGCTCCACGCCTGCGGCTATGGCCGCGAGCTGACTTCCGGCGAACCCGATCCCGAGCTGCCGCCGGTGCCAGGACGCGTCTACGGCCGTGTCGCGCGCTACGACGTCGATCGGATCCGCGAGTTCAAATCTCTCGTGCCCATTCCCGCGGTTCGCGTCGCGCTCGATCGCCCCGGGGGCAGGGTCATCGCGACCAGCGACGGGTGGGGCCGGTTCCAGTTCACGGACGTGCCGCCCGGCAACTACCAGCTCGCCATCGACGCCGGACAGGGCCTGACGCCGTGGATGCCGGACACGGTGGTCGTGCCGGACGGCGAGGCCTGCGTCGATACGCGAGATCGTCCTTTGGCCTGCCGGCAAGATGTCGGGCCGGGTGCAGACCGCCGACGGCAAGTCGGGCGGCGGGATCTATGTGCGGCTGCTGCCCGACGGGCCGGCCGGCAGCCGCCTCGCGCAACTCGTCGACCTCGGGCAGGGGACGGATGCCGACGGCCGGTTCACATTCGAGGGACTACGCGCCGGACAACTACGTCCTCGCCGTCAACCCGGAGGGCAACGAGGCGACCGGGCGGCAACCGTACGCGCCGGCCTGGTTCGGCGGCGCAGATCGCGCGTCAGCGACGCGGATTCGGGTCGCGGAGGGTTCGGCCATCGAGCTGGATCGCCCGTTCGTGCTGCCCGCCTCGCTGGCCACGCGCACGTTCACGGTTGCGGTGACCTGCCGTGATGGCTCTGTCCCGGCGGCCGTCATGACACGCGCGATGGCGACGAACGGCGCGGACTTCGCCGAGTTCGACGAGACGGGAGGCGGTCCGGTCAGCACGCTGAAGCTGGTGCGGGACCAGGCTTACACGCTGCTGGTCTCGATATTCGTACCTGCGGGTCCGGAGCGTCCGTGGCACGGGCAGCGCCGCGAGGAGAAGCTGCCGCCGACGGACCTGCCCGCCGGCGCGCCCGGCCGCTACATCGCGCTCCCATGATGATCGAGTCTGGATCCGGTGGACGCTCAGCACGCGGAGTGCCAGCCGCAACCATGCCGGAGCGTATGTATCAGTTGGCGATGCGCCGTTTCACGTTGGAGACTTTGCAGCGCCGTTACTGTTGCTCCTGGTCGCTACTCCATCGGAATCGCGATCTCGGTTTGAAGCGCATCCGGCCCGACCTGCATCGGGTCGTTCAGATAGAGCTCGAGGCTCGGGCCCGTGCGCCGCTGATGACCGCTCGACAGGAACGTTGAGACGGCCTCGGCCCATGCCCCCCGCAGCCCTTCGTACGGTCCGACGTGCAGGAAGCAGGCAAACCGGCCGCCGTCGAGCCGCTCTTCGACAACCCCGGCCGGCAGCGTTTCCGCTTCCGAAACCGGAAGCGCCGCGGCGGATCGCAGCTCCCCGACCGGCGTCGTCCTCGGATCATCCATGTAGAGGCCCATCATGTGGCCGCTCGTTCTCGCGAGCAGCCCTGCCGGCCCTGCGATCTCACCGAGCTTTCGAAAGGCCGGGCCGATCTCCTGGTACGAACCACGATGCGGGACTGTGGCCAACCGCATTGGCGGCAGCGTTTTGAATGTCATCTCCATACCAATAAGTATGGATTCTCCCGGCGTCACTCGAGCACCGCTCAACTATTTTCGTATGGGGCAGAGAGTGAGTTCGAACTCCTGGAAAAACTTTGATCTGTAAAGTTATGGCACGCGGGGAACATATGACGATGGCCTGGGCGTTTGTGGGTTGTTAATTGCTGAGAGCTGACAGCTGTTGCTGAGAACTGATCGCTGAGAACTGATTGCTGATTGCTGAGAGCTGATTACAATGACGCGTCGCTCGCGCCTTTTTGCCGCGGTCGGGACGCGGCCGATTGCCGCAGACCGTCGGGCGCGTGAACGCCGAATCTCTTACCCCATGCAGGAGGGTCAATGAAGATCCGTTCCTCCCGTCGTCAGTTTCTACAGGCGGGCGCCGCTGCCCTCGGCACAACGCTCGCCGTGAAAAGAATCAACCTCGAGGCGGAGTCCTTCGGCGGAGCACCGCAGCAGGTGTCCGCCAGCGACCGCGTGCGCTTCGGGATGGTCGGCGTCGGGATGCAGGGGTCCGGCCTCCTCGCCACCGCCATCGCCCTGCCGGGCGTCGAGTGCGCAGCCGCGTGCGACCTCTACGACGGCCGGCACGTCCGTGCGCGTGAAATCGCCGGCGCCAGCCTGCGCACGACGCGCCGATACCAGGAGCTGCTCGACGACAAGAGCATCGACTGCATCGTTGCCGCCGTGCCCGATCACTGGCATCGACAAATCCTCGTGGACGCCGTGAGCGCCGGCAAGGACATCTACTGCGAGAAGCCAATGTCGCACAGCGTCGCCGACGGCCGCGCGATGGTCGCGGCGGCGAAGAAGAGCGGGCGGATTGTCCAGATCGGCTCGCAACGAACGAGCTCCGTCCTGTGCGCGAAGGCACGGGAACTGGTCGCCAAAGGCGTCCTCGGCGATCTTCAACTCGTGGAAGGATCGCTCGGCCGCAACAGCCCGAACGGGGCGTGGGTGTATCCGCCGCCGACCGACCTCTCCGCCGCGACGCTGGACTGGGACACGTGGCAGGGGGACGTTCCGAAGCGCCCGCTCGACCCGAAGATCTTCGCGCGCTGGCGGTGCTGGAAGGAGTACGGCACGGGAGTGGCCGGCGACCTCATGGTCCACCTGATCACCGGGATGCTGTACACCTGGGGACTCAACGAGGCACCCACGCGCGTGGTGGCAATGGGGGGCATCCGCCGATTCAAGGATGGGCGCAACATGCCGGACGTGCACCTGTCGCTCTTCGAGTACGGCGACGTCCCCGTGTATATACGTCTGAACCTGGCTTCGGAGACGCCGGAAGTGCTGCGGTTCCTCGGCTCGAAGGGGATCCTCGAGCTCACGGAAGGCAGCCTGACGTTCACGAGCCAGGCTGGCGTCGATACTGCCCCCAGTTACTACACGGCCAGCTTTCCGCAGGCCATGCGTAAGGAATACATCGACACGTGGCATAGCGAGCACGACCCCCGGCCCGGCGAGGAACCGCTGCACGACGGTGTGAGCTATCGGGCCGACTCGTACGACGACACCAGGCCTCACTTGTGGAAGTTCTTCCAGGCCGTGAAGACGCGGCAACCGGTGGTCCAGGACGCCGTCTTCGGGCATCACGCGGCGATCGCCTGCCACATGGCCAATGAGTCGTACTTCCAGCGGAAGCCGATCTTGTTCGATCCCGCGACGGAGACGTTGCAGAGTTGACAGACGGTGCCGGCATTCGTGGGGCGCATAGCTGATCGTTGTCAGCTGTCAGACGTCAGCTCTGACACCTGATGGCTGACAGCTGGCAGCTTCGTCAGAGTTTCTCGACCGTATGCCGTTCACTGCCGCCATCGTCATCGTTGTGCTGTCGTACACCTGGGTGGTCGAACCGCGCGTTGCGCACAGCTTCGCCTACGTGCCCATCGCGCTCGTGGTGATACTGACGATCTGGCACGACGCCCGTCGCCGCGAGTGCGGTCTCTCATGGCGCGCGCTTGGCCCCGGGTTGCGCCTGTCTCTGTCGGTCACCGTGGTCTTGACGCTGCTGATTCTGGCCGCAGGCGGCGCGATGGGCACACTCCACGACCGACGCGACTTCCTGGGCAGCCTGGCTGGTCTTGTCGTCTGGGGCGGCGCGCAGCAGTGGGTGCTGCAAACGGTGGTGCTGCGCGAGGCACAGCGGGCGACGTCTCGCAACGCGGGCATCGTCATCGCGGCGCTGCTGTTCGGGGCCATGCACGTGCCGAACCCGTTTTTAACAGTCGTGACCATCGCCGCGGCGCTGTTCTGGTGCTGGCTCTACGATCGACATCCCAACATCGTTCCCGTGGCGCTCTCGCACGCGCTCGGGACGCTGGCGATTCTGTACGCATTCGACCAGGACGTGACGGGGCGCCTGCGGATCGGCGCCTCGTACCTGCGGTTGGACCGCTGACGCCAGCGCTCGAGCGTTCCTCGACGGCCCCCGGGCCGCACGCTCAGCGGGGAATTATCGGCAGCACGATCGCCGACGGATGTTCGGCGTCATGATAAATCGTCTGCCTGGCTTTCAGCATTCGCGTTCCGCCAAACGTCCTCTCACCCGTATTCAAATTCCGGTTGAACCGCGGGAAATTGCTGCTGGAGACGTAGACCCGGATGCGATGCGCGGCCTTGAAGACATTGCTCGTCGCCCACAGATCAATCGTGTACTTGTAAGTCTTGCCCGGCTCGATCGGCTCCGCTTTTTCGGTTGAGTTGCGATAGCGCGCGCGAATGATTCCGTCGCCCAGGTAACGCGCATAGCCTGTCGGATCGACGTCGACGATCATGGCGGTGAAGTCGGTGTCGGCGGCCGATGTGGCGGCATAGAGTTCGACGGTGATGAAGCCGGTCACCTCGACATCGCGGGCCAGCGGCGGCGTGGAGTAGACGAGCATATCCGTGCGTGATTCGTTCGGGCGTTGATCGAACGGTCCCGGCGGCAGGCCTCCGCAACAGAGCCGCCCGCCAATCGTGCGGACGGGGCTCGCCGGATCGTATTCGTAGAGTATCGGGTTTTTCGTTTTGCGGCGCCGCCGTAGAAATCACGCCATCACCAGCCGCCGACTGGGCGCCCTTGGTGGCGTGCAGGTAATATCGCGTCTCGCGCGCGCGAGCCAGCGGAAATTCGTTCTCGGCGCGCCAGACGTTGTCGCCCATCACAAAGATCTTGACCGGTGGGGCCGTCGCAAATTCATTCTGTTTGCCCTTGATGGCGTAGTCGTACCACTTCACGATCGTGCCGTTCATGTCCAGCACGGCGTCCTTGCCAAACGTCACATCACCAATCTTGCCTTCCGGCGACGTCGCCGCGTGCGCCCACGGGCCCATGATCAGACGCTGCCCTTCACGCGCGTCCTGGCTCGGCGCCTCTTTTTGCAGACGGATGAAGTTGCGAATCGAGCCGCCGCTGAAGATGTCGTGCCAGCCGCCGGCGTGCAACGCTTTGATGTTCATCTGGCCGTAGGCGTCCGAGACTTTGATTTTGCGCCAGTAGTCGTCGTTGGTCTCGTGCTCGACCCAGTCGCGGAAATAGGGCGCGACCTCGGCGGGCGCCGGCAGATCGAACAGGCGGTACTCCTGCGGGGGCAGTTGTTCGATCCACTGGGTCGAGCGGTTCAGCGCTGCCGTCTTCCGGCGCACGGTGTCTTCCGTCAGTCCCGATGTCCAGGAACTGGTGAACCACTGCATGAGTGCGCCGCCTTCGTATGTCCAGCCCTCGTAGTACTCCATCGCGGTGACGTAGGGAAAGATACCGGCCAGGTGGGGCGGGTTCGACGAGGCGGCGAGCATTTGCGTCGCACCCACATACGAGCCGCCGAACATGCCGACCTTGCCGTTCGTGCCGGGCAGGCTCGCGGCCCATTCAATCGTGTCGTAGCCGTCGGTCGCTTCATCCCTGAATGGGTAAAACTCGCCTTCGGAATCAAACCGCCCCCGCGTGTCCTGCATGATCACGACGTAACCATTGGAGGCGAGAAAGATCCCCGTCGAGGGGTCCTTCCGATTGTACGGCGTGCGTGTCAACAGCACCGGAAGGGGGCCGTCGGCCTTCGGACGGTAGATGTCGGCGACGAGTGAGACCCCGTCGCGCATCTTCACCCGCACGTTGGTCTCGACGGTGACCGGGGAGGCGTCAGGCGCAGGGGCGGGGGCTTGTGCGGCGACGAGTCCAGTAAACAGCGCCGCCACGATGAACAGTTTGACGATGTGGCGGGCGAACGATGGTGCGGAGGCTTTCTCCATGAGTTTCGGGCTGTCTCTGAGGCACACGGCGAAGGGGTCGCGTACATGCCTCCCGCGCGACCGGTCGAGCGGGTTCACAATACACCACCGGCTCGCAACTCGGCACGGCCCGGGCGACAGCCCTGCTCCTTGTGTTTAACAATCCCACAACTTCGGAGGTGTCGAAACCAAAAGCTCCTTCCGGCGTTCTCAGCAGCAACGCCAAGGGGCTTCTGACCGTCTAAGCGGAACGGGTGCGAGGCCGACCGCGCGACATTCGAGAGATTCGGCGACGTGACACGCGTGTGGCCGCAGTGCCGGATCATCGGCATCAACGGGAGCAACGGATGAGACTCGCGCAACACTTTTCGGAACTGCGGCAGGACGCGGCGTTTTCACTGCGGCAGATGATCGCCAACAAGGGGTTCGCACTGGTCGCGGTCGCGACTCTCGCGCTCGGCATCGGCGCCACGACCGCCATCTTCAGCGCGCTCAACGCCGTGGTCCTGCGCCCGCTGCCGATGCCCGCGCCCGACCGCGTGGTTTCGGTGTGGGAGAGCTGGCGCGACCAGGGACGCGGCAACGTGTCGGCGGGAAACTTCGTCGACATGGGCGCCGAGCAGAGCGTGTTTCGCTCCTTGGCGGCGGTGAGCCCCGCGACCATGACACTGGCGGGCAACGAAGGGGCCGAACGCGTCATCGGTGTCCGTGCCAGCGCCGGATTCTTCGACGTCTACGGCGTCGCCCCGGCGCTCGGCCGTGCCTTCACCACGGCCGAGGACGAGCCCGGGCGTAACCAGGTGGTGGTCCTCAGTCACGGCTTCTGGAGGCGGTTCTTCGGCGCCGACCCCGCCGCGCTCGGCAAGACGATCACACTCGACGCGCGCCCCTACACTGTCATCGGCGTCATGCCCGCGTCCTTCGATTTCACCGCGGGTGCGGACGCGCTGTGGGTACCGATCGCGTTCACGCCTGAACGCAAAGCGACGCACGACGAACATTATTTGCGCGTCTACGGACGACTGCGCGACGGCGTGTCGATGCAGCAGACCAACCAGCAACTCGCGGCGATCGCCGCCAGCCTCCGCCAGCGGTTTCCGAAGGACGACGCGGACCGCGAACTCTTCGCGACCCCTCTCATGGACGGGATAGTCGGCGGCGCCCGCGATCTCCTCCTGGTTCTGCTCGGCGCGGTCGGCTTCGTTCTGCTGATTGCCTGCGGCAATGTCTCGAACCTGCTCCTCGCGCGAGGCGCCGCCCGGGTTCGCGAAATGGCCGTCCGCAGCGCGCTCGGCGCCGGACAAGGACGGCTGGTCCGGCAGCTGTTCACGGAAAGCCTGGTGCTCAGCCTGGTCGCGGCGGTGTGCGGCGTCGGTCTCGCGCGCGGCTTCATCGGGCTGCTTCTCGCGTACGCTCCGGCGGGCCTCCCGAGGCTCGACGAAACGACGCTCGACGGCGTCGCGGTCACATTCGCCGTCCTGATCGCGGCGCTCTCGAGCATCGTCTTCGGCCTCGTCCCCGCCTTGCGGACGGCGAAAATTGACATCAACACCGCGTTGAAGGAAGCCGTCCGCGGCGCCGGCGCGCGGGGCTCGCGCGACATCGTCCGCTCGTCGCTCATCGCCGGCGAAGTGGCGCTCGCGCTGGTGCTGCTCGTGGGCGCCGGGCTGCTGATTCGCAGCGGGATCGAAGCGCAGCGCGTGTCGCCAGGCTTCAACCCGCACGGCGTGTTCTCGGCGCGATTTTCGCTCCCGGAAGTGAAGTACTCGTCTGCGGAAGCAGTCCTGCAGGCCACGCAGGCGATCGAAGCGCAGACCGCGGCCATTCCGGGCGTCAGAACCGCCGCCGTATCGTCTACTGTCCCCGGCGTGGGAACGTTCTCGAACGGCCTCGTGCCGGAGGAAGAAGCATCCGAGAGCCGCAACATCCGCCAGAGCATGGCGCGCTTCGTATCGCCGCGATACTTCGAGGCGATCGGGCTGCCGGTCCTGAAGGGACGCACCTTCAACGACACGGATCGAACGGGCGCGCCGCTGGTGATCGTCATCAACGAAACGCTGGCCCATCGCCTGTGGCCGAACGTGAATCCCATCGGCCGCCGCGTGAATGGCTCCTCGCCCATCGGCATCAAGACGGTGATCGGTGTGGTCGGGGACGTCCGCTGGCGGGGCCCCGCGGGCGCGATCGATCCGGAGTTCTACCAGCCGCTCGCGCAGCTCGATGAGACGGCGTGGGGCTGGACAGGGCGTACGCTGTTCGTCGTTGCCCGTACCGACGCAGATCCCGCGGCCCTGACGCCCGCCGTCCGAGGCGCCGTCGCAAGAGTCGATCCGGGCGTGCCGCTCTTCGGCATTAGGACGATGGAGGAGCGGATGGCGCAGACGCTGGAGACGGCACACTTCAACGCGATCCTGCTCGCGCTTCTCGGCGGCGTCGGCCTGTTGCTCGCCGCCGTGGGCATTTACGGCGTCATCGCTTATTTGACGACGCAGCGCACCGCCGAGATCGGCATCCGTCTCGCGCTGGGGGCTTCGCGCATGAGCGTGGTGGGGTTGATCGTGAGCCAGGCCGCGATTCCGGTCGCGGCGGGCGTGCTTCTCGGCGGGATGGGCGCGGCTCTCGCGGCCCGCGCGCTGGCCAGCCAGCTGGTCAACATCAAGGCCAACGATCCCCTGACGTTCGGGGCCGTCGCGGTCATCCTTGCCGTCGTCGCGCTGTTCGCCGCCCTCATCCCCGCCCGTCGTGCGGCAGCGCTCGACCCGACTCGCGCGTTGCAACACGGTTAGGGGGAGAGGCCGGACGATTCCAGCAGGGCGCGCGCTCAGGCCCGAGCTCTCGGCCAAGAAACACAGTGTGCACCCAGTAGTCCAGAGAACGACTTGAAGGATGGGCAACTGCTGAAACTCCGCACGTTGGACACGCCTCGAGCGGCTCGTCGCGGGGTTCAGGCAATTCGTTGACCTGCATTCGATGCGCGCACTCTAGCGCCGCTGATTATCGCTGTCAACGGCCGCTCTGGCCGTGTGCCATCGGCGGTTCGAAGCGCAGCGGCACTCCTCGACTCAATTTCTGAGTCGCAGTTCGCTCGCCGCTGAGGTGCAGGAGCGAGTGCGTTCGCGAAGCGGCAGTGATGAATGTCGACCCGCGCGCAGTGCTCCTCAATATAGATTCAGCGTGCCGCAACCATTGACGGCCGGTAACGTCTAAGGGTTGCGTGCTGGAGCTAGCTATGATGCAGAACATGCGCTACGCCCTCCGCACCCTGGCCAAGAGCCCGGGTTATGCCGCGGTCACGATCCTGACCCTCGCCCTCGGCATCGGCGCCAATACCGCGATCTTCAGCGTGGTCAACGGCGTCCTGCTCAAGCCTCTGCCGTACCCGCGATCCGATCGGCTGCTGTTCATCACCAGCACGTTCCCGGGGCTCGGTTTCGACCGGTTCTGGGTCTCGGTGCCCGAGTGGGCGGAATTCAAGGAGCGCAACCGCTCGTTCCAGGCTGTCGGCGCCTACCGGGAGGGCTCGGTGAACCTCGGTACCCCCGAGCGGCCGCGCCGCGTCAACAGCGCGCTGGTCACGCCCGAGCTCCTCGATGTGCTGGGCGTGCCGCCGGCGCGCGGCCGTCTGTTCAACGAGGTCGATGCACGCCCGGGCGCCGAAGACGTCGGGATCATTTCCTACACGACGTGGCAGAGCGACTTCGGCCGTGACGAAAACGTCGTCGGGCGGGTCATTCAAATCGACGGCACGCCGACGCGCGTCGTCGGCATCATGCCGCCGGCGTTCGACATCCACGACGAGCGCATCGAGGTCATCCTGCCGCTGACCATCGATCGGAAGACATTCCCCGACGAGCGCGGCAGCCACTTCATGTACCTGATCGGCCGCCTGAAAGACGACGTGACGCCGGCGCAGGCGCAGGCGGATCTCACGTCGATGATCGCGCAGTGGCGCGGCCTGAGCGGCAACAAACACTCTCCGGCGCCGCCCGGCCCGAACGGCCTCGGCGGGCACATGCTGCAGATGCAATCGATGAAGACCGATATGGTCGGCAGCATCGGGACGGCGCTGTGGGTATTGCAGGGGGCCGTCGGCTTCGTGCTGCTGATCGCCTGCGCCAACCTGGCGAACCTGATCCTCGCCCGCGCCGAATCGCGGCAGAAGGAGTTCGCCATCCGCGCGGCGCTGGGGGCCGGGCGCTGGCGCCTGCTCAGGCAGTTCCTCACCGAAGGCGTGCTGCTGTCGCTCGTCGGCGGCGTGCTCGGCGCTGCGATCGGCTTCGCCGGCGTGCGCGGGCTGCTTGCCGCCAATGCCGACAGCATTCCGCGCGCGCTCGAAGTCTCGCTCGACTGGAAGGTCCTGCTCTTCACGCTCGCGGTGTCAATCCTCACCGGCATCATCTTCGGGATGGCGCCGCTGCTGCAGCTGCGCGAGCAGGTGGTCAACATCACGCTGAAGGAAGGCGGGCAGCGTGCGACCGCCGGCGCGGCGCGGGCGCGCGTGCGCAGCGGGCTGGTCATCGCCGAAGTTGCGCTCGCCGTCGTTCTCGTCGTCGGCGCGGGACTGCTGATGCGCAGCTTCCAGAAGCTGATGACGGTGGACGCCGGGTTCAACCGCGAGCGCCTGACCACCTTCGGCGTCGTCATGCCGGGCGCGGCGTACCGGAAGAGCGAAGATCGCGTCGCGTTCATCGATCGCCTGCAGGCGCGGCTGCGCGAGGTCCCCGGCGTGACCGGCGTCGGGGCGATGGCGGGCCTCCCGCCCAACCGGCCGGTCAATGCGAACGACACCGACTTCGAGGGCTATACGCCGCAGCAGGGGCAGCCGGCCGAGAATGTCGACTACTACCAGACAGTCACTCTCGACTACCTGAAGACGATGGGGATCCCGGTCGTGAAGGGGCGCGGCTTCGATCCAGCCGACGTCAGCGGCGCGCCGGTCATGCTGGTCAACGAAACGCTCGAGAAGACCTTCTTCACCTTCCGCAAGCTCGAGGCGATCGGCCAGCGGGTCAATGTCTTCACGGGCCGGCCCCCGAACAATACGACACCGTTCACGATCGTCGGCGTCGTCCGCGACGTGAAGCAGGGCGGGATGGCGAGCAAGACCGGGACCGAGCTGTACTTCCTCAGCGAGCAGGGCCCGCGCTTGACCGGCTTCTCGCCGTCGAGCATGAACCTCGTCGTCCGCTCGGCCATCCCCGAGGACGCTCTGGCGCGGCAGATCCAGCAGGCGGTCCGGGCGCAGGATCCGTCGCTACCGATTGTGAAGATGCGGACGATGGACCAGGTGTTCGCTGACGCGGCGGCGCGGCCGCGTTTCCTCGCGGAGCTGCTGGCGATCTTCGCCGGCCTCGCGCTGGCGCTCGCTGCGATCGGGACCTACGGCATCCTGTCGTACTCGGTCAGCGAGCGGACGAAGGAGATCGGGATCCACATGGCGCTCGGCGCGACGCGCGGCAGCGTGCTCGGGATGATCCTGGCGCAGGGGCTGCGGCTGACGATCATCGGCCTCGTCGCCGGCCTCGCCGCGTCGTTCGGCCTCACGCGGCTGCTGCAGGCGCAGCTGTTCGACATCAAGCCGACTGATCCGGCGACGTTGACGGGCGTGGCGGTGTTCATCGCCGTCGTCGCCTTCATCGCGTGCTACGTCCCGGCGCAGCGCGCGACGCGAGTCGATCCGATGGTGACGTTGCGGGAGTCGTAGCGGGACGCTCGGTGCACGACCCGACGGATATCTACTCGGACTTCGGACGTGAAGGCCATATTCTCGCGTTCAGCATCGTCGAATCAGGGCCGGTCTGTAGCGATTTCGATTTGCGGACCTTCCGCGCGCGTGACGCCTGTTTGGGACCAGCGATCGACTGGCGCTACTTCTTGGGTTCCTGAACGGGCGTTCCCTGACCGGCCACGATCTGCCACGTACCGCCACGACGAACGAAAAAATCCGTCCAGCGATAGCGTCCGCTGATGTCCTGCGTCTTGTACTTGCCCTTGTCGACGCTGGCGTAGGTCACCGCGGCGGCGTCGCCATGAACATGAATCTTCATGTCCGATACGTCGGAAGACTCCAGAACGAGGGCTCCCGACTTCACATCCGCGATCAGCTCCGCTTTGGTCTGCACCATTCCGTCAGGCCCGGTGAATACCGCATCGTCGGCGAGGTACTTGCCAAATCCTGCCGCATCCTTCTTCAGCAGCGCCGCAAGCGAGTCGTGCTCAATCTTCGTGAGAGCCTGATCGACGGTGCTTTCGCCCGCGCCGGCCGCCGCTGCGCCTGGTTTCGCAGCAGTCGTCTGCCCATAGGCTAGTGGCGGGCCGACCAGCATCAGGAGCAGCAGGACGTATGGCTTCTTCATAACTTGACTCCTTCTATCCCCGGGTGGAGCCGGAACTCATCAATCCGCGCAGAGTAGTGCACGAGGCCGCCCGGCGCAACCAGGAACGGATGTGAGAAGCTCGCGTCTGCGAAAAAGCAGCTCGAGAATCTAGCATTCAGCTTCCCGGCGGACGATGCTCCCGTCGGGCTCCCGTCGCAAGAAGTCGGCACCCACGAGCGCCTCGATGACGCGCTGACACACCCGTCGATTCAGGCCCAGCAGGCGAGCCGCCTGCGCCGGGGTCAGCCGCAGTCCAGGCATCTCGTTGAACTCCGCTCGGACGCGCTGTAACAACGATGGAAAATCCATGTCGCGCTCCATGATTGAAGACTGGTTGTGGAACCCGTCGGCGCAAATGACGCGCCACGACGGGGTGAAGAGGTTCCCGCTCTTTGCGGGCAAATCTGCACCACAGCCCGTTCGCACGATCTTGGAAGCCCAACCATTTTCGTCGCCGACCGGCTCCATCTGGAAGAAAGTATCAACCGGGCGGGTCGCACCGCGGCTCGGCGTCTCCGAGCCTCAGCGTCTCTTGCGATGATCTTCTTTCGGCATCTTGGGGTCGCGCCGGAGCCGATAAGGCCGTAAGCTCGGTCCTCATCCCGGCCAAATCGAACAGCAGCATAGAAGAACGCCGCGGCAGTAAACGGTGCGGGGTAGACATGACTGACAGGACACCCATGAACACGATACACAGATGGCTGATTCTGTTTTTCCTGGTACCGACCGTCCTCGTGCCCACCCAGGCTCCTGCGCAATCGATGGTGTCGGGACGATGGTCAGAAAAGCAGGCTCATGACTGGTATGCGAAACAGCCCTGGCTCGTCGGGGCCAACTACATTCCCGCCACTGCGATCAGCGCCTTGGAGATGTGGCAGGCGGAGACGTTCGACCTGCCGACGATCGACAAGGAGCTCGGGTGGGCCGAGGGGCTGGGGATGAATACGATGCGGGTCTTCCTTCACGACCTGCTCTGGCAGCAGGCCGCCGAGGGGTTCAAACGACGCATCGATCAGTTTCTGCGGGTTGCCGACACGCACGCCGACGAGGTCGAGTTGATTCGTGCACTCACCGGCAAATCGAAGAGGAAAGCGGCCTGAGTAGGAGCGAAAGACAATGTCGACCCAGATGTCTCGCGTCTTGGTGGTGCTGGCGGTCGTGTGGCTTTGTGCCGCGGTCTGTCCCGCGGTCGCGGCCACACAGGCATCGTGCACGTTCGCGGTCGACTTGCCGGCCCTCCGACTGGGCCCTTCACCCGAGTCGGTCATGGTACGGGTGACGAACAGTTCGACCTGCGCCCCTCGCACGCGCACGGTCACCACCACTGTGCCGTGGATCACGCCGGGCATGACGCTGCCGACCGAGCCTACGGTCGATTTCTTTTTCCAGGTGCAGGGGAACTCCACCGGCCTCGCACGGACAGGCGTAGTCGTGATTGACGGCGAGGCTGCGATAACGGTCACCCAGGGCATCAGCGCGTGTGTCACAGCGGTCACGCCCGCATCGGTGACCTTCCCCGTCGCCGGCGGGCAGGCGACGTTTTCGGTCCAGACTTCCACCCCTGATTGCTTCTGGACCGTCAGCGGGTTGCCTGGGCCGCCATTCGGCGTCAATCCGTTCGGGTCTGGATGGCTTTCGTATACGGGACCGAACGTCTTCGGGTTGGGCGGCCGTTTCGCGTCGTTCGACGTCGGCTCGCGGGCTTTCCCCGTTGCCGCCGCATCGAACGGATTCAATCCCGTGGCGCGGGCCGTCACCCTCACGTTCGGCGGAACCGACGGTTTCGGATCCACGGTGACGGTTTCGCAGGTCGCGGCTACCTGCCAGTTCACGTTGACGCCGAGCGCCATCACGATCCCGGCAAACGGTGGCAGTGCCACGGTGAACCTCTCGGGGCAGGGCAGCGACTGCAGTTACACGGCGAACGCGACCGCCGGCAGTGGGGTGACCATCACGGCGGGCGGCTCGGGATCGGCCCCCGCGAGTGTCACGGTCGCGATGGCGCCCAACCCTTTTCCCAACGAACGCACCGCATATGTGACAGTCATCAACAGTGTGCTGGCCATCACGCAATCAGGACCGCCCGTGATCGTCGACAGCGGCGGCGGTACAGACCAAGGTGGTTGGGTTCGGAGCCGCCCGCCTGGCGGGCGGCTCGATCCGGATCACCGCGCCAGAACCGACGCGCATCACGAACGAGGTTGACCCCTCGGCGACGTGGACGGCAACGGCCTCCGAGCCCTGGATTGTGCTCAGTCCTTCGGCGGGTGCCAGTCCAGAGACGATGCGGATCTCCATCGACCCGGCGGCGCTGGCCACACTCGAGCCCGGCACGTATTCCGGAACGGTCGACATCCTCTCCTCCGCCGCGCCGCAGACGCCGCGACGCCTGAACGTCCTGTTGCACTACTACAACGGACAACCTGGCACGCAGCCGTATGCCTTTGGCCAGCCGCCGATCGGCGTGGTCGATACTCCCGTGAATGGCGCGACCGGGCTGGCGGGATCGATCGCCATTACCGGGTGGGCGGTCGACTTCGTGATGATCAAGGGGATCACGATCTATCGCGACGCGGTGGCGGGCGAGGCGCCGGGGCAGGTCTTCATCGGTGACGCGATTCGGGTGCCGGGCGCGCGTCCCGATCTGGCGCTGGCGTACGGCGGGTTTCCCGAGTGGCGGATGGCCGGGTGGGGCTACCTGCTGCTGTCAAACGTGCTGCCGAACGCCGGCACCGGCACGTTCACGTTCTCGGCGTATGCGGACGACGCGGAGGGCAACCACACGCTGCTCGGGCGCACGACCATCACGGTGGACAATGCGCATGCGACGAAGCCGTTCGGCACCATCGATCAGCCGGCCCAGGGTGAGACGGTAAGCGGCGCGATCCTCAACCGCGGGTGGGCGCTGACCCCGGCCGGCAAGGGCATCCCGCCGGACGGCACGACGATCAACGTCTACGTGGACGGCACGCTGGTGGGGCCTGTGACCACGTACAACGTCACGCGTCCCGATGTGAAGGCCTACTTCCCGGGCCTCGCGAACTCGGACGGTCCTGAGGGGCGTCTGCTGATCGACACGACCCAGTTCGCTGACGGCGTCCACACGATCGCCTGGGGTGTCGTCGACGACACCGGCGCGGCCGAAGGGATCGGCAGCCGGTTCTTCACGGTTCAGAACGGCAGCGCGTCACAGATCCAACGGCTGGACACGTCGCAATCTGCGTCCGTCGTGCAGCAGATGCCGATGCTGCGGACCGACGTGTGGTCGCGTCAAGGAGTAAACGCCGGCGCCTGGGTGACACGCGCCGGCCGCGATGAATCTGGGCAGCGCACGGTCAGGACACAGATTGGTAGCCGGGTCGAAGTGTTCCTCGATCCCACGCTTCGCGCGGCCTGCGGCACGTACGACGGGCATCTGCTGACGGGCGATGTCGCCGGCCCGCTGCCGACCGGTGCGTCACTCGACGAGCGCCACGGCGTGTTCCGCTGGCAGCCGCCCGCCGAGTTTGCGGGCACGTACCACTTCGTGTTCGTGCACCACGGCTGCGATGCGATTGATCGGCGCATCGCGCTCGGCGTCGTGATCGGGTCGCGCTGATCGTTATCGCTTGTCATCCAGGACCGAGACGTCCACTTGGACGAGGTCAACGCGCCACCTGAAGGTGGGCCGGGCGAGAGGACTTGTCATGCCGAGTGAAAAACAAAAGCGAACGCGTCGAAGCTTCTTAGGCTTAGGTGTATTGACGTCGTTGGCCGCAAGCGCGCGTCCGTTCGGCGTTTCGCTGGCAGCAAGCGAGGCGATCGCTCAGTTGCGCAGGGTTGTGACGGCGAGGAACCGCGCCGGAAAGGCAATCATGGTCCAGAACGGTGTGTCGCCGCGCGTCGTCACCACCGAAACACTTCCGGGCCTGACACTGGTAGAGGTGTGGGCGACCGACACGATTCCCACATTGCCGATCGCTCCTGTCGACCTCACGACAACCATGGGATCGTTCGTACCCGGCCCAGGCGGCACGCGCTTTCGTATCGTCCAGTTTCCGGGTGCGAGCAGTCGTGCTTTCGATCAAGAGGCATTCCGCCGCGAGTACTTAGTCAAGGCTCCAGGTCTCGCCGAGGCGATGGAACGGCAAGACTCCGGAATGCATACGACAGATTCGGTCGATTACGGTGTCGTCATCTCTGGGGAGATCACCTTGGAACTCGACGACGGTGCGACGGTGAATCTAAAGCAGGGCGACTGCGTCGTGCAGAATGGTACTCGGCACGCGTGGCGCAATCGCAGTAGGACACCCTGCGTTATGGCGTTCGTATTGGTGGGTGCGGCGAAACGAGACAGATCAGGCTGATACGATCCCTGAAGGTAGTTGCGTTGAAAAGTTCCGCGATCTGAAGACATGCGACCCGGAGTCCCAAACGTCGCGAAATGTGGATCACGCATTTGGCTGCGACACCGCGGCACGTCAGGCCCATACTTTGGGCGGCCCGAGTTCAACTAGAAAGACGCGCGATGATGCGGCTTGCGCCCGGCACGTTTCTCGGTCCCTATCAGATTGTCGCCCTCATCGGCGTCGGAGGTATGGGCCACGTGTATCGCGCCCGGGATACACGGCTCGAGCGTCACGTCGCGATCAAGGTGATCTCGGACCCTGCCAAAGGAAACGACATCGCACGCGAGCGGTTTCAGCGCGAGGCGCGCGCGATCGCCGCGCTCATGGTATGACGCGACAATGCTCGAGTCGCTGGCTGTCAATGGCTCTCGTATTGCGGGAAGGCAACCGGGCGACGCACTCCCCGCCGAGTTCATTATCCACCCGGAAGAGATCGCCACCCGGGAGGGCTCGCCGTGTCAGCTTGCAGTTGTGGTGCGGAAGAGAGGATTTGGACATTCCGGCAGCTCGTGGGTCAACGAATTACGAGCAAACACGCCCAATCGATTCAACCAATCCGATAGAAATGTCGCGAGCAGGTACAAATCAGGTACAGCCCGCGGCGGCACACGTCCGCAGTTCCGGGACAGCCACATTGTGCGAGGGTCGTCGACGTCGGCTTCTGCCCAAACCGCAACTGCCGGCGAGGGCCGCCGAACTGCTACGGACCGAACGTGAACGCAAACGCACGCACGCCACGATCGTTCGTGACCAGTGTCAGCACGTGCCGTCGGCGCGCCGCACCGGCGACCAGGCGAATCATGCCGGACCGATCGAATCGCGCCACTCCGTCTGACCCGACGTCCGCACCGTGCGTGTTCCCGACAGGCTTCCCGTCCAGCAGCACGTTTACCGCAGCAGTGCCCGACGGTCCCGGTTGCATGATCAGGTTCGCTTCGCCGCCAGTGAAGTGAACCTCGATCTTGCCTGTGCCCTTCCGGAGCTCGATGTACTGACGTTCGGTTCGCCAGTCGCCCTCGAGGGTGGCACCACCGGGCTCGCGTCGGTCAGCTCCGACATACGTTTCGTTCGTGATTCCCGCGTAAGTAGCCTGGCCGGTTCTCGCGAACCACGTGGCCTCCTGACTGACAGCCGGCAGCTGAACGCCAGGGTTCGCGGCGACGAGGAGCCGTCGAATCTCGGACTCGATCTCGTCGTAATACCCCTCGCCCGCCCAGCGCTTGACCAGCCTTCCATGTCCGTCGAAGAGGTACTTCGCCGGCCAGGCGTCATTACCCAGGGCGCGCCAAATCGCGAACTCGTTGTCGATCGCGATCGGATACGTCAGCCCGTGGTCGCGAATCGCGCGGTCGATGTTCTCGGCGCGCTTGCCGAACTCGAACTCAGGCGCGTGCACTCCGACCACGACCAGACCGAGCGCGCCGTAATCGCGATTCCACGCCTTGACAAATGGCAGCGTGCGGATCCAATTGATGCAGGTGTACTCCCAGATATCGACCAGTACCACCTTGCCACGCAGTCCGGCGGCCGTAAGTGGCACCGAGTTCACCCAGCGCTCCGGCTGAAGCGCGGGCAGTGTGGTCGCTGCGCTGACCAGGCCCGAGCCGACAACGACGCCGGCGACAACGAACGGCAGGCTGATTCTCACGATAGAGCACTCCAGAAATTGAGCTACGCGGCCGATCAATCCCTACTGCCCGTTTCGGCTTAGTGGTAGCAAGTGATCGGCAGTTTCAGTCGACCGGCCATTCGTACCAGCTCTGCGAGCGAGCCTGCTTCCATTTTCCGCATCACCTGACCGCGATGCGCCTTGACCGTGATTTCGCTGGTTCCGAGCTCGCCGGCGACTTGCTTGTTCAGCAGCCCCGATGCCACGAGTCCCATCACCTGGCGCTCGCGGGGCGTCAACGAAGCGTACCGGGCGAACAGTTGCCGACGATCTGCCTCCTCCTGCCGCGCCATGCGACTGTGCTCAAGGGCGCGCTGTAACGCCTCGACAAGATCCCGGTCAACAAACGGCTTCGTCAGAACGTCGAGAGCGCCAGCCTGCATGGCTCGGACGGTCATGCGGATGTCCGCCACGCCCGTGAGGAAGATGATCGGGATGGTCTTCTCGACCTCAACGAGTTGCTGTTGTAGATCGAGCCCGCTCACATCGGGCAGGGACACGTCGAGCACCAGACAGCTCGGTTCATCCACCTTGCGCCGCTGCAGGAACTCCGCTGCCGACCCGAAGGTTTCCACGCGCCAGCCCGCCGACTCGATGAGCAGTTCGAGAGACTCCCGTACCGATTCGTCATCGTCGACCACGAACACGACCGAACGTGACTGCGGCACAGTCAATGGTGTGCGTTCTGCAACGGCGCTGTAGTTTGAAATCATGGGTTACTCCCGCAACTGGTTTGCAGGAGGAGTGTGCGTTATGCGCGCACCGGGCACATCACCCGTTCGAGAGTTTTCGACTACTACGATCGGGGGAGTGGCCAGGCTGGCTCCGCGCCGCACGTTGAAGTCTTCTAGCACGCCAGCGACACGTCGATGCCCAGCTCGGCCGGAACAATGTGATTTGGCAATGACAGCGCGACAGCCGAGGCCTCCACCCACGCAGGACTCGCACGAGCTGACGTTGACGTCTGCCCGTGCGAGCCATTCTGCAGCACGGTCATCCCGGCCCAATCGACGGGCGGGAGCCGCCGGTGGTGGGTGTTTCAGGACTCGCAGGTGATGAAGTACTTCGCCAATGGAGTGCCCGCGTACTTCTTGCCCATTATCCGGGCGAACAGCAGCACCGAGCTACGTGGCCGGTGATTGACCACGAGGTGCTGCGCCTTTCCGGCGGCATTCCGGGTCACGGTGACAACAACGCTGGTGGGCTCGCCCTGGATTTGACAGGTGTACTCTTCGAGAAAGCCCTTGTCACCATAGTCGCCGGTGAAGTCGAACTCCTGGTGCTGATACAGCGCGCGGGCGTCGAGTACGAGTGTTCGGACGGCCTCCGCGCCGTGAAGGACGCCTTGCATCGCCGCGCCCTCACCGGTGACGTCGTCGGCAAGCTGGTCCAGCCACCAGGGGTAATAGTCGGTGGACGTGCGCCGGGGATCGCTGCTTCCCGTAGTTGTCATGTCGTGCCTCCTCCGATCCGGCACTGCACCGGATGCCATTGCAAGCATGCGCCAGTCTGCCGGCGGCATCCATTACACATTGGTATCGCTTCGCAAATCCGCATCAGTAATTGGGATCGGGTTCGGATGCGTGTCCACGAGCTCGTGATCCCCTCGGGTGGTGTCTTCGCCAGGCATTTGAGGTCCCGTCCGGTCGTGTCCACGAGATACACTCTGGACGTCGCAAAGACTTGGTTGCGCAGCAATCAACGCCCGGTGCCGTCCCATTTGCGACACCACCGAGCGCCAGCCGACCGTACGATTCGACCTGGTCGTTGCCGCTCGCGTGAGGTGCGTTTATGCGTTGGTCTACACGATCGAGATGGCGACAGGCACTCTCGATCATTCCCGCTGCGGGTCTCTTCCTCGACCGGCCGGGTGCCCTGTCTCTGGCGCTTGTCGCGGCGCACTCGTCCTTCTCGGTCCCGGCGCGCTGTCGCTGGATGCCCACCTGTTCGGTCGTCGTGAGATCGTGTTTCCCCACGACCGCCACCCGCCTGCCCTCTGAAGCGCACTCCGGCGCAAAGCGATGGCGCCGGGCGGCGCTGGACGGATGCGTGTTCCACGACAGGAACGTGTCCGTGACGTCCTTATCGCCCACCTTGAACTTCCACTGGTTTTCCATCCGGGGCGCTGCACACGGAGTGGTCGCGAAGAGAAGTGCATCGGCTCGGTCGAACGCGATCGAGTCAAGCCTACGGCGAAGCTCGCCACGGTTTGTGTCAGTGCGGTCCAGTACGTCTCATCCGACACGGAGCTCGTGCTGGAGGGGACAACGGAACGTGACCAGCTGAGCGACTCTTCCAGGGCTGTGCCCTGAGGATCAATCGCGCTACCGCTTCGCGTAATCGGTGTATACGAAGTCGCGCGCCTTAGCACCTACGACGTGGCAGCCGTGGCACAAGCTGCGTGCGTTCGACGCAGTGGTTGGCTTGGCCGGCTTGAATGTCGCTGATTCACCGTCGTATTCAAACGTGGCGTATCCCCACCCGTTGGTGTCCGGAAAGCGCTTCGAATCTTTCAACATGAACGACACCTCGGTTTGCGCGCCCGAGACGGTGACACCGTAAGGCGCCCCGTCGTTGCGGGCCTTGAGCCATTCGATCTTGGCCATCGCAGCGCCGTCGGGAACGGCGGTGCCGTTCGCCGGAAACCCATCGCGATACGCTTTGATCATCGTCGTGTTCCCGAGGATCGCCTTGGTGCATCCGACCTTCGACGTGCCGCATCCGCCGGCGTCGTCTGGCTGGCTCGTGGCTATCATCTGCCACGCCTCGTAGTCTCTGAATTCCGCGAACGCGATGTCGTTGGCCGTTTTTAGGCTGAATCGATCTGGTGCCTGTTGTGCCGCGCCCACCAGAGTGACGACGAAGACGGTTGCCGAAAGAACGATCAACTTCGTGATGTGTGGGTGTTTCATTGGACTACCTCCCCTACCTTTTATGAGAGCGGCGGCGCTCCCACCGGATCATGTGAACGGCCGCCGCGATATCCACTACGACTACGAACAAGGCGCTGGTCCCTACTCTCCGCCGCGCACTGATCGGAATGCGGCACGGAGTTCGCCGGCGAACAACTCCGGGTGCTCCCACATGGCGAAGTGGCCGCCCCGATCGGCCTCATGGAAGTAGATCAAATTGCGGAAGGCGCTCCGTGCCCATCGTTCTTGTGCGCGAAAGACCTCGTCCGGAAAAACGGTGATCGCCACCGGAACCGAGATCTGATCGGTCCTCTGCGACGCCGCACTCACCAACTGTTGGTCACGGTTCTCCCAATAGATCCGCGCTGCCGATGCCGCGGTGTTCGTGAGCCAGTACAGGGTGAAGTTGTCCAGGACGTCGTCTCTCGTCGGCGACTGGTTCGGGTCCTGACCGTACGTCCACTTGTCGAACCCAGGGTGCACGAGCATCCACCCGGCGAGGCCAGCCGGGGAGTCCGTCAGGCCGTAGCCGACGGCCTGCGGCCGCGCACCCATCATCGTCAGGTAGGCCAGGCCGCCGTTTTGAACGTACTTTCCCAGGTCGGCGACTGCTGCGCCTTCCTTCTGGGTGAATGTCGCCGGTACCGGGCCGCCTCCAAGCACGGCACCGACCTCGTTGGTTATCGCAGCGGGAAAGTTCGTATGGATGCCCAGCAGCCCCGCTGGCGCCTGCCGCCCCATCGCCTCGACGACCCCCGCCCCCCAATCCCCGCCCTGCGCTACGTAGTGCGTGTACCCCAGGCGCTGCATGAGGATGGCCCACGCACTGCCGATGCGCTCGAGCCCCCAACCGACCTGCGTCGGCCGCCCCGAGAAGCCGAAGCCAGGGAGAGACGGGATCACGACGTCGAATGCATCCTCGGCACGGCCGCCGTACTTCGTGGGATCCGTGAGCGGACCAATGAGCTTGATTTGCTCGAACACCGACCCAGGCCACCCATGCGTGATAATCAGCGGCATGGCATTCGGGTGCCGAGAACGCACGTGGATGAAGTGGATGTCGACGCCGTCGATGTTCGTCGTGAACTGCGGCAAGGCATTGAGCTTTGCTTCGGCCTTGCGCCAGTCGTAGTCCGTGCCCCAATAACGAACGAGTTCCTGGAGCTTCGCCAGCTGCACGCCCTGCCACTGATCGGCCGCGGTCTCCTTGTCCGGCCAGCGCGTCGCCTTGAGGCGGCGGCGGAGGTCCGCCAAATCAGCATCGGGCACGCTGACGCGGAACGGCACCACCTTGGTGTTGTTGTTTTCAGCAGCGGCCGCTGTCGTCGATGTTGCGCCCACAGCGGTCGCGGCGAGCATGGCAAGTCCCACGCGGCGCGTGGCTGTTGCCGAGAGTGTGAGAACCATCATTGCGGCAACAATGATGATTCCGCTTCGGAGAGTCACCCGGTCCGTCAGTCGTTCGAATCGTTTCATGCTGTCCTCCTCGGAACACATGAAACCAGACGTGCCGCGTGGGATCTATCAGACGAAGGTATCGACGACACCTTCGTCTGATCCGCAGCGGCTTACTTGGCGATCATTACCAGCGGTTTCCCTTTCTCGACGAGATACGTCGCGAGCTCAGCGCCGTTGCCGCTGCCGACGTTCTTCGCTGAGTGGATCGTGCCGGCCGGGATGAACAGCACTCCGCCGGCTTTCAGCGTGACCGGCAGCCTGCCGTCCACCCGGTACTCCAGCGATCCTTCAAGGACGTAGACGATCTCTTCGCCAGGATGCGTGTGCCTGCCGAACGCTGATCCGGCGCTGAAGTCGACGCGCACCTGGACGACCTCGCGTCCGGCGATGCTGAGATCCTGCTGTTGGAGATCGGTACGTGTGATTCCCGACTGCTGCGCTCGCGCCACGTGCACGCCCAAACTGGTTCCAACGAGGACTGCTGCCACCGCCATGCCGTGCGTTCTTCTCATGTGAACCTCCTCGAGCACATGAAATCAGAGGCGTGAGCGCGAATCCATCACACGAAGGTGTCGAGTCCGCCCGTTCGGCCACGAGACGCCAGGACGAACCGATACTAAGGTCCAATGGACGATTGTGTGTTGCGCGCGCACCCTTCGTAGTGTTGCCGAGAGTCGATCGTGAGGGGAAGACGTGTTGCCCCAAGGGGTCGTATGCCGATGGTTCAATCGCGTAGTTGAGGAGGCCCTGTACGAACTCGGCGGGGAGGCGGATCTGATAACCGCCGACCGATCTTGATCATATTCACCACAACGGGCGGAGGTCACAATGAGCAGCACACAGCCAGTCAACGAGCACACCTTTCCGGTCCCGGCCGCGGCGGTCGATCTCAAAATCGAGGTCGTCCCCCTTCCGGTGGCGGACGTCGATCGCGCCAAGCGCTTCTATGAGGGGTTGGGGTGGCGCCTGGACGCCGACTTCGCCAGCGGCGACGAGTGGCGGGTGGTGCAGCTGACCCCGCCCGGCTCACCGTGTTCCGTCAGTTTCGGAAAGGGTTACACGACGGCCGTGCCGGGCTCGGCTCAGGGCACGTTCCTCGTTGTCGACGACATCGAAGCCGCGCGCCGCGAACTCGTCGCACATGGCGTGGACGTGAGCGACGTCTTCCACTTCGATGGCAATCTTCTTCACGTCACCGGGACGAAAGGACGCTTGCCCGGCCCCGACCCGAAAGGCAGTTCCTATTTCTCATTCGCGTCGTTCAGCGATCCCGACGGCAACAGCTGGCTGCTTCAAGAGGTGAAGACGCGGTTTCCCGGACGAGGACTCAGCTCGGACATCGGGACGGTGACCGAGCTGCTGCGAGAAGCAGAGGAGCGTCACGGCGAGTACGAGCGGGCGGCTCCGAAGCACCACTGGTCGGAGTGGTACGGCGGATACATCGTGGCGCGTCAGCGCGGCAAGACTCCTGACGAGGCGGCGGCAGACGCCGCACGCCAGTTGGATCGCACAGCTGAGCGCGTGCAGGCATAGAGGGTTCTATGAGACCCGACATCGTTTCCGGTGCACTGTTTCCCGACTACGAGCTGTCGGACCACCACGGCATGCGCCGCACGATATCGGCGTTGCAGGGCGGCGATCCGCTGGTGCTGGTGCTCTCCCGCGGGGGTTTCTGTCCAAAGGAGAGGAGACAGCACGAAGGCCTCCTGCAACTCCACCGCGAGATGCAGGTCGGCTACTGCCGCCTCGTGACGATCTCGACCGACAACCTGCTCGAGACAAATGAGTTTCGCACTGCCGTCGGGGGAGGATGGACGTTTCTGTCGGATCCCGGCCGCAAAGTCCAAAAGGATCTCGACATCGCGGAATACACGGACCCGGAGCACAATCCGATGATCCCGCACACGCTGGTGCTCGAGCCAGGCCTGCGAGTCTACAAAATCTACAACGGCTATTGGTTCTTCGGCCGGCCGACCGTCGAGGAACTGCGCCACGACCTGCGTGATGTACTACGCCGCTGCCGTCCCGATTGGGACGTCAGCGGCGCCGAGCGTCAGGTCGCCTGGGCGACTGGCGACAAAGTCGGGTTCTATCCGTATGGGAAAACGCAGGCACAGGTGTTTGCCGAAGAGGAGTGAATCAGTGTGAGGCTCGCTGAGATCACCGAGCAGCGGACGCTGAATTGCTTCCGTGCAAAGTAAATTGGAATACCGCGCCGCGTGGAATGTTCGGGGACACTGACAAGTGACCGTCATGAGCCTCGATGATCGCGCGGCAAATCGACAGCCCCATTCCCATGCCGTCTGATTTGGTCGTAAAGAGCGGGTTGAAAATCCGATCGAGATGTTGCGGGCTGATCCCCGTCCCGATGTCCCCTACCGAGATAGTGACGCCGTCGCCCCCGCATGCTACAGATTTGACGCATAGGACTCGCGGCTCATCCTCTGACGCCATCGAGTCGATGGCATTTGTGATCAGGTTGATCAACACCTGCTGGAGCTGCACGCGGTGTCCGCGCACCTCCGGCAGCTGGCTAGCCGTCTCCGCTTCGACCCGTATTCGGTGTTTCTGCAGATCGCTGCGTTCCAGGGAAAGCGCTTCGCGGATGAGTTCGTTGACATCGAGGGAAGTTCTGGTCCGGTCATCATTCTTGAAGTTTGCGCGAATGCTTTCGACCAGGTCTCCCGCACGATGGCCATCTGTGACAATGCGTTTCAAGGCCTGCTTGGCTTTGTCGAGATTCGGCGTTGAACGATCCAGAAAACGAAACCCCGCGTCGGCGCTAGTGATCATTGCGGTCAACGGCTGCTTGATCTCGTGAGCAATCGATGCCGCGACCGCATCCCCCGTCATCAAGCGCGCCTCGCGTTCGCGGCGCTGACGGAGTACAGCGCGGAGGAGCCCTCCGTACAACGCCGTGATCTCGTACAGCAAAACAATCAGGACAATGGTGCTGGACAGCAAGCTGGTGACGCGCACCGCATACCAGCCGGTGCTGAAACGAGCCGCAACGGGATAGTAATGTGGAGGAATCTCGATCAAGTAGGCGCACAATACGACCATCACGAACAGATCGAGGACCGATCGACGCCGAAGCCACAGCACAATGAGCGCGAGAGTGCACAGTGTAGCGATGGGCGCACCGACGACGTAAGGCCACTCCGGGACGAAGCGGTACTGATCGAGCATGATGCGCGGCAACACGGCTTCGCCTACTGCGCTGTTGATGCACAAGAACATTGCCGCTGCGGCGGCGGCAGCCGTTAGGATGACGGTCCGGAAGATCGCTGAACTGACCTCGGCTTGCGAGAACCGCTTGCTCGGGTCCTCGTCCTTCGCCAAGGCATAACCGATGACGAATATCGGGAACGCACAATGCCACAGAAGGTACAGCTGCGCAGTCGTCTGCAGTCCGCCGATCACGCCGCCTGGCGCCAACACCCCTGGGAACGCGAGGACATACGGAACGATGAGAAACGCACTAAAGAGATATCCACTCGCAATCAGGAGAATGGCGCGGGATCGCAGAATAGAGAACTGTGCGTACAGGAGTATCGCGGTGATCGAATCAGTCACGAACATCCCGGTCGTATAGAACGCGACGAACGAGTGGATCGCGCCCAACTGCATGCCACCGAACGGCCCGACGACCAGGTAAAGGGCGATGATCAGGCCGAGCACGATGCCGACAGCGAGGCGTTTCTGCCCCGGACTTGGAGGCAGGCTCGAGAGGACGAAATGCTGGTCCTCCGCCACGCCCGCCATCGAAGCGAAGCGTCGCGTGCGCCGCTGGACGAATTGATCGTGGGGCATCGCCAATGCTTCGTTCCTGCGCTGAATCATATACGGCATGCGCGTCGGCGAAGGCTCGACCCGCTGTTGGCCAAGTCGACGGAACGCTCAACGTCTGATGGACTTGTGGCCATGAGTGGCGCATTCTCTCAGGAGTGAAACCGCGCGACCACATCGTCTTTGTCGTCGATGATGATCAGGGGGTTCGCGAAGCGCTGACTGATCTGCTGTCGAGCTTCGACTTGGACGTGGTCTCGTTCGGTTCGGCTGCTGAGTACATCGCGTACCCGAAACCAGCGGTCCCGGCTTGCCTCCTTCTGGACGTGGAACTTCCCGACGTCAACGGACTCGAGTTGCAGAGCCAGCCTGCGCAGGCTCACGCGCAAATCGTGTTCATTACCGGACAAGGCGACATTCCCAAGTCGGTACGTGCGATCAAGGCAGGCGCTGTCGACTTTTTGACGAAACCCCTCAAAGAGTCGGAGCTGATAAGGGCCGTCCGCGCCGCCATCACGAAGGACCGGGCGGCCAGGCTGGAGAGAGCCGAGCTCGCCGAGCTGCGGCGGCGCCTGTCGTGTCTGACGCCACGCGAGCGTGAGGTCCTGCCGCTGGTTGTGTCAGGGCTTCTCAACAAACAAGTCGCGGCGGAGCTCGGGATCAGCGACATCACCATCCAGATTCATCGAGGGAGGATCATGAAGAAGATGGAGGCGGACTCGCTGGCAGCGCTGGTGAGAATGGCTGTGAGGCTCGAAATACCGCTCCGTCGGGAAAGCCAAATTCAAACAGGGCGCAGCAGTTGATGGTTGGCATCACGCGTCGGGGATACGGCGATCCGGACTCTGCAGAGCATCGCCGACCGCCGTAAGAAGTTCAGAGCCATTGAACGGCTTTTTGAACAGCCGGTAGTGAGATGGCCAACCGACCGGCGCCCGATTCACGAGGTCGGGGAGACCGGTCACCATGATGACCGGCAACCCCGGCCGCGCCGCTTGAATTATTCGGACGAGTTCAAAACCGTCCATGACGGGCATGGCGACGTCGGAGATTAGGATGTCAATCTCCCCGAGGCCGGCATCCTCCAGCAGTGCCTTCGCAGACGAAAACAGGCGCACCTCATAATCTGCAGAGTCCAGCAGAATCTCGAGCGATTCGAGAATCCTCTGATCATCGTCGACCGCCGCAACGATCGAACGGCGAGGGTGCGCAGGGTCACGCATGGCCATGCCCAGGATTTTGTCAGATTGATGCGCGGCCGTCTGTAACAGAAAGATGTGATAACGACCGGACGATCAATTGCATGAGAATGCATCGAGGTCGTTGGTCATGTTGCACGTCACACCAACCGTATTCGTAGTCGATGACGACGTCTCGGTGCGCAAGTCGCTGGAATTGCTGATCGACTCCGCAGGCTGGAAGGCGGAGACCTTCGCATCCGCGCAGGAGTTTCTGCACCGCCCACGGGTCGCTGCCCCGAGCTGTCTGGTACTCGACCTGAGTCTTCCGGACCTTGATGGTCTCGAGCTGCAGAAGCGCGTCGCCCCGGACCGGAGTGACATGCCCATCATCTTCATCTCCGGCTACGGCGATGTACCGATGACGGTCCAGGCCATGAAGGCGGGAGCAGTCGAGTTCCTGACGAAACCATTGGTTGGCGACATGCTTGTCGGCGCCATCCAGCATGCCCTCGAGCGGAGCCGCACCATTCTTGATGACGAGGATGACATCCGGAAGCTTCGCGACCGTCATGCTTCGCTCACCGCCCGCGAGCGGCAGGTGATGGCGTTGGTCGTCTCCGGGCTGCTCAATAAGCAGGTGGGTGGCGAGCTCGGCATCAGCGAGATCACGGTGAAGGCGCACCGAGGTCAGGTGATGCGCAAGATGAACGCCGGCTCCCTTCCTGGCCTTGTGACGATGGCTGCTCGGCTCGACCCACGTTCCGCGCCGACACGCTGACAATCGTCCGAAGTTCGGTTGCGTTCGCCCCGTTCTGTCGTGGGCGCTTTCGTCCTCGATCCGGCAGGTGTTCGTAAACGCCCATACCAAGGTGTCGATCGACACCATCGTCCAATAGATATGCGTTCGCGCGGATGCTCCAATCGTCAGGTCGGAGCGGAAAGGAAGGAGCATCCAAATGAATCTGTCGAATTTCGGGTTGCGCAATCAACTGACCGTATCGACGTCGATCGCTTGCGCCAGCGTGTTCGCTGTCCTCGCCGTCGTTGTCTGGAGCGGCGTGTCGCTTGCCGCGCGCAACGGGGCCCGTCCAGGGGCGCCTGGCGCCCCGTACGCCAACATGCCAGCGATCGCGCCCATTGGTGTGCGAGTCGATAAGTACCTGGACGTTCCGGACTTCGCCAAAGGAGCGGACGTGGATCCTGCCAAGGGCTACCGCATTCAAAAGCTCGGCGACGGCCTGTACATGGTGACCGACGGCGGATACCAGTCGATGTTCATGACCTACGAAGAGGGTGTCGTGGTAATCGACGCGCCTCCATCGTATGCGGCGCACATCCGTGAAGCGATCGCCGAGGTGACCAGCAGCCCGATCACACATGTCGTCTACAGCCATGCTCACACCGACCACATCGGTGGCGTGAATAGCCTCGGCGGCCGGCCGGTCATTATCGCGCAGGCCGAGACGAACCGCTTGCTGGCGCGGGACAACGATCCAAATCGACCTCTCGCAACCGTGACGTTCGACAACGAATACCGGCTGGTGGTCGGCAGTCAGGTGCTCGAGTTGTCGTACCACGGGAACGCGCACGTGCCAGGCAACATCTTCATCTACGCGCCGAAGCAGCGAACGCTGATGGTGGTCGATGTCATCTTTCCGGGTTGGATGCCGTGGCGCCGGTTTGCACTCGCACAGGACGTACCTGCGTACTTCGAGCAGGTAAAGAAGATCAGCAAGTGGCAGTTCGACACGCTCGTGGGTGGGCACGTTGCTCGCACCGGCACCCACGGAGACGTGATGACGCAACTCGCGTTCATGGAGGAGCTCAAGGCCGCCGCAGAGACCGCCCTGAAGACGACCGCTCCGGCTGTCGGCCTCGATGCCACGGACCGCACGAGTAATCCGTGGTCCGTCTTCGACAACTACATCGATCGAGTCGCTCTCAGCTGTGTGAACCAGCTGACGCCGAAGTGGTCGACGAAACTTGCCGCCTACGACGTCTACATCTGGGACCAGTGCTATTCAATGGAGCAGAGCCTTCGCATCGACTGAGTGGGCACTGAGGTCCAGGGTGACGCGACGCACGTTGAAGTCGCATCGGGAGGGCTTGGCTCAGAGAAGCGGAGCGGCCTGGACCTTCACGGTCGAAGCCCATCCATCGCATTCGCCTAATGCTTACTTCGATTGGTGTGAACTGAATTAGCCATGCCTGAAACTCATCTTCCGCTACATGCGAACACCGCGACCGAGCGGCTGTTTCCAATGTTGACGGCCGCGCAGATGGCGCGCATCTCGGCGCATGCGCGCATACGACCGATTGCTGCTGGAGAAGTACTCGTCAACGCGGGCGACAAAGACATTCCGTTCTTCGTCGTCGTCAGCGGAGCGATCCAGATCCTGCGGCCGTCCGGCGCCACGAGCACGCTCATCGTCACACACCGGCCAGGGGAGTTCCTCGGTGAGGGCAATATGATCGCCGGCCGACCCGCGCTGATTCGGGCGCTTGTCACCGAGCCGGGCGAGGTCCTCGAGCTGAGTCACCGCCAGTTGTTGGCGCTCGTGCAGACCGACGCTGAACTGAGCGACATCGTCATGCGGGCGTTTATCCTGCGGCGTGCCGAGCTGATTGCCAACGGCCTCGGTGACGTCGTCCTGGTAGGGTCCACGCATTGCTCCGGCACGTTACGGGTAAGGGAGTTCTTGAGTCGCAACAACCATCCGTTCGCGTACATCGACCTTGATCACGACGCCGACGCCCAGGTGCTCCTGGATCGATTCAACGTGACGGCGGCCGATGTGCCCGTCCTGATCTGCCGCGGCGACGCCGTGCTGCGCAATCCCAGCAATCGTCAAATCGCTGAGTGTCTCGGCTTCAACGAGGCCATCGATCAGATGCACGTGCGCGATGTCGTGATCGTGGGCGCCGGTCCAGCCGGTCTCGCAGCGGCGGTCTACGCCGCGTCCGAGGGGCTGGATGTACCTCGTGGTTGAGTCGAACGTGCCCGGCGGTCAGGCGGGATCGAGTTCCAGAATCGAAAACTACCTCGGCTTTCCCACCGGCATCTCCGGGCAGGAGCTCACGGCGCGTGCATACTCGCAGGCCCAGAAATTCGGCGCGCAGATCATGATCGCGAAAGGGGCCACGGCGCTGACGTGCAACCAGCAATTGTACGCGGTGCGGATTGACGACGGCGCTCCCGTGCCGGCACGTGCGGTGATTATCGCGACCGGCGCGGAATACCGGAAACCGCCGCTTGAGAATCTCGCGCAGTTTGAAGGCGCGGGTGTCTACTACGCGGCGACGCCAATGGAGGCGCAGCTCTGCGCCGGCGAAGAGGTCGTGGTGATTGGCGGCGGCAACTCCGCGGGGCAGGCTGCGGTGTTCCTCGCGCAGGGTGTCAAGCGCGTACACATGCTGGTCCGCGCAAGCGGCCTGGCCGACACGATGTCACGCTACCTCATTCGCCGCATCGAGGACAATCCGGCGATCGTGCTTCACGCCAGGACGGAACTCGTTGGTGTGGAAGGAACCGGCCATCTCGAACGCGTGCGCTGGCGAGCTGAGTCGGATAGCACGATTGAAACCCACGACATACGACACGTTTTCATCATGGCCGGCGCGATGCCAAACACCGGCTGGCTCGAGCGCTGTGTCGTCCTCGACGAAAAGCGCTTCATCAAGACGGGGCCGGACCTTTCTCCCGCGGATCTGACGGCGTCGAGGTGGCCCCTGGCGAGGCAGCCGTATCTACTCGAGACGAGTCGCCCCGGCATCTTTGCCGTCGGCGATGTGCGCGGCGGCAATATCAAGCGCGTGGCGTCCGCGGTCGGCGAGGGGTCGATTGCCATCGCCTTTGTTCATCAAGTGCTCCAGCAATGGAGTGGTTCAACTCAGACCGTCGGCACGTAGTAGAGGAGGCTCGAATGAGGGACACCGAGTACTACAGGCGAAGACTTCTGCAGCTCGAACGTCAGCTCGGCGCACGGCTCCAGCGCGAGCTCACACTCGGACGCGACCAGGTGCGGGACATCAGCCGTGATGCGGCCGACGAGAGCGTCTCGGACGAGGCGGCGAACGAGGACTTCACCGCAGGGGAGCTCGATGCCGCCGTCCTTCAACAGGTGGAAGCCGCTTTGAAACGAATCGATAACGGCACGTTCGGTCAATGCACGGTAGACGGAGGTCCGATCGAGCCGAAACGGCTCGATGCGATACCGTGGACGCCGTACTGCTTGAGGCATGAGCGGCTTCAGGAGGTGACCGCGCCACACCGCACCCCCACGTTGTAGGCGAAGTTCGACAGCACTCGACGCAGACGAAATCATCGCTCGCGCAACGCCGCTTGCGCACCACGCCTTGGTTGTAGTCCGGTGCGCCCGCCAGTGCGGGCGGAGCAACCGCACGTGCAGAGCCTGACGCTCCACTCCGCCAGAGTCGCGGCCGGGCGCACGGCGTCGCGGAGTCCCGGAGCGCGGCACCTGAGATGGACCGCCCGTGCCTCCTCTCGATCGCGAACGCGCGGCCTACGCTACAAGCAACTACGCAAAGCCCAGGTACAAAACAGGTACGGCAAGTTGCGCAGTAATGCAGCGTGCTCCAGAGGCCTTAGCGGAAACGCGGGTGCGCCGCGACCGAGCGCCTGTCCATAGTGGCCTGCCGAATGGGCACGCACGCGGAGTGGTCGGTTGGAAACGTACGAAGAATCGGCGGAGCGCACGCGTTCGCCTGGTGCGGAAGAGGGAGTTCCAGCATTCCGCACCAACTGGAACGCGGCAAGTTATTCAGTATGAATCACTTGTAGCTGTGGTGCGGAAGAGAGGATTTGCGGAAGAGAGGATTTGAACCTCCACTACCTTGCGGTAACAAGCTCCTGAGGCTTGCGCGTCTGCCAGTTCCGCCACTTCCGCACAAGAAGGGGAGACCGTTCGAACTGGAAACCCTAATTATAGACAAACCGGCGTGTGGCGTCGAGTCCGGTCACCCGCTCGAATTTTCCAGCCGAAGTGTAACGTCCCGCCGCCCGCGGGCGTATCCGGTCTAACCTCTATCTCGACAACTCCCGACCCGAACCGCTCTCAGGAGGAAACCTGGTGATTGAACGAAGCCCCGGCCGTGTCTTGACGGCCGCCATGACACTTGCACTGCTGATCTCACTCGCCGGACGGACGACCCTCCGCGCGCAGCAGCCACCGGCGGCCGCACCCCCGGCGGCAGCCCCCCAGGGTGCACCGCAGCCCGGCGGCGGAGGCGGCGGCCGTGGCAACGCGCCCAAGAACATCCAGGTCCTCAAGGACGTCCCCCAGGATCAGCTGGGGACCACGATGCAGTACATCGCGGCGTCGCTCGGCGTGCAGTGCAACTACTGCCACGTCCAGGGGCAGAACGATCTCGACGACAAGGAAACCAAGAAAATCGCCCGCGACATGATGAAGATGGTCGCGGACGTGAACAGCAAGTTCTTCGACGGCAAGGATCGCCTGAGCTGCGCGTCCTGCCACAACGGCCACGCGAAACCCTCGAAGACCCCGCCCCTCTCCATCGAAATGACGCCCGCCCAGGCGCAGGCCGCAGCCGCGGCCCGCGGTCGTGGCCCCGGTGGTCCGGGCGGACCTGGCGGCGGCGGTGCACCGGGAGGTGCCGGACGCGGCGGAGCGCCAGCGGCGCCGCCCGAACCGACAGAGACGGTCGATGACGTCGTCTCCAAATATGTGCAGGCGCTCGGTGGAACGTCAGCCCTCCAGGCGGCAAAGACCCGCGTCATGACCGGCACGGTGACGAGCCGGGATCTCGTGACGACACCCGCGACGGTCCAGGAAAAGGCGACAGGCGAATACCGGATTGATATCGCGACGACGCCGATCCCGACGGTGCGCGCCTTCAACGGCAAGACCGCGTGGACGATTGCCGCAGGCCCTGGTGGTGGCGGGCGCGGCGGTCCCGGCGGACCTGGTGGCCCCGGCGGCGCGGCACCTGGCCCTGGTGGTCCCGGCGCTGGCACGGCACCAGGTGGGCCCGGTGGCCCCGGCGGTGCGGCGGCCGCTGGTCCCGGTGTCAGTGCACCTGGTGGACAGGTGGGTGCGGCCGGTCCCGGCGCAGCAGGCGCACGCGGATCCGGTGCCCCCGCTGCTCCCGGCCCTGGACCTGCTGGGCCCGGCGGCGGGCAGGGTGGACCCGGCGGTCAGCCGGCGCCCGATGCGCCGCGCGACCTGGCGGGATTCCAGCTGCAACAGGGGTTGCGCCTTGCCGACTTCTCTCTCCCGACGCGACTCAAGGACGTCTACAAAGGCCTGGCCGTGAACAAGACCTACGACACCGTCGATGGCAAGCAGGTTGTCGTCCTCACCGGCCACCCGTATCCGGACGTCACCGAGCAGCTCAGTTTCGATCGCGAGAGCGGTCTGCTCCTGCGCCGGTCGATCGTGACGACAGGCGTCCGCTTGATGAACCTGCCGGAACAGATTGACTACAGCGACTACCGCGACGTGAACGGGGTCAAGGTGCCGTTCACCGTCCGGCACGCGACGTGGAACGCGGTCACGACCGAAAAGTTCACCGACGTGAAGCTCAACGCTCCGGTGGCTGACGACGTGTTCACCAAACCCGCCCCCAAACCGTAGCTTGCCAATGAGCGGTCAGCCTCTTCGGCTGGCCGCTCATGCACTTCCGCCTGAAGGCGGAAGCTACGCCTGGGAACCTGAAGGCGGAAGCTACTCCTGGGAGCTTCGGCGCAAGCTGGCCCTAACAACTTCCGCCTGAAGGCGGAAGCTACTCCTGAGGCTTCGGCGCGGCAAGCTGGCCCTAACAACTTCCGCCTGAAGGCGGAAGCTACAAACCTCGCAGTTCCCAACTGATTGCTGACTACTGAAAGCTGATTGCTGACGGCTGATAGCTGATAGCTGAGTTGCTGCGAGCTATACTCGATCCCGACCGACCCATCGTCGGACAGGAGGGATCCTCGTGGCACTCAGGCGCGGCGTCGGTATCGTGCTCGGACTCATCATCGCCGCCATCGTGGTGTCGGCCGCGGGTCTCATCCTCATGGCCGCCATCGTCGGACGGCAGCCGCAGGTCGCGGGCAACTCGACGCTGGTGCTGCGGATCGGCGGCGACCTCCAGGAGACCGAGCCCGGCGGCGTGATCGGGCAGTTCTTCGAGGCCCCGGCGACGGTGCGATCTCTCGTCGAGGCGCTGCGGAAGGCAAAGGTCGATCGCCGGATCTCGAGCGTCATCGTCCGGCCCTCCGGCGCGGCGGCGCTGTGGGGCAAGGTGCAGGAGGTCCGCGACGCGATCACGGACTTCAAGACATCCGGCAAGCCAATCGTCGGCTATCTCGAATACGGCGGCGAGCAGGAGTTCTACCTCGCGAGCGCCTGCGACAAGGTGTTCCTGATGCCGACGGCGTCGCTCGACCTCACCGGCATGGCGAGCTACGAGCTGTTCCTGCGCGGCACGCTCGACAAGATCGGCGCCTACCCCGACACGCTGCACATCGGCCAGTACAAGACCGCGTCCAACACGTTCACCGAGACCACTTACACCCCGGCGCATCTCGAAATGGCGCGTTCACTGAACGGCGACATGTACGAGCAGCTGATTCGCGGTCTGGCCGCCGGCCGCCACAAATCAGAAAAGGACATCCGCGGCCTCGTCGATCACGGCCCCTTCCTGCCCGAGGACGCCGTCCGCGCGGGGCTGGTGGACGATGTGGCGTACGAGGATGAACTGGACGACAAGGTCAAGCTCGCGAACGGGACGGCGAGATTCGTCACCGAGGCGGACTACCGCCGCATATCGCCGACTTCGCTGGGGCTCAATCGCGGGCCGCGGATCGCGATCATCTACGCGTCGGGCGTGATTGCATCGGGTCAGAGCAGCTACGACGCACCGTCGGGTCAAGTCGTCGGTTCAGACACGATGATTGACTACCTGCGGAAGGCGCGCGCGGACAATTCGATCAAAGCGATCGTCCTGCGAGTCGACAGCCCGGGAGGATCCGCAATCGCCTCAGACATCATCTGGCGCGAAGTGATGCTGACGCGCGGGGTGAAGCCGGTGATTGCCTCGATGTCGGACGTCGCGGCATCGGGCGGCTACTACATCGCGATGGCAGCGCACTCGATCGTCGCGGAGCCCGCGACGCTCACCGGGTCGATCGGGGTGGTGATGCTCAAGTTCGTGGTCGACGGCACACTGAAAAAGCTCGGCATGAACGTCGAAGGGGTCACCAGCGGCCGCTATGCCGGGCTCTACTCGCCGGTACACGTGTTCACGCCCGAAGAGCGCGCCAAGGTCCAGGAACAGATGCAGGCGACCTACGACACCTTCGTCGAGAAGGCTGCCGAGGGCCGACACACCACGCCGCAGCGGATCGACGCCGTCGCGCAGGGTCGCGTCTGGACGGGGAAGCAAGGGAAGGACATCGGTCTCGTCGACGAACTCGGCGGTCTCGAACGCGCGCTCGTCGTCGCCAGGCAACGCGCGAAGATCCCCGCAGGCAGCGAAGTGGAGCTGGTCGTGTTTCCGGGCAGGAAGTCGATCTACGACATCGTCAAGAACCCGTTCGGCGGCGCCGACAGCACCAGCGGTCTCTCGGCGATGCTTGGATTCCGCGACCCGCGGGCGCTCGAGCTGCTGACGGCGCCGCTCCGGATCTTCCGAAGGGGAGAGCCGTTAGCGATTATGCCGAATGTCTTCATCCACTAGTTGCCAGTAGCCAGTAACCAGTAGCCAGGAGCAGAACTGGTGACTAACTGGCGACTGGGAACTGGTGACTGCGACTCTTCTTTACGCCACCAGCTGCGCGATGACCTCGCGGTTGATGTTCACCTTCATCCGCTCGCGCGCCTTGCTCATATACGACGCGTAGAAGCGATTGCGCCGCTCGCTGAGCATGTCGGTCCTGACCGAGTCCATCGTCGCGGGCGGCTGGGCGGGCGGAGCATCCTTGGCGGCGACGGCGGGCTTGGTGTTCGCGTCGGCCTTCTCGAGCACCTTCACGATCACGGCGCCCGTGTCGGTGACGATTGGGTCGCTGACGCCGCCGGCGGGCAGCGCGAACGCGGCCGCATCGACCGCAGGGCTGACGCCGACGTCCGCAATCGTCGCGCCTCGCGCGATGAGGTCGGTGGTCTTCACCTCGAGGCCAGCAGTCTTGGCGGCGGCATCGAAGTCCCCTGACTTCATCTGTGCGTCAACGGCCGCCGCGCGCTGGCGTGCCGCGTCGATGGCCTTCTTCTTCAGGACCGCGTCGCTCACCTTGGCCTTGACCTCGTCGAACTTCGGCACGTACGAATCCTGGTGCCCGGTGACGGTGATGAACGCGAAGCCCTGGGGCGTCCGGATCGCATCGCTCACTTCACCGTCCTTGAGTTCGAACGCCCGCTCGGCCACGGCAGGCGCCATGCCGATGCCGGTGATCGGCTCCTCGCGGCTGAACAATCCCGACTCACCCACGGTCAGTCCGCGCGCCTTGGCGACGGTGTCGAAGTCCGCCGGCTTCTTCAGCTTCGACGCGACATCGTCTGCGGTCCGCTGCGCCTGGGTCTGCGCCCGATCCCACTTCAACTGGTCTTCGATCTGTGCCCGCACTTCGGCCAGCGGCTTCGTCGTCGCCGCTTTCTTGTCGATCACCTTGATGATGTGGAAGCCGTACTGGGTCTTGACGAGGTCGCTGATCTGCCCAGGCGTCATCGCAAACGCCGCCTTGTCGAACTCCGGCACCATCTGGCCCTTGGGGAAGTAATCGAGGTCTCCGCCCTTCACCTTGCTGGTGTCGTCTTCCGAGTACTGCTTGGCGAGCTGCGCGAAATCGCCCCCGGCCTTCGCCTTGGCAAGAACCTCTTCGGCCTGCTTCTTGACCGCGGCTTCGTCCTTGCCTTCGGTCTTCAACAGGATGTGGCTGGCGCGCACCTGCTCCGGCGTCGAGTACTGCTGCTGATTGTCCTCGTACGAGCGCTGGATGTCCTCGGGCGAAATCTGAATCTTCTCGCGCGCGGCCTGCATGTCGATGACCGCGTACTTGACCTTCCGCTTCTCGGGGATCTTGAGCTCGTTCTTGTGCGCCTCGAAATAGGTGTTCAGTTCGGCGTCGGTCGCCGCGAGTCCCTCACGGAACTTGTCGGAGGGGAACGACACGACCGCGAGCTTCACCTTCTCGTTCCGGCGGCGGAACTCCTGGTCGACTTCCTTGTCCGTCACCGTAATCCAGTTCGTCAGCGCGGCCTGCAGCTTCTCGACCGTGACGCCGCGGCGCACCTGTTCTTCGAATTCGTCAGGGCGGAGCGGGGGATTCTGCATCTGCAGCAGCTGGCGGTAGCGTTCCTCGCCGATGAAGCGCCCGTTCTCCTGAAGCGCGGGGAGAACGGCAATGCGCTCACGCACTTCTTCGTCCGTCGCCGTGATGCCCAGCTTCGATGCTTCGGCCAGCGCGGTCTCTTCCTCGAGCATCTGCTGCACGATCCGCTGGTCGATGCCGAGCTGCTTCAGCATGCGTTCGTCGACGTTGGCGCCGTACGCCGACCGATACTGCTGCATCTGCTGCTGGTAAACGCGCCTGAACCGGTCGGCCGTGATCTCCCGGCCGTCCACGGATGCCACCACCTGGCTGCTGCCGGCCCGGGCATCGGTCTGGAGGAAGCTGGGGATATACAAAAGGATGAATGCAAGGACGACAACGGCCAGGCTCCACTTGAGCCAGCCCTTGTGTCGGCGCATCCGGTCGAGCATCGTCATGGTTTTATCGGCCTCTTGGACGGACGGGAAACCCCAATTATACGCTTCCGGCCCCGCGGCGTCAGCTCCTGGAGGCATTCCGACCGCCGGTACGGACCACCTAATGTGTTATATTCTCGTTCGCTAGAAGGACTTAGAGGGCCCCCCCATTCTTACAGGACGCAGAGCCGATTGACCGCGACTGGTCGGCAGACTCGCGCCCGTCGCCCATCGAGCAGAGCCGTGTCCGCAGTACGCCGCGACCTGGCGGGCAGGCTGAAGCCGCTTCAGGCGGCCCTTAAGCGCCGGCTCGCCCGAGCCGATGTACTAGCTGACATGATCCGCGCGGTGAACTCGAGCCTCGAGCCCGAGAAGGTGGCGGAGGCGCTGCTGTCGCAGGCCTCCGAGTGGATTCCCGCGCCCGCCTGGCTCGTCCTGGCGGTGGACGGCGGCGGGCACACGCGGCCGATGGCCGCGAACGGGCTGACGCCGCCGCTCGACACCTGCGCCCATGCCGTCGGCAGCTGGGTGATGCGCACCGGCGAGGTGTTTACCTCCGCGTGCGTGGGACAGGATCGCCGCGTTGCCGACAAGGCCGAGGTCGCGGCGCTGGGTTTTCCGCTCACCTGCCGGGGGCGGACGATGGGTGCGCTGGTCGCGGTCGACCGGGTGCCGGCACAGACGGCACCGAAGTTCAATGCCGCGACGATGACGGCGCTTCTTGCCGGGATTGAGCCGGGCGCGATCGCGCTCGAGAGCGCGCTTCGCATCCAGCGCGCCGAAGCGCTGTCGGTCACCGACGATCTGACGCAGCTGTACAACTCGCGGTTCCTGTCGCAGGTGCTGCGGCGGGAGACGAAGCGGGCATCGCGCGGCGGCCGGCCGCTGTCGCTGCTGTTCATCGATCTGGACGGGTTCAAGAGCATCAACGACACGCACGGGCACCTGTTCGGGAGCCGCGCGCTGGTCGAAGCCGCCGGCGTCATCCGCGCCAGCGCGCGCGAAACGGACATGGTGGCGCGCTTCGGCGGCGACGAGTTCGCGCTGATTCTTCCCGACACCGGCAGTGAGGGCGCCGCCGCCGTCGGGGAGCGCGTCCGCGAACGCATCGCGGCGTTCCGGTTCCTTGAAGGCGACGGCCTGGCGATCAAGCTGACCGTGTCGGTCGGCGTCGCCACGCTGCCAGACGTTGCGGCCTCGGCCGACGGCCTCGTCCAGGCGGCGGACGAGGCGATGTACTGGGTGAAGGATCACGGCAAGAACGGGCTTCACGTATCGGGAAGCTGATCCTGCTGACGTCTGCCATCCCTCGTTTTCCGGTTCCTGGCTCAATTCGTCAGCCATACCCGGCGTTCAGTTACTGAAGGAGCTATCGGTGAGTCTTCGTTCTGTGTTTTCCCTCTTTTCGAGCGACCTGGCGATCGATCTCGGCACCGCGAACACGTGTGTCTACGCGCGCGGCAAGGGCATCGTCGTCAACGAGCCGTCGATCGTCGCCATCAACAAGGTGAACGGCCGGATCGAAGCGGTCGGCAAGGACGCGAAGGACATGCTCGGCCGCACGCCGGGCAACATCGTCGCGATCAAGCCGATGAAGGACGGCGTCATCGCCGACTTCGAAGTCACCGAGAAGATGCTCACCTACTTCATCAAGAAGGCGCACAACCGCAACGTGTGGGTGCGCCCGCGGATCGTGATCGGCGTGCCGTCGGAGATCACGCAGGTGGAAAAGCGCGCGGTCAAGGACAGCGCCTACCGCGCCAAGGCGAGCGAAGTGCACCTGGTCGAGGAGGCGATGGCGGCGGCGATCGGCGCCGGGATGCCGATCACCGAGCCGTCGGGCAACATGATCGTCGACATCGGCGGCGGCACGACCGACATTGCCGTGATCTCGCTTGCCGGCATCGTCTACAGCAAGGCCGTGCGGGTCGCCGGGAACGAGATGGACGAGGCGATCATCCAGTACATCAAGAAGACGTACAACCTGCTCATCGGCGAGCGCACGGCGGAAGCGATCAAGATGGAGATCGGCTCGGCATTCCCGCTCGAGGAGCGGATGACGATGGAGATCAAGGGACGCCATCTGATCGAAGGGGTGCCGAAGACGATCACGATCTCGGACGAAGAGATTCGCGAGGCGCTGGCCGAGACGGTCAACGTCATCGTCGATGCCGTGCGCGTCGCGCTCGAGCGCACGCCGCCGGAGCTCTCCGCCGACATCGTCGATCGCGGCATCGTGCTGACCGGTGGCGGCTCGATGCTCAAGAACCTCGACAAGCGCCTGCGCGAGGAAACCGGGCTGCCGCTGGCGATGGCGGAGGATCCGCTGTCGTCCGTCGTCCTCGGCGCCGGCAAGATGCTGTCGGACTTCAATCTGCTGAGGAAGATCTCAATCGATTAGTCGCCAGTCTCCAGTCGCCAGTAACCAGTGCTCTCCGCGAGCGGATCCGGCGTGATCCACGGCACGTCGGATCCCGCGGATCGCCACCAAGCTGACTGCCTGGGAACTGGATTCTGGTTACTGGAAACTGGTTACTGGTTAGCTGGAAACTGGAGCCTTGTTAGATATCCGCCGCCGCACGGGCGTTCTCCTGTTCGTCCTCACGATGGGGCACATCTTCCTGATTTCGGTGCAGGTGCAGTCGAAATCCGGCGTACCGGTGCTCCAGGCGATGACGTTCGGGTTGTTCGCGCGCGTGCAGCAGGGGACGTACAGCGCAGTACACGGCGGGCGCGGATTCTGGGCCAACTACATTGCGCTCCGCGGTGCGCGCGAAGAGAACGAGTTGCTGCACAAGCAGGTTGCCGACCTGGAGATCCGGCTCCAGGAGCAGCGCACGCTGGCGCTGAGAGCGTCGCGGCTGCAGGAGTTGATGGACCTCAAGGCGAGCACGCCGCTGCCGACGATCGCGGCGGACGTGATCGCGGGTAATCCGAATCCCGGGTTGCGGACGCTGACGATCGGACGTGGAACGGCTGACGGGGTCGAGGCCGACATGGCCGTCATCGCGCCGGCCGGGATCGTCGGACGCATCGTCGGCAGACCGGCGGCGCACGCGGCGCGGGTGCAGCTCCTGATCGATCGCTACGCCGCCGCCGGCGCCGTGACCGAGCGGGCCCGTGCGGGCGGGATGGTCGTGGGCGTCGAGAAGGATCCGCCGCTCGCGATGGAGCTCGTGTCCAATCTTGCGGATGTCAAAGAGGGCGACATCGTCGTCGCCTCCGGTGTCGACGGCATCTATCCGAAGGGCTTCAGGGTCGGGGTCGTGGAAAAATCCGAGCGCGGCGCGCAGCTGTATCGCACGATTACCGTGCGGCCGGCCGTGAATTTTTCGAACATCGAGGAAGTGCTCGTCGTCCTGGTTCCCGCCCGTCCGGCGACAGCAGAAGCGGAGCCCGCACCCGCACCAGCGGGGACGGTCAAGTGAGAACTGTTGGTGTACTCGCCGCGCTCGGCGTGGCGATCGTCCTCCAGGCCACGCTGTCAGGTATGTGGATGTCGACCGGCACCCGCGTCAACTTCGTCCTCGTCGCGGTCGTCTACGTCGCGCTCGCGTTCGGAGCGGTGACGGGACTCCTTGCCGGCACCGCCGGAGGGCTGGTGCAGGACGCGCTCGCCAACGGTATCGTCGGCGTTGGCGGGCTGTCGAAGACGATCGTCGGGTTTTTCGTCGGCGTGCTCGGCGCGCAGTTCATCGTGTCGCAGCCGATCCCGCGCTTCGTGATGTTCGTCGGCGCGACCTTCGCACACGAGCTGCTCTTCCAGGCGCTGTATGCGCTGATCGAATCACGCGCGTTCACCGTGCAGTACTCGGCCGTGCTCATCCAGGCGCTGGTGAACGCGGCAGTCGGCGTGCTGGCGTTCCAGGTCATCGAAGGGGCGCCGGGCCTGCTCCAGCGGCGACGGTCGCAGGGGACGGTATTCGGGCGGAGGCGCTACTGATCTACGATGGATCCTGCAGGAGCTCCAAGGGTTTTAGGTTCTAGGGGTTATAGGAGTTCTAGGTCGGGTTTTAGGTGCTAAGGGTTTTACGAGTTCTAGGTCACGTTTTACGCTCTACGGGTTCTACGTTCTAGGTATCGGTTCTAGGTTGCAGGTGTCGATGGTTCGAGGCCCGGTTCCACGTTGCCGGTTTCGTGCAGGTAGAAATCCGCGAAGCGTATAACTCATAGAACGTCAGAACTCTTACAACCCGCCGCGTAAGCGGCGAGAATATATGCCAAGCCCTGCCATTCTTCCGGACGATCGGCGCAGCCTCACGCTGAGGCTCACGGTGATCCAGTACGTCATCGGCGGGCTGTTCGCCACGCTCGCGGTGGCGTTCTGGATTTTTCAGGTCGCTCAGCACGAGAAATTTTCGGAGATGGCCGAAGAGAATCATCTCCGGCGGCTGCCGCTGCCTGCGCCCCGCGGCGTGCTGTTCGATCGGAATGGCAAGATCCTGGTCGAGAATCAGAACAGTTTCAACATCGCGCTCCTGCGCGAGCAGACGAAGAACCTCGATCAGACGATTCATACGCTGGCGCTGGCGACCGGCGCCGACGAGGCGCAGCTGCGCGACACGGTCAACCGTCGCAAGAAGGATCCGAGCTACCGGCCAATCGTCCTGATCTCGAACGCGACGCTCGAACAGGTCATTGCCGTCCGCGCGCGCAAGTGGGAGCTGCCCGGGATCGAAGCGCGACCGGGGCCATCACGCCGCTACCCGTCGAACGAAATGGCGGCGCACCTCTTCGGGTACGTGACCGAGGTGACCGAGGCCCAGCTTCAGCGACCGGAGTACCAGGGAGTCGAATCGGGCGACCTGGTCGGCCAGGCGGGCATCGAGCAGGCCTACAACAAAATCCTGATGGGGGCCGAAGGCAACCGCGCGGTCGTGGTGAACAGCCTCGGCCGCGAAATCCAGGAGCTCGACAAGCAGGACCCGGTTGAAGGTCAACGCCTGCAACTCACGATTGACGCCGACCTGCAGAAGGCGACAGACGACGCGTTCACGGCGTCAGGGTTCAACGGCGCCGCGGTAGTGCTCGATCCGCGAACGGGTGCGGTGCTGTCGTTCACGAGCCGTCCGGCGTACGACCCGAACGCGTTTGCCTCGGGCATCGACCGTGCGACATGGGCCGCGTTGAACACCGACGAGTTGCGCCCGCTGCAGAACCGTGCCCTCCAGGGGCGATATTCCCCCGGCTCCACGTTCAAGATGGCGGTGGGGCTGGCCGGTCTCGAAGAAGGCGTCATCACGCCCAGCTTCCAGGTGCACTGTTCGGGCGGCGCGACGTTCTACGGCCACCGGTTCGGGTGCTGGAAGAAGGGCGGTCACGGGACCGTCGATCTGCGGCACGCGATCGAGCAGTCGTGTGACGTGTACTTCTATACCGTCGGCAACATGCTTGGGGTCGACCGGATCAACAAGTGGGCGACGCTCTTCGGCCTCGGCGTGAAGTCGAACATCGACCTGCCGAACGAGCTCGTCGGCCTCGTTCCCTCGACCGAGTGGAAGAAGACGCAGAAGGAATCGAAGTGGTACGCGGGAGAGACCATTTCAGTGGCGATCGGGCAGGGGCAGGTGGCGGTCACGCCGGTCTCCATGGCGGTCTACGCGGCGACGCTCGGCAACGGCGGAACCCGAATCACGCCGCACATCGTCAAGGCGGTGGACGACGGGACCGGGATGAAGCCGGTGCCGCCGCCGGCGCCCCAGTCGACCGTTGATGTCACCCCGGAGAAGCTGGCGGCAATCCGCGACGGGATGTGGGGAGTGGTCAACGGCGGCGGCACCGGTGGCCGCGCCCGGGTCGAGGGCCATGACGTCTGCGGCAAGACCGGCACGGCGCAGGTGATCTCGAACAAGGGCCGTGTCGCCGCGAGGGGGAACCGCGATCTCCGCGACAACGGCTGGTTCGTGTTCTTCGCCCCGCGCGACAAGCCGGAAATCGCCGGTGTCGTGTTCCTCGAGCACGGCATCCACGGCCCGAATGCGGCCGCCCTGGCGCATCATATTCTCGCGACGCACTTTGCGATGGTCGACGGCAAACCGCTGCCGGCGCCACCGACGCACGAAGAACTTCGCCTCGATTACAAGGATCCGTACGCCCGCAGCGGCAGCGGCGCGCCAGTGGGCGGCGGCAACTAGCTCATGTTCGAACGGCGCCTCTACTTCCACATCGACTGGCTGCTCCTCGGCGCCGTGCTCCTTCTCGCCGGCATGGGGCTGGCGATGATCTACAGCACCACCTACGTCCATCTGCCCGGGGGTGGCGGTCACCCCGGGAACCGCTTCTGGGTCCAGCTCTACGCCGTCGGTCTCGGTGTCGGCGCACTGATCGTGTTCCTCGCTCTCGACTACCGGTTCCTCGCCGAACATTCACTCTTCCTCTACGCCGCGCTCGTCGGTCTCCTGCTCTACGTGCTCATCGGTGGGGTCCGCGCCGGCGGCTCGACGCGGTGGATTTCCCTCGGTGTCTTCAATCTCCAGCCGTCCGAGTTCGGCCGGATGGTGCTCGCGCTCATTCTTGCCATGTACTTCGGTGAGAACCGCCGCGGCGCCCGCAACTACAGCGACCTCATCGTCGCCGGACTCTTTTTCCTCGTGCCGTTCGTTCTCATCGGCAAGCAGCCGGACCTCGGGACAGCGGTCACGCTCGTCCCGGTGTGTTTCGGCATCGCTTTCCTCGCCGGCCTTCGCGTGCGGCTCATCGCCGTGGTCGCGATCGCGGCGGTGCTCCTCGCGCCGGTCGCGTGGAAGCTCGTGCTCAAGGATTACCAGAAGGGCCGGATCATCACCTTCCTCGATCCCGAGCAGGACGCGCGCGGGCGCGGCTACCAGCAGATCCAGGCCCGCATCACCGTCGGATCCGGTGGATTCAAGGGCAAGGGATTCATGAACGGCACCCAGGGCACGTACAAGTTCCTGCCGGTCGCCGACAACGACTTCATCTTCTCGGTTCTCGCGGAGGAGCACGGGTTCATCGGCGTGCTCGTCGCGCTCGGGCTCTACCTGTTCGTGATCATCAGATCGCTCGAAGCGGCCCGTCTCGCGAAGGACCGGATCGGCGCGTACCTGGTGGGAGGCATCATCTCGGGTTTCGCATTCCAGGTCATCTACAACGTCACGATGTCGGCCGGACTGGCTCCCGTGAAAGGGCTCACGCTGCCCCTCATGAGCTACGGCGGATCATCGATGATCGCATCGCTCGCAGCATTCGGCCTCGTCCTCAACGTGAGGATGCGCCGGTTTACGAACTAACGGGGAATGATGGCGCTTCTGCTCTTCGTGCTCTTCGCGTGCTGGCTGGCCTGGCGGATGCCACGCCCGGCGCTGTTGCACGCGTGCGCGAGACGCGCTCCGGACCCCAAGCACTTCTGGAGTTCCATTCATGAACAAGGAGATGATCATCTGCTCGGGGGATCACGACACCCGCGTCGCCATTCTCGAGGAGGATCAGGTTGTCGAGATTTTCATCGAGCGCGAGCGTCAGCGCGGCGTCGTCGGCAACATCTACAAGGGCCGGGTCTCGAAGGTGCTCCCCGGCATGCAGTCCTCGTTCGTTGATATCGGCCTCGAGCGCGACGCCTTTCTCTACGTCACCGAGGTCGTCAACACGGTCGAGGAGTTCGATCGGCTCGAATCCGGCGACGAAGAGGACAGCCTCCCGGCAGTTGCGGTAGCCGTACCCGAGCCGGTTCTCGCCGGCGAAGGGCAGGAACCCGAGGCCGCGGCCACGGCAAACGACCGCAGCACCGACTCAGCTCCCTCGACGGCTGCCGCCCCCGCTTCTCGCGGCGGCGCCCGCGGCGCCGAGCGCGAGCCTCAAGCCAAGATCGAGGACCTCCTCAAAGAAGGGCAGGAGGTGCTCGTCCAGGTGGTCAAGGAACCGCTGGGCACCAAGGGCGCGCGGCTGACCTCGCACGTGACGATGCCGGGCCGCTTCCTCGTGTTCATGCCGACGGTCGATCACGTCGGCGTCTCCCGCAAGATCGAGTCACGCGACGAACGCGCGCGCCTGCGCGGCATCGTTCGTGAGTTCCGCGAAGAGCATGGCTTCACGGGCGGCGTGATCATCCGCACCGCCGCCGGCGGACGCTCGAAGGAAGACATCGTCAGCGACCTGGCGTATTTCCACCAGGTCTGGACCGAGATTCGCCAGCGGATGGAAACGAGGCGCCCGCCAGCGGTCCTGTTCCAGGAACAGAGCCTCGTCACGAAGCTGCTCCGCGACCTCCTCACCGAAGACTTCACCGCCATCCGCATCGACAACGAGCAGGAGCATCGGCGCGTCGTCGCCCTGATCGAACGGATCATGCCGGCGCTGTTGCCGCGGGTGAAGCTCTATACCAAGGAGTTCCCGATCTTCGAGGAGTACGGGGTCCAGGCGGAGATCGACAAGGCGCTCCGCAGCAAAGTGTGGTTGAAGTCGGGCGGCTACCTCGTCATCAACCAGACCGAGGCGCTCGTCGCGATTGACGTGAACACCGGGCGCTACGTCGGCAAGAGAACCGGGCGGCTGGAAGACACCATCGTCAAGACGAACCTGGAGGCGGTCAAGGAGATCGTCCGGCAGCTTCGATTGCGCGACCTCGGCGGGATCATCGTCCTCGACCTGATCGACATGGAAGAGAAGAAGAACCGGCAGAAGGTCTTCCAGGAGGTCGAGAAGGAACTGCGCCGCGATCGCTCGCCGTCGAAGGCGCTGCAGGTCTCGGACTTCGGCCTCGTCATCGTCACGCGTAAACGCGTCAAGCAGAGCATCGAGCGGCAGCTGACCGATCCATGCCCGTACTGCTCAGGGTCTGGGTCGATCAAGTCGGCGTCGACGATCTGCTACGAGATCCTCACCGAGATGAAGAAGCTGGGGAGCGATCTGGAAGGGCAGGGGGTGGTGCTGCGGGTGAACCCCGACATCGCCAGGGCGCTGAAGGAAGAGGAAAACGCGGTGCTGCGAGACATGCAGCAGACGCTTGGCAAAACGGTCACGATCAAGCCCGACACGCACCTCCATCACGAACAGTTCGACGTGATGGCGGTCTAGAGCAGCGCGGCCGGGGCTGCCCGCCCCGGCCGGGATTCGAGACTCAGGCCTTCGCCGCGGCGCCCGTCGGCAGGTGAATCAGGTAGTAATTCCCCGCCTTGTTGATCCAGACGCGAACGTATTCGTTGCCGCGGAGCACCTGGACTTTCGACGCCCCCCGCCGGCGGCGGCGTGTCCTTGGCGACGACCTTCGCTTCTGCCTGGGGGACGATGCTGACGACCTCGCGTCCCTTGACCGTCCCGCCCTGCACGAACTCGACCCAGCGTTCCACATTCTTGCTGGCGCCGACCGCGTCGGGCTTGGCTTCCTGGGCGGTCAGCCGGACCTGGTAGGTGCCGGCCGGCAGCGGCTTGCCGTCTGCCGTCACCGCCTTGGTCAGGTGCACGGTCCCGAGCGCGAGATCGCCCGTCGGGGCGGCGGGCGCTGTCGCCGTCGGCGGCTGCTGGTTCGGTGCCGTGTGCTGCGCGAATGCCGGGGCCGCCATCAGCGAACCCGCCAGAATTCCCACCGCCACAAACTGGTTTCTCATAACGACAATTCTCCTGACAGGGTCGAATCTGGAATCCGCCCGGGTAAGTCCCGAACCCGGAGGAAGTGTCCTCCTGCCCCGGCAATTATAGGTGCAACAGGGCAGACTGGCGTCGTGCAAGTGAGAAAAGCAATCAGGGTGCCATCGATTTGCGGTAAAACGCTGCCGTTTTCATGCGCCAGGGGAGTCGACGCGTTCGGCTCGCGTGGGAGCGGCGTTGCGAAATGCGACAGTCGGGCTGGCTGTCATACGTGCTACGTGCTACGTGCCACGTCCTACGTGCGACGTGTTTCGGGGGACGACAGCTTTCGCGAGGCGACGAACCGGTCACCGTTTGGAAAGGACGATGTTGCCGGAGAAGGTGGTGACATCGAGGACGGCGCTGCCGTCGCCGAACACCCCGTTCACGCTGCGGCGGCGTCCGGGTCCGGAGTCCGAATCGCGGTCCCGCTCTTGAGTGGCAAATCGGACTTGATGGACCCGCTGAACGAGCTTGCCTCGAGCTCGAATCCCGTACCGGGTCCAATCGTCAGGCGCACGTCCCCGGAATGCGAGTTGAGTTCGTAGCGGCCGCCCTTCGCCAATGTGCCGCTGTATTCGACGTTGCCGCTGACCGAGTGGCCCTCGATGCGCTCGGCCTGAACGTCCTGGATTTGGACCTCGCCGCTGACGCTGCTGGCCTCGATCTGCCGCGCATTCACCTTGCGCAGGACGACATTACCGCTGACGCTCTGCACTTCGATGCCGCCGTCGATTTGCGTATCCAGGACCTCGACGCTGCCTGACACGGACTTGGCGCTCGACACCCGCCCGGCGTTTGCGATCCGCACCGTGCCGCTGACCGAGCTGGCACTGAGATCACCCTTGATGCCGTCGACGCTGACGCTGCCGGAGACGGATGCGGCCGTCACCCTCGTTCCAGCGGGGGCGCTGACGGTGTAAGCGACCGAGACGTCGATGTTGCGGTGGCGCTCGTTGCGATCTTCGCCCCTCGGATACACCGTCTTCACTTCGACGCGACTGCCGCGTTCGGTGACGGTGACGTTGACGAGGCCGAGCATTTCCCGTGCGTCGTCGGCGGTGCGGCCGCGCGCGGTCTTCACAATTTCCAGAGTCGCCTGATCGCCGCTGACGGTCGTCACCCGGATGTCGCCGGCCACGTTCCCGAGCGAGAGCTCTCCATCGGAACCCAGCTTGAACGTCTTCGTCTGGCGATCGGTCTGCGTCTCGCGGTTCTGATCGCGATTCTGCTCGTCGAGGGGCGCGCCCGCCGCGCTGCCGCGGAACTCCGCGCGGACTGGCCGGAGCAGCGTCTGCGCCGGCGCGGGTATCGCCGCCGCGACGAACACGGCGAGCGCGACGGACGGAACTGTCTTTGACATGGTCATCTGTTCGCTTCCGCAATACCGCTGGTCAATCTCCCGCGGGTGAGGCTCACGATTTGCTCGCGCCCTCGATGATTTGTGCGGCACCGGCCGCGTTCCCCTTGCGCATCTCGTTCATCAGCGCAATCGTGTCCTGGAGCAGCGCCACCTTCCGCTTCAGCGCGTCGAAGAGGCTGTCGCGCGCGGCGACACTCTGTGGCTCGGTCCGAAGTGCGGCCCGGCTTTCTGCGATTGCGGCATCGATCACGTGCAGGTTCTTCTGCAGCATTGCCGCGGTGGCGGGATCGATCGTCGCCTGGTCGCCGGTCGCCGGTTCGCCCGCCGTTGCCTGATCCAGCCGTGCCGCCTGCTCCAGTTTCGTAATCGCGTTCTGGTAGTGCTGCTCGGCCAGCCGGAACTCGCTCTCAACATCTTGGACGGTAGTGTCGGCCGGCGCGTTGCCCTGGGCCGGGACGGTGGCTGCCGTGCCTGCAGCTGGTGCCACCGCGCCAGGTCGAGTACGGGGCAGCAGCATCACCAGCGATGCGCCCACGGCGAGGATGAGTGCAGCCGCGATCGCGAGCAGTGCCGGGTGCAGCAGCGTCGCCGCACGTCGCGCCGGCGCCGCGGCAATGCGGCCCTCCTGCCGCAAGCGCCCGGCGATCTGGAGCCAGACGCGCGACGGCGGCTCGATCGGATCGAGCGAGGCGGCCCGATCGCGAATCGTCTCGAGATCGGCGACGAGCGCACGGCAGTCGGCGCAGCCGTCGAGATGCCGCTCGAGCTCGGCGCGCCGGATCGGTCCGATCGTGCCGTCGATCAGGTCCTGGATTGATTCGCGATACCGCGTGCATTCCATGTCGTTTTACTCACGTGCTACGTGCTACGTGCTACGTGCTACGTGCTACGTGCACGTGCTACGTTGCGCGGCCTCGCGCGCCGAGCAGCGCACGCAGCCGCAGCCTTGCCTTGTGCACCTGCGACTTCGAGGTGCCTTCCGCGATCCCGAGCGCATCGGCGACCTCGCGGTGCTCCAGACCTTCGACGTCGTGCAGCACGAACGCCGCCCGGCAGCCGGCCGGGAGCTGCGCGAGCGCACGTTCGATGTCCATCTTCGCGACGGTCTGTTCCGCGAGCCCACCACCGCCCGCCTCGTAGAGAGCCGGCTCGTCGTCCAGCACGTCGGTGAGCTGGTTGGTGCGAGTCGACCGGCTCCTCAGATGGTCGAGGCACTGGTTCATCGCCAGCCGGTACAGCCACGTGCCGAGCGCCGCGTCGCCGCGAAAGCCGTCGAGCTTGCGGTGCGCCGACAGGAAAATCTCCTGCAGGATGTCTTCGGCATCCGACTGGTTGCCAAGCATCCGGCACGCCACGCTGAACAGCTTCCCGGCGTGGGCAGCATACAACTCCTCGAACGCGGCGAGGTCCCCCGCACGGCACCGTTCCACGAGCGCCATGTCGGCCGCGCGTCCGGCAACTTCGGGGCTCCTGGATGGAGCCATCGTCTGTTTAGACGTTGCCATACGGGTTTCGCGTTGCTTTCGCGGGGATGGGCCGGAGAGGCGGGGACATTTACTGATTAACGAGCCCGAGGCGATTTATGTTTCGCTCGAGACCGCCCCCGGGAACCCCGGGCGGGCTCCTTGGACGCTGTGGCTCGAGCCTCACCAGGGCGCGGCCACCGCCGGGCTGCAAAATCACGGATCGTGGAGGGACCTACCGTGACCCCCTCCGCCCTCAGCAGCGCCCGCTTCAACTCGATATTTCCACCGAAGCCGCCGATCCGCCCGGCGGCCGCCACGACCCGGTGCGCGGGCACATCACGCGCCCGAAGATGGCTCATGATGTTCCCGACCGCACGCGCCGCGCCCGGCTGACCCGCTGCTTTGGCCACGTCGCCGTACGTAGCGACGCGGCCCGGAGGGATGCGCCGGACGACTGAGATGACGCGGGTCGAAAACGCGGACATCAGCAATCAGACTTCAGCTATCAGCAATCAGCAATCAGCAATCAGCAATCAGCAATCAGCAATCAGTTTCAGCTATCAGACTTCAGCTCTCAGACACCTCAGCGGCCAGTTTCCGAGCTTCCAGCCTCGAGCCACGAGCCCCGAGCCCGGAACCCCGAACCCCGAACCCCGAGCCCGAATCCCCAATCCCTAGTCCCGAATCCCTGATCCGGGCACTAAAACACCAGCCGAATACCCCCGCCGGCCTGCACCCCGCCGGCCTCCACGGAGATCGTTCGGTCGCCAGACGCGAGATCGACTGTCGCGCGTGTGAAGCGGACCATTCCGCCGATGCCGAACGACCGGGCAAACATCCAGCGGACGTCGCCGCCGGCATTGAACCCGACGGCTCCGGCGGTGGTCCGTTCGGTCGGCGCGCTGGTGAAGGTGGCGGTGTCGTACGGATAACTCTCGCTGTAATTCACATCCGTCACCAGATCCTGGCTCACGTGCACGTAGGATGGGCCGCCGGAAAGCGTCACGATGACGCGCGGTGTGACCGCAACGGCGTACGACAGCTGAAAGTGGACCCCGGTTTGTGCGTCGCTGATTCCGGACTGCGATCCGGTCACGGTCCGCGGCTGCTGGAAGAGCAGCGGATGCGGAATGAGGGCGTCGACCTCCGCCGCTCCGTCTCGCGTCGCCTGGGACACGGCGACGCCGGCGCCGAGTTGGTTCCAGAGGCGTACGACGACACTCCCGTCGATCAGCACCGCCGCCTTCGACGGGTACGTGACCTCGACTGTCGCCGTTTCAACGTTGCTTTCGAACTCGAAGTGATCCGTGAGGCGCGTCGCGCCAGTCTGGACGCCGCCGTTGATGCCGACCACGAACCGTCCGTCCGACTGTGCCGCCGCGGGATGGGCGAAGGAGGACCAGAGCAGCAGCGCGATCGCCAACACTGGTGTCGAGATGGTCGAGCGCATCAGTTGCCCCTCATCGCGGTCCACGTTGTCGAATCGCCAGGCCACGCGGTTACCGCCGCAGGATCGGCAGGTAACAGAGGGCGCCGATGTATGCATCGAAGACGGCGCAACCGATTGAGTACCACCGCGGCGCCATCTCGTCGGGTAGCGGCCAGCCAGGACGATGGGCGACGTCGAGGACGGCGTGCGCGGCAAATGCGAAGGCGAGCATGGTCAGCGCCTGGTGCGGATCTCGCACCAGCGTGGCCGCAGCGACGACGAAGAAGCCGATCGCGAGCGCCACGTCGAACCCGACCCCGAGCTGGGCCTCGTGCGCGACCGCAAGCCCGACGTATGCACCTGCAGACATCGCGAGAAGCAAGGCGATGATCTGAGCGAGCCGCAGCTCCGAGACCAGTCGGTCGGGAGAACTGGCCGGGATCATCGACGTTCGCACCGCCTGCCAGGTGAGACCCAGTCCCAGTGCGGCAAACGCCACGAACGTTGTACGAAATCCTTCGGTCACGCCCGGAGAGTATAGCTGTTTGACGTCGACGCCGGCCTGTCCGCCCCGCCGACAAGGCGCGTGCGCGAGGCGCTCCGCGCGCGTATCGTGTTGGACGCGCGACCGCAGTTGCTGTCGGCTGGTCGGGCGCCAGCACCAGGCGTGGGTGCTACCGCGTCTCCATGTGATTGAGCGGGTCGATGCCGAACTCGGCGGGATCGACCGGCGCAACAATTGAGGGCGCCTCGTCCCCGGCGCGAGCCGACTCCCACAAGTTGCGGTCGTAGGGCAGGTCGAGCCGTGTGCCATCGGTGGCGTAGAGCACGCGGACGCGGGGGCGGTGCGGGTCCGGGGCGTGCACCTCCGTGACGACCGCAACTTCTCCGGTCGTCAGTCTCACCAGGTTGCCCGGCGGGTAGATGCCGAGCAGCTGAACGAATCGTCTGACCAGGTTCTGATCGAACTGGGTGCCGTCGTTGCGTTTGAGCACGGCAAGGATGCGATCGGTCGGGAACGCCTGCTGGTACGCACGCTGCGAGCGCATCGCATCGTAGACGTCGGAGATGCCGCAGAGCATCGTGCCGAGATTGAGGCCCTCGCGTTTCGCGGTCACCGGATAACCGGTGCCGTCCTGCCGCAGGTGGTGCTCGAAGGCGACGACCGGCGCAAGAATCGGCATCTCCGGCGTGCGCCGCAGGATCTCCGCGCCGTCGACCGTGTGCCTGCGCATGATCGTGAATTCGTCGTCGGTCAGCTTGTCGGGCTTGTTCAGGATTTCTTTCGGCGTGCGGACCTTGCCGATGTCGTGCATCAGGGCGGACAGGCCGAACTCGCGCAGCAGCCGGCCCTCGATGCCGAGCGCGCGCGCCTGGCCCATCGTCAGGATCGACACGTTCACCATGTGGGTGAAGGTGTAGTTGTCGTAATTGCGCATCGCCGTGAGCGCCACGAGCGCGGTGCGATTCTGGGTGACGGCGTCGGCGAGACCCTCGATCGCCTGGAGAGCGTTCGGGAGATCGGGGGCGCCCTCGATCTCGGCGCTCTCCCACGCGACCTGCGCGACCGACACCGCGCTCGAATAGAGCTTGCGGATGGCGGCCATGTCGCTGCCGATCCCATCGGTACGGCGCTCTTCGGCGGTGATGCGGCCGACGCGGATGTGCGCAAACTGCCACGCGCTCTCGGGGACCTCCGCCTTGCCGCCGAGGGCGGCGAGGGTGAGGATGAACGGCGCAATCTCCTGCTCGGTCACGCCGCGCTCGAACGACACGCGTTCGATCAGGTGGTCCTTCAGCCGCTTGACGAGCTCGGCCATGCCGAGGCTCGCTTTGGACATGGGCGTGTCCGCGACGATGAGCTGCGTGCCCACGATCCCAATCGCAACTGAGGGCTGCGCCGCGTGGAGCACCTTGAGCACCGCCAGCAGCCCTTCGACATTTCGCCCGACGAGCGGGTGGTCGGGGGCATAGAGCTGCGCCGCACGCACGCCGGAGGCGAAGCGCCGGAGCAACTCGTCGTACTGGCCGATACGCGTCTGCAGGTCGGACATAAATTCGGCGGCAATCGCTGTTAGCTATCAGTTCTCAGCTATCAGCTATCAGTCTCCAGCTACCAGTTACCAGGTCTTCCGCCTAAAGGCGGAAGCTACGCACCGCAGGTCTTTCCCCTGAAGGCGGAAGCTACGCACCGCAGGTCTTCCGCCTGAAGGCGGAAGCTACCGCAGCTCGCTCGCGAACCCGCCCGCATCCGCCGAACGGAACCTCGAACCCCGAACCCCGAACCCCGAACCCCGAACCTCGAACCCGGAACCCCGAACCCGGAACCCCGAACCCCGACCCGAACCTCGAACCCCGAACCCCGAACCCCGAACCCCGGATCCCGAGTCCCGAGTCCCGAGTCCCGATCCTGGGCCGAAGCGTCAGCTGAGGCCCTTCAGATCAGACCGCTCAGCTGACTGCGAGCCGCGACGCGCACGCCGCGCGGTCCGCTCGATGCCGCCGTGCGGAGTGCTTCGATGGCTTCCGGCGTTCCTATCTTTCGAAGCGCGACCGCGATGGTCGTGCGGCGGCGCCTGGTGCGCACCGGCGCCCACCACTGCCCGTGCTTGAAGGCGGACTCGAGACCGGCAACGGCTTCGGTGCCCGCCGCCGGACCGATTGCGGCAATCGACTCGATCGCGGCTGCGTACACCTGCGGCAGCGCGCCTGGCTCCATGCGCCGCAGCACGAACGCAAAGAACGGCACCGCGCGCCTGTCGCGGAGCCCCATGACATCGCTGGCCAGCGTTTGTTGCGCCTTGCCCGTGCTCGTCGTCAGTGCCGTGAGCAGCAGCGCCGACGCTTCGTCGCTGCCGTTCAGCGCGAGTCCCTGGACGGCCTCGCGACGGACCAGCGGCTCGGCGTCGGTCAAGAGCGGCACCAGCTCCTTCAACCCTTCGGTGCCGCCGAATTCACGCAGGAGGTATGCCGCCGTGCGTCGCACCTCCCAGTTCGGCGCATTCATCAACTGCTGCACGGCCTCGCGGCCGCTCGCGCCGAATCCAAGGAGCACTTCGCGAAGCCGACGACGGGAGCGGGCGTCCTGCTCGCTGGAGAGCACTTCGGCCAGGGGGGCGACCACGGCCGTGCCCATCGCGTGGCAGATCCGCTTGAAGCGCTCGTAGCCCTGGTCGTCGACACTGCGCAGGTGCGCGGCAACATGCTTCATCATCGAGCCGCGGCCAAATTGCTCGAGTGCCGCGCGCGCGTGCGGCTGCCGCCCCGGATCGGCGATGCCCTGGTCCAGCACCGCTTCGACGAGCTGCCACGCGTGATCGAAGTAGCCGACGCGAACGAGATCGTCCGCGTGCGCGGCGACGGTCTGGGCGACATCGCGCCATCGCAGCGGATCGGTCTCGATGACGAGGAGGTCGATGAGCAGCTGGTGATCGAGCCCGCGGAGTGCCGCGTCGCCCACGGTGGCAAGCCATGCCGTGACGCGTTCGGGTGGATCGTCGCTCGTCGACTCGACGGTCACGGCGCGGTTGCGCGCGCTGGCGAGCTCGCGGCCGTAGTCGTTCGAGACGAAACTGTCGTCCGAGTAGGACGTCAGCATGCCTTCGACGCGGCCCCACAGTTCGGGGTCGTCACCGACCTCGGAAGCGGCCACCTCGGTTTCGGCCAGCGCGAGGAGCTGCCGCTGGCGATCGCGCTCGGGGACGAGCGCCTGGAATGCCTGCGCGAGACGGTCCGTGGCGCCGCCCTCGGCAACGACTGACCCGGCGACGAATTGCGCCACCGAGGCGTCCGACATCCGTTCCGTCGTCGCGCCGACCACGTTGATCGTGCCGGCCATCGCCTCCGGTCGTTCGCGCTTGGCGAGCAGCGACAGCATGTCCTCGGCGCTCAACCGCCCGGCCGCCTGCCCCATCTGCCTGAACATCGCATCCAGCTTGTCGGGGCCGGTGCGCGCGAGGTGCTCGGCGAGCCCGCGCAGCAGGTTGAGGAAGGCGGCCGTCTTCAGATCCGGGCCCTGCCCGGCGGTCCGCTCTTCGAGCTGCGCCATCAGCTCCTGGAGCTTGGCCGGGTCGCCAATCAACTGCAGCAACGCATCCGCCGCCGCGTCGTCCAACTCGATCTGCGGACCGGCCAGCGCTGCGGCGAGGATCTGGTCGATGGTCGCGGCCAGCCCCTGCTTCTCACGCAGTACCTCGGCATAGTCAATCTCGATGATCTCGAGACTGGGTCCCCCGGCCGTGGTCCAGAGACGCGAGATGCCACCATCGGCGCGCACCTCCTCGGGCGTGCGCGCCAGGAGCAGCAGGAGAATCTGCCAGGAGGCGGCGTCCGCGCCGGCGTTCACCGTCAGGGCGCCGATCAGGTGCCGGTGGAGGACCTCAGCGAGCTCGGCGAGTGCCGGGTCCGGCTTGGGAGAGACAGAGCCATCGAGCAGCAGGGCCCCGGCCCTGACCTGCAGACGGAACGGCCCGGCCTCGCTCAGTCTGGTCGTGGCCTCGGCCAGGCGTCCAAGGGAGGTGCCAATGGCGGGATGGCTGCCGGGGTACAGCGCCACGGCGCGCGCCGCCGACTTGCAGGCGCGGGCGAATTCCGCGAACCGCGCGGCGGCTTCGGGCGAGAGCTGCGGTGGAGAAGGCTCTGGCGTTGTCATCAATGCCAGCGGAGCCACCGGGACCGTTCAGCCATCCGGTGCGGCGTCGGCGCAGGTCGGCGGGTGCACGTCGGACCACGTGAGGCGCGGCGCAAGATCCCGGGCGGAAACGGCATCACCTCGGACATTTTGGCTGTGGCGGTCGCTGGTAATTCTAATCTATAGCGGTCGGACCTGACTCGAGCTTCGTGGGACAGAGTTCAATTGTCGTGCTACTCAGTCTGGCTGTGCAGTTATGCGCAAACCGGCGTGTTTGCGACGGGCCGTCGCTCGACCGACCTTGGCGGGAGGTCCTGTGCGCCGGCCAGTCCGCCGAACTGTGACCACACGACTGATTACAACTTCGGCGTCGGACTGACGAATCCGTCCGAGCCGACGTGAAGGGCTGTTCCGTACGCTGGCCTGTAAACGACGAGTATGGAGGCCGCAGCCCGCGGCCTGCGAAACGCGGGGCGAACGGCACTGTTCACCGATCCCGGCCATAATATAGTCCGCTCCCTCTTAGCTTTCCTGAGTTCGTGCCGAGGTCCGGTCTCCAGCTCACCAAAAGCTGCACAGTCCGTTCGATGAGCTGCATGAGTACCGCAGACCGTTCTTCTCGTTGCGCCAAATCGCGTGATGTCCTCCAGCGTCACTCTGACGGACGGCGTTCGGTCAGCCGACTCTGCGCGCGCTGCCGAGTGTCCAACACCGCGACCGCAGCCGTAATCTTCGACTCCGCCACCAGTACGCTGCTCATCCTGAGTGCTTCGTCGGCACTCTTTAGCCGAGCCATCGCGGCGTCAAAAATCGAGAGGCCGGAATTGCGACGGTTGCCCATTCGAACCGGAATAGCACATCGTCGGCCAGACCAAGATTCAGCTGATGGGATCGCCACGGTCGATTCGGGCTTCGAGTTCTTCGCGGGCTACAAGACGAATGATCCCAGCCGGTGGAAGCTCCGCCAATCCGTCTCTCAGACATGAGTAGATGTGCGTATCGGCAATCGTCAGCAGGTACGTCAGCTTCGCACCGCATGCGGGACAGCCCCGCGGTAAGCTAGGATCGGGCATGAGAATCACCCTGCGCGGCCATTCCAGCTCAGGGAATGGGAGCGCGGACCGTCAAGAATGCTGGGTGGCAGGTCGGACGTGTGAACCTGAAGTAGCCACAGCCTGCTCGCGCAAGTCGTGGCTAGGACACGATACCGCGACTCGCAAGCAGCACACGTGACACTTCGATGATTAGGCGCTTGCGGAAGGGCTGGAACAGACCTGTGCGGTTTGCATGATCGAGCGCAAAACCAAACTGACCACTACTCCAAATACGACTTCTGGCAGCCATTGGCGCGGAGAGCGTACGGTTGTGAGTGCACTAGCCGTGCAGCAGGTTTCCAAGTTTGTTGGCCGCCTCGTGCTGCATCGAAGGCAACACGTGCCCGTAGATCTGCAGCGTAATCATGATGTTCTTGTGGCCGAGCCGTTGTTGCACGAGGTGCGGCTGTGCGCCCTGAGAGAGCAACAACGTCGCGCAGGTGTGCCGCAGGCCGTGCACGGTGATGCACTTCACATCGGCGGCCTTGCACAGTCGATTCAGGCCTTCGTTGATGCGTGCGATCCCGAGCGGCGTTCCGAGCGCGTGAAGGACGTTCTGCTGCCCCCACTCGCGCGCGAAGATTAGTCCGTTGTCCTGGTAGTGGTGACGGTTCTTCATCTTCAACTCGGCCTGCTCGCTTTTGTGCTGCGCCAGCAGTTTGAGCGTCTGCGACGAGAGGTCGAGCGAGCGGCCTCGGCGACTCTTCGGCATGGAGAACGACGGTTCCGGGCCAGTCAACTGCCGCTCGACGCGTAGCGACGAACCGCTCACATCCTTCCACTGCAGTCCGAGCAGTTCGCACTTTCGGCATCCGCTCTCAAGCGCGACGGTGTAAAACGCGGCATCCTGCGTGCTGCAGTTCTGCTGCACGTAGGCTAGGAACTTGCGAGCCTCGTCCGCGTTCCAGACGTTGTTCAAAACGTCTTCGCTGTGCTGCAGCCGTGGCTTGTTCGAGACGCGTGACGCTGCGTTCGTTCGCAGGTGGCCGGCGTTCACGGCGGACTTAAGCGCGTGGCTCAGAACGGCGTGGTGAACGCACGCACTTCCCGGAGCCATTTTCAAATCTGCGTAGTAACGCTGGATGTGCAACGGCGTGAGCGCCTGCAGCGGCAGATGTCCGAGCGCCGGCTTTATGTGGAGACGGACGATCGTCTCGTAGGAGTCTGTACCGTACTCTGGGCTTTCTGCGGCGGCTTGATCGCCATCTCAAGCCACGTGTCCAAGTACTCACCGACCGTGATCTTTGATGGCTCGATGAATTCGCCCCGGTGAATCTCGCCAGTCAGCTCGACTAGTTTCTGCTCCGCCTGCCTGCGCGTGCCGCAGAAGCGGATGCACTTCTGTTTGTACTTGCCATCCTCGGCGCGACCGAGCGACAGCATGATGTTCCAGCGGAACTGGCCTTTCGGCAGGCTGCCGCGTTTCATCGATGCCTTGTGCAAACTACCGCGCATAACCCCTCCCGACGTTGATGAGGTAAACGCGCCTAGACATCCCGGTCCTCGCATTCGACGCCGCGCAGCCGATTGACCAGTTCGATGGTGGCCTGGAGGTGCGTGTCGATGTCGTCGAGCAGATCACAGAGGTCCTCGCTATCCGCCTTGACGCGTTACGCCATGGTCGCGGTGTCCGCGATGTACCAGAGATGCGTGCGAAGCGTCCGAATCGCGTTTTTGTCCATGCCCGGACTGTCTAATGAGACTTATGGGCGAGACAACAGTTGAGACACGCGGTAAATGCGTTGTTTGCAAGTGTTTAGGGCTAACTCCTGCGTCGCTGATGCACGGCTAAGGGTGGATAGAACGCCTGATGCTTGCGCCTCGCTCCGCTCGGAGCTAAGCTCAGCGGTGATCTCCCTGTGGACCCCATTACCGTACGTGTCGTTCTGCTCTCCGCTCACGCGGACACGCGTGAGCTGTACGCGCAGATCATCCGGGCGGACGGGTTCGAGGTTCATGTCGCCGGCGCTCTCGAAAACGTGCCGCCACGTGCCGCAGACGTCGTGGTTGTTCAACTCCACCCTCACGATGACGCGGAACATATCGCCCTGACGCTTCGAGCGAGAACACGGTGCGACGTGCTGATCGCGCTCGTGTCGTTCCGTTTGAAGATCGACGCAGGAATCTTTGACCACGTCGCTCTCGTGCCGCTCATGCCGCCGGATCTCGTGAAAGTGATCTGCTCGCTCACGCCGTGCTAGGTGACGTGCCGCTGTCGCCTCGGGCGACAGACGGCTGACACAGGGGACGCCACGCTCCCTGCAGGGTGTTCACCATCAGCTGGTAACGACTCTCGTCGTCGCAGAGGGACCGACGGTGATTCGAGGCAGCAACCCTGACCGCCCGGCCTACCCTCCGCTGGTTTTATTTCGCTACGCCTTCGCACCCGGCAGGGGAGTGCCACTAACCGTGTACGGCTGGCGCGTGTCCGCGACCGGTGCGTCTGGTGCGGGACCGGCGTCTTCGACAGCGGCTTTTACGGCCTGCGTCGCGCTGTTGATCAGGAACTGGTCCTGACGCATGAGCGTTGCGAGTTCGCCGAGCTCGGGATGATCGCGTTCTGCGATTGCGGCTCGCGCCTCTTCGACGAGATGCTTCGGCGCGATCTCGAAACCCGCGGGCGCACCTTCCAGTGCGTCGACAAATCCGTCGACGCTCCGTCGCTCACGGCTTGGCGAATGCGAACCTGTAGCTGCACCTTGTCGAGTGTGCGCAACTGATCGCGCATCTCCCGATTTCGCAGTTCGCGCACCGTCGCCATTGCGGGGTCCGGAGTCTGCTTCGGCTTCAGTGCGGCGGCACGGTCTTCGGCGAGCCTCGTCTGCAGCTTGCCGACCGTCGAGGCGCGGAACTTCGCCAGGTGGTCATGCGTGGCCGCGCTCCTCGCAGAAGTTGCGCATTGGGAGGTCGTCTGGCCAGTCCTTCGCGCACTTGCTGCGAATTGTGCGGTGATTCTGGTCGGCCGTCATGTCTCTGGCCGAGAGCTTACTCACAGACTCCCGCTGGTGATCCAAACAGTACTTCCGCAGTCGAAAGTCATCAGGTCAATCCGCAGCGCATTTGGTTTGGATGGTGGTGTCGCTTGTCCTGGTGGCTCCCGTTTCGAACACAACCCCGCTGCTCGTGGAAGCGGCGGGACGCGACGGCATCCCGTAGCCGTGCCGTCAAGCGCTGTCTACGCAACTGGCCGGAATCGTAATTTGCGTACCCGACGCAAGGGTGAACAACCCAGGGTGAGGCTGTGTTGACCTGATTATTTCTTCGCCGGACATCGAGCACGAACACCTGATCCCTAGCCGATTCCACCATCTGTCACGCTCCGCCTTCCTTCAACACGTCCAGGGACAGGGTGGAGGTCGTCGCAGGAGCGCCGGCGCCGAGTGGCCAGGGGACACCGCAGGCGTACGAGGCCGTGCAGGTCGCGTGCGTCTCGCTGAGGAACTGAATGTGGATACTGGAAACGGCGCACGTGACCGGGCGATTGCCAAGGTCCGCCCGATGAAGTACGCCTCGCTTTCGTCGCTATCGCGAAGAGCGTGCCTGATGCCTTCCTGAGGTCGTGATGGATCGCCGTGCGCTCGACGAGGTTTGATCACCTTTGCTTCGTTACCGCAAACGCTACGCCACCTCGAGCGTCCAATGCGAGGCGCTGGAATTGCAGGCTTGCCCCCACAGCCGCCTGCAGGCGGTAAGAACGGGTTACCTTTTGCTCACAGTCGGCTCACAGTTGCCGAATCCGGACAGTCGAAGCCGTGATCGAACCGGGTCATCGGTCGCGCTGGCGGTAATGCCGCGGCGTTTTCAGGAGGAACAGCCATGAGAGACTTGGCCGCATTGATGTTCATTGGTTTCCTGCTGGCCGCCGGCTCTGCCGGAGCTGATCCGATTCAGATTCCACTGCCGCTCGAGTCCCCGGTCAGCACCGATCTGAACGTGGACCCCGTCGTCACGTTCGGGACACGCACGATCGATTTCACGCCGAACCTAAATCAGGAGTTCATTGCGTTTCTCATTGCAGTGACACCCGTGACGACTGGTTTTAGGAACACGATTGGAGCCCGGGCTCGTGACGGGCTGTTCCAGCTTTCCGGGTCCTTCCCTGCATCGGGTGACACGACGTTCGTCAACCAGTTGCCGACGTTCAGCGTTGGGACGACGAATCTAATTGCGTTCGACCTCATCATCCCGGGGTGTTGCACGCCGTTTTCGGTTTCGCTTCTTGACATCAACCGAGACAGCCACGCAGCCGAGTTTTCGAATCCCGTTCCTGAACCTGCTTCTCTGGTCCTTGGGGGGACCGGGCTGGCGCTCCTTGGGAGCGTGCGGCGCCGCCGGAATCGGCCAGCCCTGACCGTCTGAAGTAGTGCTCACTGCCGGAATACGCGTGTTTGTCCCGCTCAAGTAGCCGCCATATGGCCGGGCAACATGTGTTTGGAGTTCGCCTGACCACGACATCGGTCTCTTTCTTGCGTGCTAGCCGCCCGCGTCACCCATTCAGAGGAATTTGCGAGAGGGTCTACTTGAAGCTTTCAACGAAACTGCCATCACGGGTTGCTCTCTTTCTCACAACAGGAATCGTCATCGCCCAGGCGCTCGCGGCTGTGCCCGCCCACGCCGAGCCGATCAGAGTCTCGGGGGCGGTCAACATCGATTCCGCAGGCGGCGACTTTCCGTCTTACCAAGGCCCAATCAACGAGCTCGTCTTCTCTCTCGTCGGCGCGGGACTCCCGAAATTTTCCGGCGAGGCGCTCGAGACCATCCCGATCCTCGGTAACCGCGGTGGGCTTGAGCTCAGCCGGCCCGCCACTCCACAACCCTTGAAGGCCGGCGCTCCGTACAGCCTGACGACGCGGGCCACATTCACCCGTGGCCGTGGCTTCGCGGGCAGTTTTGGTGACGGACAGGCTTATGACATTGCAGGTGACTTCCTGTTCACGGGCGGGACAGCCGTGCTTGAGGGTGATCCTCTCGGGCTGATCGGCGGCCGGGCGCCGGTGACATTCTCCGGCACACTCAGCGGCTTCGACATCGACACCGGCGCCCTTCTATTCCGGCACTCGCTCTATGGCACCGGCACCGGGCGGGTGATATTTTTCGAGCCGAACCGTCCGTTCTTCGACTATCAATACTCGCTCGCCCCGGTGCCGGAGCCGACCACGCTGATCCTGCTCGGGAGCGGCCTCGGGTGGCTCGCCATGCGTCGCCGCCGCGCGGGAAACCCTCAGCTGGCGTCTGACCGCGCCGCTCCAACCAAGTAAACGCGTCCAGGTCCGACCACACCAGCAACGTGTCGTAAGTTCTCGTCCGCGCTGCCCATTTGAGCCTCCCGCCATCTGTCGGGTTCCTCACCCGGCGCTTCCACAGGAGGTGTTATATGGACGCCAATCACTCGGAGTGGCCGTCAATTCCCGACCGCAGGCGAGTTAGCCATCCTGAACGGGCTGGTGCTCACACCGAAGAGCGTCGGCGGGCTGGTGCTCCAACATCACCGCGCCATGATGTCCTTCCGATTGCGCCCGACTGCCATCACTTGGAAGCCGAAGTCGCACAGCTGAAGCGCACGAATGCGCTTCTGGAAGACTCCGCAAACGTATTTGGCGCGTTGGCCGAACGGCTGAACCAGCGCCCGAGAACGTAACACTCATCGCCCTCTCGCGTTTGCGCAGCGCGCCTGAGCCAGATGTTCACACCACGGCGTCGAGTGACAGCATGGGTTCCTGTCGTCGATCCTTTCGCCCGTTAGACGTTATTAGACGATTCCGGGCTCCGCGACAAAAACAAACTGGTAATCACCGGTTCTCGAAGAACCCGGCCATAATCTATAGTAGTGTCCGGATTTAGCCGGATTCGCTCCGGTCTCCAGTCCACACCCACACCCTTCCATGCGCGCGGTCGACGTCATACGGCACAAGCGGGACGGCCGCACCCTGGACCGCGAGGAGATCGATTTCTTCGTGCACGGCGTGACCGACGGCAGTTTTCCCGATTACCAGGCGTCGGCGCTGCTCATGGCCATTCTCATCCGCGGCATGTCGGCGCCGGAGACCGCGGCGCTCACGGACGCAATGGTTCGCTCCGGTGTCCGCGTCGACTACCCCGGCGTCGACGGAATTCCTGTCGATAAGCACAGCACCGGCGGCGTCGGCGACAAGACGTCGTTGATTCTCGCGCCTCTGGCGGCGGCATGCGGCGCGTACGTGCCGATGATGTCCGGACGCGGCCTCGGACATACCGGCGGCACGCTCGACAAGCTCGAGGCGATCCCGGGGTTTCGCACGGCACTGTCGCTCGACGAACTGCGCGCGGCGCTCCACGACGTCGGATGCGCGCTCATCGGCCAGACCTCGGAGATTGCACCCGCGGACCGTATCCTCTACGCCCTTCGCGACGTAACCGGCACGGTCGAGAGCATCCCGCTCATCTGCGCATCGATCATGAGCAAGAAAATCGCGGAAGGGATCGGCGGGCTGGTGCTCGACGTCAAGACCGGCGTCGGCGCGTTCATGAAAACGCCCGAAGCGTCACGACAGCTCGCCGAGTCGCTCGTCGCCATCGGTGTCGCCTCCGGAGTCCGCACCGAGGCGCTGATCACGTCGATGGACGCGCCGCTCGGTCGGATGGTCGGCAACTCCCTGGAGGTCATCGAGTCGATCGAGACGCTCAAAGGGCGAGGCCCCGCCGATCTGGAAGCACTGTCCGTGACGCTGGCGGCCCGCATGCTGATGACGGCGCGGATCGAGGATAGCGAGCCCGCAGCCGAAGCGCGCATCCGCGCCGCACTCGACTCCGGCGCGGCGCTCGACCTGTTCCGGCGGATTGTGACCCGGCAGGGCGGCGATCCCGCGGTGATCGACGATTACCATCGACTGCCCGCCGCCCCCGACCGGCACATCGTCCCGGCACGCCGCGCAGGGTACGTCACGGGCCTCCACGCGGAGCAGATCGGACGTGCCGCTGTTGCCCTTGGCGCCGGCCGCGCGACGCTCGCCGACACGATCGATCCGGGCGTCGGCGTCGAAGTCCGCTGCCCGCCTGGCACGCAGGTCGTCCGAGGGGGATGCCGTGCTGATGATCCATCACCGCGCCGGCCGCGGGCTCAGCGAAGCGCTGCCGCTGCTCGAATCCGCCGTCCAGGTCGGCGATGAGCCGGCGGTACTTCGTCCACTCATCGTCGATCGCATCGAGCACGGCGCGGCGTCCTGAATGGTTCCGAGGAGATTTGATGACTGAGGCAGTTGGCGCCGAGCACCCCGTGCGCCCGATGCGTGCACCGTTCGACACCCGCGACCTGGCGATCATCGGGGGCGCGATTGCTGCCGCGACGCTCGTGGCGCTGCTCGCGCAGTTCGGCGGCATGCCGCGCGTTCAGCCGCTCGTCGGGCTGATCGTCATCATGACGCTGGCCTACACTCTGTCGACGAATCGTCGCGCCATCGACCTGCGTACTGTCGTGTGGGGCTTGAGTCTGCAGATGGTCTTTGCGCTGCTCGTGCTGAAGACCGCGGCGGGCCAGCGCGTCTTCCAGACGCTCGGCGGCGTCATCAACCGGCTGCTCGACTTTGCCTTCGTCGGTTCGAGCTTCGTGTTCGGTCCGCTCGGCGACAAGGTCGTGTGGCCGCGGATCATGACGCAGGTGCTCGGACCCGAGGGCGCGCGCTACGGTGTCGTGTTCGCGTTCCAGGTCCTGCCGACGATCATCTTCATCGCCGCGCTCTTTGCCATCCTGTATTACTTCGGCATCATGCAGCTGGTCGTGCGCGCGTTCGCGGTGGTGATGCGGCGCGTGATGCGCGCCTCGGGGGCCGAGTCGCTGAACGTCGCGGCCAGCATCTTCATGGGGCAGACCGAAGCGCCGCTGACCATCCGGCCGTACCTCCCGCGCATGACCGAATCCGAGCTGATGACGGTCATGACCTCGGGGATGGCGCACATCTCGGGCGGCATCATGGCCGCCTACATCCTGTTCGGCATCGAGGCCCAGCACCTGCTGACCGCCGTGATCATGACCGCGCCAGGCACGCTGATGATGGCAAAGATCTTCGTGCCCGAGACGGAGGTGCCCGAAACGATGGGCGTGGTGAAGCTCCAGATCGAACGGACCGATGTCAACGTCATCGACGCTGCCGGCCGCGGCACCGGAGAAGGTCTCGCGCTGGCGCTGAACGTCGGCGCCATGCTCATCTCGTTTCTCGCGCTCATCGCGCTCGTCAACGCGGTGCTCGGTCTCGCCGGGCTGAGCCTGCAGCAGATCTTCGGCTGGGTGTTTGCGCCGGTCGCCTGGAGCATGGGGGTGCCGTGGCGCGACGCCCCGACGATCGGCAACCTGCTCGGCACGCGGATGGCGCTCAACGAGTTCGTCGCCTATTCGCAGCTCGGGCCGATGAAGGCGATGCTCGATCCGCGATCGTTCACGATTGCGACCTTCGCCTTGTGCGGGTTCGCCAACTTCAGCTCGATCGGCATTCAAATCGGCGGCATCGGCGCCCTCGCCCCGACGAGGCGCCACGACCTCGCCCGGCTCGGCTTCCGTGCGATGCTTGCCGGCACGCTCGCGAACTTCGTGACCGCGACCATCGCCGGGTTCCTGCTGTGACTGATTTCTACGCGCGTGCGGAAGCAGCGGCAGCTCATCTCCGCCCGCGCATCGGCGCGCCTCCCGATGTCGCGATCGTGCTCGGCTCCGGGCTTGGCGACTTCACGTCGTCGCTCCTCGATGCGACGACGATCGCCTACGAAGAGATCCCGAACTGGCCGGCGTCAGCAGTAGTCGGGCATGCCGGCAGGCTGGTTGTCGGTAATGTCGGCTCCCGCAGGGTCGCGGCGCTCAGCGGCCGGGCTCACTATTACGAAGGGCATTCGCTCCAGACGGCGGCATTCGCCACGCGTGTCGTCGCACGGCTGGGCGTGCGGACGATTGTCCTCACGAACGCCGCGGGAGGCATCAACCTCGCGTTCAAGCCCGGCACGCTCATGGTGATAGACGATCACATCAACCTGATGGGGAGCAGTCCGCTGTTCGGGCCGAACGACGAGCGTTTCGGGCCGCGCTTTCCCGACATGACCGAGGCGTATTCGAAGCGGCTCCGGCACGTGGCCGGCATGGCGGCGGCGTCGCGCGGCATCGACCTGGCCCATGGCATCTATGCCGCGATGCACGGACCGAGCTACGAGACGCCGGCCGAAATCCGGTTCCTCAGGACGATCGGCGCGGATGCGGTGGGGATGTCGACGGTGCCCGAAACCATCGCCGCCCGGCACATGGGGATGGAGGTGCTGGGTATTTCGTGCATCACCAACCCGGCGGCGGGAGTTCTTCCCCAGCCCCTGGTCCACGACGAAGTGATGGAAGTGGCGCGCCGCGTCCGCGGCGAGTTCTCGGCACTACTGGAGGCCATCATTGAGCGACTCTGAACGCCCCAAGCCGGCCGCGCGCCGTGGTCAGCCGGCGCCTCGCAGCGGCGATCGCCGGAGTGGAAGCGAACGACGACTGCGGGCCGCTGTGGAAGCGGCTGCGATATCGGAACGGCGTGTGCGCCAGCGGCGCTCCGGCAACGATCGGCGCAGCGAGCGCGGCTGGCACCCGGTGACGATCGACCCGACGTCGGCCGCCTACGTCAACGAGGAACTGGTCCTCGTGACGATCGCGGCAGAGGCGCGGACCCGCGCGCATGCGCAGTACTCGAACTTCAAGGTGGGCGCGGCGCTCGAGACAGACGATGGCCGCATCATCAGCGGCTGCAACATCGAAAACGCGACTTATGGCCTGACGCTCTGTGCCGAGCGCGTCGCGCTCGTCAAGGCGCTCTCGGACGGCGAGGCCGTCTTCACCCGCATCGCCGTGGTCGCCGATACAGACGCGCCCACGCCGCCGTGCGGTCCGTGCCGTCAACTCCTCTGGGAGTATTGCGGCGACATCGATATCATTCTTGGGAACCTGGACGGGCCGACGGCCCGGATGAGGCTGTCGGCGCTTCTGCCGCTGCCCTTCGACAGGCGACTGCTGGGATAACAACATGCTTCCGACGATTGATTGGCAGGGGGACGTAGTCGTCATGGTCGACCAGCGCAAGCTGCCGGGGCAGGAAATCTACCTGCGCTGCCGGACCGCGCAGGAAGTCGCCAAGGCGATTCGCACGATGGTCATCCGCGGGGCCCCGGCGATCGGCGTCGCCGCCGCGATGGGGCTCGCACTTGGAATGCGCCGAAGCACGGCGAAGGGGACGCGCCAGTTCGCGGTCGAGTTCCAGAAGACCTGCGACATGATGGCGGCGACGCGGCCAACCGCGGTCAACCTGTTCTGGGCGATCGACCGGATGAAGGCGGCGTTTGCCGCCGGGGTCGAGGCCGGAGAATCGACCGAGGAGCTCGCCGGCCGTCTCGAGCAGGAGGCGCGCGCGATTCACGACGAGGACGTCGCCAACTGCCGCCTGATGGGAGGCGTCGGGGCCGCCGTCGTGCCGGACGGCGCGCGCGTGCTTACTCACTGCAACGCCGGCGCACTCGCGACGGCCGGCTACGGGTCGGCGCTCGGTGTCATTCGCGCCGCGGTGGAGCAGGGCAAGAAGATCGCGGTGTTTGCCGACGAGACCCGGCCATTCATGCAGGGTGCGCGGCTGACCGCGTGGGAGCTCATTCGCGAGGGGATCAGCACCACGGTCATCACCGAGAGCATGGCCGGTCCGCTCATGCGCAGCGGCGAGATCGACGTCATCGTCGTCGGCGCCGACCGGATCGCGGCGAACGGCGATACCGCCAACAAGATCGGAACTTACACCGTGGCCGTGCTCGCCCACGAGCACAAGATCCCGTTCTACGTCGCCGCGCCGATTTCCACGATCGACCTGGCGACGCCCGATGGCGATCACATCCCGATCGAAGAGCGCGATCAGCGCGAGGTGACGCACCTGGGAACATCGAGGGTCACGCCGATCGGTGCGCTCATCCGCAACCCTGCGTTCGACGTGACGCCGCACCGGTACATCACCGGCATCATCACGGAGCGGGGGATTTTCACTGCGCCGTACACCGAGTCGCTGAAGGCCGCGCTCGCGTCAGCCGTGGCAGCCAAGGCGCCGGGAGCCGGCCAGGCCACCTAGTCGTGTGATGAACCTCCTCGCCATCGAGACGTCGTGCGACGAAACGGCCGCCGCCGTCATCGAAGAGACTGGCGACGATGCACGGCCGTGGCGCGCGCGCTCGAACGTGGTCGCATCGCAGGCGGCGATTCACCGGGAGTGGGGCGGTGTCGTTCCCGAGCTCGCATCGCGCCAGCACGTGCGCGACATCTGCGGCGTCGTCGAAGAGGCGCTCGCCGTCGGAAGCGTGACGCTGGACGACATCGGTGCCGTGGCGGTCACACAAGGCCCGGGTCTGGTGGGGTCGCTGCTCGTTGGCGTCGCGTTCGCCAAGGCGCTCGCGTGGTCGCGTGGCATTCCGGTCGTCCCGGTTCATCATCTCGCCGGGCACATCGAATCGTTGACGCTTGCGCACGGCGAGATGCCGCTCCCTGCCGCGGTCCTGGTGGTTTCGGGCGGGCACACGAGCCTGTACCTGATTCGGGAGCGCGGCCACTACCGGGTGATTGGGCGGACACGCGACGACGCGGCAGGCGAGGCATACGACAAGGTCGCGAAGCTCCTCGGGCTCGGCTATCCGGGAGGGCCCGCGATCGATCGCGCGGCGCGGACCGGCAACGATCGTGCCTACGATTTTCCTGTGACGCGGTTGACGCACGCCGGATCGAAATGCCCCGAAGTCGACCGGCGACGGCGTACTGCCGGCCGACATCGCGCGCCGGATCGATTTCAGCTTCAGCGGGCTGAAGACCGCGGTGCTGCGGCTGGTGAGGGAACGCACCGGCGCCGAGCAGGGCGGCAAAGCCGGCGCTGCCGGCGACGGCGGCGCGCTGCTCCCGCCACAGGACATCGCCGACATCTGCGCCAGCTTTCAGCGGGCTGTGGTTGGCGCACTGCTGGATCGAACATTCGAAGCCGCACGCTGGCTGAATGCACGAAGCGTGGGGCTTGCCGGCGGTGTTTCCGCCAACAGCCGCTTGCGCGCCGATGCCGAGGCGCTGGGCATCCGCTACGGCATCCCCGTCTTCATCCCGCCGATCTCGCTCTCGACCGACAATGCGGCGATGATCGGCGCCGCCGCGCTGCGCCGGTTCCGAAGCGCTGGCCCGGGGAGCCTGGAGTTCAACGCGGAGGCGGGGCTCGCCCTGGAAGTACCCAGTCGCCAGTCGCCAGTTGCCAGTGCCCCTCCCAAGCACGACGGCTGATCCTCGGCGAACAGTCCCCGGAACCAAGAACTGGATACTGGTAACTGGAAACTGGAAACTACCCGAATCGAATCCCGAATCCCGAATCCCGAATCCCGAGTCCCGAGTCCCGATGTCTGAGTCCACCGTCTTCACCGACTACCTCTGGTTCAACACCAAGACGCCGCAGGAGTTCATCCGCATCACGGACGATGTGGCGGCGATCGTGAAGAAGAGCGGGATCCGGGACGGCATCGTTCTGGTGTCCGCGATGCACATCACGTCCGGCGTGTACGTCAACGACTGGGAGGACGGCTTGATCCACGACTTCCAGGTGTGGCTCGAGAAGCTCGCGCCGGCGGGCCTGCCGTACCAGCACCACCAGACCGGCGAAGACAACGCGGACGCGCATCTGAAGCGCACGATCATGGGGCACCAGGTGATCGTGCCGATCACCGGCGGGGCGCTCGATCTCGGTCCATGGGAGCAGATCTTCTACGCCGAGTTCGACGGCCGCCGCCGGAAGCGGGTGGTGGTCAAGGCGATGGGGCTGGTATAAGGTGCATTGTTGTGACGATGTCGAGAGAGGCTGCCTGGGCGCTGGTCACCGAATACACGCAGAGCGAGAGCCTGCGCAAGCACATGCTCGCGGTTGAAGCCGCGGTGCGCGGATATGCGCGCCTGTGGGGCGAGCCCGAAGAGGAGTGGGCGGTGGTGGCGCTGCTGCACGATTTCGACTACGAGCGTTTTCCCGACCAGGAGAACCACCCGTTTCGCGGGGTCGAGATCCTCCAGGCGCAGGGATATCCCGAGTGGGTGACCCGTGCCATCCTGTCGCACGCGGACTACTCCGGCGTCGCCGCGCGAATCGCGTCTCGAGCATTGCCTGTACGCCTGCGACGAGATGGCCGGCTTCGTCACCGCCTGCGCGCTCATCCGGCCGTCGAAAAGCGTCCTCGACCTCGAGTCGTCATCGGTCGTCAAGCGGATGAAGGACAAGGCCTTCGCCCGCGCCGTCTCCCGGGAGGACCTCCGGCGCGGTGCGGAGGAGATTGGCCTGCCGCTGCAGGAGCACATCGGCAACGTGATCATGTTCGCTGCGGGAGCAGGCGGACGCCCTCGGCCTCCGCGGAACTCTCTGAGCCCCTCTTTCCGTATAAGCAAAGACTTGGACACCATACCCGCCCTCAGCCCGCGCGAACCGCACAGCACGGCAGCGACCGGTCCGGTCGTCGACCTCGATGCGGTCACGGTCATCTACGGCGACAACCGGGCGCTCAAGGAACGTCACCGCCCGGTTTGCCGGGGGAGCCGTGGGCCTGCTCGGCCCGAACGGGGCGGGCAAGAGCACGATGCTCAAGTCGCTGCTCGGCTTCATCAAGCCGGCCGAAGGCCGGATGACCGTCCTCGGCCTCGAACGTGGCTGAGCGGCCGATGGAAATCCGCGGGCGCATCGGCTACATGCCCGAGAGCGATGCCCACATCCCGGGCATGAACGCGGTGTCGTTCGTCGCCTACTGCGGCCAGCTCGCCGGACTTCCAGCCGTCGACGCGATGCAGCGCGCGCACGAAGTGCTGTACTACGTCGGCCTCGGCGAAGCCCGCTATCGGAACATCGAGACCTACTCGACCGGCATGAAGCAGCGCATCAAGCTCGCACAGGCACTGGTGCACGACCCCGACCTCCTCTTCCTCGACGAACCGACCAACGGCATGGACCCCAAGGGGCGCGACGAGATGCTCGATCTCATCCGCGACCTCGGGTCACAACAAGAACGTCAACCTGATCCTCTCCTCGCATCTCCTCCCCGACGTGGAATACACGTGCGACGACGTGATCGTGATGGACAAGGGGCAGGTGGTCGCGCAGGGGCCGATTGCGCGAGTTGAAGGGGCCTGGCGGGCGCGTGTTCGAGCTCCGTATCAAGGGCAACCTGCCGGGTTTCCTCGAGGTCCTCCGCAACGCCGGGATGGAAGCCGCGTCCACCGACGAAGACGTGATGCGCGTCTTCGTCCCGGCCGCGCTCAGTTCCGCCGGCAACGACCAGCGCCAGCTGTTCACGCTGGCGGCGCAGTTCGGCGTGCAGGTGCGGCACCTGCGTCCGAGCGTGCCGACGCTCGAGGACGTCTTCGCCAAGGCCGTGGGGCATGAGTAACGTGCGACGTGCAACGTGCGACGTGCAACGTGCGACGCGGTGATGGTGACGACTTAGACTTCTGAGTTATGCCCATACACGATCAGAGTTACCGGCGATACGGCGGCGGGCGCGCGCGCACACGGGCAGGCGTGGCTCGTCATCGCGCGCGCCGGCATCATGACGATGCTGCGGAAGCGCGCGTTCATGGGTCTGCTGATCGCCGCGTGGGGGCCGTTTCTCGTCCGCGCGGTCCAGATTTACGTCACCGCCAACTACCCGCAGGTCGCGATGTTCGCGCCGACGGCGGAGACGTTCAGGCAGTTCCTCGAACAGCAGGACTTCTTCGTATTCATCCTCGCGATCTACGTCGGCGCCGGGCTCATCGCCAACGATCGCCGTGCGAACGCGCTCCAGATCTACCTGTCGAAACCGCTGCTGCGGACCGACTACATTGCCGGCAAGGCCGCGGTGCTGCTGACGTTCGTGCTGTTCGTCACGCTCGTGCCGGCGATCCTGCTGCTCATCCTCCAGGTGCTGTTCGCCGGCAGCTTCGTCTTTCTCCAGAAGAACCTGTTCCTGTTTCCAGCCATCACCGTGGCGACGCTGCTCCAGGGGCTGCTGACGACGTTCACGATGCTGGCGCTGTCGTCGCTCTCGAAGAGCAGCCGCTACGTCGGGATCCTGTATGCCGGCATCCTCTTTTTCACTGCCGCCATCTACGGCGCGCTGCTCGCGATCACCGGCAGCACGCGGCTGTCGTGGATTTCGCTCACCGCCAACCTGATGCAGGTCGTCGACGTGATCTTCAGGCTGCGGCCGCGATACGCGACGCCCTGGCCGGTGTCCCTGATCGTCATTCTCGGCCTCATCGCGCTCTCGATATCGGTGCTCGAGCGGCGGGTGCGCGGCGTGGAGATCGTCACGTGAGCGTTCCGATCGTCACCGCCGAACACGTCTCGAAGTGGTACGGGCAGGTCATCGGCCTCAACGATGTGACCGTCAACGTGCCACCCGGGATCACCGGCCTCCTCGGCCCGAACGGCGCCGGCAAGTCGACGTTCATGAAGCTGATCACCGGTCAGCTCAAACCGAGCAAGGGTGTCGTCAAGGTCCTCGGCGAGCCGATCTGGGACAATCCCGCACCTCTATTTTCAAATCGGGTTCTGTCCCGAGCAGGATGCGTTCTACGAGCGCATGACCGGCCTCGAGTGGGTGACGGCGCTCGTGCGGCTGAACGGGCTGGGCGAGAAAGAAGCGGACGAAGCGGCGCGCCGCGCACTGACGTCAGTCGACCTGATGGACGCGGCCGACAAGAAGATTGGCGCCTACAGCAAGGGCATGCGCCAGCGCGTCAAACTCGCGCAGGCGATCGTGCACGATCCGGACCTGCTGATTCTCGACGAGCCGCTGTCCGGCATGGATCCGCTCGCGCGCCGCCGGACGATCCGGCTCATTCGCGACTGGGCGCGCGCCGGCAAGAGCATCATCGTCTCGAGCCACATCCTGCACGAGATCGAGTCGATGACCGCCAACATCCTGCTGATCAACAACGGCCGGATCCTGGCCGAAGGCGACGTGCACCAGATCCGGGACCTGATCGACGAGCACCCGCACACCGTCTACGTCCGGGCGGAAAATCCGCGCGGGCTGGCGAAGGAGTTCCTCGAGCGCGCCGACGTCCGCAGCATGAAGTTCGAGGACGGCGCGGTCCTGGTCGAAACGGGCAAGCCGGACGCCTTCTACGCCCGGCTGACGGAGCTCGCGGCGAGCGGCGAGTTCGGCCTGATCGAGGAAGTGACCTCGCCGGACGATAACCTCCAGGCCGTGTTCGAGTACCTGGTCAAATAGTCATGGCCCGAGATCATCCAGCCCACCGCCCCCGCTCGTGCCATCCCGGCCGCCCCCGGGTTCGTGACCGCCGGGCTCCGCATCTTCGATCTCTCGCTCGGAGAGATGCTGTGGTCCCGCCGCACCATCTTCATGCTGCTCGTGGTCGGCGCCCCGGTCGCGATTGCGGCGTTTCTGCGGATCCTGATCGGGTTCGGCGCGCCGATCCTCGAGACCACCCGGATGACCGGTCCCGCGATCTTCGGCCTGATGATCTGGGTGTTCTACCTCCGCTTCACGATTCCGGTCCTCGGCGTGTTCTACGGGACGTCGCTGATGGCCGACGAGGTCGAAGACAAGACGATCACGTACCTGTTCACGCGGCCGATCCGGCGCGGCGCCGTGCTGTTCGGCAAGTACCTCGCCTATCTCGGCTGCACCGTCCTGGTCGTGCTTCCATCAGTCGTCCTCGTCTATCTCCTGATCGTGCCGATGCAGGGCAGCCTGGGCGCCTCGTTCGTCGACCTGTTGAAGGACCTCGCACTCCTGGCGCTGGGGTTGTCCGTTTATGGAGCCCTCTTTGCGTTCATCGGGGCGAAGTTCAAGCGGCCGCTGCTCATCGGGCTTATTTTCGTGTTCGGGTGGGAGCAGGCGGCGCTGGCGTTTCCCGGCTACCTGAAGAAGTTCACGATCGCCTATTACCTGCAGTCGCTCGTGCCGCATGCGATGCCCAACGACACGGCGCTCAGCCTGATCCAGGGGATTTTCCGCGAAACCCCGCCGCTGGGGATGAGCATGTTCTGGCTGGCAGCGATCTGGATTACGTTTCTGGCAGCCGCAGCCTGGGTTGTGGAGCGCAAGGAATACGTGCTGGAGCAATAAACCCGGAAGGTCGCCCGGCTGTCCGGAATCGGACGCTGGGACGGGTTGCAGAAGGAACTTTTTACCGCCCCGATCGGTATAATCCTGGTGAGGGCCACGCGTATGACAAAGAAAACACGCTATTTCATGGCAGGGTCGACCGCCGTCCTGGCAGCAGGGCTCGGAACCGGGCTGATCGCCTACTACGCGGGCGGATTCGAGCCGGTCTCGGCCTCGGCAGTTGCCAATGAGCTGCGCTACGTTCCGGCCGACGCCAGTCTCGTGGCGTATGCGGACGTGCGCGCCATCATGGACTCCGAACTGCGCACCCGGTTGAAGGCCGCCATGCCGAGCGGAGCAGGGACAGAAGGAATTCCAGGAACAGACCGGCATCGATATCGAGCGCGACATCGACTACGTCGTGGCATCGATTTCAACCGGCGGTGAAAAGAACGCACCTCTGGTCGTCGCGCGCGGCCGGTTCAACGACACCCAGCTCGAAGGGCTCATCCGCGAGCACGGCGGCACGGTCGAAGAGTACAAAGGCAAGCGGCTCGTCAACGCGCCGGCGCCCGGAGCCGACCAGACCGTCGAGGCAGCCCCCGGTGCCCCGATGCCTGACGCCGGAGATACCGTCCAGCGTCATCTCGAGGCGGCTTCCAAAATGCACCAGAAGCTCGTCCTCGCCTTTCTCGAGCCGGGGCTGATCGCGTTCGGCGACGCGACTGCCGTCAAGACCGCCATTGACGCCCAGCTCTCGGCCCACAGCATCACCAGCAACAGCGAGATGATGGATCTCGTCTCCGACATCGGCCAGACCAACAACGCCTGGGCGGTGGGTCGCTTCGACCTCCTCGCGGCGCATGCGCAGCTGCCCGATCAGATTCGGCGTCAGATTCCGGCGGTCAAGTGGTTTGCCGCGGCAGCTCGTGTCGACGGCGGCGTGTCGGGAAACCTTCGCGCCGAAGCCCGCGACGACCAGGCGGCCGAGAACCTGCGCGACGTGGTCCGCGGCTTCCTCGCCCTCGCCCGCATGCAGGCCCAGGCCGATCCGCGCACGACCGCACTCGTCGACTCCCTGCAGCTCACCGGCACCGGCAAGACGGTATCGCTCTCGTTCACCGTCCCGCAAGAGATTATCCAGATGATCCCGAAGGCGAACGCGCAGCCCGGGCTCAGCCAGTAAACGGATAAGCACGTAATCGCACGTTCGACGAGGGCCGGTGGCACTGATTGCCACCGGCCCTTTTCTTTTGGTTCCTGCCCGTGTACGCTCCTCCGACCGTGCGCGACCTCGTCTTCTTCTACGGCACCCTGATGGCGGGCTTCGATCGCCGGCAACGAGCCGGGATGGATGCCAACCTCAAATATCTCGGGCGCGGATCCATCCGGGCGGCGCTGTTCGATCTCGGGCTCTATCCTGCCGCGGTGCCGGCACCCGACGGGGTCGTCTGGGGCGAGCTGTACGAGGTCGTCGACGCGCCCACGGTCCTGGCGGCGCTTGACGAGATTGAAGGCTACCGGCCCGACGATCACGACCGCAGCCTGTACGTGCGCAGCCGTGTTGACGGTCGCCCTGCCGGACGGCAGCAGCGAGTCCGCCTGGGTCTACTTCTACAACGCCCCCCTCGGCGGCGCCAACCGGATCGCATCGGGGGACTATCTTGAACACGTGAAAATCCGATAAGTACTTCGGGCCTGTTCGCGCAGGCCCGGGGAGGTCTTGACTCAATTGTCTGCGAATGACGGGACGCGCGACGCGGAGCGGGTTTATCTCGCAGGCGAGGTGACCGGGGAAGTCTCGGTCTACGAGCCGATGTCGATCCTCGATCTCAGCGAGCGCGGCGCCCTGGTCGAGACCCGTTTCCCGCTGCACCTCGACTCGCTCCACGACTTCCGGCTGGTGCTTCAGGCCGTTCCGGTCATCATCAAGGGGCGCATCGTCCACAGCCAGGTCCGAGGGCTCGAGCAGGGAGCCGTCGTCTACCGCACCGGCCTGGAATTCACCGAGCCTTCGGAACACGCACTGCGGGCGATCCGCTTGTTCGTCGAGCGCCAGAAGCTGGCCGCACTCGGCGCGCCTCCAATCGTCGACGCCGAACTCGCCGAGTAGGCAGTTTCCGCACCGCACCGCAGCACTGCTGTACCGCCGCCGTCGCGACTCGGGCCGTCAGAGTGGAACGCTATAATTGCGGGTCATGGCACCTGCGGCTCCCACCACCTACAACAACTACATCGACGGGCGCTGGGTTCCTTCCGGGACCGGTCGTACGTTCGAAAACCGCAACCCGGCTGACACGGACGACCTCATCGGCCTCTTTCAGGATTCGGGCCGCGCCGATGTCGAGGCGGCGATCGAGGCGGCGACGCGCGCCTACGAAACCTGGCGCCTCGTGCCTGCGCCCGTCAGGGCTGAGATGCTGTTCAAGGCCGCGCAGCTGATTGCCGACCGCAAGGGTCAGTACGCGCGCGACATGACGCGTGAGATGGGGAAGGTTCTGAGCGAGACCGAGGGCGACGTGCAGGAGGCCATCGACATGACCTTCTACATGGCCGGTGAGGGCCGCCGGATGTTCGGGCAGACCGTGCCGTCCGAACTGCGCAACAAGTTTGCGATGTCGGTGCGGCAGCCGCTTGGCGTGTGCTCGATCATCACGCCGTGGAACTTCCCGATGGCGATCCCCTCGTGGAAGATCATCCCGGCACTCGTCTGCGGCAACACCGTGGTGTTCAAGCCGGCATCGCAAACGCCGCTGTCGGCGTGGAACTTCGTCAAGGTGCTCGAGGACGCCGGCATCCCGAAAGGCGTCGTCAACATGGTCACCGGCGACGGGGAAGAGGTCGGCACGCCGCTCACCACCAGTCCGTCAGTTCGCGTCGTCTCGTTCACCGGGTCGACGCGAGTCGGCCGGATCGTCAACCAGGCCGCGGCTCCGACGTTCAAGAAAGTCCACCTCGAGATGGGGGGCAAGAACGTCATCATGATCATGGACGACGCGAACCTGGAGCTTGCCGTCGACGGCTGCCTCTGGGGCGGGTTCGGGACGGCGGGGCAGCGCTGCACCGCCGCGAGCCGGGTGGTGGTGCACGAGAAGGTCTACGGCGCGTTCGTCTCCCAGTTCGTCGCCCGCGCTCAGGCGCTCGTCGTCGGCAACGGTCTGGATGCCGGCGACCCAGGTTGGCCCGTCGAACAGCGACGCGCAGTTGCAGACGGTCATGAAGTACGTGCAGATCGGACGAGACGAAGGGGCGACCCTTGCCTGCGGCGGCCATCGGCTCGACAAGGGTGCGTTCGCGCGCGGTTACTTCCACGAGCCCACGATCTTCACCGACGTGAAGCCGACGATGAGGATTGCGCAGGAAGAGATCTTCGGGCCGGTGGTGTCGGTGATTCCGTGCCGATCGCTCGAAGAGGCCGTCGACATCGGCAACAACGTCGAGTATGGCCTGTCGGCGTCAATCTACACGCAGGACATCAACCGCGCCTTTTCGGCAATGCGCGATCTTTACACCGGCATCTTCTACGTGAACGCCCCTACGATCGGCGCCGAAGTCCACCTCCCCTTCGGGGGCACGAAGAACACCGGGAACGGGCACCGGGAAGCCGGTGTCGCTGCGCTCGACGTCTTCTCCGAGTGGAAGTCGATCTACATCGACTTCAGCGGCAAGCTCCAGCGGGCGCAGATCGATCACGAAGAGATCTAGGGTTCTACGGGGTTCTCGGGTTCTGCAAGGTTCTCCGGTTCTGCAGTTCTCAGAACCGTTCAACCTGCAGAACCCGGTAGAACCTGCGCCCGGTAGAACCCGCAGAACCCGGTAGAACCTTGCAGAACCTTGTAGAACCTGACAGAACCTTGTAAAGTCTTCCTCCAACTTTCCGAGGGCGGCGGGGCCGTCCCAATCTGACAGGGTGTCCGGATCGTGCTTTATCTTTCGATCGGCCTTGGGTACGTCCTGGCGTACGCTGCCGGCGGGTGGGCACTGCGCGGCCACCCGATGCTGCTGTCTCTCTTCGGCACGTTCGGGCTGATACTGCCGCCGATCGCGGTGTGCGCGATCCTCGCACACAGGCGCCGTCAGTGGGCCGGATGCCAGCGGCTGTTCTGGGATACGTTCGCGATCGGGGTCGGCCTCTGGATCATCGGGCACCTCGGCTGGTCCTTCGAGATGATCGTGCTCCGGCACGAGTCCTGGCTCCAGTGGCACACCCTGTTCAGCCTCTGCGGCGGCATCGGCCCGCTGATTGCGCTCTTTGCCCGCCCGCATGCCGGGGTGCGCCGCGACGCGGTCGGCCCGGCCGCGCTCGTGATCGGCAGCTACGGCCTGCTCGCGATCTTCATCTACACCTACTTCGTGCTCGTGCCGAGCCTGGTGCCCGGCACGACCAACGCTCAGGCCATGCTCCTGAAGCTGGTGCAGGTGCACCGGGCGCTGCTCTTCATCGGCATGCTGACGGCGATGATCGTCGCACGGCGCACCCCGTGGTACCGCGCCTACGCCTGCCTGGCGATCGCGACCGGGATTGGCTTCTTCCTCCGACTCGTCACGAGCCTGGCGATCATGCACGGCCGGTATCAGACCGGCACCTTGTACGACATGGCGTGGATTGCGCCTTTTCTTTTGTATGCGGCAGCGGCGCTCGCAGCGCCCGATTCCCCGAAGGGAGCCGAACCCGTTCAGACCCACTCGGCAGCCGGCCACACCGCGCTCGCCGCGTTGCCGGTCTTCCTCATTCCACTCGTCGGTTACGGTGCGCTCTTCATCCAGCCGCTCGGCGGCGCAGGCGATTCGTTCCGCGCCCTGCTCACCGGATTGATGACCGTTGCCGGCCTTGGCGTGCTGACGCTTCGTCTCGCCGCGCAGGGAGGCGAGCTGCAGCGGACGGATGCCCGCATGCGGCTGCTGGCGGCCGCCACCGAGCAGACGGGGGATCTGATCCTGATCACGCGTGCTGATGGCGGCTTCGAGCTGGCGAATGACGCGTTCGTTCGCGCGCTGGGATATTCGCGTCGCGAGCTCGCCGGACTCGGGTTCGCCGACCTCGTCGACCGCGGGTCCGGTGCACTCTCGGCCCACATCAGCGCCGAGGTCCGCGATCGCGGCATCTGGCGCGGCACGCTCCTCCGGCAGCGGCGCGACGGCTCGACCTTCCCGGCATCGTGCACGGTGGTCGCACTGAGAGACTCGGGCGGCCGAATCACACACTTCGTCGGTGCCGAGCGTGACATCGGCCAGGAGCTCAAGCTGCGGGATCAGCTCGTGCACAGCGAGCGGCTCTCGGCGATCGGCGAGCTCGTGGCCGGAGTCGCCCACGAAATCAACAATCCGCTCCAGACGATCATCGGATCGGTCGAACTGCTCCTCGAGGACCGTCCGGACCAGGGCTCCCGTCGCGATCTCGAAGTCGTCCGCCGGGAAGCGTCGCGCGCGGGGCAGATCGTCAGGAACCTGCTGTCATTCGTCCGTCGCAGCGCTCCCGATCGCTCGACCGCCGACCTCAACGACATCGTCCGTTCGGTCGTCGAGCTCAGGGGCTACCACCTGCAGCAGCGGAACATCACACTGACGACCGAGCTGCAGGCCGCGCCGGCGCCGGTTGTCGTCAACCGCGAAGAGATTCAGCAGATCATCCTGAACCTGATCCTGAACGCCGAGCAGGCGATGCTCTCGGCCGAAGTCGGTGGCACGATCACCATCCGCAGCCTTACCGAATCAGGCCACCACATCGTCGAAGTGGCGGACGACGGGCCCGGGGTCAGTGCGCAGATGCGGGGGAGAATCTTCGAGCCATTTTTCACGACCAAGGACGTCGGGCAGGGGACCGGGCTGGGTCTCTCGATTTCCCACGGAATCGCCGCGGCGCACGGAGGCTCGCTCACGCTGTGCCACTCCGGGCCGGGCGCCTGCTTCCGGCTGGCGCTGCCGGCCGCCGGGGCGCCGGCGCGCATGACGATGGCGTCCTCGTCGCGGTCGCGCCACGTGCTCATCGTCGACGACGAGGCGCCGATCCGGAAACTGCTGTCGCGACTCCTCGAACGGCGAGGATTCGATGTGCTCGAGGCGGAGACCGCCGAAGCGGCGCTCGCGATCACCGAGGCGACATCACTGGCGCTCGTCCTCTGCGATGTGCGAATGCCGACGTCGAACGGGGTGGATCTTTACCGGACGATCATGGCACGGCATCCGGAGCTTGCGCAGTGCTTCGTGTTCATCACTGGAGACCGCTCGACGCTGGAAGGTGACGGACTGCTTCGCGACATTCCGGTGCTCGTGAAGCCGTTCAGCGCCGCCGACCTTCACGCGTTGCTGGCCAGCGCTGGGACTCGAGGAATCACTCATCACTCATCACGTACTGTGATTCTGCCAGTCGCCAGTAACCAGTAACCAGTAGCCAGTAGTTCCAGTCCGCGAGCCAGCACGACTGACTCTGGGCGCTGGCGACTGGCTACTGGGGCACTGGCGGCGCGATACCTGAGGGCACTGGCGACTGGGGCACTGGCTACTGGTGACTGTACTGCTTACTGCCCAGCCTTCTTCCTCGAAGCGATATCGTCCTTCAGCATCGGATTCACCTTGAATCCTGTCTTTTCCGCGCTCTTGACCGCCTTCTCGGCGTCATCGAACCTTCCCGTCTGCAGATAGACCACCGCGAGGTTGCTGTAGGCCTCGCCAGTCTTCGGGTCCGCCGCGATGGTGGCCTTGTATTCCCGTTCCGCGTCGGCGAGGCTTCCGAGCCGGAAATAGGCGCTGCCGAGAGCCATCGATACGAACGAGGGCACCGACATCTCGATCGAGATGTTCGTCCCGCGCTGCAGATTTTCCTGCAGCAGGCGGCGGTTTTCGGTGAGCTGCCTGATCGACTCTGAGGTCTGTGCCGTCTGCGGGCCCTGCTGGTACTGGCGGATGGCTTCGTCGAGCTCGGTCAGCCGCTCGCGCCGGTATTGCTGCGCATCCTGCTGGTTCGAGAACTGCCGTCCCGCCTGTTCGGTATAGAGGTCGCGGCACTTCGCGAGCGCGCGTCACCGCCTCCGCATACTTCTTCTGGGGCATCAGCGAGCGCCCGAGCGCGTAGTAGGCCATCTCGAAGGTCGGATCGATCTCGATCGCGTTGCGAAAGTCCGCTGACGCCTTTTCCCACTGCTCCGACCGCATCTCCTCGAGTCCGATCCGGTACGGGCCCATGGCACGGCCGCGATTCTGGTTGCGCTGGGGCTGGGCGGAGAGCAGGTGGGCACTGACGCCGATGAGAGCCATGAGACAGGCAAGTCGAATGCGCATGGTCGTCCTCCGAGGTGGAGAAAAAAAGCCCCGTGGGCCGAAGCCCACGGGGCGCACGATAACCGAACTCTCCTCTGCTGGTCTAGAAGGAGAACTTGAATCCGACGCGCGCCTGGATCGGCGACTGATACAGGTTGTCCTGGAGGAAGCGCGGATCCTTCGAGATGTTCTGCGACGACGATCAGCTGCTCCAGCGTCTGCTGGCCACGATAGAAGAGCGCCTCGTTCGGGACGACGCCGTTGACGCGCTGATACGTGCTGTACTTGCTGACCGGCGGCCTTCTGGTTGAACAGGTTGAGCACGTTGAAGCCGATCTGGAACTGTCGGCTGCCCGCGAAGCGGAAGCTGTGCTGCACGAACAGATCGGTCTGTGCGTAGACCGCCGTGCGGCCGTCGCTGCCGCGGCCCAGATAGTTCACCGGCAGGTTGCTGGTCGGGTAGATCCCGATTTCGCGGCTGACCGGGAGTCCGCTCGCCAGGTAATAGTTGGCGCCGACGCTGGTTCCGATTGGCAGCTGATAGATGAACTGCGTCTTGAACTGGTTTGGACGATCGGTTGCGAGTGGCCCGTATGCCGGCACGCCACCGTCCTGGAACATCATCACCGGATAGTCGAACGCCCGGCCCACGTTCGGGCTGGTGCGGCCGTTCTCATCCGACTGTGACAGTCCGGAATAGTTGCCATACAGCCGGCTCCACAGGTAGCTGCTCCGGAGGTACCACCGGGCCGAGAACCGCTTCTCCACCGAGAACTCGACGCTGTCGTAGTCGCGCTTGGCTTTCGGCAGCGCGGTCACGGGATCCGTCGACGCCAGCGCGGTCAGCCCTTCGCCGGGATTGGCGATGATGTAGATCTCGTTACCGGCGGCGTCGAGCGAGCCGGTGTCTTCGATCGCGCGGTCGATCTGCTTGTGGACGTAGTGGACGCCGACGGCGACCACGTTGCCAAGCTGATGATCGAGGCCGACGGTGGCTTCCTGCTGGCGCATCGGCTTGAGGCCGGGCTGAATCGAGTCCGAGCCGAACGACGGGTGCCGGAAGTCGATCGGGCCGCTGATGAGCGTCCCGGGGCACGCCGGCGGGCACGCCGAGTTGGCCAGGAGGTTCGGCCAGTCGAACGTGTCGAGCGTGTAGTTGTAATCAAGCCACTTGTCGCCGCCGAACGACCCGCGCGGCAGCTCGAGCTTGAAGATGTCGTAGAACACGCCCCACGAACCGAACGCCTTCCACTTGCCGTCGCCGTTGATGTCGTAGGCGAACCCGGCGCGCGGCGCCAGCTTGTCCTTGAACGGGAACTCGATGCCGAACTCCGGGATGTCGGCGCCCGTCGTGTAGGTCGGTACACGCTCACGCTCGGTTCGGAGGCCTGCGTTGACCGTCAACTTGCGGCCGATCGTCCACGCATCCTGGATGAACAGGCCGATGTTGGTGGTGTGGATGTTCCCTTCGGTGATGAAGCCCTTCGTCGGGTCGGCGCCGTTGCTGCGAACCGTGTAGTAGCCGTACGGGCCACGGACGCCGCCGAGCGCGGTGTTCCAGTTGACCGAGACGCGCGGGCGCGACTCGCCGCTGAGGACGTCGTTGCCGACGCGGTCGAGCTGGACGCCGAACTTGAACTGGTGGTCGCCGCCCGCCTTCGCGTACCAGGTGCCGTCGGCCTGGACGGACGCGCGCGTCTGCTGGTCGCGTACCACCTGCGTGTTGGTCGGAATGCTCGTGAACCCGGCCGGCTTCTGCAGAGGCGAAGGCACGTCGAGGAAGCCGACGTTGCTGGTATTGCCGAACCGATAGAGGGGCTGCACCGTCACGTTGGTGTCGTGCTGGTCGGCCATATAGTAGCCGCCGCGGACGCCAAAGAACAGCCGCTGTGACGCGACCCAGTCCATGTTGCCCGAGACCGAGTAGTTCGGGAAGGTCGAAACCTTGTCGTAGTTGGTGTCGGTCCGGTCAGTGCCATTGAACGACGGCAGCAGGCCCTTCGTGCGGCTCCAGCTGTTGTTGAAGGCGACGCGCGCGCGCAGGCTGTCGGACAGCTGCGGTGTTGAGGTTCCCGGTTGCGTACTGCGTCTGCTGCGACCGCGAGACCGAGAACGTGCCGGCGGCCGGGTTCACCGCGGTCGTCGGGTTCACGTCGCGCGACGTGCTGGTCAGCGCCGGCTGGTAGGCGCCGAAGAACCACGCGCGGTTCGACACGATCGGGCCACCGAGCGCGAAATTGGGCTCGTACCGGCTTTCGTCGTCTTTCGGATAGGTCACGTACTCGGACTTGTTCGAATCGGTCAGGCTGATCCGAAGGCTGGGGACACCCGTGCTGATCGTCGTCTGGCCCGCGGCCGGCGACGCCCCGCCTGAGAGGCCGCTGCCCTGGTATTGGAGACCGGCGTTACCGTGGAAGTTGTTCGTGCCGCTCTTGGTGATGACGTTGATCACGCCCCCGGTGGCGCCGCCGAACTCGGCCGTGTAGCCGCTCGACTTGACCTGGACCTCTTCGACGAAGTCGAGGATCACGTTCTTGCCCGAGATGCCGCTCTGGAGGTTGGTCGTCTCGATGCCGTCGATGATGTAGCGATTCTCACCCGCGCTGGCGCCATCGATCGAGAGACCACCGAGTTTGTTCTCCTGGTTGGCCCCGGGCGCCTGCGTCACGAGGCTGGTGAAGTCGCGACCCTTCGGGAGCAGCTCAATCTGTTCGCGCGTGATGTTCGTCTGCCGCGCACTCTGCTTGACATCGACGAGCGGCGACTCCGCCGTGACCTGCACATTCTCGGCTACACCCTGCAGCCCGAGCGCGATGTCGACCTTCTTGATCTGGCCAAGACCGACGTCGACGTTGCCCTGCTTCTTGGGCGCGAAGCCCTGCAGCGTCGCGGTCACCTCGTACGTGCCGGGGGAGACGGACGGGAAGCGGTAGGTGCCTTCCGAATCTGACGTGGACGTCAGGACCACGCCGGTGTTGGTCCGCGCTTCGACGGTGACGCCGGGAAGCACTGCACCGGAACTGTCCCTCACCACGCCCTCGATGGAGCCACGCTGTTCCTGTGCCGCGGCCGGCAGGGCAAACAACAGGGCCACCATCAGTGCGGCAAATGTACGTGCTCGCATGTCTGGTTCATCCTCCTCAAAAACAACAGAAACAAGTCAGCGCATGCGTGGCCCCGAGGAGCCGGTCGAACGCGTATGACTGGAAAGACTGGGACGGTCCCAGCTACGGGACTATATAGCACGGAATATGCCCGGGGACGGGACATCTGAGCACCATTGGAATCAAGCATTTAGCGTCTGTCTTTGGTTCATTCGTCCCTGAAATACGGGTTTTTGAATCCAAAGTGATGGATTGTGGGACGAAACCGCTCACAGGGACGAAACGCCAGCAGGCAGGGACGAACCAAATAGCCCTCAGTGCTCAGCTCTCAGCTCTCAGTTTCCTCCTTCCGGATCCTTCGACGAGGCTTCAAGTGAAGCGGCTTTAGTAGCCAGTTGGTAGAGCTTCCCGAGCCGGAACCTCGGCCTCGAACCCGAACCCCGAACCCCGAACCCCGAGTCCCCCGCCTTCGCTCTCGCGAGCTTCGGCGTGGCAGGCGAGATCCTGATCCCTAATCCCCAATCCCCAATCCCGATATGATCACCCCGTGATTACTTCGGACGTCGTCATCGTGGGCGCGGCGAGGACACCGATCGGACGGTACGGAGGCGCGTTTCGGAACGTCCACCCCGCGGAGCTCGGTGCGGTAGCGGTCCGCGCCGCGCTCGAGCGCGCCGGCGTCGACGGGGCGCAGGTGGACGACGTGCTCATCGGGCACGCCCGGCAGGCCGGTTCTGGTCCGAATCCGGCGACGACAGGTGGGACGACGGGCGGGGCTGCCGGACGAGGTGCCGGCGTACACGATCAACAAGGCGTGCGCTTCAGGGATGCAGTCGATCGCGTCGGGTGCGCAGGCGATCATGCTCGGCGAGGCGGACGTGGTCGTCGCTGGCGGGATCGAGTCGATGAGCCGGATGCCGTACCTGGTCGATGCCGAGGATGCGCGGTGGGGCCATCGCATGGGCAACTTCACGTTCGTCGACGCGATGTATCGCGACGGCTTCACGTGCTCGTTGTCCGGACAGATCATGGGCGAGACGGGGGAGGAGCTGGCGCGGCGGTACGGCATCACGCGGGAAGCGTCGGATGCCTACGCGCTCGAGACGCAGCGGCGCGCCGGCGCAGCGATTGCCGAGGGCCGATTCGTGAGCGAGCTGGCGCCCGTGACGATCACGGACCGGAAAGGCCAGGTCGTCCTCGTGGAGGTGGACGAGCATCCGCGGCCCGACACCACCCTCGATGCGCTCGAGAAGCTTCCGCCGGTGTTCCCCGGGGGGATTATCACCGCGGGCACGTCATCCGGGATCACCGACGGCGGCGCGGCCGTGGTGCTCATGAGTGCCGCACGAGCCGCGACCGACCGCGTCACGCCGCTGGCGCGGATCATCGGCTGGGCTTCCGCGGGAGTGGATCCGCGGATCATGGGAATCGGTCCCGTCCCCGCCATGCGCAAGCTCTTCGCGCGCACCGGGCTCTCGCTCGCCGATTTCGATCTGTTCGAGTTGAACGAAGCCTTCGCTCCGCAGGTGCTCGCGGTGCTTCGGGACGAACCGATCCCGTCAGAGAAGCTGAACGTCAACGGCGGCGCCATCGCCCTCGGTCATCCGATCGGCTGTACCGGGACGCGGATCGTCGTGACCCTCGTCCATGAGATGCTCCGGCGCAAGGCGCGTCGAGGATTGGCGACGCTCTGCGTCAGCGGCGGGATGGGGATGGCGATAGCCGTCGAGGCGACTGTGACGAGGCATTCAGCTGTCAGCTGTCAGCTCTCAGTCTCAGACTTTGGCTTCCCGCTTCCAGCTTCCGGCTCCCAGGTTTTCGGACACGGCTGTGCGCCTGCGTCCCGGGCTGACATCACAGGTCTCACGTCCTACCTTCCAGCTTGCAGCTAGACTGGTTCGCGCTGCAGTTGTGAGCGGTCGAGGATTTAGCTGGAAGCTGGCAGCCGGAAGCTGGGAGCTGTAGTGCGAATAGCGACCATCGCGGGTGACGGCATCGGAAAAGAGGTCACCGCTGAAGCGGTGAAAGTACTGCGCGCGGTGGGCGAGCGGTTCGGGCGGACGTTCGATCTCGAGCCGCTGCCGTGGAGCGCGGACTACTTTCTCGAGACCGGTGTCACGATCCCGCCGGACGGCTACGACCGGCTGCGGCAGTTCGATGCGGTCTTCATCGGCGCGCTCGGCGATCCGCGGGTGCCCGACAATCGGCACGCGCGCGACATCCTGCTCGGCACCCGGTTCGAGCTCGATCTCTACGTGAACTACCGCCCGATCAGGCTCCTGCACGAACGGCTGTGCCCGCTGAAAGGACGCACGACACGCGGACGTCAACTTCGTAGTCTTCCGCGAGAACACCGAGGGCCTGTATGTCGGCGTCGGCGGCCGGTTCAAGCCCGGGACCGAAGACGAGATTGCCATCCAGGAGGAAGTGAACACGTGGAAGGGCGTGCACCGGATCGTCCGGCACGCGTTCGAGTTCGCCCGAGCGCGCGGCCTGACGAAAGTGTGCATGACGGACAAGAGCAACGCGATGACGCACGGTCACGCGCTATGGCAGCGTGTCTTCAAAGACATCGCGCCTGAGTATCCCGGCATCGAGGCGACGCACTACTACGTCGACGCACTCGCGATGTTCATGGTCCTCGACCCCGGACAGTTTCAGGTGATCGTCACGAACAACCTGTTCGGCGACATCGTGACCGACCTGGGTGCTGCGCTCCAGGGGGGGCTCGGGATGGCGGCTTCAGGAAATATCCATCCGGGCCGGACCTCGATGTTCGAGCCGGTCCACGGCTCTGCCCCGAAGCTCGCCGGAAAGAACGTCGCCAATCCCTTCGGCGCCATCCTCTCGACCGCGCTGATGCTCGAGACGTCCGGATTGAAGGCGGAAGCCGATGCGATCGAGGCCGCCGTTGCCGCGGCGGTGCAAGCTGGCCATGGCACGACCGACATCGGCGGGACGCTCGGCACGACAGCGGCGGGGGATGCAATCGTGCGGTTGCTTCAAGGGTAGTTCTCAGCTGTCAGCTGTCAGCTATCAGCTGTCAGTAGCTTTCCGTCCCTAATCCGGTAAGCTCCGTTCAGGCCGAGGCAGTAGCCGGTCGCAGTAGTCAGTCGCTGACGTCTGAAAGCTGACAGCTGAGAGCTACCGGCTACACCCTCTCGACGATGGCCGCGATGCCCTGGCCGCCACCGATGCAGGCGGTTGCGAGGCCGCGGCGGAGTCCCCGCCGGCGCAGTTCGAGCACGAGCGTGAGCAGAAGGCGGGTGCCCGTCATTCCGAGAGGATGACCGAGCGCGATAGCGCCGCCGTTGACGTTGACGCGCTCGCGATCGAGTCCGAGCTGCTTCTCGACCGACAGGTATTGCGCCGCGAAAGCCTCGTTGACCTCGATGAGATCGATGTCTGCGAGCGTGAGTCCTGCCTTCTGCAGCACGAGCCGCGTCGCCGGCACGGGTCCCATCCCCATCAGCGTCGGTTCGACGCCGACGATGGCCCAGTGCGTCAGGCGCGCGAGCGGCGTCATGCCGTGGTCGCGGACCGCGGTCTCCGAGGCGAGCAACAACGCGGCGCCGCCGTCGACGATGCCGGAGGCGTTTCCAGCCGTGACGCAGCCGTTCTTGCTGAAGGCGGCGGGGAGCTTCGCCAGCCCCTCGAGCGTCGTATCCGGGCGCATGTGGTCGTCCTTCTCGAACACCTCGACCCCCTTGCGGGATGTGATTTCGACCGGCACGACTTCTTCGCGCAGCCGTCCCGCCCGCCAGGCGGCATCCGCCAGTTGCTGGCTGCGAATCGCGTATCGGTCCTGATCCTCGCGCGAGATGCGCGTAGGTCGAGGCGCAGTTCTCCGCCGTCGCCGCCATCGTGCAGCCGCAGTGCGTGTCGAGCAGGGCAGAAAACAATGAGTCTTCGAGCTCGCCCTGTCCGAGGCGGAGCCCGTTGCGCAAGCCGCGGATGACGTGGGGCGCCTGGCTCATGCTCTCCATGCCGCCGCTGAGGACGAGATCCGCTTCGCCAAGACGAATCATCTGCGCGCCGCTGATGGCCGCCTGGATGCCGGAGCCGCACAAGCGGTTGACCGTGAGCGCCGGCACTTCGACCGGGACGCCGGCTTTGAGGCCGACGTGTCGCGCGCCGTAAACGGCGTCGGCGCTGGTCTGCAGCACGTTTCCGAAAATGACGTGGTCGATTGCGGACGGCGGGACACCCGTTCGCTGCATCGCGCCGCGCGCGGCGATGGCGCCGAGCTCGATGGCGGAAAAGTCCTTCAGCTTGCCGGTGTAGTCCGCCATCGGCGTCCGTGCACCGCCGAGAATGAAGATGTCAGGCACTCAGACCTCAGCTCTCAGAGCGCTGCAATCAGCTATCAGACATCAGCTGTCAGCTTTCAGACCAGGCTCACCCGAAGTCGTCGTCTGACTCTCATTCGCCCGACTTCAGCTTGTCGAGCAGCCGCTGACCCTTGACCTTGTACTCGTGATCTTCGGGGCCCCAGCCTGGCTCGCCGGGTGAGGCAATGAGTTTCTGCAGGACGGTCTGGGCCTCCGGGCTTCGCTTGGTCGCGATCAGGACCTCGGCGAGGAAGTAGAGCGAAGCGGTGTTCTCGGGGCTGTATGTCAGCGATCGCCGGAGGTGCTCTTCCGCCTTTGCGTTACTTCCCCCGAACAGGCCTGGGACCTTGTAGTACCAGCGGCCGAGCGCCCGGTCCGCCGATCCCTGCTGGAACGCCGCATCCAGCCGCAGCGTCGTCATCAGCTCGTCGCGGATTTCGCCGCGGTACTTGAGGCCCTGGCGCAGGCCGAACGACTCCGCCAGGCCACCCATGTTGGCGGCAACCCAGAAGTGGCCCTCGGGACGATTCGGTTTCAGCGTCACCGCCGTGCGCCCCACGGCAATGCCGCGTTCGAGGAAGGCACGGCGTTCGTCGTCGGGCGCGTGACGGCCAAGCCAGTAGTACGTGCGCGTCAGCCTGGCGGCGGACTCGAAGTCCTTGGGGTTCTCGCGCAGGCGCGCTTCCCAGATCTCCGCCGCCCGCTTTGCGCTCGAGAGGTCGGTGCGGTTCGCATAGAGCGCGTCGGGATCGCTCGATCGCCGGCGGTTGCGCGGACGTCTGCATCACGATGACCGCCGTCGCAGGCGCGAACGTGCCGCGCGGTGCGACCATCAGCGTGAAAAAGCGCGATGTACAATATTGCAATGCAGGACATCATTCGACAGCTCCTGGGCGCGATGGGTGAAGACCCCTCGCGTGAAGGGCTGGCCGATACACCGAAGCGGGTCGAACAGTCGCTGAGCTTCCTCACGAGCGGCTACACCGCGGACGTCGATGCGGTACTCAACAACGCCCTGTTCACTGTCGATTATAACGAGATGGTGATCGTCAAGGACATCGACTTCTACAGCCTCTGCGAACATCACCTGCTGCCGTTCTTCGGCAAGTGCCACGTCGCCTACATTCCCGAACGGCAAGGTCGTGGGTCTCAGCAAGATTCCGCGGCTGGTCGACATCTTCGCGCACCGGCTGCAGGTGCAGGAGCGGCTCACCAACCAGATCGCGAACACGCTGCGCGAGAAGATCAAACCGCTTGGAGTCGCCGTCGTCACCGAAGCGACCCACCTGTGCATGGCGATGCGCGGCGTCGAGAAGCAGAACTCGGTCGCGGTCACGAGCGCGATGCTCGGTGCCTTCCGCGAAGACGCGCGCACGCGCGCCGAGTTCCTCGATCTCCTCAAGAAGAGCTGACGCGTACTGCTGTGACGCGTTGCTATACTTCGACCATGCGCAAGATGGGGCTCTTCGTCCTCGGGTTGTCGATCGCGTTCGCCGGGAGTGCATCCGCCCAGCGGCGCGGAGCCGCCCCGTCGCGCAAACCGGCGCCGCCTCCGCCACCGACGACCGCCGCAGCCGATGTGAAGTGCCGCGAGTCGCTCGGCGTCGGCGTGCGGACGCACGCCATCGTTCTGCTTCGTGCTCGCCGGCCGCGAGCCGGGAGAGGGCGTGCTCGTCACCATCCCGCCGCACACCGGCGCCGCCACGCTCATGTTCGACCTGCACAACCGGCACACCTATTCGGAAGAAGACATTCGCTCGGGGCACGGCTTCGCCAAGTACACGGCCATCGTCGCGGTGCTCTCGATGAAGGGGGATCTGCTCGGCCGCGGCGCCGTGCAGACGGAATTTCGGACGGCGCAGGATCTCTACGACCGCGTCTCAGGCGGGGCTGGCCCCGGTGGCGTGAAGGCGGTCGCCCCGCTCGGGAAAGAATCGATCAACGTCACCGTCCCGGCCGGGACCGACGTCGTCAGCGTGCTCGGCGAAGTTCTCGATGCGACGACGACTGCCGGCCACGAGACCGCCACCCCGGGACGGACCGTCGCCATCATCAGCAACGTTCGGGTCGAGTACCGGCCGGCGCCGCCGCCGCGTCCCACGCCGCCGCGGCCGAAGCGATAGCCCGCGACCTAAAAGCGGGAGGATCTTCCGCCTGAAGGCGGAGCACCTTCCGCCTAAAGGCGGACCACCTTCCGCCTAAAGGCGGAACCCCGCCTAAAGCCGGACCCCGAGCCCCGAACCCCGAGCCCCGAATCCCGGATCTAATTCCCCCCCTGCCCCCATTCGTGGCGGGAGACGATGACCTTCATCTCGAGCAGGTCGATGAGCGAACGGCAGCGTGCGAGCAGGCCGTCGCGTTCGAGCAGCGCCTGCTTCTCGACCGTCTCGAGTTCGAGGTACTGGGCGAGCGCATTCACGAGATCCTCGTCGCTCATCGACGGCGGCATCTGTGTGTCCACGCCGCGTCCTGACGGCTGCGGCACGAGCAGCGCCTCGAGGCGGCGCCGCTCCGAGCGGACGATGTCGCGGTCGTGCTCCGACAGGGCCTCCATGATCGGGTCGACTTCTGCGGTGCGATAGGCGTGCTGCGCGTGCTCGCGCACGATCCTGAATTTCTCCAGTCCGCGAAGGACGATGTTGTAGCGGCCGTCGGGCAGCCGTTCGGAATGGGTGATCAGGCCGGCGCAGCCGACCGGGTAGATCGGCGGTCGGCCCTCGTAATTACCCTCCCAGCCGGGCCGCAGCAGTGCCATTCCGATGATCCGGTCGCCATCGAGCGCGTCCGTCACCATGTCGCGGTAGCGCGGCTCGAAGATATGGAGCGCCAGCGAGACGGTCGGAAAGAGCACCACGTTCGGGAGCGGGAACAGCGGGATCGAGGGTGGCAGCATAGGTCAGCGATTAACGCTTACGACGCACGTCGCACGTCGCACGTCGCACGTAGCACGTGGCACGTTGCACGTGGGACGTCGCACGTTAATGAATCGTCCGTGTCTTCTTGTCCATGTAGTCCATCAGGACGTATCGCCCAAGGGTCCGCGGGGTCGTGAAGTAGGCCTTGCCGTGGCAGATCTCGGCGACTTTCCGGACGAAGCTGACGAGGTCGTAGTCGCGCGCGAGCATGAACGTGTTGATCAGGATCCCGGCCTTGCGGCACGCCGCCACCTCGGCGATCGTCTCGGAGACGATGAACGGATCGAGACCGAATGCGTTGCGGTAGATGCGGCCATCCGGCCGGGTCAGCGCCGACGGCTTGCCGTCGGTGATCATCACGATCTGGCGCATGTCCTTCTGCTGCCGTTCGAGCAGGCGCCGCGCGAGGCGCAGGCCTTCGCGGGTATTCGTGTAGTAGGGGCCGACTTTCACCCGCGCGAGCTGCGTCAGCGGAATCTCCTCGGCGGAGTCGTGGAACAGGACGACCTTCAGCGCGTCGCCGGGATACTGCAGGCGAATCAGGTTCGCCAGCGCCAGTGCGACGCGCTTCGCCGGCGTGAAGCGATCCTCGCCGTACAGGATCATGCTGTGACTGCAGTCGAGCATCAGCACGGTCGCGCACGAGCTCTGATACTCGCCCTGCGCGACCATCAGGTCCTCGTAGGTGATGTCGATGCTGACGTTCGCAGCGCCCTTGGCGTTGCGAGCGCCGGCCGGGACCCCGATCGCGAGCGAACTGCCCGAGAGATCGGATCCCGAGCGCATCACCGCGTTCAGGATCGTGGCGCTGGCGTCGAGATTCATCGTGTCGCCGAATTCGTACGGCTTCGGCGCGCCGCTGGCTTCGACACCCGTCGCCATCTCGCGCGTATCGTGCCGGCCGAGGCTGCTCTTGCCAATCGATCCGAGCAGGTCCCGCAGCGCGCGGTAGCCGAGAAAATCGAGGCTCTTGTCGGTGATCTCGAACTTCAGCTTGGTCTCGGCCTGGCCGGCCCCTCCGCCCGCGCCTTCGCGCCGCTGACGCTCGCCGTCGAGATCCGGCGACGCGGTGACGTAGCCCTGGTTCTGCAGCTTCTGGATGATCTGCTGGATCAGCTGGTCGAGCCGCGCCTCGGCATCGTCGCTGTCCTTCCAGTCCTGGCCGAACATCTTCTCCAGCGTCTCGTCAGAGAGCAGGCCGCCATTGAGGAGGGCCTCGAGAATCGCATCGTGAAGCGCCTGCATCGAGTGGCCGTCGTCGTCCGGCATGCCATGAGGGTCATCGAACCCGCTCGACAGCAGCATGTCCGAGAGACGGGACAGCAGTTCCTCGAGGTCGAGATCGTCGAGGTCGTCGCCGGTGAACTTCGAATACCGATATTTCATGATCCTTGTCGTGCCAGCGTACCAGGGTGCCAATTGCGCGTGTGGCTTCCGCCTTCCGCCTTCGCGAAGCAACGGCGGACCGCCGGAGCCTTGGCGCAGGCGGTCAGGCGGAAGTTTGCGTTACCGCGCCTGGCACGAGCGTCAGTTGTAATACTTCTTCTTGTTCCCTGGCATCGGCATATCTCGCTCCGTCGAGTCGACCGACGGGCCCGGGCGCGCCGTACGGCGAGGCGGCTCGGCGCCCTGATACTGGAACTCGTCGGACCGGGTGATCTTCTTCTGCGCGTAGAGGCCCTCGAGGATGAAGTCGACGGCGGCCGCGAGCAGGGGAGCCGGAGGCTTCGCGCCGACGCCGGCATGCGACGTCAGCTCACCCAGGCCCTGGACCTCGCGTCGTGCGCGAGAGCAGTTCGCGCGAGTCGAGGGTGTCGTCGACCTGCAGCGTGCCGCCGAGATCGAACCACTCGGTGACCTGGCGCAGGTCGGCGGTGGCGAAATAGCCGTTGAACACGGTGCCGACCGCCGTGCGGATGATGTCGCGCGCGACGTTGTCGGCGCCGCGCAGCTCACCCTCGTACTCGAGCTCGAACTTGCCGGTGATCGCCGGCAGCGCCGCGTAGATGTCCGTGACGCGCGGCACGATCAGCTCCTCGCCGGCGATGATTGCCCGGCGCTCGGCATTCGACACGACGTTCTCGAGCAGCGAGATCGGCAGCCGCTGACTGACGCCGGACCGCTTGTCGATCTTCGAATCCTGGCGCGCCTGGAACGCGACCTCCTCGACCACTTCGCGGACGAACTCGGGCACCTGGATTCTGCCGCTGCCCTGTGCCTGACGAGTCACCCACGCTTCCTGCGCGGTGATCGCCATCGCGTGCTGGCGCGTCGCCGGGTAGTGCGTGCGGATTTCGGACCCGATGCGATCCTTGAGCGGGGTGATGATCTTGCCGCGCGCGGTGTAGTCCTCGGGGTTCGCGCTGAACACCATCAGGACGTCGAGCGGGAGCCGCACCGGGTAGCCCTTAATCTGGACGTCCCCTTCCTGCAGGATGTTGAAGAGACCGACCTGGATCTTTCCGGCGAGGTCGGGCAGCTCGTTGATCGCGAAGATGCCCCGGTTCGCCCGCGGCAGCAACCCGTAGTGCATCGTCAGTTCGTCGGAGAGCTGCAGGCCCGCGCGCGCCGCTTTGATCGGATCGAGATCGCCGATCATGTCGGCAATCGTGACGTCCGGGGTCGCCAGCTTCTCGACATACCGCGCGTCGCGCGACAGCCAGGCGATTGGCAGCGCGTCGCCCTCTGCCTTGACCCGCGCGCGGCAGGCAGAGCAGAGCGGCGCAAGCGGGTCGTCGTGGATTTCGCACCCCGGCATGACCGGGATCGCTTCGTCGAGCAACCCGCGCGAGTGCACGGAGGATCCGGCTCTTCGCCTGCCCGCGCAATCCGAGGAGGATGAAGTTGTGACGCGACAGCACCGCGTTGACGATCTGCGGCACGACGGTCTCGTCGTAGCCGATGATGCCGGGAAAAATATCCTGTTTCGATCGGAGCCGGGCGATCAGGTTGTCGCGCACTTCGTCGCGGACTGAGCGGCGAGGCACGCCGCCGCCGGCGACGGCCGATCGGAGCTGAGCTAATGTCGAAGGACGTTCCGAGGTCATATCGCATCTTACCATCGAGGCTCAGGACGTTCGGGCGCTACAATGTGCACCTTGCCCCCAGCACAGCGGCCGCTCGTCTACGCGCATCGAGGCGGCGCGGCGCTCCGGCCCGAGAACACCCTGTCCGCGTTCGACAATGGCCTCGCGCTTGGCGCTGACGGGCTCGAGTTCGACGTCCACCTCTCGCGCGACGGCGTCGTCGTCGTCCACCACGATGCGCTGCTCGATCGCACCACCAACGCGCGCGGTCCGCTCGCGCAGCGGACGGCCGACGAACTCGCCGCGATCGACGCCGGGCTACTGGTTCCGCGCCACCGGCCAGGGCGCGCCCGAGTTTCCGTGGCGCGGCCAGGGGCTTGGCATTCCGCGTCTTCGCGACGTGCTTGCCCGATACCCGGCCATCCCGATGATCATCGAGCTGAAAGTGAATCAGCCCGAGCTCGCGACGCGTGCCGTTGACGAGGTCCGCGCAGCCGACGCGGTCGGACGGGTGTCGTTCGGATCCTTCGGCTGGCGCGTGCTGAATACCGTGCGGCGCTACGAGCCGCGCATTCCGACCGGCGCATCCCGCGAAGAAGCGAGGCTCGCGTTATACCGCTCCTGGATCCGCTGGCCATCGTCCCGCCTGCAGGCGTACCGCGAGTTCCAGCTTCCGGAGCGTTCGGGTTCGACGACGATCATCTCGCCGCGATTCATCGAGTACGCGCACCGCGCCAGCCTGCCCATTTACGTGTGGACGGTGAACGAAGCCGACGACATCCGGCGCCTGGCCGGCTGGGGAGTTGACGGGATCATCAGCGATCGCCCTGACACGGCCGTCTCGGTCGTGGGGCAGCGGTCGGCGCAGAGATGACCGGGCGGCGCGCCAACAGCTGAGTCGTTAGTCGAACCGATCTCAGCTTGCTACAATGGCCGCTCAGCACCAGCAGCAACAGTTTCAATTCAGCGATGCGCGCGCCCGCGTCCGGGTGCGCGGGTGAATGCATGATGCCTTTCGACTCACACTTCGACCGAGACCGTCCCGTCACTGTCCTGCTGGTGGACGATGACATCGATTCGCGCGACATGTACGCAGCGGCGCTGGCGTTTGCGGGAGTCGAGTCGCACGTCGCCGACGATGTGGACACGCGCGTTCGACCTCGCGGTGTCAATGCAGCCCGATGTGATCGTCACGGATTTCGTTCTGAAAGGTGAGCAGAACGGCGCCGCCCTCTGCCGGCGCCTGCACGCCGATCCGCGCACCGCCGGGATCAAGGTGCTCGTCGTCACGGGATCGACACGAAAGCACGACGCCGAGGCGCTGCTTGGCGCGGGCTGTTCGGAGATCCGAACCAAGCCGTTTCTCCCCGATGCCCTGATCGGCGAGATCGAGCGCCTGACCCGCGCGGCCTGAACCCCCGGCCGTCAGAACACCGTCACGCCGCCCGGTGTTTGAGGTCGGGCAGAAAGCACCGGTGTTCGGGGCGCGCACGCAGCTGCCGGAGGATGCGTGCGACGAGCAGCCGGGCATCCCGCGACTCACCCACCACGTCGTCGAACCCGCAACCAATCCCTGCACGCCGCTCCTGCGGAGATGCCGGCTCGGGGGTGACGGCGATGAGCACCCGCTGGCCGAAATGCGGTTTTGCGCGGAGGCGTGGCCCGAGCATGGAAACCGCCTGCATCGGACGGAGGAGCACGATTACCACTTCGAACCCGCGGATGACCTCATCGGCCGGCCACTCGGTCGTCTGAACCACCCGGAACCCGACCTTCTCGAGCGTCGCGCGAATGATGCTTTCGCGGCCGTCGGTGTTGATGACGAGCACTGCGCACTGTTTCACGGCGGCAGGTCCTCCTCTACCTGGCTCGACGTTTTCGCAATGCGCGTGCCAGTCAGTTGAGGTCGACGCGGATGAGCTACTTCAGTCGATCGGCCGTCGTGAAGCGGGGCTCGATGTCGACCGGGACCGTGGCGAGCCGATCGAGCACTTTCTGAACGCTGGGGCGGACGGTGCCGAGCCGCTCGATCAGCGCCTGTGCTTTCGAGTAGCTGCCTTCGGCCTGGAGCGTCATGATTTCGCGCGTCAGTGCGGTCACGGCTTCGACGATCTTGCTGTCGTCCACCGCGAACGTCCCGCCGGGCATCACCTTGAATGCTCCGGCATCGAGCAGGTAATTGAGCTGCACGGCGATGCCGCGCCCGTGTGCCTCGTTGATCCCGAAACGGATCGAGCGGAACGCGGACGCGAGGAAGGTCGTGTACATCGTCTTCGCAATCGCGGGGTCTACGAGCTTCCGATCCGCAAGCTGCTGCAACGCCCACAGCCCGGAGATATCGGCCTTCGCTTCCTCGATCGCACTGTAGGTGTCCTTCAGTTCCTGCCTGCACCGTCGTGTCGCGGCCGCCGACGCTGATGTTGTGCGGGCCGAGGCCATGCATCAGCTCGTGCATCAGGATGTGGGTGAAGAAGGCGTCGAACGACAGGTTCCGCTGATCGGGTGCGGAGAGCGCGACCTTGCTGATCGGCACGAGGACGCGATTGAATTTGGCGTCCTGCATGTTCTTCAGCATCACGCGCTTGGTGCCTTTTTCCTTCACGACGCGTTCGTCGTTCGGCAGGTTGTAGGCCGCGGTCTGTACCCCGCGGTTGCCGTCGCCGGCGGTGAAGACGACGTTGACGACGCGGATGGGGGCCATCGAGCCGAGCTGCGGATTGCGGTATTTGGGATCGATCGGCAATGCGTTTTCGAGCTCCTGCAGGTGGGCGGAGAAGGCCTGCAGCCGTTTCGATTCGGCTTCGTCGCGAACCGTGATGAACGCTTCGAACGCCGCCTTCTGATTGAACCATTCGTCTTCGTAGACTTCGTACGGGCCGATCGTCGGTTCGATCGACGCATCGAGCTCCATCCACGCGACATCGCTGGCGTAGTAGTCGTTCGTGAGGAAGGCGTCGGCGCGCGAGGCGAGAAAGCGCTTCAGCGTCGGCTGCCCGGTCAGCTCCGCGGCCTCACGCAGCAGCATCGCGGCGCGGCCAAGCTCGGACTGGTACTCGATGCTGTACGGGACGGCAGTGAACGGCGTCGCACCGGCGCCCGGTTTCGCCGCCGCCTGGCGCCCGCCTGATCGTGGTGAAGAAGCCGGTCGCAGATGCGCGGGCCTCGCCGGTGAGCGTGTCGAACCAGGCCTGGACGGCAGCCTTGTCGGCGCCGTCGGGATAGAAATTGCCCGACTCCGGCTTCGCCGGCGCTCCGGGAATGAACACCTTGTTGTGATCGAGCCTGGACCAGGGCCCCTTGTTGATGAGGAAATAGTGCAGCCGCGCTTCAGCCTCCGCCTGCCGCGCATCGGCAGCCGCAGGCCCCTTGGTCACCGCCGCGTGCGCGAGATCCTGGAGCATCGCGTCGTTGCCCGACCACACCTGCCGGAGAAACAGGCTGTCCATCAGTTTTGCCGCTTCAACCAGCTTCGCGAGCGCCCGCCGCTCGCCTTCCGGAAGAGCGGTCACGTCGGCGCCGATGTCGGCGGGTGCGAACCTGGCGGTCATGGCCCGCAGATCGGCAAGGGACGGCGACGCATCGGGCACGGGATGCTGATCTTTCACGAGGGGATCTCCGGCCGACGCGCGCAACCCGGCGGCGGCAAAGGGGACGATGATGACGGCGGACGCCAGCACGGTCGCGCGGAAGGTGTTCAGTTTCATATGGTTTCACAGCTTGTGCAGGGCACGACGCGGTTGCTAGGCGACGGACGCGCGACGGGACTACAATAGAAGGATTGTAAGGGCAAACCGACGGGATACATGGGCGCCAATCGTGCCGGCGAGGAACTGATCAGATGAGGAATATCGCACCCCAGGATAACTCCGAGCTGGAGGCTATCGAACAACGCGAGTGGCGCGAGTCGCTCGAATATGTCATCCAGCAGGGCGATCGGGACCGCGTCCAGCGCCTGCTCGGCATGCTCCGGCATCACGCGCGCATGGCCGGCGTGAGCCTGCCGTTTACGGCGGTGACCCCGTACGTGAACTCGATCCGCGCCGAGGATCAGACTCCGCTCCCGGGCAGCCAGGAAATCGAGCGCCGGATCAAGAGCCTCGTCCGCTGGAATGCCATGGCGATGGTGGTCCGCGGGAACCGCGCATCGGACGGCATCGGCGGCCACATCTCCACCTACGCGTCGGCGGCCACCCTGTACGAAGTCGGATTCAACCACTTCTTCCGCGGCAAAGAAAACGGCAACGGCGACGTCATCTACTTCCAGGGGCACGCCTCTCCCGGTATCTACGCGCGTGCGTTCCTCGAGGGGCGTCTGTCGGTCGACCAGCTCGTGAACTTCCGGCGCGAGCTCGCGCCCGGCGGTGGCCTGTCGTCCTACCCGCATCCCTGGCTGATGCCGGATTTCTGGGAGTATCCGACGGTGTCGATGGGCCTGGGGCCCATCATGTCGATCTACCAGGCGCGCTTCAACCGCTACCTGGAAGATCGCGGCTTGAAGAAGCCGTCGGGGCAAAAGGTATGGGCGTTTCTCGGCGACGGTGAAACCGACGAACCGGAGTCGCTCGGCGCCATCAGCCTGGCTGCCCGCGAGAAGCTCGACAACCTGATCTTCGTCATCAACTGCAACCTGCAGCGGCTCGACGGCCCGGTGCGCGGCAACGGCCAGATCATCCAGGAGCTCGAGGCGATCTTCCGCGGTGCGGGATGGAACGTCATCAAGGTGCTGTGGGGCAGCGACTGGGATCCGCTCCTGGCCGCAGACCACGACGGCATCCTGGCGCGGCGGATGGGGGAGATTGTCGACGGGCAGTACCAGAAGTACGCGGTCGAGGACGGCGCCTACATGCGCGAGCACTTCTTCGGCACCGACCCGCGCCTGCTCGACATGGTCAAGCACCTCTCCGATGACCAACTGAAGCGGCTGCGGCTCGGCGGGCACGATCCGGTCAAGGTCTACAACGCGTACAAAGCGGCGGTGGAGACAACCGGGCAGCCGACCGTCGTCCTGGCGCGCACGATCAAGGGCTACGGCCTTGGTGAGGCGGGTGAAGGGAAGAACATCACCCACCAGCAGAAGAAGATGAACGATTCGGATCTGAAGATCTTCCGGACCCGATTCGGCATCCCGATCTCCGACGAGGAAATCGCCGAGGCGCCGTTCTACCGGCCAGCCGAGGACAGCACCGAGCTTCAGTATCTGCGCGACCGGCGCAAGGCCCTCGGCGGCTACGTGCCGACCCGGAAAGTCCAGGTCGAGTCGCTGCAGACGCCGCCGAACTCCCTGTTCGAGGAGTTCTACAAGGGCACCGAGGGGCGCAAGGCATCCACCACGATGGTGTTCGTCCGCATCCTGTCGAAGCTCCTTCGCGACAAGGAGATCGGCAACCTCATCGTCCCGATCATCCCTGACGAAGCGCGCACGTTCGGTATGGAGTCCCTCTTCCGCGCGATCGGGATCTACTCGCATGTCGGCCAGAAGTACGAGCCGGTCGACATGGACACGCTGCTGTACTACAAGGAAGCGCAGGACGGCCAGATCCTCGAGGAAGGGATCACCGAGGCGGGATCGATGTCGTCGTTCATCGCCGCCGGGACGGCGTACGCGACCCACGGCGTCAACACCATCCCGTTCTTCATCTACTACTCGATGTTTGGATTCCAGCGCGTCGCCGACCTGATCTGGGCCGGCGCCGACTCGAGGGTCCGCGGCTTCCTGCTCGGGGCGACCGCCGGGCGGACGACGCTGGCGGGGGAAGGGCTGCAGCACCAGGACGGCCACAGCCACGTCTACTCGCTCGCCACGCCCAATTGCATTTCGTACGATCCGGCGTACGCCTACGAGCTTGCGGTCATCATCGAAGACGGGATCCGGCGGATGTATCAGGAGCAGGAGAGCGTCTTCTATTACCTGACCGTCATGAACGAGCCGTACGCGATGCCACCGATGCCCGAGGGGGCCAAGGACGGCATCCTGAAGGGCATGTACCGGCTGCAGGCGGCCGCCAATCCGAAGGCAAAGCTGAAGGCGCAGCTGTTCGGCAGCGGCGCGATCCTCAACGAGGTCGTGGCGGCGCAGAAGCTGCTGGAGAAGTACGACGTCGCGGCTGACGTCTGGAGCGTGACCAGCTACCAGGAGCTCTACCGCGATGGCCACGCGTGCGACCGGTGGAACATGCTCCACCCGGCGGAGACGCCGCGCGTGCCCTACGTCGCGCAGTGTCTCAAGGATGCACCGGGCGTGCTCGTCGCTGCCTCCGACTACCTCAAGGTGCTGCCGGATTCGATCGATCAGTGGATGCCGCGCCGGATGCGTTCGCTCGGGACCGACGGCTTCGGTCGCAGCGAGGACCGTCAGCGGCTGCGCGAGTTCTTCGAGGTCGACGCCCGGTTCATTGCCCTGGCGACGCTCGCCGAGCTCGTCCAGGACGGCAAGCTCGATCGCAAGGTCGTCGGGCAGGCGATCAAGGATCTGGGTATCGACCCGCAGAAGCTGAACCCGGCGAAAAGCTAGGCCCGCCTCTTCTCTCGAGAGCAGACACTCTACATGCCAACAGATTTCACACTTCCTGAACTCGGCGAGAACGTCACCGCCGGTGACGTCGTTCGTGTGCTCGTCGCGGTCGGCGATACCGTCGCCAAGGACCAGGCCATCCTCGAGCTCGAAACGGACAAGGCGACGATCGAAGTGCCAACGAACGTGGCTGGCACGGTCAAGGAGGTCCGGGTCAAGCAGGGGGACCGCATCAAGGTCGGCCAGGTGGTACTGACGCTCGACGACAGCGCGGGCGCTGCCGACGGGAACGGCAAGTCTGCGGGCGGTGCCGAAAGAACAGCAGCAGCCGGCCGAGAAGCCCAAGTCGCAGCCGGCGGGCGCAGCCGAAGCAGGCGGCCTGAGCCAGGCGGCACCCGGCGCAGCCGGCGGCGTGACGCCGACGTCCGGCGGAGCGGGCGGGCAGAAGGGCGCGGCCGAACGGGGTCGCGGCACGACCGACGCGCCGGCTGACGAACGCTTTGCCGACCACTCGCAGCGCGGCGCCGCGACTGCTGGCGATGCGCCGGCAAGACCGCGCGGCGAAGTCGTCAACATCGATCGCGGCGCACGGAATGCGCCAGCGCCACCGGCGCCGCAGGGGGGCGAGCCCGAAGGGGATCAAGGGTCCGCCCCGCCCGCGGCTCCCTCCGTGCGCCGGCTCGCACGGGAGCTTGGTGTCGAGATCCGGCAGGTGCCGGGCACCGGCCCCGAAGGCCGCATCAGCGTCGAAGACGTCCAGGCGTTCGTCCGCAGTGCGCTTTCGAGCGGCGGCGGCGTCGGCGCTCCGGCCTCGCCGCTGCCCGATTTCGCCAAGTGGGGCGAGGTCGAACGCAAGCCGATGAGCAACATCCGCCGGAAGACGGCGGAGCACCTGTCGCATGCGTGGAACGCGATCCCGCACGTCACGCAGCACGACAAGGCCGACATCACTGCGCTCGAGGTCCTGCGCAAGCAGTACAGCCCGCGGGCCGAGCAGGCCGGCGGCAAGCTGACGATGACCGTCGTGGCGCTGAAGATCGTGGCCGCCGCGCTGCGCAAGTTCCCGCAGTTCAACTCCTCGGTCGACATGGCGCGCCAGGAGATCGTCTACAAGAAGTCCATCCACGTCGGCGTCGCCGTCGACACGCCGCGCGGTCTCCTCGTCCCCGTGCTGCGGGACGTCGATCGGAAGGGCATCATCGAGCTCGCCGCCGATCTCGGCAAGGCCTCCGAGAAGGCGCGCGCCGGGAAGCTGTCGCTCGACGACATGCAGGGCGCAGGGTTCACGATCACCAATCTCGGCGGCATCGGCGGGACGTCGTTCACGCCGATCGTCAACTGGCCCGAGGTCGCGATCCTGGGGATTTCACGCGGAATCTACGAGCCCGTCTACGACGGCCATGCGTTCCAGCCGCGCCAGATGCTGCCGCTGTCGCTCTCTTACGATCACCGCGTCATCGACGGTGCCGACGGGGCGCGGTTTCTCCGCTGGGTTGCGGACGCGTTCGAGCAGGCGTTTGTGACGCTGCTGTAAACGGGTTCTTCCGCCTGAAGGCGGAAGCCACATCGTGTTCCCGAGTCCCGAACACCGAATCCCGAGTCCCGAATCCCGAGTCCCGATTTATGTCTTCTTCCTCAACCCAACTGGTCGTGATCGGCGCCGGCCCCGGCGGGTACGCGGCTGCCTTCTATGCCGCTGACCTCGGCATGCAGGTCACTCTCGTCGACCCGTCGGTCAATCCCGGCGGCGTCTGCCTGTACCGCGGCTGCATTCCGTCCAAGGCGCTGCTCCACGTCGCCGACGTGGTCAACGAGGCGAAGCACGCGGAGGCATGGGGCGTGACCTTCGGTGCGCCGAAGTTCGACCTCGACCGCCTGCGCGCGTTCAAGACGAAAGTGGTCAACGGCCTCACCGGCGGGCTCGGGCAGCTCTCGAAGCAGCGCAAGATCACCTACATCCAGGGCACGGCGGCATTTCGCGACGCGAACACGCTCGAGATCACGCGTGCGTCGGAAGGGAAAGCCGGCGCGGGCGGCGCGTCTGGATCGAGCCCGGTCGAGACGCTCACATTCGAGCACGCGATCATCGCGACCGGGTCGCGGCCGTCAACGGTGCCGGGCCTGAGCATCGACAGCCCGCGCGTGATGGACTCGACCGCGGCGCTGGAACTGCCCGACATTCCGAAGTCGCTCCTGGTCGTCGGCGGTGGATACATCGGTCTCGAACTCGGCAGCGTGTATGCGGCGCTCGGCACGAAGGTGACCGTGGTCGAGATGACCGGCGGGCTGCTGCCGGGCGCGGACCGCGACCTCGTCAACATCCTCGCCAAGCGGATCGAGTCGATCTGCGAGAGCGTGCTGCTGAACACGAAGGTCGTCGGCATGAAGGAAGCGAAGAACGGCATTGCGGTGACGTTCGAGGGCGAGGGCGTACCGGCCGACGCCAAAGAGCGCACGTTCGACCGCGTGCTGATTTCGATCGGCCGACGACCGAATTCGGCGGTGCCGGGGCTCGAACGCACGAAGGTGGTCGTGAATTCGCGCGGCTTCATCGACGTCGATCCCGCGCGGCGCACCGCCGAGCCGTCCATCTATGCCATCGGCGACGTCGTCGGCGAGCCGATGCTCGCCCACAAGGCGTCACACGAGGGCAGGGTTGCGGTCGAGGCGATCGCCGGCGAGCGCGTCGCCTTCGAGCCGCTCGCCATTCCGGCCGTTGTCTTCACCGACCCGGAACTGGCGTGGTGCGGACTGACCGAGACGGACGCGCAGAAACAGAAGCGCGAGGTGACAGTTGCGCGCTTTCCCTGGGGAGCGTCGGGGCGCTCGCAGACGCTCGACAGGTCCGACGGCGTCACCAAGTTGATTCTCGAACCGAAGACCGGACGAATTCTCGGCGTCGGCATCGTCGGGCCCGGCGCCGGCGAGCTCATCGCCGAAGGCGTTCTGGCGATCGAGATGGGCGCGAACGCCACCGACATGCGCATGACGATCCATCCGCACCCGACGCTCTCGGAGACGCTGATGGAATCGGCCGAAGTCTTCTTCGGCCAGGCCACCCACGTGTACCGGCCGAAGAAGAAGGCCTGAGCTACTTCGCCTGGGGACTCGAACCGGAGACGTCGTTCGACCCCTGCTTACTTCGTGCTTCCGGCCGCAGTTCCGTCTTGCAGCGCTGACCGGTCGTCGTCAGCTTGTCGACGGACATCCGCGGCACGGTTCCGTTCGCCATGCTGTCGAGGCCGAGCGGTCCCGCTTCCTTCGCGGCCTTCTCCGAATGATGCTCGTCGGTGGCCGCGCGCGAAGCATCGGCGGTCGCTTCCTGCTGGTCCGGATCGCGCGGCTTCCCGCCCGTACCGATCGTATTGCGCCCGTCGTCGATGATCATTCCGGTCACCGAGACGATCTGCCCGAGATTCTTCTTCAACTGATCCGAATCCGCCATCTTCAGCCGAACTGACGAACCTTCAGTGACGCTGACACCAGGTCCCGTCGGCGCATCGGTCGGTTGCGACGGCATCGGTTCGAGCTGGACGTTGCGCAGGACGAACTCGCTTGGATCCGAGGCCCCCTCGACGCAGCCCTTCAGTCCGATGATTTGATCCTGTCTGCCGCCAGCGTACTTGCGCCGGTCGCTTCCATCGTTCTCGTCCACGTGCTGGCTGCACGCCGCCAGCGCGGCCGCTGCGAGCACCGGCGCTATCACCCTCATCGCCCAGGTCTGCCGCATGACTACCCTCCGGCACAGAGGATTGCAATTCGAACGCCGGAACCAGAGGAAGGGTGCCAAGGCCACGGTGCCAAGCGGTGCCAGGGCCAGTGTGCCAGGCGGAGCCAGGAAGCCGTGGTGCCACGTGCGTGCCAGGGTGCCGGGTCCGGGTTCCGCCTGAAGGCGGAAGCTGCACGGAGCACGTAGTACGGCAAGCTGCACGTGGCACGTGCACGGCCGGTTGTTCATCGAGCTTCGAGCGCGGCGACCTGTTCGTGGGCGTGATACGAGCTGCGGACGAGCGGTCCTGATTCGACGTGGCCGAAGCCCATGTCGAGGGCGATCCGCTTCAGGTCAGCGAACTCGGCGGGCGTGTAATAGCGGCTCATCGGCAGGTTGGCGAGCGAGGGCCTGAGGTACTGACCGATGGTCACGATCTGGCACCCAACCGCGCGCAGGTCGGCAAGCGTCTGCACCACCTCGTCCCACTCTTCGCCCAGGCCGACCATCAGTCCGGACTTGGTGGGTATCTGCGGTGCGTAGCAGCGCGAGCGATCCAGGACTTCGAGAGCGCGATCGTATCGGCCACCCGGCCGCGCGGTGCGGTACATCCGCGGAACGGTCTCGATGTTGTGGTTGAGGACGTCAGGGCCGGCGTCGAGAACAGTGCGCAGCGAGGCCTCGGAGCCCTTGAAATCGGGAATCAGCACTTCGATGCGGCAGCTCGGGATGCGGCTGCGCGTTTCGGATGATCGTGTTCGCGAAATGCGACGCGCCGCAGTCGGCGAGGTCGTCCCGATCGACCGACGTGACGACAACGTACGCCAGCTCCATCGCGTGAATCGCGCTCGCGACCTTGGCGGGTTCCGCCAGATCGGGTGGCTTCGGCGCACCGTGCGTCACGTTGCAATAGCCGCACGAGCGGGTGCAGGTGTCGCCGAGAATCATGAACGTGGCGGTTCCATGGTTCCAGCACTCGCCGATGTTCGGGCAGTTCGCTTCCTCGCAGACCGTGTGCAGCCCGAGCTGACGCATCAGCCCCTTGAGGCGCAGGTAATTCTCCGAGCCCGGCGCCCGCACCTTGAGCCAGTCCGGCTTCGGCTGGCGCGGCGTCTCCTCGATCCGTTTCCGGCGGCCGCGGATGAAGTTCAGGGGAACGGTCTGCATTCGATGCTTCAATTATAGCTGCTGAACCAAAGCCCGGCCATGGCTAGGCGGTGGCCGCGATGGCTCGTACAATCAGGGACATGGCTCCAGGACGTCTCTCGTTCACGTGGTACGGGCATTCGACATTTGTCATCACGACGCCCGGCGGCAAGCGGATCGTGACCGATCCGTGGCTCGAACAGAACCCGATGTGTCCGCCGGACATGAAGCGGATCACCAAGGCAGATTTGATCCTGCTGTCGCACGGACACTCCGACCATACCGGCGACGTCGTCGCGGTGTCGCGCTCGACCGGCGCGCCGATCGTCGCGGTGTACGAACTGGCGCTGTGGTGTGAGAGGAAGGGCCTCCAGCAGGTCAACGGGATGGGCATCGGCGGGACGATCGAGATCGCGGGCCTGGAGGTCACGATGGTGCCGGCCATCCACACCAGCAGCGTGGTCGAGAACGATGCGACCGTGTATCTCGGAGAGCCTGCCGGCTTCGTCGTCCGCACCGAGGACAAGGAAGCGTTCTACTTCGCCGGCGACACGGCGGTGTTCGGCGACATGCGGCTCATCTCGGAGATGCATGCCCCGCGAATCGGATTCCTGCCGATCGGCGACCACTTCACCATGGGCCCTGCCGGCGCCGCCCGCGCAGCGAAGATGCTCGGCCTGAAACAGGTGGTGCCGATGCACTACGGAACCTTCCCGCTGCTCACCGGCACACCCGAGAAGTTGAAGACCTTCCTGGAACCCGGAATCGAGATGCTGGTGTTGAAACCCGGGCAGACGGCGCGAGTGACGGTGAACGTACCGTTGGCGACTAGCTCGACGTTGCGCGCGCCGGTGCTCTATCCGTTTCCCGCATGGATGCCATGCGCGGTCTACATGGATCCGTCCATCTCGCTTCTGCATTGATTACATCTGAAACTTCTGCACGACACCTCAACTCGCGCGTTCGTATCATGGGAGCATGATCGACGCTGAAGCCAAGGCTACCCGCACGCTGACCCTCGAACTTCCGGAGTCGGACTGGAAAGCGCTCCGGGCCGCCGAACCCGATGCACATCGGATGGTTGCGCGCCCAGATCCAGCAGCGGCTCTCGACTCCATCCGCGCCGTGGTCGTCGCGGTCCAATCCGACGGCGTGCGTCTACCAGCGACACCTGGTGGGGCAACGAAGACGAGTACTGACCCGGGCAGGCCGGTAGGACCGCCCTGAGCGTCCACCGGCTGGCCTGACCCTCCTGCCCGCGCCGCAGTTGCGCGCGGGCCGCCCGCAGGCGTACGCTTGCGGCGTGGACACGGTCGCACACCACGATCCGCACGTTTCGTTCGAAACGGCACCCGAGCGATACCGCCACTGGAAGCTGACGTTCGACGGCTCCATCGCCACCCTGTCGATGGATGTGCAGGAGGACGCGGGCCTCTCGCCTGATTACCGCCTCAAGCTGAACTCGTACGATCTCGGCGTGGACATCGAACTCGCCGATGCGCTGCAGCGCATCCGGTTCGAGCATCCGGAAGTCCACGCCGTCGTGATCACCAGTCTCAAAGAGCGTGTCTTCTGCGCCGGCGCGAACATCTTCATGCTGCGCGGGTCCACGCACGCGCTGGAAGGTGAACTTCTGCAAGTTCACCAACGAGACGAGGCTGGCGATCGAGGACGCGAGCGAGCACTCCGGTCTCAAGTTCATCGCCGCGCTCAACGGCATCTGCGCCGGTGGCGGCTACGAGCTCGCCCTCGCCTGCGACGAGATTCTTCTGGTCGACGACGGGAACTCCGCGGTGAGCCTGCCAGAGACTCCTCTGCTCGGAGTCCTGCCGGGGACCGGCGGCCTGACCCGCGTCGTCGACAAGCGCAAGGTCCGGCGAGACCTGGCGGATTTCTTCGCGACCGTCGCCGAAGGGATCAAGGGAAAGCGCGCGGTCGAATGGCGCCTGGTCGACGCGGTGCATCCAACCAGTCAGTTCAAGGACCGGGTCGCGAAGCGTGCCCGTGCACTGGCGGACGGCTCCGACCGCCCTGCAGAGGGGCACGGCATTCGACTTGGACCTCTGGACCCGCAAGTGACGCCGAACGCCGTCCATTACTCGACCGTCCTGCTCGACCTCGACCGCGACAAGCGGGTCGCGACGCTCACGATTCGAGGGCCCGAGGCCGGGAGCCGTTCTACTCCTGAAGCCATCCTCGCCGCCGGAGACCAGCTTCTGGCCGCTGCGCGCGTTCCGCGAGCTCGACGATGCGTTGCTGCGGCTGCGGCTGGACGAGCCACTGATCGGGACCGTCGTGGTGAAGTCCGAGGGCGCTGCGGCGAGCGTCCTCGCCCTCGACCAGGTCCTCCTTGCGCATGCGGACCACTGGCTCGTTCGCGAGATTGTGCATTTCATCAAGCGCACGCTGAAGCGCATGGATCTGACCTCGCGTACGTTCTTCGCGACGATCGAGCCGGGCAGCTGCTTTGCGGGCACGCTTTTCGAGCTGGTGCTCGCGTGTGACCGGTCGTACATGCTCGACGATCCCGATCGTCCGAACGAAGTTGCGCTGTCCGGGATGAATGCCGGGCCGCTGACGATGAGCAACGGGCTCACGCGGCTGCAGTCGCGATTCCTTGGCGATCCGGATCGGGTCGCCGAACTGCTCGGCGAGGGAGAACCCTTCGATGCGCGCGCGGCGGCGGACGCCGGTCTCGTGACGTTCGCTCCCGACGAGCTCGACTGGGACGACGAGGTCAGGCTCGCGGTCGAGAGCCGTGCCGCGTTTTCTCCCGACGCCCTCACGGGCATGGAAGCGAACTTGAGATTTGCCGGTCCCGAAACGATGGAAACGAAGATCTTCGGCCGGCTCACCGCATGGCAGAACTGGATTTTCCAGCGGCCGAACGCGGTGGGAGAGAAGGGCGCCCTGACCGCGTACGGTTCACAAGGCCGGCCGGAGTTCGACTACAAGCGGGTATGAAGACAGCTCTCAGCTGTCAGCAGTCAGTTCTCAGCAATCAGTTCTCAGCAAGATCGATTGTCAGCAGATCAGCAATCGGTTCTTGGCAATCAGTTCTCAGCAACTAGCAATCAGTTGTCACCAATGAGCTGGCAGAACCAGCGAACTAGTTGTCAGCCATCAGCAATGAGCTAGCAAAGTTCGGATCTCAACTGTCAGACTCGGAGCACGCTGTCAGCACTGAGAGCTGATAGCTGAATGCTGACAGCTGACAGGTGCGAACTTCGGAAGCGAGGCCACGATGATCTCGGCCGAGAAGATCCCCAACAACGTCGGTCTCTCCGGCAACAAGCGGCTGCAGCGTGCGCTCGAGCACTGGCAACCGCAGTACATCCAGTGGTGGAAGGACATGGGCCCGCAGGGCTTCCAGGACTATCACCAGGTATACGTGCGCACAGCCGTCAGCGTCGATCCGTCCGGGTGGGCGCACTTCGAATATGTGAAGCTGCCGGAGTATCGCTGGGGGATTTTCCTTGCGGATCCGGTCCACGATCGGCGGATCGGATTTGGCGACTTCCTCGGCCAGCCTGTGTGGCAGGAAGTGCCCGGCGAATTCCGCAACCAGCTGCGTCGCCTGATCGTGACGCAGGGGGACACCGAGCCGGCAAGCGTCGAACAGCAGCGGTGGCTGGGGCAGCGCTGTCCCGAGCATGTACGACCTTCGAAACCTGTTCCAGGTGAACGTCGAGGAGGGACGCCATCTCTGGGCGATGGTCTACCTGCTGCACTCGTACTTCGGGCGTGACGGCCGCGACGAGGCCGAGGAGCTGCTCGCGCGCCAGAGCGGGAACCGGGACAAGCCGCGCATTCTCGACGCGTTCAACGAGCCGATCGAGAACTGGCTCGACTTCTTCATGTTCACCATGTTCACCGATCGCGACGGCAAGTCGCAGCTGCTGTCGCTTTCTGAAAGCTCCCTCGATCCGCTTTCGCGCACGACGCGCTTCATGCTGACGGAAGAGGCGCATCACATGTTCGTCGGCGAGACCGGGATCGCCCGCATCGTCGAACGCACCTGCCAGCTGCTCGCGCAGGCCGGGCTATTCCGAAGACGTGCGCAGGCTCGGCGGCATCGACCTGCCGACGATCCAGAAGTTCATCAACCTGTGGTTCAGCCTCAGCCTGGACCTGCACGGCAACGAGATCTCGACCAATGCCGCTTCGTATTTCGGCAACGGCCTGAAGGGCCGTGCACAGGAAGAGAAGTGGAGCGATCACCACGTCACCGAGGCGTACTACGAGCTCGACGTGCCGGACAGCGGCGGCCTGTCGCGGAAAGCCATCCCGATGCGCACGGCGATGAACGAAGTGCTCCGCGACTGGTATGTCGGCGACTGTGAGGCGGGCGTTCAGCGCTGGAACAAGATCTTCGAACGGCACGGCATGTCCGACCGCCTGCGATTGCCGGATCGCAAGTTCAACCGCGGCATCGGCATGTTCTCGTCGATGCATTTCGACCCGTCCGGGGCACCCTTGTCGGATGCCGAGTGGGCGCGCCGCAAGAACGAGTGGCTGCCCGCGCCGTCGGATCGCGAGTACCTGCTCAGCATCATGGCGACGCCGGTGTACGAGCCGGGCAAGTTCGCCAACTACATCGCTCCCCCGGTGCGCGGCATCAACCGCCAGCCGATCGACTTCGAGTACGTCAGGACCGAGGCGTAAGAACGGGACTCGGGACTCGGGACTCGGGACTCGGGATTCGGGATTCGGGATTCGGGACTCGGGACTCGGGACTCGGGATTCGGGACTCGGGATTCGGGACTCGGGACTCGGGACTCGGACGGACTCGGGATTCGGAGGTTCGGGACTGGGAATTCTGAGAGCTGATGGCTGAAGTCTGAGAGCAACCGTAGCTTCCGCCTTTAGGCGGAAGTCATGAGAGCGCCGGAGTGCCGGAGAACCGTAGCTTCCGCCTTCAGGCGGAAGAGCGCGCGCGGAGACTGATAGCTGAGAGCTGACGTCTGATAGCTGAAGCTGAACCAATGCAGAACAAGCTGTTGATCGATAACGAATGGCGCGATGCGGCGTCGGGGCAGACGATGGATGTCGTCAACCCGGCGACGGAGGAGATCGTCACTGCGGTGGCGTGCGCGGGGCGTGAGGACCTCGATGCCGCGGTGAGCGCCGCGCGGGCGGCACTCGCCGGGCCGTGGAGCGCCATGTCGGCGCGCGAGCGCGGGCGGCTGGTGCGAAAGCTCGGTGAGCGGCTGATCGAGCGCGCGGACGAAGTCGCACGGCTCGAGACCGTGCACAACGGCAAACCAATTTCCGAATCGCGGCACATCGAGATCCCGGCGGCCGCCGAGTGCTTCGAATACTACGGGGGCTGGTCGGACAAGGTGATGGGGGAGACGATCCCGGTCAAGGGAAATCACCTCACCTATACGCTGCGTGAGCCGATCGGCGTCGTCGCCGCAATCGTTCCCGTGGAACTTTCCACTGCTGCTGGCGGCGTGGAAGGTGGCGCCGGCGCTGGCCTGCGGCAATACGGTGATCCTGAAGCCGGCGAGCCAGACTCCGCTGACCGCACTCGCACTTGGAGAAATCGCGCTCGAGGTGGGGCTGCCGCCCGGCGTGCTCAACGTTCTCACCGGCCCTGGCGCCAGCCTCGGACAGGCGATTGTGGAGCATCCCGGCATCGACAAGATTGCATTCACCGGCGACACCGTCGACCGGGCAAAGGCATCATGCGCGGCGCCGCAGACACGCTCAAGAGAATCACGCTCGAGCTCGGCGGCAAGTCCCCCAACATCGTCCTCGCCGATGCCGACATCGAGGCGGCGGTGCGGGGAGCGACGATCGGCATTTTCTACGGCAAGGGAGAAGTCTGTGCCGCCGGGTCGCGGTTGCTCGTCGACCGGGCGATCAAGGACGAGTTCATCGACAAGCTGGCGGCGCGGGCGAAGAAGATCGTTCCTGGCGATCCGCTGGATCCCAAGACGCGTTTTGGGGCGGTATCGTCTCGTAAGCAGATGGAGACGGTGCTGCGGTATATCGACTCAGGCAAACAGGAAGGTGCGACCTTCGTCGCCGGGGGACTGCGCACCGACATCGGCACCGGCAAAGGCTTCTTCGTGCAGCCGACGGTGTTTGCTGACGTGCAGCCGTCGATGACGATTTCGCGCGAAGAGATTTTTGGACCGGTGCTGGCCGCGATCGAGTTCGCGGACGTCGACGAAGCGATCGCGCGCGCGAACGACAGCCCGTACGGCCTGGCCGCAGGGGTCTGGACGCGCGACATCAAGAAGGCGCACTACGTCGCACGCAAGCTCCAGGCTGGAACGGTGTGGATCAATACCTACAACGTGTACGACACCGCAGCGCCGTTTGGCGGCTACAAACAAAGCGGCTTCGGCCGCGAGATGAGCGCCCACGCGCTCGAACACTACACCCAGGTCAAGACGGTCTGGGTCGACCTGAACCCGTAGGCCCCGCGGCGCCGAGCCTTCCGCCTAAAGGCGGAGCTACGTCTCGAGCAGGACGTCTCGAGGCGGAAGTGACGACCGTGGCGGAAGTGACGAGTCTCGAGGCGGAAGTGACGAGTCTCGAGGCGGAAGTGACGAGTCTCGAGGCGGAACGTGACGAGTCTCGAGGCGGACAGGCTTTTCATCGAATGATGATGCGCCCCTTCAGCGACGCATTGTCAGGACTGTCGTGATCGTGGAAGCCGCACGTCTTCACCGTATTCAGATTCGCGGTCTCGCGGCTTTGACCGGGGCTCAGCCCGCCTATCGGTTCGAGTTCCCGGCAGTCGCTGTGTTCAGGATGCGGGTCCGAAGCCATGTCGTGTCGCCGGCTGTCGTTGTTCACGAACAGCACCCGTGTGCCGGGAGCCACGGTGTACTCCTTCGGGCTCACGCCGGCGGCGGTAATGGTGAAGGTATTCGGGTTGGACGGCGTCGGGGTTGGGGTCGTGGCCGACGATCCGCCGCACGACGCGAAAAGGAGGCAGGGCAGGACAGCTGCCGCTCGGATCCACATGGCATTAGGTTATGCCATTGCGGCCGAGCGACGCTGTCCGAGCCGCCGAAGGCTACTGGATGACGATGGTTCCCTGCAGCGCGGCGTTCTCGGGGTTGAGGTGATCGTGGAAGCCGCACGACCGCGCGACCGTGTATGCGTTCGTGAGCTTCGTCTGTCCGGCCGAGATGGTGCCCAGTGCATTCGTCGACGGGCAGTCCGTGTGCGCCGGATGCGGATTGGACGCGATCTCGTGCGAGCGCGAATCGTTGTTGACGAAGGTGACGCTCTGGCCGACGCTGATCGTCACCTGTGCCGGGCTGACGGCGCCGTTGCTGCCGATGGTGATGGTCGCGCCGCTGGCGCCCGGGCTGCTGCTGCCGCCGCCTCCCGACGGCGACGTCGGCGAACTGCTGCCGCCGCATGCTGCCATCACGATTGCCGCGCCCGCCGCGACGATGAATGCCGATACCGTCCGAGTTCTCACAACCACGACTTCCTCCCGATCGCGCGCCTCAGAAGAACTTGCGCGCGATGTTGAATCCGATGAACCAGTTGTCGTTCGTGAAGCCGCCGTCGGCTATCTGCCCCAGCGTCGTCCCGAACCCGTTCGAAATATTCAGCTGGAACAGGTGCCCGCCCGCACGCCCCTCCAGGCCGAAGCTCATTTGATTCACACCCGGCTCGAACCCCGTGAGCCGAGGCGTGATCTCTCCGACCAGGTAGGTTGCAGGACGGATGCGGAGCCTGCCGCCAAATCCCACCATCAGCGTGTTGTTATCGGAACCCTGGTCGGCCGCAGGGTTGCTGTTCACGACATAAAACGGCTCTGCGTACAGAGCCGCCCAGCGCCCGACGTTGCGCGAGGCCACGATGCCGAGAGCACTCTTGTAGCCCTCGCGCAGGTTGTTCCCGCCCTCGAGCGTCGCCATCGCATCGAGCCCCAATGGCTTGTCATTCCGCTGCGACCAGAAGTTGTGCTGGCCGAACAGCTCGATCGTCCTGTCGCTCGTTCGATGAATCCCGATCTGCGTGCCGCGGGCGAGGCCATACCGCAGCTCGAGTCCAATCTGCGCCCCCGAATCGAAGCCGAAGAAGTCCGACGCGAGATCCCCGAAGTCCCCCTCGCCCAGTGGCCGGTTGAACCGGTGCGTGACCCGGAACGCCAGCTTGTGCACCGGCATCCGGAGCGTCGTCGGCAACGCGGCAAGGTCGAAATCGGGTTGAAGCGCGTCGACACGTGCGTCGGGGTCGGCCTCGGCGGGTGGGGTGGCTGGCGTAGCGGTGACCGTCGTCTGCGCCGTGGCGGCTACCGGGAACATGGTGGCCGCGATCAGGAACAGAATCCGAAAACACTTCATCGTGACGTCCTCAAACGCAAGGTGGATGCCGGGTCGTGCGACCCGAAGTGAAAGCAAAAACAGGAGGTTATCGGAACCGATGTTACCGGTGGCGTAAGGCGTTACATGGGACGTAAGCAGCTCCGCATCGACGTGCGGGCGCGGTGTCGCCGGCTGTAAGTGGCACGTCCAACCTATTCGACCCTGTGTTTCGCCAGGTAGTAGCTGAGCGCGCGCTGACTGATGCCCATGACTTCCGCGGCATCCTTCTTCACGCCGCCCGAACTGTCGAGCGCGCGACGGACGGTTTCGCGCTCGGCCCAGTCCAGATTCTGCCGCAGGTTGAGAGAGGGGAGTCCTGCCGCGCTCGCACTGCTGACACCGAGGATGCGGACAACGTCTGGTCCGATCGTACGCGTGGGCGAGAGCACGACCGCGCGTTCGACGGTGTTTTCGAGCTCCCGGACGTTGCCGGGCCAGTCGGCAGACTGCAAGGCCTCGATGACGCCGGGTTCGAGCCCGTCGATCCGCTTGCCGGCGCGCTGCGAGTGTTTGGCGATGAAGTGCTCGACGAGCACCGGGATGTCTTCGCGCCGCTCGCGCAGCGGCGGGATGTGGATCGGAATGACGTTCAGGCGATAGTACAGATCCTCCTGGAATCTGCCGTCGGACACCATCTGACGGAGGTCGCGATTGGTCGCGGCGATGACGCGCACATCGACTTTCTGCGTGCGTTCCGATCCGAGCGGCTCGAACTCGCGTTCCTGCAGCACGCGAAGGAGCTTCGCCTGGAGCGCCGGGCTCATCGTCCCGATCTCGTCGAGGAAGATCGTGCCGCCGTCGGCGAGCGCGAACTTTCCCTTCTTGTTCGTCGCCGCACCGGTGAATGCGCCTCGCGTATGCCCGAACAGCTCGGACTCGAGCAGCGTTTCCGGAATCGCGGCGCAATTCACCTTGATGAGCGGCATCTCGCGCTGAGCGCTGTGAAAGTGGATGGCCCTCGCGACCATCTCCTTGCCGGTGCCGGTCTCGCCGGTGATGAGAATCGTGCTCTTGGACTTGGCCACCAGCTGCGCGGTGTTGATCACGTCCTGCATGCGGCGGCTCCGCCCGACGATGCCGTAGTGATTGAATTCGGCATCGCGCTCGCTGATGAGATACCGGTGCTCGGTGCTGAGACGCTGATGCTCGAGCGCGCGGCTCACCAGCACGAGCAGCTCGTCGATCTCGAACGGCTTCTGCAGGTAGTCGAGCGCGCCAAGCTTCATCGCCTCGATCGCGTTCTCCACGGTCGCGTGCGCCGTCATCATCAGAATCTGCGGCCGGTCACCCGGGGCCGTCGAAGCGACCAGCTCGCGGATCAAATCCGTTCCGGTCAGCTCCGGCATCAGGTTGTCGACCACGAGCACGTCGAACAGCCGCTGGCCAAGGAGCCGCTGCGCTTCGCGCGCGTTGCCGGTCGCAACCACCTCGTGCCCCTCGCTGCGAAGCGCGGCAGCGAGGGCGCTCAGAATCTTTGCTTCGTCATCTACCAGCAGAATTGAGCCTGTCGTCATCGTCTTCCAGCGTACTCCGCCGAGTGGCTTGCCACCAGATACCATCGTCACTTCCTGATGCGGACGGTCAGAACTGACGCTTGCCTCCGCGCTCGCACCCGGGAGCTCGATTCTTACGTCCGTGCCCACCCCGGGCCGGCTCGAAACAGTGATCGTGCCGCCAAGGCCCTCGACGATGTTCTTCGAAATCGCCAGACCGAGTCCGGTGCCGGTCCGCCGGGTCGTGAAGTATGGGTCGAAGACTCTGGCGAGATCGTCAGGATTGATCCCGACTCCCTTGTCGCGAGCCTCGATGACGACACGCCCGGCCGCCGTCCGGGTCGTCATCAGCCGTATCGACCCGGTCGCGCCTGAAGGCGCTGGCTGGGCGAGCACGGCGTGGCGCGCGTTCGTCAAGATGTTGACCAGGGCCAGCCGGACACGCTCACCATCGGTGACGATCGGCGTCAGCTCCGGGTCGAGCTCGAGCGTCACCGCGACCGGCGCTCCCTCGGTGGCATTCACCGCGCGCGCCGCATCCCGGCAGAGGGCGTTGACGTCGACCGGGGCCAGGTCGAACGTGATCGGCCTGGCGAAATCGAGCACGTCAGAGACAAGCCGGTTCAGCCGCGAGACCTCTTCGTCGATATCCGCGACCGCGGAGCGCACCTGGTCGGCCGCGACCGGCTCTCGCTTGAGCGGGCGCAGCGCCGCCTTGATGATCATCAGGGGATTCCTGATTTCATGCGCCACGATGGTCGACAGACGCCCGAGTGAGGACAGCCGTTCGCGCTGTGCGGCTTCACGCTGGAACCTGGCGATTGACTGGGTCATCGAGTTGAACGTCGCCGCCAGCAGCCGTGCGTCCTCGTCGTCCCAGCGGGCATTGGCCGAGAGCGTGATCTTCCGCGTCAGGTCACCGGTGGCGGCCATCTCCCGCATCGTTGCCGTGATCGCGCCGAGCGGGCGGGTGACGGTCCTCGCCACCGCGTAGCTGAGGAGCGTCGCCGCAAGCACGGCGAGAAACGCGGTGCCGGCAAGCTCGCGGTGCACGATGTTGAGAAAGCGCAGCCGGTCGGTGCGTGAGCGAAGGATGAGTGCGGTCGGGAGCATCGCGGCGGCGCGATCGGCCGCCGCCGCAGCGATCGGGCTGAAGGGCAGCTTGCGGCTGACGAGCACGTACTCGCTGTCGCCGAGACGGATCGTCCCCACGCCCACGGAGCCGACCACGCGCGCCAGGTCCGCGTCGAACTCACTCGGCAGCGTCGATGCCTGAATCCTGTCGCCGTACGCGATCGCCACTTCGCTGTTGGTCAGCGCCTTGAAGCGTGCCGCAGCCTCCTGGTCGAGGCTGAAGCCGACGCTGACTGTGCCCATCAGCTCGCCGGCGAGGAAGCTTGGGACGGTGGCAACCTGGACGATCCCACCCGAGTGCGTCCACAGCGAAAGCGCCTCCTTTCCGGTGCAGGCGCGGCGAATCGCCTCGTTCTCGGCCGCATTGTCGGCCGGCATCTGCAGCCGCCCGGCGCGGGCGAGGACTTGTCCCGTCGGCCCGGTCACCAGGAACAGGTCGGATTCAATCCGGTGCTGATACTCCTCCGCAATGGGCTGGACGGTATCCGGGTCCTTCGTATCCATTGCCGCCTTCAGATTGGTCACGTCGGCAATGAGGCGGGCCTCGCGGGTGAAGTGTTCGAACAGCGTGCTGCGGTACTCTTCGAGCAGCGTGCCCGCTTCCTCGACCCCGCGACGCAGCTCGCTCTCGGCCTGCGCCGTGACGGCGACATTCACGCGGTACACGGCCACGCCGATGGTCAGGACGGCCAGCAGTGCGGAGGCGAAGAAGATCCGGTTGGTGAGCGACGAGAACAGAGTCATCGACGGCCGAGCATGACGTTGTGCTCGACTTCGCCGCCGGAGTCGGGAATGGCGACGCGCGCGGAGTCGAGCGGCGTGGATTCGTTCCACGTCATGACGGTGTAGGTGCCCGGCGGCACGCTGTCGATCCGGTATCGCCCTTCTTCGTCGGTGACGGCGAAGTAGCGGTGCGCAAACACGAGGATGAACGCGCTCATGTGCGAATGGATGTCGCAGAAGACGCGGACGATCCCCGGACGATCGAACCGAATGGTCTTCGATCGTCCCACCGCGTAGCGCCCGAGGTCGAACGACTTGGTCTTCGAGAGCGAGAACACGTTGTGGTACGTGTGATCGCTGTTCGGAAAGTCGACCGTCGTGCCGGCCACGATCGCGAGTACGTGCGGCACGAACGTCTCGTTGCGCTGATCCATCCGTGCCATTGGCTCGTCGCGTGTGTCGAAGGCGGCGCGCGGCGCCGGATCGAGGTACACGACGCTCCGGCGGTCGACCGGGATGTGGAGACCTCCCATGCCGACCTCAGTCACGACGGACCGCGGCGGCAGCTGCACCGAGGCCTGCGGCACGACGACCCGGCCTCTGATCGAGCCGGTCGGCGCCGGAGCGCTGGCCCGCGCGGGGACGACGAGCGACTCACACACGACGAGCGCGATGACGCTGGCGAGAGAGGCGGTGGTTCGTGCGGTGATCATCAGAACCAGTAAGCGATTTGCGCCGAGACGTAAGTGCGGTTGAGCACCCGGCCGGCGGTGCGCCTGTTCGCCTGGACCGTCGCCCGGACGACAAGGTTGCGCTGCAGGTAGTAGCCGCCGCCGGTTTCGATACGGGTCACCGGCGCATCCCACGGCAGCGGAGCGCTCCCCACGGCGCTACCTTGAAGTTCTGAGAAGCCGAGGCGGTCGGCGCGCCCGGCGAGGAAAATCCGCGGCGTGATCCGGTAGCGTCCTTCGATCCAGCGGCCGAATGCGTCGACCGCTTGTGCGTTCGACGGCGCCAGCGGCAGTGCCACGCCAAAGCGGCTGAAGACCATTTCGCCGCGGACAATCCAGTGATCTCTCGAGTATTCGATGTCGGCGCCGAACGCGCGCTGCTGTGGCGCGGCGCTGACGGGCACGCTCCGCGCCAGCCATGCTCCGCTGGCGCCGGAGACGCCGATCACGAGCCCGACCGCCGGCCTCACGCTGACCCGGCCGGAAATCTGCTTTCCGGCGTTGTCATCCACGAACCGCGGGTTCGACAGCGTGCCCTGGGTGACCGCGCCCGTGACCTGGAGCGGCCCGCCCTGCCATCCCACCTGGACGCCGGTGTCGAAGCGGAAGCCGCTGATGAGCGGCACACCCGGGCCCGGCGCCTGTTCTCCAATCGGAAAGCTCGAGCGCCACCCCCGCGCCCGCATCCGCAGCAGGTCGTCAGCGACCGCTGGCACCGCGTCCGTTCGCAGCGACGTCAGGTACTGGTACGCGAGCGGGTAGCCGATGACGGGATTGTCGGTCGTGTATGCGCGCCGGCCGAAGGCGCCGAAGGTCGGAGGAATGCGCCCGACGTCGATGGTCAGTCCGCGGTTCTGCCACGGCTTGATGCGCGCGTACGCGGCGTAGACGCCAGGGTGGTCGAGATCCTCCGATCGCACTTCACCGGCGAGTGCCAGCCACGACGTTGGCCTCCACACGCCCGCCGTCCCGATGCGGAACATGCGCAGCGCGTTGTGTTCGTAATCGGTGTAATTGAAGAAGGCGATGTCGTCCTGGCTGCCAAAGGTGCCGACCAGTTCGGCGCTGACGACGAGCCGGCCGTCGGGCGACCGGATCGGATTTTCAGGGAGGACCTGCGCTCCCGCCCGCGACGCCGCGGCGACGCACGACAGCGCCACGAGCAGGCAACGGAGGTGAGGAGATTTCAACACGGGCTATCCAACCGACGTCGGTGGAGGGGTCATTATAGCGGCGCCCATGGGTCAAAGCCGGGCCCGCCACCGGGATCCGAGCTTGACCCTATTGTGCGCCTCGCGCCGCGAATCGGGGCCGTCGAGGTATAGTATCAATGGAAGTGGAACCGCGTTCCGCATAGTGGAATCATGTCAGACGCACCTGAGCCATTGCCGCCGCGATCCTCCGATCGATCCGGCAGGCACACGTCGCTTGAAAAGGCGCTCGACATCTGCGAGGCGCTCGCGTCCTCGCAGCGCGGTTCGAGCGTCACCGACCTGGCACGGGTGCTCCGCCAGCCCGCGCCGACGGTGCATCGCCTGCTCGCCGTCCTCAAGCGCCGCGGCTTCGTGCGCCAGGACGAAGAGACGCTGCGCTACAGCCTGACGCTGAAGATGCTGGACTTGAGCTTCCGCCTCCTCGGCCGATCCGAACTGCGGCTGCACGCGTACCCGGTGCTGCGTGAATACGTGCTGCGGACCGGACTCCGCGCCTTCATCGCGGTGCCCGGTGCGAGCGAGGTGACGTACCTGTGGAGCGGCGGGCCGGACGAAGTCGGCATGCACACGACGCACGGGCGGGAGATGCCGGTGCACTGCGCGATGTATGTCGATGCCTCGGCCAAGCGGCGTTTGAGCTGCCTGAAACTCGAGCAGCCGCGCGACGCGGTGAACACCGAGCGGATTGCCGTGCGCTTCGGCGTCCCGGTGCCGCAGCACATTCAGCGCCTGCTCTGCACCTGCGCGCCGGTCTACGACTACACCGGCCGGCACGTCGCGCGCGTCGGCGTGTTCACCCACGCCGCCGACGAAGCGCCATTCGTCAACGAGCATCCCCCGGCGGCGATGGAGCTCGCGCGCTCGATCTCACTGCGCCTCGGACATCTCGCCGCCGTGTCCGTGGCCTAGCGATAACGCGGGCCGGCCACGAAGCCGACCGCAACTTTGGTTCAGGAGGAGAGAACAGACCGTGGCTTATATCATTTGTGAACCCTGCATCGGCACCAAGGACAGCGCCTGTGTGGATGTGTGTCCTGTCGACTGCATTCACCCGAGGAAGGACGAGCCGGAATTTGCCGCGGCCGAAATGCTGTACATCCATCCCGACGAGTGCATCGACTGCGGCGCCTGCGTCCCGGCGTGCCCGGTCGAAGCGATCTTTGCGCTCGACGAGACGCCGGAAAAGTGGAAGAGCTTCATTCCGGTGAATGCGAATTATTTTCTCAAGTAGTCTCCAGTCGCCAGTAACCAGTTTCCAGTCGTAACGACTCGTTACTGGCTACTGGCTGCTGGCTGACTGGCTACTGGTTACTGGCTACTGGTTACTCGTCACTTGCAGTGAACCACCATGGGTCTCCTCGAGCACAAGTTCGACGACAACTTCATCACCACCAACGTCGACAAGGTGCTCAACTGGGCGCGTCAGTCGTCGCTCTGGCCGATGGGGTTCGGCCTGGCGTGCTGCGCGATCGAGATGATGGCGGCATCCGCCTCGCGCTTCGACATCTCGAGGTTCGGCGCGGAGGTCTTTCGCGCCTCGCCGCGGCAATCGGATCTCCTGATTGTCGCCGGCACCGTGACCAAGAAGATGGCTCCCGTGCTGCGCCGGTTGTACGACCAGATGCCGGAACCCAAATGGGTGATCTCGATGGGCAGCTGCTCGAACGCCGGCGGCCCGTTCCCCACCTACAGCGTCCTCCAGGGGGTCGACAAAATCGTGCCCGTGGACGTTTACGTGTCCGGCTGTCCGCCGCGGCCGGAAGCGTTGCTCTACGGGTTGATGCGGCTGCAGGACAAGATTCGCCGCGAGAACACGGTGCTGCGCAAGGAGCGCGTCATTCGCGTCGGCGACGTCGAGGCGACGCTCGTCGACACCGCCGTGCGGCCGGAGCGCTGACGCCGTGCAGCGCATTCGCGACCTGCTCCGCTCGTTCTTCCTGGTCGACATCCTGAAGGGGCTCTGGCTCACCCTCAAGTACACGCCCCAGCCAGCCTTCACGTTTCAGTATCCCGCGGAGCGCCGGCCGGTCTCACCACGGTTCCGTGGCGTCCTCCGGCTCCAGGTGGAGCCGGCCACCGGTGCGCAGACCTGCATCGTCTGCGACCAGTGCGCACGTGTGTGCCCGGACGACCTGATCGCGCTCGGCGGCCACCGCGAGCCGGGGCAGAAGATCAAGGTGCTCGACTACTTCGACTTCAACCTGTCGCGCTGCAGTTTCTGTGGATTGTGCGCCGAGGTCTGTCCGACGAGGCCGGTCAAGGCGCTGATCATGAGCGAGGAGTACGAGCTCGGAAGCTACTCGCGCCGGTCGCAGGTGCTGCGCATCGACGAGATGTACGACGGGCTTCCGACCGAGCTCTACACCCGCTGATCGGGACGGCTCTCGAGCGCCTTGCGCGCAGCCAGCCGCTGGGCGCGCCTGACTTCCGCCTCCTTCGCGCGGCGCTCGTCGTCCGCGCTCTCCAGGATGAGGCCGGGCACCGCCAGGCGATGACTGTCGCGGTCGACCGCGACGAAGGTGAGATACGCGAGGCTCGTCATCTTCCTGAGCCCGGTCAGCGTCTCCTCCGAAAAAACCTCCACTTCGACTTCGAGCGACGTGCTCCACACTGCGGTGACCCGCGCACGCAGGATGATCAGGTCGCCGACCTTGATCGGATGGAGGAACTGGAGCCCGTCGACCGCGGCGGTCACGAGGAGGCTGCGGGTGTGGCGATGGCAGGCGATGGCGCCGGCGATGTCGATGAGGTGCATCACCGTGCCGCCGAGAATGAATCCGAGCGGGTTGGCGTCGTTCGGGAGGACGACCTGCACCATCTCCGTCTGGGACTCGGACGGTGTCTTGGCGGTCATCAATTGCCGCAGTTGCGGTCGACGAAGGCCTTGAGCGTGCAGCGCAGCTCCTTCGGCAGATCCTCCTCGCGAATGGAGTGAAGCAGCGAAACGGTCGACTGGTAGGTCTTCAGCTGCGTGATGCAGCGCGGACAGGCGGTGAGGTGTCGCTCCAAATCGGCGTGAATCTCCGGCGGTAAATGGTGCTCCACGAACTCGGCGAGGAGAGCCACGATGTCGGTGCAGCGACGCTTGGACACGGCAGTCTGGGGCTCGATGTCGGGGTGTCGGGGTTCGAAAACCCGACACCCCGAGCGATTAAAAATCGTACCCGATCCAGACCGAGAATTGGGGCTTCCGGAACCACTTGCTGCCGGTCGTGCCCTCCTGGATGCCCTGATACGCGAAGAAGTAGTCTTCGTACTCCTTGTTGAACATCGTCCGCCACGACCAGTCGAAGTGGATCGGGAAGCCGAGCGCAAAGGTCTCGAGGCCGACCCCGTACGATGCCCGGCCATCGACCAGCTTGAACCCGTTGATCGTCTTCGGCGGCCCGTAAATCGGGTCGTACTGCTGGGTCGTGAAATTCGGCTCGAACCCGAGCAGCGGCGTGACCGTAATCGGATCGCGGGTGTACACCTGCATCGGCAGGCCTTCGTAGCCGGCGGAGCCGAGGCCGGCGAACGCGACGCCACGCAGGCCTCCAATCACACCGAGCGGGGTCAGCGCGGCTTCGATCAGCGGGAAGCGCAGCTCGCCGTCGAGGAAGAACGCCTTGTTGCCGAGGAACTCGAGGTAATCGTAGCCACGCAGTTCCGAGTTGCCGCCGAAATACAGGTACCCCGGGAACTCGCCCCAGCTCTTGTATCCGCGCGCCCGGAACGCCAGGACGCCGTTGCTCGCCAGCCGCAGGTAGTAGCGCGCGTCGCCGTCGAACGTCTGGCGCGACAGCAGGCTGCCAGCCGACGGCGCGTATTCGTAGCCGGCGCGGATGGTATTCCCCGCGAGCGGTCCGTATTCGCGGAAGACGGTGGTCTCCTGCACGAACGTGGCGCCGATCGGCATGATCGTGCCGTTCGAAAACAGCGTGCGTCCGTACTGCTGCCTGCTGGTACTCATCGGCAACTTGCTGGAGCCCGGCGTCGTTGTATCCCTGGTTGAACTGGAACAATCCGCCCGAGAACTCGACGCGGGCGTAGCGGTTGAACGGGTAAATGCCGTACGCGGTCGCGCCGCGCGCCGTCTGCGTCGCGATCGCCTGGTCACGATCGACGTAGGCGTACTGCGCGCCGTAGAGCGCGCCCGGGTCGTACCCGTAATAGAACTGCGTCTGCGAATACGCCTGGATGGCGTACTGCAGCCGTCGCGACAGGTTGGTATAGGAGAACGACAGCGTCCGGTACTGCGACACCGACGAGGCGAACATGTTGAACTGCTTGTCGCCGAGCACGTCGGTGAACGTCACCTGGGTGCCGCCGAACAGGTCGCCGCCGCTGGTGACGCCGACGGCCACGGGAGGCCGTCCCTCGAGGAACAGCTTTTCGAACGTCCCCTTGGTATGGATGTTCGACTGAACCAGGGTGTGATTGATCGGCGCCTGGAAGTCGATGATCGGACCGGGGGCGCCGAAGTCGGCGCTGGCCACGGTGTGAAGCGGTTCGTCGCGCGGCAGCGTGTGAATCCCGTACTCACCCTTGTAGTAGGTCACGAACGCGATCTTCGCCGGCTTCTGATCGCGCAGGACAATCGGCGAGACGTTGCCGGTGAGCGTGTCCGTGTACTGCTTCAGCTCGCCGTTCTTCAGGTTCAGCGTCCAGATGTTGTAGATGTTCCCGTTGCGTGCGACTTCCGGGTCGATCGGCTGGTTCGGATCCACCGCCGTCGACGGGAACACGATGGTGTCGTCGTCGACGAACTGCGCGCCGCCGTCGTCGTGCGTGCCGAACGTGAGCTGCGTCTTCTTGCCGCTCGCGAGGTCGAGCCGGAACAGCTTGTCGTTGCCGCTGACGCGCGCGAGATAAATGATCGACTTGCCGTCGGGCGCATAGGTCGGCGCGTAGTCACCGAACTGATCGTTGGTCACGTTGCGAATCTCGCCCGAGTCGATGTTGACGATGAAGAGGTCGCCGATCGCGCCGCGGAGGCCGGCGAACGCCACCTCGCGCCCGTCGGGACTGATGTCCGGCGACTCGGGACTGTCGACGGTCTTGATGAAGAGCCGCTTCTCGATCTTCTTCGTCACGACGTTCTGGAGGATGAGCGTCTTCATCTTCTCGGTGCGCGCGAAGTAGCCGACGCGGTCGCCGGCCGGCGCCCACGACATCCAGGACACGGCGTTGTTCCGGAACCCGCCGGGGGTCGAGATGTATTCGTAGCCGCGGTCCTTGTTGAACCCGTCGGTCAGGTTCCGAATGACCTTGCCGTCCTTCGTCGACATGAGGACGATGTCGAGCTCCTGATCCTTGCCGTTGCCGGCCGCGACGGCCATGAGATCGCCGGACGGGGAGGGCTCGATCGAGACGACCACGGTGTACTGCGTCTTGCCGCGCTTGGGCGCGAGATCGCGGCCGTAGTCGACCGGACGCTCCTTGTCGCGGAACGGCTTGAACCGATCCTTCAGATACTTCTCGAACTGCTCGTCGAATTCTTCGGGCTTCAGTTTGAACGCTTCTTCGTAGGCGCTCTCGCCGCCGCCGATGACTGCCTTGCGAAGCGCGAACAGGAACTGCCGCAGGCCTTCCTTGCCCCACCGCGATTCGATGAAGTCGAACGCCGCGTGACCGAGGTTGTACGGCAGCCGGCCGTCCGCGAACTGCACGCCCTGGAAATCGCTCATCGACGGGACGATGTCGGCAATCGCCGCGTCGCGCACGGACATGAGGTCGAACGGCTGCCAGTAGCCGGTCATGTAGTCGGAAAGGCCCTCATCGACCCACAGCGGGAGACCGCGGCGGAGCAGCGAGCGGGGAATGATGTCGAATTCGAAGATGTGCGTGAGCTCGTGCGTGATCAGCCGGTAGAGCGCATCGGAGGGTTCGTCGATCGGCAGCACCATCCGGTCGCGGTACGGTTCGGCGAAGGCGAGGACGCCTTCGGGCAGCTCGCCGGGCTCGATGTTCTGCTGCTGGAACTCACTCTGGGTCTTATAAAGAACGAGCGGGACCTTGAAGGCGAGGTCGTGCTTCAAGTCCGAGCTGACCTGCTGATACGCGCTCTCCGCGTACGAGGTGACACGCTCGAGTTGCGGCTCGACGTCCGGGTAGAAATAGATTTCGAAGTGGTCGGAGTTGTAAATCTTCCACTTGAAGTCGTTGTACCGGATACGGTTCTTGCCGTAATACGGCACGTACGGCGTCTGCGCGAAAGCCTGTTCGACAGCACCACCCAGGAGGCCGATCGTCAGGAGGGCGATCGCCACGGGCGCGACGGTGCCGCGCGTATTGCGCGTGCGCATAAATTCACCTCGGAAACGGCAGCGGAAGGCCGCAGCCCGGCTGCGCGAACGCGGCGACGTCAGCGTCCCGGGCTGCTCGTCACCGATGTTACTGTAGCTAAGACGGTTGTCGCAACGCCCGTGTCCCCGGAATGGGGATTGGCGGGTGCGGGACGCCCGACGAGCCGGCGTCAGCAAGGCATGTGCCGGTGCCCCGGCCGCAAATCTCGCGGAAAACGCGACGCGGCGACGGCAAACCCTCCGCCGTTGTCACCCCGGGGCAACGCCGCCGTCCCCGATTCCGGGCATTCGGTACAATAAGAGGAATAAACCGACGGCCCGGCGGTGTTCTCCTTTCCGGGCGTCAGTCTTAGAGACATGGTGTTCCGCCGACGCTCTCCGAAATCGTCCGCTCCGCGGCGGGAAGCTGGTCCAGTCCTGCCGCTTGGCGCCGCCGCGCCGGCGGATGTGGACGACGCGGCGTTTGCGGCCGAGGCGCTCTCGTACATCGACAGCCTCTACGGAACGGCGATGCGGTTGACCCGGCGTCCCGCCGACGCCGAAGACCTCGTGCAGGACACCTATTTGAAGGCGTTCCGGTCGGCGGCGCAGTTCGAGCGCGGCACCAACCTGAAAGCCTGGTTGTTCACGATCCTGCACAACACGTTTCGGAACATGCGCCGACACGACGGGCGCAATCCGATTGACGTCGATAGTGTCGCCGTCGAGCAGGCGGCCGGGGATTCGGCTCGCGACTTCTCGCCGGAGCAGTTGCTGACGCGTGCGTCGATCGACGCCGATCTCCAGGCCGCGCTCGACGCGCTGCCCGAGACCTTCCGGCAGGCGGTGTGGCTGCGGGACGTGGAAGAGCTGACGTACGCGGAAATTGCCGGCGTGCTCGACGTGCCGATTGGCACGGTGATGTCGAGAATCTCACGCGGCCGGCGGGCACTGTTCGAGAGCCTCGCGGCGGCTCGCGGCACGCCGACAGAGGTTCGTGCGGCCGAGGCGCTCAGTGCAGCCGAGCCAATCAGTGTGGACGACTCGATCGGCAAACCCGGAACGGGAAGGCAGAAGGCGGATGTGGTGTAAGAGCGATGAGTAAGTGCCAGGACCTCGAGCCCCTGCTCGCGGAGTACGTCGAGGGCGCATCGCCGTCCGAGACCCGCGCGGCACTTGACGCGCATCTCGATCGATGCCCGCCGTGCCGCAACCGCGTTGCCGGCGAACGCGTCGCGCGCGAGCTGCTGGTGGCGCGGCGAAGCGGCGTGCGCGCCTGTGCGTCCGAGCATCTGCGGGCCCGGTGCGCGGCGCATCGCGTGCGGCGGGCAGCGCTCTTCGGCGTGCGGACGCGCACGTGGCTGCCGCTGTCACTCGCGGCGACGCTGGTACTCGCTGTCGCCGGCGCGTTCGTCTTCGGCTTGAACGCGAACGTCGAGGCCGTCGCGGCGCAGCTGACGCTCGATCACATGCGCTGCTTCCAGCTCGCACCGGAGCGGCTGACGCACGTCGATGCGGAGGCGGCGGGGCGGCTCTGGACCGCCGGGTACGGCTGGACGCTCGACGTGCCCCCGAGCTCACCGCCGGCGCAGCTCGAACTCCTTGGCGTTCGTCGCTGCCTTACCACGAGCGGCAGCACTGCCCACATCCTGTACAAGTGGCGTGGCGAGCCGCTCTCGCTGTTCGTGCTCCCGCGAGCTCTTCGCCGGCATGCCGATCAGGATCAGATCGTCCGCAGCTTCGGCCACGAAGCGGTCGTCTGGTCCGCCCGCGATCGCACCTACGTGGTGCTGGCGCATGGTCCGGCGGATGTGGCGCCCGTTGTCGGCTATCTCAAAACGCAGGTGCGATAGGATTTCGAATCATGGAACAGGCACAACGACAGATGACCGGTCGATGGATCGCGGCGGGGGCGGCAGCATGCGCTGTGGCGCTGCTGACGGTGCCGTGGATGATGAGCGCCGCGCGAACGCGACGGGTGGCCACGTCAGAGGTGCCGGCCACGGCCGCAACCACGCCCGGCACTGCCACGAGCAAGGGCGAGGCCGCCAAGCTCGATCTCGTCGTCAAGGACATGAACGGCGCATCCGTGCGGCTCGCCGACTACAAGGGGCAAGTCATCCTCCTGAATTTCTGGGCGACGTGGTGCGGTCCGTGCGAGGCGGAGATCCCTGAGCTCGTCAACACGTATGCGGAATACAAGGATCGCGGCGTCGTCATCCTCGGCATCTCGATCGACGACACCGCCGACACGCTGCGCGCCTACGCCGCGAAGAAGCGCATGGACTACCCCGTGCTGCTGATGCAGGACGATGTCGACCAGGCGTACGGTCCGATCTTCGGCGTGCCGGTCACGTTCTTCATCGGACGCGACGGAAAGATCAGCAAGAAGCATTTTGGTCCGGTCACGAAGGAGCAGGTGGACCAGGAGATCAAGGCGCTCCTGTAGTATGATCCCTTCAGATGTTGAAAGGCTTCACCCACGCGCGCCTCGCCTGCGGTTGCCGCGTCGGCTTTCGCGAAGGCGTGGAAGGCAGCCCGGTCACGGTCGTCGTTGATCAGAAGGGGCCCGGCTGCCCGCTGACGCTGCACGTGCGGGATCTGCCGCTGTTCGATCATCGCGAAGCGCTGCGTCCGTCGACCCGACTGCTCCCGCCCGAAGAGAACGAATACGAAGAGAGCTGAGCGCTGCCGCCGCGTCAGGTTCTCTTCTTCAACTTCGCCGGCTCCTTACCCTCCTCCTTCAACGCCCGCCGCAACAGAAACTCGATCTGGCCGTTGAGGCTGCGCAGCTCGTCGTCTGCCCAGCGCTGAACCGCGTCGAGCACATCGCGATCGATTCGCAGCAGAAACGGTTTTCGTTCGGCCACGCCGTCGAACTCTATTGGTAGATCGTGCCGGCGTTGATGACCGGCTGGGTCGAGCGGTCGCCGCAGAGCACGACCAGGAGATTGCTCACCATCGCCGCCTTGCGCTCGTTGTCGAGTGAGACGATGTCTCGCCTCGAGAGCATCTCGAGCGCCATTTCCACCATCCCGACCGCGCCCTCGACGATTCGCTGGCGCGCGGCGATGATGGCGCCGGCCTGCTGGCGCTGCAGCATCGCCTGCGCGATTTCCTGTGCGTACGCGAGGTGGCTGATCCGCGCCTCCATCGCCTCGACGCCGGCTCGGGTGAGGCGCTCCTGGATCTCCTTCTTCAAGTGCTCGGCGACAGCGGCGGTATGGCCGCGCAGCGACATCTGCGCTTCGTCGTGCGTGTCGTAGGTGTAACTCGTCGCCAGGTTGCGCAGCGCCGCCTCGGTCTGCACCTTGACGTAGTTGTTGTAGTCGTCGACCTCGAACACCGCTTCGGCGGTGTCGACGACCCGCCACACGACGACGGCGGCGATTTCGATCGGATTGCCCTCGTTGTCGTTGACCTTGAGGTGCGCGCTTTCGAAGTTGCGGATCCGCTGCGAGATGCTCTTCTTGGTATAGAGCGGGTTCGCCCAGCGCAGTCCGGCGTGCTTGATCGTCCCCGAGTAGCGGCCGAAGAACTGCAGCACCTTGGCTTCGTTCGGATTCACCACGACGAGGCCTTTCAGCCCGATGATGCACAGCGCGATCGTCAACCCGCCGCCGACGACGAGTGGCGGGGACTGCGTGCGCGCGCCGGTGACGATCACCAGGACAGCCAGCACGATGAGCGTGAGCAGCCCGAGCGCGACGGGCAGGCCCGGCAGAGCGGTGTATTCGCGTTCACGGATCATGATGTGCGACCTCCTCGCAACAGATGTCATAGTGATATCACTACGACATCACCGTGTCAATACGGACGAGATCCATGAGAGGGAAGTTCCGCGAGAGACTGTCGAGAGCATTCGACCGCGGAGACACGGAGACACGGAGAGGCGGAGGGACACGAGAGACGTACCGAACCGTGAGGCCCGCGCGGGGCCGGCCTGCGGCCGGCCCCTGTTCGACGGCGCATAGCGCCGCGCGCGGCGGGAACTCTCTGGGGTTGTCAGCGCGATCAGCATCAGAGCACGACTGAGCACGATCTGGACCGCTGACATAGGACTATCCGCCAACGTCTACACCTCGAGAGGAGATTTATGGTTGATGCATGGGGCGTCTCTCCGCTGTCGCACCAAGGGCTCATTACCCGTGTGCTCGCGTGTTGGCGTCGGGCGAAGCGCGAAGATGGCCCTCGTTTCTCCGTGCGTCTCCGTGCCTCCGGGTCTCCGTGGTCGAATTTGCTTGTGTGGTGTCGCTCTCGTAGCGACGGCGACTAGAAGCGGATGCGCAGGTCGGCGACGAGAGGGAGGTGGTCTGAGGCCATGAGCGACAGACGCGATCGGGTCAACTCGACGGCGCGGACCTCGACCCGTCCTTCGTAGTAGATGTGGTCGAGATGGAGGAAGGGAAAGATCCCCGGGTACGTGCGCCGGCGTTTCAGGTGGGCGTAGATGTCGATGCTCTCGAACAGCGCGCTGAGGGTCTTGGTTGCGAGGCCGCGCGTCCACTCGTTGAAGTCGCCGAGGATGATCTTCGGACCGGCGACGCGTCGGTCGTGGACGAAGGCCGCCAGCCGCGTTGCCTGGTAACGGCGCTCGAGCACCGCGGTGCCGAGGTGCACGTTGTAGACATGGAGCTGCTGGCCGCCGCCGAGATCGAGATCGGCGCGCTGGCACGCCCGCGGCTCGCACGTGCGCCAGGACAGGTCGTACTGGCTGTGATGGACGATGGGGAAGCGGCTCAGGATGACGTTGCCGAAGAGATGCTTTCGCAACTGCCGGACCGATGTCATCACCCAGCCCATGCCGACGGCGGCCCCGATCTCCTCGGCCTGCCCCGCGCCAGCCGGCCCGGCGCCGATGACTTCCTGCAGCGCGACGACATCCGCGTTCAACCCGCGAATCACCTCCGCGACGCGCGACGGCATCGTCCGCCGATCCATCCCGCGGCTGCGATGGATGTTGTAGGTGGCGATCCGCACGTCGACGTGTCGCCGGGAGGGTTTCAGGTCGCTCACGGATCGAAGCGTCACCGGCTCGAGGCGCGCCGCACGCTGGCGGCGGGAGTGAGACGCAAGTCGAGCACACGCTGCTCGAGTGGCTTGAGGCTGAGCGGCGTCCCGGCTGCGCTCAGCCGGTCGAGCACGGGAACACGGAACGCATCGCTCTCGTCCAGGTCGATTGACGCGACCGCGCGATACTCGCCGTCGGGCAGGCCGCGGATCCTGAACCGTCCGTCGGCGTCGGTGTGAACCAGCCCGAACCGCCGGCTGCTGCGCTGCCAGAACTGCTGCGCCAGCGGAATGATCAGCACCATCGCGTCGGCGATCGGCCGGCTCCGTTCGTCGCGGACGACGCCGGACACGTCCGTCGCCGCATTCGTCACCACGATGCGCACGTTCTCGAACCGCTGGCGCGGGTCCGCCTCGAGCCCGGCATCGGTGACATCCTGTCCCCGTGACGTCACGCTCTTGACGACCCACGGGATACTCGCAGCCCTTCCACCGTCAGCAGATGGTTCCCCGGCATCACTCCACGGATGGAGTACGTGCCGTCCGGACACCACTTCGCCGGTCAGCGCGTCGGCAAAGCTTCGACCGTCCGCGAGCGGGGCGCGTACGCGAAGTCCCGCGAACGGCGGCTGCCGGCTCGCTGGCCCCTCGAACATCACCCGGCCGGAAATCGTGGCACCGGGCAGCAGCTCCATCGCGATGCCGGCGACATCACGTCCTTCGACCAGTAGCCTGAAACTGGCGAAGTGGGCGGCGCCGCCCTGCGTGGTTTCCCCGCGTGCCCGGATTTCGTAGCGGCCGGGCGGCACGTTGCGGAATGTGAACGTACCGTCCGGCAGCATGCTCGCCTGTTCCCCCGGCGCGCTCATCGCCGTGTCCGTGCGAGTCAGGACCACAGCTGCGCTCGCCAGCGGCTTGCGCTTCGGGGCTATTGACTCGCCCGCTGATCCGCGCGGGATGCACGAGCTTCAGTGCGAAGCTGAGTGCCGACGGCTCGACGCCGGCGACCACCGCGACGGGCGTGGCGTCAGCCGTCGACAGGACGCCAGGAAAGTACGTGGCGCCATAGCGCAGGGGCCCGGTTTCGTCCCCGACGTGTGCGAACGCCGGGTCGAACGCGCTGACGTAATACTGTCCGGCCGGTAAGCCGGTGAGCCGGAATTCGCCGCGATCGTCGCTGTCGGTCGTCGACACTGACGCAAGCGTTGGCTGGCCTGCCTCGGTCCTCGGCACGAGTGCGTCGATCGTCGCACCGGCGAGGGGTCGTTGATCCTCATCGAGGATGCGGCCGACGATGACGCCGGCGGGCGGCAGGAGCACGTCGATCCCGGCGACCGCCTGGTTCTCGGCCAGGGTGATCGCGGTGCCGCGGTTCGACGCATGCTCGGAGTATCCCCTCGAGGCAAATCCGCTGCGGGTGGCCGTAACTGTGTACGAGCCGGCCGGCAGGTGGGAGAACCCGTAACCACCGTCCGCGCTGGCGAGCGCCACCCGCGCCTCCGCGAGAGCCGGCGACGCCAGCGTGACCCGCGCACGCGCGAGCGGCGCTCCGGCAGTACTCGTCACACGACCCTTGATCGATCCGGCGGCGACCCGCGCGTCGACGGCAGGCGAACTACGGTCCCCGCTCCCTGTGCCCGCAGGCGCCTGCGACTGGCGGGACGACGCGGCACACGGCTGCGCCGCAACGCCCGCGAGCGCAATCACGCACCACGCCAGCAGAGCCGCGACCCGACCCGGGGGAAACATGGGGATATCATATGCCCAGACAAGAAACCGCGACGGTCCCGCGACGGCGGAGGTGACGACGATGAAGCTGCAATCCGAATTCGAAGCGACCTGTCCCTGTTGTAATGCGACGCTGGTCGTCGACGCCAACCTCCGCCGCATCGTCCGTCACGAAGAACCGGTGCGTGGCGATCGGCCCGAGCTGAGCGACGCGCACCGCCTCGTCGCCGAGGAGGCCGAGCGCCGCGAGTCGCTCTTCCAGAAATCGGTGGCAGCGGAACGGACACGCGGCGATGCCTTGTCGAAGCGCTTCGAGGAGGCACTGCGGCAGGCGAAGGAAGAGCCGATCACGAAGCCGACGCGGGACTTCGATCTCGACTGAACACCTGTGAGGGCGAGCCGCAGGTCGCTGATGCGAACGTGCCGCCGTCAGGCGCGCGGGTCTGCTGTGAACTCCGGCGGTAACTCGCTCCAGCGGTCGCGGCGCGAGTAGTACACAGGCTTGACCCCGAACCGCTGCTTGTAGGCAACGTAGCGCCGGCGCAGCCTGTCGATGCGATCGTCTGACGTGTGAAGCCGGCGGTGCGGCAGGTCGAGAAGCATGCGTTCGACTTTCCACACGTTCCCCTCCGCGAGACGCCAGTCGTACTGTCCGAGATCACGGAGATCCGCCACGGTATAACCCGTGATCCTGCCGGTGTAATCGACATACGGATCGACGTAACTGAGCGCCAGCGCCCTGGGGGTGGCGAACACGGGTCGCCGGCCGTGCAGGCCGGGATCGCGCGACCGCGCGATCGATCCCCATCGGTCACGGTGCCGGTACACGAACAGCACGTGGTCGAGTTCGTCGATCGACTCGAACGAGAGCACCAGCGGTGGCCATCCATGATGCTCCAGGATGACCGCCGCCGTGATCGCGGCCTCGAGGCAATGGGCGGTGTGATGGCGGACGACGCCGCGGAAGCTGCGCAGCGTCGGGCGCCCGGGTGCAGGTTCGGTGTTGTAAGGCAGCGCATTCAGGTAACGCTGGACACTGGTGGGCGTCCGCACTCTCGCGAGCACACGCCGCTCGGCCGGCGTGAACGCGGACAACGGCGGGCGATCAAGCCGGTCGACCACGAGCCCGCGGCTAGTTGCCGGCATGTCGCGCCGCATCGAGGAGCGTGGCGGGCGTCCAGTCGTTGCCATTGAGAATCGTCGCCAGCGTCCCGTCCGGCTTGATGACCGCAGTCCGCAGATTGTGGGTGAGCCCTTCGGGTTCTGTTCCTTCGCGAAAGACGGATACGCCGAACCGTCGCGCGAACCCGGTCACCGCATCCGCGTCGCCGGTGGCAAAGCGCCATACGCGTGGGTCCGCACCGGCATGCCGGGCGTGCTCGGCGAGAACGTCCGGCGTGTCGTGCTGCGGGTCGAAGCTAATCGACAGCAGCGCGATCCGGTCGCGCAGGGCGGGATCTTTCACGATCGCGCGCTGCGCCGCGGCAAAGTTCTGGTCCATTCTGAGGCAGAAGTCCGGCAGCGGACATCGGGTGTATACGAACGTGACGACCAGCACCCGGCCGTGCCAGTCCGACACCGATCGGGGCGTGCCCGAATCGTCCGTGAGTTTCAGATCCGGGACCGCAGCGCCGTCTTCGAGGACGTCCATAGTCCTGGCGGGCGCTGGCTCTGTGAGCGTACTGTGCCCCGTCGTCGTCACGGCTGACAGATAAGCGACGTCGTCGCGCACCACGAGCGTCGCGGTCACCAGATCCCCGGCGGTTCGCCCGGCCAGTAGTTTCGGGTCGCGTACCTTGAACGGCATCGTCATCCCGGGCATGAAGCCGTGGATGTCGCCATGCTTGATCGTGAGCTCCTGGCGGCTGGGATCGACGGCGAGCACCTGCCCGCGCAGCTCGTACTCGCGGCCGCGTACGCATCCCGTAAGCAGCAACAACAAACCGACAATCGACAGCCCCCGCAGACCCATGCCTGTCACTCTAACGTGCGTGTCGATCAGGCGTAAAGCCTCAATCGATGAGGTGGTTGCGGCCGTCCAGGCAGCGGCATGCAATCTGCTATACTCCGGCCAGTTGAGAGCGCGCCCCTTGCCTCCGCAGGTCCGAACCTTCCGGCAGTCGCGAGTCCGCGTGAGCTTTCCGACAGGTGCCGGTCCAGGACGCGGGGGCTCTCGCCTGTTAGAACAATCGCGCGTCAAATGGCAGGAGTAAGTGACAGCATGGGCAGGAGACTCTACGTCGGGAACCTTCCGTATTCGGCAACCGAAGACCAGCTGACGGAACTGTTCAGCCGCGCCGGCAAGGTCGACAGCGTTCGCGTGATGCGGGACATGGCCACAGGTCGCGCTCGCGGCTTCGCGTTCGTCGAAATGGGCACGGACGAAGAGGCACAGAAAGCGATCAACGACTTCCACGAACAGCAGATGGATGGCCGGGCGCTGGTCGTCAACGAGGCGCGTCCGAAACCGGAAGGCGGCTTCGGCGGTGGCGGTGGCGGGCGGGGCGGCGGCGGTTACCGCGGCGGCGGCGGTGGTGGCGGCCGCGGGATGGACGACGGGGACTTCTCGGGCGGACGCAGGAAAGAACCTCGCTGGTAGGCCTCGGTCACAGGCCGATTAGTAGCCAGATACAAAAAAGGTCGGCGTCATCTGACGTCGACCTTTTGCTTTTTCCTGCACTCGCCGGGTTTCGCCTTACCCCGCTATTCATCCACCAGCCAGCCGTCACGAAGATTGACGACGCGGCTGCCGTAGGCGGCGTTCGCCTCCGAGTGGGTCACCTGGATGATCGTCGTCCCCCCCTCGTTCAACTTCTTGAACAGCTCCATGATCTCCTTGCCCTGACTCGAATGCAGGTTGCCGGTCGGTTCGTCGGCGAGGATCACTTTGGGCGTCGAGATCACCGCGCGCGCGACCGCGACGAGCTGCTGCTGTCCACCGGACAACTGGTTGGGGTAGAGGTCCTTCTTGCCGACAATCGCGAACTTGTCGAGGATGTCGCAGACCATGCTCTCGCGTTCCGATTTCTTGATGTCGCGGTAGGAGAGCGGGATGTCGAGGTTCTCGTACACCGTCAGGTGATCGAGCAGGTGGTAACTCTGGAACACGAAGCCGACATACTGCTTGTGCAGCTTCGAGCGATCCTTTGGCGCCAGCTTGTGTACCGGCTGATCGACGAAATCGTACTCGCCGGTCCAGGCGCTGTCGTGCATGCCGATGATGTGCAGGAGCGTGGATTTTCCAGCGCCCGACGGGCCCATGATCGAGATGAACTCGCCTTCCTTGATGTCGAGATTGATGCGCCGGAGGACGTAGCTGCGGCTGGTCCCGTGCGCGTAGGACTTTTCGATGTTGCGCAGGCCGATGAGCGCGTCGGGTGCCACTGTCGCGGCGGCCACGCTTTCCGACCGCACCGGCTGAGTGTTCTTTGAAAAAAATGCCATGTAACTGCTGCACCTTCCTGCGGACGAGCTCCGGACACTGCAGTGAATCGGAGCCGCTCGACAGTTAGACGGGAACCCGGACGGAACGGTTTCTGATTATAAGTGGGCGGGGCACGTTATCCTGAAGGCATGCCGCCTTCAGGGACGACGAAGCCGCCGCCTTCCAGCCGTCGTCCTAATCTACACCCGTGCTGATTACGCTCATCGTCCTCGTGCTTTCGACGACTGTCACCTCGGCCGGGCAACAGCCGCTTGCCGGGTCCGCCGCGGTGGCCGATCCCGGGCCTGCCGCTGCCGAGGCGACCGAGGGGGAACCGGACGGCGATCTGCCAGTTTCGGTCGAACGGATTCAGCGTGCACTCTCGCGTCCACCCGCCATTGACGTCAAAGGCGAGCGCCCGGTGTTCCGCGTCGAGGTGCTGAGCAAGAAGATGACGATCGAGGACATCCTCGGGCCCGACTATCTCAAAGGCCCGGTGCCCCGCGGCGGCATGACTCACCAGGAGTTCCTGGATATGGTCACGCCGAAGGATTACCAGGGTTACGCGCCGTACACGAACGGCGAGGGGATGACCATTGCGGCGACGTCGCTCGCGCTGAAGTGGGCTCTACAGAAAGCCATCCACAAGTACGAGACCGCAAAGCAGGGCCGCGAACAGGAGGCCGCGCGCGAGGAAGTGCGCGAGGCGCTGGACGACCTCGAAAAGGCGCGTCTCAAAGCCGGCCTTCCGCCGCGTTGACGGTCAATTCGGCCTTTCGCTATCTCCTCAGGGTCTGTCCCCGCGAGCCTTGAGGAACTGTTCGACTTCCTCAACGGTTCGCGGGACGCCGGCCGACAGCCGTTCCAGCCCTGATTCGGTCAGCAGATACGAGTCCTCGATACGGACGCCGATGTTCTTGTACTTTTCGACAACGGGGCGAATCTTGGCCGCGAACGCCGCATTGGCCGGCGTCTTTGGCAGCTCCTCGAGCGCGGCCTCCCGGATGTAGATGCCAGGCTCGATCGTGAAGGCCATGCCCGGCCCGAGCGGACGGGGAATCGACACGTCGTGCACGTCCATGCCAATCCAGTGCGACACGCCGTGCGTCGCCCAGATCTTGAACTGGGGCCCCGCCGCCTCAGTCGTGAGGCCCAGACGCAGCAGTCCTGAGCGAAGGACATCGTCACATGCCTTCTGGATTTCGCGGGCGTCGACGCCCGCGCGAGCCGCCTTCTCGCCAGCCTGCTGCGACGCGAACACAATCTCGTAGATGTCGCGCTGTTCCTTCGTGAACGTGCCGCTGATCGGATAGGTGCGCGTGATGTCGCCCGTGAGGCCCTGGTAGTTTCCGGCGGCATCGACGAGCAGCAGATCGCCGGGCTCCATCTTGCGCAACGACTTTTCGTAGTGAAGGATCGTCGCGTTCGGGCCGCTTCCGACGATGGAAGGGTAGCCCCAGCTCATCGCGCCGTTGCGGAGATAGACAGCCTCGATCTCGGCTTCCACTTCGTATTCGTACTTGCCCGGGGCTGCTGCCCGCATCCCGGCGCGGTGCGCATCGTTCGAGATCTTCACGCTCTTCCGGAGAATGTCCTGCTCGTACGCGGTCTTGAGCTGCCGCTGCTCAGCGACCACCGGGCCGGCGTCGACAACTGAAAATCCGAAGAAATGCTCGCGAAGCCTGGCCGCGAATTCGGCGCCGCGGGAGGGGGGGCCGGACAGGTCCGGCGGAACGTCGGAAAGCACCGCGAGCTTGCCCCGATTCTCCCCGAGTGCTTTGAAGAAGGGGGCGAACTCGGTCGTCGCGGCGGTCGTGCGCCGTGCGAACAGCGACGTGACGAACGGTTCGAACTGGTTTGCCGTCGTCACCGACGTGATGCCGCTCTGGGATCCCGCTTCGGACGGCGTGAGGCTGTGGCCATTCCAGTGTTCGCGCCGCGGGTCCGCCTCGCGGACGAAGAGGAACTCCTTCGTGTCGCTGCCCGGTACCAGTACGAGGATGGTGTCCTCCTGGTCGATGCCGGTGAGATAGAGCAGGTTGCTCTCCTGCCGGAATTCGTAATTGACGTCGGTCGAGAACACCCGTGCGGGCGCACTCCAGAAGATCGCGACCGTGTCCGGACCGAGGCGCTCGGCGACGCGCGCCCGGCGCGCTTTCAAGTCGTCCTGGAGTGGACCCGCACTGGCCAGGCTGGCGAACGCCAGGCCGAACAGCACGAGGCCTGCAGGAAACAGTCGATTTCGAAAATGCATGATTGGCGCGCATTCTACCAGAAGGGTCGCCGTTTACCGGCCGCCCGGCGGTGTTCGCCGGTAACCGCGGGAGCATTCCCGCCGTCCGTCGTATCTTCCCTGTGAACAATGGAGGCGGTCATGAACACTGATTTGCGAGCGCCGCGTAACAACGGGCGGATCCTGGCGGGGATTGCCGTCATTCTCGCCGGCCTGGCCATGCTGGCCGACCGAATGGGATTCGGCGACCTGCACCTCTCGGGCAGGTACTGGCCACTCATCCTGGTCGCGCTCGGCGTGCTGAGGCTGTCGGATCGGACGCGTCCGGATGGTTCACGAGGCTCGGCCCGGTCAGGCGTGTGGCTGCTCTTTGTGGGCGCATGGGGATTGGTCAGCGAGTTCCACCTGTTCGGATTCGACTTCGGGAATTCATGGCCGCTGCTGATCATCGGGGCGGGAGCGCTGATCGTGTGGCGCGCGTTCGAGAACCCGGCCGCGCCCGGGTCGGTCAGGGAGAGTTGACGATGGAGCCTCGTACGGAGCGGCGCTCCCGCCTGAGTGCCCAGCTCGTCTCGGGACTCCTGATCATCGCCGCGGGCGTGATCGCGCTGCTGGACAACTTCGGTGTCCTGGATGGGGGGGCATACTTCCGCTATTGGCCGATCGGACTGATCGCCATCGGGCTGGCCAGGTTCCGGCAGGCACGGGGTGGCCCCGGCAGGCTCGGGGCATCAGTCTTCGTTGCCGCGGGCACCTGGCTGCTGCTCGATTCGTTCGGGATCGTCGACGTCAGCGTGTGGCAGTTGTGGCCGCTGCTGCTCGTGCTCTTCGGCGGCTCACTTGTCTGGCAGGGGATGCGAGGGCGGGGTAACCGCAGCGAGCGGCCGGTCGATGCGAACTCCACCATCAGCGGCGTGGCCGTGCTCGGCGGCGGGTCTCGTGGTAACAACTCGCGCAGCTTCCAGGGTGGCGAGCTGACGGCGGTCCTCGGCGGTTGGGACGTCGATCTCCGGCAGGCGGCGATTGATGGCGAGGCGGTCATCGACGTGTTCGCGCTCTGCGGCGGCATCGAGATTCGGGTTCCGGAGGACTGGACCATCGTCGGGCGGGTGACGCCCGTGCTTGGCGGATTCGAGGATAAGACTCGCGCTCCACAAGGCGCCGCCAGCCATCGGCTCATCATTCGCGGCATCGCGATCATGGGCGGCATCGAGGTGAAGAACTAGTGGCCTGAGGACAGGCCACCTGCATCCCATGCATCCGATCCTTGCCCGTGGCGCACGGCTGGCGCTCTACCAGGCGGTGTGGGCGCTTGCGGGCATCCTGCTCGCCGGCCTCCTTCGGAGCACCGGCGGGTTCGATTGGACGCAGTCGCTGGCCGTCGCGATTCCGCTTACCGTCACGTACGGGTTCTTCTGCCTGTCGGCGTGGTACGTGTCCCGGAGCATGCCGCTCGCGGCGACCGGTCCCCTCCGCCTGACGGCGACGGCGCTCACGGCCGCGTGCATAAGCAGCGCCGCGTGGCTGCTGCTCTCGCGTCTGTGGATCGAGGTGCTGGCACGCCGGGGCGCAGGGCTCGACGCAGGTTCGGCCTTCAACAGGATGGAGGCGCTGGTCTTCTGGTTCGGCGTCCTGGTCTACCTCTTGTCTCTGGCGGTCAGTCACCTCACCGGATCGTTTGAACAGGCGCGGGACATCGAGCGGCGCGCGCTCGAGGTGCAGGTCCTGGCACGAGAGGCCGAACTGCAGTCGCTGCGCGCCCAGATCGATCCGCACTTCCTGTTCAACAGCCTGCATTCGATCAGCGCGCTGACTACCACCGACGCCGCCGCGGCGCGACGGATGTGCGTGTTGCTGGCCGAATTTCTCCGCGACAGCCTCGCGCTCGGGGCAGCATCGCGCATCCCCCTCGGGCGCGAGTTGAGTCTCGCCGAGCGCTTTCTCGCTATCGAGCGCGTCCGCTTCGGCGAGCGCCTCGAGGTCTCGATCGACGCGGGTGGCGCCGGGGCGTGCATGGTGCCGCCGCTCCTGCTTCAGCCGATCGTCGAGAACGCCGTCACACACGGAGTGGCGCACGTCCTCGCGGGTGGTACGATCCGCCTGGCCGTCTCGTGCTCCGCATCGACGCTGACGATCGTGGTCGAGAACCCGTGCGACGAGGACCGGCCGCGGCGCACCGGCAACGGCGTCGGCCTGGCCAATGTGCGGGCGCGCCTGCGTGCGCTCTATGGGACGGATGCGCGAATGTCGTCTGGCGAACTGGCCGGCGTATGGCGCGTCGAGATGTCGCTCCCGCTCGAGCTGCCGGCGAGCGAATGACGCCGGGATTCGAACTGTAGAAATGAACGATGAAACCCTCCGCGTCGTGATTGTCGACGACGAGCCGCTGGCGCGAGCCTTCGTTCGCGAGCTCGTGGCAGGTCACCCCGGCGTGGAGGTGATCGCGGAGTGTGGCAACGGTTTCGACGCGGTCAAGGCGGTCTCCGAACTGCGGCCCGACCTGATGTTTCTCGACGTCCAGATGCCCAAGCTCAGTGGCTTCGAGGTGCTGGAGTTGCTCGGGCACGAGGTCGCGGTGATCTTCACGACGGCGCACGATCAGTATGCGCTCCGGGCGTTCGAGGTGCATGCGGTCGACTACCTGCTGAAGCCGTTCGGTCCCGAGCGGTTTGCCGAAGCGCTTTCCCGCGCCCGCGAGCGGCTCGCGGCCCGCTCGGCGCTGCCGGTCGACGCGCTCCTGGCCGAGGTGCGCCCGCGCCAGACGCCGATTGAGCGCGTACTCATTCGCGACGGGTCGAAGGTGCACGTACCTGCCGGTCGATCGGATCGACTATGTCGAAGCGCAGGATGACTATGTCAGCTTCAAGGCCGACGGCAGGCACTACCTCAAGGACCAGACGCTGTCATCGGTCGAAGGCTGCCTCGACCCTCAGCGTTTCGTCCGCATCCACCGGTCCTACCTTCTGAACATCGATCGAATCGCGCGGGTCGAGTTGTACGCGAAGGACAGCCGGGTGGCGATCCTGCGCGATGGCAGCCGGCTGCCGGTGAGCCGGGCCGGCTACGCCCGGCTGGCGAAGCTGTTGTAGATCCGGGCCGCGGCGACGGTCGTGATCGGCGGACTTGACACTGCCGGCCCGACCGTATTAACTATCCAGTTAGTTAAACTAACCAGATAGTTAATGAAGATCAGCGCCGCCGCCAATCACGCCGTCCACGATCGCTCCAGCACCCTCGAGCGCGCCGCCGCCCGCCGCGCTGTCCCCGGATCGCGCGCGCGTCTCCTGACCGCCGCGGCGACCGAATTCGCCGCCCGCGGCTTCGCCGGCGGCAGCGTCGACCGCATCGCCAGGACCGCCCGCGTCAACAAGGCGATGATCTACTACCACTTCAGGAGCAAGGCCGGCCTCTACCGCGAGATCCTGCGCGACATGTTCGCGGCCGTCGCTGCCCGCGTCACCGAGACGGGACGCTCCGGCGCCGATCCCGCCGACAAGATCCGCGACTTTGTCGAGGCGATCGCCACCGAGGCAGAGGCGCGACCGCACTTCCCGCCGATCTGGTTCCGCGAGATTGCCGATGGTGGCCGCCACCTCGACGCCGAAACCACCAGCCACATCACCGGGATCGTCAAGACCCTCGGCGCCATTGTCGCCGAGGGCGTCGCCAGCAAGCGGTTCACGCCCATCAATCCGCTCCACCTCCATGCCGGCATCATCGGGCCGCTGCTGCTGTATTTCGCGAGCGGAGAGGTCCGCCAGCGGCTGGCGCGCCACGGCATGAAGGGGGCCAATCGACTGGAGCGCCGCGATGTCGTCGCGCACGTGCAGCGGGTCGCGCTGGCGTCACTGGGAAGGGCACATTAAATGAGACTGACCGGCCGTCGCCGCTTCGCCGTCGTCGTTCTCGTCGGGCTCGTGCCGGCCTCGACCGCTGCCGGATGTCGATCGAAGGTGGCGGGGCCGCAGCGGGCATCCGGCTACGTCGAGGCCACCGAAGTCCGGGTTGCCCCGGAGGTGGGAGGACGAGTGCTGGAGGTGAATGTCAGTGAAGGCGACACCGTGGCCGCCGGCACGGCGGTCGCGCGCCTCGACACCTCGGACGTCGAGATTGCGGTGCGGCGAGCGCATGCCGATCGGGACCAGGCCGTGGCGCAGCTCCGGCTCCTCACCGCCGGCGCCAGGGCCGAGGACATTCGCCAGGCGAGCGCGCAGGCGGAGTCGGCGGACGCCGACGTGCAGGCGGCCGAGTCCGAGCTCGCGAACGCCGCGGCGGACGTGCAGCGGTTCGAGGCGCTTTTGAAGGCCAACGCCGGCTCTCGGAAACAGCGCGACGACGCGGCGACGCGCCGGGACGTGGCGGCGGCGCGGGTCGCGGCGGCGCGGCAGCGGGCGCGGGCCGCGACCGAAGGGGTCGCCCGGCTCAAGGCCGGGTCACGGGCAGAAGAAATCGCCGGCGCCCGAGCCCGTGTGGCGGCTGCGGACGCCCAGATCGAAGCGCTTCAGAAAAACGCGCGAGACGCTGTGCTGACGTCGCCGGTTGCCGGTGTCGTCACTGCCAGGCTGGTGGACCCCGGCGAAATCATCGCCCCGCGGACACCGATTGCTGTCGTCACCGACCTCGCGAGGCCGTGGGCGAACGTGTACGTCGACGAGCCGGTGGTCCCGCGACTGCGCGTCGGGCAGAAGGTCACGCTCGTCACCGACGCCGGGCAGCGGCTCGACGGGACCATCACCTTCATCTCACCGCGCGCCGAGTTCACACCGCGGAACGTGCAGACCGCTGACGAGCGGTCGCGGCTCGTGTATCGGATCAAGGTCACCGTCGACAACCGTGACGGCGTGTTGAAGTCGGGTATGCCGGTGGAAGCCGAACTGCCCCAGTAGCGCGAGAACCTCCGATGCCTGCCGCAGCCTTGAGCTTTGATCGCGTCTCCAAACGATATGGAGCGACCGTCGCGGTCGACGACTTGTCGTTCGAAGTCGCGACCGGGGAGATGTTCGGGCTCATCGGGCCTGACGGCGCCGGCAAGACGACCTCAATCCGTCTCGCCTGCGGCCTGCTCAGGAGCGAGTCCGGCGCGGTGCGCATCCTCGGCCGTGACCCGGTGAAGGAGCACCGCGTCGTCACCGCGGATGTCGGTTATCTGTCGCAGCGGTTCTCTCTTTACGGCGACCTGACCATCGACGAGAACATCGGCTTCTTCGCCGAGATCCACGGCGTGAAGCACTACGGCCCCACGCGTGACCGGCTCCTCGACATGACCCAGCTCACGGCGTTCCGCTCGCGCCGTGCCGACCTGCTGTCCGGAGGGATGAAGCAGAAGCTGGCGCTGGCGTGCACGCTGGTGCACGCCCCGCAGGTGCTGCTGCTCGACGAACCGACCACCGGCGTCGACCCGGTATCGCGACGCGAGTTCTGGAAGCTGCTGTCCGAGTTCCTGGCGCGCGGTCTGACGATCATCATGGCGACCCCATATCTCGACGAGGCGGAACGCTGCGGCAGAGTGGCGCTGCTGCACGATGGGCATCTGCTCGCCATCGATCGTCCGGCGACGTTGCAGCAGTCGGCGGGCCAGCTGCTCGAGGTGTCGATCGAAGGTTCGAGACCTCCGTTCGAGCTCCTCGCCGCGCTGCCGGGCGTGCGCGACGTACAGGCATTTGGCGATCGCGCTCACGTCCGCCTCGATGCACTCACACTCGCCGACGGGACGAGATCGATCGATGAGGCGCTTCGAGCCGCCGGCCTGCGGCCAGCTGCGATCCGTGCGGTTCCGGCGTCGCTCGAAGACGTGTTCATCGAGCTCATCGGCGGAGTCCGCAACCGCCAGCAACCTAGCGAACCGGTGCAATGATGACGTGTGCGATCTTGATCGTGTTCGCCCTGGGAGGAGGGCCGACGACCGCCGTTCGCCAGGATCCTCAGACCGGGCATCAGCCGACTGCTCAGGCTGGAATACCGGTCGCGCCTGCTGAGACGCTGACCCTCGAGGATGCCCTGGCGCGCGCTGCGGCGAACAGCCAGCGGCTCGCAGAACTACAGGCGCGTCAGGAGGGCGCCGAAGCGGCCGAAGCCGGCCGGGCCGCCGAGGCGCGGCCGATCGTGGCGCTCATGGGCGGATACACGCGCACCAATCATGTCGACGAGTTCGGCATTCCGGCGCCGGGACTGCCGCTTCGCATCATCTATCCCGACATCCCCGATAACGTCCGGGCACGACTCGACCTGCAGTGGCCGATCTATACCGGTGGGCGGACCGGGGCGCTCGAACGCGCCGCCCGCGCCGAGCACGATGCCACCGGGGAGGATCTTGCCGCTGCGCGTGCGGAGCTGCGTCTCGAGGTGACACGCGCCTTCTGGGCTCTCGTCACCGCACGCGAGACCGAGCAGGTCGTCGCCCGGTCGCTCAACAGCATGGAAGCGCACGTCGCGGATCTCCGTAGTCGACTCGACCAGGGGCTCATCCCCCCGAACGACGTGCTCTCGGCCGAGGCGCAGGAATCCCGTGCGCGGCTCGTCGCCATCGAAGCGAGCAACGCGCAGGGGCGTCGCCGTCGCGGATCTCCGGCGCCTTCTCGGCGACGACGGCGAAGGTGGCATCGAGCCGCTCGCAACGCTTGGCGCGGCGGCGGTTCCTGACGGATCTCCTGCCGCGCTGATCGAAGCAGCACGTCGCCAGCGTCCGGAGCGGCGCGCGCTCGAAGATCGGGTCGATGCGTCCGAAGCGCGAAGCGTCGCGGTGACGGCAGGGGCGAAGCCGCAGATCGGTGTCGGCGGCGGCTTTGATTACGCCCGTCCGAATCCGCGCATCTTTCCCCGCGTCGGCGAATGGCACGAGTCGTTCGACCTCTCGGCCAACATCACGTGGCAGCTCTGGGACGGTGGCCGCCGCCGCGCCGAGTATGCGGAGTCGACCGCCGCCACCCGGGGCGCCCGGTCGCGCGTCGCGGAGTTCGATCGTCTGGTTGCATTCGAGGTTCGCCGCAGCTGGCTCGATGTCGATTCGAGCCGCGCCGCCGTGACCACGGCAGAGGACGGGCTGCGGAGCGCGATCGAGGCACGCCGGGTCCTCGGCGAACGTTTCAACGCCGGCGTCGCGATCAACACCGACGTGCTCGACGCCGAGCTCGCGGTGCTGCAGGCCGGTCTCGATCGCACCCGCGCACTCGCGAATGCGAGACTGGCCGAGGCGCGTCTGCAGCGCGCCGTCGGCCAGTGAAACCTGGCGTCACACGAGGTGCCGGCGTGGCCAACTCAGTCCCCAACGCGATCGAAGTCAAACACCTGACCCGGCGCTTCGGCAATTTCGTCGCCGTCGACGACGTCTCGTTCGACGTGGCGCGGGGATCGATCTTCGGCTTCCTCGGGAGCAACGGCGCCGGTAAGTCGACGACCTTCCGCATGCTCTGCGGACTGTTGAAACCGACGTCGGGCACGGCACTCGTCGGGCGGCATCGACGTCGGCGCCGATCCCGAGGCGTGTCAAGCAGCGCATCGGCTACATGTCGCAGCGATTCTCGCTGTACGAACTGCTCACGGTAGACCAGAACATCCAGTTCTTCGGCGGCATTTACGGGCTCGGTGCGGCCGCGCTCGCCGAACGACGAAGTTCGTGCTCGACATGGCCGGCCTCGCCGGGCGCGAGCGTCAGCTGGCGCGCGACCTGGCCGGAGGCTGGCGGCAGCGCCTCGCGCTCGGGTGCGCCATCCTCCACGAACCTGCCATCCTTTTTCTCGACGAGCCGACCGGCGGCGTCGACCCGCTGTCGCGACGGCAGTTCTGGCGTCTCATCGACATGCTCGCCGCCTCCGGTGTCACGGTCCTCGTCACGACGCACTACCTGGACGAAGCGGAACGGTGCCATCGAGTCGCCCTGATTCATGCCGGACGGATCGCCGCGATCGGCACGACAACCGAGGTCAAGCGGATCTTTGCCGGACGGCCAATCGTCGAACTGCGCTCGCAGCTCGGCCCGTCGATGCCATGCGCGCGCTCGACGACATGCCGGATGTCGAGAAGACCAGCCTCTTCGGGACAGCGGTGCACGCGGTTCTGCGCCAGGCCGGCGTTGCACCGGCGATGATGGCGGATCGACTGCGCTCGCTCGGCATCGACGTCGAGAGTGCCACCGAAGTGCCTGCCGTCGCTCGAGGACGTGTTTCTCGACGTGGTCGAGAAGGCAGAACGGGCGCGCGGGGCCGCTGCATGAGCAAGGCGCTCGCCGTCTGCCGGAAGGAACTGCGACAAATCTCGCGCGACCGGCGCACCCTGCTGATCCTGGTCTTCATCCCGGCCTTCTTCCTGCTGCTCTACGGCTATGCGCTGAACTTCGACATCCGCCACGTCCGGCTCGCCGTCGAGGACCGCGACGGGTCGCCGGAAAGCCGGGCGGTGGTGTCGGCGTTCATCAACTCGGGTTACTTCGACCTCGAGGCAGCCGTATACGGACCGCGTGACGCGGAACGCCTCCTCGATCTGGGCGACGCCAAGGCGGTGCTGGTGATCCCCGAAGGATTCGCGCGTGACACCCGGGCCGGACGCTTGACCCCGGTGCAGGTGATCATCAGCGGCGAGAACGCCAACACCGCGGCGACCGTGCTCGGCTATGCCGGCAGCATCCTGCGGACCGCGGGGGCGCCGGTGACACCGGCGGCCGCACGGTGCAGCCATTGCTCTCGGTCGAGCCGCGGATCTGGTACAACCCCGAGCTTCGAAGCACGCTGTTCCTCGTCCCCGGGCTGATCGCGTACATCGCCGATGATCACGGCGGTAGCCTCGACCGCGCTCTCGATCGTCCGCGAGAAAGAGGTCGGCACGATCGAACAGGTGCGCATGGCGCCGATGAACACGCCGTCATTCATCATCGGCAAGACGATTCCCTACTTCCTCATCGCGCTCGCGTCGGCGGCCCTCATCATCGGCGCCTCGATGATCCTGTTCGGACTGCCGATGCGCGGGAACTGGCTGGCGCTGCTCTTCGCCCTCTCGCTCTTTCTCGTCGGTGCGCTGGCCACCGGGCTGCTGATCTCGACGGTGTCCGATACCCAGCAGGTCGCGTTCCAGCTGGCGCTCCTGATTTCGTTCCTGCCGACGATCATGCTCTCCGGGTTCATCTTTCCGATCAGCAGCATGCCGAGGGCGCTGCAGCTCATCACCTATGTCGTGCCCGCACGCTACTTCCTGGTGGCGCTCCGCGGCATCGTTCTGAAGGGCACTGCCGTCACGCACCTGCTGCCGCAGCTCGCCGCGCTGGCGTTGTACGCCGCCGCGATGCTGACCCTGGCCTCGGGCCGCCTGGCGAAGGAACGCGCCTGAGGATGCCAGCACCTTCCCCTGCAGCGCCTCCGCTTCCTCGTGCGCAAGGAGTTCCAGGAACTGCGGCGAAATCCGCGGCTGTTCGGCCTCGTGGTCGTCGCCCCCATCGTCCAGCTCACGATGCTTGGCTACGCCGCCACGACCGACGTCCGCGACGTGCCGGTGGTCGTCGCCGACGGCGACCGGTCGGCCGGGAGCCGTGAGCTGATTGCGCGGTTCGAGGCCTCGCCCAACTTCTCCATCGTGCGGACGGTGACAACCACCGGCGAGATCGAGCCCTTCCTCGAGAGCGGCACCGCGTGGCTCGCGTTGTCGATCCCGGCTGGGTACGGCGAACAGGTGAGCGCGCGCGCGGCCCGCGGTCGTGCAGGTCATTGCGGACGGCAGCGATTCGAATTCGACCACCGTCGCTCTCGGCTACGCCACCAGTTTGATCGGAGGCTACGCCCAGGAGCTCGTCATGCAGGCGGCGCCGCAGCGCGGCGGCGGGATCGACGCCAGGATCCGCATCTGGTTCAACCCGCAGCTCGAGAGCCGGCATTTCATGATTCCGGGTGTACTCGCGCTGGTCCTGCTGGTCGTGACCGCCAACCTCGCGGCGATGGCGATCGTGCGGGAGAAGGAGCTCGGCACGCTCGAGCAGCTGAACGTCACGCCGCTCCGCCGCTGGGAGCTCATCGTCGGCAAGCTCCTGCCCTACGGTCTGGTCGGGATGGTGGACGTGCTGCTGGTGGTGGCAGTCGCCGTCTTCTGGTTCGAGGTTCCGCTGCGGGGGAGTTTCGGACTGCTCTTCGCGTTGAGCCTTGTCTATGTGCTGTGCACGCTCTCGCTCGGGCTCTTCATCTCCACGGTGTCGGACACGCAGCAACAGGCGATGATGACCGCCACGTTCTTCTTCCTGACGCCGATGGTCTACCTGTCAGGGTTCATCTTTCCGATTGAGAACATGCCGGCCGTCATTCAGCCGTTCACGTACCTCATACCGCTGCGGTACTTCCTGGTGATCGTCCGCGGGATTTTCCTGAAGGGGATCGGGCTGGAGCTGCTGTGGCCCCAGGCGGCGGCGCTCGCCGCCTGGGGGATCGTCGTGCTGTCGCTCGCCGTCGCGCGCAGTCGCAAGCGCGCGGCGTGACGAGTCCTACTTCGCGGGAGCGATGGTCAGTGCGTCGACGACGCGGGTGACGCCCTTGGTGCTCTTGGCGAGCGCAACCGCCCGCGCGCGCCCGGCGGCGGACGTCACGGTGCCCTTCAGCGTCACGACGTGATTGTTCGAATCCACGTTGATGTCGCTGCCCTTGAGCAGGTCCTCGTTGACGAAGTTCGTCTTCACCTTCGTCGTGATCCACGCGTCGTTGATGTTGGCGTCGACGTCGATCACGTCGTCCTTGCCCTTGGCCGTGGCGGGCGTGCCGGTCGTCCCGGTCGTGCGCCGTCGTCCCGAGTCTTGCTCTCATCTTCGACCTTGATGCCCGGCTTTCTCGAGCACCTTTTCGGTCTTGTGGCCGGCCTTCTGCGCGGTGCTGGCGCTCTTGTCGGCGGCCTCGTCGGTCTTGGCGCGCCGGCCTTGTCGGTGGCCTTATCCGTCTTGGCAGCGGCCGTGTCCATGGTCTTGTCGGCCTTGTCGCCCGCCTTGTCCATCGCCTCGTCGGTCTTGTCGCCGGCCTTGTCGATCGCCCGCGTCGTCTTGCTGTCGACCGTCAGCTTGTTGTTGACGGTGGTGACGCCGGCGACCTTTGCGAGCGTGGCCGCGTGGGTGCTCTGCGCCGCCGAGTGAACCGTGCCGGTGAGCGTGACGACGCCGTTGTCGACGTCGACATCGATGTCGTCGCCCTTGAGCGCCGCACTATTCTTGAGGCGTGTCTCGATCCGGCTCTTGAGCGTGCTGTCGTCGGTCTTCGCGTGGTGCACCGGCTGTCGTGCTCCCGGCTGTGCTGCTGGACTGTGCAAGGGCGGCCTGCGGTGCGAGTCCGAGACCCGCCACGGCCATCACCCCGATGAATTTGCGAACTTTCATTCCTTGTCCTCCTGTTGAATACGCAACACCCCTGTCAATTGCAACAGGTGGTCCAACAGAAATGGCCTGATTCGCTGGTGTTTTGGGAGCTCTGCCGTGGCGCTTGTCGGGAGGGCGGACGCACGACGATGGCATTGACGAAACAAACGACTCAACCGTTAAAGGGTGCCAAGGGTGCCACGGCGCTACCGTGCCGCGTTCCGTCGCTTCCGCCTTCAGGCGAAAGGTGAGGTGCCAGCAGACGTCGTAGCTTCCGCCTTCAGGCGGAAGGCCCTGTCAGCTTCCGCCTTCAGGCGGAAGGTGGCGAAGGGTGCCAAGAGTGCCAGGGTGCCACGTTCGGATCGCTACGAACCCGGCTGCCCCACGGCAATCTCGTAGAACGCGACATCGCTCGGCGGACTGTCATCGGGACTATTCGTCAGACGAATCTCGTACGCACCTGGCGAGAACACATCCCCTGTCAGCCTGGCGATCACCGCGGTCTTCCCGTCAATCAGCGATGATCGGAGGTCGGACCGCGACCACACCACGTCGCCCTTTGACCAGGTCCTGACGGCGATGGCATAACGATCAGTAGGACGAGCGCGGCTCGTCGGCACCAACAGGCGAAGCAGGATCGATTGCGCGGGTGCAGGCGCTGCGACCGTGGGATCGGGAGGTGCGGGGCGACGGGTGACCGTTGGAGAGAGCGTCAGCGTTGGTTCCGAAGCGACGGTCGTTGAAACACTCCCACGCACGCGCCCGAGCTCGAGCGCGAACGATTCCCGCGCTGCCTGCTCGCGCGCAAGCTGCGTCTCCAGTTCCTGACGCTTCAATCGCGAGTTGAGATCGGCAGCACGCAGCTCCGCGATCACCGCGCGTGACCGGCGCAACCCGATGGCCTCCGCCGCTGCGACGACGATCAGCAGCACGGCCACCGCGATGAACGCCCACTGCATCGCGGGCCGCTCGAACCCTCGTACACCACGCATGTGGTCACCTTATACAGTCGAGGCCGCCGCGCGAGCAAGTTGATTAACCGCCCTCGGCAAGCCGATCTTCCGCCTGAAGGCGGAAGCTACGCCGTTCTGACACTTCCGCGGTTCCGGTGCTGATCTGTGCAGCGCCCAGCCGGCTACGATCTGACCAGTGACGGACGCACGGTCGCGCGGGCGACGTACGCGCATAGGCGGATCACAGCTATCAGCTGTCAGCAATCAGTTAGCAATTAGCAATCAGCTTCCGGGTTCTAAATCCCCTCTGAAAGCTGAACGCTGAGAGCTGACACCTGGTGTCAGGACTCCCTGAGCGCGGTGACCGGCTCGACCCGGCTGGCGCGGCGGGCGGGGACGTAACTGGCGGCGAGTGCAATCGAGAGCAGCAGTGCGGCGCCGGCGGCAAAGGTGATCGGGTCGCGTGGGCGCGATCCCGAAGAGCAGTCCAGCCATCAGCCGGGCGAGAAGCCCGGCGGCGATCAGGCCGAGAGCGACGCCGGCGGCGCCAACGCCCGCGCCTTCCCTGACGACCAGCCGCCGCACGTCGCTCGTTCGCGCACCGAGTGCCATGCGGACGCCGATTTCGTGCGTCCGCTGCGCGACGGAGTAGGCGATCACGCCGTAAATCCCGATCGCCGAGAGCAGCAGTGCAAGCCCGGCGAACGCCGAGACGAGCAGCATGTTGAAGCGGGGTTCCGCCACGGTCAGCGACAGGACATCTGTCATCGCACGAACGTCGCCGGCGACGAGGGTCGGATTGACGGCGGGAACGGCGGCGCGCAGAACCGGCAGAACCGCGTCGAGCCTCGCTGGCGTGCGAACCATCACGTAGAGCCAGAGGAACGGCGTCTGCACGAACGGTGTGTAGATTGCGGGTCGTGGCTCCTCCTGGATGCCTGCATAGTCGACGTCGGCGACGACGCCGACGATCGTTCGCCAGTCGGCCGCCTGTTCCGGGTTGACGATCTTCAATCGATGTCCGACGGCATCACCCTTCGGGAACAGCTGCTGCGCCAGGGTCCGGTTGAGGACGACGACAGGTTCGCCTTTACGGATATCGGTCACTTCGATCGGACGCCCTTGCAGCACTGGTGTCTGCAATGACGCGGAAGTAGCCTGGCGTCGCCGCCATGAAGAGCGCGGTGTCCTGACTCGACGTCAACGTCCGCCCTTCAACGGCGAAGCGGGTGCCCCGCTGCGGTGTGACAGCGGCGAGCCCGGTCGCGGCCCCGACTGCCTCGATCCCCGGCATCTGCGAAAGCCGCTCAATCAGTTGCGACGCTGCCTCAGCTCGCGCCCCATCGTCTGGCAACTGGATCATCTGGACGTTGAACGAGAAGAGGTGCGCGGGCGCAAAGCCGAGATCGTGCGCGGTAAGCGCCATGAAGCTTCGCACCAGCAGCCCGGCGCCGACCAGGACCACCAATGCGAGCGCGGTTTGTGCGATCGCGATCGTCCTCCGGACGCGCCGTCCTCGAATCGTGCCGAGAATGCCGCGGCCACTTTCCTTGAGCGAGTCCGGACGTGCCTCGCGCCGCCTGCAGCGCCGGTGCAAGACCAAAGATCATTCCGGTGACGAGCGTAGCCGCCATCGAAAAGGCGAGCACCATCACGTCTATCCGGATGCCCTCCGCACGCGGCAATCGTGCCTCGAGGAGCGACCGCAGGGCGTCGACACCCCACATCGTGATCAGCAGACCCGAGGAGGCCGCCCGCGAAAGCGAGCGTGAGGCTCTCGATGACGAGCTGGCGCACGATTCGACCGCGCCCGGCCCCGAGGGCGATGCGAATCGCGAACTCCCGCTCGCGGACGGTCGTGCGCGCGAGCAGCAGATTGGCGATGTTGGCGCAGGCAATGAGCAGCAGCAGCGCGACACCATCCCCAGCAGCAGCTGCAGGCCGGCCTGGCTTCGCCGACGATGCGGTCGCGAAGTGGAACGAGCGTCAGCGTCATGCCCTCGTTCGTGGCCGGGAACGAGCGCGCCAGACGCGCGCTCAAGCGAAGACAGCTCCGCCTGCGCCTGGCCGAGGCGTGACGCCTGGCTTCAAGTGTGCGACCACCCGGAAGATGCGGAACGCTCGATTCGCGGCCTGCTTGCGGCGCCTGCTGTTCAATCAGCCGCAGCGGAGTCCAGAGCTGGAACTCGCGCGGTCGGAAAGCGGAACCACGCCGGCGCGATGCCGATGACGGTATACGTCGTGCCGCTCAATCGCACGGCCTGTCCGAGCACGCGCGGGTCTCCGCCGAACTGCCGTCGCCACAACGAGTCGCTCAGTATGACCGTCGGCCGCGTCTCGTCCTCGGTCGTGAAGTTGCGGCCGAGGACCGGGCTCGGCTCCGAGAAGAGGCAGAAGCGTTCGCGTGACAGTTCCGCCGAGCACTTGCCGCGTGTCGCTGCCGGTATGCCAGGTTGTAGAGGTTCGATGCCCAGCTTGCCGTCGCATCGAAGGCCTGGCTCGATGCTTCGAGATCCTTGTAATCGGGAAGTGATGCCTGGGTTGCGAACGAGCCGTTCGGCGTCTCGGTAGGGAAGTGGCCGGATCAGCACCGCATTGACGACGCTGAAGATTGCGGTGGTGGCGCCGATCCCCAGGCCGAGCGTCAGAACCACGACCGCCGTAAAGCCAGGGCTGCGCAGAAACGCTCGAATCGCGTACTTGAAGTCGCTCATCTCTGTTCTCCTGGTGCCGCTGCGATCAGTCTGCCCGGAGCGCCACCAGCGGATCGATACGGAGCACGCGCCGCGACGGAACGTAGGAAGCGAAGAGCGCGACAGTCGAGAAGGAACGTCGCGACAAGACCGTAGGTCAGACGGGTCGGTCGCGCCGACGCCGAAAAGAAAGCGCGCGAGCGCCTGGCTCGCCGCGAACGATCCCGCCAGGCCGATGCCGACGCCAGTGAGTGCGAGCATCATTCCGTCGCGGACGACCGGCAGCACAACCTGCCGGGAACGCGCGCCGAGCGCCATCCGGATGCCGATCTCGCGCGTCCGCTCGGTCACCGAGTAACTGATCAACCCGTACACGCCCACGCCGGCGAGCGATCGACCGCCAGTGCCGCGAATGCCGCGACCAGCAGTGCTCGAAATCGCGGTTCGGCGACCGACTCACGCAGCACGTCGCGCAACGGCGTGATCTCGTCGACGGGAAGCTCAGGGTCTGCATTCCTCACCTCCGCGCGCACGAGCGACGCGATCACTGCCGGAGCCGCGGTGCTCCGGATTGCAAGACTCATGAACGGCAGCGGGAAGCGATGGTACGGGATGTACACGAGCGGGGCCGGCGCCTTGCCGAGGCCAAGATTCCTCGAATCCGCCACCACTCCCACGATGGTGATCCATCCCTCGGTCCGGATCGCCGAACCGGATCCGGCTGCCGATCGCCTCCTTGCCGCCGAGATACTTGCGGACGAGCGTGGTGTTGACGATGGCCACCTCTGGCGAGGGTTCCCGATCCTGCTCGGTGAACGTGCGGCCCTGGATCAGAGGAATGCCCAAGCGTGCGGAAGTAATTCGCCGAGACCGACCCGATCGCGGCAAACGGCTTTTCGGCACGAGACGAGATCTCGCGGCCGTCGACCTCGAACGTGCCATTCGCATTCCCGCCATTGAGCGGCGACGGAAACAGGATGGCGGCCGACTCGACCTGCGGCTTCTGCTCGATGCCCTCGAGGACGCGCTGGTAGAACGCGGCCTGGCGCTTGCCGTCCGGATATGCGGCTTGTGGCAGCGGCAGCGTTACGAGGGTGACGTGCTCGGCGTGGAACCCCGGGTCGACGTTCTGCAGTCTGAGGAAGCTGTTCGCGAGGAGTCCCGCCGAGACGAGCAGAACGAGCGTCAGCGCAATCTCCGCAACGACCAGCACGGCGCGCGCCCGGGCGCGTCCCCGTCCGGCGGTGGTGGCCCGATCGGAATCGCGCAGTGCGCGAACGCCGTCGGTTCGTGACGCCTGCAGTGCGGGAACCACGCCGAAGAGCACGCGCGGTCGCGAGCGACGCCGCAATGGCGACGATCGCAACCCGCATGTCGAGACCGATCTGCTGCACGCGCGGAATGCCCTGCGGCATCACTTTCAACAACAGCGTCAGCGCCCAGCTGCCGACAAGGAGTCCGCCCGCGCCGCCGGCGGCGCCAAGTACCAGGCTCTCCGTGATCAGCTGACGCAGCAGGCGGGTCCGCTCGTGCCCCGAGCGCCGCGCGAATCGCGATCTCGCGCTGGCGCGTCGATGCGCGGGCGAGCAGCAGGCTGGCAACATTCGCGCATGCAATCAACAGCACGAGACCGACAGCGCCGAGCAGCAGCAGCAACGGAGCGCGGACGTCGCCGACAATCTCGTCGCGAAGGCGCCGAAGCGCAATCCCGCGACCGCTGTTGCTCTCGGCGAAGCGGCTCGCCTGCTGCGCCGCAATCGCCGCGAGATCCTGCCGTCCCTGTTCGCACGTTGACCCCTGGACGCAGCCGGCCGATCGCCTTGATGTAATGCACGCCGCGGCTTGCGAGCAGGTCGCCGGCGACGTCGATGGGCGGCACCGGCACTGGTTTGCTCGAGAGCACCCAGGCCTGAGCCTCTTCGGGGTAGCCAGTGCCCGCCGGCATCACGCCCACGACCGTGTGCGGAACGCCGTTGATGCGTACCCGGGTGTTGACGACGGTCGGGTCCGCCGCGAAGTGGTGCCTCCACGTGTCGTCGCTGAGCACGACCAGTGGTTCGGCCGTTCCCGCATCGGCGGCACGGCCGAAGGTCCGGCCGAGCGCGGCCCGCACGCCGAGGACATCGAAGTAGTCCACGGTTACGAGTGCCCCGGAGATCCGGACTGGCTCCCGCCCGGTCATCGCGACCGTGTATGCGTCCTCCCGATAGCCGGCGACTCTGGCGAGCGAGTGGTTGTCGTGCTGCAATTCCAGAAAATCGGCGGCTGCGAGGGCCGCTCGCGGTTCGTCAGGGGTCGTGTTCCAGATCTGGACGAGATCGTCGGGGCGCGGGTAGGGCAACGGCCGCAGGAGCACGCCGTAGACGACGCTGAAGATGGCGGTGTTCGTTCCGATGCCAAGCGCCAGCGTCACCAGGATGACGGCAGTCAGACCTGGCGTCTTCAGGAAGGAGCGCAGTGCATACCGGACGTCGTTGAGCATGGACTCGAGCCTCTGCGCGGTGCGCGATGCGGGCGCGTCGATGACGGCTGCAGGCCCAGTCATGGCGCGCTCCGCGCCTCCGACTGTATATAGCCAACCCTCTGCCACAGAGGGCGATTCGCGGTAAGTCACTGATGCGCCTGCCGCTTAAGGGGACGTTTCCGGCCTGGCCGCAGTCGTGCCGGTGTCCGGCCATGGGAAGCCTGCGTCCCACGAGCGGCCGCGTTGTAGACTGACCCGCGTGGCACAGTCTCCCTCGCGCGTGCACGTCGGTACGTCCGGCTACAACTATCCCGAGTGGCGCGGCACGTTCTATCCTGAGAAATTCAGCACGGCAAAGATGCTCGAGTACTACGCCGCGCGGTTCAGCACCGTCGAGATCAACTACACCTTCTACCGGATCCCGACCGAGAAGCTCCTCGCGGGCTGGTCTGCGGGAACGCCCGACCATTTCCAGTTCACGCTGAAGGCACCGCGACGGATCACGCACGACGCGAAGCTGCAGCGCTGCGAGGATCTGCTGCAGTCGTTCTGCCGCATCGCACGCACCCTCGGGCCGAAGCTGGGGACCCTTCTGTTCCAGCTGCCGCCGACGTTCAAGAAGGACGTCCAGGTACTTCGGGCGTTTGTCGAGCTGCTGCCGGAAGGCACCCGGGCGGCGGTCGAGTTCCGCCATCCCTCATGGCTCGACAACGAGACCTACGACGCGCTCCGGGCGAAAAACATCGCGCTCTGCGTCGCGGACAGCGAAAAGCTGAGCACGCCGGTAGAAATCACCGCGGACTACGGCTACTTCCGGCTGCGCGACGAGGGCTATCAACAAGCCGACATCGAGAAATGGGCAGACTCGGTCCGCAAGCTCGACGGTGTCGGCGACGTGTTCGTCTACTTCAAACACGAAGAGCAGGGGCTGGGACCGGACTTCGCCCGGCGATTCATCGAGGCGAGCAAGTAGTTATCAGCAGTCAGCTATCAGTTCTCAGTTCGAAGCAATCAGCAATCAGCTGTCAGTTCTCAGCAATCAGTTCTCAGCAATCAGTTCCCAGCTCCTAGTTCTCAGTTATCGCAGCACTCTAGCTGTTAGCTCTGACTGCTCGCTCAGACATCAACTCTGAGCTCCAAGTTGTCATCCGACTGTTGAGCCTTTCGCTTGCATGATCAACCTGCGCAAAAGGGAGCAGGCGCATGCAGGACTTCCGAAATCTGAGTGTCTGGGTGAAGGCTCACAAAATGGCCTTGGACGTGTACGTGGTTTCTGCCGTCCTTGTCACCCGTCGCGAGTTCAGTCTTCGCAATCAGATGGTCAGGGCGGCGGTGTCCGTTCCAGCGAACATTGCCGAAGGATGTGGGCGAAGTGGTGGTCGAGAACTTCGCAGGTTCTGCCGCATCGCCTCAGGATCTGGAAGCGAGCTCGAGTACCATCTCCTGCTAGCCAGGGACCTCGGGTTTCTGCCTGCGTCGGAATACGAGCGGTTGGCGACACAGGTTGTGGAAGTGAAGCGTATGCTCTCCGGTTTCATTCGCACCCTGGACGCCATCGCGGAACGGGAACGGAGAACTGACTGCTGAAAACTGATTGCTGATTGCTAACGGGCTGATCGCTGATAGCTGAAGTCTGATAGCTATCAGCTACTTGCCCCCTTTTCCTCCGCGAACGCGATCACCTGCTGTTCCGCCCAATAGCCATCGTCATCCGGCAGCGCTGTCGGAGATGAATCCGCAGTGACCGCCGTGCGGTGTGATCCGCAGAGTGATGTTCGGGTTGCCGGTAAGACGCGGATCGCGGAAGGGCTCGGTCGGCACGAACGGATCGTCCTCGGCGGTGATGATGAGGGTGGGCACCCGAATCCTGTCGATGACGCGCATGGCGCTGGCGCGATGGTAATAATCCTCGGCGCCGTCGAAACCGAACTGCGGTGCGGTGAACACTTCATCGAACTGCCGGACGGTGCGGACGTCGGCAAGCCGCATCACCGGAAACCTCCCGGGTGTGTCAGCGCCTTGCGGCGCATGCGGGCCTTGAGCCCGCGGACGAAATTCCACTGGTAGGCAAAATTCTGCCGCCGCTCGAGCGCGCGGACGCACGCGCCCAGCTCGAGCACCGGCGACACCGCGCAGACGCCGCGGAGAGCCGCGGGCGGCGCGTCGCCGTAGTCGCCGGCGAGCTTGAGCGCAAGGTTGCCTCCGAGGGAGTAGCCGGCGACGACGACCCGTTCGATCCCCTCGCCGACCATCTCGTCGATTACACGGTCGGCATCGTGCGTGAGGCCGGAGTGGTACAGCGTGTCGGCCAGATGCTCGGTGCCGCCACAGTTACGCTGGTTGAGCAGGATCACGCTGAAGCCGCGCGCGAAGGCCTTGTCGGCGAGCCCGCGCATGTAATGGGCGCTGCTCGATCCTTCGAGTCCATGGAGCGCGAGCAGCACCGGGCGGGAGGCGGGCGCCGGCTGCCAGTAGCAGTGCGCGAGCACACGCGTTCCCACGCTCGACGTCGAAGTGCCGCTCGGTCGGCGCCGGCAGGTGCGGAAACGTCCGCCGCCGTGCCCAGCAATACACCGTCATCGCGTGGCCATTCCGGAGGCCGCGCTTGGGGACGTAGTCGTTCATTCAGCAATCAGCTAGTCAGCAATCAGACTATCAGCAATCAGCATCAGTCGTCAGCAATCAGTCAGCAATCAGGAGTCAGCTAGCAGCGATCAACAATCAGCTGCTTCTAGACCCAGTACCCGGGTAACCCAGTTCACCAGTTTCCAGTTTCCAGTTTCCTGATCCCCGATCCCTGATCCCGAATCCCCCGCCTTCGCTCCCGTGAATCTCCGGAGCTTCGGCGCGGCAGGCGAGTCCGTAACCGGAACCCGCGAGCTTCGGCGCGGCAGGGCGAGTCACTAATCCCTAATCCCGAGTCCCGAATCCCGAGTCCCGAGTCCCGATCCTATCGAAGGCGATACACCTTGAGCTTGCCGCTCTCGAACGCCAGCGGGAGATCGAGCGGCTGCTCGGCGACCAGGTAGTCGAGACCGTACTGCGCGGCCAGGGTTCGGGCCCGCTCGGGGGTCAGCGCGCCGAAATCGCCAACCGCCGCGATGCGGTCGCGCGTGCGAATGGCGACGCTGCGCTCGTACATGCCGATGGCAGCGTCCTTGACCGCCTCGACGTAGACGTCGCGTTCGCCGGCGACGCGCAGGCTCGTTCCATAGAGGACGGCGTGCATCGGATCCGCGAGCCAGCCGGAACCGGGCGGTGTGTTCCGGGCCCACGCCATGGTTCGCCCCCAGTCGTTATCGGGCACCTTCAGTTCCGCGATCCGGCGTTCGGGGAACTTGACGAACAGCACATACGATCCGCGGGCGAGAGATGCGACGGCGATCACCGCCGCGGTCAACCGGGCGCGGTGGGGTGCCGCCGCCATACCTTCCGCGAGCCCCCACACCGCGTAGATCGTGGCAAGGAAGTCGAGCATCCAGAAGATCCGCGGCGTCTGAAGTTGCACCGCGAGAGCAACCCGCGCATGGTTGAAGGGCAGCACGACAGCGAAGATCACCAGGAGCGACAGGCAGCCAACCACCAGCCCGCGTTCGCCTCCGACAACCGCGCCGGCGGCAAGGCGGCGTTTGTAGAGCCACACGATCAGCGGCGCGTACGCAAGGTTGACGATCCAGACGTCCATCGGCCAGGCCAGCGGGAAGAGGTAGTCCTTGGTCGCGAGCGTCGCGAGCCACTCCGGATCCATCGCCGACAGGCGTCCGGCGAGTGGCCCGGCAACGAGCGACCACACGCCAGCGGTTCCCGCCACCGCAGCGACGGCGCCGAGCGGCAACCAGCTCTGTCTGTCTTCGACAACGGTGGCAACGCCGATCCAGACCGCGAACCAGAGTGCCGTGGTCGGGTGGAGCAACCCCGCCGTGAGCAGCAGCGCGACGGTAGCGAGGCGGCTCCGGCGCAGGAAGCCGACGAGCGCGAGGGCGCCGAGCGAAAAGGCGAGCTGACGCGGATGGAAGTATCCCTCGAGTGTGTTCGTGCCGGATCGTGAAACGGCGTGTCGCAGCGTGAGCGCCATCATCAGCGCCGCGGTTGCCCAGGCGCTTCGATACAGGCGCGAGCCGAGGAACCAGAGTGCGGTTGCAAGCAGCGCCAGCGTGAGCACGTAGAGCACGGCAAGCATCGCGGGCAGCGGCGCCTGCGTGATCCGCGCGAGCCCGGCAATGACTTCGTCGAAGCCGGTCAGCCTGCGCCTGCGCCGCAATGAGCGGCGCGTCGCGCGGAAAAAGCGCAGGATTGATACGTTCCAGCGCCGCCGGCACGTAAAAGGCCAGGTCCGACGCACCGTATCGATACCCACCGGAATTGAGCGTCGACAGGATGATGAACGGAATCAGGCACCAGGCCAGCGGCCACGCGGCGGTTGCGCGGGTCTGGGCGCTGCTCGCGTCGCGGAGGACCACCTATTGTTCGTCTGCGGTCGGCCCGTAGATGGACGGCAGCGGCACGTCCTGCAGCCGAAGGTACACGCTCAACTGTCCGCGGTGATGGATGATGTGGTTCATCACGAACGACCTGAGCGCGCTGGCCCTCGGCATCGTGAAGATCACGAAGTCGGCCTTCTTGAGCGACCATGGCATGGCCATCTCGGGATCCGATGCGACCGCGAGCGAGCTCCGTGCCTTGCCGGCCTTGGCATCGAAGTCAGACAGCACGGCCGCAACATTCTCCGGGACGCCTGGCCGGGCATCCGGACCGGCCGCCGCGAGGTCGAAATAGGTGCCATCGAGAATGGCGCTGCCCCAGTGCGGAATGTTCGCGATGTGACCCGAGAGCTGCCCGAGGGTCATGGATTTGTCGTGCGGCTTCCAGCCGAGTGCGCTCTCAGGCACCCGCTCGAGGAGCCGCCGCGTCGTCGCCATCTCGTGGTCGTATTCGGCCAGGAGTGCGTCTTTCATCGCCATCCCGAAAGGATATGCGGTCAGGCTGGTGTCCGCAACACCGCGCGTGGTGTCACTCTCATCGCATGAACGTCGTGTCCGCCTCGACGACAACGGTCTTCTGACCAATCGTTCTGTCGCCCGTCGTCACTTTTACGAGGTAAGTGCCCGGGGCCACCACGTTTGCCGCTCCGCGTCCGCCGCCTCCGCCGCCGCCAAGTCCTGGACCGCCACCCCGCCGGCCGGCAGGCGACGGCAGCAGGTCCCACTGCACGCGGTTCAACCCCGCGCGCTTCGTGCCCGACGATCGTCCGGATCTCGCGTCCGGTGATGTCGGTGATCGTGATGCGCACGTCAGTCTCAGGCTCCGCCTTCAGCCAGTAGCTGATCGCCGATCCTCGCGCCGGATTCTGCGCGCGAAAGAGTTTTGCCCCTTCCGCCAGCACCGCACGTTGAATGTCCGTGGTCCATGCGACGGCCGGACGGACATCGAACACCACGTCGTCCGCAGTCGCGGTCGTGGACGGCATCTGCTGGAGCGCCGAGATGTCGTCCATGATGTAGATGCTGCGGCCATGGGTCGCGACGATGAGGTCGTTGTCGCGCGGGTGTACCAGGATGTCGTCGATGCGCACCGTCGGGAGGCCGTTCATGAAGCGCTTCCACTCGCGGCCGCCATCGAGCGAGACGAACAACGCGTACTCGGTGCCGAGGTACAGCAGGTCGCGGTTTTTCGGATCCTCGCGAATCACGTTGACGTTGCCCTCGGGCAGGTTCCCGGCCACCGATACCCAGGTCTCGCCGAAGTCGGTGGTCTTGAACACGTACGGCTTCTGATCGTCGGTGCGATGCGCGTCGAACGTGACGTACGCCGTGGCGGCGTCGAAGTGCGACGCTTCGACGCGCGAGACATGCGTCTCGGCTGGCACTTCTGAAACCCGGTCGGCGACGTTGCGCCAGGTATTTCCGCTGTCGCGGCTCACCTGGAGGTTGCCGTCGTTCGTGCCCACCCAGATCACTCCGGGAACGACAGGAGATTCGCTGATCGTCGTGATGTTGCTGTACGACGCGGCGCCGTCGTGCTTCGATGCCATCGGCGCGGTTCCCGGGACTCCCATGATCGGCCGATCGTTGCGCCCGATGTTCCGGGTCAGGTCGGCTGATGCCATCCACGTCGTGCCGCTGTCGTACGAACGAAAGAGCCGATCGCCGCCGAGATAAATCGTGCGCGGGTTGTGAGGGGAGAGGATGAACGGCGTGTTCCAGTAGAAGCGGAACGTGGTGCCTGGCGCAGGCGCCGGAACGATGTTGCCGGTGACGTTGGCGCCCGCAGTTGCAGACTGCTGCGCGCGCGGCCGCGGGATCCGGAGTCTCGGTGGCCGGCGGCAGCCGCGCCGCCCGGCTGCGTGGTCCGCGGCCTGATGCTGGTGCTCCGGCCGGCTCGGAGATCGACGCGCGAGGTGGCGCCGTCCTGCGACTCCCAGTAGAGAATGGTCCAGTCCGTCGGATCGTTCTGGGTGTAGAAGCCATCGCCGCCGCCAATGCGGAACCAGTCCGAGTTGAGGATGCCGTTGTTGCTGCGCGTCGCACTCGGGCCGCACCAGCTTCCGTTGTCCTGCAGGCCGCCACAGACGAAGTACGGCTTCCGCATGTCGGCGCTGATGCTGTAGAACTGGCCGACCGGCAGGGTGTTCACGTACTCCCAGGTGTCCCCCTGGTCGTAGCTGACGTCGAGCCCGCCGTCGTTGCCGATCACCAGGTGTTTCCCGTCGTGCGGGTCGACCCAGATCGCGTGATGGTCGCTGTGCGGAATCCCCTGGACCTGCTGCCACGTCTTTCCGCCGTCGATGGTCTTGAAGAACGGCGCGCCTCCCTGATACGCAATCTCTGGATTCGAGGGATCGATGCGCACCTGGCTGTAGTACATCCACCGATCGCCGTGGTTCGACAGAAATCTCCACGTCTTGCCGCCATCATCCGATCGCCAGATCCCGCTCTTCGTCGGATCCGGAGGGGGAGGGGGCTGACCGCGTCCGCCTGGCGTCCGCTGACCCGGTGGCAGCAACGTGCCGTCTTCGTTGACACCGGCGCCGGTGCCGCCGCTCGGCCCGACTTCGATCGACGCATAAATCGTCGAAGGATGAGACCGTGCGATATCGAGTCCGATTCGCCCGATGATCGGATTGTTCGGGAGACCATTTCCGGTCAGTCGCGTCCAGGTCTTCCCCGCGTCCGTGGTTCGCCACAGGCCGCTGCCCGGGCCGCCGCCGTTGAACCCCCACGGTGTTCGGCGCCGCTGATACGAAGCCGCGACCAGAACATTCGGGATTCGACGGATCGATCACGACATCGGTGAAGCCGGTGTTCTCATCGACGAACCTGGCATTCGTCCAGGTCCTGCCGCCATCGGTCGTCTTGTAGAGTCCGCGTTCGGTGTTCGGCCCGAACAGGTGCCCGGGCGCGGCGACGTAGACGACATTCGGATCCTTCGGGCTGACGACGATACGCGCGATCGTCTGCGTGTCCTTGAGGCCGACGTACTCGAACGATCGGCCTGCGTCAGTCGACTTGTAGACGCCTGCGCCGAACGACGAGCTCTGGCGGTTGTTGGGTTCGCCGGTGCCGACGTAGAGGACATCCGGGTTCGAGGGTGCGATCGCGATATCCCCGATCGACGACACCGGGTAGCGATCGAAGATCGACGTCCACGTGGTTCCGTTGTTCGTCGTCTTCCAGACGCCGCCGGTGGCGAGACCGATGTACATCGTGCTCGGATCGTTCTCGACCACGGCGATATCGTCGATTCGCCCGCCCATGTTGGCGGGGCCGATCGAGCGCCAGACGAAGGGCCGCAACACCGGGTCGTCCGACTGGTTGACCGGAGGCGCAAGGGGCGGGACCGCGGGCGGCCCCTGGGCGATCAGCGTGTGCGCGGCAAGCGCGCACACGCCCAGCCCGAGCCACGTCCCACGAGGGACGCGCACGACACGTCGCTTCACGAACGTCTCCTCGATCGGGGTGTCAGCGGCCGAAGTTCACCTTCGGCGCCTGCCTGGCTTCGGCGGGAACCTCCCAGTACGGGTATTCCTTGAACTTGAACATCTTCGCGGTGAGATTGGACGGGAAGCGAGCGCGCTGCGCGTTGTAATCGCGCACGAGCTCGTTGTAGCGCATGCGTTCGGTGGCGAGGCGGTTCTCGGTGCCGGCCAGTTCGTCCTGCAGCCGCATGAACTGCTGGTCGGCCTTGAGCTGCGGATAACTCTCGACCACCGCCAGCAGCCGCCCGAGCGCTGACGTCTGCTGATTGGCGGCCTGGATGGTTTCTTCCGGACTCTTGGCGCCGAGCAGCCGTGAACGCGCGTCAGCGATGTCCTTGAACACACCGGCTTCGTGCGCGGCGTAGCCCTTGACCGTCTCGACGAGATTCGGGATCAGATCGTTGCGGCGCTGCAGCTGGTTCTGCACCTGCGCCCACTGCGCCTTGATACCCTCCTCCTGCGTGGCGAACTTGTTGTAGGAGCAACCAGACAGAGTCATCGCCACGAGGGCGAACACGGTCGCATGGATGAGTCGAAATCGTTTCATTGCGCTGTTGCCTCTTTCGCGTTGGTCATGATCGTGACAACGAGTGTAATCCGGAGCTGAGGCCTTCCGCCTGAAGGCGGAAGCTACGCCCTTCCGAACCCCGAACCCCGAACCTCGAACCCGAACCCCGAATCCGGAACCCGAACCCGGAACCCGGAACCCGAACCCGGAACCCGAACCCGGAACCCCGAACTCGGAACCCGGAACCCCGACTCACCAGCCCCCTGAGGCGCCGCCGCCGCCGCTGCGACCGCCGCCGAAGCCTCCGAATCCACCACCTCCACCCCCGCCGAAGCCACCGCCGCCGCCGCCGAACCCGCCAAAGCCACCGCCGAATCCGCCGCCCCCGCCGAACGGCCCGATGCCGCTGTTCCAGCCGCTCCAGGGCCCACCACCCCAGAACCGGCGACGGCGTCCACGGCCGCGGCGACTGAAGAAGATCGCGAGCAGGATCCAGAACAGGATCATGCCGAACGGAATGCCTGGAGACCGGCGCTGCTGGACCGGCTCACGCGGCACGTCCTGCAGTGTGACGCCGCGTCGTTCGGCGATCCGGTTGATGATGCGGGTGGCGCCCGCGAGCAGTCCCGCGCCGTAGTTCCCCTGCCGGAATTCGGGAGTGATGACGGTGCGAATGGTCTCCCCGGCAAAGCCGTCGGTGACGAACTCTTCGAGCGCGTACCCGACCTCGACATCGACCCGGCGATCCTGGACCGCGACGACGATCAGCAGGCCGTTGTCCTTGCCCTTGTCACCGACCCCGCGTCCGCCGTTCTGGAACATCTTCCCGGCGAATTCCCGAATGTCGCCGTATGGCTGAAACGTCGGTACGGTCGCGACGACGACGACATCGCCGCTTGCCGCCTGCAAGGCGCGGATGCGCCGTTCGAGCTCCGCCGCGCTCGCTGCATCGATCACGTGCGCATAGTCGTTGACCGGCGCGTTCAGTGCCGGGGGCGCCGGCTGTGCGAACGTCACCCGCGGCGCCAGGACGAGCGCAGCGAACCACACCGCCAGGACGAGGCGCTGGATCATGCCCGTGCCCGCCACGTGTCGACGTACTCCCACACCTGTTCCGCCGCGTCGATATAGCGGGCGAGGAGCGCGGAGGGCTCGGCGATGCTGCTGCTGTTGCCGCTTCCGGCACTCAGTACCTCGCGCACGACAGACGCCGGGATGCCCATCTGGCGTTCGGCGGTCGCGGCGACGTCGACATCGTGGTCGTCCGCCAGCCTGGCGATGTTTGCGAGCAGCGCCCGAAAGGGCGCCGCGGATGCCGCGATCAGCCGGCCTGTGGCCTGCGGGTTCCCGCCGGTTTCGAGGAAGCCCTCGCGGAGGTGCACCAGATGGCTCTTGGCTGCCAGCTCGCAGGCGCGCCGCACGTCGTCGGGCGCCACCCGCACGCCGGCGAACAGATCGGTGCCGGCGACGATTTCGTGATGGGCGATGATGTCGCCATACTCGAGCGGGAAGACGTCGAGCGTGCGCAGGAACTCTTCGCGCTCGAGGATGAGCGGAACCGCGAGCGAGCCGCGACGCCAGTTCGGGACGAGCGGTGCGCACCGGGTCAGGTCGGCAAACGCGAGGTGCTCGACGAGCGCAATCGTGTGCACGACGCGCGGCGAGGCCACCGGCGCGTGCAGGCCATAGGCGGCGACGGCGTGCAGCCGGGGTCCGAACACGCGGCCGAGATCGGCGCTGAGCCCCGCGAGGGCGCTGCGTTCCGCGGCGGAAAGGGACGAAGACTCCATCCGGACATTATCGTTCATGCGACGCAGCTATCAGCTATCAGCTATCAGCATTCAGCTTCACTCGACTGACTCGAAGTCGCCAGTTTCCAGTCGCCAGTATCCCGAAAGCCCCAATCCCCCGCCTTCGCTCCCTGTTCGGCACGGAGCTACGGCGCCGCAGGCGAGTCCCTGATCCCTAATCCCCAATCCCCAATCCCCAATCCCGGAATCCCGTCCGGCGTGAGCCGGAGGCCGTGGGATAATCGGGGATTCATGCATCTGCGGAAGGTGAACGTCGGGTGTTTTGGCGGCGGCACGGGTCTGCCGAGCCTGCTTGGCGGGCTCAAGGCGAACCCCTGGCTGACGCTGAATGCCGTGGTGACGATGTTCGACAGTGGTGGGAGCTCGGGGCAGCTGCGGGACGAGCTCGGGGTGTTGCCGCCGGGCGACGTGCTGAAGTGCGCGCTGGCGCTCGCGCGGAACGAGAAGGAGGCCCGGCGGGTGCTTCTGTCGCGGCTGCCGATGCCGGAACACGCGCGCCTGCGTGGTCATACGGGCGGCAATCTGCTGCTGTCGATGATGGAGCGTTACAGCGGCGACTTCCTGGCCGCGGTCGACGGGCTGCGAGCGTTGCTTGGCTGCGCGCGGATGGGTCTGGCCGGTGAGCATCGAGCAGGCGAGCGTCTGTGCCGAGTATGGCGACGGCACCCGCACCCGCGGCGAGGTCGAGGTGGACGCGGGCCAGACCGCCGGCAACGCGATTTCGCGCTTGTGGCTGGAGCCGGAGGTCAGCCTCCACGCGGCTGCGGCGCGCGAGATCCCGCGCTTCGAGGCCGCGATCATCGGGCCGGGCAGCTTCTACACCAGCCTGCTGCCAATTTTTCTGGTGAAGGGCGCACGCGAGGCGATCGGCCAGGTGCAAGGTCCGGTGATCCTCGTCACCAACTTACTGACCGAGGGGCGCGGCATGTGGCACTTCACCGCGGCCGAGGCGGTGCGGCAGATGGGCGAGTCGATCGGCCGGCCCGTGGATGTCGCGCTCGTCAACACCGCCCGTCCGGGAGAGAAGACACTGGCGCGCTACCACGCGGAGCATAAACGTCCGCTGGAGCTTGGCGACGTGCCCTCGTCGTGCGAAGTCGTGACCGGCGAGTTCTGGTGCGGCGACATCGCCCGGCACGACCGCCGCCGGCTGGCGCAGGCGGTCTGGGCAGTGCTCTCGCGGCGGCTTTTCTAACGTGCTACGTGCGTCCTCGGATTCAGAATAGTAACCAGTGCCTGTCATTACCCTTGATTCGGTCGCGCTCGCGTTCGGTCACCTGCCGCTCTTCGAAGCTGCCGATCTTCGCATCGAGCCAGGCGAGCGCATTGCGCTCATCGGCCGGAATGGCACCGGCAAATCCAGCCTCCTGAAAGTCATCTCCGGCGAAATCCCGCCAGACGGCGGCACGGTATGGCGCAGTCCCGGCGTCCGGATCGCGCGGCTGGAGCAGGACGTGCCCGGGTCCGGCGACCGCTCGGTCTTCGACGAAGTCGCCAGCGGACTCGGCGAGCTTGGCGTCATCGTCGCGAACTATCACCACGCGGCGGTGCGCGTGGCGGAGAACGCCGACGATGAGGCGGCGCTGGCGCGGCTGGGTGACGCGCAGCACGACCTCGAAGAGCGTGACGGCTGGCGGCTGGAGCAGAAGGTCGAGACGGTCATCTCCCGGCTTGCGCTGCCGGCCGATCGGCCGATGCGCGAGCTGTCGGGTGGGTGGCGACGGCGCGCGCTCCTGGGCAAGGCGCTCGTGTCCGAGCCCGACCTGCTCCTGCTCGACGAGCCGACCAACCATCTCGACATCGACGCCATCCGCTGGCTCGAGGACCACCTCCGGAACTTCGGCGGCGCGCTGCTGTTCGTCACCCATGACCGCGCGTTTCTGAATGCCCTTGCGACTCGGATCATCGAGCTCGATCGCGGCCGCCTGACCTCATGGCCAGGGAGCTATCCGCAGTACCTGGAGAAGAAGGCAGATGCCCTGAACGCGGAAGCGGGAGAGCTCGCGCGCCTGGACAAGAAACTCGAGAAGGAAGAGGCGTGGCTGCGGCAGGGCGTCAAGGCGCGCCGGACTCGCAACGAAGGTCGGGTCAAGGATCTGATGAAGCTCCGGCAGGAGCGCGCCGATTACCGTGCGCAGGCCGGCACCGTACGGATGAACGTCGATGCGACCGAAACGACCGGCAAGCTCGTCTTCCACGCCGATCGGATCAGCAAGTCGCTCGGCGGCGTGCCGGTCATCAAGGACTACTCGCAGCGGATTCTCCGCGGCGATCGCGTCGGTTTGATCGGTCCGAACGGGTCGGGGAAGACGACGCTGCTGCGGATGCTGGTCGGCGAACTTCCACCAGATACGGGCGAAGTGCGTCAGGGCACCCGTTTGCAGATCGCGTACTACGATCAGCAGCGCGAACAGCTCGACCCCGAGAAGACCGTCGCCGACACGGTCAACGGCGGCAACGACACGATCGTCGCCAACGGCGAACCGCGGCATGTGATCGGCTACCTCGCGGATTTCCTTTTCCCGCGGGAGCGCGCGCAGTCGCCGGTGAAGCTGCTGTCCGGAGGCGAGCGCAATCGGCTCCTGCTCGCGCGGCTCTTTGCCCGGCCGGCGAACGTGCTGGTGCTCGACGAACCGACCAACGATCTGGACATCGAAACGCTGGAGCTGCTCGAGGAACTGATCGGCGGGTTCGACGGGACGGTGCTGCTCGTCAGCCACGACCGCGTCTTTCTCGACAACATCGTGACCAGCACGCTCGCATTCGACGGCCACGGCGGCGTGACCGAGTACGTCGGCGGCTACGAGGACTTCTTGCGACAGCACGGAAGTCGGGATTCGGGATTCGGGGCCTGCCGCGCCGAAGCTCCTCGCCGAACCCGGAGCGAAGGCGGGGACTCGGGACTCGACGCCTGTCGCGCCGCCGCTCCCGACTTCTCCCGCGATCAAGGGCCCTTCGTCCCGGAAGCGCTCGGAACCGGTGCTGCGAACGAACGCGGAGCGAGCGACGGCGAGGTCAGGTAAACCGACGTCGACACCGACGGCACAGCCGGTAGCACCGAAGCTTCCGAACCTCGTTCGCGCGCCGAAACCAGGGAAGCTGTCGTTCAAGGAGAAGAAGGAGCTCGAGTCGCTGCCGGCGCACATCGAGGCGCTCGAGGCCGAGCAGGCGCGGCTCCAGAACGAGTCCGCGTCGAGCGCCTTTTACAAGGAAAGCGCCGCGCACATCAAAGGCGTGCTCGCGCGCATCGACGCGATTGGCCGGGAGCTCGAAACCGTCCTCGCGCGCTGGGTCGAGCTCGACGAGCGAAGCCGCTGACTGAGAGTTCCGCCTGAACGCGGAACCCCGTTCGCTTACTGTTCGAACGACCGGGTGAACAGGTCTTCAATCGCCCGCTTCCCGTTGTCGTGCACCTTGCGCGTGCCGGTCCCGGTGAAGTGGGGATGCGTGATCGTCGGCGTGGTCCTGCCGAGACCCTTCCAATCCGCGCCGGTCCATTCGAACCAGCTGTCCTTTTCCTGATCGAAGACGAACAGCGGCTTGTTACAGAGCTTGGCGAACTCGGCGCCCCAGCCGGTGCCGCCGCGCACGGTCCTGTCGTCCTGGATGACGCCGAGGACGTAGATCTCCTGCCCGTTGTTGACCTGGTACCACAGCGTCTGCAGCACCTTCCGGATCAGGGGGCTGTCGGTGTAGCGCCGGTTCATCAGCCGCGACACGTATTCGAGGCTGACGTCGCCGGCCTGCAGTTCTTCGTGATTGAGGACGCGGACGCCGCGCCGCCTCGCCTCGACGTGGCCGTCGAACGTGAAGTTGACCTCTTCGATGCCGTGGCGCTCGGCGCAGGCGCCGAATTCCTCCTCTGCACCCGGTGCACCGCCGCTGAACAGGATGTAGTCGTTCTTGTTCATGTTCGTTTCCCGGAACGTGCGCGCTGTGCCGCCGTTCGTTTTGCCGATGCCGTCGCTTTCCGCGCCGCCGGTTTTGCCGCGGCCTTCGCCATTGGTCCACCGGGCCTCGATCGGCCGACCCCTGCGGTTTTCGATCTGCTTGCCCCGGCGGTCTTCGCCCGCGGGGCTGCTGCCTTCGGTGCAGGCGCCGACTTGGCAGCCGATCTTACCGGGGCCGGCGGTGCCTTCGGCGGCAGTGGCGTACCGGCTTTCAAGCGCGCGGCGCGCTCGATGATCGTCGCGAGCATCGCGCCCGCCTCACCGCCTTTGGCCGGGCGGTTCGACTCCCAGACGTCCGGCTTGTCGGCGGCAAGGATGTCCTCGAAATCTCCCTGGCTCTTGACGCTGAGTGGTGCGAACTCGGTGATGTCGACGTCGCCGGCCCAGTCGTCGCGGTGCTTGATCAGCAGCCAGCTTCGGCCGTCTCCGCCACCAGACCCGGAGCCCCATCGTCCGCCCGTTCGCACGAGCACCCACGACCCTTTCAATTTGAAGCCGTCGAGCGTGAACTTGAGGTCGCCCTTCTTCAGGGCGGCGTCCACATCGGACACTTCCGGCGTCCAGGTGCCCTGGTCCCAGAGCATCACGATGCCGGCGCCGTAGCCTTCGGGGATCACACCCTCGAACGTGCCGTACTCGATCGGATGATCCTCGACATGCATCGCCAGGCGGCGGGTTTTCGGGTCGAGCGACGGTCCCTTCGGAACCGCCCAGGAGAGGAGCACGCCCTTGTACTCGAGTCTGAAGTCGTAATGCAGATGACTCGCCAGGTGCTTCTGGACACAGAAGAACAGCCCCTTCCCAGGCTTTGCCGCCTTCGCGCGCTCGGCCGCCAGAGTCGGATCGCCCGCCGGTTCGGGCGTCGACGTGAAGTTCCGCTTCTGTTTGTACTTTTCGAGCACCATCAGTGCACATCCACCATGAGGCGCTTGCTCGGTTTGACGAGGACGAACATCACGGCCGCGGCAATCACGAGCACCACCGTCACATACCCGAACAGCGTGTTCAGCGGCATCGAGCTGAAGAAACCTGCCGCCCATCCGGCCAGCTTGTTGCCGAAAGCGTTCGAGAGGAACCACACGCCCATCATCAATCCGACAATCCGCAGCGGCGCCAGCTTGGTGACGGCGCTCAGGCCGACAGGGCTGACACACAGTTCGCCCAGCTCGGAGATGAAGTACGACACGATCAACCACCACGGGCTGACCCTGATCCCGGCGCTGCTCGCCATCGCCCCTGCGGGGATGAGTACCGCAAACGACAGCCCCATCAACAGGAGGCCCCAGGCCATCTTCGCTGGCACCGACGGCTCATGGCGCCCGAGCCGAAGCCACAGCCAGCCGAACACCGGCGCGAGCAGAATCACGAAGATCGGCTGCACCGACTGGAACCACGACGAGGGGAACTCAAAACCGCCGAGTTCGAGACGGGTGTAGCGGTCGGCGAAGAGATTGAGTGTCGAGCCCGCCTGCTCGTACGCACCCCAGAACAGCACCGCGGCCATGAAGAAGATCACGATCGCGCCAATCCGCTTCCACTCATCCCGGCTGAGACCGCCGCGCGTCTCCGCCGTCCTCGTGGCCGCGGACGTGTCGGCGGTAGGCACACCCGGCTGCTGTCCGAGCCGCGCGATCCCGGTGGTGAGGCGATGGCGACCGAGCACGTATTGCACGACGCCGAACGCCATGCCAAACCCGGCGGCCGCAAATCCGATGTGCCAGTTGACGCGCTGGGCGAGGTATCCCGCAATGATCGGCCCGAGGAAGGCGCCGAGATTGATGCCCATGTAGAAGACCGAGAATCCGGCATCACGTCGCGTGTCGCCACGCGGATAGAGCGAGCCGACCAGCGTGCTCACGTTCGGCTTGAGCAGCCCCGTCCCGATCACGATCAGAATCAGCCCGGCATAGAACGAGGGCAGTGACTTGAACGCGAGAGTGAAGTGCCCGAGCGCAATGATGACGCCGCCGACGAGCACCGTCCGGTACTGGCCGAGCAGCTTGTCGGCGATCAGGCCGCCTGCGATCGTCGCGCCCCAGACGCTTCCGGTATAGGTGCCGTAGATTGACGCCGCCCTGGCATCGGCGAATCCGAGCCCTCCCGCGCTGACCGGCGCCACCATGTACAGGATGAGGAACGCGCGCATTCCGTAGTAGCTGAACCGCTCCCACATCTCGGTGAAGAAGAGCGTCGACAGCCCGCGGGGATGCCCGAAAAAGCCGCGATCCTGCGAATCGGCCATGGCCTCAAAGCATACAATGGGCCCGTGCGCGCGCTGCTGATTTCCACGTACGACATGGGGCGCCAGCCGTTCGGGCTGGCGTCGCCGGCGGCGTGGCTGACCGAGGCCGGTGTCGATGTCGCCTGCGCGGACCTGTCCAGGGATCGGCTCTGCAGGACGGCCTGGTCGCAGAGGCCGCGCTCATCGCGTTCTTCCTGCCGATGCACACGGCAACCCGTCTCGCGCTGCCGGTCATCGACCGGGTGCGCGTGCTGAATCCCGCCGCGCAACTTGTCGCATACGGGCTCTACGCGCCGCTCAATGCCGCGCTGCTGCGGGCGCACGGTGTCGACGCCACGTGCTCGGCGGCGAGTTCGAGCAGGATCTGGTCGACATCGCGAAGAGCGTCGCTGACGGCGACGTGTCGACCGCAGCCGCCGGCGATCACGCGTCGTCCGGAGATCCCCGTACCGCCGGCACTCGCCCGGCTGGCGTTCCGCGTCCCCGCCCGCGACTGGACTGCCGCCGCTCTCGCAGGTACGCGACGCTGCAGATGGCCGACGAACGGCGAACCGTCGGCTACACCGAGGCGAGCCGCGGCTGCAAGCATCGCTGTCGTCACTGCCCGATTGTGCCGGTCTACGATGGCCGGTTTCGGATCGTCGCCGCCGACGTCGTCCTCGGCGACGTTCGCGCGCAGGTGGCGGCGGGCGCCCAGCACATCACCTTCGGCGATCCCGACTTCTTCAACGGGATCAGGCACGCCGAGGCGATCGTCGCGGGCATGTCGCGCGAGTTCCCCGGCATCACCTACGACGTCACGATCAAGATCGAGCACCTGCTGAAACACGCAGACCATCTGCCGCTGCTGCGCGACAGCGGATGCGCATTCGTCACGAGCGCGGTCGAATCGGTCGACGACGATGTGCTCGCGAGGCTCGAAAAGGGACATACGCGCGCAGACTTCGAGCGAGTCGTCGAGCTCTTTCGCGACGCCCGGCTCGCGCTTGCGCCGACGTTCCTTCCGTTCACGCCGTGGACGACGCTGGGCTCGATACCTGGAACTGCTGCGCACCATCGACGCGCTCGACCTGGTCGAGAACGTCTCGCCCGTCCAGCTCGCCGTCCGCCTGCTCATTCCGCAGGGGTCGCGGATGCTCGAACTGCCAGACGTCCGCGCGGTCACCGGGCCGTTCGATGCCGGCGTCACTGACGCACCCCTGGGTGCATTGCGATCCGGCAGTGGACCGGTTGCAGGCGGACGTCGCCGAACTCGTGGGTGTTCGACTGTCGGCATCGCGGCAGGAAGTGTTCGCGCGCGTGTGGGAGCGGGTGCACCATGACGCAGGCGCCGGCACGCCCCGCCGCGGCACGTGACGCATCTCGTCGCGCGCGCCGCGATCCCGTACCTCAACGAACCCTGGTATTGTTGAGCCGAACCCACCACAGAGCAGTTGGCTCTGATCTGACATCAGGTATATCGCCTCGTGGCCACAGTCCTCATCCTGTCGACGACGACCGGCTATCAGCTGCGATCGTTCGGTGAAGCGGCCGCCGGGCCGGGATCGAGCTGATCTTCGGCACTGATCGGTGCCATCGTCTCGACGATCCCTGGCGGGACGGCGCGGTGCCGGTCCGCTTTCACGAAGAGGAAGCGTCGATCGCGGCGATCGTCGCGGCCGCCCGTGACCGACCGATTGACGGTGTCCTCGCGGTTGGCGATAGAACCGTGGTACTTGCCGCCCGCGTCGCCGCGTGCACTCGGGCTGCCGGGCAATCCTCCCGACGCCGCGGAGGCGAGCACGAACAAGAAACTCGCTCGCGAGCGGTTCGCCGCGGCGGGCCTGGCGGTGCCGTGGAGAGTCGACGTCCCGCCAGGTTCGGCCGACGATCCGCGCATCGAGTTCCCGTGCGTCGTCAAGCCTCTCGGCCTTTCGGGCAGCCGCGGTGTCATTCGCGCCGACACGCGCGAACAATTGAAAGCCGCGGTCGAGCAGAGTGCGGGCACTGCTCGCGCGCCAGGACGTGCGCGCGGCGCGGACCGGGCTCGAGGACGGCCTCATCATCGAGGGCTTCATCGAAGGGCGCGAGTTTGCGATCGAAGGGGTTCTCACCGGCGGCAGTCTTCGCGCGTTCGCGATCTTCGACAAGCCCGATCCGCTCGACGGCCCCTACTTCGAAGAGACGATCTACGTCACGCCGTCCGTCGTTGGCGGTCGAAGAACAGGCCGCGGTGCTCGAGCAGGTGCAGCGGAGCGCGTCAGCGCTCGGCCTCACCGACGGGCCGCTCCACGCCGAATGTCGTGTCGGCCCGGGCGGCGTGTTCATGCTCGAAGCCGCCGCGCGTCCGATTGGCGGCTTGTGCTCGCGGGTGCTGCAGTTTCACGATGTGCGGGCGAATACGATCGTCTCGCTCGAGGAGATCCTGCTCCGTCATGCCGTCGGCGCACGCATAGAGAGGTGTGAGCGGGAGTCGCAGGCCGCAGCCGTGATGATGATTCCCGATCCCGAAGCGTGGAATGCTGAAGCAGGTCGACGGGCATCGACGTCGCCGCGCAGGTGCCCGGGATCGAGGAGATCACGATCACGGCGAAGAAGGACCAGCTGCTCGAGCGGCTCCCGGAGGCGGGCAGTTACCTCGGGTTCATTTTCGCGCGCGGGCCGCGGCCGGACGACCTGGTCCAGGCGCTGAAGCAGGCACATGCCAGGCTCCGCTTCCGGATCGATACGCCGCTCACGATCGTGGGAGTGTGAGAGCGCGGCCTACTTGGCCTGTTGAGGCACGTAGCCTGGCGGGAGAGCCGCCCCTTCGCCGAAGAAGAAATCCTCCATGTGCTTCTTGACGAGTTCCTGCGCCTCTTTCTGCCACGGCATGAGGCGATACTCGTTGAGAATCATCTTCATCCGCTCTTCCCACAGCTTCCACGCCTCCGCCGAGATGTTCTCGTAAATCCGTTGCCCGAGTTCTCCCGGCCAGGGCGGGGCGTCGAGCCCCGGCATCTTCTTCTGGAACTTGTTGCAGAACACGATGCGCCCGCTGGTGTCGCCGGACGAAGACGGCGGTTGAGGAGGGCTGCAGGGGCTCATACGCCAGATTCTACCAGCGCGTCGGCGGCATGGCGCAGGACTGTGCCAGTGGTCCCCGCCTGCCTCATGTGTAGCGAATCCGTGTAGTAATTTGCTCCACCGCCGGCACACACCGACGCGCAATTGAGAACGCAGGACAAAACGCCTGCGATTCAGGCTGACTCGACCGTCCGCGCGCGATCGTTCAATGGCACAGCCCTTGATAGATAGCCCGGCGGTAGGCCGAGGAGCAGACGGACCATGCAGCACCCCGACGACGACCGCCCACGTCCGCAAGAGGACCCCGACGAGGCGCCCGAGACTCCGACAGATGAACCGCTGCCCGTGCCCGTGCAGGATCCTCCGGCGGAACCAACTACCCCTCCTTACGTAGTGCGGACTCGCCCGTCAGGGCGGCAAGACTGAGAGTTGAATCATGAGTGATGCACCGAAGAACAGAATGCCCGGTGAGCGGAAGGAACGTCGCGGCTTCGCGTCGATGACGCCCGAGAAGCAGCGCGAAATCGCGAGCAAGGGTGGCCGCGCCGCGCACCAGAAGGGCACGGCGCACGAATGGACGTCCGACGAGGCGCGCTCTGCCGGTCGCAAGGGCGGACAGATCAGCCGGGGCGGACGCGGTCGTCTCGTCGACGAGCAGCCGCAGACGGCGGAGCCGGGCATCGCGGCAGGCGCATCGACAGGCGTGCTCGACGGACAATAGCCGGCGGCGACACCAATTGGGCGGATCACGGGAGGCGTGTGCGTATGTTGCTGAAACGTGTAGCGATGGTGGTAATCGCGGCGCTGGGGTGTGCCGCGGCGGCGTCGGCGCAGAATTCCACCACGGCGAGCGGCCAGGCGACACCGCAGTCGTCCTCCCCGGCGACGACGACATCCGGGGCGGCGTCGCAGCCGAGCCCGCGCACGCACGTCCGGCGAGTCGGACACGCGGCCGGCGACGACGACGTTCGAGGGGGACACCGGCCTGTGGTTCGTGCCGACCGGGGAAGTGCTGCCGGCGAAGAAGTGGTCGCTCAGCGCCTACCGCGTGAACTTCGACCGCGACCAGGGCTTCACCGACGTCTCGAACTGGCCGGTGACGGCCGGCGATCGGCCTGGCGGATCGGGCCGAGATCTTCGGCGCGTTCACGGTCGTCCGCCGGATCGACCGCGACGTCCGGCCGGTGTTCGTGGCGACGCAGCCGCGGGCCGGCGGCCTGGTCAACGAGTATCCGTTCGTGCGGCAAGGCTGGTCCGACAACCAGCTCGGGCGACTTCACGATTGGCGCGAAGGTCAACCTGATGTCCGAGTGGCGGCAGCGGCCGGTGGCGCTGGCGGTGCGCGGCGCAGGTGAAGCTGCCGACCGCGAAGGACGACGACGAAGGGGTCGGCACCGGGAAGACGGACTTCAGTTTCGACGCGATCCTGAGCAAGGAGATCAACCAGCGGGTCGAGCTCTCCGGCTATGCCGGCTACATCTTGCGCGGCGATCCGTCGGGCGTCGATCTGAGCAATGGGTTCCGCTGGGGCATCGGCGCCGGGCTGCCGTCGCGCGGCGCACCTGCGGCTGACGGCCGAACTGCACGGCGAGCAGCTACGCGAACGACACGCTGACGCTGACGACGCCGCTCATCGGCCAGGACGGCAGCATCTCGCCGCTCGTGACCGACCTGAACTCGCCGGTCAATGCGACGTTCGGGTTGACGTACCAGGCGCGCAACGGCTTCTTTGCCGGCGCCGGGATCAACTGGAACCTGCACATGGAGGCGCGCAACAATTTCTTCTCCGGGCTTCGACAACCGGACGGGGGATTCGGACGGCTTCCAGATGCGCCTCGGGCTATCACCCCGGGGTGCGCGTCTATGTGCCGCCGCCGCCGCCCGCCGCCGCCGCCCGCCGCCGCCGCCGGCGCCGCAGCATACGCTGACGGTGACGGCGCAGTGCGACCCGTGCACGGTGGACGTCGGCAAGGTGTCGACGGTCACGGCGACGGCGCTCGACTCGATCGGCTGTGCGGTCACGTATGCGTGGAGCGCGCCGACCGGGCACGTTCACGAGCGGGACGGCGCGGCAGACGCCGTGGACGGCGCCGCATGCAGGACGGGCACGGTGCCGGTGACGGTGACGGTGACCTGCCCGACGGACGCGAAGACGGCGAGCGCGACGGTCAACGTGCAGGTGACGCGGCCGGCGGTGAAGGAGTTCACGTTCGAGGACGTGCACTTCGACTTCGACCGCTACTCGCTGCGGCCGGAAGCGACGCGGGCGCTCGACGAGGCGATCGCGACGCTGCAGCAGAATCCGGAGCTGCGGCTGGAGATCGAAGGGCACACGTGCAACATCGGCACGGCGGAGTACAACCTGGCGCTCGGCGAGCGGCGGGCGACGGCGGTGCGCGACTACCTGTCGAGCCGCGGCATCGGGGCGGATCGGCTGCGCACCGTCAGCTACGGCGAAGAGCGGCCGAAGCACGACAACGCCCGCGAGGAGACGCGCCGGCTCAATCGCCGCGCCGCGCTCGTCGTCCGGGTCACGCGCTAAGAGACACGACGTGCCACGTGCTACGTGCTACACGTCCAGGTAGCACGTGGCACGTAGCACGTGGTTCACGGTCCGGCACGTGGCACGTGGCCCGTGGCCCGTGGCACGTAGCACGTGGCCCGTCGCATGTTGCACGTTGCACGTTGCACGTGTCTGGCTGAGGTCTGACCGCTGATAGCTGACAGCTGCTTTGAAACTATGCGCTTCATCAACGCCTATCTCATCGGCTATTCCATCGTCGTGCTCGGCGCGCTTGCGGCGCTGTGGTACGGCGGTGTGCTGCGTCACATCGCGCCGATGTGGATTGTGATTGCGCTCGTGATCGCGGCGGGGCTGGGGATCATGCTTGCGGTTTCAAGTCGGCAAGCCCGAGATCAGCCGCGAGTCCTGAGGGCGGACGCCTGGTCCACCTGGGCCGCTCGTCGGCGGAGGTATTTGCGCGGCCAGCGCCGGCCTGATTCCCGCCCAATCACCGTCCCCGAACGGCATCGATCACACCCTCCTGCCGATTTCTCCACGTGTTTTTCGCTGAAAAAATGGCACATCTTGTGAGTACGCTACAGCGCGTATGTCTGGCCGCCGTCTGTCCGCCCGCATAACGTTCCTTGTTCTGCCTGCTGCTGGCCGTTGCGGCTGCAAGGAAGAAGGGGGCGTGAAGGTCACGAGCTTCACATTCAACGGCGCCAAGGCGGTCACGCCGGCGCAACTGAAGTCCGTGCTGGCGACGAGCGCGAGCTCGCGGATCCCGTGGGGCACGAAGCACTACTTCAGCCGCGACCAGTTCGACGCCGACCTCAAGCGCATCGTCGCGTTCTACAAGGACCGGGGCTACCCGGACGCGCGGATCACCTCGACCGATGTCAAACTGAACGAGGATCAGACGTCGGTCAAGCTCGCGATCAACATCGACGAGGGTGAACCGATGCGGGTCGAGCGCGTCGTGTTCACCGGCTTCGACGCGCTGCCGGCACAGCATCGGACGGTGCTCGAGATCGAAGCTGCCGCTGCGGGCCGGTCAGCCGCTCGACCGCGCGCTGATGCAGGCGAGCCGCGAATCGGCGCTCGACGAGCTCAGGGACCACGGTTATCCCTACGCGTCCGTCAAGATGTCCGAGGTCGAAGGCGCGTCGCCGAAAAGTCGAGTCGTGTCGCTCGTCGCCGATCCGGGCCCGCTGTCGACGTTCGGTCCCATCGAAGTCGTCGGCAACACGAGCGTGGGCGACGAAGTCATACGCCGACAGCTCGCGTATCGTTCGGGGCGTCCGTACCGGCAGAGCGCGCTCCAGGAGAGTCAGCGCCGGCTTTACTCACCGCGGAGCTGTTCGAGTTCGCCAATGTCGAGCCGGTGCGCAGCGACGAGAAGCCTCCGGAAATTCCGACCCGCGTGACGGTCACCGAGGGAAAGCACCAGCAGGTGAACTTCGGCGTTGGCTACGGCTCTGAGGAGCGGGCGCGTGTCCAGGTCGACTGGCGCAAGTGAACTTCCTTGGCGGCGCTCGCACGGCGGGCGTGCTCGCGCGGTATTCTGGCGCTCGATCGCGGCGTCCGGTTGAACTTCAGGCAGCCGTATCTCTTCGGGCCTCGCTACGACCTGAATCTGACGGGGCAGTCCTGGCACTCCGCGGAGCCCACTTACACGCTGGACACGAACGGCGGACGGATCACCGTGACGCGCCAGTTCCGGCGCGGAGGAGGCCCCGTGCGCGGCTCTCGCCCGGCGCAGAGCCTCTCGTTGATGTACGTGAACGAACTCGAGAATTACACGATCTCGAACGAGGCGCTCGAGGATCCGTCCTTCAGAGACAACCTGATCGCGCTCGGGCTCGATCCCACCACCGGGACGGGCCACGGCACCCGGTCAGCGCTGGCGCTCGATGGCGGTCGCAATACGACGAACAACCTGCTCGACGCGAGCCGCGGATACGTGCTCACGGCGCACCTCGAGCAGGCGGGGCAGTGGCTCGGCGGCACTTACGACTATTACGAGGTCACGACCGAGGCCCGGTATTTCCGCCAGATTGGCCACGTCGTCGCCGCAGTACAGGGGCGGCTCGGTTCGATTGACGCCTACGGCAACCAGGACACGCTCGTGCCGTTCTTCAAACTGTACTTCCTCGGGGGCTCCACCAATCTTCGTGGATGGGGACGTTTCGAGGTGTCGCCCCTGAGCGGAGCGGGGTTGCCGATCGGGGGTTCTTCGTTTTTCAACTTTTCGGCGGAACTCAGGGCACCATTGTGGGGCAAGCTCGGAGGGGTGTTGTTCCTGGACGGCGGCAACGTCTGGACCGACCCGTGGGATATCAAGGTCAACGATCTGCGCTACGACGTCGGGCCCGGTCTCCGGTACCAGACGCCGATCGGCCCGATCCGCGCGGATATCGGTTACCAGCTGAATCCGATTCCCGGCCTGCTGGTCAACGGCGTGCCGGAACCGCGACGATTTCGTTTCCACTTCAGCATCGGACAGTCGTTCTGACCGTCCGCGCGATGCGGACCATTCCGTCGATGACGGAACGCAGGAGCGACAGCGCAGTACGCGAGAGAGAAAGACCAGCCACGATGCACGGCACCCAGAACATCCCCGGATCGCCTGAACCGCCGCCAGGCCGGAACCGCGGGCACGGCTCCGGCGCCGTCCGCGCGATCCGCCGCGTCCTCCAGGTCGTCGCGCTCGTCGGCACGCTCATCGTCGGCATCCTGGCGCTCGCGCTCATCGTGTCGCAGACGCCGTGGTTCAAGGATTGGCTTCGGCGTTACGTCGTCCGGGAATCGAAGCAGTACGTCAACGGCGAGCTGACCATTGGCGGCCTCGGTGGCAACCTGTTCTTCGGTGTCGACCTGGCCAACGTCGCCGTCGACGTCTCGGGCGAACGCGTCGTCGCGATGAAGTCGGTTGAAGTCGATTACAGCGTCTACACCCTTCTCACCAGAGGCATCATCGTCGATCGGATAAAGGTGGATCAGCCCGCGGTCCGTCTGCGGCGCGATGCCAGCGGCTGGAACGTGTCGTCGCTTCTCAAGCCGCGGCCGCCGTCGGATCCGAATTCTCCCAAACGTGCGATATCGCTGCCGTCGATCGAGATTGCTGACGGCGCGCTCACGATCGACGATCGCACGGCGGGTTCGGGCGTCATCTTTCCGAAGCGCGTGGACGATCTCGACGTCGACGCCGCAGTCGAGTACGCGCCCAAGGGCTTCAGCGTCGACATGAAGCGTGTGAGTTTCCACGCATCGTCGCCTGAACTGGCGGTTCGAACCCTGACCGGGAAGATCGCGACCGAGGACTCCGACCTGTATCTCCAGCGCGTCGCATTGGCAGACGGGAGAAACGTCTTTGATCAATCGACGGGGCGGTGCAGCGCTATCTGACCAAGCCCGTTTTCAAGCTCACGACGACCGGACGGGTCTCGCTGCCGGAGGTCGGGCGCATCGTGCCGGCGGCGGCGGGATACAACCTGCACCCCGCGATCAACCTGAAGGCCGAATGGTCCAACCGATCGCCTCGCACTCGATGCGGACGTGACGTCTGAGGCCGGCAACGTCCGCGGCCAGGTGACAGCGGACGTCCAGGCGCCCGCGCTGGCGCTCCGCGGCAGCATGGATTTGGAACGGTTGGATCTGGCGCCTCTGCTGAAGGATCCGGACCAGAAGAGCGATCTCACCGGGCGCGCGACCGTTGACCTGCGGATGAACTCCCAGCCGGCAACCGCACGCGTCGTCGATCGCGTCAGGGGCACCTATGCCTTCGAAGGGCCGCGCGTCGCGGCCGCTGGGTACGACGCGAGAAACGTGCGGGTTACGGGGTCACTCGACGGTCCCAGGATCACACTCAACGGCCGCGTGGCTGCATACGGCGGCACCGCGACCGCGCGCGGTTTCATCGTGACGCCGGCGCCCGGACGCGCGCTGGCTTTCGATCTTGCCGGCAGTGCGGAGCACGTCGACCTGCGAAAGCTTCCGGTGTCCACCGGCGCGCCGAAGCTCGCGACCGACCTGTCGGTGGCGGACTATCACGTCACCGGCACGGGGACGATCGATCAACGGGTCGGCGAATCTCAATCAGTCGACCGTCGAAGGCGCACGCATCGAGCCGGGCACCATCGCGACGTTCGACCTGACACCGACCGCAATTTCGTATACGGCGCGCGGTGGCGTCGCCGATCTCGACCTGCACCGTCTCGGCGCGGCGCTCGAGATCGACGCGCTCGCCAAGCCTGCGTACGACAGCCGGATCAACGGCAGCTTCGACGTGACCGGCAGCCTGCCGCGGAGTCCCGTCACTCGCCGGGCCGCGAAGGAAGAACCTCCCGCGGTGACGTCCACGATGAAGCTCGACGCGTCGGGCACGTTGACCGATTCGGCGTTCATGGGCGGGACGCTGCCCGAACTCAGATTCGAGGCTCACCTCGATCGAGGAGCGCTGAACGGTCGTGCCGACGGAACCTTCGACGGGTTCAACCCCGGGCAGCTCGCCGCACGCAAGGAGTTCGATGGCCACGTGAGTGGCACGGTCAATGCGAACTTCGCGATTCGCGACGTCAACGCGCCGATCACCGCCGACGCCATCACCGCGGACGGCAAGCTCGGTCTGACCCAGTCCACGATTGGAGGCTTGCGCATCGACCAGGCAGATGTCGACGGCCGGTACGCCGGACAGATTGGCGACATCACGACCGTGAACCTGACCGGCCCTGACGTGAAGCTCAACGCGTCGGGCCGAATCGCGCTCGATCGCACGAGCGCGTCCAATTTGAAATACCACGTCGACGCAATCAATCTTGCTGAACTTGCGGCCCTGGCGGGGCAGGAGGGCGTAAGCGGGAGCGCGGTGATCGACGGCACACTGACGGGCAATGCCGCATCACTCACGGCAGACGGGACCCTGAACGGCAGCAACCTCGGCTATCAGGAGAACAACGTCCTCGACCTGAATAGCCGATACACCGTGTCCGTGCCCGAACTCGACTTCGCCAAGGCGCACGTGGAAGCGACGAGCGATGCGACGTTCGTCAAGGTAGCCGGCATGGAGCTGAACTCGGTCACGGCGACGACCACATACGACCAGACGCGGCTGGACTTCAAGACGAACATCAAGGAGAAGACCCGCGAGCTGGACGCCACCGGGCAGGTCGTGCTGCATCCCGATCACCAGGAAGTTCACCTCCCCGAGCTCGCAATCCGCACGCAGGGAATCGAGTGGCGAACCGCGCCGGGCAGCCAGGCGACCGTGAATTACAGCGGCAACCGCGTGCAACTGGAGGGTGTGCGCCTGGTCAGCGGCGACCAATCGCTGGAACTGACCGGAGCGCTGGCGGTCGGGACTGAGGCGTCAACCGAGGCAATCGACGTCCACGCAAGGAATGTCGATGTGCAGCAGCTCCAGACGCTGGCGCTGCAGGACCGCGGTCTTTCCGGCCGCCTCACCGCGGACGCCAGGATTTCGGGCTCGACCTCTGCACCTGTGGTCGACGGCACGGTCTCGATCGACAACGGCGGGTTCCAGGCGTATCACTACGATTCGCTTCGGGTGAAGATCGACTACTCCGGCACGCGCATCGGCATCGATGCCGCGCTGCAGCAGTCGCCGACCGAGGCGATCACCGCGAAGGGCACGGTGCCGACGACGCTCTTCGAGGCGAGCCCCGGAACCGGGCATGTCGAGCCGGGGCCCGGGGACGCGATCGATCTCCAGGTCAAGTCGACCTCCGTGAACCTGGCGATCGTCCAGGGATTCACCACCCTGCTCACGAACGTGACCGGCACGATCGAGGCTGATGTTCACGTTGGCGGGTCCGGGCGCGATCCTCACCTCCAGGGCTATGTCGACATCAAGAATGGCGGATTCAGCGTGCCGGCGGCGGGCGGCACGTTCTCCGGCATGACGACGAGGATCAATCTCGAGCCCGATCGCATGCAGATCCAGGAATTCGAGCTCCTCGACCACCATAAAGAAAAGCTGCGGATTGCGGGTGAGCTCGCCGTCCACGAAGGGGCCCTCGGCGGCGTCAATGTCAGCATCGATTCCGACAACTTCGAAGTGCTGGACAACGAGCTCGGCGACATCCAGGTCCAGGCGGCACTGAAGATTACGGGCGAGATGCGGAAGCCCAAGGTCGTCGGCGACCTGAAGCTGGACGCGGCCCGCGTCGAAGTCGATCGGGTGCTGCAGCTTTTCTACAATCCGTACGCGGAGCAGGCGCTGCCCGAGGTCGAGTCAGCCGAACGCAAAGTCGAAGGCAGCGGGAGTGCGGAAGAGGCGACCCGGTCGGCACTCTCGAGCGTCGAGCAGCCGGGCGCCGCGACGGTTGCTGATGCCGCCGCCCCTGACGCTGGTTCGGCCGCCACTCCCGCGGCCCCACCGAGCGCGTTCGACCCGGTTGCCCTCGACGTCCATCTCGTCATTCCGGACAACCTGGTCCTCCGCGGCAAGGACATCCGGCCAGGCGGTCCGACCGGCACGGCGCTCGGGAATCTCAACATCACGGTCGGCGGCGACCTGCGCATCCGGAAAGAACCGGGAGGACCGATCACACCCGTCGGCACGGTCAACACGGTGCGCGGCACGTACGAATTCCAGGGGCGCCGGTTCGACCTGGTACGCGACGGCACGCTCAAGTTCGCCGGCACGGCCAGCATCAACCCGCTCCTGGACGTGTCCGCCACGCGCAACATTCCGAACACCGGGGTCGCAGGCGCGCGTGCGCATTACGGGCACCGCCCAGGTGCCACGCCTCGCGCTGACCAGCGATCCCCCGCTCGAAGAGAGCGACATCCTGGCGCTCATCATCTTCAATCGGCCCGTCAACGAGCTCGGCAGCGGAGAGCGGTCATCGCTCGCAGCCACCGCAGGCGGGATCGCGACCGGGTTCATCGCGGCGCCGCTGGGGGAGTCCATCGGCAAGGCGCTCGATCTCGATCTGTTCGAGATCACGACGACGACGGATACGGGAGAACTGGGGGCGGGCATCACGCTGGGACAGCAACTCGGCCAGCGCGCGTTCTTCAGACTGCGGCAGCAGTTCGGCGCCTACAATACGACCGAGTTCCAGATCGAGTACCAACTCGCGCGATTCCTGCGGGCGCAGGCCAGTGGTTCTCCCGCGCCGACCGGCGGCGGCAACCGCATCAATCAGCGCCGCGTCGAACGCGCCGGCATCGATCTGATTTTCTTCTTCAGTTACTGAGAGCGGGTTCAGGGTTCCGGGTTCGGGGTTCCGGGTTCCAGGTTCGCTGCGTCCAACCCCGAACTCCGAACCCCGAACCTCGAACTCCGAACTTCGAACTCCGAACCCCGAACTCCGAACCTCGAACTCCGAACTCCGAACCTCGAACTCCGAACCCCGAACTCCGAACCTCGAACCCCGAACTCCGAACCTCGAACTCCGAACTCCGAACCTGACCCGAACTCCGAACCTCGACCCCGAACTCCGAACCCCGAACTCCGAACCCGAACTCCGAACCCCCGAATCCCGAATCCCGAGTTTTCAGTGTTTGCCCAGCGACGCGACCTGGACGCGGGCGTCGTTGAAGCAGGCGCCGGCGCCGAGATCGGTCAGCGTGTCCGGGACGAGGGCGTTCGACGTCGATCCGTTGTATGTGCTCTTGCGCCAGAGGCCCTTCGCGAGCGAGACGATCCCGGGCCGGATGTCGGCATTGAGCGCGACGGCACAATGGACCTCGCCGTGCTGGTTGAAGACGCGCACGGGATCGTCGGTCGCGAGTCCGCGTGCGACAGCGTCCGCCGGGTTCATCTGCAGCACCGCGGCGCGCTTGCGGAGCTCACCGAGCGTCGACGACACCGTCTTCTCGCTCGCCGGCGAGATGAGCGCCAGCGGGTATGTCTCGGTTCCAGGATCGGGCTGGTACCCGTACAGGCCGAGAGGGGCCTCGTTGTTCAGCGCTGCCGGGAACAGGTCGATCTTCTGGTCCGGCGTCCGCGGGAACACATCCACGAACTGCACTGGCGCACCGTCGAACGGCGGCGTCGCCGCACCGGTTTCCATGAGCTCTGATGCGAGCTGCGGCGGCAGCCGGCTGGTGATTCGGAGCAGCGTGTCGATCTCCTCCTCGGGCTCGCCGAGTCCCAGGCGACTGGCGAGATCCGAGAACACCTCCGCGTTCGAGCGCGCCTCGCCGCACGGTTCGATGACGGGACGGACGAGCTGCAGGCTGATCGGGCCGTAGCCTTTCGCGATGTCGTAGTTCTCGAGAAACGTCGTCGCCGGCAGCACCACATCCGCGTACCGCGTCGTGTCGGTGAAGACCTGTTCGTATACGACCGTGAACAGATTGTCGCGCTTGAGCCCCTCGAGGACGCGGTTCTGTTCGGGCATCGTCGCCAGCGGGTTGCAGTTGTAGACGAACAGCATCTCGATCGGTGGATCGGTGTACTCGAGCAGCGCGCGACCCAGGTGGTTCATGTTGACCAGGCGCGTCGACGGCTCCGGCGTGTCGTTCAACCACGCCGCCGCCTTGATTTCCAGCGCCGCGGAGTTGCTCATCGAGAATCCACCGCCGCGCACGCCGAACTTGCCGCCCACCGCCGGCAGCGCCAGGATTGCCGCCGCCGCACTGCCGCCGTTCCGGTTGCGTTCGAGGCCCCATCCGCAGCGGATCAGCGCCGGAACTGCATCGCGGTACATCTCCGCGAATCGGGTCAGCGCGGATGGCGCGATGCCGGCGACCTCCGCCGCCCGCTCGATCGTCCACTCGCGAGCGCGGCTCCGAAGCGCGTCCGCACCCCGGGTGTGCTCCGCGAGGAACGCCTCGTCCGCGAAACCACCTTCGAACAGAAATCGGTGAAGCGCCAGGGCGAGGGGCAGATCGGTGCCCGGCTTGGGCGCAATGTGGAGATCCGCCGTGCGCGCCAGCGCCGTGACGCGAGGATCGACGACGACGAGGCGCGCCCCGGCCTTCTGGGCTTCCTTCAGATACGGCACCAGGTGGATGCCTGACGCCGAAGGATTGACGCCCCACAACACGATCAGCCGGGCGTGCACGTAGTCGCCGTAGGTGACGCCGGGCATCTTGCCGTACAGCCCCTGGCTCGCTGCGCCCGTCGGGGCGGCGCAGACGGTGCGCGCGAGGCGTGACGTCTTGAAGCCGCGAAAGAGCGCCGCGTCGTTCGTGTCCTGCGTGATGAGCCCGTTCGAGCCGCCGTAACAGAACGGCAGGATCGCCTCGGCGCCGGTCGTGTCGCGGATCTCGATCATCCGTCGTGCGATGTGGTCGAGCGCTTCGTCCCATGTGACCCGTTCGAAGACGCCTTGCCCCTTCGGGCCCTTCCGGATCGCCGGATAGAGCAGTCGATCCTCACCGTAGAGACGATCGGTGAACCGCCGGACCTTTCCACAGATGAACCCGCGGGTCGGCGGGTTCGCGTGGCCGCCGTCGATCTTGACGACGCGCCCGTTCTCGACGGTGACGTCGAGGGTGCAGGAGTCAGGGCAGTCGAGCGGGCATGCGGTGCGGACAGTCGAGCGTCCCCACGTCACATCCGGTTCGGCGCCTGAAGTATTGCGTGGCATGGCCGATTATCGCACGCCGTCACCGGGCAGGCTGCAGCGGGATCTCGGTGAACGGGATGTCCAGGATGGGGTATTCGTTCCAGTCCTTGTAGTTGAAGTGCCACCACTCCTTCGGCTCGGCCGCGAACGCCTCCCGCTGCATCGCGGCGCGGAGGAGATCCCGGCGCGCGCGCGCCTGAGCGGTGCCACCGTCGTAATTGGAGTAAGCCCTCGGCGACATCTCGTCGTAGTCGCTCGGCATGTCCACCGACTCGCCGCTTGCCAGGTCGTACAACGAAAGATCGACCGCGCAGCCGCGGTTGTGGTTCGATCCCGTCGCCGGATCGGCGACGAACTCGTGGAGCGACGGGCGCGTGACCTGCCAGAACAGCTTCGTGATCCGCCAGGGCCGGTACCCGTCGAAGACGACGAGCCCGAACCCGGTCGGCTTGAGCGAGTGATGGACGCGCACCAGCGCCTCTGCCGCGGGGCGCTGCAGAAACGCGCGCGCCTCGGTGTACACCGCGCGGCCGGTGAGATTGTTGGTGGTCGCGTAGCGGATGTCGAGCTTGATCGTCGGATCGAGCGCCTGCAACTCGACGAGGTCTGGCGCGCGGTACGGACCGGCGTCACGAGGCGGCAAGTCCTGGACTGAGACCGCACACAAAAGAATCGCCGCAAGCGGGAACCGCATGCGGCGATTGTAGTCAGATCGGGGAGCGCGCTACTCGAGATCGGTCCCGGTTCCGCCGCTGCCCATATCGATGCCGGTCGCACCCGGGCTCCGCGTCACATCCCTGGTTCCAGCAGGCTCATCCAGGTCCATGCTGCGCATGCGATTGTGCGCCGTCGTGTCAACTTCGGTCGTGGCCGAGGGATCGTCAGGTGACTTCGGCACCTCGCTGCCGCCCAACCCGAGGATGTCGCCCTGCCGCTTCGGCAGATCGCTGTCGCTCGGCATGTCGTCGTCGCGTGACATGTCGGTCTCGCGCGGCATATCGCGTTCCCGCCGGATGTCGGCGTCACGCATGCCGAGGGCATCTCGCTCCGGGACATCCTCGCGGGAGACGACGATCTCGCGCTCAACCACTCGTACCTCGTCGTCCGGCCGCATCGCGTCGACGTGTTTGGATTCGTCGTATCTGTCCATTGTTCGGGACCTCCGGGTCGGAGAATCAGCAAGCGAGATGCCACGGAGAGAAAGGATGAACTCTGAGCAGCAGCTGAAAAGCCGACACCGGAGCGCTGACAGGTGCGATCTGGAACCGCCGCGTGGCGCCGGTGTCCAAACCACCAGACGAGCTGAATCGATTTCTTCCGATCAGGAGGCGCACATGCGCTGGTTCATGCTGCCGGTATCGGTCGGTGCCCACGTGTTTGCCGCGCTCGCGATGCTGATTGTTCCACTCGCGGCCGAGGTCGAGTGGCCGTCGCCTGCGCCGCTCCACTCCGCCCTGGTGACGACGATTGCGCCTGTTCCACCGGAGGTGGTGCAACTAGCGGCACCGCGCCGTACCGCGGTGGCGCCTCTGGTGGCGCCGCCTGCACTGCCTCCTGGGCGGGATGTCCCGGCCGTCGTCGGATCTGGTCCGTCCAACGAGCTGCCCTCAGGTGCGTCGATCGGGTCGATGCTGCCCGCCGGAATCGGAGATTCGATCGCAATAGCTGCTCCGGTAGTACCCGATCCGCCGCCACCCGTCAGACTGGCGCCGGTGCGAGCCGGCCAGGGCGTGCGGGAGCCGCGCAAGATCGTCGATGTGCCGCCGATCTACCCACCAATCGCACTCAATGCACGAATCGAAGGGGCAGTCATTCTCGAGGCGGTGATCAACGAGCGCGGAGAAATCGAGCGGGTGAAGGTGCTACGGTCGCAACCACTGCTGGACGACGCGGCGGTCAGCGCGGTCCGCCGCTGGCGCTACACGCCAACGCTGCTGAACGGAGCGCCGGTCTCGGTGCTTTTGACGATCACGATCAACTTCACACTGAGCAAGTAGCCAGCGTCAGCGTCGGCTGATCGAGGGGGTCGTCGCCGGGATATACCGTGGCTTGACGCCGTATCGATCGGGGAAGAAGTCTCTTCCGCGCGCCAGTTCGATCACGTTCTTCGCCGCGCCGACGAGCGGAATCGCGTTCAACCCGGTATCGAGCGTCCCGCTGATCACGCCCTTGCGCCTGATCGTCGATGCCACGGTGGCGAGGGCGATCGCGCCGCCAACCCAAGGCAGGGATCGTGAAAGGCGCCGGGAGAGCCGGGCGCCGCCCCAACGTGCGACACGAGTCGTCATGGTCATGGGTTCCTGTTCCTGCAAGCGGCATTCCGCATCGACAGTGGCCCCGGGCTAGAATCGGCGTGTGCCTCCCCACGTGATCATTGCGGGCGGCGGCTTCGCCGGTCTGTATGCGGCGCGGGCGCTCCGCCGGGCGCCAGTGCGCATCACCCTGCTCGACCGCAGGAATCACCACGTATTCCAGCCGCTGCTCTACCAGGTCGCGAGCGCAGCGCTCTCGCCAGGTGACATCGCCTCACCGATCCGATGGATTCTCCGGCGGCAGGCCAACGTCGAAGTCCTGCTGGCGGAACTCCAAAGCGTCGACGTCGCCGGGCGCCGTGTCATCCTGACCGACGGCGAGTTGGGCTATGACTACCTGATTCTCGCCACCGGCGCGACGCACGCCTATTTTGGCCACGACGAGTGGCGCGCGCCTCGCGCCTGGATTGAAGACGCTCGAGGATGCGCTGGAGATTCGCCGTCGCGTCCTGCTGGCTTTCGAGTACGCCGAACGCGAGGCCGATCTCTCCCGCCGGAACGCCTTGCTGACATTCGTCGTCGTCGGTGGCGGTCCCACCGGGGTCGAGCTCGCGGGTGCACTCGCAGAGATCTCCCGGCAGTCGCTCGCGCGTAACTTCCGCCATTTCGATCCTGGTTCCGCCCGCGTCCTCCTGATCGAGGGCGGCCCGGCGCTGCTGACGACGTTTCCTGAGCCGCTGCGGCAGGCGGCTCAGAAGCACCTGGAGCAGCTCGGTGTAGAAGTGCGCACGAATTCAATCGTCACGCGGGTCGTCGACGGCGGGGTCGAGACGACGGACGAGTTCGTCAGGGCGGCGACTGTGTTGTGGGCCGCCGGAGTGGCGGCGTCGCCACTCGGCCGGACGCTTGGCGTCCCGATCGACCGGGCCGGCCGGGTCGCGGTGCAGCACGGACCTCACGATTGCCGGACACCCGGAAGTATTCGTCGTCGGCGATCTCGCGTCGCTCGCCGGAGCGAATGGCAAACCGCTGCCCGGAGTGGCACAGGTTGCCATACAGATGGGGAGGCACGCTGCCCACAATATCCAACGCGGCATCTCCAGCCAGCCCTACGCCGCGTTCAAGTACAGAGATCTCGGGAACATGGCGACCATCGGCCGGGCATCCGCGGTTGCAGACTTTGGCTGGCTCCGCTTGCGCGGCTGGATCGGGTGGATGGCGTGGCTATTCGTCCATATCCTCAACCTCATCGGATTTCGGAATCGGCTCGTCGTTCTCGTCCAGTGGGCATGGGCATACTTCAGCTATCAGCGTTCCATTCGCCTCATCACCGGGGATGAACCCGAATCTGGCGCCTCGCCGTGATGTGGCGCACGCTCCTGGTGCTCGCGGCCGTAGCGGCTGCGCTCCTTCCTGTCGATCCTGCCCGCGTCGAGAAGTGGTATTCGACAGGTCTCTATCCGCGCGTGCAGGCGCACGTCACTCCGCTCACGAACCGCATCCCCGTCGCGCTGCTCGATCTCGCTGTTGCCGCGTGCATCCTGGTTGGCGCGGTGCTGTTCGTGCGAAGTATCGAGATGGTCGGGTGGCGCCGTGCTGTGGCGCGTGGCGCGCTGTCCCTGATGACTGCCACTGCGGCGGTCTATCTGCTGTTCCTGATCATGTGGGGATTGAACTACCGCCGTGTGCCGCTCGAGCGCAAGCTCGATTACGACCGGTCCCGCATCACCCGGCCCGCCGCCGTGGCGCTGGCGAACAAGGCGGCTGCGGAGATGAACGGCGGCTTCGCTGCGGCTCACGCGACGGCGTGGGATTCGCGAACGCTTGAAGCATCGTTCGACAGGGTCCTGCGCCGCCTCGGGGCACGACGCAGTGCGGTACCCGGAATTCCCAAGCGGTCGCTGCTGACGCTGTACTTCCGTCGCGCCGCGATCGACGGAATGACCGATCCCTTCTTTCTCGAGATCATCGTGAACACCGACGTACTCGACATCGAGAGGCCCTTCGTCCTTGCGCACGAATGGGCGCACCTGGCCGGGTACGCGGATGAATCAGAGGCGAACTTCGTTGCGTGGCTGACCTGTCTGGAGGGAGACAGCCTGGCTCGATACAGCGGATGGGTGGCGACCTACGAATACGCAGTACGGCCGCTGCCCCGGGATGAGCGGCGCGCGATCGCGGCTCTCGCGGCTGGTCCGCGTGACGACCTTCGGGCGATGGCCGCACGTTACGAGCGGTCGTCCCCGGTGGTGCGCGAGGCGGCCAGCGACGTGTACGACGGATACCTGCGGGCGAACCGGGTCGACGAGGGGATCGCGAGTTATGAAGCCGTGCTCAGGCTGATGCTCGGGACTCGCCTGGGCCCGGACTGGCCGGCGACGGTCTATTAGCGGCGTGTGTCTTGCTTTACCGCGGCTCGGTGGGTTGTGCGTCCAGCTGATCGAACTCGTGAGGCGACACCGGCGGGGTCACACGTCCGGTGCGCAGGTCGCCCGGATGGACATCCCTGGCAGTGGGATGCACCTGGACGTCGCGCCATTTCCGCCAGTTGCATTGGTGGCAGCGGTAAGGCTGCCTTTCCGTCATCATCTGCCGCAGTCGTTCGAATCCGTTCCGAAGGCGCGAGGGAAACACCCGCGTGGATCGGCATGCAGGGCAGGTCATGAGACGCAAACCTCGAGGGGGGCAGGGAAATTCTACCACAGCAGCAACGGTCGGAATGGACACGACACGCCCCGATCCGGAGGACTCGGCCCGCGCGGCCGGCCTTCGCTACACCACCGACACCGTCCCGGGAATCCAGCGGATTCGGCACGGCTCCAGCTTCCGATATGTCGGCCCTGACAAAAAGGTCATTCGAAACAGCGCGGACCTGCAGCGCATCCGCTCCCTGGTGATCCCGCCGGCGTGGACGGAGGTCTGGATTTCGCCCGATCCGCGGGGCCACCTCCAGGCGACCGGCCGCGACGTACGCGGGCGGAAGCAGTACCGCTACCACGCGCGCTGGCGCGAAGTCAGGGACGAGACCAAATACCACCGCATGATCGCGTTCGCCCAGGCGCTCGCCACGATCCGCCGCCGGACATGCGAGGACCTGGCGCGCCCCAAACTTTCGAAGGAGAAGGTGCTCGCGGCGGTCGTGCAGCTCCTCGAGAAGACGCTGATCCGGGTGGGCAACGACGAGTACGCCAAACAGAACCACTCGTTCGGCCTGACGACGATGAGGGATGGGCACGTGGAGGTGAACGGTGGCCGCGTCCGCTTCGCGTTCAGGGGAAAGAGCGGCGTCGGGCACGAGATCGACCTGACCGACCGCCGCCTCGCCCGCATCGTCAAGGCGTGCCGCGACATTCCCGGCTACGATCTGTTCCAGTACTACGACGAGAACGGCGATCGCCAGGCGATCGGGTCGGCCGACGTGAATGCGTATCTGCAGGAAATAACCGGGAAGGACTTTACGTCGAAGGATTTTAGGACGTGGGCCGGGACGGTGCTTGCGGCGCAGCTCCTCCGCGATTTCGAGCAGTTCGAGTCGGACGCGCAGGCGAAGCGCAATATCGTTCAGGCAGTGGAGTCGGTCGCCAAGCGGCTGGGCAACACCAAGGCGGTGTGCCGCAAGTGCTACATCCACCCGGCGGTGTTCGATGCCTACCTGGATGGGTCGATGCTCAAGACCGTGGCGCAGCGTGCACGCAAGGCTGCGCGCAAGATCGAGGATTTCTCCGAGGGGGAAGCCGCCGTCCTCGGATTGCTGGAACGGCGGCTCGCAAAGGAAACACGTCGGCGCGCGAGTTGAGCGTCAGCGGCCGGCGATGCGGATGCCGCCGTTCGTGCCTTCGAGGTCGATCCGGGCGCCGCCGCCATTCAGCCGTCCGTCGAGACGGCGCCGGGACTTCTCGCCGGTGGTTTCGAGCTCGAGGCCGCTCGTGTCGATTCCGCCGTTGGTGATGCGGGCCGAGATCGTCGCCTTTGAGCTTGCCGGCAGCCGCAGTTCGATGCCACCGTTCGTACACCCCAGCTTGACCCCTGATTCGGACAGCTGCGCGAGCTCCACTTCGACGCCGCCGTTGGTCGTGCTCGCATCGATGTAGCCGGAGACTTCGTGCGCCTTGATGCCGCCGTTAGTCGTTTCGGCGTTGATGCGGCCCTTCAGGCCTGAGAGCTCGATGCCGCCGTTCACGGTCTTGAAGTTCACCTCGGCGCCTGCCGGCACCTTGACCACGTAATGCACTTGCTGGCTGCCCCGGCTCATCAATCCGCCAGTTTGCTTCTGAACCCTGGTCTCGATCCGTATCGAGGCGGGTGACGCGGTTTCCACGATCTCAATCCGGCCGAGGGCCTCTTTGGCGGCGTCCCGGCTGCCTGCCCTGGCCGTCTTTTCCGCCACCACCTCGACGGTGTTCCCGGTCGATGGCTCGACGTCGATTTTCCCGTTCACGTTGCTGATCTCGACGCGACCGCCCGGCTGCAGTTCGTAGGTCCGGCGCCACTCCGCGGTCTCTTTCTCGTTGAGATGGGCCATGGCGATGTCGCAGCCGGCGGTCGACGCCGACAGGACCACCAGGGGGATGACGAGCCGGGCCAGGCGAGTGCGCGTAGTGATGGTGTGCATGGAAGTCGTCTCCTGGGGCGGTTAGACGTTCAATCGGGACCGGCGGTTCACGGATTGTGGCACGGGCGGGCCCGGGCCCGGGTGCGGCGTTATAATCGGGCCACATGTCTGACGACAGGAAGTACCGGCAGCGCGGGTATCAGGACGAGCCGCGGCGGCCGCGGCAGGAGCACGTGCCTGCCGAGAAGAAGGAGTATGCCCCCCGCGGGCAGACGCCGGCAGGAGCGCCGAAGACGTTCAACATGCCGGGTTTCCGGGAAGTCGTCCGTTGCCGTGGATGCGGGCAGGAGTTGACGATTGCGGCGGCGTCGAGCCCGGAGGGGCGTTGCCAGCGGTGCGGCGCGGATCTCCATTCCTGCGCCCAGTGCGTGAGCTTCGATACCGGCGCCAGCTTCGAGTGTCAGCAGACCATCCCGGTGCGCGTCTCGCCGAAGGACACGCGCAACACGTGCGCGTTGTTCGAGCCGCGCGCGACGGTGGAGCGCGAGACCCGTTCGGCTCCCGTCGCCAGTGCACGGTCTGCCTTCGACGATTTGTTCAAATGAGTCGGGGCGCAAGGCGTCCAACAAGGTAATGCGCCGATCCCAGCCCCGCCGCTGCTCACCCTGGAGTCTCGATACCATTCGTCCCGGCGTCAGGCTTCGAGCGCTTGCGTGCTTGGCCGCCGTGTTCGTAACCGGCGCGGGCAGCCATGCCGTTGTCGCGCAGCGTATCCTCACGGCGCCAGTGGCCCGGTACCAGGTCGTTCACGTCTACCCGCACGATCCGCAGGCGTTCACCCAGGGGCTCAACTTCGTCGACGGCGTGCTGTACGAAGGCACGGGCCTGAATGGCAAGTCGACTGTCCGCAAGGTAAAGCTCGAAAACGGCGAAGTGCTGCAGCTCCAGAAGATCGCCGACGAATACTTCGGTGAAGGGATTGCTGTGTGGCGCGATCGTATCTTCCAATTGACATGGCGCTCGGGCATTGGTTTCATCTACGACCGCAATTCCCTGGCACGCGTGGGCACGTTCACCTATCCAGGAGAAGGGTGGGGCCTCACGACAGACGGCACCCGCCTGATCATGAGCGACGGGTCGTCGTCGCTGCGCTTCCTCGACCCGGCGACCCAGAAGGAGACGGGCCGGATCCAGGTGCGTGACGGATCGGTTCCGGTGGAGCATCTCAACGAACTCGAGTTCGTGAAAGGCGAGGTGCTGGCGAATGTCTGGCTGACGGATCGGATTGCCCGAATTGATCCGAAGCGCGGTCGGGTTCTCGGATGGATCGACCTGCAGGGACTTCTCACCCCCGCGGATGCGGTGCAGCCCGACGCCATCCTCAACGGCATTGCTTACGACGCGGCGAAAGATCGCTTGTTCGTGACCGGTAAGCTGTGGCCGAAGATTTTCGAGATCAAGATCCTCAATTGATCTCGCGCTAGCGCCCCCCCCAGAACAAATTCAACAACGGAGACACGGAGGCACGGAGAAACGAGTGGCCGCGCGGGCCGGCCTTCGGCCGGCCATCCGTTCAAGGCGCGTAGCGCCTACGCGGCCAGGGCCGTCACAACGAGGTTTTTCATTCGTCAGAGTCGGCCGGCCGATGGGAAGGTCCGGTAAGGTCGGGTACTGCGGGACAGTCTTGTCCGCGTTCGTCCGTGTTAATCCGTGGACTCTGTGTCCTTGCATACCGCACGGCCAGCGGCCGTGCTCACTGGCTCGCCATCAAACGCAGGCTGCGGAGAGTTCCTTCGAGCGATTCACGCGCGATGCGGTCGACGATCGGGCTCGCGATCGGGCGGAGCAGCAGCGGCACGGGACGACTCAGGCTTACCGACTCGCATTCCACGAGCACGCCGCCATTCCACGCCTCGTATCGCCAGTAAGCGTTCAGACGCCACAGGAATCCGTTGTCCTCCTTTGCTGCCTTTTCGCGTTCGCGCGGCGTCCCCGGGTCGGCCAGCTCCGCGATCCGGGTTGCGACACTGCGCGCGGACGCATGGGCGGCGTCGATGCGGCGGTACTCGACCGTGTGCTCGCTGTTGTAGGTGACGGTGACGAGCGCACTTCGCCGCAGCTTCAGGAACACCCGCAGCCGGTCGCCGTCGTGTGCGAGCAGCTTCGATGCGATGACGTCGCTATAGGATTCCGACTCATGGCCCGCAGCGGCCTCGAGCCTCGCGACCAGTGCCCCTACTGTGGTACCGGGAAGGAACACCGCCCCGACCCAATGGTGGAGTTTTCCGTCCGCGATCGCGGGACTGCCGATCGGCGTCACGGCCACGCTGCCATCCCGGACGGCGTCTCGCCAGCCTGCGTGTCCCTCTCGATCGTGGATGAAGAACGTCCCACCGGGAGTGGCCGACCGGTAGCGGGCGTCGACGCACGCCTGGTACTCGTCCCACCCGGCCAGGGCTGCCTGGCTCTGCGCGTTCAGTGCCGCTGGCGCGCTCGCGACGACAACCGCCAGCAGCACCGGCAACGCTGCGCGGAAGACGATGAGTTCACTCGCCGCGAAATTGAGTGATGCGCACAAACAGATCGCAGCGATGTTGGCTGGAATTGGATCAACACCGAGGGCACCGGTCAGCAGTCGCATGACCGCCAGGTTCCCTGCGAGCGAGATACCGCCATTCAGCAGCTGAAACTGCAGGAAACGGGCGGCGACGACGCGCGGCGATCGTGCGGGTCTGTGGCTCCAGGTCCAGCACTGGTGCCAGACGAAGTTGTGGACGACGGCAGCTTCGACCGCCGCGGCCGTGGCCGACAGGTAATGCCAGTGGCACACGCGGACCAGATACATGAATGCCGCAACCTGGACGATCACACCGACCGCCCCGACGATGTTGAATGCCGCCCAGCGGCCTGCGAGCCTGCTCCCCACTGGCAATTTCAATGATCGGCACACCACACGCGAGCCCTCCTTCAACCCGTAAGGCGCAAACCGCGCCCCCGGCGGCTCACGTCGCATGTGGCCGCAAACGGCATATATAATCCGCGGCGGATGCCAACCAAGCAGGGAAGACGCCTCGATCGCGGCGCACTGGTGCTACTGTCGTTCGGGGCCTGCGTCATCGCCATCGTCGGATCATTTGCTCAGCCGGGCGCCATTCCCGCACCACGCCCTGGCCCGGTACCCGGCGGCGCCACGCTCCTTCCGAACGGCTGGCGCATCGATCCTGCCGGACGCCATACGCAGGTCGGCGATCTTCCGCTCAACATGGTCATGTCTCCTGATGGCCGCTTCATCGTCGTCACCAACAACGGCTGGACCAAACCGACGCTGACCGTCTTCGATACGAAGACCGAGCAGGTGATCGGTCGTGCGCCAGTCGACCACGCCTGGCTCGGGCTGGCCTGGGATCCAGCCGGGACACGGTTGTTTTCGGCGGGAGCCGCGGAGAACACGGTGCACGAGTTTGCGTGGGCCGATGGTGCCTTGACGGATGCCGGCGTGATCACGCTTGGGGCGCCGGAGCGCCGTACCGGCGGCGAATTGCTGAACGCCGGGTTCATCGGCGGGCTGGCGATGGCACCGGACGGCACGCGTCTCTACGCCACCCACGTATTCGGTCAGGCGGTCAGTGCGATCGATCTTCAGACTCGCCGCGAGATTCACAAGGTCGCGCTCGAGGGCGAGCCGTACACGTGCGTGCTCTCCCGCGACGGCAAGACCCTGTTCGTGTCGCTCTGGGGCGGTGCCAAAGTGCTGATGTTCGCGGCCGACACGCTCGCGCCTCTTGGAGAAGTGACGGTCGGCGGCCACCCCAACTCGATGCTGCTTTCGAAGGACGGCGCCAGACTCTTCGTCGCCTGCGCCAACACGAACGCGGTATGGGTGATCGACCTCGCGGCTCGTGCAGCGGTGGAACAGATCTCGGTCGCCCTCTATCCCGACTCGCCGGTCGGGACCACGCCGAACAGCCTGGCGATGTCGCCCGACGGCACCACGATGCTGGTGGCCAACGCCGACAACAACAACGTTGCGATGGTCGATATCCGGAAGCCCGGGGCCAGCCGGGTTGCCGGCTGGATTCCGGTCGGCTGGTATCCGACGTCGGTCCTGTACTCGCCCGACGGGGGCCGCGTGTTCGTGCTGGACGGGAAGGGTTTGACGAGCGATCGCAACCTCCGTGGACCTCAGCCTGGCGGCGTTCGCGTCGAAGGCCAGTACACCGGCAACATGATGCAGGGTGCACTGTCGGTCATCCCCGCGCCGGACGAAGCAACACTCCAGGCGATGACACGGCGCGTGTACGAGCTCAGTCCGTACACTGCGGCGCGCCGCATGACACCGGCCGATGCGCCGGTCGCCAACCCGATCCCGGGCCGTGTCGGCGGCACGTCGCCGATCAAGCACGTCTTCTACGTGATCCGGGAGAACCGGACCTACGACCAGGTCCTCGGCGACATGCCTGGCGGCAACGGCGACAGGTCGCTCACGCTCTTCGGCGAGGAGATCACGCCGAACGCGCATGCGCTTGCGCGCGCGTTCACGCTGTTCGACAACTTCTATGTCGATGCCGAGGTCAGCTATGACGGCCATGCATTCTCGATGGGCGCCTATGCAACCGATGTGGTCGAGAAACTGTGGCCGACCAACTACGGGAACCGCGGCACACCGTACCTGAGCGAGGGCGGGTACAAGATCCGCGGCGACTACGGCAACTTCTCGGCCCCTCCGCTCGGCTACATCTGGGACTTCGCGAAACGCGGCGGGATCAGCGTGCGCAGCTACGGTGAGTTCGCCGCGTGGGCGCGGAAGGGCGGCGAGGTGCACGCGACGGTGCCGGGTCTCGAGGGGTTGGTACACCCGACGTATCCCCCCTTCGATTTGACCGTGCCGGATGCGACCCGGGCGGATATCTGGCTCGAGGAATTCCGCACCTTCGAGCGTGACGGCAATCTGCCGCAACTCTCGATCATCCGTCTCGGAGGCGACCATACGAGTGCCACGTCGCCCGGCACTCTCACTCCGCGCGCGATGGTGGCCGAGAACGACCTCGCGCTCGGCCGAATCGTCGAGGCGATCTCGAACAGCCGCTACTGGAAGGAGTCGGCGATCCTCGTTATCGAGGATGACGCGCAGAATGGGCCGGATCATATCGACGCGCACCGGTCGGTGCTGCTGAGCATCAGCCCGTTCTCCCGCCGGCGTTCGGTCGACAGCACGCTTTACACGACGTCCGGCGTGCTCCGCACGATCGAGCTGATCTTCGGGTTGCCGCCGATGAGTCAGTACGATGCCGCCGCTGCCCCCATGTACAACGCCTTCCAGTCAACCCCGGACACCGCGTCCTACACGCACCTCCCCGCGCGTATTTCCCTGGACGAGCGCAACGACTGGTCCTCACCGGGCGCGAGTGCGTCGCTGCAGATGAACCTGCGCGAGGCCGATCGCGCGCCGGAACTGGCGCTCAACGAGATCCTGTGGCAGTCGATCCACGGTCCCGGTTCCGTGATGCCGCCGCCCCGGCGCACGGGCTTCATCCGGCCGATCGATGATCCCGACGACGATCACGAAGTGGAGACGGCGGAGAAGGAGCACGCCGAGCGGGCCCGGCGCGGCAAGCGGTGAGCATCAAGGTCCGCCAGGCAACGGTCGAGGACCTGCCGTTCATTCTCGCGACAACCGAGCGGCTGTCGGCGTTCGGGCCGCCGCCATGGCGTGAAGCCGCCGACCTGGTCGAGGGCGAAGCGCGTACTCTCCGCGAGTTCTTCGAGGCGCCCGACCCGTCGTCGACCCTGCTGATCGCGCAGACAGCATCAGGCGACGCACTCGGCTTCGCGCTGCTCGAGGAAGCGCGTGACTACTTCACCCACGAATGGCACGGGCATCTCGGCATTCTTGCGGTTGCGGCGGCGGCCGAGGGGACTGGCGCTGGAGCAGCACTGATCCGCGCCGCCGAAGCGTGGGCGCGTCGTCGCCGCTACCCAACGCTGACGCTGAACGTATTCGAGCGCAATCGGCACGCGCGCGACGTTTACGAGCACCTCGGGTTCGAGCCCGATACGATTCGGTATTTGAAGAAGCTGTAGCTGCTGCAGCGCACGGCATGCCGGCGCGTTGCCGCAACGGAGAGACCCTGCATGTATCGAAACCTTGCCGTCGCCGCTCTGGTCGCCGCCATGCCGGCGGCAGGTATCGCCGTCCGGGCGGTGCCGGCGCAGAATGCGTGCGCGATGTTGTCAGCTCTCAAGCTCGAGGACACGACCGTTACGTCGGCCGAGGTCGTGTCGGAGCCCTTCACCCCGGCCGGCTCGGCGCCGATCGTGGGGCTGCCAGCCTTCTGCCGCGTCACCGCGGTCACGAAGCCGGCGGTCAACTTCGAAGTGTGGCTCCCGCAAACCGGATGGAACGGCAAGTTCCAGGGTGTCGGCAACGGCGGCATGGCGGGTGTGATCAGCTATGCGGCGATGGGCACGGCGCTCAAGCGCGGCTACGCGGTCGCCAGTACCGACACCGGTCATGTCAGCAAGGGATCGTTCGATGCATCGTGGGCGCTGAATCGTCCCGATCTGATTGCGGACTTCGGTCACCGCGGGCTCCACGTGACCACGGTGAACGGCAAGCGGATTACCGAAGCCTTCTACCAGAAGCCCGCCTCGCACTGCGTACTACGTCGGCTGCTCGAAGGGAGGGCAGCAGGGGTTGATGGAAGCGCAGCGCTACCCCGAGGATTACGACGGGATCATCGCCGGCGATCCCGCGAACAACTGGACGCGCTTCTACGCCGGCGGGCACCTCTGGTACTGGCTTGCGACCACGAAGGACCCGGCGAGCTACATCCCGGCGAGCAAAGTCCCGCTGCTCACGGACGCGGTGAATGCCGCCTGCGACACGCTCGACGGCGTCAAGGACGGCGTGCTGGAGGATCCGCGTGCGTGCAAGTTCGATCCGGCGACGCTGGCGTGCCGTCCCGGCCAGGAGCCGGCAAGCTGTTTCACGCCGCCGCAAGTGCGCGCGGTCCAGGACATCTGGCACGGCGCGCGGTCTTCGAAGGGTGAGGTGATCTACCCCGGGCTCGCGCCGGGCGGAGAAGCGGGACCCGGCGGGTGGGCGTCGTGGGTCACCGGCGCCGCGCCATCGACCGCGACCCACGCGCAGGCGGCCGACGGATTCTTCAAGAACATGGTGTTCGACGACCTCACGTGGGACTACCGGACCTTCAACTACGACACCGACGTGAAGCGCGCGCTCGACAAAGTGGGGCCGCTGCTCGACGCGGTCGATACGAACCTGGAGCCGCTGAAACGCCGCGGTGGGAAACTCCTCGTGTATCACGGCTGGAGCGACCCGGACATCTCACCGCTGAACACGATTCGATACTACGAGGACGTCGTGTCGAAGATTCAGGGGCAGCGATCGCGCGAGGAAGGCCTCCGTGCGACGAGCGAGTTCTTCCGTCTCTTCATGGTGCCGGGCATGCAGCACTGCTCGGGTGGTCCAGGCGCGACGACCTTCGACATGGTCACGGCGCTCGAGGACTGGGTGGAGCGAGGTAAGGCGCCGGAGGTCATCCCCGCATCACGGACCAATGGTGCCGGCGTGCGGACTCGACCGCTGTGCCTGTATCCCCTCGTCGCGACCTACACGGGAAAAGGTAGTACGGAAGACGCCGCCAATTTTGTGTGTGCGGCGACAGGGGAGTAGCCAGTACCAGTAACCAGTAACCAGTGGCCAGTGGCAAAGTAGCCAGTCACGAGTGTCTGGTTACTACTGGTTACTGGCGACTGCTGACTGGTGACTGCTTAGTATCCGGACGCCGCCGCCTCGTCTCCGATTTTTTCGCCGTTCCGCCACGTATTCGCGCAGAGCGGATGAGCGAAGGGAGAGGGCCCATCCTTGGATGTGTAGACGATGTCGTCGGCGCTGCGGCCGTTCGGTGGATTGAGTCCGGCAGCGTCCCGGACGCGCTTGGCGATCTCGTGGTCGGCGCACGACGTGTCGCCGCTCACGCCCAGGCCACCGACGCGGGTTTGTCCCTTGTACAACGCGAGCCCGCCCCCGAAGACGATGGTGCCGCCGCAGACCTTGCCGACGCCGGTATCGGCCGAACCGGGGGTGGCGAGGCACTCGGGGTTGATCGGGTTGCCGGCGCCGGCGCCCCAGAGCGAGTGTCCGGGCTGGCTGAGCGTGTAGAGCCGCGCGGTCGAGAGGGGAAGCGTATCGGTGCTGAAGGCGTTTGCAGTGAACGCCTTGGCGATCGCGATCCCGCGGCTGCCCGGCCACGCCGCCGCCGCATCGTCGGTCGACACCGCGACGGAGCAGAGCTGACCCTCGCGGTTGACCACCGCACCCCACATGAACTTGCCGTGGTTCAAGCCACCGGCATCAGCGCCTTCACGCGTCGGCGCGGCTTTCAGCAGCTTTGCGAGATCGGCGGCGGCGAGGACGTCGCTGCAGCCGTTCGATCGCGGAGACAGCGGCGATGACGTATTGCGGGTTTCGTCGCGTTCCCTCGGCCTGCTGCAGCCGACCGCGGTCGCGCCTGCGAGAGTTACCACGAGCACCCAGCGCGAGACCCGCACCATCACTGCATCCTCCTGGCCCAAGCCTCAGCTGATGCAGCAACGCCCGTGCCGGTGCTACGGTCCGGCTTCAAATGTCAGCGCGGTTTGCCCATGAACTTCAGGAGCTCGCTGTCGGTTCCCAGGATGAAGACGGTTTTCGCGTCCATCGTGTGCTCGTATGTTTCGAGCGACTTCGTGAAGGCATAAAAATCCGGGTCGCGGCCGTGGGCGTCGGCGTAGATGTCGGTGGCCTCGGCATCCGCCTTTCCACGCAGTTCCTCAGCCGACCGATACGCCTCCGACTGGATTCGCTTCAGTTCGCGTTCCCGCTCGCCGCGGATGCGCGCGGCTTCGCCTTCACCTTCCGAACGGAACAGCTCGGCCACGCGGTTGCGCTCGGCAATCATCCTGGCGAATACGTCCTTCTGCACCTGTTCGACGTAGTTCAGCCGTTTGAGCCGGAGGTCGAGCAGCTCGATGCCGAGGTTCGCCATTCGTGACTGCGCCCGGAGCAGGATCTCGCGCTCGATCTGTGCCCGCCCTTTCTGGATCTGCTCGAGGATGGCGCTCTCTTCGTCCGATTCAACCGCCACCTCCGCGCGCGTGCGGTTCGTATTCCGCACCAGTTCAATCAGGTTGTAGCGCGCCACCGAATTGCGAGTCTCGCCGTCGAGAATGTCGTCGAGGCGCGACTGGGCGCCGCGCTCGTCGCGAAGCCGCTGAAAGAATTTCAAGCGGGTCGACGATGCGCCAGCGCGCGTAGGTGTCGACCCAGATGAAGCGCTTGTCCTTCGTCGGCACCTGGTTCGGGCTGCCGTCCCACTCGAGAAACCGCTTGTCGAAGGAGTTGGCCTGCTGGATGAACGGAATCTTCAAGTGCAGCCCCGGCGTCGTCACCGGCGCCCCGATCGGATTGCCGAACTGCGTCACGATGACCTGCGACGTTTCGCTGACTTCATAGTAGGCGCTGTTGAACAGCAGGAGCGCTGCGAGCGCGACGACCAGCGCGCCGATCCCGCGCGAACTCACAGTCCACCTCCCGACTTGGTCGCGTCGCCGAGCATGTTCTGCAGCGGCAGCAGCGGCAGCAGCCCCTTGACGTCCTTGTCGAGGAACACCTTGCCGCCGAGATTCGGGAGCACGCGTCCCATCGTTTCGAGATACATGCGGCGGCGGGTCACCTCCGGCGCCTTGCGGTACGAGTCGTAGACCGACTTGAAGCGGGCACTGTCGCCCTGCGATCGGTTGACTCGATCGAGCGCGTAACCCTGGGCCTGGAGAATGGTCTGTTCGGCTTCGCCCTTGGCGCGCGGCACCACCTTGTTGTATTCGGCGCGGGCCTCGTTGATCAGCCGATCGCGCTGCTGCTGCGCCTGGTTGACCGCGTCCCAGGACGGCTTGACCGGGTTCGGCGGGTTGACGTCCTGGAGGACGACCTGGTCGAGCGTCACCCCGAGCTCGTACTGCTTGGCCATCGCCTGCAGTTCGGTCTCGACCCGGGTCTCGATCTCCTGCCGCCCGACGGTGAGCACTTCCGTAACCGTGCGGTCGCCGACGACCTGGCGCATGACCGCCTCGTTCATCGCGCGAAACGTGCCTTCGGGGTTACGCACCTTGAACAGGTATTGGTACGGATCCGACACGCGATACTGGACGATCCATTCGACGATCGCGACGTTGAGATCGCCCGTGAGCATCATCGATTCGTCGTTGAAGTTGCCCTTCGCGTACTCGGTGCGGATGCCGGCTTCTTCCGGTACGGAAGCCGAACTCCTGCTTCAGCTGCCGTTGCACCGGCACCTTGATGACCTCTTCAGCAAAAGGCGCTTTGAGGTGCAGCCCGGGCTCGGCGGTGCGGACGTAGCGGCCGAAGCGCAACACGACGCCGACCGCCTCGGGCGGCACCTGATAGAAGGTCGTCGTGAGCAGCACGATCGCCGCGACGAGGCCGGCTGCCACGCGCAGGAGAGGGCCGGGCATCCGCGGAACGCGCGGCATACGAGGTACGTGGCTGCCCCACTGATTGAAATCGACGATGTCGTCACTCATGATCGTCCTCGTCCCAGAGCACGGCGCGGCAGCGATTCGCCGCCGGATCGCGCAGACTTGCAGGTTGTGCGTGTGGCGACACGTTATCAGAGCTTGAAGTTCCGGGCGCGCACTAAATCCTGAGTAGACTCCGGCGGCTACCGACCCGGGCCCGCGCCGACCGAGCCTGATTGCCCATCCCGGCCATCAGTGCTGGGTGCCATCCGACCCACACCTGAGAACGCGCAGTCGCTCCCCTGTTACCCGCGAACCGTACCCGCCGGCGCTCCTCGTCCCTGCGACTCGACGTCCCGTCACTGCCTTCGTAACAGTCGAGTGATCGGTGTTTGCACACTCCCGGTGCGGGCGCTTACGCCCGTTTTCACAAAGTTCAGGAGGAGCTTTCATCATGAAGCACGGAATGCTCGCGGTCGCGCTGGCGCTCGCATGCGCGAGCACAGCGGCCGCGCAGGAAGTCACGAGCGGCTCGATCGGCGGGCAGGTCACGGACCCGCAGGGGCTGAGCCTGCCCGGGGTGACGGTGTCGGTCACCGCGGGCCAGGGCACACAAACCTTTACTACCGACGAACAGGGGCGTTTCTTTGCGCCGTTCCTGACGCCGGGGATTTACGTCGTGCGCGCGGAACTCTCAGGGTTCAAGCCGGTGGAACAGCGCCGAGTTGAAGTGCGGCTGGGGCAGCGTGCTGAGCTGACCCTGAAGCTCGAAGTCGGCGGCGTCTCGGAAACGGTTGAAGTGACCGGCGGGTCAGCGGTCGTGGATGTAACCAGTACGACGGTCGGAGCGAACATCGACAGCGAGATGCTCGCCCGCGTGCCCGTCCAGCGGCGCCTCAGCGACACGCTGTATCTCGCGCCCGGCGTCAGCAGCGGCGGCGGTACCGGCCGAGCCAATCCTTCCGTGAGCGGCGCCAGCGGCCTTGAAAATCAGTACATCGTCGACGGTGTCAATATCACCAATCCCGGATACGGCGCCCTCGGCTCCTACTCGATCGTGCTCGGCTCGCTCGGAACCGGCGTGACGTTCGACTTCATCCAGGAAGTCCAGGTCAAGACGGCAGGCTACGAAGCTCAGTACGGCCAGGCGACAGGCGGTGTCGTCAGCGTCGTCACCAAGAGTGGTACGAACCAGCTGCGAGGCACGGTGTTCGGATACACGCAGCCTGCCGGCATGCAGGGCACGTTCACGCCCGTGTTGACGACGAACGCGAGCCGGGTCGAAGCGGTCAACGTGACCCAGACGCAGACGAGCGACGTCGGCATCGAGGGCGGCGGGCCTGTGCTCCAGAATCGCCTGTTCTACTTTGCCGCGATCGATCCGCAGTGGGATCGGACGCGGTTCCAGGCGCCGATCGGATTCCCGCTTCGTGATGCGCCGGGCGTCGATACCGACCGGCAACGCCGCATCCTGGCGTATTCGACCAAGGGCACGTGGCAGATGACGTCAGCGCACCGGCTCGACGCGTCATTTTTCGGCGATCCGGGGAATGGGCCGGCGGGTCCGCAGCGACAGGCGGCGCTCCTTCGGACCGACACTGCGGGGTACAGCGAGCTCGATAACTTCGGCGGCCACAACCAGACGGTCCGGTACAGCGGCATCCTGAAGCCGTCGTGGCTGGTGGAAGCCGCGTATGCACGGTCGACCAACGGCATCACCGAGCTTCCGGCGCAGAACACGTATCTCGTACAGCGACCTGACCCAGACCCCGATCGTCCGCACCGGCGGCATCGGCTTCTTCGAGAACAACGACGGGAAGAACCAGCAGTTCCAGGCGTTCAGCACGCACCTTCTGCCCTGGCTCGGCGATCACCAGCTGCGCTACGGCGTGCAGTACGAAAACATCGACTACAACAACATCACCAACTACAGCGGCACACCGTTCACGCTGTCGAACGGCCAGAAGACGGTGACGGGCGCGTCGATCAGCATCATGGCGGATCCGACGTACGGCCAGATCTACCGCGTGACGCGTTCCAACCTCGACAACGTGCGGACGACGCGACAGGACTACGTGAGCTTCTTCGCGCAGGATACCTGGCGGTTCCACCGGTTCACCTTCCGGCCGGGTGTCCGCTACGAGCAGCAGAAGCTCATTGGCAACCTCGCCAACTACACGTTCGACGGCAACTGGGCGCCGCGGCTCGGGATCACGTTCGATCCGACCGGCGGCGGCCGCATGAAGCTGTTCGCGAACTACGGGCGCTTCTTCGCCAAGATCCCGAACGACCTCGCCGCGCGCGCGCTCTCGGCCGACGCGGGCGTCAGCCGTGCCGACTACTTCGACGCGAACCTCACCCAGCCGATTCCGGAGGGCGTCTCGGCGGCCGAGACGACGCGGCACCTGATCCTCGCCGGACTCTCGCCGTCGACCTTCGACACGAATGCGAAGTCAACCTACAGCAACGAAATCGTGACCGGCGCGGAGTGGGAAGCGGCGCCCGGGCTGTCACTGGCGGCGCGGTATACGCACCGCAACTACGGCCGTGTGCTCGAGGACGTCGGCACCGCGCCGATGATCGCGTATTTCGAGCTGCCGTCGTCGGAGCTGTCGAGCGTCGAGTACTTCATCACCAACCCTGGGAACGCGACGCCGGTCAGCTTCGGCACCGACTTCGGCGATACGCCGATCACGTTCGAGAACGCGGTCCACGACTACAACGCGTTCGAGCTCGAAGCGGACAAGCGCTTCTCGAACAACTGGTCGCTCCAGGCGTCGTATCGCTACTCGCGGACGACCGGCAACTTCGAGGGCTTCTTCCGGAACGACAACGGCCAGTCGGACCCGGGGATCACGTCGCTGTTCGACTTCCCGACCAACGATCCGACCTACGCGACGCTCGGGCGCGAAGAGGGGTTCCGCGGTGACATCCGTTACCTCGGCACCGCCGGTATCGGGCCGCTCCCGAACGATCGTCGCCACCAGGGTAAGGTCTACGGGAACTACCTGTTCGGGTTCGGCGTCAATCTCGGCGTCGGTTTGAACCTGAGCTCAGGTCGTCCGCTCACCGCACTGGCGGCGAACCCGGTGTACGACAGCCCGGGGGAAATTCCCGAGACGCCGCGCGGCGTGGGCTTCCAGACCGAACAGGGCTTCAAGACCCGGACGCCGGTCGAGAGCGACGATCGACGTGCACGCCGACTACAACTTCCGGCTGTTCGGCGCCCGTCATCTGACGCTGCTCGCGGATGTCTTCAACCTGACCGGACGCCAGGGCGTTCGCGACTACGACGACTTCACCGAGACGTCATTCCAGGCGGAGAACCCCGACTTCGGACGCATTCTCGCCTACCAGACACCACGGACGTTCCGCTTCGGCGTGCGCGTCCAGTTCTGATTCAGCAGGCGCTCAGAGGTCCGGGCCCGGGGCGAACGCCCTCGGCCCGGGCCTCGCGGCTCCGATTCGAACCCGTCAGTCACCGTTCTCCTGAACGTGCCGGGTCGGATCGAGCCGTGCGGTCTCGAGTAGCGCGGCGAGATCCGCAGGCACCGGCGCCTCGGCCACCACCGCGCGTCCATCGCGCGGGTGCTTCAGCTCGACACGCCACGCATGCAGCGCCTGCCGCGGAAAATCGCGCAGCGCCGCCCCGAGTTCCTCGTCCACGATCTCCCTCCAGAGCGGCTGCCCGTATACCGGGTCGCCGACAATCGGCCACCCCTTCGCCGCGAGGTGTACGCGAATCTGGTGCGTGCGCCCGGTGACCAGGCGACAGCGCAGCAGCGACAGCCCGACGCGCGGCGCCCGAACCGCGCCCGACGCGCTCGAAACGAGTCAGGCTCGGAGCGCCAAGGGTTGGCGAGGCCACCACCCGGCGACGGTCTGACGGATCGCGTCGAAGCCGGAGCTCGATGTCCCCGCCGCGGATGCCGACACGCCCGTACACCACCGCGAGATAATCCTTCACCGTGCGCGAGGCTCCCCATTCGCGCTGCACCGCCGCGTGAATCGCCGCCGTCTTCGCGACGATCACGAGTCCGGACGTGAGCTTGTCGAGCCGTCCGACAATCGACGGCCGCGACCCTGCCGGCCAGGTCCTCGCGTACCAGAGCAGCGCATTCATCAGCGTGCCGGCTGCGTGCTTGTGCGTCGGATGCACGACGACGCCGGCCGGCTTGTCGACGATGAGAAGGGAGTCATCCTCGAACAGGATGCGGAGGGGGACGTCTTCGTGCACCATCGGCTGCCGCGATCGTCGACGGCGGCAGGACGACAGTCACCACGTCGCCGATCGCGGTGCGAGCCGACACCCGCCGGACCACCGTCCCGTTCACCGTCACCTGCCCGCCTTCAATCCACGCCTGAACCCGCGTGCGGCTGGCCGTCCGCACATCCGTCAGATGGCGTCGGAGGACCAGGTCGATGCGCAGGCCGGCATCGCCGCGATCGGCCGTCACGCACGCGGGGAGATGGAGGGCTGATGGCCACGAGGAGCAGCATACCAAGGGTGTAGCAGATCGGGATTCGGGACTCGGGATTCGGGATCCCGGACGGGATTCGGGACTCGGGATTCGGGATTCGGGATTCCGGGATTCAGGGGTTCGGGGATTCGAGGATTCGGCGACTGCGGGATTCCCCTTGTAGCTTCCGCCTTAAGGCGGAAGAACACTGGTGACTGGAAGTGGAAACCCGAAGCCCGAAGCCCGAAGCCCGAAGCCGAAAGCCGAAAGCCGGAAGCCGGAAGCTGTCAGCTGTCAGCTGTCAGCTGAGGTCTGATAGCTGATGCTCTGTCAGCTATGATCCGCCCGAGCGGAGTCTATGCTTCACCGGGCGGGATTCTCTGCCTGGCGGTCCCCCGGAAGGAAGGAAACATCATGAAGATCGACTGGTACACCAAAACCATCCTGACGATCATCGCGGCGTGCCTCGTGTGGATGTGCGTCCGATCGGCCGGCGAAACGGTGCTCGCCCAGGCGCAGGCCGCAGCCACAGCCGCAGGCGCAGGCGGCGCAGTGGGCTCCGCTGCCGGCGCAGCCGGTCGTGGTCGTCGGGTGGGGACGGTTGAATCCGTCGGTTCCGGGCGGAATTGAGATCGACTGGTCCGATCCGCAGCGGCGCGTCTCCGAGCCGTCGCTGCCGGTCCGTTCGAGCAACGATCCGCGGTTCGACCCGCTTCGCGTGCGGCTCGAGAGCCAGGCGCCGGTGTCGGTCAGCGTCGACGCCGTTCGCCGCGGTGCCGCGTGGGATCCCTTCCGGACGCAAATCGAGAAGGATCCTCCCCAGCGCGTCCCCGGCATCGGCCAGCGCTGACCTGTCACAGTTTTGCCTCAGGTGCGGTCCGGATCGGGAAGTCGTGCGTGATACGATCCGCCGTCCATTTCCTGAATTCGAGAGGTTCAACCGAATGACCGCGCGCCGTGTGCTGCCGGCGTTGCTGCTGCTGTTCGTCGGCAGCGGCTGCGCCGCGCTGATTTACGAAATCGTCTGGTTCCAGCTCCTGCAACTCGTGATTGGATCCTCGGCGGTGTCGCTTGGCGTCCTGCTCGGCACGTTCATGGGCGGGATGTGCCTGGGGAGCCTCTTCCTCGCCCGCGTGATCTCCCAGCGGCATCATCCGCTTCGCGTCTACGCGTTCCTGGAGCTCGGGATCGCGCTGGTCGGCATCCTCCTGCTGTTCGGCATGCCGCTGCTCGGCGGGATCTATATCGCGTGGGGCGGCACCGGCGTGAGCGGCATCCTGCTCCGTGGCATCGCCGCGAGCATCTGTCTCCTGCCTCCGACGCTGCTGATGGGCGCGACGCTTCCGGCCATGGCGCGCTGGGTCGAGTCGACGCCCGAAGGTGTGTCGTGGCTCGGCTTCTTCTACGGCGGAAATATCGGCGGCGGCGTCATCGGCTGCCTGCTCGCGGGGTTCTACCTGCTGCGGGTGCACGACATTGCGGTCGCCACGTTCGTGGCGGTCGGCCTGAACGTGCTCGTCGCCAGCCTGGCGCTGGTGATCGCGAAGGCCGCGCCGCATGTGCCGGCAACCGAAACGGCACCAGCGGCGGCTCTGGAGCATGCCCCGGACGCCTGGCCGGTGTATGTCGCGATCGGCTTGTCGGGTATGACCGCACTGGGTGCGGAAGTCATCTGGACGCGGCTGCTCTCGCTGCTCTTCGGCGCGACGGTGTATACGTTCTCGCTGATCCTCGCGGTCTTCCTGTTCGGACTCGGAATCGGCAGCAGCATCGGCTCCGCCATCGCGGCACGCATCGCCCGCCCACGGCTGGCGCTCGGGTGGTGTCAGCTGCTGCTCTGCGCCGCGATTGCCTGGACGGCATACATGCTCACGCAGTCGCTGCCGTACTGGCCGATCAATCCGTCGATTTCGACCGACCCCTGGTTCAACTTCCAGCTCGATATCGTCCGCTGCATCTGGGCAATCCTGCCCGGCGCGATCCTCTGGGGCGCAAGCTTTCCGCTCGCGCTTGCGTCGGTCGCCAGCGGCGGCAAGGACCCGGCGCGCCTGGTTGGCGGCGTCTACGCCGCCAACACACTCGGGGCGATCGTGGGTTCCGTCACCGCCAGCCTGCTCCTCGTCGTCTGGCTCGGAAGCCAGCGGGCACAGCAGGTGCTCGTGCTCGTCTCGGCGATTTCGGCACTGCTCATGTTCGAATCGGCGGCCGTCGATTCGTCGGGGAAGAAATCACGCTTCCAGTTCGTCGGCACGCTGCTGCTCGCGGCGGCAATGGGGAGCGCCGTCCTGCTGGCGCGGACGATCCATGCCGTGCCGGGAATTCTCGTCGCCTACGGCCGCTACGCGGCAACGCGGATCGGCGGCGCCGAGATCATCTACGTCGGCGAGGGGTGGAACGCGTCCGTCGCGGTCTCGCGGCTGTCGAACGGCGTGCTGAATTACCACAACGCCGGCAAGGTCCAGGCGTCGAGCGAGCCGCAGGACATGCGCCTGCAGCGGATGCTCGGTCACATGACGACGCTCATCCCGCCAAAACCCGAGTCGGTCCTCGTCATCGGCTGCGGCGCCGGTGTGACCGCCGGCGCGGTCTCGGTCGATCCGAACGTGAAGAGCCTCACGATCGCCGAGATCGAGCCGCTCGTCCCGAGGGTCGTCTCGAAATATTTCAGCGCCTACAACTTTGCCGTCGTCGACAACCCGAAGACGCACGTCGTGCTCGACGACGCGCGGCATTTCCTGCTGACGACGCATCAGAAGTTCGACGCGATCACGTCCGATCCGCTGGACCCGTGGGTCAAGGGCGCGGCGATGCTGTACACGAAGGAGTTCTTCGAGACGGCCAAGGCCCACCTCAATCCTGGCGGCGCGGTGACGCTGTTCGTGCAGCTGTACGAGAGCAACTCGGCAGCGGTGAAGAGCGAGATTGCCACGTTCCTGGAGGTATTCCCCGGCGGCGTCGTCTGGGGCAATACGAACAACGGCGCCGGCTACGACCTCGTGCTGCTCGGCCAGGCGGAGCCGACCCGGATCGACGTCGAGGCGGTGCAGGCCAGGCTCACGGCGTCGACGATGGCGCCAGTCGCGCAGTCGCTGCGCGAGATCGGCATGTTCTCGGCCGTGGACCTGTTCTCGAACTACGCCGGCATGAAGAGCGACCTCGCGCCGTGGCTCGCAGATGCGACCATCAATCGCGATCGCAATCTGCGGCTTCAGTACCTGGCGGGGATGGGCTTCAACCTGTATCAGAGTGAAGCGATCTACTCGGACATGCTGCAGTACAGCCGCTATCCCGAGGGGCTGTTCGTCGGATCCGAAGCCACCAAGCAGGCGCTCCGGGCCGGCATCCAGAGGATGCAGGGGAAGTAGGCGTTCCGACCGGTGCGGTCAGCGCGCCTGCAAGGCCCACGCGAGAAAACGTTCGACGTAGTAGAGCGCCATCTGCCCGCCGGGGCCGAACGGCACTCGGTCGAACGCATGCTCCGCCCACGGCAATTCGAGAAAAATCGACGTTGTCCCGGTGGCGCGAAGCTGCTGGTGAAGGGCCGCACCGAAGTAGGCCGGTACGACGTGATCGCGGCCGCCGTACACGAGCAGCGTTGGCGGCAGGGCACGGGTGGCATACGTCAGCGGTGATGCCGCGCGGTACGCATCCGGCTGCTCGTCCGGCGTGCCGCCCACGAAGGCACTGAGGACCGACCGGACCGTCATCGGGTCGGGCCGGGGCGGTTCGCGAAAGCCGCGCGTCAGGTCCGTCGGTCCATACAGGCTGACGACCCCGCTGACCGGCGGCGCGCCGGGCGTGTAGGCGGCCAGCAGGGCAAGGTGCGCCCCCGACGATCGGCCTACGAGTCGCGATGCGGGTCACGTCCGCTCCATGTTCGCCACCGTGACTCCGGATCCACGCCAGCGCGTTGCGGACGTCTTCGATCTGCGCCGGCCAGCGCCACCGCGGTGCATGGCGGTAGTCGATCGCAAACACGACATATCCCCTGGCTGCAAAATAGCCAGCAAACGATGCGTCGTCGCGCGGGTCACCGCGCTGCCATGCGCCGCCATAGACCTGGACGATCGCCGGATGTGGCCCCGCCGTCGGTGGCGAGTAGACATCGATCCGCAGCGGGGAGCCGTCGGGTGCGCCGAACACGATCGACGACGTGGTTCGCGGATCGGGGGCCTGGAGACCGCGAAAAAGGTCGCCGATCACGATCGGAGCCGGACGCATTGCCGCCTGCACCCCGGCCGGGAGTTGATCGCTGAAGTGGTCACCGAGTGCAGATCGCATCGCACGATCGAGCCGCGGGATCGCGGTCGCGGCGCGTACGAGCGGCACCAACGAGAGCGCGACGGCGAGCAGGGCGAGCGCGAGTGTCAGGCGGCCGGTGTGCCCGCTGCGGATGTCGAACAGCGCCGCCGCCGCGAGGAGCGCGCCGATCGTCATCAGCCACACGCTCAACTCCGGTGCGCCGACGCCGAGCGGGAGCAGCACCCTGAGCGGCGCCGGGACCACGATCCAGATCGACGCCGCGACCAGCGCGATCGCGGCAGTGAGGGTGAGGGCGGGGCGAACCCGGCGGAAGGTCATCGCGCGGGAGGGTAGTCGAACCGCGGACCCGTGCGTGGCGCTCACGGTCTCGACGTTCAGTGTGTCAGGGCGTAGAGCAGGACGTTGATGCCGACGGCGTACCCGTCGACCGAGAAGGTGTAGAAGTATCGCGGGTCGGCCGCTTCCTGCTCGAACGCGTCACCGAAATCGGTGTTGTGCGAGATGAAGACCATCATGTGGCCCTTCTTGTCGAAGATCGCGCGCGCATGCGGGACCGTGCTGTCCGGGCGTTCCGAGGTGCCGCCACCGCTGCCGTACCACCAGCCGATCGAGGGAATCTGCGGAAATTTCTGAATCACGAATTGCGAACGGAACAGCGGGTGCGTGATCGGCAGGTCGACGATTGGATATTCGGCCGGAGGGAGCACCTTCCCGATTTCGCGCGCCCAGATCTGCCACGCGTATTCGCCCCAGAAATCGTCGGCCCAGAGAAAGCCGCCCTTGAGCAGATACTCGCGCAGCCGTGTGGCTTCTTCCGGGCTGATGTAGGCCGCGCCCACTTCGGTCATCATGATGAAGGGGCACTGGAACATCAGGTCGTCGGTGAGCCGCACGAGCACGTGGTTCGGCTCTCCGCTGGCGGCGTCGCGGCTGATCCGGGTGCGGGTCAGCTCGCTGAGCCGGATCGACAGGTTGACGTCGGCGCGCGGGTAATCCACGCTCCAGTTTGCGCCGTCGCCGTCGGGGCTCTGTGAAAAAATGATGCGGCAGAAATTGAATCCGCCGTCGAAACTTTCCGCTGTCGCCATCCGAAGCGGCGCGCCGAATCCGAAGCCGCGGCGGCGCTGCGCCAGTACACTGGATGCGGCGCCGATGCACAGAGCCACGACAATCGCGATGGTGAACCACCGAACGCGCATGGTTCCAGTCTAGTCCAAACCCGAATTCCGCGACGGCTCGCCGCTGCCCGCAGGGCTGTGCAGTGGCCAAGTCTTTGCACATTGGTGCCGTGTCGATGTCACAGCGAATCAGCAGCTCAGCGTCGGATCACCTCGGCCGCGGGTATCCGCGTCCTCAGTTGCGCCGTGATGGATGGGTGTCCCTGAACGGTCCCTGGGATTTCGCCTTCGACCCGTCCGGAACGTGGCGGTTGCCGTCCCATGTCCAGTGGGACAGGGCGATTCGCGTCCCGTTCGCCGCCGAGGCTCCGGCCAGCGGGGTCGGGGTGACGTCTTTCTTTCGCGCCTGCTGGTATCGGCGCAGCGTTGCGGTGCCGCGGCTCGGCGAAGGCGAACGGCTCCTGCTGCACTTCGGCGCGGTCGATTACGAAGCGACGGTGTGGGCCGGCGGCCTCCCGGTCGGCCATCACGTCGGCGGCTACACGCCGTTCGCGATCGACCTCACGCCGTGCGCACTCGGCGCCGAGACCCTCGAGATTGTCGTACGGGTCGAAGACGACCCGCAGGATCTGGCCAAGCCCCGCGGCAAGCAGGACTGGCAGCTGGAGCCGCATTCGATCTGGTATCCGAGGACGTCCGGCATCTGGCAGACGGTCTGGATGGAGATCGTGCCCGATACGTGGATCGGGACCGTCCGCTGGACGCCGAACCTGGCGCGCTGGGAAATCGGGCTCGAAGCGCGGGTCTCTGGCGCCCGCCGCGATCCGCTGCGCCTCCACGTCCGGCTCCGGTGCGGTTCGCAGATCATTGCCGACGACAGTTACGCCGTCGTCGGCGGCGAAGTGCACCGCCGCATCGCCCTCTCCGATCCCGGCATCGACGATTACCGCAACGAGCTGCTCTGGAGTCCCGAGTCGCCGACGCTCATCGAAGTCGAGATGCGGCTGTGGGGCGAGCGGGGTGAACTGCTCGACGAGGTCGCGAGCTACACCGCCTTGCGCGCCATCGGCACCCAGGGCGAGCGCGTCGTCCTCAACAATCGACCGTACCCGCTGCGGCTCGTGCTGGATCAGGGCTACTGGCCGGAAGGCGGGCTGACCGCTCCCGACGATGGTGCGTTGCGGCGAGACGTGGAACTCGCACGCGCGATGGGCTTCAACGGCGTGCGGAAGCACCAGAAGATCGAAGACCCCCGCTATCTCTATTGGGCCGACGTGCTGGGTCTCCTGGTGTGGGAGGAGATGCCGAGCGCATACCGGTTCACCAGGGACTCGGTTGAACGCGTCACCCGGGAGTGGACCGCGGCACTCGATCGTGACTACAGCCACCCGTGCATTGTCGCGTGGGTGCCGGTGAACGAGTCGTGGGGTGTTCCGAACCTGCCGGACATTCCGGCCGAACGCCACTACGTCCAGGCGCTCTATCACCTGACCCGCACGCTCGATCCGACGCGCCCGGTCATCGGCAACGATGGCTGGGAAAGCGTCGCGACCGATATCGTCGGGATCCACGACTACGACCACGACCCGGAGCGGCTGGCGCGACGGTACCAGGCGCAGCACGAAATCCCGCGGATCTTCCGACGCGAGCGTCCCGGCGGGCGCCTGCTCGTGCTCGAGGGCGAGCGTCACGCGGAACTGCCGATCGTGCTCTCCGAGTTCGGCGGGATCGCGTTCAGCGGCAACACAGGTACGTGGGGATACTCGAAGGTGAGCGGTGAAGAGGAGCTCGCCGCGCGATACGAACGATTGATTCGGGCCGTGCACTCGATTGGACTGCTGAGCGGATTCTGCTATACACAGTTCGCCGACACTTACCAGGAGGCCAACGGTCTCCTGTATGCCGATCGACGGCCGAAGATTCCGCTCGCGCGGCTGGAAGCCGCGACCCGCGGATTCGGCGCCACCCAGCCCGTGCTCACGGGAGCCGCGGCCGAGACCGTGCTGGCAACTGACGATGTAGCGAATGTTCAAGCGATCGCTGATCAAGCCTGACGGACGCCGGTTGTGGCTGTACTCGAGCCGGCCGATCGCGGAGTCGATCGACGCGCCGAGCCCGGTCGACGAGCCCACCCACAAATCGGCGCACCTCCGATGGCACCCGCTACGGGGTGAGTGGGTGGCGTACGCCAGTCACCGGCAGGGACGGACGTTCCTGCCGCCCGCGGAATTCAGTCCGCTCGCGTCAACCGTGCCCGGCGGCCATCCGACCGAGGTGCCGTCGGGTGATTACGACGTGGCGGTTTTCGAAAATCTGTTTCCAACCCTGAGCGCCGACCCCGGCGAGCCGCCCCAGTCGATCGTTGAAACGCGTCCGGCGTTCGGCGCCGCCGAAGTCGTGGTGTTTACCCAGGACGCGCGTGCCACGCTCGGGTCGCTTCCGCTTGCGCACATCGAGCTGCTGTTCGAGGTCTGGGCCGACCGGTACGTCGAGCTCGGCGCACGGCCGGAAGTGCAGTACGTGTTCCCGTTCGAGAACCGCGGCGTCGAGGTCGGCGTCACGCTGCACCATCCCCACGGGCAGATCTACGCATATCCGTTCGTCCCGCCGATCCCGGCTCGCGAGCTGTCGCAGCAGCGCGCCCATTTCGATGCGCACGGCACGGGCCTGCTGCAATCGATCCTTGCCGACGAGATCGCGGATGCGCGCCGGGTGCTCTACAAAGGGCCAGGCGCGATCGCGTTCATGCCGGCGTTCGCGCGCTACTCGTACGAAGTGTGGGTCGCGCCCCGCGACGTGCATCCCTCGGTCGCCACTCTCGACGCCTCGGCGCGGACCGATATGGCGCGGGCGCTCAAGACCGTGCTGCTGAAATTCGATCGCCTCTGGCAGCGACCGTTTCCTTATGTCATGGTCTTCCACCAGGCGCCCACCGATGGCGAAGCGCATCCGGAGGCGCATCTCCATATCGAGTTCTATCCCGCCTATCGCATGCCCGGCCGCTTGAAGTATCTCGCCGGGAGCGAGCTGGGTACCGGGATGTTCACCGCCGACACGCTGCCCGAAGAGAAGGCCGCGGAGTTGAGAGCCGTTGACGTCTCGGCGGAGCTCACCTGATCCATGTCTCCTCCTACCTTCGAGAGGTTGTTCGGATCTGCGCCGTCGACGGAGGCTGACGCACCCGGGCGGGTCAATCTGATCGGGGAGCACACCGACTACAACGGCGGCTTTGTATTGCCCGCGGCAATCCCGCAGCGAACGCGGGTCGTTGCGGCCGCGCGCCCCGATCGCACGGTCCGGCTCTGGAGTGCACAGTTTCCCGATCAGGGAGTCCACACCTTCGTCCTCGGCAAGGAGGAGAAGACTGGCAGGTGGATCGATTACGTCATGGGCATGACACGCGTCCTCGGCCCGGACGTCGGCGGCTTCGATGCGCGAATCGAATCGGATGTGCCGGTCGGCAGCGGGCTCTCGTCCAGCGCCGCGCTCGAAATCGCCATCGGCCGGGTACTCCGCCAGCTCTTTGCACTGGCAGTGGACGATGTGGAACTGGCGCGGGCGGGACAGCGTGCCGAGAACGAGTTCGTGGGGGCGCCGGTCGGGATCATGGACCAGATGGCGTGCAGCCTGGCCGATACCACTGCGGCCCTGTTCCTCGACACCCGGTCGCTGCAGCACGAGCGCGTGCCGATCCCGGCCGATGCCGCCCTGGTGGTGATTGATTCCGGGGTGAGCCACGATCACGCCGTTGGTGCGTACGCGGTGCGCCGGCGCGAATGCACCGAGGCGGCGCGACAGCTCGGCATTGACGAGTTGCGCGACGTCGTCAATCCCGAGACCGTCGAGCAGCTGCCTTCGCCGCTCAATCGGCGCGCTCGTCACGTCGTGACGGAAAACGCCCGCGTGCTTCGGACCGTTGCGGCACTCCGGGCTGGCGACTGCAGCGGGGTCGGGCGATTGTTCGCGGAATCGCACAGCTCGATGCGCGACGATTTCGAAATATCGATCCCGGCGATCGACACCCTGGTCCAGCTCGCCGCTGGCGTACAAGGCGTATACGGTGCCCGTCTGACCGGCGGCGGGTTCGGCGGGTCGATCGTGGCGCTCACGGACGCGGCTCGCGCGCAGGATGCCGCGGCTGAGATCGTCGTCGCCTACTCGAAGCAGACCGGAAATCGCGGCCGGTGCCTCGTGCCTGAATAATGCCGGGTCCGGCCCCCTCCAGCTCAGTTCGCACGGCACAGTTATTGGAGAGTTTGGGGTGTGGCTAAACTACTTTCCCTCAGTCCGCCCGGTCAGAAGACCGACCTCATCTGCTTCTCGCACCTCCGCTGGAACTTCGTTTTTCAACGCCCCCAGCACCTTCTGACACGCTGCGCCCGCGAGCGCCGCGTGTTTTTCTTTGAAGAGCCGTTGTTCGACGCCGACACGCCCCGTCTCGACGTGACACGCGACTCGTCAGGGGTCACCGTGGCGGTTCCCCATCTTCCGGCAGGCTTGACCTCTCAGGCATTGGTGGGCGAGCTCAGGCAGCTCGTGGACGCCCTGATCACCGGGCAGCGCGTGACCAGGTACATCGTCTGGTACTACACACCGATGTCGATCGCCTTCTCAGATCATTTGCGCCCCGCCGCCGTGGTGTATGACTGCATGGACGAGCTGTCGGGATTTGCCGGTGCACCGGCCGGCTTGCGGGAGGCAGAGCAGCGGCTGCTTGCCGCGGCCGATGTCGTGTTCACGGGCGGCCAGACGCTCTACGAATCGAAGCGTCACATGCACCCGAACGTGCACGCGTTTCCGAGCAGCGTCGACGTCGCGCACTTTGCGCGCGCGCGCAACGCGCCGAAAGATCCCGCCGACCAGGCCGGGATTCCCGGTCCGCGCCTCGGATTCTTCGGCGTCATCGACGAGCGGCTCGACATCGATCTCGTTGCCGCGGTTGCGTCGGCGCGTCCGGACTGGCATTTCGTTTTCGTCGGTCCGGTCGTGAAGATCGATCCTGCGAAGCTGCCGCGCGCGGCGAATCTCCATTACCTCGGCGCGAAGGACTACTCGGAGCTGCCGGCGTACATCAGCGGCTGGGACGTCGCGCTGTTGCCGTTCGCGCGCAACGAAGCGACCCGCTTCATCAGTCCGACCAAGACGCCGGAGTACCTTGCCGCCGGGCGTCCTGTCGTCTCGACCTCGATTCGCGATGTCGTCCGCCCCTACGGCGAGCGCGGGCTCGCGCGCATTGCTGATACACCTGCCGACTTCGTCGCCGCTGTCGCGGCCGCTCTTGCCGAACCCGACGCACCGCGCCGTCGCGCGGCTGACGCGTGGCTCGCGCGGATGTCGTGGGAGACCACGTGGACGGCGATGTGGGACCTGGTGGAGGAGGCCGTTACGCAGCGCGCCGGAGCAGGCGCGCCGTCACATCCGCCCGACGCCGGCCTCGATGGCGCGTCGGCCACCGCGTGAACGCGGAGAAGGACCAGTCCATGTTCGATTATCTCGTCGTCGGGGCGGGCTTCGCCGGGTCCGTTCTGGCTGAACGCCTCGCGTCGCAGTCCGGCAAGAAAGTCCTGATTGTCGACCGCCGTCCGCACATCGGCGGGAACGCCTACGATCACTACGATGAGGCCGGGATTCTCGTGCACAAGTACGGGCCGCACATCTTTCACACCAACTCGAAAGAGGTGTTCGAGTACCTGTCGCGGTTTACCGAATGGCGGCCGTACCAGCATCGCGTGCGGGCGTGGGTCGACGGGCAGCTGCTGCCGATCCCGATCAACCTGGACACGGTCAACACGATGTACGGGTTGAACCTGACGTCATTCCAGCTGGAGGAATTCTTCGCCTCGGTGGCCGAGACGCGCAGCCCGGTCAGAACATCAGAAGACGTCATCGTCAGCAAGGTGGGCCGCGAGCTCTACGAGAAGTTCTTCCGCAACTACACGCGCAAGCAGTGGGACCTCGATCCGTCCGAGCTCGACGCCGCGGTGACGTCGCGAGTGCCGGTCCGCACCAACCGGGACGATCGATACTTCACGGACACCTACCAGGCGATGCCGCTGCACGGCTATACCCGCATGTTCGAAAAGATGCTCTCGCATCCGAACATCAAGATCATGCTGAACACGGACTACCGTGACATCGAGGAGATGATCCCGTTCGGCGAAATGATTTATACCGGACCGATCGACGAATACTTCGACTACCGGTTCGGCAAACTGCCGTACCGATCGCTGGAGTTCAAGTTCGAGACAGTGGATCGTGCCGTGTATCAGGATGCGCCGGTCGTCAATTATCCGAATGAGAATCCGTATACGCGGTGCACGGAGTTCAAGTATCTGACCGGGCAGGAGCATCCGAAGACGAGCGTCGTCTACGAGTACCCGCGGGCGGAGGGGGATCCGTACTATCCGGTGCCGCGGCCGGAGAACGCTGCGATGTACCGTGAGTACCAGGCACTGGCCGAGCGCACGCCGGATGTGCATTTCAGCGGACGGCTGGCGACGTACAAGTACTACAACATGGACCAGGTCGTGGCGCAGTCGCTGACGCTCTACAAGAAGCTTTCGGGCGCGCGGCGCCCGCAGGCGGTCGCGCAGCCCGCTTGAGAGGTGCGGCCGGCGTGAGGGCGCGGTGAGACGCGCCGCGGTCGTCCTGGCCTGTATCATCGCCAGCGGCTGCGCGGAACTCTCGCAGCTCCGCGCGCTGGTTCAGGCGCCGCGGTTCGAGGAGGCTCAGGATCACGAGCCGTCGATTCGACTTCTCGGCCCCGCGTCCGGGCTTCCGCTCGGCGGCGCCAGCGTTCGTCTGTGGGCCCGGATCACCAATCCCAATCCGTTCGGCCTGACGCTGGGCCGCCTGCAGGGCACGCTGTTTCTCGAAGATCAGAGGGCGGCGGATGCAGCCTTTCCGCTCGGGTTGCCGCTCGCCGCGCTGGCCGAGACGACGGTCCCGATAGACCTTTCCGTCAGCTTTTCGGATCTCCCAGGTCTCGCCGACTCGATCCGGCGAGCCGTCAGTCGACAGCCGCTTGCGTATCGTCTGGACGGCACGATTGGCGTCGACGCCGGACGCTTCGGTCAGCCTGTTTTCGGCCCCCTGACCCTGCTGCGCGGTAACATCAGGTAAAGGGGAAACAGAGTGACCGATCCACTGGGTGTTTCAGCGGCGCTCGCGGCGGCGCTGATTCTCGGACTTCCGTTCGTCCAGGCGTCCACTCCTCGTCCGGCGGAGGAGCGGGACCTGGTCGATTTCGTCGATGCTCATACCCGTGACGCGCTCGCGCTTCTCGAGCGCGTGGTCAACATCAACAGCGGTACCCAGAACTTCGAGGGGGTGCGCGAGGTCGGCCGCGTCTTCACGGCGGAACTACAGTCGCTGGGGTTCACCACCCGCTGGGTCGACGGTGCGGCGTTCAAGCGCGCCGGGCATCTCGTCGCCGAGCATCGCGGTTCCGGACCGCGCATCCTGCTGATTGGTCATCTCGACACGGTGTTCGAGAAGGACTCGCCATTCCAGAAGTTCGAACGGCTCGATGAGCGCTCGGCTCGGGGGCCTGGCGTCATCGACATGAAGGGCGGCGACGTCGTCATGGTCTCGGCGCTCAAGGCGCTGCACGCGACCGGGGCCCTCGCGGCGATGAATTTGGTCGTCGTCATGACCGGCGACGAGGAAGACTCAGGGCGCCCGCTCAGCCTCGCCCGCGAGGCGCTCGTGTCCGCGGCAGAAGGCGCTCAGATTGCGATTGGATTCGAGAACGGACCGGGCGACCCGAAGCTCGGCGTCACCGCGCGGCGGGGAACCACTGGCTGGCGGGTGACCGTGACCGGCGCGCCGGCCCACTCGTCGCAGATCTTCCGCGAGGACATCGGATACGGCGCCGTGTACGAAGTGGCGCGCATCATCAACAGCTTCCGCGAACAGCTCGCGGGGCAGGCGCACCTGACCTTCAACCCCGGGGTCCTGCTCGGCGGTACGGCGGTCGAGTTCGACCCGGTGCAGATGCGCGGCACTGCGTTCGGAAAGTCGAACGTGGTTGCTGAGCACGCGGTCGTCTCCGGCGATCTTCGCGCCCTCTCGGCAGAGCAATTCCAGACCGCGCGAGAGGCGATGGAAAAGGTCGTCGCCGCATCGCTGCCGCACACGCACGCCACGATCACCTTCGATGAAGGGTACCCGGCGATGGCGCCCACCGAGGGCAATGCACGCCTGCTCGCGATGTACGATCAAGTGAGCCGCGACCTCGGCTTTGGCGCCGTCACAGCCGTAAGCCCCGACCGCGCCGGCGCCGCCGACGTGTCGTTCGTTGCGCGAAAAATCAGCACGATCATCGATGGGGTTGGTCTGATGGGGAAAAACGATCATACGGACGAGGAAACCGCCGACCTCGCCACGCTGCCTTCCCAGACGAAGCGCATGGCCGTGCTGCTCTACCGCATTCAGCAGGCGGGCGGGGTGAGGTGAGCATTCTCGGGACTCGGGATTCGGGACTCGGACTCTGACTCGGGATTAGGGATTAGGGATCAGGGATAGGGATCAGGGATAGGGATCAGGGATGGGATCAGGGATTTCAGGGATCAGGGATTAGGGATTGGGGATTGGGGATTGGGGATCAGTTGTAGCTTCCGCCTTTAGGCGGAAGGTCAAGAGTTGCCAGCTGACAGCTTCGACCGTGAACGTTTTGTCGTTCTCCCGCCACGTGCTGTATTCCTGCGCTACGCAAGCGGCAGCCCGCTCTCCTGAACACCGCGATCTTTCGCATGAATCCGCGGGCATCGTGGGCCTGCGAATTGCACCAGCCTCCGTACGAACGCGATCACCACCGGTGATGACCTCAGGAGGTTTGAATGAAACGGCAGTTTATCTTCAGCACGATGTTGACGGCCGCGCTGGCGGTTGGAGTATCGGCCCAGTCGGGCGGAAGCTCCGGCTCGTCGGGCGGCGCAACCGGCTCGCAGTCGGGCGGATCGACAGCGGGTCAGGGCGGCGCAGGATCCGGCGCCGGCTCGGGGGCGGGCTCCTCGACCGGCTCCACCACCGGGTCGACCTCGAGCCAGACCGGGAGCAGCAGCTCGCGTAGCAGCAGCGAGATCACCTTGACGGGTTGCCTGCAGTCGGGCAGCGGGTCCGGCGCATCCAGCAGCGCGTCAACTACTGCGGGAAGCACCTCGTCCTCTACGTCTGGCGGGGACTTCATCCTGGCGAATGCGACGATGGGCAGCGGTTCGGGCTCGTCGGCGTCCGGGTCGAGCGGTTCGAGCACGGGCGCGACCGGCACGGGCGGGTCGGCAACGGCCGGATCGGCGGGCGGCTCCGCGTCCGGTAGCGCCGGCAGCACCGGTGCCTCCGGTTCGATGAGCTCGTCCGGGTCGACGTACCACCTCAGTGGCAAGGAGAGCGATCTTCGCAAGCTCGTGAATCACAAGGTGCAGGTACAGGGCAAGCTCGAGAGCTCGAGCAGCTCGATGGGAGGCAGTTCGACGTCAGGCAGTGCGGGTTCGTCCACCGGAGCGACGGGCAGCACGAGCGGATCGGCGGGAAGCACGACCGGCAGCACCGGCAGCACGGCGTCCGGTTCGACCGGCTCGTCAGGTGCCAGCGGGAGCATGGCTGGCGCGCAGCACCTGCACGTCTCGTCCGTGAAGGACATGGGCGGCAGCTGCTCCGCCGGCGGCTAAGCGGCGGGGGCGGGCCGGTTGCCTCCGCCGGTCCGCCCGTTCTTCATGCCCCACGTCGTTCTGTTCGGCGACTCCATCTTCCACAGCCGCGCCTACACGGCGCGCGAGCCGGACGTCATCTCCCACCTCCAGACACTGCTTCAGCCGTCTTGGCGCGCGACGCTGCTCGCTGTCGACGGCGCGAAGACGATTTCCATACCGGCGCAGGTTCGTCGAGCGCCAGGTGACGTGAGCCATGCCGTCGTGTCGGTCGGAGGCAATGATGCGCTCGGCAACATGGATCTCCTTGGATCGCCGGCGCGATCCACCGCCGACGCTCTCGCGCTGTTCGGGCGGCGCGCGCGTGCCTTCGAGGCCAGCTACCGGGAGGCGATCGAACGGTGGTCTCGCTCAACTGCCCCGTCACCCTGTGCACGATTTACAACGGCAACCTGCCACAGGAACAGGCGGCACTCGCCCGCGTCGCGCTGACCATCTTCAACGATGCGATCCTGCGCACCGCGTTCGAGCGGAGCACGGGCGTGATCGATCTGCGGCTCGTCTGCAACGAAGTACACGACTACGCGAATCCGATCGAACCGTCCGGCCGTGGCGGCCTGAAGATCGCGAACGCGATTGCGCGTGCAGCCGGGGCTGTCCCGGCGGGCGCATCGTCGCTCGTGTGGAAGTAACCCCGCAGGAACTCAGAACGCCTTGATGAGCACGGCACGAACATAGAGCAGCTCGAAGCCTTGCCGCTGCGCGTTCGCCTGTGACTTCGACCCGGGCTCGGTGGTGATCACCGCGACGTCGCAGCCCGCGGCGGCGGCACGGGCGAGTCGTTCGCGCAGGAGCGCCGTCTGGATCCCGCGCCGGCGATGTTGTGGCAGCGTGGCGGCGCCGCACAGCTGTGCGATGCCGTTGTCAATTCGCATGCTCGCGCCGCCGGCGACCTGACCCTCACGCCGCGCAATATATTGCGAGAAGCCGTCGAGGCTCGCCATGTCCCTGAAGATCAGGTCGATGCCGCTCGTCTCGGGGGGCTCGAGCGGCGGCGGCCCGTCAAACGCGTCCGGATGCATGAACCCGGTCGCCACCGCAGCGGCCCACTCGTCGAAATCGTCCGCGGACGTCTCTGTGATGTCGATCGTCTCTGACGATGAAGCGACCGACGACGAAGTCACCGACGCTTGCCAATTCGCACAGGCGAGGGACGAGCCGAGCACATTCTCGAAGCCCGATAGAGCGTACCCCCGCGCCGAGAGGAGCGTTCCAATGGCGGGATCCGCCAGTGAAGACAACTCCACCCGGACCGAGGTTCCGAAACGCGCGAACTCCTGTTCGACGTGCGTTAGCGCTGCCTGATCCAGGGGTTCGAAACCAAGCCCCGCCACCTTGCTCAACTGTGACCCCGGACCGGGCATTACTGCCGCCGCGCTTCCCACAGGCACGACGATCACCTGCGCTGGACCGAGCCGGCGTGACACCGAGTGTCCCATTCCGGTGATGAGGCGCGCCTCAGCAAGCTCAATGCGTTTCGCAAGCGTGGTGGTCGCTGTGAGCATTGCCGCATCGTGTCACAAGAGCTCGATGGGCACGAATCCCGCATGAGGTCACATCAGCAGGGTGAAGCCGCCTCTTGGCGCTCCTTTACCGATGAGCTACTGTAGCGAAGTGAGGAGAGACAGCATGCGAGTGTCCGGATTGTCGGCGGTGGTCCTGGCCGCGGTCGTGTCCGCCCAGGCCGCATCCGCGCAGACGGTGATCAAGGCCCCCAAGAACAAGTACACGCCCGCGCAGGACGTGCAGCTCGGTCAGGAGGCGGCCGCGCAGGTCGAGCAACAGCTGCCGATTCTCCACGACGACAACGTGACCTCGTACGTCCAGGAGATCGGGCGTCGTCTGGTCGACTCGATCCCGGCGGATCAGCGTCATCCGGAATTCAGGTACACGTTCAAGGTCGTGAACGTGAGAGAGATCAACGCCTTTGCGCTGCCCGGCGGACCGATGTACGTCAACAGGGGCATGATCGAGCAGGCGAAAACCGAAGGCGAAGTCGTCGGCGTCCTTGCACACGAGATGAGTCACGTCGCACTTCGCCACGGCACCGCCCAGGCGACAAAGGCGACCAAGTACGAGATGGGCACGATCGCCGGCGCCGTCCTCGGCGCCATCGTCGGCGGCCAGACCGGCAGCATCATCGCCCAGGGCACACAGTTCGGACTCGGGACGGCGTTTCTCCGATTCAGCCGCGAATTCGAGAAGCAGGCGGACATCGAGGGCGCACAGATGATGGCGCGCGCGGGATACGACCCGCGCGACATGGCGAACATGTTCAAGACCATCGAGGCGCAGGGCGGCTCCGGTGGTCCGCAGTGGATGAGCGATCACCCGAACCCTGGTGACCGCTATACCTACATCAACAAGGAAGCAGAGTCGCTGCACGTGCAGAACGTGCGCAACGACAACAACGGCTTCCAGAGCGCAAAGGCGCGCCTCGCCCAGATGTCGCCGGCACCGACGACCGAGCAGGCGACCAAGAATGGAGGCGGCAGGCGTGGTCCATCCGGGCCGGCGGCGCCGCCGATGACCGGCAACGTGCCGAGGCCTTCCTCCGGGTTCAAGGCGTACAACGAAGGCAATGTCTTCCGCATCAGCGTGCCGTCGAACTGGCGCGAACTGCCGGGGAACAACTCGGTCACTTTCGCGCCCGACGGCGCATACGGAACGGCGGACCAGCAGAGCGTGTTCACACACGGCGCGCAGGTGGGACTCGCGCGCAACGAAACGCACGATCTGCAGACGGCGACCGACGAGCTGCTGCAGTCGCTGGCGCAGTCGAACCCGCGACTCAGGCAGTCCTCCGGGTACACCCGGGTGTCGATCGGCGATCGCGCCGGCGTCACGACGACGCTCGACAACGTCTCGGATGCAACCGGGCGCAACGAACGCATCAACGTCTTCACGACCCTGATGCAGGACGGAACGCTGTTCTACCTGATCGGCGTCGCGCCGGACAACGAGTTCAACTCGTACGAACCGGTGTTCCACAAGGTCGCAAGCTCGGTACAGTTCGCGCGCTAGACACTCGTTCGCACGTCCTGGTTCCGACTCCTCCGGCCGAATGCTACACTCGCGCTGGCAGCATTCGCCGGAGGGATCATGTTGAGTCCGAAGTATCTCGAAGAGAATTTCCGCACGGTACGGAAGAACACGATTGTCGTCGCGGAGGATATCCCCGCCGACAAGTACACGTTCATCGCCGCGCCTGGCGTGAAGAGTGTCGGCGAGATGCTGGCGCATCTCGCGGTCTCGCCACGCTGGCAGATGGCGCTGCACCGCGAAGGCGTCACGGCTATCGACTTCCCGATGTTTGCCGCTCGGCTCGCGAGCGCGAGGGCGGACGAACGGGCGCTGCGCACCAAAGAGCAGATCGTCGCGGCCTTGCGCGACGGCGGCGAGCAGTTCACTGCGTTCCTCGCCGGGCTGAGCGCTGCCACGCTCGAGCAGACAATCTCCTTCCCGCCCCCTATTCAGCCGGCGGTGAAAACCCGGATGGAGATGCTGATGGGGGTCAAGGAGCACGAAATGCATCATCGCGCCCAGCTGATGCTCATCGAGCGCATGCTCGGTATCGTCCCGCACCTGACCCGCCAGCGTGAGGCCGCCGTCGCGGCGCGTGCGTGAGGATCCGCGTCGCCGTTGCGCCTGCCGTCTGGGTGTCGGTGGCTGGTGCGCTATCGGGCCATCCGCTGCAAACCAGTATTTCGCCTGCCGCACAGGAGCTCCAGCCGATCCGGAACTTTCTGCAGGTGACGCCCGAGTTCTGTACTGGCGGCCAACCCCGCCCTGAACAGTTCGCCGCGCTCAAGGCCAGCGGGGTGAAGGCCGTGCTCAACCTGAGGCCCCCGACCGAGCATCGAGCGGAGGAGGAACAGGCGGCGGTGCAGAAAGCCGGGTTGAAGTACTTCAACATCCCCGTCGTTTACACCGCGCCCACCGATGCCGAGGTCGACGAGTTTCTCCGCATCACCGACGACCCGGCCAATCGCCCGATGTTCATCCACTGCGCGGCCGCGGTCAGGGCGGGGGCGTTCTGGATGATCCGGCGTGTGCTGCGGGACGGCATGACCGCCGACGCCGCACTTGCCGAGGCGCGCAAGGTCGGTCTGGTGGACGCGCCACACCTCGAGACATTCGCGGCGAAGTACATCGCCTCGCACCCACCGAAGCCCATCGTCCGCCCGAAACAGCCGTCCAACCGTAAAACGACGACCTCAGAACGTACAACCTTGAAACGTACAAGCTGACGCTAGAGCTCCTAAAAACCGGTACAACGCTAAAACCGGTCACCGTCAAACGTCCCGTCCGGCGAGCATCTGTCTGACTGTCTCGAGCGTGTCGGCCTCCTCCGGCTTCTTGTCCTTGCGCCACCGCAGCATTCGCGGAAACCGTACAGCAATCCCGGATCGGTGACGTGTCGACCGCGCGATCGCTTCAAATCCGAGCTCGAAGACCTGGACCGGTTCGACATGCCGAACCGGGCCGAAGCGCTCGCGGGTGTGACGCCTGATCCATCGGTCCATTTCCCCAATCTCCTCGTTGGAGAGCCCCGAGTACGCCTTCGCGATCGGCACGAGCTCCCCGGCGTCCCAGACACCGAAGGTGTAGTCGGTCAGGAGGCTCGCGCGGCGGCCGCTCCCAGGCTGCGCGTAGATGAGGACGGCGTCGATCGTGTACGGGTCGATCTTCCACTTCCACCAGTCACCGCGACGGCGTCCGACGCCGTACGGCGATGACCGGCGCTTGAGCATGAAGCCCTCGACACCCAGAGTGCGTGAGTTCGTGCGCATGACGGCAAGCTCGTCCCAGGAGGCGGCGCTCACGATGGTCGACGTGCGGAGCACACCACGATCACCGTCGACGCGCGATTCGAGAATCGATCGTCTCGAGTCGAGCGGCTGACTACGGATGTCGACGCCTTCATTCTCGAGCGCGTCATACGCCATGAACACGACGGGAACCGCGCGGACCATCTGGGCAACCTGCTTCTGTCGTCCGATTCGCTGCTGCAGTGCGGAAAAGGGCAGCGGCCGTTCGTCGCGGTAGGCGAGGACCTCGCCGTCGAGCACGGTGCCGTCGGGCAGCCGGGTGGCCGCGGCCGCAATCTCGGGAAACCGGTGCGTGATGAGCTCTTCACCGCGCGACCAGAGATGGACGGCATCAGCCCGGCGCACGAGCTGTGCGCGAATCCCGTCCCATTTCCATTCGACGATCCAGTCGCGGACGGGGCCAAGCGCCTCGACCGGCTCCTCGAGCGGCGATGCCAGGAAGAACGGATAGGGCCGCGACCGGTCGTCGTCAGTGTGCTCGTGCGAGAGGAGGGCCGAGAACCACGCCGCCGCTGGGGCCCACTCTCCCATCAGGCGCGCCGCAATCGTGGTCGACGGCAACCCGGCAGCCTGCGCCAGTGCGCGGACGACGAGTGTCTGGGAGACGCCGACGCGCAGTTCTCCGGTGAGGATTTTGAGGAGCATGAATCGCTGCAGACGATCGAGCCGCGACCACCAGCTGCCGACGAGTGCCTGCTGGGCGGCCGGATCGAGTTCGCGAAGCGGAAGAATCCGGTCCTGCACCCAGGCGGACAGTGGCGCATCGTCAGTGGTCGCGACCGCCAGCTGATCGAGCACGAGGGCGGCCGTCTCGGCGCCGTCACCGACGACCGCATAGCACTCGTCCAGCAGCCATTCGTCGAGTCCGGTGGCCGCGAGTGTCCACGCCCGGATTGCGGCCGAAGGAACGAGCCGTTTGAGGCGGCGGCCGGTCAGGAAGAACACCGCCCACGCCGCGTCGTCTGCGGGCGCCGTCTGAAAATACTGGACCATAGCGGCGACCTTGGCGTTGGTGGAGGTCGTCCGATCGATGGCGTCGTACAGTGCGGCGAAGCGTTTCATGGCATCAATCGCCGGCGGGTTCGCCTTCCCAGGCCGTACGCATGACGCCCGCCTGCAGCCCGCGCTGGCCCAGATAACGCGCGAGCGGATCGGCGTAGCCATGGGTTGCGAACACACGCGCCGCGCCGGTGTCTGCGATTGTCTGTAACAGCGCCGGCCAGTCGGCGTGATCGGAAAGAGTGAAGCCGCGGTCGAACCCGCGCTGCCGCCGGACCCCGCGCACCCGCATCAGGCCAGACGCGAATGCGTCGGAGATGTCACCGAGGCGGCGGACCCAGGGCGTGCCCCGCGCCGACAATGGCGCCAGCACCAGCTCGCCGGCGAAGGACGCCGCACTGGAACGCGCTCCGCGCGCGCGTTCGATCACCGGGAGCACCGGCAGCATTGGGACGCCCGCTTCGCGGTACACCTCGATCATCCCCAGCATCATCCCGTGCACGTACACGGGCCGATCCGTCACCCGCATGAGCTCGGCCAGCAGTCGCTGTGCCTTGCCCAGCGTGTAACAGAACAGCAGGGAGCTCCTGTTGTTCTCGGCATTCGTCTTCCACCACCCGGCAATGTCGTCGATGACGACGTGGGTGTCGTCCCAGCGATAGATCGGCAGGCCGAAAGTCGATTCAGTGATGAACGTGTCGCACGCGACCGGCTCGAACGCCGCACACGTCGGATCCGCGGCGCGCTTGTAGTCGCCGGCGACGACCCATACGCCATCGGCCGATTCGAGGCGAATTTGCGCAGAACCGAGGACGTGTCCGGCGGGGTGGAAGCTGACGCGAACGTCGCCGATCTTGAGGACGGCGCCATACGGGACGCTCTCGATCCGCGTGTCGGCGCCGAGCCGCCGGCGCAGGAGCCCCTCTGTCGGCGCGGCACAGAGGTAGGCGGTACTACCGGGCCGCGCGTGGTCGCCGTGCGCATGCGTGATCAGGGCGCGCTCGACCGGTTGCCACGGGTCGATGTGGAACCCGCCGCGTTCGCAGAACAAGCCGGACGCACTCTCCGAAAGAAACGGCACGAGACTCCCCGCTGGTCCGTTAACATAAGACACCCGACATGTTCCCGGCTGTCTCAACTGATCGCGCGCTGTCAGAGGCGCTCGAACGCTACTGGGGTTATACCTCGTTCCGCCCTCTGCAGCGCGAGGCGATGGAAGCGATCCTGTTGCGTCGCGACTCGATCGTGGTGCTGCCGACCGGCGGGGGCAAGTCGCTGTGCTTCCAGGCTCCGGCAGTCGTCCAGCCCGGGCTTGCGGTGATCGTGTCGCCGCTGATCTCGCTGATGAAGGACCAGGTGGACACGCTCGTCGGCAACGGCGTTCCCGCGGCTCTCTACAACAGCTCCCTCACTTCGGAGACCAAGGCGTCGGTGGTCGCGGGTCTTCGCGAAGGCCGGTTCCGGCTCCTGTACGTGTCTCCGGAACGCCTGGTCGGCGACGGCAGCGACAGCTTCCTCAACCTGCTCTCGCGGTGTCAGGTCAACTTCGTCGCGATCGATGAAGCGCACTGCATCAGCCAATGGGGGCACGACTTTCGACCTGAGTACCGCCAGCTGGGCCGCCTGCGGGAGCTGCTTCCGGGCATCAGCGTGCATGCCTACACGGCGACCGCGACCGCCCGCGTGCGACAGGACATTGCGTTGCAGCTCGGGCTGGTCACGCCACTCGAGCTGGTTGGCTCGTTCGACCGGCCAAACCTGGTCTACCGCGTGCTGGCGCGATCGAATCTCAAGCGCCAGCTGATGGATGTCCTCGAACGGCACCGCGGTCAGGCGGGGATCATCTACTGCACGTCAAGGCGCGAGGTCGACGCGCTCGCCGCCTGGTTGCGCGAGAGCGGTGTGCGTGCACTGCCATACCACGCCGGGCTCGCTGACGCGGAGCGCAGCCGCAACCAGTCGGCGTTTCTCGACGAGGACGCCGACATCATTGTCGCGACCGTGGCGTTCGGCATGGGCATCGATCGGTCCGACGTCCGGTTCGTCGTGCACGCCGGCGCACCACAATCGCTCGAGCACTATCAGCAGGAATCCGGACGTGCCGGCCGTGACGGACTCGAGGCGGAATGCGTGCTCCTCTACTCGAGCGCTGACTTCATGAAGTGGCGGCTGATGCTCGAGCGCAACGGCGAGCTCACCGACGCGGCGCGCAAGCTGCTTCGTGACATCGAGCGATATGCCGCGAGCGTCGGTTGTCGCCATCGTCACCTCGTCACCTATTTTGGCGACGCTTACACCCGAACCGACTGCAGCGCCTGCGACTACTGTCTCGACGAGCTGGAGACGGCAGGGGAGCCGGTTGTTCTCGCCCGCAAAATCCTGTCGTGCGTCGCGCGGGTGGGTCAGCGCTTCGGCATCGCCCACGTGGCGAACGTGCTGTGTGGAAGCGACATCGACGCGGTGACGTCACGGCGCCATCACGAGCTCAGTACGTTTGCGCTGCTGAGCGGCACGCCGGTGCCGGAGGTGAAGGGTTACGTCGAGCAGCTCATCGCGCACGGGTTTCTGCGTCAGACAGACGATGGGTTCCCGGTCGTGGCGCTGACCGAGCGCGGTGTCGGGCTGCTGCGGGACCCGGAAGCCGAGAGCGGGCTCGTCCTGGCGCGACAGCGACGGCCGGTCAAGGACCGTGTCGCGAAGCGATCGCGGATCGAATCCGAGTCCTGGCAGGACGTCGATCGCAGCCTGTTCGAGCGTCTCCGGACGGTGCGTCTGGAGATTGCCCGCTCCCGCGGCGTGCCTCCGTACGTCATCTTCCACGACACGACGCTACGCGAACTGGCGCGGCTCCGGCCAACCAGCATCGAAGCGCTGCACGGCATCAGGGGAGTGGGCGCACGCAAGGCCCAGGACCTCGGTGAGACGTTCCTCGCGGCGATTCGGGAAGCCTGATACAAGGAGGCGAACATGCCCGCCTACGTTCTCGCACACATCGACGTCACCGATCCCGAGAACTACCAGGAGTACATCCGGATGTCGCCCGAAAGCATCGTCCATTACGGCGGCCGGTTCCTGGCGCGCGGGCCGGCTCCGGAGGTTCTCGAAGGCACGTGGGTTCCCAAGCGCCTGGTGCTGATTGAATTTCCATCGGTCGAGCAGGCGCGCCGGTGGTGGGCGTCACCGGAGTACGCGGCGGCGAAGGCCAAGCGCCAGGCCACGTCGACCGGCGATCTCGTGATCCTTCCTGGTGTGTAGCGGTCAGGATGGCAGCGGTGCCACTGTCGATGCGAGGGAGCGATGAGGTCGATCTGGAACCCAAGCGATTGTCGTGAACTGGACGAGCGGGTGCGTCGGCTCACGCCCGAGCACGCGGCGCGCTGGGGCCGGATGAGTGCGGCGCAGATGGTTGTCCATCTGAGTAGTTCGCTCCGGATGGCGTCGGGCGAACTCGCGGTGGCGCCGAAGCATCTGCCGCTCCGGTACCCGCCGCTCAAGCAGCTGGCGCTCTACTGGTTGCCGATCCCGAAAAATCTGCCGACCGCGCCAGAGTTGATCGCTCGCGCGCCAGGTGAGTGGAGCTCGGAATTGCGGGATCTCTGCGCCCAGCTCGAGGCGGTCGTTCGCCGCGGTCCCGGCGGAGTGGCGGCGATCCATCCCGCGTTCGGACGGATGACGGCGAAGGGTTGGGGAGTGCTCGTCTATCGCCACATGGATCATCACTTGAGGCAGTTCGGGGCATGACCGGCTATCGGGCGACTGGCCGTGCCTGAACTGCCCGACATCACGTTGTATCTCGAGGCGCTCGCGCCGCGGGTGCTCAACCAGCCGCTCGAGCGGCTCCGCATCGCCAATCCCTTCCTTCTGCGCACGCCCGATCCACCGGTCAGCGCGATTGAAGGCCGCACCGTCATCGGGCTTCGTCGTCTGGGCAAGCGCATCGTCTTCGAGTTCGAAGGCGGTCTCTCCCTCGTGCTGCACCTGATGATTGCCGGACGGCTCCGCTGGCGCGAGCGCGGCGCTGCGATTCCGGGCAAGGTGGGACTTGCGGCGTTCGATTTTCCGACCGGTACGGTGGTGTTGACCGAGGCGGGATCGCGTCGGCAGGCGTCGTTGCACCTGGTCGCCGCTGGTGAGCTCGCTCATCTCGACCCTGGCGGCCTCGAGGTGCTGGAGTCGGATCTGGCCGCATTCTCGGCGCGCCTGACGCGGGAGAATCACACGGTGAAGCGGGCGCTCACGGATCCGCACATCTTCAGCGGAATCGGGAACGCGTACTCTGACGAGATCCTGCACGCCGCCAGGATGTCGCCGATGAAGCTCACCGCAACGCTTACCGCGGAGGAGATCGCGCGGCTGCACGACGCGACAGTCGGCACGCTCGAGTCGTGGATCCGGCGGCTCCGCGACGAGGCGGCGGGCGCTTTCCCGGAGAAAGTCAGTGCATTCCGCGACGGCATGGCCGTCCACGGCCGGTATCGGCAGCCGTGCCCGGTGTGTGGCGCGCCCGTGCAGCGAATTGTGTACGCCCGCAACGAAGCCAACTACTGCGCCCGGTGCCAGACCGGCGGCCGGCTGCTTTCCGATCGCGCACTCGCGCGGCTCCTCAGGGAGGACTGGCCGAAGACGCTCGAGGCGATGGAACAGCGGCTCGGACGGAAAGGGCAGTAGCCGCACGGGCGAGCGCCAGCGCCGGTGCTACCATCTCCCGCATGCAGAAGAAGCGGCGTCAGGCTATCGGGCTGGTCGCATCCGCGATCGCCGGCACGATCATTTCGCTGACGACCGCGCTCGGGCTCGTGCCGCGAGTTCGGAGTGTCGACGTGATCGCGGTATTTGGGGGGGCGTTCGGTGCCGGAGCCGCCCTGGCGTCGGCAGTGTTCCAATTCCGCGCCCTGTCCAGGGCCGCCGCGTCCCCGAGCGCGGTTGAATCCTCCAGGAAACCAGACACCCAGCCCAGCCGCAGGGGTTAACCGGCCCGCAGCCTCGTGGCTTCCACGACGTCTTTGTGGCCTCCGCCTTCAGGAGGAAGTCAGCGGAAAGGCGCGTAGCTTCCGCCTTCAGGCGGAAGGCCCGCACGTTAGCACGTCGCACGTCGGACGCTATTACTGCGTCACGGTGAATACCTGCCCGCCGATGGTGATCGTGCCGACCCGCGGTGCGCCGGTCGCGTTTGGTTCGATGGCGAAGGGAACCGTTCCGTCTCCCGCGCCAGCGGTGCCGGGCGCGACAAGAATCCACGGCGCCTGGCTCGTCGCCGACCACGGGCACCCCGCGGCTGCGGTGACGTTGACCGATCCGATGGCTCCCGTCGCCGGTGCGTTGAATCCCGGTGCGCTCAACGTGTAAGTGCACCCTGATTCCTGGCTGACGGTCACCGTGCGCGTTGCCACGGTCAGCGTGCCGTTCCGCGCCGGACCGGTATTGGCGGCAAATGCGGCATCGACGCGCCCGTTGCCGGAGCCACTGGCGCCGTTGGAAATCGTGACCCACTGAACGTTGCTCACCGCGGTCCACGCGCAGCCCGGGGCTCCCGTGACGTCGACGCGCTCGCTCGACGCTCCGTTGCCGCGGGCCAGTGTCTCGGGAGCGACGACGAACGTGCAGGCGCCGTCCTGCGTCAGGGAGAACGGCTGGCCCGCGATGAGGAGTGTGGCCGTGCGGCCGGGGCCGGTGTTTGGGTCGACCGTGAACTGCACGGCACCGGGCCCGCTGCCGCCGGCACCGGAGGTCACGTGCGTCCACGCCGGCAGATTGTCGACCGTCCACGCGCAGCCCGCCGGCGCGGTGACGTTGACGGTGCCGCCACCGCCCCCCGCCGGCACGGTCTGCTGCGGCGGGTTGATCGCGAAGGAGCACCCACTCGACTGCGTGAGCGTGAAGCTCTGGCCCGCAATCGTGAGTGTGCCGGTGCGAGTGGCGCCGCTGTTGGCTTCGAAGGCGTACTGCACGGTGCCGTTGCCGCTCCCCGAGCCGCCGTTCGAAATCGTGACCCACGGCGTGTTGGTGGCCGCGGCGTTCCAGGTACATCCGTCGGATGCGGTCACCGCGACCGATCCCGTGCCGGCCGCAGCCGACACCGTCTGGGATCCCGGGGACAGCGAGAACGTGCAACCTCCGCCCTGGTTGATGGTCACGGTTCGGCCGGCGATCGTCACCGTCCCGGACCGCGCACCGCCGGTGTTCGCCGCGACAGTGAGCTGCACCGAAGCGTCACCGCTGCCGCTGGCGCTCGAGGAGGGCAGGGTGATCCACGCCGCGTTCGACGTCGCCGTCCACCGGCAGCCGCCGCCAGTGTTCACCGACACGTTGACTGCTCCGCCTCCGCTCGCAACGTTCTGTTGCGTCGGCGTCACCGCGGACGTGCACGATTCAGCCTGGTTGATGGTGAACGTCTGCCCCGCGACCGTCAGCGTTCCTGATCGCGGCGCACCCGTGTGGGCCGCGGCGGAGAAGGACACCGTGCCATTGCCGCTGCCGCGCGAGCCGCCGGTAATGGAGATCCAGTCGGCATTGCTGGCAGCCGTCCACGCGCACGCGCTCCCTGCCGTGACGCCAACGCTGCCCGTGCCGCCCTCACCCGGGACGCTGGCGCTCGACGACGAGAGGGAGTACGAGCACCCGGCCGCCTGGGTGACCGTGAAGGTCTTGCCGCCGACGGTGATCGTCGCGGTTCGCGCCGGTCCGCTGTTCGCAGCCGCGGCAAACCTCACGGTGCCGTTCCCCGAGCCGGTCGCGCCGGCTGCAATCGTCAGCCAGTCGGCGTCCTTGTTCGCCGACCACGCACAGCCGGTGTCCCCCTGCACGTCGAACGATCCCTGCCCGCCGCCGGCGTCGATCGACGTGCTGGCCGGGTTGATGGAAAACGTGCAGCCCTGACCCTGGTTCACCGTGAACGTGCGTCCGGCGATCGTCGCCGTCCCGGAGCGATTCGGGCCGGTGGTGGCCGCGACAGTCAATTGCACTGTACCGTTACCGCTCGACGGCGTCGCCGACGCAATCGCGATCCACGGGTCGTTGCTGGCGGCAGTCCAGGCGCAGCCCGCGCCGGTCGTGACCGTCACCGGCACCGTCCCGCCGCCTCCGGGCACGGAGGCGCTGTCGGGGGACAGTGAATAGCTGCACCCCTGCGCCTGGGTGACCGTGAACGGGAGCCCTGCGATCGTCAGATTGGCGGAACGCGGCGGCCCTGCGGTCGGCGCGACGGTGAACGACACCGCACCCGACCCCGTGTTGTTCCCGCTCCCAGCCGTTACGCGTGATCCAGTCGACGCTGTTCGAGACGGACCATGGGCACGACGCTCCCGCCGCCGTCACCGCGACGTTGCCAGTTCCACCCTCCGGCTCCCGTCTGGTACCCCGTGGGGCTGAGCGTGAACGAGCAGTCGCCGGCCTGGCGCGACTGGGTGATGGTGAAGCGGTGGCCGGCCACCGTGATCCCGCCGGTCCGCGGCGGTCCCGTCGTCGCCGCGACGTCGAAGTTCACCGCTCCCGCGCCAGTGCCGTTTGCCGCGCCGCGAATCGTGATCCAGTCGGCATCGGCGACCGCGGTCCACGTACAGAGCGCGCTCGAGGCCCTGACGTCGACGCGGCCGGACCCGCCTGCGAGGTCGAAACTCCCGGAATCCTGCGCCAGAGAGATCGTGCACTCGCCGGCCGCCTGCATGACATCGGCACGCTGGTTGTTGGCCAGGATCGCGCCGCGCCGCACCACCGGGTCGGGGTTGGCGACAGCCTCGAACTGAACCGTGCCATCCCCCTGGCCGCTGCCGCCGGCCTTGATCGTGAGCCAGGGATTCTCCGAAGACGCCGTCCACGCGCATTCGCGCGCGGTCGTGACGGCGATCGCTCCGCTTCCGCCCGACGCAGGTAGCGGAGTTTCTGGTCCGGTGACCGAAACACCACACTTGGACACGGTTGCTGGTGACGTGATCGTGGTCGATGCGGACGAGCCGCAGGCTGAGACCGCCACAGCCGCGAGCAGCGCACCGATGAGCTGACGGACGCAACGCCGCGACGGCGAGGCAGGAACGTGAAGGTGGGCCATATCGGTAGGCGGAACGCTGCCGACGAGGTGCCTTCAAGACTCCGGCCAAGGGCGCGTTGCCAGATTTCGCCTGCTCACTCCGACCAAACTGGTTGAGCGCAGGTAATTTAGATGCGAGCTGAGGAATATCTGGTAAGCGAATGCTATCTGCGGGACCGTATCCGAACGGTAATGGTCCGGTGCGCCGTTTTCGTTTGCCGGCAGATCGGGGATGATGAGCTGATGCGTAAGATGCGAGCGCGACTCGTTGCAAGAACGTCGTTGGTTGTCTGGCTGCTTGTCCTTGGGGTCACGCCACAGAGCGCTGCTCCCGCCGACAATTCCGGCCTCGTTCAACAGAGCGATCTTCGTGAATGGCTGGGCTACGTTGCGTCCGACGAGCTCGAGGGACGGCAGGTCTTCACCGAGGGCCTTGGCCTTGCCGCGGGTTACATCGCGGATCACCTGGCGGCGTGGAACGTGAAGCCCGCCGGCGAGGACGGCACGTACTTCCAGACGGTCAAGGTGGTCGGCGTGCGTTCGACCAGCAAAGCGTCGGTCACGGTCGAAGTGAACGGCGAGACGCGGATGTTCAAGGACGGCGACGGAATCGTGTTTCCAAAACGGATGGGCGGCCGGCAGACGATCACGAGCGACAAGATTCAGTTCGTCGGCTACGGTCTGCAGATGCCTTCGGTGGGTGAGGACGACTACGCCAACGTCGACCCCACCGGAAAGAATCGTGATCTTCCTCGGGCCCGGACAGAAGACGCTGCCGCCAGGTTCCTTCCGGCTCGTCAACGCGCGTTCGCGAAACGCCCTCGGCAAGGGCGCGGTCGCGACGATCGGCCCGATGTCGACGGGGCTTGCACGCCGCGGCGGAAGTTCCGCCGCCGCGCCGCCCGCTCCGTCCGGCCGTCCAGACGAACCGGCATCGGCTTCAGCACCCATCGCTCGCGCCGCCAGCGGCGCCGACAACGGAGATTTCACGACGGTCGAACGCTACGACGCCCTGACGCCGCCGGCTCTCACCGCAAACGATGACTTCTTCCAGTTTCTCTTCAGCGGATCCGAGGTCAATTACGCGGATCTGAAGGACAAGGTGTCGAAGGGCGAGCCGCTGCCGGCGGTCGCGTTGAAGGGTGTCAAGATCACGTTCAACGTCGACGCCGACTACACCGTCGTTCGCACCCGCCTGACGCGCAACGTCGTCGGAATCGTCCAGGGCACCGATCCGAAGCTGCGCGACAGCTACGTGGCGTTTGGCGCTCACTACGACCACATCGGTTACACCGAAGCATCAGGTGAGCCGAGCCGAAGTGTCGCGACGTTCGGCACGAGCTGCCCGGGACAGTCGCGGGATACGCCACGCCCGGGAGACAACATCAACAACGGGGCCGATGACGACGGGTCGGGAACCGTGGGGCTGATGGCGCTCGCGAAGGCGTTCGCGCAGGGGCCGAAGCCGCGGCGGTCGCTGCTGTTCGTCTGGCACTCAGGGGAGGAGGCGGGGCTCTACGGGTCCAGGTACTATGCCGACTTTCCCATCGTCCCGCTCGACAGGATCGCGGCCCAGCTGAACATCGACATGATTGGACGTAACAAGTGCGATGACCCGGGCCTCGAAGATACGGTGTATCTCGTCGGCTCCGATCGGATCAGCACCGAGCTGCACAACGTCAACGAGGACGCCAACGCGTCGCTCCCGAAGCCGCTGACGCTCAACTACGAGATGAACGATCCCGCCGATCCGGAGTCGATTTACACCCGCAGCGATCACTACAGCTATGCCTCGAAGGGCATCCCGATCATCTTCTACACGACGGGGCTGCACCGGGACTACCACTACGTCACCGACGAGGTCGCGAAGATCGATTTCCCCAAGCTCGCGCGAGTCACCGAGCTGGTCTATGCGACCGGTACGCGGGTCGCCAACCTCGATCACGTCCCGGTGCGCGACAACAAGGGCCCGCGGAGGGGCAAGGGGCCGGGGGGGAAGATCTAGCTGCTCGGATCGGGATTCGGGATTCGGGATTCGGGATCGGGATCGGGATCAGGGATCCGAGGAAACGAGCAACACCGAGGCCTGCCGCGCCGAAGCTCGGGAGTTTTGAGGAGCGAAGGCGGGGACTCGGGGCTCGGGACCACAGAGCCTGCCACGCCGAAGCCGGGGTCGGGTTCCGGGTTCCGAGTTCCGGGTTCGGGGTTCCGGTTCCGAGTTCCAGGTTCAAAACGAACCCGGAACCCCGAACCCCGACCTCCGCGTCCTACTGTCTGACGAGCTGACCACGCACGGCGCCGCCGGGATTGGCCGTCGTATGCGCGTTGAAGTAGTAGCCCGCGGGATTGCTCACAATCGCCTGTGCGTCCACCTGGCTCACCGCAACGTTAGTGAAATTCAGAGAGCCGCTTCCGTCGGCCAGAGTCACCGCCGTGGCGGCGGTCAGGCCAGTGTTGACGAGCGGCGATCCGTTGAGGCCCGCTGGCGCCCGGATGGATGTGGGCGAGCCGCACTTCCGTGCCTGCGGGAAAGCCCGAGAGCTGGACCGAAAAATTCATCGTTCCCGCCCCGGTGATCGCACCGGAGGCATCCCGTGGAGCGTTCAGCGTGATCGTAGCAGTGCCGCGGCCGTTGGCATCCGCGTTCGTCACCGGCGGCACCTCGTTGGCCGCACTCAGCGGGGCGGTGAAGACGATCGGGCCGGTGGTCGGGGTCGTCGGTGAGTCGCTGCCGCAGGCGGCGACGGCGGACAGGATGGCGAGCAGGGCGATTCTCTTCATGTGACTGGTCTCCTCATCGACCGGGTGACTGCGCCGGAATCGGCGCCAGTCCGGTCGTCAGAACTTCCGTGTGATGTTGAATCCGAGATACACATCGTGCGGGCTGCCGCCCCGCGCGATCTGTCCGAGTGTCGTGCCGAACGAGTTGGTGAGATTGAGCTGGAGCACGTGGCCTCCGGTGCGTTTCTCGACCGCGAAGCCCCATACTGCACTATTCGGGTCGTACCCGGCGAGCCGAGGCGAGTATTCCGCCACGAGATAGCCGGTTCGCGTAAAGCGGACCCGCGTGCCGAGTCCGGCAAACCAGGTGTCGCTGTGACCCGCGTGTTCGTCAATCGTCCCCGGGTCGTGCGCATGGCCGGAGATCGCGTCGACGGCGTGCGTGTCCGCGACGAACGTCGGAGTGGCATAGAGCGCGAGCGCGTCGCCAAAGGTTCTCGAGACCGTCACCGCAACGCCCGGCTGGTACAGCTGGCGCAGATTGTTCAGGCCTTCGTACGATCCCATCACCGAAACCGACAGCGGCAGAGCGTCGCCCTGGCGCAGCGGCGTCCCACCGGACGAATGTCTGGATCGTCTTGGCCAGCATCGAGCGGTTGACGCCCGCATGCAGGTTTCCGGTGATGGCGTAGCGGTACTCCAGTCCGATCACCGCGCCGTCGTCGAGGCTGAAGAGTGACGAGGCGAGGTCGGAGAGCTCGCCGCGGCGAAGGTCGCGCGCGAACCGATGGGTGAGTCGAAAGTAACTGTGATGGCTCTTGAGGGACAGGGTTGTCGGAAGATTGATTAGATTCAGGTCGATCTCCGCCGGCACCGGCGGAGTCAGGACCGTCGGTATCGCCGGACCCTGCGGGTCGGGACTGGCCGCCTGCGGATCGGTTGCGACAACCGGCGGATTCGAAGCCGGGTCCTGGGCGAGAACAGAGGATTCTGACGCGAGAAAAACGACGGCAAGCAGGGGCAGCCCTGCAGGACGGGACTCGGAACCGACGAAAGTTGAACATAGGCTGGCCTGGAGAGTCGCAATCCCCATGCCCCGTTCAGCGCGCGGATTGGGCCCGAGTTTACCGCGAAACCCTCCGGCGCGCGGCATTTAGCAGCTTTCCGTTTCAGTAAAGGGTTACGGGTCATGTAACGTATGCGCAGTATGTCCAAACGCGAACCCGGGGATAACGCCGGCGGCGCCATGCTCGGCGGCGGATGGCGCCAGGCGTCGACGACGGTGAGCCTGCCGGAAGTGCATGGCTCGGTGCCGATCCCGATGGGCGGCGGCTTCTGGCGCAAGATGCTGGCGTTTGCCGGTCCGGGCTACCTGGTCGCGGTCGGTTACATGGACCCCGGCAACTGGGCGACCGACCTCGCCGGGGGCTCGAAGTACGGCTACACGCTGCTGAGCGTGATCATGCTGTCGAACCTGATGGCGATCCTGCTGCAGGCGCTCGCGCTCAGGCTCGGCATCGCCAGCGGCCGCGACCTGGCCCAGGCATGCCGTGATCACTACTCGCGCCCGACAACGATCGTGCTGTGGCTGCTCTGTGAGCTCGCGATTGCGGCGTGCGATCTCGCCGAGGTCATCGGCTCGGCCATCGCCCTGAATCTCCTGTTCCATCTGCCGCTGATGTGGGGCGTGTGCCTGACGTCCCTGGACGTTCTGCTCGTGCTCTATCTGCAGCAGTTTCGATTCCGGTACGTCGAAGTCCTCGTCGTGCTGCTGATCGTCGGGATCGCCGGCTGCTTCGGCGTGCAACTGTGGCTCGCCAAGCCGGATCTGCTCGGCGTCCTCGGCGGATTCGTTCCGCAGGCCGAGATCGCGCGCAACCCCGACATGCTCTACATCGCGGTCGGTATTCTCGGCGCCACCGTGATGCCGCACAACCTCTATCTCCATTCGTCGATCATCCAGACGCGGCGGTATCGCGACACCGCGGAGAGCAAGCGCGAGGCCGTCCGTTACGCGAACATCGACTCGACCGTCGCGCTGATGTTCGCGCTGTTCCTGAACGGCGCCATCCTGGTCGTGGCGGCATCGACATTCCACACGACGGGAAATCAGAGCGTCGCGGAAATACAGGATGCCTACAAGCTGCTCGCGCCGCTGCTCGGGCACGCAACTGGCGAGCACCTTGTTCGCCGTCGCGCTGCTCTTCTCAGGTCAGAACGCGACGCTCACCGGTACCCTGGCCGGTCAGATCGTCATGGAAGGCTTTCTGAACATCCGGCTCCGACCATGGCTGCGGCGGCTGATCACGCGCCTCATCGCGATTGTGCCGGCGCTCATCGTCCTTTACTTTTACGGCGAGGGCGGCATGGGCCCGCTGATCATCCTCAGCCAGGTGGTGCTCAGCCTGCAGCTGCCGTTTGCCGTGTTCCCGCTCGTGCTGTTCACGGGCGATCGACGCAAAATGGGTGCGCTCGTCGCGCCGCGATGGATGCTGGCGCTGGCCTGGCCGGTCGCGACGCTGATTGCCGGCCTCAACGCCTGGCTCCTGTGGCAGACATTCGTCGGCTAGCCGGTACTACGGTGAAACCCAGTCGAGCGAGTTGATCATGTACAGCAACATCCTCGTCGCGATCGAACATTCCGCTGCCGATAGCGCGGTCCTGTCGCACGTCGAAGGCCTGGCGCGTCTCACGGGCGCGCGGCTGCTGCTCGTGCACGTGGCCGACGGCTTTGCGGCGCGCCACTTCGAGGAGCTCGTCCTGCGCGAGTCGGAGGAGATTCGCGGCGACCGCGAGTACCTCGAGCAGCTCTGTAACGGCATGGTGCAGCGCGGATTCCAGACGCGCGCACGGCTCGCCATGGGCGATCCGGCAACGCAGCTCGTCAAGGTCGCGGCTGAGGAGTCTGTCGATCTCATTGCCATGTCCACCCACGGGCACCGGTTCCTGAACGACCTCCTGCGCGGCAGCACGGCTGACCGGGTGCGCCACAACGTCAAGATCCCGGTGCTGATGGTCAGGGCGTGATGCGCCCGCGGCTGGCGCGTTCGTTCGCGCGCTTCAAGCCACGGGATCGCGACGAACTGTTTCTTCTCGTCGGCGGCGCCTGTCTGGTGCTGTTGCTCCTCGTGGTGATCAAGCTCGCGGGAGAAGTCGCCGAAGGGGAAACGCTCAAGTTCGACCGGCGCATCCTCCTCGCTCTGCGCGACCCGCAGAACCCGTCCACTCCCATCGGTCCGGAATGGCTCGTCAGCGCGGCGCTCGATATCACCGCGCTTGGCAGTGCCACGGTGCTCGGTCTCACCGTCGTCGCGGTTGCCGGATTCCTGATCCTCCAGGGCATGTGGCGCACCGGCCTGTTCGTCACCGTCGCGATCCGGCGGCGCACTGTTCGTCAACGCCGCGCTCAAGCAATTCTTCCAGCGCCCTCGCCCGGATGTCGTGCCGCACCTCAGGGAGGTGATGACCATGAGCTTTCCGAGCGGTCACGCGCTCACGTCGGCGGTTGTCTACCTGACGCTTGGCGCGCTCTCGATGCGAATCGCCGAGCGCCGGCTGACGAAGTTCTACTGCATGGCGATGGCGATGCTCGTCACGGTTCTCGTCGGCACCAGCCGCGTCTACCTTGGCGTCCACTATCCGACCGACGTTCTTGCCGGCTGGCTGATTGGCCTGTGCTGGGCGCTTCTCTGCTGGATCGTCGAACGACGGCTCGAACACCTGGCCGGATTGAAACGCGAGCGGGTCGAAGCCGACCACTGAATCGTGGCCCGGTACGCGCTGCCGCACACGCGCCACCGATGCGCTGTGCGCCGGCTGCACACGTGCGCGGGTTCCGCGCACGCACGGCTGTCAGAACTGGCAGGCTTCCCGGCTCCAGCGAGCGGCCGCACATTTGCAACAGGTGCGGCGTCTTTCAACTCCAGAGGTGACATGTTCGGCATTCATCCCGCTCGATCGCGCCGCAGCTCCGCCGCCGATCAGCCTGTCGCGCCGGCATCGGAATCGCGCGAGACGATCCTCCTGGTCGAGGACGAGCCCGCCGTCCGCCAGCTGTTTGCGCACCGCCCTCGGCGCGCGCCGGCTACAGGGTGCACGAAGCCCGGAACGGGCAGGAAGCCCTGAAGGTCTTCGATCAGCACGGTGACGCAATCGATCTGCTGCTGACGGATTTGCGCATGCCGTACATGGGCGGTGTCGAACTGGCCCAGACCCTGCGGGCACGACGGTCAACGCTGAAGCTGATTTGCGTGTCCGGATACGCGGGTAGCGCCGAGACCGAGATGCCGAGTGACTTCCTCGCGAAGCCGTTTTCGCGCGAAGACCTCCTCGCGAAAGTGCGGGAAGTGCTCGACCGGCGCTGACCCCGCGCGCGGCGCTTCCGTGTTAGAAATAGCCGGTGTTGCCCGCGGTCCTTGTCCTGTTCACGGTCTGGCTGACGACGTGGGCCGGTCCCCCGGAAAGTGCGCCGGCGCAGAAATCGCCGCGGACCGAGCCGTTCGCGATCGGGCTGCTCCGGCGTGACGGCATCGTCATACCGTTCGCGACGTTCGACGGTCGCGACTGGGCATCCACCTGGCCAGCCGACCTTCGTACCCTTCAGGTTCCCGCTTCATTGACCGCCGTCCCCACGAAGTGGTGGGGCAAGGCGGGTCCGCTCGACACGATGACGCTCTGGGTGACAGGCGAGAGCCGCGGCCCCGTTCGCATCGAGCGCCCGGCGGCAGTCCGCATCATGTGCTCGCCGCGCGCGGGGCTGCGATCCACGTACGTATCGTCTCTGCCGGTCCCGCCGCCGACCGATCAGTCGTACCCGAAGGACGGCGTCGTCGTGTCGGGCACGACTGTTGTCGAGGCGATTGCCGCGGTGCCTCAGAGCTCGCCCGAATGGGCGGGGACTGCGACCGTGCTGATTGAGCCGTTCGACAACGCAGAAACCGTCGCCGCCGAGAGGTTCACCCACTGGCAGCACCCGGTACCGCGCAAGGAGCGGCAGAAGGTTCCGATTGAAATCGAGGCGCTCTACAAGGCGCCGATGGATGCGGACGGGTGGGTGGCGTACCGCTTTCAGGCAGTAAAGCGTTTCTCCGCGCCCGACGGCGACTGCGGACTCCTGTCGTCGGCGAGCGGTTGGATTCTGCAGGGCCCGAATGGGAAGCGCTGGACGCAACTCGCGGTTCGGATCACCTATTGCGACCGCATGGACGACATCGTCGCTGTGCCCTTTGGACTGGTTCGTGCCAGCGGCAAGTCTTACTGGATTTACCAGTTGTCAGGGTACGACCGTGAAGGATATGCGGTGTCCCGGCCGACGCCCAAGGAGATCGAAGCCAACGTGCAGTATTCCGCCGGATCCTGCCCGCAGTAACATCACCGGACCACCGTCGTGGTCCAGTCCCATCCTTCGAGTCCTTTTCCCGTTCACCGCCTTCACGGCGATTTCGGTTCCGGGCGTGACGCCACTCACGCGCGCGGAAGGTTCGGCAACGCGCATCGGCTTCGAACCGCCGCCGGATCCCCACTTGACGAGATAACCGGTGACACTCCGTTCCACGCTCGGCTTCCACGTAATCGCGGCGGTCCCGTTGCTGAAGGACGTGACCTCGAGACCCTCGACGCGCGACGGACTCGAAGCCAACAACATCACGCTCGCTACGGTGGTCCTGGCGACCTCGGTGACGAGCTGGTGGTTGATGGTTTCGAGCAGGTCGTGCGGTTGATGGTAGTGCGGGCTGCCGAGCACGGGGTACGAGCCGATGCCGCCAACGATATCGCCATACACCTCGTAGTACGCGGCCGCGTCGGTGTTCTTGTAGTAGTGCGCGTCGTAGGTGATCAACTTCGAGAACTGGATGGCGGCGGCATGCTGCAGGTCGCGAATCCCGGCATTTGAATAGCGGATGGTATCGTCGAGCCGCTCGTCATTGGCCCACCCGACCATGTCGTTGTTGAGCGCACCGACGATGTGCAGCTTGTCGGCGACCGCGCGCCGCACGAACTCGCGGCTGCCGAAGAGCCCACCTTCCTCACCGGTAAAGGACGCGAACACGATCGTCGCCGGCTGCGGGTGGCCGGCGAGCAGCCGTGCCGGTTTCGAGCAGCACCGCCGTCCCCGAAGAGTCGTCGTCGGCGCCGGGGCTGACGAGCGCCGAATCATAGTGGCTGCTGACGACGTAAACGAGGTCGGGATTTTCCGTGCCGGTCAGCGTCGCAATCACATTGGCTGTCGGCCCGGTCGCGCCGTTCGGAAGCCGATACTGAAACGACTGGTATTGCGGCTCATATCCGAACGCCTTATACGTGTCGAAGAGGAAAGTGGCGGCACGCGCATTGCCCGGCTGGGTCACGAACTTCGAATCGAAGTCGAAGAGTGACTTCTCGTACTTGTAGATGCGATCGACCGACGCCTGCGAGGTGATCGCGGTGACCGCGTCGGCGATGGGAGCGAACATCCGCGCCCCCCGGTTCCGCAGGTCGCGTTCGCGATCGAGGCTGGTGCGAATCCGCGAACGCAGCTCTTCGCGCGTCACCTTCCGGGTGAGGTCGACCAGGTACACGCCGCGGTCAGGCGTCACGGTGTCGCCGTCGCGTTCCGCGGTAATGAGTACCCGTGATCCATCCGGCGCCGCCTGCCATGAATACTCGGGCGCAATCGTGCGCACGCTGTTGTTGTGGAAGAGCCGCGTGCGGCTCATCGTCGGGAGATCGTAGATCCACGAGCGGCGGTGTCGCGGTTCTCCGACTGCGGCGAGGATCCGATCGGGTGACAGGAAGACGGGGAGGACGTCGTGCTGAATCTCGCGGGTGACCCGGGCCTGCGCCGTGCCATCCCGGTTGATCGTGTAGATCTCCCAATCGTCCTTGCTCATCATCTGGAAGGCGATGCGGCTGCCGTCGCGTGTCAGCGCCGGGGCATCGATCGGTTCGGTGCCGGAGCGAACGACCGAGCGTGACGGGCTCTGCGATCGGAGCAACCATCAGGCGGTATCCGTCCTCGTTGCGGCTGACGAACGTCAACGTGCCGCCATCGCCCGAGAACGCCGGGGCAAAGCCGCTCATCGTCGTGCGATGTCCGCTCGCGGTCGCGATGATCGTGAAGGTGCGTGGAGCGGCGCGCTGAAGCGCGGCGTTTCCGGCGACGCGCGGCGCGCACAGCAACGCCGTCCCGGTCGCATTCATGCGCACGATCAGCTGGTCCTGGGGCCCGGATGTCCTTTGCGCGGCGCGCCCGTCGTCCTGCACTTCGTAGATCTGAACGCGCCTCGTCGCCCGGCCCTTTTCCCGAGAACCACACGCCCCCGCGCTCCATACGCCAGCTGGGCCTTGCTGAACCCGGGCAATGGCACTTCCGATTCGCGTCCGGTGTCCGAGGTTGCGGACGACAATCCTTGCCGCCGCCGCGACGAGCTCGTTGAACGCGGCCTGACGCCGGGCGCGATCCGCTGACGGTCCCTGCTCGATTGCCGCCTCCGCGTTCGTGAGCTCCGGTGTCGCGCGCACCGCGAGGTACGCGATTCTCGTCCCGTCGGGCGAGTAGACCGCGCCGAACCCGTGAAGCTCCGTAACCGCCACCGTCGATCCGTTCGCCGGACAGGAGCCGAGTGAGCCTTGCCAGTCCCAGTCCGCTCTCGTACAACAGCGTCCGTCCATCGGGTGAGAACCGCGGCAGCGCGCCGTCGGTCGTCAGCTCCGTCGTGCGATATAGCTCACCGGTCTGGAGAGCAATGGCGTCGAGGTCGGCCGGGCTGGTGGACGAGTCGAGGACCCGGAGATACGTGTCGAGCGCCGAGATGTAGTCACCGCGCTCCCAATCGAGTGCGGCGGTCTGAAGCGGACTCTCGTTCAGGCGCCCAGCCACCGCGGCGCCGAACAGAACGGCCGCGGCGGCCGTCAGAACGAACAGGTTTCTCATACGGAAGTACTTTGTCCTTTTCACCCGGCCGGGGACTCGCACCGTGGTCGGGATGGAGTCGAGCCTGTTCCGGCGGACGTGAAGGTTCCTGACCGTAAGATACACGGTTTATTGACGTTGACGCGGTTGAGACGGCTCCCTTCAAGCCCCGCCGCACGCACCGAATCGCTCGGAACGTCGGTTGCACCGACGGTCGAGCGATGAAGTCGTCCGTTCGGCTGCTCCTCCTTTCTCTTGCACTGGCAATCCTGGCGACCCGAACAGAGGCCCAAAAGTCCGCGCCGGTGCGGCTGCGGGCGCGAACCTTCGTGCCGGTCGAGAACCTGCACACCGCCCTTTCCCGGGAGACCATCGCTCCGCAGTCGCGGGGCAGTGCGCCGATCGCTGGTCGCGAGCGCCGGCACGTGCTCATCCAGTTCAGCGGTCCGGTGACGGCGGCCGATCTCGGCCACGCTCCGCGCCGCCGGGGCGCAGCCCCTCCGGTATGTCCCCGAGAACACCTTGGCGGTGGCGGTCCCTGTCGGATTCGACTTGACGTCGCTGCCACGGGCACGCTGGGCAGGAGCACTCGCTCCGTCGGACAAGTTGAGCGTCGATTCCGCAAACGATATCGTCCGGGATTTCCAGCAGTACCCGTTGACGGTCGTCGAGTTCCATCCGGATGCGACGACAGCAACCGTCTCCGAGCGGCTCGGCGCTGCCGGTACCTCGGCGATCCCGTCGAAAGCGCTCCCCGCCTACATGGCAGCGATCCCGACCGACCGCGCCGCGATCGAGACGCTTGCCGCCGATGACGCCGTCGCGTGGATCTACCCGGCGACCACGGACCTGGTTGCCGGCGGAGCGCTGATGTGTGAAGGGCTGGTGAGCCCCCTCGGTCTGGTCGCGAACTATGCGACCGTCGGCGACGGCTGGGATGGCCTTGGGCTGAAGACGGTGAATCTCTCGTACTACCTGCTCGCCGGATCGCGCGATCTCGGGCCGTCATTGCAGGCAGCCGAGCTCGCAAGAGCGCTCACGTCGTGGTCGCGCTACGCCGATGTGCGATGGCGCCCGGCGGCCGCGGCCAACGAAGCGCGATCGGTCACCGTCTTCTGGGGCGCCAGGAGTCACGGCGACGCCTTCCCGTTTGCGCCTGAAGTCCTCGCGCACGCGTTTTTCCCGGCACCCGCGGTGCCGGAACCGCTTGCCGGCGACATTCACTTCAACGACGCCTACACGTGGGGTGTCGGCGATCCCAGCCGGTACGACATCTTCAGCGTAGCGCTACACGAGTCCGGGCACAGCCTCGGCCTGGGTCACTCGTCGAACCCGGCGGCGGTGATGTATCCGATTTATCACGGGATCGTGCAGGGCCCCTCGACCGAGGACATCCGCGCGATCCAGACGTTGTATGCACCGACCGTGCGTGGTGTGCTGCCGCTCGGATGGGCGGACACCGCGATTGGCGGCACCATCAAGGGGGAGGCGGTCGAACGCAGTGGCATCTATACCGTGACCGCGGCTGGCCGCGACGTGTGGGGGAGCAGGGATGAACTCCGGTTCGTCTCGCGCACACTCACCGGAGACGGAGACATCACCGCACGGGTCGATTCGCTCAAGGCCGTCCATCCCTGGACCAAAGTCGGGATCATGATTCGTAATTCGGCGGATCCCGGCGCCGCGCATGCCTTCATGCTGGTTTCGGGCGGAAAGGGGCTCGCGTTTCAGCGGCGGACGGACGCAGGGCGGCCTGACGACGTCGACCGACGGTGGTGCCGGAGCTGCTCCCCGGTGGCTCTGGCTGTCGCGCCGGGGCACGAAAATCACGGCCTATGCCGCGGTGACACGCGGCGCCTGGCACCTCGTCGGCAGCGACACCTTCAATATGAACGAGCAGGTGCTCGCCGGGCTCGCGCTGTCGGGTCACGATGCGACGGTGGTCTCGACAGCCGTCTTTTCGAGCGTCTCGGTCGTGCCCGCGCCTGCACCGGCGCATGCGGATGCGGGAGCCGCCGGCGTGAAGTGATCGGTCGGATGCAAGGCTGGCGCTGTCGAGCCGTTCCCGTCGACAGCCGCCAGCCTACCGTGTGCTGCGATAACGTTCGGGTTGCCCTGTCCTACTTCTTTGCCGCCGGCGGCATCTCAATCTTCGCGACCGTCAGCGTGTCGTCCTTCATCGTGCCGCTCACGGTGACGGTGTGGCCGGCGTGCGTCTTCAGCCCGGCGAAGTTCTGGTTGGCGATGTTGTAGACCTTGTCGCCATCGCCGATGAACACGTACTTGGCGCCGCCCTTCACGCACGCTTCGACGCACTGCTGGTCGGTCATCTTCTTCGTGCCGTGCTCACCGTCCGCATGTTTCGCATTGCACATGGCATCGCTGATCTGGCCCTTCCACGAGTCCGCCGCCATCACTGGCGCTGACCGTCATCGCTACCGTTGCGGCGAGCGCCGCCACAATCTTCCGCATGCATGCCTCCTCGAGAAAGTCGGATTCCGCGGCCGCAAGTCTACCAACGATGGGCTGCGTCGCGGGCAAGGAAAAGCAGCATCAACGGTACAAAAAAGGGGGAAGGGCCGAAGCCCTTCCCCCTTCGCTCTGTCGAAGTGAGCCGGTTATTTCTCCGGCCCGCCTGACGCTTTCTCGAACGCCTTCAGGTTCTGGCGAAGTTCGATGAGCTTGGCGCGGATCGTCGGATCGATCTGCGATGTCGTCGAGCCCGACGTACCGACCGCGCCCGGCGTTGCGGCGGTTCCGGCGCCGGCCGTCGTGCCGGGTTGTGATCCTGCGGGGGACGAACCGCTCGTGCCTGCCGCTCCTGGCGTCGACGATGCCGCACCAGGTGTCGCGGCGGAGGCTGCGCCCGCCGCACTCGGGTCGGCGGCTGCCGCTGTCGTGCCGGCGCTGCCCGGCCGTCGTTGCGGCGCCGCCTGCGGCTTCCGCATCCGTATTGTCAGGACCGAGCAGCGCGTTCAGGTTCGCAGCGACCTTCGCATAACTGGCGCGCCACTGGACCTGCGTGGTGATCAGTTCGTTGAAGTTGGAAATGAGCTGCGCCACCTGCGCACGGGCCTCGCCGTCCAGCTGCGATGCGGCAGGCAGCTGCGTCAACTGGCTGAGGCTGTCGCGTGCGGCCGTCAGCGCACGGCGTGCGGCTTCTTCGTCAACCTGCGCGCCGGCTGCGCCTGGACGGCGGAACCCGCCGCCGGGTCGCTCGCGGTCGTACCGGCTGCGGGGGTCTCCGCCTGGGCTCGCACCGGTTGGAGCACGCGGTCACGTTGCACTCGCTGGAGCGCTCGTCGCGCCCGACTGGCTACCGGTCGACCCCTGTGTGCCGGCGGCACCCTGTTCCGTGCTGGCGCTCATGCCGGTCGTCGATGAGGCGCTCGAGGCGGAAGGTGTCGATCCGCTCGAGGGCTGTCGAGGCGCTGGTTGCGCTTCCACTCTTGGGAGTTGTGGCTCCGGCCCCTTCGCTGCCGCATACGCGGTGAGATGCGTGCGCACTTCGGTCAGTCTCGCCCGGGTCGCCTCGTCGAGGCTCGGCGATGATTTCGCGCTGCTTTCCTTGCTACCGGTCGTCCCGGCTGTGGCGGTCGCAGCCGCTGCCGGACGTTCCGGTGGCAGTGGCACCTGCAGGCGTTTTGGTGTCGGCGGTTGCCGATGCTGCGGACCCGCTGCCGAGAAGATCGGCAAGCAGCTTGTCCATCGCGGCCACTTCGGTGCCCCAGTTCGCATTCGACGCTGACCCGTGCTGCGCGGACGCAGCGCGCTGGTCTCGGCTGCGGCTGTTGCAGAAGCACGGCTCAGCGCGGCCATGTGGCGCTTCAATTCAGCAAGCTGTGCTCTTCGCTGATCCCTCCACCGATCCCGCGGGAATCGCATCGAGCGCGGCCTTCGCCTGCTGAAGGTGTTCCTCAGGCGACGTCTGATCGGACGTGGTCGACGCAGATGAGGGCGTGGACGCCGATCCCTTCGGCACCGCACCGCCTGGATCGCTCGGCGGCTGTGTTGTCGGCGGCTGCGTCACCTGGCTGTGGCGTCGGTTGCGCCGGCGGCTCGGATGCGGGCTGTGACGGCACCGGCGGCGTCTTGCTGGGCGGCTCCGGTGCTGGCTGCTGTCCCGGGCGCTTGCGGAGTGGTTCTCGGCGGCGTCGTTGATGGCGACTGGGCGCTTCCGACGGCGGGCAGGCCGAGTACCGCCGCCGTCGCCAGGGTCGTCGTCCATCGAGTAATTGAGCGTTTCATCAGGGGCTCCTCCTGAGCACGGCGTGGATGAAAACGAAGCGTTTTCCGTCCGCTCCGTCTCTAAAACTTCTCTGCCTGCAATTTCAGCAATGGAAGTGCCACTCGATCTCAGCAGGATTGGCGTGCAGTTGCTCGGATGAGGTCGAGGAAATGACCGACGAGCTTCCGCGCCGATGGTGCACGGATTACGCGTTGAAGGGTGCGCGATGGAACGAATGGCCGGGGCTGAGGTGCGCTGATCGCGGGCTGAGGGCTAATCCGGGAACCATATAAAAGGCGAGCGCGAGGATGACGTACACGCCGAGCAGTTGCAGCCCCTCGAGCCAGTTGCTTTCACCATCGATGCGAGACGAGAACGACGGCGAGGACCGAGAGTCCGATGGCGGCGATTTCGAATGCGTTGAAGACGAGCGACATTGGCGACCCGAGCGCATACGACATCAGCACCAGCACCGGTGCAACCATGAGCGCGATCTGTGCGCTGCTGCCGATGCTGATCTCCAGCGCCAGCGTCATCTCGTCGTTGCGCGCCGCAGTGACCGCGCTGTAGTGTTCCGCCGCATTGCCGACGAGCGCGACGATGATGACGCCGGCGAAGAGTTCGGACATTCCCAGTCTGGAGAGCGCGGGCTCGAGCGCTTCGATCAGCACCTCCGCCTCGACGGCGGTCACGATCGTGGCAAGTCCGAGCAGGCCGAGCGCGGCCCCGAGTCCCCGCGCGCTGCCCATGCTCCGTCCCCGGATTGTGCCGCAGCGGATCGTGCTGCGATCGAAACGAGAACACGCAGACCGGAGACGTACACGCCGAGCAGAACGAGCGAGGCCCAGAAGCTCAGTCGATCGATGGCCGCGGTATGCGCTTCGAGTGAGCCGAAGCCCACGAGCGCCACGAGCGCGGGCATGACGAGCGCCACTGTCGCGAGGAAGAGCATGACGGTGATCGACCCGGCGGCAGATGCGATTGAATTTCTGGCGGCCGTGCCTCAGACCGCCGAGGTAACAGGACAGGCCGAACACCAGCAGGAGGTTGCCGATGATGCTGCCGGTGATCGAGGCCTTGACGACTTCCGTATGGCCGGCGCGAAGCGCCACGGTCGCGATAATCAGTTCCGCGGCATTGCCGAAGGTGGCATTCAGGAATCCGCCGAGCGTTGGCCCCGACCGTCGCGCCAGGTGTTCGGTCGCGGTGCCGATCAATCCTGCCGCGGGCACGAGGGACACGGCGGCGAGCACGAACACCCACACCGAGACGCCCGACTGCCAGCGCAGCGCGAGGCTGAGCGGCGCGGCCACGAGGAGCACGTTCAACCAGCTCGCGGTCAACATGCGCAGCAGCTGCGTCAGCGGTGTGGCCATCTCTCAATTATGTGGCATGCACATGGCGCGGGCGTTCCCGCGCCCGTTCGGGACTGCGATTCGCCCCGTCCTGCTGCCGGACCAAAGCTGGCGGACAATGAAGAACGAATGCGGTCACGGGTAGTCAGAATCGGTCGCGACAACAGCACCTTCCAGGGGTTGAAGGCACTTCGAACCAGTCGAAGCCGTCGCCAGCGCACCGGCACGTTCATCGTCGAAGGCGTAGAGCCTGTTACGGCCGCCGTCGCCAACGTGTGGGAATGCGAGGCGTTGATTGTCGAGTCCGGCAGGCGGACTGTCAGCGTGGGCGACAGGAGTGATAGAGACCGCCGGTGCGGCGACGCGCTACGAACTCGAGTCGCGACGCTGATGGCAGGCCTGAGCGGCAGGGCCGAGGGTTCGGAACTCCTCGCCGTCTTCAGAATGCGTGCCGACGACGTCGCCCGGATACCGATCCACGACCGTGCTCCTGGTCGCCGCGTTCGACCGGCCGTCCAGCCACGGGCAACCTGGGCACATCGATCCGTTCGTGTGAGGCGTTTGGCGTCGACGGCGTCGATCATCAGCGGCCACGGCGTCGACGTGTACGATCCGGCAACGATCACCGCCAGCCGCGGCGCACTGTTTGCCATACCGGTGGTGCGGGTCGCGTCGGCGGACGATGTCTTCGCCTGGTCCGACACGGTCCGCGGAGCGCTGGGCGGCGTGTTCGGTCGTCGGTGCCGAGACCAGCGCAGGCGGTGAGGTCTGGTCGCACGATTTCCGCGGCGCCACGATTGTCGTCGCCGGAAGCGAAAGGCCCGGGCTCAGTCGCGCCTACCGCGAGAGGTGCGATGCGCTGGTCACGATTCCGATGTCGGGGTCAGTGTCGTCGGTCAACGTGAGTGTCGCGACCTCGATTGTTTTGTACGAGATCACACGGCAGCGCCGCGCTCCCGGGCCGGTCACTTCCCCAACGGGCGGCTGAATTCGCAGTGGTTCGGCATCCTGCCGGGCTGGGCGGGCGGATACCGTTTCCACGCAGGGGTTTCGTGGTATGATAGCGATTCTGCTTTCTGAGACTGTCGTCGACCCGACCTCAACCGGGTAATTGATCCAGACCTCACCAAAGCTGCGTTACCCGGGGAAACGGTCGGATCCGTCAACAATGGCGGGCCTGACCACTTGAAGACGCGCGGAAATTCCGCGCGCGGCGGCGAACCGACACACTCGCACTAGGAGATCTCAGATGGCACCGATGAACGGCACGATCAAGCGGCTGGTGAGCGAAAAAGGCTTCGGCTTTGTAGCGGCTGGCGATGGCAACGAATACTTCTTCCACCAGTCAGCCTGCAACGGCTGCCAGTTCGACAGCCTCCGCGAAGGCCAGGCTGTGACGTTCGAAAAGGGCCAGGGCCCCAAGGGTCCTCGCGCCGAGAACGTTCGCCTCGCGTAGTTTTTGACGCGGCGGTCCGCCAAGCGCGGACTCTCGCCATGATCAGGGCAGCGGCCAACTCCGCTGCCCTTTTTTGTGCCCAGTTACGTGTGTCGCCCCCGCTTTCTGTGTTTCAGCCACTCCACCAGCACCGGAAGCAGCGAGACCGCGACAATCCCCAGTGCCACGAGACTGAAGTTGTTCTTGATCACCGGCACGTTGCCGAACAGGTAGCCGGCCCCCACACACGTACCGACCCACAACAGCCCCCCGGCCGCGTTGTACAAGGCAAACGTCGGATACCGCATCGCCCCCGCCCCGGCCACGAACGGCACGAACGTCCTGATGATCGGCACGAAGCGCGTGAGCACCACCGCCTTGCCGCCGTGCCGCTCGAAGAAGGCGTGCGCGCGGTCGAGGTATTCGCGATTGAGCAGCCGGTGAAGACCGCCGGCTGACGGGTCCGCCTGGAACACCCTCGGCCCCACGATCCGGCCGATGCTGTAGTTCACGGTGTTGCCGAGAATCGCCGCCACGGTCAACAGCACCACGATCAGCCGGACATCCATCGCTCCGGTCGCCGCGAGCGCCCCTGCCGCAAACAGCAGCGAGTCGCCCGGCAGGAACGGCGTCACCACCAGGCCGGTCTCGGCGAACACAATCGCAAACAGCACCCGCGTAGACGAGCGTCCCGTACCGGGCGACGAATTCCGCGAGGTGTACGTCGAAGTGCAGAAACAGATCGATCAGGGCCTGCATGAAGTCCTTCTCAAAGCGACGGGGGGCGACTGACTAGTGGGTGGCGTCTCCGGCAAGCGCCTTGACGACGTCGCCGAGCACGGCCTTGGCGTCGCCGAACAGCATCAGCGTGTTATCGGCGGAGTAGAGCTCGTTCTCGATGCCGGCGAAGCCCGGGTTCATCGAGCGCTTGTTGGCGATGACGAACTTCGCCCGGTCGGCATCGATGATCGGCATGCCGTAGATCGGGCTCTTGGTATCGTGGCGCGCCGCGGGGTTGACGACGTCGTTGGCGCCGACGACCAGCACGACATCGGTCTGCGGCAGGTCGCGGTTGATCTCGTCCATCTCGATCAGTGCGTCGTACGGCACTTCCGCTTCGGCGAGCAGCACGTTCATGTGCCCCGGCATCCGCCCGGCAACCGGGTGGATCGCGAACTTCACGTCGACGCCGCGTTTGGTCAGCTGATCGTAGATTTCGCGGACGCGGTGCTGCGCCTGCGCGACCGCCATCCCGTACCCGGGAACGATGACGACGCGCGCCGCATTCTCGAGCAGGTCGGCGGCATCCCGCGGCGTCCCGCTCTTGACGCTCTTTGCTTCAGCCGCACTCGATCCCGCCTGCACCTGCCCGAACGCGCCGAAGAGCACGTTGGTGAACGAACGATTCATCGCCCGGCACATGATCACCGAAAGGATGAGGCCCGACGAGCCGTCGAGCGCGCCGGCGGTGATGAGCACCTTGTTCTCCAGCGCGAATCCCATCGCCACCGCCGCGAGCCCGGCGTATGCGTTCAGCAGCGAGATGACGGTCGGCATGTCGGCGCCGCCGATCGGCATGATCAACAGGACGCCGAAGGTCAGCGACAGCACGATGATCAGTGGAAACAGCTGCCACGCGCCCGGGCGGAAGAGGAGGAACAGCGCCGCACCGGCGGCGAGTGCCAGCAGCGCCAGGTTGACGAAGTTCTGGCCCCGGTACGTCATCGGCCGCGTCGGCACGATCTCCTGCAGCTTGCCCGCTGCCATCAGGCTGCCGGTGAACGTCAGGCACCCGAGGATCACTTCGATGCCGATCGCCGCCATCCGGAACGTTGTCAGCTCACCGTCCTGCAGCCAGAGGAAGTACTTGGCGGTGCCGACGAGACCCGCCGCCAGGCCGCCGAATGCGTGCGACAGGGCGGTCCGCTGCGGCACGGCGGTCAGCGGCACCTTCGAAAGCGGGATGCCGATGGCCGAGCCGACGACAATCGCCACCACGATCCATGTGTAGTTGACGATCTCGGGATGGAGAAGCGTGCCGATGATCGCGGCCGCCATGCCGCCGACCCCGGCGGCAACGCCGCGCCGCGCCGTCCGTGGATCGCTCAGCCACCGCAGTGACAGGATGAAGAGCGCCGCGGCCGCGAGGTAGCTTGCCTGGGTGAGGTGCTCGGCGGCGGTCATGACCGGGGCTTCCGTTCACGGAACATCTTCAGCATCCGGTCCGTGATCAGGAACCCGCTGACGATGTTGGTGACGGACGCGGCGACCGCGACGGTGCCGAGAATCGTGCTGAACGTGCTTTTCTGCTCGCCCGCTATGATGATCGACCCGACGACCGCGATCGCGGAGATGGCATTGGTCAACGACATGAGCGGGGTGTGCAGCAGCCGCGATACGTTCTGAATGACCTGGAACCCCACGAACGTGGCGAGCAGGAACACGAACGCCATCGACCACAAGTCAAGCACAGGCACAGGCACGATCCTCCTGAAGAGTCGCGCGAGTGTACCGTCCAGACCTCCGGCGGCGCAAGGCCTTCGCCCCGTCGTCGGGCGCGGTCGCTACTGAACCCGCAGGTTGGAGCGGACGTCCTTCAAGCCGTCGACTTTCCGCGCCGCGGCAACCGCCGCGTCGGCTTCGGCCTGGCTGTGCACCGTCCCGGACAGGGTCGCGACCGCCTGGCTCACGTCCGCCGTCACCTCGTTGCCATGGACGCCGGCGGCATTCATCAGCGACGTGTGGACCCGCAGCTGGAGCGTCTGGTCGTCCGGCGGCGCAGCCGCTGTCTGTGGTGCCGACCGTGATGCAGCACAGGCGATTGTTCCTGCCACCAGCACGGCCGCGATCGCCGCGCGTACCCACATCAGGCGTTTGTCTCTCATATCGCCATCGTCGTCCCACGAGGCGGAAGCCGTCAAGACATATACTGGCCGGGTGACGCGAGGGATGCCCGACGTAGCGTGCTTGTGAACCCGTCGTCTCCATCGTTCGCTCGCTACGGTGCGGCGTTCGTGATCATGGGGTTCTTTCTCGTGATCCGCTTCGTGCTTCAGCCGTGGCTCGGATTCTCCGTCCCGTACCTGCAGTTCTTCCCGGCAATCATCCTCACCGCGCACCTCGTCGGGTTCGGCCCCGGCATCCTGGCCACGGTCCTCGCGACCGCGGCGGCGATCTGGTTCTTCCTCGCACCGACCCACACGTTCACGATCGTCAACGCGGCGGACCAGCTCTCGGTTGTGCTGTTCTTCGGCATCGGCTGCGCGCTCGTGACGCTGGTCGAATCCGCACGCCGTTCCGAAATGGCGGCCCGGCAGGCCGCGGCCGCCGCGGACGAACACGCCCGGCAGCTCGACGCTGTCTTCCAGGCGATCCCCGACGGCGTGTATGTCGGCAGCAGCGGTCGCATTACACGGGTGAACGCGGCCGGTCTGCGGATGCTCGGCGCCGGCTCGATCGAAGACTTGAATGACGACGTGTCAACGCTCGCGGACAGGCTTGGCGTCCGGTTTGCCGACACCGGGGTGTTGCTGACGCCAGAGGATCTCCAGTTCACCCGTGCGCTCCGCGGCGAGCTCGCGACTGACGTCGTCACCGCGCGGCGGCTGGATACGGGCGAAGAGCGCGTCCTGCGCAGCTCGGCCGCTCCAATCCGCGGACAGGACGGCATCGTCGGCGCCGTGGTCGTGACCGCCGACGTGACGACCGCACGGCACGCATTGCGGCAGCTCGAGGAAGTATCCGAAGCGGTTTCGGCGGCGCGCCAGCGGCTGGCAGAAGTCGTGGCGAACGTGCCCGGTGTGGTGTGGGAAGCGTGGGGCGAGCCCGACGCCTCCTCGCAGCGCATCGACTTCGTCAGCGACTATGTTCGCACCATGCTTGGCTACGAACCAGCGGAGTGGACATCGACGCCGAACTTCTGGCTGACGATTGTGCACCCGGAGGATCGCGATCGGGCCGCGGCCGAAGCGAGTGCCATTTTCACGAGTGGTGTGCCAGGCCGCAGCGAGTTCCGCTGGATGCACAAGCACGGCGGCGTCGTCTGGGTCGAGGCGCACTCGAATGTTGTCGTCGAGAGCGGCCGGCCTGTGGGGATGCGCGGAGTGACGCTCGACATCAGCGTACGCAAGCGGCTCGAGCTGGAGCGCGCCGAGCTCCTCGCCCGCGAACAATCGGCACGAGCGGACGCGGTCGCTGCGAATCGCCTCAAGGACGACTTTCTCGCCACGCTGTCGCACGAGCTGCGGACGCCGCTCAACGCGATTCTTGGATACGCACGCATGCTGCGAACCGGCGTCATCGATCCGGCGCGACAGGTGCGGGCCCTCGAGATCGTGGAGCGCAATGCCACGTCCCTGACGCAGATGGTGGAGGACGTCCTCGACGTGTCGCGGGTGATGTCGGGGAAGATTCGGCTGAACCTCGATACCGTCGATCTTTCCCGAATCGTCGAAGACTCCATTGCCACCGTGCGCCCGGCGGCCGATGCCAAAGGCGTGGGCATCCGAACCGTCCTGACCCCCGAAGCCGGACCCATCTCCGGCGATGCCGACCGCCTCCAGCAGGTCGTCTGGAACCTGCTGTCGAACGCCGTGCGTTTCACGCCGCGGGACGGGCACGTCGAGGTGCGGCTCGAACGCAAGGGTGGCGAGGCGCTGATCACCGTGAGCGATACGGGTGCCGGAATCGAACCCGGGTTTCTTCCACACGTGTTCGAGCGATTCCGGCAGGCGGACAGCCGTCCCTCACGCGAGTACGGCGGACTCGGGCTGGGCCTGGCGATCGCGCGAGATCTGGTCGAACTGCACGGCGGATCGATCCACGTCGCCAGCGCGGGCCCGGGCCACGGCGCCACGTTCACCGTCGCACTGCCGATCTCCACCCGTCCGCAGCGTGGCCTGCCGCCTCGTCCCACGACCGGCAACACCAGTGCGGTGCCCGACGTGGTGCTCGCGGGCGTGCGGGTGTTCGTCGTCGACGACGACAAGGACGCGCTGATGCTGATGCGGGAGGTGCTGGAGGCGGCGGGCGCGATCGTGTCGGAGGCCCCATCAGCGACTGGTGCGCTGTCGATGCTCGCGGATGCGTCGCCCGACGTGATCGTCACCGACCTGGGCATGCCGGGAATGGATGGATACGCATTCATCGGCGAGGTCAGGAGATCGCCGATAGAGAAGCTCCGTACCCTTCCAGCCGCGGCGCTGACCGCGTACGCCAGGTCAGAGGACCGGACACGTACGCTGCGCAGCGGGTTCCAGATGCACCTCTCGAAACCGATCGATCCCGGCGAGCTGGTCGCGGGGGTTGCAGCGCTCGTGGGTCGCCGCGATCGGTGACCCGGGATCAGCGCTCCGTCGCGGGGATGGTGGGAAACGGCTGGACGGTATGAGCGCCGTTGCCGGCAAGGAGCCGTGCGATGCGGCGACCCAGTGACGGGCGCGGCGCCACCGGGGGGGCGGTGCGGCGGGATCGCGGCGGACCGCTCCAGCGCACCGCGCGAACGACGGATGGTGCAGGGGCCTGCAGTTCCGGGGTGGAGACGGGGACCGCAACATCCATCGTCATGACCCTGACCGACTCCAGATCGGCGACGCGAATGGATGCCGGCAATGGATGTGCAGGCGACGGCGGGGCGGGTGCCGGTTTCGCGCCCAGACTGTCGCGCACCACTGCTATCGGCAGCACGAAGAATACCGCCGACATCACACCCGCCGCGACCAGTCCGACGAGGTCGCGTTTCTGCCGCCGGGAGAGCGGGACGGGTTGAACCTCGGTCCGTTCGGAATCCTCAGACATCATCCCCTCCGATGGCAGTTGTCCGCATCGCCGGGCGCTCAGGTCTCAAGAACCACGCCGACCCCTCAGCCGCACCCTGCAGCTCCTGAAAAGGACTGAAGCGCCGGGACTTATTCGGATGTGGCGAACATTGGGCAAACCACCCAGTGTGAAACGACTGCATCCGCATGCCGACGTTCTTACACGGTGCGGGACGGCCCCGTCGCTTTTCGCGTTTGTGGGCCGTCCGCGTTAATATCCGCCACCAAGGAGTCCGAGACATGAACAGATGCGTCCTCACGTCGCTCGTGCTTGCGAGCCTCGCGGCCGGGACTGCTGCACTCGCGGCGCAGGCCCCCTCGTCCACCACGGCGGCTCCGACCGCACCGAGCCAGGCGCCGGCCGGTGCGCCGCCGACGGCACCGGCGTCGACCTGCCCCGAGGTTGCCACTGCGCTCACCGCCCTGATGCGCAATGACGCGAGGCTCGCGGACTGGCCTGCCCTTGGTCGCTACCGCGAAGCGAACCGCGCGCTCCCGGCCGCAGCGGCGGGCGATCAGCGGGTGGTGTTCATGGGCGATTCGATTACCGATGCGTGGCAGCAGCCGCGCTTTTCGTTCTTCCCGGGCAAGCCTTACGTCGATCGCGGCATCAGCGGCCAGACCACGCCGCAGATGCTGGTGCGGTTCCGCCGCGACGTCATCGACCTGAAGCCGAAGGCGGTGGTGATCCTCGCGGGTACGAACGACATCGCCGGCAACACCGGGCCGATGAGCGATGAGGACATCCAGGCGAATCTCGCGTCGATGAGCGAGCTCGCGCACGCCAACGACATCAAGGTGGTGCTGGCGAGCATCACGCCTGTGAGTGCGTATCACACGGCCGTGCCCCGCGGCGTGCCGCAGACCACGGCCAGGCCGATGGCGCGCATCCAGAAGAACAATGACTGGATCAAGGCCTACGCGGCGGCCCACAACGACACCTACCTGGATTACTTTTCCGCGATGATCGATCAGTCAGGGCTCATGCGCACCGAGTTGACCGAAGACGACCTGCATCCGAACGTGAAGGGCTACGAGATCATGGCGCCGCTGGCGCAGGCGGCGATCGACAAGGCGCTGAAATAGCGGCGTTCGTGCGTGGCGGGGTTCGGGGCAGCTACGGCCGAACCGGGCCCGTCCCGGCACCCGTCTGCTGAAGCGCGGAAGCGATCGCGTCCAGATCTTCGGGCGAGAGCATGATGTGGGCGGCTGGAATCCAGCCGTCCACCTGTTCAGGCGAGCGCGCGCCGACAATCGCGCCGCTCACGCCAGGCCACGACAACACCCAGGCAATGGCGATCGCGCTCACGGTGGTCTCGTGGCGCGCCGCGATCGGCTTCAGCGCATCGCGAAATGCGATGTTCCGCTCGAGCTGCGGCGACTTGAATTCGAGGCCGCGCCGGCGCCAGTCGTCGGCGGCGAATCGCGCCACCCGCTCCGCGCTGAACGATTCCGTCAGGATCCCCGACTGCATCGGGCTGTAACAAATCACGCCGGTCTGGTGGGACGCGCACCACGGGATCTGCGATCCGGCGGCGTCACGTTTGATGGGAGAGAACGGCGGCTGGAGCGAGTCCACGTGCCGGACCGCCTCGCACTGCTCGAGCATCGGCACCGCGAAATTCGAAACCCCGATCGCGCGCACCTTTCCCTGCTCGACGAGACGCACCATTGCGGCCCATGAGTCTTCGACCGGCGTGCCGGTCTCGTCCGGCCAGTGAAACTGGTACAGGTCGATGCGCTCCACCTGCAACCGCCGCAGCGACGCCTCGCATTCTCGGGCGAGGGACGCAGGCTGCAGGTTGCGCAGCGCCACCGCCATCCTGTTGGCGTCGTCCCAGACCAGTCCACATTTGGTGAAGACCAGCGGCCGGTCGGCCGCGGGGAGCTGCTGGAGAAAGCGCCCGACGACTTCCTCGGAATGACCAAGGCCGTACACGGCCGCGGTGTCGATCCAGTTGACGCCGCCGTCGATTGCGCGCCGCATCGCGGCAATCGATGCCTCATCGTCCTGGGGTCCCCAGCCGAACGACCAGCCGCCGCCGCCCGCGGCCCACGCCCCGAAGCCAACCGTCGTAATCTCGATGCCACTGGACCCAAGCGGTCGCGTCGGCAGGTTCATGGGCATTGTCTCCGCATCAGGAATCGGCAGTGAGCTATCAGCTCTCAGCTATCAGACTTCAGCTACCAGCGACTCAGCGACCAGCTACCAGCTACCAGCTATCAGACTTCAGCTCTCAGACTGCCTTCGAGCTGCTGTCGTCGCCAGTTACCAGTTTCCAGGCTTGCAGCCGTGCCCGCCTTCGACGCTGAGGCGGCTACCGCGGGTCTCGCCCTAGCCCGCGTATGACGCCAACGCGGGCGGAGGCGGACACCTTGCTTTGCGATTGTACTGCGGCGCCGAGACAGAGGTTTTTAGTGGAGGGGGCGAAGGCGATACGCTGGCACGGCACGGCGGCCGGTCGACCCGGTCGCGCCCCCTTTGCGCGCCGCGGCGCGCACAACGGAGAGGCACCGGTTCAACTCCTGGCTGGCGACGACGGGCGTCACGTTTTTTTGAGCGTGGAGCCGGGAGGCGCAGGCGACCGAGGCAGCGGCTATCAGGAACGCACGGCAGGACAAACGCAGGATCACGCCGCCGTCATCGCAAAGAGAGTTCCGGCGCGGCCTGCAAGAATTGCTTGGGATTCCCGTTACTGCGCAGCGGCAGTACTTACAAATCTGCGGAGCGGGTTACAAACGTGCAGGCGCCCGATCGGATGAAACCGATTTCGGTCGCGGAGTGCTCTCCGCCGCAAGCGCTTCGCTCAACCGGAACCCTGCGAAGAGCGCGTCGGGATCTTCTTCGGCAAAGGTGAGCCCTTCCGGTGGCTGCAAATCGTGGCGGCGAAGAAGCGCGAGTGCGGTGGAGACGGCGGTAATTGCGCCGAGAACGCCGACGAGCACGCGCAGGTTGCCGAGCGCAATCGACTCGAGTTCCGCAAACCCGACGGTATAGACGCTGAACGCGGTGACGTAGAGCGGCCAGAGAGTGCGGGCGCGCGAGCGCCCGGGGTAATACGTGCAGGAGAAGGGGATTTTTCGCAGCCGGATCAGCAGCAGGTCGAGGAGGAGGACGCCTGCGGCACCGGTCAGGGTCGCATGGATCACGGCGGCCCTGAGGGGCCACAGAGCCACAGCGAGCAGGCCGGTCGTCGCGGCCACGGGGAAGACGACCGTCAGCAGCAGCGCGATCCGGACGCCGCGGATCACGTCGAGAATCTGGGCGTCGGGTGCGGCGAGCCGCAGGGTCCAGTTTGCGCGGATGTCGGTTGGAATCGCGATGAGGACCCGCTGGCCACACAGCATCCAGAAATTCATGATGAGCGGCGCCGACAGGATGGCCACATTCGGCGTCGTGATGACGTTTGTGCCGCGCGCGATCAGCACGGGGATCAGGGCCGACAGGACGAGCGCGATCCCGATGCCGAAGTACATCGCGAACAGGACCAGGTGCGGCCGGCTCCGGGTGAGCGTCCGCATCGTGAATCCGGCGATCGCCGATTGCACGGGAGGCAGACGGAACCGCAGTGTCCCGCGCATCCAGAGCCGCTCCACCACTCCCGGCGCCTGCACGGGTCGCCCTTCGGGGCTCTCGAGCGCCATCCTGACGAGGCGCCGGTAGCATCCTGCCAGGAGCGCGGTGGCGGCGGCAACCGACGCCAACGTGGCGACCAGCGCGCCGACGACAAACGAAGAGGGCACCCGCCGCGGCCCACCCGCGAGCACGTTGTAAAGCGCCACGAACCATGTCGACGGGAGGAATGCCGCGGCAGTGTGCCCCGTGCCCTGAAATGCCGATCGCATGATCGAGCCGAGATATGGCACGAACATCAGCGACTGGAGCAGCACCACGACGAAGCCCGCCTGGAGCACGAGGGCGAGGCGCTGCGCCGTTCGCCGGCCGAAAACGCTCAGGAGGACGCCTTGGGCGGTGATCAGGCCGAAGAAGACCGAGAGTCCGGCGGCGCCGCAGGCGATGAGATGCGCGCCGCCTGCGCGCAGCCAGCCCGTTGCTGACCCGTACACCCACACCACCATCCCGTAAACGAGTGCCGACATCACGTTCGCGCCCGCGCAGAACAGGCACGCGACCCCGGCGAGCGCGGCCAGACGGCCGATGACGTGGGCCCGCGTCGACACCGGCAGGACGCCGAGGATTCGAACGTCGCGTCGATCCGGGAACACGCCCTCCCATACGATGAGCGCGACGAGGCCGACCGCCATCATGCTGTAGGTGACGAACAGCAGCTGGTCGTCGAGAATCGCATCCGGAATGCTCGCCGGCGCGACCCGCCAGAGGGCCGCGTACTTGCGCTGAAGCTCGAACGAGAAAATGAAGCCTGGCGCCGCAAGCATCGCCACGCTCCAGATCACGAGCTGCACCTGCGGCAGCCCGGGCGGCATCAGGTCGCTCTCGAACAGCCGTCCGAAGAACATGCGTGCGAGCAGCCGCTCCGACCGCAGAACGCTCACCCCTTCATCACTTCGAGGAGGTTGCCGGCGACGCTCTCCACGTTGGTCTCGAGCAGCGTCCGGCGGAACACCTGTTCGAGCGACCCAAGCTTGGTCAGATCACGCAGCACCGCCACCGATCCGTGCGCGGCGACGCGGCCGCCGTGCAGGATCAGCACGTCGGTGGCGACCTGCTCGACGATTTCCAGCACGTGCGAGCAGTAGACGACCGACCGGCCGTCGGCGGCGAGCGCCTGGACGAGGCTGCGGAGAATGAGCGACGACGTGACGTCGAGACCCGAGTCGGGCTCGTCGAAAATGACGATCTGCGGGTTGTGCAGCAGGGCCGCCGAAATCAGGATCTTCTGCCGCATGCCCTTCGAGTACGCCGACAGGGGCGCATGCTGGTCGTCCGTGAGACCGAAGATCTCGAGAAAGGCACCGATCTTCCGCCGCAGTGCGGTGTCAGGGAGCGATCGCAGCTGGCCGACCAGCTGCAGGTATTCCGGGCCGGTCAGGTAGTTGTAAAGGTGGGCTTCCTCAGGGACGTACCCGATCCGCGCCTTGTAGTCGATCAAGGCGTCGCGGACATTGACGTCGTTGAAATACACGCCGCCGCCGGATGGTTCCAGCAGTCCGGTCAGGATCGACACCGTCGTCGACTTGCCCGACCCGTTCGGACCCAGCAACCCGAGCACGGCGCCGGGTGGTACCGCGAAGCTGATGTCTCGAATGGCGGGGATGGCGGCGTAGTACTTCGTCAGGCTCCGCGCGTCGAGCATGGAACAGTGGACCCCGGCGGGGCGAAAATGTTCCCGTCTGTCCGCTCGTTACCGGACGTCAGGCTGACGACGGTTCAGCCAGACATACATCGGCAGGCTGAAGCCGAGACCTCCGACGAGCGAGAGCACCACGAACCACGGCCACTTGAACCGGCCGCGGGGCTCGCGGGCAAAATGCCAGGCGAGCAGGCCAACGGCCATGAAGGCATCGATCATCAGCGCCACGGCGGGTTTGTTCTGCATCGCCGCCTCGAATCCGGGATATTCCCGGAGGAGCCAGTAGATGAACAGGCCGTTGGGGACGACGAGGCCGAAGAGCGCAACGCTCAGCAGGATCATCACTGCCTCCGGGGACGCGATGGTTCAAGGTCAGCCGGCCGACGCCGCCGAGCAGCGGCGTGCCGGCCGATGCCGGTAGTATTCTTCAAGAGAGGAGTGACGCGTGAAGCATCCAGGCACCGCCGCCGTGTGGAGCGCCCTGATCCCGGGCGTGGGCCAGATCTACAACGGCGATTTTCTGCGTGGGATCTTCTGGCTGATCGTAACGCCGGGGCTCTGGATTGGGACCGGCGGCATGTTCGGGTGGATCTGTCACGTCATCGCGGCGATGACCGCGTACCACCGCGCCGCACAGGAAGAATCGCGCGATCGCCGTCTGATTGCGGCCGCCGCCGGGCCCTACTCCAGCAGGTGCTTCAGCTGCCATTCGGGGTCGTCTGCCAGCGCCCGGTATTCTTCGAGCGTGATCGACCGATTGGCGTACTGGCAGGAGAGCACGAACAGCCCCCTGTCCTCGTTCCAGTCCGCCCTGACCACCCGCGCCGGCAGCACCCGGCCGGAGCTGGTCGACAACTCCAGCGGTTCTTCGGCCTTGGGAATCGCCGGCACTTCGATCACTTTCCGGAACCGCACCGAGCTGTGGTCGATCGGATACCCGTTCTCGTCGAGTGCCCGAACCTTCATGTTTGGCACTCGTCAACCGCACTTCGACTTGCTTTGCCATCGTTTTGTGAATTCTCACCCCTGCCGGCGGAGGCCGCCACGGCGTCCGCGTCGCCTTCAATATACCGCGCGATTCGGCCCGGTCGCGACCGACATTGTAAGCCGGCGTGCAGAGGCGAATGCGCCGGCCCTGGTGAGTTGACAGCTGGCCAGGACGTAGCAGGAACGCCAGGCCAGTGTGCCGTCGCGGCACCCCGGCGAGGAGGAGGCCCGGCCGGCCTGCCGCGTCACTCGTCCGTTTGACGACCTGGCGAGGGCGCGGTTAGAGTTCCGGCACTCTGCCATACGTCAGCCGACGCGTCCCTGCCGGTATTCGGCGACGGCATCAGTACAACGCGATCATCAACTCGGCGGGGCAGTGACTCGGTGCCTATGATGCGATTGACCGGACGAGTGGCGATTGTCGTGCTGTTCTCGGTACTGGAGTGCGCGACCGGTGCGGCTCCGGTTGCGCCGCCGCGGGTCGCTGCGCAGATGTACGTCTGGCTGCAGTACAACCAGGAGCATGGGCAGCGGCTCGAAGATCATCTCGACGACGCATTTGCGGCGACGGAACGCGCGGGGTTCACCGCCGTGCAGGGCTGGTTGAGTTGGTTTGCCACGCCCGAGCAGACGTCCGCGACGTCGGCTGCGCTCGCGGCGCATCACCTGCGTCTCGTGGCGGCTTACGCCGATGGACCGCTCCACGACAGCGGTGCGGACGCCACCATCGCGCGCATTCTCGAGCGCGCGGCGCGCGCGCGCGATCACGGCGTGCTGACGATCGTGATGAACCCGGACGTGCGGCGTGACGGCGAGGAGAAGACCGACGACGAGCTTGCCGCGCAGGCGGGCAACCTCGATCGCCTCGGCGGCGAGCTGCAGCGGATGGGCCTCGCACTCGCGGTGCATGCCCACGACAAGGAGATGCGGTCGGGGGCCCGCGAGTGGTATTACAACCTCGGTCATACCGATCCTGCGAAGGTCGGCATCTGCCTGGACGTGCACTGGCTGTATCGCGGCGGACGGGATCCGCTACCGATGTTGCGCGCGGCGGGCGGACGGATCCGGGACGTGCACCTGCGCAATTCCCGCGACGGCGTGTGGGAGGAAGACCTGGGTCCTGGCGATCTGGACTACGCCGTCATCGCGCGCGCCCTCCGCGAGGCAAAATTCTCGGGTACCTATACCGTGGAACTCGCCTACGAGCCGCGGACCGTGCGCACTCGTTCGATCGAGGAGGATCTGCGCCGCAGTCGTGCGTTCGTTCGACGTACCTTCGGGATGTAGAACGCAGTCACCATCACCAGTCACCCACCAGTGACCGGTTAGCTATCAGCTATCAGCTATCAGTCAGCGGTCAGCAATCAACAGTACCGGTTGGGGGTTCTTGGGCGCCGTGTTGCCCCGGGTGCTTTCAGTATTCGAACGCGCTCCCGCCACAGAACCCGGACACGTCGACCGGCTCACCGGGATGTGCGGCGGTATTGATGGTGGTGGCACGCCAGTCGGCTGCGCCGGCGACCGATCCGTCCGCCGTGCCCGGGGCGTGGTGGAGGGTGCCGGCATACGCGGCAGTGCCACCCGCCCCGGGTGCGTGTTCGAACGGCTCGGAGATTACGTGATCGCCGACGTGCGGGACGGTCATCAGTGCGAACTCCAGTCCAAAATTCAAAACGCTCAGCAGGCAGGTCGTGGGGAGGCAACCTGCGCGCCAGCGCGCAAGTTGGATATTCGTGCGGAAGCCGGGTTGGTGCCCGGAAAAGGATGCTGCCGGGCAGACTTTAGGTGCGGACAGGGTCGCGCGCGGCCCGGCGATGTGATTGTTGTCCCGGTCAGTGGGGTTGTCCGAGTGAAATTCGCGTCCACAAACCGGGCAACGGTCTTCGCGTGCTCCTCGCGCCTCCGCTTGATTTCTCTGTAGTTGCCGCGAAGGAGTCGAAATCGCTGAATACCGAACACGCCGAAGACGGCGACCATGACAACCAGGGACAACCTTGCGCGTACATGCCGTATGGCGGGTGGCCCGAGCGGATGACTGCGACGCGCCAAATTGCACGACCGCCGGCAGCAGCCAGACCAGCCTCCTACTCAGCATGCGCGGCATTCTATGCCGCTCTGGCCGTCGGCGCGAGCGATGCCGGCATTCCGTCGGTGAGCACTCACAGCGACGAAGCGCGGTGGCCCTGCACTCGCACGACGCTGCAAGCTAACTGTCATGCTGATGAACGGTTGGATTGATGGTGCCGGAGGAGGGGGTCGAACCCTCACGACCCGAAGGTCACGGGATTTTGAGTCCCGCGCGTCTGCCAGTTTCACCACTCCGGCCGGAGGGGAGAAACTCGATTTTACGCCATTTTCTGGCGGGCCGGCCGTAGAAGCGGGCCGCCGGGACGGCAACCCCGGCTGCAGTGATGGTGGACTTGGCGCCGAACGAGGCGTAGATTGCACAGATGGGGTCGGGTGATTTTCGCCCGGGTAACAAACTCCTTCGCGCGCTCGACGACACCGCATACCGCCGTCTCGCGGGAAAGATGCGAGCCGTCCCTCTGAGCGCCAGGCTCATTCTCCATCGCGCCAACGAACCCATCCAGCAAATCTATTTCCCCGAAACTGCCGTCGTCTGCTTCATGGCGGTAATGAAGGAGGGCAGCACGATCGAGTGCGCGATGGTCGGCTTCGAAGGCGCGTCGTGGGTCTCATCGTCAACCGGGATCGACACCTCGCCGTACGAGGTGATCGTCGCCGTCGCCGGCAGCGCCAGCGTCCTCGACGTTGAGGACTTCGATCGCGAGGTGCAGCAGAACCGGCACTTCTCGAGCCACCTGCACCGCCACGCGCACGCTCTGCTCCTTCACAGCCTGCACATGACCGCGTGCACCGGCCTGCACTCCCTCGAGCAGCGCTGCGCGCGATGGTTCCTGACGGCGCTCGATCGTGTCTCAGAGGATCGACTGGCGATCACGCACGAATTCCTGGCGACCCTTCTTGGCGCCGCCCGCCCGTCGGTGAGCGCCGTGATCGAAGATTTTCAGAAGCGCGGAATCCTCAAGCTCGAACGCGGACGGGTATTGATCACCCGTCGCGAGTCACTCCTGGTTGCGTCGTGCGAGTGTTACGACGCGATCCGGCGCAGCTACGATCATCTCCGTCTTTAAGACTCCGCGACGCCGATCATGGTTGGCGATGCCGCCGACAAAAAAAGTTACACGGACTGTCGTCTGGCAGACTGTCCCGACCGGAGTGGTTCCTCTACACTCGCCCACTCAATCCTATTCCCAGCGGGTGGTGTCGATGCCGTTGCCACATCGGGCAATCCTATTCGTCGCAGAAAACAACGCGAGCGCTACCGGGACTTCTTCCCACGCCGCACGCGGCCTCGCCGCGGCGGCCTCCACAAACATCGCAGCCTCCAGGCCGTCACTGAAGACGCCGATTCCGAACACGGTTCGAGGCTGTCACGAGCTCATCAGGCAGCTGCAGTGCGAAAACGTGCAGCTGCGTCAAGCCGGTTCCTTCTTCGGGCAGCTCGCGGAGCGGCTGAATCTGGAACTGCGGCAGCACCGCGATCGGTCGTTCAGCGAACCACCCGACGCGCGGTATTCAGCAATGCCCGACCAGACACGGTGGCCGGGACAAGGAAGCGGGCCCAATGATCATTGAAGGACGAATCGCCGAGCGTCGCCAGATTACCCGGGGGAATTCGGATCGTGAGCCCAAGCGATCGCATGTGGTCGCGACGATCCTGGGCTCGTACGCAGAGATGCCGGGTCTCTGCCTCAGCGTTGAGCAGGCCGCGAGGCTCTTCAACTTGAGCCTGGATTCCTGCCAGATCGTCCTCGACGACCTCGTGCGAGCGGCGCGACTCCATCGCGACGATCGCGGCCAGTACCGGTTGTAGCCGGCAGCTTTCGGCACCGCTTGACGCCACACCGGCGCTCACGTCACTCTGAGCCCCGGCCTGGTATCAAACGTTTCCGATGACTGCCTTATGACTGACGTTCGCCTCATGACGCTCGACCCCGGGCACTTCCATGCCGCGCTGGTGCACGGCGAGATGTACCCGGAGGTCGCGCCCCGTGTCGACATCTTCGCGCCGGTCGGTCCGGATCTCATCGCACACCTCCACCGGCTTGCCGCGTTCAACCGCCGCAGCCCCCGCCCGACCTCGTGGGCATGGGAGGTTCATGCGTCGCCCGACTTCTTCGATCGCATGCTCCGCGATCGCCCCGGCAACGTCGTCGTCCTCTCGGGCCGGAACCGGGGCAAGATCGGGCGCATCCTCGCGTTGATCGAGGCCGGGCTCAACGTTCTTGCGGATAAGCCGTGGGTGCTCGAGTCGAGTGACCTGCCGCTGCTCGACGCCGCACTCGCGCAGGCGGACGCGCGCGGCGTTGTCGCCTACGACATCATGACGGAGCGGTTCGAAGCCACGCACGCATTGCAGCGCGCCCTGGTGAGCGATGAGCCGACCTTCGGACGGATCCAAACGGGGACCTCCGATGCGCCTTCGGTCTATATGGAGAGCGTGCACTACCTGAAGAAGATGGTGGCGGGTGCCCCGAACATCAGGCCGCCATGGTTTTTCAACACCGCCGATCAGGGGGAGGGGCTGAACGACGTCGGCACGCATCTCGTCGACCTGGTGCAGTGGACGCTCTTTCCGGGAGAGGCGATCGACGTATCGGACATCGAGCTGCTCGATGCGCGGAGATGGCCGACCAGGATTTCAGAATCCGATTTCCGCACCGTCACGAATGCTCCCCGGTTTCCGCCGGATCTCGCGGACGGGGTCCTCGACGGGCATTTCGATTACTACAGCAACACGCTGGTGTCGTACACGCTTCGCGGCGTCCACACGCGCCTGAACATCGCGTGGGACTGGGAACCGCGCGACGCGCCCGGCGATACGCACTTCGCGTACTACCGGGGCACACGGTCGAGCGTCGAGGTCAGGCAGACCCGCGCCGACGGATTTCGCCCCGAGGTGTACGTCGTCCCGAACAGCGCTGATACGAAGAGCCAGGTGCTCGCCGCGGTGCGGACCAGGGTTGCATCGCTCGATGCAGAATTCCCCGGCATCGCTGTCGAGGATCGCGGCGGCGAGATTCACGTCACCATCCCCGAGGCGCTCCGTGTTGGTCACGAAGCGCACTTCGCCCAGGTCACCGCGAGCTTCCTTTCATACCTGTCCGACCGCTCGACACTGCCCGCATGGGAGCGGCCCAACATGCTCGCCAAGTACTACGTGACCACGCGTGCCACGGAGCTGAGCCGGCAGCATCCTTCGATGATTGCGCCACGACTGGCGCCGCGCTGAAGTCCTGTCGCCCTGGCAACGGCGCTCGGCGCGGGTGATAGATTGAGTGGGCGTGTTTGCTGCGCTCCGTCACCGCGATTTCCGTCTCCTGTGGGCGGGGCTGCTGCTGTCGTTTACCGGCACCTTCATGCAGTCGGCGGCCCTGCTCTGGCATGTCTCCCTGCTCGCGCCGGAAGGAAAGCGGGCGCTGGCGCTTGGCGTCGTTGGCCTGGCGCGGATTGGTCCGATCCTCCTGTTCTCGATGATCAGCGGTGTGGCGGCCGATGCCCTGAACCGACGTGCCCTGATGCTGATCACGCAATCGCTGATGGCGCTGCTCGCGGGCATTCTCGCGGTTCTCACGGTCCGCGGATTGAGTCAGCTCTGGCCGATCTACCTGTTGTCGGCGTGCAGCTCCGCCGCCGGCGCGTTCGACCTGCCGGCGCGCCAGGCCCTGATGCCGACACTCGTGCCACGCGAACATCTTCCGAACGCCATCAGTCTCAATACCATTGCGATGCAGACGGCTTCGGTTGCCGGGCCTGCCGCTGGCGGTGTGATGATCGCGACGACGAACGTGGGCTGGGTGTATGCGGCAAACGCGGTCTCGTTCCTGTTCGTCATCGTCGCCCTGCTGTTGATGCGTGGACAGGGCGCCACCCACCTTGCCGGTGCTGACGGCGCCACGCGCTCCCGCAGTGATCTGAGCGTTGCGGCCGCGCTCGAGGGCCTCCGGTTCGTCTTTCGCGCGCCGCTGATTCGCTCGACGATGCTCCTGGATTTCTTTGCGACGTTCTTCTCGTCCGCAACCGCGCTACTGCCGATTTTCGCGCAGGACGTGCTCCATGTCGGCGCGCGAGGCTACGGGTGGCTGTATGCCGCTCCGGCCGCGGGCGCCCTCGTCGCGAGCGGGGTGATGGTGAAGGCTGTCGACGTGATCGAGCGGCGCGGGCAGGTCCTCGTCACCGCCGTCGCTGCCTACGGCGTCGCCACGGTGGCGTTCGGTCTCTCGACGATGTTCTGGCTGACGTTCGCGTGTCTGGCGCTGACCGGCGCCGCCGATACCGTGAGCATGGTGTTCAGGAACTTGATTCGACAGCTGGAGACGCCGGATCACCTGCGCGGCAGGATGACGGGGGTCAACATGATCTTCTTCATGGGCGGGCCGCAGCTCGGTGAGCTTGAAGCAGGGCTGGTCGCGAACTGGCTCGGACCCGTCGTATCGGTCGTGACCGGCGGTGTCGGTTGTCTCATTGCCACGACGTGGGTCGGGGCAGCGACGCCGGCGCTGTGGGGCTATCGGAAAACGCCGGCCACCGCGGCCGTGGCACCCGCGTCAGTGCTGCAGGACGTGCAGGCGCCGGCCAATCCCGGCGCGGAAGACTGAACGCGTAGCTTCCGCCTTTAGGCGGAAGGCGCGAGGGTGCCAGGTTGCCACGGTGACCGTAGCTTCCGCCTTCAGGCGGAAGGTGCTGTGGCCTAATTCGCCGCCGGGCGCGGAAGGTCGCTGCTCCAGCTGGTGTACTCGAATCGCCAGTTGCCTCCCATGTTGCGAAGCACGAAGAGGAACTTGCCGCGATCGCGTGTCGCTCCGGTGTTCATCGAATAGGTACCTGACTCGTATGCAATAGGACCGTGCCCGGCCACGTCCGCCGGCTCGAGCCGAATGTCACTGACCTTGCTCACGAGATCGGTGTAGAACGACTTCAACGGATCACGTCCTCGCAGCAGCGGCGCGTTCGGCGGCATGAACACCGAGTTGTCGGCATACAGGTTGAGAATCTGGTCGAGATTCTTGGCGTTGATGCCGGCGGCGAGATCGGCGGTTGCCTTTCGAATCGCCGCGGAATCCGCCTGGCCGAACCCGGGTTCTGTCGATCCGCCGCATGCGGCGGCTCCGAGCGCCAGTGCAAGCGCGGCTGCCTTGATCACGGTACGCATCTTCATCCCTTCCAAGGTTGGTGTGCGCGACGATCTTGTTTCGACCGGTCGTGCCGTGTCAATGGCGGAAACGCAGGATCGCGTTGAGTTTCGGCCGTCGTATCTTTATAATCGCCGCGACCGTGAGCAAATTGAACGTCGTCGTACTCTACGATCGGTGGGAAGAACCCGAGGCGGCGGATGCTTCGGCGGGCGACAAGGGACCGATCACACGCACGCTCGACAAGAAGGAGGTCGAGGACGAAGTCGCGGACACACTGGGCAAACTTGGTCACGAGGCCACGCTCCATGTCCTGGACGGCTCGATCAAGAGCCTCCACGCGCTGGCCAAGATGGATTGCGACCTGGTGTTCAACCTGTCGGAGTCGTTCGGGGGCAACGACACAGCCGACTATTGCATCGCCGCCTACCTCGAACTCGTCGGCAAGCGCATCACCGGGTCAGGCTCGCACGGCCTCTTGTACGGTCAGGATAAGGCGGTCGCCAAGAAAATCCTGGAATTCCACGGCATCGACACGCCGGTGTTCGCCCGCTCGTTCCGCGGCCGGCTGGATTTTTCCCACGATCTCGAGTTTCCGGTCATCGTCAAGCCGGCACGCGAAGACGGCTCGATCGGCATCGAGTTCAACGCGGTCGTGTCCTCGATCCGCGAATTGATGGAACGGATTGACTGGCTGCACGCCAACTTCGATTCCCCGGTGCTGATCGAGGAGTACGTAGACGGCCGAGAGATGTACGTCGGCGTCATCGGGAACGACAATCCGACCGCACTTCCCGTCATCGAGCTCGATCTGTCGAAACTGCCCGAAGGCCGGCCGCGTATCGCCGGCGCCGAGGTCAAGTGGGGCATCGGCACGCGTGCCTATCGCGATACCAAATCCGCGGTCGCGGAGGATCTGACGGAGGAGACGGCGGCGTTGCTGCAGCAGACCGCGGTGGCGGTGTTCCAGGCGCTCGAGTTGCGCGATTACGCCCGCATCGATATGCGCCTCCGGCCCGACGGCCGCGTCGCCGTGATCGAGGCCAACCCCAATCCCTGGCTCGCATCGAAGGCAGAATTCGCCATGGCGGCACGCAAATCTGGCCGCAATTACACGCAGCTCATCGAAGAGATCGTCGATTTAGCCCTGGCGCGGTACGGCGGCAGAAGCTAGCCATCAGCTCTCAGCTTTCAGACTTATTCGTGAAATGGTTCTGACGGGCTTTGCCGTCTGACCACCGATGTTTTGACAGCTGGTGTTAGCTGATAGCTGATAGCTGAGAACTGACAGCTGAGAGCTACTTGACCCGCCACAGGTACAGCGTCACCTCGTCCCCGCCGGCGCTGACGAACTGATCGACCTGATCGGCCGGCCAACTTCGCCCCATGCTGAAGGCGTGCGAGACGATTCGCGCGCCAGGCTTCAACTGGCGCTCGAGCATCGGCCGCAGTTTCTCGTTCGAGCTCGAAAGCAGGAACAGCGTGACCACGGTGGCCGGAGAGATGTCCGCGGTCAGGACGTCCTGTACCTTGAACTGGACCCGGTCTGCGACGCCCGCTTCCCTGGCGTTCTTATTGGCCAGTTCGATCAGTGCGGGGTCGATATCGAGCCCGACGCCCCGGGCGCCATATTTCACCGCCGCCGCGATTGGAATGCGCCCGTCTCCGCATCCGAGGTCATAGACGATGTCGGTCGGACCCACCTTCGCCAGCACGAGCATTCGCTCGACGACGTCCTCGGGGGACGCGATGTACGGCGCAAGCGTCTGGGGCCGGTCCCGGACGGGCCAGCTGAACATTACGAGCGCGACCAGTAATGAGGCAGATGCGGTCGACACGCGGGTGGATCATACATCCGTGTAGATTCGGAACGGCGACTCAGACCGGCTTGGTCATCCGGCCGCAAACCCTTCGGCCAATGACGGTTAGCTGGGTTCAGCTGAGCCTGTCCGCATTGCCTCAATCCCCTCCCGCGACCACGGATGAGCGGCCGGCGAAGGTCCCGAACAGGCAAAAACAGGCGAAATGTAAGGCGTTTCGCATTGCTGTCCCGCGTTTGTTCCGTTATACTGAAGGGACTGCTTCGCGCTCGCTCCACCCAGCCTACTCACCTTATTAGTGGGGGACATGTGACATTTCAGGTCGGTGACAAGGTCATTTACCCAAACCACGGACTCGGCGTCGTTCAGGGCATCGAAATCAAAACCATCCTCGGTACAACCTGCGGCTTTTATCACCTGCGCATGGTGGCAAACGAAACCACAGTGCTCGTGCCGGTGGATAACGTTGACGGCGTCGGGCTTCGGCGCGCCATCAACGACGAAGAGATCGAGCGGTTGTTCTCCCTTCTCGGCGACGGCAAAATCGACAATCACCAGAACTGGAAAGGGCGCTTCAAAGACAACTCGGATCGCATGCGCACGGGATCGATCTACGACGTGGTCGAAGTCCTGAAGAGCCTCACGTTCCTCGCCCGGTCGAAGAACCTGTCGTTCCGCGAGAAGCGCATGCTCGATCGCGCAAAATTCCTCGTCGTCTCCGAAATCTCGGAGGTCTCCCACGAGATCACCGCCGCGATCGAAGAGAAAGTGGATCGCGCGCTGGACCGCTGCTTCACGACGAAGAACCGTTCGATCGCCCGCGCGAAGGCTGCGAAAGCAACCGCAACCACGCGCGTCTCGGCACGCCGAACGGCCAAAGCGTCCTAGTCGGTTACGCTCTGTCAAAGAGGGGCGGGATCTTTCACCAGACCGAAAGAGCCCCGCCCCTTTTTTGTGCATGCTGACCCCCCTTCGTTCCCTCATCACCTACATCGCCGTCGCGCTTTACGTGCTCCTCGCGGGCCCGCCCTTCGTCCTGATCGCGCTGCTCACGCGAAGGCACACGCTCCTGTACCGGGTTGGCGACGGTGGCGTGAGGCTGGGGATGTTCCTGAGCGGGATTACCTGCACGGTCGAAGGCGCCGAAAACATCCAGCGCGGGCGCGCTGCCGTTTACGCGGTCAATCACGCGAGCAATGTCGAACCGCCGCTGCTCTTTCACGCACTCCACGAGCTCTTTCCCAGGCTGCGCATCGTCTACAAAGCCGAACTGCGCAAGCTGCCGGTGCTGACCCAGGCCTTCGACCTCGTCGGCTTCGTTCCGCTACAACGCGGTAATCCGGAGCAGAGCCTGCCGGCCATCGAAGGCGCGGCCCGCGCGCTGCGGGACGGTGCATCGTTTCTGATCTTTCCGGAAGGGACGCGAAGCCGGACCGGGGAGCTGCTGCCGTTCAAGAAAGGCGGGTTCGTGATGGCGCTCAAGGCGAACGCGCCGGTTGTGCCGGTTGCCATCACCGGAGCACGGCTGGCGATGCGGAAGGGAAGCCTGGTGATTCACCCGGTTCACGTCCGGGTCAGCTTCGGAGAGCCGGTCGAAACGTCAGCGCTCTCACTCGACGACAGGGATCTCCTCGCCTCGACCGTCCGCGCACGCGTACAGGCCCTTCTCACCGCCGAACCCCGGTCGTAGCCGCTGCGCTGGCGAGGTTCGGTCCGGCACGCCGGAGTTGTGATACATCAGGAATGTGGACGTGCTGACGACGCTCGGCCGGACGATGGGTTTTTCGTTTGCCGCCGGGATCAACCTGTACGCGACCGTCGCCATCCTTGGCCTTGCCAGCCGGTTCGACTGGGTCGCGCTCCCGCCACAATACCGGGTCTTCGACAACGACATCGTGATCGTCGCGGCGCTCGCGCTCTATACGATCGAGTTCTTCGCCGACAAGATCCCCTGGCTCGATTCGGTCTGGGACGCGGTCCACACCGCCATCCGGCCGCTCGGAGGCGCCTTCATCGCGGTCGCGACGCTCGGCGACGCCAGCCCGGCGATGCAGGGGCTCGCGGCCCTTCTTGGCGGCACCCTCGCGGCCGGAAGTCACTTCACCAAAGCGGGTACGCGCGCCGCCGCGAACGCCAGCCCCGAGCCGTTCTCCAACTGGATCCTCAGCCTCAGCGAAGATGTCTTCGTCGTCGGTCTCGGCATGCTCGCGCTCAATCACCCGATCGTCGCGGCCGTTGTCGTCGCTGCCTGCGTGGTCGTGATTGCCGTCTTCGCGACGTGGCTGGTGCAGGCGATTCGACGACGATGGGGACGAAGGCAGGTCGAAGCGTGAGAACTCGTACCATTCGCAATGCGGAGCACCGGCGGAGTCGGTTCTAGGTTCAGGCTTATCCGTTCTACGTCTGGTTTGTAGGTTGAACGTTGTAGGTTCGGTTGTCGGAAGCAGTCACAACTGCAACCGAACGTAGAACCTACAACCTACAACCTAACTTTATAACCCGTATAACCTGTAGAACCCTAAAACCCTAAAACCCTTATCCGCGCCCTGAAGTCTGATACCCGACAGCTGAAGTGTGATTCCTACCCCCCCGTCGAAAACCTCAACGTCCACGGCTTGAGTGGCTGGCCATCGATCGCAGCGATACCTTCGAGAAGATCGATCGTAATCGTCTGGAACCGTTCCAGCGGTTCCTTGAACTTGAGCTCGAGCGAACGCGTTCCCTCGTCGTAGGTGGCGGTTGACGCCAGCGCTGCGGTCGTCGGGGCGTTCGGCCCGGTGTAGCGGAGCCGCACGCGGCCCTGGAACGTGGTCGGGTTCATGTCGCGCGAGAACTGGATCCGGACGCGGCCCGTGACTGGGAAATCGGTCTCGTCGGCGAGCGGGGCGCTGAAGATCACCGTCGGCGGCGGTTCGATGACGATGCGTGGCTGCGCCGCTTCGACCGGCGCGTCGGTTGGCGCGGTAGTCAGGCGGATCGATTCGCCGGCAATCCAGAGTGCCGCCGCATCCCGGTGGACGGTGCCCGTGACTTCCAACCACCGTCCGGTGTCCACCCGGGCACCGGGATCGAGCTCGAAGTCTTTCCCTTTTGGACGAAGTCCGGTGATCCAGATCGCGGCGTCGGCTGACTGCAGCACGAAGTCCCACTTGCTCTTGGCGACTCCCTGCGGGAGATCGCCGAACAGGTTTCGCCCTTTGAACCGTCCGGTGAGCGTGACCGAGCGATTGTCGAATTGCTCCGGTGTCAGGACGATCGATCGAATCGTGGGGGACGTCGCGGCCGGCCCGGGGATGAAGCTTGCGTTCAAGATGACGAATACCTGGTCGCGAGCCGGCCAGCGCCCTTTGTTCGCCTCCTCGACCACAGCCCGGAAATCGAGGTTCGTGAACCGCTCGTCCCCTTCCTGCATGCGGCCGAGGTCCCAGAACTCGCCCCTGATCTCGCCCTCGGTCGCGGAGGGTCGCTCGCGCCAGAAGATGTAGACCGGCTTGCTCGTGGCATCGAGTGCGGTGAGGCGGTCGGTCTGGCGAACCGGATGGCGGAGGACCACCCGCTTACCGTGGAAGAAGAGCGGGTTCGCGATCAACTCGTCAGCGGTCGTGGCAATACGATCCGGCGCCTGCGCGACGGCCCCGGCGGCGCAGAGGAGAACAACGACCGCGACGACGATGCTCTTAGGCAATGGTTTTCCGCCCTGCGCGCGAGAGCACAACCGCGAGCGTGAGGAAGAGCAAGCCACCGGCCAGCGTCCCCACCGGGCCCTGGTGCAGAAACGGGATCAGTCCCACAGTATCCGCATCGTCTGCCGCACTGATGATCTTCCATCCAAAGAGCGCCGCATAAAGGATTCCCGCCAGCGAACCGCCCGCGATCAGACCCGAACTGAACAGCGTGCCCGAGCTGATCTCCGATTCCTGGGCGACCCCGGTCTTGCGCTCGACGAACCAGCGCACGAGGCCGCCGGCAAAAATCGGTGCGGTCGTCGCGATCGGCAGGTAGGAACCAACCGCAAACGAGAGAGAGCGGATGCCGCAGAGCTCGAGCGTCACCGAGATGAACACGCCGACGAGCACCAGGCCCCACGGCAGGTTCTGGCTCAGAAGGCCCCTGATGATCGTCGCCATCAACGTCGCCTGCGGCGCGGGCAGCGATGTCGATCCGATCACCATGATCCGGTGCAGATACAACGTCGTCATGCCGATGACGAATGACGCCGTCAGCACGCCGATGATGAGTCCGAGCTGCTGCCGGACTGGCGTCGCGCCGACGAGAAAGCCGGTCTTCAGATCCTGTGAGGTCGCTCCCGCGATCGACGCCGCGATGCAGACCACCGCGCCGACCCCGAGGGCAATCGGCGCATACACGTCGCCGAGCCAGCCGACGGCGACGAAGATGGAGCACGTCATGATCAGCGTCGCGATCGTCATTCCCGAGATCGGGTTGGACGAATTGCCGATGAGACCGGTGATCCGCGATGACACGGTCACGAAGAAGAAGCCGAACACGACGATGAGGATCGCGGCGACGAAATTCCACTGCATCGGCATGCCGGGCGTGACGGCGAGGAACAGCGCGAGGAGCAGCGATCCGACGAGGACGACCATGATCGGCATGTCACGCTCGGTCCGCAGCCGCCCGCCCGCGCCGGCGGCAACGCCGAAATCGCGAATGCTCTCGCGGAACGACGCGATGATTGTCGGGATCGTGCGTCCGAGCGTGATCAGTCCCGCGGCCAGCACCGCGCCGGCGCCGGTGTAGCGGATATACGCGCTCCACAGCTGCTGCGCCGACATCTGGTCGATGCGCAGACCGCTGGCAGGCACCGGTGGGAATGGAACCGTCATGTAGTTGCCGAGGATGCTCAGCAGCGGCAGCAGCACCAGCCAGGACAGGACGCCGCCGGCAAACATGACACCGGCAATCCGTGGACCGATGACATAGCCGACGCCCATGTACTCCGGCGACAGATCGAGATTGAGCGTCGCGTTCGGGAAGAAGCCGTTGCGCGCGACGGTATAGCCGATGGCGGTGCGGAAGATCTGGAAGATCCACGACAACGACTTCCACACGGCGCCGGTCGCAAGGCCCATGAACACCGTGCGGGCGAGCGCACCGCCGCGCTCCCCTGCGACGAGCACGTCCGCGCAGGCCGTCCCCTCGGGGTACGGAAGGGCGCCGTGCTCCTTGACGATGAGCGCCTGCCGGAGCGGCACCATCATCAGCACGCCGAGTATGCCGCCCGCAATCGCGAGCAGGGTGATCTGGGTGTAGTTGAAGTACGCCGGCCCATGGGGCACGAGAAAGATGAGCGCCGGAATCGTGAAGACGACCCCCGCGGCAAGTGACTCGCCCGCCGACCCAATCGTCTGAACGATGTTGTTCTCGAGGATCGTGGAGCCGCCGAGGCGCTTGAGGACCGAGATCGCGAGGACGGCAATCGGGATCGATGCGCTGACGGTGAGACCTGCCCGCAGGCCGAGGTAAACCGTTGACGCGCCGAAGATCAGTCCGAACAGCACGCCGAGCAGCACCGCCTTGGCCGTGAATTCCGCCGGCGATTCGGACGCCGGCACGAACGGCTTGAAGGCGGGGGTGACGACCGGATCGGCGACTTTTACAGGGTGAGCCATAAGGCCTGATACTGCCACAAAACGGGATTCGGGATTCGGGGCTCGGGGCAGGTTCCTTCCGCCTAAAGGCGGAAGCTACGATCGCCGCAGTCGCCAGTCGCCAGTCGCCAGTCGCCAGTCGCCAGTCGCCAGTCGCCAGTCGCCAGTCGCCGGTCGCCAGTCGATCGCCACGGTCGCCAGTCGCCAGTCGCCAGTCCCAGTCCCCAGTCCCCAATCCCAGGCGAAGCCCCAATCCCTGGCGAAGCCCCGAGCCCCGAGTCCGAGTCAGTAACCGTGCGTCTTGTCGACGATGTTTCGAAGCTGCGGCGCCGGCTTCGAATCGGCGGAGGTTGTCGGCGAACAGTTCGGTGACGGCATCCCAGTGGTCCGGCCTGAAGCCGGACATGTGCGGGGTGATGATGACGTTCGGGAGTGACCAGAGCGGGCTCGACGCGGGGAGGGGCTCGCGTTCGAAGACGTCGAGCGCGGCGCCTCCGATGGTGCGGTTGGTGGTTGGTGCGGTCAGTGCAGCCGCCAGCGCGGCTTCGTCCACCAGCTTGCCCCGGCTCACGTTCACGAGCACGGCATCGCGGCGCATGGCTGCAAATTGCGCCGGGCCGATCATCCGGCGAGTGTCCGCTGTCTCGGGCGCGGCGAGCACGACAATGTCCGCTTCAGGCAGCAGTTCCATGAGATCCGCCGGCGCCGCAATCCGTTCCACTGCGCCATCAGTGACCCCCTGTGCCGACCGTGATGTCGGATCGCGGCGGATGCCCGTGACGCGTGCACCGAACGCTGTCGAACAGCCGCGCCGATGCCATGCCGATGGAACCAAGTCCGATGACGAGTGCACGGGTGCCGGCGATGGTTCGAATCGGCGGCTCGGCGAGGACGGCATTCTGCGCCCACTCTCGGGCGGCCTGGCTCTGGAAGGTGAGCGGAAGCTTCCGGAAGAGCACGAGCGTGACGGCAATCACGTGTTCGGCGATCGTTCCGGCGCTGATGCCGCGCGAGTTGGTCATGACGACCTGCGATTGCACCATTTCGGGAAACAGCATGCCGGCCAGGCCGGCTGCCGGACTGTGGACCCACTTGAGCTCTTTCGCGGCGGAGAACTGTGCCGGTCGCAGATCAGCCATGAACGCGGCGTCTGCGGCGGGAATCAGGCGCAGAGACTGCGTCATCGTTCGCGGCATGAAGGAACACGTGCTGCGGAAACGCTCGCCGCAGCCGCTCGACGTGCGAGGGCGGGATGTTCCACGCCGCGAATGGACTGTAGATCCCGACGAGAACGGTGAGCGGAGAGCTCACGCGCGGTAGTCGCTGCGGCCGCCGCGTTTCTCGACCAGCGCGATCGGCCCGATGACCATGGCCTTGTCGACGGCCTTGAGCATGTCGTAGATCGTGAGCGCCGCGACCGCGACCGCGTGAAGCGCTTCCATTTCGACGCCGGTCTGTCCTGCGGTGCGGACGCGGGCGACGATCTCGTACCCGTCACGGCGGGGCACGAGCTCGACATCGACGTGCGACAGGGCCAGTGGATGGCAGAGTGGAATCACGTCGGACGTGCGCTTGGCGGCCATGATGCCGGCGAGCCGGGCCGTCTGCAGCGGATCGCCCTTCTTGACCGCGCCGGAACGGATCTGGCGAACCGCCGCGCCCGACATGGTGATGCGCCCCCGGGCCACCGCCTCGCGGGTCGTGACCGGCTTTTCGCTGACGTCCACCATTCGCACCGCGCCGTGAGCGTCCACGTGGGAGAGTTGTTGCGCGGCTTTCAAACGTAATGCCGCCGAGTCCCGCGTCCCGAGCCCCGAGTCCCGACTCGCACTCTTGGCGCCCCGTCCTTCCGAACCCCGAGTCCCGAGCCCCGAGTCCCGACTCGCACTCTTGGCGCCCCGTCCTTCCGAACCCCGAGTCCCGAGCCCCGAGTCCCGACTCGTACTCTTGGCGCCCCGTCCTTCCGAACCCCGAGTCCCGAGCCCCGAGTCCCGACTCGTACTCTTGGCGCCCCGTCCTTCCGAACCCCGAGTCCCGAGCCCCGAGTCCCGACTCGCACTCTTCGACGCTCTTCCGACCCCGAGCCCCGAGTCCCGAGCTCCGAGCCCCGAATCTCGAACCCCGGCTCTTACTCATCCCCCGGGCCCTGCGCGAGAAAGAATGACAGGCTTTCGAGCGACACGGTGAGGTCGACGCTCTTCAACTTCACGCCGGCGGGCACCTTCAGCGTACCGGGTGAAAAGTTCAGCACCGCTTTGACTCCCGCCTCCACGACCGTGTTGACGACCGATTGCGCCGATTCGGCCGGCACGGCAATCGCCGCGATCCGGATGCGCTCGCGGCGGACGATGCGACGGAACTCGCGGATGTCGTGGATGGGTACGCCGGCACGGGAGCGGTGGCCGATTTTGTCACGCCTCGTATCGAACAGCGCCGCGATCGAAAACCCGTCGTCGCGGAATCCCGGGTAGTCGGCGAGCGCCAGCCCCAGGTTGCCGGCACCGATGATGGCAATCGCGACGCGCCGATCGAGGCCGAGGATCTGGCGGAGGTGACGGCGCAGTTCCTTGACGTAGTAGCCGACACCCCGCACGCCGAATTCGCCGAAATACGCGAGGTCCTTCCGGATCTGCGCGGCATTGAGCTGGAACTGCTCGGCAAGTCCCTGCGAGGACACCGTTCGGACGCCGGCGGCATCGAGTGCATTCAGACAGCGCAGATACACCGACAGTCGGTTGGTCGTGAGCTCGGAGACAGTCTCCGCCGTCTCACGGCCGGCTGAGGTCGTGCAGCGTTCGGCGTGCGAGCGCCCCGGTGTGATTGCCCTGCCTCACAAGCTTGGATTGTACATGGACGCAGGGCCGGCACCGCGTCCCGGCAGGCGAAGGTCTCGTGTTACGCTCCCGCGGATGTTGCCTGCTGGCAAGTCCCTGGATTCCCTCCTTCACCGCTCTCCCGAGTGTCGCCGAGCTTCCATTTCACATCATGGGGCGCTTCGCGAAACCGATGGCGATCGGGCAGTGCCGGGATACGGTCATCGAGGGTTTCTCGAGCAAGGAAGCATTCGAGCGCGTGCGCGACCTGTCACTCGGCCTCGGGGCCCTGGGCATGGCTGCCGGGGATCGCGTCGCCATTCTTGCCGAGAGCCGTCCCGAATGGATCCTCAGCGACCTGGCGATCCTCGCTGCCGGCGCCGTGACCGTGCCGATTTACCCGACGCTTGCGGCGTCGCAGGTGCGCTACATCCTCCAGGACTCCGGGGCCCGTCTTGCCGTGGTGTCGACCATCGAGCAGCTCGACAAGCTGCAGGAGGTGCGGCACCTGCTGCCGGCGCTCGAAGCGGTGGTCGTCATGGACCGAGCGGCCGGGGAAGCGGCTTCTGTCCTGACGCTCGTGGAAGTCGAACGCCGCGGACACGCCCGCATGACCGGCGAGTGGGGCGCCGGGCGGGATTTTCGCGAAAACGCGCGTCGCGTCAAGCCATCGGATCTCGCGACCATCATCTACACGTCGGGCACCACCGGTGAGCCCAAAGGGGTGATGCTGACGCACGCGAATCTCACGTCGAACATCGAGGCGGGCTCGCAGGTGCTGGCTCTGTCCGACGAGGACGTGGCGCTCTCGTTCCTGCCCCTGAGTCACGCATTCGAACGGATGGTGTCGTTCATCTACCTGCTGACCGGCGTGCAGATTATCTTTGCCGAATCGATGGGGTCGATTGCGCGCGACATCGGGACCGTGCGGCCGACGGTCATGACCGGTGTGCCGCGCGTTTACGAGAAGCTGCAGACGCGGATCGTGACCGCCGGCGAAGCGGCTCCCGGAGCGAAAGGCATCCTCTTCCGCTGGGCGGTGAAGGCCGGCATGGCCAGGGCGCGTGCGCATCTTGCCGGCAAGTCTCCCGGGTTGCTCGTCACGGCGCGCGCGGCACTCGCTGAGCGGCTCGTGTTCTCGACCGTCCGCAGCCGGCTCGGTGGACGCCTCCGTTTTCTTGTCTCCGGCAGCGCCCCGCTCGGCGCCAACGTGCTCGAATTCTTCCACGCCGTCGGCCTTCCGATCGTCGAGGGCTACGGCCTGACAGAGACGGCACCAATCCTGACGGTGAATCCGCCTGACGCCCCCCGGGCGGAAACAGTGGGGCGGCCGCTTCCGAACGTCGAATTGCGGATTGCCGAAGACGGCGAGATCCTGGCGCGGGGTCCGAACATCATGGCCGGGTATTACAACAAACCGCGAGGCGACCGCCGACGTGCTCCACGACGGGTGGCTGGCGACGGGCGATATCGGCACCATAGACGGAGCCGGGTACCTGCGAATCACCGACCGCAAGAAGGATCTGCTCGTCACGTCAGGCGGCAAGAACATTGCGCCGCAGCCGATTGAGAACGTGCTCACCCGGAGCCCGCTGATTGCCGAAGCGGTCGTGCTCGGCGATCGGCAACGGTATGTGGCGGCCCTGATCGTGCCGGACTTTGCCGCGCTCGAACGCCGGCTGCAGGCGCTCGGCCGTCCACCGGCAGCGCGCGAGGAGCTGGTCAAGCGGCCCGACGTCATCGCGCTTTACCAGGAGGTCGTCGACGCGCTCAATCGTGAGCTCTCGCCGTTCGAGCGAATCAAGCGGATGGCGCTCCTGCCGGCAGAGTTCACGATCGAATCAGGCGAGCTGACGCCGACGCTGAAGGTCAAGCGCAGGGTGGTCGAGGAGCGCTGGCGATCGGAGATCGGAGCCCTCTACAACGAGTGAGGCTGGAGTCAAGCACGGCATAATCCGAGCCCGTCAGTTCTGTCTTGATACCATCCCCGTGGTGACGCGTCGTTCGAGTGGCGCACATTCGGAGATGACATGAAATTGGACCCACGAACCGATCGTGTCCGGCTCGTCGCGCTTTCGGGTCCGATCTCCGGAGAAGTCGTCCCGCTCGACGGTCCTCAGATCACGCTCGGTCGCGATCCCGCGAACCTGATCTGCCTCGCCGACCGCTCCCTCTCGCGCAACCACTGCTCGCTCGCGCACGAAGCTGCCGGATGGGTGATCCGCGATGCCGGAAGCGCCAACGGCACATTCGTCAACGGTATCCAGATCCGCGAGCAGCTGCTCCGCGAAGGGGATCAGATCAGAGCCGGTGAATCGGTGTTCGTGTTCATCGTCGCGCCCGCACCGGCAGAGTCGACGGTGCTCGAGTTCGCCGAGCCGGATCCGATGTCGGCGACGAGCCGGCTGCGTTTCGAGGATGCGCAATACCTGCAGCCAGGTCATCCCGGTCCGTTCAGCAAGTCTCCAACCGCGGAACAGCACCTGCGCTCGCTCTTGAATCTGAGTACTGCGCTCGGAAGTCTCAGCAGCGAGGAAGATCTGTTTCGAAAGGTCCTCGACTACATCTTCGAGATCGTCCCGAGCGATGCCGGTGCCGTGGTCCTTGTCGGGAAGACGGGCGAGCTCCGCAACGCCTGCACCCGGCAGCGATCGAGCGCCAGCGCGGTGACTGTCAGCCGCACGGTGATGGCGGAAGTGACGCGGGGGCGGGTCGGGATTCTGAGCCGCGATGTCTCCGCGAGCGAGGCGTTCCGCACGGCCGCCAGCCTCACCGGCGCACACGTTCGTTCGCTCATCTGCGTGCCGCTCATCGTCCGCGGCCATGTGCTGGCCGCGATCTATGTCACCGCGAGCGGCAGCGGCGCGGTCTTCGAAGAAGGCCACCTCCAGCTGGTGACCGCGATCGCCGCGATCGCCTCGATCGCGCTCGAGAACGTGCGTCACCTCGCGCGCGTCGAACTCGAAGCCCACAGGCTCCGCGCCCATATTCGCCTGACCCACAACTTCATCGGCCAGAGCCCGTCGATGCAGCGCGTCTACGAGACGATTGAACGGCTGGCGCGCACGGATGCGACCGTGATGATTACCGGCGAGACCGGCACGGGAAAGGAGCTCGTCGCGCGGGCGCTGCACATGAACGGCGCTCGAAGCCGCGGGCCGTTCGTCGCGTTCAACTGCGCCGCGATCACCGAGTCGCTGCTCGAGTCGGAGCTCTTTGGCCACGAACGTGGTGCCTTCAGCGGTGCGGTGGCGTTGAAGAAAGGCAAGCTGGAGATCGCCGACGGCGGCACCGTGTTTCTCGACGAAGTGGCCGAGCTCGCGCTGCCGCTCCAGGCCAAACTCCTGCGTGCCGTGCAGGAGCGCGAGGTCGAGCGCGTCGGCGGCACGCGTCCGATCAAGGTGAACATCCGCGTCATTGCCGCCACCAACAGGGACCTGGCCGCCGAAGTTGCGGCAGGACGGTTCCGGAAGGATCTGCTGTTTCGGTTGAACGTTGTCCCGATTGCGATGCCCGCCTTGCGGGAGCGGGGCGACGACATCGAGCTTCTGGCGCTGCACTTCCTCGATCTCTACGCGAAAAAGGCGGACCGGGTGGTCACGGGGATCTCGGCGGCGGCCATGCGCCGGCTGACGACGTACTCGTGGCCCGGCAACGTGCGCGAACTGCAAAACGCGATCGAACGAGCCGTCGTGCTGGGCTGCTCGCCGGAAATTCTTCCGGAGGATTTGCCGGAGTCGCTGCTGGAAGCGCCGCCCGGGCCCGGCCGCGAGCTGCCACGATTCCACGAGGCAGTCCTCGAGACCAAGAAGCGCGTCATCATCGAGGCGTTCCGCCGGGCTCGCCGGAGCTACGTCGAGGCGGCACGGCTGCTCGGTCTGGACCCGAACTACCTGCACCGTGTGATCCGGAATCTCGAGATCAAGGATCAGCTCGAAGGAGAAGCGTGACGTGTCCCTGGAGCGCGGAACCGTCCTCGGACATTACGAGATCGTCGCCCTGATCGGGACGCGGCGGCATGGGCGAAGTCTACAAGGCGCGGGACACTCGCCTTGGCCGCTTCGTCGCGATCAAGGTAATCGTCCCTGGGCTTGCGGATCGTGCCGACGCCCAGCGTCGGTTCGAGGAGGAGTGCCGGCTTACCGCGAACCTCGATCATCCGCGCATCTGCGCCGTTCACGACGTCGGCCGCTCCGAGCGGCTGCTCTATCTGGTGATGGAGTTTCTCGAAGGGCAGTCACTGGCGGACAGGATCGGTCACGGGCCGCTGGCGCGGTCAGAGGTGCTGGGGTACGCGATCGAAATCGCGGATGCGGTCGACTACGCCCACCGCCACGGGGTGATCCACCGTGACCTGAAGCCGGCAAACGTCTTCATCACCTCGTCGGGAATCAAGGTCCTCGACTTCGGTCTGGCGAAACTCAGGCAGCCCGACGCGTTACCCACCTCGGACGTGGCCGCGGAGCTTACCGCTCCCGATCCATCGGGCCATGGAACCGTGGCGGGCACGCCGTACTATCTCTCGCCTGAACGGCTCGAAGGGCATCCGGCCGACATGCGCAGCGATGTGTTCGGGTTCGGCACGATCCTCTACGAAATGACGGCGGGGCGTCGCGCCTTCCAGGCGCCGAGTCAAGCCGCCGTGATTGCGGCCATCCTCTCATCCGACCCGCCGCCCCTCCCTCCTGGTTCGCCGGCGATGGATGTGGAGTGGATTATCCGGCGTTGCCTGTGCCGGAACCCCGAGGACCGCTGGCAGTCGCTCGGCGACGTCGCCGCAACGTTGAAGTGGACGGCGCGCGGGTCCGGTGCCATTCCCGAATCCCCACCAGCCGACCATCGCCGGACACGTGCTCCCATGCTCCTGGCTGCAGGTCTGCTCATTCCCGGCTGTCGTGCTCGGTGGCGTTCCTCACGCGACCCCGGCGCGACGGATCCGGTCAACTTCCCCGTCGCCGTTTCGGTCCTGCCACCTCCCGGCGGCGCATTCACAGGGACACAAAGCTCGGTCGACGCGGCGCAACTGGCGATATCACCTGACGGGCGCCGAGCTCGCATTCGTCGCCTCCGGCGCGAGCGGCGTCTCGCAAATCTGGGTTCGTCCACTCGATGCAACAGATGCGACGGCCCTGCCCGGTACCGAGGGCGCCACGTGGCCGTTCTGGTCGCCTGACGGGAACAGCGCTGGGATTTTTCGCCGCCGGGCTACTGAAGCGTATCGAACCGCGCGGCGGACCGGCACAAGTGCTGGCGCCTGCGCCCAGTGGGCGCGGCGGCACTTGGAATTCCGACGACCTCATCCTGTTCGCGCCACAAACCAGCGGACCGCTTGAAGCGCGTCAAGGCTCGTGGTGGCGGTACTGTCGACGACATCCCGCTCGTCGATGGCGGCCGGAGATCGCGATCACCGCTGGCCCCAGTTCCTGCCGGACGGCCGGCACTTCCTGTGTGTTCGTCAGGAACGAGGATCCGAAGAACGAAGGAATCTACCTCGCTGCACTCGACTCGTCCGAACGCACGTTGCTGGTGAACTCGACGTCGAGCGGACAGTACGCGCCGCCGGGGCGGCTGCTCTACGTCGTCGGAAGGAACCCTGCTCTCGAGGAAGCTCGATGTGAATGGGCGCCGGCTGCATTGGCGAGCCGACGGTCATCGCCACCGCGCGTCGGCACGTCGAGCAATTTCTCCGCCGCGGTCTCGGTCTCTACCAACGGCACAATCGCATACGGCCCGCGAGCGGCAGCCGACGCGCTGACGTGGTTCGATCGCAATGGGAACAAGCTGGACACCGCCGCCAACAGCGCGCGCTATGTCGACTTTCGCATTTCGCCCGACGGACGGCGAGTCGCGATTTCGGTGGTCGACCCGCAGACCGACAGGCCTGACGTCAACGTTCTCGATCTCGCTCGTCCAACTCTCAGCCGAGCTGACAACGTCAAGTGAGACCGATGCGTCCCCGGTGTGGGCTCCCGATGGGACCCGGCTGGTGTTCCGGTCGAACCGGACACGGCACACAGGACCTTTACATCAGTCCGTCCGCCTACGGTGGCGGCGACACGGTGTTCCTGGAAACATCGTCTGGCCAAAGTACCCGACCGACTGGTCGCGGAGCGGGCTGGTGGTCTACCAGATCAATAACGAAGGCCGAACGGGCTGGGACATCTTCGCCGCGCCCGCGGCACACCCCACCGACACGTTCCCGCTCACGAACACGCGTTTCAACGAGGCACAGGGGCAGGTCTCGCCGGACGAGCGGTGGCTGGCCTACATGTCTGACGCGTCCGGTGTCCCCGAGGTCTACATTGCTCCGCTGACCAAACCTGGAGAGAAGCAGCCGGAACTGCACGGACGCATGGTGTCGACCCACGGGGCTGCCGATGTCGGGTGGCGCGGCGCCAGCGATCCGCGCTGGCGCGCTGACGGGCGCGAATTGTTCTACGTGACGGCAGACGGCACGTTGATGGCCGTCCCGCTGTCGCTCCGCGGTGGGGTGCCCGACCTTGGCGACGCGCATCCGCTCTTCAACATCGGGAGCACACCGATCGCTCCGCCCTACATCAGCGAGTACGACGTGATACCGGACGGGTCGCGATTCCTCGTCCGCGTCCGTTCCCGCGCGCTCCCGCTGACCGTGCTCCTCCACTGGCCGGTGAGCTGAAACGGCTGGGACGAACGGGCGGCGTGCGTTCGCCAACGCCATCGCGGGGACGATCAGCCGTGGGTTGGCGGCGGTTCGATGTGGATGATGGCGTCCGCAATCTGCGGGAAGCTGGCCATCAGCTTGTCCTTGACCACGTGGGACAGCCGGTGCGCTTCGTGGAGCGGCATGTCCGGCCTGAACCACACGTGAAGATCGAGGAAGGTGTGATCGGCTGACCCGCGCGACCTGATGTGATGACACCCCATCACCGCCGGTTCCGTCATCACGACACGGCGGATGTCTTCTTCGGCCAGCACGACGCGATCCGAGAGCACGCGTGACGTGTTCCGGCCAATCTCCCACCCGGTCCGCGCGATGAAGAACGCGATCAGCAGGCCGCCAACCGCGTCGAGGACCGGATACCCAAGTCGCACCGCGACGAGACTCACAATCACCGCGCACGTGGTCAGGATGTCGCTGCGCGTCGCGAGCGCGTCGGCGAGGAGCAGCTCGCTGCTCAGCCGCCGGGCCTCACCGCCTTCGTACTTCACGACCAGGAGATTGATGACCAGCGTGCCGAGCATCACGGCGAAACTCAGGGCGGTGACCGAGGGCGCCGCGCCGCCGTAGAGACGGTTGATCGCCGCGCGGGTCACCTCGATCACGACGAAGAGCAGGAACACGAAGATCCCGGCCGCCGCAAGCGTCTCGTACTTCCGATGGCCATACGGATGGTCCTCGTCGGGCGGCTTCCTGGACGCACGAAGGCCGACGACGCCCATCACGTTCGAGGCCGCGTCCGTCAGCGAATGGAAGCCGTCGGAGATGACGCTGACGGCACCGGTGGCGTACCCGAGCACCAGCTTCGCGACCGCGACTGCCAGGTTGAGGATGAGAACGCGGATGAGGACGCGGTAAACCGCGCTGTAACGGGTTGGCAGGGGGGATGCTCTTACTTGCTTCGGGTTCTAGGGTTCTAAGAGTTTTAGGGGTCCTAGGGCGGGTTTCGGGCTTTAGCAGGTTCTAAGGTCGAGTTTCAGGTTTACCGCAAAACCCAAACTCTATAACCCTGAAACCTTAAAACCTGACCTATAACCCTTAGAACCCTGAAACCCTATAACCCTCAACATTCCTGCTTAGAACATCCTCGCTGTCTGTACAGGCCACCAGCGCAGCTGCACGCGGCCGATGATGTACTTCTTCGGCACGAAGCCCCAGTGTCGGCTGTCGGAGCTGTTGTTCCGGTGATCGCCCATGACGAAGTAGTAGCCCTCCGGGATCACCTGCGGCCCCCAGTCGTCGTGGCTCCGGTAGTCGGGCGGGACGAACGAGTCGTCCATGAGGACATCGTTGCGGTACACCTTGCCGTCGACGATGCGAACCTGATCGCCTTCCTGGGCGATGACGCGCTTCACGAACGACTTCTCCGGTACCAGCGGGTAATAGAGCATCACGATGTCGCCGATGTGCGGTTCGCCAATTCGGTAGGCAAGCTTGTTCACGATCAGCCGATCCTGATCGCCGAGCGTCGGCGCCATGCTGTGGCCTTCTACGCGCGCCACCTGGAACCCGAAGGTCACGATCAGCGTCGCGTACACGGCGGCGGACGCAAGCGTCTTCAGCCACGCGATGATCTCTTCGGCGACGCGCTCCATGCGGAGCGTACCGCCGTCAATCGCCAGGCGCGTTTCCGGCGGCGCCGTCAGCCCACCCGCCAGGGCCGGCAGCGGTTCGGTCGCGACGAGCGGTTCGGGCGCGCTCAGCGGGTCGGTTGTCGGCATGGTGTCTGGCACCGGATACGCGGTCGCGGGGCCTTGTGGCGCCGCGTACGGATCGTAATGATTGCTCATAACCTCAGATACTCGCGGAGCCGCTTCGTCTGCGACCGGCTCACCGGGATTTCCGTGCCCTTCCCGTCCCGCATCTTCAGAATATAGTTTCGGCTGAACCAGGGCACGATCTCCTTGATCTTGTTGATATTCACAAGGTGCGACCGGTGCACCCGCCAGAATACCGCAGGGTCGAGGCGCGCCTGCAATTCATCCAGTGTCCGATAGTTAGACGTTCCAGACAAGCTGTTCGTTACAACCGTGATGACGTCGTCCTCGACCGACACATGGACGACCTCGTCCGTCTGGACCAGCAGGAAGCGGTCGCCGACCTTGACCGCGAGCTGCTCGCGGCGTCCATCACGCTCGGAGAGCAGCTGGAGCACGCGCTCCAGCTCGTCCGCCCGCGCCGATCGAACCGAATCACCATTCGCCAGTGCCGGGCGCTCGAGCTGGATTCGCCGCCTGACCCGATCAACCGCCGTTGCGAGCCTGCCCGCTTCAACCGGCTTCAGCAGGTAGTCGACGGCGTTCACTTCGAACGCCTCGATGGCATGCTCATCGTACGCGGTGACGAACACCAGCTGCGTATCCACGCCGGCGCGAACCAGGCGCCGCGCCACTTCGAAACCCGTGAGCCCTGGCATCTGCACGTCGAGCAGGACCAGATCAGGCTCATGCTCTTCGATCGCGCGAAGCGCCTCGACGCCGTTCCCGGCCTGGCCGATCACCTCCATTGCCTCCAGCTGGCCGAGGAGAAAGCAGAGCTCGTCACGCGCGAGTTGTTCGTCGTCGACCACGAGCGTGCGCAGCGCGTCGGTCGTCTCCATCGGCTCAGGCGCTCACCTTGGCGGGCACCATGAGCTCCGGAATGACGATGCGTGCGCACGTGCCTTCGCCGGGGACGCTATCCAGCTGCAACTGGTAATTGGCGCCGTAGATCACGCGCAGGCGTTCGTTGACATTGCGCAGACCGATGCCGCCGCCGGTGACCCGGTCGCGGTGGTCGGGCGCCACGCCGACGCCGTTGTCGATGATATCGATGATCGCGTGGCCGCCCTGGCGGGTGCTGCGAATGGTGATCCGACCCTCGCCGATCTTCGGGGCCAGCCCATGCTTGATCGAATTCTCGACCAGCGGCTGGAGCAGCATGCTCGGAACGATCAGGTCGAGCGTCTCGGGCTGGATCGATTTCTCGATCCGGAGTTGAGGCCCGAAGCGGATGCACTCGATGTCCAGGTACTCGTCGATCGCTTCGAGCTCTTCCCGAAGCGTGACGAAATGGTCCTGGCTCCGCAGCAGGCGCCGGAGCAATCCGGAAAGCTTCACGATCAGCGTGCGCGCGGTCTCCGGCTTCGAGCGGATCAGGGAAGAGATCGAGGTCAGCGTGTTGAAGAGGAAGTGCGGATTGATCTGGCTGGCGAGCGCTTCGACCCGTGCCGCCATGAGCAGCTTTTCCTGCTCCTGCAGCCGGTGTTCGATCCGGGCGCTGTTCCAGATCTTGATCGGGATGGCAACACAGAGCACGGTCGCGAGAATGACGAATGCGCCGACCCAGGGGTTCGGCGCATGCAGGTAGAACAGATGGCGCCCGTGGAAGTGGTGTCCGAGCAGCTGCCGGATGATTTCGAGCCCGATGGGCGCCGCCACGAGGATGACGACCCAGTCGATCTGGAACGTGCGCACGAGCCGCCACACCTTGCGGTGGAGGTCGGTGAAGAAGAGGGGAGAGAAGTGCCAGATCGCCTCCTTCGGGCACAACTCCCGCAACCCGCCGCCGGCAAATCCGCACCCGACCGCAAACGGCAGCGCAATCCACTCGCCCGCGATGAGCGGCGGGATGCCGACGATCGTGCCGACGATCGCCCCGGCGTACGGTCCGGCGAGCAGGCCCGCGAGGAAGGCGCCTGAGAGCGTCAGGTCGGCGGCGTCGTAGTTGATCAGGAGGCGGGCGACGACCCCGGCGGTCAGCGGAACCCCCAGGCTGGCGGCAAAGATCAGGCGCTCGGGCCAGTCGCGCTTCTCGGTCAGAAGGATGCGCCGAAACCACGGGAACCTGACGAGCATCGTCGACAGGACGGCGGCAATCGCGACCTTGACGACAAGCGTGGTCAGCAGGAACTGCTCGGCGGTGAGCGCCTTGGTTGCCTGCGGCATGTGCAGAGGGGAATTATAGCCCGTCCCTTTTCCTTTCCCCTGTCCGCTTGGTATGATTGGGGGATGATCCGTCCGTTTCTCATCGGCTTTGCGACCACCTTCAAGCACATCTTCAAGAAACCAATCACGGTCAATTATCCGGACCAGAAAGTCCCTGTGTTCCCCAAATACCGGGGGAAACAGGTCCTGATGCGGGATGAGAACGGGCTCGAGAAGTGCGTCGCCTGCGGTCTTTGCGCCGTCGCGTGCCCGGCCGACGCCATCTACCTCGAAGCGGCGGAGAACGATGGATCGGTCCAGGCTGGTCCGCGCTACGCCAAGGTCTACCAGATCCACAAGACTCGCTGCATCTTCTGCGGCTACTGCGAAGAAGCGTGCCCGGTGTCCGCGATCTTCATGGGCAAGGACTACGAGCTCGCGGTCTACAGCAACAAGGACTTCATCTGGGACAAGAAGGATCTGCTCGTCCCGGCCGCCACGACCGCGAAGTAGGTACGGTGTTCGGCGCGCTCGGTGACATCCACGGGGATTTCGCGAGCGTCCGCCGCATCATGGACCGCCACCCCGATGTCCCCTTCTGGCTGTGCGTGGGGGATGTCGCCGATGCGGACGGCCGCTACGAGGCGGTGGCCGCGCCGCTCTACTGGATTAAAGGGAACAACGAGAACTTCGATCGGATTGCGGCCGGGGATCTGCCTTCCGGTCTCCACTACATCCCCAACGGTGCGGCGATACAGATCGGCGACCGTGCGGTCGCAGGGATCCGCGACCTGACGGTCGCAGGTCTCGGCGGGACGTTCGCGCCAACGATGTACGACATGTCGCCGGAGCATCTGCCTCATCCCAGGAAGGGCACGCCGAAGGCCACTGAGCTGGCGGATCGGCGGCGGCATTTCGTCAGGGCTGAAGTAGAGGCGTGCAAGACGCTGCACGGAGTGGACGTGCTGCTGACGCACGAGGCGCCGCGGCCGTTTCGGATGAGCGCAGGCGGGGGACGGCCGGGCAATGATGCCGGCAAGACGCCGATCAACGAAGTGCTCGCGGCGATGCGCCCGCGCCTGCACCTGTTCGGGCACCATCATCGCTTTGTCGAAAGCGAGACGGCCGGTATCCGCTCGGTTTGCCTCGATCTCGTCTCGCGTTCTTACCTGCTCGTCGACCCGCAGACGTTGCAGTACGATGTAGTTTTGTGACCATGACGAAAGCGCCGTTCCTTGCCGCGCTCGAAACCCGCATCCTGGTGTGTGACGGGGCGATGGGCACGATGCTGTACGCCAGGGGTGTGTTCCTGAATCGTTCGTTCGACGAGCTGAACCTGACCCAGGCGGATCTCGTCGCCGACGTCCACCAGGCGTACGTCCGGGCGGGCGCAGATGTGATCGAGACGAACACGTTCGGGGCGAACCGGATCAAGCTCGGTGCGTTTGGACTCGCCGACAAGGTGCATGCGATCAATCTCCAGGGAGCGAAGATTGCGAAGCATGCGGCGCGCGACCAGGTTTACGTCGCCGGCGCGATCGGCCCGCTCGGCATCCGCATCGAGCCCTGGGGCAGGACCGGCGTCGACGAAGCGGAGGAGTTCTTCCGTGAGCAGGCGCGCGGGCTGCTCGAAGGGGGCGTCGACCTGTTCGTGCTCGAAACCTTCCGTGATGTGAACGAGATCGGGGCGGCGATTCGCGCCGTCCGCAGCCTCTGCGATCTGCCGATCGTCGCCCAGGTCACCACCGAGGAGGACGGAAACAGCCTCGACGGCGCGGCGCCGGAGGCATTCGTGCCCGAACTCGAACGGCTCGGTGCGCAGGTCGTCGGGTTGAACTGCAGCGTGGGCCCGGCGGCGATGCTCGAAACGATCGAGCGGATGTCGAACGTCGCCACCGTCAAGCTTTCCGCCCAGCCCAACGCCGGTCAACCGCGTGAGGTCGAAGGCCGGCACATCTATCTCTGTTCGCCCGAGTACATGGCGTCATACGCGCGGCGCTTCATCAACAGCGGCGTGCGCCTCGTCGGCGGCTGCTGCGGGACGACCCCGGAGCACATCCGGCATATCAAGATGGCGGTGCGCGGGCTTGCCCCTGGCGAGCAGAAGAGTCTGCACGCTGCGCGCAGCGAGACGAAGATTGCGACCGCGCCAACGGCGCCGCCGGTCGCGCGGGTCGAAAAATCGCGCATGGCAAATGCGCTGGCGCGCGGGGAGTTCGTCATCTCGGTCGAGCTCGTGCCACCGCGCGGATTCCGCGCCGACGCACTCGTGGAACAGGCGAAGCAGCTCCGCATCCACGGGGTCGCGCTCGTGAACATCCCGGACGGCCCCCGCGCCGGCGCGCGCATGAGCGCGCTTTCTGCCGCCGTCCTGGTCGAGCAGCAGGCCGGCATCGAAACGATTCTCCACTACGCGTGCCGCGATCGAAATCTTCTCGGGATGCAATCCGACCTGCTCGGCGCGCATTCGATGGGGATCCGGAACCTGCTGCTCATTACCGGCGATCCGCCGCAGGTAGGCGATTATCCTGACGCGACCGGTGTGTTCGACGTCGACTCGATCGGGCTCACCAACGTCGTGACGCGTCTGAACCGCGGATCCGACATCGGCGGGCAGAGCATCGGCGTACCCACCGGGTTCCACATCGGTGTCGCAGCCAACCCCGGCGCACTCGATCCCGATCAGGAGCTGCGACGGCTCGCGTACAAAGTTGAGGCAGGAGCGGAGTTCGTCATAACTCAGCCGGTGTTCGATGCTGGCGAGCTCTCGCGGTTTCTCGCCCGCATCGAGGGGTTCCGGATTCCGGTGCTCGCTGGGGTGGCGCCGCTCGACAGCCTCCGGCATGCCGAATTCATGGCGAATGAGCTGCCCGGCGTGCGGGTGCCAGAAACGGTGGTTGCCCGGATGCGCCGCGCCGAGGAGCAAGGCGGCGCCGCCGCCGAGGGACTCGCAATTGCACGCGAGGTCACGACCGAGATTCGGGCGATGGTGCAGGGGCTCCAGATTTCAACGGCGTCCAAGACGGTCGAGGCTGTTCTCGGGGTGATTGATGCCGCTGGCTCATGACGATTCTGAGGGTTTGACCACGGTTTGGCGGTCCGGCGATTGCGTCGGTCGGCTTTGCCCCATCCATACATCCGGGGTATAGTCGCAAACGCTCACCGGGTCTGGTCGAGGGCGCGGCCCTCGACTTGCAAATTCAACGGAGACACGGGTTTATGCCCTTATTCGAACGAAAAGCCGATCCTGCCGACGATTTGGTTGCCGGGTCCGATATCGGAACCCGGGCCCTCTCGGTGACGGTTGTCGAAAATGATTTCGTCGAAGGGGTGTACGACAAGATCGCCAAGGTATACGACCTCACGTTCGGACCGACGCTCCATCCCGGCCGGTTACAGGCGATCCAGCGCATGGATATCCAACCGGGCGAGCGTGTGCTCGAGGTCGGCGTGGGCACCGGGATCAACCTGTCGCTCTATCCGAAGAACTGTTCCGTTACCGGGATCGACTTCAGCGGTTCGATGCTCGAGATCGCGCGTGAGCGCGCCGCGCGCAAGGAGATCCGGAACGTCCGGCTCCTGCAGATGGACGCGGCCGACCTGAAGTTCGCCGAGGACTCGTTCGATATCGTTTACGCGCCGTACCTCATCAGCGTCGTGCCCGATCCGGTCAAAGTCGCGCAGGAGATGCGCCGCGTGTGCCGTCCAGGCGGCCGCATCATCGTACTGAACCATTTCCTCAGTCCCAATCCGATCCTCTCGCGCATCGAGCGCCTGATATCACCGTTTACGATTCACATCGGCTTCAAGGCGGACCTCGACCTCCCGGCATTTCTCGCCCAGGCCGATCTTCAGCCGCAGTCGATCGAAAAGGTGAACATCCCCAAGCTCTGGTCGCTCGTCACCACCGTCAAGTAGCCAGGGCTCGCGCCTCAGAACGGCTGCTCGAGTGACGCTGACGGCGTCGTGAAAAGCTTCGCGCCATCGTCGGTGATGTACATGTCGTCTTCCAGGCGCACGCCGAACTGTCCCCGCAGGTAGATGCCTGGTTCGTTGCTGAAGACCATCCCGGTCCTGGCTGCCAGCGCCTGGTCCCACCCGAACATATTGTTCGCGACGAGGTATGGCCACTCGTGCATGTCCATTCCCAGCCCGTGCCCAAGCCGGTGGCTGAAGTGTGTGTAGCCGGGCCCGTAGCCGCCGTCGGTGACGACCTGTCGTGCCGCCGCATCGATCGCCGCCAGCGCCACGCCGGGTCGTGCCGCCGCAAGCGCTGCGGCCTGCGCGCGCTTGACCACGTCGAACACTCGACGCATGGCATCGGTCGGCTTTCCCAGGACGAACGTGCGGGTGATGTCGGACTGGTAGCCTTCGACCTTGCAACCATCGTCAATCATGATGATCGTGCCTTCGCGGATTGTCTGTGGCGTCAGCGAGCCGTGGGGGAGTGCCGTGTATTCTCCGACCTGCACACTCGCTTCTCCGTCGAAGCCGACTTGTCCGTAACCCGCGGCGATCAGGCGTTCGACATCGACCTGCGTCATCCCCGGCCGCAGCGCCTCGTGCACGGCCGCATAAACCTTCAGCGTCGCCACTGACGCGAGCCGCATCAACTCGAGTTCGTGGGCGTCCTTGATCATCCGGCAGCCCGCGATCACCGGTGTAGCGCTCACGATTCGGAGTTGCGGCGCAGCCGTGGCGATGCTGTCCGCCCACACGAACTTGGTCGTCTCCTCAACGCCCAGATGGCCGGTAGAGAGCCCTCGCTCCCTCAGCGCCTCCGCGACGAGTGCGTACGGACTCTGATCCTCCTGCCAGGTACGGACGTCGACGCGTCCGGGATCAAACGGGCCGCGCTCGATCTGCTCCCGCAGCCGCTCCTCTTCGAACGCCGGGCACACGAACAGCGGCTCGCCCTCCCTCGGGATGAGGCACGCGAGCAGCCGCTCTCCACCGCCCCAGCGGATGTTCGTGAAGTAGACGAGCGAGGTGCCACCCGAGAGGAGGACGGCGTCCAGTTTCGCCTCGGCCAGTAAACGTCGGGCGCGCTCAATCCGGCCGCGCCGCTCGTCCGCGGTGATCGGCCGCGCCTGGTCGCGCATCGACGTGAGTCGTGCGATCGACGCTGGCATCGCCGGACCAGCGGCGTGCTGATTGTCTGCACGCCGCCCGGCAGCACGAGGCACGCTGGCGACACCCGCCAGAGTCGCGGAGACCGAGAGGAACGAGCGGCGACTGATCATCGAATACCTCAAGGCGGGTAAGGAACGGTTCGGCTCCAACGGTCGTGCGAGCGCAATGATATGCCGGCGCGAGCCGAGGACGGCGGCTCAGGAGGGATCGGCCAGCGTCCCCGCGATCATCTCCGCGATGACGTGTGCACCGCTCGTATCCGCGCGCTCAGGCGGTAGCGGCTTCCGAATCAGTCGATCGAGCGATTCGCGCCAGCGGCCGGCCAGGAGTGATGCGAGATCGATGTATTCGCACCGGAGGAAGCGCGGCATCTCCGCGACCATGACGTCATACTCGGCGAATTTGCCTCGCGAGGTGTACAGCATCGCGGTGTTGTTCGCGATGCACTCGGAGATGATCCCGTAGCCCGGCTTGGTGACGACGACATCGACCGCGGCGACCAGGTCTTCGTAGCGCATGCCCGCGTCGTAAACCGCGTTCTCGTCCAGGAAGGTGACGCACCGCGGCAGCGGACCCGGGGCTTCGCGCCCGGTCAGGACGACGTGCCAGCCGGCTGTGCAATCGAGGTCACATGGATCGAAGCCCTGGAGTCCATACCCGCCGAACGAGCCGAGCGCAAGCCGCGCGTCGACCGGCAGTGCCAGCCGCTGCCGGACGTCATCGCGTGCGAACGTCGCGTGCCGCGCGACGAAGGGAACGTCGACGATGTTGCTGAACGTTTCGAATCCACCGTGGAGCGGCAGGCGCCATGCTGCGGATGCGTGCCCGTAGGCCTTCTGGATCGTGGGGATGAGATCCGGATGGGATGCGAGCGGTCCCGATGTACGCCTGGTAAATCCAGTCCCAGGTGAAGTTCGACACGACAACTGACTCGATTCCGTGTGCCGCCGCGGCGGCGCACGCGAGCGGAGGCGCATCGGAAATCACCAGCCGCGCATCGTGGCGTTGCAGGTGCACGCGCTTCCTCCTCGACCAGCTTCGGCAGCCTGGCGTAGAACGCGGCGGCGTTGCCGATCGTCGTCCGTTCGTCGAGCCGCACGCTGTCGATCTGCACGACGCCGGTGTCGCACGGGGCGTCGATGAGCGTCAGCGGCGGACGCGCGGTCCGCTCGAACAACCAGCGGGGCACTGAACTGCGAACGACGATGTCCCAGGCGGGAAGGCGCGCGCCGACGGCGTTGATGATCTCGATTGCCCTCGAGGCGTGACCGAAACCGTGACCCGAGATGTAGAAGACGATCGCCGGCACTGATCAGGCGACCGTCGGATCGGCCACCGGCACGCCCGGCAATGCGATCTTGAGCACGTCCTCCAGGGTGCGGGCCGGCACGAACGTCATCTCGTTGCGCACGTCCGCGGGGAGCTCCGCGAGGTCCTGCTCGTTCATCGCCGGCAGGACGAAGGTCTTGATCCCGTATCGGCGAGCCGCGAGTGCCTTCTCGCGAATGCCGCCAACCGGAAGGACCAGGCCGGAGAGCGTGATCTCGCCGGTCATCGCGACATCCGGCCGCACCGGCTCGCCGCGCGCGGCGGAAACGATCGCTGTCGCCATCGTCACGCCGGCCGACGGACCGTCTTTCGGGATCGCGCCAGCCGGGACGTGCACGTGCAGATCGTTCGTGGCGAGCGTCTCGCGTTCGATGCCAAGAGCCGACGCCTGCTGACGCACGTGGCTGAGCGCGGCGCGCGCCGATTCCTGCATCACGCTCCCGAGCTGTCCGGTGAGCGTGAGGTGACCGGCGCCGCCGGGCAGGAGCACCGCCTCGATGAACAGCACGTCGCCACCCGCCTCCGTCCACGCCACGCCGGTCGCGACGCCCGGACGCGAGGTGCGGAAGGCCATCTCGGAGCGGAAGCGGGACGGCCCGAGGTAATCCTCGACCTGGGCGGCATCGACCGTCGCGACGTGTGCCGCGTCGCTCGCAACCCGCGCCGCGACCTTGCGGGCGATGGTGCCGATTTGCCGTTCGAGCGTGCGCACTCCGGCTTCCCGCGTGTATTCGGTAATCGTGCGGCGCAGCGCCGCGTCGGTGATCTCCATCTGGTCGGGCGTGAGCCCGTGTTCTTCGAGCTGACGCGGAATGAGGTAGATGCGCGCGATGTGCACCTTGTCCTCTTCGGTGTAGCCGCTGAGCGAGATGAGCTCCATGCGGTCGAGCAGGGCCGGGTGGATCGTGCCGAGCTGGTTCGCCGTGGCGATGAACAGCACCCGCGACAGATCGATCGGGATCTCCATGTAGTGATCGCGGAAGGCGTGATTCTGCGCCGGGTCGAGCACTTCGAGCAGCGCCGCGGCCGGATCGCCCTGGACGCCCACCGAAATCTTGTCGATTTCGTCGAGCATCAGCACCGGGTTCGACGATCCCGCCGTCTTCAACGCCTGGACCAGCCGTCCCGGCAGCGAGCCGATGTAGGTCCGCCGATGCCCACGGATTTCCGCTTCGTCGCGGACGCCACCGAGCGAGATGCGGACGAACTTCCGGTTCATCGAGCGCGCGATCGACTGGCCGAGGGAGGTCTTGCCGACACCAGGTGGTCCGACGAAGCAGAGGATCGGCCCCTTCATTCTCACGCTCGGGACGGCCCGGTTCCGGGTGACTGCCTCCGCCGCTGCGCCGGTGACGACTTCCGCGGTCGTCACCGGGGCGGTCGACGGAACGAGCGGTGGCGGCGGTACGGCGTCGGCCTGCGAGGACGCTTTGTTCCGCAGCTTCTGCACCGCGAGGTACTCGACGATGCGTTCCTTGACCTTGTCGAGATCGTAGTGATCCTCGTCGAGGACGCGCCGCGCTTCCACCGGGTCGAGCCGGTCTTCCGTCACCGTGTCCCAGGGCACGTCGAGGATCCAGTCGAGATACGTGCGGATCATCTGGTACTCGGGAGATGCAGGCGTCATGCGTTCGAGTCGCTCGACTTCACGCATGGCGATCGCCGCCACCGAATCCGGGAGTCGCGCGATCCGACACCCGCTTCCGCAGCTCCGCCGCCTCGCCGTCGCCCTCGCCGAGCTCCGTCTGGATGGCCTTGAGCTGCTGGCGCAGGACGTATTGCCGCTGCGCGTCAGTCATTTCCTTTTCCGCGCGCGACTCGATCTGGCCTTTGAGTTCGAGCACCTCGATTTCGCGAGACAGCACCATCGAGACCGCGTCGAGCTTGATCGACAGGCTGTTCTCCTCGAGCAGCTGCTGCTTGTCCTCGGCCTTCATGTCGAGCAGGCTGGCGAGGAGGTACGCAATCCGCAGCGGATCGTCGAGGCTCATCACCAGCGTCTTCACCTCCGGAGAGAGTCCGGTGGCGAGCGACAGCGCGCGGTCGACGAGTTCCTGGAGCCGGCGAACGCGTGCATCGATGTCGATCGATCGCTCGGTCGATTCGGGCAGCGGCTTGAGCAGCGCCTTGAGGAATCCCTTGTCGGTCTGGAGGAACTCTGCCCGCGCACGTGCGACGCCTTCGACCAGGACGCGGATGCCATTCGGCCCCTTGGCCATCTGCCGGATGATGGCGACGGTGCCGACCCGGTGCAGGTCGTCCGGTGCGGGCTCTTCCGCCGTCCCGCGCTGGAGGAGCAGCAGCACCATGCGGTCGCCCGCGAGTGCGCGATTGACCGCCTCGACCGAGCCACGCGCGGTTCACGCCGAGCGGCGCCACGGTCATTGGCAGCACGACGGCCTCTCGCAACGGCACGACCGGGAGTTCGGAGGGGAGAGCGGGAGCTTGCGGGTCCTCAGCCATGATCACGTCACTTCGATTTCAATCGCGGTCGGTCGCCGTCCGCGGTCATCCACAGGGCACGACACGCCAGCTGCGTGATGCGTTCGAGCTTGGCAAAATCAATGCGGTCGGTATCGTCGGTCGGGCTGTGGTAATCCGGATGGAGACCGGTGGTCAGGAACACCGCCGGGATGCCGTGCCGGGAAAACGGCCAGTTGTCGGATCGCCGCAGAAGGTTCTGCGAGTCGCGGTCGTAATCTTCCTTGATCGTCAGGCCGATGGTGTCGTTCGCGCTCTGGACGAGAGCCGCGAGATCGGGTGAGAGGCTGTAGCCGAGCAGGTGCACGACGTTCGTGTTCTGGCTGGCGGTGGTTCGTGCGAACCCCTGGTAGCGCGCGTCGGAGGGATCGGGAATCTCTTCCTCCCGCCCAATCATGTCCAGGTTCAAGTTCGCGACCACGGGTCGCGCCGGCACCGGCGCCGCGGCGTAGTACTCGGCGCCGAGCTCGCCCTTTTCCTCACCGTTCCACAACGCGAACACGACAGCGCGCGATGGTTTCTGCCCGAGTGCCGACGCGCGCGCGAACGCGGCCGCGATCGCCAGTACCGCCGCGGTTCCGGAGGCGTTGTCGTCCGCGCCGTTGTAGATGTGTCCAGCCTCGTCGATGCCGTCGTGATCCATGTGCGCGCCGATCACCACCATCTCGGCCGCGGGTTGCCGCCCTTCGATGATTCCCAGAATGTTGTTCATCACCACGGGGGTGACGATCACATCGGGTGCCAGATCCGCACGCACGATCTTGTGCGCATCGAGCGCCTGCCGCACCGTCGCCGCACTCCGTTCGGAGATGACGGCGACCGGCATCGGCGCGGCCCGCATCGGCGCGAGTAAACGATACGAGGTCGAGCGGACCGAGGTCGACACTGGCCACATCGCGTGCGGGTCGCCGAGGTAGCTTCGCACGATGATGAGTCCAACCGCCCCGTGCGCCCGCGCGTCGGCGGCTTTGCGTTCGACCGTTGCCATCTCGCCGCGCTCTTCGTTCGAGATGGTTGCCATCCGCTTCACCGCGTCAGGCACCTCGTCGAGCACGAGCACGATGGCGCCGCGTGCATCGACGCCGCCGTAATCATCAACCCTGACATTTGGTGCGGTGAGGCCATGGCCGGCGAAAATCAGCGGGCCGGCGGCCGCCTTGTCACCGGATTCGGGTAGCGGATAGAAGTCGGGACCGGCGCGCAGATCCGTCAGCGGTGCGTCTCCGGCCGTGATCGACAGTCGCGCTCCCTGCCCGAGCCGCGGCTCGTACACCTCGACGGGTTGCAGATAGTCCGGAGCCGCCGGCGGCACATGCGCGTCACCCAGGGCGCCGGCGATGTACTTCTCAGCGGCGCGATTGCCCTCATGCCCGACGCCGCGACCGGCCATCTCGTCGCTGGCGAGCGTCGCGACGTGTCGGTGCAGCTCGGCGGTGGTGATTTGCTGGATGGCGGAATCGACGACCGCGGGGATCCGGGCCGGAGGAGCGGCGGCTCCAAGGGCGAGCAGGCCGAGCAGCGCGGCGCAAACGGAACGCGGCAACATCGCCCATCGAGTGTACCCTACGCCGACAGTGGCCAGACGCGGACGACTGGCGCGGCCGATCGAGTCGCCGCTACAGGGGCCTCGGCCCGGATCGGCGTTGCTGCTATGATGGGCGCATGGCTCTTCATGAACGGGACTTTTTCGTCGAAAAACCCGAAACGAAGCCCGGGACCTTCACCTGTACCAAGTGCCGGCACCGTGCCGAATACCAGGTTCGGTGGCTCGTCCGCACCAAGAAGGACCGCCTGCCGCCGGGCGCCGACGAGCAGGACCGCGCGATGTACGCCAAGCTGCGCAACTACATGATCCGGGTGGACGATGTGCTCACGTGCAAGCGCTGCCAGCGCAAGTTCGAGATCCCGTCGCAGCAGTCGATCGTGTTCGTGGAAACGGGACTTCCGCCGCTCGACTGGGATCCGGAAGCGGATTCCGAGACGTCAGTCGCCGACTGAGGTCATCGTCGCGCGTCCGCAGCCGGCCGGCTGGCGCGTCCGTCGTCAGTAGACGAACGGAATCATCCGCCACCTGACGCGACGGCGGTACGCTTCGTAGTCACTGCCGAAGGTCTCAATCAGTCCGGCTTCTTCCCACGCAATCGCGACGGCGACGTACGCGCAGCTGATGACGGCAAACACGGCGCGCGTGGCGGTCATATCCGCTGCGCCCCACACCAGCAGCGTCCACCCGAAATAGAGCGGGTGGCGCACAATCCCGAAAACACCTGTTGTCGACAGCGGCACGTGCACCGGCGCGGAGCCGTCGCGGGCGCGAAGGACGGGCCGGATGCCGGCGAGGTCCAGGACGTCGAGGGCGCGCGCACCAAGAAACGTCAGCACGATGCCGCTGAACTGAATCGCGTAGGCCAGCGGGCGCCACGGCGACGTCCCATTGATAGAGCATGCCTGGGACAGGCTGCCACGCACGGCAGACCGCGATGAAGAGCACGCTTGCGGCCCACGTGTATATCGATCGCTCGAGCGCCTCCGGGAAGGTGACGCCGAACCCACGCCTTGACCCCCGTGCGTGCGAAGACGCTGTGATGCGGCGGCAAAGGCGGAGAAAAGCAGCACGTTCAGGGCGACTGGACGGATGGCGCTGCTGTCACCCGCAGGCACTCCGAACCGCCACAGGTACGAATAAAGGAAGTATGCGAGCGAGAACACGAACACGCCGCCACCGGCCCACGCGACCATCGACGTCGCCGAGTTGGAGGGGGACCGCGTCGTTGACGCGGGCCGAGCGACGCCGTGTGGGTGTTCCATGGAAGCTCGAGCGTCACCGCTGAACCGTGTGCCGGCCGCTATTATAGGGGGATGAGTGCTGGCATTCCGCGCGTGGCAATCACCGGGATCGGCGTAGTGTCGCCGTTCGGCGTCGGGCGCGAGCGCTTCTGGCAGCACATTCGACGCGGTTGCAGCGGGACACGGGCGATCACGGACTTCGATGCCTCGCAGTACCCATGCATGGTCGCGGCGCCGGTGCCGGCGCTCACAATCGAGGAGGCGGTCGAGTTCGATCCGCGTGTGGCGGTGGACGGGGCGGAACGATCCGGACGCCCCGATCCCCGCCGCTACTCCAAGGCATCGCTCATCGCCGTCGTTGCCGCGAGCGAAGCGTGGAAGGACGCGGGGTTGCGCGCCAACGAGCCGGGCGCCGGTGTCCTCGTCGGCAGCGGCGCGGGCGGGATCGACGTCGCCGAAAAGCAGTATTTCGAGTTCTTCAACCAGGGCTGGAAGCGCGTCACGCCGTACGCCATTCCGGTATCGATCGTCGGCATGATCTCGAGCGAGATCTCGATCGCGCTGGAACTGCACGGGATCAGTCACGTGGTCTCGACCGGCTGTACCAGTTCCACCGACGCGCTGTCGTACGCCGCGGCGTTGATCCGCGCCGGCGACGCCGACGTCGTGCTGTCGGGCGGCGCCGACGCATGCGTGACACCGGGGATGATTTTCGGGTTCTCGAAAATGCGCGCGGTTTCGACCGCATTCAATGAGACGCCGGCGGAAGCCTCACGACCGTTCGATTCCGCGCGCGACGGCTTCGTCCTGGGCGAAGGCGCATGGATGCTCGTTCTCGAGCGCGAGGATCGGGCGCGGAGACGCGGCGCGCAGGTCTACGCGACGATCGACGGGTACGGGTCGACCTGCGACGCCTACCACCGCGTCCAGATGGATCCCGATGGCGATCAGATCGTCCGCGCGATGCAGCTCGCGCTCGACCGGTCGGGCCGTCCGCTCGAAGAGATTGGTTACGTGAACTATCACGGCACCTCTACCGTGTTGAACGATGCGGTGGAGTCGCGGTGCGTACGCCGGTTGTTCGGCGCGATCGCCGCCGATGTGCCCGGCTCGTCGACGAAGTCGATGATCGGCCATCCGCAAGGCGCGAGCGGGGCCGCCGGAGTGGTCACGGCGGCGCTGGCGCTCCGCGACGGGTTCCTGCCGCCGACGATCAATCTCACCAGCCCCGATCCGGACTGCGACATGGACTTCATCCCGAACAAGGGGCGCGCGGCGCGACCGATCGCGGCGCTCTGCAACTGCCTCGGCTTCGGGTCGAAGAACAGCGCCATCGTGCTTGGGAAGGGATAGGCAGGGTGTCCGCCTCCGCCCGCGTTGGCATTCGCGCGCGGGCTCCGGCGAGACCCGCCGTAGCCGCGACGCGGCGAAGGGTGCATGTGGCTTCCGCCTTCAGGCGGAAGTTGGCGTTGCACGTAGCACGCGGCACGCAGCACGTGAGTGTTTATGCATGACGTCGTAATTGCGGGCGCGGGACCGGCGGGGGCGATTGCGGCGACGGTGCTCGCGCGGGCGGGCGTGCGCGTGCTGGTGCTCGATCGCGCGCGGTTCCCCCGCGACAAGCTCTGTGGCGACACGCTCAATCCTGGCGCGCTCGCGATCCTGGCCCGTTTGGGTCTCTCGACTGTCGCCCACGGCGGGCTGCCGCTCGACGGGATGATCGTCACGGGCCAGACCGGTGTGCGCGTGGTGGGGCATTACGGCACGCACCGGGGCATGTCGATTTCGCGTCGCCGGCTCGACATGGCGCTCGTGCTTGCGGCGTCAGATGCGGGTGCCGAAATTGAGGAAGACGTGCTCGTGCAGGAGGCGTCCATCGATACGTCCGGCCATCAGCCCACCGTTACCGGACTTGTGGTCAAGCGGCGCGATGGAGTGATGCGACGCGTTCGGGCGCGGATGGTGATCGCGGCGGATGGGGGGTACTCACGGGTGGGGCGCACGCTCGGGCTCTCGCGGTCGGCGGCGCATCCCCGTCGCTGGGCCATCGGCGCCTACTTCCAGGACGTCGCGGACCTCAGGACCTTTGGCGAGATGCACGTACGCCGCAACCGCTACATCGGCGTGGCGCCGCTGCCGGACGCGCTCGCGAATGCCTGCGTGGTGGCGCCGCGCATGCCCGGAAGCGCGCCCGCATCGTTCCTGCTGACGTCCCTGGCGTCCGATCCGCTACTGGGTGGGCGATTCGCGGCGGCCCGGATGGTGGGCGACGTGGTCAGTCTCGGCCCACTCGGCGTCGACTGCTCGGGCGCGGGCGCGCCGGGGCTGCTCCTTGCCGGCGATGCGGCGGGATTCGTCGATCCAATGACCGGCGACGGGTTGCGCTTCGCCTTTCGCGGCGGCGAGCTGGCCGCGCTCGAAGCGCTCGGAGCGCTGTCGTCCGGACGCGTCGAGGACGCTCACGTCCATCTCGCGCAGGCGCGCACCGCCGAGTTCGCATCCAAGTGGCGGTTCAATCGGACGCTCCGACTGCTGGTCGCATACCCGGGCGCGGTGCGGGCCGCCGGCTACGCCGCGACACTCGCGCCGCAGGTGCTGCGACGCGCCATCCAATACGCTGGCGACGTCCACGCGGCATGATCTTCCCGCTGACCCTCCTGGCGGTGACGCTTGTCCCGATGCTGCTCGAGGCGCGACTCGCGGCGCAAAACGATCGGGCGTTGCGGGCGAGTGGCGCCGTCGAGCCCGGCGGTGACGTCTACGGGATGATGCAATTCGCGTATCCGGCCTGTTTTATCGCCATGGCGGGGGAGGCCTGGCTGCGAGGCGCAGGATTCGACCGCCTGTTCGCCGCGGGCGTGGTCGTCTTCGCCGCGTCGAAGCTCTTGAAGTACTGGGCGATCGCCACGCTCGGGCCTCGCTGGAGCTTCAGGGTTCTGGTGCCGGTCGATTCAACCCGTATCACCTCGGGCCCGTATCGACTGATGCGCCATCCGAACTACGTGGCCGTCGCGATCGAACTCGTGGCGATGGGGATCATGGCGCACGCGCCGTTCTCGGCGATCGCGTCGCTGGCGGGATTCGGCAGCCTGCTGCTCGCGCGCATTCGCGTCGAAGAGCGGGCGCTCGGGATGCGTTGAACCAGCCGGTATCCGCACGGGCGTGACGTTGAGTTCTCTGCCGCTCGCCTTTCGGCCATAATTCACGGATCCGAATGCCTGCAGAGCCTGACGCTCCAGACGATCGCCGGTCGACGCTGTCCCTGCAGGTCGCGGACATCACGGCGCTGGCGCTCGGCGCTGTCGCCCTGTGGATCGCGCTGTTCGGAGGCCACCGGTACCTGGTGTTCGGCGTGGTGGTGTCGGTGCGATCGGCGCTCCCGTTCGTCTACGCGGCCGTGTCCATTGTGGTCGTCAGGCACCTGCTGCGACCCCGCCCGAGCGCGCTCGATAACATCGCCTCGGTTCGTCACTGGATCCGTCGCCACCCCGATTTCGCCGCTGCCGGTCGCGCGTTCCTCGCGACCAGGCCGACGGTGCTCATCATTGGATTCTTCGCGGTGGTGACGTTCGGGATTGAGGCGAAGCCGGGATTTGCCCCATCGCAGGATCCGCTCGCGAATCTGCCCGCCCGCTTCGATGCAGGGTGGTACGCCGGTGTGGCGCTCGATGGCTACAACTGGGACCACACGTTCCAGCGCCAGCGTAACATCGCCTTTTTCCCGGCGCTGCCGTTGCTGATCCGTCCCGTCGCCACCGTGTTCGGCTTGCACGATCGCATGCCGACGCACGATAGGCGCATGGTGCGGGCGCTCTGGGCCGGCGTGTTCATTTCGCTCGCCGCTTTTCTGTGGGCGCTCTACTATCTCGTGCGCCTCGGCCGGGACCTCGTCGGCCCCGAAGCCGCGGAGAACGCGGCGCTGCTCCTCGCGGCATACCCGTTTGCACTCTTCTTCAGCGCCGCCTATACCGAGTCCGTGTTTCTACTTTCCGCTCTGGGCGCCTTTTACCATTTCCGTCGGGGCGAGTGGCGCGCGGCCAGCGCATGGGGACTGCTCCTCGGGCTCACGCGCCCGAACGGCTGTTTCGCGAGCGTGCCGCTGGCGATTCTGGGAGCGCAGCAGGTGTGGGAGGGTGCCAAGACTGCCAGAGGTGCCGACGCGGGTGCCAAAGGTGCCGGGGGTGCCAAGGGTGCCAAGAGTGCCGATAGTGCGAGTGGTGCCAAGGGTGCGGACGATGTCAGCGGCGTGAAGTGGAACGCGATTGCGGTCCGTTTGCTGGTGGCGGCGATGCCTGGGATCGGCATGCTCCTGTTCACGGTGTATCTGCACAGCCTGACAGGGGTGTGGTTTGCCTGGGCCCGGAGCCATGAAGCATGGGGGCGCACCTACCACGGGCTCGCGCCGTTTGCGACGGCGTGGGGCTGGGTGCGCGACGAGCCGCTCGTCGAGGTCATCGCCAACGTGCCCTTCAATACCCTGAACACGATTGCGGTGCTCTTCGGGCTGGCACTGACGTATCCCGTGTTTCGACGACTGGGCGCAGCGTGGGGTGTCTTCGTCCTGCTCAACCTGGTCCCACCGCTGTTTGCCGGCGGCGTTCTGTCGATGGGGCGGCTGACATCGACACTGTTCCCGCTCTTTCTTGCGCTCGCCGCCATCATCCCTCGCCGCGCCGCACCGGCCTGGTCGGCCGCGTTCGGTGTCGCACAAGGCCTGTGCGCGGCGCTGTTCTTCACCTGGCGCGAGCTGTTTTAGGCGGAGCCGCCAGCTATCAGCTGTCAGCTATCAGCAATCAGTTCTCAGCAATCAGTTCTCAGCAATCAGTTCTCAGCAATGAGTTCTCAGCAATGAGTTCTCAGCAATCCAGCTTCTCAGCGATCAGTTCTCAGCAATCAGTTCAGCTCAGCTCGCTGCGGTCACCAGTCACCAGTCACCAGTCGCCAGTAACCAGGTAACCAGTAACCAGTAGCCAGATAGCCAGTAACCAGTAGCCAGTCGCTCAAATTGCAAACTGGGAACGGGATACTGGAGACTCGGTCCCGGACTCACCCGAGCACGGTCAGCTCCGCTGTAGTCACCACTCACCAGTCGCCAGTTACCAGTCAACAGTTACCAGTCGCCACGTCAATCAGACACTGGAATCCGGATACTGGATACTGGGGACTCGTCGTGTAGCTGTCCGCCTCGATTTGTCACACCTGCCGCGCCGTTTGCCACGACCCCGTGTTCTATAATTCAGGCAGGTCGATGCGGCACCTGCCTGTCCGTCCTCTGGTCGCGCTCCTTCTCTCCCTCTGCGTCTGGACGGTCTTCACCGCTCCCTCGCACGGGCAGCAGACGACCTGCGACGACCCTGACGTTTCCGGCGAGTGCGTGGGCGGCGCTGGCGCACGGGAAACCGGCGGAGGCGGAGGCCCTCGCCCGCGCCCGGCCAGCCGACGATCCGGCTGCCGTTGCCGTTCTCGCGCACATCACGGTCGAACGCGGCGGCTACGACGAGGCCATCGCGGCGCTGCGGCCGGCCGCCGCCCGCGCTCCGCTCAGTGACGCGGCGCTCGAGCTCGGCCTCCTGCAGCAGCGCCTTGGCCGCACGGCCGACGCGTCGCCGTTGCTCAACACCATCTATCGTCAGTCGCCCGAGGATCCGGTGTCGAGGCTGCGCGCCGCCCGCGCCGCGAGCGCTCTCGGCCGCGCGCGCGAAGCGAACGGCCTGTTCCATGCCGCTGCCGCATTTGGACCCGATCCCGCGGTCGATACGGGATGGGGGCTCCTGTTCCTCGAAAAATACAACCGTCCCGAGGCGGTGAAGTCGTTCAAGCAGGCGCTCTCGCGCGACGACCTGTGGGCTCCGGCGCACGCCGGTCTCGCGCGCACGCTCGCGGAGGACAACCCGCCGGCCGCCGCCGCCGCTGCCCAGCGCGCGCTCGAAATCGATCCGCACCTCGCCGACGCCGAGCTGCTGCTGGCAGAGCTCGATCTCGACAACACGCACTACACCGAGGCGCGCGAGCGCATCGATCGCGTGCTCGCATGGAATCCGGCACAGCTCGACGCGATCGCCCTCTCCGGCGCAATCGAGTACGTCCGCGGGGACACGACCGCATGGGAAAAGGATGTCGCGCGCGCGCTCGCCATCAACCCGTCGTTCGGCGAAATCTATCGCGCCGCGGCCGAGTTGTCGGCGCGCAACTACCGTTTTGACGAAGCCGTTGCGCTTGCGCAGCAGGCGACGACCCTCGATCCGACGAACGCGCGCGCCCACGCCGAGCTCGGCATGCACCTGATGCGCACCGGCGACGAACCCGCCGCCCGCGTCGCGCTCGACCGGGCGTTCAAGATCGACGCGTTCGATACCGTCACCTACAACCTGCTCGCGCTCCTCGACAGCCTCGACAAGTTCGTCGAGATCCGCGAAGGCGACATCATCTTGAAGCTCGACCCGGCCGAAGCGCCGGTGTTGCGCGAATATGCGATGCCGCTGGCGCAGAACGCGCTGAAGACACTCTCCGCGAAATACAACTTCACGCCGAAAGGCCCGATCCTCGTCGAGGTGTTCCCGCGGCACGACGACTTCGCCGTCCGCACGCTGGGGCTCCCCGGGATGCTCGGCGCCCTCGGCGCGTGTTTCGGTCGGGTCGTGACACTCGACTCGCCGCATGCGCGCGAGCCCGGTTCCTTCTCCTGGCAGGCAACGCTCTGGCACGAGATGGCGCACGTCATCACCCTGCAGATGTCGCAGCAGCGCATCCCGCGCTGGCTGACGGAAGGGATTTCCGAATACGAAGAAGGCCAGGCGCACGAAGAGTGGGGCCGGGAAATGGAAGTGCCGTTCGCGCTTGCGCTGGAGCGCGGCAAGGCGCTCAAACTCAAGGATCTGAATTCAGGGTTCACCAGTCCCGAAACGATTGCGCTCGCCTACTTCGAGGCCTCGCTCCTCGTCGACCACATCGTCCGCACCTACGGGAACGAGAAGCTGCAGGCCCTGGTGCGCTCGTACGGCGACGGGGCGGAGGGGAACGCGGCGGTCGAGAAGGTGATGGGCGTGTCCATCGACGAGCTGCAAACGTCGTTCGACAAGTCGCTCGACGCACGTTTCGGTCCGCTGCGCGCCGCGCTTCGGGAGGTGCCCGGCGGCCCCGGCTCTGCAGACGGCCAGCGCGGCGGACGTGGAGGCGCGACGTTCGACCTCGTCATGCTTCGGACGAGGGCGTCTGCGCATCCGGGCAACTATGCGGCGCAGCTCGAGTACGGTCAGGCGCTCGCGGCGGCCGGCGACCGGGCCGCGTTCGAACCGCTGGAGAAGGCGGCCGCGCTCGTGCCGCTCACGAGTGGAGAAGATACGCCGCACGCGCTGATGGCCCGCCTCGCCGAGCAACTCGGCGACACCACCCGCGCGATCGCGGAATACAAGGCGGTCCTGGCGCAGGACCATACGACCGTCGAGGCGGCGAGGCGTCTCGCCGCGCTGGTCGAGAAGTCCGCGCCGCCATCGCCTGAGACGCTCACGCTCGCCTACTCGCGCATCGTCGCCATCGACCCGTTCGATCCTGCCGGGCACGGCGGCCTCGGCCGGCTCGCCGTGACGGCCAACGATGCACCGACAGCGGTTCGTGAATTCAAGGCGGCGCTTGCGCTCGGCCCGGCCGACCGCGCCGGGGCTCACTGCGATCTCGCCGAAGCGCTCCTGCTCGCCAGCCGTCCATCAGAGGCGAAGTCAGAAGCGCTGGCGGCGCTCGAAATCGCGCCGAGCTACGATCGTGCGCAGGAGCTGCTCCTCCGCGCCATCCAGGGGGTCGGCCCCGCCGGCGCCCGGCAATGAATCGGCTGCTCCCGGCAGCGACCGCCGCCGGTCTGCTGCTGTGGGCAGTCGCCTCAGTGATGAGCCGCGCGGCCGACGCGCAGAATCCCACCCAGCCTGACGCGCGCTACGCCGGCCTGCAGTGGACGTTCGCCCGGATCCGCTATACAGCCTGGACGCTGCCACCCGGCCGCTACAACCCCGAAGACGAACCCTGGTTCATCGACGCGCCGGCCGCCGACCAGAACCTCTCGCGCCGGGTGCGAAGCGTCACGTCGATCCAGGTCAACGATCCCGTCGTCCTGACGATCGAAGATCCGAACCTCTGGTCGTACCCCTGGATCTACATCGTCGAGCCCGGCAACCTCCGGCTGAAGGAAGCCGAAGTGCCGATACTCCGCGAATTTCTCCTCCGCGGCGGGACCCTGACCTTCGACGATTTCCACGGGCCGATCGAATGGGCCAATCTCGAGAAGGAGCTGCATCGCGTGTTTCCCGACCGGAAGATCATCGACCTGCCGCCGGAGCACCCGATCTTCCACTGCTTCTACCAGTTCGATGCGTTTCCGCAGACGCCGGGCCTCGGCTCGTTTCTGCAGGGGCGCATGTGGGAGAAGGGCGGCTACGTCGCGCACCTTCGCGCGATCGAGGACGATAATGGCCGCGCCATGGTACTCATCAACTGGAACGTCGACATGGGGGATGGCTGGGAGTGGTCGAACGCGGCCGAGTATCCCGGGTACGTGAAATACACGGCCATTGCTTACCGGATGGAAATCAACGAGATTGTTTACGCGTTGACACACTGATGATGCCAGCCAACACGAGCGACATCGCGGCGGCGGCGGAGCGGGTCGCGTACGGGCGCGAACGGATTCTCGCCGAAATCCGCAAGGTCATTGTCGGGCAGGACGAGGTCATCGACCAGGTCCTGATGGCGCTCTTCACCGGCGGACACTGTCTGATCACGGGCGTGCCGGGTCTCGCCAAGACGCTCCTCATCAAGACCGTCGCGCGCATTCTCGACCTGTCGTTCAAGCGCATCCAGTTCACACCCGACCTGATGCCGGCGGACATCACCGGCACGGAGGTGCTCGACGAGCAGGACGGGCACCGGTCGCTCCGCTTCGTGCCCGGGCCGATCTTCGCGCAGATCATCCTGGCCGACGAGATCAACCGCACGCCGCCCAAGACGCAGTCCGCGCTGCTCGAAGCGATGCAGGAGTACCACGTCACGGCGGCGGGGCGCACCTACCCGCTCGAACGTCCTTTCTTCGTGCTCGCGACGCAGAATCCGATCGAGCTCGAAGGCACGTATCCGCTGCCGGAAGCCCAGCTCGATCGCTTCATGTTCAACATCGTGATGACGTATCTCTCCGAGGACGAGGAAGTGCGGGTCGTCACGTCGACGACCGGGGTTGAGCCGCACATTCCCGATCGGGTGTTCACCGGCGGCGACATCCTCGACATGCAGCACCTGGTGCGTCAGGTGATCGTCGCAGAGGAGATCGCGCGCTACGCGGTACGCCTGGTCGACGCATCCCGGCCGGGCCGCCAGGGGAATCACGACTTCATTCGCGAGTGGGTGAAGTGGGGTGCGGGTCTGCGCGCGTCTCAATCGCTCATCCTCGCGGCCAAGGCCCGTGCGCTGATCCTCGGCCGGTATCACGTGTCGGTATCGGACGTGCAGGCGCTGGCACGGCCGGTCCTCCGGCACCGCATCATTCCGAACTTCTACGCCGAATCCGAGCACATTACCGCTGACACGCTGGTCGAGCGGCTGCTCGAGGCCGTGCCGCGGCCGCGCAGCGGGATGTAAGCGATGGGTGCGCCTGCCACACCGCGCGAGCTCCAGGTTTCTCGATCCCGCGATCGTTGCGCGGCTGGCGACGATGGAGCTCAAGGCGCGGGCGGTGGTCGAGGGATTCGTGGCGGGGTTGCACCGGAGTCCGTACAAGGGGTTCAGCGTCGAATTCGCCGAGTACCGACAGTATCTGCCCGGCGACGACTTGGCGGCTGTCGATTGGAAGGTATACGCGCGCAGCGACCGCCATTACGTCAAGCGCTTCGAAGAGGACACGAACGTCGAGTGTCATCTCCTGCTCGATGTGAGCGCGTCGATGAACTACCGGGGCTCCGCTCCGATGACAAAGATCGAGTACGGCTCCGTTCTCGCGGCGTCGCTCGGATACTTGATGAGCCGACAGCGCGACGCGACCGGACTCATGACTTTTGACGACCGCATCCGGTTTCGAATGCCGGCGGCGGCCCGTCCCGGTCACCTGCACGCCCTGCTGCTCGCGCTCGACCGGCTCGAACCCGGCGTCAAGTCGCAAATGGCACGGCCGCTGAATCAGCTTGCCGAGGCGCTCGTCAAGCGCGGCCTGGTCATCGTCATTTCCGACCTGCTCGACGATCCTGCCAACGTCGTGCGCGGCCTGCGCCACCTCCGTTCTCGCGGAACCGACGTCATCGTGTTCCAGTTGCTCGATCCGGACGAGCTCACGTTTCCATTCAGCGGTGCGACGCGCTTCCGCGATTTGGAAGATGCGGCGGAGGTCGTCGCCGATCCGTTCGCAGTACGCGCCGGTTATCTGCGAGAGCTGCAGATCCTCATTGACACGTATGACCGCGAGTTGCGCAGTCACGGCATCGATTACGTGCGTCTCGATACGTCGCAGCCGCTCGACCGTGCGCTGACGACGTATCTGTCTGTGCGCGCGCGGCGGAGCTGAGCGCCATGGGCTTCCTCTATCCAGTCTTCCTCGCCGGAGCGGCCGCCGCGGCGCTGCCGATCGTGCTTCACTTCCTCCGGCGCGAGGTCACGCGCGACGTGCCGTTCAGCGCCGTGCGACTGCTCAGGCCCTCACCAGTCCCCGCGGCTGAGAGGCGCCGTCTCCGCGACCTGCTCCTCCTGGCCGCGCGGGTTTTCGCGCTCTTATTGCTGGCCGCCGCATTCGCGCGTCCGTATCTGGCCGGATCATCGGCCGCGACGACCCGGGTTCTGGTCATCGCGCTGGACCGCTCCTTCAGCATGGATGCGCCGGGTCGGTTCGCCCAGGCGTTGAGCCGCGCGCGTGCGGTTATCGACGACGCGAAAGCCGGCGAGCGAATCGCCGTCGTTGCATTCGACGATCGGGCCGAGGTCGTCGCCGAGCCCGGCCCGGCGGCTGCAGCACGTGCCGCGCTCGGCCGAATCCAGCCGACGTATGGGGGCACCAGATACACCGCGCTCTTCGACCAGTTGTCGGACCTGGTCGACGGGGCAGGAGGGCGCCTCGTTGTCATCACCGATTTGCAGCAGTCCGGCTGGGACGATCGACATCAGCCTGTGCTGGCCCAGGGGCTTCAGATTGAAGTTGTCGATGTCGGGCCTCCCGCGGCCAATCTCGCAGTGACGTCCCTGCGGGCAGAGCCGGACCGGGTCGTTGCGACGATTCGAAACGCCGGGCCGCAACCGCGCGGTGGGCAACTTCGACTGGAAGCCGACGGCCGGCTTGCCGGGACCGCAGAGTACAAGGCGGACGGTGAGTCCGTCACCGAGGTGCAGATTCCTGTTCGCGCGGCTCAAGGCGCAGCCCTCGAGGCGTCGATTGATGATCCGCAGGGCCCTGCTGCCGACAATCGCCGGTTTGTGATCGCGGGTGCGGGCCACCAGCAAGTACTCATAGTGTCTTCGAACCGCGGCCGGTCTGGTTTCTACCTGTCGCGTGCACTTGCTGCTGTGTCCCGTGACCGCGATGATGAGCGGGCACGCCTGGCGCGCGACGCGGCCGCGCTTGCCAGCGGCGATCTGTCCGGTTATGCCGCAGTCGTGGTGTTGTCGACACGCGGGCTGGAGCGCCAGGCGCGCGATGCGATTGGCGCTTTCGTCCGATCCGGCGGCGGCGTGCTGGTGGCGGCCTCGCCTGAGATTGAGCCCGGGGTTCTTGGGGCGATGTTCGACTTGAAAATCCAATTGGCCGGTATCGAGGAGAACACCGGTGCTGGACTACTGTCGGTGACCGACCTGCGGCATCCGATCTTCCGTCCGTTTGGTCCCCTCAGTGCCAATCTTGGGCAAGTGCGCTTCGAACGCACCTGGCGAATTCGTCCGGAGGGCTGGGACATCGCGGCACGTTTCAGCGACGGGACCCCGGCCCTGCTCGAACGCGCCGAAGGCCGCGGCCGAATCGTTCTGTTCGCGTCGGATTTCGACCGACGGTGGAACGACTTCCCGGTCCAGCCCTCCTTCGTTCCGTTTGTTGTCGAGGCGGTGCGGTACGTGTCCGGTGCCCGGCCCCCATTGGGCTATCTCGTTGCCGGTGTTCCTGAAGGCGTTCCCGCCCGTCCGGGAATCTTCCGCAATCCGAAGGACAGCCAGGTCGTGGCGGTCAATGTGGATCCCCGCGAAAGTGAACCGACGCGACTGGCGCCGGAGGCATTTGCCACCGCGCATCCTGGGGAGCCCAGGCCTTCGACCGGGATGTCCGCGCGCCGGGCACGCCAGATCGAGGCTCGCCAGAGCTACTGGCAATACGGATTGCTTCTGATGGTCGGCGCGCTGGTTGCAGAATCGGTCGTCGGCAGAGCCTGAATGGTGACGAGCACGGACCCACGGCAGGAGATTCGTTCGATGATCGCCCGGGTGCGGCGGCGCTGGCTGCTGCGCACGCGCCTCCGGAGTGCCGGGATTGCGCTCGGCGCAGCGGCGCTGCCGGTTGTGGGTGCGGTGGCGGCCGTCCGTGCCTTCGACATGGGAGGCGAACCTCTGCTCGGACTGCTGAGTACGGCTGCGATCGTGGCGGCCGTAGCGGCCGGCCTGTCGCTCAGGCGGATGCCGCGGAGACCAACGGACCGCGAAGTCGCGCGCTTCGTAGAGGAGAGGCTTGCCGAAACGGGAGACGCGTCGCTCGAGGATCATCTCGTCAGCGCGGTGGACGCTGCCCCAGAGGCCGGGAGCTCGACACCGAACGGCTTCAGCAATCTGGTCGTGATCCACGCTGCACGCCGGCTCCGGGATACGGATCCGGCCGCGATCGTCACCCCACAATCGTTACGAAGGGGTGGCCTCTGGACCGGAATCGGAGGGGCACTCCTCCTCGGCACGCTGATCGCCGCCGTGCCGCTGCTTGGGCCAGCTGCAGATACTGCACGGCTTGCGCTGTTTCCTCGCACTATCCATGTCGATGTCCTTCCCGGAAACGTGCGGATTCCGATTGGAGCGCCGGTACGACTGAGAAGCGTAGTCCGCGGCCGGCGCGGCCCGCTCACCGACGTGACGCCCGTGCTGACGATCACGGCTGGCGCGGAGCACAAGACCGTCGAGATGAGCGCGCTTGGCGGGGCATTTGAATATGTCATCCCGGCGCTCGATCGCACGTTTTCCTACCGGGTGAGTGCAGGCCGGGCCCACTCCGCCGACTACAGTGTGACCGCCCTATCAGCTCCCCGTGTCACGCGGATCGATCTGGGTTACGTGTACCCCTCATTCGTCGGGCTGGCACCGCGCGAGGAGCAGGACGGCGGCGACATCTACGCTCCGGCCGGGACCCGCGTGCGCTTGCGCGTCCACGCCGACAAGCCGCTCGTGGCCGGGCAATTGACGCTGAGCGGCGACAGAACGGTGCCATTGCGGCCGGCCAGCGACGGCACCGGTGAGGCCGAGATCACCCTGGCCAGCGACGACTCGTACCGCGTGTCGCTTGCCGATCGTGACGGGCTGCATTCGGCTCGCGGCAGCCAGTACTTCATTCGCATCATGGACGACCGGCCGCCGACAGTGAGAGTTCTGCGGCCCTCGAGTGATCAACAAATCACGCCGCTCGAGGAGATTGCAATCGAAGCCAGGGCCGACGACGACTACGGCATCTCGTCGCTCGATCTCGTGTATTCGGTGGGAGGCGGTGCAGCGCGTACCGTGCCATTCACGAAGCTCACGGGCACTCCGCTCGAACGCGTGGGCAGCACGCTCGTGTCCGCAGAAGCGCTCGGCGTCAAGCCGGGTGATGTGATCAGCTACTACGCGCGTGCCGTGGACGTAGGGCGAGGGAAACGCGCGACCCGTGCGACCAGCGACATTTTTTTTCTGGAAGTGAAACCGTTCAGTGAGGAGTTCGTGCTCGCCGAGAGTGCTGCCTCTGGCCAGGCGCCAGGTGGCTCGATGGACAGCCTGGTGGATGCGCAAAAGCAGATCATCGCGTCGACCTGGAACATCGAGCGGCGGACGATTGCCGGTCGATCGTCGGACGATGTCCGCACGGTTGCGGAGGCGCAGGCTGCGCTCAAGTCGCGCGCGGAGCAAATCTCCTCGTCTCGTCCACGCCGTCGCAGCGCGACGCCACCCCCGGAGAGCGTGAGCCAGCGACCGGCCGGGGCCGCCGAGTCCGATCCGATTCGCGAGGCGGTGCAGGCGATGGAGCAAGCCGTCCAGCAGCTGCAAACCGAAAGAACGGCGGAAGCGCTGCCGCACGAGATGGCGGCGCTGAACGCACTGCTCCAGGCCCAGGCCGAAGCGCGCCGCCGCGAGGTGCTGCGGCAACAGGCGAACGGCGGGGGAAACGGCTCCGGGCGGTCGGGCCAGGACCTGTCGGCACTCTTCGACAAGGAACTGCAGCGCCAGCAGAAGACGAACTACGAGACGCCGCCGAACGCGGAGGCAGTCGACAAGCAGCCGGATGCGAACGACGCGCTGTTCGACCGCATCCGGGATCTCGCGCGCCGCCAGGAGGAGTTGAGCCGGCGCCAGGCGGAGCTGGCCCGCTCCGGGAGTTCTGCCGGAGCAGTTGCAGCGTGAGCTGGAGAAGCTGACCAGAGAACAGGCCGCGTTGCGGCAGGAGGCCGAAGAACTCGCGCGGCGTGGCGCCCAGTCGTCAGTGGGGGATGCGGCGCGGCAGATGGCTGAGGCGACGGGCGAATTGCGCCGCGCCAATCCGGAGGCGGCGGCGCGCGACGGCGAGCGTGCGGCGGCGCAGCTGCGACGGGCAGAAGGTCAGGCACCCGGCCGCGGCGCGGGGACAACGGAGCGTGCGAGGACCGACGCGCAAATCGAAGGGCAGCAAATCGCACAGGAGCAGCGACGTATCGCGGCGCAAGCCGAGCGCCTCGATCGCGCCGGCCGGCCCGCCGCGGGAGAGGCCCGCCGTCAACTCGCCGACGACAAGGGCCGGCTGGCGGATCGCGTGGACGAACTCAGACGAGCCATCGGCGATGGAGCGGAGACACCATCCGGCGGTGGTAGTCGCCGGGATCTCGAGGATATCGCCCGGCAGATGCGCGAATCGGCTCGACGACTGCGGGATGGGTCGCGCGGCGACGTCGCCATTGCTCCACCCGAGCACGATCTCGCGCGAGCGGTCGAGGACGCCATCGGACAGCTGCCGTCGAGCGGCGACCCGGGTCGCGCGCAGCTGTCAAAGAAGCTTGCTGGAACCCGTGCCATACGGGATCGCCTCGAGCGCCTCGAACAACAGATGCGCGCGGCTGCCGCCGCAAGTCCTGCCCCCGGCGGGCGGGACGCGGGACGCTCGGGTGGCCAGAGTGGCGCCACTCGAGCCGATCCCGCCTCGACCGACGCACGCCGCACGGCCGAGGACTACCGGCGGGAACTCGAAAAGGCCCGGCAGGCGCTCGACCAACTCGCCGGCATGGAAGCAACCAGCGGGAGCGGCGGAGGGACGCCAGAACGTGAACAGTTCAGCCGATCGGCCCCGGGCACCGAGGCCTTCAAGCAGGACCGCAGCGACTGGGCATCGCTGCGGCGAGACGTGGACCTCGCGCTCGACCGCTACGAGGCTCGCGTATCGACGGCCGCTGCGCCGAGACGTCCCACCGATCGACTGAGCAGCGGCGGCAGTGAGCGCGTTCCCGACGGCTACGAGGAATCAATCGCGAGGTACTTCGAGTCGCTCGCGGCCGCGAAAAGAGGGAAGCAGTAGTGTGACCTTCGCCCATCCGCTGCCTCTCGCGGCCCTTGTCGCCATCGTCGCCGCGGTCGTGTTCCTGGGATGGCTTGCGTACGGTCGCGCTCCGGTCGCGCCGCTGCGTCGTCGAATCCTCATCGCGCTACGCTCTGCGACGTTGCTGTTGCTGGTCGTGTTTCTCATGCGCCCGGTGCGCACCGTGCAGGGCGCGGCCTCCCGCACCATGGTGCCGATACTGATCGACGCATCACGGAGCATGGGTATCCCCGATGAGGGCGGAACAAGCCGAATCGAGCGGGCACGCGAACTCGTCACCCGGGAGTTGATGCCGCTGCTCGGGCAGTCGTTCGACACGGAGGTTCTCGCCTTCGGCGACTCGCTGCGCGGGGTCGCGGCATCCTCGGTGTCCCCGCTCGATCGGCGTACCGACATATCCGGCGCACTCACCGCCGCGGCAGAGCGTTTTCGGGACCGGGCCGTGCCCGGAATCGTCTTGCTCTCGGACGGCGGTGACACCGAGACCAGCTCGTCATCGAGCCGGCAGCTGGAAGCCACGCCGCCCGTATTTGCAATCGGCATCGGCTCCGAAACGATCGCGAGCGACCGCGAGGTCCTCAGCGCGACCGTGGCTGATGTGGCCCTGGACGAATCCCGTGTGGAGCTCGACGCTGCCGCCGTGAGCCATGGGCACGGCACCGATCCGATCGCGCTTCGACTGCTCGAGAATGGCCGTCCTCTTGAAATTCGCACTCTCGTCCCGGCAGCTGACGGCGTGCCCATTCACGAGCGCTTCCACGTCACTCCGGCCCGCGGCGCCGCGACGGTCTACACCGTGGAGGTTCCCCGTGCCGGTGGCGAGCTCGTGCCGGAGAACAACAGCCGCAGCGTGCTCGTTCAGTCTTCCGCGCGTGCACGGCGCGTGCTGTTCGTCGAAGGCGCCCCCGGCTTCGAGCACAGCTTTCTCAAGCGCGCGTGGAGCGGCGATCCCGGTCTCGAGGTCGATTCGATTGTCAGGAAAGGCAAGAACGAGGGCGGGAGCGACACCTTCTACATCCAGGCGTCCGGTGCGCGAGGCGCCGCGCTCACGAGCGGCTACCCGCAGCGGCTGGACGACTTATGCACGTACGATGCGCTCGTGCTCGCCAACGTCGAGGCGGCGCAGCTCACAAAGGCGGAACTCGAGGCGACTCGCAACTTTGTGACTCGCCGCGGCGGCGGGCTGCTCGTCCTCGGTACGCGGTCGTTCGGGAAGAACGGACTCGCCGACACGCCGATAGACGAGGTGCTTCCGCTGCAATTGTCTGCATCGGCCGACGCGCTGGTGACGGGATCGTCGTCTCGGGGCATGAACCTCGTCTCGCTGACACCGGCGGGCGAGTCCCACCCTGTGATGCAGCTCGGATCCTCCCGCGATGACACACGGAAGAAGTGGGATGCCGCGCCGGCGCTGGCGTTTGTCGCTCCGCTTGGCGGACCGCGCCCGGGTGCCACCGTCCTTGCGGTCGCGGCTGGAGCCGGCGGCGCGCCGCACGCGCTCATCGCCGTCCAGCGCTACGGTGAGGGCCGCGCCATGATCTTCGCCGGCGAGGCCGCGTGGCGCTGGCGCATGCTGCTGCCGGCCTCGGATCGATCGGTACGACACGTTCTGGCGCCAGGCGCTCAGATGGCTTGCGCTGCCTGCCCCCGATCGGGTCGCACTCGCGATGCCGGCGAGCGCCTCCACTGGAGAACAGGTGTCGGTCGGCGTGAGGGTGAGGACGCCTGAGTTCGAGCCACAGCTCGAGGCCGCCGTGGACGTATTCGTCACTCATCCGGGCGGGCGGGTCGAACGTCTGTACGCGGCCAAGGGTGAGGGACGCGGTGACTACGTCGCGCGCTTCACGCCGGACCAGGCCGGCCTATATCGCATGAGCGCTGAGGTGCGTCATGCGGCGGAACTGGTGAGTTCTTCGACTGTCGCGCTGCTGGTCGGCGGGGCCGATCGAGAGATGGCCGACCCGCGGTTGAACCGGACGGCGCTCGAACGGCTCGCGCACGCGTCGGGCGGCCGTGTGATCGCCTGGAACGACGGTGGCGCAGCCCGCGCGCTCCAGGATGCGCTCCGCGCCGGGGTTCCGGCGGCACAGCTCTCGGTTACTCACGATCTCTGGAACAACGGCGTGTCGTTCGCAATCGTCGTGTCGCTTCTCGCCGCCGAATGGATCCTGCGCCGCCGGTGGGGGTTGCGGTGACGGGCGACGGATCACGTGCGACGTGCCGCGTGCCACGTGCCACGTGCAAGGGATCACGTGCCACGTGCAAAGGACCACGTGCGACGTGCGACGGGTCACGTGCCACGTGCCACGTCCGACGTGCCACGTGCCGCGTGCGACTCCCGACGTGCGACGGGTCACGTCCCACGTCCCACGTGCCACGTGCTACGCGCTACGCGCAACACCTCATGCGCGCGGTGGTGTTTGTTGTCGCCCTTGGATTCGGGGCTGGCCCGGCGTCCGCGCAGTCGCGCTTTGCGGTCGTCGTGTCGGGCGCGACGGGAGGGCAGGATTACTCAGCGCAATACCGCGCGTGGTGCAACGATCTCCGCTCGACTCTCGTCGACGATCTGCGCTTCGATCCGGCAGCGGTCACCGGTACTGTCGGAGACTGCTGAACCCGCGAGCGCCGCGACTGCCGCAAACGTGCGGCGTGTGCTTGCGGCGATCGCCCGCACGATGTCGGGGGACGACCTCCTGCTGATTGTGCTGATTGGCCACGGCACGTTCGACGGCGTCGACGCCAAGTTCAACCTGGTCGGGCCCGATCTGGATTCCGCGGACTGGGCCGCGCTGCTCCGTCCGCTGTCCGGGCGCGTCGTCATCGTCGACACGACGGCCTCGAGCTTTCCGTTCATGGAGCGCCTCGCGGCACCGCGGCGGATCGTCATCACGGCAACGGACTCCGCAGGACAGCGCTTCGACACCGTGTTCGCGGGCTACTTCGTGCGGGCCCTCACTGACGACTCGTCCGATCTCGACAAGAACGCGCGGATCTCGGTGTGGGAAGCATTCTCGGCCGCGAGTGCCGCGGTCCGCCGCCACTACCAGCAGCGCGGCCAGCTTTCGACAGAGCGGGCGCTGCTCGACGACAACGGCGACGGTGTCGGCGGAGACGTGGCGGAGCAGGGCGCCGACGGCGCGTATGCCAGTCGCACGTATCTCGACGAGGCGCATCCCGGCGCTCGTCCGACGGATGAAGTGCTGGTCAGGCTGCTGCAGCGCCAGTCCGTGATCGCGACGGAAGTCGAGGATCTCAGGATCCGGAAAGCGTTTCTCGGGGAGGCTGAATACGCCCGGGAATTCGAACGGCTCATGATCGAACTTGCCCGCGTGTCGCACGACATCCGGGTGCGCGTTGGCAGTTGAGGTTCAGCTCCAATACGGGCTGCCGCGCGGATGACGAACCCGCCAGAGGAAGCCGATGAGCCCGCCGGCGGCGAAGCCGGCGATGTGGGCCCAGACCGCGACGCCCCCGCCCATCGCTCGCGTGCCGAGCGACCCGACGCCACTGAACAACTCCTTCACGAACCAGATTCCGAGGAAGAAGATGGCCGGGATTTCAATCATGTCGAGAAAGAACACGAGAAAGACAATCGTCAGCACGCGCGAATGCGGATAGATCACGAAGTACGCGCCCATCACTCCGGCGATTGCCCCGCTCGCGCCAATCATCGGAATCGTCGATCCCGGGCTGATTGCCACCTGGCCGAGGGCAGCGGCCGCGCCGCAGAACAGATAGAAGACGAGAAACCCGAGATGTCCGAGACTGTCCTCGACGTTGTCGCCGAAAATCCACAGGTAAAGCATGTTGCCGAGGAGGTGCAGCCACCCCTCGTGCAGGAACATGCTCGTGAGGAGGGAGGTCCACGAGAAATACGCCGGCACGAGTCCGAACAGCTGCCACACCACCTGGACACCCTGGCTGTCGAGCCGCAGCTGGTAGAGGAAGGCGAGCGCGTTCAGCGTGATGATCGCGATCGTGACGTAGGGCGTCGTCTTCGACGGAATGACGTCGCTGACCGGGAACATCAGCGCAGTATAGCCGTCCCACGCTTTGCGTTTTGCGCGGAGAGGCCCGTATAATCGAGGTAGATGGATGCTACCGGCCCGCTTCCTCGCGGAAACAGGCTCGGCCTGCGGCTGAAGGTCGTCCTCGCGTTATACGTGCTGGCGGCCGCCCTGCTGCCGTTCACGCACCACGACCTCGCCTGCCACCTCAAATCGACAACTCACTGCACCACCTGCATCGTCGGATCCTCGGCAGAAGTCACTGCCGCGCCGGCGGTGCCCGGACGGCTGTGGCTCGCTGATGCCGGGGCGGCAATTGCCGACCCGATCACCGAACCCCGGTCCGCGACTGTCCGCCCGACCTCCGGCCGCGCCCCGCCCGCGGCAGCCTGACAACGTTCCCGGACAATTCAACCGGTGGTAGGCGTCCCCTTCGGTGGGGTCCGTTTACCCGTCCGCGCCCGTCAGGGCTGGAGGTCTTTGTGGTCTTTCGTACGCCAACGATCAGGCGGGTCGTCTCAATCGCTGCCGTCAGCGCGGTCGTCATGACGGCGCCGGTCTGGGCGCAGCAGGCAGCACCCGTCACACCGGCGCCCGCGCCGGCGGATCCGCAGCAGGTCCGGGAAGAGCTGGAACGCCTGCGGCAGGAGTTCGAAGCGATTCGCGATTCGTACGGCGCACGGCTCGCAGCGCTCGAAGCCAAGCTCGGAGGCGCCCCTGCGGCGGACGCGCCAGCGGCATCGGCTGGTGCGGCTCCGTCCCCCGGCGCAGCCGCCTCGCCCGGTGCGCCGTCTACTCAGGAGCCCGGCGCGGCTGCGTCGCCGGCGGGTGCTCCTGCCACTCCAGCCACAGGAGCGGCGCCCACGCCTGCCCCCGGTGCGGTCGCCGAGGCGCCGGCACCTCCACCACCGCCACAAGGAGGCGGCACCGTCGACGTGCCGTCCGGTGCGGCCGGCGCGGGTGGGCCACAGGGAACGCTGCCGGTCTATGGCAACAGCTCTGCACTGTCAAAGATCTTCAACCCCGACATGGCAGTGATCGGCAACTTCGTTGGTTCGGCCGGAAAGAACCCGGTTGAATCAATGCCCTCGCTCCAGTTGCAGGAAGCGGAGGTCTCGCTTCAGGCGATTGTCGACCCGTATGGCCGGGCCGACTTCTTCTTGGCGGCTTCTCCGGAAGGACTGGAGATCGAGGAAGGTTTTCTCACCCTGACCAGCCTTCCGGGTGGGCTCCTGGCCAAGGTCGGGAAGATGAAGGAGCAGTTCGGCAAGGTCAATACGCTCCATGCGCATACGCTGCCGTGGGTCGACGAACCGCTCGTCATGACCAACCTGCTGGGCGGAGCCGGACGGTCTCGAGGATTCGGGGGTCTCGGTTTCGAAGCTGCTCCTCAATCCGTTGTTCTTCCTCGAAGCCACGGGGGAGATTTACCAGGGCAACTCCGGCGGCGTGTTCGACACCAGTGGTCGAAGGGAGGTCAGCTGGCTCGGACGGCTCCGCGGCTACCGTGATCTCACCGAAGGCACCAACCTCGACATCGGCACCTCGTTTGCGGACGGTCGGAACAACGCGGGTGCTCGATACCCGGACGCGGCTCTTTGGCGTCGACGCGACCTTCCGTTACCGGCCGCTGCGACGTGCGGTCTACCGCCGCTTCCTCGGGCGGACGGAGTTGATGTGGAGCCACCGCGCTCAGGACATCGGTGACGTCTCGGCGTTCGGCATGTATGTGAGTGGCGAGTACCAGTTCTCGCAGCGCTGGTTCGCCGGCGGGCGCTACGACCAGTCGCAGCGTGCGACCGATTCGCAGCTGACCGACAGGGCGGGATCCCTGGTGCTGACGTACTGGCCGAGCGAGTTCAGCCAGATACGCGGGCAGTATCGCCGGACGCACTACGGGGAAGGCGTCACGGCGAACGAGCTGCTGTTCCAGTTTCTGTTCGCCATCGGCGCGCACGGGGCACATTCGTTCTAGGTGGATGCGTCCCGGGCGTCTCGTCCGGGTCGTCAGCGATACAAGATCAGAGAGAGGATCGACTCATGAGAATCAGCAAACCGTTCCGCGTCGTCATCATGGCGATTGTCGCCACGCTCGGCAGCGCGACCGCATTCGCCGCGGTGAACGTCGTCACATCCACCGAGGACCTGGCGTCCATCGTGAAGGAAGTGGGCGGGGACAAGGTCAGCGTCGAAGCGCTGGCGAAGGGGTACCAGGATCCCCACTTCGTCGAAGCCAAGCCCAGCTTCATCCTCAAGCTGCACGGCGCCGATCTGCTCGTCGCCGTGGGTCGCGAGCTCGAGATCGGCTGGCTCCCACCACTGATTACGCAAAGCCGCAACGCGAAGATCCAGCCAGGCGGGCCCGGCTATCTCGACGCGTCGCAGAACGCCAAGATCCTCGACATGCCTACGGGGCAGATCACGCGGGCAATGGGAGACGTCCACCCGCAGGGGAACCCGCATTTCTGGCTCGATCCGGGCAACGGCCGCCGCATCGCCCAGGCCGTGCAGGCGAAGTTGACCGAACTGGACAAGGCCGACGCGGCGTACTTCTCACAACGGTATGCCGACTTCGATCGCCGGCTCACGGAGGCGGAGAAGCGATGGCAGGCTCTGATGGCGCCATACAAGGGGCTGAAGGTCGTCTCGTATCACCGCTCGTGGCCCAACTTCGCCGACGCCTTCGGACTGGACGTCATCGGGTACGTCGAACCGAAGCCGGGAATTCCGCCGTCGCCGGCGCACACGCTCGAACTCGAGCAGCAGATGAAGGCTCAGAATGTGAAGATCGTGCTGGTCGAACCTTACTTCGACCTGAAGACGCCGAACGCCATCGGCCGGGACACCGGCGCCGAGATTCTCGTGATGCCGCCCGTCGGTCGGAGGAGTGAAGGAAGTGACCGATTACTTTCAGCTGTTCGACTATGACCTCAACCTGCTCGTGAGCGCGATCAAGAAAACGGGGGCACGCTAGGATGGGCGACCTGTCTCTTCGGCAGATTCTCGATTTTCTGGCGGCGCCGTTCGTCGCCAGCCTGATCCTCACGGGCATCCACTCGTATCTCGGAGTCCACGTGGTCGAGCGGGGGGTCATATTCGTCGATCTCTCGCTCGCGCAGATTGCCGCCCTCGGCGCCACGATTGCGATCTTCCTCCCGTTCTCGGGCGGAGACCCTCATGCGCCGTCGGTGTACTGGGTCAGCCTCCTGTTCACGTTCATCGGGGCGGGGATCTTCTCGGTGATTCGAGGTAAACGGTCCCGGATCCCGCAGGAAGCCATCATCGGGATCAGCTACGCCGTGGCATCGGCCGCGGCGATTCTCGCGATGAGCAAGTCCACCTCCGAATCGGAGCACCTGAAGGACATGCTCGTCGGCAACATCATCGCCGTGTCATGGTACGAGGTCGGAAAGACGGCGGCGCTGTACGGCGCTGTCGGTATCTTCCACTACATCTTTCGCAAGCAGTTCCTTACCATCTCCATGAATCACGATGACGCCGAAGCGACCGGCCTCAACGTGCGATGGTGGGACTTCCTGTTCTATGCCTCGTTCGGATTCGTGGTGACCTCTTCAGTTGCGATCGCCGGCGTGCTCCTCGTCTTCTGCTATCTGATCGTGCCGTCAGTGGCGGCCATGTTGTTCGCCGACACGATCGGGAAGCGGCTCGCGATCGGCTGGACGATGGGAACGATCGTTTCGGCGCTTGGCGTGTACCTGTCGCTGATGCTCGATCTGCCGACAGGAGCCACGATCGTCTGCACTTTCGGCCTGGTGCTGGTGCTGATGTCGATTCTGCGTGTGCTGATGCCGAGGCGGTCGTCCGCGCCAGTCGGTTTCCGCGCCGGCGCGGCGTAGCTCCAGGGGTCCGGTAATGGTGTTCGTGGGTCCGACGTCGACACGGCAGGTTCCGCTGGAAGATTGCCCGATCGGTGCGGCATAATCGGCGGTCATGCAATGCCGCAACTGCGGGACGGAGATCGCGGACAAAGCCATCGTCTGCTACCGCTGCGGAACGGGAACGACCGATCCCGTTCGCAGTCCGGTGCCGGTCCGGCCGCGGCGGCCAGCCGGGCCTCCGCTTTCGGCCGCCGTCGCGCCGCTGCTGCTGGCGCTCGTTCTGCTCTTCGCCGCGCAGTCGTCATCTCACGCTGAGGCGTTCACGCTCGCGGCGGAAACATCCGGCGCCGCCGGGGTGGTCATGCTCATCGTTCGCCTCGTCCGTCGCCGCTGAGGTACACTTCTCTCATGCCCGAAGCCCGCCTCCAGGTGGACGACGTGCTCGGCCGGCGCGTGGTCCCGATTGCCAAGGCGCCATTCGAAATCGGCCGGCGCGAAACCAACGACCTGCGCCTCGCCGGGAGCGAGGTGTCGCGCGATCACGCCGAGATCGTCAAGGTGCAGAACGGATATGTCCTGCGCGACCGGACCTCGCGCTACGGCACGTACGTCAACGGCGAACAGGTCACCGAGCGAACCCTTGTCCACGGCGACCGCATCCGGCTTGGCCGGAGCGGCGGCGCGGAGATGATCTTCCTCACCGCCGAATCGGACGCGGTCCCTCAGCAGACGGCAACGACCACGGCGGTCGGCGACCTGCGCCAGATTGCCACCCTGCTCGAGGGACTGCGCGCGCTCGGGACCGGGCGGGTGCTGGACGACGTGCTGTCGATGGTGCTCGACTCGGCGATCGAAGTGAGCGGTGCCGAGCGCGGGTTCATCATGCTGGCCCCGGCAGACGGCGAGCTCGAGTTCAAGATGGCGCGCGGGCGCTCGCACGCGACGCTGCCCGGCAGCAGCTTCGCGACGAGCCGCAAGATCCCCGACGAAGTCTTCCGCACCGGCGAGCCCCGTCTGGTTGCGGACCTGCTCGACGGTGAGCTCGCGAGCGTCCACATGGGAACGGTGGCGCTTGGCATCAGGAACGTCCTCTGTGTGCCGCTGCGGCTGGTGCGCTATCTCGACAAGGCGGAGGCGGTGGGCGAGGAGCGACGGATCGGCGTGCTGTATCTCGACAGCCGCGAGAAGGGCATCCTGATGTCGCATTCGACCCGGGCTGCGCTCGAGACGCTCGCGACCGAAGCCGCCGTTGCGATTGAAAACGCACGCCTCTATCGCGAGACGATGGAGAAGGCGCGGATGGAGCAGGAGATGCGGATCGCGGCCGAGATCCAGCAGGCCCTGCTGCCGAAGATGCTGCGGTCGGGCCCGTTCTTCAGTGCCGCCGCGGCATCCCTGCCGTGTCGCTCGATCGGCGGCGACTTCTACGACTACGTCGATCTGCCAACCGGGGCGCTCGGTTTTGCGCTCGGCGACGTCGCCGGCAAGGGACCGCCGGCCGCGCTCCTGAGCGCGATGATGCAGGGGATGTTTGCCGCCCAGGCGGCGACCAGCGATTCGCCGTCGCAGACGATTGCGCGCGTCAACATCGCACTCTACCGGCGCGGCATCGAGTCGCGATTCGTCACCCTGATGTACGGCGCGCTGCGGCCGGACGGCCGGCTGACGTATTGCAACGCCGGGCACAATCCGCCGCTCGTCATATCCGGCCGCCCGGGCGCACTCTCCGTGCGGCGCCTCGAATGCGGCGGCCCGATCGTCGGACTCTTCGAGGGGGCCGCGTACGCCGAGGAGACGGTGACGCTGGCGAAAGGCGACTGGCTCATCGTGTTCAGCGACGGCGTCTCCGAAGCGATGTCGCTCACCGCCGACGAGTACGAAGAAGAGCGCATCGTCAAACTCGTGGAGAACAACCTGGCGCTCGATCCGCGGCGCCTCCTCGAGGCGCTGTTCGCCGATGTTCGCGAGTTCACCCGCGGCGCGGCGCAGAGCGACGACATCACCGCGATGGTGCTCAGGTACGGGGGCTAGTGGCCTGTCCACGCTGACGCGCTCGGCGCGGACCCGGCGTGTGCTGGTAGTGGCCGGCTGGGCGCTCCTCGGCTTTGCCCTCTGGAATGCCCTGTTCGAGATGATGGTGGTGCGCGGGGTCAAGGATTACCTGCTCGCCGCGGAACTCTCGGCCGCGGGACGCGGGCCGCGCCTTGCCATCAGCGAGGTGATGGATCCGGCCATTCGCCACGCCGCGTGGGTGGCGACGATCTGGACCGCTCTCGTGTGGATTGCCGCGGGGCTGACGATTCACTATGCATCCTCTCATCCACGACTGGAACCGGGCGTCGGAGCAGACACCGCGCCCGGTGATGCTGGACGATGAGACGCTGCGGGACGGCCTGCAGTCGCCGTCTGTCCGCTGCCCGACGATCGAGCAGAAGGTCCGAATCCTGCACCTCATCGACCGTCTCGGCATCGAGACGGCGAACATCGGCCTGCCCGGAGCCGGCGAACACGTCGTCCGCGACGTCGAACGGCTTGCGCGCGAGATCTCGTCGGCGCGGCTGTCAGTCAAGGCGAACTGCGCCGCCCGGACCGTGATCGCGGACATCGTTCCGATCGCGCGAATCTCGCAGCGCGTCGGCATCCCGATCGAGTGCTGCGCCTTCATCGGATCCAGTCCGCTGCGGCAGTTTGCCGAAGGGTGGACCATCGACCAGCTGCTGCATCTCACCGAGGACGCCATTCGGCTTCGCGGTCGGCGAGGGTCTCCCGGTCATGTATGTCACCGAGGATACGACTCGTGCCGATCCGGAGACGCTGCGGCAGCTGTATTCGGCGGCGATCCGCGCGGGTGCATCGCGCGTCTGCGTGGCTGACACCACCGGCCACGCGACTCCGGCGGGCGCGGCCGCGGTGGTGCGGTTCGTTGGTGAAATCATCGATGCGTGTGGCGGCGGGATTGGCATCGACTGGCACGGCCATCGCGACAGGGATTTCGCCGTGATCAATTCGCTGGCGGCACTCGATGCGGGTGCGACCCGCCTCCACGGTGCCGCGATCGGGATTGGCGAGCGGGTCGGGAACACGCCGATGGACACGCTTCTCGTCAACCTGGTGCTGATGGGGGACATCGAGCGCGATCTCTCCGGGCTGGTTGAATACTGTGAAACGGTGTCGGAGGCGACCGGAGTTCCGATTCCGCCCAACTATCCAGTGGTCGGACGCGATGCGTTCCGGACGGCCACCGGCGTGCACGCCGCGGCGGTGATCAAGGCGTATCGCAAGCAGGACCGGGTTCTCGTCGACGCGGTCTATTCCGCGGTACCGGCGTCGATGGTCGGGCGTGAGCAGACGATCGAGGTGGGGCCGATGTCCGGTCGTTCGAACGTGCTGTTCTGGATGGAGAAGCGGGGGCTGGCGGTCAGCGACGCGCAGGTCGACGCGGTCTTTGCCCGGGCCAAGGCGTCAGCGTCGGTGCTGACGGAAGAAGAGATCCTCGAGGCGCTCGAACAGGGTTCGTAAGCGCGCGCTACTTCGCGATCTTCTTCTCGATCGCCGGCAGGGCCGACAGCAGGACCGACGCGACAGCTTCGAGCGATCGGGCGCTCACGTTGTCGAGCGTGTCCTCCCGGGTATGCCACGCCACCGACCCTGAGCGCGTGTAGTACTCGAGATCGATGAGGTCGACGGCGGGGACGCCGGCCTCGAGGAAGCTCAGATGGTCGTCCTCGATCGGCGTCGACTCGTCGGAGAACTCCGGCCGGTTGAGCCGTTTGGCGGTGCTCCAGATGATCTCGGTCAGCCACGGCGTCGAGCGCGACTCGCGCTTGATCAACAGCTCGCGGTCTCCGATCATGTCGACCAGGATGAAGGCGCGGATGTCCTTGAGCGTGCCGTCCTTCCGCGCCGCCTCGACGTAATACCGGCTCCCGTAGGTGTGGTCGGTTCCCTGCCACTCGCCGGTTGATTCCTCGCCGTCCAGGAACAGCAACTCGACGGTGACGGCATTCTTCCGTGCCTTCAGCACACGCCCGAGCTCGATCAGGAACGCGGTGCTGGAGCCGCCGTCGTTGGCGCCGACGAAGCTGAAGTTGCGAAAGAGCTTCGTATCGTAGTGCCCGCCGATGACCAGCCGCCCGGATCCTGCGCCGGGAATCGTCACGCGGAGATTCGTCATCTTCACCGGGCCGATCGGTGTCTGGGCGACGAACGACTGGTCCTGCGGCTTCAGTCCCACGCGCACCGAGCTGCTGCCGGATGTAGGTGCGGGTGCTCTCGGCCCCCGCGGACCCCGCCGGCCGCGGCCCAATCGCGACGATTTGCCGCAGATCCTCGTAGGCGCGGCCGCCGTCGAATCCGGTTTGGCGCGTCTGTGCCGCGGGCACGCAGACCGCCGCGATGAACAGGAGGAGTGCCGCCGTTGAACCTTTACGCATGACTTGATTGCGAATGTCTAAAGCCCAGAGCAGACACGGACACGACCGGGGACGGGTGATATCGACCACGGACTTTCACGGAAGAACACGGACCACGAATCGAGCTGACGGCTGGCCCGCCACCATGCCGGTCCGGCAGCCGCCCAGTCGGCGTCGGATCAGGTTCGGATGACCCACCGGACGCGAAACTTCGACATGGTCCTACCGATGCGCAGCTGGCCTCCGCGGATCAGCCGCGCAGCGCGGCCCGGCCACTCAATTGCGTGTGTCTCCGTGCGTCTCCGTGTCTTCGTGCCTCCGTGGTCGAATTTCCGTGAACTCGCCGGCGGACTCGCCATGCCGGGCGCTAGCGCCGCTTGTCCCGGCTCACGTAGTCCCGCTTCGTCGGCCCGATGTAGACCTGTCGCGGCCGGGCGATCTTCTGCTCGGGATCGGTCAGCATTTCCTCCCACTGCGCGATCCAGCCCGCGGTGCGGGGGATCGCGAACAGCACCGGGAACATCTCGACCGGGAAGCCCATCGCCTGGTAGATCAGCCCCGAATAGAAATCCACGTTGGGGTACAGCTTGCGGCTGATGAAGTAATCGTCGGACAGGGCGATCCGCTCGAGCTCGAGCGCGATGTCGAGCAGCGGATTCTTGCCCGTGACCTCGAACACCAGGTCGGCGATGCGCTTGATGATCGTCGCGCGCGGATCGTACGACTTGTAGACGCGGTGACCAAATCCCATCAGCCGGCCCTGGCCCGCCTTGACCCGCTTCACGAACGCGGGCACGTGCTCGATCGAGCCGATCTCGGTCAGCATCTTGAGCACGGCCTCGTTGGCGCCGCCGTGGAGCGGCCCATACAGGGCTGCCGCGGCTCCGGCCAGCGACGAATACGGATCGGCGTGCGAACTGCCGATCCCGCGCATCGCGTGCGTGCTGCAGTTCTGCTCGTGGTCGACGTGGAGGATGAAGAGGACGTCGAGCGCGCGCTCGAGGACCGGGTGCGGCTTGTAGCGCGGCTCGGTCATCTTGAACAGCATGTTCAGGAAGTTGCCCGAGAAGCTCAGGTCGTTGTCCGGCAGCACGTATGGCAGCCCGATCGTGTGGCGATATGCGTAGGCGGCGATGGTCGGCACCTTGGCGATGAGCCGGATGGTCTGGAGGCGCCGGGAGCGGGCGTCGAACACGTTCTTCGCGTCCGGGTAGAACGTCGACATCGCGCCAACGGTGCTGAGGAACATGCCCATCGGGTGCGCATCGTAGCGGAACCCCTCCAGGAACTTCTTGATGTTCTCGTGCAGCATCGTGTGGTGGTTGATGTCGTCCACCCACGTCTCGAGCTCGCTCGCTGACGGCAGTTCGCCGAACAGGATCAGGTAGGCGGTCTCGAGATAGTCGCTGTGTTCGGCGAGCTGCTCGATCGGGTAGCCGCGATACATCAGGATGCCGCGGTCGCCGTCGATGTAGGTGATGCCGCTCCGGCACGCCGCGGTGTTCGTAAACGCCGGGTCGTACGTCATCATCCCGAAATCGTCGGGCGACACCTTCACCTGCCGCAGGTCCATGGCCCTGATGGTGCCGTTCTGGATCCGCAGTTCGTAGGTCTTCCCCGTCCGATTGTCAGTGATCGTGAGCGTCTCGTCGGCCATGTCTACTCTGCGTCTTCCTCGTCTGGGGGAATCGGCGCCCCGGGGATACGGTAGTCCTCCGACAGCCAGCGGCCCAGATCGGCAAGCTTGCACCGTTCGGAGCAGAAGGGCCGCCACGCCGGATCGGCCGGACGGCGCCCGCAGTACGCGCATGGAGGGTCAGGCTGCACCATGTGCAACCTGGCTATTCTATCTGATGGCTTCGCGAAGCAAGGGGAGGGGAGGAACCGGCCGCGGCGCAGTGGTCAGCCGGGCTCGCCCGAATGGTGCCGGACGTCCTTCGCCAGGACCATGAAAATCACGTCCTCCGCGACGTTCGTGGCGTGGTCGCCGATGCGCTCCAGGTGCCGGGAAATCAGGACCAAATCGAGCGCCGGCTCGATCGTCGTCGGGTCCTGCAGCATATACGTCAACAGCTCGCGAAAGATCTGGGTCTTGAGCGCATCGAGCGCGTCGTCCGCGTTCAGGACGGCCTGCGCGAGCGCGGTGTCGCGCCGGACGTAGGCGTCGAGCGCATCGCGGAGCATGGCCTGCGCGATCGTCGGCCATCCGCGGAATGTCGATCAGGTCCTTGATCGGCGGGTGGCGCATGTAGCGCCGCGCCGCCTCGGCGATGTTGATGGCGAGATCGCCGACGCGCTCCAGGTCGGTGTTGATTTTGACCGCCGACACGATCGCCCGCAGGTCCACGGCCATCGGCTGGTGGAGCGCCAGGAGCTTGAAGCAGCGATTGTCGACTTCGATGTGCAGCTGATTGATGGGCCGATCGCCCTCGAGCACGCGCGCGATGATCTCGGCGTCGTGGCGAACGAGCCCGTCGACCGCCGCCCGAACCCGGTCCTCGGCGAGCCCGCCCATCTCGAGAAGCCTGGTCTTGAGCTGTTCGAGCTCCTCCTGGAAGTGACGAACGATCGTGTCGCTCACGGTTACCCGAACCTTCCGGTCACGTAATCTTCGGTCAGCTTTTCCGCCGGGTTGGTGAAGATCTGATCCGTCGGGGCGTATTCGACCAGCCGGCCGAGCCAGAAGAAGGCGGTGTGGTCCGAGACTCTCGCCGCCTGCTGCATGTTGTGCGTCACGATCACGATCGTGTACTGCGCCTTGAGCTGGTACACCAGCTCCTCGATGCGCTGGGTCGCGATCGGATCGAGCGCCGACGCGGGCTCGTCCATCAGCAGGATCTCCGGCTTGATCGCAAGCGCGCGCGCGATGCAGAGCCGCTGCTGCTGGCCGCCAGAGAGCGCGAGCGCCGATTCGTGCAGCCGATCCTTGACTTCGTCCCAGATCGCCGCCGCCCTGAGGCTGTCTTCGACCCGCGCATGGAGCGCGGATCGATCCCGGGCCAGTCCGTTGATGCGAAGACCGTACGCCACGTTCTCGAAGATCGACTTCGGGAACGGGTTGGACTTCTGGAACACCATCCCGACCCGCCGGCGGAGCCGAACGACATCGCTTCCGCTCCGGTAGATGTCGTCGCCGTCGATGAGGACCTGACCCTCGACCCGGGTGCCCGGGATGATGTCGTTCATCCGGTTCAACGTGCGCAGGAACGTGCTCTTGCCGCAGCCCGAAGGCCCGATGAACGCGGTGACGACGTTGGGCTTGATCCCGAGCGTGATCGACTCGAGCGCGCGCTTCGCCCCGTAGTAGAAGTTCAGGTTCCTGACGTCGATGACGGGAGGCGCGGGCGCACTCACCGTCGCTACGGGAGGCGGTTCGGCAGGTGCCGGACGGGGAGAGAGGAGCTGTGCTGACGCCATGGCGACGTCAACAGGCTACCGGCTGCTGATTTCTCCGCGGTTACTGAGGCGTAAATTCCATGTAAACAACCGGATTCAGACCCGCGCGTCTTCGGTCTTGAGCGGCGCCGCCAGCAATGACTCGGATTCGGCCAGGAATGCGCCGATCTGGCGCCGAAGCTCGTCCTGGATGACGTCCACCTTTCGGCGCGCGTCGAGCACGCGGAACCCGAACTCGTCGGCCATCGACGCGTACTCGCGCAGCAGCGAACGCTGGTAGGCGCGGAAGCTCTCGTAGATGTCGTCCCCGAGCTTCATGTCCATGCCCGATTCCCAGTAATCCATGCCGCGCGACTGCAGCACGCGCTGAATCAGGGTCTTTTCGTCGATCTTCAGGTAGAACACCTGGTGGGGCGCGATCGCGAAGCCGTAGAGGCTGCGCATCCAGGTGCGATCCACACCCCGGACCCCCGCCCGTGCGAGCGCGGTGAAGATGTACCTGTCGGACAGGACGATGAACCCGGCCTTGAGCGCCGGGATGATTTCCTTCTCCAGCCGATCGGCGAAGTCCGTGGCGTAGAGCAGCACGAACGTGAGCTTGTTGAGCGTGTTGCTCGCCTTCGCCAGCTCGATCGTCGGCTTCATCAGTTCCGAGCGCGTCCACCCGGTCTCGACGACGCCATACCCCTGGACCTCGAGCCATTCGCGCAACAGCGAAATCTGCGTCGATCGGCCGACGCCGTCGGTGCCTTCGATGGCGATGATCTTGCCGGGATATCCGTCAATCGCCAGATACGGAATGCCGTTGCCGTAATAGCTTCCGGGCCTCGCTCCCGCCCCGCCGTCGTCAGCCAAGCTGCTCGTCGAGCTGTTCGTCGTCATCCTCAATCTCCAGGTGCTGCGATACGAGCTTGCGGAAGGTCCGCTGTTGCTCCGTGATGCTGCCGGTCGCGTTGACCACGCTCAGGTCGAACTCCTCGACCAGCCGATCGTACTCGTCGAGGACCTTGCCCTGGAACATGCGGAAGCTCTCGGTGGCGTTGGAGCTCCAGCCCATGTCGAGTCCGGCCTCGTAGAATTTGAGCTTCACCCGCCGGGCGAGAAGCCGATCGACCGAGACTTCGATCGGCACGCGGAAATACACCGCCATGTCCGGCTGCACCGCAAAACTGTACAGTTCGCGGACCCACTTGCGATCCACTCCCCGAGCCGCATCGCGCGCGAACGCGGTGTAGGCGTAACGGTCGGCGAGCACGATCATGCCCGCCTTGAGCGGCGGGATGATCTTGTACAACAGGCGGTCGGCGAAGTCGGTCGCATGAAGGAGGCTGAACGTCATCGGCGTGAGGGCGTTCTTCTTCTTGCCCGCCTTCGTGGCCGCTTTGACCAGTGCCGACGAGTTCCACTCGGTGACGAAGACGCGGTGGCCGGCGGCGCTAAGCCATTTTGCGAGCAGCGACAGCTGGGTCGTTTTTCCGGACCCGTCGATCCCCTCGACCACGAACAGTTTTCCCGGGTACTCGTGCGGCGTGGTGAGGTTGTTCGGCATCAGGCGGTTGTTCCTTGTGATCGGCCCCGGCCACCTCGAAGCGGATGGGGGCTTCCAGCTCGCGCTCGAGCGGTGCAACGTGGCGATGCGCGGCCCAGAGCTCCAGTTCCGCGTCGCCGCGCGTCTTCAGCCGCGCGAGGTAATCCTCGCCGCGCGGCAGCAGATCGATCCCCGTGAGCGCCTGGGCGTGACTGCGATCGAGCCCTTCGGCGAGTCGAACGATGGCGGAGAGCACCCGGACCGTTGCCCGCGCACTCCCACCGAGGTCGCCGTAGCCCTCGTGCGACTTCTTCGGCGTGCCCTGCCGATGGTAGCGGGCGACGAGCGCGATGACCTCGGTCTCGTGCGGCTCGAACCCGCGCAAGTCTCCATTCTTGATCAGGTAATAAGAATGCCGGTGATGGCGCTCGTAGCTGATGTGCACGCCGACGTCGTGCAGCAGGGCCGCGTATTCGAGCCATTCCCGTTCGCGTTCGCCGAGGCCGTGGACGCTGCGGGTTTGATCGAAGATGCTCAGCGCCAGCCTCGCCACCTGCTGCGCGTGTTCGGCCCAGTAGCCGCAGCGCTCGCCAAGCTCGACCACGCTCCGGCGCCGAACGTCCGGATAGCGTTCGATCTTCCGGATGCAGCGCCGTGTTGCGATGAATATAGTCGAGCACGAGCCCTTCGCGCAGTGCGAGATCGCACAGCGTCAGATCGACGGCGCCGAGGCGACGGAGGATGGTGTCGAGCAGGATCGAGCCGGCGACGTTCAGGTCGGCCCGGCGCGGATCGAGGCCTGGCATGTCCAGCCGCTCGGCGATGTCGGCGTCGACCAGCCGCTTGCGCGTTTTGTGGATGGCCTTGGCGCTGACGCGCTGGTTCCGGAGCTCGGTCGTTTCGGCCGGAGTGTCCGACGAGCGCGAGCGCGCCGAGGCTCAGGATGGTGCCGGACGTCCCGATGACCCGCTCGAACCCGGCGGCCGCAAGCTGGTCGAGGTAGGCGCCCATCTCGCGATTGAGATGCTTCACCAGGCGGCGCTCATCGCGTCCCGCGAGCGGGTCGCTCTTGATGAACTTCTCGGTCAGGCGGATGACGCCAACCTTGAAGCTCTTCCCCCGCACAATCTTCGTCGCCGTCCCGATCGTGACCTCGACGCTGCCGCCGCCGATGTCGATCGCAACTGCCGTGCTGGCGCCGACGTCGACCCCGTAGCACGCCGCGAGATGGATGAGCCGGGCTTCTTCGGTGCCTGAAATGACGCGAATCCGGATCCCGGTCTGGCGCGCCACCTCGGCGATGAAATCGCCACCATTGTCTGCTTCTCGCGTCGCGCTGGTCGCCGCCGCAACGATCTCATCCACTTTGTGCGATTCCGCCAGGCGCCGAAACTTGACCAGCGTCTGGAGCGCGGCTGCCATGGCCGACGGCGTCAGGCTCCGGCCGTCGAGCCCGCCGGCTCCAAGACGGACCATATCCTTCTCGCTATCAATGACTTCGAAGGACAGGTCGGGGCGCACCTGGACCACGATCATGTGAACGGAATTGGTGCCGATGTCGATGGCGGCGATGCGCATTCAGGCAGGAGCTCAGCAGGGTCCGACTCTTGCACGTTACACGGCGGATATATACTTGCGAACTCACAAGTCACCGGCGCAAACGAGAGGTCAGAACGGTCGCGATCCTACCATGACTACCCGTGCCCCCCGACCGACGACGCGGTTGCTGCAGCGGCTTGCGGGCGCCCTCCGGCGCCATCTGCCCGCCGCGATTGCCGGCGACAACACAGGCGTGCACCAGGCGCGGGTCGCGTCGAGGCGGCTGCGCGAAGCGGTGCCGGTGCTGTCGACCGGGCTGAAGGGGAGCAAGGCAGGCAAGGCCACGCGCAAGATTCGCCGCCTGACCCGGGCGCTCGGCACCGTGCGTGAGCTCGACGTCACGCTGCTGTTGCTCGATGAGCTTTCGCGATCGCGCCTGACGTCCCCCGTACCGCCGTCGAAGACGTCCGTGCCTGCGTCGTGCGCGAGCGCGACGCTCGTCGTGCGGTGATGCTCAAACGGCTCGGGCATGTCGACGTCGGCCAAGATTGGCCGCCGACTCGGTTCGGTCGGGACCGCGCTCGACGCAGCGCGACCGGCGAGCCGTGGCGGCGGGCACTCGGCACCAGGCTGCTGCAGCGCTCGAAACGGCTGATTGCGGCGATGGACGAGGCCGGTCACATGTATTCGCCCGAACGACTGCACTCGGTGCGGATTGCGGTCAAGAAGCTTCGTTACGGGCTCGAGCTCGCGGCCGACAGCGGCGTCAAGGTCGCGACGCCGCAGGTCCGCACGATGAAGCGGGTCCAGGACGTGCTCGGCAAGCTGCACGACCTGCAGGTGCTGCAGACACACATTGCCGCCGCGCAGATCGCCGGCGACTCGGCGCGGCCGGAACCCCGGGCAGCGCTCGAGGTCGCTCGCCGGCCAGGTCGAAGCGCAATGTCGGCATCTACACGCGAAGTACCTGCTGTCGTCGGCCGCCCTTCGCGACGTCCCCGCTGTCGTCCGCAAGGTGCATCGTTCCTCACCTTGTGCAGCTGCCGAGACCGCACACGGTCGGTGAAGATGGGGCTGGCCCGAAGCCCGCAGCGGCGCGATCTGTGCCGAGCCGCACGTGTCGCGGTCGAAAGGGCCCGGTTCGCGGCTGCCGCTGCGCGGGGGCCGGTAACGTATGGCGACTCTCGAGCTCTATCTGATTCGTCACGGCGATCGCGGCGGATCGCGGCGAGGAATACCCTGACGATTCGAAGCGGCCGCTGACCAGTGCGGGCATCAAGCGGCTGCAGCGGGAAGCCCGGGCGCTCGACGCACTCGACATCGCCTTCGATCACATCATCGCGAGCCCGCTGCTGCGCACGAAGCAGACGGCGGATGTCCTCGCCGAGTGCCTCAAGTCCAAACCGGCGGTCACGACCAGCGACTCGCTCGCACCGGCGGGCACGCCGGCCGCCGTGATGCAGGAGCTGGGGCGGCACATGCGCGAAGGGCCGCATCGCGCTCGTCGGGCACGAGCCGAACATCGGCGAGCTGGCGGCACGGTTGATCGGCGCGCGCGTACCGCTGGAGTTCAAGAAGGGCGGCATCTGCCGCATCGACTTCGACATCTTCCCGCCGAAGGGCACCGGTCAGCTGCGCTGGTTCGTTCCGCCCCGCATGCTCAGATCCGTGCGCTGAGCGCCGCCGCTCCTATCCGATCAGTTCCGTTCGCACCTGCCGGCCGGCATCCTGTGCCGCGATCGTGTCGTACTTGTGCTGTCCTCGAGTGCCGTGCCCAATCGCCTGATACAGCGTGATGAGCGACTTCTCGTCGCGCACGTCCGGGGACGCCGCGACCTCGAGGGCGTGCTGGAGCTCGTGAGCGATGAGCGCGATGAGTTCAACCCCGCGCGGCGCCGCCGAGATCTGGATCCGAAGGTAGCGCTGATTCGCCGGGCCGGCGACGATGAGCATCCGTCCGGCGAGCGTCGACGGCATCGTCCGCGACGTCTCGATGTAGACGATCACGTCCGAGCGATCGAGCGCGACCACGAGGTTCGCGAACGTCGCGGATCGTCCGAGTCCGTCGGCGATCGCATCGCTCACGCGTTTGTCGACGGCGCGGAGATGGCGGTGGTCCGACGTCATCATCGCGCGCACGTCGGTCTTGTCGAATGGTGTCGCCGGGCCGTGCCGCCGTCGCATCGGATCGGCGCGCCGTTGACGATCAGCGAGAGCAAGAGAACAGAGAGACTGTGCATCTCGGCCTCCGTGTACGGGTGGGCCTCTCGTCCGGCGTCGGCGAGCCGGCGGCCTCCACCGCCAACTCGGGGAGCTTAGACGGCGCAGTCTGTTGAGAGGTTTAGAGTTGCGCGGAGTGGAACGGCCGCGACAGTTCAGGGATGAACCGGGTGACGACGATGTGGACCAGTGGCGGGACTGGTGATGAAGCCGGTGACGGCGGCGTGGACGAGTGGCGGGACGGGTGATGAGTGGCGGGACGAATCGAGCGTCGTACGGTGCGCTTCACACCGTCACGCCAGACCTCACGACGGCGCCCTTGGGAACGATGATGATGCCGTTCCGGATGTAGTAGCCATCGCCGTCGGCCTCGTCGACTCCGGCCTCGTTGACCAGCCGCACGCCGTCCGCGATGCGTGCGTTCTTGTCGACGATCACGCGGTCGAGCACGACGTCGCGGCCGATGCCGAGCGGGACCGTGTTGCCGACCTCCTCCTCGTACGAATCCGCTCCGAGCAGTACCGACCGCGTGATGCGCGCGCCGGCGTTGACGTGGGTGCGGATGCCGACCACCGACTCCGAGATCTCGCAGTGGTCGAGGTAACTTCCTTCGGCGACGATCGACGCATCGATCCGGCACGCAGTATGCCCGCGTCCCCGGGATGAATCGCGGGTGGGTGTAGATCGGCCAGCGCGGGTGAAAGAAGTTGAACGGCGCGCCGCGGCGCGTGAGCTGGATGTTCGCGTCGTAGAACGCCTCGATCGTGCCGACGTCCGCCCAGTAGCCGCGGAAGATGTACGGGTTCACGTGGTGATTGCCGAGCGCGTCCGGAATGATCTCCCGGCCGAAGTCCACGCCCGGCTGCTGGAGGATCTCGAGCAGGACCTCGCGCGAGAACACGTAGATCCCCATCGATGCCACGAACGGCTTGTCAGCGGTGACCCCGCCGGCAGTTGAACCGCGCGGGATGCTGCTGCCGATCGAGGCGAGCCGCGCATCGTCCGGCTTCTCTTCGAATCCGACGATCTGGCCGCCGTCGTCGAAGCGGAAGATGCCCATCCCGGTCGCGTCCTCGGGCGACACCGGCTGCGCCGCGATGGTGATGTCGGCGCGGCTCTCGATGTGCGCCTCGATCATCTCGCAGAAATCCATGCGGTAGAGATGATCGCCGGCGAGGATCAGGTAGTACTCGGCGTCGTAGCGCGGCGAAGTGGCGCGCCGCCTGGCGCACCGCGTCGGCTGTTCCCTGGAACCAGTCATTGCTCTCGGGGGTCTGTTCCGCGGCGAGAACTTCGACGAACCCGTCCGAGAACACGTCGAGCCGATAGGTCTGCGCGACGTGGCGGTTGAGCGACGCGGAGTTGAACTGCGTCAGCACGAAGATCCGCTTGAGTCCGGCGTGCAGACAATTGCTGATCGGGATGTCGATGAGCCGGTACTTGCCGCCGAGCGGCACCGCCGGCTTCGACCGCGTGTGGGTGAGCGGGAACAATCGCGTACCTCGGCCGCCGCCGAGGATGATCGTGAGCACGTCGTTCATCCGTACATTCTAGTGGCCTGTCCCCGTCATTTGTACGGCGCCTTTCGGGCGGGACATCCCGGCTGGGCGGCGTTGCGCCTCCTTCAATACTCCTGGCATTCTCGGTCGTCCCGCGCCTTGCCAGTCGGGCGCCGCGCTCCGAGATGCACAGCACAACGGACGAGGACAGGCCACACCGTCGCCTCCGGCAGACCGCTGGCTTGACGATCAGCCGCGGACGTGCTCGACGACTGGCGGCTGCGATCGCTCGTCGGGCAGCATCTCCCAGAGACGGAGACGCGTGCCAATGTCGTGGTGCCGGTCGCGGCATGCCTCGCCGCGCGATTCGATGACGCGCGTGTGCGCGACCTCGGTGCGCGGATCGACCGACACATACACGCGGCAGCTGCATCCGAGCGTGACGTTGTAGGACATGACCCGAGTTGTACGATCCGCAGATGACCGCCATGACTCAACCGCGTAAACGCGTTGTAAGTTCAGCGCCCGCCGGCAGTTACGATCTGTTTACACACTGTTTACATGCTCCCGCTCGACCGACGGTACAAGATCGTCATTCCACCGGAGAACGAACGAATGTTTGCCAAAGAGCTGACCAATGGCGGCCACACGCGGCGCTTCACCATCGATGAGAGCGTCGAGGGGTGGGAGGTTCGCGTCGAACAGGACAGCACCGTCGTCCGTCGCGTGCAGTACACCGACTGGCACCGCGTCGAACGCGCACTCCTCGGCCTGGTGCGTGAGGTCTCGGACCTCGAAGATGGCGGATGGACCGAACGCGCGCTGTCGTGGTGATCGGTCGTCGCGCTATTCGATGAACCGGTAGCCGAGTCCAACCACGGTTTCGATCTGCTGTCCGACGACGCCGAGCTTGGCGCGCAGCCGGCCGACGTGAACGTCGACCGAACGGGTCTCGATGAAGTGCTCGTAGCCCCAGACCCTTTCGAGCAGGCGCTCGCGTGAGAGGACCCGGTTGCGGTTCTGCACGAGAAAGCGAAGCAGCTCGAACTCCCGCCGTGTCAGCTTGACCGGATGAGTGTCGACGCTCACCGCCACCGCGTCGAAGTCAGCGTCCAGGTGCGTCCCCCTGTAGACGCTGCCTTCCGGTGCAGCCGCTCCCTGGCGCCGCCGCAGCACCGCCCTGACCCTCGCCGCGAGCTCACGAAGGCTGAACGGCTTGGTGATGTAGTCGTCGGCTCCCAGATCCAGCCCCGCCACGCGATCCGCTTCGGACGTGCGTGCGGTCAGCATGATGATCGGGATCTGAGCTGTTGCCGGCTGCGCCCTCAGGACGCGGCAGACCTCCGTCCCGCTCAGGACGGGCAGGTTCAAGTCCAGAATCAGCAGGTCGGGTTGTGATTGCGCCGCGGCGCGAAGCGCTTCGTCGCCGCTCGCGACGATCTCGACCTGTGCGTCGCCCGATCGCTCGAGCGCATGCTTGATGAGCAGCGCGATATCCTGCTCGTCCTCGACGACGAGGACGCGATGGTGACGACTCATTCAGGTCAGCGTACAGGCCCTGCATTTCGCGCTCGTGACGCGTGGGTTAATTGTGGGTTACGCCGTCGCTAGACACTCGGAATTTACGATTCCGTCAAGGGCAAGACACACTGTCGTCGCGACGGGCTGTCACACTCTCTCCAGTGCACGTGGGTATACCACGGCACTGAGCCCCGGGAGGGAACTCCAAACCCGCTCCTCCTGCACCCTCTCCATCCGTCGCCAACCCGCAGCAAGTCCTCCGTTGTATCGGCATTGTAAATTTTGCGTCTACTCCCGCCGCCCAGCTTGAAGAGTCGGCTGCCGAACACGTACATTCGCACTCCGGCCGTCGAACATCCGCGTTCAGTCGCTCCACCCCCGCCGCGCCAATTTACGCGAGCTCAGGAAGGCTTATGGACACATCACGAAAGCTCGATCGGATCGCCGACAACCTGGACGACATGTCGGTCACGCTCGAAGAGATCAAGGAAGACGTCGGGACGACCGAGGCGCTCGACACTGCCAAGCTCGACAGAGTGCAGGCAGAAATGGAGAAGGCTACCGAGATGATCGAGGAGTGCATCGATCCGGCGGACCAGGAGAGCTGAGACGCGCGAGTTGCTCGAGCGTGCGGGCTACGTGCCTCGCTGCAGCCGTTCCAGCCTGGCGGTGGCAACCCGTGCCACCAGGGAGCAGAGCAGGACGACGGTTACCAGTACGAGGGCGCCAGCCCACGCCTGGCGGTGCCAGTCCTGGTACGGCGCGATCGCGTACGTGAAGATCTGGACCGTCAATGTCGCAATCGGTTGCCGAAGATCGTGCGACCAGAACCGATTGTTGAATGACGTGAAAAGGAGGGGCGCCGTTTCGCCGGCGATCCGTGCGAGCGCCAGCAGGATTCCGGTCATGATCCCCGGCAGCGCCGCGGGGACGACGACCGTGAAGACCGCTCTCGCCCGGGTGGCACCCAGCGCCAGCGCGCCTTCACGGAGCGTCGACGGAACGAGCAGCAGCAGCTCCTCGGTCGTCCGCATGATGAGAGGCAGCATCATGACCCCCAGTGCGAGCCCCCCCGCGAGTGCTGAAAACTGTCGGAAGGGCAGCACGGCGATGCCGTAGACGAACACCCCGATCACGATGGACGGTACGCCGTTGAGCGTGTCGGCGGCAAAACGGACCACGGCGGCGAAACGCGAGCCGCGGTACTCGGAAGCGTAGACGCCGCTGACCACGCCGATCGGAATCGCGAACAGCGCACCGATTCCCGTCACCATCAACGAGCCGAACATGGCATTCACCATGCCGCCGCCGGTTTCCCCGACCGGCGCGGGCATGTGCGTGAAGAAGTTCAGGTTCAGGGCGGAAATGCCCTGCGACACGACGTAGAAGAGGACGAAGGCGAGCGGCACCAGCGCGAGCACGACGGATGCGCCCGAGAGGGCCACAATCGTGTGCGACAGCCACAGCCGCCAGGTGTCGCGCATCACGCCGCCGCCCGCAGCCCGACACGCGGGATCTTCTTCGGCTGTTTCGCCCGGCTCATGCTCCAGATGAGCAGCCGCGACAACATGTTGATGATGAGCGTCATCACGAACAGCACCAGCCCGATTTCCACCAGCGCGCTGAGATAGATGTCGTCGGTCGCTTCCGTGAACTCGTTGGCAATCACCGCGGCCATCGTGTACTGCGGCGCAAAGAGCGACGTCGTGATCTGCGGATTGTTGCCGATGACCATCGTCACCGCCATCGTTTCGCCGAGCGCGCGCCCGAACCCGAGCATGATGGCGCCGATGATGCCGGTACGCGCGTAGAAGAGCGCCATCCGGATTGCCTCCCACCGCGTCGCCCCGAGCGCATACGCGCCCTCACGCTGGGCCTGCGGCACGGTCTTCAACACTTCCCTCGCCACCGAGGAGGTGAACGGAATGACCATGATCGACAGGATCAGGGCGGCCGACAGCATCCCGACTCCGAGCGGCGGCCCGCTGAAGAGCGGCACTGCCTTCAGCCACGCCGGCGTGTTCATTTCGAGTTGCCGCACCAGCGGCACCAGGACGAAGATGCCCCACAGACCGTAGACGATCGAAGGGATGGCGGCGAGGAGCTCGGTCAGGAAGACCAGCGGTCGTCGCATCCACTCCGGAGCGATCTCCGACGTGAAAATCGCAATCCCGAGCGCGATCGGGGTCGAAATGATCAGCGCCAGTGTCGAGGAGTACAGCGTGCCCCAGATGAACGGGCGGGCTCCGAATTCCGCCGAGACAGGGTCCCAGGTATCGGTCTGCCAGAACTGCCATCCGAACCGGGCAATCGACAGGTGTGACTGGCGCAGGAGTTCAACGCCGATACCGACGACGATGAGAACGAGAACGAGAGCAAACGCACCCGTCCCGAGACGGAACCAGAGGTCGTCACGACGGGTGCGCTCGTGGGAAGTTGCCATCGATTCCTTCCGGCTTCGACCCGGCTACAACTTGATCTTCGCGAGCGCCTGCATTTCCATCTCGACGACATTCTTCGGCAGAGGTGCGTATCCGAGCTGCGACGCGAACGCCTGTCCGTCGGTCAGCGCCCATTTCATGAAGTCGACCATGATCTTCCCCTGCGCCTTGTCCTGCGGGCTCTCGTAGAGGAGCAGCCAGGTGAAGGACGAGATCGGATACACACCCGCGCCCGGGGCGTTGGTGATCGACACTCGGAAGTCAGCGGGCATCTTCGACGCCGCACTGTCCGCGGCCTTGGTCACGCCTGCTTCACTTGCCTTCAGGAACTCACCGGCCGCATTCTGCACCGCGCCGTAACTGATCTTGTTCTGAAGCGCATAGATCAGTTCGACGTAGCCGATTGACCCGGGTGTCTGCTGGACGAGACCGGCGACTCCTTCGTTGCCTTTGCCGCCGACGCCGACGGGCCAGTTCACGGACGTGGCGACGCCGACCTTGCTCTTCCATTCCGGCGAGACCTTCGACAGGTAATCGACCCAGATGTAGGTAGTGCCGGAGCCGTCCGAGCGGTGGACGACGGTGATGTCCGTCGCGGGCAGATTGACGCCCGGATTGCTCTTGGCGATCTGAGCGTCATTCCACTTCGTAACCTTGCCGAGGAAGATGTCGGCGAGCAGCGGACCGGTGAACTTCAACTCGGCCGAGACACCCGGAAGGTTGTAGACCGGCACGTCGGCGCCGAGCACGGTCGGGAAGTGCAGGATCTTTCCCGGCGCGGCGAGCAGCTGATCCTGCGTCATCGGACCGTCGGTCGCGCCGAAGAACACGGTCCGGTTGGTGACCTGCCGAATGCCGCCGCCAGAGCCGATCGACTGGTAATTGATCTGTACCGTGGGATGCAGCTTGTTGTACTCGGAGAACCACTTCGAATAGATCGGGTAGGGGAAAGTGGCGCCGGCGCCATTGATTTGCGTGTTCTGGGCCGCCAGAGCCGCTCCTGCGATGGCGACGATGACGGCGGTGATGAGCTGTTTCCACTGAAGCTTCATATGTGCGCTTGTCCTTGTTGGATTGAGTCGATCTCTCGTCATGACGACTTAGAAATTCACCAGGGCGTTGAGTCCGATCCGCGTCTGCGTCGGCTGACTGACGACGAAATCATGGAACTTGGTCTGGTCGACGTTGAGGAGCAGGGCGCCCGAAACGGTGCCCTGGTGCGGGAACCAGTACGCGATCCCGGCGATGAGCCGGTCGCGCGTGCCGCTGATGTCCTCGTTCGGCTCGAGATGATCGAACCGCACCAATCCTTCCCACCCTTTGGTGCTGCGCGGCGTCGCCCATACCGAGTACCCGTGCGCGTCGACGGCGCTCTTGGTCGCGGTCGTGCGGTCCTGCGTATCGAGATAGGAGAACGCGGCGTTCAGATACTTGTGCTCGAACGTCACCGCGACAATGGCGCGCTTCCGCTCCGAGTCCTTGAGATACGCATCGTCGTCATAGAACCCGCTGAGCCTCAATCCGCGCAGCACCTCGTGCATGTGCAGCGGCCGAAACGTGCCGCGGACCATGAAGCCCTTTTCGTTGTTCAACTCAGGTCGCGCGTACGTCTCTCCGTTGTAGACGCCGCCATGCACGTCGCCGTAGTTGCCTGGGAAGTTGGTATGGAACGACACACCGATATCGGAGGAGGACAGGAATCCTTCCCGGTCCTCGAAGACCGGGCCCTGGAAGCGGTAGCGATAGACCGATTCCATGAAGTCCACCCATGGCGTCTGTTGCATGCCCAGGCGCGTCCACGTGCCGGTGCGACCCGGGTTGATCCAGTCGTCCAGGTTGAATTGCGCGTAGGCGTACTTGAGGCGGAAGGTGTAGCTGCCGTTCAACGAACTGCCGACGCCGATCTCGCGGGCGATGTCCGGCGTAATGCGAAAGGCGAGCAGGTGCGAGATGTTGCCGGTGACGTTGATATAGGCGCGGCCGACATTGAACGCGTTCGCCGTGACTTCGTTGCCGTCGGCGTCCTTGATCTTCGGCGTGTCGACGACGGTGTAATCCACGAACAGGGTCGCACCCACCTTCACCGAAGGCGTGTCGTCGGGAGGGGTATAGCCCGCGGCCGCCGTCACCTGCGCGGCGCAGGGGAGTGGTGCCAGCGCACATACCAGCAGCGCAGCGCGAAACAGTCGTCAGTCGTCGATTCAATCTGCTCTCCTTGTTGACGATAATGTCCCCAGGTTTCCGCCGCATCACGGCGGTGTTTCGGACGTGTTAACAGCACGCCAGGGGACCCGTGTCGCTCGTCTGTATGAGAGTAGAAGGGCAAAGTGATCGCGGCGTAACAGGAATGTTACGTACCGGTTAACAAATGGAGGGCGCGACTGACGCGAGGGGGAACCTGGTGGCTCCCCCTCGCTCGGTGACTAGAAGTTCACGCGCAGCGCGAATTGTGCCTGCCGGTTGGTGCCCATGCCCACCGTCGTCCCGACGGTGCTGCGCAGCTTTCCGAAGGTCGAACCCGCAGCGGCGGCGGTGAACGGCTGATCCGGCTGCAACTGGTTCGTGCCCGTTCCGAGTGCGTTCGGCAGCGTTGCCGGCGGGACGTCGTAGTTGGTGTGGTTCAGCACGTTGAACACCTCACCGCGCAGCTCGATGTTGGCGCCAGAGGGACTGATGCCGAATCGCTTTGCCACCACCAGGTCGACCTGCGCGAACGACGGCCCGCGCAGCGCGTCGCGCTTCAGATTGCCGAATTCACCTGGCGCTGGAATCGAAAACGCCGCGGGGTTCAGCCACTGGAGCCCGTTCTTCAAGTACGGATCCACCCCCGGTACCAGGTTGGGCCGGCGCACGCCGCGTGAGGCACCCCCGCCCGGCGTGTTGATCACGGCCGTGCAGGTGGCGCAGGGACTGCCCAACACGTTGCCGACGGCATCGCGATACACGACGTCGTTTCGGGTGACTCGGACATCGAGTGGCACGCCGCTGCGTCCGTTGAGGATGGTGCCAACGTCCCACCCGCCGAGCAGTGCCTGCTGGAAGCCACCGGCGTTCGACAGCCACTTGCGTCCCTTGCCGACCGGCAGCGAGTAGAGCGCGCTGACGTTATACGTGTGGCGAACGTCGAAGCGGTTGTATCCGCGCTCGTACTCGTAGTCGGCCAGCGTTACCGCATTGTTGGCTGCCGTGAGCGCCTCGTTCGAACCGGCCGTGGTGCCGTAGCTGCGCGACAGCGTGTACTGGGAATTGAGCGTCAGCCCGCTGTTGAAACGGCGCGCCAGCGACAGCTGCATCGCGTTGTAGCTGTCGTCGCCGCCGCTGGTCTTCGTATCCACTTCCGCGTAGGGGCGCGAAATCGAGCCGTCCGCATTGATGATGTCAAACTGGCGGATGACGATCGCGGCGGCTGTCGGATTTGGATTCGTCCGCACGTCGACAATCCGATTGGCGATGCTGCGGAGAAACAGGTTCCGGCCCTGGCTGCCGACGTAGGCGGCGGTGGCGACGAGCCCCGCCGGCAGCTCGCGCTGCAGCGATGCGGTGTACTGCCACACGCGCTCGGGGACCAGGTAGGACGAGGTGTAGGCGCGTGGCTGGTAGCCGCGGTTGAGCGGGTTGGTCAGGAAGTTTGCGCTGAGCGCGGCGATATTCGCCGGGAACGCTCCACCGCTGACCGTGCTCGAGATCCGGTCGCTTTCGACCGGCTGGATCTGATCTTCGGTCTGGCCCGGTCCGACGAGCAGGCCGAAGCCGCCGCGGAGAACCGTCTTGTTGGATGTCCCGGGTGTCCAGGTCGCCGACACGCGTGGCTGGAAGTTGTTCTTCGCCGTGCGGAACGGCGTCGTCGACGAGGGCAGGATGATGCCCTGCTCAGGATCGAACTTGACCAGGAGGTCGTTTCTCTCGGTCAGCGGCGTGTAGTAGTCATAGCGGACGCCGTAGTTCAGAGTGAAGTTCGAACCCGGCCTTCCATTCGTCCTGGACGTAGCCGATGGCGTATTCCTGCTCGGTGTGCCGGGGCCCGGTTGCGCCGTCGTTGAACGGGCTCGGGTCGCTCAAATCGCTGAGGTACGCGGTCTGCTGGAGCGTGTTCGAGAGAAAGTCGTTCAGGTTGGACCACGTGTAGGTGGTGCCGCCGAGCCGATCGGTCTCCATCCGGATCATGCGGTACTCGCCGCCGATCTTGACGGTGTGCCCGCCGGTGTTCCACGTGAGATTGTCGATGAACGAGAGCGAGTAGGGATTGTACGGCGCGCCGCGACCGTTCGTGGCGCTGTTCTGGCGCAGAAGTCCGCCGGGAATCGCGATGCCCGAAGATGCGCCCTGGCCGGCGATGCCGGTATTCGCGACGCTGCCGCTGATGTTCAACGTGATGTTGGAGAGATCGATGCCGTTGACGACTGGCGCCAACCCGCTGACCTGGGTGGGCGACGTGTTGTACCCGATCTTGGCTTCGTTGATCATCTGCGGTGTCAGGACGCCCTGGAGGACGACAACGCCGTTCGCCGGTTTTGCCGTGGTCAGGGCGCGTCGGCCAGTGACGCCTTCGGGCTGGTCGTTCCGGCCGTCGTCGCGAAAGTACCGCCCGTACATCGTCCAGTTGGTGGAGAGCTTCACGTCGGCTCTCGCGGCCAGGTGAATTCTCGCGGACGTTTGCCGTCGACTGCAGTTGCAGGATGTCGTAGTCAGGGTTTGCAGACGCACCCGGCAGCACCACCGCACCGGGCGCGCGGAACGCGTCGAACAGCGGCTGAATCGCGGGAACAGCCCGCTGGAACGCCGCCGCGCTCGGCACGCCTTCGATAAAGTTGATGCCGGATTCCAGCCGGTAGCCTTCGTAGCTGCCGAAGAAGAAGGCGCGGTTTTTCGCGATCGGCCCACCGGCGGAGCCGCCGAACTGCTTCAGTGACAGCGGGCTCTTCTGGAGGTCGAATGCGTTCTTGGAATCGAACTTGTCGTCGCGAACATAGTAGAACGTCGAGCCGTGCACGGTATTGCCGCCGGACTTCGTGACCACCGAGATCTGCCCGCCGGTCCCGGTTCCGTATTCGGCCGGATAGCTGCTCGAATCGACCCGGAACTCCTGCACGTTCTCCAGGCTCGACTGCAGCTTGAACGGCGACGGGATCTCTCCGTTCAGATTGCCCGGCGCGGCATCGATGATCGCCGTCGCCTCGATGCCATCGAAGCGAATCATGTTCTGCTCGACGGCGCGCCCGCTGAAGCGGATGTCGCTGAACGTTCCGGTGCCGCTGTTGAGCGCCCCCGGCGCCTGGAGATACAGCTGCGACATCTGCCGGCCGTTGATCGGCAAATCATCGACTTCCCGCTGATTGACGTTCACGCCCATGCGCGCCGAGCTCAGATCGATCGACGGCGCATCGCCGACGACGCTGACCGATTCGCTGTGGCCGGCGGGCTGCAGCTCCATGTCGAGCGTCAGGTCCTGGCCGGCCTGGAGGAGGATGCCGGTGTACTGGGTGGGGGCGAAGGCGCCGAATGTCGCGGTGACGGTGTATGTCGAGGGTCGCAGGTTGGAAATGGTAAAGCCACCCTGCACGTCCGCAGTGGCGACGCGTTCTTCACCAGTCTTCTCGTTCTTTACCGTCAGAGTCGCTCCGGGCACGGCGGCCCCGCTCTGATCGCGTGCAGTGCCCGCGAGTTTCGCCAGGCCACCCTGCGCGGCGGCGGTCATCGGGCTCGCCAGCATCAGGCCGAGCGCCAGGAGTGCGGCAATGGTCTTCTTCAGATTCATGTCTCCCTCTTGCGATTAATCGACGGACGCGACGTGGTGTCACGTGGCACCCTCACAGTAGGAGGCACGTGTGATCGCGACGTGACGCGCATGTCACGGCCGTGTTAAATCGTCAACCACGGGTGTTGCGACTCGAGGGCTCGACCGACACGCAACAGATGTACGTTCGAGGACCGTCCCAGCCCGGCGCCACGGACAGGAGTGAGCGAGGGTTTGTTACGTCGTTGTTACGTCGGCGTCACTGCCGTCGACGGCATTCTTTCCGCAGAGCTCCGAAGTGTTCTCGTTGCGTTCGAAGGCGTGTCGGAAAACAGGACGGCCGTGCCGGGCCCGCAGCAATCTGCCGGTGCTGCCGATCAGAAGTTCACCAGTGCATGCAGCGCGAAGCGGCGTTGCGTCGGCGGGTTGATCGCAAAGTTGCTGGAGCGCAGCACTTCCGCGTCGAGCAGAAGGGCCGCCGCGACAGTGCCCTGGTGCGGGAACCAGTAGGCGATCCCGCCGAGCGTGCGGTTGCGCGTCCCGGGCGCGTCACCAGTCGACTGCAGGTGGTCGAACCTGATGAGCCCCTCCCAGCCATTCGACGCGCGCGGGGTCGCCCACATCGTGTACCCGCGAGCATGGACGGCGGGTGTCGTCCGCAACGGCTGATCCGTCGCCCAGAGGTGATCGAATGCGGCGTTGAGATGCTTGTGCTCGAACGTCAGCGCGACGATCCCGCGGGTGCGATCGGCGTCGTGGACGTATGCGTCTTTGTCGTAAAACCCGCTGGCCCTGAGGCCGTGCAGGACCGCGTGCGTCACGAACGGACGAAATGTGCCGCGGACCATCAGCGCTTTCTGATCGTTGACTTCCGGGCGCGCGTAGGTCTCGCCGTTGTAAATGCCGGCTTCGAGATCACCGCGATCGCCCGGCAGGTTGGTATGGAAACCCACGCCAGCGTCCGACGAGGACGAAAAGCCTTCGCGATCCTCGAACGTCATGCCCTGGAAGCGGTAGCGATAGATCGGTTCGATGAAGTCGACCCACGGCGTCTGCTGGAGTCCGAGGCGAACCCACGTGCCGTTCGGCGCCGCTGACGACTGCCCGAGGTTGAACTGGGCGTAGCCGTACTTGAGACGGAAGACGTAACTGCCGTTCAGCGAGCTCCCGGGACCGGCCTCTCTGAAGATGTCAGGTGTGATGCGGAAGCTGATGAGGTGAGAGATCCTGCCGGTGACATTGATATAGGCCCTGCCAACATTGAAGGCATTCGCGACGACGGTGTTCCCGTCCGCATCCGTGATTTCAGGCGCCTGGACGACGGTGTAATCCGCGAACAGCGTACCGCCGACTTTGACCGCGGGCGTGTCGTCGGCTGCGGGCTGGCCGGACGGCGAACCCGGGGCCGCTTGCGCGCTGCAGGGCACCGGGGTCAACAACGCCGCGACCAGGGCCGTTTGCGTCCATTTCAGCAATCCTGGTGTCAAATCGCTCGGTCTCCCCCGCGGTCGGCGCGTCAGGCGCCTTCCTGTCGCTTCAAAGATACAGGGCCAGGCGGCGCTCTTGCCGCATTCGTTCGCGGAGGACCGCAGGACATGGTCCGGTGTCCTGCGGCCAAGCCGGCGTGTGAGTGGAATCTGCTAAGATTCCGGCCGGGGGATGTTGTGGCGTTCAGACTGATTCCGAAAGAAGAGCGGTTCTACGATGATTTCGTCGCCATGGCGGAGGAGATCAAGCACGGCGCCGTCCTTCTCGACGAGATGCTCTCGCCCGAACGCCCGCTGTGGGACAAGGCCGACGAGATCAAGGAAGTCGAGCACAAGTGCGACTTCCTGACCCACGAGATCATCCAGCGCCTGCATCGCACGTTCGTCACGCCGCTCGATCGCGAGGACATCTTTGCGCTCGCGCGCTCGCTCGACGACGTGATGGATGCCATCGATGCGACCGCAGCGCTCGTCCGTCTCTATCAGATCTCAGTCGTCCGCCAGGATGCCCGCGACCTCGCCCGCATCATTCGTCGGCGTGCGCCGAACAGCTCGTCCTCGCCGTGAAGGCGCTCGAACGCAAGAAGGGCGTGGCTGAACCTGCCGTTGAAATCAACCGGCTCGAGAACGAGGCCGACCGCGCCCACCAGTCGGCCGTCCGGACCCTGTTCGAACGAGGAGCGCGACCCGATCCAGATCATGAAGTGGAAGGAGATCCTCGACTTCCTGGAGGACGCAACGGATCGTTGCGAGGACGTCGCCAACGTTCTCGAAGGCGTCGTCGTCAAGCACGCCTGAGCGGATGGACACCAACCTCCTGCCGATAGTCGGGCTGATCCTGGTCGCGCTCACGTTCGACTACATCAACGGCTTCCACGACTCGGCCAACTCAATCGCGACGGTCGTGTCGACGCGAGTGCTCTCGCCCGGCAAGGCCGTCATATGGGCGGCGTTCTTCAACTTCGCCGCCGCGTTTCTGGCCGGGACGGCCGTGGCCAAGACCGTCGGGTCCGGGATGATCGATCTGACGGTCGTGACGTTCACGGTCATCTACGCAGGTCTGCTCGGCGCGATTATCTGGGACCTGATCACCTGGTACTACGGTCTTCCGACCAGTTCGTCGCATGCGCTGTTCGGCGGCTATGCCGGCGCGGCTGTCGCCAAGGCGGGGTGGTCGTCGATCATTGTCTCGGGCTGGACCAAGACCCTCATCTTCATTGTCCTGTCCCCGCTAATCGGACTGCTCGTCGGGCTCACGCTCATGACCGCAATCTTCTGGACGTTCCGGAGGATGTCGCCGGGACGAGTCGACAAATGGTTCCGCCGCTTCCAGCTGTTGTCGGCGGCGGCGTTCAGCCTCATGCACGGCGCCAACGACGCGCAGAAGACGATGGGGATTATTGCCGGTGCGCTCGTGACGGGAGGCTATATCAACATGGTCAACGGCCAGTTGCCGATTCCGTTCTGGGTCGAGATGGCCGCCTATACGGCAATCGCCGCCGGCACTCTGACCGGTGGCTGGCGCATCATCCACACCATGGGGACGAAGATTACCAAGCTCACGCCCATGGGGGGCTTCGCGGCCGAAACCGGCGCCGCAGTGGCCATCTTCACTGCCACGCATTTTGGTGTCGGGATCAGCACCACGCACACGATCACCGGCGCCATCGTCGGTGTCGGCGCGACCCGGCGGTTGTCCGCGGTGCGCTGGGGTGTGGCCGGTCAGATTGTGTGGGCGTGGATACTCACCATCCCGGCTGCCGCGGCGATCGGCGCCTCGCTGTACTTCATCTTCTCGCTGACCGGTGTGCGGTAAGCGTTCGCGTCACACCGACGGAAGTTCGATCGCAAACGTTGCCCCACCGCCGGGCCTGTTCGCCGCGGTGATGTGCCCACCCTGCAGCTCGATCAGGTGCTTGGCAATCGCCAGCCCGAGTCCGGTGCCCCCGGGATCCCGCGTGCCGCGCGCGCGCGCCTTGTCGACGCGATAGAAACGCTCGAACACACGCGGAAGATCCGCCGGTGGAATACCCGGACCGGAATCCGCGACGGTCAGGACGATCGAGTCGCCGCGGCGTTCGGCGCTCATCGAAATCGTCGCTGCCTCGGGCGAGTAGTTGGTCGCGTTCTCGAGCAGATTCCGCAGCGCATCATGGACTTTCACGGGATCGGCGTTGACCGCTTCAGCACCCGCGGCGATATTCCGGACGATCTGCTGCCGCCGTTCAGTGATCGGTCCCGAGAGGTCGGCGGCGACAGCGGAGAAGAGCGTATCGATCGCGCAGGGCACGCGATCCACCGGATCCTGTCCGGCGTCGAGCCTGGCGAGTCGCAGCAGGTCGCGGACGAGACGCTCCATTCGAAGCGTGTGCCGGGCGATGGTTTCGAGGAACCGCTGCACGTCGGCGGCATCGGAGCCGCCATCGAGGAGCGCTTCCACGTAGCCGCGGACCGCGGTGAGCGGTGTCCGCAGTTCGTGTGACACGTTGGCGACGAAGTCACGTCTGATCTGATCGGCCTGTCGCAACGGGGTGATGTCGTGGAGGACGAGCACCGCGCCGCGGGCGGCAGAGGAGTGCACGGGCGCGGAACGCGCCAGGAACGTCATCCCGGGTTGCTGAGCGAGCGTGAGTTCGAGCCCTTCACTGGTCTTCCCGTCAAGGGCCGCCCCGATCTGGCGGGCGATGTCGGGATGCCGGACGATTTCGAGGTAGTGCCGTCCCTCCGGCGGCTCATGCAGTTTGAGCATGCGCCGGGCTGCCGCGTTCACGAGTTGCAGGCGTCCCTGTTCGTTGACGACCAGGACCCCTTCGATCATGCCGCTGAGGATGGCTTCCATCCGCGCACCCTCGGCATCGCGCTGCGCGGCGCGGTTCGCGATCTCACGGATGGAGTCGTCAAGGACGCGTGCGACTGTCCCAAGCTCGTCGGCGCCGTAGTCGCGCACCGGCTGGGTGAAGTCTCCCGTCGCATACCGTTCCGCCGCTGCCGCGATCGCACGCACCCGACGGCTCACCAGCGCCGATGCGGCCCACGACAGCGCCATCGCCACCAGGAGCCCTGCGACCATGCCGATGAGCGCGTACCGCCGCACCGCCGACAGCTGCTCCGCGATCTCCGTCAGCGGCAGTGCAAGCCGCACGAGGGCAAGGCCCGGAGCGCCCGGGCTGCGCACCGGCACGGCGACGTACAACAGGTCGGTGCCGAGGGTGGTGCTGTGACGGCGTGCGATGCCGACCCCTGTCGTCAACGCCTGCTGGACTTCGGGCCGTCCGGAATGGTTCTCGAGCGTGCGGAGCTCCTCGGCTGTCAGCTCCGAGTCGCCGACCACCGTGCCGTCCGCGGCGATGAATGTCACCCGCGCCGACACCAGCCGGCCGATCGAATCGGCCTCGGCGTCGAGCTCAATGGGCGTGGCCGCCTGACGGTGCGACAGGGTCTCGGCCGCGAGTCGCGCCTCGTTGATCAGGCCCTGTTCGATCCGCTCGCTCAGGGTTCGCCGCACCGACCACGACACCAGGACCGTGGCGACAATCACTGTCACGGCCGCAGCGAGCAGGGAGCTGAGGAACAGCCGCGTTCGGAAGGTCATCGAAGGCTGGCGGGTGCGGAGTGAGCGTGCAAGATGGTCACGACTTCAGTTTGTAGCCAAACTGTTTCACCGTTTCGATCGCGGCATTCAGGACGGGCAGCTTTTCACGCAGCCGTCGGATGTGGACGTCGACGGTCCGCGTCCCGCCGGTGTACTGATAGCCCCACACATCGGTGAGCAGGAGGTCACGCGAGAGCACACGGCCGCGGTGCGTGACCAGATACTGCAGCAGCAGGAACTCCTTGGCCGTGAGCTTGACTTCGGCGCCGTCAAGCGTCACCACATGCCGGTCGGCATCGATTGAAATGCCGCCGTAGTGCGCGATTGCGGTCTCCGGCTTACCCGACGTTCCCGCTCCCGCCGGTCCAACCCGCCGCAGACGGGCGGCGACGCGTGCGACGAGCTCCTTTGGGCTGAACGGCTTCGTCACGTAATCGTCCGCCCCGATCTCGAGACCGGCGATCCGATCGCCCTCCTCGCCGCGCGCGGTCAGCATGATGACCGGAATCGCCGCGGTGACCGGATCCGCCCGCATCGCCTCGCAGACGACGAGGCCGCTGGCGCCGGGCAGCATCAGGTCCAGGATGACGAGGTCGGCGGGCTGCGCGCGCAGCCGCGGCATGACACTCGATCCCGATGCGAGCCGTTCGACGACGTGCCCGGCCTTTTCGAGGTAATGGGCAATCAGCGCCGAAATGTCGATGTCGTCTTCGACGACGAGAATCCGCGGCATTCGAAATCAGCTCTGTTTCCTAAGCTTTTGGGGTCACAAGTTAACGCTGCCGTCCAAGGGCGACGGGCACCTCGTCGTGTGCACGGCTGACCACGATCGAGGACACTTCAGACCGCCGGCGATCCCGAAGATCGAAGAAACCCCAGTATTGGGCCGTTTTTGCGCCTTTGTTGATGGCATCCCGCTTGGAACATACCCACCGTGAGGATAGTTGGAGGTGAGCCAATGAGAGGTTACCAGATGACATCGGCAATCGGTCGCGTTGCAGGCCTTGGCGGACTCGGCGCGTTGATTTTCAGCTACGGGTGCGGCGGAACGCAGTTTTCGACGCGTCCAGCTTTCGCGCAGGAGGCGGCGGCGCAGCCGGGAGCGCCGGTCGTCGTGACGTGCGAACCGAATCAGCGCACGCTTGTTCGTCCGGTCCTGGTGAACGGGGCGGCAATGTCGCAGGTCGAATGCGTGTCGACGGGTCAGGGCCAGGCCTATGCGACTGCGGAGTCGTCCGCACAAGTGCCCCAGACGCCGGTCAGTTATCGTCCGGCGCCTTCTCGTGTGGTCCAGCCGGTCGCAGCGGTCGAGGACACTCGTGAACTCGCCGACACGAGAGTGATACCGGTCAATTCGTCGCCGGCGCCGACGGTTGCTCGGCCGGTCCGGGCGCAGCAGGTCGTATATGACGACCGACCGGTGCGGCGCGCGCCAGTCCGCAGCAAGACGAAGAGCGCGGTCATCATCGGATCGTCGGCCGGTGCCGGCGCCGGCGTTGGCGCAGTGGTCGGCGGCAAGAAAGGTGCTCTCATCGGCGCGGTTCTCGGCGGCGGCGGAGCGACGCTGTGGGACCAGGTGACGCGGCGTCGTAACTGACGTTCAAATAGCGCGGGAACGGGAAGGGCAGGGCCGAATGGCTCTGTCCTTTTCCGTTTTTTGCCGCATCGTTCGACGTTCATCTTCGTCCGGTTGCCGGCCACTGATGGCACCGCCGTCTTGTGTCACAATCAGCAGGCAGGATGATCAAGAGTTTCCATGCCGTGTGCGTCGGTCTGGCGCTGACGGTCGGGGCCTTCGCAGGCGCCGCCGCGCCGATCGAAACCAAACACGTGACCGTCGTCCCGTCGACCCCGGCTGGTCCGCTGGCGCCAGGCGCGCGCGATGACGCTGGCGCTCGACGTGACGCCGAAACGGACGATGCATGTGTATGCGCCGGCTCCGAAGAGCCCGGGCGCCCGGAGCAGTGCGCCGCGCGCAGCATCCGAGGGGCTCATCCCGGTGTCCCTGAAGATTGACGCGGACCCCGCGATCACCGTCGGTGCCGTCCAGTTTGCGAAGCCCGAGTTGCGGAAGGTGCTCGACGAGACGCAGCTCGTTTACAGCACGCCGTTCCGGATCGCGCAGGACATCACGCTGGCGGCGACGCCGGCGCTGCGCGACCGGGCGCGCACCCCGGGCGCAACGGTCACGATCAAGGGAACGTTGAGATATCAAGCCTGCGATGACGCGATCTGTTATGTGCCGGTCAACGTCCCAGTCGCATGGACCGTCGCACTCGAGCGGCCCGCGAGGTAGCGTCCTGATCCTCATCTCGTCGGCACTTCTCCTCGGATTCCTCCACGGCCTCGGCGCCGACCACCTGATGGCGATCGCCGCGCTGTCGCTCGGGCCAGGCGCGGAAGCGCCGGCGGTCAAGCGTGCGCGCGCGCTCGGCGTCGCCGTCCGGTTCGCCGCCGGCCATGCGCTGCTGCTCGCGGTCGGTGCCGGCGCTCTCGTTGCGCTCGGCTGGTCGCTGCCGCTCATGTTCGAGCGCGCAGGGGAGATGCTCGGCGGCATCCTGCTGGTGGTGCTGGGCGGCGTCGGCTTGTGGGGCGTCGTCGCCGGACGCGTGTACGGTCACACGCACATCCACGCGGATGAGCGGGCGCCGCACTGGCACCTGCACGTCGGCCGGCCCGATCATCACCCGGTCGAAGCCGCGCATTCACACCTGCCGACGCTCGTCGGTGCCGCGTTTGCCGTCAGCAGTCTGCGCGCCTTGACCCTGCTCCCGTTCGGGATTGGTGTTGCGCCGCTGCCGGTCCTGCTCGGCCTGATCGTCGTGTTTGCCGCCGGCATCCTGCTCTCGATGTCGCTCTTCGGCGTCGCGTTTGCCGGCTTCATGTCAGCGCGTATCGTCGCCCGCCTGGGCCGCACCGCCGGCGCGGCGATGGCGATCTCGTCGATCGCGCTCGGCGTCTTCTGGCTCGTCAGCGCCTGACACTGCGACCTGCGACGTGCGACGTGCGACGTCCGATCGGCGTTGCCGTGCCATCGTGCGAGCGCACATCGGACCACTCCCGCTCGCTCCCGCTTCCTCGCGTGGAAAAACGACCGCTCCGGCCTGATGATTAGCCACCGCGCAGCTCCGTGAGCTGCGCGCCGACCCGCCTGCGCGGCCGTTTTCAGTCACTGCCGCGTGTCACGCGACTCAGAGGTCGCGTCGCGGGAGCAGTCCGACGTGCGCTGGCGTAATGGCGTGTCCGCGTTGGCGTCTTCTGTCTAGTCAGCGCCTAACACGTTGCTACGTGCTATGTGCGACGGCTTACGCGCTTCACGTGTGGCTTCATGAAGTTCAACGCAGATGCTTTCGTGTGTTCCGATAAGTCATGGAGCCGGGCGAACTCTTCGGCGTTGATGAATTGCCGGGTGACGCAGTCGTCGAAGTGATCTTGAAGCTCTGCGATCGACGCCAGCGCGTACCGAAAGAACTGGACGATTTCGGCGGGATTGAACCTGCTGAACCCTTCGGCAAGATTCCGACAAATCGAAGATGCGGTCTCTTGAAAACTGTCGCAGAAACGAAGATGTCTCGCCGCCGGCTGTCGCGCACAAATTGCGACCACCTCCGCGCGGAGTTCGTGTGCGAGCTGCCAACAGCGCAGTTCTCGGTACGTTTTGACGGCCATCGACACGGATGGACGCACAATCAATGCCGACCAGCACGTAGCACGTAGCACGTGGTCACGTGGCACGTAGATTAGAGATGCCGGACGTCGCTGCGGACGAGGAAGTACAACGCCACGATCGAGACCAGCGCGCCGTTGACGGCCAGCACGTGCGGCGCACTCGTGAGGCTTGCCGCATAGCCACCGGCGAGGCTGCCGAGCGGCATGCCGCCACGGAACGCGACCATGTAAATGCTGACGACGCGGCCGCGGAGATGATCGGGAACGATCAACTGCACCAGCGACGCGGTCATCGAAAAGACGACGATCAGTGCCGCGCCGGCAAGAAACAGGATCGCGCAGCTCAGCCACCACACGCGTGAGAGCGCGAAGGCGACGACGAGCGCGCCGAACGCGACCTGCACGATGAGCAGCATCACACCCATTCCCCTCGGCCGCCCGAGCCACGCGACGACCAGCGCGCCAACGACGGCGCCCGTGCCGGAGAACGCCATCATGTGCGTGTAGAGCGCGACATCGCCGTGGAACACCTCACGCGCAAAGACCGGCAGGAACGTCAACAGCGGCAATCCGAGAAATGTCGTCAGGAACGCAAGCACCGTCAGCGCGATGATCGCCGGCTGGCTGCGCGCGTATGCGATCCCGCCTTTCATCTCCTGCAGGATCGGCTTCTTCTCCGGCCGGATGTGCGTGATGTGCAGCGACATGAGCGCGACAATCACGACGACGAACGAAAGGCCATTCAGTCCGAAGCAGGCGGCGGTGCCGAACATCAGTGCGGCGCCGGCGAGCAGCGGACCGAATACGCGCGCGAGATTGAACTGGATCGAGTTGAGCGCGATCGCGTTCGGGAGATCTTTCTTGTCTACGAGCGACGGGATCAATGACTGGTAGGCCGGCCCGCCGAACGCCTGCGCGAATCCTGTGACCGAGGACAGCGCCAGGATGTGCCAGATGTGGACGTGCCCGAAGAACACCAGTCCGGCCAGCGTGAACGCGGTTGCCATCTGGACGTACTGCGACCCGAGCAGCAGGTGGCGCCGGTCGTGCCGGTCGGCGATCACCCCGCCGACGAGCGTGAACAGCAGGATCGGCAGCTGGCCGAGAAAGTCGTCCAGACCAAGGAAAAACGAGGATTTGGTGAGGTCGAAAACGAGCCAGCTCTGCGCCACCTTCTGCATCCACGTCCCGACCGTCGAGGTGAAGGCGCCGAACCACAGAACACGAAAATCCCTGTATGTAAACGCTGTCAGCGTGCGTTGCAGGAGCGGGTGGCTGAAGGGGACCGGGGTGCCGCAGCCGGTCTGCGCCGCGGGTTCGGCCTTCATTTGCAGGGGGGTGGACAAGAGACACTTATCTTAACAGTCAATTTCTTCGTGATTTACGCGGATGGACGGCACCTCTTGATCCCGTTCGGCGGCGCCACTATACTCGCGGCAAGAGAGGCGAACAAAAAGCGAATCCATGGCCGCCGCCCGCGCAGAAATCGAATCGCTCCTGAGAGCCCGAAAGCTCGACGTCACGCTGACGTCCGCGGGTCCGTGGATCCGCGGCCGACGCGACGCCGCGCCGACCGGCATCTCCCGCCTCGACGAGGCGCTCGGCGGCGGTCTCCCGCGCGGTCACCTGTCGGAAGTTGTCGGCCCACGCTCGGCCGGACGGACAACCGTCGTCTGCGCGGATCCTCGCCGCGGCCGCCGCGCGCGGTGAAGCTGTCGCGCTGATTGACGCGTGCGACAGGTTCGATCCCGCCTCGGCCGAGGCCTCCGGGCTCGATCTCGCGAAGCTGCTGTGGGTCCGCGATACCGGCGATGCGACCCGTGCACTGAAGGCGATGAACCTCGTTCTTCAGGCGGGCGGCTTCGGGATCGTGGCGTTCGATCTCGCGGATGTGTCCGGGCCGGCGGTGCGGCAATTTCCTCACACGACATGGATGCGAATCGGCCGCGTGATCGAGGGCAGCCAGACTGCCGCGGTGCTCGTCGGCGCCGAGCGGATCGCGCGAAGTCCGGGGGGCGTGACGATCGCGCTCGACGGGTCGTGCCCCGAGTGGTCGGGGACCGCGGACCGCGCCCGGCTGCTGCGCGCGCTCAGCCTGCGGCCGCGCGTCGTCGGCGGAAAGATCTAGGTCGCGAGCGACACGATCATGCGCATCCCCTCATACGACGACCTCACGCCTTCGATTCCGGACATCACCGCACGCGACACGCTCGCGCACGTGACTCGCATCCTGCCGCCACCGGAAACCGGGCGCGGACAGCATCGTCGGCGGCGATGCGGCAACGCCAGGGCAGCTCTTTGCCTGTCTGCGCTCGACGCGCCCACCGGGTGTGATGATGGCGATTGCGCGTGAGTTCTCGCCGCGGATCGAGCGTCATGGTGCGTCCTCGGTCGTGCTCGACGTGAGCGGCCTGGGCGGGTTGCTTGGCGACGCCCACGCGATCGGCGAAGCGCTTGCGGCGACGGCCGACGATCACGCCGCCGGTATTCGCGTGGCCGTCGCGCCGACGCAGATCGCGGCGCGACTGATGGCCATCGTCCATCCGCGGCTCACGGTGTTGGCGGACGAGGTCATGACGGCACTGTCGGGCGTGCCGATCCGCGCGCTCCGCGTGCTCGTCGACGATGGTGGCATCGTGCCGGGGGATCGCGGGGCCAGGGCGATCGCGCGTGCCAAGGCGACGGTCGGCCGGCTCGAGACGCTGCACCGGTGGGGGCTGACGACGCTCGGCGAGGTTGCAGCGCTGCCGCCCGATGCGCTCTTCGAGCGGATGGGGCAGGAGGGGCTCCTGCTGCAGCAGCTCGCGCGCGGCCGCGATGCAGCGCCGCTCGTTCCCGACCCCGGTACTCCACGCTTTGTTCAATCGATGGAGCTCGAATGGCCGATCGATGCGCTCGAGCCGCTGTCGTTCGTGCTCGCGCGGCTGCTGGAGCCGCTGTCTGAGGCGCTCGAACGCGCGGATCGCGGCGCGGCGGCGCTCAGGCTCGACCTCCGCCTGGTCGATCGGACGACATTCGGACGCGTGCTGCAGCTGCCGGCGGCGATGCGCGATCCCAAGGTGCTGCGGACGCTGCTGCTGCTCGATCTCGAGTCACATCCGCCGGCTGCCGGGATCGATATCGTCACGATCGAAGTCGATCCGGCGCCAGCGCGGATCATCCAGTACTCATTGCTCGAGCGCGCCGTCCCGTCGGTCGAAACGCTGGCGACGCTCACCGCACGGCTGCGCGCGCTCGTGGGCGACGCGCGCTGCGGATCGCCGTCACTGCTCGAGACGTATCGTCCGGATGCATTCGAAATGCGCCCGTTTGCGCCGGAGTCGCAAGCGACACGTGGCCAATCGCGTCGTGTCCTTCCGCCTGAAGGCGGAAGCTACGTCGATCTTCCGGGCGAATCCCGAGTCCCGAGCCCCGGACCCCGAGTCCCGGGCCCCGAATCCCGAGTCCCGAGCCCCGAACCCCGAGTCCCGGGCCCCGAACCCCGAGTCCCGGGCCCCGAACCCCGAGTCCCGAGCCCCGGACCCCGAGTCCCGAGCCCCGAATCCCGAGTCCCGTGCTTGCGCCGGTTCCGGCCACCGGTCGCCGTGCGCGTGACGATCGAGCGAGGACGGCCGGTGCGGGTGGCGATCGATCGTCGCGGCATGCCTGGCGGGGACGTGGAGCAGCAGGCCGGACCGTGGCGTACGTCGGGCGCGTGGTGGGATGCGGGCGACGGCGCATGGGACCGTGACGAGTGGGACGTCGCGCTCAGCGACGGCTCGCTGTGCCGGTTGTTTCACGACCGGCTGCTCGATCGATGGTTCGTGGACGGCGTTTTCGACTAAACGGCCCCGATTGATCTTCACGTGTACAGCGAACTCCACGCCTCGTCCGCGTTCTCGTTTCTCGACGGCGCGTCGCTGCCCGAAGCGCTCGTCGACCGGGCCGCCGCCCTCGGATACCGGGCGCTGGCGCTGCTCGATCGCGACGGGCTCTACGGCGCGCCGCGATTTCACCTCGCCGCGAAGCGCGCGGGACTCAAAGCGATTATCGGCGCCGAGCTGACCATTGGCGTCGCGACCACCGGCTCCGTGTTCCGCCTGCCTGTCCTGGTCGAATCGGCGGATGGGTACCGCAATCTCTGCCGTCTGGTCACGCGGATGAAACTGCGGGCACCCAAAGGCGAAGGCGCGCTCGCGCTCGAAGAGCTCGATGGGCACACCGGCGGACTCGTCGCACTCGTCGGCCGTGCGGCACTGAGCGGCCGCCGCTTCGGCGTCGGCGGCCTCGTCGATCGCATCGTCGGCATCTTTGGCGCCGCGAACGTATGCGTGGAAGTGCAGCGCCATCTCCTGCGCGACGAAGAAGCCGACAACCAGGCGCTCATCGAACTGGCGTCGGCATTCCATGTCCCGGTGATTGCGACCAATGGTGTCCGATTCGCGCAGCCATCGGACCGCCCGCTGTACGACGTGCTCACATGCATTCGTCACAAGACGACGCTCGAGCGCGCCGGACGGCGGCTTGCCTGGAACGCGGAGCGGTACCTGAAATCACCGGACGCGATCGCGAGGCTGTTCTCGGACATGCCGCACGCGGTGGCGGCCGCCGGCGAGCTTGCCGACCGGCTCTCGTACTCGATGGCCGATCTCGGGTACCGCTTTCCCGAATACCCCGTGCCTGCGGGAGAGACGATGGCCTCGTTTCTCCGGAAGATCACGCAGGCGGGTGCGCGCGAACGATATCGTCCGTACAACGAGCGTGCGCGCCGGCAGGTCGAGCGCGAGCTCGATCTCATCGACAAGCTCGATCTCGCCGGCTATTTCCTGATCGTCTGGGACATCGTCAATTACTGCCGCCAGCAGGAGATCCTCGTGCAGGGGCGCGGCTCGGCGGCCAACAGCGCCGTCTGCTACAGCCTTGGCATCACGGCGGTCGATCCGGTTGGAATGGATCTGCTGTTCGAGCGCTTCCTCTCCGAGGAACGGGGAGAGTGGCCGGACATCGACCTCGACCTGCCAAGCGGCGATCGGCGCGAGCGGGTGATCCAGCATCTCTACGACAAGTACGGGGATCGGCGCACCGCGGCGGCGACGGGCGGTGGCATCGGCACACCCGCGCCGCCGCTACCGCCAGGGGTCACGCTCGTCGGGCCGCGGATCGCGATGACGGCGAATGTCATCACGTATCGCGGCCGGAGCGCCGCGCGCGAAGTCGGGAAGGTACTGTCGCTCGAGCCGGCGCAGGTGGATCGACTCGCGAAAGTGATGAATCACTTCGAGTGGGTGGATCCGAAGGAAACGCTGGCGCGCAACCTGAGCGAGGTCGGCCTCGATCTCCAGCATCCGACGATCCAGGCATTCGGGCGGCTGTGGCAGTCGATCCAGGATCTGCCGCGGCATCTCGGCCAGCACTCCGGCGGGATGGTCATGTCGCACGGCCGCCTCGACGATGTCGTGCCGCTCGAGAATGCGAGCATGCCGAACCGGGTCGTCGTGCAATGGGACAAGGACGATTGCGCCGACATGGGCATCGTGAAGGTCGATCTGCTCGGGCTCGGGATGATGGCGGTGCTGCAGGATGCGCTCGAGCTCGTCAACAGAACGAACGGCCCGGGACTCGGGAACGAGCCTGCCGCGCCGAAGCTCGCACCGACGCATTCCTGGAGCGAAGGCGCGGGACTCGATCTGGCGCACCTGCCGCCGGACGATCCGGCGGTCTATCGCATGCTCCAGGAAGCGGACACGATCGGGATCTTCCAGGTTGAATCGCGTGCGCAGATGGCGACGCTGCCGCGTCTCAGGCCCGAACGGTTCTACGACATCGTCGTCGAAGTCGCGATCATCAGGCCGGGCCCGATTGTCGGCCAGATGGTGCACCCGTTCCTGAAGCGGCGGCAGGGGCAGGAGACGGTCGTTTACCCACATCCGTCGCTCGAGCCGATCCTCGCGCGAACGCTTGGCGTGCCGCTGTTCCAGGAGCAGCTGCTCAGGATCGCCATGGTCGCGGCGGGATTTTCAGGGCGGCGAAGCGGAGGAGTTGCGCCGGGCCTTCGGCTTCAAGCGATCGGAGCACCGCATGCAGCAGATCGAAGGGAAGCTGCGTGCCGGCATGGCCAAGAACGAGATCACCGGCGCCGCTGCCGACGAGATCATCCGCTCGATTACCTCGTTTGCGCTTTATGGATTCCCCGAATCGCATGCGGCGAGCTTCGCGCTGCTCGTGTATGCGAGCGCGTACTTGAAGGCGCATTATCCGGCGGCGTTTTACACCGCCCTCCTCAACAACCAGCCGATGGGGTTCTATCATCCGGCGACGCTCGTCAAGGATGCCCAGCGCCATGGCGTCCGGTTCGCCCCGATCGACGTGCAGCAATCCGACTGGACGTGCCGTGTCGATGCTGACGGCCGCGTGCGGCTTGGCCTGATGTACGTCAACGGCCTGAGGCAGGATGTCGGGCGTGCGCTGGCGGCGGCGGCGTCCGGCGACGGATCGAATGCGGTCGATGCGACCGCGATGGCGCATGCGGGGACCATCCCCGAACACGAGGCGTTGCAGGCGGACCGCTGTCCGAAATGCGGCTGTGACGATCAGTCGATGCTCGAAGCGACGCTGCCTGACGGATATTTCTGCAACATCTGCGCGCACGAATGGGGGAGCACTTCACGATCGGGATTCGGGGCTCGGGATTCGCGGACTCGGGATTCGGGATTCGGGATTGCGGGACTGGGGATTCGGGACTGGGGACTGGGGACTGGCAACTGGGAACTGCAGAATCCGCCGCGCCGAAGTTTGGCGAGGCACACTCCTCGCGCGAAGGCGCGAATCCCGAACCTCGTTACTCGTCCATCGCCGATCTCATCGCCCGCACCCGCGTCCGGCGTGACGAACTGGCGACCCTGGCGGATATCGGCGCGCTGAACGCATTCGGCTTCGATCGGCGCAGTGCGCTCTGGCAGGTCGAGCGTGCGGTGCGGCCGACCGGCGAACTGTTTGCCCGTCTTGACGACGGCGAGGGGCGGCAAATGGCGTCCCAGCCGTGCGAGGCTTCGGCGTCGGCAGGCCGACCCCGAAAGCGTCGGTTCCGCCGGTCGAGCGTGCGGTGCGAGCGGCGGCGGGCAGGCCGAGTCCCCGAGAGCGTCGGCGCGGCAGGCCGAGTGCCGAGTCCCGAGTCGCCGTTACGCCCGATGTCGCCGTCCGAACGGCTGATGGCTGATTACGCCGGAACGAGCCTGACCATCGGCCCGCACCCGCTCGCGCTCCGGCGGGCGGAACTCGCGATGCGCGGCGTGCTGCGCGCGAGTGACCTGCCACACGGGCGCCACGGGCGGCGTGTCCGGATCGCCGGCGCCGTGATTACGCGCCAGCGGCCGGGAACGGCGAAAGGGTTCGTGTTCCTCACGATCGAGGACGAAACCGGTATCGCCAATGTGATCGTGCGGCCCGACCTGTTCACCGAGCAGCGGCGCGCGATCGTCGGGGAGCCCTACCTGCTCGTCGAGGGAACGCTGCAGATCCAGGAAGGGGTCACGTCCGTCAAGGCGGAGCGTGTCATCGGACTCTCGGGCGCCGGCCCCGAGCCGCAGTCCCACGACTTTCGCTAAGCTCTCGACTCCGGCGCAATCCGGCCCCAGGTTGAGCTATTGGCCCATCTATTGCACAATCCGAGTCGTTGGAGAACAGGCTCCTGCGTAGACAGAAAGACGCATCGGCGCCGGCGAGAGTCACCGGGCTCGCCGTATGGTTCCCGTGCATCCTGGCTGCGCTGCTCCTCGCCTCGTGTGTCAGGCCGATTAAATCGACGTCGCCCGGGCCGCCCTCGCCTGGCGAGATGGCCGAGTTGTGGGTTCGCCCCGAGCCGAATCGCGACCTGTACTACGGGGTCGGCGGGAAGGCGCTGGCGCCCGATCCGGCCGCACGCTACACCGTCATCGAAATCAAGCGATCGGGCTACAGCAGCGGATACACGGTGAAGGACGAAGCCGACCGCGAGTGGAGCGTCAAGTTCCCTCCAGAGGCTCCGACCGAAACCACCGCGTCCCGCATCCTCTGGGGCATCGGCTATCACCAGCCGCCGGTCTACTACGTGCCGAGCTGGAACGCGCGCAAGGCGACGTCGCCGAATCCACAGATGTCGGCCCGGTTTCGCGAGAAGAAGCCGGACCTGCATGGTCTCGATGCCAAGTCCGACTGGTCGTACTATCAGAATCCCTTCGTCGGCACGCGCGAAATGAATGGCCTCCTCGTGCTCCAGGCCATGCTCGGCAACTCCGACCTCAAGGACGCGCAGAATGCGCTCTACAAACTGAAGCAGCCTTTCGAGGGCGCCAAGCAATGGTACGTCGCGCGCGATCTCGGCCAGACGTTCGGCCGCACCGGCGTCGTCGATGCGCCTCGAGGCGACCTCGGCGTGTTCGAGCAGACGCCGTTCATCACCGGTGTCACCGACGGCAAAGTGCAGTTCGATTATCGCGGTCGCCACCGCGCGCTCTTCGAGAAGATCACGCCGGCGGACGTCCGCTGGATCTGCACGCAACTCTCCCGCCTCACCGACGCGCAGTGGCACGACGCGTTTCGCGCAGGCGGCTTTGCGAAACCCGTCGCCGATCGCTTCATCGAGAAGATGAAGCAGAAGATCGCCGAAGGCCTCGCGCTGAAGGACTGATGCGATACCTGCGCTTCACGCCCCGCCTCGTGTCGGCCGTCCTCGTCGCCCTGGTGCTGACGCCCGCAGCGCTCCGGGCCCAGCCGCCAAAAGCGGTCGAACGCGAACAGACCGAGGCGTTCAAGCAGTCGATCGAGGGCGCCACGGACAAGATCAACCCGATGCACGAGATCTACGCCGCGATGATCCGCCTTCCACTCGCGGCGCTGCTCGGCACGGCACTCGCGCTGCGGCCGCGGCGGCGCGGAACTCCGCCGCGCGACCAGGCGGTAATCCAGACCCAGATCGTGCTCGCCGTCGTCGGCGCCGTCATCATGCTGGTCGTCGGCGCCAGCCTCGCCCGCGCGTTCGGGATCGTCGGTGCCGCCAACCTGATTCGCTACCGCTCCAAGATCGACGATCCAAAGGACGCGGTGGTGATGCTCGGCTCGCTCGCGGTGGGACTCGCGTCGGGCGTCGGGCTCTACGCCCTCACGACCTTCTCGACCGTGTTTCTCGTCGCCTTGCTCTGGGTGATCGAGTCGTTCGAAGCGGAATCGAAAAAGCACTTCTCCGTCAACATCAAGGCCGGCGCCGACACCGACGCACTGCGGCCGAAGGTGGAAGGGATCCTGCAGCGCTTCGACCTCGAGTTCGAGCTTCGCGCGTCGTCCGACGAAGAGCTCTGTTACGATGTGCAGGTGCCGCTGGAGCTTCCGACCGACCGCGTCTCGAATGCCATCCTCCGGCTCGATCCCGACGGTCACGCCGCCGTCGAGTGGTCCGAGAAAAAGAACAAGACCAAGTGAAGCTCATCATCCAGCCCGATGACGGCATCACGCCGTTGGTGAAGGCGGTCCGGAACGCGAAGCGCAGGGTCGACATCCTGATTTTCAGGTTCGATCGCAGTGAGCTCGAGAAAGCGCTCGAAGCGGCGGTCTCGCGCGGCGTCAGCGTCCGCGCCCTGATCGCGCACACCAACCGCGGCGGCGAAAAAATCCTGCGCAAGCTCGAGTTGCGGCTGCTCGACGCCGGCGTCTCGGTGACGCGGTCGGCCGACGATCTGCCGCGGTACCACGGCAAGATGATGCTCGTCGACGACACGCTCCACGTGTTCGGGTTCAACTACACCAAGCTCGATATCGAGAAGAGCCGCAGCTTCGGCGTGGTCACCAAGGACAAGCGCCTGGTCAAGGAGGCGACGGCGCTGTTCGAGGCCGATTGCGCGCGGCAGTCCTATTCACCGTCGCACGACCGCCTCGTCGTCAGCCCCGAGTCGTCGCGGGCCGTGCTCGCGGCCTTCATCAAGAAGGCACGCAAGCAGCTCCTCATCTACGACACCAAGGTGAGCGACCGACTCATGCTCCGGCTGCTCGCGGAGCGGGCCAAGGCGGGGGTCGAGATCCGCATGTTCGGCAAGGTGGGGAAGGGGGCGTCGGGCATCGAAGCACGAAAGCTTCCCGACCTTCGACTGCACGTTCGCGCGATCATCCGGGACGGAACCGCGGCGTTCATGGGCAGCCAGAGCCTGCGAAAACTGGAGCTCGATGGCCGCCGCGAAGTCGGCGTCATCATCCGTGATGCGAGGGTCGCCCGCAAGATGCAGGCAGTGTTCGAGACCGACTGGGGGCACACGCGCGAGGCGATCGAAGAGGCCGAGGCGCGTGAGAAGGGGAAAGAAAAAGAGAGCGAGAACCAGAAGGAGAAGGCTATTTCCGGCGCGTGATCACGCCGGAGTCGAACACCTTGCCGGCGCGCGAGACCGCATCGAACCACATCTGGTCGCCGTTGATCTCCGCCGCCAGGAACGCCTGATCCTGGTCGTTGCCCGCCGCCGTTATCCCCGACTCCTTGTCGATGTTCCCCTTGCGCAGCTGCCCGCCCGATCCGCAGACGAAGTAGGCGATATCGTGCTGCGGCTTGACTCGCTCGTAGAAATGGTCGTGGCCGGTCAGGACCACGCTGACGTGGTACTTGATGAACAGCGGCTCGAGGACCTCGCGCAGCCGCTGATCGGATCCGTGGCGGTCTCCGGACGAGTAAGGCGGATGGTGGAAGAACGCGATTTTCCACGCCTCGTTCGAGTCCTTCAGCTCCTTCTCGAACCACGCGACCTGCGCCGGGTCCATGTAGGTGCTTTCGAGCGCGAAGAACTTGACGTTCTGCTTCGCCTTGAGCGTGTAATACAGCTTCCCGTCCATGTTGAACAGCTTGTAGTACCGCTGTTCGCGCGCGTCGTGATTCCCGAGGGACGCGTAGAACTTGACGCCCGCCTCGAGCAGCGGCGCGTACGGCACTTCGAACTTCTTCTTGAAGTCCTGGGGACGCTCCGACCCGTACAGGTTGTCGCCAACCAGCGTCACCAACTCGTATGGAAAGGCGTCATGGACCCGCTTCATCTGCACACCGAGCTCGTACTGCTCCTTGCTGCCGGTGCCGAAGTCGCCGAGGACGGCAAATTTCAGCGAATCGTTCTTGTTCGGCAGCGTCAGCGCCAGCGGCGCCGCCCCCGACGACTGCGCGTCTGCAGATCGCGTCGTGCCGGTCCCGCTCGCGAGCAACGCGAGGACAAGAATCGCAGTGGCGGCGGAGATGCGCGTCAGCATATCGAGGCTCGGATCTATCGCGGCAGGACGTTCTCGATCAGGTCGACGACGATGTGGGCGTGCTCGTCCATGAGGATCAGATGACGCCCGATGAACCGGAATTCGAGTTCCTCCGGGAGCTCTGGAAGCCCCTGCAACACCTGCGGCGGCACGGTCGAGAGCGGGACCGTGTCTGGATAGCGGCCGTTGACCGTCAGTTTGATGGGGCCTGGGTTTTCGTCCATGATCGAGGCTTTCAGAGCGGCGCCGTCAGGGCCGCCGAAGACCTCCGCCATCAGGCGCCGGACGACCTCGCGGATATCCGGGGTGAAGACGCTTCCGGGTTTGGCCCCGGCGCGCGCCTGCCGCACGAGTCGTTCCAGCGCGCGCTGATGGCTGTCGATCTGCTCGGGGGTCGCATCCTTCGGCAGCTTCGGGAGCGAGTCTTCGAGCTTCTTGTGGAGCGCCAGGTACTCTTTTACCCGCGCGTCGAAATCGCGGAGGACCGGCCGGTCGGCCTGGTTCGGGTGCGCGGCGGTCGAAGCCTGTGCACCCTGTCGGTCGGGCGTCGTCGTCGCCACCGCCGCTGCGGGGGTGTCCCCTGGCGCCGGTCGCGGCAGTCTCACTGGCTTTGGAAGGCGCCGGGCGGCTGCATGCGACGGCTGCGAGCACCCCGAGCACCGCGAGTGTCCATCCCGCGCGGCATGACCATCGACCCATTCTGCGCACTCCTGCTCATCCGCGATAATTGCCGAACTGGAGCGCGACACCAAAATCGTGTTCCCGCAGCAGCCGCATCGCCTCCTGGAGCTCGTCCTTCGAGGGCGACGACACCCGCACCTGATCCGCCTGAATGGCGGCCTGGACCTTCTTGAGCTTGTGGTCTTTCAGAAACTTGACGATGTCCTTGGCGGCTTCCGTCGGCACGCCCTGCTGCAGCGTAATCACGCGCCGGACGGTATCGTTCGCGGCACGCTCGACGTCACCAGGCGTCAGATTCTTCGTCGGCACGCCGCGCCGCACCATTCGCCCTTGAAGGATTTCCCACAGCGCCGTCATCTTCATGTCGTCGTCGGCCGTGAGCGTGAGCGTGTTGGCGCTGCGGTCGAGATCGATCGCGGCGCGCGATCCTTTGAAGTCGTATCGCTGGGCCACTTCCTTGCGGGCCTGGTTGACGGCATTGTCGACCTCCTGGAGATCGACACCGGAGGTGATGTCGAACGACGCTGTGTTCGCCATACGGGATGCTTAGGCTGACGTGCGACGGGTTGCGAATTTGAACGGCATCGAAACTGCTGAATTATATCAGCACGCCGCCGGGGGTACCAGCACGTCGGCTCGTTGAGAGCGCGCGTGAGGCGCAAACGGGCGAGCGAACACGGTTCACGTTGGCGCTCCAGCTTGTCGCGCGACGTGCCGCATGGGACAATCATCGACTACCCTTTTTGCTGGACGCTGGCAGCAGCTCTGCCTTCGCCATGGAGACTTTGCGCGTGCAACATGACGATCAAACACGGTCTTTTCTGCCCCGGCGCGCCTTCCTCGGGCTCGGTGCCGCAGCCGCGGTCAGCACACTAGTCCCGTCGCGGGCGCAGGCGACATCTGTGCCCCGGGCGCCCGAACGGGTTCTATCCTTCTTCCACACGCATACCGGCGAGCGGCTGAAGGTTGCGTATTGCTGCGGCGGCGAGTATCAGCCCGGTGGCCTCGCTGAAGTGAACCACATCCTGCGCGATTTTCGCGTCAACGAAACCCGGGCGATCGAACCCGGCCTCCTCGACCTCCTGCACGAGCTCGGCGGCACGCTTCACACCGACCAGCCGTTCCACGTGATTTCCGGATACCGGTCTCCGCAGACCAACAGGATGCTGCGCGAGCGCGGCGGTGCATCGACGGGTGTCGCGTCGCACAGCCTGCACATGGTCGGGCAGGCGATCGATATTCGCGTCCCCGGCGTAACCCTCGGACGCTTGCGGGACGCCGCGCGTTCGCTGCGGATCGGCGGCGTCGGCTTCTATCCCGATCTCGATTTCGTGCACGTGGACATCGGTCGCGTCCGCTACTGGTAGCTCGATCGTCGGTCGTTGTGATTCGTGCCGGTATTTGTTCCTGACCCGGCTGCGGGTAGAATCACTCGCTACAGATGATCGAGAAACGGCGTTCCAAAATCGAAGGGGCCGGCGTCTTCGCCACCGAGGCCATTCCCAAGAACAAACGGATTGTCACTTACGACGGTGAGAAAATCACCAATCGCGAGAGCTTGAAGCGCGAAATCCGCTACCTGAAAAAAGGGCACATCTGGTGCTTCAAACTGAATCGCCTGTACGTCCGTGACGCCGCTGTCGGCGGCAACATCGCACGGTTCATCAACCATTCCTGCACCCCGAACTGCTACACCCAGGTGACCGGCGACACCATCTGGGTGCGCGCCGCGAAGAACATCCGGAAGGGCGAAGAGCTGACCTACAACTACCTGACCGATGGCGCGCAGTCGATTCCGTGCCGCTGCCGCCCCGGGTGCAAGGCCATGCTCTGATGCGTGTCTTCTACCTTCACGGCTTTGCCTCGTCGGCACAGTCGTCGAAGGCCGCCTTCCTTGCCGCGAAACTCGCCGCGCTGAACGTGCCGTTCGAGGCACCGGATCTCAACGAACCGGATTTCTCCACGCTCACGATTACGCGGATGGTCGCGCAGATAGTCGACGCGATTGATGCAGGGACGGATCCGGTCGCGCTCATTGGTTCGAGTCTGGGAGGGTTTGTCGCGGTACAAGTCGCGTTGCAGCGCCCCGCCGCTGTTGCGCGGCTGGTGTTACTCGCGCCGGCGCTCGACGCCGGCCGCAAATCCATCCCGGCGCTTGGCGAAGGCGGTCTCGAGCGGTGGAAGTCGTCGGGTGTGCTCGACGTGTTCCATTACGGATATGGCCGGATCGTTCCGCTCGGCTACGAGCTCTATGCCGATGCCGGTGGCTACGACTGCTTGAACGCGCGGCCGGCGATGCCAGTGCAGGTCTTCCAGGGCCGGCGCGACACCGCCGTCGATCCCGCCATGGTAGAGGCCTGGTCGAGGAGCCGTCCCGATGTCGAGCTCCACATGCTGGACGACGACCACCAGCTGCATGCGAGCCTGGAGCTACATCTGGAAGGAGATGGAGAGATTCCTTTTCGCTCCGTCGTCCTACCAGCAGATCCCCTGATACTGCCCGGGCATTTCGCTGCGATCCGTTTTCACCCTGACGAGATCCACAATCCTCTGTTCGGGCCTGGTGCGCTTCAGCGCGTCCCCGAACTCCGGCGCGTTGTTGCCGACCACGATCACGTCCGAGTGGTCGATCACATCCTGGATGTCGTCGCACAGCAGCGATGACAGGTGCGGGATCTGTTTGGTGATGTACTCCTTGTTCGCACCGACCAGGCGTGCGAGCGACACGTTCTTGTCGTAGATCCGCAGGTCGTAGCCCTTGCCGAGGAGCGCCTCCGCAAGGATGACGATCGGGCTCTCGCGAAGGTCGTCGGTGCCGGCCTTGAAGCTGAATCCGAGCAGGCCGACGCGCTTCTTGCCGCTCTCCATCACCTGATCGAGCGCGTGCTGGATCTGAAGCTGGTTGCTGTTGAGAATCGACTGGATGACCGGCATCTCCAGGTCGACTTCCTTCGCACGATACTGGAGCGCGCGCACGTCCTTCGGCAGGCAGGACCCGCCGAACGCAAACCCGGGCTTCATGTAGTACGACGAGAGGTTCAGCTTTTCGTCACGGCAGAAAATATCCATCACCTCGTGGCTGTCGATGTCGACGCGCTTGCACAGATTCCCGATTTCATTCGCGAAGCAGACCTTCAAGGCGTGCCAGGTGTTGCTCGCATACTTGATCATCTCGGCGGTCCGGATGCTCGTGTTCACCATCGGCGCATCGACGCGGGCGTAGAGCGCCTCCGTCGGCGTCGCGTCGGACTTGTAGTTGTGTCCGACCAGCGTCAGTGGCGGATTCCGGAAGTCGTGAATGGCCGTCCCCTCGCGCAGGAACTCGGGGTTGACGGTCACGCCGAAGCCGGTGCCGTAAGTCTTGCCCGAGGCCTTCTCGAGCGTCGGGATGACGAGGTCGTGGGTTGTACCCGGCAGCACAGTGCTGCGAACGACGACGACGTGGTAGTCGGCCTTGTCTTTCAGCGCCTCGCCAATCTGTTCGCACACCCGCTCGAGGTACGACAGGTCGAGGCTTCCGTTCTTCCGGCTCGGTGTGCCGACGCAGAGGAGTGACAGTTCGGTTGCGTTCACCGCCTCGGTCGTGCTGGTTGTCGCCCGCAGCGATCCGTTCGCCGCCGCCGTCCGGATCAATTCGTCGAGACCCTTCTCGACGATGGGGCTGCGCCCCTCGTTGAGACTCGCCACCTTGTCCGCATTCACGTCGACGCCGACGACGGTGTGGCCATCCGCCGCAAACGACGCGGCCGACACGCTGCCGACGTAACCAAGACCAAAGACAGAAACCTTCATTGCTCGCATTCCTCCGAAACTCGATTCAACAACCTGTGACGACACATCCGCTCACGCGGTGCGTCCGAGACCCTCGCGGTCGGGGGCGCGCACGGCGCGCGTGAGCGCGTCCTCGAAATCCTGGGCGACGGCGGCCCAGTCATAGCGTTCGACGACAATGCGCCTGGCCTCGGTCTCGATCTTCCGGCGCGCGTCGCCGTCGCGAATCATGTGCACCACGGCCTGCGCGAAACGGGCTGGCTCGTCGGCGATGACGATGTTCTGGCCCGGTGTGACCGGCAGCCCTTCGGCGCCTACAGTGGTGGAGACCACGGCTTTTCCCATCGCCATGGCTTCGAAAATCTTCAGTCGCGTCCCGCCGCCGATGCGAAGCGGCACCACGTACACCGCTCCAGCGGCAATATGAGGCCGCACATCGTCGACGCGCCCGGTCACTTCGATGCCGGCGTCGTCGGCCAGACGCTTCACCGCCGGTGTCGGTGAGCGGCCGATGATGCTGAGCGTTGCGTCGGGCTCGACCTGGCGGATGCGCGGGAGAATGTCGCGCACGAAGTACTGCATGCCGTCTTCGTTCGGCAACCAGTCCATCGACCCGGTGAAGACCAGGTGCGCGCGCCGTTCGGGCGCCGCCGCCGGCGCGAAGTACGCGGTATCCACCCCCGTCTGGACGACGTGAGCCGGCGTGCGCAGCGTGTCGGGGTAGAGCCGCTGGAAGGTGTCGCGGTCGGCCTCGGACACCGCGAGGACCAGATCGAAACGCCCGAGCGCAGTGCGTTCGAATCGCAGCATGCGTCGCCACTGTTGCCCGAGTAGAAACCGGGACACCGGGTTGCGCGGCATTCTCCGCGTGCCGACGCCAGATTTCCGCCTCCACGTTGTGGGTGAAGAGGATGCCAGGGCAGGGGAGGCGGTCGGGCATGTTGACGACCGGCACGAGGAAATCACAGACGACCGCGTCGAAGCGCCGCTCGCGAAAGAGCCGATCGACGGTCGCCCTGAATGCCTCCGAGCGGTACTTGGCCACTCCGTAGGGCACCGGATCGACGAGGTATCGCGCGGCATCGGCGTAGAAGCGTGCTGTCCCCTTGGCCGGATCCGTGCGCGGGATCGTGTGAAGGTCCGCGCACACTTCGCGCATGCCTTCGTGATCCGCCCTCGGCTGAGCGGGATCGCAGAACGAGAGATACGTGATCTCGTGGTGCGCCGCGAGGTGCCGCATCACGTGCCAGGTGCGCAGCTTGCCTCCCTTGTCGAGCGGCAGCAGCAGGTTGGCATTGAGCCAGAGAATCTTCATGACCCGGCGCACTCCACTGGACGTCGCGACTGATGCAGGTCATGCCGTCGCTCGCAGTCCTGCCGACGTCCGACGGGATCGTCAAGGGCTTGCCCGGCAACGTCTGCACGCCGTCGCCATCGATGTGAGTGCGGTACCAGAGCTCCAGATTCAACAGGCTCCAGAGGGCATCGCTCCCGTCCGCCTCACCGGACGCGTGCGCCGTGAGGAGCCGTTCGACCGCACGCGGCGCGATAATTCCGCGCTCGCGGCTGCGCGAGTCGAGCAGCACGTCGCGCGCGACGTTGCCCCATTCGCCCTTCATCCACACAGCGAACGGCACCGGGAACCCCATCTTCTTGCGCGTGAGGATCTCAGCCGGGAGAATCTCGCGTACCGCCTCGACGCAGGATCCACTTGGTCTTGAATCCGCGGAGCTTCATTCGTGCGGGCAGCGCGGCCGCAAACTCGACGAGCTTGTGATCGAGGAAAGGCACGCGGCTTTCGATCGACGCCGCCATGCTCATCTGGTCCTGTTTCATCAGCAGCTCGACGAGATACGTCTTCAGGTCGGTATAGAGCAGCCGATCGAGCGTCGTGCTGTTCCCGTTCGGCCTGTCGAAGTAGCCTCGCGAGCGGTCCATAGGCCGCCGTTGCCGTCGCGTTGGCCGCATGGGCGGGTGAAAGGAGCGCCGCCTGGCGCTTGAGCCCGATGCCGGCGAAGTTGTCGAAGAACATCGCCTCCGGCGTCCGCGGCATGGCGAGGAACGATCGCTGCGCCATCCGGCCGAGTCTTGCGGGCAGACTCGGCACCAGGGTGTCGGCGATCCAGTGGCGCAGTGGCGCCGGGACGGCGCCGTAGGCCGACGCCGCGCGCCAATTCACCAGCGCCTTCGGGTACTTGGCGTAACCCGGCGAGCAATTCGTCGCTGCCTTCTCCGGTCAACACGACCTTGACGTGCTGGCGCGCGAGCGCCGAGACGAAGTACAGCGGGATGCTCGACGGATGCGCAATCGGCTCGTCCTCGTGCCAGATCAGGCGCGGGAGCGCGCCGAAGAAATCCTGATCGTCGATGACGACTTCGTGCGCGTCGGCGCCAATCGCCGTGGCGACCTGGCGCGCATAGTCCAGTTCGCTGAAGGCGCGCTGCTCGAACGCCACCGAGAACGTCTGCAGCGGGCGGTCGATCATCCGCGCCATCATCGCGGCGATCGCGCTGCTGTCGAGACCTCCTGACAGGAACATGCCGAGCGGCACGTCCGCCATCAGCCGGATGCGGACGGCCTCTTCGAGCAGTTCCCGGAACCGCGCCACGATCGCGCGGTCGGATTGCCCGGCCATCTCGTTGGACTCGCGTCCGACCGGCACGTCCCAATACTCGCGAACCGAGACCGCGCCGTTCTCGAAGATCAGCGTCTGACCGGGCTGCAGGCGATGGATACCCTTGAAGAGCGTCTCGTCGCCTGACAGGTAGCGGGTCGCGAGCAGTTCCGGCAGCGCACTCTCGTTCGCCGCCGCCCGGATCAGCCCGCTCTTCAGGATCGACTTGATCTCGGATCCGAACAGCAGTCGGCCACCCGACAGTCGCCCAATACAGCGGCTTCACGCCCGAGCCGATCCCGTGCGAGCAGCAGCCGGCGACGTGGCGCATCCCAGATCGCGAATGCGAACATGCCGCGCAGGTGGTCGACGCAGGCGTCGCCCCACTCCTCGTAGGCATGCACGATGGTTTCGGTGTCGCACCGGGTCTTGTAGCGGTGACCTGCAGCCTCGAGCGCGACGCGGACATCGGCGTGGTTGTAGATCTCGCCGTTGAACGCGATCCATACCGTGCCATCCTCGTTCGACAGCGGCTGGTGCCCCGCGGCGACGTCGACAATGCTCAGCCGCCGATGCCCGAGTGCAGCCTGCGCATCGATGAAGATCCCAGTGTCGTCCGGTCCGCGGTGCGCAATGACGTCCCGCATCCGGATCACGCGCTCACGATCCTCCGTGTCGAGTCGGTCGGAGGCGACAATCCCGGCGATCCCACACATGTCTACATTGCCTCCGTGACGGCGCGCGCGGCAGCTGCCGGTTGCGGCCGCCGCTGCCGCCGCCGGTCTCGCGCGGCTCGCCTCCGACCATCCCGGACTCGGACGACCCCGACGCCGCGGGTGCGCCGTCGACGAACTGGCGGAACCAGAGCTCGAGCATCACCAACTGCCACAAGCGGTGGGGGTGGTCGACGCGCCCGCTGCGATGCTCGTCCCAGATGCGTGTGACTTCGCGCGTCTCGAAGATGCCGCGATCCCGCAGACGGCCGTCGAGCAGCAGTGCCGATGTGAGTCCCGCGAGCGGTCCGCGGAGCCACTGCCCGATGGGTGCGGCAAAGCCTCGCTTCGGGCGGTCGATGATCTCGCGCGGCACCCGACGTTCGAGCACCCGGCGGAGCAGGTACTTGCCCTGGCCGTGCCGCAGCTTCAGCGCTGCCGGTACGCCGGCGGCAAACTCGAGCAGCTTGTGATCGAGCAGGGGCTCGCGGGCTTCGAGCGATACCGCCATGCTCATCCGGTCGACCTTCGTGAGCACGTCGTCGATCATGTAGGTGCGCGCATCCACGTACATCGCGCGATCCATCGGATCGGCCGACGCGCAGTCACGGTAGGCATCGCGGAACGTGGAGAATGCGTCCGCCTTGCCGACCGCGGTGGTGAAGTCGCGCGAGTACAGGCGCGTCTTGGCGTCGGGCTCGAAGTGGCCGTACCCGTGCTTCAGGGCATATGCCTCGTCCGGCGCATACGACAGGTGCCGGAGCGATCGAGCCCCCTTGACCGACAGCGGGAGGGCTCGCCCGAGCCAGCCGGCGATGCCGCGTCGCACCGCCGAGCGAGCCGCGGACCCGCTGTTCGAGGTGTTCGACGCGGTGACGCGCGTAGCCCGCCCACAATTCGTCGCCGCCATCGCCCGAGAGCGCCACCGTAACGAGTTCGCGCGCGGCCTTGGACACGTAATAGGTCGGGACCGCGGACGAATCGGCGAACGGCTCGTCGAAATGCCACGCCAGCTTCGGGAGGAGATCGTCGACGCGCGGGTTGGCCGTGAGGGGATGGAACTCGCACCCGAGATGGCGCGCGACGGCCTCCGCGTGCCGCACTTCGTCGTAGGCCGCGTCGTCGAAGCCGACGGCGATGGTGACCGGCGGCGCGCCGCTCGCCTCCTTCATGTAAGCGACGACCGTCGACGAGTCGATGCCGCCTGAGAGGAACGCTCCGAGCGGAACGTCGCTGACGAGACGCAATCTGACCGCTTCGCCGAGCAGGCTGTCGAGCTGCTCGAGGTATTCCTTCTCACGCGCGGCGTCGCCGTCGCCCGTGAACTGCAGGTCCCAGTAGCGCGAGACGCGGATTGCGCCGCGTTCGGCGACGAGGATATGACCCGGGGGCAGCTTGTGCACCGCGCGATAAATCGTGTCCGGCGCGGGGATGTAAAGCAGCGTGAGATACGCGTCGATCGCCTCCGGCCGCCAGTCGCGCGGAACGTCGCCGTCGACGAGCAGCGACTTGATCTCGGACCCGAACACGATGCCGCGGCCGGGGACTTCAGCGTAGTACAGCGGCTTGACGCCCAGCCGATCGCGTGCGAGCAGCAGGCGGCGGCGCGGCCGCGTCCCACACCGCGAACGCAAACATGCCGCGGAAACGATCCACGCACCGATCGCCCCACTCTTCGTAGCCGTGGACGATGATTTCCGTGTCCGAGCCGGTGCGGAACCGATGTCCGCGCGCGATCAGCTCGGCGCGCACGTCGGCGAAGTTGTAGATCTCGCCGTTGAAGACGACCTGCACCGTGCCGTCTTCGTTCGCGAGCGGTTGATCTCCGGTCGACAGGTCGATGATGCTCAAACGGCGGTGCCCGAGACCGATGCCCGGCGCGTGGTAGTAGCCGGCGGCGTCAGGCCCGCGGTGGGCGACAGCATCGGTCATCGCCACGAGAACCTCGCGATCGACCGGCTGCAGAGGGTCGTAGTTGAAGCGTCCAGTGATCCCGCACATGTCAGATTCCCGCCGCCTTTGCCTCGTGCGTCCGCGCCGGCATGCGGCCGCGAAGCTCTGAAGAATACAAATCGTCGAACGACGCGACCATGCGCTCGAAGGAGTAGCGCTGATGCACCCACTCGCGCGCCGCCGCCCCGATCGCATCCGCCCGCGCCGGCGCCGTCGATGAGCGAGCGCAGCGCGCGGCTCAGCGCCTCCACGTTCCCGGGCGGCACGAGGATGCCGGTCCTGTCGGCCTCGATCAAATCGAGAAGGCCGCCGGTCGCGCAGGCGACGACGGGAAGCCCCGCTGCCATCGCTTCGATGGCGCCATTGGGAAAGGCTTCCGAGCGCGACGGCAGCACGAAGACATCGGCGTCTGCGAGCAACGCGGGGACGTCTTCGCGGTGGCCGAGGAACTCGACGTGGCGGCTCACCCCCAGTGTCGCCGCCAGCCGTTCCAACTCCGCGCGGCGAGGCCCGTCGCCAACGATTCTGAAGCGCAGCTCAGGATGAGAGTCGACCAGCGTCGCGGCGGCGGCGAGAAGCGTCTCGTGACTCTTCTCCGGACGCAGGTTCGCGACCGTAATGATCGTGCGCACCGCACCGCAGTGTCTTACGCGGGACGAGTGACGCGAGGTCGACGCCGTTCGGGATCACCGCAATCGACCGTGGCTCGAGCCCTTCCGTCTCCAGAATCTGCCGCGCCGCCTGAGAATTGGCGACGACCTTCGTTGCTGATCGATAGGCGAGTCGCTGGAGCCGGATCTGGGCCGGCGTCTTGTCGGGGTTCAGTTCGCGACGGCTCCCGATCCGCACCGGGACCCTGGCCAGGGCCGCTCCAGGCAAGCCGAAGATGTTCGCGTACAGGTCGCATGTCTGCACCACCGCAATCCGCTCGCGCCGGCACCAGCGGGCAAATGACAGCATCTGCACCACCGTGGCCGCACGGGCAAATCCCTGGATTGGAAATTCCACGACCGAGGCCGCCCGTTCGGCGACACGCGGGAGCCACGCGCCCTGCTTGTGAAGGCAGGCGACGTGCACCTTGAACCGCTCGGGGTCGAGCCGTCGGATGAGCTCCGACATCTGCCGCTCGGTCCCGCCGGGTTCGAACGCCGTGATGAAAACGGCAACCGGCGTGTGTGCGGGCAGATCCACGACCCAATCTCAGCAAGGCAGGTGCCACCCTCGGGTTCCTGATTTGGGTAAAACAGCCAGAGCCCGCTTGAACCCAGAGCTCGTCAGCCGCGGTGAACCTCCGCCGGCTGTGTAGTTGAATGGATAAAGAGAGTCCGGAGTGACTACACGACCGGCGTCCAGCTCAGCCGATACCGACTTACGCCGGATGCTGCGCGGATGTCTGCACCGCGGCTGGCGCGTCCAGATACTGGCGGTGCCAGAGCTCGAACACCAGAAGTTGCCACAGCCGCAGCGTGTGATCTCGTGCGTCCGGCCAGATGCTCGTCGACGAGCCTGTCGACGAAGGCTGGTTCGAAATACCCGCGCTGCCGCGTTCGCGACGACTTCAGCACGTCCGAGAAGACCTCGGTCAGATCCGCCACGGAACCACACGCCGAGCGGAACGCCAAACCCCTGCTTCTTCCGATCCGCGATGCCGGGCGGCAGCAGCGAACGGACCGACTCCTTCAGGATGTGCTTACGGCGTCCATTGGCAATCTTGAAGTGGGCGGGCAGCGTTGCCGCGAAATCAATGACGCGGTTGTCGAGAAGCGGCACGCGCGACTCGATCGAGTGCGCCATGCTCATGCGATCCACCTTGGTCAGCACGTCGTCTGGCAGATACGTTTCGAAGTCGAAACGCATCATCCGGCTGTGGTGCGGCAGCGCGTCGAACCTGCTCGAATCGCGACGCCGACGCTCTTCTCCGCACTCCACGAGCCGAGCGACCGGCGCACCTCGGGCGAGTACAAGGCGATCTTTTCGTCCTCCTGAAAGAAGGCGACGAGTCCAGGTACCGGCCATTGTCGTCGCGCGCGACGTGTCGGAGAAAATTCTTGCCGCGGAACCCGTGCGGCAGCAGCGGCCAGACTGCGCCGGCGAGCCGCCGCGCGCCGGGTATGCTCATACGATCGAACTGCGCCACACGCGGGTGCGGCAGGTAGCGGTCGTATCCGCCGAACAGCTCGTCGCCGCCGTCGCCCGACAACACCACGGTGACGTGCCGGCGGGCAATCTCCGAGACATACCAGGTCGGAATCGCAGACGAGTCCGCGAACGGCTCGTCGAAATGCTCGATCAGCCGATCGAGAATCGACAGGCCGTCCGGTCGCACGACGAACTCATGGTGTTCAGTGCCGAAGTGCTTGCGCGACGGTGCGGGCGTGCTCCAGTTCGTCGAACTGAGGCTCGTCGAACCCGATCGAGAACGTCTGCACCGGCGTGGACGAAGCCTCGGCCATCAGCCCGACGACAACGCTCGAGTCGACGCCGCCCGAGAGGAATGCCCCGAGCGGCACGTCGCTGATCATGTGCGAGCGCACCGCATCGGCCAGGATGCCGCGCAGTGCCGTCGCGGCTTCCTCTTCGCTGCCCTCGAACGCGCTCGGCGGCCTCGACTTCCCAGTACTTCGACAGCTCGGCCCGTCCGTCGCGCCATCGAAGCAGATGCCCAGGCGGCAGCTTGCGGACGTTCCGGAAGATCGAGCCGTCACGAGGCACATACAAGAAACGACAAGTAGTGATCGAGGGCTTCGAGGTCGATCTCGCGGTCGACCGCGCCAGCGGCGATGAGCGATTTGATCTCGGACCCGAAGTAGAGCCGCCCGTTCCGCTCCGTGTAGTGCAGCGGCTTGATCCCGGATCGATCGCGCACGAGGAGCAGCGTGCGGCGGGGACGATCCCAGAGCGCCGATGCCGAACATGCCGCGGAGCCGGCGCGAACGCCGCCTCGCCCCACTGTTCGTACGCGTGGACGATCACCTCCGTGTCGCTCGAAGGTGTAGAAGGCGTGACCGGCGGCCTCGAGCTCGGCGCGGAGCTCGCGGTAGTTGTAGATCTCGCCGTTGAACACGAGCCAGATCGAGCGATCTTCGTTGTGGATTGGCTGCTGCCCGGTGGACAGGTCGATAATGCTCAGCCGCCGCATGCCGAGACCGACGCCCGGCTTCGACGTGGATTCCCTCATCGTCGGGCCCGCGGTGGCGAATGACGTCACACATGCGGTGCACGAGGCCGAAGTCGGCCTCGTTGCGCGAATGCGCAAAGGTCGTCCGCCCGGTCACGGTCAGCGAATCCAGCTATTCCACACATCGGATCGTCTTTTCACCATCGGCATTAGACAAGGCGTCGGCGGTCTGCACATGAGCTATGCACGGGTCGGGCCAGCCACCGGCTCGACCTGCGTGCCGTGTATCAAGACCGGCGTCATCCGGCGATCGTTACTCAGAGGGATAACAGCCATACGGGCGTCGGTTGTTGCCAGCTCACATCCCCAGATTGCCCCCGGCGAACCGGCGGTCGATACAACTGCAGAGCTTTCGATCGCGGAGAGCACAACCGCTTCCCCGTCGCGCCAGCGAAGGCTGAACGCCACGCCGTGCCAGCCGGTCGGCGGCGGCACGTTGACCCGCAACTGCTCCAGGACCGGTACAGCCGACGTGTTCGACGCCAGATATGAACGTAGCCACGGTGTGCGGCACCGGGGCGGCTGTTCGGGTCGTGAGGCAAAGCGCCGCCTCGATCCGCCCGTAAACAGGCGAATATCGGTCGAGACCATTCGCTTCGGTCGGGCTGAGCGCGCGCAGACCGCTTGAACACGCGATCGAACGCGTCGATGCCGTCGGTGTGTCTGAGGAGGACGGTCGCCGTCGGTAGGCGCCAGCGTCCACGCCGGGTGGATATGCCAGAAGGTGTCCGCGGTCACGCTGACGCCCGGCGGACCAAGGACGTGATCAATCACCAGCCAACCAGTGCCGTGCAGTGCCAGCACGGCCCTCGCATGCGCCTTCGGGAGATAGCCGTCGTGAATGCCTTCGACGTAGTCGAAGTCGCGCTCCGAGTGCCACACGAGGCACCGCGCGTCCGCGCGCGACGACCAGTGAAACGGTCCGCGCGGGGCGGACTGCGGTCGTCCGTCGAGCACGACGGTGTTGTGCATGGCGGTCGATCGGAACAAGTCCCGCATCGCCGGGGCCATGATGTAGGTCCCGGTGCCGGGATCGACGAGCAGCGGCCGCCCCGCTGTCGTCAGGACGACGGACAAGGCATCGGCGTGTGCGTGGCCGCCATTCAGATATCCATGACGTCCAGCGTCGAAGACCAGGTGGTCCCCGCCGGTCGTCCGCGAGACGTAGTACCCGCTCGATGGGAACGCCGCCGATCCGACGGCGACGCGGTCGCGACGCCCCACCCGTCGCCGCGCCCGATCGGCTCGCCGCAGAACCAGAACGACTCTTCGGTCGCGACTCCGAGGGTGAGGGAGGGATCGTTGAGAATCGCGGCGGCGCTGCGAGAGCGTGTCGCTGCAGTCTGAGGCGGGACGGCCGCAGATCGGGAACAGCTGTCCGCCGTCGTCGTCGCCGATCTGCGGCAGCCGACCGTTGTCGTCCGCTATCGCGCGAAGGAACTTTGCCTGTCGCGCGGCGGATTCTTCCAGCACCGACGTCGCTTCATCTCCGCAGCGCCGAGCCACCAGCGTGGCGAGCAGATAGAAGTCTGTCGAGTAGCGATGGTAGTGCGCAGACAGCTCGGCGTGCCCGCCATCGGCATTTACCTGGCGCGTGGCTTCGTCGACGAGCACGCGACGCCCGAGGTGAGCGCGCTTCCGACTCGCGGTGAAGCTCCGGTAAGACGATCCCGGCGACGAAAATTGCCAGCGCTTCGCCGGACAGGTGAGTGTTGGGGCTGAAGTATTGCGACAGATTGCCAGCGACGTGGGTCTGCTGCCGGTCGAGGCCGAGCAGAAGATCGACCGTCCACGGCGGAGCCCCTGGGGCGTCATCCATCGCCGCCGGGGCGAAGAAATGCAATGCCCACATCCACGAGAGCGAGCGAAAGGCCGAGCTCCAGCATGCTCGCCCAGTTGACGCCCTGCGAGCGGCGGATTGCGCACCATCCAGTCCTCGAGCTCGGCTGACGAACGCGTCGTAGTAGCGGCGATCGCGCGTCAGTTGATACGCGCGGCCGAGACCGAGCCAGTGCTGGTGCCGGTTGATCTCCCAGATGATCTTGTGATCGCCGAACTCGCGGATCCAGGTACGGAACGCGAGACCAGAAAGCCGAAGGCGGCTCGCGGTCGTGCACCGGGTCCCGGTGCCAGTCGGGTGGCGTGCCGAAGTCCACATCGCGGTAGCCCAGGATGTCGTAGCGACCCTGGAGCATGCGATCGGCGCGTGCAGCCGCCTCCCTGCGGCCGCGTCCGGAAAGCTGGCGGCCACCTCGCTGCTCGAGTTGCGGGAGCAGTGCCGGGCACGAGCGGGAACCGCGGCGCGCGCGTCGGAGAAATGGCGTGGCGAGCGCCGCGTGTGCGTCCGAGTAGCGACCGCTGTCGAGCGCGGCTCGTGCGCGGTGCACGTGGGGCGATGTCGGTCTCGCCGCCGCCGAAGAGCCGCGGCAAGGTCGCCGCGGTTCCACCGCGGCGGCTTGACGGCGGCGCGCATGCGGTCACCCGCCTTCCGCAGTTCGCACGCCAGACGGAACCGCAGCTCGGCCGCGTCCACGTGCCGAAGTCGTTCCAGAGTTGCCACGTCAATCGAGCCTGTCGGGACTGACTCTGCTCACGCGCGCGTCCGCGCGCGGTCCGCGCTTGCGGCCGAGGCGGGGACATCCGCAACCATGCTCCGATAGAGCGACACCCAGCCGCGATCGGACCGAGCTCCACGATACTGCTCGCAGCTTTCCCGCGCCGCGGTCGTCAGCGCGACGGACGAGCGAAGGATCCTCCAGCAGATCCAAGAACGCGCGCGGCCGCGGCCTCGTGATCGTCGCAGTCGACGAGCAGCCCGTGTACTCCGTCGGTCAGAATGGCAGGGACGCCTCCCGCACTGGTCGCGACGACCGCACAGCCGCTCGCGAACGCCTCGAGCACTGATGCCGGCATGTTGTCGATGTTCGGCGTCTGAAGGTAGATGTCAGCGTCGGCGTAGTAACGCCAGATGTCGGCGGGCGGCACCCGGCCGGCAAACGTGACGTTGCTCAACTCGAGCGACTGCGCCAGCGCGCGGAGCGACTCGTCCTGTGAGCCCGCGCCGACGAGCGTCAGACGTCGCGTCCGGGTAGCGATCCTGCACGAGTCGAAAAGCGCGCAGCGTGCACGCGACGTTGTAGAGCGGCTCGAAGTTTCGCGTCGACAGCAGCGCGCGGGCGGAGCGGCTCGCGCGTCGAAACGCAAACCGATCGACGTCGACGATGTTCGGGATGACTTCGGAGTCGATGCCGATACTGCGCAAAGACGTCGCGCAGGAATGTGGACGGCACGGCGTTGCGGTCCACCGACGCGCAACGTGTCTCGCGCGATCGCCGATCGGCGCAGGTGATCGGGAGCCTGCCCGCTCCGATAGTTCATCACCACCGGCTTGCGGAACAGCCGGGCGACGGCAACGGCCGGGAGCGGCGCGAGCAGAAACGAGAAATACGACGCGGAGAACACATGGACGACGTCCGCGCGGCGGAGTTCGCGAAACGAGCAGCGGCAGGTAGGTCAACTGGGTCGCCACCGTGCGGAGGTACTTGATCTTGACGAGCGACGGCGAACGGCGCCGGCGGAATCGGGTTGATCGGCACCAGCCAGGCGTCGACGTCGGGATCGCCGTCCCACGCGCGGACCAGCCGGGCGGCCTGGACGGCCTGACCGCCGAGAATGCCCATCGAGGGTGCAACGATCGCGACCTTCAACCGGCGGCTATGGACGTATTCAGGCTGACTCTCCACGACTTCCATGATCAGCTCTGCAAATCGCGCGCCCCTCACCGCATGTTGTCGCTGTCCGCCTGGATCAGATCGCATGAACAGGTTCAGCTTCGAGCGCGGGCACTCGTCGGAAGTCGCAGCGTCCGCGCAGTTACTCATCGGAATTCCGACTACATTGACGAAACACGCGAACTTTGTAAGGTCCGTGTAAACATTTCAAACGGCTCAGTCTGTGCAACTGCCGTCGCCGATGAGTCGCTAATTCTGACACATTGCGCGGAATGCGCCGGAATTGACGCAGTTTTACCGCGTGGTCTGGGTCTTTGCCCTCTCACCTCGCCACCGCTGATAACCGCGACTGTCCACGGTCCCTGCCACTGCTCCCGACTGCCGTTCGATGTCGTCGGGTCGGGCCGCGCCACGCGACTGGTTACCCAATATCGCTCGGAGGCTGGATTCTTGATCTGAAGCACTTGGACCGTCGCGCGCCTCGGTCGCGCTCGCCCTCCGTTCTGTCGGCACGGTCGGGGCGCGGCCGGTGTTCGCGCCAGACGATGCTACACGGCAATCCGACGGTGACATCGTTCTGCAGGCGGCTTCGGCGAAGCATCCGTGCCGGCAAGTGGGGTCGCCGCCGACGAGATCGGCCGCTGCGCGGCGCTGTTGATTCGGCACCCGAACGCCGGCGCCGCAGAAGATCACGTCGCGTCGACGAAGCCCGCAAATTATTTCGAGATGACGTTTCAGGCGACGGCGGGAAAGCCGTACCGATTGTGGCTGCACGGGCGCGCGGACTCCGACTACTGGGCGAACGACTCTGTCTTCCTGCAGTTTTCAGGCAGCGTGACCGCGTCCGGGCGACCGCCACCTACCGCATCGGCACCACCTCGGCGGCCGAGGTGAACCTCGAGGAATGCGGCGGCTGTGGCGTTGCCGGCTGGACGTGGCAGGACAACGGGTACGGCGCCGATGCGCTCGGCCCCGCGATCTACTTCGCAACGTCCGGCACGCAGACCATCCGCGTGCAGACGCGCGAAGACGGGCTCTCGATCGATCAGATCGTCCTGTCGCCGTTCACTTACCTGTCGCAACAGCCGGTTCAACGTTTGACGACGATGCCAGCCGGCGAAAGGCCCGGCGCCCGCACCCAGGCCACAGCCGAAACCCGAGCCGAAACCACAGACCGAGCCGGCCCCGTCCCCCACCGGAGGCGACAAGCTGCGTGTCCTCCAGTGGAACCTGCATCACGGAGTCGACACCGACGGCAAGTACGACATCGACCGCATCGCGCCATGGATGGCGAAGATGAAGCCGGACGTCATCATGCTGAACGAAGTCGAGAAGTACACCGGCTGGGGCAACGAGAACCAGCCGGCACGCTACGAAGCGATGATCGAACAGCTGACCGGCCGGAAGTGGTACGGGTTGTTCTCGCAGGAGTTCGGCAACTGGTCGGCCAACGGGAAAGGGCACCTGATTCTCTCGCGATATCCGTTCGAATCGACCGACCGGGTGGCGATCAGCTACGACCGGGTGATCGGCTCCGCCGGGATCACGGTCAACGGCCGGACGATCAGCCTGATCGTCACGCACCTCGATCCCGAGTCGCACAGTCGCCGGCTCACCCAGGCGAAGGAAGTGACGGCGTGGGCGTCGAGCATCGCGGAGAACCGCATTCTGACCGGCGACATGAACGCGTGGCCCGACCAGACGTCGATCGCCGAGTTCAACAAGCACTACGCGACTCGTGGACCGACGCGAAGAGCAAGGGGAAGGCGACCGAGTTCCCGGGACTCGATCCCGACGGCGCGACCAAGAACGGCCGCATCGATTACATCTTCTATTCGCGATCCGCCAGCCACCTGACGGTGCTCGACTCGCGTGTTTACGACACGCGGGAACCCAACAAGCCAATGGCGTCCGACCATCGTCCCGTGGTCACGACGTTCCAGGTTCGATAGTCCGCCATTCGTCGAATC
>CAVOHG010000001.1:0-679700 GCA_963695655.1 uncultured Acidobacteriota bacterium | reverse complement strand
AACTGCTAAGGGGTCTGGCCTTCCCACGGGAGACGGCGAGCCGGCTCGATCGGTTGACATATTTGTTTGTGGTACGTCATACAAATAATGGACGTGAGGGCAAAAATGGCTCCCAAGTCCGTTCATACCGCTTCCGAAACGCCTGCCGGCGATCCCAAGCACGCGCGGCTCGCGCCACGCGTACGGCCGGGCGCCCGACGCGCTCACGGCTGCTCGACGGCGCCAGCCGGCTGTTCAAGGAGCGGGGCCTTGCCGGAAGCCTCGATCTCGGACATTGCGGCGGCCGCGGACGCGTTTCCGAGCCAGATCACCTATTACTTCCGCACCAAGGAAGCCCTGTTCGTCGAAGCCGCCTGCCGCGAGATGCTCTATCTGGCGCGCGCGACCGAGCAGGCTGCGCTTCAGGCGCACACGCCGCGAGAATACACGCATGCGCTGGCGGAGACGGTGACAGCGACGGATTCGGTGGCCTTCTTCGCCGAAGCCTTGACCCTGACCAGACGCCGCCAGGACCTCGCTCCGCTGGTTGAGCGCACCATCGAGCGTCTGCACGGCGAAGGCGCGCGTGCTTATGCGAGCCAGGTCGAGCGGCATGGCTGGCGCTCACTCCGCGCGCCGGAGGAAAGCTCGCGGCGGTTCTCGCCCGCGCGCGTAAGGCCGTCCAGACTGTCGAGCAGTGGAAGAAACGCTTCAGCGCCGGCGAGACGCTGCGAGCAGGCGGAAAACGTCACAAGCTGTCCCGGCGCATTCTCGATGCCGGAAATGAACTGCTCGAGCAGTGTCGTCTTGCCGGCGCCTGGCTCACCCGTCAGGCACACCATGCGGACACCGCCCGCCCGTACCGCCTCAAGGCTTTCCAGTAGTATCCGATGTTCCTCCTCTCGAGGCAGGAATGGCCCAAGAAGCGACCGCGAGATGTGAGGCAGCGCGAAAGAGGGTCTCGCGAGCTCACGCTGGAGGGTATCAATCTCCGCCGAGAAAGAGGTGTCGCTGGTGCCGTGTCGATCCCGATCCGATCGCCAGTGGTCGATTTCGTCGCCGTAGGCGTAGACCGTGTCCTGACGCGCGTGCGCGTGCCGGTGTACCGGCAGGCGCTCGTCCTTCTCCCAGCGCTGAACGGTACGGACTGACGTCTTCAGGTAATTCGCAATCTCTTTCCAGGATTCGAGTTTCGTCCGTGCAGACTCATCCATGAGATGGACCGGGCTGTTGTGCAGTGAATCAGATCATGGCTGCCGGTTCAATCACAGGCTCGGCTCAGGCGAACGACAATGCGCGACAATGCGCGACATGCGCACTTTGCGCCTTGCTTCGGGTGGTGTACGACGGCACCTTGGAGTCCGCGGTGGCGGCGTCGAGTGCACAACAAGGAGGACTCGCATGGTGAAGGAAAAGACCAGGCTGCCGGTCGTCTTAGAGGCTCCAGGCGTGAGCATCCAGTCAACAGACTGGAACGGCATGGCGGCTCTTTACGTGCGCCTCAGTGCCGGTGCGGATTTTACGCCCGTTCTCAAAGGACTGGCGGACGATCTGTGCAGTTGTCCGCACTGGGGGTACGTCACGAAGGGCGCCATCTACCTGAAGTACAAGGATGGCAGCGAGGAGATCGCCCGGGCCGGCGATCTGTGGCACGCCCCGCCCGGGCATACGGCTTGGTGCACCGAGGACAGCGAATTCGTCGAGTTCAGCCCGCAACGCGAGCTCGCGACCCTGCTGGATCACGTTCGTAAACAAGTTCAGGCTTCTTCGCGGTGACGCCGCCTCGAAGCTGGGTTGAACGCGCGACGCCTGCCGGCGCGTATTTTTCAATATGCGCCGGCATCTTGCCGAGTACCTCTTCGTCCCATGGACCCCAGCAGTGTGGGCACGCCGCTGAAACTTGATTTCGGCGGGGTATTTCGGGTTGTCCGCCTGTTGCAGAACTCGTTCACCTTCTCGACCGCGTCGAGCCTGTATGGGAGTCGAAATTACGGGTCGTACCTGACCTTCGTCGGGTCACTGGCGATGTTGCCTGGAGATAACTTCCAGTTTCAGGCGCTCCGATGCCCACGAAGCCATCGTTCCGCGTTCTCTTGTTCCTCAAGACTGACGGACTCCCGTGCAGGCGGCCTTCCGCCGCGTTCACGAATTCAGCGTTGCGCGCTGGTGCCTCACAGACCAATACGGGCCACCGCTGACGCCTTCCGTGCCGGGCATCGGATTGAGTCCAGGTCGGTCGAGGGATCCGACCCAGATCCTGCGGCCCTCCTGGTCGTTGATGAGGAGCGCGAGCTGGCGGCCATCTTCGGAGGGAACCAGAATTGACGTTCCAGAGATGTCGATGAACGTCGCGCGCGTCATCTCGGTTAGAGCGAAGCGTCTCGCCGCTGTCGCACCCAACACCGCAGCGACGACGATGGTTGCGGCACCCAACAACCAGCGCCGGTGTGTAGGGCGGGGGGCAGCGGCCGCGCGCGAGAGGGAGCCGTCGGAAGATGTGTTTCCGAGCTTCTTGAGGGCGAATGAGAGATCGCTGGCTGACTGGAACCGCCCGTCGGGCCGTTTATCGAGGCACCGCCTGACTATACCTTCGAATGCGGGAGGCATACCGTGCCGCCTGCCAGTAGCTCGCACACGATGAAGTGAATCCCGACGGACGGTGCCGGTGTCGTAGATGGCGACGATGTTAGGGTGATTCAGCGTAGCAACGATGCGCGACTCTCGCTCGAAGCGTGCGAGTCGCTCGGGATCGGTCAGGAACTGAGCCGGCAGGACCTTGATCGCGACATCGGGCCCAGGGCGCGGGTCTCGGCCACGGTAGACCTCTCCCATCGCACCCGCGCCCAGCGAAGGTCCCAACTTCGTACGGTCCGAGCTGCGTTCCACGCCTCACGTCACAGGAAGACCTAGTCGGCGGCATTATAGAGTCGAAGTAGCTCCCAATCGTCGTCAGCAAAGCCTCATCAGATCGTCAGCTTCCCCAAGACGACGAGCGCCTCGCAGTTGACCCGCTGCAGGTCGTGCGCTGGCTGAAGATCAAGCGAAAGGCGCTCTGCCGGCTTGGCAGCGGGTCTGTTGGCGACACTTCCGAGCACGAGGAGGTGCTCTCGACCGCGAGCAGTGGAAAGCGAAGACCGGTCGCATCACGATGGCTTCACTGGCGAACGCAAATGCAACGTTGACGCGTCGCGTGCTTGGGTCCAACATCGTGACGCAGAGTGGGACTGTGGCGCAGAACCGCCGACGACGGTTGTATGTCAAGAACCCATGTGCAACCTAGCGTACGCACATGCTAGCGGGTGGCACGGACCTGGCTCAAACGCCATTGGCCCCGACGCTGTCTATCCGATTGAGTGCGGCCAATCGGCGGGCAGATGGAGGGAGAGCGATGAATCTCCGGGATGCGATAGCAATCGCAGCGTTCGCTTTGGCTGCGGCTGTTGCGACGAAGGGCTGCTCTCAATCCGCCGAAACGCCCGCGTGGAAGACGTTGCCCAAACCGGCTGCGTTACCGACGCCCGATGAAAGCGGTCTCGCCCCAGTCGACGACATCAAAATGTGGTACGCCATCTTCAACAAGGGCGGCCCCAACCCCGTTCTGCTCATTCATGGCGCGCTCGTCAACGCAGGCACCTGGGGCAATCAGGTGCCGGTGCTCGCGAAGACACACGAGGTGATCGTCGCGGATTCCCGCGGACATGGCCGTAGTACGCGCTCGAACAAACCGTTCGGCTACGAGCTGATGGCGAACGATTATCTCGCACTGCTCGACTTTCTGAAGATCGAGAAGGTTGCGCTCGTCGGCTGGAGCGATGGCGGCATCATCGGCCTCGACATCGCCGTGCGCCATCCCGAGCGGCTGACGAAATTGTGGACGTTCGGCGCGAATACAATCGTCACGGGACTGAAAGATCATTTCGACAAAGACCCGGTCTTCGGCGCGGCCATCGTGGAGGCTGGCGAGGACTATAAGCGGGTATCGCCGACGCCGAACGAGTACGACGCGTTCCTCACCGCCATCAGCCAAATGTGGAACACGCAGCCGAACTATCGGCGTGAACAGATGGGGAAAATCGTCACGCCGACGGTGATTGCCGACGGCGAATACGATGAAGCCGTCAAGCGTGAACACACTGAAGAAATCGCGAGGGAAATTCCAGGCGCGCGGCTATTGATCGTGCCGGGCGTCAGCCATTTCGCCCATCGGCAGAATCCGGATCTCTATAACAAGGAGCTCACCAATTTCCTGGATTCGCAGTAAATGAGACCCGCACTACTTGCGGAAGGTGCGCGAATACATCGAACTGCAGCAGCCGGAGCGGACCATCCGGATTTCTCGACTGCAGCCCCGCATAGCGCGGGCTTCTTGCAGCGTCTGCGCTTCAATTTCAAGATCATCAATCTCGCGTCAGGTCGCCCGGCAACAAGTATTGGGAACGTTCATTGTTAGAGTTTTGGGACTTGGGCGGGTGCCACACGGCGTCGAACTCACTGTCCGTCGATTTGAGCCCATCTGGACAGAAAACACGAACGTCCCGGTTCGGCTGCAGGTAGTATTCCTGGCCTCTGGATTTCGCGATGCAGGCCGCAAAGCTCGCGCCCGGAAACATGCTTCTCCAGTTTCGCCTGAGTGCGCAGATTGGCACCGGCGGTATGGGAGTCGTCTGGAAGGCGTTCGACACGGCGCTGGAGCGGCACGTCGCGCTCAAGTGCCTTCCGGCAGAACTCTCCAATGAACCTGCCCATCTCGCGCGGTTCGAGCGCGAGGCCAAACTGCTGGCTGCGTTAAATCACCCGAACGTCGCGACGATCTACGGCCTCCATACAGCAAACGGGCTGCGTTTCCTGACCATGGAACTGGTTGACGGCAGCGACCTTAGACGACATCTTCTCAAGACTGGTGCTCTGCCCCTGACTACCGCACTTCGAGTAGCGGCGGACACCGCGGCAGGCTTAGCGGCTGCTCACGCCGTTGGCATCGTCCACCGAGACATCAAGCCCGGCAACATCTGTCTCACCGGTGCTGGCACCGCCAAGGTGCTGGACTTTGGCATCGGCAAGCGGTCGCCCCAGCCTGGCGTCGCCGCAACGACGGAGTTGGCCGACACGGCTGGCACGACGCCCGGGACAGTCCTTGGGACTGCAAAGTACATGAGCCCGGAGCAAGCACGCGGGGAGCTCGCGGATCTACGGTGTGACGTGTGGGCGTTCGGCGCAGTAGTGTACGAGATGCTGGTTGGCGAACCCCCCTTCACCGGGAGCACTTATGCCGACGTTGTTGGAGCAGTGCTGAAGGATGAGCCCAATTGGGACAGGCTGCCGTTCGACACACCGGCGACGATCCGGTCGTTGCTTGTACGCTGTCTGACGAAGTCCGCCGCCGGCCGACCGCCAGATATTCTCGGGGCCCGGGAAATCCTCGTTGAGGCCCTTACGCGGTCGACAGTCGGCGGCCGTGAGTCTTGCTCCATCTCATCCGTCGCCATCCTGCCGTTTGTGAACATGAGCGCCGATCCAATGACCCAGTACTTTGGCGATGGCCTGGCCGAGGATCTGATCAACGCTCTGAATCGGGTGCCGCGTCTGCACGTCGCATCAAGAACGTCATCATTTGGGTTTCGTTCAACGGCCATCGATGTGCGAAAGATCGGAGAACAACTGAACGTCAGAGCCGTTGTAGAAGGAAGCGTGAGGCATTCTGGGAACAAGCTCAGAATCACGGTCCAGGTTACGGATGTTCGGAACGGCTACAACCTGTGGTCCGAGCGCTACGATCGCGAGTTAACGGACGTGTTCGAAATACAAGATGACATCGTGACATCGGTGGTCAAAGCTCTGACGCCAGCGCTTATCCCCGAGGCGCCGCGGACGTTGCGGCGTCCGACGGACAACAGTGAGGCGTACCAGCTGTACTTGGAGGGGCGACACTACTGGCACCAGCGCTCGCCGGGCACGATGCGCGTCGCGATACGCTGTTTTCGCAGCGCTGTTCAACTCGACCCACAATATGCTCACGCTTATGCCGCCCTCGCGGACTGCTACACGATTCTTCGAGGGCACGGGGTGCTGTCCGCACGCGACAGTCGCGGTGAGGCGTTTGGCGCGGTCACACGGGCTCTGGAGTTGGACCCCGCGCTGGCGGAGACGCATTACTCGATGGCGATGTTTACGTTCGTGTTCGAACGGCGCTGGCGAGCCGCCGAACCATCGTTTCGGAGGGCCGTGGCACTCAACGCGAAGTGGGCCCTTCCCCGAGCTCACTACGGCTTGTTCCTCGCCTGTGCGTATCGTATCGACGAGGCGGTCGCCGAAACCAACGCCGCGCGCGAGTTGGAGCCGGCATCGGCCGTCATTCACAGCATCGCCGCACTGACCTTCGAGACTGCGGGTCAGTTCGAAGCATCGGTGGAGGCTGCTACACGCGCCTTGGAACTGTATCCAGACCATCCGGTCGCACTTTGGGCTCTGACCGTCGCGTTGTATGGGCTTGACCGGCACGAGGAAGGCGCTCGCACGATGGAACGAGGCAGCCTGCTTTTCGGCACTCCGTTCTTCGTCGGACTCCAGGCTTTCGGCTACGCGCGCAGCGGCCAGGCCCAGGATGCGGCGCGATTGCTTCGCGATTTGGAGGAACGGCGCATCCGAGGCGAGCACGTCGCGCCGTTCGCGCTGTTGCCGGCGCTGCTCGGCCTACGCGAGATCAACCCCATCCGGGAAGCGCTCAAGAGCTGCCTGCAAGATGCGACGCCGCCAGTTTCGTTGCGGGCCGTTTGCGGACCTTTCCTCGACGAATTCCGTTACGATGCCGACATCCAGGGGCTTCTAGAGCAGTTGTACGACGGCGCTCATCCGGGCTGATCACTGGACCGTACGCCGGCATGTATGCGCTCCTGAATCCGCGGAAGACGGTGACGGAGTTGTGGAGAAATTCTCCCGTGACCCGGTAAGCACGTTGGAAGCTGATCAAAGCTAGGCTCGGCCGATGTTGCGGCGGCGGTCGCTGCTGCACAACGGGGCAGCGTGTCCGAAGTAGACATTCCGTTAGTACGACGCTGTAGTTGGCGTTTTAGCTAACGAACAGTCTGCTGCTTCGCAACGTGCGCGCCGTGGTCCAATGGATCATGGCGCGCGTGCTCCGCACCGCCCTTATCGCCTCGCTGCTGTGTTCGCTGGGGGCGTGCCATCGTCACTCCCTCATCATTCTGCCGGCGAGCGTCCCCGGCGACCCCGTTCTCTCAATCGCCGGCGATCCCGAGTCCGCGTCCGGGGCGACGTGGACGCTCGTCGGCACGCTGGACGGTACGACCGTCGATCTCCAGGGCATCCTGCTGAAGCCGCGTGACCGCGGACCATTCCCCGCGGTCGTGCTCAGTCACGGCGCCGGCGGCAACGCCCAGTCGTATGGCCGCGAGCTCGGAAGCGTGATGCGCACGTGGGGGCTGGTCTGTATCGCGGTCAATTACACCCACGTTCGCGGGGCGCTCCTTGGCGCCCCGGGGACGCTGCTCCAGCAAGGTGCGAGCCCGGTGAACGCGTTTCGCGCGCACGCGGCCGTCACCGTCCTGGCGCGCCTCGGCTACGTCGACCTCCGGCGCGTCGCCGCGCACGGTCACAGCATGGGAGCCTTCGTCACGACGGCGTTCGTCGCCGCCTTTCCAGCCGACGTCCGCGTGGCGTCACACACGTCCGGTGGTGTCCTGCTGGATGCCATCCACCGCGAGGGCATGCCGTTCCCGAGCGTCGCCCAGGCCCGGCGCATCCAGGCGCCGTATCAGTGGCACCACGGCCTCCTGGACTACGCCGTCCCGTTCCTCTTGGACAGACGCTTCGATTCCGTCCTCACCGCACCCCATGAGGGCCATCTCTATCTCCGCCTCGGTCACGCCGAGCTCGCCACCGATCCCGAGGTGCTGTCGCGCGTCCGGGCCTGGTACACCGCCCACGGAATGTTCGAGCAGCCCGTGGGGAAAAGGGCGCGACGCACCGGGACGGGCGGGGCGGTGGAAATCGCCCAGCGTTCGACGAGTCCGAAGGGCGGAGCCGACGTGACTGAGACTCACCCTTCGAAACCCGCCAGAGCTGGTGACCCTAAACTTCACGAGTTGGAACCACGTCACGACTCTATTGCTGCGCATCCAGGCAGTGCGACAGGCCGCGTAGACTGAGTGGACACGGCGCTCAGTTGGTCTGAGGCGGCAATCATTGCCGAGGTCGATTAACCGGGCCGTTTGCTGCGAGCGTGGCGCAGGGGGAAACCTTCTGGCCTCTTGCGATGTCCACGACGTTCCGAATCGCGTCCACAACGACCTTCGGTTGGTCGATCGCGACCACATGACCGGACTGTGGAGCCGTGATCACACATCCTCGTTCTGACAGCGAGGCCTCATCTTGCTGTAACCGTCGCCAATTCTCGTCGGCTCCTCGCGCCCCGGTCACGACGAGGACAGGGATGGTGAGCTTGCGGCGCGTGTTCCTGACTTCCGACACGGTCTCCCCAATGTGCATGATTTCATCGGCCGCCGCCTGATATCCCGCTGCGCGAAACCTTGTCGCCTGCGCGTATCGCCGGACTGATGGAGCCAGCGACTCGACTCTCTGGCCGAACGACACACCCAGCAGCCGGAAAACACCTACTCTCGACAGCAGGGGAACGAATCGAGCCATCCCGGGCACTTCGTGCGCATCGTCTTCGTATGAAGCATCAACCAGCACGAGGCCCGTGGCCCGCTCCGGGTGATCGGACGCGAAGACGCGAACGTTGAACCCCGCGATGGATTCCCCGACGAGCACGACTGGTCCGGCAATCCCGCCACGCGCAAGAAGTTCGGCCAGCTCGCTTGCGATGCGGCGTGCTGTTCGCGGTGACGGCCCGGGATCGCTGTAGCCCATGCCTGCCCGGTCGTAGGCGCAGACACGCGTGAATTGAGCAACCTCGGGTTGGACAAAGCCCCAGCCAGCACTCGTGCCGCCGAGACCTGCGTCGAGGATGACAGCAGGCGCGCCGTCCCCGGTGCACCACAGATGCAGCCTGTACCCTCCGAGGTCGACGAGACGTCCCGGAGGCGGAGTCGCCGCAAGCTCCTTTCGAGTCGCAAGCTGCTGATAGATGGCGCCGGAGAGTGTGGCAATGACAAGGATCGCGCCGAACACGACAACAATCCGCTTCGTCCAGCGCCACATGTGACATCTCCCGTCGATTGTGCGCTCAGCGAGTCATCGCGGTGATGAGTGGACTTCCAATGTGCCATGGTCGGATCACAGCGTCAATCTGTCTGTGCGCGCGAATGTACGGATCGCTCCATTCCCGCTGGTTCGATTCCTATCTGCGGTCGCCGCGTACGTAAACGTAAGTTATTGATACAAAAGGGGGCCGATGTGGTGAGCCGCACTGGAATCGAACCTGCCGAAGGAGGGCAGCGCCACTGACGATTACCAACATAGCTCATCGTGCGTGCAATAGCGTGCAAGGCGCCCCGGCATCGCTGGCATCTACGGCAACGTCGGCATTGTGGAATCTGTAACTTGCAGAATCTAAATGACGTCCCAGAGTCCGAATCCCACTCTCTCCGCCATCCGTAAGTGGTTATGAGAAGCAACTTACAGAATCGCTCTCTTCTACCGTGAGTTCCGTTAGCACTCTCGGAGCCGTAGCTCATTACGGGAACAGCGCTTGTCGCAATGCCGCATTGACGCTACCTGAGAAGCCATGGTTCTGTCAGTTGAAGTAACGCGGACACGTTCGCCGTCGACGTCGGTGGGCCCGCTGTCCAATGGAACCGTCAACTCGCGCGGTACGCCGATATCGCGTTCTTCACTTCGGTCAGGAGCTACAGCTGATCGGCGACCTGTCGCCGGTGTGGCCGTCTCCTGAAACCTCCGTCTTCTAGGTCGACGCTCGCCTAGCCGAGGGGCGGCACGTTCAGCCCATGCCTGACTACTCCAGTCAGGAGTAGCCAGGTCGCAGCAGCCTCAGATCCCCACAACCCGTATGAGAGATGGCGCGGATCGGGCTTGCAGTTTGCTCCGCTGCGACTTACGTATGCCCGCCGTCCCACGTTTCGACCTTGTGGTGATCCCAGGCCATTTCTATACGTCAGCGCAGATCGGTCAAGCCTAGGGCGACTGATCAGGACCTGTCCGCCCTTGCCCCGCGTCACATGCCAACCGGGCGAATGCCGCTGTCCAGCCGGCATTCGCCTGAAGCCGATCAGAGTCGGAGATGCAGTAGTTCGAGCGGCAGCATCCCGCCGTGGCACTGTTCGCAGAATCACCGGTTGCGATGTAGCTACTTCGGGGACACTCGCCGGTTCGGACCCTGCACCAGAACGACTCCGGGCGTCGTGCCGAAGACGATCACCTCTTCACCGTCGGGCGCCACGAACAAACCAAACGACGCGCCATCTGCCACCGTGTATGTGCCCGAACAATCGGGGTTGACCGTGTACGTGATGTCGAACACGCTCCGGTCCGGCTCCGACAACTGCCGCTCAATGCTGTGACCGTTGATGCTCGCGGCGACGAAGTCCTTGCCAGTCCCGTCACCATTGAACACGTGATATCCGGCCACGGCCAGCAGCGCCTGTCCTTCGGAAGCCGGCGGCACCAGCGTGGCGATTCCTCCAAACAGATATCGCCCTTTCAGCGTCGCCACGGTGCATTTCGGCGTGTGGGTGGCCTCGATCGGCCTTTGGGGCGCGGCGAACACTCCCGCCCTGGCGCACAACACGATGGCAATTGTCCCGAGCACGTGTTTCATGTTCGTTCTCCTTAGGTGAGGGCTGTCTGACCGAGGGGCAGTCTGTCAGACCACAGGAGTTGACACCTGACCTTTGCCTGGCGGGAAGCTGGCATTTGGCCGGAATCCAGCCGTGGTTGCTGGTACACTCGCAGCGGCAGCGTCCGCTGACACCACAGCAGCAAACTCGATCCGGGATCGGCAGATATTCCGCTCCGCTTCCCGTCGAATTCAGGCCCGGACCGTCAGGTGCAGTCGGTGACCGATCATCACGGCGAAGGCGAACTCACCATGCCGAGAGAGACGCGTTCATCCGTAGAAGGCGCCGTCGATGCCCGTCGGAAGGGATCGCCCAGTTACGCGTTCGCCGATTGCCGGCTCGACACGCAGGCTTATCTGCTCGACCGTGCGGGTGTGGCGATTCCGCTGCGACCCAAGGTGTTCCATGCGCTTCAGTTTTTGATCGACCATCGCGACCGTAATGTGACCAAAGACGAGTTGTGCGCGCACGTCTGGCCCGATCAGTTCATCAGCGACGCAGCCATCGAGAGCTGTATCAAGCATGTCCGTCGGGCAATTGGGGACGATGGACGCGCGCAGAAGCTCATTCAGACGCGCAAGGGCTTTGGCTATCGGTTTGTCGGCAAGGTGGAGGAACAATCGGCGCCGACGCCGCCTGAGGCCATCGCGGAGACGTTGGCACGCTCGATCGAGGAGCCGCCGCAGGGCGACGCAGCGGAACCATTATCTGCGCCACGGGCCGAACGGAAACTCGTCACATTACTCGGCTGCACTCTCGCCGCAGGTGGCGCTGAACTGGGTGCGCTCCACCGTCAGATGCGCATCCTGTACGCTTTGGCGGCAGAGGAGGTGCAGCGGTACGGAGGGACCATTCACTCGGTTGCCGGAACGCGCCTCCTCGCGACTTTTGGCGCACCACTCGCCCTTGAAAATCACGCCCGCCTGGCACTTCTGGCTGCCTTGCAGCTTCAGGAGCGGTTCGCGGCGCCGTGCGGCGATCATGAAGAGCCGATGTCAACTTGCCTTGCCCTGCACACGGGCTTCGTCGTCGTGGGAGACATCGGCGATGGCCGGTCATCCACCATCGTCGGCAACCTGACCGTTGCGGTCGAAGCGCTTCAAGAGCATCGCCTGCCTGACGTGCTGCTTTGCAGTGAGGCGACGGCACGACTGATCCGTGACGATGTGCGACTGGAAGAGGTTGCGCCCGTTTCAGCATCCGGGGAGCATGGCTTCATTCGTACGTATAAGGTGACGGGACCCTGCGTGCGCCACCCGTCGCGCGGATTGGTGGACGTGCGTACGCGCAGTCCGTTCGTCGGGCGCGGACACGAACTCAGGGCGCTGCATGCCATCCTTGATCAAGTTGCCGATGGCAGGGGACAGAGTGTCGGCATTGTCGGCGAACCCGGAATCGGCAAATCCAGGCTCCTGTTCGAATTTTCTCAGCAGCTTCACACAGACAGCCCGGTCACGTATCTCGAAGGGCATTGTCTTTCTTACACCACGGCGACGCCCTACTCGCTGGTGTTGGAAGTCCTACGTGCCCAGTGCGCGATCGTGACGACGGATGGCGATGAGGTCATCACCGAGAAGGTCCACCGAACGTTCGGAGCGCTCGGGGTCGACGCCGACAGAACTGCCGCGTGTTTACTGCATCTCCTCGGCGTCAGAGGCGCGGTCGACATGCTTTCGGGAACGAGCCCGGACACGCTGAAGGCGCAGACGTTCGCCGCCCTGAAGCAGGTGTGGAGCCCGAGCGGACAACGCCGCCCGCTGGTGATCGCCCTCGAAGACCTGCACTGGATCGATCCCACGTCCGAGGAGTTCGTTACCACACTGGTGGACGGCCTCCCCGGTGCGGCTGTGCTTCTGCTGGCAACCTACCGGCCGGGGTACCGGCCGCCCTGGGTGGCGAAGTCGTACACCACGCAGTTGACGCTGCCGTCGCTCTCGGCGAGGGACAGCGTGCACGTCGTTCAGGCGGTGCTCCATGAGGAGACAGCGCTCGCCGATGCGGTCCTCGCCAAAGCGCAGGGGAATCCATTCTTTCTCGAGGAGTTGGCGCGCATGCTGGTGCAGCGGCCGATGCCAGCGGATGCGTCGCCTGACCGGTCGGGCACTCCGCTGCAGTCGATCGATTTGCACCTTCCGCCGACTGTGGAGGCGGTACTCGCTGCGCGCATCGATCGTTTATCGATCGACGCCAAACATCTTCTGCAGACCGCAGCCGTCGTCGGCGTCGACGTACCGATCTGGCTGTTGCGGCTCGTGGCCGAATCAACGGAATCCGCTTTCAACGCGCATCTCGCAGAGCTTCAAGCCGCCGAGTTGCTCAATGAGAGTCACCGCTCACGCGATGCCGTTTATACCTTCAAGCATGCGCTGACCCAGGAAGTCGCCTACTGCAGCCTTCTGAAAGAAGTTCGGAGGGAACTGCACGCCCGGATCCTTAATGCGCTCGAAACGCTTGCGCTGAATCGCGACGCCGGACATGATTCCATGGCAGGGCTGTCGTATCCGCGACCTCAATACTTGGAACAACTCGCCTACCACGCCATGCGCGGCGACGCGTGGGCCGAGGGCGTCGTTTACTCCCGCCAGGCCGGAGAGAAGGCGATGGCGCGGTCCGCGCATCGCGAGGCGGCATCATACTTCGAGCAGGCGATTCATGCACTCGCGCATATTCCGGACACTCGTGACACCCGCGAGCAGGCCATTGATCTTCGGCTCGCCCTGAGATCGGCACTCCATCCGTGTGGCGAGCTTCGCCGCGCGATGGCGTGCGTGGGCGAGGCAGAAGTTCTCGCGAGAGCGCTCGACGATCCTCCCCGGCTGGCAGAAGTCTCCCTCGCGCTGTCGCTGCATTGCTACCTCTCGGGCGCATACAGCAAGGCGATCGCCGCTGCCACACGCGTCGCGACGCTCGCGCCTGACACCGCCATCGATCTGCGCCTCCGGGCGGCCCTGCATCTGGCCATCGCTTATCAGGCGCGCGGGGACTATCGTCGCGCGATCGACTGCCTCTCGACGATGGCAGCACGTCTCGACGAGACGACAGGCCGTACGCGTTGGGGTGAGCTCATTCCCGGTGTGTTCGTCCCTGCATATCTGGCGGCGTGCCACGCCGAGCTCGGCGCGTTTGCCGAAGGAACGTCGATGGGCAACTCGGGCCTCGAGATAGCGGAGGCCGTGGATCACCCCATGAGCCGCGCGTTTGCGGCATGGGGCGCCGGTCTGGTGGCGCTTCGTCAAGGCAAACTGTCCAGGGCCGCGTCAGTGCTCGAGCGCGTCGTAAATGCCTGTCAGGACGACCGGCCGGCATGGTTCCCGTTGCTGGCTGCAGCTCTGGGCGCCACTTACACGGGCGCCGGGCGCATCGACGATGCCCGGGTAGTACTGAGAAAGGCGCTGGAACTTGCCGTTGCGACAGAGATAGCTGACAACCAGACTGTTTGCAGCGTCGGCCTTGCGGACGCGGAACTGCAGGCTGGACACCTGGACGAAGCGGAGGCTCTTGCAGATCGCGCACTGTCGCTAGCCCGTGCTCACGGCGAACGAAGCAGCGAAGCGTATGCGTTGCACGTGCTCGGAGAGATTTTTGTGCGGCGCGTCCCAATCCTGCGAGTGCAAGCGGAAGAGCACTACGTCCAATCACTTGCCCTGGCTGAAACACTCGGCATGCAACCGCTTCAGGCGCATTGCCGTTACAGCCTTTCCACTGTTTTCGCCATCACCGGTCGGCGGATGCTGGCGCGGACGGAGCTGTCCAAGGCGATCGAACAGTACCGGGCGATGGAGATGAACCTATGGCTCGGCGCGGCCACGGCAGCACTGGCGCGCATGCAATGATGCGCCTGTTGACGGACCTGCCAGCGCGCACCTCGCGATGACAGGGAGTCGGCAAAAGCATTCCTATGATCCTGTGGCGGCGCTTCTGTCGTCGATGCCGCTAAAGCGATGCACGAGGTAAGACTCCTGACTTGTCGGGATGTGTAGAGAATCCAGCGATAAGCCTGGGCGTCAGGTCGCGTCGACTAAACTCATCATTGCGTGCAACAGCGTGCAAGGATCGACGGCAAGAATGGCATTTACGGCAACCCTGGCATCGTGCAGTCCGTAAGTTACAGAATCTCAAGACCCCTCCAGAGTCCGAATCCCACTCTCTCCGCTAACCTTCGCTCGCTTGCATCCTGGGCGAGCTGCGCCCGCCAAGCCAGACGAACGTTGTCCGCCGAATGGCGCGAGTGCTCCTGAGACGCGATGACTACTCCTCGCGGGTCCAGCCAGAACGGACCAACATCTCGCGTGCGACCTCAGTCACTGGCGCCTCCGTGGTCGTGATCGTAAAGTCCTCCACCGCCGCTGTGTCGATCAGCTTTTCGAGCACCGACACCCGCCCGATGTACTGCTTCGCGAACAACCCGCGCTCGCGCGCCGTCACTCTCGCCTCCATCACGGGGAGCGTCGCGCACAGCCGACAGACCACGACTCGTTTCGCCGATGTTGCTGTGACGATCCGATCCAGTCCCGCCCGGGATTCGACGGCGGCGGCAATCAGGAGCCGCCGGATACCCGCTGCGCTGTAGTTATTGCAAACGGACGCAAGGTTACTGAGCGTCAAGTCATGGTCTTGAACGCCAGACAAATGCAAGAGCCCAAGCGCATCGAGGTCGATCGCCGCATGGGTGACGTCGCGCGCGGCCAACAGGTCGGACGCTTCACCCAGGACGGTCGTTTTCCCGGCGCCCATGGAACCGGTGATTACTATCAGGTGCTCCATCTCTCACGCTGCCTTTTTTGTTGGGCGCTGCCCTCTTCTGGCGCAGGTCTGCTGCATTTCCTTCGGATCTCATCGCCCGCTCACGATTCGGTGAGGACTTCGCGGACGGCTCTCGGTCACAGTGGTGGATATGATCTCCACTGTGACGACCAACGTGAAGGCGGCCGCCCTCATCACTCTCGCCCTGGCAATCGCGGCGATGGGCATCTACGTCGCGGATGCGGACGACGCTCCTGGCGCCGCCGGCATCGGGCTGCTGCTGATGATCGGCGCGATCGTGCTCGGCGTGAAGGCCGCGCGGAACCGGCTGCCGGCCTGGGTCGCGCGCACGGCGCTTGCGGTCGGCATCCTGATGGCGGCGTTCGTGGCATTTCTGACCCATTCGGCGGCTGTGGCCGCGCCTCTTTTCGCGCAGTCGCAGGACGTGCCATCGGTGATCGCTTCGGCACCGTCGCCACAATATGCGGTATCGATCGACCGGGCGCGGGAACTCGTCCGCGCGGCCGTCCTGGAGCAGAACCTGCCCGGGATCTCGGTGGCGGTCGGTGCGGGCGGCACGATCGTCTGGGCGGAAGGATTCGGCTGGAGGGATGTTGACACGCGCACGCCGGTCACCCCGAATACCCGATTCAACATCGGCACGGCGGCGTCTGCGGTCACTGCCGCAGCGGTTGCGCCCCTCGGACTGACCAACACCGGCGCCGACTCGGCGACGGAGTGGAGTCCGGAGCACATCGGCGAGCCGGAAGAGGACTTCCCGCTCTTCACGATCATCCGCCACGTCGTCTTCAGGCCGATCGGTTTGGCCCCCGCACAGCCATTGCCGGGCGACCGCGCGACGTTCTACGTCCCCCGATCCGATGACAATCCACGGCGTGGCAGGCGGCTGATGTACATGCGCGACCTGGCGTGCTGCGCGGGGACGATGGCGTCCTATTCCACGCCGTCTGATCTGGTGCGCGTCGGTCTGGCGAACGGCGGCAGCATCAACGGCGAGCTGGCCGGCGGGATGGTGATGTCCCTGACGACGCTGCGCGACAGCGGCATCGTCGTCGCCGTGCTGTCCAACATCGCGCATGCGAACACGTCTGCGCTCGCCGCGAAGATCGGCGACGCGTTCGCGAAACAGACGCGATGAGGCATATCGCCACCCAGATTGACGATCGGATAACACGCCGGCCCCGCGGCGTCGGCCGACGGTAAAGCTCACCGGCTCGCGAACGTCGCGAGCGCCGTCTCGGCGACCGGCACGCAGTCGAGCGTGTCGCGCCGGGGATGCGCTTCCCAGAAGTCGCGGCGCAGAAAGGCAGCCCGATCCATGCGATCGTAGGGCGCGTTGCGGACGAAGACGTACTCGCGTTGGAAGCGCGGCGACGACACCATCTCGAGAATCATCTTGCGGCGGCGCACACCGATGATCTCGTCCGGCCCGGCGCCGCGGAGAAGAGCCAAACCCGACAGGTACCCCTCGATGATGTCCGGCCGCTGCTCGATCACCCAGCGCATGTCGGTCTTGGAATCCTGGGGCCCGTCGGGATCGAATGTGCCGTGCCGGGCGATGTAGGGCGTATTCAATCCAAGCGCGTCGATATGGACAGCGTCCACGAGGTACGGAAGCGCGCCTCCGTAACTGCTGGAAATCGTCGTCGTGGACGTCGCCAATGACGCGAGCCAGGCGGCATAGTCCGCGTTCCCCGGTCGCGGACCGCCGCGTCCCTGCATGAGGAGGATTCCGGCGTCGGCCGCAAGCGCCAGTCCGACGGCGGCACCGACCTGCCGCCATCGACGATGGCGCACGACGCTGGTGAGACCGGTCATCGCCACGAGCACCCAGGCCGGGGCCATATGGACGAATTGGCGCCAGACGGGGAACGCAGTCGGCGGATCTCCCCCCGCGCTCACCATATAGAAGATGTAGGCGGCAAAGAGCGCGAGGCAGGTCAATCCACGCCGATCGCCCGCGCGCCTCACCGCCACGGTGCCAATCGCTAGAAACGCGACCACCACCGCGTGCGCCAGCATCCAGCCGCCGACGTACACCAGGCCGAGCTTCACGTGTCCAAGGCCACCCCCCGCGACCTTCGCGTAGTACGTGTTTGGCGCGAGCGCGTGATACGCCGCCCAGCGGTGAATTGCGATTGTGGCAAGCGTCAGGACGGCGACAAGAGCGGTCGCGACTACCCATCGCCGGCGCTCGCGTCGCCAGACGAGCGCGAGCACGTCGATGGCCGCGACGAGCACGCCCTCCGGGCGCATCGCGACGAGGAGCAGCGCGACGATCGGCTGCCAGGTGGCGGGACCAACCAGCGCAAGTGTGACGAGGCTGGTGAACGCCACGGCCTCCATGCCCGACGCGGCGTAGAGAACGAACGGCAGATACACCGCGAGGAAGAGACCGGCAAGGAAGGCGGGGCGATCGTCGGGGCGCCGGACCAGTGCGGTAATGACCACAAGCGATGCCGCGGCGCCCAACACCTTCGACGCCAGCCGAACATCGACGCCGAGCCGGGCGGCGCCCGCGAGCAGCAGCGTCCACAGCAGCGACGAGTAACCTTCGACGTGCTCGCCGGTGCGATTCCATGCGCCGAGTCCGTATCCGTCGGCTAGATGGCGCGCGTATCGGAAGGTGATGTAGGCGTCATCGAGCGTCAGGCGGAACAACAGCAACGTCAGCGCTGCAGTGACCGTCAACGCCGCCAAGGCAAGCAGGATCGCTTCGCGTTTCGAGAAAACGTCGGCCGCGACTGGGAGTGGGTCGTCAGATCGCATGGCTGATCCCCTCCAGGGCTAGCTGTACTTCCTGCCGTTGGCGCAGAAGGCTATCTCATTCCAATGCGGCAGGCGAACGATGCGAGAGCGGCACTCCGACACTCCGTGACGCAACCTCGATCCGCCGGTCACATCGCGGTGGGACGTACAATCCGGCCATGAGCTCGGGTCGCTGATGTTGTCTCTGGAGCGTCTGGCTCGAGGCGAGCGGGTAATCGCCGTGCGTCGGGCTGCGCTGTTCCTGGCAATCTGTTCGCCTCTGTGGCTCGCACCGCGCGCGGTGTGGCAGGGCTATCCCTTCACGCTCCCAGCGCTGATCGGCGTGACGCTCTTGTTCCTGCGTTGGGACAGGCGATCTGCCGCGACGGTCGGGCTGAACCTGTCGTGGCGCAGAGCCGGCGAGTTCGTCTGCGGTCTGACCGGAGGCGCACTGCTCGTTGCTGTCATCGCGTCAGGCATGGTGCCGGTGCTGCCGTTCCCCTGGGTCCGTAACCCTCGGTTCGACGCGACGCTGGCGATGTTTTCGTTCCTTTCCCTGCTCTACGGCAACTTCGTTGAAGAGCTGATCTTTCGCGGCTACAGCTTCGAGCGCCTCATTGCCGGCATCGGCCACTGGAAGGCGCAACTCGTGACGGCGATCCTGTTCGCCGTGTTCCACATCGCGAACGGGTGGCCATGGCAGGTCGCACTCGCTGGCACAACCGCTGGCTCGCTGCTCTTCGGGCTCGTGTTCGTACGCTGGCGGAGCGTGCCAGCGGCAACGGGCGTGCACGTCGCGGCAAACTGGATGCGCGACCTGACCCTCCTGGACCCGCCCGGACCCGCCACGCTGCTGGGTCCACTCGCGCCCCGACCGTGGACAGCCACCGAGCAGCTGGCCACGGCGCTCGTCTGGAACGGAGTGATGCTGCTCGCCTGCGTCGTCCTCTGGCGTTCCATTCACCGTCGCACTGCGCAGCCCGCTCAATCGGTCGGATAGCGTGGGTGAAGCGCGCCCACCCACGTGCCGCCCGTAGTCGCCCCGACTGAGAACCCGAGGTCGCACCCATCGGCCAGTTCTGGTGTCTTCGAACGACGGTCAACTCAATAAGTGACCCGTGCTGTTGTCAACCAGCCAGTGGCCCCCTTCATCGGAAAGCGGAACTCGCAGCCACGACTTGACGTCCATATACTGTGCGTGACACACTATGTGTCAGACACTATGCTGCAAACGGGGTTCGAGGATTCGGCGCGTTTTGACAACCTCCGGCTCGAATTGCGCCGCGGGTGCCTTGTAGTCGCGGTGCTTGCGGCGCTCCGAACTGAGCAATACGGATACACGCTCCGCAAGCTTCTCGCCGAACACGGGCTGAACGTTGACGAAGGAACCCTGTATCCGCTCCTCAGGCGGCTCGAGACCCAGGGGCTACTACTTAGCGAGTGGCGCGAAGAGGCCAAGCGCAACAAGCGGTTCTACCGCCTGTCGAATCAAGGCACGGAAATACTCACCCAGTTGCTCGCCGAATGGCGGAGCATCGATTCTTCGTTGAACGGGATTGTGTCGGAGCCAGACCATGGACATGCTCGACCGCTACCTGCAAGCCGTTAAATTCTTTCTGCCCCGGAGCCAGCAGGACGACATCATCCGGGAACTGTCGGAGAACCTGCTCGCCAGGATGCAGGATCGCGAAGAGGAGCTCGGGCGGCCGCTTGACGAAGCGGAGCAGGCCGCCATCCTGCGCGAGCACGGTCACCCGATGCTCGTTGCCGGACGCTACCGGACCCGTCAGCAACTCATCGGGCCCACATTCTTTCCGCTCTACATCCTGGCGCTGAACATGGGCTTTGGCATCGCCCTGCTCGTGTCGATCGTGCTCGCGGTGGTCACGGCCGCACTAGCCGGCGATCCTTTTCAGCGTCTTCTCGAAACCGCGCTCAGGTTTCCCGGCCGCGCCCTGATGGTGTTCGCGTGGACGACGCTCGGATTTGCCGCACTCGATTACGCATCCACGCGCATTCGGGTGGCGCACGACTGGGATCCCCGAAAGCTCCCGAAGGTGATCAGCGAGGAGCAACAGATTCCGCGGCTGAAGACACTGTGGGAGCTGGCCTTCATGCTGATTTACGTTGTATGGCTGCTGTTGCTGCCACGATCGCCATGGCTGGTGCTCGGTCCGGTCGCCGCATTCGTGCACTATGCCCCCGTGTGGCGGGTGGTCTACGTGCCGATGCTGCTGCTGGCGCTGGGAACGGCGGGCCTGCATGTCATCAATTTCGTTCACCCATACCGGACGCGGACCCGTGAACTGATCCGGGTGACGATCGGAGTCGGCTCGCTGTTCGTCTTCATGTTTCTCGCCCGCGGCGGTGACCTGTTCCTTCCGGGGGCCGCCGCCGCACTGCCGGAGGGAGTCGACGTCACACGGGTGGTGGACGTCGTCAACGCGAGCTTTCGGATCGGCTTCGCTGTCGCCGCCGCCATTACTGTGTTCGAGATCTGGCGAGGGCTGCGCCGGATGAAGCAGTGGCGCGGCACGACCATGTCGTCCGACTCGGCCCACGCGCGCGCCGGACGTTAAACAATTCGTATCCACATCACCCGGTCGTGACCTCGGCGCCGTCGAGCAGGGCGGAGCGTCAGCGTACGAGGCGCGTGCGGAAAGCACGGTGATCACGTGAGCTACATCAACCCGTTCGACATCGATAAAAGCGTCAATCAGTCCATCGCGTCCGTGACAATCAGCCGCACACCGTGCGCGTTGGACGTGCCGCACGTCGAGGGCGCCTTTCGCGCGCCGCTGACGAGGGAGCTGCCGCACAAGGTCCAGACGCTGCTCCGTCACGGCGCCCGGACGATTGTGCTGGACTTCACCGGTGTCTCTTCGATTGACGCAGCCGGCATCGGCCAACTGGTGCAGTTATACAACCTCACGGCAGCCGCGTACGGCATGCTGCGGATCGTCCATGTCCATGCACGCGTGCGCGAACTCCTCCAGCGGGTTGCGCTTCTCGAGCTCCTGGATGCCGACGGCGTTGCGACGATTGGGCGGGGGCGGACACGATGATCCGCCCCCGGCGCCGCACGCAATCCTAGAGCGACTTCAGATACTCGACCAGATCGTTCATCTGCTCCGGCGTCAGGTTGAGGCTCAGCGCCTGGTTGTAGTGCTGCACGACCTGCAGCAGCGTCGAAAACCGCCCGTCATGGAAGAACCCGCCCTTCTGGTGCGCGAAGAGACCCTTGAGCGGACTCGTTCTGTACTTGTGATCCGGAGCACGATCGGCCTGGAAGTTGTCGATACCGATCTCGGCGCCCGCGTGCAGGTTCCACCCCGGCTCGGTGAACAGCGGCTCGCGATGGCACGACCCGCACTTGCCCGCGCCGTTGAAGATCTCGTCGCCGCGGGCGGCGGCGGCGGCATCGAAACTCCCTGCGGGCGGCGTTGGCGCAGGAATGTTCAGCTGGTAGGCATGGAGCGCCGGCAGTTTCGGCGTGATCAGGTCCGAGTCCGGATCGCGCGCGATGTTGCCGAAACCGTTCCGCGCCGCGATCGGGAACTGCGCCGCATCGTTGAGCCGCGGATCGAAGAAGTTGCCGATGCCGTGCATCTCGAGGTTCGCCACCAACGCGTTCCAATGCGGAATCGAGCCCCAGCCAGTCCACGTGTGGAGATTGACGCCCTGCAGTCCGTACGCGGGAGGGATCAGCGTGGCAGCGGGCACGTTCGTTCCCGTCACCACGCCGTGCGACATCTGCTGTGGATTGACGGCCTTGCCGTCGAGAATCAGCTCCGCGTCGAACTTGCCCGGTCCCCAGCTGCGCAGCACGCTGCGGACGGCGGCGTCGGGAACGCCGAGCAGGTCGACGAGCGGCTGCAGGTTGGGCGCAGAAGCGACAATGGCTCCGACGTTCAAGTCACGATTCGCCCATCCGTCCAGCCGGTTGCCGATGCCGGGCGCGAACGAATCGTCCACGGTGGAATGACAGAACGCGCACTGGATGCCCATCGAGCGGACCGAGCCGCTGGCATTCAGGAACGCGGTTACGCCGACAACCGCATTCGCCTTCAGCAGCGCGATCGTGTTCGCGGGATCGTTGAGATCGAGTTTGCCAGCGCGCAGCGCCGCAGCGACCGGAGCCGGCACCGCATTGACGTCAACCTTGAGGCCGAGTGCGAGCGCCTGCGCCGGTGAGACGCCCGGACCGACTCCGCCATTGGCTGCGCCCGCGATGGCCTCGTGGAGCCGCAGCGTGTCGCCCCAGAACGCCTCATCGCCAAACGTATCGAATCGGAAAATCTGCTTTCCCTGCTGGGAGAGTGCGTCCTTGTTGGCCGCGATCACTTCGTCGAACGTCGTCACCCGCCGGGCCAAGCGATGTTCGCGGGGCACCCACCCCTGGCAATCCTCTGTCGGTACGAATACGGGCCCGGGTGACTTCGTCGCCGGCAGGCCTGCAGGGCAGCCGAATGTCCCGAGCGCGGATGGAGCTGGCGGCGCTCCACCGTTCCGCCTTGCGATCGGATGATTTGCGGGCACCCAGCCGTTGCAGTCCTCAGTCGGCACGAAGCCGGGTCCGGGCGACGGCATCGCTGGCTGACCCGCGGGACAACCGAAGTCAGACGGGTTCTGCTCCGCCGCGTGTGCCGGTACCGCAGCGAGTAGCGAAAGAGCAGCAGAGTCGGCGCGGCCGCGCACAGTGAGGGTGGCCGAGACGACGAGGAGAACGGGAACGACGACACTTACAGCTAGCCAACGCATCAACATCCTCCTGAGAGCCTCTCCCCCACGGAGCGCAGTGCTCTTCGTCTTGATCGGATGCTGCGGCCGGTCTCTGCGTTCCCGAGGTATTCTCGCTAGCCGTGCGTCACCGATCCAAACATCGGGAGCTCGTCGAACGCTCGCGCTTTCACGCTGGCATCGAGGCGATGACGTCCGCTCGAGTCGTCTGCGTCATCCTGCTTGCTGTCCCCTGCGTCGCCTTCAGCAACAGGCAAGAACAACGGCGCAGCGACACCATCCACTCAGCACCGCTCGCCGATCACCATCAGCACCTGTTCAGCCCTGAGCTTGCAGCGCTGATGTCGACGACGCCGCCGGTCGCACCGGTGAAGCCGAGGACTGCAGCCGACCTCGTCGAGCAGCTCGATGCGGCGGGGATCAAGCGTGCGGTCGTGCTCTCGACGGCCTACATCTTCGAACAGCCGTCTCGTCAGGTTGACGCGGCCGCGGAGAAGCTCAGACGCGAGAACGACTGGACCAGCCGGCAGGTGGCGCAGTTTCCCGATCGCTTGATCGGATTCTGTGGTCTCAACCCGCTGAAGGACTACGCACTCGAGGAGCTCGTGCGCTGTGCGGCTGATCCGAACCTTCGCCGGGGCCTCAAGCTGCACTTCGGAAACTCCGTCATCGACTACCACAATCCCACACACATCGCGCAGGTTCGACGGGTGTTTCGCGCCGCGAACGACTATCACATGGCCATAGTGGTTCACGTGCGCGCGTCGGTGACGGCGAAGCTGTCGTACGGACGCGACGAGGCCCTGATCTTCCTGAACGACCTCATGCCCGCTGCTCCGGATGTGGTCGTGCAGGTCGCTCACCTCGCCGGAGCGGGAGACCCGGACGAGGAAGGCGCACAGCAGGCGCTCGCGGTATTTGCCGACGCCGTGGCGAGCCGCGATCCGCGGACGCGCCGGCTCTATTTCGACGTTACGGCACTGGGCCCGCCTCCCACGCCGGAGAATGCGCAGACGGTGGGCGGCAGCCATCAGGAAGATCGGGCCGGACCGTGTGCTGTTCGGCTCGGACGCTACCGGGGCGAGTGGCACACCGGCGGATGCGTGGGCGGCGCTTCGCAAGGTGCTTCCACTCACCGAGGACGAGTTTCAAACGATCGTGAACAACGTTCCGCCCTACATGCAATGACGATCGCTCCCCCTGCGATCAGGCGTTCGTGCCGTCCCGTGCACCTTCTCAGTTGAGGAGCACTTCGCTGCCTCGGCGCTTCGCGCCTCGGCTCATTCGGGATTCGGGATTAGGGCTTCGGGATTGGGGACTTCCGCCTCAAGGCGGAAGCTACGATCTGGACGCACCGAATTCGCTTGCCTGTGGCACACCGTCCGCACCAGACTATGGCGCCCACAAGCTCAACCGTGGGCTACCAGAACACCTGATTAAGGAGCGCCTAATCGTGAAGATCAAATCTCTGCTGACCATCGCGGCTCTCGTCTGCGTCACCGCCGCAACCACGCTGGGACAGGCCGCCGATCCGTTGCTGGGCACCTGGAAGCTGAACCCCGCGAAATCCAAGACTCCGTACACGAGTGGCACGACCGTGTTCGAAGGGGCCGGCGATACGCTGAAGGGGACCGCGGATCTGGTCGGCGCCGACGGCACCAAGTACCACTGGACCTTCTCGGCCAAGTACGATGGCAAGGATCATCCGGCCACGGGTACGTCTCCGTTCGGCGATACCCTCGCCATCACGCGCGTCAACCCGAATACCGTCAGGATCGTGTCGAAGCTGGCCGGCAAGCAGACCATCGTGCAGGACATCGTCGTTGCCCCCGATGGCAAGACCCGCACGACCACTGCGAAAGGTAAGGACGCCAAGGGACAGCCGGTCGACAGCATGTCCTTCTACGAAAAGCAGTAGTTCGGCGGCAGCGCGAAGGCGGACCATGGGTCCGCCTTCGCCATCGACCCCATCACCGCCGTGGTACCGACCGGCGGGCCACAGCCCTCACTGGAAAATCGTCGCGACTTCGGTAACATGTGGGGCGGCGCATGCTCACTCACGATTCATTCGCACGCCTCTGCCGCGCGCGCGACCTGTTGCGCGAGGTAGAAGACCGCCCGTGGACGGTTGAGGAGGTGGCCCGAGCGGCTGCCATGTCCCCTTTCCATTTCATCCGCCAGTTCAGCGCGTTGTTTGGTGATACCCCGCACCAGTTCCGAGTCAGGGCACGTCTGGATCGCGCCAGGCATATGCTGGCGGTTGAAGACCAATCGGTGACCGGCGTGTGCATGGAGCTCGGCTACTCGAGTGTCGGGAGCTTCAGCACTCTGTTCGCCAGGCGGGTAGGGATGCCGCCATCCGTTTACCAGCGCCGTGCTCGCGCCATGGTCGTGGTGCCCGGAACGGTGCCGAAGGAGCTGTTCCCCGGCTGCCTCGGGCTGATGGGTGCGGCGTTCGCAACTTTCGAGAAGCATTAGCGCCGGCGCATCGGTCAAACTCGAGATCATGCGAATCAAGCTGACCAGCATCATGGTCGACGATCAGGACAAGGCGTTGAAGTTCTACACGGATGTGTTTGGCTTCGTGAAGAAGCATGACATCCCGGTAGGCGAGTATCGCTGGATCACAGTGCTGTCGCCGGAAAACTCGGCCGAGGTCGAACTGGCGCTCGAGCCGAATGCGAATCCGGTCGGCCGAACGTTTCAGGAGGGCCTGTTCAAACAGGGCATCCCGGCGACGGCGTTCGAGGTCGACGACGTCGAGCAGGAGTACCAGCGGCTGAAAGCGCTCGGGGTCGTGTTCACGCAGGAGCCGGTTCGCCACGGTCCGGTCACGATTGCGGTCTGTGCCGACACGTGCGGGAATCTGATCCAGCTGTATCAACCGCCTCAGTAGCGTCTCAACTGGATCGTTGCGGCGGTGTCGACCGCCGTTCTGCCGCGCTTCAATGGCTCGACGACGTAGCGCCACATTCTGGCGAGGACGAGCGCCTTCAGTTTCGGCGCCGCCAGGGCAGACGGCCATTTGATGCGCACCGACGGGGAGAGTGTCGCGTGTCTGCCGCCTTCTGGAGCGAACCCGTTCAAGAGCGGGGTTCGGCGGTCGGGCGCGCTGGCTCGAAGAGCTCGATTGGATTCCCGTCAGGATCTTCGATCTGGATCTGTCGACCGCCGGGACCAGTCTCCATCTCGTTGCGAAACTTCACGCTGGCGTTCTTCAGCGCGTCGATCCGCGCCGGCAGATCGGCGACGCGCAGGACGACTCGATTCCACCCGCCCGGCTGCTGCGATTCGCCCCCGGGCAACGGCCGGGATCCTGATGCGCCCGGGCCACTGAGCAGCAGCACGAAATCTCCGCACGACACACTGGCAAAGGCGGGGAGGTGCTGATGTTGCAGCCGGAAGCCGAGATGGTCGGTGTAGAAGGCGACGGCCCGCGCGACATCCGATACCTGATAGCGCACGCCGTGCACGCTGACGATGCCGGCTGACTTTTCACCATCGGTGTCACTGCCAGCTATGGACGATGTTCTCTGACTCTCGTTCATCACATGGTTCCTTCGAGTGTTCCGCCGCGACGCGTTTGATCATGCGTCCCAGCGCGCTGGCCAGGCAAGGCTGTCCAGGGCTCCATGCCACGTCCTCTCGTCCCGGACCGTACACCTATGACGAATTAGAGCCGGCCGATGTGACACAAACGTGGAAGCGAATTAGAGCGGCCCGTCAGCTTGCGTTTCGGGCAAGGAGTCGCCGTCGTCGGGGTCACTCGTGCCGCAGGGCAACCATCGGCTCGACGCGCACCGCGCGCCACGCGGGGACGAAGGATGCGACCAACCCGGTTGCGAGCGTGACAAGGATTGCGGCCGCGAACGTTGTCGGATCGGTCGGGGTCGTGCCCCATAGCTCACTCTGCAGGAGCCTGTTGGTGACAACGCTCATGGCGAGGCCGATACCGAGGCCAACCGCCACCATCCGCAAACCCAACCGCAGCACCATCCGCACCACGTGACCCCGTTCGCCGCCGAGCGCGAGGCGGATGGCTATTTCGCGCGTCTGCTGCGCGACGGTGTACGCGAGCACACCATAGACGCCCAGCGTCACGAGCACGGTGCCGATGGTGGCGAAGATGCCCAGCACCAGCAGGTTGAATCGGGGGCGTGCAAAGAGCACACGGTCCAGCACCGTTTGGAGAGGCGTCGGATCGACGAGGGCGACGCGCGGATCGAGCGCCTGAAACTCCCGCTTGACTGCGCCCGAGAGCCGCGTCGGGTCGTCGCCCGTGCGCACGACGAGGGTGAGCGCGCGGGAGCGGAAGGTAAACGGAACGAAGACCTGCGGCATCGGCAGCTCGCGAGGGCCTTGATTGCTCACGTCACGAACGACGCCGACGACGACGAACGTCGGATCGGTAACGGGTACCGGCAGTTTGGTGAAGGCCGACAGTCGCACCGTCCGTCCGAGCGGTGCTCCGCCGAGATACCGCTTCGCGAGCGTTTCGTTGACCACCGTTACAAGATGTTTGTTCTCGACCTCGAGCGCCGTCAGCCCACGCCCCTGCAACAAGGGTGTCCCAAGGGTCGCGAGCAGCTGCTCGCTCACGAAGGTGACGAGTGTTGCCGACTGTGGCGGCACCGCCAACCCGGGGATTTCCAACGGGCTCGACGAGCCGCCGAACGGAGGCGTGACGCTCGTCAGTGCAGCGGCCGAGACACCGGGGATGGACCCAACCCGCTCGATCGCCCGCCGGTAAAACTGCAGCTGCGCCTCGGCCGACATCTGCTCGCCTGGCGGGAATGCGACCCCCGCGACCAGCATGTTTTTCGGGTCCAGTCCCAGGTCCACTCTCGCCAGGTTCACGAACGTCCGCATCAGCAATCCTGCGCCGAGCAGCAGGACAATCGAGAGCGCCACCTGGGCGACCACCAGTCCCGAGCGCATGCGGGTCTGTCGGCGGCCAGCAGTCGAGCGCGCCGTCGTGTTCGCACCGAGGGCGATGTCCCGCCGCGCGCTCTGCAGCGCCGGGAACAGGCCGAACGCGATCGTCGCCACCGCCGCGGCGGCGAGCGCGAACAACAGCACCGGCCGATCAAGCCTGATCTGCGTCTCCCAGGGCACGCCCTGCCGCGGCATGTAGCCGGCAAGCGCCACGATGCCGCCGTACGCCAGCAGGCATCCCGCCCCAACCCCTCCGCAGGCGAGTACCGCACTCTCGGCGAGCAACTGCCGCACGAGTCGACCGCGGCTGGCGCCGATCGCCGCGCGAATCGTCATTTCGCGCTCGCGAATCGTCGCGCGCGCCAGCAGCATATTGGCGACGTTACAGCAGGCGATCACCAGCAGGAGGCTGACGGCGCCGAAAAGCGCATACAGTGTGCCGCGGAACTCGCGGACAACCCAGTCGACGACTGGAATAATGCCGAAACGGAAGCCTGCCGGATACTCGTTCGGCCGCTCGGCGGCGCGGCGCGCGCCGACGACGTTCAATTGCGCTTCGGCCTCAGCGGCAGTCACGCCGGGGCGGAGGTGGGCCTGGAACGCACGCGCCCCGCGCGGTGTCTGCGGGTCATCGCTCCGCTGCATTGCCGCCGGCAGCCACAGATCGGCAATGTTCCACTCGAAGCGCGGTGGCATTACGCCGATGACGGTATATGGCTGGCCGTCGAGCACCAGCGTGCGGCCGATCACGCCCGGATCGGCACCAAACCTCGTCACCCACGCCCGGTGATTCATGACCGCGACCGGCGGCGCGCCCGGCGCCACGTCGCTATAGCCGAACACACGGCCGAGGAGCGGCGGGACGCCGAGAAAATCGAAGCCATTGGGCGTCATCCAGTTGAGCGCCAGGCGCTCGGCACCGCTGTCGCTCATCCAGTGCGCGCTGAACTGGCTCGTGCCGACCACGTCCTCGAACGCCGTCGTCTGCTCCTGATAGTCGAGGAACTCCTCGGATCGGAAATAGGGACCGCGGATGATGCGCCCGGAGTTGTCGCGAAGGACGACGTTGACCAGGCGATCGGAGCGGGAATACGGAAACGGATCCAGCGCGACATTGCGCAGCACGCTGTAGATGACGGTAACGGCGCTGATTCCGAGGGCGAGGGTGAGGACGGCGACGAGCGTGAAAGCTGGCGTCTTCAGCAGCGTGCGGACGCCGAAGGCAAGGTCGCGGCCAAGATCCTCGAACCACATGAACGAGCGCGACTCGCGCGGCAGGTCGTTCGACATGGAGGCCCCTGCTCCTTCATCGCGCCCACGGTGCTGACAACTCACCGCGAAGGCGCCAGCGGGAGTGTAACAGCCGCCTCAGGCCCGGGCAACCAGCGGGTGGGCACGCGTAGCTATGCTGTATGGCGCGTGAACATCGTGCGATCTCACAAGTGGCCATGTCACATTCCGCCACCCTGTCCCGTCTCACCATTGAAGACAGGAGGAGTGAGATGATCAGATGGGCATTGCGTAAGGGGATTGATAAATTCGAGCGCGACTGGAACTACGACGCCAGCTATATGCGTGACCTCATCGACACGAGCCCGCGTGCTGCGTGGCTGTTTTCACGGGTCACCGCCCTCGGACGGTTCCGCCGTGACATCCCGGTCGAGGCCTGGTGCGCCGCCGGCATTACGGCGGTCCGACATGAGGACTGCGGCCCCTGCACGCAGCTTGGCGTGACGATGGCTGAGCGTGCCGGTGTCCGACCTGAGGTGCTGCGCGCGGTCCTCGCCGACGACCCCGAGGCGATGCCGGCGGAGGTCGCACTGGTGTGGAAGTTCACGCGCGCCACGCTGGCGCATGATCCCGACGCGGATCGGTATCGCGAGGCGATTGTAAAGCAGTGGGGGCGCCGCGCCCTCGTGAGTGTGGCGTTTGCCATCACGGCGGCGCGAATCTACCCGACGGTGAAGTACGCCCTCGGCCATGGCAAAGCCTGCACGCGCGTCGTCGTTGGCGGCAGTCCGATGATGTTCGATCGCGATCGAAGGCCGAGCCCGGCCGATGTGGCGGTGCGCACCGCGTGAGCTCCGCCATCTCGAATCCGGCCGCCAGCTTCGAGCCGCACCGACGGCGCCTGCTCGGTCTCGCGTATCGCATGCTCGGATCGATGGCTGACGCCGAGGACGCGGTCCAGGAGGCGTACCTGCGCTGGCATGGGGCAGATCGCGACAAAGTGTCAGACCCGAGGGCGTTCCTCATGACGACGACGACGCGCATTTGTCTCGACCTGCTGACGTCGGCGCGCGCCCGGCGCGAGGAGTACGTAGGCCCCTGGCTTCCGGAGCCGGTCGTCGACACGGCCGCGCTCGCCCCCGACAGCCACACGGAACTCGCCGAGGACCTGTCGGTGGCGCTGCTCCTGACCCTCGACCGGCTGTCCCCGCTCGAACGGGCGGCCTTCCTGCTCCACGACGTCTTCGACTTCTCGTTCAGCGAAGTGGCCAACGCACTCGAGCGCAGTGAGGCGGCGTGCCGGCAACTCGCGTCGCGCGCACGCGCGCACGTGCGCGCCGTACGGCCTCGCGGCGCTACCCGCCCTGCGCGTACTGGCGAGATCGACGACCGGCATGCGCAGCTCATGTCTGCATTCGTCGCGGCAAGCCGGTCGGGAGATCTGAATGCGCTGACGCAGCTGCTCGCGAGCGACGTGCGCGTCGTGACCGACGGCGGCGGCAAGGTGCCGGCCGCGCTCAACGTGCTCGAGGGCGCCGAGCGCGCGGCGCGCTTCCTGATTGGCGTCGCGCGCAAGGGATGGCGCGATCAGTTCACGCTGCGCTTCGCGACGATCAACGGCCTGCCCGGCATCATCGTCGACGCACCCGAAGGGCCGGTGCAGACTGCCGCATTCGAGATTGACGGCGGTGTCATCCGGGCGCTCTACGTGGTGCGCAATTCCGACAAGTTGCGACACTTACAACCGGGGCCGGGGCCTCGCGAGCGCACCCACGGATGAGGATGCGGTGTTCCTCGAACGCCGCGGTTGGATCCAGGGTCGCTCAGTCGAGAAGGTCAAGCCGCACGCCAGACTGACGCCTTCTTCGCCCAGACCGAGTCGGCGTACCGGGTCGTAAAAGCCTGCGCCGTCTCGACGAGAGCGTTTGCATCGTTCTGGCCCTTGTATTTCGACACCCCGGCCCAGTACAGCGCCTCCGCCGCGGGCTCAGATTGCGGATGCTCCGCGACCACCTCCCGAAACCGCCGCTCCGCGTCGTCGAATGCACCTCGCTGCAGTGAGGTCCTGGCCAGCCCCAGCTTCAGATGCGCCAGGAAGTCATCAGTGGGAATGAACCCCTCGACCCGATACCGTTCGACACCGGCCTCATCCAGCAGCAGGACCGTTGGGGTCCAGTGCACGTTCAGCCGCTCGCTCAGCCGGGCGTATACATCCCCGGGATCGCGCACGTGGACACGAATCGGAAGGAACTCGGACGTGACGAGCCGCACTACCCGCTCGTCGGGATACACCTCGGCTTCCAGCCGAGCGCAGCCGCTTCACATGGGTGCGGCAGTGAAGTCGACGAGCACCCGTCTGCCCTTGTCTCTCGCCTCATCCAGTGCCTTCTCAGCGTCGCGCCGCCAGGGGATTCCGTTGTCAGCCATTCTCGCCTCCACAATTCGCCGGTCGTTGCGACCTGCCATTCGGTACCCATTTCTGCAACGACAGTGCCTGTGAACACCGATGTTCAGCTGAGTTGAGGGTTGGAGCGGCTACATCGCACTCTTCGCCGGCAGAGTCACTGTGACGGTTGTTCCCAGTCCAGGCTGGCTCAGCGCCGCGATCTCGCCACCGTGCGCCTTGACGATCCCCTTAGCAATCGCCAGGCCGAGGCCCGAGCCACGCGATGCCATGCCCTTCGAGAAGCGGTCGAACATGCGCGCAACGTCGGATGGCGGCAGTCCCGGTCCGGTATCGGAAACACTGACAACGGCACCGTCGCTCGTCGCGTCGACAGAGACGGTGACGACTCCGCCGGCCGGGTTGTGTTGCAGCGCGTTGGAGACGACATTCGTGAGCACCTCGCGGATGCGCACGGCATCAAGGTCCAGCACGGCGCTCTCCGCCGAGCCAGCGACGTGCAGCGCAACGGACTTTCGAGCGGCGTCCGGCTGCATGCTGCGCGCGACGTCCTGCGCCAGGGTGACGAGGTCGGCCGGCTCCCTCTGCAACGGCAGCGCGTCGGCGTCAGACAGCGCGAGCGTCCGCAGGTCTTCGATGAGTCTGGCGAGCACGTGCGTTTCTTCGAGCAGCTGGGACGACCTGCCGTTCGTCACGTGGATACACGCCGTCCAGGATCCCTTCGAGCCTCCCCTGGAGGACAGAAACAGGCGTCCTCAGCTCGTGGGCGACATCGGCCATCAGGTCACGGCGCACGCGATCCGCATTCTGGAGACGCTCGGTCATCGTGTTGAATGAACGCGTCAGCGCACGTATCGGCGGCGCCCCGGACTCCTCGACTCGAACCGCGTAGTCTCCGTCTGCGACCCGATCGGCGGCATCCATGACCGCCACGAGCGGAGAGGCAAACCCGCGCATCGCGCCAGACATCATCCTGAGGACGATGGCGCCGGCGAATACCGCGCACAACAGGAGCACGACGGGAATCGGCGACCAGGCCGGCCCTCCGATCTGGCCCGCGAAGACCCGCGCTGCCGCGAACAACAGCGACATGGTGAGCGCGAGCACGGCCACGAAGCCGAGCGCGATGCGCCGAAAGAACCGCGCGCGACTGCGCGGGTCCATGCCGAACCGGCGGGGGCGTGGCGGCCACGGCTCGCCGGCCGGCCACCACGGCGGGACACGACGCTCGCATGAATTGCGCATCATGGGCCCGCAAACTTGTAGCCGACGCCGTACACGGTGAGCACGTAGCTCGGGTTGCGCGGATCGCTCTCCAGCTTCCGGCGCAGGTTCTTGACATGCGCATCGATCGCGCGGTCGAACGACTCCACCTGCTCACCGCGAATCCCGTCCAGCAGCTGTCCGCGCGTGAACACGCGCCCCGGCTGGCGCATCATCATGGCAAGCAGCTCGAACTCGGTGGAGGTCAGGTCGACTGCGCGCGTGCCGACTCTCGTCTGCATCCGTGGCAGGTCGAGTGTCACATCGCCAACGCGGAGGACCTCAGCCCGCCCCGGCCCCATGTCGGTGCGCCGGAACACGGCACGGACGCGGGCGACGAGCTCCCTGGGACTGAACGGTTTCGTCAGGTAGTCGTCGGCGCCGAGCTCGAGCCCTATGAGCTTGTCGCTCTCGTCGACCCGGGCGGTCAGCATGACGATCGGCACGTTCGAGTGCTTCCGCAGCGCGCGCGTGACGTCCAGTCCGTCCATGTTGGGCAATCCGAGGTCGAGGACGACGAGATCCGGCCGCTTGCTGCGGGCGAGCGACAGTCCATCGGCGCCGTTCGTCGCCGTGATTACCTTGAAACCGGCACGCTCCAGATAGTCACGGCAGATTTCAGCAATCCGCGGCTCGTCGTCCACGACCAGGATTTCTTTCATGACTATGTCGGGCTGCCCGCGGTCGGCGTGGATGGCCGCTGTTCGCCATGCGCCCGGCGATGCCATTCGTCGAACCCGGGGGCACGCCGTTGTATCCGCAACCACCGCCGCCGCGCCAGGATCTCCACAGCAGGCCGCGGAGCCCGAAGAAGAGGAACAACAGGAAGAAAATCGGGAAGATCGGGAAATAGCCAAAACCCCATGGCCGGGGCGAGACGTAGACGTACGAGGTTCCGGGCGGTGGCGCCGCGATGACCCGGCCGCCGTCCGCAATCCCCTGAGCCACACCGGCATTGTATGCACCGATGCCGATCGCCGCAGCGCCGACGATGACGAGCGCGGCAATTGCCAGCGCCCGCAACAGAGACCGATTGTTCATTGCACTTGCTCCCTGATCGCGTCGAACGTCATGTCCGACACGGGCAGTGTTGCAACCAATGATGAATGGATTGTGAAGCGGGTGTGAACCGGAATACCTTCGTGCCCTGAACATTCCCGACCGCCAGCGAAGCGCTTACGGATGAGATCTGCAGACGACCTCACGATGGATGCACCAGCCCGCGCGCAACCTAACGTATAGTGAAGCGCCTCCAGGGGGACTCGAGTGCAGACGCTCTACGCAGAGGAATACTCGCGCGAGCTGTTCAACGTCTTCGACCAGGGCTTCTGCACGATCGAAGTGCTGTTCGACGACAACGGCAAGCCGAACGATTATCTGTTCGTCGAGGTCAACGCGGCATTCGTCCAGCACACCGGGCTGGAGGATGTGGTCGGCCGGCGAATCCGTGATCTCGCACCGGCCCACGAAGTCCACTGGTTCGAGATCTACGGCCAGGTCGCACTGAGCGGGCTCTCGGTGCGATTCGAACAGGAAGCGGCAGCGCTGAAACGCTGGTACGACGTCTACGCCTTCCGTGTCGGGGCACCCCACCTCCACCGCGTGGCCGTGATGTTCAGCGATATCAGCGAGAGAAAACAGGCGCAGCTGGGAATGGCGAGGGCCCGCGCCGAGGCCGAAACAGCCAATCGCGCGAAGGACGAGTTCCTCGCGATGCTGGGGCACGAGCTGCGAAACCCGCTCGCGCCGATGCTGACGGCGCTTCAGCTGTTGCGGCTGAGAGGGCATCAGTCGCGCGAACAGGAGGTACTCGAGCGTCAGGTCAGGCATCTCGCCGGCATGGTCGATGACCTGCTCGACGTCTCGAGGATCACACGGGGCAGGCTCGAGCTGAAGCGACAGCCGATCGAGCTGCGCGACATCATCCTCAGCGCGATGGAGCTCGCCGGGCCTCTGCTCGAGGAGCGTCGGAACCTCGTTGACCTCGAGGTGCCGCAGGAGGGCGCCGGCATCCACGGCGACCGGGCGCGTATGGCGCAGGTTGTGTCCAACCTCCTGACCAACGCCGCGAAGTACAGCGAGCCTGGCTCGCACATCCTTGTCCGCGGCGGACGCGTCGGCGACATCGTCCGGATTGCGGTGAAAGATGAAGGCATCGGTCTCGATCGGGCGATGAGGGATTCGGTGTTCGAACCCTTCGTCCAGCAGCCGCAGTCGCTCGAACGTGCGGCCGGCGGTCTGGGACTCGGGCTGGCAATCGTGCGCAACATCGTGTCGGCGCACGGCGGCACGGTGCGGGTCGAGAGCGATGGAATCGGGCGGGGCGCCGAGTTCATCGTCGAACTGCCGGCGGTCGATGTGCCGTCGCAGCCGGCTCTCAGGACCGACCCGGTCCCACGGGATACTCGCGGTCCGCTGCAGCGAATCCTCGTCGTCGATGACAACCGCGACACCGCCGAAATGCTGCGCACAGCGCTCGAGCAACTGGGCCACGTGGTGGAGACCGCGTTCGACGGACCATCGGCACTGGCGCGCGTGGAAGTGTTCCGGCCTTCGACCGTGCTGCTCGACATCGGACTTCCAGTGATGGATGGTTACGAAGTCGCCCGCCGATTGAAGGCCAGCCGAACATCCCCGGATCCGATTCGGCTGCTCGCGCTCACCGGGTACGGGCAGGCAGACGACCAGCGTCGCGCACGCGAGGCGGGATTCGAGCGTCATCTCGTCAAGCCGATCGATCTGGACGAGCTGCAGAAGATTCTGGACGATGATCCGAGAGGGTTTTAGAGGTTCTAACGGTTATAGGGGTTCTAAGGTCAGGTTCTACGTTGTAGGTTCTACGTTGTAGGTTCTACGTTGCAGGTTCTACGTTGCTAGGTTCTACGTTGCAGGTTCTACGTTCAGGTTCTACGTTAGACCCTAGTTCAGAGTTCTACCCGTCGACGTCAACATTTCTCACGTGGTCCTGTAGCCCACGTCGGCCGCTGGGCGAACACCCCAATCCCTGACAGTCGCTGAATCAGATACCGCTCGGCGAAAGCGTTTTCCTCGAAGTACTCCAGCGTCGCCCTGTCGCGGAGGAATGTCCCGGTGTTGAGCACGTCCTCGTACTGACGATGCCATCCCAGTGCTCGCTCCTGGTGGTTCCAGCGAGGGACTCTGTCAGTGAGGACTTTGCGCCGACCGTGCTCCTCGGACCGGATTGGATAATGTTTGAGCAGAAACTTGAAGGGATAGACCAGGCGCCCGGGGAAGCGCACGTCGTGCCCCGCTGAGGCGGCAAGCGATACGGCCCGCCCGGTGTTCTTCCATCCTTTGCGCTGGTGGTAGTGCCCGGGGTGATCGCTGAAGCCGAAGTATCGGAGCTGATCCTCGACGTCACGACGGTGATCGAGCTCCTCCCCCGTCGGCCAGAAGTTCACGACGACGTGATCGACGCACGTGAAGCCGCAACGATCGGCGTGGTAAAGGCCAGTTTTCAGATCAACGCCCGGCCACGGCGCGTGCCGTCGCTCGTCGGCATCGTGCAGAACGAACCAGTCCGCTGCTATCTCCTGCGCAAGGTCCTCGACGCGGCCGAGCATCTGTCGCCACTCGTAAGTCCTGGTCGGACCGTCGGGCGGAAACCGCTCCAGACCAATGAGCCCTCGCCCTATGAACTGGCGGGCGCGCGCGAGAGTGTCGTCGCTCGACCAGTTGTCGATTACGTACACGTCGATCCCCTGCGACGTGAGGTATTGCAGCGTGTGCGAGATGATGTCGGATTCGTTATAGGTGGGGACGAACGCGACGACACGGAAGTCCTGCGGCGCATCGGTCGGGACGGGAGCGCCAGTGCGCTCGAACACCGCCATGAGCTGCGGTTCGCATGTGGGATCGTGAGCAGGCGTCCAACCGATCAGATCAGTCCGCAGTCCGACCCGTCCAAGTGCTTGCCTGAGTTCAGCCGGTTCTGACGTTGTGTCCGTGGGAGGACGCACCAACACCCCGACCGGCGCAGTCGCCATCGCTGAGCCGAGGCGCCCTGAATCGAATTCGTCAGAGACAACGACCGCGCGAGTCAGATCGCGCGACGAATGGTCCTGCTCGCATGTGAGCTCGACGATTTCATCGTAACCGAACGTCTCGGCCAGATACTCGGCGAACTCGTCGATCTGGGGGAACCGTCGCGCCGCAAACGCGGACGGTTCCGCACATCGATCCGCCTGGTTGAACGCACTCGTGGAGCCCATGCCGAACGACCGGCAACCTCCATTCCTCTCGCGTAACCCTCACCATTCGGCGATCAATCGAAGCGCGTCGGTTGCAAGCTGAAATGAAAACATTCGGGTTGCGCAGCAAACCCGATCAGCCGCGGGCGCGCACGGCGACCTGATCGGCACCGATAAGGGATCGTAACGGCGCAGCTCGGGCACGACCACATCCAATATGCTCGCGCTACGGCGGACGGCGGCAAGTCGGCGATGTTTGTGCTGCCTGCGGACGCGGTGCTGACGGTCCTGGTGGAAGCCGCCGACCTGATGCCGGTAATATCAACATTCGGGACTCGGGATCTCGGGACTCGGGGACTCGGGGACTCGGGATTCGGGATTCGGGATTCGGGATTCGGGATTCGGACTGGTTACTGCCGACTGGTTACTGGTTACTGGTTACTGGTGACTGGCGACTGGCGACTGGCGACTGGCGACTGGTGACTGGCGACTGGTGACTGGTGACTGGTGACTGGCGACTGGTATTAGCTGCTGATGCGAGGACAGGCGATGAGTGACAAGGACGAACCGGCAGGCCGCGACCCCGAGTGGACGCGACGCGGGTGGTTGGCGGCCGCGGGCACGGGGCTGGTGGGCACGGCGCTAGGCAGCGGCGGGGCACATGCAGAGGAGCAGGCACGCGGCACAAGCCAGCAGCCGGCGGGTGACCAGGGCGGACGACTGCCACTTACAGAGTTCCAGCCGAAGAGCATGCTGCACGTGCCCGAGACGCAGGTCGCACGCGCCCGCTTCCCGGTGATCGACTTCCACACCCACGTGTCGCTGCGGCGCGGGTCGCAGCGACCGGGCGTTCCGCCGGCGGAGCTCGTGAAGGTCATGGACGCCGTCAATCTCCACACGATGGTCAACCTCACCGGCGGATCGGGCGACGACTTTGTCAGCACGGTGAAGAGCTTCGATCGCGCGTTTCCCAAGCGGTTCGTGTCGATGACCGAACCGGCATGGACCCGTGCCAGCGAGAGCGGATACGCGGCGTGGCAGGCCGAGGAAATTGCCAAAGCCAAGACCGCGGGCGCAGTGGGCTTGAAAATTCTGAAAACACTTGGACTGTACCTGCGCGACGGCGGCCCGAGCGGGAAACTGGTGAAGGTCGACGACCCGCGGTTCGATCCGATGTGGGATGCGTGCGGCCGCCTGGGGCTGCCGGTCGCGATGCACGTTGGTGACCCGGAAGCCTTCTTCTTGCCGATCGACCGCTTCAACGAGCGATACGAAGAGCTTCACGCGCATCCGGACTGGTCGTTCTACGGCAAGGACTTCCCCGCCTTCAAGGAGATCCTGGCGGCACGCGACCGGGTCTTCGCCAAACACCCGAAGACCACGTTCGTTGCGCTGCACGTCGGCCACTGGGCTGAGAACCTCAAGGCTGTCGGCGAGATGCTCGACAAGTTCCCCAACGTCAACGTCGAGCTCGGCGCGCGCATCGGGGAGCTCGGTCGCCAGCCGCGAACCTCGAGGCGCTTCTTCGACAAGTACCAGGACCGGATTCTGTTCGGGACCGACGCGATACCAAACGGCACCGAAACGCCCCAGCAGGTGTTCGGCCAGGACCTGTATCACATCTACTACCGGTTCCTGGAGACCGAGGACGAGTACTTCGACTACGCGCCCGCTGCCGTCCCACCGCAGGGCCGCTGGCGAATCTACGGCGTTGGACTGCCGGAGCCGATCCTGCGTAAGGTGTATCACCAGAATGCCGAGCGCGTGCTCGGCCGGCAGTTTGTTGGTGCGTGAGCCTGGTGGCCGAGGGCACCTTATCGACACCGTATTGGTTCTAGGTTATAGGGTTATCCGTTATAGGTCTGGTTGTAAGGTTTTCAGGTTGTAGGTTTTGGTTGCAGCGGCAGCCCGAACCGAACCGTAGAACGTACAACGTAGAACCTGAAACGAGACCCTAGAACCCCTAGAACCCCTAGAACCCTAGAACGTTCGATCGAAGCGGAGCGTGAGAGTTGTTCAACCGCCGAATCGTGTACTGGGCAGTCACCTCGGCGCTTGCAGGATTCCTCTTTGGCTTCGACACCGTGGTGATCTCCGGCGCGGAGCAGAAGATCCAAACGCTGTGGGGATTGAGCTCCGGCGTCCACGGCTTCGCCATCGCGTCGGCGTTGTATGGAACGGTCCTCGGGTCGCTGTTCGGGGGCTGGCCGACGGATCGATTCGGCCGCAAGAAGACGCTGCTCGGGATCGGCGTCCTCTACATCATCTCTGCGCTCGGGTGTGCGTTCGCGAACGGCATCGCGATGTTCACCGTCGCGCGAGTGATCGGCGGGATCGGGATCGGCATCTCCACGGTGGCGGCGCCGCTGTACATCTCGGAAATCGCTCCGCCGGCGTACCGCGGCCGGCTCGCCGGCATGTTCCAGTTCAACATCGTGTTCGGGATTCTGGTCGCGTTTGCGTCGAACGCGCTGCTCGCCGGCATCGGCGAGAATGCCTGGCGCTGGATGCTTGGCGTGGCGGCGTTTCCGTCGGCCGCGTACACCCTGATGTGTCTCGGCATTCCGGAGAGCCCGCGATGGCTGATCGGACGAAAGGGTGATCGCGCGACCGGCGTGAGGGTCCTCAGGCTGATCGAGCCGCAGGCCACTCTCGTCCAGGTGGAGTCGGACGCCGACGCGATTCTCGCCGCTTCGTCCGAGCGCGTGGCGTCGACGGCGTTCTGGACGTGGCGGCTGCGAGTGCCGATCATGCTGGCCTTCCTCGTCGCGTTCTTCAACCAGCTTTCCGGCATCAACGCGATCCTGTATTTCGCCCCGCGGATTTTCGAGATGACCGGGCCTCGCGGCCAGTGCGGCGCTGCTCCAGTCGGTCGGCATCGGGATCACGAACCTGATTTTCACGTTCGTCGGGTTATGGCTGATCGACCGGCTCGGCCGGCGCACCCTGCTCTACATCGGCTCGTTCGGCTACATCCTCTCGCTCGGACTGACCGCGTGGGCATTCTTCACCGGGCATTACGGCGTCGTGCCGGCCTGCATCTTCGGCTTCATCGCCGCGCACGCAATCGGGCAGGGAGCGGTGATCTGGGTATTCATCTCGGAGATTTTCCCCAACCGCCACCGTGCCGAAGGGCAGACCCTCGGGAGCTCAACGCACTGGATCTTCGCCGCACTCCTGACCACGTTCTTCCCGAAGATGGTTTCGGCATTCTCGCCCGGTTACGTGTTCTCCTTTTTCGCCTTCATGATGGTGCTGCAGCTCGTCTGGGTGGCCACCATGGTCCCGGAGACCAAGGGAGTGCCGTTGGAGCAGATGCAGCGCCGGCTCGGCATCGTCTGAACGGCGGCGGCTGGAAGGCCGGCCAGCCGCCGCCGGCACCGGCCTATTTCTGTGGGGGCGCCGCCTCGGGTGATTCCTGGTGGAACACAGCGCTCCACTTGCCGTTCTTCTTCGTCCAGACGGTCGAAGCCCACGTCGGACTCGGGATGGGCTGCCCCTTGTAAGTCCCCTTGCCCGTCCACTTGTAGGTGTGAACGGCTGTATTGGCGTCGACCCACTGGACCTTGCTGTCAGTGATGTCCCAGGACTCCATCTTCGTATCCTTGACCATCGCATCGAAGCCCTTGACGAAGTCCGCGATGGAGGCGCGGCCCATCGAGGGATCGATCGCCCAGCCGTCCGCCGCGACATATTGCTTGAATCCGGCGAGATTTCCCTTCGCGACCGCCTCGTTGACCGCCCGCTCGTTGGCAATGAGCGCCTTCTCGGCGGTGGCATCCTGCGCCGCGATCGCGGTGATCCCGACCATCATTACCGCGCCGACCATGAGCATTCGAACCAGCTTCATCATGCATCTCCTTAGGCCGCGGTCGCGAAAGCGACCTGGCGGCTGCGAGGGTACTCGGACGCGGTGCCGATGTAAAACTGTATGCACGCCTCGCCAGACTGCACCGATCGGCGGGGGCGAGACGTTTTCGTTTGTGTGGACGGCACGGACGGCCTAAGATCCCTCCAGTCGGCAACAGCCCTCGATTGGAGGCTTCGCCGCCACACCTCGCACGTTCCGGCCTGCATTTCTCATGATCGACGACGTCACCGGCCCTGGTTTCGGTCCGCTTCCGGACAATCAGGACGAGACGCGTCCCGGCTCACTACACCGGCCAGAGCGGGACCCCGACGCGACGCACCCAGGCGCTGATGCGCCGACCGGCCAGGACTGGTCTGCCGCGACCTACCTTGCACTCGATTCCGATCCCGACCGTACTCGGGAAACCGGAACCCTGTCGCAGACCGCAGGCGCGTCCGCGCCCGGCGCCTCGGCGAACGATCTCGTGGGGAGATCCCTCGGAAGCCGGTACAGCGTCCTGCGGCTTCTCGGTGCCGGCGGCATGGGGGCCGTCTACGAGGCATTCGACAAGGATCTGGGGGTCGCAGTCGCGCTCAAGACGGTGCGCCCGGAGATTGCCGCCGATCCGGAGACCGCACGCGCCCTCGAGCGACGGTTCAAGCAGGAACTGCTGCTCGCCCGGAAAGTCACGCACCGGAACATCGTCCGCGTCCACGACATGGGAGAGGTGGACGGCATCAAGTACATCACGATGCCGTACCTCGAGGGGGACGATCTGGCGACGGTCCTCAAGACGGAGGGAAAGCTGCCCCCGACCCGGGTCACGCCGATCGCACGCCAGGTCGCGTCGGGGCTGGCCGCCGCGCACGAGGCAGGTGTCGTCCATCGCGACCTGAAGCCCGCCAACATCATGATCACCAAGGCCGGCGAGGCCCTGATCATGGACTTCGGGATTGCGCGATCGACCGCCAGCGCGAAGCTCGCCGTCGCGCCGCCGTCCGCGGACGAGCACCTGCGGCTGCTGCTGTCCGAGCAACACACGGTCGTCGGCTCCGTTGTCGGCACGGTCGAGTACATGGCACCGGAGCAGGCACGGGCCCAGCCGGTCGATCACCGCGCCGACATCTACGCCTTCGGGCTGATTCTGCACGACCTGCTCCTTGGCCGCTCACGGTCCCGGCGTACGGCGAGCGCCATCGCAGAGCTCAATCTCCGGATGCTCGCGCCGCCGCCCTCTCCGCGATCCGAGGATCCGTCAATCCCCGAGGCGCTCGACAGCATCATCACCCGCTGCACTCAGCCGGACGCGAATGCCCGCTTCGCCACGACCGCCGAACTGGTGTCGGCACTCAACGTCCTCGATGACGACGGCACCCCGCTGCCGATCATGCGGCGGTGGACCTGGCGGATGGGCGCGGTCGCGGTTCTCCTCATGGCCTCCCTCATCGGCGTGACGTGGTGGGCAGCGCGGCCACTGGCAGTGCCGACCCAGCACGAGCCGGTCTCGCTCCTGATCGCGGATTTCGAGAATCACAGCGGCGACGCCGCCTTCGATCACACCGTCGAGCCTGTGCTCAAGCTGGCGCTCGAGGGAGCGTCCTTCGTCAGCGCATACGATCGCAGCGGCATCCGGCGCAGCCTGGGTGTCGTTCCGCCGGACGTTCTCAACGAGCGGACGGCGATGGAACTTGCCGTCAAACAGGGAGTCGGGGTGGTGCTGGCGGGATCCGTGTCCCGTCAGCGCAGCGGCTACTCGGTCTCGGTCAAAGCAACACAGGCTGTGACCGGCCGGGTGATCGCGAACGCGATCGAGAGAACCGATAACCGCCAGGACGTCCTCGGCCTGGTGACGCGCCTGGCGACGCGAGTGCGCGAGGCCCTGGGCGACGACACCACCGGGCTCGTCACAGCGCTTCGCGATGGAAACGCTTTCGGCCACCTCGCTCGAAGTCGTGCGGGAGTACGCCGCGGCGATGGAGGCGCTGTCACAGAGCAAGTTTCAGGACGCGCGGGAGCACTTCTCGAACGCCGTCGCGCAGGATTCCAACTTCGGCCTGGCGTATGCGGGGCTGGCGATTGCGGCGCGAAATGTCGACAAGCCGCAGGACGCCGAAAATTACATCAAGGAGGCGATGCGGCATCTCGATGGCATGACGGAACGGGAACGGTTCCGCACGCGCGGGCTGTTCTACTACCTCACGAGCGACTACGAGGCCTGCGTGAAGGAGTACGGAGTCCTCATCACCAGGTACGCCGCCGACGCGGCCGCGCGCAACAACCTCGCACTCTGCCAGACGCACTTGCGCCACATGCCCGAGGCAGTGCAGGAAATGCGGCAGGTGGTGAAGATACTGCCCAACCGGGCACTGTATCGCGAGAACCTCGCCTTGTACGAAGACTATGCCGGTGAGTTCACCGTCGCCGAGCAACAGGTGAGAGGCATGCAGGAGCCCGGCGTTTTCGGCCTGGTCGCCCTGGCATTTGCGGAGCTCGGACAGGAACGCCTGCCGGAAGCGGAGGACACCTACCAGTCGATCGCGAAGGTGGGCCAGCAGGGTGAGTCCTACACCGCGTCAGGGCTTGGCGATCTCCGGGTAGTCGAAGGGCGGTTCTCCCAGGCGGCGGAGATCCTCGCCAAAGGTGCGGATGCGGACCTGGCGGCCGGAGACACGGACCGTGCCGCCGCGAAATTCGCCGCGCTCGCGCGCGCCCAGCTCGCGCGCGGACGAACGGCTCTGGCGGTCGCGGCGGCTGACAAGGCGCTGGCGAACAGCAACACCGTCAAGATCCGCTTTCTCGCGGCACGCGTTTACGTCGATGCCGGCGCACCGGCGAAGGGGCGTGCGATTGCGGCCAGCCTCGCATCCGAGCCGCAGGCCGAGCCTCGTGCTTATGCCGCCATCCTCGAGGGGATGGCAGCCCTCAATGAGACCGACACCGCGAAGGCGATCGCGAGCCTGACGGAAGCGAATCGCGTCCTCGATACCTGGATCGGCCACTTCGAGCTCGGTCGGGCGTACTTCGCCGCCGCCAAACTTGCGCAGGCGGACGCGGAATTCGATCAGTGCATCAGCCGGCGTGGTGAGGCGCTGGCGCTATTCCTCGACGAAGAACCCACGTTTGGATTTTTCCCCGCCGTCTATTTCTACCAGGGGCGAGTGAGGGAAGGGCTGAAGAGCGCCCGAGCCGCCGAGTCCTACGGCGCGTATCTCGACATTCGCGGCCAGTCCACCGAAGACCCCCTGGTCCCGGACGTGCGCCGCCGCACCGCCCGTTAGGACAACGGCGGCACGGACGGCGCAGGCGGTCAGGATACGCGGGCTCGTTGCCCTCTTTGCCTGGCTACTTGAACTGAACGACGGTGACCTTCCCCGCGCTGCCATCGGCCAGCTGGATCCTCAAACGATAGCAGTTGACCTTCGTTGCGGCGCTCGTGTCCCAGTTGAAGATGAACTGCTTGCCGGTCGCGTCGTACCGGTAGGTGCTGTTGCCTGTTGGCCTGCCTGACACAGGGTCGAGCAGCTGGATGGCTGCGCCACCATTCGGCAGACATGCGCTGTTCGCGGGTGACGCAGTCCCAGGGACCGCCTCGAGGGTGCGCAGCGTCCTCAGGTCGCTGACGAACGTGGCCCCCTCCTTCAGCTGCCACTTCAGCGGGATCGCACTGCCAAGATTGAACACTCCCGAGACCGAGGGTTGGGCGTCAGTGCCCGCCGTCATGAGCGGAGAGAGATAACCGAAGAATGTGTAGGTGCTGGGCCTCGCCGTCACTGTCAGGGTGAACGTGCTCCGTGCCGTGCCGCCCGCCGCATCGAGCGCGGTCACGGTGATCGTTGCCGTGCCGGTTTGATTCAAGGCGGGAGTTACCGTGACGGTTCGGTTGGCACCGGTGCCCGCGAAGACGATGTTCGCCGTCGGCACGAGCGCGGTGTTGCTGCTGCTGCCTGTCACCGTGACGCTCGCCGGATCTTCGTCACCAACGGTGAAGTTGAGCGGTCCGGCACTTGTATTCACAACGATGGTCTGATTCGGTATGGCGACGATGGTCGGTGCATCGTTGACGGCGATGACCGTCACCAGGTTCGACGGATCGCTCTGGACGCCGTCCGCGTACGCGGCCACCGAAAAGTACGTGTAGGCCCCGCCGTTCGCCAGAGTGCCGGTGTCGACCAGCGAGAAGTCCATCTGATCCGGCGGCGCACTCACCTCGCCGATCGGCGTCCATTGCTGCCCGGCAGCAGCGTCGGTCCCGGGACGCGATACACGACGAACCGCGACACACCGCCCACATTTGGCGTCGTCCAGTCCACCCTCACCCGGTGGAGTGGAGATGCCTGGGTCGCGCAGTCGGTGCCGATCACACACGCCCGGAACTCGTTCGGTGGTGTCCTGGCCAGGTCCGATGCGGTCTCGAAATCGAGCTCTCCACCGCGGTTGTTCGGATCGCCCACAAACAGATCTCCGCCGCCGAGGTCGCCACGACCGAGATCGCCGCGGCCGAGGGCGGGCGCGCCCAGATCGCCGCGCCCCAGGTCGCCGCGACCGAGATCACCCCGACCCAGATCGCCGCGTCCCAGGTCTCCACGCCCCAGATCACCGCGTCCCAGATCACCGCGGCCGAGATCCCCGCGCCCGAGATCGCCGCGACCTGAGTCGAGCGACAGCGGGCCAACAGCGAGATGGCCCGCGCTGTCGATGACGAACAGGGCGCCGGGACTCCGCCGCGCTCCGGTCTGAGTCAGGACGAGTTGCGCCCAGTCGTTCGACCCGGCGAGAACGTCCGCCGTCCCGTCCAGTTTCGAGGTGCGGCCGTTGAAGTTGACGTCGAGCGAAAAGGACGCCTCCGCGACGCCATTCGCTTTCCAGTCGATCGGCGTCGCTGACGTCCTGTTGTCGATGCGCGCTGTGGGCACATCCGTTGCCAGCAGCGGCGAGCCGTCGCAGTGCGTTCCCGCGGCGCGACCGAATCTCTCGAGGTAGCTGCCGGCGAGCGGCGCGTACCACCCGATGCGGTATGGCAACGCGCTCGGCGCGCCGTCCGCAAGCAGGGTTTCATCGACGGTCGGCTCGATCATTCCCGAGAAATCCAGGTGGGGTCTTCCGGCATCGTCGAGGAGCCCACGCAGCTGGTACAGGTAGTTCATCACGCTGAGATACGTCGGCTTGCAGTTTGGCTCCAACGCGTCTCCGCCGTGCCTGCGTTCGAAGTCGTGTCCGAGCTCGTGCATCAGCGTTGACGCCTGCATGAACGGCGTGCCCACGGGCCTTCCCGCTGCGTCGGCGAAGGCACCGAGCGTCACCATCAGATCGCCGCCCGGGAAATCGCCCACGCCGGTGTTGGTTCGAGGTACATGGAAGTCCGGGCTCGCCGGGTCCTCGGATTTCGGTATTCCGAGCGCGTGAGCGAACAGCGCGTAGCGAAACATGTCCTTGCGGTTGCGATCGAAGCGCCGGTTGCAGGTGTAACCGGGCGAGTCGCAGAACTCCTCGCCCGCTGGCGGGGCGGCCATCCCCGCCGGAGGCGTGACGCTCAGCACCTCGTCGCGGAGAAACCGGAAACCGGTTTTCCACCCGACCGTCCCCGGATATTTTGCAAACTGGCAGACCCACGGCTGATCGGTGGCTTTCGGCGTGCAGACGGTCATCTGTTCGTCGACGATTTCGCCCCCTCTGGCCGATGGTCCGCGAATCAGGTACTCCTCAGCCGACGGCTCGCCGGGTTTTGGCAGCGGGTACGCGTTGCCCATGTCGAAGTGCACCGCGATCGGATCCGGCGCATTCTTGAACGCATCGCCGACCAGCTTGAGCGCTGCCTGAGGCGGAAGGTGGGTGTGGGCCGGCTGCAACAGTCCGCCGTACGAGGTGTCGGCGCTCGTTTGCATCGAACCCGCCTCGACGAAAATGTCCTTGCGCGCCGGGTCGGCGCCCATCGCCGACAGAAGCGGCAGCGGCTGCCCGCGCGGGTCGTAAATCGGCGTCGTCGAGGACTCCCACACGTCGAGAAGGCCATCACCGTCGGAATCCTTCACCTCGGTGCGGTAGATGATCGCGGCCCACGTGAGACAATCGAAGCTGCTGAAGCCCGCGTGGTCGACCGAGACCGTCACCTGCGTCGCCGTGATCGGCGCGGTGACGTCGAACGTCGGGTTGTCCCAGGACGGCCCTTGCGCCGCGCGGAAGGCGCCGTTCGGGATCGGCAGGCCGTTGAACAGCAGCCGTTCCGACTTATTCGCCTGACCGCTGCCGACGATGTGGGTGAGCCGTCCGTTGGTCGTGGCGGGCTGGTAGAAGCCCTGAATCCGCTGCGTCATGGATTCGTTGCTCTGATCCATGGTGTATGAACCGTCGTAGATGACGATCGCGTTCAGCGGCGCGGTGGGGTCGCGGTAGATCACGACCAGACTGGCGCCGAGCGCGGTGACGCCGTTGCCGTCCGGCAGTTGCACCTGGTGCAGACCGTTGACGATGAACTTTCCGGTCGTCGCGTCCAGCTCGAGGAACCTGAGCACATCTGCGCGGAAGGTATAGGTCCGGTTCGTTCCCCCCGATGTGCCTGTGCCGCCACCGGAGCTCCAGCACGGCGCCGTGCCAGCGCCGAGCACTTTGGCGAGCGGACCGTCCGCCGACTTGAGCGGGTGTGCCTGGAACGTGACAGGCAGGCTGCCCGCGTCAGGCCCGGACGAGTCCTTGGCTACGACCTGCCAGTAAAGAAATGCCGCGGCAACGTCTACATCCTTCGGCACGCCGCTGATGGCAATCGAGCCGGTGGCAAGGCCGTTTACTCCCAGGCCGCGAAGGCCAACCCCCCCGACGGCGTAGTCACCGGTGATGAAGTAGTTCTTGAAGAACTGCAATGCATCGGGCGCCTGCGCGCTCACCGGCATGGAACCCTGCTGAAGCTGGAACAGCAGGGCGCCGACCAGGGCAACTGACAGTGCAAGTGCGCGTTTCATTTCAATTCTCCAATTCGATGGGGCGACGAGACTGTGAGGGCGACGAGCGAGACATCAGCGGTGGCCAGGGCAGACCAGTGCCCTGGCGACCGTAAACGAGCAGCGCGCGCGGCGAGTCGGGCCGGGGTTGTCGCTGTGGTAAGTCGCGGAGGACGAATCACGCCGATATCGCTGATCTAACCCGAGTGTGTGCAAACACTTGTCCGCTTCTACAACGCGCCGTGCGCGCGTCGCGCTCCTTCCCGTGGCACCTCCCGCATCCGCGCGGCCGGGACGGTGTCGATTCAGACCGTGATGGGTGGTGGCGCCATCATATCCAATCGCGGCTCAGCATGCGATGACCTTCCTCGTTCTGCCCGAATTTCACCCGAGGTGTTGACGACGGTTCGCCGGCTATCTGCGGTCGCGTCCCCGCGGGTCGCGATCGAATCGCGACAAAATTTCAGGTCTTGCCGGGCGAACCATCTGCTAGGATCGCTCGTCTAAGTACGCGTTTGTAGAATAAACATGGCCAAAGGTGACTTCGTCGGCGAATTCGAACTCTACGTCATGCTCGCGCTCGCCCACCTGGGCGACGAGGCATACGGCGTCACGATTCGGCGCGAGATAGAAAAGCGCACCGGGCGGACGATTGCGATCGGAGCGGTCTATGCCACCCTCTCGCGGCTGGAGGAGAAGGGCCTGGTCCAGTTCCGCATCTCCGATCCGCTGCCGGTGCAGGGCGGGCGGGCGAGGAAGTTTTGCAGCCTCACCGCACCTGGCACTCGCGCGCTGCGGCATTCCACGCGGATGCTGGCACGGATGACAGCTGGTCTCTCGCCAGAACTGCGGGGCGGCCAGTGAGCAGGGACCGTGCTCCGGCGCCGCCGCGGCTCGCGCGAGCGCTCGTCCGTCTCCTGCCTGACGCGGGCAACCACGCCTTCATCACCGCGGATCTCGCGGAGGAATTCGACGACATTGCCGCGACCGCCGGGACCGCGGCCGCCCGTCGCTGGTATTGGCAGCAGGTCTGCCTGTCGGCGCCGCCGCTCGTGCGGCACCGCGTGGCAACTCTCGTGTCGTCTTTGTTGCAGTCGCGCGCGCCGGTGCGGCCGGCTGGGAGAACGTCCATGGTCCAGAGTGTGATCACCGACCTGCGGTACGCGTGGCGCATGAGCCGGCGGGCTCCTCTCGTCACAATCTCCGTCACGCTTGCCATCGCGCTCGGGATCGCGGCGAGTACCGCGATCTTCAGCGTGATGGAGGGCGTGTTTCTCCGTCCGCTGCCGTTCCCGGCACCTGAACAACTGGTGCGCTTCAGCACGACGGTCGAAAATCTCGGCAGCGCGCCGGAAGTGAATTACCTGGACGCGCAGGACTGGAAGGCGGCGTCGACCCGTTTCGCCGCGATTGGGCTCTATGACGTCGAGCCCGGGACCGTCCGGGTGGGCGGCGACGATACCTCTCCCTTCGCGGCGACGATGATGTTCACCACCGCGGAGGTGATTCCGATACTCGGGATTCGCCCGCTCGTCGGACGTGTGCTGCTGCCCGATGAGTACCGGTTCGGCGAGACGCCGGGCGTAATGCTCGGATACAAGTTCTGGAATGCGCACTTCGGAGGCGATCCGTCGGCGGTGGGACGCACACTGCAGGTCGGCGGCGAGCGTCGCACCATCGTCGGCGTCATGCCGCCAGAGGTCGATCGCTTCCCCGCCGGAGGCGCAGACGTCTGGACGGCGCTGACATTTCCGCCGTCGTCATTTCTCAACCAGCGTGGATCGATTGCGCTCGCCGCGATCGGCAGGCTTCGAGGGGATGCGACGATGTCGGCGGCACGGGCCGAGATGTCGACCATTGCCGCACGGCTCGCAGCCGCGTATCCCGATACCAATCGCGACCGCACCATTCGTCTCGACGGACTGCAGGACGCGATGGTCGGCCCGATCAAGCCGATGATGCTGCTGCTCGCGCTGTCCGTGGCGATGCTCCTGGCGGTCGCGTGCGCGAACATCGCCAACCTGCTGCTGGCGCAAGCGCATGCGCGGACGCTCGAGTTTGGCATCCGCGGCGCCGTCGGTGCGTCGCCGGGGCGACTCGCGCGGCAGCTGTGGACCGAGACGTTTGGTCTCTTTGCTGTCGCCGGCACGGTCGGCGTCGTTCTCGCGCAACCACTCGCCTCGTGGCTCGTCTCCCGCTACCCCGACACACTCCCGCTCGCCGCCGACGTGACGATCGACGGCAGGGTGCTGGCCATTGCTGGCATCTGCACCCTGGCCGCTGCGCTCCTCGCCGGGTTCCCACGAACACGCCGGCTGAGGGATACGCATGCCGGCCCGGATCTGCGCGCCGACGGACGAAGCAGCGTCACCCGCGAGCACCGCCGGATGACGAACGTCTTCGTCGCGGCACAGGTAGCGATCTCGATCGTGCTGCTGTTCGGCGGAATCCTCCTGCTCCGCACGTTCGTCAACCTCACGTCCACCGCACCCGGTTTCGATCGCGACGGCGTGATCACGGTCCGGGCCTCGATTCCGCCCATCCCGGACGGAGACGCCGCGAAGGTCGTGGCGCTCCAGGACAGGCTCCGCGACGCCGCGGCATCGCTGCCGGGCGTCACCGCCGCTGCACACGCGATGTTCATCCCGTTCACACCCGGTTCGTGGGGCGACGGCTACCGCCGCGCCGGGACCGCCGATCCCGCACCGCGCGGACCGATGGCGCACTTCTTCATGGTCAGTCCCGAGTACCTCGAGGTGATGGGGATCCCGGTTCTCCGCGGCCGTGGTCTCTCAGCCGCCGATCGCGCCGGCTCGCTGCCCGTTCTTCTCGTCAGCGACACGTTTGCCAGGGTCGCGTTCCCGGGGCAGGACGCCGTCGGCCGACGCATCGAATGGAACGACGGCACGTGGGAGATTGTCGGCGTCACCGGCGACATTCGCCACGCGTCACTGAGCGACCCGTTCGACGCGGACGTCTACGTCCCGCGGCACCAGGTCGTACGCGACAACACGTGGCTCCTGCTCAAGACCACCCGTCCCGCGTCCGCCATCCTCGCCGAACTGCAGCAGCGAGTGAAGGCGATCAACCCCGATGTCGCGCTGACCGACGCGGAGACGATGGCCGCCCGCCTGGCGGAGAGCGCCGCCCCCGAGCGTTTCCGCGCGATCGTCACGGGCACGCTCGCCGGCCTCACGCTCCTCCTCGCCATCGTCGGACTGCACGGCGTCGTCTCGTACGCGGTCACGCAGCGCACGCGTGAGATCGGCGTCCGGCTCGCGCTCGGCCAACGCCCGGGCGCCGTCGTCGGGGTGGTGATGCTCGATACGCTTCGGCTGATTGCCGCTGGCGCCGTTCCGGGCGTCCTCGCCTCGGTGTACGCCGGCCGCTGGCTGTCGTCGGTGGTGATGGTGAACGCTGATTCAGCAGCAGTGCTGACCGCCGTCGTCGGCATCTTCATCGCCGCGGCAATCGCGGCGGCCGCCGGCCCCGCCTGGCGCGCGAGTCATGTCGATCCGATTGTTGCGCTTCGGAGCTGACAGGGCACCGGAGGGTTTTAGGGTTTTAAAGGTTCTACGGGTTATACGTCAGGTTGTAGGTTGTAGGTTGTAGGTTGTAGGTTGTAGGTTGCACGGTTTTAGGTTGTACAGGTTCTACGGTTATACGGTTTCGGTCTGGTTCTACGTTGCAGGTTCGAGAGTGGAGGAATACCGCTCGAATCTAGGGTCGGCTGCGCTAGCCTCCGACACATAGAACCTGGACGTAGAACCAACAACCGTAAAACCCGACTCTAGAACTCTTAAAACCCGTAGAACCTTAGAACCCCTGGCGATCCGCAGTCCTGAGTCAGTTCGTGCGCAGGAACGCCGCCAGGTCGGCGACGTCCTGGGCCGTGAGGCCCAGCTGCGCGGCGCCCATCATCAGCGATCCGGGTATCCGCCGGCGCGATGCGACACGGTCGGCGGGAATGATCTGCGTGATCCCGCCCATGCTGCGCATCATCAGCGGATCGCCCTCTTTCATCAGCACACCCTGGATCGTCAGTCCGTCCTTCGTCTTGAGCTCCACGCCCTCGTAGCCGTGCGCGATTTCGGCGCTCGGACGCACGATCGCGGTCGCAATCACGTCGGTCGACTTGCCCTGGCCCCAGCCATCGAGCGTCGGGCCGAAGTCGGCGCCGGCGCCGCCAATCGAGTGGCACATCTGGCAGCGGGTTGCCGTGTTCTTGCCGCGCGCAGCATCTCCGGTGAGGCCGGCGATCTCGTCAACCGACAACTCCGGCAAGTCCGCCGCCGGCCGCGGAACGACGACTTCTTTGAGGGTGATCGTCTCCGGGATCGTAAATTCCCGCGGCCTTGAGTGCCGGCCGCAAGCCGTAGTCGGCCCAGTCGTTCGACATCCGATTCAGCAGCCACAGCGTCGCGGGGGCGCTGCAGCGCGCCATTCGGTTCTGCAAAGCTGAGCATCGCCTGCGACGCAGCCGGGTCCTTGATGAACGCGAGCGTGTCGAGCGCGAAGCGGCGATCCGCGAGCGACAGCTGCGACGACTTGGCACGTGCGGTCACGTCAGCGACCGCCGCTGGCACGTGCAGCCGCCACGTGATCCACGTGAATGCCGGCGACCACGTCAGCGGATCGTCCTTGACGCCAAGGTCGCGCCGCAGGCGGTCGTAGAGGGCCGGCTCCTTGCCGGTCGCACCTGTGCCGAGCGCCTCGAGATAGCTGCGATCGGTCCCGTCGAAACCGCGCGCAACGTCGACGAGAATGTCCAGCGACGCTTCCGCCGGCTGATCGCGCATCGACAGCGCGACCTCACGCCGGACACCGGGATCGGTGTCCTTGGCAAGACGCGCAGCGACCGGGAGCACGTCGAGCGCCGCGCGCCGCATCGCGCGGTAGGCGGTGATGCGCAGCGCCGGATCGGTGTAGGACTCGGGCGCCCCCGCTCGCTGGCGACCCTCGGGCCCGAGCTGGTAGAGCAGGTAGATCGCACGGCCGCGCATATACGGGCTCGGATCGTTCAGCAGCGCGGCAACAGCCTCGACGACGGATGCGCCACGCGACTTCAGGCCTTCGAATCCGATTGCCCGGACGTTGACCGCTGGCGATCGCAGCGCGGTGATGAGACCGTCGACGGTCGAGGCGTCGAAGGCCGGCACTTTCGAGACGAAGCCCTTCGGGGCGATCCGGTAGATCGCGCCAGACAGCATCTCGTCCAGGTCCTGGTGTCCGCCGACGCGTGCGTCGATCCAGTCGCTCACATAGAGAGCACCGTCCGGACCGACGGCGACGTCGGACGGCCGGAACATCGTCTCGATCGCGCCCTTGGCCGTGTTGTTGCCGCCGATGAAGTCCGAGCCGGCGTACTGCTGCTTGACGTTGGAGGTCAGGAAGACGTTTCGCTTGAGCGCGAAGCCCGCACCTTCGCGGGCCGGCTGATACGAGAAGACCTCGTTGCGGCCGGCATCGGCGGCAAAGAACGTCCCGTCCCACGATGGGCCGAGCGCGCCATTCTCGTAGAACACGTTCCCGGTGGGCGACCCGCCGCCGTAGACATCGCCCGCCGGCATCATGCCCGGATCGTCCTGGCGCCACTCCGCGACCGGAACCGTCTGGCCGGGCCGGCGATCAGCCTGCCAGGTCCGCTGGCCGTCGTTCGAGGAGAATCCGAAGTTCGCGTACTCCATGACCCAGCTCACGCGGCACGCCGGCGGATCGTCGTTGTCGTTCTGGAAGACGTCACCAAGCGAAGTGACCGACTGTTCGTAGCTGTTCCGGTAGTTGTATCCGATGATCTCCGCATTCGTGCCATCAGGATTCATCCGCGCGGTGAAGCCGCCGACGTAGACATGCCCGTCATCGCTCGGCTTGCCCGCGAATGCCGCCGGATCGTTCGGGAACTTGAACGGGCCCACCGGGTCGGGACGGTACGACCCGAAGATCCGGAACGTCTTCTGCGATCGATCGGTGAACATCGCACCCGTGTTGCCGGAATTGAAGATCCACTTCCCGTCGGGACCCACGGTCACCGAATGCAGCGAGTGGTCGTGATTGATGCCCTGGAAACCGGTCAGCAGCACCTCGCGCTTGTCCACCGCCGGATCGAACTTGAGGTTGCGATCGACGTCGGTATAAACGATGAGGTCGGGCGGCTGGGAGACGACGATCTTGTTGTCGATGACCGCGATACCGAGCGGCGCAACCAGGTTCGGCTCCTGCACGAACGTGTGCGTGCTGTCGGCCTTGCCGTCACCATCAGTGTCCTGCAGGACGACGATGCGATCGCCTTCGGGCTGGCGGGCGAAATGGGAGCGATAGCGGACGCCTTCGGCGACCCAGATGCGGCCGTCGCGATCGATGTCCATGTTCGTCGGGTTGTGCAGCAGCGGCGTTGCCGCCCACAGCGTGACCTCGAATCCGTCCGGCACTTTGAAGAGGTCGAGCGGAATCTGTACCGGCTCTGGCGCGGGCCGCGGCGTCGCACTCGGAGCGGGGTTGGGCGCCTGGCCATTCTGCATGGGGGGCGGCCCGAAAGCCTGCTGTGGCACGCCGGCCACCAGCATCAGCACGACCACGAGAGTCAGTGGCGAGAAAGCCGATCGACGCATAAGTCTCCCATCCGTGAGTGAAAGCCGATGCGCTGCCGGCCGACATCGCTGCCGCCCGGGCTCACGCGCAATGCGGGTCTCACTTTATACGGATGCGATGTGCGAATCTAGTAGCCCGTCCACGCTGATCGAGGGCCACCTCGCGGGCGGGGCATCCCTGCTGGCGGCGTTGCTCCTCCTTCAAATACTCGGGGTATTCTCGGTCGTCGCGCCTTGCCATCCGGGCGCCGCGCTCCGCGATCTGGTCCTCGTTCAACGTGGACGGGCCACTCGCGCTACCGGGCGGTTGTGCCGCTGGCTTCGAAGCTGCGGCCGCCAGAGGAATGTGCCATGACCGACATCACTCACCTGATCGCCACCACGCTGCCCTCGTCCGTCCGCGTTCACGGCGGCACGATGCCTCGCATTACCGTCGAGAACGCGCACGCCACGGCGGAGGTGTATTTCCAGGGTGCGCACGTCACCGCGTGGCATCCGGCCGCGGCGAAGGAGCCGGTCCTGTGGATGAGCCGCTCGAGCCTGTTCGAACCTGGACGTCCGATTCGCGGCGGCGTGCCGATCTGTTTCCCCTGGTTTGGTGCGCACGCGACCGACCCGTCGGCGCCGGCGCACGGCTTCGCGCGGATCAAGGACTGGAAACTGGTCGAAGCGCAGGAGGACGCCTCAGGCCACGTCACGCTGGCGCTGGAGCTCGCGGGCGAAGGGCTTTCGCCGCATTGGGCTCACCGCTTCCGGGCACGGCACCGCATCACCATCGGCACGGTGCTCCGTCTCGAGCTCGAGGTGCACAACGACGACGAGGAGGCGTTCACGTACGAGGAGGCGCTGCACTCGTACTTCGGAGTGCGTGACATTCACGAGGCGACGGTCACCGGGCTGGAGGACACCGAGTACATCGATAAAGTCGGCGGCCTCACACGCCGCCGCGACGGTCGTGAGCCGGTGCGCTTCGTGGGCGAAACGGATCGCGTCTACCTCGATACCCATGCCACCTGCGTGATTCACGATCCCGGTGGACGAAGGCGTATCTCAATCGCCAAGACTGGCTCCGATGCCACCGTCGTCTGGAATCCCTGGATTGCGAAGGCGCGCACGATGCCGGATTTCGGTGATGACGAGTGGCCGGAGATGTTGTGCGTGGAAACGTGCAACGTGGGCGCGTCTGCCCGCCGTCTCGCGCCAGGCGGCTCTCACACGATGACCGCGCGGATTGAGGTGCAGGACCTCAGGCCTGCCGCGCCGTAGCTCGAAGACCGGGCGCACGAGCGGAGGCGGGGGACTCGGGATTCGGGAACCGGGGTTCCGGGTTCCGGGTTCGGAGTTCGGGGTTGGGGGTTCGCGAGCCGCGCCGTAGCTCGCGCCCTCTCATGCGAGCGAAGGCGGGACTGGAAACTGGGGACTGGCGACTGGCGACTGGCGACTGGCGACTAAATAAGGGGCGCAGACACTCGGCCTGCGCCCCACGTCTCTCACCTCACCTGGGTTCGGTCAGAAGCCCAGGCGCAAACCAAAGCGGAACTGGCGCGACTGACCCATCGCGTCCGCGGTGTTGATGCCCAGCACTTTCCCGAAATTCGAGCTGTTGACGTTGCCGTTTGGCTGCCCGAAGTGCGGCGTGTTCGTCACGTTGAACGCTTCCGCCCGGAACTGCAGGTCCATTCCGTGCGTCAGCTTGAACGTACGGAACAAGCTGGCGTCAAGGTTCGCGACGCCGGGACCGCGCATCGTGTTGCGGCCGACGTTGCCGAAGCGGACGTCGGTGACCCGGGCAAAGGCGGTGGTATCGAAGTACGTGCCATCGTCGCCAACCTTGCCGAAGATCTCGACGTTCTCCTTGACCTGGTCGGGCGTCTGCGTGTTGCCAGGCATGTTCAGCGAGGCGTCTGACGCCGACAGCGTGAACGGACGGCCCGAGTAGGCGGCGAAGATGCCGTTCAGCTGCCAACCGCCGAGGATCGCCGCACTCGCTCCCGTGGTCGCCCACTTCTTCGTGCTGCCGAACGGCAGTTCGTAGACGAACGCGAACTGGAAGTTGTGCGGGATGTCGTGGTTGGCAAGCGCACGGTTGCGGTACATCGACGCTCGGCGCGTTCCACAGGAACTCCGTCCAGTCGGAGTACGGAGCCTCGTCGATCGCCTTCGAGAAGGTGTACGCGGCCTTGATCAGCAGGCCTCCGGAGAACCGTCGATTCAGACTGGTCTGGAGTGAGTGGTAGATGCTGTGCGTCCGGCCGTCCCATTCCCGCGTGGCGGTGGTGCGGCCGAACTTCTGGAACAGCGGACGGCCCTCATCACCGGACCCGGGGATCTGCGACGCGTTGATGTCGAGGAACGCGAAGCCGTTGACCGACGCGGACCCGACGTATCCGACGGACGCGACGAAATCGGACGGCAGCTTGCGCTCGACGATCATGTTCCACGACTGGATGTAGCCGCGATGCAGTTCCTGGTTCGCCACCGGATAGCCGGTCTCGGCGACCAGTGGAAGCGGGATGCGTCCCGGGCTGATGTCGGGGCAGCAGATTGAAGGAATGCCGACAGTCGGGACCGAGCGGCGCGTTCGGGACCCCGGCGGCGACGTAGCCCGGGCTCGTGGTCACGGGCTGGTAGCCGTTCACGCCGTCGAAGACGGCGACCACGGTCAGCGGGAACCAGCCGCGCAACGCCTGCGCGCCCCACGGATGCGAATGGTAGGTGATGCCGTAGCCGCTGCGAATGACCGTGCTGTCCGACACCTGGTAGGCAAAGCCCAGGCGCGGGGCAAACAGCTTCTTGCTGTAGCCGACGCCGTTGTCCTGCGGGATGCCTCCCTTTCCGCCAATCAGCGCCTCGTTGGTGTTCGGATCGTAGGATTCGATGCCGAGACCGCCCGAACGCCACCGGTTCGGATAGAGCTCCCAGCGCAGTCCAAGGTCCAGCGTCAGGTTCGGCCTGACGCGCCAGCGGTCGCGCACGTACGTCGCGTATACGTTTTCCATGCTGTTCATCTTGATGAACTGGCTGCTCTTGCCGGACGCCGTCGGGGTGCCGAGCAGGAACCCTGCGAGGGCATTCCAGTCGTTCTCGAACGACGGCGTGTCGCCCTGGAATCCGACCGAGGCATCGAGCGCATCCGGGTTGAGCGCCGTCACGCCGGGATCGAAGTGGAACGCCCCACGCGGGCCTTCGCCGAGCTCCGGCTGCCAGTGGTTCATCAGATGGTGGATGAAGTCGAAGCCGAACCGGATGTCGTGCGTGCCATTGTTCCAGCTCGCGTTGGTGTTGAACGTGTAGGACTGGTCGTTGCGGTAGAGCGGGTTCCAGCCCTCGTTGTTGCCGAGGTCGGCGTAGCCGGAAATGTAAAAGGGCGGCATGCCGCTTTCGCGCGGGTCCGGACCGTTGGTCCCGGGTATTCCGAGGACGTCGGATCCGAAATTGGTGCCGAGGTCGGGCGGCGTGACGTTCTGCCCGAACCGCGTCCACCCCAGCGTCCCGTCGATCAGGAAATTGGGCGTGACAGTGTAGGTGTGACCCATGCCGCCGATCTGCGTGAGGGTGTGGCCGGCGCCGAGGCCGCCGCCGCACAGGCACTCCCCCCCGGCCTGGCCGAGGCTGAACTCACCCTTCACCAGTGCATCCATCACGCTGTACTTGAACCACATCTGATGGCGCTCGTTCCGGTTCCAGTTGACCTTGGCGTCGATGTTGTTGCGGTTCAGCGGCTGGTTGCCCGAATTGAAGAAGTTGTCGGTGTCTCCGTCGAGGTTCGGCGCCGGCACCAGGGCCAGCAACTGCTGGGTCGGGCCGTTCAACCGCGACTTCGGGATGACGTTGACCTGTCCGCCACTCGAAAAGACTGAGCGGCCGGTGCCATTGAGATTGCCGGAGAAGGGGTCGAACACCATGCCTTCCCTGAGCGGGGTGGTGCCACCTTCGGTCGTGGGAATCAGAATGGGACTGCCGTTGGCGCTGAGGATGTTCGCCCCCAGCATCCGGCTGAAATTACCGGTGCGGAAGTCGGCCGTCGGGAACGGTGTCCTGTAGCGGTGTAGTTGACGCGTTCGAACGTGCCTTCCCAGTCGGTGAAGAAGAAGAACTTGTTCCTCTTGATTGGGCCGCCCAGACTGCCGCCGCCGATGTTACGCGACTCTTTCGGCTTCTCAGTGACGCCGGCGCGGTTCTCGGTCCCACTTGAAGGCGCGGAGGTGGCTGTTGTCGTTCATGGCGAAGGCGCTGCCGTGAAAATCATTCGTCCCCGCCTTCGTGATCACGGTAACGGCGGCGCCACCGGTCATCCCCTGCTCGGCATCGAAGTTGTTGGTCGCGACGTTGACCTGCTGGATGCTTTCCGCCGGCGGCACGTACGCGGCGTGGTGCGGCATCGTCACCAGGATGTCGGCCGAACCATCCACCCGGGTGTTGTTGGCGCCGCGCTCCTGGCCGTTGACGTTGGCCGACAGGGCGCGTCCCGGCGTGTCGGTGACGGCGTTCTGGAAACGCGCCGGCGTCGCCCCCGGCACCAGGTTGATCAGGCTCTGGAAGTTCCGGTAGCCGCGAGAGGGGCAGGTTCTCGATCGCCCGCGCATCCAGGTTGGTGCTGACGTCGGACCGGGTGGTCTGCAGCGACGTGGTTGCGGCTTCGACGGTCACCTGTTCGTTGAGCGCACCGATCTGAACGGTGGCGTTGACGCGCGTCACTGCATTCACAGGGACGTTAATGTTTTTTTGCGTATACGGTTTGAATCCGGCGGGACTGACCGAGAGGTCGTAGGTGCCCTCGGGCAGGTTTGGAATCGTGTAGTAACCATCGTCAGTCGTCGTCGCCTCACGCGACAACCCGGTGGACGTATTCGTCACCGTGACGACGGCCCTGGGAACGACGGCCCCGCTCTCGTCGGTCAGCGTGCCGGCTATCGAGCCATAGAGCACCTGCGCGTACGTTGCGGGGGCTGCGCAGACCATCACCAGCAAGACAGCGGCGATGACCTTCGCGGGAAGTACCAAAACAGCGCGTTTCACGATCGCACCTCCATTCGCAGTTAGGGAATGGTAAGCAGGTTCGCGCCCGCGTCAAGTTGCAATTTTGTCGTAACCTGCTACTAACTCTGCAGTTGGCCGACTCGACTATTGCTCCGATCCGACCATAGACGGAGCAGCGCCGACGTACCGAGCCCGTGGTCGAATCAGCTGACCGGTCGCGTACTGCTCGAGCGCATGGCCGATCCAGCCGACGCTCCGGCCGACGGCAAAAAGCATCAGCGGCGACGCGGCAGGAAGCTTCAGGACCCGCCCGACCGCGGCCAGTCCGAAATCGATGTTCGGCTGATCGCCGGTGATTGCCGCTGCCGCCGCGGCGCACTCGGTCACGAAGCGATATTCGGCGGATCGTGGGTAGCGCTCACCGAGCAGGCCGAGCAGCAGGCGCGCACGAGGATCTCCGTCAGGGTAGAGCGGATGGCCGAATCCATCGATCGGCTCGCCGCGGCGCACCCGCGCGGCAAGTGCCGCGCGCAGCCCGCGTTGGTGCCGCAGCGAGTCGAGCATCGACTCGACGCGCACGCCAGCGCCGCCGTGTCTCGGGCCTTCAAGCGCGGCGAGCGCGGCAAGGACGACGGCATAAGGGTGTGCGCCAGCAGACGCGACACACCTTGCCGTGAACGATGAGACGTTCAGTTCGTGATCGGCACAGAGCACGAGCGCCGCGCGCAACACGTCCATGCCGCGCGGCGTTGACGTTCCAGGCGCGTGCGAGCGCGGTGTGAACAGGAGCCGTACCCGACCCCCGGCGACCGGCAGCGGCATCGGTGAGGATCGCGCACGATCCGCGAGCCGGTCACCGCGACGTGCGAGGGGCGAAGGTCACCGGCGGTGGGGTCGCGGCGGGCCGCCTCGATCAGCATCGACTGTGCCCGCGCGGTAAACGCGACCGTGACGTGGAACGGCGACCGGAAGCGCAGGTACTGGCGCTCCAGCCTCAGCCCTGCCGGTCCAGATCAGTGCCGCCACCTCCTCGAGCGAACGCGACTGCGCCAGCGTCGCGGCATCGACGCCGCGGTAGAACAACCGGTGGCCGTCGATCAGCGCGATCGAGGACTCCAGGATCGGCATGCCCCACTGCAGGGTGCCGGCAGCGGCCTTGTCCGGAGCGCGGCGCTCTTCGGTGCGTCGCCGCAGCCGCTCGACGTCGTCGCGCGAATAGCTTCGTGCCCGCGGCGAACCGGGGGACGGCCTGCGACCGGATGTGGCCGCGGCTCACATACGCGTACAGAGTTGCGCGGCTCACACCGAGACGCCTGGCGGCATCCACCGCCGAGATCCATGGCTGCGGCTGCTTACTCATATTGATTGCTCAATCAACATTGACACCATCATACATGGACGTTACCGTGGATCGATGGTAAGCGGTCTGGACGGAGTCGTCGCGGCGCGGACGCAGCTAAGCCACGTCGACGGCGAGCGCGGAGAGCTCGTGATTGCCGGCTACCGAATCGACGAGCTGGCGGAGTACGCCACGTTCGAGGAGACGACCTGGTTGCTGTGGCATGGCGATGCTGCCGTCGCCGGCCGAGCTCGACCAATTTCGTGCCGCGGTCGCGGCCAGCCGTAACCTCCCCGATGCCACCATCGGACTCCTTCGCGACTGCGCGCATCGCCACGTCGACGCCATGGACGCATTGCGCATGGCAGTCGGCACTTTGTCACTCGTCTCCGACGAGGCGACAGGCCTGGTCGCGCGTGTTCCGACGATTGTCGCGGCCTATTTTCGGCTGCAGCACGGTCTCTCACCCGGTTCAGCCCCACCCCGGCCTCGGTCATGCTGCGAACTACCTGTACATGCTCACCGGAGAGTTGCCGAATTCAGAGCGGGTCAGAGCGCTCGAGACCTACCTGAACACGGTCATCGATCATGGACTGAACGCCTCGACGTTCACCGCGCGCGTCATCATCTCGACCGGTTCCGACCTGGTGTCGGCGGTCGTCGGCGCAATCGGGGCGCTGAAGGGACCGCTCCACGGCGGCGCGCCTGGGCCCGCGCTCGACATGGTGTTCGAGATCGCGGACGCGGCGCGCGCCGAGGACGTGCTGCGCCGGAAACTCGAGAGCGGCGAGAGGCTGATGGGCTTCGGCCACCGCGTCTACAAGGTGCGCGACCCGCGAGCCGACGTCCTCGCGCGCGCCGCCGAGCGGCTGTTCACGCGAGCCGGTGACATGTCGCTCTATACCCTGGCCCGAGCGGTCGAGCGTGAGGCTCTGCGCCTGCTCGAGCTGTACAAGCCCGGTCGGCGGCTGCAGACGAATGTGGAGTTCTACACCGCATTGCTCCTGCACGGCCTCGGATTCGAGGTGTCGCTCTTTACCCCGACGTTCGCCGCCAGCCGTGTCAGCGGGTGGATTGCACACGCCCTCGAGCAGCAGCGCACGAACCGCATCATCCGGCCCCAATCGGAATACACCGGCCCCCGCGACCGAACGTGGGTCCCCCTGTCCGACCGGCCCGGCGCTTGATCTTCGCGCCGCCGCGGGGAACCGCAAAAGGCATCGGCGAGACCGCTGCCGGCTGAGTGGCCGACAGCAGTGGGGCTGAACTGGCAAGCCTGCGCGCGCGGCTCGAACAGGCCGCGGCGGCCCGTCAGCGCTGAGGTCGCGGCAAGGCCCGCGATCGGGCATAATCACCCGTCAAGAGCGTCGGCCCCAGTCAGCACCCGGCGTCGCGGCGTGATTCCGGGACGTTCCGTCGAGAGGACCATCAATGGCTCGCAATGATGACAAACCCGGCGGGTTTGCCGTAACGCGTCGAGATTTTCTGAAGTCGGCAGGAGTGGTGAGCGCGGTCACGGCGGCCGCGACACCCGAACTCGAGGCGCAGACCGCTGCCGGCGGCAGCGCCGGCGTCGGGCCGGGTGAAGTGCCGATCACGCTGATGGTCAACGGCAAGCGCCTGGACCTCCGGATCGAGCCGAGGGTCACGCTCCTCGACGCGCTGCGGATGCGCGCCGACCAGACCGGCAACAAGCGCGGCTGCGATCGGGGCGCCTGCGGCGCCTGCACGATGATCGTGGACGGCCGTCCGATCTACTCCTGTTCCACGCTTGCAATCGAAGTGCAGGGCAAGGAGATCCGGAACGTCGACGGCCTCGCCAACGGCGACACGCTCCACCCGGTGCAGCAGGCCTTCTGCGACAAGGACGCGCTGATGTGCGGGTTCTGTACGCCCGGCTTCATCATGGCGAGCGTCGCCCTGCTCGAGAAGAATCCGACGCCGACGCCGGAACAGATTCGACAGGGCCTCGACGGGAACATCTGCCGCTGCGGCACGTTCTCCCGCATCTTCGAAGCCGTCTCCAGCGTGAAGGGGGTGGCGCGTGGCTGACGAAAAGGACGTTCTCGATCAGGGTGGACGGGGCGGGCCGGCGCAGCCTCCGCCGCCGCCAGCGGATCCCAAGTACTCGTGGCCGCAGCCGCAAACGGTGCTCGGCACCCACGTCAAGCGGCTCGACGGCCCGGAGAAAGTCACCGGCCGCGCGAAATACACCTTCGACGTCAAGCGTCCCGGCATGCTGTACGGACGCATCGTCCGCTCCCCGCACCCGCACGCGAAGATCCTGTCGATCGATCTCTCCGCTGCGCAGCGAGCGCCGGGGGTCAAGGCGGCGATCATGTGGCGCGATCCGGCAAACGCCGAGCGCAACACCGTGATGTACCAGGGCGATGAAGTTGCCGCCGTCGCTGCCGACACCGAAGAGCGCGCGATCGACGCCGCGCGCCTGATCAAGGTCCAGTACGACGTCCTGCCGCATATCACCGTCGTCGATCAGGCGCTCTCGGGCAACGCACCCGCCGTGTTCAACGGCGGCAACGTGCGACCGGGCGCGGCGCAGGAGACGGGCGACATCGCCGCCGGGTTCAAGCAGGCCGCGTTCGTCCTCGAAGAGACGTATTCGACCCACGTCATCACGCACGTGTGCCTCGAGTCTCACGGTGCCGTCTGCGAATGGGACGGCGATCACCTGACGGCGTGGGTGTCGACGCAGGGGATCAGCGCCGCGCGCGAGGGGTTCGCCAGCGGCTTGAACATCCCGTCGGCAAACGTGCGCGTGATCACGCAGTACATGGGCGGCGGCTTCGGCAGCAAGATGGCGCCCTGACGCGCAGGGGCTGATTTGCGCACGGCTGGCAAAAGAGGCGAACGCGCCGGTCAAGCTGATGCTCGATCGCAAGGAAGAGCATCTCGCCACCGGCAACCGTCCGTCCGCGGCGGCGCGGGTCAAGGCCGGCGTCAGCGCCGACGGCATGCTGACGGCGTTCGATGCCGAATCGTGGGGCACCGGCGGCGCCGGCGCTGCCGCCGGCTTCCCGCTGCCGTACATCTACCAGTTCCCGAATCGGCGCCGCACGCACAAGGACGTCTACATCAACACCGGCCAGCAGCGCCCGATGCGCGCCCCTGGCCACCCGCAGGGGTCCTTCATCACCGAAATGATGATGGAGGAGCTTGCCGACCGCGTGAAGATGGATCCGATCGAGTTCCGGATCAAGAACCTGCCGCCGGAAGCGCCCAATGCGATGTGGCGGTCGTATCTCCGCAAGGGCGCGGAAGAGTTCGGCTGGGCCAAACGTCATGCGACCGGCGATCCCACGCCCGGCCCGATCAAGACCGGGATGGGGGTGGCGATCAACACGTGGGGCGGCGGCGGCCGCGGCCCGTCGCAGGCGCGCTGCGAGATTTCATCCGACGGGCTGGTCGTCGTCCGGGTCGGCACCCAGGACCTCGGCACCGGCACGCGGACGATGATCGCGGTCATTGCTGGCGATACGTTCGGCCTCCCGGCGAGTGCGATTCGGCCGGAGATCGGCGACACGATGTTCCCAATCAGCGGCGCGTCGGGCGGCAGCACGACCGCCGCGGCGGTGAGCCCCGCGGTGCGGATCGCGACGGTCAACGCGCTCGACGCCCTCAAAGAAAAGGTCGCCCCCGCGCTCGGGGTCGAGGCGGCGACGCTGGTCGCGACCGGCGGCCGCATCCAGGTTCGCGACAACGCGTCGAAGGGGATGTCGTGGAGCGACGCCTGCAAGCTGCTCGCGACGCAGCCGATCTCGGTCGAGGGCAACTGGCAGCCGGGGCTGTCGTCGGTCACGACCTCGGGCGTGCAGTTTGCCGAAGTGACGGTCGACGTGGAGACCGGGATCGTCAAGGTCACGCGTGTCCTGGCGATCCAGGACTGCGGCCTCGTCGTCAGCCGGCTCACGGCCGAAAGCCAGGTCTACGGCGGCGTCATCGGCTCGCTCAACTTCGCGCTGTTCGAGGATCGCATCCTCGATCGGAACACCGGTCAGATGGTCAATCCGAACATGGAGTGGTACCTGCTGGCCGGCATGTCGGACGTGCCGAGGATCGACGTTCGCCTCATGGATCAGCCCGAGCGTGGAGTTGTCGGCATCGGCGAACCGCCAACCGTGTCGACAGCTGCCGCGATCACCAATGCGGTGCGAAACGCGATCGGGGTGACGGTGCGCAGCCTGCCGCTGACGCCAGCGAAAATCCTGCAGACGCTGTCGCAGCGCCAGGCATAGCGAGGAGGAGTGCTGTGAAAGCGTTTTCGTACGTCAATCCGAAGAACGAGAAAGAAGCCGTCAGTGCGCTCGGCACCGATGCGGACAAGGTGATGCCGCTCGCCGGCGGGCAGGATCTGCTGGCGCGGATGAAGGACTACATCTCGCAGCCCGATCGCATCGTGAACGTCAAGGGGGCGCTCGACGCCAGCGTGACGCCCGCGCCCGGGGGCGGGCTGAAGATTGGCGCGGCGATGAAGATGGCGGACCTCGCCGCGAATCCCCAGGTCGCCAAGTTGTACCCGGCGATCGCGCTCGCGGCGATCGAAGTCGGTACCCCGCAGATTCGTAACCAGGGTACGGTCGGAGGCAACCTGAATCAGCGGCCGCGCTGCTGGTACTACCGCAACGAGGAGTTCGTCTGCTTCAAAAAGGGCGGGAACCAGTGCTTTTCGCCCGCGGGCGAGAACCAGTTCCATGCGATTTTCGGCAGCGGCCCCACCTTCATCGTCCACCCATCGAGCCTGGCGGTGCCGGCGGTGGCGTACGATGCAACCTTCCGGCTCGCCGGTCCGAAGGGTGAACGACTCGTGCGCGCGGCGGAGTACTTCACGATGCCGACGCTGCAGAACGTCAAGGTCGAGAACGTCCTCGCACCGGACGAGCTCCTGACGCACGTCATTCTTCCGGCGCCCGGCGCGGTCAAGAGCGGGCACTACGAGGTCCGGTACAAGGAGTCGCACGACTGGCCGATCGCGTTTGCCACTGTCGTGGTCTCGATGGCCGGCGATACGGTCCGCTCCGCGCGGATCGTGATGGGCGCGGTCGCGCCAGTGCCATGGCGTTCACAGGCGGCCGAAACCGCCCTGGCAGGCAAGCCGATTACCGAAGCGACAGCTGCCGCCGCCGCCGATGCCGCGGTGCGGGATGCGCGCCCGTTGAGTCAGAACGCTTACAAAATCCAGGTTGCCAGGACAGCCGTCAAACGGGCGATCCTGCACGCCGCCGGAATCACGACAGCCTAAGTGGAGCACGCGCCATGGAATCCCTGAGCTCGCCAAAGATTACTGTTGGGTTTCACTGCCTGCGCCTGCGCACCAAGAGCATGTATGTGGCATCGATAGTGGACCCGGCGGAGTCGACGTTTTATGATGCTTATGAGACGGCTGCGTACTGGTGCGTGGACACCCAGAGCGGCTTCGGTCCCGACGGCCAGCCCGTGCGCCCCGATGTCTGTCGCGGCGAGCGCGGCTGCTGCCGGTTATGAGGAAAGGAATTCGGCCATGAGACGGTTAGTACTGACGGCGGCCGTGGCGGGCTTGATGGCCTCGCCTGTTCTCGGCGCAGGCGGCGCGTCGATCTCGGGCACCTACGTCGAAGCGCGGACCGCGGAGGTCTTCGCCGGCGGCTGCATCATGAACGGCGAGGCGGTGACCACCGGCCGCGAGGCGCTGCTCGCCTGGAAGGTCACCCGCGGCAGCTTCGACGGCGTCGCCTTGAACGGCCTCACCGTCGTGGCCGCGGTCGCCGGCGACACGAACCTGGGCATCCGCGAGTTCGGTGGCGAACAGGCGGCCACCCGGACGGCGCTCTTCGTCGACGAACGCGCCACTCCGGCACAGCGAACGGCTCTCGTATCGATGGCCCGGCAGAATTCGAAGGGCCTCATCGGCGACGTCGTCGAGCTCACGCCGACGGCCATTCAGTTCGTGGACGAAGGCCCGGCGATCAAGGTCTCGGCGAAGTCCCTGCGCCTCAGCGTCGAGCGGGAGATGAATCACGATCCGACCTGCGGCGGCAAGCAGTGGTTCCATCCGCTCGCGGTCGTCGACGGTGCCGCGATGGGCACGACGGACGAGAACGCGTTCAGCGGCTCGGCGCTGGGCACGAAGTGGAGCGACCCGAACAAGCGCTCGTCATTCTTCGGCACCTTCGCGTACTAATCAGCGACCGCTTCTCTCACGCCGTTCGCGCCATGTGCGCGAGCGGCGTTTTTCGTTCATCCACCGATGCTGACGCGGGTCGTCGTGCCATTGCCCAGATGTGCATGACGGCGTAGCTCCGCCACGGACGCCACGGCTGCGACAGAAGCTCGGCCTCTTTCGCCGTCACTCCACCGAGGTTGTTGCGTACAGCGATGTCTTCTTTCGGGAAGGCGTCGGGCCAGCGCAGCGCACGCATCGCGATGTAGTGGGCCGTCCACGGCCCAATCCCGGGCAAGTCGGCCAGCCGCCTGATGGTGTCTTCAGGATTGTGATGCGCACCTCCGTCCAGGCACAGCGTCCCCGTTCCCTGGGCACTCGCCAACGCGATGATGCTCCTGCAGCGGGCCGCGACGATACCGTGGCGGGCGATGTCGTCGACGCTCGCTGCCGCGACCCGCTCGGGCAGCGGAGTAAAGCGATTGAGCTCCGGAAACGGCGTGACGCAGGGGTCACCGAACGCTTCGACGAACCGGCACGCGATCGTCGTCGCCGCCTTGACCGTCACCTGCTGGCCCAGGATCGCGCGCAATCCCAGCTCAAATCCGCTGAAGGCACCCGGCACGCGCAAGCCAGGATTCGCCGAGACGGCTGCCCTCAGGCGCACGTCGCGCCGCAGGTGCTTCGCGATCAGGTCGGGACGCGCGTTGAGATCGAACAGCGCCCTCACGCGTGTGAGTAACGCCGGCAGCACCGGCGTCAGGCTGGACGTGAGCTCGACGGCCAGCGCATCTGCCTTCGGCACCCGCGTGACCCTGATCCAGCCTTTCGCGTCGCCGAGCCTCACAGTTCGGGCATACGAAGTGCCGGTCACGTGCTCGACGCCGCTGAGCGCACGAGCGGCGAGAAAGCGGAGTATGCCGGCCCAGTCGTAAGGAGGCCGATACGAGAGGCGCAGCGTCAAGGTCTCTGCGTCGGTGATCAGGCCAGGGGCTGCGGCGGCTTTCCGGCGAAGGCGCGTCGGCGGCATCCCATAACGTTTGTCGAAGGCGTCGTTGAACCGTCGCAAGCTGGAGAAGCCGCTGGCGAAGGCGACCTCGGTGACGGGCAGTGCGGTCTCGGTCAACAGCTGTTTGGCCAGCAGCAATCGGCGCGTCAGCAGGAGCTGAATCGGGGGCACGCCGAGCTCCTTCTGGACGATCCGCCGAATCTGCCGCGAACTGAGCTCGAACTGCGCGGCGATATCCTCGAGGCCCGCCTTCTCGTCAAGTCCGCCTTCCTCGAGACGGCAAACGATGAGCTGCGCGATCCGCTCGGCGTCATCGACCGGTGCACTTCCCGGCGCCAGTTCGGGACGGCACCTGAGGCACGGACGGAAGCCGGCGTGCTCGGCTTCCTGCGGCGTCCCGAAGAATCGGCAATTTGCCCGCTTCGGCGTCCTGGCCGGACAAATCGGGCGACAATACACGCGCGTCGAGGTGACCCCGACGAAGAACACGCCATCGAACCGCGCATCGCGGGCAGTCAGAGCCGTGTACAGCTGCCGGCCGTCCTGTTCCATCTGCCCACCATACGGCAGTGCAACCAAACGATCCAGCCGTTTTCGGACATCGCAATCGTCACGTTCACATGTCCGAATGTGGCGAGCGAGACGACGCCGCGGACTCTATAGTCGACTGGAATCGAGGCGGCGATTGCACCAGGCGTCGATCAACGCCACCCGGTGTGATGCAACAGACGGAGGATCCCGATGAACAACAAAGAGTCTGGAACAACAAAGCGTCATGTCTACAAGACGATGGCTTCTCCTGTCGGGCGGCTCACGCTGATCGCATCGGACGACGGGCTCGCCGCGGTGCTGTGGGAGAACGACCGACCCGGCCGCGTGCGATTGGACGTCGAGGGCGAAGAGACCGAGCATCCCCGGCTGGTCGAGGCCGAGCGTCAGCTCGAGGAATACTTCGCCGGACGGCGAAGGCGCTTCGACCTGACCCTCGACGTCAGCGGCACTGTCTTTCAACGCAAGGTGTGGACGGCGTTGCTCACGATCCCGTTTGGAGAGACGCGATCCTACAAGGACATCGCCAGACAGATCGGGAGCCCCGACGCGGTGCGCGCTGTCGGCGCGGCAAACGGCAGAAATCCAGTCTCGATCATCGCGCCGTGCCACCGGGTAATCGGGGCCACCGGCGAGCTCACCGGGTTCGCGGGAGGGCTCGACGCGAAGGCGCGGCTCCTCAGTCTCGAAGCGGCGAGACAGGGGCGCGGGCTCAGGGCTGATAGCTGATAGCTGTCAGCTATCAGCCGCTTCACTCGCGGCGCAGTGCCCCGGCTGGCTGATGCAGACAGCGACGATTCACGGCAATGAAATTTTGCGCATAACGCTGAGGTGCAATCCGACTGAGCTGTGCGATACTCCCGGCGTTCCAACTCGCAAATCGAACGAGAGGCCAGAGCCGCCAGGTAGCTGACGTATCCGCTCCCCAGCGTGATCGACCGGTTGGCCGTGCCTCATCCCGTGCACTACGCGCCGGAATCCGTCCGAGAGGACTGATTCACGGCAAAGGGCTGCGCCTCGCCTCGAGGTAGCACCACCGTGGACGGCGTGTGCCCGCGCTCGCGCGTCGGCATCAAACCTGGGGAGGACTGTGTATGCGTTTATCGGTGCGATCGTGCATTCCGTCGCGGCTCTCTGCGTTCAGAGCCGCTGCCTGTGTCGCTGCCTTCTCCGCGTTGCTGCTGGCTCTACCCCCTGCCGCAACGGCGCAGACCACGTATGCGGCAATCACCGGCACGGTGACTGATGCGAGCGGCGCCGTGCTCAAGGGAGCGGCAGTGACGGCGACAAACGTTGAAACCGGTGTGACGACGAAGGCGACGACGAACAACGAAGGTGTCTACACCGTTCCGCAGTTGCGTGAAGGTCCATACCTGCTCAGCATCGCGGCGTCCGGGTTCCGCGAATTCATCGTGACGGACCTCGCGCTGGTCACCCGCGATCTGCGCCACATCGACGCAAGACTCGAGGTCGGCGGCCTCGAAGCCGCGGTGCAGGTCACCGGCGGCAATGCGCCGATCGAGCTCGACACCGCCCGGATCAGCGACGCGCGGACCGCCGAGCAGCTGCGCACGCTACCGCTCAACGACCCCGGCGTGTGGTCATATCTTGCGATCACTCCGATGCTGGCCCTGCGCAGCGGGACCTATTCCTTTGCGGGGAGCAAATACAACCAGTCGCAGTTTGCGATCGATGGCACGACCATGAGCGACGGCGTCGGCGAGTCGCCGATCGGCCCACTCGCGAACTACATCGAGTCGTTCAAGGAGGTCAAAATCGACCTCGCGAACAACAGCGCGGAGTTCCCCAGCCTGGGCCAGGTGACGATCGTGTCCAAGTCGGGCACGAACAATCTGCACGGCTCGGTGTTCGATTACTACCAGAGCCCGGGGATGCGCGCGCGCAACCCGTTTTCAGGCACGCGGCAAGCGGGGGTCCTGCATTTTCCCGGCTTTTCAGCCGGCGGCCCGGTCGTCATCCCCGGGGTGTTCAACGGACGCAACCGCACGTTCTGGTTCGCGTCCGGCGAGACGGTGAATGGAAGCGCGACCTCCGCCGATCTGAACCCCACCGTACCCATCCCGGCGTGGCGGCAGGGCGACTTCTCGGCCCTCGGCCTTCCGATTCGCAATCCGCTCACCGGCGAGGTGTATCAGGACGGGCGCATTCCGGCCGCGGCGCTGAACCCTGTGTCGCTCAAGATCCAGGAACGGTTCTACCCGCTGCCGAACACGGGTGACGCCGGCACGCTGCGCGCCAACAACTTCCGGCAGACGATGCCAACGGATCGCTCGAAGCCCTACTACGGAACCGCACGCATCGACCACAACTTCTCCAACGTCGACCGCGTCTTCGCGCGCGTGACGATGCACCAGGCGACCAACCCGGTGTGGGAGGGCAACCTGCCCGCATTCGGCATGCGCGATCAGCTCCGGCAGAACAAGGCGGTCACGCTGTCGTACACGCGCCTGATTGGATCCTCCCTCGTCAACGAGGCGAGATTCGGGCATACGTACAACAACAACCCGATCTCGGGGCCGTTGAGTGGACGGGAAGTCACCGACTCGCTCGGGCTCGTCGGCCTCGCGCCGGGTCTGCCCGACGTCGGCGGCGTGTTCAAAATGACCTTCCCAGGCCTTGGTCTCACCGGTCTGTCGCAGGTCGACGCGAGCAACCCGGGCTTTCTCAACCGCATCGAGCAGTTCACAGATCAGATGACGTGGCTGCGCGGCACGCACTCGGTGAAAGGCGGCCTCGAACTGCGCCGGACCGACTGGGAGGAGCTCACCGCACCCACCAATCTTTTCGGCGCCGTCGACTTCACCGGCCGGTACACCGGACAGGCGTACGCCGACTTCCTGCTCGGCCTGCCGAACACGGCCTCCCGCGCGTTTCCGCCGGCTGCCGCTCTGCGGCGCCGTTACGTTTACGACTTCTTTGCCCAGGACGACTGGAAGGCCACCCGCAATCTGACGGTCAACATCGGTCTTCGCTACGAGCTCCACCCGGGCTGGTTCGAGCGCGGCGATCACCTCGCCTTCTTCGACATCAACTCCGGCAGCATCGTCGTTCCGGATGGCGCGCTCGATAAGGTGTCGCCGCTCATGCCGGCCGGCTACGTCGACGTGGTGACCGCGGGCAGCCTCGGGTTGCCGTCACGCTCGTTGATTCGCACCGACAAGAACAACGTCGCACCGAGACTCGGGTTTGCCTATCGTCCGTTCGGTGGCCAGAGCACGGTCATCCGCGGCGGCTACGGCCTCTACTACGACATGATGCCGATCGATCTGTGGGCGAGCCGGGCGCCGTTCGTGTTCCAGGAGACGACATTCACGAATCCGGCGACGCCAACCGTCGTGTTCCCGCGCGTGTTTCCAGCCGCCGGCACATCCGGGCCCGCGACCATCGCACTGCCGCTCGCGGTCAATCCGAATCTGCAGCTCCCGTACAGCCACCAGTGGAACGTGACCGCGGAGCACCAGCGGTGGAACACCGGCTTTCGTTTGTCCTACGTCGCCACACTCGGGCGGCAGATGTGGTACACGCGGGATGCCAACGCACCGCAGTCCGATGCGCGGCTCTACGTCGACAAACCACGGCCATTCCCCCAGTACCCCGACATCTCGTATGCGGACAACGGCGCGTCACACGACTACCAGGGCGTGACGATCGAGGCCGAGCGGCGGATGACGAAGGGGCTGTTCGTGCAGGTCGCTTACACCGCGGCCCGCGATACCGGGAACACGCAGGAATGGACGACCCGGATTGAAAACCCGTTCGACTTGAACGCGGACACCGGTCGCGACAGCGCCACGCCGGCGCACCGGATGACGAGCGCGGTGATGTACGATTTGCCCTTCGGCCGCGGCCGCACGTGGCTGACGAGCGCGCCACGGCTGGTCGACATCGCGCTCGGCGGCTGGCAGCTGTCGGGGGTTGGGTTCGTGCAATCAGGATTGTTCCTGACGCCGACGATCTCGATGCCCGATCCGACCGGAACACGGTTCACGACCGCCGCCACCCGTCCGACGGTCACGCTCCGGCCGGACCAGTTGCGCGACTCCGCACTCGCGGATCCGTCCGTTGCCGCCTGGTACGACGTCACGGCATTTGGCGCCGCTCCCGTCGGGCGGTTCGGCAACGCTGAACGCGGGGCGATCGTCGGACCGGGGCTGAACCTGTGGCACCTCGGCATCAACAAGCGTTTCACGCTCGGCGACCATGCCGGCGCACCGTCGCTCAGGGTCGAGCTGACGTCGACGAACGCGTTCAACTGGCCCCAGTACGGCAATCCCAACGTCAACGTCACGCCGACCAACGTCAGCGCCGGACGTATCAGCTCGATTGGTGGTACGGCGGGAGCCATCCAGCAGGCCGGCATGCGCAGCATGAGGCTCGGCGTCCGCGCGGAGTGGTAAGCCAGTGACAGGACCCGGGCGCGTCTGCGCCCGGGTTTTCTTCCGCCTGAAGGCGGAAGCTACTCCCTCCCCGCGAAGCTACTCCCTCCCCCGAAGCTACTCCCTCGCCCGAAGCTACTCCCTCCCCCGAAGCTACTCCCTCCCCGCCCTCGCTCCACGCCAATTCTGGAGCTTCGCCGCGGCCGGCTCTGTCGGTAGTCCCGAATCCCCCCGCCTTCGCTCCACGTAATTCTGGAGCTTCGGCGCGGCAGGCTCTGTCCCTGATCCCTGATCCCGAATCCCTGATCCCTGATCCCTGATCCCTGATCCCTGATCCCAGGCGCGTGCCGAACCTCGCCTTTTGCAACTTTCCTGCGCCCCGAGACACTACCCTCTTGACGGGCGGCTTATGTGAAGAGCGACGAAGAACTCATCGCCGACGTTCGACGGGGCTCGCGGGCTGCGTTCGAAATGCTATTCGAGCGGTATCGCCAGCCCGTCTGGCAGTTCTTCCGTCGTCGGACGCTGCGGCCCGAAGTCGCGGAGGAGCTCTCGCAAGACACCTTCCTCGCCGTCCTCGAGGGTGCGGGCCGCTACGAGCAGCGCGGGGCGTTCAGGTCGTACCTGTTCGGCATCGCCTACAACGTGCTCCTGGCAGAGAAGCGCAAGGCGATCCACCGCGCAACGGAATCGCTCCACGAGGACGCGGCAAACCAGGAGCCGTTCGACCCCGACCCGGGCATCTGGGTCCGCGACGCACTTGCCGGTCTCGACGACGACATTCGCGAGATTCTGATGCTGCGCGAATACGAGCAGCTCTCGTACCAGGAAATCGCGGAGGTCCGCGGCACGCCGTTGAACACCGTTCGGTCGCATCTGTTCCGCGCCCGTGTGGCGCTCAAGGCAGCATTGGAGACCCGGGTACCGCAAACAGTGAGGACGACCCATGGCGGCCGCTGAATACTCGCACTCGCCGAGCCCCGAAGAGATCATGGAATTCCTGGACGGGGAAGGTACCGCCGCCGGTCGGACCGCGATCGAGGCGCACATCGCCGACTGTACCGCGTGCCAGGTCATCGCGTCAGAGCAACGCCAGCTTTCACTCGAAGCAAGTGCGTGGACCGTCGGGCCTCCGCCAGCGTCGCTGCGCCCGCCCAGGCGCCCGCAGCGGCGACTTCTTCGCGTCCCGGTGCCCCTCTGGTTTCCATCGGCACACACCGCGGCTAGTCTCGCGGCAGGGGCCGCTGTTGGGATTTTCTTGCTGCTCGGCGTTGCGGAGTACTACCGAAGCGGAATCCGCTCCAGGAATTCCAGAGTGCTACCTGACTACTCGCAATCGAACTCCGACTCGACTTCGGTGGCGACGCCTGCTGACGGTGATTCTGCGGTGCCCGAACCCGCCCCGGTCATCGACGATCCCCGCCTCGCCGCCAACCTCGAGCGGCGCCAGCTCTCGTATTCGCCATCCGCGGTCCAGGAGCGTCCAACCGCCGGCGATCTCTCCACCCAGGCCCTGCCCAGGAAGCCGTCAATCATCCGAACCGCCAAACTGCGGATCGTCGCCAAGGACTTCACGACCGTGCAGTCCACTGTCGAACAGGCGGTGACGACTGCTGGAGGCTTCATCGACCACCTCACCGCGACGTCGGATGCCGGGCTCGTTCGTTCCGTCCGCGGGGTCGTGCGGATCCCCGCCGACCGACTCGACACCGTCACCGCACGGCTGCGATCACTCGGCCAGGTGCTCGAGGACACGCAGGGATCCCAGGACGTGACCGATCAGCTGGTCGATCTCGACGCGCGGCTGCGAAGTGCCCGCGCCACAGAGCGACGACTGACAGACCTGCTCGCGAATCGGACGGCGAAGCTCTCGGACGTCCTCGAAGTGGAGCGTGAACTCGCACGCGTGCGTATCGAAATCGAGCGTCTCGACGCCCAGCGTACCAACATCGGCCGTCGCGTCACCTACGCGGCATTGACGCTCGAGATCATGGAAGAACGGAAGGCGGGACTGACGCCCGGCCCGTTGTCGTTCGCCAGCCGGTTCCGCGTCGCCGCGGCCGACGGCGTGGAAGCAGCGGTGGAGAGCGTCGCCTGGACGCTGCTGACGGTCATGGAAATCGGCCCTGTACTCCTGCTCTGGGCCATGGCGATCGGCTCCGGGTGGCTGATCATCCGTAGAGTGCGGCGGGCGAGAACCGCCAATCCCTAATCGCTCCGCGCAGTTCCGAGAGCTTCGGCACGGCAAGTGAGTCCGGAATCCCTGATCCGATCCCTGATCCCTGATCCCTTTCGTTGGAGAGCTTCGGCGCGGCAAGCGAGTCCGGAGTACCGTGCTGGTACGCGCATTGCTCCCGTCCGTGGCGTGATTCATGACCTCTGGTACAAGAACGCCGTCATCTACTGCCTGAACGTTGAAACCTTTATCGACGGCAACGGCGACGGTGTCGGTGATTTCGCCGGATTGACGGAACGGCTGCCGTATCTCGCCGGGCTTGGTGTCACGTGCCTGTGGCTGCTGCCGTTCTATCCGTCGCCCAACAAGGACGACGGCTACGATGTCGCCGACTTCTACGGCGTACATCCGCGGACCGGTTCGCCGGGCGACTTCGTCGAGTTCATGAACCACGCGCGCCAGCTCGGCCTTCGCGTCATCATCGACCTTGTCTGCAATCACACGTCCGATCAACATCCCTGGTTCAAGGAGGCGCGCCGCGATCCGTCGTCGCCACGACACGACTGGTATCTCTGGTCGGCGCAGCGGCCAAAGGACTGGAACAAGGGGATGGTCTTTCCGGGTGTGCAGAAGGCGACGTGGACCCGCGATCCGGTGGCGCGCGAGTACTACTTCCACCGCTTCTACGACTTCCAGCCCGACCTGAACACCCATCACCCCGCCGTCAAGGAAGAGATTTTTCGGATCATGGGCTTCTGGCTGGAACTCGGGGTCTCCGGGTTCCGCATGGACGCGGTGCCGTTCCTCATCGAGCACAAGGGCGCACGCGTGCGGCACACGCGCGACTACGATCTGCTGCACGAGATGCGCGACTTCCTGCAGTGGCGCTGCCGTGATGCCATCATGCTCGCCGAGGCCAACGTCCCGCCCGACGAAAGCCTCGAGTACTTCGGCGCGCAGGGCGACCGCCTTCAGATGATGCTGAACTTCTGGGTCAACCAGCGCATGTTCTATGCCCTCGCAAGCGGAACTCGTGACGGAGCTCGCCGAGGCGCTGCGGGCAACCCAGGACCGCCCGCCCGCCGCACAGTGGGGCATGTTCACCCGCAGCCACGACGAGCTCGACCTTGGCCGCCTCACCGACGCCCATCGTCAGGTCGTATTCGACGCTTTCGCACCCGAAGCTGAAATGCGGCTGTATGGGCGCGGCATCCGCCGCCGGCTCGCGCCCATGTTGAACAACGATCGCCGCCGGCTCGAGCTCGCTTACAGCCTGATCTTCACGCTGCCCGGAACGCCGGTGATGCGGTACGGGGACGAAATCGGAATGGGGGATGATCTGTCCTTGCCGGAGCGCTACGCCGCACGGACGCCGATGCAGTGGTCGGCGGCTCGGCACGGCGGGTTCTCGACAGCTCGTCGCGTGATCCGGAAAGTGATCGATCATCCGATCTATGGCTTCCGATCGGTGAACGTCTCGGACCAGCGCCGCGACCCGGACTCACTCCTGAACTGGACGGAGCGCGTCATCCGCGCGCGCAAGGAGTGCCCCGAGATCAGCTGGGGAAAGTGGCAGATTCTTCGGAGCGGCACCGAACAGGTCCTGGCGATGCGGTACGACTGGGAAGGACAGACAGCCGTGTTCGTCCACAACTTCGCCGCCAAGCCGTGTGCCGTTCGACTCCGGGTTGACGGCCCGAGCGGGGGCACGCTCGTGAACCTGCTGGCGCAGTCGGAGAGCCACGCCGACGAGAGCGGGCGTCACACGATCGAATTCGAACCGTACGGATATCGCTGGTTCCGCGCCGGCGCGCTGAATCAGGCGCGGCCCGACGAGCCGCGCTGAACCTGCTCCGCGGAGACTGTCGATCGGTCGCCCCTAGTGGCCTGTCTCACCGACGCGGTAGTAGACGAGCACCCGACGCACGGTCAGCCCCTGCACGACGATCGAAAAGACGACGACGGCGTACGTGCACGCCAGAAGGACGTCGTGGCGTGGGAAACGCGGCAGCGACAGCGCCATCGCGACCGACAGCCCGCCCCGCAGCCCGCTCCAGGTCAGGATCGGCGCGATGCCGCTGACCAGCCGACCGCGAACACTCATGGCTGCGACCGGAACGGCGACGGACAGCAGCCGCGCCACCAGCGCAATGGGAATGACGAGCAGCGCGGCGCGAAGCGTGTGCGCCTCGCCGCGGATCGTGAGTACCTCGAGCCCGAGCAGCAGGAACAGCACGGCGTTGAGGATTTCGTCGATCATGCTCCAGAAGGCGTCGACGTGCTCCCGCGTGCGCACACTCATCGCAAATTCGCGACCCGGGTTGCCAATGAGCAGCCCGGCGACGACGACGGCGATTGGGCCGGAGACATGAATCCAGAAGGAGAGTGAGTACACGAACATGGCCAGCGCGAGCGTGATGAGCAACTCGAGGGGATGGTCGTCGAGGCTTTTGAGGGCACGATAGCCCACGTACCCCACGGCGAGGCCCAGCGCCACGCCGCCCGCCACCTCACGCCCAAAAAATGCCAGCAGTCCGGCGGGCCCCAGCGTTGGTTCGTGTCCGGCTGGCGACAAGCCGGCGAGCGACGTCATGGCAAAGAAGACGACGACACCGATTCCGTCGTTGAAGAGCGATTCTCCAGCGATCTGCGCTTCGAGATCGCGCGGGGCCCGCAACTCCTTGAGAAGCCCCATGACCGCGATCGGATCGGTTGGTGAAATCAGCGCGCCGAACGTCAGACAGACGGTGAGGGGGACACTGAGCCCAATCAGCGCGAACATCCACCAGGTCAGGACGCCGACGATCCCGGTCGACAGCAGGACGCCAATCGTCGACAGAGTCCCGATCGTCCACTTGTTGTCGCGCAGCCCGGCAAGGTCGATATGCAGAGCCCCGGCGAACAGCAGAAACGACAGCATCCCGTGCATCAACGTCTCGTTGAAGTCGATGCGGTCGACGAAGACCGCAACGATCGCCGCGAGTCCCAGGTGCGGAAAGATGCGGTCGGCGAGGAGGACAACGAGCGAACTGGCGAGCGACACGACGAGCGTGCCGCTCGTCGCGGGCAGCCGCAGATACCGGTGATTGACGTAGCCGAATACCGCCGCAACCGCGGTCAGGATTGCGGCGATATCGAAGCCGTTCATGCAGCTGCATCGTAATCGGTTTACGGAGCGCTACGACCGCAGAACACAGACACGTGCCAGGGATGCCGCAGCTTCCGCCTTCAGGCGGAAGGGCCCACAGTGCCAAGCGTTCCGGGGCTTGCGACTAGTTCGCCCTCAGTGCCTTCAGTGGCGAAATCGATGCGGCGCGGCGCGCGGGAATGAGCGCGGCAAAGAAGGCACAGATGCCGAGCGAGATTGCCGCCACCGCGAGGGCAACGGGGTCCCAGAATGTGAGGCCGTACAGCTGCGTCGAAATCAGGCGCCCGGCCGCCATCGCGAGCGGCACGCCAAGCACGAGTCCGACGACGACGCGCCGGAAGGCGCCGCGCAATACCAGCTCCACGACGTTGCCGCGATCGGCGCCAAGCGCCATGCGAATCCCGATCTCATTCGTCCGCTGCGCCACGCTGTAGGCAGTAACGCCGTAAAGCCCAATCGCGGCAAGCAGCAGCGCGACCCCGCCGAAGAGCCCGGCGAGGCTCGCCACCGCACGCTCCTGGTCGAACGAGAAGCTCACCTGCTGCGCCATCGTTCGCACGCCGGTCACTGTCAGGTTCGGATCGACTTCCGCGAGCGCCCGCGTCAGAACCGGCTCGAGGACTCCCGCGGGTGTATCCGTCACGAGCATGATGCCGGAGATGAAGTGTGACTGCACCTCAATCCGGGCGATGAGATCGTTGGGATAGTTGACCGTCTGCGCCAGCGGCACGAAGAACATCGGACGCGCGGGACGATTGAGCGCGAACCCGGCGAACTTCGCGTCGCGAACCACGCCGACGATACGGAAGGTATTGGCGTTTTCGGGCAGGTCCATGCCGAAGTGCTGGTCGAGCGGATCTTCGCCGGACTTGAAGAACCGCTTCACGAAAGCTTCGTTGACGACGGCAACCGGGGCGGACTGTTCGTTGTCGGCGGCGGTGAAGGCGCGACCGCGCACGACCCCGATGCCGAAGTTCTGCAGGTAGTTCGCGCTGACCCGGTCCCACGAGGCACCGGCTTCCTCGCTCATCTTCGGCGCAGGATGACCGGCGACGATGATGAGCTCACCCCAGTTGTCAGTGAGCGGGTTGTACATCGCCAGCCCCGATCCGCGCACTCCGGGCAACTGGTTCAGCCGCTCCTCGAGCCGACGATAAAGAGCCGCGAGCTGTGGCTGCGTGTAGGTGGCCGGAGGCCGGTTCAATGCGACGACGACGCGGCCCTGCACCTCGTAGCCGAAGTCCTGATGTTCGAGCTTGTTGAGGCTGCGCGCCAGCATCATCGCACCGGCAACGAGCACGACCGACAGTGTCGCCTGGACCACCAGCAACGCCTTCCGCGCGACGGACGAATGGTCGCTCGTGCTGCGGCCGGATCCGCGGAGCGCTTCCGCCGGGTTGGTGCGGGTCGCAAACCACGCGGGCGCGGCGCCGAAAATGATGCCTGTCAGCAGCGCGAGGCCGAACGCGAACGCGAGGACCATCAGCGACGGCGCCGTGCTGATTGGCAGGAAGGTCGAGCTCCTGAAGGCCAGCGCCAGGAGCAGGCGAGCCGCGGCACTTGCGACGAGGAGACCGGCGACCCCTCCCAGGATGGCGAGCAGGACGCTCTCGGTCAGCGCCTGCATCACGATCTGACGGGGCGAAGCGCCCAGCGCGAGACGGACCGCGGTCTGTCCGCGCCGCGCGACCGCCCGCGCAAGCAGCAGGTTGGCGACGTTGGCGCACGCGATCAACAGGACGAGGCCGCACACCGCGAGCAGGATCTGGAGGCTGCGCCCGTACTCCTCCTTCATCACGCCAACCCCGGCGCCGGCCGGAACGACATTGATGGCCTGCTTCGGAAGCATGCGGATGACGTCAGGCATCCAGTTCGAGGGATATCCGGAATCGTGCTCCAGCCATTGCCGCAGCACACCGGTCAAACGCGGCGCCATTCCGTCGGTCGAGGCGCCCGGCCGCAACCGCCCGATGACCCGCAACCACGCCGACACCGGCTGCCGGAGTATCGATCCCGGACCGTTGATGAGCGGCTCCTGGTGAACCGGGATCCAGAGATCGGGAGGATTGCTCGCGAGCGTTTCGCCGAAAAATCCAGGCGGGGCGACGCCAACAATCGTGAACGGATGCCCGTCGAGCACAAGCGACGACCCCACGACTGTCGTGTCGCCACCGTACGTCGACTGCCAGGTATGGTGGCTGATGACGGCGACCGGAGCTGCGGACGGCTGGTCATCGGCGTCGACCAGGACACGGCCGCCGAACGCGCCGACGCCAAGCGTCGTGAAGTAGTTCCCCGTCACGTACTCGCCGCGGAGCGGCCTTGCCGCCTTGTCGACGCCCTCACGTCTGGCGCTCAAGCGCGCCCTGCCGGCCTGGAACGCGGCCACCTGCTCGAACTCCGGCGTTTCGCCTTTCAACCGCTCGTAAAGGGGGTACGAATACATCCCCCAGCGATCCTGCGGTCCCCCTTCGACACAGCAATCGGTCCCGTCGCCAATGCGGTAGAGCCGCGCGGGATCCGCGACCGGCAGCGACCGAAGCATGACGGCATGGATGAGCGTGAATATGGCTGTAGTTCCGCCAATCCCGAGTGCCAGGGTGAGAACGGCGGCGACCGTGAACACCGGCGAATGCCGGAACTGGCGCACCGCGTACCGAAGGCTGCTGATTACATTTCGCATGAAGAACTGTGGCTCCGAAGATTCGAGTCAGACTCCTGCCCCGGCCATGTCCGGGACACTTCCGACTTAGACGAGACCAGCGCCCGGTCTGTTTATGGCTTTTTTCCAGGTTGAGGTCCACCCGCCTCAGGCGGAGGTAAGATCGCCATCGTTCTATATCGAGTCTTCGGACGAGGAGCAGGCATGGAGCAGCGTCGGTTCGGCAATTCGGGGTTGAGTGTCTCGGTGCTGAGCTTCGGCACGATGACGATTGGCGGCCGGGATCGATTCGGCAAGATGGGGAACCTTGGCGTCAGCGAGACGGCACGAATCCTCGACGTCTGCCGGGACGCCGGCGTCACCACGATCGACACCGCCGACATCTATTCCTTCGGCGCCGCGGAGGAGATTCTCGGCGAGGCGCTCCAGGGTCGCCGCGACGAGTTCGTGCTGGTCACGAAGGGATTCATGCGCCTGGGTACCGGCGCGCACGATGTCGGGCTGTCTCGAAAGCACCTGATGCAGGCGTGCGAGGCCAGCCTGCGCCGGCTGCGGACCGACTACATCGACCTGTATCTCGGGCATCAGCCGGACATGACCGTCGCGGTCGAAGAGACGATGCGGGCGTTCGACGATCTCGTGACGCAGGGGAAGGTTCGCTACGTGGGCTGCTCCAACAACGCGGCGTGGCAGGTGATGAAGGCCCTTGCCGTGTCCGATCGTCTCGGGCTCACCCGCTACGTCTGTCAGCAGGTGAACTACAACCTGCTCGCACGTGACGTCGAACACGAGATCATCCCGCTCGCTCTCGATCAATCGCGTCGGGCTCATGGCCTGGAGTCCTCTCCATGCCGGACTCCTCAGCGGAAAGTTCCGCCGTGACGCGCGGCCGTCCGTCAGCCGCCTCAACGATCTCGAAGTGCCCGGCACGGTCGATTTCGAGCGCCTCTACCGCATCGTCGACACGCTGACGGAGATTGCGCAGAGGCGGAACGTCACGCCCGCGCAGGTGGCGCTGAACTGGGTGATGAACAAGCCGGGTGTCGACACCGTCATCATCGGCGCGCGCGACGAGGCGCAGCTGCGTGACAACCTTGCCACGGCCGACTGGCAGCTCTCGGCTGAAGAGATGACCACCCTCGACGAGGTCAGCGCGCTGCCGGAGCCGTATCCGATGTGGCATCAGCACAAGTTCGGAATCGAGCGGAACCCGCGGCTGCCTTCCATCAGGCCACGACCGTGAGCGCGAGGAGTCACGCGCGGCGGCGGCGGGCCGGGCGCGCCGATACACCGGAACCGATCGCCAGATAGGCCGCACCATGCCTGGATACGTCTACGCGATGATTCCAATCGGATGGTTCATCTGGGCCGTGCCGTTCTTCCTGATCAAGCGCGGCGGCGGACGTGCACAGAGGCTCGATCGGCGGGCGCGGTGGGGCATTCTCCTCGAGGCGCTCGGGTTTTTCATCGTGATCCAGAGTCGCTTCTGGACGCCGCACCCGCCATTCTGGCGAATCGGGCTCTGCTTCATCTTCCTCGCGCTCGCCGGTCTCCTCTCATGGACGAGCGCCCGCGCGCTCGGACGTCAGTGGCGGTTCGATGCCGGCCTCAACGCGGACCATCAGCTGGTGCAATCGGGCGCCTACCGCTTCGTCCGGCATCCGATCTACACGTCCATGCTCTGCCTGATGCTGGGCACTGGCTTCCTGATCGCGCCGCTGCTGATTCTCGCGATCGCCACCGCACTCGCCGTGAGCGGGACCGAGATCCGCGTGCGGATTGAAGACGCGCTGCTGGCGTCGAGGTTTCAGGAGAGCTTCGAGGCGTATCGGCGCCGCGTGCCCGCCTACATTCCCTTCCGGTTCTGAGCGAGAGGCTCCGATGAGGGTGACGAGAACGGATTCAGGGGTGAGGTGCGAGTTGACACGGCACGCGACCCGCCACCCCAAGCTGTGCCTCCCGCTTCGCGCCGTGGCAAAACGGGTCTTCCGGGGTTGTGCTGACGATGTGACGGCGCTGCGGGTCAGCCGCTGCGCCGGTGAGCCGACTGTTCACCTACGGGGTTCGCCGCTTTGCTATCGCGTACTCTTCGGCGCCGCCACTCGGCGCCCCTGCAAACCCGTTTTGGCACTGACGCGTGTCACGCCGCTCAGAGGTCGGCACACCTTGGGGTGCCGGATCGCGTGGTTCCCTCGCACTCGAGTTCCGTTTGCGCATCCCGAATCCCGGATCCCAAATCCCGTCGTAGTACTACGGATTCTGAGCAAACTCCGCCGGGATCGCCGTAATCGGCCGGACCTGGATGTCGCGGTAGAAAATCTCCGCGCCCTCGGACTGGAGAATGATCGGGCCGGACGTGACCGGTGTCGGCAGGTCCGAGTCGATGCGGAGCGGGCCGTGGAGGCGCATCACGACCTTGCCATTCACGATGTGAATCAAATCGTCGCCGAGCGCGATCAGTTCGACGGTGTTCCACTCGCCGGTGGGCTTCTCGTTGTCGGGCTGCTTGATGCACCGGCCCTGCGCGCCCTGGCTCTGCGAGAAGAACGTCCACTCACCGGTCGGATCGTAGTCGTACAGAATCGGCTTCGTATCCGGCCGCGCCCTGGCCCGAACGGCGATGACCGACCCGACCGCGTAGAGATCCCCGACGTCGTGTTCCTGGATCTGCAGTTCGACGGACCGCGCCCACGTTCGGCCGCCGACGCCTGGCGCTGCATGTACATGATAGAGAAGCCCGCTGTCGCGCGGGATTCCGGGGCCGTCTCGGGGCGCCCATCGCTTCGCCCCCCACTTGAACTGCAGCTTGAGGTGATAGTTCTCGAACGACGCTTTGGTTCGAAGCTCGCCGAACACCTCGCCGGAGATCCGAATCGCCGGCCGTCCGTCGACGTCAGGCGCAACGGTGAATACGTTCAGCGGGTCCCGCCCCGACCCGATCGGCTCGAGATACTTGCCGTCCGCCGCGCGTTTCAGCCCGCTCACCTCCGACGTTGGATCGGGCCGCTGCATCCACGTCGTCCAGCCATCGAGATCCTTGCCGTTCCACAGTGAGGTCCAGTCGCCGTCCGCGCGAACGGCGAAGGTACTGACCAACAGGCCGATCACCAGCAGTCTTGGAAGTGCCATGGTCCGGAAGCCTTGCCGCAGGACGCTGCCGTGTCAAGTGCTTTGCACAGAGCGCCGAGGTGCTCTCGTGCGGACGGTAGACCGCGCGGGACACGGCGCCACGTCGGACACGGTACCGCGAGCTGTGCCTCCCGCTTCGCGGCGTGGCAAAACGGGTCCTCCGGAGATGTGCTGGCGATGTGACGGCGCTTCGGGTTTGCCGCTGCGGCGGTGAGCCGACTGTTCACCGATCGGGTGTGGCGGACGGCTATAGCGTACTCATCGGCGCCGCCACTCGGAGCCCCTGCGAACCCGTTTTGTGACTAACGCGTTTCACGCCGCTCAGAGGTCGGCACACCTCACGGCACCGTGTCCCACGCGAGCGCGTGCGGAACGCGAGGTTGAAGACTGTGAGCTGGTAAATTGCGAGCGGCAGCCGGAATCGGAGGCGTAACTGAACTGAAAGCTGACAGCTGATAGCTGATAGCTGATAGCTTTACAGTTTCCGCAGCCTGAACTCCCGGAGCGCCGCCTTGGTGCGATACGAGGCGACACCGAGCGGCTGCGAGGGATCGACCTCACTGCGCGTCGTGATCTTCTTGCCCTTGAGATCCTGGCTGATGATCTGACGGTCGTCGAGCCATGCCTCGATTTTCTCGGGTGTGACGCGAATGCGGATGCTGTACCAACGGCCCGACTCGAACTCCATGGATTGCGACGTTTCGTTCTCCGACGCATCCATGCCGTTGATGCTCGACAAGCCAATCACCGTCCCGCCCCAGCCGCCGAGAATCAGCGAGCAGAAGGAGTCCGCGACCGGGAATGTAACTCCGGCGAAAAAGTCCCGTCCTTCGACCCGCATCGCCTCGAGGGCAACCTCGTAGTTCGTCGTCGGCAGTTCCGCCCCGGCCCAGGTGATGCCGGTCAGCGGGCGACCTGTGCCGAGGATGATCTGGCCATTCTCGACGGTGACGCCGCCATCGCCGGCAAACTTCGTCGTCTGCCAGTTCGCGAGGGTCTTGCCGTCGAACAGCGGCTGCCACCCTGGCTCGGTCGGATTTCGGCGCCGGTGCCTGCGCCGAGACGCTGGAGGTGGCGAAAACCAGCAGCCACATACCGGCAGCGAAGACGGCCGAAAGGGAACGAGCGCCGCGAAGCAGGAAGGTCATCGTAGTGATTCTACCGGCATCCGTGAGATGCGATGGGCGTGGTAACCCGGACGATCCTCATCCGTCGCGGTTGGCCGCAACGCCCCGGGGACCCGCTGGTTGAGCTTCGGGCGCCCGGAACGGACGGGCCACCGGCGTTGCGGTATCATTCGATGGATCGACGGGCTGGCCGCAATCGAACCGGGCCTGGACGAGACGAGGGCGGCAACAGCCCCACTCCACATTCCAGAAGACAGTGTCAGGACATCATGGCGATGAAAGACGAATCAAACAAGATAGAACGGCGCGACTTTCTCAAGAAGACCGGGACCGCCGCCGGCGTGCTCGTTGCCGGTTTCCCCGGCATCATCTCCGGCCAGACGGTGACGAATGCGGTGAAGATCGGACTGGTCGGCTGCGGCGGACGCGGCAGCGGGGCCGCCGGACAGGCCCTGAGCGCGGATCCCCACAATGAGCTGACCGCGGTCGCCGACATCGACGAGGCGATCGTGACCCAGGCGGCGACGCGCCTCAAGGGCAGCGCGAAGTTCGGACCGCAGGTCAAACTCGACATGCGCAACTCGTTCGTCGGGCTCGACGCGTACGACAAGGTGATCAACAGCGGCGTCGACGTGGTGCTGCTCGCCACGCCTCCCGGCTTTCGACCGCAGCACCTCACGGCGGCGGTGAACGCCAACAAGCACGTATTCTGCGAGAAGCCGTGCGCGACCGACTCGCCGGGAGTGCGCGAGGTCATCGCGGCGCAAAAGCTGTCGCAGTCGAAGAACCTCGCGCTCGTGGCCGGCTTCTGCTGGCGCTACAACAACATGATCACCGAGGCGGTGCAGCAGGTTCGGAATGGCGCCATCGGCCGGCTGGTCGCGCATCATTCCACTTACTACACCAACCCGGTGAAGCCGATGCCGCCCGAGAGCGCGCGCCCGGCGGGCATGAGCGACATCGAGTGGCAGATTCGGAACTGGTACAACTTCAACTGGCTGTCCGGCGACAGCCTGGTCGAACAGGCTGTGCACAACGCCGACAAGATCATGTGGTTCATGAACGACAAGCCGCCGCTGAGCGCGGTGGCCGTCGGCGGCCGCGCCGTGCCGGCGAACGGCGGCAACATCTACGATCACTTCTCCGTCAATTACGCCTTTCCGAACGGCTACCGCGTCTCACTGACGAACCGGCAGTCGACCGGGTGCTTCAACGGCGTGTTCGACTACGTCATGGGCACTGAGGGCACGCTTCTCCTCGGCAGCGGACAACCGAGAATCGAAGGACCCGACGGTCAGGTCAAGTGGCAGTTCCAGGGCGAAGAGTACGACATGTATCAGCGCGAACACGACGTGCTGTTCGCGTCGATTCGCGACGGCAAGCCCAAGAACGACGACCTCAACCTGGCCACCAGCACGCTGCTCGCCATCATGGGGCGCCATGCCGCCTACACCGGCCAGCAGGTGACGTGGGAGCAGGCGTTGAACTCGAACGTCAGCCTGGTGCCAAAGCCGGTCGAGTGGAACGGCAAGCACGAGGTGCCTGGGCTTGCTCAGCCCGGCCGTTCCAAGGAGATCTAGCGCCCCCGCGAAGATGATCTACTCTTAAAGAATGACGCTGCGTTTTTCGGCAGTCTTCGCCATGGTCCTTCTCGCTGTGGCGGAGACTGCACCACTTTCCGGCCGCCAGGCCGCGACCGCAACCCCCGTCGACGCGAAGGAAATGGCCGCCGTCGAGCGCATCCGGACGCGCATCGACGAACAGGCGAAGAAGGCTGCCAGACCTCCGGCCGCACCTTACAAGGTCACGATTCCGAACACGACGATCGACTACAGCATGGCGCCCGTTCCGGCGGGCGAGTTCCTCATGGGAGCCGCCGGTTCGAATGCCAGGCCGGATGAACAACCGCAGCACAAAGTGCGGCTCGATCCATTCTGGATGCAGGCGGATGAAGTGACGTGGGACGCGTACCTGATGTTCATGTTTGCCGACCAGGCGAAGGAGAGCGCGTCGCCCGACGCGCTGGTCGATGCGCTGAGTCGTCCAACCGCGCCGTTCGTCGAAATGAGTTTCGGTCGCGGCAACAACGGCTTCCCCGCCATCAGCATGACCCAGCATGCCGCGAACAAGTTCGCCGAGTGGCTGAGCGCCAAGACCGGCGAGTTCTACCGTCTGCCGACCGAGGCGGAATGGGAGTATGCCTGCAAGGCCGGGACGGAGACTGGCATCCCGTCCGGGACGCTCGGCGACTACGCATGGTTCGCTGCCAACTCGCCACAGGCACAGTTCACGAAGGGCACGTATCACAAGGTCGGCACGAAGAAGCCCAATGCGTGGGGGCTCTACGACATGCTCGGCAACGTGATGGAGTGGACCCTGGACCAGTACGCACCGTACACGGCGGCCGCGGCGGAGAACCCGTGGGTGAAGTCCACGGCGCCGTACCCGCACGCCGTCCGCGGCGGATCGTGGAACGACGATGAGATGCGGGTGACGTGTACGTCACGCGTGCCGTCGGATCCATCGTGGAAGAAACAGGATCCGCAACTGCCGAAGAGTATCTGGTACATGACCGACGCGCCGTGGCTTGGCTTCAGGCTGGTACGACCGGCGACGCTGCCCTCCGCGGAAGACATGTACCACGCGTGGAACAACGGAGTGGCGCTCGATCCGTACTAAGGTGTCCGCCTACGCCCGCAACAGGCTCGAGCGGGCTATGGCGAGACCCGCCGTAGCCGCGCTCCGCGGCGAAGGCGGGCCAAAGTGCCAAGGGTGCTTGTAGCTTCTGCCGCTTGTAGCTTCCGGCGCTTGCGCTTCCGCCGCTTGTAGCTTCCGCCTTTAGGCGGAAGTCCCCGTCCGGGGCGAAGGCGGCCTAGGGGCCAAAGTGCCAGGGTGCCAGGCGTGCCAGGGTGCCAGGCGTGCCAGGTGCCAGGCGTGCCCGGCGTGCCAAGGGTGCTGCGGATTAGAACGCCCCACTACTGGTTACTGGCGACTGGTTACTCGTTACTGCCACTTTCTGAACTCGTGCACCCCCTTCTCCGTCTCGCCGCTTCGGTTCTCGCCCTCGCGATCCTGCCGCCACGCGAGCTGCACCGGTTCGAGGCGGTCGAGGCCCACATGGGCACGCTCGTCCGGATCACCGTCTATGCGCCGGCGGAATCGGCGGCGAACGAGGCTTTTCGCGCCGCATTCGATCGCATCCGCGACCTCGACTGCGACCCTCTCCGACTACAAGCCTGACAGCGAACTGAACGAGATCACGAGGGTCGCCGTCCACCGACCGGTCCCGGTCAGCGCTGACCTGTTCACCGTCCTTCGCGCATCCCAGGATCTTGCCGAGGCGACGAGCGGCGCCTTCGACATCACGCTCGGTCCGGTCGTCCGCCTCTGGCGCGAGGCACGGAAGACAGGCCACGTGCCGGACGCCGCGGCCCTCCAGGAGGCGGCCAGCCGCACCGGATTTCGCAAACTGCACCTGAACGACGAGCGGCGTACGGTGTCGTTCGACATTGACGGCATGGCGCTCGACGTCGGCGCGATTGCCAAGGGCTATGCCGCGGGCGAAGCGGTCGGAGTGCTCGGGCGGCTCGGGATCCGACAGCGCTCTCGTCGCGGTGAGCGGCGACCTCGCCTTCAGCAACGCGCCACCAGGGCAGCGCGGCTGGGAGATTGGCGTGCGCTCGGACGATGCGGTGGACACGAGCGTGCCGCGCGTGCTCGCGCTCGAGAATGCGGCGGTCTCGACCGCCGGCAGCGCCGAACAGCATCTCGATGCCGACGGTCGTCGTTACTCGCACATCATCGACCCCTCGTCGCGCATGGGTCTCGTCGACGACATCACGGTGACGGTCATCGCCCGACACGGCATCGATGCCGACGGACTCGACACCGCCGTCAGCGTCGTCGGCGCCGAACGCGGACTCGCACTGATCGAATCACGCCCGTCTACGGCGGCGCTGGTCACAGTCAGGACGAGCACTGGCACGACCTTCCTGCAGTCGACACGGTTCCGCGCGCTGGTCGGCGAGCAGGCGCCCGGTCGCTGACGTTTCCGACGTGCGTCCGGCCGCTGGGTTTGGTGGCGAGGCGCAGAACGGATAGACAGGGGCGTGTGCGCCGGCCGCACGGCAGGCCTGATCCCCCCCGAAACTGTCTGCAGTGCGGTACGCTCATCGCGATGTCAGCAATGAGCACGGCGCTCGGCGTGTATCTGGTCATGAGCGTGATTGCGTTCGCGGTCTACTCGATCGACAAGCGTCGCGCGGTTCGCGGCGAATGGCGTGTCAGCGAGGCGACCCTGCACGCGTTGGAGATGCTCGGCGGCTGGCCGGGGGCGTGGATAGCGCAGCAGGCGCTGCGCCATAAAAATCAGAAGCGCAGGTACATGACGATCTTCTGGACGATCATCGGCGTGCACGCACTCGGGTGGGCGTGGTGGCTGTCGCGATCGGGATAACGCGCGTCATCAGCCGCTGATCAGCAGGTCACGGAACGGTGCAACGGGTCAGGTGCCTTCGGATAACCGGCCGATGGCGCGATCGTAGGCCGGCCCCATATCCGCAGGCCCGGTCGCGAGAAAACGAAGGTCGTGAAGACGGCCGTCCTTCAATCCATAGATCCAGCCGTGCACGGCCAGGTCGTGTCCGTCGGCCCAGGCGTCCTGGACGACGGTGGTTTCGCACACATGCCGCGCCTGCTCGATCACATTCAGCTCGCACAGGCGGTCGAACGCGGCATCTGGCTCGAGTGCCGCCAGATCGACTTCGTGCCGCTGCCGGACGTCCTCGACGTGCCGCAGCCAGTTGTCGATGAGACCAAGCTTCGCGCGCTCGAATGCCGCGCGCACGCCGCCACAGCCATAGTGGCCGGTGACGATCACGTGCCGCACCCGAAGAACGTCCACCGCGTACTGCAGCACGGAAAGACAATTGAGGTCGGTGTGGACGACGACGTTGGCGACGTTTCTGTGGACGAATAGCTCACCGGGCGCGAGATCGACAATCTCGTTCGCCGGAACGCGGCTGTCAGAACAGCCAATCCACAGATACGCCGGTGCCTGCTGCTCCTGCAAGTGCGCAAAGAAGTGCGGGTCGTGCTCGACCATGCGCGCAGCCCAGAGGGCGTTGTTCTCGAACAATCGCGTGAGTACAGACATCGTCGCCAAGCGTACCACGGGGGTCACAGGCAGAAAAATGCGACGGAAAATTCAACCGCGGAGAACGGAGGCACGGAGGGCCACGGAGCAGACGGCAAATGCGATGCGCTGGATGCCTGTCCACTGTGGCCGGCGCCGACCTGCGGTCGGCGCTACGACAGGCAGGAGATCGTCCACACACAAGTTCGAGGAGCACGATTCCGAACTTGCGGGTGGCCGATCGCCTGCCTGTCTGCCGCGCAAGCGCGGCCGGGCACTGGAACTCGCCCACCACCCCGACGCGCCTATGCGCGCACTGTCTTTCTTGTCCCTGGGCGTCCGTGTTGTCCGTGTCCCGTTGTGATTTCAGCTGGCGTGCCGGTGTCCAGCGGTGCACGGCGGTCCGAGTTAGGGCGCGCCGCCCGGATAACCCGGGCGTTTCAACCATGTCGGCGACGGCGCAGCGGCCGGCTTTTGTGTGTAGCGGTACGCCTCGATCGACCAACCACCGGAGCCGCCGCTCAGGACGAGCGTCACCTGGCCCTCGACGGGGGCCACCACGATTCCCGCGGCATCGGTCACTCCGCGCATCTCCCACTTGCCGTCAGCAACGGCAATCCCTGGCGTTGGACAGCGGATCGCCCCGAGCGTCACCGGATGCACGGAGCCGCGGTATTCACGGCGCAGGAACAACGCTGCACGGTTGGCCCGGATGGTTTCCCGCCCCCGTTCGGTGAGCCCGTCGGGGTGCACCATGTCGCCGCCCGCGGCCCACAGCGCCGCCAGCTGCGCGGCGTCGGCGTTCCGCCAGTGGAGCGTCAGTGCGTCGCCGATGGACCTGAGCGTCCGTTCGTCACCCGGCGTACACGATCCGGGAGGAGTCGCCCCCGGACGGACCGTCGCCGCTGCACGGTACGAGGAGCAAGGACGACGGCAAGCACAATCGCCGCGAGCGACACGAACCCACGCATGCCTGTCTCCTGACTGACCGAATCCGGTCAGCTATCAGCGGTCAGCTCTCGGCTTCCTCTTCGTTGCGGAGTTCCCAGCATCCAGTTACTGGGTCGCAGGACCTCGGGATGGTAGCACCGCGAACTGGCCTAGAGCGCCTCGCGCAGCTTCCGGCGTAGACCGTGCCAGAACTGCGAGTAGAACGCGTCGAGCCGGCGGTCCGCCCACAACAGGAGGCCGAGGGATGCAGCGACGAGCCCGACGACCGAGGGGTGATGCCACGCGGTCCGGACAATCACATTGATCCAATGCGAGCTGATGACGGTGTTCGCGACCGCGAGAACGGTCGCCCGCCAGCCTGCCCCGGTCGCGCGCGCGTCCCTGATGAACGTGGCAAAGATCAGCGAGAGCAGGACCGACACTGCGGCGATGAGGAGCACGTAACCCGTGACGCCAATCACGCGCCATGCTCTCCCCTGCTCGAGGAGCGGCGGTCTGCCGGCGAACGCATTTTTGACGGTGGCGGCAATCGAATCGAGTACGTTCGGTGGAACCGTGGTGCTGATGACCTCGACTTCAGTCGGCAGCGACCCCGGCGCATAGCCCTCCGTGTTCCTCGCCAGCCGCTCGAACACCGAACGGTGGACCTTCGGCAGCACGCCGCAATCGCGACAGAGCGCCTGCCACGTTGCGCGGCTTCCAGCGGTAGAACACACCGAGTCCGGAACGTGAGTCGTACTTCTTGTCGTTCACGTCTGCCGCGCCGTTGTACAGCGTGCGGAGTTCCGGAAGGAACCGGACGCCATGCATTTCCGCCCGGTTCATCATCCAGTCGAGTGCGACAAGGGACATTCCCTGCCGCGGGTAGCCGCCGCCGACGTTCGAATGCACGCCGGCAAACCAGACCTGTTCGATCCGCTGCCGGTCGCCCGGCCGCTCCTGCCACAACACTGGCTCGAAGCTCTGGCGCGCCTCGTCCAGCGCCAGCGCGTGGCAGGCATGCGCGACGTGCTCACTCAGATACTTGTCGGGGAACTTGAACCGCCAGAACACGTGGTTGATGATGTCGGCCAGCCGGAATGGAAGCCCCACCGCATCAACCGTGTCCCATACGCCGATGAACTCGATGACCGGGCGATCAGGCTGTTCGAAGCCCGCGATGTCGACCGAGAACTCTTCGCGCAGTGCCGAAGGCTCGATCGTCCTCGGACCGAGCACGTGCTTCGACAGCCAGGTCTGGTACTTGCGCCGGTAGGCCGCATACGACGCCCGGATCCCTTTGGTGAAGGACCGGTTGGTCCGGTACTTGTCGAGGTCGAGAATGCCGCAGGTCGTGATCAGGCCGGCGAGCGTGCGCACCGTGAACGCGCCGCGGCTGAATCCAAACAGGTAGATCCGGTCACCGGGTTCGTAGACACGCGCGAGCTCGGCATACAGCTGTTTGATGTTGCGACTGAGGCCCCACCCGGTCGCGCCAGAGACGATGCGGACCCACTTGTAGACCTCGGTGCCAACGCCGTCGTGGTAGATCGCAACCTGCTGGGTGAGGCGTGGATCGGCGCGATGGCCGTTGCCGTCAACCGCCTCGAACAGCTTGAAGACGTTCGTGCCGCGGCCCTTGACGGTGGTATTTCCAGTGCCGTCGGCACAGATGATGATGTTTTTCTGCATGTGCGGAGGCGAGGCGCCCGGTGACGTCGATGGGTCAGCACCGGAACGGCGACGACCGTCGCCGGTCATCGCGTGTCAGTCGCAGCGAGGCGAGATTGTGTGTCGGGCCTGACGAAGTTGCAAGCTCTGCGTCAGGGGAGGCGCGGGACAGGTGGACGGCGGAGCGTCAGCGCGCCGCGCGCGTGCGGCGTGACCACTCGCGCTCGATGTCGGCCGCGCTGATGTTGAAGAGCAGCAGTGCCTGCTCGACGGACGTGCCGTTCCCGACGTATTGCAGGAACACGGGAAAGTTCGCCCCGAGTCGCTCGACGAGGACCCTGGCCGCGACCGCGCTTTCTGCGTACGCGAGGATCGGGTCGACGCCGTCGAGTTGAGCGAAGCTTGCTTCCAGTTGCGGCAGCGGGATGAGCGCGGGCGTTTACGATCGCGCTTTCCGGCGAGTGCAAAGGGCGCCAGGTTACCGTTTCGTGGTCACGACGACAGAATCGAATGGCCCCAAACGGCGGCTGGATCAGTGCGAACGAAGCGCAGCCGTGCCCCCGACATTGCTCTTGATGGCGTCGAAGAATGCGGCGGCGAGCGCTTCGTACCCCGCCGGACGCAGGTGCAGTCCGTCCTGATCGATGTATTCGGTCTCGTGGCCGAGGAACCGGCCGTAGCTGTCGACGAGGATCGCACCCTCGGCCTGCACCATGCCAGCCATCGCGGCGTTCGTGCGAACAACAGCGTCGGCGGCGATCCGGCGATCGCGGGGCCCACCAGCGAACGGCCCCGGCGGCGTGATGGTGCTGACGAACACGTACTTGATACCGTACGCAGACACCTTCGCGATCCGGATGCACTGCTGCAGCCCGGCCACCACATCTCCGATCTTCCGTGCGCAGGCGGGGGTGCCCGACTGACCCGGCGTGCACTCGGCCAGCAGGTTGTTGTAGCCGTCAAGGAGCAGCAGCGCGCCACCGTGGTCGGCCTCCAGGACTCCAGGAAGCTTCTCGACGCTCCGCTCCACGGAATCCCCTCCGAAGCCGCGGTTGATGACGACGATCCCCTGGTCGGGATATTCGGCGTTCAGCAGCTGTTCGAGCTCGATCGGGTAGAGGTTCGGGAAGTCGACGAACGTGTTGACCAGGCCCGGACGGCCGTTCTCGCCTGCGGTCACGCTGTCGCCAAACGCGATGAACCGGGTGACGTCGAGCACGACCGGTGTCAGCTTCACGGCGAATGCACAACTGGCCTGGCGGCCCTGTCCGTCGAGGACCGTGCAAGCGACCGGGGTCTCGCCAGTGGTGAAGGTCGCTCCCGATGCTGGTGTGCACGTCACCGTGAGGGGAACGGTGCCGCCGCTTGTCGTTGGCGCGGCGAACGTCACCGCGCGGGCGCCGCCTGTGACGCCGTGTACCGTCATGTCTGCCGGGCACACGATTGCCGGCGCCTCCGGCGGCGGCGACATCACCGGGCTGTGGCCGCACCCCGTGACGAGTATCGAGGCGACGATCCACGTCGGGACCCGCGTCTCCACCGCCTGATCACTCCGCGCCGATGCCGAGGTAGGTCCGCAGTTTCTCGTCGTGGAAGCGAGCTTCCGCTTCCGGCTCGTTCACGATCAGCGAGGCAACGATCCCGGCCAGGAAGCCGGCTGGCATCGAGATGATGGCGGGATTACGCAACGGGAAGATCGCGCTGGTGTTGTGCAGCAGGTCGACCCAGATGGTTGGACTGAGCACGATCAACACGACCGACAGCGCCGCGCCGGTGGCAATCGCGCACACCGCACCGGCCGTGTTGAACCGGCGCCAGACAATCGACAGGAGCAGCGCCGGAAAATTGGCGCTCGCGGCGACGGCAAACGCGAGGCCGACCATGAAGGCGACGTTCTGTCCCTTGAACAGGATCCCGAGCACCACGGCGACCACGCCGAACGCAACCGTGGCACCGCGGGCGACGCGGATCTGTTCCTGCTCCGAGGCTGCCCCTTTCCGGATCGCGTGGGTGAAGATGTCGTGCGACAGCGCACTGGCGCCCGCCAGCGTCAGCCCGGCGACAACGGCCAGGATGGTGGCAAATGCGACCGCGGCGATGAACCCGAGAAACGGCGTCCCGCCCAGCAACTCGGCCACGAGGGGTGCCGCCATGTTTCCGCCGGTATCGACCGACCTGATGATCTCGCGCCCGACGAGCGCCGAGGCGCCGAAACCAACAATCGGGATGATCAGGTAGAAGTAGCCGATGAATCCGGTCGCATAGAGAACGGACGTCCTCGCGGCACGCGCGTCGGGAACGGTATAGAACCGCATCAGGATGTGCGGCAGCCCGAGCAACCCGAACATGAGGGCGATCCCCAGCGACACCGCGTCAACGGGATCCTTGACCAGGCCGCCGGGCTCGAGCGCCGACTGGCCGTACCGTGCCGCGACCGCCGAGTACAGCGCGCCGGGCGAGAAATGAAACCGCGCCAGCACCATGCCGGTCAGCAGCGTCACGCCAAACAGGAGCAGGATGGCCTTCGTGATCTGCACCCAGGTGGTCGCGATCATTCCGCCGAAGAGCACGTACGCGAGCATCACCACGCCGACGCTGATCACCGCCCACTCGTAGGGGAGGCCGAACATCAGGGTGATCAGGTTGCCCGCACCCACCATCTGCGCCAGGACGTAGAAGAGCAGCGTCAGGATGCCGCCGAACGCCGCCGCGATGCGGACCGGGACCTGCCGCAGCCGGAACGCCACGACATCCGCGAACGTGTATTTCCCCAGGTTGCGCAGTGGCTCGGCGACGAGGAACATCAGCGCCGGCCAGCCGACGAGCCAGCCGGTCGCGTAGATCATCCCGTCGTAGCCGCGAAGCGCCACCAGGCCGGTGATGCCGAGAAATGACGCCGCGCTCATGTAATCGCCCGCCAGAGCGAGCCCGTTCTGGAGTGGGCTGACCGACCGGTTCGCGGCGTAGAAGTCGCTCGTCGACCGCGTTCGACGCGCCGCCCAGTACGTGACCGCGAGCGTGAACGCGACGATGACGAGGAACGACACGATCGCCGCAAGCGTCGGGCTGCCCGAGAGTCGTCTGCATCGCGTCAGTCCTCCCGGATCCGTCGGCGGAGACGCACGACGCTCGGATCGTAGTGGCTGTTCGCCCAGACGACGTAGGCCGCGGTCAGCACCCACGCACCGGCAATGACGGCGGCGGCGAGGAGGATGCCGACCGTCGTGGCGCCGCCGACACGGCGCGACAGCAGCTGCGGGTTGAGCGCGATCAGGATGATGTAGCCGTAATAGAGGATGAACAGCAGCGCACTGAGCAGCATGGAGATGCGCCAGCGCCGGGCCACGAGGCCACGAAACTCCGCCGAATCGAGCACCTCGCGCACGCTCGTCTTCACTCTCATCTCCAGTTAGCTATCAGTTATCAGTTTTCGGCTATCAGTTTTCAGCTTCAGCAGTCAGCTCTCAGATTTCAGCTCTCAGCTATCAGCGGCTTCCGGCTTCCAGCTTCCGGCTTACCAGCTACCGGCCTACTACTGGTTACTGGCTACTAGCTCGGTTCTCGGTTCTCGGTTCTCGGTTCTGAGCTGAATGCTGATAGCTGATAGCTGTCAGCTGATAGCGGCCAAGCATCATACAAGGAAGCTCGGCAATTGTCGCGCGATGGCAGCTTCGGGCCGTTACCGCTCAGTTGCCGGATGGCAGAGCTCAGACGGGGGAGCGATTACGGTGATGGCGGTGAAGGGGACTTCTGCTCACGCAGCACGGCGAGATGCTCGAGATGCCGCGTGCGAACCGCGATGTACTCGGCGTGCTCGATCTTGAGCTCGTTGGCGATGCGGCGGATCTCGTTGTCTTCGATCGTCACGATGGAGGCATCGACCGCGGTGACCGCAAACAAGGCGTCGATGAGGGCGAGTTTCTCGGCGTGCGTGGCAATCGTGTCGAACTTCCGGGTGACGACGAAGTCGTCGGTCCCGCCAGAGCGCCGCCCCTGTGCACTCGCGAGCCCGATCGCCTGCGCCGCCTGGTCGGCGGAAATGCCGGCATGCTCCCTGAGCAATCGCTGCATGGTGGCGGATTCGTCCTCGGTGACCTGGTGATCCGCCCGGGCGCTGCGCGCCAGGATGTACGCGAAACACGCGACGTACCTGCGGCGTGATCGGTCGACGCCGACAAGCGCAGTCTCGATCGCTTCCAGGCTGTCGAACTCCGGTCCTCGAGTGTCTGCGCCACCCAGTCCGAGCCATTTCCACAGCGACATCGGCTCCAGTCTAGCGCGGCGCGCGTGCTACGCTTGATGTTTCCCATGATCTCTTTTTCGCGCATCAGCAAGCAGTACGGCCGGCAGGTCCTCTTCGTCGACGCCTCCTTCCAGCTCAATCCCGGCGAAAAGGTCGGCCTGGTCGGCCCGAACGGCGCTGGAAAGACGACCCTGTTCCGGATGATCGTCGGGGAGGAAGCGCCGGACGAAGGGGACGTGTCCGTCCCGAAGAAACTCACCATCGGGTATTTCCGCCAGGACGTGGAGGAGATGTCCGGCCGATCCGTCCTCGACGAGGCGATCGCCGGCAGCGGACGCGTCGGCGATCTGCACCACGAGCTCGAGGCGCTCAATACCGCCATGGCGGACCCGGCGCGCCTGGACGAGATCGAGACGATCCTCGCCCGGTTCGGGGAGGTCCAGGAGGAGTACGAGCATCTTGGCGGCTACGCGCTCGAGAGCCAGGCGCGCGAAGTGCTGCTCGGCCTCGGCTTCGACGACGAGCGGATCGACGGTGATGTCGGTGCCCTGTCGGGCGGCTGGAAGATGCGGGTCGCGATGGCCCGCGTGCTGCTCGGGCGGCCGGACGTCCTGCTGATGGACGAGCCCACGAACCACCTGGACATCGAGTCGATCATCTGGCTCGAAGCGTTCCTCACATCGCTCCCGGGTGCGCTGCTGATGACGTCGCACGACCGCGAGTTCATGAACCGGATCGTCACCAGGATTGCCGAGATCGACGACGGCGAGATCACGGCCTACTCCGGCAATTACGATTTCTACGAGCGCGAGCGCGCCATCCGCGAAACCAACCGCGAGGCCGCCTACGCCCGGCAGCAGGCGATGCTCGCGAAGGAACAGCGCTTCATCGACCGCTTCGCCGCCCATGCGGCCAAGGCGGCGCAGGTTCAGAGCCGGGTCAAGGCGCTCGAAAAGATTGAGAAGGTCGAGCCGCCCAAAAAACGTCGAGTCGTCGACTTCGACTTCCGGCAGCCACCACGATCCGGCGAACAGGTGGCGGTGATCGAAGACATCCACAAAGCCTACGGCAAGCGGGTGATTTACGACGGGCTCTCACTCACCATCAGGCGCGGTGAGCGCTGGTGCGTCATGGGGCGAAACGGCGCCGGCAAGACGACGCTGCTCAAGATGGTCGCCGGGGCGCTGGCGCCGGATTCGGGCGGCATTCGCCTTGGCGCGAGCCTGAAGATGGGGTACTTCGCGCAGCAGGCGCTCGACGTCCTCAACCCGGATCTGACGGTCTGGGAGCAGATGGAGAAGGACTTCCCGAAGGAGTCGACCGGCGCGCTGCGCAACCTGCTCGGCGCGTTCCAGTTCTCGGGCGACGACACCGAGAAGAGAATCCGCGCGCTCTCGGGCGGCGAGAAGACGCGGCTGGTGATGGCGCGCATGCTGCTGGATCCGCCGAACTTCCTCGTGCTCGACGAGCCGACCAATCACCTCGACCTGGCAACCAAGGAGATGCTGATCCACGCGCTGACGAACTACGAAGGGACGATGTTGTTCGTGTCGCACGACCGCACGTTCCTGCGCGGCCTGAGCAACCGGGTCCTCGAACTGGGCGGCGAAAGCGGCACGGACGCCGAGCCGCACGCCTACCTGGGCTCGTACGTCGAGTACGTGGAGCGTACCGGGCACGAGGCGCCCGGCATTCATGCCTGATCGCTGGTGACACGGGGCGCGACTCGCCCCGGCCGCGCTACTTCGCCTCAGCCTTCGCTGGCGCCGCCGCGCTTGCCTTCGCCGCCTTCACCAGATCGCGAATCTTCGCCCGCCGCAGCACGACGCGCTTCCTGTTGATCTGGTGCCGCGACTTGTCCCCGTTCTTTGCCGACATTCCGCCTCCTGTATTCGTGTCACTCCGACGTGGTCAAACCATACACTGTACCGCGTTTTGCGGCCGGGCCGGAGTCCTTTCGTCACCGCCCCTTCCAGAGCTACAATGACTGCACGGTCATTCCACTGAACCCCCGGTCTAAACGGCACGGGTGGTGCAGGGAATCTGTTGATTCGTCGCGTGCCCGCCAAGCCGGCAGCTGACACCCCGAGATTGCAATGCCACCCCGCCCGACCAAAGAAGATGTGCTCACTGCCTATCGGCAGTCGGTGTTTCTTCCCGCTGCGATTCGCGTATTCGGGGAATGCGGCTTCGAGGGCGCGACCATGGACCGCATTGCGCGCGAGGCTGAGGTCGCGAAGGGTACGATCTACCTCTACTACAAATCGAAGCAGGCGATGTACGACGCCGCGCTGCGCAGCGGCCTTGCCGACCTCGACGAGCGCACTCGTGTCGGCATCGGCGACATCGCGACGCTGCGGGACGTGATCGTCGCGTTCATCGCGACCCGGGTTGCCTACTTCGCCGAGCATCCCGACTTTTTCCGCATGTACGTCGGCGCCGTCGCCAACCAGATCATCAATGCCGGCGGCCGCGGCGCCAAGGTGCAGTCGACGATCGAGCAGCAGACCCACCGCCTCGAACGGGCGGTCGCGCGCGCCGTCGCACGGCGCGAAATCCGCCGGGTCGATTCAGCCGCGACCGCGCTCGCCATCTTCGACCTGACACGCGGGCTGCTCGTCAGGCGTCTAACCTCGGGTGCCGATTCGGACGTGACCGGAGACGCGGTATTCCTCGCCGATCTCATCTGGCGGGGGCTCCGCGGGACCGACCCCACCGGCGGCGGCGCCCATAGTGCGGCACCCCGAAAGAGCCGCGCGACAGGGAGCAAAGGAAAGAAATGAAGCGACTGCAGCTGGGATGGGTGCTCCTCGCCGTGCTGACCATCGCCCGGCCGACGCAGGCACAGATGGCGGAATCACAGGGTGGACACGCCGCGCCGACAAGCCCGTTTCTCGGCAGCGTGCCGCAGGGCACCGCGACGGCCGAGTCGATACCGCTCTCTCTCAAGGATGCGGTGAACCGCGCGCTGCAGTTCAACCTCGGGCTGCTCCTTCAGGAACAGGCGGTCAAGTCCGCCCACGGCGCGCACTGGCGCGCACTCGCCGACCTCCTGCCAAATGTCTATGGCAGCGGCACGGCGAGCCGCCAGGTCATCAACCTGGAGGCTTACGGCTTCCCTGGCGAGCCAAAGATCATCGGACCGTTCAACGTCTTCGACGCACGCGTGTTCCTGTCACAGCCGGTGATCGACCTTGGTGCGATCAACAGCGCCCGCGCGGCCTCCGCCAACGAGCGCGCCGAGACGCTTGGCGTGCGGACCGCTCGCGACCTGGTCACGCTGGTTGCAGTGAACCTGTATCTCCAGGCCGTGGCCGGTGCGAGCCGCATCGAGGCGGTCCACGCGCAGGAAGAGACCGCGCGCGCACTCTTTACCCAGACGTCCGACATGAAGAACTCCGGGCTCGTCGCCGGGATTGACGTTCTGCGCGCCCAGGTCCAGCTGCAGAACCAGCGCCAGCGCGCGATCCGCGCCGAGAACGAATTCGAACGCTCGAAGCTGCAGCTGGCACGGGCGATCGGGCTGCCGACGGGTCAATCGTTCACGCTGTCGGACAAGATTCCTTCGGCGCCGATGACCGGTGTCACGCTGGAGTCCGCGTTGAAGACCGCGTACTCGTCCAGGGCCGACTACCTCGCCGCCCGCGAGCGGGTCGCTGCCGCCGAGGCCTCGTCCCGAGCGGCGGACGGTCAGCTCTTCCCCACGCTGCACGTCGACGCCGACTATGGTGCGGTCGGACAGACGCCTTCGACCGCGCACGCGACCTACCGGATGGCGGCAACGCTCCGCGTCCCGGTGTTCGAGGGCGGCCGCGCCACGGCACGTCGGATCCAGGCGGGCGCCGAGTTGAAGCGGACGCAGGCGGAGCTCGAAGACTTCCGCGGCCGCGTCGAGTACGACGTCCGCAGCGCACTGCTCGACCTGAACGCATCGTCGCAGCAGCTCGAAGCGGCCCAGACAACGGTGACGCTGGCGGGACAGGAGCTCACGCAGGCGCGCGATCGGTTCGCCGCCGGCGTCGCCGGAAACCTCGAAGTCACCCAGGCACAGGAATCGGTCGCGATCGCCTCGGAGAGCTACATCAGCGCGCTCTTCGCCAATAACCTGGCGAAGGCGACGCTGGCGCAGGCGGTCGGCACGGCGGAGGCATCGATTACGGCATTTCTCGGAGGATCGCAGTAATGAGCGCTGTAGAGGAGACTGAAAAGGCGGCAGCCACCGAGCCCGCAAGCAACGGACGGTTCGGCGGCCGCGGGCCGATGCTGGCCGTTGCGGCTGTCGTGGTGGTTGCGGTAATCGCGTTTTTCGTGTGGCGTTCGTCGGGAAAGCAGTCGACCGACGACGCCCAGATTGACGGGCACATCACCCAGGTCGCAGCGCGCGTCGGCGGGACGGTCCTCAAGGTCAACGTCAACGACAACCAGGTCGTGCAGGCGGGGACCGTTCTCGTCGAGCTCGATCCGCGCGACTACCAGGTGGCGGTCGACCGCGCCAAGGCGGAGCTCGCCGACGCGCAGGCCAATGCCGCCGCCGCGACGAGCGGGATCCCGATCACCGAAGTGTCGACGTCGACCGGAACCCGCAGCGCAACCGGCGGACTGGCTGAGGCCGAGGCGGGAGTCTCGGTTGCCGAACGCCAGATCGAATCGGCGCGCGCGCAGCTCGTCGCCGCCCAGGCGCGGCAGCGCGATCGCGAAGCCACCGCAACCAAGACCGCGCACGACGTCGACCGGTTGAAGGGACTCGTCGCCAAGGAAGAAATTCCGCAGCAGCAGTACGATGCCGCGGTTGCCGCGGCGGAGTCGGCACGCGCAACCGCCGATGCGGCGCGGTCGGAAGTCGCCGCCGCCGAAACCGCGATTGCGGTGGCCGAACAACGTGCGATCCAGTCCCGCGGCACGGCGCAGCAGGCCCAGGCGGCGGTGCAGGCGACGCGCACGGCACCGCAGCAGCTGCAGGTCACGCGCGCCCGCGCCGCCATGGCGGAGGCTCGCGTCCAGCAGGCGGCATCAGCGCTGGCGCAGGCGGAGCTGAATCTGCAGCGCACGCGCGTGATCGCGCCGTCGGCTGGGGTCATCAGCCGCAAGACGGTCGAGAGTGGCCAGGTGATCCAGACGGGGCAGCCGCTGATGGCGCTGGTGTCGCAAGGCGACCTGTGGGTCACGGCCAACTTCAAGGAAACGCAGCTGAAGGACATGCGCGCCGGCCAGAGCGCCACGATCAACGTCGACGGCGTCGGCCGTGAGTTCAAAGGCCACGTCGACAGCATTGCCCCGGCAACGGGCGCGCGCTTCAGCCTCCTGCCGCCGGAGAATGCAACCGGCAACTACGTCAAGGTCGTGCAGCGCGTCCCGGTGAAGATCGTGTTCGAGCCTGACCAGGATCCCGAGCACCGGCTGCGGCCGGGGATGTCGGTCGCGCCCACGGTCCGGACCAAATGACTCCCGCGGCGGAGCACAAGGCGGTCAACCCGTGGATCGTCGCGATCGCGGTCATGTTCGCCACCTTCATGGAGGTGCTGGACACGACGGTCGTGAACGTCTCGCTGCCGCACATCGCCGGCAACCTGTCGGCCACGATCGACGAATCGACCTGGGTGTTGACGTCGTACCTTGTCGCCAATGCGATCGTCCTCCCGCTGACGGGATGGCTCGCGAGCTTCTTCGGCCGCAAGCGCCTGCTGATGGTCTCGGTCGGGGGCTTCACTCTCTCGTCGCTGCTCTGCGGCATTGCACCGACACTCCCCTTCCTGGTGGCGTTCCGGCTGCTGCAGGGTGCAACCGGCGGCGCGATGCAGCCGCTCTCGCAGGCCGTCCTGCTCGAGGCGTTCCCCCCGCACGAACGAGGCAAAGCGATGGGCTTCTGGGGCCTCGGCATCGTCGTCGCACCGATCATCGGACCGGTCATCGGCGGCTGGCTGACCGACACGTACAGCTGGCGGTGGGTGTTCTACATCAACCTGCCGGTCGGGTTGATTTCGCTGCTGATGACGAAGTTGTACGTTTTCGATCCGCCGTATCTCCGGCGCGAGACGAAGCGGATTGACTTCTGGGGGATCGGATTGCTGGCGCTGTGGATCGGCACACTGCAGCTGGCGCTCGACCTCGGACAGGAGCGGGACTGGTTTTCCTCCCTGTTCATATCGACGCTGGTGTTCATGTCGGCGGGCGGGCTCGTCGCCTTTCTCGTGCGCGAGTTCATGGCCGACGAGCCGGTAGTCGACCTTCGCGTCTTCAAGCTGCGCAGCTACAGCACCGGCGTGTTCCTGATGACGACGCTCGGGTTCGTGCTCTACGGCAGCCTCGTGCTGCTGCCGATCATGCTGCAGACGCTGCTCGGGTATCCGTCACTGCAGGCCGGCATTGCGATGGCGCCGCGCGGGATAGGATCCCTCATCGGCATGCCGATGGTGGGCCTGCTCATCGGGCGCTTCGACCCGCGCAAGATGGTCGCGGGCGGCCTGATCGTCGGCGCCGGGACGCTGTTCTGGCTCGGGCAGCTCAATCTGAACGCCGGTTACTGGGACATCTTCTGGCCGCAGTTCTTCCAGGGGCTTGGGCTGGCGGCGCTGTTCGTCCCATTGACCACGATCAGCATGGATCCGATCCCGCGTGAGCGCATGGGGAACGCGACCAGCCTCTTCAACCTGATGCGCAATCTCGGCGGCAGCATCGGCATTGCCATGACCGGAACGCTCCTCGCGCGCAAGCAGCAGGAGTACATCAACATCATGGGCGCGCACGTGAACGCATACTCGCCGCAGGCGCAATCGTGGCTCGAGTCGCTGCGCCAGGGCTTCATCGCGTCGGGATCCGATCCGGTGACCGCGACCCAGCGCGCCTATGCGGCGATGTTCGGCGCGGTTCAGCGGCAGGCGTCGATGGTGTCGTTCGTTCACCTGTTCCGGATGCTCGGCATCATCTTCCTGCTCCTGCTTCCACTCGTGCTCCTCATGCGGCGGCCACGCGGGCGCGCCGCTGTCGCGGCGCATTAGCATCGTCGTAGCCGTAGCTTCCGCCTTCAGGCGGAACGGTCCGCCTTGTGGTGTAGCTTCCGCCTTGTGGTGTAGCTTCCGCCTTGGCTTCCGCCTTGTTGTGTAGCTTCCGCCTTGGCTTCCGCCTTGTGTGTAGCTTCCGCCTGGCTTCCGCCTTGTTGTGTAGCTTCCGCCTTGGCTTCCGCCTTGTTGTGTAGCTTCCGCCTTCAGGCGGAAGTCGAAGAACGCTCGAGCAACCGCCGTAGAGCCTTAAACGCCGCCAGCATCTCCGCGTACGAGAAATTTGCGTTGCGGCCGCTGGGATTGGGCAGTACGAACACCCGCGCGCCGTGGATCGAGGCGGGCTGCAGGCCGAGCGGAATCGGCCTCGAGTTCTTCAGCGGCTTGGATGTCGAGCTGCCGGCGTCGATTTCGATCAGCGGGCGGATGGCTCGGTAAAGCGTGACACCGACCAGCGCCACGACGTGCGGCCGATGAACGCGAATCTTCTCATCGACGACCTTCCAACCGGCAAGGTATTCTGCCGGCTTCAAGTCGTCGATTCCCGGACTCGGTCTCGCAACCAGGTTCGTGATCCCGAATCCGAACTCGCCCAGTCGCACGTCCTCCTGAAACGTCAGCGGCTCCGGCACGAGCCGCGACTCGGCGAGCAGTTTCCAGAAACGATTCGACGGCCCCGCGAAGTGATGCCCGGTCAGCGCCGACCGCACACCGGGGTTGATACCCACGAACAACACGCGCAGCCCCGGCCCGATCTGATCCGTGAGCCGCCGGTGTGACCAATCCCTGTCGCGCCGGCTGACCGCGCTCATGCGTGCCGGCATTCTTCGGGGCTCACCACGTCGCACCGGGAGACTTCCGCCTGAAGGCGGAAGCTACGGAAAGACTGAATTGTCATTGTCCGGCGTGCAAGGTGCCCCCATTGTGGCGCGCGCCTTCAGCATGTATCAACGCGGTTTGAGAATCAGGATCCCGAGCGGCGGCAGGTTCAGGCGCAGCGAATCGGCGTGGCCGTGTGCGGCAATTGGTTCGGTGCGCACGAGCCCGTTGTTCCCGACATTGCTGCCGCCGTAGACCTCTCCGTCACTGTTGACGAGCTCGATGTATTCGCCGGCACGCGGCACACCCACGCGGTACCCGTTGCGCGGAACCGGGGTGAAGTTGACGATCGCGGCAAGCAAATTCTTGCCGTCGCGCGCGCGGCGGATGAACGACACCACGCTGTTATCGCTGTCATTGCAATCAATCCACTGGAATCCGGCCGGTTCGAAGTCGACCTCGTGAAGCGCCGGCTCGGACGCGTACACCCGGTTGAGGTCCTGCACGAACGTCCTGATCCCGGCGTGTAGCGGCTGATCGAGCATGTGCCAGTCGAGGCTGTGGTCGTAGTTCCACTCCCGCGTCTGGCCGAACTCGCACCCCATGAACATCAGCTTCTTGCCCGGGTGCGCGTACATGAAGCCGTAGAGCGCGCGCAGGGTCGCGGCCTTCTGCCAGTCGTCGCCGGGGACCTTGGCGAACATCGAGCCTTTGCCGTGCACCACCTCGTCATGCGAAAACGGCAGGACGAAATTCTCGCTGAACGCGTAAATGAGCGAGAACGTCAGGTGCTGATGGCTCCACCGGCGGTGGACCGGATCGTCGTGGACATACTGCAGGATGTCGTTCATCCACCCCATGTTCCACTTGTAGGTGAACCCGAGTCCGCCGACGTACGTCGGGCGGCTGACGGACGGCCACGCGGTTGATTCTTCCGCGACGGTGATCGAGCCTGGCTGCTCCGAGTGGGTGAGCATGTTCAGCTCGCGGATGAACTCGATGGCCTCGATATTCTCCCGGCCGCCGTAGCGGTTCGGGATCCACTCCCCTTCCTTGCGCGAGTAATCCAGATAGAGCATCGACGCCACCGCGTCGACGCGCAGGCCGTCGACGTGGTACTCGTTCAGCCAGTACAGCGCGTTCGCGAGCAGGAAATTCCGGACCTCGTTGCGTCCGTAGTTGAAAATGAGCGTGCCCCACTCACGGTGTTCGCCCTGGCGCGGATCGGCATGCTCGTACAACGACGTCCCGTCGAACCGGGCAAGTCCGTGCGCGTCCTTGGGGAAATGTCCCGGGACCCAGTCGAGAATGACGCCGATGCCGTGCTCGTGGCAGGCATCCACGAAGGCCTTGAACTCCGCCGGCGTTCCAAACCGACTGGTCGGGGCATAGAACCCGATCACCTGGTAGCCCCACGACCCGGAGAACGGATGCTCCATCACCGGCAGCAGTTCGATGTGGGTATACCCCATCTCCTTGACGTACGGGATCAGCCGCGCCGCGAGCTCACCGTACGAGAGGTAACGATCCTCCTGCTCCGGAACCCGCGCCCACGACCCGAGGTGCACTTCGTACACCGCCATTGGTTTGTCGAACCATGACCCCTGGCGATCGCGGGCCTGCATCCATTCGCCGTCGCGCCACCGGTGCTCCGGCCGCACGACGATCGACGCATTGAGCGGCGGCAGCTCGAAGGCGAAGCCGAACGGATCCGACTTCACCAGCACTTCGCCGTATTCGGAGAGGAGCTCGAACTTGTACTTCTCGCCCGCTTCGATCCCCGGGATGAAGATCTCCCACACACCAAGCGCGAGCTTGCGCATCGGATGCCGGCGGCCGTCCCAGCTGTTGGAGTCGGAAACCACGCTGACACGGCGGGCGTTCGGTGCCCACACCGCGAAATGCGCCCCGGCGGTGCCGCCAAGCGTCATCAGGTGGGCGCCCAGCTTGTCGTAGATCCGTGTGTGCTTCCCTTCGCCGAAGAGATAGATGTCGTAGTCGGTCAGCACCCGCCCGTATCGGTACGGATCGTCCAGCTGAGCGACAGCGCCACCGCCGTACTGCACCTCGAGGCGATAGTCGGGAATGGCGTTGAGCCCCGGGATGCTGGCTTCGAAGATGCCTGCCGGATGTCGCCGCTTCATCGACACCGGGGCCGAGCCGTTGCGCACGACTGTGACGCGATCCGCTGTCGGCAGGCAGACGCGGACGACGACGCCTCTCGCGTCGACGTGCGGGCCCAGCACTCCAAACGGATCGTGGTGGCGGGCCTCGGCAAGGGCTTCGAGCGTCGCGTCACGCCTGGTCACGATCGCGCCTCCAGCCACGCCGCGCGCAGCGCTTCGTCGGGGCGATCGCCGGGGCCGTCCATCGAGCTCACGCGCGCGCGGTAGTATCCAGGACACCAGCCGGCAATCCCGGAGAGCGCGAGCACTCCGCCGGCCAGGCGCAGCGGCCACCGCAGACTCTTCGGCGCGACCGACCCCGCCAGGACGATGGCAGCGCCCGCGCCGGTCCGGACGACGCGCTCCAGGTCGCCGACGTTCTGCACGTCGAGGCGCTCACGCACATCGTCCTGCGTCAGCATCTCCAGTTCCACCAGCGCTTCGGTCAGGATGTCGTTCGCCGGCTCGATCAGTGGAGGCCCGCCGACGCCGAGGTCGACAGTGGGGGTCCGACGCTGACCGCCATTCAACGCGGTTGCGCTGTTCAAGGCGTCGAGGTCCTCGTCCACATTGAGATAGCGATGTGCGACACCAAGCCGGCGCAGATGCCGCAATGCCCGTCGAGTGTCCTCGCACCAGTCGGCGCCGTAAACAATGATCATGAATCCTCGGAACTGCTGGTGGTCGGGCCAGTGGAGGGAATCGAGGGAGCTTCGCTGGGCATGGCTAAAGGGCAGCCAGCAGACTCGCGGCAATCGCGGCCAGCGCGGCGAGCAAAAGCCACGGTGCCGCCGTTGCGGCTGCGCCTCGCTGCCCCGCCGTCCCGACAGCCGACGCGGAGATCGCCTGCGCCCCGGCAAACGCCGAACCGAGGGCACCGAACGCGAAGAGCCAGCCGGCGCCGAGCAGCGAACGCGGTACGACTCCACGCATGCCAGGCAGCCACGCGGCGAGCGCCGCGGAGAGCATCCACCCGGTGATGGCCATGATTGCGATGATCCGGAGCTGACCAAGCGCCTGCTCGGCGGCCTGCCGCCGAAGCTCCGCCGCGAGCGCCTCGTCCGCCCTCTTCCGTTCGGCTTCGAGCTGCGCGCGCTCGAGATCCATCCGGGCGCGGTCGCGGTCGAACGCCTCCTTGAGCGCCGCAACGACGACGCCAGCCAGGCGGGCTTCGAGGCCGCCAGCCGGCTCGCCGGCCGGGGCCAGCCCGGCGTCAGGGTTGGACCGCGGGCGCAGCTTGCCGGTCATCTGGGCGAGGCCGCCGACCGTGTCGATCACGCGCATCCACTCCGCAATCCCCATCTCTCCCAGCTTATGGAGCCGCCGCCGCTGACGCAAGCCCGGCCGCACCTCCGCCGTTGTGCGCACAGCGCGGCTTTTCAGCATCGGAACGCGGGCAGTTCGCCCGGGAACACGTGTGCCGAACGCTATTTCGTTGAGGAATTCGTGAGGTGGGGCCGCGGCGCCCGCCCGGGCAGCCCGGGCGACATCAAATACGTGTGAGCGTCAGCGAGCTTTCTGGGCCAGGATCGCGTCCATGTAGGCGGTCACGAGTCCTGGCAGATCGTCCATCGGCCCATACAAGGTAAAGACCTTTCGGAATCTCGGACCCGAGATCGCGAGGTCCCAACCCTGGCCGGATTGAGATTTGAAGAGCGACAGACGCCAGCTTTCGAACGAAGGACGCCATCGTTTTACCGCCGATTGCACCGCTTCGGCGAGCTGGGTGCGAAGCGCGGCATCGCCGAGCTGAGGGCAACTGATGGATACAGCCATGAGTTCAGGAACCGCGGACACGTCGCCGGTCCGCAAAACGCCCTAACGGTACCTTCGTCGGGCAATCTCTTCAAGCTGGACCATATATTCCGGGCAGCCGATCGCAGTCAATGGACATCACGCCGCGGAGGTTTGCGCGGTGGGTTCCGCAGCTGCGAGCGCCAGCTTTCCCAGCACTGTTCGCGCTCGTCCCACCCTGCCCGCTCCGCCTTGACCGCGGTAATCAGCCGCGCCAGTCGTTCGCGGGCTCCGCGCACTTCTTCGACCAGCCATGCAAGCTCGTCCTCGTCGTCATCGCGGTTGCGCACGGCAAGAGCCGGATCGATCGAGATGTCGGATAGCGCGCTGCGATCGGGAGCGGCGCGGCTTCGCCCGTTCTGAGCTCGTGCGAGCCACTGTCCGGCGACGACGCCTCGTCGTGCCGCCATCAGTCCTCGAGACGCGGGGCATCGCCGCGGCGCTGCGATCGATCGTCGGGCGCGAGCCGCTCGAACGTTTGCATGCGCACATCAAAGCGGAAGAGTCCGCACCCTTTCTCGCACGACTCGTAATAGTCGTGCCGGCCGTGCGGCAGCCGCTTCCTGTCGACCCATACCAGCGGCTGCTGGCAAACCGGACACCGGCGTTGACGTCGTAACCTGGCGGCATCGGCCGAGCGCCTCAGCGCGGCCAGTGACTGCTCCACCAGCACGGGGATCCGCTCGAGGATGGCCTTGCTCCGGGCCCGGAGCAAGGCGGATTCCTGCATCGCCGACTCGATCCGCCCGATTAATGTGCGTGGAGCGACGGGCTTCAGCAGTACCGCCGAGATGCCGAGGCCGCGGAGGGAGGGCAACTCGGGCGGCTGTCTGCCAGTCACGGCAATGATCGGCGTGAACTCGAACTCGGAATCGGCGCGCAGATGGCGGATGAACCCGGCGCCGTCGAAATCGCCGGCGAGCCCCAGGTCGGTCAGCACCGCGTCAGGATGGAAGTCCTTTGCGTATTCAAAAGCTTCAACGGCGTCAGCGACTTTCATGACCCAGAAGCCTTCTGCCTGGAGCAGCGCTTCGTACATTTCGCGTGTATCGCGGTCGTCCTCCACGATTAGCACGATCGGTGGTATCTCGCTGCGATCTGCGCCGCTTCGGAAATCGGTCATGTGATGGCCCCGGACGCGTGATGCTATCGTCCGCAAGCGGGAAGCATGCCACGGCCAGCCGACCTGAACAGGAACACATGAGGACGGGTCGCCCGCGGACGCTGCAGCAGAGTGTGGTGAGGAGTCAGCGCGCCACAGGGGCCCGGTCGTCCGCCCGCCCGGCCAGCGACGCGACGGTGGCCATCAGTTCGCCGGGATCGATCGGTTTGGAGAGGTGAACCTGAAAGCCGCTCCGAAGCGCCCTCGCGCGGTCCTCGGATCGTGCGTAGGCCGTCAGCGCTGCTGCCGGCAGATCGCGCCACCCGGGATTCGGCCGTTGCCGGATTTCAGCGATCAATGCGAAGCCGTCCATCCGCGGCAATCCCAGGTCGGCGACGAGGACATCGGGAAGGGCAGTGCTCAGGGATCCGAGGGCGTCGGCAGCTGTGGCAGCGCTGACGACCTGGGCGCCGGCGGCCTCGAGAATTTCCCTGACCATCCGCAGCGCGTCCGGATCGTCATCAACCACGAGAACGCGAACGCCCAGCAGGTCCGGAACCAGAACCGGACTTCCAGCCGCGTGCGCCGGCCGCGGATCGACACCGGCAGCGGCAGCGCCTGTCGACGTCATCAGCGGGAGGATCACGCGAACAGTTGTGCCGTGTCCCTTGCCCTGGCTCTCCGCCTGGATCGTGCCGCCGTGCATTTCGACGATGTTCCGCGAGATCGCCAGCCCGAGACCGAGACCACCGCGTTCGCGTGTCGTTCCTGAATCGGCCTGCCGGAAACGCTCGAACACGTGTGGCAGGAATTCCGGGGCGATTCCAATCCCGGTGTCGCTCACCGCGATCTCGACGTGACCGTCCACACGGGCAAGCTGTACCCGCACCGATCCGCCACGCGCGGTGAACTTGACCGCGTTCGACACCAGGTTCCAGATCACCTGCTGGAGTCGGTCGGGGTCGCCAGAGATCGGGGTGCTGCCTGCCGCGAGCTCAGTCTCGAGGCGGATCCCCTTTGCATCCGCCGCCGGCGTGACCGCATCGAGTGCGTGCCGGACCAGCGCCGGGATGTCGACCGGCTGCACGTCAAGCCGGATCTTTCCGGAGATGATGCGCGAGACATCGAGCACGTCCTCGACGATCTGCGTGAGCGAGGTCGCGTTCCGCTCGATGGTCTCGACCGCGCGGCCGTGCTTGTCGCCGCTGACGAGTCCCGAGCGGATCATTCGCGCGTAGCCAAGAATCGCGTTGAGCGGCGTCCGCAGCTCGTGAGAAAGCGTCGCCAGAAACTCGTCCTTGACGCGGCTCACCTCCTGCGACTCGCCATAGAGACGCGCATTCTCCAGGGCCATCGACGCCCACGCCGCGATCCCCGCCGCCAGTTCCTCGTGCTGCTCGGTGAATCGGCCCGGTGCCGAGTGGCCGAAGAAGAGGCCGCCGAGAACGCCCCCGGTGCGACTCCTCACGGGAACCGCGAGATAGCTGCGTACTGGAAGGTGCCCTTTCGGCATTCCGTAAAATGGTGCGCTCTGTCCGTACCGCGCATCCTTGGTGACGTCGTCCAGCCTGATGACCTGCTCGCCGCGGAACGTCGGTCCGAATATCGCTGTCGCCCGGGGGTGGGGAAACTTGTCGAACGCTTCCTTCGGTGCGCCCGAGAGCGTGTACAGCAGGTACGACTCACCGGACGTGGGGTCGGTCTCGTTGTAGAAAAAGGCGCCGAATTCTGCGCCGGTGAGTTCGGTTGCGCCATCGGTGACCGCACTCACGATCTGCGACCGGTCCAGTGTGGACGCGACAGTCCCACCGACCTGGTTCAGCTTTCGCGTCGTCGCGACCTGCTGCTGCGCCAGCGCGAGCAGTCGCGCGCGTTCGGCGTCGGCGCGCTTGCGATCCGAAATGTCGCGGGCGATCTTGGACGCGCCGATCACGGACCCGTCAGCGGCACGGATCGGCGACACGGTGAGCGAGATCGGCACGAGCGTGCCGTCCTTGCACCGGCGAATGGTCTCGAAGTGTTCGACCTTGTCGCCGCGCCTGATGTGCGCGAGCACGTCGTCTTCCTCCGCCTGCCTGTCGGCGGGAATCAGCGTGCGGATGGACCGGCCGATCATTTCGTCCGCGGAATAGCCGAACATGCGCGAGGCCGCGCCGTTCCATGACGTGACGATGCCGTCCAGATCCTTGCTGACGATCGCGTCGTCGCTCGATTCGACGATGGCGGCCAGCCGACGTGCCTCGCGATCAGCATGCTTCCGGCCGCTGATGTCGCGCGCGATCTTTGATGCGCCGATGATCTCGCCGGACTCGCTGCGGATGGGCGATACGGTCAGGGAAATCGGGAGGAGGCTACCGTCCCTGTGCCGCCGCATCGTTTCGAAGTGCTGCACGATTTCGCCGGTTGCGACGCGGGCGAGAACCTCGTCCTCCGTCGCGATCAGGTCGGGAGGAACGATCACGCGTATCGACTGGCCGATCGCCTCCTGCGCGGTGTACCCGTACAGAGTCTCCGCCGCCGGATTCCAGGAGGTAATAACGCCGTCACCGTCGAGGCCGACAATGGCGTCGTCCGACGAATCGACGATGGCGGCGAGACGCGCGGCAGCATCCGGGCGCGAGGACACGAACGTATTGTAGTCCTAGAGATTGGGAGGCTTTCGTGCAGCCCAGCTTGATCGACCAGGGCAGGTAGGGCGTGTTCCTGATTGAGCCTCTGTGGCTGCCACCTCACCAGCGCTGACTTCCGGTCAGCAGCCCGCGTGTGTATGCGCGAGACGCTCTTGACGCCTGGTCACGGCAACCGCACCTCCCGAGGCAGTATCGCGGCCGAGCTGCTTCCGCGGCAGGGCACATGGACGGGGCTGCCTGATGGCAGCCCCGTCACGGCATTTACTTGACGCCAATCTGGAACTCGATTTTGCCGAGTGCCAGGTTGATCCTGAATCCATATGTGTTGCCGGCGCTCAGGTTCGATGTCGCCATGTTGAAGATCCATTGCTGGCCTGACGCATCCCACCGGAATGCGGCGTCCGGCACGTCCGTTATTCCGCCTTCGGTGCGTCGGTGACCGTGCCCCGGACGGAGCTGAGCATCGTCAGCGCACCGCCGGTCCCGGCGAAGACCGCCGCGGCATTCGAGATCGGCCGCCCGGCCGCGTCACACACCCGGAACTTCACCGGGATCGTGCTCCCGCCTTTGCGGTTGTAGACGCTGGTGCCATCACTGTTGATGGGCTGCAGAATGACTTTGCCGCTGCCGACCGCGGCGCTGCAGGTCCCGTAACCAATCTGGATTTCTGCGGTGGTGGTTGTTGCCGCGTAGTTCGCACTCCCGCTATAGGTAGCGACGACTGCGTAGGTGCCGGGGTTCACCGGTGCATTCAATCCGCCCGGGGTGTAGGAGAAGGTCGGTATGCCGAGTGAAACTCCACCAACACCCGTCACCGAACCGGTCGCACTGTGCGCCGCGGCGTCGTAGGTGAACGTGCCGCCCGTTACATTGACGATCGGCGTGGCCTTCGCGATCAAGAACGTGGCCGTGTTGTAGGTGATGTCGTAGTTGCCCAGCACACCCGTCGGTGCAAGCGTGGCGCTGACGGTGTACGGGCCGCCCGCGACGGTTTCGCCGGTCGCCCGGCTGTACGTCGCCGTCACGTTGTCGCTCGCCAGGAACCCACTCAGGGTCCCCGTCAGCGCCGGGTCGACCGCGCCATAGATCTTGCCCGCGGCCGTCGGCGTCACCGACGCCCCCTTCCGGTTAATCGAGAACGTGGCAGTGTTGTACGTGACGTCGTAGTTGCCCAGCACACCTACCGGTGCAAGCGTTGCGCTGACGGTGTACGGGCCGCCCGCGACGGTTTCGCCGGTCGTCCGGCTGTACGTCGCCGTCACGTTGTCGCTCGCCAGGAACCCACTCAGGGTCCCCGTCAGCGCCGGGTCGACCGCGCCATAGATCTTGCCCGCCGCGGCCGGCGTCACCGACGCCGCCTTCTTCGCGATGTCGAAGCTCGCGGTCGTCGCCGTGATGTCGTAGTTCCCCAGCACACTCGCCGGGCTCAACGTGGCGCTGATGACATAGGCGCCCACCGTCTCCCCCGCCGTACGGCTGTAGCTCGCCACCACACCGTCGCCGGCCAGGAAACCACTGAGCGCGCCGCTCAGCGCGGGATCGGCCGCGCCATAGATCTTGCCCGCCGCGGCCGGCGTCACCGACGCCGCCTTCTTCGTGATGTCGAAGCTCGCGGTGTTGTAGCTGATGTCGTAGTTCCCCAGCACCGCCGCCGGGCTCAGGGTCGCACTGATCGACATACGCGCCCACCGTCTCGCCGGCCGTGCGGCTGTAGCTCGCCGTCACCCCGTCGCCCGCCAGGAAGCCGCTCAGCGCGCCGGTGAGTGTCGGGTCCACCGCGCCATAGATCTTGCCCGCGGCCGCCGGTGTCACCGACGCCGCCTTCTTCGCGATATCGAAGCTCGCGGTGTTGTAGGTGATGTCGTAATTGCCCAGCACCGCCGCCGGGCTCAGGGTCGCACTGATCACATAGGCGCCCACCGTCTCGCCCGTGGTCCGGCTGTAGCTCGCCGTCACCCCGTCGCCCGCCAGGAAGCCACTGAGCGCGCCGCCCAGCGTCGGATCGGCCCGCCGTAGGTCTTGCCCGCGGCCGCCGGCGTCACCGCCGCCACCTTCTTCGCAATATCGAAGCTCGCGGTGTTGTAGGTAATGTCGTAGTTCCCCAGCATCGCCGCCGGGCTCAGGGTCGCACTGATCACATAGGCGCCCACCGTCTCGCCGGCCGTGCGGCTGTAGCTCGCCGTGACGTTGTCGCCCGCCATGAAGCCACTGAGCACGCCGCCCAGCGTCGGGTCCACCGCGCCATAGATCTTGCCCGCGGCCGCCGGTGTGACCGATGCCGCCTTCTTCGCGATATCGAAGCTCGCGGTGTTGTAGGTGATGTCGTAATTGCCCAGCACCGCCGCCGGGCTCAGGGTCGCACTGATCGCATAGGCGCCCACCGTCTCGCCCGTGGTCCGGCTGTAGCTCGCCGTCACCCCGTCGCCCGCCAGGAAGCCGATTGAGCGCGCCGCCCAGCGTCGGATCGCGCCGCCGTAGGTCTTGCCCGCGGCCGCCGGCGTCGACCGATGCCGCCTTCTTGGCGATATCGAAGCTCGCGGTGTTGTAGGTGATGTCGTAATTGCCCAGCACCGCCGCCGGTGCCAACGTGGCACTGATGGCATAGGCGCCCACCGTCTCGCCCGCGGTCCGGCTGTAGCTCGCCGTCACCCCGTCGCCCGCCAGGAAGCCACTGAGCGCGCCGCCCAGCGTCGGGTCCACCGCGCCATAGATCTTGCCCGCGGCCGCCGGTGTGACCGATGCCGCCTTCTTCGCGATATCGAAGCTCGCGGTGTTGTAGCTGATGTCGTAGTTCCCCAGCACCGCCGCCGGGCTCAGGGTCGCACTGATCACATACGCGCCCACCGTCTCGCCGGCCGTACGGCTGTAGCTCGCCGTCACCCCGTCGCCCGCCAGGAAGCCACTGAGCGCGCCGCCCAGCGTCGGATCGGAGCCACCATAGGTCTTGCTCGCGGCGTTCGGCGTCACCGACGCCGCCTTCTTGTTAATCGTGAACGCGGCGGTGTTGTACGTGATGTCGTAGTTACCCAGCGCACCTGTCGGCGCAAGCGTCGCACTGATGGTGTAAGGGCTGCCGGCGACCGTTTCGCCGCTCGTCCGGCTGTACGTCGCCGTCACGTTGTCGCTCGCCAGGAAACCATTCAGAGTCCCGGTCAGCGCCGGATCGACGCCGCCATAGGTCTTGTTCGCCGCGTTCGGCGTGACCGACGCCGTTGCCTTCAGCACGTTGATCTTCACCGTGGTCGCAGGCACGTCCGTTGTAGTTCGCCGCATCCGTTGGCGTGAAGCTCACCGACAGCGTCTGCTGATTGCCCGCGTTCAGAACCGTCCCGGCCGCCGGCAGGTACGTGAAGGTGCCCGGCACCGAAGTGGTCGCATTCAACTGCGTGACGCCCAGCGCGGTGCCGTAGGTGATATCCGCCGGGGTGCTCCACGTCACAGTCGGCGTCGCTTTATTGACGAGTTGCGACACCGTTCCGCTGCTCGCGTTGAAGATTCCGGTCGGAACGTAGCATCCGAGCACGGTGTGCGTGCCCGCCGACAGGGTCGTCGCCGCCGCGCTGGCGCTGCCGCCGGCGTTCAGAGCAGTCGCGACCGACAATGCCGCGCCAGGGACGGCACAGGTGCCGCCATCGTAGAAGGTGACGCTACCCGTGGGCGTTCCGCCCGGGCTGCTAACCGTCGCCGTGAACGTGACCGAGTCACCGAAGGTGGACGTGTTGGCCGCCGACGAAGAGCTGACGACAGTGGTCGTCGCCGGATTGTTCACGGTGAAGGCGTTCGTCAGCGTCGCCGTTCCGCCACCCGGTGCGCTATTGGTCACCGACACGTTGCGGGGCCCGACGGCCGCGTTGGCCGCGATCGTCACACTCGCTGTGATCTGCGACCCGTTGTCGACCGAGAACGTGTTGACGGCAATGTTGGCGCCAAGGCTGACCGTAGTAATGCCGGGGAGGAAATTGGTCCCCGTAAAGACGACGCTGAGCGTCTGCGTCAGGTTGCCGTTGACCGGAGCGATGCTCGTCAATGTCGGCGCGGGGTTGTTGATTGTGAACGACGCACTACTCGCCCCGGTGAAACCAGGGCTGCTCGCCGCCAGGGTATAGGTGCCGCTTTTGCTGACCGACAGGTTGCCGAAGGTCGCTACGCCATTGACGGCAGCCTGGGTGAGCGTGCCGCCGAGGACCGCACTGGTCGGGTTCGGGCTGATCGCAAGAGTCACGCTCGCGCCGCTGGTCGTGAGGTTGCCGTTCGCGTCGAGGATGCGAACCGTCACTGCCGGCGTGATTGTCTGCGCCGCATTCGCCGTGGTCGGCTGCTGCCCGAAGGCCAGCTTGGCCGGAACGCCCGGGTTCACGGTGAAGGTATTGCTCGTCCCGGTCACGCCCGAGTCGTTGCCGTTTCCGACCGCCGTAATCGTGAAGGTCCCGGTATTCGTGATCGTGACACTCTGGGTGAGCACTCCCGCCGTGAACGACGGCGTCGTGATCGGAGCACCGGTGAGCGTGCCGGTGGACGACAGGACCGCCTTGAATCCATTGCCATCGAAGCTGGTGACGGTGTTGTTGTTGACGTCCTGCGCCGTAATCGTGACGTTAAACGCCGTCCCGGCGGTCTGAGGGCTGCTGATCGTGCCGAATGCGAAGTGGTCCAGGGGCCCGGCCTTGAAGGTCACTGCGGCGGTTTGAGTGATTCCGATCGAATCCGTCGTATCCGCCGCGGTATACGTGACCGTTTCGGCCTTGGTGCTGTTCACGTTGAAAGTCACCAAACCGCTCGAATTCGAGAGACCGGTAGGGGCGGAGATAGTGGAGCTACCGGTGCCTTGCGACAGCGAGACCGCTTTGCCGCCGACCGGATTGCCGTTTGCGTCTTTTAGCGTGACCGTGACGATCGACGTCGCCGACCCGTCGGCCACCACCGAGGCCGGGCCCGCGTTCACCGTCGACTGTGCGGCCGAGACCGCGCCGGCGATGATGTTGAACGCCGCGCTGGTCGCCCCGACCAGGCCGGCGCTCGACGCCGCCAGCGTGTAGCCGGTGCCTGCCTTGTTGATCGAAAGGGCGCTGAAAGTCGCGACGCCATTGACCGCAGCCACAGCCGCACCGCCACTCAGCGTGCCACCCCCCGGATTCGCGCCGATCGTGAGGGTGACCAACGCGGTGCTGCCGGTCACCAGGTTGCCGCCCGTATCCTGCACTTGCACGGTCATGGCGGGAGCGATCGAACTCCCGGCGGCGGTGGTGCTCGGCTGCACGCCGAAGACAACTTTGGCAGCTGCGCCTGGAATTATGTTGAAGGCGTTACTCGTGGTGCCCGTCAACGCGCCACTCGACGCGGCCAGCGTGTACCCGGTGCCGACCTTGTCGATCGAGAGGTTGCTGAACGTCGCCACCCCAGCGACCGCCGCGACGGTCGCGGTGCCACTCAACGTCCCGCCGCCGGGGTTGTTGGCGATACCGATCGTGACACTCGCGGTGCTCGCGGTCAGGTTGCCAAATTGATCCAGAACCTGAACTTTCACGGCGGGGGTGATCGACACTCCCGCGCCTGTGGTGGACGGCTGAACGCTGAACGCCAGCTTGTTCGGCGCTGCCGCGGTGATATTGAACGCGCCGCTCGTTCCTGTTGTAAGCCCCGTGCTCGCTGCTGCCAGCGTGTACCCGGTGCCCGCCTTGTCGATGGACAGGTTGCTGAACGTGGCCACACCAGCCACCGCAGCCACCGACGCCGCGCCGCTCAAGGTTCCACCACCCGCGTTGGTCCCGATAGTAATCGTGACGATCCCGGCGCTGCTGGTCAGGTTGCCGAACTGGTCTTGAATCTGCGCCGCCACCGCAGGCGAGATGCTCTGGCCCGCGACCGTGTTGGTCGGCTGCCCAGTGAAGACAACCTTGCTCGCCGTCCCGGCGTTGACGGTCTCGGCCTGTGTCGCGCTCGTCAAGCCGCTGAACGCTGCGGTGATCGTGGGTGTGCCAACAGTCGTGTCCGTGTATCTGAAGTCGGCGCTACTTGCACCGTTTGGAATGGTGATCGTCGTAATGGGTGTCGTGCCAGCCGCGTCGCGGAAAGCTCCGCCGGCGGATGTAGTGGTCAGATTGACTGTCAGCACCCCGGCTGACTGGGCAGCGCCCCCCGTATTCTGTCGTTCCACAGTTATCAGGCCCGAGTTGGCGCCCGCTGCCAGCGTCTGCGCGGCGGTTGTAAAGACCAGCTTCGTAGCGATCAGATTGAAGGTGGCGGTCACGTTTTGCGCGTTGTTGCCCATCGAGAACGCACACGTGGAGGGTCCGCAAGTCACCCCAGCGCTCGGCGCGCTCCATCCCGCAAAGACGGATCCTGAATTTGGTGGAGCCGACAACGTTCCAAGGTCGTTGTTCCCGAGGCTTACTCCGCAGGGACTGGAGGTGGAGGCACAGGTCAAATTCGGAGGCCCGGTGGTTGTGTCCGTAACGACCACCGAACCGCTGCCATTGCCGCCAAAAACGATGGTCAGGCTCTTGTTGTCCCAGAACGTGGTCTGCGCCTGAGAGTCAGTGCCAAACGCGGTGAGATAGAACTTGATGCCGATATCGTGCACGTCCGGCACGAACTCGGTGCTGACGATGTTGCCGTTGGCGTCGGCCTGCACCGCGAGCAGCGGATGCTCGTCGTAATCCGGCAACTCCTTCAGCAGCAGCGTGACCCACTCGCCCGGCTGCCATCCGCCGCCGGTTATGGTGACCGTCGATCCCGGAGAGTAGTCCTCTTTGTCCGTCTTGATCGTCGCGAAGCCGTACAACTCAGCGCTCTTCAGCGGGCCAGCGCCTCCAGCGACGAGCAGCAGCCCGTCGTTCGGGCCGGTGCGGATGCTATCGTCCGCAGCAAAACTGAGCGCGCCGGCCGCGGCGCCCGCGTGCGCAAAGGACGGTGCCGCTGCGGCGACAAATGCGCCGGCTGGTCCCAGCCAGGGAACGAAGCTCTCGGCGGATGCGACGGCGCTTCCGGCAGCCGTTCCGCCGACAATCAGAACGCTGTTGTTGTGCGGAAGCAGAATGGCGAGGTGGTTCTGCCGCGCAACGTTCAGTGACCCACCTGCGGAGGAAAACGTGCCGGACGCGGGGTCGAACACTTCCGCCGACGCGAGCTCGGAGCCGTCTGCGGCACCACCGGCGACGAGCACTTTGCCATCGAGCAGCGTCGTTGCGGTGTGTCCTGCGCGGGCAGCCTGCAGTGACGGACCTGCCGCGATCGCGTCGGTCGCGACGTCGAACAGATCAACTGACGCAAGCGCCTGGGAGCCGTCCGACCCGCCGACAATAAGGACCTTGTCGCCGGTCAGCGCGGCGGCATGTCCGCTGCGCCCCACCGTCAATGTCGCAGCAAGCGGGCTGAAGATCCCGACCGCCGGGTCGAATACCTCCAGCGTGGAAAGTGCGACGCCACTGTCGTCGCCGCCGGCAACGAGAACTCGGCCGTCCGGAAGAAGGGTTGCGGTATGCCCTGACCGCGCGTACGACAAGGGCCCCACAGGAGACCAGACGTTCGCGGCCGGATCGTAGAGCTCCGCCGAGCTGAGTGCGCGATCGTCCGAACCGGTGCCACCCGCAACCAGGACGCGGCCGTCGTGCAGCAACGTCGCTGAATGGCTGGCGCGCGCATCCTGCATCGGCGTCGCAGCCAGGAATCCTCCACTCGCCGGGCTGTAGCGCTCCGCGGATGCGGTCACGCCTGCGTCGGTGCGACCTCCCGCGATCAGCACGCGTCCGCCGGTCAGGAGCGTCGCCGACGCACCCGCGCGGGCATCGGCCATGTCGCCCGCGGGTGCCCACGTGTTGGACGGCACCTGCGGCGCCGACGCGGTGATCAGGCGGAAGGTGCCAGCAATCGCTGTCAGTGCGATCGCCAGACCGGCGAACCAGCGCGTGCGGGAGGAAGAGCTTTTCATGATGTCCTGTCGTCCGTTGTCCAGCGGGCGCCGGTCCGCACAGGGACAGCGACGCCCTCATTTCCGGATCTCACGCAAGTGACTGCTGGCGAACCCAGCCGTACGTCTGCTAGTCAACCGGAGTGCCAAGCTCGGCCGGGCCGTGCGGTATTAGTCGGTCGGGGCGCCAACAGGCGCTCGATCAGTGGTTTTGCGTAAGTTCGGGGGTACGGGAGAGGAGGGAAAAAGAGGCGCGTGAACGGCGGAGGAGGATCGAATCTGGACTGGGGCAGATATCTATCGGGTCGCGGGCATACAACTCGGGCCCGGATATTCCGGCGCGGACCTTACGGCTGTGTGTACGGGACGGCTGTCGTCGAGGGGTGACGTGCAACAGTGGCAAGGTCAACACGGCCTCAGGCAGATGGCCTGCCATCCAGCTCAGGGGATCGGCATTGCTAGTCTAAGTGAAGGGTGGTGGAAGAAATTCTTCCGCGTTCGCGGCCCGCGCCACGGCTGACCCGTCGCGCCAGCGGAGGGAGTTGGCTTGCCAGCCGTAGCTCGCTCACGATCACGCGAGCGAAGGTTGGCGGAAAGGGAGGGATTCGTCCGCCTTCGCGGCCGCGCTACGGCGGATCTCATCGTGTCAGCGGACTGGCGAAATAGATGGCGGAGAGGGAGGGATTCGAACCCCCGTGCCGGTTACCCGGCAAGACGCTTTCGAGGCGCCCCCGTTACGACCACTTCGGTACCTCTCCGTATTCGATTCCGCTCGCTCGCGAACACTCGCTCAAGCGCGCCGCGACTTGAAAAACTCCTGCATTACGGCGCGGCATTCTGACTCGAGCACACCGCCGGTTGCGTCGAGACGGTGATTGAGCGCCGGATGCTCGTGCGCCCGCATGGCTGATTCTATCGCGCCCGCCTTCGGCTCGGGCGTGCCGTAGACGACGCGGGAAATCCGCGCGTGGATCATCGCCCCGACGCACATCTGGCACGGCTCGATCGTCACATAGACGGTGGCGCCGCTCAGCCGATAGTTTCCGAGCCGGCGGCCGGCGTCCCGGATGGCGACGACCTCGGCATGGGCGGTGGCATCGTGCGATCCGATTGGCTGGTTGAAGCCCTCGCCGACGATTGCACCGTTCACCACAATCACGGCGCCCACCGGTACTTCGCCGACTGCCCTGGCTCTTTCCGCCTGGAGGAGCGCGGCCCGCATCCCGATCTCGTCCGCGGTCGCATCCGGGTCGGCGGTCACGGGCCTCCAGCGCCTCAGGCCCGCGAGACGCAAACCACGATTTTACCACGCGCCAGAGTCATACCTTGCCGGAACGCCCGAAAACGACGCTGGCGCCGGCTACGCCTCGGCCGCGGCGCTTCGATTTCAGCCGCCGTGCAGGCACGCGGATAGCATCGGCAGCCACATGAGCATGACGCAGGTGAGCGACAAGGCTGTCGTCTTCCTTCCCTGGAGCGCGATCGAGCGCGAAGCGCAGCAGCAAATTCTGAACACAGCCAGCATGCCCTTCGTGTTCAAGCATATTGCCGTCATGCCCGACTGCCACTACGGCAAAGGAGCCACCGTCGGAACCGTGCTCGCCACTCAAGGCGCCGTCATCCCCGCAGCGGTCGGTGTGGACATCGGCTGCGGGATGATTGCGGTTCGCACTCCGTTCACCCGTGCCGACATCCGCAATCCAGCCGCCGTCCGTGCAGGAATCGAACGTCGAATCCCGATGAGCGCCGGCAGGAACAACGTCAAGCTGACGACGACAGCCGCGGCGCGAGTCGAGGCGCTGCAGACGCTTGCAGCCGAGACCCGCGCGAACCCGGGTCAGTACGACAAGAACTGGAAGCTGGCCCTTGGGACGCTCGGCGGCGGCAACCACTTCATCGAGCTCGCCGAGGATGGAGACGGGGCCGTGTGGCTCACGCTGCATTCCGGCTCACGCGGCGTCGGGAACAAGATTGGCAATCACTACATCAAGGTCGCACAGGATCTCTGCCGGCGGATGCAGGTCCAGCTCCCCGACCGGGACCTCGCCTACCTGCCGGAGGATCACCCGGCGTTCGACGCCTACATCCGCGAGTTGAACTGGGCGCAGCAGTTCGCGCTGCAGAACCGCAACGAGATGATGGACCGCGTCCTCACCGAAATCAGCTTCGCAGTGTATGGAGAGGATGGCCACCAGGCAGAGATCGAGCTGCAGCGGATCAACTCGCATCACAATTTCACCCGCCGGGAGGAGCACTTCGGCGAGACCGTGTGGGTGACACGCAAGGGCGCGATCCGTGCGCGCAGGGATGACTGGGCGATGATCCCCGGTTCGATGGGCTCGAAGAGTTACATTGTCGTCGGCAAAGAGAACGCGATGAGCTTTCATTCGGCGCCGCACGGTGCCGGACGCCGATACTCACGCACGAAAGCGCGCACGCTCTTCAGCATGGATGATCTGAGCCGCGCGATGGAGGGGATCGATACCGCCATTCGAAGGTGCTGCTCGACGAGATCCCGGCTGCGTACAAGGACATTGACGAGGTGATCGACAACGCCAGGGAGCTCGTCGAGGTCAAATACGTGCTGAAGCAGTTCGTCAACGTCAAGGGAGACTAGGCGCGGCATGACTTACACCTATCGCTGTCTGTCGAGCGCCGACGTCGATGTGCTGAAGGACTTGATGCGGGTGTTTGGCGAGGCCTTCAACGAGAGGGTCACTTACCAGGGTGCGGTGCCGAGTGACCAGTACCTGCGCCGGCTTCTCTCCAGGCCGCACTTCATCGTGCTCGTCGCCCTGAACGACGGCGAAGTGGTCGGGGGGCTGGCCGCCTACGAACTGGAAAAATTCGAGCAGGACCGGCGCGAAATCTACATTTACGATCTCGCCGTCGCCGAACAGCATCGTCGACGCGGGATCGCGACCAATCTCATAAGAGAGCTGCAGCGGGTCGCACGCGACCGGAAGGCCTATGTGATCTACGTCCAGGCTGACCGGGAGGACGATCCCGCGATTCGGTTGTACGAATCGCTGGGAACGAGAGAGGACGTGCATCACTTCGACATCCTGGTGGAGGACCGTGCCGACGATCACGACGGCTGAGTGCCGGACGTGTGGCGCGGAGATTTGACAGCCTCATATTCACGGGGCTACTGTCAGCGCGGCCATACACAACCCGTGCATCGCCTCCTCCCGTGATCCGCAATGGCGAGAAATCCACATTACCTGTCGCAGTTGGCCCATCTGGAGATCGTCAGCCCCGATCTCGACGCGTCAGTCCGGTTCTTCACGGCAATTGCAGGACTCGACGAAACCGGCCGCGACGGAAGCTCTGTGTACCTCCGCGCCTGGGGCGACTACTTTCACCACACGCTGAAGATCACCGCGGGTGACGCACCGGCACTCGGCCACCTGGGGTGGCGAGCCGACAGCGCCGAAGCGCTGGACGATATCGTCGCGCACCTGGAGCGAACCGGCGCGGGCGTCGGCTGGCGGGATGGCGATCTCGGGCACGGCCGGGCATATCGCTTCCGCACACCGGAGGGGCATACGCACGAAGTGTTCTGGGACGTAACGTGGCTGCGCGAGCAGGGCGAGCGGCGGAGCGTCTACGCCGATCGGTATTCGAGCAATCGACGCCGGGGGATCAATCCGCGACGATTCGACCACGTCACGTACATGGTGTCGAAGTTCAAGTACTCCGAAGAGAAGGCGTTCTGGACGGCGATGGGACTGCGCAATCCTGACGAAATCAGGATCTCCGACGAGATTCCTCCCGTCGGCGGTCTCTGGAGCATCGCCAACCTGTCACACGACATTGCCGTCTTCACCGATCCGAACATTCCGCCACAGGCAGCGGTCTTCAATCACTTCTGTTACTGCCTGGACAGCCGCGAGGAGGTGCTCCTCGCGCTCGACTGGATTGCTGAAAACGGGTTGAAGAGCGTCATGGGTGCGCCGACCCGGCACAAAGCTGACGAGGGCTTTTTCATCTACGTCACCGATCCCGGGAGCGGGTATCTGGTCGAGTTCTACTCTGGCGCGCGCCTGATCTTTGCGCCCGATCATGGTCCCGACATCCACTACCTGCGCGACAACCCCAACGACGCGTGGGGACTCGCGAACCCCTTCGCCGAAATGGACAAAGGACATCGTCTCGGACTCAAGGACGGTGTGTTGAAGCCGCAGGACGTTTAAGCCTGGAAGCGTGGCGCCGAGTCCCGGCCCACATGCGCGACCCGATTGCCCGCAGACCTCGATGTTCAAGTACTTCCCCACCAACTACGTCTGGAATCTGTCGGTGGATCTTGCCATCGAGATGGGCGCACGCATAGGCGAGATTGAGGAGATGTGCGCGCCGCTGCAGCAGGCGGCGACGGCGCCGGACGCTGCGGGCACCCGGGCCTTTCGCGAAACCTGGGTCAGGATGGCCGACAAGCTCTGCGAGCTCGCGGACGAGGATACATCGCGCGGCCGGCTGATCTCGGCGGGCGAGAAGCTGAATCGAGCCGCCATCTACCTGCTGACCGCCGAGCGCCTCCAGGCGCATGGCGCCGAGGGGCGGACGGCGCTGTATCGGCGCCTGCTCGACCTGTTCGCAGACGGCGTGAAGCTCACCGGCGAGGACTGCGAGCGCGTGATCATCCCGTACGAAGGCAAGCACCTCGCGGCGCTTTACGTTCGCGCTCAGGGCGCGCAACACAAGGCGCCGATTCTGGTGCAGGTCAACGGACTCGATTCGACCAAGGAGATGCGCTACCGCGTCGGGCTGCCGGCCTGGCTCGCGCGGCGCGGCGTGGCGTCGCTCGTTGTCGATCAGCCGGGCAGCGGCGAGGCGCTGCGCCTGCACGACATGACGGCGCGATACGACAGCGAGCACTGGGCCAGCCGGATCGTCGACTGGCTCGAGCGGCGGGCCGACGTCGACGCGAGCCGGATAGGGCTCGAGGGCGTCTCGCTCGGCGGCTACTTCTGCCCGCGCGCGGTCGCGTTCGAGCCGCGATTCGCCTGCGGGGTCGCCTGGGGAGCCAACCACGACTGGCGCGACGTCCAGAAGAAACGCCGCGAACGTGAGGGAAACTTCCCGGTGCCGCACTACTGGTCTCACGTGTGCTGGGTCTGGGGAGCGAAAGACGTGGACGAGTTCATGGCCATGGCCGAACGGGTCCATCTCGATGGCGTGGTCGAGCGGATCAGGGTACCGTTTCTCGTCACCCACGGCGAAAAGGATTCCCAGATTCCGTTGAAGTGGGCACAGCGGACGTACGATCAGCTGTCGAACAGCCCGAAGCGTGAGCTGAAAGTGTTCACCGAACGCGAAGGCGGCGCTCAACATTCCAGTTTCGACAACAGCATCAACGCCGGGCACTACATTGCGGACTGGGTCGCGGAGACACTCGGCGGGCGCACCGCCTGAGGCGCTCGGCGACGCCGCCACGGGCCGTTGCGGCGAGAAAGGATTCCACATGCCCTCGGGCGCTCGACGCATTCTGATCATCGGCGGCGGTTTTTCCGGGATGTCTGCTGCCATCGCATTGCGCCGGCAGGGCGCCGACGTCGATGTCGTGGAAGTCGACCCGGGCTGGCGCAACTACGGCGCTGGCATCAGCCTTGGTCCCGCAACCCTGCGGGCGTTTCGGCAGCTGGACATCCTCGACGCCTTCCTGGAGCACGGCAGCGCCACCGACAACGTGGAGCTTCGGCTCCCCCACGGGCCCGTCGTTGCCACGCTGCCGACGCCTCGCCTCGCCGGGCCCGACGTACCTGGCGGCGGCGCGATCATGCGGCCGGTGCTCGCGCGTATCCTGGCGGAGGCGACGCGAGCGGCCGGTGCAAACGTCCGCCTCGGTTGCACGTTCACCGCGATCGAGCAGCATGCGGACCGGGTCGAGGTGACATTCACCGACGGGCAGCGCGGACGCTACGACCTGGTGATTGGCGCCGACGGTCTGTATTCGAAAACGCGCGCAACGGTCTTCCCCGATGCGCCGCACCCGACCTACACGGGGCAAGCCGTGTGGCGTGCGGTGCTGCCCCGCGCACCGGAGATCACCACGGTCACGATCTGGGTCGGTCAGCCAGTGAAACCTGGCGTCAATCCCGTCTCCAGTGCCGAGATGTACATCTTCATCACCGAGGCGCGTCCGACCAACGCGCACGTGGATTCGAAGGAGCTGGCGCCGGGGATGCGGGCCCTGCTGGCGACCTTTCCGGATCCGGTGCTGCAATCCATTCGCGGGCAGATCGGCCCGGACTCGCAGATTGTCTTCCGCCCGATAGAGAGCCTGCTGATGCCGCAGCCATGGTTCCGCGGCCGAGTGGTGCTCATCGGCGATGCGGTTCACGCCACCACTCCGCACCTTGCGTCCGGCGCCTGCATCGGCATCGAAGACGCGCTCGTGCTCGCCGCGCAGCTCGACGCGGTGCAGGACGTCGAGACTGCGCTCGAGTCTTTTCAGGAGCGGCGCTGGGATCGCTGCCGCATGGTGGTCGAGAACTCGTTGCGCCTGGGCGAAATCGAGATCGCCGGCGGTGACAAGGACGAGCACGCACGGATCATGCACGACAGCATGATCGCGCTCGCACAACCATGTTGAACGTGCTACGTGCTACGTGCTACGTGCGACTCGAGAGTGATGTATGAAGCCGCAACGCCGGTTGATTGACCTCTCGATCTATCTCGAGAACGACGTGCTGTCGGACCCGCCGCCACTGGCGCCGAGGATCACGTACCAGAAGCACGCCGACACGTTGCCGGAATTCCTTGCGATGTTGCCGGGAACCAGGCGCGAAGACTACCCGGATGGTGAGGCCGCGGCCGCCGAACGGGTGACGCTGACCACGCACAACGGCACCCATCTCGACGCGCCGTGGCACTACCACTCGACCCAGGATGCCAGGATTGGTGGCCCGCGTCCCTCGATCACGATCGACCAGGTGCCGCTGGAGTGGTGCCTCGCGCCTGGCGTGAAGCTCGATTTCCGAAACTTCCCGGACGGTTACGTCGCCACCGCTGCCGATGTCGAGGCCGAGCTGACGCGCATCGGCCACCAGCTGCAGCCATTCGAGATCGTCGTCGTCAACACGCGCGCGGGCTCGCGCTACGGTCACGATGACTTTGTCTCGACCGGCTGCGGCATGGGCTACGAAGCGACGATGTATCTGCTCGAACGCGGCGTGCGGGTGACGGGCACCGACGCGTGGAGCTGGGATGCGCCGTTTTCGTATACCGCGAAGAGAGTCGCTGAGACCGGCAACACCGCGCTCATCTGGGAGGGCCACAAAGCCGGCCGCGACATCGGTTACTGCCACCTCGAAAAACTGCACAATCTGGAGGCGCTGCCGCCGGACGGCTTCACAATCAGCTGTTTCCCTTGCAAGATTCGGGGTGCCTCGGCCGGCTGGACTCGCGCCGTCGCAATCCTCGAGCAATGACGTCCTTGCGGACGATTTACTGAGTCCTGAAGTCGCATGAAGCTGGCAACACTCAAGAGCGACCGGAGGGATGGCCGGCTTGTGGTCGTGTCAAGGGACCTGACGCGCGCGGTCGACGCGTCGACTGTCGCCTCGACCCTGCTCGACGCGATTGAACGCTGGAGCGAGGCGGCACCACGTCTGCGCGCCCTCGCCGAGCGGCTGGACGAGGGACGCGCTCCGGACGCCTTCGACTTCGATCCGCACGACGCGGCGGCGCCGTTGCCTCGCTCACCTCAATGGTGCGACGGCTCGGCGTTCCTCAACCACGGCGAGCTGATGCAGAAGGCCTTCAACCTCCCGCCCATCGCCGACGTCGACACCATCCCGCTGATGTACCACGGCGTATCGGACGACCTCCTCGGCCCGCACGACGACGTGCCCCTGCCGGACGCGACACAGGGAATCGATTTCGAAGGAGAGTTCGGGGTTATCGTCGACGACGTGCCGATCGCGTGCCCCCCGTCGCTTGCACTCCGGCACATCGTTCTGCTCGTGCAGATCAACGACGTCAGCCTCAGGTCGCTCGCGCCGCGGGAAATGCGCACCGGCTTCGGCTTCTTCCAGTCGAAACCGACCTCGAGCTTTGCACCGGTCGCCGTGACGCCAGACGAACTCGGCGCCGCCTGGCGCGATGCCCGGCCGCATCTCGACCTGAAAATTGATTACAACGGGAACTGGTTCGGCGAGCTCAATGCTGGCGAGATGCACTTCGGCTTCGACCAGCTGGTTGCGCATGCGGCCGCGACGCGGCGGCTGACAGCGGGGACGATCATCGGGTCCGGCACCGTCTCGAATCGCGGCGGGAAGAACGGCTCCGCGTGCATCGCCGAGCGCCGTGCGATCGAGACCATCGCCCAGGGCGCGCCCCGGACCGCGTTCATGCAGTTCGGCGACCGCGTGCGAATGGAGGCGAGATGGCAGGATCAGCCGCTATTCGGCGTCATCGACCAGCGCGTCGTGCAGGCGCCGCGGCCGTCCGCGGACGACGGGTGAGCGTGATCCGTCGCCTCCAGTTGGATGCCCGGGCGTGTCGCGGACGCGGCGCAGGGCAAGGCTCCCGCTATTGTGATCACGACCTACTCGGACGGCGGGTCGCTCCGCGCCATTCGGTTCCTCTTCGACGGGCGTCGTGGAGAGATCGGGTTCTGCACGGCGGTGGGCCAATGCCGCGAATGCCGCGAAAAACACTTCGTCCGGGCAAAGCTCCGGGGTCAAAATCCGTTGCAGGACAAGTCCCTCGATCAGGGCGTGAATCACACGGACCAGATGCTCCGGCGGCATGGGTAGTTCGCGTTCATCTCCCAGCGTACGCAGCCATTCCGCGCCGAACTCATAACTGCCAGCGGTGATCTCGCGAACTCGCTCGCGCAAATTCGGGCTGGTCAGCGCGTGCGCCAGCCCCGTCAACCGTCCCACCGCAGCCGTTTGCCGCTCCGGGATCACCGCGAGCGTCGCTTTGGCGATTGCGTGCATCACTTCGGCGAGCGTCGCACCATGCTTGACCCGCGGTCTCACCGGAGCCCAGTAGGTCTGGCCGAGCGCGATGAAGAGTTCGTCGCGATTCTTGAAATTGCCGTAGATCGCGCCGGTGGTCATGCCGGCGCGCCGCGCAACCGCGTCGAGAGTGGTGCGCGCGTGGCCCTTTTCCCGGACTATTGCTCGCGCCGCTTCCAGGAGCCTGGCTCGCGTACGGTCACGCTTGTCGCCTTTCGGGCTATGGCGGGGGGACTTCGCTTTGTGCCTGTGCCTGCGGGAGGTCCCGGATATCTCTGACATCGACGTATAAAATAGTTGATCTATTTAATAATATCAATATTATATTCCCATGCCTTACGACACATCGATTGAAGACGCTCTTCGGCCCTATGTAGACGCTGGAGACCTCGCCGGCGCCGCGACTCTCGTGTGGCGCGATGGACGGGTCGCACACACCACCAGCCTGGGTCGTCGCGATCTGGCCACCAGCCTCCCCGTCGAGCGGGACACCATTTTTCGCATCGCATCGATGACGAAGCCGATGACGACCGTGGCCGCCTTGACGCTGTACGACGAAGGCCGCTTCGCACTGGACGAGCCCATCGCGGATAGTGCTCCAGAGTTTGCCCACCTTCGCGTTCTGCGCGATCCGAATGGACCGCTCGACCAGACGGATGCGGCGAAGCGGCCGATCACGTTCGGCGATCTCCTGACCCACCGCTCAGGCCTCACCTACGGCGAGTTCAATCGCGGCCCGCTCTCGCGCGCCTGCACCGAAGCACTCGGAGGCACGATGGACAACGCCCTCAGCCCCGATGAGTGGATCGCACGACTCGCGACTCTGCCTTTGATCGATCAGCCGGGGGCGGGGTTCCATTACGGGCACTCAACCGACCTGCTCGGCTTCCTCATCGCGCGTCTCGAAGAGGCACCACTCGGTGTCGTCCTCGAGCGGCGCATCTTCGGGCCCCTCGGTATGCGCGACACGGGCTTCATCGTTCCTCGAGAAAAGCGAGCTCGGCGCGCCGGCCTCTGCGGGTTCGACGCCGACGGGAAGCTGACCGCGTTGACGACGACGCCTGGCGGGCACGCGCTCGCCGAACGACCTGGCGAGATGACCTTCGAGTCGGGAGGGCAGGGTCTCTGGTCGACGTTGGACGACTATCTCGCGTTTGCGCGCATCTTCATTGGCGATGGGGAGGTGGACGGAGTGCGTCTGCTCCGCCCTGAAACGTGCGCGATGATGGCCTCGAACCAGCTCACGTCCGACCAGCGTCGGACAGCTCGAATGCTGGGCATGTCGGTATTCGCCGCCGGCCACGGGTACGGCATGGGTGTCGCTGTGGTGATGGAACCGGACAAGGCGGATCCGTTGAGATGTCGGGGCGGCATCGGGACGGTCGGATGGCCCGGCGCGTATGGCGGGTGGTGGCAGGCGGACCCGACGGACAACTCTGTGCTGATCTTCCTGACGCACAACATGCTGGAGTTGCCGCAGATGGTGAGTGGCATCGGCCTGGGCGCGTGGAGCGCCATCGCGAAGTTCCACGAACTCGCGTCCGCATGACGCTGATTCAGCAGTGGCCAACACCCGGACCAGGCTTCTTGACCGAGCGGCACTTCGATCATTGCCGCACGACCCGGAACGATCCCGGACGTGGGCCCGGCTGCACGGTCCATCCCGGGCCGACGGTCGCCGTCCAGCCATCACCCTTCAGCGTGGTCGCATCGACGACGACCGGCGCTGGCAGCGATATCGTCTGTTCATCGGCGGAGACCAGCGCGCCGTCCTGCGCATCGAACGATCCCCATGCGCCTTTGTTTGCCATGGCCCGGAAGACCGTGCCCGCGCCGGGAATGACCGTGGCGCCCATGTTATTGCTGCTGCCGCTCCCCGCTCTCGGCACGATGAGCACCGGCCCATCGACGTAGCGGCGGCGCAGCACGGCGATGATCGCCTGCTGCTCGCGATCGCGCTGCTCTTCGGCGGCGCGCACCTGCGCACCGTCGTAGCGGGCAGCCGCAACGACCGCGTCCGGCGCCGCGGTCACGCCAGCCGCTGCGGACAACAGCTGGCCGAAATCGCTCGCCGCTGTGATCTTTCGGTGCCAACCTGGAGACAACGCGTCGAGCAACAGCCCGTAACCGGCTCCAGACGCGTACGCGAACGTCCGGATGAAAGATGTGCCCGTCTCCGCCCCCGTTAGTGCGGCCACCGCGTTCCGGATCGCGTCCTGGGCATCGTCCGACCCGGTCACATATTGGGTGTACGTCGCGATCCCCTCGTTGATCTCGACGGGGTGCTCCCTTGCCGCAGCATCGGGGAAACGCTCGTACCGCGCGGCACGAAACGCCAGCGCGTCCGCGATCGCGGACGTGCGCGCCGGCCCAGATGCGCCAAGTGCCCGCGCCAACGCCCGCCACTCGAGCCGCATCCAGTAGCGGCCCTCGAGCGAATCGAGATGGCTGTTCTCGCTGAGGCCGGAGCCTCCAGTCGTCAGCCCGAGGCCGGGCTGAATGCAATGAAACAGCTCGTGCATGAACAGGCGCCCGCGCTCCCCCGGATCGTCCCTGGGGATCATTTGCCAGTTGTAGGCGGACCACGTGACGCCGCCCCACTGGACCGGGGCGTTCACGTAGCCGATTGCGCGGGGACGGTCGCCCGCCGGCGCCGGCTGGCTCGTTGCGATCGTTCCCGTGGCAGCGTCCGCGATCACCATGGGGCCGCAGAGCGACACTCCCCACAGCCGGCCGCCGTCGCGTTCGCAGAGCGCCCGGGCCTCCTTGAAGTACTCCTGTGCGAGCTGTTGATCGACCTGTGCCCATGCCGGCGGCGTGTGGCCTATGACCACGTACGCCAAAACTGCCGTGCAAGACATTGATCTCCGCATCGTCCACTCCCGGCGGTCTTGAGATTGCGACGATTCTAGCCCGACGATCAGCGACAGGCACGCACCGCCCGCGCCGGTCTTACACCAAGATGTTTTCCAGTAACGATCACCTCGCTGGCACGTGCCGCATCGGAACGACTTCGCGACATCCGTCGTCGACAAGCATCACCCGAGCCGCGAGATTCCGAACCTGCTCATGTCCGACAGCAGCAGCCTGCTAACATCAGGCAGAGGTCAGCCGACGATGCCGACTCAGGCACTCGCATTCCGTCCCGGCGAACATAATCGCGAGATTCGCGAGTTGCGGCGGGCACTCACCGGAGTCTGTTCCCTGGAGCATCCATGAAGGCCAGCAAAGAGCTTCTCGCCAGGCTCAGAGGCATCAGCGACGACCTCAGAGACCTGGCCGACCGTCCCGAAGAACACGAGCTCGATGTCGATGCCATTGTCGACCTCAACCTCGCTCGTACGTCGGTCGACAAGCTGGTGCATCGAGTCGAACGCATACTCGAGTGAGAAATGGACCGGACTCATGCCCAGCCTGGCACCTGTCGATCCGGCCGGGGCGAGTTCGACCAGTCATCGTGGGCGCGAACTCGAACGCGCGGGAGGAACGGATGAACATCACTCTCTGGATTCTGCAGGTTCTGCTGGCGGTGGCGTTCCTGGCTCACGGGATCATGTTGCTGAAACCGCCAGCGGAAATCGCGGTGCTGTTGAACGCGGAGCTGCCCCGCTGGTTTCAGGTTTTCCTCGGCGTGGCGGAAGTGCTCGCGGCCGTGGGGCTCACACTACCCGGGCTGACGCGCATCCGGCCGGGACTCGTGCCCGCGGCGGCGGTCGGAGTCATGATCGTGATGGTCTCGGCGACGGTTCTGCATCTGTCACGTCATGAACTGAGCTCCGCGGCGACGACATTCGTGCTCTTGCTGATGGCGACGGGAGTGGCCTATGGACGATGGCGTTGGCCGATCGCTCCGCGGCGGGCCGTCACTGGCGCCTGAGGGAGCTGTCAAAACGCCTCAGTCCGCTCGAGCAGCCGGACCGACATCCCCGATCGTTCAATCAGCGCCACACCGTCCGCGACGTCTGCCAACTGGCGAAGCGCGCCGTGTAGCTCGGTTCGCTCGGTCAGTTCGGCCGCGCTCGATTGGCTTCCCGCGAAGCCCAGCGGGAATCACGGCCTGGGCTCTCCGCAGTCTCCAAGACTCCGCATCCGCGACGACAAAGGGCTAGTGCGCCGCGACGAACGCTGGCAGCCTGCCCCGGCGGAATGCTGATTGCGACAGGTGGCCGCGTGGCAAGCGACCGGCAACTAGAGGACCTGGAGCTTTCGCGCCTACTGCGGGAGTCCGAACTGCGCGGCTGCGGCTTGCCGAACTGCTGCGGCGCATCCGACTGAAGCGTGCCGCGAACGGAGGGCGGGCATCTCGGCCGTTGCATAGTCGGCGCGGCCCTGACGGCCCGGACGCCTCCGGCGAATCTGGGTGAGGTCCTTACTGAAGGTTGATGTGCCCCAGCGGTTTGCTCCGCGTAACGGGCCGGAATGGGAGGGAACATCGCAGTTCATGCGTTCGGCCGTATTTCAACTGCTCTCACCACTGTGTTACCGTCGCCATATGGCCGTCTCCCGCGACGACGACGCCGGACGGGTGACCCGCACCCAAGAACTTCTGAGGCGCCTCCGCCACCAGGCCGACGTGTCGAAGGAAGAGCGGCGTGTTGTGTCGGAGTCGATGGCCGAGCGCGCGGCCGAAGCGAAACGAAGGGGCGCGCGCGCCATGCGCAGCGCCACGAAGCGCAGCGCCGACACCAGCAAGCGGATCGGCCGCAAGTAGGCCGCCCTACGGTGGACCGGGTTCACCATGGGCAAACAAAAACAAGCCGCGCGCGGTGAACGGGGTATTCCCGGACCTCCGGGTCCGTCAGCAGTTCAGCGCCTGTGTGTTATAGTCGAGCTCGCCCCGGCTTTCCTGAGTTCCTGCCGCCTATCGGCTCCAGCTCATTAAAGCTCCATTACGTTGGAGACGGTATGAGCACGTTCGCCGATTGCTCTGCCTCAAGCCTCCCTAGAGCACGCCAATGAGCACACACCCAAGAGAACGGCCGCAAAGCGCCCCCGACCGCGTGAGTCTTCAGCTTCCGAAGACGTCGGGCGCCGCATCAGGGAAGTATCCGCGGTGCCCCTCTTGTGGGCTGTTCATCACTATTGGTCCCCACGGCTCGCAGCGAGATTGTATTGACGCGCTGAGGCGAGAGGTCGCCGCGCTGAAGCGTACATAGACCGATTCCGACCGACATTCCTCTGATTCGCGCGTGTGGCAATCCACCTGGACGTACACATCGAACGGTCTTCCGCGATTGCGTCCACTCGACTTCTCGCCAGGGACTGAGAATTTACCTCCCGTTCCCCCCTTGTCTCCACGCCGTCCGTCGTTCACCGTGATAGAGTCAGGCTCACTCCTTTCCTGACGTTCCTGCCGCGGGCAGAAGCCTCATCAAAGCCGACGTTCAGTGGAACGGGCGCAGAGGTTTATGCCAATCGACCAGCGAGCGGATCATACCCACCAGCATTGCCGCGAGACGATCGACGGGTTGCTCGAGGAAAACGCGGCTCTTCGTCAGGCAGGCGCGGACTTTGGCGCCCTCGCCGAGCGGCTGAATCAACAGCTGCGCAGGCATGAGCGATTCGCCGGGGCCGTCCTGACGAAGCGGTCCGTAGCGCAATCTGTGGCGCCGTTTGCCATTCCGCGAGCCACGTGACAAGCGACATCAAGACAACGCAGCGCTACCTGAACATCACGGATGACGAGCTGCGGAAGGTGTGAGTTGGAATAGCGGGAAGGTGGCGCGCCACCGCAGCTCGGAAGAGCAGACGGCCCGCCTCCGCCGAGGCTACGGCGGGCAACACCTTCGGGTGGATCCGGAGCGAAGGTTGGTGCGCCTGCAAAATTCGAACTTGCGACCTCCTGGTGCGCGACACTCGGGTCCGTGACCCTATAATCCCTCGTCATGGCGATCGGCCCGGGCTCGCGCCTCGACACCTACGAGCTCATCCGCCCGCTTGGAGCTGGCGGGATGGGTGAGGTTTGGCTTGCCACCGATCTTCGCCTCGCGCGAAAGGTCGCGATCAAGCTTCTGCCTGCTGCACTGACCGCGGACCCCGCCCGTGTGGGTCGCTTCGAGCAAGAGGCGCGCGCCGCTTCGACGCTCAATCATCCGAACGTCTGCACCATTCACGCACTTGGTCAGACCGCAGACGGACAGCATTTCATCGCGATGGAGTACGTCGAGGGAGAGACGCTTCGTGAGCGCTTGACCCGAGGCCGTCCGAGCAGATCTGAGCTGCTCGACATCGCGGTGTCGATCGCCTCCGCACTCACTGCCGCGCACGCGGCCGGGGTGGTGCACCGGGATCTGAAGCCCGAGAACGTCATCGTCAGGACCGACGGCCTCGTGAAGGTTCTGGACTTTGGTCTGGCTAAGCTCGTGGCGACCGACTCTGACGACGCGCTGGCGACGCGGACGACAGCACACACCGCAGCAAACACGGTTGTCGGCACGGTTCTCTACATGTCGCCCGAACAGGCGCGGGGCTTCACGGTCGATGCCCGCACTGATATCTGGTCGCTCGGGGTGGTGCTGTATGAAATGACGGCCGGCCGGCGGCCGTTCTCCGGCCAAACGACGAGCGACATTCTGGCGGCAATCCTCGAGCACGAGATTGAACCGATTGCCCGCGTCGATCCCGCTGTACCCTCGGAGTTGACCCGCATTATCGGCAAGAGCCTGCGCAAGGATCCCGAGCAACGCTACCAGGTGATGAAGGACCTGCTGCTTGATTTGCAGGCGCTCCGGGAGGAGATCGCGGCTCGGCCAACAACGCAGTCGTCTGCGAGCGACCGAGCAATGGCTCGATGGGGTGGGTCGCGCTCAGCTGGGATCGCCGCAATCGCGGTGGTACTCGCACTTGGCCTCGCGACTGTCGTCTGGCGGCTTACGACAGAGCGTACGAAGCCGCCGGCCGTGGCAGGTGCGCCCGTCGATCGGCCCCTTACTCGCGTGACTTTCGACGTTGGCCTGCAGACAGACGCCGCGTTCTCGCCCGATGGTCGTTTCATTGCCTACGCGTCGGATCGTGCCGGGAACTTCGACATTTGGGTGCGACCGCTCGACGGCGGCGAGGCCAGACAGATCACGACGTCGCCCGCGCCGGAAACGCAGCCAGCGTGGTCGCCTGACGGCAAGCGTATTGTGTTCCGCTCCGAGCGTGATGGCGGCGGACTGTCCGTGATTCCAGCACAAGGAGGCGCGGAACGACGGCTTACTTCATTCGGCACCTTCCCGGTGTGGTCGCCGGACGGATCGGAAATCCTGTTTCGGACCGGCCTCTTCGAGAGACATTCAGCGCTCTATGGCGTGTCTCCGGACGGAGGCGAGCCGCCGCGCAGTCTCTTACAGAATTTCCTCCGCGGAGGATCCTGGACCTGGATTGCGCCGCACCCAGACGGGCGGATGTCGGTCATGGGCCTCCATGCAAACACCCGGTTCGGCTTCTACACGGTGTCACGCGATGGCCGGCAAGTCGTGTCGTCCAAGCTCGCGACCAACCTCCCTCTGCAGTGGACCAACGAAGGGACCCGCGTCGCACGGTTTCAATGGAACGCGACAGGCACGGCCATCTATCTCGAGGCGATTTTGAATGAAGTGCGGAACGTCTGGAGAGTGCGTGTCGATCCCGCAACCCTCGAGTGGCTGACTGCTGAACGGTTGACGACAGGCTCGGGGCCAGATGCCGCCGCGGCGATCTCTCGAGACGGCAGCCACCTCGCGTTCACCGTGCAGCGCCGATCGACGCGCCTGTGGGCATTCCCGTTCGACGCAAGGGCTGGCCGGATCGGTGGCAAGGGTGAGCCCCTGACGCCGGAAGAAGGTAGCGTCGATGTTGCCGCGCTCTCGCCCGACGGCCGGTACGCCGCGTATTCACTGCGACGCGCTGGGCGCCGAAGCGTCGAGATGTTGTTGACCGACATCGATTCGAGTACGACCGAGCTGTTCGCTCTCGACGCGTTACCTGGTGCGTGGTCGACTGACAGTCGAACGTTGGCGTACCTACTGAGCCGGCCCGATCGGCCGCCTCCGGGGGAATGGGCGCTTGCGGTCCGCGAGGTCAAGGGGCCCGAGTTAATCATCCGGCGGTGGAGCGCGGAATCGATCCTCATTCCCAGCGACTGGACATCGGACGGCAGGTCTATCCTCGGATCGTATTACGCGCCGCTCTATACCGGTGTTGCCAAATTGGCAACCCGGCCGGTGTCTCCCTCCTCGTCCTCTGAAACCGACAAGGTAGTCATCGCCGATTCTGAGAGAAGGCTGGGGCAAGGACACTTCTCGCCGAACGGCCGTTGGTTGAGCTTCAGTGCGCGGATGGTAACGGACGACACGGGGCCTTGGGCGATCCACGTCGCGGCTCCCGGCGCTCCGGTCGCAGAGTGGACTCGCGTCGCCGGCGGCGATTTCTGGGCGGAGCAGCCTCGCTGGGCACCGGACGGCAGGACGTTGTACTTTGTCTCGAATAAGGACTCCCCATTCTTCAACCTCTGGGGCATCAGATTTGATCCCGACCGCGGTCGGCCCATCGGCGCACCATTCGCAATCACGAAGTTTGACTCCCCGCGGCTGGCGATCTCTCCCGACGCGAGCGGTAACGTCGGCGAGCTGGGAATGTCGCCTCGCCGCGTTGTACTCACCATGGCGGCAGTCACGGGCAACATCTGGATGCTGGAAAACGTGGACCGATAAATTGAGGTACAGGTCTGGGCCGATCGCCGACGGGTCCTCGACCCGCCGCCGATGGGTCCCAGCACGATCGGCACTCCGACATCAAGACGACGCAGCGCATCACGGATGAGGAGCTGCGAAAGGTGTTAGTTGGAATAGCGGGAAGTGGGCGTGGCAGCCAGCCGTAGCCCCCCGGAGCAGACGGCCCGCCTCCGCCAAGGCTACGGCGGGCAACCTTCGTGTGGATCCGGAGCGAAGGTTGGTGCGCCCTGCAAGACTCGAACTTGCGACCTCCTGGTTCGTAGCCAGACGCTCTATCCAACTGAGCTAAGGGCGCGCTCTACGGCTGACGCCCCTCTCGGAGCCCCAACCCGCCTGAGCGGGAAGTAATGGATTATATCACCTCGGGCTGCCACATAATGAACGCTCGGCCAAACCGAAGGGCGGACATGACCATGACCAAAAGCATTCTGATCATTACCGGCGACGGCGGCGAGAGCTACGAGGTGCTGTACGCGCTCCACCGATTCCAGGAGGCTGGCTACGAGGCGCGGATCGCGGCCCCCTCGAAGCGGCGGCTCAACCTGGTGATGCACGACTTCGAGCCCGGCTGGGATACCTACAAGGAAATGCCCGGATACGTCCTCGAATCGAACCTGACGTTCAAGGACGTCAACGTTGCCGACTACACCGCCGTGATGTGCATCGGCGGCCGCGCGCCCGAATACCTGCGCAACGATCCACGCGTCCTGGCGATCCTGCGCGAGTTCGACGCGGCGGGCAAATGGATCTTCGCCATCTGCCATGGCGTCCAGCTCGTTGCCGCCGCCGGGCTGCTCCAGGGCAAGCGCGTGACCTGCTACGAGCACGTCCGCCTCGAGGCCGAAGCTGCGGGCGGGCGATACGTGACCGCTGACAGCGTCCGCGATGGACGGCTGGTGTCAGCACCGACATGGAAGGAGCACCCCGCGTTCTACCGCGAAGTGTTCGCCTGCCTCGAGCAGCCCGTCGCCGTCTGAGTCCGTCGGTGTCGACCGAACTGCACCGCAAGGATGCACCGAAGAGCGTCCGCTGTTTCGTCCTCACGATCAGCGACACGCGAACGGCGGCGTCCGATCGCAGCGGCGCGGCGATCGCGGCGGCGCTCGAAGGCGCCGGGCACGAGATCGTCGGCCGTCAGATCGTCCGCGACGACCCTGCTGATGTGCGAACTGCGGTGACCGCGCAGACCGCAATCGCGCAGGTGATCGTGACCACGGGAGGAACCGGTATCACGTCGCGCGACAGCACCTACGAGGCAATCACGTCGCTGCTCGACAAGACGCTCGACGGTTTCGGCGAGCTGTTCCGTGTCCTCAGCTACGAACAGGTCGGATCCGCCGCGATGCTGAGCCGCGCCACGGCCGGGTCAATCGGCCGCACCGCGGTCTTCGCACTCCCCGGCTCTGAACAAGCCGTCCGCCTCGCGCTCACGAAGCTGATCCTCCCGGAGATCGGACACGTCGTCAGGGAGCTCGAGCGGTGACGACGATGCGGCCTATCCGCGAGACGATCCCGCTCGAAGAGGCACGCGCTGTGCTGACGGCGGCAGCCGTCCCAATCGACCGCACCGAGCGGGTGACCCTCCGCGATGCCGGCAATCGGGTCCTCGCGGGAGACGTCGTGTCGGCTCAGGATGTCCCGCCGTTCGATCGCGCGGCGATGGACGGCTACGCGGTCATCGCGCAGGACACGTTCGGTGCGGGCCGGTACGATGCCCGCGTCCTTCGCTGCATCGAGACGGTCTACACCGGGCAGGTGCCGTCGCAGCGGCTCGCGACCGGCGAATGCATCGAGATCGCGACCGGCGCACCGATGCCCGATGGGGCAGATGCGGTCGTGATGGTGGAGGAAACCGAGAAGGCGGATGATGGCGGCATCCGGATATTCACTCCGGTCTATCCGCGGCAGCACGTCGGTCCGCGCGCCGCCGACATCGCCGCCGGGCAGCTCATTCTCGCGAGCGGACAGCTTTTGAACCCGAGCAGAATCGGCGCACTGGCGGCGACTGGAATATCGGAGGTCGACGTCTTCGCCCGCCCGCGCGTGGCGATTCTATCGACCGGCAACGAAATCGTGGAGCCGGGACACCCACTCCGGCCCGGCCAGATTTACGACATCAACCAGTTCACCCTGTCGTCGATCATTCGTGAGCATGGCGGCGTGCCAGTCCCGGGTGGCACAACGCCCGACGACCTCAGCGCGCTCTCGGATGCGCTCCGGCGCGCGGCGGCGGAAGACATCGTCGTTTTTTCCGGCGGCAGCTCAGTCGGCGAACGCGATCTGCTCCTCGATGCGCTGAAGGCAGCGGGAGAGGTCCTCTTTCACGGGATCGCGGTCAAGCCCGGAAAGCCGATGGTGTTCGGCAGGGTCGGACGAACGCCGGTGTTCGGCATGCCGGGTTACCCGACGTCGTGCCTCTCGAACGCATACCTCTTGCTCATGCCGCTCCTCCGGCTCGTTGCCCGTCTTCCGGAGCATCGCCCGACGAGCATGCGCATGCCGCTCGCGCGGCGGATCGTGTCGACGACCGGACGGCATCAGTTCTACACGGTGCGCATCGCCGACGGCGCCGCCACGCCCGCATTCAAGGCGTCGGGAGACATCACCAGCATGGCGCATGCGGACGGATACATCGAGATCCCGGCCCAGACGGACATCGTCGAAGCCGGCGAGATCGTGGAAGTAAAGTTGTTCTGATGTCCAAACCTTCATCGCTGCAGACCGCGCCACCGTTCGAGCTGCCGACGCAGAAAGGCGACCCGCGATCGCTCGCGCAGTTCCTGCAGAAGGGACCGGTGCTGCTCGCGTTCCATCGCGGCACCTGGTGACCCAACTGCCGCCGCCGGTTCGGTGAACTGGCACACAACTCCCCCGCTTACGCCGAACGCGGCGTTCAAATCGTCGCCGTCGTCGCGCAGTCGTCTGACGCTGTGCGTGCGTACATCGAAGAAACGGGTCTCCCGTTCAACATCCTGGTGGACGAGTCGCGGGACGTGCTCAAGGCGTACGGCGTCTGGCACGCTGTCGGACTCGCCGCCTGGAACATCGCCACGGCCGGCGCTGTTCCTGATCGATCGGTCAGGTTCGGTTCGTACTCGTTCGTCGCGGAGCGACAGCACGAGTTCCCGACGCACGCCGAAATCATGGCGGCGATCGACCGGCTGGAGATCGAGGGCTGAGGCTGCAGGTGGGAACGAAGGCTGAAGCCGAAGGCGAACGTGCAGCCTTCGAACTTCAGCCGTTGGAACTTACTTTCCGAATCGCTTGTTCACTTCGTCCCAGTTGACGACGTTCCACCACGCGCCGATGTAATCGGGGCGGCGGTTCTGGTACTTGAGGTAGTAGGCGTGTTCCCACACGTCGAGGCCGAGGATCGGCTTCTTGCCTTCCATCAGCGGGCTGTCCTGGTTCGGCGTGCTCTCGATCACGAGCTTGCCGCCGGCGTCGATGAGCCACGCCCAGCCACTGCCGAACCGGGTCACGCCGGCCTTGGCGAACTGTTCCTTGAACGCGTCGATGCTGCCGAACGACGACTTGATCGCGTCGCCAACGGCACCGGACGGCGCCCCGCCCTTGCCCGGCCCCATGATCTGCCAGAACATCGTGTGATTCACGTGGCCGCCGCCGTTGTTCCGCACCGCGGTGCGAATGTCCTCGGGCACCGTGTTGATGCCGCGAATCAGATCGTCGACGCTCTTCTTCTGAAGCTCCGGATACTTCTCCAGCGCGGCATTCAGGTTCGTCACGTACGCAGCGTGATGCTTGTCGTGATGAATCCGCATCGTCTGTTCGTCGATGTGCGGTTCGAGCGCCGCGTAATCATAGGGGAGTGGTGGAACTTCATGCGCCATTTCTGTCTCCTTAACTTCTGACTTCCAGCATGCGATCGAGCGCCAGCCTGGCGCCGCGCTTCTGGTCTTCGGGTACGACGATTTGGTTGTGCACCTGGCCCTCGAGCAGCCCTTCGAGGATCCACAGGAGATGGTTGGGGGAAACGCGGAACATGGTCGAGCAGAGGCAGCCGAATGGATCCAGCGTGACCACGGTCTGATTGTCGGCAACCTCGTGGCGCAACCGGTTCACCAGGTGAACCTCGGTCGCAACCGCCCACACCGTTCCTTTCGGACTCGCCTTGACGGTGTTGATGATGTGCTCGGTCGATCCCGAGCGATCGGCCGCCTGGACGACGTCGAACGTGCATTCGGGATGCGCGATCACCTGCCCGCCCGGGTATTGCTTGCGGAAGGCGTCGATCTGCGCGACGGTAAAGCGCGTGTGGACGGAGCAGAACCCTTTCCAGAGGATCAACTTGGCGTTGGCGACCTGCTCCCGCGTGAGCCCGCCCCAGACCTCGTCGGGGTCCCACACCACCATCTGGTCGAGCGGCACACCCATCTTGTAGGCGGTGTTGCGGCCAAGATGCTGGTCGGGGAGCATCAGCAGCTTTTCGCCGCGTTCCCACGCCCACGTCATCACGCCGGCCGCATTGGTCGACGTGCAGACGATGCCGCCATGCGTGCCGACGAACGATTTCACGCCGGCGGTCGAGTTGATGTAGGTGACGGGGATGACACCCGCTCGCCCATTCTCGACTGCGTCGGTTCGCACGCCCATTTCGCCGAGCTCGCGCCAGCACACCTCGAGCTGATCGGGGGCGGCCATGTCGGCCATCGAGCAGCCGGCAGCGAGGTCCGGCAGCAGCACCTTCTGGTGCGGCCCACGAAGAATGTCCGCGCTTTCGGCCATGAAGTGCACGCCGCAGAAGATGATGAACTCGGCGGTGCCGCGACTGGCCGCGGCGCGCGAGAGCTTCAGTGAGTCGCCGATGTAGTCGGCGAACTTGATCACCTCGTCGCGCTGGTAGTGATGCCCGAGGATCACGACGCGGTCGCCCAGCTGGCGTTTGGCCGCCGCGATCCTCGCATCCATCTCATCGTCCGACAGCCGGAGATAACGCTCAGGAAGCGGCTGCCGCTCACCGATGCTCGCCTTCTCGACGTCCGTGAGGAGTTTGATGTCCATATCAGGGCCGGTTCCAGGCGTTACAGCTTGCCGTTTGCGCCTCAGGTCCCGCTCTTGTGGCTTCCGCCTTCAGCCGGAAGATGACCCGCGCACTTCCCTTATTGTACCAGCGCGCCAACCTCGTCGGGGGCCTCTGGCCCGGTGACGACGTTGTAGAGCGTGTCGCGTTCGACCGGCTCACGGCCGGCGGTTCGGATGAGCCGCCGGATGGCCGCGGTGGTCATCGCCTCCGGCGTGACCGCGCCGGCCATGTGGTAAATCTTCTCTTCCTGCACCGTCCCGTCGAGGTCGTCGACGCCGAACCACAGCGCGAGCTGTGCGACTTCGACGCCGGTGGCAATCCAGAATCCCTTCACGTGGGCGATGTTGTCGAGCATGAGTCGTGCGACCGCATGGACGCGCAGCGTCTCGGTGGCGCTCGGCGCGGGGAGCTTGCGCATCTGGTTGTTGTCGGGATGGAACGCAAGCGGGATGAAGGCCTGGAACCCGCCAGTGTCGTCCTGCAGCATGCGCGCGCGCAGCATGTGATCGATGCGCTCCTCCACCGTCTCGATGTGCCCATACAGCATCGTCACATTGGTGCGCATCCCGAGGCCGTGGGCCAGGCGATGGATCTCGAGATAGCGATCCGCGCCGCACTTGTCGTGACAGATCTTCTTTCGCACGCGTTCGGCGAAAATCTCGGCGCCTCCGCCCGGCAGTGAGTCGAGGCCGGCGCCCTGCAGCTCGCGCAGGATGCGTTCGTCGGTCATGCCGTAGAGATCGGCGAAGAATGCGATCTCCACCGCGGTGAAGCACTTGAGATGGATGCCGGGTCGGATGCGTTTGAACCCGCGCAGCATGTCCAGGTAGTAATCGAACGGCAGCTCGGGGTGGAGGCCGTTGACGACATGGATCTCGGTGAGGGGCTGCGTGGCGCGGCTCCGGAGCTTGTCCCACGTCTGCTCGAGCGACATGGTGTACGAACCGGGATCGCCCGGCTTCAACCGCGCGAACGAACAGAACAGGCAACTCGCGACGCAGACGTTCGTCGCTTCGACCCTGATGTTGAAGTTGTAGTACGTGCGCGCGCCGTGCCGCTTTTCGCGCTCACGGTTTGCCAGCCAGCCGAGCGCGAGCAGATCCGGACACGCAAACAGCCGCACGCCATCCTCGAACGCCAGGCGCTCGGAGGCGTCGAGCTTCTCGGCGATATCCGAGAGGCCGGCGGCGATTACGCGTGTCCTGCTCATCTTTTCTCCCGCACGTCGCCTGTTCCACTGCCGACTTCCGCCTGAAGGCGGAAGCTACGACGGCCCGTGGCATGTAGCACGTCGCACGTTGCACTGCCACACTTCCCGCCTGAAGGCGGAAGCTACGACGGCACGTGGCACGTAGCACGTAGCACGTGCCTAGGCAATCCCCATAATCTGCACGCGGACCGTGCGCGCCCGCGGTCCGTCGAGCTCGGCGACGAGGACACGCTGCCACTGCCCGAGCACGAGCTTTGCCCCGCTCACTTGAAGCGACAGGCTGTGGCCGAGCAGCATGGCGCGCAGGTGCGCGTCCGCGTTGAAGCGGTCGCAGTCGGAGTGCTCGGGATCGTTGTGCTTCCAGTCCGCATCGCGGTCCACGATCTGCTCGAGCAGCCGCTTGATATCGGCATGGAGCGCCAGCTGCGATTCGTTCATGAAAACCGAGAGCGTGGTGTGCATCGACCAGAGGCTGACGAGGCCCTCACGGACCCCGGATCCAGCCACAATCGCGCCAATCCGGTCGGTCACGTCAATCAGCTCGATGCGTTCGTCGGTCTGGACCGCCAGAGTGTCGGCGTGCACGACGAAACCGCCGGCCGTTGACGACTGCCCGGAGGCGGCGACCGGCACATTGACAGCGGAGCTCTTGGTCATCAGTCTCCCGTGGCCCTGGGCGGGTGCGAGCGGCAGCGACGAGGCGATCCCGCCTGTATGCCAGCGCTCAACACCTGCAAACACTTCATCTTACAGCCAAGCGGGCAAGCTGCCAAAGCGTCGGGGCCAACGCTGCGGCCTGTAGCTTCCGCCTTCAGGCGGAAGACCGCTGCCGCGGGCGACTGCGATATACTCACCGGACAACTGACGCTCGAACCGGTGACTCGCATTCACCGGTTCTGCCCGGCGGTCGCGCGAAGTGGGTGCAAATCCCACGCGGTGCCGCCACTGTAAGCGGGGAGCTGCATCCCCCAGCCGGATTGGCCGGTAACCACTGCGAAGGAGCTTTCTTCGTGGGAAGGTTCGGGATGCACGTGAGGATCCGCAAGCCAGGATATTCGACGCCGGGCTCGTCCTTTTGCGCCTCGTAGAGGCATCGGCGCGTTCCACGCCGAAAAGGAGCTCCGTGCGATCGCGATCCGTTTTTTACGTCCTCACCTGTCTTTCCATTTCTCTGAGCGCGGCGGCTGCTGTGTACGCCGGGCCCGTGACCGGCCGCATCGTCGATCCCGAGGGCCGTGCGGTGGCCGGCGCACAGGTGCTGCTCGTTGGCGACGGTGGCGCCGTGCGCAGCACCGTCAGCAGCGCAAGCGGCGAATTCAACCTTGTGATGCCGGACGCCGGCCGGTTCGAGCTCCGTGTGGCGCTCGACGGCTTTCGTGCGGGCAGCATCGTCGTCGATGGTGCGGCTGAGCCGCGGGACCTCGGGTCCGTGCCGCTGCAGATCAGCGCCGTCTCCGAATCCCTGGTCGTGTCCGCTTCGCAGGTCGAGATCCCGCTGTCGCGCGTCTCCTCGTCGATCACCGTCATCTCGGGCGCCGAGCTGCAGGCGCAGCAGGTGACGACAGTCACAGAGGCGTTGCGGCACGTGCCCGGGCTGACGATTGCGCAATCGGGCGGACCGGGATCGCTGACGGCGATCTTTCCGCGTGGCGGCGAGTCGGACTACACCCTCGTGTTTCTCGACGGCATCGAGCTGAATGCGTTCGGCGGCGGTTTCGATCTGGCCCATCTCTCCCCCACGAACATCGACCGCATCGAAGTCGTGCGCGGCCCGCAGAGCGCACTCTACGGATCCAACGCGATCGGGGCGGTCGTCCGGATCGTGACCAGGAGCGGTGGACCTGTTCGGGGTGACGCGTCGATCGAGGCGGGAACGTTCGGCACCACTCGCGTTGCCGCCAGTTCCGCCGGAACGGCAGGCCCGTGGTTCTGGGGTGCCGGCGCGGATCGCCTGTCGACCGACGGATGGAACGGCCGGACAACGAGCGCGGGTGAGCGAGTCGAGAACGATGCGTACGAGCGAACGGACGCGGGGGGCAACGCCGGCTGGCGCGGTGCCGCGGGCGCGACAGTGCGCGGCGAGATCCGGTTCGAACACGACGACCGCGGCTTCCCGGGTCCGTTCGGATCCAATCCTGCCGGCAACTTCACCGGTGTCGACACGATATCGCGCGGCACGGACGACCGATGGGGAGCCTCACTCGGTGCGTCGGTGCCGATGGGCGCACGCGTCCGCACGCACGGGCAGGTCACGTGGAATACGACCGACGCCCAGTTCGTCGCCGCGTCATCGTTTTCGCCCACAGGATCGAGCCTGTCGGACTCGGGGTCGAGCCGCCTCTCTGGACGGGCACAGACCGACATCAGCGTAAGGGCCGGGCTCGACGTGTCCGCCGGCCTCGAGCTTCAGCGTGAGAAGGTGACCAGCACCTACATCGCCGCAGACAGCGGGCCGATTCCGGTGAAGCGGCGGGTCGCCGGCTACTTCGGCGAAGCCCGCTGGAGCCCGTCCGAGCGGATCTTCGTGACCGGCGGCGTCCGCCTCGAAGACATCGGACGTGACGAGGTCGCGCCCTTGAACGATCCGTTCAGCCCGCGACCGGCCATGCCGGCCGACAGTCTCGTGTCGGTGAACCCGCGGCTCACAGGCTCTTACTACCTTCGATCGACGCCTGGAACCCAGACACGAATTCGAGCCGCGGCAGGCACGGGGATCAAGCCCCCGGACGGCTTCGACATCGCCTTCACCGACAACCCGTCGCTCAAGCCGGAGCGCAGTCGGAGCGTAGAAGCCGGCGTCGATCAGTCATTCGCCACCGGACGCGCGCTGGTCGAGGCCACGTACTTCTGGAACACGTTCGATGACCTCATCGTCGCTGTCGGACGGTTCTCAGGCTCGAGCCGTTATCGTACCGACAACATTTCGAACGCGCGTGCCCGTGGCCTGGAACTCGCCACCACGCTCCGCCAGCGCGCCGGTGCCGTCGACCTCCAGGCCCGCGTCAGCTATACCTTCCTTGACAGCGAGATTCTGAACGTCGATCGGGCAGGGTCAGCGCCGCCACCGTTCCACGCCGGCCAGCCGCTCCTCCAGCGGCCGCGGAACCAGTGGGCGATGGATGCGAGCGCCACGCACGGACGATGGACCGCGTGGACGAGGAGCGGAGGGCGGGGCCGCGTGCTCGCGGTTGAACCGTCGTTTGGAACGTTCGGCGGGCTGTTCGATGCCGCCGGTTACGCAGTCTGGAATGCCGGCGCCTCGGTAAAGCTGACCCGGCAGCTCGAACTGTTCGGACGGATCGAGAACCTGTTCGACCGCATCGTACGAAGAGGTCTACGGGTTCCCCGCGCTTCCGCGCGGGTTCATGGCAGGGCTGCGGATTGCTGCAAGCCGCTGACGTTTTCTTCTCGTACGGATCGGCCGCCGTGCTCCGCGGCGTGACCATGGGCGTGCCGGCAAACGGGTTCGTCGGCATCCTCGGTCCGAACGGCTCCGGGAAGACCACCTTGCTGCGCGTGCTGGCTGGATTGCTGCGGCCAACCAGCGGTCGGGTACTGCTCGACGAATTCGACATGGCGCATGCGTCGCGCCCGGCACTGGCCCGGCGGATGGCCGTCGTGCCGCAGGAAACGCACCTGGCGTTCGATTACAGCGTGCTCGAAGTCGTCCTCATGGGGCGGTATCCCCACCTCGGCACGCTCGAAATCGAAGGCCCGGCGGACTTCGCGATTGCGCGCGAGTCGCTGGCCGCAACCGGCACGCTCCCGCTCGAGCACCGCGGCTTCGCCACCTTGAGCGGCGGCGAAAAACAGCGCGTCATCATCGCAGCGGCATTGGCACAGATCGCGGGTGCTGCTGAAGACGGCGTGCTGCTGCTCGATGAGCCCACGGTCGCCCTGGACCTTTCGTACCAGCTGGAACTCGCCTCCCTTCTCATCGATCTGCAGCGGCGCAGGCCGATGGCCATCGCGGTGTCGACACACGATCTCAATTTTGCCGCGAGTGTCTGCCGGACGCTCGTGCTCTTGAAGGAAGGCGCGGTCCTCGCTGCTGGAGCGACGAGGGAGGTCCTCACACCCGAGCACATCCGTGCCCTCTACGGCGTCGAGGCGGACGTGACGCATCATGCGACATCCGGACGGCTGGTCGTGATCCCGATGCACCGCGTCAGTGACGGGCCCGGCCGATGACTGCGGCGCCCCTGGGCCGACGACTGTGGACGACGCTGCCCTGGTTCGCCGCGCTGACGGCCGCGTCTGTGCTCGGCGGTCCGCTGGTCGGCTCGACGCACATCAGCCTGCGCCGCGCGTTCGACAGCGCAATTCCGTTTGCCGACAACGTCGACGCGCAAATCTTCTTCGTGGCGCGCCTGCCGCGCACACTGGCCGGGGCACTGGTGGGATCGATGCTCGCCTGCGCTGGCGTCGTCTTCCAGGGCCTGCTTCGGAATCCGCTCGCCACACCGTTCACCCTCGGCGTGTCGGCGGGCGCCGCCCTTGGCGCGATGCTCGCAATTACATTCAACTGGTCGTTCGCATGGGCGGGGATCCCGGCCGCGCCGGCGGCCAGCTTCGTCGGATCGCTCGCCGCGGTGGGGATCGTCTACGTGCTGGCCCGTGCACGCCATGGCGGCCTGTCGACCAACGTACTGCTGCTCGCGGGCGTGACGATGAACGCGTTTTTTTCGGCCCTGATTCTGTTCGTCCAGTACTTCGCCGACTTTTCGCAGACCTACCGCATTCTTCGCTGGCTCATGGGGGATCTCGACGTCAGCAGCTACGAGCCGCTCGTGACCGCGTTGCCGCTGGTCGCGGTGTCGTTCGGTGTGTTTGCGTGGCTCGCCCGCCCGTTGAACCTGCTGAGCGTGGGTGCTGAGAGTGCTGCGACTCGCGGCATCGACGTGACCCGGGCGCAGCGAGCCGCGTTCATCAGCGCGTCGCTCGCCACCGGCGCCGCCGTCTCCGTCGGCGGCCCCGTGGGATTTGTCGGGATCATCATCCCCCACCTCGTTCGACTGATGGTGGGGTCGGATCACCGTGTCGTGTTGCCAGCCTCGGCGCTGTTCGGCGCCGCCTTTCTGATCGGGTGCGACGTGATCGCGCGGACGGCGCTGTCGCCGATCGAACTACCGGTGGGCGTGATTACCGCGCTCATCGGCGGCCCGTTCTTCCTGTGGCTGCTCGTGAGGAGGTCATGAGAGCGCTCGCATCGATCGTTGCAATTCTTCTGGTGGCGGCGGGGAGTGGGTCGACTGCGCGGCCTCCGCTGCAGGCACCGGCGCAGCCGAAAGCGGTCGTTGCGCCGGCTGCCGCACCGAAGCGAATCATTTCGCTGATCCCGCCGGTGACCGAAACGCTGTTCGCCGTCGGGGCGGGTGCCCAGGTCGTCGCGGTCAGCAGCTTTGACAACTACCCTCCCGAGGTGGCAAAGCTCCAGCGGGTAGGGGCGCTGCTGGATCCTGACGTGGAGCGAATTCTCTCGCTCCGGCCGGATCTCGTCATCGTCTACGCGAGCCAGGCCGATCTCCGGGCGCAGCTCGAACGCGCGCACATCCCGACCTACGTCTACAGCCACGCGGGACTTGCGGACGTCACCTCAACGATCAAGGAAGTAGGCAGGCGCGTCGGCCACGAGGCGGTCGCCGTCCAGCTCGCCGAAAAGATCGATCGGAAAGTGGCGGCGGTCCGGCGTCGCGTCGCCGGCGCGCGCAAGATCCCGACCCTGGTCGTCTTCGAACGAGAGGCGTTCACGCTGCGCGGCATCTATGCCAGCGGCGGCATCGGATTCATCCACGACATGCTCGACGCCGCGGGCGGCGCCAACACATTCGCGGACGTGAAGCGCCAGGCGGTCCAGGCGACCTCCGAGCTGATCCTCGCACGCCGTCCCGAAATCATTATCGAGCTGCGCTCTTCGGTGGCGACGGAGGCCGACCGTCGCCGCGAGCTCGCCTCCTGGAACACCCTTGCCGCTCTCCCCGCGGTGCGAACGAAGCGTCTGTTCCTGTTCTCGGATCAGCGCATGAGCATCGCCGGCCCACGGGTCGGCGAAGTCGTGGAGATCCTCGGGCGGACCATCCACCCCGAAGCGTTCTCGCGCTGAGTGGCGCCTCGTTCCGGGTTCCGGGTTCCGGGTTCCGGGTTCCAGGTTCCGGTTCGATTGCCGGGTTCCGGGTTCTCAGCGATCCTGCCGGGTGGCTGCACCCGGTCCGACCTCGTGCATCTCGCCGATGTCCGGCGCGCTGCCAGTCACCCACGCCTTCGCGACTTCGAACAGGACGACGGGCTGGGGCTTGTTCACCTCGAGAAATGTCGCCGAGTGCACGTCGACACCGACCAGCACCATGCGCGGATCGTCAGGCGTGCCGTGACGCGGGTCCCCGGCGTGCGCGAACCACGCGCGCCAGTCCTCGGCGTAGAGACGATGAATGAGCGCGCGGTCCCGCGAGATCTTTGCGATGCCGGCAACCGACACCCACTCGCGCGTCCGGTCCTTGTAGTAACCGACGTTCACGTGCGGGTCGTGCGCGAGGTCCTCCAGCTTGCCACTGCCTTCCACCGTCACAAACCACAGGTCCGCACCCGGCGCGTGCTTCTGGTTCGCCATCGCCCGCGATACGAGGTGCCCATCCTGGCGTCTCGTCGTCATCATCGCGATTTCGAGTTCGTCAATCTTTTCGTACAGCTTGTCGATATCGTTGCTCATCAGGACTCCTTCGCAGGAATGAAATGCAACCGAACTGCCACGGAGGGCGGTTGAGCTGTCGGTCGATTTACTGGCAGGAAAAACCGGGCGGGAGATTGAACCGGGGGGAAATGGAAACGTAGTTAGAGATTAGGTCTCATCTTGTTTTCCAGTCTCCAGTTCCCAGTTCCTTTCGCTGTCGAACGGTTACCCATGTAGTGGAAACTGGTTACTGGTGACTTCCAAGTCCGATCTCCGGTGTGAAGTTACCAGTATCCAGTTACCAGTCGTTCGCCTTCTGACACTGGTTACTGGGAACTGGTGACTGGTTACTCGAACTGGCGACTGGTTACTGGGAGTTCTTAGACCTGAGCTGAAAACTGATAGCTGACAGCTTTGAGCTATGCCGCAAACTCCACCTGGACGCGCTGCGGAATCAGGCCGCACTCGAATGCATCGGCCATCAGCCGTTCGAGGCCGAGGCGGCCGCGCTCACCGTAAGCGAGCGTGAGATCGTTGACGTACATGCCGACGAACTTGTCGGTCTTGCCGCGATCGAGGCCGCGGCCGAACTGGAGTGCGTACTCCACTGCCTGTTCCCGGTGTGACAGCGCATACGCGATGCTGTCGTGCAGCATCTTCGAGACCTTCGCAATCATCTCGGGCCCGAGATCGCGCCTGATCACATTGCCGCCGAGCGGCAGCGGGAGACCGGCGGTACGCGTCGACCACCACTCGCCCAGGTCGACAATCTTCCTGAGTCCCTCGTCGTGGTACGTCAGCTGCCCTTCGTGAATCAGCAGGCCGGCCTCCGCCTTTCCGTCGAGCACCGCCTGCTGGATCTCGTCGAACGGGACGACAACGAACTGAAAATCCGGCTCGTAGATGCGCAGCGCCAGGTACGCCGTCGTCAATGTGCCGGGAATGGCGATGCGGCTGCCCTTTACCCCCGCCGGACCCGCATGTTGCGGCGCCACCACGATCGGCCCGTACTTGTCGCCCATGCTGGCGCCGTGCGGCAGCAGCGCGTACTTGTCGACGAGATGCGCGTACGCGTGGAAAGACACCGCGGTGACTTCGTACTGACCGTCGAAGGCCGCGCGATTGAGCGACTCGATGTCCTTGAGCACCTGCTCGACGACGATGCCGCCGGTGTCGACGTTCCCGCTCGCAAGACCGAAGAACATGAAGGCGTCGTCGGAATCAGGACTGTGGGCAACGGTGATGCGCGTTTCGCTCATGATCAATCTTTTTTGACGGTACCTGGTGGGCGGTTACGCCCTCGTGCTCTGGAGCGAGCGGACAACGGTACTGACGCGATCGATGGCGAAGTCGATCTCGGCGCCTGTGGTTGTCCTGCCGAGGCCGAAGCGGATGGAGGCGCCGGCGCGTTCGCCGGTCGCACCGATCGCCTGGAGCACGTGGGACGGGGCCTGGCTGCCTGAACTGCACGCGGATCCGGTCGACACGGCAAGATCCCCGAGCGCCATCACGAGCGCCTCCCCTTCGACATCGTCGAAGCTGACGTGGAGGTTGTGCGGCAGGCGTCGGTCGGCCGCGGGCCCGTTCATCCGCACGCCGGCGACCTCGCGCTGAAGGCCGGCAAGCAGCCGATCGCGCAGCGCAGCGAGGCGCGTTCGCTCGGCCGGCATGCACTCACGGCAAATCTCCGCGGCGTGGCCCAATCCGACGATGCCGGGAACGTTCAGCGTCCCTGACCGGAGGCCGTTCTCGTGTCCGCCGCCGTCGATCTGGCAGGAGAGCGCCAGCTTCGGTTTGCGGCGGCGCACGTAGAGAGCGCCTGCACCCTTGGGTCCGTAGTACTTGTGCCCGGTGAGCGACAGGAGATCGACCCCAAGCTGGTTCACGTCGAGGGGAATCTTGCCCGCCGCCTGGGCTGCGTCGGTGTGCAGGAGGACGCCGCGCGCCTGCGTGATGGCGCCAATTTCTCCGAGCGGCTGCAGCACGCCGATCTCGTTGTTTGCCGCCATCACCGAGACGAGGACCGTGCGTTCGGTGATCGCAGCCTTCAGCTCGTCGAGGTCGATGAAGCCCTGTGCGTCGACCCCCAGCCTGGTCACCCGGCAGCCCTCGCGCTCGAGCCGCTTGCACGAGTCGAGCACCGATTTGTGCTCGGTCGTCACGGTGATGATGTGATCGCCGCGGTCGCGGAGGGCGTGTGCGACGCCCTTGATGGCGAGGTTGTTCGATTCGGTGGCCCCGCTGGTGAAGACGACCTCCTGCGCTGACGCTCCGATGAGCGCCGCGACCTGCTGGCGCGCGGTCTCGACGGCCTTCTGCGCGTCCCAGCCGTAGGCATGCTGCCGGCTGGCCGGATTGCCGAAGTGCTCGGTGAAGTACGGCAGCATCGCCTCGAGGACGCGCGGATCCACGGGTGTGGTGGCGTGGAAGTCGAGGTACACGGGACGCGCGGTCATGTCAGCGCGACGTTTTGGTGAACGCGAGCGGCAGCGCCGCCTCTTCGGCGGGTGCTTCCGCCGACACTTCCTGCAGCGAGCAGGTCGCGAGCGCCGCAAGGATGCGATCCTTGATGCGCCACAGCGGATCGCGGACACTGCACTTCGAGTACTGGCCACAATTCTCGGCTTCGGTCGAGCACGCGGTCACCGTGAGCGGGCCATCGATGGCCTGGATGATGTCGGCGACCGAGATCGCGCTCGGCGCCTTCGCCAGCCGGTAACCGCCGCGCGTGCCCTGATGCGACGACAGCAGCCCTCGCCGGGCGAGGCGTTGCAGGACCTTGGCCATGAGCTCGACCGGGATGTCGTACGCCTCGGCAATCTCGCGTGCGCTTGCCGACTCGAGATCGGTGCGCGTGGCGAGGTGCTTCAGCGCCATCAACGCGTAGTCGGCTTTTTTAGAAAGTCGCAGCATCAGTTGATCCTTGTCGTGCAACGTCCAACGTGCCAGGTGCCACGTCGAACGTGCAACGGGCTACGGCTACCACATCCCCAGTTGCAGCTTGGCCGCGTCGGACATGCGGTCCTTCGTCCAGCCCGGCTCCCACACCACGTCAACCTTGGCATCGGTCACACCGGGGACGGCCTTGACCTTCGCGGCGACTTCGACCGGGAGAGACTGTGCCGCGGGACACCCGGGCGCGGTCAGCGTCATGGTGACGACGGCGTTGCCCGAGGCGTCGACCGCGATGTCGTAAATCAGGCCGAGCTCCCAGATGTTGACCGGGATCTCCGGGTCGAACACGGTTGATATCGCCTGCACGATGGCCGGCCGCAACTCCTCGGTCTTACCGGGATCGGCCTCGAGGGCAGTAGGCGGCGTCGGCTCAGGCGTCGGGATCGGGTCCGGTGCAATCATGGGCAGGGGCTTCATTGTGTCGTGCTTTCGAACTACTCGGTCGACGCGATCTGCTCGCGATCGAGCGCCGCCTTCAGCGTGTGCCAGGCGAGGCTGGCGCATTTCACGCGGACGGGAAACTCGCGCACGCCGGCAAGCACCGACAGCTTGCCGAGATCCTCGACCGGCTGATCCGGCGGTGTCGTCACGACCTTGTGAAATCGTTCGAACAGGCTGTTCGCCTCGGCGACGGTCTTTCCCTTCAGTGCGTCGGTCATCAGCGAGGCGGACGCTTTCGAAATCGCGCAGCCCGAACCTTCGAACGCCACATCCGTAATCGTATCGCCGCTCACCTGCACGTACAGGTTGAGGCGGTCGCCACAGAGCGGATTGTAGCCCTCGGCGTGATGACTCGGCGCCTCGATCGTGCGGAAATTTCTCGGCCTCCGGTTGTGGTCGAGAATCACTTCCTGGTAGAGATCGGTCAGTTCGGACATCACGCGAATACCGAGCGCACCTTGTCGAGCGCGCTCATCAAGACGTCAATATCCTCGCGCGTGTTGTAGATCCCGAGCGAGGCCCGAATCGTGGCGGTGATGCGGTAGCAGTCCATCACCGGCTGGGCGCAGTGCTGACCGGTCCGTACCGCGACGCCCTGCTGATCCAGGATCGTGCCGGCGTCGTGCGGGTGGACGCCGTCGAGCACGAACGACAGCACGCCGGTCTTGTGACGCGCCTCGCCGATGATTCGCGCCCCGGGAATCCCGCGCACCTGCGCCGTGGCGTATTCGAGGACCGCATCCTCGTGCGCGAGCGCCGCCTGCCGATCGATCGCCATCAGGTAATCGACCGCGGCGCCGAACCCGGCGACGCCGCCGATATTCGGTGTCCCGGCTTCGAACTTGTACGGGACGGCGTTGTATGTCGTCTTCTCGAACGTCACCGACTGGATCATGTCGCCGCCACCCTGGTAAGGCGGCATCGACTCGAGCAGCGACGGGCGGCCGTAGAGCACGCCGACGCCGGTGGGTCCGTACATCTTGTGGCTCGAGAGCACGTAGAAATCGCAGTCGAGCGCCTGCACGTCGATCGGGAGATGCGGCGCCGCCTGCGCCCCGTCGATCAGGACGACCGCGCCACGCGCGTGCGCCTGCTCGACCACGTCCCGCACCGGGTTGATGGTCCCGAGCGCATTCGAGACGTGCCCCATCGCCACGATCCGCGTCCGCGGCGAGAGCAGCGCGGCGTACGCGTCCATCTCGACTTCGCCCCTGGGGTTGATCGGCACGACGCGCAGCACCGCTCCGGTCTGCTCGCAGAGCAGCTGCCACGGCACGATGTTCGAGTGGTGCTCGAGCCAGGAGATGACGATCTCGTCGCCCGGCACGGAGCGTCGAACGACCGTAGCTCTGCGCCACGAGGTTGATCCCGTCGGTCGTGCCCTTGGTCAGCACGATCGACCGCGGGTCAGGCGCATTGAGGAACGCCGCCGCCTTGGCGCGCGCGCCTTCGTACAGCGCCGTCGCCCGCTCGCTCAGCAGATGCGTCGCCCGGTGGATGTTCGCGTTCGCGTGCCGATAGTAGGCGTCCATCGCCTCGAGCACGGCGACCGGCTTCTGGCTGGTATTCGCGCTGTCCAGATACACCAGCGGCTTGCCGTGGACACGCTCCGACAGGATCGGAAAGTCGGCGCGGACTCTCCGAACATCGAATGCCGACCGGGCAACGGCCGCAGCCGAGGGGGTCATGCCGCGTCGAGCTCCGCGAGATCCTTGGCCAGCTGCGCGTACAACTCGGCCTCGAGCGCGACTCGCAGCGGCTCGATCTTGACCCGGTCGAGGATGTCGCCGGCAAAGGCGTGGATCAGCATGTCCCGCGCCTCGAAGTAGGTCAGCCCGCGGGCGCGCAGATAGAAGATCGCATCTTCGTCGAGCTGGCCGATCGCCGCACCGTGCGTGCACTTCACGTCGTCGGCGAAAATCTCGAGCTGCGGCTTGGTGTTGATCATCGCCTCGTCCGAGAGCAGCAGCGCCCGGTTCGTCTGCTTGGCGTCCGTCTTCTGGGCGTCCTGGCGGACGATGATCTTGCCGTTGAAGACCGAGCGTGCCCGGCCGCCGAGGATGCCCTTGTAGATCTCGTGGCTCGGGCAATGCGCCTTGGCGTGATCGATGGTGGTGTGATTGTCGACCAGCCGGTCGCCGTCGGCGACGTAGAGCCCGTTCAGCGTGCACTCCGCGCCTTCGCCGTCGAGCAGCGCGCTGGCGTCGTTACGCACGAGCCGGCCGCCGAGCGAGAACGAGTGCGAGGAGAAGTTCGCGCTGCGCGCCGCGTGCACGTGCATGCTGGCGACGTGGAAGGCGTCGAAGCTTTCCTGCTGCACCTTGTAGTGGTCGAGGACGGAATTCTCGCCCGCCACCACTTCCGTCACCGCATTCGTGAAGTAGGACGCACCCCGCGGCCCGACATAGGTCTCGACGATCCGCGCCTGGCTGCGTTCGCCGCCAACGATCAGCGCGCGCGCGTTCGCCAGGATTGGTCCCGACGTCGGCGATGCGGTCGTCACGAACAGCAGGTGGATCGGCTGCTCGAGCACGACGCCGTCAGGAATGTAGACGTAAGCGCCGTCGGTCGCGAGCGCAGTGTTGAGCGCCGTGAAGGCACGATTGCCGAACTCCGCCAGCTGACCGAGATAGCGCTGGACGACTTCGGTGTGATCGCTCACGGCGGCGGCCAGCGAGCCCACGCGCACGCCCGCCGGCAAGCCCGCGGTCCGTGAGAGCGCGGGGACGAAGTGGCCGTTGACGATCACCACACGCACCGCCGCATCGCTATACAGGTACCCGGCCAGTTCGGCCTCGGTCGCCTGCGCGGCATCCGCCCCGGTCGGCCTGAATTCCGTCGCCGCGATCGGCGTCACGTTCGTGAACCGCCACTCTTCGTCGCGTACGGTGGGGAACCCGAGCGCACCGAACCGCGCCGCGGCCCGGTCCCTCAGATCCTGGAGCCAGCGCGGACCCGTGCGCGGCCGCTCGTCGGTGACGGCCAGCCACGGTTGAAGCTTTTCGGCTACCTGCGTCATCGCCCTCACGCTCCAACCGGCTGCGCGCTGGTTTCGATCCAGCCGTAGCCCTTCTTCTCGAGCTCCAGCGCCAGTTCCTTGCCGCCCGATCGGACGATCCGCCCGCCGCTGAGCACGTGGACGTGGTCCGGGACGATGTAATCGAGCAGCCGCTGGTAGTGGGTGACGACGATGAACGCGCGTTCGGGGCCGCGCATGGCGTTGACCCCGGTGGCAACGAGCTTCAGGGCGTCGATGTCGAGACCCGAGTCGGTCTCGTCGAGAATCGCGAGCTTGGGCTCGAGCAGCGCCATCTGGAAGATCTCGTTGCGCTTCTTCTCGCCGCCGGAAAAGCCTTCGTTGACGGCGCGGCTGAGCATGCTCTGGTCGATGTCGAGCAGCGACGACTTCGACTTGATCAGCGCCATGAACTCCATCGCGTCGAGCTCCGGCTCGCCGTGGTGCTTTCGCTTCGCGTTCAGCGCCGCCTTGAGGAAGTAGGCGTTGTTCACGCCAGCGATTTCCACCGGGTACTGGAAGGCCATGAAGACGCCTTCGCGCGCCCGTTCATCCGGATCCATGTCGAGCAGATCGCGCCCTTCGAACCGGACCTCGCCGCCGGTGACGTGATATTCCGGATGGCCCGACAGCGCACGCGCGAGCGTGCTCTTGCCCGACCCGTTCGGACCCATGATCGCGTGCACTTCGCCGGCGTTCACGCGCAGATTGATCCCCTTGAGGATTTCCTTGTTCTCCGCCCGGACCTGAAGATTCTTGATATCAAGCATGTTTATCCAACCGACCCTTCGAGCGAGACGCTCAGCAGCTTCTGTGCTTCGACCGCGAACTCCATCGGCAGCTCCCGGAACACTTCCTTGCAGAAGCCGCTGACGATCATGTTGACGGCATCTTCCGCGGTCAGCCCGCGCTGCCGGCAGTAGAAAATCTGGTCCTCGCCGATTTTCGACGTCGACGCCTCGTGCTCGACCTTCGCGGTGCTGTTGCGGATGTCGAGATACGGGAACGTGTGCGCGCCGCACTTGTCGCCGATGAGCAGCGAGTCGCACTGCGAATAGTTGCGGCCGTTGGTCGCGTTCTTCCCGATCCGCACCTGGCCGCGGTAGGTGTTCTGTCCGTGCCCGGCAGAGATGCCCTTCGAAACGATCGTGCTCCGGGTGTTCTTCCCGACGTGGATCATCTTCGTGCCGGTGTCCGCCTGCTGCCAGTTGTTGGTCGTCGCCACGGAGTAGAACTCACCGATCGAGTTGTCACCCTTGAGGATGCAGCTCGGATATTTCCACGTGATCGCCGAGCCGGTTTCCACCTGGGTCCACGTGATCTTCGACCCGCGCCCCTCGCACAGCCCGCGCTTGGTGACGAAGTTGTAGATGCCGCCCTTGCCGTCCTTGTCGCCCGGGTACCAGTTCTGGATCGTCGAGTACTTGATCGTCGCGTCGGCGTGCGCCACCAGCTCGACGACGGCGGCGTGCAGCTGGTTCTCGTCGCGCATCGGTGCGGTGCAGCCCTCGAGGTAGCTGACGAACGAACCTTCGTCCGCGATGATGAGCGTGCGCTCGAACTGGCCGGTGTCCTTGGCGTTGATCCGGAAGTAGGTCGACAGCTCCATCGGGCACCGGACGCCCTTGGGGATGTAAACGAACGAGCCGTCGCTGAACACCGCCGAATTGAGCGCGGCGAAGAAGTTGTCGGTGTGCGGCACCACCGACCCGAGGTATTTCCTCACGAGCTCGGGATGCTCACGCACCGCTTCCGAGAAGGACATGAAGATGATGCCCTGCTTGGCGAGCGTCTCCCGGAACGTGGTGGCGACCGAAACGCTGTCGAACACCGCGTCCACCGCGACGCCGGCAAACAGCTTCTGCTCCTCGATCGGGATCCCCAGCTTGTCGAAGGTGGCCCGGACTTCCGGATCGACCTCGTCGAGGCTGTTCAGCACTTTCTTCTTCTTCGGTGCCGAGTAGTAGACGATGTCCTGGTAGTTGATGGGCTCGAACTTGACGTTCTGCCAGGTCGGCTCCTTCATCGTCAGCCACATGCGATACGCCTTGAGGCGCCACTCGAGCAGCCATTCCGGCTCGCCCTTCTTCGCGGAGATCTGGCGGACGACGTCCTCGCTGAGGCCCTTGGGGATCGTCTCGGCTTCGACGTCAGTGACGAAGCCGTACCTGTACTCGCGGGTGGCGAGTTGTTCGATCGTTTCGGTTGATGTGGACATTTATGCAAACTGCCAGTGACTAGTCGCCAGTTACCAGTAATCAGTTACCAGTAATCAGTCACGCGCCAATTCCGAAACTGGCGACTGGAAACTGGATACTGGAAACTAAAATCCGTCGTCAGATACTGAAACTCGTGCCGCAACCGCACGATGCCTTGGCGTTCGGATTGTTGAAGATGAAGCCCTTGCTCACCAGGCTCGTGTCGTAGTCGAGCGTCGTGCCGTGGATGAACTGATAGCTCTTCGGATCGACGAACACCCGGGACCCGTGCGGGCCTTCGAAGACGTGATCGCCGTCATGCGGAGCGCCTTCCCATCCGAATGTGTAGCTCAGCCCGGAACAGCCGCCGGCCTTGATGCCGATGCGGAGCCCGCCGCCCGGAATGCCGTTCTTCTCGGTCATCTTGAGAATGAGCTTCGACGCGTTGTCGCTGATTTGCACCATGGGTGAAGAGCCTCCGGCCTGGCGCCGATCTATCTACGACCAGAACAGTCCTATATTAGTCGGTTCGCGTCCGGGGAATCAAGCACGACGGAGCTTGAGGTTCCTGCGAACCTTCGCCTAAACTTCGTCCAGACGTGACCACGATCCCTCTTCTGCTGTTCGCGGCCGGGCTCGCCCTCGGCCTGGTGGTCGCCGCGGCTGTCTGGGGCTTTGCGCGAAGTGCCATGGCCCAGACCGCAGGCCCACCTGGCCACTCGCGAAGCTGGCCGAGGCACGCCTGCAACAGGCGCTTTCCGAGGCGCAACAGGAGCGGGCGAGACTCGGGGCGGAGCTCGAAGCCGAGCGCAAGGCCGCTGCCGGCAAGCTCGCGATGCTTCAGGACGCCGAAGCCAAACTTCGCGACGCGTTTGCCTCGCTCTCGTCGGACGCGCTCCGCCAGAACAACGATTCTTTCCTCGCACTCGCGCGCGCCTCGCTGTCCGAATTTCAGCAGGGTGCAAGAGCGGACCTGGACGGACGCCAGAAGGCGATTGAAGAGCTCGTGCAGCCGCTCCAGCTGTCGCTGACGGCGGTCGACGCCAAGCTGCAGCTGGTCGAACAGACGCGCATCGGATCCCACGCGGCGCTCACCGAGCAGCTGCGTTCGCTGCACCTCGCCCAGCAGACGCTCCAGACCGAGACCGGACGGCTGGTGCAGGCGCTTCGCTCGCCGAATGTCCGTGGTCAGTGGGGCGAGCTCCAGCTCCGGCGCGTCGTCGAAGCGGCCGGCATGCTCGAGTACTGCGACTTCGATGTGAAGGAATCAGCCGCCGGCGACGAGGGGCGGCTCACGCCGGACATGATCGTCCGGCTCCCCGGCGGACGCAATGTCGTCGTCGACGCCAAGGTGCCTTCGTCCGCGTACCTGGATGCGATGGAAGCGGACGCGGATCCGTCCCGCAACGCAAAGATGCGCGATCACGCCCGGCAGGTGCGCGATCACGTCGTGAAGCTTGGGAACAAGACGTACTGGGCGCACTTCCAGCCGGCGCCGGACCTGGTGATCATGTTCGTCCCGGGCGAAATGCTCCTCAGCAGCGCGCTGCAATCCGATCCGTCGCTCCTCGAATTCAGCCTCGGCCGCGGCGTGATGCTCGCCAGCCCGCTGACGCTCATGGCGCTCCTTCGCGCGGTGGCGTTCGGGTGGCAGCAGGAAAAGATCGCCAGGAACGCGCAGGAGATCAGCGACCTGGGGCGGCAGCTCTACGAACGGATCCGGGTGATGGCGCTGCATTTCGAGGACGTCGCACGCGGGCTGTCGCGCTCGGTCGAGTCGTACAACAAGGCGGTGGGATCGCTCGAGAGCCGGGTGCTCGTCACCGCCCGGCGGCTGAAGGACAAGGGCGTGACCGCGCCCGACGATCTGCCCGACCTGGTGACGATCGATCACACGCCCCGGCCGCTCGGTGCTCCTGAACTGATCGGGCTCTTCGACGAGGACCCGGTCGAGGGCGTGATCGTCAAGGACTGATGGCGTCGCGGCGGCTTATCGAATTGCCGTCGTCATCGTCACGAGCGCGCGGACGTCGAGCTGCCCCGCCGTGATCGGCGTCTCGGCCGAGTTCGCTACCATCGCGGCCTCGCGCGCCATCATCATCGGCCGGGGTTCCTGAGGAAAGCCGCGCTGCTCTTCGATCCGGAGCACGCGATCGATCGACACGCCAGCTCCCGAGGCAGCCGCTTCGGCACGGCCCCTTGCGTCGGCGACGGCGCGCTTCAACGCCTCACGCTCCGCGGCACTGCGGTCCTTCAAATCAAAACGGACGCCGGTGACTGACGTCGCCCCGGACCCGACGGCAAGGTCGAGAATCTCCCCCACCTTCGCAATGTCGTCAGCCCGAACCTCGAGCGAGTTTCTCGCGACGTAGTCGCGCAGCGTCTGCTTGCCGTTGGCGTAGTCGAACTCCGGCTGCAGGTCGTAACCGCTGGTACGGATGGCGTCGGCCGGGACACCGGCGGTCTTCAACCTGGCCAGGACCGCCGACATCGCGTCCGCATTCGCACGCTGCGCGTCGCGGGGGCTGCGCGCCCGCGACTCCGCCGAGATCGACACGAACGCGCGATCCGCGGCAGTCTTGACGACCCCCTCGCCTGTCGTCACGATCACCGGCCCGTCACCCGGGCCGCCCGGTCCGCCAGGCCGCTGTGCCGCGGCGGGAACCACGCCGATCACCGAAATCATCAACACCATCAAAGAACGAATCACGGAGGACTCCTTATTCGCAGCTGACAGCTATCAGCTATCAGACGTCAGCTTTCAGCGCTCAGACTTCAGCTATCAGCTATCAACTATCAGAACTTCAGACTGCACCAGTCGTACCTCGGTCTTGGCACCCTGGCACCCTTGGCACTCTGTCGGACTTCCGCCTGAAGGCGGAAGCTACGAGACGGTGGCACTTTGCCCCTGGCACCCTGTCGGTCTTCTGCCTGAAGGCGGAAGCTACGACGGTCTTCCCCGGAAGGCGGAAGCTACGACACTTTGGCACCCTGTCTACGTTTCACAAACAATCCGAAACCCAATCCCGTACGAATAGGTGTCGGGCGGAACCTTGTGGCGGTAGCTGCACGACAGCATGCGATCGTCGGTGGCGAGCCAGCTGCCTCCTCGCAGCACGCGCAGCGTGCCGTCCGCCGGCCCCGTGGGACTGCCCGAAGACGACGACCGATAGTAGGCGGGGTCGTACCAGTCGTGCACCCATTCCCAGACGTTGCCGGCGACGTCGAACAGACCGTAATCGTTCGCCGGATACGTGCGGCAGCGCGTCGTACCTTGAGACGTCTTTGTCGTCGGATCGGCCAGGTAATTTGCCTTGTCGGTGCCGAGCTGGTCACCCCACGGGTAGCGCCTGCCTTCGAGTCCACCGCGCGCGGCTTTCTCCCACTCGGCTTCCGACGGCAGCCGCACGCTGCGCCCGCTGACTGCAGACAGCCACTCGCAATACGCGACGGCATCATCGCGGCGGACGAGCGTCACCGGGTGTTCAAGGAGACCGCGCGGCGCCTCGGAATCAATCCAGACATACGGCTGGCCGGCGGCACGGAACGCCTGCTCACGTCCGGGCCCACCCGCGGTGACTACGAGCGGAAGCTCGTAAATGGCGGGCGAGCGATGCGCCGTCTCACGCACGAAGCGGCTGTAGTCGGCATGGGTGACCGGCTGCACGGCGATGTTGAACGCGTCGAGGTGAACCCGGTGGGCCGGGCGCTCGTCGTCCGCGCCGTCATCGGAGCCCATCAGGAACTCTCCAGACGGAATCAACACAAGCTCCGGGAGCAAATCGGTCGTCATGGCTGGTCGGGGGACGCCACAGGATAGCCCAAGTTCTTTTCAGGTACACTTCCCGGCCATGAGACTCGAACCGTTCGCGATGGAACGGATGCAGTCGACATGGGAGAACAGAGTCGCCTGGAACCTGTCCGAAAGCGGCATCCATCCGCTTCGCGTCGAGGAGCTGGCCGACACTGACGCCGACCGCCTGGCGGTGTTGTCCCAGGAGCTCGGATACACGCAGACGAACGGCACGCCCGAGCTGCGGACTGCCATCGCGTCGCTGTATCCGGATGCGACGCCCTCGCACATCGAAGTGACGAACGGTGGTTCCGAAGCGAACCTCCTCGTCCTGTCGCACCTGATCGAACCAGGCGACGAGGTCGTGATGATGCTCCCGAACTACATGCAGATGCGGGGTCTCGCGCGGGGACTCGGTGCCGTCGTCCGGCCGTGGCCGCTCATCGGCGGCGAAGGCGGTGCGCGGTGGCAACCGGATCTCGCCGCGCTTGACGAACTGGTCTCGGCCGGTACGAAGGTCATCGCAATCTGCAATCCCAACAACCCCACCGGAGCGCGGCTTACAGAAACCGAGCTGGATGGGATCAGCCGTGCCGCAGCTCGTGTCGGCGCCTGGGTCGTGTCTGACGAGATTTACCGCGGCGCGGAGATGGACGGCGTCGAGACGCCGACGATGTGGGGGCGATACGATCGCGCGATCGTCACGAGCGGGTTGTCCAAGGCGTATGGCCTGCCCGGGTTGCGGATTGGTTGGGTGGCGGGTCCGCCGGATGTCGTCGAGCAGTGCTGGGCCGTTCATGACTACACGTCAATCGCGCCCGGCGCAATCAACGACCGCCTCGCTCGCGTGGCACTCAGACCGACCCGCCGCGCCCTGCTGCTCGCGCGAACACGAGGCATCATCGGCGCGAACTACCCGGTCGTCCGTCGATGGATTGAGAAGCGCGCGCCGAAACTCGAACACACACCGCCTGAAGCGGGTGCCGTGGTGATGGTTCGGTACCACCACCGGATAAACTCCACCGTCCTCGCCGACCGACTCAGGACGGAACGGAGCGTCCTCATCGTTCCGGGGGACCATTTCGAAATGGACGGGTACATACGGATCGGATTCGGCACCGATCCCGCCCACATGACCGGAGCGCTCGAACTCGTGGGAGAAGTGCTGGACGGGATCGAGTGAGTCGGACGGCAGCTATCAGACTTCAGCTATCAGCTATCAGCAATCAGTTATCGGTTATCAGCAATCAGTTATCAGTTATCAGCAATCAGCAATCAGCAATCAGCAATCAGCAATCAGCAATCAGCAATTGGACTTCAGGCTTTCAGCTATCAGCTCACAGCACTCAGTTAACAGACCTCAGATTCATTCAAATTGAACTGTCTGCTGTCAGCTATCGGTTCTCATCGGCTGACAGCTGACGGCTGATAGCTGATAGCTGACCTCTCAGCCCTTATGTCCCGACCTCCACTCCACGGAATTACTGTCATCGATTTCACGCGCGTGATGTCGGGGCCGTATTGCACCATGCTGCTCGGCGACATGGGTGCCCGCGTCATCAAGATTGAGCGACCCGGGGGCGGGGATGACACGCGGGCGTGGGGTCCGCCGTTCCTCAACGGCGAGAGCACCTATTTCCTGAGCATCAATCGCAACAAAGAGAGCCTGTCGCTCGATCTGAAAGCGCCGGCAGCGCGCGACATCGTCACGACGCTGCTGGCGAAGGCAGACATCCTGGTTGAGAACTTCACGCCGGGCACGATGGATCGCCTGGGGTTCGGTTATGAAGCGATGGCGGCGGCGCTTCCCCGCCTGGTGTATTGCTCGATTTCAGGGTTCGGCCAATCGGGGCCGCGGCGCAGCGAGCCCGGCTACGACGCCGTGATGCAGGCGGAGGCCGGCTTGATGAGCATCACGGGGCCCGAGAATGGCGCAGCGTACCGTCTCGGGATTCCAATCGCCGACATCGTGACCGGTATGTCTGCGGCGCAGGGCATCGCGATGGCGCTGCTCGCCCGCGACCGCTCGGGTCTGGGACAGCGCGTTGACGTCAGCATGTTCGACTCGACAGCGGCGCTGCTCACCTACCAGGCGGGGATCGAGTTCGCTACGGGCAGGACGCCGGTGCGCATGGGCAATCGGCATCCATCGATTGCACCCTATGAGACCTTTGCCGCGTCAGACGGCGAATTCGTCCTCGCGATCGGAAACGACGAGCAATGGCGCCGGTTCTGCCGGGTGATCGGCCACATGGACCTCGCGAGTGACGAACGGTTCTCGACCAATGACCTGAGGATCGCGCACTACAGTGAGCTACGGCCCCTGCTCACCGTCGCGCTCGGGACGCGCACGAGAGCGCACTGGACGGCGGAGTTGAAGGCTGTCGAAATTCCCTGCGGCGCGGTTCGAGACATCGCCGAGGTACTCGCTGATCCACAACTCGAAGCCCGGCAGATGATCGAATCCGTCGAGCACGTCAGTGCCGGACCGGTCCGCGTGCTGGGCGTCCCGACGAAGCTATCCGACACTCCTGGCTCAGTCCGAAGCGCACCGCCGGGCCTCGGTCAGCACACCGATGACATCCTCCGGCAGGATTGCGGACTGTCGTTCGCTGAAATCGCGGCGCTCAGGTCGACGGGCGCGGTGAGCTAGGCTGAAACGGGGACCAGGGATTCGGGATTCGGGATTCGGGATTCCGGGACTCGAATTCGGGAGCCCGCGCTGCGGCCGAGCCCACGCTTCGCGTCTAAGCAGGCGGGGGGCCTCCGCATTGTGGCTTCCGCCTTCAGGCGGAAGGAACGGCTACCGTTCGATGAATGGTGTGATTTCCTGTAGGAGGAAGGTCAACACGTCCTCTTCCGTCAAATCGGCGATCGCGGCACCGTCGCGCACCGGGCGTTCAGCGCTGACCATGCGCCGGCCTCGGCCCCTCGACGTTCGCCCGATGACCGTGGGAAAGTCCGTTCCTTCGTCGAGGACGATCTCGATGAACTCCTCGTGCGAGCGCTCCGACGCCAGCCGCACCGACCCCGCGGGGGTGAACACCTTGAACAGGTGCCCGTCGCCGGTAAGCACCGTCGCCAGCTGGTGGAAAACCGGCACTGCGCGCTGATTGAGAAATTCCTCGTAATCGCGTGTGGCGCCGGCGACCCTGGTTCGGCGCTCCGCGGCGGCGAGGCGAGCCCCTTCGACTGCCGCACGCAGACGCCGCCGGACTTCGGAAACTTCCATCTTTATCAGGCTCGCCTTCGCATCGGGGGTTGAACGTGGAGGCGTCGGGTCGAGTCAGCCGCCATGCGACCAGTGTACCGCAACGCGCCTCTGCGTCAGGATGGAGACCGAGGGAGCCGGTGTCCCGGTGGTGATGGGAGAAGCGCGAGCTACGCTCGCAGCTCAACCCCGGAGACGTCGACCCCGTCCCGCTCGAGTGCGGCAATGAGCGCGGCCCGATCGGGCGCTGCGCCGCAGGCAGCCGTGATGTCGACGATGCCGTCGCGGACGAGCGCGCCGAGTGCATCGACCATCGGCTGCATGCCGAGGCTCCGTCCGCTCTCGATTGCAATCGCGAGCTGGTTGGTGGCGCCTTCGAGCAGCAGCTTCCTGACCGCGGGGCTGCTGAGCAGGATTTCACGCGCCGCGGTTCGGCCGCTGGTCACCTTGGGCACGAGCACCTGGGCGACCACGGCCCTGAGCGCGCCGGCGAGCGAGGCGCGCACCTGGGGACGTCGATCGGCGGGGAACGCGTCGACCAGCCGCTCGAGCGCGACCGGCGCACTCGGAGCGGAAATGGATCCCAGGACCAGCCGTCCGGCACGCGCGGCGTCGAGCGCCGCGCTCAGGGCCTCGGGTGCGCGCAGGTCCTCGATGACGAGTACGTCGGCGCCCTCGCGGAGAGCCGAGCGCGCCGCCGATGCGATCGCATCGCCGTCGCCATGAACCTCGCGCTGACTGATGAACGCGCACCGCCGTTCGTGCCTGACGCGAATGCGCGACTCGATCGTAATCACGTGATCGTATCGGGTGCGGTTAATCACGTCGACGAGCGCGTTGAGCATCGACGACTTGCCGCTCGCGCGCGGACCGGTGATCACGATGAGACCGTCCGGCGCACTGCAGAGCGCCTGGATCGCCGGGCTGAGTCCGAGCTCCTCCGCGGTGCTGACTTCGGCCGCAGGCAGGTGAATGATCAGGCCGGCACCGGACTGATCGTGGAACGTGACACAGCGTACGCGGCCAACACCAGGAACCGCGCACGTCCATTCAGGCGCGGCGTCGGCGACGAGGTTGCGCGGCGCGAATTCGAAGATGAACCGCTCGACATCGCCGGCGGCGATCGGCGCTTCTGTGCCGATGACATTGATCTGGCCTTCAATCCGCATCATCGGGCGGGTGTCGACCACCGCGTAGACCGTCGACGCGCGATGTGCTGCCGCGGACCGAAGAAGCTCGACGAGCGACGCCTCTCTCGACGTGCCTGGGCCCGCGACCGGTTGCGCTGACTGCTGCAGCTTCAGCGTCGGCCGCGCAATCGGCAGCACGACGGCCGCGTCAGCTGACGCAGCCGCGGCGGGGACGTCGCGCCACGGTGCCTCGCGAGCTACCGTCCCGAAGTCCCGAGTCCCGGTGTCATTCGCGCCGACGACGTCGACAGCGGACGACGATGCCGGTGTGGTCGCCAATGCCGCGCGCGCATCGGCGAGTGCAGTTTCGAGCTCGCCCGCGAGTGCCTGTTGCACCGCCCTGGTCTGTTCGAGCCGCTCCTGGTCGGCCCTGGCGTCGTCTGCCGCCTTGACTTCAGCGGCCAACAGCGCCTCGCGCGCGTTCTGGACGCTGCGAGCTTCTGCTTCGAACGCGGCGAGACGTTCGGCAAGGATTGCTTCGGCGTGCGCTTCGAGCTCAGCCGACTTCCGCGCCAGCGCGGCCTCTGCCTCCAACGCGTGCGCGGCGTCGCGGGCGGCCTGCGCGTCCCGCGCCTCGGCCTCAGCCGCAGCCTGAGCACCTTCTCTCGCCGCCTGCGCCCTGACCAGCTCTTCTTCGGCAGCCGCAATTTTCTGCGCGAGCAGTGCCTCGGCCTCGGCGGAAAGTACCGCGGCCCTTGCCGCCAGCGCCGCGTGCGCCTCGGCGGCCAGCGCTGCCTCGCGCGCGCTATGCGCCTCGCGGAGCTCCGCTTCGACCGCCGCGACTTTCTGCGCGAGTGCGGTGTCCGCTTGCGCCGCGACGAGAGCCGCTTTCTCGGCGAGCGCGGCATCGAACGCCAGCGCGAGCGCAGCGGAACGGTCGGCCAGTGCCGCTTCGGCTTCGGACGCGAGCGTCGCGGTTTTTGCGCGCAGGGCCGACTCCGCTTCCTGGGCCAGCGCTGCCTGCTTCGAGGCAAGGGTCGCTTCGGCCTCTTCGGCAAGGGCTGCGAGCCGGGACGCAAGTGCCGCGTCAGCCGCGGCAGCCAGGGCCCGTTCCCGCTCCGCGAACGCGGCCTGCGCTTCGGACTCGAGAGCCGCCGCTTTCGCCGCTATGGCCGCTCGGGCCGACTCCGCAAGCGCGGCTTCCCTCATCGAGATTGTGGTTTCGACCTCGCTGCCGACAGACGCCGCACGCGCAGCAAACTCCTTCGCCGACGCCTCGAGCGCTGCCTCCCTCGAGGCAAGAGCTTCGGATGCCTGCGCCGCGAGTGCTGCGACCTTCTCCGCCAGTGCAACTTCAGCCGCCGCGACGAGCGCCGCCTCGCGCGCTGCGAGCGTCGATTCCATCTCCGCCGTCATCGCCGCCGCCCTGGCGGCAAGAGCGGCTTCCGACGAGGCTTCGAGCGCCGCCTGCCGGGCGGCAAGTGCCGCCTGCGACTCAGCGACCAGGGTCGCCGTCTTCTCAGCGAGCGCGGCCTCGGCAGCTGCCCTGAGCGCCGTCTCGCGCTGAGCGAACGCGGTGTTCGCATCGACGGCGACCGCTGACAAGCGGTCCGTTACCAGCGCCTCGGCTGCCGCCGCGAGCGCGGCTTCCTTGGCCGCCAGTGCCTGTTGCGCTTCGGCGACGACGGACGCGGCCTTCTCGGCCAGCGACGCTTCGGTCGACGCCGCCAGTGCGGCCTCACGCGCTGCGAGTGCAGCTTCAGCCTCCGCGGCCAGAGCTGCCGCCTTCACGGCCAGCGCTGCCTCCGCGGCGGCGGCAACTGCCGCTTCCTGCGCCGCAAGTGCGGCCTGGGCTTCGGCCGCGAGTACGGCGACCTTCTCGGCGAGCGATGCTTCTGCCGCGGCTGCGAGTGCGGCTTCTCGCGCCGTGAGAGCTGCTTCGGCTTCGGCGGCGAGCGAAGCGGTCTTCGCGACCAGCGACGCTTCGGCCGCAGTGGCGATCGCTGCTTCCTGCGCCGCGAGGGCGGCGTGGGCTTCGGCCGCGAGTGAAGCGGCCCTCTCGGCCAGCGACGCTTCCGCCGCGGCCGCGATCGCTGCTTCCTGCGCCGCGAGAGCAGCCTGCGCTTCGGCCACGAGCGACGCCGCCTTTTCAACCAGCGACGCTTCTGCCGCGGCGGCGAGTGCAGCTTCCCTGGCCGCGAGCGCCGCTTCGGCCCGTGCGACTAGTGACGCGGTCTTTTCGGCAAGCGCGGCTTCCGTGGCTGCGGCGAGCGCCGCTTCGCGCGCGGCAAGCGCAGTATCGGCTTCTGCCGCCAGCGTCCCCGCCTTCTCCGCGAGTGTCGCCTCGGCAGTCGCCGCAAGCGCGGCTTCGCGCGCAGCAAGCGCACTCGCGGCCTCCGCCGCGAGCGCCGACGCCTTGTCCGCGAGTGTCGCTTCGGCAGTCGCGGCCAGCGCTGCTTCTCGCGCGGCAAGCGTTGCCTGGGCTTCAGCCGCAAGCGCCGCGGACCGTTCCGCCAGCGATGCTTCCGCGGCTGACGCCAATGCGGCTTCCTTCGCCGCGAGCTGGGCTTCAGCGGCCGCCGCTACAGCAGCGAGTTTTTCGGCAATGGCCGCCTCAGCGGCAGCTTCCAGCGCTGCCGACTTGTCCGCCATCGCGGCGGCCGCTTCGGTTTCGAGAGCAGCCGTACGGATTCGGACGCGTTCTTCCACGTCGACCGGAGGAGCGGGTGGCACCGGCGTCGGTGCAACGGTCGCATGGGCAACGGCAAGATCCGGCCCCCCAGCCGAAAGGCCGGCCACCGTAAATGCCGGCTGGTCGACTGCACGAGCAGCGACTGTTTCCGCGGCTGGCATCGGCTCCGGCAGCGCGGGTCCTTCGACGGGACGAGGACGCCGGCGCACCTCAACCCACACGTCATCGCCGCCGCGTGCCGCCGTGACGACGAATCGTTCGTCGATTCCACCCGGTGCCTCGATCTCGTGTTCGACCGCACCGATGTCGTCGAGGAGGCGGCGCTGCACGGGCGAGAGCATCTGCCCAAGCATGCTCAGAACTGCATCACCGCTCAGCGGGCGCGACGACAACTCCACCTGGCCCCAGGACAATGGGCCGCGGAACGCGTTCGTGGACGTAGAGCTCAACACCACGTACGGCTTTTCGCCGACGTGCATGATGAGCGCTTCGCCATCCAGGCGAACGATCGCGTCGAGGAGCGAGTCGAGTAGCGTCACTGTCGATGGTCTTTCGGTTTCGCTGAGCAGCGCCATTAGGGGTCGTGTCGCCGTACCGCGCCCGCTTCATACACGCGCACCAGTTCAATCAGCTTGTAGCCGCGCGTCTGGTACGCGGGAATCACCCGCTCTGTCCGCAAGTACTGCAGCATGCCCTCGTCCGAGTAGTCCGGCCCGCCCACATCGTCCACGCCCGCCAACGCCGTCTCGAGACCTGCCAGTGACATCACCTTCTCGCGAACCACGGTCGAACGTGGAATGAATCCGAGCCGGTGCGAGCGAACGATCCGTTCCGTCGATGCGAAGATCACGAACAGTTCATTGCTGATAAAGCTGAATCCCGCGTCCGCACGCGACGCTGGCGCATCCTCCACCTTCACGCGATTGACCACCCCAAGCGCTTCGAGTGCATCGATGAGCCGTTTCGTGAACTCTCCTTCACCCGACCAGCCGGATGCGTCCACTTTCATCCGGTGATGCTACTGCAGTGACGCGCAGGCACTGACGAATGCGGCACAGACAGCACAGCGACACTCCCGCCACGCAGGCGACAGGCCGGATGCCGGTGAGCCACACCGCCGGAGCGCGACGCTGGAGCACCGAGACGAGAGCGAAATGGGAGCGGTGAGTTGCGGGGGGGATTGCTAGTGTGCCACGGAATCCACCTCAACGGGGAAAAGATCGGGACTCGGGGTTCCGGGTTCCGGGTTCCGGGTTCGGGGTTCGGGTTCGGGGTTCGGGGGTTCGGGTTCGGGAGCCGGAGCGCTAGTTGGGGACTCGGGACTGCAAAGCGGCTTGCCGTTGCTCGATGCTGAGAACTGAGACTGAGAACTGAGAACTGATTGCTTGATTGCTGATTGCTGATCACTAATCGCTGAGAACTGATAGCTGACTGCTAATAGCTGATAGCTGTTAGCTGAGAACTACTTCTGCCCCGTGTGGATCGCCATCAGCCCGCCGAGGACGGGGACGTAGCGGCTGGATGCGAAGCCGTTCGCCTCGATGATGCCGCGCACGGCGTCTGCGCCTGGATACCGTCGAATCGACTCCGGAATGTAGCGGTACGTGTCGGGATCGCGGTGGAGTGCGAAGCCAAGCGCGGAGCCAACTGCGGTCAAGTACCCAGGTAGACTCCGCGGACGAAGGGGTTTTGCGGCCGGTTGAAATCAAGCGAGAGCAGCAACACCTCCAGGCCGGAGCACCCGCGCGATCTCGCGAACGGCAGGCGGGATCTCGGGCACGTTGCGGATCCCGTAGCCGGTGGTCACGACGTCGAATGCGCCGTCCGGGAACGGGAGCGCTGACATGTCCCCCACGAGGAAATGCACCGGGACGCCGCTTGCCCCGTTGCGTTCGCGCGCGAGGTCCAGCATGCGTTGGGTGAGATCCAATCCGGTTACTTTGGCTCCGCGGGCTGCCGCGGCAAACGCGATGTCTCCCGTTCCACACGCCACGTCGAGCACACGGATGCCCGCCGCCAGCCCCGCCATGTCGACGAGCCGCCGTTTCCATCGCCGATCCTGACCGTAGGAGAGCAGCACCGTGATCAGGTCGTAGCGGCCGGCGATTGTGTCGAACAACCGGCGGACGTAGACCCGCTTGGCGTCAGGTGACGCGAGTGCCTCGCGAAGCGGGGAGGAAGTACGCATCGACCCGATCATCGTACAACCGTCCTCGTGATACCGTGTCGGTGACTTTTACCGGTCATCGCCACGCCTTTGACCATTCAAACGCACCAGCAAAGCCAATCAATAAAGCGCATGGGCCCCTCGCACACGGTGGAGAACTATCTCAAAGCCATTTACCAGGCGCAGAGCGCACTTCCAGACGCCGGCGCTCTCGTCCAGATGGGGCACCTCGCCGCGTCAATGCACGTCGTGCCCGGCACCGCGACGACTATGGTGAAGGCGCTGGCCGACGCCGGCCTGGCACGATACGAGCCGTATGTCGGCGTGCGTCTGACGACGGCTGGCGAGAAGCTGGCGACGCTGGTGCTCCGGCGGCACCGGCTGATCGAGTTGTTCCTCGTGAAGGTGATGGATATGAGCTGGACGGAAGTACACGACGAGGCGGAGCAGCTGGAGCACGCGGCTTCCGATCGACTCATTGCCCGGATGGACGAGATGCTCGGCAGGCCCGAGGTCGACCCGCACGGCGACCCGATTCCTGGCCCCGAGGGATTCCTGCCCACGCTCGAGTACGACGATCTCCTCACATGCCCGCTTGGGGAGTCAGTCACCGTCTCCCGTCTGAGCGATCAGGACCGCACGTTCCTCGAATTCGCGGAGCAGCACGATCTGAGACCGGGAGATGTCGTCCTGGTCGAGGAGCGCGACCAGGCCGGTGACAGCGTGCACCTGCGCAGCGGCAACGATCGGCGCTTTACCATCGGTGCACGCGCCGCGTCGAAGGTACTCGTCCGCGCGGCGAGGGCAGTGGCGCTGCTACTCTGCCTCGCGAGCTCCGCCCTGGCGCAGAGTCCGGCTTCTCCCGACTCATCACAGAAGCCCGAGCCGTTCAAGATCACCGACAACTCCTTTCTCGTCGAGGAAGCGTTCAACCAGGAGGCGGGCGTCGTCCAGAACATCTTCGGCACTCTCCGCACGGACGGCGGATGGGCGAGCACGTTCACCCAGGAGTGGCCGGCGCCGTCACAGAAAAACCAACTTTCCTACACCATTGCATATGTCAACGGCGACGTTGACTCAGGGTTTGGCGACACCCTTATCAACTACAGGTACCAGGCGTCGGAAGAAGGACCGGGACGCGTGGCCTTTTCACCACGCGTGAGCGTGGTCCTTCCGACAGGAAATCGCGACAGGAGCCTGGGTGACGGCACCGTCGGACTCCAGTTCAACCTTCCGGTCAGCAAGCAGCTGAACGACTGGTACGTGCACTGGAACGGCGGCCTGACGTGGCTGCCGCGAGCGGAGGGTGAGCTGGAAGGACAGCGCCACGCGCCGAAGGAGAGCGGCACGGATCTCGTGTCGCCCTTTCATCGCCGGAAGCGCGATCTACCGGCTCGTGCCGATGCTGAACCTGATGCTCGAATCGGTGGTCGCCGTTCCGACCAGTTCGCGGTTGCGGGCGGCACGGCGAGAACAACGGACGTACACGCTGTCGCCGGGAGTCCGGGGCGGGTGGAACGTCGGCGAGGCTCAGATCATCACGGGCGTTGCAGTGCCAGTGTCGTGGACCGAGGGCACACGCGACACGGGAGTGTTCCTGTATTTCTCGTACGAGCTGCCGTTCAAAAAGTAACGGCGCGCCGTTCTACGGCTCGCCCGTGTAGGTGGCGAACGAAGACGGGGTCTCCCAGACACGCACCGAGACGATATCGACGCCCTGTTCGCGTCCCTTGTCGAAGATCAACCGTGCGATCCGCTCGACCGTCGGATTGCTTTCGAGCAGATACATCGGTTCGCCGAGCTCGCGCAGCGGCGCGACGAGCGGATCGTCGTGCCGCAGGATCATCTTGTGATCGAGCTCGCGATCGATCCACCCTTTCACGACGCGCTTGATGTCGCTGAAGTCCGCAACCATGTTGCGGCTATCGAGCCGGTCGGTTCGCACCTCGACTTCGGCGAGGGCGTTGTGCCCGTGCGGATGCTTGCAGATGCCGTCGTAATCGAGCAGTCGATGCCCGTAACAGAACTCGATGCGCTTGGTGACCAGATACATGACTCTCCACGATACCACCGGCGAGCCGAGCCTCCCGCAGCGCGCGTCGTGAGACCGCGACGATGACGGCGCCACGATCCCAGGCCACAGCGGTGCTGTTTTCCTCCGGCCTCGATAGCGCTGTCCTTCTCGCGGATGCGCTGGGCCGACCGCACAAGCCGGCAGCCGGCGAGATCGTCACAGGGGCGGTGGAAGCGAGCACCTCCGCTGCGGCGCCGGTTACGCCGATTTACGTCAGCGCCGGGCTCGCCTGGGAACGCGATGAACTCGCGGCCGCCGAGCGGTTGTTGCGCCAGCGGCCGTACGCCGGGCGATTACTGCCGCTCGTCACGCTCCAGATGGACATGCGCGACGTGTACCCGGCCACGCACTGGGCGATCCGTGGCGTCGCTCCGGGCTACGACACGCCCGACGAGGACGTCTACATCCAGGGCCGCAACATCGTCCTGCTCGCCAAGTCGGCGGTCTACATGGCGCGGGCAGGAATCGACCGGATCCTGATCGGGCCGCTCGCCGGAAATCCGTTTCCAGATGCGACGCCGGCCTTTTTCGACAGCCTTGCACGAACGCTGTCACTCGGCCTGGCCACCTCGATCGCGATCGAGGCGCCGCTCCTCTCGTTGCACAAATCCGACGTGATTCGCCTGGGGCGTTCGCTGGGCGTGCCGCTCGAGCTGACACTCTCCTGCATGCAGCCGGTCGGGAGAGTCCACTGCGGAGCGTGCAGTAAGTGCCGGGAACGGATCGATGCATTCCAGGAGGCGGGCGGGGACGATCCAACCGAATACGCCGTCAGTCCCACAGGACGCTGACGAGGCGCTACTAGAGTGGGCGCAGGCGAATCGAGCCGTCGCCCGTGCGGATGCGAAGCTGCTTGCCGCCGGCGCCAAGCCGGCCCTTGACCGTGCGACGATTCGTGTCGGCCCTGTCACCGTCGACAGTGAGGTCGTTCCTGATGCTGCCGTCGCCGGTGTGGGCATCGAGCTCGGCGCCGAAATCGGAAGGCAGATACAGCGACACGGTGCCATCACCAGTCGTGATCTCCCAGTCGTCGGCCATCGCCGCTCCCGGTTGCGAGCGGTAGACGATCGAGCCGTCCCCCGTGTGCAGGCGCACACCGCCGAGCTTGCCGGTCACGTTGACGCTGCCGTCGCCCGTCTCCAGCGCCAGACGACCCTCGGCGCCGTCAACCGTGACCGATCCATCACCGGTCGAGAAGGTGAGATCGCCCGACACATCCTCTGCCCTGATGCTGCCGTCCCCCGTGTGCAGTTCGGTCCGGCCCGACACGTGTGCAATGCGGATCGACCCGTCGCCACTCCGCGCCCGGATGTCGGCGTTTCGGGGTACCGACACAATCAGCTTTGCGCTGGCGGAATGATGAAACCCGAACCCGTTCAGCGACATCCCCTCAGGCTTCTTGACCTCGAACTCGATCGTGTTGCCGTCCTGCGATGACTTCACTTCCAGCGCCGCGACCGCTTCCTTTGTCGATCCACGCTTTTCCACTTCGACGAGCACGTCCGGCTTGTCCCACGACTGGATCTCGATCGCTCCGTCGAATGTGGTCAGGTGGACCGTTGGTGTGCCCGTTACGGTGAATCGCTTTTCGTCCCGGCTGATCTGCGACTGAGAGTCGAGAGTGACGGTGCATGCCGTGGCCAGGAGGATCGGGCCGAGCAATGCGCCGGCCGGGTAAATGCCTTTCATACTGGCAATAGACGGTGCGGTGGGGTCCGGCGTTCCCCCGGAAGGCGGGAAAAACGTGCTCTTTGAGCCGAATCCCGGTCAGACCGCGCCAGTATCCCCCATTTCAGTGACGGCTGGCCTCCGGCCGCGACCAGACCAGGGCGCCGGCCAGGAAGGTGTGGACGACGTTCAGGTCGCGGTCCAGGACGACGAGGTCTGCGGTCGCGCCCGGGGCAATGACGCCCAGCCCCTGCAGATTCAGTGCTCGAGCTGGCGTCGTCGCACAGACCGTCGCGGCATCGACGAGGCTCAACCCCATCGCGCTCACCAGTTTGGCGAACGCGCGGTCCATGGTCAGAATGCTGCCCGCGATCGTGCCGTCTTCGAGAAGGGCGACATCCCCGACGGTGATGGGACGTCCGCCTATCGTGCTTCGCGTCCCCCGCGGAAGTCCCGCGCCAGCGGTGCCATCGGTGATTGCCATGATCTTCGAGGTGCCCTTGGCGGCCAGCGCGACGCGCACCATCGCCGGGTGGACGTGCATGCCGTCGCACACCACCTCTGCGGTCACGTCGTCGTGCTCGAGGATCGCAGCCGCGAGACCGGGCTGACGATGGCCCACCGGCGTCATCCGGTTGAACAGGTGTGTCGCCTGCCGCGCGCCGGCGTCAATGCCGGCGAGCGCCTCGTCATAGGTGGCGCCCGAGTGACCGAGCGAGACGTGATGGCCGTGCGACACCAGGTCGCGAATCAGATCCAGTGCGCCTTCGAGCTCCGGTGCAATCGTCAGGATGCCGACGTCGGGCCGTGCGGCGGCAATCTCCGCGAGGATTTCCGCCCCGGTGAACTCCCCTTCCGGGGCGTGGCCGCGCGGCGATCGAAGGCAATCGAGCGGCTGCGCACCCTTGTATTCGGGATTGATGAAGTTGCTTTCGAGGTGCGCCGGTAAAACACGCGCCGAGAGCGGTGCCGGGCGTGTCCTCGCAGCTCCGACCGCGGCAAGCACCGCGCGCAGCGCACCGGGCGCACAGGCAATCGTCGTCGGGCAAAACGCGGTGACGCCAAACCGGGGAAAGCGCCGCGCCATCGCCGCGATGGCGTCACCCCCCTGGAGCGTGTCGAGCCCATCCAGCCCGTGCACGTGGACGTCGATGAAGCCGGGGACGATGTAGCAATTGGACAGGTCCAGATGCACAGCGCCGCTGCCCGGCCTCGAGCCCTGGGTTACATCGATGATGCGCTGCCCCTCGAGGACGACGGTTCCTGGACTCAGCAACCGATCGGGAAGGACGACATCCGCTCCGGACAGGATCATGATCAGCCCGCCACCATCGCGAGCCGCGCCGCGCCGGTGGCGACGGCGTGCTCACCGAGATCCGAGATCGCAAACCGCAACTGCTGTGCGATGCCGGCTGGAAGCCTGCGCGCGAACTCCTGCCGAATCGGCTCGAGCAGCAGGTCGCGTGCGTCGGCGATCGGGCCACCGAGCACGACGATTTCAGGATCGATGAGCGAGGCCATGTTCGCGATCGCCATGCCGATGTACTTCGCGGTCTCGCGGACGACCGATATCGCGACGCCGTCGCCGCGGCGTGCGCCCTCGAACACGTGCGCAGCCGTGATCGCATCGAGCGAGCCGGCGCGTTCGATCACCATCGATTCATCCCCAGCCTGGACGCGCCACGCCAGCCGGCGGGCGATGCCGTCGCTGCTGACTTCAGCGGCGAGGTTGCCGAACTTGCGGTAATCCTGCCGTTCGACGGGATTGAGGGCGAACCAGGCGGCGGCTCCGGCGAGACCGTGAGCGCCGAGCCAGGGTGCGTTGTTCAACATGAGCCCGGCGATCACGCGATCCCCGATCACCAGGCACACCGCATCGCGAGCGCCGACTGCGGCGCCGATCCAGGATTCGGCCACAACCGCCGCGGCTCCTGACGTGCAGATCAGCGGAACCGGCCATCCTTCGACCGCCCCGAGCCCGGCCCCTGCCGTGTCAGCGGCAACGCCCACGGTGTCCGGCCGGTGTCCGGCCGCGAGCTCGTTCAGCAGTGTGCGCACGCCGGATTCCGTGCCGTCATTTCGTGCACGGCGCAGCACCTTACCCTGGGCGTCCACCGCCACGCCGCGCGTGGCGGAGTCCCAGGCATCAATCCCGAGAGCGAGCATCAGCCTCCAGGTCTCCGTCGAGCGGCCAGCAGACCTTGCGCCCTTCGAGTGGCAGCGCGCCGGCGCCCTTGACCCGAAACAGCGACTGGTCCACGCGTTTGAGCTGCTGCCTGAGGCGCCGCTCGTCGGGAGCCCAGAACACGATTACGCCGGCGCCCTCTCCCGGTGGAAAGGTGCGGTCATCGATGTAGTCCCGATCGAGGGTCACGAGCGTGCGACCGAGCTGTCGTGCGAGCCGGTAGTGCTCGATGTCGCGCGCGCGCCGGAGATCGTCGTGCTCGACGACGAACAGCACGTCCCACCCGAGCCGCTGGCGCATGAAGCCGACGATCCCGTTCGGGATGTTGGCATCGGCATAGATACGAGGCTCGCCGCTGAAAGCGTCGACGTGAGCGGTGAACTCTGATGACAGCGTCCCCAACTCTCACTCCTGAACGGAACGTAGAACCTGCAACGTAAAACCTGAAACCAGACCTAGAACCTGTAGAACCCCTAAAAACCTAAAACCCTCCGGCCCTTACCTGTGCCTGTCGATTTCGGCCGGCTGCGCGGCCATGGGGGTCAACTTCTGCTTTTGCGCATCCTTCGCCTGTCGCAGCAGCTCCGCAACCATCGCATCGCGCTTGTGCACGAGTTCCTTGCGCGGACGACGGTTGTTCTGGGATCCGACGGCGTATTCGGAGAGAAGCGGAAACGCAATCGTCGAGTCGCAGTAGGCGACGACGGTGTCGGGCAGAACGCCGGGATTCACCTTGCCCCAGCTAACGGCTTCGGCCGGAGTCGCGCCTGAGAGCCCACCCCAGACCACCTGGTCGGTCGTAATCTGGATGAAGTACTCGTTACCGCCCTTGGGAATGCCGTAGACCTCCCACAGCGTCGGCTGGCCCTGCAGGTAGAAATTCTTGGGCGAGCCGCCGCCGAGAATCACGCACCCGTTCTTGGTCCCGGCAAGAATGATCGCGCACACCTCGTTGACGTCGCGGTTTGGATCGATCATCAGGGTCGAGGCGTTCATCAGCTCGTGGTAGGCGATGTTCATGCCGATCGAGCTGTCACCCGGGGACGAGGTGTAGATCGGCACACCGGCCTGAGCCGCCGCGGCGACCACGGAGTATTCGGCACACCCGGGCTGTTGCTCGAGCAGGTCGAGACCGAGACGGTAGTGGAACTCCGACGTGGACATCGGTCCGGCGAGCTTCGCGCGAACAAGGAAGTCACGGATGTAGGCGTCGGTTTCGAGCAGCACCGTTGCCGGGAACAGCACGTCGTAGATGCGGATGATCCCCTCTTCGTAGAGGTCGACGTCGTTCATGAACGGCGACCCGCGATGCAGGGTGAAGTTCAGCGCGTAATGGAGATCGTGATAGAGGTTCGCACCCGTGCTGATGACGAAGTCGATGAGCCCGCGCTCCATCAACTCGATCGCACAGCCGCCAAGGCCGGCCGGCGTCAGCGCACCTGCAACGGTCAAGCCGATGGTGGTGTTCTCTTCCGGCGCCAGCATCTTGTCGGCGTAGATATGGCAGGCTTCGGAGAGCCGGCCGGCATTGAACGCCTGGAACCCGCCGTCGATCAGCCGCCGGATGTCGGCGCTGCCCTGGGGCCGGTAGTATTTGATGGGTTTTCCGGTGAGGTAGTTGCGCTTCGTATGGCCCGGAGACCCGGGCGCTCGGTGGGGCACTGACGAACCTCCCGCATTGGGGCCGGCCGCGGCCTGCGGCGCGAGCCGCACCGCCATTCGCGGCGGCTCCCGCTAAGATTAGCATCAAGTCCGGGGCAACCGCGGCCGAAATACCTTGACAGCAGGGCGGTTCCGGAGCGAACGTATCGGCGCCTCCCCCGCAGCATTCGAGCCTGATTGATGCCTGACTCCATCGCCGGTTCCGGCAGCGCCCTGCTGTGGGTCGGCGTCGCACTCATCATCGTTGCCGGCGTCCTCGTCGCCTTTGTCTGGTACAAGGGCCGGCCGATGGCGGGCGCGCACGTCTTCCGGGCCAGCCGCCTGAGCCGCGGGAACCTGCTGTTTCCGACCCAGGTCGCCGTGACCGAAACGTCCGTCGTCCACTACACGCCGCAATGGGCCGGTGCCAGGGAGCAATCGATGCACCTGGCTCACATTGCGTCGGTGGCGATCGATCGGAACCTGTTTTTCGCCGACGTGATGATTGAAAGTTCCGGCGGCGTGAGCCCGGTACTCTGCCACGGCCACAGGAAAGCAGATGCAATCGAGATGAAGAGGCTGATCGAGCAGTTCCAGTCGGAGTACTACCGTTCGCGCGGCGCCGCCGGCGGCACGGGTGAGGCCCCGCGGCCGGCATGACGCCGCCCGAGAACTCTGGCACCGCGCGCCGGCCGGACTCCTCCGAGGTCGAGACCCGGTTCCACGCCCTGGTGCAATCGCCTCTGCGCGCGGGACTGCTTCGCTTCCTCTGTGCCCGTCCCGACGAAGCGTTCGAGGTCGAGGCGCTGATGCAGACGTTCGGGCGGATGCGGCTCGACATCGAGAACTGCCTCCGCGAGCTGGTCACGTTTGGCGTCGCCCGCAAGCTCGCCGGCCCCGGTGCTCCGCGCTTCGGCCAGCAGCAGCCCGCCGGTGACGGCCTCCGCGAGCTGCTCGACGAATTCCTCGAACGGCGGGCCGCGGTCAGCCACGAGGATCGCTCGCCTTCGGTGCAGCGGTTCCGCGAGATGATCGGGCGCGACGAGAAGATGCTCGTCGTGTTCGAGTGGATCCGCACCGCGGCGAAGTCCGACATCTCCGTGCTGATTCTTGGACCGACCGGATCGGGCAAGGAAGTCGTCGCGCGGATGATCCACGAGTTGAGCCGGCGCGGGACGAACAAGTTCCAGGGAGTAAACTGCGCGGCGCTGCCCGACACGCTCTTCGAATCGGAACTCTTCGGCTACGAGAAGGGCGCCTTCACCGGCGCCAACGACCGCAAGCAGGGCCGCCTGGAAATGGCGAACAACGGGACGCTGTTCCTGGACGAAATCGGCGACCTCGCCCTGATCGGCCAGGCCAAGCTGCTGCGTGCACTGGAAGAGCGGCGATTCGAGCGCCTGGGCGGCAACGACTCGATTGAAGTCAACTTCCGCCTGATCTCCGCGACCAACCGGCCTCTCGATCAGTTCGTCCGCGATGCAAGGTTCCGCGAGGATCTCTACTACCGCGTCAACGCGTTTTCCATACGCCTGCCGTCACTCCGTGAACGGAAGACGGACATCCCGGTCCTCGCGCAGCGATTCCTGGCCCGCTACTGCGCGAACAACGGCCTGCCGCTGGACGGCAAGACCTTCGCGAAGGAAGCCACCGAGCTCCTGCTCCAGTACCACTGGCCCGGCAACATCCGCGAACTGGAAAGTACGGTCGCGCGCGCGGCGCTCTCGTCACCGGGCAAGGTGATCCGGGGCAGCGACGTCGAGTTCCTCCACGCCAACGAGCCGCAATCCGATTCGACCCGGCAAAGCCTGCCGTCACTCGCCGACGCCGAGCGCACGCACATCATCCGCGTGCTGGAGGCCGTGAACTGGAACAAGAAGCAGGCGGCATCAGTGCTCGAGATCAGCCGCGGTACCTTGTACCGCAAAATTGTCGAATACGGCCTCGAGAGCGAGCAGCGGGCGGACCGGGCGATTACAAAACGCGTCGCCACGTGACGAAAGTGGCGGGTCGATCGCCGCTTTCGTAATCGTCGTCCACTCGCGGACGCGCCGTCCCATTCTCACCAACGTTGGTAACGACTGTCGCGGAATGGCACACTTATCCGTGATCCGTCCGATCCGATGGGTAATGGTTCGGCTGGCCGGGACGATATAAGGACTGTTCCGACAGGCGAATACGGGAAGGTGCATACTGGCTGAGCCTCAGGCAGCCGCTTTGCACCGGGAACCCGTTCGGAACGTCAGGCACCCTGCGAAATGGTTCGACGTACTGTCCTCCTCATCGTGCTGTTTGCGGTCACCGCCGTCCCCGCCATCGCGGCCGGACACGGCGGCGACCGTAAGCTCGACGCCGCGCTGCGCATCCGCGCACACGAGGGCCGGGGAACGTCCAGGGTCATCGTCGAGACGACCGACGGCTCCGCAGCCGATTCCCTCATTCGCTCGGTCGCCGGCAGGCCCGGCCGTCTCCTGCCGCTGCTCCGTGGCCAGGTCGCTGAAGTACCCGACGGTGCACTCGAAGACCTCGCCGACAGCCCTGGTGTCGTCTTCGTCCGCCTCGATCGTCCGGTCGCAGGGACGATGGAACGGACCGGCGCCACGACCGGCGCGACCTGGGCGCGCGCACACCTGGGCGTCGACGGCTCGGGCGTCGGTGTGGCGCTCATCGACTCCGGCGTCACCTCGTGGCACGACGATCTCGGTTCGGACCGCGTCGTCCATTTCATGGACTTCGTCGACTTCCAGCCGCTCGCGTATGACGACTACGGGCACGGCACCCACGTCGCCGGCATCATCGCGGGCAGCGGATACGACTCGAACGGCGCCCGCACCGGCATGGCACCGGGCGCCAGCCTCATCGTCCTGAAGGTCCTCGACGGCGACGGCAACGGTTACATCAGCAATGTCATCGCGGCGCTCGACTATGCGGTCCAGAACCGCGTCCAGTTCAACATCCGGGTGGTGAACCTGTCGGTCGCGGCGGGCGTGTATGAATCCTACGAGACCGATCCGCTGACTCTCGCCGCGCGGCGAGCGGTCGAAGCGGGCCTCGTCGTCGTGACCGCGGCGGGCAACTTCGGCCGGAACGCGAAGGACCAGCCTCAGTACGGAGGCATCACCTCGCCGGGCAATGCGCCATGGGTGCTCACCGTCGGCGCATCGACGCACAAGGGCACCGTCACGCGGAAGGACGATCAAGTCGCCGCGTTCAGTTCACGCGGCCCGAGCTTCATCGACTACGCGGCAAAGCCGGACCTGGTCGCACCGGGCGTCGGGATCGAATCCCTTACCGACGGTTCGAGCCTGCTTTTTTCGACCCATCCGGCGGCGCGGCTCTGGGGTAGCGTCGACACGGTGACGCAGCCGTATTTGAGCCTGAGCGGAACGAGCATGTCCGCCCCGGTTGTGGCGGGAACGGTCGCGTTGATGCTGCAGGCAAACCCGACGCTGACGCCAAACCTGGTCAAGGCGATCCTGCAATACACGGCGGAGCACCGCTCCGGCTACGACGACCTCACACAGGGCGCGGGGTTTCTCAACGCCCGCGGTGCCGTGCAACTGGCGAAGTCGCTCGCAGGCGACGTCGGCGCCCGGGCAAAGGATCCGACGCCCTGGAACGCGCACATCAACTGGGGCAGTCACCGGATCGGCGGCGGCGTCCTCAACCCGAACGCCAATGCATGGCGCACCGACGTGATGTGGGGCGCCTCGGCGTCTGCCAACGGCGATCGCATCACCTGGGGCACGGTCTGCGGCGCTGACTGCGACAGCATCATCCGCGGCAGCGTCGCCCCTGACAACACGGTCTGGGGCACGACGTGCGCCGACGTGTCGTGCACCGCCGTCGTCTGGGGCTCGTCGGCCGGGGATGTCGCCGAGATCGTGTGGGACGGGCGGGCGCGATGACGGCTACGATGTGCGCCGCGTCCGCCGCGAGTGACCAGTACTCCAAAGCCGTGTGGGGCTGCTGAACCCCATGAACCGCCTGCCGGGTCCGGCGCGGCTCTTCGTCTGCAGCGTCATTGCGCTCGGGGCCTGTGTGCTCGTCGCCCAGTTTCCGGCGCGGACGTTCTCGCATCTCGGCGTATTCCTGCTGCTGCTGGTGCTGTCGTCGGTCACATCCGTCTTCAAAGTAACGCTCCCGCTCGCGCGCAGTGGATCGACGATGTCGGTCTCCTACGCTGTGGATTTCGCGTCCCTGCTCCTGCTCGGCCCGAACGAGACGATGATCGTGGCCGCCGTCAGTGCGTTGTGCCAGTGCACGTTCCGGATCAAGGAGCGTAATCCCATCTATCGCACGCTCTTCAGCATGGCGTGCCTGATCGTGACGGTCCAGGCGGCCGGCCGCGTCTATATCCTGCTTGGCGGCGTTCCGGGGCAGTTCGATCCGTGGACGCTGGCCAAGCCGCTGGTTGGCGCCGCGACGACGTACTTCGTCATCAACACGGTCATGATTGCGACTGCGATCGCACTCTCGACACGGCAGCCGATCCTCAGTATCTGGAACGAGAACTTCCTCTGGAGCGCACCCAGTTATTTCGTCGGCGCTGGTGCGGCGGCAGCAGCCGTCGGCGTGCTGAATTTCGTGTCGATTCGCTGGCTCCTTCCGCTGGCGGCGGCGCCGCTCTACCTGACCTACCGCAGCTACAAGGTGTATCTCGGGCGCATAGACGACGAGCAGCGGCACGTCCGCGAGATGGCGGATCTGCACCTGGCCACGATCGAGGCGCTCGCGCTCGCCATCGACGCGAAGGACCAGACCTCGCAGTCGCACATCCGCAGGGTGCAGTTGTACGCGGCCGCCCTGGCGCGTGCGCTCGGGATGCGCGAGAACGACATCCAGGGGGTGAAGACGGCGGCGCTGCTGCACGACATCGGCAAGCTCGCCGTCCCGGAGCACATCCTGTCGAAACCAGGGCCGCTCACGCCCGAGGAGTTCCAGAAAATTCGGGCACATCCGAAGGTAGGCGCCGACATCATCAGTGCGGTGCCCTTTCCGTATCCCGTGTCGCCGCTCATCCTGAGCCATCACGAGCGCTGGGATGGGAAGGGGTATCCGTCGGGGCTGAAGGGGGAAGAGATTCCGCTCGGCGCGCGCATCCTGTCGGTGGTGGACTACTTCGACGCATTGATGGCCGAGCGTCCGTACCACAAGGCGATGGGGTTCGAAGCGGCGATCGGGCTGCTGCAGCAGGAGATGGGCAAGGGCCTCGATCCGGTGGTCGTGGAGAAGTTCATCGAACTGCTGCCGGCGCTCCAGGCCGAGGCGACAACGCTGGAGCAGGCGAAGCGGCGGCCCAACCCGGAAACACACGGGCAGGCGGTCGGCCGGCCCGCGACCGGACTGACGCCCGAGCCGGTGAAGAAGAACGTGTTCGACGACATCGCGCTGGCCCATCGCGAGATCTACGCGCTCTACGAGATCGCGCAGGCCATGGGCACGAGCCTCGGTGTCGCCGACACCATGGCACTTATCTCTGCGAAACTCAGCAACCTGGTTCCGTTTTCCTGCGCGGCGCTCTTTCTATACGACGAGGGTACCGAGACGCTGCGCTGCCGGTTCGCGACCGGCACCGATGCGGACATCATCCAGCAGATTGCGGTACGCAACGGCGAAGGGTTGACGGGCTGGGTCGCCCGCAATCGCCGCGCGCTGGTCAATGCGCGGCCGAGCGCCGATCTCGACGCCGCCGGCCTCTCCGACCTCCACACGAACCTGCAGTCCGCGCTGGTCTGTCCGTTGCTGTTCGGCGAACGCTTCATCGGCGCGCTCTGCGTCTACCACGTCGATGCCGCGTTCTATCGCGACGACCATCGTCGGCTGCTGGACCGGGTGTCGGAACAGGCGGCAGCGGTGATCAACAACTCGATGCTGTTCGAGCAGACGCAGGAAGACTCGCTGACCGACCCGCTGACCGGCCTGCCGAACACCCGCTTCCTGTTCATGCACCTGTCGCGGGAGCTCGCCCGCGCGGAGCGGTTGAAGACGGAGGTCTCGCTGATGGTGATGGACCTCGACAACTTCAAGAACATCAACGACAGCCACGGTCACCACGTCGGCGATCGCGCGCTCTGCGAAGTCGCGCGCGTGCTGCGGGCCGCCATCCGGCCGTATGACATCTGTGTCCGCTACGCCGGCGACGAGTTCATCGTGGTGTTGTCCGGTTGCGGCGCGGAAGAGGCCGAGAGCAAGCGTCAGGAGCTGCAGAACGGCATCGACGAAGTATTCTTCGAGGCGCGGCCGGGGAGGAAAGTTCGACTCGGGGTCAGCGTCGGCACCGCCGTATCGCCGCACGACGGCGAGTCCTACGAGGCGCTCCTCGCCGCCGCCGACAACCGCATGTACCAGGACAAGGCGCTGCGGAAGCGCGGCGACCAGCCGTCACGCCGCACCACCCGCACCGTGTCGCCGTTCCCGGATCTGACCGACGTCGATATCCAGCGGGCGGCGACGGGGATCATCTAACTGGTAGCTGTCAGTTCTCAGCATTCAGCTGTCAGCTTTCAGTTCTCAGCACTTAGCTTTCCCGGCGCGGATTCCCCAATCCCGAGTCCCGAATCCCGAATCCGCAGATTCACCAGTCCTCGAGGCGTATCCGGCTGCGTTCGACGCCCAGGGCCTCGAGCATTGGCGGCACGTCAGCCACCATGGCGGCAGGCCCGCACACGAAGCACAGAGTTTCGGGATGGTCGAGCAGCCGCGCCAGCTGCGCCGGGGCGATGCGGCCTCGATCGCCTCGCCATCGTGGCGGCACCTCGCGCGTGGACGACAGCGCGAGCTCCACTTCCCCGCCCCGGGCCATTGCGCGCAGTTCGGCGAGATAGGCGAAATCGTTTGGGGTGCGGGCGCTGTAAAGGAGGCGGAACGTTCCCTTGACCCCCGCCAGCGCGGCGTGGCGGATCATCGATCGCAGCGGTGCGATCCCGGTGCCGCCAGCAATGAACAGGAAGCGGCCCTCGCGCGGCGACTTTGGAAACACGAATGACCCAGAGGGTCCGCGCAGCGCAACCCGGCCGCCGCGGCGCAGCGGCTGGAAGCTCTCTCCCCAGCGCCCGCTCGCATCTATCTTGATCAGGAACTCGAGATGCCCGTCCCGTGCGGTCTCTTCGGGCGCCGACGCAATCGAGTACGGCATCCGGTCTGGCGTATCGGCAGGCCCGATCGATGCAACCTGGCCCGCGGCATAGTCGAATCGAGCCTCGTCGAGCGCGAGACGGACGATGCGCGACGCTGGCGTGGCGCGTCTGACGCTGCTGACGCGCAGCACGAGATCTGACACGACGGGATCTTACGACGAAGCGGCGGCCGGCTGCGAATGGCGCGGCGTGGCCCGGTGTTGTGATTACGGCTGGATCAGCAGGGTGGATTTGACGTCGGTGACGCCCTTGACGGCACGAGCCAGCTCGATCGCGCGGGCTTCCTGCTCCCTGTTCGGTACGCGACCGGAGAGGGTGACAACGCCTTTCACGGTCTCGACGTCGATCCTCGCGGCGCCGATCAGCGTGTCGTTGATGAAGGCGGTCTTCACGCGGGTCGTGAGCACGGCGTCATCGAACGCGCCAGCACGCGCCGCCGTCGCGCTGCTTTGCTTGGCACAAGCGGGAAGGACCGGCGTGGCGAGAAGGCAGACCAGGACGAGGGCCGATGAACGCCGCCGATTGAACATCCGTTAACCCCAGCGCTCTTCCGGCTGAAGCCGGAAGCCACAAGTCGCGTAATCCCGAGTCCCGAAATCCCAGCGACCTTCCGGCTAAAGCCGGAAGCCACGAGTCCCGAGCCCCGAATCCCGAATCCCGAGTCCGGGCGAGCTGAAATCGAGCGAGCCCCGTTACATCCCGGTGACGTGATACCCCGCATCGGCCATCAGCACTTCGGCGGTGATGGCGCGGCTTCCGGGACCGAGCAGGAACATGGCGACGTCCGCGACTTCGCTCGTATCGACCGTGCGCCTCAATGGCGCGCGGTCGCGATAGTGCTGGAGGATGGCGCTGAAGCCCGGGATGCCGGCTGCGGCCAGCGTCTTGATCGGTCCGGCGGAGATCGCGTTCACACGGATGCCCTGCGGACCCAGATCCGCCGCGAGGTACTTCACACATGCCTCGAGCGCGGCCTTCGCCACTCCCATGACCTTGTAGTTCGAGAACACGCGCTCGCTCCCGAGGTAGGTGAGCGTGACGATGCTGCCGCCGCCGCGGCGCTCCATGAGCGGGGCCGCACCTCGGGCAAGCGCGATCAGCGAATACGCACTGACGTCGAGCGCAAGCTTGAACCCGTCCCGCGAGGTCTGCGAGAACGGCCCGTCGAGATCCTCGCGCCGGGCGAAGGCTGCACCGTGCACGACGAAGTCGAGGCCGCCGAACGCGCGATCGATCTCTGCAAACACGTTCGCAATCTGCGCATCGTCGGTGACGTCGCAGGGAAGAATCAACGGGTTCGTCAGGCCGGCCGACAGGTCGCGGACGTTCTCCTCGAGACGCTCACCCTGGTAGGTGACTGCAAGGCGGGCACCCGCCGCAGACGCCGCCTGTGCAATCGCCCACGCAATCGAACGCTTGTTCGCGATCCCCACCACGAGACCGGTCTTACCCTGCAAGTCAGTCATCGACACGCACCTTCCAGACAGCCGATTTAATCACGAAAGTGCGGTGCGGCGCGTGCAGGGACGGCCAGGCGACGACTGGTGGTGGAGTGTTCGATTTTCCCGGACGGCGGAATCGCGTCGAAGCAGCGCTCGTCAGCGTGAGCGTTTCTTGGGACCGCCCTGACGCGGCTGTCCCGAGCCGCCGCGGAAGCCACCCGAGGGGCCGCCGCGGCCCGGCTGGCTGCGGCCTGGAGCCCCGGGACGGGGACCGGCGAACCGCGACCCGCCGTGGGGCCGGTTGCCATTGGCGCCATTGCCATTGTTGCCAGGCGCGCCGGGGCGCCCCTTGGCGCGCATGTCACCACCGCGGAATCCGCCCGGACCACGCCCGGCCTGGCGAATCGTGAATTCCGGCAGACGGCGCTCTTCCTTGTGCCCCTCGATGCGCGGCAGCTGCGCGCGAATGAGCGGCCGATGGACAGGCCCCTCCTCGATGACGTTGCCGTCGTTGTCCGATGCTTCGGATTCCGTATCCTCGGCTACAGCCGCAACAGGCGCCTCGGCTGCGGCGTCCGGCGGTGACGGCGGCTCAGGCGCGTGGACGATGTGCGCGGGCGGGTCGGAGGGCTCGTCCTGGTCTTCTTCGTGTGCGGCGTCCGTGAGATGCCCGGTGGCAAGTACGGGGGGACTCTCCGTCTCAGGCATCCCTGCCAGCACTTCCTTGTAGAGCGCGGCGGGAGATTCCTTTTTGCGGCGACGCGGGACCTTGCCGCCCTTGTATACGTGCTCGGCGTCACAGGTCGTGCACCGCGTCTGCTTCACGGTGTCTTCGATCATCGCTACGACGGCATGATTGGTGAGCCGCCGCTCACGCGGACAGTAGTCATCCAGTATGTCGCCGAGTCGCAGCCGGCGCTGCTCCATTAAACTCCCCCGAAAATTATCCGTGTATGGCTGGAAGAAAGACCGTGTTGGCGCAGGGTCGCGTCGAACAGATTCGCACCTCTGGTGCGCAGGTTCTTGATTGTAACAGACGCCGTGTCGGAAGCGCAACAGTAACCCGGCAAGTGCCGGGGTTCAGGGATGTTGCCGCCCTGCCGAGGTTCGGGCCCGGTCGATCCAGGCGAGGGCGGCCTCGAGCGGCCGGTCGCGCCCCTGCAGCAGCTCCTGGCGATCGAGAGGCTGGATTTCGTCCGGGATCACCCCGCGCCCTTCGAGCCGGGTGCCGTCAGAGGTCACGAAATCGCCATAAGCATGGATCAGGACGTCGCCGTTCGGGAGGCGATCGAAGAGCGCCGGCAACGCCTGCCCCATCGACGGCTGCCCGAAAATCCGCGCCCGCCCGATCGACTGCATCCCGCCCGCGAAGCACTCCGAGGCGCTCCCGCTCATCGAGTCGACGAGAATCGCCAGCGGACCCGTGAACGCGGGGACCCGCTCGCCCCGGGCATTGACGAGACGAGGATTCGCCGGGAACCGCAGCTCTTTACTTTCGCGTGTCTTCATCACGCCAAGGGTTTTCGGTTGACTGACGAAATGGCCCGAGATGCCCATCATCATCGCGGCCAGCCCGCCGGGGTTGCCGCGCAGGTCGATGACGATCCCGTCGGCCTGGCGGAACTCGTCGACCGCCGACTGGAACTGGGCGTCGACCGCCGTCATCCAGACGTTGAAGCCAATGACGCCAACGGTGCCCCCGGCCGGCGTCTGCTTCTTCGTGGCCTCCACCCGCACGAACATCGTCGGCAGGTTTCCAACCGTGACGGCCTGCCCCGCTTCCGCGTGGCGTTCGAGCGAAAGCGCCACCGGCTGTCCGTTGCCGTCTTCGAAGGTGACATCGACACGCGATCCGGATGGACCGCGCAACCGCGACTCAGAGACCCGCCACGCCTCGACGTTGACCAGCCGGCCGCTGTCGCCGGCTGCGTTCGTTCCCGCCGCGGGTTCGGGTGCCCCGCTGCGACGATCGGTTTCCGCCGCGCCGTGGGAGCGTCCAGGCAACGCACGAATGAGGTCCGCCACCGACGCGTCGCCGATCTTCACCACGCGCCAGCCGGCTTTCACCTGGGGGACATTCCGATCGACGTGGGTCACGAGCAGATCGTCACCCGCCAGGCGTACGTCGAAGCCGGGATCGCCGCTGAGATCGCCGCCGCCAGGCGCATCGGCGGTCGCGGGAACGAGGGCAAAGTGCGACAGCCCCAGACGCTGGAGCATGTCGCGGATCACCGCCCGCAGCTCACCGGTGGAGGTCGCCGCAGCCGCACGCGGCCGCAGTTCCGCGCGAACCGCGTTCCAGTCGACGCCGTTCATCGCCGGATCGAAGTGCGTGTCGCGGATGATCGTCCAGGCGGCGTCAAAAGACTCGACGCCGTCCGGCACCTGGGCGGCGAGGGTCCCGCCCGCGCGCGCGACGACGATCAGGCTGCCGACTGCGAGCGTCAGCACCACGGCGCGTGCAACGGCGCCCACGCCGACTGGCGTCATTTCAGCAGCGCCTTGATCGCGGCCGGCGGCTCGAACACGGAAGGTTGGACGTTGTCGAATTCGACGACCGAAAATGTCAGCACCTGCTGCACTCCCATGGTCGACTGCTTCATCGTCGTCGGCACCATCAGATCGCCAAACTTCTTGTAGTCGCTATACAACTGCGTGACCTGCACCGACCCCATTGGCGAATCCCGCGTCGCAACGGTTCCGACCTTGAACCTGGTCTGGACGTCGTAGTACTCCACGTCCTCGATACCGTCCATGTGGACGAGACTGACCTTGTAGCAGGGACGACCTTCGAACGTGGTTTTCTCGAGCGTCTGCATCGACTTGTAACGCCCGGGCTCGTGCAGGTCGGCGTCGTATACAGCGTCGAACTTCTTCTGCTCGAGCTCCTTGCCCGAGGTCAACATCGGACCGGTGATCGCAGACAGGCTCCAGCCGACGGTGCCGTCAAAGCCTTCGAGCACCTCGCCGATGCCGCCGATCGTCAGCTTGATGAACGACTTGTTTGGTCGTGCCGCGTAGACGTCGACGCTTCCCGACACTCCACTCGACGGCATGGACATCGTGCCCGATGCGTGCGTCGAACTGTGCGCAAGCACTGCCTTGCGGCCACCGATCGCCTCGACATAACGGTCGACAATCGACCGCGCGGACGGCAGCGCCGCGGACGGAGGAGCCTGCGCAGCAGCTGACGCGGGTGAGGCTGGCGCCTGGCCGGCGGGCGCGGTCGGCTTTGCCTTCGGCGGAGCCGGTGCTGTCTGGGCCGAGACGGTCGCGGATAAACAGGACAGAATCGCCGCCGCGCGCAGCACGGAACCGAGGCGGAACATCGACAGGCCTCTGGCCTGATCGAAATAGCTTTGTCGCATTCTCTAGCTCCTGTGGCGCGTCTTGGGGGGCTTTCACGATCTTACAGGGGAATAGCGAGAATGCAAGAAAACCGGCCGCGCCGGCCGCGGTTCAGCGCAGGCGCTTGATTTCAGTAACGACACCCAGGAGATAGTGCAGTTCGACGATGTCGCCAGCCTGCAGATTGCTGGGCACGGACTCCGGCCCAATCCTCGCCACGCTTACCTGCCCATCGGGTTCGGCAGGATCGGCGAACGACACATCGAGCGAGATCTGCCCATGAATGCTGACCGGCTGAACCTTCCGGATGAGCGCTGACCTGGTCCCCTTCAACATGATCTTTGCCTCGTCAACACCTGAACTCGCCGCATCTGCCACGGCACTGATCAGCGACACTGAAAAATCGACGCGCTCAGGCGAGCTTGCGCCCCCTCGTTTCCGGGATGAATATCCACATCACCGCGGCAAGGACGAATGCGGCAGACGTCAGCAGCAGCGCACCTCGGAACCCGTGAGTCCCGGCGAGCGAACCGACTGCGAACGGCGCCCCGGCGCTGGCGAGACGGCCGGCGTTGTAGGTGAACCCCTGCGCGGTGCCGCGAATCGCGGTCGGGTAGATCTCCGCGGTGACAGCGCCAAAGCCGCTGAAATATCCGGTCGAGAAGAACGCGACGAACGGACCGAGGATGAACAGCGCCAGCGGAGCGCGTACGGTCACGTAGACGGTGATGAGCACCGCGGCACCCAGGAGGTAGCCGACGTACGTCCGCCGACGCCCGGCAGCGTCGCTGATGAACCCGAAGGTCACGTATCCGAACCACATGCCGATCTGCATGGCGAAGACGAAGAACGCCATCTGCCGGGTTGAAAGGCCGACGCCGCCCGAGGTCGTGGGCTGCGACAGGTATCCCGGAAGCCAGAGGTTGAATCCCCACCATGCGAACAGCGTGAGCGCATTCATGATCGTCACCGCCACAGTGAGGCCACGGAGCGCCGGAGTGAACAGCGCCGTCACCCGCGCGCGCTGCGCTCCTTCGGCTCGCGCCGAGACCCATAGCGACGGCTCACGCACGCTCCGGCGGATCCACAACGTGAAAAACGCTGGTAGCACGCCGACGAAGAACAGCCAGCGCCAGCCCCACCGGGGCAGGACCAGCCCGGTGACAATCGCCGCGAGGCCGTAACCCACCGCCCACGCGCTCTGCATGAACGCGAGCGCTTTGCCGCGGTGCTCGGCGGGCCAGACTTCCGACACGAGCGTCGCGCCGCTGGCCCACTCGCCTCCCATCCCCACTCCCAGCAGGATGCGGAACGCGGCAAGCTGCGCGACGCTCTGCGCCAGGCCGCACGCCGCGGTGAAGACGGAGTAGATGAGGACGCTGGCCATGAGGGCACGGGTACGGCCAAACCGATCCGCGACCACGCCGAATGTCACACCACCTGCTGCGGCTGCGACCAGGGTCGCCGAGGCAATCAGGCCCGCGGTGCTCGTCGACATCCCCAGGTCCGGCATGATCGACCGCAGCGCGAGTGCGTAGAGCATGACGTCGAAGGAGTCGAGCATCCATCCGAGCGACGACGCGACGAAGGCGCGGTGCGCGGCGCCATCGGCGGCGTGCCACCACGCGAAGAGCCGACTCACGGCTTGGCGCCGACCGGCGCAATGGCGATGCCGGCGCGCTCGAGTCCGGCCCGGACGGCGCGCGCAAGCTCCGGGGCCCCCGGGGTGTCGCCGTGGATGCAAATGGTATCCACGCGCATCACGACCTCCGACCCGTCGGTCGTGACGACCGAGTCCTGGCTGGCCATCCGCACCGCGCGTCGAACGACCGACCCCTGATCCTGCAGGAGCGCGTGAGCCTGCGCACGCGGGGTCAGCGACCCGTCCGGCTCGTAAGTGCGATCGGCAAAGCCTTCGGCCGCGGTCGGGAGCCCGGCGGCGCTCGCCGCCCGCAACATCTCGGATCCGGCGAGTCCGAACAGGATCAACGCGGGGTCCACCGCCCGGACGGCACGGGCAATCGCCTCGGCAAGGCCTCGATCCCTCGCGGCCATGTTGTAGAGCGCGCCGTGCGCCTTGACGTGCCGCAGCGTCACGCCTTCGGCAGAGGCAATGGCGCGAAGGGCACCGACCTGATAGAGCACCATGTCCTCGACTTCGTGCGGGGTCACGCGCATGTCGCGGCGTCCGAAACCGACGAGATCCGGCAACCCCGGATGGGCGCCAACCGCTACACCCGCCTCGCGCGCCATCCGCACGGTCCGCCGCATGACGGCAGGGTCCCCGGCGTGAAAGCCACAGGCGACGTTGGCGGACGAAATCGTCGACATCAGCTCGGCATCCGCGCCAATGGTGAAGGCGCCGAACGACTCGCCGAGGTCGCAGTTCAAGTCGACATGGCGCATATAGCTCTCAGCTCTCAGACCTCAGCTATCAGCTCACAGTTCACAGGCCGGCGCTACAGGTCCACAGCTCCTTCCGCCTGAAGGCGGAAGCTACGTGCCTCACGATGCTCCTTCCGCCTGAAGGCGGATGCTACGTGCCTCACGATGCTCCTTCCGCCTGAAGGCGGATGCTACGTGCCTCACGATGCCTCTTCCTCCTGAAGGCGGAAGCTACGTTCGTTCCGGAGCCTGCGGCTGTCTGCGAACCCACGCAAAACGGGCGCAGCGGACGATTCCGGCGCGGCTCGGCGTGGCTGCAGAAACCGCAACGCCGCGGGGACGATCAGAATTGTAATTTCAAGCACAGTTGTGTCGACTCAACAGTGAGTACACACAGAAAAAACGCAATAAAACATGCGGTACACCACTTGCTCTATAGATGGATGCAGGCGGCTTGAATATTTACGGCAGGGAGCCGTGAGTTGCTGGGGAGCCAAGTCGTCGGCACAACCGCAGGGCATCGTCTTCGGACGATGCCCTTTTTTTATTGCCGGTGCGAGCCTCGCATCGAAGGTCGAAGGGACCGCCGCCAGGCGCCCTTAGACGGCAGCTCCTTCGGGATACTGCAGCGCAAGCCGCAACTCCTTCGCCAGCGATTCCACCGTTGTCGTGCCCGATCGCTTCCATGCCCCTTCCGTTTCGAAGCGGAGGTCGCCGATTCGTCGTCCCCACGGCGAGATGACCCGGCCTATCGCGCGGAAGTCGGTGCGGTCCGCGTGCTCCTGATCGAGACGCCGAACGACATCCGGCGCAACCCGGATGAACGCGCGAAGCGCCGTGGGACTCTTGATGCTGTATTTCCGGCCATTCCATGCGGCGCCGAAGACCTGCGCCACCTGCTTCAGATAATTGACGAAAAATCGTCGTGATTCTTCCCTGAAGGCATCGCCTTTGCGGCCGGGGCCGAACGCTTCGGCGGCAAAAAGCTTCTTCAACTCCTGCGCGAGCGGCGCCTGCGCCACCCGTCCCTTGCCGACGCCCAGCAGCTTGATCTCACCGTAGAGAGGCGAGTCCTCGCGATCGTTCAGCGCCCGGACGATGTCGTGTGCGGCGGCCAGGCTTTCGTCGCTGTAGAGTTGGCGGCCCGAGAGCGAGACGAGGTGCGACGCGTTCAGGCGCGTGTGCTTGGCGTTGATCGTGACGAACATCTGGACGACATGGTCGTCGGGGAGGCGGTCGAAAATCACCGCCGGGACGGTGAACGGCTCGTCGCCGAAATGGGCGATATCGGCATGCAGTGCGAGGAGCCGGTGCTGCCCGTCGATCGCGCGCAGGATCCCTTCCCGCTCGGGGACTTTCAAGGTGCCGAGCGCCGACCCGTCCTCGAGCGGCTCGAATTTGAGCGTTTCGTCACACGAGATGATGACGGCCCCGGGAATCGACGGCAGGTCGCGCGCCTGCCGGCACTGTTCGTAGTACTGAACGAGCTCGTCGATCTTCTTCCGGATGATCTGCCGCTGGTAGGCCTTTTCGTCGGCTCCGATGCGTCGTTCCAGCAGGTCCCAGTTGACTTTGCTCGGGGCTGGGAGGCCGGCCGCCTTTTTGCGGCCACCGCGCACCGGCTGCGCCTGCTCGCCGTAGCTGAGCACCTCGAACCGGACCAGTTTGTCGATATCGCTGGCGCTCAGGGAGGCCTGGTAGAAGTGCACGCCAAACTGCTGCATCCGAATCGCGGCGACGCTGATCATAGGCTTTGGGTAGAAGGCGCTGTGGCGCTGGTTCAGTTGCGTTCAGGCTCGCCGCAGACGTCTCCGGCTCACGCGTACTCCCCGGGTGCGCTTACGACGCGCACATCTTATATTGTGTAGCCTGCAGAATTTCACCATTTCCCGGCGATTAGGTCTTTTAACGTAAGTTCATGCAGCAGGCGAGTTTATGACGTTCCTGCCGGTCGTCGTGCTGGTCCTGGCGACCCTCCGTCCGGTCGTTGCAGCACCGGGCGGGGTGCCCGGGCAGCTCGTCGAACATGTGCCCTGTCCCTCCGATCCGACCGAACGGTACACGCTTTATCTGCCCTCCAGTTACGTCCCGAGCCGGCGCTGGCCGCTGCTGCTGGTGTTCGATCCCGGTGCGCGCGCCCGGAGGGCGGCGGAAGAGTTCGAGGCGGCTGCCGAGCGGTTCGGATGGATCGTCGCAGTGTCGGAAAACTCGCGTAATGGACCCTGGGAGCGGAGCCAGCATGCTGTCGCGGCGATGTGGCCGGCGCTTCTGGACGCGTACGCGGTCGATCCCGGCCGCATCTACACCGCGGGCCATTCCGGCGGTGCGTCGGTTGCCTGGGCACTCGCCGTTCAGACCGGCCAGGTTGCCGGTGTGATTGCGTCCGGCCAGCCGGACCCTGGCCAGTCCGCAAAGTCCCCATCGTTCGCCTGGTTTGGAAGCGCAGGCTACGTCGATTTCAATCTCGTGTCGATCAAGGCGATCGATGCCCGGGTCGCGGAGTCCGGCAAGCCTCATCGCGTCGAGTTCTTCGATGGCGGCCACCAGTGGCCACCTCTCGACGTCATCGAAGCCGCGCTGGGCTGGCTCGAAGTCACCGCTATGAGAGAGAAGCGCCGGGCACCCGACCCGGTGCTGGCGACCGGCCTGCTCGACGGCGAGTTGAAGAAAGCACATGCGCTCGAGCAGCGCGGCGCCCTGACGGACGCGCGCCGGAGTTATGCCTCCATCGTGGACACCTATGCGTCGTTCGGCGATGTCGCGGACGCCGGTGCGCGGATGTCCGCCCTCGATGCGGACAATCGCGTCAAGGACATGCGTCGTGCCGAGGAACGGTCCGACGCGCGCGAGCGCGAACGGGTTGGCGCGCTCGACCGGATGCTGTCCCGCCTCGCCGCGCAGGAACCCGTCTCCGTTGCCGAATTGCAGAACATGGTGGAATTGCCGTCGCTGATCAAGAAGTCACGCGCGGACGACTACGATGGCCGGAGCGCCGGCCGCACGATCGAGCTGCTCCTTGCACAGCTCGCGTCGGCGCGGCGTCAGTTCGACGAGATTCATGATTTCGGGCGTGCCGCGGCCGCCCTGGAGCTGGCCGCGGGCATTCACCCGGACCGTGCCGCTTTGTGGATTGACCTTGCAGCGGAGCGCGTCGCGAGCGGACAGAAAGGCGCGGCCGTGGCGGCGCTCCACAAGGCCTTCGACGCCGGTTACAACGACAAGGAGGCGCTGCGAACCGATCCGAGGTTCGAGCGCCTTCGCGGCGTCGACGGGTTCGACAAGATGGTGAAGTAGTGCGCCGACCTGCTCCGAGCTGTGGCTTCCGCCATCAAGCGGAATGACATGGAGGCTATTGCGCGTAGGCGGGCAAGGTCGCCGGCGGCGGCGCGCTGCGCCCGCGACGATGCGACTGATATCGATCCTTCAGGACGATGCAGCCAAACATGAGCACAGTGAAAGCGGCCAGGGCAATCCACGCCTGTGGATGCGTCAGGCGCTTGTGGATCGGAAGCGAGATCAGGCCGTACACCATCTCCACGTGAATCCAGTAGACGAAGAGGGAGCTCCGGCCGAACTGCTGCAGCGGGCTCCACCGTGTTGACGTGTCGGCGGAGACTGGCCCCTGGCCTGCCAACGGCATCCACGCCGGGCGGGCGCACCACGCATACGCCACTCCGACCATCAGCGTGAGGATCCCGGTGCGCAACAGGAAAAACGCCGGCGACCCGCCCCAGAAATCCGACCGGCCATATGCACCGGGCAGCCAGGATGCGGCGTAGGCGGCGGCCGCAAGCAGACTGCCGCAGGCGAACAGCCGGAGATTCAACCGCGCCTCTGTCGAGCGTGTCTGCGCCTGCTCGATCAGCACGCCAGTGACCGCGCCGGCGAACACGAACCCTGCCCACGGGAAGAGGCAGAAACTCGAGCGGCCAGCCAGCGGACGGAGGTACGCGACCAGGGCCTCGGGCCAGCGATCGAGGAGTGGCGTGTGGCGAACCACCGGTGTGAACAATGCGACGGCGACGGCCGCGACGCTGAACGCGGCCACGCGTGAGCGCTCGGTCCGGCACGCACCCCAGAGTGCGGCAGCGGCGACGATCGACGGCCCCATGACGTTCAGGATGTCGACCTTGAGCAGCGTTTGCGGCGAGCCCAGCCCCAGGACCCACGCCTGGACGCGGAAAAGGAACGCGAGACCGAACACCCACAGGCCGCGCCGCATCACCGACCTCGCTGCGGCGGCGGCATCACCCGTTCGGCGCAGCCTGGACCCGGCGGAAAGCGCCACTGAAAGCCCGGCGAGGTAGAGGAAGAGCGGCGCGCCGAACCCGCCCAGAATCATCGCCCACATGAACTGCCAGGTGTGGCGGGCATCGAGGCGGGTCCAGCTGTCGATGACGTGCGCCTCGATCATGACGAGCACGGCAAGGCCGCGCATCCAGTCGAGATAACCACGCCGCCGGCGTGTGTCCGTCACCGAATGCTAGACGCCCGTCGTCACGGTATGTGTGACGCTGAAGTCGATGTCCTGGCGCATGGAATGCCACACGGAGCAGTACTTGTCGCGCGACAATTCGATTGCCCGCTCGATCTTTTCTCCCGGAACGTCCCCGTTGATCGTGAAGTGCAACGCGATCGCGGTGAACCGGTGTGGATCGGTTGACGCGCGCGTGCCCGAGAGGTCCGCCCGCAGCCCGCGCAAGTCGTAGCGGCCCTTTTTGATCACGTGCACCACGTCCATGGCCATGCAGCCGGCCAGGGCAAACGCGAGCGCCTGCATCGGCGACGGCCCGGCCGCCGACGCGCTGTCGAGCGTCATCTTCACCGCGCCAGAGTGGCCCGCGAACACGAGATCGTGTTCCCACACGAGTTCGACGAGGGGCCGCGGCTGTGTCCGGCGTGACCTGATCGGCCATCGCGCTATGCCGCCTGCGATCGCGTCGACTCTCCGCGACGAAGGAAGCTCGAGACGGCGAGCCAGGCGAGGGGCAGCAGCACGAGCATGTAACTGAAATATTGACCGTACACCCCGTCGGGCCCGTACGGTTCGGTCGCGTCGTGCAGCGGCTGGCTCCCGGGAAAGATGTTCGCTTCCATCAGCTCATGAAAGCCATAAATGACGAGTTGGACGACGAACACGAGAAGGAACACCGCCGTCACCTGGAAAAACCGCGCCAGGTTGACGCGATAGCCGTAGCGCGACCAGAGCACCGCAATGCACGCCGCCGCCGCCGTGCCGGCGATCGCTCCGGCGGCGACCTGGGTCGACTTGACCGTGAAGATCAGCTGCGTCATCAGCAGGGCCGTTTCCATTCCCTCGCGCGTGATCATCAGGACAGTGAAACCAAACACGCCCCAGTAGGCGGCCCGGCCTACCCTGGCCGAGGACGCTTCGAGGCGTTGCTCGATCTCGCTCTTCATCCGTCGTCCCGCGCGCCACATGTGGACGGTCAGCGAGGCAACGAGCACGGCCGCCACCATCGCCAGGACCCCTTCCCAGAGCGCCTGATTGTTGGCTCTTGCGAGGAGGACACCCGCGCAGATGCTCACCGCGACCGAGAGGGCAATGCCCAGTGGACTGCGGACAGCAGCGCCGCCCGGCCCGTCTTCTTCAGGTAGGCCAGGCTGATGGCCACGATCAGGAAGGCTTCGATCCCTTCCCGCAGCGTGATGACGAACGCCTGAATCATGACTGAGCCCTGGTGTCGGTTCTGGCCCTGAACTCCGTTCAGGACCGCACGCGGTGGACGCCGCAAACTGAGACTGATCTCGTTTTCCAGCCTATCCGGTGATGTCCGACCGGTCAAGTCCGGTATGACGAAACCGACGTGACCGATCCCACGGCCGTAATATTAGGAACCATGCTGATGCGTTCGCCGGTCTTCCTGCTCGTGTCGTCTGTCCTCGTGCTCGCCATCGCCACATTGCATTCGGAGCAGGCCAGCGACCGACAACTGCTCGATCGGGCTCGCGCCCTCATCCGAAAATCGCCGGTCGTCGACGGCCATAACGACTACCCCTGGGCGCTGCGCGAAAAGGCTCAGCGGGACCTGTCGAAGCTCGACATTTCCAGACCGCAGCCGTCGATCATGACGGACATCGCCAGGCTCAAGGCGGGCGGAGTCGGTGGCCAGTTCTGGTCCGTCTACGTTCCGGTAGAACTTACCGGGCAGACGGCCGTCACCGCCACGCTCGAGCAAATCGACATCGTCCATCAGATGATGCGCCGGTACCCGGAGACGTTCGAGCTCGCGCTGACTGCAGACGATGTCGAGCGGATTTTCAAGAAGGGAAAGATCGCGTCCCTCATCGGGATGGAGGGCGGGCATTCGATCGACAACTCGCTGGCGGCGTTGCGAATGTTCAACCGCCTTGGCGCACGCTACATGACGCTCACGCACAGCAAGAACACCGCGTGGGCAGACTCCTCCACGGACACGCCGAGCTCGGGCGGTCTGTCACCCTTCGGCGAAGAAGTCGTCCGCGAAATGAACTGGCTGGGGATGCTCGTCGACCTGAGCCACGTCTCCGCCGAGACGATGGAGGACGCGATCCGGGTGAGCCGTGCGCCGGTGATGTTCTCGCACTCTTCCGCACGAGCGGTGACGGACGTCCCCCGCGACGTGCCCGACAGCGTGCTTCAGCTGCTGCGCACCAATGGCGGCGTCGTCATGGTGACGTTCGTGCCGGGCTTCTTGTCCTCCGAGGTCGCCGCCTGGAACAAGCTCCAGACCGCTGAAGAGACGCGGCTGGCGCAGCAGTTTCCCGGCGACGCCACGAAAGTGGCTGACGGCGTCAAGGCGTGGACGGCCGCAAACCCCGCACCGCGAGCCACGCTCGCGCAAGCCGCCGACCACATCGATCACATCCGCCAGGTTGCCGGCATCGATCACATCGGCCTCGGCGGCGACTTCGACGGCATCGAAAGCGTCGTCCTCGGGCTGGAGGACGTCTCGACCTATCCGGCGCTGGTTGCCGAACTGTTGCGCCGCGGCTACAAGGACGAGGAAATCATGAAGATCACCGGCAGGAACATCCTCCGCGTCATGCGCCAGGCGGAGAAAGTGTCGAAGACGATGCGTGCGGAGCGAGGCCCTTCGATGCTGTTGTTTGGCGCGAACTGAACAAACGGGCGGGGCGAAAACTGATCACGGAAACGCCCCGGTGCGGCGACGGCGCTGTATCCTAGTAAGGTCACTTCCGACCCCATTGCTTCAAGGTATTGAGCAATCCGAGGCCACCCCCGGGGAATGGTTCGTGCACAGGGTACCCGACACATGCATATCCGCGCCGCGATCGTCGCTGCTCTCACTGCCGTTTTGCTCATCGCACCGCTCGCCGCGCAACAGGGCAAGTTCAAGGTGTCGACCAACACCGTCGCGCTCTACGCCACGGTGATGGACACGGACAAGCGCCTGGTGCCGGATCTCGTGGAAGAAGATTTCGAGGTCTACGACAACGGCAAGCTGCAGACCATCACCTCGTTCGACAACAAGCCGCTGCCGATCACCGTGGTCGTCATGCTCGACTCGAGCGGGAGCATGACGCTCGCGCTCGACCTGGTGAAGGCGGCCGCCGAGCAATTCCTTCTCCGGATGATGCCGGAGGATCAAGGGATGGTTGGTGCGTTCAACGACAAGATTCAGTTCATCCCTGACGCGTTCACACCGAGCCGCGACGAACTGATTCGGTCGCTGAAGAATCTCGACTTCGGCTACCCGACGCGCCTGTATGACGCCGTCGGCGAGAGCATGGGCCAGTTGAAGGGCATTCCCGGGCGCAAGGTGGTGCTCGTGTTCACGGACGGGGACGACAACGCGAGCAAGGTCGGCTCCGGAGAGATCACCGACCGCGCCCGCGTCGAAGACGTGATGATCTACTCGGTCGGTCTCGAGAACGTCTACTTCAACGGCCAGCAGAAGGTGCGATCGTCACCAGACCGCGGGTTGAAGCGGATGTCCGAAGAGACCGGCGGCGGGTTCTTCCTGCTCAAGAAAACCGATGAGCTCGGGCCGACGTTCACGCGCGTGGCGCAGGAGCTCCACAGCCAGTACGTGCTCGGATTCACGCCGCAGATGCTCGACGGCAAGATTCACAAGCTGGATCTGAAGATCAAGCAGAAGCCGTCGATGACGGCCCGCGCGCGTAAGAGCTACCTCGCCTCCAGCGAAACTGTGACAGATCGGTGACCGCTAAACTTTCACCTGGTGCTCGTCGTCTAACTGGGTGAAAGGAAGTAAACACCATGTTCGACCTGAATTTCTCCAGTAATGCGGATGCGCTCGTTGCCATCCTGCTGACCGTCGCGATTCTCGCTGTCACCTTCATCTAGTCGCGACCGCCCGCCCCGCGCGGACACTCACGACTGCGACAACAAGAACGCAGGCGGAAGCTCCCGGGCGCTTCCGCCTCCCATTCCGTTCCTCAATCCCCACTTTCAGCGCCGCGCGCGAACGACGTCGCGATCCGTGACTCCAGTGTAGAATCGCGGCCGGTTCGTTTTGCCCGAGGCTGGCTCAATCGGAGCGCCTTCGGGACTGGGACTCGGATTCGCGGATCGGGATTCGGCGACCTCGGACACGCATTCCGGAATGCGAGATGAGTGATGCGAGATTCGATGCGAGCGGTTGTCCTCTGTGCGGTCGGCCTGCTTGGCATGCCGCTCATGGCGGCTGATTCGCAGCAGGGCCCGGGCGACCGTCCGGCGGCGAATCCGCGCGCGACACGCTCGGTCGTGCTCGCGCGCAACGGCGTCATCGCCACGAGCCAGCCGCTGGCATCGGCGGCGGGCCTGCGCGTCCTTCAGCAGGGGGGCAACGCGTTCGATGCCGCGATCACCGCCGCGGCCGTCCTCGCCGTCGTCGAACCAACGATGAACGGCGTCGGCGGCGACCTGTTCGCTCTCGTGTACGACGCCAAGACGAAGAGTGTGCACGCCCTGAACGCGAGCGGCCGGGCGCCGCAGCGTGCGACGCCAGAGGAGTTCAAGCGTCGCGGCCTCGATGCCATCCCTTATCGCGGCGAACTGTCGGTGAGCGTTCCCGGTGTCGTCGACGGCTGGAGCGAGCTGCTCGCGCGCTACGGCACGATCAAGATGGATCGCGCGCTCGAGCCCGCGATCGGATACGCGCGCGATGGTTATGCGGTGAGCGAGATCATCTGCAAACCAGTGGAAGGACGTCGAAGCGCTCCTCGCCCGCGATCCGGCGGCGGCGGCCACGTTCCTCCCCGGCGGCCATTCGCCGGCGGCCGGCGATGTGTTCCGCAATCCCCATCTGGCGGCAACGCTCGAGCAGATCGCACGGGGCGGCCGCGACGCTTTCTACAAGGGGCCGATCGCGAAAGCGATTGCCGCGGACATGCAGCGCCGCAACGCGCTCCTCACCGAAGCCGACCTCGCCGCGAACAAGCCCGACTGGGTCGAGCCGATTTCGACGAATTACCGCGGCTACGACGTCCTCGAACTGCCGCCGAACACGCAGGGCGTTGTCACGCTCGAGATGCTCAACATCCTGGAGGGGTTCGACATCAAGTCGATGCGGCACAACTCCGCCGAGTACCTGCACCTGCTGGTCGAAGCCAAGCGGATGGCGTTTGCCGATCGTGATGCGTGGCTGGCCGACGCCAACTCGGTCCCGCGAGACGCGCTGCAGCGGATGCTGTCGAAGGACTATGCCGCGGCACGCCGCCGCGAGTTCAATCCCGAGCACGCGGCTCGAGACGTACAAGCCGCTGACACTGCCGGGTTCTTCGCAGGTGCCCGAGGAACATCCGCAGGCGCACGGCGACACCATCTACATGACCGTCGCGGATCGCGACGGCAACGTCGTCTCACTGATTCAATCGCTGTTCGAGGCCTTCGGCTCCGGCATCGTCGCCGGCGACACCGGCATCGCGCTGCACAACCGCGGCGCACTCTTCACGCTCCAGGCCGGGCATCCGAATCTGATCGCCCCGGGCAAGCGGCCGTTCCACACGCTGGTGCCCGCGATGGTGATGAAGGACAATCGCCCGTGGCTCTCCTTCGGCGTCATGGGAGGCGACATGCAGCCCCAGGGACACGTGCAGGTGCTGCTCAACCTGATCGACTTCGGCATGAACATCCAGGAGGCCGGGGAAGCGCCGCGCTTCAGGCACTCCGCCACCGGTCTCGCGCTCGAGTCCGCCATCTCGCCGGAGGCACGATTCGGCCTCGTCCGGCGCGGTCACTCGATCGTCACGCAGATCGGAATGTTCGGCGGCTTCCAGGGCATCCTGTTCGACCAGAAGAGCGGCGTCATGATGGGCGGGTCGGACCCGCGGAAGGACGGACTCGCGATCGGCTTCTGAGTCACTCATCACTAATCCCGAGCCCCGGAACCCGGAACCTCTCGGAACCCGGAACCCCGAACCCCGAACCCCGAACCAAAATGCCCCTGCTGCTCTCCGAAGAAGACGTGCGCATCGTTCTGTCGATGGACGATCTCATCGCCGCAATGCGTCCCGCTCTCGAGCAGTTCTCGGTCCGCGCCAGGTCCAGCAGCCGCTCCGAACCGTGGTCGAGGTCGGGCTTGCAGAAAGCCGCGTTCGCGGTCATGCCGGCCCTGATCGCCGAACCGCCGGCGCTCGGGGCGAAGCTGGTGACGGTGTTCGCCAGCAACGCCGGCGCCGGACTCCCGACCCACCTTGCCACCATCCTGCTGTTCGACTCGATGACGGGCGAGCTGATCGCGATCATGGACGGCCGGTACATCACCGAGGCGCGTACGGCTGCGGTATCGGCGGTCGCGACCGAGCTGCTGGCGAGAGAGGACGCCGCCGTCCTCGCGGTGATTGGATCCGGAGTGCAGGCGCGCAGCCACGTTGACGCGATCGGGCGCATCCGTGACGTGCGCTCGATTCGCACGTGGAGTCCGAACAGCGATCGTCTCGCTGCCTTCGTGCGTGAGACGCAGCCGAGAACGGAGGCCGACGTCATTCGCTGCTCGTCGGCACGGGACGCCGTCAACGGCGCCGACATCGTCGTGCTCGCCACCTCCGCCCGCGAACCGGTCGTGAACAGCGACTGGATTGCCGACGGTGCGCACGTCTGCGCCGTTGGCGCGTGCCGGCCGGATCAACGCGAGATGGACACGGCGCTCGTCGCTCGCGGCCGTGTCTTCGTCGACTCGAGGGAGGGCGCGCTGGCCGAGTCCGGCGATGTGCTGATACCAATCCGCGAGGGTGCGTTCGACCGGACGCACATCGTCGGCGAGCTCGGCGAGTTGCTCTCCGGAGTAGTTCGCGGCCGGCTGACGCCGACGGACGTCACGATCTTCAAGTCGCTCGGGATGGCCGTGGAGGATGTCGCGGCCGCGCAGCTGGCCTACGACAAGGCCGCGGAGCGCGGCCTTGGCCGCGGGTTCGTGCTGTAACCGATTCCTCTGCCGCTCGGTGGGCGCGGCGCGCTCGCGGGAACTGCCGGCGACACTCGACCGGCTATCATAGTCAGATGAACCCGGGGCGGCCAACGGGCGGACTGCTGCTGCTCGTGGCGGCACTGGCGATGCCCCCGCCGACTGTTCATGCCGCGAATTCGCAGAGCAGCCCCGCAGCGGCGGCCCTGTGCGACGAGGCGCTCGGACTCGCGTATAACCTCGATCACAACCAGGCACTGGCGCTGCTGCGCCGCGCGGTTGCCCTCGCCCCTGACGATCCCGCGCCTCACCGATCGCTGGCCAGCGTCCTCTGGATGAACATCCTGTTCCAGCGAGGGGCGGTCACCGTCGACCACTACCTCGGTGCCTTCTCGGGCAGCACGCTGAACCTCGCGAAGCCACCGCCCGAAGTCGACGCGGAGTTCCGGACCCAGGTCGGGCTCGCACTGTCGCTCGCCGAAGCACGGGTGAAGGTGCACGGGAACGACCCGCAGGCACACTACGATCTCGGCTCCGCGCTCGGTCTGCAGGCCTCCTACGTTGCGACGGTCGAGGGGCGGACGCTCGCGGGCGTCCGCGCCGCGAGGCAGAGCTTCAACGAGCACGAACGCGTGCTTGCACTCGATCCGTCGCGCAAGGACGCCGGGCTGATTGTCGGAACCTACAGCTACCTGATCTCAACACTGACGCTGCCGATGCGGGTGATGGCGTACGTGGCGGGGTTCGGCGGCGGACGGGAACGCGGCATCCAGCTGATCGAGGACGCCGCCCGCGACAGCCGCGTCACCGCCGGATCACGCCGGACGCACGAACCGAAGCGATGTTTGCCCTCGTATTGGTGTACAACCGGGAACGCCGGTTCGACGAGGCGGTGCGCGTCCTGCGCGAGCTGCGCGGACCAGTATCCGCGCAACCGCCTGGTCGTGCTCGAAGAGGGGGCCACGGCGCTTCGCGGCGGCCGGGCGCAGGACGCCGAGACCGTGCTCACCGAAGGGCTGACGATGCTGGCGAAGGACGAGCGGATGCACATCCCTGGCGAAGACGCGCTGTGGCACTACAAGCGGGGCGCGGCACGTGCGGCCCTGGACCGCAACGATGCCGTAGACGACCTGTTGCGCGCCACGGGTGCGGACGCGCAGCCATGGGTCGGAGGCCGCGCGAGAGTCGAGCTCGGTCGCCTCGCTATGGCCCGAGACGATCGTTCATCGGCGGCGGCACGTGCCCGCGACGCAGAATCACTCTGCAGGCAAGGCAACGATCCCGTGTGCGTGGCCGACGCGCGCACGCTGCTGAGGAGCGCCGGTGGCCGGTAAGGTAAAAACGTGGGTCTGGGTCGTTGTCGCCGTCGTGGTGCTCGGCATCCTGGGCATCATCGCGATGGCAGGAGTCTGGCATCTACTTCTTCTCACGCCACATCAAGACCAGGACCGTGACGCAGGCGACCGCCTCGCGTGACTTCGACCAGATCGCGTCCGGTTTTCGGGTCAGAAACCCCTGATCGAGCTCGATGAGCACGGCCGCTACCTGCGCTCGAACACCGACCGCCACGCCGCCGCCGGCACGAAGACACCGGAGGCGCTGCACGTGATGGCGTTCGATCCCGAGAACGGACGAGTCGTAAGCGTCGAGATTCCGTTCTGGCTCCTTCGGCTGAAGCTTCGTGGCAGCGCGATCGATTTCAACGGTCACCGCATGGAGCTCGAGGACTGAAGCTGACGGTCGAGGATCTGGAACGCTACGGGCCGGCGCTCGTCGTCGATCATCGCGTTGCGTCCGGGCAGCGAGTACTGGTGTGGTCGCAATAGGAAGCTATCAGCTTTCAGCTTTCAGCTTCGCTCGAATCCGCGCATGTCTTCCGCCTGAAGGCGGAACGACGTCATCCGAGTCCCTAATCCCGAGTCCCCAGTGCCCCGAAGTCCTCGAATCCACCGAGTCCCGAATCCCGAGTCCCGAGTCCCGAGCCCCGAGTCCCGAATCCCGAGTCCCGAGTCCCGATCCGGCGGGCGAAGCCCGTCCGCCTAGCTGTCCTCTGGCGCGGTCGACGCAGTGTCCCCTGTCCGGCGGACACGCGTGCGATCGGGTCAGAAATGGCCGGAATTTCGATGTTTCCTCAATCGCGACTCGGGCCTGCTTCTTGCGATTTGAGCAGGCGGGCGGCAAACACCGCCCCCCAACGGAGGTCGCATATGAAACGCCTATTCCTCGTGCCAGTGCTCGGACTTGCAACATTGGCCGCTGCCGCGCCGGCTCGCGCGCAGTCGGCCGGATGGCTCGGCAGCACGCGGCCCGCATACGCCGACGGCGAGCGGCAGGCCTACAACGACGCACGACGCGCGGCATACGACAACGGATATCGGGAAGGTCTGAAGGAAGGCGCCAAGGAAGGCCGCGACAACGAGCGCTTCCGCTACGAGGACGAGCGAACGTTCCAGCACGCCGACAAGGGCTATCACCGTGAGTTCGGCGATCTCGAGCGGTATCGTCAGTCGTTCCGCAACGGCTATGCCGCTGGATACTCCGAGTCGTATCAGCGCTACGGAGCGGTCTACGATTCGCGCGGTGGCTACGGCAACGGCAGGTCATCCGGCGCGACTCCGGCGCGCCGCTCTACTACCCGGACTCCCGCAGCTATCCGTCACTACCTCGCGCGGACTCGCGCGGCGTCTATCGCGGCTTATGCCGGCCCGGCGTTCCAGTACGGTGTGGACGATGGGTATCAGAAGGGAGTCGAGGACGCGCGGAAGAACCGGTCGTTCGATCCGCTGCGCCACGAATGGTATCGCTCGGGCGACCGTCACTACGACAGCCGCGACGGCTCACGCCAGGAATACAAGGACGTCTATCGTCAGGGCTTCCAGCAGGGCTACGATCGCGGTTTTCGAGAGGGGCGCTATCGCTGACTGTTCGATGAAGGCCGGAGCGGGGCGTCGTTTCGACGGCCTCGCTCCGGACGGCTCGCGGCTCGTTCAGAGATCCCAGGAACTTCCTCATTCTCGCCACGAACGTCGCCGGCGCGTCGGCGACCGCCGTCCCGTGTGACGCGCTTCTAATCTGCTCCAGCTCGGTCCGCCGGGTCACCGCGGCGACGGCAATCTGCTCGATCGCATGCGGATGTGCCGCCCCGAGCCGCCTGAAGACATTCGCATCGATTTCCACGACCTGCGTGTCGCCGCGGGCGACGACGGTCGCCGTCCGCGGTTCGCCGGTCAGCAGCGACATCTCACCGAAATATCCTCCCGGCCCGATCACCGCGACTTCGTCACCATGAGGCTCGAGGGTCACGACCGCGGTGCCGCTGCCGACGACGAACATCGACTCTCCCGGTCTTCCCTGACGAACGATCGCTTCGCCATGCCCGAACACCTTGTCGGTCGTCGCCGCCGCGATCTCACGCCGCTGATCCTCGGTCAGGCCCGCGAACAGATCGACTCCGGCCAGGAGCCGGTCACGATTGCGCTGCCGGGCCGAGACGTCGGGCTCGACCCACTCCCGCGAATATTCGACCTGGATCGGGAATGGAATCTCGATGCCGTGCCGTGCGAAGGCGTAGTAAATGGCGGTCCGCACTTCGTCGCGCGCCGCTTCGTCCCGTTCGTAATCCTCGATCCAGAACCGGGCGCGATATGCGATCGACGAACTGTCGAATCGCACCAGCATGATGTCCGGCGGCGGCGCCTTGAGCGCACGCGGCGAGTTGCCCAGCGCCTCGGCGATCGCCGCCTTCGCCAGTGCCGGAACGGCGCCGTAGCTCGCACCCACTTCAACGTCGATGCGGGTCGGCGCAGCGGGTTCCGAATAGTTGGTGATCGCTTCCTTCGCGACCAGGTTGTTCGGGAGCACCACGAAATTGCCGGATTTGGTGCGCAGCTTCGTCGCGCGCCAGGTGACTTCGGCCACTCGCCCTTCGAATTCACCGACCCGAATCCAGTGGCCGACACGGAACGGCTTTTCACTTTGAATCGCAAGCCCGGCGAACGCGTTCCCCAGCGTGTCCTGGAGCGCAAACCCGATCACGACCGCGCTCACGGCCGACGTCGCGAGCAGCCTGTCGTTGAACACGAACGTCGCCACCACGACGAGAAGGCCAACGACAATGAAGTCCTGGAGGATGGCGGGGAAGTGCTCGGGAACACGATCCGCACGCAGCGGATTGATCAGGGCAAGGGCGACCAGATTGATGACCGCCGCGGCAAGTGCCAGCCGTTCGATCGACAGGAGCTCGCTGTCGACCGCCGTCGTCATCGACCGGATGCGCCACCGCCAGGAACAGGTGCAGCAGCAGGTAGGCGATCGAGCAGGAAGATCGACAGCCGCAGCCGGCGGCGGACCAGGGTGTTGACCGTCAGCGCAAAGACCGCGAGCGCCGCCGCGAGTGCGGCGACGCCCATGACGACGTGCGCTGGAAAGTGGCTCATGGTCCCTGGTGGTGTCGAGGCGCTACGCGGCGATGCCCTTCTTGAACGCGTCCAGCTCCGCGGTGGTGACCGCCGTCGGCACCGGCGACTTGTTGGCTCCGCCCTTCGCATCGCGGTCGGGGAAGCCTCCCCGGGCTCCCGCCGACGCCACGGTCTGGCTCGACTGCTTCTGCTCGCTCGACGACGTGGTGAACTTGCCGAGGAGCCCGCTCTTCTTCTTCGGTTCCTCCTTGGGCGCGGGGTCCTTCGGCTTCTCCTTCTCACCGCCGGCGAGCCCCGCCGAGCCATCGACGTCCATCGCGATTTCGGTGATCGGCTTGGACTCGAAATGGACCGTCTTCGCGTAGCGCGTCTCGCCCAGGGCCGTGGCCGCAAGCTTCTCCGTCTTAATCTGCTGTTCGAGCTTCGCGATGCGGTCCCGGGTCGCGGGATGGGATGCGAACAGGCCGTTCCGCTCCTCGCGGCCGGTGTTGCGCGCATCGAGCTTTTTCAGGAGATCGACCAGGCCCGACGGCGCATAGCCGACCTTGTTGGCGAGCTGCACGCCAACCTTGTCGGCTTCGTTCTCGTCTTCGCGGCTGAATTCGCCGTCGAGAACCAGGTGGTACGCCTTTTCCGCCATCTTCGCGACGACCGTGTTCTGGAGCGACCCGCTGCCGACCTGGTCGGTGCCCATCGAGATGCCCTTGCTCTTCTGGATCGCGCGGACGGTGTGCTTGGCGGTCACGTGCGTGATCTCGTGGCCGAGCACACCGGCGAGCTCCGCCTCGTTCTTTGCCAGGCCGAGCAGGCCGCGAGTCACATGGATCAGCCCGCCGGGTGCCGCAAACGCGTTGACGCCATCCGTGTCGAGCACGATGAACGTCCACTTCAGAGTCCGGACGGGAGCTCTGCTGCGCGAGCACGCCGCCGAGCAGGCTGACGTACTTGGTGAGGTCCTTGTCCTGGAGCACGCCGTACTTGCTTGTCAGGCTCGCGCTCACCCGTTCGCCGAGCTGACGCTCTTCCGTGTCCGTGATGTTCAAGTCGTCGTACTTGTTCTTGGCGTCGTTCGCCTTCTGGGCCTGGTTGATCAGGCCACCGAGCTGTGCCGACGCCGGAGCCGCCAGCAGAAGGGCGGCCAGGATGAACGCTGCTGACTTCATATCGATTGTTCCTCGCCGGTGCCGATCGGGGCCGGCACCTTGATTTCGAAAATCACCACCGCGCGCGTCTTCCCCTTCACCTTCACGTCCCCGAGAGGACGCGTGTCGTACGCATGGGTCAATCTGGCGCGGGTGGCGTCGCTCATGATAATCCGGGTCTTGTAATCCTTGTTCAAGGATTCGAGCCTCGACCCGAGGTTCACGTTGTCGCCGATCACGGTGTAGCTCATGATCGACGACGACCCGATGTTGCCCGCGATCATGTCGCCGGAGTTGATGCCGATGCCGATATCGAGCTGGTGCATCCCGCGAGCGGCCCACGCCTTGTTCAACTCGCCCAGCTCCCGCACCATTTCGATTGCCGCCTGCAACCGCGTGCTCGGCGTGGTCGGGATCGTCGAGCGGGGCGCCGAAGAGTGCCATCACCATGTCGCCGACGAATTTGTCCACCGTCCCGTTGTAGCCGGAACACGATGTCGACCATGCGCGAGAAATACTCGTTCAGCTGCGCCACGAGCGCTTCCGGGTTGCCCTGCTCGGTCACCGCCGTGAACCCGCGAATGTCGGAGAAGAGCACGGTCATCTCGCGGCGCTTGCCCCCGAGCTCGGCCAGCTCCGGGTGCGCGGTGAGCTGGTCGTAGACGTCGCGCGACACATAGCGGCCGAACAGCCGCTTCATCTTCCGCTTCTCGCGATCCTCGACGAAGTACTGATACGCGGTGCCGGCAAACAGCGTGATCGCGCCCGCCGCGAGGGGCTGGACCATGTTCAGCCACGATCCGCTCCGGAACGCGCTCAGCGCAAACCAGCTCCAGCCGGCGAGAATCGCCGCCGCGGCTCCGGCGGCTGCGCTGAAGGGCAGAAAGGCAGAGAGGAACCCGACCGCGATCGCCACGATCAAGACGGTGGCGATTCGCGAACGGGACGACGCGGGGGCGATGAAACGCCCGGCCAGGACGCTATCCGCCATGCTCGCGTGCAGCTGGATCCCGGGCATGTGATCGTCGCCGAACGGACTGTTGAAGACGTCGATCAGGCCGGATCCCGTCAATCCGATGAAGACGATCGTGTCCTTGAACTCCGCCGGATCGACCATCGGCTTTTCGCCCGCGAGCAGCTGCTGTTCGGACATGAACAGGCGGCGGAAGGCGTATGAACGATACGGGCGCACTCCATCGGCGAGCAGCGCCGGTGCACGGTAGTTGATCAGCATCGTCCACTGATCATGACGAGTGCGATCGTACGAATCGACGACCGTCGAGTGAAGCAGAGGAAGGCTGCGATCGCCGATTCGGATTCCATTTCCCTCGGACCGGACGTCAGTGGCCGTGAGATGCTCCGCCATCAGTGCCGCGGCAAGACCGAGCGAAGGCAGGGCACTGCTGCCCCTGCCGGATGAACGGCGCCATGCGGCGCGCGGGACCGTCCTTGTCGAGGGCGAGGAAGTTGTGCCCGAGCGCTGCGCTGGCGTCGGCGAGCTCAGGGTACGGCGGCAGCACGAGCGGCCGGAACTCGGCACGATCGCCGAGGCGATAGCCCGGGGTCCGCCCACGTCGGGTGCCGACGGCGCTGCGCCGATGACTGGTTCGTCGACTGCGTCCGCGAGCATGACGACGTTGCCCGACGTCTTCACCGAATCGGCCAGCGCCTGGTCGCTCTCCTTGCCTGACCATTTCACGTCGCCGATCTCGTACTGCGCGACCCGGTCGCGTTCGGCGAGCGTGAGATCGACGGCCACGACCCTCGCCGGGGCGCGATGGAGGTAATCGATCACAACGGAGAGAGCGACACGCGGCCAGGGCCAATGACCGTAGAGGGGCTCGAGATCGTGGATCGTGGTTCCGTCGATCTCGACGAGGACGATGTCGGGATTGACCGAGGCGGGATCGGCTGCCCGCCGCAGCCGCCAGTCGTACAGTTTCAGCTCGGCTGTTTCGAGAAAGTCCGCCGGACCCGAGCGCGAGGACGATCGCCGCCGCGCCGAGGCCGAGGAGCAATCCGGCGAAAACCTTCCGCACGGCAGGAGTCTACATGACGATGAGCGGCGACGATTGACCCGGGTTGTCCGTGGGTCGAACGGCCGCGGCGAGGCGGTGCAATTCCGTACAGCCGGTGTGACGATTCGCGCCGAGCGCTCCGATGGAACCCTCGGCTTGACACGCAACCGGGCACGCGATATAAATAACCAAGTGGTTAATTAACCGTATGGTTCAACACTAACGTGGCTGCCGATCATCTCAGTGTGACGTTTGCGGCGCTTGCCGATCCGACCCGGAGGGCGATCCTCGCGCGCCTCGCATCCGGCGAGTGCTCGGTGACCGAGCTCGCCGAGCCATTCGAGATGAGCATGCCCGCGGTGTCCAAACACCTGCGTGTGCTCGAACGGGCCGGGCTCATCGCCCGCGGCCGCGAGGCGCAGTGGCGGCCGTGCCGAATCGAGGCAGCGCCGCTCAAGGAAGTCGCCGACTGGACCGAGCGGTACCGCGCGTTCTGGGAGGAACGCTTCGATCGACTCGAGCTCTATCTGCAGGAACTTCAGGCAAAGGAGAAGAAGCATGGCCGTAAGCAGCGTCGCAAATAGCGATACGTTCAAGGTCACGACGCCGTCGGACCGCGAGATTCAGCTGACCCGCCTGTTCGACGCGCCGCGGCAGCTCGTCTACGAGGCGATGACACAGCCAGACCACATCCGCCGCTGGTGGGGACGGCTCACGCCCGAGCATTCCGTGGTCGAGTGCAACGTCGACCTCCGTGTCGGCGGCGCGTGGCGGTTCGTCGGCCGGAGCCCGCAGGGCGACTACGCCTTTTACGGCGTCTACCGCGAGCTTGCCCCGCCGGGGCGCGCTGTCTTCACCGAAATCTTCGCGCCCTTCCCAGACGTCGAGTCCGTCGTCACTTCGGTCCTGACCGAAGAGGGAGGCAAGACCCGCCTGACCGCCACAGTGATTTATCCGTCCGCTGAAGTGCGCGACATGGTGATCAAAACCGGCATGGCCTCTGGTGCGGCGATTAGCTACGACCGCCTCGAAGAAGTGACGAACGAACTGCAGCGGTGATCGATGCGTCCCGTCCCACACGCTGACGATTGCGGGCAGGGAGGCCGGCTCGGCTGAGCGCACGCCCGGGCAGTGGGTGGTTGCTGTCCGGGCGCTGCAACCCTTCGTGGCATTCAGCTTGCTGTTACAGGATGCAGCTACGCTCGACCGCCACTCTGGCCGGCCGACGACATACTCACCCACTCGACGGGGACACTTCTGGGTCCCCGCTCGCCACGTACAGGCCCTTTTTCTGGGTAATCAGGGCAGGCTGAATCTCTCGCCCGTGCAATCGCTTTCGATGGGTAGCGGCTTACCTCGAGGAGTTCGTAACCGAGAACCCACGAAGCCACCGCCGCGGAAGCTGGATACGTACACCCCTGAGATATCCGGCACAACGCATGAGCTCAAAACGACCCTTCAGCGCCTCCACCGCCCGCCCGTCCTCCGCCGCCCGCAAAGGGATCGCGGGGTGGCGCCGCCGGGTATGTACCCGCGGGGGCGTCGCGAAAGCCCGACAGGGTGCCGACGAGCGCGACATGATCTTTTTCCGAGCGAAGGATCCGCAACCCGGTGAAGCCGCCTCGCATTCCGCCTTCGCCGGACGCAAGCCAACGCCGCACGATGAGCGCCGAGCCAATCAGTAACAGCCCGAGCAGCACCGGGTCCCACTCGTGGCGCACCAGGCTCAGATAGGGCTTGTTCGTGGTGAGGGTGGCAAGCACCATGACCAGGCTGGCGCCGAGGAGCAGCCGGTGGCGATCGCGGAGCGCGGTCGTCAATGCGAGGACAGGAACGACCCAGATCATCGCGTAGGTGAACCAGTAGAACGGCGGCGCTACCGTGCCCTCGCGGAACCAGGAGAGGTGAAGGTTCAGCACGCGCGTAGACACCGAGGACCGCCGCCGCTTCCAGCGCGCCGTACTCGTCGCCCGGGTAGTCGTCGCCGTACTGACGGTACTTCATGCGCGCGACCATCGCGCAGGCCACCAGAATCACGGCGGCCGTCACGCGATGCACGACAGCTGATTCCCCGCTCGTAAAGGGAGCGACGCCGGCGCAGGCCATCGCCGCAAGCCCTGCGTATAAGTAGCCGAAACGTCGATACGCGACGAACGCGGCGACGGCCCCGACGACCGCCGCCACCAGCAGTTGGCTGAGGTATGGGAGCGGCTCCGCAGCGAGCCCGCTCCCTATCGTCGACGAGAACGACGGCCGCCGCCGCGCACGCTTCCTCGATCCCGAATCGATACAGCCGAAAGCGGCCGACGAGCAACTCGGCCGCGCCTGCACACACGGCCGCGCCGATGAGGCAGATGATGCCTGCACTTACTGACTCCCGGACGTCCGCTGTCACGATGACCAGCCCCACCGCCGCGGCGATGATCAGCACGCCGAAACCAAACAGCGTCAGGCGCAGGAACAGGTTGGTGCGCCGCAGGTCAACCTGGAACTCCGGCATGAGCCGCGCGTACTGAGCCGGGTCGATCAGGCCCGAGCGCGCCCAGTCCTTCGCCAGCCGCCCGGCACGAACGGTGCGCTCGTCTGCATCGCTGTAGATTCTCATTCGGTACGTCCGAAAGCGCCGTGCGAGCACGACAAGCGACAAGATCACAAGGCTTCCAGTGAAGCAGAAGTATCCAAAAAATGCGGCCGCACTTCCGAGGATGGGCAGCACGGTCGCGCTGATCCCGGCGTAGCCATAGACGGTGCCGTAGGCGACGAAGGCAAAACGGTGGAACCGGACCCCGAGCGCGATTGCAGCCGACGAGAGCATGAGCAGCGCCAACAAATACGCCGCCCACACGCTGCCGTCGTCCGCGCCAGATACGAGCGCCGCGAAGATCGTGTTCGCTGCGATATGGAGATACGCCTCGAGAAAATGGCGCTTGATCCCCTGCCTGTACATCAGCGCCCCGCTGGCGGCAACGATCACGCCGTAGGTCAAGTGCGCTCACTCGCATCGCATCTGGCGATGCAAAGCCGAACGACGGCAGTTTCAGGCCAAACCAGCCCGCCAGCGACGCGAGCGCCAGCGACAACACGAATCGGTTGTCGAAGCGATAGGCGAGCACGGCGAAAATCGCCCGAGATGAACAGGACGCCATCATCGGAGTACGGACGAAACCACTCGAACCGGAAAGTGAGATACCCAAGCAGGACCGACAACGCGAGGCACCCGAGGTACAAGACATAGTCGAGTGCGAGATTCGGCGACTCGACTTGCTGGTGCGAATACGGTGCGGCCCTTCGAAGGCAGTAATAGAGACAGGCGGCGAAGAGGACTGAGAGAGTGATGAGAACGAGCGGATCGCCCAGATCCTTGAAGTAAGTGCGAATCGTCCATCCCAGGCCCGCGACCAGCGACAGCACGCCAATGTAGAGAGCTGCGCTCAACTCCGTGTAGACCGACACGCGTTCCTTGCGAACCAGCTGCGTGAGTCCGCGGTACTGTGCGTCATCGATGACGCCGGCCAGGTTCCAGCCGCGGAGGCGATCAAGTGTCGTCATTCGCGCAGATTGTAGGCCGACACGGCTGGAGAGGCGCGACATTTCCGCAGCGCACCCAGAGTTCGGCCAATAGGAGCGACTGAGTTAATCTCCACGCTGATGCCGCGCCTTCGCTCGCTCCTGCCTTCGGTGTTCGTCTGTCTTGCCGCGGCATCCGTCCTCGCCTTCGACCCCGCAATCGGGGGCTGGCCGGCCGCCGAGCGCGACCACAAGCCGTGGACACGCTGGTGGTGGCCGGCGAGTGCGGTTGAAACAAACAGCCTCACACGTCAGCTGGAGCTGATCGCCGGCGCAAATCTCGGCGGCGTGGAAATCACGCCAATCTACGGGGCGAAAGGCTATGAGGACCGTTACATCGATTTCCTGTCGCCGAGATGGATGGAGATGCTCGAGTACACCGCCCGCGAGGCAAAGCGCCTGGGGCTTGGTGTCGACATGGCGACCGGCACGGGCTGGCCCTTCGGCGGTCCCCTGGTCCCGATCGGATGAATCCAACAGCGGGATTGCGCTGGTCGGCGGAAAGCTTACCGGCGCACCCACCAGGATGATGGTGAAACGTGCCGCGCCCGGGGGCGAAGGGCTGGTGCTCGATCCGTTTTCGGCGGCGGCGATCACGCGCTACCTCGCGCCGTTCACCCAGGCGTTCGTCCGGTTTCCCCCGGGACTAGTCCGCGGGCAGTTTCACGATTCGTTCGAATACTACGGCGCGGGATGGACACCGAACACTCCCGGACCTGTTTGCGCGGATGCATGGCTACGACATCCAGGCGTTCGGCCCCGAGCTTCTTGGCGTCAAACCGACGGACCCCGATACCCTCGCGCGGGTCAAGAGCGACTACCGCGAGACCATTGCCCGGCTTCACCTGGAGTACCTGGACACATGGGTGCAGTGGTCTCACGCGCACGGCTTCATCGCGCGCAACCAGTCGCACGGCGCTCCGGCCAATCTCCTCGACCTGTATGGTGACGTCGACGTCCCGGAGACCGAGCTGTTCGGATCCACACCATTCCCGATCCCCGGGTTGCGCCGGCTCGATGATGAGGTGCGACACGATCAGGATCTGCCCGACTCACTCGTGATCCGGATGGCTTCGTCCGCGGCGCACGTCATGGGACGCCGGCTCACCTCGAGCGAAAGCAGCACGTGGCTGCGCGACAACTGGAAGGTTGCGCTCTCGTACGCCAAGCCCGAACTCGATCGCGTCATGCTCGACGGCATCAACCACGTCTTCTACCACGGCACCGTGTACTCGCCGCAGGATGCGCCGTGGCCTGGCTGGCTGTTCTATGCCGCGACGCAGTACAACCCTGCCAATCCGTGGTGGGACGACTTCGGCGCGATGAACCGTTATGTCGAGCGCGTCCAGTCGGTTCTCCAGAGCGGCAGCCCCGACAACGACATCCTCGTGTACTGGCCCGTGTTCGACGTCTGGGACAGCCCCGACGGCATGACGCAGCAGCTCGGCGTCCACGACGTGAAGTGGCTGACCGACACGTCCACCGGCCGGCTCGCGCGGTCGTTGATGGCGAGGGGGTACGGGTTCGACTACATCTCGGATGCGCAACTCGCGCAAACGAAGACGATCGAGGGTGCCCTGGCAACACCCGGCGGCCGCTACAAGATCCTCGTCGTGCCGGCGTCCCGGCGCATGCCGCTCGGGACGCTCGAAGAAATGATCCGACTGGCCCGGAGTGGCGCGACGGTGGTTTTCGAGTCGATGCCGGAGGACGTGCCTGGATACGGGCACCTGGCGGAACGTCGAACACGGTTTCGCGCGTTGCTGGACAGCATCCCCTTCAACAGGGACGGGGCCGTCGATCGTACGCAGGGCGGTAAGGGCCGGATTCTACGCGGTGACGTGCTGGCGATGCTGCCAGGCCTCCCTGTTGTTCGGGAGGCCATCGCGGACACCGGCGTCGGGTGCATCCGCCGCGCGAATGCCGATGGCCACGATTATTTCTTTGCCAACCTGACCGCTGCGGCGATCGGACAGTGGGTGACGCTCGGGACCGACGCGACTTCGGCAACTCTCCTCGATCCACTCACCGGGAGCGGCGGCCCCGGCGCATTGCGACATACAGGCAATCGGACCGAGATCTATCTCCAGCTCGCCCCGGGCGAGTCGCTCGTGCTTCGGACACGCCGTGATACGCCGGCATCCGGTACGGCGTGGTCCTACACCGCTCCGGCCGGCCCTCCGATTGAGCTCACGGGCAGCTGGGACCTCACATTCCTCAAGGGCGGCCCGGAACTGCCACCGCCCGCGACCATGGCGACGCTCGGGTCGTGGACCGGACTCGGCGGTGAGGCGCAGCGGTTCGCCGGTACGGCGCGCTATCGACTGGAATTCGATCTCACCGAGCTCGTTCGCCATTCGGTGTCGGCGCCAGACGGTTCCCCGAAGAATGAGGCAACTACTCCGGACGCCTGGGCGCTCGATCTCGGCGACGTCCGCGAAAGCGCCAGGGTCCGACTCAATGGCGAGGAGGTCGCAACGTCGTGGAGCCTCCCGTTCGTCGTCCGGCTCGGAAATCGGCTGAGGGCCGGACGCAACGTGCTCGAGCTCGACGTCACCAATCTCGCGGCGAACCGGATCCGCGACATGGATCGGCGTGGCGTGCCGTGGAAGATCATGCGCGAGATCAATTTCGTCGACATCAACTACCGGCCGTTCGATGCCTCGAACTGGGAGCTCACGCCGTCAGGCCTGCTTGGGCCCGTGCGGCTCGTGCCGTTGAAGACGATCAACCCCCGGTGATCCCGCCGAGAGGAGACCTCCGCGGCCACAATGGACTGTGGCGATCCATATCGGCACGTCGGGCTGGAGTTATAACCATTGGACCGGCGTCCTCTATCCGGAAGGTCTGCCAGTCGAGCGCCGGCTGGAAGCGTATATCTCCCGATTTCGGACTGTCGAGCTCAACGCGAGTTACTACCGCTGGCCTTCTGACGCGGCGTTCGCATCGTGGCGGCGGCGGCTGCCTTCGGATTTCCTGCTGACGGTAAAGGCGCCCGGCGCGCTGACGCACGTCAAGCGGCTCTACAGTCCCGAGCAGTGGCTGCAGCGCATCAAAGGCGGACTCTCACGACTCGGACCGAACCGGGGCGTACTGCTGGTCCAACTCCCGCCGTCGGCAACGATTGACGAGCCGCGCCTGGCGTACTTCCTCGGGCGGCTGCCGCCCGCACTCGAAGTCGCTGTGGAGCTCCGCAACGCGAGTTGGAATACCGAATCGATTTTCGAACTTCTCGAGCGCCATGGGGCAGCTTATTGCGTGATGAGCGGAGCCAGACTCCCGTGCATCCTGCGGGCGACGGCGCCGTTCGTTTACGTACGGCTGCACGGCCCCGACGCCCAGTCACTCTATGCCGGCTCGTACTCGGACGACGACCTGCGATGGTGGAGCGATCGGATTCGTGAGTGGGACGGCGGGGGGCGGGATGTCTTCGTCTATTTCAACAACGATGGTGAAGGCAATGCGGTAAGGAATGCGCTGACGCTCACGCGGCTGGTTGCCCCCTAGGGCCGATTAGCGCCGGACGCGAAGCGGTCGCGTCACCTGGCCGACACGATCCTCCAGAATTTCCGGATTGGGCGAGACCTCGGCCGGCCGTGCACCGGTGACGAGCTGGGACAGTGCGGCGGCAAGAATGATCGACGCCGCGTGGACGGACGACACCTGCTCTCGCCCATCCTGGAATTCCATCGCCAGAACGCCCGCGCATCCCTCGGGTTCGACGAGTGGCACCACAAGGGCGCCGCTGTGAGCGCCCCCGCCGATGATGCATGGCTGCCCTGAACGGAAGGCGGCGGCCGTCGGGTTATCAGCGTCGAGGTTTACCGTCGGCAGCTGCGCGAGCACTTTCTCCGAGTATCCAACCACGAGCGTCGGCCTGAGCTCCTCCGTTGTGGCGTCCCACAGCCATACGATCAGGCCACTGGCCTCGAGAATGGTTGCGGCGTCCTGAAGCAACGGCTGGAGCTCGGTGACGTGGCCGACAGACGCCAGGCCTGTGCACACCTGCGCCACTGCCATGAAATCGACATCGGACAATTTCTGCTCGACTGGCTGAACGGGTTCCGCCAGCGACGCCGGTTCCAGGTCAGCGGCGTCAGCCGCCAGCAGTTCGGCCGGTGCGAATGGGGGCACCTCGGCGACTGGCAGGGGCTCCGTGGCAGGCGCGCTGTCGTCAACAATCGGCGCCAGCGCGTCTCCCCGACTGGTCTCGACGACAACCTCACCGACGACGTCCACATCGCGGTACTCGGACCCGGCCTCCGCCGTACCGGGCTGCGCGTTCGGCGGCGGCACCGCTACATTCGTGCGATGCGCCAGGGCTTCCCTGGCCGTGTCCACAGGCCAGAGCTCACGCGGAGGTGGCGCTGCCGGCAGCGGCGGGATGTCATCTTCGTCCGGCGCACTTATCGGGGTACCGCGAGCGACGATCGGCTGCTGGGTCACGGTCCCGCGGCCCAGCCGTGACAGCGAACCGATCGCCGACCCGACGATGTTCCGGAGACGAGTCGGGGGTCCGCCACTCGAAGAGGGATTGTCGGTCATAGAGGCTGCCGCCGCGAAAGCCGCGGCAATCTCGTCATCGCGATCGGGATAGAGCTCGAGGAATTCGCGGACGATGACGTCGGGGTTGAGGCCGATGGCATGAGCGTAGGCACGGATGAATGCGCGGCGGTAAATCCCCGAAGGCCAATGCGAGACGTCGTCGCGCTCCACCGCTTCGAGCAGCGACAGCTTGATCTTGAGCTCCTCCGCTATGGCGGCGAGCGCGAGACCCTGCTGTTCACGCCGAAGGCGCAGCCGGGCGCCGAAACTAGCGGGCATCGGGCGCACCTTGCCTCGCCACGAATGACTCCACCGGGCTGTCGCGGTCGGATGAGCGCTGCGTCTCGGTCATGGCTGCGAGGTGTCATGGACCGTCTGCCGGAGCGTGATACACCGGAAAGACAGATGGCCTCGCCGCGAGAGTAGCAATATGTGCGCAGCGCTTCAAGCACGTATCGTGGTGCAAAGACGGACTTGACCTGCGGTCGAGCTGAAATCCTCACGCTCTACCCATTCGCCATTCGCGCGCGGGTGACGCGATGCCGATGTTACTGCTGCAAGGGAGCGGTGACGGCTGCTCGGCCGCCACCGTCCCCTCTGCGCGACGACCGGGCGCTCGTGCGCGGCCGCCACCGTCCCTCTGCGCGACGACCGGGCGCTCGTGCGCGGCCGCCACCGTCCCTCTGCGCGACGACCGGGCGCTCGTAGCTTCCGCCTTCAGGCGGAAGGCAGACACCGTCCAGGGTGCCAAGCTGCGCGCGTGCGAGCGGCGAGTGCCCCGATCCCGGTGACCGTGACACCGGTCAGACGTGCGCCGCCCGAACCAGGGCATCGGGAACGACGAACTCGTGCTCCGGGTGCCTTACGGTCAACACCGGGCACGGCGCGGTCCGCACCACGCGCTCGGCGACGTTGCCCAGCATCAGATGCCCGAGAGGGCCGCGGCCGTGCGTGCCGACGACAATCAGGTCGATACCATTCTCGCGTGCGTAATCCACGATCACGGCTGCCGGCTTGTTGCTGATTGCGGTCACGGCCACCGCCTTCAGCTCGCGCCTGTCCTCATCGCTCAACAGTTCTTCCGTCTGCTTCTTCGAGGCGCGCTCGATCTCCGCTTGCACGTCGGGAGACAGGCCGGCATACGAATACGCGTCCATCACCCGCGAAAACAGGTTTTCCGTCACGTGCAGCACGTGCAGCGAGCCGCCAAAGCCGCGTGCCAGCTCGCGCCCGTACCGCATTGCCGCATCCGACTCCGGCCCGAAGTCGGTCGCTACCAGGATCTTCTTGAGGGCAATCATGATTCACCTCCAGGGCGGGTTATCTCGTTGACCGTGTGGACGAAACCTGCGCACGATGTAAGCCTCTACTTTCTTTCGGGCCCAAAGGCGGGTGTTCTACACAAGCGCAAGTGCAGTGCCACGCAGGCCCCACCGGAGTCCGCGGCAGTTCGCTTTATCGCCGACGGTGGCCGCGGAATTTTTCCCCTCACCGCGAACTTTCCTGGCTCTGCCGAGCGGAAAGTGGCCCGAATTGGGAGCTCGCGTCGGCACCACTACTGCACTGATTCCGGCAAATCTCCAGGAGTACGTACAGACTTCCAACAGGGCGCAACTGACGATGAGAACTCACGTAGGAACAGTCGATGTCGTTGTGCGGGATGGATCGACGGTCTGCCTGCGAGAGGCGACCGCCCGGGACGTCGACGGGCTGCTCGACTTTCTGCGGGGTCTGTCGACCGAGAGTCAGTATTTCCGGTTCATGGGCCTGCGGTCGCTCGACCCGGCAGCCGTGAATGCGCTCCTCAGCTCACCCGGCCGGACCGCCACCTCCCTGGTGGCTGAATCGGGCGGCCGGATTGTGGCGTTCGCGGGCTTCTACCGCACGCCCGAGTCACGCGACCGTGCCGAGGTGGCCTTCGCGGTGGCCGACGCGCTTCATGGACACGGGATCGGCACGCGCATGCTGGAGCAGCTTGCGCGTCTTGCCCGCGAGCAGGACATCGCCATCTTCGATGCGTACGTCATGGGCACGAATCACCGGATGATGCGGATGTTCCGCGATTCGGGATTCCCGGTGACAAGTACGTTCGAGGACGGCCTCTCGCATGTCGTGCTGTCGCTGCGGGAAACCGAGCATTTCACCGACGCCGCCGCGACGAGATCGCGCCTGGCGGCGACGGCATCGATGAAGGGGTTCTTCGAGCCCCGGACAGTCGCCGTCGTCGGCGCCAACCGGGAGCGCGGAAAGATTGGCGCCGAAATCCTCCACAACATCATGGCCGCCGGATTCACCGGCACGGTGATTCCTGTGCACGCCAGCGCCGGAGTCGTCCAGGGCCTCAAGGCCTACGCACGCGTCGCAGACATCCCGGTGCCAGTAGACCTGGCGGTCATCGTCGTTCCCGCCGCGCATGTGCTCGACGCCGTTGACGACTGTATCCGGAAGAGCGTCCGTGCCATTTGTGTCATCAGTGCGGGGTTTGCCGAGTGCGACGCGGCGGGGCAGGCGCGCGAGACGGCGCTCGTGGCGCGCGTGCGCGAAGCAGGGTGCCGCCTGATCGGGCCCAACTGCATGGGACTGCTCAACACCAGTCCCACGGTCCGATTGAACGCGACGTTTTCCCCCGTGTATCCACCGGCCGGTCGTGTCGCCATGTCGACGCAGAGTGGAGCGCTCGGGCTTGCGATCCTGGACTATGCGAAACGCCTGAACATCGGGATCTCGACGTTCGTGTCTGTCGGCAACAAGCCGGATGTATCGGGCAACGACCTGATTCAGTACTGGGGGGACGACCCGGCGACATCGGTGATCCTGCTCTACCTCGAGAGCTTCGGCAATCCTCGAAAATTCAGTCAGATTGCGCGCCGTGTTGCCCGAACGAAGCCTATCGTCGCGGTCAAGGCGGGACGATCGAGCGCGGGATCACGCGCCGCCGCGTCGCACACCGGGGCGCTTGCGTCCAGCGACGCGGTGGTGGACGCCCTCTTTCGGCAGGCGGGCGTGATTCGGACGGAACGGCTCGAGGAGCTCTTCGACGTCGCGGCGCTGCTGTCGCACCAGCCGGTGCCGCAGGGACCGCGAGTGGCGATCCTCACGAACGCCGGGGGCCCCGGGATCCTTGCCGCTGACGCGTGCGAGGCGAACGGACTCCAGCTCCCTGCCCTCAGCGATGCGACCCGGTCAGCGCTGCGGGCCTTTCTCCCGGCCGCCGCGAGCGTGAACAATCCAGTCGACATGCTCGCGTCCGCACCCGCCGGGCACTATCGTCGCGCGCTCGAGATCGTCCTCTCGGATGAGCACGTCGACAGCGTCATCACCATCTTCATTCCCCCACTGGTGACCGATCCCGCGACAGTTGCGTCTGCCATCGCGGAAGGTGCCCGCACCAGGCCGGACAAGCCTGTGCTTGGCGTCTTCATGCGGGCGGAAGGTGCGCCGGAAGCGCTGGCACCAATACCGGCGTATGCGTTCCCGGAGTCCGCGGCTCTGGCGCTGGCGCGAGTGACGACGTATGGCCGATGGCGTGCGACACAGGTCGAGGCCGCACCCGAGCTGGACCACTTCGATCGCGCCGGTATCCGGTCGATCGTCGAAGAGGTGCTGGCGCGAGGCGGAGGCTGGGCTGCAGCCGGGGAAGCCAGTGCGCTGCTCGCCGCCGCCGGCATCGAGTGTGCCGCGTCGAACGTGGCCGCGAACGTCGAACAGGCAGTGCTCGCGGGCTCGGCCGTCGGCTATCCGGTCGCGCTCAAGGCGCTCGGGCCGACGCTGCTCCACAAGACCGAACGCGCCGCCGTAGCGCTCAACCTGGTGGATGAAGCGGCGCTGCGTGCCGCGTATGCTGATTTCGCGTACCGGTTCGGCACCGAAATGACTTCCGCGCTGGTGCAGCAAATGGTCCCGCGTGGCGTCGAGATGATCGTCGGTGCCGTTCACGATCCGCAGTTCGGGCCGGTCATTGCCTGCGGAACAGGCGGCGTGCTCGTGGAAATTCTCGCCGACACGTCGTTCAGGTTGCACCCGCTGAGCGCGTCAGACGCGAGAGAGATGATCGGCGACCTTCGGGGTGCGAGGCTCCTGAGGGGCTACCGCGGCGCGCCACCGGCCGACGAGGCAGCGCTGCGGGACACACTGCTGCGGGTATCCGCACTGCTGACCACCGCCCCGGAGATCCAGGAGCTCGATCTCAATCCCGTGATCGTCCTGCAGTCGGGCGCCCGCGTCGCCGATGTGCGCATCCGGATCGACGAGGTCGTCGCGCCGCGGACCGGACGGAGGGCTGAATACTGATCGCTAGCGGTGAGCGATCACGGCCTGCTCGTAGTAGTAATCGCGGGCGTTCGCCGTCCAGCGCAGCTGCACGAGCCAGTGGCCGCCGGCCAGTCCGGCGGTCGACAGCACCTGATGTCCATTCGAATCAGGCGCAAGATCGAGGACGCGATCCAGTCCCGGATCGGCGGCCCGGTAGAGTGTCACCGTGCCTCGTGCGTGGGTTGCGAGCGCGGGCGGGATCGAGACCAGCAGATGGTGCTGATCCGGTGCGGCAACCGAGACCGCCTCGCCGAGCGCGCGAGCGTTCTCGATCGCGCGTGTCTGGCCGTCCTGCCGCAGCGATTCGGCATAGTAGTCCTCGCGAACGAGAGCTACAGGGCGGCCCATCGCGAACGCAACAAAGCCACTCGTCGCGAGCACGAATGCCACATACGTCGCGGCGACCCCCGTGCCCCAGCTGAATCTCATTGTCCTTTGTCCTTTTCTGCGCTTCCGGCGGGGGCTGCAGGTCCGAGGAACGCCGAGTCAATCTGCTGCACGACGCGCCCCTGCGACCGCACGGCAAACTTCACCCGCGTGCTCGCACCCGTCAGCGACCCGGGCGGCGCCCGAACGAGCAGACGCGTCTCGGCAATGCTATATGCGTCCACCTCGCCGGGAGGGCCCAGGAGGGTCACCGTCGCACCATCGGGTTCGATCACATCGATGGAATAAGGCGTCGGATGTCTTGTCCGGTTCAGCGCCTGGACGGTGTAGAAATTCGCGACGTCACCGCCCGCCACGGTCGCGTACATCGTCCCCGGCTGCCGCAGGATCAGCACGTCGAGATCCAGCCTCGTCGCCAGCAAGGTCGTCACCGCGATCACGAGCGCGATCCAGACCGTGGCGTATGCGCCGACCCTCGGCGACAGCCACGGCGCCGGCGCCGCCGAGGCGATCGCGTGCGCCGAGGTGTGCCGGATGAGACCCGGCTGACGGCCGACCCGCACCATGACGTCGTTGCACGCGTCGACGCATGCGGTGCAACTCACACACTCCAGCTGAATGCCGTTGCGGATATCGATCCCCGTCGGACACACGGTGACGCAAGAATGACAGTCGATGCAGTCCCCCCGATCGGCGCCGGCGACCGTGAGGCGCCGCCTCGGTTCACCGCGCAGGCTGTCGTAGGTAACCGTCACCGTGCGTGAATCAATCAACGATGAAAGCACCCGCCCGTATGGGCACGCCAGCACGCAGGCCTGCTCACGAAAGCGCGCGAAGACCAGGTAGAACACGACACTGAAAATCAGGATCGCCGTCAGCCCGGCAATATGGCGGCCGGGTCGATCGGTGACAATCGCGATGAGCTCACGGCTGCCGATGATCCACGCCAGGAACACGTTCGCGATCACGAAGGAGAGGGCGAAGAAGACGGCGTGCTTGGTCCCTCTCCGTATCGCTTTCTCCCTGGTCCATGGGCCTCGATCGCGCCTGACCTGCTGCTCCGCCGAGCCCTCGATGAGATATTCAAGTTTCCTGAACAGCATCTCCATGAAGATCGTCTGCGGGCAGAGCCAGCCGCACCAGACCCGCCCGACGACCACGGTAGAGAGCACCAGCGTCACCAGGGCGGTGATCGCAATGAGCACGACGAGGTAGAAGTCCTGGGGCCGGAACACCATCCCGAGCAGGACGAAGCGGCGTTCGAGCACGTTCAGCAGCATCAGCGGCTGACCGTGAACACGCACGAACGGCGCCAGAAGCAGGAACGCGATGAGGAAGATGCTGACCAGCGTGCGCGCGCGATACAGCGGCCCGGCGGGCTGCCGCGCGTAAATCCACCGCCGCCGGCCGTCCTGGGTGATGCTCGCGAGCTCGTCCCGGAACGCGTCATGGTCGGCCGGCGCACTGACGTTCATCACCACCCTCGCGTCAGCGACAGATCCGGTCGCGTTCCGAATCGATTGGTTTGGGCGCCGCGGGCGCCGAGCCGCGCTTTGAGAGGACGTAGCTGGCCACCTGCAACACCTGCTCGTCGGGCAGCGGCTTGCCAACCCCGTACGGCAACATGCCTTTCAGTGGGTAGCCGACCTTGATGTCGGTGACGAGGTCGCCGAGCGAACACCCGTGCAACCAGTAGTCGTCGGTAAGGTTCGGACCAACGAGACCACCGAGGTCCTGTCGGTGGCACGAAGAACACGCGCTCTGCGCGCCTTCGAAGATTGCGCGTCCGTTCTCGAGGTTGGCTGCGTCGGTGAACGGCACCAGGGGAAGCGCGGCGGCAGGTGCCGCGGGTTGGACACCTGATCGCGGCGCCGCTTCGAGCGAGGCCTGGTATTCGGCCACCATCCCGCCGTAGCCGATCAGCGGGCGCGGCAGGACGTGGTAATTGATCATGTAGGCGGCGGCGAACACCATCGTCAGGTAGAAGCCATAGAGCCACCAGCGCGGCAGAGCGTTGTCGAATTCGTGGATGCCGTCCGCGTCGTGGTCGAGCAGTTCGTCCCGGCCTCGGCGCTTGTCGCGCGGGGGCGTCATCGCACACGCTCCGCGGCGGACGGTTCGGCCAGGATCGTGTTGTCGTCCAGCGGTAACGCCGCGAGTCGCCTCGCTCCGGCACCGTCCATCATCGCGACCCGGACCAGCATCACGCTGAACACCGTGACAAACAGCACGAGCGAAATCACGGGGAATACGTGAATGCCGCCGATGCCGAGCAGAATTTCCTTGTACATCAGTGGCCTCCTGTGGAACTGCTTGCCGCCGACCCGGCGCCGGCCTTGATATCGGTCCCGAGACGCTGGAGGTAGGCGATGAGGGCCACGATCTCCCGGTCGCCGGCTGCTGCGACGCCGCCTCGAGTGAGGCCCTCCGCGATCGTCTCCGCCTGGTGGATCAAATCGGCTTCGGCGCGGCGCTCGTAGCCGTCCGGATACGGGACGCCCAGCCGCCGCAATGTGATGATCTTTCCCTCGATGTGGCTCGTATCGAGTTTCGCGTCGTACATCCAGTCGTACCCGGGCATGAGCGACCCCGGCGAGGTCACGGATGGTTCCTTCATATGAATGAAGTGCCACGAGTCCGGATACTTCCCGCCCTCACGCTGGAGATCCGGGCCGGTGCGTTTGGAGCCCCAGAGAAACGGGTGGTCGTAGACGAACTCCCCCGCTTTCGAATAGTCGCCGTACCGTGCCGTTTCGGCACGCAGCGGTCGCACCATCTGCGAATGGCACCCGACGCAACCTTCGCGGATGTAGAGGTCGCGACCCTCGATTTCGAGCGGGGTATACGGTTTGACCGAGGCGATGGTCGGGACGTTCGAGCGCACGAGCGCGGTCGGCACGAACTCGACCACCCCGCCGATCAACACCGACAGGAACGTGAACGCGCCGAACTGAACCGGCTTCGATTCGAGGGCGCGATGCCATCCGTGACCGGCCTGAGGGACATTGCGGGTGAAGGGCGCGGCCTGGGCCTGCTCGGCGGGCAGGAACGCGCCCTGCCTGGCGGTGCGATACAGGTTGTAGACCGCGACGACGGCACCGGCCATGAAGAGCGTGCCACCGCCGGCACGGAGGGCGTACATCGGTCGGAGCCGCACCACGGTCTCGAGGAAGTTTGGATAGCGAAGCGCCCCGTCCGCAGTGAACTCCTGCCACATCAAGCTCTGGGTGATGCCGCCGACATACATCGGAATGGCGTAGAAGACGATCCCCAGCGTCGCCAGCCAGAAGTGCACGTTAGCGAGCCGCTCCGAGTACAGCTCGGTGCGGTAGATCCTCGGGATGATGTAGTAGAGCATCGCGAACGCGAGCCCGCCATTCCAGGCGAGCGCGCCAAGATGCACGTGCCCGATGATGTAGTCCGTGTAGTGCGTCAGCGCATTGACGTTCTTGAGCGAGAGCATCGGCCCTTCGAACGTGGTCATGCCATATGCGGTGACGCCGACGACCATGAACTTGAGTACCGGGCTCTCGCGGACACGGTCCCAGGCGCCACGTAGCGTCAGAAGTCCGTTGACCATGCCGCCCCACGACGGCGCAATCAGCATCACGGAAAACACCGTCCCGAGCGATTGCGCCCAGTCCGGCAGCGCGGTGTAGAGCAGGTGGTGTGGCCCGGCCCAGATGTAAAGAAAGATCAACGACCAGAAGTGGACGATCGAGAGGCGGTACGAGAACACCGGACGATTCGCCGCCTTCGGGATGAAGTAGTACATCGCGCCGAGAAACGGCGTGGTGAGGAAGAACGCCACCGCGTTGTGGCCATACCACCACTGCACGAGCGCATCCTGGACGCCGGCGTACATCGAGTAGCTCTTGAGCAGGCTGACCGGCAGCTCGAGCGAATTCACCACGTGCAGCAGCGCGACAGTGATGAACGTCGCCAGGTAGAACCAGATCGACACATACATGTGCCGTTCGCGACGACGGATCACCGTGGCCAGCATGTTCCAGCCGAACACCACCCAGACGCCGGTGATCAGAAGATCGATGGGCCATTCGAGCTCGGCGTATTCCTTGCTCGTGGTGAAGCCGAGCGGAAGCGTGATCGCGGCGAGCACGATGATCAGCTGCCAGCCCCAGAAGTGAATCCTGCTCAGTCGGTCGCTGTACATCCGCGCCTTGCACAGTCGCTGCAGGGAGTAATACACGGCGACGAAGATCGCATTCCCCGCGAACGCGAAGATCGCGGCATTGGTATGCAGCGGCCGCAGGCGTCCGTATGACAGGTACGGGATCCCGCCGAGGAGCGATGGGAAGACCAGCTTGAGCGCAACCACCAGGCCGGCGAGAAAGGCGACAATCCCCCATCCGGCGGTCGCGATCGCGAAGAGTCGCACGCTGTCGTTGTCGTAATAGAACGTCTCGACACGCGCGTCCGTCACCAAGGCGTGGTGAGCGTCGGGTTCAGTGAGTACGGTTGACATCAGCAGTACCTTCCACGGACAGGGGAAACGATGGACGAAGCGGATCGTCGAGCAGGACACGAACCGCCGGTGTGCAGGTATCGTCGAACTGGCCCGAGCGCACCGCCCAGACGAACGCGAACAAGAATCCCGTGGCCACCACTCCTCCCGCGGCGATGAGCAGGACGATGACGCTCATGCCGGCAACATCCTGCGCGCGGACCACCGCATCAGACCCGAGCTCAGGCCGACGATGGTCAACGAGCTGACCGGCATCAGGATGGCGGACGCGAGCGGCGTGAGTGCACCGGTCAATGCGAGCGTCAGGCCGACAGCGTTGTAGACGATCGACACCCCGAAGCACAGCAGCACCACCTGCCTGGCGCGGCGGGCGTAACCAAGGAACGCGGGCAACGCGACCAGCCGGTCGCCGTTGATGACGGCGTCGCACGCGGGGACGATGCATGCGGTCTCGTCCGAGACGGCGAGGCCGACATCTGCAGCCGCCAGCGCTCCGGCGTCGTTCAGGCCGTCGCCGACCATGAGGACGCGCCGGCCTTCGGACTGCGCCTGGTTCACGAACGCCAGCTTGTCCTCCGGCGACTGCCGGAAGCGCATGCCGCGGCCGAATATCGGACGCCAGCGCGACGACTCGATCGCGTGATCGCCTGACAACAGGCGGATGTCGTGCGCCGCTGCCAGCCGTCCCGCCGCTTCCAGGATGCCGACGCGCGGAGCTGCGGAAACGCGCACCCAGCCGACTTCCGATCCAGCCGCCACGCAGGTCCGATCGTCGACGCACTCGAATGGCCGACCCGTGACTTCGGCGACGAACGGTGCCGACCCGATCGCCACCCGAATGCCACCGACAGTGCCGTGGATCCCGTGTCCCGGCACTTCGCGCACATCGGTGGGGGCGGGAAAGTGGGACGACGGCACATCGATCTGCACCGCGACTGCCCGGCTGATCGGGTGGAGGGACTCGCGTGCAAGCCGCCGAACGAGTGCCCAGCCCGTGATGCTGAGGCCATCACGGCTCGTGACCGTCCGTTCGGTCCCGGCGGTCAGGGTTCCGGTCTTGTCGAAGATCACCGTGTCGATGCGGCTCAGATCGAGAGCGACCGCGGCATGCTTCAGGAACAACCCGCGCCGGCCCAGCTCGCCCATTGCGGTGCCAAGGGTGATCGGTGCCGAGAGCGTCAGCGCGCACGGACACGCCACGATCAGCACGGCGGTTGCGACGCTCGCGCTGGCCGCAACATCGGGCCACCAGGCGACTGCGCCGGCGATGGCAAGCGTGATCGCCGCCGCGGTGAACCACGCGCCGAACCGGGTCGCCACGTCCGCGAGCCACCGCTGCTTCACCCGGCCGAAGATCGAGTGCGTCCACAGCCGCGCGAGCTGGCTGTGCGACACGTCCCGCAGCACACGCAGGCGGAGCGCTCCGAGGGCACGACCGCCGGCCCTGACGGTATCGCCAGGTCCGACGAGCACCGGCCGCTGTTCGCCGGTGATGAACGCGTAGTCCACGGCCGCTGCACGATCGAGGAGCCGCGCATCTGCCGGCACGATTTCCCCGCGGCGAACGCTGATGCAGTCGCCAGGCGTGATGTCCTGCACCGGCACCGTCGCAGTTCCCCCTTCGCGGTCGACGCGAACCGAGAGCGGGAGAAAGGATCGGAAGGTTCGATCGAAGGCGATCCGATCGAACACTTTCTGTTGTGACAGCTTCCCGAGCAGCAGGAAGAACACGAGGCCCGCGAACGAGTCCATGAACCCTTCGCCGCGGCCGCTGACGATTTCGAAGACGCTCCGGCCGAACAGGACCAGCAGGCCGAGCGCGACCGGCACTTCGAGCGCCATCGTCGCGCGCCGCAGCGCGTGCCACGCGGTCCGGAAATAGTCAGCGGCACTGAACAGGAACACCGGAATCGCAAGGAGCACGTTCAGCGCGCCGAACAGGAGGCGGAACTCCGACGCCAGCGGAGCCCCGTTCACATAGCGGGGGATGCTGAACAGCATGATGTTGCCGAAGGCGAATCCGGCAACGCCAAGCTGAAGGTAGAGACGACGGCGGTCAGGAGTGGGGCCAGCCGATCCCTCGAATGCGAGAACCGGTTCGTATCCGAGTTCGGAAAGCTGCTCGGCGATTCGTCGCGGCGACGTCGCGGCAGGACGGTACTCGACCCGCACGGTCCGGCGTTGAAGGTCAACCTCCGAGCGGGTCGTTCCCGCATCGAATCGCCACAGCTGCTCGAGGAGCCACACGCACGACGCGCAATGGATGGAGGGGATCGCGAATGTCGCGATCGCCGTCAGACCGTCGTCGAACTCGACGACGTGCGCGGCGACATCCGGATCGTCCAAAGGCGCGAACCTCGCGTCATCAAGGCTGGCTTTGTAGCGCTGCGACACACCCGGCCTGGAGTCGTACTGATAGAACGCATCCAGCCGCGCATTCTGCAGCAGCGTGAACACCGCCTCGCAGCCATCGCAGCAGAACGAGTCGCTTGCGGCGGCATGCCCGGTGTGGCAGGGTGCACCGCAATGGCGACACACGAGCGCTGAGGCCTCGCGCGGCGAGACGGACGGGGCGTTGAGCATGTGTCCGGGAATCGAGCAACGCGAGTGCCACGACGATTCGCGGGATAGATTGGCGGGATCGGCGTAAATTGCGGGGTTCGACCACGGCGGGGATCAGACGGCTGGGGAATTTTTCACGGCCGTCGGGATATTCCCCAGTGGCATGGCGGCCGCCTGCGCTCGCCAGGTTCGCCGCGAAGGATGCGGCGCGGCATCCTTCGCGTGAGTCACGGGCGAAGGATGGCGTGCAATATCATTCCGGAGGTTGTCGTGCTGGAAAAGCAGATCAATTTCATCAGGCAACAGGGCTTCGAAAGCCCCAGTGCGCAGACGTGCCCCGTCCAGTACCGCGCGCTGCAGGTGCAGCCGCGCGTCGTTGGCGTGATCGTGCTCGTCGGCGTGGTCTTCCGGTCGCCGCTCCTGTTCGGGGCGCTTTCGGCCGTCCTCGCGTGGAGCGCGCTGTTCCCGGCGCTTAGTCCGTTCGACGCGGTCTATAACCACCTGATCGCGGCTCGCCGAGGGCTGTCGCCACTGGAACCTGCCCCGCCTCCCCGGCGATTCGCCCAGGCACTGGCCGCGATCCTGACGATGATCATCGCCGTGTCGTTGGCCACTGGTCACCCGATCGTGGCCGGGGCCGTCGAAGGGTTCATGCTTGCGGCGGTCGGCGCTATCCTCTTCGGCGGATTCTGCCTCGGATCGTTCGTCTTTCATCTGCTCGCCGGGAATGGCGAATTCGCAAGGCGAACACTGCCCTGGCATCGAGAGCCGTAAGTGCTCGTCAGCTGCACCCCGACGGAGGCTGCCACCTTGCCTGACTGGTATCGCCGGTATCGGGTGATATCGATACCGGTCGCGCGCGTGAGATACCGACGAGCCCCAAGACAGAATCAGGGGTGTAGGATTCCGGAGGGAACGAAGACCAAGCCTCCATGCTGCTGATGCTGCGGAGACTCATATGCGCCGCTTGCCTGTTGACGGTTGGCGTGGACACCGCATCGGCGCAGACGGCCGGAACGCTCGCCGGCGTGGTTCGCGATGCCACCGGCAGCGTGTTACGAGGCGTGACGTTGACGGTCGCCGGCCCCGCTCTTAGGGCGCCACGAACGGTGGTCACGGACGAGCACGGCCAATATGTGCTCGATTCGCTCGCCCCAGGCCGCTACCTGGTCACGGCAACATGCAGCGGGTTCGAGCCGCGCACGACCGAGGTCCAAGTGAGGTACTGGTGGCGCGACGCTTGAGGTCATGCTAGCCGTGTCCTCGTTCGCCGAACGGACGTCGGTGACGGCCACGAAAACTGGTGCCGCTGATATTCAGTCGACGCCCATCGCCATCACGGTGCTTCCTGCGAGGACGATCGAGCAGCTCGGGGTCGAGAGGGCCGAAGGCCTCGCCGGTATCGTGCCGACGGTGACGATCTCAGAGAGTCCCGTAGGAACTCCACTGGTGACCATCCGCGGGATTGGCTCGAACTCCGCGGTCGCCGGTGCCGATCCGAGCTCCACCATTCACCTTGATGGTGTCTACATTGCACACTCCGCGATGTCGTCCATGGACCTTCTGGACGTGGAGCGGATCGAGGTCCTTCGGGGTCCGCAGGGGACGCTGTACGGTCGCAACTCGGTCGGTGGCACGATCAACATCGTCACCCGGCAGCCGACCAACGCGCTCGAGACGCGCGTCCGCCTGACCGCTGGCAACCACGACAAGCTCCGCGCCGAAGGAGCCGTAAGGGGACCACTCGTCAAGAACAAGGTGATGGGTGGTTTCGCTTTCCTCCGCGGGACGCGCGATGGCTTCGTCAGGGATCTCGATCATCCTGACCACTCTCTCGGAAGTGAGGACACGTGGGCCGGACGTGGGCAGCTACGTGTCGTCTTGGGGATCCACGGCGAGTTGCTGCTGACAGGCGATTCCGGTCGATTCGACGGGGTTCCCCTTCCCTATGCCAAGCCGATCGCAGGGAAGCCTGGCTTCACCTTCGACAGCCCCGACAGCCTGTGGGCGGTACGCACGAGCCATTTGGCCTCCGGGAAGAACATCCAACAGGGCGCCTCGGCAAAGCTGGCTGTTCGATTGAACGGCGCGACAACGGTGACGAGCCTGACCGCATATCGAGAGTCCAAGACCCATTTCTTCATCGACCCCGACGCAACCGAACTACCGATCGCGACAACCGACGCTCCCGGAGTCCAGCGGCAGGTCTCGCAGGAACTGACTCTCGCGCGGCGCACACCCAGGCTCACGTGGATCGCCGGCATGTTCTTGTTCGACGACACCGATGACGGTCAGATCGAGATCACGCAGTACGGACCTCGGATTCAGATCCGGCCCTTCTCGACGGTCGACGCCGGCGTCTGGGCGCTGTTCGGCCAGGCGACTTACAGTCTGTCCAGTCGCGTGTCGCTGACAGGTGGCGTTCGATATTCGGACGAGCAGAAGGACATCCACAACGTCGGCGGCGTGTACCGGTTGGACACGGCGGTCCTGGCCAATCCGGCGTCGTTCTACGACTTCGTGGACCGGGCCATCTACGACGCCTGGACACCGAAAGCGAGCGTCCAGTTCCAGGCGTCGCACGAGACGTTCGTCTACTTTTCGGCAACGCGGGGCTTCAAGAGCGGCGGACTCAACGTGACGGCGACGGCGCCCGGCGGGGCCTTTCAGCCCGAGTTCGCCTGGAGCTATGAAGGGGGCCTGAAGCGCACGATGGCCGACGGGCGGGTGTATGTGAACACGGCCGTGTTCTACAACGACTACCAGGATCTGCAGGTGCAGACGTTCCTCCGTCCCGGCGTGGTTCACATCAGCAACGCCGCATCTGCAACGATTACAGGGCTCGAGCTCGAGGCGACCGCGGCGGTGAGGCGCAGCCTGCACCTCGCCGGCCAGGTCTCGTGGCTCGATGCGACCTACGACCGCTACCTTGCCGTAGGGCCAGGCGATGTGACGGGCGACGCGGCGGGCCACCGCTTGAGCAACGCGCCTGAGTGGTCGGGCAGCGTCTCGGCCGACTACGAGTTCGCCACTGGCAAGGTAGGGACCGCCTCCCTGCGGGGTGACGTGTCGTGGCAGAGTCGCGTATTTTTCACGCCTTTCAACACCTCGATCGAGACGCAGCCTGCGTACGGGCTTGTCCACCTGCGCGGCGGCTTCGAGCCGCGAAGCCGCCGCTGGGAAATAGCCGTCTACGCCCGCAACGTCGGCAACGAGCCGTACATCACCGGCGCCATGGCTCCGAACGTCGGCTTCCCCGCGTCCAGCGGCCGTCCCGGTGAGCCGCGCCAGTGGGGCACGCAGTTCACCGTTCGCCGCTGACGTCGCGCCTCGCGAGGTCTCAATCGTCGTCTTCTCACTCCAGGCGACGGCCGAGAACGGTTGCGCAGGCCGTCCTGAACAGACTTCCGTTCGTGTCGAAGAAATTGGCCTCGGTCGTTCCCGTGAGCTCGTCCGGGTCAATCCCGATTTGAAACGTATTCGTGAGTCTTTGTGTCGCCGTCCAGACGCCGGCGGGGCTGAACAGAAAAGCCATGGTTACCGCCGTGAACTCGTGGCCGCCTGCCTTTTCCCAGGTGCCGAGCCCTGTCGTGCGCAGTGCAGGACTGCCTCCCGTGGTGACGTTCGTCAGCGTTCCTCCTTGTGCGAACGTTACGACCGACTGGAAGGTCGCCTCTGGGGCGCCCGATTGGCAGTCATACGCGCTGACGTGCAAAACCCACGCTCCCTGGATCTCTTTCGCCCGGGAGTTGGACGACTTCTGCCCAGCCTCCTGCCCCGCAGTCGCGACCGGTCCCGTTGTGAGGGCCATCGTGCCGGCGAGCACGGAAAACAGAGCCAGATTCCGTACCGAGCGCTGGATATTCGAATCCATGTTCAATCCTCCTTGTGCGGGTGTCCCCGCGTTTCCTGCGGCCCGTGCGCCTGCATGGCGTCGGTACCGCGCGCCTGGCAGAAGCGGAAGCGGGGCAAAAAGAGGCTCATCGGATTTGAAGTCCTAGCGGGGGGTAGAATCAGGTCACCAGTGACGAGTCGCGTGCCTCACGAAGATGATGTGACGGGGTTGCTCGTGGCGTGGGGCCAGGGCGATCGAGCCGCGGACAGCCGGCTGATCGCCGTTGTGTACCAGGATCTGCGTCGGGTCGCGCGCAGGCGACTGCGCGCGGAGCGGGTCGACCACTCGCTGGCTCCGACCGCTCTCGTGCACGAGGCGTACATGCGCCTCGTCGACCTGCGCCGCGTGCGATGGCAGAACCGCGCTCATTTCTTCGCGATTGCCGCGCGCTTGATGCGGCAGATTCTGGTGGATCACGCCCGCGCGCACGTGGCCGCCAAACGGGGTGGCCCCGGCTGGAGGGTGCCGCTGGCGGACGATCACGGTGCGACAGTGCCGCGAGACGTTGATTTGCTCGATCTGGACGCTGCGCTCGGAAAGCTCGCGACGATCGACTCCCGTCTGAGCGAGTTGGTGGTGCTCAGGTTCTTTGGCGGGATGACCATCGAGGAAGCCGCGGAGAGCCTGGGTCTGTCTCCCGCAACGGTCAAGCGTGATTGGTCGCGCGCCCGGGCCTGGCTGTTCCGCGAGCTGCAGCGAGCGGTCAATGAGCGCGATTCGGCCAGATCGCGCCGGCCGGTGGACGCAGGCTGACGAACCGTCGCACCGCGCATAACATTCACCGCACGAACGATCGCGAATGACCTCCGACCGTTGGGAACACATCTTCACCCTCTTCGACGCGGCCCTTGCACGGCCGGAGGCCGAGCGTGCGCCGTTTCTCACGGACCAGTGTGGCGAGGATGCGCACCTGCGCCAGGAGGTGGAGTCGCTGCTGGCGGCACACGGTGACGCCGAAGGCTTCCTTTCCGGCCGTCCAGCTCGCACGGCTGCGGCGAATGTCGACGAATCGGCACCCGTCCCACCCTCGTTGACGCGTGGAATGCGTCTCGGCGTCTTCGACGTCGAGGGTTTTGTCGGCGCTGGGGGGATGGGCGAGGTCTACAGAGCCCGTGACACCAGACTCGACCGCCACGTCGCCATCAAGGTGCTCTCGCCTGACGCCGCCACCGATCCGCGTGGCCGGGCGCGATTCGCGTACGAGGCCCGCGCCATCGCGCGCCTCTCGCATCCGCGCATCTGTGCGCTGCACGAGATGGGCCACCAGGACGGGGTCGACTTCCTCGTCATGGAGTATCTCGAAGGTGAAACGCTTGCGGCGCGGCTGCGCAAAGGGCCGATGCCGCTCACGCAGGCCCTACGCACGGCCGTCGAGATCGCCCAGGCGCTCGCCGCTGCGCATGCGCAGGGTATCGTTCATCGCGACCTGAAGCCGAGCAACGTCATGCTCACCGCGGGCGGCGCGAAGCTGCTCGACTTCGGCCTCGCGCGGCTCCGTGCACCCATTGGCTCCGACCTGTCGCCGGCGAGCGGTGCACTCCCCAGCAGCCAGACAGCCCCAGGCCTCATCGCAGGGACGCTGCCGTACATGGCGCCCGAACAGCTCGAAGGAAACGAGGTGGACGCCCGAGCCGACATCTTCGCGTTTGGCGCGGTCCTCTACGAGATGATCGCGGGGAGGAAAGCGTTCGAGGGGACGAGTCAGGCAAGCTTGATCTCCGCGATCCTGTCGTCCCACCCTCCGGCGGTCGCGGTGCTCCAACCACTGACACCACCTGCTCTCGATCAGGTGATTAAGAACTGCTTGGCGAAAGACCGCAACGACCGGTGGGCAAGCGCCCACGACGTGCAGCTGCAGCTAGAGTGGATTGCTGCACATCTATCGGCTGTTACTGTAGCGACAGGCGTCGCCCAGAACCGACGTCGTGAGCTTCTCGCATGGACGATGGCGGCAATGGCGGGGCTCGCGATCGTAGTGCTCTGGGCCTGGAGTCCCCGACGCCCCATACCGGACGTGCGGACGCATGTGTCTTCCGCGTTGCCCCCTCCCGGTGTGTCGCTCGAAACGGACGAAGCCCCAGCCATCTCGCCCGACGGCAGCCGGCTCCTGTTCGTCGGCCACGACTTCACCGGGAAGCAATTGCTCTACCGCTTGCGCTCGACGTGGCCAGCCCGGCGCATCCGTTGGCACACACCGACGGCGCCTCGTTGCCGTTCTGGTCACCGGACAGCCAATCGGTCGGATTCTTTGGACAAGGCAAGCTCAAGACAGTTGACATCGAGACGGGACAAATCCGAACGCTCGCCGACGCCGGGGCGGCCCGAGGCGGCACCTGGAACCGGGACGACATAATTCTGTTCGCGCCACGTGCTGGTACCGGTTTGTACCGCATTTCGGCGGCGGGCGGCCAGTCCACGCCAGTGAAGATTGACACTGGAGGAACTTGGTTTCCTTCATTCCTGCCGGACGGCCGGCATTTTCTGTTCTTCACTCCAGCTCCCACCCAGCCCGAGAACGCTGGCGTGTTTGTCGGTTCGCTCGATTCGAGTGCGACGAGGCGGCTGGTCACCGCTCGATCACCCGCGGTTCATGCACGCCCGGACATCTACTCTTTTGGCGCGAAGGCGCGCTGCTGGCGCAAGCGTTCGACGACACGACTCTGGAGGTGCGCGGGAATCCCGTATCGGTCGCCAACGTCGTGGGTCTCAATCCAGTGACGAACCAGGGCTGTTTTCCGTATCAGACTCACGGCACGCTCGTGTTCTTCGCCGGCGCTGTCGGTGAGTCAGAGCTCGTGTGGTTCGACAGAGCCGGGCGACGAATCGGGAACTCCGGGCCGAAGGGTGTCTTCAACAGCATATCGTTGTCACCCGACGCCGCAAGCGTCATCTACGATGAGGCCGAACCGCGCAACAGAACTCTCGACGTGTGGCGTCTCGATTTTGCTCGTGGCATCCCCTCGAGGCTGACGTTCAACCCGTCGCACGACATGTTTCCGCTCTGGTCGCCCGACGGCACCCGCATCGTGTTCAGCTCTCTTCGCGAGCCTCCTCCTCAGTTGTTCGAGCTGAATGCGAACCGCCCTGGGACCGAGACCCTTCTTCTCAAGACGGACTTCCCGAAAACCGCGTCGGCGTGGTCCAGCGACGGGAGGTTACTCTTCTACGACAGCATCAATCCGCAGACCGGCGGAGACATCTGGGTTCTCCCCCTGGTCGGCAAGCCCGAGCCGTATCCGGTGGTCCACACGGCGGCAGACGAGCACTATGGCACGCTCTCGCCCGACGGACGGTGGCTGGCGTACATCTCGAATGAGACAGGTTCGTACGAGGTGTACACCGAATCGTTTCCTGCGACAGGATTCAAGCGGCAGGTTTCGACGCAGGGCGGCTTCGAGCCGCAGTGGCGACATGACGGCAAAGAGCTCTTCTACCTGGCGCCCAATCAGACGTTGATGGCGGTGAGCGTGAAGAGCAGCCTGACGACCTTGGAAGTCAGTCCGCCGAAAGCGTTGTTCGGAACTCGGATCAAGTGGATGGAGATTCAGGCGGTGGCACACCATTATGCCCCCGCTCCCGATGGTCAACGCTTCCTGATCAGCAGCGCGACCGACGAAGCACGGTCTGTGCCGGTGACAATCGTGCTCAATTGGTCTGCGGCCTTGAGGAAGTGAAGGCACGATGACGTCCCGCTCGCCTCGCGACGTTCGAGAGCGGCAACAGCTTCACGACTGGTAAGCCCCACCGATCGCGTGAGGGATAAAGAGTTGGTACCGCTACGCGGTTGTACTAAAGGAGGCTACGTCGAGAACGTCGAATTCGATGGCGTTGCGTCGTAGCACGATGGTCGAGCCAGACGTGTCGATCCAGGGCCCTGGGGTTCGACAACGCCGTATACGGTTTCCAAGCGGAGGACCGGAAATGAAGTATCTGGTCCTCGCGGTTTCGGCGTTGGCGACCCTAGGGCCGCTGCGTCGCGCGCTTCGAATCCAGCCTATTGACGCGCTGCGCGCCGAGTGATGGACGAGCGTTGTTTCTTCTCGCGGCTCCACCGTTTCAGTTGCCGCTCCCGCGCGCTCGCACTGTCGCGGGTGGCGTGCTCCCCGCCGTAGACCATGCGGACGCGACGGCACGGTAGACGTGTCCGCCAATGCGGTTACCAGAATTGAGCGGCCAGGATCCGCGGCGGCCCGGGAGTCCCATCGATGATTTTTGTGCCCAACACGAATTGCACGTTCTTGCGCTGCCAGTCCGGCGGCGCGGCGCCCAGCGCAGCCTCGAGATAGGTCGGTTCCGTGACGAACTCGCTTGCCGCGAACGTGCCATACGTCTCGATACCGGCCACTGAAATCACCGTTTTCTCTGTGGTCGGTTCGAAAACCCGCGTCACGATCGCATAGTCTTCGCTCATTCCGCCACTCGCCGGCTGCGCCACTTTCCACAGGACGCTCGTCGGATTGCGCCGGTCGACGATGCAATGATATGCAACCCCGTCGATCACTCGATACTCGAACACGAACCTCAGCTCGGCGGTGACCCGGATCGACCACGCGTTGTTGAAGGCCCCAATCGCGACCAGCGGCGCATGCCGAAGCTGCGAGTAGTTGGTCTGCGCGACCGACGCCAGCCGGGACGCGTGGCCTTTGGATTGAATCCACGCCGCCACCTTGAACGCGGCCAGGGCGTCCCGCAGGAACAGATACTCCGGTGCCACCCAGACGACTTCGTCGGGAGCGATCGGCCGTTTTGTTCCTTTTACGCCGTCCGATTCCCCACCGCCGAACAGCCGGTTCAATTCCTCCATCCGCGGTCCGGTAAAGCGATACAGACGCGTGGGCTGGCCGATACTCACCTGGATCGCGCTCCCGTCCCGGAAGAGCGGCTCCCAAAACGCGTCGAGATCCGACGCCGGCGTGCGCCGCGCACCCCACAGGAATGCCGCTGCCGCCGCAATCACCGCGAGCGCGGCGACGGCGATCCACCGCAGCGGAGAGCCGTGGGCCTTCGGCCGTGGCGCTGCTGGTTCCAGTGCGGCCGATACGGCCGGGAATGACGGGATGTACGATCCGCTCGGGAGCTCGATCCGCAACTCGGCAGCATGCTCAGGCTCGAGATAGTACTGCGCGAGCCGCTTCCGCACCTCGATCGCCGCATTGCGCACGATCGGGTCCTGGGCTGTGTCATATGCGGGCTCACGGCCGAAGACTGCAGCCCCGATGCATCTCTCTTTCAGCGAGTTCTGGTCGCCGGCCAGCGCTGCCTGGAGCACGAACCGCAGCAACGACTGGCTCCGCTTGCTGTTGCGGAAATGAGGACTCTCCAGTACCCGGGCGAGCTGCGCATGCACGGCCGCGTGGTCCAGCGCCGAGACGCCGTCGGCGTGCCCGGACTCGGCATTTGAGGCTCGCGCCATGGTGAATGGGGGTCGACTCTATCACGATCGACGGTACCGTACCGGTTCCGGCGCGGACCACGCCTGCGACCCAATCGTTCAAAAAACGACGCCAAACTGGGCGCATGACACCGTCGCGTACCGTAGGCCACCTTGTTTTGGGCGTGGCCGACGCCCCACATTCACGGCGCATGCAGCAGCTCGCTGTCCATGCTCGCCAGTGACTTTGGAGAAAACATGAGACACAGGTCGCGTTCGGTCGCACGTCTCCTCACCGTGTATTCTGCTCGCTTCATGGGTCGTGACCGGCCGCGCGCAAACGCAAGGCGCGATCACCGGCACGGTGACGGACTCGTCGGGCGCCGCCGTACCGGGCGCGACCGTGACCGTGACCAACACGGCCACCAGAGGCACGCGCAATACCACGACCAACGCGGCAGGGCTCTACACCTTCCCCGCTGTGCCTCCCGGCTCCTATGAACTGAAAGTCGAGCTGCAAGGCTTCAAGACCGCAGAGATCCCTGCCTTCAAGGTCGACGTCCAGCAGACGGTACGAGTGGACGTGCCGTTGCAGGTCGGTGCGCTGGGCGAGACGGTGACCGTCGAGGGTAAATCCACCCTGCTCAACACGCAGAGCACCACGCTCGGTACGGTGATCGAGAACAAGATCGTGACCGAGCTGCCGCTGAACGGCCGACAGTACCTGAATCTGGTCGCCATCGCGCCCAACGTCAACGTGCTCTCGCCCGCGGCGGGGCAGGCGGGCGCCCGACTTGGCGGCGAGCGCGCCGCGCAGTCCATCTCCGCCGGTGGTCAGCGCATCTTCTTCAACTACTACACGCTCGACGGCGTCAGTAACACGGACCCGAACTTCAACAACTACATCGCCCTGCCGTCGATCGATGCGATTCAGGAGTTCAAGGTCCAGACCGGCGTCTACCCGGCCGAGTTCGGTCACCAGAGCACGCAGGTGAACGTCGTCACCAAATCAGGCGGCAATGCCTTCCACGGCTCGGTCTTCGAATTCCTCCGCGACGAGAAATTCGACGCCAAGCCCTACGCCTTCACCAGCGTCCACCCAGCCAAGTCGCCATTCAAGTGGAACGACTTCGGCTTCGAGGCGGACGGCCCCGTGCTCCGCGACAAGTTGTTCTTCATGACCAACTTCGAGAAGTTGCGGCGCCGGCAGACCACCCAGTCCACGTTCACCGTGCCGACCGAGAAGATGTTCGCCGGCGACTTCAGCGAGGTTCTTCCCGGCACCATCATTTACGACCCGACCACGGGCCAGCCGTTCCCCGGCAACGTCATTCCGGCAGGCCGGATCGATCCGATCTCGAAGAACTTACTGTCGTACTACCACGCGGCGACGCTTCCGGGTCTGCAAAACAACTACGTGCAGGACAACTCGGCGCCGTTCGATCGCAACGGCTATGTCGTGCGCGCCGATTTCAACGAATCGCCCTCGTCACAGTGGATGGGGCGCTACAACTGGGGCGACGACACGCAGTCGAGCCAGGGCCTCGGTCTGGCGGGTTCGAAGACAATTACGAACTACAAGCAGTGGGGCGCCTCGAACACCCGGACGCTCACCTCCAGGCTGGTCAACGACGCGCGGTTCGGCTACACCAAGTTCTTCAACTCGATCGGCACCCTCTCGGCCTATACCAACGATGTGGTCTCCGATGTGAAGATCCCGAACCTGAAGTCCGGCGCCCCGGTCACGTGGGGCATTCCGGACGTCTCGTTCACCGGGTTCAACGACATCGGTGATGCCAACGACGGCCCGTTCGCTGTCGACAACAACACGCTGCAGTTCGTCGACAAGCTGACGTGGGTGAAAGGACGCCACACCATCGGCATGGGCGCTGAGTACGACCGGCAGCACTTCAACGAGGTCGGCAACCAGTTTTCCCGCGGGATCTTCTCCTTCCAGGCGAATACCAGCAGGAACCCGGTGAACAACACCGGCGGCTACGCCTTCGCCGAGTTCCTGCTCGGCCAGCCGTTCCACACGACCGTCGCGCTGGCCGTCGCCGAGGGAAAATTCGTACGCAACGTCTTCCACGCGTTCGTCGACGATAGCTGGAGGGTGACGAACAATTTCACGCTGCTGGCCGGCCTGCGCTACGAGCTGACGCCGCCGTTCACCAACACGCTGGGGAACTATTTCACGGTGGCGATCCCGACGATCGACTACAGCCTCAATCAGCCGCAGTCGAACTATCCGACGCTGGTGCGCCAGGGCGACAACTGCACCGATCCGTACGCCGGTCTAAGCCTCCGCTGGTCAGTCACGCCGGTCGGGTGCGCCAGGGATTTCGGGATGAACAACAACCTGCGGGAGACGAAGTACAAGAACTTCGCGCCCCGCCTCGGCGCGACCTATGCGCTCGGTGAAAGGACGGTCGTTCGCTCCGGCGTCGGGCTCTACTACATGGAAGACATCGGCAACGCCGAGTACTTCGACATGGCCCGTATTACCGCCGCCCGCGTCGACTTCCAGGCGACGACGACGAATTTGCTCACCTGGGCCAATGCCGCTCCCAGCGGGGGTCTCGCCTCGGTGCCTCCGACGCTGACGTGGGCGGCCGCCTACAGTCACGAGACGCCGCGCACCTGGCAGTATCTGGTCAACGTGGAGCGGCAACTCGCCGCGAACTGGTCAGTGGAGGTGGGCTACCTCGGATCGCAGAGCCGCCATCTGTATGGGTTCCAGACCCTTAACCAGGCCGGTCCGGGCCCGCTGAACACCATCAGCTCGCGCGTGCCGTATCCGACCTTCGGCGTGATCTCCTACGTGACCGACCAGAACAAAGGGCACTACAACGCGTTCAGCGTCAAGGCGACGCGCCGCTACGGTGACGGCCTCAGCCTGAACACGAGCTACACGCTGGCCAAGTCGATCGACAACTCCAGCGGAACCCGCACGCAGGGCTTCGACACGCTGTTCCCGCAGGACAGCCGCTGCATGGAATGTGAGACCGGGCCCTCCTCGTTCGACGTGCGGCATCGCTGGGTCCTCGGCGCCGTGTATGAACTGCCGTTCGGCAAGGGCAAACCGGTGAACATCGACAACGCCGTCCTGGACGGCGTCCTTGGTGGATGGCAGTTGAGCGCGAACACCACGCTCCAGAGCGGCGTTCCGCAGACGCTCTCCGCCGGCAAGGTTCAATCGGGCACCAACAACCTGGTGAACGACCGTCCGAGCTACTCGGGCGTGGGCGACGGCTATGCCGCCGACCCCTCGGCGACGCGCTGGTACGACCCCGCTTCGTTCGTCCTGGCTCCTGAGGGCCAATTCGGGACCGTCGGGCGCAATTCGATGACGACGCCGCATCTGCAGCAGATCGACGCGTCGCTGGTGAAGAATTTCCGGCTGCCGAATGGCCACCGCATTCAGGCCAGGGTCGAAGCCTTCAACGTGTTCAACCATCCGGTGTGGGGCGCACCCAACGGAAACATCCTGGCGGGCGCGGCATTCCCGGGCGCGGCCGAGAACGCGGCGCATCAGGGCTTCGGCGTCATCACCTCAACCGCGCTTCCGATGCGCCAGATTCAGTTCGGGTTGAAGTATTCATTCTGAGCCGGGAGGCGCATCGAGGCTCGGCGACGGCGGTCATCGATTCGGAAGCCATTTGCGGACCCGATGAGCTCACGGCTGCGACGAAACGTTCCTCGCTCGTCGATCATTGTCGTCCTCGCGCTGTCATGCGCATTGATCGCAGTGACCGCGCAGGCGCAGGCGCCCACGTGGGTGTCCGCGTGGATAGGAAGAGGACCGCTCTCCACCACGATTACGACCGATCATACGTTCACGGATCCGGTTCCGGATCTGACCGGCCGCACGCTGCGGGTGATGGCGCACCTCACCGCGGGCGGTTCACAGGTGAGGGTGCGACTCAGTCAGCGGTTCTCCGCGACGTCACTCGGGATTGGCGCTGGGCACGTCGCGATCCGCACCAGCGGCAGCGATATCGCCAGCGGAACAGACCGTGCGCTCACGTTCGCGGGGAGCTCGTCGGCGCTCGTTGCCGCTGGCAGCGACCTGTGGAGTGATCCCGTCACACTGCCTGTCAGCGCAGGGCAGGATTTGGCGATCTCGCTGTACGTGCCGGGCTCGTTCGTTCCGACAACCGAGGGCGGGCGCGCGCAGGTCAAGACCGCGTATCACGGTGCCGGCAACCAGGTCTCCGCGACGTCTCTGACGGGGGCGTCGACGACCCGCCAGGTTTTTGCGGTCTACGAGGTGCAGGTTCTCGCGTCCCGTCCAGAGGCGGCGATTGTGGCGCTCGGCGACTCGATCACCGAAGGGGCCTGCTCCGCGGTGGATGCAGACGGCGACTGGCCGGATCGGCTCGCGGCACGGATGCCGTCCCTGCCCGACGGGACAGCGCGAGCCGTGCTGAACGCCGGCATCGGGTCGGGGCGCTTTGCCTCGTCCGACGGCGCGGGTCTTCGCGGCTTGTTGCGCCTGGATGAACTGTTGAGGCTGCCGGAGGTGCGATGGGTGATGCTGCTCATGGGCGTGAACGACATCTCCTACGAGCACGTCGACGCCTCCTTTCTCGAGACCGCCTACGAGCAGGCCATCGCCAAAGCTCACCAGGCGAGGAAGCAGATCCTCGGGGTTCCAATCCTCCCTTTTGGCCACTCCGTCAAGGACGTCGGCAACAACAAGCAAACCGCTCAGGTCGTGAACCAATGGATTCGCGACCACGACAAGCGCCAAGGCGCCGCCGAACCGAGCTTCGATGCCGTGATTGACGTCGAAGCAGCCGTCAAAGATGCCAGCGATCCGGCCTGGTCCCTGCGCTCTGATTTGACGTGCGATCACGTTCACCCGAACCAAGCCGGCTACCAGGCGATCGCGGCCGCCATTCCGTTGGCCCTGTTCACGCCGGTGACCGCAGTGCCAGCCGCGCGAGCGGGTGTGGTGCTGCTGCTGGCGTTGGCGCTCGCGCTCGGCCAATCGTTCGCGACAATCGGAAGCATTAGACACAAGGCTTTCGACGCGATCGCCGATGCGGAGGCAGACGTTTCAGGAATCTTTCAAGTTCCGGCCGAACCGAGCCTCGGCGACGACTCGTTGTCGTCAAAGGGAATCGTCAGAAGTAACTGAGCGAGGTCCGTTTGGAGGTTTGGTACCGCTACAGCGTTACGAGCAAGGTTGGAGCGTTCCTTTCGCGGGAATCGTCGGCTGAGCCGTTTGAAAGCAGCGCAGCTTCGGACAGGCGATCCTACTGCGAGAGCACCGGCACTCTCATCTTTACAGGAACAGTCGCTCGAATGGTCGTCCCGTGCCCTGGTCGCGACTCGATCGACAGCTGCCCTTTGACCAGTCGCAGCCGCTCTCTCATACTGATCAACCCCAGTCCCTGACCCTTGAGAGTGTCGGGATCGAACCCAGCTCCCGAATCCCGCACGACCAGTTGGATGTCAGTGGCGGTTCCCGTCAGCGAGACGTCGCACTCACTCGTCCCGCTATATTTTAGTACGTTGTGAACGGCCTCCTGCAGCACCCGAAAGAGGCACAGTGACGTTTCGGCAGGTAGCGTTTCGGGAAGGTTGTCGACGTGGAGCTCAATCTTCAATTTCTGCCGCTCTGACAGTTCCCGGCAGAACCCGCTCACTGCCGCCTTCAGGCCAACGTATTCAAGTCGTGACGAATGCAAACGATGGGACAGCGCTTGAATGTCGGCCGACAGATTCCTCACCTGTTCGTACGCGTCCTCGAGTCGTTCGCCGGTACCGCTCTCAGAGGGAGACAGTCCTTGCCGCAGCATGTGCAGATTCATCGCCAGCACGGCAATGCGCTGATTGACGTCGTCGTGCAGTTCTCGTGCGATGTGTGTGCGTTCGGCTTCCTGCGCTTCGATCAGTTTGCGGTCGACACCGGCAAGCGCCTCTTCCGCTAATTTCCGCTCGGTGATGTCGGCGGCGACGCATAGCGCGCACGGCTCGCCATTCACATCAATCAACTCCGCTGAACCAAGAGCCGTGATGATCGTGCCGTCCTTTCTGCGGACTCTGAACTCCAGATCCCGCACGTGGCCGGTTGTTCGAAGCTGTTCGACCATCGACGTCCTCTCATCCGGGTTTTCCCAGAGATGAAGGTCGAGAGGGGTCCTGCCGATTACGTCCTGACGCGTCCACCCCGTCTGTTGTTCGAACGTATCGTTCACATCCACGTAGCGGGCGTCACTGAGGCGCGTGAGCGTGACGGCAAGGGGGCCGCGACGGAAAGACTTGGAGAACTTCTGCTCGGACTGCCGCAGCGCCCGTTCGGTCTTTCTTTTTTGTGCCCTCTGCCAGAACAGTGCAGAAATCAGCATTGTCTGCAGCGCGATGATCACCGTCCCGGCAATGAAATATCTGCGGCCGCGCTCCCACAGCGATGGCTCCTGATATAAGACCTCGCTGCCTGGCGGAAGAGACGATTCGGGAATGTGCCATCGCTGGAGTGCCCGCCAGTCGACCTGAACGGTGAGACTGGCGGCGTTCACAACGGGAATGCTCTCGGGTGGCGCGCCTGCCAACAGCCGCGCTGTCAATTCCGCCAACTGCACGATCTCCTTCGTGCTGTCGCCATAGGCCCCGCCGATGCAACGGTGACCAAGGCAGAGCCCGCGCCAGGCCGAGTAAGTTGGCCTCTTCTCCGCGACCGCGTCGATCAGATCCAGCCCGGCGAGCGGCGGCTGGCCGGACGCCGGCGCCGCCAGATGAAACAGCACAATGGTGCGAGCGGGGAGGGCCGTGACTTTCTCGAGCACTTCGCGGCTGGCAGGTCCGTAGATGTAGACCTCGTTGACGCTGGGATACCGGAGCAGTTCGGTGTGGGTTGCCGCCAGCCAGTACGGATCTTCCTTGGGCGCGATCACGGCGACGGTCGTCGTATCTGGCTGAAGACGAAGCGCCAGATCGATGGTTTCACCCAGGCCGACGGGCGTCGTCAGGCCGGTCACGCCCGGCCAGGTTTGTCCGGCGAATTGGCGAGTCGCGAGTCCGATGAACGCGATCGGCACACCCGGAAAGATCTTGTCGCGATATTTGATCGCGAACTGGAGCGCTGAGGGTCCATTGACAACCACGGCGTCGAGCGTCAGCCCGCTGTATCGGCCTCGGAGCGTGTCCGCTTGGCTCTGCAGGTACGCTTCGTCACCACCCTGCGGGGGGTCCAGGTACCCTTCGTAGAACGTTATGGGGCCGGGGTCCTGAGCTCGCAGGGACGTTTCGAACAAATCCAGGAAGTTCGTGCGTTGTCCAAAGTCGCTGAACAGCAGCACGACGTTCTTAGGCCTTGGTTCTGCGCTGACGGAACCGGCACGCACGGACAGCAGAAGCCCCACGAGGCCCCAGCAGGAAAGCAGGATGGCGACTCCACACATGACGACCGAAACGGCGCGTGCGCGCATCTTGGTCCTGAATGATAACGAATCCGTTCGGAAAGCGCTGTCCCGGCTGCTGACGGTCGAAGACTGTGTGTTGTGCGGTGAGGCGGTGGACGGCTTGGAGGCGATCGATGAGTTGAGTGGCCCGCCATGAGCGAGCCTCGGCCCGCCGCAAGCGGGGGGAGGCGAGTCGAATGGTACCGCTACGGGGATTCGAACCCCGGTCCCGTGGCTGAGAACCACGTGTCCTGACCCCTAGACGATAGCGGCAGAAGGCGCAACAGGAACCTCCGATGTTAGCAGTCGAGTCATCCACGGGTCAAGATATCGGCGACCCCGACGGCGCGTACTGGACCGGCCGCAGACGAAACGAGCGAACTCTGCTATCAGTATCGCCTCGCTTTCCGGTACCATCTACCCCATGCGCTACCTCCTGGGCCTCATCCTTATCCTTGTACTCGCCGCCGGCGGCGCCTATGTCGTTGCCGGGCGTGCCGCGGGACCGTCGATCGAAATCGGCAAGCCCGAAAAATTCGTCGGCACATCAACTCCGCTCCAGATCAGCATCGGGGCCCCCGAGGCGAAGCTCAGTTCCGCCCGAGTCGTGTTCGAGCAGGGGGGCAAGCAGACGCCGCTTTATACGCTCGAAAACGCAACCGGCGCGACAGTGAAGCTGGACGGCCCTGACAAGCTCGTCGTCACCCGCGACATCGGCAAACAGGCGATTCCCGATCTGAAGACCGGGCCGGCCAGGATCGTGGTCACCGCCTCGCGCAAAGTTTTTCGCGGCATCCGCACCATCGAATCGACAGCAACGCGCGACGTGCAGGTCCGGCTCGAACGGCCGAGCGTTTCGGTGGTGTCGAGCAAGCACTACGTGAATCTCGGCGGCTCGGAGATGGTGGTGTATCGCGCCACGCCAGCCGACGTTGCCTCGGGCGTTGTGGTCGGCGATCTCGAGTATCCCGGATACCCCGCGACCGGCGCCACGGTTGATGGCGTGAGTATCAGCGACCCGTCGCTGCGGATTGCGTTCTTTGCCCTGCGCTACGACCAGGACGTCAAGACACCGATGCACCTGTTCGCCCGCGACGAGGCGGGAAACTCGGCGCGCGGCGATTTCGACTACCTGACTTTTCCGAAACCATTCAAGAAGAGCCGCATTCAACTGGATGACAAGTTCCTCGGCCGCGTCGTCCCCGCGATTCTCGCAGGGACCACCGAAGTGAAGCCGGAAGGCGATGAGATTGCGAAGTTCCTGGTGATCAACGGCGAGCTGCGCCGGAAGAACGCCGCGAAGATTGCCTCGATGGCGAAGGAAAGCGCGCCCGAGATGTACTGGCGCGGCGTCGTGTTCCACCCGTTCACGAACAACGCCGTCGAATCAGCGTTCGCTGACCAGCGCACCTACGTCTACAAGGGCAAGGACGTGGACCAGCAGACACACCTCGGCTTCGACCTCGCCTCCTTCACCGGGGTGCCGATCGTCGCGGCGAACCGCGGCAAGGTGGTCTTCGCCGACGAGCTCGGGATCTACGGAAACTGCGTCATCGTCGATCACGGCATGGGCGTGCAGTCGCTTTATGGGCATCTCTCGTCGATCGGCGTCAAGGCCGGCGAGATGGTCGAGAAGGAGAAGGAGATCGGCAAGAGCGGCATGACCGGGCTCGCTGGCGGCGATCACCTGCACTTCACGATGCTCGTCAACGGCCAGATGGTGAATCCGGTCGAATGGTGGGACGCGCACTGGATCCAGGATCGGATTCTGCGCAAGCTGCACATCGGCAGCTAGTTGGGCCCGCCGACGGATTTGCCCGCCCCCAAATGCATGTGATATTGAGATAAGGTTACGCGCATGAAGGATTTGCGGTTACTCGCGGTCGGTGCTTTGCTGGCGCTCGCGGCGGCGTGCGGCAGCAAGGAGCCAACGACCGCGGGACCGCCTCCGGGCGCGAAGCGCGTCGATGCGGCGACTGCCGGGAGCCTTGCCGGCCGCGTGATGCTCGACGGAGCGGCGCCAGCCAATGTGCCGCTGAAGATGTCGGGGGACCCGTACTGCACGTCGCAGAACCCGAACGGCGCGACCTCCGACAATTACATCGTCACGGACGGCGGCCTTGAGAACGTGTTCGTCTACGTCAAGGACGGACTCGGCAATTATTACTTCGAGGCGCCGACCGACCCGGTGAAGCTCGATCAGCAGGGCTGCCGTTATCGCCCGCACGTGCTCGGCATTCGGACCAATCAGCCGCTCGAAATCAGCAACAGCGACGACACCATGCACAACGTGCATGCGATGCCCGAAGCGAACCGGGAGTTCAACGTCGGGCAGGCGATCAAGCACCAGGTGGCGCGGCGGACGTTCGCGAAACACGAGGTGATGGTGCCCTTCAAGTGCGACGTGCACGGATGGATGCACGCGTTCGTCGGGGTGATGGATCATCCGTACTTCGCGGTCACACACGATGGCGGCAAGTTCGAGCTCAAGAATCTGCCGGCGGGGACTTACACCGTCGAGGCGTGGCACGAGAAGCTCGGCACCGAGACGCAGAAAGTAACGATCGCTGAAAAGCAGGCGGCAGACGTGACCTTCACCTTCAAGGTTCCGCCCGCCGCAGGCAATTGAAGTACGGCAGCACGATGAACTGGTTACATCGATACACGAAGCTCGTTGTCGCGGCGACGGTGCTGCTCATCGCGGCTGGCGGCATGGTCACCAGCACGGGGTCCGGACTTTCCGTGCCCGACTGGCCGACGACGTATGGCTGGTCGATGTTCTCGTTTCCATTCAACAAGTGGGTCGGCGGGATTTTCTACGAGCATGGGCACCGGCTGATTGCGAGCACGGTCGGATTTCTCACCATCATCCTCGCCATCTGGACCTGGCGTGTCGATCCGAGAGCATGGGTGCGACGCCTCGGGTTCAGCGCGCTGGGCGCCGTCATTCTCCAGGGACTCCTCGGTGGGATTACCGTCCTCCTGTTCCTGCCACCGGCGGTTTCGATTGGCCACGCCGCGCTCGCACAGCTGTTCTTCTGTATCACCCTGAGCCTGGCGCTGTTCACGTCACGGAGCTGGCGCGACCAACCCGTCGCGGCTGACGATCCGCAGCTTCGGCGCCTGTCCGCGCGCCACCACGGTGCTCGTCTACAGCCAGATTCTGCTCGGTGCGACGATGCGCCACACCGGGGCCGGCCTGGCGATTCCGACGTTCCCGCTGGCGTTCGGCCACGTCCTGCCGCCGGTGTGGTCTCCGGCGATTGCGATTCACTTCGCCCACCGCGCCGGCGCGCTCGTCGTGCTCTCCGCGATCCTCACGACCGCCGTCCACGTGTATAGACACGAACGCGAGCGGAGGGATCTGGCCCGCCCGGCGGCGCTCCTCGTGCTGCTCGCTTTGACGCAGGCGACGCTTGGCGCGTTCGTCGTGATGTCCGGCCTCCAGCCGTTCATCAACACGCTCCACGTCGTGAACGGGGCGCTCGTGCTGGGGACCTCGCTCATCCTCACCCTCCGGGCATTCCGGCCGATTATCGAGGCGCAGACGGTGCCAGCCGCCGCGATCCGGGTTCGGCCGTCGGGGCTCCCGGTCGCCGGTCCGGAGTTCGGCGTTGGCGGTTCGGCTCGGGGCCGAGAGGCCCGGCCTTGAAGACGGGCGCCGAAGCGGTTGCGATCCCGCACACGCGCAGCCGCGCCAGTGACTTCGTCACGCTCGCGAAGCCGCGTCTCAACCTGCTCGTCGTCGGATCGTCGCTCGTCGGCTATGTGATGGCCGGCGGGGAGATCTCGAATGCCGCACGCGTGGTCTGCACCGTCGCCGGCACCGCACTCGTAGCGGGCGGCGCATCGGCGTTCAACCAGGTGATCGAGCGCGAGCCGGACGGCTTGATGCGGCGGACGAGGCTGCGCCCTGTTCCCGACGGCCGTCTCCAGCCGCGAGAATCGCTGATCTTCGCCGCGGTCACGTCGCTCGCCGGCCTGGCCATTCTCGCGTCGGCGGTCAATCTGCTCTCCGCGTTCGTGGCATTCGCGACGCTCGCGATCTATGCGGCGATCTATACCCCCATGAAGCGGCGCTCCTCCTTTTCGACCGTGGTCGGAGCGATCCCGGGCGCGCTTCCGCCGGTGATTGGATGGGCTGCGGCCAGCAACGAGCTGTCGCGTGGGGCGTGGGTGCTCTTCGGGATCGTGTTCCTGTGGCAGCTGCCGCATTTCCTCGCGATCGCGTGGATCTACCGCGAGGACTACGCGCGCGCCGGCTTCCCGATGCTGCCGGTCGTCGAGCCCGATGGACGGAGCACCGGCCGCCAGGCGACGCTCTACTGCCTGGCGCTGCTGCCTGTCAGCCTGGCGCCGACGCTCGTCGGCATGACTGGCGCCGTCTACTTTGCCGCGGCGCTGGTGCTCTCACTGCTCTTCCTGGCACTGACGCTGACGTTCGCCCGGACGCGGAAGGTGCACGATGCGAGGCGGCTGTTCTTCGGCTCCATCATCTACCTGCCGCTGCTGTGGGTGCTGATGATCGCAGGCCGGGTCTGATCCGCGCCAGGCGGTGCCTGCCTTGACGCTGTCCGACCTGCCCCTCGTCAACGCGTCGCTCAATGCCACGTCCGGCGTTCTCCTGGTGTTCGGCTACATCTCGATCCGCAGCGGACGGGTGCAGCTGCACAAGGCGGCGATGATCGCCGCCTGCGCGGTGTCGGCGCTCTTCCTCACGTCGTACGTCATCTACCACGCCAACATCGGCTCGAAACCATTCCCCGGCCGTGGGCCGATCCGGGCGGTTTACTTTGCCATCCTGCTGACGCATGTCATTCTTGCCGCCGCGGTACCGCCACTCGCGTTGATCACACTCACGCGGGGGTTGCGCAGCCGGTTCGACCGCCATGTCGCAATCGCACGGTGGACGTTTCCGATCTGGCTGTACGTGTCGGTCACGGGAGTGATCGTTTACGTGATGCTGTATCGCATGTACTAAGGGGTCTACAGGTTCTACGGGGTTCTACGGGGTTCTACGAGGTTCTACGGGGTTCTACAGGTTCTACGGGGTTCAGGGTCCCAGTCTCTTGCTGACCGGTGTTCTGCTGATCGCTCAATCGGTGGACGGGGATCCCGCGGCGGCGGGCGTTCTGAATCCGCGCGTTCTGCTCGGCGGTGCGGCGCTGCTCGTCACCGGGCTGCTGTTCCTGCTCTACTTCTACCGTCGCCGCCTCTATATCCGCTTCTGGATCCTGGCGTGGACGCTGGGCGCGATCTCACCCCTCCTGATTGCTCATCGCTTCGAGTACGTCAAAGCGAACAATGCGATGTACGGGCTGTCGCAGTTCGTCGGCATCCTGAGCGCGCTGGTCTTCGTCGTCAGCGCCGACGCGTATCGCACCAGGCCGCGGATACCCCGGCACTACGTGCACGTGCTGCTGCCGACGTTCATCTGGTTTGCGCTCGCGCCGATTCCGCTCGAAGCGCCGGCCGTCCACGCACCGGGGCACCTGATGATTGCCGCCTGCTTCACCGCCGCCGGCCTTGCCTACGTGTCGCTGACGCGCCACACGCGCCTGCTCGGGGCCGGGGTGGTCGGGGCGGCCATGATCGTGCTGGCCGGAGCCAACGCGTCATGGGCGTTCGGGCCGCAGGATTTGATCGGACTGTCTGATCGCGCCACGTTTCTCAACCTCGCGCTCTATCTCGCGATGGCGCTCGGCATGCAGCTCATGACCTTCGAAGACATGACCTACGAGCTGCGCGTCACCAACCGGCGTCTCGAGTCGGCACAGGGCGAGTTGCGCGAGCTGGTCACCAGGGACGCGCTGACCGGCTGCCGCAACCGCCGATTCTTCGACGAGGTGATCGGCAGGGAAATCCAGCGCCACCGCCGCTACGGGATCCCGCTGTCGCTGCTGTTCATCGATGTGAACCGGTTCAAGGTCATCAACGACACGCTCGGGCACGAGGAAGGCGACCGCGTGCTCCAGCGCGTCGCCGCATTTCTCGTCCGCAACGTCCGCGAAGCCGACTACGTCTTCCGCTGGGGTGGCGACGAGTTTCTCATCCTGATTTCATGCCGCCTGACCGCAGCCGAGCGCAAGGCCTCTGAGCTCAAGACCATCTTTTCGCGAACCGAAACTGCGACGCTGCCCGAAGGAGTCGGCCTGAGCGTCGGCTGCGCCGAGGTCTCGGCGGACGCCACTGAGGTCATGGCGATCGTCAAGGACGCGGACGAGAGGATGTATAGGGATAAGAAGGGAGAGTAGATCCCTTTCACCGGGGGTTATAGGTTCTACGGGTTTTAGGGGTTATAGGGTCGGGTTCTACGTTCTAGAGGTTCTACGTTCTACAGTTCGGTTGACGTTTGGAGCGAGAACGGGTACGCAACGTGCGTTCTTGCTCTTCAATGGCAACGATCGAACACCACGAAGATCTTGTCGCATGGCAACTTGCGACCGAACTGAAGGAGCGGGTGTTTGAACTTACTGCCAGGACGGCGGTGTCGAAGCATCGCGAATTCTGCGATCAGATTCACACCTCGAGCCGCTCGGCGCCCGCCAACCTCGCAGAGGGCTTCTGGCGCTACAGCCCACGGGACAATGCCCGCTTCGTCCGCATCGCCCTCGGCTCGCTCGGTGAGACGGCCAATCATCTTCGTGACGCCTGGAAGGAGAACTACATCACTGAAGACGAATACGCGACTCTCGCCAAACTAGCCCGTCGCGCCCTCGGCATCACAATCCGCTGGCACACTTATCTGAAACACTGCCCGGAGCAGCCGTCGCACCATCGCAAGCCTCGCGGTCCAAAGCAGGCCTGACCAGTGCTACGAACGACGACTGAACTCCAACCAAAACCCTGACTTACAACGGTAGAACGTAGAACCAGAACCAGACCTTAGAACTTTTAGAACCGTAGAACCTAAAACCCGACCTTAGAACTTGTAGAACCGTAGAACCTAAAACCCGACCTTAGAACTTGTAGAACCGTAGAACCTAAAACCCTCATCGGTACAGGAGATACTTATTCCTCATCAACCGCCACTGCGCCTCCCCCGCCGCCCAGCTGCTCGCGACTGCGGCGGGATCTTCGCCGGCGCGAAGGCGGGCAATCCCTTCCCGCAGTCCGAATAACCGGTCGGTCGTGTCGAGCTCGTACTTCGTCCCGTAAATCTTCTGCAGCATCGCGGCAATCTCGACGCCGACGCGCACGGGATGCAGCGCGAGCCTGTCGGTCACGATCATGAACACGCCGCCGCACGCCTCGTTGGCATACTTGCTCGTCGTTGGCGTGAACCGCACCGGGTAGAAGCGGATGCCGGGGAGCGCGCGGGCGTTCATCGCATCCGCCAACGCGACCCCATCGATCCACGGCGCGCCGATCTGTTCGAACGGCGTGTCAGTGCCGCGGCCGACGGACACATTCGATCCTTCGATGGCGCCGATGCCGGGATAGAGCGTCGCCTGGATCAGGTTGCGCATGTTCGGGGACGGGTTCACCCACGGCAGCCCGGTCGAATCGAACCACTCGTCGCGGGTCCAGTTCTTCACCGGCACGACCGTGAGGTCCGCGCCGATCTTGTTCTCGCCGTTGAACAACCGGGCGAGCTCACCCATCGTCATCCCGTGGCGCACCGGCATCGGGAAATACGACGTGAACGCGAGCTCCGACCTGTCCATGATCGGCCCTTCGACATGAAAGCCATCGATCGGATTGGGACGATCGAGAACCACCACCATGAGCTTTCGCCTGGCTGCCTCCTCCATCACGTACGCCATCGTCGTCATGTAGGTGTAGAACCGGGCGCCGACGTCCTGCAGGTCGATGACGACGACATCGAGACCGTCCAGCATGGCAGGGGTCGGCCGCCGGGTATCGCCGTAGAGCGACAGGATCGGCAGACGCGTCTTTTCGTCCGTCGCGGAGGCGACAGCGGCGTCCAGGATCCCGCGGATGCCGTGTTCTGGACTGAACAGCCGGACCAGGGTCACGTCCCTGGCGCCGTGCAGCAGGTCGATGGTCGTGGCGCCGTCGCGAGCCACTCCCGTGTGATTGGTGACGAGTCCGACGCGCTTGCCGCGCAGGATGGCGAACCCGGTCGATCGCAGCACGTCGATTCCGGTCGCGACGGCGACCGCGGGCTGGCGGCGCCGGCAACGCGCCGGACGGCCCGAAGTCCCGACCTGTCATCACCGCAGTCGAGCGGAAGTTATCCGGGAGCTCGGTGATCGCCGTCGCGGCGACGGTTGCGATGCGGGCGCGAAGTGGAGTGACGTCCCCCTTTCCGTCGGGGTGCACACGATTCGACAGAAAGACCACGAACAGGTTCGTGGTCGGATCGATCCACAGCGACGTGCCCGTGAATCCGGTGTGCCCGAATGACCCCAGCGGCAGGAGCTCGCCTCGATTCGAGGAGAAGGCGGAGTCGAGGTCCCACCCGAGCGCACGCACGTTGCGTTCAACGGCAGGGGACGCCGGGCTGGTCATCTTCGCAACCGTCAGGGGCGAGAGGATCCTCGTGCCGCGATATTCGCCACCGTCGAGCAGCATGCGGCAGAAGATCGCAAGATCGGCCGCGGTGCTGAAAAGACCGGCGTGCCCGGCAACTCCGCCCATCCGCCGCGCCGTCGGATCGTGCACCATGCCGCGCAGCATCACGGCCCCCGGACCATCGCACGGCGATCCGAGCGGCGTGCACTTTTCGGTTGGCGCAATCCGCCCGTAAAGCGAGGCGGCCGGCAGGAAGCCGGTGTCCTTCATCCCGAGCGGCGCGAAGATCCTTTCAGTCGCGAACTGGTTCAAGGGCTGGCCGCTGACGCGACGAACGATATCGCCGAGCAAGAAATAATTGATATCGCTGTAGACGAAGTGCTCTCCGGGAGGCGATGTCGGCACCTCCTCGATGGCGAGCCCGATCGCGGCGTCGTACCCAGTCCATGGATCAGCGAGATCGACGTCGGGCCGGAGTCCCGACGTATGCGTCATCAGGTGGCGCACGGTAATGTCGCCTTTGCCGTATCTCTCGAAGCCGGGGACGAACGACGCCACCCGATCGCTGAGTCGAATTCTCCCCTCCTCGACCAGGATCATCACGCTCGTCGTCGTCGCCACGACCTTGGTGAGGGAAGCGACGTCGAAGATCGTATCGAGCGTCATCGGCTCGACCGAGGGCACGAGCGCGCGGTTGCCGATCGCCTTCTGGTAGAGCGTCTTGTCTCCGCGCCCGACCAGGACGACGGCACCGGGCAACTTCCGTTCGGCGATGGCCTGCGTCACGAGCGGTTCGATCGTGTCGAGCCGTCGAGCGTCGACCTGGGAAGCGGCCTGGCTCGGCGCCATCAGAGTGGCGACGAGCAGGACGGCAGCAAGCTGTTTCATGCAGGGATTATAAATTCTAGTTCCGGGTTCCGGGTTCGGAGTTCCGGGTTCGGAGTTCCGGGTTCGGGGTTCCGGTTCCGGGTTCGGGGTTCCGGGTTCCGGGTTCCGGGTTCCGGTTCCGGTTCCGGGTTCCGGGTTCCGGGGTTCCGGGTTCGGGGTTCGAGAGCTAGCGCAGTGTGGTGATTGCCGTCATCCGGGCGTCAGTGGCCTGCTGGAAGAATGCTTCCCAGGCGCGACGGATCTGATCGAGTTTTGCGATTTGTGCCGCGTCTGCGGTTCGGCCGCCGGTCGGCACGTAGACGAATGCCTGCCGGTGCACTTTTGCCGATTCGGCGGCCGCGGGGACCCTCGGACCCTGGGTCGCGATCACGTCCTGGATGAGGACGTCGCGGCGCGTGCCATTGAACGTGACGCCTGTCTGCGGGGCCGATTCGGGCGTGCGCACGGCAGACATGTTCACCGGGCTCTCGACATAGAAGAACGGCGGCACGGCAGTGTCCGGGATGAGGCCCATGGCGTATTGATCGAGCAGGCTATAGCGCTGCACGGCGCCGACGGTCCGGAACGATCCACCGCCAAGATCCTGGATGTCGTTGCCCTCCATGACCGACGCGTCCGAATCGAAGAAGAAGCTCCAGTGGGCGAGGTCGCGCCCGAGCAGCGCGTCCGACCGTTGTCCCGTGTGGTCGCGGAACTCGAGAAACGCGAGCCACCGGTGGCCGGACTCCTGACCGATCAGGCTGAGCGTGTTGTTCTCGCCGAGGAATTTCTGCGTCGGGTTGTCCGGGTACTTGCCAAGCCAGTCCATGACGACGATGCTGCGCAAACGTCCCGCGCTCCCGAAATCGGCGGAGAGATCGTACGTGTCGACACCGATACCCTGCACCTCGTTCTTCACCGTGGTCTCGTACGCGAATGCGTCGGTGATGAGCGGCGCGTCGGTCCACAACACGAGCTGGTCGTAATTATCGGGATGGGTGCTGTAGAACTTCGTCGCCAGCGCGACGAGGTCGAGCTGTGGATTTGCCGCGAACCGCTCGCCGACTGCGGCCGGCCCGCCGGCGCTCGGCCCCGGATCGGTAAGGTTGACGGTGCGGAAATCGCCGGTTCTGCCCGGCGACAAACCGACGATCGCATCACGCAGGGTGATGCCGGACGCGTAAACCATTTCGATCGCACCGCTCGGCAGCAGCGTCGCCTGGACGGTCGTGGTCTGCTCGGAATCGAACCCGCGCACGTTGCACCAGGTGACGGTGTAGCGATCCGCCGCCGCGTCGAGAAACACACGGCCGGCTGCCGGCGCTGGGATCGAGATCGGCGAGAAACGGAGAGACCCTCGGCGGCCCCGTCAGCAACCGCGCGACGTTGCGTTCCGTGCTCGATTTGTCCGGTTCATCGAACGTGATGTTGCCGTCGGAATTGACGAACGCAGCGGTCTCTGTCCTGCCGTAGAACTGGAAGCCGAACGGCACGGTGCTGTTCACGCTGTCGTCATCGGTAAGGGTCAGCCTGGTGCCGAGGCCCGCTCGGAAACCGCCGTCGAACCGGCGGACGTCGTAGCCGCCAGAGGAGTTGCGGGTGAAACGCAGGCCGAGATTGACGAGGTCGTACGGGTTGGCTGCAGCCACGATGTCGCCCTGATCCTGGACGACGGCGATATCGCCGACGTCAGCGGCGTTGGCGCGACCCAGTCTCGACTCCGCACCGCTCGGCGACCGCGGGCCGCCCCTGGCCTCCGCTTCCCGGTGGGTCCACAGTGCATCGAGCACGCGCCAGCGCGAGTTGCCGTCAGGTATGTGCGTCTTGAGGGCGCGGGCAGGATCCGGTTCGAGGGGAAGCGCGGCTTGCTCCTCTTCCTCCGCCGAAGCCGCTGTCGAGCAGGGATTGGTGCCGGGCGGCGAGGGAGACGGATTGTCGGACGGAGACCCGCTGGATCCGCCGCAGGCGGATACCAGCAGGCCCGCACAGGCCAGGGCAGCAAGGACCCTCACCGGCTGCTACTTCTTCGGCAGCTGATCGAGGATGCGCTTCGCATCGGCTGTTTCTTTCGCCGCCGGTGCCAGGGAAATGAACTTTTCGAGGTCCGCGCGTGCTTCGTCGTACTTCTTCGCGACGACGTAGGCGCGGCCACGGTAATAGAAAATCTCGGGCTGGGTGGGGAACTGCGCCAGCAGCTTGGTGAGCGCCTCGGCCGCCTCGTCGCCCTTGCCGGCGTTGATGGTCACGATCGCCGAGTTGATGAAGGGGAACGGATCCTTGACCTGGGTCAAGTCCACCGAATTGAGGATTTCCTGCGCCGCTACCTTGTCGCCGGTCTCCATCATCAAATCGGCCTTCAGGACCTTCATCTCGACGTTCGTCGGCTCCTTCTCGAGCGCGAGATTCACGTGCTCCAACGCCTTTGCGGGCTGGTTCTCGACGGCGTAGGTGCGCGCAATCAGACCTTCGAGCTGGTACACGGTCGGGTACTTCGCGAGCATGTCCTCGTAGATTTTCCGAGCTTCCGGGATCTTCCCGGCCTGCGCGAGCTCCGCCGCCTTGGCCACAGCGGCGTTGATCTCGACCGTCGGGTCAGCCTTCGCCACTTCCTTCGAGAGCGTCACGTTCACAGGCGGCACCTTGTCGTTCCGAATCTCCACCACCTGCTTGTTGGTCTCGAGGCCCTCCTTGGCGATCTCGATCCGCCACTGTCCTTCGGTGAGATTCTTGATTCTCCACTCACCCTTCTTGTCGGTTCGCACCGACGCGGGCTCCGACTGCCCGACCATCACCGCCACGACAGAAGCGTCGGCCACGGGCTGGCCCTTGTCGTCGACGACTTTGCCGGAGAGAGTGGCGCTCCCTTTCGTCTGCGCAAGGCGCGGACGAGGCAACGAGCGCTGCGGTGGCGAAAACAATGGACGCAACTCCAAGGCGCAATGACTTCATTTCGTCTCCTGCATTCTCCCCGACACAAAAAACCCCGAACTCCCTGAGGGAAATTCGGGGTTCCAGTTTAGCCCAACCTGCCGGGGGCAGGAAGGCACCGGTCGGCCAAAACTCTACCGTGCGAACCGGTCGAAGATATCCACGAGCTCGGATAACTGCCTGGTCTTCTCCGGCTCGCCTTCGGCGACGCCGTCGGGCACGCAATGCTCGACGTGATACTTCATCACGCCGAGACTGACCCGATTCAGCGCAGCTTCGGCCGCCGAAAGCTGCTGCAGGACCTCGATGCAGAGCCGTGGCTCCTGCACCATGCGGCGAATACCGCGAATCTGTCCTTCGACGCGGTTGAGACGCGTCACGATCGCCTGTTGCTGGAGTTCGTCGAGCATACTTCTGTATACTCCCGCGCGCCGTCGCTGCAGCTGCATTCTTCGACGATTCGCTCACTTTCCTCAGTAAATCTTCATTTTGTCGGCAAAAGCGCCACACCGCCGACAAAGCGTGGCGCAATGGGAACCCTGCTCCGGCTTACCATACATGCGTGCTTGCCGCGGTCCACCTCGTACGCCGCTTCGGCAGCCGGACCGCCGTGGACGACGTCACATTCGAGGTGAAGGCGGGCGAAGTCTTTGGACTGCTCGGCCCGAATGGCGCGGGCAAGACGACGACATTGCGGATGCTCGGCGGCTTGATTCCACCCACGACCGGGGAAGTCCGCGTCGACAGCATCGCCATGGATCGAGCGAACGGGCCACGGCTGCGGTCGCGCATCGGGTTTCTCACCGAGACACCGGGATTGTGGGAGCAGCTGACAGTCTCGGAAAATATCGCGGTGTACGCGCGGCTCTTCGGCATGCCGGAAGTCAACGCGGCGGTGGAAGACGCGCTGCGGCGGTTCGATCTCTGGGATCGCCGCGGTGATCGTGCGGCGCAGCTCTCCAAGGGGATGAAGCAGAAACTGTCCCTCGCGCGTGCTCTCGTCCACGACCCGGAGGTCGTCCTCCTCGACGAACCGACAGCAAACCTCGACCCGCAGACATCACGGAGCGTGCGTGAGCTGCTCGCAGAGCTGCGCGGCCGCGGCCGCGCCGTCGTGGTGTCCACGCACAACCTGGACGAGATCGAACGCGTCGCGGACCGCGTCGCCCTCATCAGCCGGCGGCTGGTCGCAATTGGCGAACCCGCCGTGCTGCGGCGTCAGATTTTCGAACGACGACTGATGGTGCACCTTGGCGAGGGCGGCCCGGCAGTCCCTGACCTCATGGTGATCGCGGGGCGTGCGGGGGCCCAGGACGTCCGTCGCGACGAAGCCGGGATCTCGATGGTCCTGGACAATCCGGACGCGGAGGCACCGGCCGTCGTTCGGGCGCTGGTCGAGGCGGGAGCATCAATCCGCGCCGTCTTCGACGATCAGCCGCCGCTCGAGGACGTCTACCTGCGGCTGATGTCGTCGGCTTCGGACGTCTCCTCATCGTCGCAGCCGTCATGATCAGCGGCCACCGGATCCGGACCCTGGTCGCGAAGGAGCTGCGCGAATTCCGGTCCAACCCGGCTGCCGTGCTGCCGGTCGTCGTACTCGTCGTCATCTGCGTGGCGCTGCCGTTCTTCGTCCTCATCGTCATTCCGCGGGTCACCGGAGAGTCGCTGGCCGACGACCGCACGATCAGAGGGATCGTGGCGCTCGCCGCCCGGACGCAGCCGCACCTTGGGCTCCTGCCTCCGGGGAGTGCGGCTGAAGCATTCCTGTTCCAGCAATTTCTCCTGCTCTTCCTCGTTGCGCCGATTGTCGGCGCGGTTTCGCTCGCCGCCTACAGCGTCGTCGGCGAAAAGCAAGGGCGGACGCTCGAGCCGTTGCTGACGACGCCGATTACGACGGCGGAACTGCTGATCGCGAAGGTGCTGGCGTCGTTCCTGCCGTCGCTCGCGGTGGAGGCGGCCGGACTTGTTGTGTACGTCGCGCTGGTCGGCGCGTTCGCAACACCGGGCACGGTGATGGCGCTGCTGTCCTCGCGCTCGATCGTGATGGTCGGCCTGGTCGGACCACTCGCTTCGCTTGCGGCGCTGCAGACGACAATCGCCATTTCGTCGCGCGTGAACGATCCCAGAAGCGCGCAGCAGATCGCCGTGCTCCTCGTCCTGCCGCTTGTCGTCATGCTCGTCGGCCAGGTCGCCGGCGCCTTCATCGTGACGACACCGGTGCTGCTGTTGATCAGCCTCGCACTCGCCATCCTGTGGCTGGGACTGATTGCCTTCAGCGCCGCGCTGTTCGAACGGGAGACGATCCTGACGCGGTGGAAGTGAGCGAGGGTTCAGGGTTCCGGGTTCGGGGCTCGGGATTTTGGGCTCAATCTCCAGCTGGGCGCGCAGTCGCAAGTGCTGGGAAGTACCGTGGCACGGCGGGGGACGCGCCGATTCGGGCACGGGCCGGATCGGCGCATCCCCTGCGGTCGATAGTGACCACGTCCAGCCGGAGTATGATTTCAACGCTGGGAACACGATCGATCTTCCGCCTGAAGGCGGAAGCCACAAGCCAGCAGCCACGAGCCGGAAGTCCACAAGCGAACCTGCAACCCGAATGCCCCTTCGAATCAAGACCGCTGCTGTCATCGGCGCCGGAACCATGGGTGCGCAGGTTGCGGCGCACCTGGCGAACGCGGGAGTGGGAACGCTCCTGCTCGACGTCACCCGCGACGCGGCGCGGGCGGGGCTGGAGCGCGCGCGGGCGCTTCGTCCGGATCCGTTCTACACGCCGACGACACACACACTGATCCGGACCGGCGGTCTCGACGACGATCTGGCCGGAATCAACGAGAGTGACTGGATCATTGAAGCTGTCGTCGAGCAGCTCGACGTCAAGCGTGCGCTGTTCGAGCGGATCGAGGCGCATCGACGCGTGAACGCGATTGTCAGCTCCAACACGTCGGGAATTCCCATTTCGGCTCTGGCGGAGGGTCGGTCGGAAGGATTCCGCCGGCACTTTCTTGGCACGCACTTCTTCAATCCGCCGCGCTATCTGCACCTGCTCGAGGTGATCCCGACGCCCGATACTGAACCGGCCATCGTCGACACCATCTGCACGTTCGCCGATCACCGCCTGGGCAAGGGCGTCGTCATCGCAAAGGACACGCCCGGGTTCATCGCGAATCATCTCGGTCTGCACGGCGTCATGCAGGTGTTCCGTGCGCTCGAACGCGGCGAGTTGACGATCGAGGAAATCGATGCGATCACCGGCCCGGCGATCGGCCGGCCGAAGAGCGCGACGTTCCGGACGATGGACATCGCCGGGATCGACGTGCTCGCGCACGTCGCCCGCGACTTGTCCGAACGGCTGGAGAATGCCGACGACAGGGCGCTCTTTGCCGTGCCGGCGATTGTGGACGAGTTGGTGCGCCGGGGCTGGACCGGCGTGAAGAGCGGCCAGGGGTTCTACAAGAAGACGGGGGCGGCGGAGATCCTGACGCTCGATCCGGCGACGATGGAGTATCGGCCGATGCAGCCGGCGCGGCTTCCGTCGCTCGACGCGGCGCGAACGATCCAGGACGTTCGAGAGCGAGTGCGAACACTGCTCGAAGGGCCGGACAAGGTCGGCAGGTTCCTCAGGGACACGCTCGTGCCCACCCTCGACTATGCCGAGCGCGTCACACCCGCGATTGCACGATCTCCCGCCGACGTGGATCGCGCCATGCGGTGGGGTTTCGGATGGGAGCTGGGGCCGTTCGAGCTTCGGGGCGCGGTCACGCGCACGCCCTCGCTGCTGACGGCCGCTCGTGCAGCCGGCATCGTCTGCCGCAATGCCGGCGCGAGTGTCGTGGACATAGGGGACGGCGTCCTCTGTGTCGAGTTCCATTCGAAGATGAACGCGATCGGCGGCGACACGATTGAAATGCTGCAGGCTGGCGTTCGCGAAGCGGCCGCGAACCATTCGGCGCTGATCGTCGCGAATGACGGGACCAATTTTTCTGCCGGCGCGAACCTGATGCTTCTCCTGCTCGAGGCCCAGGAGGGCAACTGGGAAGACGTCGACCTGATGATTCGCGCATTCCAGGGCGCGACGATGGCGCTCAAGCATGCGGAAGTGCCGGTGGTCGTTGCACCCGCAGGCCTCGCGCTTGGCGGCGCATGCGAGATTGCGCTGCACGGCCATCGGATACAAGCGGCGGCGGAAACGTATATGGGCCTGGTCGAAGTCGGCGTTGGACTGATTCCGGCCGGCGGAGGAACCAAGGAGATGCTCGCGCGCGCGATGGACGCGCTGCCACCTGGCGCCGACGTCATGCCGTCGGTGCAGCGCATATTCGAGACGCTCGGCGTTTGGCAAGACATCGACCAGCGGACCGGACGCGCGACGGCTTGGCTACCTGCGCGACGTCGATGGCATTTCGATGAACCGCGATCGCCTCCTCGCCGACGCCAAGGCGGCTGCGCTCGCCCGCGTGCAGGACCACGTGCCGGCACGGCCGCGAACGGCAATCCGGGTCGGCGGCGACGGCGTCCTGGCGACGCTCAAGCTCGGCGTGCACCTCGCCTGGCGCTCCGGGCGGATCAGCGATCACGACGCGCTCATCGGCCGCAAGCTTGCGTGGGTCCTCGCCGGCGGCAACGTCACGCACGCGACAACCCTCAACGAGGCGCAGCTCCTCGATCTCGAGCGCGAGGCTTTTCTCAGCCTCTGCGGTGAACGCAAGACGCAGGAGAGAATCGCGTATACGCTCAAGACCGGCAAACTGCTTCGGAACTGAGGCTATGCGGAGTTGGGAAGCCGGGATTGGGGATTGGGGATTCGGGATCCGCGATGAGAGCTCATCGCTGAAAGCTGCCCGAGTGATGTTCGACCAGGGAACCGGCCCGCCGCTGATCGTCATACCCGGGATCCAGGGCAGGTGGGAATGGCTCAGACCGGCGCTTCGTGAACTGCGGAAGCACACGCGCACGGTTTCCTACACGCTGTGCGGCGACTTCGGGTCCGGAGTGCCATTCGATCCATCGCTCGGGTTCGACAACTACGTCAGGCAGCTCGACGCCGTGTTCCTGAAGGCGGGCATTGAAAGCGCCGCGCTGTGCGGCGTGTCGTACGGCGGCTTCATCGCACTTCGCTACGCCGCGATGCGCCCGGGCCGTGTCACCGCCCTCGATCCTCGCGTCGTCGCCCGCTCCGGGGTGGGTGCCGAACGAACGGCAGCAGTCGTACCTGGCGCGTCCATTGATGTCAGCTCCCGCGCTTCGTCGCGACCGCACCGATGCGGGTGTGGCCTGAAGTGCGGGCCGCATACGATACCTGGGCGGAGCGGCTGGCGTTCTCGGTGCTCCATGCCGGCGCGAGTCATTGCGGCACCGATGATTCCGTCGCGCATGGCGGCCCGGGTCACACTCCAGCAGGCCCTCGACTTCGCACCCGATTGCGCGCGTATTCGCGTCCCGACACTCGTCATCACAGGAGATGACGCGCTCGACCAGGTCGTTCCCCCGGCGGTGTCGCGGCGGTATCTGGATCTCATTCCGGGAGCGCAGTACGAGAAGATGGAGAGGACCGGCCATATCGGCATGGTCACGCGGCCGAAACACTTTGCCGACGTCGTAACCAGGTTTCTTGAAAGCAATCCCGACCAGAACTGACGCATGCCCTCCCTTACAGACCTGATCGGCCCGGCGGGCCCGCTCGAAGCGCTGTTGGACCAGCCGTCCACCGGCACACACGTCAGGGCGGCAGTCGTCTTTGCCCACCCGCATCCGCAGTTTGGCGGGACGATGCACACCAAGGCGGTGTACCAGGGAGCCAAAGGGTCTCGCACGAATCGGGTGCGCGGTGCTCCGCTTCAACTTCCGCGGCGTCGGGTCGCAGTGCCGGCGAGTTCGACCAGGGCGAGGGAGAGAAGGCCGATTTCCGGGCCGCCCTCGACTATATGGCCGACGCAATATCCGAACACACCGCTGTGGGCGGCGGGATTTTCGTTCGGCTCGTGGGTGGCGCTCGAGGTCGGCGCCGAGGACCCGCGCGTGTCGGTGCTCATCGGCATCGCTCCTCCGGTGGCGACGTCGGTCTCGGGGCAGGTCTACACATTCGAAGCCACGCTGGCGAGCACGAAGCCCAAGTTCTTCGTGCAGGGGGAAGCTGACGAGGTGTGCCCGATCGAAGGGATGTGGGGCTTCTACGGCAAGCTGCACGAGCCCAAGGAACTGGTCGTCATCGACATGGCCAATCACCTGTTCGAGGGGCATGCGGCGGAGGTCGGCGAAGCGCTGGAGGACCTCCTGCAGGATTTTGGCGATACGGAAGAGGGCCGGGCATGAAGGACGCCCTCATTGTCAGCGCGGTGCGCACCGCCGTCGGCAAAGCGCCGAACGGCGCGCTGCGCGCGACACGTCCGGACGAAATGGCCGCGGTCGTGATCGCGGAAGCGCTTCGCCGCGCGCCGGCCCTCGATCCCGCGGACGTCGACGACGTGATCCTGGGCTGCGCGATGCCCGAGGCGGAACAGGGGCTGAACGTTGCGCGGATCGCCAGCCTGCGCGCCGGAGTGCCCGTGAGCGCGTCGGCGCGTGACGATGAATCGCTTCTGCTCCTCGGGGCTGCAGGCAATCGCCTCCGCTGCCGAGCGAATCATGATCGGTGCGGCGAGCGTCGTCGTTGCCGGCGGGACCGAATCGATGAGTCTCGTGCCGATGGGCGGTCACAAGGTGTCCCCCAACCCGGCGCTGGTCGACAGCTATCCGGACGTTTATCTCAGCACCGGCCTGGTGGCCGAGAACCATGCGCGTGAGGCGTCCGCCTCTCGTGAAGAACAGGACGCCTTCGCGCTGCGGAGTCATCAGCGCGCGCTCAGCGGCCATCGACGGTGGCCGGTTCGACGACGAGATCGTTCCGCTCACGATAGCCGGGGGGTTCAGCACCGACGAGGGTCCTCGCCGCGACACGTCGATGGCGGCACTCGGGAAGCTCAAGCCTGCCTTTCACATCAACGGCACGGTGACGGCCGGCAACTCTTCGCAGATGAGCGACGGCGCTGCCGCCGTGGTGGTCATGGCCTCGGACCGGGTCCGTGACCTCGGACTCTCGCCGCTCGGCCGCTTCGTCGCATTCGCCACCGCCGGAGTCGAGCCCGAGCGATTTGGCATCGGACCGGTGCCGGCCATACGAAAAGTCCTCAAACAAGCCGGGCTCACGCTCGATCAAATGGATCTGGTCGAATTGAACGAAGCGTTCGCCGCGCAGGTGATCGCGTGCCTCCGCGAGCTGCCGATCGAGCCGGAGCGTCTCAACGTCAACGGTGGCGCGATCGCGCTCGGTCACCCGCTCGGGTGCACGGGAGCGCGTTTGACGACCACGATCCTGTACGAAATGCGGAAGCGGAAAGCACGCTACGGTCTCGTTTCGATGTGCGTTGGCGGAGGCATGGGTGCAGCAGGCATCTTCGAGCGAACATGAAGGAGCGCATATGACGATCGCGACGACCGTTCGCGGCGGCTCGTGGCTTCTCGAGGAGCCCGCGGCGCCCGTGCTGACCCGCGAACACTTGAGCGACGAACACCGGCTCATTGGGCAGACCGCGGACGAGTTCATCACCAATGAGGTCCTTCCGGCGATCGCACGACTGGAACAGAAGGACTGGACGCTCGCGCGTCAGCTCCTCCGCCGCGCCGGAGAGCTCGGCCTTCTCGGCACCGATGTCCCCGATTCCCTGGGTGGCGTCGGCCTCGACAAGGTCTGCTCGATCATCGTCGGCGAGGCGATCGGGCGATCGGCCTCCTTTGCCACCACGTTCGGGGCGCAGACAGGCCTCGTCATCACGCCGCTCATGTGCTTCGGCACGCCGGCGCAGAAGGCCCGGTACCTGCCCGGGCTCGTCAGCGGAGAAGTCGTGGGCGCATACGCACTGAGCGAATCGGGCTCCGGCTCGGATGCGCTCGGCGCGAGGGCGCGTGCGACCAGGATGCCCGACGGAAGCTTCGCCCTTACTGGCGAGAAGATGTGGATCACCAACGGCGGGATTCGCCGACATCTTCATCGTCTTTGCCAAGGTCGACGGCGAGCAGTTCACCGCCTTCGTCGTCGAACGCGGGTTTCCGGGCGTCAGCAACGGTCCTGAAGAACACAAGATGGGACTGCATGGATCGTCGACCACGCCGTTGATCCTGCAGGATGCAAAGGTCCCTGCCGGGAACGTACTGGGGGCGATTGGGCAGCGGCCATAAAGTCGCGTTCAACGTACTGAACTACGGCAGGCTGAAGCTGGCGGCCATGTGCAGCGGCGGTGCGCGCGGGCTGGTCGCCGAAGCGGCAACGTACGCGGTGCAGCGGAAACAGTTCGGCCGATCGATCGGCACCTTCGGCGCGATCAAACACAAGCTGGCCGAGATGACGATTCGGCAGTTCGCCGTCGAAAGCATGTTGTACCGGACGGCTGGCCTCATCGACGCGGCCCTGCCCGATCCGGGCACGGCGGATTCGGCCGAGACCGGCGCGGCAATGCTGACGGCGCTCGAGGAGTTCGCCATCGAAGCGTCAGTGCTCAAGGTCGCGGGCAGCGAAATGCTCGACTTCGCCGTCGACGAGAACGTCCAGATCCACGGCGGAAACGGATTCGTGCGCGACTATCCGGCGGAGCGGCACTACCGCGATGCGCGGGTGAATCGCATTTTCGAAGGAACGAACGAAATCAACCGGTTGCTCATTCCGGGCATGCTGATCAAGCGCGCCTTGAAGGGTACGCTCCCCTTGATTCCCGCCGCCCGCAGCATCCAGGACGAGATTCTCTCGCCCGCCCTGCCCGACGGACTTCCCGATGAAGCTCTCGCGGCAGAGCGCAGGACCGTGTCGGCGATGAAGAAGGTGGCGTCTGGTCGTCCTCGGGACGGCTCTCCAGGCCTACGGCGAAAAGCTCACCGACCAGCAGGAAGTGCTGACTCTCTCAGCCGACATCATTATCGACGTCTACGCCGCTGAAAGCGTGTTGCTTCGCAGCCGTGCGGCCGACGGGCAGACGCTCCATCAGGTGGCGGCACAGGTATTTGTCTACGACGCCGCAAACAGGGTGGAGATTGCAGCCCGGACGGCGCTCGGTGCGATGGCCGAAGGCGACGCGCTTCGAACGCTGCTCGCAGCGCTTCGGCGTCTCCTCAAAGTCCCGCCAGTCAACACCGTGAGCGCACGCCAGGCCATCGCGGACGCCGTGCTCGATCGGCGTGCATATATCTTTTGATCGGTTCGCTCGCATGATTTGCCTCAGGCACCTGCCTCGCCGATGCGTCTCGATCGTGAGCATCGCCATCGTCGCGACCGCGTGCTATGCATGCGGGGCCGGTGAAGTCCCATACCCTGACGAGATCCAGGCGTGGCATGCAGCGAAAGACCAGTACATGCGAGAGTCCGACGACTCTCCGATTCCGGCAGCGCAGCGCGCCTCTTTCCCTGCGCTCAGTTACTTTCCTGTGTCGCCCGACTACCGGGTGCCCGCGGAACTCACAATGGCGGCGAGCGACACGGAGCTCAGCATCCCGACGTCAAACGGAAAGCCACGCCTTCATCGTCGGGTCGGAACGCTCAAGTTCACGCTCCGCGGGCAGCCGCTGAGCCTGACCGCATTCGTCGAAGTCGGCCAGACGATGCAGCATCTCTTCGTCCCGTTCGGTGACCTCACGAATGGCGCCGAAACATATCCCGGCGGCCGGTACCTCGAGCTGGAGAGGACGGCGACGGGGATCTACGACCTCGACTTCAATCGCGCCTTCCATCCGTTCTGTTACTACAACCCGGTGTATGACTGTCCGTACCCGCCGCGCGAAAACCGCCTCGCGGTACCAGTCCGCGCCGGCGAGAAGATGGGACCGGCGGGACACAAGTGAGACTCAGCCATCAGCTCAGCCATCAGCATCAGCCATCAGCACATCAGCCATCAGCCATCAGCCGTCAGCCATCAGCATCAGATACGACTCCAGTTTCCAGTTGCCAGTTCCCAGTTCCCAGTTCCCAGTTCCCACACGTGAGCTTCATGTGACCCGATGATTCGCGCAATCGTCTTCGACTTCGACGGCGTGCTGGCCGACTCCGAGCCTTTACACCTTCTCGCGTACCAGGAAGTGCTGGCGGGACTCGGTGTGACGTTTAGCCGCGAGGAGTATTACGCCGCCTATCTTGGATACGACGATGCGGGAGTGTTCAGCGCGCTTGCCGAAGCGCACGGATGGGATTTGACGCCGTCAAAACTCACCGCCCTCATCGAACAGAAGGGACGCGTCTTCGATGCGATCGTCGAGCGAACCGACGTGCTCTACCCTGGCGCGACGGCCTGCATCTACGGTCTGGCGGAATACTCGCTCGGAATCGCTTCCGGCGCGCTGCGGCCGGAGATTGACGCTGTCCTCCGGCGCGCGCGGCTCGACCGGCACTTCAAGTTCATCGTTGCGTCAGGTGATACACCAAGGAGCAAGCCCGCGGCGGACCCGTACGTCCGAGCCGCCGAGCTGCACGGCTTGCCCGCGGCCGAGTGCCTCGCGATCGAGGACTCGCGGTGGGGCATCGAATCGGCGAAGGCGGCAGGTCTTCGCTGCGTCGGGATCACCAACACCTACCCTCGCAGCGAATTGGTCCTTGCCGATCGAGTAATCGACTCCCTCGCAGAGTTCACGCCTGCACTCATCCGCTCCCTGTAGCCGACGCGAACCCGGAACCCCGAACGCCGAACCGCCCGAACCGCGACCAACCCGAACCGGAACCCCCGAACCCGAACCCGAACCCCGAACCTGGAACCTGGAACCTGGAATGAGCGTCGAACCGGGTACAATCAGGCTGGTGCCCTACTCCCTGAACCTGAGTTCGCGGATCGCAGAGGTCGCGGCGGAGCTGCAGCTTGCGATGGACGCGCCCGGCAACGACCTGGCACCCGCGGCGCTTGCGATCGCGCGCGTGGAGTATCCGTCCCTCGACTCGCAGCCGTACCTGGCGACTCTCGACCGCATGGGCGAGGAAGCGCACGCACGCATCGGCGCCACGTCCGACCTGCCGCAGGAAGAGAGCGTCCGGGCGTTCAACGAATACCTGTACGACGAGCAGGGATTTGCCGGGAACCGGGAGCGGTACGACGATCCGCGCAACAGCTTCCTGAACGAGGTGCTCGATCGTCGCACCGGGATCCCCATCAGTCTCGCCGTCATTTACCTCGAGGTGGCGCGGCGCGCCGGGCTGCGGGTGGACGGCGTGAACTTCCCGGGGCACTTCCTGCTCAGGGCCGGCCAGGGGAGCACCTCCGACACATCTACGGAAGTCGTGATCATCGACCCATTTCACGGCGGCGCCCAGCTCTCCTCCTACGATTGCCGGCAACTGCTCCGGCAGCACGTCGGAGACGACGCGGCGTTCGACACGACATTGCTGCTGCCCGCCACCCGTCACGACATCGTCGTCCGGATGCTGGTCAACCTGAAACGTCTTTACGTCAGGATGCGGTCCTTCCCCCAGGCGCGGTTCATCTCGACGCTGCTGCTTGGCGTCGACCCGTCCGCCATTTCAGAGCTGCGCGACCGCGGCCTGCTCGCCTACCATCTCCAGGACTTCGCCGGCGCCCTGCGCGATCTCGAGGAGTATTTGCGGCTCGCGCCGAAATCGTCCGAACACGGCGAGCCGGACCTGCTCGCCGAACAGGGCGATGGCGACGATGCGGAAGGCGGGGACGATTCCGACGACGAAGAAGCGGGCGACGACGCGACGCAGATCTGGGAGCACGTGAAGACGCTGCGGCGACGGGTCGCGGGGTTCAATTAGCTCAACTTCCGGCTGCGGCGGCCGCCGCTGCCACTCATAGCGACTGATGCTTCGGCCGCGGTGCAGTGGCCAATTCCCAGTTTCCAGTTTCCAGACCACGTGCCAACTGTTCAGTTATGAGCCCCTGCGCCCGTCGCAGGCTACCTGGCTCACTGGTGACTGGTGACTGGCTACTGGCTACTGGCGACGAGCGGCAAAGTACCCCCTGAGCCGCCCACATGCCTCCCTCAGCGTCGGTTCGTCGGCGGCGCCGTACGACAGCCGCAGGTAGCCTTCGCCGCTCGATCCGAATGTGGCGCCCGGGATCGTCACCACGTCTACGGCGTCGAGAATCGCGGTCGACAGCGCGAGCGAGTCGGTGCATCCGTCGACACGAACGAACGCGAAGAAACCTCCGTCTCCCGCTTTCCAGTGGAGTCCCCGAATCGTGGCGAGTTCTTCCGCGAGCACGCGGCGGCGCTTGAGAAGCTCGTCGTGATAAGTGTGTGCGTAGAACCAGCTGCTTCGTACCGCTTCTTCGGCAACGATCTGTGCGGGCACCGGGGCGCAGATGATCATCGCGTCCTGGATTTTGATTGCCTGCGCACAAACTGCGGCGCCGGCCAGCAGGTACCCGAGCCGCCATCCGGTCATCCCGAACGACTTCGAGAACGTGCCGAGCACGACGACGTTGTCGCGCCAGCCCTCGACAGCCGCGGCGCTCGCGCTGACGAGGATGCCTGCGCCGGCCGCATTCGCGCCACCTGCCCGACCCGTCGATCGCGCCTGGTCCGTCACGGCCGCGTCGTAGACGAAGTGCATGTAGGTCTCGTCGCACAGGACGACGATCCCGCGAGCGCGGAGCTCGAGCACGATTTGGGTGAGGTCGTCCGCGGCGATGACGGCGCCGGTTGGATTGCTCGGCGTGCACAGAACCACCGCGCGGGTTCGGGAGGTGATGTGCGGCTCGATGTCCATCCACCGCGTTCGAAAGCCCTGCGCTTCGTAGACGCAGGCTTCGACCGGAACCGCGCCGATCGCCCGAAGTGCCATCTCGTGGTTCACGAAGTAGGGCGTCGACAGGATGACCTCGTCGCCCGGATCGAGCAGCGTGGTTGCCGCCAGCATGAAGGCCTGGTTACCGCCGGCGGTCACGATCACGTCGTCAGCGGTGGCATCAATCCCGTGATGCTCGCGAAGTCTGTCGCAGAGCACGCTGCGAAGACTCGAGAGCCCGGCGTCAGCGCAATAGAGGTGAGTCGCCGGACTCGCGAGCGCCCGGCGTGCAGCGTCGATCGCCGACGCGGGTGGACCGAACCCGGGCACACCTTGTCCGAGAGTGATGACGTCATGACCCGCGGCGCGCAGGTTCGCCGCCTTCGTGTTCAGGACGTCGAACGGGGGCAGGGAGATGCTGCGGACGCGAGCCGGGATCGACGGCATGAGGTTATGTCCGTCCGCCGGATGCCACGTCAGACGGCCGGCGCGACCGAAAGTCGCAGCGATGCCTGGTGATCCAGGAACCACTGGTACGTCGAGGCGACGCCGTCTTTCAGGCCGATTCGATGCCGCCACCCGAGGGCGTGAAGCTTCGACACGTCGAGGAGCTTGCGCGGCATGCCGTCGGGCTTCGATGTATCGAACGTGAGCTGCGCGGTTGGGTGCACGACCTGGCGCACGGTCTCGGCCAGCTCACGGATCGACAGGTCCTCCCCGGTCCCGACGTTGACGTGCTGCGCGCCGTCATAGTGTTCCATCAGGAATAGACACGCTTCGGCAAGATCGTCGACGTGGAGCAACTCACGGCGCGGCGTGCCGCTGCCCCAGACGACGACCTGCTTCTCGCCCGAGACCTTCGCCTCGTGGAACTTGCGCATCAATGCGGGCAATACGTGGGAGCTGGTCAGATCGAAATTGTCGTTCGGGCCGTACAGGTTGGTCGGCATGGCCGAGATGAAATCGTCGCCGTACTGCTTCCGGTACGCCTCGCACAATTTGATGCCCGCAATCTTCGCAATCGCGTACGACTCATTGGTCGGTTCGAGGGCGCCGGTCAGCAGATCGTCCTCGACCATCGGCTGCCCGCAGTTGCGGGGGTAGATGCACGAGCTCCCGAGGTAAAGGAGCTTCTTCACACGATACTCGTGCGCGGCGTGCACGACCGTCGCATGAATGAGCATGTTGTCGTAGATGAACTCGGCGGGACGGGTCGAGTTCGCCATGATACCGCCCACGGTTCCGGCGACGAGGTACACGTACTCAGGGCGGTTCGCGCGGAACCAGTAATTGACCGCTGCCTGGTCGCGCAGGTCCAGCTGATCGCGCGTCGCGGTCAGGATGCTGGTGGCGCCTCGCGCCTGCAGCAGCCGCATGAGGCCCGATCCAACGAGGCCTCCGTGGCCAGCCACGAACGTGCGGGCGTCGAGGGTCATGGCACCGGATCCTATCGCACCTGCACGCGGGTTGCGAAGCCGCCGGAACCGTCCGGAGCGCTCTCGATCATCACGAGCGTGGACGCCTCGTACGTGAGCCGGCGCTCTGGTCTGCCATCAAAGTTCTCGTCGAACGACGCGGTCGCCAGCACGCCTGCACGGTAGGTTTCCCACTTATCGGCAACGCCGTCGCCGTTGGCGTCCTCCTCCACGGCGATGAGCCCGGAGGGATCGTAGTGCTCCCAGCGATCGATCTTCTTCTCGTCACCCTTCGACGAGATCTCGATCCTTGCAATTTTGCCGTCCGCGCCCGCAAACGCCCACGCATCCGCCTTCCCGTCGTCCTTCCGCGAAAACCCGACTTTGATCAACGCCGCCTGCGAGTCGTAGTACTCCCAGCGATCGACCTTCCCGTCCTCGTTGCGATCGATGCGGGTCTGGAGGGGACGGGCGCCGTCCATCTTGGTCCATGTGTCGACATGGCCGTTGTGGTTGGCGTCGAGGGTGAGCTCCGTCAGCTTGCCGGTCGTCTTGTCGTAGGTAGGCCGGACGCCGGCCTCCGCGCGCGCACGTTCAGAGTCGGAGCAGCCGAAGGCCAGCGTCGCCAGAAGGACGACGCCGGCCGGCAGGAGGCGCATGTGGGCCGATCCTACGGACGAGGTTACAGTCCGTCAAGATCAACGTTACAGATGAGCTGACTGGTCAGTGCGGTTCGGCGATCCCCTGTCGGATGGCGGCGACAGCAAGCTGAACCCGGCTGGAGACTCCGGCTTTCGTGTAAATCCGCGTGAGCTGGTTCTTTACGGTCTGGGGCCGCAGCCTCAGACGCGTCGCAATATCCTCGTTCGAGCAGCCGTCGACCAGAAACTGGACGACCTGGCGCTCTCGTGGGGTCAGGAACAACGGTCTTGCGGGTCGGGCCACCTCGATCGACGGGGTGGCGACCTGTTCGTGTCGGGTCGTGTCCATACACGTCATAACGTCGCAGCCGGCCAAAACGTACAACCTTATTTTGCACACACCTCATCGCTCGGATACTGTAGGCCTGAGATGGCGGCACAACGTCAGGTTTTCATCGGGACGGACGGCGGCGCAACGACTTCCAAGGTGGGCGCCGTCTGGGAAGATGGCAATGCGGTGTCGACAAAGCTCCTGCAGCGCCCCACCGGCTCAGAGCACGGTCCTTACGTTACCGTCGCCCGCTGGGTCGATGCGATTGACGAGTACTTGAAGGCCAATGGCCTCTCCTGGAGCCAGGTCGGCGGGGTTGGACTCGCGATTCCAGGCCCATACCAACGCTACGGGGTCTTCGACCATTCGCCAAACCTGCCCGAAACCTTTGTTGGCTTCGACGTCCACACGACGTACATGCAGGCGCTGGCCGAGCGCGCCGGCATCGCGATTCCGCTCATCGTCGGCAACGACGGAAACATGGGAGGAGTCGCCGAAGCTCAACGGGCACGAGGAAACAGCACCGGCACAGTGGTGATGCTCGCCCCCGGGTCGGGGCTGGGCTGCGCCTACATCGACCGGAACGGACTACCACTCGAAGGCGACACGATCTCGGGCATGGAGGCGGCGCACATGCCGGCGCCCCTGCACCTCCTCGATGCGCAGCCTTACCCGTGCGGGTGCGGCCGGACCTGGGGATGCGTCGAGGTCTACACGACTCTGGCAGGGTTGCCCTACCTGCTGGCAGACGCGCTCAAACGCTATCCGGATCACGAACTCGCCCGATCGAGCGACGACGCCAAGCATCGCTCGATGGCACTGCGGGGACTCGCGCAGAACAACGATCCGCTGGCACTGGAGATCTTCGACTTCCAGGCGCGAGCGCTCGGCCTCCACGTCGCCTCGCTGGCGATGGCGCTCGATCCCACGTTTTTCGTGATTGGCGGGGGCCTGATGGATCCGGAATCCACATCCGTTGCGTTCCGCACGCGTTACCTTGACGGTGTTCGCGCCGCCGCCGATCCCGTATCTCTGGCCGGTTCAGCGCAGCCGCCTCACCATCGTCCCGGCCACGCTCGGGGACCTTTCACAAGCAGTAGGGGCAGCCCTGGCGGCGCTCTATCAGCCGAGGATCTGAAGGGGTTCTACGGGTTCTGCAAGGTTCTACGGGGTTCTACCGGGTGCTGCCCTCGCGTAAAACTTGCGCTCGCCCTCCGATCGCTGATCTTTTATACTTCCAGCAATCCGCTCCCCGGTTCCTCACGACGCCCATCTGTAACAGGTCCTCGACCCCGAGGGTCTACGTACGGCTGGGCCACGGCGTCGACGTCGGCATCACGTTTCTCGGGCAGAAACAGGCCAAGCGGGTGCGTACAGCATCAGGAAGGACAGCATGAAACTCGTTGTCGCAGTGCTGGTGGTCGCGTCGGCCCTCGCGGGCAGCGCAGCTCCGGCTCGAGCCCAGGAGCAGGCGCCGGTTCCAGTATCGTCCGTCGAACAAAGGTCTGAGGAGCTCTCAACGTGGCTCAAAGAGTACCGTGCGTGGGAGAAGTGGTACGAACTCTGGGGAAACAGGGTTGCGCGAAACGGCAGCGGTTTTGAGATCTGGGAACGCAAGCCGCGGCCGGAACCGCCTGCATGGCTCGGCGAGGTCTGCCGCGATGCGGTCATGGTCGATGACCAGCTGGCGAGTGCGTGCCACATTCTCTGGACCTGGGACGACCAGCCGCTCGAAATCGTCAAGCGCCAGGGTTCGCAAGTGTCGACGTCGGGCGGGAAACCCGCTGACACAGTCGTCAAGTCGTCGTTCTTTCAGCACGTCCACCTGACCGGATTGTGGCTGCGCGCGCAGTATCCGGGCACGCCGGTTTACGGCATCATCGGGATGCAGATTGGCGTGTTCGAGGTCGGACGAGTGACGCTCCCGGCAACGGGCGTGATGCTGGTCACGCTGCCTGACGGCCGCGGCGGGCACGACTGGAAGCCGGCGACCACCGTCGGCTTTGGCTATCGGCTGTGCGATTTCGTCCCGCCGCTGAAGAAGACGCCGTTCAGCCTGCACCTCAACGTCGCCAGCACGCACATTCATGGACTTCAGGATGAGCCGTTCCTTTCCGGGCGGGCGAACATCAGTTTCGTCGGATTCTCTGTCAGCGGAAAAAGACGCCGCTGAGGCCATCGATCGCGCCCGGAACCTGACGCTCGCGCAGTGCAGCAGCGCGCCGCACGAATGCCGCAGCGGGACAGCTCGTGCTGCCCCGCTGCGGTTGTGGAAGGTTCTCAGAATCGAAGTCTCGCGCCGAGCACGAACGGGAACGACCATCGCGAGCTGTCGCTGTTGATGTCCTTCAGGCCCTCTTCGACGAGCCAGTCGACATCCGAGAGTCCGCCGATGAAACGCAGCTGGAACTCACCCATGACCTCGAACGGCCCCACCCCGACGAGCACGCCCGCGGTCGGACCGAGGCTGAACGCCCAGGATTTCTCGAAGAACTTGCCATCCTGGGCCGCGAGTCCTGGCGTGACCTCCGGCGGCACACCGACGAACGTGCCGCGGATATTCTGGAGTCGGTTGAGCCCGACGAGATAACCGACATAGGGTGTGAAGCGGGTTCGCGCGAAGTACACCCGATTGCCGCCTTCGATTCCCCAGGTACTTGTACGAGGTGAAGTTCACATCGAGCGGGATCTGCGGGTTGGTGCCAACGGTGCCGACATTGGTGGCGCTGTTCCTGCGCAGAACTGTCGGACCATACAAAGTTGGCGACTGTTTCGGTCCGCGGGCTCGTTCTGTACCCGGCGCCGAATTTCAGCATGCCAATACGACCGTAGACGTCATCGAACGTCGTCTCGTTGAGATTGATTGGCGCGCCGCCCGTGGTTGCGCCGGTCGCCGCCTTGATCATCTTGCCGCTGAAGCTGTTGTCGACCCCGAACTGCACGGAGATTGTTGTCCGGTGGCGAAAAGTATCCGCGGGCGGCGCGGGCGCGGGCGTGGCCGCGGCGGAGCTCGGGGCGGCCGGGGCGAGCTGCAGCGTGATCGCGTCGGTCCACGTCACATCGACGCGATCGCCGGTCTTGAGACTCGAGAAGACGGCCGGATCGACGGTGTCGACTACGAACCGTGTGTAGGCGATCCCTTTCGGACCGGAGAAGGTCACCGAACGGGTGGCTGGATCCAGCGCCGTAAGGGTCATCGTCGCCACATGCTGGACAGCGCGGGTCGCGCCCGGAAGCGCGCCGGGCGTCGGCGTCGTCGTCGGCTCGATGACGCGGTTGACAGCCGGTTCGTCTGCCGGCTTCGGCCGCACGCTGACTTTGTCGTAATACGACATCGTCACCATGTCTCCGACCTTCACCTGATCGAACCGGGTCGCGGTCGGTGGGACGTCAAGGGTCACCGACTTGCCGTCCGCGCCTTGAACGGTCACGGTGCGGGCCGTGTGGTCGACGGTCTGTACCGTGCCGTGTACCGTGACCTCGTTCAGACGTCGCCTCACGCGTCTGCGCTCCTGCAGTCGCGGTGTCTGCGCTCCTGCAGGCGACGGCGTCTGCGCTCCTGCCGTCGAGGGTGCCGAGATTAGAATGCCGATGCAACTGATGCACGCAAAAGTCTGATTCAACACTTCATCACCTCTCATGCGCCGGACCTTCTCGAGACTACCTGGGCGCCTGATACGGTTGTCTCGCATGGTGCTGGGCGATGCCATCGCTCCGTCATAGCTCGCTCGGCCCGGTATCAGCACAACGTCTGCCACGCTTGCAATGCGGCCGGGGGCAATCAGCACACCTGACAGATGCGCAACGTCACGTCGCGGCTGATGCGATTACGGACGAGATGCGAGACAGAATTTTGTGCGGGAGATCTTCGAGTTTGGCGTCGGAGCGGGGTGTGATTACGCGTGCCTGGAAGCGTTCGCCATCCCGCGGCACGTACTCCGCCGAACCGTCCGGCGGCGAGCGGCGCCGAGTCGGGCCCCACGGCCCACCGGAGCACCTCCGGAATTTCGTGCCTCGCCGCTCCAGGCCGAGTCCGAGTCGGCATTCGAAGTGCAAGTCATGCCTTCGCCGTCTGTCTCGAGGCGAAGGCGTAGAAATGCGCGCCCCGGCCGCAGGACGGCCTGCCACCCACGGTGTTCTCGTCGTCGTTTTAGATTTTCGGGGTCGAGTGGATAGGAGGCGCGACCGGTACACCTCGCGACGCCTCACTGGCGCGCCGAGGCGTTCCCCGCATCGCGGCCACGAGCTCTTTCGACCCCGAGCCCCAGCGAGAGATGGAACTGATCGCCGTGGTAAAGGGAATGTCGAGAATGTGCACGCGCTCCCGCTCCATGACATACACGGCGCCGGCGAGGGGTGTGGGCACCGACGGCACGAAGACCGTGAATCGACTGTCGTCGAGCTCTTCGATGATAAAGGCCGGAACCAGCGCGTCCTCGAGCTCTACCAGCGCCGGCTGCCACGTCCGCTCATCGCCGTCTCCCGCCAGTCGCTGGGTCAAACTGCGCAGCAGGCCGTAGCCCGGAAGCCGGTCGAAAAACACTCTTTCGATGCGCTCGCGAACCGCGCGGCCCGCAGGAGTACGCACCGCGACACCGACGAGAAAACACACACCCAGCACCAGGAGCAGGGACAACAGGTTCTCGGCCGGAAGCCAGTCAGGGACGAGGGCGGCGATCGGTCGCACCAGGCTGCCGACCGACTTCATGCCCTTGAGCAACAGCAGTATTGCGAGGTAGGCGGGTACTACGATGAACAATCCGCCGACGACCGTGCTGGCGATGAGTTCGCGTGCGTATTTCATGTTCACCGTTGGCTGCGCGGCATTGCACCGGCGCCGCGATGTGATCCCGCGACCGTGACGGCACGTCGCGTGCCAGCGGTGATGGCCGGGATTCATCCGTATTTCCGCTGCGCAGACGCGAAGAGGTGTGTCGCACGCTCCGGCCGGACGGAGGCGGAAGGGATCGTTCAACCAACGGCGAGCGTCATGATCCGCTCTTCCGTGCACTCCGCCCGCGCGAGCGTGCCGGTAATCGCCCCTTCGTGCATCACCGCGACCCGATCGCTCATGTTGAGAATTTCTTCCATGTCGCTGCTGATCATGACGATGGCGACGCCCGCCCGGGCGAGGTCCCTCAGCATCATGTAGATTTCTGCCTTGGCGCCGACGTCGATGCCGCGCGTCGGCTCGTCGACGATCAGCACCTTCGGGCCGAGAGCGAGCCACTTCGCCAGCACGACCTTCTGCTGATTGCCGCCGCTCAAATTCGCCGTCTTGATCTCGATCGACGATGCCTTGACATGCAACTGGGTGCACACGGCATTGACGGCGTCACGTTCCCTGGCGGCTGACACGAGCCCGTGCGTCGAGTATCGGTCCAATGCCGGGAGAGTCACGTTTTCCCGCACCGAAAAATCCAACACCAGCCCCGCGGTGCGCCGATCCTCCGGGACGAGGAACAAACCCTGATCGATTGCCGCCGCCGGTCCGGCAATCTCAATCGGCGACCCGTCCAGGAGAACTCGTCCGGCGAGCGGCCGTTCAACGCCGAAGATGGCCTGCGCGACTTCGGAGCGGCCCGCGCCGACCAGACCCGCAACGCCGAGGATTTCACCGCGTCCGACCCCGAATGTAACCGTCTGTTGCGGATAGCGCCTGGTCCGCAGGCCCTCGATCCTGAAGTACTCATCCGGGTCGCCGACGCCAGGTGCGTGCGGCTGCGCCGCAATGTCGCGGCCAACCATCAGCCGCACCATGTTGTCGTGGGTCAGTTCGGCGCGCGCCAGCCCGCCGACATTCGCGCCGTCTCGAAGCACGACCGCGCGGTCGGCGACCGCCCGGACTTCACCGAGACGGTGCGAGATGTAGACCACTCCTACGCCATCCGCGCGAAGTCCCGCGACGATCTCGTGCAGCGTCGCCGTCTCGGCCAGCGTCAGGCTCGACGTCGGTTCGTCCATGATCAGGACGCGGGCCTTGAGCGACAGCGCCTTCGCAATTTCGACGAGCTGCTGCTGCGCGATCGACAGGCCGGCCACCGACTTGTCTGCCGCGATGCTGAGACCGAGCTGCGCCAGATACGGCTGCACGATCGTGTGCATCTTGCGTCGATCGACGAGCCGAAGCGGTCCCCAGGCCGTTGGCTCGCGGCCGAGCAGGACGTTACCCGCAACGTCCAGGTTGTCGAGGAGGTTCAGTTCCTGATGGATGAACGCAATGCCGTGTGAGGCTGCCGTGCGCACGTCGGCCACGACCACCGGCGTGCCATCGATCACGACCTCGCCGGCGTCGGGCTGTTCGAGCCCGGCCACAATCTTCATCAGCGTGGACTTGCCGGCGCCGTTCTCCCCGAGGAGCGCGACGACCTCGCCCGCGTGCACCTCGAGGGAGACGCCCTTGAGCGCATGGACGCCAAGGAAGCGCTTCTGGATATTCCGAAGCTGCAGAACCGGCACGTCCATGATCTGCGGGACGGGTGGTGATCGCGTCAGCGGCCCCGCAGTTCGGTGAGTTTCTTCCTGAACTCGTCGATGTCGTTCTGGCGTAACACCCTGGTCGGGATGAACACCTGATGGCTGGAGGGAATGCCCGATTTGTCGCCCGCAAGGACCTTGGCCATCAGCGTCATCGCCTGGTAGCCGAACTCGAACGGCTGCTGCACCACGGTGCCGGCGATCGCGCCCGACTTGACTCCGGTGAGCGTCTCATCCTCTTCGTCGAAGGTGATAATCGGCACCTGACCGATCTTGTTCGCGTCCCGGACGGCGTTGAGAATCGCCGGGCCGTTGTAGCTCCAGAGCCCGACAAGGGCAGCCACATCGGGATGGGCGACGAGCGTCTCCGAGACGTTTGCCTTGGCGCGGACCCGATCGGTGTCGTCGGTGCGGACGTCGAGAATCTGGATCTTCGTGCCCGCGATCGTTTCCTTGATGCCCTGCAGCCGCTCCTGCGCGTTGCGTGCGTCGATCTGACCGACGAACAGCACGATCTGGCCGCCCTGGGGCAGAATCGACTTGATCAGCTCGCCGGCCTGCCGGCCGGCGGCAACGTTGTCGGTGCCGACGTAGCACTCGCGTTTGCTGGCTGGCGCATCGCTGTCGTGTGTGAACACCAGCGTCTTCTGCGCCGCATCGTCGAGCATTGCCGTCTGGTTGGCGGGATCGACCGGGCTGATGGCGATGCCGTCCACACCCTTGGCCAGCAGATCCTCCACAATACGCTTCTGGCCGGCAGCCGTTCCGTCGCCGAGGCGGAACTCGACACTGATGTCCGTCCGTTCGGCATCGGCCTTCTCAGTCCCCTTTCTCGCGATCGTCCAGAAATCTGACGCGTTGTTCGTGACGAAGGCGAGCGTATGGCTGGACGAACCTTTCCGGCTGCAACCGGCGAGAACGAGCACGGCCACGCAGGTGAGCGCGACAGCTGTCTTCAGGCGCATTCGACTCTCCTCATGATGACGACGACACGACAGTTCCAAACGACGACTCGACAAGGTATCAAAAACTCACTCGAGCCGCGCGCCGCTGCAGGATTTGGTCGGCGACGACGCCGACGAGGATGACGCCGCCCATCACGGCGAAGTTGAGCGAGCTCGGAATCCCCAGCAAATTGACCAGGTTCTGCAGCACCTGGAGCAGCGTGGTCCCGAGCAGAATGCCGACGATCGAGCCCTCGCCGCCGCGCAGGCTGCAACCGCCGAGCACGGCCGCGGCAATGCCGTACAGCTCGAAGAAACTGCCGTGCGACGACGGTGAAATCGAGTTGGTGTAGAAGGCGAAGATGATGGCCGAGATACCGGTGAGCACGCCGAGGATCACGTATGTGCTGACGATGACCCGACGCACGTCGATGCCCGAAAACCGCGATGCGATTTCGTTGCGGCCGGTCGCGAAGAGATGCCGTCCGTAGATCGAGCGGTGCAGCACCACCCACATCACCACGCCGATGATCGCCATGGCGACAAACGGCGTTGGCACACCGAAGAGACTGCCGGTCGCCAGACGCTGCAGGGTGTGGAATCCCGCGGCGTCACCGAAGCCCTTCGTCTCGTCGTCGGCAATGAACCTGGCAAGGCCGCGATAGACGAGCAGCCCGCAGAGCGTGACGACGAACGGCTGAAGCCCGAGGCGGGTGATGAGCAGGCCGTGAACGGCGCCGAGCAGGGCGGCGAGTGCGACGATCGCCAGCACCGCCAGCGGCCAGGCGAGATGCCATTCGGTCAACATCATGCTCAGGAGCACGCCGAGCAGCGCGAACGACGATCCAACCGACAGGTCGATGCCGCCGGTGATGATGACCAGACCGAGGCCGAGGCTGAAGATCCCGAAGGCGCCAATCAAGCGCGCGGTGTTCTGCAGGTTGGCTGGCGACAGGAACCGCGGGTTGAGTGCGGTCACGACCGCGCACAGCACCACCAGCAGCAGGAAAATCGCGAGGTCTTTCTTCATGCTCGATGCTTTCGATGCCACGCCCACGCGTGTTCGACGATGGTGTCGATGTCGGGGTACCGGCAGGTCCAGCCGAGCACGTCGCGCGCGCGAGCGGGTGCAGCGACGAGCTCCGGCGGGTCGCCCGGTCTGCGCGGGGACTCGATCACCGGCACGCGGTTGCCGCCGACGCGACTCACCGTATCGACGACCTCTCTAACGGAGTGACCGCGGCCCGTGCCGAGATTGATCGCCTGGCTCGGCGTGCCCGCACCGAGGCGCTCGATTGCCCGCAGGTGCGCATCGGCGAGATCCATCACGTGGACGTAGTCGCGGACCGCGGTGCCGTCGGCGGTCGGGTAGTCAGTGCCGAAGATCTTCACCGGTGGCCGCGTTCCCAGCGCGGCGCCGATGACCAGCGGGATCAGGTGCGACTCGGGATCGTGGTCCTCGCCGATCTCGCCGTCGGGAGAGGCCCCGGCCGCATTGAAGTAGCGGAGCGCGATCCAGCGCAGTCCGTAGCTGTCGCCGTACCAGCGCAGGATCTTCTCGACCATGAGCTTCGATTCACCGTACGGATTGACCGGTGACTGCGGGTGAGTCTCGTCGATCGGCACGCGAACGGGATCGCCGTAGGTCGCGCAGGTCGAGGAGAAGACGACCGTTCCGACGCCGGCTTCACGCATCGCGTTCAGCAGGTTCAGCGTGCCGACGGTGTTGTTCTGGAAGTACTTCGCCGGATTGCTCATCGACTCGCCGACGAGCGCGTTCGCAGCGAAGTGCACGACCACGTCGATGTTCCGGTCCGCGAACGCCTTGGCGAGCCGTGCCGGATCGGACAGGCTCCCGCGCTCGAGCGGCCCCCACTTGACCGCCCATTCGTGTCCCTGGCTCAGATCGTCGAAAACGACGGGTTCGTGTCCTGCCGCGGCGAGGAGCTTGGCGGTGTGGCTGCCGATGTATCCGGCGCCACCGGTTACGAGAATGCGCATTGATACCTGCCAGTCATCGGATCACGCCGGATCGAGACGAAGGGCCCCGATCCTGGCGGCGCCAGGAGAGGTACCTTCGAAAACGTACGCGTCACGGCCGGTTTCGCGGGCGTACTCGCGCGCGATGGCGCGGACCGTCTCGCCGGCAGACGCATCAGCGAGAAGCGCGACAGTGCCGCCGCTTCCGCCGCCCGTGATCTTGGCCCCGTGGATACCTCGCGCTGGACCGGCCGTCCGCGCCAGCGATATCAGTCGATCGGTACCGTCCGAACCGAGGCCACACGCCGAGTAGCTCTCGTGCGACTCGTACATCAATGCCCCAAGTCGTGACGCGTCGGATTTCGCGGCGGAGGGCACGGCGCTCAACCGGCGCGCCCATTCCGTCACCCGCTCGTGCTCGTAGATCGGATGCGCGGTGGGCGTCCGGATGGCATACGGCGCGCCGGATCGACACTGGTCACGAGATCGGTCGTGCCGTGATAGCGCGCCAGGAACGTTTCACCATCAAGCGCCTCGGGGATGTCTCGCTCGAATCGACGAAATGCCTCGCCGCCGACGTTGGCGAGATAGCCGCCCCAGCGCGGGTCGTCGACGCGCACGTGCCCCTCCTTGGCCGGGTGTCACCGCGCAGACCAGCGAGTGCCGCGAGGATGCGGTAGCCCATGAACGCGCCGATTCGCACCGCGCCGTAGTCCGCGCCGGTCACCGCGTGCCGGATGCCGGAATCGATCCCCCACACGGCCAATCCGTCGGGCAACGGCACACTGCCCTGGAACTCCGCCGGCTGGCAGAGCAGCGCCATGAGACTGTTGGCTTCTCCGCAGATCGACGCCATCTGATCCATCACACCACACGGTGCGCCGACGATCAGGTTCTCGACCTGCTGGCAACGAACCGCGCGCATCCTCGGCTCGATCGACACGCGCCACGCTTCAACCACAGCCTCCATCGTCGCCGCCTCGATCGCCGCGGACGAGCTGACGCCTTTACCCTCCGGAACGTCGGACTGGATCAGAATCGCGGCACCGTTGCGGAAGCGCACGCCGTGCTCGCGCGCGAGCACGTGAAAGACGCCCGCGACGTAGGCGGCCCAGTGGCGCGCCGGGTCGCCCGCGAACCACGCACGCACGTCGCCGTATGGACGCTGTGGATCGGCGATCAGATCGAGCGGGACGTCACAATGACGCTCGGCGCCGCCGTGCCCGACCGAGGTGATCGAGAGCCGCCGCTCGGGCCAGGGCAGGAGGGCGACGCGTGTGGCTTCGCGAATCGGCCACTGAAGAACGAGGGCACCCGAGTAATCGGCGATGCCGCCCATCACGTCCAGCCGCCCCGGAGCGCGCGCCACGTATACCGAATCGCCGCGCGCTCGCCGGCCCCGAGCGGCCATGCACGTGCGCTCAGCCGAGCCGCCACGTCGGCGACGAAGGGTTCGAGGTCGGGAACTCCCTCGGGCACGGCGGAAACGGGACGAAGCTGGCTCATCAGTCGATCAGTCCCCGCCGCGTCAGCGCGCGTCGAAGCTGTGGTTCGACGAGTGTCTTGAGGGCGGCGTTCGCATATCCGATCCAGCCGACATCTGATGTCACGTCGAGTGGCGCACCGAGCGCCGCGCCCTGCTCGTCGGTGACCAGGACGCCGAGCTCGCGCGCAATCAGTTCCGTGCAGAGATCGTAGGGATGACAGCAGAGCGCCGGCCCCCCGACCCGGCGACGCTCGAAGAGCGGCCTGAGATCAGCGACGAAGCGATCGTGGCCCGCCATCAATTCGTACAGCTGGCCGCCGCTCGCAATGTACTGGTCCTCGAACGACTGCGCCTTGCCCGGCTGTGGCGGTCCACTCACCGCCGCCATGACTTCATCGTCAATCGCCGCGAGCTCGGCTCGACTACCCGGGAAAAATCGCGAAATCATCGCAAAACCGTGAACCAGGGTTGTCGCGGTCGACGGATGGAGCATCAGGGGAACGATGTCGCCCGTAAGTCGGTTGGCGCGAACAGCAGCGGCGCCATGACCACGCACCGCCCAGAGCTCGTCCGACAGGTGCTGCTTGACCAGAGGAATCTCGGTCTGGACCGCGAGTTCGATATCCGCCAGTGTGCACGGGCCAGGACCGCGCGCGACACCGGTCAGGATCCAGGCTGGGCGTTTCTGGTACATCAGACCACGCGTGCCGTCGATCGGGTCCACGATGATCACCCATCGCACGTTGTTTCGATCCGCGCCTTCCGGCACCACGACCTCGCCGCCGGTCAGCCCCTCGGCTACCAGCAGCACCGGCTCCTCCGCCGTGGCGATCGATCTGCCAATAATGGCGATGAGCTCGTGTTCAGCAACGCGGTCGATCGCATAAATCGTATCGCCCTCTGCTTCCTTCGCAACCCCCGAGAGCGTCGTCACGGCCGCCTCTTCGCACGCGCGGACGACCTCGTCCCGTATTCTGCGATGCAGGTCCTGGATCGGCTCCAGCAGCGGATGGAAAGGCAGGGCGGTTGTCATAACGTTCGACTCAGGCCGGAGCCGAAAGATAGTGCGGACCGCCGGCAGCGGCCAACTCGGCGGCCTTCTCCTCGGGCGACGTGTCGCTGAGGAAGTTGCCGCCGCCAATTTCAGGACCGGCGAGGTATTTGAGCAGGTTCGGCCGCCGCAGCGGCGGATGGAATTCGATGTGAAAGTGGAAGCCGGTAGCGTCCTCTTTCAGCGGCGCCTGGTGGAGCGCCATCACATAGGGGAAGGGCATCCGCCACAGGTTGTCGAACCGGATGACCACGTCGCGGAGCACCGTTGCGAGATCCCGCCGCTCGTCGTCATTCAATTCGACAATGGTCGCCACGCTGCGCAGGGGTGCCACGTAGGTCTCGTAGGCATACCGCGCAAAGTACGGCACGAACGCGATCGCGCTGCCATGCTGTGAGACGATCCGGCGCCCGTCCTGACGCTCGGCGGCGATGATGTCCTGGAACAGCGTCTGACCGGTCTGTTCAAGGTGCCGGCGGCCGGCCCTGAGTTCCGTCTCGATGTGTTTGAAGGTGAAGTTGGTCGCGTAGATTTGACAATGCGGGTGCGGGTTGCTGACGCCGACAACCTCTCCCTTGTTCTCGAAGATCAGGACGAAGTTCACGTCGGGATGCGTCGCCAGTTCGCGCATCTGCTGCTGCCAGGTCGCGAGCAGCGCATCGACGCCGTCGACATCGAGCTCGGCCAGGGTCAGGTCGTGCCGCGGGCTGTAGCACACGACACGCGCGACTCCGGTGGCCGGGCGGCTGCGATAGATGCCGATCGGGGGTGTCAGGCCGCGCGGGGCATCGACGCCGACACACGGGTGATCGTTGTCGAAAACGAATGTGCCCGTATAGGCGGGGTTGACGGCGCCGCCGACTCTCGGGTTTCCAGGGCACAGGTAGCACGTCGCATCGAAGGCCGGCGGTTTCCGCGCCTGACCTGTCACTTCGGCTCCCGACCACGGCCGCGATTGCCGGTGTGCCGCGACGATGACCCATTCCTCGCGCAGCGGATGCCACCGCTCTTCCCACATGGGGCGGCCTCAGCGGCTCCGCATCGTCAACACGACGATGCCATGCTTCGGAACCGTGTAGGTGAAGCCGGACTTGACGCCGGAAACCGTCGACGTGACCGGGACGACACGGTCCGGCGTATCGATGGCGTTGGTGGCCTGCGCATCGCCGGACAGTGTCAGTGCCGTTGCGGTCGACGCGAGCGAGCCCGCTCCTGTGACGGTGATCTGGACTGGCGCGTCTGCATCGGACGCGTTCACCAGCTTCGCGTAGATCGTGCCCGACTTGCTGTCACGTGTCACCGACGTCAACACCTCGGTATCAGCCGCTGTGGTCTTCAGGATCTCGTCTCCGAGATTGGTGCTGAACAGTTTGATCGCGTAATAGCTCGGCGAGCCGTAAACACGCAACCCGTCGTACCCGATCAGGTTCGGCCGCCATTGCCGCGCACCCGGATTGACGTTGACGAACATCGGCGCATAGCAGTTCATGACCACGATGTCCGAGTTCTTTTCCATCTGGGTCATGAACGCGGCGTCACCGATGGCAGCGCGGAGGTTCGGCGTCGGCGCCTCGGCGCGTGACCGAGGGTTCCACGGCTCGAACGGCGTTTCGTAGGCGCCCCACTCGCCGACGAAGATCTCCGGGCCGCGGCGATCGTACTTCTCGTACAGGCCGCGCGCCATTTTCAGGAAAACCTCCACCGTCCGGTAGTAGTGCTCGTCGAGCACCTCGGGCTTGACGCTGTGGACGCGCAGATTGTCCGGCTGCTCGAACCCGACGGTCGAGATCACTTTCAGCTGCGGATAGCGCGCCTTGATCGCCGTGTTGAACTGCGCGAAGCGCTGATCGTAGGAACCCGACTTGTCGAACCAATCCTCGTTGCCCACCTCCACGTAGGTCAGCTTGAAGGGCGCCGGATGGCCAGCCTTCGCCCGCATCGATCCCCATTTCGACGTCGCCGGACCGCTCACGTACTCAATTTCGTCCAGCGCGTCCTGCACGTAGGGCTCGAGATCCGGTCCCGGATTCACGTGCGCGCCCTTGAGCGAGTAGCCCGCGTATACCGCCAGAACGGGGTCGGCGTTCATGTCCTCGCACCAGAGCAGGAATTCGTGGAGCCCAAGGCCGTCGGTCGAGCGGTAACCCCACGGCGCCATGTGCCCGGGGCGATCGGATAGCGGCCCAAGCGTCTTCTTCCACTCGAACCGGTCGGCGATCTGATCGCCCTCGAGGTAGTTGCCTCCGGGGAAGCGCAGGAACCGGGGCTTCATGTCGACCATCATCTGCATGATGTCCGGACGAAACCCGTTCGCCTGACCTTTGAACGTCGGCGGGAACAGAGACACCACGCTGAACCAGACGGTGCCGGGGCGATCGAGCGTCAGGACGTAACGCGCCTTCGCCGTGGCTGTCACCTTGTCGGTCGATAGCGTCACTTCGTACCGCTTCCAGGACGACGTCAACCCGGTGACGGCCTTCGTCGCGTAGGTCGTCCGACCGTCGTCGCTCTGGATCGAAACTGTGATCGGCCCGGTAAATCCTGTCGCCGCCCTGGCGTAGAAGGACCCGCTGTACCGCGTGCCGGGTTTGACCGGAATGCCCCAGTAGCCCTCGTTGGTGATACCGGCCGCGTGGCCGGCCGAGGCCTGGGTGACGTTCAACCGCAGACTCGTCGCGATGGTGGTGTTCAGCGGTTCCTTGGGATCGAGCGTCATTGTCGCGGCCGAACCGTCCGCCTGGACGAGCGACCAGTGCGCTGGTGTGGCAGCGTCGTCGAGGAACGCGCGGTTGCGGACGAGCTCAGCGTAGAGACCGCCATCGTAGGCGTGGTTGATCTCCTCCGTCATCAACCCGTAGAAGAGCGGACTCACCTTCCCCGATGGCGATGCGGTGTCGATGGTAATGCTCGGGCCCGCGGCGCGGATTGTGGTCAGGCCGAACACGAGCACGAACGGTAACGGCCATCTGGCGGACATGCGCGACTCCACTATGACGCTTCGCGCCCGTATTCAGGCGCTTGATCCAACGGCTCCGGTCCTGTACTCTCTCGCGGCACATCATACAAGCAAGCGGTTCGACACACCGCGAGGAACTCCCCGGAAGGTTTTGGAGACTCAGTGAAATATTCAATCGCTACAGCGCTGTTCATACTGGCCTTTGGCTCTCAAGTGAGCTGGGCGCAGACGCCGGGGGACTGCAAGCCGTCCTCGCTGAATATCCCCGAGGCCAAATATCCGTGCGTGTATCCGGACAACCGCGCGACCTTCCGCGTCGTGGCACCGGACGCGCAGAAGGTCAGACTGCGAGTCGGACCAGGGTTTGATATGCAGAAAGGGCCCGACAACGTCTGGGAAGTGACGACCAGCCCGCTGGTGATCGGGTTCCACTACTACACCCTGCAGATCGACGGCGCCGTGGTCGCCGACCCGTCGACGATGACCTACTTCGGATCGGGATGGCAGAACAGCGCCATCGAGATCCCCGATCCTGACGGAGACTTCTACGCGGCGAAGAATGTGCCGCACGGTCGCGTGAGCCAGCAGTGGTACTTCTCAAAAGTGACGGGCAAGTGGCGGCGGTCCTTCGTCTACACTCCACCCGACTACGACACCAACACTCGCGCGCGATACCCGGTGCTCTACCTGCTCCACGGCTGGGGCGAAGATGAAACGGGCTGGTATCGCCAGGGTCATGTCGATCTGATTCTCGACAACCTGATCGCGGCCGGAAAAGCAAAGCCGATGATCATCGTCATGGACAACCTGAATGCCGTGAAGCCTGGGGAAAGCGCGGCGATCTTCGGCGCGCGCGGCCAGGTGCCGCCGCCAGGCCCCGCGCCGGCGCCCCCGCCCGCACCACTGGCGCCGCCTGCAGCGGGAGGGCCCGGTCGCGGCGCACCGCCGCCCGCCGGACGAGGAGGCGGCGGGCTCGGCCGGCCCACCTATACCGAGATGATGTGGACCGACCTCGTGCCGATGATCGAACGCACCTACCGTGTGCGGCCGGGCAAGGAGAATCGCGCGATGGCCGGACTGTCGATGGGCGGAGCGCAGACGTTCACCACCGTGCTCGGCAATCTCGATAAGTTCGCGTACCTGGGTGGTTTCAGCGGCAACTGTGGCGGCTTCGGGCGCGGAGCAGCCACGTTCGATCCGAAGACGACCTGCAACGGCGCCTTTGCTGAACCCTCGGTCTTCAACAGCAAGATCAAGGTGCTGTTCCTCGGCATCGGCTCGGTTGAAGGGCCGGGCACCAAGACGTTCAGCGACGCGCTGACGACGGCCGGTATCCACAACGTCTACTTCGAATCGCCCGGCACCGCTCACGAGTGGCTGACCTGGAGACGGGCTCTGAACGATTTCGCCCCGCGGCTGTTCAAGTAGTACTGACGCGGGGCTCGGGATTCGGGACTCGGGATTCGGGACTCGGGATCCGGGGGTTCGGGGTTCGGGGGTTCGGGGTTCGGCGGGCACCGGACCTGTCTATCGCGCGTGGGAGCACGACATTGTTCAACAAGGCAGCGCAGCGCTGGACGGCGACGGCGTTCATCGTCATGCTGGCGTCGACGGTCGGGATCGGTCAGGTCAAGACCACAGTGCCGGACGTCGTCGCCGGGGCGCACCCTGTCGCCGCCGAGCGCATCACGATCCACGGCAAGGCGCTCGAAGGCAACCTGGAAGGGGACGCCGTCGACCGCGCCGTCCTCGTCTTTCTGCCGCCCAGTTACGCCCGCGAACGGGGCCGCCGCTACCCGGTTGTGTACGCGCTTCACGGCTACTCGATCGGTGCCGAGCAATGGTCGCAGGAGATCCACGTGCCGCAGACGATCGAAGGCGCGTTCGCTCTCGGTGCGAAAGAGATGATTGTCGTGCTGCCCGACTCCAAGACGGTGCACAACGGATCGATGTACTCGAGCTCGGCGACGACCGGCGACTTCGAGACCTTCATTGCCCGCGACGTGGTGAGCTACATCGACGCGCACTACCGGACGATTGCGAACCGCAACAGCCGCGGGCTCGTCGGCCACTCGATGGGCGGCTATGGCGCGAGTCGCGTCGGGATGAAGCATGCGGACGTCTTCGGCAGCCTCTACATCATGAGCCCGTGCTGTCTCTCCGCACGGGGCGCTGGCCCGGCGAATCCGGCGAACGAGGAGGCGCTGACTGCCGTCAAGTCTGCCGAAGACTCCGCCAAGCTGCCCTTCGGGCTGCGCGCGCAGCTGGCGTCGGCAGCGGCGTGGTCGCCGAATCCGAACAACCCGCCGCTCTATCTCGACCTGCCGATCGGCCCGAACCAGCAGTCTGTGCTGGCACGGTGGGCGGCCAACGCGCCGCTCGCATTCATCGATCAGTACATCCAGAACCTGCGACAGTACCGCGCGATCGCGATCGACGTCGGTGACCAGGACAATCTCAAGGTCGACACCGGCAAACTGCACGACGTGCTGAACAACTACGGCATCAAGCACGATTTCGAGATCTACTCCGGTACGCACACGAGCCATGTCGCGGTTCGCTTCCAGGACCACGTCATGCCATTTTTCAGCCGAACGCTGTCATTCGAAGCGGCGAAACGCTGACGCTCATGGCCGGCGCGGAGAGAACGATCGTGGAGTGGTCATGAAACCCCGGTGTATCGCCGCGGCGTTCCTTGTGCTCGTGGCGCCGGCGTTCGCCCTCGACGGCCAGCCCGGGATGCACGATCCATCGACCGTGATCCAGGCCGACGGAAAGTTCTACGTCTACGCCACCGGCAACGGACTACCCGCCTTCGTCTCCGATGACGGATGGACGTGGCGGCGCACCGGATCGGTCATGCAGGCCGTGCCTGGCGGGCGTCCTGGACCGGAAGTGATCGCACGCGGCGGCAACAACAGCTGGGCGCCGGATATCATTCGTGCAGGCGACCGCTACTTCCTGTACTACTCCGCCCCGGGGACTCAACCCAAGTCGGCGATCGGCCTGCTGATCGGAAAGACCCTCGATCCAGGATCGCCGGACTACAAGTGGGAGGATGGCGGTCCGATCGTCTGGTCCGACGGCGTCGAGGACAGCAACGCGATCGATCCTGGCGTGCTTCGCGATCCGACGAACGGAACGCTGTGGCTCACTTACGGCTCGTACTTCGGCTACATCCGACTCGTCGAACTGGATCCGAAAACCGGCAAGCGTCTCCACCCCGAGCTGAAGCCGGTCAACATCGCGATCAACTCCGAAGCGTCCATCATGATTTTTCGTGACGGCTGGTACTACCTGCTGGTCACTCACGGGTCATGCTGCGCCGGCGGCAATTCCAGCTACAACATCCGCATGGGCCGATCAAAGAAGGTGACCGGTCCGTTCGTCGACAATATGGGCGTCGACATGATCCGGGGCGGCGGGAAGCTGTTTGCCGGCTCGAGTGGCCGTCATATCGGCCCCGGACACTTCGGCCTGATCGATCTCGGCGACGGCGTGCAGAAATTTTCCTGCCACTACGAGTCGGACCTCGATCGTGGCGGCGCCAGCGTGCTCGACATTCGTCCGCTCCTCTGGCGCGATGGCTGGCCGGTCGCGGGCGATAACCTCCCCGCCGGCACCTACGAAATCCAGTCCGCGCGGACGGGTACTGCGCTCGAAATGGCCGTGCAGGGTGTGCCGGTTGGCGGCGGACGCGGGCGAGGCGGGCGTGGCGGCGGCGGTGATCCCGTGCCTATCCCGCCCGTCCCTGCGCAGGACGCCGCACAAGTCAGCGCCAACTGGCCGGCCGGCACTGTCAACGTGCGCATGGCGCCCTACATGGTCCAGGCGCAACAGAAGTGGACGTTCACCCCGGTTGCCAATGCCGGCGGCTATCCGGGTTCGTCGTTTTTCAAGATCACGATTGCGGGCACCGACCGCGCGCTCGCGGCCACCGGGGACGCCGAGCTGGTGGTCCTGCCCGCCTTCACCGGTGGACCTGAACAACTGTGGCGCATCGATCAGCTCACCGACGGCACGTATCGAGTGATGCCGAAGGCGGTTCCGAATTCCCCGGAGCCGCTGGCGCTCTCCGCTGTCGGCAGCAGCTCGCCGACGCTTTCGAAGTTCCGGCCTGACAGCGATCGGCAGCGCTGGTCCATCGCGACGCCGTGACCGGACTCCTGACACGTATGAAGACACGCCGCAACGCGATCCTGTCCGTGCTCGGTACGGCCGCTATCCTCAGCGGAGCGGCGTCGACGGGTGATGCGCGGCAGCAGCCGGCCAAAACGCGCGGTCCCGCATCTTCGCGCGTGAGCCCGGAATCAGCGCCCGGCGCTCCAGACCTCGCCGGCTTCGTTCAGCGTTGGCTGATCCTCGAGCCCATTCGTGTAGCCCCCCAACTCACGGACAGCGCCGTGCAGGCGGTGGTGAAGAAGGAGTACTTCCCCAATCAGTTCACCGTGATACCGCATGACCGCGACACGATGACCGTCGGCGACGAGTCTCTGACGTGGCACGCCGTCGATACGAGCGCGTACAACGTCAACCTGTTTCACTTCGCGTCCGGGCTGAACAAGCCGACCTCGAACGTCCTCTTCTGGGCCGTCACCGTCGTCGTCGCGCCGCGGGACATGCCCAACGTCCGACTGGCGATCGGCTCGAATGCGGCATCGATCTGGTGGCTCAACGGCGAGGAAGTGATCGGCATCTACAACGATCGGCAGACCGTCATCGACGATGGGGTGTCGAAGAGAGTGACGCTGAAACAAGGACCGAACGTGATCCGGGCCGCAATCATCAACGCCGGCGGAGCCACGGACTTCTGCGCCCGCTTTCTCGACGGTGACGACAATGCTGTCAAGGGGCTCGTCGTGAAACTGGACGCCAACGGAAACGGCGCGCGGCCCTCAGCGCTCCATCCGCGTCCTGGTCCTCTTCAGCGCTGACTCCATACCCTTTTCTGTCTCATCGCGCACCCTGCCCCGGATCATCGAGCCGGTAAAACCGCTGAGGCCATCCGAGCGGCTGCGATTCACGTTGACGAACCAGAATCCTTCCCCGCGCGCAGGATCCGGAACCAGCACCCGCAGTTCAATCGCCGTCCAGAAGTAGTGGCTGGCGTACAACATCTTCGAGACCACGGCGACATGGCTCTGCTGGTCAACAATCGTGAGGTGATTGATGCGAATGGTCGGCTTCAGACCGAACTTGACATCCTGCCAGTAGAGAAATGACTCTGACTTCGGCAGCGTCGCCTTCGGGTAGCCGAGGAGGTACGTTTTCAGACCAGTCAGGTAGTTGGTCAGTGACGGCATTTCGTTGACCATCGCCTCGAACTCGCGAGCGACGAATGTCGGGCGCTCGGTGTCACGATATTGCGCCAACCGGCTGTTTCCGCCCTCCAGATACCCGGTGACGTACTCGAGGGCCAGCTTCCTGACGGCTCGTTCGACATCGGCACCCGCCGTTGGTTTCGACCAGTCGGTCTCCTGTTGAATGCGCGTCAACGCCGACGCGCCCAGTTTCAACTCGCAGTCGCCGACCTTGCACGTCTTCAAGTCGGAGATGTCGTCCGGCGGAAGGGTCAGCTTGTCGAAGTCTTCGAGTCGAGGCGGGTTGCTGATCCGTTTCGTGACGAGGAAATTGTCCCCGGTCTCGAAGGACTCGATGTCACGCACGGCGGAGACGTAGCGGGCGATCGGCGCGTTCACCCACACCGCGCCGAAGATCGCGACTTCCTTCGACGGGTCGACGTCCAGCAGCCGCGTCACTGGCTCTCCGGCGAGGAGTCGTGTCTGCTCCTTGGATGTCAGCTTGACGTAACTGCTGATGTACGAATCGAGGCGCTCGGGAAGCGGAGGCTGCCCCTGCCCGCGAACCGGCGCCCCGGCGATCTCCAGAGCTAGAAGGGTAGTCGCGCAGGTCAACCAGAGTGAGTGCCGAAATGTAGCCTGAACCGACGACGATCGTTTCGGGCGCATTTCGGCGCGTTCAACGCCGCACCAGGTCGCTGGGAACTGCATCGCGTGAACCCCCTGATCGTCCCGTTGGCAAACAGCGCTCCGCCGGTCGACGTGCGACCTGCGACGTGCCACGTGCCACGTGGACAACTCGATGAGACTGCGGATCGCACCCGGCGCTCGTATCGCGGCTCCGGCATTCCGTGCAGCCTCCGCATTGCCGGGGGGGCCTCACCCCGCCGGGCCTGTCGACGCGTAAGTGCAAAGAGTGCGCTTTGGCACGGCTGGTGCTGAGAACCACGGGCGACCGACACGCGCATGCGCGGGACGTTCGCCCGACTGTCAATCGCGGGCCGCCGGTCCGTCCGCGTGCCTTGCCGCCTTGACGACCAAGGAGGGATCGGAATGAAACCCGCGGCCGTGCGTGCCCCTGAGACTTCGGCAAAGAGGAGCGCGCGATCGACGGTTCGCACGGGACTCGATGCAGCTGCGGTCGGTCAGGCGCTGATCGACAACCTGCACTGCCTCCAGGCCAAGACGCCGCAGCATGCCACGCCCAACGACTGGTATATGGCGCTGGCCTACACGGTCCGAGACCGCATGCTGGACCGTTATGTCAGGACGGTGGAAGGGATTGCCGCACCCCGTGCCGCGAACAAGGTGGTCGCCTATCTCTCGGCCGAGTTCCTGACCGGTCCCCACCTCGGCAACAACCTGATCGCGCTCGGCATCTGGGAGGCGGCGCAGCAAGCGTTGTCCGGCGTCGGACAAAATCTGTCCGACATTCTGGAACAGGAGGAGGAGCCGGGCCTCGGCAATGGCGGACTCGGGCGGCTGGCGGCATGTTACATGGACTCGCTGGCGACCCTCAACGTCCCCGCCATCGGCTACGGCATCCGTTACGAGTTCGGGATCTTCGACCAGGCGATTCGCGACGGCTGGCAGGTGGAGCTGACCGACAAGTGGCTGCGCTTCGGCAACCCATGGGAGATCGTGCGCTCGGAGATCACGTGCGAGGTCGGGTTTGGCGGTCACACTGAAGCCTCGGTCGACGCGGACGGTCGGTATCGGGTCACGTGGCTGCCCGAGACAGTGATCAAGGGCGTCGCCTACGACACGCCGATTCCGGGCTACCGGGTGCCGACCACGAACCTCTTGCGGTTGTGGAAGGCGGAAGCCGCGGAATCCTTCGATTTCGACGCGTTCAACGTCGGTGACTACTACGGCGCCGTACACCAGAAGGTCGCATCCGAGACAATCTCGAAAGTACTGTATCCAAACGACGAGCCCGACGTCGGCAAACAACTGCGGTTGTCGCAGCAGTACTTCTTCGTCTCCTGCTCTCTTCAGGACATGATTCGGCTCCAGTTGTTGCGACAAAAGCCGCTCTCGGAGTTTGACTCATGCTGGGCCGCGCAGTTGAACGACACGCACCCGTCCATCGCCGTTGCCGAGCTGATGCGGCTGCTCGTAGACGAGCACTTCATGGACTGGAACCAGGCGTGGACGATCACACAACGAACGTGTGGGTACACCAATCACACGCTGCTGGCGGAAGCCCTCGAGAAGTGGCCGCTGTCGCTCTTCGGCTCGCTCCTGCCGCGGCACCTCGAGATTGTTCATGAGATCAACCGCCGCTTCCTGGACGACGTGCGGCAGCGGTTTCCGGGGGACGATCAACTGCCCGGACGGCTCTCGCTGATCGACGAAAACGGCGGCGGGTACGTGCGCATGGCGCATCTGGCGAGCGTGGGCAGCCATGCGATCAACGGGGTCGCGGCCCTGCACACGGATCTGCTGAAGAAGACCGTCCTGCGAGACTTCTACACTGTGACGCCGGACAAGTTCCTCAACGTCACCAACGGCGTCACGCCGCGGCGCTGGCTCGTCCTGAGCAATCCGACACTGAGCGCGTTAATCACCAGGCACATCGGGGACCGATGGATCTCGGACCTCGAAGGTGGGCTGCAGAAGATCGAGCCACTGGCCGGCGACGCCGGCTTCCAACGGGACTGGCGAGAGGTCAAAGCCAACAACAAGCGTGTGCTGGCCGCCTTGATCAAAGAACGCTCAGGTATCGCCGTGGATCCGGCATCGCTCTTCGACATCCAGGTGAAGCGGCTGCACGAGTACAAGCGTCAGCACCTGATGGTGCTGTACCTGGTCACGCTCTACAACCGCCTGCTGCGGACCTCCACCGCCGGGGTAACACCACGCACCGCGGTCTTTGGCGGCAAGGCGGCGCCGGGATACCGCATGGCCAAGCTAATCATCAAGCTGATTCACGCCGTGGGGGCCGTGATCAACCAGGATCGAAGGGTGTCCGATGTGCTCAAGGTCGCGTTCCTGCCCGACTTCAACGTCAAGAACAGCCACCGGGTGTACCCGGCGGCTGACCTGTCGGAACAGATATCGACGGCGGGGAAAGAGGCCTCGGGCACCGGCAACATGAAATTCGCGATGAACGGCGCGCTCACCATCGGTACGTTGGACGGGGCCAATATCGAAATTCGCGACGCCGTCGGCCCCGACAACTTCTTTCTCTTCGGCTTGACGGCAGATCAGGTCGACGATCTCAAGCGAACCGGCTACACGCCGAGCCGGTTCTACGAGTCGAACGCCGAACTTCGCGAGGCCATCGACCAGATCGCAGATGGGGCCTTCTCCAACGGCGATCGCGACCTCTTTCGCCCACTCACCGACGCGCTCCTCACGCGCGACGACTACCTGCTGCTCGCCGACTACCAGGCCTACGTCGACTGCCAGCAACGCGTGAGCGATGCGTATCGCGACCAGACGGCCTGGACGCGCATGTCGATCCTGAACTGCGCGCGGGTCGGGCGATTCTCGTCGGACCGGTCGATTCGCGACTACTGCCGTGATATCTGGAACATCAGTCCGATCGCACCAGTGCGGAGTTGAGGCATGGCCACTATCGTCGTCGACGCGGCCAGCACGCGGGTTGCCGAGAGCGGCTCGAGCGCGCCGCTGGGTGCGTCGGCTCTCGCCGGCGGCGTCAACTTCAGTGTGTTCTCGAAGAACGCCACACAAATCGAGCTGCTGTTGTTCGATGGCGCCGGAGCCACGGAGCCGGCCCGCATCATCCCGCTCGCGGCGAAGGGCCACCGGACGTACCACTACTGGCATGCGTTTGTGCCCGGTCTCTCGCCTGGCCAGGTTTACGCGTACCGCGCGCATGGACCGCTCGCACCACAACGTGGACTCCGGTTCGATGCCGAGAAGGTCCTTCTCGATCCATACGGGCTCGCCATCGCGGTTCCCGACCGCTACGACCGCATGGCCGCGACCCGGCCGGGGGGCAACGCCGCCGTCGCGATGAAGAGCGTCGTCGCCGATCCCGGCGGTTATGACTGGTCAGGGGATCAGCCGCTCAAGCGGCCCTTCGCCGAAACCATCGTCTACGAACTCCACGTGCGCGGGTTCACGCGGCATGAGAGCTCGGGCGTCCGGCCCGCAAAGAGAGGGACATACGCCGGATTGATCGAGAAGATCCCTTACCTGAAAGACCTGGGGGTCACCGCGATCGAGCTGTTGCCGGTGTTTCAGTTCGACCCTCACGATGCACCGGGAGGCCGACCGAATTATTGGGGCTATCAGCCCGTCTCCTTCTTCGCGCCGCATCATGCGTACAGTTCGCGGAAGGACCCGCTCGGCGTCCTCGATGAGTTCCGGGACATGGTCAAGGCGCTCCATCGCGCGGGACTTGAAGTGATCCTCGACGTCGTCTTCAATCACACCACCGAAGGCGGCGCAGATGGGCCGACGCTGTGCTATCGCGGCCTTGCCAACGAGTTCTATTACATCCTGCAGGAGGACAAGTCCCAGTACGCCGACTACACCGGTTGTCGGAATACCCTGAACGCCAATCAGCCGATAGTGCGGCGGCTGATCCAGGACAGCCTGCGCTACTGGGTGACCGAGATGCATGTCGACGGCTTCCGCTTCGACCTTGCGTCGATTCTGGCGCGCGACGAGGCCGGCCAGCCCGTGCCCAATCCGCCAATCCTCTGGGACATCGAGTCCGATCCTCTCCTCGCCGGAACCAAGCTGATCGCGGAAGCGTGGGATGCCGCCGGTCTCTACCAGGTGGGCAACTTCGTCGGCGACAGCTGGCAGGAGTGGAATGGAAGATTCCGGGACGACGTACGGCGCTTTGTGAAGGGCGACAACGACTCAGTCCCGCGCCTGGCGACCCGGTTGCTGGGCAGCCCGGACATGTACGGGCACGAAGAACGAGAAGCCGAGCAAAGCATCAACTTCGTCACCTGCCATGACGGCTTCACCCTCAACGATCTGGTCTCGTACGACCGCAAGCACAACGAGGCAAACGGCGAGGACAACCGCGACGGGTCCGACGACAACCTGAGCTGGAACTGTGGTGCGGAAGGGCCAACCGGCGATCCGGCTGTCGAGGCGCTGCGCAACCGCCAGGTCAAGAATTTCATGGCGCTGACGATGATCGCGGCCGGCACTCCGATGCTGCTGATGGGCGACGAGGTGCGGCGGACCCAGCGTGGCAACAACAACGCCTATTGCCACGACGGGGACATCAGCTGGTTCGACTGGACGTTGCTGCAGAAGCATCCGGACATCCACCGGTTCGTCAAGATGTTGAACGCCTTTCGTCAGCGCCGGGATGTCGTCGCGGAAGAAGCCGTTCTCAGTCTCAATGAGCTGCTGCGCCGGTCGCAAATCGTCTGGCACGGGGTGGAGCTCGGGCGCCCGGACTGGGGCGACTCCTCGCATTCGCTGGCGTTCACGCTGCGAAGCCTGCGCGGGCGCTTTCTCCTCCACGTCATGCTCAATGCCTACCGGGAGCCACTGACGTTCGAGATACCGCCCGTTGCCGCCGGACATTCGCAGCGGTGGCGGCGGTGTATCGATACGGCTCGCGCCTCACCGGACGACATCTATCACTGGGACACGGCTCCGACGGTCGACCATCTTGCCTATGTGGTCGAGGCGCGATCCGTCGCAGCTTTGGCTCTCGCCCTGCCCGGGACTGCCTGATTGGAGAACTCGCGTGGCACAACTGCTATCGAAGGAACTCGACGCGCTCACCGCTGACGAGACGCCGCTCGCGACCGACGAGCTGGAACTGATGGATGGGTTCTGGCGCGCATGCAACTACCTGTCGGTGGGCATGATCTACCTGAAAGACAATCCCCTCCTGAAAGAGCCGTTGCGAACCGAGCACGTGAAGCACCGGCTCCTCGGCCACTGGGGCGCCAGCCCGGCGCTCTCGTTCGTATGGGTGCACCTGAACCGACTGATCGTCAAACACGATCTCGACGTGGTCTTCGTGGCCGGACCGGGTCACGGGGCGCCGGGCGTGCTCGGGCCGGCCTATCTCGAAGGGACGTATTCCGAGATCTATCCGGACAAGAGCGAGGATGCGGACGGGATGCGGAAGTTCTTCAAGCAGTTCTCCTTCCCCGGTCACATCGGCAGCCACGTCACGCCCGAAACCCCGGGCTCGATTCACGAAGGCGGCGAGCTTGGCTACAGTCTTTCACACGCCTACGGGATGGCGCTCGACAACCCCGATCTGATCGTCGCCTGCGTCGTCGGTGACGGCGAAGCGGAAACCGGACCGCTCGCGGCCGCCTGGCATTCGAACAAGTTCCTCAACCCCTTACGGGATGGTGCGGTGTTGCCCATCCTCAATCTCAACGGCTACAAGATCGCCAATCCCACGGTCCTGGCCCGCATCAGTCACGAGGAGCTCGAAGCGCTGTTCGTCGGCTACGGCTACACCCCGTACTTCGTGGAGGGCGCCGATCCCGCCCAGATGCATCAGAAGATGGCGGACACGCTGGAGCAGGCGATCGGCGACATACGGGCGCAGCAAAAGGCCGCGCGCACGTCGAACGAGGTCGTCCGTCCGCGCTGGCCGATGATCGTGCTGCGCTCGCCGAAAGGGTGGACCGGTCCGAAGGAGATCAAGGGACACAAGGTCGAAGGGTCCTGGCGATCGCATCAGGTGCCGTTTGCCGACGTGCGGGACAATCCGGCGAACCTGAAGCTCCTCGAGGACTGGATGCGCAGTTACAGGCCCGAGGAGCTGTTCGACGCCGACGGCCGGCTCGTGCCGCATCTCCGGGCGCTGTCGCCCACGGGGCACCGGCGTATGAGCGCCAATCCGCACGCGAACGGGGGGCTGCTGCGCAAGCCGCTCAAGCTGCCCGATTTCCGCAGCTACGCCGTCGAGGTGTCTTCGCGGGGCACGGCGATGTACGAGAACACCAAGCCGCTCGGCGAGTACCTCCGCGATGTCATGAAAAACAACCCGACCAGCTTCCGCGTGTTCGGCCCCGACGAGACCGCCTCCAACCGGCTCCAGGCGTTGTACGAGGCGAGCAAGAAAACCTGGATGGCGGACCTGCTGCCCGAGGACGCCGACGGCGGCGAGCTCGCGCGCGATGGGCGGGTGATGGAGATCCTCTCGGAGCACACGCTGGTCGGCTGGCTGGAGGGCTACCTGCTCACCGGGCGTCACGGGTTCTTCCACACCTATGAGGCGTTCGCGCACGTCATCGATTCCATGTTCAACCAGCACGCGAAATGGCTCGACATCAGCAAGAACCACGTGCCGTGGCGGGTTCCGGTCGCGTCGGAAAATATCCTGCTGTCGTCCACCGTCTGGCGCCAGGACCACAACGGCTTCTCACATCAGGACCCGGGGTTCATCGACCTGGTGACCAACAAGGGTCCATCCGTCACCCGCGTGTACCTGCCGCCGGACGCCAACACGCTGCTGTCGGTGGCCGACCATTGTCTGCGCAGCACCGACTACATCAACGTCATCGTCGCCGACAAGCAGAAACACCTGCAGTTCACGACGATAGGGGAGGCGGTGGCGCACTGCACCAAGGGTCTCGGCATCTGGCCGCGGGCCAGTACTGATGCGGGCGAGGAACCGGATGTCGTGCTGGCCTGCTGCGGCGACGTCGCCACGATGGAAGCGTTGGCCGCTGCGGCCATCCTGCGCGAGCGCGTGCCGGATCTGAAACTCAGATTCGTCAATGTGGTGGATCTGTTCAAGCTGCAGCCGGCGTCCGAGCATCCCCATGGCTCAACGGAACGCGAGTTCGACAGCCTGTTCACCACGGACAAGCCGATCATCTTCAACTTCCACGGCTATCCCTGGCTGATCCACAAGCTCTCGTACCGCTTCAAAGGGCACGCGAACCTGCATGTCCGGGGCTACAAGGAGAAAGGCAATATCAACACTCCGCTCGAGCTCGCGATGCTGAACGAGACGTCTCGCTTCAACCTGGTCATCGACGTCATCGATCGGGTGCCGAGGCTGCGCGTAAAGGCGTCGCACCTGAAAGAGGAAATGCGGAACGCGATCATCGACAACCTGAACTACGCGCACGAGCACGGCGCCGACCGGCCGGAGATCGTCAACTGGACGTGGCCGTATTGAACGCCAGCGATGAGACGAGAGGAATGGCAGGGCGCATCGAGGAACGACTTTGAGCACCGCCGATGTCATCGCGCGAAGGCTGGATTAGCAATCGGATTGATGCGCGTCAGCGGGAACGCGGCAGCTCACCAGACGAATTTGAAGATCGTACCGGTCGAGCGGCGTGAATCAGGTCGATCAGAAGTGTTGTCCTTGTAGTTGTCGGGCACGCTCGCCCATTCGCTGTAAATGTTCCCGCCGACGAAGAAGCGGGGTTTGACCGGTGTGTCCGGTCCCGCTGCGGGCGGGGTGAAGAGGGTGTAGGCGCGCTGCGGTTCCGACGGTCCGGGGCGATCGCTCTGGGGCACATATTCGAGCACGCCGTCGCCGTCGGCATCGGCGAGAATCCAATCGACGTGCAGGAGCCGATGGTAGGTGCGGTCGGCAATCATGGCGGGAAGCTGCGCGTTGAAGCGATCGACAATCGCCTGTGCATCGGGGTGCGACCGCAATATCGCCAGGTGCAGCTCGCGCACGACCAGCGGCGTCGTGCCAATCTGCAGCCGTGCACCCGATTGCGTGGGGTAGTTGCTGACGATGTAGTGGACGACGAGCTCGTCCATCAGCGTGTAGTCGACGCCGCCGCTGAGCAGTTGCGCGAGGCTGTCCTCTTCCCCGCGCGAGCGGACCCATACGGCCCCGGCGCTGTCGATCGCATCACCGTACGAGTAGCCCTCGACGATCGCCACCTTTCTTCCCTTTAGATCGCCGAGCGCCTGGGCCGATACGTCTGCGCCGTGGCGCCCGACGAGCACGAGACGGTTCTCGAGGTACGGACGCGAGAAGAGCAATGTGCGCTCGCGGTCCGGATCCTTCCACGCCGCCGCGCTGCCGTCGAACAGCCCGGACTCGAGTGCGGGGGTGAATTGCGGCGCGCTGACGATCGCCGTTTTCGCGCTGACGCCGATGCGTGCGAGCGCCGCCTCGACGAGGTCGAGCGCGATCCGCGGCTGCCCGGGCGGATTGGTGAACGGCGGCCACGCGGTCGAGACCAGCGCAAGCGGCGCGCCCGGAGCTGGCGGCGCGGCTTGCGCCGACAGGACCAACCAGAGCGCCGGGCAAGAACAGGCGAGCAGCAGTGCGCTGATGGCGGGGACGCGGGAGCGGCGCGGGGCGGCGAGGGAACGCATACGGCTTCTCCGGAAGGCGTTGGATAGCTCGCACGACGGGCCGGTCGTCATCCGAGCGGCGTCCGTCAGATTGGACAGACATCGGGCGACGGCGTTCGGAAATCGACCCGGCAGACTCCGGCTGAATGGAGGGGGGCGCTCGGCTGCGCAGCGGCGAGAGGCGTCCGGCAGCCGCTGAAGTTCAGCGTAGCCAACAGTTCCGGGGTTTCCGGGCCGCGGGTGGCGCAAGGGCACTCCCCTCGCGCAGCAGATTCCGTTCCGATGGAGTGAACGCTTCGGCAACTGACAGGCTGGAGATCGCGAACTGGAGGTGATCCCTGTTGAGCCCCAGCGTTCGAAAACTCCGGCGGACCGGAGTTGGATGGCCCCCGCCGGAGGCAACTCACCCATTCGGCGACTCATTCCTTGCCGGTAGGACCCGGTAGAACCCGGTGGAACCCAGCCGTAACCCGGTAGAGCCCAGCAGAACCCAGCAGAACCCCTTAACTCCGAGTCTTGGCAATCTCGTCGTAGAGATACGCCGACGCGATGATCCCGCCGTGGAAATTCCCGAGGTCCAGCCGCTCGTTCGGCGCGTGGGCGTTCTCGTCCGGCAGCCCCACACCGAAGAGCACTGAGGGCAGGCCAAGAATTTCCTGGAACGTCGCCACCACCGGGATCGATCCCCCTTCGCGATTGAACACCGGCTCCTTGCCGAAGCCCTTCTCAATCGCACGGCCGGCGGCCTGCACGAATGGATTGTCGAACTCCGTCATCCACGGCTTGCCGCCGTGCATGCGCGTCACCTTGACCTCGACGCTCTTCGGCGCAACCTTCTTCACGTAGTCCTCGAACTGCTGCGCGATCTTGTCAGGATCCTGGTCGGGCACGAGCCGCATGCTGACCTTCGCCATCGCCACCGCCGGAATGACAGTCTTCGCGCCTTCTCCCGTGAATCCGCCGAGCAAACCGTTGACCTCGAAGGTTGGACGCGCCCAGACGCGCTCCAGCGTCGAGTAGCCGCTCTCGCCGAACAGCTTAGGTGCGCCGAGCTCCTTCGCATAGCGCCGTTCGCTGAACGGCAACCGCTTCCACTGTTCGCGCTCTTCCGGTGTCAAGTCCCGCACGGCATCGTAGAAGCCGGGAATCTTAATTCTGCCGCTCCGATCCTTCATCTGCGCGAGAATCTGCGCCAGCACCATGTTCGGGTTGGCGACGGCGCCGCCGAACGAACCCGAATGGAGATCGCTCTTCGTGCCGCGCAGATCGATCTGGAAGTACACCAGCCCGCGCAGGCCGTAGCAGATCGAGGGGATGCCGCGATCGAACATCGGCGAGTCGGAGATGACGACGACGTCGGCGGCGAGCTCGTCTTTGTGCGCCTTGACGAAATTGTCGAGGTTCGCAGAGCCGACTTCTTCTTCCCCCTCGAGGATGATCCGGATGTTCACCGGCAGCCGGCCGTTCTGCTTCAAATGCGCCTCGATCGCCTTGAAGTGCATGAACACCTGCCCCTTGTCGTCGGCGGATCCGCGCGCGTAGATCTCACCATCCCGGACGGTCGCTTCGAACGGGGGCGAATCCCACAGTTCGACCGGATCGACAGGCTGCACGTCGTAGTGGCCGTAAAACAGGATCGTCGGCGCCCCTGGCGCGCCGAGCCAGTCGCCGTAGACGACCGGGAATCCGGGCGTGTCGACCAGTCGCACGTTCTGCAGTCCGATCCGCTGCATCTCGTCAGCCGTCCACTTCGCGCACGCGCGCACGTCGTCGGCATGCTGCGGCAGCGCGCTGATGCTGGGGATGGCGAGATACGCCTTGAGCTCCTCGACGTAGCGGTCGCGATTGGTGTTGATGAAGTCGATCACGGAATTCATAAAGTCAGTCTTTCAGCTGTCAGCTATCAGTTCGGTTCAATTCGGCTTCGGCACTTCGATCGGCAGCTCCTCGCGGTCGCCCCATTCCTTCCACGACCCGACGTAGACGCGGATCCGCGGGTAGCCAAGCAGACGGAGCGCGACGTACGAATGCGCGGCACGGTAACCACCCTGGCAGTACGTAATGACCTCGCGGTCGGGCGTCACGCCGGCGTCGGTGTACATCTGGGTCAGCTCGGCGGCGGGCTTGAAGTCTCCGGACGGCGTGAGGTTGCGAGTCCATTCGATATGGACGGCGCCAGGAACCGCACCGCCACGCTTCGCGCGGACGGTCGTGCCCAGGTACTCGCCGTCCGTGCGGGTGTCGAGGATGACGGTCTCGCCGCGACCAAGTGCGGTGCGCAGTTGCCGCCAGGTGGCGACCTTCTGATCGTTGCGGACGCCGGTCCATTCGCTCGTGCGCGCCGGCCCGGCCTCGCGCGTGACCGGGAGTCCCTCCGCGATCCAGGCGTTGAACCCACCGTCGAGCATCTGCACCGACGGATGGCCGAGGTATTCGAGGAACCAGAATGCGCGGGCGGCGCGGACGCCGGACTGGTCGTCGTACACGACGACCGGCGTAGAGGCCTCGACGCCGTGGATCGCGAGGACATGCTCGATCATCCACATGAAGGCCTTGAGCGGCGCAGGGTCAGTGTCGATCAGGCTCACGCCCCACAGGTCGAGATGGATCGCGCCCGGAACGTGACCGGCGACGTACGCATCCGGCGGCCGCAGGTCGAGCACCAGCGGCCGCGGCGTCGCCGTCGTCTGGTCGACCATGGCGGCAAGTGCACGCGGCGTGACGAGGAGCCCCGGATTGGCGTAGCCCTTCATGCCGTCCATCGTACTACGCGGACGAATCGACACGTCAACGTCGGACCCGCCGCCAACCCGTTGACTGACCTGTCTCTGTAGTCCAAAGTAGCAGGGTCGTCGTCGACGACACAGGATCATGCCCGGCAGAAGCAAACCAAAGACGCGCACCGGATCGCGACAAGGCGAACCGCCGAACCCGAAACCCCGAACCGCGAACCCGGAGCCCGGAACCCGAACCCGGAACTCAGAACCCCGCCGCTTTCGCCTACGAGGCACTCGATCGCACGATGCACGAGCGCGCGCGGCTCGGGATCATGACCTCGCTCCTGGCTCAGCGCGAAGGACGGCTGTTCGTCGATCTGAAGGCACTGTGCGGCCTCACCGACGGCAATTTGAGCCGTCATCTCGATGTCCTCAGGAACGCAGGCCTGATCGAAATCTGGAAAGGCTTCGAACGCCAGCGACCGCAGACACTCTGCCGCCTGAGCCCGGAGGGCACGCGCCGGTTCGTGTCGTACCTGGAGGAGCTCCAGCGCGTCTGCCACGACGGCGCGCCGCACACGTCGAAGCGCGTGAGGCCGAAGAATCCTGCGAAAGGGTGGACGAGAGGATGATTCCGGGTTCCGGGTTCCGGGTTCCGGGTTCCGGGTCCACGTAGCACGTCGCACGTAGCACGTAGCACGTCGCCCGTTACCTGTGCGCCCATCTGACGCCGTCACGAGTCGCCCGACCTGTCTCCTCCAGATACTGGAGGTGCGCGAGCACGGTGTCGGCAGCGGCGGCGGCAAGCGCGGGCGACAGGCCGGCGTAGACCGCGGCGGTGATTTCGTCCGCGGTCGAACGTCCTGCGCGCATGCGCATCGAGGACCTGCTGCTCCCGCATTCGCCGGTGGGCGATGTATTCGTCGATGATCGTGACCGGGTCGTCGATGATCTCGCCGTGAGCCGGGCAGGAGCCGGCGTGGACTCAGCGCCTGCACCCGCTCGAGTGAGGCGAGATATTGCCCGACGTGTCCACCGCGACTCGCCGGGATGACGATGCGTGCCGCCGCGCCGCACGAGGTCGCCGCAATACAGATCCCCTGAAACCGGGATCGAAGAAGCACACGTGGTCGGGTGAGTGGCCGGGGGTGTGAACCGGCTGCAGTTCGGTGTCACCGGCGCGGACTGGCTGCGGACCCGAAATCCGGATAGCGCAGCACCTCGACCTTCGGCCACCGCATCGTGATCGCCGGCACGCCCGACGCGTGGTCCGGATGCCCGTGCGTAATGAGGACGCGGTCGAGGTCTGTCGCCGCAAGACACGCGGCGATCTCGTCGACGTGGTCGGGATGGCCGACTCCGGCGTCCACGAGCGCCGGCCTCGATCCGCTCAACAGGAACGTGTTGTTGCCGGTCGGACCAGTCCACTCGGAAGCGTTGCGCGCGGGCAGGACTCTCACGTCCCGTTATTATCAAGCTACAATTCGCGCGTGCCCGCAGAAGAATTCACCAGCGACGAGCGCGCGCGTCTCGCCCCGTACTTCACCAATCTCGATGGACACGTCTTCGCGCTCGACGAACCTGCCCGAAACGGTCAAGGGGGCGCTCTTCGCGCGGTACTCACGCTCGGCCAAGTCGCTGCGGCGGCTGTTTCTCGACGAGTTCGCGGAGAAGGTGGCCGAGCCACCGGCTGCTGGCGCCGGGCCGATCGTCGAAGGCGGCGCGGCGATCGCGCGCGCCGAAAAGCTGTACGCAAAGGTGTTCTCCGACTACGGCGACGACTCGGTCGCGCAACTCGGCGGCGCACATATCGCGTGCGAGTACGTCTCGAACATCCTGACCAAGGTGCTCGAGTGGGGACGGCTGATGGCCTACCTCGAGCAATCCACCCGCTACGTGCCTTACACCGACCGGCTGCACGGCCGATGGCGCTATCACGTGCCCGCGGAGCTCGAACAGGGGGAGCTGCGCGATCGCTACGTGCGCACGATGGACGAGGCGTTCGAGCGTTACGCGAAGTGGATCCCGGCACTTGCAGGCCCACTTCGAGCGTCGCTATCCGAAGGCGCCGGCGGATTCAGAAGGCGTGCACCGCGCCGCGATCCGCGCCAAGGCGCTCGACACGTTGCGCGGCATGCTCCCGGCCGCGACGCAGTCGAACGTCGGCATCTACGGGACCGGCCAGGCGTTCGAATCGCTGCTGCTGCGCATGCGCGCGAGTGCGCTGAGCGAAGTCCGCGCGTGCGCGGACGAGATGCTGATCGAGCTGCGCAAGGTGATTCCCGGCGTTCCTGACCCGGGTGGATCAACCCGACCGCGGCGGTCGCTGGAGCGAGTACCTCGCCGCGGCGCGAAGCGGCATGGACGACATCGCCGCCGCGCTTCCCGGCGGCCGAGCCCGAGGCGCGCGGCGAAGTCACGCTGACCGATTTCGACCCTGACGGCGAAATCAAGATTGTCGCGGCGGCACTCTACGCCGTCTCCGATCTTCCCGACGACCAGCTCCTCGCGATCGCGCGCCGGATGCCGGCTGACGAACGCGTCGCGGTTCTTCGCGCCTACACCGGAGACCGCACCAACCGTCGCCATCGTCCCGGGCGCGCCTTCGAACGGACCGCGTACCGCTTCGACGTGCTGACCGACTACGGCGCGTTCCGCGACCTCCAGCGCCATCGCCTGCTCACGCTCGAATGGCAGCCGCTTACGCCGCGGCATGGCTACACCGAGCCGGAGGCGATTTCAGAAGCATCGGCGCGCGACGACTGGAACCGCACGATGGACGGCTCCGCCGACCTGCACGACGCGATCGTCGCGGCGGGATTGAAGCAGGTCGCGCCGTACGCCGTCGCGATGGCGTATCGGGTCAGGTTCTACATGGAGATGAACGCACGGGAAGCGATGCACCTGCTCGAGCTGAGGACCGCGCCGCAAGGCCACCCGGCGTATCGCCGTGTGTGCCAGCAGATGCACACGCTCATCGCCGACCGCGCCGGGCACCGCGCGATCGCGGCGTCGATGCGGTTCGTCGATCACTCGACCGTGGAGCTCGAGAGGCTGAACTCGGAGAGGGCGCTCGAACGCAAGCGGGAACAATCTTAGAGCGTGCCAACGTGTAGCTCCGCCTTCAGGCGGAAGTCGATAGTGCCTTGTAGCTTCCGCCTTCAGGCGGAAGTCGATAGTGCCTGTAGCTTCCGCCTTCAGGCGGAAGTCGGCCGAACCCGCGGATCCCGAACCCGGATCCCGAATCCCGCGTCAGTCCCCCTTCCGTCCCGTCCAGTAGCGGCCGTATTCGTCGAGAAACGTCAGCGACTGGAACGTCTTCATTCGATCGAAGAAGAGGACGCCGTCGAGATGATCGGTTTCGTGCTGGATCACGCGTGAAGTGAAGCCGGACGCCTGGATCTCGATCTTCTTGCCCATCCGGTCGTACGCGCGGACGCTGATCTGGCGCGCACGGGGGACACGGCCGCGAATGTCCGGGATGCTCAGGCAGCCTTCCCAGTCTTCGACCACTTCGCGCGTGACGACTTCAATTTCCGGATTGATGATCGCCATCTGCGGCACGTCTTCCTCGTCCTCGTCATCATCTCGCATCATCGTCGTCGTCGTCGCGTACGACCGGCGGGAAGCCGGCAACGAAGATACGCAGGCTCTCGTGCACTTGCGGCGCCGCCAGCCCGACTCCCTGGTACTCCTTCATCGTCTCGAACATGTCGTCGATGAGCTGCTGGATCTTCGGACTGCGGATCTCCGACGGATGCAGCGCACGGGCTTTCGCGCGCAGCACTGGATGCCCCATGCGCGCGATCTTCAAAATCGACATATGCGAATTATATGCGGGACAATCAACCGTGCCGACGACCGAGCCGCCGTACCGACACTGCCCGGCGTGCGGCGGCATGCTCGAGCCACGCCTGCTGAAAGCCGGCGATCCGCGAGCGGCTCGTCTGCACGCGCCTGCGGCTTCGTGTTCTACCTCGATCCGAAAGTTGCAGTCGGCACGATCGTCCGGACGGACGACGACCGGATCGTGCTGGTGCGACGTGCGATCGAGCCCGGGTATGGACTGTGGGTGTTCCCCGGCGGGTACGTCGATCGCGGCGAGACCGTCACGGCCGCGGCGCTGCGCGAGACGCGCGAGGAGGCCGGTCTCGACGTCAGGCTCGACGGGCTGGTGAACATCTACTCCTATCCCGGGCCGGCCGATCATCATCATCGTGTACACGGCGTCCATTCTCGGCGGCGAACTCCGCATTGACGAGGAGTCGCTCGAGGCGCGGCTCTTCACCCCTGCGGATATTCCCTGGTCCGATCTCGCGTTCGTCAGTACTCGCGACGCGCTGAAGGACTTCATGGCCGGGCGGACGCGACCTCTTTGAGGTTGCGCCAAATCCGAAAGCGCCGCTGCCAGAATCGAAGCTGGCGAGCTCTGCTTTCGTGCCAAACCCCGCCAAAAATCGCGAAAACCGCGGTGGTATACTTCTGGCTCCCTGCGACTACTCCTCGGGCGCAGCCCGCCCGATACTCATTCTGGATACCAAAATGAAGCATCAACTCGCTCTCGTCATTCTCTGCGTCACGGCCGCAGCCGGCGCGGCGTGTACCAGCCTCGAGCGTGAGAGTTCACTGACATCCCCGACCGCGGCGGGTAACAACTCGCTGCTCGGCAGCTGGACCTCGTCGTCCCTGATTCCGACGCCGAGCTCGTGCACGGATTTCAAGTGGAACGTCAACGATCAGACCGCCACCGCCGCGCGCGGGTCGTTCAGTGCAACCTGCGCGAACGATTTGAAGCTGACCGGCACTGCTCAGGGATCCTTCACCTCGGCGGGCGCCATCTCGTGGAGCGCCGATGGTAACGCCACGGTGCCTGGCCTCACGTCGTGCGCGATCAAGCTCACCGGCACAGCATCGATTGGAACCGATTCGATTGTCGTTCCGTACCAGGGCACCACCTGCCTCGGTCCGGTCAACGGAATCGAGACGCTGCGCAGGCGCTGAGCGTCACCGGAGCGCGCTTCACCGCCGCTCCGCTCTCATTCCCCGGTCAGCAACTGAATCAGTTCCGCGTCGGCGGGCGGAAAATCCAGCCTTCCCAGTGCTTCACGCGAAACCCATTGCATCTCTTGTCCGAGCACGGCCCGCGGCTCACCCTTCAGTTCACAGGCAAAAAAATGCAACTCCACCGTCCGCTCCGGATACGGATGCGCGACAGTGAAGAGCTCCGCGCCGACTGTGACCGCGCTGCCCAGCTCTTCCTCTATCTCCCGCACGAGGCAGGACAGAAGCGTTTCGCCGGGTTCACACTTCCCGCCTGGAAATTCCCAGAACCCCTCGAGATGGACGCCGTGTGGACGACGGGTGACGAGAAAGGCCCCGTCCCGCTCGATGACGGCGGCGGTGACGACAATGACCCGGACTCCGTCCTGGAGCGTCATACGGCCGGTGAGGACGCGTTCTGCGCCAGCGCCAGGTGCGAGCACGCCGTCCGCATCGGGCATGTCGGGCACTTGGGCTTGCGTGCAGTGCAAAGCGTCGCGCCGAAATCCATCAGCGCCTGATTGAAATCGAAGACGTGGCGCATCGGCAGAACGGTGCGCGAAACCGCCCACAGGTGACGTCGCATCGCGTGCGCCTTCGGATCGCCCTGACCGACAAAGATCCGAAACAGCACGCGGGCCACATTCGTGTCGAGGATGGCAGCGCGCTGTCCGAAGGCGAAACTCAGGACCGCTCCCGCGGTGTATTCGCCGATGCCCTTGAACGACCGCAGCGTCGCTTCGTCGCCTGGCAGCTCGCCGCCGTAACGATCGACCGACTCGCGCGCGATCGCATGCAGCCGCCGGGGCCGGATGTTGTATCCGAGGGGCCGCCAGGTCGCCGATACGTCCTCTTCCGGAGCGGACGCAAGCGCCTGCAGCGTCGGGTACTTCGCCAGCCACTCGGAGTACTTCGGCAGCACCCTGTCCACCTGCGTCTGCTGCAGCATCACCTCGGACACCAGGATGCTGTAGGGATCGCGCGTCAGGCGCCAGGGCAGATCGCGTCCGTTGCGGCGATACCAGTCGAGCAGTCGACGGCGGAAAAGTCGCCGTGGTGCCGGGCCCGGCAGCGTCGGCGCGAGGGAGCGCGCCGCGGCTGCCGCTGGCCGCTTTCGTGGCGTGCTTTTCCGTGTGCGTCCGTATTTTTCTGCGGCCATAATCAAAGCGTGAAAATCTACACCCGGACCGGCGACGCGGGCGGCACCGGCCTGTTCGACGGCACCCGGGTGCTCAAGTCGGACCCGCGTGTGGATTCGTATGGCGAAGTCGACGAGCTGAATGCCTGGCTCGGGCTGGTGCGCACCGAGGCAGCCATGGACCGTCCCGACACCCAGATCATGGAGATGGTCGAGCACATCCAGCGCGACCTGTTCGGACTCGGTGCACGGCTTGCGGATCCGGCAAAGAAAATCGCCGGGCGCGTGACCAAGGCAGCCGTGACCGACGAGGATATCAGCCGGCTCGAGGGTTGGATAGACCTGCTCGAAGCGGAACTGCCTCCGCTGAGACGGTTCATCCTCGCGGGCGGCTCGCGAACCGGCGCCACACTGCACGTGGCACGAACGATCTGCCGCCGCGCCGAGCGCCGCATCGTCGCCCTCGGCGTCGATACGGTCGAACCGGTGCTGATCGGGTACATGAATCGCTTGTCCGACCTCCTGTTCGTCATGGCGCGCGCGGCAAACCATCGCGCGGGGGCTGCCGAAACCGAATGGTAATGGACGGCTGGACGGATCAGGAACAGGGAGCCGCACCCGGCTCCGCGCGGGCCGATGGATTCGCACGCTGACTGCGCCGCCGCGTATGCCTACTGCGAACGGCTCGCGCGCGAGCACTACGAAAATTTTCCAGTCGCTTCCCGGCTGTTGCCGTCGTCCATGCGGCCTCATATTGCGGCGGTGTATGCCTTCGCGCGTCGAGCCGACGACTTCGCGGACGAACCAGGAATCGACGATGCCGAGCGCCTCCGACTCCTCACGGCATGGGAGCGCCGTCTGCACGGCGACTTCACCATCCGCATCCCCGATCAACTTGGCGCCGACGAGATCTTCAAGGCGCTTGCACACACCATTCGGAGCTGCCGGCTTCCGCTTTCGCTGTTCACGGATCTCCTCAGTGCGTTCCGGCAGGACATCTCGACCAATCGGTACGAGACCTGGGCCGATCTGCTCGATTACTGCCGCCGCTCCGCAAATCCGGTCGGGCGACTGGTCCTCAGGATTGCGGGCTACGAGGACAGCAGCCTCGACGCCCAGTCCGACGCGTTGTGCACGGCGCTTCAGCTGACGAACTTCTGGCAGGACCTCGGAATCGACTGGCGAAAGGGGCGGTTGTACGTGCCTCTCCATGACCGGGATCGCGCCGGTGCCAGGGATGCGGATCTCGACGCAGGACGGGTCAGTCCTGAGTGGGAAGCTGTGCTTGCCGCGCTGGCGGTGCGGACGAGATCGCTGTTCGAGGCAGGACGACCGGTATGTGACGGCGTGCGCGGGCGACTGCGCTGGGAACTCCGCTTGACATGGTTGGGCGCCTCGTTGATTCTCGACCGGCTCGAACAGGTCCGGTTCGACGTATTCCGGCGCCGCCCCGCGCTCGGCGCGACTGACGCCCTGCCGCTGGCGTGGCGCGCGCTCCGATGGTCCCCCGCCCGTGATCCGGTGCGCACCACGCCAACACCGGACCCGGTGGAAAGAAGCGGTCGCTGCTAGTGGCGCGCGATACCAATTTCTATTACTCGTTCCTGGTGCTGCCTCCGGACAAGCGACGTGCAATCGTCGGTGTCTGGGATTTCTGCCGCGCCGTGGACGATGCCGTGGACGAAGCCGCGGGGACGGCCACCGACACCGCCGCGGCCGAACTGGCGCGCTGGCGGAACGAGCTCGCGGCGGCGTTCGATGGCGGATCGCCGCAAACCCGGCAGGGCCGAGCACTCGCACCGCTGGTCACCCAGTTCCATCTTCCTCGCAGCGCGTTCGACATGCTGATCGAGGGCGTCGAGATGGACGTCGGCCATCGCCGATACGAAACCTTCCCGGACTTGTACCGAGTACCTGTATCCGGGTTGCGTCGGCGGTCGGTCTCATCTGTCTCGAGATCTTTGGCTACGACGACCCACGTGCGCGGCAGTACGCGACCGATCTCGGTGTCGCGCTGCAGTTGACGAATATCCTTCGCGACGTTCCCGGGGATTTCGCGCAGGGGAGGCTCTATATCCCGCTCGAGGATCTCAGCCGGCACGGTGTCACCGAGAAGGACCTTGCGTCAGAGATTGCGGCCGCCGGGCAGGGCGTGCGCTCGCCACAGATCAAGGCGCTGTTGCGGCAGCAGGCCACGCGGGCGCGCGAGTACTACGCGCGCGCAGCGGCCGGCCTGCCGGGCGGGGACGCACGCCGGCTTGTCGCCGCCGAGATCATGGGCGCGATCTACCGGCGGATCCTCGACCGGATCGAAGCCGCCGACTACGACGTGTTCAGCCGCGTGGTCCGCATCCCACGGCCGCAGCGTGCGCTGATTGCGGCGACGACGTGGGCCCGGACGGCCCTGGGTCTGCGATGACCAACCCGTCGTGACCCGGCCCTCCCCTGACGTCATCATCGTCGGCGCCGGTTTCGCCGGCCTGAGCGCTGGCACCCTGCTCGCCGACCGTGGCGCGACGGTCACCGTCCTCGACGCCCGTCCGCAGCTCGGCGGCCGGGCCACGGCGTTCGTCGATCGGCACACCGGAGAGCTCGTCGACAACGGGCAGCATGTGCTGTTCGGCTGCTATTGGGAGACCCTCGACTTCCTGCGGCGCATCGATGCGCTCGGGAACGTACGGATGCAGCCGTCCATGGAGGTGGCGTACCTCGACACCGACGGGAGGCGCTCCGTCCTTCGCTGTCCTGCTCTTCCATCACCGTTGAACCTGCTTGCCGCGGTCCTCGATTGGGACGCGATGCCGTGGCGCGATCGCGTTGCGGCCATGAAGCTGGCGGGGCCCCTCCATCGTGCGCGCAGGGAGTTGCTCCAGACCGGAAAGGTGTCGGCGGTGCCACCCGGCACGGTGACGGAGTGGCTCGCGGCACACGGGCAGCGCCGGAGGCTCCGTGACTGGCTGTGGGAACCGCTTGCGGTTGCGGCGCTGAATCAGTCGCCCGATCTGGCTGCGGCGGCGCCTTTCGTGCGCGTCCTGGCACAGATGTTCGGCCCCGATCCCACCGCAGCCTCGCTCGTGCTGCCGTTGAAGCCGCTGCACCAGATGTATGCCGAACCGGCGCGCGACTTCATCCTGGCGCGGGGCGGCACCGTCCGACTGAATGCTCTCGCCCGCGTCGTCGTCGAACACGGTGTCGTTCGCGGCGTCGAGGTGCGAGGCGAGCGGATCGACGCGCCGCATGTCGTGCTCGCGGTGCCGTGGTTTGCGCTGCGCACTGTGTTTGGACCGGGACCTCCACGCGAACTCGAACCGGTGATCGCGGCGGCAAGCGCGACCGACTCGATGCCGATCGTGACAGTGAACCTGTGGTACGACAGGCGCGTAATGGACGAGGTTTTTGTCGGGCTGCCCGGGCGTGAAATGCAGTGGGTGTTCGACAAGCGGCTGGCGTTCGGCGGCGACGCCTCCCACCTGTCGCTCGTGTCGAGTGGCGCAACGCGGCTCGCGGCACTGGCGGCCGAAGAGCTCACATCCCTCGCTGCCGCGGAAATCGAGCAGGCGCTGCCGAGAGCGCGCGGCGCCACGCTGGTGCGGGCCACCGTGATTCGCGAGAAACAGGCGACGTTCTCACTCGCACCAGGTCAGCCGGTGCGACCGGGCGCGGGGACACTCGTCGAAGGCCTCCACCTGGCGGGCGACTGGACCGATACCGGCCTGCCCGGAACGATCGAGAGTGCGGTAGTCAGCGGACACGCGGCGGCGAATCGAATACCGCGTTGAGGCGAACGGGCAAAGACCCCAGTCGAACTCGGAAGGGCTGAAGTTACACTTCAGCTTTTCATGAAATCCATCGTCCTTCACTACCAGGAGATCGCACTCAAAGGGAAGAATCGTCCCTGGTTCGTCGCGCGCCTGGTGCGGAATCTCCGTGCGGCGACCGCCGATCTGGGGGTGGTGGACATTCGGGCGCTGGTCGGCCGGATTGAGCTCGTCCTTGGTGACGGCTCCGATTGGGACGCCGTTCGCGATCGCGTTTCGCGAGTCTTCGGCATCGCCAACTTCGCACAGGCGGGGCGCGCGCCGCTGGATCTCGACGCGATCGCGGCTCAGATTCTGCGCGACCTCGGACCTCGCGAGCCCCGATCCTTTCGCGTCTCGGCGAAGCGCGCAGACAAGCGATTCCCGCTCCCGTCGCCGCAGATCGAGCGGGAGATCGGCGGCCAGATCAAGGTGGCGCGAGGATGGACGGTCGACCTCGACAACCCCGAGTTCACAATTCACGTCGAGCTCCTGACCGATGACGCGTTCTATTCCTTCGGCCGGGAACGCGGCGCCGGCGGAATGCCGGTCGGCGTCGGCGGGCGCGTCGTGTGCCTGCTCTCGGGCGGCATCGACTCGCCGGTTGCCGCGTGGCGTCTGATGCGGCGTGGCTGCCGCGTGATTTTCGTCCACTTCCACAGCTACCCGATCCTGTCGCGCGCCTCGCTCGAAAAGACGCGGGAGCTCGCGAAGCTGCTCGCACGGTTCCAGCTCCATTCGCGGCTCTTCCTGGTCCCGTTCGGAGACATCCAGCAGCAGATCGTGCTCGCCGTCGCACCGCCCCTCCGGGTCGTGATCTACCGTCGGTTCATGATGCGCATTGCCGAACAGATCGCCCGTCACGGGAGGGCGCAGGCGCTCGTTACCGGAGAAGTCGTTGGCCAGGTCGCCTCGCAGACGCTCGAGAACCTGACCTCGATCAACAGCGTCGTCACCATGCCGGTCCTGCGCCCCCTCATCGGAATGGACAAGGAAGAAATCGTCGCGGAAGCGGAACGCCTTGGCTCGTATCCGATTTCGATCATTCCTGACCAGGACTGCTGCACCCTCTTCACGCCGCGGCACCCGGCAACGCGCGCGCGCGCGGTGGACGTGGAACGTGCGGAGGCGTCGCTCGACGTCGACGAAATCGTCCAGCGGGCGGTCACCGCAGCCGAAGTGGAGGACTTCGAGTTTCCTGTATTAAAATGAAGGGCTCACCACGTTTTCAGGTTCAGGTTCTTGGTTTCGGGTTTTCTATTTCAGGGCAGGAAAAGAGACGATCGTGAAAATGACACCAGGCAAGCTCGCGGGAATGAAGGCGGTCTCCGACGATCGCGGCGTGATCGCCGCGGCGGCAATGGATCAGCGCGGATCACTGAAGAAGTCGCTGGCGAAGGAAAAGGGCTCCGACGTCGGCGATCGCGAAATGGAGGAATTCAAGATCCTCGTCACCGAGGTCCTCACCCAGCACGCCAGTGCGATCCTGCTCGATCCGGAATGGGGCATCCCCGCCAGCAAGCGCCGGGCAAAGGGCTCGGGGCTGCTGCTCGCATACGAAAAGACCGGCTACGACGCCAACACACCCGGCCGGCTCCCTGATCTCCTCGACAACTGGTCCGTCCGCCGGCTCAAGGAATCGGGCGCGGACTGCCTCAAGATCCTGCTCTACTACGCGCCGTCCGACACCGAAGACATCAACATCCGCAAGCACGCGTGGGTCGAGCGCATCGGCGACGAGTGCCGTGCGAACGACATCCCGTTCTTTGCCGAGTTCATCGTCTACCAGAACGGCGTCGACGAGAAGAGCCTCGAATTCGCGCGCCTGAAGCCGGACCTCGTCATCCGCACGATGCAGGAGTTCACGCAGGATCGGTACGGTGTTGACGTCATGAAGGTCGAAGTCCCCATCAACATGAAATTCGTCGAAGGGGCCAAGTCGACCGGCGGCCAGACCGCCTATTCGCGGAAGGAAGCGATGGACCATTTCCGCCGCTCCGCCGATGTCTCGACCAAGCCGTTCATCTACCTGTCGGCGGGTGTGAGCAATCCCGAGTTCAGCGAAACGCTCGAGCTTGCGGCCGAGGCAGGCACGCGGTTTTCGGGTGTGCTCTGCGGGCGCGCGACCTGGGCCAACGGCGTGGCGGTGTACGGCAAGCAGGGCGCCGCCGCGTTCCGGAAGTGGCTCGAGGACGAAGGCGTGAAGAACATCAAGAACGTGAACGAGCGGCTCAAGGCCGCGCATCCGTGGTACGAGTTCTACGGCGCGAAGTCCGCCGACGAGCTCCGATAACCGACCGCCCGCCGGGACAGTATTCCGAGCAGCGGCCCCGTCATACACGTCGTCGCCAGCGCCATCACGACCATCATCGTGTAGAGCGCTGGCGATATGATGTTCAAGTCGTACCCGACGTTCAGCACGATCAGTTCCATCAGCCCGCGCGTGTTCATCAGGGCCCCGAGCGCGAGCGAGTCGCGCCACGGCATACCCGTCCACCGCGCGGCGAGCGCGGTCCCACCGAGCTTCCCGATCACGGCGGTCGCGATGATGGCGCCGCACACGATCCAGTCGCCGCCGCGAACGAGCCCAATCTCCGTTCGCAGCCCGGAGTACGCAAAGAAGACCGGCACCAGGACCGAGCCGGCAAGCGGCTCGATCGCACGCCGGAGCGGGTCGCGCAGCTGCGCCGCGCCGCCGACCGCCATCCCGGCGAGGAACGCACCGAAGATCGCGTGGATCCCGATCGACTCGGTGACGAGCGCCGCGACGAACATGAATACCAGGATGACCGAAAGCAGGGCAGGCGGCGCGACCGGCGCGTGTGTCGATCCGAAGATGGCGACCGCCCTCGGACGTACTCCCTTCAGCACGGCGACTCCCAGCAGCGCCGCGGATCCTGCGGCAACGAGAGGCGCGGCGATGCCGGAGCCGCGGCCAATCGCCAGCACCAGCGCCAGCAGGCACCAGGCAGTGACGTCCGCCATCGCGGCGCAACCGAGGCCGGTCGTCCCGAGCACCGTTCCGGACAGTCCGCGCTCGGAGATGATGCGGGCGAGGACCGGGAAGGCCGTGATACTCATCGCCACGCCGCTGAAGAGGGCAAAGGTGGCAAACCGCACGCCTTCTGGCGCATAAGCACCATATAGCTGCGCCGAGAGCAGCGCGCCAAGGCAGAAGGGCACCAGGATGCCGACGTTGCTGATGATCGCGGTCGCGCGTGCATGCCGCCTCAGTTCCGCGAAATCGAGCTCCATGCCGACAACGAACATGAAGAGGATGACCCCGAGCTGGCTGATGAGATGAAGCGCCGGCATCGCAGGCGCCGGGAAGAGAAAGGATTCGACGTTCGGCAGTGCGCGGCCGAGCAGCGAGGGTCCGAGGAGCACGCCGGCGAGCATCTCGCCGACGACAGCAGTCTGGCCGGCACGGCGGAACAGCCATCCGACGCCGCGGCCCGCCGCCATGATGACGAGAAGCTGCAGCAGCAGGACGACGACCGGGGAGGCTGCCGAACTCAATTCGGTTCAGACGAACGGCAGCGCCGACACCGTCGCGGCTTTGCCGTCGACTGTCAGTGCAGTACCCGGGGCGGTGAAGTCCCGGTGCACGTATGCCAGTGCGATTGCGTGGCCAAGGGCGGGCGACTGCACGGCACTCGTGATTGCCCCGACCTCGCGCTCCGCTGCACGGACCGTGGCGCCTCGCTCCGGAACGGCGTGTGAACCCGGCAGCGCCAGCCCGACAAGCCGTCGCGCGACCCGACCGTGACCACGGTGCAGTACCCGGATGATGACTTCCTGGCCGACGTAGCAGCCCTTGGTCAGGCTGATCGCGCGATCTTCAATCCCTGCTTCGAGCGGAATCGTGTCGGCGGTCATGTCGACGCCGAAGCGCGGGCGTCCGGCCTCGACGCGACAGACGTCTACGGCACCGGCGGCCACGCTCACGCCGCCAGAGCCGAGGAGGCGGGTTTCGAATGCGACCGCTGCGGAGGCGGGGACCACGATATCGAAGCCTGGTACACCGGCATCGTCACCGCGCAGCAGGATCAGCGGCGTGGTTTCGAACGTGAACCGGGCGTTCGCATGGAGCGGCATGGAATCAAGCCGTGTGGCGAGGGAAGCTGATGTCGCATCTGCATCAGCCAGGATCCCTGAGAGTAACTCCCCGGCCCGGGGTCCAAGCACTCCGAACTGCGCCATCGACTCCGACCAGTCCTCGACGCGGACATCCTCGCTGAAGATGAACATCTCCCATTTGCTGCGAACGGACGCCCCGACCGACGCCTCGAGTTCGACGAGAAGTGCGTCGCCGAGCTCGAACACGCGCATGTCGGCGATCATCCGCCCCTGCGCAGTCAGATAGGCGGCATAGCAGCCCGTTCCTGCGGTGAGCGCGACGATGTCGTTGGTGAGGAGCCCCTGCAGGTAATTGCGCCGGTCCGCACCCCTGAGCAGGAGGCGTGCACGGGATCGCGTAACGTCGATGATGCCCGCGCCGTGGCGCAGCACATGGTACTCGTCGGCTGAAGACATGAGCGAAGTTGCTGATATCCTGACTGGATGCAGGTGTCCCGTCATTGTACCGTCGCGGTGCTGACCATGCTAATCAGCGCGGCGCCTTTGTTTCGTGCTGTCGCCCAGGAGCCCGCGACCGCGCCGCCGTCGAGCGGGACCGCTCAGGCGGGACCTGGTGGCGGGGCATTCATCGATGGCGAGGCCGAGTTCACGCTCTTCCTCGCCGGGCGGCATGTCGGCACCGAGCAGGTCCGCGTCGCGCGCTCGGGATCCACACACATCATCTCCTCGACTGGCCAGTTCAGTCCGCCGCTGAACGTGACGTTGAGCCGTTTCGAGCTGAGATACACCGCCGATTGGCAGCCGACCGACCTCCACATCGAAGCAACCCAGCCAGGACGCGCGTTCTCGCTCACGACTTCGTTCGGCGTCACGACGGCGACCAACGTCATCACCCAGAACAGCGTCACCAGTTCCAAGACCGACCAGATCTCCGCCCGCACGATCGTGCTGGTCAACAATTTCTACGCCGGGTACGTTGTCCTCGGCGCGCGACTGCTCGGCGCCGCGCCCGGCACTGACCTGCCCGCCTATATCGCACCTTCTGCCGAGGTGAAGATCAATGTGAAATCGATCGTCGACGAGCAGCTGAGTACTGCTTCGGGCCCGCTCGCGACGAAGGTGTACGAGCTCACCATCCAGAATCCCGACGGTCCGCTCGCCGCAACCGCCGCGATCGATTCGCGCGGACGGCTGCTGCGATTCGAGATTCCATCCGCGGGGCTCAGGCTCATTCGTTCGGACCTCGCGACCGTCTCCACGCGGACGCAGCCGATCCGGAACCCGACCGACACGGACGTGATCATCCCGGCGCCGGGCTTCAACCTGGCCGGCACGCTGACGATGCCGGCGGGCGTCGGCCGGCTGCGAAATCCTGCGATTGTCCTGGTCGCGGGCTCGGGCCAGATCGAGCGCGACGAGGTCGTCGCCGGAGTCCCCATTTTTGCGCAGCTCGCGGGCTCGCTGGCGGGCCAGGGATTCATCGTTCTCCGCTATGACAAACGCGGCGTTGGCCAGAGCGGCGGCCGCAGCGAGCGGGTCACGCTGCAGGATTACGCTGACGACCTGGCGCTCGCGGTCAAATGGCTCGCCGGGCGGCCCGACGTGGACCCCCGCCGCGTTGCCGTCGTCGGGCACAGCGAAGGAGGAGCGGTCGGCATGCTGGCGGCGGCGCGGCAGGACAAGATCTCCCGCCTCGTTCTCGTCGCCGCGCCGGGCCGACCAGGTGCGGAATTGATCCTGGACCAGCAGCGTCACCTCCTGGATGTGATGAAGACACCCGAACCCGAGCGCCAGGAGAAAATCGCGCTCCAGGAAAAGATCCAGGCGGCCGTGATCGCCGACAAGGGATGGGAAGGGATTCCGCCGGCGCTGCGCGCGCAGGCGGATTCACCGTGGTTTCGCAGCCTGCTGCTGTTCGACCCGGCGAAGGTCATGCCGAAGGTGAAGCAACCGATTCTCATCATCCAGGGGGATCTCGACACCCAGGTGGCTCCGGCGAACGCGGACGCGCTCGCCCAGATGGCGCGCGCCAGAAAAAAGGCAGCGCCCGTGGATCTGGTGCACCTCCCCGGCGTGAATCACCTGCTGGTCCCCGCGACCACGGGCGAGGTGTCGGAATACGCGACGCTGCCCAACAAGACCGTCACGCCGGCGGTGGCCACCGCGATCGCCGAATGGCTGAAGAAGTAGTCGGCGCGGCAAATCGCATAAAATCTCACGCATGAAGGTCGGCATTCCGAAAGAAACGTGGCCGGGTGAGACTCGCGTGGCGGTCGTCCCGGCCGCGATCGCCGGTCTCATCAAGGCTGGACTCGCCATAGCGGTGGAGCACGACGCGGGCACTGCCGCCGGGTTCCCCGACGAGGCATATCGGACGCAGGGAGCCGCGATCGTGAGCCGGCCCGAGGTGTTCGGCAGTTCGGATGTCCTTCTCCAGGTGCGGGCGACGCCGGCCGAACCCGCTCTCCTCCGCAACGGTCAGGCGGTGATTGGCTTCGCCGACCCGCTCGGTGCGCCCGACGGGGTGCGGGCGATGGCGGCGACTGGCGCCTCACTTTTGTCGATGGAGCTCATGCCTCGCATCACTCGTGCGCAGAGCATGGACGCGCTCTCCTCGATGGCAACGATTGCCGGCTACAAGGCCGTTCTCCTGGCTGCCAACACGCTGCCGCGCATGTTCCCGATGCTCATGACTGCCGCGGGCACGGTCTCGCCCGCACGCGTATTCATCATGGGTGCCGGGGTCGCCGGGCTGCAGGCCATATCCACTGCCAGGCGTCTCGGCGCGAAGGTCGAAGCATACGATGTGCGACCGGCGGTCAAGGAGCAGGTGCAGAGTCTCGGCGCGCGGTTCGTCGAACTGCCGCTGGAGGCGGGCGACGCGGAGGACAAGGGCGGCTATGCCAGGGCGCAGGACGAGGCGTTCTACAAGCGACAGCGCGAGATGATGCTCAAGGTCGTCGCGGCGAGCGACGTTGTCATCACGACGGCGCTGATCCCGGGCAAGCGGGCGCCAATCCTGCTCACGACCGAAATGGTGGAAGCGATGCCGCCGGGGTCGGTCATCGTCGACCTCGCGGCCGAGCGCGGCGGCAACTGCGAGCTGACCCGGCCCGACGAAATCGTCGTCCACCGGGGCGTGACGATCCTGGGTCCGTCCAATCCGCCGGCGCTCGTGCCGTACCACGCCAGTCAGATGTACTCGAAGAACATCACGACCTTCCTCACACACCTGCTCGGTAAGGACGGCGCGCAGCGATCAGAGCTGGCGCTCAATCCGGAAGACGAGATCACGCGCGAGACCTTGCTGACGCGAGGGGGCGAAGTCGTCCATGCGCGTGTCCGTGAGCTCTGACCGCATGTGGATCCTCAAAACGGCCGACGAGGCAGACCCGTCGTTCACGTTCCGCATCATGCCGGGCAGCATCAAGACAATCGGCCGCTCCCCCGGGGCCGAGTTCATTGTCGATGCGGCGCTCGTGTCGAGGCTCCACTGCCAGCTCACCGCCGGGGCGTCAGAGCTCGAGGTCGTGGACCTGGAGAGCACGAATGGCACCTTCGTCAACGGCCAGCGGGTGACAAAGGCACTCTTGAAGGAGGGCGACAGGCTGGGAGTCGGCCGGGTCGAGCTCCTCGTGTCGCGCTGACGCTCAGAGGAACGGGTTCGTCCTCTTCTCCACCCCGATCGTCGTTGGATTGCCGTGCCCGGGAAATACCACCGTGTCATCCGGGAACGTGAACAGCACGTCGCGGATCGAACGAAGCAGCGTCTCGTGATCGCCGCCGGGCAGATCGGTTCGTCCGATCGATCCCGCGAACAACGTATCCCCAACAAACAGCTGACGCTCCGCTTCGCCATCGCGTCCGACCGCGAGGCAGACGCCACCGGGGCAATGCCCGGGCGTGTGATGGACCCACGCACCGAAGTTCCCGAAACGGTACGGGCCCGGAATTTCGTAGAAAAAGTCGACCGCGGGCTGGGCCTGCACCGGCAGTCCGAACATCTGGCCCTGCTGCACCACCGCCTCGTACAGGAAGTTGTCCGCCCGGTGAAGGCCTACCGGGGCGTTGAACGCTTTCTTCGCCGCCGCGACACCGGTGATGTGGTCGAGGTGTGCGTGGGTCAGCAGGATGTATCGGATCGTCAAGCCGTGCTGGGCGACCGCCGCAACCAGCGCCTCCACGTCGTCGCCAGGGTCGATGACGACACCCTGCCGGGTATCCTCACAGCCGAGGACAAAGCCGTTTTTGAAGAATGGCGGGGCCGAGCGGGTTTCGATAATCATGGGTCCTGAGCCTGTCCGTCCTGAATTTTCGCATTCCGGGTCGAGATGACACAAAAATTCCAGGAATCACGCCGTGTCCACACGAGCCTGCTCGCCACAATCGAGAAGCGGTGCCTGATCTGGCTCGCAGAACGCTTGCCTTCCGCAATCAACTCCGATCACCTTACCGCCCTTGCGGGCGCTGCAATGCTCCTCGCGGGGATCTGCTACTGGAATGGCTCGCCTCCTGCGCTCGTCGCGATCGTCGTTCTCCTCGGCGTGAACTGGTTCGGCGACAGCCTGGACGGCACGCTTGCGCGCGTCCGCCGGCACGAGCGGCCGCGGTACGGATACTACGTCGATCACGTGCTCGACGTTCTCAGCATCCTGTTCATCTTTGCCGGCCTGGTCCTCGGCGGCCACATGAGCCTGATGTGGGGCGCCGGGTTTCTGCTGGCGTACTACCTGGTCATGATCGAGATCGCGCTGGCGGCACATGCCGTCGGCACATTCCGGATTTCGTTCTGGATGTTCGGACCGACCGAACTGCGGATTCTGCTGGCCGTCGGCACGTTGCGGCTGCTCACATCCGACTACGTCACGATCGGAGGTTCCCGCTATCTTCTGTTCGATGTCGGGGGTGGCGTGGCAATCGTTGGACTGCTCGTCGCGTTCCTGAGTGCGGCAGTCGGTAACACCATCGCCCTCTACCGCGCCGAGCCGCTGCCAGGTCGTGACCCTCGCACGAGGCGCATGGAGAGTGAAAGCGGGCAGCTGAAAGCTGAAGTCTGATAGCTTGGATCCCATGATCCTTGCAGCCGTGGACGACATGCTCTTCCGGTCGAAAATCAGGACGACGGCAAAGCTCGTTGGCGTTGAGGTCGTGTTTGCGCGAACACCGGCGGAGATCATCAGCCAGGCACGAACGCTCAAGCCGTCACTGGTCATCTTCGATCTGAATAGCTCCACGGTGCAGCCAATTGACACCGTGATTGCGTTCAAGGCTGACGCCGCGCTCGCGGCCATGCGCACGCTTGGTTTCGTTTCGCACGTCCAGACGGAATTGATTCAGTCAGCGCGCGCTGCGGGCATCGACGAAGTCATGGCGCGGTCGGCATTCGCGACTGGCCTCGCCGACATTCTGCTCTTGGCGGAGGAGAAGAATGGGGAATAGGGGGATTAGGGATTAGGGATCAGGGATTACCTGGATGCCCAGAACATCAATCCGGCCAGGGCCGCCACACCCGCGGCAATCGTCAGCCACATTCCCGTCCGACTTGGTTCCTCGTCGAGGCGGAGCAGATCCTGCGAGGTGCGGTCGCCCGACCGGACGTCCATGAGGCCTTCAACCCGGCGAAGTTCCGCCGAGAATGCGGCGGCGCTCTGGTATCGGGTCGCAACGTCCTTGGCGACGCCGCGCGCGACGACGGCGGGAAGATCGGCGGTGAGAGGAGATTCGGGCAGCGGAGGAAGAGGAGTGCTGCTGACGACCCGCGACAGCGTCTCTGCCGCCGTAGGTGCGGCCAGCGGGTTACGCCCGCTCAGCATTTCGTAGAGGATGACCCCGAGCGAAAAGACATCCGTCCGGGCGTCCACCGTGCCACCGCCAGCCTGCTCGGGAGACATGTAGCTGACCGTCGTCGAGGTGTTCTCGGCGATCGACTCCGGCCGGGTTGCGGCCCTGATCCGTGTCTGCCCGCCGTGGGTCCAGTGGCCCATGCCGAATTCCAGAATCTTCGCGCTTCCCTTCTTCGTGACGAAGATGCTGTCGGGGCGGAGATCTCCGTGGAGCACACCGCGTGCGTGGGCGTCTGCGAGTGCATCGGCGATCTGCACTGCGAGCTCAACGGCGCGGCGGGGACTCACCGCTCCGCCGGCGGTTTCTTCCCTCAGAGTCACGCCAGCGGCGAATTCGTACGCGAGATACCAGCCGCCGTCATATTGGCCGACGTCGAACAAGGTGGCGATGTTGGGATGCGACAGTGTGGCGGCCGCGCGCGCATCCTGTTCGAAGTATCCGAGGGATGTTGGGTCGGTGAACAGGCTGTCGGGCACCAGCTTGATCGCGACCGTCCGCCCGAACTTCGTGTCGCGGGCGCGGTAGACCTCGCCGAGCGCCCCCTCGCCCATCCTCTGGAGGAGGTTGTAGTGGGCGATCGCTCGTACGGAGCCCGGGTCGAGCGGTGCTTCGTGTTCTGCGCTCAAACGTCAGCCTTCACGATTCAGCCTTCAGCCCTTCCTGGGTGGCTTCGACGGTCTGAGCTCCACCGCGCTCGGAAGACTGCGTGCCGGATTGTGGAGAAGATCAATCACCACCTGCGCAACGTCCTCCGGAGCCAGCTTCCACTCGGGCTGCGCTCCTGCCGCGGCACTGCCGCGTCCGAAGCCGGTTGCGACCGATCCGGGCATCACGCAGCTGACCCGGATATCGTCGTAACGCACTTCCTGCATCAGGGCTTCGCTGAACGCGTTGAGGCCGGCCTTCGACGCGCAATAGGCGGCGCCTCCGGTGAAGGGATTCTTCCCGGCCAGGCTGCTGATGCTGATGATCCAGCCGCCGCGGCGCGCCCGCATGTGGGGGATCGCGGCGTGACAGCAGAAGAACACGCCGGAGAGGTTCGTCCCGATCACCTGCTGCCAGTCGTCGACGCCCATGTCTGCGACGGGGGAGAAGGTGCCCACGCCGGCGTTGTTGATGAGGATGTCGAGCCCGCCGAACCGATCGACACAGGCCTGGGCTGCTGCCGCGGCTTCAGCGGCGGTGCTGACGTCGGCGGCCGCGGCATGGACGCGGCTCGCGCGCCCGTCGGACGCAAGCTGCTGCCGGGCAGCATCGAGCTTCGATCCATCCCGGCCGGTAATCACCACGTTCGCACCGTGATCGAGCAGGGCTTTCGCGATCGCAAACCCGATTCCCCGCGACCCGCCCGTGACGAGGGCGACACGGCCGGACAGCGTTGGAGAGTCTGGAGCCATGCCACTAGAATACAAGTCCTTCTGATGTCTTTCATCGCCATCATTGGCGCCGGCCCGACCGGGGGTGCGATTGCGCACAAGCTCGCCGCCCGCGACCGCATCGGCGAGGTTCGCCTGATAGACGACGAGAGGGGGGTGGCGGAAGGAAAGGCGCTCGACATCCTGCAGTCGGCGCCGATCGAGGGATTCAGCACGCGGCTGAGCGGGGAGAGTTCGATCAGAGCGGCGGCTGGCGCGTCCGCCATCGTTCTGGCGGATGAGGCCCGAGGCGCAGGAGAATATTCCGGTGAACGAGGGCTGACGCTCCTGCGCCAGCTCGGGGCGTTCGAGGTTCGCGCGCCAATCGTGTTTGCCGGCGCGACCCAGCTGGAACTGCTCAACAGCGGGGCGTCCGAATTGCACATCGCGCCCGCGCGCCTGGTTGGTTCTGCACCGCTTGCGCTCGAATCTGCTCTTCGCGCGTTTGCGGGGCTCGTCGTGGATTCCTCTGGAGTGGAAATCTCACTTCGAGTGCTCGGCGTCCCGCCGCACTCGGCGGTCGTCGCCTGGGAAGAGGCGAGCGCCTTTGGCCAGCCGCTCTCGAGCCAGATCGCGGCACACGACATTGCCTCCCTTGCCGCCCGGATCCCCGGGCTGTGGCCGCCGGGGCCTTATGCCCTTGCATCGGCGGCCTCGCGGATTGTCGAGGCAATCGTCCACGGGTCGCGACGGCGGTTCTCGTGTTTTGTGGCGCTTGGACGGGGTCAGGCTGGTGCCATGCCAGCGGAGCTCGGGCAGGACGGAATCCTTCGCATCATCGAGCCGGCGCTCACTCGCCAGGAACGAACGCGGCTCGACAATGCGCTGGAACGGATCCGCAGGTGACCAAGGCTCACTTGGTCATGGAACTCGAAGACGGCCGCGAACGGAACTAGTTCTCGGCTTCGCGGCTGTGAAGCGCAATTCCGCCGGCGAATGCGCCGAGGTGCTCGCGGAGAATGAGCCGTCCGCGGTGGAGACGCGACTTCAAGGTCTGCGGCTTCACCCGCAGCACGGCGCTGGCCTCTTCGGTCGAGAGACCGTGAATGTCGCGCAGGATCACGGGAACGCGATACACCTCCGGCAGATGGGTGAGCGCACCGATCAACTGTTCGCGCATCTCGCCGCGCAGCACCCGGTCGTCCGCGAGCGATGACCAGTCGGCGGGCTCCTGCGGCTGCGGCCGATCCGCCGCATCCGTCGAGAGCACTTCCTGCCGTGACACTTCGTGCGGACGGCTGAAGCGGCCGTTCCGGAGCCGCGACATCGCCGTGTTGAACGTGATCCTGTAAATCCACGAAGAGAGCGCCGCGTCGCCCCGGAACGCATCGATTTTCCGATGGACCTTCATCAACACGTCCTGGGTTACTTCTTCGGCATCTTCCCAGTTCTTCAAATATCGGAATGCAAGCTGGTGGATTCGCGGTCCATAGGTCGACGCAAGGTCGGTCACGGCCGAGCTGTCCCCCGCCTGCATCCTGCCAATCAATTCCTGTTCTTCCGGCTGACGCATCTGGGGCCTCCGAGGTAGAAAACACCAGACCCGGGTGTCTTATTCCGCGTCGTCGCAACATGATGTGTACTGCTTAGCCGTCAAGCACTTACGGCTCAGTCGCGGGTCAATCCGAAGGTCAGGAGGGGTAAGACGTAACCTGTCTCGCGAACACGTCGGCGAAGGCGTGGCACACGGCCGATTCGACGCTGTTCATGGGAACCGCCCTCCCGCTCAGCTCGTCCAGGGACGTGACCGTCTTGTCGGCGATTCCGCAGGGCACGATCAGGCGGAAGTGGTCGAGATTGGTGCCGACATTGAGCGCAAACCCATGGCTCGTCACCCAGCGGGCGATCCGCACGCCAATCGCGGCAAGCTTCGCATCTCCAACCCACACGCCGGTCAGTCCGGCCGACCTGCCCGCGATGACGCCGAAGTCGCCCACGGCGCGAATCAGCACTTCCTCGAGGTCGCGCACATAGCGGTGCACGTCGCGACGGTCTGGATTGAGGTCGATGATCGGATAACCGACGAGCTGCCCCGGACCGTGATAGGTGACGTCGCCACCACGCCCGGTTTCGACGAGTTCGATGCCCCGCGCGGCCAGCCCCTCAGGGGTTTCGAGCACATGCGATCGATCGTTCCGCGCCTTGACGCCGAGCGTTATCACCGGCGGATGCTGCAGGAGCAGCAGCTGATCGCCAATGGCGCCGGCTTTTCGCTCCTCGACGAGTTGCCGCTGCAGCTCCAGCGCGTCGGCGTAGCGGATGAGGCCCAGGCGCCGGACGGTCAGGTGGCGCTCGGGGGCAGGGGTCGCCGACACGGCTCAGGCCCAGCCGTCCTCGAAGTTCTCGATGCGGTCCTTGAAGAAGCTGAGGAACCGGCCCGCGTCGGCTCCGTCGACCAGGCGATGGTCGTACCCGAGCGCGATGTGACACACCGGCCTGATGGCGATCGCATCGTCGATCACAACCGCACGCTTCTCGATCGCGCCAACGCCCATGATCGCAACCTGCGGCTGGTTGATGAGCGGCAGGCCGTACAGCGCACCGAACACGCCAGGGTTGGTGATCGTGAACGTGCCCCCCTGCACTTCCTCCGGGTTCAGCTTCTTCGCCCGTGCCCGGGTCGCCACGTCGTCGATTGCCCGGCTCAATCCGAGCAGGTTCTTCTCGTCGGCGTTTCGGATGACGGGCACGATCAGCCCGTTGTCGAGCGCGACCGCGACGCCGAGGTTGATGTCCTTCTTGTAGACGATGTTGGCGCCGTCGACTGAGGCGTTGACGATCGGGAACTCACGCAGCGCCTCGACCACGATCTTCGCGATGAAGGCGGTGAACGTGAGCCTGGCCCCGGCCGCTTCGTACGCGCCCTTTTTGCGCTCGCGGAGCGCGGCGACGCGCGAGAAATTCACTTCGTACACCGAGTACACGTGCGGCGACGTGTGAGCGCTCAGCACCATGTGTTCGGCGATCTTCCGCCGCATGACGCTCATCGGAACGACCTGGACGTTCTCGCCCGGCGTTGAAGACGGGGCGCGGCGCCGATGGGGCGCGGGTCTCCGCACGCGGCGCGATCGATTGGCGCGACTCGATGAACGCGAGGATGTCCTGCTTCGTGACGCGGCCGCTGAGTCCGCTGCCGTTGATGCGGGCGATGTCGACGTTGTGATCCCGCGCGATCCGGCGGACGAGGGGCGAAGACTTCTGCCGCCTGAGCTCCTCCCTCGTCGAGCCTGCCGACTGCGCCGCGGGCGCCTCGGCGCGGGGCGGCGCGGCCGCAATCGCTGGGGACGCGCCCGTGGACGTCTGCGCTGTGTCCGGCTGCCCGACCGCAGCCTCCGGCAATGCGCCGGCACTCTCGCCGGCCGGCGCGTCCGCCGCAGCGACGTCTCCTGCCGCGCCGACTATCGCCACGACACTATTGACCGCAACCGTCTCCCCTTCCTTCACCCTGATCTCGGTGAGCACCCCCGCGACCGGTGACGGGATCTCGGCATCGACCTTGTCGGTCGAAATCTCGAACAGCGGCTCGTCGCGATCGATCGCGTCGCCGACCTTCTTGATCCAGCGGACGATCGTGCCTTCCGCGATCGACTCCCCCATCTGGGGCATCATGATGTCGGTCATTACTGTCCTCGGAGCGGTTCCGGGTTCCAGGTTCCGGGTTCCGGGTTCGCCGAGCCGGGTTCGCCGTTCCGGGTTCGCCGTTCAGGACGGTTCAGCGCTTCGACACAGGCGTCCGGGTAGCGAACATGGGCGCCGCTCGCCGAGGCGAACGCCGAACTCAGAACCCTGAACCGCCGAACCCGCACCCGGAACCCCGAACTCCGAACCCCGAACCGGCGAAGCCTAAGCATGTATCGCCCCGCCGTGCGCCGCATGCGCAGCCTCGCCGACGGCTTCCGACATGGTCGGATGTGCGTGGATGGTCCGGATCAGCTCTTCCACCGTGCACTCGAGGCGAAGCGCGAGCGTGGCCTCGGCTACCAGCTCCGTCGACCGCGGGCCGATCATGTGCACGCCGAGAATCTCGTCGTACTTGGTGTCGAACACGATCTTGACGAAGCCTTCGGTCTCGCCCGCAATCCGGGCGCGGCCGAGGATCCCGAACTTGAACGTGCCGATCTTCACCTCGTAGCCGCGCTGTTGCGCTTCCTTCTCGGTCAGCCCGACGCTGCCGATTTCCGGGTCACAGTAGGTGCAGCCGGGGACCTGGTCGTAATTGATCGGGCTGAACTCGCGACCGGCAATCCGCTCGGCGAGGGCGACACCTTCGGCCGAAGAAAGGTGCGCCAGCTGCGGATGGCCGGGAGTGTCGAAGGTGATGACGTCGCCGATCGCGGAAATACCGGGAACGCTCGTTCTGAACTCGCGATCGACATGGATGTATCCACGCTCGAGACGAAGCCCCGCCTCTTCAGCGCCGAGCCCCGATGTCACCGGTCCGCGTCCGGTCGCGACGAGGAGATATTCCGCCTTCAGCTTCACCGTCTTGCCGTCGGGCGTCTGCGCCTCGACGTCGACGGTGTCGGCCCCGGCCTTCGCACTCGTCACGCGGGTGCCGGTCAGCACCTTGATGCCCTGCTTCTTGAACGATCGCTCGAGCTCCGCCGACACCGCTTCGTCCTCGACCGGCACGATCCGCGGCAGCAGCTCGATGAGCGTGACCTCCGAACCGAAGCGCCGGAAAATCGACGCGAACTCGACACCGACCGCGCCGCTGCCCATGATCACGAGAGACGCGGGAATTGCTTTCAATCCGATCGCTTCGTCACTCGTGATGATGCGCTTGCGATCGATCTCGATCCCGGGGACGCTCCTCGCCTGCGACCCGGTGGCGACGATGATTTCCTTCCCGGCGGTGAGCGTGGCGGCCTGACCGCCGGTGACTTCCACCTTGCCCTTGCCGGCGAGCCGCCCGCTCCCCTTGATCCAGTCGATTTTGTGCTTCTTGAACAGGAACTCGACGCCGCCGGTCAGGCCCTTGACGATCTTGTCCTTGCGCGCGTGCACCTGGCCCATGTCCAGGCCGATGGCAGCCTGACCGAGCGTCAGTCCCCACTCCTTCCAGTCCCGCGCAATCTTGAGCGCGTGTGCGTGCTCGAGGAGGGCCTTGGTCGGAATGCAGCCCCAGTTCAGGCAGGTGCCTCCCAGCGTCGGAGCCCGTTCGACCACCGCGGTGGAGAGCCCGAGTTGCGCGGCGCGGATCGCGGCAACGTAGCCGCCGGTGCCCGAGCCGATCACGACGAGGTCGTAGTCGTTCGCCATTATTTGTCTTTCTTCCTGATTGTCGACAGCGGGACGTACGCGACGGTGGCGGAGGTGGGAAGCGCCGGGGGGGCATCGGCATTCGCCGCCGGCGCCGCGTCACCCGCGTCCTCGGGATCGAGCCGCGACAGCCGCGATCTGAGACGCGTGTAGTCGTATCGCAGTTCCCAGTACGAGCTGGTAAGCGTGCTGAACTGGCGCGCCAGGCGGCGGACCATCGCCAGCGCGACGACGGCCAGGAGCAATGCGACGCCTGAGATCACCCACGACACCACAACCGACTAACCTTACTAAACAACCGCGAAAAGGGACAAGCGCGCGGAAGGTCTGCCAAACCGCGCTACAATCGGCGCGCTCCTGCCATGGCGAGCTCCAAGACCATCCTGATTTGCGACGACGATCAGGGGATGCGCGACACGATCGGCGCGATCCTGAAGCGCGATTACCGCGTCCTGATGGTCGCCAGCGGCGAGGCCGCGCTGATGCTGATGAAGCAGGAGGACGTGGATCTGATCCTCCTCGACGTCAGGCTGCCCGGGATCAGCGGCTTCGACGTGCTGCGCATCGTCAAGGAAAACTACAGCCTGATCGAGTGCATCATGATCTCGGCGATCAACGAGGTCGAGACCGCCGTCCAGGCGATGAAGCACGGCGCCTACCACTACATCACCAAGAACTTCGAGTACGACGAGCTCCGGTCCATGGTCCGTAATGCCTGCGAGCGTCAGGATCTGAACCGGCAGGTGATCACGCTCAGCGCCCAGGTGGCGGAACAGAGCGAGCGCGAGTTCCTCATCGGCCCGAGTCGCCAGATCCGCGACATCGTGGAGCTGGTGCAGAAGGTCGCGAAGCTCTCGGCCACGGTGCTCATTCTCGGCGAGAGCGGGACCGGCAAGGAGCTGCTGGCGCGCCTGCTCCACCGGACGTCTGGGCGCAATTCAACCCCCTTCATCGCCGTCAACCTGTCGGCGATCCCCCACGAACTGGTGGAGAGCACGCTCTTCGGGCACGAGCGCGGCTCGTTCACGGGCGCCCACAAGCAGCAGCTCGGTAAGTTCGAGCTCGCCTCAGGCGGGACGCTGTTCCTCGACGAAATCGGTGACCTGCGGTTCGACCTCCAGGCCAAGCTGCTGCGCGCCATCCAGGAAGGGGAGATCGAGCGGGTCGGCGGCACGAAGCCAATCCGGACGAGTTTCCGGCTGGTGGTGGCCACGAACGTCGACCTGGAGAAAGCGGTCAAGGAGGGGCGGTTCAGGGAGGACCTGTTCTACCGGATCAACGTGATCCCCATCCGCATGCCGCCGCTCCGCGAGCGGATCGAGGACCTGCCCGAGCTCGCGCGCCTGTTTCTCGATCGCTACAAGACGAAGTTCCGCAAGCCAGTGCGCGGGATTGCCGGCACCGCGCTCAAGATCCTGGCCTCGTACTGGTGGCCTGGCAACATTCGCGAGCTCGAGAACCTGATCGAGCGACTGGTCGCGGTGACGGACAAGGAGTGGATCACCGACGAGGATCTCCCGCTCGAATACCACTTTGCCAAGCTCGATTCGGGGTCGACGACGGGAGAGGCGCTGTTCCAGGAGGCGTGCGACACCTTCGAGCGCAACTTCATCCTGCGGGCGCTCGAAAAATCCGACTGGAACGTGACCGCGACGGCCCGGTATCTCGGGATTCCGCTCAGCACGCTGAAGTTCAAGATGTCCCGTCTTGATCTTCGGGACATCGCGCGGAAGCTGCGCGGCGCCTGATTCCTCCCGCGCTTCACCCCCTCGCCTGCTACCATCTGTCCCGCCTGTCGTCCCAATATGTGGCGATCGGGACAGATCCCACGACTCATCCCAAACGAAAGTGTCGGGTAACTGATTAACCGGACCGGCCAACAAGTTGGCCGATCGCGTCAGTTCTACGCGACAAAGTGGGTCATTTCCGCGCACCACCATGGGTCATATAGAGTCAGGTCGACAGATCTGTATTTACGGGCGTCAACGAATCGTCACTCCAGGTGAAGCGACTCTTTGGACACCAACCGTCCTACCGGAATATCCGTTGCACTTTTACCAGTACCGAAGCGGCTGTCCGGACGCGCACGACAGCCACCTTCAACAGTTCCAGATTTTCCCGTTCGACCCAAGGAGCACCAATGCAACCCTCGATGTTCAACGTCAGTGTCCCGCTCGACACGGCCGGCCGTCACGACGAAGTGTTCCTGATGAACACGTTCACGGATGCGCAGCTGATCGTGTCGCGGGACGTCGCGGCGCTGCTCGATCGGGTGGGCACGGCGGAACCCGGGGCGCTGAACGCGACCGAACGCACCGCGCTGACCACGTTGTCCGAGCACGGCTTCATCGTCGACGACCGCCAAGCCGAACGGAAAGCACATCGAGCAGTGGTTCAAGGATCTCCGTCACAGTCCCGACCAGCTCCGCGTGACGGTGCTGACGACGCTGCAGTGCAACTTCGCGTGCGACTACTGCTTCCAGGGCGATCACGGCGACTACAACAAGTTCGCCGCGAAGATGACGATGGAGACCGCCGACCGCGTGGCGGCGTTCACGGAGGAGCGGCTCGACACGCTCAAGCCCGGGAGCTTCGTGCTCACGCTGTTCGGCGGCGAGCCGCTGCTGAATCTGCCGGTCGCCTATTACCTCGCGGAGCGGCTGTGGCAGGCGTCGCAGGCGCGCGGCGTGAAGATGCAGCTGAACGTGATCACCAACGGGCTCCTGCTCACGCCGGAGGTGGTCGACAGGCTGGCGCCGTGCGGCCTGAACGCGGTGAAGATCACGCTCGACGGCGATCACGACACGCACAACCGCATGCGGCCGCTGCGCGGCGGCCAGGGCACCTTCGACAAGATCATCCAGAACGTCCGCGCCGTGGCGGGCAAGTGCCGCATTTCGATCGGCGGCAACTTCGACGAGAGCTCGGTCGACAGCTACCCGGCGCTTCTCGACTTCCTCAAGGAACAGGACTTCGCCGACAAGATCGCGCGGGTCGCGTTCAAGCCGGTCATCCGCGAGCCGAAGCCGCAGCAGCCCAAGGGCATGATTCCGCTCACCGTGGTGGGTGCGGGCAACAAGCCGCTGAACGGCACGTGCATGACGTCGGCGGGCAGCGGAACGAGCAGTGCCAGCGTCTGCGACACCTGCAACTTCCTCGACGAGAAGATGTCGTATCTCCGCGACGAGACCAAGAAGCGCGGGTTCGTGACGATGGACGGCGTCCACATGGGGCCGTGCGAGATTCACCGCGAGCACGCCCACACCATCGGTCCGGACGGGGCGATGTATGCGTGCCCCGGATTCACCGGTGACGCGAAGCAGTCGACCGGCCACATCGACGGGCGCCAGGACGAGCGGCGTCAGCACGCGGCATCGCGGTTCGACCAGCTGGCGGCGTGGAAAGAGTGCAACGACTGCGCCTTCATCCCCGTGTGTGCGGGCGGCTGCTCGGTCGCGGCGCACACCGAACTCGGCAACATGAACCGGCCGAACTGCCACAAGAGCACCTTCGAGTCCGGGGTCGCCTCGCTTGCGCGCGATGCGGCATCCGCCCCGGCTCTCTCGATCAACTAGCGGCTTCAAGCGAAAGGACAAAGGACAGCGGTCATGAAGAACGACAGAAAAGACGTCGACAAGAAAAAGATCCCCCTGCGCCCGTGGCTCGTGGATGTAGCAGTCGAGCACCTGCGTTAACCGGCGGCGACGACACCCATCACCATCAATTCACTTTCGAGAGGACCGACCATGAAAATCCAGATCGTCAAGAAGGCCGATAAGAAGCCCCTTCCCCACAGCGGCTGCGCGTGGGTCGTCGATCAGCTGCTGACGCCGGGCAAGTAGCGTCACCGCCTAACACGTTGATTCCAGAGGACAACCGATGAAAATCCAGATCGTCAAAAAAGCCGACAAGAAGCCCCTTCCCCATAGCGGATGCGCCTGGGTGGTCGATCAGCTGCTGGCGCCGGGCAAGTAGGCGGTCGCCCGAATTCCTCCAAATCGCCTCTCGGCTTTGCCGAGAAGTGACGATAATCTATGGGGGAATTCAAGCTAGATGCGGAGGGCGACATCTCACACCTGCTACGGCAGCTGGCCGGCGCCAGGTCGGACTACACAAGTGTGTCGTGTCGCCATCCTGGCGGCCGTTCTGGGGGCGAGCGCCTGCTCGCCCCCGCCATCACCTCCCCAAGACAGCGGAACCCTCAAAATCGGCGCGCGTAGCAAGGGCGAAGCTCCGACCGTCGTCACAGACGCGCTGTTTGCCGAGCCACTCCTTGCCATCGACTTGCAAGGCAGGCCCACAGAACGCCTCGCGACTTCCTGGAAATGGGAGAACGACGGGCGCGCCCTGCGACTGACGTTGCGCCCTTCCGTACAGTTCCATGATGGAACGCCGGTGACTGGCGCCGCAGTGGCCGCCATTCTCAAGCAGGAAATCGGCCGGGAGGGTACGCGCGGCTTCGAGGCCGTGGATGGAATCGAGGTTCCTGACGACGGGACGGTCGTCATCAGGCTGAAGTCGCCGGATGCGTTCCTGATCGGCGTCCTCGCGGGAACACTGATGGTCGACGATCACAAGCCAGATGTTGGGACCGGCCCGTTTCGAATAGTGACTCGGCGTCCGACTACGGAAGCGACTCGCAACGACAGGTACTATCGTGGCCGGCCCGAGATTGCGCACGTCAAAGTCGTCCCCTACGATACGCCCCGGGCCGCGTGGGCGGCGCTGATGCGTGGCGACGTCGACATGGCGCACGAGGTCAATCGCGAGTCCGTTGAATTTACCGCGGGCGCATCACGGGTTACGTTGTACTCGTCGATCCGCCCGTTCTACATTCCCCTCGTCTTCAACGTGCAACACCCGATTCTTCGACGGGTCGAAGTCCGACGCGCGCTCGCCCAGGCGATCAACCGTGACGAAATTGTCGCCCGCGCCCTGCGCGGCCGCGCGCAGGTCGCTGAAGACCCGGTGTGGCCTTCTCACTGGGCTTACAATAGCGCCGCGCGCCACTACCAGTTCAACCCGGCTGCGGCGAGCGTGCGGCTGGACGCGGCCGGCTTTCCGGTTCGCCCTGCGGCTCAGGGTTCCGGAAAAATGGCCAGCCGCTTCTCGCTCAAATGCGTGTTCTGGAGCGAAGACACGCAGTTCGAGCTGATCGCGCTGCTGCTGCAGCGGCAACTTGCTGACATTGGCGTCGACCTGGTGCTGGAGCGAGCCACACAGAAGGAGCTCCAGGCACGAGCATCGTCAGGGCAATTCGACACATACCTGTTTCAGATGACCAGCGGAAGATCGTTCGAATGGATCTATCGCTTCTGGCACTCGACCGCGCCGGGACTGCCCGTCGAATTTCAAAATTCCGGGTATACGGGAGCGGACGTCGCGCTGGATCGCCTGCGCTTGTCCCGCAGCGATGACGAGATCCGGTCCGCGATCGGCGATCTGCGCCAGCGCTTTTACGAGGATGCGCCGGCCGCATTTCTCGCGTGGACCCAGGTCACGCGTGCGGTGGACGCTCGATTCGACGTGGGCGACGAATCCAGCCCCGACGTCTTCGGCAACCTGTGGCAATGGCACCTTGCCGATGCCACGAGTGCGAGCCGGTGAGAGGGATCACCGGCCGTTTTGTGTTGCTGATCGCAACGGCTGCAGTCCTGCCGCTCATGGGGTACGGACTGTGGTCGGTGCGGTCCTTGCGGGATGGAACCGAACAATCGGTCAAACTCGGAAACCAGGCGGTCGCCAACCAGGTTGCCGGGCTCATTCAGCTCTATTTCAACAACAACCTTCGTGTGCTCTCCTCGATCGGCACTGAGCTGAAAGGCACGCAGCTCGAGCCCTGGCAGCAGGAACGAATCCTGCGGAATCATGTGCTCGATTTCGACGAATTCCTGGAAATTACCGCGTTCGATGCCACCGGCCGCGTGCGCGCGACCAGCCGCGTCGGCGCCACCGCCTTGACCATCCCCGCGTCTGCCAGCCATGCAGGCAAGCCCAATGACTTCTACGTGGCTACCCTTCACCTCGACTCTGACGGGTTGCCCACGACCACCATCGCTGTTCCGCTCGCGGGAGGCACGGACGACCCCGGCTGGATCATCGCGGAGATATCCCTCGAGGAACTCTGGCGAACGGTGGACAAGATCAAGGTGGGGCGGGAAGGCTACGCGCTTCTCGTCGACGATGGGGCGCGCCTGCTCGCACACGGGAATCCGAACGACAAGGGACTGATTGCGCGCGGCGCGGCGGCATCACCGTCCGAAAGAAAGCTTGCCGATGCTCTGCGACGCGATGCGGAGTCGAGAGAGTCTGCGAAGTTCACAAACGCACGAGGTGAGGAGTTGCTCGCGGTCGCCGCGTCGGTGACCAACCCGCAATGGACGGTCCTCATCGAGCAGCCCACGAGTGATGCCTTTGCCGTCGCGCACTCGCTCGAGCGCCAGCTCCCTCGCGCCATCGCTCTCGCAACGCTCGGCACAGTCGTGCTCGGCTGGGTGTGGGGACGATCGTTCATCCAGCGCATCTTCGCGCTCACGCGGGTCACGCGCGCGATCGCCGATGGCAACATGGACGAACGCGTCGTCCCCTCCGGACAGGACGAAATCCGCCAGCTCGGCGACGCCTTCAACTCCATGGCCGATCGGCTGGTCGAGCTGCAGGAAAACGTCCGCAAGCAGGAACGCCAGGCGATGTTCGGCCGCATCGCCGCCGGCCTGGTGCACGATCTGTCGCATCCGATTCAGAACATCGGCAACAGCTGCAAGCTGATTCAGAAGATGTACGAGGACGTCGAGTACCGCGAGACGTTCCGCAAAACCGTCGAACGCGAACTGGTCATCGTCAAGCGCGTGCTCGACGACCTGCGCAACATCGCGCGGCCGATCCCGCTCGAACGCTTTGCCGTCGACTTGAACCGCACCGTCGCGGATGCCGCCGAGGCGATGGAACAGCACGCCGAAACCGCCGGGCTGACGCTCCGGACGGAGCTGACGACGGAGACGGTGTTCATCGAGGGCGACGTGTTCGCGCTCGGGAGGGTGTATCGCAACCTGATCCTGAATGCGATCCAGGCGACCGCGCCCGGCGGGTTGATCGTGGTCGCGACCGAGGCGCAGGCCGAACGCGTGCAGGTCCGCATCTACGACACCGGCTGCGGGATTCCGCCGGAGCGCCTGGCGCAGGTGTTCGAGGATTTCGTGACGACGAAGCGGCGCGGTCTCGGCCTCGGACTCGCGATCTCGAAGAAGATCGTCGAGCAGCTCGGCGGACAGATCACCGTCGCCAGCGAGGTGGGCAAGGGCACGACCTTCGTGCTCGACTTCCCGCGCACCACGGCACGGCCGATGCTCGTCGCAGGTTAGCGACAGGTTTTACAGGTTCTACGGGGTTCTACGGGGTTCTGCGGGTTCTACGAGGTTCTGCGAGGTTCGACAAAAAACAACGGCCCTCTGGCGGCGCGCCGGCGGCGCCAGGGGCCGGGGGAGCGAGACGTTCGTGCCCGCTACTTCTTGGGCAGAACGGTGTCTTTCAGCTGCTTGGCGATCCGCGCCTTGACCACGGTCTTCGCCGGGATCTTGATCGCCTCGCCGGTGGCGGGGTTGCGTCCCATCCGCGCCTTGCGCTTCTGCACGACCAGCTTCACCATCCCGGGCAGCACGAACTCCCCGGACCGCTTCAGCTCCTTCTCCGCGAGCGTGTTCAGTTCATCGAAGAACTCCCGCGCCTGCGTCCGCTTCACTTCGAAGCGATCCGCGAAATGCGAAAAGAGTTCGGACTTGCCCATCCTGCGGGCCTCTGCCATCGGCTATTCCCCTTGCTTGGGCGCGCTCAGTAAGACCCGCATAACGGCCGTGCGCGCGTGCGGCGGCAGCGGAAAAAATGTAGCCCGCCGTCTCGCGTGCAGCACCCGTTCGTTCGCAGGTCGCGACCGGGCCGAAACACTCGAGCCGACTGGTGGAATCGAGCCACATCCTAGCCCGCGGTCTTTTACGGTGTCAATCGCGGTACGCCCGCAGACATGAAAAAAAGGCCGTAAATGCTACAATTTTGTGACATGCCGAGCAGCACGCTGGAGACTTTCCCGAATCCCAAGCCCGAGCGCGACTACGACATCGAGATCCGGTGCCCGGAGTTCACGTCCGTCTGTCCCAAGACCGGCCTTCCCGATTTCGGCGAAATCCTGATCACCTACGTCCCCGACGAGCTCTGCCTGGAGCTGCGGGCGCTGAAGTACTACATGGTCGAGTTCAGGAACCAGGGGATCTTCTACGAGGCGGTGACGAACCGCATCCTCGACGAACTCGTCGAGGTGTGCAAGCCCAGGCGCATGACGGTCATCGGGGATTTCTCCGTGCGCGGCGGGATCAGCACGGTCGTGACGGCGTCGTACGAGAAGCCGGGGCGGCCAGGCACGCCGGCGCGAGTCAAGCCCGCACCCGCGTCGAGGGTGGCCTGACGCGGTGACGGACGACCCCGACCCTCCAGTCCACATCCCGATCGAAGACTCGCTCGACCTCCACGCCTTCCACCCGCGCGACATCCGTTCAGTTGTCGACGAGTATGTCCGCGCGGCGCACGCCGCCGGTCTGCGCGAGGTTCGCCTGATTCACGGCCGCGGCACCGGCGTCCAGCGCGGCATCGTCCAGGCCGCGCTCGAGCGCCACCCGCTCGTGAGTGCATTCGACGACGCGCCGGGGACTCACCTCGGCGCGACCGTCGCCATGCTCCGGGGGGACGTCCCCCATATGTGATGCCACCAGTGGTGAGCTGCCGTTGTGGACGGGCAGGTCAGAAGAGGCCTGGACACACTCTCCATCGGACTGCCGATCGATACGCCTGATACCTCGGATCGATCGCGAGCGTCCTCTCTTCGCACACGGCCCGGGCGAGCAAGGCCGTATCGGCACCAATCAGGATCGCGATGTTCCAGAGCGAAGGGTTCGCCGCGAGAAAAGCCAGGTGCGTTAAGAGGTAACCGAGGTAAATGGGGTGGCGAACGAGGCGATAAAGACCGGTGGACACGATGCCCCGGTTTGCGGGAATCAGACCGAAACTGCGTCCGAGCGTCACCTTGCCGGCGATCACAACGGCCAGTCCGACAATCGAGAGCGCCACGGTCGTCGACTCCGGCGCGATCGCGGTGACGTCGGCTGGCTGCAGCAGCGGCGGCCCGAGCATTGACGCGAGCGTGAGCAACCGGGCTTGCACGCTTCGGTCCACCGCCGCGGCCGACCGACGGCGAACGGTCATCACGACGACAAGCAGCTCGCTGAGCAGCAGCAGCAGCCCCGTAGTGCGGCCCGTTGCCACGAAGTCGGCGCCAAGCCGCATCGCCATCAGCGAGAACAGCACGATGACACCGGCTCGCGCCGTGATGTCAGCCAGACGATCGGCACGGCCGGTGAGCCCGCCGGTGTCCGGCGGCGCGGCTGCGAACGTCGTCGGGAAGGTAAGGGCCATCCGCTTCATGCCCCTGCTCCCTGTGACTCGGATTCCTCGATGAAATAGCTGCCGCACGCCGCATCGAGCAGCTCTCGCGTGATCACCGGTTCTCGGTTCTGATACCTGCAGATGTCGACGACCTGGTCGAGCAGGTCGCGTGGGTGGCACGCACGCATCTGCAGCCCTCGAGGCTTGTAATAGGTGCGCTCCAGATACTGCACCATGACCGCATCGAACGGCAGATTCCGCCGTTTGCAATTCAGTTCAAAAATGCGGCAATACTCATCGATGGTGGGGTTCTGCGCCAGAATTTTGTACGGAATGCGACGGAGGAACGCTTCGTCGGCGAGCGACTCGGGCTTCAAGTTCGTGGCGAATACGATGAACACGTTGAACGGCACTTCGAACTTCCGCCCCGTGTGCAGCGTCAGGAAGTCCACGCGGCTCTCGAGCGGCACGATCCAGCGGTTGAGCAGGTCCCGCGGAGGAATGCGCTGGCGCCCGAAGTCGTCGACCACGAACACGCCGCCGTTCGCCTTCATCTGAATGGGCGCTTCGTAGAACTTCGAAATCGGGTTGAACGTCAGATCCAGCATCTCGAGCGTGAGCTCGCCGCCGACGACCACGACCGGCCGGCGAATCCGCTCCCAACGTCGATCGTGAGCGGCCGCCGTGATGACGCTCTGACGTTCGGCCGCCGAAGTGACCGCCTGGTGATTGACCGGATCGAACATCGTAATCTGCTGGCCATCCACATCGACGGCAACCGGGATGAACATCTCGCCCCCGAGCGCGCGCCCGATGCCTTCCGCGACGACGGTCTTGCCGTTGCCGGGGGCGCCGTATAGGAACAGCGCCTTTCCCGAATTCACCGCCGGCCCGAGCTGATCGAACATCCCCTTGTTCACCACGAGGTGCTCGAACCCGGTGGACAGGCGCTCCCGGTCGAGGTATGGACGCGCCGCCATGCACGCCCGCACGTAGGCGTTGTACTGCGCGAGCGGCACCGGCGCCGCGCCGACGTACCGGCAGATGTCGAGGAATTGGTTCGCTCGATCGCGCCCGAGGTCGGTCAGCACGTACCGGTACCCGGCGGTACCGGTTCCCGTCGACCCGCGCACTTCGATCAATTTTTCAATGCGGGCATGCTCCACCAGCGTCTCGAGCACCGAGTAAGGCAGGCGCAGCTTGTCTGCCAGCCCGGTGCCGCTCGCTTCCCCGGCAATGAGGCTCTTCAGCAGGAGCTGCGACAGCGTGTCGGGATTGAGACCGGTCGCTTCCAGAGTGGCCGGAGGCGGCGGCGGCTCGGGGGCCGCGACGGTCCGACGCACGGGAGGTGCTTCTGTCGCAGTGCTCATCAGAAAACCTTTATTGAACCGGGATCAACTTACGCCAGGGCCGCGCTACTGAGTTCGATGCGGTCGCCGAGCATGGTCCCCGAAGCATCGAGGGTGCCCGCCGGGAGCTCGAGAACGCCGGCCGTACCCCGTCTCGGCAACCGGATGCGCCACGGCTTCATGTTGACGACGCGGTCGATGACGGTACCGGCTTCGTCGAGCGCAAGCACATCGATCGAGAAATGCATCCCGCAGGTGTGCACCCCGCGGCTCGGCACGATCCACAGTGCCTCGCCGGACTCGAGTCCCCGCCGCGAGAGCAGGCCGACCGCGCGGGTCGCCCGCGTGTCGGCCACGCCGACACGGTCGGCGACCACGACACCGTTTTTGAGGTTTCTGGCAATCAACATCGCAATGGCACCTGTGGAGCGGGCGTCGCGCTACTTCCGCGAGTTCTCGACCAGCGGAAAGAGCACGGTCACGAATCTGATGGCGGCTGGTCCGATGGTCACGATCCAAATCGCCGGGAAAATGCAGAACACCAGCGGGAAAACCATCTTGACGCCGGTCTTCGCCGCCGCCTCCTCCGCGCGCTGACGGCGTTTCGTGCGCAGAGTCTCTGAATACACCCGAAGCGATTGCGCGACGCTGGTGCCGAACTTGTCGGTCTGGATCAGCATCGTGACGAGCGCACTCAAGTCATCGACGCCCGTCCGATCGGCGAGATTGCGCAGTGCCTCGGCTCGCGGCTTGCCGGCGCGGAGCTCCAGGTTGATGAGCCGCAGTTCGTCCGACAGCTCGGGATAGGCGAACTCGAGCTCCATGCCGACGCGCGAGAGCGCCTGGTCCAGGCCGAGACCCGCTTCGACACTGACCACCAGGAGGTCGAGGGCATCCGCAAGCGAGAGGCGGATCCGGTGCGCGCGACGCTTGGCCATCCGGGCGAGCACCATGCCGGGCAGCACGTAGCCAAAGCCAAGCCCGCCGAGCGCAAGCGTCATGTTCGGGCGCGCAAGCACTGACGTCGAAAACAGCGAAAACAACGCCAGCGCAAACACCACGCGAATGCCGAAGAAGATGGTCAACGCCTCGTGGCGCCGATACCCTGCCTGGACGAGCCGCAGCCTCAGCGAGCCCATCTCCTTTGCCGAGCGGGGCGCCTTCTCGCCGACGCGCTTGAAGAAGGCAATCATCGAGTCGAACCGGGGCGTGGCGTCGACGTCAGTGGCGCGCGCGCTCGTGAGTTCCTCGATCCGGCGATCGATACTGGTCGCCGGCTTCGGCATCAGCGCGATCGCCGCAGCGGCGATTATGAGAGAGCCAAAAATGAATGCGAGCAGCGGCAGCAGCATCGACACGCTACACCTCGATCTTGATGACGTGCTTGATCCACAGGAACCCGATGGTCTGCATCACAAGCGCCCCGATCAACATCATCTGTCCCATGCGCTCGCGGAACAGCATGTTCATATGATCGGGGTTGATGAACGACAGGGCGATGCCCAGGAAAGCCGGCAGTGCCAGCAGGACGTACCCGGTGAACCGGCCGTGCGCGGTATAAACGCGCACCTGCCGCAGGATCTTGAACCGCTCCCGCACGACGTGTCCGAGGTTCTCGAGAATCTCCGACAGGTTGCCGCCCGTCTCCCGCTGAATCAGCACCGCCGTCGCGAAGAATCGCACGTCGAGAATGGGGACGCGCTTCGCCAGGTTGTCGAGCGAATCCTTCAGCGGGAGGCCGAAGTTCTGCTCATCGAACGTCTTGCGGAACTCGGGGCCGACCGGTTCCGGCAACTCGTCGGCCGCCATCTTCAGCCCCGTCGCAAACGCATGGCCGGCCTTGAGCGCGCGCGAGATCATGTCGAGCGCTTCGGGAAACTGCTCCTCGAATACACGCAGCCGCCGAGAGCGCTTGACCTTCAAAAAGAGGAACGGGAGCGCGAACCCGGCCGCGGCCCCGAACGGCAGCGCCAGTGGCGCACGCGTGACCAGCGCCGCGACGAGCCCCATGACGCCGGCGCTCAACAGTGCGATGATCAGCACGCCGCTGACACTCACCTTCAGCCCTGATTGTTCCAGCCAGCCGCCGATCCCTGACAGTCTCGTCGAGTCGGCGACCATGCGGTCGAGCGCGGGTACCGGGCCGACGTGACGCGCCTTGACGAGCAGTTTCGTGCTGCCCGGCTCCGGTTCGTCAGCGACCGGTTGCGACACTTCCAGCAGACGGGCATCGACCTTGCGCTGCTGTAACATGCCGGGCAGTTTCGTGGCACCGAAGTACAGCCCCATGACGAGGGCGACACCGAAGCCAAAGACGAGCAGAACGAGGATTGCGGCTGCCATCACCGCACCTCCGTCACGCCCTCGAACATGTCAGCCGCGAGGTGGACCCCGGATGCCTTCAGCCGCTCACAGACCTTGGGGCGGACGCCGGTCGCGCGGAAGCGCCCGATCACCTTGCCGTCCTGCGTAATCCCGAGCTTTTCGAAGCAGAAGATCTCCTGCATCGTGATGACGTCCCCCTCCATCCCGGTGATCTCGGAGATGCTCGTGACTTTCCTGGTGCCGTCGCTCATGCGCGACTGCTGGATGACAATCTGGATCGCGGCCGCAATCTGCTGCCGCATGGCACGCTCGGGCAGGTTCGTCGCACCCATCGCGATCATCGTCTCGATACGCGTCAGGGCGTCGCGCGGCGTGTTGGCGTGGGTCGTCGTCAGCGAGCCGTCGTGGCCGGTGTTCATCGCCTGCAGCATGTCGAGGGCCTCTTCGCCTCGGGTTTCACCGACGACAATCCGGTCCGGGCGCATACGCAGCGCATTGATCAGCAGCTGCCGCTGCCGAACGGCGCCTTTGCCTTCGACGTTCGGCGGACGCGTTTCAAGCCGCGCGACATGCTCCTGGTGGAGCTGCAGTTCGGCGGCGTCCTCGATGGTGACGATGCGCTCCCGCTCCGAAATGAAACTCGACAGGACATTCAGCAGCGTCGTCTTGCCCGCGCCGGTGCCACCGCTGATCAGCATGTTCAGCTTTGCGCGGACGCAGTGCTCCAGGAATTCCAGCATCGGACGGGTCATCGACTTGATCGTGACGAGGTCCTCTGCCTTCAGCCGCTCGGCGGGAAAACGCCGGATCGACAGCAGAGGGCCGTCGACGGCGAGTGGCGGGATGATGGCATTGACGCGCGAGCCGTCTGGCAGACGGGCATCGACCATCGGCGAACTGTCGTCGACGCGGCGGCCGACACCGCTGACGATCCGGTCGATGACTCGCATCAGGTGCTTGTCGCTCTGGAACGTGGTCGGCAGCCGCTCGAGTTTGCCGGAGCGCTCGACGTAGACCTGCTTGTAGGTATTCACCAGGATGTCACTGACACCCGGGTCGCGCAGCAGCGGTTCGAGCGGCCCGAGCCCGAACACCTCGTCGATGACGTCGCCGAGGATCACCTCCCGCTCGGTCATCGTCAGCGGCATCCCCTCCTCGGCAATCAGCTCGAAGAGCAGGGTGCGGATCTCAGCCTCGGCCCGCGGCCGCTCGGCGGACGCGAGCGCCTCGAGATTCAGGCGGTTCAGCAGCTTGCGGTGGACGTTCGCCTTCAGTTCGAGATACTGCGGGCGTGGTGCCTCGACGCGCGCTGGGCGCGGCGGGACGCCGGCGGTTTGAGTTGGGGTAATCGACACGGTCATGGCTATGGTTCCGATCAGAGGATCCCGAGGAATGCCTTGCGTCGCTCCGGCTCTGGCTTCACGTCTTCCTGAAGGCCGAGAAGCTGACGTGTGAAGCCGCCGAACTGCATCGAAATTTCCGAGTTGTTCGTCAGCGCGAGAGGGACACCCGAGTTGAGTGCGGTCGACACGGTCCGATAGTCGCTCGAGAACGTGTGGTGGATGCCGTACCCGAGCGCCGTCTCGATCTGCTTGGGCGCAATCAGGTTTTGATCGGACACCCGGTTCAGCAGAATCTTTACCCGCTCGCTCCCGGCGCCGAGCTGCCTCACCCGATCGACGAGCCGCTGCGAGTTCCGGATCGATGGAACGTCAGGGTTGGTGACCAGGAAGATCGTGTCGGCGGCGTAGAGCGCGGCGACGGCGCACGAGTTGATCATGTTGCCCGCGTCGATGACGATGTAGTCGTACAGTCGCGCCAGGACGCGCAGCAGCTCCTCAATCGCCCCGGCATCCTGTGCGTTGGGCCGGTCGAACTGCTCGGATGCCGCCAGAATGTCCAGGCCGGACTTGTGCCGCGACATGAGCTCGCTCAGGAACTCGCGGTCGAGACGGTGCAGGTTTTCGATCGCATCGAGCACCGTGAACCGTGGTCGGACGCCCAGGAACAACGCGACTTCACCCAGGCACGGCTTCAGGTCGAGGATGGCGGTGGGTCGCTTGCTCAGGCGGGCGAGTTCGACGGCGCAGTTGACCGCGACGGTGGTCGTGCCGGATCCGCCCTTCGCGCCGAGGAACACGTGCGTCAGGCAGGGCTGGCGCGCGCCCGCGGTGACCGCTTCGCGCCGTGCCGCGGTCCGGCGCACAGCGCCGTGGAACGACTCCTCCATCGCCCGCGATGCCTGAGTCGCGACCCCACCGGTCCAGGGGAAGAACTCGTTCGCGCCGGCGCGCATCGCCTGGAGAATCAGATCCGGTTCGGAAGCAGCGGCGACTGCGAACAGGGCCACGCCCGGATGCCCGGCGCGCATCCGCTCGATCGCCGCCATCCCGGACGAGGCATCGCCGCGGATGTCGACGACGACGAGGTCGGGGCCGGCGGCCTCGGTGCCGCTTCGGCGCTCTTCGACAATGCCGATCGGCACTCCGCAGGCCCGCAGCATCGCCGCCAGCTGCCGCTTGAACTCGTCGTCGTGACTGATGATGGAGGCCGCGAGCTGTGCCATGGACGTTGTTACCGAATCAACCGAATCGTTTTGGGAAGCGCCGCGTTCGGCGCAGGGCCGTTCTTGTCGTAAATGCCGGCGATGGGGATGATCCGGCCGATCACGTCCTTGCCGGCGACGTCCTCGACGAAGAAGCCGATCCAGTTCGCGGTCTTGAGCGTGGCGTCGCGGCCGTTGCGCTTCCCCGAGTCATAGAACGGCGGGTCGTAGAGCGGGATCGGGAAAATGCGCGGGCTGTGGTTGCCGAACGCGCTGCCGGTGACCCCGTTTGTCGACGTGTTCCAAACCGCGCCGGGGTCCCTCGCGACCAGCTCCGTGACGCCCTGCAGCGTCGGACCGCTCATGTCCCCGGGCTCCTGGACCAGCCCGTCGCCCCAGTGATAGATGTGCTTGTTGCAATTGCCGATGTTCCAGCGGTAGTCGTCGCCGCCCATATCGTCGAACATCGAGAGCGAGAAGTACATGCTGGGCGAAATGTTGTTGCCGGTACCGGCGCGGATGGTCAGGCGGGTCCCGCGCTCCCGCTCGTTGTTGTAGCCGGTATAGTCGGCGTTCGGGTGCCCGCTTTCGTCGTAGGCGGGGATGTAGACGTCCGGGTTGGCCAGCGGATTGCCCTTGTTATCGAACGCATCGTAGGTATCCGACGCGTCGTACGGAGCCGTCTGCCGCTCGATCCACTTGTCAGGAATCGTGAAAGGCTTGACGCAAGTCATGGCGTTCGCCGGCGCAGCCTCGGCGGTTGCAGTGGCGCGGATGTCGACCGTGCTGGTGCCGAACAGGTAAGCGATGAGCGTGGACACCGGCCCGCCGGACCCGTCGGCCTGCGCCCGCGCCGCGGTTTTGTACACCGTCACCTTGACGCGATCGGGACTGGCGGTCGCCGGATCGTTCTCGAACTCGACGTCGGCCGGGGTCACGGAGACCGCCTTGCTCATCACCGTATTCGCCTGAGCGGCTCCGAGCGCGCTCGTCACGGCGGGGCCTCCCGCCGTCCGGTCGGCCCAGCTGTCATAGACCAGCGCCGTCGCGCCGGCGAGCGCGCCGGCATCGGCGGAGTTCTGGGCCTGGCTGCGCGCCGTCATCAACATGCCGACGTCAATCGCGAGCATGCTCGCGCTGAGCAGCGCCATCAGGCTCAGCCCCACGAAAACGTAGGTCATTCCCGATTCGTCGTCACGGAGCCGTGTGAGTCTCTTCATTGCGCTCTCCGGTTGGCGTGTAGACGTGTTAGCCGCCCCAGGTCAGCTTCTTCATTTCTGTGAGCCTTTCGTTCTGTCGACCTCGGCCTGGTAGGCCTCCTGCGCCGCCTGGAGGCGGGCGGCTGCGTCGGCGAGGAGCCTGTCGCGCTTCTGGTCCTCCTCGGACTTGCGGCGGGCGATCTCGGCGTTCCGCTTGCGCCACCTCGGCTTCGCGCGCGGCGCGCTCCTTGGCGAGCTTGTCGGCGACGCGCCGATCCTCGTCCGCCTTCTGCTGCGCGACCTTGTCTTCCTCAGCGCGGCGATTGTCGTCGGCCGCCTTCTGGCGTGCCGCCTCCTCCGCCGCCTTCTTGGCCTCAGCCTGCTGACGCTCGAGCGCCTTCATGTCCCTTCGGCGCGGCGGCGGGAGCCGTCGCTTTCGGCGCGGGAGCCGCGGCGGGGGCAGATGCGCCTTCGCGGCCGCGTTGACGTCGCCTTCGCGGGCTGCGCGGCGGACGGTGCCGGCGCCGAGCACGCTGCCTGGGCGGTAGTCGATCCGCTGGAAGCGGGCGCGGCGACGGGGGTCACCGTCGCGGGTGTCTGAATCGGACGGGTCACCGGCTTCGCCTCCGCCTGCACCGGGGCCGGCATCGAGGCGACCTTGGCCGCGGGTGCGGGCTGCGTCGAGTGGTTGTTCTCGGCCGCACCCTTCGGCTGCCGGCTTGGTCGGCGGGGAACCGCGGCGAACCCACGTAAGGCTCAGGGTTCGAGTAGGTCTTGTTCGGCGCCTCGAGGTAGGGAGCGACGAGCGCCGGCAGGCCCTCGGACACACCCATCTGTCCGCGCTTCATGATGACCGGCGTGATCATGACGACGAGCTCGGTCTGGTTCTTCTGGTGCGCCTTGCTCTTGAACAGGTTGCCGAGGACCGGGATATCACCGATGCCCGGAATCTTCGACATCGTGTTGGTCAGCGTGTTGTTCAGGAGCCCGGCAATCGCGAACGTCTGCCCGTCGCGCAGTTCCACTTCCGTCTCCGTGCGGCGCGTCGACAGCGCGGGAATGCGGAACCCGTCGATGTTGACGGCGTTGGCGAAGTCGAGCGAGCTCACTTCGGGCCGGACCTTCAGGTGCACCAGGTCGCCGCCGAGCACCGTCGGCGTGAAGCTCAGACGGACGCCGAACTCCTTGAACATGATGGTGACGGAGTTGTTGCCGTTGCCCGGACTGCACCACCGGGTAGGGATACTCGCCGCCGGCGAGGAAGCTGGCTTCCTTGCCATTGGTCGCGATCAGGTTCGGCTCGGCGAGACTCTGGAACAGTCCCTTCGTCTGCAGCGCGCGAACGACACCGCCAAGACCCTCTTTCGAGTTGAAGACGAACAGGTTGAGGAAGTCGCTGAAGACCAGCCCCTTCTGAGCGTCGAACTCCGGCGAGGGCACGCCCGCCGGCGCGATCCGTCCCGACCAGTCCTTCTTGAAACCGTTGGCGAAGAAGCTGGCGCCGAGTTCCTGGACCGCGCTGCGGCTCACTTCGGCGAAGCGGACCCGCAGCATCACCTGGTTCGACGCCACGCCTTCCTGCTGCTTCAGCAGGTTGACGACGTTCTCGACCTTTTCGACGTATCCGGCGGCCACGCTCGCGGCCTTCTCGACCACATACTGGCTGGAGACCGTGCCGGAGATGACGACGTCCTTGCCGCTGCCGATGACCGAGATCGGCTCGCCGGGGAACAGCTGCTTGATCTGCTCCACCAGCGCGCTGAGGTCGCGGCGGACCTTCACTTCGTACGTCGTGATCGCGCCGCCGCGATCCCAGACGAACAGCGAGATCGTGCCCGGCTGCTTGCCGTGAATCAGCAGCTGGCCTGGGCGCGGTCACCATCGCGTCGGCGATATCCGGGACGGTCAGCGACACCCGCGCGATCGTCGACCCGACGTTGACGACGGTAGACCGGCCGACCAGCAGGTCGATGTCGGTCGGGGCGTTCATCGCGGGTTCACGCGCGGCCGCCGCGGCGCAGCGCCCGCCGCGGGCGCGAACTGCGGCGGCTGCATCGCCTGCTGCGCCTGCGGTGCGGCCACCAGAATCACGATGATGAGGGCGGCCAGCGCCGACTTGAACTTTGTTACCCGCGGATTCATGAGGGTCTCCTTCGAAACAGTTGCCAGTTACCAGTTCCCAGTTGCCAGTTGCCCCGCGCTCCCGGTCGGAAGCTGGAGACTGGATGCTGGTGACTACCGAATGACTTCGTTTGCGCGCTTGTCTCCGCGAATCATCTCGACCGTCGGCAGCGGCGCCGGGCCGGCGACGACCTGCGTCACGGGCATGGCGGGGCGCGGCTTGCCGTGTCGAAGCGCCTTCAGCTGGCGGCGCGGTCACCCTGCCCATCAGTCCGGCGGTCTTGATGCCGGGCGTTTCGGGTGCACCCTGGTCGAGCGGGTTGCGCAGCGCGAGCTGAATCTTGCCTTCCGTGCTCGCCAGCGCGAGGCGCTCGGACTGCTCCGGGAAGACGAGCAGCGTCACGACGGTGACCGCACCGGCTTCGTGTTCTCCTGGTCCTGCTCCATGCGCGTGCCGGCGGTCAGCACCTGCACGTTCGACAGAATCACCTTCGTCGTCGTGTCGGAGCGCTGCGTCGGTCGGATTCGCGGTCGCGAGCACGTCGACGCGGTTGCCGGGCAGCACGTAGCCGGCAACGCCGACCACTTCGTCAACGCGGACCGACACGGCGCGCATGCCCTCGGGAATCACCGGCGGCAGGCCGGAGCCGGCTTCCTTCGACGCGAGCTTCGCTTTCAGCACCGGCTCGTTCTTCGACGATCGGCACGATCAGGCCGCGGCCGACGATTTCGGACGGCTGCGCGAACGTGCCCTCCGGCGCCTTCCCCTGCGGGAACGCAATCACCTTCAGGTCTTCGGCCTTGAGCTCGGCGCCGAGCTGCAGGTTCGAGGCCGCGACCACGACCGGCTGCGTCGGCGTCGACACGGTCTTGACCGGCTGGTTGTTCACCATGTTGTAGGTGCCGTACGCCAGGCCGCCTCCGGCGAGAACGGCGATGGCAAGAACGACGAAAATTCGGTTGCGCATATGTGTGTCCCCTGACCTTCATTCCACATGGACGCGACGGTGCGCGTCGTGAGCGACTTCCAAGGCGTCTCGCTGTCGACCGCCCTCTTACTTCACCAGCGTCGCCAACACACTGCCGACGGCAATGGCGGGACCGTATGCGAACCTGTGTGCCTGCGGTGCCGACCGGATCGGGTTGCCGGCGTCCGACGAGGCGATCAGCTTTCCCGTCTGCGCGATCGTCGGCGGCCAGGCGCCCCCGGCGTTTCGCCACCACCACCGCCAGGACTCCACCGGCAACGCCGTGAACAGAAACGCTGTCACGACGGTTGCAGGACCGACGACCGCGCCAACCGCGGCCATCAACTTCACGTCCCCGGCGCCGGTTGCTCCGAGCAGGTGGCCCGGAATCATCAGCGCGAGGCCGACGACGAACCCGGCGAACGAGGCCCACAGCGGCACGCCGCTCACCCCGGTCGCGGCAAGGGCGACGCCGACGCCCGCCAGCGACGCGGTGAGTTCGTTCGGTATCCGGCGGGTGCGGATGTCGATCACCGTTGCGACGACCAGCGACGCCACCAGGGCGACGAAGGCGGTGTTAGAAATTGCTGGCGACAGCAATGGTCTGCCAGAAAACTGTATTGATCGTGTTGCCCACGACCGTCACTGCGCCAATGGCCACGACCGCGAGCAGCGCTGCGAGAAGCCCGTACTCGAGCAGGTCCTGGCCCTCTTCGGAGCGTCGCGCGTTGTTGATTCTCTCGAGCACGGCGACGGCAACTTGCGACTGCATGGCGACTGTCCTCCCTGGTTCACTGCGAACGACGAACGAGCGAAAGGGCCGGCGCACCGGCCCCTTCGGGTCGACGAATAACTACGCCGCGGTCGTGAGCGCGTTGGCGATGTTGGTGAAGATCACGTTCACCGACTGACCGGCGAGCGTGACGCCTCCGATGGCAATGAGCGCGATGAGCGCAACGAGCAGCGCGTATTCGAGCAGGTCCTGACCTTCTTCGTTGCGGCCAAGGCCGGCGATCGTTCTCAAGAGTGCGACGGCGGTGTGAGAGTTCATGTCGACTGATCCTTTCTCTACGCGGGCTGAAGGCCGACTTCAAGCCGGTGCGCGGCCCGTGCCGCGCACCGGAATCGAGACGAAACTACGCCGCCGTGGTCAGCGCGTTGGCGATGTTCGTGAAGATCACGTTCACCGACTTGCCCGCCAGGGTGACGCCGCCGATGGCGATGAGCGCGATGAGCGCCACGAGCAACGCGTACTCGAGCAGGTCCTGGCCGTCTTCGTTGCGCCCGAATGATTTGACGAAGGCTACGAGCTGAGACATTGAATCCTCCCGGGGATGTGCACCGCCTTGGGCGATGCGAACTTGCGGCGCGGCCGCAGGCGTTTCAATTTGCGCGGTGACTTACCGCGCCGACGGGAGGTCTAATCGCAACGGCTGTGCCACGGCTCGAAGTCGCCGTCCGATTTCGCCGCGCAAGTCGTTCTGCCTGCAACAATTGGCCGTCGGCTCGCGCGGGCACAACGGGGCGGGCGCAGCGCCGGGCCGAACCTGCCGCCGTCGTCAGTTTCGTAAGCGACACCGCGGTTTTGGTGGCGCTTCGCCTCGTGGACTCCTTATAACAGGGCGCTCTTCCCCCGGCGCTGGGGCGCAATTGCTGCCGTTTAGTGGCGCGAACATACGTTTGTGTGCTGCGGCACATCACTTGCGATCAAGAACCCGAGACCAGTGCGGCATTCGGGCTCGCGCGGAGTGATTGCTATGAAGCTGGGAGTTCGCCAGGGAGCCTTGTCGGCGGCGTTGTTCGGCGTCATCGTCCTGGCGCTGATGTGGGCCGATGTCCGCGTCCGCGATGTCGTCACCTCGCAGGCGGGCAGCGCGTCCTCCTGGCAGAGCCGCGCCAGCGACATCGGCAACGTCATGCTCAGCGCCGCCCGGCACCAGAGCATCGAGAACGCCCCGATGGTCGTGTTCGCCGTCGTCGGCGCCGTGCTCGTTCTGTTCATGCTCCGCGTCTAGGGCGGAGCGACGCGATCGCCCGAATTCTCCGCGGACGTTGAACCTGGAACCTTGAGAGACACACGTGGCACTCGTACTCGCAGTTGAACCGGACCACAAACAGGCGGCCATCCTCACGCGGGTGATCCACGAGCGGATCCGTGCGGAGCTCGTGGTCGTCGATTCGCGCGACGCCGCGGTGGCCGCGCTTGCCGCACGAGTGCCGGACGTCGTCCTGCTGACCGCTCTGCTGTCGCCGCGCGACGAGGACGAGATGGTGGCCCACCTGCGCACGCTCGCCGGTGCCGACCACGTCCAGACGCACACGATCCCGCAGCTCGCGTCACCGGGGGAGCCGGCGGCGGCGCCGGCCGGGTCCGGTGGCCTGCTGGCGAAATTTCGGCGGAAGAAGGGGACCGCAGAGCCCATCACCGGCTGCGACCCGAAGATGTTCGCGGACGAAGTCGGCACCTTTCTGACGCGTGCGGCGGAGCTGAAAGCGGCGGGGCCGACGACGATCGCGCGGGCCGTGCATGCGCAGGATCAGCCGCGACCGGGCAATGCACCTGTTGCCGAGGCGGGCACGACCGCGGAGGTTGCGTCCGACTCCTCGTGGTCGTCACCGTTCGAGTGGCGTCGGACTGAGAGTGTTCCAGAAGCCGTCGAGGCGCGGGCCGAAGCGCCGGCTTCGTCAGAGGCTCCGCTGGTGACCGCCACGCCGATTGCGGTCGCCGCCGAACTGGAAGAGCAGCGCCGCGAACAGGAACAGCGCACCAGCCAGTCACGAGGCCAGGAGGAAGCCGCACGCGAGCGCGCACGTGTGGAAGCGGCGGCGGCGCAGGAGGCCGAACGCGCGCGCGTCGACGCCAAAGCGGCGGAAAAGGAGCGCCGGCGCGCCGAAGCCGCGGCTGCTGCCGAAGCCGAGCGGGAGCGCGCGGCCGCTGCCGCGGCGCAGAAGGAGCGCCTCCGTGCGGAGGCGGCCGCGGCGGCCGAAGTGGAGAGGCAGCGGGCGCCAGGCGGCCGCAGCCGAGAAGGAGCGCTTGCGCGGCGAGGCAGCGGCGGCGGAGAAGGAGCGACGGCGCGTCGAAGCAGCCGCGGCCGCAGAGGCCGAACGTGTCAAGCGCGAAGCGGAGGCGGCCGCGAAAGCGAAGAAGGACGCCGAGGCGCGCGCGGCCGCGGAGCGGAAGCGCGCCGAGGCCGAGGAACGCAAGCGCCTCGAGGCTGAAGCCGCGGCAAGAAAGGAAGCCGAGGCGCGGGCAGCGGCGGAACGGAAACGGGCCGAAGCCGAGGAGCGCAAGCGCCTCGAAGCCGAGGTCGCGGCAAGGAAAGAAGCCGAGGCCCGGGCGGCCGCGGAGCGGAAGCGCGCCGAGGCCGAGGAGCGCAAGCGCCTCGAGGCTGAGGCCGCGGCAAGGAAGGAAGCCGAGGCGCGGGCGGCGGCGGAACGGAAGCGGGCCGAAGCCGAGGAGCGCAAGCGACTCGAGGCTGAGGCGGCGGCAAAGAAGGAACGTGAGCGGCTCGAGGCGCTGGCCGCGGCCGAAAAGGAACGCGCGCGCCGGGAGGCCGTGGCGGCGGCAGAACGGGAACGACTCCGCGTCGAGGCAGCCGCTGCTGCCGAACGCGAACGGGTCCGACTGGAAGCGATCGCAGCCGCCGAGCGTGAGCGCGCCAGGATCGCCGAAGAGGAGCGTGCGCGCCTCGCCGCCGAAGCGGCGGCGCTCAAGGAGCAACTGCGGCGTGAGGCCGAGGCTGCGAAGGAACGTGAACGGCTTCGTCTCGAAGCGGAAGCGGCCGCCGAGCGCGAACGGCTGCGGCTTGAAGCCGTCGCAGCAGCGGAGCGGGAGCGAGCGAGACTGGCGGCCGAAGCGGCCGAGCGCGAGCGGGTGCGTCTCGCTGCCGAAGCCGCGGCCAGCGAAGAGCATCTGCGACGCGAGGCCGAGGCCGCCGCGAAACGCGAGCGGCTGCGCATCGAGGCCGAGGCCGCGGCAGAGAGAGAACGCCTGCGGCTCGAAGCCGAAGCCGCGGCCGAACGCGAGCGCCTGCGCCTCGAGGCCGAGGCGGCGGCGCTCCGCGAGCGACGGCGAATCGAGGCTGAGGCGGCGGCAGAACGTGAGCGCATCCGGCTCGAGGCCGAAGCGGCAGCGGAGCGGGAACGGCTGCGCCTGGAGGCCGAAGCCGCAGCCGCCAGGGAAGAGGAGCGACTCGCCGCCGAGCGCGAGCAACAACGAATCGAGGCCGCCGAAGCGGAGCGCGAACGAGCGCGGAAGGAACGGGCGAGAGTCGCGGCCGAGGCGGCCGCGGCGGCACGGGCCGCCGATCCGTTCGCGGATTTCAGGATCGGCCCTCAGAATGCCCCGTCCCTGCTGCGGCTGATGCCGCTCGCCTTCTGGGCCCGGCAGCTTGCCGCGCCGAGTACACATCGGCTGCCGGCCTCGGGCCTCCCCTCGGCCGCGAGCAAACCGGCGGAGACGCCTGCCGACGAGATCCGCGAGTTGATGGCCGGGCTGTCGGTGCCACCGCAGGTGGCCGGCGTGACCTACGGCCGCGGGTGCAGAATCCGACGGGTGCGAGTTCCGGCGTCGACCGCTCCGCGCGTGCAGGGCGGCGCGCCGCCACTCATTCTCTCGAAGCGCGCACTCGATCAGGTGAGGGCGGAGGGGTAGGGGGCTTCGCTGTCGGGATTCGGGGATCGGGGATTCGGGGTTCGGGGTTCGGCTGGGCTCGGGACTCGGCGACTGGCGACTGGCGACTGGCGACTGGCGACTGGCGACTGCAAAAAACTCGTAACCAGCATACGCCGGGTCAGTTCAGATTCTGCGACTCGGCTCGGCTCCGTGCACACCGTCCTCTTTCGCTGATCTCCCATCAACTGCTCGTCGGCGCTCGACTTAGAGCTCACAGCGTCGGCTCGTTCCTCATGATGAGTGGCAGGCAGCGCGTTTGCCTGTCGTATCTCCCGTGGTGGTTGCGACAGAGCCATGGCGCGCGGGCGATCGGCTCCTCGTGCGAGGCGAGCGGTGGACGCTCGTGGAGCGGACACTTTACGAGGACTGCGAAGCGCTCCGGCTGCGAGCCGCATCCGGGCGCGGCCAGGTCGGATCGGACATTCCTTGCCCCCTTCGACCGCCCGCAGCACCTACATCGGTCGTCGTCTATCGCAGTGCTGCGGCCATTGCGATGGCTGAACACAGTGCGCGACATCGGATCGCATGTGCAACCGATTGGCGGGTTGCAGGCTGCAATAGCGACGAGGATCGACCTGCTGCCGTATCAGCTGGAACCCGCGCTGGCGATGGTGCGGCACGGCGTCGGTGCGGGTGATGATTGCGGACGCCGTCGGCCTCGGAAAGACCGTCCAGGCCGGGCCTCGTCCTCGCCGAACTTGCCCGCGACGAAGCCTTCCGCGGGCTCGTCGTCGCGCCGGCCGGCCTGCGCGAGCAATGGTCGCGCGAACTGGCGGAAAAGTTCTCGATCGAGGCGAGAACCGCAGACGCCGAGTGGCTGGCCCGTGTCTGCCGTGATCTCCCGCCTGACGTAAATCCGTGGACGCTTCCAGGGCTGTATCTCTCGTCATTCGACTTCATCAAGCGGCCGGAAGTGCTCGAGCCGCTCGAGCAGGTCCACTGGGACATCGTCGTGGTCGACGAGGCACACGGGGCGTCTCTCGGTACGGCCCGCCGCGCCGCGGTGCACGCTGCCGCGTGCCGCGCGAGGCGGGTCGTACTGCTCACCGCGACGCCGCACGCCGGTGATGCGCAGCAGTTCGCCGCACTCTGCCGAATCGGCGAGGTCGGATCCGACAGCCCGCCGCTCCTCGTCTTCCAGCGATCGCGTGTCGGATGCCGGAGCTGCAGGTGCGAGACGGACCGTCGTGTTGCCAGTCGCGCCCACCGATGCCGAGCGCCGGATGCACCGCCTGCTCGATGAGTATTCGTCGCGGGTTTGCCGCGAGGCAGACGCTCGACAGGACACGAACGCACGGCTGACCGCGGTCGTGCTCAAGAAACGGGCGCTGTCGAGCGCCGGCTCGCTCGCTGCCTCCGCCCGCCGCCGGCTCGCCCTGCTCGCAGACGTGCCTACGCCGCGCTTTCGAATACCAGCCTTCCCTGCCGCTCTCGAGCGACGAATCGGATCAGGATGCCGGCGGATGAAGCGCCTGACGCAGTCCTCGCAGCACCGGGTCTGGAGGATGTCGGCCGGGAGCGCCGCTGGCTTTCCGCCATCATCTCGTCGGCGGACAACGCGGCGCGGCACGAGTCGAAGCAGCGCCTGCTGCTCCGGTTTCTGAATCGCGTTCGTGAGCCCGTGCTGGTGTTCACGGAATTTCGCGACACCCTCGAGCAGTTGTATCGCACTTGCGGTAGCCGCCGGGCACGAGGTGCGGCGTCTTCACGGCGGCCTGTCCCCGGCGGAACGACAGACCACGGTGTCCGGGTTCGCCAACCGTGGCGGGCTCCTGCTGGCCACGGATGCGGCGTCGGAAGGTCTGAACCTGCATCTCGGCGGGCCAAGCCACTCCGGCTGCCGGCTCGTGATTCATTACGAGCTGCCCTGGAGTCCTGCCCGTCTCGAGCAGCGGACCGGCAGAGTCGATCGGATCGGTCAGCAGCGCCGGGTTCACGAAATCCTTTTCGTTGCAGACGACACCGCCGAACGGCTCGTGCTCGCGCCGCTCGCGGTTCGAGCGGCCAGCGGCGGAGCGGCAGCGCCATTCCTCTCTCGTCTGGCTGACGTCCTGACCGAATCGCGCGTCGCAGCAGCGGTCATGGACGGCACGCCCTTGCAGGCACCGGACACCTCGGCGCCTGGTCCAACGCGTCGATCGTACGGTTAGCGCGGCGCCGTCGCTCAGGGAGGAGGCTCGAGCCGAGGCGCGGCCGGATCGCGCAGCAGCGCGTATGGAGATCGCGCATCGCGGCAACCACGCCGAGGACTTCGGGATCTTCACCACAGTCGCTCGGCTCCGGTCGCGACCGGATCCCGCCGGGCCTGATCTTCATACACTCGGTCTCTCTCAACAGTGAAACGGGCGCACCGAAGTACCGGGAGCTGCTCAGCACTCATGTCAGCGGACACCTGAGATCTGGCGGATCGCTCGTCCATGTGCGTACGGAGAATGGTTCGGACATTGATCAAGGAACGTGAACCCTCGATCCGCTCTGCCGCCCTGGAAATGCACGCAAGCTCACTTGCCGCAGCGACCACGCTCTACCGCGGCATCGGTGCGAGCAGCTGGCGCGGCGCGACTCGAGCATCAGTGCGCGCGGTGCCATCCACAGCGAGAGAACTGATCCAGGTCGGCCTGTTCGATGGACGCGCACTCAAAGCACTCGGCGCCAGGCGCCGGGCGGCCGGGACGCTGCTCGAGACAGCTCGCAGGAGCGCCTCGCTGCGACGGCTCGGAACAACGCGCTGACGATCCGAGTCGAACTCATCGCCCTTCTCATCGTCGACCCGGTCACCCGATGATTGCCGGGCTGTCCGGGTCGCTCCTGTCGCACGAGGGCGTGGCCGATCACGCGCGGCTCGTCGCCACGGACGACGAAGTGGCAATGCCGCGGCGGCGACTCCAGGCCTGGATTACGGCGGTTCTTCGCACCATGGGTCCCGCCTCGAGCGCGCGCGCCGTCTACGACCGCGTCGCCGTGCCGCTCTTTTCGGAGCTTGGATTCCGCACGATCCTGACACGTGCCGACACCGACGCGAGTCCTGCGAGGCGTACTGCACGCCGGCGGATTGCAAGCCGCGGTCGTCCTGGTCACGGCCTGGGGGCGCGAACCCGGAGCGGCGTGGCGCGACGCCGTGCTGCTCGGCATCGGGAAGGGCGTCCGCTGGTGCCTCTGCGTCAACGGTCCCGTCGTGCGCGTGTTCGACTCGCGCCGAACTTACTCCCGGCGATTCGTCCAGTTCGATCTCGAGGTGACGATCGGGCATCCCGACAGCTTCAAGTTGTTCTGGCATCTGTTGCAGGCAACTGCATTCTCGACCGACCGTTCCGCGGCTGGACAGGGCGGTTCGAATTTCCGAGGAACACCGGAGCGACGTCCGGGTTTCGCTTCAACGCGGCGTGCACGACGCGCTCGAGCGACTCGTCTCGGCGTTCGCGCGTGCTCACGGCCGTCGCACCCTGCCGCCAGCAGACGTTCTCTTCGATGAGTCGCTCACCGTTCTTTACCGCATCCTGTTCCTGCTGTTCGCCGAGGCCCGTGGATTGGTCCCCAAATGGCACCCGACGTACGGAGACAGCTACACGATCGAGTCGTTGAGACTGCCCGATCGAACGGCAGCTCCGGCCAAAGGGCGTCTGGGAGGCGCTGCAGGCCATCTCACGACTGGCGCACAAGGGCTGCCGCGCCGGAACACTCCGGGTCGCGCCGTTCAACGGTCGGCTCTTTTCGCCCAGCGAGGCGCCGCTGGCCTCGTCGGTTGCGCTGGACGACGGGGCGGTGCGGGAGGTGCTGCTGGCGTTGACTACGCGTGCCGGGCGAGAGGGGCGGCGGCGCATCGCGTACGGGGATCTCGGGGTCGAGCAGCTTGGAGGCGTGTACGAGCGGATCCTGGATTTCGCCCCTGAATGGGTGCCCGGCACACGCGGATCGTTGACGCTTGTCCCCGCCGGTAAACGCAAGGCGTCAGGTGCGTTCTACACACCGCGTTCGCTGACCGAGTATGTCGTCAGGCGAACGCTCGCGCCTCTCGTCAGAGAGGCCTCGCCCGATCGAATCCTCGCGTTGCGAGTGCTCGACCCGGCGATGGGAAGCGGCGCGTTTCTCGTTGCCGCCTGCCGGTTCCTGGCGGCGTCCTACGAGGCGGCCCTCATTCGCGACGGCGTCGTCGCCGCCGCTGACGTGACCGACTCCGAGCGCGCTGGCTTCCGTCGTGTCATCGCCCAGCGATGCCTCTTCGGAGTCGACATCAACCCGATGGCGGTGCAGCTCGGAAGGTTGTCGCTCTGGCTTGCTACCCTGTCTGCCGACCGGCCTCTGACCTTTCTCGATCATCACCTTCGCACCGGCAACAGCCTTTCGGGAGCGTCGCTCGCCGACGTGGCACGCCAGCCGCCGTCCAGCCGCGGAACCCGCGTCCGGGCGGCACGGCTTCCGCTGTTCGAGATCGATGCCGCCGCTGATGCGCTCGGCGCGGCGATTGCCGCACGCGAGTCGCTCGCCGGAGATCCCGGAGACACGGTCGATCAGGTCAGGGCAAAGGAACGTCTGATGGCTTCGCTCGTGCGAGACGATGCACCGCTGGCCCGGTTCAGACGGGCAGCCGATCTCTGGTGCGCGGCGTGGTTCGATGACGCGCCGCCTGCCACCGCGCGTCAGCGCAGTACGACATTTGGCGCCCTGCTCGATGAAGTCCTCGGACGCGGCACCGCGCTCCCTTCGCGAGTGGCGTCGCCACTGCTGCGAGAAGGCGCGCGCGATCGCTGAACGTGAACGGTTCTTCCACTGGACGCTGGAGTTCCCCGAGGTCTTTCAGCAGCCCGAAGGAGACGGGCCGCCGTCGCCCGGGTTTCGACGCCGTCGTGTGCAATCCGCCGTGGGAGATGCTCCGCGGTCACCGCGCTGTCGCGGGAGGGCGCTGGCCTGACGGACTTCGCGCGTTCGTCAGGGATCTATGCCTCGCAGGGGGACGGGACACGCCAATCTCTTCCAGCTGTTCCTCGAGCGGGGCCTCATGCTCGTCCGCAGTGGTGGACGGGTTGGATTCGTCTTACCTTCGGGATTCGCGTCCGACCATGGCTGCGCCGCCCTGCGCCGGCACATCCTGCAGCGCACCCGCGTCGACACCTTCGTTTCGATCGAGAACCGCGACGGGCTGTTCCCGATCCACCGGGCGCTGAAGTTCCTGCTCATGACGGCGTCCGCCGATGGCGCGAGCCCTGCCCTCTCGTGCAGGTTCGGCGTCCGTTCACCTGACGTGCTCGACGACCTGCCGGACGTCGGTGTGGACCCGCGGGCAGTGTCGATTCCGGTGACGCTGATGGCACAGGTATCCGGCGAGCAATACGCGGTGCCTGAGCTCCGCACGGACGACGACCTTCGCATTGCAGCGGGCATCACCTTCTCGGTCCCGGCCCTGTGCGATGTGTCGGGGTGGCACGTCGCGTTTGGTCGAGAACTCAATGCCACCGAGGACAGGCGCCATTTCGTCGAGACGGGCACGGGTTCGAAGGGGAACCGCGGCAAGCACGACCACTACCCGGTACTCGAGGGTAAGCAGATTGCGCCATTCCGGGTCGACCTGGCCTCGGCCCGTTTCCGGGTGCCTGCGCACATCGCACGAACACTGCTCGATGAGGATCGCACGTACTCGCGGCCTCGACTCGCGTATCGTGACGTCGCATCCTCTTCGAATCGGCTGACGTTGATTGCCGCCATCGTGCCCGCACACACGGTGACGACCCACACACTGTTCTGCCTGAAAGGGAATGTACACGCTGATGTACAGCAGTTTCTCTGCGGCGTCTTCAACAGCTTCGTCGCGAATTACCTCGTGCGGCTCCGCGTCGGCATACACGTGACCGTCTCGATTGTCGAGCGGCTCCGGGTTCCGGTTCTCGCGCCCGACGCACCCGCGTTCAAGCGAATCGTGTTCCTCTCGCGGAGCCTCTCCAGCAACCCGGATGACCAGCTGAGCGCCGCACTGCTGCAGGGCGCGGTCGCCCGCCTCTATCCGATCGGGCGATCGGACTTCAGCCACATTCTCCGAACATTCCCGCTGGTTCCAGGCGCCGAGCGCGACCGCGCACTGAGAGCGTTCGACTCGGAGCAGCACCGGTCGCCAGTCGCGCCTCATGCGGTATAGTGCCGGTCAGCCGCTCCTGCCGTCGATCAGACCCGGCGCTGCGTCTCTGGAGGCGCCTGCGTCGGACAGTCCGGGGCCGAATGGGTGTGCGGTCCAGTTCTGTATGCAGCCGATGCGGCAGGTAATCGTAATAAAGTGGGTGGAGGCATGAATTTCCACCAGCCGCGCGGCGCGATCGTGGCCACATGGTCTGTGGTCGGCGCGTTTGCCGTGATCCAGGCGATCGCGTGGGCATCGCAGGGGTTGCCGGGCGACTCACGCGGCAGCGTCCTTCAAACCGCGGCGGCGTGGGGCGTCATCCTCACGCTGGCAGCCGTCTCGACTCGACGCATTCTCAAATTCAAGCACGCGATTGCGGCGCACGAGCAGGCACACATCCAGACGCTGGAGCAGGTGGTGCAGCTCGAGCTCTCGAACGCGGTGCTGCAGGTGGTCGCGCGCTCGGTCGACGTGCCCCTCGCGTTCCAGGCGCTCGCAGAGCGCATCGTGCGGCTCGTCGCATGCGATCGCGTTGGCCTTGCGCTCCTCTCCGAGAACGGCGAAGAATTCCAGACCTACACCGCCCGGGTGAACCAGGAGGAGCGGCGGTCCCGGCCTCGGCCGGACATCATCTTCAAGGCGGAGCGCACCGCGATTGGTTCGGTCGTGAAGTCGCGCGAGCCGCTCGTCATCGACGATACGAGCGTCGACGCACCGGACTTCCTCGACGTCAACGTTCTGTATAGTGCGGGTCTGCGTTCGGCACTCCTCCTCCCTCTTCTCACCAAGGGGCGCGCGGTCGGCACACTCAATGTGGTTTCGCGCCAGTTGTCAGCCTTCGGGCCGCAGCAGATCGAAATTCTCCATCCCATCGCGGAAATTTTTGCGGTCGCGCACGTCGCGCAGCAGTTGCAGATCGCGGTCGGGAAATATCGCTCGATGGAAGTGATGTCGGAGCTCACGCTGTCGATCGCCGCCGAGATGAACAGTGCGCTGCAGACGATCATCGGGCATTGCGATCTGCTGGAGCGCGGCTATCCAGATCCGCAGCTGCAGCAGGACCTCGCGACGGTGGTCCACCAGGCGCAGCGAATTTCGGCGCTGCTCGATCGGATGCGGGCCGCGGCGCAGGCGCGCCTGCACGAAGTCGCCGAGACGGTGAGCCAGGGCGGCATCCCGACGAGCCCCGAGGTTTTCGGGCAGAAGGAAGCGACGTAGCGGCCACTAGTGGTGGCGGAACGCGACGATCACGGTCAGCGTCAGCTCGGCGAGCACCACCATCGTCATCGCGACGAAGAACCAGTCGCGCATGCGGACATACTCCGCAAACGACACGACAACCCGTAAGATCGGCGTGGCCATCAACGCGATGAGGCCGGCGTCCAGGAGCCAGACCGTCGAGGCTCCCGCCGCGTCGCGAAGCCACAGCGCCAATCCGCCTGCGAGGAGCACGGCGCTGACGACTACGCCGGTCACGAGCAGGCGTCCGAGCTGCCGTTCGAGTTGACTGAGGGACTCGGGCCCCGCGGTCACAAGCTCCTCCGCAGGTAGACCATCGACACCGCCGCGAGGACTGCCGCCATCAGCAGCTTCAGCCACTTGGCGCGGGCGCGGCCGCCAACCCACAGGCCGGCGTTCGATCCGACCAGCACACCCAGGACGGCGCCGGCGGCGAGCGGCGGGTTCACATAACCGTGGGCGTATTGGATCGGCACCGAGGCGACGGCGGTGACGCCGATCATCAGCGAGCTGGTCGCGGCCGCCGCGCGGATCGGTACGCCGCACCAGGCGTTCAGGGCTGGAACCTTGAGAATGCCGCCGCCGATTCCGAACGCGGCCGAGATGTTCCCCGCCGCGAACGAGACGCCGAGCGCCGCCGGCAGCCGCCTGACCCGGTAAACTACTTCCGCCGCGCTCTCGTCGTCATAGTATCGGCCGCCCAACATGCCCGGATCGACGGTGCCGTCGAGAATGACGTTTCGACGCTCGAGACGCGAGAACATGAGCACCGAGATGAGCGCCGCCACGACAGCAAACCCCCGCTCCAGGGCGACATCCGAGACATAGGCCATCGTCGTGGCCGCAGCAATGCCGCCGGCGGCGGAGGCGACTTCGAGAAGCATTCCGAGCCGCAGGTTGATCAGGTGACGGCCCGCGGTGCCGGCGGAAACCGCGCTCGACGTGGCGATCACCGTGACAAGACTGATCGCGGCGGCCACTTTGAAGTCGATGCCGAGCGCAGCGTTCAGAAAGGGTACGAGGAAGACGCCGCCGCCAATGCCGAGGAGAGAACCGAGGCCGCCGGCGATGACACCGGCAGCCATCACGATTGCGACAAGGGCCGGAGTAACGGCGGGCACTGTGGGGATCGAGGCGTCGCCTCAGGCGTCATCTTACCCGATGTTGTACCCGGCTGTGACCGGAGGACGCGCTATCATCCCTGCTGGCCACGAATGTTCCTGCGTTTCTTCGAAGAAGGGCTCGCGCAAGCGTCGTACCTCGTCGGGTGCGAACGCACACGGCAAGGCGTCGTCCTCGATCCGAGACGTGACGTCGATGTCTACGTTGCGGCCGCGCGCCAGTATGGCATCGAGATCGTCGCCGCGATCGAGACCCACATCCATGCCGACTTCGTATCGGGGGCGCGAGAGCTCGCCGCCATCGGCGCGCGGGTCCTTGCCGGCCCTGGGTCGGCGCTGGGGTTCGCGGCGCACGAAGCCCGCGACGGTGAACGCGTGCCGCTCGGCGACCTGACGCTCGAATTCCTTCATACCCCAGGGCACACGCCGGAACACGTATGCGTGCTGATAACGGGGGGCGGTGAGGCCGCACGCCTCTTTTCTGGCGACACCCTGTTCGTCGGGGCGGTCGGACGGCCGGACCTGCTCGGTCCCGAGCAGATGCGCACCCTCGCGGGGGAACTGTACGACTCGCTGACCGGCAAAATCATGGCGCTCGGGGATGCGGTGGAACTTCACCCGGGACACGGCGCGGGCTCGCTCTGCGGCGCGCACATCGGTGCCGACCGGCAGTCGACGATCGGGCGCGAGCGGCTGACCAATCCCATGCTGCGGCCGACCACACGTGACGGATTCGTGTCGAGCGTCCTCGGCGATTTGCCCGACACCCCGCCGTATTTCGGCCGGATGAAGAGGATCAACCGTGAGGGCCCCACGCTGCTGGGACTCGCCGAGCGATGGCGCGGTGTCGGCGCGATCGACGCGGGCGCCGCGCAGGGCGCGCTCGAAGACGGCGCCATTCTCATCGATCTTCGAGACGCGGAGGCGTTCTCCGCGTCCCACCCGGATGGCGCGCTCAATATCGCGTTCGGTCCGAAGGTTGGCTATTGGGCGGGGTGGGTGATTCCTGCCGGCGCCCGCATCGTGTTCCTTGCCTCGGACGAGACCGAGGCCACCGAGGCGGCGCGTCAACTGCTTCGCGTCGGGTTCGATTCCGTCATCGGCTACGTCGAGGGCGGCGCGTCAGCATGGGAGGCGGCCCGGCTTCCGACGGCGGAATCAGGGACGGTGGACGCTCGGGAACTGGCCGAGCGGCTGACTCTCGGCAGACTGACCGTTCTGGACGTAAGAACCGCGGCAGAATGGCAGAGCGGGCACGTCGCAGGCTCCGTCAACCTGCCGGTTGGCCACCTGGTCGAGCGGCTCGCCGACGTGCCGCGTGACCAGCCGGTCGCAACCGTTTGCGAGAGCGGCGGCCGGGCCTCGCTGGCCGCCAGCATCCTCTCGCGCGCGGGTTTCCGTTCAGTGATGAGTGTGCGCGGCGGGATGGCCGAATATCGCCGCCTGTCCTCGCCTCGGGGCCGCGGCTAAGCTGGCGCGACGCGTCGGCAGCCGCATACAATGGGAGACTTTCCAGGGTCTGCATGCTGTTAACACCCGGGCTTCGCCTTGCCCAGTACCAGATCGTCGCTCCCCTTGGTTCGGGGGGGATGGGCGAAGTGTATCGGGCGCGCGATACCCGGCTCGACCGCGACGTCGCGATCAAGGTGATGGCGGATCATGTCGCGTCCGACCCCGCCATGCGCCACCGCTTCGAGACCGAAGCCAAGTCCATCGCCTCCCTGTCGCATCCCAACATCCTCGCGATCTACGAACTGGCGTTTTTCGACGGCTTTCCGGTTGCGGTGATGGAACTGCTCGAAGGAGAGACGCTTCGCAGCCGCCTGCGAAAAGGGCCGATCGGCTGGCGCGAGGCGGCGCGGATCGGCAGCGCTATCGCCGATGGACTGGCGGCAGCGCACGGCAAGGGGGTCGTCCACCGCGATCTCAAACCAGAGAACGTCTTTCTCACCTCTGACGAGGGGGTGAAGATTCTGGATTTCGGCCTGGCGCTGCAGCGCCTGCAGCTGACGGAAGGCGCGACCGAGGCCGGAACCGTCGCACGCACGGCCCTCGGAGTTGTCCTCGGCACGTTCGGATACATGTCACCGGAGCAGGTGCTGGGCGAGCGTGTCGATGGACGGAGCGACATCTTTGCCGCCGGCTGCCTGATCTACGAAATGCTGAGCGGCAGCCGCCTCTTCAACGGCGCCACGCCGCAGGAGATCGTCGCGAGCCTGATGCACGACTCACGGCCAATGCTGTCATCGTCGTTCGACCCGCTCGCGCCTCCTGAACTGCGAACCGTGGTGTCGCGATGCGTGGAACGCGACCGCGAGAGGCGGTTTGCTTCGGGCCAGGACCTTGCCCTCGCGCTCAGATCGCTCCTGAGCGGGTCGACTGCCGGCGCGACCGGCCGACGGCCGCGCGCACGCGGCAAGTCGCTCGCCGTGCTCCCCTTCCTGAACCCCTCGGGCGATCCGCAGATCGAGTACATCGCCGACGGGATCACCGAAAGCGTCATCAACAGCCTGTCACAGCTGTCGGGAATCCGGGTGATCCCGCGGAGCGTGGCGTTTCGCTACAAAGGCCTGCAGGCGGATCCCGCGACCGTCGGCCTGGCGCTGAATGCCCGCACGATTCTGACCGGACGAATCGTGCGCCACGGTGACGTGCTGAACATCCAGGCCGAACTCGTCGACACGAACACCGAGTCGCAGCTGTGGGGCGAGCAGTTCCGCCAGAAGAGCACAGATCTGATCGTCGTCCAGGAGGAGATCGCCTGGCAGATCTCAGAGTCGCTGCGGCTGAAGCTCACCGGCGAGCAGAAGAAGAAGCTGCGCCGGCGCGCGACGGTCAACCCCGATGCGTATCAGGAATACCTGCGCGGCCGCTATCACTGGAACAACTTTTCACAGGACAGTCTGAGGCGCGCGCGCGATCACTTCGAGCGCGCGATCGACCTCGATCCGGCGTACGCGCTCGCTTACGCCGGCCTCGGCGACGCATTCGGCGCGATGGCGTACTACGGGTTCGTACCGCCGGGCGAGGGGTTCCCGCGCGCGGGCGCCGCGGCGCGGCGTGCGGTCGAGCTCGACCCCGACCTCGCGGATTCGCACGTCACGCTCGGGATCGAGCGGCTGTTCTGGGGCTGGGACTGGCCTGCGGCCGAGCGTGAGCTGCAGATGGCGATCCGGCTCAACCCCAAGCTGGCGCTGGCGCACTCGGTATACGGTCTCGTGCTCGGCACCTGCGGTCGCCACGAGGAGGCGAAGGAGCACGTTCTGCACGCGCGCGAACTGGACCCGCTGTCCTTGTTCATCAATGCCGGTGTGTCGTGGATGCATCACTTTGCCGGGCGTCCGGCGGACGCCGCGCGTGAGGCCTTGAAGACGCGCGAGATCGTCCCCGGCTTCGAAGAGGCTGGAAATGTGTTGATCTCGTCGTACGAAACGCTGGGCGAATACGAAAAGGCCGCCGAACTCATCACCCAGCAGCGCTGCTGGGGCGTGGCGTTCGACGGCAGGGCGCTGGCCGAGGCGTTCCGAAGCGGCGGCGCGACCGGCTACTGGCGCAAGCGCCTCGAACTGATGGAGTCGGTCGCGACTGCTGCGCCGGCGCCGATGATCAATTTTGCCTTCGCGATCGTGCTTCACAACGTCGGCCGGTTCGACGACGCTCTCGACCACGTCGAACGCATGGTCGACCTCCACATCGGCGGGTGCGTGTTTCTCGGCGTCGACCCCGGGCTGCGGGCACTGCACGGGCAGCCGCGGTTCGAAGCGGTGCTCAAGCGGATCGGGGTGCCCCTTCGGCAAAGGGCTTCAGCAGCGCATACAACGTCGACATGATCGGAACGGGCACGCCTGCGGCGGCGGCGCGGCGGACGACGGCGCCCTGCAGTGCCTCTACTTCGATGCGTTTCCCCAACGCGAGATCGATCAGCAGCGAAGACCGCATGGTTCCCGGAATCCCCGCGGCGTAGGCTTCGATCCGGTCGATCACATCGGCGGCGATCCCGATTCCTTCGGCGCGGGCCAGCCGTTCGACTTCACGGCAGCCCTCCAGGAACTGGGCGCGCACCTGGGGATCGGCCCAGAGCGGCCCGATCGGCAGCCGCGACGCGCCGGTGAACCCTGCAAGCGTCGCCAGGAAGATGAACTTTTCCCAGATCCGCACCCGGCCGTCATCGACCGCCTCCGCCTGGATGTCGGCTCCGGCAAGGACCTGCTCCAGTTCACGGACGCGGCCGGACAACCGCGGCAAAGCCCCGAAGACTTCCCCGAAGACGATGCGGCGGTGTGTCCCGGTCTGCACTATGAGGCCGGGCTCCGCAAGCGCGGTGGCAATGTACGTCGCGCCGCCGATCACAGGCTTCTCGCCAATCACCGCGGCAACGGCGCCAGCGCTGTCGATGCCGTTCTGGAGACTGAGGACGGACGTGAGCGGACCGAGCATCGGCCGGATGAGAGGAAGGGCGGTTGAATTGTCGTATGCCTTGACCGCGACGATCACGATATCGACCGGCCCGACTATGGCCGTGTCGGATTCCGCCCGGGCGCGTACGGCGAAATCGCCAACTGAGGCACTGCGAATCTTGATGCCGTACTCACGAATCGCATCCAGGTGCGCGCCGCGCGCGACGAATGTGACGTCGTGCCCGGCACGCGCCAGCAGTGCACCGTAATAACCCCCAACGGCACCGGATCCGAGAATCGAAAACTTCATCCTTGTCTACCCTCTTTGCGCCCGTCCAGTCGGCCGCTCGGCCGAGGAGCGAGGCAGCCATCTTGACCAGCTAGTCACTTACGGAAATGTGCGGCCGGCTGAACCTCGTGCAGCGCCTGCCCCCTCTCGCGTACAGCACGCATGCTAGAATGCGACACCTAGGCCGGACGCCGGGCGGGTCGGACCGTCGCGCCCGGAACATGCCATGGCCGCCCGCCTCACCACCTACGTCGTTGTCGCGATTGTCGCCGCGACCCTCATTGCCGGCCTGATCGTCGGAGCACAGCGTGACGACAGCGACGGCCCTGTCGATCTGATCGTCTTCAACGCCAAAGTTTATACGGCTGACGGCTCCGGCAAGATGGCGGAGGCGGTCGCCATTCGCGGTAACCAGATCCTTCGGGTCGGCAGTGACCGCGAAATCGGACGCCTTCGCCGGCCGCAGACGATCGTCGTGGACGCGCACGGCGCCGCGGTCCTGCCAGGCTTCAACGATGCCGACGTCCAGTTCACGGATGGTGCGCTCGCGCTCGACGGGGTCGATCTGCTCGGCGCCGGCAGCATCGAGGAGGCCCAGGCGCGGATCAGCGACTGGGCGGAGGCGAACCCGGTGCGCGAATGGGTCATCGGCCGTGGCTGGTCGAGCCAGCAGGCGAAGGGTGGATTGCCGACCAGGCAACTGCTCGACGCGGCGGTGCCCGATCGCCCCGCCTACATGCTCTCCGCCGATGGCCGTTCCGCCTGGCTGAATACGAACGCGTTACGACTCGCGGGAGTGACGCGCCGTACGGCCAGCCCGGAGGGCGGCGTGATCGAGAAGGATCCGCGGACCGGCGAACCGACCGGCGTATTGACGGCATCAGCGGTTGCCCTGGCATCGCGCCACCTCCCGCAGCCAACGCATGCACAGCGCGCACGGGCGCTTCAGACCGCGATTGCCGCCGCGCACGAGAACGGCGTCACGAGCGTGCAGGACGCCGCCGTGACACCGGACGCATTCGCGGTCTATGAAGAGGCGCGGCTCGCCGGCGAGCTGAACCTGCGCGTCTATTCGTCGGTCGGCGTGAGTGAGCAGACGACGGCTGAGGACTTCGGCACGCTCGAGTCGCTCTCCAGCAAGTACCCGGATGACCCGCTTTTCAAAGTCGGCGGCGCCAGGATTGCGCTCGATGGTCCTGTGGAGTCCTCTGAAGCGGCCCTGGTCGAGCCATCTCCGGGTCCCCCGGCGGTCGCGGGCGACACCTCGATCGCTCCCGACGCGTTGAACAAGCTCGTTCGGATGCTCGATGCCCGGGGCTGGCAGGTGACGCTCGACGCGTTTGGCGATCGCGCCGTGCGCATGGCCCTCGACGCGTACACCCACGCCGAGCGTTCGAATCCCAAACCGGCGCGTGGACGGCGGCACCGAATCGGACACGTCGCGTTGCTCCAGCCGGACGACCTCCCGAGATTTGCGCGGCTCGGGACTATCGCATTGCTGCGGCCATATGAGGCGACGCCATTCCCGGGTCGACTAGACGCCTGGAATCGAATCACCGGCGAAGATCGGGCCGCTCACGCGTGGCCGGTCGCGAGCATCTCGGCGGCACACGGCCGGGTCGCGTTCGCGACCGGCTGGCCTGCCGCGTCACCCAACCCGCTGGCGGCAATTCAGGCCGCGGTCACCCGGTCCGACGAGACAGCGCCGGAGGATCCCTGGAATCCTGCCGAAGCCGTCACCCTCAAGCGCGCGATCGATTCGTTTACCTCGGTCCCCGCGTACGCCTCGTTCGATGAACAGCGAAAGGGATCGCTGAAGCCCGGCATGCTCGCGGATCTGGTCGTTCTCTCGAACGACATCTTCCTCGCGTCCTCGTCGCGCATCTCGGCCGCGAAAGTCGCGGTCACGGTCTTCGACGGCAAAATCGTCTACCGCCGCTCCAGCACCCCGACCGACTGACCAGGGGTCAAAGGCTGCCAGGGTTGCCGTCCCGGCGCTTCGGGCCGACAATGTCGAAGACTCAATGGACCTGACGACGATCCCTGCGCCGGTTTTCACTCGCATCGACGGCATCACCCAGGCACTTGCGGCGATCATCTATGTCGCCGTTGGGGCTGCTGCATGGATGCGCGCCACGCGCGACATCCGCACGCGGGTATTTCTCGCGCTCTCGATCGCCAACTTCGTCGCCCTCAGTGTGCCGACCTTCTGGTGGCTGCGTGGGTCGACGGACCAGCTCAAGCTGCCGGTCGCGTCGACAGCGATGGTCACTGCGGCGCTGGCGGTGGGCGCGCTGCTGCTGTTCCACTTCACGCAGGTGTTTCCGCGCCGGCGGCCCTGGATCAGAACGTCGGGCGTGCAGATGGCGGTGGGCTATTGCCTCGCGCCGGTGACGATCGCCGGGCTCGTATGGTTCGCCCCTGCCAGCGTGGACGGGTTGAAGCTTCCGTACGTGCTCGCCCTCATCGTCTTCGGCTTCCCGCTGGCTGTCCTCCTGGTCATCGTGCTGCCGGTCACGGCGATCGTGTCGCTCGCGCGCAGCCATCGCGAGCTGCAGCAGAACGGGCCCGCCGATCTCAAGCGACCGATCGAGTTGATCCTGTTCAGCCAGATTGCTGGCGGCGCACTGGCCGCGCTCTTTGCGCCGGTCCTTGCGACAGTCGCTCCGAACAGCGGCGCGCAGCTGGTGCTGACGCTGATCATCTGGGTGCTTGCGCTGATGACACCGATGGCGTTCGCCGCCGCGGTGTGGAAGTGCGACGTGCTCCAGATCAGCGCTGAGTGACTGCGACCCGATCTCCGGCAGGACGCTTGACCGCAATCAGGTAGAGACCGGCGCCGGCGACCAGCGCGGTGGTGCCTGAGGCGAGCTGCAACGGACTGGCGCCGGCCAGGATCGCGAGAGCGACGACGATCGCGGCGAGCGGTATGACCGGCCCGCCCCTCACGACGAACACGGCAGGCTTCACGATCGACGTGAATTGCGGGTGGCGGAGGCGCAGCGTCGCCGCACAGGTCGCGACGTAGACGAGAAGGCGGCTGATCGCGCTGGCCGCGGCAAGCAACTGGAAGCTCCCCGAGAGCGCCAGTGCGAGCGCAACTGCGGCGGTGACGAGGATCGCGTTCACCGGCGTGCGCAACGTCGGGTGGATCCGTCCAAACAACGCCGGCAGGTCCTTCTGCTCCGCCAGCGCAAACAGGTTGCGCGACCCCGAGAGCGCCTGGCCCATGTTGTTGCCCGAGGTCGAGAGCACTGCCGCGAGGGTGATCATCGCGGCTCCGCCGGCCCCCATGAAATGTGCCGCCGCATCAGCGAGTGGCGTCGTCGATGCCGCGAGCGTCGGGAGCGTGCCGATGCTGACGACCTGCGCCAGTGTCGTGACACACGTGACGACGAGAATCGTCATGATCAGCGCGAATGGTACGTCTCGGCGCGGATTCCGTGTTTCCCCGGCGACGACCGGGATGACTTCGTAGCCGCCAAATGCGTACACGAGCAGCAGGGCACTCGACGACAGATCGGCAACGGACATTCGGGCGGGGGCGGCCAGCCGCGTCCAATCCACGAACCAGAGCCCGGCGACGATGAAGAGCGCGAGCGGCAGGAGCTTCCCCAGCGTGAGCAGGTTGACCACCAGGCTGCTCTGCCTGATGCCGCTGACATTGACGGCCGCGATGAACGCGATGATGAGCGTGGTGAGCACCGCTCGTGGCGCGGTGGCGGTCGCTCCCGGCCAGTAGAAACCCAGTGACGAAACGAGCACGCTGACCACCGCCGCCCAGCTCGACGCCCGCGTGAACCACTGCATCCAGCCCACTTCAAACGCGGCAAACCGTCCGAATGCCGCGCGGGTGTAGAGATACGGACCGCCCGTGCCATCGAACCGGCTGGCCACCTCCGCGAACGACAGCGCGATCAGCATCGACGCCAGTCCCACGACGGCAACCATCCACGGGCTCCACGCTCCCGCTGTCGCGGCCAGCGCCGCGGGGAGGGCGAACACGGCTCCGCCGATCACCTGGTTGACCCCGACCGCGGTCAGGTCCCATCGGCCGAGCACGCGCTTTAAGCCCTCGCAAGAACTGGTGTCCGTAACCTGATGCACCGGGTGGTTGTACCATTTCTCGATCGGCGCAGGCCACAATCGTTCGGGTCTGAACCTGGCGGGGCTGCAACCTGATGATTGACATCGAACCGCGACCAGCGACCCACATGGTCCCCATCGTGGTCGTCGTCGCCGCGCTCGCGGTCGCCGCACTCGTTGCCGCGGCAGGATGGCAGAAGCCACCTCCCTCGATGTTCGGGTTCGCGCCCGAGCATGCGGCGATTGAAGCGTCGATCGAGCGCCGGTTCCTGTCGTTGCAGGACACCTCGCGGATACGTGAGGAGCACGCCGTACTCGCCGGCGAACCGCACCCAGCCGGCTCGGATCGTGACTACGAGCTGATGATCCTCATCCGCGATCGCTTCGCGGCGGCGGGACTCGAGGACGTCGAGATCACCACACACGACGTACTGCTGCCGCGACCTGAGGAGGTCGTGGTCGAGATGACGGCACCGGTCGCGTGGCGAGCGACGCTCCAGGAGGAGCCCCTGGCTGGAGACAGTTACACGGCGCTACCGGCGGCAACAGCGGGCATCCCATACCACGCATACTCCGCCTCGGGGGACGTGACGGCGCCAGTTGTCAATGCGGGAGACGGCGATGCCGCCGACTACGATGCACTCGCTCGCCGGGGCGTCGACGTCCGCGGGCGTATCGTCCTGGTCCGGAATCAAGTACTCCATACCCGTACGTATCGAGGGGCGAAGGTGTTCACCGCGGAACAGCACGGCGCCGTCGCCATCCTCTTGTACACAGAGGTGCAAGCCGAGCCCCTGCCGGGCCAGAGTTCCTCCCGCGACGGATCGTCGTTGCCGTCAAACGTCATCGAGCGTGGCGGCATCCCGTACGACTTCATCGTTCCTGGCGATCCGCTGACGCCTGGATGGGCGTCCGTTCCTGGAGCGCGACGGATTGGTGCCGCCGAAGCCGCGTCGCTTCCGACGATCATCAGCGTTCCGATCTCTGCCGCCGACGCACAGCGGTTTCGCCAGACAACGGGGGCGATGGTCCACCTGCGGGTGCGCATCGATCAGCGCATCAGGCCGGTGTGGACGGTCACCGGGACGATTCGCGGCAGCCGCGAACCAGGCGACGTGGTGATCGTGGGGAACCATCGGGACGCGTGGATTTATGGCGGCGTGGATCCGTCAAGCGGAACAGCGGCGTTGATCGAGCTGGTGCGCACGCTCGGCGAGCTCACGCGATCCGGGTGGCGGCCGCAACGCTCGATTCTCTTTGCCAGCTGGGATGCCGAGGAGTTCGCGCTCACGTCGTCGACCGAGTGGGGCGAGCAGAACGCCGGGTCGCTGTCGCGAAACGCCGTCGCCTACATCAACGTTGACAGCGCGGCTTCCGGGCCGAACTTCACCGCAGCCGGAGTGCCGGCGTTGAACCGTGTGATCGCGGAAGCAGCCCAGACCGTTCGCGATCCGACCGGGCCCTCCGTCGCGGCGGTGACCCGCGATCGCCGCGCGAGAGAGATCGGGTCAATGTCTGCCGGACGAGCGGGAGACCTGGTCGACAACCGAGTAGGTGGCGGCTCCGATTACACGGTGTTCCTGAACCATCTCGGGATCCCGGTCGCGGACCTCAGCTTCACCGGTCCCTACAGCGTCTACCACTCCCTCTACGACACTCACAGATGGGTTTCTGACGTTGGCGATCCCGGCTTCAGGTATCACGCAGCACTGGTCCGGCTGTGGGGCATCGTGGCCCTGCGGCTCGCGAACGCGGATGCCATACCACTCGATTACGAGGACTATGCTGAACGCATCCAGGGCTTCATCCGCGAGGTCGCTCCCCCATCGATTGTGTCGCAGGCGACCGCGCCAGCGTTTGCGGATCTCACGCGCGCGGCCGATCGGATGCAGCGTGCGGCTGCGGCATACGGCCGCATGCGCACCGACGCACTGACGCGCAACGATGCCAGAGCACTCGAGTTGTCGAACCGAAGGATCCTCAGCGTCGAGCGAGCGCTGCTTGCGGAGGAAGGCCTGCCGCGACGGCCATGGTACCGCCACCTCGTGTACGCGCCGCGACCGACCTACGCGCCAGAGGTGCTGCCCGGTGTCACCGAAGCAGTGGAGGCGAAGGACCCCGATGAGCTCCTGGTCCAGGTCCGCCGGCTCGCCGCAGCGCTCGACCGCGCCGCCGCAATCCTCGAGTGATCGGCCGTCGGTGCCTCGGGGTTTTAACCCTGGGGGCTCTCGTGCGGTCTAACCCTACAGACTGACTCGCCGGCGGCATCGCCCGGTCGCAGGTTTGTAATTCATCGCTTCAGCAAGTTGTTCACGCACGCATGCACGCGGGGGAACTCTGCCCGCCGAGAGGTCACATGGTCGTACGAGCTGCACTCCGGCTCTCTGTCGCGCTGTTCGCGGGTAGCACGGCGGTGCTGCCGGCAGCGCCAGCACGTTCGGCAGTCCCGGCCCACCCTGACGACAAGACCATCGTTCACGTGCTCAACCGGATCGGGTTCGGTCCCGCGCCTGCCGATGTCGAGCGAATCCGGCATCTCGGGCTGGCTCGCTACATCGACCAGCAGCTCGACCCGGGTTCAATCCCCAACGCCGATCTCGCGACGCGTCTCGGCCCACTCCTCACGCTCAACCTGAGTACGAAGCAGCTCGCTGAGCGTTATTTCGTGCCCGCCATGATGGAACGGCGGCGCACGGCGCGCCTGCAGGTGGACGGGACTGCGGCCCCCGAGGTCACCACGATGAACCAGCGTTCGCGCACACCGCTCGAACGTACGTTGATGACGCAGGAAAGAAAGGTCCTTTCTGAGCTTGCCGAACAGAAGGTGCTGCGCGCGGCATACAGCGAACGCCAGCTCGAAGAAGTGATGGTCGATTTCTGGTTCAATCACTTCAACGTATTCGCTGGCAAAGGGGCGACGCGGATCTATCTGACCGAGTACGAACGCGACGCGATCCGGCCACACGTGCTCGGCAGGTTCCGTGACCTTCTGGGCGCCACTGCACGCAGTCCCGCGATGCTCTTCTACCTGGATAACTGGCAAAGCGCTACCGCCGAGGCCGAGATGAAGAACCCTCGGCGCGGCCGGCCAACCCAGGCTACAGGCACCGCCCAGCGCCCGCGAGGACTGAATGAGAACTACGCTCGCGAACTGATGGAGCTGCACACGCTCGGCGTCGATGGTGGCTACACCCAGCATGACGTCGAAGAAGTCGCACGGGCCTTCACTGGCTGGACGATTTCGACACCCCGGCAGGGTGGTTCGTTTCGTTTCGATCGGCGGATGCACGACGACGGCAGCAAAACAGTCCTCGGCCATCACATTCGCGCGGGTGGTGAAGAGAGCGATGGCGAGCAGGTGCTCGACATCCTGGCGGCGCATCCCGCCACCGCCAGGTTCATCGCGACGAAGCTCGCGCGCCGGTTCGTCGCCGACGATCCACCTACGGCACTCGTCGATCGTGCGGCAGCCACGTTTGCAGCCACCCGGGGGGATATCCGGGCCGTGGTCCGCACGATCGTGACTGCTCCGGAGTTCTTCGCACCAGCGGCCTATCGCGCCAAGGTCAAGACACCATTCGACTTCGTGGCGAGTGCAATCCGTGCGAGCGGGTTCGACGCGAACAACGCGCAGCCCCTTGTCCGCGCGACGCGGGAGATGGGGATGCCGCTTTATTACTGTCAGCCGCCGACCGGGTACACGGACCGCGCCGACGCATGGGTCAACACCGGCGCGCTGCTCAACCGTATGAACTTCGCGGTTGCGCTGACGCGCGGAGACGTCAAAGGAGTCATCGCACCGTGGACGGCCGGGCCGCCGGACACCATCGACCGGGCACGCGATGGTATCGCACGGGACGTGCTGGCCGAGGATATCGCCGAGTCGACACGGTCCACGGTCGCGCGCGCCGCCGATCCGGCGCAGGGAATCGCCTTGCTGCTCGGCTCGCCAGAATTCCAGCGAAAGTAGAGGGCCATGGTTTCACGCCGCATCTTCCTCAAGAACGGTGGACTCGCGCTCGTGAGCCTCGGCTTCGCACCGGCGTTCGTCGCCCGTGCGGTGGCGAGTGCGAACCCCGGCGGCAAGACGCTGATCACGATTTTCCAGCGCGGCGCCGTCGACGGCCTGAACATGATCGTGCCGTTTGGTGAACGCAACTACTATGCGGCGCGACCGACGCTGGCGATCGCACCACCGCGAGGCAGCGCGGATGCGGCAATCGACCTGGACGGCTTCTTCGGATTCCACCCGCGGCTCTCGCCGCTGGCACCGTGGTATGCGGCGGGCCAGCTCGCGGTGGTGCACGCCTGCGGCTCTCCTGATGCGACGCGGTCGCATTTCGATGCGCAGGACTACATGGAAACAGCCACGCCGGGCATCAAGAGTACCGACCGACGGCTGGCTGAACCGGTTTCTCCACGCCCGCGAGCACGAGGCCGCAACCCCGTTTCGCGCCGTCGCGCTCGCGCCGCAACTGCCGCGCGCACTCCAGGGCAGGGAACCCGCGCTGGCGATCGGCCAGATCAGCGACTTCGGTATCCGCGGAGGATCCGCGAGTGGAACCACTCGTTCGGCCTTCGAGGACCAGTACGCCGCCGCCGCGGCGAGCGTCCTGCACACGACCGGCCAGGAAGCGTTCGAAGCCGTCCGCATGTTGGACGCGGCAAATCCCCAGCAGTACACGCCCGCTAACGGCGCGGATTACCCGAGATCGGCATTCGGCCAGGCACTGCGCCAGATCGCACAGCTCGTCAAGGCCAACGTCGGTCTCGAGATCGCGTTCGCAGAGTCAGGGAACTGGGATCACCATGTCAACCAGGGCGCCGCAACCGGTCAGCTCGCCGGTCGGCTGGACGATCTCGGTCGCGGCCTTGCCGCCCTCGTCCGCGATCTCGGCGACCGCATGCAGGACGTGGTGATTCTCACCATGTCGGAGTTCGGCCGGGCGGTGGTCGAGAATGGCAACCGCGGCACCGACCACGGCCACGGGAACGCGATGCTGGTGCTCGGCGGGCGCGTCCGCGGCGGCCGCGTGTATGGGCAATGGCCAGGCCTCGCACTCGAGCAGCGGCACGACGGCCGCGACCTCGCCGTGACCACCGACTTCCGCACGGTGTTCTCGGAAGTCCTGCGCGGGCATCTCGGCCTGACGAACACGCACGCAGTGTTCCCCGGATTTACGGAAGGGCGGGCACTCGGGATGTTCTGAGGCAGCTGACAGCCGACAGCTATCAGACTTCAGCTATCAGCAATCAGTTTTCAGCAGTCAGCATTCAGTTCTCAGCTCTCAGTTCTCAGCAGTTAGCAATCAGTTCTCAGCAATCAGTTCTCAGCAATCAGTTCTCAGCAATCAGTTCTCAGCATTCAGTTCTCAGCAATCAGTTCTCAGCAATCAGTTCTCAGCAATCAGTTCTCAGTTCTCAGACATCAGCTATGAGCTAACAGTTTTTCAGCTTCCCGCCTCGGCTTCCGGATACTGGCGACTGGTTACTGGTTACTGGCTCCTGGCCCCTGGCCCCTGGCTCCTGGCTGACTGGCGACTGGCGACTGGCGACTGGCGACTGGTTACTTGAAGTGAACCCCCTGCCAACGCGTGTTGGACTGGCCGATTCCCGCGCGCTAGACTGGCCCGTGCGCCTCACGGACTTGCCAACCCCCTCGGTGCTCATCGAACAGTCGCGCCTCGCGCGCAATATCGACAGGATGCAGGCCGCTGTCGACGCGACTGGACGAGCACTCCGGCCTCACGCCAAGACTCACAAGAGCGTCGCCATCGCAAGGCAGCAGCTGACCCGCGGCGCACGCGGCATCACCTGCGCGAAGCTCGGCGAGGCCGAGATCTTTGCCGCGGCCGGGTTGGAGGACATCCGCATCGCCTATCCACTCAACCCGGTCAACATCGATCGCGTGCTGGCGCTCGTCGAGCGCACGAGACTGTCCTTCATCGTCGACAACCCTGCGGTCGCCGGCGAATGGTCGGCGCGCCTCGCGGCCGCTGGTCGTCTCGTCGACGTCCTGGTCAAGGTGGATGTCGGTCTCCATCGCTGCGGAATCGACCCCGGAGCGCCTGATGCCGCGGCATTCATCGCCCGGGTCGCCAACCTGCCGGGACTTCGATTTCGCGGGCTGCTGAGTCACGCCGGGCACGCATATGCCGCAGCCTCACCGGGTGAAGTGCAGGCCATAGCGCAGCTCGAGGGGGCGGTCCTGACGTCACTGGCCGAACAGGTCAGGACGCTCGGTGTGCAGGTGGACGAGATCAGCGTCGGCGCGACGCCAACCGCCCGGTTCAGCGCCGTAGTCGATGGCATTACTGAGCTGCGTCCGGGTAACTACGTTTATTACGACCGCATGCAGGTCGCCCTTGGCTCCGCGTCGTGGGACGACTGCGCATTGACGGTCCTTGCCCGAGTCGTGACGACACACGGCAGTGACCGGATCATCCTGGATTGCGGCAGCAAGACACTCTCGAGTGACCTGGTCCGCGGACCGGGTCCACAGCCGGGCCACGGCATCGTCTTCGATGCACTCGACTCGGTGACGCCGGATCCTTCGCTCGTGATCGAGCGCCTCTCAGAAGAGCACGCGGTCGTCAGATCTTCGCGCCCCTCACGGCTCAAACCTGGTGACCTCGTACGCGTCGTACCAAACCACTCGTGCGTCGTGTCGAACCTGGTCGACGATGTGTGGCTGGTTGACGGCGCCGGGATCGTGGAGCAGCTGGAGGTGTCGGCTCGCGGACGGATTGCGTAGTAGACTGAGCGCAACTACTCCGTTACGAGTACCAGTTTCCAGTTTCCAGTCGTACCGGAATCGGGGTTTCTTCCGCCTGAAGGCGGAAGCCACACAGTGTTGTAGCTGAAGGCCGGAGCCGCGAAGTCGGCCTGAAGGCGGAAGCGACGATTCAAGCATCGGACCTTGAACCCGAACCCCGGAACCCCGAACCCCGAACCGAAATATGCCCAACGAACTGCCCGGCGAGGCGCTTGGATTGGTCGAGACCCGCGGCCTGGTCGGGATGATCGAAGCGGCGGACGCGATGGTCAAGGCGGCCAACGTCGTGTTCGTCGGCTGGCAGAAGGTCGATGCCGGCCTGGTCACCGCGATGGTGAGAGGCGACGTCGCATCGGTCAAAGCAGCAACCGACGCGGGCGCCGCAGCGGCTCGACGGGTCGGCGAGCTCGTCGGCGTTCACGTGATTCCGAGGCCTGCGGACGGCCTCGACACGATCTTCCCCATCGGCTGAACCGCGTCAGCGCCGGTCGCCCCCGACAAGCGATTCTGCGGCGGTATTCGCGGCCGACGCCCCCTCGAAGTCCTTCTCGGTCAGGCCTCCCTCGCTGTGCGTGCTGTAAGTGACCGTCACGCGTCGATAGTTGACTGCCAGATCCGGGTGATGGTCGGCCGCCTCTGCCGTAAATCCGAGACGGACGATGAAGGCAACGGCGTCGGGGAATCCGGCAAATGTAAACTGCCGCGAAATCGCTTCGCCTGCCAGGGTCCATCCCGGGAGCTTCTGCAATAGGTCTTTTGCCCTCTCCGGGCTGATTTTCTCCATGGAATCGAGCATATACCCGTCCGGGAACCATCGCGTGCCTGCGCACGTCTAACGGTGTTAGTCGGCTAAACACTGTTTACCTGGTGTGTTCAGCGGGGGGGCTTTTTTGGGGGTGAAGGAAAGGCAGGGGCGGGAGCGGGAGGCAGTTGCCCGCGCCATCCTCGACGCGGCGCGCGAACTATTCGTCGCGGAAGGGTACCAGAACGTCTCGATTCGGAAAATCGCCGAGAAGATCGAGTACAGCCCGGCAGCGATTTACGGCTATTTTCCGAGCAAGGACGACATCTTCCTCGCGCTCGCCGAGGAGGGATTCCGGCTCCTGTTTGCCTGCGAACAGGATTTCGTGAAGGAGCCGCCCTCGCTCGACAGCATCCGCTCGGGATTCCAGCGCTTCTACGAATTCAGCAAGACACACCCGGAGTATTTCGCCCTGATGTTCGTCGACCGGTCGGTCCCTCAGATCAGCCGCGACTGGAACCGCTTTGGTTTCGTGCGCGAGATGCGGGAAACGATGGCGACGGGTATCCAGACGGTGATCGATACCGGCGGTTTCCCGCCCGGCACCAGCCGCGACGCGGTCTTCCGGATCCTGATGGCGGCCGTCCACGGCGTCGCGGTGATGCGGCTCTGTGAACGCCTGTCTCCCGGCGAGGATCCCGACGCGCTCGCGCGCGACACGCTCGAAGCCGCACTGACCGGGCTGCGGGTCGGCATCACACATACGTTTCTTCCTGAGAAGTGCAGTTGAGGTTTGCAGTCATGACAGCTCAGCGACGTTCTGTCCTCGCAGGTATCACGGCGATCGCGCTCGCAGCGACCGCGGCAGGCTGCGGTGGCGATACCAGCACGGTGAACGCGGCGCCCAAGCCAGAGCCGCTTGCCGTGGCCACGGCGGCGGTCGAAAGCCGGCCGATCGATCGTTATCTGCGCGTAACTGGCTCCCTGCTCGCGGACGAGCAGGCCGAAGTGAGTGCCGAGGCCGCCGGCCGCGTCATCGAGACACCGGTCGAACGCGGCTCGCGGGTTGCGCAAGGGGCGATGCTCGTCCGCATTTCGCCGGCGGAGACGTCGGCGCAGCTGCTCGAGGCCGAAGCCAATGCGGCACAACTCGAAGCACGGCTCGGGCTCGCCGAAGGCCAGCCGTTCGATCCGACGCGTGTTCCTGACGCGCTGAATGCGAAGGCGGCGCTGGACCTCGCCGAGGCGGAGTTCGCGCGCATCGGCTCGCTGCTCGAACAGAAGGTCGTCTCGAAGAGCGAGTACGACCAGCGCAAGACGCAGGTCGACGCCGCGCGCCAGCAGTACCAGATGGCGCAGAACGTTGCGCAGCAGTCCTACCGCTCGCTCGAAGCGGCGAGAGCGCGGGTCGTGCTCGCGCGCAAGGCCGCGGCCGACACCTCCATCCGCGCGCCTTTCTCGGGCCAGGTGGCGGAGCGGGTGGTCAGCGTCGGCGACTACGTCACGCGCGGCGCCCGTGTCGCGACCATCGTGCGCGTGGATCCCATGCGGATCGAGCTCACGATCCCGGAACAGTCCGTTTCGCTCATCAAGGTCGGTCAGCCGGTTCGGGTCGCAGTCGAGGCCTACCCGGGAGAGATCTTCAATGCGACAGTGCGTTACGTCTCGCCGTCGCTGCGTTCCGATCAGCGCGCACTCACGGTGGAGGCGCTCGCCAGCAACCCCGATGGACGTCTCAAGCCCGGACTGTTTGCGACGGCATTGATTCAACAGCCGCAGTCCGCCCCCGCCCTCCTCGTCCCGGCCTCAGCGGTCGAGACGGTCGCGGGCACCAGCCGTGTCTACGTCGTCAAGGGCGACAAGGCCGAGGAGCGGATCGTCACGCTCGGGGAAACCGTCGGGAACCAGGTCGAGATCACGAGCGGTGTCGCCGCGGGTGACGTCGTCGCGGCCGAGCCGAAGGGCAGGATCGCGGACGGCACGGCAGTGCGCAAGCGCTAAACAGCTATCAGCTATCAGCTATCAGCTATCAGCTATCGGACTCAGACTTTCATAAAGAGACTTCTCCCATGCAGTGGCTCGCAGCGATTTCGGTCAAACGTCCAGTCTTTGCAAGCGTCCTCATCCTGTCGCTGACCGTCATCGGCGCGTTCGCATTCACGCGCCTCGGCCTCGATCGTTTTCCCAAGGTCGACTTCCCGACGGTTGTCGTCACGACCCGGCTGCCCGGCGCGGCGCCCGAGGAGGTCGAGACCGAAATCACCGACAAGATCGAGGAAGCGGTCAACACCATCAGCGCGATCGACGAGCTCCGATCGAGTTCGTCTGAAGGCGTCTCGCAGGTCATCATCTCGTTCCTTCTCGAGAAGGACGCCGACATCGCGGCGCAGGAAGTGCGCGACCGGGTGAACCGGGTGCTCCCGCTGCTCCCCAGGACCATCGATCAGCCGACGGTCGAGAAGTTCGATCCGGATGCGGCGCCGGTCCTTACGCTCGCGGTTTCGGCGAGGAAGCCGGTGCGCGACATCACCGAGTACGCGGACAAGACGCTGCGGCGGCAGCTCGAAAGCGTCAACGGCGTGGGTCAGGTGGTCGTGTCCGGTGGCCGCTCACGGCAAATCAACATCCAGCTCGATGCCGCCCGGCTGCGCGCTTACAACCTGACGGTGACCGACGTCTCACGCGCGCTCCAGTCGCAGAACGCGGAGATTCCCGGCGGGCGGGTCGAACAGGGCGCGACGGCAATGACTCTCCGCACGCGCGGACGGGTCCAGTCCGTCGCCGAGTTCGGCAACATCGTCGTCCGGCAGCAGGCCGGGCACGCGGTTCAGCTCCGCGACGTCGCCACCGTCGAAGATTCGATGGCCGAGGCCGAAACCAAGGCGAGCCTCAACGGCGAGCCGACCGTGCTCGTGACGGTGCGGCGACAGTCGGGTACGAACACCGTCGCGGTCGTCGAGGCGGTGAACGAGAAGCTCGCGGATCTGAAGCCGCTGGTGCCGCCCGGGTATGACATCCGGGTCGTCCGCGACATGTCCGAGTTCATCAAGGCCTCCATCCGGAGCGTCGACGAACATCTGATCTTCGGATCCATCCTCGCCGCCGGTGTCGTGCTGGTGTTCCTCTGGAACTGGCGTTCGACGATCATCGCGGCCATCGCCATCCCGACCTCGATCATCGCCACCTTCGGCCTGATCTGGTACCAGGGCTTCACGCTCAATTCGATGACGATGCTGGCGCTCACGCTCGCGGTCGGCATCGTCATAGACGATGCGATCGTCGTTCTCGAGAACATCTACCGGTTCGTCGAAGAGAAGGGCCGGCCACCGGCGCAGGCGGCGGTCGAGGCGACGCGCGAAATCGGGCTGGCGGTCATGGCGACGACGCTGTCGCTCATCGCGATCTTCGTCCCGGTTGGATTCATGGGCGGCATCGTCGGCCGCTTCATGACCAGCTTCGGGTTCACGATGTCGTTCGCGATCCTGGTGTCGCTGCTGGTCAGCTTCACCCTCACGCCGATGCTCGCGGCGCGCTGGATCAAGATGCGTCCGCGCCGGGAAGACGCAACCGGACATGAGATTCCCGAGCACGACTCGAAGGATTCCCGGTTCTTCCGTCCGCTCGATGCCGGGTACACGGCGATCCTCAAGTGGTCGCTGGCGCATCGGCTCGCGATCGCCGGGATCGCGGTTCTCGTGCTGCTCAGCAGCGTGCCGCTGTTCATGGTCGCGAACAAGAATTTCCTGCCGAATGACGACCAGTCGGAATTCGAAGTCGGGCTGCGGGCGCCAGAAGGCACGAGCCTGGAGGCCACCGAGATCATCGCGAATCGGCTCGCCACCAGGATCCGGCAGCTGCGGGAGGTGGAGTACACGCTCGTTTCCGTCGGCGACGATCCGGCACGCACCCAGAACCTCGGGACCGTGTATGTCCGGCTCAAGGGCGTCAAGGAGCGCAAGCGCGATCAGTTCGAGGTGATGAACGACGTCCGCGAGAACGTGCTGCCGCAGATCGCGACAACAAACCTCCGTACCGGCGTTCGCCCGGTCGCCACGATTGGCGGCGGCGGCAACCAGAACGCGGACATCCAGTTCACGATCAACGGACCCGATCTCAAGGCGCTCGAGCGGTACGCGAACGCGATCGCCGAGGCGGTGAAAAAGGAGCCCGGTGTCGTCGACGTCGATACGTCGCTGAACGTCGGCAAACCGGAACTGTCCGTCAATCTGGATCGAATGAAGGCGGCGGACCTCGGCATCCAGGTGTCCGACGCGGCGGAGGCGCTGCGACTGTTGGTGGGAGGCGATCAGGTGACGACGTACAACGAGGGCGGGGAGCAGTACGAGGTGCACGTACGCGCCGTCGAGGGAGATCGGCAGTCGGCCGAGGCGATCGGGCAGATGACGGTTCCGTCGGGCCGGCTGGGGAGCGTGCCCCTCGACAATATCGCGAGGTTCACACCCGGCACGGCGCCATCCGAGATCAGCAGGCTGAATCGTCAGCGGCAGGTGACGGTGTTCGCGGGCCTGCAGTCCGGAGTGTCGCAGACCCCCGCGATGTCAGCCATGACCCAGGCGGCGGAGTCGCTCGGGATGGGCCCGGGCTACAGCACCAGGTTCGCTGGCCGATCGCGTGAGCTCGCGCGGGCAGCGCAGAACTTCCTGCTCGCATTCGCGCTGTCGCTGGTGTTCATGTACCTGATCCTCGCGGCGCAGTTCGAATCCTGGCTCCACCCGGTGACGATCCTGCTCTCGCTTCCGCTGACGCTGCCGTTCGCGCTGCTGTCGATCATCATCACGCGGCAGTCGCTGAATATCTTCTCGGCACTCGGGCTCCTGGTGCTTTTTGGCGTGGTCAAGAAGAATTCGATTCTGCAGATCGACCACGCGATCCAGCTGCGGGAGCGCGGGATGGATCGCGACGCCGCCATCCTGCAGGCCAGCCGCGACCGACTCCGGCCAATCCTGATGACGACGTTCGCGTTCGTCGCCGGCATGATCCCGCTCGTGCTGTCGAGCGGCGTGGGCGCGGCCACCAACCGGGCAATCGGCTTCGTCATCATCGGCGGCCAGTCGCTCGTGCTCATCCTGACGCTCGTCGCGACGCCGGTGGCGTATTCGCTCTTCGACGACTTGTCGAAGGTGAGGTTGTGGCGCTGGAAGCGGACGGCCCGGACGGCAGCCGCGACGGCGTCCATGATTCTTGCCGCGGTCCTGCTCTCCGCGCCGGAGGCCCGGGCGCAGGCGCAGGTGACTGCGGCGACGCAGCAGGGCGGAGCCGTGGTGCGGCTGACGCGCGACGAAGCCGTGCGGCTCGCGATCGAGAACAACGCCGGCCTCGCGGCAAACCGGCTCGATCCCGCGATCAGCGCCGAACGGGTCGCGGAGGCCCGGAGCGCCTACGTGCCGAACCTGTCGACGGCGCTGCTGCGAAACAGCCAGCAGAGTCCCTCGTCGAACCTGTTCTCTGGCGATTCATCGGTGAATACCGCCTACTGGTCCGGTTCAGCGGCGGTCAACCAGCTGCTGCCGTGGGGCGGGGCCTCGTACGATGTCTCGTTCGATTCCGCCAGGACCACGACGACAAACCCGCTCTCGACTTTTACGCCGTCGCTCACGTCCTCGCTCCAGGCGGTCTTCTCTCAGCCGCTGCTGCGGAATTTCCGCACCGACCCGGTCAGGGGGCAGATCGAGCTCGCAGAGCAGAATCGAACGATTGCGGATCTGCGGCTGCAGGGCCAGATCGCGCTGACGGCAGCGGCGGCCGAAACCGCGTACTGGAACCTCGTCTCTGCGCATGCGTCGGTCGGCGTGCAGCAGCGCTCGCTCGACCTTGCACTGGAGCTCGAGCGAACCAACCGTGCCAGAGTCGACGTCGGCCAGTCGCCGCCGCTGGATCTCGTGGCGGCGCGGGCGGAGGTCGCTCAGCGGCGCGAGAATCTCATCGTCGCGCGCACGGATGCACTCCAGGCGGAGGATATCCTGCGGACAACGGTGTTCAACCCGAACCGCCCTGATTTCTGGACCGCACGGCTTGAACCTGCGGACGTCGTCCCGCCGCCCGGCACGCCTCCGGATCTCGACGCCGCGGTCCGTCGGGCACTGGCGGAACGTCCCGACGTGGTCGAAGCACGGACGCAGATCGCGATCGGGGAGACGAACATCAAGCTGGCGAAAAACGGCACGCTGCCGGACGTGCGGGTGCAGGCAACGTACCTCGCCAGCGGGCTTGGCGGATCGAGGCTCCTTCGCACCGGCGGGTTTCCGGGAACCATCGTCGGGAGCGAGGACACCTCGTGGAGCACGGTGCTCGAACAGGTGCTTCAGGCAGACTTCCCGACCTGGACGGTCGGCGTGACGATGACGTATCCGCTGGGCAAGAGCGCGGAAGAGGCCAACCTGGCACGGACCCGGATTGAACGGGACCAGGCGCAAGCCCGCCTGCGGGATGTTGAGCTCGTCGCGGTGCGTGAGGTGCGGGATGCGGCGTTGCGGGTCGAGCAGAACCGCCAGCGGATCGACACCACGCAACTCGGCCGCGAGCTGGCCGAACAGCGTCTCGACGCCGAACAGAAGCGCTTCGAAGTTGGAATGTCTACGAGCTTCCTGGTGATCCAGGCGCAGCGCGATCTCGCGGTCGCGCGAGACAACGAGCTGCAGGCGAGCCTCCAGTACCAGCTCTCGTTGGTCAATTTCCAGACCGCGCAGCAGACGGCGCTGTCGCAGGCCGCAGTGTTCTCGCGCTGACGATTAGCGGCCAGGAGCCGTCTTCGCGAGAGCGGGATCGTGCCGATCGTCGATCACGAGATCGGCAACGATCTGCGCGGTCAGCGGCGCCAGCAGGACGCCGTTACGATAGTGGCCGGTGGCGTAAACGATCGAGCGATCGAGCGGCGCACGGCCAATGAGGGGCACACCGTCCGCAGTCGACGGCCGCAGCCCCGCGCGCGCCGCGACGAACGTGGCCTCGGCCGCCTGTGGCATCAGCCGGCACGCCGCCTCGAGCAAGCTACGCACGCCGGCAACGGTGGTGCGCTGATCGAAGCCGGCATTCTCCACCGTGGCGCCGACGAGAATTGTTCCATCGACCCAGGGCACGATGTAGCAGAACTCACTCCACAGCACCCGTGTAATCGGCGCCCCGTTCCACTGAAGCTGTAGCAGCTGGCCCCGTATCGGGGTCACCGGCGCGGCGCCCGGGACGACCTGCGTCGACCAGCTGCCGGCCGACACGACAACGGTGCTGGCGTGATGGCACTCCCCTTCGACGCGGAGCGTTACGCCACCGGCGGCACGCGGCTCCACACCAGCCACCTTCCGGCCCTCCAGAACGGTCGCACCATGTCTTCTCGCGGCTGCCTCGAGCGCAGCGGTCAGTTGCGAGACCCTCACGTATCCATGCGTCGCGCACCACGAGCGCCCCGTCCGGGGTCGCGAGTGCAGGCTCACGCCGCACTGCCTGCGCACCCTCAATCCATTCGGCCTCCACGCCGGCGGCAGCAAGCGTCGATGCGGCGGCTCTGAGCCTTTCGCCGGAGGCAGGACAGCTGGCGACTTCGAGAGTTCCCTGGCGCCGGTACTCGACGGCGGTGCCGGCGTCCTGTTGAAGGTCGGCGATGAACCGGTCGTACAACGACAGGCTCCGGACGGTGAGGTCGTGGAGTGCGCCTTCCCCCGGCGCTTCGATGTACGGCGCGAGCACGCCGGCGGACGCCTGCGTGGCACCGGACGCGATCGTCCGTTCCTCGAGGATCGCCGTACGTTTGCCGCGCCGCGCGAGCTCTCGCCCGATCGCCAGGCCGATGATGCCGCCGCCAATGACGACGGCATCCCACTCGTAGTCCATCCGCTGATGATAGCGGTTCACGGCATCGACCTCCGCGCGCGCCGCTTGCATGGTCGAAAGACATGACTGTCACGACACACTCCGACCCGGCCATTCCAGAAGATCCCGCTGCCGCTCCAGCTGGCAGTTGGCTTGCTTTCCGGTCGGGCATGCAGGCGATCCGCAATTTGCCGCTCAGTTGGAAAGAGCTTGCGCGCCGTACGGTCAAAGGTGTCATCACCGACAACCTCTTCGACCTGGCGGCTCAGCAGGCGTACTACTTTTTCTTCGCGCTCTTTCCCGCGATCCTGACGCTCATCTCGATCGCCAGCTTCTTCCCGGTTGCCAACCTCGTCGACGAGAGCGTCACCATGCTGGGGCGCGTCGCACCCGGCGACGTGCTGAAAATCATCTCGGACCAGATGACGAAGATTTCCCAGAGCAATCATGGCGGCGCGCTGACCTTCGCGTTCCTGCTGACGCTCTGGAGCACGTCAGGCGCAATGGTGTCAATCATCACCACCCTGAACGCGGCCTACGGAATTACGGAAGGCAGACCGCTCTGGAAGGTCCGGCTGACCGCGCTTGCGCTCACGATCGGCATGTCGATGTTCGTCCTCGTGTCGATGGCTCTCGTCCTCGCCGGGCCGACGTTCGCCGAGCATCTCGCGAACACGATGCACCTGGGCGCAGCCTTCACGTGGACGTGGTGGGTGCTTCAGTGGCCGGTCGTGTTTGCGCTCGTCGCAACGGCCATCGGCATCGTCTACTATTTCGCCCCTGACGCCGAGCAGGACTGGGCGTGGATCACGCCGGGATCGATCGTCGCCACGGTGCTGTGGATTGTCGTGTCACTTGCGTTCAAACTCTACATCTCGTTTTTTGGCAACTACAACGAGACCTACGGGACACTCGGCGCGTTCATCGTTCTACTGACCTGGTTCTACCTGTCAGGGCTGGCCATCCTGGTCGGAGCGGAGATGAATGCGGAGATCGAGCACGCATCGCCCCACGGGAAGAACCCGGGGGAGAAAGTGCCTGGCGAAAAGAAAAAGATTGGTCCCGCGGCGCAGCGCGAATACGAGGAACGCAAGGCCAAGGGGGAGCTCGATGTTCCGCCGTTCCCTGACGACGTGAACTGCGACCTGGATCGCGGGATGCCGAAGAAGGCGCCGGGGGTCCGCCCGAGCGAGCTGCTGATCGGCGCTGCCGCGCTTCTGCCCGCGGCGATCAAGATCGGGACGGGGATCAAGAAGAAGGCGCGCGAAAGATCCGGGTCGACGAACGCTGCGTGAGGCTTACTTCGGCTGCCAGGCGTCCGGCCGCAACTTGCCGCCAAAGCCCCAGTACACCGGCTCCGCCGTTTTGTCGTGGCCTCTCGAGCCGTCGTCGTGATGGGCTCGGCCATCGCCGTCGCCATCGCGATCCCGCCGATGGCGCTCGACCGGTATGTAGACCGGGACCGCCACCGGGACTTCCCTGACCTGCGGTGCAGCATCGTGGTGATCGATTACGACCACCTGCGGCTCGGCCGGCTGAGCTACAGGCTGAGCGGGAAATTGCGCGTCGGGAGCGAAGTCGGATGGCAGTTCCGGTCGGACACGGGCACTGTGCACCATCGCGACGATCACCCGCTCGCTTACTCCTGCAGCCTTCAAGGATTTGAGCGTTGCCGTGTCGATGGGGAACACCGACGGATCCACCTCGATCAGCGCGAGGAGCGTCTCCTCCCCCAACCCCGCTCGCGACAGCTCGATGACGTCACGAACGGTCAGCGCATCAGCCCTGAGGGGCGCCAACACCGCCACGGCGGCACAAACGATTAGCAAGCGGCGCATTCGCGACCTCCCTGGGATGCTGGCCGGTTCTGAGTCGCCGGCCCTGAGCCTGATTGCTATAGTGCAACGGCGATGCCCTGGCCGGCGAGTGGATTTTCGGTAGCTTCCTCGAGTCCGGCTGGTGTCGGTCCTGTCCCGAGGACAAGGACTGTCCCCGCCCGATGGCCCCGCCGCCAGGGTTCCACCAAATTGCTGTTTTTGGCTGGATTTCGTCCCTCCTGGAGCCGATATCTGGGGTACAGGCCTTGCTCTCTAGCCGGGCTTCAGGAGTAGGTTGATGAATACCAGGATTCTTGCCGTGCTGCTCGCGACCGGTTGTGTCACCGCGGCCGCGGGGGGTGCGTACTTGGCTGTGCGGCAGAACGGGGACGTACCGCCCCCTGCCGTGACGAATGCCGCTCCGCCTGCATCGACTGCCACACCGGTGAACGAGACGGAAGCGGTGATCGACAAGGCGCCCCCAACCGCCGCGAAACCGGCGACAGCGCCCGCAGCGGAGCGGAATGTTGCGTCGCCCGGTCCTGGTCCTTCGGCGGAGCGGAACACGCCGACGCCTGCGGCACCCGCCGCCGCACCGTCCAAAGTGTCCAAACCGGAACCGAGCCGCACGCCCGATCCGCCGCGTCCTGTACCGGCGCCGCGCGCCGATCCGACGCCTGCCGCGGCACACCCGGCGACACCGGTGAACGCCACCTCCGATCGCCCCGCCGCGGACGCGCAGGCAGCGGCCCCCGCTCCTGAACCAGCGCCTGAACGTCCCTCCGAACCTCGCGAGCCGCGCGCCAGACAGGTTCAGTTCGACGAGGTCGTGTTGCCGGCGTCTTCGGTGCTCGGCCTTCAGGTGGAGACGCCGCTCTCGTCGGAGCGCACGCAGATCGAGGAGCGCGTCGAAGCGCGCGTCACGCGCGACGTGACCTCGGACGGGCGCGTTGCAGTGCCCGCCGGATCACGAGTGCTTGGTTCTGTCACCGTAGTGGAGCGTGGCGGCAAGATGAAAGAGCGGGCGCGCCTCGGTGTCCGCTTCCACACCCTCGTTCTTGCAGATGGTCGGCAGGTGCCGCTGCGCACCGAGACGATCATCCGCGAAGGTGATTCGCCGTCGAACGAGAGCGCGAGGAAGATCGGCGGAGCCGCGATCGGTGGAGCGATCCTCGGTGCGATCCTGGGCGGCGGCAAGGGTGCCGTCATCGGCGGCGCCGCCGGCGCCGGCGGCGGGTCCGCTGCAGTGATGGCTGGCGATCGGAACGCTGCAACTCTCCCGGCAGGAACCGTCGTGAGCGTACGTCTGTCGGGCCCGGCGACGATCGAGATCGAACGGGCGCCCCAATAGCATCAGCTGCGTCCCCGACGATTGCGCGGATGGCGCACGTCCACATTCCAATGCCGGGTGTTTCGCACCCCTGTGCAGCCGCCACAGGGACCGCGGTCCATGCCGCGGTCTCTGATGGTTCGGCTTGCTGCAATCCCTTCCGAGGTACGTGGCTTGCAGTTCTGATTCACGCGGGTGATCGTCTGCGGACGAGTCGCCTGCGTGAAGAGCGCGGGCTTTTCCCGCCGTAATCAGGACGAGGGAGTCACATGTCATTGCGCAGGATTTTTTTCGCGGCGTCACTCATAGCTATCGCGAGCGCGGCCGCTCCAACCCGAGCGTCGGCCGACTGGCTGTTCACGCCCTTCATCGGTGCGACGTTCGGCGGCAATGCCGAAGTTGGTGGAATCGGCGACAACTTCAAGAACGAGTTCGAGCGGAAGGTGAATTACGGTGCCAGCATCGGGTGGATGGGCGGCGGGATCATCGGGTTCGAAGCCGACTTCGGATACTCGCCGAACTTCTTCCGCGTCGAGGACAACAGCGACAACTTCAATCTCGTCGGTGACGGCAACGTGACCACGCTGATGGGGAATCTTGTGGTCGGCGCTCCACTCGGTCCGTTTCGCCCCTACGCATCCGGGGGCATCGGCCTCCTGAAATCGAGTGTGGATGACGCGGCGCAGTTCCTGGACGCGAGCCGGAACGACTTGGCTTACGACCTCGGCGGCGGCGTGATCCTCGGCGGTCCCGTCGCCATCCGCGGCGACATCCGCTACTTCCGATCGCTGCAGAGCAACGACTCGGACAGCGTCGACTTTTCGCTGGGCAGCTTCCGGTTCTGGCGGGGCACCGTCGGTGTGACCTTCAAGTTCTAAGACCGGTCACGAGCGCGAAGTTTGTCAGAAAGAAAGAACGGGGGGCATCGGGCGCCCCCCGTTTCTTTTGCTCGCGTGCTCTCGCCGATTCAGTCCTCCGCACGAACGATCCACGCACGCAGCTCGCCAAGCGCTGTCGCCACCGCATCGGGGTTGGTCGACTGCGGAGTGCGCTTGCGCGCCACCGATGCGGCCGGAGTGACGGCGGTCTGCACGTCTCGGTCGAACAGCGGCGAGTGGGTGCGCCATTCGTCAAGTGACAGCGAATCAAACGATCTGCGCTCGTTGAGCAGGCGCCGGACGAGTGCGCCGACCACTTCATGGGCGTCCCGGAACGGCATCCCTTTGCCGACCAGGTAATCGGCGACATCGGTGGCAAGCAGAAGTCCTGAAGCCGCCGCCTCGGTCGTGCTCGCATTGATCTTCAGACCTGCAACCACTGCCGCGGTCGCGTCGAGCGACGAGCCAACGGTATCTTCGGCCTCGAACAGGGCTTCCTTGTCTTCCTGGAGGTCCTTGCTGTACCCGATGGGCAACCCCTTCATCGTTGCCAGCCAACCAGCCGAGCGGCCAATGACGCGGCCAGCCTTGCCGCGGACCAGTTCCAGGGGATCGGGATTCTTCTTCTGAGGCATCAGGCTGCTGCCCGTTGCCGCGGTATCCGCCAGCTCGAAATACCCGAATTCTTCCGACGTAAACAGGATGCCGTCCTCAGCAAGACGACTGAGATGGACCATCGTGAGGGCGGCCGCGTGCAGAAAGGATGCGACGAAGTCCCGATCGCCGGTGGCATCGATGCTGTTCGCGACGATGCGCGAGAACCCGAGTCGTTGGGCAAGCGCCTGCACGTCGATCGGGTAGCTCGTGCCGGCAATCGCCCCCGATCCCAGCGGCAGTTCGTCTGCCTCGATCAGGAGAGTGGCGAAACGGGAGTGGTCGCGCTGGAACGCCGCAGCATGCGCCAGGAAGAAATGGGCGGCAAGGACCGGCTGCGCACGACGCAGATGCGTGTACGACGGCATCAGCACTTGTCCGGACGCCTCCGCCTGGTCGGCGAGGACGCGAACGATCGCGGTGATTCGGCGCTGAAGCAGCGGGACCCGACGTTTCAGATACAGACGCAGATCGAGTGATACCTGCTCGTTGCGCGATCGGCCTGTGTGCAGTCGCCGGCCGGCATCCCCGACCCGGGCCACCAGCTCACGCTCCACGAACGAGTGGACGTCCTCGTCCAGCGCCGCGGCCGGCGACGTGAAGAACCCCGGATCGGAGTGGCCCTTCGCCGCGATGTCCTGAAGCGCTGTTCGAATCGCCTGGGCGTCCTGATGCGACAGGACGCCGGCGCGCTCGAGCGCTTCCGCCCAGGCACGGCTCCCGGTCACATCGTCCTCGAACAGGCGGCGATCGAATCGGAATGACGCACCGAATTCGAACAGCGCCGCATCGGGATCACCCTCGAAGCGGCCGGACCAGAGATGCGCCATTCAGCGCTCCGCCGCTGCGCGACGGGCAGCGGACTTGCGGGAAGCCGTCTCGATGGGAAGCCCCCAGATCTTGATGAAGCCTTCGGCCGCGCTGTGATCGTAGCGATCGCCGCTGTCGTAAGTAGCCAGGCCGTGATCGTATAACGCAAACGGCGACTTGCGCCCGACGACGCGGCAGTCACCTTTGAACAGCTTGAGGCGGACGACGCCGGTCACGCGTGGCTGGATCGCGGCAACGAACGCGTCGATGGCCTCGCGAGTCTGCGAGAACCACAGACCGTTGTACACGGCGTCAGCGTACAGCCTGGCCATGTCGTGCTTGATGCGATGGAGATCGCGCGCGATGACGAGGCTCTCCAGCTCCTTGTGGGCGGCGTGCAGCACCACCGCCGCCGGCGCTTCATAAATCTCGCGCGACTTGATCCCCACCAGCCGGTTCTCGACCATGTCGATCCGGCCGACGCCGTGAGTGCCGGCGATCGTTTCCAGGCTCTCGAAGAGCTCGAGCAGCGGCATGTCGATGCCGTTGGTGCGGACCGGCACACCGGCGTCGAATTCGATTTCGAGGTATGCCGGTTCGTCGGGGCAATCGCGCGGCGCACGGGTGAGCGTGAAGATGTCATCGGGCGGCTCGAGCCACGGGTCCTCGAGCACGCCGCACTCGATCGACCGTCCCCAGAGATTGGAGTCAGTGCTGTAGGGGCTGGCGAGCGTCGCCGGCACCTGGATGTTCCGCACGCGGGCGTACTCGATCTCGTCCGTCCGCGTCATCGCCCACATCCGCGCCGGTGCGATCACCTGGATGCCGGGGTCGAGGGCGCGGGCCGATACGTCGAGACCGACCTGGTCGTTGTCTTTCCCGGTGCAGCCGTGCGCGATCGCCGTGGCTCCCTCCATCTTCGCGATCTCGACGACATGCTTCGCGATGAGTGGGCGGCCGAGCGCGGTGGCAAGCGGATAGCGATCCTCGTAGACCGCTCCTGCCTGGAGCGCCGGGAGGATGTAGTGGCGCGCGAACTCCTCGCGCGCATCGACGACATGGGCACGGAGCGCACCGATCGCCAGCGCCCGCTCGCGGACGTTCGAGAGCTCGTGCCCCTGCCCAAGGTCGACGGTGACGGCGATGATCTCGGCGCCGTACTTCTCGGCGAGCCACGGGATCGCGACCGAGGTGTCGAGCCCGCCCGAATATGCCAGGACAATGCGCTGCATCTTTTCCCCACGACTCGCCGAATGCGGTGCCCGATCGCTTGCTGGAATCACTGGCCCAGCCATTGCGCCAGGCGGCTCGAAAGCGTCGCGGCATCCGCGGCGCTCCTGCAGATGACCAGGATGGTGTCGTCCCCCGCGATAGTGCCGACGATCTCCCCCACCCCGGCCCGGTCGATGGCGACAGCGAGCGGCTGCGCCTGGCCCGGGTCCGTCCTCAACACGACCAGCTGTTCGACGACTTCGTGACGGCGAAGGTACTCGTCGACCGCCGTGCGCAGCCGGTCAGCCGGAGCGCCTTCGGCGGCGATCGCCGGGGTCCCCCGAGTGTAGGCGCCATCGACGGGCCGCTTGATCAGGCGAAGGTCGCGAACATCGCGCGAAAGAGTCGCCTGCGTTGCCTCGACGCCGCGTGCCCGCAGCTTCTCGCGCAGCTGCTCCTGGCTCGTGACGGCTTCACGCTCGATGATGTCGAGAATGGCCGCTTGCCGGTGTGACTTCATTGCGCAGGCACAGGGTCATTACTATACAGCATATGCATCCACGCCTTCCATGTTCAACGATTTGCATTGATTGAGAGTGCATAACTCTGTATAAGTAGAGGTTCTGATGAATAGTTATTCTTCGGTCCGGGTCGGTATCGCGGGGGTGACCGGTTATGCCGGGCTGGAACTCCTGCGCCGTCTTGCCCGGCATCCGCACGCGGTCGTCCGCATCGCGATGGCGTCCGGTGCGTCTGAATCCAAGCGTCTGCCCGCACTGGCAAAAATCTGGGATGCGCCGGTCGAACCCCTGGATGTCGATCGCCTGGCGACGGAGACCGACGCCGTGTTCCTCGGTCTGCCGGACACGCTCGCCGCCACCATCGCGCCGGCTCTTGTGGAGCGCGGCACGCGGGTGTTCGACCTCAGCGGTGCCTTCCGTCTGCGGGACGTCGGGCAGCGGCAGCGGTGGTATCCGCATTCGCCGTCCACGACCACAGGCATCGCCTACGGCCTGACCGAACAGCGCCGGAACGAACTGGACGGCGCACGCCTGGTGGCGTGCCCGGGCTGTTACCCGACCGCCGCAGTGCTTGGGTTGAAACCTCTCGTCGATGGCGGCCTGCTCGAACCCGGCATCATCATCGACGCGAAGTCCGGCATCTCCGGCGCCGGCAAGACACCGACGGAACGGACGCACTATTCGGAGTGCCACGACAGCATCTCCGCCTACGGGGTGTTCGCGCATCGGCACGCTGCCGAGATCGAACAGGAGGTCGGCGTCGGCGTCACGTTCGTGCCGCACCTGGTGCCGCTCGACCGCGGCATCTTCGAGACCATTTACGCCCGGCTCCGGCCGGGTGTCGATGCGGCAGCGGTCGAAGCCGCGCTGGTCGGTGCGTACGCCAGCTCACCGTTCGTCCGCCTCACGCGCGGCGACCTGCCGGAGATCAAGCATGTCGCGCACACGAATTTCTGTGACATCGGGTGGCGCGTCGATGCGCCAGGCGGCCAGCTGGTGATGGCGGTGTGCATCGACAATCTCGTCAAGGGGGCGGCCGGTCAGGCGATCCAGAACTTCAACGTGATGTTCGGGTTCGACGAAACGACGGGCCTGTTCTGAATTGCCGATGATCACGGTCCTGAAGCTCGGCGGCGAATTGCTCGAGGACGAACCGGCGATGCGAGGAGCCGCCGAAGCCATCGTCCGGCTTTCGAAATCCGGGCCGCTCGTCGTCATCCATGGCGGCGGACGCGCGATCGATGCCGAACTGCGGTCGCGAGGGAAAGAGCCCAGGTTCGTGGATGGCTTGCGTGTCACGGACTCGGATGCACTCGATGCCGTCATCTGCGTGCTCGCCGGACGGACGAACACGACACTGGTCGCGGCGGTCGGGCGCGCCGGCGCGCCAGCGGTCGGACTCACGGGCGCTGACGGGGGCCTCGGGCGTTCGGTCCGGGCCGGCATGTTTACGGCGGTCAGCGGGGAGCAGGTTGACCTTGGCCTCGTAGGGCAGCCGGACAAGGGTGACGTCGGGCTGCTCCATCACCTGCTCGAGGGCGGTTACGTGCCGGTTATCGCGAGCGTTGGCGCCGATGCAGACGGCGGGCTGCTGAACGTCAATGCCGATACCCTCGCCGCTCATCTTTCGGCCGCGCTCGATGCCAGCCGCTTGATTATTGCGGGTGGAACGGCCGGTGTTCTCGATGCGCAGGGACAGCCGATTGCCCGGCTCACCCCGGACGACATCGACCGGATGGCGGCATCCGGGGACGCGCACTCGGGCATGCTCGCGAAGCTTGCCGCCTGCCGCCGGGCGCTCGACGCCGGCGTCCGGAACATCGCCATCGTCGCGGGTCGCGGCGTCAAGGAGTTCGAGAGCGCGGTCGGGACGCGAATCGAAGGGAACGTCTAGAGCCGGAGCCCACGGTGGAAGCCGGAAGCTCGGAAGCGAGATGAAGATGACGACAACTACCGACGTGATTGCGATCGAGAAGGACCACCTGCTGCAGGTGTACCGGCGGAACCAGGTGGTGTTCGATCATGGCCGCGGCTGCCGCCTGTTCGACACGAACGGCCGCAGCTATCTCGATCTGACGTCCGGCGTGGGCGTGGCCGCCCTCGGGCATGCGCACCCGCGCCTCGCGGCGGCGCTCTCGGCCCAGGCGCAGGAGCTGCTGCATACGTCGAACCTGTTCTTCCACCCGCTGCAGGGAGAACTTGCCGAGCGTCTGTCCACGCTCTCGGGGCTGCCGCGTGCATTTTTCTGTAACAGCGGCGCCGAGGCGGTCGAGGCGAGCCTGAAGTTCGCGCGCCGCTACTGGCGTTCGGAGGGGCGCCAGGAGCGCACCGAATACGTCGCGCTCCAGGGTTCGTTCCATGGCCGGACGATGGGAGCGTTGTCGGTCACGTGGGACGATCACTACCGCGCGCCCTTCGCGCCGCTGATACCGGGCGTGACGTTCGTCGCCGCCGACGATGCAGCGGGGCTCAGGGCTGCGGTCACGGATCGCACCGCTGCCGTGATTTTCGAACCAATCCAGGGCGAAGGCGGCGTTCGACCGATAACACAGGCAATGGCCGATGCGATCGCCGACGCGTGCGGCCGCACCGGCGCACTGCTCATCGCCGACGAAGTGCAGTGCGGGCTCGGGCGCACCGGACGGGCGTTCTACTCCGGCGTCCTCGGCCTGCGACCGGACATCATGGCGATCGGGAAATCGCTCGGTGCGGGCGTGCCTATCGCCGCGGCGCTGTTCACCGACCGGGTTGCGGCATCGGCTTCGTTTGGCGATCACGGCAGCACCTACGGCGGAAACCTGCTGGCATGCCGGGGTGCACTGGTATTTCTCGAAGAGCTCGTCGATGCGGGCTTGATGACGCACGTGGCCGCCGTCGGGACCCACGCCGCGGCAAGGCTGAACGAGCTCGCGTCCCGCCACGCCTGCGTGCGTGAAGTCAGGGGCGCAGGACTGATGTGGGGACTGGATCTGGATCGGCCGGCCGCGCCGGTCGTCGAAGCGGCGCTCGCACAGGGGCTGCTGGTGAATCGGACGGCCGAAACCGTGGTGCGGCTGCTGCCGCCCTACATCATCACCGCCGCCGAGATCGACGAGGCAATCGGACTGCTGGACGCCGCACTGCATGCGGCATTCGGAGGATCACGCGCATGACGATGGTGACATTCAGGGCTGGGACCGAGGCGGACGCCCCGGCAGTGAACCGGCTGATCGCCGAGAACCTCGAATCCGGGCACCTGCTGCCCCGGACGATTGAGGAGATCGTCGCGCACGCGCCCCGCTTCATCGTCGCCGAACACGAAGGGTCGGTGATTGCGTGCGCGGAGCTCGCGCCGTTGAGCAACACCGTTGCCGAAGTGCGATCGCTTGTCGTCGACGAACACGTCCGCGGAAACCAGATTGGCCCGCGGCTCGTGACCGAGCTGGCGTCGGCCGGCGCCGCGCGCGGCTTCGCGACGCTCTGCGCCTTCACGCACCAGCCGTCGCACTTCGTCAAGCTGGGCTTCACCATCGTGCCGCACATGTGGGTGCCCGAGAAGATCGCCCACGACTGCACGTCGTGCCCGCTGTTCAGGCACTGCGGCCAGTATGCCGTGACGCTGCCGCTGCGTGCCGGTGTCCACGTCAGACCCGAAACGCCGCCAGCCGTGATTTACGGCGGGCGGACGGTCGGAGCACGGCGCCCGAATGTCGAGCGGCTGCACCTGCAGTCCTCGAGCGTGCTTGCGCCCTCGGAGGAAGACACACACGCGGTGCCCGCGTGAGCAACGTCCGGGTGATCGGGGGCGGCATTACCGCCCCGCGCGGGTATCGGGCCGCGGGAGTCGCCTGCGGCATCAAGGCGAAGGGCGGTCTCGATCTCGCGCTCGTCGTCTCCGATAGCCCGGCGCAGGCAGCAGCGGTGTTCACGACCAACAAGGCGGTCGCGGCACCCGTCATCGTTTCGAAACGGCAACTGGCAGCGTCCGGTGGGCGTGTCTCCGCGATTGTCGTGAACAGTGGCTGCGCCAACGCGTGTACCGGGCCCGACGGGATGACTCATGCCACGCGCATGACCGAGCTCACCGCCTCAGCGCTCGGCTGCGATCCGGCGGCGGTGCTGGTCGCATCGACCGGCGTCATCGGCGTCAAGCTCGATATGTCGAAGGTGCAGCGCGGGATCACGGCAGCGGCGGCAGCACTGGCCGTGACCGCAGGCGGCGATGCCGCCCGCGCGATCATGACGACGGATCCGTTCCCGAAGGAAGCGGCGGCAGAGATCGACTCCGGCCGGGGCACCTTCAGGGTTGGTGGCATCGCCAAAGGCTCCGGGATGATCGAGCCGAACATGGCGACGATGCTCGGGTTCATCACGACCGACGCGAAGGTCGAGGCGGTACTGCTGCAGCGCGCACTGAAGGCCGCCGTGGACGACACCTTCAACGCGATTACCGTCGATGGAGAATGCTCGACCAACGATTGCGTCTTCGCCCTCGCGAACGGCGCGAGCGAGGTGGAGCTGCTCGACGCCGACTTCGCACTGCTCGTCGAGGCCTTGACGAGTGTGTGCCGGCCGCTCGCGACCGGCATCGTCCGCGGCGGTGAGGGTGCCACCAAGCTGATCACCGTGCGGGTCGGCGGGGCGATATCAAGCCAGGACGCGAGGCAGGCAGCGCGTGCCATCGCCAACTCGCTCCTGGTCAAGACCGCGATCCACGGCGGCGATCCGAACTGGGGCCGTCTTGTCGCGGTTGCGGGCCGTTCGGGATCCGAGTTCGTGCTCGAACGAGCGGCCGTGCGCATCGGGCCGGTTGAACTCTTCAGCGGCGGCGCCCCGCACGACGAACGCGCCGACGAGGCCGCCGAGTATCTCAAGGGACGCGACATCGTCGTCGAAGTAGACCTCGGCACGGGCGGGACGGGCAGCTCGGAGATGTGGACCTGCGATCTCTCAGCCGAGTACGTCCGCATCAACGCGGAGTACAGGACGTGACATCGAGCTGACAGCTGACAGTGGACTGCTGACAGCTGTCAGCAGTTAGCAGTTAGCCAGTTGGACAAGAACCGGGTGCTGGGAGCTGAGAGCTGCGACCGGTGAGTTCGTTTGCTGACAACTAAGGACTGATTGTGGATTGCGATTGCGGATCGCTGAGGATTGAATCGCTGAGAACTAATTACTGGGAACTGATGGCTGAGAACTGACGGCTAAGAACTGATAGCTGATAGCTGAAGTCTGAGAGCTGACCGATGCCCCACCGCATAGCTGCGTTCCCGACGCGTTTTCTCTCCATCGGCGACCTCGATGCCGACGCGCTGGTCGCCTGCCTCGAGCTCGCCGGCGACGATGAAGGCGGCACGTGCGACGCGGACCCGGCACGAGCGGCCGCTCGAGGGTCTCCATGTCGCGCTGCTGTTCGAGAAGCCCTCGCTGCGGACGCGGTCGACGTTCGAGATCGCCGTGCGCGAGCTCGGAGGGCGACGTCATCGAGCCTCCTCAGGACGTCGCACTCGGCGGTCGCGAGCCGATCGAAGATGTCGCCCGCAACCTCGAACGGTGGGTCTGCGCCGCTGTCGTTCGCACCTACGCACAGGCCCGGATCCAGGAATTCGCCGACGCGGCGCCGCGGCTGCGAGTCGTGAATGCGCTCACGAACGAGGAACATCCCTGCCAGGCGCTTGCGGACACGCTGACCCTGACCGAACGCTGGGGCAGCCTGAAGGGGCGCACGATCGCCTTCGTCGGTGACGGCAACAATGTCGCGACCTCGCTCGCGCAGGCGGCAATCATGCTTGGCGCTCACGTCCGCGTCGCGTCCCCCTCCGGCTTCGAACTGCCGCCGCCGGTGCGGGACCGCATCGCCGGCATGGCCCGCTCGGGAGGGACGCTCGAGCTCACGTCCGATCCGGCTGCCGGCGTTCGCGACGCCGACGCCGTCTACACCGACGTATGGACGTCGATGGGACAGGAAAGCGAGGCTGCCGACCGGCACGCCGTTTTCGGTCCATATCAGGTCAACTCCGCCCTGATGTCGCAGGCGTCGGCCGGGGCGCTGTTCATGCACTGCCTGCCCGCGCATCGGGGTCAGGAAGTGACGGACGATGTCATGGATTCGACCGCTTCTGTAGTGTTCGACCAGGCGGAAAACCGCCTGCACGTGCAGAAGGCGCTGCTGGCCCTTCTCTCCGAGGCGTAGGCCTCCCCTTCCGACGGCGGATCGATCCGCCGCCAATCCGCCGGATGCGTGGCTATGGTAGGCTCCGCGTCACCTCTGCAGCCATGCGCCAGATCGTCATTCCCCGATTCGGACCGCCGGACGTATTCGAGATGCGCGAGCGGCCCGATCCGTCTCCCGGGGATGGCGAGCTCCGGATCCGGGTGCGAGCAATCGGAGTCAACTTTGCCGACGTCCTCGCCCGGATGGGTCTCTACCCGGACGCCCCGAAGCCGCCGCTCGTGGTCGGCTACGAGGTTTCCGGCCACATTGAAGCGATGGGACGCGCGGTCGTGGGCTTCGCCGAAGGTGACCGCGTCGTCGCGATGACGCGGTTCGGAGGCTACGCGGACACGGTCGTCGTCCCGTCGAACCAGGCGTTCCACTTTCCCGAAGCGCTGAGCGATTCCGAGGCCGCCGCGGTGCCGGTCAACTTCCTGACCGCCGCACTCGCGCTCTATCGCCTCGCGGCGCTGGCGCCCGGAGAAACCGTGTTGATCCAGAACGCGGGGGGCGGCGTCGGGACTGCCGCGACGCAGCTCGCGCGCTTGAGACGGGCCAAGGTCATCGGCACGCGCGTCCGCCTTCAAGCACGATGCGCTGCGTACGTTCGGGGTCGATCATGCGATCGACTACCGCCATGCGAATGTGGCCGACGAGGTGAGGAGGATCACGCACGGGCGGGGCGCCGACGTCATCCTGGATCCGATTGGCGGGCGGAGCTTCGGCGCAAGCTATCGGATGCTCGCTCCCCTCGGCCGGCTGGTGATTTTCGGCCTGTCGGCCGCCGCTACCGGTGAGCGCCGTAATGCGTGGCGCGCATTCCAGGCGTGGAGAAACACGGCCTCGTTCAAGCCCCTGTCACTCATCAACCGGAATTACGGTGTCTTCGGGTTGCACATCGGCCACCTGTGGGAAGAAGGACGCGCGCTCGCGCCACTGATGACGATGTTGATGAGCGAGCTTGCCGCGGGCCGGCTGACGCCGATCGTCGCCCGCACCTTTCCCCTCGAGCGCGCCGCAGAAGCACACCGCTTCATCCAGGCGCGGCAGAATATCGGGAAGGTGATCCTGACCACCTAGCCGAATCGCCACACTTGGGCCGGCCTGGGTTACCGGCCCGAAGCGTGGCGAGCCTCTCGAGAGCGCGGACTATTTCAGGTGCTTGCCGACAAGCTTGGTCATCTCGAACATGTTGACCGTGGCCTTGCCGCCGAACACCGGCTTCAGGGCAGCGTCCGCCTTGATCATGCGGCGGTTCTTCTGATCCTGGAGTCCGTTCTTCTTGATGTAGGCCCACAGCTTCTTGGTGACCTCGGTCCGCGGTACCGGCTTGGCGCCGATCACTTCGGCGAGATCGGCACTCGGGGTCACCGGCCGCATGAACGCAGCGTTCGGCTTGCGCGCAGCGGTCTTCTTCTTCGCACCGGTCTTCGCGGCGCTCTTCACGGCGGTCTTCTTCTTGGCGGTCTTGGCCATCTGCTCTCCTTCAAAAGACGCCCTCGAGGCGTCGTCCCGGGACACAGCATCCCACGAAATGCGCGAAAGCGATCCGTCTTTTCCCTCTATGAAGCCCGGTCGACCGATGTAAGTCGTCCGCGGACCCCGCAACCGTTCCCCTCCGGCGGGTCCCGGCTGCGGCTCAGACACGTCTTCGTCCCGCGCCGCCGCAGAACAAAACGACGATGTGCCGCCTACGGCGGGAGGGTGCTCCCGACCGGTCCGGCGCCGGTGACGCGTCCGTTGTCGAGGATGACGACGTGCTCCGCGAGCTGGCGAACTTCAGCAGGGTCGTGGGTGACATAGATGATCGGCACCATCAGATCGTCGCGCACGCGTTCGAGATACGGGAGAATCCGGCGCCGGCGCTCGACATCCACCGCCGCGAGAGGCTCATCGAGGAGCAGCAGTTCCGGCGCGGACATCAGCGCGCGCGCGAGGGCGACACGCTGGCGTTCGCCGCCCGAGAGCTGTGCCACGCGCCGCTCGAGCAGTGGTGCGATCTCCAGCATGCGTGTGACCGTGTCGAGCGACAGCCGCTGACCGTTCCGCCGGCCGTAGAGGACATTTCGCTGCACGCTCATGTGCGGAAAGAGCGCAACGTCCTGGGCCACGTAGCCGATATGACGATGCTGGGTCGGCACGTCAATCCGATTCCGGCTGTCGAACAGCACCCTCGGACCGACGCCAATCGATCCCGAGGACGGCCGCCGAAGGCCCGCAATGGTGTCGAGGATCGGTGGTCTTTCCCGCACCCGACGATCCGAACAGGGCGGTGATGCGCGCGTCGAAGCGGGCCCGGATCTCGAGGGTGAAGCTGCCCTGCCGGAGCAGCAGATCGAGCTCGATCACGCCCGCTCACCCGGGTGCCGCGTCAACCAGTTGGCGCCAAGCAGCGCCGCGAACGCAATCGCGGCGGATATGCCGACGAGACCGAACGCCTCGCGATCGCGCCCCGTCTCGGCGAGCGAGTAGATGCCGACCGCCAGCGTTCTCGTCGAGCCCGGGATGCTGCCGGCGATCATGACGGTGGCCCCGAATTCCCCGAGCGCCCGGGCAAATCCCAGCACCGCGCCGGCGACGACGGCAGGACGCGCGAGCGGGAGCGTGATGGTGAAAAACACGCGCACCGGGCCCGCCCCGAGCGTGGCGGCCGCCGCCTCGAACCGGCGATCGACCTGCTCGATGCCGCTCCGAACCGTTCGCACCAGCAGCGGCAGCCCCATGACCACCATCGCGAGCACGACCGCCTTCCAGGTGAAGACGACTGTCCACACCCATGCGGCCGAGCACGCGCCCGATCGGCCCGAGTGGGGCAAACAGTCCAAGGAGGACGAGACCGGTCGCGACCGGCGGCATCACCAGCGGCAGCGATACCAGCGTCTCGAGCAGCACGCGGCCTCGGAACCGTCCACGGGCCAGGAGCCACGCGAGCGCGAGCCCGGGCGGCAGCATCAGCGCTGTCGCGAGAACGGCCGTCGCGACGGTGAACCAGGTGATGTGCCAGGCGTCCATGCTAAGGCTCGAGCGGTACGAACTTGTAGCGCCGGAAGACAGCCGCAGCCGCCGGGCCGCGCAGATATGCGAGCAGCGCGTCGGCACCACGGCGGTTGGGCGCAGCGGACACGATCGCCGCGGGATAGACGATGCGTGGTGCGGCCGCTCCCGAGATGACCAGCGCAGCCCGCGCTTTGTGCGCAGTGGCGGCGTCGGTTTCGTACGTGAAGGCAGCATCGACGCTGCCGTTCTCGACCGCGCCGAGCGCGGCCCGCACGTTCGAGACCGGCACCAGCCTGGGTTCGAGCGCCTCCCACAGGCCGAGGCGCTGGAGATATGCGCGCGCATAGCCGCCTGCCGGCACCGCGGCCGGATCGCCAATCGCAATGCGGCGGACTGACGGCTGGAGCAGCGCCCGGATGTCGGCGACGGCCGGTCCGCCCGGCATCGTCATCACCGCCAGCCGGTTGCCGAGAAGAGGAACCCGGGTCCTCACGTCGATTGCGCCGCTCCGGGCGGCCAGATCCATCTGGGCCTCGTCGGCGCTGATGAAAAGATCCACGGGGGCGCCGTTGACGATCTGGCGCGCGAGCACGTTCGACCCGGCGAAGTTGAAGCGCACCGTCGCGCCGCCCTGGCCGGCGTAGGCGCGGCTGATCTCCACGAGGCAGTCGGAGAGGCTGATCGCGGCGGAGACAGTCACCGGCGGCGGCTGCCCATCGAACGCCGCCAGCAGCGCCGAGAACAGGACCGCGAACCCGGCGACCGCGCTCCACAACCGGAGTGCGAAGGGTCAGTCCGCAGCACGTCCCGTCCTCAATGCCATTGACGGCATTCTAGTGCGGAAGTCGCGGCCGCAGGCGGCAGGGGCGCCTCAGAGATATGGCGCCAGGCGGGTCACCTCGCGGTGCGCGTCGGCTGTCGGCGCGGACGCTTTGGACGCGGGCGACCCCTGGCAAGAATACGCGCCAGACGCGCGGCGGAGGCATTCTTCTCGAGGCTCTCGAGCGGCATCGGCAGCGCGATCGACCAGTTCGGCCACTCGTTCGTGGTCGCCGGCATGTTCGGCCGCTCTTCGACACCGATTGCATCTTCGAGCGTCGCGGTGATGATGCGCGACGGTGCCGATGCGAGGGCCTCGTGAATGCGGGCGATGGCACGCGAGAGCGGTGTTCGCGCCTGCACCTTCGCCAGCCGCTTGACCCGGCTGAGGATCTCGCGCGTGCCCTCCTCGTTCGGCGCCATCCCGAGCTCCCGCTGGGCGGCGACGTCGGAACCGGTCCAGAGCCCCGCAATCGTCGGCAGGTCGTGCGTCGTGACCGCGGCAAGCGCCTGCTCGGGGTACTTCGTCGGCGAATCCTTTTCGAACCAGAGCAGGCGGTACGACAGGACCTTTCGGCGCGTCAACTCGGCGCGGGTGTCTTCCTCGACCGTCCCGAGATCTTCGCCGACGATCACCGCCCGGGCGCGCTGGCTCTCGATCGCGACAATCGCCAGGAGGTCGCGCGCGTTGCTCCGGACGTAGGCACCGTCCTTCGCGGCCATGCCGTCCGGGATCCAGAACAGACGGAAGAGCCCCATCACGTGATCGATGCGGAGCCCCCCCGAATGGCGAACGCACCCGCGAATGGTGTCGATGAACGGCTGGTAGCCGGCGCCGCGGAGCTTGCCGGGAACGAACGGTGGCAGGCCCCAGTTCTGCCCCTTCGTGTTGAATTCGTCAGGCGGGGCCCCGACGCTGATGCCCTCAGCGAGGACGTCCTGGAAGGCCCATGCGTCGGCGCCATCGGCGTCGAATCCGATCGGCAGATCCTGCATCACCGGGACCGAGGCGGAGGCCCGCGCCAGCTGCCGGTCGATCTGGAGCTGCAGCCACTGGTGGTAGCGGATCCGATCCGCAATCGGACGTGTTCGAGCGGCGGCACGCACCGCCGGCGAGGATGGGTGGCGGAGCTCGCTCGGCCAGCCGTGCCACCCTGACTGGTGTCGCTCCGCCAGGGCGCAGAAGGTCGCGAATTCGGACAGGCCTTCGCCTTGTTCGGCGATGAAGGCGTCGAGTTCCGGCATCTCCGTGCGGCTGACCGCGGCCCAGATGCGCTCGAGCGCACCGGTCTTGAGCCGGAACACTTCGTCCCTGTCGATCCGCCGTTCGGCATTCAGCGCCCGGGCGCGTCCCGCAATCGCGGGAAGATCACGCAGCGTCGAGGCGCCATCGACTTCTTCGACCCTCAGATAGAGTGGGCTGCGGAAGCGGCGGCTGGACGGGAAATAAGGGCTCGGCTGCTGCGGGATGATCGGCGATGGGGCGGCGAGCGGACTGATGAGCGCGATCCCGGCACCAGCACGCCGGGCCCAGCCCCCAAGCCGGCGCAGGTCGGCGAGATCGCCGATGCCCCAGCTCCGGCGCGATCGGGCGGAGTACAGCTGAATCGCCCATCCCCAGATCCGCAGCGAGTCGGGAAGGAAGCACGCCTCCGGCGTGACGATCACCCGCGCCGTCGTTCCGTCCCGACGATTGATGCGGTGGTATCCCGCTGGCAAATCCGCGGGGAGGCGATTGTCGATCGTCAGCGCGGTTCCGTCTTCCAGCTCGAGATCGCCGGCACCGGTGGTCTCGGATGTTCCCTGCGTCACGACGATCACCGCGTCGAACTGGGACGATGCGCCGGTGCGATCCTGGTGCGGCCGGCGGCCACTCGAAGTTCGTCGCGCGCGCGTGCCTTTCCCGGCGTCCGCCTGTCGTCCTGCCATCGCCGCTCGAATCGCGTCGAGCGCCGCAGGGCTCGACGCGTGGCGCTTCCCGAGCGCGTCGATGTAATGGGTCTGGATGCCTGAGTCGTCGGCCTTCATTGCGGCTCGGTTCTCTTCAGCAGCACCATCGACCACGGCTGCACCTGGATCTCGCCGCCGGGCCCGAGACTCGCTTCGAGGTGTTCTTCGGACAACTGGTCGCCTTCGTCAGTCGTGTTCAGCAGGACGGCCCATCTGCGGCCCCACTTCTCTTCCGGAAGCTTGAAACCGAGCGGCTCATGGTGCGCATTGAACATCGCATAGAAACTGTCGTCGCGCACCGGCTCCCCCCGCTCGTTCGACGTCGCGATTCCTCGTCCGTTCAGAAACACGCCGAGGGACTTCGCAAAACCCGCGTGCCAGTCCTCCTCGGACATTTCCTGGCCTGCCGGCGTGAACCACCCGATGTCGCTGACCTGACTGCCATGGATCGGCCGGCCCTGGAACCACTTGCGGCGGCAGAACACCGGATGGCGGTGCCGGAACCGGATCAGGCGCCGCGTGAACTCGAGCAGGTTCTTGTCGGCGTGCGCCCAGTCGTACCACGAAATCTCGTTGTCCTGGCAGTATGCGTTGTTGTTGCCCTGCTGCGTCCGGCCGATTTCGTCGCCGCCGACGAGCATCGGCACACCCTGCGACAGAAACATCGTGGTCAGGAAGTTCCGCGTCTGCCGGGCGCGGAGCGCCAGGATCTCGGGGTCATCGGTCGGTCCTTCGACGCCGAGATTCCACGACCGATTATGGCTCTCACCGTCGCGGTTGTCCTCCCCATTCGCCTCGTTGTGCTTCTCGTTGTACGAAACGAGATCGCGAAGCGAGAAGCCATCGTGCGCGGTGATGAAGTTCACGCTCGCGTACGGCCGCCGCGCCGTCCCCTGATAGAGGTCGGAGCTGCCGGTGAAGCGGTAGGCGAATTCGGCCAGCGTCTGATCGGTGCCGCGCCAGAAGTCGCGCACGGTGTCGCGATACTTGCCGTTCCACTCCGACCACAGCGGCGGGAAGTTGCCGACCTGGTACCCGCCCTCGCCGATATCCCATGGCTCGGCGATCAGCTTCACCTGGCTGACGACGGGATCCTGCTGGATCAGGTCGAAGAACGACGACAGACGATCGACGTCGTGCAGCTCGCGGGCGAGCGTCGCGGCCAGATCGAAGCGGAACCCGTCGACGTGCATGTCGAGCACCCAGTAACGCAGGCTGTCCATCATCAGCTGGAGCACGTGCGGGTGCCGCATGTTCAGCGTGTTGCCCGTCCCGGTGTAGTCCATGTAGTAGCGGCAGTTGTCCGGGACCAGCCGGTAGTACGCCGGGTTGTCGAAGCCCTTGAACGACAGCACCGGCCCGAGATGGTTCCCCTCGGCGGTGTGGTTGTAGACGACATCGAGAATGACCTCGATGCCGGCCTGGTGCATCGTCTTGACGAGTTGCTTGAACTCCTGCACCTGCTCACCGCGCTGACCGGCGGAGGAGTACTCGTTATGGGGAGCGAGGTAGCCGATCGAGTTGTAGCCCCAGTAGTTGCGCAGCCCCTTGTCGGCAAGCGTCGAATCCTGGACGAACTGATGCACCGGGAGCAGTTCCACGGCGGTGACGCCGAGGTTCTTCAGGTAATCGACCGCGACCGGGTGGGCCATGCCGGCGTACGTCCCGCGCAGATCTCCGGGGATGGCGGGATGGGTGCGGCTGAACCCTTTCACGTGCGCTTCGTACACCACCGTACGGTGCCACGGCGTGGCCGGCGGCCGATCGTTCGCCCAGTCGAAAAACGGGTTGATGACGACGCTCTTGGCGACGAACGCGGCGCTGTCCAATTCGTTCTTCGAGTTCTCGGGATCGTTGAAGTGATACGGGAAGATCGCTTCGCTCCAGTCCCACAGGCCGTCGATCGCCTTCGCGTACGGATCGAGCAGCAGCTTCGAGGAGTTGCACCACTGGCCGTTCTCGGGCGCCCACGGACCGTGGACGCGGAAGCCATACCGCTGCCCGGGCCTGACGCTGGGGAGATAGCCATGCCAGCAGAGGGCGGTGGACTCCGGGAGATCGACACGCGTCTCGACTCCCTCGTCATCGAACAGACAGAGTTCGACGCGTTCGGCCAACTCGGAAAACACGGAAAAATTGGTGCCGGCGCCATCGAACGTCGCGCCGAGCGGGTATGGCTTGCCTGGCCAGATCTGCATTCACTCTCCGACTGGATACCGTACGCGGCGTGCGGGGCCGGGCAGGGACGCGGGACACCCCATGGGCAGGCGCGCGCGCTCAGGGCAATCGTTCAATTCTCATGCCGTGGCGGGGACCACTATCGCGGATCCCGAATCCCGAATCCCGAATCCCTGATTCCGAATCCCGCGTCCGTCTGTTGACACTCGCGCGCCCGGACTATAGGCTAACGAGAATGTTCCGCGCGCATCATCACGACCGCCATCACCATTCCTGCTCCGGCGGGCCGGTCGAGCTGCACGCGAACTGACGCGAACGTCCATCAAACAGCAGCTCTCGAAGCCCCGCTGGACACCGGTTCAGCGGGGTTTTTTTATGTGTGCCGAGACTGAGACGATATGAACTTCACGAAACTGGACGGCCTCATTCCCGCGGTGGTTCAGGACGCCGTCACCAACGAAGTGCTGATGGTCGGCTTCATGAACGAGGACGCCTACGCGCGCACACTCGAGAGCGGCTTTGCCACCTTCTTCAGCCGCTCACGCGGCAAGTTGTGGATGAAGGGAGAAACATCCGGCAACCGTCTCAAGGTCGAGCGCATTCTCGTCGACTGCGACGACGACACCGTGCTGCTGATGGTGACGCGGCTCGGCGACGGGAACGTGTGCCACACGGGAGCGCGCGGGTGTTTCTCTTTGCGGGACGACCGGTGACTGGTTGGGTCCTTAGGGGTTTTAGGGTTCTACAGGTTCTAAGGGTTCTAGGGTCGGGTTCAAGGTTGTAGGGTTCTACGGTTTTAGGGTTCGGTTCCGGTTTTAAGGTTCGCGAGAGACGATGAATACGCTGAAACTCGGGATCCCCAAGGGATCGCTCCAGGACGCGACGATCCAGTTGTTCGGCCGGGCCGGATTCAACATCTATGCGAGTGCGCGCTCGTATTTCCCGGCGATTGACGACCCCGAGATCGATTGCATGCTCATTCGCGCCCAGGAAATGGCGCGCTATGTCGCCGATGGCGTGCTCGATGCCGGGCTCACGGGCCAGGACTGGATCGCCGAGCACGCGGCCGGGAACGGCGGCACGGCTGGCGTGACACCGCTCGCGGACCTGGTCTACGCCAAGCAAAGCTTTGGCAAGGTCCGATGGGTCCTCGCCGTGCCTGAAGAGTCGACGTTCCAGACGCCGCGCGATCTCGAAGGCGCGACGGTCGCGACCGAGCTCGTGCGCGCGACACAGGCCTATTTCACCCGGCACGGCGTCAACGTCAACGTCGAGTTCTCCTGGGGCGCGACCGAAGTGAAGCCGCCGCGGCTTGCCGACGCGATCGTGGAAGTCACCGAGACCGGCTCGTCGCTGCGTGCAAACCGCCTCCGGATCATCGATACGGTGCTCGAATCGAACACCCAGCTCATTGCCAACCCCACCTGTCTCGAGACGGCGTGGAAGCGGACCAAGCTCGAAAACATCGCGCTCCTGCTCAAGGCCGCGATCGAGGCGCATGGCCGCGTCGGGATCATGCTCAACATCCGCCGCACCGATCTCGACGCCGTGCTCGCGCTGCTGCCGGCGCTCCAGCGCCCGACGATCTCGCCGCTCAGCGATGCCGAGTGGGTGGCGCTCAACACGATCATCGAGGAACGCACGGTGCGGGACCTGATCCCGAAACTCAAAGCGGCGCGCGCACAGGGCATCGTCGAGTACCCGTTGAACAAGATCGTGATGTGACCGTGGCATCGATCAGCAGCGATTTCATCGTCCGCACGGTGCCCTCCAGCGACGAAGCCGCGGTCGCGTCGCTGCTGGACCGCGCCAGCCGGCGCAACGCCCCGCTCGAGCGCCGGGTTGCCAGGATTGTCGAAGACGTGCGCCGCGACGGCGATACGGCGCTGCTCGCGTACGCGCAACAGTTCGACAAGCTGGTCGAGCCGATGGAAGTGCCGAGGGAGGAGATCCGCCGCGGCGCGCGCACGGTTCCCCCGGCGGTACGAACGGCCCTCGCCACCGCGGCGGATCACATCCGCCGCGTCGCCTCGAAACAGGTCCCGCGCGGCTGGGTGGTCCAGCCCACGGCCGGCGTGCGAATCGAGCAGCGCGTGCTCCCGCTCGACCGCGTCGGCTGCTACGTGCCGGGCGGCCGCTATCCCCTCCCGTCGTCTCTGCTCATGACCGCCATCCCGGCACGCGTGGCCGGGGTCGCTGAAGTCATCGCCGTCTGCCCGAAAGTCGATCCGACGGTCCTCTGCGCGGCTGAAGTCGCCGGCGTCTCCCGCCTGTTCCGCGTCGGCGGTGCCCACGCGATCGCGGCGCTCGCCTTTGGCACGCGTACGATTCCGCGTGTCGACAAGATCGTCGGGCCGGGCAACGCCTATGTCGCGGCGGCAAAAGCGCTGGTCTCGCGCGAATGCGCGATCGATTTCCACGCCGGGCCGAGCGAGATCGTGGTCGTGTCCGCTGCCGGCCGGCCAGCCTGGATTGCCGCGGACCTCATCGCCCAGGCGGAGCACGACCCTGATGCACGCGCGCTGCTCCTGACGCCTTCACGCCGACTGGCAGCCGCAGTCACGCGTGCCATTCTGGAGCAGGTCCCGGCGGACGGCCCGGCGCGGCAGGCACTCGCCGCCAACGGCGGCATCGTCCTCACTCGTACTCTGGCCGAGGCGATCGCGCTCTGCCAGCGCATGGCTCCCGAACACGTGGTCTGCGACACCGACGCCGTCGCCGCACGCCTGACCCGTGCCGGCACGATCTTCGTCGGCGACTACAGCGCCCAGGCCTCGGGCGACTACGCAACCGGGTCGAACCACGTGCTGCCGACGAGTGGTGCGGCCCGGAGCCGCGGCGGGCTCAGCGCTGCCGATTTCGTTCGCGTGAGCACGGTGCAGCGCCTGACTGCTCCCGGCCTCCGCCGGATCGCTCCCGCAGCGATTGCGCTCGCGCGCGCAGAGGGACTCAGCGGACACGCTGCCTCGATCGCGATTCGCGACACTCGCGAGGAACGCCGGTGAGCTTCGAATACGAACGTGTGCTGACGCCGCAATCAGGGCTGCGGCTGCACCTGAACGAAAACACCGCCGGATGCTCGCCGGCCGTGATCGAAGCGATGCAGACGCTGACCCGGCACGATGTCGCGATCTACCCGGACTACTCGGCCGCCATCGAGGCGTGCGCCCTGCGGCTCGGCGTCGGTCAGCAATCGCTGCTGCTGACCAACGGCCTCGACGAAGGCATCCTCGCAGTCGCCGTTGCGGCGCTGCGCAACGGGCCTTCCGCTTCGCCGTTCGAGGCCATCGTCGTCGTCCCTGCCTTCGACATGTATGCGGCCTGCTCCGACGCCGCCGGCGGACGCGTCGTCGAGGTTCCTCTCGGGACGGCCTTCGCGTTTCCTCTCGACCGCATACTCGCGGCGGTGACGCCACGGACCCGCGCCATCTGGCTGACGAATCCGAACAACCCGACCGGACAGATGATTCCGCCTGACGCTATTGCCACGATCGCGGCCGCCGTGCCTGATGCCCTGGTGATGGTCGACGAAGCGTATGCAGATTTCTCCGGCGGAACGCTGATCGGGAGCACGATTCTAGCGAGTCACGCGAACGTGGTCGTAGGCCGGACCTTCGCGAAGGCTTACGGACTTGCCGGTCTTCGCGTGGGCGCACTGGTCGGCGATCCACGAACGCTCGCACCGCTTCGCCGGGTCGTCCCGCCGTATAGCATCAACGCGTGCGTTGCCGCCGTTCTGCCGGCGGCGTTCGCCGATACCGACTATTACGACTGGTATCTCGCCCAGGTCGTGCAATCGAAGCGGCTCCTGTACGCCGCGTTCGACCGCCTGGGAATCTCCTACTGGGAGAGTTCGGCGAATTTCGTCCTGGCGCGTTTCGAGCGGGACTCCGCGACGCTGGTGCGCGAGCTCTCCGAAAGGGGTGTGCACGTCAGAGATCGGTCGCGGGATGCCGGATGCGCGGGCTGCCTCAGGATCACGGCGGGTGTCGTGGAACACACGCAGGCGTTCATTTCCGCCCTCGGAGAACTGTTGTGAGACGCGCCTCGATCAAACGGGTCACCAGGGAGACCGACATCGCGCTGCGCCTTGTCCTCGACGGCAAGGGTCGGTACGACGTCAGCACCGGGATCCGCTTCCTGGATCACATGCTGGAACTGTTCGCGCGCCACGGCGGGTTCGACCTGAAGGTGCGCGCCACTGGTGACCTCGACGTCGATCAGCATCACACGGTGGAAGACCTCGGGATCGCGCTTGGTGAGGCGGTCTCCGAGGCGCTTGGCAGCCGCAAAGGCATCAACCGCGCGGGCTACTTCGTCATGCCCATGGACGAAGCGCTTGCGGTTGCCGCCATCGATCTCAGCGGACGGATTCACACCGTCGTCGACTTGCGCGTGAAGGTCCGGATGGTCGGGGACCTCCAGACCGAGCTCGTCCACGACTTCTTCGAAGGGTTCGCGCAGGGCGCACGCGCCAACGTGCACCTGAAGGTCCTTTACGGCCGGTCGAGCCATCACCACATCGAAGCTGCCTTCAAGGCGTTCGGCCGGGCGCTCCGCGTCGCGTGCTCGCGCGATCGCCAGATGGCGCGCATGCTGCCGAGCACGAAGGGACTGTTGTGATCGCACTCATCGACTACGGCGCCGGAAATCTCACGTCCGTCCGGAAGGGATTTGCCGCCGTCGGGGCAGAGCTTTTCACTCCGGCGGAGCCTTCGGACCTGGTGCGGGCGAGCGGGATCGTCGTCCCGGGGGTCGGGCACTTCGGCGCGACGTCCATGCTCGCGGGCGCGTGGACGACCGCGATCAGGAACGCTGTCGCCGCACGGCTGCCGCTCTTCGGCATCTGCCTTGGCATGCAATGGTTGTTCGAGGGAAGCGACGAAGCGCCGGGCGTCGCCGGGCTCGGTGCCATCACCGGGGTGTGCTCGCGGCTGCCCGCGACGGTGAAGGTCCCGCACGTCGGATGGAACTCGCTCGAGGCACCGCGGCCGTCGCGGCTGCTCGACGGCATCAAGCCGGCGAGCCAGGTGTACTTCACGCACTCGTTCGCCGCGCCCGTGACTCCCGAATCTGTCGCAACCTGCGCGCACGGCGCCGAGTTTGCCGCCGCGGTCGAGACGGACCACGTTTACGGCGTCCAGTTCCACCCCGAAAAATCCAGCGACGCGGGCCTTCGCATCCTGCGCAATTTCGCGGCCCTCGCACGGTCCTGAACGATGCTGTCGAAGCGACTGATCGCGTGCCTCGACGTTCGTAATGGTTGCGTCGTCAAGGGCGTCAACTTCGAAGCGCTGCAGCAGGCCGGCGATCCGGCGGCGCTTGCGCGTCGATACAACGTCGAAGGCATCGACGAGGTGGTCGTCCTCGACGTTACCGCAACGCTCGAAGGACGGCGCGCGTTCGAAGCGACGATCCACGCCGTGTCGCGCGAGCTCTTCATCCCGTTGACGGTAGGCGGCGGGATTCGCACCGAAGCCGACGCCGCGGCGGCGCTCGATGCTGGCGCTGACAAGGTCGGCGTGAACAGCGCGGCGCTTGCGGAGCCGGCACTGCTGACGCGGCTCGCGTCACGTTACGGCAGCCAGGCGGTTGTGGTCGCCATCGACGCCAAGCGGAACGGGGCACGATTCGACGTCTTCGCCCGCAGCGGCAGCACATCGACGGGACGCGATGCGGTCGAGTGGGCGCGGGAGGCCGAGGCCTGCGGCGCCGGCGAGGTGCTGCTGACGTCCATCGATCGCGATGGCACACGCGCCGGCTTCGACTGCGAACTGACCGCGGCCGTGTCTACGGCGGTGTCCATCCCGGTCATCGCATCGGGCGGAGCCGGCACGTTCGAGCACTTCGCCGAGGTCTTCACGCGCGGCAAAGCCGACGCCGCTCTGGCGGCATCGGTGTTCCATTTTTCCGAGCATGCAGTCGCCGAGCTCAAGGACTACCTGCTCGCCAGGGGCATTCCAGTTCGATGCTGATTCCTTCCATTGACCTCCAGGGCGGCCGGATCGTGCAGCTCGTCCAGGGCGAGAAGCTCGCTGTGCAGACCGATGATGTCGACGCGTGGGTAGCACGGTTCTCTGGCTATCCCAAGGTGCAGCTGATTGATCTCGATGCCGCCAAAGGCCAGGGGGACAATCCCGCACTCGTCGCCAGGATCTGCGCAGCGTTGCCGTGCCGTGTCGGCGGCGGCATTCGCACGATCGAGCGGGCCCGGACGACGCTTGCAATGGGTGCGACGAAAGTGATTCTTGGATCGTCGCTCTTCAAGGGCGGCGAAGTGGACGTGGCGTTCGCTCGCGAGCTGAGCGACGCGGTCGGTCCGGAGCGGCTCATTGCCGCCGTCGACGGACGTGGCGGGAGAGTTGTCGTCCACGGATGGCGTACGGCACTCGATCTGTCGCCCGCAGCGGCCATGCAGCGCCTCGAGCCGTTCTTCGGCGAGTTCCTTTACACGCACGTCGACCTCGAGGGGCTGATGCGCGGCACGGACATGGGCGCGATATCGGCGCTCCGTGCAGCGACGAGCCGGCCGCTGACTGCAGCTGGCGGGATTACGACGAGGGAAGAGATCGCACAACTCGATGCCATGGGCATCGACGCCGTGGTTGGCATGGCCATCTACACCGGGCGCCTTTCGCTCGAGTAGTTCGGCGGGTCACAGCCGCTCCATCGCTGGTCAACCAGCCGTCCCTTGCACTACCCTCAGCTTCGATGCGCCAGTGCCTCCTGATCCTCACCCTCTTGCCGATCCTCTCGGGCTGCTCCCGGAACGTCGGGGTCTTCTCCGAAGCCGAACGCGCGGGCGCATATCTCGATGCTGGCTGGCACGATCGGCAACCGCCCGATCGGCACCGAGGCCAACGCTCGCGCCCGGGCGTACGTCGTCGATCAGCTGAGACTGTTCGGCTATGACGTCAGAGTGCAGGAGGCTGACGCACGGCGGCCGGAACTCGGCAGGACCGCACGGGTGGCGAACATCATTGCCGTCCTGCCGGGGAAGCGACGCGAGGCCATCGGCCTGCTCTCGCATTACGATTCGGCGCCCGAAGCTCCAGGTGCGGCAGACGATGGCATCGGCGTCGCCGTCTCGCTCGAGACCGCACGCGTCCTGGCGTCCCATGGCGACCGCACGTGGTCCGTGCTGGTGCTCGTCACCGACGGCGAGGAGTCGGGGCTCATGGGTGCGGCGGCGCTGACGACCGACCGTGAGGTCATGAGCCGGCTCCAGGCCTACGTGAATGTCGAGGCCGCGGGCTCCGGCGGACCGGCGATGCTGTTCGAGACAGGGCCTGAGAACGGCTGGATCACGGTGCCGTGGGCCCGGCGCGCGCCGCATCCACGCGGGGCATCGTTCGGGCTGGAGATCTATCGACGGCTCCCGAACGACACCGACTTCACGATCCTGGCGCGGCAGGGCATACCCGGCCTGAACTTCGCGCTCATCGGCGACGGCTACTCCTACCACACCGCGCGCGACGTTCCGGACCGGCTCTCTGCCAGGACTGTCCGCGACGTTGGCGAAAACGTCGTCGCCATCGCCACCGCCCTCGACCAGATCGACATCACGCGACGGACCTCGTCGACCGCGCTGTACTTCGATATCGGCGGCATCACCGCGTTGAGCTTATCCGCGTTCGCCGGCTGGCTGCTGTCGGTAGCGGCGGTCGTCACCGGCCTCCTCGCGTGCCTCCGGATTGTGCCGGCCGCGGTAAGAGTCGGCGGCTTGCTTCGGTGGCTGCTGACGACGGCATGGTCCGTTGCCGGGTTCGCCGCGAGTGCCGCGGCGATGGCCGGGACCACCTGGGCGCTGCGGGAATCACGCGAGGTCTACCACCCTTGGTACGCGCGGCCGGACCGGCTGTTCCTCCTGCTGGTGGTGGTCGGCGCGACCGTCGGCTGGGTGATGAGCCGCGCCGGACGATGGCTGCCGGCGAGGCTGCACGGCCTGAGGGATCCGCTGGTGACATGGAGTGTGTCGCTGCCGGTATGGCTCGCGCTGGCGATGTTCATGCTGTGGTTTGCGCCGTCCGCCGCGTACCTATGGACGCTGCCGCTGCTGGCCGCGTCCGTCCTGTTGCTCATCGTGCCCGTGCGGAGCCGCCCGGCGCTGCGCGGGGCGTCAGTTGCGGTGCTTGCCGTGGCGGCGACGCTGTGGCTGCGCGAAACCCTGGAGCTGCTGCGCTTCATGACCGCCCTCTTCGGGCGGCTGCCGCTCGTGACGCCTGCCTACGTGTATGCGGCGGTGATGGCCGGCGCCGCGGTGATGCTGGTGCCGCCCTTTGTCGCTGCGGTGGCGGCAACGCGCCCGATTGTGCGCCCATCTCTGCTGACCGCACTCTGTCTGCTGTCGACCGCCGTCGCCGCCGGGTTCGCCTATGCGGCCCCCGCGTACACCTACGCTCAGCCGCTGAGGCGCGTCGTGCGCGCCCTGCAGGAGGAGCCCGATCGTCCGGCACAGTGGGAAGTCGCCTCGCTCGAACCTGGCCTCGACCTCGCCGTCGGCGCCCCTGCGGGTTGGACTCGCCATTCTGACGCGGCCGCCGCGAGCATCCCGTGGGGACGCCTCCCGCATCCGTTTGTCTTCCGAACGACGGGCCCGGGCCTCGGCGCGCCGCCGATGGCCATCGGGGAGTTCACGACGAGACCGGTCACTGCCGGAACGGAGCTTACGATCTCGATGATTCCGAGCCGACCCGGCGGCGCCGTTTCGTTCATTCTCCCGGAAGGCCTGGTTCCGGCGCGGTCCAGCCTTCCCGGTGCGCTGCGGCTGGGTCGATGGACGGCAACGTTCCTCGCGCCGCCAGCGGAGGGCGTGCAGTGGCGCGCCAGTTTCCGCCCCGGCATGTCGGAACGGCTGCAGCAGGTCCTGGTCGCGGTGACGGAGTCAGGCTTCCCGGGCGGATCCGGACCGCAGCGGCTGCCCGCCTGGATTCCGCAGGAGCGCGCGGTATGGACGACCTCGGCGACGTGGGTGATCCGCCCCGGCACGGGCCGGCCACTTGAGCTGCTCCCGGCGTTACGTTAGACTACGTAGCCATTACGTGATCTGACGTAATGACGGCGCCGCCCGGCGCCACGAGGTGCGCGCGCAGCATGGCCAATCCTTTCGTTTACGGCGAGATCGTGCCCCCGGCCTCGTTCGTCGATCGCGAGACGGAGCTCGATCGGCTCACTGCCGATCTGCTCGCCGGTCAGAAGATCTTTCTCATTTCCCCACGGCGTTACGGCAAGTCGTCGCTCGTCCGCCGCGCGTTGACCGCCGCAGCGAGGGGCGGCGCGCTCACCGTCGAGGTCACGGTCAGCAGCTACAGTTCCTACGTCGCTTTCCTCGAGGGCTATGCGCGTGCGCTGTTGTCGGTCGAAACACGGCTCGACCGCGCGCGCGCGTGGCTGCGCGACATGCTCGGCGCGGTCAGGCCCGAGGTTCGCGTTGAATCCGACGAGCACGGCGGCAGCCAGCTCGCCCTCTCCTTCCCGTCGATCAGGACCGACAAGGATGTGTCGCGGCTGGCGCAGGAGGTGTTCGCACTACCGGGCCGCATTGCGGAAGCGCGCCATCGCAAACTCGCGGTCGCGCTCGACGAGTTCCAGGCGATTGGATCGTTCGACGGCGGCAATGTCGAGCATGCGCTCCGCGCGGCGGTCCAGCAGCAGCGCCAGGTTGGATACGTGTTTTCCGGGTCGGAGCCCAGCCTGATGGAGCGGATGCTCGGGCGCACCCGCCCGTTCTACAAGGCGGGTCCGGTGATGCGGCTCCAGAAAATCCCGGCCGACCGCTTTGCCGACTTCATCGAGGCGCGGTTTCGCGCCACGAAGCTTCGTCCAGCCCCGGGGCTCGGTGCTTCGATTGTCGAACTTGCCGGCAACCTCCCTTACGACGTGCAGCGTCTCGCCCACGAGGTCTGGGACGATGTGCGCGGGGGGAAGAGCGTGGGCCTCGAGGATTTGCACGACACGCTGAAGCGCCTGCTCGGCGAGCACGGCGGCATCTTCGAAGGGACCTGGCAGCGGCTCACGCTTGCCCAGCGCGGCGCGCTTCGCGCTGCCGTGCTGGAGGAAGGCCGTGAGCTGCTGTCGGCCGACGTCCGCGCACGTTACCGGCTCGGCGGCGCCTCGACCGTCCAGGCCTCCCTCACCGCGCTCGTTCGCGAAGACGTGCTCGCACGCGAAGGCGCGCGCTATGTCGTTGTCGATTCGCTGTTCCGGGAATGGGTAGCGCGGCATACGCACTGACGCTGCGGGAGTCCGGGGATCAGGGATTCGGGATTAGGGATTGGGATTGGGGAAGAACGCAGTTCCCAGTCACCAGTTCCCAGTCACCAGTTCCCAGTTCCCGATCCCGCAGCGTCAGTCACCGATAGCCTGAGCTTTCTGAATCGCGAGCCCCGAGTCCCGAATCCCGACAGCGTCAGCTCAACGTAGCTTCCGCCTTCAGGCGGAAGATCGCCGAATCCCGATCCCCAATCCCGAATCCCGATCCCGAATCCCGAATCCCGACAGCGTCAGTTCAAAAGGTATTCCTGCATGAAGCGGATCCAGGTATAGAACAGGAAGTCGTTGTTGGCGCGCGTCGTCGGCAGCAGGTGGCCCTCGTCCGTGTAAACCGTCAGCCAGACCGGGACGCCGTTCTTGCGCGCCGAAGCGGCCATCGCCTCCGCCTGGTCGATCGGCACACGGCTGTCTTTCTGACCATGGGCGATGAGCAGCGGGATGCGGAGCTTCGACGCCTGCGTCACTGGCGACAGCCGGGTAAGGAACTCCCGTATTTCGGGAATCCGCTCGTCCCCGTACTCGGCACGGCGATCCTCGACCCGGGCGGTGTCGGTGTTCTGGAAGTAGGTGATGAAGTCCGAGATCCCTGACGCGGCAAACGCGCATCGCAGGCGATCACCGTAGGCTTCGGCGACAGCGTAGGTCATGAAGCCGCCGTAGCTGACGCCCGTGACCATGACGCGGCTCTTGTCGAGCGTCGGCTGCAGCGCAATCCAGTCGAGCAGGGCGCCGATATCCTTGATCGTGTCTTCCCGCTTGATGCCGTCATCCAGCTTCGAGAATGCCTTGCCGTAGCCGTAGCTGCCGCGGACGTTCGGGTAGAGGATGGCGACGCCCAGCTCGTTCAGGAAGTACGCGCTGCGGCCCTGGTAACGTCGGCCGCTCGCGCGCAGCGGGACCCGCCGGGCCACCGTGGATGCTGATCATCACCGGACGCGGCCCCTTGAAGCGATCCGGCGGGCGGTACAGCACGCCCGCCAGGGCAAGCCCATCGAAGCTTTTCCAATTGACGATTTCCGGTTCCGGCAGAGAGTTGAGATCGAACGTGCCGGTTTCGCTTTCGGTCCAGCGATCGGCGCGACCGCTGCGGACGTCGACCGAGTAGACGTCGCCGAAGACATGAGGCGACCAGAACGTGAATGCGACCTCGGCGCCGCCCGGCCGCCATTGGGGAACGTCGACGAGCTGCCCCGCCGGCAGCTTCGGCGTCGCCCGCAGCGCGAGCGTGTGCGCATCGCGCAGCTCGACACGGCTGCCAACCATGCTGTCGTACACGAGTGCCAGCGTCCGGCCATCGGGTGACAGCGAGAAACTCTCGAACGGCTGGTCCTCCCGCGGTCAACAGCTTCCACGATCCGGTCGCAATATCGCAGCGCCACAAGCGCAGGAACTCGGCGCCACGGTTGCTGAGGGCGTACACGAACCGTCCGTCCGCCGAATACTCGGCGAACCTCCACGTCGCGTACTCTCCGGGTTCGGTCAGCGCCGTCTTCGCACCGGTGGTCACGTCGACCCGCCACAGGTGCTGCTCGCCCTGCGCTGGCGCGTTGACGACGAGGAGTTCACGGTCGTCTGGTGACCACGCCTCGACGCTCCACTGCCCCTCCGCGGAGGCCACCAGCCTGGCCGACGCCGGCTCGAGCGGATTCATCACGTAAAGGTCCCGCACGGTGCCCTTGCCAGTGGTCGATGAGTCGTACGCGATCAGGCCTGGCCGATGTGCCCACACCGGCGAACCGATGCGTGACTTTCCATCCGTGACCTGCGTCGTCTGGCGAGTGATCGAGTCGTAGCGGAAGAGCTGTGTGGTTTCGGCGCCGCCACCCGTGTCCTTGGCAAAGAGGAAGTACTCGCCTCCGGGCGCATACCAGGCTGCGGTCGATTGTGGGAGCGGAGCCGTGACGCCTTCGCGAAAGAACGTCAGCTGGCGCCTGTCCATCCCGGGGCCAGCCACGGAATGAATCTGACCGACATTCGCAAGCGCGGTCCAGATCAGGATTTCACGGCGGAGCGGATGCCAGCCGAGGAGCAGTGCGCGGCGCGACGACCCGTAAGGGAGCAGCGCGTCGGGAAGCGACGCCGGAATCGGCAACAGCCCGTCGGCCCTGACGTTCGCCGGAACCGGGACGACGGCAGCCACCGCCGGCGGGGTCGACTGATCCGCTCCGACTTGCCGAGCCGCGGGCATCCCCACGGCCGCTACGGCACACGCAAGTACGCCTGCGCGCACGGATTTGCGCATGACACCTCAACAATCTGCACAGGGGGAGCGAGCCGCCATTATAGTGCAAACCCTGGGGCCGCCCCGCTCGTCAAACAACACGCTGTCGGGCGAACACTCCGGCAGACGCGACCCTTGGAGGGGCATGCGAATCGTCATAGCGGGAGGCACCGGCTTCCTTGGAGGCCCGCTCGCGGAGGTCTACGCCGAAGACGGCCACGACGTCCGCGTATTGACCCGCAGTCTGCCCGCCGGTGAGGCGCGGCACGACTCCGGCACCGGCGTGCCCGGCGTCACGCGCGTCGGCTGGAAGCCTGATGGCCAGAGCGGACCGTGGGCGGCGACGACGGTCGACGGCGCCGACGCGGTCATAAACCTGGCCGGCGAGGGCATCAGCGACCGCCGATGGACACCACAGCGCAAGGCCCAGCTGCGTGACAGCCGCATCATCCCGACCCGCAGCCTGGTCGCGGCGATCGGCACCGCGGCCACGCCTCCTCGCGTGCTCGTCAGTGGCAGCGCCGTCGGCTACTACGGCGCGTCAGGCGACGAGGTGAAGACGGAAGACTCGCAGCCAGGCGATGGCTTCCTCGCGCACATCTGTGAGGATTGGGAAGCGGAAGCGTTCCGCGCCGCGAGTACGGCCACCCGCGTTGTCGCCGCGCGCACGGGCGTGGTGCTCGAGCGCTCCGGTGGTGCGCTGCCACAGATGATGCGCCCCTTTCGGCTGTTTGCCGGTGGGCGGATTGGATCAGGGCGTCAGTACGTGTCGTGGATCCATCGCCACGACTGGATCGAGATGATGCGCTGGGTGGTTCAGACTCCTGAGGTCACGGGGCCACTCAATGTGACATCCCCGGCGCCATTGACGAACCGCGACTTCGCCCGTGCGCTCGGCCGGGCGATGAGACGACCGCGGTTCGTGCCGGCCCCGGCGTTCGCGCTCAAGCTGGCGCTCGGCGAGATGGCGTCGGTCGCGTTGACCGGCCAGCGCGTGCTCCCCGCGCGCGCGCAGGCCCTCGGGTATCACTTCCGCTACCCCGATATCGAGCAGGCCTTCAGAGGGATCTTCGGCGAGTAGCGCTCGCCCGCGGCACGGCGCGGCCTGCTACAGGAACGCCGGAGCAGCGGCCCGGAAGTTCGAACCAAGGACGGAAGCGGAATCGGCACCAAGCCACGAATCGATCACCTGTGCGTAGACCGCGCGGAAGTCGGTCTCGTAGCGCACGTCGTTGCCGCTGTTTTCGAGCGTCGGGTTGTCCGGCGTTGGCTGCAGGTTCGGGGCGGTTCCGAATATGCCTCCACGAACGCCCCCTCCGAGCGCCATCATCACGCTCGCCGCACCATGGTCGGTGCCCTGGCTTCCGTTCTCGTTGATCCGGCGGCCGAACTCGGAGAACTGCAGCACGAGAGTGTCCGCAAGCAGTCCATGGTTCTGCAGGTCGTTGTAGAAGGCGAACAACCCGTCGTTGAGCGTCGCCATTAAATTTGTGTACGAGCCGTTCGCCTGATTCGGGTTCTGTGCCGCATGCGTGTCGTACCCGCCCGTCTGGACCCAGAACACCCTGGTGCCTACGCCCTTGACGATCGCGCCGGTGATGGTGCGAAGTGCCTGGGCAAATCCGTTGTTCGGATACGTCACCGACGGAGAGTAGGTCCCGACCTGCGCCACTCTGTCGAGAGTGGCGAACGCTCCCTGCGCGGTGGCATTCACGAAGGCGAGGTGCGGGCGATCGACAGGGAGATGGGACGCGATCCGGGTCGCGCTCTCACGCCCGAGAACGGCGTCCGCTCCTGTGTTCGGGCTCGAAAACGCATAGCCCTGGACGGAAGGGATCGACGGCACTCCCACCGTCCGCGACTGCAAGGTGCGCGGGATCACACTGGTCGTGGCCCAGGCGGTGAGCGGATCGACGGGTGATGGCAATGTATCGAGATACCGGCCAAGCCACCCCGTGCCCTGCGGCAGCCGGGGGTCGGCCGTGGACCAGATATCCGTGCCTTCGAAGTGCGAGCGGCTGGAGTTCTGGTACCCGGTGCGCTGGATCAGCGCAAGCCGGCCGGCGTTGAAAATCGATCGCAGCCCGGTCAGCCGGGGGTGCAATCCGAGCGCCCGGCCTGCCCGATCGGTCCCGATTTGCAGAACCTGTGATGCCGGCACCGCGATGGTCGGACGGCGAGCGTAGTACTGCGGATCGTTGTACGGAATCACCGTGCTCAGCGCGTCGTTGCCGCCGCTCAGGTACAGCACGACGAGGTTGCGACTCGACCGCCCCTGGGCAAGCGCCAGGTCGGAAAGGAACTCCGGCGCGGCAAAGCTCACCGTGAATGCCGCCACGCCCCCACGGACAAATTCGCGCCTGGTGATCGCCATCGGTCCTTTATACGAGCTGGTAGTCGCCAGAGCCGACGATGAGATGGGCGAGACCTGCAGCCTTGGTCGCGAGCTGCGCGTCAGAGCCGGTCCAGGCCCCGCCGGCACGTGCGTAATCGAGGATCGCCTGGTGGGCGTCCCGTTCGAACGGAGGCGGCGTGAGCCGGTCGAGCATCAAGGAAACGAGCGCCTCGGGAGACTGCCGTGCGCTGCGGCCGATATCGCGCAGGTTGAATTTCTGGTTGGCTGCCAGCTGCGCCGCGAAGTTCATCCGCGTGAGCATCGCGCCGCTCGAGAACCAGGACGGTCCAAGATCCCAGCCGGCAACGTCCGGCGGCTCGAACAGCTGCTGTCCCATGTTCGCCATCGGTGTGAGCGCGTCGTTGACCGAGAAGCCCGTCCAGCCGACTTCCTTGATCGAGCGCGCGACGAACTCCGCCGGCCATGAGTACCGCGAGTAGCGGTTCGAGGCATCCGTGAAATGGGGCGAGAGCAGCAGCCGCTGGATGACCGGCCTGATCTCGAATCCACTCGCGTAATAGACGCGGGACAGCTCTGCAATCAACCCGGCGTCAGGCTCACCCACTTCGCTCACGAAGAACTCGTAGAGCTTGCGCGCGAGCCGCGGACCTGTTGCCGGGTGCCCGGCGACCGCCGTAATCAGGTCCACTCCATCCTGGAGACCACCATCAGCGGTACGCGCCGGGATCGTCCGGTTGCCGTCGGGATAGATCGGAAACGTGAACTGCTTCGCGGTGCTGTCGTGCTGGCCGGCGACGTAGTTGAACGTGTAATACGCGTTCGACGGGCGGGTCAGGTTCCAGCCGGTGAACACGCGCGCACCGGCGTACACGTCCTCCTCCGCGAACGTCCCGACGCCCATGGTGAACAATTCCATCAGCTCACGTGCGAAATTCTCCTGCGGCCGGTTCCTGACGTTCGTCCGCCCGTCCAACCAGACGAGCATCGCGGTGTCCTTCGCGACCGCGACGAGCAGGTCACGAAAGTTGCCGAGCGCATTCTCCCGCAGCAGTTCGATCTGTCCCTTGACCTTGTTTGGATCCTCGGAGGGCTTCGCGGCCATATAACGGGCGCCCTCTTCACTGCCGAAAGCGCCGGCAATCTTCGTGTAGGCAGTCGCGAAGTGGTTGTGCCAGAACAGCGTCATCTTCTCCTGCAGTGGACGCCGGGTGTGGACCATGCGGAAGAGCCAGCGCTGCCGCGCATCGTTGATCACGGTCTGCGGCTGAAAGGCGCCGCGCGCGGTAACGGCAACGGCTCCGGGCTTCCCGATCAGGTCGTCGACTTCGTCCGGCACGGACTCGAAGTCGAGCAGCCGCCGCACGGTGCCGGCGAACCCGAGATCGGTATAGAGGTCTACTTCCTCCTGGCTCGCACCGAAGCCGGCGCGGCGGAGCAGGTGCTCGATCAGCTGCTCGCCGTTGCGGGGCCGCTCGCGCGCGCCGGGGTCAGGAGCCGGAGCGCGGGGCGGGGGGGATTGCATGCGACAGGGAACCACAAAATCCCGCGGCTCGCACGCAAAAATGGCCGGCTCGCTGTTAGAGGACGCGGGCGAAGCCGAACAATATGTCGCCCTTGAGCGGTTCGCCCTGGAAAATCCGGAGGAGAACACGCGCCGCCAGCCACGCAGAAGCCGCGCCGTGCTGACTTCCGCCCATGGCGAACAAGTGACGTGGAAAGTTCCTGTGCAGGCCTGCAAACGGCAGGTGGTCGGCGGTGTCGTAGTGCGTGGCATCCCACGACCACTCCGCCAGCAGCCCTGAGATCTCCGGATACAACAGGGAGAGCTCGTACATGAGTTGTCCCGTGCGTTGAATGAGCGCCTTGTCTCGGGCCCGAGACGGCACTTCGGGACCGTCAGCACCGGTCCAGAGCACACGATCCTCGGCGATCCACCTCAGGAGGTGCTGCGGCGTGCCCTGCCGGTCGAGCGCCGCCGCTCGCTTTCCCACGGTGCGCCGCACGCTCGCAGGAAGCGGGCTGGTCACGACCGAATAGCGCGTCGCTGGTTTCAGGTGACGACGAAGGGCTTTGAGGTCGGCCAGCGGCTGGGGCGTGGCGACCAGGACCGCCTCCGCCCGCACGGCGCCGGCGTCGGTGAAGACCTCGACCTGCCGTTTTCCCGTGCGAATGCGCCTGACGAGTGAGCCCTGGTATAGCTGCGCCCCGCGCTCCGCGGCTGCGGCGGCGAGGCCTACCGTGGCGCGATAGGGATCGAGCTTCCCGCCGCGCGTGCGAATGGCACCGCCGCTCTCGAGTGCGGCTTCCCGGCGTCACGCCGGCAGGTGTGACCCACGAATGATTGAATCCTGCCGAACGGCGCGCCCGGTACTCGCCCTGAAGCGACTGCGCCGCCGATGGCTCACGCGGAGCGACAGTCAGCAGGTCTTCCGTGCCCAGGTCGCAGCGGACGTTGAGGCGGCGAAGGACCGCCTGGAATTCGAGCGAGGCGCGTCGCATCGACTGCCACATCGATCGCGCAGCCGCGAGTCCATGGGTCGCGACGGTCTCCTTGAAGCTCGCGGCGAAATCCTCGCGGACCAGCCCCGCGCTGCGGGCGGCGACAGACTGGCCGATTGCATCCGCCTCGAGCAGGACGACTTTGATCCCGGCCTGCGCAAAGGCGAGCGCGCAGGCACACCCCGTCAGGCCGCCGCCGACGATCACGACGGACGTCTCGGCCTCACCTCGAAGGCGAGGGTACGACGGCCGGCGGCTTTTGGCCGACCGGTCGAGCCAGAACGGAACGTGCGATATGGACATTGTGCAAGCCGGATCCCGGCGGCGCCTAGTCTATCGCGGCGCGTCCTCCTGGACGAACCGGGTTACGGGCACGGAGCTTGCGCCTGTTTTGCCGCTGGCGAAGAGTGGCCGGCGAAACGCATGAGGAGGCGTATGTCCCATTCTGAACAGCTCGATCGGCTTGCTGCGTTCGAGCCCGCTCCATACCCGGTCGTGAGTCTCTACCTCAACACGCAGCCGGGGCAGCACGGGCGCGATCAGCACCAGGCGTTCATCCGTAAAGAGTTCAAGGCGCGCAGCCGCACTTATCCGGCAGGCTCGCCCGAGCGCGAGAGCCTCGATCGCGACCTGGAGAAGATTTCGCAGTATCTCGAGACGGAGCTCCAGCCTTCGTCCAACGGTGTGGCGATTTTCGCCTGCTCGGCGGGGGAGCTCTTCGAAGCCATCCAGACTGCCGCTCCGTTCGAGCAGCACTGGCTGCACATCGGCGATCAGCCGCACCTCTATCCCCTCGCGCGGCTCGAGTCGCAGTATCCGCGATACGCGGCGGTCCTCGCCGATACTCACACGGCGCGCGTGATGGTCTTCGCCTCCGGAGACCTCGTCACCGAACGCGACGTTGTCGGGGTGAAGACGCGCAGCACGTCTCAGGGAGGATCGTCGCAGGCACGCTACCAACGGCACATCAGCAACTTCCATCTACAGCATGCGAAGGAAGTCATCGACACACTCGACCGGGTCGTCCAGGCAGAAGGCATCACCCAGATCCTGCTCTCGGGCGACGAAGTGATCATGCCGGTGCTCCGCGAGCAGATGCCCAGGCATCTTGCCGACAAAGTCGTGGATCACGTGCGGCTGCCCACACATGCCCCGCTCACTGATGTCATGAGGGCGTCGCTCGATGCGATGGCGAAGCTGAACGAACGAACTGACAAGGAGAAAGTCGACGCGGCGATCAGCGGCTACCGGGCTGGTGGCCTCGGCGTCGTCGGGCCCGAAGACACACTGATGGCGCTGACGGCCGGACAGGTCGAAGAGCTCCTCATTTCGGCTACCTTGCGGGAGATCCAGGCTCCCCATGCGGCAAATGACACGCTGCTTGCCGAACCCGCGATAGAAGCGGTGTCGAGCGGCGAAGCTGCTGAAGCCGCGCCGCAGGTGGTGCGCCTCGCGGACGAGCTCATCACAAGGGCGACTCAGACCTCGGCGCGCGTCACGTTCATCGAAGACGCGTCGCTGCTCTCGGAATACGGCGGCGTCGCGGCGATCCTGCGCTTTCGAATCTGAACCGCTGCCACGGGTTCAGGCGGGCTGGACCCGTGGCTTTTCAGAGACCTCGGCGCCCCCGGACCCCTTCGGACCTCCCGGGCCCTTCTTCGTACTGCGGTAAACCGCCACTGCCGAAACCAAAGTTCCGATCACCGCCAGCCCGATCATCACGCCGACAATGATCGTGAAGGTGGGCGACTTCATCCACGAGATGATCCCGCGGCCGTAGTGCGCGGCGAGTGCCCCTTCAACCAGGAACCGCACCAGGCGCACACCAGCGAGCGTGACGAGAAAGTGCCAGGCGTTGGCATGGAGCGCCCCGCTCGCGAGTACGAAGGCCGTGAACGGAAACGGCGGGGGGATGATCGCCAGCGCGCCGACGCTGACCGCCGCCCGTTCGCTCACGCGCTGTTCGATCTTCTTGAGCCGCGACGGCTTGACCAGGCGTGAGAGCCCGTGCTCGCCGACCTTGCGCCCGATCCAGAACGTGAGCGAGGCGCCCATCAGCGACCCGATCGTGGCCAGAATCGCGTACAGCCAGAACAGCTCCGGCTTTCTGGCGGTCATGATGATGACGATGAAGTCGATCCCGAGCGGCAGGAAGAACACCATGGACGAGTCGAGTGCGGCCATGAGCAGCACGCCGACCGGGGTAAGGAAGTAGCCCAACAGAGAGTAGAAGAGCGCTCGCATAGGAACTCAAGGCCTCAAACGGAACCGTCGGTCAACGAAGGGAACGTCGGCGAGCGAGTGGCCGGACCCAAGGTAAGCTGGGGAGCGGGGATGAGCATGCGACAGTTCTGTCTTCTCGCGTGCGTCGCGGTCGTGACTGGCGCCCTTTTCGGTGCCCATCCGAGGGCTTTCGGGCCAGATCCCGCCGAACAATCTGCGGCAAGGGCGACCGAGAAACCTCCAGGGCGACCACGATGGACACAACCGCCGAACAATACGTCAGGCTCGTGCTCGCGCTCGGCCAGCACGACCGTGACTACGTAGATGCATACTACGGTCCCCCGGCATGGAAGACCGAGGCCGCGGCCACCAAACTCGACCTTGCCACCGTCGGCACGAGAGCCGCTGACCTCAGCCGCCAGCTGAAAGTCGATCAATCCATCGCACCGTCGGACGAGATGGGCCGACTCCGGCTCGAGTACTCTGGAACGCCAGCTGTCGGCGCTTGCCGCGCGCGTCCGGATCCTCAACGGTGAGCGTCTTTCGTTCGACGCTGAATCGAAGGCCCTCTACGACGCTGTCGCACCGACGTTCCCCGAGTCGCACTTCCAGGAGATCCTCGACCGGCTCGAGAAGCGGTTTCCCGGCACGGGCCCGCTCGTCGACCGTTACGACAGCTTCCGCCGCTCATTCGTGATCCCGCCTGCACGGCTGGATGGGGTGTTTCAGAAAGCCATCCAGGCGTGCGCCGAGCGTACGCGCCAGCACATCACGCTCCCGGCCGGCGAACAGTTCACCGTCGAATACGTCACCAACAAATCGTGGAGCGGCTACAACTGGTACCAGGGCGGGTTCCGCAGTCTGATCCAGGTCAACACGGATCTGCCGATATACATCGACCGCGCCGTGGACCTCGCCTGTCATGAGGGCTACCCGGGGCACCACGTGTACAACGCGCTGCTCGAGAAACATCTGGTGAAGGATCGCGGCTGGATCGAATTCACCGTGTACCCGCTGTTCTCGCCGCAGTCGCTCATCGCGGAGGGCTCCGCAAATTTCGGGATCGAAGTCGCGTTCCCGGGGGCACAGCGAATCGAGTTCGAGCGGACCGTGCTCTTTCCCGCGGCAGGGCTCGATCCAGCACGGGCCGCCGAATACTACGAGGTCCAGGGTCTCGTCGATCAACTCGGGTATGCGGGCAACGAGGCGGCGCGGCGGTATCTGGACGGTCAGATCGACGCGACCCAGGCCGCGGCGTGGCTGGAGCGGTACGCACTGATGACGCACGATCGGGCGCTTCAGCGCGTGAAGTTCTTCGACCAGTACCGAAGTTACGTGATCAATTACAACCTCGGGAAGGACATGGTGCGCCGCTACATCGAAGCGCACGGCGGGACGGTGGATCACCCATCCGAGCGCTGGACCGAATTCGAGAAGCTGATCTCGTCGCCTCGCCTGCCATCGGGTCTGCAGTAGAAGCTGCCGGATCGATGCCGCACGGTGGCAGAGCCTCCGCCCCGTCGTCGACATGGACGCTCGCTGCGGCAGCGGTGCTGTGTCTTGCCGGGTACGCGTTCGTCTATGCAAGCGGGAGAGCCGGCCCGCCGATCCGGTCCGACGGTTTCAGCTACTACGTCTACCTGCCCTCGTGGTTCATCTTCCACGACCCGTCGCTCACGGCGACGGCGCACGACTGCTGCGGTGGTGAGTTCCCCGCATACACGGCAATCATCCGATGGCCGGGCACCAGGCGGTGGGTGAATGCGCATCCAATCGGCGTCGCCGTGATGCAGTCGCCATTCTTTGCCGTTGCGCATGCGCTGACGAAGTGGACGAACCTGTCCGCCGACGGCTTCACCCTGTATTACCAGCACGCTGCAGGCCTGGCCGGGCTGTTCTGGACCCTTGCGGGGCTGCTGGTGCTCAGGCGGGTGCTCCTCCGCCATTTCACCGATCGTGTGACGGCGGCCACCCTGCTGACGATCCTGCTCGGCACCAACCTGTATCACTACGCCACCTTCGACAGCTCCTATAGCCACGCATACTCGTTCTTTCTTTTCTCGCTGTTCATCGATCTCACCGAACGGTGGCACGACACGCGCGACTGGACGCGAACGGTGTCCATCGGCGTCGCAGCTGGCCTCATTACGCTCACCCGGCACACGAACCTGCTCTTCCTTGTGTGCCTGCCGCTCTTCGGCGTCACCGACGCGGCGTCCTTTCGATCGCGGCTGCGACAGCTTCGTGACGACTGGCGCATGCTCCTCGCCATGCTGGCTATCGGCGTCGCCATCGTGATGCCCCAGCTGGTGATCTACTACCGGGCTACCGGACACGCGATTGTGAGCTCTTACGGATCTCTCGGATTCGATTTCGCAAACCCGAGGATCTATGGCGTGCTGTTCAGTGTGCAGAAGGGACTGTTCTTCTGGTCTCCGCTGCTGCTGCTTGCTTGCGCCGGGCTCGCGTGGCTCTGGCGGTCAGGACATCAGGCGCGGGCATTCGTCGCCGGCGGAATGGTGTTTCTCGTCCTCAACACATACCTGATTGCGAGCTGGTGGGACTGGCAGTTCGGGGGCAGCTTCGGGCATCGCGGATTCACCGACAGCCTGCCGATCTTTGCCATCGGTCTCGCCGGGCTCTACACCTGGTCGGCGCGCCGGACGACGACGGCAGCGATCGTCGCGTGCGTGGCGGGTGTTGCCGTCGCGCTGTCGGTTTTCCAGATGCTGCAGTATTGGGCCGGCGTGCTGCCCTTCAGCGACACGACGTGGGATCAGTACTGCGCGGTGTTCCTGAGGATGAAGTGAGAAGGTTCGCGTTGGCGATCGTCGCGTGCCTGGCCGTCGCGGCCGTTCTCACGTACCTTCACGATCCGCCCTGGCTCGCGACGCTCTCGAGCGGCTTTCGCAACTGGGAAACCGCTGCTGACGGAACCGCGTTCCGGTGGGCCGGCGCGCACGCGTCATTGTTCGTGCCCTCGAACGCGCGCAGTCTTCGCATTCCGCTTCGGACCACCTTCGATCAACCGGGCGACTGGCCGATCACGGTGTCGATCACGATCGACGATGAGCCGGTGGATCGACTCGTGCTCACGGATCCGGGCTGGCGCGAAAGCAGGATTCGTCTGCCGCCACCCGGCAGCAGGCGCGTGCGCCGAGTGGATTTACGCACCGATCGCACGAGAGACGATAACCGGGCGGTGCAGGTGGGACGGATCACGCTCGGCCAGGTGGATTGAGCGCCATCTATCGCGTCGCGCCGTGCGGCCGCGAAACGTTTTTCTCCGGCGCATATGCCGCGAGCCCTTCACTGAAGTCAACGCGGTAATCGCAGCCGGGATCGAGAGCGGTGATCGAATCCGGCATCGCCGACAAGCGCTCGGCGCAGCCGGTGCGAAGCCGAGCGAGCGGCTGCGCATCGCCGAGTCGGGCGCCCGACCGCATCACCGGCCGCAGCAATGGAATGCCGTGCTCAGGCGGCGGCTCTCCGGCAAGCGAGACAACATCGTGGCTCGCGAGATGCCCGCGGAGGATGCGCCACACCTGTTTCGCCCCCGGCTGCGTGCGCTTGCCGGCACTGCGTTTCCACGCCAGCCTGGCGCCGCCCGGCCCTTCGATCTCGACCAGCTTGTAGACCCCCCCGAGCGCCGGTGCATCCTCCGACGTAGTCAGCGCCGTCCCGACTGCGTACGCGTCTATCGGCGCATGCGCGGCGATGAGCTCGCGGATCTGCCATTCGTCGAGATCGCCGCTGACCACGATCTGCGTCGTGGCAAGACCGGCGCTGTCAAAGGATCGCCGGACCGATCGCGCGAGCAACAGGAGGTCGCCACTATCGAGCCTGACGGCGGCTGGATGCAGACCCGAACTGATGACTGCGTCAACCGCCGCGGCGACGTCGTACGTGTCCAGAAGCAGGACCGTCGCCGGCCCGAACAGGTCGACGAAGTCGGTGAAGGCCTGGCGCTCGTTCTCCGCGGCGAGAATCCAGGAGTGCGCCATTGTGCCTGAAAGCGGGATGCCGAACTGTCGGCCCGCCTCGACGAACGACGTCGACGTGCAGCCCGCGAGATGGGCCGCCCGCGCGGCGTACAGGGCGGCGTCAACGCCATGGGCGCGACGGGCACCGAACTCCAGGATTGGCCGGCCGTCGGCTGCGTGCACGACGCGGACGGCCTTGCTGGCGATGGTCGTTTGAAAATTGACAATGGCGAGGAGAGCCGTCTCGATGAGCTGCGCTTCCGCGAGCGGCGCCGTTACTCGAAGAACAGGCTCGTTCGGGAAGAACGGCGTCCCCTCGTCCATCGCCCATACGTCTCCCGTAAAACGAAACGCCTCCAGGTATTGAAGGAAGTCTGGCTGAATCGTCGAGAACACCGGCTGCGCCGCGAGCCAGTCCAGCTCCGCCGGCGTGAACCGCAGGTGCTCCAGGTAGTCGATCGCCTGTTCCAGTCCAGCGGAGACGAGACAGTTGCGATTCGGCGGCAGGCGTCTTGTGAACAGCTCGAACGTGGCGCGCAATCGGTGACGGCCGGTGCCGAAATACCCGGCCATCATCGTGAGTTGATACAGGTCGGTTGCGAGGGCGGTGACGGGCATGTTGTTTGCGAAATCCTGCGGGATGGTAGCAGGTCGCATGCCCGCGCCACGAGACTCCACGAAGAGCTGGCTCGACGTGCTGGACGCCCTCACGAAGGATCGTGGAGTTACGATCTCGGCGATTTCGATCGCCGTTCGCATTTCGCGGCCATTCCCGCCTCGGCCGGATAGTAATCGTGTCGGCCCGATTGAAGTGGAAGATTCGCGACAAGCTCGACCAGGCCAACATCAACGAGCGTGTGCTCTTTCCCGGTCTCGATGGACTGAGTCGCTGGCTCGCCCGCTACTACATGCCAACCGGCGTTCGACTCGCGCCCGCAGCCGGGCGGAGCACCGCCGCGGAGAGGCCGCGGCGTCGCGCTGTGAAGCGTTCGACACCAGGACGGCGACGGGAACGCCGTGGCCATGCCGTTCGAACCCGCGGCTGATCGCGAGCGCCCGGGGTATGGCGCTTGCACCGGAACGAGTACCTGGAGGCAATGATGATGAATGCGAAGCAGGTGGCCGAGGACATTCTTTTCTACCGCACGATGATGGTGAACGTATTCATCGTGCGCGACGGAGGATCGTGGTTCCTCGTCGACGCAGGGCTGGGCGGCTACGAGCAGTCGATTCGCCGGGCTGCCGAGGACTTCGTCGGCAGTGATGCTCCCCCCGCCGCCGTCGTCCTGACGCACGGCCACTTCGACCACGTCGGCTCGCTCGCGCCGCTGCTCGAGCGGTGGAACGTCCCGGTGTACGCGCATCCACTGGAAAGACCCTACCTGACGGGACGGTCCTCCTACCCGCCACCGGATCCCCTCGTTGGCGGCGGTGCCATGTCGTTGCTGTCCCGTCTCTACCCGCGTGGGCCGATCGACATCAGTGACCGGCTCCAGTTCCTGCAGGAGGACGGATACATCCCGTTTGCGTCCTCATGGCGCTGGATCTTCACGCCGGGTCACAGCCCCGGGCACGTGTCGCTGTTCCGCGGACGAGACCGGGTGCTCATCGCCGGGGATGCGGTGACGACGACCAGGCAGGAGTCGGTGATCGCCGTCGCGACACAGCGGCGCGAGCTCCATGGTCCACCCGCCTACTTCACCCAGGACTGGGCGGCGGCCCGCGAGTCGGTCGGGAGGCTCGCCGCGCTCGAACCGGAAGTTCTGGCCAGCGGCCACGGTGAGCCAATGGCTGGTCCCGACATGCGGCGTGATTTGAGGGCCCTCGCGGCGCGATTCGATGACGTCGAAGTGCCGTCGATGGGCCGCTACGCGACGGAACCCGCGATCAGCGACGAACGCGGGATCGTACGGCTTCCGCCCGATCCGCTGCCGAAAGTCATGGTCGGGGCCGCGGTAGCCGCCGCCATCGCCTGGGGCGTTGCCCGCCAGGCGCGCTCCTCGAGATGGGGACACTCGAGCTGACGCTCACTGGTGCGCCACCGTGAGCACGATCTTGCCGACGTGATCGCCGGACTCCATTCGTCGGTGAGCATCGGCCGCGGCCGCCAGCGGAAACGTCCGGTCGATCACCGGAACGTAGGTTCGGTCCGCAAGCCAGGGCCAGACGTGATGCTCGACATCGGTTGCGATCGCCGCCTTTTCGGCAACGGACCGGGCGCGCAAGGTTGATCCGGTGATGGTCAGCCGCTGACGAAGGACGAGGCCGAAGTCGACTTCACCGCGCGATCCTTTGATCAGGCCAATCTGCACGAGCCGGCCGTCGAGTCCGAGACATCTCAGATTCCGGCCGACGTAGTCGCCTCCGACAATGTCCAGAATGGCATGCACGCCCGCACCGGATGTCGCCTCGCGAACGACCTCCACGAAGTCCTCACGTCTGTAGTTGATCGCCACGTCCGCACCGAGGCGGACACAGGCATCACACTTGGCATCCGAGCCCGCGGTCGCAAATACCGTCGCGCCGGATGCATGCGCAAGCTGGATCGCAGTCGTACCGATTCCGCTGGTTCCGCCGTGGAGAAGAACCCTCTCTCCGCGACGCAGCTGCGCGCGCTGGAAGAGATTCGTCCACACGGTAAAGGTGGTCTCGGGAATCGCGGCGGCAGCCACGGGATCGATTCCTGCGGGCAAGGGCAGGCACTGCGACGCCGGTGCAACGCAGTATTCGGCGTAACCGCCGCCGGCGACGAGCGCGCAGACCTCGTCGCCGATGCGCCAGCGCCCCCCCGGGTCGGCCTCGCCCACCGCTGCTACGCGGCCGGCAACTTCAAGACCAGGAATGTCTGACGCGCCGGGTGGAGGCGGGTACTTCCCGAGGCGCTGCATGACATCGGGACGATTGACCCCCGCGGCGGCTACCTCGATCAGCACTTCCCCGGCCTGCGGTCGAGGGACGGGCCGCGTCACGGCCCTGAGAACTTCCGGCCCCCCGGGCTGGCTAATCTCGATCGCGATCATCGAGCCTGTGATGGACGACATGGGCAAGGAAGTATGAAGCCTTTCGCGTTCGATCGCGGTCGGGCTGCAGGCTACGGATGAGCCATCGAAATGTTCGAGACACCCATCGTAAATGCCCCGCTGTGGCGGTTGTGCATAGGGGCAGCGGCGCAGGGCTCACGAGTCCGCGCTCCTAAGTTATAGAAGTCAAATGACATCGCCCCGATGGGCCGTGAACCCCCGTAGCGGCAATCCCATTGCAGAAAACCAGCTGCACTCGCAACTCTCACCCTTCGAGGAGGAACCGTGAAGAATATTGTTATCGCCATCGCCCTTGCCGTGGCGACTGCCGCCGCTGCAAACGCTCAGACCACTGCTGCCAAGCCCGCACCGGCGAAGGCGCAGACCGCAACCCCGGCGACCCCGGCAGCGCCTGCCAAGTCGGCGAAGCCCCCCAAGGCTGAGGCTGCCAAGGCTTCGACGGTCCACGGCGAAGTCGTGTCGACGGACGCGACCGCGAAGACCATCACGCTGAAGGACTCGACCGGCGCGTCGACGACGCTGACCGCAACCGGCAGCGCGGTTGCGTCACTCGCGAGCCTCAAGGCTGGCGACATGGTCACCGTGACGAAGTCGGAAAACAACGCGACCCACATCACGAAGGCCAAGAGCAGCACGAAGAAGACGGCCAAGTAGTTCTACCTGTAAGCGGCGCGCACGCGGCGGGACCTTCGGAGGAAAACAATCCACCCCGCCGCGTGCGCGAGCGCGACAACAGAGACCGGCAGCTGTTCTCCCGGAACGGCGTTGCCCGGCAGGCTCGACCAGTACAGCGACTGGACCGTGACCGCGGCTGACGCGGCAACGGCAAACCCCGCCAGCGTCGGCGCCTGCGGGTTCCTGATCCACAACCCCCACCCCGCAGCAACCGCGACCATCGCAACCGCTGCATGCACCGCGAGCTCGATCGCTCCGGCCAGTCCGCGCATACCCAGGGTCCCGATCGATCCGGTGAGCTCGCCGGCCACGCGCAACGGCTCCCACACGAACAGGAACACACAGAGAAGCAGCAGCCAGCCGCGCGGCGTCACGGCTCCTCGGTCTGTTCATGAGGGTCTCGGTTCGTGTCGGCAGCGAGCCTCGCACGCACGCGCTCTTCACCGAAGCGCACCAGCCGCTTCAATGCCTGGACGCGCTCGGATCGATCGATGCCGGCGCGGCTCACGGCATTGCGCAGGACTTCCACGGTGCTGTCGTAGGTCGCGGTATCGACTGGATAGGGAAAGCCGTCCTTTCCCCCGTGCGCGAAGGAAAAGCGGGCCGGATCCCGCGTGCTCGCTGGCGTCCCATAGATGATCTCGGACACGAGCGCGAGTGCGCGCAGCGTGCGGCCGCCGACGCCTTCCATCCCGAGCAGTGTCTCGAAGTCTTCCGGCGCACGTTCGTAGGTCTTCAACAGGATCTTCTGCAGGTACTGCGGATTGACGTCAGCGCGAAGGACGGCGTGCCGGCGCGGCATCGTCAGCGCCGGGAGTCGCGAGATCGCGGAGAGTACGACCGACGGCTCCTGCCGCGCCAGTTCCGCAGACGACGTCCTCGCGCCCTCGCTCTCGCTGGCGACGAGGTTCATGGTTGGCGCTTCCGCCTCGGCGCAGACCGCCGCATGCGGCTCGTTGACGTAGCTCCGCACTGCAGCTGATAACCAGTGATAGCGCCGCGCCATGCCGTTATCGTCGTTCATCCCCTGCTGGACAACGCACCAGGTGCCCGACGGAGTGAAGAAGAATGCGTGGTGATAGAGCTGGTAGCCGTCCTGCACCGCCGCGCTGTCGACCTTGGCCGACATGCGACTCGCATACACGAGAGGCCGGGGATCGATCGACAGCCGCTCGCAGGCGGCAGTGATCTCGGCGGGAGTGTGCCGGGACGCCGCGCCCTTGCCACCGCCGGCATGGAACCCGAGCTCGTGCTCGAGACCGCGAATGCCCTCCTTGAGCGCACCCGTCACAGTTGTGGTGACGCCGCTCGAGTGCCAGTCGAAGCCGAGCACGCATCCGAACGCCTGGAACCAGAACGGATCCGAGAGGCGTCGCAGCATTTCGTCGGAACCGAATTCCGACACGATGTGCACGCTGATTTCGCGTGCCAGCTTCACCATCCGGGAGAAGAGCCATGCCGGCGCCTTCCCACCATGCAGGGGGAGCTGTGCCGTTCCTGTCCGCGCGCGCATGCTCAATTGTACGAAAGGTTCAGACGTCCAGCTCCTCGGCCTCCTCCGCCCGGTCCATGATGAAACGGAACCGCGCACCGGGGTCCTTCCCCATCAACTCGTTGATCACACGATCGGTGGTGATCTGATCGAGGATCTCGACCCGGAGCAGCCGGCGGGTGCGGGGATTCATCGTCGTTTCCCACAGCACCTTCGGATTCATCTCGCCGAGTCCCTTGAATCGCGTGATCTCGGGGTTGGCGCGCCCGTTGCCGTGCAGCTTCAAAATGCGAGCGCGATGCGGATCGTCCAGGGCCCAGAACGTCTCCTTGCCGATGTCGATACGGTAGAGCGGCGGCTGAGCGAGGAACACGCGGCCCGATGCGATCAGTCCGGGCATGTGGCGGTAGATGAACGTCAGGAGCAGCGTGGCGATGTGATGCCCGTCGGAGTCCGCATCCGACAGGATGATCACGCGCCCGTATCGCAGGCGTGCCAGCTCGAAGTTCTTGCCCAGGCCGCAGCCGAGCGCCGTCACCAGGTCCGACAGCTCCTTGTTCTCGAGCACCTTCGCGAGTGATGCGCTCTCCGTGTTGAGCACCTTCCCGCGCAGCGGCAGGATGGCCTGGCGGCTCCGATCGCGCCCCTGTTTTGCCGACCCACCAGCCGAATCCCCTTCGACGATGAACAGCTCGCTGTCGGCGAGCCCCGGAGACGTGCAGTCACTGAGCTTCCCGGGGAGGGTGAGGCGTCCGGACGTCGCGGTTTTTCGCGTCACTTCCTGCTGCGCCGCGCGGCTCGCTTCCCGCGCCCGTGCCGCCAGGATCACGCGCGCGACAATCGACTCGGCGACGCTGGTGTTCGTGTTCATCCAGTGCTCGAGCGCCGGACGAAGCTGCGAGTCGACCGCCGACATCGTTTCCGGGTTGTTCAGCCGATCCTTCGTCTGTCCCTGAAACTGCGGCTCGGCGATGAAGATGCTCAACACGGCGACGAGCCCCTCGCGAATGTCCTCCGCGGTGAGGGTCACGCCTTTGGGCGACAGATTGTGCGTCTCGATGAAGTTGCGTACGGCCTTGCCGAGTCCGGATCGGAACCCGTTTTCGTGGGTGCCGCCGGAGCCCGTCGGGATGCCGTTGACGTAGCTCCGCACGTGCTCGTCGGTCGACTGCGTCCACTGGAGTGCGATATCGAGCCGCATGCCGGTATCGTCGCCGTCCTTCGATACCGTGAACGGCAGTTCGTGCACCGGCGTTGCCGACCTGTCGCGCAGGATCGTCTTGAGATAATCGGACAGGCCTTCGGAATGCTGAAAGGTCTGCTTCTCGTTGCGCGCCGCATCCTCGAACGTGATCTTCAGCCCCTTGTGCAGGTAGCTGGAGACCTCGAGGCGCTGCTTGATCGTGTCCGGGTCGAACTCGATTTTCGGAAAGATCGTGGCATCGGGACGGAAGAACACAATCGTGCCGGTCCCGCGCGCGGGCCCGACCTTCTTCAAAGCGCCAACGGCCTGCCCCTGCTTGAAGCGAAGTTCCCACTCCGCACCGTCCCGCCGGACGGTCGCGACCAGTTCCTTCGAGAGGGCGTTGACGACGCTGGCGCCAACGCCGTGGAGGCCGCCGGCGGTCTTGTAGTTGCCGGCCTCGAACTTTCCCCCGGCGTGCAAGGTCGTGAAGATCACCTCCACCGCGCTCTTCTTCGTCTTCGCGTGCTTGTCGACCGGAATCCCACGCCCATCGTCGGCAATCGTGATCGACGAGCCGTCTTCGTGGAGCGTGACGGCGATGTTCGAGGCATATCCGTTCATCGCCTCGTCGATGCAGTTGTCGAGAATCTCCCAGACGAGATGATGGAGACCAGAGGCGCCGACGCCGCCGATGTACATGCCGGGGCGCTTGCGTACGGGCTCGAGCCCTTCGAGGACGGTGATGTCTTTTGCTGTGTAGCTGGGCATCTACGGGTTCTACGGGGTTCTACGAGGGTTCTACAGGGTTCGACAGGGTTCGACAAGGTTCTACGGGTTCTACAGGGTTCGGCGGATCGTAGCATGCGCGTCGGGGATCCTGGACTGGACTCGTGAGCAGGAACTGCGAAACGTGGTGTCGCGCACGGTCGCAGGATCCGCATGGCGGGCGCGGTGGGTTCAGGGATTTGCTGATGATCGACGGCGGCACCGGGTGTGCTCAGCGTCTGGTCATGGCAGCGGTGAAGCGGTTCGAAGACTTGATTGTGTGGCAGCTGGCCGTCGCGGTTCGGGATGCGGTGCACGTGGCACAGGACGGGTGACCGAGTTCACGGAAGACACGGATGGAGTGAAACCAGCCCGCGGACGAGCACGGAAAACACGGACAGACCCCATGATGGCATCGCCGCCCTGCCGGCGGGCCCAATTTACCGGCAACTTGAGTGTCCCTCATGTGTTCGGGCGGCCGTCCGCGCGAAGCGCAGACGGCCACCCTCCCGGTTCATTCCGAGTCCGTGTTCATCCGTGTTCTTCCGCGAAATCCGTGTCAATTCGAGACGATGATGAGGCTCAGGGGCAGTGGTTTGAAGGACCACCTGCTCCACGGCAAACACCAGGGCTATTTCTCGGAACAGGAATTTACAGACGCATGGAGACTGACCTGCCGCGCCCTCCGCGCTGCAAATCGTCTCCATGCTTACCTGCGACGCTGCGGCAAGACCCCGCCGCCGAACCCCGTAGAACCTAGAACCTGTAGAACCCGTCGAACCTTGTGATTTACTGCGACCCGTCGTGCTGCGCCCAGTCGATGAAGACCTGGCCGACCGACTTGCCGAGATTCACGCCGGCGACGTTGTCCATCGGGAAATGAATCCCCGCCCAGATCCGCGAATCGCCGGCCTCAGTGCCGAGCGCACGCACGAACGCCGCGCGCGTTGGGAACAGGTAGGCGAGCATTTCCGAGCGTGCCGCCGAGAAGGTCGAGTGATTCGACGGGTAGCTTGGGAACGGCGGCACCGGGAAGAGCGGAATGATGGACGAATCCAGTTGATGCGGACGGATATACCAGTAGGTGAACTTGCCGTCCTGGCTGGCGATGAAGGCGTCGAACAGCGTTGCGGCAATGAGCGCATAGACGCGGGCGGCCCGCGGCGGATTGCGGTCGAGGTGATCTTCCGCCATCCACTTGTCGGCGTAGCGGTACGGCCAGATGTTCAACCCGTCAGGGCTCTGCCAGCCGAATGCCTTGTAGTTGGTGACGAAGGTCCTCGGGAACGTGCGTACAACCGTTGCCTCAGCCTGCACCTGAGCGGAATCACACGACGGCGGCGGGGGTGGCCTGAACTGGCCGGGGAAAGTCAGCAGCAGTGGCTTCCAGTTCGCGGCAGTCACGTTCCCCGGGTTGGTGCCCTTCCAGTTGCAAGGCCCCAGCGGCACCGATCCCGCCCATACCGCGTCAGAGCCATCGGTCTGCGACTTGGCGATTACCGCCTCGGCGACCCGGCGCCCGAGCGCGAGGCCCGCTACGTAATCACTCGGGTATTGAAGGCCGGCCTGCACCCGTGACCAGCCGGCCTGTTCGGCCATTGCCTGGTACGTCTGCGCCTGGTCGGGGAAGAAGTACGCGAGCACCGCAGCCGCCGCTTGCGCCGTCGCGGCGTCTTCCGATGGGTAGGACGGGCTCCTGGGCACCGGCAACAGGGCGGAGACGCCGCCGCCGATCTCGCTCGGACGCAGTCGGTTGTAGTGGTACTTCGAATACCATGTCGCCACCGTCGCGTCGTACATCGCGAGGGTTACGTACGTGTACACGCGGTGCGCGAACGCCGTTGCCGGCAACCCGGCGAAGACGCGCGCGTTGATGTTGTCGACCCACCGGTAGGACGGCGCGCCTGCATTCCAGAACTCAATCTGCTGCTGCACCTGCGCGTCGTGACCGGACATGATGTCGGCCATCGCTCGCAGTTCCGCGCGCGTGGCGGCTGCGCCGGGAGGAGGCGGCACGAGGTAATCCTTGCCCGACGGGATCACCCATGTCTTCCAGTTTCCGGCATTGGGCTCGACCGCCTCAGTGTCTCGGGCGTCCTGCCGCGGCGCGGCCTGGAGCATGAATCGGCGGGGTTGCACAGAACGCTGCGGCAACCAACAGGAGAATACGCGCGGACATAAGCGCCTCCTTCTAGACCTGGCAGGAAAGGACTTTGAATGAGGCGCGGAGTCTACCACCGCGAGGCGATGGGAAGCGGAACTTCTCGGCGCCGTCCAGGGGGCCGGCGCCGGTCGACGCACAATCCAGGTACGATCGTCCCGAACGCGCGCGCTCAGTCGAGCAGAAGGGCGCCCGGATCTTCGACCAGCTGTTTCACACGAACGAGGAACTGCACCGCCTCTGAGCCGTCGACAATGCGGTGATCGTAGGTGAGCGCCACGTACATCATCGGCTTGATCACGACCTGGCCGTTCTGCGCGACCGGACGCTGCTGGATCGCATGGAGTCCGAGGATGCCGACCTGCGGCGGGTTCAGGATCGGCGTGCTCAGCAGCGACCCGAAGACGCCGCCGTTCGTGATCGTGAACGTCCCCCCCTTGAGGTCGGCGAGCGACAGGGAGCCGTCCTCGGCACGCTTCGCGAAATCCCGAATCTGCCGCTCGACGTCGGCAAACGACATCTGATCGGCATCGCGCAGCACGGGGACGACGAGCCCCTCGGCCGCGCCCACGGCGACGCCGATGTCGTAGTAGTGCTTGAGCACCATCTCGTCGCCCTGAATTTCCGCGTTGATGCGCGGAAAGGCACGAAGGGCGCCGATCGAGGCCTTGACGAAGAACGAGGCGATGCCGAGGCCGACGCCGTGGCGGTCCTTGAACGACTGCTTGTGTCGCTCGCGAAGCGCCATCACCGCCGTCATGTCGACCTCGTTGAAGGTCGAGAGCATCGCGGCGGTGCTCTGGGCCTCGACCAGCCGGCGGGCAATCGTGGCGCGCCGCTTCGACATGCGGATGCGCTCGTCGACGCGCTCGCCGGGCGCGCGGCGCGGAGCTTCGGCGACAGGAGGCGCGGGGCGGGCCTTGGCCTCACGCGCGGAGTCGGCCGGTGTCGCACTCGCATTCCCGTTTCCAGAGCGTTGCGGCACCTTCGCTGCCGGCTGCCGCCTGGACGTCGCGCAGCATGACCCGGCCGGCGTTGCCGCTGCCGCGAAGCGTGCTGAGATCGACAGCCTTGTCCTCGGCCGCCTTGCGCGCTGTCGGTGTCGAGCGCGTTTTCTCGGCCGCTACTTTCGGAGCCGCCGCTGCCTTGGCGGGAGCCGCGGGTTGCTGCCCGGTCGCGGTCCGCTTTTCGGCGGCGCTGTCCGCTGTCGTCGTCGCACCCGCCGCATCGTCGATCACGCCAAGCACTTCGCCGACCTTCACGTCGTCTCCGTCCCGCCGATCGATGCGCATCAGGATCCCGGCCTGCGTCGCCGCGACCTCGAGGTCGACCTTGTCGGTCTCGAGCTCCACCAGCGGATCGCCGATCGCCACGGCGTCCCCTTCCTTGCGCAGCCACTTCGCGACGCGGGCATCGACGATCGATTCGCCGACTTCTGGTACGACTATGTTCGACGGCATGGATCTGTTCCCCGCACGCGATCACTGAACCTGTAGAACCTGTAGAACACCTGTAGAACCTAGTAGAACCCGTAGAACCTGAATTCAACCCTTACTGCTCGTCAACTGGCTGTCCTGGCGCGCTTTCTTTGCGACGCTGCCGTCAGGACGCGGCAGCGACGGATCGCCAAAAGCCTGGTTGACGAGGGCCTGCTGCGTGAGTGCGTGGCGCGACACCGAGCCCTCTGCGGGACTCGCGCTGCGCGGACGAGCGACCCGCCGGACGGTCCGTCCACCCGAGAGCTCCTGCAGATGCGGACGGATGAAGTCCCAGGCGCCCATGTTCTCGGGTTCTTCCTGGACCCAGACGACTTCGTCGGCGTTGGCGTAGACGTCGATCATTGCGCGCAGGTCCCGCATCGGCACCGGGTACAGCTGCTCGACGCGGCAAATCGCCACCTCCTGTCGCGCGGCGCGGTGTTCGCTCGCAATCAGGTCGACGTAGATCTTGCCCGAGCACACGAGCACGCGCCGGACCACGTCGGCCCGGGTCGCGGCCTGCTCGTCCTGGAGGACCATGCGGAACCGCCCCTCCGCGAACTCGCGTGGCGACGACGCCACTGCCGCGTGCCGCAGCAGGCTCTTCGGGCTGAGGACGACCAGTGGGAGCGGATCGACCTGGAGAAGCGCGGCCTGCCGGCGAAGCAGGTGGAAGTACTGCGCCGCGGTCGTGCAGTTCGCGATGCGCATGTTGATGTCGGCGGCGAGCTGCAGGAACCGCTCCGGCCTGGCGCTGGCATGATCGGGGCCCTGCCCCTCATGCCCGTGCGGCAGGAGCAGGACGAGTGACGGCTTCGTGCCCCACTTGCTCCGGGCGGAGACGAGAAACTCGTCAACCATCACCTGGGCGCCGTTGATGAAGTCGCCGTACTGCGCCTCCCAGATCACGAGACGCGAGGGCTCCTGGATGTTGTAGCCGTACTCGAACCCGAGGACCGCGTTTTCGGACAGCGGCGTGTTGTGGACTTCGAACGCGGCCCGCGCCTGTGGCAGCGCCTGCAGCGGAACGTGCACACGCCCGTCGGTGGCGTCGTGGAACACGGCGTGGCGGTGGCTGAACGTGCCGCGCTCGACGTCCTCACCGGTCAGCCGGATGCTGATCCCGTCGGAGAGGATCGAGGCGAGCGCGAGCTCCTCGGCCGTGGCCCAGTCGACCGTCCGTTCGTCCGGGGCCGCAAACATCTGCGCACGCTTTTCGCGGACGCGTTCGAGCTTGCGGTGGATGGTGAACCCGTCAGGCGCCTTGAGCAGGGCGTCGTTCAGCTCACGGAGCCGGTCAATCGCGACCGCGGTTTCGACCTTTGCCGCGGCCCCCGGGGGCGCGGGCGCCGGCTCGGGCTCGACGTAGTCGCGCTCCGGCCTCAACTCGTCCATCGATCGCTGCAGTTCCGCGGTGTGCTTCTGGACGAGCTCGTCGGCCCGCCCGGCTGCGATTTCGCCGCGCTCCTCGAGGGTGCCCGCCCACTGCTCGCGGACGGTCGGGTGAACGGTGATTTTCTGGTACATGAGCGGCTGCGTGAACGCGGGCTCGTCCCCTTCGTTGTGCCCGTGTCGACGGTAGCCAATCAGGTCGATCAGGAAGTCGCGCTGGAATCGTTCGCGGTACGCCGCCGCCAGCCGCGCCGCCTCGACGCACGCTTCGGGGTCGTCGGCGTTGACGTGCACGATCGGGATCTTGAAGCCGCGTGCGAGGCCGCTCGCATACGACGTGCTGTACTCGTCTTCCGGCCCGGTGGTGAACCCGAGCTGGTTGTTGGCGATGATGTGGATCGTGCCCCCGGTCTGGTACCCGGGGAGGCGGCCCAGATTCAACGTCTCGGCGACGACGCCCTGGCCGGGAAACGCGGCATCGCCGTGAATCAGGATTGGCAGGCTGCGCGTCGGATCGAAAGAGGCGGGGCCCGGCGAATCGACCAGCGTGCCGGCCGCGCGCGCCATGCCTTCGACGATCGGGTCGACCGCCTCGAGGTGGCTGGGGTTGGGCGGCAGCGAGATCACCACGTCCATTGCCGCGCCGCCCTTGATTGCGCGGTGCGCGCCGGCGTGGTACTTCACATCGCCGGTCCAGGCCATGTCCTCGCGGAAGCCACGCGACGAGACCGGTTCCTTGAACTCCGCCAGAATCTGGGTGTACGGCTTGTTGAGCACGTGCGCCATGACGTTCAGGCGGCCGCGATGGGCCATGCCGATGAGGATGTTGCGGATCCCGCACTCCGCGGCCTCGCCGATCACCTCGTCGAGGATCGGCACCAGCATGTCGAGGCCTTCGATCGAGAATCGCGTCTTGCCCGGGAACACCCGGTGCAGGAACCGCTCGAACACCTCCACCTGCGTGAGGCGGTCGAGGATGGCGACCGGACTGATCGGATCCGAGGGGGCACGGAAGCGCCCGCCTTCGGCCGCGTGCCGCAGCCAGTGACGCTCTTCCGGGACGAACACATGCGCGTAGTCGTAACCGGTCGTCGAGCAATACACACGGCGGAAGGCGTTGATGACGTCCAGCATGTTCGCGGCCGAATCCGCGAGAGGCGAGGAAATCAGTGTCGCCGGCAGGTTCCGGAGGTCCTCGTCGGTGACGTTGTGGGTTTCGGCGAGAAGGGACGGATCGCCGCCGCCGATCCGGTTCCCGAGCGGGTCGAGCCGGGCGGCGAGGTGGCCGTACATGCGAATGGACTGCGCCAGGCTGACGGCGCCGACCACTTTCTGGAGCGGGACACCGTCCGGGACGGGCTCGAGCTCGGTTGGCGGGGTCCAGCGCTCGAACAGGGCGCGGGTCTCGGTGTCCACCGCGGCCGGGTCCCGGCGGTACTTTTCGTACAGCTCGAGCACGTAGCCGCGATTCAGCCCCGTGAACTCCTGCCAGCCTGCCATGGCTTGATCCTACCCTATGCCGTGCCTCGATCGAGCCGGACGGCGGCTCGACGCCCGGGCGGCGCGGGTCCGGCCCGACAACGCCGGACTGCCTCGGACCTGTGAACCGGTTCGCGGCGAACGCGGGCTACTCGGACAGCGGCGGCGGGGCCTCCGGAATCGAGGTGATCACCCGCGTGAACTGGCCGCGCTGCAGGAGTTCGCGCCCTTTCCCACCCCGCCCGGTGATCTCGTATTTCGTCGTGCTGATGGTCTGTTCCGCGCCCCGGCTGGTCTCGACGGTCATCAGGTCGCGGTCCCCGGTGGAGGCGATGAATCCGAGGACGCGGTCGGACTCGGCCGACAGCTTGATGAGGATCACCCCGCGCCCGGGGCCGGAAAGAAAGTTCACCTCGTCGGCTTTGCACAGAATGGCACGCGCTTCGCGGGTGGCCGCGATCAGGATCTCGCCCCCGGTGAGGCGTTCGACGCCGACGAACTCGGCGCCGTCGGCCGCCCTGGCGTAACGGCGGCCTGAGCGCGTGCTCGGCTCGGCAAACGGCTCGAGGCTGAATCGCATGCTGTAACCATCGCTCGTCACCGCGACGGCGTGAACCGGCGGCTCCGCCCCTTCCTTCCGTGGCGTGATGTTGCCCGACACGCGCGGGTCCAGGCTGAACGCCGCGACAATCCGTTCGCCGTCCTTCAGTTTGAAGAAGCGCTGAATCGGCTCGCCGTAGCCGGTTGACGCAGGGATGTCCGCGATTCGCGACGAATAGGCGACGCCAAAGTTGCTGAAGAACACGATCGACGAGCGGGTGCTCCCGGCAAGCGCCGCCATGATCGCATCCCCCTCGCGGACGCGCGTTGCGGCCACATCCTTCACTTCCTTCTGGCGCTTCACCCATCCGTCCCGCGACAGCAGCACGACATTGTCTTCGTCGACGATGAAGTCCTCGGCCGTGTACTCTGCCTCGCCGGCGTCGCTCGAGATCGTCGTGCGGCGCGGGTCGCCGTACTTCTTCTGGATCTCCTCGATCTCGACGCGCACGATGTCCCACCGGCTCTGCTCGTCCTTCAGCAGCGTGTTGATCTGCCGCATCCGGCGGCGCTTCTCTTCGAGCTCCTTGCGGATGATCAGGATTTCGAGCCGGGCGAGGCGGTAGATCTTCAGCTCGAGGATCGCATCGGTCTGCTCGGCGTCGAGCTCGAAACGGGTGATGATCTGCTGTGCGGCGTCGGCCTTGCCTTCCGACTTCCTGACAATCTTGAGGATCTCGTCGAGTGCGTCGAAGACCTTCTCGAACCCCTGGAGGATGTGGACGCGCTTGCGCAGCGACTCGAGCTCGTGTTCCAGCCGCTTGGTGACGACGTCGAGGCGGAAGTGCAGGAAGTGCCAGAGGATGGCATGCAGGTCGAGGCGTTCGGGCCGGCCGACCTCCGGGTTTTCCGTCGGAATGAGACACGTGAGATTGACGATGAAGCTGTTCTGGAGCGGCGTGTGCTTGAACAGGTACGCCATCACCATCTTCTCGTCCGAGTCCTTCTTCAACTCGAGGGCGATGCGGACGTCATCGGTCGACAGGTCCTTGACGTCGACGAGCGGCGGCAGTTTCCGGCTGAGGGCGACATCGGCGATGCGCTCGACCAGCGTCGACTTGTTTACCGTGTAGGGCACGCTGGTGATGTAGATCGTCTTGGCGTTCTTGGTAACCGGACCCACTTCCCACGTCGCGCGGAGGCGAATCGCACCCGAGCCGGTCTTGTAGATTTCCTTCAGCTCCTCGGGCGAGTTCAGCATCTCGCCGCCGGTCGGAAAGTCGGGGCCCTTGATGTAGCGGCATAGCTGCGCGCTCGTCAGCTCCGAATTACCGAGCAGTTTGACCAGCGCCGTGCACACTTCGTTCAGGTTGTGCGGCGGGATGTTGGTCGCCATGCCGACCGCAATCCCGGTGGCGCCGTTGATGAGGAGGTTCGGGATCCGCGACGGCAGGACGACCGGCTCCGTGCGGGTGCCGTCGTAATTCGGGCGGAACGGTACCGTGTCCTGGTGGATCTCGGTGAGGATCTCGTCGCTGAGCCGGGCCAGGCGACACTCGGTGTACCGCATCGCCGCGGCGCTGTCGCCGTCGAGCGATCCGAAGTTGCCCGAGCCGTCGATGAGCGGATAGCGCAGCGAGAAGGGCTGCGCCATGCGGACGAGCGTCTCGTAGAGCGCCGAGTCGCCGTGCGGGTGGTAGTTGCCCATCACGTCGCCGACGACCTTCGCGCACTTCCGGTGCTTGACGTCGGCGGTCAGGTTCTGCTGCCACATCGTGTACAGGATGCGCCGCTGCACCGGCTTCAATCCGTCCCGTACATCGGGCAGCGCCCGTGACGTGATCACCGAAAGCGCGTAGTTCAGGTACCGCGTCTGCGCCGCGGCATGGAGCTCGACCGCCTCCGGCTCACCCGAACCGCCGCCCGATCCCGGCACGTCAATCACGCCGCCCGCGCCGCCCGGGGCATCGAACAGCGACCGCTCATCTCTCTTCCCGCGTTTTGCCAAACAGACTCCCTCCGAGGAGACGAGGATACCATTCGCAATTCGAATCACCGACGCATCACGGAAGTCGGTTCTAGGTTTTAGGGTTATCCGTTCTACGTCAGGTTGTAGGTTGGAAGGTTCTACGTTCTCAGTTTGGTTGCGGTTCTACCGCTTCCGTCATCGATCCGCTTGCAGGTTTGGTGTCCGAACAGCAGCTCCGGCAACCGAACGTACAACTGAAAACCTACAACCAAGCCCTAGAACCTCTAAAACCTGTAGAACCATAAAACGGACCTCGATCAAGCTAGAGATACAACTCGCCCCTGCCCACGAGCACGGACCGCCCTCCGACGCGCACGCGCGTGATGCCGCCGTCACGGGCGTCGATCGAGATGGAGATGCGGCTGGGCCGTCCCATCGCGACACCTTGCAGGCTCACGATGTCCCGCGCCGCCTCGGACGGAACGATCTCGTAGTGCACCAGGTAGCATCCGAGCGGACCGCTGGCGCCGCCGGTGGCGGGATCCTCGACGATGCCGAAGCTGGGCGCCAGCATGCGGCTGTAGACCGTCTCGGCACTGTCGCCGTTCCTGCCGGCGCCATCGGTCGTGAAGAAGAAGGTAGGTAACTCCTCGATTCCTGCTTTGGCGTAGCACCGCGTCAGCGCATTGCGGTCCACCGACACGCGGTCGACTGCGGCACGCGACGCTACCGGTACGAACATGAACGGCACGCCGCACGACACCACCTGCAGCGGCAGGCCGGGAGCAAGGTCACCCTCCTCGATTCCGATCGCCGCCGACCACGCCGCCCGGTCCGACGCGATCTCGCCGAACGACGGCAGGAGTTGCGTCATCCATGCGAACGACAGCCTGTCGCCAGACCATTCGAGCGACACCGGCGTGGGGCCGACGCCAAGCTCGAACACGAAATCCGTCTGCCCGGGGGGGATGGTTCCCTCGTGGGCGAGCGCAAACGTGCTGCCGATCGTCGGATGTCCGGCCATTGGCAGTTCGGCGCCTGGTGTGAAGATCCGCATCTTCGCCCGGCCCGCCCGCGGGTCCGCCCCGCTGCCCTCTGCCGGAAAGATAAACGTGCTCTCCGAGAAGTTCATCTCACGCGCGATGGTCTGCATCTGCGCGGTCGAGAGCCCCTGCGGCTCAGGAAACACCGCAAGCTGGTTGCCCTCGAAGGGGCGATCGGTGAAGACGTCCAGGTGAAGGTAGCGCATGGGCAAAGGCTCGGGACTCGGGATTCGGGACTTCGGGATCAGCATGCCGCCTGACTCGGCGTCGCACAAGGCGCAATTGAGAACTGGACTGCCCCCGCCTTCGCTCCACGCGCTCGTCCGGAGCTACGGCCCCGAATCCCGAATCCCGAGTCCCTGATCGCGAATCTGAGCGGGTATGATCGATCGGCTGACAGCTGAGAGCTGACAGCTGAGAACAATCATGAACGACCTGCGCGTGCAGTTCGGCGACATCGACATCTACCTGTTCGACCAGCTCCTGCGCGGGCGCATCGCACCCGGCATGCACGTCATCGATGCCGGCTGCGGCAGCGGTCGCAACCTGGTCTACCTCCTCAGAAGCGGCTACAACGTCGCCGCCGCCGACCAGGATCCGGCCGCGGTGCAACACGTCCGCGCACTCGCCGCCCAGCTCAATCCGGCGCTCCCGGCCGACAACTTCCGGGTCGAGCCAATCGAGGCGATGAGCTTCACGCCGGCGTCGGCGGACATCGTCATTGCCAGCGCGGTCCTCCATTTCGCGTCGGGACCCGAACATTTCGACGCGATGCTGCGCGGCATCTGGACCGTCCTCGCCCCCGGCGGACTGCTGTTCGCACGCCTCGCCTCCTCCATCGGCATCAGCGCCCTCGTCGAGCCACTTGGCGATGGCCGGTTCCGGCTGCCCGACGGCAGCGATCGCTTTCTCGTCGACGAACACATGCTGACGGAAGCGACCCGTCGTCTTGGCGCCGATCTCGCCGACCCGCTCAAGACGACGGTGGTGCAGCAGCAACGGGCGATGACCACCTGGGTCGCGAGAAAGCACGACTGAGCCGACGGCTCGCAGCCGCGTGTGATAATCACTCGCTTGGCACTCACGGCGACCATCTACAACCTCGACATCGACCTCGCCGACTCGGACCGTTCCGTGTACGAGACGCTCGCACTCCGCGTTGCCCGCCATCCGTCAGAGTCAGCCGAATACCTGGTGGCCCGCGTCCTCGCCTACGCGATGGAGTTTACGGAGGGCATCGAGTTCTCGCGCGGGATATCCGACACCGACGAACCCGCGATCGCGATCCGCGACCTGACCGGCGCGCTGCGTGCCTGGATTGACGTCGGTGCGCCAGACGCCGCCCGGCTGCACAAGGCGTCGAAGCTGGCGCCGCGTGTCGCGGTCTATACGCACAGGGACGTTGGCCAGGTGGTCCGAAACCTGGAGGGTGAACGGATTCACCGCGCCGACGCACTCGAACTGTATGCGCTCGACCGGTTGCTGGTCGCAGCCCTTGCAGCGCGGCTCGAGCGACGAATGGCGTTCAGCATCTCGATCAACGAGCGCGAGCTGTACATCTCGATTGGCTCGGACACGGTCACCGGTGCCGTAGTTCGGCACCCGGTTCGCGGCACATAGCGCCGCTTGTCAGGCCGGGCGTTGCGACGCCTTCCACACCGGACCGTCCGGATACCGGAATTCCGCCCGCGACGCGGCTTTGATTTCGCTGCCGTACCCCGGCGCGGTCGGCGGCATATAACGCGCGCGGCGGATGACCACGGGGTCGACGAAGTGTTCGTGCAGGTGATCGACGAACTCGGTGATCCGATCGTCCATCCGGCCCGCGACGGCGATGTAATCGAACATCGACAAATGCTGCACCAGCTCGCACAGCCCGACTCCGCCGGCGTGCGGACACACCGGGACGCCGAACTTCGCCGCCAGGAGAATCACGGCAAGGTTCTCGTTGACGCCGCCCAGCCGGCAGCTGTCGATCTGACAGAACGAAATCGCCTTCGCCTGCAACAGCTGCTTGAAGATGATCCGGTTGTGGCAGTGCTCGCCCGTCGCCACACCGACCGGCTGCACGCCTCTCGCAATCGCCGCATGACCGAGCACGTCGTCCGGGCTCGTCGGCTCCTCGATCCACCAGAGGTCGAACTGTGAGAGTGCCCGCACGCGCTCGATTGCTTCGCCCACGTCCCAGCTCTGGTTGGCATCGATCATCAGCCGCCGGTCCCGCCCGATCTCCTCACGGACGAGGGCAAGCCTGCGCGCGTCATCGGCCGGGGCACCGCCAACCTTCACCTTGAAGTGATTCCAGCCGTCGGCGACCGCCTCCCGGCACAAGCCCCGGATCTTCTCGTCCGAATAGCCCATCCAGCCGGCCGACGTCGTGTATGCCGGGAAGCCGACCCGCAGCAGCTCCGCCTCGCGCTCCGCCTTCGTCGACTCCTGCCGTTCGAGGAGTTCCAGCGCCTCGTCGGGAGTGAGTGCGTCGGTGATGTAGCGGAAGTCTATGCACCTGACGATCTGGGCCGGCGTCATGTCGGCGAGCAGCTTCCACACCGGCTTTCGCTCGTGCCTCGCGTGGAGGTCCCAGACGGCATTGACGATGGCCGCCATCGAAATGTGAATGACGCCTTTCTCCGGACCGAGCCACCGCAGCTGAGATTCGGAGGCCAGCGATCGCCAGAACCCAGCCGGGTCGGCGGTGATCTCCTCGAGCGTGCGGCCGACGACGAGCGGACGAAAGGCGCGGATCGCCTCGACGCAGACCTCATTGCCGCGACCGATCGTGAACGTGAAGCCGTGTCCTTCGAGGCCGGCGTCGGTCTTGAGGATGACGTATGCCGCGGAGTAATCCGGGTCGGGGTGCATGGCATCGGTGCCGTCGTTCGTACGAGAGGTGGGAAAGCGCAGATCGAGGATCTCGAGGTCGCGAATCTTCATCAATTGGTTCTCAGGAGGCCAGCGGACCGTACGCGGTCGAGAGCCACTGCCGCGACGATGATGCCGCCGGTCACGATCTGCTGGATCCAGTTCGCCAGCCCCTTTTGCGAACAGCCAATCTGGATGATCGTCATGATCGCGGCGCCGATGAGCGTTCCGGAGACGGTGCCGCGGCCGCCGAGCAGGCTGCCGCCGCCGATGATCACTGCGGCGATCACGTCCAGTTCGAGGCCGATCGCGACGGTCGGATCTCCCACCGACAGCTTTGAAAACTGCAGCAGACCGGCGACACCGGCAAACGCTCCTGTGAGCACGTAAACGAGGACCTTCGTGCGTGTAATCGCGACACCGCACAACCTGGCCATCCGCTCGTTGGATCCGATCGCAAACACATGGCGGCCGAAACGCGTGTAGCGCAGAACACCGGCGACGATGAGCGACAGCGCGATGACTCCCCAGATGCCGGAAGGGAGCAGGGCCCCGCCACGAGGCACCCGCAGCAGGTCGTTCAGCCAGCTTACCGGCGCCTCGATGCGGCGCTCCTCCGCCAGCCCTTTTGCCGCGCCGCGAATCACCAGCATGGTCCCGAGCGTGACGATGAACGGGACGACGCGGAGCTGGGTGATGAGAACGCCGTTGACGAGACCGCACGCCGCCGAGGCGGCAATCGCGCCGAGCGCAGCGACGAGCGGGCTCGCGCCGCTGCGAAGGAGCAGTGCGATGACCACGGTGCCGAGCGCGATGATCGAGCCAACCGAGAGGTCGATGCCGCCGGAGACGATGACGACCGTCATGCCGACCGCGGCGATGCTGACGATCGCGGTCTGACGCGCCATCAGCTCCAGGTTGTTCGGGCTGAAGAACTGCGGGCCGACCAGAGCACCGAAGATGATTGCGACGAGGATGAGGCCGAGAAACGTTCCGCCGCGCTCGAGGAGCGTCCGGGTCGTCATGCGACAGGTCCCCCGCTGGTTGCCGCCATCATGAGCTCGTGCTCGGAGAGCGCTCCGGCCGGGACCGGCTCGCTCAGTTGTCCCCGGTGCATCACCGCAATCCGATCGCACAACCCGAGCAGCTCGGGAAGGTAGCTGCTGACCATCAGCACGGCCTTCGGCGTTCGTCCGGGCGCCGAGGCGACGAGCTCGTCGATGAGCCTGTAGATCTGCGCCTTGCTGCCGACGTCGATGCCGCGCGTCGGTTCGTCGAGCAGGAGCACGTCGACGTCGTGGTGGAGCAGCCGGGCTATCGCGATCTTCTGCTGGTTGCCTCCGGAGAGTTCACCCGCGGACTGATCCGGCCCGGCGCACTTGATCTGCAGCCGCTTGATCCAGCCCGACGCGGCCGCGCGCTGGCGTGCCGGCGAGAGGAGACCCGCGGGCCCGAAGGACGACAGCCGTGTCATCGTCAGGTTGCTCGCGATGTCGAGTCCGAGCGCAAGCCCTTCATCGGTCCGATCTTCACTGAGGAGACCCATTCCCTGCTGCCAGCGCCCCTTCGGCGTGGCCGTCCCGGTGAACATGGCCATGCGCACGCGTCCGCTGCGGACCGGCGAGAGTCCGAACAGGGTGCGGAGAAGGCGTGTCCGCCCCGATCCAATCAGCCCGGCAATGCCGAAAATCTCGCCGCGGTATAGCGAAAAGGAAGCCGATCCCGGCTGGAGCCCGGCGACTTCCAGAATGACCTCGCCGCGGACGCGTTCCGAACGGGGAAACAGGTCGCCTACGTCGCCGCCGACCATCAGCGACACGATGTCGTCGTGCGTTGCGCTGGCGGTCGCTCCACCGCCCGCATTCCGGCCGTCTCTCAGGACCGTGAACCGGTCGGCGACCTCCTTCACCTCTTCGATGAAGTGCGAGATGTACACAATCGCGTGCCCCTGCGCTTTCAACCGCGCGAGCAGATCGAAGAGGCGTTCGACGTCGGCGCGGCCAAGACTGCTCGTGGGCTCGTCGAGGACCAGGACGCGGCAGCCAACGGCAATCGCCCGTGCAATCTCCACCAGCTGCTGGGCGGCGACCGACAGGCTGCCAACCGGCGCGTCCGGAGAAATGTCGTCGTGGCCCAGGTCGGCGAGTGCGCGAACCGCAATCGAGCGCATCTTCGGGCGATCCACGAGTCCGTAACGCATGGGCTCGGCGCCCATGAGGATGTTCTCCATGACCGAAAGATGCGGCGCGAGCGACAGCGCCTGATAGATCATCGCAATCCCGGCGCGGCGAGCCTCGAGCGGATTCTCCGGCGCGTACGGCGCCCCGTCGATCAGCATCTCGCCCGAATCCGGCTGCAACGCGCCAGCAAGAATGCTCATCAACGTGCTCTTGCCGGCGCCGTTCTGGCCGATGAGGCCGCATATCTCACCCGACGCCACCGACAGGTCGACGCCGCCGAGCGCGATCGTCGCGCCGAACGCCTTCCGGATGCCGCGCATCTCGAAGCGCGGCGGCAAGGGCGTGCCGTCCGTCATTTGGCCAGTTCCGGGTAGACGAGCTCTTTCATCCCCGGCTGCTCCATGTTTTCTTTCGTGGCGACATGGACTCCGGTGTCGATGCGTTTCTCGACCTGCTCACCCTTGATATGGGCGACGAGCGTCTTCACGGCGAGATATCCCATGCGGACGGGGTCCTGGAGCACGATGCCATCGAGGACGCCATCCTTGAGGCCCTGGATCAGGTTCGGCGAGGCGTCGAAGCCGACGAAGTGCACTTTCCCCGCCCAGCCGTTGTCCTGGAGAACGCGCATCGCCGCAAACGACGACGATTCGTTGACACAGAAAATACCGTCGACGCCGAGACTGCCGTCAGCCTTCTTGTAACCGTTCAGGATCGACTCGGTCTTCTTGTAGGCGCCTTCGACGTCGGCGCCGACGTACTGGTTCGAGCTGATCACCTGCACGGTCGGATGCGCTTTCATCGCCTGCAGAAAGCCCTCTTCCCGCTTGCCTGTGCTGTCGTGGCCTTCCGCGTACCGCAGCAGCACCACCTTGCCGCTGCCTTTTATCGACTCGACCAGGCGCTCGCCGCCAATGCGGCCGCCCTCGATGTTATCGGTGGCGACGAAACTGACGTAGTCGGAGCCCTTCAGCCCGGAATCGAAGATGACCACTGGTATCTTGCGCGATGCGGCATCCTGCACCGGGCCGACCAGCGCGACTTCATCGAGGGGCGCCAGCGCAATCCCCGAGACGCCGCGGCTGATGAACCCTTCGACCTCGGAGATCTGCGAATCGCGTTCATCCTCCCGCAGCGGACCGCGCCAGATCACTTCGACACCGAGCTCCTTCCCGGCGCGGTTCGCGCCGGCGTGAATGCTCTGCCAGAACATGTGCGACGTGCCCTTCGGGATGACGGCAACCGTCAGTGCCGACGACGTCTCCGCCTTCTTGCCGCCGCCGCAGCCCGCCACCGCGAGCATGAGGCATGTTGCCGCTATCCATCGCTTCATCACAGTCGACTCCTCACACAGACAGGTTCCAGAAGCGGCGCGCCGTGCCGCCGAGCACGGCGTCACGCTCGCCAGCCGTTCTCCCCTCGAGCGCCGCGACCACGACATTCATCACATCGCCGTAGGTGCCGGCCACCGTGCACACGGGCCAGTCCGATCCAATCATGAGCCGGTCCGCCCCGAACGCATCGAACGCGGCATCGACATACGGGCGCAGCGACACTGGCGTCCAGCCGCGCCAGTCCGCCTCCGTCACCAGGCCCGAGAGCTTGGCGAATACGTTCGGCTGTTCGGCGAGCCGATTGAGATCCGACCGCCACTCGGCGAAGGCCCCTGACCCGACGTCGGGCTTCCCGAGATGATCGAGGACCAGCCGCGCCGACGGGAGGGCAGCGGCACACTCGATCGCGCGCGGAAGCTGCCGCGCATATACGAGAATGTCATACGCCAGCCCGAAATGCTCCAGCCGGCCGATTCCGCGCCGCACCTCGGGTCGTGCGAGGAAGTCATCGGGCTCCGCCTGCACCACGTGCCGCACCCCAACCAGCCGGGGATGGCCGGCCACGGCTTCGAGCTGCGCATCGAGGTCGGCGGAACGGAGGTCGACCCAGCCGACAACACCGGCGATGAAGGGATACCGATCGGCGAGGCCAAGCAGCCACTTGGTTTCGGCGACACTCTGACGCGCCTGCACCGCGATCGAGTACTCGAAGCCCGCTGACCGCATCTCGCCGATCGCATCCGGCGGCAGAAAATCCCGCCGCAAGGGCGCCATCGTGTCGTCGATCCAGTCGTACTCCGCCGGGTCGTACCGCCAGTAATGCTGGTGCGCGTCGATCCGGGGCGCCGTCATCCGTCAGTCCACTCTCGGGATCGGAACACCGCCGCAATCACTCGACAGATAGCAGGCTTCCACCAGGGCCATCGTCCTGATCGCGTCGTCGACCGATCCGACCAGCTCGCGATCCTCGCCAGCGGCGAAACGCTGCAAGTTCGACATCGGTCCTTCGAATGCTTCCGTGAACCACGACCCGCGCAGGGCGACGGCACGCCACTCCCCGCCCTCGAAGAGCTCCATCGTGTCGGGCGGACCGGCCGGATATGAGAGGTTCACGCCCCACGTCAGACGCGCCGCCCCTGACGTTCCCTCGACCATCATCTGCGATGCCCGGTGCGTCGGGCCCGCCCGGTGGGTGTGGTTGAGGACCAGCGAACAGCGAATCCGGTCGCCGTAGTCGAGAATGATCGAGCTCCGCGTGTCAGGGAACGCAGGCAGCGAGGGATGTCGAAGCGCGCGGCAGTAGGCGCCGATCGGGTCGCCGGCGATCGATCGAATCGCGTCCAGATAGTGGATCGAATGATACGGAAGCTCCAGTCTCGGCACGCGCTCGAGGAATGGCCACAGGTGCCACGGCTGATCGATGACGATCCGCACGTCGACGTCCACCAGCGTGCCCAGCATATTCCGGCGCAGCAGATCGCGCAGCGCCAGCATGCCGGGACTGAAGCGAAGCTGGAGGTTGACGGCGGCGATCATGCCACGGTCGTGAACGCAGGCCCTGATTCGCTGTGCTCCCGCGAGGTCTGCCCCCATGGGCTTCTGCATGAGGACGACGGCTCCGCGGGGCAACATCTCCAGGACTTCGAACGTCCGATCCCCGGGTACCGCGACGTCGTAGACCACGTCCGCGGCCGAGCAAGCCTGTGCCAGCGAGTGGTAGACGCGCGCCACGCCGAACGACGCCGCGGCCTCGAGCGCGGCCTCGCGGCGGATATCGAAGATGCCGGCGATGGGAAGTTCCATCGCGCGGTAGACCGGGAGATGCGCGGCTCGCACGATGCTCCCGGCGCCGATGATCACGATCGGACGGGGGCGTGATGGCCTGGGCCAGGCCTGGGTCAATGGCGTCAATTCCCTAACGCGCGAAGGCGACGTACTCCTTTTCGATATCGGCCGGCGGAATCGATCCGCCGAGGATCAGCACCCGGTAGCGAAAGGTCGTCGACTGACGCGGTTCGAGCGTGAGGTTCAGCTCCTTCTTGCCCTCGGTGAAGATGTTCTCGCCAAGCGGGTTCGCAGCGAACAGCCCGTATCCACGCGCGTGCCAGTAGGTCGGAAACCCGGGGTTGGATGGATGGTCCAGAATCGCCAGCGTGAGCGGCTCACCGTCCACCGTACCCGAGAGCAGCGTCCATCGCCCGCGCGTCCCCCACACCGCGTCCCCCTTCAGGCCTTCGCTGCTGACGTACTGGCCCGTGACCCCGGCGTTGTCGACCACCTTTTCGGTCGCCGGCTTCCCCGATTCGTCGGTGAAGATTTCTGGTTTGTCGTCCGGCTGCTCGAGACCGCGGGCAACCCGCATGCCGATGAACGCTTCCTTGTTGTCCTTGAAGACGACGCGTTCGTCGAGTGCGGTCAGCGTCGTGATGCGGTCAATCGTTCGTGAGCCTGTGGTGCCACGGAAGACGAACCGCGTCTGCTCGCGCAACAGCGGCTTGCCGTCAGGCTTCACCCATTCGGTCTCGACCGTCAGCTCGCCGGCGTCCGCTCCATTCCTGGCATCCACGACCCGGCGGTGGAGAATCGTCCCCATCTTCGGCGCCTGCGCCGCGGGGATGGCGTCGGAGTTGTTCCAGAAGTCGAACCCGTTCACATCGCCATGGTTCAGCCACAGCCCGACGTGATGGGGATGGTCGACGCGCTCCCCCTTCCGCGGCTCGAGGGGGAATCCGCGCGTGACGATCGTACCGGCGGCGCTTCGCAGCGGGAACAGCGTCGGCTTTTTGAGCGTGGTCGGATAGATGTACGACGTGAACGGCTTGCCGTCGATGGTCACGTCGACGCGCCGCTCGGCCTCGTTCGGCACGACCTGGATACGAGCCTCTTTTTGCTCGGTGGGCACGGCCGCGCCACGATCTGACGTGCGCTGAGCCGCCGGCGTCCCGGCCGCGACCAGCACCACCGATACGAGCGACAGAGCGATCCTGGACATCCGCATGCGTCAGCCCTCCACGAAACCGTCAATGCTTTTCGAGTTTGCCCTTGACGCCGGTCAACATCCGATCGAGACCTTCGCGCGCCCGCCGAGCGGCAACCAGACGCGCGAGCGGGGCGAGGAACCCCCGCAGTGTATCGACACGCGAGCGATTCAGGTAAGTGACGTAGCCGTAGTCCGCCCCCGGTACGGGGATGAAGAGCGCCATGCCAAGCGAGGACTCGAAATAATGGCTCGCGAATACCTGTTTCGAACCAAAGACGACGGCGCCGTGGCTGCGCGCGATCACCGAGTGGCTGATGCTGATCGTCGGCTTCAGCCCGAACTTCTCCCGCGACCAGTAGAGAAAGCTGTCAGCACCCTCGAGTGTTCCCCGCGGGAACTCGTCGAGCCAGCGAAAGAGTTCGGGCTGGCTTTCGGCCTTGAACTCGGACGGTCTGAGCAGCAGCCTGAACGCCGCGGCGCGCGGCGTCGTCCCGGCACGATCGACATAATCAGGCAGCGCGGTACTGCCAGACTTCAGGTACGTGCGTGCCTCCTCCAGAAGGAACTGCCGCATCGCCGCGGCCGCCGCGTCCGTTTCGCCTGGGGTGCCCCACGGAATCGACGTCCGAAAGTGTTCCATCGCCGCCGCCGGGAGACGGAGCCCGCAATTGCCCGGCTTGCAGACCCGCATCGCTTCACGGTCGGTGACGTCGAGCGTCAGCGACAACACGTCCTCGGGCGCGGGCTGCGCCTTGAAACGGCCGATTTGAATCACGTACTCGCTCGCCTTGAATCGTTCGATGTCGCGCACCCGCTCGGCGAACACATCGGCCGTACACGCGACGCGGATGGCACCGAAGGACGTCACTTCCTTGCCGTCCGGTGAATCGAGCGTCTTCGAAATGACGCCGCCCCGCTCGAGTCGCTTCAACTCGGCGTCGGTCGCGCGGACGTAACTGCGCAGCAGGGAGACGGCGTCCTGGCTGGGGGTGGACTGGCCGGAAAAGGCGGCGGCGGTGAAGGTCACGGCCAGGGCCGCAAGGAGCGAAAGTCGGAGCACGGGTCCCCGATCATGCATTCATTCACGCGAAAGTGCCACCCGATATCCACAGCGCGCGAAATTCCAGCCCGACCGCGACAGCCCGTGGCGGGACAAAAAAAGGGCGCCGCGAACACGCGGCGCCCTCAACCGGAACCGATCGGTTGTTATCGAACGAAGAGCATTTCCCGGTAGGTCGGCAGCGGCCACACGTCCTGCGGGGCTATGCATTCGATCGCGTCCCCCGATTCCCGCAGGCTCACCATCGCCGGAATGACCTTGTCGCGGAAGAACTTCGCGTGCTTCTCCGCGCTGGCACTGCCGTCGTGCTCGAGCAGTTCCTGGAGCGCTTCGACGCGTGTCTTACAGGCATTGACGAGTGCCGTCACGTTGTCGAGGGCGCTGCGCGTCCCCTTGCCCGTCGCGCCGGCCGCCTTCAGCGAAGCGACCGTTGCCGCCAGCGTGCCCTGGTACTTGTAGGCGGCGGGAAGGATGTAGCGGTTGGCCATCAGCACCATCAGCTGGGCCTCGATGTTGATGGTCTTGTTGTACTGCTCGAGCGCGACGTCGTAGCGGGCGCGCACTTCGCGCTCGTTCAGCACGTTGTACTTCTCGAACGCCTTGACGACGTCCGGTTTCATCAGCTCGGGGTAGGCGTCGACCGAGGTGCGGAGATTCTGCAGGCCGCGCTTGGCCGCCTCCTTCTGCCACTCGTCCGAATAGTTGTTGCCGTTGAAGATGATCCGCTTGTTCTCCTTGATCATCTTGGTGAGCAGCGTCTTGACCGCGTCGGCCAGCGGCTTGCCCTCCTTCTGGCCCTTTTCGAGCTCGGTCGCCATGTAGTCGAGCGCCTCGCTCACCGCCACGTTGAGCGCGATGTTCGGGAAGGCGATACTCTGGTTGCCCGAAACGGCACGGAACTCGAACTTGTTGCCCGTGAACGCGAACGGACTGGTGCGGTTCCGGTCACCCGCGTCGCGCGGAAGCTTCGGCAGGACGGTGACGCCGGTGTCGAGGAGGCCGCCGCTCTTCGTGGTCTTGGCCGCCCCTTTCTCGATCTGCTCGAAGATATCGGTGAGCATGTCGCCGAGGAAGATCGAGAGGATTGCCGGCGGCGCCTCGTTCGCGCCGAGCCGGTGATCGTTGCCGGCGCTGGCGATGCTGAACCGGAGCAGGCCCTGGAACTTGTTGACCGCCCGCAGCATCGCCGTGCAGAACACCAGGAACTGGATGTTGTCGTGCGGCGTGTCGCCCGGGTTCAACAGGTTGTTGCCGAACTCGTCGCTGATGCTCCAGTTGAGATGCTTGCCCGAGCCGTTGACGCCGGCGAACGGCTTCTCGTGCAGCAGGCAGGCGAGGCCGTACTTTGGCGCCACCCGCTTGAGCATCTCCATCGTCATCATCTGGTGATCGGTGGCAACGTTGGCGTTCTCGAAGATCGGCGCGACTTCGAACTGCCCGGGCGCGACCTCGTTGTGGCGCGTCTTGATCGGGACGCCCACCTTGTACAGCTCGCGCTCGCACTCCTGCATGTAGGCGAGCACCCGGTCGGGGATGGAGCCGAAGTAGTGGTCCTCCATCTCCTGGCCCTTGGGCGGCTTGGCGCCGAAGAGCGTGCGGCCGGCATTGATCAGGTCGGGACGGGTGAAGTAGAACTGCCGGTCGATGAGGAAGTATTCCTGCTCCGGTCCGCAGGTGGCGTGCACGCGCTGCGCCTTGGAGCCGAACAGCGCCAGGATGCGGACGGCCTGCTTGGACACCGCCTCCATCGAGCGGAGCAGCGGCGTTTTCTTGTCGAGGGCGTCGCCGGTCCAGCTCACGAACGCGGTCGGGATGACGAGCGTCGTGCCGTTGGGCGTGACCAGCAGCCACGGCGGGCTGGTCGGATCCCAGGCGGTGTAACCGCGCGCTTCGAACGTGGACCGCATGCCGCCCGACGGGAAGCTCGAGGCGTCGGGTTCGCCGCGGATGAGCTCCTTGCCATTGAACTCGGCGACGCCACGGCCATCCGGGGTCTGCGAAAGGAAGCTGTCGTGTTTCTCGGCCGTGATCCCGGTCATCGGCTGGAACCAGTGTGTGTAGTGGGTCGCGCCGTGCTCGACCGCCCAATCCTTCAGCGCGCTGGCGATGATGTCGGCGACCGACGAGTCGAGGCCTTCGCCCTGCGCGACCGCGCGCCGCAGCGCCCGGTAGACGTCCTTCGGCAGCCGCGCGCGCTGGACCTCGTCATTGAACGTGAGGGAGCCAAAATCGTCGGTCATCTTGTTCGCGGCGGTCACGGGTCGCTGGCTGAGCGTCGTACCCCACTCACTGATGCTGCGAATGGCGTGGCCGGAGGAAGCGGAACCCATTTTTGTGTCCTTTCGTCGTCGACAGCTTGGGAGAAATGATGAAGAGAAAACCTGCGAATGCGTATTATCTGCGCGGGTGAGTCGCGCTTCAAGGGGTCTGAAGCGGTCTGACGAACTTCGACAGAACGCGCGCGCAATCGAACAAAATTGTCTGAATCAAAAAAGCGTCACTTTCGTCGTCTTTCGACACGATCGCCGCGTCAGCGTTCTCTTCCGCCTGAAGGCGGAAGCCACAACGGCACGTCCGCGGTTACGGTTCAACTCCCTGGTCCTGATCCCCAGTCCCTGATCCCTGATCCCTGATCCCGAATCCCCAGTCCCTCGTCGCGTGCGTGCTAGTCTCGGCATGCGGCATGCGGCGCATCCTTCACGTCGATATGGACGCATTCTATGCGTCGGTCGAACAGCGCGATCGGCCCGAGCTGCGCGGACTTCCTGTCGCCGTCGGCGGATCGCCCGAACATCGCGGGGTGGTGGCGGCGGCGAGCTACGAGGCGCGCGCGTTCGGTGTGCGATCGGCCATCCCGATGTCGCGCGCGGTGCGCCTGTGCCCGTCCCTGGTGATCGTGCGGCCCGACTTCGCGCGTTACAAGGCGGCATCGCAGGCGGTGTTCGAAATTTTCCGCTCGGTGACTCCGCTCGTGGAGCCGTTGTCGCTCGACGAGGCCTACCTCGACGTCACCGAAAACAGCTGGGGTGAAGTGCTCGGCCTGAATGTCGCCAGGCGCCTGAAAGTGGAAATCCGGGCGGCCACCGGACTCACGGCGTCGGCCGGCGTCGCGCCCAACAAGTTCCTCGCGAAGATCGCGTCTGCATGGAAGAAGCCCGACGGGCTCACCGTGATTGCGCCTGAGCGCGTCGAGCAGTTCCTGCAGAAGCTCCCGGTGGATGCGCTGTGGGGCGTGGGTCCGGTTACCGCGCAGCGGCTGCGCGAGCGCGGCATCGAAAAGCTCGTGCACGTGCGCTCGACCGACCCGGCGACCTTGCGCGAGGCGGTCGGAACCAATGCCGACTGGCTGCGCCAGCTCGCAGCCGGCATCGACGAGCGACCGGTCGTGCCGAACCGATCGGCAAAATCGTCGGGCAGCGAGAACACGTTTTCCGAGGACCTGACGGACGTGGCCGAGATTCGCGCCGAGATCGACGAGATGGCGCGGAGCGGCGCCGCCTGGCTCGAACGCCGCACCCTGACCTGCCGGACGGTGACGATCAAGGTGCGCTATTCGGACTTCACCACCATCACCCGCAGCCATTCGAAAACGCCGGCCACGCGCGATGCGGACGACATCGCCGCACGGGCGGTGGCGTTGCTGGACCGGACAGAGGCGGGGAACCGGCCGGTCCGGCTACTCGGCGTCAGCGTCCACAACCTGGCTGATGCGAGCGGCGGAATCCACGACGAGCCCGCGTTGCCGCTGTTCGACGGCGACAACGCGGACGATGTGACGAGTTAGAGCGCGGGAGTTTCTTTCCGGGTCCGGGTCCGGGGCGCACGCGGTTTTGCCGGCGTCTTGCGCGTCTTGGGCGCCGCGCCTTCGCCGGACTTCCGTCGGCCCTCACTGCGAGGCTCGGACGCAGACTTTGCTGCCCCCGCCGATTTACCCCGGCCGCGGCCACCGCGGCTGCGTCCCTTGGCGGGCGCAGGTGCTTGGGTGCCGCCATCGGATTCCTCGATCGTCGCTTCGCCGTCGAGAACGGGTTGCTCGGCGTTCATCTCCTGAACGACCGCACCCTCGACCACTTCGGTCTCGACCGACGTGACGCTCGCGCTCCATTGGGCCGCTGGCGATTCGTCGCTCGCATCCTCGACGGGCGCCGGCTCGGCGACGTTGCCGCGGTTGTCGTCGTCTCCCGCAACTCCCGCGACGCCCGGTTCGGCCGCCTGCATGATGTTGCCAGGGAACACGCGCATGACACCCTGCCGATCGCGTTCGATTCGGAAGAGGCCCTCGCGCTGGCAGGCCCGCAACAGGTCGACGAGACTGGCGAACCCGAACTTCCTCTCGTCGAAGCTGGCGTCGACGTTGCGCAGGAACTGCTTCGCCTGGCGGATATACATCGGCCACCGCGGCGGATTCTGGGCGGACTGGAACAGCCGCCGCACTTCCCTGATCCCATCCGCCGTCCGCGGCTCCGGCTCGCCGCCGTTGGTCGCTGCGGTGTCAGCGGGGGCTGCCTGCGGCGCATCCGCGGCTTCGCGTCGAGGCTGCGGCTGCGAATACTGCGGCTGTGAGTACTGCTGCGGGCGCGAGTCGCGCGGCTCCTCTGGTGCCGTGCCGACGCTGCCCTCGGCCAGCTCCACCAGCACGTTGCGCCCCGACTCGCGAAGCGCCACGTGCCCCGCCGAGGCCAGCTTCTGCGCGAAGTCGCGGAAGCTGCCGGCGCCGTACGTGCGTTCGGAGAACGTCGAGTCGAGTTGCAGCAGCGTGCTCTTCAACAACCCGAGCTGCGGTGAGACCTCTCGATCGCTCAGCACCTTGAGCGCGCGCCGTACGAGCGGCACCGCCCCCTCGATCGAGGTCTGTGCGACGGGTCCGCTCGGCCGTCCGCGATCGGCCGACGAGCGGCGTCCGGAGTTCACCAGGTTCTCGTAGGCGATGAACTCGTGGCAGTTGCGCTGCATCACCATGCTGGTGAAGGCGCGGCCGCCGACCACAAAGATCTGCTTGTCGTACTGCTTGAGTTTTTCGACGAGGGTGATGAAATCGCTGTCGCCGCCGACGATCACGTAGGCGTTGATGTGCCCGTGGGTGAACGCCATCTCGAGGGCATCGAGCGCAAGGTTGATGTCGGCGCCGTTCTTGTCGCCGCCCGGGGTGAGGTTCCGCTGAACCAGCTTGGTTGCGTGCTGCGTGAGCGACCGGCTGTAGTCCCCCGCGCGCGTCCAGTCGCCGTAGGCGATCTTCGAAACGACGTCACCGCGCTCTTTGAGCGCTTCGAGGACGACGCCGATGTCGAACTGCACGCCCAGCGTGCTCTTGACCCCGATTTCAATGTTGTCGAAGTCGATGAAAACCGCGATCTTCAGTCGTGTGTCTGCCAAAACGTTCTGTCTTCCCTTCCGTACAGCCGCGACTATCGCGGCCCGGCCATATCGGCCGTTACCCCTATTATGGACTGGTTCGGGGTTCGGGGCTCCAGGTTCGGGGTTCGGATTCCGGGTTCGGGTTCCACGTTCAGCCCAGGCAGCGGACCTCTTCCGCCCTCTTCCGCCTAAAGGCGGAAGCTACGAGCGGGTCGGAAGCTCCGAGCGGGCGGAAGCTACGAGCGGAGCGGAAGCTACGAGCGGAGCGGAAGCCACGATCGCTAGCGCACGATCCGGACGCTCTTCAGCTCGAGCCGCGTCACCGGGCTCTCGCCGTTCACCGGCGCCTGGTCCATCGCCTCCACCGCCGCCATGCCGTCGACGACCCGCCCGAACACCGTGTACTTGTTGTCGAGCGAACTGGCATCGCCGGTGACGATGAAGAACGACGTCATGGCGCTCGCCGGATCGTCGCCGCGCGCCATCGAGATGATCCCCTTCACGTGTTTTGTCGCATTGAACTCCGGCTGCAGCGTCCTGACGTACGACTGCTGCTTTTCCGTCAACGGCCCGCGTGTGTTCAACGCGCCTCCCTGCACGACGAACCCGCGGACGACGCGGTGGAACGCGGTCCCGTCGTACACGCCCGATTGCGCCAGCCGGAGGAAGTTACGCACGTGTTCGGGCGCGAGATCCGGAAAGAACTCGATCGTGATTGGTCCGGCGCTGGTGTCGAGCACGGCGCGGATGTGCGCGAGCTCGGCGGCGTTTTCCGTCGAGAACGGATCCGGCTCCGGCGGCGGCGTGTCCCTGATCGTTACCGACTCGATGACGACGCGCTCGGATGGAACACCCTCCGGCGACGCGGGCACTTCCGAGATCTTCTGCACCACGTCCATGCCTTCAGCCGACCCGGCCAAACACCGTGTACTTGCCATCGAGCGCGGGCTGATCGGTGACGCAGACGAAGAACTGGGCGCCTCCGCTTTCCGGTCGGTTCGGCTGGAGCACAGCGGCAACTGCTCCCCGCGTCACGCGCTCAGAGCTGAACTCTGGCGCCAGGACGCCGAGCCCGCCCGTCCCGTAAAGCTTCGCCTTCGCCGGATCCTTCGACAAGGGGTCGCCGCCCTGGATGATGGCCAGCCGAATCACGCGGTGGAAGATGGTGCCGTTGAAGGCTCCCTCCTTCGCCAGCTTGATGAAGTACCCGACGTGGTTCGGCGCAAGATCCGGACGCAATCCGATCACGAACTCGCCGGCGGACGTCACGACGACCGCCTGCTTCCCGGTCATCTCCGCCAGCGTCAACGTCGTCTTGAATGGTCCCGCCGGTTTGGCCGCGCCTGGGAGCCACGCTGGGCCGGCGCGGCTCCGAGGAGGACGGCGAACAACGGGAAAAGGAGGAGCGTACGCATGGGCGCGATTATAGAACCGCCGCGTCAGACCAGCTGCGCCGGCGTTCGTCGCGTGCGCAGTGCGCGTGCGACCGCGCCGCAGTCGCCGGATCCAGCGGCGAGAGCTCGCGGACGAAATCACCCTCCATGACGGCGACGGGCACGCCGTCACGATAGACGATGCGGGTCCGTCCCGCGGCACGGATGCGATCGCCGGCGGTCACGATGCCGGCAAGGTTGAGCGGGTCGGCGGCGCTGATGGTGATGAAAGTGCCGTCAGGCGGAGTGCGGCGGACTTCGCGCAGCCGCTCCACCGCCTCGGGCAGCGCGAACTGCTCGCCCGACATGCCGGCGACGAACCGGCCGGCGCGAATCTCCCCTCGTGCTTCGAGCCGACGGTAAATGCGCGCGAGTTCACGCCATGTCGCCGCATTGGTCTCCCTCGTCAGGAGCCTGCGGTAGACGATCCCGTAGCGCCGGAGGAGCGCCAGTGCCTGGGTCTCGACCGCGGCTTCGCGCACGTCCGACATGATGGTGTCACTCGCGACGGCGGTCCAGCGTCCCGCGAAGCTCGCGCGCCGATCCACTCGCGCCGGCCGGCCGTTCGCCTGCCACACGAGTGCCCGCAGTCCTGAGAATCCATCCGACGTTGCGAGGCCGCAGGCGACGAGTGTGCCGACCGCATGGCGAAGTTGATCCGGGTCCAGGCTGCAGCGGGTCGCAAGGTCCCCGAAGAAGGATGCACCGCGCGAATGCAGCACCGACAGGACGGCGCGCGCATGCTCCGTCAGCAGCGGTGATTCTCCGCCGAACGACCGCAGCGCCTGCCACGCTCCGGCGTGCTCACGCAGGAAGAGTGCGATGGGTGTCGCCGGCACGAGCGCCGCGGGCAGGCGATCCCGGCGATGGGATCGGCAGAAAGGCGTCCCCATCCGACCTCGCCGGACAGGCAGAGCATGTCGAGCATCGACGGCTCGTAGCGGTCCAGACGCGACGGCAGGACGGCGCGCTCCCAGGCGCCGGCGTTGAGCTCGAAGCCGTCGAGCATCGCCGACGATTTCGCGGAGCCCGTCGAGCCCCGTGAGTTTCGCACACGACTCGAGGTGCTGCCAGCGAAACAGGAAGCGCATGAAATCAGCGGGGCTGACCGGCTCGATCTCCGCCCGGAGCCGATGGAGGGTGTAGCGATGGATCCGCGCGAGCAGCGTCCGGTCGCACCACTCGAGCTCCCGGGTGCCTGGAGTGAATCGGCCGCGCAGCACGACCCCTTCTGATTCGAGCACGAGCAGCGCGCCGTCCGCCTCGCTGGTCGGCACGCCGAGCGAGCGGGCAAGGGCCTCCGCGGTGACCGGGCCGGTGATGGAGAGCCTGCCGCGCAACACCTCCGCGACCGCGTCCGCGCGCGTCCAGGACTTTGCCAGACGGGACGGCGGCGGTGCCGGATTGCCGGTGACCGGCGCGTGCGCATGGATGGCGCGGAGCTCGGGAAGACGCTCCGCGGCGAAGACAAGCGGGAGGCGGCCTGCTCGCCGGGCGCGCGGGCGACATCCATCGTGCCCGCCCGCTGCATCGTCACGAGCTGCTGCAGGTGAGTCGGGCTCGACCTCCGGAGATCCGCTTCGGTCAGGAACGCCGCGGTGAGCAGCGCATCGTGGAGTTCGTCGGCGTCGCGCGGGTCGGGCCGCTCTTCGTCGCGAACACGTGCGATGGCGTCCGGATCGAGCGCGCCGAGATCTCCGGAGCTGGCGGGATCGGTCGTCCGCCTGGACTGAACCGCGTGGCTCCGGCGTTCCTCGAGCGGCGCATCGTCCAGGAAGGCGTACGGTTTGGCGTTCAGGATTTCGTGGGCGAAGAACGAGGGCTCGGGAGTGTCGCGGGCGATCAGGCGGACGCTCGCCGCGATGGATTCGCCCGAGCACGCGCGCGCAGCCCGTCGAAGTCCATCGCCTCTTCGAGGCAGTCGCGGACCGTCTGGCTGACCAGCGGGTGATCGGGGATCTCGCGGTCACCCGGGATGTTCTCGAGGCACGCGGCCGCGTCTGGAAACACCGCGGCCATGAGATCGTCGGCCAGCATCCGTTGCAGCTGCGGCGCGACCTTGCGTCCGCCGCGGCGCCGCGGCACGGCGAGGGAGACGGTCGTGTTCCATCGCCACCGGGTCTTGAACACCGGCGCGTCGAGGAACGCCTGCACCAGCACGTCGCGCGTCGGTCTCGGGATGGAGGTAGCGGAACACGTCCGCCAGCGGAAACGAGTGCTGCGGCCCGAGCGACAGCATCAGCGCATCCTCGGTCGCCGCCGCCTGGAGCTCGAAATTGAACTGACGGCAGAAGCGCTTCCGCAGAGCGAGGCCCCACGCCTTGTTGATGCGGCTGCCGAACGGAGCGTGCAGGACCATCTGCATGCCGCCCGACTCGTCGAAGAACCGCTCGAGGACCAGTGTCTCCTGCGACGGAATCACACCCAGCGCCCGGCGCCCCTCCATCAGATAGGCGACAGCCTGTTCCGCGGCACTCCTGGTGCAGGCCGGTTTCCGCGGTCATCCAGGCGATCAGGTCCCCGGTCGCGACGTCCGGGTCGTCAAGTTTCCTGTCGGCGTCCACTCGCAGGTCGCTCAGGGCGCGCGACAGTTCGTCGCTTCGCGCCGGCGCCTCGCCGAGCCAGAACGGAATCGTCGGCGGCCGCCCTTTCGCGTCCGCGACGCGAACATCGCCACCAGCTGACTTGCAGCACCTGCCACGATGCGTTACCCAGCTGGAACACGTCACCGGCACTGCTCTCGATCGCAAAGTCCTCGTTCAGGGTGCCGATGAACGTGTCGCCCGGATCGAGGACGACGCGGTAGTCGGCGACCTCCGGAATCGCCCCGCCCGACGTCTGCGCCAGCAGCCTCGCACCCCGTCGTCCACGCACGGTTCTGGTTGATCTCGTCGCGGTGGACGAGCGCTGCCCGCCGCCCGCGGCGGGTGGCGAACCCCTCCGCTGTCATCCTGCAGTACGGCGTCGAACGCATCCCGAGTCAGCGCGCGGTACGGCCAGGCACGCGTGACCAGCGCAAAGAGCTCGTCTTCGGAATAGTCGCGGCACGCCGATTCCGCAACGATCTGCTGCGCCAGCACGTCGAGCGGTGCATCGTGGGTGACGATGGCATCGAGGACACCGCGCCGGATCGATCGAAGGAGCGCCGCGCACTCGATCAGGTCATCGCGGGAGACCGGGAACACGCGTCCTTTCGGCAGGCCCGCGATCGAGTGTCCCGAACGCCCGACGCGCTGCAGCAATGTCGAGATGCGGTGCGGAGACCCGATCTGGCAGACAAGATCGACGTGTCCGATGTCGATGCCGAGCTCGAGTGACGCGGTGGCCACCAGTGCTTTCAGGCGGCCGGTCTTCAGCCGCGTTTCGGCGTCGAGCCGCTTCTCCTTCGACAGGCTGCCGTGGTGCGCGGTCACGGCATCCTCACCCAGCCTGTCGCTCAGGTGCCGCGCGAGCCGTTCGGCCATGCGCCGCGTGTTCACGAACACGAGCGTGGTGCGATGCGCGGCGATCAACGCCGTCAGGCGGTCGTAGTACTCCTCCCAGATCTCGTTCGACATCACGGCGTCGAGCGTCGAACCTCGGCATCTCGACCGCGAGGTCGATCGCGCGGCGGTGCCCCTCGTCGACGATGGTGCAGCCGGCTTCGTCGCCAGCGGTGAGGAACCGGGCGACCTCGTCAATCGGCGTCTGAGTCGCCGACAGGCCGAGGCGCAGCAGCGGCCGCTCGACGATGCCGGCAAGACGCTCGAGCGAGAGTGCCAGGTGGGCGCCGCGCCGTGTGCCGATGACCGCGTGGATCTCGTCCACGATCACCGTCCGGACGGTGCGGAGCATGTGCCGGCTGCGCTCCGACGTCAGCAGCAGATACAGCGACTCGGGTGTAGTGGCGAGGATGTGCGGCGGCGTTCGGACCATGGCGGCCCGTTCCGACGGCGTCGTGTCGCCCGTGCGCACCGCGGCCGTGATTGTTGGCGCCGGAATACCAGCGGCCTCGGCGAGCGCGTCGATACCGAGTCGGGGCTCGGCCAGGTTCTTGTGGATGTCTGCACTCAGCGCCTTGAGCGGCGAGACGTAGAGCACGCGAACCTCGTCGGGCAGGGCTCCCCTGAGGCCCTCCTCGAGCAGATCGTTGATCGCAGACAGGAACGCCGCGAGGGTCTTTCCCGAGCCGGTCGGCGCGGCGATCAGCGTGTGCCGTCCGCTCGCAATGGATTCCCAGCCACGGTGCTGCGCGGCGGTCGGGGCCCCCAGTGCGGCGGCAAACCACTCGCGGACGAGAGGGTGGAAGAGGGCGAAAGACATGGCCGTGAATGACTTGGAAGGGAAGCTCCGATTATACCGCGCCGCCGTCGCCGAATCGGTGTCGATGGCAGTTTCAGTCCCGCGGAAGAGCCGCAGGGGTTGGACCTCCGGCAGGTCCGGCCTCGTATAATCCACACGAGCAGAGATGCCGCTCGTCGAGCACTCATCGTTGCCGACATTCCGCGAGTTGCGGCGCGAAGGGCAGACCGTCCTTGCGCTGGACGACGCCCGCGGCCAGGACGTTCGCGCCCTGCACGTCGGGCTTCTCAACATGATGCCGGATGCGGCATTCCAGGTGACTGAACAGCAGTTCATGCGCCTGGTCGGCGGCTCCAGCCAGCCGGTGCACTTCTACGTCCACTGCTTCACCGTCCCCGGCCTGCCGCGCGGCGCTGCCACCCAGGCTTATATCGGCCGCCACTACGAAGACATCGCGTCGCTCCATTCGGACGGCCTTGACGCACTGATCGTAACCGGCGCCAACGTGGCGAACCCGCGACTCGACCTCGAGCCGTTCTACCAGCCGCTGACCGAAGTCATCGGCTGGGCCAGCGACAACGTCACCTCGGTGCTCTGCTCATGCCTGTCGACGCACGCCCTGATGAAGTTCCTGCACCGGGTCGACCGTCGACCGCTGCCGCGCAAGCAGTGGGGCGTGTACAGCCACCGCGTCGTCGCGCCGCGACATCCGCTGCTGCGCGGCGTCAACACGCGTTTCGACGTGCCGCACTCGCGCTACAACACGATCACCCGCGAGCAGTTCGAGGAGGCAGGCTTCACCATCCTGGTCGAGAGCGCCGAAGCCGGCGTGCACGCGGCCGTGAGCGACGACCAGTTCCGCCGTGTCTACTTCCAGGGCCACCCTGAATACGACGCCAACAGTCTGCTCAAGGAGTACAAGCGCGAGGTGTTGCGCTACTTCAATCGCGAGCGCGATCTGCCGCCATTTCCCGAACACTACATCTCGGACGCGGCCGCCGCGGTGATCGCGCGGTATCTCGAGAGCGCCCACCGCACCCACGAGGCCGGTGGCGCCGCTGCCGGAGTTTCCTGAAGCGGAGGTCGCGCCCTTTCTCGACAACACGTGGACCGACACCGCCAGGGCGATCTTTGACAAGTGGCTGGGGTTGGTCTATCAACTGACGAACTCTGACCGACGCCTGCCGTTCCGTGAGGGGATCGATCCGCGCCGACCGCTGGACAGTCTGACGTCACACCACGACACGCACCTTTGAGTGAGGGAGCAAGAGACCGATGAAGGATGAAACGCTGGCAGTACACGCGGGCTATACCACCGACCCGACGACCAAGGCAGTCGCGGTGCCGATTTACCAGACCGTTGCTTACGAGTTCGACAATGCCCAGCACGGCGCCGACCTGTTCAACCTGGTCGTGCCCGGGAACATCTACACCCGGATCATGAACCCGACCAACGACGTGCTCGAACAGCGGGTTGCCGCGCTCGAAGGCGGGCTGGCAGGGCTGGCACTGAGCTCAGGCAGCGCCGCGACCAACTACTCGATCCTGACGATCGCCAACGCCGGCAGCAACATCGTCTCGGTGCCGCTGCTCTACGGCGGGACCTACACGCTCTTCGCCCACCAGCTCCCGAGCCAGGGCATCGAGGTCCGCTTTGCCAGGGACGACAGCGCGGCAGCCCTCGGTGCGCTCATCGACGACAAGACCGCCGCGGTGTTCTGCGAGACGATCGGCAACCCTGCCGGCAACATCCCGGACCTCGAGGCGATCACGGCGATGGCACACAAGAAGGGCGTGCCGGTGATCGTCGACAACACCGTGCCGACGCCGGTGCTGATGAAACCGATCCAGTTCGGCGCCGACATCGTCGTGCACTCGCTGACGAAGTACATGGGCGGCCACGGCAACTCGATCGGCGGCATCATCGTCGACTCGGGCAAGTTTCCCTGGGCGGAACACAAGGCCCGGTTCCCGATGCTGAACAACCCCGAACCGGCGTATCACGGCGTCGTCTACACCGAGGCGCTCGGGCCGGCGGCGTACATCGGCCGGACCCGGACGGTGCCGCTCCGGAACACCGGCTCCTCGATGAGCCCGTTCAATGCGTTCCTCTTCCTGCAGGGGATCGAGACGCTGCCGCTGCGGATGGAGCGTCACGTCTCGAACGCGATGGCGGTGGCGAATCACCTCGAAAAGCATTCCGCCGTGAAGTGGGTCAACTATGCTGGCTTGAAGTCCTCGCCGTACTACCAGCTGTCGCAGAAGTACACGAAGGGGCGCCCGTCAGCGCTGCTGACGTTCGGCATCAAGGGAGGTTTCGAGGCGGGCGTGAAGTTCTACGACGCGCTCAAGATGTTCAAGCGGCTCGTCAACATCGGCGACGCCAAGTCGCTGGCCGCCCACCCGGCGTCGACCACGCACCGTCAGCTCACCGAGGCCGAACTGAAGGGGGCAGGCGTCACGCCTGACATGATTCGTCTCTGCGTCGGGATCGAGGGCATCGACGACATCCTCGAGGACATCAATCAGGCGCTCGCGGTCGCAACGGCCTGACAAGAGTAGAGTTTTAGGGTTATAGGGTTTTAGAGGGTTGTACGTCAGGTTTTAGGTTTCAGGTTTTACGTTCTACGGTTGAACGTTCGGGTGTCACCCGACTTACAACCGCTAGAACGTACGACCCGACCTATAGCCCGTACAACCCTTAAAACCTAAAACCTACGACTTTTCTGCGTGCTCAGCACTTGACGCCGAGTTCCGCCGGATCGTACGCAAGATTCGGCGCCAGCCACCGCTCCGCGGTTTCGATCGACTCGCCCTTGCGCTCGGCGTAGGACTCGAGCTGATCCCGCCCGATACGCCCGACGTTGAAGTACTTCGCCTCGGGGTGTGAAAAATAGAGTCCGCTCACGGACGCGGCCGGAAGCATCGCGAAGCTCTCGGTCAGCGTCAGGCCCTGTCGTTCGGCGTCGAGCACGTCGAACAGCTTGCGCTTTTCGGTATGGTCCGGGCACGCCGGGTAGCCGTAGGCTGGCCGGATGCCACGATACTTTTCGGCGACCAGGTCCTCGTTCGACAACTGCTCTTTCTCGCCGTAACCCCAGTCCCGGCGCGCCTTCGCGTGCACGTACTCGGCAAATGCTTCCGCCAGGCGGTCGGCGAGCGCCTTCACCATGATGGCGTTGTAGTCGTCGTGATCCCGTTCGAAGCTTCGCGCGAGATCCTCGGCGCCGAGACCCGCGGTGACGGCAAACATACCGATGTAGTCGGGCACTCCGGTCTCAATCGGGGCGATGAAATCAGCGAGCGACCGGTTCGGCCGACGGTCCGCGATCACTTCCTGCTGGCGCAGCATCGGCAGCCGCGTGAGCTCCACGCGGCGCGAGTCGTCGGCATAAACGACGATGTCATCGCCGATGGTGTTCGCGGGCCAGAACCCGTACACGCCCCTGGCCGCAAGAAGCTGGTCGTCGATGATCTGCTTCAGCAGCGTCCGGGCATTGTCGTACACCTCGCGTGCGGCGGCGCCGTAGGTCGGGTGCTCGAGGATGGCGGGAAAGCGCCCCTTGAGCTCCCACGCGGAGAAGAAGAACGTCCAGTCGATGTATCTTGCGATCTCGGCGAGCGGCACATCGTCCAGGTACCGTCGCCCGACGAACCATGGCGAGGCGATGACGTGGTCGTCCCAGTCGATCGTCATGCCGGTTGGCGCGGGCTTCGGCATAGGTCAGCAGCGGCTTCTGCCGGCGGGTGGCGTAGCTCTCGCGAATCTCCGCCTGCGTGACCCTGTTCGCCTGCATCGAATTCCGCGCGATTGCCGCCGATCAGATTCGAGACCACGTCGACTGCGCGTGACGCGTCGAGGACGTGGACGACGGGGCCGCTGTATTCCTGCGCGATCTTCACCGCCGTGTGCTGCTTGCTCGTCGTCGCACCGCCGATCATCAGCGGTGTCGTAAACCCGCGGCGGGTCATCTCCCGCGCGACGAACGCCATCTCGTCGAGTGACGGCGTGATGAGACCGCTCAGGCCGATGATGTCCGCCTCGAGCTCGATCGCAGCGTCCAGGATCTTCGCCGCCGGCACCATGACGCCGAGATCGATGACTTCGTAGTTGTTGCAGCCGAGCACGACGCCGACGATGTTCTTGCCGATGTCGTGAACGTCGCCCTTGACCGTCGCCATCAGCACGCGGCCCTGCGCGGTGTTCGCCCCGGTCAGCCGCTTGCGCTCCTCCATGTAGGGCAGCAGGTAGGCGACCGCCTTCTTCATCGCCCGGGCGCTCTTGACCACCTGCGGCAGGAACATCTTGCCCGCCCCGAACAGGTCGCCGACGACCTTCATGCCGTCCATCAGCGGGCCTTCGATGATGTGCAGCGGCTCCTCGTACTTGTGGCGGGCCTCCTCGACGTCGGCCTCGATGAAGTCGACGACGCCGTGAACCAGCGCGTGCGACAGCCGCGCTTCGACGGTCGCGTCCCGCCACGCGAGATCGAGCTCGCGCTTCGTTCCCGATCCCTTGACCCGATCCGCGAACTGGACCAGCCGCTCGGTCGCGTCAGGACGGCGGTTGAAGATGATGTCCTCGACGTGCTCGAGCAGATCCTTCGGGATGTCCTCGTACACGATCAGCTGGCCGGCGTTGACGATGCCCATGTCCATGCCGGCCTTGATCGCATGGTAGAGGAACGCGGAATGGATCGCTTCGCGCACGACGTCGTTGCCGCGGAACGAAAACGACAGGTTGCTGACGCCGCCGCTGATCTTCACTCCCGGGCAGGTCGCCTTGATGATCTTCAGCGCCTCGATGTAATTGACCGCGTAGTCGTTGTGCTCCTCGAGCCCGGTGGCAATGGCGAGGATGTTGGGATCGAAGATGATGTCGGTCGGATCGAAGCCGGCCTGCTCGACGAGGAGCTTGTACGCCCGCTGGCAGATCTGCACCTTCCGCTCGACCGTGTCCGCCTGGCCGGTCTCGTCGAACGCCATCACCACGACCCCGGCGCCGTAGCGGCGGACCGTGCGCGCCTTGTGAAGGAAGTCGTCCTCCCCTTCCTTCAGGCTGATCGAGTTGACGACACCCTTGCCCTGGACGCATTTCAGCCCGGCCTCGAGCACTGTCCAGCGCGAGCTGTCGATCATCACCGGCACGCGCGCGATTTCCGGCTCGGTGGCGATGAAGTTCAGGAACGTCGTCATCGCCTGCTCGGAATCGAGCATGCCTTCGTCCATGTTGACGTCGATCATGTTGGCGCCGCCGCGCACCTGCTCGACCGCGACGCTGACCGCCTCGGTGTAGTTACCCGACTTGATCAGGCGGGCGAACTTGGCCGAGCCGGTGACGTTGGTCCGCTCGCCGATCATCTGGAAGTTGCTGTCCGGGCGGATCGTCAGGACCTCGAGACCCGAGAACTGGGAGAGCCCCTCGGGGCTGGACGCCTGGGCGGAGCCTGGGCCCGGCGCCCGGCGGCCGCTGGCGCTGCGACTGACGAACGTGACGGCAGCGGCCGTGGGGCCACGCCCTCGACCGCCTGTGCGACCGCGGCGATGTGCTCCGGCGTCGTGCCGCAGCAGCCGCCGAGCATGTTGACGAACCCGCTCGTCGCGAAATCCTTGAGCAGCGCGGCGGTTTCCGGTGGTTGTTCGTCGTATTCGCCGAAGGCGTTGGGCAGACCGGCATTCGGGTAGCTGGTCACGTAGCATTCGGCGATGCGCGCGAGCTCCGCCATGTACGGGCGCATGTCGCGCGCGCCGAGGGCGCAGTTGATGCCGACGCTGAACGGCTGCGCGTGCCGGATCGAGACGTAGAACGCGTCGACGGTCTGGCCTGACAGCGTGCGGCCGCTTCGGTCCGTGATCGTGACCGAGATCATCAGCGGCAGCCGGACGCCCTTCTCCTCGAAGACGTTCTCGATCGCGACAATCGCCGCCTTGGCGCCGAGCGTGTCGAAGATGGTCTCGAGCAGGAGCACGTCGGCGCCGCCGTCGATCAGGCCGCGCACCTGCACTTCGAACGCGGCGCGAAGCCCGTCGAACGAAATGGCGCGGAACGCCGGGTTGTTGACGTCCGGCGAGATCGACAAGGTGCGGTTAGTCGGTCCCATCGCCCCGGCGACGAACCGCGGGCGGTCGGGCGTCTTCGCCGTCCACGCATCGGCCGCTTCCCGTGCCAGCCGCGCGCCCTCGACGTTGATCTCGTAGGCGAACGCGTCGAGCGAATAGTCCGCCTGCGCGACCGCCGTGCCGCCAAACGTGTTCGTCTCGATGATGTCCGCCCCGGCCGCCAGGTACTCGTGATGGATCGAGCTGATGACGTCAGGGCGCGTGAGCACGAGGACGTCGCTGTCGCCCTTCAGATCGCACGGATGTGCGGCGAATCGCGGGCCGCGGAAGTCCGCTTCCGTCAGCTTGTGCCGCTGGATCATCGTCCCCATCGCGCCGTCGATGATGAGGATCCGGCGTTCGAGGAGCGATCGCAGCGTGTCGAATACAGGGCTGTTCATTCTGATGATCTCGTTGGTGTCGGGTCGCAGCTCATGACCGGGACCGGGCCGGCGCCGGCCTGGAGCGGACGGCGCCCGCGCGTCTTCGCGCGTGGATGCGTGTCGCCTGATGGTGCGGCCGCCGGGTCCGGCTTCCTGCCGCTGGCAATCAGCACAGTGAACGGATCGCCGCTCTTGCGAGCTCCCGTGGTGATCCTGACATCGTCCAGGCCCGCATCGGCGAGGAGGCGGGCGAGACGCTGGTCGCTGAAGCCCGAGCGTCTTGTCGCCGAGGCGGTCACGAACCCATACCTCGGAGTGTTCGCGCAGATCGAGCACCAGCACGCGACCGCCAGGCACGAGGATGCGGACCGCCTCACGCATCGCCACGACCGGGTCGTCGGCGTGGTGCAGCGCCTGTGAGAACAGGGCAATGTCGACGCTCTCGTCGCGCAGGGGCAGCTTTTCCAGGTTCCCCTGCTTCCAGATGACGTTCGTGACCTTCCGGCGCGAGGCCAGCGATCGGGCGCGCTTCAAGCACCTCGGGGGCCCGGTCGACCGCGATGACGCGAGTGGCCCAGCGGCTGGTTTCCACGGTCAGGTAGCCCTCGCCGCAGCCGAGATCGGCGACTCGCACCGGCGGCAGCAGGTGTCCAAGCGCTCGCGCCCACGCCGCCCAGCTCCGCCCGGGAACGAGCTGCCGCTCCTTCGTATCCGGACCCGCATGCACCTCGAAGTTTTCTTTCCGGACGCGACGCACTTCCTCGAGCCGCGCATCGTCTGCCCGCCCCTCCGCGGTCGCGCCGATTGCGTGGAAGTGTGAGTCGAGCAGCGGCCACAGAGGCCCGAAGCCGTTCTGGCCGTCGCGGAGCGCGGCGGGGATGCGGTAATAGGTGAAGCCGGCCTCGCGTTCTTCCGCAATCAGCCCGGCGTCCTTGAGCAGGCCGAGGTGGCGCGACACGCCGGACTGCGCCAGGCCCAGTATGCCGGTCAGCTCCGTGACGTTCAGCCGCTCCTGCGACAGGAGGCGCAGCAGCCGGAGCCGCACCTCGTCGCCGAGCAGCCGGAACACCGCGGGTGCGGCATGCATATCTACTAATCTACATGTATTGATTCATAAGCGCAAGGTTCGACCGCGGCGCCGACCTCACCACACGCGGCACGCCTGCGCATTGACCATTGGGCTCGCCGCCGCGCAGCCGAACGCCTTCTGAAATTCGGGGAAGTTCGACACCACCCCGTTGACCCGGTAGCGGCCCGGGGAGTGGGCATCGGTCGTCGCGCGCATGCGGGCGCTTTCGTCGGTCTTGTTCTCACACCACAACTGCCCCCAGCCGATGAAGAAGCGCTGCTCCGGCGAGAATCCGTCCGCCGGCCCGAGCGGCCTGGTCGCGACGCTGTCCATCAGGGCCATCCAGCCGAGTCGCAGACCGCCGTTGTCCGCCACGTTCTCACCGAGCGTCAGCTTGCCGTTCAGTTTTACGTCGGCGACGGTGGTATAGCCCGAATACTGGTTGGCGATACAGGCCGCACGCTCCTCGAACGCCTTGCGCGTCGGCCGGCGTCCACCAGTCGCGCAGATTGCCCTCGGCATCGAACTGCCGGCCCTGGTCGTCGAACCCGTGCGTCAGCTCGTGGCCGACGACCGCGCCCGCCGCCCCGAAGTTGACCGCGTCGTCCGCCGCCTTGTTGAAGAAAGGCGGCTGCAGAATGCCGGCCGGGAAGTTGATGTTGTTCTCGAGCGGGTTGTAGTACGCATTGACCGTCGGCGGCGTCATCCGCCACTCGGTCTTGTCCACCGGCTTGCCGATCTTGCCGAGCTGGCGCGCGAACTCGAATTCATTGGCGCGCTGCGAGTTGCCGAGCGCGTCGCCGCGCACGATCTTGAGCGCGGTGTAGTCGCGCCATTTGTCCGGGTAACCGACCTTGTTCGCGACCGCAGCCAGCTTCACCGCTGCCTGCTTGCGGGTCGCGTCGGACATCCACGCGAGTGACTCGATATCGCGGCCCATCGCGCGCTCGATGGCCTCGACCATCTTCACCGTGCGCTCCTTGCCTTCCGGTCCGAACGCACGGGCGATGTAGGCCTTGCCGACGACTTCGCCCAGGTCCTCATCCGTGAAATCGACGCAGCGCTTCCAGCGCGGTCGCAGCTCCTTCGCCCCCGTGAGCGTGCGCCGGAACGCGAAGTTCTCGTCGACGAAGGCGGGAGGCAGGAACTCGGCGGTGGCGTCGAGAAGATGCCATCTCAGATAGGTCTTGATGTCCGCGAGCGGCGTCGACGTGACCACCTGGTTGACGGCCCGCATGAAGTCCGGCTCGCTGATGTTGACGACGTCGACGCCGCCCGCCTGGACCTCGCGCAGGTACACCGTCCAGTTGAACGCCGGCATCAGCGCCTTGACTTCGTCGAGCGGCATCTTGTGGTACACGTTCGCCGGGGTGCGGCGGGTGACGCGATCGAGCGCCGCCTTCGCCAGCGCCGTCTCGATTCGCATGACCGCCTGTGCGCCTTCGTCGGCGATGGCCGGCGCATCCCCGGCAAGCCGCAACATGCGTCCGACATGCGCGGTGTACTCCGCCCGCAGCTTCTGCGCATTCGCGTCGTCTTTCACGTAGTAATCGCGGTCCGGCAGCCCCAACCCGCCCTGGCCGGTTGCGGCGATGACCGACGAGGCGTTCTTGAAGTCGGGCGTCGAACCGAATCGGAAGAGAACGCTCACACCCTTGCGGTGAAGATCGGCGACGAGCGGTGGCAGGTCGGCAGGGCCGCCGAGCGCCGCGATTCGATCCGCATCCTGCTTCAGCGGGGTGGTCCCCTTCGCCGCGATCGCGGCTTCGTCCATACAACTGCCGTAGTAGTCGCCGATCTTCGTGGCGTCCGGATCGCCCGGCGAGGTTGACGCGGCTTCGAGGATGTCGCGCAGGACGGCGTTGTTGCGCTCCTGCAGCTCGTCGAATCTGCCGTATCGCGACTGATCGGCCGGGAGCGGATGGCTGGCCATCCAGCCGCCGCAGGCGTACTGGTAAAAGTCCGTGCAGGCATCGGCCTTGGTGTCCAGGGCTGCCGGATCGATCCCCGAGGTGCTCGCCGGAGCTCCCGGCTGCTGCCCGGTGGCGGCGCGCTGCGCGGCCGCGGGCACGATGGCGAGGCCGATGATGACGAGCGGAAGCACGGTCCTGCGCATGTGCGATGTCATGGCTGCATCTCCCCCGACGACGACCGGTCCGCCGCACCGCGCTTGTGGGCCGCAAGCCACGTCGTCAGCGTGGCAGGTTGCGTCGTCGTCAGCGCCGAACATTCGTCGATGCGCTCGAGCGTCTGCTGCAGCGTCCTCGCGGCGTCCGGAACCTTGTGCGTGGCAAAGAACTTCGCCACGTCCTGGCGCGTCCGGTTGTCGCAGAACGTGCCGAGCGCGGCGATCACCACACCGTTACCGCCGAACACCAGGTCGCCGCTTTTCTTCTGCACCTCGGCCCAGCGATCCCGCACGAGCGGCCACGAGAGCTGTCGCGTTTCAGGATTCCTGAGAAGCGACGCAACCAGCAGTTTCGTGTCCTGGCTGCGCACCTCGGGCCCGAGGATGTAGTCCATGGTCTTGCGAACCAGTGCCGGATCGCTGAAGTCAGTCAGCCCGTAGGCGTACCGGTAATGTTCCTCCGGGTTCTGGGCGGCGCGACTCCGCGCAACGTACTTGTTGTACAACTCGGCATCACCGTGCCGTGCAGCCACGGTCACCGCCTCGTTCAACAGCGTCGATTCGATGCTGCCGGGCTTCGCCAGCTCCTCGAGGACCAGGCTGCGCGATTTCGCGATGACGGCGGGATCTGCGCCCGTCTCGCCGAGCGCCGCCACCAGCCACGCCCGAAGCGCACGCGTGTCGTCGGATTCCGATGCCGCAGGCGACCAGCCGACCTGCGCCAACCCGGGACCGAGCAACCCGGCGAGCCAGGCCCGGTACGCGGGCCGAGAGGCCGGAGTGGTCAGGTTGTCGCCGACCTGCTTCAAGGACCCGACGAGTGTCTCGACGACGGCTGCGCTCTGCTCGGTGTTGAATCCGGCGGCCACATCCATGAACGACGCGATGTCGTGGCGGCGCTTCAGTACCAGCGCCCACTCGTCGGCGATGAGGGCGAGCCGTTCGGCAGCCTCGAGCGACTTCAGATTCGCCGCCAGGGTGCGGAGCGCTGCCGGCGGGTTCACCACGCGGTAGTAGCCGCGAGCGCCGGCGTTGGCGAAGACCCATTCGGGACAGGTTTCGAGGGGAATGGATGCGGGACTGCCGGCGGCGACCGCACACGACGTCTTCCCGTCCGGGGTCCGGGTGCAGACCGGGACCGTCCAGCCGAGGCCGTCCGCGGATCCGGCGGCAGCCTTCTCCTGGCCGACGCTCGCGACGCCGCGGCCCTCGGTGCACTTGAGCGCCGCATCGATCCGCGGAACTCCGGGCTGATCGACGAAGCCGGCCATGACCCGGTCGACGGGCTTTCCGGTGCTGGCCGTCAACGTGCCCCAGAAATCCTCGGCGGCGGCATTGCTGTATTTATATTTCTCGATATATGCGTTCACGCCTTTCCTGAATGCCTCTTCGCCCACCCACGACTCGACCATCCGCAGGACGGCAGCCCCCTTTTCGTAGGCGATGGCGTCGAAGACCTCGCTGATCTCGGGCGGGGTGGAGACCTTGAAACGAATGGGCCTGGTGGTCTCCAGCGAGTCGACGGCCATGGCCTTCTGGTTCGACTTCACCTCCTCGAGTTCCATGTGCCAGTCGGGCTTCCACGCCTTCAAAGGCTTGCTCGCCATCCAGGTCGCGAACCCCTCGTTCAGCCAGATGTCGTCCCACCAGCGCATCGTGACGAGATCCCCGAACCACTGGTGCGCCATTTCGTGCGCGAGGATGCTGGCGATGTCACGGCGCACCTTCACCGAGGCTCCCTTCGGGTCGGCAAGGAGGTCCGTCTCTCGATAGAAGATTGCGGCGGTGTTCTCCATCGCGCCCGCGGCGAAGTCCGGCACCGCGACGACGTCCAGTTTTTTGAACGGATACTTCACCTGGTAATACTTGTTGTAGTACCGCATCACTTCGGCGGCGGCTTCGAGCGCCAGCCCGGTCTGGCCCTTCTTGTCCGGCGTGGCGCAGACCCGGATCGGAATGCCGTCAGCGTTTCCGGCGGAACAGACGAAATCCCCGACCGCCAGCGCGACGAGATATGTGGACATCTTCGGGGTGGTCTCGAATGTCACGGTGTGCTTGCCGGTGCCGGGCCCGGGCTGATCGGAAACAACGGCGCCGTTCGAGATCGCGTGGTCGTTCCTGTCGATCGTCGCGGCAAGCTTGAACGTCGCCTTCAACGCCGGCTCGTCGAACGACGGGAACATCCGGCGCGCGTCGGTGGCCTCGAGCTGACTCACCGCGTACCGGCGATTGTTCGCCTGGCTGAGATACAACCCCCGGAGCTGATCGTTCAGGACGCCCTTGTACTTCAGGTCTATTTGCGCCTCGCCGGCCGGGATCTCACGCGTCAGGGTGAACGTCGCCTGCTCCCGCGCCGGATCGAGCGCCACCTTGGCGGTCTGGCTGCTGCCACCCGAGACCACGCTGACCGCGTCGAACGTGATCTCGGCGGCATTCAACGTGATCGTCTTCGCTGGCCGCTCCAGCTTCACCGTGATGCGCTCGGTGCCGGCAAAGGTCGCGTTTGCGAGATTCGGCTCGAGTGCGATGTCGTAGTGACTCGGCGTCACGTTCCCCGGCAGCCGCTGTGCCAGCGCCGGCGTGGTCAGCCCGAGCAAGGCGATCGCATTCACGACGATGCGAAGGAAGAAGTCTGATTGTGAGCGCATGGGACACTCGCCTGAGAAGGGTTAGCGGCGGCCTATACTGGCCGCGTGGAACTGAAAGTGTACCCCAGCGACAAGCCCTTCGGCGCGCTGCTGCTGGCGCACGGCGCGGGCGCGGGACAGATGAGTCCGTTCATGGTCCGCGTCGCCACCGGGTTGGCGGAGCGCGGGCTGTCGACGGCTACCTTCGACTTCGCGTACATGGCCGCCGGCCGCAAAGTCCCCGACCGGGCTCCCGCCCTCGAGAGCGCGTGGCGTGATGCGATGGCGACCGGCCGCTCGCGGTTCGGCGGCCTGCCGCTCTACATCGGCGGCAAGTCGATGGGCGGACGCATCGCGTCTCACGTCGCCGCACAGGCCGGATCGGGCCCGCTGGCCGGGCTCGTGTTCCTTGGTTATCCACTGCATCCGCCCGGACGCCCTGAACAGCGCCGCGACGCGCATCTTCCGGCGATAACCGAACCGATGCTGTTCGTACAGGGCAGCAGGGATGCGTTCGGCTCCGGCACCGAAATCCGCGACTTGCTACCCTCGCTGCAGAGTGCGGAACTCGAGGAGATCGAGGGCGGCGATCACTCGTTCAAAGTTCCAGGTGGAGCTGCGCGACAGGAACCGGTGCTGTCGCGCATCATGGACACGGTCGCAGCGTGGGCACGACGCAACGCCGCACGTCGCACGTGAACGTCGCACGTGGCACGCTTGAAGAAGTCGCACGTAACCGTGGCACGTAGCACGTCAGACGTCCTGCGTGCGAGGATACCGGGATGGCCGACACTGACGTTCGACTGATACCGACGACGATGCACGGGCGCGTGCTCGTGCGCGAGGCGCGCGCGGCGGCGGCGCGGGGCATCGTGATCGGTTTCCATGGATACATGGAGAACGCCCGGACGCAGATGGAGCGGCTCGAGGCGATCCCCGGCGCGGCGCTCTGGATGCTCGTGGCCGTCCAGGCACTGCATCGGTTCTACCGTGGCCGCAGCGAAGAGGTGGTGGCCAGCTGGATGACCAGCGAGGACCGTGACGCCGCGATTGCGGACAACATCGAGTACGTCGATGCGGCGCTCGACTCGGTTCCCCATGACGGCGCCACACGGATCGTGTATGCGGGGTTCTCGCAGGGTGTCGCCATGGCGTTCCGATCGGCGGTCCGCGGCAGGCACGGCGCGGCGGGCGTGATCGGAATCGGCGGCGATATCCCGCCCGAGTTACTGGCGGACCCCGAAGCCGAATTTCCCTACGTGTTGCTCGCGCGGGGAGCGCGCGACGAGTGGCTGACGGCCAACAAATTCCGAGCTGACCTCAACGCCCTCACGGCGCGCACGCCCGCGGCGCGGGTCCGCGCGCTCGAATACGACGGCGGCCATGAATGGGGCGCGCCAGTAGCCGAAGGGATCGGCGATTTCCTCGACGCCGTGTGATCAGGCCTTCGGCGCCGCCTTGCTCTTGTGCCGATTCTCCGCCTCCTCGACCGAGTGTGACGTGGTCAGACTGGCGTCACGCTTCGCCATGCTGACGAGCTTGTGGTAGTGGCGGCCGAGCACGTGCAGCTCCTCCTCGGATAACGATTCCACCTCGATCAACCGGTTGCTCGCGCCGTTCACTGCGGCGACGAGTTCATTCAGCTTGAGGTGAATCGCCAGCGAATCCTTGTTCTGACAACGCTGGATCAGGAACACCATCAGGAACGTGATCACCGTCGTGCCGGTATTGATGACCAGCTGCCAGGTGTCGGAATAACGGAACACCGGACCGGTCACCACCCAGACGAGGATCGTGCCGCACGCGAGCCCGAACGCGGGCGTGCTGCCGGCCCAGCAGGTGACCCGCGTCGCAAACCGCTCCAGCGTCAGGCTGAGTGAATGTGTGGCTTTTCGCGTCATATGCCTCCCCCGCTGTGAACTCTACATCTCCTCCGGCTCTTCCATGCGCGTTCCCCCGGGACGGTGATCAACGGGCGCGCGCACGCGGATCGGATGCGCCTTCCGGTTATAGTGATCGGATGCTCCGCCTTCCGTTTTCAGCGCCCGCCGAACTCAGCGCGGCTGAGTCACCCCAGGTTCGCAGCCGTCTTCGTGCCGAGATTCCTGATCGATTCAAGTGGAACCTCAACGACATCTTCCCTGACTGGACGACGTGGGAGGCCGGATACAAATCGCTCGAGGGCATGATCGGCGACTACGCCGCGCTGAAAGGCACGCTCGGCGGTGGCGCGGACCGACTGCTCAACGCGTTCAAGCTTTCCGAGGAGATGGGACAGCTCGCGTATCGCGTGTGGTACTACCCGTCACTGCAGTACGACGAGGACCAGCGCGACAACGGCGTCAACGCGAAGCGTCAGCAGGTGCAGATCCTCTTCGCCCGACTGGGCCAGGCGGAATCGTGGTTCAACCCCGAGCTGCTCTCGATCCCGCTGGCTAAGGTCCGCGGCTGGATGGACGGCTCACCCGAGCTCGCGGTCTACCGTTTCGTCATCGAGAACCTGTACCGCCAGCAGGAGCACGTCCTCGACGAGGGCGGCGAGAAGCTGATGTCGCTCGCCAGCCGTCTGGCCTCGGCGCCGAACGACGCTTACTGGGCACTCTCGACCGCTGACGCGAAGTTCCCGCGGATCACCTTGTCGACCGGCGAGGAAGTCACCGTCTCGTACGGCCAGTACCGCGCCCTGCTTGCCACCCGCCACGAGCAGGCCGATCGCGAAGCCGCGTTCGTCGCGCTGCACCAGACCTACAACGCCACGTTGAACACCTACGCCACGCTCTACAACGGTGTGTGCCAGCGCGACTGGTTCCAGGCCCGCGCGCGCGGTTACGCGACGACGCTCGATGCCGCGCTCCACGGCGACAACATCCCTCCATCGGTCGTGGAAAATCTCATTGCCACGACCCGCGCCGGGGTCGAACCACTGCGCCGCTACCACCGGCTGCGGCGCCGGGTGCTCGGCGTGCCGTCGTACCACGTCTACGACTTCTCAATCCCGCTCGTCACCTTCGACAAGAAGTATCAGTACGACGACGTGCTCGACTGGATCGTGGCGGCGGTGGAACCGCTCGGCGCCGACTTCCAGGCGCGGATGCGCGACGGGTTCGCCGGACGCTGGATTGACGTCTACGAAAACGAGGGCAAGCGGTCCGGCGCGTACTCCGCCCCCGTCTACGGCACGCACCCGTACATGCTGCTGAACTACAACGACACTCTCGACGACGTGTTCACGCTGGCGCACGAGATGGGGCACTCGATGCACACCATCCTCTCGCACGAAGCGCAGCCCTTCGTCTATTCGAGCTACACCATCTTCGTCGCCGAAGTGCCATCCACGCTGACCGAGGCGCTCCTGCTCGAATACATGTTGAAGCACTCGACCGATCCGGCCGAACGGATCGTCCTGCTGCAGCATGCGATCGACAACATCACCGGCACGTTCTTCACCCAGGTCATGTTCGCCGACTACGAGCTGCGCGCGCATCGCCTTGCCGAGCAGGATCAGCCGATTACGTCAGAGATCCTGACCGAGATGTACACCGCGCTGCTGAAGGACTATTACGGCGACGCCATCGACATGAACCCCTTCACCGGGATTACGTGGGCGCGGATCCCGCATTTCTTCAACTCCCCGTATTACGTCTATCAGTATGCGACGTGCTTCGCCTCCGCGGCGCGGCTGTCGCGCGAGATCATGCACGGGCAGCGCGCCAGTGATGCCCGCGAGCGCTACATGGCACTGCTCCGGTCCGGCGGCAACGACTACCCGATGGAGCAATTGAAGAAGGCTGGCGTCGATCTCGCGCAGCCGGACACGGTCATGGCGGTGATCGAGCAACTGGACGATCTGGTCAGCCGTCTGGAACGCGAGCTCGCGGCGCTGAAACCGGCCTGACCGGCGGGCCGTGGTCGCCTAGTTCGCGTCGCTGACGCTTGCGGTTGGCGTCGGCGCTGGTGCGTCGGCGCGATAGCCGAACGTCAACGCGGCCGCACCGAGGAGCGCGAGGGCGGCCGAACCGTACGCGGTGCCTTCGCCGAACCGTTGAAGCGATCCGTTGCCCCAGACCGGACCAATCGTCCGGCCGAGGCTTTCGAGCGCGCCGGCCGCGCCCTGAACCCGCCCCTGTTCGTCGCGTCCGGCGGACTTGCTCACGAGCGCGCTCAGGGTGGCATTGCACAGGCCGATGCCAATCGCGCCGGGCACGAGCATGGCCTCGAAAACCGGGAGCGAGTGAGTGAGCGCGCTCCCTCCCCAGCCGGCGGCTGCGAACAGCAGGCCGATGGTGAGCGTCCGACGCTCTCCGAGCGCCCGGACAACCGGGCCAACCATCGCTCCCTGTACGACGACCCCGAGAAATCCGAACGCACTGAGCAGGTAGCCGATGTGGGCGGCGTCGAAGCCAAACCGGCGCGCTCCGAACAGCGCAAAGGTCGTCTGGTACACGGCAAACGCCGTCCAGTAGGCGAAATCAATCGTGAAGAGCACCCGGAGGTGCGGCCGATCCCACAGATCGCCGAGGGCTCGCCACGGCGACCGTCCGCCGGCCTGGTTCCTGTGCACCGTCTCCGGCAGCCACAACCACGCGAGCGCGACGGCGAGAACCGTGATCGCGGCGGCGGCCCAGATCGGAGCCGTGTAGCTGATGCGCGAGAACGCCGCCCCGAGCGCCGGACCGACGATGAAGCCGAGGCCGAACGCGGCGCCGAGCAGGCCAAACGATTTGGCGCGGTTCTCGTCGGTCGACACGTCCGCGATGTAGGCCCGTGCCGTGGTGATATTGCCACCCGAGAGTCCGTCGATGATCCGCGCCGCGAACAGCATCGCGAGGCTCTGCGCGAGTGCCAGCATGACGAAGCTCACGACGGTCCCGAGCAGGCTGAAGATGAGAACCGGGCGGCGGCCCCAGCGATCGGACAGATCACCGAGCACCGGCGCGGCGACGAGCTGGCTGAGCGAGAACGACGCGAACAGCAGGCCGATGACGATCGGGGAGGCGCCGAATGTCTGGGCGTAGAACGGCAGCAGCGGAATGATGATCCCGAAGCCGACGAGGTTTACGAACGTGGTGAGAAAGATGATGAAGAGAGGAGTCACGTGAGCGTGCTATCCGCAACGCGCTGCGTGTGTACGGACCGCGTGCGATGCATGAACGGCCGCCGGCGTCACTGCCGGACCTGCACGCTCTTGATTATGACAGGCTGCACCGGCACATCGTCCATGCTCTCGGTCGAGTGGGTCGGAACCGCCGCGATCTTGTCGACCACGTCCATTCCTGAGAGCACGCGACCGAAGACGGCGTAGCCAAATTCGTCGGGCGAGTAGCCGGTGTGATCGAGCCTGCGGTTGTCCGCCACGTTGATGTAGAACTGGGCCGTCGCGCTTCGCAGCGCCGCCATACGCGCCATCGCCACCGTGCCACGGGTATTGCGCAAGCCGTTGGTCGCTTCGTTCTGGATCGGAGGCCGGGTCGGCTTTTCGCTGAACGACGGGGTGAATCCACCACCTTGGATCATGAATCCAGGCTTGACGCGATGAAAGATGGTGTCGGTGTAGAAGCCGTCACGCGCGTACTGCACGAAGTTCTCGACCGAGACGGGTGCGCGATCGTTGAAGAGCTCAATGGTGATATCGCCGAGGGAGGTCGAGATCGTCGCCACCTGGTTTCCGGGCGCCGGCTCTGGTGCCGGAGCCTGCAGCGGCGGTGCCTCCACGGCCTTCGTCTGGCCGGTCGGAGCCTCACCGCGGCCCGCCGTGGACTGCGCGGACGGGCCCGCATTTGTCGAGGCCCGTAAGAGACTTACGGAGGGCGGGAATCCGGGCACGCCGACGCCTGCGAGGCACGAAATCACGAAAATCAACCAGTGACGGGGCGAAGGGCGCATACAACTCCATGGCGAGGGGATTCAACCCGATGGATCCCGAATGTTAGGCCCCTGCATTGTCGCACGTCAATCCGGGCCTGTTTTGATGGAAAGGCACGGCACGCAAATCGCATTGTGCTGCTTCGCCCATGTCTTTCCTTGATCGATTCAAGCCGCAGCCAAGATGGAAGCACGCCGACGCCGCCGTCCGCGCCGCGTCAATCGCCGAGATCCCGGATGACGCCGAGCACGGTGACGTCATCGCAGAACTGGCGGCAACCGACGAGGATGTCCGGGTCAGGCGGGCGGCTCTGTTGCGGGTCTCGGACGTGGCGGTGCTGGTCAGCCGCGCCCGGGCCGAGGCGGACCCGGAGCTGCGCCGCGACCTTGCGGACCGGCTCGTGGCGGTCGCGATTGCGCCGGCCGAGACCGACGCGGCCGCGGCCCTGGCGCTCAGCGGCCTCGACGATCCCCGGCAGTTCGCGACGATCGCGAAGAGCTCGCCGCACGACACGATCAGGGCTGCCGCGCTGGGCCAGGTGCACGAGCAGAAGGCGCTCAGCAGCATTGCCCGGCATGCGCTCGATCCCCAGACCGCCGCTGACGCAGTCGCGCGTCTGACCGACGGGCCTGAACTTCTCAATGTGGCGTTGAAGACCGATCACCGGGATGCTGGAATTTCGGCGCTCGAGAAGGCGCTGAGCGACGCGTCGCTCGATGAGGCGTCGATGCGCGACACGCTCACGACCGTGCACGGAAAAGCCCGCAGCAAGCCGGTGGCAAAGCGTGCGCGCGCACTGTTGAGCGCGATGCAGGATGCGGAGGCAGCACGACGAATGGCTCTCGAACAGTGGCAGCATCGCGTCGCTTCGGTCGTCGCTCGTGCCGAGGCCATCGCCGCAAATCCATCCGCGCCGAGTGCGAGCCGCGAGCTCGCCGAGGCCGAAGCCGAGTGGCGCGATGTCGCCGCCAGCGGCACGTTCGAGCTCGACCCCGATACCGCCGGGCGCTTTGGCGCCGTCGTCGAATCGGCGCGCACGGGAATCGCGGCAGCCGAGCGAGCCGAGGCCGAGCGGCGCGCCGCGGCCGAGCACACCGCGGCTCTCAGGGCGGTGCGGATGTCGCTCTGCGAGCGGCTCGAGCGGGTGGCGGCAGAGAATGCCCTCGAGGAGCTCGAGAGTGCACGCGCCGAGTGGGAAGGTCTGCCGGAGCCGTCGGCCGAGATCGCCGATCGTCAGCTCCACGACCGGTTCCTCGAGGCGTCGAGGGCGGCGGTCGAGCGTCACGCCAACTTCCTGGACCGCATCCGGATCAACGAACGCCTCGAGGCCCTGTCATTCGAAGCCGAGAGGCTCTCGACCGATGAGCAGGATGCCGACGAGGCATGGGCTGCAGTGCAGAACGAATGGGCATCGCTCCAGTTCAGAACGGACGCCCTGGATCCCGAGATTGCGGAGCGATTCGGTGCGGCCGACGCACGCGTCCGGCTTCGCGCCGAGGAGCAGCGCGCCGCGGCAGAGCGCACGCTGCGGCAGCAGGTCCAGCGCATCGAACAGTTGATCGAGCGGACCAACGCACGGGCGCTCGCCGACGATCTGACCCTGCGCGAGGCTGACCGGATCGCACGCGAGGTGCGCGCCGCCATCGACGCGCCGCCGCTGCCCGGCCGGGAACACCAGGGCCTTGTCGACCGTCTCAAGGCGGCGCAGGCGGCCATCGGCCCACGCCTCCACGAGCTGCGTGAGCTCGACGAATGGAAACGGTTCGCGAACGCTGCCGTCCAGGAAGAGCTCATCGCGCGGACCGAGGCGCTGCGGGCGAAATACGGGTTCGATACGCCCGAAGGCGTGAAGCCAGACGACCTGGAGAAGGTCGCGCGCGAACTGCACGAAATCCAGGAGCGCTGGAAGCAGGCCGCCGAGGCGCCCCGTGCCCAGGCGCAGGCGCTGTGGCACCGGTATCGACAGGCCGCCGACCCGATCCAGACCAAGGCCCGCGAGTTCTTCGCCCAGCGCGTCGAGGAGCGGAAGGTCAACCTGGAACGCAAGCTTGCGATCATCGAACGGGCAGAAGCCCTCTCGACCTCGAGCGACTGGATCAAGACCGCCGACGAACTGAAGAAGCTGCAGGCGGAGTGGCAGGCGGTCGGCCCGGTGCCGCGCCAGGACACGCGCGCCACGTGGAAACGCTTCCGCGAAGCCTGCGACGCGTTCTTCACTCGACGCAACGCCGACCTGGCGCTGCGCAAGGAGACCTGGGCGGCCAACCAGGCGCGCAAGGAGGCCCTCTGCGCGCGCGCCGAGGAGCTCGCCCTGTCGACCGACTGGGATCGTGCGTCCGCAGAGATCCGGCGGCTGCAGGCTGAGTGGAAGAACGTCGGCCCCGTGCGCCGGACCAAGTCCGAGGCGCTGTGGCAGCGCTTCCGCCTGGCGTGCGACACGTTCTTCGACCGCTACAAGCGGCGCGACGAGATCGATCTGGAAGCGCGCCAGGCCGATCGCGAGGCCCTGGTCATGGAGCTCGAATCGCTGGTGGTGAGTGGCCGCAGCGACGACGCCGAACTCCACGCTCCGGAAGTGATGGGCGACATCGCCCCGCCGGCGCCTTCTCCTTACGACAACGCCGCGCTGCTCGAGCGTGTGCGCTCGCTCCGGAGCCGGTGGAACCAGTCGTCGCCGACCGTGCGCCAGGGCGCCGATCCGCTCAGCCCGCGGTTCATGCACGCGCTCGAACGGCTGATTGCGGCCTACCCGGAGGCGTTCCGCGGCACCGAGCTCGACATCGACGCAAACCGCCGCAAGATGGAGAAGCTCTGCGAACGCGTCGAGGGCTTCCTACGGGAGGCCGTCGCGCCGCCAAGCTCGTCTCAGGCGCTCGCGACGATGCTGCGCGAGGCGCTCGCGTCGAACACGATCGGTGGCCGCGCGGGTGAAGAAACGAAGTGGCGGGCGATGGCCGACGACGTCCGGGCGGCGCAGGCGTCCTGGACCAGGCTTGGACCAGCGCCGGGAGAGACCGGGCGTCAGCTGAACGACCGATTCCACCGTGCGTGCAGCCGCTTCTTCGAGCAGTTCCGGCGTCACGCGCCGCAGACCACGCAGCCACAGCAGCAGCGCGGCCGACCCGTCGGAGCGCGTTAACACATCACGCGCCCGATCGGATCGCGCGTCAGCGCCGGGGCGCGCTGTACGCGATCTTCCCGCCGACGATCGTGTACACGACCGCGCGGTCCGGATTTCGTCCTCCGGCACCGTGAGGATGTCCTTCGACAGGACCGTCATGTCCGCGAGCTTCCCGACCTTCAGCGAGCCTCGGCTGTCTTCCTGGAACGCCGCGAATGCGCCGTTGATCGTGTACGACTTCAGCGCCTCCATACGACTCATGCGCTGTTCGGGGTAGAACTGTTCTCCGGCGTTCGTTCTGCGCGTGACACTCGCGAAGTAGTTCGGGATCGGGTCGACATCTTCGACCGGTGCGTCGGTGCCGTTCGCCACGATGGCGCCGCTCCTCATCAGCTTCTGCCAGACATACGCGCCCTCCTCGGCACGCCGGGGGCCCAGCCGGGCGATGACGTACGGCGCATCCGATGTGCAATGGATGCCCTGCATCGACGCAATGACGCCGAGCTGCCCGAACCGCGGAATATCGACAGGCGCGAGGTGCTGCGCGTGCTCGACCCGCCACCGTCGATCCGTTCTTGCTGGATTGGCCCTGAATGCCCGTTCGAAGACGTTGAGGGTCTCGCGGTTGGCGCGGTCACCGATCGCGTGGACGCAAAGCTGGTAGTCGTTCGCCATCGCCAGCCGGGCGGTCTCCTCGATCGCGGACACAGGGGTGGTGTTCAGACCGGTGCTCTCCGGCTTGTCGCTGTACGGCTCGAGCATCCACGCACCGCGCGAGCCAAGTGCACCGTCCATCAGGCGCTTGATCGCCCGGACGGTGAGATGTCCGCCGCCATAGTCGATCGTTCGGGTACTGCTTCAGCCGTGGCGCGGCACTGGCGTTGTCCTCCGACACCATCACCCACAGCCGCACGCCGATCCTGCCCTCGTCAATCAAGCTTCGCATCAGGTCGATGGTGGCGAAGGAGGATCCCGCGTCGACGAACGACGTGATCCCTTTCGACAGCGCCTCGGCGGACGCCAGCTCCAGTGCCTTGCGGTCACGCCCGGCGTCGACCGCACCGATGCGGACGAGATCTTCGGCCGTCTCGCGCAGAAGCCCGATCGGGTCACCGCGACTGTCCTTGAGGATTTCTCCACCCGCGGGGGCCGGAGTCGCACGCGTGATTCCTGAGACCTGCATCGCCTTGGCATTGACGAAGACCGCGTGACCGCTCGAGTGGGTGAGAAGCACGGGGTTCTCGGGCGACACCGCGTCGAGTGACGCATGGGTGGGAAACCCTTCCACCGCAGGATCGGGCGGAGCTGTCCACTTCTCCTGGTGCCACCCTCGTCCGACAATCCACTCGCCCGGGCTGGCGCTCCTCGCGGCGGACCGCGACAAGCGCCACGATCTGCGACCAGCTGGTCGCCTCCGTCAGGTTCAACTGGAGCTGCGCCTCGCCGATGCCGGCGAAATGGCCGTGGCTCTCGAAGAAGCCCGGGATGACGAGCTGCCCTTGCAGATCGATCACGCGCGTCGCCGTACCGACGTAGCGCTGGAGCTCGGCACCTGCCGCCGAGCGCGACGATTCGGTCACCGCGCACCGCCACCGCTTCTGCCTGCGGCATGCTGTCGTCGACGGTGACGATTCGGCCGTTCGTCAGCACCAGGTCCGCTGCGGCGACTGGCGGCTGCTGACGCGCCCAGGGTCCGCGCGCCACGCCGACCAGTAGCGCACTCGCGCCCACCAGGATCACTGCTGATGTAAAACGCACGTCTCTCCTCTTCCGCCTGAAGGCGGAAGCCACAAGGTGCCTCTTCTTCCGCCGTCCCTCAGGTCCCTTTCGAACCACTGCCCCTGAGCCTCATCATCGTCCCGAATTGACACGGATTTCGCGGAAGAACACGGACGAACACGGACCCGGAATGAACCGGGAAGGTGGCCGTCTGCGCTTCGCGCGGAGAGCGGGGTGACGAGCGACCGCGAGCACCCGCCGATCGGGTGGTGTTCGCGTTCGCTCATCAGCCCGCTCTCCCGCGCCGGCCGGCAGGCCGGCGACGGCCCCCCGAAGACATGACGCGACACTCAAAATTGCCGGTAAGTTGTCGCCATCTCAGGTCCTGTCCGTGTTTTCCCGTGCTCGTCCGCGGGCTGGTTTACTCCGTCCGTGTTTCTTCCGTGAACTCGGTCACGCGTCCTGCGGCGGTCGTCGCGGAGGCGGCGGGTACATCAGCGTTATTGCCCACCATGGATCAGCGCTTAATCCAACCCTGAAAGCGGAAGCGACGAGGCGCCTCTTCTTCCGCCTTCCGCGGGTCTCTTCCGCCTGAAGGCGGAAGCTACGAGGTGCCGGCCAGAACTACGAGGTGCCGGCCAGGACGCTACGCGAAGAGCCGCTCGAAGTTCCCGCCGAAAATCTGCGCACGATCGGCATCGGACAGGCCGGCAGCATGGCTCGCGGCCTGCTGTGCGGCATGGATCGGCTGCTGCCACCCGCGCGGGAAAAACGACGAGTCGGTCCCGAAGATCACGCGCTCCGCGCCGACGACCGCGACGACCTGGCGGAATACGGCGTCGAGCGTCAGGCCCGGGTAGTACTTGATCCATCCGTTCGAGCTCGAGGTGTCGATGTGGATGTTCGGGCACTGCTCTGCCGCCATGAGCAGTTCGCGAAGGAGCCCGGCACCGAAATGCGGAACGATCACCTTGACGGCGGGGAACCGTGCCGCCGTCGCGGCCAGCGCCAGGGGATCTCCGAGACGGATGTCGAATGGCGAGGGCAGACCGAGCTTTTTCCTGATCCCGACGCTGAGCACGCCGCAGTGCGCGAACACCACCGCGTTCGCCGATGCTGCCGACGCAAACACATCCCGCACCCGCTCGTCATCCAGCCGATAACCATGCATCGCGGGGAACAGGCAGATGCCACGCAGTCCGCCGCCGCCCAGCACCTGTGACAACCGGGCACTGACATCGCCCGTCAGCGGATTGAACATGAAGAAGCCGACAAACCTGGCGGGGTGCCGGCGGACGGCGGCGGCGACCGACTCCTCGTCGCCAGGGACGCTCGCAATCAGGGCGACGCGCGAGACACCATGACGATCCAGTTCCGAGACCCAGCGGTCGGCAAGTTCCTCAACGGTTCCGGGCTCGTTCCAGCCGACGCGGTGAGATACTGCGGCGGCGCGCCCGGTCTCCGGCAGGTCGGCGATCCCCTGTGACAGCACCTCGAGAAACCGGGACGAGAAGAAATGACAATGGATATCGCACAGCTGCATGGTTGAAAACACCGTCACGGCCGGCAGCGAGGATGCTGCCAACCTGAGAACCTCTTATGGATAATCCGCAGACCAGCCGGGGTGCCGCCATCATAATCGGGCTGGTGTCGGACACACACGGCCTGGTCCGGCCGGGCGTCTTCGACGCACTCGCGGGCGTGTCGCAGATCCTCCATGCCGGCGACGTCGGCGGGCGTGGGGTTCTCGACGAACTCCGCGCCATCGCTCCGGTCGCTGCCGTGTACGGCAATGTCGACCCACCGGGCCCGCCGCTCGAGGCGCAACACGTTGCCGCCGCCGGTGGACTCACGATCCACGTCACGCATGGACACGAACTGGGCAGCCCGACGCCAGAGAAACTGCTCGCGCGCTACGCCGGCGACGTCATCGTCTATGGCCATACGCACAAGGCACTCGTGCATCGGCACGAGGGCAGGCTGGTCGTAAACCCCGGGGCCGCCGGCCCGAAGCGCTTCAACGCCGTCCCCTCGGTCGCACGCCTGACGATATCCGGGGGCCATGCCGAGGTCGAGATCATCGAGTTGCGCTGATAGTCTGACGATGAGCAGACGGCCCCGCCTACGCGGTGTAGCTTCCGGCTTTAGCCGGAAGACGCTGCCTACGCGACCCCGATTGCGCGATCGCCTTGAGACGTCGGTCGATGACGAGGAAGTAGGGCACGGCGAGCGCAGACAGAATCGCTGCCGCGCCGAATGCACTCCTGAACCCGTAGTGCTGAATCATCCATCCGATGCTGGTCGAGCCAGTTCCGATCCCGGTGTCGAACGCCGCCAGGATGGCGCCGAACGCCGCCCCGCGGCGTGCCGCGCTGACGTCACGCATCACGTACCCGACGTAAACCGGGTACACCGTCCCGAACCCGACGCCGAAGATGAGCGCCGAGGCAATCAGCAGCGGCCGCGTGCCGCCCACCGCGAGGCAGGCCAGTCCAACGCTGATGAGCACCAGGCACGGCAGAAATATTCTGCGATACCCGAACCGATCGCCGAGCCGTCCCGCAATCGGCCGCGTCAAGAGGACGACAACGGCAAGCGTGGTGAGGTAGATGGCTTTCGGCCGGACGTGATTGGCGTCGGCGTACAGGGCGGTGAAGCTGGTGATTCCGCCGTAGCCGAACGAGTACATGAACAACGTGACCGACATGACGAGCACGCGCCACTCGAGCACGCCTCGACGAGGCTCCGACGACGGGTGCGCCGGAAGCGGGATCTCCTGCAGCCGCGAAGCGATCACGGCCATGACGATGTTGAGGATGGCGGACTCGGCACAGAGCCACCACCAGCCCTGCCGGTAGATCCAGAATCCGACGGTTGGCGCGACCGCGAGTGCCAGCACGCTCGACAGGCCCCAATACCCGATTCCCTCTGCGCGCCGCGCCGCCGGCAGCATGTTGGTCATGTAAGCGGCCGACGCGGACAGCAGCCCCGACCAGAAAATGCCGTGGATGACGACCAGCGCCGAGGAGCCACCGGTAGTCGGAAATCCACCCGTACAGAATCGAGAACACCGTGATCGCGACGCTGGAGGTGATGAGCACGCGGCGCTGCCCGACGCGGTCCACGACCGCCCCGGTGAGCGGCGCCGAGAAGGCCGACGAGTACGTCAGGAATCCGAGGAACAGGCCGGACGCGAAGGTGGATCCGCCGAGGTCGTGAATGTGAAATGGCGCCGTCGGGAGCAGCTGGAATACCGACAGGAACACCGTGAAGCTGAACCCGCACATCACGAAGAAGCCGGGAGTGAACAGACGGTGTGGCGCAGACATCGCGCCTCACTTTATCATTCGCTCCCGCGCCGCCTGGTCGCGCCGAGTGCGTCGCAACGTGACGCCTGGTGCAGCGCGCGCCCTCGACATGCCGGGGACTTACGTTAAGATCACCGGATGACGCAGGATTTCAGCGAGTTCAGACCTTCGAAGTTGTGGAAGCAGATGTCGTCCGATCGACGCGTCGCGGCAGCGCAGCTGTTCTGGGCGGACGATCAGTCAACCGAGCAGCAGCTCGAAGCCGTGGCCGCACTCGCGGCGCACATGAAATTCCGGGCGAAGAGCGTCATCGGCCTGCCGATCGAGAAGAAGGCGAAGTACCTGTCGACGCTGCCGAACGTCTCGGACGCGGTGGCGGCGCGCGCACTCGTGAACTACCACCTCGAGCGCCAGCGCCCGATGATGGGCGCCTTCCTCGACAGCCTCGGCATCACCCACGAGAACGGCCTGATCAGCGAAGAAAACGTCACCAAGCCAGATCCCGAAAAGCTGCGAACGGCGGCGAAGGAGCTCGCGACGAAGTACCCGCAGCCCGACGTCTCGCTGTATCTCCGCACGCTCGTCTCCCAGGACCCGGACACCTGGGGGAGCCTCGCTGAAGCGATCCCCTGATCGAGTGACGATGCTCACGATGCTGGTCGCTGCCTCGCTGCTCGGCCACGCGACCGGTCCTCCGCGCCAGACCCTCGAGTCGTCCGTGCGGGCGATCGTTGCCGCGAGCGGCGCCGAAGTTGCCGTCGCTTACCGCACCCTCGACGGAGGCGCCGAGCTGTTCCTCGACGCGGATACGTCCTTCCACGCCGCGAGCACCATGAAGGTGCCGGTCATGATCGAACTGTTCCGGCAGGCGCATGCGGGTGTCCTCTCGCTCGATGCCCCTCTCCCCATCATCAACGACTTCCACAGCATCGTCGACGGCAGCCGCTATGCCCTCAGCGAGGGAGACGAGGCCGACAGGGACGTCGTTGCGGCGCTGGGCCGCACGCTCACCCTCCGGCAGCTGTGTGAAGCCATGATCACGGTCAGCAGCAATTTCGCCGCGAACCTGCTCATCGAAAAGCTGGGCGTCGAGAACATCCGCCGGACGGTCACGTCCCTCGGTGCGGACGGGATGCACGTTCTCCGCGGTGTCGAGGATCAGAAGGCGTTCGACGCCGGGTTGAACAACACGACGACCGCGCGTGCCCTGCTCGTGCTGCTCGAGCGCATCGGCCAGGGGAATGCGGTTGACAAGGACTCAGATGCGGAGATGGTCCGCATCCTTGCGCGGCAGAAGGTGTCGCCGGATGCGATTCCGGCCGGCGTTCCCACCGGGATCGTCGTCGCACACAAGACCGGGAACATCACGCGGATCCATCACGACGCGGCGATCGTGCTGGCGCCGAGGCCGTACGTTCTCGTGATCCTGGTCCGGGGAATCGAGCAGCTCGAGAAGAGTGCGGCGTTGATGGCAAGCGTGTCCAGGGCTGTCTACGAGTCGCAAGTCAGGGCCCGCGCTGCTGGTGACGCCGGATTCGCGCTTCCGGACCCAACCCGATAGTCGAACCGTGCGCGCGGACGCTGTCGTGACGCGAGGCACTCGACCGCTGCCCCTGGCTCCCGGCTTCAGAAGACGTAGACAAAATTGAGAACCGGGAACCCGACGAGCTGATCGAGGCCGATGGGAATAGCAATCGCGAGATCCGCCGAGAGGCGATCGCCGAAGAAGCGCACGCCCCCCGATGCGATGCCGTCGCCACCCTTCCCCAGATAGTTCTCGGTGATCAGTTTCAGGTTGTGCCTGATCTGATGCTCGCCGCCGACCATGAGCACACCGGTGCCGCTGCTGCCGTTCCCGTACGTGACGCCTCCACCGATGGTGAACGACGAGCTGCCTCCGCCATGTGTGCCGACCGCGTAGGCGATACCGCCGCCGTCCCCGTCGGTGTTGAAGACGTGGAATGTGCCGACGGCAACCTGCGTGCGGGCGCGGTTGACCAGCTGCAGTTTCGGCGTCACCCAGAATGGCCGTTCGGACTCGTTGAACCCGAAGACCAGGGGCGTGCCGCCTCCGATCGAAAAGCGGTCCGTGATGCCGACCTGGACGAAGGGCATCAGGAATTCGTACACCCCGAGGTAGGCCTGCCCTCGAGCGAGTGAGCGCCCCGTGGGCCCGAAGAACAGCCGCGTTGCATTCGGGTCCCGCGGCACGAACCTGCCGTCGACGACTTCTCCCGTGATTTCCTTGAGCGAGGCGATATCCTCGCGCCTGGCGGCGACGATTGTGCCGGACTCGTTCCTGAGCACGACCTGCTCGTTGTCCTCATTGACGATTGTTCCCAAGAGCCGTGAACCATCACTGAGCACGAGCTGGAACCACCGCACATCTTCAGCGTCCCTTCCAGCGGGCTGCGCGGACGCTCCAGGCCGAGACTGCGCAATTGCGACGTGCGGCTGGCCAAAAAGAACACAGGCCGCGGCGACGACAACCGGGATCAATCGTGTCATGTTCAACTCTCCACAGCGGTGTTTGCGGTCGGGCAGGTCGTGACCCGGGACCGTGAGGTTTGCGGAGCTGTGCAAGCGACCATGCAGCCACGATAGGGCCGGGCCGGATGTCAAGTCGTGAGGAGAGCCTGAAGAAGGCTGAATTCAGCGCGCGTGGGCCGTGATGGTGGTGAGAACGGCGTCGAATCCAGGCGACTGGCGGAGAGGTGCGAACAGCGGCTCGATCGGAACGGTCCACCCGCTGAACGGCAGTTCTGGATGGTCGACCAGGCGGTGGAGGGCACCGACCGCATCCGCGGGGCGCCCGCACACGGCGTGGTGAAAAGCCTCCGAGATTGTCGCCTCACCACTGCGCCCGCCGGCGCGCAGCGCTTCGATGGCCCGAGTCGCGTGCGTGAATGCGGCATCGGCTGCCCGCCTGTCCCCGTCGGCGGCGTGCGCCGCTCCGAGGCCGACGAGCGACCGGGCGTGCTCCGGGTAGAGTTCGAGGGCGCGGTGAAAGGACGCCACCGCCGCACCGGCGTCCTTCTGCGCAAGGGCCGTGAAGCCGGCGCCGTCGTGCGCGTTCATCGCGAACTCGGCAGCGTAAAGCTGCGAAGGCCCGACGACCACTTCCCGGTCGAACTCTTCGCGCGCTTCTCGCAAGTCGCCCTGCGCCAGCCGCACGAGGCCGAGCAGCCAGTGAAGCCCCTTGGCCGGGTAGCGCTGGCGGAGATGCGCCTGCCGGTCCTGGACGATGGTGCCTTCGCGCAGCACGGACTCGGCACGGTCGAGCGCGCCACGGGCTATGTAGACCATCGCCGCTTCGAAATGTGCAAACGGGAAGTCCGGGTACAGCTCCATCGACCGTGCGAGCGTGCGGAGACGGTCGCCACCCCACTGCGCGTGTGCCAGGCGGAAGTGATGCCCCCAGTAGCTCGGGCTCGAGCGTGACCGCGCGGCGTGCAGCTGCCGCGGCTTCATTGAAGCGGTTTGCGCTGACCAGCAGGAACGCCAGCGTCGCGTGCGCCTCGGCCAGGTCCCGCGCGAGCTCGATCGCGCGCCGGACGTGATCGATCGCCCGCGTCAGCAGCGCCGCGTCGGGCTGGTTGCGGGCGCGCGACATCTCGTACTGCCAGAACCTGGCGTTGCCGAGTGCCACGTAGGCGAGGGCGTAACTCGGATCGAGCGTGACCGCGCGCTCGAAGTCGGCGATCGCACCGGCGACGAGCGCCGAGTCGAGAGACTCGAGCCGAACGCGGCCGTCGGTGAACGCCTTATAGGCTTCCAGGCTGACGGTTTCGCGGTGCGTGCGTCGGCCGCGGCCCCGTTCGGTCGTCCCCAGCGTCTCGGCGAACTGCGCCACGATCCGGTCCTGGACCTCGAACACCTGCTCGAGCGCACCGTCCGCCTTGGCGTCGGCCAGCGCCACACCCGATGCGGCATCGACGACGCGTGCGGTGATGCGCAGTCGCTCTCCCGCGCGCTGGAAGCTGCCGACGACAGCAAGATCGAGCTTGAGCTCGGCTCGGAGCGCCGACAGGTCCGTGCCGACGCGGCGGACACCTTCGACGACCCGCACGCGATCGATGATCCGGTGCGTGCCGGCCGAGCGCAGGTCGTTGGTCACGGTCTCGGCAATGCCGGACGAGAGCCAGGCAAACTCCCGGTCCGTGCTGACGTTGGTGAAATCCAGCACGCCGATGAACGGGACGTCCTCGCTCGACGGCTGCGGCTCGACGACGGCAGGTGCGGGCTCCCGTGTGACCAGGTGCACCGGTGAAATGAAGCGGTATCCGCGCCGCGCCACAGTCTGGATATAGGTCGGCTTGGCCGGATCGTCACCGAGCGCCTGGCGCAGCTCAGAGACAGCTTGCGTCAGGGCATTGTCGGTCACGGCGACGTCGGGCCAGAGGGCGGTGAACAGTTCGTCCTTGGGCACGAGCGCCGACTGGCGCGCCGCCAGGTAGAGGAGCAGATCGATGATTTTCGGAGAGAGCGGAATGACCTCTGAGCCGCGGAACAGCTGATAGGACGCGGCGTCGACGACATAAGGGCCGAACCGGTACGAGCCCACTGTGGTCATCTGGACCTCAGCATACATCCGGTCCCAGCTCACGGCTCGCTTAGAATGCACGAATGCACCGCCGACGATTCCTCGTCTCCGCGGCGGCCGGCGCCGCGGCAGCGGCACTGGTACGAACGTCTCTCGCGGCCTCGGCGCAGCCGCGCCGATCGATCAAGCCTCGCCGGATCTCTCCCGGCGACGTCGTCGGCCTCGTCGCCCCGGCGAATGCGACGTTCGAGTCCGTCGACCTGCAGGTCGCGATTGAATCGCTCCGGGCCATCGGCCTCGAGGCGAGGGTGGGTCCTCACCTTCACGATCGCCATGGATATCTGGCCGGCCAGGATGCCGATCGCGCCGCCGACATCAATGGTTTCTTCAGCGACACGTCGATCCGCGCCGTCTTGCCGATCCGCGGCGGCTGGGGCAGCAGCCGCGTGCTCCCTTACCTCGATTTCGACGCCATCGCCCGCAATCCGAAGGTCCTGGTCGGATTCAGCGACATCTCGTCGCTGCTGCTTGGCGTCCACGCCAGGACCGGCCTCATCACCTTCCATGGGCCGAATGGGATGGGCCGATGGGACGCGTACTCGCTGGACTACTTCAAGCGGATGTTGATGAACGGGGAACGGATCACCTTCGGAAACCCGCGTGAGCTGTCGGAGAAGAATGTCCTCACCCAGACCGAGAACCGGGTGATGACCATCACGCGCGGCAAGGCGCGCGGCAGGTTGCTTGGAGGCAACCTCACCGTCCTCACAACCGTCATCGGCTCACCGTACCTGCCGGCGTGGGACGGTGCGATCCTCTTTTGCGAGGATGTCGGCGAGGACTATTACCGCATCGATCGCATGCTGACGCAGCTGAAGCTCGCGGGCATCCTGGCGCGGCTCTCGGGCTTTGTGTTTGGAACCTGTTCCGGGTGTGGCCCCGGGGAGCCGGCCTTCGGAGCGCTCACCCTCGAAGAGATCTTTGCGGATCATATCAAGCCGCTGGGCATCCCCGCCTGGTCGGGGGCGATGATTGGCCATGGGATGCCCCAGTGGACGCTCGCCGAGGGGATCGAGGTGGAGGCGGATGCGGACGCCGGCACGATCCAGATGCTGGAAGCTGGCGTCGCCTGAGGCGCCAAGGTCTCGGACATCTGCAGAACCCTGAAGAACCTGCAGAACCCCGAAGAACCCTTCTGCTCTTACTGCCGGCCCGAGTACTCCAGCATCTGTGCTTTCAGGTCCATCGGGTACGAGATCCTGACGTCCACGATGGCGCCGTCGGGACCGGTCACCGGTTCGAGCTTTGGCTGGACGAAGCCCGTGTAGGACGGCATGTTCAAGTGATCGACCCGCGCGACCACCTCGTCGCGGAGCGCGGCGTCGAAATGGATGCCGTAGGTATCGAATAGCGTCCGGGCCGCCTGGTAGTCGCCTTCCGATTTGATTCGCTGGACTTCTCCCAGCAGGACCCCGACGCTCTGCTGGAACGCAGCGGCGTCGATCATCACGTAATACGTCTTGCCGTCGCGCCGGCGGACTTCAATTGCATTCGAGTTCGCCAGCAGCCATCGCACGATCATCTGGCGATTGCGCATGTGGTCTTCCTCGATCTGCGTGCCCTCCCGGACACGGCGCAGCTGCACGAGCGCATTGCGCGCGTATCCCTCGTACTCGGCCTGCACGACCTCAGCCTGGTCGGCCGCACTGAGCAATCCGAGCTCCACCATACGCGGACTGGGGAGGAAGTACAACGCGACCAGGTCAGCGCGCGACTCCTCCAGTGCTGAGTACTGTTCCTTCAGCATCGATTGCGGGCTGCCCTTGAGGTGCTCGGCGATCTTCCCGGAGCCATGGCCGATGACCTCGTGCAGATCGGTCGTGAGCTCTCCCGCCAGGCTGCTCCACTTCTCGGCGCGCGCCGCCTCTTCCGGCGACCACGCGAACTCCCGACGGAACTCGGCCGAGGTCGACTTGTCGTATGCCTCGTTGACGTTGGCCAGCGACACCGACTTGCTGCCGTACTTTTCGCGGATCTCCTGATCGTTCGGCAGATTGATGCCGACTGGCGTGATCGGCGCCGACTCGCCGCCTTCGACGACGACGTCGATGGCGTTGGCGGTGATGCCGCGCACGCCCTGCTTCCGGAACGCGGGCGACCACGGCATGCGGTCCTCGAACCACTGCGCGTCGGCGGCCAGCTTGCGAATCCCGGCGGTCTTCTCCCGGTTGACATAGAAGACGAGCGCTTCCCACGATCCCTTCATCCCGCGGGGATCCATGTACACCTCGACGAATCCGTTGATGGTGTCGACCGGCGAATCCTTGTCGTGGACCCACGCGATGTCATACGCCTCGCGATCGGCCGAATCGCCGCTGGTGTAGAAGTTGATGAGCGCGCGAAGGGCCGCCGACATTCGGTCGGTGGCATGCGGGATCGCGGCCTGCAGGTGACCGATGATGGCGCGGATTTCACGGTCGTAACGTCCACCGACCCGGTAAACCTCCTCCGTCACCGTTCCCCGCGCGTCCTTGACCAGCCGCGAATTGAGCGGGTGTTTCTCCTCGAACCCTTCGAGGTCGGCCATCGAGACGCCGACGTAAAGATTGTTGGCGCTCGCGGCAAGAATGTCTCGGCCCTCCCCCGGAGTCTTGCTCGTCACGATTGCGTCGACGGTCGGATCGAAGAACAGCGGCTGCAGCCTGGCCAGCAAGGCGTCGAGCGTCTCGCCGGTCCTGAGCGGGAAACCGCGCGCCGGCGCTGGCGGCACTGTGGGCGGCGGCGGCGAACGCGTCCGCCGTGCACTTCGGAATGAACTTCCGCGCGGTGAGATTGTTGAACGGTCCGGTGTTGAGCCAGAACAGCTTCGTGTAGCGCTCGATTTCATCGCGCGTTCCCGGCTCGATGCCCGAAGCGTGGGTGACGATCTCTTCGAGGACATCGCGCATCTCCAGGTTGTGGGCGTAGCGCTGGTCATAGAAGATGTCGCGCCCGGCCAGCGCCGCACCGTAGAGATGCCAGATCAGGATCTTCTGATCGAGAGGCAGCGCGGTAAATCCGTCGGCATACAACTGAACCACCGCGGCCTCCTCGACCCGCTCGAGCAGATACTTGCGGCCACCGGACACCGCGGGAACACCGGGCGTCGCCGCCGCCGGCGTGTCTGTTGCCGGCGTGTTGGCCGTTTCCCCGGTCGTCCTTCCCAAACTCATGATTCCCACAGTGTTGACTGCTCCCATCCCGTGAACATGCGCCTCTGACAATTGTACTGGCGGCTGCCGCTCGTAGAGCGACCGGCTCAGGCTTGTCGCAACAACTCAGATACGTGACCGACTGCCGACGAAACCACGGATGGAATAAACGCCAGCCCGCGGACGAGCGCGGAAAACACGGACGTTGCATCTGATGGCCGTCAGCCACTCTTTCGTCCGTTCGACCCGCATCCGTGTTGGTCAGTGTTCTTCCGCGATCCGTGTCAACGTGACGGTCCGTACCTCAGCTCATGCGAGCTCGATGCGTTCACCGTGTTCCGGCATCCGCGTCACCCACCCGAGCTTTGCCCCGATCGATGCTCCGAGCGCTTCCATCGCCGCGACTTCCCCGTGCACGATGAACGTCGTCCGTGGAGGGCGCGTGAACCCGCCGAGCCAGTGCAGGATTTCGGTCGAATCGGCATGTGCCGACATCGAGTCGAGCTGCTCGATCCGGGCATGGACCGGGATCGTCTCGCCGTGGATCTTGACGCTCTTCTGTCCGTCCACCAGCTGCCGGCCGCGCGTGCCCGCGGCCTGGTAGCCGGCAAACAGCACCGTGTTGCGCGCGTCGGGGAGCGCCGCCTTGAGATGGTGCAACACGCGCCCGCCCGTGGCCATCCCGCTGGCGGAGATGATGATCGCCGGACTTTTCGACTGGGTCACCTGCTTCGATTCCGCCGCGGTCGCAACCGCCTTGAACCGCTCCGTGCAAAAGACACAGAGCTGCCGCTCGGCCCGCGCATGCCGGCGCCGAGCCTCGGGCGTGTCGTGATGATCGGCCGGACCGTGGGGAGCCTTCTCGTCGCGGGCATCCGGGTGCATCTCCGGATCGAGCTCGCCGATCCGCTCGGTATACCGGGCGAGCGCCTCGATTGCCATCGGGCTGTCGACGAAGACCGGGAGCACGGGGATGCGACGCTCCTCTTCGAGCCGCTTCAACCAGTAGAGCAACTCCTCGACCCGGCCGATCGCGAATGCCGGGATGATGACGCGCCCGCCCCGTTCGGCGGTTGCCGAAATGATCCCCGCCAGCTGTGAACCGTCGTCGTCAGGCTGGTGCACGCGATTGCCATACGTCGATTCGACGAGAAGGTAGTCCGCCTCCGGAATCATCGTCGGATCCGGCAGGACCGGACGATTGAACCTGCCCAGGTCACCACCGAAGAGGATCGTCCGGCCGCCGGACTTGACGCGCACGTACGACGACCCGAGCAGATGCCCGGCGTTGATGAACTCGACTTCGACGTCGGCTGCGACCGGCATCGGGCGATCGTATCCAACCGGCTGCAGCTGCGAGACCGCGCGGAAGGCGTCCGCCTCGCCGTACAACGGCAGCGCCGGTGCATGCTTCGAGTAGCCATGGCGATTCGCGTTCGCCGCATCCTCCTCCTGGATGCGACCGGAATCGGGCAGGACGATCCGGCAGAGATCCTGTGTACCGGCGGTGCAGAACACGCGGCCGCGGAAGCCCTGGGCGACGAGCCGAGGCAGATAGCCGCAATGATCGAGGTGCGCGTGGGTAAGGACGACGGCGTCGATCTCCGCTGGCTTGATCGGGAATTCCTGCCAGTTCCGTTCGCGCAGCTCCTTGAGCCCCTGGAACAGGCCCGCGTCGATGAGCACTCTCGCTGCGCCCGTGTCGAGCAGATACTTCGAGCCCGTGACGGTGCGTGCCGCACCGAGGAACGTGATTGAAGGCATTACCGTTCAGTATAATCGTGGGCGACAGGTCAACCCCCTCGATGCAACCCCTTCTCGACAACCTGCGCTCGGGGCGACCGGTGATCGCGGCGGAACTGCGGCCGCCGCGCGCCGAGCTCGAAGCCTCGGCCAGCATGGACGCCTGGATCGATACGTATCACGCGGTCCGGAGCCTCACCCGCGCGGGCACGTTCGTCTTCCTGACCGACAGCGCGGTCGGGTCGAAGGAAGAAGACAATCTCCGCCACCTCGTGATCAATCTTGGCAGTGACGTTCCGCGGTCTGGCGTCGTACCGTTCCTGACGTGCAAGCACCCGCTCGACTACTGTCTCGCCTACGCGGATCGCGCGCATCACCACGGATTCGAAGCCCTGGTTGTCCTCGGCGGCGACAAGAGCGTCGGCGCGGGACGATGCGTCGAGCACGCATGGCAGCTGCGCGACGAAATCCGGAGCCGCGTGCCGGGCCTGGCGCTCGGCGGCTGGGCGAATCCGCATCGGACCGCGGTCACCCAGGTCGGCCATCTCCTCGCCGAACACGCGAACGCCGAGTTCTATCTGACGCAGATCGTGTCGCACCACAGCCGGCAGACAGGTTGAAGACTTCCTGCGCGAGGCGCAGAAGCAGGGCCTGACGATTCCCGGCATGTTCGGAGTGTTCTACTACCGGTCCGCCAACGCGCGGACGCTCGAGGCACTGAGTGGATTCCTGCCGGTTCCGGCGGAGGAGCTGACCGCCGAATTCGGCGCCGGAGCGACCGCCGACGAAATCTGCGCCCGGTCCATCCGGACCTTGAGCAGCGCGGGCGTCAGGCACTTCTACATCAGCAACCTGCCGATCGACCGCGCCGCACACACGCTGCAGCGCATCCTCGACCTCGCCGCCGCACCTGCCGCGGACGTCGAGCGCTGATGCCGATCGAGCGCCGGAATCCGTGTCGCGCCGGTGCTACCCGCCGGCGCCCTTGAACTGATCGTCCTCGTCGGCGAAGAGCACGTTGAAGCTGGTCAGCGATCCGTAACACCCGCTGACGTATGCCTGCAGCTTCACCTTGACGTCCTCGGGCATCTCGGCGGCGTTGACCTGCTGCTCGAGCGTGCGCAGGCGATTGCGCAGCATCACGATCTTGTGGAAGAAGGTCTCGATCGGCCAGCTCTTCTCCTGCAGCGCGGTATTGCCCGGCCGGAGCACGAGCTGACCGTTTCGCCACTTCTCCGCCGGCGTCGTCGCAGTGATGCCCGCCTCCTCCCGAATGACGCGGCGCAGAATCATCTCGATATCCATGTCGGGATCCTCGGTGAGCGGCGGCGCAATCCTCTCGCGCTCACTCACGATTGGAAACGGCTCACGCTCGGTCTTGACCGTGCGTTTTGACGCGTCGCGACTCGGCGTCGTGATGTCGCTGCCCCAGCTCGCCACGCGCGACTCCTGGCCGACCCGCGGACCGCCGCGGAAGTTGTGCTCGCTGTGGCAATACCCGCACACGACGCGAAGCGCGCGCCCGTCGGCATCGACCGCGACGACCGTGTGCAGCCGGTCGGTCTTGCAGGCGCGGCAGAAATCTTCGACGGATCCGCCGGCGCGAAGCGGTGGGGGCATCGCGCCATGGTAGCAAATCCGGCCCGTCCGCCCCGGGAATCAGCGCGGCGCTATACTCGAAACGTGGGCAAACTCCTGGATTCGGTGCCCTTCTCCGGCATCATCCGGATCCGCGACATGATGTACTCGGTCAAGGATCCGTTTCGCCTCGACCAGGGGGACGTGAGCTTCGACGCGCCGGTGACGGTGAAGCGGGCGATGCACGCCGCCATCGACGCGAACCACAGCCACTACCTGCCGACGACCGGCGTGCCTCGGCTGCTCGATCTGCTCGTCGAAAAACTGCGGCGACGCAATCGAATCCCGGTGCGTTCGCGTGACGACCTGATGGTCACGACCGGAGGGATCCACGGCCTCTTTCTGATCTTCCAGGCGCTCCTCGAACCCGGCGATGAGGTGATCGTTCCGGATCCGGAATGGCCGCCGTGCATGGGCAACATCAAGGCGGCGAGCGGAACCCCGGTGCCGTGCCGGCTGCACGAGGATCTCGGCTGGCGCTACGACCTGGCGGAGCTCGAAGCCGCGATCACCCGGCGGACGCGGGCGGTCTACATCAACTCGCCGCACAACCCCACCGGCGGCGTGCTGACGCGAGAAGACATCGAGGCCATTGCCGCCATCTGCAGCGAACGCGGGCTCTGGTTGATCGCCGACGAAGCGTACGAAGACGTCCTCTTCGACGGCGCCGAACACGTCAGTGCCGCATCGCTGCCGGGCATGTTCGAGCGGACGATTTCGGCCTTCACCTTCAGCAAGTCGTATGCGATGACCGGGCTCCGCCTCGGCTACGTTGTCTGCAGCGACGCCCAGGTGCGCGAGCGGATGAAGAAGGCGCTCTTCTATACCTCCAGCAACGTCACCTCAATCGTGCAGTACGGCGGGATTGGCGCACTCGAAGGTCCGCAGGATTCGATCGAAACCTTTCGCACCGAACTCCAGGCGAGACGCGATCTTTTCTACGACGGCATCCGCGAGCACGCCGGCCACGTGTTCTCCGGCGTGCCGCCGCGTGGAGCGTTCTACGCGTTCCTGCGCATCGGCGATGAGTGGCGAGCGGGGGCGACCGGGCCCGAGTCACGATCCTGGGCGATGGCGGAGCACCTCATCGCGCGCGGCCGGATCGGCTGCGTGCCAGGAGTGGACTTCGGCGCCAATGGCGAGGGCTACATCCGATTCTGCTTTGCCCGCGAGCGCACCGAATTGGCCGGCGCCCTCGAGTCGATGCGGGCGGTCTTCGCTCAATCGTGATCGCCGGTCCGTCAGCTCTCCATCTCGCACCCTTCGAGCAGCTCGACGAGCACCTCGGGATTGGAAATGTGTCCGAGGATGAAGGTGCGGGGCCCCGGCGACCGCTTCACCAGAGTCGGCGTAAACGCGATGCTGTCCTGCTCGCCCATTGACGGGTTCCGCGAGAGATCGCAAATCGTCAGCGACACTTTACCCGGCCGGTAGCGCGACAGCACGTTGCTTGATGTTCTGGATTGCGTTCGCCGACCGTGGTGATTCGGCGCTGACATACAGAATGAGTTCGACCGTCCCCGGGCAATCCGCGCGGCCGTCGTCGCCGGGACGTCCGGAGTTCGACCGCCGCACGCCATGGCCGCCTCCACTGACCCGCCGCGGCTCCCCCGCGCTCACGCCGCGCTGCACGCGTACGACCAGGTCGTCGAGATCGAACGGCTTCTGCAACACCTCGAAGCCTCGGATGTCGGGGTTCGGATGCGCCGTGACGACGAGTGACGCCGTCCCGTTCAACAAGCCTTCCGATTTGGCTTCCTCGAGCAGCCAGCCGCCGGTCCGCCCGGGCAGCGAGTAGTCCGTGAGCAGGAAGTCGAAGGCCTCCTCCCGGAGGGTTTCGAGCGCACGTTCAGCCGACGAGCAGGACGTCACCGCGTACCCGGCCATCTCGAGAAGCGTCACCAGCAGGTCGCGGATGTCCCTGTCGTCCTCGACCAGCAACACACTGGCGCCCATCGAACGTGTCCCGGGTTTGCGACGTGAGCCAGGCGATTCCCGGCGTGTCCTCCTGCCGCCACGAATCTCTCATAAACTCCGTCCTCCCGGACGACGGTCCGGAGATGACGGCAGAAGAGCAAATCGGCTGCCGGATGCGGGGCGGCTGTAAATGATAGAGCCTGCACGCGTGCCGGCTGAGGTCTCCGGAACGCGCGGCGGGTGTGTATTCGAAGTGAACGTCGTACGTCGTGCGTGTCTCAGCTGTTGGCAGTGCGATACCGCGCCGCCGCCTCCGTCTCCTCCGCCTGATCCTCCGTGAGCTTGATCACCTTGAGGCCACCGGGCTCAATGTCGAGTGCGTAGGGATGCGGCTCGTGCGCCGATCCGCGCATCTTGATGACGCGTATCCGCCGATCCAGGCTGTAACCTGCGGTGGAATAACTCAACGTCACGATCGCATCGGCGATGGTCGAGAGGTACGGGCGCACTGTGTTCGGTCACCTCGGAGGTCGCGACGGTCTGCGTGATCAGCGCGCTCCGCCCGTGCTCGCGAAGAATCGATGCGACGCCAATCATGAATTGCCGAAAGCCCTTCTCGGACGACGCGTGCTCGATCGAAGAGATGCTGTCGATGATCACGAGCGAGGGCTTGAGCTCCTCCAGGCCAAGGCGGAGATCGACGAGCAGGTCTTCCAGGCTCGTTGCCTCGGGATAGCGGCAAATCACCTTCAGCGCACCGGTCTCGATCGCGGGTTCCATCGCCATCCCGATCTCGCGGTAGTTGCGCAGCAGGATCCCACGCGTCTCTTCGAACCCGTAATAGACGACGCGTTCGCCGCGGAGGGCGCCGGCCCGGGCGTAAAGGCCGGCGAGCAGCGTCTTGCCGCTCCCGGTCGGGCCCCGGACGATGACGATCGAGTTGCGCAGCCATCCGCCGTGCGTCATCTCGTCGAGACCCTTGACGCCGCTCGGGTAACGTTCGACCGTCCTTGCCGGTGTCGTGCGGTTCCTGCGCATCGAGTGGGAATACCGCGAGGCCGCGGGTGGTAATCGCGCACGGGTACTCCCCCTTGTAATGCGCGCTCCGGCGGTACTTGTTGACTTCAATCGAGCGGCGGCGGCGGCCGCCGTCGACGATGTTCCTGAGGATGATGGTCAGATCGCAGACGTAGTCCTCGACCCCCATCGTCGTCAGCTGGCCGTAGTCGCTTGGCGCCTCGGCGAGGATGACGGATGTCACGCCGATCTTCCGCAACCCGTATACGAGCTGGAAGAAATGGCTGCGCAGCGCGTCCGGCCGGCGGACGCGGGCTGAAGAGCGCGGTGGCCGAATCGATGATGCAGGCACGGGCGCCGGTCTGGTTCGCGAGCGCCTCGAGGCGGTGCGTCAGTCCGGACAAATCGTATTCGCCCGAAACGAGTGTCGGGCCATCCATCGGACGGGTGACGTCGGCGAAGTGCAGCGTGCCCTGGCGAACCGACCGCGACGTGCCGAGGCCGAGAGAATCGCCGCTGTCCTGCAGGTCGCTCGGAGACTCTTCGACCGCGACGATGATCGTCGGCACGCCCTGGCGGGCGAGATTCGAGGCGATCTGCAGGCCGACGACCGTCTTGCCGGTGCCGCTCTTGCCGGCGATCAGCGTTGAGCGTCCTTCGGGAATGCCGCCGTGGGTCAGGATGTCGAGGCCGGGAACGCCCGTCTGCAGCTTCTTCAGTGCGCTCATCCCTTCGCGTCAACTCCACAGACACGCAGCAGATCGGACAGCACGTCCGTCTCGCGCAGGTTCCCGAGCACCCACATCCGCGGCTCCGGAAAACGTTTCACCAGCGTCGGCGTAAAGGCGATGCGGTCTTCTTCGCCGGCGAGCGGCTCGCGCACGAGGTCACAGACCGAGCATTTCACCTGCGCCGGCGTCGAACCGCGCCAGCAGCCGTTCGAGGTTGCGCCGCGCCTGGATCGAGGCAGGCGATGACGAGCTGATATACAGCACCAGCTCGACGCGGTAGTCCGCCGTGGCCTGCCTCCACCGTCATCGCCTCTCCGTTCGCGTCGCGCGGCGCTGCCGCCGAGAATGCTCCGCACCTGATCGAGGAACTCATCGAGGTCCAGCGGCTTGCTGATGATCGGGATGCCGCTGACATCCTGCACGTGCGGGTGCGCCGTCACGATCACGGCTGCGGTGTGGTCGAGCAATCCGAGCCGGGTCGCCTCCTGCAGCATCCACGCGCCGGTTCCGCCGGGCATGGCGTAATCGCTGAGTACGAGGTTATAGCTCGCCTGCTGCAATCGTTTCAACCCGTCGTGCGCGTTGGCCGCGGCATCGACGCGATGCCCTTCCAACTCGAGAGCGAGCGTCAACATCTGGCGCACGTCGTCCTGGTCGTCAACCACGAGGATGCGAGCGGCGACTACGGGTGACGAGGTGGTCACGCCGCCACCCCGTCGAAGGCGGTGCTCCGTGGGCGGCTGACACACGGCCGGCCAGTCATGGCTCGACCCGGGCCGGCCGGATGCGCGCGTGGTCTCGACGCGGTGCGGCCATCTTCGGCCGGCTTCCGCGACAATTGCCCGGAACTGCACGTCATTGCGAACCCGGATCTCGACCGCACACGTCACCAGCGTTGAATCCAGCAAATTTGTTGCCGGCAGCGAAGACGGCTCAGCGGACGTGACGGCCGCCGTCGACTCGGAGCGTTTCGCCGGTGACGAAATCTGATTCGAGGAGGAAGATGACGGCCTTGGTGATCTCCGCTTCCCCACCCCACCGGCCGAGCGGGGTGGAAGCCTCGACCGCGGCAAGTTCCTCGGGCGAGGTGCCGGGCGGGGCAAGGATGGGGCCGGGGGCGACGGCATTGACGAGGATCTGGTCGGCCGCGAGTTCGAGCGCGAGCGCCTCGGTTAAGTCCGATGACGGCGCGCTTCGCAACGTAGTACGGCAGAAAGCCCGCGTAACGCGGGCGGCCGCTCACCGCGAGCCAGTCCGAGAAGTTGATGATCCGTCCGCCACCGGCGGCGCGCAGATGCGGCACCGCCGCGTGCGCACAGAGGAATGCGGCTTTGAGGTCGACGTCGATGACCCGGTCCCACGCATTTTCGTCGGTGGCCTCGAACGGCACCGCCGAATAGACAGATGCCATGTTGACGAGAACGTCGAGGCGGCCCAGGGACGCGGCGGCTTCCTCCACGAGCCGGCGGCACGCGGCGCCCTCCGACAGAGTCGGCGTGGATAAGGAACGCCCGTCGTCCGGTCGCACGCACGGCGGCCCCGGCCTCTTCGGCTTCGCGGCTCGAACGGTTGTACGACAGTGCGATGTCGACGCCGCGTCGGGCCAGGTCCAGCGCGATTGCGGCGCCGATACGACGGCCCCCGGTGATCAGTGCGGCGCGGTTCTGAAGTTCCATGGCGGTCAGACGATTCAGCAGCGGATTACGCCGCGTCACACCCGCGGCAGCGTTTGGCGATGGCCGAAAAAGCTGGACCAGGGCGCCTTCGCCCCCATCCTGCGCTCCGCCGTCCGGATGGTGAAGACATTCGGGTCGAGGCGTGGGCTCACTTCGTCCCAATCGAGCGGCATCGACACGGGCGCGCGCGGGCGCCACCGCACCGAGAACGGCGGCACGATGGTCTGGCCCGCGGCATTGCGCATGACATCGAGATACACCGGCGCGCGCCTGCGCGCCTTGCGCGCCTCGACGGTCACGAGCGTCGGATGCTCGACCGCCATTTCCGCCGCGATTGCCGACGCATAGGCGCGAACCCGATCCTGGGCCGCGCCGCGGCGCAGCGGCACGAAGACATGAAGTCCGCGCCCGCCCGATGTCTTCACGTACGGTTCGAGACCGTGATCTTCGAGCTTGTCACGCAGCAGCAGCGCCACCCGTGCGGCCGACGCGAAGCTGTCCGCGGGATCGAGGTCGAACACGAGCCAGTCTGGTTTATCGAGCTGATCGACACGGCTGTCCATCACGTGCATCGCGATGCAGCCAAGATTCACGAGTGTGAGCAGGGTCTTGCGGGTGCCGCCCACGATCCACTCGACGTCGTGTCCCGCGGAGGGCGCGGGTATGGTCACGGTAGGGATTCCTGCCGGGAGGTTCGCCGGCGCCTGTTTCTGGAAGAAGCACGCCTTGCGCATTCCCTCCGGACAGCGCTCGAGCGTGACCGCGCGACCCTTCATCCACGGCACGATGTGGCCGGCGATTCGGGCGTAGAACTGCGCGAGATCGAGCTTCGTCAGGCCGTCGTCAGGCCAGAATGGCTTCGAAGGGTTGGTGATGACAGCTCCGCCCAGCCTGACGCTCGGCATCGTCATGCATCGCCCGAGCGGCTAAACAGGTGAACCCGCAATCCCGCGTATTGTGTCACCGAAACACGACCAACGGCACAGAAGCGGACGATCAATTTGCTCGTGATGCAAACGGCGTGGGCGGGATGGGAGTCGGGGACGGGAGTGGCGGGGACTGCACGATCGACCGGAAGCGGAACGCGAAGCACCCTGCGAAAGTGCTGACGTTAGCCGCGGATGTCGCCGCCGGACCATTCCGGCGTGACCTCCTGCGCTCCGCTCCCGGTCCACCGCACCGGAGCGGATCCGCGCGCGTTCGCGTGCGCGCGGATCCGCAACCGGCCGTTTAGGTCAGGACCTTGATGACGACGCGGCGGTTCTGCGCGCGCCCGTCCTTGGTCTTGTTCGGCGCGATCGGCTTCTCTTCGCCGTAGCTGATCACGTTGATCTTGTGGAGCGGCACCTGGTGCTGGTCGTAAAGATACCGCTTGACTGCCTCGGCACGCTCGAGCCCGAGCTTGTAGTTCAAGTCCGCGGGACCGGCGTTGTCAGTGTGGCCCTCGATTTCGATATAGGCACCATTCGGCTGCGCCTTCAGCTTCTCGACGAGCGCATCGAGGTCGGCCTTGGCCTGGTCAGGCATCGCTGCCTTGCCGAACTTGAATCCGCCCTTGTCTTCGCTGAGGGTCACTTCGTAGACCAGGCGCTTGGACGAGCGCTCGATCTCGTCGGCGCGGGTGTTGACCGCGGCGGCGGCGGCACGCGCGTCGGCCGCGCTCTTGTTGGCCGCGTCGGCGCGCTGACCGGCGGACTGCGCCTTCTGGTCGACCTCGTTGATCTTGCCTTCGTTGGTCCGGGTCCGCTCCTGGGTCTCTTCGACCGTCTTCGAGAGCGTCTCGACCTTGCCGTTGACTTCCCCGACCTCCGTCTTGACCATCTTCTTGGTCGCGCAGGCGGTAGTGCCGCCGAGCGCGAGCGCAAGAACCGGTATGGCGACCACGAGTTTCTTCATCTTGTCCTCCGAGCTAGGTTTCCGACCGTGTGCGGCAATGCAAAGCTTGCGCCTCGGCCCTTTGCAAGGCAGAGGATCTTACCAATCAACGTTCCGCTTCCCCGACTGCTCCTGCGACCGTGTAGCCGGCGCGGGCGCGTACAACCAGATCCCGATCACGCGTGCGCACTTCGAGCGGACGCCATCCAGGCCGCGTCGACGCCTCGAATGCGAGCACGTATTGATGCCGAAGTTCGTCAACGATCTGCCGCGCCGCGATGCTTGCATGCGCGGGAGCGCTGACGGGAAAGAACTCCCCGCCCGTCCAACGGGACAGGTTTGACAGCGGCCCCGGCATTTCGCCGCGGCCGTCCCCGCGCGTGTCGTCTATCGGCGACATCACGGCGAGGATATAGACAGGTACGTCGATGCCGCTCGAAATCGCGGCGACCTGTTCGGGCGTGAGACGACTACGAGTGTCGATGCCGTCGGTCAGCACGATGACGGCACTCCGTTGCGACAGACGGCCGCCGCCGGACCCGGCGCTGGCGACCACACGCGCGGTCTCCGCCACCGCGTCGTACATCGAGGTCTGGCCAAACGGCGCCTCGACGTGATCCAGCGCACGTTCGAGCACGGCCCGATCGGAGGTGAAAGGCGTGACCCGATCGAGACGGGTGTCGAAGGAGAACACCGCCGCCTCGTCGTTCGGCCGGAGCGCACCCAGGATGTGCCGCGCCGCCTGCCGCGCGTCGACCGCCTTCGTTCCGACGCGCATGCTGCCGCTGATATCGAAAAGTACTGCCACCTTCACCGGACCGTCCGCCTCGGCGCGAAAATCAAGAATCGGGCGCGGCTGACCGGATTCGGCGACGATGAAGTCGGTCCGACCCATGTTGGGCACGAATCGGCCTTTGCGGTCCTTGACCACCGCACTCACTGACACGACGTCGACCGAGGATCGGAACGTGGACGGCGCGCCCGGCGGCTGGGCGTCAGTTGTCGCCTGTGCCATTGCCGGCCGAATCCCCGGGAGCAACGACATGACAACCAGTCCGCCGACGGCCGCGAGGCGTCGCTTCATCGATAGGGATCCTCTCCAAAGAACTTGCCAACGGCCTAACCCCATACCACGGCGGAGGTTAGCTGCTGAGTTGTCACTAGGATGGCACATAAAATGGACCAAACAGTGTAACCCTTACGCAGTATTACGATTGTCGGTAGCGGTTTCTACACGGATCGACGCGATCCACGGCGCACACACGCAACTCTGACTCGAATGAGCACAGGAGCCCCTCGTCGGATAAAATCCGTCGATGCCCTCCCGCACCGCGGCTGCCATTCGCGTCAACCCCCGCATCAGCGGTTTCGTGTATGCCATCCGGAACATCGTCGCCGAAGCACGAAAAGTCGAAGCGTCGGGGCGAAAGGTCCGGTACCTGAACATTGGCGATCCGATTACGTTCGGGTTCCGGACGCCGCCGCACATGATTGAGGCGGTCGAGCGCGCGATGCGCGACGGCGACAACGGATACGCGCCGTCCGTCGGCATCCTGCCGGCTCGGGAGGCGGTCGCCGCCGAGTGTCTGCAACGCGGCATGCCGATGTCCCCCGATCGCGTGGTGATCACGGCGGGCACATCCGAAGGAATCGAGCTCGCACTCACGGCGATGGCGGGCCCGGGTGACGAGGTGCTGATCCCGGTGCCCACCTACCCCCTCTATACCGCGGTGCTCGCGAAGATTGGCGCCCGCGCGGTGTTCTACCGGACCGATCCCGCGAAAGGCTGGCAGCCCGACATCGAGCACGTCCGCAGCCTCGTCACGCCCGCGACCCGGGCGCTGGTCGTCATCGATCCCAACAACCCGACGGGCGCGACCTATTCCAGTGACGCCCGGCGCGCCCTCGTCGATCTCGCCGAGGAGCACAATTTCCCGCTGCTCGCGGACGAGGTTTATGCCGACCTGAATTTCGATGGCCCGGTCGGCGCTCTCGCCGCACTCAATCCCGAGGCGCCGATCATCACGTTCTCGTCGCTGTCCAAGGCGTATCTGGCGCCGGGATGGCGCGCCGGCTGGATGGCGGTCGCCGCCACGGCGCGGCTCGACGATCTGCTCGCCGGGATCAAGAAGCTGGCGGACGGACGCCTGTGCAGCACGGGACCGATGGAGCACGCAATCGTCGCCGCACTCAACGGAGATCGGTCGCACCAGCAAGTGTTTCGCGACGCGCTTCGGGAACGGGCGGCGATCACCCACGATCGGCTGAATGCGATTGACGGGATCACGGTTGTTCGACCGACCGCCGCCTTCTACGCGATGCCGAAAGTGGCCCTCCCGCCGGGCGTGACCGACGAGGACTACGTCCTGGGATTGCTGCGGGCCACGGGCGTGCTCTGCGTCTACGGCTCGGGATTCGGCACGGCGCCTGCAGACGGGTTCTTCCGAGTGGTCTTCCTGGCGTCCCCGGCGGAGTTATCGGACATCTACGGCCTCATTGCGAACTTCACCCGTGACTTTCTGGCAAAGCGAAACTAGGTGAGCGACCCGGCAGCGCAGAAGGCGCTCGTACTGTGGACGCTGGCCGTCACCGCATTTGCGGTCGTCGTATTCTGGTGCGCCTACCTCGTCCGCGACGTGCTGCTCCTGATCTACGTGAGCGGCCTCCTCGCCATTGGCTTCAGCCCGATCATCCGTCTCATCGAGCGGCAGAAGGTGCTCCCCATCGGCACGCAGCGGTTCCCCCGCTGGCTGGCAATCCTCGTCCTCTATCTGTTCATCCTCGGAACTCTCACCGGCATCGGGTTCATGATCGTCCCGCCACTCGTCGACCAGGCGCAACAGCTGTGGACGGCGCTTCCGGACATGTTCGACAAAGGGCAGGAGTTCCTCATTCGCAAAGGGCTCCTGAGCCAGCATCTGACCCTCCGTGAGGCGGTCGAACGCGCGCCCAAAACGAGCGGCGGCGAGGCGGTCGGCACGGTCATGGGCGCGGTCACCGGTGTGGTTGGCGGGTTGTTCGGCCTCCTGACCATCCTGATTCTCACCTTCTATATCCTGGTCGAGGCCGACAACCTCAGGGACAGCCTGCTGCGGCTCTTCCGGCGCAGCGACCGTGCCCGCGCGGCCGCGGCGAGCCGCGACATCACGGTCAAAGTCAGTGCATGGCTTGGCGGCCAGCTGCTCCTTGGCGCGATCATCGGCGGCTCGTCCGCAATCGCGCTCTGGCTGCTCGGGGTTCCATTTTTCTATGTGCTCGCATTGATCTCCGGCGTGGGCGAGCTCATCCCGGTCGTCGGGCCCATCTTCGCCGCCATTCCCGCTGTGCTCGTCGCGTCGTCAGTCTCCTTGAACAAGGCCCTCCTCGTCATCGTGTTCTTCGTGATCCAGCAGCAGCTCGAAAACCACATCCTGGTACCGAAAATCATGGCGCGCCAGGTTGGTGTCAGCGCGGTGACGGTCATCATTGCGCTGCTGATCGGCGGCAAGCTCCTCGGCATTTTGGGCGCCATCCTCGCCGTTCCGAGCGTTGCCATCATCCAGGTGCTCTTCACCGAGTTCACCGCCCAGCGCGACGTCGCCTGACGCGCCGCACCACACTCGAGCCTCTCCTCCATCGACCACCCTCGACACCAGCGAAAGCTGGCATCCGCATTGATGCAACCCGGCGGAAGTGCCTCCGTTCGACCCAAGTACGTAGGCGGCGGGCGACTTCGCGGCACGGCAAGAGGTGGAAATGAGTACCCGCTGGTGGTACACGGCGGAATGTCTTCGGCGACGTCGTCCTCATCATCTTCCTGCTCGCGCAGGCGTCTGACGGCGTGCTCACTTACATCGGCGTGAGCACTTACGGCCTGCACGTCGAAGGCAACCCAATCATCGGCTGGCTGATGTCCGCGATGGGTGAAGGGCCGGCGCTCGCCACCGCGAAGCTTGCCGCAGGTTTCTTCGGCATTGCGCTCCACCTGTCGGCGGTGCACCGAGCCGTTGCCGTCCTCGCGGCGTTCTACGTGGCGGTCGCGGTTGTTCCCTGGATTGCGATCCTGTTCTATCTGAGCTGACCCCCTCGACACGGGCGTGCCCTTCGCGCCCGGTTTTACCACCGGCGGGCGGTGTCCTGGCGGCCGGGACCGGTTCCACCGCCGGAGGTTATACTCGCCACGTATGCGCAGAGATCCGCTTGCGTACCTGGGCGACGAGCTCGCAACCCTCAAACACCAGAACCTCTATCGCCACCTGCGCGTATTAGAAGACGAGCAGAAGGCACACACCACCTTCGATCACCGCTCGGTGGTGAACCTCTCCTCGAACAACTATCTCGGTCTGACGACGCATCCACGGCTGCGGGCGGCGGCACTGGCCGCGACCGAGAAGTTCGGCGTCGGTTCGGGATCGGTCCGCACCATCGCCGGCACGATGGAGCTCCACGTCGAGCTCGAACGCCGACTCGCCGCGTTCAAGAAGGTTGAGGCAGTCGTCGTGTTCCAGAGCGGGTTCACCGCCAATGCCGGAACGGTGTCGGCGATTCTGACGAAAGACGACGTGGTCATTTCGGATGAATTGAACCACGCGAGCATCATCGACGGGTGTCGTCTCAGTCGCGCGGCGATCAAGGTGTTCCCGCACAAGGATGCCGAAGCGGCCCGGCGCATCATCAAGGATCTTCCGGCAGGACAACGGCGGCTGCTGATCACCGATGGCGTATTCAGCATGGACGGCGACCTCGGACCGCTGCCCGGCACTGTGCGACGTGGCGGAAGAAACCGGCTGCATCATGATGGTCGACGACGCACATGCGAGCGGCGTGTTCGGGGCAAATGGCCGCGGGACGATAGACCATTTTGGCGTGCACGGGCGCGTCGACGTCCAGGTCGGGACGCTGTCGAAGGCGGTCGGCGCGCTCGGCGGCTACGTCGCCGGCAATCGCAACCTGATCGAATTTCTCCAACACCGGGCCAGGCCCTTCCTGTTCTCGACGTCGCACCCGCCCGCCGTGACCGCGGCGTGCATCGCCGCGATCGACGTGCTCGTCGAAGAACCTGAGATCATCGACCGGCTGTGGCAGAACACGCGGTTCTTCAAGGCGGGACTCCAGCAGCTCGGCTTCAACACCGGGTTGAGCGAGAGCCCGATCACGCCGGTCATCACCGGCGACAGCGCGAAAGCCAACTCTCTTTCGGACGGCCTGTTCGAGAACGGTGTCTTCGCGCAGGCGATTGCCTTTCCGACCGTCGCGCGCGACAAGGCCCGCGTGCGCACGATTGTCACGGCGACGCATACGCGGGAGGATCTCCAGTACGCACTCGACACTTTCGAGAAGGTCGGGCGCGAACTGGGCCTGGTCTGACGTGCGGACCGCCCCTTTCTGCACCGCGCCCGGTCGGGACAGACGGTCATGAAGACGTCGCGGTCGGATCGCGCGCGCGCCCTGTTCGACGTCTACACCCGCGATCTCTCGCGTGAGGACCTGACCCGGCTCTTCACCCACGACACGCTCGACGCGTACCGGTTCTTTGCCCGAGGGCTGGACGAGGATCAGTTCGCCGCGCTGCCGCCGTGGAAGCGGCTGCCGTTCCGCATCCGCCAGATCTTCCTCGCGTTCACGCTGAAGCTGCCGCCAGCGCGCCGGGCGCTGTACGTCGTGGCGCTCTTCGTGGCGCTGCTCGGGATCATCCAGCTGTTCCGCGGATTCTCCGCCATCGAAATACCGTTCGGACTCCCGTTCATCCAGGTCGCCGTGCTGGCGCCGGTCTGGGCCGACGGCACCTTCGCGCTCATCCTCAGCCTGCTTCTGGTCAATCTGCTCGTGCTGCTGGAAGTCGCCGACCGGCTCTCCCTGAAGGGCGAGCTGGAGGTCGCACGCGAGATCCAGCTGGCGATGCTGCCGAGCGGCACCTATCGCGCCGCGGACATCGAGATCTGCGGCGTCACGAGGCCGGCGAACACGGTCGGCGGAGATTTTTACGATGTGCTGCCGCTCCGTGACGGTCGAGTGATCGTCACCCTCGGAGACGTCGCCGGCAAGGGCAGCCCGGCGGCGCTGCTGATGGCGCTGCTGCTCGCGGTGCTGCGGACGCTCGTCGACGAGGAGCTCGAGGCATCTGCACTTGCGGCCCGACTGAACGCACAGATCTGCCGTCACAGCCCGTCGTCGCGCTTCATCACTCTCTTCTACGGCGTGTACACGCCGGCGACCGGCGCGCTCACCTACGTCAACGCCGGGCACATGCCGCCCCTTATCCGCCGGGGTGACGGCGTGTACGAACGGCTCGGCAGCACTGGCGTGGCGTTGGGCATGTTCGAAGGATCCGCCTTCGGCGCGGTGGAGACGACGCTCGGTCCAGGCGAAACGCTGGTGTTATACAGCGATGGGATCACCGAAGCCGAAAACCCCGCCGGTGAACCATTCGAAGAAGCGGGGCTGGAGATGGTGGTGGAGCGGCACGCGACGGCGCAGCCGGCGGAAATCGGGACGCGCATCCTTGCCGCGGTTGCGGAACACGCGAAGGACTCGCGATTCACCGATGACCTCACGATCCTGGTGCTCAAGCGAGCCGCCGTGCAGACCCGGTCAACCGCGTCAGTGATCGAAGCGATATACGCGCACAACGCCGAGCACGGCTAACGGCCTCAGTCCGGCGACGGCGCGCTGCCCCGCGCCGCCGAATCTGCTGCGAAACCGCGGCATCTTCATCGGCATCCAGCACGGCGAACGGCTCGTAGCCGCCCGCATCGGAGCTCCGCGATCGCTTCGTCCAGGTGCCCGGGCTCGAGCACATCCCACCGCAGCGTCGGACGGTTCGCGTAGTACCTGAGGCTGCCGCTATGCTGTCCCGCGAGGATGAAAGCATCGGCGGGCAGATGTTCCCGCGCAAAGGCACCCGCATCCGGATATTTGCGCTCGTGATCGCGGAGCTCGAATACCTGACGTGACCTCGCCGTCATTGCGAACGCGGTGATCAGCGTTCCGACCAGCAGCACGGCCACCGGCAGACGCAAGGCCCCGGGGAGACGACGCAGCACAGAGAGGCTCACGATCGAGGCGAAAAGCAGCATGATCGCGATCGCCGGCAACAGGAAGCGCGTGTAGAACCACTCCTGCGGCTGGAAGTAGACGTAAGGGAGGTACGCTCCCCAGACGGCAAGCGCCACGCCGATTGCCGTCCACGCGCGCTGCACGTTGCGGCCTGAAGTGATCACCCACACCGGCGCAAGCACCGACAACCAGATGAAGGGCGTGTGGGTCTCAGTGAGCCACCTGGGGTAACGCGCAACATTCGGCAGGATGTTCGCGAACGCAAACCCGTCTTCGATCCGGCCGTACCCGGAACCAACCGGCGAACCGTAGCGAACGTGCTGGATCCAACCGAGCGCGATCAGGCCGGGAGCGAGTGCGGCAGCGAAGGCCGTCACCCGACGCCACCGAACGCCGCCCTCGGCCGTGACGATCGGCAGCACGATCAACCCGGCCAGCGGGGCAAGGTTTGGCCTGATGGCGATCGCGAGTGCCGTCAGCACCCCGGCGCCTGCCGGCGGACAGCTGCGTCTGTCGTGACGCGGCGATGAGCGCGGCGAGCCAGCACGCCGCCGCCGGAATGTCGCCCATCGGCTGCACCAGCTGATAGAGAAATGTTGGACTGACGGAAAGGAAGACCGCCGCCAGACCTCCCGCCAGCGGTTGACCGAGGCTGGCGCCGAGCCGGTAGGTGCACCACACCGCGAGCACGCCGAAGAGTGGCACGACGAGGAAGATCGCGCGGTTCCGACACTGCGCCGAATGCCGCCATCAGGAGGGGCAAGCCTGGCGGATACAGCGGCGCCATCACCGCCAGGTTCCCTCCCGCCGGTGAACCCGAGCGGGATCAACGTGGCCCGCGCGTCCGGCCAGCGGAAGGCCGGCTTCAGCGGGATCGTCTCGGTGAGGCGTGCCGTGCCGCAGCAGTCGTGCCTGACCGGCGTAGCCATAGGAGTCGGCGCCGCCGATCGCAAACGTGCCAAACGCAAGGGCGGCGACCAGCGTCCATGCAGCGGCTGCGCCAACGAGGACCCGCGACGCCGTGATGGTGTCAGCGTGCCGCCAGGCCTCGGCCGATCGCACGCCGAGAGGACGCCGCGCTCGGTACACGATCCAGGCTGCGCCGGCGGCCGCGACCATGGCCGGACGTGCCCAATCACGCGATCGGACACGAATCCCGGCCGACGCGTGCGTCGAACCCGCCAGTCGCGGCAACGAGGAGCGCATACGCTGCGGCCGCCAGCGTCACCGCGAGCAACCAGGCAAGCCGGCGGTCGGACATGCGCCCGTCTGGTCCCATCATTCCGTGATTCCGTCCCTTCGGCCGGGTGGTCCATGAACGGCTGGCGCGATACCACCGGCACGGGGTCTAAGATGGAGGCTTCGATGCGTCCATACCGGGCCCCCGCCGCGTGCTGTGTCGTGCTGATGCTCGCCGCCGCGGGCGTTTTCGTGCTCCGTGCCGCCGCCCAGCCGGCGCCACGTGACGGCATTGCGGCGCTTCTGCGCCAACTGGAGCGTACCGCGGCGGCCGCTGACGCCCAGGGGATTCTCGCGCTGGGGGCGCCGGCAATCAGCCGCCCCAGTTTTCAGGAGTTTGCGCGGTCGCTGACCACGCCGGCGCCGACGCGGGTGGTCGTCAACGAACGGGATCGCGCGGCGCTCGAGCAAGGCGCTCAGCGGCTGATCATCGAAGTGTTCAGCGAGCACGGAATCGAAGGGCGCCTCGGCACCTGGCGCGTCGACGTTCAGCCCGGAGCCACTCCATCGGATCCCTGGCAGATTGCCGCCGTCACCCGGTTGTCGATCGTCTCCGGCCTTTACCGACTCGCGCTCAACGCCACCAAACAGTACGACATTCACAACCTGACCGTGCACGCGCCCGACCTGGTCATCGAGATGACGTCCGGGCGCGCGTTCGTTGCCGAGACGGCAGACGGACCGACCGCGCTCGTGCTGCTCGGGCACGGGCGCATGCAGTTCACCCCGCCGGACCCCGCCGAGCGCACCCAGGTCAAGATCTTCGGCGGCGCTGAAACGCTGGCGGTCAACATCGACACCGCGTTCCTCCGGCTCAATCCCGGTGACTTCGCGTCGCGCGTCGACGCCGGGGCGCTCCGTCCCAGTGCGGTGAACCCGGCGGACCTGCGGGCGGCGTCAGCGATCTTCAATGCGCACATCGGCGAATCCCTCCAGGTCGACCTGAGCGATCTCAGCCGCGACCGCTGGTCGCTGCTGCCCTCGTCCGGCGACGTCATCGGCGAGCTGCACTCGAAGAAGTTCGGCACCCTCACCTATACGCGATCCGGCAGTGACGCGGAAGACATCACGCTCTTCGATCGCAAGCAGCACCACAACATCTCCGTATACGCCTCACCCGAAAAGCTGGCTGAGCGTGGCCGCTTCTACAGCGAGGACAGCAGCCAGGATTATGACGTCCTCACGTACGACATCGACGCCGAGTTCACTCCCGAACGCGGCACCGTCGAAGGCAACGCCAGGATCACGGTGCGGATGCTCGCCGAGAACGCCTCGCTCTCGTTCCACCTTGCGGACACACTCGCGGTCCGGGGGATCTATTCACCGGCCTATGGCCGGCTGCTCCACCTGCGCGTCGTCGGACAGAACACCGTGATCGTGAACCTGCCGGCGGTGCTGAAACCCGGAACGCTGCTCTCGCTGACGGTTCTCTACGGTGGACGGATCGCGCCCCAGGTCTTCGATCGCGAGGCCATCCAGGTCGGCGGTGCCGCCCAGGAGCCGGTCTACATGCCGATCGAGCAGCGCTGGCTTTACAGCAATCGAAGCTACTGGTATCCCCAGCCGACAGTGACCGACTACGCGACCGCACGGCTGCGCATCACGGTCCCGAGCGATCTCGACGTCGTCGCGACCGGCAACCCGGCTCCTTCCCAGCAGACGACAGGCACGGCGGCCCAGACCGGGACCGATCCGAGACGCCGCAAGACGTTCCTGTTCAATGCCGCACAGCCGTCGCGGTACCTGGCGCTTGTCATCAGCCGGCTCGATCCAATCACCTCGTCGCAGATGGTCACAGGCAACCAGAGTGTCTCGCTATACGTACAGAGCAGTCCGAGGCAGGGGGGCCGGGTCCGGAGCCTGACCGAAAAGACCACGGCGGTGTTCACTTACTATGCGTCGCTCGTCGGCGATGCGCCGTACCCGAGCTTCACGCTTGCGGCAATCGAGAGCGATCGCCCGGGAGGGCACAGCCCGCCGTATTTCGCGCTGCTCAACCAGGTAGTCGTCGGCTCGCCGTTCTCGTTCCGGGGCGATCCGGTGAGCTTCGACGATTACCCGACGTTCTTCCTCGCCCACGAAGTGGCGCACCAGTGGTGGGGTCACGCGGTCGGATGGAAGAACTACCACGAGCAGTGGATCAGCGAGGGTTTTGCGCAGTATTTCGCGGCGCTGTATGCCGAGAAGGATTTCGATGCGAGCGTGATGGCGAACATCCTTCGCCAGATGCGTCGCACCGCAATGGCGCAGTCAGACCAGGGACCGATCTACCTCGGATACCGGCTGGGCCACATCCGGGCGGACGAACGGGTGTTCCGATCGATCATCTACAACAAGGCGGCGATGGTCCTGCACATGCTGCGAAAGCTCGTCGGCGACAAGGCGTTCTTCGCCGGGGTGCGGACGTTCTACCACGACTGGAAGTTCAAGAAGGCCGGGACCGACGATTTCCGCGCCGCGATGGAGAAGGCGAGCGGGCGCGATCTGAGCAACTTCTTCGAGACGTGGATTTACGGGACGACGATCCCGACGCTGAAATTCAGTTCGCATACCGCGGCCGGGTCCGCAGTCGTCCGTTTCGAGCAGCGGGGGGATCCGGTCGACGTGCCGGTCACCGTCACGATCGAATACCAGACCGGTGCGACTGAAGAGGTCGTCGTCGCGCTCGCCGACAAGGTCACGGAGCGCACCATCCCGCTGCGGGGCGCCGTCCGCTCGATTTCCGCCAACGAGGACAATGGGGCGCTGGTCAACGTTGTCAAGTGACGCTCGATCGGCAGGGTTCTAGGTTTTAGGGGTTCTACGGGTTATGGGGTCGGGTTTTAGGTTTTACGGTTGTACGGTTATACGGGTCATAGGTCAGGTTCTTAGGGTTCGAGAGTTCCAGGTTATAGGGTTCCGGTTCCGGTGTGCCGCGGAACCAAACCCGAACCTTCGAACGCTACAACCTAAAACCCTACAACCTGACTCGTAGAACTCATAGAACCCGTAAAACCTCTAGAACCCTCGATCAACTTACTTGAACCGCAGAATCTACAGAAGTTCTTAAAGTTATACAATTGGATCTTATGGATACCGTCAATTTGACGATAGACGGCCGGCAGGTCACGGCCGAGAAGGGGAAGACCGTTCTCCAGGCGGCGATCGAGAGCGGCATCAAGATCCCTTACTACTGTTATCACCCCGGGCTCGGCATCGACGGGTCCTGCCGCGTCTGTATCGTCAAGATCGAGAAGATGCCCAAGCTGCAGACGTCGTGCTCGACGCCGGTGGCCGAGGGAATGGTCATCTCCACGCAGACGCCGGACGTCGTCGAGGCGCGCGCCAGCGTGTTCGAGTTCCTGCTCATCAATCACCCGCTCGATTGCCCGGTCTGCGACAAGGGCGGCGAGTGCCCGCTGCAGGATTTCTCGTACAGCTTCGGACCGAACGAGAGCCGGATGGAGTTCCCGCGCCGGGTGTTCGACGGCGAGGGGGTGCGGGCCGACGTGGACTTCGGACCGACGCTGATGCTGAACCGCAACCGGTGCATTCTGTGCACCCGCTGCGTGCGGTTCATGCGCGAGGTCGACACCGACGCGCAGATCACCATCGCGGACCGCGGCTACGGCAGCGAAATCGCCACGTTCCAGGAGGAGGGCGTCCATTCGTTGCTCTCCGGCAACCTCATGGACGTGTGTCCCGTCGGGGCGATTACGACCCGCGACTACCGGTTCAAGTCGCGGCCCTGGGACAACCCGGAGGCGGTCGACACGATCTGCACGCTCTGTGAGAAGGGCTGCAACACGACCGCCTGGATCAAGGCGAAGCCCGAATGGGCCAAGGGCGCACAGCTCATCCGGACGACGCCGCGGTTCAACCCCGACGTGAACGACTACTGGATGTGCGACATCGGCCGGTTCGACTACCGGTGGATCGAAGGCGACGAGAGGCTGCAGCGGCCGCTGCTCCGGACGGAAGCCGGAGCGCTCGAACCGACGGACTGGACCGACGCGCTGTCGAAGCTGGCAGACCGCGTCGTCCGCGGCCGGCGGACCCGCGGCGCTGCGATTCCTCGTGTCGGCACATGCGTCGCTCGAGGAGCTGTACCTCATTGGACGGCTGGGTGGCGCGTTCGGGCTTCCCGAAACCGGCGTGGCGATCAGCTGGCGTTACCGCGAGAAACCGCAGCCGCCGAACGCCAAGTTCAAGATCTCGCCCGTCGATGCACCGAACGTGACCGGCGCCCGCGACCTCGGATTCCCGGTGAAGGCCTCGTCTATCGGCGAGGCGGATCTGTCCGAGTTCCGCGCCGAGATCGAAGCCGGGCGGGTGCAGGCGCTGCATGTCTTCGATCCCGGCCCTGACGGATACATGGGCGATGTCTCGTGGGTGATCGAGGCCCGGCGCTCCGGGAAGTTGCCGCTGCTCATCGTGCAGGGCGTCCTCATGACCGCGCTCGCGCAGGCCGCCGACGTCGTGCTGCCGGGTGCGGCATGGGTCGAGAAGGACGGTGCGTACGTGAACGGGCAGGGCCGCCTCCAGGGAGGTGCGCGGGTGATCAATCCGCCGGCCGACGCGCAGGAGGACTGGCAGGTGTTCGTCAACATCGGCCTGGCGCTCGGCGCGGGGCTCTGGTACACGAGCAGCGCCGCCGTTCGCGGCGATCTCGCCAATGCGCTGGCAGGAAACGAGCGTTATGCCGGGCTCGCCCAACTCGCGTTCGCGCGGCCGGTTTCGGCGAAGCACTGGCTGCAGGCGTCGAACCCGTCCGAACGGTGGAAGTGGGACTTCATGTTCCAGGACCTGCCGCCGGTCAAGTTCGCCGGTAAACCGGCGCCGACGTCGTGGTTCAACGGCCTGCCGGTCACGACGGAAACCGAGTAATACGGCAACGAGCGAACCGGCACGACAGCATGTCTGAAAATGTCACGCTCTTTGCCGCGTTCGTCGCGGGGATTCTGTCGTTCGTGTCCCCGTGCGTCCTGCCCCTGATCCCGGGCTACGTCTCGTTCGTCTCGGGTGTGTCGCTCGACGACATGCGCGGCGAATCGGCCGCGGTGTCGTCGTCACGGCGACACGTCATCATCACGTCGCTCTTCTTCGTGCTCGGGTTCTCGCTGGTCTTCATCGCGCTCGGCGCGACCGCGAGTGTGCTCGGGAAATTCCTGTTCGCCCGGCAGCCGATCCTGGCCAAGATCGCCGGCGTCCTCTTGATCGTGTTCGGCCTCCACACGATGGGCCTCTTCCGCATCGGCCTGCTCGAGAACGAGAAGCGCGTCCAGGCCCAGCGGAAGCCGGCGGGGCCGCTCGGCGCAATGCTGGTCGGAATCGCGTTCGCGTTCGGATGGACGCCGTGCATCGGTCCGATCCTTGGCGGCATCCTGGCGATTGCCGGATCGAAGGACACCGTGCTCCAGGGCGTCGAACTGCTCGCGGTCTACTCGCTCGGGCTTGGGATTCCGTTTCTCCTCACGTCGATCGCGATCAACCAGTTCTTTGCCGCGACCAAACGCATCCGGAAGCACTACCACGCGATCGAGCTCGTGTCGGGCGGGCTGCTGGTCGTGATCGGCGTCCTGATCTTCACCAACCAGTTCACCCTGATCGTCCGCTACCTGCAGCCATACCTGCCGGTCTACTAGCGCACAGCTGTCAGCTGTCAGCTCTCAGTTTCCCTCGAAGGAGACTTCCGCCTGAAGGCGGAAGCTACAACGGTCGGCGGCGGAAGCTACAACGATCGGATTGAGCCGAGCCCTGAGTCCCCGATCCGTAGTCCCTGATCCCTGATCCCTGATCCAGCCGATCCCCGAATCCCTGATCCCTATCCCTGATCCCTATCCCGATCCCGATCCCGATCCCTGATCCCCGAATCCCTGATCCCTGATCCCTGATCCCCGATCCCTGAATCCCTGATCCCTGTTCCCGAGCCCCGAATCCCGATCCCCCTACTCCACCACGTTTATGAGATCGACAATATCGGTGTGCCCCTTCGCCGCGGCACGCGATAACGGCGTGCGGTCCTCGGCATCGACGGCGTGCGCGTCGGCGCCGCGCTCGAACAGTGCCCGCGCGACGGGAACGTAACCCGCTTCGGCGGCAATGTGGAACGCGGTATGACCGCCGGCGTCGGCAACGTTCACGTCGGCGGCCGCGTTGATGAGCAGCAGCGACACCTCGACGTGGCCGCCGGCGACCGCGGCGTGCAGGGGCGTATTCCGCAGCGCATTGCGCGAGACGGCGTTGATGTCCGCCCCCGCAGCCATCAGTCGCTCGACCGCCGCACGCTGACCAAAGAACGCGGCAAGATGGAGCGGAGTCCAGCCATCGTACGAATACGCATTGAGCCCGGCGGCCGGAGGCTGCAGCAGGCGCTCGATCGTGGCGATGTCGCCCACCGCGGCGGCGGCGAAGATATCGAGCGGAGCACCGGACTGCACCAGCCAGTCGGCGGCTTTTTGCTGCTTGTTGTACAGCGCTGTCATCAGAGGCGTCTCGCCTGAGGCCCGCGTCGTCGTAATCAGTGCGGGGTTGGCTGACACGAGCCGGCGCAGCGTCTCGACATCGCCGGTCCTGGCCGCCTCGAAAAACTCGTCAGTACTCATCTCGATGCTCCTGGAGGCATCCGGGCGGTGCGTACCTTCAGCGCCGCCGGGATGACTCGTACCTCGATTCGATCGTGTGCCACACCGGGTTCGCCGTCGACGTGGAACTCCATTGGCCCGTCTGCCTCGACTGACGCGCGGGCGATTCGCGCCGTGCGCACGCGCGGCGCGAGATGCGCGGTACCCATGACCAGCCGGCGAGCGTGCCAGAAGCGCGCCAGCGTGGACCGTTCTTCCACGATGGTGGCATCGAGCCAGCCATCGTCCAGCTCGGCTCCCGGTGCGATGCGGGCGCCCAGGCCGTACTCGCGACCGTTCGCGAACGCGATCAGCAGCGCGCGCACGGTGCAAGGATCGTCGTCGAGCTGGAGGCGGTAGTCGACAGCCCCGTACCGCCACCCTTCACGCACGCCGAGCACGAGATATGGCCATGCACCCCGCCTGCCTGCCGCCCGGTTGTTGAAATGTTTCGCAACCCGCGCGTCGAACCCGATGCCGGCAATGTTGAAGAACGGCCGACCCGCCATCATGCCGGCGTCGATCGTTCGCGTACGGCCGTCGAGAGCGATTGCCAGGGCGGCGCGCGGCGCACGCGGCACGCCGAGCGCGCCCGCGAGGCCGTTGCCCGAACCGGCACGCACGAGTGCGATCGCCGTGTCGGAGTGCAGCACGCCCGCGCCGGCTTCGTTCATCGTGCCGTCACCGCCCCAGACGATGACCAGCTCCGCACCCGCGGCGGCGCTCGCGGCGGCGAGATCGTGGGCGTGGCCGGCGCGCTCGGTGACATGAATCTCCGCGCGACGCCCTCGCCGCTCGACCTCGCTTCGCACGAGCGCGATGCGGCGCGCGCCGGCGGCCGGGTCCGCGCCAGCGCCGGAGATCGGGTTGATGATTGCGACAATCGACATGAAGTTGGAAGGCCTCGTGCGCGGAACCTTGCTATAGTAACTTCCAACATCGGGTTGTGGAGGTGGCATGAAGAACCTGGCGTTACGCCTGACGCTCCTGGGTTTGTTCGTCGCGGCAGCAGGCGTGGCGGCGTACTACGCGTGGATGTCGTCGTCACTTACACGGCAGGACGCGCGCGCGCTCGCCGCATTTGATGCGTCGGCTGTCTCGACGGAGCGGGACATCCTGGCACTCCGCGGCGCGCAGCAGGGTTACGTCGCCGCCGGTCAGGGCGATCAGTTCTGGGCCTCGAAGGTGGACGGCAGCATTGCGACCATTCGCGAGACGCTGAACGCGTTGCGCGCCCAGTCTACGGCAGCATCGGCCCAGGCCTCGATCGACTCCGCCTCCAGCGCCCTCCAGGATTTCGAGCAGATGGATCGGCGCGCCCGCGACTACGCGCGAAGCGGCCAGAAGCTGCTCGCCTCCGATCTGATTTTCTCGAACGGCTACGAATTGACGACGGCGGCGGTCTCCGCCGTCGAAGAGGCGCGTCTCGCGGAGCGGCTGCCGTACGATTCCAGCGCCACCGCGCTCGAGCGCCGGCAACTGACCGCGGCAGGAGCGGCCGCTGCAGTCGGGCTCGTTGTGATGCTTCTGCTGTTGCCGGTCGGGGCACGGCCCGAGGCTGTCCCGGACGTTGCCTCGCGTCCGGTGCCGCGAGTGGAGGGCGTGCGGTCACCCTCACAGGCGGATGCTGTCATGGCGGCTGAAGAGAGCTGGTCGGCAGCGAGAGTAGTCCCGAAGGGGCAGTCGTCCACGCGCGCAACTCCCTCGGCGGGCTCGAGCCACCGGTCCCGGACAGCCACGCCCGCAGCTCCGGTCACGAAGGCGGGGGCCGGGTTGCGCAGCGCCGCCACCACCTGCTGTCGCCGCGCCCGCGGCGCCACAGGTCGATCTTCCCGGCGTCGCCTCGCTCTGCTCCGATCTTGCCCGGGTGGTCGACACCCAGGCGCTCCCCGCCATCCTCGCGCGCGCCGCGGCTGTGCTCGATGCGCCCGGTATTGTGCTGTGGATCGCCGATCCAGACGGGCAGGAGTTGAGCCCGATCGTAACGCACGGGTATCCACGGCAGCTCGTGTCGCGGTTGGGCACCATCCTGCGCGATGCGGAAAACGCCACGGCATCGGCGTTCCGCACGTCGCTCCTGCAGACGGTATCAACCGATGCAGTGTCGAACGGCGCCATCGCTGCGCCCCTCGTCACCCCGACAGGGTGCGTCGGGGTCATGGCAGCAGAGGTCCGTCAGGCCGGAGAGGCCGACCCGGCAAAGCTGGCGGTTGCAACGATCGTTGCCGCGCAGCTCGCGACCCTGGTCGGGCCGCCATCGGCACGCGCCCATGCGCGCGTCGAAGCTGCCGGCGCCTGATCGAGATATTCGCACCCGCCAGCCGGTCGGTCAGAGGCTCACCCGCGCGGCCCCACGGGCTATCCGCCGGTCCATCTTTCCCTTCAGCGTCAGCGCCTTCTTGTCGCGCACTACATCGACGGTGAACTCGTCGCCGTTCTGCAATCGCTGGATGCGCGCGCGAAGATCGGCAGGATCGGAAACGTCCGCCCCGTTCAGCGCGGTCACGACGTCGCCGGCCTTGAACCCCGCCGCATGCGCAGCGGAGTTGTCTTCGACCGACGTGACCAGCACTCCTCGTTTCGCCCCGAAATACTCGGCGAGCTGAGTGGTGAGCGCCGACACCCTGATCCCCAGCGCGCTATCGTTCCTCCACGCAAACCCCTCGAAGTCCGGCCACCCCGGTGGCGCGGGAGGCGCGGCAGGAGGAGCAGGAGGAGCAGGAGCTGCAGGGGGCGCGGGAGCAGCAGGAGGAGGTGGTGGCGGAGGAGGCGCGGGAGCAAAAGAAAACCCCTCGTCGAACTGCCGCCCGAGGTCGCGCATGGCACGCGCCGCGTCCATCTGGCTGAGGAGGCGAATGCCACTGCTCGCCCGCGGCTCGACGGTGAGGTCCATTCGCTGGCCGCCACGCACAACCGCGGTTGCAACGTGGCGCCCGGGCGGTGTCTCGCCCACGAGCCGTATGAACTGACGAACGCTTCGGACTCGCTCGCCATCGAACTCCACGACGACGTCACCTTTCTTGATCCCGGCTTTCGCCGCCGGGCCGTCAGGCGTCACGTCCTCGACCTGCACGCCGCGTGCGGCGGTGTCTCCACCGGGGTTGTCGTTGCGCTCGACATCACGGATGGACACCCCGATTTCGCCGCCGCGGCTGGGCAGCACATCGAGTGCACCTTGGGCGCGCGCCGCGACAGCCTGCGCGTGCACTGCCGGCGCTGACTCCGCCGCGACGAAAGCTGCCACGACCGCTGCCGCAATCAATGCCGCTCTCTTCGATGACCTCATCACCAGACCTCCGGAACCGGAATTCGTGAAGCTTCTGCTGGCAAGGCGACCGGCGCAGAAGCTCTGACGTTCGGAAAATGAGACGAGGTGCCCGGCGAAAAGGTTGAACAGGCACGTCCGGCTGAGAGGTCATCAGCGTCCACGGGACAGGACGCGCCTGGCCAAAGATGCGTCGATTTACTGGTGAAATTGCGTAGTTGCCGCCGGCGGCGCAGGCACGACGTTTGATGTAGTGGTCACTGTCGCGCGGGATCAACGGGGTGCGTAACTCAGGCAGGCGCTGGCATCGCCGCATCCCGCCGTAAGTCAGTCGATTCCGCGCGGCGCTTATTTTTCTGGGAGGGTGTCAATGGCACGACCGATGTTGCGTTTCGTCGCACCGCTCGCTCTCATCGCCACGCTGTCGGGATGCGCGCTGACGACTCGCCACCCGAGTGTCGCTGAGCTGAAGTACAACCCTGGTCGATATCAGGACAGGACCGTCGCCATCGATGGCGTCGTCACCAGCTCGTGGGCCCTGCCGCTGATGCCGGTCAAGTTCTACAAGGTCGACGATGGCACCGGCGAGATGACGGTGCTGGCGCAAGGTGGACGCGTTCCAGCGAAAGGCTCGCGGGTCAGCGTCAAGGGCCGGGTCAGCGATATCGCGGCGTTTGGCAGCCAGTCGGTCGGACTCCATCTCGAACAGACCGGGATCCATTTCAAGGGACGGTAGTGACACTCGATGTCCGGTGCGATGCGGCATCTGCATGCGCCGGACGTCGAGTCCGAGGCCCTCGGGCCAGAGGCGCGCTGCGGTCAGGTCGTGATGCGTACCGCCACGGCGGTCATGTCGTCGTTGGGCCTGGTCCCGCCGCGCCAGTCGTGCACGGCGGCGAAAATACCTTCGACGATCTGCGCTGGCGGCAAATGGCGCAGCCTGCCGACGACATCCAGCAGACGGGCGGCCGTGAACTCCTGGCCACTCGCGTTCATCGCTTCGTAAACACCGTCAGTACAGATCACGAACAGATCGCCCTTGTGGAGGGCGAACGAGACCTCGTCGTAGGTTGAACCCTGGAACGAACCGAGCGGCACGCCCGGGAGCTCAATCTGGGTGCAGCTGTCTTCGGTGCAGCGTATCGGGTATGGCAGACCGGAGTTCGCGAGCGTCATGACCCGGCGCTTCAAGTCGAACACCGTGTAGCAAAGCGTGCAGTAGTACTCTTCGAGCTGACGCTGCTGCAGAATAGTGTTGACGGACGACAGCACCCCCGCCGGACTCGACCGGTCGGGCAGGTAGCGGCGCCTGAAGGTGCGGCCACGGATCAACTCGGCGGCGAACACGCTGTAGAGAGCCGCGGGGACACCTTTTCCGGATACGTCCCCGACCGCAACGACGAGCGTGTGTGATTCCGGCGAGAGATAGTCGTGGAAGTCGCCCCCGAGCTCCAGTGCCGGCGCGAATGCCGCGGCAACGTCGATGCCCTTGAGCCGCTTCGGTGGAGCTGCGGGCAGCAGCGCGGTTTGCACCCGCTGCGCAAACCGTACTTCCTTCTCCAGGCGCTCCTCGTTCGACCTGACCTCTTCGTAGAGGCGCGCGTTCTCGATCGCGACCGCCGCCTGGCTGGCCAGGAGGGTGAGGATCTCGACATCCCGCTTGCTGAACGCATCGAGCTCAGGACTCTCGAGATCGACAACTCCGATACAGCGGTCCTTGAGCAGCAGCGGGATCGCGAGCTCTGACCTCACGTCCGGCACGAGCTTGATGTAGCGCGGGTCCTGGGAGACGTCGGACACGAGGACGGGCTCGCGGTGCAGGGCCGCGTACCCGACGAGCCCTTCGCCGAGGCGCAGCGGCGGCACCTGCACCTTCTCGCCGTACTGAACCGCCAGCTTCATCTCGAGCTCGCCGCGCTCCTCGTTCAGCAGCAGGATGCCGAACGTGCGGTATTCGATCAGCCGCTTCGTCAGCTGCGCGATGCGTGCGAACAGCTCGTCCAGCGCAAGTACCGCCGCCACCTCGCGCCCGATCTCGGCCAGCGTCTCGAACGCTTCGGCATCGCTCCGGCTGCGCTCGAAGAGACGCGCGTTGATCAACGCAACCGCCACGTGCGCGCCGAACTGTCGGACGATGTCGACATCGCGGGGGGTAAACTGATCGCGATTGCGGCTGAGAATGTTGAGCGCGCCGATCGGCCGTGACTTGTGCAGCAGCGGCACGACGATCTCCGAGTTCATGCCCGGCACGAACTCGATGTATCGCGAGTCGGCATGGAGGTCGTTGACGAGCAGCGGATGTTCGCTCGCCACCGCCGCACCGACGAGGCCGGCGCCGAGCTTCAGCCGCACCGGCTTGCCCGGATCCGGATAGCCGACCGAATACGCCGCGCGCAATTCGCCGCGGCGCTCGTCGAGGAGATAGACGGCGAACGCTTCGAACGAGATGAGCCGGCCGATGAGGCGCGGGATCTGGTGCAGCAGATCATCCAGGTCGAGAACACTGGTGACCTGCCGTCCGAGGTCGAACAGAGTCGTGAGGAGCTCGTGCTCCGCGTAGCCGCCGTGGGGCACTGCTGGTTCTGCCCTGTCCGATGGAATGCCTTGACTCACTTCGACGCGTGTCCTCCGTGGTTGGAATCCAGATTATACTTCCCCGTTATCGACCGTCCGCCCCGTCGATCTTCCGCCTGAAGGCGGAAGCTACAAGCGCACTGTTGCTCCGCACTTTTCAAATGAATATCTCGCTTCCTCTGGACTACAGCGCGATCGAGCGGATCCTGCCGCATCGCTACCCGTTTCTGCTGGTCGATCGCATCACCGAGTTCGAGCCAGACAAGCGCATCGTCGGGATCAAGAACGTGACGCTCAACGAGCGTTACCTCGCACACCGGCCCGGCGAGCTGCCGGTCCTGCCGCCGACGATCCTGACCGAAGCGGTCGCACAGGTTGGCGCGATCATGATCCTGGCGAAGCCGGAGAACCGTGAAAAGCTCATCTACTTTGCCGGCATCGAGCGCGTCCGGTATCGACGTGCCGTGCATCCGGGGGACGTCGTGGTAATCGAGGCGCACGTGCGGCGGCTTCGAAGCCGGATGGGCCTGCTCCGCGGTGTCGCGCGCGTCGACGGCCAGGTCGTCGTCGAAGGCACGATGACATTCGCGCTGGGCCCGCGAAACGACGCGGCGCAAGCACCGCAGTCGTAGCGAGTCGGTTCGGCGGCGCGTTCTCGCGCCACCCCTCAGCGGCTAACGGAAAATCAGGAAGGCCATGCCAATCTTGATCGCCCGCGACGCCCACATCGCGCGCTTCGAGGGCGGATGGAAGTACCGCCAGCTGTCCAGAATGGCCGGCGCGAGCAGGAACACTCCAACTACCCGCTCGTCGACAGGCGCAGACTCCGCCATGCCCCGCGTGTCCCGCTCCGGCGGGCCCGTCTTCGCGAACGCGGCACCCGCATACGCCGCCGACGTGATCACGTTGAACGCGAACACGCCCTTGGCGAGTGGCGCCGGCTCGGACCGCAGGTACGGCCGTCGATGCAGCAACACCTCGTTCTCCACGTTCTGAACCCAGAACCCCGCCGAGGAGATGGTGAACTCCTTCCAGGGGCTCAACCCGCTTGGATGGGTAATCGCGAAAAAGGGGATCCCATGGAACTCCACCTTCTTGATTTCCGGAGTCTGCCCCAGCGCCAAGTCGGCTACGACATGCCCCATTTCGTGCGCCCCGAGCCCTATGGCGCCGCCGACCAGAAAAGATGCAATCCGCTTCCCTGTCGAGTCACTCTGCTGCGCGCCTTCCTGGTGCTCCGGCTGTGCCGAAACCGGGCCAGGTGCTGCAAGTAGCACTAGGCACACGAGTAAGAGAGGGCACGCAGAAGGCTTACGGCCCCGTCGGAGGGCGGCACAGCCGTTGCTCTGCTGTAAGTCCGTTGCATAACACGCCGCGTGAGTCACGGCGTCAAGGAGAAGGCACATGCTCGAAACGATTGCGATCATCCTCATCGTCCTCTGGCTGCTCGGGATGGTCAGCGGCTACACGCTCGGCAACTTCATCTATGTTCTGCTGGTGATTGCGATCGTGTTGTTCCTGGTGCGGCTGATCAGCGGACGACGGGTTTAAGCAGTACGCGCCCGAGACGGGGGTGATACGCGGTAAAGTCCCCGTCCCGCCGGTCGTCCTGCACGTGGCGGCGCACCTGGTGCAGGGTCGCGTCGAGGTCGTCGATCGCAGAAAAGATGAAGGCCTCGACACTCATCGGCTCGACCGGTGAGCCGTGTTCCCGCGCGCCGTGGTGGGAAACGATCAGGTGCTCGATGCGCGTCTGCAGATCTTCGGGAAAGCCTTCGATCTGCCGGGCCGCATCGCGCACCATCTGCACGCCCAGAGTAATGTGACCGATCAGGTTCCCCCGCGTGGAGTATGACGTCGCACCGTCATACGAGAGCTCCTCGAGCTTCCCGAGATCGTGCAGCACCGCCGCCGTGAGCAGCAGGTCGGTGTCCGCACCGTAGGCCCGTGCGAGCAGCTCGCCGACTTCGGCGAGCTTGACGACGTGCTCCAGCAGCCCGGCTCGATACGCGTGATGCACGGTGAGCGCTGCCGGCCAGACCCGCAGCCGATCCCCGTGCGTTGCGAGCACTCGCGTCAGCAGCTCCCGCACCCACGGGTTGTCGGCACGCGCGACCCGCCCGAGAAGTTCCTGCCACATTTCGTCGACCGGGCGCGGCGAGCACGGGATACATTCTTCCTCCCGGAATCCGTCCAGTCGATCCTGCACCGCGTTCACCCGGCGGATTCTTTCGAGCACGAGCTCCAGCTTTTCGCGGTGGCGATTGCCGCGGCCCTGGACCTTCACGAACTCGCCGGCCTCGAACTCCTGCTCGAGCGAGGTCACATCTTCGAACACCTTCGCGTCGATCTGGCCCGAAACGTCCTGCAGGACGATGGCAAGAAACTCTCCTCCGTCGCGCCCGGTCCTGAGCTCCTTGCGCGCGCAGAGGAAGAAGGACCATCCGGCCGAGGACTCGTCGAGGTTAGCGATCGAAGGAAGACGCGACATCTGGCGGATGGTACTGGGTGACCGACGACGAGTTCAAGGATGAACGAGTCACGTCCGAGACTCGAGCTCCATCGCGCGTCCTTCGACCTTCACGGTCGCGGCCGAGGGAGAGTCCTTCAACCTGACGACGGCCACACCGGCGAAGACGAGTGCCGCGGCTGCAGCCATCCTCCGGTCGAAGGGCTCGCCGAGAAAAAGCACGCCCAGCGCAACGGCTATGACCGGGTTGATATAGGCGTAGAGCGAGACGAACGACACCGGCAGATGCCGCAGCGCATAGGTGTAGGCGACGAATCCTCCGATCGCGCCGATGGTCGACATATACGCCAGTGCGAGCGTCGTGCGGTGCGTGAAGAACAGGTGTGCCCACTCGCCACGCAAGGTTCCGGCCACGATCATCATCAGCCCACCGGCGAGCATCTGGTAAGCCGTGGTGCCAAGCACATTGTCGGAGCGGCCGTGGCGCCGCGAATACGCCGAACCGAGGGACCAGCCGAAAGCAGCTATCTGCAGCGCAATCACTCCCGTGAGGAAGCCTCGATTCGCGTTGCCGCCCACTCTGAGATCCGGCCAGACAAGGACGAGAATTCCCGCGAATCCAATCAACAGCCCGACAACCACTTTGCCGCGGAGCCGGTCACCATCAGGCAGGCAGGCTTCGACGGCTGCCATCCAGAACGGCGAACAGGCGACAAGCACGGCAGCGAGACCGCTCGGCACCCACTGCTCGGCGACGACGACGCCGCCGTTGCCAAGCCCTAGAAGGAGAAAGCCAAGAAGCAGGATGCCTCCCCAACGGGACGGCGGCGGCAGCTGGTGCCCGCGTAGCGCGACATACGATGCGAGCAACGCGCCCGCGATCGTCCACCGCAGTCCGCCCATCAACGCCGGCGGCATCGACTCCAGGCTGATTCGAATACCGAGATACGTCGTCCCCCAGATCAGGCACACCATCAACCATGCGACGTAGGCAAGGCGGCGCTGCCGCGGCGAACTGGGCGTCACGAGACGGCCTCCGGCGCGCGCGTGATGTGGAGGCGCGGCGTCTCTTTCGTCGTTTCCAGGACGATCGTGGTCCGCGTCGAGGTGACGCCCGGGATCCGTCCGAACCGGGTTCGAAGCAGCGATCCAAGGTGCTCGGCGTCGCGTGCCCTGACTTTCACGAGGTAACAGTCTTCCCCGGCAACGTGATGGACTTCGAGGACCTCGGGGCAGTCGGCTAGTGAACGAGCGACGCTGTCGTCACCCGGCCCGCGCTCGCTTCGCACCGAGACGAAGGCGAGCATCCCGAGGTCCAGCGCGCGCGGGTCGATCTGGGCGAGGTACCCGCGAATCACGCCACGAGCCTCCAGCTTTCGAATGCGCTCCAGGATGGCCGAGGGAGCAAGCCCGACCGAACGGGCGATATCAGCCTGTGTTTCTCGCGCATTATTCTGAAGAATATCCAGAATTGCGAGGTCGGTGTCGCTGATTGTTCTCTCCGCTGTCACAATAGCTGAATTTTATCACGTCAAGACGGTCTCTGTACGGCCGTCGACAGGAGCGAACAGGAAGCCGGCACCCGCCGGCGATTCCTGAAGGGTTGGACCCTGTCAGAGGCTTGACACACCTGGAGCATAGCCGTGTTGCCGGTCCGAGGACGACGTCCAATGAACCAGCGGATTGTGAGCGTTCCGTCTGGTAGCGAAAGCCGGAGCTCGTCGACCGTCCCAACCGCGCGATACCAGGCGGGGGGTTTGCACTCTTCCTGCTCGTGGCTGAACTGTGCTTTATCTGCCCGGAGTGCCGCAGCCTTGACGTGCACGTCACCGTGCCGAGCCAGGTTGGCGCCTACTGCCGGTGCGACGCGTGCGGTCACATCTGGCATGACGACCAGACGCTGCCGGCGCGGGGTGTCTCCCTCGGACGCCGCAAGTCTGAACAGGTGCTGAAATAGCCGCCCCGCCCTGGGGCGAGTTGGCTTACGGCACTCCTTGTGCTTCCCCCCGTACACGGACGACAAAAGACCCCTGTTTCGTGGAAATCTGTAGCAATGAAGGACCAGAAGTGGGAATCCGAGGCCGAAATTGCTGCACGGCTCCGCTCAATCGCGGAGGAACTGCGGCAGCAGAGGCGTGCCGGGTCGAACCAGCTGTCCAGTCGGTCCGAACGTCTCCACGTGGAACCCGCGGCGGCCAAAGGGCCGCGCCTGCCTCGCCCGAAGCGCTGATAGCGCCGGACCTCGCCGGATGGGCCAGGCGGTTCTACTAATCAGCGTTCGACGAATCCGAACGGTCCTCCCCCCATCCACGCACCGCCATCAACCGTCAGGATTTCTCCGGTGATGAAGCCGGCGTGGTCGGAGACCAGAAACGACACGGCATCCGCGACATCGGCTGGCTTCCCGAATCGACCGAGTGGCACCTTCGCGGTGACGCGCTGTACGGCGGCGGGCGAATCCCAGAGCTGCTTCGCGGCGCCCGCGGACTCAATCGGTCCGGGCGCGACCGCGTTCACCCGGATGTTGTGGCGGGCCCACTCGACCGCAAGTGTCTGCGTCATCGACATCACGCCCGCCTTCGCCGCCGCCGAATGGACGGTGCCAGCGCTGCCGGTCCAGACGTAGTTCGCGAGGATCGACACGATCGATCCGCCCCCGCCGCGCGCAATCATGTGGCGGCCGACCGCGCGCGAGCAATAGAAGCTGCCATTGAGCACGATGCCAACGACGGCGTTCCAGCCATTCGGTGACAGGTCCTCGGCCTTGCTGACGAAGTTGCCCGCCGCGTTGTTGATCAGGATGTCGATCCTCCCGAAGTGCCGGACCACACGCGTGACCATCTCGTCGACCTGCTCGGGCTTTCGCACATCGAGCTGGATCGCCTGAGGATCGAACCCCGCGTGCCGCAACTCCGCCGTGCCGCGCTCGAGATGTTCGGCGCTGCGGCTGCCGATCGCGACGAGCGCACCGAGCTCGCTCAGCCGCGCAGCGATGGCGAGTCCGAGACCCGTGCCGCCTCCGGTGATGACGGCAACGCGATCCTTCAACAACGAAGGGGTGAACATCGCGTCAGATTACCGGTGGGCGTGGCCGATTGTCCATGACGCCTCGATCGTGTTGTTCGCGCGCGCGCGAAGACGCCTATAATCGCGCGACGTGCCGAACGCTCCTGTGACGCCCACGGCTCCCCCGCCCGAAGCATTCGCGCGGCTGTTCGAGTCGGTGCACGAAGGCGTTTACATCGGGATCCTGTCGAGTGACGCGGCGCGGACGCTCTCCGCCAATCCGTACCTCAAGCTGATGTTCGGATTCGCGGTCGAGTCGCCGCAGGACGAAGTGCGTCCGTTCGAGGCAGATCGCTTCGTCGATCCGCAGGCGCGTGAGGCCTTTCTCGAGCGGCTCGGTCGCGACGGCGCAATCACCGACTACCTGCTGCGGCTGCGGCGCGCGGACCGGTCGCCTATCTGGGTCGAAGTGACAGCGCACGCGGAACCGTCAGGCGCCGGTGTCCGGCTCGAGGCGCTGATGCGCGACGTCACCGAGCGCAAGCGGCTCGAGGATCAGGCGCGCGACCTGTACCACCAGCTCCTGCAGGCGGAAAAGCTCGCCGCGCTGGGCCAGACAATCTCCGGCGTGGCGCACGAATTGAACAACCCGCTGGCAACGATCCTGACCTGGGCCGAGCGGCTCGCCCAGCGATCGGTCGACGAGCAGACGAAGCGCGGGCTCGAGACGATCCTGAGCGAGTCCGAGCGGGCGGCGAAGATCGTGCGCAACCTGCTGACCTTCGCGCGCAAGCGGCACTCCACGCGCGCGATGGTCGACTTGAACCAGGTGGTCCGGGAAACGCTGGCGCTCCGGTCGTACGAACAGCGCCTGAGCAACATCACCACCATCGAGGCACTCGCGTCAGGGCTGCCGCAGGTGTTCTCGGATCCGCATCAGCTCCAGCAGGTGCTTCTCAATCTCATCATCAATGCCGAGCAGGCGATGATCAGCGCCAACGGCCGCGGCACGCTGGTGCTGCGATCGTGGCACGACGCCGATCGCGACGCCGTCATCCTCGAAGTCAGCGATGACGGACCGGGTGTGCCCGACGACGTGCAGCCCCGCATATTCGACCCGTTCTTCACGACCAAAGACGTCGGCAAGGGCACGGGCCTGGGATTGACGGTCGCGTACGCGATTGTGCAGGAGCACGGGGGGCGGATCACCGTGAAGTCCGAGTCGGGCCGCGGCGCCTCGTTCCACGTCGAGCTCCCGGTCGGCGCCGGGCCTCTCAAGCCGGCCCTCCCCCGGCCTCCCGATCAGCCGTCATTGTCGGACGATGTCGGAGCCGGAGCGGCGGTGCTTGTCGTCGAAGACGAAGCGGCACTGGGGGCGGCGGTCGCGGAGGCGCTCGCGGACGCCGGATTCGTGGTCGATCGTGCCGGCGACGGACTCGAGGCGCTCGAACGCCTGCGCAGCCGCGCCTTCGACTTGATCATCTGCGACTTGAAGATGCCTCGCCTGGACGGCACCTCGTTCCACCGCGAGCTCGAAAAGATCGATCCCGCGATGGCGCGCAAGGTGTTATTCGTCACCGGCGATGTCGCCGGCACCGAGGCGGAGCGCTTCCTCGAAGAGACATCCTGTCGCTGGCTCGCCAAGCCGTTCAGGCTGAAGGACCTGCTTCGCGTCGCTCGCGAGATGCTGGGGTGATTCGGCGGTTCCGGGTTCCGGGTTCCGGGTTCGGAGTTCTGAGTTCTGAGTTCCGAGTTCTGAGTTCCGAATCCCGAGTCCCGAATCCCGAGTCCCGAGTCCCGAATCCCGAGTCCCGAATCCCGACTCCCGAGCCCCGAATCCCGAGTCCCGAATCCCGAATCCCGATCTCGCCTTATCGTGCCGCGGCCATCGGCTCGTGCGATGACGATGCCGCGGGTCGCGCAGGACGCCGCACCGGCGTTGGTTCCGCCACGGGCGCGCGGTACTGCAGCACGACGCCCCGCCCCTCCGGCAAATCTGCTTTCGCCATGCGACGACGACGGATCGTCTGCTGGAACGACAGAATCGCCGGACTCATCGGCTCTTCGGCAAAGCACTCCGCACCGAGCGCCTTCTTCAGCCGCGAGACGGCGCGCGCGTGGAGCTGGGAGACGCGTGATTCGTTGACCCCAATCTCCGCCCCGATCTGCTTCATCGTCGCTTCGCCGTAGTAGTAGAGGCCGATGACCTTGCGTTCGCGCGGCGGCAGCGATGCGATCGCGGCACGAATGCGGTCGCGAACTTCCTGCTGCTCGTAGGCCTTGTCGGGCGACTGCGGTTCGGAAGGAACGAGCGCCGCCGGCAGCGACGCATTGTCGACATGTTCGCCGGCCGAGAGTGGCGAGGTCGACTCGATGGTGTTGATGCGAACGATCGTGCGCCCGAGGCGTGCTTCGTCCGAGCCGACACGCGCAGCGAGATCCGCAAGCGACGGTTCGGCGCCAAGCTCGCGCCGCAGCTCTTCGCGCGCGGTCTCGAGCTCGCGTCGCTGACGACGGACGCCGCGCGGCCAGGCGTCGCGCCTGAGCGCATCGATCATCGCGCCGCGGACCCGCCGCTCGGCAAAGGTTTCGAACTTGATGCCGCGTCCCTCGTCGAAGCGGCAGGCCGCATCGATGAGCCCAATCATGCCGTCCTGCACCAGGTCGCCGAGTTCGATCGAATGTGGCATCGACGCGGCCACGCGGCGCGCGAGGGACTCGACGAACGGCAGTCCCGCGGCAATGCGGTCGCGATTGTGATCGGCTACTGGCTGGCGCTGCATGACTCGGTTCCTCCGGGGATGTCGCCGCCACAACGGCAGGCGTGGTCCCAAGCGCAACCGAAATGCCAGTGAAAGAGCGACACAAAGGCGAAGGCCGTTCAGAACTCGGCTGATGACCTATAACACTAAGCCGAACAATAACTTAGCGGCTGTGAACTGATGTGAAGAGGCGGGCACTTCCGCGCCGATCCGGCCAACCATGATCGTCATTTTATTGACACCATGTCTGTACTGGTGCCATTTTTATGACGCTACTGCTTCGAGCGGATGCGAACCTCGCGGGCGGTCGCCATGGCATCGAGGACACTCGCCACGACCTGCGACGCGCGCGCGCGCGTCATCTCGTCGGCGGCCTTGGCTTCGAGCAGTTCCGCATTCGCCAGGATGATGCCCAGCTGGTTGTTCAGGCGATGAAACAGGAGGCCGAGGTCGGGCGATTCAGTCACGAACGTCCTCGCGGTTCTCGGATCAGCGGCCGGGGTCATGAAGCTTCTTTGCTGGTGAGTTCGCCCGCCTGGCCCGGCTCGCGCCAGAGCGTATCGACGAAGATGCGCACGGATCCGCCGGCAGTTCGGACGTATTCGACCTTGCCGCTGGCGATCCAGTTGTAAATCGTGCGACGGCTCACGCCCACGAGTTCGCACGCCTTCATGATCGAAATCGTCTTGCGATCGGTGATCATCTCTCTCATCGCCAGGCCCGATAACGACGGGCGGAGTAGGTTGCCGTGTTCGAGGTTCAAAACCGTTATCGGACGGGCGCGCACACCGCTGTAGCCTCGAGCCGCTGCACGTGACGGAACGTGCATTGACCGCTCCGACGGGGGGTGTCAAAATGCCGTCGCCCCTGAATGTCGGACGGCCAGCAGCATCTCCTGATCGTCGACGACGAGAACGCGCTGCGCGAGGCGATCGCCGAGCGCCTCGGCGATCACGGCTTCGTCGTCGAACAGGCGGCAAGCGGCGAAGCCGCGATCCAGCGCCTCGCGGACTTTGCCTTTGACATCCTGATCACCGACCTGCGGCTGCCCGGCATCGACGGCCGTGCGGTTCTCGACGCGGCGCTCGAACGCTACCCCGAGATCATCGGCATCGTGATCACCGGGTACGGCACCGTGAAGGATGCGGTCGAGGCGATCAAGCAGGGTGCCGCCGACTTCATCACCAAGCCGTTCCAGTTCGACGCTCTCCTCCACGTCCTTCGATCCGCCCTCGAGCAGCGGCGGCTGAAAACCGAGAACGCGTACCTCCGCTCGCAGCTGGAACAGCGATACCGGATCGACGGGCTGGTCGGGCAGAGCCGGATCATGCGCGATCTGTTTCAGCTGCTCGAAACCGTTGCGGCGACCGCGAGCACGGTCCTGATCACTGGCGAGACCGGAACGGGAAAAGAGCTGGCCGCACGAGCGATCCATCACGCGAGTCCGCGCCGTGCGAATCGCTTCGTCGCGATCAACTGCAGCGCCATTCCCGAAACACTGCTCGAGGCGGAACTGTTCGGCCACGTGCGCGGCGCCTTCACCGGAGCGGTCGCGACACGCCAGGGACGGCTCGAGCAGGCCCACAAGGGCACGCTGTTCCTGGATGAAATCGGGACGATGAGCCCGGCGCTCCAGGCGAAGCTGCTGCGGGTGCTGCAGGAGCGTGAATTCGAGCGCGTCGGCGACTCGCACACGGTCAAGATCGACGTTCGCGTGATCGCGGCAACACATTCCGACCTCGCCCGAATGGTCGCCGACGGGACGTTCCGCGAGGATCTGTTCTACCGGCTCAACGTGATTCCGATTCAACTGCCGTCACTGCGCGAACGCCGCGACGACGTGCCGCTGCTGGTGCAGCACTTCCTGCAGAAGCTTGCCGCCGAAGCGGGCCGCGGCACGGTCACTGTGTCGCAGGACGCACTCCGCCGGCTGATGGCGTACCACTGGCCGGGCAACGTGCGTCAGCTGGAAAACATCGTCGAACGCGCCCTGGCGTTCAATCATGGACGACCGCAGCTCGACGTCCAGGATCTCCCGCCTGACATCCAGAACGGGCCAGCGCCGACCGACGCGTCCGAGGTCTGGTTTCCGGACGACGGGCTCGACTTCGAACGCTACATCGAAGGAATCGAACTGTCGCTCATCCGCCGGTCGCTCGAACGCACGCGCGGCAACAAGCGTCAGGCGGCCAAGCTGCTGAACCTGAAACGAACGACGCTCATCGAGAAGCTGAAGCGTCTCGAACCGCCGGCCGTTCCCGCAAAGCTGCCATAATCGTCGATATGCCTCCCCGGCACCATTACTGGACGATCATCGTCGACGAGAAGCCAACCGCATTCCGCGCTGCCGAGCAGGAAGAGCTGATGCCGACACTTCGGCAGTTGCAGGCGCGGCATCCGGATGCGGTCATGAAGTGGTTCGCGCGCGGACGCCTGTGGGAATCGCAGGATGTCGAACGCGCCGACGCCGCCGCGCGACGTCGTCCGCCGTCGGGAGATCGCCCGCCATCGGGCGACAGGCGAGGGCGCGAGTGGCGGCCCGGTGGCGAACACAAGGATCCACGCGATCGATTCAAAATCCCGCGGGACGAGAAGCGCCGGCGCTTCGCCGAAAATCTTTTTCGCGATCGATCGGACGGTCCGCCCGAGAAAGCGGAAAAGGACGGAGCTGACTGCCGGACGCTCGCCGGAGCGGCCGGTATTTGGCGGTCCTCCTCGAGCGGATCGGGGAGGGAAGCCGCCGTGGAGTCCTGCCAGTAACCGGGGTGGAAAGCCGCCGTGGAACCGTGACGGTGCACGCGGGCCGAAACCGCCGTGGAATCGCGACGGCGGAACGCGGTGAAAGGCCGGCCTGGAAGCGGGACAGCGAGCGCGACGGCGAGGCCGACGTCGGGTTCGGAGGGCGCCCGCGGACCGAAGCGCGCCGTGGAACCGGGACGACAGCCGAGGGGCAAAGCCACCATGGCCGCGCGGACGAGGGAGGTGGCGAACGCTCGCGCGGTGAGACAGGCGGCGATCGCGTCTCGAAGTGAGGGCCGGCGGCGATCGAGATCGCCCTCGCGGCACGAGGCCAGACTGGAAGCCTGCCCCTGCAGGCGACAGGCCGGAAAGCGGTCGCAAGCCGTGGAGCCGCCCGCCTGGCGCACCGTCGGGACGTCCACCCGGCGGAGCGCGTCCGGCGTGGAAGAAGGATCGGCCAGGCGTTTCGAGCAGCCGCCCGCCTGCTGCTGGTGGATGGAAGCGGGATCGCCCTGCCGGCGACTGGAGAAAAATCGGCCGGATTCTCCGGGCGGGTTCGGCAAGGACCGTCCCGAGGGCGGGCGCTCCGGCCGGCCACCGGGGCCTCCGCGCGATGACGAGCGCGGCGGGACTGGACCTTCAGGTCGCCCGGCTGGCGGGAGCCGCCCCGGTGGAGCCGGACGCCCCGGCGGATACGGGCGGCCGCCAGGCGATCGCGGGTCGACACGCCCCTCGGGCGGCTCAGGATCGGGACGTCCCTCGGGCGGTTCGAATCGATTCGGGTCGCGACCTCCCCGCGGCGGCAAGCCCGGTGGAGGCGGCGGCAACCGTGGCGGCGGGGGAGGGCGCGGGCGATGATCGCCCACGTCATCCTGTTCAGTCCAAAACCGGAACTGACGGACGCTGACCGCCGCGATCTCCTCGACTCGCTCGTCGCCGCATCCGCCGAGATCCCGTCGATACGGACGTTCCGCGTTGGCCGGCGGGTGACACACGGCCTTCCCGGATACGAGCAGTTGATGCGCGACGACTACGAATTTGCCGCGATCGTCGAGTTCGACGACATGGACGGGTTGAAGTCGTACCTTGCGCATCCGTCGCACGCGGCGATCGGCCGGCACTTCATGGCGTCCGCCGCGCGTTCACTCGCGTACGACTACGCGCTCGTGGATGCCGCCGACGTGACACTGCTGACGGACTGACTCGACGAGCGCGCCAGGCGAGACGAAGAAGTCTTCGATGATTGCGCGCAGGTGCGGGATCGACTCCGCCGCGTTGATCGCGACGCGAAGATGAGACCCGTTGTCGAGTCCCTTCGTGTACCAGGAGTTGAGCGCGCGCAGCTTGTTGATCACCCAGCGATCGTGTCCGCGCGCCGGCGATGTCTCGCTCTCAGGTGCGGGCTGCGCCGGAGCGACGTGACGAAAACCATCGGCCTCGCCCAGCCGTTCGTGCATCAGCAACTCGATGTAGTCGAGCAGGAACTGCCCGCGGTCCGCGGCTGACACCTCCCGCGGCGTGCGGCCGGCGGCCACGTCCGCAGCCTGCTGAAAGATCCACGGATTCCTCAGCGCTCCACGACCGACGAGCACACCGCCGACGAGTCGCTCGACGCATGCGATCGACGACGTGCCCCGGCTCGATGCAGTCGCCGCTCCCGAACACGGGGATGGACACACCGGACGCCGACGCGCTCGATCAACTCCCAGTCCGAAACGCCGGAATACGATTGCGCCGCGGTCCGGCCGTGCACGGCGACGGCAGACGCGCCCGCATCCTCCACGCGCTTCGCCAGATCAGGCGCGTTGATCGCATCGGAGTCCCACCCGGCACGCATCTTCACCGTCACCGGAATCCTGACCGCCCGGGCCATCGCGCGGACCACGTCAGCGGCGTGCGCCGGCTCACGCATCAGGCTGCACCCGGCACTGTGCCGCGCAATCTTGTGCACCGGGCACCCCATGTTCACGTCGACGATGTCGGCGCCCATGCCCTCGACGATTTGCGCAGCCGCGGCCATCTTTTCCGGGTCGCCGCCGAAGATCTGGATCGAAACCGGCCGCTCCTCCTCGGTGTACTCCGCGTACTCGAGCGTGCGATCGATCCCGCGAACCAGCCCCTCGGAGCTGACCATCTCCGTGACGACCAGCCCGCAGCCGCCCTTCCGCTTCACCAGCCGGCGAAAGGCCGTGTCCGTCATCCCCGCCATCGGGGCGAGGGCATACGGCTGCGCCAGTTCGATCTTGCCGATCTTCATCGCTTCAACTCACCGCGTCGCACGTTGCACGTTGCACGTCGCACGTGAACGTTGCACGTCGCACGTCATACTGAGCCCTGACGTCCGCGGCGTCCACTTCGACGCTCACGGCCTGTCCAATCAGATCGACCGCGAGCATCAGTCGCGCGTGAGCGCCTTTCCGCACCAGCCGGCCGACGACACCCTTGAGCGGTCCGTGGACGACCTCGACCATCATGCCTTCGCGGATCAGCGGACACGGATCGAACTGGAGCTCGCTTTCAACCACGCGGCGGATGCCGTCGATCTCGAAATCCGGGATCGGGGCAATCTCACCGTCGAACGCGACGATGCTGACGACGCCGGTGCACTTGAGAATGGGGAGACGTTCGCGCCCGTCGAACCGTGCGAAGCAGTACCCGGGGAAGAGGGGCCAGTCGACCTTCTTCTTGCGATCCTTCCAGCGGCTCCATTTCGGGATCGTCGGCAGGAACGCCTCGTAGCCCTTCTGCTGGAGCTGTTCGCGCACGACCTGCTCGTGCCGCGAACGCGTCCAGATCGCGTACCAAGGCTCGTTTGAAAGCTGCGTCATTCGTCGAATTCCGCCCGGGCATCGCCCCGGAGCACACCCGTGCGGATGTCTCCGGCCTCGCCTCGCCCGAGGCGGCCTGCGTCAGTTCCCCGCTGTCGGCGGCGTGGCGTCCTGGGCGACCTGCTTCTCGTACAGCCGCTTCAGCTCGTCGTTCTTCCATTCGATGATGGCCTGGCCGCGCACCCTCGCGAGGAACTTGCGCACTTCGACCTGCTGACGCGCGTCGTGCACCTTGTCGGCGACCAGGTCGCGCACGCTCTCGAACGGCTGTGGCGCTGCCGGCTTCAACGTTTCGAGCTTGAGCAGCTGGAACCCGCGCGGCACCCGCAGCGGCTCGGTCACGTCGCCCGGCTTCATCTTCTGAATCAGCTGCTGGAGCGCCGGCGAGACTTCGGCGACGTTGATCGGACCAATCAACCCGCCGTTGGCCTTCGACGCCGCGGCCGAGACCTCGGTGGCGACCTTGGCGAAGTCTTCGCCGCCAACGATCCGCGCGCGTACGGCTGCGGCCTGCTGCGCGATCTCGTCTTCCTTGCCGACGTTCATGGTCGTCTGCGCGCCCTTTCCGGTCGTCGGAACTTCGATCAGGATTTCGCGAAACGTGACGGTCGCGGGGCTGACGAATTCGTCCTTGTGCGACAGGTAGTACTGCCGCGCCTCTTCCTCGGTGATCGACAGCTTGGAGCCGACCTCGTCGCGCTGGACCTGGCCGACGAGGAACTGCTTCTCGACGTTCTTGCGGAGATCGTCGATGCTCATGCCTTCCTGCTTCAGGCGGCGTAGAACTTCGTGTCGTCCTGGAGGTTCTGTTCCTTGCGCAGGTTTTCCAGCCAGCTCTTGAACTGCTCGTCGCTGAGGTGGTACCCCTTCTCCTTGCCCATCTGCAGGAGCAGGAGCTCGTCGATCGAGTCGACGAGAATCTGCGGCGTCACTTCGTCCATCGCCTTCTTCAGCTCTTCGCTGTTGTTGGCGATGTCGGCCTTCAGTTCGCCGCCGCCAATCCTGGCGCGGATCGCCGCAGTCTGCTTCTCCTCGAGTTGGGTCTGGGTCAGGATGTCGCCGTTGACCTTCACGAGAACGCGCTCGAGAATCTGCGCGTGCATCGGAGCGGCGAGCGCCGCCAGCAGAACGCCCGTCGCGATCAGCCTTGAACTTCATATAAAGCACCTAAACTACTGGAACATAATATCTTAAACGATCTACCGGCCCTCGCTCAACTCGCGCAGCAGGCCCGACACGCGCACGAACACGCCGTCGTCAGCGCGGGGATTCTCGGTCGCCGGGCGCATGATTTCGTCCTTCGAGAAGCCTGACTTGACCTCTCCGGCCTGGGCGCGCGCGGCCCACCACGAGCCGCCGGCGACCGGATCCGCCCCCTTTTTCGACCGCTTTTGCGGCTGAACCGGTTCCGGACGCGCGGCCGCAGGCCTGCGTTCCGCGCCCAGCGGCTTTTTCAAGGTCGAGCTTCACCGTCGCGGGCGGAATCAGCGCGATGTCGCCACGCTGCTGCACGACCCGGAACAGCCACGCCGGATCGAGCTTGGCGTCGGGCCTGAACTTTAGGACGACCACGGAGGCTTCCCGGTCGAGCGACTCGAGACCAATCCGGTCGGCGAGCACTCGGATGGCCGGCGTAGTCCGCGAGATTCTGCACCGACTCGGGCGGCGGGCCGTAGCGATCCCGGACTTCCGCGACGAGCTTCTCGAGCTCCTCGTCCGAGCGCACACCCGCCATGCGGCGATAGACGGTCAGCCGCTGGTTCATGTCCGGGATGTAGTGGTCGTCAATCCGCAGATCCACGCGCAGGTTGACGTTGGCGCGGAGCTCGTCCTCGAGTTCCTCGCCCTTCAGCTCCTTGATCGTCTGTTCGAGGAGCTTCATGTACATGTCGAAGCCGACCGCTTCGATGTGCCCGCTCTGCTCGCCGCCAAGCAGGTTCCCGGCGCCGCGGATCTCGAGGTCGAGCGCGGCGACGCGGAAACCGCTCCCCAGGTCGCTGAACTCCCTGATTGCGGCCAGCCGCTTCTTCGCGACTTCCGACAGCGAGTCCTCGGGCGGGACGAGCAGGTAGGCGTAAGCGCGCCGGTCGGATCGACCGACCCGCCCGCGCAGCTGATAGAGCTGCGACAGCCCGTACCGATCCGCGCGATTGATGATGATCGTGTTGGCGTTCGAGATGTCGAGGCCGTTCTCGATGATCGTCGTCGCCAGCAGCACGTCGTACTTGTGCGCGACGAAATCGACCATCGCGCGTTCGAGCTCTTCTTCCGCCATCTGGCCGTGACCGACGACGATGCGCGCTTCGGGCACGAGCCGCTTGATCAGATCGCCGAGCGAGAAGATCGACTCGACGACGTTGTGGACGAAGTAGACCTGCCCGCCGCGTTCGATTTCCGTCCGGATCGCTGACGAAATCACCGCCTGGTCGAACTTGACGACATTCGTCTGGATCGACAGCCGGTCCTTGGGCGGCGTCTCGATGATCGACATGTCGCGAATGCCGGCGAGCGACATGTTGAGCGTGCGCGGAATCGGCGTCGCCGTCATCGTCAGCACGTCGACGCGCTTGCGCATCTGCTTGATGCGTTCCTTGTGCGCGACACCGAAGCGCTGCTCTTCGTCGACGACGAGCAAGCCGAGATCCCTGAACTCGACGTCCTTCGAGAGCAGGCGGTGCGTGCCGACGATGATCTCGACCTTGCCGGCCTTCAGATCCTCGAGCGTCGCCTTCTGTTCGCGCTTTCGTCCGGAAGCGGCTGACCATGTCGATGCGGACCGGGAACGCGGCAAACCGATCCTTCAGCGTCTTCAGGTGCTGGAACGCGAGAACCGTCGTCGGCGCGAGGAACGCGACCTGCTTGCCGTCCATGACCGCCTTGAACGCCGCCCGCATCGCCACTTCTGTCTTGCCGTAACCGACGTCGCCGCAGAGGAGCCGGTCCATCGTGCTCGGCGACTCCATGTCCCCCTTGATGTCGGCGACGGCGGTCTTCTGGTCGGCGGTCAGCTCCCATTCGAAGGCGTCCTCGAACTCCTGCTGCCAGTGCGAGTCGGGGCTGAAGGCATGGCCCGGTACCGCCTTGCGCGCGGCGTAGAGCTTGAGCAGCTCCTCGGCCATGTCGCGCATGGCCTTCTTGACGCGTGTCTTCGCCTTCTCCCAGGTCGTGCCGCCGAGCTTGTCGAGCGACGGCCGCGACGCGCCGGTGTATTTCTGGACCAGGTCGAGCCGCTCGACGGGGACGAACAGCTTGTCCTCGCCCGAGTAGCGCAGCTCCATGAACTCCTGCGGCGCGGCGCCGACGTCGATCCGCTTGAGCCCGACGAACACGCCGATGCCGTGGTCGACATGGACGACGAGGTCCCCGACCTTGAGATCGCGGAAGTCCGAAAGGAACGTTCTGGTCGCGGACCGGCGCCGCTCGTGCGTCTTGCGGTCTTCCTCGAAGACGTCGGTCTCGGCCCAGAACTGGAGGCCGGCTTCCGGCAGCCTGAACCCGCGCGACAGGTGGCCCTATGCCGACGAGCACCGATGCGGTCCGGACGTCCTCGGCTTTCTCGATCGGCGCGGCGAAGATCTCGTAGTCCGCGAGCAGCTCGATCGTGCGCTCGGCGAGCCCGGGGGAGTTCGCGACGAAGACGATCGTGTCGCCGGCCTGTCGCCCGTTTCGGATCTCGGCTGCCCACTCCGGGCACGCGGCCGGAGAACTGCAGCGCGGGCTGACACGCGATGTGTGTCGCCGTCGTCGAGCGCCAGGGTCTCGAGAGCGGTCGCGCCGTCGAGCCATCTGGACGGCGTCATCCCACGGGACGACCAACTCTGCCGGCGGAGCGCGCCCGGTTGCCCTTCGCCACGGCCTCGTCGTAGCTCGCGAGAATCTGCTGCGTCAGCTTCTCGCCGTGTGCCGCGACGTCCTCCGGCTCGGAAACGAGCACCGTCGGCCTGCCGTTCGACCACAGGTAGTCGAACGCCGTCGCCGATCGATCGGTCGAGTCCTGCGTCGCCGAGCAGTTCCTGAAGCGGGGTGACGGCAGCCTGATCGAGGCCGGCGGTCGACCGCTGTGTCGACGGGTCGTACCCGCGAATCGATTCGATCGTGTCGCCGACGAACTCGAGCCGGATCGGTTCGCCGCGCACCGGCCGGGAAGAAGTCGACGACGCCGCCGCGGACGCAGAATTCGCCGGTCTCGTCGACCGGATCCTGGCGCGTGTAGCCCGCGGCCGCCAGGAGATCGCCCAGGTCGGTCGGCGAGATGTCCTGACCCGGAGTCAGGGTGATGGCCGTCTGATCCAGGCGCTCCGGCGCGCTGACGCGCGGGAGAAGCGAGGCAGCGGACGCGACGACCAGACGGCACTGGCCGGTCGTCAGCGCGTGCAGGGCGCGCGCACGCGCCGACGCGATATCGAAATGCGGAGCCAGGCCGCGATACGGATCGACCTCGTGCGAGGGGAACGGAAGGATCGTTCGCTCGACCTCGGCATCCGAGAGGCCTTCGAGCGCGGAGAAGAAGAATCGCGCATCCGCCGTCATCGTCTCGACGTCGCCGTCCGTCGGCACGACCAGCAGCGTCAGGCCGCGCTCGGCGGCGGCGGCAGCAAACAAGCGCCTTGGCCGGACCGGTGAGCCCGGACACCTTCCGCGCCGGCAGACCAAGCCTGAGGCGGCTGGCCGGCCGACTTCAGCAGCGAGCGCAGAGTCAGGGAACTCGATGTATAGGAGGACATCGCTGGATGTTGGAACCTTTCATTTTACCGCGATCCCGCTCGTGAGGCGACCGGAACCACCGGCTCAGGTCACATCTCTCCTGGGCGCCGGACTTCACGGAGGAGGTGCGTGTGAGAACGGGCGTAGCGAGCGTGCTGCCGCCGCTCCGCCTCAGGCGGAGGCGTTCTTGATTCGCTCGACGATGCTCGTCGTCGAATAGCCCTGTTCGACAGGAATGCGGACCACGCGTCCGCCGCGATCCTCGACGGTGTCGCGGCCGACGATCGCGTCAGCCGCCCAGTCGGCGCCCTTCACCAGGATGTCGGGCTGCACCAGCCGGATGATCTCGGCGGGCGTGTCTTCAGCGAAAATCACGACGCGCGTCGACGCATTCGAGCGCCGACAAGCACTTCCGCACGCTCGTTCTCCGGGTTGATCGGGCGGTTCGGTCCCTTGTTGCGCCGGACCGATTCGTCGGCATTCAGGCCGATGATGAGCAGGTCGCCGAGCGCGCGCGCTTCCCGCAGGTAGCGCACGTGTCCCGGATGCAGCAGGTCGAAGACGCCGTTGGTGAAGACGATGGTGCGCCCGCTGGCGCGCTGGTCGCGCACGAACGCGGCGACCTGGTCGAGCGGGATGAGCCGCCTGGCCGCAGGAGCGGTCGACTCTCACCTGCGGTCCTCGATCAGTCGTGGTCTCCCGTGCGGGCGAACGTCAGCGTGTCGGAAAAATCCCATTCGTGGCGTGGACGATAGATGCCGACGTCCTTGGTCCGCGATTTGACCCGAAGGTGTAGAGCAGCCGGTGGTAGTCGTACGGATAGCCGTCGAGTTTGTGGATGGCGACGTCGAGCTTGTAGGTGCCCTCGACGAGATCGAGGCTCTCGATCGTGAAGCGCGCTTCGGCGTCGCCGACCATGCGCACGGCCTTCAGCTCTTCGATGCTGGTGTTCGTGCCGTAGCAGCAGACGCCTTCGGCGTTGAACATGCCCGATGCCGATGACGAAGTCGTCGACCGGTAGCGGAGAGCGAAGCGCGATGCGAACGCTGAGTGGCTCGCCCGGAGTGGAAGACGTGGCCGGCGCCCTCGGGCCCGTACAACTGCACGTCGGTGATCTCGACCTCGCGCGATCCCCAGCGGCCTTCGGTCGCCCGGAACATGTCGGCCGGACCTTCGGCCGTTTCAATCGGATGATCCGGCAGCACGGCGCTCGTCGGTTCGTCCGGCGACACGATCGGACACCGACTCCTGCGCCCGCGCATCGCCGGCTGCGAGCTGATGCTCCTCGGTCGTCTCGACCGCGGTGATGTAAGCGCCGACGACCCGTTTCGGGTCGCCCATGCCCTTCAGCTCGCCGCCGTCCATCCACAGCGCTTCGTCGCAGAAGCGTTCGACCAGGCCGAGCGAGTGCGTCACGAGCAGGATCGTCTTGCCGCGCCGCTTGAACTCGGCAAACTTGTCCAGGCACTTGTGGGTGAAGCCTTCGTCGCCGACCGCGAGCACTTCGTCGACCAGCAGGACCTCGGGGTCGACGTGAATCGCGACCGCGAACCCGAGACGCATGTACATGCCTGACGAGTAGGTCTTCACCGGCGCGTCGATGAAGTCCTTCATCTCGGCGAACTCGACGATCTCGTCGAACCGCTTCGTGATCTCGCGCTTGCTGAGCCCGAGCATGATCCCGTTGATGAAGACGTTCTCACGCCCGGAGATTTCCGGATGGAACCCGGCGCCGAGCTCGATCAGCGCCGATATGCGCCCGTTGACCTCGACCGAACCGGTCGACGGTTTCGTGATCCCGGCAACCAGCTTCAGCAGCGTGCTCTTGCCCGAGCCATTCCTGCCGATGACTCCGAGCGTCCGGCCCTTGGGAACCGAGAACGTCACGTCACGGACCGCGGAGAACGTTTCGTCCGGCCGGAGGTTGCGGATCAGGCTGCGCGACAACAGCGCGCTCTTCAGCGTCGAGAACTGACGGCGCCGGCTGTAGCGCCGGTAGATCTTCGACGCGTTGATGACGGTGATGGAGTTCATTGCACAGTCGCTCAGTAGCCAGCTCACCAGTTTCCAGTTCGCTTGTCGAACCTGACTGAAGCTGACGGCTGATACTGGCAACTGCGCTTCATACCTCCTCCGCAAACGTATCCCGCAGCCGATCGAAGACGAAGTACCCGAACAGGAAAAACACGATCGAGATGGCGCCGAGGACGAGCAGCCATTTCAGATGCCCGACCGGGCCCCGCGAAAAAGAGGATCTCCTGGTAACTGATCGCGAGATGCGTGAACGGGTTCAGCTTGAGGAGCGTGGCCTGCCAGACGTGCCGGGTCGGATTCGCCGGATCCTCGAACAGGAAGTACGGGTAAATGATGGGAGTCGCGAAGAACCAGAACGTCAGCAGGTTCGCCAGGATGTCGCGGATGTCGCGGAAGTGCACGGTCATCGCCGACAGAATCAGCGCGAACCCGGCCGTGAGTACGAGCTGCACGAGGACGACGAGCGGGAACAACGCGAGCTCACCGGGATTGAGCGGCCGGTGGTAGTAGAGCAGGAACCCGGCGAGGATCGGCAGGCCGAAAAAGAAGTGCACCATGTTCGCCAGCACGCTGACGATCGGCAGGATCTCGGCGGGGAAGAGCACCTTCTTGATCAGGTTGCCGCCCGAGATCAGCACGCCGGCGGATTCGTTCAACGACGAGGCAAACCAGGTCCAGGGCAGGATGCCGCAGAACATGAACAGCGCGTACGGCTCGATGCGCGGGTCGTGCGAGGCCGGCATCACGAACGTGAACACGAACGAGTAGACGAGAAGAAGCAGCAGCGGGTTGATGAAGGACCAGAAGAAGCCGAGGAACGATCCGCGGTAGCGCGCCTTCAACTCGCGCGCGACGAGGCTCTGGATCAGCCCGCGGTAGCGGACAAGCCTCGCCAGGTTATGGAACATCGATTTCGAGAATCAGCGCCGTGATGTTGTCGGGGCCTCCCGCCTGGTTGGCCGCGTCGACCAGCGCGCGGCTGATGCCCTCGAGGGTCACGCCCGCCTGGCCCAGGATTTCCGCGATGCGTTCGTCGGCGACCACGCCGAACAGGCCGTCCGAACAGAGAAGATAGCGCTCACCCGGAACGGGCGTCACCTCGGTGACGTCCACCTCCGGGATCTTCACCGCCCGAGAGCGCGCGCGTGACGACATTTCGCCACGGATGCTGGCGCGCGGCGCTGGGCGTCAGCGTGCCGGCACGGACCTGTTCTTCGACCCACGAATGATCGTGAGTGATCTGCGCGAGCTTGCCCTGCTGCAGCACGTAGACGCGGCTGTCGCCGACGTGACCGACGCTGGCCGAGGTGCGCCCCACCAGGACGGCGGACGCGGTCGTGGCCATGCCGCGCAGGTCCTGCGAGTCGGCAATCGCGGACGCGATGCGCCGGTTCGCCAGCCGGAACGCCGCCTTGAGTCGGTTGGCCTCGAGGCTGAGGGCGGGGTCGAACGGGAAAGGCCAGGTGCGGTTCTTGTCGGCGCCGGCGGTCTCTTCGATGAACGCTTCGATCGCTTCGACCGCAACCCGCGAGGCGACCTCGCCGGCGACATGGCCCCCCATGCCGTCGGCGACGACGAACAACCCGACATCCGCGCGCGTCGAGTAGCTGTCTTCGTTGCTCGTTCGCCTGAGGCCGGGATCCGTGCTGACCGCCCACGAGAGCGAATGCGTCGGGGCCATGATCGCTGGGTCAGCCCTTCACGTGTCGCGGATCCGCTTCGCGGATCCTCCGGGAACGCGGCCCGACACCTGCAGCCTGGACATCGACTTCATCAGCGCGAACCGGGCGCGTTCGTAGTCGACGTCCGACCTGGCCTGGGCAAGCCGCTCCTCGGCGCGCTGGCGCGAGGCCTCGGCGCGCTCGACGTTGATGTCCTCGGCGCGCTCGGCGATCCGCGCCAGGATCGTCACCCGGTCGGGCAGCACCTCGGCAAAGCCGAAGGCGATCGAGAGAAACACCTTCTCCTGTCCCTTGCGGTACCACAACTCGCCGACCGCGAGCGCGGCCAGCAGCGGCGTGTGACCCGGCAGCACGCCGAAGTACCCTTCGGCTCCCGGGATCTCCACTTCGTCGACCTGTTCCTGGACGATGCGCCGATCCGGGGTCACGATCTGGAGGTCGATGTGTGCTGGGAGCGCCATCGGGCTACGCGCCTTTCATCTTTTCGGCCTTCTCGACCGCCTCTTCGATCGTCCCGACCATGTAGAACGCCTGCTCCGGCAGGTGGTCCCACTTGCCGGCGACGATCTCCTTGAAGCTGCGGACGGTGTCGGCAACGGGCACGTACTTGCCCGGCAGACCCGTGAACTGCTCGCCGACGAAGAACGGCTGCGACATGAAGCGCTGGATGCGCCGCGCGCGGCCGACCGTCAGCTTGTCTTCTTCCGACAACTCGTCGATGCCGAGGATGGCGATGATGTCCTGCAGATCCTTGTACCGCTGCAGGATCTGCTTCACCTGGCGCGCGACATTGTAATGCTCGTCGCCGATGATCCGCGCATCGAGGATGCGCGAGGTCGACGCGAGCGGATCGACCGCCGGGTAGATGCCGAGCTCGACGATCGCCCGCGACAGGTTGGTCGTCGCATCGAGGTGCGCGAACGTCGTCGCCGGCGCCGGGTCGGTGTAGTCGTCGGCCGGCACGTAAATCGCCTGGACCGAGGTGATCGAGCCCTTCTTCGTCGAGGTGATCCGCTCCTGCAGCTCGCCCATCTCGGTGAGCAGCGTCGGCTGGTAGCCGACGGCGGACGGCATGCGGCCGAGGAGCGCCGACACTTCAGAGCCCGCCTGCGTGAAGCGGAAGATGTTGTCGATGAAGAGCAGCACGTCCTTGTTCTCGGCGTCGCGGAAGTACTCGGCGACGGTCAGGCCGCTGAGCGCGACGCGCAGGCGCGCACCCGGCGGCTCCGTCATCTGGCCGTAGACGAGCGCGGCTCGGGACTTCGACAGATCCTCGGCGTTGATGACGCCGCTCTCCTGGAACTCGAGCCAGAGGTCGTTGCCCTCGCGCGTGCGTTCGCCGACGCCGGCGAACACCGAGACGCCGCCGTGCTTCATCGCGACGTTGTGAATCAGCTCCTGGATGATGACGGTCTTGCCGACGCCGGCGCCGCCGAAGAGCCCGATCTTGCCGCCGCGCACGTACGGCTCCAGCAGGTCGATGACCTTGATCCCGGTCTCGAACATCTGCAGCTCGGTCGACTGTTCCTCGAGCGACGGCGCCTTGCGGTGGATCGACCAGCGCTCGGCCGACTCGACCGGCCGATCGGGAAAGTCGACCGGCTCGCCGAGCACGTTCATGACCCGCCCGAGCGTGGCCGATCCGACCGGCATCGTGATCGGCGACCCGGTGTCGATCGCTTCCATCCCGCGCTGCATGCCGTCGGTCGGCTTCATCGCGACCGTGCGCACGCGGTTCTCACCCAGGTGCTGCTCGACCTCGACGATGACGTCGATCGCCTGGCCTCCCTTGCCTTCCGACTTGATGTGGACGGCGTTGTAAATCTCGGGCAGGTGGCCGCCTTCGAATTCGATGTCGACCACCGGCCCGATGACCTGGACGACCTTTCCGACTTTCTGTGCTGCTGCGACTGGCATATCTACTCTGATCCTTGTGATTGCAGTTTCCAGTCGCCAGTTTCCAGTGTTGCTCTGTCGCTGATACCCCTGGCCGCGGGGCAGGCGAGACAACTGGTTACCGGGAACTGGCAACTGCGGACTTCCTTCTTATAACGCCTGCGCGCCCGAGACGACCTCGATGATTTCACGCGTGATCGCCGCCTGGCGCACCTTGTTCATATAGAGCGTCAGCGCCTCGATCATGTCGCCCGAGTTGCGCGTCGCCGCGTCCATCGCGGTCATCTGCGCGGCGTAGAACGCCGCATTCGATTCGAGCAGCGCGCGGAACACCTGCACCTCGACGTAGCTCGGCAGCAGGTGCGCGAACAGCTCCTCCGGCTTCGGCTCGTAGAGGTAATCGACCACCGGGGTGCCGGCCGGCGCATCGGCGGCCGACGGGAAACGACCCGCGCGGAATCGGCAGGAGCTGCTCGACGACGACGTGCTGGACCATCACCGACTTGAACTCGTTGTAGGCGAGATGGACGCTGTCGACCTCGCCGCCGACGAACGCATCGATCGCCGCACGCGCGATCTTCTGCGCATGGTCGTAGGACAGCTGCGCGAACAGGTTGACCTGCTCGTAGACGATCTCGAACTGGCGCCGCGCGTAGAAATCGCGCCCGCGCCGGCCGATCAGTCCGAGCGCGACCTGGCGATTGCCCTGGTCGACGATGAAGGTGCCGGACGCCTTGATGACGTTGGTGTTGAAGCTGCCGCACAGGCCGCGATCCGCGGTGATCACGAAGAGCAGTGATTTGCGCTTCGCCTTTGGCTCGGCACGCTCGTCGAGCAGCGGATGCGCCGCCGGGTCGACCCGCGATGCCAGGCTGCCGAGCACCCGGCGCATCTCGGTCGCGAACGGCCGCGCCTGCTGCACCCGCTCCTGCGCGCGGCGCAGACGCGACGCGGCCACCATCTTCATCGCCTTGGTGATCTGCTGCGTCGACTTGACCGCGCGGACCCGGCGCCTGATGTCAATGAGTGAAGGCATTCGATCTCAGCCCTACGCGACCGCAGCTCTCCGCGCCGTCGCGAAGCTGTCGCCATATTCCTTCAAGCGCCTGCGTCAGATCCGCCTTGATCGCATCGTCGATCTGCTTCTTCTCGATCAGCGACGACAGCAGCTGCGACCGGCGGGTCTCGAGGAACCGGTAGAGCCCGGTCTCGTACTCGCGCACGTCTTCGACCGCCACGCTGTCGAGGAAACCGTTGGTCGCGGCGTAGATGACGATGACCTGCTTCTCGACGCCGAGCGGCTGGTACTGCGGCTGCTTGAGCACTTCGACGAGGCGCCGGCCACGGTTCAACTGACTGAGCGTCGCCTTGTCGAGATCGCTGCCGAACTGTGCGAACGCCGCCAGCTCACGATACTGCGCCAGATCGAGACGCAGCGATCCGGCAACCTGACGCATCGCCTTGACCTGCGCCGAGCCGCCGACGCGCGAGACCGAGTTGCCGACGTTGATCGCGGGGCGGACGCCCTGGTGGAACAGGTCGCTCTCGAGGAAGATCTGGCCGTCAGTGATCGAGATGACGTTGGTCGGGATGTAGGCCGACAAGTCGCCCGCCTGGGTCTCGATGATCGGCAGCGCGGTGAGCGATCCGCCGCCGAGCTCCTTCCTCAACTTGGCCGCCCGCTCGAGGAGGCGGGAGTGCAGGTAGAAGACGTCACCCGGGTAAGCCTCACGGCCCGGCGGACGCCGCAGCAGCAGCGAAATCTCGCGGTACGCCTGCGCATGCTTCGACAGGTCGTCGTAGACGCAGAGCGCGTGGCGGCCGCTGTCGCGGAAGTACTCGCCCATCGCGCACGCCGCGTACGGGCTGATGTAGAGCAGCGGGGCCGGGTCGGACGCACCCGCGGCGACGACGATGCTGTACTCCATCGCCCCGGCGTCTTCGAGCGTCCGGACCACCTGCGCGATCGTCGACTGCTTCTGGCCGATCGCGTTGTAGATGCAGACGACGTCCTTGCCCTTCTGGTTGATGATCGCGTCGACGGCGACGGCGGTCTTTCCCGTCTGGCGGTCGCCGATGATCAACTCGCGCTGGCCGCGGCCGATCGGCACCATCGCGTCGATCGCCTTGAGACCGGTCTGCAGCGGTTCCTTGACCGGGCTGCGATCGACGACTCCGGGCGCGATGCGCTCGATCTCCATGAACTTCTGCGAGACGATCGGGCCCTTGCCGTCGATCGGCTGCCCGAGCGCATTGACGACCCGGCCGATCAGCTCTTCACCCACCGGCACCGAGATGATCCGGCCGGTGCGCTTGACCGTGTCCCCTTCGCGGATCTTCTGGTATTCGCCGAGCAGCACGGCGCCGACGCTGTCCTCCTCGAGGTTCAGCGCGATCCCGAACACCCCGTGCGGGAACTCGAGCATCTCGCCGGCCATCGTGTTCTCGACGCCGTGCACCCGTGCGATGCCGTCGCCGATCGACACGATCGTGCCGACTTCCGCGACGTCGACGTCGGTCGCGTAGCTGCCGATCTGGTCGCGGATGATTTTCGAAATTTCTTCTGCTTTGATGTCCATGGATTTGTCTGGTCCGGATGCGTCCCCCGGACGTCTGGTGTTGTCGTGTTGTCTGAGACCCGGCTCGCCGCCGGCCTGGAACCCGCCGAATGGCCGTCTACGTGACGTTGGCGACCAGCGCGTCCCTCATCTTTTCGAGCTGACGCGTGACGCTGCCGTCGTACACCGTGCTGCCGATCCGGGTGATCGCTCCGCCGATGATCGAGCCGTCGACGCGCGTCTCCAGATGCACGTCCTCGGCCCGTCGTCCGGTCGCCCGCGCGAGCCCGTCGCGGAGGGCCGTCGCCCGTTCCGGCGGCAGCGGCACCGCGGTCACGACCTCGACCCTGATGACCTTGGCATGCTCCATCAGCCGGGCGCGATACGCGGTGACGATCTCCGGGAGCAGAACGAGCCGGTCGCGATCCGCGAGCAGCCGCAGCAGCTTGGCGACGATCGGCGAAGACGTGCCGGCGCTCTGCAGCAGCTGGTCGATAATGGCGCGCTTCTGCGCCGACGGGACGCCGGGATTCGCCAGCACACGACCGAGGGTTTCGTGGCCAGCGACGATCCGCGCGAACTCTTCGAGGTCGCGGCCCGCCTGTTGAACGTCCGATTCCTTCAACGCGACGTCGAACAGCGCGCGGGCGTATCGAACTCCTGCCGCACGGCTCGTCATCGCGCCTCCCGGAGCTGCGCCGTGTAGCGATCGACGAGCCGGAGCTGATCGTCGGTCGTAATCGACCGCCGAATCCGGGCTTCCGCCACGTTGACCGCGAGCTGCGCCGCGTGCGCGGTCAGCTCGCGTCGCGCGACCCGCAGCCGCATCTCGATCTCGTGGCGCGTCTGCGCCAGCAGCCGATCGCGGTCCGTGGCAGCGGCCTCGGCAATCCGTGCCTGCTCCGCCGCGACATCCTGCGCACCCTGCTGCTTGAGGGCCTCGAGCTCTGCGGGAAGCGTCTTCAGCTTCCGGTCGATCGCCGCGAGCTGCTCGGTCGCGGTCTTCCTCATCTCGGCGGCGGTCACGAGATCCTGACGGATCGCCAACGCGCGCGAGGAGAGGTGCGAAGTAATCGGGCCGCGCAGGAAGTACACGAGCACGCCGGCGAGAATTCCGAAGTTGGCGAGCTTGGCGACGGTCTGGACCAGCGTCTGCTCATGCGCCGGCTCCTTCTCGCCCGTCGCTGCCGCCGCCGCTGTTTCGTGCTGCGGCGCGGCGGCGAGCGGAACCGTCGCGGCAAAAAGAAGCCACAGCAACGCGACGCCGCTCGTCACTCGGAGCAGTGTCTGGCCCTGTCGGCTTGGGGATGTCATAGGGATGGAAAGGTCTGAAACGGTCAAGATGCCTTGCGGCCAAGGATGCGTTCGGCTACGGCGGCGCCGAGTGCATCGGCATCAGCGTCCAGACGACGGCGCGCTTCCTCGGCGTCAGCGGCGAGCCTGGCCGACGCGGCCGCGATCTCGGATTCGGCTTCGGCGCGAGTGCGCGGACATGATCTCGGCGCGCTCTTCCATCGCCGCCCGCCGCATCTCGTCCATCTGCCGATAGAGCTCGGTTCGCGCCTCAGCCGTCTTCTTCTCGAATTCAGCCGACGCGAGCCGCGCCTCGCTGGCCGATCGCTCCGCGAGCTCACGCGCGGACGTGACCGCACGCTCGCGTGCCGCCATCACCCCCAGCACCGGTTTGAACAGCAGCCGGTTGAGCAGGGCCGTCAGCAGCAGCACGAAGAAAATGACCCAGAGAACCGACGACGGATCCGGGAGCAACGACACCTCCGAAGCACGATGCAGGAGCGCTCAGCCGCGTGTTTTCGCGGCAAACCAAACATTCATTTATACCACTCGGGCTTAACCCTGCGCAACGAAGGAACGGCGCCGCTCAGATGACATGAATGACGGCACCCGCGCGGGGAACGGCCCGCCCGATGCGAGCTGCGGCGACGCCCGCCGCAGCCAGCGCTGCCGCAACCGCATCCGCGTGGGCCGGATCCAGCGCGAGCAGCAGCCCGCCTGAGGTCTGCGGGTCGAACAGCAGGTCGACGAGGTCGGACTCAACCCCGGCGGCGACCGCGACGCCGCCGCCAAAGTGGTCCCGATTGGTCCGGCCGCCGCCAGGCATGTTGCCGCGAACGAGCGCGCGCGCGCCGTCGATGAGCGGCACGCGGCCGGCCTCGATCTCGAGCGAACACCGGCTCGACGCCGCCATCTCAGAGGCATGGCCGATCAGGCCGAAACCAGTGATGTCCGTGCAGGCGTGCACCGCGCCGCCGTAGGGCTCGATCGCGGCAGCGGCCGCCCGGTTCAACGTCGTCATCGACTGTACCGCAGCCGTGACGGCGCCTTCGGGTGCGCGCTCGAACTTCAGCGCGGTCGCAATCACGCCGGTGCCGATCGCTTTAGTGAGGATGAGCACATCGCCCGCGACAGCACCGCCATTGGACAGGACCCTGGCCGGGTCGATCTCCCCCGTGATCGCATACCCGAACTTGATCTCGGTGTCCTGCACGGTATGGCCGCCAAGGAGCACGACGCCGGCCTCACGCAGCTTGGCCACGCCGCCGGCAAAGATCTGCTTCAGCACCTCACGATCGAGGTCCACGGGGAAGGCCGCAATCGCCAGGGCCGTCAGTGGACGGCCGCCCATCGCATACACATCGCTCAGCGCATTGGCCGCGGCAATCTGGCCGTAGACGAAGGGGTCATCGACAATCGGCGTAAAGAAATCCACCGTCTGCACCAGAGCGCGCCGCTGATCCAGCCGGTACACACCGGCATCGTCCGAGGTCCGATAATCGATCAGGACCCGGTCGTCTTCGTGGACGGGCAAATCACCCAGCACCTGGGCGAGCTCACCGGCGGCGAGCTTGCTCGCTCAACCGGCGCAGGCGGCGTAGTCGGTCAGGCGGCGCATGGTCTCCTTCATTGTTCGGTCAGCGTCTCGTAGAGGCGATTCAGCTCTTCCTCTGAAGCGAAATCGATTTCGATCGTGCCTCCCTTTCGCTTGCGCGCGATGCGCACGCGTGTGCCAAGCGTAAAGCGAAGCCGCTCCTCGGCGGCGCGCGTGTGCACGTCCTTTTCGGCGGGCGCGGGCTTTTCGGCTGGCGCCTCCGACTCCTTCCTGACGAGCGCCTCGGTCTCGCGCACCGACAGATTCCGCGCGATGACGTCCCGGCCGACGCGGAGCTGTGCGGCTTCGTCGGCAAGACCAAGCAGCGCGCGCGCATGTCCCATCGAGAGCGTTCCCGAACCGAGGTTCGTCCTCACCTCCGCGGGAAGCTTGAGCAGCCGCAGGAAATTGGCAATCGACGATCGCTCCTTCCCGACCGCATCAGCGATCTGTTCCTGGGTCAGCTGGTACTCGTCGGCGAGGCGCCGGTACGCGGTCGCCTCTTCAATCGGATTCAGATCTTCGCGCTGGATGTTCTCGATGAGCGCCACCGCCAGGAGGCGCTCCTCCGGGATGTCGCGGACGACCACCGGCACCTTGAGCAACCCGGCGCGCTGCGACGCGCGCCACCGCCGTTCGCCGGCGACGATCTCGTAGCCGCTCTCGACCTTGCGGACGACGATCGGCTGGATGATGCCGTTGGCGCGGATGGATCGCGCGAGTTCCTCGATCTTCTCCTCGTCCATCGTCGTGCGCGGCTGAAGCCGGTTCGGCCGCAGCAGGTCGGTGTCGACGTCGAGGCCGCGGTCTGCAACCGTCGGGGCCTGCGGCAGCGTGTCCGGGATGAGCGCGGACAGACCGCGTCCGAGTGCGGGTCGTTTGTCAGCCATGGTGTTGCTCCGTACCTGTGGTGATAGGGGCGCCGTCGCGGGCGAGCACCTCGCGCGCGAGCGCGAGATAGGCCTCGGCGCCGCGCGACTTGACGTCGTAGACGATCGCAGGGAGCCCGTGGCTTGGTGCTTCCCCGAGGCGCACATTTCGCGGGATGACGACGGTGTAGACCCGCTCTTCGAAGAACGCGCGAATGTCGCGCGCAACCTGCTGCCCCAGGTTCGTCCGCTCGTCGTACATCGTCATCAGCACGCCGGCGATGTCGAGCGCTGGGTTGAACGCGGCGCGAACACGGCGGAGTGTCGCGACGAGATCGGCAAGACCCTCGAGTGCGAAGTACCTCGCAGTTGAGTGGAATCAGGACCGCGTCTGCGGCGACGAGCGCATTGAGCGTGAGCAGCCCCAGCGACGGCGGCGTATCGATGAAGATGTAGTCGAACTGCGGGCGGAGCCGGTCGAGCACCGTGCGCAGACGCTGCTCGCGATGCGGCAGCGATACGAGGTCGATCTCCGCCCCGGTCAGATTGCGGTCAGCCGGGATGAGCGAGAGTCCGGCGACGGTCGTCGTCAGCAGAAACGCTGAAGGGTCGTCGACGTCCGTCGTCAGCGCCTGGTAGACCGTTCCGGCTTTCGCCGTCTGTCCCTTGAGGCCAACACCGCTGGTCAGATTGGCCTGCGGGTCCATGTCGACGAGGAGCACGCGCTGATCCGCGAGCGCCAGCGAGGCGGCCAGGTTGATGGCGGTGGTGGTCTTGCCGACGCCGCCCTTCTGGTTGGCCACGGCCCGGATACGCGCAGTCATTAGGTCAATCAACCAATATCTGTGGAATCTTTGTTGAAGGGGAGTGGAAGCATAACGCTCGGTGAGGGACTGGTGCAACAACAGCTATCAGTTTTCAGCTGTCAGTATTCAGTTCGCACTTGAGATCGCAGCTCAGGGCTTGCCGATTGGCAAAAGCTCAAGTTCCAGTCTCCGGTATCCAGTCGCCAGTGCCTTCGGACCAGTCGCCCCCACGGCTGACGCGACAAGATTGAGGCGATACTTGCCGAGGCTGGCGACCGGGGTGTTCCACGTGGAACATAACGGTTAAGAGAAGATGGGCGCCTCGCCAGCAGGGAACGCCTGCCCAGCATGCGCTTGTGGGCTCAGATTCGGTTTTGGCCCTTCGGAGTCTGGGTGGAGTTGACACTGCGCGGAGGCAAAGGCGAGGTGAGCGGGTCGCGAAGCGGCAGCGCACTGGCGACTGGCGACTGGCGACTGGAAACGGCCTCACGAAAACTGATAGCTGATAGCCGAAAGCTGAAAGTTGGAAGCTGGACGCTGAAAGCTGAGCGCTGATAGCTAGTCAGAACTCGGTCTTCTGCAACACCGTCAACCGGCTCTGGAGGGAGTCGACGAGCGGGTAAGTGCCGACCCAGCGCAACATCGGCACCGACTGAGGTTCCTTCGGGCCGCCGGGGCCCCGAAACATGAACATCGACCCGCCGGGGCGCAGGAAGGCCTGGAGGGTCATCAGGCTGCGCAACTCGACCCGGACGGCTCGAAGCGACAGGACGCTCACCGACTCGTGCAACTCAGGTCGGGCCAGGAGTTCCTCATACCGGCTGGTCTCGACGGTGGTGTTGTCGAGTTGCAGCGTGCGAATCGCCTCCCTCAGAAAGGCGGACTTTCGCGCCTTTACCTCGACCATGGTCAGCGCCGCTGATGGCGCTGCCAGCTTCAGTGGAATCGCGGGAGAGCCACCGCCGGAGCCTACGTCCATCAGGCGAAGGTCCGAGGACGGGAGATAGCGCGCGGCCAGGATGGGCTCGAGCAACAGCCGATCGATAGCTTCGTCGGGATTGTCGAGCGCGGTCAGGTTGATCTTGCGGTTCCAGCGCGCCAGCAGCTCGTAGTAGGTGAGCAGACGCTCGGAGAGATCGTCCGGAAGGAACACTCCGGACTTCGCGGCGCGTCGGAGAAGCCGTGTCTTGAGGTCGCGCGGAGCCACCTCGTCAGATTATCAGACCGGAGTCGAAGTGCGCGCGTTCTCTATCCAGCTCGCAATCAGCGCCACAGCTGCGGGAGTCACCCCGGGAATGCGCGACGCGTGGCCGAGCGTGGCGGGGCGAATATGTGAGAGCCGCTCGACCATCTCGCGCGAGAGCCCCGGAATGCCGGCAAAGACAAAACCCTCCGGGATCACCCGTCTCTCCTGCCGGCGCTGGCGGTCGACCGCGAGTTCCTGACGTCTGAGGTAGCCTTCGTACCTGAACTCCGTCTCCACACTCGCGATGTCGATCGCGCCATGATGTGGAGCTGTCTCGAGCGACAGCTGGCCCGAGGCATGAAGCGCCTCCAGGCGGATTCCAGGCTGCTTCAGGGCGCGGGCTGCAGGCAGACGGTCACCGGTCGGGGCAGTGATCACGGACCGGCTCACCGTCGCACAGTTCCTTCTGAAACGTTCCTGCCGGCGAGAGAACCTCTCCCAGCGCTCGTCGTCTACCAGCCCGCATTCGCGACCGTGGGTAGTCAGGCGGAGATCCGCGTTGTCCACTCGGAGCAGGAGCCGGTGCTCGGCGCGGGACGTGAACATGCGGTAGGGCTCGAGGCAACCTTTGGTTGTCAGATCGTCAACCAGGATGCCGATGTACGCCTCGCCGCGGCCAAGGGTGAACGGAGCTTCAGAGTGCCGCGTCGCCGCGTTGACGCCGGCGACCAGACCCTGCGCCGCCGCCTCTTCGTATCCCGACGTGCCATTGATTTGACCCGCCAGGTAAAGTCCCGGGACGCGGCGGGTCTCGAGCGTCGCACGCAATTCCGTCGGCTGGATGAAGTCGTACTCGACCGCGTACCCCGGACGGAGGATCTCCGCGCCTTCGAGTCCGGGGAGTGCGTGCACGAGCTCGGTCTGGATCTCCGCCGGGAGGCTCATCGAAAAACCGTTCACGTAGATCTCGTTGGCGTCCACTCCTTCGGGCTCGAGGAAGATCTGGTGCCGCTCCCGATGGGGAAATCGCATGATCTTGTCTTCGAGCGACGGGCAATACCGCGGTCCCACACCACGGATTTGCCCGTTGAACAGCGGCGACTGGTCGATGTTGCGGCGAACCAGATCGTGAACGCGCTCGGTCGTGTGGAGCAGGTGACACGCTATCTGGGGCCGATCGATCGCGTCGGTGAGGAATGAAAACGGCTCCGGCGGATGATCGCCGTGCTGCTCGGTGAAGGCGGTGAAGTCGATGCTTCTGCGGTGGAGCCTGGGCGGCGTCCCCGTCTTCAGTCGGCCCCACTCGAAGCCGAACGACTTCAAGGATTCCGCGAGTTCACATGACGGCGGTTCCCCAGCCCGGCCGGCCGGGCGCTGCTCGCGCCCGACATGGATCAAGCCGTTCAGGAATGTGCCGGTTGTGACGACAAGTGAGCGGCAGGTAAAGCGCTGACCGTCCTCCAAAGCCAGGCCGGTGATGCCCGAGGAGCCCGACAGAATCCTGCCGGCGCGCCCGAAAATCCAGTGGAGGCGCGGCTGCGCCTCGAGCGTCGCCTTGACCCACGCCGAGTAATGGCGCTTGTCAGCCTGGGCGCGCGGCGACCAGACCGCCGGCCCGCGGCTCTTGTTCAGCACCTTGAACTGGATGCCGGTGGCATCGATCGCGAGCCCCATCAGCCCACCGAGCGCGTCGATCTCCCGGACCAGGTGCCCCTTCGCCGTCCCGCCGACGGCCGGATTGCACGGCATGTGCGCGATCGTGCCGTTCGAGAGCGTGCAGATCGCGACCGTCCGGCCCAGGCGTGCCGCGGCCCATGCGGCTTCGACCCCGGCGTGTCCCGCGCCGACGACGATGACGTCGAAATCCGGACTCGCCGAGGCTGCCGCGCGTGGTTCACTTTGCATTGCAAACTACTTTCCGATGCAGAACCTGTCGAAGATCGCGTGCAGCACATCGTCCGGCGTCCGCGCCCCCGTGACCTCTTCGAGATACCCGCGCGCCTCGCTGACGTCGGCGGCGACGAATTCCTCCGGCGTCGCCGACCCCGCCGCGGCAGCGGCGCGACCGAGCGCGGCACGCGCCCTGGACAGCAACTCGACATGCCGCATGTTGGTGACCGCCGGGGTGTCGCGCAGGCGTTCGCCGCCCGACAGTTCCGCGACCATCGCCGCGCGCAGCCGATCGAATCCGGCACCGGTGCGCGCTGACACCGGCATCACCGGCGTGGCCACGAGCCGCGGATCCCAGGCAGGAGCCAGGTCGGACTTGTTTCGCACCACGACGCGGCGGCTCGTGATCGTGGTCGAGAGCAGCTCGTCGTCATCTGCCGCGAGCGGAGTCGACGCATCGAGCACGACAATGATCAGATCGGCAACCCGGCCGGCGGCGTGAGCGCGTGCGATCCCCTCCTTCTCGACTTCGTCGGCCGCGGCCGCACGCATGCCCGCCGTGTCGACCAGCGTCACCGCAATCCCGTCGAGATCGAGAACTTCCGTGAGAAGGTCCCGCGTGGTGCCAGGGATGGCGGTGACGATGGCCCGGCCTGCGCCCGCGAGCCGGTTGAAGATGCTGGATTTGCCCGCGTTCGGGCGCCCGAGGATGACCACCTGCGCCCCGTCGCGCACCAGCCGTCCGCGGCCGGCGTCGGATAGCAGTGCATCGATCGAGCGGCCGATGGCGTCGATCTCGGCGGCCGCGCCTTCGGGATCGATGAAGTGATAGCCCTCGTCGGCGAAGTCGAGCGACGCCTCGAGACGCGCGCTCACCTCGAACAACGCCGTATCAATCTCGCGGATGCGCGTCGTCAGGGTTCCCTCGAGCTGATCGAACGCCGCGCGCGCCTGGAGTGGCGTCATCGCGTCGACGAGGTCCTTCACCGCCTCCGCCTGAATCAGATCCATGCGCCCCCGCAAGTAGGCGCGAAATGTGAACTCACCCGGCTCGGCGAGCCTCGCCCCCGACTGGATTGCCGCTTCCACGATCGCGTGCAGGAGGACGGGACTTCCGTGTGCGCTGATCTCGAGCACGTCTTCGCCGGTGTAAGAGTGAGGGGCGGGGAAGAACGTAAGCACGGCGCGATCGACAGCCGTCGAATTCCGGGTGATGCGAACGAGTGTCGCGCGCCGCGGCTCCAGCGGAGCCGTGCGCTCCGAAATGCCATCAGCGACCCGCAGCGCGCCCGGTCCGCTGACGCGAACCACCCCGATCCCGCCGCGCCCCGCAGGAGTGGCGATGGCGACGATGGTGTCATCGGCAGAAAACATGGCCTCCGACTTCTGCGGGCACTCCGTTTAGGGTTCTAGGAGTTCTATGGGTTCTATGGGTTCTACGGTCTGGTTATACGTTTGAGGTTCTACGTTTCACGGTCCGAGTTTTACCGTCGGCTCAAACCTGAACCTCAGACTCGACGCCAAGACTAAACCTGTAGAACCTGAACCTGTAGAACCTGAACCTGTAGAACCTATAACTGTAGAACCGTAGAACCCGACCCTAGAACCCCTATAACTGTAGAACCGTAAAACCCGACCCTGGAACCCCTATAACGTGTAGAACCTAAAACCCTCGATCGAACGCAGCTAACCACGCTGTCGCAACGAAATGATCACCGTCTTCATGACCGCATCCCCGATGCTTTCGGACGACATCTGCGGATCTTCCGCGACGGTCAGGTGGACCAGGCGGCGGGCGTACGGGTTCAGCGGCCCCATCTCCTGTGATGCCCCTGACGTCTTCGCCTTCTCCATCATGAAGCGCGCCATCTGGCGCAACTCGGCGTCCTTGCCCTTGCGGTAGTCCATGCAGTCGACGACGAACGAGCGGTCGTCCGGGAGCTCACGCCTGAACGCGGTGTTGACGATCTGCTGCAGCGCCTCGAGCGCTTCCGCGCGCCGGCGGAGCAGCGCCTCGCTGCCTTCGCCGGAGATTTCGACGCGGACGCTGTCGGGAGTATCCACGATCGAAACCGTTGCCGTGAATGCCCATCGCTGTCACCGTCTGTCGCGTGAATTCGAGGACGCGATCCTGCAGCTCCATTATTTCGGCTCCTTCGCCTGGTCAGTCTTACCGCCCCCTGCACTCTTCACCCGGCGTTCGGCGGGCGGCCGGACGGTGCGCTGCGCCGACGCCCCGATCAACCGGTTCGTGAACGCCTGCTGCCCGATCGCCCACAGGTTGCTCGTCGTCCAGTACAGCACCAGTCCGCTCGGCGCCCATATGAACATCGCCATGAAGATGATCGGCATGAACATCATCATTTTCTGCTGCATCGGATCGGCCGTGGACGGCGTCATCCGCGTCTGGATGAACTGGGTAATGCCCATGAGAACCGGGGTGATGAACAGCGGATCGTGCACGGACAGGTCGTGGATCCATCCGACGAAGGGCGCGCCGCGGAGCTCGATCGCGACCGACAGCATGGAGTAGAAGGCGAACAGCACCGGAAGAGTCAGGAGCATCGGCACGCAGCCGCTCGCGGGATTGACGCCGCGCTCACGGTAGAGACTCATCATCTCCGTGTTCATCTTCTGGCGCGCCGGATCGGTCACCTTGAGCTTGGCGTAGCGGTCCTGGATCGCTTTGACCTCGGGCTGCAGCTCCTGCATCCGCCGCATCGACACCACGCTCTTGTGCCGCAGCGGGAACATCGCGAGATTGATGAGGACGGTCAGGATGATGATCGACCAGCCGTAGTTCCCGACGAAGCCGTCCACCCACTTGAGGGCGTGCAGCAGCGGCACGACCAGCCAGGCGAACATCCCGAAGTGGATCGACCGGACCATGTCGCGATCGACCGCCGCCAGGACGTCGAAGTCCTTGGGCCCGGCAAAAAATTTCGCGTTCTTCGGCGAGGACGGGAACCGCGCCGACCAGTCGATGAAATGCGCCGCCGTGTTTTGTGCAGTCGTGACCGGCACCGTGATCAGGCGGTAATCGAGATGGATCGGCTGCGCCGGCGTGACGAGCGCGGTCAGGAAGTAGTGATCGTCGGCGCCGGCAAAGCCGAAGACGCCGTCCTGCGAGGCATTCTCCGCGACCTTCGCATCGGCAATACGGCTCACACTGCCATCGCGGTAAAAAATCGGCTGCGGTGGCGGGTTATACGTGCGCGAGCTCGCCACGATCCCGCTGCCGAGCGCCGGACCCCATTGCACCGTCGGCACCAGCTCGCGTCCACCCTGCGTCACCGACGCGGAAAAAGTGATCACGTAGGGAGACGTCGGGACGAACGAGAATTCCTTGCGCGCGGTCAGACCACTGGCGTCCTGATACTCGAACGTGAGCGTCGCGGGCGCAGAGGTCACCCGCACCTCGGTCGCGCTCGGCTTGAACAGCGCCTGCGCGAGCGTCGCACTTGTGGCGGCGTCCGGGACGGAGAGCGTAAATGGATGAACCGTCCCGGGCGGGGCGTTCGCGGGGATCAGCTCGAGCGGTTCGCGAGCGGCATCCTGATACTTCTTCAGCCGCCAGCTCTTGAGCGCGCCCCCACGCGTGGTGAACACGGCCGTGACCGACTCGTTCTCGAACCGGATCTCGCGCTCTTCCGTGTCGGCGACGAGCGCCTCTGCAGCTGGTGCGGCCACAGGCTTGGGCGCCGTTTCCGGCTGCGCAGCCTCCGCGTTCGGACCCGGCGTCGGGGTGGCCGGCGCTCCCGCAGGCGCGCCAGTTGCGGCGCCTGCCTTGGGCTGCGGTTTTGGCGGCGGATACAGCGCCTGGTAGCCGTACAGAACGACAAAGGACAGGACGACTGCGAGAAGAACCCGTTTTTCCATTAATTGTTGTTATCTGGTCTCGCCGCCGGCGCCGGGCACCGGATCCAGACCGGACGCGCCGAAAGGATTGCAGCGCGCCAGCCGGCGTGCCGCCATGAAGGACCCGCGAACGACTCCGTGTCTGGCGACCGCTTCGGCCGCGTACTCGGAACACGACGGAACGAACCGGCACGCACCCGCATACATCGGCGAGAACGCAACCTTGTACGCTCTGAGCACGCCAAGCGCGACTCGCTGCGCAACCGAGAGCTCAGCGGGAGGCATGTGACGGGGAGTGGGGCAAGCGGGCGGCGCATCGCTTGACCGCGCCGCAAAAATCCAGTTCGAGGCTGGCGAACGCCGCATCGAACAGCTCGCGCCGGGGAATGACGACAAGGTCATAGCCCGGCGACGAAGCGACGGTGTTGATCCTGCGTCTGAAGATGTCTCGAATCAATCGTTTAGCGCGATTTCTGCGAACCGCATCGCCGAGCTTGCGGGAGGCCACGATGCCCAGGCGCCGCGTCCCCGCCCCGTTCGGTGCCATCAGGACGGTCAGGTAGCGTCCCTTCATACGGAGCGACAGGTCGAACACCCGCTTGAATTCCCCCCGGCGACGGACCCGGTGGGCCTTCGTGAAGCGCTCGGACGGCATTGCGGTTCCTGGCGGAGAAACCCGCGACTGGTTACGTGGAGGAGACGGTGAGACGCTTGCGGCCCTTGGCGCGGCGGCGCTTGAGCACGAGGCGGCCGTTCTTCGTGGCCATGCGCACGAGAAAACCGTGCGTGCGCTTGCGGCGCCTGACGTTGGGCTGGAAAGTAACACTCATTGTCGGATCCCTTGCAGCGATTAGATACCGTAGAGAAACTTAGATATTACCGATCGCTGGCCGCTGTTGTCAATCGCTCGAGCCGTCTTCTAGGGCGTTTGGCGGGCATCCGATCCGTGTGTTACAGTCGCCGTCCTGCGCGCCCGCCAGCACCGTCCCGCGGGTGCCGTAGGGTCTCCCCCCGAAGTTTTCCACAACTGTGGAAAAAACTGTGGAAAAGCACAGATTTTGCTGTCGTGTCGGTGCGGTGCTCTGGTGCCGGGAACACTGTTGCCTCCAGATCATGGGAAATACGGCCTGAATCCGCGTGTTTTCTGCGTGGATGGGTCTCGGTGGGTTGCTTGTACCCACCTGAGAAAAGGTCCCCGGAAAGCTCAACAAAGCGACGGCAGGCGATCATGAACGGCAGCAGCATCTGGGACCAGGTCCTCTCTCGCATCGAGACGAAGGTCAACCGTCACATCTTCTACACCTGGTTCAAGCCCACGGCGTTCGTGGCAGACGATGGGGTGCTGCTGCGGGTGCGGGTGCCGAACGGACTCTTCCGTGACTGGCTGACGAAGCACTATGCCGCGGTCCTGGATGAGGCGCTCGGAGAGATCGATCGCAAGGGCACGGCAGTAACGTTCGTCACGGAAGATGTCCCGCGCGATTCGCCGAAGCCGGTCGTCGATCCTGTCGTCACGGATCTTCCGCCCTCGACCCTTCCGGCGATCACCGAAACCGTGGAACCGGAGACCGGCGATGCGCCCTCTGGCAGCCTGGCTCCCCGCTATTCCTTCGAAACCTTCATCGTCGGGTCCTCCAACCAGTTCGCCCATGCTGCCTGCCGGGCCGTCGCTGAGGCGCCATCGCGGTCGTACAATCCGCTGTTCATCTATGGCGGGGTGGGACTCGGCAAGACGCACCTGATGCATGCGATCGGGCATTACGTCCTCAACCATCTGACGATCTCTGAAGCTGACCTACATCTCGTCCGAACGGTTCATGAACGAGATGATCAACGGCGTCCGCTACGACCGCGTCCTCGACTTCCGTGAGCGCTATCGCAGCGTCGACGTGCTGCTCGTCGACGACATTCAGTTTCTCGCCGGCAAGGAAGGCACACAGACCGAGTTCTTCCATACCTTCAACGCGCTGTACGACTCGCAAAAGCAGATCGTCATCAGCAGCGATCGTCCGCCGCACGAGATTCCGCAGCTCGAAGAACGTCTCCGCTCGCGGTTCGAGTGGGGGCTCATCGCCGACATCCAGCCGCCGGATCTCGAGACGAAGGTGGCGATCCTCAAGCGTAAGGCCGAGTCGGAAGGCGTGCCCCTCCCGGATGACGTTGCGCTCTACATCGCCGGCAAGATCAAGTCAAACATCCGCGAGCTCGAAGGATCGCTTATCCGGCTGGTCGCGTACGCGTCGCTGACCGGACGTGAGATATCACTCGGCCTGGCACAGGATGTCCTGCGCAATGTCCTCCAGCACGACGAGCGCGCGGTGACGATTGAGGGGATCCAGAAGTACGTCTCCGATTACTACCAGCTGAAGCACGGAGAGCTGAAGTCGCGCAACAACTCGAAGTCGATCGCGATGCCGAGGCAGATTGCGATGTACCTCTGCAAATCGCTGACGAACGCCTCGCTGCCGGAGATAGGGAAGAGCTTCGGCGGGAAACACCATTCGACCGTCATCCATTCGATCCGGAAGATCGAAGCGCTCCGTCAGAGCGACGGAAATTTCAACACACTTATCAACACCTTCCTCGAGTCGTTTCGTTAGCAAATCGTACCCGGCCGGGGCTTTTGCACAGCTGACCTGGACCGCCGCTGCGGAAGAAATGTTGGTCGGGACGGAGGGCCGGGTTATCCACCGAAGGCGCGGAGAAAACCCACCGCGGACGGAGCCCGGTGTGCACAGTCTAAGTAATAGAACTGCAAGGGTTAAACGGCCGTTTTTGTGTTTTCAACAGCACCTCTTTATTGTTATAATTCTTTGTTCTCTAGATCTCCCTATTCATTGAAGGGATAAGAGCGTCGGCCATGCCGGTCACGGAACCGGCAGCAGGATCGGCGCGCTTTGTCCGAGAGGTCAGCACCGACATGGAACTGGTGGTACGCAAGACCGACCTGCTGCGCGAACTGCAACTGTTCCAGGGCATTGTCGAGCGCAAGAACACGATTCCAATCCTCGCCAACGTGCTCATCGAGGCGGACGGCGACAAGGTCCGCCTGCTCGCCACCGACCTCGAGGTCGGGTTGCGCAGCACGTGCCAGGCGTCGGTGACGAAGAGCGGGTCGCTCACGCTCCCGGCCAAGAAGCTCTACGAGATCATCAAGGCTCTGCCGGACACGGACATCCGGATCGAAGAAGACAAGAGCGGCGTCAAGGTAGCGGCCGACCGGTTCGACTCGCGCATGCAGACGCTGCCGCGCGAGGACTTTCCGACGCTGCCGGATGGCACTGGCGTCTACAGTGCGGCGCTGCCGCGCGACGTGCTCAAGCACATGGTCGCGAAAACGCAGTTCGCGATCACTGGCGAGGACACGCGTTATTTCCTGAACGGCGCGCTGTTCATCCTCCGCGGCGACTCGATGAGTCTGGTGTCGACCGACGGTCACCGCCTGGCGCTCATCACCGTGCCGCGCGCCGCGAAGACGGCAGCGAAGGAGAAGGACAAACCGGCGGATGAGGTCAGGGTCATCCTGCCGCGCAAGACGCTGATGGAGCTCGGTCGCCTTCTCGGCGAGGGCGGCGAAGGGGACATCCAGTTCGAACGCGGCGAGAACCACTTGTTCTTCGAAGTGAGCGGGCGGTTGCTCATCTCGCGGATGATCGACGGCCAGTTCCCGGCGTTCGAGCGCGTCATCCCAAAGGGAAACGACAAGCGCATCGACTTCGATCGCGATCGGCTCACGAGCGCGGTCAAGCGCGTGGCGCTGCTCTCGAACGAGCGCTCGCGCGCGGTCAAGTTCCAGATCGACAAGGGCAAGGTCGAGATCGCCTCGAGCAGTCCGGAATTCGGGGAGGCGAAGGAAGTGCTGATGGTCGACTACGCCGGCACGCCGGTCACCATCTGCTTCAACGCCCAGTACGTGCTCGATTTCCTCAGCGTTGTCGAAACCGATTCGGTCGGGCTCGAGTTCAAGGACGAGATGAGCCAGGCCGTGATGAAGCCCATCGGCGCGGACGGGTACGACTACACCTACGTGATCATGCCGATGAGGGTCTGACAGGATCGCCGAGCCTGGTCGAAGCTTGGCTGGACCGGGTGCACGTGCCGCTGATGCGGCGCGACCCTGCGAGACGCGGATAACCGATAGAACCCATCACTGAATGTCTCAAACCGAACCTCATAACGAAGCAGCGACCCCGTCGCCGGAAGCATCGCAGGATCACGAGCCCGTGACCGATCGCATGGCTCCCGCCGACCACGCGGGTCCCGGTGCGAACGGCAACGGCACAGGCGCGTCGGACGACTACGGCGCGGACAAGATCAAGGTCCTCGAAGGCCTCGAGGCGGTCCGCAAGCGTCCCGCGATGTACATCGGCTCGACCGGCGCTGCCGGCCTGCACCACCTCGTCTACGAGATCGTCGACAACTCGATCGATGAAGCCCTGGCGGGCCACTGCGACCAGGTCAACGTCACGCTCCACATCGACCATTCCGTCACGGTCGTCGACAACGGCCGCGGCATCCCGACCGATCAGCACGCGAGCGGCCGCTCGGCCGCGGAAGTCGTCCTCACCGTCCTCCACGCCGGCGGCAAGTTCGACAACGACAGCTACAAGGTGTCGGGCGGGCTCCACGGTGTCGGCGTCTCGGTCGTGAACGCACTGTCCGAACAGCTCGATCTCGAGATCTGGCGCAACGGCGAGGTCTACACCCAGAGTTATCAGCGCGGCGCGCCGCAGGGAGATCTCGCGGTCACCGGGACGACCAAGAAGCGCGGCACCAAGATCACGTTCAGGCCCGACGAACAGATTTTCGAGACGACCGAATTCAGCTTCGACGTACTCGCGCAGCGGCTGCGCGAGCTCGCGTTCCTGAACGGCGGCGTCACCATCACGCTCGACGACGAGCGCGACGGCAAGGCGCACAAGTTCCTCTACGAAGGCGGGATCATTTCCTTCGTCGAGTATCTCAACCAGAACAAGACGACGGTCAACGACAAGCCGATCCACATGCACGGCGAGAAGGACGGCATCGACGTCGAGATCGCGCTGCAGTGGAACGACGGCTACGCCGAGACGGTGTATTCGTTCGCGAACAACATCAACACCCACGAAGGCGGCACCCACCTGTCGGGTTTCCGCTCGGCGCTGACGCGGACGATCAACTACTACGCCGGCAAGAACAACCTGGCCAAGGATCTGAAGGACGCGAACATCGGCGGCGACGACATCCGCGAGGGCCTGATTGCCGTCGTCAGCGTCAAGATTCCGCGCCCGCAGTTCGAGGGCCAGACCAAGACGAAGCTCGGGAACACCGAGGTCAAGGGGATCGTCGAGGCGATTCTCAACGACAAGCTCGGGGCCTATCTCGAGCAGAACCCGGCGGTCGCGAAGAAGGTCGTGCTCAAGGCCGTCGACGCGGCGCGCGCGCGCGAAGCGGCGCGCAAGGCCCGCGACCTCGTGCGCCGCAAGGGCGCCCTCGACAACAGCACCCTGCCGGGCAAGCTCGCCGACTGCCAGGAGCGCGACCCCTCGCTCAGCGAGATCTACATCGTCGAAGGCGAATCCGCCGGCGGCTCCGCCAAGCAGGGACGCGACCGCCGCTTCCAGGCGATCCTGCCGATCAAGGGCAAGATCCTGAACGTCGAAAAGGCGCGGTTCGACCGGATGCTCGGCAGCGACGAAATCAAGACGATGATCGCGGCGCTCGGCTGCGGCATCGGCACCGAGGATTTCGATGCCGACAAGACGCGGTATCACCGCATCATCATCATGACCGACGCAGACGTCGACGGGTCGCACATCCGCACCCTGCTGCTGACGTTCTTCTACCGGCAGATGCGGCAGCTGGTCGAGCGCGGCTACATCTACATCGCGCAGCCGCCGCTGTTCCGCGCCAAGCGTGGCCGCAGCGAGGTCTTCATCCGTGACGAGCGTGCGCTCGAGACGTTCCTGATCAAGCGTGCGATCGAGTCGCGGGTCGTCGTCCTCGCCGACGGCACCGAAATCAGCGGCGAGGATCTCGAACATCGGCTCGAAAAGCTGATTGCGTTCCGGAAGTTCATGCAGATCGTCGAGCGCCGCGGGCCGTCGACCGACGTGATCCAGGGATTGCTCGAGCGCGACGCGCGCGACAAGGGCTTCTTCGCGGAGCGGGAGCGGGTCGAATCGCTCGCCGCGACGCTGACGACCCCGACCCGGACGGTGACCGTCCACGAGGACGAAGAGCACCAGGCGTTCGCGCTGGTGATCGAGGACAGGTCCGGCGGCTATCCGCGACACCACCGCATCGACCAGGACTTCGTGACCACCGGCGAGTTCCGGACGCTCGCGTCCAGCTACCAGGACGTCAAGGACATTCGCGGTCCGATGATCGTCAAGACGACGGTGTCATCGACACCTGACGCCGATGCTGAGGACGCCGAGGCAGCCGACGCCGGTCTCGCCGCCACCAACGAGACGGGCATCGGTGGCGCCCCTGTGGACGAAGCGACGAAGCTTGCCGCCGAGCCCAAGCCGCTCGACGCGTCATCGGCTGCGAAACCGGCCGCCAAGCCGGCGAAGGATGCCGACGTGCAGATCCAGTCGGTCGACGAGCTCGTCGAATTCTTCACCGCAGCGGGCAAGAAGGGCGTCGCCATCAACCGCTACAAGGGTCTTGGCGAGATGAACCCGGACACGCTGTGGGCGACGACCATGAATCCCGAGTCGCGGACGCTCGCGCAGGTTCGAGCCGAGGATCACCTCGAAGCGGATCTGATGTTCACGACGCTTGATGGGCGATCAGGTCGAGCCCCGCCGCAAGTTCATCGAAGACAACGCGCTCGACGTGAAGAACCTGGACATCTAAAACGTGCGACGTGCAACGTGCAACGTGCCACGCGTCGGCAGTGTGCCACGCGTCGGACGTAGCACGTAGAACGTCGCACGTGTGGCACGTAGCACGTAGCACGTATTCCTTATGACTGACATCTCCCTCCACCGCTTCCCCGTCAACATCGAAGACGAGATGAAGCGCTCGTACATGGATTACGCCATGAGCGTAATCATCGGGCGGGCGCTGCCTGACGTTCGCGACGGCCTCAAGCCGGCCCACCGGCGCGTGCTCTATGCGATGCGCGCGATGGGCCTGTCGTCGGGGCGGCCGTACCGCAAGTGCGCGAAGATCGTCGGCGAAGTCATCGGCAACTTCCATCCGCACGGCGACGCTCCCGCCTACGACACGCTCGTCCGGCTGGCGCAGGACTTCAACATGCGCTACCTCCTGGTCGACGGCCAGGGGAACTTCGGTTCGGTCGACGGCGATCCGCCGGCGGCCTATCGCTACACCGAAGCGCGGCTCGAGAAGCTCGCCGAAGAGATGATGGGCGATCTCGACAAGGAGACTGTCGACTTCGTCCCCAACTTCGACGAGACGACCGAAGAACCGACGGTCCTGCCGACGACGTTCCCGAACCTGCTGGTCAACGGATCGACCGGCATCGCCGTCGGCATGGCGACGAACATCCCGCCGCACAACATGGGCGAGGTCATCGACGGCGTCATCGCGCTCATCGAAAATCGCGGGCAGTCGAAGGAGACGCCGTCTCAAGTCGGCTCTCAAGGCGGTCCCCGGTCCGGACTTTCCGACCGGCGGGTACATCGTCGGCCGTCACGGCATCTTCTCGGCCTACACCACCGGACGCGGCTCGATCACCGTCCGCGCAAAGGCCACGACCGAGGAATCGAAGAAGGGCGACAAGATCTCGATCGTCGTCACCGAGATTCCGTATCAGGTCAACAAGAAGCGACTGCTCGAGAACATCGCGGATCTCGTCCGCGAGAAGACGATCGAGGGGATCTCGGACCTCCGCGACGAGTCCGACCGCGACGGCATGCGGATCGTCATCGAGCTGAAGCGCGGCGAAGTGCCCGAGGTGATCCTCAACAACCTCTACAAGCACACGCAGCTGCAGACGACGTTCGGCATCATCATGCTGGCGATCGTGGGCGGCCGCCCGCGCGTGCTGCCGCTGGTCGACATCATCGACCACTTCATCGAGTTCAGGCGCGAGGTCGTCCGGCGCCGCACCGAGTTCGAGCTGCGGAAGGCCGAGGCGCGCGCGCACATCCTCGAGGGCTTGCGGATTGCGCTCGATCACCTCGACGAAGTGATCAAGCTGATTCGCGGGTCCAAGAGTCCGGCCGAGGCGCGCGACGGCCTGATGACGCGGTTCTCACTGTCGCTGCTGCAGTCGCAGGCGATCCTCGACATGCAGCTGCAGCGGCTCACCGGTCTCGAGCGTCAGAAGATTCTCGACGAGCTCGCCGAGCTGCTGAAGGTGATCGAGCGCCTGCGCGCGATCCTCTCGAGCGAAGAGCTGCTGATGGGCGTCGTCCTCACCGAGCTCAAGGCGATTCGCGAGAACTACGCCGACGAGCGGCGGACGGTGATCATCGAAGAGAGCGGCGAGTTCCGGATCGAAGACCTGATTGCCGACGAGGACATGGCGATCACGGTGACCAACACCGGCTACATCAAGCGGACGGCGATCAGCACCTACCGGATGCAGCGGCGCGGCGGCAAGGGGCGCATCGGCATGCGCACGCGCGAAGAGGACTTCGTCAGCCACCTCTTCGTCGCCTCGACCCACGCCTACATCATGATCTTCTCCGACCGCGGCCGCGCGCTACTGGCTCAAGGTGCACGAGATCCCCGACGTCGGTCCGGGCGGCAAGGGCAAGGCGATTGCGAACCTGGTCTCGATGGAGCCGGGCGAGAAAATCGCCGCGCTGCTGACGGTCAAGGATTTCCCGGAGCAGGAAGATCAGCAGTACGTCGTCATGGGCAGCCGCCGTGGCGTCGTGAAGAAGACGGACCTGTCGCTGTTCCGCAACCCACGCGCCGGCGGGATCATCGCGATGGGGATCGAAGAAGGGGATTCGGTCATCGCCGTCGAACTGACCGACGGCAAGGAACAGATCTTCCTCGGCACCCGCGAAGGGATGGCGATCCGCTTCGAGGAGACCGACGTCCGCGCGATGGGCCGCACCGCATACGGCGTCCGCGGCATTGCGCTGCGCGAGGGCGACGAGGTCGTGGCGATGGAGGTCGTCCGCGAGGGCGGCACGCTGCTGACCGTGGCGCAGAACGGCTACGGCAAGCGCACCGGGCTCGACGAATATCGGCTCCAGACCCGCGGCGGTGTCGGCATCATCAACATCCAGACCTCGGACCGCAACGGCAAGGTTGTCGGCATCGCCTACGTGCACGAAGACGACGAGCTGATGATCATCAGCCAGCAGGGGATGATCATCAGGATGCGCGCCGGCGACGTCCGCTCGATCGGACGCGCCACCCAGGGCGTCCGGCTGATCGGCATGGAAGAGGGGGACGAGGTCGTCGGGATTGCGAAGCTGGCCGAGAAGGAAGACGATCCGGATGCGCCTGCGCCTGAGACGGAACCCGCGTCTGAGCCGCCGGCGGAATAAGCCGGCGCCGCCTCAGCAGCGACTGCCGCGCGGCTCGTCGAAGTCGTAACGCAGAGGCCGCTACGCGGGCTCGAGCTTCGCGTATTTCGCGAGCAGCTTCTTGACGCCGACGAGATTGAAGCGGACGGTGATCTTCATGTCGTCGTTGTGCTCTTCCACCGACACGACCGTGCCGACGCCGAACTGCGCGTGCCGGACGCGCATCCCGGACCGCAGGTTGCCACCGCTCTGATCCTCGTCCTCGTACTTGTAGGCGGCTTCGGTCTCGCGCGAGCGGCCTGGCGCCTTGCCCTTCCGTCCGTACGGGTTCGTCCTGAACTCGTAGTGCCCGTGACTGAACGCGCTCTGTTGTGACGACGCGTAGGCGGGCATGATGCGCTCGAGCAGCTCCGCCGGGATCTCGTCGAGGAATCGAGACGGGTTCGGTCGCCTGGTACTCGCCGAAGACGCGCCGGCGCGCCGCGCTCGTGAGCACGAGCTGCGATTCCGCGCGGGTCATGCCGACGTAGCACAGCCGGCGTTCCTCTTCGAGCTCCTCGTCACTCTCGGCCGAGCGCGAGTGCGGGAACAGCCCCTCTTCGAGTCCGGCGATGACGACGAGCGGGAACTCGAGCCCCTTGGCGGCGTGCATCGTCATCATCCAGATCTTTGCTTCGCGCGTCCCGGACTCTTCGTCCGCTTCGGAGAGCAGCGACAGGCGATCGACGAACCCGCCGAGCGACGCCTCCTGTTCGCGGGTTTCGTACTCGCGCGCGGCGGACACGAGTTCCATCAGGTTCTCGATCCGTTCGTTCGCCTCTTCGCTGTTCTCCTCGCGAAGGTCGGTGAGGTAGCCGCTCTGATCGAGCATCTTCCCCATCGTGATCGAGACGGACTCGGTGCGGGCGACGTCGGCGAGGCCGGCGATCAGATCCCTGAAGCTCCGGAGCGCGGCGGTCGCACGCGGCGCAAGCGTGCCCTCGACCACGGCGTAAACGAGCTTGGCCCAGAGCGAGCGCGCCGAGGTCACTTCCTGCACGCCCGCGGCGAGCAGCGGCAGCACTTCGGCGCGCACGGCGTTCGGATCGATCTCCTGCAGCGACTCCATCACCCCCTTGCCGATGCCGCGCGCCGGCACGTTGATGACGCGGCGCAGGCTGACGTCGTCGTGCGGATTCATGATCAGCTTGAGGTAGGCGAGCGCGTCCTTGATCTCCTTGCGCTCGTAGAAGCGGACGCCGCCGATGATCTTGTACGGCAGCCCCTCGCGCATGAGCGCGTCTTCGATCGCCCGCGACTGCGCGTTGGTCCGGTAGAGGATCGCCATCGTCGCGTCGACGTCCTCGGAGCGGTACTGCTTGAGCGTGCGGGTGATGAAGTCTGCTTCCTCGAGCTCGTCGTTGCCGCGGAAGTAGACGATCTTCGCGCCCCCCTTGCGATCGGTCCAGAGCCTCTTGTCCTTGCGGTTGCGGTTCTGGCTGATGACGGCCGTGGCGGCGTCAAGGATGGTCTGGGTCGACCGGTAGTTCTGCTCGAGGCGGACCACTCTTGCCTCGCCGAAGTCCTGCTCGAAGTCGAGGATGTTGCGCAGGTCGGCGCCGCGCCACTTGTAGATCGACTGGTCGGGATCGCCGACCACCGCGATGTTGCGGTGGATCTCCGCGAGCCGCTTGATCAGCATGTACTGCGGACGGTTCGTGTCCTGGTACTCGTCGACCATGACGTACTTGAACTTGCGGGCGTAGAACTCGCGCGTCTGCTCGGATGTTTCCATCAACTCGACCGTCTTCAGCAGGAGATCGTCGAAGTCGAGGGCGTTCGCGTCCTTGAGGGCGGACAGATAGCGCTCGTAGATCTTCGCGATCTGCTCGTCACGGATGTTCCATCCGCCGCGCATGCTCTCGGGACCCTCCATGCGATTCTTCGCCTGGCTGATCCGCGAGAGCGCCGCGCGTGGCGGCACGAGCTTGTCGTCGATGCCGAGCTCGCGCTGTGCCTGCTTGACGACCGCGACCTGGTCGGACGAGTCGTAGATGACGAAGTCGCGCGACAGGTTGATCTTCGGCGCTTCCCGACGGAGCAGCCGCGCACAGAGTGAGTGGAAGGTCGACAGCCAGACGCGGCTGGCCGCGTCACCGATGAGCGCTTCGACGCGTTCACGCATCTCCTGCGACGCCTTGTTGGTGAACGTCACCGCGAGCACCTGGTCGGGCTCGGCGTGCCCGTCGCCGATGAGGTACGCGATGCGGAAGGTGATGACGCGGGTCTTCCCCGAGCCCGCGCCGGCGAGGATCAGCACGGGCCCTTCGCGGTGGAGCACGGCTTCGCGCTGCTCAGGATTCAGCTTGTCGAGGAAATCCATGGGGGGAGTTCATTATACGTCGCCGCTTCGTCGCTCCGCTTTCGGCTCGAAGTCAGAACTGACGCCGGATCGGGGACTCGCGACCGGACGGGCTCCAGATCGGGACTCGGGGCTCGGGGACTCGGGACTCGGATGGGCTCGGGACTCGGGACTCGGGGCTCGCGATCGGGAGTCGGGACTCGGATTCGAGGCTCGGGACTGGCAGATCCGGACTTGGTGTTGGGGTTCGGGGCACGATGACTCGAGCTTGCGGCACGGATAGTGGGCGGATGCTCGGCAGCGTGACTGGCAGGAAACTTGTTTCTCTTCCCTGTCGGAGGACCCATGAGTGGAAAGAACAACGTGAATCCAGGACAGTACAAAGTCGCCGGGCGCGAAAAGCCCGGGAAGCCCCTCGGACCTGAAGCGGAAGACAAGGAATCATTCGCGAGGTCCCGCAAGCAGGAGCGCGGCGGAGCGGCCCCGAAGCAACAGGCTGCGCCGAAAGAGAATCGGAAACGCTAACGTTCGACATTGTGATGGCCGCGCTCCGCTTGGAGTGAGCGAGCCAAACCGTGGAGCAACTGGCCTGTTCGGGTCAGTTGCTGCGCGGCCCACGCCAAGTCTTCGGCTGACAGGAACGCGAGTCTGACTGCGAGATCAACTTGCGTGTCGAGTTCAGCGAGCGAACCGACAGCTATCCGTACGTGATTCAGGTAGCGCTGCCGGGCGCCTCCCGCATGGCCCTCGGCGATGTTCGAGGGTATCGACACGGCAGCGCGGCGGATCTGGGCTGCGAGGCCGAAGCGCTCACTTCTGGGTAGCTTCTCCGCGAGCTCGTAGATCGTCACGACCAAATCCATCGCGGCGTTCCAGGCGAGCAGATCCCGAAAGCTCTTGATACGGTCCATGGTGTCGCCGTTTCTGCACCGTCCGTCGCGCGGAGGGTAGCCAGCCCTGCGACGAACATCTGTAAGTCGCTGAGTGTTTCATCGACCGGTTTCAGTTCAGCAAAAACGAGCCCCGGATCCCGAGCGCCGCAGTCCGAACCCGGAGCCCGACTCTGGAGCCCCCGAGCCCTGAGTCCCGAACTCCCGAGCCCGATCCCGAGTCCCGCGAATCCCGAGCCCCGAATCCCGAGTCCCGAATCCCGAGCCCCGAATCCCGAGTCCCCGATCCCGAGTCCCTAATCCCCAATCCCGGTTTTCCAATGTAGTACCATTTGGAAAACCAATGTCCTCCACCCTGCTCCAGAAGGTCTGGGATGCGCACACGGTGCGGCGGCTGCCGAACGGGCAGACCCAGCTGTTCATCGGCCTGCATCTCATCCACGAGGTGACGACTCCGCAGGCGTTCGACATGCTGCGGGCGCGGGGGTGGAAGGTCCAATTCCCCGAGCGGACGATCGCGACGGTCGACCATATCGTCCCGACCCTGGATCAGCGGCGGCCGTTCCGCGATCTCATGGCCGAGGACATGCTCTCGGCGCTGGAACGGAACTGCCGCGAGGCCGGCGTTCGCCTGTTCGATCTTGCGAGCGGCGTGCAGGGGATCGTCCACGTCATCGGTCCTGAGCTGGGCCTGACCCAGCCGGCGATGACGATCGCGTGCGGGGACAGCCACACCTCGACGCATGGGGCGTTCGGCGCCGTGGCGTTCGGGATCGGCACGTCGCAGGTGCGCGACGTGCTCGCGTCGCAGTGCATCGCGCTCGACCCGTTGAAGGTGCGCCGTATCAAGGTGACCGGCAGGCTCGGTCGCGGGGTCTACGCCAAGGATGTGATCCTCGAGATCATCCGCCGGCTCGGCGTCAACGGTGGTGTGGGCTATGCCTACGAGTACGCCGGCGACACGATCGAGCGGATGTCGATGGACGAGCGGATGACGATCTGCAACATGTCGATCGAAGGCGGCGCGAGGGTCGGGTACGTGAACCCGGACCAGGTGACGTTCGACTATCTGCGCGGCCGCCGCTTCGCTCCGCAGGGGGATGCGTTCGATACGGCGTGCGCGTGGTGGAGCGCGATGGCGTCGGATCCGGGAGCATCGTACGACGACGAAGTCACGATCGACGCCGCGTCGATCCGTCCGACCGTGACGTGGGGAATCAATCCCGGGCAGTCGGTCTACGTCGACGAGCCGCTGCCCGCTCCGGCGACTGCTGACGGTCCGGACCGCGCCGGCATCGGCGAAGCGCTCGACTTCATGGGGTTCACCGCCGGCCGGCGCGATCAGCGGCACGCGCATCGACGTTGCCTTCGTCGGCTCCTGCACGAACGCGAGACTGTCCGACCTGCGCGAAGCTGCCCGCGTCGTCCGCGGCCGTCATGTCGCACCGCACGTGCGCGCGCTGGTCGTTCCGGGCTCACAGCCGGTGCGGCTCGCGGCAGAGCGCGAAGGACTCGATCGCGTCTTCATCGACGCCGGGTTCGACTGGCGTGGCGCCGGCTGCTCGATGTGCCTGGCGATGAATCCCGACAAGCTCGAAGGCCGCGAAATCTGCGCGTCGTCGTCCAACCGCAATTTCAAGGGACGACAGGGGAGCCCGACGGGTCGGACGCTGCTCATGAGCCCGGCAATGGTTGCGGCCGCGGCGGTCGCCGGCGAAGTGGTCGACATCCGGGAGATGGCCGATGCCGATTGAGAAGATCCGACGAATCGCCGGGCGTGCCGTCCCGCTTCGCGGCGACAACGTCGACACCGATCGGATCATCCCCGCGCGCTTCCTGAAATCGATCACCTTCGAAGGGCTCGAGCAGCACCTGTTCGAAGACGATCGGCAGCAGCTCGAGGCCGAGGGGCAGCGCCATCCGATCGCTGACTCGAAATATGCGGGCGCGGAGATCCTCCTGGTCAACGCCAACTTCGGGTGTGGCTCATCGCGCGAGCATGCGCCGCAGGCGATCCGCCGCAGCGGCATCCAGGTGGTCGTTGGACAGTCGTTCTCGGAAATTTTCTTCGGGAACTCGGTTGCGCTCGGCATGCCGTGCGTGAGCGTGGATCAGCGCGCCATCGAGACACTGATGTCGGCGGTTGAACGCGACCCATCGGCAGCGATCGAAGTGGACCTGGAGTCGATGACGGTGCGCGGAGCCGGTGGAACCTTCGACGTGACGCTTCCGCCCGGCTCGCGGGAATCGTTCCTCGAAGGGACGTGGGATGCGACCGGGCTGCTGCTCGATCGATTCGAGGAAGTGACCGCGACTGCCGCCCGCCTGCCCTACCTGCAGTGGTCCTGACTCGCGGGACCAGCCGGCCGACTTACATCGGCCGCACCATCTCCAGGAACGCGTTTGCCGCGTGACTGAGCTCGCCCGCCTTCCGATACACGAGCCGCACGGTTCTTGGTGAGCTGAGCTCGGGTACCTTGACCGCGACGAGTTGTCCGCGGCCGATCTCGCTGAGCGCACAGCGCCGCGGGAGCACGGCGACCCCGATTCCCATTTCCACCGCGCGCTTGATCCCGTCGAGGCTCGGAAGCGCAATCTGGATGTTGATTGGTGCGTGCCGCCGTTCGTAGACCCGCAGCACACGCTCGCGGGCGGGGGATGGATCGTTGTGGGCGATGACCGTCTCGCGGCCGACCTCTTCGATCGTGACCCGCTTCTTCTGAGCCAGCCGATGGGTCGGGCTCGCCAGCATGACCAGCTCGTCGGAGCCGAGCGAAATCGACTGCAGTCCCTTGTCGGGCGGTTGAAACGTCAGGACGCCGAAGTCGAGGCTGCGTTCGAGCAGCTCGGTCGCAATCTGCCGCGACGGCACGCGCCGGACCTCGACGCGCGCCTGGGGGTGCTGCCGCGCAAACGTCTCGAGCAGGGGCAGCAGGGAGTGAACCGCGGCCTCGTTGGCGCCGACCACGACGCGTCCCCTGCGCACCTGCTGCAACTCGCGCACGGCCGCTTCCGCCTCTGACGCGAGCCGGAGGAGCCGCGCGGCGTGCTCCCGCAGCAGGACGCCCGCCTCCGTCAGCGCGCCGTTTCGGGACGTCCGGTCGAAGAGCTTGTCGCCCGAGCTCGTCTTCCAGCCGCCGGATAGCCTGGCTGATAGCCGGCTGCGTGCGGTGGAGTCGCTTGGCCGCCTTCGAAAAGCTCCGGTCGGTGGCGACGGCTACGAAAGCGTTGAGGTCCTGCAGCTGCATCCGCCTATAATAAGTAATATTGATATAAAGGCAAAAACTATAAATTGGACGCAGGGATGGCCCTCGGGTACTACTGTCTCTGGAGGACTCATGTCTACCAACCGCCTCACGATCTTCGACACGACGTTGCGCGACGGCGAACAGGCGCCAGGGTTTTCGATGCGGGTCCAGGAGAAGTTGACCCTCGCGCGGCAGCTCGCCACGCTCGGCGTTGACGTGATCGAGGCAGGGTTTCCGATCGCGTCCGAAGCCGATGCAGAGGCGGTGCGCACGATTGCGACCGAGGTCAAGGGGACCACGATTGCCGGCCTCGCGCGTTGCAGCCCGGCTGACATCGATCGCGCCGGAACCTCCCTCGAGCCGGCCGCCGCAGCGTCGAATCCACCTCTTCCTCGCCACGTCCGATCTGCACCTCGAGCGCAAGCTGCGGATGACTCGCGAGGCGTGTCTCGACGCCGCTGTTGCCGCAGTTCACCGCGCGCGCCGGTATACGGACGACGTGCAGTTTTCGGCCGAGGACGCAACCCGCAGCAATCTTGACTTTCTCTGCCGCGTGATCGAGGAGGTCATCTCCGCCGGCTGCACCACCGTCAATCTCCCGGACACCGTCGGGTATTCGACCCCCGACGAGATCGGCGAATTCTTCCGCTCGATTCTCACCCGCGTGCCGAATGCCGGCCACGCAACCTTCAGCGCCCACTGCCACGACGATCTTGGTCTTGCGGTCGCCAACACGCTTGCCGCCGTCACCGGCGGCGCCCGGCAGGTCGAGTGCACGATCAACGGCATCGGCGAGCGCGCCGGCAATGCGTCGCTCGAAGAGATCGTGATGGCGACGCGGGTGCGCGCGGATCGCCTGCCGTTCACGACCCGCATCGACGCGCGCGAGATTTATCCCGCCAGCCAGCTGCTCACGGCGATCACCGGCGAATCGGTTCAGGCCAACAAGGCGATCGTCGGCCGCAACGCGTTCGCGCACGAGGCCGGGATTCACCAGGACGGCATGCTCAAGGATCGCCGCACCTACGAGATCATGCGCCCGGAAGAAGTCGGAGTGCCGCAGGCCACGCTCGTGCTCGGGAAGCACTCGGGCCGGCACGCGGTGCAGCGCCGGTGCGAGCAGCTCGGGCTGACGCTCGATCGCACCGAGCTCGAGACGGTCTACTGGGACATCATGGCCATTGCCGACCGCGAGAAGGTCGTGAGCGACAACGATCTCACGGAGGTCGTCCGCAAGCTCCGCGGCGGCCGCGGATCGTCAGGACAGACCGCGACGGGATCGATGCCGGACTTCACCGCAACCCCGGCCGAAGTCGGTTACGGTCATGGTGTCTAAAGGTTCCTGGCGAACCTCGCAGACCCTTTTGCATGCACTCTTCCATCCTCCTGCTGCCCGGTGATGGCATCGGGCCCGAAGTCGTCGCCGCGGCGGCTTCGATCCTCCGTGCGGTCGCCTCCCGCTTCGGACATCAATTCGATCTGCCGGAAGCTGCCATTGGCGGCGCGGCGCTCCGGCGCGGGCTGCCGCCGCTGCCAGACGAAACGCTCGCCGCTGCGCGCGAGTCGAGCGCAATCCTGCTCGGCGCGGTCGGCGACCCGGCATTCGACAAGGGTGACTCGTCGCGACGGCCCGAAACCGCGCTCCTGGCCGTCCGCCGCGAGCTCCAGTTGTACGCGAACTTTCGCCCGGCCCGCGTCTGGCCGGGCCTCGAGGATTCGGGGCCGCTGAAGCAGTCGGTTGTCGCTGGCACCGACATGCTCGTGCTGCGGGAATTGACCGGCGGTCTCTACTACGGCGAACCTCGCGGGATTGCCGCCGACGGCGCGTCAGCTCACAACACGATGCGGTATTCGCGGCACGAAATCGAGCGCATTGCGCGCCGGGGATTCGAGGCCGCCCGGACCAGGCGCAAGCACGTGATGTCGGTCGACAAGGCCAACGTGCTCGAGACCTCCCGGCTCTGGCGGCAGGTCGTCACGAACCTGGCGGCCGAGTATCCGGACGTGACCGCTCGATCACATGTACGTGGATTCGTGCGCGATGAAGATAGCGCTCGCGCCGGCAAGCTTCGACGTCATCCTCACCGAGAATCTATTCGGGGACATCCTCTCCGACGAAGCTGGCGCGATCGTCGGATCGCTCGGGCTTCTTCCGTCCGCGAGCCTTGGCGACGGCCCCGGACTCTTCGAACCAGTGCACGGCTCTGCCCCGGACATCGCCGGCAGGAACATCGCCAATCCGATCGGTGCGATCGGCTCGGTTGCGATGCTGCTCAGGCATGCGCTCGCGCTCGAGACCGAAGCGCGCGCGGTCGAGGACGCGATTGGCTCGGTGCTTGCGCCGGGGAGTTCGTACCGCGGATCTGGTCGACCGCTCGGAGCAGCGGGTCGGTACCCGCGAGATGGCGGCAGAAATCGAAGCAGCACTCCTCGCCCCGGCGGCGGCCCCGCGCGCCTGAAGGGCGTCGTTCGGTCGCGCGCGCCTTACTCGACCGTGACGCTCTTCGCCAGGTTCCTCGGCTGATCGACATCGCAGCCGCGCCGTACCGCGATGTGGTACGCCAGCAACTGCAACGGTATCGCCATCAGCACAGGCGTCAGGAGCGGGTGCGATCTGGGCACCTCGATCAGAAAATCCTGCGTTGGATCGAGCAGGTCCCGGATGCTCTTGTGACCTTCGGTCGTGAGTGCGATGACCGAGCCGCCGCGCGCCTTCGCTTCCTGGATGTTGCCGATCATCTTTTCGAAGACGTGGTCGTCAGGGGCGATCGTGACGACCGGCATCTGCTCGTCGATGAGCGCGATGGGCCCGTGCTTCATCTCGCCGGCCGGATAGCCCTCGGCGTGGATGTACGAATCTCCTTCAGCTTGAGCGCACCCTCGAGTGCGATCGGATAATTGATCCCGCGCCCGAGATACAGGAAATCACTCCGCTGGTAGAACCGCCTTGCGATTTCCTCGGTAATCGGTTCGCACTTGAGCGTCTGCTCGAGGAGAAGCGGCATCTGCGTCAGCGCTTCGATGTGCGGCTTGGCCGCCTCCGCAGTCAGCGTCCCGCGAATCTGGCCGAGGTACATCGCCAGCAGGTGCAGGGCGACAATCTGCGTCGTAAACGCCTTGGTCGAGGCGACGCCGATTTCCGGCCCCGCATGAGTGTAGACGGTGCCGTCCGTCTCGCGCGTCGCCATGCTGCCGACGACGTTGCAGATCGAGATGCTGAGCGCGCCCTTCTTGCGCGCTTCGCGCAGCGCCGCCAGCGTGTCGGCGGTCTCCCCCGACTGGGTGATGACGACGGCGAGCGTGTTCTTCGAGACGATCGGATCGCGGTATCGGTACTCGGATCCGTAGTCGACGTCGACCGGCACACGGGCGAGCGACTCGAACAGGAATTTTCCGACCAGCGCCGAATGCCACGACGTGCCGCACGCGAGGATGACGATGCGCTCGACCTCGCGGAGCGCCTGGTCGGGAATCTCGATCTCGTTCAGGAAAATCCTTCCGCTTTCGAGCGACGCGCGGCCGAGCACCGTCTCCTTGACCGCAATCGGCTGCTCGAAGATCTCCTTGAGCATGAAGTGCTTGTATCCGGCCTTTTCCGCCATCACCGGATCCCACGACACCCGCGTGCTCTTCGCCGACACGCCGCTGCCGGCGTAGTCGGTGAACTCGACCCCCGCTCGCGTGATGATCGCCATCTGCTCGTCGCCGAGGAACACGACGTCGCGGGTGTGGCTGAGAATCGCCGGGATGTCGGAGGCGACGAAGAATTCGCCGTCGCCAAGACCGACGACAATCGGTGGTCCGTTCCGCACCGTCACAATCTTGTCCGGATCGTCGGCCGAGATCAGCACCAGCGCGAACAGGCCGCGCATGTACAACAGCGAACGCCTGACCGCATTCTCGAGTCCGTCGTCTTTCATCTCGCGCTCGACGAGATGCGCCACGATCTCGGTGTCGGTCTCGGTGACGAACTTGTGGCCCTCGCGCTTCAACTGCTGCTTCAAATCGAGATAGTTCTCGATGATGCCGTTGTGCACGACGACGATCCGCCCGGTGCAGTCGCGGTGCGGATGCGCATTCTCCTCGGTCGGGCGGCCGTGGGTCGCCCATCGGGTATGTCCGATCCCGTACTCCCCGTCGATCGGTGTGGTCGCGATCACTTCCTCGAGGCGCGCGAGCTTGCCGGCGCTGCGGCGAAGGTCGATTTCGCCGTTGCGGACGACGGCAACGCCGGCCGAATCGTAGCCGCGGTATTCGAGCCGCCGCAGACCGTCGATGAGGACCGGCACGACCTGCTTGGAGCCGATATATCCGATGATCCCGCACATGCTGGTTGACCTCTATCTCGTGGCCTGTGGACGAGCGGTGGCCACCGCTGCCCGCCTTAGGTGCGCGGCTTCCTGGTTCGCGAGACCCAGCCCTCTTTGTTGACCTGCTTGCTGCGCGCGATCGCCAGCGTGTCGGGCGGAACGTCCTTCGTAATCGACGAGCCCGCCGCGACATACGATCCGCGTCCGACGCGCACGGGCGCAATCAGCTGCGAATCGCTGCCGATGAATGCGCCGTCTTCGATGACGGTCGGGTGCTTGGTGGTGCCGTCGTAGTTGCACGTGATCGTGCCGGCGCCGATGTTGACGTTCTCGCCGATGGTGGAGTCGCCGAGGTATGCGAGATGGCCCGCCTTCGACCCCCGCCCGAACGTGGTTTTCTTGAGCTCGACGAAGTTCCCGATGTGTGCGTCTTCGCCGACGTGAGAGTCCGGTCGCAGCCGCGCAAACGGACCGACGACGGCGCCGCTCGAGAGATGCGAGTTCTCGATGACGCAAAAATTGTTGATCACGACCTCGTCATCGATCGACGTGTTGATCACCCGCACACCCGAGTGGATCTCGCACCGGGACCCGATGCGGGTCTGGCCTTCGAGGTACACGCCGGGATGGATGATCGTGTCGACGCCGATCTCCACATCCGGCTCGATGAAGGTCGTCGCGGGATCGATGATGGTGACTCCGCTCGCCATCAGCGCCTCCAGTTTCGTCGTCCGCAGGATTGTTGCCACTTCGGCCAGCTCCTTCCGGCTGTTCACGCCCAGAATCTCGCGCGCGTCCGCAACCGTCACAGTCTCGACCGTCAGCCCGCGCGACCGGTAGATCCTGACAAGATCGGGAAGGTAGTACTCACCTTGCGCATTCGACGACCCGATTGCACCGAGCGCGCCAAAGAGCGGTGCAATATCGAATGCGTAGATGCCGCTGTTGATCTCGCCAATCTCCCGCTCCGTCGTCGAGGCATCCTTGTGTTCCACGATTGCCGCGATGCGGCCATCTTCGCGGACAATTCGGCCGTACCCGTCGGGCCTGTCGACCACTGCGGTCAGGACCGTCGCTGCCGCCCGCTGCGTCACGTGCGTGCCGACCAGCGTCGCGAGCGTAGACGCGCCGATCAGGGGCGCATCGCCCGAAAGCAGCACCAGCGTGCCGCGCGCGTGCCGGAGCGCGGGCGCTGTTTGAAGGAGCGCATGGCCCGTGCCCAGCTGCGGCTCCTGCACTGCAAAGGACAGGCCCAGCCGTTCCGACAACGCGGACTCGAGCTGCTCCGCCTCGTGGCCGACGACAACGACGACCGATTGGGGGTCGAGCGACGCGAGCCGCCCGAAGAACGTGGTCGATGAGCGGGAGGCCGGCAGCCCGGTGGAGAACCTTGGGCAATGCCGACTTCATTCGCGTCCCCTTGCCCGCGGCAAGGATGACGACGTGGATGTCGGTTGACTGTGGCATGGCAGACCCGTCCTGATGATGTCGGGCGGCCGGCCCGCAAAGAATTCAGTGTCGGCGGGGTGGCCGGCGGCGGTTGGCGGCGGGCGGCGTATTGAGCGCGGACCCGAAGTGCTCATGATTCCGGATCGATTCGAGGTCCGGATCCTCGCGCGCCAGGCCGCGGTTGTCCGGATTCAGGCCGATCGCGCGCCGCAGATGATCGACCGCCTCGTCGGCCCGCCCCCGCATCCCGAGCGCAACCGCCATGATGTAGTGGGCGTGGTCGCTTTCGGGGTCCTCGCCGAGCGCGCGCTGCAGATGATCGAGGGCGCCGGTGTGATCGCCGGAATTGAGCGCGACCGTCGCGGCATAGACCCGCTCGGCCGGCGTCCTCGGTCCCGTCGGCTGCCTGGCGGTTTCGCGTTCGCACACACGCAGATACAGGCGGGCGCGTTCGAGGAGCTCCCGTTCATCGGGGTATCGGTCGAGAATCGCCCGGAAAAAACCGGCGGCGCCCTCGTAATCGTGACGCTGCAGCGCCTGGACCCCGCGTTCGTAAATCGCGACCGCTTCGTAAAAGCCAGGCTTTCGTGCGGCGACGGGTGGAGCCGGGGCCGGGGCGGGAGGCTCTGGCGCCGGGCGCTTTGAGCGTGGCGCCGCGACCGCAGCGCGGGAGACCTTGCTGCCGCCATTCTGCGTCGCAAGCTTTCGCGCCGGTAGCGGCTTGCGGGGAGCAGCCGTCTGACGGGTGACTTTGGCCGACGCCGGACGTTTTTCGGCCTGCTTCTTACGAGCTGGCGTCTTTTTCACTGCCGGCTTGGTCGACCGCGTACGTTTCGCGACCGTCTTCGCCGCCTGGCTTCGCTTTGCCATTCGCCTCCTGAAGGGCTGGCCCCGGGATGCGACAGTAACAAACAGCTGGATAGGGGTCAAGCAGCGCGAATACCCCGGCCATCACCTCGCGGGGCTTCTGGCTGGGTTGGTCACTCGCCGGAGCGCTTGGCCTGCTCGAGGAGGTCGAAGACCGCGCGCGCCGGCAGGTCGAACTGCACCGCGAGCGTTTTCAAGGCTGCCCGCCGGGACATCCCGTCAATATTGGTCAGGCGACCAAACTCTGCCAGCGCTGTCGCGGGCGTCAGCCGGATTTCGCTCAATTTGGTAGGGCGATTGCCAGAAACTATCAACGTGAACTCGCCTCTAGCGGGAGGCGGAGAAGCAACAAAATTGGCCGTTTGACCAATGGAAATGTTTTCGTGGGCTTTGGTAATCTCTCTAGCCACTGCAATCAATCGATCGCCGAGCGTTTCGAGCATCACATTCAGGGTCGCAAGTATACGATGGGGTGCTTCGTAGAGCACAATCACGCGTGTTTCCGCCGCGAGCTGCGAGAACCAAACCTTTCTGGCAGTAGCCCTACTTGGAGGGAAGCCGACGAACACGAACTCGCCTTCCGCAAGTCCCGAGGCGGACAGCGCGGCGATTACCGCGCTGGGTCCTGGCACCGGCTCGACCCGGATGCCCGCGGCATGGGCACTCGCGACCAGGTGGGTGCCCGGATCGGACACGATCGGAGTGCCGGCGTCCGAGACCAGGGCCACCGATTCACCCGCTTCCAGCCGGGCGATCAGCGCAGGCGTCCGGCTCCGCTCGTTGTGCTCGTGCAGGCTCGTCGTCCGCGTCGAGATGGAGTAGTGTTGAAGGAGCCGTGCTGTCCGGCGGGTATCTTCCGCCGCTATGAGTGAGACTTCCCGCAGGATGCGGAGGGCCCGTAGCGTGACATCCTCCAGGTTGCCAATAGGTGTAGCGACCACATAGAGGGTGCCGGGCATGCGTGAACGCGCCGATTGTACCAAATGTATTCAGCCGAACCACTGCCGCATTTCGTCGACGAATACCTGTCGTATCTCTACGAGGTCCATCCCACCAACGCCACGTTCGACGGTGTCCACCTCCACGACGACCTGCTCGAGGATCTGAGCCGTCAGGGGATCGAGGGGCAGGTCCGGGATCTTGGCGGCTTCGCCAGGCGGCTGGCGGCAATCGATCCGGCCCGTCTGACCGATACCGAGCGCCTGGAGCGGCCCGCCCTCGACGCCAGCATCCGTGCGCGCGTCTTCGAGCTCGAGGAGGTCCGTTCGTGGGAACGGAGCCCGCAGCACTATGCCGACGTCCTGGCGACGAGCCTCGCCGGGCAGGCCCTGTTCGAGTACGCACCGCTCGCCGAACGGGCTCGTCGCGTCCTGTCGAAACTTCGCCAGGTGCCCCGCGTGATCCAGTCCGCCCGCGACAACATCAAGGATCCCCCGGGCATTTTCGTCAAGGTGGGGCTGGAAAGCATGCGCGGCACGCTGCGTTTCATCGACGAAGACCTGCCGCGAGCCTTCGGCGATTTGAGCGACCTGCATCTGCTCGGCGATCTCGCCGACGCCTCGACCGAGGCGGCCGCCGCCATCGGCGCGTACATCGAGTATCTCGAGCGCGACCTCGCGCCGCGAAGCAAGGGCTCGTTCCGCCTCGGGCGCGCGAAGTTCGAGCAGAAGCTGAAGCTGGACGAAGGCATCACTCTCGGCGCCGACCGCCTGCTCACGATCGCGATGCGGGAGCTCGCGAAAACACAGGAGGAGTTCCGGCGCGTCGCTTCCAGATTGAACGGCGGTGACCCGATTGCGGCCTGGAACAAGGCCAAGAACGATCATCCGGCGGCCGGACAGCTGGTGCCGGTCGTGCAGCAGCAGCTTGGCGAGATCGTCGACTTCATCCGGCGGCAGCGCATCATTACGATTCCGGAGGGGGCGCCGGTGGAAGTCGCGCCAACTCCGAAATTCTACCGCTGGACGTTCGCCAGCATGTGGACGCCGGGGCCGTTCGAAGCGAAGCCGCTGCGCGCGTATTACTACATCACTGACGTCGACCCGTCGTGGCCGGCGGACCGCAAGGACGAACATCTTCGCGACTTCAACTACGGGGCGCTCTGGGCGATCTCGATCCACGAGGTTTTCCCCGGGCATTTTCTCCATTACCAGCACCTCCGCCAGGTGGGGTCGAAGCTGCGGAAGTCGATCCTCTTTTCTTCGACCGCGTTCGTCGAAGGCTGGGCGCATTACTGCGAACAGATGATGATCGAGGAAGGCTTCCGGAAGAACGACCACGCGGTCAGGCTCGGGCAGCTGTCCGAGTCCCTCATTCGCCTGTGCCGGCTGATCGTCGGCATCCGGCTGCACTGCGAGGATCTGTCAGTCGAGCAGGGAGTCAGGTTCTTCCGGGACGAGGCGTTTCTCGAGGAGGGGAGTGCGCGGCGCGAGGCCGAGCGCGGGACGTTCGATCCAGGATACGTGCTCTACACCGCCGGCAAGCTGATGATCCTGAAGCTCCGGGAGGATTTCAAAGCGCATGCGGGTGCGGCATACTCGCTGCGCGGGTTTCACGACGCGCTGCTCGCGAACGGCACCGTGCCCCTGTGGCTGCACCGGGCGCTCCTCCTGGGTGCGCAAAACGGCGACATGCTCGAATAGGACGTTACATGCCCCTTTACGAATATCAATGCGGGAAATGCAGTCACCGCTTCGAGAAGATTCAGAAGTTCACGGACCCCGCGCCGGACGCGTGTCCGATCTGTGGCGAAGGACCGGTCACGAAACTTCCATCCTCGCCCGCCATCCAGTTCAAGGGGACCGGCTGGTATATCACCGACTACGCGAAGAAGTCCGGAACCGACGCCGGCAAGACCGGGCCAGGCGAGAAGACCGACGGAGGGTCGTCGAATTCGAAGTCCGACTCGAAATCGGAGTCGAGCTCGGACTCCGGGAGCAAGACCGATTCGGGCACGGCAGCGCCTGCGACAACATCCTCGTCCACTCCCGCCCCGGCGTCAAAAGACACGAAGTCGAGCTGAGCGGTCCTACCGGGGCGATCCCACTTTTTCCAGATCGATCGTGAGCAGGTAATCGCGGAAGGCATCGGCAAGGTCCGGGCGCCTGAGGGCGAAATACACCACCGCCTTCAGGAAGCCGAGCTTGTTGCCGGTATCGTGGCGGACGCCGTCGATGCGGCAGCCGTAAACCGGGCGCGACTTCAGCAGCTGCCGCAAGCCGTTGGTCAGCTGAATCTCACCGGTACGATCCGACACCGTCGCTTCGAGCGCGGGGAATATGTCGGGCGTCAGGATGTATCGTCCGATGATGGCGAGATCTGATGGCGCCTCGTTCACCGGCGGCTTCTCCACCAGGTCGCGAATCTTGTAGACGCCCGGCTTGATCTCTTCCGCGTCGATGATGCCGTACGAGCTGACGTCGGACTTCGGCACTCGCTCGATTGCGAGCACCGGACCGTTGACCTCGTCGAACACGTCGATCATCTGCCGCAGCGCCGGCGGATTCGCGTCGATGACGTCGTCGCCAAGGATGACAGCGAACGGTTCGTCCCCCACCAGGTTGCGCGTAACCAGCACCGCGTGTCCGAGGCCGAGCGGTTCCCCCTGGCGCACGTAGGCAAAGTTGATCAGATTGGAGATCTTGCGGATCTGCGCGAGCAGTTCCTTCTTGCCCCGCGCCTCGAGGAACGTTTCGAGCTCGACCGAGACGTCGAAGTGATCTTCGATCGCGTTCTTGCCGCGGCCGGTGACCAGGATGATGTTGTCGACGCCGGACGCCAGCGCCTCCTCGACCCCGTATTGGATGATCGGCGTGTCGACGAGCGGCAGCATCTCTTTCGGCTGTGCCTTGGTCGCAGGCAGGAACCGGGTGCCGAGGCCGGCGGCCGGGAACACGGCCTTTCGTATCGTGCTGCTCATCGCGTAGTCATCCCCTATCGTTTCAGTCGCCAGTCGCCAGTCGCCAGTCGCCAGTCGCCAGTCGCCAGTCGCCAGTCGCCGAGTCGCCAGTCCCGATCCCTATTCCCTAATCCCGATTCCCGATCACGCGTCGCTTCCGCCTTCAGGCGGAAGAACAGCGTGCCCGCGCGCCGCAAGGAATCCTATCTCAGGACCCGCACGTCGGGGTAGGTACGACGGTTCCGTTATAGGATTTAAACCATGCTGGACGCCGCGTTCGTGCGCGATCACATCGACGAGGTCCGGGCTGGCCTGCGCAATCGTGGCCTCGAACCGGATGCGGATCTCGAGCAGATCGCGACACTCGAGGCGCGCCGTCGCAGGCTGATCCCCGAGATGGAGGGGCTGAAGCGCGAGCAGAATACGTCAGGCGACGAGGTCGCGCGCGCGAAGCGGCAGGGGCTCGATGCGTCGCCGATCTTTGCCGCCAACAAGGCGCGGGCGCAACAGATCAAACAGCTCGAGATCCAGGTCGACCTGGTCGAACAGCAGCGCACATCACTGCTGATGACGCTGCCGAACCTGCCGCACTCGACCGTTCCGGTGGGGAAGAGCGCGGCCGATAACCTTGAAGTGCGCCGACACGGCGAGCCGCCGCAGCTCGGCTTCGAAGCCAAGCCGCACTGGGAGCTGGGGCCGGCCCTCGGCATTCTCGATTTCGAGCGCGCCACCAGGATGTCGGGGTCACGGTTTGCCGTGCTCCTCGGCGCCGGCGCGCGACTCGAGCGCGGGCTCATCAACTTCATGCTCGACCTCCACACCAGGGAGCACCGCTACCTCGAGGTCGAACCGCCTTTTCTCGTCAATGCGGACGCGCTCCGCGGCACCGGCAACCTGCCGAAGTTCGAGCAGGATCTGTTCAAGATTGCAGGCGAGTGGGACCTCTACCTGATCCCCACCGCGGAAGTGCCGCTGACCAACCTGCACCGTGGAGACATCCTGGATGGGCGCACACTGCCGTTGCTCTATACCGCGTATACCCCATGCTTCCGATCCGAGGCTGGCTCGTACGGCGCCGACGTGCGCGGCTTGATCAGGCAGCACCAGTTCGACAAGGTGGAGCTCGTCAAGTTCACGCATCCCGATCGGTCGCACGACGAACTGGAAGCGCTCACCCGCAATGCGGAGGAGGTCCTGAAGCGCCTCGAGCTGCCTTACCGGACGATGCTGCTGTGCACGGGGGATATGGGGTTCGCGTCGGCGAAGACTTACGACATCGAGGTGTGGCTCCCGAGCCAGAACACGTACCGCGAGATCTCGTCGTGCAGCAACACCGAGGCGTTCCAGGCGCGGCGTGCGAACATCAAGTTCCGCCCCGACGGGACCGGCAAGGCGGAGTACGTCCACACGCTCAACGGGTCCGGCCTGGCGGTGGGCCGCACGCTCATCGCCATCCTCGAGAACTACCAGCGGGCGGACGGATCGGTCACCGTTCCCGAGGCGCTGCGTCCCTATATGGGCGGCCTCGACGTGATCTCCGCGCGCTGATCCGTCACCCGACGGATCGCGTCAACGGGTGAACGTCACGCCCGTGCTGACTGATTCTCCGCCTGCTCCAATCGCCGCGACTGCCGCCACGAAGTTTCCGACCGGCAGGTTGCTGAAGAAGGCCGCGCGGTCGACGGTGATGTCGCCGGTTGCGTCAGGCGTCGGCTTCCCGAGGTCAGACGTGGCAATCGCCGTCGCGGCGAGCGGGTTTGCGCCGCTCGCATAGATCCGGAGCTCGTAGCGTGTCACCGAGGCATGATCAACCGATGGCGTGAAGGCGACGCCCGACGGACGGAGCGCGAGCGGGTTCGCCACCGTGATGGTGGCCGTGGCCGAGCTCGCGCTTGCCCCCGCGCCGTCGTATGCGACCGCGCGCAGCATGTACGTTCCCGCCGGTACCGCTGTCCAGGTGAACACGAACGGCTCCGCAGCGGCCGTTGCGATAAGCGTGCTCCCCGAGTAGAACTCTACTCTCGTCAAGGCGTTCTCTGGATCCGACGCACTGGCCGAGAGCAGGATCACCGCTGGGGCGGTGTAGGTCGCGCCGCTCGAGGGCGCGTTGAGTGTCACACTCGTGACCTGCGGGGGCTGGTTCGTCGTCGCACTGGCAGGTGTGATCGTCACGTGATCGAGCACGGCATCAGTTGCCGCCCCGGCATTGTGGCTGGTGGTGGCGATGCCGACGTACACGGAATCCGCCATCGGGATCGCATCCGAACCGATCGACGTCCACGTCACCCCGTCGTCGGATGAGAATGCCTCGATTGTCGCGCCAGTCCGGACGAGCCGAACCCATTCTGGTGGCACCGCCGCCGACCCTGTCGTCCGAGCGGTGGTCGCGCCAGGATCGACGCGGCGCTCAAAAGCGATGCCGCGCTCTGCTGTGACGTTTGCGAAGGCGTGGCGGGACCCCGGGGTCAGATCCTCGCGAATCATCACACCGGACTTCGCTCGCGGGTTCGTGTCTCGAATCGATGCGACGCGCGCGACAACGTCGACGTCCCCAGTCACCGCCTGGTAGACGAAGTTGAACTGATCGGCCGAGCCCCAGATGTTCGCTCCGGCCGCATGGTGCGTGTAGACGCCTTGCCGGTATGTGACTGACCCTGTGATCGCAGGCGAGCCGATGTCGACCGCCTGCTGCGCCGGGGGCAACGAGAGAGACACGACGGCCAACCTGGGATATTGCCGCGGTCGTCGCGGCGGCGGTGTTGTGGCTCGTGACCGCCAGTCCGATGTACGCGTCGCTGCCCAGCGCTATCGTGGCGCTCCCGATCGTCGACCAGGTGGTGCCGTCGGTCGAGGAATAGGCCGTCACCTTCGTGCCCGTGCGCAGCAGCCGTACCCAGGCCGGAGCGGCGACGGCCGGTCCTGCGGTGTGAGTACTCGCGCCGCTGTCCTGGGCACGACTCTGGAACGCGATGCCGTTTCCGGCGGTGACGAATGCAGACGCGTGCGCCGCATTCGGCAGCCAGCGACGATCGGATCATGACCCCGGCCTTCGCCCACGCGTCCGTCGGCGACACCGAGTCAACTCGCGCGATCACGTCGACGTCACCAGACACCTGCTGATAAACAAAGTGGAACTGGTCGGACTGACCCCAGATGTCTTCGCCGGAGGCATTGATGGTGAAGGTGCCCTGATCGAAAGATGAGGTGCCCGCGATGGCTGAACCGCCGATGTCCTGCGCACTCCACGGCGCCGGAAGGCTCCACGTCGTCTGCCCCGTCGCAACCCCTACATTGATGCCACAAATAAGGCATAAAACCACGACCATACGCGCGGTCACAGCACGGATCAGCATCAGTTCCTCCGGCCTGAGCGGTTGAAATAGATTGGGCGGTTGAATTCGATTGGGGGATGAAGCAAGGCTGAATGATGTGAGAGCAAAATTTTTGCCCAAATCGACGGCGCAGTCGAGGTGAGCCCTGGCGAGCGCGACCTTTCTGCGGCACGATTTGCGAGAGCTAATTCTGAGCGGCTCTTTTTGATTCGACTCTGGGAATGGATGCGTTCAGATCGAGGTGACACCCGGTGCGCCCGCTCGTACTGAGAAACGCATCGGGTGTGAACTTCTTACCAAGCATGATCTATCTGCACAGGCGTGCGCCGATGCAGCACCGCGCCAGGAACAAGGGCTCTGCATTGCCGGAGCATCAACCGTCATCGGCGCTGTTTAAGTCCCGGCGGCAATAGCGGAGAACCGTGATTGTCGTAAGATGATCGTTCGCCGCAACTGGCCCGAGTGCGGAGTTACGGAGAGGTGGCCGAGTGGTTTAAGGCGGCGGTCTTGAAAACCGTTGAACTCGAAAGGGTTCCAGGGGTTCGAATCCCTTCCTCTCCGCCAGCCTTCGCTCGCGCTTACTTCGTTGACGTGAGCTTCGGCTGGGCAGGCGAGCGAGGTCACGCGGGCTTCGTTGACGCGAGCTTCGGCTGGGCGCACTCGGACTCGGCTCGGCAGGCCACGTGGCGACGAGCTCGGGCGACGGAATCGCTGATGGATGATCCCCGCGTCAGGCGCTGGCTTGGAGCTCTCGAAGCTCGTCACCTCGCATCGCTCACACCTTCAGAAGCCGCGCGGGCACTCCGTGCGCTGTCATCGTGCTACGTCGAGCGGCGCGCCCGGCTCGCGGCTGGCGGCGCACTCGACAGCGCCGGCAAGCGCGCGGCGTTCGCCCTCTTCTATGCACCGCTGCACTTTCTGGTCACACGCGAAGTCGTTCGCGCCGTCAATGCTGCGCCGGGAATTTTTGCGTTGACAGACCTCGGATGTGGAACGGGTGCGGCCGGTGCCGCCTGGGCACTCGAGTGCGCAGCGTGCGATGTGACCGGAGCCGATCGCAACGCGTGGGCGACGGCCGAAGCGCAATGGACGTATCGTACGCTTGGTCTCAGAGGACGCGCCTTCAAGGCGGACATCGACGGGATGCGCCTTTCCGCCGGCGCCGGTCGCGCGATCCTTGCCGCGTACTCCGTCAACGAACTGCCCGATCCGGTCCGGGCGGCGTTGCTCCCCCGACTTGTCGAGGCCCACCAGCAAGGGACGCGCATTCTAATCGTCGAGCCGATTGCCCGACGCCTGGCGACGTGGTGGACAGGCTGGGAGAAGGCCTTCACCGCGGCTGGCGGCACGTCCCGGCGAATGGCGATTTGCCGTCCCACTCCCCGAGCGGCAACACCAGCTTGGCCGCGCCGCGGGACTCGATCCGCGCGAGCTCACGGCCAGATCGCTCTGGCTCTGAACCCACCCACGGTTTTCGCCGATCACGACCAATTTCGTTCGCGACCGGTTGGGCGCCGTGTGCGCACCGGCCGCGTGCACAGGTCCACCTCGCGCGGATGTGCCGCTAACTCGTTGTCCTGGCGCGCCGACCGGGTCGGCACACATCCTGCCAGAGCGAGCCCATGCGGTTACGGGTGATCGGTCGTCAGGACCCATTTCTGTTCGCGGGTCTGGTCTTCGCGCTGATCGTCGTTTTTCAACGTTCCATCTTCAATATTTTCGACGCCGCGACCGACGTCGAGCGCACCTACGGCGTCTCGCTCCGCCCTGCGCTCCTCATTCTGACCGTCATGTTCGTGTTCCACCAGTACGCGCGGCGGCGCGAGATGAAGGCCGAAGCCGCGGCCGCGGCGACGGAAGCCAGGCTGGCGCGCGCGAGGGCCGAAGAACTCGAACAGCTGATGGCGTTCGGCCAGTCACTCGCCCGCGCACTGACGACCGAGGCCGTTCGCGAAGCCGTCGTCCGGCACCTGCCTGCCCTCGCCGCAGGCGAGGACGCCTGGGTCACGATCCGCGCCGACCTGGGCTGGGAGCGTTTGATTGATGCCGGCTGCACGGAATGGCCAGAGGGATCGATCGAGTCCATCGCTGAGCACGTTGCGAGGGTCCCGAACCAGGATCGCGATCGACGCGAGGCCATCGAGCAGGAAGGGCACGCCTGTTTCACCATGATCGTCGGCGAGACGGTCGCGGGCGTGATCGGGCTTCGAATCCGGGCGCAGAATCACGCGATGCGCCAGACCATCGGGGCTGCGGCCACGCTGCTCGGAATCGCCATTCGCAACGCACAGCTGTTCGCGAACGTCCGTGACCACAGCGTCAAGGACGCGCTCACCGGGTGTTACAACCGCGCGCACGGCATCGAGGTGCTCGACGTGGAGCTCGCCCGCTCGCGCCGCACCGGCAACCCGGTCTCGCTCGTACTCTTCGACGTCGACCACTTCAAGCGGATCAACGATCACCATGGCCACCTGTGCGGCGACGGCGTGCTGGCAGCGGTGGGCCAGCGGCTGCAGCAGGTCCTGCGCCGGACGGACGTGCGATGCCGCTACGGCGGGGACGAGTTCATGATCGTTCTGCCGGAAACGGGGGACAGCGGCGCCGCTCGTGTCGCCGAATGGATACGCGTCGAGATGGAACAGGTGCTGACCGCCGTTTCGGGAGAGCCCGTCGGCATGACCGTCAGTGTCGGCACCGCGACGACGCACCGCGCAGAGCTGCCCTCGATTGAAATGATCGAGCGCGCCGACCGCGCCCTCTACGAGGCCAAGGCCCAAGGTCGCAACTGCGTCCGCGCCGGGTCCGTTTGCGACACGCCCAAGTCCGCGGCCATCTCGCTCGCCGCCTCCTGACGCACCCGCACCCGCCGTTTCACAGCCGATCTTTCGAGTAAGATCGCGGGTGCCCGGTGCCCCCGGGGAGGACCCGCAGACCATGGCACAGGCTCAGCCGACGGCGCCGTCACGCCGCGGCCTCACGCTCACCCGCCAAATCTTCATCGGCCTGGCGCTCGGCATCGTGGCCGGTGCCCTGGTCGAGGCGTACCACCCGACCTGGGCCGTCTACTTCCGGCCATTCAGCCTGCTGTTCCTCCGGATGATCAAGATGGTGATCGCACCACTGATCTTCTCGACGCTGGTGGCCGGCATCGCCGGAGCGGGCCACTTCAAGATCGTCGGCCGGATGGGGCTGCGTGCACTGATTTACTTCGAGTGCGTCACGACGCTCGCGCTGATCATCGGTCTCGCCGCCGTCAATCTCACGCGGCCGGGCGTCGGTGTGCACCTGCCGATGGGGCATGCGTCCGACATCACCGCAACCGCGCAGACGTGGGACCAGATTCTGCTCCACACGGCCCCGGACTCGGTCATCGATGCGATGGCCCGCGGCGACGTCCTCCAGATCGTCGTCTTCAGTGTGCTGTTCGGGATTGCGCTCGGCATGGTCGGTGAGAAGGGCCGGCCAATCGTTGCCTGGTGCGAGGCCCTGGCCGAGACGATGTTCAAGTTCACGAACATCGTGATGCGGTATGCGCCAATAGGCGTCGGCGCGGCGATCGCGTATACGGTCGGGCACGGCGGTATTGGCGTCCTCTACAACCTCGCCTGGCTCGTTGGCACCCTGTATCTCGCCCTGGCCGTCCTCATCCTTGGCGTGTTCCTGCCGATCGCGCTCATCTTCAAGGTCCCGGTTCGCAAGTTCATCAGGGCGGTGAAGGAACCCGCCATCATCGCGTTTTCGACCACGTCGAGCGAGGCGGCCCTGCCGCGTGCGATGGAGGTGCTCGAGCGTCTTGGCGTCCCCCGACGCATCGTCTCGTTCGTGCTGCCGCTCGGCTACAGCTTCAACCTCGACGGAACCACGCTGTATTTGTCGCTGGCGGCAGTGTTCGTGGCCCAGGCCGCGGGCGTGACCTTATCGATCGGTCAGCAGATCACGATGCTGCTGACACTGATGCTGACGAGCAAGGGCGTCGCCGGCGTCCCGCGCGCCTCGCTCGTGATCCTGGCCGGGACCCTTGCGTCGCACGGCCTGCCTCTTGAAGGCGTCACGTTGATTCTCGGCGTTGATGAGCTCATGGACATGGCGCGGACGATGACCAACGTGATCGGCAATTGCCTCGCCACCGTCGTCGTTGCGAAATGGGAAGGGGAATTTGTCGAGGCGACTGACGAGCAATTTGCGCTGGCTGCGGTGGAGGGCGAGATATAACCGTGTCGCTCGATCTCGGGGTTACCCCGGCACCGCAGGGTCGATTTTCTCGGTGGTTTCTCGAGGGGGTGCGTGAACCTGCCGCCGCGGCCGAGACGCACACGCCGCAGTCCGCCTGGTGGAAGGTCATGTGCCTCACCGGCGTCGACTATTTCTCCACACTTGGGTATCAGCCCGGGATTGCGTTTCTCGCCGCCGGCCTCCTGTCGCCGCTGGCGACGCTGGTGCTCGTGCTGCTGACGATCTTCGGCGCGCTGCCAATGTACCGCCGCGTTGCCGAGCTCAGCCCCAATGGCCAGGGCAGTATCGCGATCCTGGAGAAGCTCCTGCCACGCTGGCGCGGCAAGGCGCTCGTTCTGTGCCTGCTTGGCTTTGCCGCCACCGGTTTCATCATCACCATCACGCTTTCGGCGGCGGACGCCGCTGCGCACGTCATCGAGAATCCGTTCGCACCCGGATGGGCGAAACACCCGATCGTGATGACGATGGTGTTGCTCGTTGCGCTCGGCGCCGTCTTCCTCAAAGGCTTTCGCGAAGCGGTGGGTCTCGCGGTGCCGATCGTGGGTGTGTATCTCGCGCTCAACGCCGTCGTGCTCGCCTGGGGCATTCATCACCTGTGGCTGCATCCCGAGTTGTTTTCGACGTGGGGCGCGCTGGCCACCGCAAAACACGGCAGCCCCGGATCGATGCTGCTGTTCTCGATGCTGCTTTTCCCGCGACTGGCGCTCGGTCTGTCGGGCTTTGAGACGGGTGTCGCGGTGATGCCGCTCGTCAGGGGCGACGCCACTGACACGGAAGAGCGTCCGAAGGGGCGCATCAGGAACACCAAGACGCTCCTCACGGTCGCCGCGCTGGTGATGAGCGTGATGCTCGTCGGCAGCAGCATCGTGACGACGATGTTGATCCCGGCCGAGCAGTTTGCGGAGGGCGGCGCCGCCTACGGACGCGCGCTCGCGTATCTGGCGCACGAGCACCTCGGCGAGGCCTTCGGCACGGTCTACGACATCAGCACCGTTGCGATCCTGTGGTTCGCCGGCGCATCGGCGATGGTCGGCCTGCTGAACCTGGTGCCGAAGTATCTGCCCCGCTACGGCATGGCGCCCGAGTGGGCCAAGGCGCACCGGCCGCTGGTCGTGATCTTCACCGCGGTCACCTTCCTCGTGACGATCCTCTTCAAGGCCGACGTGAACGCCCAGGGGGGCGCCTACGCGACCGGCGTGCTGGTGCTCATGGGATCTGCCGCCCTCGCCGTCACGCTTGCCGGCTGGCGGGACGGCCGCTCGTGGATCGGCTACATGTTCCTGACGGCGGTGTTCGCTTACACCACCATCGTCAACATCGTCGAACGGCCCGAAGGGATCAAGATCGCTTCCATCTTCATCGTCGCGATTGTCATCAGCTCGCTCGTGTCACGGGTCCTTCGCTCGACGGAGCTGCGGATACAGGCGGTGGAACCTGACGATCGCGCGCGCACGTTCATCAGCGAGGTCGCCGCCGCCCCGGTGCGGATCATCGCGAACCGGCCGGACCTGGGAGACGTTGCAGAGTACGAGCACAAGCTGCGCGAGGCGCGGGACACGCATCACCTCACCCCCGACGAGCGCGTCCTCTTCGTCGAAGTGCGGCCGGGGGACGTGTCCGCGTTCAGTCACTCGTTGTCCGTCACCGGCGTCGAGGTCGGCCAACACCGGGTCCTGCGCTGCGTCAGCCCGGCGATCCCCAACGCCATCGCCGCGCTCCTGCTGTACTGCCGCGACCAGACAGGAAGGATCCCGCACGCGTACTTCGGCTGGACGGAAGGCAACCCGATCGCGTACCTGCTGAAGTTCCTGGCCTTCGGGGAGGGCGACACGGCGCCAGTCACACGGGAAGTGCTGCGCCAGGCCGAGCCTGACCCGATGCGTCGTCCCCGCATTCACGTCGGCTGACCCCCGGCGTTCTGCGCCATTGACAGTCCCGACCGCGGGGCGTAGGCTCGTAATTGGCCTAATTTCGCGCCACTCGCGAAACCGGGGGACCCAGCGGAGGCGTTGCCTCCAGGGGCGTATCGGCGTCAGCCGAAGGACACTTCCGAGTCCCAGCCCGTCAGCTAACCCCGGCGGCGTTACCGGAAGCCCGCATGACCACCGCGCGTTCGCGCTCGCGTTATTCGTCACAAAGAACACGGTTCGTGCCGCGGCCGGCGAGTACCAACTCCGCAGGCCTGATTCTGCTCGCTCGCACGGTCGCCGGAGGCGGGCTGATCGCAACCCTCGCGGCGGCGTCGCGGCTGATGTATTCGCTCAGCTGGCAGGCCGACAGCGCGATCGCGGTCATCGTTGCGACGGCGTGGATCGTCTGCATCGAACTTCTGGCGGGTGGGCTGTGAACGTCCGCTACGCCCCGTCGCCGCGTTCCAGGGTTCGGCTCAATCGCTGGTTCTTCGAAGGCCTTCGCGAGCCGGTTGGCACACAGGTCAGGCACGTTCACCAGTCCGCCTGGTGGCAGGTGATGTGCCTCACGGGCGTGGACTACTTTTCCACGCTTGGCTATCAGCCAGGGATCGCCTTTCTCGCCGCCGGCTTTCTGTCTCCGGTCGCCACGTTCATCCTGATCCTGCTCACGCTGTTCGGCGCGCTGCCGATCTATCGGAGAGTTGCCGAGAACAGCCCCAACGGTCAGGGCAGCATCTCGATGCTCGAGGAGCTGCTGCCGCGATGGCGCGGCAAGACCTTCGTTCTGTGCCTGCTCGGATTTGCCGCTACCGACTTCGTGATTACCGCCACACTGTCCGCGGCGGATGCCACGGCGCACATCATCGGCAATCCCTTCTTCCCCGAGGCGTTCCACCACCAGCTCGGGATGACGCTCGTTCTCCTCGCGATGCTGGCGGCGATCTTCCTGAAGGGTTTCAAGGAGGCGATCGGGTTTGCCGTCGCGCATCGTCGGCGTCTACCTGGTGCTCAACGTTGCCGTCATCGGCCGGGCGCTGGTCGAAGTGCTGCAGCACCCGGAGTACATCCCGCGGTGGCGGGAGGAACTGTTCACGCAGAACAGCAGCCCGGTGATGATGCTCTTCGCCGCGTTCCTGGTCTTCCCGAAACTGGCACTCGGGCTATCGGGCTTCGAGACCGGCGTTGCGGTGATGCCGCTGATCAAGGGCAGCGGCGATCCCGAGAGCGAGATCGCGGGGCGCATCAAGAACACCAAGAAGATGCTCGGGGCAGCGGCCATGCTGATGAGCGTGCTCCTGCTTGGCAGCTCCATCGTCACGACGCTCCTGATTCCACCTGACGCATTCGCAAAGGGCGGCGCCGCGTCGGGTCGCGCGCTCGCGTATCTCGCGCACAGCCTGCTCGGCGAGGTCTTCGGGACCGTCTACGATCTGAGCACCATCTCCATCCTGTGGTTCGCCGGCGCGTCGGCGCTTGCCGGGCTCCTGAACCTGGTGCCGAAGTATCTCCCCAGGTACGGGATGGCGCCGGAATGGACCAAGGCGACGCGACCGCTGGTCCTGCTCTTTACCGGGATCATGTTCCTCATCACCTGGCTGTTCCAGGCCGACGTCGACGCCCAGGCCGGCGCCTACGCGACCGGCGTGCTGGTCCTGATGACGTCCGGGGCGGTAGCGGTGACGCTGCTGGTCTGGCGAAACAAGCCGCGGCAGCGCTTTGCGTTCGTGCTGATCACGCTGGTGTTCGCCTACACCACCGTCACCAACGTCATCGAGCGGCCGGACGGGGTGAAGATTGCCTCGTGGTTCATCGTCACCATCATCGCCACTTCACTGGTGTCGAGGGTCGCGAGATCGACAGAACTTCGCATCCGAGGCGTGCACACGGATGCGCTCGCGGAGAGTTTCATCCAGGAAGCCGCGGACTCTCCGGTTCGCATCATCGCGAATCGACCGAACACCGGCTTACCCGAGGAGTACGAGCGCAAGCTGCGCGACGCCCAGGACTCGCACCACCTGTCACCGAACGAACGCGTGCTGTTCGTCGAAGTACGGCCCGGTGACGTGTCGGAATTTACGCTCACCCTGGAGGTCACGGGTGCGGAGGTGGGAGGCCACCACATTCTGCGATGTGTGAGCCCCGCGATCCCGAACGCGATTGCCGCTCTTCTGCTGTACTGCCGGGACCGCACCGGCAAGATCCCGCACGCGTATTTCGGCTGGACCGAGGGGAACCCGATCGTCTACCTGATGAAGTTTCTCGCCTTCGGCGAAGGTGACACCGCTCCAGTCACCCGCGAGGTGCTGCGGCAGGCTGAACCTAATCCTCTGCGCAGGCCTCGAATCCACGTGGGATAGGGGCATGTCAATTCGTCGGGTTATAGGTTTTAGGGGTTCTAGGGGTTATAAGGACAGGTTTTAGGTTTTATGGGTTCTAGGAGTTATAGAGTCAGGTTGTAGGTTTTATGTTCTAGAAGTTCAGTTGATGTTCGGCGCGCGAACGTAGAACCTCAAAACGTAAACCTCAAAACCTAAAACCTAAAACCTAAAACCTACAACCCGACCCTATAACCCGTAGAACCCCTAGAACCCTAAAACCTCAAGTATCAGATCGGTCAATTATCAGCGCGAAGCGAGACAGCGCACTCGTCCACGCCGTGGCCCTTCACCGCCGTGACATTGAATATCAGGCGGTCGTAGCGGACGGTATCGCCCACGACCGGCGGTCGTCCGAGTAGCGTCAAGACGAGCCCGCTGACGCTGTCGACGTCCTCGTGCTCCAGCTCGAGTCCGAATTCCTGCCCGAGCTCGTCGATCCGCATCGTCCCTGGCACGTGCAGCCGCCCTTCAGCATCCCGGTAGACATGCGAGCGCGTTCGCGGGGCCCTCCTCGATGTCACCGACCACTTCCTCGAACAGATCCTGGAGGGTGACGACGCCGGCGGTGCCGCCGTGCTCGTCGAGCACGATCACCATCTGCGTCCGCTCCCGACGCATCGTCGAGAGCACCGAATCGAGTTCCGCGGTCTCGGGTACCAGCGGCAGCGGTCGGACGTGCGAGCGCGCGATCGCCTCGTTGCGCAGCAGCACACCCAGGAGATCCTTGATGTGCACCATGCCGAGGATGTGATCGAGATCGCCCTCGTAAACGGGATAGCGCGTGTGGGGTGAGCGGCCGAGCGACTCCCTCACCTGCGCCGGCGTCGTACCGAGCGGAAGGCCGGTGACGCGCACACGCGGCACCATGACTTCTCCAGCCGTCCGATCGCCGAACTCGAACAGCTCCTGGAGCATCTGTCCGGATTCGACGCGAAGGGCGCCGAGCTCCTCGCTCTCCTGAACGATGAACTGCAGCTCTTCGGGCGTGTAGTACTGATCGGGATTGTGCCCCTGGCGATCGACGCCAAAGATCTTGAGCACCAGGTTGCCGATGCCGTTCAAGCCGACCACGAACGGATAGAGGGCATTCCGCAGCCATAGCATCGGCGGCGTGATCCACAGGACCATCCGCTCCGCATGCGTGAGCGCAAGCGACTTCGGAACCATCTCTCCGACGACGATGTGGAAGTACGTGAGAATCGCGACCGCCAGGACACTCGAGACGCCGTGCGAGATCAGCCACTCGGGGAGCCCGCTGCCACCCAACAGGCTATACAACCGCTCGGCAAGTGCGTGCTCGCCGTACATGCCGAGGCCGAGGCTGGCGACGGTGATGCCGAGTTGTGCGGTCGCGATGTATCTGTCCTGCTGCTGCGGATCCTCGAGCACCCCGTGGACCGCCCGCGCGATCCTGTTGCCCGTCGCGGCCAGCCGTTCGATCGCGGCGCGCGGCGCCCCGACGATCGCGAACTCCGCGGCGACGAAAATCCCGTTCAGGATGATGAGGGCGGTCACAATCAGGAGAGCGGTCATCGCGCGTCATCCCCGTCTTCGACGATCGGGCGCGCCCCGACGATCACTGACGTAACGGCATTGCCGTCGACAGCCTCGATTTCGACCGGAACCCCTTCGACGACGACCTCTTCTCCGGGCTCGGGAACCCGGCGGAGTCGTCCGACTATCAGGTTGCCAACAGTGTCAGCCCCGCTCCACGGTTGACCGATGAGCGCCATTGCCTGTTCCAGGCGCATGACGCCAGGCAGGCGCAGGCGCCCGTCGGACAGGCGAATCGGCCGGAGCTGGGCGCTCTTGAATTCGTCAGCGACACCGCCGAGCAGCTCACCGACAACGTCCTCGAGCGTGATCAGGCCGACGACCGTCTCGCTCGAGTCCACGACCAGCGCCTGGTGGCTGCGCCGCTCCCGGAGAAAGGCCAGCAGCCGATCGGCGGGCATCGAGTCCGGCACGCGCACGATCGGGCGAAGGAGCGACGCCACGCTGAGCCGTCCCGACTGGACGAACCGCATCACGACGTCCTTGATGTGCAGCATGCCAAGGATGGTGTCGAGCGAACCCCGATACACCGGCAGGCGGCTGTACGGGCTCGAGACGACGACGCGGAGAACGTCATGGAAGGGCAGGGACGCATCAATCGCCGCCAGCCGCGCGCGCGGCACCATCAGCTGTCTTGCGGTCCGGAGGCTGAGTCGGAGCGCCCGGTGGAGACGAACCTGCTCTTCGGGTTCGAGCAACCCGCCGTCGCGGCTCTCCGCGATGAGCAGCGCAATTTCCTCGGGGGAATGGACGTGGCGGTGCCCGCTCGAGGGCACGCGCAGCAGTTTGAGCAGCAGCACGCCGCTGCCATTCAGCAGCGAAATCGACCACGCGAACGCACGCATCGACCATTGCATCGGAAGCACGGTGAAGAGAGCCGTCCGGGTCGGATGCTGCAGGGCGAGTGACTTCGGCACCAGCTCGCCGAGGACGACCGCGAGCATCGTCAGGAATACGAGCACGACGGCCGCGGCCGTAGACCTGGCCGTTTCTGGCTGCAGTCCTCCGACACGTTCGAAGGTCGGCGCCAGATGAGGGTGCAAGCGTCGCCTGGCCATAGGCTCCGAGGATGAGGCTCGAGAGGGTAATGCCGACCTGCGACGCGGCGATGTAGCGATCGAGCTCGCGCGGGTTTTCAAGGACGGGCAGCAGCCTGGCGGCGAGGCCGTTGCCTTCCTCCGCGAGAACCCGCAGGCGGCCGCGCCTGGCGCTCACGGCGGCGAACTCGGCTGCGACGTACAACCCCGTGAACAGGATGAGCAGGACGATAATCGTCCAGGCCTGCAGCATGCCTGCGGATCGTACTGCAAAACCCCGTGATGCCGGCCCTGCGGCTCGAGGCCGATAAATGGACCGTAATTACTGGGCCCGCAGGGCGATGGCGGGATCCACGAGCGTCGCACGCCGGCCTGGGATGTAGCTCGCCAGCGCGGCCGCAGCCCCGAGCACGGCCGCCACGCCGGCGAACGTGAGCGGATCGGTGGACGTCGTGCCAAAGAGCAGGTTGGCGATGAGGCTCGTCAGGCCGAATGCGAGCGCACCGCCGACGACGATGCCGACGGACGTGAGCAGCATCGCATGGCCGACGATCATCCGCATGACGTGCTGCTGGCTCGCCCCGAGGGCCATCCGGATCCCGATCTCCTGCGTCCGCTCGGTGACGCTATACGCGATCACGCCGTAGATCCCGACCGCGGCAAGGAGGAGCGCCGATGCCGCGAAGATCGACAGCAGCAGCATCGTCAGCCGCTGCTGGGCAACGGACCTGGCGACCACCTCGTTCATCGTCTGGACACTGGCGATCGCGAGCTCCGGATCCTGCGCCCGGATGAGGGCTCTCACGGCGGCTACGACCGGCGAAGGGTCACCTTTAGCGCGGACCGCCATCGTCATCGTCGAATACACGAAGCGGCGATAGGGCCAGTAGTTCGTCGGCCGCGCCTCCGTCTCGAGCGACGCTTGTCGGACGTCGCCGACCACGCCGATGATTTCGTCCTCACGAGGGTTGTTCCAGCTGACCTTGATGTGCTTGCCGACAGGATCCTGTCCCGGCCAGTACTTCCGTGCCATCGCTTCATTGATGATGACGTGGTTGGTGCTGTCAGCGGGCGCGTGTTCGTCGAACAGCCGGCCGCGGACGAGCGGGATGCCCATCGCGGCGAAGTAGTGGTTGGCCACGACGCGGACGTCGGTGACTGGTTCCTCGCCCCGCGCCGGCGCGGGCTGTCCGACGACCTGAAACGACGTCGCGGCGGCAGGGCCGCTGAGCGGCAGGAAGCTCGTTGCGCCGGACGCTTCGACGGCGGGGAGCGCGTCAACAGCCGGCGAACAGCCGCTCGAAGAACTGGACGCGAGCATCGTCCGAATACCGCGTCTCCGGCAGGGATACGCGCATCGAGACGGTGTGGGCGGCGTTGAAGCCCGGGTCGACGCGCATCAGCGCGACGAAGCTGCGCACGAGGAGCCCGGCGCCGACGAGCAGCACCACAGCGGCGGAGACTTCCACGACGACGAACGCGCTCCTGGCTCCGGCGCGTGCCGACCCACCCCGACCAGCCTGCCTGAGCGTGTCCATCAAGGCGCCGCCCGACGCCGTCAACGCCGGGATCAGGCCGGCGACCAGTCCGCTCAAGAGAGACACAGCGGCGGTGAAGGCCAGCACCAGGCCGTCCAGGCGAACCGACTCGAGCCGCTGTATAGGCAGGCTCTCCGCAACGACGACACGAAGCACGTAGACGGCACCCCACGCCACGAGCAACCCTGCAAGTCCGCCGGCGGCCGCGAGCACGGCGCTCTCCGCCAGGAGCTGCCGCACCAGCCGCCGCCGGGACGCACCCATGGCGGCACGGACGGCGAGCTCACGCTGACGCGACGTCGCGCGCGCCAGCAGCAGGTTGGCAACGTTCGCGCACGCGATCAGCAGCACGAACCCGACCGCTCCCAGTAGAACGAGCAGCGCAGGGCGGATGTCACCGCTCAACTGCTCGCCGAGCGGGACGACCCGCGCTGTCCATCCGGTGTTGAAATTCGGGAACAGCCTGGTGAGCTCGGCGTGGACTCTGGCCATGTCGCGTTGCGCGCGATCGATGGTGACGCCGGGCCGAAGTCGTCCGACGGCCATGAGCCACCGTCCTCGCGGGCGTCCGCGCCTCGGCGGAGAAGCCGATCGGCACCCAGGCATCGACCGTGCGATCCATGAACGAAAACCCAGGAGGCATCACGCCGACGACGTTGTATGGCTCGCCTCCGAGAGTGATTGCGCGCGAGAGCACGCCGGGATCGGACTTCAACCGCTGCTTCCACAGACGGTCGCTGATGACGACCACCCGCGCGCGTGGCCGATCCTCCTCGGCGGTGAAGGGACGCCCGAGCGCCGGTGCCACACCGAGGACGGGGAAGAAACTGGCGGACACGTACTGGAACGGGATCTCCACCGGGTCACCCGCGCCGGTCAGGGTCATGTTGAACGTCAGGCCCACCGCCGCGATGTCCTCGAACACCTGGTTCATCTCACGCCAGTGGATGAAGTTGCCCGGCGAGACCACGTTGTTCTTCCGGTCGCGCGGCAGGTTGTGCTCCCATACGACGGCCAGGCGATCGGGATCCGCGTAAGGCAGCCGCTGCAGCAGCACGGCGTTGACGACGCTGAAGATGGAGGTATTGGCGCCGATGCCAATCGCCAGCGTGACGATTGCAATTGCCGAAAACCCCGGCGCGCGTCGCAGCAGCCGGACGCCGTGACGCAGGTCATGCAGCAGGGTGTTCATACCAGCCTCGTGCGTTATTTGCCGATGACCCCGATCGCCCACGCCGCCTGGCGGCGGACACCGGAGTTCGCGTCTTTGAGTGCGGGGAGGAGACCCGGGAGCGCCTGCGAATCGCCAATCGCACCGAGCGCCCACGCAGCCTGTTCGCGGACACCGCTGTTCTGGTCCTTCAGCGCCCGGACGAGCGCGTCGACCGCGCGTCGATCGTCGACTGCGCCGAGGGCCCACGCCGCCTGCTTTCTGACCAGATCGGAGCTGTCGGTCAGGGCGCCGGCGAGCGCGGGTCCGGCGCTGCTGTCGCCAATCGCGCCGAGCGCCCATGCCGCCTGCTCGCGCGTCCGTTCGTCCTCATCCTTCAAAGTCGCGGACAGGGGCCCTACCGCGCGCGAGTCATCGATGGCGCCGAGTGCCCACGCGGCCTGGTGGCGAACGCTCGCATCCGTATCCTTGAGCGCAGCAATCAATGCCGGCACAGCCCCGGAGTCGTCTATCGCACCAAGTGCCCACGCCGCCTGGCTGCGCACGCCGCCTTCGCGATCCTTGAGCGCCTCGGTGAGACCTGGGACGGCGCGGCGGTCGTCCAGGGCTCCCAGCGCCCATGCGGCGTTGCGCCGCGCAACCCACGCCGGGCTTCGAAGCGCCTGGAGTACGGGAGTGAAGACGCGCGAGCCGATCGACACGAGCGCGGCGGCCGCCTGTTCACCGGGTGTCGTGAGATCGTTCGCGTTGCCATGCCACGACCCGGTATGGCAGATGCTCGCATCGACCGGTGCTGCATCGGCAAGCAGCCCGATCAGCGGCTGCAGCGCATCGAACGCTGCGTCGCCAAGGTCGCGCAGCCCGCATGAGGCACCGCGCGCGCTGCGGGATCGGAAGCTGACAACTGTCTCACCAGCTCCGCGACGTCCCGGACCTGGGCGCAAAACGGGGCCGGCGTGACGCCGAGGACGAGAACGATGGATGCACGCAAGTGTCTTGACCATGTCAGTGCTCGGGAACGGCGCCGCGCGGGCGAGGATTGGGATTGGGATTCGGATTCGGATTCGGGTTGGGGTTCGGCATCGGGTGGGGGCGACGCATGTCCGAAGAATGGCCCTCCCCGCCTGAGATCTCGGCGATCGCCTGGACCGCCGCGCGCCGGACACCCGGGTCCTGATCCTTCAGGAGCGCAGTCAGCGCGTCGAGCGCACGCGCGTCGGCAATCTCACCGAGGGCCCTGGCGCTGCGCCGGCGGACGTCGGCGTTGCTGTCGCCGACAGCGGCAATCAGTGGCTCGACCGAGGTCTCGATCCTGCAGCTCGCCAAGCGCGGACGCCGCGCGTCCACGGATATCGGGCGACGCGTCCTTGAGTGCGGCCGCGAGTCCGGCGGCCGCCCGCGCATCCCCGATCTCACCGAGCGCGGAGATCGCCCGTTCGCGGACGGTGGCGTCCGTGTCCTTCAGCGCGTCGATCAGCCCGGGCACTGCACGCGCATTGTGCAGCTGCCCGAGCGCGGCCGCAGCCTGCCGTCTGACCCCGGCGTCGCTGTCCTTCAGCGCTCCGACCAGGCCGTCGACCGCGCCTTCGGAAGGACTCTGCTGCGCGGTGACGTCGCGCGACGACGACCAGTTGAGCGACGGATGCAGCATCACCGCCGTGGCGCCGATGAAGATCGCGCTCGTTTTCATCAAGGTCCGAACAAAGACGGTCAGCGTAGACATGCGCTTCTCCTGCTAAAAAAACAGCACTACCGGACGTGCGCGTGCGGCCGGCGACATGCATCGCCGGCCCCGCGCGGAGCCTTCTATCGAGCGAGTTGACCGAGCGCGAACGCCGCCTGCTGGCGGACGTCGGCGTTGGCGTCCTTCAACGCGGACGTCAGTGCATCGAGAGCGCGCGGATCGCGGATCTGACCGAGCGCAAATGACTACCTGCTGCCGCACGTCCGGTACCGTGTCTTTTACCGCGATGATCAGCGCCTCGACCGCCCTGTGATCGCGCAGTCTGACCGAGCGCGAACGCGGCCTGCTCGCGGACGTCCGCATCCGCATCCTTCAGCGCCGAGATGAGCGGCTCGACGGCGCGGGGATCGCGGATCTGGCCGAGGGCGAAGACTGCCTGCTGCCGCACGTCAGGCTTCGCATCGTGCGCCGCCACGCGCCAGCGCGTCGACCGCCGCTGGATCCCGGAGCTGCCCGAGGGCAAACACCACCTGCTCGCGCACGTCGTCGACCGAGTCCTTGATTGCGGCGGTGAGGGCGGCCACTGCGCTGCGGTCGCGGATCTGACCGAGTGCGAACGCCGCCTGCTCGCGGACGTCACCGTTCTGGTCCTTGAGCGCGCGGGTCAGGGGCTCGACGCCGCGCTTGTCGCGCATCTGGCCGAGACCGAACGCGGCATGCTCGCGGACATCGGCCGCCGCATCGGCCAGTGCCTGGACGAGTGGTTCGAAGATGCCGGGGTCGCGCAGCTGAACGAGCGCCTGCAGCGCCGTTTCACGGACATCCTTGTCGGTGTCCTTCAACGCCGCCGTCAGCGCGGCGATCGTCCGCGGGTCGGCCTTCTTGGCCTTGTCGTTCTCGTGGTCCTGATCCATTCGCACATCGGCCGCGACGTGCGGATGCACGTCAGGAGCGACGGCCTCGAGCACCGACGTGACGATCGCGGATACCGTCGACTCGACGCCCGCCCGCACCGCCTCGACAGCCGTATCGGCGATCGCGGCTGATGCCATCGCTGCAGCAGAAGGGCCCTGCGGCGCCGGCGCCAGCGTCGGCTGTCACCGGTGTCGTGGGCTCGCACCACCACGGTCGGCGGATTTGGCGGGGTCGGCGGCGTCTGGACGAGCGGCGTCTCGCCATCGCGAAGCTGCGTGGTGCCGTCGGCCGTCGCCGCGGCGGAAACCGTCGACGGGCGCTCCGGCGGCCGCCGTCCACGGCTGCACCGCGGCGAGCGGCATCACCGCGCAGGCGAAGAGTAGCGTTGCCGCAACCGTTCTCAGGCGGGATACTCCCGAGCGCGGAACCGTCGGATCGAGGATCGCCATGAGGCGGCCCTCGAGCTGCGAGCGCTGCGCCATCGCGAGGCTGGCGCCTCCGAATAACGCCGGGAAACGGCCCGAGCGCATCACGCGCGCAATCTCGAGCAGCTGGTCCGCATAATCCGGACCCCGCGTGCCGGCCGCGAGGACGAGATCGTCACACGCCCGCTCACGCTCGGTGCGCAGATGGCGCGCCGCCATCCACGCGAGAGGATTGAACCAGTAGAGTGCGCACGAGATCTGGGCGAGCATGTGAGTCAGGCAATCACGGCGCTTGACGTGTGCCAGCTCGTGGAGCAGCACGATCCGGAGCCGTTCGGCCGGCCAGGTGTCAGCGTCTGCAGGCATCAGCACCGACGGGCGGAGAATGCCCCACGCCATCGGCATTGCTGAATGCCGGCTGCGCAGGAACACGAGCCGTGGTGATACCCCGAGCTCCGCTGCCAGCGAGCGGGCGAGCGGCAGCCACGACGCATCGGTGACGTGTTCGGTACGCCGGGACAGCCAGAGCACGCCCAGCAGACCGGTCGCGAGGCGCAGCAGCACCAGTCCTGCACCGACAGCCCAGACCGTCAGCAACGCGTACGGCCAGGAGATATTCGGCAGCGACAGACGCGAGACCGCCGGATTGGTGTCGACGTTTCGGTCGGCAGCCGGCGTCACCGCGGTCCTCGCGGCCGTGTGCAGGCGCGGTGGCGCGGGTGCGAGCGCGGTGGACCCGAGCGCAGGCTGCGCGAACGCTGACCGCTTCGACCGGACTCGTGGAGACGTACGACGGGACCGTGACGAGAGGCAGCTGCCAGCGCGGCAGCGCGAGCGAAAGCGCCGGCAGGGCCAGTGCGCTGACCAGGGCAAGCGTCCACATCAGATGGCGCGCGGCGGCACTGCCCCGGCGCAACGCGAGCGATGCGATCGCGGCAATCGCAAACAACAGCGTTGCCTTGAGAATGGCATCGGCCAGCGGCAGCCAGCCTGTACCGGAGAAACCCGCGGCGAGGTTGCGTAATGTTCATGGTCATGCTCCCGTGCCGCGGGCCTGGTCGATCAGCCGCGCCAGCCGATCGAGCTCCGCATCGGACATGTTCGACGCGGAATCGTCCAGCAACGCCGAGATCGCCTGTTCGGTGGATCCGTCGAAGAACGTCTTCAGCACGTGGTGTAGCGCCGACCGCTTCGCGTTGTCGTGGCCGACCGTCGGCACGTACACGTATCGCGGCCCATCCTGTTCGTGCTTGACGTGGCCCTTGTCTTCGAGAATTCTGAGCATCGCCCGTACGGCTGAGTAGCTTGGCGGATCGGGGAGCGCCGCCTGCACTTCCGCGGCAGTGGCGCGGCCGCGGGCGTAAAGGATGTCGACGATCTGCCGTTCGCGCCGGCTGAGGTCGAGGTGAGTGGGCTTGGTCGTCATGGGCAGAGGAATCAGGTCGTTGTGGTGCGTCATGTCCCTTAGACGGAGACAGTACCGAAAAGGTGCTACGAAAATAGCATAGGCCGAAAATATTAGCACCACGGCCGAAATCAGGCCTGAATCAGTCGATTTCCGGCACAGAGCACCCGGCGACCGACGCGGAGGAGAGCTTATGTGGAAGGAATTTCGCGAGTTCGCGGCGCGCGGCAATGTCCTCGACCTGGCGGTCGGCGTGATCCTCGGCGCGGCGTTCGGCAAGATCGTCACCTCCCTCGTGAACGACGTGCTGATGCCGCCCATCGGACTGATTCTTGGGGGCTTCGACTTCAAGGGCCTGCTTCGTCGCGCTGAACGGCGCGTCGTACCCCTCGCTCGCGGCGGCCCAGGCGGCGAACGCGCCCACGATCAACTACGGCGTGTTCGTGAACACCGTGCTGGAGTTTCTGATCGTGGCGTTCGTGATTTTCATGCTGGTGCGGCAGATCAATCGAATGAAGACGCCTGCCCCGACGCCGGCCAAGGACAACTCGCGCGACTGCCCGTACTGCGTGTCACGCATTGCGCTGAAGGCGACCCGGTGTCCGTTCTGCACATCGGAAGTGCGCGCGGCGGTCTGACCTCAGTCGATCGACGGCCGCCGTCGCGTCATTCGAGCTGCAGCGGCTCAGGCTCGTGCACGTCGGGAGCCGGGACCGGCAGGTGCATCAGCAGCCGGGCACACGCATTCCAGCGCAGCAGCGAATCGTCGTTGTGCGCCGGCCGCTTCGCTTCTGCCCGTTCGTAGAATGTCATCGCGTCCCGGAGCCAGTCAGCCGCGGTCGCGACGGCGCCGTATCGATCCCGCTGCAGGATCGCCTTGGCGAGCCGCTCGCGGATGATCCCGGCGTAATAGCTCTGCTCGTACTCGTCGGGAAGTCCGGCCGCCAGTTCGCCGGCACGCGAGACGGCATCGGATGACGAGTCGTTCAGAAACTGATCGGTGAGCGCCAGCACCAGCATGACCGTGGCGTCGCGGTTCGCCGGGTCGACCTGGAGGATATCGAGGCAGATGCTCTCGGCCTCGCCCGGTTCGTTCAGCAGCCGGTAGCGTTCGGCCTTGATCAGAGCCGCCGGGACGGCGTCTCTCGAGAGCGGCTTGAGATTGAATACTCGCGAGGACGAAGGCAGGGTCGTCATCAACGTCTCCCTCTCAGGATCGAAACACCCTCAGCAGTTTCTTGATCGGATCGTAGAACTGATCCACTACGCGTTCCTTGAGCGGAATGATCGCATTTTCCGTGATCGTGATGTGCTCGGGACAGACTTTCGTGCAGCAGCGGGTGATGTTGCACAACCCGATCCCGTGCTGATCCTTCAGCTCGCCGAGTCGGTCGCCGGCGTCAATCGGATTCATCTCGAGCGCGGCGGCATAGGTCAGGAACCGCGGACCGATGAACTCGTCGTGCATGCGGTGATCGCGCAGGATGTGGCAGACGTCCTGGCAGAGGAAGCACTCGATGCACTTCCGGAACTCCTGGACCCGATCGATGTCCTTCTGCTGCACCCGCCAGGTGCCATCGGCCGCATCCGCAGCCCGGGCCTTGAACGGGGCGATGGTCTTCTTCACCCGGAAGTTCCACGACACGTCGGTCACGAGATCCTTGATCAGCGGGAACGCCCGCATCGGCTCGACGGTGACGGGCTCCGCCATCGGCAGGCTGCTGAGGCGTGTCATGCACATCAGCTTCGGGCTGCCATTGATCTCCGCCGAGCATGAGCCGCACTTGCCCGCCTTGCAGTTCCATCGGACCGCGAGGTCAGGCGCGTCGGTCGCCTGGATCTGATGGATGGCATCGAGCACCACCATGCCGGGCACGGTCTCGACCGTGTAGTCGCGATAGCCGCCGGCGTTCTCGCCGTTCGACCGCCAGACCTTGAACGTCGCCTTGGACATCTGATCCTCTCGCCGGGCCGCAGCCCCGCGCCTACCGCTGCTCTTCGATGACCTGCTTCAGCTCCGCCGGCATTGCCGGAATCGGGACGCGCCGCACTTCCATCGATCCGTCGCTCGACCGGCGCGTGACGATATTGAACGTGGCGAACTCCGCCACCTTGTCCGGGTAATCCTCCCGGAAGTGTCCGCCGCGGCTCTCCTTGCGCTCGATCGCCGATCGCGTGATCGCTTCGGACACGGTCAGCAGGTGCCGCAGGTCGATTGCCGTATGCCACCCCGGGTTGTACTCGCGGTGCCCGACCACCGCCGCGACCGCTGCCCGCGCCTTGAGCCCGGCGAGATCCGCGAGCGCCTGCTGCATCTCCGTTTCGGTCCTGACGATACCGACAAGGGACTGCATCATTTCCTGGAGCGCCGACTGCACGGCATATGGATTTTCGCTGCCCTTGTTTTCGAACGGGCGCACCGCCCCCTCGGTGCCGTCCCGCACCTGGTCCGGGTCGATCCGGGCGATCCGGTTTGCGCGCGCGAACTTCGCCGCGAACTCTCCCGCCCGTTTGCCGAAGACGAGCAGGTCCGACAGCGAGTTGCCGCCAAGCCGGTTGGCGCCGTTGATTCCGGCGGCGCATTCCCCGGCGGCAAAAAGGCCCGGCACGGTCGACATCTGCGTGTCCGCATCCACCCGCACGCCGCCCATGATGTAGTGCGTCGTCGGGCCCACTTCCATCGGTTCCTTCGTGATGTCGATGTCGGCCAGCTGCTTGAACTGGTGATACATGCTCGGCAGCTTGCGCCGGATGATCTCCTCCGAGTTCGGCAGCCGCTTCTTGATCCACGAGATGTCGAGGAAGACGCCGCCGCGCGGACTGCCGCGTCCGGCCTTCACCTCGTGCATGATGCAGCGCGCGACGTGGTCGCGGGTCAGGAGCTCGGGTGGACGTCGTGCGTTCTTGTCCCCCTGGGTGTAGCGCCAGCCCTCGTCTTCGTTGTCCGCCGTCTGGTTGCGGTAAGGCTCGGGAATCGAGTCGAACATGAAGCGGCGGCCTTCGCTGTTCAGAAGGATGCCGCCTTCGCCGCGGACGCCCTCGGTGACCAGGATGCCTTGCACGCTCGGCGGCCAGATCATGCCGGTCGGATGGAACTGGATGAATTCCATGTCCATCAGTTCGGCGCCCGCGTGGTACGCGAGCGAATGTCCGTCGCCGGTGCCTTCCCAGCTGTTGCTGGTGATCTTGTATGCGCGCCCGGCGCCGCCGGTCGCCACGATCACCGCTCCCGCGTTGAACACCTTGAACCGCCCGCGTTCCCGCTCGTAGCCGACCGCGCCCGCGGCCCGGCCGTCGCTCGTGAGCAGCGCGACGACGGTGAACTCCATGTGGACGTCGAGGCCGCGATGGACGCCCTGATCCTGCAGCGTGCGAATCAGCTCGAGGCCGGTGCGATCGCCGACGTGCGCGAGCCGGGGATACCGGTGACCGCCGAAATTGCGCTGCAGGATCTTCCCGTCAGCCGTCCGATCGAACACCGCGCCCCATGCCTCGAGCTCGCGGACACGGTCCGGCGCTTCCTTTGCGTGCAGCTCCGCCATCCGCCAGTTGTTGACGTTCTGTCCGCCGCGCATCGTGTCGGCGAAGTGGACCTTCCAGCTGTCGCGGTCGTCCACGTTGGCGAGCGCCGCCGCGACACCGCCTTCGGCCATGACGGTGTGGGCCTTGCCGAGCAGCGACTTGCACAGCAGCCCGACCCTCGCCCCGGCCGCGGACGCCTCGATCGCGGCCCGCAATCCGGCCCCGCCGGCGCCGATGACGAGGACGTCATACTCGTGAGTTTCGTAATCCATTACGCTCGAAATCCGTCGATGTCGTTGTTTACCGGAGCGGCAGGGTGACGCACCGAGGCGCTGAAACAGGCGTCACAGGATGCGGAAGTCCGTCCACACGCCCATCGAGCAGAGACGCACGTAGAGATCGGCGAATCCCACCGAACAGAGGCTCAGCCACGCAAAGAGCTGATGCCGGCTGTTCAGGCCGGAGACGCACGAGTAGCAGCTCGAACGGACCGGCGACGAGGAGATGACATCCTTGTATCCGCCGATCAAGTGACGCAGCGAGTGGCAGCTGAGGGTGTAGCCCGCGAGCAGAACGGCGTTGGCCGTGAGCAGCAGACTGCCGACGCCGATCCCGAAATGGGTCGCGCCTCCGTCCGTGAACCAGAACGACTTCACGGCATCGACGAGGAGGATGCAGATGAAGATCAGGCCAAGGTAGAGGAAGTAGCGGTGGATGTTCTGGAGCACCAGCGGAAACGATCGTTCGCCGAGATACTTCTTTCGCGGTTCACCAACCGTGCATGACGGCGGGTCCGCCCAGAACGCCTTGTAGTAGGCGCCGCGGTAGTAATAACAGGTGAACCGGAATCCCCCTGGCGCCCAGAGGATGAGGAGCGCGGCGGAAAAAGGGAGTGCGCCGGGCCACCACCCCGGTTTCGGCCCGAACCACGCGTGTGCGCTGTCGCCGAAGAGCAGCGGCGAATAAAACGGGGAGAGGTAAGGCCCGTATTCGAAGTGATTCCCCTGGAACGCCGCCCAGGTGGAATAGACAATGAAGGTCGAGAGCGCGACAAACACGGCGAGCGGCTGCACCCACCAGTGGTCCCGACGAGTGGTTTCCCCGAATTTCCGCTGCGGTCAACGGCCACACCGCCTGCGCCATCGAGCCTCCTCCGATGAACTGGTTGAATCCACGCAAACCATACTGGCGGCTGAACGGGATTGCAAGCCGCCGACAACGACTGCAGCAATGCGACCCGGCCCGCGCTAGACTCGCCCCGTGAAAATCCACATCATGCCGGCTCTCGGGTGCATCCTCCTCTCGGGATTGTCCCTCGCGGCGGGCCAGCCGCCGCAACAGCCAGCGCCGGCGCCGCCGCGCATCCCGTCGATCTTCGTGCCGCCCGAGCCGCTCGATTACGACAATCACGACGGCTGGACGTCGCTGTTCGACGGCGCGACGCTGAAAGGATGGGACGGCAACCCGGAGGTGTGGAGCGTCGACGACGGCGCCATCACCGCCGTGTCGACGGCAGAGCGTCGAGTCGGATCCACGCACTTGATTTGGCAGGCGGTGAGGTCGCGGATTTCGAGCTGAAGCTGGAAGTGAAGCTCGAGGGCGACATCCATAGCGGAATCGCTTATCGAAGCGCGATCGATCTCAATCGAACCACCGGCGGACGCGCCGGACAGCCCGCCGCGGCAGCGCCGGCGCGCGCCCGCGGATCCCTGCCGGCTGTTCCGAGCGATCCCCGGTGGACGCTCTACGGTCCCGGGTTCGACTACGACTACGACCGGCTGATGGCGGGGAACGTCGAGGACCGCGGATCGGAACGCCGCGAAGTGGCCTGGCGCGGCGGGATCGTCCGGGCGGCGCCCGGCACGCGGCCGCGGCTCATCGGCACTCTTGGCGACGCCGACTCGCTGATGGAGGTTTTCAAGGTCGACGCCTGGAACCAGCTGCACATCGTCGCTCGCGGCAACCAGATCACCCACATCGTCAATGGCCGCGTCATGACCATTCTGCTCGACGAGGATCCGGCGTTCTTCCGCCGCAGCGGGTCGATCGGGCTGCAGATCGAACAGTACGGGCTCGGCCGGGTCCGCTTCAGGAACATCTGGCTGCGACGTTGATCGCGGCCGTCGAGCGATGAGGAACACGTCGATCCTGCGCCATGACCGCGGGAGCGGGACGCATGGTGGAGAAGGGTAGAAATCGCTATAGTAATCGCTACCCGGGGCGGCGCGCTCCGGTCAGCCCTGAGCGTGTCGAACGGTAGCCGCCTGGAGGGTCCGTGGTCGCAGTGGTGTGGCAGGTCGATATCCGCGCGGGAGTGTCAGAGGAATTCGAGCATCTGTATGGCGCCGACGGCGCATGGACGAAGCTGTCGCGGCGAAGCCGCTCGTTCCTGGGCACCTCGTTCCTGCGCGACATGGGATCCGAAACTCGGTATCTCCTGATCGAGTACTGGGGCGAGATGGTCGTCTACGAGAAGCACCTTGCCGACTTCAGCGACGAGGTGACCGAAGCTGGAACAGCAGCGCGAGCAGCTGGTCGAGCGGATGGAGACGATCGGCGTGTTCACCGCCCTCGACGTGCCGGACCGGGTCGGGCCGACCTGGTCGCGCCGCTCGGGAAAGTGACAGGTCAGATCGCCCGGACGATCCCGTTCGCGGTCGCCCGGTTGTTGCGGATCAGCACCAGGACGGCAATCACCGCCGGCAGCGGGACGAGACTGGCCACGACGAGGATCGGCGCGAACGAATACCGATCCGCGACCATGCCCGTCAGATAAGTCGCAGCGATCGTCCCCAGTCCTGCACCGGCGCCACTGAGCCCACCGACCGTCGCCACCGATCCCGACCTGTAGATATCGGCCGGCAGGTTCAGCAGCATCGTCGACAGTGACGCGTACGAGCAGGTCGCGATCGCGAAGCAGATGGTCAGCGGGACCAGACCGGTGAAGAGCAGGCTGGCCATCAGCAGGCTCATGCCGATGCCGCTGACGACGATCACGATCTTCCTGGCGGCGCCGACGGAGGTGCCGCGGCGAATCAGGTAACTCGACACACCACCGCCGAGAAAATTCCCCGCATCGGCGGCAACGAACGGCACCCAGAATGCGAGCAGCCCGTGCTCGAGCGAGAAGCCGCGCGATGCGAGATAGATGGCGAACCAGTCCGTGATGAAGAACCACACCGGATCGGTCAGGGCCTTGCCGATGACGATGCCCCATGTCTGCGGCAGGCGCAGCAGGCTGGCGTAACTCTGTGATGACGGAGTCCCAGCCGCCGCGACGTCGCGCACGTCTCTGTCGGCGAGGATGTACTCGCGCTCCTCGGCTGAAATGCGGGGGTGGCTCTCTGGCGGATGATAGGACGACGCGGAAGAGCAGCATCCAGAGCACGCCGAGCGAGCCGGTGATCAGGAACACAGGCCGCCACGTGCCGAAGACATGGAGGAGGCCGACGAGCAGCAACGGTGCGACCGCGGCGCCGATCGAAGACCCGCTGTCGAAGAGCGCGACCGCCCAGCCGCTCTCCTTCCGCGGGAACCACTCGGCCACCGCCTTCGTCGCACCCGGCCAGTTGCCCGCCTCGCCGGCTCCGAGCAGAAAACGAAAGAAGCAGAAGGACCGCAACCCCGTCGCGAGCGACGTCAGCATCGCGGCGGCGGAGTAGAACGCGACCGTCACCGTCAGCCCGGCGCGCGTGCCGACGGCATCGAGAAACCGTCCGGCCCCGGCCTGTCCGATCGTGTACGCCACCCGGAAGGAGATGATCACCAGGGCGAAATCAGAATTGGTCCACTGGTACTGACCCTTCAGGGTTGGACCGAGGACGCTGAGTGTCTGCCGATCGATGTAGTTGATGACGGTGGAGAGAAAGAGCAGGGTCCCAATCCACCATCGGAGACGGCCTGCGGGACGACCGTTGGTCATCGCGAATCCCCATCCCGAATCCCTGATCCCGAATCCCCGGTCACTCCCCCGAGCCGTAGTGCGTGCGCGCCCACTCCACGGTGGCGGCGGCGGCGCGATCGGCGTCCTCGGGTGTGGCGCCGAAACGCGTTCGCGGAATGCGGTGTCGTCGATCACGAACGGCTCCTCCCACTGGTAGCGCATCTCCGGCATCTCGCGCAGCGGCGGCATGAAGATCCCGAGCAGCGACTGCATCCAGCCCGGCACGACCGACAATCGGATTGGCGCGCCGAAGGGCTGTTCGAGCCGGCGTACGAGATCGCGAAAGGTCCCAGCCGGCTGGCACGGCAGCATCCACGGTCGCCCGAATGCATCATCCGGTGCCGAGCCAAGCGTCGCCAGACCGGCGGCGACGTCAGGGATGTAGTGGAAGGTATGAATCATGTCCGGGTTTGCGATCGCCTGGCCGCTGCGGCCCTTGAGCACGCGTGGCCAGAAGAAATCGCCGAGCGAACTCAGTGTGCCTCGCGGACCGTAGAAATCCGATGCGCGGCCGATCGTGGCTCGCACGTCACCGCGGTTGTGTGCATCGAACAACAGTTGCGCGGTCCGGGCGCGAATCTCTCCCTTTCGACTCACCGGATTCACCGGCGTCTCCTCGGTCAGTCGCTTCCCATTCGGCTTGCCCAGCATGTAGACGTTGTCGAGCACGACGAGTCGCGCCCCCGCCCGGGCCGACGCAGCGATCAGGTTCTGCATGTAACGGGGCAGGAGCTCGGCCCACACCTTGGTGCTGTAGGGCGGGTTCATACAGTGATAGACGACCGCCGCGCCGGCGGCGGCTTCCGAGCAGAACTCCTCGCTGGCGGCGTCACCCAGCATCGCCTCGGCACCCGGCGGAACGCCTCCCGCCGATCTCTTCGCCACCCGCACCTCGTGACCCTGCGGCGAGCAGCCGCTCGGCCAGCAGCGAGCCGACCTGGCCCGCACCGAATACAACGTGTCGTCCCGGCTCATCTCACTTCTCCTCGGCTGCCACGACCCGCTGGGCCGCGCGGCATCGACGGTGGATCGGCGCAGCGTGATAGTTTTCTCGTCTCCACCAGCATGCCTCATCAACCAGTCATCCAGGTGTCCGCCGTGCGAAAGACGTACGGCCGCACGGTGGCGGTGGACGACGTGTCGTTCGACGTCCTGCGGGGAGAGATCTTCGGACTGATCGGACCGAATGGCGCCGGGAAGACCACGACAATGGAGTGCGTCGAGGGATTACGAGTGCCGGACCGCGGCTCGATTTCCGTGCTTGGATTGGACCCGGCGCGCCAGGTGTATGCGCTGCAGGAGCGGATCGGCATTCAGCTGCAGGAGGCGCAGCTGCAGAAACGGATCAAGGTCCGCGAAGCGGTCGGCCTGTGGGCGACGCTCTATCGGAAGCCCGTCGACGGCGATCGCCTCCTCGAGCAACTCGGACTGGGCGACAAGCGCGACGCCTGGTTCATGACCCTGTCGGGTGGGCAGAAGCAGCGGCTCTTCATCGCGCTGGCGCTCATCAACGATCCCGAGCTCGTGTTCCTCGACGAGCTGACGACCGGGCTCGACCCACAGGCCCGCCGAACGATATGGGAGCTGGTCCGCGGCATCCGCGCCCGCGGCAAGACCGTCTTCCTGACCACGCACCTGATGGAGGAAGCCGAGCGCCTGTGCGACCGCGTTGCCATCATCGACAAGGGCCGCATCGTCGACATCGCCACTCCCGCTGAACTGATCCGGCGGCACTGCCCCGAACAGACGGTGATCGTCTCGACCGACGAGCCGTCGAGCGGCGAACGTTTTCGCGCAGTTCCAGGCGTCGACTCGGTTCGTGAAGAGGACGGCAAGGTCACGATATCGGGAACGCGGCGACGGGCTCGTGGGCGCACGTGATCCGCTGCATCGCCGAGTACCGGATGAACGTGACCGACTTTCGCACCGAACGGGCGACGCTCGAAGACGTGTTCATCCGGCTGACCGGCCACTCGATCCGGAACTGAGGAGACCTGACGTGCTGCGTGGACTGTGGACGCTGACCTGGCTCGAAATCAAGATCTTCGTCCGCGAGCCGCTCGGATTCATCGGCACCGTCGCTGCACCAGTTCTGCTGTTCATCTTTCTCGGGCGACTTGCCGGGCCGCGCGGTGATGTCGGTGGTTATCGCGGTCCATCGATTCGTCACCATCGATCTGCCAATCCTCGTATCCATCCTGATGGCACTGAGCGCGGTGCTGTCGCTCGTCACGATCATCTCGATCTATCGCGAGGGTGGCATCCTCAAGCGTCTGCGGGCGACGCCGCTCAGGCCTCACACCATCCTGTCGGCGCACGTGATCGTGAAGCTCCTGTTCACAGCCCTGACGCTGCTGGCGATGATGGCCGCGGGTCGCCGCTACGTCCCGGCGGGTGCGGAGGGCCCGGCGGTCGCAGTTTGGCGTCGCGCTTCTCTTCAGCACGCTGTGCATCGTCTCGATGGGCTTCCTGATCGCGAGCATCGTGCCCACCGCTCGTTTCGCACAGCCGATTGGAGCCCTGCTCATGTATCCGATGCTCGGGCTCTCCGGACTGTTCGTCCCGATTGCGTCGCTGCCTCCAGCGATTCGCGGGATCGCGCGCTTCCTGCCGCTGACGTATGCAGTGTCGCTGTTACGGGGGATCTGGCGTGGTGACGGCTGGATCAATCACGCCGGCGATGTTGCCGCGCTTGCGATCGTGTTGCTCGTGTGCACCGCGCTCGCGTCGAAGGTCTTCCGCTGGGAATAGCGGCAGTCGTGAGGCGCCGCTTACAGGACGCCTCGAATCTGGAGCGCGAGGGCGTGCTTCCGTCCGGTAGCTTCTGGCGGCAGCGTCACCGCGAGACCCTGCGCATCCTGTGTCCACTTGCAGGTACCGCCGCCGAGGAGCCTGACGTCCGACACCTTGCGTCCGCCGCTCTGTGACGAGTTGGTGGCGAGGCTGCGGATCACCACACGCGGCTCCGTCGGGACCGCGAGCAGGTACGCGTAGATGGCGCCATTCCGCGTCGTGAACCGGATGTCCTCTGGCGTGTAAGGCTTGCTCCGCACGTCGCGTGCGCCGCCGAACTGACCGGTCTCCGCCTTCTCGACAGTCGATGGGCCCTCACCGTACACCGTCCACGGACGGCTGCCGAAGATGCCGTCGCCGTTCAGGGCCATCCACTCCGCCATTCCTTCGAGGAATGCGACCTCGTGATCGTCGATCGTGCCGTCCCCGCGCACGGGGATGCTGAGCATCAGGTTGCCGTTCTTGCTCACGATGTCGAGCAGCATCGCGATCACCTGTGGAACGGTCTTGTACTTGTTCTGTTCGGCGATCTCGCGGCTGTAGTGCCAGCTGCCGATGCAGGTGTCGGTCTGCCACGGCAGTGGACGGATACCGGTGGCCACGCCGCGCTCGATGTCCTCGACCACGCCGGCGACGTGCTCCGGCGTCATGTGCTTGGCATTGACGACGACGTCCGGCGCGCCTTTCGTGCGCGCCGCGCTCGCGTTGTAGTAGTGGGCGACGATGTCGAGGCCGGCCTGGCCGAGCGGCAGCTCGGTGTTGTCGAAGTAGAGAACGTCGGGCTGATACTTGTCGACCAGGTCCTGGCAGCGCAGGAACCACTTCTCGGTGAACGCGGGGTTCATCGCCGGCGGGTTCTCGTTCCAGACGCGGTCGTTCTTCTCGTGCCACTCGTTCATCGCCTTGATGCTGGTCAGGCCATCGGGGATCTTGATGTTCGGCCCGGTATAGAGTTCCTGTGGATCGAGGCCATCCCACCACTTGCCGGCGCCGTCCGCCTTGGTCAGCCGCGCCGCGTCGTAGCGGACGCCCGCGAGCGGGCCTTCGGCGTCGTAGCCGTAGGCCGCCTGGAACCAGTGCCACGCATGCGCCGAGTGGTTGCTGACGCCGAACTTCAGCCCCTGCGCGCGTGCGACCTTGGCCCACGTGCCGACGATGTCCTTCTTCGGACCCGCCGTTGACCGAGTTCCAGGCATGGTGCGTGGAGTCGAACGCGTCGAAGTTGTCGTGATGGTTGGCCAGGCCGAAGAAGTATTTCGCGCCGGCGCGTTTGTAGAGCGCCATCAGCTTCTCGGGTTCCCAGCGCTCGGCCTTCCAGAGGTGGTCGATCTCCATGAAGCCGACCTTCGACGGGTGCCCGTACGTCTTCACGTGATAGTCGTAGGCAGGGTCGCCCTGCAGATACATCCGGCGCGCGTACCAGTCGCCCTGCTCGGGCACGCACTGCGCCGTCCAGTGGGCCCAGATGCCGAACTTGGCGTCGCGGAACCACTCGGGCACCCGGTAGTTCTTCGTCAGCGAATCCCACGTCGGAGCGAACGGTCCGCGGCGCAATGACACGCCGGGCGGCAGCGGCGGGCTCAGCTTGCCCGAGCACGGTCGCGGCCGAATCACGGAATGCCGCCGCTCCAGTCGCAACCGCTGATGCCTTCAGGAAATCACGCCGGGTGAATCTGGTTCTCATGGATGGATGCCTGTGACGCCTGTGGCTGATTACCGAACCCCGTCCTTGTCGCAACAGCAGCAACCGCTGCCGACCGCCGCGCCCCGTTTACGTGAGTGCGGCGTCGACCATCGTCTGCGCGGCGCGAAGAATCGCGTCGAGATGGGCGGCGCTTTGGAAGCTCTCCGCATAGATCTTGTAGATGTGTTCCGTGCCGGACGGACGGGCGGCGAACCAGCCGTTCCGGGTGACGACCTTGAGGCCGCCAATCGGCGCGTCGTTCCCCGGTGCCCGGGTCAGCTTCGACACGATCGGATCGCCCGCGAGCTCAGTCGCCGTGACCGCCTCTGGCGAGAGCCTGGCCAGGAGTCGCCTTCTGTACCGGTGTCGCCGCGCGCGTCGCGCCGGCGATAATACGACGTCCCCAGTTCACTCGTCAGGGCCTGATACCGCTCGCCGGGATCCCGCCCTGTGCGTGCCGTCAGTTCGGCAGCGAGCAGGCAGAGGATCAGTCCGTCCTTGTCGGTCGTCCACACCGTGCCGTCACGCCGGAGAAAACTTGCACCCGCGCTCTCTTCTCCTCCGAAGCACTGCGTCGAGTTCAGAAGACCGTCGACGAACCACTTGAACCCGACCGGCACCTCGGACAATTGCCGGCCGGCCTTCGCCACCACGCGATCGAGCAGGCCGCTGCTGACGACGGTCTTGCCGACGGCCGCCCCTCGCGGCCAGTCCGGGCGATTCGCCAGCAGATAGTCGATCGCGACCGCGAGGTAGGCATTGGGGTTCATCAGTCCGCTGCCGGGCGTGACGATCCCGTGGCGGTCGGCGTCGGGATCGGTGGCGAACGCCAGCCGATACCGATCCTTGAGGCCAACGAGACTCGCCATCGCGTAGGGACTCGAACAGTCCATCCGGATCTCGCCGTCGTGATCGACAGTCATGAACGAGAACGTCGGGTCGATCACGGGATTGACGACGACGATGTCGAGGCCGTAGGTGGCGTTGATCGGTTCCCAGTAGGCGCGTGATGCGCCGCCAAGCGGATCGACGCCGAGTGCGAGGCCCGAGCCGCGCACCGCATCCATGTCGATGACCGCCGCGAGATCCTGGACGTACGGCACGCACGAAGTCGTTCTGGTGCGTCGTCGGTGCCGAGAACGCCGCCTCGTACGACATGCGCTTCACGCCCCGGGCTGGCGCAGCAGCTCGTTGGCGCGGTTCTGCACCCCCGTCGTGACGTCCGAATCCGCCGGGCCACCATGCGGCGGGTTGTACTTGAAGCCGCCGTCCCGCGGCGGGTTGTGCGACGGCGTGATCACGATCCCGTCCGCCACACCGCCCCGCGCCGTCCGGTTGTGGACGAGAATCGCGCGCGATATCACCGGCGTCGGCGTGACCCCGTCGTCCTGCTGAATGACGGCGTGGACCCCGTTCGCCGCGAGCACCTCGAGCGCCGTCCGCTGCGCATGCGCCGAGACTGCGTGGGTGTCCTTGCCCAGGAACAGCGGGCCGTCGATGCCGGCGCTGGCGCGGTACTCGCAGATCGCCTGCGTGATCGCGAGGATGTGCGCCTCGGTGAACGTTCCGTTCGACGGTGTTCCGCGGTGGCCGCTGGTGCCGAAGGCGACCAGCTGCCCGGGATCGGCCAGGTCGGGGGTCCGTTCGTAGTATTCGTGCTCGAGGCGAGCAGGATCGATCAGGATCTCGCGCGGCGCGGGCTTGCCCGCCAGTGGCGACAGCTTCGTGCGAATCGTCGGCGCTCATCGTCCTCCCCACACATGACAGTGGCGTCAGTTTAGCCCTGCCGGTGCGCCGGCGGAAGCGTTGCCGGCGGCAGCAGCGCGGCAATCATCGCCTCGGCGATGAAGCGGCCGTAGCGCGACGGCGACCACCTTTCTGTACGACGAGAAGCTCGTACAGGTCAGGGGAGCTGTAGGTCCAGAGGATGTCCGTCGCCGCGCGCAGTGTCATGCCGCGGCGCAGATGCCGCCCATGGCGCAGGTGCCGCGCATTGACGGTCATCCGTCGATACCGATCTTCGTCCAGTTCGTGGCGCAGCCGGGCCATGTCGACGTCAGTGGCTGCCGCGTCGCGGACGAGGAGAAGGATCGGGCAGACCCGGGGAGCGACCTCGGCGGCGAGCGAGCCCCAATTCAAGATGATCTGTCGGGGATCGCGTTCGGCCATGCGCATACGGTCGGAGCGCTGCTCCGCATGGACGGCCCGTGCCCGCCCAGGCCGCGATCGCGGATCGCCCGCACCAGCCCTGGCTTGCCGCTGAAGGCCTTGTAAATCGTCTCGACCGAGACGTTCGCTGACGCGGCGATCGACGCGACCGTCGTCGCGCCGTAGCCGTTCTGCAGAAACAATCGTTCCGCCGAATCGAGCACCAGCGTTCTCGTTCGCGCTGCCTGCTGCAGCCGACCCGCCGAGTCGTACCGGCGTTTTCGCTTGACACTTTTCAACCGCGGTTCCATGCTGAATTCATTACATACTACTGTATTTGAATCTGGGACGGAGGTGATTCATGGCATTTGCTGCAGCACGCCAGGAAGGTCCGGAGGCGATGGTCGACAGGCTGGTACAGGCGACCAACGCTCACGATATCGACGCGCTCGTCGATTGCTTCTCGCCTGAGTACCGGAACGAAACGCCGGCGCACCCCGGTCGTGGATTCCACGGTCAGGCCCAGGTCCGCAGGAACTGGGAGCAGATCTTTGCGATGGTTCCCGATGTGACCGCCACCGTCGTTCGGCGGGCGGTCGAAGACGATGCGGTGTGGTCGGAATGGGAGATGCAGGGTACGCGACGGGACGGGTCCGCGCACGTCATGCGCGGCGTCATCATCTTCGGTGTTCGCGATGGACGCGCCAGCTGGGCGCGTTTCTACCTCGAACCAGTCGACGAGAGTGGCGGCGACGTGAATGATGCCGTCCGGCGCGCCGTCGTTCGAGAGCCCGGGCCCAGGTCGTGATCCTCGTTGCCGGCGGAACCGGGACCCTCGGCAGGATGCTCGTTCGTCGCCTCACGGATCGCGGGCTTCCGGTCCGCGTGCTCACGCGGCGGCCGGCGCGAGCTTCGCAGCTCGCCGGTCCGCAGGTAGAGATCGTCTCCGGAGACGTCCGCGACGCGGCCAGCCTGCCGGCCGCTGTTGCCGGCGTGGATGTCGTCGTCTCGGCGGTTCACGGCTTCGGCGGCAGCGACGTGTCGCCGGAGTCCGTCGACCGCCAGGGCAACATGCACCTGATCGATGCGGCGGTTGGAGTCGGCGCCGCTGTCGTGCTCGTGTCGATCGTCGGCGCGACGTCCGACCATCCCATCGATCTCTTTCGCGCCAAGTACGCGGCGGAGCAGCATCTCCGGCAGAGTCCCGTTGCGTGGACCATCGTTCGTGCTACGGCGTTCATCGAGACATGGGCGACGATCATGGTCACGCCACCCCGGCCGCCCAACAAGATTCTCGTGTTTGGCCGAGGCGAGAACCCGGTCAACTTTGTGTCAGCCAGGGACGTCGCCGCGCTTCTCGAGCTCGCGGTGGTCGAGCCGCAGCTGAGAGGTCGAGTGCTGGAGCTCGGCGGCGCCAACATAACCTTCAATCAGGTCGCCGCACTGCTCCACGCTGCTGGCGAGCGAGGTCCGGTGCGCCACATTCCACGGACGATGTTGCGGGTGATGTCGTTTCTGAGTCGACCGGTGAATCCCGGCTTCGCCAGGCACGCGCGAGCGGCGGTGGTGATGGATACGACAGACATGACATTCGATCCGACCACAACGCGCGCGGCGTTCCCGACCATCCCGAATACGGATCTGTTGAGCGCGATCAAGAAAGTAGCCAGTCGCCAGTAGCCAGTCTCCAGTAAGGAGTCGACAGCCTTCAGCGGCCAGAGCTACTGGAAACTACTGGGAACTGGATACTGGAAACTCGAAACTCGAAACTGGGAACTGGGAACTGGGAACTGGAAACTGGTCGCGAGGAACGAACGGCGAGCTGGGGTTCGGGCCTACGGCACCACGACGACGGGCGCCCGCCAGAACGCGGCCCTGGTCGCGCCCGGCTGCAGCACTGTGACCTGGCACTCGTACCGGCCTGGCGGCAGGTTCTCGAGCGGCACGCTGAAGCGAACAGGCCTGGCCTTTGTCTTCGAGTCGACGTCGCCCGTCACCGTCAGCGGCGCGGTTTCGAACGCCTTCACCTCGTCCCGGTAAAAAGTCACGAATGCGACCAGGGGCAGCGGGCTGGTCGGCCCGGTCGTACGCCTGCAGAAACACGTAGAGATCGCGGCCGCGGCTGAACACGCGCGTGACGCTCGGCATCAGCTTCTGTCCGTCGTACACCAGCGGGTTGACGTCGTCGCCGCTCTTCTTCACTGAATAGACCGCGCTCGCCGGCGGCACGCGCTGGCTGCCGAGGACGACGGAGCTAATCGGCACGCGTGCGGTTTCCCGATTGAGGTTGGGAATGACGAAGCTCGTTTGGAACGTGCCGATGCGCCCGGTCTCGTTGTCGCGTGCGAGCACCTTGATGATGTAGCGTCCCGGCAGCAGGGTAAAGCCGGTCTCGTACTGGATCGGGCGGCGCGACAGCTCTGCGGCCGTCTGATCGTTCAGCTTCACATCCACCCGGTCGCGCACGTTCTGCATCGTCACGCCGTAGTCGTCCTTCACCTCGCCGATAAAGTCGATCTCGGTGCGGGCCGCCCCGCCCCGCCTGGCCAGGGCCACTTCGCTGCCGGGAATCTTTACCGACACCGGGACGAAGTACTCGGCGCGATTGAGCTGGAAGTAGTTCACTTCCATGGCGATGGTGATGTCGGTGACCGGGTTCTCGAGCATGAGCGCCTCCTCGAGCTGGCGCTCCTTGTCCGCCGCCGTGAACTTCGCGAACTCCTTGTCGGCGAAATAGCCCTGGCGATACACGAGGTCGGCCGACCGGTTCCGCGTCAGCGTGACCTTGACGCGATGGAACTTCCCGTCCTTTGCTGTATGGGTGCTGGTGAATCCGATGATGTAGTAGCTGGCGATCGAGCTTGCCGCCTGCGCGATCCCCAGGGACAGATCGTTGCTGTCGAAGAGCGCCTTGCCGCCAGTGTCTTTCGCCAGGCTGTAAAGCGTGTCCTGCGAACGCTGAAAGCCGGTCATGCGGGTGTTCGCGGCCTGGCCGGTAAGCAGTCCAGTGCCCTCCGGAGACGCGCGGGTCGCGTCGCCGAGCGGGGGCTCGGCCACCAGCCCGCGGGCATCGACCGGGTAGATCGAGACGTTCGCACGAATCGACGCGTTGACCGTCGCGCGGAGCTGCGCCTGATTGTCGACGCCGTTCAGTCGCAAGCCGCTCGCGAAGTAGACGAGAGACTTCTGCTCCGGCAACGCCTGCAGCATCGACGCCGCCGTCTGCAGTGCCGAGAGCTGGCGATCGGTGTTCAGGATGTTGAACTCCGCATCATCCTGCCCGAACGCCGTGCCGACGTCGGTCGTCGCGTCGGGAAGATCGTTGGCGTCCCGCTGCTCGCCGTAGATGAGCGTGTCGATCGTGTCGGCGAGTGCGGACCGGTCGCCGGTGAAGTCCTGCTTCACGCGCACGCCGCCGCCCTCGAACGTCATGACCGCGATGAGGTCCTGCGCCTTCATCTGCTCGCCGACGAACTTGCGCGCCGCCTTGTACGCCCGCATCTGATCAGGCGGCGGCATCGCGGTCAGGTCGAAGTACAGAACCACCAATCGCCTGTCGCGGTATCGGACATCCCCGGGCGATGGTGCGCTGATCGTGGGTTGGACGGCGGCAGCGGCGCGGGCAGCGCGGACTGGCGGCGGGGGAGCTGGCGGTGCCGGATCGGTACTCGTCTCCACCCGCTGAAATGCGACGAGCTGGATGCTCTGCGGATCGCCATCCTCGGTAATCGTGAAGTCGTCTGCGGTCAAGCCCTCCACCGGCCGTCCCTGCTTGTCGGTGACAGTGACATCGACGATCGTGAGACGCGCGTTGCTTCGGAAGACCGGCGCTTGCTGCGCATCCTGCGACGAGACGAGAACTCGAACCGGAAGCGAGCATACGCACAGAACCACGGCCAGCACCGCACCTCGGAACCCCGAACCCCGAACCCCGAACCGGTCCGAAACCCGGAACCCGAACCCGGAACCCGGAACCGTCCGAAACCCGGAACCCCGAACCCGGAACCCCGAACCGTTGCCTGTCAATCACCTCAAAACCTAAGCCGCAGACTGCTCTGCAGCTTCCGCATCATGTTCGCCTGGACGGGCAGTCCGAATTGCGGGCTGCCTGTCAGTACGTTCACGCCGGTGTAAGTCACGTGATTCAGCACGTTGGTTGCTTCGACCCGCCAGTCGAACGTGACCCGCGGTCCCCAGGGAAAGGACCGGCCGATGCCGGCGTCGAGCGAGAACGTGGCCGGACCCCGGATCGAGTTTCGGCCGGCGTTGCCCCACTGACCGGCGACAGGTGCGGCGAATGCGGCCGGATTCGCGTACAGCCCCGGCGGAGCCACGCTCGAGGCGCCGGTGATGCCGGCCCGAATCGTTCCCGTGACACCCGTGCCTGGAACCGGTGCGAGGTAGATCGGCGTCAGCGGAAGTCCGCTGCCGGTGCTCAACTGTGTCGTAAACGTCCATCCGGTCAAGAGCGATCGCCGCAAACCAGATGCGAGGGCGCCGCCGCCGATGCCCATGCCGGTTGTGTACTGGAACTGTGCCGCCAACAGGTGGCGCTGATCGAAGTTCGACGGTGCGCGCTCTCCGTCGAGATCGCGCCAGTCCTGCGCAATCGCAGACCCGTCGATGCTTGCCCCCGTAAACGCCGCTGCCGCGTCGTCGGTTGCCCTCGCGAATGTGTACTGCGCCGACGCGCTGAGGCCGTTGTGGAGGCGCCGACGCAACTGAAGCTGCCCCGCGTCCCTGCGCGAACTGCCATCCGAGGTCAGGTAGACAAAACCTGCCGGGCAGGCCGGACACGGATTGGTGGCGCCGATCGGATACGTGTTCGGCAGGAACTCCCGGAACAAGTGGCTGCCTCTGGTACCGAGATAGGTGCCGGTCACGGTCAGCGACGCCGGAAAATCGCGCTGCGCCATCAGTTGCCAGTTGTGCGAGTAGCCGACGCGGAGGTCGGGATCGACGGCGAAGGTATTCGCGATGAATGCCGGCACCGGAAAACCATTGGCCAGCGTCAGCGGGTTCTCGGCAGCTGTTCTGGACGGTGAACGCCGTCGACAGCGGCGGCTGCTGAGCGAGCAGCAGATCCATCGCCTGGTAAACCGAACTGTTGCGGTAAATGCCGTAGCCGCCGCGAATCAGGAGCGACGAGCCGGGCACGGGCCGCCACGCGACGCCGACGCGCGGCTGGATACCACGCAGGTCCGGACGGATGAGCGACGTCGGGTAGCGCTGGCCACTGACCGTTCCAACGGGAGTGTTGGCAACCACAGGGGCGATCGCGGTGAATCCCGGTGCGATGTCGAGGTTGACGAGGCGGCCGAGCGACTCCGTGAAGGGTGACTCGAACTCCCACCGCAGGCCGAGGTTGATCGTCAGCGTCGGGCTCAGTCTCAAATCGTCCGCAACGTAAGCGTCGGCGACGGTTCCGCGCAGCGCCTTGTCGGCGTTGCCGAATGCGATCGAGCTCGTGGCCGGGATCCCGAGTAGGAAGTCAGCCACATCCAATCCGCTCGCCGCGCCGGTGAACGAGAAGGTGCCGCGCGCGTTCTGCTGCGAGTTGATGTCCAGCCGCCGAAGCCCGAGGTCGCCGCCGGCCGTCAGGTTATGCGGGCCGTGCGCCCATTGCGCCTCTGCGCCCCAGGAGTGCGTCTGATCCCGGTTCGAGGCGTACGCCGCACTGCTGAGCGCGGCGATGCCGCTCGAGAACATCAGGCCCGGAGGACCCCAGTTGACAGGATCCTGGTTGTTGCCGCCAATGCCGGCGTCTCCAGACACGTTTTCCCGGTTCGCGAAGTATGGCGTGGTGTGCGTCGAGAGCAGTGTGTATCGGTACCGCAGCCGAAAGCTCGAAAACTGCGACAGGCGGTGCGACCAGTTGATTGGCGCGTCGACGCCCGACAGAGTGTTCGAATCCACGAACCCGAATACGTTGCCCGAATCAGTGGCGAGTCGTTGCAGCGAGACACTGCCGAACAGTTGATTTTTGTTGCTGAGTGTTTCGATGAGCCGTGCTTGCAGGGCATCGCGCACGGTTTTCAGAAGCACAGGTACTTCCAGATTGTAGCGACCGCTCGATTCGACGTTGGGCTCTGGATAAAGACCGAGCAGAGACACCGCCTGCGTGCTGATCCTGGACGACGGGATCACGTTGCCGGTGAACGGCAATCCGGTGGCCGGGTCGATGATCTGAGCTGGCCGCCCGAGCGCGTCGACGCTCTGTGAGAAATCGCCATGTCGTTCGGCCGTGGTCGGCACGAGCGCAGGATGCGTCGTCGCATCGTGGTTCGCCTGGTGCTGATAGCCGAGGAAGAGATTTGCCTTGTTCTTCAGCCATGGGATCTTTACCGGTCCGGCGAACGAGCCCACCACCTCGGCGTCGGAGTAGTTCGGCTTCGGTGCTGGCTGACCGGAGAAGGAGAATGGCCTCGCGTCCCATGCAGAGTTGCCGAACATGCCGCCGATGCCGCCGCTGTAGAGGGAGCGGGAGCCCCGCCGGTTGTTCCCGAACGCGGGCAACTGCGCGAACGGCGAAGCCGCCCCGTTGTTCACGCTTCCATTGACCAGCAAGCCGTCCGCAGCGTCCGCCGATCGATCGTCCGCGGAGGTCGCCGCTGGCAGCGTTCGGGGGAGCATTATGGGTCTGCGGGGGCGTAGCCGCTGTCGACGGTGCCTTCTTTGCCGGCACTGTCCCGGTGGACGTCTGCGATCCCGGGTTGCTCGACAGCGGCCGGGCTGACTGACGCTTCGCTCGGCTCGGCTTTGCTCGTTGTCAGCGGCAGCCCCAGCGCAATCTCCTCGAATGGCATCACCGTGAGCGCGAAGATCGTCGGCGGCGCATCAGCGACAACGACGACCTCCTGCTCCAGCGGGAAGAAGCCGAGCATTGTGACCCGCACCGTCCAGGGACCGTCGGCGAGGTCGGCGAGCCGGTAGACGCCTTCCTCGTCCGTGATCGTCGTGCGCGTCACGTCGCCTTTCGTCGCCGTGACCGTTGCGCCGGGGACCGGCACGTCCGCAAACGTGACCTGACCGCGAACTGTCGCTGCCGCTGTCAGGCGAACGACACTCAGTGCGATCACGAGAGCCGTCGCCGCGAGCTCAGTTCTCGTCAGGATGCTCAGCACGATCGATCACGAGGACGCTGACCGGGCCCTTCTGCGAATCGAGCTTGAGCCCGAGCTGTTCCTGCAGCGCGGTGAAGATTGACGGTCCGTTTGGATCGATCGGCACCTCGGGCGCACCGGGTGGACGATTCGGCATGTTGTCGGGCGTCCAGGTGAGATTGAAGTCATACGCTCCGGCGAGGCCGGTGTGATCGACGACGACGCGTCCGACGAACATGCCCAGCGTATTTGCGAACTGGCCGAAGCTGGAACCCCCGACGACCATGTTGCCGGGTGCCATTCGAATACCGCACGGTATGGCGCCGCCGTCCGGCTGCTGCGGGCCGTCTGGCCGCATCGGTCCCCGACCCCGACCGGCGGCTCTCTCCGCGTCGCAGTCGGTTTCGGACTTGTGCAGCTGCGGCCCGAGCTTGCCATCGGTGTGTGCGAGCACGAGTGCGTAGATTGGGAGGGAACGATCTTCGTTGTGGGCCTGGAGCTTGAAGCGCTCCTCGAGCAGCTTGCGGAGCATCAGCTGCCCGCGGCTCGGCTCGCCCTGTTTCTCGGCGCTGGAAAGGATCGCCGATTTCTCGCCACCTTCGGCCTTGGCGACAACGTCGAAATGATCGGACGACATCCAGTCAGGCCCGCCGGCGATCTGGAAGTCCTGCAGTTGGTAGGCGTTCCGAATCAGCATCTTCAACGTGACGTTGGTGGCGGTGAACCGTCCGCCGGGCTGGACGCCGATCATCACACGTCCGTCGTTTGACTTGTTCGGCTTGATGGACGCGACCTCGAATTGTTGTGACGATGGCGTCGGACCTGCCTGCGACGCAGCGGCCGCGGCCGGGGCGTTCAGGCCGAACATCCGCACCGAGCTGATCTCGACCCGCTTTCTCGGCGTGCTCGCGGCGCCGAGCAGGACCGGCGCGGCCAGAGGCGCCAACACACACGCGGTGAGGAGAAGGCGGCGCCACCTGGTCAGGCGCTCGGTCGTGCTGTTCGACATGATTCGCTCGATCCGCTTTCTGAGATCGGAGCCGGTGACGCCGGCAACGCAGGGGAGCGGCGATTCGACATAGAGCCGGCACGCCTTGAGGATCGATTCGGCGTAGACCTCGGGTCGATGGCCGGAGACCAGGACCGCCTCGTCGCAGGCGCGCTCGCGCTCGTCGACCAGCCGCGCGCCAATCCACCACACCAGCGGGTGGAACCACAGCATGGCTTCGACCACCATGTGAATCGCCGCGGCAAGATTGTCGCGGCGGCGGACGTGCGAGAGTTCGTGGGCGAAGATGGTTTCGACCTGCTCGCCGTTCAGATGCCGGCCAATCGTCCCCGACCACAGCAACACCGGTCGCAGGATGCCGAACACACCGGGCTCCATCGCGGCATCGGACGCGACCAGGGCGATGGGCCGGCGGACGCCGACCCGCCGCTCGACGCGCCGCAGCGTGTCCACTTCCTCGCCGCATTCGACAATCGACGCCGTGCGGGCGATCGCCGCGACCCGCCGCCACCGGACCCACCACGTTCCGAGTACCAGCAGTGACCCCGCCACCCAGAGCGTCACGGCGAGCCAGGGCAGCGCAGCCGCACCGAGCGACGAAACTGGCGCCGATGTCATCGGGGAAGCGTCGAAGGGCGAGAGCGGCAAGGCGGCCGTCGTCGCGACCACCACTTCGTGCTGCACCAGTCGGACCGGCGCGCGCAAGCCCAGATGCGACCCGATCGCCATGAGCGCCGCGAATGGCACCAGGAACTTGATCGATGCGGCCAGCCACAGTGCGTGGCGAACGGCCGCCGCATTCCTGCGGAACGCGAGCGTCATGACGCCCACTCCCGCGGCGAACAGAGTGGATTGCCAGAGATGGTTGGCGAGTGCGAGCGCGTTCATGACTTGTCCTTTCTCGCGAGTTTCCGGAGCGTCCGCTCCGCTTCCTGGACGTCCTCGAGCGTCAGCTTGCCGGCCTCGATCAGGTGGGCGACCACCGGTTGTGTCCGCCCGCCGAAGAAGCCGAGCAACTCGTCGATCAGCCGCCGCTGCGCCGTCGCCCGCGTGACCTGCGGCTCGAAGATGTAGGCATTGCCGACCTTTTTGACGCGCCGGACTGCCTTCTTGGCTTCCAGGCGCGACACGATCGTCTGCACCGTGGTGTAGGCCGGCCGCGTCGCCGCCGGCATTGCCGTCTGGATCTCGCGGACAGATGACGGGCCCGCAGTCCAGAGCGCCTCCATGATCTGCAGTTCGAGTCGGGTAAGTTTGGGTGGCGGCACGCGTCCTCCTAATGACGTAGATAGATCTACTACATCTGTAGGTGGAAGCGCAACGGCTTCCCGTCACGTCGGCACAAAAACAGTGGGGACGGAATGCGGGTTGATCCGCAGAATCCGAGTTGTGCAGGCCGTCACACCACCGCTGCCGCGTTTTCATCGCAGCGACGATGACGGGCACGCCCCGCATCGCTGAGGGTGGAGCAGGGGAGGTCGACTATCGCGCCTGGAGCAACAGGCGGCTCTGGGCCGCGCGCACTTCGTCCTCGGTGTACACCGCGGTGAAGGAGCCCTGGGCCATGAGGAACGCGGCCACGTCCTTCAATGAGAATCCTGCCGCCTGGAGCTTCTCCGTGTCGAGGTGGATCTGGTTGTTCGCGGCGTCGTTGTAGTACTGGACGACGGTGCCGCCCGAGGCAGAAAAGCGCTTGTCGATGGCGGCGCTGATATCGTCCATGTAGTGGCGGCCGCCCGGCCGCGGCTCACCGGGCATGCCGTGGTCTGCGGCGAACGCCGTCACCAGGCGCCCCTCACCGGCCTTCCGCGTCAGCACACCGAGCGCGCGCGTGATCTGGCGATCGAGCTCGGTCAACTCTTCCTTCATTTCCGCGGAGGCGGGTCCGTACGCATGGCCGACGTAGTCCGGTCCCTTCAAGTTCACGAGGACAAGGTCGGTGACTTCGTCCGCCCCAATCGCCTCGCGCTCGAGCAGGGCGACAAGTGCGTCTCCTTCGAAGTGCTGGAACACCGCAGAGTGGCGGAACTTGCTGCCGTCCGAGATGTCGTGGCCCATCCACTTGCCACCAACTTCTTCCCAGTAGCGGCGGGCGTTGATTGGTTTCAGCGCCTCGGACATCGTGTAGCAATCGGGGTTCGTCTCCCATCCGGCATTCTGCGGGCTGTAACTTGCCGCAATCACACGCCGGCCGTTGAGCAGGCACGCGCCGTGTCCCACGAGACCTGCGGTCGCGCGAATCGCGCCGCCCTGGCCGATGATGATGGCTTTTCCGTTGGTCTCGATGTTCCACACGTCGGCCAGCGTGAGCGCCATCATCTCGCCCGGGTCGAGCCCGAGGTATGCCTCCTGCGCCTTGCCCGTGATGCGGTTGAACAGATGGTTGACCGCAAGACCGTGGATGCGCGGCTCGGCGCCGGTCCCGAGGTTGGCGTGGCCGACCGCGGTCAGCGTTGGTACCGACGTCACGTGGGCATTGCCGAACCACGCACCCTCACGGCGAAGCCGTGTGAGGGTCGGCATCACGCTGGCATAGGTATCGAAGTAGTCGGCGCGCGCCCCGTCGAGAACGAACATCGCGATCACGCGCGGTCGCGTCGTGGTCGATGCGAGTGCCTGCTGCAGTGTCCGCCCGATCGCCGTCGCCGGAGGAGCCGTTCCAAGGAGCGCAGCCAGCGTGGGTACCACGTCCTGCTGCGACACGGGATCCTTCGATGTCCCGGGTCTGATGAACGGGGCACCATGGAACAGCAGCGGGATGTGGGTGTCGTACTCCCACGGCGATCCGTGCATGAAGGCGTAGAGCGGATCGCGATCGACGACGAACTCGCCCTCGCGCGAGACGAGAAACACCTGCCCGCTGCGGCCGGGAAAGTAGCCGCGGGCGAACTGATCCAGCCACGTCGGCGCGGCCGTTGCAGCGGTCGCTGGCGGACTGGCTTTGGTCGCCGGGGGCGCGGTGTGGGTCAGGCAGCTGGCACCGGCCAGCGCCAGGAACACGAGGAGCGGGAGGCGTCGATGATCATGCACGGTCTCAGTCTAATCCGTCGGTGACGTTTTGCTGTCGGGCCGAACGCTGGCGACCACCGTCGGATGCGGCGGTTCCGGGCCGGGCCACGCTGCCGCGGCCCTCGCGTGACCACGACGGCTTTCCATCCAGCAACCCTGGAATAACCAGGGTCGGTCGTCCATACGAAGCGTAAACTGTCCCACGACTTCCGCACGGCGGAGAGTCTCACGGTCCCGTGTGGCCAGGGATTTCAACCATGCACAAGTACCGCGCCGCCACGCTCGTTGTTTTCGCGATCGCGCTGGTCACAACGCACCGTGAATCGCTCGCGACAATCGCCAGCGCGCAGTCCGTGCCGATGCCGAATGCGGCGGCGGCGCAGCCGGTCCCAGCCGACGGTCTCCGAATCACCCTGCTCGGAACCGGCAGCGGTCCGCCGGTGAATCTGCGACAGTTTGGCGCAAGCACGCTCGTGGAGGCGGGCGGCAAGCGACTCCTGTTCGACTGCGGCCGAGGTGCAACCATTCGCCTCGTACAGGCAGGTATTCCTGTCGGTGCGATCGGCCGATTGTTCCTGACGCATCTGCATTCCGATCACGTGATGCAGATTCCGGATTTGCTCCTGGCTGGCTGGGTAGGACCGACGGGACGCAAGGCGCCGCTCGAGGTCTGGGGACCGGACGGCACGCGCGACATGATGAGCGCACTCGAAAAGGCGTTCGCCTTCGACATTCACATCCGCCGCGACGTGGACGAAAAAATCCCGGGCGCCGGCATCACGGTCCAGAGCCACGACATCAGCGAAGGCGTCGTGCTCGACGAGGACGGCGTGAAGGTCACGGCGTTTCTGGTCGATCACGGACCGGTGAGTCCGGCGTTCGGCTACCGGGTGGACTATCGCGGCCGGTCGGTTGCGTTGTCCGGCGACACCAGGGTTTCCGGACAACCTGGTGAAGTTCGCGACCGGTGTCGATGTGCTGATTCACGAGGCGGTCGATCCCGTCGTTCTGCGGGCGGCGACGGCAAATCCGGCGATGACGGAGCGGATCATCGAGCACCACACCACCGGCGAACAGGCGGGTCAGGAGTTCGCGCGCGTCAAGCCTCGCCTCGCGGTCTACTCCCATGCACCCGATTCCGAGGCACTCATCGCGCAAACCCGGACGCACTATTCCGGGCCGCTGCAGGGGCCCGAGGATCTCCTCGTCATCGACGTCGGCGAACAGATCAGCGTGCGGCGAGTGGCGCACTAGCTCGGCCGCGTCACCGCGAACGTGTCACACGGCGGCCATCCGGGATCCTTTTGCACCCGTCACGGTTGACTGCTGGAGGTTTCGTGAGCGGTCAGCCAGACCGCTATCAATCTCGCTTTCACACCAGTCAATAATCCGCGTCGATCTTTCCCGTGGCTCACACGACCGTCGCCGGGCCGGAATTTTACTGACCCTCAATTAGTTTTGACTGTCGTGCGGGCCTGGATTTGCCAGGACCGTGGGGCGTGGCGGCGATCCGGGCGCGCGACCGCTGCTTCGGAAACAGCACTTTTCCCGGCCAGGTGGAAGACGATGAAGAAGATTTTGACCGTTCTTGCGATTGGCGCTCTCTCGGCTGGTGTCGCCGCGTGCAGTTCCTCCAGCATGCCGGTGGCGCCCTCAGCCACGGCGGACGGCGCGACCGCCGAAATTGCCGCCCGGCCCGAGGCCGCCGCCGCCGCAAAGCCCGGGACGATGACGATCGTTGGGATCGTGCTGCAGGCAGACGGCGAATTCGACGTGCTCCAGGCGGCGGTGGTCCGGGCGGGGCTGGTCGATGCCCTGAACGGGACGACCCAGTACACCGTCTTTGCTCCAACGGACGCGGCGTTTGTCACGACGCTCGGCGTTGCCAACGAAGCGGCTGCGATTGCGGCGCTGAACAGCCTGGACGTCGACACCCTGAAGAACATCCTGCTGTTCCATGTGACCCACGGCCGCAGGACCAGCAAGTCGGTCCTGGCTGCACCCGGTTACGTGATGCTGAACGGAGAGAAGCTCACTCGCGAGCAGCTCTCCGCCGCCGGGATCGCGACGACGGATATCTCCGCGTCGAATGGGATCGTGCACGTGATCAATCACGTGCTGCTGCCGTAACACGCTCGCGGCGGCTCGATTGTGTGCGCCCAGACACAGCCCCATCGGGAGTCGAACCGGTGGGGCTCGTGTCTGCTTTCGCGCGTGGCGCAGGACGCGTGATGTTGTCCGAAGCCGCCACCGAAGCGTTCACTGTCCTCGTCGGGCTCATTCATGAATTTGGAGGGAACCGTCACCGATGCCGACACGAGGTCACTTCGCCGGCTGGCAGTACCACGGGCAGGAGCGTCCGCCCTTTGCGGTCGCGCCAGGCCCTGGCCAGGAATCGGTCTGGGACTATCCGCGCCCGCCCCTTATCGACACCGACGCACGCGAAGTGATCGTTCGTGTCTCCAACATGGTGGTGGCGCACACCCGCTCGGCGCTCCGCGTCCTCGAGACCGCGAGCCCGCCAACGTTCTACATTCCGCGCGTCGACATCGCTGCCGAGTATCTGCAGCCAGCGCCGGGCAGCTCGTACTGCGAGTGGAAGGGCACGGCCCGGTACTGGAGTGTCCTGGCGCCACCGGTCGTGCTCGATGCGGTCGGCTGGTCCTACGAGGACCCGCAGACAGGGTTCGAAGCGCTTCGCGGTCATCTCTCCTTCTACCCGTCGCGAATTGATTGTTTTGTCGACGGCATCCGTGTGGCGGCACAACCGGGCGGTTTTTATGGCGGATGGATCACCCCTGAAGTTGTCGGCCCGTTCAAGGGCGACCCGGGCTCGAGTCGATGGTGAGGCGGAATGTCACCAAACCTTTACGCCGTTCCGCGACGCCACGGCGACTCGCGAGCTCGGCGCGCGGCGTTTCGTGTCGGGTGTTGAGCGGGATGTGGCCACGGCGAATCGCGTGGCGATTGTGGCGCCCACCGGTCGCCACGAGTATTGTACCGATCGACCTATTACGTCTGGCACGTGAGGGGAGATGGACATGAAGACGGCATACGACGTGATCGTCGTGGGCGCGCGTTGCGCGGGTTCGCCCACCGCCATGCTTCTGGCGCGCAAGGGATATCGTGTGCTCGTGGTCGATCGCGCCACGTTCCCGAGCGATACGGTGTCCTCGCATGTGGTGCACCCGATGGGAGCCGCGGCTCTCGCCCGATGGGGATTGCTCGATCGGTTGGCGGCAACGGGATGTCCGCCCATCCGCACCTACGCGTTCGATTTCGGCCCCTTCACGCTCTCGGGCTCGCCCGGCACCACCGAGACGCAAGCCGCGTACTGCGCCAGGCGAACGGTACTGGACAAGTTGCTGGTCGACGCTGCGGCTGCGGCCGGCGCGGAAATTCGAGAGGGCTCCACGATGGAGGAGCTCCTCATCGAAGATGGACGCGTCACCGGTATCAACGTCCGCTCAAAGGGTGGTGAGACCGTGCGCGAACGAGCCAGGGTCGTAGTTGGCGCGGACGGCCGCCATTCTCGCGTGGCGGAGGCGGTCAGGCCCGACCAGTACAACGAGAGGCAACCGCTGCTGGCCGGCTACTACACCTATTGGAGCGATCTGCCGATGGGCGGACGCTTCGAAACCTACATCCGCGCGCACCGCGGATTCGCGGCGGCGCCGACGCACGACGGCTTGACCCTCACCGTCGGCGGTTGGCCGCATGCGGAATTCGAGACGAACAAGAGAGACGTCGAGGGGCATTTCCTCAAAATGTTCGACCTTGCGCCCGAGTTCGCGAAACGCATCCGCGGGGCCAGACGCGAGTCGGCGTTTGCCGGTGCGCCGGTGTCGAATTTTTTCCGCAAGCCATACGGTCCCGGGTGGGCGCTCGTCGGCGATGCGGGATACAACAAGGACCCGATCACGGCGCAGGGCATCACCGATGCCTTTCGCGATGCCGAGCTGTGTGCCACGGCATTGGACCAGGCATTCACGGGCGCGCGTGCGTTTGACGACGCGATGGGCGACTACCAGCGGACACGCGACCAGCACGTACTGCCGATGTACGAATTCACATGCCAGCTGGCGACGCTGGAACCGCCGCCGCCTGAGATGCAGCAGTTGCTCGGCGCCATCCACGGGAACCAGAACGCCATGGACGGCTTTGTCCAGGTGAACGCGGGGACAATCTCACCGGCGGCGTTCTTCGCGCCTGAGAACATCGGCGCAATCATGGCCGCCGCGCGCCCGACGTAAGTGGTGTCAATCCGGAAGTAGCGGACGCGGTCTGCGCACCAGCACTCCTTCGTTGCCGATTCAGGTCGGCTGTCGCATACTCTGGGCTCACTTACAGTAGAGCTTCAGTCCATTTTGCGAAGGAGTTGTGTATGAAAGCGTGCAAGGCGCTCTCGGTTGTTGCGCTCGTGGTGCTCGGGTCGAGCATCGCGCTCGCCCAGGATCCGGTCAAAGCCGCGCCCACCCATTACAAACCGCTGTTCGAGAATGCGGACGTCCGCATCCTGCAGGTCGACTATGCAGCGGGCTCCAAGAGCGGAATGCATCAGCACCCGGATTCCCTGGTGGTCTCGCTCACCCCCTCAAAGGTGCGCTTCACTACGCCGGACGGCAAGTCGCAGGACAGCGACATGCCCGCCGACTTCGCGATGTACACACCGGCGGGCACGCACAGCTCCGCGAATATCGGGACGACGGCGGTGAAGGCAGTCCTCGTGGAGTTCAAGACTGCGGCGCCGGGCGCCAGCGCGTTGCCTGCGTCGCGCCCCGGGATGACGATGAAGGTGTTAGCGGAGGGTCCCCGGGCCACGGCTTACCTGATGACGGCGGAACCCGCCTTCCACGAGGCAGCAGGCTCGAAGCATGATTACGACCAGGTCGTCATCGCACTTGCTCCGTCTAAAATGTCACTTACACTGGACGGCAAGCCGGCAAGAACGACCTGGGCGCGAGGCGACGTGCAGTTCATCGGCCGCGGCGTCGCACACGAGTCGCAGAACATGAGCGGCAAGCCAATCGATTACGTGATCATCGCGATCAAATAGTCGGCCGTCCGTGCGCGGCAGGGCAGGCGAGAACCGCCAGGAGGGAGAGTGTCATGTCCAGCGATCGCCACCTGTTCTCCGCAGCACGACGGTCGTTCCTGTCACGGGTCGGTGTGGGTGCTGCCGCATTTGGCGCGGTCGGCTCTACATCGGCCCTGGCGCAGCCCTCCGGGCCGTATCAGCCGGCGAAACATTCCGAGGACGACTGGATGGACCAGCTGTCCGGCAAACATCGGCTGGTCTTCGATACGACCACTCCAGTCGGAGCGGACACGGTCAGGCGGTTCGTCGACAATTACTTCTTCGCCAACAAGGTCGGGTACAGCCTCGAGCCGGCGGATCTCGCCGTCATCGTCATCCTGCGCCACCACTCCACGCCGTTCGCGTACAACGACGCGATGTGGGCGAAGCACGGGGCGGCAATGGCGGAAGAGTTGAAGTTCACCGACCCGGCAACCAGCCAGGCGCCGACGCACAATATCTACAACACGTCCGACACCACGTTCGACAGTCTCGCCGGCCGTGGAGTGCACTTCGCCGTCTGCGGCATGGCGACGAAATATTTCGCCAGCGTCGCGGCGAAGAAGTCCGGCGGCAGCGCCGACGAGATTTACCGCGAGCTCACCGCGAACCTCGTTCACAATTCCCACGTTGTCCCGGCCGGGATCGTTGCCGTGAATCGGACGCAGGAGCGTGGATATACCTTCGCCTTCGTCGGTTGACGCTCGAGGCGCGCGGATGATATTCCGGCGAGCCGGCGCCTGCATCGTGCTCGTAGCCCTTGCCGCACTCAGCGTCATCACCGCTCTCGACGCCCAGTCACCACCTTCGACGTGGAGCGTTCCGGACGTGCAGGCGCTGCCGTCCGGCGCATGGCGCGACACCGTGCTGTACGGACGGGTGTTGTTCTCGGACACGGCAACGGTGATCGGGCCGGAAGTGCGCGACGAGTCGATGCGATTCGCCGGCAACAACCTGTCATGTCAGAGCTGTCACCTCCAGGGCGGCACGCAGCAGTACTCCATCCCCATGGTTGGCGTCTACGCCATCTTCCCGATGTTCATCGCGCGCGAGAACGAAGTCCGGACGATCGAGGACCGCATCGACGGCTGCATGGAGCGCAGCATGAACGGACGGGCGCTGCCGGTCGACGGAAAGGAGATGAAGGCGCTGGTTGCCTACTTCCAGTTTCTGAGCACTGGCGTCCCGATCGGGAAACCGGTGGAAGGCCGGGGCACGCCGGCATTGCCGCTCCTCGACCGCGCTGCCAGTCCGGATCACGGGGCCGAGGTGTATGCGCAGCGTTGCGTCGCCTGCCATCAGGCGGATGGAAGGGGTATTCGAAACGGGATCGCGGGCGACGCGAAGGGGTATCTTTACCCGCCGTTGTGGGGACAGGACAGCTTCAACGACGGCGCCGGCATGCACCGGCTGATTGCATCCGCCAGCTTCATCCGCGCGAACATGCCCCTGGGCGCCCGGCACGACACGCCGATCCTGTCAGTGGAGGACGCGTGGGACGTCGCCGCCTACATCAACACTCGCGCTCGGCCGGCCCGCGAACATCTCGATCGAGACTATCCCGACCGTTCGCGTAAACCGGTGGATGCACCGTTCCCGCCGTTTGCCGATGCGTTTTCACAGGCGCAGCACCAGTTCGGACCCTTCCGTCCGATCCTCGACGCGCAAGCGGGTCGTGTTCCTCCCAGGTAGACACAACCGGTGAGGTAAAATTCCGGGTCCGCACTATCAGATGGAGCCCCAGGTGACCGGAACTGATCTCGTCGATCGCCTCGCGGCACACAGAACGCTTGCCGCCGCGCCGCGCTCCGAACTCGAGTGGCTCGCCGCGCACGGAACCCTTCGCCACCTCGCCGAAGGAGAAATACTCAGCCCGAAAGGTCTACCGGTCACCGGGTTCTTCGTCGTCTTGAGCGGCCGCATCGCGATTTTTGTCGATCGTGGCGCAGGGCGGCACAAGGCGATGGAGTGGCGTGCCGGCGATGTCACCGGCATGCTTCCCTACTCGCGCCTCGTCAGTCCTCCCGGAGACTCCACCGCGCAGGAACCCAGCGAAGTCTTTGCCGTCCCTCGCGCCGACCTCGAGTTGATGGTTCGCGAGTGCCAGCAGATCACGTCGATCCTCGTCCACAACATGCTGGATCGCGCCCGCGTGTTCACGTCGAGCGGCCTCCACGACGAAAAGATGGTCTCGCTCGGCAAACTCTCCGCGGGACTCGCACATGAACTGAACAACCCCGCGTCCGCAATCGAACGCAGCGCGGCTCTGCTCGAGGACCGGCTGCGTGATGCGGAGGAAGCCACGCGCGCCATATCCGCGGCGCGCCTGACGGATGCGCAACTCGCCGCCATCGATGCGCTGCGCGTGTCCTGCCTGGCGACCCGGGTCCACGGTGTCCTCTCGCCGATCGAGCAGGCTGAGCGCGAGGAGCTGATCGGCGACTGGCTCGCCGATCACGGTGTCGACACCGAGGTCGGCGGCTCCCTGGCGGAAACTCCGGTCACGGTCGAAGCGCTCGACCGGCTTGCGGCCGTCGTCACCGGACCGCCACTGCATGCCGTGCTGAAGTGGAGCGCGGCGGCATGCTCGGTCCGCGGAATCGCATCGGAGATCCAGGACGCGGCGACGCGTATCTCGGGGCTGGTCGTCGCGATCAAGGGATTCACGCACATGGACCAGGCCAGCGTGGCCGAAGCCGTGGACCTGGCGTCAGGTCTCGGCAACACGGTAGCGGTCCTGAAATCGAAGGCGCGCACGAAGTCCGTTGCCGTCACGGTGAACGTCGATCCCGGCCTGCCGCGCATCCATGGCTTTGTCGGCGAGCTCAATCAGATCTGGGCGAACCTGATCGACAACGCGCTCGATGCCGTCCCTGATGGAGGTCGCGTCGACGTCACCGCGACCTGCGAACAGAAGCGGATCGTCGTACGGGTCATCGACAACGGACCGGGCATTCCCGCCGGCGTACGCGAGCACGTCTTCGAGCCGTTCTTCACCACCAAGCCTGTCGGCAAAGGCACCGGTCTCGGTCTCGACATCGTCAGTCGCCTGGTGAGCCACAACGATGGTGGCATCGAGTTCGACACTGCGCCCGGGCGCACCGAGTTTCGCGTCTCTTTCCCGATCGCAGCCGGCGAAGCCGCCGGAGGGCGGCCATGAACAAGCCGGTGCTCCTGGTGGTGGACGACGATCCGCAGGTGCTCGCCGCCGTCCGCCGGGACCTGCGCTCACGCTACCGAACGTCCTACACCGTGGTCAGCGCGCCGTCAGGAGAGGACGCGCTTGCGACGATGCGCGAGCTCAAGGCGCGGGGCGACGCTCTTGCGGTCGTCATCAGCGACCAGCGGATGCCGGGGATGCAGGGCACCGACGTGCTGGCGCAATCGCGCGACATCTATCCGCAGGCCAGGCGCGTGATGCTCACGGCCTACTCGGACATCGACGCCGCAATCAAGGCGATCAACGTCGCCCATCTCGATCACTACCTGTCGAAGCCCTGGGATCCGCCGGACGAATGCCTCTATCCGATCGTCGACGACCTGCTCGACGGTTGGCTCGCCGAGTGTCTCCCGGAAGACAAAGGGTTGAGGCTGGTGGGGCACCAGTGGTCACCCCGGTCACACCAAATCAAGGATTTTCTTGCCGGCAACCTGATCCCCTATACATGGCTCGACGTGGCGCGGAATCCTGAGACGCAGGTCTTGCTGGATGCCGCGGGGATCGGCGCGGGTGAGCTTCCCGTGCTTTTTTTCGAAGACGGATACGCGCTGCGTGATCCAGAGCCGCGACATGTCGCGGAACGCCTTGGCCGCTCGCTTTCCGCCGCGCTCAACCTCTACGACCTCGTCATCGTCGGCGCCGGACCGTCGGGGCTTGCGGCGGCGGTCTACGGGGCCTCAGAGGGCCTGCGAACGCTGTTGCTGGATCGACATGCGCCGGGCGGGCAGGCCGGCACCAGCTCCCGAATCGAAAATTACCTTGGCTTTCCAGCGGGTGTGAGCGGTGGTGAACTGACGCGGCGCGCGGTGATGCAGGCGCAGCGGCTCGGCGCCGAGATGCTCGTGCCGGTCGAAGTCGTGAGCCTCTCGATCGACGGCGGATACAAGCACCTGACGCTCAGCGACGGGCGGGAAATCATCGCGCGCACGATGCTGGCGGCAACCGGGATGGAATACCGCGAGCACGAGGCGCCGGGGATCGCGGAGCACACCGGTGCGGGCGTATATTACGGCGCGGCCGCGACCGAGGCCCCGGTGTTCAGCGGCCGCCGCGTAATGGTGGTCGGCGGCGGGAACTCGGCCGGTCAAGCCGCCATGCACCTCGCCCGCTACGCCAAGGACGTGCAGATCGTCGTGCGCCGCGATTCGCTGCGCACGACGATGTCGCACTATCTCATCGAGCAGATCGAGAAGACGCCAAACATCAAGGTTCGAGGAGGCACCGTCGTCGAGCGCGCGGAAGGGGACGGCCGTCTCGAGCGCGTCGTGCTGCGGCGAGACGACGGCGCGACCGATACCGAGGAGATCGATGCCGTCTTCGTGTTCATAGGCGCCAGGCCGAGGAGCGACTGGTTGCCCGAGGGCGTGTTGCGCGACGGCAAGGGCTTCGTCATCACCGGAAGGGATCTGTCTGCCGATGCCAGGTACGCCAGGACGTGGAAGGAGCGGCGTGAGCCGATGGCCCTCGAAACCAGCGCGCCCGGAGTATTCGCCGCGGGCGACATTCGCGCCGGTGCGATGAACAGAGTGGCGTCCGCCGTCGGCGAGGGATCGATGGTCGTCCGCTTCGTGCACGACTACCTCGGACTTACGTGAGCCGCCAATCAGGTTGGCGGTGATTCTGTCGTCCCATCCCGAGCCACATCACGATGCGCTACTACTTCCCCCTGCTGCTGGTCGTCATCGGTCCGTTGCTCGTTCATGCGCAGGCACCGTCTCTGCCTCCCGAGCAGCATGACGTCACGATGCAGAACGTGATGGAGAGTTACGCCCGTCATCACCGCGGAAGCGTTGCGCTGTACGCGAAGGACGTGCGAACCGGCAAGACCGTGGCGATCAATCCGGACGTACCGGTCAACACCGCATCCGTGATCAAAGTCGCCATCATGCTCGAGGCGATGTATCAGGTGAAGGAGGGGCGTGCGTCGTTCGACGACGTGCTCCAGGTGCGGAAGGAGGACCAGGTCGCCGGTTCGGGTGTCCTCCAGTTGTTTCGGCCGCCGGCGCAGATCAATCTCGAGACCGCGCTCGCGCTCATGATTACGCAGAGCGACAACACCGCCACCAATCTCGTGCTGGCGCACATCGGGCGCGAGAACGTCAATCGCCGCCTACGCGGCCTCGGGTTCACCGTCACCACCAGCATTCGACCAATCAGCCGGCCAACAGAAGGCGATCAAAGCCCCGAGCTGAAGCCGTTCGGGATCGGACGAACGACCGCACGCGAGATGGGGCGCATTCTCGAATCCATCGATCGGTGCGATCTGGGTGACGCCAAACTCTGCGCCAAAATGATCGACATGATGGAGCACCAGTTCTGGCGCAACTGCATCCCGCACTATCTCGAGGACGCCGATACGACGGAGGTGCCGAGCCACGTCGCCAACAAGACCGGCAGTCTCGATCATGTGCGCAACGACGTCGGCATCGTCTACACGAAGACTGGACCAATCGTGATCTCGGCGTTCACCCATGAGAACGCCGACGCGAGTTGGACGCCCGAAAACGAAGCGGAGCTGCTCATCGCGAGAATGGCCAAAGCGATCGTCGACGGCTGGGCTCCCGGCGGACTCGGGACAGAGAAAAAATAGCCAGCGCGATGGGTACGGTTGCGGACATCCGCATCGGGACAGCGGGTTGGTCGATTCCACGCGCATCAGGGTTCCGCTTCGACTCGGCCGGAACGCATCTGCAGCGCTACGCGCGCTGCCTTCGCTGCGCCGAAATCAACTCGTCGTTCTACCGGCCGCATACCGCCGCTACGTACGCGAAGTGGCGGGACAGCACCCCTGCCGGGTTTCGCTTCGCCGTCAAGACGCCGCGCACCATTACCCATGATCTGAAGCTGGCAGACGTGCGTGAGCCTTTCGCTGAGTTTCTCTCACAGACTAGTGGCCTGGGCGAGAAGCGAGGGCCAATACTCGTGCAGCTGCCGCCGTCGCTGTCGTTCAAGGCCGCTGTGGTCACGGCCTTTCTCGACGTCGTGCGCGATGTCTACGAGGGACCCGTGGTATGCGAGCCGAGACATGCGACGTGGTTCTCGCCGCAGGTGAGCTCGATTCTCGATGAATACCGAGTGTCACGAGTGGCGGCCGATCCGCCGCCGGTGCCGGATGCAGGCGTGCCAGGGGGCTGGCCCGGCATCGCCTATTTCCGGCTGCACGGCTCGCCACGGAAGTACTGGTCGCGGTATGACGAGGGCTACATCGACGCGCTAGCGGTGACGGTGCGCAGCCTTGCCCCCGCCGAAGAGGTGTGGTGTGTGTTCGACAACACGGCCAGCGGCGCCGCGATCGAGAATGCCTGGGAGCTGCGCGAACGGGTAACCGGCGAACCGCGTGGTTGAGAGACCTCCACTACCGCCTTACCCATCTCACCCGGACGCCTTGCGACAGCGGATCGTGAGAGACCCGCTGATCGCCGTGGGGACTACGGAATACCGGAGAACCGCATAGGTCCCTTCCACGTGTTTTTCACGATTCCACGCGGCACGTTAATTGCCCCATTACGGTTCTTTACGCCGTGGATCGCGTCGACGGTAACGAAAACGTTCCTGACGGGTGTCAGCTCACGCGAGCGCCGACAATTTCGCAGCGGTGGCCTCAGCCGCCACATGCTCTGTCTCGCCGCCCTGGGTTGTGCACGTCGATGACGATGGCGATGTATGCGCGACGAAAGCGGTGGCCCGCTGACGCGTTCTCAGCGTTCGCCTGCGCCATTTTCCGGTGGCCATGTCGAGATTGCGCGGCTTGCAGTGAAGCGACCGCAGACATACTCGCAATTCCACCAAGGGTGACCTGAAAGGACTGACCGTGACCAAGACATTACGAATCGCGTTCCTCGTCGCCAGTGTTCCGATGGCTGCGTTGCTTGCTACCCCTGCCGCCCTGTTCGCACAGACCGCGAGCGGACCGGGAACAGGCACCCCCGCGCAAGCCTCAAGAGACGCAATTACGGACCAGGAAATCAAGCTGCTGCAGCAGGACGTCCGGGATCAGCGAAGGCAGATTGTGGCCGCGAATCTGCCGCTCAGCACTGACGAATCAGCCAAATTCTGGCCTGTGTACGACGAGTACATCTCCGAAGTGACGAAAATCCTCGACAGCCGGTACGCCCAAATCAAGGAGTACGCTGGCCACTACGCCACCATGAATGACCAGCAAGCCAAGGACTATATCGGCAAGCTGTTTGATGCCGACAAGGCTCTGACGGATTTGCGAGTCAATTCCCTGCCCCGGTTTGAGAAGGTACTGCCCCAAAAGAAAGCGGCGATGTTTCTTCAGATGGACCGGCGCCTGCAAATGATGATTGACCTTCAGCGCGCCAGCCTGGTCCCTCTGATCAACCCGAAGTAGGTTCTGTCGATTAGCGGAACGACCCTTCGGCGTGAGGCGCACGGGTCGGGCCTGAAGACCATCTTCAGCTCGGGGACTTGTACTCCTCGACGAGTATGACCGTGACGTGCGGCGGCGAGCCTAGCCCGGCAATTTGGCAGCCAGCACGTCGACCTTCTCGATAGCGGGCGGTGTCGCAAGCAGCTCCGGCGCCTTTGCCATCAGCGCCGCGGCGATGGGTCCGCCAAGATGCGCGTTTCGCCCGGCTTCATCCGGAAACGCGTCAAAGATCCCGAACGTTGATGGTCCGAGACGTAACGCAAACCATGCGGTCGTGCCAGCCTCCTGTTGTGCGAGAGGCAGCGCACCGTAATGAACGCGTTGACCTCTTCCTCTTTCCCGGCCTTGGCCTCGAGCCGTACGAGCAATCCCACAGTCACCATGGTGTTGTCCTTTCCGTGAATCACGGATTTCGAACGTCAACGCTGGTCCTTCGCAGCGCGGCCGCGCTGTCACACCCGGTCCGGCTTTGCGAATCTCTGAGGGACGGCCCTGCAGCGCGACGATGATTTTCGCACACGCCCAATCTGGCGGACCACGATTGGCAGTTTCTCCCGTCCGTGTTAATACCCGTCGCCGGCCACGACCCGACCGCGTACACGACCGCGGTCATCGTCATGAATGTTCGCATCGGCCCTCCTTTGTGGAGATTTCATCTCAGAGGTCTCGAACTCCTCTTGAACGATTCGACTATTTTTATCCTTCTGGCTTCGGAATTTGGCCCGGCGAGCCGTGCGCGTCGCCACCGCGTGTAAAGTTCCGTTCAACTTCGCGGAGACGAGACATGTCGAATGCACAGCCAAAGCGGTGTTCCTGGGTCAACGTCGATCAGGTGCTGATGCGCGAGTATCACGATCGCGAGTGGGGTGTGCCGGCGCACGACGATCGCCGGCATTTCGAGTTCCTGATTCTGGAAGCTGCGCAGGCGGGACTCAGCTGGTCAATCGTGCTCAACAAGCGCGACGGCTACCGTCGCGCGTTCAGCGACTTCGATCCCGAGAAGGTCGCTCGATACTCCGAAGCCCGGATCGAAAAGCTGACCGCCGATCCACGGATCATCCGGAATCGCGCGAAGATCGCCGCGGCGGTGAAGAACGCTCGAGCGTTTCTCGCGGTGCAGGAAGAACACGGGAGCTTCGACGCTTATTGCTGGCGGTTCGTCGACGGCCGGCCGCGACAGGGTCGATGGAAAACCATGCACCAGATTCCCGCGACAACGCCTGAGTCTGACGCGTTCAGTCGCGATCTGAAGCGGCGGGGATTCAGCTTCGTCGGATCCACCGTGATTTACGCGCACATGCAGGCTGTCGGCATGGTGAACGACCATCTAATCGACTGCTTCCGATGCCGCGACGTTCGGCGGCTTGGCATCAGCGGCGATTGAAGCCGACCCCGACGGGGGAAGTGTGATTGCGCGATAGAGATTGCCAGGCATCCGTCGTCATTCACGCCGGAGTCGCTCGCCTGCATCACGCGACTCGTCCGTAGCGCCATCGAGACGCCGCTCGCCCAAGGGCTGTTACTCGAACCCAGCGCTGATTTTGTTCATGGTTCACCAGGAGAAAGACGTGGTGACTGCCGCACCCGCCGCGGGGGCGCTCGGTTGCGTCACGACGCAGCGTCTGTCCACGGACCTCGAGCCCGCCGTCCGCGAACCTCACGCCGGGCGTCGATTCGTTCACTCCTCGTTAAATCGCCCGGCCTCACCTACGCGGACAACATCGGGAACTTCAAGCGCGCTGCTTTGATAAAAGGCAGCGGTTCAGGAGACCGCTGCGTGCCGGGCAGTCGCCCACACATCAAGCGCGTGCCCGCTTCAAGTCTCCCACGCGCTGCCGACCGAAAACCTGGATGTCGGCTCATGCAGACAAGGCCAAACGTGGCAAGCAGTTGCCGGGATTGTTGTCGGCAAAAAGAACCGCTGCATTCGGACCGACGCACGGGACTCGCCAAGTGGCGCCGATCCGGCGCGACTCTGAGACGATGGCAGGGACAATTCTGGGGACAATATTGGGCGCGTTCGAAAGGCCGTAAACCGAGATGTCGTATATACTTAGCGATCTCATCGCGGTGAGGTGGCTGAGTGGCCGAAAGCGGCGGTTTGCTAAACGGAAATCCGCCTCTCGGACATCTTCAATTTTCCTCGTAAGTCCTTCCGTATCTTTCACGTCCCAGATCGAGCGAGTTGGCTGCCGTTGGCTCTGGAGGCGCTGTTTTGGCGCCTCACAGGGACAATCCTAGGGACAGTGCCCTCAAGGCAACGGCCCTTGCCTTCATGCTCCAATCAGTTCGAAACCTTCCCGGCGTGCGCTACTGGTTCCGCGGCGTCGAGGATGCCGCTAATGCGCCAGAGCGTCGAATGCCAAGCGGCGGAAGCATTGGCGATCCATGACTAGAAGAATTTTCGTGCACAGCAACCGGCAGTGAAGTGTTGCGGCAACGGCGTCTGCGCGCGGGCGCAGTTCGATGGTGAGGCGACGAACGCAACGTGGATTTTGTGAATGGCGACCAGCGCGTTCCGAGAAGCCGGCTGAGTTCTGCTTAAACGTGAGCGATGCCGAGCAGTGGCGCGCGCGGGTCTGCGGTTGATCCCGTTGGTGACTTGTTGAAAGATGGACTCGCGGCGGCGCTACGCCCGCGGCGTCGATCTGTTCGGCTCTCTTCAGCCGCATCATTTTGTTAGATAGCGTCCAAGCACCAATGAATGCTACCGAACCATTCCCTCGATGGCGTCTACCACAAGCATGGTCCCAACGGCCAGCTTGACCAGATCCCCGTCGATAATCCCGTATCGATAACCGGCGGGAGCGGGTCCAATCCTGACAGATAGCTCGACCGGAACCTCCCCCACAACTATCCCGTGCGGCAGCGAGTGCCCAATGACATAGCGCTTCTTTGCCTGTCCTGGGGGCAGGCACCCGTTGTTCTTCTTGGCCAAGCCGGGAGGGCAGTGGCCTCGCCCATGCTCCTCCACGAAATAAGAGCGAGCGGCCTCGCGTTGAGCGTCGATGAAGACGACGCTCACTTGGGTGTCCTGCGACTTCCCCTTCTGCTTCTTCGGCTTCTGTGCCGACAGTGGGATGCAGCTCACTAGCGACCACGCCAAGACAAGGGCAACGAACCGTTCCATGTCATTCTCCTCGCTCAATCCAATCGCACAGCCCTCGTCACTCACCGCGACGAGTTCGAGGGGTTCGCATTCAGGCGTATCCGTGCGCCGCACCGAGTAGATGCCGCTTTGCATCTGACGACCAGCCCGTGTGCAATACGCGATACCGCTTCGGCGCGGGAAATGTCTCCCAATTCGCCGTGGCCGTGCGCGGTTAGCAGGGTCAGCGTTGATGTTGACTTCAGGTAGTACAAGCGATTGGCAGCGCATTGGCGCCGGGTATATCTTCAGTCCCTCTCGCCTGGTGCCTCCGCATCCGCCTCTCGACGTCGGTGACGACCTTGGTATTGGCGGCAACGCAAGGCCTATTCCCCGAAAGACCGATCCGTAAGTCTCAGTCCGCCAATCGTTTGAACCGCCGTTCGGTTTCCGGTTGATCACGAATATGTAAACTTTCAGACAAGGCCGGAGGCGAGCATCCGCCGAGAGCTCAGTGCGCATTTCAGCGATCGACGGCGAGACCGTGTGATTTTGCGCGGTCGCGAGCTGCGAGAAGTTCCCGCGCGACGGGATCAACATCACCTTCGATGACGGGGTGGTCGCGATCTGCCGCCTCTCGTGGGGCGTCGCTCGGCGCCAATTCACCACAGCTGCATGGTGGTCCTGTCCTCGAGGGTGCAGCCCGACCCACTCCTCGCCTTCCTGATATCACTCGCGAACACGGCGAACCGCCAGCGGCGAGCAGGTCAAACCCACCTTGGCCGAGCGCACTGTTCAGGCGCCGGGGGAGTCATGAGCGCAAGGCGTTCGTGGGAGCTGAACCTGGGGGGCTCGCTCCAGAACGGCACCGATCCGGAACCGAGGGACCGCGCACGCTAGGATCCGGGAGCGAACCAGCACGCTACGCGGCAGCGTCGGCGTTGCGTTTGTTACGGGCCAGCCGACGGCGCGCTCCGCCTCCATCGCGCCCTCTTGGACACGAGTTCCGCTTGGGGCGAGCGCGCGGATGTCGTGCGTCATCGCGTCACCCCGCGCGTCACGATGCGCCCCTCCGGCGCATGCAGCGGGTGTCCGGTATCAGGCGCGCCGGCTGGCGACGCCTATCGCGAGAACACGCCAGACGGACTACTCGGCGTCGACCCGCCCGGGCCGGTCGCCACGACGATGGCGTAGTAGGAACCTGCCGGCAGCGGTGCAACGAGACTGGAAATATCGACGGATACCTCGCCGTTGACGATGTTGGGTTTGCCCAGGTTCAGGCTGGCGACGGACGTCGCGGTCACCGCGTCGAGGGATCGTCGCAGTTCGACCATGCACGAGTCCACGTTCGTCGCGTAATCGGTCGGCGCGACGAAGACCAGCGTCGTGATGGGTGCGCTGATGGCCGCGGCCGCGACGGTCACCGGGAGGGGCATCGAGGTGGCGGTCCCTCCGGCATTGTCGGTGGCAACGGCGGTGAGCACGTACCGTACCCGCAGGCACATTGTTCCACGTTGCGGTGAACGGACTGGCCGTCGCCATTCCCACCGCCTGCGTGCCCGCGAAGAAATCCACACGCATGACGGTACCGTCAACATCCCCCGCGGTGGCGCTGATCGCGATTTGTGCCGGCGCCGTGAAGGCGGCATTTGAAGGGGCAGAGATGGCAACCGTCGGCACCACATTGCTGCTCGTGGGCGTGCTGATCGCCACATTACTGAATGTCGCCGTGGCGGTGGCCTGGGGATTGTGACTCGTGACCGGAAGGCCCACGTAGACGGTACCGGGCATCGCGATCGTGTCCGTGCCGACCAGCGTCCACTGACTTCCGTCCGCCGACTGGTACGCACTGAACAGGTCGCCTTCGCGCACCAGCCGTACCCAGCCGGGAGTGGCCCCGGCGCTCCCTGTAGCGTACGTCGAGGCGCCCGCCACGAGTCGGCGTGCGAAGCTCCACCCGTTGGAGCCGGTTGCCAAGATCGCCGCGTGCGCTGACTCGCCCGCCAACGATCCGCGGATCATGACGCCTGCTTTGGACCACCCGTCGGCCGCTTCCAGGCGCGCGACCAACGCCACGATTTGCGTATCGCCCGTGACGGCCTGATAGACGAACTGCAATTGATCCGACGAACCCGATATGTCCGTCCCTGCGCCTGTCACCGTCAAGAGGCCGCCGCTTCCGCTTCCGGCCCCGAACAGCGCTGGAGTGCCGATGTCCCCTGCTGACCAGGGGGGCGCGACCGACGGTGGGGCGGAGGGTCCGGATGCGAGACCGGTGAAATGTGCGGTTGCCGTGCGCCCAGCGTCGTGACTCGTCACGGCGAGGCCCACGTAGGTGGTCGCGCTCATCTTGACCGTTACGGTGCCGACCGGCGTCCAATCGGCACCGGAGAGTGAGCTGTAGGCGTTGAACACGTCGCCTCGACGTACGAGCCGTATCCACGCTGGCGCCGTCCCGCTCGGGCCGCGAACGGTCACGGTGTTGCGACCGACCTGTGCACGCGATTGCAACGCGAGCCCTTGCCCCGCCGACACGAACATAAACGCGTTTTTGGCATTCGCGTTCAACGACGCGCGAATCATCAGCCCCGCTTTCGCAGCGGGATCGACGTTCTCCAGATCCGCAACCCGGACGCGGAGATCGACATCTCCGGACGTCGTTTGATAGACGAACTGGCCCTGGTCGGAGGAACCGCCAAAATCGGTGCCGGCTCCGCGAACGGTAGTTGTCGCCGCGGTGCCGGCGCTGCCCGCGACGCTCGGATTTCCGATGTCACGGCTGGTCCAGCCAGCCGGGAGCGTGGACGTCTGTGCGGCTGCGGGCTGGGAGCCAAGCATTACCGCACACGCCACCGTTGCGAGCAGAGCTCCGCCATGCGGTTGGAACAACATTCGGTTTCCCTGAGAACGAGGAAATTAACGATGCGGGCTTCGGGCGCTGGTTTCCGTCTGGCGGATCGCCCTGTCGAGTGCGTTAGCGCAATCGGCATACCACGGCAGGGGATTGCACAGACTTGCGTCTTTCCGCGATGTTGAGGCATTCCGAGGATCGCTGATGGCCATTGGAGGCGGAGGCAGCCAACGAAATCGTGCGAGACCTTACAAAACTGTAATCGCAGAACGTGTGAGCGACGGCGTCGCCTGTTCCAGTGCTTCGCGCGGGCGCTGGCAATTCGCTGCGACCGCCCGGGTGGGCGCCCCCTTTCGCCTGCGGCTTTCGGAACACGCTAACAGGAGCGCGTCCTGAGTCGGCCCCCCGCCCCGCGCAACCACACGGCGGCGGGATCGGCGATCCGGGTCGCCGCGAGCGCGTGCCCTACGCCGGGGTCCGAAGGCCCGCTCCTCGCCGCTCCCAGCCAATTGGCGGATTGTCGGAGTGGACAAAGGTCGCGGGCGTTGAGAAGCAGCCCACAACCCCGCGAGGCCCGGCGCGGCCGCGCGCAATGTGGGTGACTCGGCTTCGACGCACCGTACGCGCCGGCCGCGATGGCGCTTGGCGGGGTCCGCTCGAAGCCACCCTCGCACCAACGGGCAACCGCATTGCGACGCTGAATTCCGTCTTGAAGGCGAGTCCAGCACTCGGCTCATTACTCGATCTCTCCGGCGAGAGCTCACCCGCGGCGCGATTTGGTGGGGGAGGACTCGAGGAGCTGCGGCGTGAGGACCGGACCAAAGGCGGCGTTGACAGCAGCTGCGTGGGCCACTCTTTCGACCTGGCTCGTCGTCCTCATCCCGACGCGTCATCGGAGAGATGAGTTCTCGACGAAAGGCGTCGCGGTGACGCTGGTCGGCTGGGTGATACTCGGCCTGCTGGTGCTGGCCACGGAGTGGGAGAGCCGGGGCTATCCTTGCGGTGCTCGTCGTCCTGCCCGGGTTGAATTTCCTGCTCGTCGAATCGCTCGGGCTCGCACCTGCTCCGGAAACGATCGAACCATTGTCGTGAGCGGGCCACGAGAGCCCACATCCGTGACGGCACCGGAAGGATGCGAGGGTCGCCCCAACGGCTTACGGCAGCGGCGGGTTGGGGTCATTTGCCGTGGCCGTTCACACAGTGTGGGCCAGCAGGATTCCCGCGATCGCACGCCTGGGATGCCGTCACACCGCCTTGCGACGGTGTGACGGCATCGGTCCCAAGACTTCGTGCGGGTGCAGTCGCGCCGAATGCGACCGCATCTTCAGCGTGTGTGCCCTCGCGCTACTCCTAGTTCTGAATGCTTTGCACGATGATGTCTCCCGAGCCGATCACCACCGCCGTGGCTGTGCGAACGCGAACGTTAACCGAAAAGCAGACGGCCGGTGGCGGGTGCGGCGTTCGCCGTGACCGATCCAGGAACGGTCCAGGAGGCGTCGAGAATCACCGACGCGGATCCGCTTCGGCCTGCCGGCGCCTTCAAACGGTTTCGCGCTTACAGTTAGGATCGTCGGTACGGACTCTTCGGCTCTGAAGCGCGCACCGTGGTATGAGCATTCTGCTGTGGGTGGTCGGCGTGGTGCTGGTGATAGCGGGAATCGCCGGCATCGTCTTTCCCGCCTTACCCGGGCACGTCCTGATCTTCGCGGGGCTGTTCCTCGCGGCGTGGGCCGACGACTTCACCCGCGTCAGCGGCTGGACGTTGGCGGTGATCGGCCTCGTCGCGGCCCTCAGCTACACGGTGGACTTCGTCGCTGCAGCGTTGGGCGCTAAGCGCGTCGGCGCAAGCCCGCGCGCGGTGGTCGGCGCCGGCCTCGGCACGCTCCTCGGCATCCCGTTCGGGCTTCCCGGAGTGTTCCTCGGTCCCCTCGTAGGCGCAGTCCTCGGCGAGCTGAGCGTCCATCGGCAATGGAAGCGCGCGGCCGGCGTCGGAGTTGCGGCGTGGATCGGATTCCTGATTGGGACTGCAGTGAAGGTGGCGCTGGCGTTCATGATGATTGCCATCTTCATGGCCGCGCTGTTCTGGCGCTGACCGAGCCGGCCCGCGGCGTCAGTCCTTCTTGTAGCTGGCCTTCGTGGTGATCGGTGCACCGCCGTTCTGGAAATAAGGAACTGAGGACACGGTCACCAGCGCGCCATCGGCGGTTACCGACCATACCGACTTGAACTCCAGCAGCTGGCCTTCCATCTTCGACCCCGCGTCGAGCGCCAGACGCGGCGGCGCGAGAAGAGCGACAGCGACACCATGACGATCAGCGAGGCCCAAGCTTGAGATGCGCACACGGTTCGTCGGAGGATTCTACGGGCAATTCGTGTCGGGTCTCCCGTGGCTCAAGTCGGCGGGCCTGGCAGTCTGGCGCGGCCCCTGTGCGTCAATCATCATGCTGGTGGCCGCGGATTTCTCATTTTCCTTGTCACGCAGGGGCTGATCAGGGCCACCGGTGAGCGAGTACCGAGTTAGCTCCACGAACGCCCTGTCGTCCCTCGGCATACAGATCGCGTTCGTCCTGCCGTTGTCGATGCCGCTTCTCCTTCCGGTGGGCCTCTATCGCCTGAACTGGTTCTTTCCGGCGATAATGATTCTCCTCGGCGCGCATTATCTGCTCTTTGTGACAGGCTATCGCCTGGAGTGCACGGAGTCCCTTGGGGTTCATCCTGCAGCGGTCGGATTCCTGTGGAATTCGCTGACCGGGTTTACCGATCTGGGCGACTTCGTGCCCGCTGCGATCAACAATCGCGGTGACATGGCTGGGACGTGCTCTGGCCAGGCATGCGCGATCGTGCGCGGCGTGCGGTCCCGCAACGAACAGCTCATAGGCCAAGTGTGTTTGGCCGTCGCTTCCAGTGAAGGCCGTCGGAGGGACGTCAACCCGCACGTCCAAGGGTGCGAGGCGGCTGCGCCGCAGCACCCACCACGATGGCGGTGGCGATCACAGCTATGCACCGGCTGACAAGAACTCGGCACGAGGGCTTGTTGTTGAGAACCATTTCTCGTCAGGAGACGTTCAACGTCGTTTTTTCGGCGGCAAGTCTACTACTTCGGGCAGAACAGGCTCAGAACGGGATCAGTCTGGCGTCTCCCGGCGTGCGCAGCCGGCGCGCGCACGGCGAGATCGGAGCTTTCCGAAGAAAATCTTGAAAAAATGGTGAGCCGCATGTTCGCCAAGCGAGATGCTGCAGCGTGACGCTGTAGTCCATACCATAGAGCCGCGCCATGGCCACGACGTCGAACTCTTCGATGACGATGCCGTGACCGGGGGTCACCGTGCGGATGATGGTGCCATCGCGTTTGCGCACGCCATAGCCGGCTGCGAGAACGGCGGCATAGAGAGCCGTCGTCGCCCCGGCGTTGCGCGGGAAAACAGCGCTCGCCGGCGCGGCAGCCTGACGGTCGGGTCCGCCGCGCGGCAGGCCTGGACGGTGCGCCAGGCGCGGGACAAAGGCTCGACGCAGTTGACGCTTTGGCGACCCACTGACGGCAAGGAAGAAATGTTCTCGCTGTCCATCAGTGGCCCCAGGGCCGTCTCGATCGCGACGGTTCGCGGCGGCGTCCGCGATCCCGATGAGTGGCCGCCGCTCCGACCGTCAAGGTCCGACTGGGGCACTTGACTTCCCTCCGGCCCATTCGGCACGATGTGCCCCTCCGAACCCATGGCGCCCGAGTCAGGTGACCGTCTGTCCGAGCTCTACCACGCTGCCCTCGACCGCGAGCCGGAGGATCGTCGAGCGTTCGTGCGCGAGGCGTGCGGTGACGACACGGCGCTGTGCGAGGAACTCGAATCGCTGCTGGGCTACGAGTCCGCAACGGCGCGGTTCCTCGAAACGCCGGCGGCCCGCGTCACCGATTCCGGCGCGTCCCAACAGCGTGGCCTCAGCGGGCGCACCCTCGGCGCGTATGCGGTGATCGCGCGACTGGGTGCCGGCGGCATGGGCGAAGTGTATCGTGCTCGCGACGCCAGGCTGGGTCGGGACGTCGCTATCAAGATACTGCCGGCCCACTTCACGGGGGATGCGGAACGGCGCGCGCGATTCGCGCGCGAGGCACGTCTGCTCGCGACTCTCAATCACCCGCATATCGGCGCCATCTACGGCCTCGAGGAGATTGACGGCCAATCGGCGCTCGTCCTCGAGCTCGTCGAAGGCCCAACCCTCGCCGATCGCCTCGAGCGCGGGCCGCTGGCTGTGGCTGACACGCTGCTGATCGCTCGCCAGATCGCCGAGGCCCTCGATGCGGCGCACGCGAAGGGCATCGTCCATCGCGATCTAAAGCCGGCCAATATCGTGCTGCAGGGCGCCGGGGCGAGCGGTCGCGTCGCCGGTGACGCGCGCGTCAAGGTTCTGGATTTCGGACTGGCGCGGCCCTCACGAGACGGGCTCGACGGTGCCGCCGCGGATCCTGCCGCATCGTTCGACAAGACGGCGGACGGTCGGATTCTCGGCACGCCCGCCTACATGAGCCCCGAACAGGCGCGCGGCCAGCCCGTGGATAAGCGCACTGACATCTGGGCGTTCGGCTGCGTGTTGTTCGAGATGCTCGCAGGCACTCGCGCGTTCCAGCGGCGACACGATGACCGATACGCTTGCGCGCGTCCTCGAGTACAGACCCTGACTGGTCTCGCGTACCGGCCGCAACTCCGCCCGCGGTCCGCAAGCTGCTTCGGCGATGTCTTCACAAGGACCCGGTGCGGCGGATGCGGGACATGGGGGATGCACGCGCCGAGCTGGAAGAGGCGCTTGCGGACGCGGCCGCGCCGGCGGCCGCAGGCGGGCGTCAATCGTCGCCGTGGGTGCTCATGCGCCGCAGCTGCGATCGTCGGTGCCAGTGTCATCACCGGGATGTGGATGTTCCGGAGGCCTGCGGCGACCGCCACCAACCCACTCGAGAACGCACTCTTCACCCGCTTCACGAATTTCGACGGCACCGAACGAAGTGCCGCAATCTCCCCTGACGGCCGCTTCGTCGCGTTCCGCTCCGATCGCGACGGGCCGCTGGACGTCTGGCTCGGACAGGTTCGTACCGGTCGATTCGACAACCTGACCAAGGGCATGGACGACGAGTACCACCACCAACACCCCGAGCTGCGGCTTCACCGCGGACGGCTCGGAGGTCTGGCTGTCCGGTGGCCCCGATCGACGGCTGCGCCTGATGCCGATCATGGGCGGGCCGCCGCGCCCGTTCCTCACCGATCGTACCGTCACTGTTGCTTGGTCGCGCGACGGCAGCCGCATCGTCTATCACCTGATGGACGACGGCGATTCGATGTACGTCGCGGATCGCACGGGCGCCAGCGCACGGCTGCTGTATCGGCGAAGCCGCAACGAGCACAACCACTTCCCCGTGTGGTCGCAGGACGGGCGATGGATTTACTTCGTCAGCGGCACGCCCGCAACCAAGGAGATGGACGTCTGGAGGATTGCCGCCGGCGGCGGTACAGCCCGAGCGGCTGACGCAGCAGAGCAGCGATGTCGCGTCGCTCGCGCCCGTCGACGACCGCACCCTCCTCTACGTCGCACACGACCCCGACGGCTCGGGCCCCTGGATGTGGGCGCTCGAATCCCGAGCGCAAGGTAACGCGACGGATCAGTTTCGGCGTCGAGAAGTACCACGTCGCTGGCTGCGACGCCCGATGGCCGGCGACTTGTCGCGACGGTGGCGAATCCTGCCGCCAGCCTGTGGACGGTGCCGATTCCGGTGACGCGCCTTCCGAGCAGGCGGACGCGAAGCTGCTGTCGCTCTCGACGGCGCAGGCGAGCGCTCCGCGATGCGCCGGCAGCTCGCTGTTGTACCTCTCGTCGCTTGGGGCCGGAGATGGCGTGTGGCGGTTCGACGACGGGCCGCCGACCGAGCTCTGGAAGGGCAGCGACGGTGGGGTGCTCGCGTCGCCGGCGCCGTCGCGCGACGGCGCCAGGATTGCGCTGGTCATCCGGCGTGACGGAAAGCTGCGCCTGCACGTGCTCGCGGCCGACGGCGGTGAGCTGCAGACGTTGGCGGACAGCGTAGACGTGCGCGGTGGCGCGTCGTGGTCGCCGGACGGCAAGTGGATCGTCGTCGGCGGCAATCAAGGCGGTCAGGACGGATTGTTCAAGGTGCCGGTGGACGGCGGCAGTCCAGTGCGGCTGCTCACCGGGCCGGCACGCAACCCGGTATGGTCGCCCGACGGGAGCAGCCTGATCGTCTACGTCGGGTCGAACGTGTCAGCCTTTGCCCCGCTGCTGGCGGTCCGGGCCGATGGCAGCCGGGTCGACCTGCCGCAGATTCTGACCCGACGCGACGGCGAACGGGTCCGCTTCATGCCGAATGGCCGCTCACTGATTTACATGCAGGGAACCGCGCGTGCCCCAGAAGCTCTGGATGCTCGATCTCACCGTCCATGAAGAGCCGGCAACTCACACAGCTGGCGAACCGCGACGCGATGGGAACGTTCGACATCACGCCAGACGGCACGCGGATCGTGTTCGACCGGCTGCGCGACAACTCGGATATCGTGCTGATTGACCTGCCCGGTCAGACCCCGCGTTGACGATCCGCGGTGCCGGCGCCGGCGCTGCGACGGCCTGTCAGCGATTGCGGGACAACTCGCGGAGGAGCCAGCTCTTGGCAAACTTCCAGTCGCGCATTACCGTCTCGGGAGAGACCTTGAGCACTTCCGCGGTCTCCTCGACGCTCAGGCCGCCAAAATAACGCAGCTCCACGACACGGCTCTTTCGCTCGGCAACCCCGGCGAGCGCGTCGAGGGCGTCATCGAGGGCGACCAGCTGCGCAGGAGTGTCGATCGATCCCATCAAGGCTTCGTCGAAGGTGACCCGCTCGAAGCCGCCACCGCGCTTTTGATACTGCTGCGAGCGCGCCGCGTCGACGAGGATGCGGCGCATCAGCCGCGCCGCCACGGCAAAAAAGTGCGCCCTTCTGCCAGCGGACACGCTGGATGTCGATGAGCCGCAGGTAGGCCTCGTTGACGAGCGCCGTGGCCTGCAGCACGTGACCCGGACGCTCGCCCGCCATCTGCCGCCGCGCGAGCCGTCGCAGTTCGTGCTCGACCAATGGCAGCAGCCGGTGTAGGGCGTCCTGATCGCCCTCCGTCCAGCTCGCAAGCAACTCCGTGACCTGTTGGTCGGGTGTCTCTGCCATAACGTCGGTGTACGCCTGAAAGGCTGGCCATTCTACTGCCGCCGGCATCGCAGGGGCGTGACAGTTTTCATGGGCCGTTCGCGCCTTAGTTGTCCGAGCCCCCAAGGAACGG